>CAXXGO010000007.1:0-104510 GCA_963666835.2 Phycisphaerae bacterium | reverse complement strand
ATATTGGCTATCGGTTTGAAGAGGGGGAAGAGAGGGAAGAATAGTATCTCCCTAACCCGGATTCACGAAGCGTCGCCTACAGCTCATATCGCGTTGGCAGCAAACAAGTTATGTGGCATTCCCTTAGAGGCACTACGATCCGGCAGGTCGACGACCACGCCCTTCGTAAACTCAGGGACGTGCCACACCTGCTGGGGAGACGGACGCAGAGACGCTCCATCGATGAATCATCCGGCTAACCGCCAATATTTCTCTCCTGCGGGCGAATAGACAAAGTGACATGACGATCGCGCCACGCGCAGGAGGAGCGCCATGGACTACCACCAGTCCCCCCCAAGCTACAACTCACGTCCGGTTACCACCAGGGAAGAGAACAACTGGGCCCTGGCCGCACACTTGTCCGGCCTGCTGCTCTACACGGGAATTCCCTTCGGCAATATTCTGGCGACGTTCGCGATCTGGTTAATGAACCGGGACACGATGCCCTTTGTGGACGATCAGGCCAAGGAATCGCTCAATTTCCAGCTGACGATCATGCTCTACGGCTTCACTTGCATTCCGCTGGCATTTGTGTTGATCGGGTTTGCGCTGCTGCCGATTCTGATCGTATTTCACGTGGTCGCGTCGATCATCGCCGCCGTAAAAGCGCAGCATGGAATCGCTTATCGCTATCCGTTGAATATCCGGTTCATCTGAGCCGTATGGAGTTTCCTGGTGCGTGGAGACACACCCCACGGGCTGGCCCGCTGAAGCTACGTGCCTAATGGGCGCGAATCAGAGGATCAGACCTTGCCGTTGGCTGAGCGCCATAGACTGGTGACCTTGCCCCATGACTTCTGGACCGCCTTTTCCACCGCTTCGATGGCATCGAAGAGCTGGCGGCGGTTCATACCATTGCGGGGGCCGATCCCGGCAGGGCCGTGCTGCGACTCGTCCCACAACTGTTGCCACGTGATCTGGTTGTTCAGATGCCAGGCGGCGATCTGTGCAACCTGATGGTCGATCTCACCACGCCCCATCATGGCGCAGATTTCGTAGACGCCCTTCACGTTGGTCACCGCATCCAGGGGCCGGACTTGATAGTGGTGCTTGGGACTGGGACCGGGATGATCGTGTTCGAGGCAGACGCTGCGAAGCTGCAGATGAGCAGCAAGCCGGGCACGAAGCAGAACGTATTGGTTTCGGAACCATCTGCGTAAGGACAACCGATGCCAAGCTTCTGGGGATCGTCGGGTGGAGGAAGATCGTCACCTTCGGGGGGCGGAAGCTCATCGTCCTCACCAGGAGGCTCGTCACCTTCTCCCGGCTGGGCATCCTCGATCATGATCGGTTGGTCATTCAGATCAGCGAGGGCAACCGGAACGGCCGCGAAGGCCTCGGGCATGACGACATTCAGAGCTATGTCACTTGTATTCGTGATGCGAAATCGGCAGCGATGGCGCCGTCGGCCGTGACGCGAACTTGCAGTTTGCCTGCATCAATACCCTCGAAGAAGCGAACCGTTTCGGCCTGGGGATCAAACTTCTGGACGCCCGAGATATGTTGATCGACCTTCAGGTTCCCGGCCATCGCGACCGGCAAGATGAGCAGGGCCAGCCCCAGGCTCGCCAACAACAGACCACCTGTACGCAACATCGCTCAATCCCCCTCGCTGAGAAACGTCGTGTGAAGAAACCACCTGATCGACAGGATACGCCTTGCCAGTTGTTTTGCCAAGCGGAATGTGGGCTTCCACGAAATTCGGAGACACCGGAAAGAGGGGGACTAGCTCATGAACTCGTCGTGGCGCATGACGCCCGACTCTTCCTCGACCTCGGCATGGGTCTGCCAGCGCCAGCGTCTTGATGCCCGCTTCTTCTCGCGGCGGATTGCGGTTCGTTGTTCGACCTTCATCCCGACGAGCGACCGGATGGTATCCCAGAAGGTGGGTTCGAGTTCGTATTCCACTTCGACCGTTTCGGGCGCTTCTCGGGTTCCAGATAGACCTTGCGCATGGAGGTCTTGACACCGAAATCCCCACCGCAGCAACTGCATGGGACTTCGTGCTTCGGCGATTTGACAGCGTGCCCGCAGGACTTGCACATATAGCGATATTCCCACGGACCGTAGCCAAAATGCTTCTCGGTCATGCCAAGCGTCTCGACGGTAAATGGATCTCAGATGGGGATGTCGGCCCCCGGGGTTCTCCATTCACCCCGGACTACCCCAACTCACCCCTCGAAAGGGTCAGGCAATTGAGGTTGGGGTCGTGCGTCAGGAGGCCCGGTTGCCCATCGTTTGTAGTATACCCAGAGCCGATAATCGTACCAAGTCCCACGCTATCCCTGCCAGCGGGCCCGGTTCTTGATCGCAGAGAAGCTGAGGCTGACAAGAAGGCCCAGGCAACCTAAATTTGTGTAACTTGAATCCAGGCACCAACTTCTATCTTTCATTGGCATGGCTGAACCTTTTCCCCCTAGAGCAGAAACGAAGAGCACTGGCCATCCGCTTCGCTGGCTGTTGGGAGTGCTGTGCCTGGCCTTCGTTCTCCGGTTGGGGGTGGCTTTCTACTGGGAGGCGAAGTTCGCCGCCGATGGTTTCCATTTCGGAGACAGTGAAGGCTACTGGATCCTGGCCCGAGCGATCGCTCATGGCGAACCTTATCGGTTTGGGCCTGGAGGACCGGCCGTGTTCCGAACCCCCGGCTACCCGTTGTTGTTGGCACCGCTGTTCCTGATATTCGGAGAGGATCCGCCGGTAATCCTGGCTCGGGCTCTTGGAGGAATTTTCGGAACTCTGGGTGTGTTGGGCGTGTGGCTTCTTGCCCGGCGGCTTTTCGATACGCGGGTTGCCCTGCTGGCCTCATTGGCAGCGGCGGTCTATCCGGGGCTGATTGCGTTGAGTGCGCCGGTGCTTTCGGAGGCCGCGTTCTGCGGGCTGATTCCCTTTCAGATCTGGCTATGGGCACTTCGCCCGTGCAGCATCGGGCGATGCTCAAGTTCGGGGCTCCCTTGCGGGTGATCGTTCCGGGACGCTGTTTTCGCTACGAGACCCTCGACGCTTCGCACGAGAACACCTTTCATCAGGTAGAGGGCCTGATGATCGATCGCGACATCTCGATCCCGAACCTGATCGCCATGGCCAAGACCCTGCTGCAGGAGGTCATGAAGCGCGAGGTGAAGCTGCGGGTCCGCCCGGGCTTCTTCCCGTTCGTCGAGCCGGGTATCGAGATCGACATGAACTGCCAGATCTGCAACGGGCACGGATGTCCGACCTGCAAGAAATCGGGATGGATCGAGATCCTCCCGGCCGGCATGGTCCATCCCAATGTCCTGCAGGCCGGGAATATCGATACCGAGATCTACACGGGCTTCGCGTTCGGGCTCGGGCTCACCCGCCTGGCCATGATGAAGTATGGCATCCGGGATATTCGCGTGCTGAACGCGGGGGATCTACGGCCGATCGTCTCGCCGGAACGGCTCGGCGGGCCGATCCTAGCACAGTCGTCATAGGTGGCAGCCGCGCGCGGCTAAGAGATAACCGGGAGTTCTGATGCTCGTTTCGCTCAATTGGATCCGTGATTTCGTTGACCTGCCCGCCGACCTCGATCCGTCGGAGTTGGCGGAGCGGTTTACGCGCACGGCTGCGGAAGTTGAAGGCGTCGAGCCGATCAAGATCGGCGCGCGCGGGCTCATCGTCGCGCGAATCGAAGACGTGACCGAACTGCCCGGCACGCGCAATCTGCGCCACGTGGTTCTCAACGTCGGGGACGGAAAGACTGTCGAGACGGTTACGGCGGCTCCGGTTTTGCACGTCGGAGCGAACGTGGTTTATGCCCCGGCCGGGTCCAGCATCGCGGCGCTCGGGGAAATCGGCGAGACGAAGGTCGCCGATCATACGAGTTGCGGCATGATTCTGCCGGGCGACGCGCTGGGGATCGCGATGGCGGCTAACGAGGCCATCTTCCCCGACGGCACCTGTACGGCGGGCGAGGAGCTTCCCTCGGACCTGTTCGAGGACTGGGTAATCGAGATCGACAACAAGTCTCTCACGAACCGCCCGGACTTGTGGGGTCTGTACGGTATCGCCCGCGAAATCGCCGCGATTCGCAAGCTGCCTCTCAAGCCTTATCCGGTGGCGCCGTTGGAGGAGCTATCCGGTGAGGGTCTGCCGGACGTCCCGATCGAGATCACCGATCCCGAAGCGTGCCGGCGGTATAGCGCTTTGGTGGTCGAGGGAGTCCCGGCCCAGCCTAGTCCGCTCTGGATGCAACTGCGGCTGGGGCACGTCGGCATGCGTCCGATCTCCGGGCTGGTCGATCTGACTAATTACATCATGGCCGACCTGGGCCAGCCGATGCACGCCTTCGACGCGGCCAAGGTCGCGCGAATCGAGGTCGCCTGGGCGGAGGACGGCGAGAAGTTCTGCACGCTCGACGGTATGGAACGCGCCCTGACGAATCGCGAGCTGATGATTCAGTGCGAAGGCCGATCGATCGCCCTAGCGGGGGTAATGGGCGGGCTCGAAACCGAAGTATCCGACAGCACTACGTCGCTGTTGCTCGAGTCGGCCAATTTCGACCCCGCGACCATCCGGCGAACAGCGACACGTCTCGGCCTGCGTACCGATGCCAGCGCCCGTTTCGAGAAATCGCTTGACCCGACGAATACCGAGCTATCGATCCGCCGGTTCATTGAGTTGGCTCGGGGCATGTACCCGGACCTTGAAATCAAGAGCCGGCTCTCGGACGGGTATCCGTCGCCGAGCGAGCCGACTTCGGTGATGGTGAAGCCGCAACATGTGGCGCGGGCGATCGGGCGACAGGTTCCCGCCGACGAAGCGACGCAGCTTCTTGCTCCGCTGGGGTTCACCCTGGCGGATCAGGGCGAGCTTTGGCAGATCGGCGTGCCGTCGTACCGGGCGACTAATGACATCTCGATCGAAGCGGACGTGATCGAAGAACTCGCCCGCTACGTCGGCTATGACACGATCGCGCCTAAGTTGCCGAAGGTCTCGATGCGCCGCTTCGAGCCTAATAGTCTGCACGAGCTCGAACAGAGGACCCTCGAGTATTTCACGACCGGACAGCGCTTCAACGAGATTCAAGGGTATCTCTGGTACGACTCCGCTTGGCTCGGCCAGCTCGGAGCCGACCCCGGCCAATGCGTGGAACTGCGCAACCCGGCCGCCGAAGGCCTGCACCAGATGCGGCAGCGGCTGCTGCCCGGACTGCTCGCGGCCGTGGCCAAAAACCGGTTCCACTTCCCGGCATTCTCGATCATCGAGCTGGGCAGTGTGTTCGAGCCGGCTTCGCCCAAGGACCGCGAGTATCGCCACGTCGGCCTGATTAGCGCCCGGCGCGGCAAAAGAAGCGAGACCGAGCTATACGATCGGCTTAAAGGGGCTATCGAGGGTTGGGCATGGCAGCGCTTCGCTCAGCAGGTGGTCTTCGCCAGGGTCGAGGCGGACCCGGCCCGGCCTTGGGAACACCCTCGCCGTACTGCGGAAGTCTCGATCGACGGAACGGCTCTCGGACGGGTTAGTGTCGTGGATCTTCCGCTGCGCCGGGTCATGGATGAGCATCTGTCGGCCTGGGGCATTGCCTGGGCGGAGTTGCGGCTCGATGGCCTGGATACGGTACGGCAGCGCGCCGAGAAGCTCGGCACTATCCCCGAGTATCCGCTGGTTGGGATGGACTTTTCGTTCCTGGTCCCGGCGGCAACGGAATACGCGGAGGTATCGAAGCGGCTGGCGTCGTTCGCACACCCGCTGCTGAAGTACACTCGCTACGTGGGGAGTTACGCCGGGGAGTCGATCGGCTCCAGCGTCCGCAGCTTGACGTTCCGGACGGTCGTGGGAGATGACACGCGTACCCTGGTGGAGGACGACGCGGTCGCATTCCGCAAGGAGTTCGAGCGACATCTGGCCGATTGCGGTTACGAGGTGCGGCAGTAACGCCCATCCGAGTTGCGAAGACCACGGAGACTTCCTTGCTCTGCCCGTATGGCTCTCGGTACCGGCACGACGGCCACTGCATTGTTCGAGGTTGGAGATATGACCAGCACTAAATGCATGTTCAGGTTTCTCATCGTTGCCGCCGTTGCCCTGGCCTCCGGCGGAGGTTGCTCGCAGTACAACGACCCCAACGTGCCCGCTCCGATCCGCCCGATTATTGAACCGGACCTGGGGCAACAGTACTTGCTGTACCGACCTTCCAGTTATGACGCCGGGCTCGCCTGGCCTCTGGTGGTGGTATGTCACGGACCGTTTCCTGACTCGCCGGTCAAGCAGCTCCGGGCGTGGACCGAGCTGGCCGAGTCGGATGGATTTCTGCTGATAGCCCCCACGTTGACGACGACGAAGAAGCGCTGGTCGCGGAATGAGGAAGAGTATCTAGCGAGCTTGCGCACGGATGAAGCGAACATCCTGGCAGCTTTGCACCACGTTCGTGGCGGCCACAACGTATCGAGCGATCGCGTGTTCCTGTATGGGTGGTCAACGGGAGCGTGCGCTGCCTTGCACACCGGCATGCGTCATCCGGACGTGTTCCGGGCGCTTGGTATTGTTCGTCCCAAGGTGGAGAGCGATTTCCTCGCGGACGTTGTCACCCCGGTGAATCACCATCAACCGATCTACGTAAACTTCAGCGTGGCCGATGCCCTGACCGGTAAGCACTCGAGCGAGTGCGCCGACTGGCTCCGATCGGTTGGAGCGGACGTCCGCCAAGACGGAGCCGGTTCGGCGCGGCACACGGATACGGAGCGGATCGTCCAGTTCTTCGAGGACATCTTGCGCACCGAGCCGTGGATTCTGATCCGGGCCTTCCCGGCCGGGGATCGCAACCCGCGTGAAATGCAGTTCAGACTCCGCAGCTCTTTCGTTCCGCAGCAATACCACTGGGAGTTCGGAGACGGCGACGAATCTCCGGTAGCGGCGCCGATCCACGTATTCCGCGAGCCGGGCACCTATCGCGTGACCGTCACGGTCGACGACGCCAATAAGACGAAACACCGGCGAACCCTCGACCTACGGATCCCTTAATTGGGGACAGTCACCTATTTTTTGACGCCGGGTTCTGAAAGATGCGGTCCTCCGATCCAGGGGTTTACACGCGCTGCAGATATCGGAACTTCAGGTCGTCCGGTAACCGTCCGATGTACTTCTCGGACGTTTCCGTCCGCGGGTGCCGTGGCGATGCCAAACGGCTACCTGTGACCCCGAAACTCAGCCATTATCGGCGGTTCGGGAGAACGCCCTGCTCGAGACGGACCGAGAGCCCGCGGTTGGATCGCCGTTGCGAACCAACCACGCCCGACCCGGCAGACCCGGATCGGGTTTCGCCGTGATCACCTCGCCACGGAGGGTGTCAACGTTTTCTTACTGTGAGCGGAATGATCATGCCCAATCCGTACTACATCCACCGGCGTTCTCATCACACCCGCTGGCCTCTTTCTCGCGTTATCCGCTATGCGTGGGTCTTTATGTTAGGGGTGATTACAGGGAGCGGACTCGCCGCCCGCGCGATGGGACACCGAGCCACCCCGCGCACCCAAGCAACCTCGGCCCCGTCGTCCGATTTGATCGGCAGTACCGTCCTGCAGCTTGCCGGAGTCCGCGATCAGCAAAGCCCGACTCCTCCGCCGCTCCTGCCCGCTATTAAGCCGAGGGAGGAACAGGCGAATACCCGAGCCGTAGCCTCCAACGCAATAGCGGATGACAAGTTCGATCGCGTTCTCGATCTGCTCCGGCCGCTGGTCGAGGCCCTTACCGACCGCATAGCCCATTCCTATCCGCGGGCGGCCTTGGACCCGACGATTGCGAATCGGGCGTGTTATCTGGCGTGCCCGGAGCAACCGCCGACCAGACCCTCAAGCTGCGCCGGCCGCCGAACAACAGACCAGACCCTCGCCTGCCCGCAACAATGCCCGGCTCAGTCCACGGAATCGTGCGGACATGCCCGGTAGAGCAGCACCGCCGCGCGTAGCGCAGGCATCCAGTAACGCAGGCATCGAGCCTGCAGAATACATAACGCCGGCATCCTGCCTGCAGTCCAAGTAGCGCAGGCATCCTGCCTGCAGCACACCGCACAACACACAGAATCACGCAAGTTCCCCACCGTCCAGGCGACAAGCTACCTAACTGACAACCTTATGGCACGTATAGACTTGTTGATCCGTAGAGTGTGATGCGGCGGGAGCATACTGTTCAACGGCAGTGGCACGCCCACCGGCGTGGAGCCTTCTCGTGGTCACAGACCACTTGGACACAGCGCGCCGTCGCGGCAGGTCTCGTGCCTCGACCGTGCCCTACGGATGGCGTTTTGAGCGGCAGGTCTCGTGCCTCGACCGTGCCCTACGGATGGCGTTTTGAGCGGCAGGTCTCGTGCCTCGACCGTGCCCTACGGATGGCGTCTTGTGCGGCAGGTCTCGTGCCTCGACCGTGCCCTACGGATGGCGTTTTGACCGGCAGGTCTCGTGCCTCGACCGTGCCCTACGGATGCGGTTTTGAGCGGCGGACTGACTGCTTCCATCGGATCTCGGCCCGGCATCGACTGACATTGGCGAAGGGCCGCGTTTCTTCCTCTCGCAATTATGGCCAAAGCGCTTACACTATCCGGCCATGTCGAATGCCCACCGACCGTTTTTGTATTTGCTGATCGTCGCGGTCTTCGTACACGGCTGCGCGCTGGCGGCGGTGTATCGAGCCACCGGGCGGATCGACACCTTCGCGTTCCGATCTCTCGACAGCCAGGAGTATTACCAGATCGCCCGCAACGTGGCGGAACACGGTACGTTCAGCCAGTCCACGGAACCGCCTCGGCGTCCGGACACTTGGCGGACGCCGGGCTATCCGCTGTTTCTGGCCGGGGTGATGCTGGTCGGCGGTGGCGCGGTTTCGACGCTTATTGCCGCCCAACAGATCCTCGGCGTGCTCAACGTCTTGCTTCTTTACGGTATCACCCGGCGACAGATTAGCGACCGCCGCGCCATCGTGGTGGCCTGGCTCTTTCTGATGGAACCTTATCATCTGTACTACTCGATGTGGCTGATGGCCACGACCCTCTTTCTGACTCTGCTCCTTATCACCTGGCTCATCTGGCAGATTGCCGCCGAACGGCGACAAGGGCGGTGGTTTCTCCTGCTCGGGGTGTCGGCCGGGCTTCTGATTCTTGTTCGTCCGGTGGCCATCCTGATCCCGCCGGTACTGCTGGTCGGATTGCTCTGGCGCGCCTGGCAGCGCCGTGGTTTGCTTGCGTCCGCAGAGCCATCTGCCGGCACCGGGCGCTTTGCCTTGAGCTACGTTCTGGGCGTTGCGGTTGTGCTGTCGCCGTGGTTGATCCGCAACCAGGTTGTGGCCGGGCACTTTGCGTTATCCGATCAGAGCGGGGTTGTGCTGGCCTACTTCAAGGCTACCGAGGTGGTGCTGTGGGGCGAGGGGCGCGCGGACGATCGCTATGCGGAGACCTCGCTTGATCCGAACCGGGCCGAGGAGCCGCACACGGTTTGGGATCGGATTGATGCGGAGTTACCCGGGCGGCTTACCGGGCTGACTGAACAGCAGCGGTTAGCTCTGAACTGGCGGAACCTGGCCCAGGGGAATCGGACGACCGTGGATTCGTTCGAGTTGTCCAGAGCTCTTCGGGGGATCGGCTTGTCGTACCTGGCGGCCCGGCCGTTCAGCACACTAACGTGTTATCTGACGAGGTGTGGTTCGATCCTGACGTTTCCGATGAACCTGGCCTTCCGTCCCCCGAAGGGTACTGAGCCCGCGCGGTTGCGATCAGCGCTTCTGGCCGGCCCGTACGTTCTGCTCTTTCTGGGTGTGGTGGCCGGATTGGTCCGTCGCAGATTCGATTATGACGCAGCGTTCTTTCCGCTGGCTTGCACGGTAGCGTTGTTGCTCGCGACGGCCCCGCAGATCGACCCGCGTTTTCGCGTGCCGATGATTCCGCTGCTCATTCTGTTGGCGTTGCTGCCGGGGAGACGCGCTCCTGTCACTAAAGCCGGCAAGGTGCCGGAGTAGGAATCCCGGTTACCCGGGACCCCCTCCACAGATCCCAGCGCGGGTGCCCTCATCCTTTGCCTTGGGTTATCCCGTAGCGGCGAAAGAGCGTCGGATACAGGTTGTAGTTGCGGCGCACGCACGACGCACCAGGCGAAGGGTGGGGGCTTGCCTGAAGGCGAGTTTCTTTCGGGTCTTTGTCCGTCCCCCACCCATCCCGGCGGGAAACCGGCGTGGCTGTTCCAGCGCAACAAACGCCGGGATGTATGGGGCACCCGCGCCATGCGGATCATCTTTGTTTGAATCGGACACCGGTGATTGGACATCATACGGGGGACATGTTGGCGACCACAGGCGTCTTCTCGAGTATCGACGTGCCGCCCCTGGCGGGGCTGGGGGCGACTCGCGACTCGATCCCGCGGCTCGCGCGCGGGCTAGGCAGAGCTGTCGCCCTGGCGGGCTGGTCCCGCAAGCCACGTGCGTGGCACATCTTCGTACGACTCGAACCATTGCGGCCTTGATGGCAGGTTTCGTGCCTCGACCGTGCCGTAAGCCAAGCCCCTTGGGGCGACAGGTCCTCTAGCCCCAAGGCGTGAGCCTGGGGGATCGTGCGGCCGTTTCACGCGAAGCCCCCTGCGGGCGGCACGTCTTCGTTTGGTGGAGCGCCAACGAGTAGCCGCGTATCGGTCAGGGGCGGGTCGCTCACGCTTGCCGTACTGACCAGGTCGGCCACGACGCACCGCGACGCCTACGGGTTTGTGGGCGGCAGGTCTCGTGCCTCGACCTGCCCTACAAGTGATGCCAACTAGGTGTCATAGTCCAACGACGATTCTGCACTGCTCAAGAGTAGTGGCACACCCGAAAAACCAGGAATGACACAACGATAGCCCGCCTGACGCACTGGGAGGTCGCATTCCGTTGGGTGCGTGCGGGGCGAACTTACTCGACGGGCAGCTCACCCTCGGGCGAGTCTTCGACGTCTTCTTGCAGGGCATCTTCGCCGACGTCCTCGCCCTCTTCGTAGTAGTCCTCGTCGTCGTACATCCCGGGCAGCATCCAGAGATGGACCAGGTACGAGAAGATGGTCGCGGCGATCAGAGAGCCGAACAGGTCTGCATTCGTGAGTTGGTAGGTGGTGAACTTGAAGAGCACGAAGAAGGTCACCACGAGCAGGACCATAACGACGCCGAACGTCGTCCAGAAGATCTTGCGATCGAAAGGGAGCTTGCTCATGGTCTTCGTTCAACTCCAAAAACCCGGCGAACCAGTACACCCGTGCCGGTTAGAACACTCACCCGTCCACCAGACGATGATCACGGCAAACCGCTGGACCGTCAACAACTCGGGACGCACGCGCGTCTGTTCGCGTCGGAGTAAGCCCGCCCCGGTGCAGATGACAGACCCGCGTTTACTGGAATGTCCCGCCGACAAGAGCGCAGCGTTACGCCCGTCCGTGGACCTTTCGAACTGTACGGACGACGCCGAATCGGGCAATTGGCTCGGTGCTGACTCCAGCGGAATCCACCGCACGCTCAAAATCTGTAACTTCTTGTCGGGAGCCAATCATCGGGGAACCCTCCCGGCACGAGCGGGCGACGCCGGGCCAGTGATTCGTCAGGAACAGCGGCTAACGGTGGCAGCAAAAGGTGAATGCTTACAGTGAGAGTGTCTGATAATAACGAAGGAACCTAGCCGGCGATTGCTTTAGGGCGGCTCGGCGTTACGAGTCGGCGATGGGGTTTGGCACGGCACCGCCCCGGAAAATAATAGCCGACTTTTGCGGTGTCTGGGCAAGCGGTTTATGCTACAATGCGGCTCGTGGCATTCGGATTGCTCAGTCTTTCCGGCGACGAAGCACACGGCGGTTATGCGGCAGCCGCTTATGGGCGATGCTCTGAGTATGAGAGGTGAGGGCAGAGTCACCGTCCGGCACGGGTTGTCCAGCCTGCAGGCTAGCGGTCGGGAAAACCCATGGGTATAATTCGATAGGCTTGGTTGCCTGTTGAACCATAGAAAGCTTCCCGGCACCGCCGACGAATTAACGGGATCAGCGGAAGAAAGGCTCTTCCACCATCCTCCTCTCTCCGGCCCGAACACGGAGGAGTCCCGCTGGTCTCGTTGTTTTTTTGCGCACACCTTTGCGTCTTTCACACCGTCGTGCGTAGGGCTGGGTTTCGATCTACAATCCGCCGACGGAGTGTGGCAACGTATCGCCAAGCGGAGTCCGTATGAAGATAGCACTTGCCCAAGTTAATCCGACCGTCGGCGATATCGACGGCAATCAGAGTCGGATCGTCGAGTGGATCGAGAAGGCTCGCGCCGAGGGGGCGAACCTCGTAGTCTTCCCAGAGCTTGCGGTTTTCGGGTACCCGCCGAAAGATCTTCTCCTCCGCCAGGATTTGATTCGGCGGAATGTCCGCGCGATGGAACAGATCGCCGAACGGTGCGTCGGCATCACGGCCATGGTCGGCTACGTGCAGCCTGATCCAAGCGGTGCGGGGAAGGGCATCTTCAACTCGGCCGCGATATGCCGGGACGGCAAGATCCACGCTTCGTACGCCAAGCGGCTGTTGCCCACGTATGACGTGTTTGACGAAACCCGCTATTTCAGCCCGGGATCGGGACCGCTGGTAACCGAGATCGACAGCGGCTCGGGGACGATTCGACTCGGTTTGACGATTTGCGAGGACCTGTGGAACGACCGGCAGTTCATCGGGCGGCGCGTATACGGGTTCGACCCGATCCGGCAGACCGCCGCTGCCGGGGCCGAAGTTATCGTCAACCTCGCCTCTTCCCCGTATGTCGCCGGCAAGCAGGCCGAACGGGAGGCCATCTTCGCGGAGCAGATCCGCGAACAGGGCGCGCCTTTGGTGTATGTCAATCAGGTCGGCGGGAACGACGACCTTATCTTCGACGGGGCCGGTCTGGTGCTGGATGGCAAAGGTCAGGTCATCGCTCGGACCGAAGCATTCGCTGAAGACTTGCTCTATGCCGATCTGGAAACCGGCGGACGGGTAGAGTCCTATCCGGACCGGATTCCGGGGATCTGCCGGGCTGTGGTGTTGGGAATCCGCGACTACATCCGCAAGTGCGGTTTCGAGAAGGTGATTATCGGGTTGTCCGGCGGTATCGATTCGGCGCTGACCGCGGCGCTGGCGGTAGAGGCCGTCGGAGCAGACCGTGTATGCGGTGTCGCTATGCCGTCACGTTTCAGCAGTGACCACAGCCTGTCGGACGCGGAAGCTCTGGCGAGCAATCTTGGTATTGCGTATTCGGTTATTCCAATTGAAGACGTTCATAGATCGATGGAGATTGCGGTCGCCGACCACTTCAAGGACCAGTCGCCGGGCATTGCCGAAGAGAACATCCAGGCCCGCATCCGCGGGGCGATCTTGATGGCGCTGTCGAACAAGTTCGGCTGGCTGCTGTTGACCACGGGGAACAAGAGCGAGCTGGCCGTCGGATACTGCACGTTATACGGAGATATGTGCGGCGGGTTGGCGGTGTTGAGCGACGTTCCGAAGACCGTCGTGTACGAAATGTCACGGTATCTCAACGCGGAGGCTAAGCGACCCGGGATACCTGAAAACGTGCTCACCAAGCCGCCTTCCGCCGAGTTGAGAGCGGGCCAGTGCGACCAGGACTCGCTGCCTCCTTACGAGATTCTCGACGCCATTTTGGAGCACTATGTCGAGGAGGACATGTCCGTTGATGATATCATCGGGTGCGGGTTTGATCGGGCGACGGTAGAGGAAGTGGTTCGGATGGTGGACCGCAACGAGTATAAGCGCAAACAGGCCCCGGTCGGTTTGAAGGTTACCAGCCGCGCCT
Organism: Phycisphaerae bacterium; assembly: GCA_963666835.2. Lineage (GTDB taxonomy): Bacteria > Planctomycetota > Phycisphaerae > UBA1845 > UBA1845. The sequence continues at coordinate 90,698 of CAXXGO010000007.1, read as the reverse complement.
TCGGTTCCGGGAGGCGAATGCCGATCGCCGCCCGTTGTCACTGACTTTTCGGCCGAAGGAATGCCGCCGATTGAGGAGGCCGGCAGGATCATGAACCACGATAGCCGATTCAGCGTATCGCTCGGGCTGTGCCTGGCAGCGCTGGCGATTCTCGCCGCCGCCACGGTTGCGGTCGTGGCTTGGGCTCCCCGTCGTACCGTGGTTTCAGCAGCACTGCCGACCGCCGGCGTATCGATACCCGCGCCGGGCGAGTCTACGGATTCCGGCTCACCAATCGTCGACGCTACGGCTAAGGTCCCGGCGACGGAACCCGACCCGGTCGGTGCGGAGCCGGTTAAGGCTGAACAACCCTCGGAGCCGACGGAATCCGACGAGGCGCCAACTGAAATCGTGCCGGAGACCCCAACCGTTCCGGTCGAGACGGCAGTTGCGGGTTCCTCGGATGACGACCGACCGGCCCGTTTTCCGAGCGCCGGCGGTGCGTGGTGGATCCACTCTGTTGCGGTCCGATCGCAGGTCTTTTTGCTCGACCGCCGGGACTCCGACGGAGTCCGCCGGATGTTCATGGCCGCCCCGATCGACCAGCGCTACGCCGTGCTGACGGTTGCGCTGACTTGGAAAGGTCGCGACGCGCGGAAGATCGTACTGGAGGCAGAGCCGCCGAACCACCCGACTTTGCAGCTTCTGGTTGACGGGCAGTTGTTCGATCCGCTCGGTAGTTTTCTCACGGACTTCGACCCGCTAACTCCTTTGACGACAGACTCGCTTTCGGTCGCCCCCGACTCTCGGGAAACGGTGGACGTCGTCTTCCTGCTGCCCAACGAGGCTGAGGTGGTGTCGATGGTCCTCGACGGACAACCGCACGACCGCTTTGACCTGACCGGGGCAACCGCGATGACCGCCGGCGAGTTGGTCGGGGTGTGGTTTCGGCTGCGCTCCCAACTGCAGCCCCTACGCTTCTCCGACCCGCTGTCGGATGCGCTCGCCGACCCGCGGGTCGGCCTGCTCGACATCCGCACGAACGTGGTCGGCTTTGTGGAATTGAGGATCCCCAGCGCCGCGGCGGTCGGCCGCGATCTCGCAGAGCCCGACGATTCCGGCGCCATTGCCCTGTCACTCGAGTACCGTGGGCAGCAGGCGCCGGCCTGGCTGCGCCCGCTCGATGACGGCGCCGCTGTCGCCCTGTACTTGTCTGAAGACGGCCGGGTATGCTTCGTGTACGAGAAGGGTGAGTTCGGGTCCTGATCGAGGCTTGTGCCTGCCTGTCTGCCCAACCGGAGGGTTCTTGACCCCCTCGGCAGTATTGAAACGCCGCCTTCTTTTCCGGCGGCGCTTGTTAGCCGGGCGGCACCCGGCGTATACTGGAACTGATGTTCGGGGGCATGGCGTCATGATTGATCGGCGATTCTACTATCGTGCGATGGCCGCTCTGATCGGCGTTTCCTTGCTCGGGGGGTGCGCCCCATCGGCCTTATGGTCCGGTCCGGGCGGACCGGGTTCGTCTCCCCACGAGGCGGATGCAGATTCCCAACCACGGATTGAATCGGCGACCTTATCAGAATCGGAGCCGTTACCCGCTCACACCGGCTCTATCCAGGTGGTGGATCTTCTGTTCGACGTCATTCGGGTGGAGCTTCCGGCCGATACAATCCAGCACTCGCGCAAGATTTGGAACCACATCGACGAGCTGCGGGTCGAGCCTCAGTTGGTTTCCAGACTGGCCCGCAACGGGGTTCGAATGGGGGCGGTGACGGAAGACGCCTGGCCTGCGGTCAAGACGATCCTCAGCGCCGGCGAAGCCGTGGTGCATCGCGACCGGGTCCAGGCCCAAGCGGGCTTGCCGCTGGCCCTTCTGGTCAGCACGATTCGCGATCGCGAGTCGATCTTCGCTTACGGGGTGGGCGATCGCCTGGCGGGCAAGACGTTCACCGCGGGTGACAAGCTGATTACGGTGGAATACGCCTACCATCCGGACTTCGGCGGTCGGGTGGATCTGCAGATTAGTCTGGAAATCCGCCATAACCTCGGGAGAATGACCTGGGAACGCGAGGGTGGGATCCTGCGGGAGGTTCCGGAATACGAGCGTCACGTGTTCTCCAGCCTGCGGACGGTACTCGCCCTGAACCCGCATGAGTCTGTACTCATCGGTGCCGGGGCGGAAATCGACCAGGAGTTCCTCGTGGGGAGCCGTTTCTTCTCGGAAGAGGATCTTGGGAAACGACACGAGAAGATGTACTTCATTACGCCGATAATACAGCATCGACCCGGATCCATGCGGAGAGCCGAGTGAGTCGTGTGCCTCACAACGATGCCGACCCCTTCTGCGGGGATGCTTTCTTCCGGCAACTGTGCGAGACGGCCGGGGTGGCGCTGATCGCCACCGATCGCGATCTGAACATCCGAACGTGGAACTCCGCCGCCGCCCGGATGTTCGGAGCCGCTGCCGACCGCATGATCGGTACGCCGGTCAGCTCCGTGATCCCGAAGGGCCGCCGGGCCAACGCCGAAGAGCTAATCCGCCGGGCGATTATGACCGGGTCGACCTTCATGATTGAGTTTCAGCACCGCGACGAGGACGGGCACCCGCGCGAGCTGGCCGGGAATATTGCTCCGGTGGTATCGGAATCCGGCGCGTGCCTGGGCAGCTCACTTTGCATCCGGGACATCACCAAACGGATCAACCTGCAGAACGAGGTCAACGAGAGCCGCAAGATGGCCTCCCTGGGAGCCCTGGCCGGGGCGCTTTCCCATCATTTCAACAACATCCTCGGCGGAGTCATCACCAGCGTTGATTACGCCCTTGCGAGCAACATTCCGTCGGTCACCAACCGCGTTCTTCAACAGACCGGCAAGGCCCTGCATCGGGCGACGGCTTTGGTAAACGGCCTGCTGGCATTCGCGGAGGGCGACCATCGCACGGAGGACCTGAGCGACTTCACGGAGATCCTCTACAACGTGGCCGACGACATCGATGCGATGATCGAAGGTCGCAATATCGAGTTCGTCCTGGAGATTCCCCGCCTTCCGATCATCCCGACGTCGCGTGTCCAAATGCAGACGGCTCTGCACAATATTGCTCGCAACGCCGTTGAGGCCATGCCGAACGGCGGGAAGCTGACCGTTGCGGTATCCCTCGAAGGAGACCGGCTGGTTACCCGGGTCTGCGACACGGGAGTTGGGATGGACGAATCGGCCATCTCCCGTGCGTTCGAGCCGTTCTGGAGTACGAAGAGCACGCTATCCTCGTCGGCCGGTTCGGCCGAAGGCACCGGGTTGGGTTTGGCGATTGCGCATGGTCTGGTGCAGACCGTCGGCGGCAGCATTGCCGTCTCCTCCGAGCCACACAAAGGCGCCTGCTTCGTCGTGTCCATTCCGGTTCCGGGCAAGGCCTGACCCCAACGGCAGAGACCCTCTCCGCACAATCTGAAAAGAAAGGCCGGGGGAACTCATGCTAGCCCGGCCTTGCACGGATAGAAACAGGCGTGTTGTTCCCCTACCAGCGTCCGCCCCGGGATCCTCCCTTATGAGCACTCGTCGGAGCCGGCGCTTTGGCGCGCCCGGTGGAGTTCCGCCCGGCTCGGCCCGAATCCGCACCGGACCGCGGTTTGGAGGCCACGCTAATGGGGATCTTCACCGTTGGAGTTTCGTTACTCTCGATCTTGAGAGTGACCGCCTGGGCTCCGATCCGTGGATCGAAGCTACGCGGCACCATCAGCGTCACCGTCTGCTTCCCGTCCTTATCGTCAACCTGGACGCTCATGGCCGGGTCCGTCGTCTCGGCGCCGATGATCTTGCCCGGCGTGGCAGCGTCCCACACCAGTTCGACGGTCTCCTTCCAGTCCCCCTGCTTGTCATCCGCCAGCACGAAACGTCTCGGTTTGGCTTCCACCAGAGGTTTCATCCGCCCCATGATCGGGATATTGGTGGTGGGAACCTCGGGGACACCGGTATCGAATCTGATGTTGGTCCGCAACTGGTCCTCCGTGAAGGGCGGAGTTGCCGTGACCGCAATCTCATAGCGTTCGCCGGGGGTGATCTCCTTCAGCTCGGCCGTGACGGCCTTGTTGTTAGTCTCGTGCAGTTTCGGTTTGAGTGGGGCTCCATCTCCACGAGTGATAGTGATCGTCTTGGTTTGGGCTTTATCGAGCCGTGAAACCGACCCGAAGTTCACCCGATTGGGCGTGAACTTCACGCCTTCGAGAATCTCCCCTCTACAGACCAGAGTCTCCAGACTGTGAGTCGGGTCATTCGTGTATACGGTGATGTTCTTCGTAAACTTGTTGCGAAGTTTGTGACAACTGAGGGTCACTGCGAGTTCCTCAACTTGTCCCGGCTTAATCGTACGGTCAGGCCGACCGTTGAATTTCGTCCCTCACCCACCGGCTGCTTTAATCTGCAGGTCAGCGGTGCCTTCGTTGCGAATGTGGAAGGAGAAAGTCAGCTTGCCCGAGTTGCGCCAGACGGGCGGTTCCTCGATGATGCTCTTCTCGCAAGACCACTTGGCATTGGGGTCCATCTTGTAGTTGGGATTACGGCGACTCTTGGTCTTCTTGCGCGGTGCAGACGTCTTGCTGAAGCCGCTTTTCTTGTCGACCTCGCCCGCCTTGTCACCGGCTTCGGTTTTGGGACTGTCCTTCTTGGGGGAGGGGGTCGGCCCCGACTGAGCCAGGGCGAACCCGGCAGATAACGCCACGCACAGAAGCCCGAGGCCTACCGTGCGAAAGCCGCTCAGACCCCGCTGCGGGTGCCTGGCTAATGATGTCCTGCGCATCCGAATGCTCCTACAGCTACAACTATCGAAGAAACGAGTTATCTTCCACCTGGGCTCTGTGGCACCTCTTGGGTGTCGGGAGCGCTACTCGGTAATCTTAACACAACCGCTCCGGTACTTCGTCACCATTTGGTCACGAATCCTAACGTTGCGGCTCTGTTAAGTTATCGGAACTTAACGCTGCCCGGTGAAGCCAGGGGTGAAGGTCGGGATGCTCGCGTAGCCTCGTAGACACGGTCGAGGTGCGACAGTTGCCACAATGGCGCGCGCCGCGCAAGGGCCGCGGCAGGTCTCGTACCTCGACCATGCCCTACCCTCGCCGGCAGTGGGCGGCACCCTTCCGGTGGGCAGGATGCCTGCGTTACTCAATCATCTTGGCAGGCAGGATGCCCGCGCCGTACATGCCGACGCCACTCGGACCGGCGTTTCCCGATCTGATGCGATGCTGGTTACTACCGAGTCCGCCGGTTTGCGTTCCGTGTTCGGAGCGGAGACAAAGCCCGCCGTCCAACCGGCTTCTAGGCGTCCGTTACCTCGAACAGCAGTTCGACTTCCACCGCTGTATTCAACGGCAGCTCGTTGACGCCGACCGCGGCGCGGGCGTGTTTGCCCGCATCGCCGAAGATGCCGACCAGAAGATCGCTCGCTCCGTTGGCTACCTTCGGCTGATCGTTGAACCCGGGGGCACTCTGCACGAAGACGCCGACGCGGATTACTCGAGCGATTCGATCAAGACCGCCAGCCACTTGCGCGGCCGCGGCCACCCCGTTCAGAGCCGCAATCGCCGCGGCAGCGCCGGCGTCTTCAACGCTTACGTCCGCCCCGAGCTTCCCGGCACAGACTAAAGCACCATCGCGAAACGGGAGCTGCCCGCTCGTAAACACGTAATGTCCGGTGCGCGTGGCCGGGACGTAGCTGCCCACTGGCGTGGCCACGGCCGGGAGTTCCATATCGAGAGCCTTGAGGCGTTCACTAGGGGTCATTGCTCTGCTCCAATACCAGGGTGTTCATTGCCGTCAACAAATGGCACGGGCGAACTCGTTTGTTCGTCCACTGAAAAACCGCCCGCGGATGGGACGGGACGATTCGGTTGCCCGGTGAAGTCCAGCTCGTTCCCGTCGGGCGGCATCTGTTCGTAATCCGGCGCGGACGAAGCCCGGTCCTCACCCGCAGTCGCCAGGGGCAAACTCGTTTGCTCGTGCTCCGGTCTGTCATCGAAGGGAGGCCGACTCTCGACGTCCCGCAGGGGCGGAGTCGGGTCATCTTCGTCTGAAGCGTCCGGCGCTGCGGGAGCAGAATCCTGCGATTCGGAAGATGCCTCCGCGCTATCGAGATCGGCCGACTCATCGGACAGGTTTTGCGCGGCTTCCCCGTTGGGGTCATCCGGATCCCGCAGGTGGATCAGGATTCTGCCGAACGGGCAATCCTGGCTCACGCGGACCTGCTGCCGCCGCACCAGCTCGAGCAGGGCGAGGAACAGGCCGATCATCTCGCCGCGCCCCCGCCCGGCGAAGATCTCTTCAAACGGCTGAGCCCCACCGGCCCGCCCGATCGAATCAAGAATGTCTTCTTCGTGCAGGGCAATCGGGGTATCGTCGACCTGGACCCGGTGGACCGCCTGGGCCTTACCGGTTTGCTCCAGGAGCCGGTTGAACGCGTCGAACAGATCCCAGATTTCGATGTTCTCCAGCTCGACCTCGTCCTCCGGCTGCTCCGGGCGGACGGGCCGGCGGGCAAACTTCAAAGCCCGCTCCTCGGCCGCCGCGTCCAGAGAGTGGGCCGCGTCCTTGAATTTCTTGTATTCCAGAAGTTGGCGAACCAGTTCCAACCGCGGATCGACCATCTCCTCTTCTACTTCCTCGACCGGCGGGCGAGGAAGAAGCACCCGCGACTTGATTTCCATCAGAGTCGCGGCGAGCACTACGAATTCGCTGACCACCTCCGGATCAAGCTCCCGGAGAAGGTCGACATAAGCCAGGTATTGCGACGTGATCCGCGCAATGGGAATATCGTGGATGTCGATCTCTTCCCGCTTGATCAGGAAGAGAAGCAGATCCATCGGACCGTTGTAGACCTCCAAAGCCACCTTGTAGTCGGTCAACGATGGGTGTCCTTTGCTGTGGTTAGTCCGCAAGCCTCCCGGGCGGCCGCCATTACTTCCCGAGCGATCTTGCGGGCTCGGCTCGCTCCCGAGGCCAGGACGTCTTCAACGTAATCCGGATCCGCCACGAGCTGCTCCCGTTTCTCTCGCGCCGGCCCCAAAAGGCGTTCGACGACGTCCGCGAGCCTTTTCTTCGCTTCGCCGTAGCCCATGCCCCCGGCACAGTACCGCTCGCGCATGGCGGCCACCTCATCCGGGCTGGCCAGCAGTTGATACAGGGCAAACACGTTGCACGTATCCGGGTCTTTGGGGTCCTCGAGCGGGGTGCTGTCGGTCTTGATAGTCATGATCCGCTTACGCGTCGGCTTGGGCGGATCGAATAGGTTGATGGCGTTCCCATAGCTTTTGGACATCTTCTGACCGTCGATTCCCGGGCAGATGAACGCCTCGTTGAGCTTCGGCTCAGGACGGGTGAAGACCTCGCACTTGAACGTATTGTTGAAGTACCCGGCCATGTCCTGGGTCATCTCGATGTGCTGCAACTGGTCCTTGCCTACGGGAACGACCTCGCTGCGGTAGATCAGGATGTCGGCGGCCATGAGCACCGGATAGCTGAACAGCCCCATCGAAGGCGGGATCCCCCGGGCGATCTTGTCTTTGAAGGACGTCGCCCGATCCAGGAGCCCTTTTCCGGTCACCGTGGCGAGCAGCCAAGTCAGTTCCGTCACCTCCGGAATATCGCTCTGGCGGAATAGGTTCACCTTGGTCGGATCCAGACCCAAAGCGAGGTAGTCGAGAGCCACATCGTTGGTCAACGTTCGGAGCCGGTCGGGATCCTGGACCGTCGTGAGGGAATGAAAATTGGCAATAAAGAAGAAGCACTCGTGCTGGTGCTGCAGCTCGATGTGCTGCTTCATGGCCCCCAGGAAGTTGCCCAGGTGCAGCTTGCCGCTTGGTTGAATTCCGGAAAGTACGCGCATTTCTAATCTCCTGCGCTAAGGGTTGCGATTGACCGTCCGGTTGTCAAGCCGGGCAGAGCCACCCGTTGCCCCATGGGTGTTCGGCCGATGCTGCCCGTGCGAAAGCAGAGAAGGTTCCGCTGTGCGGACCAATGGTCTTCCGCCGGCCCTCCGGGACGGGATACCGCATGGCCGCCTAACGAGAATACTGCCATTGAGCGGAGCGTACCCTACCCGCTCGTTGCGAAGGACCGGCCGCTCAGCCTCGGTCATTCCAAACACTCGGGCGGTTTCTAATCTGCCGGCACGGCAATTCGGGGCATAATGGCCGGCAGACTGACGCAGCCGCTTGGCGAACAGCGTTGAGGACCAATATGATGATAAGCATGGGCAATACACCTTCAGAGCCGGCCATAAGCCTGCGCGGGTTGACCAAGTCGTTCGGCGAGATAATTGTGCTGCGCGGGATCGATCTTGACGTAGCACCTGGCAAGGTCCTCGGCTACATCGGCCCCAACGGCGCGGGCAAATCGACCACGGTGAAGATCCTCATCGGAATGCTCGACGGGTTCGGCGGGCAGGCTTCAGTGTGTGGACACGACGTGGCCACCGAGCCCCTGGCCGTTAAACGGCGGATCGGCTACGTCCCGGAATCCGCCGCGCTCTACGATTCACTTACGCCCTTGGAGTACCTTCGGTTTGTCGGACGTCTGTACGGCCTCGAGACGGACGAGATTGAACAGCGGTCCAGGGAGATGCTGTCGTTGTTCGAGCTGACTGAGCGTATTGATGATCGTCTGTCCACCTTCTCCAAGGGTATGCGGCAGAAGGTCTTAATCGTGGCCGGGATGATTCACAACCCGGATGTGCTCTTTTTAGACGAGCCACTATCCGGCCTCGACGCCAATTCCGCCCTGACCGTCAAGGAGATCATCGGTCAGCTTGCGGCGAAGGGGAAAACCATCTTCTATTGCTCGCACGTGATGGACGTGGTCGAGCGTATCTGTGACCGCATTATCATCGTTTCAGACGGCACTATTCTGGCGGACGGCTCGTTCGAGGAGTTGCAAGGCAGAAGCAAGGAGGCGTCGCTCGAGCGAATATTCGCTCAGCTCACCAGCGAAGGCGGGCACGCCGTCGTGGCCAACCGGTTCATTCGAGCCATCGAAGGCGGTGAGCATAGCGATGGTTAGACTCATCTTGAGGTGCTTCGATCTGTTCGCGCGGCTGATTCGCAGGTTCGGGGTCGACTATGACCAGTTCCGGGCCATTCTGGGAGTCCGGCTGGTGATGGACAACCGGCGGCACATGAGCGCAATGCGAAACGAAGGCCAGAAGAAACCCCGAAACACGTTCTTCTGGACTCTGTGCTTCTACACCTTCATGGGCCTGTTCATGAGCACGATGATGTTCCAGATTCCGTCGGCGCTGGCCGGAGTCACGATCATCCACGCGTTCGTGATGACGATGGTGGGTATGTCTCTCGTGGCCGATCTGTCGGCCGTTCTCTTGGACACGACGGATGTCGCGATTCTCCACCCGCGGCCGGTGTCGGGCCGGACCCTCCTGGCGGCCCGGATTGCCCACATCAGCGCCTACCTGTCGCTGCTGGCCCTGAGCCTCTCTGCGGGCTCGATGATCGCCGGCAGCTTCGCCTATCACCCTTTGTTCTCGGTTGTGTTCCTGGCCACGTTGGTTTGCTCGGTTGTCATGGTCGTTTTTCTGGCACAGGTGGCCTACCTGGTGGCCATGCGGCTGACCGACACCGAGCGGTTCCGCGACCTCATTCTCTATTGTCAAATCGGGATGACGCTGGTCATGCTCGGTGGCTACCAGGTAATGCCGCGCCTAATGAGCCTCACCAGCCTCAAGACGCTTACCATCGACGACCGGTGGTGGATCTACTACTTCCCGCCGGCGTGGTTTGCCGCCCCGATCGATCTGCTGACCGGCCATGTCGGCGTCGTCCAGATAGTGCTTTCGGTCCTGGCGTTTGTCGTTCCGGCGGTATGCCTGATCGTCGTCGCCGGCCCGTTGGCTCCGGGTTTCAGCCGAGCACTCAGTAAGCTCCACGATGGACCGACAGCAAAGAAGAGTACAACCGATCGGCCCAATCGGCCGGCCATCGGGAGCAGAATCGCGCGTGTTCTGACCGCGTCTGCAACTGAGCGGGCCGCTTTCGAGTTGTGCTGGCAGTTGACCGGAAGAGACCGGTCATTCAAACAGAGAACCTACCCGACGGTGGCGTTCAGCCTGATCATGGGCGGAGTGATGGTCTTCAATACGGCCAGCGGCGCGACCGATGTACTCGGCACTCTCCGGGAGAGCAAAGTGTATCTCTTCGCGCTGTATATTGTCTGCATGATGGCACCGATTACCATCATCCAACTTCGTTTCACTACCCAACTCGAGGCCGCATGGGTCTACTTTGCTCTGCCGATCGCGCGACCGGGCGACGTGCTGGTCGCAGCCTTCAAGGTGGCGGTCGTCCGCTTTGCGTTGCCTGTTTTCTTCGTGGTAGCGGTTCTTACGTTCGCGGTGTGGGGTGTTGGCGTGCTGGATGACATAATCCTGGCCGCCTGCGCCGCTCTCTTGGGGATCGTCCTCCAGGCGCTTGTTTTCGGAAGGTACTTCCCGTTCTCCGAGGAGTTCGTCGCGTCCGAACAGACCGGGCAATTGGGCAGATCGATTCTGCTCTTTCTCGTACCCGCTACGATGGCCCTGATCCACTATGTGATGTTGCTGATCCACCCGGTCACCGTGTGGGTCGGGATCCCTCTTGTACTCATCGCGTTCATCCTGCTAATACGCTCCTACGCCCAGACAAGCTGGCCTGAGATGAGACGCGCCACAGCCCGGTAGTAGGCCGGAAAAAGAACGGTTCTTCGGATGGCTGGAAGATCATCGTGGCGTTCTCTTCCTGGAAAGTCACCCTTCTTCCTCGCCGAGTTGGGCTTTCGGACCGGCTCAGCTACACTCCAGGCGATATGAGCATCGACGGCGTCAGTCTGGTTATCCCCGGTCGCAACTGTGCGGCTACCCTGCGCGAGTGCCTGGCAGCCGTGGTGCCGATGCTCAGTGATTTCCGTTTGCGCGAGATCATCTTCGTCGATGACGGTTCGACCGACGACACCCCGCAAGTCGCCCGCGAGTTTCCGATCACGTACATCCGGGGCGAAGGTCGAGGCGCCGGAGCTGCGCGGAACCTCGGCTGGCGCGCGGCCCGCACGCCGCTGGTGTGGTTCGTAGACTCGGACTGCGTAGCGGAGCCGGACGCCCTGTCCCGGTTGCTGCCTCACCTGGATGACCCGAAGGTCGCCGGGGTGGGCGGCAGCTACGGCATAATGACCGGGCACTCGTTGCTGGCTTGCCTGATTCACGAAGAGATTGTGCAACGTCACCAGAGCATGGGCTCACGGGTGAACTTCCTGGCCACCTTCAACGTAGTCTATCGTAGATCCGCCTTGGAAGAGGTGGGGGGCTTCGACGAGCGCTTCCTTAAGGGGCAGGACGCCGAACTGTCTTGGCGGGTGCTGGAAGCCGGGCACGAACTGGCTTTCGACATCGGCTCGCGCGTGAAGCACTACCATCCCGTGTCCTGGCCGGCCTATCTGCAAACGCAAAGCCAACAGGGCTACTGGCGGGTCTGGTTATACCTGAAGCACCGAGGTCATGCGGCCGGAGATTCCTACAGCGGTTTGACCGATCACCTGCAACCTCCGCTGGCCATGCTGACGCTGGCGGCGCTTCCGCTATTGTTGTGGCCGGCGACGTGGTGGCTGCCGGCCATCATGTTGTTATTGCTTCTGGTTTTCCAGATGCCGATGACCTGGAAGATCGTGCGGCGGACGCGTCGTCCGGCCTACGCGGGTTTTGCGATTATGAGTGTGGTCCGGGCGTTTTGGCGTGGGGCGGGCATGACCGCTGCGGTGTTGATGTTCCTTATTACCGGGCGGCGGGGCGGTGGAAGTGGTTCCGCCCGCTCAACCGGGCAGGTTGGCAAAAAAGCGGATGCGAGCCGAGACCAGAAATAGCGCGATACTAATCTTCGGTACCGGCGTTACGGCCGTGCTGGGCTTGGCGTATTCGGTCTACGCCGGTCGCGAGTTAGGCAGCGCCGAGTACTCAGTCTTTGCCACCGTAGTGTCACTGGTCTTCTGGTGCCAGGTAGCACTGGGCCCTATCAACGGTACGGTTGCCCGGTTCAGCGCCGAGTACATCGGAGCAGGGCAGCCCGGGAAGATCCGCACCCTGGCGCGAGAAGTGGCTCGCCGGGTGGGCGTCTATGGGCTGCTGGGATTGGCCGGCGGGGCGGTGCTGGTCAAACCGGTGGCGACCTTTCTGCAGTTCGACAGTGTCTGGCCTTTGGTCGTTGCGTTCGGCATGGTCTATCTGACTCTGCTGGTCGCCGTTGCCCGCGGGGTGCTGCGGGGAACCCAGGATTTCGGGCAGTACAACGTCAACATTATCACCGAAAGCGCCGTTCGGCTGGTGGTGGGTGTCGTTCTTCTGCGAGTTATCTGGGGGGCCACTTCCGGGCTGACCGCCTACTTAGCCGGTCTGCTCGTAACGCTCGGAGTCGCCACAGTCCAATTGCGCCGGACCTGGCGCGGGCACGAGGCCATACCGCTGGACGGCAGCGCGATTCGTCGGTTCACGGGCCCGATGTTCATTCTGATGTTTACCTCGGCTGCGTATCAGAACATCGATATGCTCTGTGTCAAACACTACTTTCTTCCCGAGCACGCCGGGGTATACGGGGCGGCCTTCGTCCTGGCGCGGGCGTTGGGAACGCTCGTCACCCCGTTCACTACGCTGATGCTCCCCCTGCTGACCACGATGCATGCTAAGGGGCAGGTTCTGTTCGGGACCTTCGCGCGAATATGCGCGTACTTCCTACTGCTCGCGGCCGGGCCGATGCTGCTCTTTCTGCTTTGGCCACAGCGGATCATGGTGGTTCTTTTTGACGAGGAATACGCCGCGGGTTCCACCCTGCTTTTCGGCCTGGCCGGGGTTCGCCTGATCGGATACCTCTCGCACATGATCGCCTTAGCCGGGGCGGCAACAAACCGGTTCGCGTTCCTGTATGTTTACGTCCCGGGGCTGTTAATCCAGGCGGCAGCTCTATACCGATGGCACGACTCGCCTGCTGCGATCATCCGCGTGCTGCTAATCGTTCATAGTGTCGTGTTTGTGGCACTCGGGTTGTTTACCGTGTGCCGCTCGCGAAGGGCGGCCGGGTCGGATGAAACCGCCGCCGGTCCTTCGGTCGGCCCGCAAGAATGAGGCCACGCTCTGATGCCGGAACAGCCCCAGGTTTCCGTAATCGTCCCCAATCGCAATCGGCGCGAGATACTGAGCCGCTGCCTGGAAGCGCTGGCCCGCCAGACTCACCCTTCGTTCGAGGTTATCGTGGTGGACGACTGCTCCACCGATGACAGCCCGCAGTTTCTGGCCGATTTCGCCGAGAACCATCCCGGGCTCGACTTTCGCTGGCTGCGCAACGACGTCCATTTGGGTGCGAATCCGAGCCGAAACCGAGGTATCCACACAAGCCGCGGCGCGTTTGTGGCTTTTCTCGATAACGACTGCATTGCCGAGCCCGAATGGCTGGAACGCCTGCTGGCCGGCTTTGTCTCGCCGCGGGTCGCCGCGGTTACCGGGCGCGTGGATGATCCGCCGCCGAAGAACATCTTCGAGCTGACGTTCAAGGGCAGCCACCGTGTCCATGGTCGGACCCACGCGACGCGGCTCGTTGCCGGCAACATGTGCGTCCGCCGTGAACTCCTGTTGAAACATACGCTCGACGAAGACCGCGCCGCTCCCAGCGCCGACCAGAACGTATCCGGGCGGGGGGATGAAGAGGGGTTGTTCCTTATGCTGCGGGCGGCCGGGCACGAGCAACACGTCGTTCCGGACGCGATCGTCTATCACGAACACCACTATACGGGGCGGACGTTCTTCAGGCAGGCGTATCGCGGCGGCCGGTCCGCGGCGCGGTTAGGCTACAAATACGGCCTTCGACCGCGAATCGAATTGACCCCGTTGCTGTTGGCATATATCGCGCTTGTGCCGGGTATCTGGCATCCGTTCGGGTGGGCGATTTCGGCGTTGAGTGCCGGCTTCTTCCTGGCGGCGATTCTCTACAACGAGTTTCTCCGCAAGCGCAAGACGGTGGGAGAGGTCTTGATTACTTTTCCGGTCTTGTTGGCCTACTACCACGCCCGGTTGGCCGGATACGTCGTACAGGGCATTGGTCTGTGGTGCGGGCGCGACCGCCCGCAACGCGTCCGACTCCGCTGAGATGCCGCGTGGTGTCATCTCGCGCCAATCAGCGGGGCGGGGGCATATCGACTGTTCACCGCCTAAGTAAGGCTCGAGATGAACTGGGCGACGTAGCGGGCGAGTCCGTGCATCATCTCCGGTGGGTCGTGCGGGGCGGCGGTGAAGATGTACCGGCTGACGAAGCCGCGGTCGGCCAGGAAGATCATCATGACGTTCTTCACGCACAGCGCGCTTACCGTTGCCCCCACCAAGACCCCACGCCACCGCGCGGTCCGAGCCCAGTGCAACACGGCCGCCAGCCCGAAAATGAACACCACCGCACAGCAGGCGTACTTACGCGACGTGCCCGAGTGGGCACAGAAGCTGATATACGCGAAGGCCATGAACCCGACAGCGACCGCCCGGATGAGCGGGTTTCGACGGCAACGCCAAACCAGGCCGACCAGCCCGATCAAACTGAGTCCCGCCAACGGATAGAGCACGACCAAGCCGGTGGGAAACTCAAACAGGTCGCGATACGGCTCGGGATTGAACCAGAACGGAGTGTACTTGGTCATTCCGCTGAATACGCTGCCGAAAGTCGCCTGATTGACCGCGACCTGCGGGAGCAGGCATACGCACGCGGTCAGGGCGGCGATAACGGTCGCCCCAAGCTGTCGCCAGGACCCCGGCTCCCGCCGAAACAGCGCCCGTATCAGGGGGATTCCCAGCAGGACCGCCGGAACGAACATCCAGGCGATGTTCTGGTGCCGCATCGCCATCATCATTCCGCAGCATACCCCCAACCCCAGCGCTCGCCCGAGCGACCAGCCTGCGCGGTGGATACCCTCGGCGGTGAAGATCATCAGGCTGACAAAGCCCAAGCTGGCCGCATGGCTCATGGTCGGCTCGACCCCGATGAAGTAGCCGACATTCGTTCCCAGCCACGTCAGTGCCATTGCAACGGCAGCCGTCGTCTTGGAAAAGTACCGACTGACCAGCGCGTACGCCGCCAGCAGCCCGGCCAGCCCGACCAGCACATGGCCGATAGGTACCACGACCCGATAGTAGATCGTGTAGCCGTCGCGGGCGAAGTCCGTGGCGAAAACGGCGTTGTGCAAGATGGTCAGAACATCAGCCAGCGCTACGAACGGCATCGCCAACACCGACCAGCCGCACGGGAACATGTTGAGCACCCGCCCGGAGCCCGATCGCTCCCGCATGTAGAAACTTCGGGCTTCAAGCTCGATATTGCTTTCGAGGTTGTTCGCGTAATCGCAGTCGCCGTCGAAATACCACGAATGAGCGTGGGCGTAGTACATGTGTCCGTCGGCCACGGCGACCGCCTGCCCGTACCGCAAGATCATGTGCGCATACATCGCTACAGTGACCACAATCACGACCGCGATCACTACGTGATGCAGCTCGATCCGCCCCCGACGGTCGGTCGGGGTCAGCGGTAGGCGTTCCACAAGAAACGACGGCATCTAAGGTTGCTCCGGCGAACGCTCAGAGTACCCGTACCCGGGTCGCTGACCGATCCGCGCACCACTACCCCGAGTCCAACTATAGTCCGATAGTCGCTTCGTCCGGTTGCGCGCGGGGCTTTAATTGCGCATCCCCGGCCGGGGCGCCCGGCGCCGGCGCGTTACGCACAATCCCGTAAGTTCAGGCGACTACCCTATCGGCCGATAACCCCGGCAGCGCAGCTACGCGCCGAGCCCCCGTTACCGAGCGGGTGACGAGATGCGTTCGTAAACCAACAACTTCGCTACGCGAGGCGGCTAATGGAATCGATTCTGATAACAGGTGGGGCCGGGTTCATCGGGTCCAACTTCGTACGCGCGTTCATGAAGCGGCACCCCCATGTGGACGTACACGTCCTGGACGCGCTAACGTACGCGGGCAACCCTGATAACCTCCCGTCGCACGTTCGGGAAGACCCTCGCTTCAACTTCTGGTATGGCAACGTCTGCAACGCCAGCCTGGTCGGTGATCTGATGGACAAGGTGGACACCGTCGTCCATTTCGCAGCCGAGTCGCACGTAGCCCGCAGCATATACGACAATGTTGTTTTCTTCGAAACGGATGTGATCGGCACGCGCGTCATCGCGGACCAGGTTCTTCGTCACCGGCGGCGGATCAAGCGGTTCATCCACATTTCCACCTCGGAAGTGTACGGCACCGCGCTATCCGAGCCCATGACCGAAGACCATCCGCTGATGCCGCTGACCCCGTATGCCGCCGCCAAATGCGGGGCGGACCGCCTGGTGTATTCGTATTGGCGGACGTACGACATCCCGGCGATTATCATCCGGCCGTTCAATCAGTACGGCCCGTATCAGCATCTCGAAAAGTGCATCCCGCGATTCGTGACCAGCGCCCTCGACGGCGAACCTATCACGATCCACGGCGATGGCTCCGCGGCTCGCGATTGGTGCTATGTTTCTGATACCTGCGAAGCCCTGCTGGCCGCGCTCGAGGTACCGCTCGATGATCTGCTCGGCGAAGTGATCAACCTGGGCACCGGCGTCGCCGCCGACATCCTTACCGTGTTCCAGGAAATCAGCGAGTTGATGGGCGGTACAGAGTCGCGCGTCGAGTATATCGCCAACCGCCCCGGACAGGTCGACCTGCATATCAGCTCGACCGACCGGGCCGAACGGCTGCTCGGCTGGCGCGCCAAGACCGACTTGCGAACGGGTCTGGCCCGCACCATCGATTGGTATCACCGTCACGAAGCCTGGTGGCGTAAGCAGGAGTGGATGAAACACGTGCCGATCGCCATGACCGACGGACACGTGGTTTTGCATTGACCGATCTGACGGGTCGGCCCCCGAGGCGAATGACGGAATGGATTTCGAACTGTCGGCAACCGTTATGACCAACCGAAACACCCGGCCGGATGAACCCACGCGAAACACCATGGACCCGCAGTGCGAGCTGAGCGTGATCCTGCCGTTCTGCAACGAGCGGGAATGCCTGCCCGAGCTGCTGGAACGGCTTCGCGGGACGCTGGATCCCACCGGTTTGTCCTATGAGTTGCTGTTCATCGATGACGGCAGCACGGACGACGGGGTTGCCTATCTGGAAGAAGCGGCCGGTCGGGATGAACGGATCAAAGTGCTCGTGCTGAGCCGGAACTTCGGACAGCACATCGCCGCCACGGCCGGGATTGACTCCGCCCGCGGGCAAATGGTCGTTTGGATGGACGCCGATCTACAGGAACGCCCGGAAGACATTCCCCGCCTGATCGACAAACACCGCGAGGGCTTCGATGTCGTCTATGCCCGTCGTCGCCAAAGACGGCAGAGCCGCCTGCGCGCCGTGCTGAGTAATGCCTATCTCCGCTTCCTGAACCGTCTGGCCAAGCTCGATGTACCGCCCGAGCGGGCGTGCTTGCGCCTGTTCAGCGCGAAGGTGGCCGAGTCGCTCCGGGAACTGCCGGAACGAAACCGGTATATGGCCTACCTGATTCCGTGGACCGGGTTTCGAAGTGCTGAGATCGAGGTCGAAATGGACCCCCGCCGGCATGGCGAGACCAAATATTCCATTACGCACCTCGTTACGCTCGGATTGACCGGACTGACGGCGTTTTCTACGGCCCCGTTGCGGGTGGCGGCTATCTTCTCCGGCATGACGATTGCGATGTGCCTGATCGGGGTCGGCTTTATCGTCTATCGCTACTTGGCCTTCGGATTCGTCGTAAGCGGCTGGGCCTCGCTGGTCGTGGCTATGCTCGCTCTGCACGCGATGGAGTTTGCCGTTCTGGCCGTGCTCGGTGAGTATATCGGCCAGACGTACACCGAGACAAAGCACCGCCCGTTGTACATCTGCGCCCGGGCCGTCAACTTCAAGAGCGACGCCCCAACCGCCCGTTCCCTCGCCCGCACCGACGCCCTCGGCTCAACCCGTCCCGCCCCGGCCGAACGGCTCGAGTTCTCCCCGGTCTGACCGCCCCGCAACACCGGCGTTGCGCCCGGCAACAGTATCGCAGGCCTCTACCCTGCCCGCCCGCAACGCCGAAGACGCCTCGCCCTTCAGCCCAGTTGGCAGCTCACAGATTAGTGCCAGTCAGATCCGCCGCAAACGCCGAAGGCCTTTCGCCCGACAACCGTAGCGTAGGCCTCCACCTTGCCCGGCCAACGCCGGCGTTGCGCCTACAGCCCAGAGTCGCCGCGCAGCTGCTACCCTGGGTACGCCGACGCCGGTTCTCTTCGACCCAGGGCCTCGGTAGCAGGCACATCAAATGTCTTCTTCGCCCCGATAGGGGCGCAGGCACGTAGCCACGAGTGGAGCGCAGCGCGACTCGTGGATAGCAGAGACATCGAACGTGTTCTCCGTCCCGAAGCGGGTGGGAGACGAACACCTCCCCGGCACGTTCATGCGATCGCTGTTTTGCGCGGCTCAATGGCGCTCATCGATCTTGACCCGACCCGTCTTCCCCCGGGCACTCAAAGGGCTCCCCACACTCCGGGCAACGGCGCTCAACCTGCCCACGCAGGTCGTAGCCGCAGCGCATGCAAACCACTGCCCCCTGGTCGTTGAGCCGTCGGCGGAGGTTGAGGCGGATCCGCCTTGCCGCAACCCACAGCTCGCCCCAAGCCGTTGCCCCAAAAACCACGCCCATGCAAACGACTTCCAGATATCGATCCGGAATGGAGACAGTCCGGCCTATCAGTTGAGCGACTTCGTACGCGACCAGAGCAGCCGGAACAATGACCAAGCATCGCCGCAGTAACCGCCACCACAGTCGCCTGCGCGGCGCGCGCTTGGCACGCTCCACTGCGTCTCGCCTCTCCTGCGCGCCTTCGAAGTGCGTGAACTCGGTTGCGAACAAATGCCTCGACATCAGACCGCAGCCAAGATCCCCAATGAAACAGGCGATTACCGCCATTCCAAGGATCTGCACTACCGTATTGTCCAGCAGGTTGGCGAGCACTGTGCATTCTCGAGCAGCGAAACGGTCAAAGACAGATGGTCCGCACAGCGGACCCTATCCATGAAAGGCATGTCCCGGTCAAGTATAAAACATTCCCATTCGGCCCGGCTGCTTGCTGATTCGGCAGGCAACGGGGCTGTTCGATTGGGGTCAATCCGATTATCCTGGCGTTGTCTTGCGAGAGGGTAGGGCAACGCAGGAGTGCGACCCGAGCGCCCGCAAGACCCGAGGGCAGACTCTTGACGACCTGGTCAAGGGCAGGGGCGTCCATCGTAGCTGGTGGACGCCTCTTATCATATGTTCTGCAGTCTGCTCTTGGTCCAAAGCGATAAACTCCGGGGGTCTGGGGGCAGCGCCCCCAGTTCCGCCGTAGGCGGGAAAGCCCGACCCCGCGGGCGTTTCCCAGTGTCTTTCTCGTATCTGTCTCGTCCGTGTACCGGTTCGGACTAGATCTCTCGATCGGTCCATCTATCCATTCGCGCTACCGCTTGCCTGCCGACATAACAACATGATGTCGATCCGATGCCACCATGGGACACCGGGCGCGGGGTCGCATGATCTCGTCCGGTACGGGCGGCCCATTTACTACGAGGCCTGGAGCCGTCTTCTCAGACAGCAACGACCATAGGGTCCTCGGGCTGGCCCGTTCCCGGACGAGATTTCTTTCGAAGTCGCTTCCTTGCCGTTCTTGCCGGACGGCGTTTCTTTGATGCTGTCCGTGGACGATCCGGCGGATCGTCCATGTAGTCGATCTCCTTTTTCCACATCACGTGTACCACACGCGTCAAATCGTGAGCCACGGTGATGTAGCCGCGATTGCGGTCCTTCTTCCCCCCGTCTGTGCGTCGGTCAAAGATCTCCCGAAAACGCTTATCCTTCCGTACTGCGCCGCGGGCGGCCTCGATAAACGCCCATTTCAGCGTACGGCGACCGATCCGTCCCACATGCCGCCCCTTGGGTGTCTCATCGTCCTCATCACCGCTGTCGTCCGCGCGCGGAGCCAACAAGGCGTACGAAGCCAAGTGTTTCCGGTTTGGGAATCGGCTGATTCGTCCGATCTCCGCCAGAATCGTATACGCCAAAACCACGTCAATCCCCGGGATCGTACGCAAGCGTTCGCCGTTTGGATCCTTCTTGAGCTCCCGGCGAATTTCTCGCGTGACCCGTGCAATCTGGCGACGCACATGATCGAGCAATTGCAGATACCCCTTCAACGCAGCCTTCGCGCTGGCTCGAAGCGTCTCATCCTTCGGCGTTACCAGACCATCCAACATACGCCGGCCGGCCCGGCCGAAAAGGTCGGAAAACTCATGCAAGATCCCGTGCCGATGCAGGATGGCGTGAATCTGATTCTTGAGCCGCGTCTGCATCTGCACCAAGCTCATTCGGTACCGCATCCGTTCTCGCTCGTCCCGAACCGCCCGCGGCGCCAGCCAGACCTCCCACCACCGCGACTTCTCCGACCACAGCTCCGACAACAGATCTGCATCCGTCCGGTTGGACTTCGCGATTCCCCGAACCTCCCGCCAGCCAGCCACTTTCCGACTCGATGCCAAGTGCGGATCCAACCCCGCCGCGGTCAACTCGTCCGCCAACCAGCCCCACCCGAACGTCCCCTCGAGAATCACGGGAGTCCCAACCGGCCAAGACTGCAGGCGTTCCCGTACCTCGTCCCGATTCCAGTGCTCGAGACGCTGCCGCCATACAATCCTGTTGTCTTCTCCCCGTGCCGTCACCGAGCTGAACTTCCTGTGGCTATCCAAGCCAATCTGCGCTACCATTCTGTCCTTCTTCATGGTCGTCTCCCTATTGGTCCTCCCGACCGCCGAACGGACATCCTACCGTCCGGCGGGAGACAGCCTTTCATGCGATTAGTGCGCCTAAGAGTGTACTTGATCGGAGGGGTGCAAGTCCCCTTCAGGCATGCGTTCTCCGGCCTGTAACTGAAGGTAACTGCGTCGCCGTGAGGCGGGGTGGGGAGCAACCGGAGGTGAATCATCGGTCCGCAGGAAGACAAACGCGATTCGGCCGGGCGTTTGCGGCGAGCCATCCATGGACTGGCGAAGCCCAGACCGCTTGTGCGCGACGGGATTCTCGACAAGACGAGACGATGGCGTAGGGATAGCGGCAGACTGTCGCGAAACGACGGCGTGCGAAGCTCAAAGCGATTAAGCAAGAGCTTCGGCGACATCTGCATGCCCCCGTTCGAGAGGTGGGTGCGTATTTGCGAGCGGTGGTTCTCGGGTACTATCGGTATTATGCGGTGCCGCGGAACTACCCGGCCTTAACGGCGTTTCGGGATGAGGTTGTTCGTCTCTGGCGCTGGACGCTCCGGCGTCGTAGCGAGAAGACTCGGATTACCTGGGCCCGCATGAACCGTCTGGCCAAGCAGTGGATACCCGCTCCCAAGATCCTACATCCTTACCCCGACCGACACCTGGCCGTTATGGCCCAAGGTAGGAGCCCAGTGCGGCAGTCCCGCACGCTGGGATCTGTGGAGGGGGTCCCGGGCAACCGGGATTCCTACTCCGACACCCGCTCGTTCTAGCTCACGCTGAAGTACTTCGCTTGACGATGGTGAGCGATTAGGGCGGTGGCGGTTTGCTCCGGCTCTAACTGGCACGTCTCCGAGAGGCTCACGCCGAGTCGTTCCGGTTCGAGGAGAGGCCAGAGTTTCACTTGGTCCTCCAAGCGCGGACAAGCCGGATAACCGAAGCTATAGCGCGAACCCTGCCGAGATTGCACGCCGATCTTCCTTTGGTCTTCGGGGGCGTTCCCCCCGATTCCCCATTCGGTGCGAATCCGCTGATGCAGATACTCGGCCAACGCTTCGGTCATCTCTACGCCCAGACCGTGGAGGTGCAGGTAATCCTGATACCGATTGGCCGCCCGCAGATCGTGCGCAACCTCGCCGACCCGCCGGCCTGCAGTCACCAGCATGAACGCGACGACATCAAAGACCCCGCCGTCAGCCGGTCTGAAGAAGTCGCTGATGCACCAGTACGGCGGCTTGCCCATGCGGGGGAACTCGAACTCGGTAAGACGCGCGTTGCGGTCATGCGGGTCATAGACCACCAGGCTGTCACCCTCGGCCTGGGCGGGCCAGAAGCCGTAGACCGCCTGCAGCTTCAGAATGTCCTCTCGAACGCATCGATCGAGCAGATCACAAAGGATCGGGCGGACTTCGGTATCGAGGAACCGGCCATACTCCTGTAGGCTTCTGCGGTTCTTGCGGTATTGCCAATGAACCTGAAAGAGCGCCTTCTCGTCGAGGTGAGCGGCGACCTCTCCGATCGGCACGTTTTCCAGAACTCGCGCTCCCCAGAAGGGAGGCTCGGGCACGGGCTCGTCCCGCGATATGTCCGACCGAGGCGGGATGTACTCCGGGTGTTCCGAATGTTCCCCTCCCGCTTCGTAGATCTCAGAGACCGCGGGCGGGGCGTTGCCGATTACCGCCCCGGCAATCGGAGTGAGCAGGCGTTCCACCGCGGCAGACGCTCGGGCCCGGTCGGTAGTGATTTCATCCATCAAACGCAGGCCGGCAAAGGCGTCTTTGGCGAAATACACCGGACCGCCGTATTCGGCTCTAAGATCCTGCTCGACGAATCTGCGGGTCAAGGCGGCGCCGCCCAGAATCACCGGGGTAGTGATTCCGTGCTCGTTGAGGGTCTGCAGGTTCTCGCGCATGACTACCGTAGATTTCACGAGTAATCCTGACATGCCAATGGCATCGGGCTCGTACTCGTTGCACGCCTTAATGATATTACTGATAGGCTGCTTGATGCCCAGATCGTGGACGGTGTAGCCGTTGTTGGTCAGGATGATGTCTACGAGGTTCTTGCCGATGTCGTGAACGTCGCCCCGGACCGTGGCTAGGACCAGAGTCCCTTTGTCGGCCGCGGCGTCGCGGCTCATGTGCGGTTCAAGGTACTGCACGGCCGCCTTCATGGTCTCCGCCGAGCGGAGTACGAAGGGAAGCTGCGTTTGCCCCGCCCCGAACAGGTCGCCCACCGTGTTCATCCCGTCGAACAGGATGTCGTTGATAATGTCCTCCGCGGTGTGCGTGCCCAACGCTTCATCCAGGTCTTCCGCCAGATCCCGGCGTTCGCCGCTTATAATCCGTTTCCTCAGGCGGTCCTCGACCTTAGGCGGCAGCTCGATGACCCGCGCCGTTTCCTGCGGGGCATCTGCCAGAGCTTCGAGCAACTCCGCGAGCGGGTCGTATTCGCCGCTCCGCCGGTTGAAGATGAGATCTTCGGCCAACCGGCGGTGATGCTCGTTGATCGAATGAAGCGGAAGGATCCCCGTGGGGTGCAGGATCGCCGCGTCCAACCCCCGCTGCTGCGCGTGATGCAAGAACACGCTATTGAGCACCCGCCGGACCGGTGGCTTGAGGCCGAAGCTGACATTGCTGACGCCTAACAGAGTGTGGACGTTCGGCAAAACGCTCTTGATCTCCGCAACGGCGTCCAGCGTCTCCAAGGCCAGCCCGGAGTCCTGAGGATTGCCCGTGCCGACGGTAAAGGTCAGCGGGTCGAAGATAAGGTCCTCCGGGTGCAGTCCGTGACGGTTGACGGCCAGCTCATATAGACGCCGGGCAATCTCCACTTTCCGCGAGCACGTCTTGGCCATCCCGGCTTCATCGATAGTCAGGGCGATCAAGGCCGCCCCGTAACGACGTGCCAGCCTGCACACCGCCGCCGCCTTCTCCTCGCCGTCCTCCAAGTTGATCGAGTTGATGATCGCCTTACCGCCGAGCAGCTTCAAGGCCGCTTCGATTACCGCGGGCTCGGTGCTGTCGATAACCAACGGCGCCGTAATGTCGACGGCGAGGCGCCGGATCAGCTCGATCATGTCCCGCTCTTCGTCGCGACCTACCTGGGCGGTGCAGACGTCCAGCAGATGGCTGCCGTCGTCGATCTGCTGACGAGCAACCTGCAACATCCCGTCGAAATCGTCCTCAGCCAGGAGTTCACGGAACCTCTTCGAGCCGTTGGCGTTGGTCCTCTCGCCGATCATCAACACCGTGTTTTCCTGCCGGAAGGTAACGGACTGATACACGCTGCTCAGGGCCGGCTCTGACTTGTCCCGGCGCGTTTTCGGCCGGTGACCATCGAGAGCGTCGACCACGGCCGCAAGATGCTCCGGGGTCGTCCCGCAGCACCCGCCGACGATACTCACTCCGTCACGGTCGACGAACTCGACCATCCACTTCGCAAACTCCTCGGGGGTCAGATCGTAGTGAGGCTGACCATCGAGAAGCTGAGGCAGTCCCGCGTTCGGCTGCACGATCAGCGGGCGGGCACAACAACTGCTAAGGTAATGAACGTGCTCGGCCATCTCCTGCGGGCCGGTCGCGCAGTTCACCCCGATTGCGGCCACCCGGTCGAATGCCTGTATTGTGGTCACGGCCGCGGCGAGATCCGTTCCGACCAGCATTGTCCCGGTCGGCTGGATCGTAACGGTGCAGAAGATCGGCACCTCGCGGTTCTGTTCGGTCATGGCGTCACCGGCCGCCACGATTGCCGATTTCGCCTGGAGGATGTCCTGGCAGGTTTCGATAACGACCGCATCGACGCCCCCTGCGAGCAGCCCCAGGGTCTGTTCTCGATAACTTTGAACCAGCTCGTCCCAGGTAATCTGGCCCAACGTGGGAAGGCGCGTACCCGGCCCGATCGAACCGACGGCGAACCGCGGGCGACCCGGCCTCTCGAAGTCGCGGCACGCCCGGCAAGCCAGCTCGGCGGCCGCCTTGTTGAGTTCGAAGGTCTGGTCCGCAAGGTCGTAGTCGATCAAAACGACCTGGTTGGCCCCGAAGGTGTTTGTCAGCACCGCGTCACAGCCGACCGCCAGAAACGACCTGTGGATATCCAGAATGACGTCCGGGCGAGTTCGAACCAGAACCTCCGGGCAGCCTTCGTGACCTCCATAGTCCGATATCGACAGCTCCCGGGCATGAAGACCGGTGCCCATAGCCCCGTCGAACACCAGCACCCGTTCGGTGACGGTTTGCATTAGATCTGCTTGGCTCATGAGCTGTTCTTACTATATCCAAATGGGGTCGGTCTGTCGCAATATCGAGTTATCCGCCGATCAGCGATATCGGCTCGGTCGGCTTTGTATCGAAGCCGAATCCTCTTTGGCGGCTGGGCTTCGCCGGTATGGCTGCCGGGCGGCCAGCTCGGTCGGCCCGGTGAATCTGCCGCAACCGAATCCTCGGGCGGCGCCGTCTTCCCCCATGATTTGCCAGATTGCCTGCGTCGCGGTAGAGCCGTTCACGGTGTAGGAATGCACTCCGGTCAGGCCTTTGCTCCGATAACGCTGGGCACCCGCGGTCGCAAATACGCCGTAGATAGTGACATATGTCCACCGCGACCGTGTGGCGATCACCGGGGGCTTTGCCCCCAGACCCCCAAGGTTTGTCGCTTGGGAGCCAGAACAGGCCAGGGAGAGCGAGAGCCCGCCGTGCATGCAGACTCCCGCGCCTGTCCCGGCACTGGTACGAGCGCTCGGGGTGCTCCTCAGCAGAGCCCTGTCCTCTCGACCAGCACACACAAGTCTGACGTGCTGTGCCATCGAGTCAAGCATGCTGGCCCTCCAACTCATGATCGATCTCCAGGTACTCCTGAACCAGGAAGATGCTGCAACCTAAAGCATGGGCTGTCTCCTTTGCCGTCAGCCCCTGAAGATGGCAGTGGCGGACGCGATCGTACTGGCCCAGGTAACGATCCACAGCCTCAAGGCTGTGGTACGTTTCCCGAGCCACTTCGTTAGCCGCTTTGCCTTCTGCGTAATGTTTGAAACAGATGATCCGTTTGTGCGTAAGCCCTGTGCCGACATCGTGGACAGTAGCGCGACGTGGGACGATCTGACCGGTCTCGCGTTCGTACGCCGCCAACAATCGCGAGACGTCCGACGCATTGACTGCTAACAACTCCGAGAGATCAGAGTTGGACAGAACGCCCCCTTGTTCGTACGCCTGCCGGCATAACCTCAAGCTCTTTTGTAAGAGCAACTCTCCACGTCCCTTCTTCTGCAAACGCATCTCGATATCCTCGAAGGTACTCACGTCCAAGACCACCGGAAGCAGATCGGTATCCTCAATCCGTCGACGCTGACTCGGGGGATCTGCGCTGCTGATCGCCATCCAGAGTATCTGACCATGTTGGATATGCTCCTTCGGGAGAACGTGGGCACCGATGACCTCAAGGATCATCTCTGCGCACAGGTTGCGAATCCGTGGGCCGCCTATGCGTGGAAACTCCGTTTCGATGCGGTGAGCCAACACGTTTCTCAGCGTTTTCGCCTGCAGGGGACTGTATCTTCTGCTGTTGGTGTCTCGCGGCTTACCCATCGGATCTTCCCTCTTCACCGTGTCCCTTTTTCCCCCCGCCACAACAACCCAGGCGCATCAGTTCTTCCAGGTGATAGCCCATGTTCTTGTCGACCGCGCATTCGTCGAGGAGATCAAGGTACTGTTGTACCAACCGCTTGCCTCTCCGCAGAAGGAAGGCGATTTGCCCGACCTGCATACCTTTCTTTGCCAACTGCGCACAACGGGTGAATGTCGAGACGTAGTTCGCTACAGCCGCCGGTGAATGGCGAAGCATGGTGCAGATCTGTGAGGTCGTCTTTCCCTCCAGAGCCAAACGCACGATTTGGCTGCGATGAGTCAACACGGGACCAAGATCGTGTACGATTCCTCGCAGAGGAATAAGCACCCCGGGATACGCACTCCGGAGAGCGTTCAAATCGCGCGTAATGGTTCGTGGCGTAACAAAGAACATCCGGTAGGCCAGATCTTCGCGCGTGAGCAGCCCACCTTGACTCAGGGCTTCTTGGCAAAGCGGTGGGATGCGGGCTTGTCGAAAGCCGACCGGCCCCTCCTCCTCCAGAAGTCGATCATCCTCTGCACCTCGGTGGATTGTCAGGCACACGTTCTGCTTCTGGCATTCGCAGACGGGTTTCCCGGCAGGCTCGTCGGCGTCGACGACGACCAAGCCAATCTTGCCAGGTGGGGCCTTGCCGGCGTGTTCATCGAGGTACGGGAAGTAAACTTCCTTGACCACATCGAGAACCGCCTCGGCCTCGAATGGCGAACAATGGAGTCCGTGCTTGATTTCGTGCAAAAACTTGGCATCCAGTGTCTTCGAGTCAAGACGCTCAAGCCTCTCCTTCTTCTTGTTCCGCAGCCCCATGCGTAGTCCTCCCAAGTCCCGAAGTCCGTTACCAAGGTACCCGGGTGGACATATGTCAGGAAGGTAGGCGTTACGTCCTATAGCCCAGGGTTGCTGCGCAGCGGCTACCCTGGGATTACGGTGACATCGAGGATCAACCCCGACAGGGGTTGCGCCGTTGTTCAACCCGCTTCGGGGTTGGTGTGGAAAGGGGCGCCGTGCCCCAGGGTGGCGCTGCGCGGCTGCGCCGCTTCGTTTACCCTGGGCTTTGCTGTTAAACGCCGTTGGCGTGAGTTCAAAAGACGCGCATAGCGCGAAGAGCTCGTAGGGCACGGTCGAGGCACGAGACCTGCCACAACGGCGCACATCGCGCGAAGACGGCGGCAGGTCTCGTACCTCGACCTGCCCTACCGGGTGTGCCAGATGGGTGGCATGGGCCAACTTGTTGACCCGTGGCATGTAACGCGCGAGTCCCCCACCGCTGAAGCGATGGGGCACCCGCGCACATTACGCTAAAACAGCGGCAGGTCTCGTACCTCGACCTGCCCTACCGGGGGTGACAGCCGGGTGGCATGGGTCAACTTGTTGACCCGTGGCATGTAACGCGCGAGTCCCCCACCGCTGAAGCGATGGGGCACCCGCGCACATTACGCTAAAACAGCGGCAGGTCTCGTACCTCGACCTGCCCTACCGGGGGTGCCAGATGGGTGGCATGGGTCAACTTGTTGACCCGTGGCATGTAACGCGCGAGTCCCCCACCGCTAAAGCGACGGGGCACCCGCGCACATTACGCTAAAACAGCGGCAGGTCTCGTACCTCGACCTGCCCTACAGAAGGTGACACCCTAATATTGCAAACAGGCCGGCAAGCGGGCACTACGGCGGCGGCGCCATCTGGGAGCGGAAGTAATCGACGGTGCGGCGCAGGCCTTCCGTCAGCGTGACCTGCGGATGCCAGCCGAGAACCTGCTGCGCCCGCGTGCAATCGGGGCGCCGGCGGACCGGGTCGTTGACCGGGATCGGCTGCCGTTCGATCCCTAGTGGTTCGCCGAGGATCTCACCGAGGCAGGTCACCAAGTCGTTCATCGAGCGCTCGTCGGTGTTGCCGATGTTGATGGGCAGGTGGTCGTCATCGCCTTCATACGCCATAGCGCGAACCAGCCCGTCGATCAGGTCGTCGACATAACAGAAGCACCGCGTCTGAGTTCCGTCGCCGTAGACGGTCAGCTTCTCGCCACGCAACGCCTGAACGATGAAATTGGAAACGACCCGCCCGTCACCGACGGCCATGCGCGGGCCGTACGTGTTGAATATCCGCACGATCCGAATGTCCACGTTGTTCTGGCGGTGGTAGTCCATCATCAACGTCTCGGCGACGCGTTTGCCCTCGTCGTAACAGCTTCGCGGGCCGATCGTGTTGACGTTACCCCAATAAGACTCCTTCTGCGGATGCTCGTGAGGGTCGCCGTACACTTCGCTGGTAGAGGCCTGCAGGATTCGGGCTTTGACACGCTTCGCCAGCCCGAGCATGTTCAAGGTCCCCATCACCGAGGTTTTCACCGTTTTGACGGGGTTATGTTGATAATGCACGGGTGAGGCCGGGCAGGCGAGATTGAAGATCCAATCCACCTCCAGCAAGATCGGATTGACCACGTCGTGCCGAATAAACTCGAAACCGGGCCGGTTGGCCAGATGGGCGACGTTCTGCTTCGATCCGGTGAACAGATTGTCGAGGGCGATGACCTCGTGCCCGTCGGCCAGCAGGCGGTCGCAAAGATGGCTGCCCAGGAACCCGGCCCCGCCGGTTACGACAGTGCGCATAACGTAACTCCACCTTGCCGCGAAACACTCCGGACAATCACTTCGTGGCGGTCGGGGCTCCCCCGGCCGAGCACGCTTTCGACGATCCCGTACACACCTCGTGTATGCCCGCGGCGACGTATTCCAGATCATCGTCCGAGAGCATCGGATGACACGGCAATGACAGAATATGCTTGCACGTATCTTCCGTAACCGGCAACGACCCCGGCTTATAGCCCAGATCGGCAAAGCACTTCTGCAAATGGAGCGGCACTTCGTAATAGATGCCGCTCTGCACTCCGCGCTCGTTAAGATGCTTGCGGAGCTCGTCCCGCCGGTGGCAGAGAATCGAATACTGATGGTAAACCGGCTGCTGGCCCTCGGCGACGAAAGGCGTCTTGACCCCGGCATCGGCCAGAAGCTCGTTATAACGCGCTGCGTTAGCCCGCCGCCGCCGGGTAAACTCGTCAAACCGGCCAAGCTTGACCCGCAAAATGGCGGCCTTCATCGTATCCAGCCGGAAGTTGCCGCCGACCCGCTCGTGTACATAGCGCTGCGACTCGCCGTGGACGCGAGTCTGCCGAACCGTAGCGGCCAGGGCGTCGTCGCGGACGAAGACCATCCCGCCTTCACCGAACCCGCCGAGGTTCTTGGTCGGATAGAACGACACGCAAGCCAGATCACCCAAACTGCACGCCGGCCGGTCCCGGTAAGCAGCGCCCAACGCCTGAGCGGCGTCTTCGATCACCGCAATAGACCCGCGGCGCGCGATCTCGTTAATAGGATCCATGTCGGCACACTGGCCGAAGAGATGGACAACGAGTATCGCCCGGGTTTTGTCCGTAACCGCGGCTTCCACCTCGGCAGGATCGAGATTGAACGTGCGCGCGTCGATGTCGACAAAGACGGGAGTAGCTCCCACTCGGGCGACGGACCCGGCCGTGGCGAAAAACGTGAACGCCGGGAGGATGACCTCGTCCCCCGGTCCGATGCCCAGAGACATCAAAGCGCACAGCAGGGCATCCGTACCGCTGCTGACTCCGACCGCGTGAGGCACTCCGACACGGGCGCTCAGGTCGGCCTCCAGTTCCGCGACGGCGGGACCGTTAACGAACTGCTGGCTGTCCAATACGGCGCTTACCACCGTACGGATTTCATCGGCAAACAGCTTGTACTCCGCGTGGAGGTCAAGCATCGTGACCTGTCGCATATTGGTTTCCTCGATCAAGCCGGCCCGCGGAACGGCGGTACGAACTGCACCCATCGTGCAATCTTCATCGACCCCGCTTCACGACGCGCACGCTGACCGCAGGGATTGTATCGCAGACCGCCGAGGCCGACAACGCGGCGTCTTCGGTGCTGAATGCTACGATGGCTTGCCCGGTTCTTGGGGAGGTTTGGCGGTCCCGGACGTTTCGACCTCCGCCTGATACTCGTAGTAGTCGTGGAGTTGTTCCCGGAAGTATCCGCCGCGGGTGCTTTGGACGGCGTTCAATACCGACCCGAGCACGCAAGCGTTGACCCCATCCAGCAGGCTTTGCGCTCGCCGCACCGCCCCCCGGGTGTTCTCGTTTGCTCGAACTACGAGAATCACGCCGACGTCGGCCGAGGCCAGCACGAGAGCGTCACTGGTCAGTAGCACCGGTGCCGTGTCGATAATGACCTGATCGTAATCCTCAGTCGCTTTGCCGAGCAACTGCCGAAACGCCTCGCTACCCAGCAACTCCGTCGGGTTCGGCGGAATCGGTCCGCTGCCCAGCACGTGCAGCGCCGGCAGGTCCGTGGGGTTCACACAGGACTCCAACGTCTCGTCGCCGATCAGGATGTTGCTCAGCCCGCGTTTTGCGACCTTGTCGAACTGTTTGTGAATACCCGGTCGGCGGAAGTTGGCGTCCATCAACAGCACGCGGCGCCCGCCTTGGGCGATCGCCAGCGCCAAATTGCAGGCGACCGTCGTCTTGCCGTCTTCGGGACGCGGACTGGTGACGACCACGCAACGCTGCCGATCGGCCGTGGTGCTGAAACGCATGCTGGTCCGCACGCGTCTGAAGGCTTCCGCAACCATCGATCGCGGGGTGTCGCGCACTACGGTCTCCACCTGCTTGATGGCGACTTCCTCGTCGTCGGTGTCCGGGACAACCCCCAACAGGGCGACGGTCAAGTATCGTTCCAGGTCCTTGGGAGTGCGGATCGACTTGTCGGCCAACTCCAACACCAGCGCCAAGCCGATAGCTACGGCCAGCGCCAGCACGATACCCACGGGAAGAACAAGTAGGCTGGGGCTGCTTTTCTCCAGCGGGTCGATCGCGCGCTGGAGGATGTTAATGTTCACGGCCCCCTTCTGACGCACGACCCGGTTCAACGACTGGATCACCTCGTTGAGTTGAGCTCGGTAAGCAACATCGCGATCGAGATCCTCTTGCAGAGTCGCGTAGTTGAAAAGAAGCTGGTCCTGATCCTGGAGCATGGCCTCACTCATCGCCAGATTCTCGCGCGCCAGGAACAGGGCATGCTGCGCGTTGGCGTAGGCAGTGTTGGTTGCCTCGCGGATGTCTTCGCGGCGCTCGGTGAGTTTCTCGGCGCGCAGATTGGCCAGCTTGTCGGCGATAGCCTCGATCCGCGCTTCCAGTTGCCGGTACTCCCGATGCTCCGGCCCGAAGACGCCTTCGTCGGCCGCCTTCTGCTGCTCGAGCAAGAAGAGCGTTCGGGCGAGTTCAGCGACCTGGGGATCCTGCTCGACCAACGCTCGATCTTCCGCGGTAACCGGTACTCCTGCCGGATCGTTATAGATCTGCCTGAACTGCTCGAGTTGGGACATTTCAAGCGTAAGCTCGGCCACTTGCGCCGAGTACTGTTCGACCTGCTGGGCGGCGATGTTATTCGCCGGATTCTGGCGGGCGCCGGCGGGCAAACGCATCGCGATCTCCCGCTGCTGAGCCCGCTTCTCTTCGATCTGCGCGTCGATGGCAACAAGCTGCTCCTGGGCGTCTCTGAGCGGCTCGGATGCAAACTCCTGTGCGGCGCGGCGCTCGACCGTCTCATACCAGCGATCCACCACCGTGTTCACCAGGACCGCCGGGTCCTTACGGTTGTGACACTCGATCCACACCTTCAAGATGTCCGTGCCGCGGACCGGTGCCGCCCGCAGCTTGTCTTCCAGCTTCAAGAGCGGTTCTTCTTCCCGCCGCTGCACCCCTTTGAACCACTCCGTTTCGCGGACTGCGGCGGTTCTGAGGGCGTCCTCCAGAATAGACGGCGTCCTCAAAGCCAGCGCCTGGGTCATCACGAATCGCTCGTGCTCATCCTGGCGGAGTTGGCGTTGTTCGACGCTCAAACCCGAGTCGGGGATGTTCGAGATGCACTGGATCTGGCACTCGGCCCGGTAGCTGGGAAGGTAAGTCCACCACGCCCAAAAACCCGCCACCGCCATCGCCGAGAACAGGATGAACAGGATGACAATCAGCACGATCCGCCGACGCAGCATCGATACGATGTCGCCGGCGCTTGGAGGGCCGCCGCCCTCTCCGCCCGCGCGCGGAAGGGCGAAAACCGGACCGGGACCGTGCTCTGAAGGCGTTGAGAATGTTGTCATCACGCTACCTCATACAGTTCCCGCCTGCGGTTGTCGAATCAACCGCCGGCGGACTCCGATGCCTCGACATCGGGTTCGGGCTCTTCAACAAACAAGTGACTCAGAACATATCCGATCAGCGCGTAGAGGCCCAGGGCGATTACCAACATCAGAATCCCGAGCATCTGGTGCGGGGTGCCGGTTGCCAGATCCTCCTTACCGTGAATGTAGAGCATCCCGGTGGTCGTCACCCGAATCGCATTGCACAAAACCGCTATCGGAACGCAACTCAAGACCATAATGACCTGTTGCCAGGCCGGCCGCTTGTTGAAATACGCCATCGCCACGCCCAGCGTTACGAAGGCCATCATCAGCCGCATCCCACTACAGGCCTCTTCCACATTCAACTGACCGGTGTTACCGTCCAGGTAGTAGTCAATCACCACCGCCTGGGCTTCGGTCTGCAGCCCGCTGCTCAACAGCGGCATAATCGCGGCCGCCGCCGTCGAGGAAAACGCCCGCAACGGCTGTGTTATCGTTACATACAGACCGGTCGGCAGGGGTATCGCCAGCACCATAAAGAGGATCGGGAACCAGGCGATACGCATGACCTGCCAGCCGCCCATCAACAGGACCAGCCCGAAGATGGACCCGACAATCGACAACGCCTGGGGGTAGTTCATCGACCACGCCCACGCACTGTAAAAGTACGCTGTCAGCGAACCGAAGAGGATCACCGCCCCGATGTAGCTGGGACGCACCTTGCAGCGGAACAGGTCGTCCTGCCGACTTGCCAGAAAATACAGACTGAAGGCCGGGACCAGCCAGCCGTGTGACCAGTTGCCGTCACTGATCCAGCGGCCTACGAGCAAATGCCGGATCGGGCCCCAATAAGCCGCAATCAGAAGCGCCGCGACCACCGCAATGCGGATACGGCTGACGGGGGGGATGAACTCACCCCACGTTCGCGGCTGATTAACGGCAACGGATCCGGGAACGCTCACCCTGACCTCCTACGGAAACAGGTTCGAGAACGTGTCCTGTTCATTGGCCGGGTTGATCCGCGCGTCGTAGGAGTCAATGTCCGCGAAGTTCCGCGAGTACATGAAACTGTAACCGACGTTGGTCGACGGGTTCGGCAGCGTAAGCTCACGGATCCTCCGCAGGAACGGGGCAAACGGATGAGTACCGACGTTGATGATGTCCCCGCGCCGGATCTCGAAGTCAGGGTCCTTGCCCGCGAAGATCCGATCAAGATCCACCTGGATCATCTGCTCACGCTGACCCAGCCGGCGGTAAACGGTGCAACGATCAGGCCACGCCAGAGCAGACAAACCACCCGCCATGGCGATCGCCCTCTTCACCGTAATCGACTCGCTGTTGAACGAGTACGGACCGACGCGGTTCACCTGACCCATCACATAGTAAACCCCGACCTCGCCGCTCGTTATCCGGATCACATCGCCCGGGCGAACGAAGATGTTGGCCTCAGGATCGCCGCTCCGCATCGCCTCGGCCGGGATTCGCAATACCCGATAGGACGTCTCCCCCGCCACTCGCGCCCAGTTCACGGCCGGGCTAACCAGATCAGGCGACGGCGGCTCCACCGGTACCGCTGCGGGGGTCCCCGCCGGGGTAGCCGAATAAGCCGGGTTAGGCACGAACTCGCCGTTGACCCAGAGAAACGGATCCGATCCGTCCGGCTCGAGCTCTTTTAGAGTCTCGGATTCCTCATCGACGATACCCGTTTCCGGTTCCGCCCGCCCGCCTTCGGTTACGACGTCGAACAGCTCTTGTTCTATTGCCGAATCGCCCTCGCCTTGCGCCGGTTCGTCCAGGCCGGCCTCGTGCTCGCCTGGTTCATCAATATCCCCGGAGGGGGTTCCCGAATAGGTCGATCCGCTTGTTTCGAGGGGTTCCCCCGTGAATTCCGGTGGGGGGTCGTACGAGCGAAAAACGAAAACGTCTGTGACGAACTCGTTCAGACCACCGACCTGGTTGATTGCCTCCAGAATGCGGAGATCGGGACGCTGGATCGGGAAAGTTCCCGCCCGCAACGGGGCGTTGTTGGATGCGCTGACTCCGACTCCGAAGATAGAATACGTGGCCTTGTGCAGAAAGAGCGGGTTGACCGTTACCTTGGGGTCGATCAGGACGTTGCGGTCCCGCAGTACGTTCACCAGAGATGCTTCGAACTGCGGTACGGTATCACCGCCGGCCATGACCCGCCCGACGACCGGCAAATTCACGAATCCGGTTGGCGATACCTGGGCCTGGATCTGATAAAGCGTATCGCGCTGGCGAAGTTCATCGATCTCTATCGCAAGCGTGTCTCCCCCGGAAATGGGGTACTCCTCCGCAATGAGCACTTTGTCCATCGCCGAAGGCGATTCCGCTCCGGCGATCCCCGGCGGGGTGTCCTCTAGGGTCAGAGACGCGCGGATCTCGCTGACTCGATTCCGGTCGTATGCTCCGACCACCGTCGGATCCAGCCAGCCGTTCATGATCGCGTTGCAGCCGCCCGACGCCACTAGAAGCCCAAGCAGCAGAATCCGCAGCCCGAACTGCCTGCCCGCGTTTCGGTAATCCCACACTGGATTTGCCAAGGTATGCTACTCGCTTCGCAGTTGTTCAACGGGTGTCCGCCAGGCCGACCGCGATTCGTAACACCCTGTACCACAATAAGTTTCGGCGCTCGCGCCGTGGATTTATCGGCTCAAGGCCGTCGACGGGTTTAAGCCGGATTCCCGGCGCCGGCGCGATCCGCGTGCCCGATCTGAGCAGCCTATCACAGTATGCGGCATTACTGCAAGCCTCGCCGTGCCTTACGGTAATCCGACATTCGGCCGGCCTGAACCGTGCTGCCCGGGATCGGCATCCCGCTTAAGTCGTTTAACCTCAGATTGACTATGTAGTTACGGCAAGTTGCTGCTCTCCGGGGCGCGGGAGCCCTGCCCGGGCAAGTTTGCGACGCTTCACAGATGACGATTCGCCAAGCGGTGGTCGCGTGTGCGGGTTATAATGCCTCGCGGTCATGTACGCCGCGTTGCTTGATAATCCGAAGCCGATCTCCGCGAGTCCGCTGAGGCTCGGTGAGGCGCCCAAGCCGTCACCCGGGCCGGGTGAGCTGCTGGTGCAAGTCAACTTCTGCGGCGTCTGCCGCACCGATCTGCACGTGGTTGAGGGCGAGCTGCCTCCCATACGATCGCCGTTGATCCCCGGACACCAAGTGGTCGGCGTGGTTGTTGATAGCGAAGGAGACGGGGGCGGTTTCGAGATTGGCGATCGCGTTGGGATGGCGTGGCTGCACGACACCTGCGGAGAGTGCGGGTTCTGCCGTGACGCCGCCGGCCGCGAGAACCTCTGCCGCGCCGCGCGCTTCACCGGTTACTCGCTCGATGGGGGCTACGCTGAGTTTGCGACAATCCCCGCCGAGTTTGCCTATCGCATTCCCGATGGATTCTCCGACGAACAGGCCGCCCCGTTGCTCTGCGGTGGCATTATCGGGTTTCGGGCGTTACGCCTCAGCGCGATTCGCCCGGGTCAGCGGCTGGGTCTGTACGGCTTCGGAGCTTCCGCGCACATTGCGATTCAAGTTGCGCGCCACTGGGGGTGCCACGTATACGTCTTCACCCGGAACGAGGCGAATCGATCGCTGGCGATGAAGCTCGGGGCCGAATGGGTGGGCAGTGCCGCGGATACGCCACCGGAGAAGATGCATGCTTCGGTCATATTCGCCCCCGCCGGACCGCTTATTCTGAACGCCCTGGACGTTCTCGAAAAAGGCGGCACGGTGGCCCTTGCCGGAATATACATGAGCGAAGTGCCGCCGATGGACTACGGCAGGCATCTTTACGATGAGAAGGTTTTGCGCAGCGTGGCCAACGCCACGCGGCGCGACGGCGTAGAGCTGCTGGAAACGGCCGCCGAGATCCCCATTAAGACGCAGATTACCGTGTTCCCCCTGTCGCAGGCTAACGAGGCCCTTTACGCCCTCAAAACCGGCAACATCTCCGGGGCGGCCGTGCTGCGCTGTACGTAGCCTTCGGATCACCGGGCTCATCCCCCGTGTGTAACTCCACGGATTAACACCACGGGTCAACAAGTTGACCCATGCCACCCCGTTGCACTCTCTGTAGGGCATGGTCGAGGAACGAGACCTGCCATCGAGGGTGGCTGCCTATCGGCCAAGGGCGGGTCGCTCACGCTCGCCGTACTGATTACGACAGCCTCTTTGTAGGGCAGCGTCGGCGGGTGTAGGGCAGGTCGAGGAACGAGACCTGCCATCGAGGGTGGCATAGGCAAGCATCGCCGACTCGCGCGGGGAAGTGCCGTTCGTTATTCGATCTCGCGTCACGAGTATGGGCTGTTGCAGCTTGCCTGTGGTCGCTAGTGCCGTATAGCCGACACTTCGCCATTGCGCCAGACCTTCACGCGATTCGCGGTAACTGGCCCCCCGGCCCTTCGGGACGGGAATGCTGGGTGGCCCGCGTCCTTTTGACTTTCGCGTATGTTCCAGTCTGCCGAGAGTCGCGCGAAGTCATGTTGCCTTAACGTGGGGGAGCCGATGATGTTCACGCGCGCCGATGAGCGGGGTACCCTTCGCCTTGAGTTACATCGCAGTGAAGAAAGAGACTTGGATACAGGTGTACTTACGGCGCACGCACCATGCGCCAGGCGAAGGGTGGGGAGTCGATTGCGGAGTGCGAGTGCCTTTCGGGTCTTCGTCCGTTCCCCACCCATTTCGGCGGGGAACCGGCGCGGCTGCTCCAGCTCGGCATGCGTCGGAATGGGCGCCCGTGTGCCGGGCGTCACCCGATCGAGTACCGAGCCATGACCTTCTTAACGGCCGAGATCAGCTCGCGGCGTTTGGCGCTGAACTGGGCGGGCTGTTCTTCAAGCCATTTCTTGCGATCGGAGCCGACCTCCTTCGACAGCTCGTCACCGAGCCTGAGGTCCTTGATCGACACTTCCCCCGCGGCAAGCTCGTCCTCACCCATGATTAATGCCAAGGTCTTGCCGCTGTCGCTGGCGTACTTGAACTGCTTCCCGATACCCTGGTTGCCGACGTACAACTCCGCATTCACCCCGGCGGAGCGCAGCTCGGCCGCCAGCTTCTGATACTCCACCGTCATCTTCCGATCCAGGCGGGTCACCAGCACGGGGGCGGTCGTGCCGTCGACGTCGAGCTTGCCGAGCGTACGCAAGGCGGCCAGGAGCCGGTCCACCCCGATCGACGCGCCGGTGGCGGGCATCTTCTGGCCGGTGAAGCGTTCGACCAGCCCGTCGTACCGCCCACCGCCGAACACGCTGCCGAACTGCCGGGTCACCCCGCTTTCGTCGACGACGTCGTGCGTTAAGACACCTTCAAACACCGGTCCCGTGTAATAGGCCAGACCGCGCACGACCGTCGGATCGATAATCACCCGGTTCTCGGCGTAGCCGGCACCGGATAGCGCCTCGTCTATCTCGCGTAACTCGCGAACGCCCTCGGCGCCGGTTTCGCTCTTGGCGACCAGCTTCTCCAGCTCACCGCACAGGCTCGAGCGCGAATCGGTGGCGATGGTCAGATATCCCATCACGACGTCGATCTGTTCGGGCTTGAGGTTGAGCCCCGCCATCTTGTCGCCCGATTCGTCCGTCCGACCGGGGCCGAGCAGGTCCTTCACCCCGTCCATCCCGACGCGGTCAAGTTTGTCGATCGAGCGCAGGATGTTTAGGGAGGTCCGCGTCTCCAGCGTCTCACCGCCGGCCACCGCCTCGAGCACGCCCGTGAGCACCTTACGATCGTTAACCCGAACGATGTAATCTCCGGGGCCCACGCCCAACGCCTCGAGCGTGTCGCACATGACCATGCAGCACTCGGCGTCGGCCAGCATCGACCCGGTGCCCACCGAGTCGAAATCAAACTGGTAGAACTCGCGAAACCGGTCCGGGCCCGGCTTCTCCACCCGGTAGACCGGGCCCACCTGATACCGGCGGAATGGCCGGGGCAGATCCGGGTTCATGGCCACGTATCGCGAAAGCGGGGCCGTCAGGTCATAGCGCAGCGCAATCCATTCGTCGTCCTCGTCGCGAAACGCGAAGATGCCGCCGCTGGGCTCATCCGCCTCGGGCAGGTACTTACCGAGCACGTCTACGTACTCGAGCGCCGGCGTCTCCAGCGGGAGGAACCCATAACGTTCATAGACCTCCCGAATCCGCAGGATCATCCGGTCGCGGGCGAGCACATTCGCCGCCGTGATATCACGAAACCCCTTCAGTCGCCGGGGAAGAGTACGAGTTTTCTTCTGTTTCGCCGCCAATTCCGAGCCTCCAGTGTTCCGTCGCCATGGAAGTCTATCGGAGCCCCCACCGTTGTCCAACAACCCGATCCACCAACCGCAAGGCCCCCGCAGATTCAAAATCCGTAGGGTCGGCTCCGCGGACCAACATTGTGGTGAGGCTGTTGGTCCGCAGAGCGGACCGTATCCATCTACCATCTGTGGCGAGAACCAATCGGTCCGCACTGCGGACCCTGCCGCCTCGAGGGCGGGCTTCCACCCGTGAATACCGTACCCGATCCGAAGATGTCCTCTTTGTAACAGGCGAGTTTCCTGGCAAGCCGGTGCAAGTTTGGGCCGGGTTCGGAGTTAGAAGAAGTGGGAAACGCCCATGTGGCCGAGGGCGTAATCGGGGATCCGGCGTTAGATCGGAAGAAAGGCACTCGTGAGCCGCGAGACCACCGATAACAGAGTATCGATGTGTAGCGACGAGGACCTATTAGTTGCGGCCGGTCGGGGTGATCGCAGCGCGTTCGGCACGCTGGTGGAGCGCCATCATCGCGGTGTCATGCAGTTCATCTACAGATTCCTCGGCAATGTGGACCGTTGCACGGCCGAGGATCTTACCCAGGACGTCTTTCTGAAGGCCTGGAAGGCCGCGCCGGCGTACACGCCGCGCGCCAAGACCACAACTTACCTGTTGCGGCTGGCCACGAATACGGCGCTGAATTACCGACGGTGGTGGCGTCTGCGTCGAACGGCGTCTTTGCCCGGCGATGAGGGACCGGCGGCATTGCCGGACGATCCTGAATCCGCGGCCGACCGCATGGCGGCGGACGAACAGGCCGCTTCCGTCCGCGAGGCGCTCGGGCGGCTCGCGCGCCCGCAGCGCGCGGTTATCGTACTCCGCCATTTCCACGGTCTTTCATACGCAGAAATTGCCGAAGTGCTGGAAACCACCGTTTCGTCCGTGGAATCGCTACTTTTCCGGGCGAGAAGGCGTCTTCGGAAGCTCCTGGAGAACGAGAGCGAGGATATCGAGTCACCGCAAGTTTCGCCCGGATTGGGTGCTGAAACCCTGTGAAAGGAACTGGTGAATTCCCGTGCGATGCAGGAAAGCTCAAAAACTGATCTCGGCCCGGCTCGATGGCGAGCTCAGCGAGCCACTAAACGGGCTCCTGGAAGACCATCTGGCCGGATGCGCCGGTTGCCGGGCGTTCCTCGCGGATGTTGCGGGTTTCACCGCCGATTTGGGCAAGCTGTCGGCCCCGGAGCCGCGGTGGGGTTTCAGTAGCAGAGTCTTGGCCCAACTTCCGGTAGGGGATTCCGGAGCGAGGGTGTCACGGACGTGGCTCGAGTTTCTTCGCCCGGCTCCGCTTGGTTTGGGAGCGGCGGCATTCTCGTGCGGAGTGCTGCTGACGATCATGGTGGGCGGGCTATCGTCGTCGGTGGGATCGTCCGTCGAATCGAACGGCGGGACTGCCGTGAGTTCGTATTCCGACGTGTTGTCCGAGAGTTCCTTTGACGAGCAGCTTCTGGCGTTGCTGCCGGATGCGGAGGATTAAGAGATGGCCTGGGAAGGTTGGAGTCGCCGATCGCTCTCACTGCTGTTGATCGTGTCGCTGGCGTTCAACATCGGGGTCGGGTTGACCTTCGGAGTGATGGCCTATCATCGCGGTGCATTGCCCGGTTTCGGTAAGCGCCATGAGGGTCGCCAGGGCAAGCTGGATCTTGCCAAGGAACTTCAGTTGGACCCGGATCAGGCGGCTCTCCTGGAGCAGAGTCGGAATGAAATGTACGAACGGGTCAGCGGGGTGCGGCAACAACTCAAGGCGGCCGGGGAGAGGCTTACGGATCTGATGACGGCACCCGAACCCGACCGCCAGGCTATTGCCGCGCAGTTGGACGAAACCGCCCGCTTACGCCGGCAAATGAGTAATGAGATCGTGCAGCATTTTCTCGACAGCAGAAAGCTGTTGAGACCGGAGCAGCACGAGGTCTTCGATGAGATGATCCGCCGGGCTTTTCGGCACGGCGGTCCCGAGCGAGGGGGTCTTAAGGCTCTCCATGGCCCCCGCGGACGGGTTGGGCGCGGTAAGACGGGAGAGCACCGCGGCCCGAAAGATTGGATTGAACCACAACCAGTAAGGGAGAAAGAGTGATGAGAACATACATGAGAGGATTCCTCGTAGCGGGATTGGCTTGGACGATAACGACGGCGAGTACGGCGGTGGCGGACGACGGAGCGGACGATCCGATTCCCGCCGCTCGGCAGGTTAAGTTGCTCGAGCGGTTCGGAGACGATGGCATCGATGCTAACGGTGACGGTTCTCTGACACATGAGGAAGTCCGGACTTTCTTGGAGGAGAACTTCGGGGACGAGCGGACGCCGCGCTGCCAGCGCGCCGAGCGCGGTCCTCGTGGCAAAGGGCATCGTGGCATGCGTGGCAAACACATGGGTGCAGGTGAAGGCCCGGGAGAGCAGCTTGGAGGTCTGTTGAAGCGCCTGGAGTTGCTCGCTTCGGACACCCCACCTGCCGAGTTCGATTTGGAACGGTTCCCCGGGGCCGACGCGGACGGTGACGGCGTGCTGAGCAACGACGAATGGAAGGCCTTCGCCGCCAAGGCGCGGGAACGGATGTTGACCGGACTTGCCAGGAGAATGCCCGAAGCGGACACCGACGGCAACGGGGTGATCGACGACGCCGAACTGGCGGCGATCAAGGACGAGATGCGTGCCCGGGTGCTCGAGCGACATCCGGAAGCTGACACCGATGGTGACGGCACTCTGTCTGACGCGGAACTCGACGCTCTGCACGCGGAGCAACTCGAGAAGCGCGCCGCCAGGATCCTCGAGTTGAATCCGGAGGCCGATCTCGACGGTGACGGCGTGCTGAGCAAGGAAGAAGCCCGCCAGGCGCGCAAGGACCGCCCACGCGACGGGCACGGACGAAAGCCCCGGGAAGGTCGCGGCAAGCACCACCCCGGCGACGGATACGGCGAAGAATAGAGCGTAACGCGCCGGCCGTGAGTGCCGGGTCCGCGAGCCCCATTTCGCGGACCCGGCGCCGGCGCCCTTTCGACGATCGAAACGCACATCCCAAGCTGCCGCAAGTATCACAAACCACCTTGGCGCCGCAGCCCCGTGCATGTATCATCTTCAAGCGCGGTCGAACGAGACCTCTGTCTTTCGGTAGAGACATCCCTTTAATGGCAGGCTAACGCCTCCGCCCGGCGATGGAGGCTCTGTTTGGCAACCGCAGACGCGGGTCTGTGGCGTTGAAGAGTGTGCGTACATTCTGAGTGTTCGGGAGGGCAATCATGAATCAGGCTGGTTTTCGTAGTTTCTCGGGTGCATCGCTGCGTTTGGTGGCCTTGGCGGGTCTTGTCTGCGTGATGGTCGGGGCATGTGCGGTCCCTCCGGCCGGGGACGACCCGACGGGAGAGAACAACAACGATAATGCCGTGGCGGTCGGAGCCAAGACTTTTCGGATTGAGCACTACGGAACGAGTAATGTGGATATGCCGACGCACAACGGAGAGAGTACTCTCGAGGCGGAGGGCA
The DNA here is from genome assembly GCA_963666835.2 of Phycisphaerae bacterium. Classification (GTDB taxonomy): domain Bacteria; phylum Planctomycetota; class Phycisphaerae; order UBA1845; family UBA1845. The sequence continues at coordinate 48,286 of CAXXGO010000007.1, read as the reverse complement.
CATTCACGTTGGCTCCGGGCGAGACCACGACGGTGGAGATCGACTATCGGGTGACCTACGACTACACGCCGAAGGAGTCCGACGGTGCCACGATCTTCTGGGAACCCTCCAGCTTCGTGCTGACCGGGAAGGTGGAGTGGGAGGCTTATTGGGATACGATCGTCGGGCCGAACTGCATCCAGCTTGTCGGGACGATTACCGAAGAACAGACCGAGACTTACACGACGACCGTGGTTGCTGACGACTTGACGCTCCCCGGAGCCGACGGCACCCTCAATACCTTCGCTGCTATATTCGGCGGGGGAATGACCATGCCGCCGGGAACCGACACGATCTGCGAAGGGGCCTACATCTGGGTCGAGGATATGCACGAGGACGAGGAGCTCTTCAGCTCCGACGTGGACTTCACCGTGGAGCTGACCGAAATAGGCTCGTAAGAAACAGAAAACCAAAGCACGCCGAACCATGCCCGGCGGGAGGTGCCAACTTGGTGTCATGGGTCAACTGCGGAAGACTGCGGGGCAGCGCAGGCGCGTGCAGGGCAGCGTCGAAATGCGTAGCGTAGGCATCCTGCCTGCAGCGCGACAAACAGCGCCGGCGCATGTAGCGCAGGCATCTTACCTACAACGCGACAGACATCGCTGTCCGCGCGGGTAGGGCACGGTCGAGGCACGAGACCTGCCGCCATCCTGGCGCGTCGCGCAAAGAACGCAGTAGGTCTGGTACGTCGACCATACCTACATAGCGTGCGTTGACGGACAGGCGGGGCGTTCGTAGACTCCGGTCGGCGAGATGGAGCTACTAACCATGATGCGTGCTAATCAGCTTGACGTCGAGCGGGCGTTTGCATTCGTAATCGATATTCAGGAGAAGTTGTTGCCGAGTATCGGCCATCAGGACCGGGTCGTGGCGGCCGCGCGGAAGCTGCTGGACGGCCTGCGCTGCTTTTCGATGCCGGTGTTGGCTACGGAGCAGTACCCGAAGGGCATCGGTGCGACGCAGCCGGACATTCAGCAGTGTTTGCAGGCCGCGGACGCCACGGTGATCGAGAAGATGACCTTCAGCTCGTGCGGTGAGCCACCGGTCCGGGAAGCGTTGCAGAAACTCGACCGGCCGCAGGCGATTGTGATCGGGATCGAAGCTCACGTCTGCGTGCAGCAGACCACCCTCGATCTGCGGGCGATGGATTACGACGTTTTCGTCTGCGCCGATGCAGTCGGTTCGCGCGGGCGGTTGGATTACGAGAACGCGCTCGAGCGGATGCGGCAGGAGGGGGCGTTCATCACCACCGTGGAGAGCGTTCTGTTCGAGCTGTGCAACCGGTGTGACACTCCGGAGTTCAAGAACATGATCAAGGTCGTCAAGGCCACCCCTCCCCCGAACGATTGACGCGGTCCGCGTCGGCGGCGCGGAACTGCCGGAGTCTCTGTCATGGATTACGACGACCTCCCGGACGAGGAGTGGGTCGAGGACGAAGGCGACGAGGACGACGTCTACCTGGCCTGCCCCGCCTGCAAGAATCTGGTTCACGAAGATACGCAGCAATGTCCACACTGCGGCGACTGGATCATCCCGGTGGATCCGGGCGGTTCGTCGAAACGGTGGATCGCGGCCGTGGTCGTTCTGTTGCTGGTGGCCGCGCTGGTCCTTCTGACGGTCACATAGTTGCGGACAACCGTTTGGTCTTACCCCTTGGTCGGCGCGGGTGCCCCATCCATTCCGGCATTTGCCAAGCTGGGACAGTAACGCCGGCTCCCCGCCGGAATGGGTGGGGGGAAAGCGCCGGTAAGCCGGTGAGGAGTAGTGGATGAGAGAGCCATACGGTGAAGGAATAGCGAACCACACCGACCCCGAGTCATACTGTGGTGTCCGCAAGGGCATGGCGGGAGCGTTGACAGGGGCACGTGCGGGCCGGCCATTGAGCCGTGAAAGCCTTTTACTCCGGAGTGCCGACGCCGTCCCCCAAGGCGGAAGGCAACACCGGAGGGCGTCGTTAACGCGAGACGCCTTTCGGACTCCGCGCGGTCTTAGAACCCGAGCACGCACGGAAACTCCTCACGCGGAACCCGGGAGATCCCGCGTTCGGCCTCGAACATGGCATCGAGGTCCGCAGTGTGAATCCATAGGAGCACGACACTGATGCACGGGCGCGGGAAGTCGGACAGGCCCATAGTACCGAAGAAGACTGCGAACAACGGTGATCCCCCGGCGGGGAGGTCGTCCGCGGAGCAGTTGGAGGAAAGGGGCCTGGCCAAGGGCAACTCGATTCGACACAACAGGCACCGTACGCAGAGCCGGGATCGTCTGCAAAGCGGGTTGGATCGGGTACGACAGGCAGCGGTAAAGGATAAGGATTTACAGTTCACCACGCTTTGGCACCATGTCTATGATGTCGCTCGCCTCCGGGAGGCGTACTTGAGCCTCAAGCATGCTTCGGCACCGGGGATGGACGGCATGACATGGGAGGCGTACGGCAGGGACCTAGAAGAACACCTCTTGGATCTGTCGGCACGTCTACAGCGCGGAGCGTACCGAGCGAGGCCGGTCAAGCGGGTCTACATTCCGAAACCCGATGGACGGCAGAGACCAATAGGGATTCCCGTGTTGGAAGACAAGATCGTCCAACGGGCGATGACCGATGTGCTCTCGGCTGTCTACGAGGCAGACTTCCTCGGGTTCTCCTACGGATTTCGACCAGGACGGGACGCCCATCAGGCGTTAAGTGCCCTGACTGTCGGCATCGAGAGGAAGAAGGTGAATTGGGTGCTGGATGCAGACATTCGTGGATTCTTCGATGCCATAGACCACGATTGGCTGATCAAGTTCGTCGAGCACCGGATCGCAGACCAGCGTGTCGTGCGTCACGTGAAGAAGTGGCTGAACGCCGGCGTGCTGGAGGACGGGTGTCGAAGGGACACGGAGACGGGGACGCCGCAGGGGGGCAGTATCAGCCCGCTATTGGCGAACATCTATCTCCATTACGCCTTCGACTTGTGGGCCCGCCAATGGCGACGGACGCAAGCTCACGGAGATGTGATTATCGTGAGATATGCGGACGACTTCGTGGTGGGATTTCAACAGCGAGAGGATGCCGAGCGGTTTCGGGATGAGCTGACGGATCGCCTCCGGAAGTTCAAGCTGGAGCTACATGCGGACAAGACTCGTCTGATTGAGTTCGGCCGTTTTGCGTCGACCAATCGCAAGCGAGAAGGCCGCGGCAAACCGGCGACCTTCGAGTTTCTGGGTTTTCGCCACATCTGTGGCAAGACCCGGCGTGGGAGGTTCACGGTACTACGGCAGACTGTCGCGAAACGACGGCGTGCGAAGCTCAAAGCGATTAAGCAAGAGCTTCGGCGACGTATGCATGCCCCCGTCCGAGAGGTGGGCGCGTATTTGCGGGCGGTGGTTCGCGGGTACTATCAGTATTATGCGGTACCGCGGAACTACCCGGCCTTAACGGCATTTCGGGATGAGGTTGTCCGTCTTTGGCGCTGGACGCTCCGGCGTCGCAGCGAGAAGACTCGGATTACCTGGGCCCGCATGAACCGTTTGGCCAAGCAGTGGATACCTGCTCCCAAAATCCTACATCCTTACCCCGACCGACACCTGGCCGTTATGACCCAAGGCAGGAGCCCAGTGCGGTAGTCCCGCACGCTGGGATCTGTGGAGGGGGTCCCGGGTAACCGGGATTCCTACTCCGACACGGATCGGGACCCGATGGGCACCCCCATCCCGCAATCAGCTTTCGCATGACGCGCTCCTTTGCGGCAGGTCTCGTACCTCGACCGTGCCCTACCCATGCCGACTGAGTTGCATATCATCTTGGCACGCAGGATGCTTGCGCTACACATGCGCGGGTAAGCAGGGCGAGAAACTCCTGGTTTCCGCCCTGGCCTCGTATTGGGCTGGGGACGGTGCCGAGCACTTCCCACCCCGTGGCCGCGGCTTGCTCGAGCACATTGCCGACTACGCCGTCAACCCTGGCGTCGGGAAGCACACCGCCTTCCAACCACTTGCGCGGTGCCTCGTAGTGGGGCTTAACCAAGGTAACGACCCGTCCTGTCGCTTGCAGCATCCGGGCTACGTTCGGCAGAATCTTTGCTTGCGGCGTCCATCCCACATCGACGGTGACAAGTTCGCAAAGCTCCGGCAGTTCGACGTGCATGGCGTTCTTCCGCTCGATGACCACGACCCTGGGGTCGCGTCGGAGTTTCCACGCAAGGGTACCGTACGAAGTGTCCACCGAATACGCCCGCCGAGCGCCCCGGCGCAACAGGCAATCCACGAAGCCCCCGACGTGGCTCCCCAGGTCGGCGCAAACCAGTCCATCAACTTCGATCTCGAAACGATCGAGCGCCGCCGCGAGCTTGTCACCGCCACGCGAGACGTATTCTTCGGATTGCGGTGCGGTCATAACTTAGCGCAGAAAAACACGGGCGCCGCAGACCGCAGCACCCGTGGGTGTTCTACGTAAACGAGCGCGGGGCTACCCCCCGCCCGCTGGTCAGGCTTTCTTTGCGGCCAGAGCCGCGTTCAGCCGGCGCGCCAGCCGCGATTTCTTGCGGGCAGCGGTATTCTTGTGCAGAGTGCCATGCGCGGCTACCTGGTCGATCTTCTTCGTCACTTTAACGAACGCACTTTGTGCCGCGTCAACGTCACCCTCATGAATCGCATCCAAGAGCTTACGCGTTTCGGTCTTTATCACCGACTTGCGGGCACGATTGCGAATACGGTTACGTTCGTTCTGCTTGTTGCGCTTCTTGGCCGAAGGCAAATTCGCCACAGTCTCTTCTCCGTCAGTAAGCCTTCCCTGCCGTCCGTTATCTCACTAATCGGCCGACGACAGACCGTCCATTCTAGCACGGACGTCCTTATAGTTGTAGTCCAGTTGGAGAATCTCTCCATAAACCTGTTCGGCCTTCTTTGCGTCCTTCGCGGCCTCGTAGCTCCTCCCTAGCCAGTAAAGCAGGCCTTTAGCCAGATCGTCATCCGAGTGCTCGTGGGCTTCTATTTCCGACTTCAGAGCGGTTATCGCCTGGGTGAAGTAACCTTTGCGGAAGAAGCAGCGCCCCAGATACAGGCCACATGCACTGCGGTTCTTGGGATCGGTGCGGGCAGCCTGAAAGGCGGGGATGGCGTCGTCGAATCTCCCGGCCTTGAACAGCCGGACCCCGTATTCGAACTTCACCCGGTTGTCCGTCGGGTATCTCTCCACCCGTTCTTTGAACACGCCCAAATCGAAGCGAAGGCTTGCGACCTGGGCCTCTTTGGCGGCGGCCTCGTCGCCGGCCTTGGTAGCCTGGCGGACCTTTCGGCCGAGCTGTTTCATGCGGATGTCGTCAGCATTGTGTTTGTGGCGGTAGTCTGAGGTCCGCTTAAACTGGGCGACGAGCAGGCCGATGGCGCGCAGCTCATCTTCTTCGTTCTCCCGGCGGCACAGCAAATCCACGAGGCGGCTGAGGGTACGAGCGTCGTCCGGCGCCTCCCGAAACGCCTGATCCGCCTGGGCGATGAGCTGTTCGACCCGCTCGTCCGCCTGCATGGTGCGCTCTTCATCGTGCAACACCCTCTGAGTTTCTTTGTCCTGGATACTATCCCGGAAGGACTCGCCCTCCTGGTATTTGCCTTTCAGGATGGTCAGCTTGGTGGATAGGTCGCGCAGACTGTTTTCGACGGTTCGGTCCTTAGAAACCCGGGCTCGCAGGGTGTGGAGTAACTGAACTCCCGAATTGAAAGCCTCGACGCCAAGCGCCGCGTCGTCGCGAGCGGCGGCTCGCTCCCCGATTTCCTCGAACAACCCGGCCAGCGCCAAATACTGCTTGGCGTTGGTCTTGGCGGACCCTTCCAAGGTCTTACGGCACAGGCCGCACGCCCATAAGGCTGCATCCTCCGCCCGGAGCCGATTAGCCGTCTTGGCCATCCCTTCGAGGTAGTCGGCGTTATCGGGATCATGACCGAACAGCCAAGCGGCGTTCAGGAACGCCTTCTTGGGGTCCTTGTCGTTCATGGAGTGCTTCATACTGTCGCGGATGCCGGGTTTCTTGCCGCCGGTCTGCCTGCGGGCGACCGCGCAACCGTGAAGAGGCTTGCAGGCCTCCTCTACCGCGTTGGGCCAGTATTCCAAGCCGTTTACGTAATACTCGATGGCGTAGTCGAACTGCCGCTTGTCGCCCAGCTCGCGGGCGCGGTCGAACCACTTCTTGGCCTTGAGCTTGTCTTCTTTGCTGGTTACCAAGCGGGCATTCGGGTCGGCCGGTGGTTCCGAATCACCGTTCTTGTTCTTCGCCATGGGCCTTGGTAACTTTCTGTTAAAACGACGGAGAGGCTACGAGACCTGCCGGTATCATCGCCGGTTCAGGCATCGACGCCGGCGAAACTGGGTTCTCGGCACACCACGCAAGCCATGAAATACAACACAGGTAGATAGTATACCTTTACAAACGAAAGACCACAGATAGTATTCTTGGGTACGGCTAGTGTCAAGATCCGTGAGGAGCCGCGCGAGCCGATCTCGATTGTCAGAAAGTGTCATCCATGCCAATACCCAACCCAGCCGAGCTTCGCATAATCCATTACCCGGATCCGATCTTGCGCGAAGTCTGCGCTCCTGTAGAGGAGTTCAGCGACCAGCTCAAGATCGTGGTGGAGCGCATGTTCGAAGTCATGCGCGATGGTAGAGGGATCGGGCTGGCCGCCCCTCAGGTTGCCTGGCCCGTGCAGTTGTTCATCTGCAACATAACCGGAGAGCCGCAAGACCGGCAGATCTTCGTCAATCCACGTTTATCGGAGCTGACGGGGGCCGTTGAGGCGGAGGAGGGCTGTCTGTCGTTTCCCGGCGTGACGGTTACGAAGCGCCGGGCCTCCCATGTGGTGATAGATGCCGCTGACCTCGACGGTCAGCCGGTTCGGATGGTCGGAACGGACTTGCTCGCCAGGGTGTGGCAGCACGAGTGCGATCACCTGGTCGGCCGATTGGTGGCGGATGCCATGTCCGCGACCGACGAGATCGCCAACCGCCGGGCCCTCAAGCAGCTCAAACAAGAGTACGCCCAGCGGCAGCGAACCAAGAAGTGAGTGGGGGAATCCCATGCGTATCGTCTTTGTGGCATCCGGGGCGTTTGCCCGCCCCACCTTGCGGTGGCTGGCCCAGAGCGAACACGAAGTACCGCTGGTTATCACCCAGCCCGCCCGCCCCAGCGGTCGCGGACGCCACACTGCCCGGACCCCGGTTCGAGCTCTTGCAGATGAGCTGGGTTTGGAGACGCTCGAAGCCCCGGACGTCAACGACCCGGATACCGTCGACCGGATCCGCAGTCTCGATGCCCGGCTCGGGTTGGTGATAGACTTCGGTCAGAAGCTCGGGCCGGAACTGATGGCCAGCGCACCCGGCGGCTTCGTCAATCTGCACGCGTCCCTGCTGCCCAAGTATCGCGGGGCGGCCCCGATCAACTGGGCGATTGTCCACGGGGAGGAGCGTTCCGGCTGCACCGTCTTTCGCATTGTCGAGCGGATGGACGCCGGACCGATTCTCGCCTCACGTTGGACGGCCCTGAAGCCGGAGGAAACCGCGGAAGAGCTTCACGACCGGCTGGCCGGGGTCGGGGTCGACGCCGTCAGGGCGACCATCGAGCTGTTTGCCGGAGACGCCATCCCGGAGGGCACCCCGCAGAATGAGGCCGAGGCGACGCGAGCCCCGAAACTGAAGAAGTCCGACGGGTTGATAGACTTCAACCGTCCCGCCCGGTACGTGGCCAACCACATCTGCGGCATGACGCCCTGGCCCGGCGCCCGCGCCCGTTTCGAATCCGACGACGGTCGCTGGGAGCAGGTGGCCATCACCCGAGCTCGCCGCGCGGAAGACCCGACCGCGCCTGCGATTGCCCCGGGGACTATCGATGCTCGGCGCTACGTGGCCGCCGGCGCCGGCTTCGTCGAGATTCTGGAGATCAAGCCGTCATCCGGGCGGGTCATGAGCTGGGGCGATTACGTCAACGGCCGGCACGTGAGAGAAGGTGACATGTTCACGTCGCTGTGACGGGGCCGTCAACATCCGCCGAAGGCGGTCAGTTCTTCAGCCCAGGGTTGCCGCGGAGCGGCTACCCTGGGATCACGGTCACATCAAAGATCCGCCCAAACGGGGTTTTGCCGTTGTTCAACCCGCTTCGGGGTTGGCGTGTGAGGGGGCTTTGTTACCGAGGGTGGCACTGAAGCGACTACGCCGCTTCGTTTACCCAGGGCTTTGTCGTGAAACGCCTTCGGGCTAAGTTCAAAAGGGTGCATATCGCGCGAAGACTGGGCTTGGCTGTTCAACGCCTTCGGCGCGGGTCCCAAAGGCGCACATCGCGTGAACACCTTGTAGGGTACGGTTGACGTACGAGACCTGCCGCAACGGCGCACGTCGCGCGAAGACTGATTGCGGAAGAGGGCTACCGCTCGGGTCTCCATCCGTCCCCCACCCATTCCGGCGGGGAACCGGCGCGGCTGTTCCATACCAGCAAACGCCGGAATGGTATGGGGCACCCGCGCAAGGGGGAGCCGGTCTCATTCGGCTCCCCCTCTTTGGGCCATTTCTTCCGGCTTAAGAAATCGTTTCACCGGTTTGCCAAGCTCCGGCGTCGGCTACTCGACCCCTGCAAGGCTCGGGCAGTTTCCTTTCGCGTCCTGGCAGGTCCACGAACACACGTTCTGCGCCACTTTGACGCTGCAGACTCGGTGTTCACCGCAACTATCGGTGGCCGCTTCAGAACACTGCTTCAGCGGATTCTCGTCCGCCGCCTTCACTTCCATTAGGGCGTCGAACTCGTCCGTGGTGCCGGTCCACACACCGAAATGCTCTTCGTATGTAATCAACGCGATCTCGCGATACCTCTCGGCGCGAGCTTCCTCAAGGACCCTGTACTCGTCCACGTCGCCGAAGTATCCCTTCAGAGCCTCCTCCTCGGCCGCGAGGTACTTCTCATCCGCGGCCAGGCGGGCTTCGAAGTCCGTACGCCACGCGTCCCAAGCGGCCTCCTCCTCTTGCTCTGCCTGCGCGTCGATCGACTCAACCGGTTCAGGGTCGGCGGCGTACAGAAGTGACGATACCCCGCACAACCCCGCACAGAGCCCCAATACCATTAACCCCGTTAGCAGCCTCTTCATGACACTTCTCCAGATATGAAAGCACTCAAAGGACTCCACGACACCCCTCTTGGATGAGGAATCCCCCAATCGTAAGGGCGGGCTGCGCAAGTGCCGCCAACGCAGGAACGACCAAGCACACCGGCCCCGTTGGGAACCCAGTGTGCTGGTCGCCATCTAACCGGTTACACGGCTGGTCACCGTCCACTCATCAGCAGATGATACTACTCTCAGCCAATCTAGATCCAACCGGTATCAAGGCACCTCTGCCAGGTTCCCGCTTTTCCCCGGCAGATACAGATTACGCGGACCTCGCCGGATGCGCGGGAGAAGCCACAGCAGATCGTATCGCTGCCAGCGCTTGAACAGTGGGTTGACGTCGGTGGGTCTTGTGCTTGTACGGCGGGCTCTCCGTCATCGACAGGGTCCGAATCGTCGCTATCGATGCCGTCGACCGCAACGGCCGCATCTTCGACCAAGCTTGACTTATCCACGCTCCCCGGTTCCGAAGGTTGCTGGATGACACGATACTCGAACGGTGATGCTTCGGTTGGGGGAGTCAACCTAAGCGCTAAACCAGTCACGAAGTCCCCATCCTCATTCCGCTCAGCCGGTACCACCGTGACACTCTGCGCCTCTTCATCCGTGTCGTCCACGTTGTTCTCAGTCAGCACACAAACCAAGCTATCGTCAGTCAGCTCGACCGACAGGAACCCGTCTTCATCGAACGCAAAGGCCTCGCTTTCTTCCCAAGCTTCGGCCTGCTCGGCTACCGAAAGCAGGTGGTAGTAGATCTCCGGCTCCGTCCGCCTCAGGTCATCGCAACCCAGCAGAATCACGCAATCCTCATACTCCACCTGTGTCACCACCGACTCAACCGGTTCAGGGTCGGCGGCGTACAGAAGTGACGATACGCCGAACAGCCCCGCACAGAGCACCAATACCATTAACCCCGTTAGCAGCTTCTTCATCGCTTTTCTCCAGATATGCAAGCACTCAGAAAGCTCCACAACACCCCTCTCGCGTGAGGAGTGCCCTAACATCCCGGGCGGGCCGGCCAAGCCCCACCGCGACAAGAACGACAACCTTGCAGTTGCCCAGCATATGCTATCGACGAATCTTACATCTTCCCTGACCGCAAGTCAAGGGAATTCGTAGAACATTTCCCCCACGGGGTAATCTCGCAGGGAGGGGGTACAGTGTTGCGGAATCGCGACGTGATTATCAGGCTATCTGGCTTCCCGGTGCAGGATACCTTGGTGTGTCGGAGTATGGGCACCCGGCGGGGGCGTCGTTGGGCGACGCCCCCGCAGAGCGGCCGGCTCAGTCTAGCCGATCAGGCTATCCGTTGAGAGTATCTCCAAGGGCGTTACCCGTTCTGCCGTAACGGCTCGGCAGAGACTCTCCGGTTTGATCCCGGTCAAGGGAATGGTCTCAACGTGCTTACCACGCGATAGCGTGAGGGTCCCACTGTGGTGGTGCGACAAGAACGCGTCCTTCGGCTCGCCGTCCGGCGGGTCCACGCAACGGAGAATCAACGTTGTGCCCGGCACACACGGGTACCGATGCACCCGGGGTTTGGAGCCGAATATCGGGTATCGAAACACCTCTACCACGCCCGGAGAAACACGCAAAACGGTTCGCCATGAGAAGCAAGCCAGGTAGACCACACCGCCGATGGCTAGAACGCCGCAGAGTGCCACCAACGCCTGCCTCGCGTAGAACGTAGCCGGTGAAGGCACTGCCAGCCAATCGATCGCGCCAATGAGGATCAGTGCGCCGATCAACATCCACCCAAACGGCCTGAATGAGTGGTGAACCTCGTAACAGCTCGGCTCCGTCTGATACTCGGACGGCTCCGGCTCGGACGGCAGAACACCCAGACAAACCAGCAGCGGAGGAGGACTCGCCGGCCCGAATAGCTTGGGCCTCATCCGGTTGAGTTCACGCAGAATCGCATTGTCAGAGCGGCGGTTACACTGCGCGATAAGTCTCCACAAAGGACTCTGATTCTCATCGACCCCCGCGCGGCACTTTCGAGCTGCCCGGCAGTGTTTCACGAATGAGCGAAACAAGCTGCCGGCTACCACGGCCGCCACCGCAACAAGAAGGCCAAAAGCGTAAGCGCCCAGCGGATTGTCCACCCAAAGCAGGTTCCCCACCAGCACGGATAAGCCCAACCCGGTTACCGCGCATGCCAACACGAAACAAACGCCGAGACTCCAGCATGTACCCCGGCGGGTTGGAACGACGACAACTTCCATTGCACCTCCCCAGTCTATTCAAACCCGATTGCAGATCGACTTTTCCGCAAAGCCGCTATTGCACGCAGCCGTTCCAATGTTGATTCCAGGCGCCATCGCAGTTATACGGACCAAACAGGCCGCTGCGTGCGCCCGCTACCGCGACTCCCACGCTAACAACGGCCGCGGTACTCGCGACCCCGATCGGAGTGAGAATAGCCGCAATACCCGCTTGCACCCACCCCCAGATAGAGGCTTCCACATCGTTGCCGCCGGGCAGCTCGGGCTGGATTAACACAGTCGACGACGGTTGGATGGCGAAAGGTCGGAATGTCAGATCTTCCGCGTCGTACCAGACCGCAGCGGCGGTTCCGGCCGCGGGGCTTTCAACCAGAAGCTCTGCCCCGACGAGGTCGCCGTTTTGGTCTTCAACAAGGTCGTGCGAAATGACAACCGTGCCCCGGGCAATACGATCCTGATCCAGCACGGTCAGGAACTGGATCGCTGTTCCGGCCTCCGGATCGCCGACGCTCGTGACCCGAATCCAGAACTCTCCGCCCTCAGTCGGGTGGGTTATGCGTACCAGGCCCGGATCGTTCGGGACGAGCGTTGCCCGCAAGTTGTAGTCCGCCAGGTGTAGATCGAAGAAGTATTCGTCTACCTCTTCGTCGTATTGGATCTCCGGACGCGAAACAAGCTGTTCTGCAGGGACAATGTCCCGAACCGGAGAAGTCTCGACAATCTGTTCGGTTGATCCCGGATCCGCGATAACCACCGGGGTCGTGGTTGCCGCCAGGAACATCGCAAGCGAGATCAGACGCATCAGCGTACAGTCAATTCGAATTGTCATCTTCCTCTAGCTCCATAGATACATGAGGTGACCCTCCGTACAGACCAACGCCCTGCTTATCGCACAACCTCCTTTCGTTCTTCGTGGTGTTGAGAATGTCGGGAACTCAGCACGCGTATATGAGGCCGGCCTGTGGAAAGCCGGAATACGTAGGACCCCGGTCGGACTACGCCTGTCGATTCCACTCATCCGAAAAGTCCCTCGGTCTTGGTGGCGGGCCGGTTGCTGCCCGCCGAAACGAGGACGATGACTATGAAGTCATCCGGCAGATGCGGTCACTAAAGTGTCCACAGTAGGAAACCACGTCAAGAGGCGTTCGACGATTTTTACCCTTTTCTGGTACTTGTGCGGGATTACCATCAGTGTCGCGATTCCGAGAACATAGCTCGCGGGCGGTCTCGTGAACGACCGTGCTGCGGCGATGTCGAATGGTTGCGAGTCGGCCGCGTGGCCGGCTGGGATCATGATCGCGTTTGGGTCGGCGATTCATCCCCAGCAAACTCGAAGTCTGAAGATCAGACGGCGTTGTGCCCGGGTTATCAACATACGCCAACGGCGTTACGTCCTGCAGCCCGGAATTGCCGCGAAGCGGCCACCCTTGGATCACGGTTGCATCAAAGATCAACCCCAACGGGTTGCGTCATAGGGATGGCATCCTATGCCGCAATCGCTGTCTGCAGTCGAGGTGTATTTGACCTTCTCTACGAAGGCGCGGCACCCGTTGCTTCGAAACAACGCGGGGCGCAATTCGTTGCACGCCTACTTGGGGGCCATCAGCAGGCGCCTCAACTGTCCGCCGACCAGGATTGGCGGAGGGGAGGACCATACGCATATTCTCGCCCGGCTGGCCCGGACGATTACCCGGGCCGTTTGGGTGAAGCAGGTCCGTGCCTGTTTTGTCCGTCTCTTCGCGCCGTCTGAGACAGGGACCCCTTACTTCTGCAGGGCTTCTACTCCGTGGAAGGTTGTATCGCGTAGAAGTTACGTCCTACTCTCGCCTGGCGGACCGCGGTGCATAAACGAGCGACCTCGACCGTCGAACGCACGTCGTGTACGCGCAGGATTGACACTCCCGCCATCGTCGCCAGCGCGGCGCAAGCCAGGGATCCACTGGCACGTTGTTTCGGATCTTCGATTCCGAGCACCGTACCGATGAACGCCTTCCGAGAGACTCCCAGTAGCAAGGGCCGGCCGAGTTTCAGAAACCGGCCAAGGTGCTTGACGATCAGGAGGTTGTGCTCCACCCGTTTTCCGAAGCCGATTCCAGGATCGATGATGATCCTCGCAGCATCTATGCCGCGGGCCGTTGCGTAATCGACCTGCTCGCGAAGGAAAGTGCTGATTTCGTCCAGAACGTTGACGTATTCGGGCCCGCCGCCACGCTGCATGTCAACCGATCGACCGCGCCGGTGCATCAGGCAGATCGGCACTCCCGCCTGCGCCGCCACCGTTGCCATCTCGGGGTCATCTTGGAGGGCGGAGACGTCGTTGATCATGTCCGCTCCCGCGTCGAGGGCGGCCTGAGCGACCTGGGCCAGCCGTGTGTCTATCGAAATCGGGGTCTGCCGATCCACCCTGCGGATGGCATCGATGACCGGGACGGCTCGGCTGATCTGTTCCTGCGCGGAGACTTCCCGCGAGCCGGGACGAGTCGACTCCGGGCCGACATCGATGATGTCCACCCCCTCCCGGACCATTTCCTGGGCCCGTTCGACGGCCAGGGCCACCGACGAGAAGTCTCCACCGTCACTGAAGGAGTCCGGGGTGATATTCAAGATACCCATGATGAGCGGGCACGCAGTTGGGGCGGGATGTCCGCGGGGTATTCGAAGGCGAGGGATCATCGTGGCCATGTTCGCCTTTCCGGGAATACGGCAGCTCCCAACTTCAGAAAACGCCGCGGGTGGTGATCCGAGAGGCAATTCTGGCACCGGATGCGAGGGCTACCGGCGTCGCGGAGGGCGTTGTGACTTGGTACCGCGGTAGATGATCCGGCCGCGGGTAAGGTCGTATGGGGAGATTTCTACCAGTACGGGGTCGCCCGGGAGGATTCGGATGTAGTATTTCCTCATCTTTCCGGAGATTGTGGCCAGCACGTAGCTTTTTTCGCCACCAGTATCAACTTCAACGCGGAACATCGCGTTCGGCAGAGCCGCTACGACCATGCCTTCCACTTCGATTGCGTCAACATTCGCCATACAAACTCGCCGCCGTTGCCTCTTGCCAAGTTGCCCTCAATGTCTAGGCGGCAGGGCTAACCTGCCGGCCGAGACCCCGTCAGCCGCCGCCGATAGCGCGCGAAGCGAAGGTCGAACGACTTTACGGGACGGTCAATAGTATAGCGATGCCCCCCTTAGCTACAACCCCAAGCGCCGTCCATTAACGGTGGATCGGCTGGGCAGAAGACGGGCCGGGGTAGGGCCGACGCCATCGGGCGGTCCTCTTGCGTTTTGGCCCTGTGAGTGTACCAAATGACCTGTGGAGACTTGGACATGAAAGAAACATGTCGCTCGAACCGGTTCGCCCGAGGCGTAGGGTGGTCTGTCGTTCGCCCGGGTCGGTGGGTGTCGCGCGGGGTGGCGACAGCGGCCATCCTGAGCTTGGCGGGATGTATGACGGTTCCGCGAATGCCGGTTCAGGCCGAGCGATATCGGATTGACGTCGCCCTGGACCCGGCCGCTCACCGCCTGACGGGGCGGACAACGATGGATCTGGTGCGGATCGGACCGGACTTGGCCGCAACCGATCCGGTGGGGGTCGAAGTCCTGTTGCACCCGAGTCTGAAGGTTCGCGCGGTAACGGCTTCGGGAGCGACAATCCAACGACGCTTCGTCGCGCAGACCTCCAAAACCGATAAGTCCCAAGCGCGCGAGCATGTGATCGTTTTGGATAAACCCGCGGAGTCGTTCACGTTATTCGTGGAATACGCAGGCGAGCTTTTCCAGGATGTCGGCGCGGGTGAGGTGGCCGGGCAGATTCACAACTTCGACATGCAGGCCCACATCGGCGAGGAGGGCGTATACCTGGCAGAAGGCCATTGGTACCCCCAACCGGCGGTCCCGGAGGATGCCCCGGTGCCGCCGGCGGATTTCGAGGTTATTGTCGATCCGGTACCCGGGTTCGAGCTGAAGGCGGGTGCGGAGCGCGACGCTGCTTTGAGCAAACGTACGGGTCGCCTGGCCTGGCGGAGCGCATACCCGGTCCCGGACATGGTCCTGGTCGGCGGTCCGCATGAGGTTCACCGTTATGAACACGACGGGATTACGATTGATATTCACCTGAAGGCATCCCAGAAACAGCACGCCGAGGGTTTGAGCTCCGCGGTCAAGCGGTATCTCGACCGATACCAGCCTCTGGTTGGCCCTTACCCGGCACGCGAATATGCCGTCGTGGACAACTTCTTCAGCAGCGGGTTTGCCTTCCCGACGTTCACGCTGCTTAGCTCGGCCGTAATCGAAATGGGCCGACGATCGCAGACCATGCACGGGTTCCTCGACCACGAGATGCTGCATTGTTGGTGGGGTAACGGGGTCTTCGTCGATCCGCAGGACGGCAATTGGTGCGAGGCGTTAACAAGCTACGCTACCAACTACTATGGCTACGTTCTAGACGGCGATGAGGCCGGGGCTCGGCGAAAACGACGCAACGACGCGCATTTCCTAGGTCGAATGAAGCCGGAGGACGACAAGCCGTTGGGCACCTTCGGGCTTCCGGATGGGTGCGGCCGGGGTATCGGCTACTCCAAGGGCGCCGAGGTTTTCCACATGCTGGCGCGGCGGATCGGGCAGGATGTGTTCTGGGCGGCGGTTCGCCGGTTCAACGCGGAGTATCTGGGGAAGTACGCCTCCTGGGATGATCTTAGCCGGGTCTTCGAGGAAGAAAGCGGGGAGCAGCTAGACACATTCTTCGAACAATGGGTGCGCGGCTCCGGAGCTCCTTCGGTTTCGATCGACCGGGCGGTCTTCCGCTCAGCGGAGGGGGTCTTGGTGTTGTCTCTTGCGCACGGCGAGAGGGCTTTCGAACTGGACCTGCCGATACGAATGACCCATGCCGAGGGAGAGGCCGACGTGGTCGTGTCACTCAGCGGGTTCGAGCCGGAGCTGTCGATCCCGGTCGATTTCGTTCCGTTGACCGTCGAGGTTGATCCCGACTATCACGTCTTCCGCAAGATCCCGCCGGGCGAGGTCGTGCCCACCACGGCGGCCACGCGATACGGCCATTCGTTCACGACGGTACGTCCGAGGGGCGAGCTGCCGGAGCCGTACCTGAAGCTGCAGTCGATCTTCGAATCCGATTTCGAGGAAGAAGAACGGCAGGTGGTGGGCGTGGATTATCTGGCCGACGGAGTGCTTGCGGAAACGTGCGTTTTGATCCTCGGCGAGGCGGTCCGGGACCCTTACGTTGCGGCCTTTCTCGGGGCGATAGAGTTCCCGGTGCGTTGGTATGATGACGGTTTTGAGTTGGCCGACCGATTGTACACCGATCCTGAGGACGCGGTCTTGGCTACCGCTGCCCATCCGGGAGTTCCCGGCGGCGGGGTGACGGTGCTTTTTGCGAACAGTGCAGAGGCGATCCCGAATCCACGGCACGTGACGTTCTATTCGCACAGCGTGGTCGTGTTTCGAGGGGGTCGGCCGACGCTCCGGCGCGACCTCGAGCACCGCAACATCGTAACGGTCGAAGTGCAGTGATTCCGGCAGGGTCGGTCCGGATTCACGGATTCGGCGGCAATCGGGCGTCTCCGACGCCGTCGAGCGTTCTAACTGCAATCAATGTTTCGGTCGATAGTGACGACGCGGTATGTGGCTACGTTTGAACCCGAAAGGTTCTATAACAACTTTTACCGGGCGTTTCTGACGCGCAAGGGGGTATACGTGTTGGGGCGAGGGTCTTCGGGACGGTGGGTGTGCCTGATGGGAATCGGATCGGCACTGCTGGCGGGGTGCAACTCGATCTATATCGAACCGACCTGCCCGAGCGAGCTGCTCGTCGGGGCGTCAGGCCAAGTCGCGGCCAATGAGCAGAATCCCGGGGCGATCGCGACGTACCAATGGGAGGTTTTCCCGACGGGTTACGGCACGTTCACCGACGCTACCCAACCGGTTACCACCTTTCAGGCCGCGCACGAGGGTGAGGTAGTCATCCGGCTGACGGCCAGCGACGGGCTGTTTCAGATGGTCTCTTCCTGCGTGACCCGGATCCGGACCATCGATGTCGCAGATGATGCAACGTTGACTGTATCGCTGATGGCCAGTCCGTCGGTCGCGGCAATAGGCGAGGAGGTTACCCTTACTTGTGTTGGCACCGGGGCGGCCGAGCCGGCGTCATTCGCCATCGCGCAGATATCCGGACCCTCCATCGAGCTTACCGAAGTTTCGTCGGGCGTCAGTACATTCGTTCCGACCGAAAGCGGCGGAGTTGTTGTGACGTGCGTGGGGGAAGATCTGGCCGGGCAAGTCAGTGACCCGGCGCAGATTACGGTGCTGGTCACTGCAGCTCCCGATGATGATGACACTTCCAACAGCAACGACAACAGCAGTTCCGACGACGATTCGGGCGGGCGCCGGTGACAGGCGGACCTTGTAGAATATGACGAAAATGGTGTCGTCTCGGACGCGCACGTCATCTCCCAGACCAACCAACAGCGACTTGGCCGCGCGGCCTGTTGGGATTATGATCGCGTTATGGTCGGCGATTCCTCTCCAGCTAACCAGAAGTCTCAAGAGCAAATGGCGCTGTGCCCGGGTTGTCTCAAGCAGAACCCGCCGGGAGCACCGTTTTGCCATGAGTGCGGCATGCCGATCGGGATGATTGCGACGCTCGATCCGATTCAGCAGATCTACTCCACCGGGTGGATGTACCGGCGGGCAATCTCGGGCGGCCGGGGACGGCTGGTTTTCTGGGGAATGTGGCTGATCTTCGGCCCCGGACTCACTCTGCTGCTCGCGGCATTAGTGTCGATGCTGCTGTCATGGTCGGAGATTCTCCGGGGCGGCTTCTGGTCGTGGATCGCCGCGATATCCACCCTGGCATACAACGGGCTGGTTGCGGCAGTCTTGTGGCGATTCACCGCATCTTACTATCGCCGACGAAGAGAGGGGCGCGAACTATGCCGCGAAGGTGGCGAGGCGATGGAGGGCGCTGCCGAGTCGGATGGCGCCAACTGTGGGGAGCCACTTGCCTCGGGCGGTGATTACGTTACTCCTGGCGACCCTGCCTGGGACCCACCCGATCTGTCCGCTATTTCCGACGAGCATTACCCGGTTCACTGTGCAGTATGCGCAACTCGCCTGGCGGGGGGCGATGCTGACGGACAGTGCCCCGTATGCGGCACTGCGTTCAATCGAGTCGATCGGCTCGCAGACGCCTACGGGCCGGAGGTGTTTGTACTCGACGATACCGCGAAAACGCCGAATAGGAACGCGAAAGACGCTGTGCGGTTGCGGCGTCTGTGGATCGCAACCGCGTTGGCTTTGGCTTCGGTCGTGGTATTTGAGGGCTTGGTGCAGTCCGGAACTGTGCCGCAGGACAGGTGGCCTTTTCTGTTGCTCATCTTCGCATTGGTAGGTCTGGAGTGGTTCCGGTATTTCAAGTCCACAGGACCTTCCGAGCCCCCTGACGGCGAATAGACGCACGCGGTGCGGATGTCGCATCAACCTGCGATGATGTGCGGGCCAACGCATCCCGACGGGCCACGAGACCTGCCGCAACCTCTGCGCATCGCGCACCTTCGCGGCAGGTCTCGTACCTCGACCGTGCCCTACGCAATCCGTCCCCCACCCATGCCGGCGGTGGGGCGATGCGGCTATTCCAGCCCACCAAACGCCGGCATGGATGGGCACCCGCTGCGCCGGAATGAACGGGGCACCTGGGCGGTTCATCCCAGCGCTTTCCAGGTCTCGTACCTCGGCCGTGCCCTACGGACCGCGGCGCCCGAAACCGGCCGGAATTCGGGTTGGAGCTTGACCGGATAGGGTCGAAAGTGTTATATTCTCGGACAACGGGCCGCCGTGAGAGGGGGCGAGGGGATTTCATGTAAGTGGCATTAGTATGGCACTTATGCGCTCGGGAGGGATATCATGCGCGTCGACGTAAGCAAGAGGAGTTTGGTGGTTGCTGCAGTGTTGCTGGCCGGGTTGGGCTTTTCGCCGTTTTCGATTGTCTCGGCGGCGCACGCCCAATCGCCGATCATCGCGGATCACACCTGCACCGACCTTACCGCGGTGCCGAGCTCGTGGATCGAGGCGGCCAAGGCTCAGTTTCGCATGTCTTACGGGCACACCTCCCACGGCAGCCAGATTGTCTCCGGCATGAACGTCATCCGGGGGACGGCCGGCTCGCTGTATTGGTGGGACGCGGACGGAACCAGCGGCGGGTTGTCCCTGCACGATTACACGCCGGCCGGGGACCTCGGCAATCCGGACTACGTTACCTGGGAAGCGCGAACCCGTACGATGCTGGACGCGGCCGGTAACGACCGAAACGCGGTGATGTGGTCGTGGTGCGGGCAGGCCGACACGTCGGAAGCGAATATCCAGACCTACCTCGACCTGATGAGTGGGCTGGAGGCGGATTACAGCAACGTAACGTTCGTCTATATGACGGGTCATCTCAACGGTACGGGTGAGGAGGGTAATCTCTTTGCCCGTAACAACCAGATCCGCGCCCACTGCGTAGCCAACAATTCGGTCCTCTTCGACTTCGCCGACATCGAGAGCTACGATCCGGACGGGAACTACTATCGCGACCTGCACGCGAACGACAACTGCGACTACGACGGCGGGCACAACTGGGCGGTTGACTGGTGCGCGGCGAACCCCGGCAGCGAACTCTGCGCCAGTTGTTCCTGTGCGCACTCACAGTCACTTAACTGCAACCTGAAGGCCCGGGCATTCTGGTGGATGATGGCCCGCATGGCCGGCTGGGATGGTGGTACCGGCGATCCGGTTCCGGCGGTCTCGGAATGGGGTATGCTGGTCATGGTGCTGCTTATCAGTGTGATCGGTACGGTGGTCTTGCGCCATCGTCCGAAGCATGCGGCGGTCGCCGACGTCAACAACATCGATTAGGGCCGTCACCGGTCCCCTTGAACTTGGTCACGGAGGATCCTGCTTGTGGAGACGGTTCGAATCCGCGGGTTGGTGAAGGCGGCTACAACCGTTCGGCGCCAGCTTACGCAGCCGGCAACGTCGTCGGAACTTTACCGCTTGTGCGCGTATGCCGAGCGTACCCTGCGCGCGGTCGATGAGATTCTGGCCGGGCACCGCGCACCGGTCGAGGCAATGTCCCCCGCTTCGCAACGGGCGTACGAGTTTCTGCGCGACGTGGATTTTAAGTCGATCACGCCGCGAACGGACGATAAGCCGAGCCGGCCCGCACCGGGAAGCATGCGGATTCCCGGAGTCAAGTCCGACCTGGAATGGGCAGTCTATGAGCTGGCCACCGGTCCGACGGACGAGTCCGCCGGAAAGGTGTACGAGTTTCTATCCGGGGCCAGCGCCCAGATCGAGCGGAACATGAAGGCGCTGCCGGCGGACAGTCTTACTCCGCAGTCTCGTAATATCCGGGCGTGGTTGGCTTTCTTCGCCGACCGCGTCAACTTCCAGGCCTACCGCGCCGCTATGCGCCGGGCTAAGCCGGCCGTGGAGGAGTCCCTTCGAAGATCACCCAGGTTCCACGCCCCGGCGTTCATCGAGTTCCGCCCGCTTCGCGGCCTGTTTCGCATTCGCGGTAATAGTGGGGGGGCTACGGTTTCGTTGGCGACTCCGGCGATCTGCTTCTCCGAAGAGCTCTTCCGCTCGTTCGCACAAGCCGCCTTCGAGGGCGGCAGTAGGCAAGCGATCCTGGAGGCCGCGGTAAGCGATGAGTATCAGGATATTCAGGCCGAACTCGACGCCCTCGGGGGCCTGGACGATCAGCCGCGGGGGATGTGCCACGACCTGGCACAGTCTTTTCAACGGGTGAACGAGCGGTACTTCGGCGATACCCTTTCGCGTCCGCGCTTGACCTGGAGCAAGACGTTCTCCGGCCACAAGCTCGGCCATTATGACCCCTTGCGCGATACGGTGATGATAAGCGCTCTGCTCGATCGGCGCGATGTGACCTCGCACACTCTTGACTATCTGATGTACCATGAGCTACTGCACAAGAAGCTCGGCATCGACTGGCGCAACGGGCGCGAGGATGTACATACCGCCCGTTTCTATGCCGAAGAACGTCGGTACGAGCAATACAAACTCGCCGAACTCGCCCTGCGGACCCTGCTTTCGTAGATCACAATCTGTGGCGGATTCGGACAGGTGGCATCGCCTACGCTTGCGTGGGCATGTCCGGTGCGAGGGCCCAGGCAGGGGCCACTGTGCGGACCGTCTGTCTCTGCGGCGGATTCGGTATGGAGCAGCCGTACCGATGAGTGATGGCGTGACCGTGGTGTTGACCGGCAGTTCGGCAGCGGCTCCCGATTGGGATTGGTTCCTTTCGACGTTGGCTGTGCGCGTTGTGGGTGCGACCTCCGCGGTCGTACGAAGCCGATCTGTCCGAAATGTGGGTGCGCCACGGAAAGCCTGGGAAACGAGGATTGCGACATGGGTCCTTGATGACTGCATGAAACCTTTCGCCGGGACCCGGCAGGTATCCAATCCTGCCCGGCAAAGTAGACCGACAGCCGGAAGCGAGTCTTGCGTGGTGTACGGGTAACCTGCACTGCGAAGCGTAGACAGCGAGTGTGCAGGCCGTGTGATCGAGCCTCGAAAGAGGGCTATTCGTGGGAGCCGACGTCGTCCGCACTGTACGGAAGGCAGCATCGGATCGCCGCAATCGGTCTGGCGTATCCGATCCCACCGGGGTCGAAGAGCAGGGCATGCACACGCGGGGGTCCCCCAGGAACGTGGGAGATGGGCCACCCGTCCGAATCATGTTCGACGGCATGAGGACGGCGCGTCCTACTCTTTTGCGGAGATTCGGCGCTTCGGGACGGTTGCCCGCATGGTGGCCTGACAGAGGTTAGTACCATTGGGCTCAGCCCGACACCTCCCGTGGCTGGTTTGCCTTCACAGTTTGGCGTCGGGCAGAGCCCAACCTGCTCGGCTTGCCCTGGCGATCGTCTGCCCGCAGAGACGCGATGTCTTTCCGCGCGATGGGGTTTCGTCCCAGCCCGGCGAATCTCCTCCCGTAGGGACGCTATACCAATGTTATTACAGGACGTGTTGGGCATCCTCTGTGGGAATTCCCGCGTTTTCAGGGCTCTTGCGTAGGGTGCGCGCGGAACGGCCGATACGAAACCGCGTAGTCCAGAGGAGAATCTCCGTGGAGATTCGTCCGCCCGGAAAACCCGCATGGAATCACCCGATGCTCCGTTAGAGTCCGTGGGGCTGTTGGCGAGCAAACTGCGTTGGAGAACAAGGAATGAAACTCGGAACGAAGATCGCGTTGGGGTTCGTGTCACTGGTCGGTATCGCTGTTCTCCTCGGAGGATTGGCCGCGTGGAACATGAAGAACGTCGAGACCCAATCCACGATCCTGGCCGGGGAATACGTGCCCGAAATGAAAATCGCCACCGATCTGCGCGGTGCAGCTAACCAGACCATGTTCGAGATGCGCGGCTACGCCTTCACGGAAGACGGGGATTTCTACAAACGCGCCCAAACGGAAATCGCCGCCATGAAACGGCACCTGCAGGAGGCTGCCGACCTGGCGGAAGAGGCCGTACACCTCAAAGCTCTGAAGGGTCAGATCGCCACCATCAACGAGGCCGTCGCTACCTACGAGGGCCTGATGGCTCAGACTGAAGAGCAGATCGCGGTGTTGAACGAGGAGCGAGGTAAGCTCGACACGAACGCGGCCGCCTACATGAAGAACATGTTCGACTTCTTAACGACGCAGAACGAGGCCTTCAAGAAGGAGCTGAGTGAGCGGCAAAGGAAGATCCAGCTCGTCACTGAGATCGTCGACGTGGGCACGAAAGCCCGGGTGTCGAACTTCAAGGCCCAGGCGACCGGCGATATGAAGCTCATGCGAAACGCGATTGACGTGCTGGCGACACTCAAGGCCAAGACAGACGAACTGCGTACCATTACCCGGTCCGCAGATGACATCCGCCGGATTGATGCCACCGAGGCCGCTGCCAGAGCCTACACTTCCGGCATGGAGCGTTTTATCGAAACGTCCTCCGATTTCGAAGAGCACCGCGAGTCGATGGACGTAGCGGCCGCTACGTACATGGAACAATGCAGTGCCCTTCTTTCCAACCAGAACGAGAAGATGCGGCGGGAATTCAACCAGGATGGTGCAAACCTCGAAGAACGTTTGCAGAAGATCACTCTGATCAACGAAATCATCGCCGCAGGAGACACCGGTCGGGTCCTGAACTTCAAATCGCAGGCTACCGGCGATCCCGAGTTCATGCGCGAGGCCATCAAAACGGTTGCCGGCGTGAAGAGGATCACCGGCGAGTTGCGCAAGATCATCCGCGACCCCGCAGACATCAAACGTATCGACGACACCGAGGCGGCATCCGATGCCTATCGCACGGCTATGGAAGGTTATCTGGCCGGCTACCTGGGGCTGGATGATTATCGCAATACCATGGACGAAGCGGCGGAGACCTACGTAGCGGGGTGCGTCGAGTTCCTTGAAGGCCAGCAAACGAAGCTGACCCACGATATGACCGAGCGGCATACGAAGATCACTCTGGTCAACGATGTCATCGGCCTGACGAACGACACCAGGATGAAGGCCTTCAAAGCCCAGGCGTTGCGTTTGCCTGCCCTGATGGAGGAGGCCCAGTTGAACTTCCCAAAGATGGAACCGATTTATGCCGACCTGCGGAAGATGACCAGGCAGGACGTCAACCTCCAGCAGATCGCCAACACCAAGGCGGCCGGGGACGCCTATAGCAGTGCCTTGGCGGTCCTTACTGACGGCTGGAAGACACTCCAGGACTTGAGCGCCCAGAGGCGCGAAGCCGGTCTGCAAGTTGTCGCCGCCTGCGGAACAGCCGCGGACGCGGGCATGGAGAGCACCGACCGGATTGCCAACGAGGCCGCGAGTTCACTCTCATCTTCGACGACGTTTGTAACCGTGGGCCTGGTAGTCGCGGTGATAGTCGGCATTCTGTTGGCGTTCTTCATCACGCGCGGCATTACCAAGCCCCTGAACCGAATCATTTTCAACCTGAACGAGGGATCCGACCAGGTCAACGCCGCCGCCGGGCAAGTGGCGTCCGCCAGTCAGGAACTCGCCTCCGGAGCCAGCGAGCAGGCTTCGTCCCTGGAGGAGACCTCCAGTGCTCTCGAAGAGATGGCCGCCATGACCCGTACGAACGCCGAGAATTCGAGGCAGGCCAATGAGCTGAGCGGGCAGGCCCGCACCGCCGCCGAAAACGGTGACCGGACCATGCACCAACTCAACGATGCGATGGCCGGAATAAACGAGTCGTCGGTTCAGATTAGCAAGATCATCAAGGTCATCGAGGAGATCGCCTTCCAGACCAACCTTCTGGCGCTGAATGCGGCGGTCGAGGCCGCCCGCGCCGGGGAGCACGGCAAGGGATTCGCCGTCGTGGCCGACGAGGTCCGCAATCTGGCGCAACGCGCCGCCCAAGCTGCCCGCGAGACCACCGGGCTCATCGAGGACTCCGTCAACAAGGCGAAGGAAGGTACGGAAGTGGCGAGTGCGGTCGGCAAGGCTTTGGGAGCTATCGTGGGTGACGTGACCAAAGTCACCGAACTGATTGACGGGATCGCCAAAGCCAGCGAAGAGCAGGCCCAGGGGGTCGATCAGGTCAACATGGCCGTCTCGCAGATGGACCAAGTGACCCAGCAGAACGCGGCCAATGCGGAGGAATCCGCTTCGGCGGCCGAAGAGCTCAGTGCCCAGGCAGAATCGGTAAGAGGGATCGTTGCCGAACTGGCGGCGATGGTCACCGGCGGCAGTGGACGGTCTACGCACGCCCCGGCGACGCCTGGTCCGCATAAGGCCTCTGGGTTGCAGCTCAAGGCGAAGACCCCGGCACCCGCCAAGAAGGAGCTCCAGACCGCCGCGGTTGGTGGTGCCGCCGATGTGACCATGGAGGACTTCAGTGAGTTTGAGGACGGCAGCAATGTAGCGGAGTTCTAGCGAGTCAGCCCCTGTCAGTCTTTGTTTCTCCGGAGCGGGTGCCGGCCGCAAGAGCCGGCACCCGGTTGTTCTCTTTCGTCGTCGTATGGACGCAATGAACACGCCTCGCGGTCAGGCCGCGATGATTATGGGATGATTGCATGGACCTAATAGACAATAGTTGCTCTCGTCTTTTCTGCGATCCAAACGGCAGCGTTCCCGCAGCGCGGTCGATATAGAAGCACGCGGTCGGTCGAAGAGTAGTCGTCAAAAGGCGACCCTACAGGCAGGCATTTACATACGGGTTTATCCTGTCGCGACGTATGGGGTGACTCGGGTGCGCCTGTCCGGAAAGGCGAGACGAAGCGCTCGGGGCGCAGATTGTGTCGGAATGCGCGCTGCGTTTCGGAATCCGATGCTGACACCAGGGAGACGAATGTCATGTTCAAAGGGATGGCACTATCCACCAAGCTCATTTCCGGCTTTGCGCTTGTGGTTGTATTGGCCGGCGGTGGTATGGGGATTTACCACTATGCAATCCACACCACAACATCAGACTTCGAGAGCCTTATGAGTACGCACGTGGCCGCCGCAACGCTGGCCAACGAGATCGAGGCCTCGATGCTGCAATGTCGGCGAGATGAGAAGGATTTCCTCCTTCGCCTCGACAAGAAGTACGTGGACGAGCACCAGGAGAATGTGGCATCGTTGAAGAAAGCGGCCGAGGGCGTCGTGGCAATCGCGAGACAAACCGGCAACACCGAATCCGCGGCACACGCATCCGAAGTACTCTCTTGCGCTGATGAATATGCCGACGCGTTCGGGCAACTGGTCTCGGCTTGGGAGACAAAAGGTCTGGATCATAAGTCCGGTCTGCAGGGACAGTTCCGACAGATCGCCCGCGACTTGGATGAAAGCCTCGAACGTCATCTCGTCGGTAACCTGTATCTGGACCTGCTGCAATGCCGGCGCTACGAGAAGGACTTCCATCGCACCGGAAGCGACGAGTACAAGCAAAAACTGGCGGCGGCGCTGGCGACTTTTGACAAGCACATGCAGGCGGACCCAAAGGTACAAGAGGTTATGCGGAGCCCCTTCGAGGTATACCGGGATGCCGTCGCCAACTTCGTCGATCCGCACGACTCGTCCGCCAACAAGAACCACGTATATGAAGGCGTTCAGTCTGCGGCCGGCGAACTCGGAGCCATCGTCGATCTGTACTACATTCCGAATGCCAAGGAGTCGCTTCTGGAGATCCGCAAGCAGGAGAAGGACTATCTGCTCCGTAGCGACGAGAAATACGTCACCGCCGTACGCGGGGCGATAGCCACCTTGCTGGACAACGTATCGCAAAGCGGAGTCAGCGACGAGGATGCTAAGGGAATAGAGAAACGATGCGCAGCCTATCAAGAGGCCTTTGACGCACTCGTCGAAGAGGATGGCCGGATCGCGGCCGCGGTTGCGACCATGCGCGAGGCGGTTCACCAGATCGAACCGGTTGTCGAGACGGTCCGTGAGGACGCCACCCGGGCTGTCGCCGCAAGTACGGTGGAGACGACGACGGCCGCTCATTCCAACGCGAACTGGGCGATGACGGTCGGAATCGGCGCTGCTATCGTCGGGCTCTTGACCGCTTTCCTTCTGACGCGCTCGATCACCAAGCCGTTGAACCGGATCATCTTCAACCTGAACGAAGGATCCGACCAAGTCTCCTCCGCCGCCGGTCAAGTGTCATCCGCCAGTCAGGAGCTGGCCTCCGGAGCCAGCGAGCAGGCCTCGTCGCTAGAGGAGACCTCGAGCGCCCTCGAGGAAATGGCGGCCATGGTTTTCGCGAACTCCGAGAAGTCCAGCCAGGCGAATGAGCTGAGCGGACAGGCTCGCGTCGCCGCCGAGAACGGTGACCGAACCATGCAACAGCTAAACGACGCGATGGCCGGAATAAACGAGTCGTCGGGTCAGATCAGTAAAATCATCAAGGTAATCGAGGAGATCGCTTTTCAGACCAACCTGCTGGCGCTGAACGCGGCGGTCGAGGCCGCCCGCGCCGGAGAGCATGGCAAGGGGTTCGCCGTAGTGGCCGACGAGGTGCGTAACCTGGCCCAGCGTGCCGCCGAAGCCGCCCGCGAGACGACCGGGCTCATCGAGGATTCCGTCAATAGGGCTAAGGAGGGAACGGCGGTAGCCAATCAGGTCGGCGAGGCCCTTGGGGCTATCGTTGAAGATGTCACAAAAGTCACCGAACTTATTGACGGGATCGCCACCGCTGGCGAGGAGCAGGCCCAGGGGGTCTATCAGGTCAATACGGCCGTCTCTCAAATGGACCAGGTCACCCAGCAGAATGCAGCTAATGCCGAGGAATCCGCTTCGGTGGCCGAAGAGCTTAGTGCCCAGGCGGAATCGGTGAGAGGCATCGTCGCTGAACTGTCCGCGATGGTCACCGGCGGCAGTGGACAATCTGCCGGCGGCTCCGCGGCCTCCCGTCCTCATAAGGTCGCCGGCGGGCCGCAAACCAGGTCGAAGACTCCAGCACCCGCCAAGAAGGAACCCCAGCTTACCGCGGTCGGCGGTGCGGCCGACGTAAGCAAGGAAGACTTCAGCAGCTTCGAGGACGGCAGTAATATAGCCGAGTTCTAACGTCCGAACCTTTACCAGTCCTTGTCTTTCACGAGCGGGTGTCGGCTTCGAAGGCCGGCACCCGCTCTGCTTTTCCACCGTCTCGCGCGGTCTTGCCGCGGGCGGGCAATCGTCTTGATGAACTCGTCGCCGGACGATTCGCCGGCGATCATCCGCAGCCGGCATCTTGTACCCGGGTGAGCCGATGACAGAGGTGCGGTACCGCGGGGACGGGCGTCGCGCGCGAAGTGCCGGTGCGTCGGCACATCACGGGTCAATAAGTTGACCCATGGCTACCGACTCTGCAGGGCACGCAATCGCCAACTTGCGTCAGAACTCCTCGCATGCGTAGATGTGCAAGGTGCTGGCGATGTGATCGTGCAGGGCGCGTTTGCGATCATCGAACGACACGATGAGGTAGCCGATGAAGAATGTGAAGACATTGAGCAGCTTCGCCGCAGCTCGCGCAAACGAACGCGCCGTACTGCAGGGCCGCCCGTCCGCGCTAATGACCTTGATACCCAACGCCTTCTTGCCGATCGTCTGCCCGTTCCACTTGCCGATTAGAATGCCCTGGTAGATTATGGCCAGAATCGGAAATGAATCTTCCCCCACCAGCAGATTGGCGGCCACGCCCACGATCATCAAATCAATCAGCGCCGAGAGGGCGCGGATCCAGAAACCCGCGTAATGCACGTAACCCGTGGCCACCTCCCGGCACACCTGCGTATCCGCGCCGTGTTGTCGTTGAATCGGCGCGGCATACGGCGGAGCCGGCGGCTGCCCGACCTGCCCGGACGGTGACGCGACGGGAGCTGCATAGGGCGGCGGCTGAACCGGAGTGTCAACGGGTGGGAGGGTTCTGGTAACATCGAGCCCCAGCGAACGACCGTCCACCCCGGCCAGGCTTCTCTCGACGTCGTCTGCGGTGAGAAGATCCTCGGCCATCTCCTCGACGGTCTGATAGCGATCCGAAGGGTCCTTGGCCAGCGCTTTGCGAATAACCGCCCCGAACGGCTCGGGCAGATCGTCGATCTCCGGCTGAGCGGTGAGGTGTTTCATGAGCACTTCGCCCATGCTGGACCCCTCGAAGGGCAAACGCCCCAGAAGCATCTCGTAGAGCATCACGCCCAGAGCATATATATCGATTCCGCGCTGGTAGTTCCCGCTGCCCACTTCCGGGGCCATGTAATGTACGGTGCCGACGCTAGCGGTCTGGGCGCTGTGCTGTGAGACGGAGATGAACTTGCTCAGCCCGTAGTCCCCGATCTTGACGTATCCGTCGTCGAAGAAGACATTACCGGGCTTCATATCGCGGTGGACGATCCCGCGATCGTGAAGGTAACCGAGCCCCCGGGCGAGTTCACGGACGAAATAGGCCGCTTTCTGTGGCCCGAGCCCTTTCGGCTCCGCTACCAGCATATCGCGCAATGACGGCCCGTCGATGTACTCCATGATGACGAAGTACTCTCCGTCGGCGCTGCGTTTGACGTCGAAGATGGTGACCAGGTGGGGGCTCTTGAGGTTCATGCAGTGCGAGACCCCGCGCAGCTCCACCTGCGGGTTCTCGAGCAGGTACTTCAGAGCAACCTCGCGACCGCCGTCGCTAAGCGCGAAGTACACCTCCCCGAACCCACCGCGACCGACCCCGCGTTGGATTGTATATCCGTTTATCGGACGATCGCCATGTCGGAACGTGAAGCCCATACCTATCGCCTGTAGCTAGCGGGCGCGCAACCCCGCCGAGGCCTGGCAGCATCCCCAAGGACCCTGCCCCCGGTTATTCGTTTCCGCCGGCGAATTATTGCCTCCGGGCGGCGAACGGGGATGCTCCCGCCGGAAAGGGCGGGCTTAGAGCCTCCGCTACGATTACGCGCCCAATGCCTTTGCCACAGCTTCCCGAAGAGCGTCCGCCCCGAAGGGCTTCTGCAGGAACCGGATCCCCTCGGTTTCCCCGGCCTGATCGACGAGCTGATCAACCGGATATCCGGTAATCATGATGGCGGCGGCTTCGGGATTCGCCGTTCGCAGGGTGTTGGCGATCTCTAACCCGCTGGCCGGCTCCTTGAGCATCCAGTCGATTAAAAGCAGGTCACAACAGAAGGTGCGATCGATGTGGACCGCCGCCGCCCCGCTCTCGGTCGCTCGGACTTCGTGCCCGAGCCGGGTGAGGATCATCCGCAACTGCTCACAATAGACGGCCTCGTCGTCAACTACGAGGATCTTCGCCATCGCCGGCCTCCTTCGCAGGGTCGACATCGGCAACGGGAAACTCCACGATCATTCGCGTCCCGCGTCCTTCTCGACTCTCAATGTCAATAGTCCCGCCGTGTTCGGTGACAATACCGTGGCAGGTGCTGAGTCCGAGCCCCGTGCCCCCCTCGGTAATCCGCGTAGTGTAGAAAGGATCGAAGGCTCGTTCGACCTGGTCCTTGGTCATCCCACAGCCGTCATCGCGTACTTCCGCCCGCACCCTTTGGCCCTCTGCGGACGTTTCAATCTGCACACTCCCGCCCGCCTGATAGGCGTGCACGGCGTTGTAGATCAGATTGACGAAGACCTGCTCGAGTTCGGTAGCATTTCCCGTAATCGGTAAGAGGCTCTCGGCCAGATACTCCGTGACAGTCACCCCGTGCCGGCGGGCGTACTCCCTGGTTATCTCCATGGCGTCCCGCACAACCTCATTAATCTGCACGGGCGACTTCTCCGATG
The DNA here is from genome assembly GCA_963666835.2 of Phycisphaerae bacterium. GTDB lineage: Bacteria > Planctomycetota > Phycisphaerae > UBA1845 > UBA1845. Next base: position 17,653 of record CAXXGO010000007.1, on the reverse strand, counting down.
GTTGCTCCCGGGCGAACCGCAGAACGCTTTGGACTACGCGGGCGCAACGCTTCACATCGGCTCGAATCTGGTTCAACGATTTCTTGGTGGTTTCGGGATCATTATCACAATCCAGGGCCGCGTCGGCGGTCAGCAACATCATCCCCAGCGGGTTGTTAATCTCGTGAGCGATGCCGGACGCCAAGGTACCGATGGAGGCCAGGCGCTCCGAGCGGCGCAGTTGTCGACGAGAATCCTCCAGTTCCTGCGTGCGCCGCTCCACCATTTCCTCGAGATGATGGCGATAGCCGGTCAACTCCTGCTCCACCCGTTTCTGTTCGGTGATATCGCGGGCCGTGCCGATTATGCCCCACGGCGCCCCTTGCGGATCCCGCAGCAATGAACACTGCATTTGGGTCGGAAAGACCGCGCCGCAACGGCGAACGTGCCAGAGTTCTCCGTAATACTCTCCGGTCTCTATGATCTGCCGTACGGCGGTAGAAGCTCCGCCCATTTGTTCCGGCTTATGAAAAACGGAGTAGTGCTTCCCGACCAGATCGGTGACGCGGTGCTCATGCATCCGCGCAAAGGCCTCGTTCAGAAACAGCACGGTCCCCTCCAAGCTGAGAACCGCGACGCCTTCGTTGCTTTGCTCCACCGCGGATGAGAGCATGCGGAGTTGTTCCTCGGCCTGTTTGCGCTGCGTGATGTCGATGCCGATCAGGAGCACCGCCGGTTTGCCGTCATGGCTCTCGAAACGGATCCTGGTAGTCTCGAAATAGTGCGTGACCCCCGCTGCGTCCTGGTAGGATTCCTCCGGAACGTGATATCGTTCGCCACTGCGGATTACCTCCTGGTCGTCGTCCAGCACCAAGCGGAACTCTGCAGAATCATCGCAGACTTCCTCCATTCTTCGCCCCACGAGCTCCCGCGGAGTCATCCCGTAACGCTCGGCGGCCGTCTTGTTGACCAGCAGAAACTTTCCGTCCGAGTCTTTCGCGCAGATAATGTGCGGTACGAGATCCAGCACGAGACGCAGCCGCTGTTCGCTTTCCTGCAAGGCCCGCTGGTACTGCCGACGCCGGGAATACTGCACTCCCAGCAGAAGCAAGACCACCGCCGAACAGAGACTGACTGCTCCCACGAATTCCGGCCGGCGATAGAATGGTGCCGGAATCACAAACGGCATGGTTGCCGTACCCGTTTTGCCGAAGAGCCCCTTAACTTGAACCGCAAGAGTGTGGTGTGCGGCCGGCCATCCCATCAAAGTCGCCTCGTGCTTCGTACTCCAATCCGACCAATCGCGGTCGTCCACCCGGTAGCGGGTCTGCAGGCGTGCCGAAGCCACTTGTCCCCAATAGGATGCCGGGTGCCAGCGAAGAGAAACTCGAGACGGCTCAATCGCGGGGGGCGCAATCGTGACCCGGGGGCCCGGCTGTCGATCCTCGGCCAGACTGAGGATGTGCAGACCGCCCCCCCGGCTGCCCAGATAAACCTGGTCCGCGGCAGCGTTTACCGGCCAGAGGTGGCTGTTTGATAAGCCGGAGTCCAAACCGAAGCGCAGCCAGCCTCCATCGCGATAGCCGCCGAGACCACCATCCGTGGCAATCCACAAGGTGCCGTCCTTTCCAACGGACAGGTCCCAGATTCGATCACTGATCAACCCATCCGCTTCCGTGAAGAAGTGAACTTCGTCCTGCTCGTCGATCGTACCCAAGCCGTTGAGTTGATCACCGAACCAGACTCGGTCCTCTCGATCCACAACCAGGGTGAAGACGCGGCCGTGCCGGAGCCCGTTTTCCATGGTCCAATGGGTCCACTGTCCGTGTCGATAGCGGCTGAGCCCTTCGACCGTTCCGAACCACAGAGTGCCGTCGCTCGCCTCCGCAAACGCATAGACCTGCCTGCCGGTCAGCCCGGTCTTCGAGTTCCATTGGGTGAACTTGCCATCCGCGAACCTTATGGCACCCGGATCGTCGTTGGGTATTTGATTGAGCCATTCCGGAGAGATCGAACGCAACCCGAGGAACCACAGGTCGCCGTTACGACCACGTCGAATCTTGTGATAGTAGACCTGGGGTAGTCCCTGGTCCTCACCCACCCGCTCCCAGGCAAGCCCATCCCAGCGGAATGCTCCGGAAAATGTCGCCCCGCTGGATATCCAGATTCGACCCTCCTTATCCTCGGCGATCCCCGTAACCACACCGAGAGTGGTACCCAGGACTCGATTGATGCTCTCCATCCGCCCGTTGCAATGGTGGATGTCGATTCCCTCGGCAGTTGCGATCCAAACGTCGCCGTTTCCCGCTACGAGAACTTCGTGGACCCAGTTGCGATTATCCGGAAAGGGATGCGCCCACCGGGTCCACCGCGGAGAGCTGGTTCGATATTGCAGTAAACCACGCTCGGTCCCGACCCACAAATCACCCGACTCTCGAAACTGCGCGCACAACACGTTCGTCAGCTCGCGGGGTACAACCGCCAGCGGCACCCAATCTCCGTCCCGTCGTACGCTTACTCCGCCGGACTTGTAGATCACGATGGCCTCGCCGCCCGGGCCGAGGGCCACCGTCTGAACCGGCTCCGTTGCTCCCTCCATGTGCGGAGCCGTAGGCAGATCCGAATGCCACTCCCATAGCAGGGTACGCTGCTCCGCCGTTAGTGCGGCCATCGAGATTATGCCGCCGCCGCCCTCGTCCTCGGCCACACTGCACACCCGATGCCAACTGGATTCGGTGGGCAGGCGCATTTCCCAAGCCGCTCCGAACCACCGGTGCAAGTCGGTCGTCGCATTCTCCCAAGCGCTCCGCCAATGCGCGGTCCACAGATGAACGCGCTCCCAGGCACCCTCGGTCCACCGATAAAGACCGGTCGTCGTATTGAGCCAGGTGCCTCCTCGCCGGGTCGACCAGATATTGATGTTGGCCTGCCCGGGAAACATCTGCGGCACTGGGCTGGGAATGTCGAACGGCCGACACCTCGATCCATCCCAGGCGAGCAGGGATCCACTCCGCAACTGCGAATCCCATACCTGGATCAGAACTTGACCGCCCGCGAAAGGTACGGCCGCTTCGACCAGTCGCTCACCCTCGGATACGCACCGAACACGCCGGAAACCGTTTTGATCCCCGACGTAAAGATGGTTGTCCAGCACGGCCAGAACGCCGTAACGAGGCGACATCGCCAGATGCTGAACACGCTGCGCCGGCGCGCCCAAGTCGGCATCGATCGGGGTCCAAACGTATCCGTCAAACCACGCCAGCCCGTCCGACGTCCCGGCCCACGCCGTACCGTCGCGCGCTTCAGCGAGATGGGTGATGTGGTCAGACGGCAGCCCATCCTCGGTGCTGAATCTGACCCACCGCCAGGGTTCGGTTAAGTCGATCGCCGCCGCCGGCGCCTGCCCCAGCGATACCGCCAACCCCACAAGCAGACTGAAGTTCCGGATGCTCTTAACCGCGCCCGGCCGCGCCGTTGCTCCGCGTCGTGAGACTTGCTGAGGACGCTGACTCATAATTCACGCCGGGAACGCCGATTGCACACCGTAATCCTACTTCGCAAGGAGACTACGCAACGGATTGCGCCTCAATCCGAATGCCCAGCGTGACCTTAAGGAGCTTTAAAAGGTTCGTAGTATTCACTGGAAGAACTGGTCTTCTGATAGGCCCGGCGTTCATAGTGAACCAATTCACCAAAGGCTAATCCCGCTTCAAACCGCAGAATCCGATATGGAGACTCGGCCTCGACCATAAAGAACGTGGCCGGACCCCGCCACTCCATGGCCGCCTTGCGGGCGAGGAAGGTCCCGGCCTTGACCGTCACTTCCTTTGGTTCGCCGAGCGAGAACCGGGCGCGCCACGACCGCGGATCGACCTGATGGGTCGAGCGCATCGGGCCCATAACCGAGAATTCGCCCGAAGGTCCGCCGGATACGATGTCTCGTACCATAACGAATAAGGCTTCGAACGGCACGGCGTCATGACGAGTGCGCCACGTCCGGTCTCCTTCATCCGCATGGTAAGAGCAACTGGTAATCAGCACATCCTCCGGGCTCCAGCGCAGGTGCTTGAAAGTCGATCCGGGCCACTCGTGACTCGATATGGTCATCCTCACTGGGTCGAGGTTCGGAACGTTCAAGTACACCGATGTCTGGTGCCTTTGGTCATAGTTGCGCAGCGGAATCTCCTCACCGATATTCAGAACAAGCATCTCGGTTTTGTTCTTAGCCTCGCGTCCGGCTTGGACACCCGTCCAAGGATCAATCATCTGCCGCTCGAGCAACTGCACTTGGGTGAAGTTGCGAACTTGTCTTTGGACCCGTTCCTTCATGTCGAAGTAGGATATTTCAGTTAATCCGTCCTTCCATACCTCGTCTGCTATGAAAGGATGATCTTCGGCGGCCGCCGTGGCGTCCGATGTAACCTCAGTTACCGGTGGTTCGTCGCCGGCCGGCGCGGGCGCGACGGCGCCAAAGACAATAACGCTGAACGAAACCGATGCTAATAACAAGTTCACTCGTTTCATAGATTACAACTCCGACTCCGGACGGCCGGTGGGCGCAACCGGTCCAAACAACTCAGCCGCGTTAGGCTGCTCCAATACAAATCGGGCGTTAGCCGTCTGGTCCGTGCAGAGATGGTGCAGCGCCCGGACCACGGCCTCGTAACCGATCCCCAGTCCCACCACCTTCCCCTCCAGATCAACGCCGGCATCATTACCCATTAATTCCACTAGTTCCCGCAGATCAAACGACACCGGAATCGGCGGCGACACCGAACCGGACTGGGGCACACAACGCAATACGGTAATATTCTCGGCGCCTTCTTGCGCCGTCAGAGTCAAGGCCCCGTCCGGAGAGCGGTACATGATCGGGGGGCGACACCGCAGACCCTCACCGAACAATGCTATCCGCTGCTCGTCCGAGCGCCGGACATAGACAAACCGTTCACCTGAAAGAGATACGCGGTCCAGAACGAAATTACTCGTCCCGACAGTAGTTGTGGACACGACCGGATCGCCGCGTTTTACCAACTGCTCGTAAGCGGCGACTTGCACGCGCGGATCCTCGTCAGTCAACAAGCCGCGCAAGGCGACCCCGGCACCTCCGATACCCTTGGCTTCCCCAAGAGCGCGAATCGCCTGGTACCTGAACGGGCTTGCCGGGTCCTGGGCGTGAACTGCCAGGATGTCGCCCGCAACATGGTCCCCCAGACGCAAGCCCGCCGCTGCGGCGAAGAAGCTCACGTGAGCCTTCGGACTGGGATACAACTCGTTCAACACTGCCAGCGCGCTTTGCCCCAGCCCCTCGAAGCACGCGGCAATCCGCCCGTGCGGGGTGTTGGGACGAGCTAACTCCTCGGCCAGCATCCGAGCCCGCGTCGCTTGGAACTGCGGGTCGTGGGAAAGGTACAGACACTGAACCAAGTGGAGAAAGTGCGCTTCATCGCCCCGATACTCCTGAGGAACACGCAGGTCAATCAGCGAGGGCGACGTTGCATCGGCCGTGGGCAACTGGGCGGGGAACCGCAGGTTGATCCGATCGCGAACTCGCTTCGCCCAAGCATAGGAAGGCTGCGTGAGGATAAGACGAGTGGGGCGATCGCGCACCACCGTGGCACCTCCGAGAATCGTACCGGACAGCTCGTGCGTTCGCGAAGACGACTCATCCTCCAGGAAGGGATTCTGGAAGATCGGACCCAAAGCCCGAGCCAGGACGTTACCGTGAATCGCCTGCTGCCGGGCTCCCGCTCGGACGACGCGCAGATCCGTGGCCAGCAGCAACCCGCCCCGCAGCGATTTAGTCTGCGTGCCGGGATATGCCGTCACTGAGACCTCCAGTCGAGACCCCTTGGTTGCGGCCGAGGGAATCTGGGCCTGAACGATGACTACGGCCGTGCCGATGTCGCTGATAAGCTCCTCCGGCGAGATTTGCTTCTCACCAACGACGTGGCTGGTAGCGTGCCGGTTCTTGTACATCTCCTGAACCAGCCCGGCGTACACTCTCTGGGGGCAATCCTTCGAACCGTTCTCGCCGAGACCGACAACCAGCCCGTAACCCTCAACCGGCATCGGGCCGAGCCCATCATAATAGGTGATCGCCCCGATGGTGTCGCGGAACGCCGCCGAATCTGCCAAACGTCCGTCACCCACCTCTACGCCGAGATCCACCTTCTTCGGATCATCTTTCGCCCAGATGCACCCCCCGATGCCCGGCAACACTACGGCCGCCATCAACAACAGCCGAAACCGCAAAGAAACACGAATCAACACGCGATGACTCCCAAAGACCCCCGAATCGATCGGCACTCGATAGGCAGAGGTGATCGTCAGCCGACCGCCGCTGACCGGTGGCGGTTTATCCATATTGCCCCCAAAGGATAACCGGCATAAATCACAGGCGTCAAGAGCCCTCAAACGCGGAGGCTCCATCGCGCATCTGACGTCAACATTGGGACACCCAATCAACGGAGCAGGTTGTAGAGAGCCTGCTGTTCGGGGGCCATTCTGAGTAGTTCGGGCTCAGCCCGACGTTCCACTCAAGAAAGCCCCGCCGGGCTGCCCAGCACGAATACGTCGACGATGGTCGCTACCGCCAGGGCGATGCTGACGACCCCGTTGATCGTGAAGAAAGCCAGATTGACCTTACTGAAGTCTCCGGGGTGGACCAGGGCGTTCTCCACGACCAGCAACACCGCAACCAAAGCCACGCCAACGCCGTAGATCCAACCCAGCCCCGCGACTACTCCCAGCAGAATCAGACCGGCGACGGTCAGCGCGTGCGATCCCCGGGCAATCCACAGAGCCTTCGCCGTTCCGAGATCCGCCGGCAGACTGTGCAGCCGCTCCCGCCGGTCGACGTCCGTATCCTGGCAGGCGTAGATAATGTCGAACCCCCCGATCCAACAAGTCACCACTCCCGCCAGAAGCCACGCCGACAGCCCCACTGACGCCGGGTGAATCGCCAGCCAAGCGGCCACCGGAGAGAGAGCTATCGCACTGCCAAGGTAGTAATGCGACCAACGCGTGAAACGCTTGGTAAAAGAATAACCACACACAAAGATCAGAACCGGACCGGATAGCAGCATCGGCCACGTGTTGCCATAGAAAAGATGGAAGCCGAGACAGCCGAGCCCGAACGTAACCGCCGCCAGCCCCAGCATCACCCACGCCGCGGTCTTCGTCAGCCGGCCCGCCGGTAGAGGGCGCTCGGCCGTTCGCGGGTTCCGCGCGTCGATCTCCGCGTCGACGATCCGGTTGAACGTCATCGCCACGCTGCGCGCCGCCACCATGCACAGAACGACCAGGCCAAGTTGCCCCCAGTATGGACGACCCAACTCTGCAATGTTCCGACCGGCCAGGAACGCGGCCACCAACGCAAAAGGCAGCGCGAACACCGAGTGCGCAAGCTTGACCGTCTCGGCCCACGTCCGCAGCGGCGCCGCTTTGATCATTACCGGCACTCCGAGTTTGCGTCCGGCGGGTCACCGGTCCAACGCCGGGTCAGCCGGTGTGGCACTCCGACAAGATCCAGCAACCGAGCGACCACAAAATCCGCCAGATCTGCAACGCTCGTCGGCTGCAAATAGAAGCCCGGGGACGCCGGGCAGATGACCGCCCCCGCCTCGCTTAGACGGAGCGCGTTTAGCAAATCGATGCGGCTCCACGGCATCTCCCGCGGAACAACCACAAGACGCCGCGCCTCTTTGAGCGTGACGGCTGCGGCCCGATTCAGCAGGTTATCGGCCAGCCCGGCCGCCATAGCGCCGAGAGAATTGCTGCTGCACGGGCAGACTATCATCCCGTCCGTCAGGAAGCTGCCGCTGGCTAACGGCGCCCCGACGTCGTTATGGGGATGAATCGTCATCGGGGCGCCGCTGTCGCCCGCCAGAGCCTCGGCCGTGACCGCCGAGATCCCGAGTTCGTCCTGCAGAAGCCGACGTCCATTCGGCGAGACGATCAGATGAACGTGTACTCTATGTCGACAGAGATTCTCCACCAGGCGATGGGCGTAGAGTGCTCCGCTCGCTCCGGTGATTCCTACGATTATCCGCTTCATGTCGGTGGATAGGTTCATGTGCCGGCATCCGTTACGCGCACCGGCGATCCTTCCCCGAGATGTCGAGTGGCTTGGCGAGACCACACGCTGTCGCGGTGCTCCGCAACGAGCCGGGCGAACATCTCTCGACTCTCGGACGACCGGCCGGCAGCCTTGTACACCACGGCAAGACGGAATAACGCTTCAGATGTCGAATCTCGGTGGGGGTATTCCTTGAGGCAGTCTTCGAGCCGCTCAATCTTGAGCGGGATCGAGGTCGTCGCTTTGGCGATCTCCAGATCCAAGTTGTCTTCCAGTTGGCACTTCGGATATGCGTCTTTGAGTGTCTTGAGGTTGTCAATGTAACGTTCATGCCGCGGGTCCAGATCCAACAGCCCGAACTGGACGGTCGCGGCCCGATGGCGCGGGCGGATGAACGGATCATACCCGTAGACGGGGTCGCGGTTCTCGCGCAGCAAAGCCAACAACCCCTGGGCCTCCAGAAGGACGCGTCCGGTTTCGATGTGCAAACTGGCATCCGGGCTGCTCCGGGCCAAGAGTCCCCCGAACGAATCAGCCCCCTCTTGGGTCGGCACATCCCGCACTTCGCCGTTCCGATCGGACGTGCTCAACAGGCGGTCCAGACCGTCTATCGCCCGGTCGATCCTGCCGGCCCGGGCGTCCAACTGAGCCAGGCGCACCTGCGCGACGATCCCGACGGCGGAACCTCCTCCGTTAGCCGCAATGATCTGCCATGTCTCGCGCGACGCTTGGCTAGGGAAGTTGTCGTAGAACCGAATCCACTTTGTCCGGCGAAACTCCCCGGGATCGACGCGGGTATCTAAGGCTCGGGCCTTGATGAACAAGGCGTTAAGGACATAGCGGCTGTCCGGAAAACACTGATGGAACCAGTCGCACCGCTCCGTCAATTCGGCCTGATGGCGGGTCAGGTCGGTTTCGTATGGCCCCAGATCGGCGCCCAGCTCGAACAGCCATTTCTGCTCTTCAATCTCGTACAGCTCGCCCCAGCGCGGGCGCGGCAGCGGATGACGCTCCCAACGACGTTGGACCGCCTGCCTTAAATCCAAAGTAGCATTCGCGTCTACGAAGTGAGCCTTGCTCAGCTCTTCCAAGAGACGATAGTGCAGCTCGTCCCGGCCCACATGAAACTCGAACAACGCGACCGGCAGGCCGAACATCAACGCCAGAAGCGGAGTAACCGCCCCGGGACGGTAGTTCACGATCTTGGCGATCGTCAAAACAAGGGCAAAGAGCAACGCCGCGGCCACGACCGCCAACGCCCACGGGGCAATGAACTTGATCCGGTCCACCGGGTTGATTCTCCCTGACACGATTTCGGCACTGCCGTGCCAGGCCAGGATCAGGTACACCACGGTCGGAACCAATCCCAAAAGCGCCGACATAAACCGGAACCGCGATCGGAACGGGCGAACCGAAGCGATAATGCACGAGCCCAGCAACGTTATTGCCAACCAGGGCATTACCGCCAGAAAGCCGACCACGGCAATGAACGGCAGGCTCGACCAGAAGCGATAGAGAATCGAAATCAGAATCGGAATCGCGATCAGCGCGGCCATCAGCAATCCGACAATCGGAATCTGCATCGGCACTTGCTCGGCACTGATCGGCTCGAGCAGAAACTGCGCCAGAGTAACGACGGTGTTTTGACCGAACCGGAACGTCTGAGCCAGCTCCCGCCAGTATCCCTCCGTTGCCGGGGCGAAGAATGTCCCGCTCCGCAGCCAGAACGCGAAATTGCCGACACATCCGAACAACAACACGTTGACCGCCAGCAGCGCCACCGCCCGCGTGCGATACCGCGGGCTTGTCCGCGACCAGACGTCGACTACCACCTCCGACGCCGCTTCGGGCCCGGACGAACCTGTCGCCGGAGATTGCGTGCCCTCGGATGCCCTCTGTCGCACCATAAATCAACCCCGCGCCGCGACGTACACGGTTACCACGCCCAACGTGAGCGGTTGGATCACTACCCGGCTGAAACCGGCATTGTGCAACCGCTTACTCATCTCCTGAGCATCAAGAAAAGATACCACGGAGTCCGGCAGATAGCGATACGCCCCCGAACGATCGCCGCTCACCACCGCCGCTGCCAGCGGCATGAACCGCCGCGAGTAGATTTCGTACAGCCCTCTGATCCACCGACGTCGCGGCCTGGTGAACTCCAGAATAACCGCCCGCCCCCCGGGCCGGAGCACGCGATACATCTCCTGCAGCCCGGCATCCAGACTCTGGAAGTTGCGAACTCCGAAAGCGCATGACGTTATCGAGAATCTACCGTCCGCAAAGGGCAGCCGGAGGGCGTCGGCTTCGCACCACCGTACCGCGGCTGCGCTACGGCTGACGGCGTAGCGCAACATCTCGTGCGCGAAATCGCACCCGACCACCGACCGCACCTGAGCCCGGTGAAAGGCCCGCGCAAAATCGCCGGTACCGCACGCAATATCCAACACGTCATCGTCCGGACCCGCCGCCGCCAATCGAACGGCCCGCCGGCGCCAAGCGGCGTCCCGCCCCGCGCTGAACAGTGTATTGACCAACTCGTACCGCGGCGCAATTGCGTCGAACATCTGCCGCACCCGGCGCGCCTTGTCCGTCACCCCATGAGGGGCTTTCAGAAGTTCACTGGTCCATACCGGTTTCTCTGGTGCCATAACGAAGTCACTTCGAGGCTGTCTTGCGGTCCCGCGGGTGCCCTACCGGTTACCTGCCCGCCCCAGCCGCCTTCCTTGAAGTATAGTGGTTTGACCTGAAAGATGCGCCCGAATCGGAATCGTCCGTTGTCCTGCACATCTTTGCCGGGCAAACCAAGCGTATCCGTTCGACTCGGCGGCGACCCGTTCCCCAGCCTGACAAGCTGCAAGCCGGCTCCTTTTTCAGGCTGAAAGCCTGCGAGATAGTAGCTGGAGGCAAGGCCGCGCAGCGGCCGCCGCCCCCGGGTGGGGGCCCGACAATCCCAATCACCCTGACCGCAGAAATTCTCCGGGGCAATCGGCCTATATAAAGCCCGAAACCGTGGGCGGGGTTGCGTTTGCCCACGGTTACTGCATTCCGGCCCTTCGGGCTTGCTTCCGTACGCAACCGGAACCTGCAGCCTTAACGATCTTCATTCCGGGGGGGCGATCCCTTTCGCCTCCGCGCGCGCCGGAGCCTGCCGGTGAGAAGAGTGGGTACGTGTTGCGAGCCCGCTCTTGTCTCCGTACGCGCCGGGACTCGTAGCGGGAGGGCGACGTTACGACAATACCAAGACGCCTTGCATGTAATCGTCGACGGGATGAAGTCGGCCGTAACGGTAGAAGAACGGTGGGTTGGGGGTAGTCGGGACCCGTCTCTCCACGCCCTCCGAGACAGAGATCGCTTCTTCCTACGGGGGTCCTGCCCCTGTGAGCGGATACCGTCTGGATGACACCTTCTGCCCCCTCCTCTATCCACCGGCCTGTAAGGGTTAACCCGCACATCGGTTCGTCAACCGGCGTGGACCCTGAGGTTGCGGTGTCTTCCCCCCTACAGAAGCGTTGCCCACTTTCCAGAAATCAGGCTACGCATTGAGGTTGCCGCGCCCCAGACTAAACCGACCGCACTTGGTCTTCGATATTCAATTACCGCCGGACCACGCGTAATGGGACGTTCTCCCGTGCGCGCCGGACTCAGTTTCAGTAATTAAAGACAACCCACTAACCGGAGCCCGACTTATGATCCTACGACGAGAAGACCTCTATCGCCGCATCGCGATCTGCGCGGTGATGTCCCTGGCCGCTATACTTCTGATTACGCCAGGGTGCGGCGACACCCCGACAACCACCCCGACAGACGACCGCGATACGGAAGCCAGCGAGGTGATTACCTACAAAGGAACCGTCTCCGGCGGCGTCTCCGAAAGCCGCTCAACTCGCGAGTCTCTAGACACCGACGACGGCGAAAACGCCGGGCAAGCACTTCCGTTGAACCTGGCGTCCGGCGGAGCGGTGGTTACGTTCGAGGATCTTGAAGGCAATCCGCTCTTGGACGCAAACGGTGACCCGTACCCGGCATTCACAACTGACGAGGCCGGCGAGTTCTTCATCGAAGGGCTGCCCGTGGGCATCGACTTCGTAATCGTCATCGATCTCGACGGCGACGGAAACCCGGATATCCAACAGATCTGCCAGATCCCCGCAGACGACGGAGGATCCGAAGGCAGCCTTGATGACGTGGCCGTCGATCCGCTTTCCACATTGTTGGTCTCGATGCTCAAGCAGGTGTTCATTGATAACGGCATCGACCCTGCCGAACTCGACATCTCCCCAACGGCCATCATTCACCGGATTATCGACGCTTACATCCATCTCTTCGAAGAGAGCGGGATTGAACGCGAAGTGACTCTGGATGACATCGCCTCGCTCGACGAAGAGAGCCTCACAGCTCTGTTCGAGTCCCTGTTGCCCTCGAGCGTACGCGCCGGGTTCGAGACCGTCGAGGGCAACATCGCCTTGGCCGGTGCCGCCGACGTTGAAGGTGCCGTTCGCGCTGCCGCCGATGTCTTCCTCCATTCCGGATTCCCAATCGCGGACGATTCCGGGGGGATCGACTTGAGCTTCCTCGCAGACCTGCCCGACGTGGAAATCCAATCGATGGACGACCTCGCTACGGTCAACAACTTCGTGCCCGACAACATGGAGCCTGCCGCGGATGAGATCGCGCCGGCCGGGGTCGGCGACGAGCTCTTCGACATCGAGCCGCCGACCGTCTACGTGAGCACCATGACCGAGCCGGATCGCAACTACGTCGGCGAGCAGGAACTCGAGGAGGGTATGGCCGACCACCATCTGCCGGCGTTAAGCGAACATCTCCTGACTCGGATGGTTGAACTCCATCTCGAAGGACGAATGATTACGCTCGGTAATCTCTACCGGTTGCTGACCGACATCGAAATCGGGTTGGGGGCACGACTGACCTACAACCTGCCGATGCCGGGTGACGGCGCATCGACACCAATGATGATGTTCCAGACCGCGGACGGTACGGGGACGGCCCGCGACGTCAACACTCTAATGGAGGCTCTTGCGTATAGTGGTCTGTCGGATCCGAACATCAGCTTCGAGGATCTGCAAGCGCAGGAGGCCATGCTCCGCGAGGCAATGGCCGAGCTGCTCGACGGCACGGAGCCGCCGACGTTCGACCAGCTTTTCGGAGCTTTTCTGGACGACCGTATCGAGGGTGTGGATGAGTTGAGTCAGTTCATCCGCGACGCCCGCGCCCACCTTCCCGTCAGCCGTTCGGGACCGGCCAGCTTCTACGTGGTCGCCGACGGTAACGCCTACGGACCGATCGAGGTTCTGCCGGTCACCGTGGATATACTGTTCGACGAAACCGGAGTGCCGATCAGCGTAAACTACAACGCGGACGGCGCCGGCCCGTTCTACCTCGGGTTCACTTACGAAACGGATGAGCTGCATATCGTCCAGCCGATCGTGATCGAGACGGGCCATTTCATGCATACTTCCAATGGCGAGCCGATGATGCTCGACATGGACGACGGCAATATGTTCGAGCCGATCGACGGTATCCCGTTCATTGAATTCGTAGCGGAGACGGGCGAGTTCTGGCCGGGGTTGTCCGTTTCCGAATCGAACCCCGAGTTCGAATTCGCCCCGGCCGTCGAGGACCCGGCGATCGAACCGGCCGAGATGGAACCGGAAAACGGCATGACGATGCAGTTGTACGTCCTGGCCACCGCCCCCGCTCCGGACGGTACTCCCGTGCGGGTCGATTACGATGTCACCACCGAGACATTCACGTACAACGATAACGGCCGGTACTACGTTACCTTCCTTCCGGAGACCTATGAAGAAGGCGTCTTCGGACTGTTCGATACCGATCTGAAGATTATGCCGACCGTTCTGGACCTCAGCGGCGAGAGTTTCGTCGATACGGGAGTCCTTGAGCCGGAAGATCTCATGCCGCCCCCCGACGATCCAATGCCGTTTGATGACTCTATGTTCCCGGACGACTACCTGCCGCCCCCGGACGACCAGAATCCCCCGCCGGATGACGGCACGAACCCCCCACCGGACGACGGTATGAACCCGCCACCGGATGATGGCATGAACCCACCGCCGGATGATGGAACGAACCCACCTCCGGATGATGGAACGAACCCACCTCCGGATGACGGGCAGAACCCACCTCCGGATGACGGCCCGGTCAACCCGGCGGAGGACACCGGCACCGACGGAGATGCGGTTCCTCCGGAAGACGAAACAGAAGAGCCGCCATTCGATGGAGACGAGCCGCCGATCGACGGGGACGAGCCTCCGATCGATGGAACCGAACCGCCCCTCGACGGCGGAGAGCCGATCGACGGTATGTTGGTCGAGTTGGCCAAGGTCACTCCGGACCAGATCGTCGGGCTCGACGTTCAGCCCGAGTTCTTCACCTGCGTGTTCGGGACGGATGTCGGTAACCCGAGCTACAACGCCGACGGCAACCCGTATTTCGATGATGTGAACGGAAACGGCCTGGAGGACATGGGCGAGTATACCTCCGATTTCCGCCCGGTTCTGTTCAACCCGGAAGACTGGCGATCGACGGATGTGGCCCGCTACTACCGCCGGGAAAGCGGCGGGTCCGTAACGCCCCAGGATGTTGATTTCGAATCCTCCGTGCCGCAGACCATGGACGGAGAAGCTCTTGTTCCGCGCAATTACATACCGCGCCTGAACGCGTTCCGGTACGGTCGTCCGAACTCGGCAATCAATCTGCTCACCACATTCATGCCCCCGGAGTTCTTCAACGGCACTCAGGGCCTGGATGAAAACACCGAGCTCGGAATCCTGCAGGCCGTCGCTACGATCAACCTGGTGCTCGAGCAGGTATTTAACGTAGATGCCCGGATCGACATCGACGGCGAAGGACCTCTTGAAGAGGCCGTCACGATAGTCGACGCCTACCTCTTTGTGATGCCCGTCGGCGACCCATTCGTTCTGCTGATCGAGGGGTTCGAGCAGCTCTCGACGGTTCCGGCCCCAGAGTGATTCGGGGCACGTTCGAATAAGTTAAGCAACAACCCGCCCCCGAGCCCGCGGCACCCGCCGCCGGCTCGGGGGCTTTTTCTGTCAATGACGTTCGCACCAGACCCACCGCCGCGGACCGTTCCACGGATCCCGTTGCACTCCACACGTGGCTACATACCCACGCCTTTGCGAGACTGCACGTCGGCCGAGGGCGGGTCGCTCACCTTCGCCGTACCGATCACGACGGCCTCTTTGTAGGGCAGCATCGGCGGCTGTAGGGCACGGTCGAGGCACGAGACCTGCCATCAAGGCCGCAATGGCTCGAATCGCACGAACGTGTGCCACCTGCGTGCCTCGCGGGACCAGCCCGCCAGGGCGACAGCTCTGCCCAGCCCGCGGCGTGAGCCGCGGGATTGAGTCCCAAGTCAACCCGAGCCCCGCCCAGGGGCGGCACTTCGATACTCGAAGAGGTCCCGGCGGTCGCCAACGTGCCGCCCGTATGATGTCGAATCGCCGGTGTCCGATCGAAACCTCGATGTCCTCTGCCGCCCGCAAGCCTGGTGCGATGCGACCGCACGGTGTCCCCAGGATTATGCCGTGGGGCTATAGGACCTGTCGCCCCAAGGGGCTTGACTTACGACACGGTCGAGGCGCGAGACCTGCCGCAATGACTCTGCCCATGCCGCGAAGACGTTCATCGCCCAGAACATAGACTGACTCCTCCTTCAGGCCCTACATGTAGTAGAATGCGCTCGGATCCTACGCAACTTCATGCGCGCCGGACGTCCTATAACCATTTTCTAATTTGATTCTAAAATATCAATAATTAGAACGTTGACGAGCGATGCCTAACCTCTATAAGCTAATTTAGCATTTGTTAGCGTGAAATTAGCTTTTGGTAAACGACCCGTTTGCGGACGCATGTCATGAAAATGCCCCAGAAGCCGCCGAGCTATCGGGAACTGTTCGCCAGGATCATGGACGATGACCGGTTCCCTGATGTCTACAGTGCCGTTTCGAGGTCGCGCCAGCCCGACCGGTATGTGCACTGGGACAAGCTCCGTTACCTTAAGCCGCCGGAGGGCCTCACTCACAAGGAATGGTGGGCGACTCTGAGGTTCATGCGGAGCACTCAGCTCAAGGCTGTTCCACTTGTAGATGTGGAGGGCGACGCCTTCACCTTCGCCGTTCCGGACGTGGCCCAGAGACGGCTCCACGACATCGACTTCCAGCTTGGTGGGCGGATCGGGATGCCCGACCAGATCACCAACCCGGACACGAAAGACCAGTACCTTGTCGGGTCGCTGATCGAGGAGGCTATCACGTCCAGCCAGCTCGAAGGGGCGGTCACTACCCGCGAAATCGCCAAGGACATGCTCCGTGCCGGGCGTCCGCCCCGGGATCGTAGTGAGCGCATGATTCTGAACAACTACGCCACGATGCAGCAAATCGGAAAGCTGCGGGATGAGCCGCTGAGCCGGGACTTGATCCTCGATATCCACCGGCTCGTGACGGATCAGACCCTGGACGACCCTTCCCAGGCCGGGCGGTTTCGGCGATCTGACGAGAAGATTGATATCGGGCCTGAGCTTACGAGCGACGTGTTCCATGTTCCCCCACCTGCTGACCAGCTCGAGGATCGCATGGCGGCCATGTGCGCATTCGCTAACGACGAGGGAAAAGGAACGTTCGTCCATCCGGTCATCCGATCGATCATCCTGCACTTCTGGTTGGCGTATGATCATCCGTTTGTGGATGGCAACGGGCGAACCGCCCGGGCTCTTTTCTACTGGTCGATGCTCCGTCATGGGTATTGGCTGTGCGAGTTCATCTCGATATCCGACATCATTCGCAAGGCACCGGTCAAGTACGGGCTGGCGTTCCTGTACACGGAGACGGACGACAACGACCTGACCTACTTCCTGTTGTATCACCTGGATGTGCTGGAGCGTGCCATAGAGGAGCTGAACAAGTATGTCGACCGCAAGACGAAGCGATTGCAGACGATGGAGCGCGAGCTTCGGGGCGTCATCACGCTTAACCACAGGCAGCGGGCACTGATCAGTCATGCTCTGCGACATCCTCATCAGATCTACACGATCCAGTCACACCGTTCGAGTCACGGAGTCGTCCCCCAGACGGCGCGCACGGATCTTCTCGACCTCGAGCAGCGCGGGCTCTTCACAAAACGGAAGGTGGGACGTACATGGCATTTCACTGCCGTTGCCGACCTCGAGCGGAGGCTGGCTGAGACTGACTGAGCATTATGGCCGTGAAGGGAGAGCGGGGTCGCCCGTTAGCCCTTGTCCCGTCAAGGGGTAGGGGAGGGGAAAGGGGTCTTTGTCACGACGTTTTCCAGCGATGGAGCTCTCGGTTCATGCCGCGAAGAAGTCCGCCGAGACTCGGAGGCAAGAGAACCACGAAAAAAGACTCCCGACCCCTTTTGGGAAGTTACATTCCTGTGGCGGGGATTTGCGGCGCAGGTCCGAATACGATAGTGAGCCTTATGTTATTGTCGTGCGGCGATCCCCGGGTGCAGCGGGGGAGGCGACGAACAACGGAAGCCCCGGTGGCGACCGAAACTCGCCGGGCGCTGTCGATTAGACTG
>CAXXGO010000006.1:0-2674492 GCA_963666835.2 Phycisphaerae bacterium | reverse complement strand
TGCTGATTCGGCAGGCAACGGGGCTGTTCGATTGGGGTCAATCCGATTATCCTGGCGTTGTCTTGCGAGAGGGTAGGGCAACGCAGGAGTGCGACCCGAGCGCCCGCAAGACCCGAGGGCAGACTCTTGACGACCTGGTCAAGGGCAGGGGCGTCCATCGTAGCTGGTGGACGCCTCTTATCATATGTTCTGCAGTCTGCTCTTGGTCCAAAGCGATAAACTCCGGGGGTCTGGGGGCAGCGCCCCCAGTTCCGCCGTAGGCGGGAAAGCCCGACCCCGCGGGCGTTTCCCAGTGTCTTTCTCGTATCTGTCTCGTCCGTGTACCGGTTCGGACTAGATCTCTCGATCGGTCCATCTATCCATTCGCGCTACCGCTTGCCTGCCGACATAACAACATGATGTCGATCCGATGCCACCATGGGACACCGGGCGCGGGGTCGCATGATCTCGTCCGGTACGGGCGGCCCATTTACTACGAGGCCTGGAGCCGTCTTCTCAGACAGCAACGACCATAGGGTCCTCGGGCTGGCCCGTTCCCGGACGAGATTTCTTTCGAAGTCGCTTCCTTGCCGTTCTTGCCGGACGGCGTTTCTTTGATGCTGTCCGTGGACGATCCGGCGGATCGTCCATGTAGTCGATCTCCTTTTTCCACATCACGTGTACCACACGCGTCAAATCGTGAGCCACGGTGATGTAGCCGCGATTGCGGTCCTTCTTCCCCCCGTCTGTGCGTCGGTCAAAGATCTCCCGAAAACGCTTATCCTTCCGTACTGCGCCGCGGGCGGCCTCGATAAACGCCCATTTCAGCGTACGGCGACCGATCCGTCCCACATGCCGCCCCTTGGGTGTCTCATCGTCCTCATCACCGCTGTCGTCCGCGCGCGGAGCCAACAAGGCGTACGAAGCCAAGTGTTTCCGGTTTGGGAATCGGCTGATTCGTCCGATCTCCGCCAGAATCGTATACGCCAAAACCACGTCAATCCCCGGGATCGTACGCAAGCGTTCGCCGTTTGGATCCTTCTTGAGCTCCCGGCGAATTTCTCGCGTGACCCGTGCAATCTGGCGACGCACATGATCGAGCAATTGCAGATACCCCTTCAACGCAGCCTTCGCGCTGGCTCGAAGCGTCTCATCCTTCGGCGTTACCAGACCATCCAACATACGCCGGCCGGCCCGGCCGAAAAGGTCGGAAAACTCATGCAAGATCCCGTGCCGATGCAGGATGGCGTGAATCTGATTCTTGAGCCGCGTCTGCATCTGCACCAAGCTCATTCGGTACCGCATCCGTTCTCGCTCGTCCCGAACCGCCCGCGGCGCCAGCCAGACCTCCCACCACCGCGACTTCTCCGACCACAGCTCCGACAACAGATCTGCATCCGTCCGGTTGGACTTCGCGATTCCCCGAACCTCCCGCCAGCCAGCCACTTTCCGACTCGATGCCAAGTGCGGATCCAACCCCGCCGCGGTCAACTCGTCCGCCAACCAGCCCCACCCGAACGTCCCCTCGAGAATCACGGGAGTCCCAACCGGCCAAGACTGCAGGCGTTCTCGTACCTCGTCCCGATTCCAGTGCTCGAGACGCTGCCGCCATACAATCCTGTTGTCTTCTCCCCGTGCCGTCACCGAGCTGAACTTCCTGTGGCTATCCAAGCCAATCTGCGCTACCATTCTGTCCTTCTTCATGGTCGTCTCCCTATTGGTCCTCCCGACCGCCGAACGGACATCCTACCGTCCGGCGGGAGACAGCCTTTCATGCGATTACCTCTCACCGAGTATGCAACATGCCGACAAGCGTGTTCATTCTGGGAATCTCGGTCGTCGCTGCATCCGCGATCACTGCAACGATCTGGGCTATGCGACGGAACCGGGCTGCCCGGCGAAAACGCCGCGGTTTCTTCCAGGCCAGGCCGCGTCTCGATCGAAACACGTGGTACGCCGAACACTATGAACCGACCGGGTTGCCCTACGAGGCATCCGTAGCGGTTGCAGAGTGCCTGGCCGGGGCCTTCCGATGTAATGCCACTCAGTTCTACGCAGCAGATTCATTCGCAGACGAACTGGCGTTCACCGGCACCCATTTTCTGGGTTTGGATTGTGACGATGAGATGGAGTTATTCGAAGAATGCGCCATACCCGGCATCCTGAGTGCAGCGGGCGTCGACGCGTGGGAAAAGGCGGACCTGACGCAGCTCGCGACCCTCGCAGACTTGATTCGGTGGTGCATGCCGTATATCAGTACTGAAATTGAAGCGAAGATAGTCTGCTCCAGACAACGGGTCTAATGACAGCGGCGAGCCGAGATGGACGATACCGCTCGCTCTGGACAAGGCTGATAGCTCAGCGGCGAGACACCACAAACCGGATCCGACGAATCCAGAGGAACGCCCGGTGATTAGCTTCCGTAACTGTGCCCGGCTAAGCGTTGTTGCTGTAATATTGATTTCATGTATCAGACCAACGCTACACCCCCGACGTTGGTCCCCCTGGGATCTTGCGGAGGTTGCTCCGGTACTGGTGTGTGCCGTAGTCGCATCCATTCCTTCGCGGCACGTCGACTTCCGGACTCGAGCTAGGGCGGGTCTCTATCTTGCATTGGCCCTCCTACTTGTGGTGAATGACGATCGCAATCTGGTACAAGATTCCCTTACGGACATAGCCTGTCGCAATCTAGCCCTCATCATCGCATTCCCGCTGATCTTCGTCGCTGTCACTCATGGAGTCAGCCACCTGTTTCAACACAGAACCCAGGATCGGGACACGTGTAGAAAATGCGCGTATAATCTCACCGGGAACACCAGTGGTATATGCCCCGAGTGCGGTACGCCGGTTTCCTCGGTTCAGCGTTGTCGTTTGGGACTATTGAGCAATCGAGAAACGGAACAATGAACTCTCGCAAATGGCTGGGCGCATTCTGTGGGTTCGTAACGGTAGGTGCGATCTACTTCAGCGGGCCGTGCGCCGACATGCGGATAAACAACGCCCAACTGGACCACTACGCAGACGTCCTGGCGAGAGTCCGACATCCCGTAGGTACGAGACGGCTATCCACCGAACGAGACCTGGGCATCCTTGTGGGTAGCGGCAACCACTGCGATTTCTTCGTGGCGGAGCTTAGAGAGTTCGATACGAGTTGGGCGGACGTTCAGGCCGCGTACGCCGACGCACTCGCCGAAAGCGAGCACTTGGTGAAAATCCACTTGGTTGCCGATGAGCAACTCGAAGGCGCCCACGTGCCCTATCTTCTGCACACTCGGCAGGCGTGGGGCGTGCCCCCAACGAAGACGAACGCTTACCTGGTCTACATCTTCCAGTCCGACACCGCCAATCTGGATCTGCGATGCCACTAGTCGTATCACGCGACCGCCTACTCAACGCCACCGCAACACCCTTTCCCTTGACCACGGGACCGTATCCGCTAAGATCGGGTTTGTGAACATGATCCTCTGCTCGCCGGTCTCGCTGCGGCGTCGTTAGCATGAAACCCGTACGATGCTGGTGGACGCTCTCATGACGGACGCCTATTAAGCGAGTTGCCGAGCCATGAAAGTGAAGACCTGCGCATTATGTGGATTGGGGATCGGCGTCGGACTTAGCATCACCGCTCTGGTCTCGATGGGAGCAGGGCATGGGACGTATCGGCCATTGCACCTTTTCTTCGCGCCGTTGGCAGCCCTTGACCCGTTTCCAGTCCTCCTGGCCGGCGTCCTCCTCTACGGTCTTTATGGGTTCCTACTGTCGATTGCGGCGCGCAGGGCGTATGGCTGGCCTGCGCTCGCCCTGCTCGTTGTGTTTCACTACGCCACGTATGCCTTTGCGCGGCGGGTCGACTCGGAAGATCCCGTGTACATCTCAAGAACATGGGCAGCCGTGCCGGAGTATCTCATTGCTGGCGGCTGCATTTTCTTCGGTGCGCACGTCCTCGCGATCGCCTACGTGATCAGAAACAGGAGGAAGGCACCGCACCGATGAACCTGCGCCGCAGAAGGCCCAGGCCGTCAGTCACAGACTGCTTCGCCAGGTGGCCCATCGCTTCAGCGCAACGCCTCGGATACGGAGACCAGAGAAACGCCACGCGGATCAGGAGCGAGACCATGATAACCCTATTTCGAGATAGCGCTAATGCAGTCTGCCCTCACTGCGGTTCAAATGAGAGCAAGCCCGTCGAGGACTTGCGCGAGAAACGTCCGCTCGTGCTGCTCAAGCCGTATCGAGATTGTCGGGCTTGTGGGCTGAGATACGAGCCCGGAGGTAGCCAACCACAACGCCTGGTGGCCTCGCTGGCCGGGCTGTGGCTGCTGTTCAGTACCACCGGCTTGACGATTGGGGCCGTTGATGGGATATTCGGGCCGCTGGGGATTGTGCTAGCGGTGCCTTTCGGGTGGGCTGGTTGGGCTTTACTGATGGCCCTGCGTCGCACGCAGGCCGAACCGGGGTCACGCCCGGAACACGATTGACGGCAAGTATCCTCTCCCAGAGGGTCGCTGCGTCGATTCTACCCGCGCACGAAAGCCCCGAACCCGCGAGCCGAGGAGTACCATCTTGTTCGAGATCGGCAACTACCTTGAGGCCGGCTTCTGGGGCGTGGTGGCGGCGATAGTCCTGATCGCCGGGGTCCGGTGCGCGGTCACGACCGGCAAGCTACACGCATCCGACGAGGAGGTCCAAGACGCCTGGGGCGATCACAGCGTCGTGCCGGGCGCCCGGATTGACTGCCATTACGCTGCCAACGGGTTCTTCCTGGAACATGATCAGATTCTGCGCGAGGCGGGCAAGCTCAAGGACATCCCCACCACGATCATCAACGGCCGGTACGACGTGATCTGCCCGCCGATCACAGCGTGGCGTTTGCATAAGGCTTTGCCGAAGTCGAAACTGGTCATCGTAGAAGAGGCCGGACATTCAGAGAGCGAACCCGGAACCGTGCAGGCTCTGCTGGCCGCGGTGGCCGAGTTCGAGTAACCAACGGGTCCGCCATCTGTCTGGCTTCCGGAGCCCGCAGCCCCTACCTCCCCCGAATAGCGCCTTGAGATCGGCTGACATCCCGCCTATCCTGAAACCAGCATGGAATCGCACCGACAAGAGATCGTCGAGGCTCTGCGCCGGGGATGATAAGTCGTGCGTTCCGGCTGCCGACCAGGCACAACATCGCGGAGGAGAACCAATGAACCGTTTTCGATTCTGGGACGGGATTAGCGCGAAGATTGCGGATATCGAGCGGATGTTGGCAGGGCGCGGCAAGGTCTTCTCCGAAACTGAGGTGAACCGGGCTCAAGCGGCCTATCGCGGGATAGTCCCGGATTGGTACGCGATGCTCTGGAAGGAAGCCGCCATCTTCGAAGCGGACCTGCATATCTTTGACAAAGCCAAGGACGAAGATCCTATAGAGCAGGTCCGGACCCTGGTTCTGGACGGACCGGATGATGGTTGGAAGGTCGAAGATCAGAAGACCATCATCAAGGCCGGCTATTTCACGCTCGGGAACCTGGACACGCAGGCGTACTGGGTCCTCGGCCGATCCAAGTCGAAAACTTACCGAGCGAGGGTCGCATACATCGATCACGAGTACATGGACGACCCGGAAGAGATCAGCAAGTTCGACTCGATCCGTACGTTCGCCAACCTAATCAATAGCGTCGTGGACTGGCCGATACTGCACGCTATAGACCTATGGCGCGAAACGGCCCGGAAGCAGGAGGAAGCTCGGCTTAAGATGGGCAAGAACAGTCCAACAAGCGCAGAGACGCCGATCGAGGACCCGTCGGAACCCTCTGAGCAGGACCCCTCTGAGAACCTCGAGTTTCATGTCGTCCAATATGCTCTTGAAGGGTTCAGATCTTCGAGCGATGAGTTTGCCTTCTGCGAAAACCTCAAGAACCTGATCGACCGGAACCAAAGCCGCTGGCGCGCCGCGGTGGAGAAGGCGGGTATCAAGAGCTTGCCGCATTACACCGAAGAAGACTACCCTCTTGCGCTTCTGCTCTTCTGGCATACGTTCGACTACTTCAAGATCGATTCGATGACCAAAGTCCAGGAGGGAATCACGCTACTCCGTTCTATCTCCGAAGCGCATCAACGAGGCCTGCCGCACCACCTGATGGTCGTGGGTCGTGACGAAGATCACTTCATCGCCCTGGATCGTTCGCGTGAGAACTCGGATCGCGATTGCCCGGTGGTGTCGTGGCCCGGCGAGGAAGATATAGCGGATACGTTCGGGGATTGGCTGTTGACCGAGTTGGCGCGGTGTGGACGTTGACCGTTGCTTGATCGCGTGCCGGGGGGGATAGCCAGTCTGTAGGGCATGGTCGAGGCACGAGACCTGCCGCAAAGGCGCACATCGCGCGAGGACCTATGCGGTTAGCCGGGTGTGAGGGTATCAACCTCGTTGGGCTGCCGGACGGACGACCGCCCCTTTGGGGAACGCAGGCGCGTAGCGACGGGTCGAGCGCAAACGTAGGGCATGGTCGAGGCACGAGACCTGCCGCAACAGCGCACATCGCGCGAGGACCTATGCGGTTAGCCGGGTGTGAGGGTATCAACCTCGTTGGGCTGCCGGACGGACGACCGCCCCTTTGGGGAACACAGGCGCGTAGCGACGGGTCGAGCGCAAACGTAGGGCATGGTCGAGGCACGAGACCTGCCGCAACAGCGCACATCGCGCGAGGACCGCGGCAGGTCTCGTACCTCGACCGTGCCCTACCCAGGTGTCAATTCTCTGTCACGAGCTCACGGCGCGCCGGGATCGGCCTATTACATAGCATGAAGTCAACATGTCTTTGCGCGACCGGCGACGTCGCGGCAGGTCTCGTACCTCGACGCTGCCCTACCCATGCCGCCGGCGTTTTCCGATATATTGCAGGCCAAAATCCTGCGCTACTAACCGCCATCGCCTGTCACCTCGCCAAGCGAAGCCTGCACACCAGCACCGGCGGTATCTCCGCAAAGTGCCCGTTCCACGAGAATATGGTGCTCCCTCCGCGGTTCTCGGGCGGGAAGGCCTGCTCTTCCATGGCGTCCAACACGAACCCCGCATTGAACGCGATCCCCAACAGCTTCGACAGCGGACGATGAAAGTACGTGTGCGGAACCGGTTGATCCGGCATGGCCAGGCCGCCGCGACGCTCCGTGGTCATATACCGCGAGACCTTGACCGACCAGGTCGTAACAAGATCGCCATCGCGGTCTTCGATCTCGCCCATCTGAATCGTGGAAGGGTTGTTGAAACACGGATGAAGCATCGAGAATACAAAGCACCCCGCAGGCTTGAGCACGCGCGTAAGAGCAGCCATCAACGGATCCAGATCGGCAATGTCCATCAGGGCCATCGTGCACAGGGTCGCGTCAAAGCGCCCCTCGCCCAAGTTGCACAGTGCCTGCTCGTCAGTCGCGTCCAGAACGCGGTAATCGATGACGCCCGGTCCCGGTTGCTCGCGGCGTCGAGCGGCCTCAATCATGTTCTCGGCAAAATCAAGAGCAAGCACGTTAGCGCCAAGCCGGGCAAGCGCGCGGCTGGAGACCCCGTTTCCGCACGCGATATCCAGGACTTGCTGATCGGGCTTCAGAGCGAGGAGTCGCTCCGACGCCGGCCAGGCCAGCAGTCGGAAAAAATCATGACTCTCATCCATGCGGGCGTCCCAGAACTCGGCGTTGGTGTTCCAGGCTTGCGCTTGCCGGGCATTCGCCTCCGACACGTTATCCACCGTTGTCTCCTGAACGTGGTTAGCCAACCGACTCGGCATCGTCGGCCGGTTCGCTAATCAGCGCGATGCTGGCCGTGAAGCCGTGGACGTAGTTGTCGCCGCCGGTCGGGCCGAACTCTCCGCCGCAGAAGCACCCGGCCACCGGCACATCCCCCAGAATGTCGTGCAGGACGCCTACATCATGCCCCGGCTGAGGCCACATATTCATACCCCGCCCGTTACAGCCGAAAAGCATCGCCCCGCGGATATCGCGGTCGGCGTGGGGCGCCAGCATCACCCGAAGATCCTCGTCCGCGCTGGCTCCATCGCGAATGTGGAACTGCACGGTCGCCCCGACTCGGGCATGCCCGATGATCCCGATCGCCTCGCCGGCCTGATCCACCCCGACGATGCTCTGAATCAGGAAATCACCCCGGGCGAAATGGTCTTTGTGCTCGTCGATCACCCGCCCGATGAACAGCCCGTTCCGCACCAGCTCTTGCTCACCGTCCGGCAGATCGACCAGCAGATCGTGTAATTGCTTAAGCGCCGCATGCCCGCCCAGCTCATAAATGACGTTGCGATCACCTCGGGTGATGACAAACGGTGTGCCAATCGGACGGCACCCCTGGGAGACGACCGTATCGACCGCCAGTCGACCGGTTAAGGCTACTCCGCCGATCCCTTCCCGATGGACTTCGCCACCGACAATCAACCGGTTCTGCCCCGGCTCGTAAGCCGCACTGGCCAGCCCCCCCACCAGCGGCGAGTTCGGATAGTTCTTGTTGAGCTGCCGCACGAACCTGACAATATCCACCCGAAAGGGATCGCCCAAGGCAACAAAGAGAGGCGTAGATTCCGGAGAAGCCCCTACCATCCGTTCCCAATCGCACAGGGACTCAGCGGCCTCCAGGTCCGGCTGCCTCACATGGAACGGGCGGATACACACATCCGGCAACGTTGCGGCCAGCAGGGACATCGACGGCGTGCGCTCCAGCTCCCGATCACACCCGATCGTCCCCTCCGCCGTGCAGCCTAACAGCATCGCGTTGGGAAAAGCCGCCGAGACTCGCTCGACCACTTCCTCCAGCTCGTCTTCGAAATGGGCGGTGGCGAACAGCAGAACCAGATCCGCCATCCCCGGGGTCACTACCCCGTCGATCGGCTCCAGCAGCTCCTCAACAGCCTGCGTGGAATCCGTGGCATCGCTAATCGAGGACGCGAATTGCACCGAAGATCCTCCAACTTACTCGATTCCCCGGATTCACCAACCTAGCTCCCGAAGTTACGGTGGACTGGTCAAGGAATCAAATCCACTATACCTTAGCAGCTTGATCGAGGGAACGAGTCGCCCAACGACAGGAGGTTCATCAACGCTCATGCCCCGCAATGATGATTCACGCGGTTCCACCTGGCACGTGCGGGTGAAACCGCGAACCCCGCAGCTCGACGGCCATGGCCGCGATGTTCTGGCTGACATCCGCCAGATCGGGCTAGACGGCATCGAGGCGGTCTCGACCAGCAACATTTACTTCTTCTCCGGCCGGCTGACCCGAGCAGACGTCGAGTTGATCGCGGAGAAGCTGCTTACCGACCCGGTGGCCGAGGAATGTGCCGTCAGCGAGGGCTATTCACTCCGCGGTGACACCCGTGCCGCGGTCGAGGTCCACGCCCTGCCCGGCGTTATGAACCCCGTGGCCACCAGCACGCTTGAGGCCGCCCGCCGCTTGCTTGCCGCCCAAGGCTTGCCGGACGCCGGTCTGGCTGACGTACACACCGCTCGGCGGTACGAGGTGCTCGGGGCGGCCGGACTGTCCGAACTCGAACAGATCGCCCGGCGAGTGCTGGCCAACGGCTGCATCGAGAAGTGGTACATACAAGGCTTCGACCGCAACGACGCTATCCCCGAGTCGTTTCCGACGCCGCCTGAACTGCCGTTCGAACTGCGAAACGTTCACCTTCGCAATCTCGGACGTGACGAACTAGCCAAACTCTCTCGGGAGGCCCACCTGTTCCTCTCCGTTGAAGAGATGGAGACCATCCGCGACTACTTCAGGAAACAGGATCGCGAGCCGACGGATCTGGAACTCGAGACCCTCGCCCAGACCTGGTCAGAGCACTGCGTCCACAAAACACTGAGGAGTGCGATCCGCTATCGCGGAGATGCAATGGGCGCCGAGGGACAGGTCGAGTTGACCTTCGACAACCTGCTCAAAGAAACGATCGTCGAGGCCACAACCACTCTCGCCCGAGACTGGTGCCTTTCGGTCTTTGTGGACAATGCCGGCGTGATCGCGTTCGACGACGAGTACGGCATAGCGTTCAAGGCGGAGACGCACAATCACCCATCGGCCATTGAGCCGTACGGCGGCGCCGCGACGGGGATCGGCGGGTGTATCCGCGACGTGATGGGCTGCGGGTTGGGCGCCAAACCGATCGCCTCCACGGACGTCTTCTGCTTCGCCCCGCCCGACTTTGACGCGGCGAAGCTGCCGGAAGGCGTGCTCCACCCGCGCCGCGTGCTCAAAGGCGTGGTGGGCGGCGTCCGCGATTACGGTAACCGCATGGGTATCCCCACCGTCAACGGGGGGATCTACTTCGACAATCGTTACCTCGGCAACCCGTTGGTCTTCTGCGGCTGCGTCGGATTGATACCGCGTGATCGGATCGCGAAAGAACCGCACCCGGGGGATCACATCGTGGTGGCCGGCGGGCGGACCGGGCGAGACGGCATCCACGGGGCCACGTTCTCATCCGCCGAGCTTACCGATTCCCACGCCGATGAGTTCTCTCACGCGGTGCAGATCGGCAACGCCATCGAAGAGAAGAAGGTCCTCGATGCCCAGCTTTTAGCCCGCGATCACCCGCTCGGGTGTTTGTACTCGGCAGTTACGGATTGCGGGGCGGGCGGGCTGAGCAGCGCGGTCGGGGAGATGGGTGAACATCTCGGCGCCGAAGTCCGCTTGGACGATGTGCCCCTGAAGTATGCCGGGTTGCGCTACGATGAAATCTGGATCTCGGAGGCACAAGAGCGGATGGTCTTCGCCGTGCCTCCCGATCGACTCGACGTTTTCCTGAAGCTGTTCGCGGAAGAAGAGGTCGAGGCCACCGTGATCGGGACTTTCACGAACGACCGCCGGCTGCGGGTCCGCTATAACGACACCGTCGTCGGCGAGTTGGATATGGAGTTCCTGCACAACGGAGTACCTCGCACGACCCGCACGGCTACGTGGACCGCCCGGACCGGCAAGCCGAAACCGCAAACCGACGACTCCCCCGCGTCGAACGAGCGACTGCTCGCGGCGTTGGGAAACGTTAACACCGCCTCCAAAGAGTGGGTGATCCGGCAGTACGACCACGAGGTGCAGGGCAGGAGCGTTCTCAAACCGCTGGCCGGACCGGGTTTCGGTCCGTCTGACGCCGCCGTACTCCGACCACGGTACGACCGCGATGGCGGAATCGCCCTGGGCAATGGGCTATGCCCCGAGTTGTTCGACATCGATCCGTATTGGATGGCCGTGATCGCCGTAGACGAGGCGTTGCGCAATGTGCTCTGCGTCGGGGCCGATCCGGACCGCATCGCCGTTCTCGACAACTTCTGCTGGCCGAAGGTGGAAACGGAAGAGTCGCTCGGGACGTTAGTCCGAGCGTGCTGTGGAGCGCGCGATGCCGCCATTGCATACGGGTTGCCCTTCGTCTCCGGTAAGGATTCGCTGAACAACGAGTTCTCCATGAGCAAGGACGAGGCCCGGCGAGTCGGGCTGCCGGCGCGGATTGCCATTCCGGGAACTCTGCTCATCAGCGCGTTGGGGATTGTGCCGGACGTGCGCAAATGCGTGTCGATGGATTTCAAACAGCCCGGCGATTGCCTGGTGCTGGCCTCGGCTCCCGTTGATCTGGTCGGGCTGGAAGAAGCTCGCCGCCTGCATCACCGGGTTGCCGAGCTGATCGCGGCCGGCAGGGTGCGTGCCGCTCACGACATCAGCGACGGCGGCTTGGCCGGGGCGGTTGCGGAGATGGGCATCGCGTCCGGCTTGGGCGCCGCCGTTACGCTGGACGACGCTGATTACGATGGTGGTTTGCTGGAATCTCGAGCCACTAGTTACATTTTGGAGATGCCCGAGTCCGAGGCCGCCGGTTGCGGTTTCCCAATCATCGGCCGAGTCGAGGGCGAGCCATTCGTACGACTCCACCGTAGTGGCGAGAAGCTCATCGATCTGCCGGTTGCCGACTTGGCGAGTGCGTGGCGGGCGCCGCTGGCCCAGGGAGGAGGA
Source organism: Phycisphaerae bacterium (assembly GCA_963666835.2). Classification (GTDB taxonomy): domain Bacteria; phylum Planctomycetota; class Phycisphaerae; order UBA1845; family UBA1845. The sequence goes on along the minus strand of CAXXGO010000006.1, from coordinate 2,662,542 downwards.
CGATAACCATGGCTGATGCACGCGTACTGGTCTTGCGAACCGCCGGCATTAACTGCGATGAGGAAGTGATGCACTGCTGGCACCTCGCCGGGGCGAAACCGCGTTTGGTGCATGTCAATGCCCTGGCAGAGAATCCGGCGATTCTGGACGAAGTTCAGATTGTCACCATCCCCGGCGGGTTCAGCTACGGCGACGACATCGCCGCAGGGGCGATTCTTGCACAGCGTATTCTGCTGGATCTATCCGACGCCCTGCGCGAACTCATCCAACGCGGCGGGGGAATCTTGGGCATCTGCAACGGGTTCCAAGTCCTGGTCAAGGCCGGGCTCCTTCCCGGTGGCGACGCCGGCGCGGGACAGGTGACGGTCACCTACAACGACTCTGCCCGCTTCGAAGCGAGGTGGGTTCGTCTGCAAGTCTGTACGGATCACTGCGCGTTTCTTAAAGGAGGTAGTTTCCTCGAACTTCCCGTAGAGCACGCGGAAGGTAAGGTCGTCACGGCAAGTGATCAGATTGAAGAGGATCTTGCGCGGCGCGGGTTAGTTGCCGTCAGATACGTCGATGCCAACGGCGAATACGATCGCTACCCGGCCAACCCCAACGGCAGCGTGCGCGGCATCGCCGGATTGTGCGATTCGACCGGCCGGGTGTTCGGGCTCATGCCCCACCCCGACCGGCACTTCTCCCACACCCAGCACCCCCAATGGACCGCACGAAACCCGGAGGGCACCCCGGACGGCTTATCCGTGTTCCAGCGCGCGGTGGCCTATTGGAGCTAACCAACCTACCGGCGCCGGTGACATGAACAACCGAGTCGGGTGGCCCAGGTCCTTTTTTGCCTTTGCATGCCATCCCGACTGTCGAAGAACATCGGTAATTGTGCGCGTTGGACCTGGGGGAGCCGATGATCCACGCCTGAAACTCCGCAAATGCGCGACATGTCGAGGGTGGCATGGGCAAGCGTAGCTCGTTCACACTGGATATAGCCGTCCATCAGGTGATCACGCACAAACGTCATCGGCACTCCCCGCTTGCCCGTGGAGAGCGGCACCTACCATCCCTATGTTCTCGTCACCCCGCTCACCGAAGCCGTTGTAACACACGGGTCAACAAGTTGACCCATGCCACCCCTTGGGCACTCACACCCTCAAAACCCGCAAAGCCCGCAGCCCTACGGGCGGTCGGGGTGGCCCAGGTCCTTTTGCCCCTTGCATGCCGTCCGGAATATCGAAGAACATCCGTGGTCGTGCGTGCTGGACCTGGAAGAGCCGATGATCCCCGCGCGAAAACGCGTAAACGCACGGCGCGCCGAAACTAGTTCACAGATGCCACGCATTCGGTACTACCCGTAGGGCACGGTCGAGGTACGAGACCTGCCACCACGGCCAACACCGCGGCAGGTCTCGTACCTCGACCATGCCCTACACCCGTCGACGATGCCCTACCCATGCCACAGGCGTTATCCGGCATTATGCAGGCAGGATGTCTGAGCCACCCGCTCGACACTCGGGTCGCCCGGATCCGTCCTGCCTCGATCGCTACGGACTGGTGAAACCCGTCGCGAACTCCGCAACATCGTACAGATCCACATCGTCGTCGTAGTCCGCATCAAAGACGCGGCAGCACGGCGACAGACCGGACGGCTCCGGATCGGTCATGCACTCGGTAAACTCTGCGAAGTCGATCTGGTCAACGTCCCCATCGTGATCGCGGTCGCCCATCAGCAGCTCGAACCCGGTTACCGGATAGTGAAAACCGACATCCACCATTCCGTCATCGGTTACCTCGTCGCTCCGCGTGGTCCGGTCATCGAGGTACTCGTTGGCGGCCGTATCACTGCCGGCATCCAGGCACGGGCTGTCCTCGGCGTCACCTGCTTCCTCCTGACTCAGGTAGTAGCACCCGATCGGACCGGGCGTGAACAGCGGATCGTCCCCGAAGTTGTCCGTTCCTCCCAGACTTCCGCTCCAGCCGTCGACGCACGTGTTGGTAATACTCGCCAGGCCGCCAATAAGCCATATCTGCGCGCTTTCGTCCCCCCGAAAATCCTGGGTGTTGCCCCAAAGTATGGTGTTGTCGATTCGGAAGTGAGTAGATTGGCCGAACAGTCCTCCATAACCGTAAGCATGGTTGCCGTATATCGTGCAGTTGTGAAGCTGCGTATCGGCCCCATTACTGAACACCGCTCCGCCATATCCACTGCTCCCCGCCTTATTGTCAACGAGCAGGCAGTTGACCAACTTCGCTCCGAATTCGAAACCGGTAGCCGTATCGTAGAGTCCTCCTCCCCAATTCGTGGCGACATTTCCCGCAATCGTGGAGTCCTCCAACGTCAGATTGCCTGCGATGCTATACACCCCGCCGCCGTACTTGGCACGATTGGCCGTCACCAGACAGTCGCGAACGGTAACAACCTCCCCATAGTTGTTCAGCACGCCCGCGCCGTAGCCTTTGAACCCTGCTCCATCGGCATGACCACCGGTGATCGTCACGCCATCAAGCTGTACCTCACTGATAATCGTCGACCCGCCACCCACAGTCACGACGTGATAGCAATTCTCGCTGTTGTCTCCACCGTCGTAGTCATCACCGTCCAGATCACCGCTGAGGATCGTCTCGTACCCTCTGAGGTCGCGCTCATCCGGATCGGTTGCGCCGCAGCCGGCGTAACCGCCGCGGACTCGCACGCGCGCCGGGATAGAGAAAGTGGCCTTGCGAAGATCGGTCTCCGGCTCCTCGGGAAGCGCGGGGAGGTACGTTCCGTCCGCCATATAGACCGTGGCCGGCGGCAACAGCAAGGGCGACTCCAACGCCTCTTGCAGGGTCAGATAGGCCGAACACCAGCTCGTTCCGTCATGAGTCGGACCGGTGGCGTTTGCATCAACGTAGACGTCCGCCCCCTGCGCCGGCGCAGTCGCCAGAAAGCACCCGACCGTCAGCAGAAGCGTCCGTACAAGTAATCCGTCGAGCGACATGCGCTTCCCTCCCCTGTTCCTCTGTTATCCGCCTCTCCCAGCCCCGTCACAGCAGCGCCGCGCGGACCCTCTGTGGACGGGCGCGCGGACCTACCGATGGTCAGCCTATTCTATTCCGCGGGTAAGAGCAGGTAAACCGAATTCCCCAATCCCCCAGGACCCGCACGCTTAGCGGGACGGTCTTCCCGGACCGTTCGTCGAACGGCAAGCCCGAGGAGACACCGAAAGACCGATAACCATGCACAAGGCAATCATCGACGGACTTGAATACGGCTGGTGGACTCCGTTTCGTGTGGTGAAAGAGCATGCACCGGGCAGACGCTAAGACCGGTCCTTCTCCACCAGAACGCCCCTTCGCCCCCCCCCTGTGCGGGAAGGGGAAGGAACTGCAGCCGACTTGTTCGGAACCGATGCCGGAATCGGCAGCCTACGCTTTGACGATCTTCCTCCGGCCGTTCTCGACATCCTGCGTGGCATTGCGCGAGTCGACCACCAGCTTGGCGTTCTTGACGATCCAATCGTAGTCGTAAGCGGAGTGATCCGTCGCGATAACCACGCAATCGTAGCCCGCCAGCGTCTTCTCGGTGAGGTTCTTGCTGACCATGCCGAGATTGTGTTCGCGTTGGCGCGGAGTGCGTTTCACATACGGGTCGTTGTAGTCGACCTTGGCCCCGCCGGCTCGGAGCAGTTCTATCAGAGCAATAGAAGGTGACTCCCGGATGTCATCTATGTCCTTCTTGTAGGCCAGGCCGAGAATCAGGATCTTGGACCCGTTTACCGACTTCTTCTTGGTGTTCAGCGCCTCGGCAACTTTCGCGACCACAAACTCGGGCATCGCAGTGTTGATCTCCCCGGCCAGCTCGATGAACCGGGTGCTCATATCATACTGGCGGGCCTTCCAAGTCAGGTAAAACGGGTCTATCGGAATACAGTGCCCGCCCAGCCCCGGCCCCGGGTAGAAAGCCTGAAAACCAAACGGCTTGGTGGACGCCGCCCGAATCACCTCCCACACATCGATCCCCATTCGATCGAAGAGCAGCTTGAGCTCATTGATCATCGCAATGTTCACGCACCGGTAGACGTTCTCGAGGATCTTGGCGGCTTCGGCCACCTCGCAACTCGACACGGGCACGACCTCCTTCACAGCCGCCCCGTACAACGCCGTGGCGATCTTCCCGCTCTGTGGACCGATGCCACCGACCAACTTCGCGATGGTCTCGGTAGTGTAGTCGACCCGCCCCGGGTCCTCACGCTCGGGCGAGAACGCGAGGAAGAAGTCCTTCTCCGCCTTCAACCCGCTGCTTTCGAGGATCGGTTTGACTAGTTCGTTGCTTGTTCCCGGATAGGTCGTGCTCTCCAATACAACCAACTGCCCGCGACGCAGATTGTCGGCAATAAGGTGCATCGTGCTGTCGACATAGCTCATGTCCGGATCGCGCATCTTCGTCAGGGGCGTGGGCACGCAAACCAGAATCGCGTCGCATTTGCGCAGTAACGACGGATCGTCGCTGGCCTCGAAGAGCCCCTCGGCCAGGACCTTCTTGATCACGGAAGAGGGCAGGTGCTTAATGTAGCTGCGCCCGGAATTGAGCTTATCTACCTTGACCTCATCCGCGTCGAACCCGACGCACCGGAAGCCTGCCCCGCAAAAAGTGCGCATCAGGGGCAGTCCGACGTAGCCCATCCCAACGATACCGACCCGAATCGTCCTATTATCGATCGCTTCGAGCCAGTCCTTATCGGACAACAGTAGCCGATTCGGCCGGCGATTTCCGCTCGGCGTACGCTTCCTTTTCATCCTGGATGTCTCTGTAGGTTTTGCCACAACTGCGCCCTTTAAGATACTGGTCCGATATCGCCCGGGTGGCAGGAGGCTGCCCCGAGCGCTTATGACGCCGCGACACGGCACCGTGCCGGCAGACCCGCCGACAACGTATCGGCGTTGGCGCACCGATACTATAATGCGGACCGGTGCAGATTGCCACGCTGTATAATCAACCAGTAACGAGGACCCTATGCCTGATTCCATCCCCTTGGCCCGACCGAACATCACCCAAGCCGAGATCGACGCCGTAGTTGAAGTGCTGCGCAGCTCGAACCTGAGTCTCGGCCCGAAACTGCCGGCCTTTGAAGACGATTTCGCCGTCTACTGCCAACGAGACCACGCGGTGGCCTGTTCCAGCGGAACGGCCGGCCTACACCTGTTGATGCAGGCCATGGAAATCGGTCCGGGCGATGAGGTCATCACAACCCCGTTCTCGTTCATCGCCTCCGCCAACTGCGTTTTGTTACAGGAAGCTAAACCCGTCTTCGTAGACATCGACTCAGGCACGTGGAACATCGACCCGGACTTGGTCGAAGCGGCCGTGACCCCGAGAACGAAAGCCGTGATCGCCGTAGACGTCTTCGGCCAGGTCGCAGAAATGGATCGAATCATCGAGACGGCAAAGCAGCACGGGCTGCGAGTAATCGAGGATTCGTGCGAAGCGCTGGGCAGCCGCTATCAGGGGAAGCCGGCCGGCTCATTCGGTGACGCATCCGTATTCGGGTTCTATCCGAACAAGCAGATCACCACGGGCGAGGGCGGAATGATCGTGACGGGAGACGCGGAACTTGCCCGGCTGTGCCGCTCTCTTCGCAACCAGGGCCGCGATACCAACGGAGGTTGGCTGGCCCATCCGCGGCTGGGCTATAACTACCGTCTTAGCGACATCAACTGCGCCTTGGGCATCGCGCAGTTGCAGCGCCTTGCGGAAATCGTCGAGGAACGCAACCGGGTATGCGCCCTTTACCGGGAGCGGCTGCGCGACGAGTCCCGGATCACGATGCAGGAAGTCCACGCTGACGCCGAGGTAAGCTGGTTCGTCTGGGTTGTCCGGCTCGCCGATCAATACACCCAAGAGGACCGGGACCGTATCCTGCAAACATTGCAGGAGCGCGGCATCGGCTGCAGCAACTACTTCGCTCCGATCCACCTGCAGCCCTTCTACGCGGAACGGTTCGGCTATCGGCCCGGCGACTTTCCAATATGCGAAGCGCTGACCGGCCGCACGGTGGCGTTGCCGTTTCATCACGAACTAACCGAAGGCGACGTGGACCGCGTCTGCTCCGAATTCTGCAGTCTGCTGTAGACTCAATTGCCGCCGGCAGGGGTAACGATGAATACGTCAACGATCGGGTGGTGGACGTTATTCTGGGCAATCGTTGCCGGTGCGTCCCCTCCCGCGGCGAATATCGAGGTGCCGTCGCCGCCTCCTGACGGCGGGGAATTCTCCCTCCCCCTGGAGGACGCCACCGCCGCTCAAATCAATCGATTGATCCCGCTGTTGGGCTCACCCTATTACGATGATCGTTGCGAGGCTACCGCGCGGCTGATCGAAATCGGCCCACCGGCGTTAGGCAAGCTGCGCGCGGCGTACCAAAGCGCAGACGATCTGGAGACGCGGCTGCGGATCGAGGCTATTGCGCTGAGAGCCTATCTGTCCTACCACGTATACGACCGGAACGGGTTCCTCGGTATTGAGCAATACGCCGCCCCGTTAACCCATGCCGATGACCCCCGCATCCTGGAAGGACATGTCGGCATACGAATATCAAGAGTATTCAGCGACACCGCTGCTAAGCGCGCCGGCTTGCGCGAATCCGACGTCGTTATCGCCCGGGACGGCCAACCAATAGAACGCCTGCCCAATCGGCAAGAGACGTCACGCGAGTTCGGTGAATCAGTCCGGCAGAAACCCCCCGGCACGAAAATGACCCTGACCGTCTTGCGCAAAGACCAGACTCTGGATGTAGAGGTCGTCGTCGGCCGCCGGGACCGTGAACGCTACTATAAGAGAGTAGATTCCGTCACCGGCGAACCCGAAGATGCGGCCCACGATTTCGCCGACGCCGTGCGCAACTATGACAGATGGTGGCACCGCAACTTCAGAAAAAAGGCCGACAGCGCACCGGATTCGAATCCAAACGCCGACGAATAACGCAGAGAATCGTCGCGGTCCGCCGGAGGTAATCCTCATCCCATCACCGGCGCGGGCGCTTGCCCGGCCGCTGCGTCGGCATCTTCTTAGCCTCTTCCGCAGCCTTCTGGAGACGTTCTACATACATCGCCAGTCGGCCCGGCTTCTTAGGCTTTGCCGCCAGCCCGTCCGGCGGGTCCTTCTTATGCAAGGTCCCGGCGGCCTCGCGCTCCTTGATATGCTGGCGGATCCGTTTCTGCTCGATCGTCCCGAACAACGAGCTGCACATGATGTACAGGTTAAGGCCCGCAGGCATCTTATAGAAGATGATGAGCATCATAATGCTCATCATCGGCATCATCTTCTGCATCATCTCCTGTTGCTGCCGCTGCTGTTCGGTAGCGTTGGGGTTCGGAGTGGGTTTGGGCTGCAGTTTCTGCTGGGTGTACATGAACACGGCTACGAAGATCGGCAGTAAGTTGAATGAGGGCAGTACCCAGCCAAACAACGGCACCACAATCGGCGCGGAAAACACATACAAGGCGTCCGGCGCCGTGAGATCGTGAATCCACGGTAGGAACACGCACGCCTCGTGCCTCATCAGGATGTTGTTGCTCAGGCTCAGGTACAGCGCAATCCAGATCGGCATCTGAATCATCATCGGCAGGCAGGTGAAGAGCTGGCCGGCCGGGTTGATGTTCAGTTTCATCATCTCCTGGTTCATCCGGGCCTTGTCGTTGGCGTACTTCTTCTTGACCTCCTCAATCTTCGGAGCCAGCTCCTGCATCCGGTGCTGCATCCGGACCATATTGACCTGGCCCTTCTTCGTAATCGGGTGGAGCAGGAAGCGGACCACCATCACGAGAATGACAATAGCCACGCCGAAGTCGCGTACGACGAAGAACAGGCTGTTCAATAGCCAGATCATCAGTTCGACCAGGAAGGTGAACGTACATATCCCGAATCCCTGCGAGATCTGGTAGTAATAGTTGCGCCGGGAGTATTCCGGATCGGTTCGAAACGCATCGCCGTTCTTCTGGCCCAGGTAGATCGCTACCGGAAAACGAAGCGATGCCCCCTGCTTGACATCCATTCCTCCCGCGACAAAACGCACGGTGGCATCGTCCGTGGTGTCGGATGAGCCATCGAGATCAACCGCATCCACGGCCGCTAAGTACTTGGCGTTGTCCGAACCGTCCGCGTTCAATGGCGCCAATGTGCATGTAAAGTAGGTATTGGCCGTCGCCGCCCAGGAGAGCAACGCACCCGGCTCACCAGGCTCAGGATACAGTCTGCGCCCCGTGGCAGCCTTCTTGGCGACATTGGCGAACTGTTCGCGGTGACCGACGACCCGTCCGTCCGCCGAGATACCCCAGTCCACGTATTCGTCCAACATCCTGGCGCTCGGACTTCGCTTCACCCCCACGCCTCCGCGGTAGGTCAGCAACACCTTCACGTCACGATCCGCAAGACTCTCCACCCGGGTCTCGGCATACAGATCCTCGCGGCCGGAATCTACGGTCAGCGTCGGCAGCGTATAGCTGCGGACGATCTTGACCAGAGGTTCACCTTCCCACTGCGCCTCTATCCAGAACTCGAGACACTCCGCCTCTTCCCCGGATGCGGTCTTGCACGGCCTGACCCCATCGGAGTGCCACTTCTTGTCATGGAGCAACAGATCCGTCTCGTCGACCCTGATCTTCTCGATGGCCAGTGACCGGTATTGCGTGCCATCACCTGCCACCACCGGAGCCAGAAGTTGGTATCGCGCAGCCTCCCCGGGGGCCTCCGCGTGGTCGGTCATGGTCGCCGACTCCACCGAAGCACCAATGTTGGACACCGTCAGGCGCATTCGGAACGGGCTCTCGGCGTAATGAGCATCAACGCCATTGGCCTCGGCGGATCCCATCGCAAACGTCTGGGCGGTGTCCGCTTCCACCAGAGTGTAGGCGGAGCTATCCGGCGGCGAATCCGCAGGCCTGTGCGGCGTCTCCATTGAGGTAACGGCCGGCGCTCCGGCAGCCACAGGCGCAGTTTGCGGTACGGGCTGTGCCCCCGTAACCGTCTCACCGGTGCTGGGCGGCGTCGGCGAGGGCACCGGAAGCAGACGCGGACCGATCCACAGCACCGTAAAGAAGATGGCCATGGCAAGAAGCAGATTGCGGGGCGTATCCGATTTATCCATCTGTCTTTCGTTGTATTTAGAGATTCACTCGCGCGGTCGCGCCGCAACAGCGGCAGCGGTCAGCCTGTTGAGGATGCGCGGCCGGGGCGGTGTTGTGCTACCGTCCCTCGTATAACCGGGTTCCCAAGAAATCGTCCAGCTCCGGGATGTCGAGGATCTTGCGGGCGGCCTTCTCAACATCGTACTCCAGCCGGACGAACTCGAGTGTGGTGCAGTACTCGTCCTCCTCGACCTCCGGAGGATCGTATCCTTCCGGCGCCTCACCCTTCTCGTAAACCACCACATAGCACAGCCGAGGATCCCGATCGCGCGGCTGGCCTACACTGCCGACGTTGATGATTGCCTTCTCATCCGGCGTGATCGAGTAGATGTTCATCTCCGGCAGTTCATCCGGCGGATCGAAGCAAGGATCATCAAGGAAAACGCCCGGCACGTGCGTGTGGCCCACCAGGCAGGCCATCTGGTGCGTATCCAGCCGCCGGAAATTCTCCATAATCTTGCTGGGGCTCGTGTAGACGTCTTCCGGGAAAAGATACTCGTTCACCGGCCGGCGGGGCGATGCGTGGACCATGAGCAGGCCCTTGGCTTCGTAGAAGATGGGCAGCTTGCCCAGAGTCTCCCATCGCCGATCCCGCTTCGCCTTGTTCGGTTCGTCCTCGAAGACCTGCCGCGTCCAATAGGACGCTCGCTCCGCCCCCACATTGAAGTTGGTCGGTTCGAAAAAAACCGCCTGGTCGTGGTTACCGCAAAGCGCCGCCTCACATCGATCGATAATCAGATCCAAACACTGGGCAGGACTCGCACCGTAGCCGACGATGTCTCCCAAGCAGTAAACCTGCTTAACGGACCGGCGGTCCACGTCCTCAAAGACGGCTTCGAGAGCCTCGAGATTCGCATGAATATCCGAAATGACCGCAAACACACTGGCTACCTGTAATAGCTATCCATCCGCACGAACCGACGATTGACCGCCCGGGATGGGACGACTCACCGGAATCGCCCTCCCCGAAAAAGCGCCCACACGCGATACCGACTCTATGGCCGGACTCACTGCCCGTCAATCCCCGGTGGACGCCATCAAGGGCTGCAGGAGTGAATTCGCCGGGCAGGGTCGGGCGACGTGCTCGCGCGTGTGAAAACTTGTATCATCGCCCCACCATGGACGATAGCCAACGAAGCGACTTGCCGTATGCCCTCGCGTTCGAAACCTCGAGCCTCCACGGCAGTATCGCACTCGGCCGCGGGCGAACCGTCATCGCAACCCGCCCGTTCAGCGGGCCCCGCAGGCACGCCACCGACTTCCTGCCCACCATCGATGCAACCTGCCGGGAGAGCGCCGTGAGCCCCGGCGAGGTTCGCAGAGTCTTCGTCTCAATCGGGCCGGGGAGCTTCACCGGACTTCGCATCGGCATCACAGCCGCCAGGATTCTCGGACTCGCCAACGGTGCTTCCGTCGTCGGCGTCCCGTCCCTGGAGGTCATTGCCCAGAACGCCGCAACTCTGGAAGATCCTCCGCCGCAGGTGGCTGTGATCCTGGATGCGAAACGCCGGCGAGTCTACGCCGCGACCTTTGAATTGTGCGGCAACTCCTACAAACCGCTTGCCGCGGCTTGCGAAACCGATCCCGCGGCATTTCTGGGCGGACAGCCTGCCGATTGCGCCGTCATGGGCCAGGGCGTGCTTTGCCACCGGGAAGTCGTCGAAGAAATAGGACTGCGGGTATTACCTGAGTCTCTGGCTCATCCTCGCGCGGAAGTGGCGTACCGGCTCGGGCACGCCCGCGCAGAAGCCGGGCAAACCACCCCGCCACGCGAGTTAGCTCCGCTTTACATAAGACCACCAGAAGCGGAAGAAAGATGGGAGAAACGTCACGGATCGGATACAGCTTCGTGACGGCTTAGCCGGCCGCCGAGCACAGTAGCCCCGGCCGCATGTCTTCGCCTCGGAGGAAGGACGGAACTTCGGCGGGCACGTGAAGGGCGACAATTGTCGTGTCGTCCACTTCCCCGGCTTCGCGATTACGCGAGGACAGGCGGCTTTCCACTTCCTTAAGGCTCTGCTCGAGGGCTAAGTCAGCGAGCCCCATAAACCACTCCGTCCGGTCGAGTTCGTCGCAGCCCAGATCACGCCGCCCATCAAGCATCAACGCATCAAGACCGTCCGTATGGAAAACGAGCGTGTCACCCGGGTCCAGTCGCAGCTCAACCACTTCGAACTCGGCACCTGGACATGCCCCAACGACGGGCCCGTCGCTGGCGATTCGCCGCGGCGCAGCACCGTCCCGCACAAGGATTGGATACGGCACTCCCCCGCGCGCCCAACGGACAACACGCGTCGACTCGTCATAGATTGCGTACAACGCCGCCACAAACTGGCACTCGCGAAAACGCGTATTGAGCAGCTCGCGATTCAGCCGCTTGAGCAGATCGTTCGGTTCCAACAGGCGGTTAATCCCGTTTACAGTCTCGCAACCGTCGAAGGACCGCTTGGCGAAAGCCGAGAGCATCCCGGCCGCCAACCCGTGCCCGGACGCATCGGCCAGGGAAATCGCCAGCAGCGTATCGTCCAGGCGTTTCAGGTCGTACATATCCCCGCTGACGACGTCTGCTGGTTTATATAGCACCCGAATCTCCAGATCCTCGCCGGACGGGATCGACGACGGAAGAAGATCATGCTGGATCGCCGCCGCGAGCTTCAGCTCATTCCCCACCCGCCGCAGACTCCTGCGCGATTCGGCATCGCGACTTCTGAGCAACTCCAGTTCGCGGCGCATCCGGTCCATCGGACCGCGTAACGCACACATCGCCGCCAGCCGTCCGGCCAAATCGTCGCGCGAGAGATTCGACGCGTACTCGACGGTCCAATACTCCGCCGGTTCCTCGCCGGGCATCTCGCCGCCGCCCGGTTGCTCGGCCAGCACCAAAGTCGCGCAGGCTTGATGTTCGAGCCACTCGTCCAAGCCGGCCAGTTTCGCGCGAACCCCTGAATAACCCTGGCTGGTGACCACAAGCCGCGCGTCGTGCGGGGAATCGAGCGGTGCAAAGGTGCCGATCGGCAGAGAAAGACAATCCACCTGAGCTCCGATTTGCTCGAGAGCCCCGTGCATGTCGGGTGTCAGTACCGCGTCATCCAAGAGCACCTGAATTCGCGGCCGTCTCATCGATTCGGTTTCCCAGCGGGGAGTGCTGCAAGGGTGCCGGATCCGGCACTTGGGACCTCATCTCCACGAAGATTCTGTCGGACAACCGAACCGGGTGCTTAAGTAGTGACGAATACGAGTCACTTAGCGTGGTCGCGATCCGGAAGGGTCCTGCAAAACCGCCGCGAATCACCGCAGAAACGCCCTGCCGAAGTACCGGGCGCCCCTTCCCCCCGGCCTACTCGGCGCGGTCCTGGGGCAGGACCCCGAGCTTGCCGAGCGCTCGTTTCGCCGCCTCCTGCTCCGCCTCTTTCTTGCTGGGCCCCCAGGCGCTGGGAAAACGCTCCCCGTTGATCGACACGCAAACCTCGAAGCACTTGCTGTGATCCGGACCCTGCTCGTCCAGGGTCTCATATTGGGGCGTTGCGGACATGTGCCGCTGGGCGTGCTGTTGCAGCACTGATTTGTAGTTGTCGTGCGTATTGGACGTAGCGTACGCGTCGATATGACTCGACACCGCTTCCAGCACGAACCGCTTGGCACACTCGATCCCACCGTCCACCAGCAGCGCTCCGACCATCGCCTCGAAGACGGCTGCCTTGACCGACGTCGGCAATTGGCTACGGCTCTCAATCCCGTTGCCCAGAATCAACAAGTTCGTCAGACCGACCTCGTCGGCAATCTGCGCGCAGAGCCGTCGCGACACCACCACGGACTTCACCTTGGTCAGATCGCCTTCCAGCCACTCGCCGAATCGGTGATAGAGCTCTTCGCACACCACAAGCCCGAGAACCGAATCTCCCAGGAACTCGAGGCGCTCATTGCTCTCCAGGCGTGAATCCGCCACCGACGCGTGCGTCAATGACGTCCGGAGAAGACCGTGGTCGGTAAACACATGACCTACGGCCTTCGCCGCGCAGGCTACTAGCTCGGGGTCGCTCAAAACTCTGTCCCGGCAAGCCGCCTGCGAAAGCCACGTTCCGGAATACTGTCATCCCGTTCCGTAACTTTCGCGGACGGCCGGCAATCCCTGCGGGGACAACCTCGGCAGCCGATAATGCCGCCGACATGTCCCCCTAGTACAACAGACCAATGATAGTATCGGCGCTTTTCAGGGTCAAGTTCACGTCGAGGCGGCCCCGTGGAATCCAGGGAACCTCGAGGGCGATGACGCGCGGATTCAACAACGGCCGCCGTCGCCGATCCACCAGGCCACGGCCCTTGTACGGATCCACCCAACAACTCGCCGGCAGCCCCATGAAATCGCCGGGCAAGCACCGGCTGGCCCAAGCCACAGCGGTGGAGGGAACCGATCCGAGCCGACCGAGACAACTTGAGCCGCTCGCCTGCTGGATTGTCGTGAGAAAATCTGCACAGCCAACGTCCGGCGGGCTTGTACACCTGCAACGGCTACGCTATACTACCCCGCTCGGCCCAAAGTGGTGTATTACTGTACAGCCTCTCGGAAGGCTGGTGACGCAAGAACTCGGAGTGCATGGCGGATGCATTACCCAAGACGAAACAGCAAGATCAAGCGAGCACGAAAGCAAGGATTCCGCGCCCGAATGCGGACTCACAATGGACGCAAGTTGCTAAACCGGAAACGGAGGCAGGGCCGGCATCGGCTCACTGTGTGCTAGCACCCTTTCTTGAGTCTCGAACCTTTCGTAGTCCCCCATGAAACCATGCCAATCTGTGCTCGGAGGAATCGGCACTGGCGGTGGTATCGGTGTCGAGAAGAGGCCAAGGCGGTTGCGGCCTGCCGAGGCGGGCGCGTGGCGCACCGCGCTGGCGGATTGCGAATCCCGAGGCCGGCGGATTCGCGGTGGAACTCAAATGGCGAGTCGCCGGCGTCCGAGGTATACTCACGTTGTCGTACCGTCACCTGCGAGGGAGATGCGAGTCGGCTCGCGTCCGCAAGTGGTGGATATTGGATACTCACGTTCGTGGGGCCGGTTTCGCAACCCGGCAAGTTCCGCCGATAGACGGGCTTGTCCGGGAGGAGAAGGCGGCCGTTTGGGTAGAGTCACAGACCTATGGTAGACCAGAACCTCATCAGCGAGTTGGACGATCAAGGACCCGGGCTAGAGGCCGAAGTGGCCGCATTATTCGCGGACGCCGATAGCGAGGCCGCCATCAGCGGCATGATGGACCAGCGCGAAGACGAATTGAAACCCGGGACGATCCTCGCAGGGCGCATCGTCGCCCGTGCGGGTGACGATGTCGTGGTAGACGTCGGCCTTAAGAGCGAGGGTTTGATTCCCGCCAATGAGTGGGACGACGTCAGCTCAATCGACCTTGGCGATGAGGTGCAGGTTTGGCTCGATAACGTCGAGTCCGACAGCGGGCACATCGTGCTCTCCAAGCGGAAGGCCGATCGCCTGCTCAATTGGCAGCGGATCGTCCAGACCAAAGAAGAGGGTGACGTCGTAGATGGACGCGTAATGCGGAAGATCAAGGGCGGGCTGCTCGTCGACATCGGATATCCGGTATTCCTGCCCGCCTCTCAGGTCGACATTCGCCGGCCGGGTGACATTGGCGAGTTCATTGGAAAGACGATCCGGGCCAAGATTCTCAAGATCGACACCGACCGGCGCAACATTGTGATCTCGCGCCGCAAGCTCATTGACGAAGAGCGCACCGCAGCGAAAGAAGCGCTGATGTCCGAACTCGAGGTCGGGCAGATTCGCCGCGGCACGGTCAAGAACATCGCTGATTTCGGCGCGTTCGTGGATCTCGGCGGGATCGACGGACTGCTCCACATTACGGACATGAGTTGGGACCGCGTGGGGCATCCCTCGGAAGTAGTGAAGATCGACGAGGAAATCGAGGTCAAGGTCCTCAATATCGACCGCGAAAGAGAGAAGATCGCGCTCGGTCTGAAGCAGCTCCAGATCAACCCGTGGGAAGAGGTCGAACAACGCTACCCGGCCGACAGCCGCCTCCGGGGCGAGGTCGTCAACATCATGAACTACGGGGCGTTCGTGAAGCTCGAAGCCGGGGTCGAAGGCCTCGTGCATATCAGCGAAATGAGCTGGACCCGCCGTATCAACCATCCGTCGGAAGTCTTGGGTATCGGCGACATGATCGACGTCGTGGTCCTGGACGTGAACAAGGACAAGCAGGAGATCTCCCTGGGGATCAAGCAGACCCAGGAAAACCCGTGGATGCACGTTGCCGAGAAGTACCCGCCCAACACGCGGATTTCCGGGCGGGTCCGCAACCTGACCAATTATGGGGCTTTCGTCGAAATCGAGGAGGGCATCGACGGGCTGCTCCACGTGTCCGATATGAGTTGGACCAAGAAGGTCAATCACCCGTCCGAAATTCTCAAGAAGGGCGAGGTCATCGACTGCGTGGTCCTCAATGTCGACCAGGACAAGCAGCGTATCGCCCTGGGCCTTAAGCAGCTTCACGAGGACCCGTGGGCTCGGGCAGTGCTCGAGAATTACATTCCCGGACAGATTGTTGAGGGCACCGTCACCAAGATCACTAACTTCGGGGTGTTCGTCGAGTTGGAGGAGAACCTCGAAGGACTATTGCACGTCAGTGAATTAGCCGATCATAAGGTCGAGGATCCGCATTCGGAGGTTAAGATCGGCGATAAGCTGCAGGTCAAGATCCTCCGGGTAGATCCGGACGAACGTAAGATCGGGCTCTCTAAGAAACGTGCCGAATGGTCGGCGGAACAAGATGCCGAGTCGGGAATGGAGGCGAAGTACAAGCCGCGCCGTGGCGGTCTCCATGGGTCCGGAGAGACCACTACCGACCGAATCGATCCGATGTCGATCATCTCTCCGCCGCCGATAGCCCCAACGGTCGTCGGTGAACACCCTGCAGAAACTGCGGCGACTGAAGAGGTCGCCGACAGCGAGCAGAACACGGCGGATAGTGCGGACCTCAGCGTTGATTCGGATGCAACTCCACCCGCAACGGAGAAGCCGGAGTCGGGTGGTGAGGACCAGACTGAACCTGAAACGCCGTAATCGCGGGTGGGCAACAACGACGGTGCCCCGGACCGGTTGATTACGGGGAGGGCATCGCCATCGCTGTTGATACTGGCCTACAGGCGTATCTTCGCCAGATTAATGAAGCCGCTCTTCTGACCTCGGAAGAGGAGCGAGCTTTGGCGGAGTTGGTTCGCGCCGGGCAACAGGTCGCCGAGCGGTTCGCTAATGCCGAAGTCTCTCTCGCCGAGCGCGAGGAGATCGAGCTGGGTGCCGCCGAGGCGCGGGAGCGGATGGTCAAGGCCAACCTGCGCCTCGTCGTCAATATCGCCAAGAAATACGCGAAGCGCGGTATCCCCATTAACGACCTCATCAACGAGGGCAACCTCGGGCTGATTCGCGCCGTCGAGGGGTTCGACCCGGACCAGAACACGCGGTTCAGCACGTACGCCTCGTGGTGGATCAGGCAAGCCATCAAACGGAGCCTGATCAACAGCGACAAACCGGTCCACATCCCCGCTTACATGGTGGAGATGATCTCACGGTTCCGTGAAGCCCGCGAGCAGTTCATCGAGGCCGAAGGAAGGACTCCGTCCACCAAGGAGCTGGCCGACAAGCTCGACATGACTGAGGCCAAGGTCAACCACATCCGCAGCGCCGTAAAAGCCGTGTCCACGCCCACTCAGGACTCTGACGAAGCAACAGGGCAGGCACTTACTGAGGGTCTACCCGACGAGAAGACCCCCCCACCGGAAGAGGCCTTGCTCAACGAATCCGAGATGATGAAGGTCGCCGTCTTGCTTAACGATCTCGACGAACGCGAAGCGAAGATCCTCCGTCTCCGCTATGGGCTGGACGGATCCGAGCCGTTGACGCTGAAGGAGATCGGCAAGAAGATCAACCTGACGCGTGAACGAGTCCGCCAGATCGAAGGCGAGGCCCTCCGCAAAATCAAAGAACACCTTACCAACTAGAACAACGCCCGCCCCACCGGCATCTGGATTACGACGCTAGCCAGTTCGGCCCTATTCGGCTAGAGTTGGGATGTGCGTGGAGGGTTCCGCAGCAATCCGGCTCGATCTCGTGGAGGAGTCCGTCGTGGCAGATGATATGCTCAAGGACATGTTTGACAGACAGGCCGATCTGAACAAGCGAATCGGGTACGATACGCGATCTCTCCGCGAGAACTTCGACCCCGCCACCGCCGGAAGGTGGCTCAATGACTACATTATCGCCGCCAGCAATGAGCTCGAAGAACTACGCGACTGTACGTTCTGGAAGCACTGGTGCACCGAGGCGCAGAACGGCAAGCGGTTCTCGATCCACGACCTCCAAAACGCCCACGTCGAGGTTACCGATCTGCTGTTCTTCTGGATCAGCATGGCGCAGTGCCTGGGCCTTAACGCCGAGGACGTACACAATCTCTATCTGCAGAAGCTGAACGTCAACCACAAGCGGCAGGACGGCACCTACTCTATGACGGAAAAAGACGAGGCCGACAACCGGTCCATCACCGTTGAGAGATAGCCAAGCTCGGCGCTAACCTGCAACCATGGCCCATCTTCACGATGCTCCGCCCGGGGGGAACGCTCCCAGCGTGTGCCATACCAGGGTCTTCAGATTGAATACCGCGTGTATCAGAATGGCCGGGAGCAGGGCTCCCGAACGCTCGTAGGCGTAACCCATAATCACGGCCAGCAGAACCAGGGCGGGGATCGCCTGTGGCTGCGATGCGTGCATCGCCGCAAACACCAGCGCCGCCGCTATCACGGCCACCCATCTGTTCTGCAACGTGTTCACGAGCCAGGTCTGGAGCAGTCCTCGGAAGAACGCCTCCTCTGCAATAGGAGCTACGACAACCGCCCCGAACCACAAGGCCAACACACCCGCGGCGGACGTGTCGCCCTCACTCAAAACGTCTATCGTCGGGTGCAGAGGGAACTCATGGGCCGGAGCAAAGAAGCGAACCAGCTTGACCGTCCCCGCCAAGACAACCGGGCACATCGCCAGGGCAACGACCGTAACGGCAACCACCTGCCGCAAGGGCATCCCCCCCCGGACCCGGCCCGAACCGGCGACGAACCGCCCTACTCCGCCGTCGAATCGCTGCGCGGCTACCGCAAGACAAATCACCGCTCCGGCAATCTGCGCTCCGGTCCCGGCCAGGACACTCTCCAAGCCTGTTCCGTCCTCTCCCGATAACGTTCGGGCCAAGCCACCAAAAGCCAAGGCCGCCACGAGGTAAACCAACATCGCCGCCGCCAGAGCATCCTCGCGCAGCCGGTTGGGACGAGGAGGGCAATCTCGAAGAGGATCGCGCCCGGAATGCAGAATCCACCACACCGCAGCCCCCAGCACGCCCACCGAAGCCAATCCGAACAGAACAAGGTCGATCGTCAACAACCAGTAATCCGCCGAACGACCTGTTGCGGCACCGGGGACGGCCGCGCAAGACTCCGCTAGAATGGGGTGGGCCGCAATGACAACGATGGAGTCCATCGGTGAGCACTATACTGGACCGGATAGTCGAGACCAAACACCGGGAGATCGAGAAAGCACAACATCGTTTGCCGGTCTCCGAGCTTCAAGAGCGCATCGCGCGATCGGAACCCGCTCGGGATTTCTTCGGGGCGATCCGGGCGGAATCCGTCTGCGGCATTCAGCTTATCGCGGAAGTGAAGAAGGCGTCGCCGTCCGCGGGAACAATCGTGGTTGACTTCGACCCCGAGAGGATTGCCACCACGTACCACCGGGCCGGCGCCGCAGCCGTCAGCGTTCTGACCGACGAAGAGTATTTCGCCGGACGGCTGGAGTACCTGGGTAGAGTAAAACGGCGGATCCCCCTGCCGATACTCCGGAAGGATTTCATCATTGACGAGTACCAGGTGTACGAATCGCGAGCCGCCGGGGCGGACGCGGTGCTCCTGATTGCCGAGATCCTCGATTCGCATCGAATCACGCTACTCCACCGGATCTGCCGGCAGTTGGGTTTGACGAGCCTGGTTGAAGTTCACTCGGCAACGACCCTCCGAACGGTCCTTGAGACGTTGGGCACCCCCGGCACCGACGGGTACATCCTCGGCATCAATAACCGGGACCTGTCCGTACAACACACCGACATCGCAACCACCTCACGGCTGGCCGCTCTGCTGCCGGAGCGGGTTCCGTTCGTAACTGAAAGCGGAATCGCCACCCGCCGGGATGTAGAGCAAGTCATAGAAGCCGGAGCCTGTGCCATGTTGGTCGGAGAATCACTCCTACGAGCCTCGGACCCGGCAGATCGGATTGATGAGTTGCTGGGCAGGCCCCCCGGGCAGAGGAGACCGAGCCCGGATCATCCATGACATTCGCACAAATGCGTGTATGGTGATGTAGCGTCATCCCTTGTGGGTGACGGCATTGAGACACAGCGCGCTTCGACGCCAGGGACAAGCCCTGGCGCTACGTTGGTTTGCGGCTTCTTCTTCACTCGGGTGAATAATCCGAGCTCGTAGCTTGCGCTGCCGGTAGGGCGGGCTTAAAGCCTGCGCTGTTCGTGGTGCAGGCTTTAAGCCTGCGTTACGTGTGGTGCAGGCTTAAAACCTGCGTTACCCGTCGGCCGGCTCCATCGAGACCCCGATCCCAACGGACATGAACTGCTCAACATACAGTTCGGCGCGTTCCTGATGGGTAACCAGCAGAAGCGCAACACCGGACTCGTGGGCCTCAAGAGTCTTCAGGACCGCTTCCTCCATACCGATAGTGGTAAGTCTCACAATCGAGCGAATCACGTGCTCGAACGTGTTCACGTCATCATTGTGGAGAAGCACTCGGTACGGCGGCAGTCTCTTCGGCTTACGTTTCGGCTGTAGAGCACAAAGTTCGGTTCCTTGACCGGGGCCGTCGCGGTAGCCGCACCACCCTCGTCGAATCCAGTCGCTTCGCTCTTATTTTCGTGCTCAGACATGACGGACTCCCGTCACAACGCTCCCTCACTGTGGTGAGGCGAACAACCTTTGCCGCGTCAACCATCTCTGCCCGAGAGTGCGATCGCAAGCTCCTCTCCGGCAGTCAATGTTCGACCGGTCAGATAATCAACAAACTCTACTTTCGCGTCCACCCGCTCCGGCGGTTTGCTCCCCGCCGGGAACGGACACGGCAACGTGTAGTGTTGAGTCCCGAACCTCCCGTACCAAGCCTGGCGGAGACGGTCAACATCGTCGAAACGATAGATACCCAGAACCTTCGGTGCATCCAGCTCCGTATTGTCCAAGAGCTGAACCGTAATCCGTCCCGGAGCTTTGACGATATCACCGTCGGCATCGCGAAGCCGCACGTACACGGTGACCCCATCGTCACCCGGCACGCCATCGAAGTCGGAACCGCCCGACCGGCTGACGATTTCGATCTTATGCGGGCTGAAGAGATCGGCCGGACGGTCCGGACCGAACCCCTGCAGATATTGGATACGCCGGTGCAATGCCGCAACGGTCGCCTCCCGCTCCGCAACAACCCGTTGCAGCTCGACGTTACTCCGGCGCGCCGCTTCGAGGTCCTTGACACACCGAGCGCGCTCACCGGGCGAGACGCACGACGCGACGCCCACAAGCAGCACCCCACAGAATCTCAACGGACGAAACACTGACGTTCAACCTGCCTCTACGCCACACGAACACCCCCGGAAACGGCCTTGTTCCGATGGACCAAGCCGTCCCGCGCTGTTCCCGAAAGACGATAGTCTCTTATCGGCACAGAGTCCGTCTAGGCAGCAGGTCACTCCGCAACCGGCCTGGCGTACAGGCAACCTGCGGCCAATACCGGCGCAACTTTTCCGACGTTCGTCGATTAAACGGGAATCGAGGGACTACGCTGCCCCGTCAGCAAACACCGCCTGGGCCGCCGCAACTCCGGCTCCGAGCTTCACGTCGTAGCCTTGAGCCTTCAAAGCCATCTCCAGCGCGGCGATCACCCCAATCGTATCGAACATGTCGACGTAGCCCATGTGCGAGAAACGGATGATCTTGCCCTTGACCTCGCCCTGCCCGCCGGCCACCTGGAATCCGTACTTCTCCAGTAGAGTCTTACGCAACACGCCCTCATCCACCCCGTCCGGGACGACCATCGCCGTAACGGAATCGACCGGATCCTCGGCATAGACCTTCAATCCCAGCGCTTTCGCCGCAGCACGCGTCCCGCGGGCCAACATGGAAGTCTCCGCCCACACCGCCTCCAACGTACGCTCCTTCAAGCCGCGGAGCACGTACAAAGTGCCGCATACCAGCGAAACCGCCGGCGTATAGGGAGCGTCGAACGTATCGAGCGATTTGCGATAGGCTTTCAGGTCGTTGTACAAGGTCGGCATCTTCCCGGAATCAATCCGCTCCCAGGCTCGATCGCCAACCGCCGCAAAACCCAACCCCGGCGGGAGCATCATCGCCTTCTGGGATCCGGTGACATAGGCATCGATTCCCCAGTCGTCCATCTTGACGGGAATTGCACCCACGGCCGTGATTCCATCCACCAGCAACAACGCCCCGCGCTCGCGCGTCACCTTCGCGATACCCTCGACGTCACTCAGAGCGGTGGTAGACGTTTCGCTGTGTACCACGATTACGGTGTCTATCTTGGGGTCGGCATCAAGCTCTTTCTTCACGTCTTCCGGCCTGATCCCTCGTCCCCATTTAACGTCAACGGTCGTGTGCTCGATATTGAACGTGCTGCACACCTTCGCCCAACGTTCTGCGAACTTGCCGTTTCGGAACACCAACGCCTTGTGCCCGGGCGGGCAGCACCCCACGATAACCCCTTCCATTGCAGACGTCCCGCTGCCGGTAAACGTCAGGCACGTGGACTTGGTCTGAAACAGATACTGGAGCAACTCATGGACCTCTTTGCCCATCTCTCGGTACCACGCCGTTCGATGGTGCCGCATCGGCTGGGCCATTTCCAACAAGACGTCTTCGGGGACCATCGTCGGGCCGGGAGTGAACAATCGCTGCTTCTTCATCGTCAATCACCTCACATCAGAAGTCCGGTCTGCACCACTTGGAACTCAGAATCCGTCATTGTACGCCTCCGAGCCGGCGAGACCAGAGTCTCGGTTCGCCGGCAAACCGGCCAGACGCACTGCGGAACGGTCATCTTACAGGCAAAACTCAGACCAAGGCGGGTGCAACCGTGTAGGAAATGGGCCGACCCAGTGCGGGCCTCTCATTCATTCACAAGTTCGCGGTACGGACGGCGTACCGGATACAGCGGGCTGCAGAGGCCTTCAGTGTACTCGGGCATAGGGGCGTGTCCGGCCGCTCCGCGACAGAGCGCCACCAACCGCCGGGCCGCTTCCGCCGGTCGGTAAAGGACGATCCGCTCACGGCTCGCCGCCTGCATTTTCGCCAGAAGCTGCGGATCCTCGATCAACTGCCTGAGGTAGCCGGCCAGCCCCTCCCCGTCGCCGCTGCGGAACACAAACCCGGTGACCCCGGGGTCGACCAAAACGCTGGCGCCGACGGCGTCGCTGCAGATCACCGCCAACCCGGACTCCATGGCCTCGTTGACCACCGCCCCCCAGCCATCTCGCCTACTGGGAAGCACCAGGATGTCGCCTCCGGAGAGAACCTCCCGGCATCGTTCGTGAGCAACGTTCCCGAGGAAGGTGATCTTGTCAGCTACGCCGAGGCGATCCGCCGTGGCTTTCAGGCTTTCGCGTTGATCCCCATCCCCCACCAAAGTCAACCGCCACGGCGCGTTCACCAGTTGCGGAGTTCCCAAGGCCTCAAGAAGAAGGTCCACCCGCTTGAGCTCTCTCAAAGAACCGACATAGACGATGTGGACTTCGCCGTCCGGTTTCTTGATCCCCGGCTTTCCGAGCTGCATCGCCGGCCCAACCCCGAAGGCGAACAGCCAACAACGCCAGCGCTTGATTCCCGTGGCGTACTGGTCGTTCGCCGCCCGCGGACCGATGCTGAGAAAGTGTACTTTCTCCGAGTCGCACGGCTTCTTGAGGCAGACGTGCAGGAGGTATCTACTCGGCTTCTCCCGCCACTTGGATAAGAACGGCTCCGACCACAACATCGCAGGCTTGCCGGTCAGCCGCCGTATCCAGTGGTGAAGCGGAAGCGTCCTGAAATGAAAGAACCCGGGGAAGATCACCACATCCGAACGCAACAAGGCCTTCCAGTACGCAATTCGGTCTTTCATTCGCCGCCACGGCTGCAGATACGGCGAATCCTCCGCCATCTCCGGCCAGCCCAAACGAACCCGAGCGGGCGGAAGCGGGTTGTACGCCACCCGCGTAACATCCGCCTCCGGCTGGGCGGCGATCTCATCGTAGGTCGGGACAATATGTGGGTTATTGAAAGGAGCAACGCACAGGATGGAAGTCCGTTTAGCCACTTGTCACCCTCTGGGAAACCCACTTAACATCGCCGCGGAACTCCCGCACTTGCACTTCACGCCGGCCCTCCGAGAGCCTGGGTGTTCCACCGTGGACCCGGGCACGTTATGACACCATAGTCAACCGAATCCACAGATCCACCAACCGCATCCACGGACTCGAATTCCGATGCTCCATCACCGCTCGCGCCCGCCGATCGGGCCGCCCATGTTTCGCGTCAACGGCATCCCTAGGCGATGCCCCATCCGTTACACGTCGACGCATCCGCCGGCCAGGTGGAGCATCATCCGGCGTCCCCACGGCCCATCCGTCTCACAGAAGGGCCCTAGCCCGCCTGACTGCAATATAGCAAGAGACTCTGCAATCCAACCGTTCACTGCGTGTTCGGACTACCTCCCACCGAAGCCGTCAGGGATGTGCCGGACGAAGTCGAGGGTAGTCCCGTTGCGTCAACGGTCGTTAAGCCGATAAGGTTGTAGCGACCCGCAGGACTTTCAACGGACAACGCCTATGAAGATTGCGATGGTGGTCAAACTGCTGCTCCGCGACGGGGTCTGCCTATCGGTGGTCAACCGCGCTATCGGCCTGCGCAGGTTGGGACACGAGGTGACGATCATCGGAGGTGACGGGCCGGGACGCGAGTTCGCCGATCTCCATGACATCCCGCAGCACATCATCCCGATCCGCCGCGTAAGGAGCTGGCCGCAGGCCCATCAAAGCACGATGCGGTGGCTGAGCAATTGGAACGTGGATATAGTCCACACCCATTGGCGCTACGCAAACGTGTTCGGCAGAATACTCGCCCGCCGCCTCCGGGTCCCGCATGTGTCCACCTTACACTCGGAGAAAACCGCCGAGGGCTGGCTACAGATCAAACTCTCCTGCTGGGGCGACTGGATTATCTGCTTGACAAGCGAGGCCGCCGACTACATGCACAATCGCATAGGCATCCCTCGGGAGCGCATCGCAGTCGTGCCGCACGGTGTGGACAGCGAGAGGTTTACGTCGGTAGATGACGCTACGAAAGGGCGCCTTCGAGCCCGATACGGGCTCAGTCCGACCGATCGAGTGATTGTATCGCTGGGAAGATTATGTCCGGTCAAAGGCCATCACCTGCTGATCGAGGCATTGGGGCGAATACACGCGCGTTATCCGGATCTGCGTCTGCTGATCGCGGGAGACGGACCGGGTCTGGCAGACCTCAGAGATTTAGCCAGCCAGCGGGGGGTTAGTGCCAAGGTCATCATGCCCGGGTGGGTTGATTCCGCCGATGTGCTTCCGGCGACCGACGTATGCGCCTTGGTGAGTAACTCAGAGGCCTTCGCGGTTGCCCCGGTCGAGGCCGGCATGTGCGGATTGCCCCTGATCCGAACCGCGGTCCCGGGGGCCAGCGACACCGTATTCCCCGGAACGACCGGGCAGATCATCCAGGTGGGAGACGTTGACGCTCTGACCACGGTCTTGGAAGATTTCGCGGAGAACGCAGACAACTGGGCGAACATGGGTGCTCAGGCCCAGAAGCTGTTCCGCGAGAAGTTTGAGATTGTCAACTGCGCCCGCATGCTGACTGACGTATACCGAAAGGCCCTGTCCTGATCGCCGATGACAGAAGACAACGTCTGGTATCGCGAGTGCTCGGAAGCGACCTGCGCGATTCGCCACCCCACCCTCACACGCTGAGTCGCTACGAGTAATGAGCAAACCAACCGCGCAATCATCCGAGCCCGCCCAGCCCACCGATTCTCCACGCGAAGAGGGTATTCTGAAGAAGGGACGACGTCTGACGAAGTACCTGCTTTGGTACATTCTCGAGGCCGTTCTCAGCATGGGCATCATGCCCCTCATCGTGTTTCCGCTCTGCTGCCATTACCTGGACAAAGACGGTTTCGGCCGATTCGCCTGGGTGTTCGGAGCAGTCGGCATGGTTGGAATGGTGCCGGTTTCGGGACTGTGTGACGCACTGCTGAGGAACCTCAAATCCGTCGCGGACGATCGCCGCGGTCTGCTTCTGCGGACCTCGTTCTCGCTGGCGGTCGGAGTGGTCGGCGTTGCTCTCGCGCTGACCCTACTCGGGTGCATTGGGGTCGTGGAAACCGGCATGGCGGACCCGCTGACTGAAGCTCCGCAGACGGTGGCGTGGATTGCCATAATCGCCCTGGGGTTTGCAGCACGGAACATCCTTCAGGTAGTCTCCGTCGATCTGACTTTCACCCGCGAGTTCGCCCGGCGCACGTTTTGGCGGAGTCTCGGCTTCATACTCACGCTGTCGAGCATACCGGCCTTCTTCCTCCTTGGCGCAACGGGCTTCCCGCTTGGCTACGCCGCCGGACATGGGATGGCCCTGGCGCTGCTGTTGTACACCCGCCGCCGCGAGTTCATCAAACGCCCCCAGCTCGACCGCGCCATGGCCCGGCGGGTATCATCGAGCTGGGCTGTCCTGTCGGTAAGCTCTTTCCTGCTCCAATCCGGGAGGCTGATTCACCGCACAACCCTCGGCATGAGCGACGCCTTCGAGGAAGTCGCCGTCTTCACCGCAGCAACAACGGTCCTTACGCTGCTGCTCATGCCCGTCAACACCCTTGGCTTGTTCGGCTTCCAGCTCATGGTCGCCCACGATTCGATGAAACGATTCTCGCATTCGTTTCTCACGCTGTACACCCTTGCGGCAGTCGCCGGAACCGTGTGCCTGTACGTTGTCTCCCGGTTGCTGGCGCCGTGGATCCTCGACCTGATGTTCCCCAAGGTCGCGGAAGACGCATTGGACCCGATGGGCATCATGATGATCGGGGTGTCTACCGCGGTCCTTTCGCTGGCCACCAGACCGTTTGTCCTGAAGTTCTCATCACGGCGAATGCTCATTCTGATCGGCGCGGGTTCACTGCTCGGTCACCTGATCCCCGCACTTATTCTCATTCCCGGATGGGCAATGGGCCTGGGGTTGAAAGGGGCGGCATGGGCGTTCTGCATCGGGAACATCGTATCAAGCCTGACGTGGTTCGGCGTGTTCATAGCCGGCTTCGTCATCTCCGACTTCGGCGGCGGGGAGAAGATCTCACCGGACAACCTCGACCCGGAAGACGAGCGGGGAACTTAACGTCCGTTATGTAATCGGGACGAATGCTCCGTCACACACGAGCGTTCGGGTGCAATCAGTACCGTGTCCCGTCCCAGCACTGCTCAAGAGCAGTGGCACACCTCAGGCACCTTTCAACAGAGGTGGCACATGGCGGAACCAGGCATGACGACCCGCCCGGCATTGACAACGCAACAACACACGCGACGCGCCGGAAAGCCCCCAGCAAACCAGCGCAGACGTCCGCGGATCCTCGATCAACCCGGCTGAGGAGCAGAACGATCGGGCGCCGGACTCGGAGAAGAACCGGTTTGGCTGCTCCTGACTACCGCCAGCCACGCCGCATGATCGGCCTCATCCTGCTCGGTTAGTTTCCCGACCCGGTTCACCAAAGTGGCGCCGATCAGAAGGATGGCAATGGACGAGTTACTCGGGCTGGCGAAGCTGGACTCGACGATCCCCAACGCGCACAACGCAACCAAAAACCCCAAAGATACGCGCGCCGCGTCCATCGCCACGGGATGTCGCACCCGGCGCATCAGTGCGAACGCCCGCCACAGATACCCGAACAGAACCGACATCACCAACATAAGACCCAGAATCCCCGTATTGCACCAGATGGAAAGGTAAGCGTTGTGGAAATTGCCGAACCCGGCCTCCTTCGCCAGGGCGCTCTGCGATCCAATCCCTCGACCAACCAGCGGGCTCTCCTTGCACACGCCGAACGCCTTGGACCAGAGGGCTTCTCGTCCGGATAGGCTCGTCGACGTCAGCCGATCAGTCAGAAAACCCAGGCCTCGCCCCTGAAGGAGATGCCGCGCCAGAAACACCGCGCTGACCGCCAACACCGCCAGGAGGATCCAGGCCCGCGCCGTTCGGCTTACTCCGCCGCGAAGAACCAACGGAGCACAAGCGAGCGTCGACGCCACCAGCGCCGTTCGCGTCCCGCTGAGAAACAGGCAAAGCGGGATGATCAACAGCCCGCCGATTCCTACTACCCTCCAAAAGACGTGACCTCTCTGCACCGTAGCCCACAACATAAACGGAAGGAACATCACTCCGGACCCGGCGTAGTTTGTCGCCAGCACCCCGGTACCGCCGGCAAAACGCAACGTCCGGCCGGCGATGAAATCAAGAAGCGCGGGGATGCTGGCCAACGTCCAAACGACGCCGGCTATAACGAACAACCGAAAGAGCGTCTCAACCTTCGCGTAAGATGCCAGGTACTGGCCCAGTCCCGCAGTCAGAGCCACAATCGTCACCGCCAAAAGTCCGGCACTCTGCAGAGCCCAACTGATATCGGGAGCCCGGGCCGAGAAGATCACCCCGAGCAGAACATATCCCACCATGCCGTAGAATGCCCATCCGGGTATCACCAGACTGCGACAGGCCCCCAGCACCAACAACCCGAGCGAGAGCGTCCGAACGAAGAAGGCCCCGGTGTTAACCGCGTTGACATCAACAAACACGAAGGAATACGAAACCAACAACAGCAGCAACGACAACCCCGACCCGCGCAGCAACTGGTAGATAACACACGCCGCCACCATCAACGTCAGGACGGCAACGCCAACCGGGCCGAAGGCATCCAGAAACGCCTGGAGCCGCCCCGCAACGTCTAGCGAGTATTGAGGTGTCATCTACGGCAATCTCCCTGCTCGGTACCACGACCGGTCTTCCGCGCCGGACTCTCCGCCCCGCACCCCCTGACAATCCGTTGAAACAGGGTACAGGCACCTCGCCGAAGACGTCTGCCGGCGCCGTAAATGGAAACCTGCTCGGAGCCGGCCCCCCATTTCAACGGCCTGCCAACACCCGATCAAGGCGGATGATCATATCGGTAATCTGCCGGCGGGCCTCGTAAGCCCGGTCCGGATCGGCGGAGTCCTCCAACACCCGGCGAACGACCCTATCCAGCAGTCCCTCCGCCTCGCGAATCAACGCCGCGGCCGGATCTCGTCGCCGCAGCGCGTTAACCCGCTCTCGTAGTGTATGAAGGTAAACGTAGTCTTCAACACCATCGCGCCACGCCTCCCAGCGTCGCGAAGGGACATAAACCTCGCCCGCGGCATCCACGGGAGCATTTTCGCCATCGTACACTACGGACCATCGGCCGTGCCCGCAACTGAAGTCATCCCAGCCGTTGCACGAGCCGCGGCTCCGCCCGCTGGCGTAAACCCAGAACGCCGTTCCGGTGTCCTGAACCGCCCACGCCCGCCAGGCTTGCAGGCGATAATACGCGTAAGGCGACAGCGACTTGGCATCCCCGGCGCAGTTGTAACGCCACCTTTCCTTCCCACCGCGAGCCTTGAGAACCACCCGAGCACCAGCCGACTTCCCCGACGTCTCCAACAAACACCAGATATCCACGTAGTCGGCGAAACGCTTCACGTCGCGATCGCCGCGCCCCACGCTGTTGGCGAACACCTGGATCTGTGGATCCGTCTCCTTGATGAACTTGGCCAGATCGAAGAACGCATCGCAAAGACTCTCGTCGAAGGGATACATCGCGAACCGATCGTAGCCTATCCCTTGCTCGCGCAGGTGCGTTACCCAAGCGGCAAGATACTCGGCCATCCGGGCCTTCCACTCTGCGCTCATCCACGGACCGAACCGCCGGAACCGCTCGAGGCTGCGAGACGTCAGACCCCAGAAGAAGAGATACCGGTCGGCATCGGGAAACAGATCCAGCGACCGATCCAGCTTGGAGAAATCCACCTTTACGGCTCCGTCGGAGCCGATCACCGCTCCGGGAACCTCCGTACTCGGCGTCACGTAGACGTTGATGTAATGATCCCGCAGATCCTCAACTACCGCCCGCAGAACATTGTCCGGATATCCCAGGTGGCTCAGGTACGCCCAGTTGATCGTCTTGAGCGGGATCTCCTTGGGGATCTGCCGCGGATGCACGACGATCCGCCCCGGAATCGTGATGCCAGGCGGTCCGCCGGCCTCACCGGCATCCAGCCGAAGGGCAAACTGATACTCCCCGGCCGGAAGATCGGGATTGTGAACCGTGAGCCAGAACTGGCTGGCGCTGCCCGCCTTGAGCGGGAGGATCCGATCCGCCATTTTCACTAACGCGTCGCCGACGACCCCGGCATTGGGGGCCTCCACCAATACGGCGCGGCGGAACGTCAGCGTCTCGTCCGCCGGAAGGTACGTTCCGCTCGGCGTACGCAGCGGCGAGACCGCTATCATCAGACTGCGGTCCCCGCTTGCTCCGCCGGCCACGTTCACGGCCGCGGATTCGTACTCCCCGCGCCACAGTTCGACGACAAGCTCCCGCGGTGGCTCACTCGGGGCGTTTAGCGCATCGCCCGGGCGAAGCTGAGCCATCGGATTGGCCTGCCACCACCGCAGTTCGTCACCCCGGTCGTGGTTCAGCCAACGGAGTCGCGTGGAACGAAGTTGCCGCTCCAGCCGCTCAACCCGCGAGGGGACATGCGGCGGAGTCGCCCGGGCCAGCGTCTTCAGCTCGTCGACGGCCTCACGGAATGCCAAGCCGCCATCTGCGCCGTCTATCGCATCAGAGAATCGCCCGATCTCCGCCGTGACCCGATCGAATTGCCGAGCCGCCGCCAGCACCCTCGAACAGTCGTTTGGGACGAATCTGTTGTCTTCCTCGAAGCGGACGGTTCCGACGTCGTGCGATCCGCGCATCACCTCGATTTCGTCAACGAAGAGGTAGCGCTGGTTGGCCACCAAACCCACCTGGACAAATCTTCCGCGAGTTTGCAGGTTGGTCATCCGAATCACGTGCGGGACCTTGCGGAAATCGGCCAGGCCTCCCGGCTCTTTTGCGGGGCGATTCTCCACCCGCGCCGCGTGGAACACACGCCCGTCATCGCTGACCATCACGGAGACTTGAAGCGGAAAGAACACCCCGGCGAATCCCCCGCCGACGGTGTGGACCCGGACCTCATCGATGGGCTCGACCTTCCCCAGGTCGATCAGGATCGATGGCTGCGGAGCCGGGTCTTGCCAGCCGACTGTACTGGTTCTTCGCCAGTCCGCGTCGCTTTTGATGCCGTCGGTAAGCTGAACGAGATCGCCCGGATCCGTACACAACCGGTAGGATGGGG
The DNA here is from genome assembly GCA_963666835.2 of Phycisphaerae bacterium. GTDB lineage: Bacteria > Planctomycetota > Phycisphaerae > UBA1845 > UBA1845. The sequence goes on along the minus strand of CAXXGO010000006.1, from coordinate 2,631,807 downwards.
GCAGGGTCACTTCGTACGGCTTACCCAACGCCACGTTGACCGCACCGCCGGCCGCAGGCGGCGCGGCGAGCGCAACGGCCGCGGCAGCGCCCCACAGGCACACAGTCAGAAGGAAAGCTGTCGGCACGGTTAGCACATGGTGATATCGGTCTTCTGCGGCCCACACACCAGCCATCCCCCATTCCCGGGACCGACCGGCCCGATAATAACAGCAGTCTTGCCGCCGGAGCAAACACCGGGACGGACGCTGCTCGCAGCCGGCGCGCGACGAAAATGACGCCTGCCGAGGGCATCGCCATTCCGATACTACTACGACCGGACCTTGTTTGCGCGCTTGGGTGGAAGCAGCCCGGCTGAGTAGTACAACGACGCTAAAGCGTCGCTTCCCGGCGTCTTGGAGAATCTGGCACCGCTCGCCCACGGCGATTTCGGTATTGCCAGGCCGGCTCGCCTCCCAGAGGATCGCCGTTATGTCAGCCCGACAGGGTTGACAGGTTCGCCGTAGGCCACAGGAACGCGGGTGCGCATGACGCAAGCCCGCAAGGGCGACAGCTCTTCTTAGCCCGTGGCGCGAGCCACGGGGACGATGGTGTTGCGTGACGGGAGCCCCGATAGGGGCGGCACCGAGTCAGGACGGCGCTTGCGATGTCGCATACGTGTACGAAGCGTCCGAACCTCGGGCAACTGTTGGGAGAACGGCTGGTGAAACAGGTTTTGCAGCATCTTCGGAGTGGGCAGATCGAGCTGGCGGACGTCCCTTGTCCCAAAGTGTCGCCCGGGCACCTGCTGATTCAGACGACACGCAGTCTGATCTCCGCCGGGACCGAGCGCTCCTTAGTCGAGTTCAGCCAGGCCGGGTTGATCGGCAAGGCTCGAGCCCAGCCCGACAAAGTCCGCCAGGTGCTTCAGAAGGTTAAGACCGACGGTCTGCTGCCGACGCTGGAGGTGGTCTTCAGCCGGCTCGACGAGCCGCTCCCGCTGGGCTACTGCAATGTCGGACGGGTTGTCGAAGTCGGGGCCGGAGTGCAGGGCTTCTCCATCGGGGACCGCGTGGCCTCGAACGGCGCACATGCGGAAATGGTCCACGTGCCCGCGACCCTGGCCGCGCGAATCCCGGACGGAGTATCGGACGACGAGGCCAGCCTGACGGTTCTCGGAGCGATTGCCCTGCACGGGGTCCGTCTCGCGGAGCCGACCTTAGGGGAAGATTTCGTCGTAGTGGGGCTGGGGCTCCTGGGTCTGATTGCCGCCCAGCTTCTCCGCGCTAATGGTGCCAACGTCTTGGGGATCGACGTCAACGGTGAACGGTGCAAGCTCGCCGAGAAGTTCGGATGTCGCACGCTGACTGTCTCCGAGGGAACCAACCCGGTCGTCGCGGCCACGGCATTCAGCCAGGGTCGCGGGGTCGACGGGGTCATTATCACGGCCTCCTCCAAAAGCGATGAGATCATTCATCAGGCCACGGAGATGTGCCGCAAGCGCGGCCGGATAGTCCTCGTCGGGGTCATAGGCCTCAACCTGCGTCGAGCTGATTTCTATGAGAAGGAGCTGTCGTTCCAGGTGTCTTGTTCGTACGGACCGGGTCGCTACGACAGCGCCTACGAGCAGAGGGTACAGGACTACCCGTTGCCCTATGTTCGTTGGACGGTGGCACGGAACTTCGAGGCGATTCTCGATGCGATAGCCCAGAAGAGACTGGATGCCGAGTCGCTGATCTCGAAACGCATTGAACAAGCTCGCCCCGAAGACGCCTACGACATAATCCTGAATGACAACAGCGCGCTGGGTGTGGTGCTGACCTATCCGGATCAACCCCCGCCAACCAACCGGGTGATCCGCAGGCCGAAAGCGCCAACCGTCTCAGCCAGGCCAAGCCGCGCAGGAGTCGGCGTCATCGGCGCCGGCAACTTCACTAAGCTGGTCCTTCTTCCGGCCATCAAAGAGACCGGGATTCCCATCCACGCGATCGCCAGTGCCGGCGGCGTGTCTGCCGCGCACGCCGGGCAGAAGTTCGAAGCTGCGGAGACGGCCACGGACTACCGCGCGGTTATCGAGTCGCCGGATGTCGGCACGGTCTTTGTCAGTACGACGCACCACACGCACGCCACGATGGCCGCCGAAGCCCTCGACGCCGGCAAACACGTGTTCATCGAGAAGCCACTGGCCATCGACCATGCAGGATTGGAGCTGGTGCGTGAAGCTCACGCGCGCCATCCGGACCAGCTTGTAATGGTGGGATTCAATCGGCGGTTCGCTCCTCACGCGGTCAAGGCGAAACAGCTACTTGCCGGCCGCGCCGAGCCGGTGGCGATTACCATGATGGTCAACGCCGGGGACATCCCGCCGGACTCCTGGCATCACGATCCGGCAGTCGGTGGCGGCCGGATCATCGGCGAGGGCTGCCACTTCATCGACCTTATTCTCTTTCTGGTAGGCCACCCGATTTCGTCAACCAGCGCCGTGATGTTCGGGCCGGAAACCGGCGGCATTCGCGACGACAAGATGACGATCAACATGACGTTCGCCGACGGCTCCATCGGAACCGTGCATTACCTGGCCAACGGACCGAAGTCGTATCCCAAGGAACGCGTGGAGATCTTCAGCGAGGGGCGCGTTTTGGTAATCGACAATTGGCGGCAGTTGGAGTCCTTCGGCTGGCCCGGCGCTCCTAAGATGAAGATCCGCCAGGAGAAGGGGCACAAGGCCGAGGTGGCCACGTTCATCAAACGCGTTACCGAAGGCGGCGCCCCGCCCATCCCGTTTGCGGAGTTGGAAATGGTCACCGAAGCCAGCTTCGCGGCCGTCCGCTCGGCCACGGAGGGAACGACGATCAAGTTCGGCGAGTCGAAGTAGGCGGTAACCAATTCGGCAACCCACAGGAGGGTGCCCCACTTTTGCGTAGCAAGGGTGGGGGACGGATCGACACGGTAACCAGGCGGGTACCCCATTCATTCCGGCGTTTGCCGAGCTGCCGTAGCCATGCCGACTCCCCGCCGGAATGGGTGGGGGACGGATCGACACGGTAACGGGCGGACTTCAGCCACCATCTACACCGGTTGATCCCGCTTGCGGAAACTCACTTGACCAAACCCGGCCGAAGCAACTACAACCAGGAACAGTACAAGATCGGCACGCTGTGAACGTCGCATTGCTCAACGTACGGGCGGACCACGTTTGGCATTCGCTGACTGAAGCAGGTTCCGGATCCATTCCCCACCCTTCGCCAGGGGCGAAGGACGGGGCACCCGCAGCTTGGCCAACGTCGGAGAATCGCGGCAAAGAATGGCTTACCCGAGCGACATACCTGAGGGTGTTGACGAGCGTCTGCTCACTCTCGATGAGTACGGCGACACCGTGCATGCGTGCTTTGTCGCAGGTGAGGAAATCGCGAGGCGGATCAGGGACGAGACGGGCGCAGTCATTGAAGAGGTGATGATGTCCGGCGGAATCCGCCAGGGATCACTGCGACGTTGGTTCTCCAATGGTATTCTCAGGTTTAAGACGCATTTCGAAACCGGCAAGGAGCACGGCGTTGCGAGGCAGTTCGGTATCGACGGCGCATTGCTCGGCACGTACGAAATGTCGAATGGTACTGGCCTGGACATTTGGTGGCACGAGAACGGTAAAATCGCAGAGGAAAGGCATATTGTCGATGGACTCCATCACGGGTGCAAACTCTGGTGGAATGAGGACGGAATGCAGGTCTATACCGAGCGATTCTGGCAGCGCGGACGACTCCACGGTGTTGTTCGAGAATGGCAAGAGGACGGTAGATTACGACCGGGATACCCGGAGTACTATATCCGCAGCAAGAAAGTTCGCCCGGCTGAATACGCTGAAGCTGCCGAGAGCGATCCCTCACTGATCCGTTACCACAAAGAGCACGACACGCCATCGCGCGAGCACTTGGGAATCTCGCTATAGCAAGGGTGGGGGACGGATCGACACGGTAGCCGGCGAAACCCGGCCACCATCCACACCGGCTTATCCTGCTCTCGGGAACTTACTTGACGAAACCAGGGTGAAGGAAGTGCAGCCGAAGACGGCAGGAAACTGTACAACAGTATGCGTCGGCCCACAAGGCGTGTCGACGAAGCTCATTGCGAACTCGGACCGTGTGTTCGGCTCCGGGTCCGTCATTCTCCGCTGCGGGCGGCGGATGGAACGCCAGCCCGGAAGGACCGTGCGAGTGATGAACTCGATTCGATGAGTAGCCCGTCAGCCGCCGGCATGTGGAGACGTACCGACCATGAAGACACAGGGGGTTCTGGGATCATGCGGTCTATCGTCTCAGGTGTCGCGTACATCATCGGCCTGGCCGTGATCGGCATACAGGTGTATTCGTGTACGGAGAGGCAGCGCAGCAGGAACCGCGCTTTGTATAAGCTCGCGCAGGCGCGTCTTGAGAAAGTGGATAGAGGCGTCACAGATGCCGGTTGGAGATCACCGCGGAAAGTCCCCTTGGCGCCCAACGGCCGTCATTTTGTCTGGACAGGCTCAACAAGGCACGATGATACGGGACCGGTCGGGTTCTTGATCTGTCGCGCCGAAACAGGTGCCGTTGTCTTGGACGTGGAGTCGGTAGCTGCCGGAACATCCTCGTGGAACGTCGACTGGGACACTGATAGTAGGCTGTGGCTTCTGAGTGCAGACATCGGCGCCGTCTACTGGGAGGAAGAAGACAACGGGGCCTGGGAGAAGCATGTTCCGGTGGATGGACAACCGCCTCATTGTCCACTTGAGTTTCCGCCGTCTACCTGATTGCACCACGATGGCAGATAATCCCGGAACCGCCTGGCAGTCCGTTGATGCAGGGAGCCAACTCCGAGCCTATTCGCGTGGGCGCCCCATGCTTGCGCAGCAAGGGGGGGGTGGCGGATCGCCTCGGGCAGAATGCAGTCCCCTTCCCAAGCGGTTCATCCCGTATGCGGAGACGTGCTTGACCAAACCGGAGCGAAAGAACTACAACAGGCGACAGCGAAGGCTTGTCGAGAAGTCAGCGCGGGGCCATCCCCCACCCTTCGCCGGGGGCGAAGGACGGGGCACCCGCTGGTGGGGTTTTCTGCGGTGGGCGATACGGGCGAACGAAAAAGAGAATGCGTTGACGATGATGTCTCGTGTGTTGGTTGTGGGTACAATCTACGCACACTTCGATTGACGGGACGTTGTCCGGAATGCGGCACGGACGTCGTCGACTCTACGTCTGAGCCGGAGGCAGCCTCTCCGCGATGGCGGAGCCTCCTGTTCATTGTGCCGATCAATGCCTCCGCGTTCTACCTGCCCGCCCTACTGCTTCTCGTGGGTCTCAGTGGTTTTCGTATTCACGCACGTGATGTGCTTCTCGCCCCCGTTTGGCTGTTCCTCAGCGTGCTCGATGTGCGCCCAGGATTGGGGGCAACCAGCTTCGGCAATCTCTGCCTTGGCATCTGCGTAGCATTGGCAATACTGACTTTCGCTAGCTATGAGTCAATGCGCAGTGATTGGCGATGGCGGATCAGGATCGTGTTTCTTCTGGCCGTGTGGTCATTCTTCGAATCGTTGGCGTTCCGCCCGTTCGTCTTCAGGTTGTCTTGGTAGCGTGCCTCACTTCTTCGCGCACCGAGCGTGGGAGACGGATCGCTTCGCTTACCGGCGAATCAGGCCCCCATCTACACCGGTTCATCGCGCGTGCGGAGACCTGCTTGACCAAACCGGGGCGGAATAACTACACTCGGTAGCTGCAGGAGGTTGTCAGAAACGAATGCGGATCAGTGTCGGAGTAGGAATCCCGGTTACCCGGGACCCCCTCCACAGATCCCAGCGTGCGGGACTACCGCACTGGGCTCCTGCCTTGGGTCATAACGGCCAGGTGTCGGTCGGGGTAAGGATGTAGGATTTTGGGAGCAGGTATCCACTGCTTGGCCAAACGGTTCATGCGGGCCCAGGTAATCCGAGTCTTCTCGCTACGACGCCGGAGCGTCCAGCGCCAAAGACGGACAACCTCATCCCGAAATGCCGTTAAGGCCGGGTAGTTCCGCGGTACCGCATAATACTGATAGTACCCGCGAACCACCGCCCGCAAATACGCGCCCACCTCTCGGACGGGGGCATGCATACGTCGCCGAAGCTCTTGCTTAATCGCTTTGAGCTTCGCACGCCGTCGTTTCGCGACAGTCTGCCGTAGTACCGTGAACCTCCCACGCCGGGTCTTGCCACAGATGTGGCGAAAACCCAGAAACTCGAAGGTCGCCGGTTTGCCGCGGCCTTCTCGCTTGCGATTGGTCGACGCAAAACGGCCGAACTCAATCAGACGAGTCTTGTCCGCATGTAGCTCCAGCTTGAACTTCCGGAGGCGATCCGTCAGCTCATCCCGAAACCGCTCGGCATCCTCTCGCTGTTGAAATCCCACCACGAAGTCGTCCGCATATCTCACGATAATCACATCTCCGTGAGCTTGCGTCCGTCGCCATTGGCGGGCCCACAAGTCGAAGGCGTAATGGAGATAGATGTTCGCCAATAGCGGGCTGATACTGCCCCCCTGCGGCGTCCCCGTCTCCGTGTCCCTTCGACACCCGTCCTCCAGCACGCCGGCGTTCAGCCACTTCTTCACGTGACGCACGACACGCTGGTCTGCGATCCGGTGCTCGACGAACTTGATCAGCCAATCGTGGTCTATGGCATCGAAGAATCCACGAATGTCTGCATCCAGCACCCAATTCACCTTCTTCCTCTCGATGCCGACAGTCAGGGCACTTAACGCCTGATGGGCGTCCCGTCCTGGTCGAAATCCGTAGGAGAACCCGAGGAAGTCTGCCTCGTAGACAGCCGAGAGCACATCGGTCATCGCCCGTTGGACGATCTTGTCTTCCAACACGGGAATCCCTATTGGTCTCTGCCGTCCATCGGGTTTCGGAATGTAGACCCGCTTGACCGGCCTCGCTCGGTACGCTCCGCGCTGTAGACGTGCCGACAGATCCAAGAGGTGTTCTTCTAGGTCCCTGCCGTACGCCTCCCATGTCATGCCGTCCATCCCCGGTGCCGAAGCATGCTTGAGGCTCAAGTACGCCTCCCGGAGGCGAGCGACATCATAGACATGGTGCCAAAGCGTGGTGAACTGTAAATCCTTATCCTTTACCGCTGCCTGTCGTACCCGATCCAACCCGCTTTGCAGACGATCCCGGCTCTGCGTACGGTGCCTGTCGTGTCGAATCGAGTTGCCCTTGGCCAGGCCCCTTTCCTCCAACTGCTCCGCGGACGACCTCCCCGCCGGGGGATCACCGTTGTTCGCAGTCTTCTTCGGTACTATGGGCCTGTCCGACTTCCCGCGCCCGTGCATCAGTGTCGTGCTCCTATGGATTCACACTGCGGACCTCGATGCCATGTTCGAGGCCGAACGCGGGATCTCCCGGGTTCCGCGTGAGGAGTTTCCGTGCGTGCTCGGGTTCTAAGACCGCGCGGAGTCCGAAAGGCGTCTCGCGTTAACGACGCCCTCCGGTGTTGCCTTCCGCCTTGGGGGACGGCGTCGGCACTCCGGAGTAAAAGGCTTTCACGGCTCAATGGCCGGCCCGCACGTGCCCCTGTCAACGCTCCCGCCATGCCCTTGCGGACACCACAGTATGACTCGGGGTCGGTGTGGTTCGCTATTCCTTCACCGTATGGCTCTCTCATCCACTACTCCTCACCGGCTTACCGGCGCTTTCCCCCCACCCTTCGCCGGGGGCGAAGGATGGGGCGCCCGTGCCGGAGTGGGGACGTCAACGCGATGATCTGGTGTTTCGCTATTGCCTCGGCCTTGCTCGTGTTGAATCTGTGCTTCCTCCTTCGACGGGTTCGACATAAGGTGCTCCTCGTGTTATCAGTAGTTGTGGTCGGCGCGCCGGGCGCGATCGTGGTCGGGACCCGGGAACGTCGGGTGGGGCAGCTCGCGTACGAGTTTCCGTCCAATTGGGAGGACCTGCTGGTGCAGTCACTGGGCTTCACGGTGCCCGCGCTTGTGCTGTGTCTCGCGGTGTGCGCGGTGCTCGTTGGCACCGTGCCAAGCTCGCATCGTGAGGAGAGCGAGAGCCCTACCTGTCTGGTTTGTGGCTACTCGCTTTGCGGGCTTCCTACCCCTCGATGCCCCGAGTGTGGCACGCCGTTCGATCCGGTACTGTTGGGCAATCGAGAGAAGACGTAGATGCACTGCCACCGACCGTGAGAGTTCCCCACCTCTAAAGAGATGGGCCACCCGTCCGAAAGAACTACACTGGGCGGCTGCAGGAGCTTGTCAGAAGAGAACGCGGGTCCATTCCCCACCCTTCGCCGGGGGCGAAGGATGGGGCACCCGCTGCCCTGAAGAGATGGGGCGCCCGTGCTTGCCTTTCGGACCGCCTTGGAGAAATGCGAAGGATGCTGCCGGATAAGGACAATACTGATGTCGCGCCTGAGACTCCGAAACGGCGGACCATTGTTCGCGATCTGCAATGCATGGAATGCGGGTACAATCTCCGAACGCTGGGTCTATACGGATTGTGCCCGGAATGTGGCACGCCGGTGGCGAAGTCTAATGAGCCCGCGGCCCGCTGGGCGACCTACTGGCGAAACCACCGCTGGCGAGTCACTGTCGTGCAACTCGTCCTCAACGCTCTCGCCTTTTGCGGACCGACGTTGATCTGTTTTGCTCTATATCCGGATATCGGCGTGTTTGCCCTGATGGGGCCGCTCGTCTTTCCTACCGCATGCATTGGCATTCCGGCAAATCCACCGGACACGTGGGCGTTACTTGCGGTGTTGAGCATACCGGCGACATGCGTTGCGCTGTCGACCTGGTACGCGGTTTCTCTGGTTCGTCTGTCATTGCCGACGCGTCCCTACCTGATTAAGCTGTTCTGTGTGTCGTCTCTCAGCGTCTTGCTGCCCTACCTGGTTCTCTCCTGTCTGCTACGAGTCGGTTGACACAGTCTCGCGGGCAAGGATAGACTTCTCCGTTGAACTGGTGCGACGTGCTTCGTAGCAAGGATGGAGCTCCGCTCGTGCGAATGGTGGAGTCCAGAACTGTCTGGTAGTATGATTGCATCATGTGGTGGGGTCTTTCGTATCTTACGAGCAACCTGACTGGTGGCATGGTCCGCAGTTGCCTGGCCATGCTTGACGCGTAAACTACACAAGCGCCGACGACCACGGAGATCGAGGTTTCTTGATGAAAGAGGTCTGCTCAGCCGTGCAAACTGAGGGTCGTTGCCCAAACTGCGATTACGACTTACGAGGACTTGTGGAACCGCGCTGCCCGGAGTGCGGACAAGCGTTTACTTCGCGCGAGGTAGCGGTATACGCCAGGCGGCGTTGGCCTCTGCGGAGGTTCTTCCGCATACTCCTTTTGGCAACGATCCCGTGGTTCATTGCGTACGTCTTTGTTGACGAGATTCGCGGTACCGTCGATCGTGTAGAAGTGAACTGGCTGACCGGTCCGTTTCTTCTCTTTCCGCTGCAGCTACTTCTGGCGGCAGCAGCAGCAGGTACGCTTGAGGCACGCGCCGAGCGATCAGTGAAGCGGTTTGGCGCGCGTCTCACGGTGATCCTGTGGGCCCTGATTCTCGGACACACTGCGATAACGGTCTTGACACTCTGACGCCCTTTCGACCGCAGGTGCCTAACCTCCCCAGCAAGGGGGGACGAATCGCCCTGGTGACCGGCGAATCACAATCGCCTTTCAAAGCAGCATGCCATCATGTGGACACTTCCCACCGTGTAATGCAGGTCGACGAACGAGATCTGCTGCAATGTCGCGTGCTCGTCATCGGCTCCCCCATGTCCGACGTGTTTGGCGTTGCACGATCTGCGACGAATCGCAGCACGCTCTAGACACAAGAGGACATGGGCCACACATCCTAAACACGAAAGGACATGGGGCACCCGCGCGTTCTGCAATGATGGTCACGCCTCGATCTCGGCGAACATCAAACGGCGTCCGTCGGCCCGGATTGCGGTTCGGCGGACTACGGCTGATTTGAATCCGTGCTGCTCGATCGGACTCGGCCCGCTGACGAAGAAACGCATCCCGGGCGAGGCGGGGGCATCGCCCGCGGCGGCAAGGACTAATCCCTCTAAAGATCGCTCTATAACTCGACCGTCGCGAATCCGCCGCCCGCGGTAGATCCGCCATTCAATCGGCTTGTCCGTCCTCCAACGCTTCGACCGGCGACGGCCCGCTTTCCCTCGCCCCCTAACTCGTCGGAACTGCATCATACGATCCCAGCTTCCTCCATCGGGCTTGCGGCACCGCGAGGGTCCGGGCACCGCGTCGAAGGCGTCCATTATCACCGCAAACCAGAAGAGAATCCGAGTCAGTGCCGTTCCTCAACGGCTACGCATACTTCGCCGCCACCAGATCCAACTCATCCGAAAGCCGGTCGATCCGAGTTACCACAACCGGCTCACCCCAACGTCGGTGGGCGCGTTTCTTCTCGGGCACGATCCGCGCACCGGGCCGTGGGACGATTCGATGATCGGTGACCAGGGCTAACCCGGTATCGGAAACCCCGACGAGAATGCCGCGTCGCGCGGTGCTTTCACTCTCGTTGTGCCAGAGCACCTCGCTGAACAACTGAGTCCGCCTCGCCCGGCGCCGCCCGGGGTTCATCGGACCCTCCGTAACCCACGTCTTTGCCATCGATCAATCTCTCACCAGCCCGCTCAACCCAACGCAAACTCGAATCAACCGATTCACGCCGGCCGAGGACCCTTTGGGCATACCCCGCCACGTAGCCGAGGTCGGGTATCTACCGAAACCGGTCCGGCTCAGCCACGATGCAAGAAGAGCTGCCTGCGTAACGTGCAAGACCGCAACATCGGTCGAGGATGACTTGGCCGGAATCGTCTAATACCGCCGGAAGACATGACAGCCGCCCGCCGACTTCACCTCGGGGCCATTGCCTTGCCATTTGTCGGCAATCCGGCGGAGCACGGCCACCGGATAACCAAGCTCAAAACCCGGACGATTGCCGAGTTAGGGTAAAACACACCGAGAACGACCTTGTTGGAAAAGAAGCGGGCGCCGGTCGGGTAAGCCCTCCGTCAGATTGGGCGGATTCGTCGACCGGCTGGTGACCCGGCTAGTCCGCGCGATCAGCACCGTCGGCCCCGAACAGGTCCAGCCACTCGCGAACCTCTTCGGGCGACATCTCGTCGGGTTTCTCCTTCGCCGGTTCGGAGGCCGGTTTGAAACGAGGTCCGTTGTCGGCTGGACCTGCGAACAGCTCCTTAACGAACGCAACGCTGTCGGTGTGGCGACTGCGTCTCAGCCTCGCTTCGTGGCTGATGGCCGTGTCGCTGGTCACCACGCGAATGCTCGGAGCGTCTTCGGCGCGCTGGACGAGGTCCACAATAACATCGTCGGCCGTTACCGGCACGCTGAACCGAACGGTGATTCGGGAGGAGGACATCTGCTTCGAGAGCCCACCGCGCGGAGCGGCGCCGTCGAACACCAGCGTGACCCGATCGTCGCCCCGCCTCGCCCAACGTTCGATAACCTTGACCAGGGTCTCCCGACCGACGGCGGGCACCGGAGCGTGCTCGTGCATGGCGTACAGCAGGTTGTTCCCGTCAATGACTACGTGCTCGGCCATGATCGCCAGTATTGCAGAACCGCACCCGCATGGCGACCCCGAGTCACCGCCACCGCCGCGGAATCTCTGTTCGCCGTTATACAATGGTCGCCCCGCCGGGCGTGGGCACGTTATCGCTCATGGTCTCGCCGGTCGGGGTGGGTCCCGACGCTTGCTTATCCCCGCCGATATGGTAGCTTCCCCTGGCACGCGCGGGGCCGTCAAGGTCGCCGGCGGCAGGCAGAATGCCTGCGCTACGCGGCTGCGGCAGCTTCGTCGTGCGTACACGGGGCCGTAGCTCAGCTGGGAGAGCGCCTGGTTTGCAACCAGGAGGTCGGCGGTTCGAGCCCGCTCGGCTCCATTCTTACGTCTTTCCGGGGTGAACAGCAGTTTGTCCAAAGTCTCTCCGGACCAGACCGACCGGCTAGGTCTACGCACAACGATATCGGACGTACAATCCGACCAAACAGGCTATTGACGGTATCCGGGGTCTGTGCGTTCCCACCTACCCTGGCCCGATGCCTGCTCGGTCACCCCGTCAAGATCCGCGCGGATTGCCACGCCACCCGTTGCCATAACTGACGAGTCGCCCATTCACCTATCCAGGTGACGGCCGCCCGGACGTCATCTGTATGGATGACATCCCAGTGGACGTCACCTCAATAGCCCTCTTGTGCGCAAGTAAACACTGGGCATATTCTTGTGTTACGGTCTGTCAGTAATCCTATCAACAGCCGGAGTGTGGACATTCAATGTCGCGAAGCCAGGAAGACATCTACTCACATGCCTCTGGCATCTGCCACGGAGATTTCTGCTGTCATCGGCACGACAGCGTTTTCATCTAACATCGGAGGAACCTGCTATGCGAATGACGATCCTTGTTGCGTTTACCCTAGCCTTAAGCTCGTCCATTACGATGGTGTTACCAGCGCGCGGCGAAGTACCCACCGAACAGGAAATGCAGACCGTATGCCTGAACTGGCTTGCCGATTCGGTCCAACGAGACGGAACCTGGGCCGGCAGCTCGAGGCCGAGCATCACCCAGGCCCGCCGGATCTTCACCGGACAACAGTGGGTCGCAAGCTGCTACTCCATTTCGCCCGACGGCTACGTCGTCGTGCCGGCATTGAAGGAACTTCCGCCAATCCACGCCTATTCCGACGCCGGCGACCTCGACCTGAGTCGAACCGACGGTCTGCCGCAGCTTCTTCGTAAGGATCTTAAGAACAGATTCGCCCGCTATCAACAGCGTTACGGCAGCCTTGACGCCTTACAGCCGGCCACCGGTTCGGTGTTGTTCAACCGAGCCGATCGAGAGGAATGGGACCGGCTTACCGCACCTCCAAAGCTCCTCGCCCAAAGCCCGGCCGTGAAAGCAAACGGGGGCCTGGCGGAGGCGGGCCCTTTGCTGACAACTTCGTGGCATCCTACGGCCCCCTATAACAACTTGTGCCCCATGGGGGACGGAGCACGAACACGTTTGACCGGTATAGCCACGGCAGTTGCCCAAGTGTTGAACTTCCACCAGTGGCCCCCGGCCGGGGTCGGCAACTACCCACTCCCGGACGGCTTCTATACTTGGGACGGCGACGACTCGTGCGGCCCGCTCGTGCCAGGGAGTAACCTGGCCGCAGATTTCTCTGACCCCTACGATTGGTCCAACATGCCAACCGAGTGCACGGCGGGTTGTTCCACCGAACAGGAAGCCGCCGTAGCGGAGCTTTGTTACGAGGTCGCCGTAGCCTTGAGGACCGACTTCGGTAAATGCCAATCGTACCCCTCAACCACAACGGCGTCAGAAGTGCTCACAACCCACTTCCGCTTTGACCCGGGGATGATCAGAGAGGAACGCGACGCATACACGGCCGAAGACTGGTTCGGTTTGATCCGCGCGGAGATCGACGCCGGCCGACCGATGATATACGGCTTGACTGGTCATACGGTAATCTGCGACGGCTGGCAAGATACCGGCGGCTCGCCTCAATACCATATCAACTACGGGTGGGGCAGCCCGGAAACAGCCTGGTACGCGTTGGACAACATAGCCTGTCCCTCGACCGCCTGCTATACAGCGGATGAGTATCTACTGCGGAACATCAAACCGCTGCACGACGGGGCGTGCTGCCACGAATGTGAAGAGGGCTGCACGGACGCAGTTTCTGAGACGGATTGTACCGCAGCGGGAGGCACGTGGTTTGACGGCCAGGCGTGCGCTTTGGTAACGTGCCCCGCGCCGGTCGACTGCGACGACGGGGAGTTCTGCAACGGTACCGAGACATGTGTCGACGGCTATTGCCAACCCGGCACTGCCCCGTGCAGCGAGCCCACGCCGGTATGCTGCGCCGACACCGCCAGTTGCGCGGCCGAATGTTGCCTAGACGAGGACTGCCCGGAAGACGGAAACGCCTGCACGGGCGACACGTGTGACGCAGGCCTATGCGTCTATCCGCCACACCCGGCCGGGACGGTCTGCGGCGATCCGGCGGACACGGATTGCACGGCCCCGGACACGTGCGATGGTGCCGGGACTTGCCTGGACAATCACATGCCGGACGATTCCGCCTGTAGTGATGACGGCTTCGAGTGCACAGACGATATTTGCTTAGCCGGCGGATGCACTCACCCGAACAAACAGGTCGGGACCCCGTGCGGAGATCCGACCGACAATGCCTGCACGGCAGCGGATTCCTGCGACGGAGCGGGCGAGTGCCTCGTAAACCACGAGCCGGACGGCACCGACTGCGCCGATGACGGAAGTGAATGCACTGACGACGTTTGCGCCAGCGGGGTGTGCATCCACCCGAACCGCGAGATCGGCACAGCTTGCGGTGATCCTACAGACGACGAATGCACTACCCCCGACACCTGCAACGGAGCGGGCGTGTGCCTGCCAAACCACGAACCGGACGGCACCGGTTGCACTGAAGACGGGAATGAATGTACCGACGACGTCTGCAACAGCGGCGTTTGCATCCACCCCGGCGTGGCGCAGGGGACGGCATGCGGTGATCCGAGCGATAGCGCATGTGACAGACCGGACACCTGCGACGGCACCGGCAACTGCGACGAGAACATCGAGCCGCTGGGAGCACCATGCTCCAATGGTCTATGGTGCGACGGCGACGAAACCTGTGACGGGGCCGGAACATGCCAGCCCGGCGTCACTCGATGCGATGACGGAATCGAGTGTACCAGCGACAGTTGTGATGAAGTAACGGACGAATGTGGAGAGCATGTACCGTTTCACGAGATGTGCGACGACGGTGACGCCTGCACGGGCGTCGAGTACTGCGACACTACAGCCGGCTGCGTCTCGGAAGGCCCCCTCGTCTGCGATGATGAAATCGAGTGTACCGAGGACTCGTGCGACCCAATCGAAGGCTGCACGTATGTGCTGTTACCATCGGGCACACCATGTGGTGATCCCGCCGATTCCACCTGTGATCATCCCGACACCTGCAACGGCGACGGCGAGTGTTTGCCCAACTATGAACCCGCCGGCACGCCATGCCCTAACGGGCTCGTTTGCGATGGTGACGAGTTCTGCAACGAGGCGGGCATCTGCACGCCCGGCATCAGCTTATGCGACGACGGCATCGCGTGTACGGCGGACCTCTGCGACGAAGAGACCGCCGTATGTACGAGCGATCCGGTCAGTTGCGGGTTGCTGGAGCTGAATCTGCACAACGAAAGGACCTGCTTTTCGTCCGGGCAAGATCTGTGCGTCACGATTGACGTACGCAATCTCTACGGACAGGACATGATCGGTGGGCAGTTCTTCCTGGAATACGACGCATGCTTACTCGATCTGCTGGCCATAGCCCCGGGTGATCATTCCGTCCCGGGGATCTCCCCGTGTCCGACCTCCGGTTTGTCTCCGTTCTCCGCCGAGATCTTCAAGGCGGTCTCGGTGGACGGCTGCACCGGCACTATCGCATACGCGGTGGCTATTCCCTTGGGTGAAGCCGCCTCCGCGGCTGACAACCCAATGGCCACGCTATTACTGTCGACCAAGCCGGCCGGAGCCGGTACCGGCCACGGCTCGATTGCTTTCGATCTCGATCACGAATCTCCAACACACCTGGCAGACTCGTTGGGCACTCAGAACTTCCCGCTGCTGGGTGACGAGATCCCGTTTATAGTCGATGACTCCCCGCCGATCCTGACCTGCCCGAGCGACCCTCTCCCCGCCACGGTCGATCCCGATGCGTGTGAAATCGCAATTGACCCCGGGGAGCCCACCTGCACTGATGCCTGCAATTGCACGACGTCCTGCTCGCGCGACGACGGCGAGGACTGCCAGAGCGCATCCTATCCCGTCGGGGTTACTACATTGACGTGGACGGCAACCGACGAGGCGGGCAACACGGCCACATGCACGACGACGGTTACGGTCAGCGACGAACAACATCCGGAAATCGAGTGCCCACTTGACGTCGAGCAGTGCAACGATCCGGATCAGTGTCAGGCGGTGGTCTTCCCCGGGTCGGCTGCGTGTACCGACAACTGCGCATGCACGGTAACCTGTAGCAGGGAGGACAGTGAGGACTGCGAAGACGACCCCTATCCGGTAGGACCAACCACCTTGACCTGGACGGCTACCGATCCTTCGGGCAACCTGACCACATGCCGGCAAACGGTTATCGTGGACGATTGCCAAGCTCCCACGGTTGCCTCGCCGCCCGACGTCGAGGCTACCCCCGACCCGGGCGAATGTGGAGCTCACGTCGACCCGGGCGAACCTACCTGCGAGGACAACTGCGGGTCATGTTCGGCGACCTGTGAGCGCGATGACGGGTTGGACTGCTGGAACGATCAATACCCCGTAGGCACGACCACGTTAACCTGGACGGCCACCGATCCCCAAGGCAGCTCTGCGACCCACCAACAGACAGTTGTTGTCGGGGGTGACAACATCCTCGACCTGATAGTCCGGTCGGAAGCCGCGGAGCTGAACGGGGAATGTCCGCGCTGCCTCAGCTTCGTCCTGAGTAGTTGCGGGGTCCCCTGCCCGGGCACCGCCTCCGAAACCACGTTTGCAGAAGAGCTGACGTTCCAGAACGGTGTTGCCTCGGCATCCCTCGACGTACCGTACGGAACCTGGGATTGCCTCAGCGTGAAAGACGACCTGCACACGCTTCGGCGTACGGTCCATCTTCGCCCGGCGGGCGGGCAATTCGTAGCCGACCTAACGGCCGCCAACCAACTGCGCTGCGGAGATGCTGACAACAACAACGTCGTCGACATCACCGATTACGCAATCCTGTTCAGGCAATACCTGACCTGGCCGACCCCGGTGATAACCCGGTGCGAAGATGAGCTGGTTGGTCCTCCCCCGCCGTATCACGCCGACTTCGATTGCGACGGAATCGTCACCACCAATGACTTCCTCTGCATCCTGATCAACTTCCTCAAGACCGGTGATGACCCGGGAGCCGGATGCCGGACACTGATGTACGCCTCGAACCTGATAGCGGAGCCGCGCGGCAACCAAACGGCTTACCGGATTCAACCGGCAGGCGTAGGCAACCTATCGCCGGCACAGCAACAAGAGCTGGCCGGGATCGGGCATTCGAGTGCTACCGTTCATGACATTGCTCTGACAGTCGGTATGCCTGCCGCGCAAGCCGCGGATCTCGACGGCAACGGCATCCTCGACGCCAATGACATCGCCCTGTTTGCCCAAGATCGGAGCATTACCATCCCGGACAGATTCCTGCAACTTATGGCGGACGAGGCGACGCCCATCGATGAACCCGTCTCGCGAAAACCGGCGCGTCCTGAGAACAGACGCTAGTTTTGCCCTTATTCGGCAGAAAATCGCCGAAGAAACGTCGTCGACATCGCGGGAGACACGCCGTCCGGCAACAGCCGGACGGCCCCCGCGATCGAGACGCATGTAGTTATCGCCGGCGGACTACCAGAAGCAGCCTATGTGCAAGGGGAATATCTCGCGAAGCCGCAACAGTCTCCGTTCGACAGCACCGCAGGACGAGTCGGGCAGCAAGAAGTCCTCAAGACCGTTCATCGACGGCAACCGTCGGGGCGGCTGTCGCCCCATCGAGATCACCCTCACGTACCAGTATCAGATGGGCAAACAGCACTCTGGCGACCAGCTCGCTCCGGTTCGTGACTCCGAGCTTCCGATAGACTCTTCGGAAGTACGTCTTGATCGTCCCGAGGCCGAGCCCCATTTCCCCCGCAATTGCCAACTGTTTCTTGCCGTTGAAGATGTGGCGCACCAACTCGCCCTGCCGTGCCGACAGGCTGAGCTCGTCTATAACTTCCTCCCACTGGGCATCGGATAGTGCCGCTGTTCTGTCATCTGACAAAGGCGCGCGCACAACAAGCGGTGGTAGGCCGAGCCCTGGGGACATGCCGGACTTACGCTGGGACACTTCTCACTTCCTGTCGTTGCCAAGCCGGAGATCCTGGCCGGCGGCTACCACGGACATTGACGCGACGCGACCCAGCCCCAGACACCGCCGTCTATCCCGCTATCATCGCAAGGCACCTCGGCCCCTCAAGGCCGCTGGTAATCCCACGGAAAACGCACTCAGGCTATCGCTCTTCTACCCACACTGAGAAAGTAACTCAATAGTAATTGGGCAAGAATGAGTAATGCTGCACGCCTACCCGCAACGCCAGCCCTGCTTGATTTGCGCGCACAAATGGGTAATCCGCGGCGCGCGGCGGGGAGAGCATAGCGACCAAGATGCGGAACCACTGATGCCGCCTCGCGAATCCCCCAAAACGCCCGCGCGCCCGGCATGGTCAATCATCGCCCAATGCGGCGATCTTCGCCCCAAGTTACTCACCGATGATAACGGTCCCGGAACTCCCATCGCGCCGCAGGGTGAGCGGTTTCCTGATCGTCCGCGTCCCAGGATAGTTGTCGGGTGCAACGTACAACGTTCCGGACGGCGCGACACTCACCACGCCCTCATAAAGCGTGTCCCACGGATAGCTGGATGTCCCGTTCTCGAAACCGCCGTTGTCCGGGTCGACATACGTGGGATTCCGGGCGGAACGGGAGATTGAAACCTCGAACCCATTAGAGATTTCTCGCTCGACGAACATGGTTATGTGGTTCGTAGCGTCGTAGAAGCTCTCCCCAGGCAGCCACTGGGCGCCTGCGTCATTCGGATCGCCGTTCCCGTCGGGATCCACCACCAGCGCATGGCTGCCCCTGGTAGTGTCGACATCGTGCATCACTACGGCCTCGGCCGCGACCTCCTCGTCGTAACCCACAAAAAGCCGCGTCTCGACGGTATAGAAATGGGTGGAGGACCCGCCGATCGGAATCTTCGCCATGAGATAATTGCCCGAGAACACCGGAGGCGCGAGCCGCTGAAGTGGGATCGTCCCGGGAACATACATGTCCGGCTCGTACCGTTGGTCGCTGTCAATCCAGCCGAGCATGTCCTTGTGGTATGAAATCGTGTGAATTCCGATGCACCCGTAAGTCGGATGAGGATTGCGGCAAGCGCCTCCGGAGCTCATTACATCCCAGTGAGAATCGTAGGTCGCCCCATACGGACCGGAGGAGTGCGGCAGGCCCAGCGAGTGCCCCATCTCGTGCCCAACAACGTCCTGCCGATTGAACCCGGCCGGTGGAAACCACCCTGCGCGATACCCCTTGGATTGCCCATCGAGATTAAGAGTAATCCCCCCTCCCCACGCGCAGCAATCAAGAACCTCATTGAACATCATCAGGATGCCGTCATGGTCGGGGAAGTATATGTCGGCCTCCGCCTCAGCTGTGCAGTCTATCGCCAGAGCCTCCAAGTCCGCGTCTACGTCACCGTCGCCATCCATATCATACACATAGTGAGACCGATTGTGCGGGAGGTTGTACCACCCCTCGACCGTACTACCGTCGATGCTGATGTATCCGTATGACAGCTCGTCCCAGTAGTGGTTCATACCGGTAGAGCCCATCAGATCCTCGAAGAAGCTCATCGGGCGCGGCGTAGTGCCGGTCGAATCCGCGAAGCGGCAAGCGATGGTCGCATAGACCTTCTCCCCGTACACGCCGCGGGGTCGATCACCTTCCACCTCGGCCATCGGAAACGAGACAGAGTCCACCCAGATCCAATCGTCCTTCGGCTCCGCCAATTCCCCGCTCACGGTGATCGCCACGCCGGCGCGCAGCGTCCGTCCCTCTAACTCCGTAAGCTTCTCGTCGTTGAAGAACAACTCGAAAACCCGGCCCGACTCGTGTTGTAAGGTATACCGCTTCTGTGGCGTCCGGTCTGCATCGAGCGGAACCGGGTCTCCCCACTGCACTTGAAGCGTCCCCATCAGCGAAACCCGGCCCGCAACTAGTTGGCTCTCGTCAGCCTCAACCATTGATGTCATTAGGCAGACACCGAAGATAAGTGCCGGCGCCGAAATCAGCAGCTTTCGCATATTCTCAGACTCTGCAGTGGACCGCACTCTGAACGTGTCGGTCAGAATCATCTTGATTCTTGTCATGATCTCACCTCCCGCTTCGGCAGCAGCCAAAAACTACTGCAGATTGACAAGAACCAGAACCATGCCGGTCGCCCCCTTATCCAGCCCGCTCATGGCCTTCCCGATCACGGTGCCATACGCGCGTCGCGCGTCGGCGGCCACCATGGCGTACCCCGGACGGTCGGCGGTCGTGAGCATATCCCCGGGCTCAATCGCGCGGTCGGTGGCATCGCAGCGGACCCACACACGCCCCGAAAGAGCGATCGGCTGAGAGTTCTGCGAGCCCGGCAGGTCGGCCAGGACCATGCCGACCTCCAAGTCGTTGGCCCCGCTGATAACACCCGCCACCCGGCGGTTATACGCTCCGCGCGCAATGCAGAGCTTTCCCGGGTTCTTCGGATCGATCGCCACAACCATCCCCGGCTGAGCATCTTCGGTGACGTCGAACTGTTCCGCCAAGTCGCTCCCGCCGGTGATCTGCAGCACGCTCACAGATGTCTTCCCGTCATTCTGCACCCGGAAGACAAGGTCCCCACCGGAAGCACCCGTGAACCCCTTAATCAGGTCCCCGGTCCCCTTGTTCACGAACACCGCGTTGGCGTCAGTACTGTTTGTTGTCGAGAAGACCGCAATACCACCGGCGTTCCAGTTCTCGACCTTCAGGGCCGGGTTGCTCGTTCCCGTTCCCCCGGCGTATGCACTCACCCCTATGTCCGTATTACTCTTGCCGTAGACGCCCGTACCGGAGGTTCCGTACCCATAAACAGCAGTCCCGGCGTCGCTGCTGGAGTAGACGCCGTAAGAAGTCCCGGACGCGCGAAGACCGTACGTGCCGCCGCTGGCGTACATGCCATACGTATCGCCGACCCCTTTGACACCGGTATTGGATCCGTCTCCATAAACCGCAGTGGCGCCGTTGTCGACCCAAACGGACGTACCACTACCCACGCCCTCGACCTTCATTTTCCCTACGACGTGCAATCGTTGTTCGGGGTCCGGAGTGCCGATGCCGACGTAGCCGTCGCCGCTTGTGGTCGTGTTGCTGTCGACGATCGTAAGTACATCCTCGTCATTTGAGCCAAGAGTGAGTTTGTGGTTACCGCCCTGAGCGAAGATCCGGGCGCTTCCCGCTCCCAGCCCATTGAGCGCAACGCCCATTTTGATTCCGTAGCTGCTGTCTCCGATTCGCAGATCGGCGTCGCCGCCCGCCACGTCCCAGTTGTTGCCACCGAGGACATCAAGCGGAATCGCCGACGACGGTCCCCGACCGACTCCGACGTGTCCGTCGTTATCCACGCCGAAGATGTGGTCGTTCCCGGAAGACCCACTGAAACCTTTGATAATCGGCCCGGCACCCCGGTTCACGAAGACCGCGTTAGCATCAGTGCTGGTCGTTGTCGAGAACACTCCGATGCCGTCGACGTTTGAGTTGTACGCATAGAGCGCAGGGTAGAGAGTGGAGGACCCGCTACTCTCGGCCCAAACACCCGCGCCCGAGCTGCTCTTGCCAAAGACACCGAAACCGGCGCCATCGTTGTAACCGTAGACGCCACGACCGCTCGATCCGGCGGATGAGCCGTAGACTCCGTATGTAGTTCCCGTTGTCGCGTGAGATTGACCGTAGACGCCTCGCCCACTTGTACTATTGCATTCACCATGAACGCCGTACACAACTCCGGAAGACGCATTGGCTTGTCCATAGACTCCCTTCCCGCTCACACTGCGGGACGAACCGACGACCCCGGCGGTGCTCCCCGTGACGGCCGTCGCTTCCCCGAACAACGCCCGCCCACCGACGTTGCTCGTTGTAGCCGAGACGGCCCGGGCCCCGCTGCTGACCACGTGGAGATCATAGGATGGACTCGTCGTGCCGACCCCGACCTGCCCGTCATCGTAGTAGATGTCGTCGCCGACCGAAGTCCACGGCGAGTCTCCTCCACTACTGGGAGCTTCGAACGCGTAGTACGCCATCGGAGCCGGTGTAACCATCTGGCGAGGAGTAAGAAGCACGAACGTCCCGCCCGCCGGGAACGCCACACTAACCTCAAGATACACGGGAGGGTTTGAGAAGACGTCGCCGCACCCTTGGAGCTGAATCGTAAACAGCCCGTCCTGTACGTCCACCCCGTAGACGGGATTCAACGCACACAGCGCCGTTCCTCCGGTGGCTTGCCCGTAGACCTCCGCGCGGAAATCCGCGGTCCCGCTCACGGGCGTCCCCTCGAGCTTAAGTTGACCCTGGTACGTAAACGGCGGAGGCGCTGCCTCGGCCGTCACTGCTCCATACGTAAGCGGCAGAGCCGTAAACGCCAGAACGACTTTCCACACCATCTTCGCGTTCATCTGCTATCGTGTCCTTTCGTGTGATCTTGGCATGTAATTCGCACGCACCGCGCCCCTTGGCTAACCGCTCACGAGACCCACAGGCGCGCTACGGATTAGTTCTGCTCTCGGCAGGGTCTACGGATTCTGAAAAAGACCCTGAAACTCGGCAAAATCAAGTAGGTCGATGTCTTTGTCCCGATCCGAATCGAAGCAGCCACAGTAATCGTGACCGGGGTCCGCACTGGGGCCTTGGAGGCATGTTCTGAGGTCCTCGTAGTCGTAGAGGTTCACTCCGCCGTCGCTGTTGCAGTCGTCCTGGGTGATCCCAAACCAGAACCCGCCGGTCAACGTGAATCCTCTACCCGTCATCGGAGTACCGGCATCCCACTGGCCGATAGTCCCGCTCAGCTCGAAATGGCCGCCGACCATGTCCGTTCGCCCACCGCCATCAACGGTGAACCAGTCGAGCGAGTACTCAGTCGGAGCCAGCGCGAACGCACCCGCCGTTCCTACCGCAAGAACGACAATAGCCGGCAGTTTAGCCGCACGCATCTTCACGTCACATCCCTCCCATGTACGCAGAAAGACACGCAAGTGGAGCTACCCCCCTCCATCCTCGTGCAGATCCGTATGTTACCACTCCTCCGGATTCTCTACAAGGGTCGCCAGCCAACCACGGTTTCCGGGTTTCCGGACCAAGCCTCGACCATCCCCTGACAAACCCGTAGGGGCGGATAACGGGCATTTAAGCACCTCAACTGAAACACCCACGCTGCGGCGCGGTGACACCGGCGGCAAGGCCGTACCGCCCGGCAATATCCCCTCATCCGCCCGGCAACGCTCGTCCTCGCGCGTTGCTCAGGGCGATTCGCGCGTTCCGCTGCCACATCTCGAACGAGGCACGTTTCGCAGCGCTGCCGCGTAGGTTCGCCTCGTAGTCCTCGACGGCCCACGAAAGAACCTCCTCGAGTTCAGGGCGCGGCCCCGGTGGCCGAACTGCAAACCGTGGCTCGCGCGTCGGCATCGGCCGCCGGTTGTAGGGACACACGTCCTGGCAGATATCACATCCGAACAACCAGTCCCCCATCAACCCGGCCAGTGCCGGCGGGATTGTTTCGCGGTGCTCGATGGTCAAATAGCTGATGCAGCGGGACGCGTCCATCTCATAGGGAGCCGTAAGAGCGTTCGTCGGACAGGCATCCAGGCATGCCGTGCATGTCCCGCAACCGCCGGGAAGCGGATCATCCGGCACCAGCTCCAGCGTGGTCACGATCGCTCCCAGAAAGAAGAAACTCCCGAGCTCTCGATTGACCACCATTGTGTTCTTGCCGATCCAGCCGACCCCCGCCTCGGCGGCCAGGTCGCGTTCCATGATTGGCACGGTGTCGACGCAGACCTTCGTCTCAATTGCGCTGTCGATTTCGGCTCTGATCCGATCCGCAATCACGAGTAGCTTGTTCTTGACTAGTCGATGGTAGTCTCGACCCCACGCGTACCTGGACACCCGGCCCGTCAGGCCGGGATTATCAGACCCGCCGGGACCAGGTTGGTTGTATGATAAAGCGACCACGATCACACTTCTGGCGCCCGGAAGCAACCGGGTGGGATCCTCCCGCGAATCCACGTGACGGTGGAGATATTGCATTGTCCCTGCTCGCCCATCGCGTAGCCACTTCCGGAGGTAGCCCGCACGCCTGCTCTGGACAGCCCGGGTAATTCCGCAGGCATCGAAACCAATGTCCATCGCGGCTTTCTTGACGAACTTGCTCGCTGTGAAGTGGTCCATTAGGTACATGGTACTCCCGTGCCGGACCGATACATAGAGTGCGATGCCAATTGACGGTCGCCCCGCCAACGACTACGGTGCGTCGCTTCGTCGCAGATTGCGCCGACCCGGTTCCGAAGGGACCGGACAACGCCGTCGTCCTCAGAGCGAGTGTCACGTATGTTCAACTATGATTGGTTCCACGGTCCGGCGTTCGCCCAGCAACAGTTGGAAGCGAGATGGCGGTGCGTGCTCCGCCGATACCCCGATCGGGACCCGGAGACCTTCGTCGATGATGAGGAGATCGAGAAGTTCCAGTCCGAGTTGGAGATGCGAACGCTCATCTACCTGAGAGATGGGTTCAGCTACGAAGTCCGGGAGATTGCAGACGTAGAGAGCAAATCGCACCTGGTCTTCGAGTGCGAGCCGGTCGACGATCACTACAAAGTCGGCGCGTTCGTAGTGACGGTTCCATTCGAGGAGATCGTACGGGTAGAGAATTTCTCCGTGCATCCGTCAGAGAAACCGGAGGACATGCCCCAGATCACCGGATTCCGTAACTACCAGGACCCCGGCGAGAAGCCCCATCCGGAAAGGCCCATTCCGCCGAGCTGCCACTGATTCCCCACTGATACGGATTCGGGAGTCACCTCCGCATCGGCGGACGAGCCAGCACCGACCGGAATGAACCGCCGGCTGGATCTCTATCACTGGCTAAGCGCCCGACGTGGCCAATCATCTCGGCCTGCGTCATAATCCACAAGGATGATCAAAGGCACCTCGGCTGCGCCTTCGCGCAATCGGGACAGAGTACGTCTCCATTCCAGCGGCGTACGAGACAGGTTGGCTTCTCGTCATGGCTCGAACCAACACATCGCCACAAACCGGATTCCTGTGGGTCGAAGAAGGCGAACGGTTCGAAGGCATGGTAGTTGAGGTCGCACCGATCATACCCACGAATCGCACTTACTCGTTCTCCGTCCCGGCGAGCCTGACCGAGTCGATCCGGCTCGGGCACCGGGTCGAAGTTCCGATCGGGCGTCGCAATCGCCTCGTACGCGGATTCGTGGTGGGGTTGGACCGCAAGGAATGGCAAGGCACGCTCCAACCGATCGCTTCCGTGGTCGACCCGACCAGCTACCTTGACCACAAGCTCATCGATCTGGGACGCCGAATCTCGCAACACTACGCGTGTCCGCTCGGACAGACGCTCAAGGCGCTCACCCCGGAGCCGGTTCGGCGGCAAAGCGGAATGAAGACCATCCGCTACGCCCGCCTCGCCCTTGCGATCGGCGAGATCGTGGCGAGCGGTGCCCGGATCACTCCGGGTCGCCAAGCGGTGCTCGATGTTCTCGCAGCAGCCACACACCCGATCCCACTGGATTCGTTGTTGCAGACCACCGCAACGTCACGCGCCACTCTGCAGGCAATAGCAAAACGCGGCTGGGTGCAGATCACGGAGCACAAGGAGCTCCGCGACGATCCGGATACCCCCGTACCACTTGTCGAGCCTTCGTTCGAACTTAACGCCGAGCAGAACCACGCTTTGGAGCGAATCAACCAGCGGATCGACGATGGCGGTTTCTCCGTGACCCTTGTGTTCGGAGTCAGCGGCTGCGGTAAGACAGAAGTATATATTCGGGCGATTCGCCGCGTGGTGGCGGCCGGCAAGCAAGCCATCCTCCTCGTTCCGGAAATCGTCCTGACCACCCAGCTTGTTAAACGCCTCACCTCGCGCTTCGAGAATGTCGCGGTCAATCACAGCGCGCTTACCGGCGCCCAACGGTCGGTGCTCTGGCAGAGAATCGCCGGCGGCGAGAAGACCGTGGTCATCGGGACGCGCAGCGCCGTGTTCGCCCCCTGCCCCAACCTCGGCCTGATCTGCGTCGACGAGGAACAGGAGAGCAGCTACAAGAACCTGCAAGCCCCGCGATTCAACGTGCGCGATGTAGCTATCCTGCGCGGCAAGCAACATGATATTCCGGTAGTTCTCGGCTCGGCCACGCCATCGATCGAAACCTGGTACAACAGTATTCACCGCGACCACTACGAGCGGATAACCATCCGCCATCGGGTGAAATCGCTGCCCATGCCGAAGGTACACCTGGTCGACATGCGTGATGAGAACGCCGAGTGTAAGCAGAACGTGGTAGTGTCGCGTTCGATGGAACGAATGCTGTCGCTGACCCTGCAACGGGGTGAGCAATCGCTGATTCTCATGAACCGGCGGGGTTTCGCCAACCGCCTGTATTGCCCGTCCTGCAGGATCAGCCTCACTTGTTCAAACTGCAACGTCGGTTTGGTCGTTCACACGTCCACGGGTGACTCTATCTGTCACTATTGCCGGCACCGCATGCCTACGCCGACGAAGTGTCCCAACGTAATGTGTGGCGAGCGTCTGGTGCAGCTCGGGTTGGGCACGCAGCAGGTCGAGGATGTCTTGCGCAACCGGTTCCCCCACGCCCGCATCGCCCGCGTGGACAGCGATACGATGACCCGTCGGAATCACTACGAAGAGACCGTCCGCGATGTTGAGAATCACAGAATAGACATCGTCGTGGGCACGCAGATGATTGCCAAAGGCCTGGACTTTCCCGGCGTGTCCTTCGTCGGCGTCATCAGCGCGGAACCCGCGGGGACGGGTGCTGATTTCCGCGCTCACGAGCGGTTGTTCCAGTTAATCACGCAGGTGGCCGGGAGGGCGGGACGTCACGACCAGGCGGGAACCGTAGTGGTGCAAACCACGTCGCCGGCTATCCCGGCTTTGACCTTCGCACTTAATCACGATTACGAGTCTTTCGTCGAGGCGGAGATGAAGAGCCGGCAGGCGGTGGGTCTGCCTCCATATTCCCGGCTGGCGCGGGTGGTCCTGGCCCACCCTCGCGAGGCCACCGCCCGGCAAGAAGCCGAAGCCCTGCACGGGCGAATCGATGACGCAATTACGTCACTATCCCTGGAGCATGCCGACGTGCTCGGACCCACGCCTTGCATGATCACCCGACTCCGCGGGCGGTATCGTTATGACCTGCTGATCCGGACATTGACGGCCAGCGCCATGCAGACGGTTTTAGACCACCTGAACAAGACTCACGGGTTGCGCACGAAAGCCGAGTCGCTCATCCTGGATGTCGATCCCCTGTCGCTAACGTAGCCGGTCCCGGCTTTGAGACGAACAGTCAACATGTTCGGCGAAACCTCCTGCGAAGCGGTCATAACGCCCGTGACGCCAATGTTGCACCCCGGTGGAAACCGATCAATCGACCGGGCAACCGCGTGCGCGGCACTCAACACGATAACGAGTCGCCGGAAACACAACAACGCGTGTCGCACGGGGGACGATCGTCGGCTATCGCACCGCCGAAGGAGGCGGTCCACCCAGTCTTACTTAGAAAAGAGACTCAGACAGCCAACTGATCCGGCGAGCACTTTCCGGGCATGCACAACGCTGCTATAAACACCGAGTGACTC
The DNA here is from genome assembly GCA_963666835.2 of Phycisphaerae bacterium. GTDB lineage: Bacteria > Planctomycetota > Phycisphaerae > UBA1845 > UBA1845. Next base: position 2,604,231 of record CAXXGO010000006.1, on the reverse strand, counting down.
ATGCCGACTCGACGTTGGCTCGCGGATCCGAAAAGCGTAAGGAGCATGTGTTGGCAAAGACCGGTTTGGCCCAGGACGAGCGGTTCCAGTACCATATAACCGGTCCGGACCATCCTGAGGCCCCTCAAAGGCTCGTGCGGATTGAATCGGTGCTCCGCCACAGCGGCCTGACCGAGACCTGTCGCAAGGTCGAAACATCGGACGTAGACATGTCCCTGGTGGCGAGGATCCACGACAACGAGTATGTCGAACGCTTAGAACACGCCTGCCAGGTGAACCTCCCGTTCATTGACGTTACCGACACGGCGATATGCGAGGGAAGCTTCGGTATCGCCAAGCTCGCCGCCGGTGCGGTGATCAACGCCGTTGACGATGTTATGACGGGGCGTGTGAACAACGCCTTCTGCCCCGTTCGCCCGCCGGGGCACCACGCTGAACGCGACCGATCGATGGGCTTCTGCCTGTTCAACAACATCGCGCTAGCCGCCCAGCACTTGATAGACAGATACGAGCTGGCCCGCGTTCTGATTCTCGATTGGGACGTACACCACGGGAATGGAACGCAGCACACCTTCGAGGCGGACCCGCGGGTCTTGTTCATCAGCCTCCACGGCCACCCTGATTACGTCTATCCAGGCACCGGAGTGGCCAGTGAGACGGGTAGCGACGCCGGCGAAGGGTATACGATCAACCTACCGATGATGCCGGGCGCTAACGATGACGATTATCGCCGGGCGTTCAGCGGCACGGTTATCCCGGCCATCGACAAGTACGGACCTCAGTTTGTCTTACTGTCGGCAGGGTTTGACGCCCACCGCGCCGATCCGCTTGCTCCGCTGAATTTGGAGACGGAGTCGTACGGCTGGATGACGGATGAGGTGCTGAGTGCGGCCCGGCGACACTGTGAGGGACGGCTTATCAGCATCCTGGAGGGCGGCTACAACCTCGACGCCCTGGGCGATTCCGTGACCTTGCACGTTACCCGTATGGTGGAGGCGTAGGAGTTCGGTCGAGCGAGGTTCCCAGGCAGAACAGCCGGGTTGGAACGATCTAACGCTTAACACCCCTCCTTCAGCGGCCGATAACAGAAACAGGTTCTCACGCGGGGCAGGTACCCTGACTGAAAGGGTCTTCAATGAAATCCAAAGTCGTTCCGGCCGTGTTGGCAATCGCCCTTGTCGCCGGGTTGTTCTATTCCGAGGCCGCAGCCCAGGCAAAGAGCGAGGCTTCAGCACATCCTCTGATGGGCGTGCTGACCGGCGAGTTGCACTACGCGATGGCCAACCTCGTCGCGGAGGATGGCACGCGGCCGTATTTTATGAGCTATACGGTTTATGAGGAGCACACCGCTCTGCTGGCAGCGACTTTGGGGGCTATTACGCGGGACACTCGTGACGATCAGCGCAGCCTGAACATCGACCTGCGGGTCGGCGACTACACTTTGGACAACACGCATCAGTTGCGCGGCGGAGGCGCATCCCACGCTTCCGGCAGCGGAAGCATCCCGTTAGCGCTGGACGGCAATGTGGACTCTATCCGGAACGCGCTGTGGTATCACACTGACCGGGTGTTCAAAAGCGCCGTCAAGCGACTCACACAGATCAAAACGGACCTGACCATCAAAGTTGAAGAGGAGGATCAGTCCGACGATTTCAGCCGCGAAGAAAGCCACGTTCACTACGAAGAATCGCTTGATACGGTCTTCGACCGCGCCAACTGGGCGGACCGGCTGCGTAAGATCTCCGCGATAGCGAGAGATTATCCCCTCATCTATTCCTCCCAGATCACGGTCGGCACCTTCGCCGGGACGAGGTACATGGTGTCGAGCGAAGGAACGCGGCTGCAGACCGCGTCGCGGCGTTACCGCATCACGATAACTGCCACAACGAAGGCCGAAGACGGAATGGACCTCGACCAGTCATTTGACTTCAACGCCGCCACCGCGGACAGCCTGCCGAACGACACAGAGATTACGGCCGCGTTCCAGAGCGTGATTGATCAGGTCCTCGCCCTCCGCGAGGCCCCGTTGGCCGAACCGTATATCGGGCCGGCCATCCTCTCCAACCGGGCCAGCGCGGTCTTCTTTCACGAGATCTTCGGCCATCGAATGGAGGGGCACCGCCAGAAGGACGTCACCGAAGGGCAGACCTTCGGAAAGAAGATCAACAAGCAAATCCTGCCGAAGTTCCTGGACGTGTACGACGACCCCACGATGAAGAAGTACGGAGATTGCGATCTTCGCGGGTATTACTTGTTCGATGACGAAGGGGTACGGGCGGTTCGCGTACCGTTGGTCGAGTCCGGAATCCTCAAGACCTTTCTTATGTCCCGCCGGCCGATCGAGCACGCTCCGAAGTCCAACGGGCATGGCCGGCGCTCCTCCGGCAATGCCGTGGTCGCCCGCCAGGGCAATCTGGTGGTGGAATCGGCCGACCAGGTGACGTTTGCCGAGCTTCGCAAACTACTGATCGAGGAGTGCCAACGACAGGACAAACCGTACGGACTCTATTTCGAGGACATTTCCGGTGGGTTTACGCGGACGTCCCGTCGTGGACCGCAGTCGTTCAAAGTCAACCCGATCGTCGTGTACCGGGTCTTTGCGGACGGACGTCCGGACGAGCTTATCCGGGGGGCGGACATCGTCGGCACGCCGCTGACCAGCTTCGAGAAGATCATGCATACTGCAGATGATCCCGCGGTGTTCAACGGCTCATGCGGGGCGGAGTCGGGATGGCTCCCCGTATCGGCCATCTCCCCGAGCATTCTGGTCTCGACTATCGAGATTGAGAAACGGACCCGGGGGCAAAGCCGCCCGCCATTCCTGGAGCCGCCCCTTGCCAAGAAGCAGTAACAGTAAGGTGGACGGCACGGCGCCGTCCGTTCGCCGGACCAGTATCAACGAACTCGGCAAACCCTGGGAGCAGACCCGAATGTCTTTTGCATACATGACTCGATTGCTGGTTCTTGCAGCATTGGTCTCCGCAGCCGCCCACGCCGGGCCAGTCGCAACCGAGCCGCCCGCCGACGTTCTTCTCGAGGCCATGGTGGACGAGATGGACCGCTCGATGAGCCGACTGAGCTTCGAAGACCTGCCGCGGCCGTACTTCATGCAGTACGTCGCGGAAGACCGCTGGACACATTCCATCAGCGCCGCCCTTGGCGGCCTGTTGGATTCCGGCGATAACCGGACCCGCGTGCTAACAACGCGCGTGCGGGTCGGATCGTACGAGCTGGACAACACGAACGCTCCGCCAGCCTACGGACTGCGCGTGCCGCTTCCGTTGGACGATGATTACGTCGCCATCCGCCACGCCATCTGGCGGATGACGGACGCCGACTACAAGCGGGCGGTCGAGACTCTTACGCGTAAGATCGCCTATCTCAAGAGCACCAACATCGAGGACCGCCCGGACGATTTCACTCCGGCGGACCCGGTCAGCTACTTCGACTCGCCGGCTCACTTGGATTTCGACTCAAAGGAATGGGAAGAGACTGTCAAGAAACTCTCCGCCACGTTCAAGAAGCACCCGCACATTCAAGATTCCGTTGTCCGGATGTTGGCCGGCACATCGACGAATTACCTGGTCAATTCCGAAGGGACGCGGATCCTGGTAAGCGATACCGGCGTATACCTCGAGATCGGCGCAGCGACTCAAGCTCCGGAGGGCATGCACCTTTCCGACAGCCTCCGTTACATCGGTGAGCGACTCGACCAGCTTCCTTCGGCAGATAAGATTATGGCCGACATCGATGAGATGTGCGCAAAGCTGGACCAGTTGGCGAAAACTCCCAAGCTCGAACAGTACACCGGTCCGGTTCTGTTCGAGCCGATTGCCGCGGGAATGGTCTTCGAGGCGCTTTTCGCCCACGCGGTGTGTGCCAGACCGATACCACTCGGCAGCGGAGGTGGTTGGGGCGATATGAGTCTCGAGAAGAAGCTCGGGCTGCGCGTCTTGCCGAGATCGTTCCACGTTTACGACGATCCCGGACCGGAGGAATACGAAGGTACCGTTCTGGTTGGGGCGTATAAGTACGACGACGAGGGAATCCCCGCTACCCGCGTGAGTATCGCCGAGAAGGGTATCCTCAAGAACCTCGTCGCAGGACGAGCCCCTACCAAGAAGATCACCAAGACCACCGGGCATGGCCGCACTGCCGGATATGGTGACGCGCAAGCGACAACCGGCTGTCTCTACATCTCCGACACTCTCGCAATGAGTCCGGACGAGTTGCGCCAGGAGCTTATTCAGGCGGCTCGCGATGAGGGTCTGGAGTACGGCTTGCGGATCGCGGCGATGCAACCGGGGGGCTACGGAGACCTCGGCCCGCCAATCTACGCTTACCGGGTATTCGTGGAAGATGGCCGCGAAGAGCTGGTCCGCGGGCTCGAGTTCCTCCCGGTCGAGACCCGGGCTCTCAAACGAATCCTCGCGGCCGGCAGTGAAAGAAAGGCATACAACTCCCTGGCGGGCGTCCCGCATAGTATTATCTGTCCGGCAATCCTGATGGAAGAGTTGGACCTCAAGAAGAACGTCGAGGAGTTCGACAAACTCCCAATTCTGAAGTCTCCGGCTTTGCGGGATTGACGCTTTCGGGGAATCTCAACCAGTCCGTCATCAGCTACCGTTCGCACAAGGTAGCTGACCATCGCAATAGAGCAACGCGCCGCTCATACATGTTGGGACAACACCCAGAACGCGGAAAGAGCAGACACTCGTTGCCTCTCCGGAGGCGCCAGCGCCCGGGTGACCGAATGAGGCGATGAAACGGGCGACAGACCCCGGTCTCGCTTGATTAAGGACCATCCGTTGCGTATAGTCACGGGGCAGAGCTGTGACACATGGGGAATGTCGAATACCGTGTATTGTCGGAAATGTCATCACGACCTGCGTGGCCAAGGCATGTCGCAGTGTCCGGAATGCGCGCACCCTTTCGATCCGCAGGACGAAGCCACCTATTTGCTCAGTATCCCAACCGGACTCCAAACCCTCTTTCGGAGCAAGGCGCTTAAGATACTAGCCAAGCTGCTCGCGATTGCAGCGCTGTACGGGATCGCCATCTCTTCTTTCTTGTGGGCCCTCCGGTCGTCAAATGGTACGCCGTTGAGCGGACGAGCATTTAGCTGCTCTCTGTTGCACTCAATCGTGCAAGCGCACCTTGGCAACGCGGACCTAAGTTCGGAGGACGGGACACTGACGGTGGAGGACGTGCGGCATGATCTCAAACCGTCATGGTATTCGCGTTCAGTGGAGCCGCAATACGCCCGGATGAACAAGTGGTGTCGGCACGCTACTGACATTCTCAGGTGGTCCGTGCTCGCCATCGCGCCTGCGTTGTGTGCGTTGTTGTTAGCACGACGTTGGCTTCGCAAACTCGCGATTGCTATGGTCTTGACGTGTGCACTTCTCATCCTGTTTTCGCTGTCGAGCGCGTTCATCGTTGCCGGGAGCATGCCCACGCCATCGTACGCCTATTTGGACGACTACGTCCTGGTATCAGGTATTGACTGGCAGTCGTCACCATCATGCGACAAGATAGTCGCTTTCGAGAAGCACCCGTGGGCGGGACGATACCGTGTGGTCGCTAAGAACGCATGGATGATTCGTGTCCTAAGAGAATCCAAGTTTCAGGCGCTACTGTCGGAACAACCTCTGGCAAGCCGTGCATGGGATAAGTGCCTCGCCCGCGGGGAGTGCATACATGGTCGCTAGTCCTCCACGACGCAGTTCCGAAGAGTCGGCCCCCACAAGGTCTTCATGCAATACCAGCTCCATAGTAGTATACTCCCCGATGAACCAATCAGGGACCATGCGGTAGTCAAGAAGGCGTTGAACCATGACCTCAGGGAACTCACGCAAAACTGCATCTGTTTCCGCCGCCATAGTCCGCCGGCTTCGCGCCCTACCCGACCAAACGGCGCCAAACCTGCACGCGTTTCGGCAGCAGGTGTCGAAGGAGCTGGCCAACGCAGGGGGCCGAGACATCATTCGGATCGCCCTTAGCCTCGTGGAGCTCGATGAGCCGTCGTGCCGGTTCATGGGCTATGCACTGATCCTCCACTACGAAGACGCGGCGGGAATCCTGCGTCCAACGGTGATAGAGAAGCTGGGTCGCGGCATCGATAGTTGGGGCGATGTGGACACGTTCGCCGGTTACATCTCGGGACCGGCGTGGCAGGCGCAGATTTTGAAAGACGACCACATCCACCGCTGGGCTCGGTCCAAAGACCGCTGGTGGCGACGGGCGGCGCTGGTATCTACCGTACCCTCGAACCAGAAATCGGCCGGCGGGACCGGTGACGTTCCACGCACGCTGGCCGTTTGCGAGCTTCTCGCGGAAGATCCGGACGATATGGTGGTCAAGGCCCTGTCATGGGCACTGCGGGCGCTGGTCCCGCACGACGCCAAAGCCGTTCGCCGGTTCCTCTCCACCCACCGGGACGTCCTGCCCGCACGGGTCCTCCGGGAGGTCAACAACAAGCTCACCACGGGCCTGAAGAACCCCCGCAAGCGGGGGTGACGCAGAAGCAGGCGGTTCAAAACAGGCTTCGTTCTCGGAGCCCGGCCGGAGGCCTGTTCATGGCGGTTCGCGGATTCCCGGCGTGCCGACCGCGTCGTGCAGAGCTGCTCGCCTCCGCGTATGATCCGCGATATCATACTCGCCGGCGGAGTAAGCTCATGACTCGACCGGACTTGGAAGACAAGTACGAACATCTGCAACGGATCCTGCGCGAGCTGAATAACGTTGCGGTGGCCTTCAGTGCCGGGGTCGATTCCACCCTGCTGCTGAAGGTCGCTATCGACACGCTCGGCCCCGACAATGTGCTCGCGGTAACCGGGCGAAGTGCCAGCCGCGCCCAAGGCGAATGCCACGAGGCCGCGAAGCTGGCGAGAACGCTCGGGGCGGAGCACGTCATGCTCGATACCGACGAGCTTGACGATCCGGCCTTCGTCCGCAATCCGGCCAATCGGTGCTTTCTCTGCAAGGACAATCTCTACGGTCATATCGAGCGGATGCTCGCGAAGCGCGAGGTGGGAGCTGTCGTTTGCGGAACCAACGTTGACGACTTCGACGACTACCGCCCGGGCATGCTGGCCGATCGGCGGCACAACATCCGCGCCCCGCTGGCCGAGGCCGGGTTCACGAAGAGCAATCTGCGCGAACTGTCGAAGAAACTCGGGCTGCCGACGCACGACAAGCCCGCTAACCCATGCCTGGTCAGCCGAATCCCCTACGGCGAATCGATCACACCGGACAAACTCCGCATGATCGAAGCCGCAGAGTCCTTCCTTCATGACCTGGGGAACCGCGAATGCCGCGTTCGCCATCACGGGGACCTTGCTCGGATAGAGGTGCCGGCGGAGTCCATTCCAACCATGGCACAACCGGAGAACGCCCGCCGAATCTGCGAGCGCTTCCGCGCAATCGGATTCACGTACGTTTCTCTGGATCTTCGAGGTTTTCGTAGCGGGAGCCTCAACGAGTCACTTCCCCACGAGCGTTAGCCCGGGCTATTCAAGAGGGTGCCCATCCCTCGGAGGGTACCCCGTCCTTCGGCCTGTGCGACATCACAGCCTGTAGGGCACGGTCGAGGAACGAGACCTGCCATGGTCTTTGCGTGATGCAGCGATAGTGCCCCGTCCTTCGGCCTGTGCGACATCACAGTAGACCGAAAACCCCGTATATCGATGCATTCCCGGTATACACACTGTTCATTGGCCGAAGGGTGGGGGACTGATCTCCGAATGCCAGCGTGTCTCAAACCTCCATCCGTCCCCCACCCACCCCGGCGGCGAATCGTTGCGGCTATCCTGATGCAACAGACGCCGGGGTGAATGGGGCACCCGGGCCGTAGGGCACGGTCGAGGAACGAGACCTGCCATGGTCTTTGCGTTATGCAGCGATAGTGCCCCGTCCTTCGGCCTGTAAGACATCACAGTAGACAGAAAACCCCGTATGTCGATGCATCCGTCCCCCACCCACCCCGGCGGCGAATCGGTACGGCCCTCCCAACGCAACAAGCACCGCGGTGGGGCACCCCCTTCAGCCACCTCATTGAAGCAGCATCAGTCCGGCAGCGGGCGACCACCGAAGCGGTCGTTCATCCTGAAACGCTGATTCCGCGGTCGATCCGGCGTTTTACGGCCAGCGGACTCCGGCTGCTCGGAGCTGTCCAACCCCAGCGCTTCTTGCCAGAACTCTGCGGCGAAGTCCGGATGGAACGTGCCGTGACCAACCTCCACCGTGGGAATCCGCGGAACGCGCGACGGGTGGAGAAGCCCCACGGCCAGGGCGACCTCGGTTTCTTGGATCATCCGCTTTCGGAGTGCCCCGTAGGGGTCCGTCCTGAACCGGCCAACGTCGCGCATCAGCGACGCCCTCTTCGTGAGGTGTGCCCGGCCGGCATCCGTTCTTCGTTCGAGCCGACCGACGGAGAGGGGTCATACATATAGCGGAACATCGTAAGGACCGCCGCCGTTCCAACCGAAATCAGTTGGATCGGCAGCACGCGAAGGAAGTGGCTCGAAGGTAGTGGCGCAGGCAGTCCTGTCGCCTTCGGCAGAACCGCCGCCCATATATATGCCGCTACCGCAATCACCGGCACCGCAAGAATCCCCCACAGCGATGAGCGAACCGGCGCGAAACGATGAGCGAAGTACGAGGCCGCACATACCCCGGCAGCCACAACAAAACACGCCTGCCCGTGCTGAATAGACCGGCTCGACAAACCGGACGACAGCACCCCCATACACAGCAAGCCCAAAATAGCCGTAATGGCGGTATGCCGGACGCCATCGGCCGGCGACGTCTGTCGCTCAACCGAGGTTCCAAACAACACTGATCCCAAACCGGGGACGTCGTAACCTGCCATGGTCCGCGCAGCCACAGCCCGCACATCCGACGACTCGCCGTCATCCGCGCCACTCGGCGGGAAACACCACCGCATAACGAAAGCCGACACCGCCACTGCCCCCAGCACCACGGCGAACCATCCAATCGACTCAACGGCGAACCCCAACGCCAGACGGCGCTCGTACGCTGAAGCCACATCGGCGTAATCAACCAACAGCGTCCCCGCAGTGCCGCCGCGCAAGGACACCGCCGCCAACCCCAACGCGGCCGCGAAGGTCCCAACGTCGGCCAGACTCCGCCCGGCAACCACCGTAGCCACCGCCGCCGCGACCGCAGCAAGCGCCGCCGCCTGCACCAGCATCAGCACACCGCCACGATGGGCCAGAACACTCACGGCGCCCAGCGGGTCGTCCGGGGCCATAGCGATCCAACCGATCGTCAAGAAGACCGCACCGGCCAGACCCCATGACCCCAGCGTCGCGGTCTTTTCCAGCAGATTTAGTTGCGGTCGATCGACCATAATGGGACTCGATAAGGCGTTCATGAAGCAGATGTCTCACTCAGTTCCAGGCGATTAAGAAGACCCGCAATCGCTGCCCGCGCCTCCGAGGTCACCGGGCAAAGGGGTAAACGGAACTCCTCGTGAAGTAAGCCGTTCAACGCCATCGCCGTCTTGATCGGCACGGGGTTCGGACCGTAATCGGAGATACCCGCGGCCAAGGCGTATACCCGGCGATGGTGCCGAAGCGCCGCAGAGCAATCCCCGTGCAGTGCGGCCACTACCAGAGACTTCATAAGCGAGGGCGAGAGGTTGGACACAACACTAATCGCCCCGACCGCGCCTAGAGCCATAAGCGGCCAAACCAGAGTATCATCCCCGCTAAGCACATCGATGTCACAACGACCAAGCAGCTCGGTCACTCCATCAACAGTGCCCGTAGCATGTTTGATCGCGACAACGTGTGGGAAGCTCTCGCGCAGACGCACGACAACATCATTAGGAATATCGACGCCGGTTCGCGCGGGCACGTTGTATAAGACAATCGGCAGGTCTACCGATTCAGCTACCTCCGCGAAATGGCGATAGAGCCCTTCGGCCGTCGGACGGTTGTAGTAAGGCGCAACGATCAGCGCCGCGGTTGCTCCAGCCGCCGCTGCCCGGCGGGTCTGGTCAACCGTAACGACCGTGCTATTCGACCCCGTACCGACCATGACTTGGCATCGCCCGGCCACCTGGGTGATAACCCGATCGACGTATTCCACCCACTCCGCACTCGTCAGCGTCGGCGTCTCCCCCGTCGTCCCGCAAGGCACTAGAACGTCGATCCCGCCGTCAATCTGCCGGTCCACCAGGCGGTCCAGACACACCCAATCCACCTGCCCCTCTCGAAAAGGAGTAACCAGGGCAGTCATCGAACCGCGTAGCTCCGCGGCTGGATTGGAACGAACCATAACAGAGTGCTCCAGATCCTGTCGGACGTCACCATCCGGAGTCGGCGGCATTGACCGCGCCGGTTACGCCGCCCCTACGACGTCGGCTGGGGTGGAGTGTGCAACTCCAGCAACCGCTTCATTTCGCGAACCGCCTCGCGAAGGCCCACAAAGATCGACCGCGCCACAATCGAGTGTCCAATATTGAACTCGCTGAACCCCGGCATTTCGGCCACCGCGCCGATGTTGCGATAGGTCAGACCGTGCCCGCCGTGAACCTCGAGCCCCAGATCGTGCCCCAAGTCAATTGCCGAGCGCAGATCGGAAACGGCCTTCTCCAGTTGCGCAGCGGTCCGCGCGTTGGCGTAAGCCCCGGTCCACAGTTCCACCGCCTGGAACCCGCAGTCGGCCGAGGCACGCAGTTGTTCTTCCACCGGTTCAATGAAGGCGTTCAATATGATCCCGACCCCGCGCAGCCGTGTAACGACCTTGGCAATACGCGACCCATGGCGAACAACGTCCAACCCGCCCTCGGTCGTCAGCTCTTCGCGGCGCTCCGGCACGAGCGAGCACTGCTCCGGCCTCAAATCGGCGGCTATCGCAACGACCTCGTCGGCGATAGCCATCTCCATGTTCAACTTGACATTGACAGTCTCGCGCAGCAGGGGCACATCGCGGTCAATGATGTGCCGACGGTCCTCGCGCAGATGGAAGGTGATGCCGTCCGCACCGCCGAGTTGGGCTTCCATCGCCGCCCAGACCGGGTCCGGCTCATCCGTCCCCCGGGCCTGGCGAACGGTGGCTACGTGATCAATATTGACTCCGAGCAGCGCCATGACGTCTTCACTCCGTACAACCTACCAGATTCGCCGCCATTATAAGCAGCGCCGGTCGGCTGTAAACGAAGCGAAACCGCCACGGTCCCCAGCCGGGAAGCCCCTCAGAGACGGGTTCAAACCCCTCGCTCAAGGCGCGGACCCGAAAGCGTTCTGCAAGATGGCGAAGTCCGCCAGGTCGATCCCGACTCCGTCCCCGTCGAAATCGGCCGCCTCGCAACCGGTCGGAACGCCGCCAACGGGGCCTGTCAAACACCCGACGAAGACGGCCGCGTCATCAAGATCGACATCGCAATCGCCCTCGATATCACCCACCGGAGGAACATTGACGACCAACGTGGCTACGTCACTTAGAGCCTCTCCGCACGTGTTGGTCACCACCACATCATACACCCCACCGTCGGCGACGGTGACTTCGTCGACAACCAGCGAAGCGCCCACTTCGCCAGGCAAGTCCTCGCCGTCTTTGCGCCACTGCAAGTCCACCGCCACATTACCGTCAACGGATACCTCCAGGACCAACTGATCACCCTCACAGAGCGTCTGAGGCACCGGTTGTTCAACAACCGCCGAGCCCAAAACCATCAGAGTCACGGCGGTTGCGCTATACGAGACGTCCCAACACGACCCCGCCGGCAGCTCCGGCAGAATCTCCGAATCAAACTCCCCGCTAACCGCACCGGCCGCGAGAACCTGAAAGCTGTCACCGATCGCCGGTACATACCCGCCGATTAGATCGACCTCCAGCGTTCCGGCGAGCACGGCCGTGCCACTTACGTCAAGTACATCAAACAGATCACCCACCAGCGGTCCCCCAATCTCGATCTCCAACACCCCGCTCTCGGTCTGGGTGTAATCCCCTACAATGTCGAGCTCTCCAGCGGACGAGCCGGGGCGGACGATTCCCTGATTAACCAATCCGCAGGCCGACACATCCAAGGCCCCGACCCCCGCCACGATCCCTCCGGGCAGGTTGGTGAAGCTGTCCCCGTAAACCTGCACCAGATCCAATTCCGTCGCGTTGATTGTGAAAACGCCCGATGTCGTGTGGTTGGCACCATCCTTGCCAATCACGGTCCCCTTATTGTCGGCGGTCGTGATGTCGATCGAGCCGCGATTCACCAGCTCGGCTTCCAATGACCGGTTACCACCGGTCCCAATCCACAAGCTGATCGTGCCGCCCGCGGCGTTCTCCAACTGACCATTCTGCACGAACAACTTCGAGGCCAACCCGCCGTTGATGCTCTCGAGGATAATCGTACCGGAATTAACGAACCCGTCGTCCGCTGTCACATTTGCGTCACCATAGCCGCCGCCCTGAATTACAACGGTCTGACCGAGTGATACGTGACCGCTGAACGCGCATTCGCCTCGCAGAGTAAACCGAGCCGCTCCCGTGCCCCCGGGGCCGTTCGCCAGTGTGGAATCAACCAGAATGACGTCCCCGCTGATAGTCCCGCCATTGTAATTGAACGTCGTGCCGGTCATCGTCGTCGCCCCGGCCAGCCGCAATGTGCTCGGCCCGGCGAGGGTAAACGCCAGCCCGTCCACCACTTCGAGACTGTCGGCGGCAAGCGTCGCCCCGCCCGAAACGTTGACCGTGCCGGTTCCGCTGCCATACATGGCGGTAACCGACGAAAGGTCCAACAGACTCCCGATTCCGTCCGTGTTGATCGTCTGGACGTGCTCGACCGTCAACATCGCCCCGGCCAGCAACTGCCCGGCAGACTCGGCTCTGAGCCGAACCCGGCCGGCCGCCACCGCCGGCAGCGTCGAAATATCCACAGTTCCTCCGGCTTCGGCGACGATGTCCAGGCGGTCGTCATTGAATGCCCATCCGCCTTCAAGGGTCTGCAGGCCCGAAAGGTCGACGGACCCGTTATCGCTGCCAAGAATCGTCCGCGTGGGCACCCCGCCATGATTGTAGAGGGCGTTGAAACTGATGAAGCTGGAGAGATCCAAAACGGTTCCGGCCCCGCGGGCGGAGAAGATCTCCCCGCCGCTGACCCCGGTCCCGATGTAGGAAGACGCGGCCACGGCGAACGTGCTCCCTGTGCTAAGGTGGATCCTGCCGTTGTCGAGTTCAGTGAACAGCGGCGCGTTGAGGGTCTGATTCGGTCCGAGAGTAAGCGTGCTCCCGTTGAACTTAGTGAGGCTCGGAGCATTGAAAGTCCCGCCATCGCCGATCGCCAAAGTGGCGTTCAGTAGGCTGTGAAGATCGGCGGCGTTTACCACACCGCCGGTCGGAACATCGTACCCCCCGGTGTCATGTGTCAACAGAGCGGGAAGCTCCAGAGTCGAGTCTGGCACCATGCTGAAGCCCATCCCCACCGCCGAGGTTAACATCGGGAGTGTAAGGCTGCCGGCATCCGATACGAAACGAACGTTGCCGCCGGTTATCGACTGCAACGCCGTAAGATCAACCTCGCCCCCGCTGGTCATTGATATATCCAACCGATCATCGTTGATGCCCCACCCGCCGCGCATGGTCGTAAGACCCGACAAATCAACAACGCCCCCATCACTTGCGGCGATCGTCCGCGTCGGCACGCCACCGTGGTTCCACAGAGCATCGAAGCTGACCATCGCCGAGAGGTCCAACACCGTACCAACCCCTTCAGCCGAGTAGATGGTCCCGCTACTGATTCCGGTAGCGCTGACGACATCCGCGGCCACCGCATACGTCACGCCGCCGCTCAGGTAGAGCCTGGAATCGTCAATCTCGGCAAACGCCGGGACACTCAATGTCTGATCCGGACCGAGCGTCAGCGTGCTGCCGTTGAACATCGTCAGCACCGGGGCGTTGAACGTGCCCTGATCGCCGATCGCCAGAGTCGCACTGGTGAGGCTGCCCAAGACGTCAGCATTCACAACGCCCAGCGGAGGAACGTCGTACCCCCCGGTGTAGTGAGTCGTCAGAGCCGGCAAGTCCAGCGTGGAAGAGGGAGCCATACTGAAACTCATCCCCACGGCCGAGGTCAGCGCCGGCAGAGCAAACGTGGAGTCTTCCACTGCGAAGCGGACGTTGCCCGCCGTTACGGAACGCAGGTTCCTAAGATCAATGCTGCCGCCTCCAGTCATCATAATGTCGAGACGATCGTCATTCATGCCCCAGCCGCCCCGGATACTCTCGAGGCTGGACAGGTCGATACGGCCTCCGTCCGTTGCCGAGATGATGCGAGTCGGCGAACCGCCGTGGTTCGCATAGCAGTCAATATCCGTCAACGCAGACAGGTCCAACAGCGTGCCGACCCCAGTCGCAGAGAAGAGCACGCCGGAACTGATTCCCGTCCCTTGGTAGGTGGTGGCCGGGATGACAACCTGTGCCCCGCTGGCCGCCGTTGCTCTCGCCGATGTGCCGGTGAAACCGGTATCCACAAACGGGGCGGTGAATGATCCGCTATCCACAAACACCCCGCCCCCGATGAGGGCTTCGGTGTCAATCGTGAACGCGTTGCCGAGATTGATCGTAAAGGTCGTCCCGGCCCCGAGGTCCAGCGTGTCAACCGTACACGCGGCCAGGTCGAAGAGCACATCGGCCCCGGTCGGAGCGATTGTCACGTTATACGTGGTGCCGTCGTTACAGGGCACGTCCGGCGCAGTGCTCCAGTTCCCGGCGGCGGAGTAATCTCCGTCAACGGCGGTCCACTCCGCGTCGGTCTGCGCCGCAAGGGGCGTAACCGGAACAAACGAAATCCCGAAGATAATGCCGATACAGAACCGTCGCATGGTCCTCTCTCCTCTCCGAAAACAAGAAACCGCCCGACCGGTGACGAGGCCTATCGTCCACGCACAGCGCGTACGTCGGATAATCACCTCGTCAAGGCCCTTCAGTATACCGCATTCCCGGACGGATTTCCCGCGAAATCCGGAGCCGTTATCGGACGCGGATGCGTGCATTTTCTTCCTTACTTCCAGCGTCGTTGCCGAGCCGCCCGTCCGCCTCATAACTCCGACACGACATCCCCCCGCTCAAGCGATAGACCACCCGGTTGATTCGTAGGGCATGGTCGAGGAACGAGACCTGCCATGTTAGGAGGTGCGAAGGCTGAACGTACGTCGAAGACGTTCAACAACAAAGCCCAGGGTCAAACGGAGCGGCGCAGCCGCGGAGTGCCACCCTGGGGCACCATGCACCTGATCCCGTAGGGCACGGTCGAGGAACGAGACCTGCCGGCGAGTACGAGCGCGTATTGTCATCGGCTCCCCCATGTTCAGGCAACCCTACCCTGCAAGGTTCTGACACAATATTGTCATTCCAGAAACTCAGTAGAACATGGGCCACCCCGATGATTCGTAGGGCACGGTCGAGGAACGAGACCTGCCAGCGAGTGCGCGTGGCCACGAATGGCCTGCATCGCCCCGACCGTGCGCCTTGCTGCACCGAGGGGTTAGCTGCTATACTCGACTGCAGTGATTGGTTTGCGGAGGTATGCGTCCAAATGGATCCGACATCCCTGGAACTGTTGGCCGCGCGATACTCGATCGGCACCGCTCTGAGTGACGACATCCGGGCTGCCGCTGACCAAGCTCTGCTGAGCGGCTCATACTCCCCTTCCCTGGTGGAGCTGGCTGAAACCAGGCACCCGATCTTGTCAACGATCGGACCATTGTTCGAAACCGCACTTGCAGAACTCGGCACCGGTGTACCTTCGAGAGACCAAGCAGTCAGGACTATCGCGCGACACCACCTCGCCCGGATTGTGGCCGGGGATACCCAACCGCGCGACGGGTTGAGCGACTTCATGCAGGACGTCTACTACCCCGTGTATGTCCGCAATGAACCGGTACAACTCGGTGATAACGTGCATGGACTCCAGGACTTCATCGCATGCTTCTGGACCTACGACCATCTCGACGACGTTCTTGCCGAGGAATTCGCCGACGGTAAGGTCGGCGAGTTCGGAGGATTCAAGGAACTCGAACGAACGGTACGCCGGTTGGCACGGGAATGGCTGAGCAAAAACGAAACGTGATAAGGCTGTAGGGCACGGTCGAGGAACGAGACCTGCCGGCGAGTGCGAGCGCGTATTGTCATCGGCTCCCCCATGTTCAAACAACTCTACTCTGCAAGGTTCTGACACAATATTGTCATTCCAGTAACTCAGTAGAACATGGGCCACCCAGCCGTGATGAGCGAGTCGCGATCATTGTAGGGCACGGTCGAGGAACGAGACCTGCCGGCGAGTGCGAGCGCGTATTGTCATCGGCTCCCCCATGTTCAAACAACTCTACTCTGCAAGGTTCTGCCACAACATTGTCATTCCAGAAACTCAATAGAACATGGGCCACCCAGCCGTGATGAGCGAGTCGCGATCATTGTAGGGCACGGTCGAGGAACGAGACCTGCCGCAACCGCTGCGCGATGTCCGTCTTCGTCGCAGGTCTGGCGCCACGACCGTGCCACATAACTACGGCTGCGGGCCGGACAGAAGGAGGATCATTCCCCCGATATACGTGGCCAGGATGAGGAGCGAGTCGATTC
Organism: Phycisphaerae bacterium; assembly: GCA_963666835.2. GTDB lineage: Bacteria > Planctomycetota > Phycisphaerae > UBA1845 > UBA1845. The sequence continues at coordinate 2,587,626 of CAXXGO010000006.1, read as the reverse complement.
CGTATCGGCGAATCGTGCGCAGTCTGCCCTGGTAGGCCAAACCGCCCACCGCTATAGCGCTAAGCAGGATCGCCAACAGACCGGTGATGACGTTTTGCGTACTGTTCACCGCATCGGTCGCCAACAGAAGCTGGTCTCCTTTCGCTACGGAGACGACCTTCAGGACCGGAATAACGAAGATGTTGAACATGTTCGAGCCGAAGATATTGCCCAGCGCCAAGTCCAGGTTCCCCAATCGCACCGCCGCCACGCTCGTGACAATCTCCGGAAGCGACGTAGCCAGCGCAAGGAAGCAGGCTCCGACGAAGGTCGCTCCCAAGGGCCGGCCGATCAGCTCTATCTCATGAGTACTGAGAACATCGCCAATCTGTGCGAGCCACCACGAAGCCGCCACGATTATCAAAGCCGTCAAGGCAAGAGGAACATACAAACCGGGCCCGACCCGCTCCCGCGGCGTTTCACTATGTTCCTTCTGAACCGCTCTTTGGGACCGCTCGAAGCTGTAGATAAGCCGCATGCAACCCAAGTACGCAACCACGATGATCCCCGCCCAAGCCAGTTCGCACCGCTGCGCGACCACCAGGCTCGCCGAAAACTTCTCGACAACTACCATTCCCAGAAGCGCAATAGCAATCAACGCCAACCCGGACGAACTCGAAAGAGAATGCGCTGCATGCACCCCGTGCAGAACCGATCCGCCTTTCCTCATGGCATTCAACAGGAAGATAAGCGTAATGTTGAAACAGCAGCTCCCGAAGATGGCTCCGACCGCCAGATCCACGTTGCCGATGGCCGTGGCCGTCCCACCGCTTACCAGCTCGGGAAGGCTGGTAACCGTTGCGAGCAAGATCAACCCGATCCACCCGCCCCCCAGGTTCAACCGATCCGCCAGGGTATCCGCCAGACAGGTGAAACGGGAACCGGCCACGATCACAACCGCCCCCGCAAGGGCCATCTCAGCAAAGAGAGCCCACGTGGGCAGGTCGGGTCCGTACAACATCTGACTGAACACAGGCGATCAATCCTCACAGACCTTCGGCAGCAGGAGCCTCACGACCAGATCGGAATTGTAGCCACTCGCGTCGCACCGGCCAGCCCGCACCGCCCGCCGCGGCTTCGGCGTAAAGAGCGTTTCGCCGAGACAACCCTCATTCCGCGACGAAGAATCTCGCGTCAGTCCCATCCGGACCTATGCGCAAGGTCACCGTGCGCGCACACTTAGGGCAAGCCCCGTGATAAGCGGTTCCCGCCCGATTGCGGTATATTCGGGTGTAGACTCCGCAGCAGTCGAAGTGAATGCCGATCCAGGCCCGGCCGCGGAGGCTCGATCCCCCTGCCCGAGTGGTTTCCTCGGATTCGAGTCCGTCAATCTCCAGATGATAGGGAGGTTCGTCCATCATCGCGTCTATCGGCCGCCGGCGATCGACTACTCCAGATTGCCGCGCACAAAGGACTCCACCGACGCGCGATGACGCGAGCAATGATCAACGGTCTCGTCAATCTCCCGCCGCACTTTTGCACGGGTGTCCTCATCTTCAAGCTGCCCGAGGTTGACCTGAATGGAATAGCGGGCCGCCCGGGCCGTGGCATCCGCCAGAACCGCGGCCACTCCGAGGTCGCTGAGCAGGTAGCGGTTGGCCATGCCCTTGAACTCGTTCATAATGGCGAGGATCTCTGAAACCAAGGCGGCCATCTCCATCGGCACGGCGATGGCCCCCATGACGGCTGCAGCGAGCTTCTCTTTGTCCTTCGGGTTCTCCCCGGCATTCTTGATCGCCTCGGTCATCTTGGTGTAGGCGATTCCATCCTGCGTCACCAAGGCGCGCAGTAGCTCATCGGCGCGCTGCAGACGTTGCCCGAGCGCCCCGACGCGCATCCGGTTTCCCGGGGAGGTCTTCTTGCCCATCGAATAGGCCGCGACCATGCGGGCCATCGCGCAGGCCAAAGCCCCCGTAGCGGCCGTCACCCCGCCGCCACCGGGCGTGGGAACACGCGCAGCAACTTGATCCAAGAAGTCCTCCAACGGAAGCGTGGTGACGTTGTCCATGGCTCACCCTCTATTAGGCATTCAAACAGAACACGATCGCGACCAACAATGGGCAGGCTGGAAGCCTGCGTTACTTCGATTAGGCGTCAAAACAAAACGCGAAGGCGACCCGCCACCGGCAGGCTGGAAGCCTGCGCTAGACAAAAAGGGCCAAAGTCCAGGGCAGGCTGGAAGCCTGCGTTACCTGTTGGCCGTTCAAACAGAACACAATCTCAACCAGCAACCGGCAGGTCGGAAGCCTGCGTTACTAGCCCGCGCCCATGCACGATGTTAGACCGATAAGGCGCGGATGTCGATTGCAGTGACCGGGTGATCGGAAAGGCGGACAACACCCCGTCACAGGCCTTGTGCCTACGAGACCCAATCGGGCAGCGTAGCGAGCCGTTGTCCCGTTTGGGCAAACTGCCTGTTTGCCCGGGACATCCGCGCATCGGCAAGCGACCCTTGAATCACTCTGGGGCGTTGGGAAGCGGCACACCCTGTTGCCGCGGATGCTGTTCGAGTTCCAGCCCCTCGTTAACCGTGGCGGGAATCACAGCGTCCTGAGACGGGCTGCCGAGGGTGAAGGCACACAGAGCTTGCCCCGGCAACAGGCGTCGAATCAGTCCCCGCACGTCGGGTCAGCCGGCAAGTTCATGCCGCTGTAGCAGGTCCAGAAACGGGCGTAGTCCTCCAGATCGACGTCTCCGTCCTCGTCGGAATCGACATGATCGCAGTTGGGCCCGATCGCCAGGTCGTTCGGGCCACGCATGCAATAGAAGAACATCGAGGCGTCATCATCATCGACGTCCAGGTCGGCATCGAAATCCCCGTAAGCAAACGGGATCGGGTCGGACACGTGCAAATAGGACGTCCCCATCAGGTTGGGCTCAACGGTAACGTTGCGGTTCCAGAAGAAGTTCATCCCGAGAATTCCGGCCAGGGTCCCACCTTCCGCCGACGGCAGGTCCATTACCACGAACGGCGCCCGCGAGAATTCCAGCGCTCCACCCAACGCGGGGATCTTCACGTAGTCGATGTAATACCCGGGGATGTCCTCAATCAGCCCCCCTACTCCACACACGTCCACGGTAAAATCCGGCTCGAACGGCAGACTGAGATTGGCGGCTACCGCGGTGCTGATAATCGAACTCTGAGCACCCGTGTCGACCATCACGCGGATCTCCTGAGAGGGGTTGTCCGGCGTGGGTTCGCCTTCCCGCACCCAAATAGACTCAAAGAGCTGTCCGCCAAGGGGAAGAAAACTCGCCATGGCAGACAACAACGTCGGATATAGAGGCGGGCCATCAAGGTCAAAGAAATCGGGATAGTAGTTCGCAGTCATCGCGTACCCGGCCCCCCCACCGAAATCCATGGATATCATATGCGCGGACGCGGGAAGCGGATTATACGGATCCGGCGTTTCAATCTGCACGTCCGGGCCCTTGTAGGTCACGCCCTCCACGGTGGCCTCGCGCGGCGTGTCCACCCGAATGAACGAGTTGTAGAAGCCCAGAAACGGCATTCCCACAATCGCCGTTACCGCTTCGCCGCCGCCGCACTCGATTGCCGGAGCCGCCAATCCGGAAACGTGCGAGTGTCCGACCAAGGCGCCGTAATCCAGCGCCCCGCTCCCGTCGATCGCCGAGAGCCCTGCCGCGAAGAACGCAAGCGGCATTGTCAGGTAAGCGTCGATCTGTCCACCGACGCCGCCGATAGGAATCGAATTGGGCCCGAGTCTTGTGCCAAACAGCCCAAGCGTGTCCGCCGCGGTGCCCGCTGCCAGATTCACATCGGATCCGGTATCCAGGTAGCCGATGACGAAATGACGGCTCACGTCCGGATTGAGCGCACTGCCCACATAAGACGGCTGCAGCTCATGCTCGTAGTCATCCCCCAAATGGTCCCCCTCGTCGGAGGTAGTGATGGCGACCAACGGCGAGAACCCCGCCAGCCGCGGGCGCGGATGCGGGTATTCTGCGAGCGCGGTCGCCGCCAGCGCGGATGCTTGCGGTGTTCGAGCCTCGATGGCGACGATCGTCCCGGCCGCTCCGGCGCGAATTGACGTTTCCCGCCGAATCCCGGATGGATCCGTAGACTCGGCTCCGAAAGCGCAAACGAAGTTCAGCGTCAGACAGGCAAACCCAGCCCGCAATAGCGTTCTCGACATCATAGTGAAGACTCCCCCCGACCGCGCCCGGCGGGCCCCTCCGGACCACTCCGCGCGTTTGCGGTCTTCCTAACGCACCGGGACCTGCCCGTGCATTACAGAGCGTATGCCACCCGCTCGGCACCCAGCCGCTGTTGGCCGGGTCTCGATCAGACCCCGGGCATCTTCCGCGCAGGCTCGCCCCACGGAGCCAATATCATGACACCGGAATCAACCCCTACGCTCCGGCGACCCTCTCGAGCAACACCTGATTGTAGCCCCTTATCGGGCGGGATTCAATCGCTTCCCGCCAGCTCACCGAGGACTTCTTCGATGAGATCTTGAAGTGTCACGACACCCAGCATCCGCCCGCCGCGATCTGCAACCACGGCGATCTTCTGCCCCTTGGTCTGCATGCGTTTGGTGGCCACCGCAACCGTGTCGTGAGGGCTGAGGGTCACGACCGGGCGAATTCGCTCTCCAACGGTCTTCCAGTCGGTATATCGCAGAAGCTCTCGGACCTTGGCAATGCCGATAACGTGGCGGTGCTGCGTGTCGAAGACCGGGAGATGAGCGTGCCGCGTTCGGCGAGCGAGCCGCTCCAACTGGCGGCGGTCCGCCGCCGCCGGAATCATGTTCACCCGGTTTCGCGGGACCATTACCGCGTGCAGCGGCGTCTCGGAAAGCTGGCACACTCGATCGACCAGCTCGGTCTGATCAACCGCCAACTCGTGGCCGGCGAGCGCCTCCTGCAACAGCCGAGCCACGCGGAGCTTCGGCGGATGAGGTCGGCGGTCTTCGCCATAGGGCCGCACCAGCCAGTGCATCGCGCCGGCTAAGGCCTTCAGCACGGCAACCAACCCCGTCACCCGAAACAGCACGTTCACTACGACCAGCGGCTTCGCCCCGAGGGTCATCAACCGATCCGCATGCATCTGAAAGAGGCTCTTGGGGACGACCTCGCCGAAGACGAAGACCACGGGAGTCAGCACCATCACGGTGTAGAGCTCGGTATCGACCTCCCCGAAGCCGAGCAGATCGGCGAGGATGAAGGCAACCGCGGCGGTGGTGACGTAGTTCGCCACATTAGTGCCGAGCAACGCAACGGACAGTGCCGCCTGCTCGTCATCTAACACGCGGGCCAACCGGAGGGCATCCGGCTCGCGGCGTTGCGTACCGAGATGTAAACGCACGCGGTTCACGCAATACATCCCCGTCTCGGCCCCGGAGAAGAACGCACTGAAAAGCAAGCCCAGCCCGACCACAGCAATGGCGAGAAACCACATCAACATTCCGTCTTGCCTCCCCCGACATCGTCTTCGCGACGAAGCACGACGTAGTCGATCCGATACCGATCCATCGCCTCCACCGTCAAGGTCAGGTTGCGCAGTCGAACCGCCTCTCCGACTTGGGGCCATCTCCCGAGCTTGGCCAAAATCAGCCCGCCCACCGTGTCGATGTGCCGATCAATCTCCCCGACCGCGAAGCGCTCCGCCCACAACCTCACGCTCAGATCACCCGACACTCGGTACGTGTTGTCATCAATCCGCTCCGTAGTAGGCGCCGGCCGGGTCGCATCCGGGTCGGGCAGCGGACCGACAATCCGCTCCGCAATGTCCTCAATCGATACTATCCCGGACGTGCCCCCATACTCGTCTACCACCACCGCAAACTCGACTTGCTCGCTACGGAAATACCGGATCAGTTGGACGAGGTTGATCTGTTCCGGCACAAAACGCACCGGGACGACGAGTTGGGCAATCTCGCTTGTGCGTTGCAGATAGACGTCGCGCGCATACAGGATCCCCCGAACGTCATCGAGGTTATCACCAAAGACGAGCAACTTGCGCCGGCCGGATTGCTCCAGCAGGGCGAGCACGGCCTCTCGGCCCTGTTCGATCCCCACACCCCTAATGTCAACGCGCGGGGTCATCACCTCACGAACGCGCACACCGGCCAGGGCAACCGTCGCCTGCAGCATCTCGTTCTCTTGGGGGTTGATTACCCCGGCTCCGGCTGACTGTTCGAGCAGGAGCTGGAGTTCGTCTATGGAAACCGGGCCCGGTTGAGAATGAGGGGCCACCAACCGGATGATCGGGTCGACCAGCATGAACTGCAGGGCCCAACGCAACGGGCTCAAAACGACATGCAAGAAACCAACGAATACGCCGGCCGGACGAGCCAGCCGCCGGGCATTGCTCAACGCCAGAGCCTTCGGAAGCATCTCACCGAAGACGATCACAGCGGCCAGGACGGCCGCACTTCCAAGCGCTTCCGCCGTCGGGCCCGTTTCACGGTGTCCATGGAGAGCGACGAAGCCCACGGCGAAGAAAGCCACATTGACCGCCGTGTTAGTAATCAGGATGGTCATCAGGACCCGGCGCGGTCGTTGCATGAGTCCAAAAACCCGCCGCCGCAGCGAGCCGCTCGACCTACCGTATTCCTGGAGTGTGCGGGTGCTAAGGCTGAACAGAGCGGTTTCCGACGCGGACACCGCCCCGGAACAGACCAACAGAAACGGAAGCAGCAACCAGATCATGCCAACCGCATCATACCGTACGGCACTTGGCCCACCGAATCCCCGATAGTCGAGCCCGCCGCCGTCATACGTCGCCGTCGCCGCGCGCAGCTCGGTCGGCTGCAGTGTCTATCAACTCGATCAGGGCGGTATCTCCAATAGACTGCGCCGTCTCCCGCCCCCGCTCTAAGACGCTGGAAGCCTCGATGAACTGTCGGTTTCGACGATAGGCCTCTCCGAGATGGTAGTGCGCGAGGGCATCGCTCGGCGCAAGGCGCACAGCGCGGCTCAGCTCGGCCACCGCGCGGGGGTATTGCCCGAGACCGACATAGATCCACCCGAGCGTGTCGAGCGTGTTAGGACGATCTGCAATGGCAACGGCACGGCGGGCATACGGCAAAGCCCGCTCCGTCTGCCCCAGTTCATCCGCCAACAGATACGCAATGTTGTTCAGCACAATCCAATTATCGGATGAATACCTCAGCACGTCCTCGTACAACTCCACCGCGCGCGCCGTATCTCCGGCGTTCTGCTGCAGCTCGGCCAGCTCGATAAGCAAGCTGACTCGCTCCTTATCTTCCGTCGCCGTGGACAGCAACCGATCCAGCTCCGCCGCGCTTGCTTCAGTCCGCCCGTCGGCTTCATACAGCCGCGCCAGAATCCGACGGTTCATCCGCGCCACTCGCCCATCCAGCACGTCCGCCTCGAACAGGGCAATCGCCCGTTGCAGACCGTCTGCCCCGGGGAAGGCACTCCGAATATCCGCCGCCACCGCCGCCACCGCTTGAACGGAAACCGCCTCGGCCAGCCCCATCGCCCGGCGAAACTCCCGAACGGCTTCCGGCATCTGTCCCGCGCCCGCCAGAGCCCGAGCGTAATGGGATTGGAGTCCGGGAGTCTGCTCGGTATTACCGGCATGTTGATCGTAGTAGCGTACGGCCTCTGCGTTTTGCCCCAACTGCATGTAAAGGCCCAGCACGTTAGCAAGCGCTTCCGGAGTGTAACCCGCAAGCTCGGCGCCCCGCCGGAAATCCCGCAGAGCCTCAGGCGCTTTGCCCAAATCGCGCGAAATCCGCCCGCGAAGGAACAGCCAGCGCGAGTCGGTCTCGTCGCCGGAGCGGTTGATCTCCGTAGTCACCCGCCGATCGGCGTCAACCAACCGGCCTTCGTCAATCAGAGCACTGATGAGTTCCTCGAGCGCCGGCGCGGAATCAGGAGCATCCGCCACAATGGACTCCAATTCTGAAAGCCACGCGTCCGTCATCCCGGCCTGGCGGTGCATTCGGGCCAGCAGAATCCTCGGCTCCAAACGCAGTGCCGTGGGGTCGACCCTCTTGATCGCCTCGAGATCCTGAATCGCTTCGGCGGTTCGCCCCATAGCTCCATAGTGCTGGGCACGCTGGAAGAGAGCGTACGGTTCATTCGGACGGGCCTCCAGATAACGGGAGAAGGCGTCGATCGCCTGATCAATCTGCCCTCGACGAGCGTGGAGTTCACCCTCCCAAAGCGCCCCCTGCGGGTCATCCGGGAATTCAGCGAGAAACTCGTCGACGTAAGTCTGAGCGGCATCCAGATCGTCCACTTCCCGATGCATCACACAGATAATGCGCGCCCCGAGGATCTTCGAGAGTTTCGGGGAACTCTGCTGACGCGCCAGCTCCGCCGCTTGCTCGTACCAGCGCAGGGCTTCGCTCGGGCGGTGCAGAGTCCGCAGATTGAAATCCCCCAGGCTGTGGCACACGGCGAGGGTACGAGACACATCGGCCGCCTCCAACAAAGCCGTCTCGGCCAGGTCGAGTTCCTGCAATCCGAGGTAGTGCGCCGCAATCAGGATTCGGGCGTCCGCCTTCTCGTCAGCGGTGGTCTTCGAGTCCACATACTCGTTCACCACCTCGAGCGACGACTCCGGGCGCCCCGTGCGAACGAAGTACTTGCTGACCAGCGCCACGACACCTTGCTCATCGCCACGAATGTCCAGGATTCGTTGATAGTAGCCATCGGCCTTGGCCTGATCTCCCAGAGTCTCAGCCAACGCAGCCAGCCGCGCCAGATTGGCGACATTATCCGGATCCGTCGCCAGAAGCGCTTCTCGATCAATAATCGCCTGCTCCGGATTGTCCTGCTCCTTGCGCGCCAGCACTTCCCCCTGTACCCACGGGTCACCGGGAATGAGCCCCTCGCAGATGGCCAAGTGCCTGCGGTACGACCGCTCTTCACCTTGCTGTTTGGCAATCGCCGCCAGTCCCTTGTGGGCCAACGCCTCATTCGGATTCATGCGCGTAGCCCGCTCGAAGAGGTCTCGAGCCGCATCCAGCCTCTCCACGTTCTGATAGCACTGCGCCAGATAGGTTAGAGACCGGGCATCGGTGGGCTGGGCCTCCACCGCCGCGGCCAGAGCAACAATCGCGGGCTCCACTTCGTCGCGGTACATGTGATATAGGCCGACCAGGGACTTACCCTCGGCACCGTCAACATTGTATTTCACGGCCGAATCCCGAGCCGCAGCCATGGCCTCCGCATCATCCGCCTGTTTGGCTACGAAGAGCTTCGCCTTGAGTAGTGCTCTATGTTGGGCAATCGTGCTCTTGCGAGCTTGCTCGGTGTCCTTCTCGATAAGATGCTGCTCCGCCTCAGCGAAATAGCGCAGAGCGGCGGCCGGATCCTCGCGCCGCCAATAGTAGTCGATCAGATCCCAAGATCGTTGAAAAGCATCCTCTTCGCTGTTGATGATGTCGAGCAACGCCGCGTCGCGATCTTCCGGGGACATTTCCTCTGACGCAAATACGGCAAGCTTCCGCAATTGCGCATCGTCCGGCTTGAGCTCCAAGGCTCGCTTCGCCACCGCCTCCGCCTCGCCGGCGCGACCCAGCCGAAGCAGATCTCGAACCGCAGCAGTCACCAGGCGATTGTCGGCGGGAGCGTCCACCAGCGCCTCCTGAAGCAACGCCACCGCTCCGTCCGTGTCCCCCTGAATCACGCGCTCGCGAGCCTCGAGCAGAGCCCGGGCGGTTGGGGACTCGGTGAGCATCCCGGCCTGCCCCGGCTTGCCCTGCAGTTCCAGGAACACCGCCTGAAGCTGGCGGAGTTCCGGGCGGTCCGGATCCACCGAGGCAATCACCGCCAACGCGCGCTCGACCTTTCCGGCCGTCTGGGCATCGATCGGCTCACCACGCTGGGCGTTGTGCAGCAGCACTCGGGCGTAGAGGATCCAACACGATAGAACCACGCGATCACCGGCTTGATTAAGCGCCTCCTCAAGAACCGCGCGGGCGGCTCCGGCCTCGTTAAGATCCAAATGCAGATTCGCCAGACGCAGCTTGTTCTCCCAATCGACCACGCCGGCAGCTTGATAGAGTTCGTCAGCACGCCTGAAGTCATCAAGAGCGTCACGATCGCCGCCGCGGGCCAGTTTGATTCTGCCCGACTGGCTCAGCACCTTGGGGTGGTCAACGAATTCGGATCCGGCTTGGGCAACATAGCTCTCCGCTCGGGCGAGCCACTCGGCACGGCGTCCCTCGTCCTGCGATACCTCGGGGTCTTGCGCCATCGCCACACTAGCCTCCGACCCCATAATCATGAGCCGAAAAGCATCAAGCTTGTTCTGCCCCGATTTCAGCCCCTTGCGGGAGAATCCCAACGTAAGCCGCTGGTCGCAGACTTCCACAACCCTCTCCGGACGCTGCGAGGCTTTGTACAGCAAAGCCAGGCGCACACTCGGGCCGAACTCGTCCGGATTCTCTTCCACACACTGCATCAGCAGTTCCTCAGCCCGCCTTAGCAACTCCGAGTCCCCCGTCCGCTCGCCCGTCTTGGTGGTCGCCCACTGCCTGGCCAGGTAATCCGCCAAAGCCATTCGGGCTTCCAGCAACACCTCGCTCTCACCCTGAGCGAAGGACACACCCTCGTTCAGGTATCGCTCTGCATCCGCTGATCGACCTTGGCCGGCTAAGTACTTGGCGTATGCGGTACGGACTTTCGAAGCTGCGGCGCCGGGCTCGGCGTGTCGCTGAAGCAGTTCTTCGAACAACTGCTCGCCGGCGTCCTGTTTGCCGCGCTGGGCTTGGTAAGTTGCCAAATCGATGGCGTACTCCACGTCCTCCGGGGCCAGCCGAACGGCCTCGTGAAGCTCGTGCATTCCCCGCTCGGCGTTGTCCGCCGCCTGTGACTCGAGGCCCATCAGCGCCAGCCCAAGCGCATAATGAGCGAAAGCCTGGTGTTTCTGAGCCGTTTCGAGTTCCAGCAACGGCTCCGCAGCCTCTTGGACCGCGGTCCACGATCGCATTTGCCCACTCTGCTGCGCCAGCTCCAGCAGAATCTCCAACTGGCGAAGGTGGGCTTGCACCATATCAGGGCTATTCACCAGAACCTCGCGCCAATCGCGCAAGGCCATGCCCACCTCTCCTTCATTGAGGAGCATGTCACCACGAAGAACCAGGTACTCCCAATTACGGCTCTTCTCCCAGGCCTTACCATAGAACAAGGCCGCTTGCCGCCACTCCCCCTTCTCTTCGTGCTTCACGGCGAGATCCACAAAGTGTTGCGGATCGCCCTTTTGCAGACTCCTGAGCATCAACACGGAGAGCACTACAATCGCAGCAAACGCAAAAAGCGTCAGCACCACGACGAGGTTCTTGTTGAGTTTCTTCCTGGCCATACCGGATCATCCCTTGTCTGGTGAGTTCGGACCATCGAAAGCGAGGTCCGAATCTCAGGTGGCCTCCCTACCGCCGACCGTCGCCGCCGGAAAGCTCCGCCTTATCGAAGTCGGGCCAGTGATCTTCGATCAACACCGGCAACACCCGCTCCAACAGCTTCCGAGCCCCGTCAACGCTCTGCGTCCGGGTCGCCCGCGGAAAACTAATCTCGACCTTGCTGAAGAAGGCGTACGTGTCTCTCGGATCATTGATCACTATCCGCAACCGGTCCCGGTCGCATACAAAACGACCGTTACTGAAGAACGTGTACACTACCGAGTGCCGCTGCTTGTGAAACACCGCCGTCCGCATGAACGTGCATACTCGCACGGGAACGGACTGAAGCTCAGCGCCCAAGGTCGACACCTGAACCGCCATGTTCTCGTGCCGCTGGGCCGGTTGATACCCGGCGCCCAACATGCAAACGTCCGGCGTGTGCGGTACCATATCCACGCCGCCGGAGTAGTACGTCACCAGAAGATGAGCGTTGCGCAGCGGATCGTTCGGGGATACACTCGTGTCTTCAAGAAGCCAACTTATGTACCGCTCCGTCCCCAGCGCTTCGAGAATGGTGGAGTTCAGGGTGACGCGGTCGAGGACCCGGTACGGCTCGAGCGCCTCCGCATTCAACGCGTCGAGATCCTTCTTGAGTGGAAGCGCCAGCTTCACCCGCTTGAAAGACTTCCACGCCGCGACCGGCCCGGCTAGAACAACGGCGGCGGCAAGCAGACCTACCGCAATGAGAAACGGCGCCGTAACGAGCCTGGCTCGGGACTGCCCGGACGACGGTTGCATCCATAACCTCTTACAAGAGCGAACATTACAAAGCACCCCGACGCGCGCGCCGACCGCGGGAGTATAGATCCGGCGCCGGCTCTCGTCAATCGGCACAACCAGCGCGCAGCTTCACTCACAACTCACCCGATCATGGGCGGGGCGGGCGGCTTCAGAAGACCGCCCCTGATCCCTTCCAGTCGCGCCCTAGGCGTCATCGCCGCCGTTTAGAAGATGCCCCAGCCCAGTGCCACAATGTTGACCGTGCTCCTTCCACGCGAGGGGCAGAGCGAAACTCAAATGATGAGCACAATGCACGCGATGCACCTGGTCCCAGAGATCGCGCGATAGGTTGCCGAACAACGGGTGCTCGCAAAGGGCGCCGTCATGATCCTGATAGCGCCTGACGGCACACGCTAAGGCCACTACCGCCTCGCCCGTGTCGACCTGGGCCGGCGGAGTAAGCCGCGCATCAACGGTGTATCCGGGGGGGATGCCCTTGGTCAAGGCTGTTCGGAGCATCCTCCGGCGAAAGAACAAGCGCTTGAATCGATGTCGGCTCAAATCCAGACCATCCATGGAGCCGATGAAGCTCTGGGCAAGATGCCGACACATCTGCCCGAGAGTCCATGCTCCTACGACGCGATGACCGGCAGCAAGGCCAAACACCTCCGGCATGACTTGGGCCAGATCGTTGAAGGTAAGCGCACGGCGCTCACCATTTACAGCAGTTCCCATCTCATCAACCCCGGCCCCACGCGCAGCGCACTCCCTGCAAACTGGCCCGCTCTGCGTCCTGGGCTACCTCTAGATTAGCGATATGATCTATGAACTTCCAGCGATTTATTACTCGAATGGCCGGGGGAAGATCTTCAGGCCCACCACTGCCTTGAGCAGTGCAGGAACGGGACAGGGTGCGGATTCGCCCCGACCTTAACGCGCGACAAAGAGACTAAGTCACCGCGTCCGGAGTGCCTGCCGAGCACGCCGACCGCTCCCGGCACGCATCGCAGAAATCCACGGACCCGGCGGGCAGCAAATAGCCGCAGCCGCGGCAATACCGCGGCGTCGCCCGCCGCCGATCAAACCACCGGTCCAAACAGAAACGCCGCGAGCGGGCTACGAGTATCAGCAAAGCCAGAACCAGCAAACCGGTGTTCTTCAGCAACTTGATCCAGATGATCTCCACTCCGGTCCCGCATCCGCAGTCAAACTGCACATCAAAGAACGACAGTCCCGGATTAGCCTGCAACATCTCCATCGCCCGCAGGGAAATCGCAGGCATGAACACAACCAGCATGACCCCGATTTGCACGGCCGCCCCCCGAATACGCGTGCCGAGAACAAGAGCTATTCCGCAGACGATTTCGAGCCACGGCAGCACCACGGCCGTGAGGTTGAGATAGATCGCCGGCGATTCGGGCAGGAGTCCGTACATGCGCACTCCCTTGAGAAACTCGACGGGATCCAGCGCTTTTACAATACCCGTACGGACGAAGTAGATACCGAGGAACAACCGCAGAACCAGTAAGAGGATTCCTGATTCATCTACCCGTCGAATGAAGGATGGTCGGTCTGTCATCTCTCTTCCCGCCCCGTCGCTATAGGCATGTCGTTCTTCTTCCATTCCTCCCAACCGCCCGGATACAGGTAGACGAGATCACACGGAACGCCGGACTCGACGAGATCGGCACACATGAAAATGCTGTCCTCGCAATCCCCGCCCTCACAATAGGAAATGATCTTCTCCGCACTCTCCACGCGGGCCAAAACCTCATCAATGTGGTCGTCGAAGAAACGATAGTGATCGGCGTGCAACGCTCCGGGAATATGCCCCTCCTCGTAGAGTGACAATACCCGGGCATCGATGAACACATTCGCTCCCATCTCCGTCTGCGGATCAAGGAAGACTTCCGACACCTGTTCGAAGGTCAACTCCTGATACGGATGATCGGGCAACGACTTGCCCGCCCCGCTCCCGGAGACCGGTGATGAATCAGTGGTGGCACTCACCGGAGCAACAGCACCCCGGGCGGCAACCTTGAAGTAGTTCCGGCTTATATCGACCGCCCCCGAGCCGCGCACCGCGTTGGCTCCAAAACCCAGAGCCGCCCCAATCACTCCGAGAATCACCGCGTCGAAAACAGCCTTTCGAACAACCGCGCTCACGTCGTCAACTCCCAACCGCGCCACTCCACCGGTGAGCCACCAGCTTGAAACGGCGTCTCGCCTATGTCTTCTACGTCATCATTGGCCCTTCCGGTTCGACGGTCAATCATGCCGATCCGGTCCGTTGCGCAGCGGTGACAAGGCCCTATAAGCCCGGCGAGAACCCGCACTACGACGTGGCATTTTCGGTGCCTAACCCCAGACGATGCCCGCTAGCAACCTGTGGGCGCCGGAACCGACTCCGCCGGCAAAGCCGCCCCATCCGTAACAGCCCGCAACAGCAGAGTCCGGCCCGAAAAACGCGCCGTTCATCGGCAGACTTATAGGGCGCCGGTTCCGGCGGAAGCCGGTACCGGAGGTGGGCACAACCCATGCAGCTATTGCCTTTGGACGGCAAAACGGCTAAAAGAAGTAGTAACTGTCTACTGGAGGGGAAACCGTGGACCGTTGGTCAATCTACTGGTTCTTCCGGCGAAAGCTGAAGATCATCTTCCTTACGGTGGTAACGTACGCGGCCCTTTGCTAGGGTCGCTCGACCTCCGCAAGCCGGTGTTCGTATCGGACGTTCGCCTTCTGCGCACGCAAACGGCCGACGATACTCGCCGGCCGCCGGTTCAATTAACCCTAACGCTTCCTATCTCGCTGCGCGCTAACCCTGCAAGGCTTGTATGTCTTCCTGCGTAATCTTCGCGGCCTTCTTGCCCAGCTTCTGGCTGAGCCAGTTCATAACCACCGTGGTGTAGGGAAGGCTCCCCGCTTTGATCTTCGCCATCATGCGAGCGTCGCGCCTCGCCCGCTCTTTGTCCTTGACAATGCGGTTCCGCGCATTCGTCTCAAGGGCGTCCATCCTGTCTCTAGTATTCAGCGCTTTACGACCTAAGCCCATGGCAGGCACTCCCAATCCGCGTCTTAACCAAAGTGGGGTATTGTCGTCATTCTCCCCGACCCGGTCAACCCGACCTGCAAAAACCCGTAGCGAATCTCAGACAGTCTCTCTGGAAAATAGATCGCCCCAAACCACTCAGGCAAGACGGCCCCCTCCGCCGGATCCGGTCCTCGGAAGCGGCGGCAAACACATCCCGAAAACACGCCCGGCTTATTCAGCAAGCAACTAACGTTCTGCCGGATCCGTTGTCCAATTCTCTGGTGGAAGGGAGTCCGCTTTTGGTTAAAGGGCTCAGTGGTGCTCGGTCGGAGAGGTGATTATGGTCCGGACAGGTCTACTGCTGTTCTCCGCACTTCCCCTCGTGGCAGCGTGCGCGTCCCCACCCAACAAGGCTGCGATCGCCCCTTCTAAACCACTAACCTCAGAGCCTGTTCCCGCACCATCCCTTTCACACAAGATCGTCCGGGCAACCGGGATCGGACGACCTCCACCCCGGATGAAAGGGGCTCGGGCGAAGTTGATGGCTCGCCGCGCCGCGGAAGTCGTCGCGGTGCGCAACCTCGCCAGGGAACTCGGCCACGAGCGGCAGGCGAGAATCCGCGGCTTCCGGTACGCGTCCACCGAATACCTGGCCAACGGGTCAGTCAAGGTCACAGTCGAGTACCAGCTCCATCCCAAAGACCACGCGAAGAAGGACCCGGCCAAGAAACGTGCGCCGCAACGTAAACAAACTGAGGCTCAGCGTCGGTCAATCCGTTCCGATTAACAGAATCTCTCGCGTATCGCGCGCCGTGGACAGAACGTATTGATACGTATCCCCCGCGGCAATCCGGACGTGCTTCTTCGCCTCCCCGAGCATCACGGCCAGTTCGTCGATGGTCGGAATCCCATCGCTGCGATACGAGACTACCAGTATGCTGTCAGCGAACTTCGCGAACAGACGCCGAAACAGCTCGGTGCATAACGACGCCACGGTCCACGGATCCGGCTGGCGAGCCAACCGGCGGTGTTTCGAACGGCGGTCGATCATCTCCGGCCAATCGTCGTAGCTGACGAGTCCCTCCAGAAAGTGGTAGAAATCCCGATAGTCCACCCCGACTCCCCGACCACTGATGTACGGGGTATCGATGTACACAAGATCGAAATCCGGCTCGAGGTCGAGGGCGTCCCGGCACAATGCGCGACAGGATCCGCCCCCGTCAACAAGGGCGCAATTACCCTCGTCGGCAAACGCCGCGAAGTGCTCCGCGAAGCTCCGATCCCAGCTCGCCTTGTTACCGAAGCTCCTTTGCACATCGGCGGTGCGCATGTACAGATTAGCGCGATGAAACAGATTGTACGGCCGTTTGATGAGAGCGGCCTGAAAGAGCGCGAACCACGCCATCGCTCTCTTGAAAGGACACACCATGTTGCGAATGTTGCCGACCGCGACGTCCAGCCAACGGTTCTCTTCCTCCGTGAAGTAGATGCCATTGAAGGTGCGCTCTATCAGATCGCCGTAACGTACGCCCGATTGCCGCCGGGTAATGGCCTCGATCTCCGCCCGGTCCAGCCGGATCGAGTCGTTCTCTATCAGAGCCAATCCGATCTGATGATTGAATCTAAGGATGTCGTTGTAGGTTACGCGTTTGCCGGCCCGCTTGAACGCGTGAGCCAGCGCTCCGGTCCCTCCGAACGCGTCCAGTACGGTGGTGTACTCAAGATCGCGAAGCTCCGCGATGATCGCTGCAGCCAGTTTGCGTTTGCTGCCCTGGTAACGGGTGCGCGGGAAGAGCCCCCCTTTTTTGACAAGAGCCTGTTGGGCGGTATCGCGGTGCATCAGGCTGACGTTGGGGCGGCGCCCCGAGACCCGGAACAACCCTGTTCCGACTGTCCATCACCGCCCTGGGGACGCAGTACAACCCCGGTTCGCTCCAGCGCCGCCCGGACCAGCCCCAGGAACATCGGCTGGGGGTCCAGCGGGCGGCTCGTCAGCTCGGGGTGGGCTTGGGTGGCTATGAAGTACGGATGCCGGTTCCTCGGCAGTTCCAGCACTTGCATAATCGGATGGTCCGGGCTGCGGCCGGAGAAACACAACCCGGCCTGCTCCAACCGCTCGATGTAGTCGGGGTGGACTTCGAAGCGATGGCGGAAACGAAGGCGGATTCGCTCGGCGCCGCCGAACAGCCGGGAGGCCTCGCTGTCCGGAGTCAAAGCCACGTCGAACCCTCCAAGGCGCATGTTGCCCCCGAGTCCCTCAATCTCCTTCTGTTCGGGAAGCAAGTCGATCACCGGCTGCGGGCAATCGGGTTCAATCTCGGTGCTGCTGGCATGCGCCAAACCGGCGACGTTCCGGGCATACTCGATCACCGCAATCTGCATCCCGTAGCACAGGCCCAAGTACGGAATCTTGTTCTCGCGAACGTGCTTGACGCAGGCGAGCTTCCCGTCCACGCCCCGGAACCCAAAGCCACCGGGCACAATCACGCCGTGAATGTCCTTCAAACGCTCCGCAACGTTGGCCTCCGTCAAATCGCTGCTGTCGACCCACTCAATCCGCACCTTTCCACCCAGGTGCGCTCCGGCATGCTCCAAAGCCTGAATAATACTGGCATAGCTATCGCGCACCGAAGTGTATTTGCCGATGATGCCGATCGTCACCGGATGCCCGGCCGCACGGAACCGGCTGATGTAACTGTTCCAGACTTCGCGACCCTCTTCCTCAGAGCCTGAATCTACGCGGTCCCCCAGGTTGAGCAGATCGAGCACGGCCGTGTCGATCCCGGCGCCCCGGAGCATCTCGGGGATAACATACACGCTGTCGCAGTCATGCATGGAGAAGACCCGGTCCATCGGAACGTTGGCGAAGAGCGCAATCTTCTCACGGACTTTCTTAGTAGCCGGAGACGACGCCCGGCACGCAATGATGTTCGGGTTGATGCCGGCCGCGTTGAGCAGCTTCAGATTCAATTGAGCGGGCTTGGACTTCTGCTCCCCGAGAATCTGCGGTTCGACGATATAGGTCAGGGCTACGAAACAGAAGTTCCCCGGACCTTCCTCGTACGCCATCTCTCGAA
This sequence comes from Phycisphaerae bacterium, assembly GCA_963666835.2. Classification (GTDB taxonomy): domain Bacteria; phylum Planctomycetota; class Phycisphaerae; order UBA1845; family UBA1845. The sequence continues at coordinate 2,569,354 of CAXXGO010000006.1, read as the reverse complement.
CAGCCTCGATGAAGTAGGCATTCTCCACGTCGCCAACCGTCCCGCCGATTTCGACGAACACAATGTCCGCCTCCGACGCCACCGCCAGCTCGCGCAAACGGAGCTTCACCTCGCCGGTCACATGGGGAATCATCTGCACATCGCGGCCGAGGTACCCGCCCTGGCGTTCCTTGTCCAAGACCGACGAGAAGATCTGCCCACTAGTCGTGAAGTTCAACCGGCTCAGAGTGAGGTTGAGCATGCGTTCGTACGTGCCCAGATCCATATCGCACTCGAGCCCGTCATCGAGCACGAACACCTCGCCGTGTCGATACGGATTCAGCGTACCGCTATCGCGGTTGAGATACCCCTCCAGCTTGATCGGAGCAACGGAAAGACCCTTATCCTGCATGATCTTCGCCAGCGAGCTGGAGAAGATCCCCTTGCCCAGACCGCTCATCACCGTCCCGAACACAACCACGAACTTGGTCTTGCCGGGCTTGTAGCCGGTGGGCATCGGCGTGAAAAACTCGGTATCGTCTGACGTGTGGGTCAAGGACGCTAGCGTCTTCTCTGTACTCATCTGGCTCACTGCTTACGTTCAGTTCGGTGCACAATCAACTTCCGGAACACATCTTGGTTAGTCTGCCTGCCTGTTCTACTCGCCCGGACGGCGGCGTCCAACCGGACCTCTTTCCTCCCCAGCCAACATCCGCTCTGCCGAATCGGCAGTAGTACGCCACGACAGATTGCCGCACGAAGCTTCACCCCTTACGAATCCGGGCGAACACTCTTCGTACCACGCGCGATTCGGCTAACAAAAGCCGCGTAGTCCTGCGGAGTATCAATCCCAATGAACCGATGCGCAGCCCGCACAACCGCAATCGAAAAACCATGCTCCAGCCAGCGAAGCTGCTCCAAGGCCTCAGTCATCTCCAACGGACTGGGGGCAAGCCCCTCCGCGGAGGTCAACTCCCGGAGCGTCCCCGCCCGGAAGGCATAGACCCCCAAATGCAGAAGCCAGCGCGAGGGCTTGTCCACCTGCCCACCCGTCTCACACGGGTACGGCACCGGACTGCGTGAAAAATACAGCGCTTCCCCGGCAGCGTTGGCCACCACCTTCACGCAATTCGGATCCAGGGGGGACCCCGGCCCGCTGCACGGACCATCGTCATCAAAGGGGGCCGCAAGAGTACCGATCCGGCATCCCTCCCCTCCCGCCGTCATCCGCTCAATCAGGTCGTCGAGGATGCCCGGGGCAATCTCCGGCTCGTCGCCTTGTACGTTGAGAACGAGATCGTCCTCCGCCCCGTCCAATGCCGCAACCACTTCCGCAACGCGGTCTGTTCCGCTGGGATGGTCCGAGCGCGTCAACCGCACCTCTCCCTGAAAGGATCGCACCGCCTCGACGATACGGTCGTCATCCGTAGCGACGATAGTACGATCCACCCGCCGGGATGACGCCACCCGCTCATAAACATGTTGGATGAGGTACTTACCGGTATCCTTAGCGAGAGGTTTTCCGGGAAAACGAGTTGAGGCGAAGCGGGCCGGAATGACCGCCAGGGTCGTCAAACCCGGTCCTCCTCGGAGGGAATAAGGCTCGCGTGCTCTAGCATGAGCCCATGATATAGTCACCCTATGCCCCTGTCAAAGTGCCGCGTCCACCCGCCGCGTTGCGCCCACCGCCGGCACCAACACCCGCTGTGACCGCGGCACCGTCGCCCCCCCCCAAGAGCCTGCTTCGCACGCCAGTTGGCATGCCAGTGAGGTGCCACTACACTGTGAGATTCAAGCCTTTGTCATTTGTGACGGCCCCGGGCTCGCGTGCGTTACCGCGGCCGTCATCAGGGAATAAGGCCGATGCGACTTAAGCTGCACCATCAGATCCTGATCGCCATGGGCCTCGGGGCGGGCGTCGGCCTGCCGTTGAACATCCTCGCAGACCTGGGGCATATTGACGTTAGCTGGCCGCGGGAAATCGCGGCCTACGGCAAGGGGGTCGGCGACATTTTCCTCCGACTGCTGTCCATGATCGTCGCCCCGCTGATTCTCACGTCGCTGATCTCCGGCGTGACGGGTACCGGTACCGCTAAGGGGCTCGGACGGCTGGGCGGGCGCACTCTGGCATACTACGTATCCACCAGCATGCTGGCGATCGTCACAGGGATGCTCGTGTTCAACCTGATCAACCCCGGCAGAGGCGCAAACCTGGAGCTGCTCGAAAGCGGCGCCGAGCCCGTGGCCGTAGAAGCCGTCCAGAGCGGGCAGAGCCTGGCAGCGACCCTGTGGAATCAGCTCTTCACGCTCATCCCCGCCAACCCTTTCGCCGCGCTGGCTGACCCGAGCAACCGGTCGATCCTCGGCGTGATCTTCTTCGCCATCGCGTTCGGGGTCTCCATCAACCTGGTTGGGGGTGAAGTCGGCAAACGCCTCGCACGATTCTTCAACGATGCATTTGACGTCATGATGAAACTGACCATGGCGATCATCCGAACCGCGCCGATCGGCGTTCTGGGATTCATGCTGTACGCGGCGGCCGGTAAGGGCCTGGATGTCTTCCAGGCACTGGGCTGGTACGCCCTGACGGTAGCGCTCGCCCTAAGCGTTCACGGTCTGGTCACTCTGCCGCTGCTGCTGAGCCTGCTGGGCCGTCGTCATCCCTGGCAGTACTTCAAGGCGCTCTCCCCCGCGCTGCTCACCGCCTTCAGTACTGCCAGCAGCAATGGAACTCTTCCGCTCACGATGACCTGCGTTGAAAAGCGCGCCGGGATCAGCAACCGGATCAGCTCGTTTGTTCTCCCGCTCGGGGCCACGATCAATATGGACGGAACAGCGTTGTACGAGGCCGTCGCAGTGCTGTTCATCGCCCAGGTTACGGGCAACGATCTGGGCATCGCCCAGCAGGTCATCGTTGCGATAACCGCATTACTGGCGAGCATCGGAGCGGCCGGCATCCCTCACGCCGGAACGGTGATGCTGGTCGTGGTGTTGAGCGCCGTTGGTCTGCCGTACGACTATGTAGGCCTGATCCTGGCGGTGGACCGGATCCTGGACATGTACCGCACGTCGATCAATGTCTGGAGCGACTCGACGGCCTGCGCGGTGGTGGAGAGGTTCGAACGCTCGGCATCTCTGGACGACTCATGACCAGTCCGCGCCGGCTAGCCCTGGGCGGCACCAGTGCTCACAACATGGTCTCGGCCAGGGAGTACACCGTGCCGACCAGGAAACCGAGAGCCGCGACCAGATACATCCAATCGAACGTCCTCCCTGGAGCGGGCTCTGAATCAGGTAGCTCCTTGAGTCTGGAGAACACGCCCTGACCGGGGCGAAGCTGCAACGCCCGTTCCAGGTTGATCCCGGCCTCCACGCAGGTGAAGGACACCTGCCGGCCACGTCGTTCCAACGCCCAGAATGCCAAGGTAAACAGACATCCGGCGGCCGCAACGACCCACGCCAAAGGCTTTGCTTCCGGGCGCGTCCAGGCCCAGCCAAACCCCGTGCCGACGGCGGCAACCACTAATAGATACCCCGCAAACAAGCGGGCACGCCGGCTGGCGAAGTAACGATACAGAACGCCCGTTTCCGCATACACCTCAATCAGATGTTCTGAGACTATGTCCGCTCCGGCCCCAGATTCCACCGCAGAATCGGTTGAGGTCCTGTCCTCACCGATCTCTCCGGATAGGGCCTGTGCTGCGTCGGCGGGTCTTGAACTCTCATCCTTCGGCTGCTCGCCCATGGGCAATCCTCGCTATCAAAACTGAAGACGCCGGTCAGCGTAACACAAACCTGCGGATTTCGGAACATAAGCCGAGTCACAAAGATGGCAGATCGGAGCTAAGGTGCCCGCCTGTAGCCTTGATTGACCGGCCGGCACCGCCTACTCTGCGCACGCAGGTTGTTCGATTACGATCCGTCTCTCCTCTGGAGAGTGTCAACGGGAACGAAGCCCCCTATCCCCCGGAGTCTCGCACGATGAAGATCAGTCCTTGCCATATTCCGTACCTGGCGGTGTCGTTGATCCTGCTGACCGGCGTGCCGGTGACATTTTCAGCTCCGGGTGACATCGAGAAGTCGTTCTCCATCCCGTGTAAGTACCCCGCGGGTCTGGCATCGAACGGAGAGCACCTGTTCGTGGCCGATTGGCGCGAGGCGGTCATCTTCGAGATCCTCCCAACTGACGGCAAGCTCGTTCGCAAGTTCGCGGCTCCGACGCTCAAGCCGACGGGACTGGCCTGGGGCGCGGGTCGGATCTTCGTGAGTGACGACCACACCGGATACGTCTATGCGGTCGACCCCGCGACCGGCACCGTAGAGACCGCCTTCGAGGCCCCCACCACTCGTGCCACGGGGTTGGCCTTCGCTGAGGGGACTTTGTACATCCTGGCGGACCACAGAATCTACCACGTACTACCGGACGACGGGACGATTCTCGGGTACTTCGACGCCCCCAACCGTAATGCCAGGCATCTGTCATTCGATGGGACGTTTCTATGGGTAAGTAACCGGGTAAAAGACGAGATCTACATGGTCGAACCGGACGAGGGGCGGGTTATCGGTATACTCAAAGCTCCGGGCCCTTATGCCACGGGGATTGCGTGCGAACATGGCCACCTGTGGAATGTCGATTTCCAGAAACGCGCGGCTTATCGGCTCGCCGTGGCAAGCCCGCCGCTGTACCAACTCAGCGAGCCTCGGCGGGCTCGGGTCGAGTATCTCTGGGCGCTGAACAACTATGGTCCCGGCACCGTTACCGAACTCTCGGTGAACCTGGCCTTGCCGATGGAGTTGCCCGGCCAGAAGTTGCTGTCGGACGTCGCCTATTCCACTTCCCCTACGAACACTGGTTACGACCGGTGGGGGCAGCAGTGCGCGACGTTCGACCTTGGTCCGGTTTCGGCGGGAAGCAAGGCCATCTTGACCGCCGCGGTCGACGCTGAGATCTCGGCCATAAGATACCTGATCCTGCCCGATCGAACGGGGACCCTGGACGACATCCCGGCCGCGATCCGCGAGCGGTATACGGCCGACGGCACACGCTACCGCATCAGCACACCGTACATGCAAGACCTGGCGAAGCGTATCGTTGGGGACGAACGGAATCCGTATTGGATAGCGCGCAAGATCTTCGATTACGTCATCGGCTCACTCGAATACGAGATGATCGGCGGATGGGACATCCCGGAAGTCGTTCTCAAACGCGGCAGCGGTTCATGCAGCGAGTACACATACTCGTTCGTAGCGCTGTGTCGAGCGGCCGGTCTGCCGGCGCGTTATCAGGGCAGCATCGTTGCTCGGGGTGATGACGCTAGTATCGACGAGGCTTTTCATCGTTGGGCCCAGGTATACCTGCCCAACTACGGCTGGGTTCCGGTGGACGCCAACCGCGGGGACGCCAAGTCCCCCGCCGACCAGGCCCGCGGGTTCGGTGAACTAAGCAACCGGTTCCTCATCACCACCCAGGGCGGCGGGGATTCGGAATACCTAAGCTGGGGCTACAACTTGCACGCCCACTACAAGACCGACGGATACTGCAAGATCGAGCAAGACAACTTCGGCTTCTGGGAGCCGCTGGAAGACGAAGCGGCCGCGTCGTCGACAGACGCCTCCGCAGCTCCGCAACGCAGTGCGGCCCGTAGCAGCGGATCATAAGAAGGTCCGGGCTCATCGGGTTTCGCCCGCCCGTGCTGCAGGGTTCTTCCCGTCCGAATAGCCGGGCAGGCTTATGCCGGCACCCGCCACCACACCCCACATTATGGGACTGCGCCGGCAAGCCGGGCTTGAGGCTAAAGGTCGGATACCACCGGCCGATGAACGAAGAGACTGAGTATCACCGCCGACCGATACCCGGCGGGTCCGCAGATTCCGGAGCCTGACAGAAAGCAGCCCGGAGCAGCCTCGCGCGGGTGCGTGGACCGCGCTGCCGCCCCTCGGCGGGTGTGGCACAGGGAGATTTCATGGGCACGGGACAGACACCGACGAAATGGGAGGACATGCTCGACCGAGAGTTGAGCGGACTCGTCGGCGCGCCGGCGAGTGGTGAAGAGGACTCGTCCGCCCCGCCCCCTACCGACCCCCCGCAAGCAGCACCGGACTCTGCCGCCGACGCCAACGACCGGTCGATCACCGTCAGCCAATTCCGCACCGAGATCCTCCGTTCGATCCGAGCGGGAATGACCCTGTCGGATGACATTTGCGACGAATCCGGGGTACTCCTTCTTGCCGCGGGATCGCAGATCACCCCGCGGTTCCTTCAACTGCTGAACGATCGGCGAATCGCGCGGGTACGACTTCGCCCGGCGCACCCGGCCCACGTCCCTGAGCCAACAGAGGAGACTCTCCCGGAACCCGCTGAGGACGACCTGCACACACCCACCAGCCGCCAACTGGATGAGCGGATGGCCGGAGAGTTGCAAACCCCGGTGCATTTCCGCCCGGTCAAGCGGTGGCGACGCCCGCGGCTCTCGGTAGATGCTCTGAAGAACGAAGCGTCCCGCGGTCTGGAGAAACACACGGTTGCCAGCACGGCTGTGGCCGACATCTGCCAGGCGCTGACCCCAGGTCGGGAAATCTCAACCGCCGAGCTGCGGCGAACCGTCGATCACTTCGTGAACCTGGTGGCGATTGACTTTGATCTACTGCCGTTCATCGTGTCGCTGCAGCAATCAAAGGACGAGTACCTTTACGACCATTGTGTCAACGTCGCGCTATTGAGCATGGCAATGGCCTCTCAGTTGGGGCTGCATCGCCAAGTGGTCGCGGAAATCGGGTTGGGCGGCTTGCTGCAGGACATCGGCATGCTACGGGTCCCAGAGTCTATTCGGTTGGCTCCGCGTTCGCTCAACACCCGGGAGTGGCATGAGATCCACCGCCACCCGTTGCACACGCTGGACATGCTGGCGGGGTGCCGCAACATTCCACCTTCCGTCCGCTTCATAGGCTATCAGGCCCACGAGCGCTTCGATGCAACGGGCTATCCGCGAGGACGTTCCGGATCCCAGGTACATATCTACGCCCAAATCGTGTCCCTGGCGGACTCGTTCGCAGCATGTACACGCCCGCGCCCTTACCGTAAGCCGCTCTCGCCCTATCTGGCGGTCAAGACAATGCTCATGGAAGGCGCCGACCACAAGTTCGATCGCAAGCTTCTGCGTAGTTTCCTGGATACGGTGTCCTTGTTCCCCATCGGCAGCCGCGTCGAGCTGGACAACGGCCGGACCGCCCAGGTTCTCCGGGCCAACCCGGACCTTCACACGCAACCGGTCGTCGAGGAACTGACCAACGACGGCTCCGCCTCCGGGCACATCGTCGATCTGTCCGAGGAAGGCGCCCCCCGGGTGATCAAAGCCCTGTAGGGCCGATCCCACCCCGAAAAGAGCCGGCAACGCGGCAGATTCGACGGGCTCAGGGTATCCCCGCGGCGTCCCGTGGGGCTATCCCCGGCAGCTTGCCGTTCTGGCCCGAGGATTGCCAGCTACACCCTGCCGGGGGGAAGCTCTATGCCGCTTGCCCCTGTGTACGGTACGCATCGTGCGTGGGACACGAGAATCTACCCCGGCTGGGGAACTTGGTTTGCGGTCAGCGAGCCACTATGATGCCCCCTTGACGGTTATTGAGTAATCCACGATCGGGAGAGTTCTGCAATGCACGGCGACGAAATCGAGATCACCCCGGGAATGCAACGGCACATTGACCGTAACAACGAGTATCTTGCCAAACGCAGCAAGTACATTCGCGAAGTGGTAAAAAAATGGAAGTTTGACACCATTTCCGTGCATGGTCTGTATTCCGTCGAGGAGTCTCTTGAGGATTACCAGGGGGCGATCATCGAGCCGATCTTCATGAGTGCCTCGCAGGCCTATCGAGACTCGGACGAGATGGCGGCTGCGCTCGGGTATCTGATCCCCACGTGGTGCTACTCCCGCATCGCAAACCCCTCGACCTATTACTACGAATGGACCATAGCCCTTCTCGAGGGTTACGGCTTTGACGGTGAGACCTCGTGTTGCTCCACGTCATCCGGAATGGCCGCGATCATGACGGCCGTCCAGCCCTTCCTCGTACACAAGAAGCGTCACGTTCACGAGCCGCGCAACTTCCTGGCCACCGCGCAGTGCTACGGCGGAACGTTCCAGCAGTTCAGCGTTCGTTTGATGGAAGAGCGCGACATCGAATGTCGGTGGATTCAGAATCCATCGAATCTCGACGAGTGGGCGTCCAAGATCGACGAGAACACCCGGTTTCTCTACGGTGAGTTGCCGAGCAATCCCCAGCAAGGGTTCTTCGACCTCGCCGCAGTGGCGGATTTGGCCCACAGCCACAATCTCCCGCTGATTTGCGACGCGACGGTGGCTACGCCGGCGCTGTTGCGCCCGATCTGCCACGGAGCGGATATCGTGGTGCAGTCCGCCACGAAGAGCCTCACCACGAGCGGGTTCGGGGTGTGCGGAGCGGTAACCTCCCGCAACAACCTGACCAGCAACATCGACAACGAGGATCTCAAAAAGGACTTCGCGCTGTACAGCAAGTACCTGCCGAACCGAGACTACGGCCCGAACCTTCATCCTCTCCAGGCGGTAATGACGTTGAATGACATGCGGACCCTGCGGTCCAAGATGGACATGCTGAGCCGCAACACGATGAAGGTGGCCGAGTTCCTGCAGGGGCACCCGCAGGTCGAAAGCGTCGAGTACCTCGGCCTGCCCAACCACCCGCTGCACGACCTGGCCAGCAAATACATGTGGCTGGTCGACTCGGAGCACGACGATCAATACGGCAAGCCGGTCAACCGATACGGGCACCTGATGGGCTTCTGCGTGAAGGGTGGTCCTGAGATGACGCGGAAGTTCTTCGACGGGCTCCAGCGCATCTGGCGGGCGACGGACCTCGGAAGAATCAAGAGCGTGGCGACGATTCCGGCGATCTCTACCCACCAGCAGCAAGGCGAAGAAGGTCGCAAGCTCGCCCAGGTACCGCCGAACCTCGTGCGACTGTGCGTCGGAGGTGAACACGCCGACGATACGATCGCCGACCTGGACCAGGCCTTGAACAGGGCGAAAGCCGGAAAGGTCTGACGAGCGAGGCTGTTTTCGCAATAGAGTATCGACATCGCGATGAGCATTCAGGCGGGCGGCGGAGTACTTCGGTACCTGCCGCCCGCCGGCGCATTCGCCACCATGCCGCAATCACCCGTATCGGTCAGATCGGCCACAGCCCGACGTGGACTGGACCCGAACCTCTACGTGCAAAAAAACACTAATGCCGCGGTAGCGCATCGATGAGTTGGTCGATTTCACCCTCGGTGTTGTACGCGTACGGGCTGGCCCGCAGGCGCCCACTACGAACCGCGACAACGATACGGTGCTCGGCCTCCAGATGGTCTCGGATGCGCTCGTGGTCATGCACATCGGAGATAAAGGCTACGATGCCGCTGGCTTCGGTCGGGGCCCGAGAGCTTATCACGCGATAGCCTTTCCCGCGCAGGCCGTTAGTCATTCGGTCCGTCAACGCCCCGATCCGTTGGGCGATCTTGTCAATGCCGATCTCCATCACCAACTCGATCGCTCCACCCAGCGCGTAGACGCCCGGCATGTTGTAGCTCCCCGACTCGTACCGGCGGGCGGAATCGGCAAACTCGAACTGGTACTTGCTGAAATTGAACGGGTCCTTCATGCTCATCCAGCCGATCGTGGTCGGCTGAAGATACCCCTGAATCTCCTTGCGGACGTAGAACACGCCGGCCCCTTCCGGAGCACAGAGCCACTTGTGCCCATCTGCCGAGAGGAAATCGATCTTCATCGCCTTGACGTCGACGGGAAACGCCCCGAGGGACTGAATCGCATCCACGCAGAAGAAAACGCCTTTGCTCTGGCAATATTCCCCCAGGGTGGCAAGATCGGTGCGAAAGCCGCTGGCAAACTGCACCGAGGAGATGGAAACGACGCGAGTGCGCGTGTCGATAGCCTCCATCAGGCGTTCCAGAGGAATACGCCCGTCCTCCTCCAGGACCATGCGCACCTCGACGCCCCGGGCACGCAAGGCCTGCCAGACGTAGACATTCGCGGGGAACTCGACGTTCGTCGTAACTACGTTGTCGCCGCTCTGCCAGGTCAGCCCGTTGGCAACGAAGCTCAGGCCCTCGCTGGTGTTCTTGACGAAGGCCACCTCGTCGGCGTTGGCGTTCAATAGCAGAGCCGCATGGGCGCGGACTCTCTCGACGTTCTTGAAGAACATCCCCCGCACATCAGCATTCGCCTCGGCTTCGGCTAGATACTCGCGGGCGGCATCAGCCGCGCGCCGGCTGATCGGAGCGGCCGCCGCGTGGTTGAGGAAATTGTAGTTCCGGGTGATCGGAAACTCGTCTCTCAGCTTGTTCCATTCCATGGTAAGACTCGGTGCTCCTTCCGCACGGTCATCATCAACCGTCGACCCACTCGGACGTCCAGCAAGTACATCGGCAACTCCCGTCCGATTGCCTCCAACCTTAGCACACCTCGTCGGCGGTCGCACGCCCGCCGGGCGAACACCAGTCCCACCCGGTCCATGCGGGCGCTCCCAATCAATGCTAGGCGGGCAAGGAATACGCGGACCACCCTCGATCTTACGGTTCCTTCTGAACCGCGATAGGCCCGCCGCCCATCCGGATTCTACGGCGGTTCCGATAAGACCGGACCACAAGATTCCCGTTTTGCCTCGGCGCATCGGGGCAGAGCGTCTATCATTCTCCCCCGGGCGAGGTCACGGCAACCAGAAGGCGTCTGAGAGGAACTTGTGCACGTGGAAGAGCCTGGACAGCGGCAAGAACTGCGCCTCCGACAACCGGCCCGATGGACATACGGCAATGACAAATGCGTCGATCAAAGAACTGGTTCCGATCCTCTACGAGGACGACGACGTTTTGGCGGTAGCCAAGCCGTCCGGGATAGACTCCGCCACGCCGGAAGGACGAACGTCGCCGGGGTTGTCCGAGTACCTCGCAGAGCTGCGGGGGCAAGGCGAGACGTTTCACACGGCGAACCGCCTGAACCGGTACGAATCGGGGGTGCTGCTGCTGGGCAAAAACCCCGCGATCGCCCAGGCCCTTCGAACCGCCCTTCGAAACAACGAGGTAACCCAGGAATTCACGGCCGTCGTGCTCGGGAAGATGTCACGTGCCACCCTCGTGATCGACGCCGGGCACGGGGCCTCCCGCGGCCGGCGGGGCTCGGTCAAGGGGGCAGGGAAGAGACCTCCGGCGCCGAAAGAACGGACAAATGCCCTTAACCGCCAGACGACCGTCAGCGCTATCCACCGCGGTTCGGCCCGCACCGTGGTGCGCTGCCAGACAGTCGTCGCTAGTACGCACGCGCTTCGGGCGCAACTCCGCGCCGTACGACTGCGGCTGCTGGGAGACAATCTGCACGACGAAACCCGCCGCAAACACGAGACCTCCTCCACTTGTCTCCATCTCAGCAAGATAGCTTTCAAGAACCCCGGCACGGGCGTGCGAACCACAGTGCGCTGCCGCGTACCGGAAGCGTTCTCCAACTTGGCCAACGGAGCGCAAGATACGGAGCGTCCTCTGCTCGCCGCTTTGATCCGGCGGCTGCCCCTGCTGGCTTCAGGAAATACGGACGCGTATCGCCTGATTACCGGCGGAAAGGAAGATCTCAAAGGAGTAGTCGCCGAGAGATTCGGCGAGGTCGTCACCCTCCAGATCAGCGATGACCGAGGCGCGCGCGGCGACATGCTCTCGGCAGTGGCCAAATGGTACAAAGACAAACTGGGCGTCAAAGCCGTCTATGCCAAGCGTTTCGTAAAGAACCGCACGGACGTGGACGAGGATACTCAGCGGGTATTGCACTCCCCGCATCCGCTGGCCGGCAGTCCGGCCCCGCCCGAGATCAGAATCCGCGAATACGGTATTCCGTTTATCATCAGACCCTACGAGGGTTTCTCGGTGGGCCTGTTTCTGGATCAGCGGGACAACCGACGACGCATAAGAGCCCAAGCCCGCGGAAAGGACGTACTCAACCTGTTCGCCTACACCTGCGGCTTCTCGGTGGCTGCCGCGGCGGGCGGAGCCGCTTCAACGGTGAGCGTGGACTTATCCCCGAAGGCTCTGGAGTGGGGCCGCGCGAACTTCGCCCTTAGCCATCTCGATCCGTCCGACCATCAGTTCATCAAGTCGGACGCCTTCGACTACCTCAGACGCGCCGCCCGTCAAGGGAAACGCTTTGACATCATCATCCTCGACCCTCCGAGCTTCGCCCACGGCAGGAAAGGCAGTCGCACCTTCTCCATCGCTCGAGACTTGCCTGCCCTGGTCGCGGCCTCGACCCCCCTGCTGCGTCCCGGCGGCACAATGATGGTCTCAACCAACTACCGTCAGCTTCCAACGAAACGCCTGCGGGAGCTAGTCAAGGAAGGATCCGGTCGCCGACGGATTATCAAGACGGAGACGCCGCGGCTGCCGCAAGACTTCGCCGCAGATCCCGATCACGCCAAGACCGTCATAGTTGAATTCGATTGACTGGCGGTCGAGGTACGAGACCTCTCGTAGTCGGTGGCACGGGCAAGCGTAGCCGATTCGCGCAGCGAAGTACCGTTCGTGACCCGATCTCATGATAAGGCCCTGAACGTCCCAGCTTGCCCGTAGGTGCCTGCGCCTTGGCACGCTCCACGGGTCGACAAGTTGACCCGTGGTAGCCTTCATAGGGCACGGTCGAGGCACGAGACCTGCCCTGCAAGCTGACACGTACTTGAAATATCGAAAATCACCCCGATTAGCAATTTCAGCGCCCGTTGCTCTTGTCCAATTCGATGAGTTGAAACAGCGCGCGATGTGGGATCAAATGACAGTCGGGTGGAAGTGTGATCTCACTCGTGAAAAAGACCGGACGGGGCTTTGAACCGCGTCCCTCTTGCGCCGCGGCGGTAAGTTTCAACCAGTTCGCCGGATTTGCGTTGATAATCCGCACATCGTCCCGTTCCGCGAGTACGTGTTTCGCGTACCACAGCGCCGGTGACGTTCCCCACGACGAGCAAATGATGCTTCCCTCGGGAAGCTCCCTAAAAGCAACCGCGGAGAGAAACTCGGTGGCGTCGACGCTCTTTCCAGCATGCCAGCGATGCGGAGCATCCACCACCGTAAACCCCGCGGCTCCTAGGAAGATCGCCATCGCCAAAGCCCGGCGAGCACCGCGGACCCGCACCGGGCAAAGCGTTGACATCCCGACCCCCGCGGCCAGCGCAATCGACCAGATCATCGGCAACATGTCTGCAGCGTCGCCGAACACGCGATAGCTACAAACAAAGAAAACGTCACCAAGAACGATCCCGCTTATGATCCACCCACATGCCGAGCACCGGCGAAAGACAAGGCAGAACCCGACAACGACTATCGTCAGAGCAAAGGCCAAGCCGCCCCATGCATGCGGGAGTACCTCGTTGCGGATGTAGCGCAACCGCGCCCACACATTCGCCGATCCGCTGCTGAGATACTCGCGGTATTGGCGGCCGGTGGCCTGCCAGATCGCCCGCTCGAGCCTCGCCGAGAAACCGCCATCCGCCGGAGGCAAGACCTCGGCCTCCAAGTTGTATTGTTCGATGTAGTTGACTGGAGTGTCGGGCTGGTCGCGCACCAGAAGGTACGCAAACGAATAGAACATCGGCACCAGCACGGCAGCCACAACCAACCCGAGGTCTCGCCAAACGCGCCGGCGCGTGACGAACCAACGCCTTTGAGCCGGCACTAACGCCACACAGTATCCCACCCACATCAAAGCCACCGGCGGACGATTCCCGGCCGCGAACCCCAGGCAGATCCCCGCCAGAAGCAGGTTCCGGAGACAGCCGCGGAAACTGTACTTGGTGACCAGATACGCGCTCGCGGCCAGCAGGGCTAACGTCGGCGCGTAAACCTCTGCGGCAGTCAGATTGGCCCACACTCGCGGGTAGACGGTAAGCGCCAGCCCGATTGCCGACGCCAACCAGGGGCTGACTCCCAGCCGAATCTGCAGAAGTACCAGAAGCGTGATCGCCAACACCCCAGCCGCGGCACACATCAGAGTGACCGCCCGGGCATGGTCCACACCCGGCAGACAAGTGGCCAAGAATCCCAAAGAAACGTACCCACCGTATCCGGGGGGATGGGCAATCCCGAGCACCGCCGATGCGCACTGCAGATCGCCGGAATCGCCCAGACAGACGCCGGGCGGCAACCGCGGAATCATAACGACGAGCAATACGCCCAGAACAAGCGCCACCGGCACCAGATCGACCCACTCGATAACGTGCCAGCCGGGTGTGGAGGCTTCGCTCGGTCGGCTGCCCTCCTCGGGACACATCCCTTCACTCAGCGGTTTACCGTCATCTCTAATGTCGACCATACTCCGGAGGTTAACTGACCACGTCACCCCTGAGCAAGCGTCACCACCGGTGAAGATCCCGGTGTGACACCGCGACAGCACGACATCTCGACGACCGGCCCGAAGCACGGATTACGCTCCGCCCCTATCTTCTTCGAGGTGCTTGCTTAACTCGGGCTGATTCCCGCTCGATGATTCCGATGTAGACCGGGTATACCCGCCCGGTTAGTTATCGGATGTCACAGGCGTATGATCGGCGCAATCTCAAGCAACGGGCTTATCGCAACGGTCTTCGGTCAGGGGCCCATGTCCAGCCCGCGAGCCATCGACCTCGCCTGGCGCGGTGAGGACATCGGCACAGGCTCCGCCGCGGAACGCCGCTCAGCCGAAGAGACCACAGACACCCTGGAGGTCTCCCCTCTCGGACGCGTCCTCGCCGAACAAGCGGAGGCGTTAACCGCAAGACCCAGCAAGCGAGTCTCCGACTACGCAAGTATCCAGCCGGGTGTACAAGACACGGCCGGTAATCCGGGCGATTCAACTCACTCGGCCAAGCTTTCGCTTCCGGACGACTCCCGGACTGATGCATCAAAGACCTCACCTGAAGAGGAGAGAGAGGTCCAAGAGCTGCAGCGGCGCGACCGCGAGGTTCGCCGACATGAGCAAGCCCACGCCGCAGCGGCCGGGCAGTATGCCCGCGGCGGTCCCAGCTACGAATTCGTAACCGGGCCTGACGGACAACGCTACGCCTCCGGCGGTGAAGTGAACATTGATACTACCCCGGTAGCCGACGACCCCCAGGCAACCGTCGCCAAGATGCAGCAGGTTCGGCGGGCAGCCCTGGCCCCGGCCAGCCCGTCATCTCAGGATCGGGCCGTCGCCGCCAAGGCTCAGGCCCAAGAACAGAAGGCCCGCGCCGAAATCGCCCGTAACCGAAGGGACTCAGAGGCGGTGGGGCGAAGCGGAACTGACAACAGCCCGAAAGGCAGCACGCTTCTATCGCCAGGTTCGGTTGCCACGGACGCCCAACCCACGATCGGCGCACTCCTCGATCTGACCGGATAGCCTCTCTCTCGGCAGCCTCTTTGATCCCTACCAGGCCGCAACGTCCGAAAACAGTAGTCAAGAAGACCTCAAAAACGGCCGATGCCGAGGTTAGGTACTACTCCTTGGGCACTTGTTCCCGGAAGGAATGCTCCTGATGCCAACACAGGCCGACCCGAATCGCGGAGACGCTTTCTACTCCCAGTTCTACCGCTCGGGGGGCTGGAAGTACTCCTTCTGGAAGGAGTTCTGGTGGCATCGAAGGAACGTAGTCAAGCGATTCGGTCTGCGCCGAGGCATGCAAGTGCTGGAAGTAGCCTGTGGAACGGGTTTCCACACGAACCTGCTGAACCGGATGGGGCTCAGATGCACCGGCGTCGATCGCTCCAAAGAGGGAATCGACTGGGCTCGAGAGCATTACCCTCGCTGGACGTATCGTTGCTGCGACATAACCGCTGACATGCCCGTAGAGCTCGGCAGTTTCGACGCGATTGTCGCCCGCGGATGCAGCCACTACCACTACGATCTGCAATCCGAGCAGGCCGTACACACTACCGCCCACCTGCAACGATACCTCAAGCCGGGCGGCGTCTTCATCATGGTCATCGTGACCGACCTCTCCGGAAGGAAGGCTCCGGACGAGGTGTGGCAGAATCGAATCGAGGATTACGAGCGACATTTCGCCTCTTGGGGCCGGAAATGGTCTGTGGACTGGGTCGACGGGATGGCGGTTTGCGGGCTGTGGAACGTGCCGGAGGCGATTGGCGATATCACGCCCGATTCAGCCCGGCCGGAGCCGGTTTGCGCGTGCTGACCGCACGAGCAGGCAAGCCCTCCGCGTCCAAGCAGTGCCGTTTGCCAAGCCTGTATTTCGCGTCAGAAAAACCAGTTGCAACGGCGCCCGGTTTGCTATATGAACACCGTGTTGGTTGGCGTTAATGGCTACGCTTTCACGGAGATTTAGTAATGCCGGATGTAGACAAGCTTAAGATCGTCGTCGATCGCGACGAGTGCATTGGTGACGGGGCGTGCGAGAACGAGGCCCCGGAGACGTTTGAGCTGGATGACGAGGCCAAGGCGGTCGTCAAGGAGAACCCTGGCGATAGTTTCGATGCAATCATGGAGGCCGCCAAGGCCTGCCCGACGGAGTGCATCCATATCACCGATACGGCGACCGGCGAGAAGCTGTTCCCGGAAGAGTAAACGCTATTCAGACAGGTTAATCAAGGCAATCGGCCAAGGTGTCTTCGGGCGCCGGGTTGATTGCCCGGACGAACGATCCTTCTCCTGGCGGTTTCGCCAGCGGAGGGATCGTTCTCTTTTTTTGTCCGCGCGACTCCAGATCGCCAAGACAAGGCCGGTGGACGTGCCCGCCAACCATAGTGTATCTGCATTCTGCGTTTGCCTCTTGCATGACTACTGTCAGGCGTTTTGACCGCCCCGTTGGTCGTGAATACCATAATCCGGAATGCTGCTCAGACCGTGGGCGGTCGGGCGAATGAGGGCCCTTGAAGGATACCTCTGATGCCGTCAATTGCACCACTTGCCGTGATGGTCGCCATTCTAGCCTCGCCGCCCGCGGAGCCGGCCTCTCCAGCCACAGGCGAGCCGGTCGAAACCGCCTCCCAGCCCACCCCCCACCCGACTGATGAGCAGATTAACCTAGCCCTGGATCGAGCCATCGAGTTTCTTTGGACGCAGCAGCGTCGCGACGGACGGTGGGTCAGCTCCGAGTTTGAGAAGACCTTCCCCAACGGCCTGACCGCCCTTGTCGCATATACCATGCGAGCCGCCGGTGTCCCCCTTTCAGACCACCGCCTGCAACGGGCGGTCAGACACCTGCTGGAAACGCGCGAAGAAACGAAAACGGTCTACGCGAAGTCCTTTTCGCTGATGCTGTGGTGTACGCTGAGCCGGACCCACTTCAAGCAGCAGATAAAGGACGACGTTCGCTTCCTGAAACTCCAACAGAACAACTCCGGGGGTTGGGGATACGGCACGCTTTCCGGAGTGGCACCGGGGAAGAACTGGACCGATAATTCGAATTCGCAGCTCGCCCTGTTAGCTCTCCACAAAGCAGCTCAAGCCGGCGCGGATGTTCCCGGCAATGTTTGGCGGCGCGCAGAGCAAAGCTGGCTTGAAAGCGTTAATCCCGACGGAGGTTGGGGGTATCCCCTATCGGATGATCCGGAATTCGCAAACCACTCCCGACATTCTACCGGCAGCATGACGGCGGCCGGTCTGGCATCGTTGCAGATCGTTTACGAACATCGCCATTTGGATGCGGAATTGCCCTTCACCGGCAAATTCAAGGCGAAATGCGGCGAGGATATCGAAGAGACCAGACCGATCAGGCAGGCGATCGAACATGCCTGGGAGTGGCTGGATGAGAACTTCCGGACGGATCGGAATCCCGGCTACGCAACGGGGGAATCCGCCGACCCGAATGACGGATATCTTACTTACTATCTATTCTGCCTGGATCGGGCCGGTGTATCGTACGGAAGGAAGCGTATCGGATCGCATGTGTGGTACAACGACGTCACCGCCCAGCTTGTCAGTACCCAGAAGATGGACGGGTCTTGGGGGGCTGTTCACGATACCTGCTTTGGTATTCTCGCCCTTCTGAAAATGCGAGCCCCGGTGCTGATCAACAAGCTCAAACAAGGGGCGGGCAACGATTGGAACAGGGATCCGCGAGAAGCCGCCAATCTGCTCCACTGGTTCGGAGAACGGTTCGAGACCAATCTCACCTGGCAGGTCGTCGAACTCGGACCGGACACAAGCGATGTGTACGACGCCCCGGTATTGCTGGTTTCCGGGCACAATGCCCCACAGCTCTCTCCCGAGCAACAGCAACGCCTCCGCGAGTATGTCCACGACGGGGGAACCGTGCTGGCAGTGGCCTGTTGCTCGCAGGCGGAGTTCCGCGACGGGTGGCGCGACCTGTTCAAGGACCTCTTCCCGACGTTCACTTCGGGCACGCTGGCGAAAGACCACCCCGTCTGGACTATCCACGACGATCTGCGTCCCGGCAAGGAGTGTATTGGGTTTGGCGACGGCTACCGGACGAGCATCTTCATTCTCGACAACGCCGCTTGTTGTGCCTGGCACCAGAATCTGGTCAAGAAAGAGGCTCGGCGATTCTCCCTGGCCGGCAACATCCTCCTCTACGCGATGTTCAACAAATCACTTGACGGGCGGCTGTCGCCGTATCTGGAACTCCACGAAGCCCGGCCGATGCGAACGCTCACGATTGCGCGCCTGGCACATGGCGGGGACTGGTTCGTACATCCCCGGGCGCTTCACCGGATATCGGCAGTGCTCTCTGGTTCGGCAGGCCTATCGCTTGCGGAAATCGGCTCCGTGCGGGTGGAGCATCTGGACAACGCTCCGGCGAAGACTCTCTGGCTGACGGGCCACGACTTCCCGAGTCCGTCATCCGTTGGTGGAGCGACTTTGAAGCGTTTTCTGGAGTCGGGCGGCACTCTGATTGCCTCGGCAAGCCGGGGATCTGATGAATTCGACGAGTCCTTCCAGTTATTCATCGAAGACTCTTTCGGCAAGGATGCCTGGCAGCGAATCGGTCCGGAGGATCCGCTTATGACCGGTTCATTCGCCCCGCACCTGGCCAGCTCGTTACATGCTACCGCGTATCGGCAGCGTTACCGGGAAGGTCCGCCGGTACGTCTGGACTGGCCCGAACTCGCGGGCGTTCGCCAAGGTGACCGATGGGCGGTGATCTACTCTCCGTACGACTTGTCGGCCGGCATCAGCCATCACACATGCCTGGATTGCATCGGATATGAGCCGCGCAGCGCCGAAGCAATCGTGGCGAACATAATGCTCTACGTGGCATCGCGAACTCCCGATACGGCTCAGGCGCCGGGACGCCCTCCCAGCCCGCCTTGAGAATTCGTACGGAGGTCGCATCTCTCTATTGGGCGGCGAGCCGGCGGCGGGGTACTGCGCACGCCGGGCGCAAACGCAACGTCGATTCCCTGAGATTGGTGGACAGGAAGCCGGCGCAGCTCGCCAGCAGGCCCTACGCCTCGATCTTGTCGACCCTAAGCTGCAGGTGCTTCTGCCGGTGGCCGGCCTTCACCGCGTAGTTCTTGCGGCGCCGGAATTTCTGGATAGTGATTTTGTCCGCTTTAACCTCGCCGAGCACGGTCGCAACGACCTTCGCGCCCTCGACAACCGGCTGGCCGATCTTCGGTCCGCCCTCGATATCGCCCACGGCAAGAATGCGGTCAAACTCGTACGTCGTGGCGTCCGGGGGTAGGTCCTTGCGCTGCACCTCGAAGACCTGTCCTTCTTCTACCCGGTACTGATGCGCACCGTCTTGGATAATCGCGTACACCGAGAAAACTCCCCTGGATTCTGCCCTGCAATAGACTACCGCCCGCCCCGCTGATCCGCTCAGGCAGGCGCAGGCATACCGAGCCGAATAGTGTCGTGGTTTCTTCTTCCCCCGTCAAGGCCCAGCGGACGTACTTCCGCCGACGTTTTCACTCGGCTGAAGCATGACAGCCCCGTTGGCGACCCCCGCGTCCCGTCCGGAGCCGTCCCGGACCGCATTCCCTTGCCGTGGGTCAGTTCCCGGACCGTCCGGGGAATCCAAGAAGAACCGGCACCCGCGAGGCATCAAGCAACGCGAGTGCCGGTCAAGGGCTATCCGGCGAGGCGTTTATTCTTCCTCTACAGGCTCATCATCAGCAGATTCGGCATCATCCGCCGCCTCGTCGTCTTCGGGCAAGGCCGCTTCGAGTTCAACCGTTATGAACGTCGAGTCCCCGTAGAAACCGGTCCCGGCACCTGGAAACTCCCCGTTCCGGATGATGGTGATCTCCGCCGTACCCTCCTCGCCGGCCTCACTGTCGAGTTGGAGGTTATCGAGAGTCATCGTAACCGTATCGCCCTCGATAGAGCCTTCCGCGGCATCAATATCGACTACCTCGCCGTCGACCTCGATCGTCACGTCCGCTTCGGCGATGTCAATCGCCTCACCGTTTACTTCGATGGTGAAGAACCATCCCTTGAACGCATCAACCCCACCGGCCGCACCGAAGCCGACGCTGCCCACCAGTACCACGGCCAGGGCGGCTGCTATCGCACCACGTCGACCAATCCGGAAACGCGGGCTATCTTCTTGGAAACGCTGCATGAGTCTATTCTCCAGTTCGTTGTTTTCGTAATCACCGGGCCATTTCAAGCCCCTCACGGACTGTAGCGCGTTCTCGATTGGATCCGTTTGATCTCGCACGGTACTACCTCCGTCCAATCAGGGTTCTGCGGAGTGCTTCTCGCGCTCGCGCCAGTCTCGACCTTACCGTGCCCTCGCGACATCCGATGACGGTGGCGGTTTCTTTTACCGACAACCCTTCAAAGTAGTACAACGCCAGCACGGCCTGATACCGCGGCGGGAGTTCAAGCAGAGCCCGTCGAACGTGCTCGCCGTCCGCCTCGCCGATTGTGGAAGACACGGTCCGTTCGTAAAGCCGCTCGGCCTGAGCAAGGCGAACCGTTTTCGCCGATGCCGCCGCCCCCAGCGGTTAACCGCGTGAGTCGCAATCCTGAGAAGCCAGAACCGCAGCGGCACACCGCGATAACGATACCCTGGCAGCGACCGCAGGGCCTCGAGGAACACATCCGCAACGAGGTCCTCCGTCACGTGTACGTCGCCGGTGCGACGGTATACGTGATCGAGGAGCATTGGGCGGTGCTTCCGATATAGTCGCGCAAAGGCCTCAGGATCCACCTTGGCACGCTCTATCAGTTCGCCCTCACACTTCAGCGGGACTGCCTGCTCACCTACGTAGGCTTGTACTTGAGCCAGACTCATCTACGCCTCTCGGCCATGACCATGTCGAATCCACACCTATATAAGGACGCCGGCGGCGTGTTTCGCTCCCAAGAAATCGAGTTTCTTCAGGAAGGTCCGCCGATTACCCAGCGGCGCGGGAGGACATCGCGGAGGTCGTCCTCGTGGCAACTCCACCCGCGTCACGGGCAGGTGAGACTGTCCACATCATCTTGCGTCAAGCGGAAGACGTGCAGCGAATAGCCGATGCGGTCGTCAGGTTCCCGGTGACCAAGCCGGTTAATCAGCCGGGCTCGCCGGATAACGTCGAATTGGCGGATGAGGTCCAGACGCTGAGCTCGATCCTCGGCACTCTCACCCGGCGGCGGAGACTGACTCACTTGCTCGTGCCAGCGCCGATAAGCCGCCAGCTTGTCCTGATCCCAGAAGGAGTCGCGGAAGCGGGAATCGTACACGCCCAGCAACTGGGTGACGCTGATCACATACGTACCCGCAGTCAAACCAGCCGGCCCGCCTATCGGCTGAAAGCTGGGCAACATCTCGCATGGGAAGCCGTACCGTCGGGGATCTCCGCTTCCGAAATAGGCCAACTTGATGGCCTCGTCGGGATGAGCGCGAGCGTACTTAGCCAGGCGCTTAATATCCTGCCCCCAGTCGATGTTACTGTCGGCCAGGTAGAGATGCCCACGGCTCGGACCGCCAATCAGTTCGTTGAAATACGCCAAATAGTGCGGGTGAATCCAGAGGTTCGCACACAGCAACCAAAGCACCGCCGCCGCGACCAGGCGACGTCCCGTCCGAACGGTCATCCAACCGGCCGACGCACCCGCCAAAATAACCAGCGCCGGGTAGAGCGGCACGATGTGACGGTGTCCGATGTTGAAGTTGCTCAGAATCGTCGTTACGGCATAGGTGAACGCGAAGACGAGCAGGCCGACGAGAAGCACTGGGTCGCCACGCCAACTCACCCGCCCGGTGAATACTGCCAGAAGCCCGCCCACGGCCAACAGCATTATCGCTATCGGAGTCTTTATAATGAAGGCGATCGGAAAGTACGATCGCCAGCCGGTTAGAGAATACTCGCCGTTCAGGTATCCGGGGCGGGCTTCGGCTGATCTTCCGGTCACCGCCAGGCCATAAAGGTAAGCCTCCGGCAGGATCCGATGATCGCGCCCCCAACGCACGAAATCCATCACAAACCCGGTAATGGGAGCCCCGGACCCATCGAGCAACACGTAATCCCAATCGACCGGTTTCTCGGGCTGATCCGCACCTCGCGTCTGCGCGACACCCGTCACCGGCTGATGCGTGCTGTCGTCAACCATCGCGGCGTACCTGCATCCGTAGAAACACCAGATTGCTCCCCACATTATTGCGCTTACAACCAGGATGATCGCCACCAAGGCGACAGCACGCCGAACCCGCCCGGCAAGGCTAACGCCCCCCTGAGCTTCGCACCCGAAACGGCCGACAACCGAACGCAACACGTGGACCTGGAGTCCTTGCCTGCGCCCAATCACCATGACGGCCATTACGATCAAAGCCGGCGCAACCAGCGGCCAGGAGAACTTGGTCAGGCTCAAGGCCGCCAGCGATAACCCCGCGGCCGCCAGTCGCGGCCACGTTACGGACCGTGCGAGGCGGGCGAACATCAGCATAGTCAGCACGAAGAAGAGCGTGACGGACAGATCATTCGTCACCAAACGTCCGTGCGCCAAAAGGGTCGGGCTTAGCGCGGCAAGAACCAAAGCTAAGAGCCCCGCAGCAGGCCCGAAGACCGCCCGCCCCATGAAGTAGATAGTCAGGCAGGTCGCCAACAACAGCAGGATCACCATGATACGGGGACCGATGATCAACCGCTCTCCGTCATTGGACCCGAAGAGGAAAGCCCGACCGAACAGCCAGTAGTTTCCGCGGCGCCAGCCGGGCGTGTCGGGGGGCGGCCATTGGTAATCGACCAGCGCAACCGGCAGGGCTGCCCAGGCTTCCGCCAGCGGAGGATGCTCCGGTCGAAGATGAAACTCGCCCGTGCGCAGGTAACTCAAGCCGCGAATGAAGTGGCTGGTCTCGTCGAAGTTGATGCTATCACCAACAACCGAAGTCAATGCGAGAGCGAACACTCCCGCCAAAAGCGCAGCAATGACCGCCGGGAGCCTCCATCCCCTGAAAGCGCCTGCGGGAAGAACCGGGGGAGCGTCTTTCACCGGAGGATCTACCAACGGATCTTCGTGACGGTGGCGACTGGCAGGTTTGCCCACGGCTTTTTCCTGGCGGGTGCGGCTCACTTGTCGGTCTCACGACCGGACGTCGCTCCGTATTCTCTACGAATACGGTAAATCGGCCGGCCCCGAATGTCGTGGTAGACCCTCGTAAGTAGCTCTGCCAAAACGCCGAACAGCACGCATTGCACGGTCAAGAAGGCCAGCAAGGCACTTAGCGAAACCAGCACATTGCGATTCAGATGAAGGCCCGCCGGCTGCCCGAAGTAGCCGTACTTCTGGCCGATCGCCACCCCGAGCAACAGCATCGCGAACATCAACGTGACCAGACCGATCTTACCGAAGAAGTAGAGCGGCTTGGTCATATACGTGCCGAGGAACTTCACGGTGACCAAATCGAGTACGACCCGGAACGTACGCCACAACCCGTACTTGGTCCGGCCGTGGACCCGCGGGCGGTGATTGACGACCATCTCGGTGGTCCTGGCCCCGTGCCAGGAGGCCAGCGCCGGCAGGAAGCGATGCAAATCGCTGGACAGGCTCACCTCATCCAGAACCTCACGGCGATAGGCCTTGAGGGTGCAGCCGAAATCGTGGATCGGTACGCCGGTCACGCGCCGAATGATGCCGTTGGCCATCTGCGATGGGACCCGTCGGGTCAGCCACTTGTCCTTGCGGTCGCGCCTCCAGCCGCTCACGATATCGAAAGCCGGAGGACCCTCCAGTTGGGCCAGCATCAAGGGAATGTCATGCGGATCGTTTTGAAGATCGGCATCGATCGGCACGACGACACTTCCCCGGCTACGCGCGATTCCCGCGGCCATGGCCGCGGTTTGCCCGAAATTTCTCCTGAGCTCTACAACCAGGACCCGCTCATCGCGCTGTGCTAGCGCCGTGAGGCGATCCAGACTTCCGTCCGTACTCCCATCGTTCACGAAGACGATTTCGTAGTCGAGTCCGGCGCCGCCCAAGACCTCGGTCAGCTCCGCGTGCAGGGTGTCGACGTTCTCGACCTCGTTGTAGGTGGGCACAATGACGGAGAGATCACACGCGGCGGGTGCCGACGCCCCCCCGGCGGTTGACTCTCGCGCTGGTCCGTCGTTCGTCATGCCGTACTGTTCTCCGAATCTCGCACGACCTTGGCCGCAGGAGAATCGGCTGCCGGGTCGCGGAAACGACCGCCAGCTTGCCGGTTTTCTCTTGGAAGATCAACCGGAGGACCCGCACTTTCACGCGAATCGCCACCTGCATCCGCCCGGGTCGCAAACCGCCAGGTGAAATGCAGCCCCCCGGCCATCCCCAACTCGGCCATCGTCCATACGGTCCGCAGGAGCAGGGCCGATATTACTACCATCGATCGGCCGAACCACGGAGCCAGAAGCTGAATAATCACGAGTTCGCGCACCCCGATACCGGCCGGGAGGAACACGACCAGAAACCCCACCGTTGTAGCCAGACCCGCCGCAGCGGCGATCAGAAGAAACCCATCTACAGAGGCGCAATCGACGCCGATCGCGGAGGCGGCGGCCCAAAAACTCAGCCCCGCCAGAAACCACCCTGCGATCAACAGCGGACTCCACCTCACCAGCGCGGCCCAGCACTCGACGGCCGCAAACTCCTTCCTCACCCCGCCAAACGGCAGGGCGGCCAGCCCGGCTATCCGACCGAACACCGCCGGATGCACTGCGCCGGAGAACGCTACTGCCACCGCGCCGGCACAAGACCAGAAGTACCAGTCACCGGGCGTCGCCAGCACCAGGCAGGCGGTAGCGACCCACGCCCCCACGGCCATTACTGCAAGGGTCTCGTAAACGACAGTCATACCAACGTGCCAATGCCCCGCCGCCTGCCTCCCGAGCAACGCGGTGCGGGTGATGACAACCAGGGCCTTGCCGGGCACGTATTTCCCCAGAGTGCCGATCGCGTAGGATCGAAGAACGTCGGGCCAAGAGGCGGATACGCCCATGCGGCGTAGCAGACGCCCCCAGAAGCACGCAAAACACAACTGTCCGGCACCGTACGCCAACAGAGCAAGCCCAACCCAGGACCACCCAACGGACAACCCGTCAAGAAACTCCTCCTGTTCCGCCCACTCCCGCCCCAGACCCCGAATGTGCCACGCAAGAGCCCACGCAACGAGCAGCGCCACAGCCACTTTCACGGCCACCCACTTCAATGCCCGCCGCCGTTTGGCGCGCAACTCGTCCGGCGGTGCCGAGACATCGTTTGCGGATGGTCCTTCACTCATCTTATCAGTCCAGGCAGCGCTCACGCTCGGCGGAAGCTCACTCACAGGCCGCAGACTCTTACAACTGCCGCCAGCAGCACAAAGCAACCAGAGGCGGCAACCACACGGGTCAAGTGTAGCCGAAGCCCAAGAGCCGATCCAACGTCCAACTCGCTCAATCGTGATGCTGCCCTCGTCAGACCGCTCCCCCGCCACCTTAAGACTTGTGGTATAATGACCGCGCAGACGAGTCGTTCGAGACAACGACCGCTCCGCAGAGCAAGAAAGGACCAAAACCATGATGCTCAGAATGCTGCTTGCGGCGATATTGCTGATCGGGGCAACGGCAGTGCCTGCCGGCGATCTGACTTCGGAAGAGCCAAAGAGCGTTTCTCGTCCCGCGAGCCCAACCCAGAAGGTCGAGGAACCGAGATGCGACAGTGAATCGATGATCGATACGTGGGTAGAGTACGCCATGCCGGGGCAACATCATCAGGTCCTCCGCCGCCTCGTCGGAAGCTGGAAGACCGCCATCAAATACCGGATGAACTCCGAGTCGCCCGTCGTCGAATCCGAGGGCACGTGTGAACGCAAGTGGATTCTCGGCAATCGCTTCGTTCTCGAGGAGTTCGACGGCGGCAATCTCGGGATGCCCTTTCAGGCCTTGGCAATCTACGGATACGATACGTTTGAAAAGAAATACACGTCTGTCTGGGTCGACACTACGTCTAACGCCATGACGCGCAGTTTCGGCATCTGCCAGGACGAGTGCAAAGTAATCACATTCACGGGCCGCCACGGCGATCCCTGGTCCGGCTCCATGCGCACGAGCCGCGGGGTCACCCGGCTGGTCGACGACAACAAGCACGTTCTCGAACTGTATGAGCCGGACAGCACCGGCACCGAGTTCAAGGTCCTGGAGATTACGTACACGCGGAAGTAGAGCTATATGTGGATTCTCTTGCCGAACGACAACCAACTTGTACGGAGATTAACATGGGCCGCCGAGTAACCGCAGTCGTCGAGTTGCTTCTGTCTGGAGTTCTGCTTGCCGGATCAGCCGCCTGCGATACGTTTCCGCTGTTCGAAACGATCTTCGGCGGCGAAACTGCCGAACTCGAGCTGCAGATCAACGGCTGCCCGGAGGAAGGTCTTCCGATCGGCCGATCCGTCGAGTTTGCACTTAACACAGTTCCCGAAAGCGCTGACGTGTCAATAGAGACGTCCGCCGACTGCTGCGAGATCATAAACGGCGACACGTTTCAGCCGACAGTCACGCCCTCCGAAGACGCATCGGGTAGCGTTATCGTTACGCTCACGGCTACCACCGCGGACGGGGTTACCGCCACGGACACCTGCACCTTCGACACGTGTATACCGCTGTGCGTCGACGACACTGAATGCGATGACGGTCTGTTCTGCACCGGCGAGGAACACTGCACGGTCGATCGCTGTCCCGCCGATTGCAGAAGCTCGGGATCGCCGTGTGCTGAGGACGAGGTTTGCAACGAAGTTGCGAAACGATGCGACCGCATGTGTAACGTCGATGCCGATTGTGATGACGGCGACGAGAACACCGTGGACACCTGTGCCGACACGGACGAAGCCGGCATCCGGGTATGCCATTACACCCTGGTCAACGAGCCGGTGGACCTAATCCCCGAGGATGGTATCGCAACCGATATCGCCCTGGCCATATACTCGGACGGCTGGGGCGAACTCCTCGACACGCAGACCCTCGAAACGGAGGGTGCCGTGACGATCGATATTGAAGAGGAGATGCCGTACAGCGATCCGCCCGCCTACTACCTTTACGCCACGGCCACAGGATTCTATACCGAGCTCTACAAATGCGTGAAGGGAGAGACTATCACCATCGACCTTGACGCCGTACCGGATCACGCTGAGGCAGTAGCCGGCACGATCTTCGGAACGCAGGGGTTCTTTGCCGACAGCCCGGTGGCCGAACACACACTCCAAATCACCAATTCTGCAAACACGTTCTCCGCGACAACAACAACCGATGTGCAAGGACGGTTCGGCCTTAGCGGTCTACCCCCAGGAGACTATACCCTAGCTTTTGATTACTGCCAGTTCAATGACGACGAGAAGTTCCCGGTGTCCTTTGACGTCACTAATACGTCCGGGGTGGATTACTACGATCTTCAATTCCCGGAACCGGCGCAAGCCGATGCTCCGAACCTCTATTTGTACCCGACTACCACAATGGACATGAGCGTCTCGGTCGGTGTGCCGTCGGGCGGCTACATAACCGATTCGCAGCCGCCGTATCAAGCCGGCTGGCAAGTGCACGCCCGGCCCGACGGCACGATCAACGGGGTATACGGGTACTTATTCTACGAGGCAATGGTGTCCGTACCGCTCAATCGTGAAACCGGATGGGTACTTCGAGGGGAGAAGCTGGAAGCTGAGCTTCGAACTCTGCTGGCGGAGCTGGGTTTTGAAGGTCGAGAGATTGACGACTTCGTAAACCACTGGGTGCCGATTCTCGAGGGCTCTGCCTGGTACGCGGTTTATCCGCAGAATGCCGAAGCGGTCACCACGCTCACGATTACACCGTCACCAGACAGCATCCTGAGAGCCATCCTCCTGATTCGTCCGCTCGACCATCGTATAACGATCCCCACACCTCCCAACTGCGACGCGTTCGTGCGTGAAGGGTTCACCGTCGTGGAATGGGGCGTCATAGTACTGTAGGAGTCGTCGCATACCTCTCAAATATCGATCCCATCAACAACGTCTCGAACGCGCCGGCTCGTCTGACAGAGACCGGGGCCGTACAACAGGCCGCCACGGTCGGTTAACCAGACTCACCGACCGTAGCGGCCTTTCGCAAGCGCTGGGCGCGCGTCTTCTCGGGCAACCGTTACGGAATCTCGATGATATCCTCGACACACATCTCGCCGCCGGTCTCCGCATCCTGCCAACATAGATCGACGTTGTAGGTGCCCGGCGATAGCCCGCCGATGTTCGCCTCTACATCGTAACAACACAGACAATCACACGGCGTCGTGAGGATCTCCTCCTCAGTCAGGTGGAGATCGTTATTCGACACAGACAGCGTGATGATGATGTCATCCGGGCAGCAGTTATAGGTCACATTCTGATGCAATACGTGCAAACCACCCTCCACCGCGGTGAAAACGACCACATCATCGCCACAGAAGGGATAGGGATCGTCGCTCGCCATGACCATTGAGCCACCGGAGAGACACCCGCTATTCGAATAGGATAACACCTCGGGGTCCGCGGGACACTCCGCCGGGTCGGAGAACGGATACGCCTCCCCCTTGAACGCGCCGACGAACTGCTGAATGTCCGTCATATTGAGGATCGCGTTGGGCTCCTCTCCGGCTACATCGACCCACACCAGCGGTGGAGCAGTAGGCGCTGACCCGAACTTCTGAAGTGCCGCCATCAGGTCATCCATACTCACTACCGCGTTGGGCGGACTCCACGTCCCGGCGAAGTTACCCACACAGTCGCCCCAGTGCTTCGGGATCGGCTGCGCGATCGTCGGCAACGACAACGCCGGCGAGTAGTTGCTTTCGTTCTCAGGATCACATGCCGCATCGATCGCCTGAACATCATAAAGAGCGACGGGAGCCGTACCACAACCCGCAACGTGGACCACCGGCTCAGGCCAGGCTCGCCACACCGGATCGCTTACCAGGCCGGCAACCCACACACCCGGCTCAACGAGAAGGGGCTCATCCACCCACCATTGCCGCCCACTGCCGACATGCGTCACGCGGACGGCAACCGAAGCGCTGCCATTGTTCGGCACGAACGAAATGTACCGGTTCTTCGGCACGTAACAGGTCCCACCAATACACGTCGCCTCATTATCGCAATCCGAATCCAGGATGCATGTGGTTTCAGAATATGGCTCCGGTAGCGGCCGATTGGCGATTGGGCATGTCTCCGCCGTCGTCAGGACGAACGCCATATCCCACGTAGCCCCTCCGCCGTCCTCGATCGGCTCACCGGCTACATACGCATCTCCGATCCCCGGCGCAACCGGATCGACGATCCGCACGGCGTCATCTCCGAAGTAATGCTCGCGCGTCTTCCAGCCCCACGGGTGGGCTCCCGGCATATCCGCCGCCGAGATGCTCAACCAATAGACGGTTGCCCCACCGGCCTGATAGAACCACTCAGCCTCCGGGATATCCAGGTCATACTTGAAACAACTCTCCGGCGCAGTCAGGAAATCGGGATGGAAATCGCAGGCCACCGCTCTTTCATTGAGAGATGTTCGAGCCGCTACCCACTGCCACACTAAATCTCCCGGATGACCGAACAGTCCGCTCGAGTCATCCGCCCAGATTCCAATGTAGAAGAAAAATGGTGCGTCCGCCGGAGGAACCGCTTCATCCCAGTTAAGATACGACCCCCACCAGTGGATGTCCGCCACGGGCTCCGGACCAATACAAACCCAATCGTCCGCCACTATCGGCCAATCGGCCTGACCATAATACGACACTTCGTCCCAACCCCAGAAGCACTCCGGAACGGGTGAGTCGGAGTTGAACGTCGGTGGCTGCGACCATTTGAGCGGATGGCAGACCACCGAAACGTCATCGCAAGTCGTACCCGGGCCCTGTGGGTCGCCGAACTGCGCAACGCAGGAGTCGTGAGTCACATCCGCACACGTTGCGTCCGGCAGGCAACAGGCTTGCTCCGGTTGTGGTTCCGGTTCGCAAGCGTCATCGATCCCGTTGGGCGGCTCGTCATTATCCCCCAGACAGAACGCGTGGCCGTACGGCGAGGGGACTCCACCCAGGGCATCACAGCACGTCGCGTCCGCATCAACACAACCGCCCTCCGGCAGGCAACAGGCCACCGTCGAATTCGCGCAGAACGATCCGGCTCCCTGAGCAACCCCGCCCAAGTCATCACAACACAGCGGGTCGACGTCCAGACATGTTCCACTTCCGTCCGCGACGAAGCAGCAGGCCTCCGTCTCACCGGTGCAAAGCGCCCCTTGGGGAGTACCCCCCATAATCACGCAGTCGGTCGGGTCGACGTTCACGCACACTCCATCAGACAGACAGCAACCATCGGGGAAAGGCGGTGGGATAACGCCATGCGCCCCTACCTGCTCCCACGGCGGACCGTAGGGCCAGTACAGAGTCAGGTCACTCATCGGATCGATCGGGAAGAAGTTCGGCCCGGCACCGGGCAACTGCGGTTCAAACGGGGGATCATGCTGCCAACCGTATGGCCCAATCCCCTCCAGCAGGTACGGATACTCAGGTGGAGCGGTGACGTCCCCACCGGGACCACTCAGGGCCATGAAATCCAGTTGTACGTACACCTGGAATGACACGCCGTCGTACGTGCCGCCTTCGATCGTCTCGTGGTGGATGGTCATCTGCCCGGTAGACGGAATGCCCGGGTCCAACGAGATCATGACATCGTATTCCCCGGGACCGCCCACTCCCGTAACCGTAATCGGCGCGGCACTGCGGAGCTGGAGCCCTGTAAGCTGCGTGTCTATCGTATCCGACGAGCCGATGGGATCCGGCAGAATCGCGCGCTCGAGTCGCTCCACAATCGTAGAAACATCGCCGTATAATGCGGGGAAGATCGGATCCCCGACGAGGTTTATTACTCCCTCAAACGGGTCCGAGCCCGGCCAGAAGTAGTCGGCAGGAATAGGCGGGTTGGGCGTACTTCCCCCAAACTCGAGATACGAACCCTCGTCGGGCGTCACCCAGAGATCGTACCCCGGCAGGACGTCGTACGGGCCAATGTCGCACGCATCGCCGATGCCGTCCTCGTCGGTATCCTCCTGGAAGGGGTTGTAGTCGTCTACGCAATTGTCGCAATCGTCGCCGACGGTATCGTTGTCACTGTCGGTCTGCAGCGGATTGAAGTCCTCCGGGCAATTATCACCCAAATCATGTACGCCGTCGCCCTCTGTATCCAGCCCTTCCTCCTCCGCCGGAAGAATCCCGTGTGACGCCCAGAGCTGCTCCTCGACAGTCATCCGCTTGCGCGGTTCGGGCGTCGTACCGCTGTCATCACAGGGCAACATGCACACGCCCACGACGAAGCCGTTCGGATCGGGGCTGGATGCCGGGTAATAAGCGTCGAAAACCCCATCGCAATCATGGTCCGCCACGCCCCCGATTGTCTTGTAGACGCCAAAACTCACCGGGGCGGAGTGCGCCCAACACCCGTCCGTTACAACGAAATCCAATTGCGGAGCAGGATCCAAAACAGCGTTGGATACGCCTGAACTGCCCGACACCTTGGTGAAGATCAGTCGCGGAATCACCGGCGTTAACGACTCGAACTTACCCCCCTCCGGGCAGAGATGCCGTATTGTCATCCATCCCCCCGGCTGGGGGGTGAAGCTCGACAGGCATACTTGGACGTCATACAGCGACGTGTCCGGCCCGCCGTCGAAAGTGACGGTAATCGGCGAGGTGCTTGCCAAACTCAACGCCACCATCACCGTATCCACGGTATCTTCGCTCGTGTAGTCATCGGGTAGTACGGCCGTAGTCAGTCGCTCCACGATCGTGTCAGCCGTCTCGAACCCCAACGGTCCGGCCACCGAAAACGGCAGACCCTCGAGGTGGATAACTCCGTCGAACGGATCCGACCCGGGCCCGAAGAAATCCGCGGGTAAAGGGCTGTTGCCAAGGTCATCGTAAGTAGCCCCCGCCAGTCCCCCGGGCGGGGCCGGACTGAGGAACAAATCGGAGCCCGGCAGCACATCCGTTGCCGCCGCCGGAACGGCCCCCAGCAGACCCACGATTCCAACAATCGCTGGAATCGCTAACCACCGCAATAGCCGTACCTTTCCGTGCATCACTCGATTCCCATGTGCCGCAATCATGACTCTCTCCTTGACCTGACCGGTCTTTTGAGTTGGCGTGGCTTGCCCGATTCCCACGCTGGTCGCCGGTTGCCGGCGTCTCCCCCCTCCGTAAGACGCCGACGCCCGCGATTGACCTATATGTTCGCTACAACCTACGGCTGGCCGGCACCACCCGGCCGGCCCGCTAAACGAACCGATTCCAAGCAAGACCCCTTCGTGAGTTGGTAGAATCGCACCATCTGCAACAACTGCACCGCGCGACCGACGGACCCGCCGTCCTGCCGCTCCGCACGAATTGCCCGTCCGAAGCCATCATGATCTGCAAAACGGCCCCGCACTGCTTATTGGACTAAGAAGTATACATGATTCCGGCCGGATTCCAAGAAAAAAGTCCGCATTACTCCGGCCGGCATCAGTCTAGGCGGCTTTCGTGCAGCCTTCGTATCGGCGAGTGTCGCCTTCGTGGCGCCGCCCGCCCAAAACCGGCAGATAAGGTCTGGACCAACCAGATCGCCTGCTCAGATTACGAGAAAGAGACTTGAGCGCGAATCGCCGAGGCCGTTCGCCGAGACGACACCCGGAGTCGCAACGGCGCCGTCGTCACCGGTTACCGCCTTGACTTCGAATGCCCCCGCTGACTTCGCAAACGGGACTCGAGCCCCTTCCGCGGCGCCAATCGACGCCGCCACCGCAGCGGCACTGAGGGCTCCCAGGCAGTCACCGACCCACTGCCCGATCGCTATCGCCCCATCTTCAACGAACCCCGCAGTCGCATGGATGACAGCCTTGTCCGCGTCTTCATCCCCGGCCAATGTAGCCAAAATCGTTCCGCCCCTGTTTTGCACATGGCGAGTACGCTCCAAAACGAAGAGGCAGACCCCTTCGCTCAGCCGCGTACCAGGCTGGGCCAGCCCGGCAGCCAACTCCTCCGAAAGCTGCTCGACTCCACCGGCCAACACGACGTCGGCTTCGCCATCGGCCAGCAACCTCGCCGCCTCTTTGATGGCATCCAGCCCCGAAGCAACACCCCCGGCAATCGTCGAGTTGGGACCGCGAATCCCGTAGGCGCGTGCCAGAGCTCCGGAGATGTAGTTGCCGACAGTCTGCGGGAAGTGGATCGGCGTCACGAAGCGAGCCGTCTGCTGACGCACCTCTTCGGCGAACTTAATCATGCCCATCTGCCCCGCCAGCGCGACACCCAACACCAGGCCGGTTCGCTCTGCCGAGTAGTCTTCGGCGGTCAGTTTGGCGCCACGGCGGGCTAACTCCAGCGCGACCGCAGCCATTAGCGCCCCGTGGTCCCGCTTCACCTCCGTCGAAAGACCCGAAACGGTGTCATCCAAACCACTGACAGCCGAGTATGTCCCGTTCTCGTCCTTCTGCAGTTCAGCGCTGGGTCCGGCAGACAGCACCTCAGTAATGCCCCCCACCGCAAACGGAGTGACCCACCCACACGCGGTTAGCGCCACCGCATCCTCGTGCACTTCTGCCATTATTCCGGCCCTCGAGTATCTGGTGATCTTCCAGACGATTGTATCTACGCGCGAGCAGAGCCGCCATATCTCCCATCCCCCCGCAAGTGACCCGCCCATATTCACGCGGCAACCTCTTAGCCGTACGCAGGCAAGCCGCGCCCGAGCGTAAGGTCCGTCGAAAGCGAAGACGTCCCGCGTACCGTATTCGATTCCGGACACTGGCACGGCCGCACAGCGCCGCGTATGCTATGGAGCCAACGGAATCGGAATTGGACAGTGTCTACATCGATCGGAGGTAGTTCGATGAAAACGACCAAACTGGCTGCTGTTACGATTGTGCTTCTCGCCGCGCTGGCGTTGCCGGGATGTACCGCCAGGAACGTAGACTTCTCGACCATCGAGCGTCCCGACCGGGCCGCGGAGCTCAGCGCTTACGACGTGTTCGTTGGGGAATGGGATTGGAAGGCCGAGGTTGTTAACGCCGCCGCGGAGGACAAATCCTGGACCGGCACGGCCAAGTGGAATTGGACTTTGGACAACCGCTGCCTGCACGGGACAATGTCGGCGAAGTGCGCCCACGCCGAGTTCGAGGCCGCCGGGGTCTGGAGCTGGCATCCCAAGAAAGAGAAGTACATCTGGTGGATGTTCAACAACTGGGGCTTCCCTCAGGAGGGTTCCGCCAAGTACTGCGCTGACTCCAAGACTTGGACCATGCCATATAAGAGCGTCGGCCTCGACGGCACCACCAGCTACGGTCGGTACGTCATGAAGGTCAAGGACAACGATACGCTCGAGTGGACCATGACGGAATGGCGCAACCGGCTGCACACTATCAAGAAACTCGAGATGACCGCAACGTATACTCGAAAGAAGTAACGGCTCGGCTATCCCGCGTGTGACGCCTCTATGTCACATGCAGGAGAAAGCCGGTCTACCGGTACACGCCGCGTCCCTCACGCGCCGATCAGGATACGGCAGATGCGGTCTTGGATCTCGCGGTATGGGGTGCTCGGACCGGGGTAGCCATTGAACAGCACGGCGAAGGCGAACCGGCGACCGCTGGTGGATTCGACGTACCCGCTTAACGTGCGGATTCCGCGCATCGTACCCGTCTTGCCGAAGACCCGGTCCGGAACGTCTTTCAGCCGCTTTCGCAAGGAGCCGTCAACCCCGGCAATAGAGAGGCTCTCAAGAAACAGCCGCGCTCCGGGTTGCGTAGCCATCCACGACAACGTGCTGGTCAACTGCCGCGCGGTGCAACGATTCGCCCGGCTGAGCCCCGACCCGTCGGCAATCGCCAGGCCCTCCACGTTCACCCCGGCAACTTCCATCACGTCGAGGATCGCCCGGCTCCCCATCGCCCAACTTCCTTGCGGCACCGGGAGTCCGCGTCGCTGAGCCCAGGCGTACCCGGTCCGTTTGAGCAGAGCCTCCGCAAAGACGTTTTGGCTGTCCTTCCCCGTTCGACGCAACACTTCTGCAATGGGCGTGCGATGGTGATCGAGCACCGTCAACGTGGCGGGAATACTGCCGTCGGCTCGACGAACGCGCTGACGTTTCAGCGTACCGTGACAGGCGATCCCTTTCCTGCGCAGCGTCGTGCGGAAGGCGTCGGCCGTGAGCAAACCCGGATCCGGGAACGAGACGGGCCCGAACGTCCAACGCTTCGGACAACGCTCGCTTATGCGGTATTCGAAGGAATCGTGCCGGTGGCGCAGAACCGGCGTACCCGATCTTCCTGCCCGACACTCATTGACGACTTTGACTATCGAGCACTCCGGCCGAATCGCAACCGACACCAGAGCCCCCAAACGGCTCGGCGGAGTCACCGTTATGTCCACGCAATTGTCGTTGAAGTTGAGCCCCCCTACCGGTGCGGCAAACCAGTTGTCGAGATCGACTTCCTCCCACGTCGCGTTGACGTACTGGTCATCGAACACGGATTCATCGAAAACGAGATCACCGGGCACCTCCGGCATGCCCTCGGCACGAAGCGCATCCGCCCAACGCTCGAATAAGGCTGTCGGAGGCTCTCCTCGACCTTGGCAGAGCTTCTCGTCCCCCAGAGAAGGATCGCCGTCACCGATCAAGTAGATGTGGGTGCGATCGGTCGCGAAGACGGTATCGAAAGCAAAACCGGGACCCAGCTCCGTCAGAGCGGCGACCATCACGAACACC
Source organism: Phycisphaerae bacterium (assembly GCA_963666835.2). Classification (GTDB taxonomy): domain Bacteria; phylum Planctomycetota; class Phycisphaerae; order UBA1845; family UBA1845. The sequence continues at coordinate 2,533,198 of CAXXGO010000006.1, read as the reverse complement.
TTCATGTTGCTGGCCGGGACCATCGGCCGGTCCGCGTTTCGCTCGAAGACGCTGCCGCCGGTGTCCAGATCAACCACACACACCCCAGCAACGGTCTGCCCGTGCGGCGGCGAGGCCAGCGTGGCCCTAAGTTGCGCCGCAAGACTCTGCTGCCCCAGCGCCGGGCGTACAACCGCCAAACACAGGATTCCAGAACCGAAGAAGACGATTCGCAAACGAGAAGAACATCTAGCCATGATAAGCGCAAGCACTCGTACATCGCCACACGTAAAGGCCCGGGGCCAATCCACACCCTGCCCCGTCCCTGCACTGCTCAGAAGCAGTGGCAACACCCGATCCCGCATCGCCCATGTTCTCACAGGGTTACGTCGGACACCGGGGACCATCCCACGAAACGTCGACACCCTCCTGGCGGGTCAGTATAGTGAACGTACCGGCCAACGACGCGCCTGTGAAGAGCATCCGTTGAGGATTCGCATTGACCACGGCACCCGATCATTCGAGCACCCACGATTCGCCGGAGCGGTTTAACATCGCGTCGCACCTTCCTCAAATGGCGCGGAAGGTCCCGGATCACCCCGCCGTAGTCGTGACGTCGTCGTACGAAGGTAACGGCCGCGCGGTCTACCGGTCGATCACGTTCGCCGAACTCGAGGCTCTCTCGAACCGGTTCGCCAACGGAATGATCGCGGCCGGGCTGGCTCGCGGAATGCGGGTTCTGGTTATGGTCCGGCCGGGGATCGACTTCATGGGGCTGATCTTCGCGCTGTTCAAGATGGGTGCCGTCCCGGTGCTGATTGACCCGGGCATGGGCATCGGGCGGATGATGGAGTGTATCCGCGGGGTGGATCTTCACGGCTTCATCGGGATACCCTTGGCCCACGCCATGCGGGTGCTTCGACCCGGTCCCTTTCGATCGGTCCGCTGCGTAATCACGGTCGGGCGTCGCTGGTTTTGGGGTGGTCCGACTCTGACAGGACTCGCTCGGACCGCCGCCCCGGATTTCGCCACGGTCGATACGGCGGCTGATGAGACGGCCGCGATCCTGTTCACCTCAGGAAGCACCGGCCCGGCGAAGGGTGTGGTATACGAGCACGGCATGTTCGGAGCACAGGTCCGGCAGATTCAGCAGCGTTACGGCATTGAGCCGGGAGAGACCGACCTGCCGACCTTCCCGCTTTTCGGGCTCTTTAGCATCGCAATGGGCATGACGACCGTGATCCCGGACATGGACCCCGCCCATCCGGCTAAGGTTGATCCTGCCAAGATCATCGGGCCGATCCTGGACCACCGGGTGACGAACACGTTCGGATCCCCTGCACTTTGGAGGAGGGTGGCAGCCTATGGGACGGATCACAACGTAAGACTACCGAGCCTGCGCCGGATTCTGATTGCCGGAGCCCCCGTGCCGTACCCCGTCATCAGGCAGCTTCACGACATGCTCCGCGACGAGGCAGACGTTCACACCCCCTACGGAGCAACCGAATCCCTCCCAGTGTCGTCGATCAGCGGTCGAGAGGTCCTGGGAGGCTGCACCGATAAGACCCGGACGGGAGCCGGAACCTGTGTGGGAACCACGATGCCGGAGATCGACCTGCGAGTGATCACCGTAACCGACCAGCCGATCGCCGAATGGTCTAGTAACCTACTTGTTCCCGACGGCGAGATCGGCGAGATCGTAGTGTCAGGCCCCGTGGTAACCAAAGAGTACTTTGGGCTTCCGAATGCCACCGCCCTGGCCAAGATCCGCGACGGCGAACGAATCTGGCACCGGATCGGGGACTTAGGTTATCGCGACAAACAGGGGCGAATCTGGTTCTGCGGCCGGAAGGGGCATCGAGTACAAACGTCACACGGCCCGATGTTCACGGTACCGTGTGAGGCAATCTTCAACGAACATCGTCAGGTTTCCCGATCAGCCCTGGTAGGGGTCGGACCGCCCGGAGCACAGAGCCCGGTCATCGTGGTGGAACCCAAATCGCCCACTGATCTCAAGGGAGGCCGAGGACGGAAGCTGCAAGAGGAACTCCTGGAGCTGGCCCGCGGAAACGAGTTGACGCGTAGTATCACCCGAGTGCTCTTGCACCGCTCGCTTCCCGTGGACATCCGTCACAACACGAAGATCAACCGCGAGCAACTTGCGGATTGGGCAGAGAGGCAAGCCCCATGAAGGCCCTGATCACCGGCGGAGGTGGTTTTCTCGGCAGCCGTATCGCCCAACTGCTCAAAGAACGGGGCGACGAGGTCACCGTGCTGGGGAGACGGGCGTACCCCCATCACGAGCAGGCCGGGATACGGACAATCCAAACCGATATTCGGGAGTCCACGGCAATCCGTCAGGCCTGCGAAGGAATGGAAACGGTCTTCCATGTGGCCGCCATACCCGGAATCTGGGGCCGGCGCAAGATATTCCAAGACATCAACGTCGTCGGCACGCGAAACGTCATTGATGCGTGCAAGAACGCCGGAGTATCCCGGCTAGTCCACACGAGTACTCCCAGTGTCGTGTTCGGAGAAAGCCCCCTCTGCGGCGTGGACGAGTCGCAGCCTTACCCGCAACAGTACCTGGCCGACTATCCGGAAACGAAAGCTGCGGCCGAGCGGATGGTCCTGGCCGCCAACAGTGCCGCGCTGAGCACAATCGCCCTTCGTCCGCACCTGATCTGGGGTCCCGGCGACCCTCATTTGATCCCGCGGGTGATCGATCGCGCCCGCCGGGGCCAACTTAGAATCGTCGGAGACGGCGAGAACCTGGTCGACATAACCTTCATCGATAATGCCGCAGAGGCCCACCTCCGGGCGGCGGACGCTCTGACCCCCAAAGCAGCTTGCGCGGGCCGGGCTTACTTCATAAGCCAGGGCGAACCGGTGAAGCTCTGGCCCTGGCTAAACGGCATCCTCGCGGAGCTGGGCATTCCGCCGGTCGAACGAACGATTTCGTACAACGCAGCCCGGCGCCTAGGAGCAGCGTTTGAGTTGATCCACCGGGCATTTTGCCCATCAAGGGAACCTCGCATGACGCGATTCCTTGCCTCCCAGCTTGCCTATTCGCACTACTTTAATATTTCCGCGGCCAGGGCTGATTTCGGTTATGAGCCACGGGTTTCGACATCAGAGGGCTTGGCGAAGCTGATTCGTTCGCTGAGACGTGATTGACTGGCGGATCCCGGGAGAATCGTACTGGAAAGACCAACCCCCCGAGAAGTTGCTCCGTTTCATGTTTCTAGTGAATCTGCTAACATCCACCGCCTTACAGCATGGTACGGTGCGCAGTCGCGTCGGAGCGTGGAGTTTTCCCTAGGCACGGTGTAAATGTCGAACTCAGAGCGAATCGTCATTACTGGCGTGGGGCTAACGTCCCCCAACGGCGACACGCTTGAGGCGTTTCGGCGGAACCTGCTGAACGGGGTATCCGGCATAACCAACATCGAGACCCGCTTTATGGGGCAGGTGCACGCCGGAGTGTGCCATTTCGACGAGACGAAGTACCAACCGCGCCGGGAGCGGCGGCGCGGAACCCGAGCCGGGGCGATTTCCATCTACTGCGCCCACGAGGCCTTGAACCGAGCGAAAATAGACGTCGCCGGCGTGGATCTCTCCCGTGTGGGCACGTTCATCGGCATCACCGAGCACGGCACGGTGGAAACCGAGAACGAGATTGACGTCATCCGCCAGTACGACTATGACACCAAATACTGGTCGCATCACCACAATCCCCGAACGGTGGCCAACAACCCCGCCGGGGAGGTGACGATGAACTTGGGCTTTTGCGGCCCGCACTATACAATCGGCGCGGCTTGTGCAGCGGGCAACGCGGGGCTGATTCAGGGCGTGCAGATGCTGCGGCTTGGCGAGGTCGACCTTGCCGTGGCCGGCGGAGTATCCGAGGCAATCGGCTCGTTCGGGATCTTCGCCAGCTTCGCGAGCCAGAACGCTCTCGCGCGGCATGAGGACCCGATTAAAGCGTCCCGCCCGTTCGACAAGAACCGGAACGGAATCGTGGTCTCCGAAGGGGGGTGCCTGTACGTACTTGAGAGGCTGAAGGATGCCAAGCGGCGCGGAGCGACCATCATAGCCGAGATTATCGGCTATGCGATGAATTCGGATGCGCGCGATCCGGTGCAGCCGGACCCGGAGCGCATTGCCGAATGTATGAAGTTGGCCGTTGCCCGGGCGGGGATCGAGCCGCAAGACGTCGGTATCGTGAGCACGCACGCAACGGCGACCGAGACCGGTGACGAGTTAGAGGTACGAGCAACCCGCGAGGTTTTTGGGGACTTCCCGGGGGTTGCGATTAATAACACGAAAAGCTACATCGGCCACGCAATGGGCGCGGCCGGTGCCCTGGAGTTGGCGGGGAACTTGGGTTCGTTCGAGGACGGCGTAGTGCATCCGACGATCAACGTCACGAATCTCGACCCCAAGTGTGCGATGCGGAATTTGGTGCTGAATGAGTCCAAACAGGTTGGCCGGGTGGATCACATCTTGAACAACTCGTTCGGGATGTTGGGGACCAACTCGGCCGTGGTAGTCAGGCGATACCCCGTGTAGCGTTGGCCGTTGTTACGTGTGAGACAGATGAACGCAAGTTTCAAGAACAGTACCGTAGAGCAGGTCAAGAAGATCGTTCTGGACATCATCGAGCTGGTTGCGCCCGATGCCGATCTTTCCAGCGTCAAGAGCGATGTGCGTTTGCGCGATCAGCTCGACATGGATTCCATGGATTTTCTCGATATTGTCATGGAGCTACGTAAGCGCTACAAAGTCGAGGTTCCTAAGGAAGACTACACGCAGCTCGCGACGCTTGACGGGTGCGTTGAGTACCTCACTCCGAAACTGCAGGCGGTCGCCGCACTCTGACCAATGATCGCCGGGGTCTGGTGCCTTGTCCTGCCGCCCGACTATCGGGCAGCTCCGCGGGACAGACCTGCATAAACGCATGCACTATGACGTGGTCATTATCGGCGCGGGCATGTCAGGGCTCGCTGCGGGCATCCGGCTGGCCTACTACGACTACCGGGTCTGCGTGGTCGAGCGACATCACGCCGTCGGCGGCCTGAACTCCTACTACAAGCGCGGCGGGCGTGAGTTCGATGTCGGGCTTCACGCCTTGACCAACTTTGTACCCGCGGGGAAACGGCAGACTCCGCTCGCAAAGCTGCTGCGACAACTGCGTCTGTCGCGCAACGAGCTGGACCTGGCGGAGCAGCGTTACTCCGAGGTATCGTTCCCCGGACGGCGATTGCGGTTCACAAACGACATCGCCGTTCTCACCGCGCAGGTTGCAGAGGAGTTCCCGCAGGAGATTGACCGTTTCCGCCGGTTTCTGGCGGACGTAGCCGAGTTCGAAGATACTCGGCTCGATCAGCCGCACCACTCAGCCCGTTCGGCGATGCGCGAGTCCCTCCATGATCCACAGCTTATCGAGATGCTCCTCTGCCCTGTCATGTACTACGGCAACGCGGAGGAGCACGACATGGACTTCACGCAGTTCGTGACCATGTTCAAGAGCCTCTTCTTCGAGGGGTTCGCCCGCCCCCGCGGCGGAGTCAGGGCAATCATCCGAGCGCTGGTGAAGAAATACCGAAGCTGCAAAGGCGAGCTACGCATCGGCGACGGGGTCGCGGGGCTCGAAATCCGCAATAACCGGGTGGCGGGACTGACTCTGGATTCCGGCGAGCAACTAACTGCAGATATCGTAATCTCCTCCGCCGGCCACTACGAAACCATGCAGATCTGCCAAGAAAACGGAGTAACGCCGGATCTGCCGGACACGGGCGCCGTATCGTTTGTCGAGACGATCTGCATTCTGGATCGCACGCCGGCCGACCTGGGGCACGAGGCCGCGATTGTCTTCTTCAACGATAGCGAGAAGTTCCACTATGCCCGGCCCCGCGAACCGGTCGACCTGCGCAGCGGCGTGTTGTGCTGCCCGAATAACTATGATCGGCACAAGCACCTGGCCGAGGGTATCGTCAGGCTCACATGGCTGGCCGACTTCGCCCCGTGGATGGATGCCGACGCCGACACCTACGTAGCGATGAAGCAGGCCTGCTTCGCCAAGGCAATCGAACGCGCCGAGGCGTACCTCCCGCGTTTCCGGGAACACGTGGTAGACTGGGACATGTTCACGCCGCGGACCATTGAGCGGTTTACCGGACACATTAGCGGTGCGGTATACGGCTCCCCTCGCAAGATCCGTGACGGACGGACGCAGTACGAAAATCTCTTCATCTGCGGGACGGACCAGGGGTTTCTCGGTATCATCGGGGCGATGCTGAGCGGAATAACTGTGGCGAACTTGCACGTACTTTCGGATTCGTGATCGACGATTATGGTGGGCGATCAACTGAGAGATCTTAACGACCACTACGACGTAGCCGTCATCGGCTCGGGGCTGGCCGGGTTGACCGCCGCCAACTATCTCGCCAAGTGCGGGCGCTCCGTGCTGCTTCTGGAGCAGCACTACAACCTCGGCGGCATGGCGACCTGGTTCCGGCGCAAGGGCGGACACATTTTCGACATCTCCCTGCACGGGTTCCCCGTCGGGATGATCAAAAGCTGCCGCAAGTACTGGTCTAAGGAGATTGCCGATTCCATTGTCCAGCTTAAGGGGATCCGCTTCGACAATCCGCAGTTCCAGCTCGAGACCACGTTCGACCGGAGCGATTTCACCCGTATTCTGGTTGAGCGTTTTCAGATCCAACGCGAGACCGTGGAACGGTTCTTCGACACCGCCCGCGGGATGAACTTCTACGATGACCAGAAGCTGACCACCCGCGAGCTCTTTGAGCAGTTCTTCCCCAGTCGAAGCGACGTCGTCCGCTTGCTTATGGAGCCGATCGCCTATGCCAACGGCTCGACTCTCGATGACCCCGCGATCACTTACGGCATCGTCTTCTCCAACTTCATGAGCAAAGGGGTCTACATCTTCCGCGGCGGTACGGACAAGCTCATCGGGCTGATGAAGAAGGAACTGCTGACCAACGGTGTGCATATTCGCCCGCGGGCAAACGTTGAGCGGATTGCGGTCGAGGGCGGCCGGGTCACCGGGGTCGTAGCCAACGGCAAGTTGATCTCATGCGGAGCCGTGCTTTCGAATGCAAACCTCAAAACTACCGTCTCCAAGCTTGTTGGATACGAGCATGTACCGAAGGAGTTCGCTGAAGCTACCGAAGCCGTACGCCTGAACAACAGTAGCTGCCAGGTTTACATGGGTATTCGGGCCGGAGAGACGTTGCCCCGGATCGGCGACCTGTTGTTCACTTCGGTTCATCCGGAGTTCGACTCGGTTCGCCTGTGCGCCAAGGACGTTACCAGCCGCACGTTCTCGATGTACTACCCCGACATTCGCCCGGGTTCCGATCGACACGCGATCGTTTCCTCTACCAATGCAAACTGGGACGACTGGGCCCATCTCGATACCGAGGAGTATGAGCGCGACAAGCGCCATCTCATCGAGACCACCCTCGACGCCCTGGAAAAATACGTTCCGGACATTCGCGCCAAGGTAGACCACGTAGAGGCCGCCACCCCGAGGACTTTCCACCACTACACGCAACAGGCTAAAGGGGCGACGTTCGGTACGAAGTTCGAAGGGCTGAAGGTCAGTATGGACCTGCCTAAACAGGTCCCCGGTCTGTTTCACGCCGGCTCGGTCGGGATCATCATGTCGGGCTGGCTCGGGGCCATCAACTACGGAGTCATCGTCGCCAACGAGGTCGAGAGCTTCATGCACGCCGAGTGCGGGGCGGCCGAAGGAGAGCCTCATGAGTGACATATTAAGCGTTTCTTCGATCCCCCACCGCCCTCCGTTTCTTTTTGTTGACGACATCGTGGAAGTCACTGACGACCGCATCGTCACGACAACGCTCGCCGACCCGAAAGCCGATTTCTTCACGGGGCACTATCCCGGGCACCCGGTGATGCCGGGGGTCTTGGTCTGCGAGTGCTGCTTTCAGGCTGGAGCCCTGCTGATCGCGCATCGACTCGGCGGATACGATCCCACGGCCGGGGTCCCGGTCCTCACGCGGATTCGCGACGCCCGCTTTCGGCAGATCGTACGTCCCGGGCAGATGCTCCGGGTCGAGGTGACGCTCGACGACGAACTGCAGAACGCGTTCTTTCTCACGGGCAGGGTTACCGTTGAAGATAAGTTGGCCCTTCGCGTCACGTTCACTTGTACGCAAGCTGAGGCGGAGGAACCGTCGGCGTGAGTTATCTTAATCTGACCGACAAAACATACCTCGTATTGGGCGTGGCCAACAAGCGCAGCGTGGCCTATCGCGTCGCCCGGCTCTTGGAAGAAGAAGGCGCCAGGGTCGTATACGGGGTCCGCAACGAGACCCGCCGAGAGGAGTCAAGCAAGCTGCTGCCCGGCCGCGAGGTCCACGTGTGCGACGTCGAGCAGGACGAACAGATTGCCGCCTTGGCAGAAGCGGTCGGCCGGAAGCACCAGAAAATCGACGGCATCGTCCACTCAATCGCGTTCGCCAACTACGAATCGTTTTCCGGCAAATTCCATGAGGTGCGCCGCGAAGATTTCCTGCAATGCGTATCGGTAAGCTGTTACTCGCTCATTGCCGTAGCCAACGCCTTTCGAGATCTGCTCGACCGCCGCGGCAGCGTGGTGACCATTTCCATCTCGACCACGCGGATGGCCGTGGAGAGCTACGGATATATGGCTCCGGCCAAGGCGGCGTTGGACTCGTCACTGGCCTTTCTGGCGAAGTCGTTCAGTCGGTTCTCCGAGGTTCGTTTTAACGGGGTGCGGGCGGGCTTGCTCAAGACCAGCGCCTCGGCCGGCATCCCCGGGTATATCGACAACTACATGTACGCGGAGCACGTCACGCTGCGCAAGCGCGGATTGGATACGGACGAAGTGGCCAACACGGCGTTGTTTCTGCTGAGCGAGCGATCTAGCGGCATCAATGCCCAGGGTATTGTGGTGGACGCCGGTATGGAGACGAACTACTTCGACGCCGACGTCGTCAAGCACACTCTCGCCGGCATCTGGCCGACCGAATCGCCATGATCCTGCGCCCGGTACTCACCCCGATCCCCCAGCGCGAAGGCACTCGCATCCCTGACCAAGTCAAACAACAACAGGCCAGCGCGCGCGCGGCCTTGCGAGAATGCGCCCGGCTCTGCGGAGCACCGCAGAACGGCTGGAAGAAAAACGCCGCCGGCGCCCCCCTTCCGCAAGACGGCTGGTATTGGTCAATCACGCACAAGCGTCTGTGGGCGGCCGCGGTAATCGCCGACCGCCCGGTGGGCATCGACATCGAGCACGTCGCCCCCCGGCGTAACGAAGCCATCATGGATGCCGCCGCTTCCCCGGAAGAATGGGATATGCTGCGGGGGCGATCCTGGCCGACCTTCTTCCGCCTGTGGACGGCGAAGGAGGCCGTCCTCAAGGCGAATGGAACCGGGGTCGCCGGGCTCTCCGCGTGCCGCCTGGTCGAGGTCACGAACTCGTCGCGCATGACCCTGCAATACAAAGGGCAGACCTGGCCCGTAGAGCACTTCTTCCACAACAGCCACGTGGCCGCGATCACGTGCGAGACCGACGCCGTCGACTGGCACGTGGCGGATGATCTTTAAGCGGTGACAGACAAAGGGCTGAAGCATGTCAAGGACAAAGCCAAGTAGGGTGGGCTCTGCCCAACGCCGGGTGGCCCGCGTCCTTTTGTCTTTGCCGTGCGCTGCGCGCCTCCGCGGGCCGTTCAATGGCACCCCCGCTGGACGTGGGGGAGCCGATGATCAGCCAAGCCCGACCGGCCTACCGTACTAAGTCCCACGGATCGCCATACCCGTTTGGTATGCCATTAGGCCAGCCAGGCAGCTCAACGCAATGGCTATTGCGGCAGACCGTCCGGCACGTCCGTCCTTTCGTATGACCGCGACGCCTATAACGATGACGGAACAGACTCCCACTACACACGCGACCCAGGGAACTATAAGCCCTATGAGCAGTCCAGACTCAACAAAGCGACTCGCGGCTGAGCCGGGTGTGACCCTTCGCGAGGCATCGAAAAGCTCGATCGGGCGGATTCCGTGTGCGGCTCGAAAAACGTGGAATCCAAGCACGGGAATGGCCACGACGACAGACGAGGCTAGAGTCATCGTCGCGGGCAGCCAATGTACCGGACATACTTCCTCTGGACTCCCTGCAGCATTTGTGAGACCGCACGTACTGCAAGCGAGCGACCTAGCAGAAAGCTCGTGGTCACATCGCATACATCTCCCAGCACGCCAGCGACGGAAGCTACGGAACGGACGATCGACCAACGGCATCATCGGTAAGGTCGCGAAGCACGTGACGAGTAACCAAGGTAGTTCGCAAAGGTGCCAGCGTGTCCGCCAGAGCAAGTCGATCCACAATACGATTGACCCTATCGCTGCTACCCGACAGATCCTCGGAGTGGCAGAAAACGCCGCCTGCTCGCGAGGGCTTCTGCGTTCCGTCCAGATAAGTGAAACTCCTGCCGCAAAGATCGCAATGGATGGCATCAGAAACAGGAGGACCGCCGGTCCTGGAAACCAGTCCGGAAGAACCGCAGCAAGCCACCGTGGCCACCCCCGGTTACCCAGTTCCAATGTCCATAGTCCAAGGACGTAAGTCACCTGAAAGCCAAGCGAGAATAGGGCCGGTACATCTGAGTGGATTGGACAGAACGTCCCTGGTTGTCGCAAAGTACCGCGTTTGCGCGCTCCAATCTTCATCTTGGGGTCTTGGTCCACCCGATCACGGGGAGGCCGCTCAATCCTCGACTAAGCGCAGCGTCTGATATGCCGCGTACCGCTGAGACCGATTCTCGATACGGCGTTAATCGAACGGGCGCCCGCAGACGAAAACACTCGGACCCTGGAGGACGGCTCCTCGGCAGCGCGCAATCTCGGTTTGAGAGACCCTGCGCACGGACTCCTCGCCTGGAGGTGCGCGTCATCTACGCAACGCCGGCGGAAGCGTAGTCCGCAGACCTCCCCTCACCGCCTACTCCCTACCAGTTCTCCCCCAGCAGCTCGAAGTGAGCCTGGGGATGGGCACACGCCGCACAGGTGTCCGGAGCCTCGGTACCTTCGTGGAGGTAGCCACAGTTCCGGCAACGCCAAACGGCCTTTTCCTTCCTCTTGAAGACCGTCCCGGCCTCGACGTTCGCCAGCAGATCAAGGTAACGCTTCTCGTGCTGCTTCTCGGCTACACTAACCGCCTCAAACACCTTTGCTATAGCCTCGAAGCCCTCTTTGCGCGCAGTCGCCGCGAACTCCGGATACATGCACTCCCATTCCTCGTGCTCCCCGGCCGCCGCCGCCTTGAGATTCTCGGCCGTGCTACCGATGACCCCGGCCGGGAACGTCCCTGAAATCTCCACGTCTCCGCCTTCAAGGAACTTGAAGAACCGCTTGGCGTGTTCCTTCTCTTGGTTCGCAGTTTCTTCGAAGATATCCGCAATCTGAACGAACCCTTCCTTCTTTGCCTTTCCGGCAAAGTACGTGTAACGATTCCTGGCTTGCGATTCGCCCGCAAATGCCGTCAGGAGGTTCTTCTCGGTTTGACTTCCCTTGAGTGTTGCCATGCTACTTCCTTCGTTGTTGGCCTGATATTCCTGTCAGAACGCCGTAAAGCCGTTCTGGGTCCAGTAGTCTTCTTTTAACGCTTCCTGCTGTCGAAGCAACGCTTGATAGTGTTCCGCTTCCCAATCCGCCAGGTCCAGCAGGAACTTCTTCGCGGCCGGCTCATCCGTACGGCCTGCCAGTTCGCGGTAGAACTTCTGGGCATCTAACTCGAGCTGGACGCCGATTGACAGCGCGCTCATTTCGTAATGAGCATCCTTCAGCCGCGTCTTGATCCCCTCGGAGAAAATCGGCCACGCTCCGGTAAGCGCCACCCGCTTTCCCAAGGTCGCCGACGGATCCGGACTGCCCGTCTTCACCACGGCCTCGTAGTGCCGGATCAAGAAGTTCATGTGATCCAACTCTTCCGCGGCCAATTGGGCGAAAACGTCTTTGGCCTTGGGATCCTCGCTGGTGGTGGCGGCCATGTGGTAGAAACTATGGCCGTCCCGCTCAGCCTGCGCCGCTTTCAGCAATCCCTCCGCCAGTTGGCTTTGCTCGCGTACCATTTACAGCTCCTCGCTCTTCCAGCCTACCCGTTCCCGAACACGTAATCGTCGTACTCGATCTCGAACCGCTCCTCGGCAAGCTCCGTGTAGAACTTAGCCGCCTGTTCCTCTTGGCTGATCGCGTAATCGAGGATTCCGTCCACGTTGTCCAACGCCCTACAATCCTCCGGCAATCCGGGAACGTGCCGACGAGCCCCTCGTGGTCTCGGCGCCGCTATCGTCCGACTCGCCCCTGGTCTTCTCTACCCCCACTTGCCCTTGGCGATGTGTCCCTGGATCTCCGTCATCGCCAGCTTCATGATCTCATAGCTGTGCGCCAGGGTCTTCTCGAAAACGTCCACGCAACCCGGATCCAGCTTATCTTCGATGCCGTCCTTGCAGACCTGCTCCATCTTGCGGCCCAGATTGACGAGCCGGCAATGCAAAGAGTTTGTGTGCCGCGACCGCTCAACCAGGTTCGCCGCTGTGTCGTCAAGCAACGTGAACTTCTCGGCAATCGCGCCGCACTTGGGGCACTGTGCCGGAGGCTCGTCACCGTCATGAATATACCCGCACGCACTGCATTTCCACTTCTTCATGTCGATTCCTTTCTTACAACCAGAACCATACGGTCCGTACAGCGGACCCTACTGAGTGAGAATACGCAGGGTCCACTGTACGGACCGCCTTATTCAGCGAGGGGTCCACTGTACGGACCACTTATTGAGGATCCGGCGCCGGTCCGCGGAGCGAGTCCTTCCCGCCGCCACAACCTACAGAGCCGCCTTCACGGCCTCCAACGCCGTAGCGTAGTCGGGCTCGCTCGTCACCTCCGGTACGTACTCCGCATACACCACTTTCTCTTGACGGTCGATGACAAAGACCGCGCGGGTCAACAGACCCAGTTCACGGATGAAGACGCCGTAGGCCTCGCCGAAACTGCGATACTTGTAATCGCTGGCCGTGATGACGCGTTCGATGCCGTCCGCACCGCAGAAACGGGCAAGGGCAAACGGCAGATCCATGCTCACACTCACAATCACGACATCTTCCGAAAAACCCGCCGCTTCCTTGTTGAACGTACGCGTTTGCGCGGCGCAGACGGGCGTGTCGATACTTGGGGCCACGCTCAACACCCGCACCTTACCGTGAAACCTCTTGCACTCGACGTCGGCCAGATCATTGCCCACCAGCGTAAAGTGCGGAGCCTGATCCCCGACTTTCAGCTCCCCACCCATCAACGTCAGCGGAGCCCCCTTGAATGTCACTGCATTGGCACGTTCGGTCATCTCTGTTGAACCTCCATAAGGCGGAACCGTATCTCGGTGCGGACCGCCCGAACTCTCGATGCGATACCCGGCACGTTTCAAAGTGATCTACAACACTCGTAAAGCGCGTCAAGAGGTCGACCGGTCTTTCTCGACGGCTCTAACCATGCCCCCTGCCGGGGAACACGTCATATTCATACTACCGATGCCCGCGGCGAGCGTCCATCCGGGCAGCCCGCCCATCTCGCCAGCAAGAACGCCGCGAGGCGCTCCCGTCGCCGCTGCCGGAGCGACACCGCCTATTGTGCGTCCGCGGTCGAACCGGTGCGCCCAGTTCCCGGTCAATCATGACCAACGCAGCCGCATCGCCCGCGCGATCGGGCCGCTTTCAGCCTCTCTCCGATCCGGGTCGTTTCTTCTTACACTCGGGGCATATCCCGTTGAAATCCAGACGATACCCGAGAATCTCATAGCCACCGAGCTTCGGAGCGACGTTCTTCACGAAACCGGCCGGCAGGTCATGCACATCGTCCACCCGTCCGCAATAGACGCACCGAACGTGGTAGTGACGCTCCGGGTTGCCGTCGAACCGCGCCTCCCCGCCGCCCATCGTCAACTTCTGGATGACCGAGTTCTCGGCCAGCAGTTCCAGGTTACGGTAGACCGTGCCGAGGCTAATCTTCGGCAACCGCGCCCGGGTGATCTCGTACAACTCCGCGGCCGTCGGGTGCGAAGTCAGCTTCTTAAGCTCCTCCAACACCACCTGCCGCTGCCGCGTATTCCGCTGTGGCCCCTTCGTCTGCACACGCCCCCCTTATCAGTACTTATTATGATTACAGGTAAGAGCCCGCACGTCAAGAGGGTCGTACGGGACTTTTAGACAAGGTGTCCAAGGTGATGGGTTGCGTGCCAAGTCCGGGGAAGTCGCCGGCGGCTTGCCGCGTGTTGGAAACGTCACCCTACTGGAAACCGGTTTGACAAAACCAGCGTATAACATGTAGTTGTAGCTCACACGCATCAGGTGCTGCGTCTATCGGGGTAGATTCAGGATGAGAACAACCCAAAGGCACGGAAGCTCCGAGCTCCTCACTCGGGCATTGGTCCTCGGAATCGTACTCCTGATGTTGAGCACACCCGGCACCGCCGATGCTGATGGCAAGTTCTTCCGAAACGTAGGCGCCGAGGCCGATCCTACGATCCCATATCAAAGAGCAATCGTCAGCTACAAGGACGGCATTGAGACCCTCATTGTCGAATCGACCGCGCAGAACGCGGAAGAGCGCGTTGGATGGGTCGTGCCGCTGCCGGGGGTCCCAACCGATGTAGCCGCCTGCAAGCCCGGGCTCCTCAGGACCATGCATCTACTGACCGGGCCGGAGATTCGATCTGATGCCAGCGGCATCCTGCTGGTCGGCCGCCTGGTGGCGGTATCATGCCTCTTGGCATCCATAATCGCATTGGCAAAGTACTGGAGCGGCACTCCCGAAAAGCCCTTCAGGTCCGTCCTGAATGCCGTGCTGCTTCTGCTCGTTTTTCTCGTGGTGTCGGGCATCTTGCTTCCGAGCCTGGGTACGGCCGGCGTATCGCCGGGCGCATCTGGCGTAACGGTTATCGATAGCCGCCAGATCGGAGCGTACGATGTAGCCGTCATCAGCGGCACCAATGGCGAGTCGATCCGCCAGTGGCTCACCGAGCGCGGCTTCCACGTTTCCGAGCAAGCCGAGCCCGTTCTCTCCGACTACGCGAAACGGGGTTGGTGCTTTGCGGCGGCCCAGATCAAAACAGGCGGCTCCTCCACAATCACACCTCATCCCCTGAAGTTCGTGTTTCCGACCGAGCGTGCGGTTTATCCCATGAAGTTGACCGGCGTCAATGCTGATCCTATGCAGCTTGATCTGTTCATCATTGCAGACAAGGCCGGGGCGCACCGATCCATGAGGCCGGTTCTTGTGGATCGTTACCAACCTGACGCCACGAACACCAATCGGCGTAACCAAGGTGTCTACCGCTCGGACTTCGTCACGGATGAATGTGCCACGTTGTACCGAGCGAACAACACGCATAACGCCGGCATCGGTCATCCGGAGGTTGTAGCGGTGATGTGGCCGGACTGCGTGTTGACACACCTTCGCGGGGAGCTCGACCCGGAAGATATGACTGAGGATTTCTATCTGGAATGGGAGCCCTGCAACCCGTATCGACGAACCGAATATGCGCACGAAGCGGCCGCAGAGGTCGGGCAAGGCGTTGCATTCTTCTCTCTTGGTGTTGTTGCCTTGTCGCTGACGATCATGGGATGCCACTCAGGCAAGGCACGTTCGAAGCGGTTCCTTGCATACGTTGTGTGCGGGGTGCTGCTGGTCCCCGCCGTCGGTTTCTCGATGACAGCAATCGTGCCGACCGTAGAAACGGGCCCCAAGGGGACCGGGTGGCTGGGAATGCAACGCTACAGAAACGTGAACAACTTCGCCTTCGAACTGTCGATGAAACGATGGCCGGAAACTGGTGGCTTGGAGGCGGTTTGGCCTGCCGCGCTTGCCGAAGCATGCGACCTCTTCGCCAGCGACCACTTCGGGCGGCTGGACCCAATCGCGATGGACGTCCCCGGCGGATACGAGATCGAGCGGGTGGCCGGCGGTTGGTCTCTCACGTTGTACGACAGGTTCTGCACGCCCACCCGCCTGCTGATCGGCGAGGACCGGCAGCCCCTACGAGTTCCATCCGATCAGCCGGGCGAAGAAGCCGCCATCCCTGAATCCGTCCCCTAGAAGAACGACATCAACGACCGACCCTCCGGCGGCGGGCGTCCCCCCGCTCCAAAGACGCCCCCCCAAAGAAACAAGCACCGGTGGTTACACAATCCCGCTATTCATTCGAAACGGCAAAACAAATGTGAAACGCGCCCACGTCGCGCAGGTCGACGTCGCCGTCCATATCGGCGTCGAAGGCGGCTAAGTAAGTACTGAGGCAATCGGGGATCGGGACGGTCGGTGATGCTCCCGGGCCGTCCAGGCATTCGACCAGCGCTTCGTAGTCCTCGAGCCCGACGACTCCGTCGGCGGTGAAATCACCGTCGGCAACGAAGTCGCATAGATCGGAAACGCCGTTGTCATTGCAGTCGGGCACGTCGCACGTGCTGTCGATGCCGAGGAACATACCGCCTTGGGCGTCGCACTCGGCCTCAGTGACAAAGCCTCGACACCAAGGGTCGGCATCGACGCAACAGGCCCCGACAGTGCCGTCCGTTACGCAGACCGTGTAGTCTTCCACCTCGCCGTACAGCAGATCGGGGCAGGGCTCGCGGGCATCCGTGTCGTAGTTGTCGACCACGCGCATTCGCGTACAGCCCAGTAGCGCATCCGCCGGCACCGTTACGGATCTCGAAAGGGTCGCATCCACGCCCTCACCCAGGTAGTAGCTCTCACTGGACTCGAACGCACAATCCCGGTTCCAGTCGATCCACGCCCGCACATGTTCATCCCACTGCCCGTTCGAGAAGAACGACACGCGTAGATTATGCGTCGACTCGCGCATCAACGTTGTCGAAACCGCGGTGTAATCGCCATAACTGCACGGGCCGTCCTGCCCGCTACGGTTGTCGATCGTGTTGAACACGACGCGGGTAATCCACTCGCTCTCCTGCTCGGTGTAACATGCCTGGCAGTACTCACAGGGCGGGCAATCCTCCGGGCAGCTCAGATGGGATTCGTCGGGATCGCAAGTTCCGTCGCCGCAGAATGGTGCCACGCATCCGTCACCAATATCAAGCACGGTCTCGAAGTCGCCGAACGGACCGCCCGAACCGACAAGTTCCCCCTCATAGAACACGCGGTAATACTCCGGGTGCTCCAAGCCGTCCCCGTACGAGTCATAGATGGTGAAGTCGTAGCACGCGGTCGAGTCGACGCACACATCCCAGGTGTGTACCGTGTACGCCTGGCTGAGGGGCCCATCCGAAACCACCACGCCGTAACCCTGCTGAACCAGCTCCCAGGTGATATCCTGAGGATAGAAATCGGTCTTGATTTCGATTGTAATGGTGGCGTCCGGGCAGTCGCCCGTGACGGCAACCGCAGAGTCTCCCCCGCCACCCATGCAAATAACCAACACAGGCCCGAGCAACACGAAGAACGGAAGCGCAACCACTGCCCTGACTCGTAGAAACGACATTCCATCCACCTCCAAGCAACTCAGCGAGTAATCGTCCCGACCCCGATTCCGACAAGCCATGCTACCTTGGAGAACCTGCGGCTCCAAGAAGAAACCCAGATCCGCGGCGTCCTCGCTCCCTTCACATAAGCTCCGGTCGCCGCGACCGCTTCAGCACAGTTTTAATGACGACAGAACCACCGCCGCGCCGATAGTCGAAAGGTATGATCTCGGAAGCGCATTTGGAGTGTGCGCGCCGCGGCAGAGGAGGGCGAATCGATGGGTGGGTTGGGCAAACCAAAGGACGGTGAGACGTGCTCTACCTTGCGCTGACCTTCTGGCTGCTGCTGATCGTATTGACTGCCTGGGGCGTGCATAATCTCTGGGCCAGCATGGTCAAGCCGAAGATCTTCAACGCCATCCTGCTTCCCGGAACGCTGGTGGCTCAGGTAGGCCACGTCCTCGGCCTGCTCGTAACCGGGGCTACCGTGACCAACACCACCCTATTCAAGGACGACGAATCCGGCGACCCGGAGACTACCCCGGACCCGCGACCACGAATACCCGTGGTCGGACCCGTGGTGATTGGCCTGCTCCCCCTCCTGGCCTGTGCCGTCGCAATATACCTCGTCGCCGGGCAACTCGGTCAGCCGATCCTGGCCGCGTTGGATACGCGGGTCGTGGGGCCCTCCCTGCCGACCACGTGGCCGGGCTTCTGGCAGCTTCTGCGCGATCAAGTCTCGCTGGTCGAGTCGATCGCTTCGGCATTGGCAACCGCAGGATTCACCGACTGGAAGGCGGGGCTATTCGTTTATCTGCTGGTATGTCTGACTGTTCGGATCGCGCCGTTCCCGGGGAACCTCCGCGGGTCGCTGGTCGCAATAATCATCCTCGGCATCGCAGCCGCCACGATCAGTTCCCTGTTCGATGTCGCTGATCCGCGGGTGCAGAACGGCTGGGCTGTTCTTAACCTGACCGTAGCAACGTTACTGCTGCTCTTGATGATCAGCCTGGTAATACGCGGAGGCATCGGGCTGGTCCACATCCTGCGCGAGCCATCGTAGGCAACAACGACGCACCTCGCTCTTCAGCCGTCCAGAATGCCGCTAAAATCAACCTGCCTGAACCGGGCGCGACGGCAGTGCCATCGCGTAGTCATCCAGGGCCGACTCATGATCCTCGCCGAACCGGAATAACCGGGCACTGTTAAACGCGACGAACAGCGCCGCCCCGGTGTGGGCCACCGCAGCAATGATCGGCGTGAGCGGTCCCCAGATGGCCAGGGTCATCATTCCGACGATAAACAGCACCCCGAAGACTATGTTCTGCCACACCACGCGCATCGTGGCTTGCGATAGCCGAACCAAGAACGGCAGCCGGCTCAAGTCGTTGGTCATCAGCGCAATGTCCGCCGAGTTGATTGCCACATCGCTCCCGGCGGCCCCCATCGCGATACCCAGGTCGCTGGCCGCGAGCATCGGGGCGTCGTTTACGCCGTCCCCCACCACGGCAACCCGGTGTCCTCGCTTCCGCAGATCATCAACCAGACGGAGCTTGTCCTCCGGAAGGACCTCTGCTTGCACCTCCGTACAGCCCATCTCCGCTCCGACGCGCCGGGCAACCGACCATTTGTCACCCGTCACCATCGACAGGTTGCGGATCTTGAACTTCCGAAGCTCATCGATCGCCGCGCGGGCCTCGCCGCGCGTGCGGTCTTCCAACCCCAGCCAGCCGAGACACTTCCCATCGCGGGCCGCGTACAACATGCTGACCCCCTCGGGTTCGGCGAACTCGGGGTCCTTAGTCAACGACATATCGACCCCACGATCCGCCAGCCAGGTGCTTCGCCCCACTAAAACGACGCTCCCCTCGATTCGGGCGCTGACCCCGCGGCCGGCGGTTTCTTCAAAATCGTCGGCGGGGGCGATTTCTATCTTGGCCCGCTTGGCGATCTCGACCAACGCAATGGCCGCCGGGTGCTTACTCAAATGCTCTGCGGAAGCGGCCGCGAAGAGCAAGTCCGCCCCGTCCACGCCCGGAGCAGGCTTCATCTGCGTCACCGACAGCTTTCCGGTAGTCAACGTACCGGTCTTGTCGAACACTACGGCGGTAAGAGTCCTGGCGAACTCAAGCTGGATCACGCTCTTGATCAGAACACCAAAACGGGCTGCGCAGCTCAGTGCCGCCACCATCGCAGTCGGCGTAGCGAGGATCAACGAACATGGGCAGGCGATAATCATCATAGTAATCGCCTTCTTCACGCCGACTTCCTTGTCCTCGGAAAAGAACCACACAATCGCCGCCAACATGCACACCGTCGGCGTATACCACGCCGCGTATTTGTCGATCAGTCGCATCATCGGGCTGCGCGTTCGCTCCGCGTCGAGGATCAGTTCCTGCACCCTGCCGAGCGTGGCATCTTTGCCCGCTTTGGTTACCCGCACCTCCAGTGCCCCGGTCAGATTGCTCGTTCCGCCGAACACTTCATCGCCGGCTTCCTTGTCGACCGGAATCGACTCTCCGGTAATCGTCGCCTGGTTGACGGTCGACTGTCCCGCCGCCACCTCCCCGTCCGCGGCGATGTTGTCGCCCGGGCGCACCCGGATCACATCGCCCGGCTTCAAATCATGCGCATTGACCTCCTCCTCCGAACCGTCCGGAAGGATCCGATGCGCCTGGTCAGGGGTCAACCGCAATAAGGATTCAATCGACGCCCGCGCCCCCAGGGCAGTCCGAGTCTCGATAAGGTTGGACAGCACCATGAAGAAGGCAATGATCCCCGCCTCCTGGTACTCGCCCAAGGCTACGGCCGCCACAATCGCCAGCGCCACCAACTCATCAATATGCGCATGCGACTGCAGAAGCGACTTGATCGCGTGCCACACCAGCGGCCCGCCGAGCATGATCGCGCCGAGAAGTGCCAACACATCGGAGTACGGCATGCGTCCGTTAACGGTCGGATCAAACTGGAAAAGCGTGTTGGCGACGATCGGGAAGTCCACCACAAAAGACGCCACCACCAACATTCCGCCCATCATGGTGCCGATCAACAAACCGCTGGCGCGAATAGTCTCGGCTTGGACGTCCTTGAAATGATCGTGTGCCATCGAGCGACAATCCTCTTTCACAATGCTCTCGACCGCCCGCGCACTCCCGCAGGGCCGATCGCCAGCGTCAGGATACTCCGATAACCGCGCAGCCTCGCCCGTGCCGGTCGGGACGCGGGTACCTCGTTGAGCATACTACGCCCCGCCTCGTTTGTCAGTTCAGCGATAAATCCAAAGAGAGGGCCTCGTCTGCGCTTCCGTTAAGCTGGACGGAGCGCATTACGTTAAATACGGCGCCCCTTGTTGGCGTTAGACCCGCAACAAGCGTCTCACCGCCAACAAGGGGCGTCGCAACCCGTATTCGCCGATCCCTCTCAGGCTACGGCATCGCCCGGTTGCTGCCGTAGTTGTTGCCGTAGATGATGTAGACATCTCCCGCATCGCTGCGCCGCCCGAGCGCGGCATCGGTCGCGTCCGGGCCTTGCGGGAACGTCTGATCCATGAAGTCCGCCGTGGGGTTTCCCACCGCAATATCACCGAACCCGTCGTTGTTGATATCGCCGATATTCGCCACCGACGTCATCGGAGCCTCGTTCGGACGCCCCTTCACATACGGGCTCAGGAACACAACTCCGGGGAGCTCGGAAGAGCCGACCTGCGATAGACTCCACGTGGTGTTGTACAAATGCGTACCGCCAAAAATCAGATACGCCACCCCGAGCCGCTCTCGCCCGGATACGTCCAGCCGCGTCTCCCCCGGAACCGTTATGAGGATATCCCCGAACCCGTCCTGGTTGAAGTCGCCGGCCGAGTCGACATCCGTGCCGGCCCGGTGCCCGGCAGCCGCCCCATAAAAGACGGCGCCCGGCAGATCGTCCGTGGCAACCTGATCGATCGTGCGATCACCGTCGATGAAGACACCGCCGAAGACCACGGCCACATACCCGTTGTCGGCGACATACTCACAACAGTCCGTTCCACCGTCCGCGAGGCAACGGAAGACATTCTCGTCGTCATCGTCGATCAGGCCGCTGTTATCGTAGTCGTAGACCTTGCAGGCATCGTCAGTGAACACCCCATCCTCGTGAGCGCTCTGGCACGAGGAAAACGCGTAACGGTCAAGGTCCGTCGTATCAACGACCCCATCGCCGTTGTAGTCTCCGGCACATGTCGTTTTCGTCACCCCCCCGAAGTCAACCTTCGGCGAGGCAATAAAAATGTCGTCGACCCGATCTCCGTTCACGTCCATACCGGCGGCCTGAACCGTACCGACCTCATCGCCGGGGGTCACTCCGCGAATCCGCAGCATCGGCGGTCGGAGCGATGAGTCATCCGCCCTTGACAGGTAGAAGTTACCCATAACGTTCCGCCCGTACAACACATAGGCCGCCCCGGTATCCTGCGTATATGACGTACGATCGTTCAGCGGCGCGCCGCAGAGAATGTCGTCGAGCCCGTCCTGATTGAAGTCACCTGCAGACCGAGCCCCGCCCAACATATCGTCGATATCTTCGGCGAAGACCTGAAACGAGTCCGCCGGCCCCCATTGATGACGCGGCTCCGGGTTACTTCCGCAACGACCGTACGGCTCATCAATGTGATGGTCCAGGAAGGGCAAACCCGCGGTACCATTGGCATCATCAGTCTGGTCCCGCCACTCATTGTCATTGTAGTTGATCCCGGGAAGCACCACGATACTGCCGCGATACACCGACGAAGCCCGTTGGGTACCCTGATACCCGTAGAAGGTGAACAGATCATCCATATAACGTTCATTCGCCGGTGCGGAGATCATGATCTCGTCAACGCCGTCATGGTTCAGGTCGCCCAGCGACGACACGCAGTCTCCGAACAGACCCTCGCGCGGCCCCTGCCGCAGCAGGCGCGAATCGACGTCGTCGTACGGGCCGGCCACGATTCTGGCACCGGAGACGCGATCAGCGGTATCCGCATCTTCGCCGGTCTCGGCCGCTCCGGAATTATCCACGCGGGCGAAGATCAAGCCCCCCTCCGCCTCCACATCGTCGGCATCTAGGACGAGCTCGGCCTTCTGACCCACCAGCTCGAGAGTGAGGACTGCGGAGTCGAGACGATCCGGGTTGATCAGCCCGTTGTTGTCGCGATTGGTGCTGTTGACGACCAGCGCCATTCCGCCGGCGTACCAGTAAATGTCGTCATACAGGTCGTCCGGTTCGTCGGACGAGTTGTTGACCAGGTCGTCCGGATAGCACGACCACTCCGCCAGGAAGTCCTGGCGAGTGTATTCGATGGTCAGCGTCGGGCGATCACCCTCTATGGTATACTCACTGGACCGCACCGACGTACGCTCCTCGGCATCGTTTCCGGCGACTATAATGAAACGCAACTCGTTATCGTAATCCACCAGAGTGCCGTCAATCAGACTCGTAACCAGGTCCGACACATCCACATCAACGGTGTCAACCGAATCTCCGGCAACCGAACCCAATTCGCCGCCTTCCCCATCCTCTTCCGTAACATAATCGATACCCGCCGAACCAAGCAGGCCGCCTTGCGGCGCCCCGCCGCCGGCGGCAAAGGTCGAGTATGTGGTTCTCTCATCAAAATCCGTCACACACTGATAGACCGTGCCGTCGTCTCCCGTTCCAAAGACGCGGAAACTGATCGTTGCCCGAACCGACGCGATGTCGATCGTTTCGGACTCATCCGGTATCACGGAGAGGACATCCTTGAACTTCAGCAACGTCCACTCGCGCTGCGACGCGCCGGAGTTCTCCCACGTAAGGTCGGAGTCCGATCCCGCGAACGCACTCGGGTTCGCGCTGCTGATCGTAACGTCGTCTACACCGAAGTACTGCGAATCTTCGTCTTCGATCTCGTCGCCCGCAGTAACACGGGTCAGGCCCTGCCGAATGAGCACTTCTACCTGGACCGTCGTATCCGCGTCGTCCATGTCCGTGTCACCCGGGTCGTAGTCCATCGAGTCCAACGCACCGTGTACATGCCGTAGCCCAAAAAGAAGCTCCGGACGACCGTCACCCGTGAGATCCTGAATGAAACTCACATCGGATATGCCGTCCGTTCGCGGATCCGAGTCCGTCACTGCTGTCGAACGAACCGGCGGCGCCTCAAAGATCACTCCGTCAACGGCTTCGCTGACCGTGTTCACCGCCAAAGACCCACCGAACCTGGTCTGGTCGTGACCGTAGAGCAGATACGCCTCGCCGATCCGGCCGTAGTTGCGCGGATTGCCGTACTGTGCCACCATCACGAAATCATCCACCCCATCGGCGTCGAAGTCCCCGACGTGCGAGATTGTGGACCCGAGATTAGCGCCCGGGCTGAACCCGTAGAACGTCGCCCCCGAAATCGTCCGGCCGACGTCAAACAGATCCACCGTTCCGGCCGCCAACTGCGTAACACTGATTGTGCCGACCGCATACTGATGCACCCGCGGGTTCGTCGCATCATCGATAGATGCTCTGATGTAGTAGGGCTCACCGTCGTCGCGCGGCGGAATGTCCTGCAAATCAACCTCGATGTCGTAGGTCCTCTCCTGGAACTCGCCCGCCTGAATCGGATCCGTACGAAGCGTTATGATCGAATCCGGATCCGGGTTGGCCGGGTCATCGTTGTTGGGATCGGTGTCCATATCCAACACGATATAGAGAGTTGCGTCACTGTCGGGATCGAACGGCGGCGTCTCGTCACCACCATCATCATCCTCATCGGGCGGCGCAATGTCGCTCGGCTGAACGACTATATGGAGCACGTCATCCTGAGAGACGCTGAGATTGAACGCCGGCTCAACAACGGTAACAATGGGAGGAACCGTCGGCGGACCCTGCCCCGGCGGCACAATCGTAATCACCGCCCGCTGGGTCCTTTCGGCCGTGGTTTCGCCCTCCGAGTTCATGGCATAAGTCTCGTAGGGCGTGTTCAAACCGTCATCGATTACACCCAACAAGTTATACGTACCCTGCGGAATCAGCGAGGTGTCGATCGTAAACCGGTCCGGCCCGACCGAATCATCCTCCGACACATTCTGCACGAGTACCACCGTGTCGTTCGTCACCGTATTGATCAGCATGAAGCTGATCATCGCGTTGGAATCTCGATCGTTGTCCGTCCACCGCACGAGGAGATTCCCGCCCTGATCCACAGTAGTGTTGGCACTCGGTACCGAGATTGTCAGGGTCGGTGGATCACTGCCGGTGCTCCCGCCGGCCCCCTGCACCAGGAACGCCGTCGGCGCCGTGGAGCAGGACACGATTGCAGCGATCAGGCCCGCCAGCCCACTCAACACCAGCACGAACCCCAGGCAGCCTCTAAACCTGACGACACCATTCATAGGCCAAACTCCGTAAAGCAAATCCCGGCAGCCCGGCTCGCACTGTCCACGGCAGCACCGGCACCACTTCGGGCATCTGTGGTGAATAATCTCACGCCAACCCGGCCAAGGATCGCTTGCCCCGCAGGCCGCAAGCCCACTCCCGCCGACGGCACGTACACTCCCCAACAAGGCGGGCCATCGGCAGACCTTCACCCCAAGCCGGTCGGTAATGATAAAGTCCGCCCGGATGTCCCGTCAAGCCGAACGATCCCCGCATCTGCGCCCCGGGCAGATCGGCGGGCCTTCCCCACGCCCGTTCCGCTCCGACCGCGACCAACCCTCGGTAGCAAACGACGGTTCGCGAACCGTCGAGACCTGTCCGACAGATTCCCCGGAACCGGTCGTGGTTTGACCGCATCCACCGACGTGCTATATTCCACCCGCTACGAAGGCCCTCGCACGGCTCCCTGCCGAATTCGTGGGCGTCTGTGAAAAGTGGGACTTGGCGGCACCCGTGAGACATCCGTCCCAGATCGAAAACCGCCCGTAAACAGAGGGCCGACGGACCGCGGAAGCCCTCGCAGGAGTCCAAAACGATGACCCAGCCCCCCCCGGTGCCCCCGACCTTCGACCCAGGTGACCCGAACGCCTTCGGCGGCATGGAGCCCCAAGGACCGCCGCGGATGAGCGCCGCTGCGGTTACCGGATTCGTGCTCTCGTTCCTTGGCTGTACGGGTGTGGCCGCCGTGCTGGGTCTGATCTTCGGAATCGTGGGTATCGTCAAAACCAAGGACGGCCGGCGACGAGGCCGGGGGCTGGCCATCGCCGCCATCCCGATCTCCGTCGTTATGGGCGTCCTCTCGATCCTCATCCTCTACGTCGCCTTGATCGGCGCCGGCTACAGGGATGCAAGTAAAGGGGCATCACTGGCCTTTGAAACCCCAGATTACTCCGAAGCCGCTAAGCACCTGCGTGGCGCTTTCACCAGCGAATTCAACGATCGGGTCACAGACGAGGCTCTAATAGCTTGGCTCGAGGATATCCGGGAAACCCACGGGGCATTCGTGGAGTTCACGGTCGATCAGGCCAACCCCCCGATCCAGGTTCCCGACGATCCGTTGGCGATGGTGTTTTCTGCCAAATTCGTCAACAGCAAGGTGGGCGTCAAGCTTATGTTGCGTATGCAGAGTCTGCTGGAGTTCAAACTCGGCGGCATCGAAGTCGATGGCGTAGCCCCACGCAGCTCGAATCCGGGCTCGCAACCGTGACCTGACCGCGGCTCGCTACGACGCATGCAAGAGCCCGTGATTAGGCGCGACGAGGCGGCGCCGGCCAAATCTGCTGACGCCGCCTCGATGTCCTGCCTCGTCTCGGTTATCGCCCCTGTCGGCGCGATCAGCGAATCACGAACTCCACCGGCATCAGCGTGGCAACCCCCTCGCGGTGGATCAGCTCGATCCCGCGTAGCGCCCGCACGATCGCCCGGACCCGTAGCGGGTCCACCTTCGCCAACGTCGGCAAGGTCGCCTTGAAGAGCGGAAGCTCAACCAGTCCTAATCCCGTCGAAGTGCTGAGAAACTCGTCGTCGCCCGATTCGCCGGTCAGCATCTCGAAGAAAGTCGGCGGCTCCGGAATCGTCCGAACGTCGTAATCCGCCAGTCCGGCGCGCTGGGCGGCGAACTTGATGGCGTCGTCTAGTCCGCCGATCTTGTCGACCAGCCCCAGCTCCAGAGCCTGGGCGCCGGTGAACACCCGCCCCCCGGCCATCTCGTCAATCGGCTTGCTGAGCTTCTCGCCGCGTCCCTTGACAACGTGCTCTTTGAAGATCCCGTATACATGCTCCATGTATTGCCTGATCTTCGCGCGTTCCTGATCATTGAAGGACCCGGCGCTGCTCATTATCCCGGCCATGCGCCCGCGCTGGTTGGAGTGCCAGTTAATCCCCAACTTGTCCCACATCCCCGTCGTGACCAGCTTACCGCCCACGACCCCGATCGAAGCGGTAATAGTCGCGCTGTCGGCGAAGATGGTATCCGCGTTACACGAGACGTAGTAGCCGCCACTCGCGGCGACGTTACCCATCGATACAATCACCGGCTTCTCTGCACCGACCCGGTTCGCCGCGTCCAGGATGATCTCCGACGCCAGCGCCGAGCCTCCTGGGGAATCCACACGCAAAACAACCGCCTTGACCGCCGGCTCGCTCGCGGCCTTGTCCAGCGCCCGGCGAATCGTCGTGCTGAACGCCCCCGCCGACGGCCCGAACGGGCTAGCCTCGGCCTCACCGGTCATGATCGCACCCTCGACGAACACGACACCGATAGTCGGCTCCGTGTACTCTTGCGGAGTCGGGTTGATCATCTTCATCATGAACTCGACCAGGGCGAAGAAGTTGTCCTCCGGCATATCCATCGCATCATCTTCGCCGTAGTCTCTCACGAACTCGACGGACTTACCGTAGCGGGCCTTGATATCCGCAACGAAGTCCTGGCGGTGCTTGACCGAGTCGATCAACCCGGCGCTCAGCGCGTCCTCCGCCGAATACGGCCCGTTATCCATCAGCTCGCGGACTTTCTCCTCCGATACTCCGCGGCTATCGGCGATCAAACCAACCAGCGACGAGTACAGCCCGTCGTACAACCACTTCGACATCTGCCGGGCCGGCTCGGAAGGGTCGGTGCGCGTCAAGGTCTCGGCCGCGGTCTTGAAGTCGCCGCAATGCTCGTAGTCCGCAACGACTCCGATCTTGTCGAGCATTCCCTTAAGGTACGGAGCCTCCCCGTACAGCCCGAGCAACCACACATCCCCCGTCGGCACCACGCTCACGTGGGCCGCACTGGTCGCGGCCGCGTAGGTTAGTGTCGTTAACATGTCAGCGTGAATATAGACGTCCTTGTCCACCGCTTCGAACTGCCGGATCGCCTTATGAACTTCCTCGAGCTGGGCCATGCCGAAAGCGGCGTTCTGCAAGTCGATCACGACGGCCACAACCTCGTCATCTTGACGGGCCGCCTTGAGCCGACTCACCAGATCACCCAGGGACAGGGGAATATCCCCGCCGAACATCGGGGGAATACGCGCCGGTGTCTCCGTCAAGGCACCTTTGATCTCGAAGTGGGCGATCTTCGGCACCGGCTCCGCCGGCCGGGTGAATTTACGGAGGGAGTCAAACTGGGCCCGGGCCTCGCCCGCCAACGGTACCGCCAACAGCACAGCCACGAACAGCGTCGCCTGAACACGCTTCATCTTCATTGGTCAGATCCTCTTGGTAATTCGGTTCTGATGTCTACGCCACACCAAGCGTAGCAATCCTATCGGGCGATGCAAAGGAGCATTACATCGCTAGGACAACTACTTACAGCAACACAGGTATCCTACAACAAGCGACGTGTTCAAACGGTCTCGCGCGCTCGGCCACGCAAACCACGCGCTGCCCACAGAGGCAACACCACCCCGACCAGCATCATGACCAAACCCGCCCCGTGCAACCACACGATCGAAAGCGGCCCGTACGCCCGCACGCACAGCAGCCCGCCCACCAGCGATGCCAGCGCGGTCAGCGCATACCACCGCGGAGCCCCGGGCGACCACAGCAACCACCAGGCAACGGCGATTACGATCAACTCTCGAAACAGCGGAAACACCCGGATTCCCAAAGTGGATGCCCTCAACATCTCGGCAAAGGCGTGGCTCTGAATCTCGATCCCCTTCTCGCCCACGACGATCGCCGGAGTCTCCCCGGGGCTCATCGTCTCCCCGACCTCGGTTCGGACCCAGACGTGGGCGAAATCCGTCACGAGGGTCGCCTCGTACCCGAGCTGCTTAAGAACCGAAGCCGCCACGACCGCCCGCCCGTCGCAATCCTCCCGCCCTTGTTCGAACACCTCGCCGACAGTTGGGAGATAATCCGCGGACCCCCACGTGTTCCAGTCCCATTCATACGGTACGCTGCGATACACCAGATCCTGCACGGCATGGAGAACCTCGTGAGGCGGCGTATCGTCGGCGATGGTCGGTCGAAGTTCGTCGGCCATCGCCCGGACCCCCGGCGCATTCGGCTCGATAAGAGCGTTCGGGTCTCGCCAATGGTCCAGGTGGCGATACAGGATCACCGGATTCGGAAAACACACGCCAAGCACCGTAAAACCGAGAATCAGCCACTTCACCGGTATTCGCCAGGGCCAGCGCAGTCTGTTGAGAACAAACAGAATATCCGTCGAATACGTCATCCTTGAAGTCTTCAACCCCGCGATCGGAAAGGCAGACCCCGGCGTAACGCCGTCACCGCGAAATCAACTCAAGCGCTTTCGGCGGGTCGCGCAGGCTTGAAGTCTGCTCCTTTGAACCAAGCCCCTGTAAAGGAGGAAGGACCCTAGACAACCCTTCTGGGAGCGGCACTGGGCGTCATCACCCGCCCGACGGATCATCCCAATCCCCAGGCTCGCCCGCAGATTCCCGCGCTGAAGAGCCGGCATCATCGGCTTCGTCAGTCATGGGCAGCTTTGTTACCAGCGGCAAGTAAACGGAAAAGACGGTCCCTTTGCCGACTTCGCTCTCGATGTCCATCCGCCCGCCGTGCGCCTGGACGATTCGCCACGACACCGCCAGCCCCAAACCCGTGCCCTTTCCGGGGTCCTTGGTGGTAAAGAACGGATCGAAGATCGACTCGCGGATCTCCGGGGGGATGCCGCAGCCGGTATCGGTGACCCGCACGAGGATCTCCTTCTTCTCCTTGCTGTGCCTGGTCTCGATGGTCAGGTTCCCCTTCCCGTCCATCGCGTCGACCGCGTTGAGAATCAGGTTCATGAACACCTGCTGCATCTGCGACTCGTCCATAACCGCCGACGGCATGTTCGCATCCAATCTCCGGGACACGTGTATGTCATGAAAGAGTGCCTGCGTCTCCAATAACTGCAGCGTCCGATAGACCACCTGGTTGACGTCGGCCAACGCCTTCTGAGTCTCGCGCTGGCGCGAGAACTCCAACAGGCCGGTGACAATCTTGCGGCACCGCACCGCCTGCCGAACGACTTCTTCGAGTTCCTCACGGTGCGGGTCATCCGGACGCAGATCCTCGAGCACGATCGATGCAAAGGTGAGAATCCCGCCCAACGGGTTATTGATCTCGTGAGCCACCCCGGCCGCCAACTGTCCTACCGAAGCGAGCCGCTGATGACGCGCTGCCTGAGCCTGGACCTTAATGAGCTGCTCGGTACGCTCCTCGACCTTGTTCTCGAGGGTCCGCGCCCACTGCTCCAGCTCACTTTTCATCTGGCTGATACGATCGAGCATGTCGTTGAACGAAGTCGAGAGCAGCCCCAGCTCACTCTGCGTCGTGGTGACATGCACGCGTTGGCTCAGATCCCCCGCGGCAATGCCCCGCGACACCTCGGCCATCTCTTCCAACGGACGCACCAGGCTTCGCGTCAGGAAATACGTCGCCACTACGATCAGCAAGAAACAGACCAGCGCAATAATCGCAAAGCTGAGCGTCACCTCATCGCGGGCCGCCGTATACGGCTGCTCCGGCAGTCCCACCGCCAACATCCCGATCCGCTCGCCAGCCAGGTTCGTGATGGGCTCATAGGCCGCAATGTACCAGTCATTGACCGCAAACACTCGCCCGATCCACGGCCGCCCTTTGCCCAGGACGGTCTCCCGGACGGCCGCCGAAGCGCATGTTCCCACAGCTCGTCGTTCTCGGGCATCGACGAGGTTCGTGGTAATCCGCACGTCGCCTTGTAGAACCGTCGCGATGCTCCCGTCACGCATGTCCCCTTCCGCACCGGACTGCAACGCCGAATCTATCTCCTCCACCAACCAGTGACGTCCCACGGATTCGGCCACCACATCCGGCTGGTTGATTAGCTGCCCGGCGTAAACCGCCGCCACGATCCGCCCATCCTCATCGACCGCCGGCGCCGCGGCCACCATCACCATTCCGGAGAATAGCGCCTGCCGGTCGGGCGGAGGTGACCGAGGGGTTGGAACAAGCTTCACCGCCGCCCGCTCCGCCAGTGCCGGATCCTCCGCGTAGAGCCGCTCGCACGGAATAACCTCCGTACTCGCGGCCGGATCGCCCGTCAGCGCCTGCTGCACCGGGGCGATGGTCGTGGCATTATCGCCGACTCGCGCCCGCCCGGACGTCCGCACGATCACCTCACCGTCCGGGTTCACGACCGAAAGGAAATCCCAGCCTTGCTCGCGTCGTACGGTTTGCAAATACGCCGCGACGCGGTCCGGCCGATCGGAGGCCCGCGCCGCCTGCAGCCGCCCGCTCGAGGCGAGCAGCTCCACGCTCTGCCGCAGCTCCTGCAAGCGGTGGTCATAGGTTCCGCGAGCGGTGGCCAGCCCGTACACCATCTGCCGGCGTCCCTGCTCCAGAAGCGCCTGCCCGGTTATGTGGATGCCGATCGTCGAGGTGGACAGACCGCCCAGAATCAGAATCAACGAATAGGTGATGACTATCCGAGACTTGAGCGAGTGTATCCAACGGAAGGGCTTCATGGTTGCGTATCGCTCGCCGCATCATCGGCCGAGGCACGGGGCAGAACCACCGTAAAGGTCGAGCCTTCGCCCGGAGTGCTTTCAACCAGAATCCGTCCGCCCAGCTCCTCCGCAATCTTCCGACAGATCGGTAGCCCCATCCCCGTGCCACCGATGCCCGCCCTCTTCTCGTCTTTTATGCGGAAGAACTCCTCGAACACCTGCTCGATCTGCTCGGGCGCAATCCCCAGCCCCGTATCCTTGACCGACAGGCTGACCGTGTTCTCATCGGCCGAAGCCGTGACCCGCACTTCGCCATCCGGGCGGTTGTATTTAACGCCGTTGGTAACCAGGTTCGCCAGGACCATGCGCATCGCCGTGGCATCGCCGAGCACCGGTGGAAGGTCCTCCGGAAGATCACCGTGCAAGGTTACCGCTTGCTCGCCGGCGGACGTCGCACAGGTTTCCAGCACCTTGTCGACCTGTTCGCCCCAGCCAACCGCCTTCCGTTCGGTAGCCAACTGGCCACCCTCTACTTTTGAAATCGTTAGCCAATCCTGGATCACCTCGCGCATGTCCGCGATCTTCCGACTGGAACGATCGATCCACTCCCGGTACTTCGCCGGGATCGACTCGTCGGACTGATGACGCAGCACGTCCAGGTATTGCTGTACCGCCCCGAGCGGAGACTGTAACTGGTGAGACACGAACGTGATGAACTTGCGGGCCTGCGCTTCCTTCTCCCGCCGGAGACGCTTCGCCTCCATCGCCAGCCGGCGCCGTTCCACGGCGCGGGCAATGATCACGCGGAATTCATTTGCGGTAAACGGCTTGGGGATGAAGTCGTACGCTCCAGCCTTCATAGCCTCCACGGCCGTACCAACCGTGGCGAAACCTGTAATCACGATAATAACGATATCCGGGTTGGTCCGGCTGACCCTTTCGATCACCTCCAGCCCGCCCATTCCCGGCATCTTCAGGTCGACGATCAGCAACCCGACGTCCGCCTTTTCGATCCGCGCCAGCCCGGAGGGACCATCGGCGAAAGTCTCGACCCGATACCCGGGGCGTCGCAAGGCTGCCTGGCATGCCCGGCGCATGGCATCATCGTCGTCGATTACAATGATCGCCTCGCCTTCCGCAGAGTAACCGCTCACGGCTGCAGACTCCGTTCATGTCGCCCGCCGGGCAGCCCCCTGCGAGGCAGTCCAACTCCGCCCCGGCTTACTCTCCCAGCATACGCTTCACGCACTGCAGGAAGCCGGCAATCTCGATCGGTTTGGTAAAATATGCGTCCGGCGTGATCAGGTCAGCCTCACCCGACATCGGGAAGAGGCTCGCAGGATCCTGCTGGACCGAGGAAACCATGACAATCGGAATGTGCGCCAGGTCGGCATAGTCGCTACGGAACTTCAGGGCCTGCACGACCGAGTATCCCTCGACCGGACTCTCCATCATTATGTCGAGCACGATCAGGTCCGGCACGTTCGCCCGAGCCGCGTCCAACCCGTCCCGTCCGGACGTCGCCTCCCGCACCGTGTACCCTTCCCCTTCGAGAAGAGCGCGCGTCGAGGCCCGGTAGTCCTCGTCATCATCGATAATCAGGATCTCGGCCTGTGCCGACATGGGCATCGCCTCCTAATAATCTGACGGACTTAACGTAGCCCTTCGCAACGAAACGGTCAAGTCTGGATTGTAAGCCCCCCGCGTAACGGGGTCTGTCGCCCGGCCTACTTCGCCAGCAACTTCTGCACAGTGTCGAGAAAGACCGGGATATCGAGAGGCTTGGTCAGATACGCATCCGGTGTGATCGGGCTCGTGTCGCCGATCCATCCGTACAAACTAGCCGGATCCAGCCCTACCGACGAAGCCATCACAACCGGTATCGGCTTCAGATCCTCATCCCGGGCACCAAACTTGATCGCCTGATTGACGGAGTATCCGTCCTCCAGCCCATCCATCATCACGTCCAGGACTACCAGATCCGGTCGGCGCTGCCGGATCGCCGCAAGCCCGGCCGGACCGCTGTCCGCCTCCGCGACCTCGAACCCCTCCCCCTCCAGCAGAGCCCGGGTGGACGCGCGGTAATCGCCGTCGTCGTCGATGATCAGGATGAAAGCCCGTTCACGCATGATGACCGAAACCCCTCAGAGAGCGTAACCGCAAGCTAGCCGTGGCCCCGTACAACGTCAAGGGTCGGGCGGGTGCCCCGTCTATTCCGGCGTTCGTTGGGTTGGAACAGCCGCGCCCACTCGCCGCCGGATTGGGTGGGGGATGGACGGGAATCCGACAGGCACCCACCTTCCGCCATCGATTCCCCACCCATCGCCTGGAGTGTAGTGCGCATACCGTAGCCGCATCTGAAGACGGAGCTTCCTGCCTACCGTGATACGCCCCAAGGCGAAGGACGGGGCACCCACAGTATAGAAAAGGTGCCGCGACTGCGGGATCAACCGCCGTCACGGCACCGGTATTAGTACGTCAATCCTGTCGCCGAAGCGCCGGCCTTGCCGGCCTCAGCCGCACTTTCTAATCACACGGCGAGGCGTCCAGCGTCTCTCCGCTCCACGAGGTGAACTCACCGCCACCGTTGAGCAGATCGATCGTCCGCAGAATATCCTGCGCGTCGACCGCCCCGCTACGATTGGCGTCGGCCTGCCACTGCTGGCACGATCCCGGAGCATTCAAACAGGCAATCATCGCCCCGATGTCATCGGCATCGCTGAGCAGGCTCTGGTTAACGTCGGCCGGCAGGTATCCGAGGCACACGCTCGTATCGCTATCCTCGTGGGTAATCTTCGTCCACGAATCCGGTTCGATCGACCGGCTCAACGTCAGCCGCACCACGTCCGCCGGCAAACCGGTCTGGTCGACCGTGAGAACCGTGGGCGCCGGCTGGATACCACCAGTCTGAGTCACCACGAAGTCACTAGGAGTCAGGTCCCCGACATCCGCGGCATACCTGGACTCAAACCGGAGCAAGACCGTATCCCATCCCGCCGGACTGGTCGCGTCGTCAACAGGATGCGGCTGGCGCGCGTCCACCGACCCGCTGACCGGGTCCGACGATCTAATCGTCGGATACTCCGGATTATTGCACGCGCTCACCCCGCAGGCCAAACCGACGTAGAACACTTCCGGCTGCCCGGCACAAAGCGAGGCCACTTGCAGTTCCGCACAAGCTCCGTCGGAGTAATCACAGCACGACCCCAGCGAGCAATCGAGGCCAGCATCACAAATCTCGCCCGCGAAGTGAACTCCTCCGATCGCCGCACATTCGTTCGCCGTGCTCATCTCACACAGACCGCCCGCACAACATGCCCCGTACACCGGGCAGGCAAACTCACCGCACTTTAAGTCCGCGGAGAACCAACCGGACAGGCTTGCACACTCGGCCTGGGTCAGATCCTCGCAGGAGCCGTCCAGCTTGCAGCACGCCCCCGGGCACAGGTTGTCGGCACAGAGCCCGTCAACCAACTGGCCGTCGACATCGTCACAGAGGCTCGTAACCCCCGTCTCGAAGCACTCTTCACCAATCGCACAACAGGCATGGCACCAACCGTCCCAGGTATCGCACGCCGTTGCGGCCCCCTGGAACACGCCTGCGTTATGCGCACATTGCAGCCCGGTGCCGACGGTACACGTTCCATCGGCTCGACAGCACGCCCCGGTCTCGCAGAAGTCCGCCGGGCAATCCGTCACCGTGGTACTCCACGAGCCGCCGCCGGCAATGCAGTCGGCCTGGGTCAGCACTTCGCAAACGTACCCGGTACAGCAAGCGCGCCGCGGTTCACAATCGCCGATCGAGTCGCAATCGTACCCCATGGTGAACTCGTCATTGACGCCCGGACACTCGGACTCCACAACTTCGTCAAAGCAGACCCCGTCCACCGTACAGCACGCCCCCTCAACGCACATCGGAGATATGCAGCTCTGCGCTTCGCACGTCCCTGCATCGGCGTTGGCACAATCCAAGTCCGTACTGCAGGTCAGATCCGAATCCAGGGAACAGTACTTCCGGCAGGCCGCCGGAACACCACAAACGCACGCTTCTCCCGTAACAAGGCACGTGGAGCCGCATTCCGCGATCCCGAAGTGATACAACCCACCCTTCGAATCGCACGCGGTCCTGCTCAGTACGTTGCAATTACCGGTATTGCTGTGACAACACGCCGCCGCAGGTGCATCGCACGTGAAGAGCCCGCAACCGGCGGTATTGAAGTCGTCTTCCGGACCGGCACACTGCATGGCAATCAAGCCGTCTTCACAGGCGCCATCCTCGTGGCAGCAGCCGCCGAGGTCGCAAGGCCCGCCGGTGCAATCCGACAGATCCCCCAGATAAATGCCGCCGCCAGCTTCGCACTGGGCCTGGCTGACGTTACCGCTGCACGTGCCCGAGTTGCAGCACGCCCCCCGTGGATCACAGGTAATCGCTTCGCAGTCCTGCCCCACGGAGAACACCGCGTCGTCCTCAACACACTCCCAATCCGCCAGGTAAAGACACACGCCGTCACTCAGGCAACACGCCCCGCCGCAGGTGTACGAGCTGCAATCCGCATCACCGTGATACTCACCACCGAACTCATCTTCACATGCCTCCATGGAAGCCAGCACGCACCCGCCGCCCGGCAGGCAGCACGCCCCGGGGCAACTGCCGTCGTCACAATAGACGTCGGCCCCGAAAGAGGTACCGCCGCTCGCCGCACAGGCATCCGCGGTCAGAGTCGAGCACTCATCAAAATCGTCGCAGCAAGCGCTGGCGGCGGGACAGTCGGCCACGATGCAGTTCACCCCGGCCTCGAACACCCCGAGCTCCGCCGGGCATTCGCTCGCGAAGCCGCCCGCGAAACACCGGCCGTCATGCTTACAGCACGCCCCGGTAACACAAGTGTCTTCCTCGCACTCCACCTCATCGCCGCGGTAAGTTCCTCCGAGCCCTTGGCAAAGCGCCTCGGTCCGGATAATGCAGGTACCGCCCACGAGGCAGCACGCCCCAATCGGCGTGCAGCCGGCATCGGCACAGGCCGTGTCCGGGTGGAACTCACCATCGCCGCATTCATCGCTGAAGAGTGAGTCCTCGCATTCCCGATCGTCGTGACAGCAGGCTCCGCGGGTGCAAATATCGCTACCTTCCTCGCAGAGCGTTCCAATACCGCGGTGCACACCGCCCTCGCCGGCACATTCGTTCAGCGTGAGAACATCACAACCTCCGGTGGTCAGACAGCAGGCTCCGAGGGTACACATGTCTGAATCACAGACCACCGCCGCGCCCTGGTACGTTCCATCGACGGCCGCGCAGGCCCCCTCCGACATCTCGGCACAGCGCCCGTCCGGCAGGCAGCATGCCCCGATTGAACAGGGCGTGCCCAATCCGCAATCCGTACCAACGCCGGCGTGCGTACCGTCTTCGTCCGCGCAAGCGTCCCGGGTCAGGTTCTCACACTCCCGGTCTTCGAAACAGCAGGCCCCCACCGTGCAGGCGTCGGCATCGCACTCGAGCACGTCGCGTTGGTAGACACCTGCGACATCATCACACTTGTCCTCCGTCAGAATTTCGCAACGACCTTCGAAGCAGCAGGCTCGACCTTCGGGACAGGTATGACCGTCGCAGTCCTGGCCAGAGGTGTAATCACCGCCGGCCGCCGTGCAGAGTTCTTCCGTCGTATCGGCACAACTGCCGTCGGGCAGACAGCACGCCGCCCGGCTGCAGTCACGCGGGGGGTCCGGGGCTTCCGGGCAAGCCGTCCCGTCCCCGTGATACAGCCCGTCCTGATTCAGGCAGGCCCCCTCGGTCAGCTCTTCGCATGATTCGTCCGTCAGACAGCACGCCCCCACACTCGGACAGCCCACGCCGGCGGTGCAGTTTCGGTCCGCATGGTAATGCCCCCCGGCCTGCGGATCGCAGAACGCAACGTTCTCATCGCAGGTGCCGCCGTCACGGCAGCACACCGCGCACGTATCCGGCGAACACTCAGCGCCCTCGGTAAAATCGCCGCTTTCATCCGTACATATTGACGCCTCAACCTCCGCACACCGCCCATCCGGCAGGCAACATGTTCCGAACCTAATTGTGGGTTCGCACACCTCCGGACCGCACGTCTTAGTATCGTCCCACGTCCCTCTTAGCGCGGTGCATACAATCGAACTCTCGACGGTTACACAGGAGCCGCCCGGCAAACAACATGACCCCTGGAGCGCCGCCGCACACGGATCGGGGTCGCCAGCCTCTGCTGGACACGCAAGCTCATAGCCCGCAAAGACCGCGCCGCCAAGATCCTCACAATCGCGCGGCGACCAATCGTCCAGGCACATACCCTCCCAGCAGCAGGCTCCGGGACATTGCGGATCCAACGTCTCGCAGGTGGTCCCGTTGCCCTGATAGGTGCCCCCCAGCCTGGAACACTGGTTCTCCGTCAGGCCGTTGGCTCCTTCTTTGCAGCCTTCCCCAGGCATACAGCAAGCCCCCCGGCCACAACTCACCGCCAGGGTATCACACGTCGACCAGTCGCCCTGGTAAGTACCACCCAGCTCCGCGCAGCCGTCCTCGGTCATGCCCTCGTCCCCGTCCACGCAAACGCCGACCGAGTCTGACAGGCAGCACGCTCCCGGCGGTATACCGGCACAGATATCCGTATCGCAATCGCTTCCGTGCCCGCGCCATAATCCGCCCGAGTTATAACAAGCCACCTCGGACAGCTCTACACAGGCGTCATTGACACAGCACGCCCCAAAACTGCACTTCGGCCCAATCGCATCGCACAGAACATCGTCGCCTTGATAAACACCCCCGTAGGTCTCTACGCACTCATCCTCGGTCGTTTCCAAGCATACGCCATAGTCCAGGCAGCACGCCCCGCGCGGGATGCACGGATCGGGGTACGTACAATCCTCTCCGCCGTGCCAGGTTCCTTCGTTTTCATCGCAGGAGAACTTGTCCGTAACCACGCAATCCGAACCGCCTTCACCGTCATCAACGCAGCAAGCCCCATCGGTCATCGGACAACCCAGACCTTGCGACTCCAGTTCATCGCAGGTCACCCGCTGCGCAGAGAAGACACCGCCGGCGTTCAGGCAGGCCTTCTCGGTCCTGTCCTCACAGGCCCCGCCCGACAGGCAACAAGCCCCGGGCTCGGGATCAAGGCAGATCTGCATCAGATAGGCGCTGCCCGTATACGGCTCCATCGCAAACTCGTCGGGAACCGGATAGCCCATCGTCAGCATCCCGAACGAGCCCATGACCCAACCGGACGAGAAATCCTGCGGGTAGGTGACGTCACGATCGTACACGGCCATGACCGCCTGACCTTCGTCCCAAGACACTCCTATCGCGTACTCGCATTCAGGGAGCAACGGCAACGAGTTGAACGAACCGCTCTCATAGTAGCGGGGCTCGTAATCGCCGGCCTCATTGCACTGCGCATCGTGCAGGATCAGATCGTCGGCAATGCGTCCCCATTTGCTGTCAGCCGGGCAGCGCTCATGGACCGAGAACCGCAACTCGGAAATCGTCCCCTCCTGGCAGATCAACCCGAACTTGACCTCATCCAGCCTCGAGAGGTATTCCACATGGAAGAAGTCGAACATCGCCCATTTCGCGAAGGAGCTGCCGCCCAGCTCGGTAGATTCGGCGATGACCTCGCAGCCCTCCTCCGGCACGACCGTCGCAAGCGCACTGGTCTGAATGGCCTCCGCACCACCGACGGGCAGGTCAGGCACAAACGCCGTAACCGGCACGTTCAACGCCGCCTGGACGGGCATCAGCGCCACCCAACCCAAAACGAACACCGCGAGGTAACAACTTGTTCGACTAATACGCATCCTATCAGCTCCCATGCTTTGGTACGGGGATTTCGATGCTCTACCGGTGACGCGGCACGACCACGGACACATGGCTTCTGCGACCGCAGCTTCTGCAGCCGTCCCCTCCCGGCGATTCCCCCGACATTATATCCACCTACCCAACATGATACCAACCCCAGCCGCCCCAGTCCTCCTATTCGCCCGTTTTCTCGCGATGAACTACGCCCGGTAACGGAAAACCCCGGTTGACCGCGTGTCGGTCCGATAGAAACCCCGCCGGATCGAGCCTGTGCGCCGCGGTGCCGCAACGATATGGGACGCCGAGCCCCCGTAACGCAGGCTTCCAGCCTGCCGAGTGCCAAACGCCAGCGCAGGCTTCCAGCCTGCCCCACCCTGCCCTTCGGCGCAAACTTGCGGACGCTTCTTCCCCTCGTCCCGTAACGCAGGCTTCCAGCCTGCCGAAAACTGCTTTGCCGGACCCCGTCACGCAGCCTTCCAGCGTATCCCCGGCGCGTCCGCCCCTCAGTCCCCCCGACCGACGCGATACGTCCGAATGCGTGCGTGTGCGAATTCGATCCGCGGCCGCGGCGCGGATCCGGCACAACGCTAATCGTTGCGCACGTCGAGGTACCGCGTTACCTTTCGATCACCCACGCGAGCCGGAGCCGATTCTCCCAAAACGGTCGGCAAGCGGTCCACCGTCTCCTGGAACCGCAAGGCCCGCGTATCCACGTCCTTGGCCCGGATCACGCCCAGTTCGTACGCCGAAAGACTGTCATCCTCGATGGCCTCATCCACCTCACCCCGCAGCGCCCCGTACACGGTGAACACCTGCGATCGAACCGTAACCCAATCCCCCAACGACACCAGCGGCGCAATCACAGTGAGATAAGGCACGTTGTATGTTTGGTCAGTCCGCGATTCCACCGCGTTCATGTCGATCCGGTAGCCGTCGGTATCCACCAGTGGATGGCGGACATTGGCCAGCTCACCCACGGTCAGGTAGCCCATGCCGCGCCGCACCTGCGGAGTATCGTACGTCCATCCCCGGCAATAATCGGTGGTCGGGTTACCGTAATACCCGTAATCGCCGGTAAGATCATTATAAGGAAGCGACGACGCCTGAACGGAACGTTGATCGCGATACGCTACGATCCCCTTGGCCAATTCCTCCCCGATCGAAGCGGCCTCATCCTTATTCCCCGTTGAGGCCGGATAATAACAATCCCAGAAATCCGCCTGGAAAGGCACTGGGATACTACTCATCGGAACGTAAGGCAGCCCCTTCAGGACGCTCCACGGAGCCGTGTTGAGGTCGATCCGTCCGTGAACCCGCGCTCCGTCCTCGTCGACTCTGGGAGCATGGGTGTTGTTGTGATCGGGATCAGAATAGGGCCCATCGTTGTCCAGCGGAATCGCCGTGAAGTAATCGAACACAAGCTGGCCCCACGGCAGGTGATGCACATCTCCGGCCCGGCCCTTATTCTCGCGGGCCTCGTCTGGAAGCGAAGCCGAAACCGAAACTGTCGGGTCGAGCCTCGGATCAATGCTGTGGTCGAACGTGTGATCAAAAACCGGCATACGGCCGTTATCGATTCGGAACTGATCGTCTGCAAGTCCCACATTGAACGCAGCGGTAGTCGAATTAGCCACCCGCATCAGTAATAGCAGCGACCCGGTCGTCGGAAACGCCGTTTCCAGCGACCCGGTGTTGGCAAACTTGACCTGCACCGGCTGCCAATCATTGGGCTTCGGTGCGTTCTTCGAACCGAGCCCGTGCGCACCGCCTCCTGTAGGTGTCGAATCGGTATCCGGAACCGTGGCGTACCAATCCTCCTCTACCGAAAGATACCGATACTCCGAACGGACCACCGCGTTTTGTTCCAGTTCGCCCA
This sequence comes from Phycisphaerae bacterium, assembly GCA_963666835.2. Classification (GTDB taxonomy): domain Bacteria; phylum Planctomycetota; class Phycisphaerae; order UBA1845; family UBA1845. Next base: position 2,492,137 of record CAXXGO010000006.1, on the reverse strand, counting down.
CTTGGCCGGTAGCCCCCAGCGTGAACTCGTCTACCACAACCGCCGTACCGTCTACATCCCGCCATAACTTGATGGTGCTGGGCGTGCCCGCCGGCGCAAAAGCCAAGCCCGGCACACCGGTTACCGACCCCCCGAGCATCTGGCCGTCTGCCAGTGGCGGCGAGCCTATCGTATTCATGTCGCTGTCGCGAAAAACCGCGAACTCCCCCGGTCCAAGGATGCCGTTTAATTCAATCGGAGCGGTGCCCCCCGTAACAGTGAGCGAGTAGTCAGCCAGATCGATGTCGGCGCCGGGGCCATGGTCTTCATACGGATTGAACAGCTCCACGGCATAGAACGACGCCCCGGGGTCCGCCGCACCGGTGCCGTCGTCCGTCACCTGCGCCGTCACCTCGGTGATAAACGGCTGCCGCTCCAGCCCGTAAACGAAACTGCCGGTCACCGGCTGGCCAAAATTGCTCAGATCGGTGTAGTCCGCCGAACGGACCTGCACCTCGGTCGGCTCGTCGTCAGAGTCGGCAAAGTCGATCATGTTGGCCGTAAGCGCCGCCGCGGTCTCTGCAATCTTGGCGAAATCTGGCACCCAGACCTGCGGGTATGTCTCCTCGGCGGGGTCGGTGGCTGTGGCAGCAGTCCAATCCCCGTCCCCATCCTTGTCATAATAAAGATCGAGATCGTCAACAGTATCATCTCCGTTCCGATCGTAGTCCGTCAAATCGCCCCACTCGGAACCGCGGGCGTTGAGCAACATCAACGTGAACACATCCTGAACGTACTTGATGACTGTGAGCTTCTCCACGGGGTGGTTGATATCGAAGTTGTCGTCCAGCCATGGCAGGCTAAGACGCAGGTTACCCTTGCGGACATTGAACTGGCACGCATCATCCGCAACGCACTCCCAGTAATCCTCCAGATTGAACTTCACCAGCGGCTCGTTCGGTTTGTTCGAATACTGGGCTTTCAGGTATGTATTGGTAATACCGGTCGGATAATCCGCGTATTCAAAGACCAATTCACCCTTGTTCGCGTTCACTTCGCGCATCAACTCGAGGGCGTCGTCCCACTCACGCTCGAGCTTCTTGTCGGCGTCGAGCTTCTTGCCCGGCGTCGGACGACGGAACAAATCGTCGTGGCTGATCGTCGTAACCAGATGACGCCGGTCGTAGTGATCGTCATTCGGGTTAGCGTCCGCGAACTCCGGACCCATCCGGATCGCCCACAGCACGACGTTCGGGTCGACGGTCTTGTCATACTCGGCCGGATCGAAAGGCCAGTACCGATAATCCAGAAGAGTCTCCCCCGGCTGGAAGACCAGCGAGGTGTAATCGCCCAAACCCAAGGTAGCGTTGGGCTCCAACGGGTTACCCTGAATCCGCGTCGGCGGCAGGTGATACGGGGGCAACAAACCCCCGCGGCGCCGCAACGAAGCCTCCTCAATCTCCGGCGAGTACGGCACGAATTCGCCCGGATCGACCTGCCGTTGCGGAATGACCCACGTCGCGTTCGGATCATCCAATCCCCGAATCAGGTTCGGATGAGCATCGTTCAGATTAACCATGCCCCCGTGGGAGACCACGCGCAACCCGAGATAGACGGGGCCGTCAGGCTTCGACGGAGGATTAACAACCTTCGCCAGCTCATCCAGTGCCCGGCCCTTGATACCCACCTCGGCGAGATCCACCTGCATAGCATCAACCACCCCGTCGCCGTCAGAATCGACCGGAGTCAGATTCGGATAGACTGACGCAAACGGAACGTAAATGCCCGACACCGGATGTTTGACGTTGACAGGATCGACACCGCTAACCCACGCCGTGTCTACCGTCAGCCCGCGGTAACTCGGTCGGTCGGAGTCATCCGCCGCGAGCATGATCCCCTCGACGTTGGTGAACCACGGAAACACTCGCGGCCGATCCATGCTGTTCGGGACCGGCGCTACATTCGGCTCCAGCGGGGCGACCAGGTTGAACAGACCGGGCAATTCCGCAAAGGAGACGGCCGGCAGGTCAGTCAAACCCCCATCGTCGCCCTGGTCACTGATAGCATCGACGCTATCGACCAGCAGGCTACCGATCTCCTCGGCCACGCCCGCTATGGCGGGTTGAGTGTGGTCGCGCTCTTGCTCAGCGGAGATCATGTCCTCCTCGAAGCGCATCGTCATCATAAAGGCCATGCCCGTTACGAAGAGCACGCCCAGAATCGTCATCACAAACACGAGGACGGACCCCCGGCGACGCCGCGAGGACACCCTCACAGCTTCGAGTCTGCGACGCTTGTTGTACCTGAAACTGACCATTCCGCTTTGCTTCCACCGTCTACCGGGGCTACTCCCGGCAATCCAATCCGCCGGCGGGCTCCCGCCGGACCCTCTATCGAAACCGCCGGCCACGCCCGCGCGTTTCGTCCCGCAAACGCTACCCGCCGACCGGCAGAATCATCACATGCCGGATCGGACGTTCGAGCCGCTGCAAGTTGTCGAACAAATCCACCGTAATCCGCAAGGCTATCGGGAAGACGTCCTCCGGCATCGGCTCACCCGGAGTACTCCCCGATGCCGCCGCCCGGCGCCGCTGCGCCGCGAACACCGCCACGTTCGGGCGCCCCGGACTGCTAAAGGGGTCGCTGTGCCACAACGAGTCGTAGTTGGATCCGCCCCCGAACCGGTCTTTCAGACTGTAAGTCTGGTTCGTGTTGATTGCCCCGCCGCCGTTGAAGTCGTAGTCCCCACCCAGGGCGTCTTCAAACAGCTCCCGCAGCTCGGTGTATTGGGACGTATGCGCTCCCAGGAAGAAGTCTTCGAGGGTCGCAAGCGGCCTCTCGGCTCCCGGATCAAACCAGAAGACCTGCCGCCGACCGTCAGGGTCACCGCTGCTTTCGAGCCGGCCGCCCACAAAATCGCTGGCCGGATCCAAAGCCCACTCCACCTTGAACGACGCGCAGTTCGGCATGAAGTAATGCCCCAGCCGATCCGCCAGACGGGCCGGGGGACTCGGGTCCAACATACTCCGGGCAAACGGAGACACCGCCGCACCCGGCGGGTCCGGCACGTTGAGCACTTCCGGCCAGGAGTAACGCCATTCACTAGTCGTAATGTTGCTGTCCACGTCCATCGGCGTAATGACCCACTGCTCATAGTCGAACTCAGCCATTACGTCCGTCTTACCCATGAGAATCGCCGGGTTCCCCAGCAAGTCGATGTGGGGATGCCCGTCGTCTTCATCCAGATTCCGCGTAGTGGCATCGGCCCACTTCGGCACCGAAGCCGGCGGTGGTGAATCGGCGCTCAGCAGATGGACCACCCGCCGGGCCAAGTGCCATCCTTCCGCCGGAAGCGAGTAGTACACCGTGGGATCCGACGGAAACCGCTCGATCTCGTCGTCCGGCGTAGGGTCCCCATCGGAGTCAAACTCAATCAGATCAGCGTGGCCGTAAACCACCTGCTGCACTCCCGACCGAATCGCCTGCTCCTGATCCGGAGCGACGTTGGTGTAGTTGTATTGAACGTAATTCGTGGCCTCGCGAGTGGTGAAGAACATCAACACATCGGCGCGGGGAGCGGCCATGTCCGTGGAGCCGTCCTCCGCCTCCCGCTCGGGGTCCCTTATGTGCAGGTAGCCGTTGCTCGGATCTCCATCGAGGTCGGCCTCCTTACCTTCTTGGGTCCAGTAGGCGTTGATAGGATTGCCCTGGATAACCATGATCGTGTTACCGAACTTGACGTGCCGGAGATCCTCCCGCAACGCCCGCTCGATGATCCGCGCGGAGCGGTGGACTTCCGTAAAGGCCTTGGCCTGCCCGGTCGCCCGCACGGTCAGGCTCATAACCTGCCCCGCCATGGTGAGCATAAGCAACAGAATGCCCATCGAGACGATCAGCTCGGCGAGGGTGAAACCCGTTCGCCTCACACTGCCACCGGCCGCATTCAACCGTAACTGTTTGTCAAACCTTGGCCTTCGCATGCTGTTCAACCCGTCATGCAGGTTATCGGCCGCCATCCGGGACAGCCGGTATTGCCCCCATTATTACTACAGTCAAGTGTCGGTCCAGCACCCTCGGAGGGATCCTCAACACCACAAACCAAAAGGAGGATCGACAACGCCGCCGCGATCGGAATGGGATCGAATCAGGTAGTGAAGCCGGACTCGACGAGAAGGCCATTGACGCCGACCTACCTGGGAACGACGGTCAGCGAGCGGATTGTGATACCGACGACCGGCTGTTTCCCATTGAACACCGGTTCACCACCGGAAAGACGCGTCGCCTCCACCGGCGGCGGGAACACCCAGACCGTCCTGATAAGCTCATCGTCGTCGAGCGTATCGCTGTCGTAATGGTTGACGGTGTCAATCGAGTCCCACCTGCCATCGTCGACGTCGTTGATCAGCACTTCGTCATCGAGAGTGAGCACCGCTCGATCGTCATTCGCCCCGACTATCCGCCGTTTGGCGATCCGGTACACGTTGCCGCTGACCTCATCAATGAGGGGAGTGCCCGGAGTGAACATATCGAGGATCCAGGCTTCGCCCGGATACTCGACTTCGATCTCCGTCGGAGCTCCCGTGGGCGGGTTGGTGTCATCGCCCTCCAGGGCAAGCGTATCCGGAAACTCCACCTGCACCCGCCAGGGCACCGGGAAAGCTACGTCGTTGGCCGGAGGAAGTGCCTCCGGAACATGCAGATCCCCTCGTTGGCCCGACGTCCCTGAGGCATCGAACACGGGGACGGGCGCCTTATCGGGATCCGGATCCTGCTGGGCGAAACGAAGATTCGACCGGGCCCGCCGCAGAGTCACGTAGTAGATGTCGAAGACGCGTTCGTCCTCAGCCGCGGCGGCCCACTGCTCCGCCGTCGCGTCCATATCAAACTCCGGCTCGGTCAATCGATGAAACACGGCCCACGCATACCGGCGTGTATCCAGGGCGTCATCCCACTGATCGTCCGGAACACTCAGCCTGAAAACGCCGTTGGCATCGACAGAATCGCGGTTTCGCCGCCTTATCGGCGGATACACGCGATCTCCGAGACGCACCTGCGGGCTGCCGAAGCCGACGGTAAGGAAATAATGGCCCGCAGGGAGCATGTCCGGATGCACGCTGAACTGCTCGGTCACGGGCATCAGCTCGAGCTCCCACGGAGCCCCTTCGCTAAGCTGCGGGTTCTCCCAGTCGGGCGTATACGCCCGCGGGCTCACCAGCAGGTTCTCCATATAGAGGGCATGTACGCGCGGCGGCCCGGCGTCCGGCTTCGCGTACAGTTTGCTGCTGGGAAAACCGTCGTCGTAAATCACATCGCCGGCGAAGCTGGACGCGTTATCAGTCGGGTCCAGCCCGGAATTGTGCACGAGCAGCCGAACGGTCATCTCCGCGGCATCCGTAACGGCCACCTGCGTCGTTACCTCGGAAAGATCACGCGCTCTACCCAGGGCAATGGGAAAGACCGTGGCCACCATTACCAAGCCGAACCCGAGAATGGTCATCGCCACCATCAACTCGATGAGCGAGAAACCACGGACGCAATCCGTGCGCCGCAACGGCTTAACGCCGCATCCATTCACCGGGTTGACTTTGACGGCATTCACGGTGTTCAATTCTCTCCGACCGGGCCTTGAATGACCGCCCCGGTATTGCGATTCACGTAGAATGGCCGTCCCGTCTCCAGCAGAAAGGACCGTTTCTGCGTGATGTCGTCCAGCCCTCTGAATAATGAATCGTCGTAGACTAACAGCCCGTCAACCGACGGGAAGTTGATCGCTATCTCGGCGGTCGACCCGCTGCTCTGATCATTGACCAGGTACGGGATGTCCTCGGCCAGATGCGAGGCCCGCGGATCAATGGCTTTGGGGCTGCTGCTCGAATCCTGCGTGTAGTACTGGCCGACATTGGCGTCATCGGGATCCGGCCCTTTCCCGACCGGCATTCCCGTCGTGTCACCGATGCCGTCGCCCGCAACGTCGACATCCTGAATCAGAACGTCTCGGCGCACCTGCAACTGCCCCTCGCTCGAAAAGACCATGGTGAAGAAGTTGCGGTGACGCTGTCCGATATCGGAATCTGGCGGCGGGATAACGAAGTTATCGTTGGCCAGTTCCGCTTCGGTGAAGACGCGCGGTCCGTCCGAATTCTCCACCTCTTCGTCCACAACATAGCGCGGGACCACCCGAATGGGAGCCGGCAACGAGTACGCCCGCCCCTGAGTAACCTTGAACACGTTATCCCAGGCCACGTTGCCGGGGTGGTCCGAATCCTGCTCGATCGGGAAGATCCGCTGGGTGCCGCGAGCATCGACGACGAACAGCAGCCCGGTATCCACCCCGCTGGCGCGCAGCGCGTTCGCCCGGGTGGTCATCAGCATCCCCTGAGTGATGGTCTCCACGTCGGCGAGTTTGCGCTCTTCCCACATCTCGCTGGCCGCCGGAAGGATCAGCCCCAACAAAACCAACACGATCGCGAGGACCACGATCATCTCGATAAGGGTGAACCCTCCGCGGCGCCGGGAGGCGTCAGTGAACCAGGCCCGATCTGTCGCAGTGCGTTCGGTCATGTTCACGATCCTGCGGAAAGTTTCTCCGCCAAACCGGGATCGGCGTAAATGTTGTCGGTGTTATACGGGTTGTTGATCCGCGGCGACGAATCGGTCGAGTCCATCCAGTCACCCACGAGTGACGCAGTATTGTCAGCAGTTTGCACGTCTTTGCTAAGCTGGTCGCGTCCGTTAGGCCCGTACGAGAAAATGACCGGCTTACCGCCGTTAATCCGAATGAACTCGGTCGAGGCCTGATTCCAATCCGCACAGTTTCGCGATTCCGTCAAAGCCGCCGCCGACGCTCCGCCGTCGGGATCGTAGTCGCGCTGAGCAAAGTACCCCAACGGCACGCCCCAACTATCCACGATCAAACGGACCGGCGTATCGGTGTCGTCATCCCACGTACCGTTCTTGGAAGAGTCGCGATCCAGAAACTGTTTCGGATTGCCGGCTGCGTCCACGCACGCAATCTGCCGGTTATCTTCGGGAATCTTGCTCAGAATCAGCGCCGCCGGGGCGCTGTAAGTCTCGATCGACAACACCAACGCCGCTACATCACGGTGTTCGTACTCCGGAGCCGGGTTGCCGACCTTGTAGAAGACCATCGACGGATACTTCGACGCCCCCGGCGCCGGGACTATCTCGGCCTTACCCACGGCCAACGACCGGTTACTCGGTGGTGCGATACTGCCGGGTAGACCCTGCTTGCTGAACATCTCCAGTTCATCGGCCGGGTACTGTCCGTACCGGTTCATGTAACGGATTCTGCCGGTCGAGCGTTTCTGGCTGACCTCTATGATCGCGGGCTTATCCCGCTGAAACTCATCGACGGCGTCCCGCACAAGCTGCAGGACAACCTGGGTATCGCGGGTTCTGGCCTTGTTAATCAGCACGGTACCGCCAACAAGTACCGAGCTTACCAACACGGCGATAATCACAAAGACCACCAGCAGCTCGATGAGCGTAAACGCGCGAAGCGACCGCGTTGATGGCCTTTCTCTGTAAGAGAGTCCCCGCGGCATCTACTGCTCCCGTTCCTTCTTCGTCCAGTTCAACACGTCGTCGTCGGTTCCGTAGATCGAATCCGCCCCTGCAGTTATCAGCAGATAGCTGTCCTTGCGAACCGGAGTGTTGCGGGCCTTGACCGCAGGATCGAAAATGAACAGAGCCAACGAGTGCTCGTAATCCGCCTCCATGTCTACATCGATAACCGGCTTGGGAGGCGGGCACTTAGCATCGGCGATTCGATGGTAGTAGCCATCCACCTTACCCGCACCGAAATCGATGCCGTCGTAATCGGTCAGGCCGTTAACCGACCCGGTAATCAGGCCGTTGTCGTCCTGCCAGTAGATCCCGGGATCGGTTGAACTGCCGACCATACGGCGCCCTACCGGATTGGCCTTGTAGTAGAGAATCGGCCGGCTCCACGGATCGACGAAAACCAACTGATGGCGCGTGGGCGTAGAGGAAACCGCGTCGGTCCAAACGAAGATCTTCCCCTCGTCCTCGAGTTTCCCCAAGGTCGTCACGCTCTCTTCCTTCATCTTGTCATCGACGTACCCGGTTCCACCGTACCGCGGTTGGACCTCGACACCTTCGTCGTCGGTAACCTCGTACGCCCCGCCGTCACCCGAGTGCGTATCGTCGGCCCAGAATCCGTCCCGGTCCATATCCCGCAGCCCGGGCGTCCCCAGCATGTCCGCCCCGATAAGAGCGTTCACGAGCAGGTGCGCCCCGGTAATCGCCGTATCCGGCTCCGCGTTCTCTTCGAGCGGATTCGCGATCTTCCGCCGATCCGCCAGATTCTCCCCGACGTCACCACATGAAGGCGGATAACTACCTCCCAACGCGTTCTCGCCGCGGTACATCTCCAGACCTTGCTCAATCGCATTGAGCTGCGCCGTCGTCTGGGTGTTCTTCGCCTTTACGCGAATGCGCGACATTGACGGCAACAACACCGCGATCAGAAGCCCGATGATCGTTATCACCACCAACAGCTCGACCAAGGTGAAGCCAAGGCCGCAGTTGCCCGGTTTACGCATGCTCATAATCCGCATCCTTGTCTTGCCCTGAAGGCGGCTCGTGCTACTCGAGTTCCAGCGTGAAATTAGTAACGTCATCCCGCGTGCCCCAGACTCCATCGACCCCGGGGCTCATCAACAAATACGAATCCGCATTCACCGGACGCAACGGGGTCGATTCCGAAATCGTCTCACCAGCCTCACGTTTGGTCCGTAAGGTACGCAACAACGTGCGGTCGAGGATGTAACGGGCGAACGTGTTGGCCGCCTCCAGATTGTCCGGGTCACTGAGCTCATCAGCATTACGTTCCGATCCGCATGCGGCAATGACATGCGGGCCGTCAAAATCCCAGCCCTTCTCATTCTTGGTGCCGGTGAACATGTGGTTGTCTTGGTGGAAGTACACCGGCGGGCCTTCCTGCTGCACGCCTCCGGTATACTCGTTATTCTCGTCCCGCTCGTCCTCCAACATATTGTTGGTCGTGCCGTTGGCGTTAGCGGCGAAGTACAGAATCGGAGTACCGAACGCGTCAATAATCACCGGGAGGTTCTTAACAGCAGTCCACACATTCTCCTCGAACAAGGCGTCGTTACGATGACCGCCAATGTCCTTCGTCTGTTTCGTCTTGAGGTTCCCCGGATCGGCATAGAACGGCTGGCGATCCAGCCTTTTACCCGTCCCGAGCGCATCCGGGTCGTACCAGAGCCACGGCTTGTCCCGCATGTCGTCCTTCCGGGGAACCGTACTGCGCTTCACGTATCCCTCCTGGTCCAACCCCATCAGCATCATGGGCAGCCAGTGCGCTCCGGAAATGACCGGCTTATCCTTGATGAACGGGCATTCCCCCTTGAACCTGTCGAACAGGTCGCTACCGGACGAATCCAACATGCGTGGGTGGGAAAACGAGGGCGGATAGCCATTAGTCGCCGCAAACTCACGCTCGTTGTCACCGCGGAACAGATCGAGAGAAGTGCCGATCGCGCTGATGGTCGCCTTCGTTGAGGTCTTCTTCGCCATGTTGCGCGCCCCGTTCAACGCCGGCACCAGAATCCCGATCAGCAAGGTAATAATGAAGACGACCGTAAGCAGCTCGATCAGCGTGAACGCCGTCGAACCGCGGTGATTCGTAACACGCCCGCCACAAAGAACGTTGGAGACTCTCATAACACCGTTTACTCCTCGCCGGACGCCCGATGGTGAACTCCGCCTGATTCGCCCAATGCAGTTTTCCGGGTTACATCCCGTTGATTATAGGCACCGCAACTCACGACCGGCGCCGGCAACCTGAGAATCCCCCCCGATCCCGGCCGGCAATCCGGAACCGCCTTACGCAAGTCTCATCAATCCCGATCTCGCGGCCTATCCGCCTCCCACACCCTGCATCAGCGACACCAGCGGCATGAATAACGCCATGACAATGAAGCCGACCACACTTCCAAGCCCGATGACCATCAACGGTTCGAGCAGAGATACCAAGCCGCCAACGGCGACGTCGACCTCCTCCTCGTAGTTGTCCGCGATCTTAAGGAGCATTTTGTCCAGCTCTCCGGTCTCTTCCCCGACGTCGATCATATTGACCACCAGGGCATCGCATACGCCGGCAGCTCGCAAGGGTGCCGCAAAACTCTCACCCTCCCGGATGGAGTTGTGCACCGCCTCCAGAGCCCGGGCATACACTTCGTTGCCGGACGTTTCCTTCGTGATGTTGATCGCCTCGAGAATAGGCACACCCGCAGCCACCAGCGTCCCAAGGGTACGAGTGAACCTGGCGATAGTCGTCTTCTGCACAAGGGTGCCCAATCCGGGGATTTTGACGGAGACATAATCCACCGCGTAGCGTCCCCCTTTCGACGAGCGTATCAACTTGAAAAGGAACCAGATCCCCAAAGGGCCGAAGATCAACACCGCCCAGCCCGGCGGCATCCCGCCCGTGAACCAGTCCGCGAAATTCAGCAACACCATCGTAATAGCCGGAAGAGCCGTATCGAAGTCCAGGAAGATCTCCTTGAACTTCGGGATGACGAATATCATGATACCGGACACGATACCGACCGCGAAGGTCATAATGGCCGCGGGATAGATCATCGCCCCGACGATCTTCCGCTTCAGCTTCTGCCCCTTCTCCATGAAGTCCGCCAGCCGCAAAAGGATGGTGTCCAAAACACCACCGCTCTCGCCGGCCGCCACCATGTTCACATACAGGCGGTCAAAAGCCTTCGGGTGCTTGGCAAAAGCCTCCGACAACGTCGAACCACCTTCGATGTCCTCCGCCACCGACCGCAGGGTGTTCTTGAGGATTCCCGGCTTCTGCTGCTCCTCGAGGATGGTCAAGCTCCGCAGAATCGGCAACCCGGCATCCTGCAAGGTGGAAAGCTGACGGGTGAACTGGGTGCAGGCCTTTGCAGAGACCCGGCCGATCGAGAACCCGCCGGACTTCTTCTTGCCGGTTGCCGCCTTGGCCTTGGCGGCACCCTTCTCCCGAATACGCGTGGGGAAATACCCCAGACCGCGAATCTTCGCCAGAGCGTCTTCGGTCGAGATCGCTTCGATCTCGTCCTTGACCTCCTGGCCGGCCTGGTTCATCGCCTCGTATGCGAATGTTGCCACGTAAAAACCCCTTCAAGACTTCTGCCATCCGCTGCGGCAGCACGAGAACTCGGCTGGTTCGGTCGGCAACGCGACCGAAAAGTCCAGCCCTCTACGCCTCTTCCATAACCGTTTCCTTGACCACTTCGTCCAGCGAGGTGATCCCGTCAAAAATGGCCAACAGACCCGCATCGCGAAGTTGCCGCATGCCATTCTTGACCGCCTCTCGACGAAGAACCGCAGTAGACGCGTCCTTCATGATGAGCTCGCGTAGAGGGTCGGTCATGACCATGCACTCGTACAACCCCGTTCGGCCGCGATAGCCTGTGTTGTTGCAGTACTCGCACCCCTCGCCGTAGCAGAAGTACCGATCACCGACGTCCTCCGGGCGGAGGTTGAGCTGCATCAATTGGTCTTCCGTCGGCTTGTACTCCTTCTTGCAGTTCGTACACACCCTTCGGACCAGCCGCTGAGCGATGATAGCCTCCACTGTCGCTGTAAGAAGGAAGGTCTCAAGCCCCAAATCCACCAAACGAGCCACAGACGAAGGCGCGTCGTTCGTGTGGAGCGTCGTGAATACCAGGTGTCCGGTCAACGATGCCTGCACGCTGATCTGCGCGGTCTCCAGGTCTCGGATCTCTCCGACCAGAATAATATCCGGGTCCTGACGCAAGAAACTGCGCAACGCCCGAGCGAAGGTCAAACCGACTTCCGTCCGAATCTGTACCTGAACCAAGCCGTCAATATCGTACTCCACCGGGTCTTCGGCGGTCAGGATCTTCACTTCGGGATCGTTAAGCTCCTGCAAAGCCGCGTAAAGAGTAGTCGTCTTCCCCGACCCGGTGGGCCCGGTGTTAACGATAATCCCGTTCGGTTTACGCATTAGCTGCCGGAACGCGTTCAGCTCGTCGTCCCGCAGACCCAGGCGATCGAGCCGCAACTGCACGTTGGAACGGTCGAGCACTCGCAATACGACGCTCTCCCCGAACATGGTCGGCAATACCGCCACACGCAAGTCGATCGGCGCCCCCTTGAGCTGCAGCTCAATACGACCGTCCTGAGGCAAACGCCGCTCCGCGATATCCAGGTTCGCCATGACCTTAACGCGGGACGAAATCGCCAGAGCAATGTACCGTGGAGGGGGCACCATCTCGTACAATACGCCGTCGATACGATAGCGCATCTTGAACTCGTCTTCGAACGGCTCAAAGTGGATATCGCTGGCCTTGTCCTTGATCGCCTGCAGGAGCACAAGGTTAAGCAGCTTCTTGACCGGGTTAAGATCGGCCATCTCCTTAAGCTCGGCTAAGTCGATACTGTCGCCGCGGCCCTCGAACTTGGCGAGATCGCTGTCTTCGGTCAATTCGCCGATCAGCCCGGTAATCGACTCCTGATCTCCTTCCGGATAGTACCGGTCAAGCGCTTTCTGCAGATCGGCGGGACTGCTGAGAAAACACTTGATCCGACAACCCAGCAAAGTCTGCAAATCGTCTGCGGCCAGGAAGTTGTCCGCGCTGTCCATCACGATCGAGACCTCATTCGTCTCCGGATCGCGGTTGAACGGGACTACCCGATAGGTCATCGCCATCTGCACGTTCATCAGCGCAATGACGTCTTCCGGGATGTCCATCTTCGCAACGTCCACGAACTCCATCCCGCTTTGGGCCGCGAGGGCGTGGGTCAGATCCTCCTCGGTGATATATCCCAACTCGACGAGAATCGCGCCGAGCGGACCCCGTTGCTCTTTCTGGATCTCGAGCGCCTCGTGAACCTGGGTTCGCTTGAGCTTGCCCATCTTGATCAGAATGCGTCCGATCTGGCGTCCGCGAAGCTGCTCAATCGACGGTGCCTTGCGGGTCCCGCCCGCTTTCGGCGTACTGGCTTTCGGTTCGCTCATGATGTCCTCAAAACTGACCGTTCCTCGTCATCGCCAATCTTGCCGGTATCTTTGCCGCGGCGATGGGAATCGATCCGATCCTGCATTCGGCCGGCGTTCTTCGAGCAGTCGACCGCGTCTTCGTCCGAGATCAGACCTTTTTCGAAAAGCTCCCACAAGTGGTCGTCCAGCAACTGCATGCCGAACTTCTTTCCGGTCTGAATCGCCGAGTCGATTCGATAAACCTTGTTCTCGCGGATCAGGTTGGCAATAGCCGGGGTCGTTACCATGAACTCGTACGCCGCCACCATGCCCTTGGGGATTCTGGGCAACAACACCTGGGAGATGGTTGCGATCAGGTTCGTCGAAAGCTGGACCCGAATCTGCTCCTGCTGGTTGGGAGGAAACGCGTCTGCAACTCGGGTGATCGTACCCTGACACCCCGTGGTGTGCAGCGTGCTGAACACCAAGTGGCCGGTTTCCGCAGCGCGAATCGCCGACTCAATCGTCTCCAAGTCACGCAGCTCACCGACGAAAATGACATCCGGATCCTGCCGCAAGGAACGACGCAAAGCCTCCTCGAAGCTGGGCACATCCACGCCGACGGATCGTTGGTTAATCAGTGATTTCTGATGCGAGTGATAGTACTCGATCGGATCCTCGATCGTCACGATATGGCGGTCGAGCTCCTTGTTGATGTAATCGATCATCGTCGCCAGAGTCGTGGTCTTCCCCGACCCGGTCGGCCCCGTCACCAGGAAGATACCGCGAGGTCGGCGGCATAGACCCCGGCACACCGGCGGCAAACCGATTTCCTCAAACGACATGAACTTCGAAGGAAGAAGACGAAGCACGATCGCTATGTTGCCCTTCTGCTTGAAGATCGCCACTCGAAAACGACCGGCGTCGCCGAAGGCAAAGCCGAAGTCGGTTCCCCCCTCTTCCTGGAGTTCCTGCTGGTTCCGCTCCGGAGTAATCGCCTTCATAAGCGCCACGGTGTCTTCCGGAGTGAGAACCTTGGTCTCCAGCGAGCGAAGATGGTGAGACAGCCGGAGAACCGGCGGGCGTCCCACGGTCAGGTGCAAATCCGACGCCCCCTGCTTGACCACCGTCTCCAACAAACGGTCAATGTGTAGTGTCGCCATTAAATCGTTTCCCGGCCCCCCCTACCGTTCGGAGTGCCCCAAAAACCATGCCACCGACGCCTAGTCGACCCAACCGCCGGTCGGCATTCGAACCACAATACGCCTAATCCAGTGCTAGCCCTTCCGCCTGCGTCACCCGGAGAAGGTCATCCGGGGTGGTAATCCCTTTGAGGATCTTGAGCTTTCCGTCCGCCAGGAGCGTGCGCATCCCCGAAGCCCTGGCCGCTACCCGCAACTCGCTCGCCGTGGCCTTGCGGAACGCCAAATCGCGAAGCTCGTTGTTCATCGTGAACATCTCAAAGATGCCCAGACGTCCGCGATAACCCGTGCCGCGACAGCGCTTACAGCCGGCCCCCTTGTAGATGGTCTGTCCGGCCAGCTCCTCTTCCGTGAAGTCAAGCAGCTTCAACGTCCGCGGGTCCGGGTTCGGGTCCACGACCTTACATTCGGGACATATCACACGAATCAAACGCTGAGCCATAACCGCCTGAATCGCGCTGGCGATCAGAAACGGCTTGACCCCCATGTCGATCAAGCGGGTGATGGCCGAAGGAGCATCGTTAGTGTGCAGAGTGCTGAACACCAAGTGACCAGTGAGTGCCGCCTGAATGGCAACATCGCCCACCTCACGGTCTCGAATCTCTCCCACGAGAATGATATTGGGCGCCTGACGCAACATCGCCCGGAGAATCCTCGCAAAGGTCAGATTAATCTCCTCGCGGACCTGGCACTGGTTCATACCGGTGAAGTTGTACTCAACCGGATCCTCGGCGGTGATGATCTTAACGTCCGGGCGGTTCAACTCCTGCAGCGCCGCGTACAGAGTCGTCGTCTTCCCGGAACCGGTCGGTCCGGTCACCAGGAAAATCCCGGTGGGACGCCGGATGATCTCGGTAAAACGCTTGTAGTCGTCTTCGGCAAACCCCAATGCCGGAATACCGGTCGCCGCCGATTCCGGACGGAGAATACGCAATACGATACTCTCGCCGTGGTAGGCGGGGCAGGAGCTCACCCGGAAGTCAATCTGACCGCCTCCGATCCGCATCTTGATTCGACCGTCTTGCGGAATACGCCGCTCCGCAATATCGATCCCCGCCATAATCTTGAAACGAGTAATGACCGCCGCCTGCATGTTCTTGGGAATGTCGTCGCGGACCTGGCAGACCCCGTCGATACGGTAGCGGACCCGCACCCGATCACTCATAGGCTCAATGTGAATATCGCTGGCGCGCCCATGAACAGCCTCGGTAATAAGCAGGTTAACCAGCCGAATAATCGGAGCATCCGAGTCCTCGTCCTTGACGTCGCCGATCACCTCCGCGTCTTCTTCCGGTGCCTCCTGGTCGATGCTGGCCATCGTTTGCGACAGCACATCACCATCAAGATTGACGAATTTCTCGATGAAACGTTTAACCTTGGCGGGGGCGGCCAGAACCGGAACGATCTCGCGATTCAGGCGGAAACGCAGCAGATCCAGAGTCTCCAGGTCAAGTGGATCAGTGATGATTACCTTCAGTTGCCCGCCCTCTTCAGCCAAGGGCAAGACCGAGTAGTCTTCGATGATCTTCGACGGAATGAGGCTTACAATGTCGCGGCCAATGCGCTCCTTCTCAAGGTCGACATATTCCAGCCCAAACTGAACCCCGAGCGCCTTGGCGACATCGTCTTCGCTGCACCGCTCCAGCTCAACCAGCGCCTCACCAATGCGCTTGTTGTGCTCCATGCCGTAAGCCAGCGCTTCCGTAACCGCTTCTTCGTCAACGATATTCCAACCGACCAGGATCTCGCCGATTTTCTTCCTCTTCTTAGCCATACAGACTTCAGTCCGCCGTTGGGCACCAGCCTCCCCCGCGTCGTGTCGACACGGGCCGACACCAGCCAAGCCCCGGGGGCGAGGCGCGAGCAGCCTGAGATTCTAGTGAGGAAGGTCGGACACTTCAACCGAAGCTGCAACCGACCCGACCGGCACGGCCGGTTCACCCCCGCAGTAGCCCCATCCTCCGGTTCTCTCCGGAGGATGAAACAGATGACCGGAGTCTTTGGGCACGGCATCCGCGCATCTAGCCGCTGCCAATCGGGCCAGAGACGCAACATGCGCCGCCCGTTAAAAGCCGAACAGCGCCCACGGAAGAACCGGCGGCCACTCGCGGAACCACCGGGCTCTCAGTAAGATATGGGCATCATAGTCGTCATGCAGAGAGATTCCTGTATACTCCAAAGCGTCCCACGCGAGGTGCCGAAATGAGATCGGGCAGATATTTCTGGCCAGCCGTTATCGGAATAACAACCGCCATGGCTGCTTCGGAACAAATCGGTATCGCAGGAGAAAACGCCACCACCAGACCCGCCCAATGCGCGGGGAGCTGGTACCCCGGCGATCGCGAGAACCTGGCCAAACAAGTGGACGAGCTTCTGCACGACTCATCAGGCCCATCCACTGCGGCAAAACCGGTGGCCGTTATCTCACCCCATGCCGGATATCGGTTTAGTGCCCCGGTAGCGGCACATGGCTACCGATACCTTCGCGGGCACGAGTATCGCCGGGTAATAGTGCTGGCCTTAAGCCATCAATACGCCAGTCGATACGATGGAGTGGAAGTGCCGCAGGCACTGACCGGTTACGAGACACCTCTCGGGATTGTCCCGATCGACCGGAAGGCTTGCGACCTGCTCCTGGCGAATCGCGAGTTCCTTTCCAAGCCGGAAGCGGAACGCGGAGAGCACTCCCTCGAATTGCAACTGCCCTTTTTGCAGCGGACGTTGGGCGAGTTTCAACTTGTCCCGCTATTGGTTGGGAGGATGACGCCCGAGAGTTACACCGCCGCGGCCAAGGCAATCGCCCCCCTCGTGAACGACGATACCCTTCTGGTTGCCAGCAGCGATTTCACTCATTTCGGCCCGCGGTTCGGCTATCAGCCGTTCCATGAGAACATCCCCGCCAAACTGCGAGAGCTGGCCGACAAGGCGGCAAAGCCGCTCCTTCTTGCCGATTTCGACGGCTTCACCGCTCATTTGGACGAGACGGGCGACACCGTCTGCGGACGCAACGCGATTCTGTTGCTCTTGCGGATTCTCTCGTTGGGTGGCGGTGCCGAAGGCGTTAAGGCAGCGTTCGACACGTCCGGCCAGATGACCGGAGACTGGAGTAACAGCGTAAGTTACTATTCTATCGTGTTCACCAGAAGACCCGGAACGTTGGGAAACAATGAACGCAAGGCCCTCCTTCGGCTTGCCCGGCAGACGGTCACTTCCTACCTGACCAACAAGACAACGCCCGATGTTATCCCCGAGGACCTCCCGGCCGTGGTTCAGCGCGACGGTGCTTGCTTTGTGACGCTGCAGAATCACGGTCGGCTGCGGGGCTGCATCGGAAACATGGAGGCAACCGGCCCCCTCGTCGACGCGGTCGTACATAACGCCGTATCCGCCTGCCAAGACCGCCGGTTCATTACAGACCCGGTAACAGCGACAGAGCTGGACGAGTTGGATATCGAAATCAGCTACCTGACTCCGATGAAGCCGGTGGACGATCCCAACGACATCATTGTCGGGCGTCACGGCCTGTTAATCACTCTGGGATATAACCGTGGCGTTCTGCTTCCACAGGTTGCGTACGAACGAGGTTGGTCGCGCGAGGAGTTCCTGGAACACACCTGCCGTAAGGCGGGGCTGCCGCCGGACGCATGGAAGGACGCTCGCGCACGAATCGAGTGTTTCGAGGCGGAAGTGTTCGGTGAGCATTGATCGTGGCAATGGGCTCCACCTGCGCAACGTACGCTCGCCCGGACGGGGAATCGTCCGGGCTCAGGAAGTTGACTCGCCGTGAGTTCATCTCCCGAACGGGAGCCGCACTTGCCGCATACCCAGCCGTAGCCTTCGGTCAGAGCCATGGAGCAGAACCCTCTGCACGAGTCGTGGTTGCCCGAGATGACGCACTAACCAAGGGCGTGGTATCGGAGCACCGCGGAGTGCTTCGCGGCCTCCTTGACGCAGGCATGCAGCGTCTCGCCGCAACTTCCGACCCCCGCACCGCATGGCGAAAGTTCTTCCAGCCGACCAATCGCATCGGAATCAAGGTAAACACGCTGGGCCTCTCGACTCAGCCCGCGGTGGTGGATGCAATTGTCGCCGGCTTACG
Organism: Phycisphaerae bacterium; assembly: GCA_963666835.2. Taxonomy (GTDB): domain Bacteria; phylum Planctomycetota; class Phycisphaerae; order UBA1845; family UBA1845. Next base: position 2,473,848 of record CAXXGO010000006.1, on the reverse strand, counting down.
AAGCGCGGACGTACGCGCCGAGAACATCATCATCTGGGATCGCTTCGATGTGGAACTCCTCAACGCCGGCTTCCGGCTGAACAAGTCGACCGGTGGATCACGGTGCTTCGGCACCGACGCAGACGCCATCGGAAGTGGATACCAGCGGGAAATCGAAAGCTCCGGACAGATCGGCTCGTGCTTCTCGCGTATCGTTGCCGAGCAGGTGGACACGCTCATCTGTGTGCCGGTTCTTAAAGACCACAACTTAGCCGGCGTATCTCTTGGAATGAAGAATTTCTTCGGGGCTATCCACAACCCCAACAAATACCACGCGAGCAACTGCGACCCCTTCGTCGCAGATGTTGTCTCTCACCGGTTCATCGCGCCCAAGTGGCGCCTGACCGTGTGCGACGGCACTCGCGCACAGTACCATGCCGGACCCGGCCGACATCCTGGCTTTGCGTGGCACTTCTGCGGTTTGATCGTCGGATCGGACTTCGTCGCAACTGACGCAGTGGCGGCCGCGCTTCTCGAGTCCAAGCGGGCCGAAGCGGGACTTCGAAGCCTGGCAGAGGAAGGCCGCCCACCCCGGCACATCGCCACGGCCGGGGCTCGCGGACTGGGAATCGCCAGAATGGACCGGATCGAAGTAATCGAGGTGTGACGTGGACTGCCGACACAATTTCTTCAACGAACCCACCCGCCGCGACATTCTGCGTTGGGGTATGGTGTGCGGAGCCGCCGGCGCGCTCGGCTCGCTCCGCCTGGCGCCGGCGGCCGGACAAGACGTCGCCGGCACCGGAACACTCCCGGGCCCGCATCTGAACGGCATCAATCGCCACGATGCGATGCACTGGGAGCCGACGTCCGACCAGCGTCTGCGCTGCACGCTTTGTCCGAGGGAATGCGAAGTCGCGGACGTCGAGCGAGGATATTGCGGAGTCCGCGAGAACCGCGACGGAAAGTACCAAACACTCGTCTATGGCGCATTGTGCTCGGCCAACCTCGACCCGATCGAGAAGAAGCCGCTATTCCATTACCTGCCGGGCACCGCGGCATTCTCCATCGCCACGGCCGGCTGCAATATCGAGTGCAAGTTCTGCCAGAACTGGCAGATCAGCCAGTTCCGACCGGAGCAGCTCGAGAATAGCACCATTGTAACTCCGGAACGTCTGATCGAGGTGTGCAAAGCCCGGCGGGCCCAGACCATCGCCTACACCTACTCCGAGCCGGTCGTGTTCTACGAGTACATGCACGACACGGCCGCGTTGGCCCGTGGCGCCGGGATCGGCAGTGTGATGATCTCCAACGGCTACATTCAAGAGAAACCGCTTCGCCAGCTATGCCGGCAATTGACGGGGGTGAAGATAGATCTCAAAGCGTTTACCGAGAAGTTCTATCGTGATACGTGCGCCGGCGAGTTGAAGCCGGTCTTGGCTACGCTCGAGACGCTCAAGGGCATCGGAATCTGGTTCGAACTCGTGATTCTGATCATCCCCACGCTCAACGATTCGGCGGACGAGATCAAACAGATGTGCCGGTGGGTCGTCCGGCAGCTCGGGCCCAACGTCCCCATGCATTTCACACGCTTCCACCCCACGTACCGCATGATGAACTTGCCGCGGACTCCCGTGTCGACAATCGAGCGGGCTCGGGAGATCGCGCTCGAGGAAGGCGTGCATTATGCATACGTGGGCAACGTGCGCATGCACCCCGGTGAGAACACCTACTGCCATCAGTGCCGTCACGAGCTGATCAGCCGAATCGGGTTTAACGTGCGCGCCAACGTAATCGCGGACGGCAAGTGCCCGAACTGCGGAGCCGAGATCCCGGGCATCTGGTCTCAACAAGCCGCGTTCGCGCGACCTGTCGCGCCGTCGGTGACCGGCGCTGACACATCAGACCGATAAGCCCGACCTAAGCGCAAGTAGCAGGGCGAATACGTGCCCACCCTGCACCACCTGCAATTGTAAGGAAACGTAAGACGGGCTTGCCTCTGCCACGGCGTATCGCGAGACTAGAACGCGATGGTCAACCGAAGGAGCGGGTCTACTCTGGGGGGATAGTCTCAACATACCGCATGGGAATAGCATGGGAGAAGTAACGCGCATCCTGACTGCTATCAAAGCCGGAGACCAAGAAGCCGCGGACCGTCTGGTAACAGCGGTGTACGAAGAACTTCGAAGGCTCGCTGAGCAGAGAATCGCCCAGGAGCCGCCCGACCAACCTCTGGACGCCACCGGCTTGGTTCACGAGGCCTTCATTCGACTCGGCGGCGCCGAGAACTTCACCTTCGACAACCGTGCGCATTTCTTCACCGCCGCCGGAGAGGCTATGCGTCGGATCCTCATCGACCAAGCGAGGCGTCGCTCGCGTTTGAAACGTGGGGGCAACCGTCGACGATTGTCGCTGGACGACGGAGACCTGCCGTGCCGGCGTGAACCGGACAACGTCGAGGCCCTCAACGAAGCGCTGGCGCGGCTCTCGGCGACTGACCCGACCAAAGCCGAACTCGTGCGACTCCGCTTCTTCGAAGGCCTCACCGTGGAAAAGGCCGGCGAAGTGCTGGGCATCTCCCGGGCAACCGCCGACCGCTATTGGGCCCAAGCGCGCCTGTGGCTTCGCCACGAGTTGAACGACTCCGGCCCGGCCTGAGCAACAGACCGCTTCCACAAGTACGGCGAGCGTAAGCGACCTGCCACAACCGACAATCCTCCAGCCGCACGCCTTGGCCTTACAGAACCTGGCGTCCCAAGGCAAGTAGGGTACGCTGTGCGGACCGCATTTGCTCCACAGGACAACGAGTTTCCCCATGCCATCAAGTTGTCATCCTGCGTAGGGCACGGTCGAGGTACGAGACCTGCCACGACGGCGTATCGCGCGGAGATTCCGTAGGGCACGGTCGAGGTACGAGACCTGCCACGATGGTGCACATCGCGCGAAGACCTCGTAGGGCACGGTCGAGGTACGAGACCTGCCACGATGGTGCACATCGCGCGAAGACCTCGTAGGGCACGGTCGAGGTACGAGACCTGCCGTCCTGGGTGCCATGGGCAAGCGTCGCCGATTTGCGCAGCGAAGTACCGGTCGTCACTCGATCTCGCGTTAGGGTCATGGACCGTTCCAGCTTGCCCGTGATGCCTGCGGCTCGCCAAGCTGCACGGGTCAACAAGTTGACCCATGCCACCCGATTGTCACCCCCTGTAGGGCACGGTCGAGGTACGAGACCTGCCACGATGGTGCACATCGCGCGAAGACCACGGCAGGTCTCGTTCCTCGACCTGCCCTACACCCGCCGGGGGCGCCTCCGAGGAAACCCGCGTAATCGGCACGGCAAGCGTGAGCGACCCACCGCAATCGGAACGGCGAGCGTGAGCGACCCGCCTTTGGCCGAGCACGGCGCCCCGTCGGTGCAACCGATCCACTCCCTGACGGTAAGTCGGCAAGAGCGATAACTACACCGCAACCCTGCCGCAACGCTCCGGCCAAGTGCTTAACAAAGCAGGGATGGTCTTTGATGCACGACGGCAAGGTGCCCTGAGCCCAAGTCACCGGGGCAGACAGCGCGACGTCTCGCCGCGGATCGAACGCAACCCGTCGCTGGTTTGTCAGATCTTGTCCGCCGTGAGGCGCCAAGCGGGACAAAGACGCATGCTATGTAGTAGAATAGGCCGACCGTGGGGCGCAGACCCGCACGAGTGAAGAAGTTGTCTGCGTCCGGTTTGCGGTCGGCCCGCCCAACATGGGGAATGCTGTAGGGGGATTACCCGAGATGCGCTCGCGCTTTTGGTGCGCTGGTGGTTTAGCCATTTTGCTTACGGCCACCGTTCTGCCCTGCCTCACCGCCCGGGCAGATTCCGAAGGCCGAATCGCGTTTCCCATCGCCACCCCCGAAAGCCAGGGCATCTCATCCGACGCACTCGGCAGGCTAAGTGACACCGTTCACGGATTCGTCAACGACGAGAAAATCGTGGGGGCGGAACTGCTGGTCATCAAGAACCGCAGAACCGTGCTCCACGAGGGCATCGGCTGGCAGGATCGCGATCAGTCGGTCCGAATGCAGCTCCATACGATCTTCAATCTACGCTCGATGACCAAACCGATTATCGGTACGGCCGCACAGATGTTGATCGACGACGGCGTGCTTTCCCCAGACACCCCCGCGGCCGCGTACCTCCTTTCGTTCAATAACGACAGATCCCGAACGATAACCGTGGGCGACCTTCTGACGCACCGAAGCGGGCTCGCCTGGGAGTACCATGCCCCGGGCAAGAACGAGACGCTCAAGGACATTGCCGACTACTGGGGCCGCCGCGGTCCGGAGGAGTTCCTCCCCGGCACGGGCTTCCAGTATAGCGACGGCGGCGCGAACAGCCTCGGCGCCATTCTCTCTGAAGCGAGCAATACGAGCTTGGATAATCTCGTGGAGGAGCGCATCCTGGCTCCGCTCGGAATGAATGACACGTTCGCGCCGAACGGCAAGAGGGCTATCCCGCAGGACCGGTGTGCCAGCCGGTATGTCATCCGCGATGGTCAATGGGAGTCCTACTGGCAACCCGGCCAACCGGAAGACGCCGCGTTCCTCCGTGGCGCGCAGGGGTTGCTCGGCACGCCTATGGACTATGCCCGCTTCCTGACCTTGTGGATGGACGGCGGGGTGGTCGGCCAACGCCGACAGCGCCTGCTTTCCACCGCCGCCATCCAGCGCGGGCTTACCCCCGTCTCCCTGACCGATTTCTCCACCGGTTTTCCCGGACGTGACGTGTACTACGGGCAGGACTGGATGTTGTACTACAATGTCCAAGACGAGTCGGAAATGACGTCGGCCATTTGGGGGCACGACGGCTCAGAAGGAACGCATTGTTGGGTCTGGCCCGACCGCGATCTGATGATCCTCTATTTTACCCAATCTCGCGGCAACCCCACCGGCATCCAGATTGAGCGGGCTATCAATGAGCTCCTTATCGAACCGACGAATGTGACGCGGGCGGTTCCGTCCAAGTATGAGCCGTATTGCGGTTTGTATTGGTCTGAAAGAGACAACATGTTCCGGGCGGTCACGGGCAACGGCGACAAACTGGCGATCGAGATTCCCGGGGTGGCCGAATTCGAGCTGATTCCCACCGATGTTGCCGACGTTTGGGAGCTGGTCGGCCCGCCCGAAGGGCGTATCCACTTTGTGCGAAACAGCGCCGGCAAGATCACGGGGATGACGCCTCCGGCGTTCACGCAGGACAGCCACAATCCGCGGATCGAGCCGGACGACAGCTTGCCATCGATCGACGAGTTGCTCGCGTTGCACTCAGAAGCACACGGGCTCGAACAACTGAACAGACTCGGCGCGTTCCGCATGACCGGAACGATGAACATCGCGGTCCACCGCCTCAGCGGCCGCAACACCCTGGTCACCGACGGCCGGCGCTCGCGCGAGACCGTCCAGTTCAGCGGGATGGAAGCCCAGACCACCGTCGTAGGCGAAGACCGAGCCTGGCGGGTCTCGCCGGTCTCCGGTTTGACCGAACTCGACAACGCCGAACGCGAGCAAGCCAGGCTTCGCACCGTGCCGGCTGCGATCGGTGACTGGCAAGACCTCTACCGCGAGCTGCGGGTGGTCCGTCGAACCACCGTAGGCGGCCGGGATGTCTACCTCGTGCGGGGAACCCCGTTCGCCGCCGCGCCCATGACGCATTTCGTCGACGTCGCCACCGGGCTGGTTCTTAAGACGATCTCCATTCCCAAGGTCCCCGGCAGCGGACCCGTCGGATTGGCGGTCAGCTACGAAGACTATCGCGACGTCGACGGCGTGCGGATTCCGTTCCGGATCACGGGCAGCTACGCAGATCCGCGTCTGGGACAATACACCATCCAGTATGACACCTTCGAGGCACGCTTACCCGCAACCGACGAAGTCTTCAACGTCGATACCCACAGCTTCGGCCGGTAGCTTAGCCCGGTCCGACCAGCCCGACCTCTACGCTTCTCCTCTACGACCTTCCGGAAAAGCGACTCGCGGTCTCAAAGCGAGCGGCAGGCTCAGGTAGGCGGGCTGTCTCTGTCAGGACCGCTGTCGATTCACCGCCTTAATCCAATCCACTTCCAGGCTGAAAAGCCCGGCCTGTTTGTCCGAAATCACGAAACCGAAAGACCGGATCTTCCGGGGGTCCAACGGCGGAACATGCGCCTGTTTCGACGCCAAAAGACGTCGGCCGAAAGCTCGCAAAGGGCAGGAACAACTCCAACCACTCATTCGCTTCCGTATCGAACTTCACGCGGTAAGAGCCGGCCCGGATCCTCACGTCCGTCCGGAGAGTAAGGGCGTACCGGTTTTCCGTCACCGCGGACTCGTATCAGAATACCGTTGTATGCCGATAGGTCCTTCGCTTCTTCACGAGAGCGAATCGACGAAAAGCCGCCGTTGTTCTCCAGCGAAACGCAACCGAAGAAACGCAGGGTCCCTTCGGAAGTGATCTCCGATTGGCCCTGGGAGATGCCTCCCATTACGCCGTCGTTGGTCGCCGGCCAGCAGCAAGCGTCTGACTGATTGGAGAAACTAAAGACCGTCATCTCCGTGGCTCATGGGACACTGAAAACCCTAATCTTGCGAGTCTGAGTCGGATTGGGGCACAATCGACAGTGAATCGGGATCGAATCCTTTCTCCGGCAGGGTTGTCCAGAATCTGCTGGTAGAGCTCTTCGTCCATTGTCGGGGTCCGGCTGAGAATCCAGAGGAACCGGCGGTCCGGGGATCCAATCCACCGCGTACGAAATAATCCTCGGCAAGGCCGATGATCCAATAGTCCCCCTCGAACGGCCAGAAGAAACTGACCTTCAGCTTTGCGTTAGTAGCGGTGTCAACGACACGAGCCGTTCCTTGGATATCACGCGACGGCCCATCAAGGGACGACTCGACGCAAGTGTTGACTACGTCGATGCGGCCGTCATCGCGAGGTGTGTAATCCGCAGTCACCCCCACGCAGGCCGCGTTCAAACGAGTTCGGATAACGGGCAATCTCGTACCACCTTCCCGCCATAACGATCCAACTCGACGTTCTGTACCACATCAAGAGGCGGATTAAAACGACCCGCAGGCCAGGGGGGGCGACGGCGAGGCCCAGGGAAAGCGCCGCCCCCACCAGCATCCTCGTTGTCAAGATCTTGTTAGACAAGTTCATATCTTGCTCCAGTATTTTAGAGAAAAGGGACTCAGGCGTTCAGGAGGGGGCGTCAGTAGACGCCCCGTACCGGTTGAACCACGCCCGTTGCTGAAAGGGGAACTTCTCCATCTGTTGCCGGTTCTCCACCGGAATACCGATCGGGAGCATCACTCTAATAATCTTGCCGTCGGGCACACCCAGGAGGTCCCCGATGGTCTCGGCGCGCTGCTCCAGGCGGAGCCAGCCGTCGATCCATACCGTGGCATAGCCCAAAGCCGTAACCGCCAGCAACATGTTCTCAACCGCCGCCGCGCAATCCTCGATGGCGAAGGAATGTCCTTCGTAGACCGGTTCCGGCTGTACGTCGATCACACACGCAATCATAGCGGCAGCTTGGCGCATAGCCCGGTTGGCTGAAGGCATCGCCCCGATCTTCCGAACCAACTCAAGATCATCCAGGATTACGAAGCTGGTGGTCTGCCCGTTCTTCCCCGACGGAGCCTGAATACCCGCCTGGACAATCTGCTGAAGATCCGCCCGCGGAATCGGAGTCTCCTCGAACGACGCGCGATAGCTGTGCCGTTTGGCGATAGCCTCAAATACTTCCATGCCCAACACTCCCAAACCTGAAAGGAACACTCCAGCAGACTTCCCGGAGACCGAACTACCGCTTCGTCACACGTGAAGGTCCGAATTCAATCCACGCCGCATTTCGTCCCTACGCTGCTCAGAAGCAGTGGCAGACCCAGAAGCTGGGTGTGACGTAGCCCTAGCCTCGCGGGATCGTACTGAAACGTTGCTGGGCTCCCGGGCAGGAGATATCTCGCTTATAATGCACTTCGATCCGCTTCGTCAGCGCGTCACCGTTAACGGCGTAGGTGGTCGCGACCCTGGTCCGTTCATCACGGAAGTGGTCCATGACCTTGTGAGTAAGCGTCACACCCTCCATCGTCTTCGATTGCACGAAGAACACGAATGTGTTCTCGGACTCGAGCCATTCGCCTTTCACCGTGGACGGGCCGGTGGACGAAACGTTGTCGAACCATACGCCGTGGTACTTCTTCTCCGCCTCGTTCCAGGTCAGATGCCCTTCCGCTCGGTAGACCCGCGACTCATCCCCGGATTGGTAGCTGCGCCTGATCGCATGATCTTCCAGAATCCACGTATTCGTTTCCTTGCCCTCAAACGTAGCTACCCGATCGCCCTCGGCGTCGTAGTGGTGCTCTGAAACCTCCCAGGGACCGCTGAACATCTCAAGCCGGGCAACCTGGGGGTTCGGAAAGTCGGACTTCGACCCTGCAATAGCCGCCGAAAACCCCACAACGGCAGGAACGACCAACCCAATCACACCGCGGCGAATCGCCCTCGACCCCAACATAAACACACTCCTCAGTCAGACCGCGTCCTTCGCCCATCGCTCCGGGGATGACGCAACCGAAAAGTGCGCCCTCCCCCGGACACTGGAACACGGCTCAACGCTTCACAATCTCCTTGGCCTTCCGGAGTATATACGTCGCTCCCACACCAACGTGCGAGAAAAACCTCCGCCGCCGACTTCGCCGACTTCGGAATCCGCCGGGCCGTCATCCCGATCACCCGAACGTCGCCCGCTTCAGCAGCGGCTTCGGCCAGTTCGGCATGAAGTCCGCCGGCATAATTATCCTCGACCGTCAAGATCACCCCGCCGGCCTCGCGTGCGGACTGAAGAATCGGTGTAGGATCGAGCGGCAGCGTATAGGCGTCGAACACATTGCACTCAATACCGTCGACCCGCAGGCTATCGGCGATTGTCAGAATCGGGTGGACCATGTAGCCACTGCTGACGAGGGTCAGATCCCCACCCTCCCGCAACCGCTTGCAGCCATCTAGTTCGAACCGCTCTTCCAGAGCATAGAGGAACGGTGCGGCCGGGCGATGCGTCCGGAGGTAGCACATGCCCTTGGTAGCCGCCATCAGCTCCACGCACCGGTACGCGCAGATGGCATCGGCCGGGTGAAAGACACGACAGGCCACGTGCCCCAGCCCCGTGTCCACCTTGGTCATGCTGCGGAAATAGGCCATGTCCGACACGGACATTTGCGAGGGACCGTCCGCCCCGAGAGAAACGCCGGCGTGCGAGCCCACTATCTTGATGTTGGCTCTGGAAATCGCGGCCATGTCGATCTGGTCGACCGCCCGCGCCAAGAACTTCGCGAAACTGCTGGCGAAGGGAATCTTGCCACCGGCGGCCAGCCCCGCAGCCACCGTAATCATGTTCTGTTCAGCGATCTTGCACTCGAAGAACCGGTCCGGATGCTCCTTCGCAAAGAAGTTGGCGAACGTCGAGTTGCTGACATCGGCATCCAAAGCCACGACTCGTGCATCCGCATCCCCGAGGGCAACAAGCGCCACACCATAGGCATTGCGCGTAGCGAGCTTCCGGCTGTCCATGGCCTGGGCCAACCCCACGCGCGAAAGGGAATCGCCAAACGGCGGAAGTACCGCCGCCGGCAGCGGAACCTCCGCGGCTCGGCGCGCCGGCAAAGCGGGGCCCATCCCGTCTCCGGGAGCCGCCCCCGCCGCTTTCCCGGTCTCATCCAATTCCCGGCAGACGCTCTCCAGATCCGCGGCGGCGATGGGCTTTCCGTGGAAGTTCCGGTTCTGAATCGAGTCGATCCCCCACCCCTTGATCGTCCGGGCAATCACCGCCGTCGGGCGATCCCCGGTTCCGACGGACGACAGCACCTCGGACAGCGCGGCGGGATCGTGGCCGTCCACTTCGACGACGCGCCAGCCGAACGCCACAAGTTTCGCCGAAATCCGGCCCGCAGACTGCTGCGTTGAGACCGGGGCCGCCTGTCCATGACCGTTGGCACTGACGATCAGCCCGACGTTGTGCAGCCGGTGGTCCACGATGAAATCGGCCGCCTCCCAGATCTGCCCTTCCCGGGACTCACCGTCGCCGACAATCGCGAAGATGCGTTTTTCGATTCCGTCCCGGCGGGCCGCGAGCGCCAACCCCGCCGCGACCGACAGCCCCTGACCAAGCGATCCCGTCGCCGCATCGAAGAACGGGAAGCCCTCGGCCGGGTTCGGGTGCCCGTCAAGAACGCTCTCCTGCTCACGAAGAGCCGCCAAGTCCTCGACCCGCAACGGCTTCGCTTGGGCGGGGTCCACCCCCACCGCTCCACCGAGATCGGCATAGGCGGCGTAGACTATCGGCACGGCATGTCCGACCGATAGAACGAGGCGATCATTGCCGGCGTTCCAAGGATCAGACGGATCCCAGCGCATTTGCCGGTACATCAGTTCGACGATGACATGGGCCAAAGCCAGGGCCGTCGACGGATGGCCTGACCCGGACGCCGTGGTCATCCGCACAACCGCCTTGCCCAGCTCGACCGCCTTGGCGTGCGCGGCGCTCGCAGTGAAGTTGGAGCCTTCGTGTCCGATCGTGGCATCTAAACGAGTCATGAAATACTCCAGGGTTGGTAGGACCAGGGAAATCGGTGAAGTTCGCCCGCAGATTAGCCGTCGTGCCCGAACGGTCAAGCCTTTGCCGCCGGCATCACGAGACCCTATCCCCTTGCGTAACTGTGACTCCTGGGAAAACCACAGAACCGCCATGGAGCCCGCGAGGGCATGGATGACGCTCCCCGGCCCTTCGCCGAGTCGTCCCGTCGGCGCGGACCGACAGGTCAGCGCCCTTTGAAGACAGGTTTACGCTTCTCGACGAACGCCGCTACACCCTCGCGGTGATCCTGGCTTCGCCCGGCCTCGGTCTGCAGAGCGGCCTCGAGAGCAAGCTGATCCCCAAACTCCGAAGTCCACGCCTTGTGGATCGCACGTTTGGCCAAGCCGATGGCCTTGGTCGGAAGATCAGCAAGCCGGCGAGCCAGATCCTCAACCGTTGAGGATAGCTGGGCATCAGTAACGACCTGAGTAGCTAAGCCGATCTCCAGCGCTTCCTTAGCCCCGACCTTACGTCCGGTGAGGGCCATTTCCAGGGCCTTGGCCTCGCCAACCAGCCGCGGGAGCATCCACGTACTCCCTACGTCAGGGAGCAGGCCGACCTTTACGAAGGCCTGGATGAAGCTGGCGGACTCGGCCACGATCCGGAAGTCACATGCCAAAGCCAAGCTGCATCCCGCCCCGGCCGCTGCCCCGTTCACCGCAGCGATCACCGGCTTCTCCAGGGCTCTCAGCTTGGTTATGGCAGGGTTATAGTGGTCTCTGATCAGCGCCCCGAGATCAACCGGGTTCTTGGCCCGGTGCCCCTCGGCCAGCACGCCCAGATCCTGCCCTGCACAGAAGGCCCGCCCCGCCCCGGTGATCACCAGACAGCGGATGTTCTTATCGGCCCCGGCCGCAGCAATCGCGCGGTTGAGGGCGTCAATAAGGTCTAGATCCACGGCGTTGAGTACCGCCGGCCGGTTCAGCGTGAGAGTCCGAACACCTTCTTTGTTTGCAACTAGTATCGGTTTTTCGTCGGAAGTCATATCTCGTCCCTCCTTCCGCTGGTTTAGCTTGCCGCGCCCATTGTGGCCCGTCACGGCAGCCGCGTACAGTCTTGCAGATAGACCGAGTTGACGACGGCTTGACGGTTGACGGCCGCCGAAAATCGACTAGCATACCGGCCATGAGAACAGTGGTAGTGTTATTGTGCGCATTGGTCGTCGGCGTGGTGACCCGTCCGGTTGCCGGAGCGCCGGAGGCGGATCTGATTAGCTCGTCTTGGCAGTTGGACGTCGAATTCCACGATCCCCAGCGGATTTCGGTGGTTCTGCCGGGAGATACGGAACCCACGATGTACTGGTACGTGCTATACCGGGTAACGAACAACAGCCGGCAAGAGGTGGGTTTCTATCCGAGTGTGGAGCTGGTTACGGATACGCTTGAGACCGTTCGCGCTGGGGACATGATCAGCCCCCGCGTGTACGACGCAATTGCCGCTAGGCACAACAAGGAATACCCGTTTTTCAGTCCGCCATCGAAGGCATCGGGGCCGTTGCTCCAAGGACGGGAAAACGCTCGGACAACCGTAGCGGTCTTTCGGATGTTCGACAGCGAGGCCAGCAGCTTCACGGTGTATTTCAGCGGGCTTTCCGGGGATATTGAGCGAGTAGGCAACCCGACCTTCAGGCCGGACGAGAAGGAGTCGGAGCAAAACGCCCGGGTCTTCCTCTTCCGCAGAACGTTGGCCGTCCGTTACGATCTTCCCGGCGATGTTACGACGCGTGCTCGCGCCGTGCCCGTTCGCCGGAGCCGCGAGTGGGTAATGCGTTGAGGCTAAGTCCCACGATTGAGAGTGATAAGCCGCCCCGGACCCAGCGGGCGCGAGAACAGGGAGTGAACGTTTATGGCACATAAGAAAGGGCAAGGCTCCTCGCGGAACGGTCGCGACAGCAACCCGCAGTTTCGGGGCATCAAGCGATATGCCGGTCAGGAGGTAACGGTCGGTACTATCATCCTGCGTCAGTGCGGCACCCCGCACCTACCCGGGCACAACGTAGGGCGCGGCAAGGACGACACTCTTTTCGCCCTGGCGGACGGCTATGTCCGGTTCCGCGGCCGCAAGGTGGATGTGCTACCCGAGCGCATGTAGTCCGCCGGGTGTGAATAAGTCGATACTGAGGATGGTTTTCGGACCATCCTCTTTTTTTGTGCGGCGTCGTAATCGTGCCCCAATGACTGGATCATCATGTTCGCCGACCAGGCCGAAATCTACGTGCGAGCGGGTAAGGGTGGAGACGGCTGCCTGAGCTTCCGGCGTGAGAAGTTCATCCCCAAAGGGGGTCCGGACGGCGGCGACGGCGGCGACGGCGGCAGTGTTTACGCGGTTGCCGCACCGAACGTCGAAACCTTGTTGGATTTCGCGAGCCGGCATCACTGGATCGCCAAGAATGGCCAGCCGGGACTTGGCAAGAACATGACCGGGATGTCCGGCGAGGACCTGGTGCTCGAGCTTCCCGTCGGCACCCTGCTGCATGACAGAGACACGGGTATACTTATCAAGGACCTCTCGGAGCCGGGAAAGCCGGTCTGCATCGCGCAGGGCGGAAAGGGCGGCCGCGGAAACGTGCATTTCGCCACCGCAACTCACCAGATCCCGCGAGAGACCGAACCGGGATCACCCGGACAGGAGCGTTGGCTGCGCCTGGATTTGAAGCTGATGGCCGACGTCGGAATCGTCGGCCTTCCCAATGCGGGCAAGAGCACGTTGCTGGCGCGACTTTCACGAGCACGGCCCAAGATCGCCGACTACCCCTTCACGACGCTCAAACCGCAACTCGGGATTATTGAACTCTCCGGGCATCGTCGGTTCGTCATGGCCGACATCCCGGGGCTGATTGAAGGAGCCCACGAGGGCGCGGGTCTCGGCGACGCCTTCCTTCGACATGTTGAGCGAACCCGCATAATCCTGCACCTTGTGAACGTCGGTTCGGAATACTCCGATCTGTCACCGCTCGAATCGTACCGGGCGATACGCCGGGAACTCCGCAAGTACAGCGAGGAATTGGCCGGGAAGGACGAAGTTGTGGCAGCGAACAAGATCGATCTGATCGGCGATACGGGCGAAACGGTCAGAGAACTCTCGGAGGGAATCGGCTGCGAAGTTCTGCCCATCAGCGCCGTTACTGGTGAAGGGGTCGCGCAACTCGCCGAACGGCTCTGGTCGCAAGTGCAGGAGTTCAAGACCCGGGAAGAGGCCCCAGAAGTGGGGCCCGAACTCCCCCAGCCCCCCCACCGGAAGAACCCATGACGCAGATACCTCGCGAATATGACCCGCTGGCCCCCGCTCTCGCGATCGATGTCGGCAATACAAACACGAGCATCGCAACCTGGCACGAGGGCCGGGTGAAGTCTCCGGTGACCATCGCCACCGGAGATGACGAGGCCTTTGCCGAGGCCTTCGCCGCCCATCGCGAGGCTTTCCCGAAGAAACGCCCCGTCGCCGTGATAATCGGAGCAGTGGTACCGGCCGCGTGTGCCCGGATTGCGGAGGTGGTCCAGGTCGAGCTGGGCCAACGAGCTCTGATCGTCGGTGACACTATCCCCTTGCCAATCGACGTGGCGGTCGAGGATCCTAGAGCAATCGGGGTGGACCGCGTCTGCGCCGCCGCCGCCGCAGCCTGCGAACTTAATACGGCATGCACGATCGTGGATTTCGGCACCGCGGTTACGGTCGATCTCGTTGACGACGAGGGCGTCCTGCAAGGCGGAGCGATCCTGCCGGGGCTCGAACTACAACTGCGCTCACTAAATGAGCACACTGCGGCACTACCCAAAGTCATGCCCGCGATTCCGGAACTGCCCTACGGACGCAACACCGCAGAAGCAATGCAAACCGGCGTGTGTCGCGGCGTAGCCGGAGCCGTGCGTGGCTTGGTCGAGGCCTACGCGACGAAGCTGGGCTCCTGGCCACACGTCGTCGCCACCGGCGGGAGCCTGGAGCTGTTGGCCCCCCAATGCGATTTCATCGACTCCGCCGTCGCTAATCTCACTCTTCAAGGTGTCGGGTTGGCGTATGCGAGATACCTTTCCGACAGAGGCGTATGAACGGTGATAACGTGGCGCGCTGCTTCGTAACCACTCCGGCCGGCATGGGAGCACTGGGCATCGTTCGGGTTGTAGGTGAAGGCGCGTTGAGCATCCTCAACCGGGTCTTCGAGAGCCGGTCAGGTCGGGTTCTTGCGGAGGCCGACGTCGACCGGCTCCGGTACGGAAGCATTCACGATGAAACCGAGAGCATCGACGACGCAGTGGTTAGCCTGGCAATCGTAAGCGGTATTCCCACGATCGACATTGCCGCTCACGGCGGAATCCGGGTTCTGCAACGCGTATTGAGCAGCCTGGCAGAGCATGGGGCGGAAATCGTAGAAACGCCCCCTGCCGCAAGCGACGTGTGGTCGGCAACCGGAAGGATCGAGGCCGAGGCGCTCGACGCACTGGTTCAGGCGAAAACCGCCCGTGCCGTCAGGTTCCTGTCATGGCAGCGCGAGAATCTCGCCGACAGCCTGCGGCGGGTTGCAGGGCGGTGTGCAACGGATCCGGAGGGGGTCCGTGCCGAGCTGGAGAGTCTGCTGCAAGGGTACGACGACGCCCGACGCCTGCTTCACGGGGCGAAGGTTGTGCTGGTCGGACCTCCCAACAGCGGGAAATCGACCTTGTTCAATCGTCTCGTCGGCCGGAACGCAGCGATGGTAGCTCCCCGGGCGGGCACAACTCGTGATTGGGTAACCGCCTCGACGGAGTTCGACGGGATCCCCGCAACCCTCGTCGACACTGCCGGGCGACGACTCCCGGATGACGACCTGGAGAGCCTGGCCGTCGAATCGGGGTGCAACGAAGCCAACGCGGCCGATTTGCGGATTCTCGTTCTTGATGGCGTTTCCATCTCGGAGACCAAGACAATCGAGGCGTGCGTGGACGCCGAGGAAAACTCCGCCGGTACTCTGATCGTGCTAAACAAAGCCGATCGGGGGGCGGCCCGGCCAGAGTGGGTCGTACCCAAGCAAGGACTCTGGATATCCGCCGAGACCGGGGCCGGTATCGGCGAACTCACCACACGCATCGCGACATACCTGGGGAGCGATCGCATCGCGGACAGGTCCCCTTACCTTTTCACAGGGCGGCAGCACTCATTGGTAGCCCAAGCCCTGCGTTGTTTACTTGACCGGCGACCGAATGCCGCTACGGTTGTCATAGCGCGGGAGCTTATCGGAGCTCAGCCCATTGGCGTCGGCCTCGGGCGCACAGCTCGTACGTAGCACGCGATTCACGGGTCCAAGCGCAGAAAGGACCTGTAGGGGATCTCCGCATAGGCGTCCGCGTATATCGCCGACCGGTCGATCTATCGCGGATCTGCGCCTACCGTATTGTGGGGTGGATCGTGTACCGGCGGCATGTTGGCGGCGGTGCTGACAGCCACCCCCGTCTTGATGGACTCAAATATGTCAACACTCGACGAATCTCAGTTCGCCCGTTTGGTGGTCGAACGGAAGCTATGCACGGCCAGCGAGGTGGATCTCGTGCTTACTGAGAAGAAAGCCCTCGCCAAAAAGGGAACCGAGATCCCCCTGCCTGAGCTTCTCATCCAACGCGGTTACGCCACCCACTCCCAGGTCAAACGACTGAATCTGTCGCTGGACGAGGACTCGATGTACCGTCCGGCCCAGCAGATTCCGGGGTTTCAGATCATCAGCAAGATCGGGCAGGGCGCTATGGCCGTGGTGTTCAAGGCCAAGCAGTTGAGTCTGGACCGGATAGTGGCCATCAAGGTGCTACCGAAGCGGCTGAGCGAGAACCCGGAGTTCGTGGAGCGATTCTATCGAGAGGGTCGGGCTGCCGCGCGGCTTAACCACGCGCACATCGTCCAGGCCTTCGACGTGGGCGAGTCAAGCGGCTACCACTACTTCGTGATGGAGTTCATCGACGGCGACACGATCTACGAACATCTGACCGACGGTCGGTGCATGGCCGAAGCAGAGGCTCTGCGGATCATCCTACAGACCGCGCAGGCCCTGCAACACGCCCATTCTATGGATCTGATCCACCGCGATGTCAAACCGAAGAACATCATGCTCACCAAAGAAGGCATGGTTAAGTTGGCTGATATGGGCTTGGCCAGGGAGATCGGCGATTACGCAACGGCGGCCGCAGAGGCCGGGCGGGCGTACGGCACACCGTATTACATCAGTCCGGAGCAGATTCGCGGCGATATCGACATCGACTGCCGGGCCGACCTGTATGCACTCGGGGCCACCTTCTACCACATGGTAACCGGCAAGGTCCCGTTTGACGGGGCGACGCCGTCGGCGGTGATGCACAAGCACCTCAAAGAGCCGCTGGTGCCCCCGGACCATGTGAACGAAGCGCTCTCCTCCGGCGTGGGCGAGATCATCGAAGTAATGATGGCGAAGGACCCTAACGACCGTTATCCGTCGGCCGAGGAGGCTATTGCCGATATCGAAGCGGTCGCCAAAGGAGAACCCCCGCTCCTAGCCCGGCAGAAGTATGACCATGCACTGCTCCAGTCGCTGGCCACGAAAGGCAAGGCAATCGAGAAGGACCCCGATGAGGACGAGGTCGTTGCAGGCACCACCGGGGTATCAAGCCAACTCGTTCTCGCTTTGGGTGTGATCCTGCTGCTCTCGGTGCTGTTCAACATCCTCCAGCTACTCACCTGACAGCAGCCGCAGAAGCGGAATTGACCCCCACCCTGTACTTCGGTTGGATGAGTCTTCCGGGCTTAGTCACATCGAATCCCCACGGGGGCTTCAGGCAGAGGATCCGGATTGGCGGCGCGCGCCCGGTAATAGCTAACAACCCGCGCCGCCCAGTCCTCGCTTGACCCGAGGCTCCCGCCAACCCCACGAAGCTCGATCGGCGTCACGTCGACACAGCTCCGCAGCACATCGCCGGCGGTTAGGTAATCATTCAAAAACACAGGAACGACGAGGGGAGAACTGCGTGGCCCGGTGATTCCCTCACCACCGGCAAACCAGAACTGCAGCCTGAAGGTGTCCACGTAGTAACCGTGAGCCTCGGATATCTCGTAGTAGAGCCGGTTCTTGCCATCAGTGGGATCCGTCCAGACCCGAACGGTGAGATCAACAGGCTCCGGCGGCTCTTCCCCGCCGATCTTCTGCTCTCGCACAAGTTGCTTACGAATCTCAACCACTTCATGCGGAGGTTCTCCCGGCAACACCCGACCGAGTGTCGGCACCTGCGGCCTGAGATCGTCATTCGTGACGACGTGATAGACCAGTAGAGATACCCCGAGCACCGCGAATACGACCAGCCGCGCTTTCACGACACCACCGAGGAGTACGTGACAGGGCAGCCGAAACGCGTCCCCCGAAGTAACACCCGCGCCGGTTCGCCGGCCATCAATCGCACTTGACCCTCTTCGTCACGGTGGGCAGTGGATCACAGTTTTCGATCCGCGCCCTGTGGTAATCAATGACTTCGGCTTGCCAGTTCTCGGTGGTTCCGATGTCCCCGCCGACCAGCTCCAGCTCCGCCGCGACCACCTCAAGACAATCTCGCATCTCACCGTTGGCCGGCACCAGGTTGTTGAACATCGTCTGGCGGAGCACGAGGCCAGACTCTTCGGGACCAATATCCTCACCGGCTTCCTGATACCAGAACAGCATGCTGGGAGTATCAACGTAGTACCCATGCGCCTCAGTGATACTGAAATGTAGCCTGTTCTTGGTGTCGGCCGGATCTACCCAGACATCGATCGACAGTTCGACCGGGGCGTCCTCGGGGGGTCCTTCGCCCTCACAGGGCTGTTGCCAAACAAGTTGTTGGCCAACCTCCACTGCCGACAGGTCATCGGCGACGATCTGGTCCCGGTCTCCGGCATCGTTCGGGTCGAACACCACGGGTTCCCTGGTCGCCCAATAGGTGGCCATCGCTGCTCCAACCACCACCAGGATGATCAATCGAGCGCTGATGAACGGTCGCTTCGGCCGGGGCGAATCGGCGGATCCGGTTGATTCTGACGAGTCGGCGGCCATGTCTGCTTGCCTCCATAAGAAAAGGTTGCCGGCGCCCAATTGGGCGGAAAGAGCCTCGCGAAGAGACCGCGTGATTAACGACCGGAACAGTCTATCGTTAGTACGGCCGAAAACAACCGTAGTTCAACCTCGCCAGGGGCAATAAACTCCCCTCGTCTCCGGCGGAGATACCGCGGAACGGCACACGTCGTTGACGAGAACGGTGGCGAGTCGTAAGCTCCTTTCTCACCGTGCAGTTGCGTGCGGGCCGCAAAGCGTTGGGGGCCCGCACATCGAGGGCTGGCAGTGTCACACAGGATTATTCGCATAACCCAAACCCTGGCGGCCGGGGTGCTCATCGCAACTTGCGGATGCGTAGGTTCGGGCGTAAGAGACCAAGCTGGCGGCATGGTGGCCTCGCCGCATCCGGTAACGGCGGATATTCCGTTACCAGTTGGGTTCCGTTTGGTCGATCAGTCTAGCGAGGATTGGGCGTCGGGCTCGATCCGTTATGTGCGTCACCGCTACACGGGAAAGGCCGATAAGTCGCGTACGCGGCAGTTTTACCGCGAGCAGATGCCATTGGTGCGGTGGGTCGAGACCAGTGACAGCAATGTGCATGGGCGATATACAATGAAGTTTGAGCGCGGGGCGGAATCGTGTACCATCACGATCCAAGGTCGACCGCCCGGGATGTTCGGTCGAGTGACAGTTGATGTAATCATCACGCCGATCGCACCGTAGGCGGTCGGAGCGGAATCAGCGAAGAAGACAGTAATATGAAATCGGAACGACGTCACGAGTTGAAGGAAAACGACCTGTCCCACATGCTGGAGGTCGCCAAAACGTATCTAAACGAACACGGCACGAAGATCTTAATGATCGCCCTGGTCGTGGTCGTGGTAATAATAATCGCGGGCATGACGGCACGGTCTCGCGCCGTAGCCTTGGAAGACCTGTGGCAGCAGAAGGCCGAGCTCAAGTACGATACCGTGGAGAACAGCACGGCGTCGCTTGATCGCCTCAGCCGGCTGACCAGTGACGCGACTGATCGACATTTCGTCCTGACTTCGCTGGTCGATCAGGGAGCACAAGCTCTACGTCTGGCGCGCGAAGTAGATGATCCGCCGAGCGCGGAATGGAACAAGAAGGCCGGAGAGGCCTTCAACGCGCTACTCACTCGGTTCGCCAACAACCCGATCGCATTCGGTGCAGCCCACTGTGGTCTCGCTACGGTAGCAGAAAACGAGTTTGCACGGGACGGCAAGGCCGAGCACAAAGAGACGGCGCGTCGGCACCTCAAGGCTGTGTTGGACAACACGGCCTTGAACGGTGTGCCGTACTATCAGCTCGCCAAAGACCGTATCGCCCGGCTTGATGAGGTTTTCACGGTAGTGCGGTTCGTCTCGGCGCCTCCGGAGGAGGAAGTAACCGAGAGCTCTTTGGATGACGTCCCGGCGATGATTACGCCCGTGCCGATTTCGGAAGATCAGGTGCCTCCGGCGATACTCAGAAAAGTGCGGGCCAAGGAAGATGGCACCATCGAGGTCGTCAATCCCGATGAGGGCGAGACCGAGGACGTCGAGGATCCTTCTTAGTCTTCAACCTCCGTGAGCAAAGTTTTGCGGCTCGTTGCTGAGCAGGTTCGGGTTTACGCCCGACACGTTCGTGCGATTATCCCGATGCGACTGGCGGTCGGATTGGCTGCCATCGCAGTATTGGGCGGTTGTCAGGTAGTAGGTCCGGCCGCTAAGGTCTGGGTGCTGCCCGAGTCCGCGCCCGACGTGCATGACGCCGCTGGTTGGACTACTAACCGAGTCCGGCTGGCCGGTGCCATCGGGGAAGTGCTCAGCTTTCGGTTTGCATGGCGATCCGGTGGGGCAGAGCTCAAGCAACCGGACATTCGCATCACTCCGCTTCGATCATCCGATTCGGCGATAGACCCCGCCGGGGTGCAGTTGTTTCGCCTGCACCGAGTCCGAATCGAAGACTGGCCGGGATGGCACGTTCGTACGCTTGCGGCGGAAGCGCGCGTCGACGCCCCGCTCGACGCCCTCGTCCCCCTGCACGCCCCGATCGGCGGGCTGCCGGCGGCTCTGAAGCCCGAGGAAACCTACTACTTCTGGGCCGACTTAACCGTGCCCAAGGGAGTCCCTGCCGGCGCTTATGTGGGGGGCGTAGAGCTGACCTCGCGGGGCAAACCCGTGGGCACAGTGAATGTCGAACTGACGGTCTGGCCGTTCGTGTTGCCGGAAACGACGGATCGGGCGTTCATCGCCGAAGTCGACCACCTGGCACTGTGCAGCCACCATCTGCAAAGTCGGGGCCACCCCCTTCGACTTACCGTCAACGACTGGCAAGACCAAGCCCAGCGAGACAACATCGAACTGCTGGTCGATTCGACGATCCGCCTTCTGCGCAATCATCGGCTGAATCCGGTTCTGCCGACGCTGACACCCCGGATGAGGATTGAGGCGCAAGGTGATCTGGTGCTCGACTGGGGGGGATTCGACCGGATCGTGGAACCCTGCCTGAACGGGCAGCGCTTCGTTAACCGGATTCCGCTTCAGTATTGGCCCATCCCCGCGGAACCGATGCGGACGGCCGACAAGTCAGAGGCGGCAAGGCTCGGACCTGCGCCAACGGAGTTTGTGGGTGACTACCTGAGGCAATGCAGCCGCCATTTCGCAGATATGGGCTGGTCGGACCGCAGTTATCTGATACTCCCCGCGGAACCGCCTCCGGGCAAGCAAGGCTCTCCGCACGACGCTGAACTGGTCGGCTTGCTCAGACGTGCCGCCGAGGGCATCCCCCTGGTATCACGACGTTGTCCTCAAGACCTCGTTCCGCTCGGCTGGATCGGCTACGAACAACCGCTCTACCGTGAAGCGGTGGGGATCTGGATGCCCCCGGCGCAGTTCTTTGATGCCGAGATCATGGCCGCGGAGCGGGCGGCGGGACGACGTACCTGGGTGACAATAGACCGTCCCCCGTTCAGCGGATCCACCGCAATCCATGCCGGCCCGTCATCCATTCGAGTCCTTGGCCAGCAAGTGGCAGCACTGGAGGCCGACGCGGCATTTGTCGGGCCCGTCAACCACTGGCCCGATGCGGAAGAAGCTCCCGATCCGAACGACTGCGTACGTTTCGATCCGGGCGTGCTGCTTTACCCCGGTCGGCCTTTCGGCCTGGCCCAGCCGGTTGCGTCGGTCCGTCTGAAGTACCTTCGTCGCAGCCTCCAGGATGCTGCCTATGGTGATCTGTTGAACCGGCACGGCCTTGAAGACACGGTCCGCATAGTCCGCGAGTCTCTGGTTCGTTACTCCGGTTCGGCCGCGGCGAGAAACCACTTCGCCGACGGCCGACCTATCGGCTGGCCGGATGATCCGAGCGTTTTCGAAGCCGCGCGCCGGATCATGGCTCAGGCTCTTCTCGACGCGGCGTATCGCGGTGAACCGCTCAGCAGGTCCGAAATCCTCGTTCGCACGGCGTTATCGCGGCGATTTGCTAACGATACCCAGAGGCTGCGCGTTTACGTGGACGGGGCGAGAATCAGGTCATCCGGATCGTATCAGTCCCCGACGACTGAAGTCGAGGGCGTGCTGACCCTGGTGAATCGTACCGACCAAGTGATAAGCGGGAGTATTCGGTTCAGGGACCTTCCGGACGGCTGGAGAGGCGTGGTCTCCGAACAGTCGTTCTCGGGACTGGCTCCCGGACAGACCCGACGGCTGAGGCTGCAGGCTGAGACCGACACAATCCCAGCGGCGGCAGCCGGCTCCGTCGCATTGCCATTGGAGCTCGACACCGATCGCGGAGAGAACCATCGCTTCTTCTTGCGGGTCTGTTGTGTCCACAGCCGCCCAATCGAATCACCGATTCGAGTCGACGGAGATCTTCAAGACTGGCCGGCCGGGGTAACCAACGTCGCCGCCGAATTCATACCGATCTCAGGTGACCCGATCACGGCGGCGGACGCGCGTCCGCGTAGTGCAACCGTGGGGCTGGTCATGAGCGACGCGGAGCATCTGTACCTGGCGGTGAACTGCAGCACGCCCCGCGGAAACTCCGCCCCTACGGCGGCGCGGAAGACCGTCCGTTACGACGATCTGATCCCCATGGGTGAGGAACTCGTCGAGATCCTGTTGGACCCGTACAATACCGGCACGCGGTCTCCCGCGGATCTTTTCCATATCGTGGTTAAGCGGACCGGGAGCGATCTGACGGAGAAGGGCATCCGTTTCTCACCGCCTTGCGGTATGCGCGAGCCCTGGCCGGCGGACATCGAGGTAGCGACGCGGGCGCATCCGGACCAATGGACGGTTGAGCTGCGCATCCCGTTATCCGCCTTCGAAGCGGGAATCCCAAGCCGAGACTTCTGGGGATTGAACATCACCCGCTTCGATCTGGAGAATCAGGAATTCAGTACGTGGTCCGGCGCCGTCCGCAACGCGTACACCCCGGCATCTCTGGGGAACCTGTATTTGCCGTAGTCCGGTTGGCCCCGGCTCGACTGGAGGCTATTATCAAGGTGGAGGCACCGAGCGGTGATGTCGGGTGTCACTGAGCACACTACGGGGGGCTGTCGGACAATGTGCATACCGCGATCGACGCACGTCGCCGAGCGACACTATCGCGGGTTTACTCTGATCGAATTGCTGGTCGTCATCGCGATTATCTCGACGCTGATCTCGATCCTGATGCCCTCGCTAAGCCGGGCACGAGCGCAAGCCAAGAGCGTTCATTGCCTCGCCCGCCTCAAGGATATCGGACACGCAATCGGAGTCTACGAGAACGACTACGGCGGCGCTTTGCCGCCGGCAAGATGGTTTCCGGCGGAGGAAGATCTGCGACGGGACGGGATTGGGGGAATCCCGGTTGCCGGGTTGCCGGGGCCGGAGACGATCGAATATGGCTGGGCGGAGCTGCTATTCGCTCATGTTTACGCCGAGCCGGTTCGGCTCCCTGATAACTACCCGGCCCAACGCAACATTGACGGTCCCCGGTGGCAGGCCTATTTCGTCTGTGAAGCGGTTGGGGACGAGGGTCCCAGCTCGGGGCACTATAGGGTCTATCTTCCCGCGTGGAGCGCTCACAGCTATGCCTTGGAAGCCGATGAAGTATATGGCGAGACGACCCGTGCAAACCCCGACCAAGCCGCCCACCGAGAACGGATCAGGGCCAAACTCCCGCTCATGGGTGACTCCAACGAGTACTCAGAACGGGGGGACGGATGGGGCCAGGGAGCCGGCGACCCCTTCAGCGACGACGATTGCAGTTACATCGACGCCGGGGAGGCCAATTACGCCGGGTCTGACGGACGCCGCAACGGAAACCGGTTCTCGGACCGGCATTACGGGGGAACGAACTTCCTGTTTCAGGATCTCCACGCCAGTTGGCAGACGAAGCTGCGCGAGGAGCTGGCTCGCGACTACGATCTTAACGGGATCATCGATATCGACGTGGAACCCTGAAACCCGAGGAAACCCGGCTTGGCCAAGCGGTGTTGGATCGCATTGCGGAGCTGCGGTCCGGCGACTACTCTACGCGGAGAATGAGATTCGGCGATGGTCGCCGAGAATGGACTTTTCTGTTTGACCTGCTCCTCCAGCGAGACGAAGCAACCTCGATGAAGATAACGGAGATACTCGAACGGCAGTGTGTACGGGTCCCCCTGAAGGCGACCGAGAAGAACGCGGTCATCGCGGAGCTGGTCGATGTGCTTTGTGAAGCCGGCCACGCTGCGGACCGCGAGGACTTCCTGCAGACCATCCTCGCCCGCGAGCAGACCCGCTCAACCGGAATCGGGCTTGGCTTAGCCGTGCCGCACGGGAAACCGGCCTCTTGTCGTAATCTCGTAATGGCGCTGGGTAAGGCGGCCGAACCGATCGAGTTCGACAGCGCTGACGGGCGTCCGGTAACCGTGGTGGCGATGCTGGCCAGTCCGGCGGACCAGACGGGCCCGCACATTCAGGCGCTGGCCCACGTCAGTCGCCTCTGGCAGACCAACGGATTCCGAGTGGCGATGGCCCAGGCGACAACCGCGGACGAACTCTTCGCCGCCATTGAACGTTACCAAAGCTGACGCACCGCCGTCAGCATTGTTGCTGCCGGCGTCTTTGGTGTAACGACTGCGCCACGTCGGAGGCGGCTGAAGTGCGCTCCTCGTGCGGACTCCTCGCGGGATGCCGAGAGTTCTGCAACCGCCGTCCGATAGGTCGCCCGAGCCGTCCTGATGTTCAAATTCCCGGAAGAAGCCGGACCCGCCGGTCTTCACTCGGCCTCGGCGGGTTGCCCACGAGTTTCGCGGAGAACATCAAGTCTCCGCCGGGCAGTATGGGTCCCTACAAACCGGTCACCCTTCGTATCCTGGAGCCTGCGGTGGGCGCGTTCCAGAAGGACCTCGGCCTCATCAACAGCCCCATCCAGCAGCAGGCAATACCCCAGGTCGCCCTCCGCTTCGGCTACGATCCACGGATTCCGCTCGGACAGGTTGAGCCGCTCGTAAGTAGCGATAGCTTCGCGCAGAAGCGGCTCGGCTTCGGCACTATCTCGCCGATCCAAGAGGATGTGCCCCATGGTTCGCGCGGCCAGAGCCGTACGCAGATGCTGATCTCCAAACAGCGCCCGGGTCTTGTCCAGCACCTTGCGGGCAAGGTCCTGGGCTTCGTCCAGCCCCTCCGGCTGCATGGCCAGCACCAGAGCCAGAGTCCGGCGAACCTCAAGGGCGGTTGGCGCGTCACCGACGCCCAGTCTCCCGTAGGTATCCACAACGTCCCGCATCATGCCGGCCGCCTCTTCAAGGTCTCCCTTCTCGTAGAGCGTTTCCGCCAGGGAGAACAGCGTATCGGCAACGGAAACGTCGTCCTCACCGAGCAGACTGCGACGAATAGCCAGCGCTTCCCGGAAGATCGGCACGGCAAGGTCGTACTCGCCCTGGATGCTGTAAACGTCCCCCAGGTTCTTCAGGCTCAGCGCGACCTGCTCATGCTCTCGGCCGAGAGCCTTGCGGTTGACGTCGACGGCCTCTCGAAACAGGCGTTCGGCCAACGGATACAACCCCCGCGCGGCCAGCCACACGCCGCTTTCGTTGAAGCCGGCCGCAAGCAACGGGTGATCCTCGCCGTGGGCTTTGCGAAACCTCTCCACGCCTTCGAGAATAACCTGATCCGCTGCCTCCACTTTGCCGGCTTCAAGCAGGTAGCTGACCAGATTGGCGGCATAGAGCACCTCCCCGCCCCAAGCGGGTTCGAGCAAGTCGAATGACTCCCGCTGCACTCGGGCAGCCTCGTCGTTCCGCCCCAATCGGTGATGGGCGAGCGCAAGGGTATCAAGCAGGGCGGCCGACTTCCTGCTGCTCAGCTCCACGGCCTTCTCTATCAACGGCAGCGCCGCCGCCGCGTCACGTTGATCGACCGGAACACAGGTCAACAACGCCCAGGCATAGTTGTTCAATGCCAAATAGCTGTCACTCTTCTCCCTGGCGTCTTTCTTCAAATAGGCGAGAAGCTCATCAGTGACTTTACGGGCCTCGTCAATCCGCCCCATCCGAACAAGCGCCGATGCGGTCATGTCCATTTCGTTCTGCAGCATCGGCCTGTACCTGGAATCGCGCTCCACGAGCTGCAACCAACTCGACAGTCTTTTCTGCAGCACAAACACCGCCTCATCGATCTTTCCGACTCTCTCCAGGAAGCCGGAAAGCTCCTGTATGGCGCTGAGGGTCTTCTCGCCATATTCCCCGAGCGACATGGCGTAGTCATTGACCACCGCCCGATACAATTGCTCCGCCTCAGCGAATTTGCCGCGTTGATCAAGCCACCGGGCGAAATCCGTAGTAGCCGAGATCGTGTGCCAATGCAGCCGCCCCCGGGTGGCCCGCAAGCCGGCCAGCGCTTCGCGATAAAGCCGCTCCTTGTCGTCCTGCCGGTCCGCCCCTTGCAGGGAGCGGGCCAAGCCGTTCATCGTCATAAATGTGAAGGGATGCCGCGTCCCGAGGATGCGTCGGCACTGTTCCAACCCGGGTCGGAAGACGTTCTCCGCCTCTTCGTATTGGAATTGGGCAATATACCACCAACCAACCAGGGGTCTCGACAGGATGTTGAGGCTGTCATCAGGCGCCAATGTCCGGCCCGCGATTTCATTGAGATCACGGGCCATGTCCTGTCCTGAGGTGAGCTTCCCCTGCAGAAGGTAGGAGGTGGACCATAGCCACATCGTGTTCAACGTATCGCGGTGCTCGGCACCGAGGACCCGGTCTTGAACCTCGTAGGCCTTGCCGAACAGGTCCTCCGCCTCGCTGTGTTGTCCCAAATCGGAGAGCACGTGGGCCAATACTGCAGCACAGCACAATGTTCGCGGATGCTCAGAGCCGAACACGCGGTCCATACCGGTGTACGCCGATCGAACCAGTGTCTGGGCCTCAGAACCGCGTCCGGCCTCCAACAGAAGATCTCCCAATGCCAGAGCGGAGCGAAGTGAGTCGGGATCGTCGTCACCCAACGTCTGGCGGCGAATATCATACGCGGTGCGCAACTGAGGCTCGGCATCGCTGAACAACCCCAGCCCCCACATCGTCATACCGATCGTCTCGCGCAAAGCCGCTTCGAGTGCGGGCTTTCCGGCAAACGTCTGTTCGATTCTCCCACCGGCTTGGCGAACCATCTCCGCAACCGAGACATCGCGCGGGAATCCCCCAACCACAGCAGGCGAGGTCTGCGTATCGGGCTTGAACGCCGAAAGCAGTCGCACCTGCATCGGGTCAACCGAAGTGAGCATGTCGTTGAAGAAGGCATTGATGGCTTTGACGGATTCGGCCTCCGCGCGCGCATTGGCGGCCTGCTCAGTGGCAGCCTTCTCCGCAACGCGAGCTCGGTCACGTTCCCGACTGGCCTGAACGAAGCCGACGGTCGCCAGGGCCAGACCAGCGAGCAGCGCCGCGGCAACACAAGCACCGACGACAAAGGCAAGCTGATGTCGGCGGACGAACTTGCGTAATCGATAGCTGGTCCCCGGCGGTCCGGCGGCCACGGGCTCGCGGTCAAGATGACGTTGAATATCCGAGGCCAGATCGGCCGCCGTCTCATAGCGCCGGGTACGGTCCTTCTCCAGCGCCTTCATGGAAATCCAGTCCAGATCACCCCGGACCAGCTTCCCCAAAGCCTGGGGCTCGGTCCGGCGAGAGCTGGCGATCCCCGCCAGCCGGTCCCCGAGCGTACTCAACCGCCGCGACGGGGTCGGCGGGTCCTCCTCTCGAATCACGCGCTGGATTTCGGCGTAGGCCGCGTTGCGCAGCGCCTCGGCTTCGAAGGGAGTGGTTCCGGTCAGCAGCTCGTACAAAAGAACTCCCAGAGAGTAAACATCGGTACGTGTATCCACGTCCAAGCCGCTCATTTCCGCCTGCTCGGGGCTCATGTATTGCGGCGTTCCGATGAACTGCAGAAACTCAGTGAACAGCGTCTTGTCGGTCAGGCGTTCACTGGTCGCTTTGGCGATCCCGAAATCGATAACCTTGGGAACGGGAATCCCATCGTGCAGCGTAACCAACACGTTCGACGGTTTGATGTCGCGGTGGATAACGCCTTTCTGATGAGCGTGCTGCACGGCGCGACAGACTCTCATGAACAGATCAAGCCGATCGCGGGTGGCTAAGCTGGCCTCGTCGCAGTACTCGGTGATCGGGACTCCGCGAACCAACTCCATAACAAAATACGGACGACCGGTGTCCGTCGCTCCGGCGTCCAACACCTTCGCGATGTTGGGGTGATCCATCATAGCCAGGGCTTGGCGTTCGGCCTCGAACCGGGCGATGACCTGGCGAGTGTCCATCCCCAGCTTGATGATCTTCAGGGCAACCTTGCGGCGCACCGGCTGCTCCTGCTCGGCCATGTAGACCGACCCGAATCCGCCTTCGCCGATGAGCTGCAGAAGCTTGTAAGGCCCAATCCGCTCTCCAACGGCCTCCGAATTCGGAATCGACGTCGGAGACGCGGCCTGGAGCGAAGCAACGGTCTCGCGGTCCAGGTGCCGGAGCAGGGACTCCACTTCCACCCGAACGTCAGGCTCTGACGCACACTCTTTGTCGAGGAAGGCGGCGCGCTGCTCGGGGGCCAAGTCGGCAACCTGCTGAAAGACCTCTTCAGCCCGGCGTCGTAACGAGTCACTCATCCGGCTACTCCAAGGCGCAACGACATGCGGACTTCCCATTCGGTCGCAACGCGCACAATCCGCCCATTATCCAATCCGAGATCAGCGTCGTGATCCCTGCACGTTGTTCGGATTCCCCAGCGTAGAGACTTGGAAGCACCGCCCGACCGCCTAAGCCTCTAACCAGGATCGTCACACGTCAATTCCCGCTGTAGCCACGCCCGAATATATCGCCACTCGCGTTCAACCGTGCCGACGGACACGCCCAGGGCTTCGGCCGTCTCCGCGGTGGTCAGCCTGGCGAAGTATCGGAGGTTGACGATCTGCCCCTTGCGGGGGTCATCCCGCTCCAAGCGTTTCACTGCTTCATCGACGGCTAAAATGTCTTCAGAGGGTGGTTCCATGGTCGGCTCCACTTGTTCTGCGGAAACTCGTTGACGGTCTCCCCCGCGTTTTTTGGCTGTCTTTCGGCGGGCATGCTCCACGAGAATATCGCGCATCGCCCGCGCCGCAGCGGCAAAGAAATGACCTCGTCCGTCCCAACCGGGATCCTCACTTCCAACTACACGGAGGTAGGCTTCATGGACCAAAGCGGTAGGCTGAAGGGTCTGGCCTGGAGGGATCTTCTTGAGCCTTGCCCGGGCGAGTGCCCTCAGCTCGTCGTAGACCAAAGGCAGAAGTCTCTCCGCGGCCCTCGGATCGCCATGAAGAGCCGCGTATAGCGCGCGAGTAACCGGCTTGTCTTGGTCGCCCGGCATACACCCCCCACCGGTAGATTCAGCCCGCGGAGCCACTCATGCCCCCTGCCAATCCATGAGCAACCGCTCTTGGGCCGCCGCATTCCTGTACCGTGAGCCATTGTAGTCACGAGTACACTACTATTGTAGGGGAAGATACGGGTGCGCCACAAGAGAATACAGCGGTCGCGCGGAATATGCGCTCGTAAGCACACCGCATTGGGCACACCCGGCTGATGGTCCGATATGCGCCGACCGTCCTTTGCATGTCGAAACCGCTCGCCGCGGCGCACAACGGAACAATACGACCGAGCATGCATCACCCACCGTCGCCAAGCCCTATCTACACGGCCGGGTGATGCATGTTCGGTCTGAAAGAAGAAGTGGAAAGAGGTCCGCGGTCGACGGCGCACGGGAGAAGGAAAGACCGCCGCCGCCGACCGTGGTTCTCATTGTCAGGGGGCGAAATCATCCGTCTTCGCGTACCCCTCCGGCAGTTTCAGCTTGAAGGCATCCTCGTCGAGCTTCGGATGAACGTCCAAGTTGGCAACCGTCTTCTGTTGCCTGAACGGCTGAGCGTTGGGACGGGGGTATTCGTCGACGCGACGCCGGGGGAGGAAGTCCTTTTTCGAGAAATACCAGACTGCGGACTGCTCGCGTTCCGTGGCGTAAACCACGTGGACCACGTAGCAATCCTCGCCGTTTATGACCTCACTGCCCGTAAACTCCCGGGACTTGCCGTTGATCTCGTCTCTGAATGGCTCACCCACAAGGAACTCGACCATTAGCGCAAACCGCCGAATCCGGTCCCCGAACGACCCGACTACCTGTGGGTCGATGTCCTCGTAGGCCTTCTTAGCATCGTGGTCGACCGCGAAGAACATGTCGCCATCGCCGCCCGCGGTGAACCAAGGTCGCTCGGAGGCTCCCGGCTCGGTAATCTTCATGTCAATGTAGAACTTCTCGGGACTGTTATAGGCAAACCCCGAGACGAGTACGGTTGCCGCGGTCTTGGGAGACCGGGCCGCATCCGCTCCGAGCACCTCGAAGGCCAGGTCATACTTGACGGTTTTGACCGCCTTACAGGCGGCATCGGCACGCTTGAGAATCTCGGTTGGGTCGGTCAGCTCACCGGGCTTTGCGTCCCCGGCGTAGGCCGTCGCCGACACGAACGCCAGACTCAACAGAATACAGACCACATATCTCATCACCGTTTCTCCTCGCAAGCTCCGCAGAACGCGGAACGAGTCATCAAGGTTGTTCCGAGTCAGTCGACTCGCCTCACCAGATCCGCAAGTGGATCCTCCGTAACAACAATCCGAAATCAAAGGGCGAAACCCCGCACCGGCAGAGTCAACGGTGCGCAGGTCCCCGCCTCGGGAAAACGCCTATTTTAAGGTACTTTCTCGATCATCCTCTTTAGGTGCATTGTCGAAACTTGTCGCGATCCGTCACCGGCGCTA
Organism: Phycisphaerae bacterium; assembly: GCA_963666835.2. Classification (GTDB taxonomy): domain Bacteria; phylum Planctomycetota; class Phycisphaerae; order UBA1845; family UBA1845. Next base: position 2,442,880 of record CAXXGO010000006.1, on the reverse strand, counting down.
CGACAAGTCCTTAAACGCGGAGCTCTCATCAAAACAACGCCGGACTCGCCGGCCGATGTATCCGCATCGCGGATCACATCAGCCGCCGATACCGTACAGATGCTTAGCCGATCGTACAAAGATCATGCCGTCGGCAATAGCGGGGGTGGCCAGACACGGCTCGCCTATCGGGTTCGACGCGAGAAGGTCGTATTCGGGACCGGCCTTGACCACATGGATATCCCCGTCTTCGCTCGTGAAATACAGCTTTCCACCGGCACCTACGGGAGAGGCGGAGTAAGCGCTCCGCGCCCCGGCCAAGCGCTCCCGGTAGACCTTCTCGCCTGACTGCGCATCATAGCAGGACAGAATACCGCGGTCGTTTCCTACGTATAGCAGGTCGCCGTACACGATAGTCGTCGGCAGGTACGCCCCCCGCTTGGGCAGGCTCCAGGCCACGAACTCGTTGGACTTCTCGCCGGCCTTCAACGAGATGTCGCCGCGGGCTCCCACGCGAATCGCGAGAACCGGCGAGGCGGGCCCGTGCGCGTTGGTGATGTAGACCAACCCGTGAGCAACATAGGGCGTAGGTATGGGGATATCGCCGCCGCCGGAAAGTTGCCACAGCTCCGCCCCGGTCTTCAGATCGTAGCCGCCCATGTGGGTATAGCCGTTCACGATAACCTGGCTGCCCCCAGCGCTTTCGTGAACGGTCGGCGTTGCCCAGCTCGGGGAGCTATCGCGCAACGTGCGCCATTTCTCTGCGCCGGTGTTGACGTCAAAGGCGGCAATAAACGACTGGTTGTTCACATCGCACTGCACGATGACCTGACCGTTATGGACGATCGGCGAGCTGCCGAAAGCCCACTGAATAGAAGGCGCATTGAACGCCCCGGCGTCCAGATAGCCGAGGTCCTTCTTCCAGATCAGATTGCCGTCCATATCGTAGCAATACAGCCCCTCCGACCCGAAAAACGCGACCACATGCTTGCCATCAGTGGCTGGAGTGCTGTTGGCATGGCTGGACTTGACATGTCGTTTGACCTGCGGAATGCCACTGTGGGCTACTTTGTCCCAGATGATCTTTCCCGTTGATCTATCGAGACAATACACCCGGAAATCGTGAATAAGCTGTTCCGGATGCTCCGGACTCTCTCCATAGAGCCCCGTACGCAGGTATGGGTCCGGGTCGCTGCTGACGGCCGAGGTAACGAACACTCGATCACCCCAAACGATCGGTGACGAGTGGGCCAGGCCGGGAATGGGTGTCTTCCAGCGGATGTTGGTCCCTTTCTCCGCGTTCCAGGTCACCGGAGCGTCAGTGCCATCGGCGATCCCAGAGGCGCCGGGACCGCGGAACTGCGGCCAGTTCGGCGGCGCCGCAGTCAGGCTCTGCGAAAGCGCGGCAAGACCAACAATAGCGACTACCGCAAGAACGCCGTTTCGCGTTGACATCAAAGTGCTTCCCTCCCAATAGCTCCTTCGTTCTCTCGTTCAGTACAGCAATCGGTGCCGACCCGCGCGCACAGAAACCTCGCCGGACACCATACTCGATTTCGCACCGCTAACCGCACTATCAACCGGCACGCATGTCAGAACTTGTCCGGAGCATCCGGGCTTGGCGCTGCGCGGTTTCCAACCCGTCTGCGATCACCGGCTCAGGTCCAGGCAGACCACACGCTCGAGGTTGCGCGCATACAGCTTTCCGCGATGAAGAACAGGAACGGTCCAACAACGTCCGTCGAGAATCGGCACGTCGGCGGTCGGTTGGAAACCGGCGGGATCGACCTTGGCAATCTGAAGCCGTCCCTTCTCAGTAAGTACGAACAGGTGGCCGTCGGCGAGGACCACGGTACCGTGTTTGATTCGCCGGATCCTCCAGTTCTCCTTGCCGGTCATGAAGTCCACGCAGACCAGGGCCTTCTGATCGCTCGCGTAGAGTCTGCCGTCATGCAGAATGCACGACTGGAACTTGCTCATCAGCACCTTGCTACGCCAGACCTCCTTCGCGGCGATGCGCTCTCCGTCTTTGCTCAGTTTGAAAAGCGCACACCCGGTATCGTAGCCGGATGAAAGGAAGAGGTGTCCTTCATAGAAGATCGGCGCGGCCGCGTTGACGTCCCAATCGGTCTTCCAGGGCATGCGCCAGACCTCGCGACCGGATTTCGCCTCCGCGATCAGCGCTGACGTACCGGTGAAACCGACGATGTACTTCTGCCCGCCGAAAACGAAGGGGTACGGAGTCGCATACCCGGCAATGTCGTCGCCGCAGCGCCAGGCTACCTTGCCGGTCATCTTGTCGAAGGCAACCAACGCTCCATCGCCGCGCCCTCCGGTAGCGATCGCCAGATCGCCTTCAATCAGAACCGACCCGCTGTACCCCCATTGCGGCGGATTGGTAAGACGCGACTTCCAGACCTGCTCACCGGTGTCGCTGCCGAGGCAAAGCAGCGTTCCGAGAGCTCCGAGGACGTAAACGCGGTCTTGGTCGATGGTGGGCGTGGCTCGCGGCCCGTCTCCTCCCGCGTCCTCGGAATACGCCTCCTCGATCGGCACTTGCCAGATGGTCTCTCCCGTATCGGCATTGAGGCAAAGAGCAACCTGGCGTCCCTTTGCCGTTCCACACGTGAAAACCCGGTCACCCACGCATGCAAAGGAGCTGAACGCGGAACCGACCGACTTGTCCCACACAGCCGACGGCGCAGCGGTCCACGCGGTTTTCAGGTTCTTCTCCAGGCTTATGCCGTCATGGCGAGCGCCGCGAAAGTTGGGCCAATCCGCGAACGTCGCCCCCGAGCACAATCCCACGATCAGAGACACAACGAGCAAGGCGTTATCTCGTTTCGCTTCTGGCATGGCTTCCAATCTCCACATGCAAAGGCCGAGCGGATCACCAAGTTCCGCAAACCTACCACCGGCCGGTCAGGCAGCGTGCCAAGGGGACCAAGCCGAACCGGGCACGACCAGCGGCGCTGACCGCGGTCAAGCCGCCGAACCACCCAGGCGAGCCTTCACGTGCTCCACAACCTTCTTGGAGTCATTAATCAGGCTCGGCTGATCCGGCTGTTTCTCGATTCCAAGATCCGTGACCAGCACATCCAAATCGACCGGCATGCCGGCCTTGTCCATGACCTTGCGGCAACAACGGTCGTCACATCCATCGATTATTACGCGGCGGGCAGCCTTGCGCGTGCGTTCGACCTTGTCCGGCACGTCCGCCGCTACCGCGACCACACAGAAGAGCGCCCCGGCCTGCTCCTGACGGAGTTGGACCCCGGCACGGTTGGCCACCTGGCCGGCGTGCGCCGCTCCCGCACAAGTAAAAATCAACGTCTCCCCTTCGGCGTTGCCTTCTTGCCGATCCGTCGTCATGATCTTGTTCTCCGCAATGTACCAGCGTCGAGGACACCGCAGCCCGCGCCGGCCGTTCAACCCCCACAACACACGTTACATGACAATAACACGTCATAACCAGAACGTAACGAGCCGCGCCGTAACACTCAGGGCGTGTCTTTGGGCTCGCTCAAATCCAGGGCCATTATATTGCGGCGATCGCGGAGGTACAGCCGGTCGCGGATCAACGTGGGTGAAGTCCAGGAGTTCCGCGTACAGACGGCGCATTTGGAGCGGACTTTGAGCTTATCCGGCGTGGGCTTCGCCAGGGCGAGATTGCCGTCTTCGTCGAGGATGATCAGTCTCTCGCCCGTCCATATACAGTTGGCCTTCGAGAAGCCGCGCTTCCTCCAGAGCATCTCACCGGTCTTGACGTCGATAGCACCGATGAACGTCGGGCCGAAATCTCCGCTGGAGCCGTACACGACATCCCCGACCCGCACGGCGCTGCCGTGCATGACCTTCATCTTCGGGTTGTACCACAGCTCCTCCGCGTTCGTCTTGCCGTCGCTTCTGGTCAGCTTGATCCCCCGGGCACCAACCCCGTAAGCTCCGGAGACGAAAAGGATGTTGTCGTCACCCCAGATTGGAGTGCTGATGTACGAGCCTTGGTGTCCGTCGTGGCGCCAGATCAGGTCTCCGTTATCGGGGTTGAGCCCCGCCACCCCGTGTTGCAGGACCACAACCAACTGGTCCTCGCCGTCAAGATCGATCAGAAGCGGAGTCGCCCAAGCAGGGGCGAAGTCGTGCCTCTTCCAGGCCACCTCGCCGTCGCTCATCCTGAAAGCCACGAGACCCCTCCCTTCACCACCAATTGGGAGGATAACCTTGTCCTTGTATGACACATGGCTGGCACCATAGCCATAGTGCATCGTTGCGGCGCCGAGCTCCTTGACCAGATCGTGTTCCCAGATCTTCCGTCCGGTCTGGCGATCCAGGCAGGCCATTTTCGCCGTCGCCCCAACGGTGAAAAGGCGATCGCCCACGATCAGCGGCGTCGAGTTCGGACCGGGGCCGAACCGCAAGTCCATGTCGGCCGACCACGAGGCCGGATAGCGATATTCCCATACCGTCTTACCTGTCGCGGCATCGAGGGCAACGACGACCTCGCTGCCTGCGCGCTTTGCGGCCTCTTCGTCCTTTCCCTCCGCATCCGCGGCGGATTCGTCCGGTGCCCAATACATCGTATACAGAGTCCGGCCGTCGCTGGTAATCGAGGAGTAGCCGTCGCCCAGCTCCCGTTCCCACAGTTTAGGGGCCCCTTCTTGCGGCCACTTCTTCGCCAATCCCTTCACATCGACTGTGAAATCGGCGTTCGGCCCGCCCCACTTCTTCCAGTCTTCGCCCGCCGAAGCCGAAGCCGCGACGATCCAACCCGACGCGGCAAGCCCACAGACAACCGCAATCCGCCCGGCCCTTCCGTTAATAAGTCTCTTCATTGCAGAATTCATCCCTTCGGGGGAACATCGTCTCGTGAAACCATCGGAGCCGCCGCCGGGGACATGCGCCGGTGCATCCGGTCCGCCGGCGGGTCACTCTCGCTCAATCAGCCATCGTCCTCTTCAAGCTCGCGGCGTCTCTGCTCCGTCTTCTTGCGGGCTTCGAGCTGTTGCCGGCGGCGATCAGCCTCTTTCAGAACGGAGACGGAACTGGTCATCTCGAGCGCCGCCTTCATGACCGTGGAGCCGAACGGGAACGGCCGCTCGACCCTCAGCTTGCCGGTGCTGGTCCGCTTGACAACCATCCCCAGCTCCACGTCAAAGACGGCTTTCCCGGTGAAGGTGCCCTCGACAATCGGCTTCTGTCCGTCACCATCCTCGGGGCTGTCAACTCGCGAGACCTTCGTGCTTGACGAAATGTGGAGCATCTTCCGTCCATTCGTAACGCCGATCTTCTCGGCCTTGAAGCGATGCTCCCGCGCGATCGTACCAAGATCCGGAGAATCGGACGATGCTGACGCCTCCCAGACGTCGCCGACTTCGACCTCCTTATCCGGGTAGATCAGCAAGGGGTCTTCGCCCCACGTCTTGCGGCCCCGCTCATCCGTGAAATCGCGCTGCATCTGTTGCCAGTGCATGCTTACGGTGGCCGTCTGCGATACTTTTTCGTTGATCGCGTCCAACCCCGTGAACGCGGTGACTTTGCCGTCCTTGTCGATCTCCATGCTCACCGGCATACCGATCATCGGCTCAAGAATGGCCTTGAACTGCGGCGCCGCCTCGTCGTTCTCTGGATCGTCCGTGTCGTATTCGAGGCCCCCGTCATCGACGTCGCGCAGACTTCTCGCCATTCGATCAAAGACAAGCTCGAGTCGGACACCCCCGTCATCCAGTGAAGACGTTTCCGACCAGACCCCGGTCAGTTCCGTGGCCAGTTGGTCAACGTCTCCGATGGGAAGACCGGTGATCGCACGATGGGTATCGAGCTTACGCTCGATGTAGACCCTGCGGCCATCCACATATTTGCGTTTCAGCAACACCTTCTCGCCGCCAACCGTCTCCGCCGTGAAGGCCAGAAGCAGCGTGCCCGTCAGTACCGTCGCCCATCCGGTAATCCCCTGATTGGCCATCTGTCGTTTCCTTATATCGACGGTTGCCTAAAGCCAGCCTGGGACCCCGTCGTCGATCGCCAGGTTTGTCAGTATGCACAGTCCGGCAAGCCTTTGCCAGACGCCATGACAATGAGGACAAACATTTACATGGAAAGACATCGCAACACGTGGCAGCGTAGCCGGAAGGCCGGATTGGCCGGCGTGCCGGTTCGACACGCATCGACCAGACCTTCAGCGCGTCACTCGCTACGTAGGGCGGGCAGAAGCGGACCGCGCAACGCCCAGCCGCACGCCAACCAGCCCGCTCCGATTCCGGTTGCGAATACGGCGAGAAACGTGATTGCCAGGGATAGCCACGGCACGTGCTCAGAGCGTCCCATCAACTGAGGCGATATCGCGACCATTGCGGGCAATACACCCATCAGCAGACCCGCCACGACCAGCACCGTGTTCTCGGCCAGCACCATTCGTCGCACCGCCGAGCGGGAGAAACCCAATGCGGTCATCAAGGCCAATTCGCCCCGGCGTTCCACAAGGTTGCGCAACAGCACCACGGCCAGCCCCACCGTCCCGAGCGCCAATCCGAACCCGCCGAGCGTCTGGAACGTCCGCAGGTAGGTGTTCTGCACGGTAGAGTAATCCTGCAGCCTCTGACTCGTCGTCGTGACATCCAGCGCGAACGCCCCAAGCTCCTCTTCCAATACGCGCGCCAGTTGGGGAGCGGTGGAATCCGGCGCTTCTACAAGAACGAACCCGTAACCGTTGATCGAAGGAAACTCTCGGACAAAAGCTGTCTCCGAGATGATCAGCTCATCCTGGAGAGGGCTGCGCGCCAGCAACGCCACAAACCGCAAACGCGTATCCTCGCCCGCATCGTTGGTGATAACGAGATCCTCGCCAAGCCCCAGGTGAAGTTGCCATTTGACGGCGTTCTCCTCGCCGATCACCGGGACGGCACCGTCGGCGAAGCTGCGGTTCAGCAGGGTCCAGGGATTGCGTTTCTCTTCATCGGTCCGAGCAAGCGAAGCAACAAAGCTGAACCCGCCGCGCGTGATCATCTCATTTGTCGCCCCGATGATCCGCGGGTCGGTCGGTCGGTAGAGCCCACGGCACCCGGCTTCGTCTCCCGGACGCAATCGAAATGGCATGAACCTGACACCACGTGAGATAATCTCGTCCGCCCCGGTAAGACCCAGGTCCTCGCGTCCCTCCGGTGTATTGAGATCTTGAGGCAACGGAATGGCGGACTCGGCCACCAACGCAAACCCACCGGTGGATGAATACCGGCTCGTCGCATCTGTATCGGGTTCCACATGCATCGCCCCGATGGCAGCAATCACAAACGACGCCGAGGCGATCAGCCCGGAAACCAGAACACTCCGCCCCGGATTGCGTGGAGCATTCCTGACCCCAAGCCACAAGACCGCGCCATATCCCGGCCGTACGAACAGCGTTCGAGAACCCCGGCTGAGCCAGACCCGGAAGAAGCACAACGCGGAAGCCACCAGAGCAGCTCCCCCGCCGAAGAAACCGGCAACCGGCGATACCACCTCCGTCGTAGCGGCCAGCCCGATCAAACCGACCGCCGCAACCGAGATTACCACGCCGATCACTGCGGTGGTACGCGATTGCCCGCGGTGAACGACAGGCTGATCCGATGCGGTCGCCCTCATCAGAAGAGCATACGGAGTCCGTCGGACCAACCGGCGCACGGACCACGCAATCGAGAACACCGCGATGATAACGCCGGCCACCAGACCGATCGCCAACGATGGAATCGAAACGTGGAGTTGCAGGAATGGGGCGTTGACCGCCCCGGCCCACCAGGACTTCAGCCCGGCCAACATCAGCCACGCGTACCCCACCGCCGCCCCCAACCCGAGCACCGCCCCAAACGCGGCAACAACGGCACCCTCGGCCACGAGCAGCCGCCCCACCGTTTGTGGGGAGAATCCCGTCGCCAGCAGCAATCCGGAGTCAGGGGCGCGGCGTTCGGCGCCCAGGCCGAACAACAGAGCCACCAACATCGCCGCGGACGCTATCAAGAAGAAGCTGAACGAGAGGAACAACACTCCGAAATCGGTCGATCCGGCGCCGGCCTTCAGCGCCCGGTCTCTTACCGCATCAACCGTGACACCCAATTCAGCGGGATCAAGACGTCGGCACAGCTCACTCTGCAATGCCTCGGCATACTCGCTCGAACCTCGGGCACGGGGAATAGCGAACCTGATCGACGTTGCGCGACCGAGTCGTTCTCTCCCTTCGGCCCACAGCGTACGCCCATCGCTCAGACAGATGAACGCCTTCGGAGCCGCGTTGTACTTGTCCCAGTAATCCTCGTCCCGGTCGCGTACGCGCTCAAGGTCTATCGGAAACGGCGGATCCCACTCTCCGAGATTGGCCGTGTCGGTAATCCCCGGATACGACGGCGCGAATCCCGCATCCGCCGCAAGCCGGTCCATGCGAACGACCCCGCGAAGCCTGAAGACGCTACGGCGCGATTCCAACCGCCCCATAGGTTCATTCACGTAATAATCGAGAGCAATTCGGTCACCGACTTCCACACCAAGATCACCGGCCGCCCACTCGTTCAGCAGGATGTCCCCCGCCTCTAATCGCGCTGCCGGAGATCCGTCAACCAGCGTTAGCCCGGATAGCCCGATCGCCGTCGGATCCAACGCCGCCACCGTCGAGTATGGAATCGAACGCGCCCCGGTTAGCACCGGCTTCCCCGGTCGCCCGAAATCGCCATCGCCGGCAGAGGCCACGTCCGCGGGAACCGCAGCAATGCTGTTAGCCAAGTAAGTGAGCACCGGTGCGGCCGTGACCCCCACCGCCTCGGCGGTAGCCAGGGCCGCGCGTTCGACGGCCGGATCGAGCAAGACAGCCTCGCTCTCAAAGGCAAGGTAGCCGCGATCCTGGTCGTCTCGTAGTGACAACCCCAGATCACTTAACTGCAGGTGCTTCCTGAGCCGGTTCTGCAGTTCCGCAACGACGTCCGTCGGACTGAGCTGGGTGCGAGTCTTCACCAAGACGGTGTTCACTCGATCGGGGCGGTCCAGCGCTCGCTGAAGAACCGAAAGAGGTACCCAGGCGTTGTAGGGCGCCGTGCGTCTCGGCTCCAGCGTGAAATCGCCGCCTTGCGCCTCAGAGACAATACCCTGAACCGTCACACGAAGTGTCAGGGATGTGTCATCTCGGCGACCAAGCAGTGTCTCGGTCGAAATCGGGCTCACCGTACCGAGCCGCAGCAGTACATCACCGCCGACTCGCGCCCCCAGTTGCTCGGCAAGACGCCGACTCAACAGAACCGCCCTTCCCTGAGCCAAGACCGGCGGATCGCCGTTGTTCGAGGCAACCAACTCCCAGATATCGTCGGTTACGCCGAGGATTCCAACTCGGTTCACGCGGGCACCAGTCTGCGCGTGAGAGATTCCGCCACGCACGCGAATGGCCGGACAGGCCTGGATGACCTCCACTCCGGACGCAGCCTCATCGACGAGCCCCTGGACCATGCGCTGGTTGAAGAACGTGGTAGCGGTGACCGCGTAATCGACCTTGCCCAGACCAGCAAGCGCTTCAGCGCGTAAGCTTGCCCGCATGGAATCACCCACGAGCAACGCCCCGGTCAACGTCCCCGTGGCCGTGAGCACCCCGAGGGCAACGGCAAGGTGCGACCGCCAGTAGTAGCCCAGGCTGCGACGAATGTAGGTCGTCAGCCGCACCTTACGCCCCCTGACGTTCGACGAGAGTCCCGTCAACAACTTCAAACCTGCGGCTAAACCGGCCGGCTAACTCGGGGCTGTGGGTTACGACTACCAGCGTGGCTCCTTCATCACGGTGGATCTCGCAGAGGAGCGCGGCGATGCTCTCGGCCGTTCGCCGGTCGAGGTTCCCGGTTGGTTCATCGGCCAGAAGAACCACCGGCCGGTTTATCAGAGCTCGAGCAATCGCGACCCGCTGGCGCTCCCCCCCCGAGAGTTCAGCCGGCAGATGGTCCAGGCGATCCGCCAAACCGACGCGCTGGAGAAGTGCGGTCGCGCGATCCGACGCGTCGGGTCGACCCGGTACCGCAAGAGTCGGCAGAAGAACGTTCTCCAGCACACAGCACTGCGCGAGGAGGTGTTGATCCTGGAAAACGAACCCGATCCGCTCGTTGCGAAACCGCGCCAGCTCACGTGCATCGAGGCGGAACGGATCACGATCGTCAATAGTGACCCGTCCGGCGGTCGGTACTTCCAGCGTACCCAAGATGTTCAACAGGGTACTCTTACCCGAGCCGGACGGACCCATGATTGCCGCAGACTCCCCGGTCGCCAGCGACAGGGACGCTCCGCGCAGAACCGCGAGATCTCCGCTACGAGCGGGAAAACTCTTCTCAACTGCCTCAGCACGTAAGCCGACTGCCATAGGCACTCAATCCTCAAGCCGACTGGGGACGACGCATCCGGCGGATCATGGTAAGGGACCACGTGCCGAGCACAACCGGGCAACTGGCGTTCACGAAGTTATCAGAAGATGTCAGACCCGCCGTGAAACGCCGCTGCCGCTCTCGCAGCAGACGGATCCTGCCCTAGAATACAATGAGCTTGCGCAGAATCTTGCCGCCTGAGCGCGAAACGGGCGGCAGGAGGATTACGGGGTGACAAAAGGAACCCGCGAGCGGCTGTTGACGGGTACGAAAGCGAGGAACTGATGACTCGATGTCTGATGGCACTGACGGTCGTTCTGCTGAGTGCAACCCTACCGTGTTGGGCGGATACGCCGGGCAAGCCCAAACGCGGAGAGTGGCCAATGTGGGGCGGCGCCCCCGACCGGAACATGGTCTCCGACGAGACCGGCCTGCCGGTCACGTGGGACATTGAGAGCGGCAAGAACGTGAAATGGACAACCGCGTTGGGAACAACGACGTACGGGGTGCCCGTTGTCGCCGGCGGTAAGATCTTCGTGGGCACCAATAATGGAGGTGAGCTGCGCCCGGAGATTAAGGGAGACAAGGGCGTGCTGGTTTGCCTCGATGAGAAGACCGGCGCCTTCCTGTGGCAGGCCACGCACGACAAACTGCCCACCGGGAGCGTTAACGACTGGCCCGAGCAGGGAATCGTCTCCGCACCCTGGGTGGAAGGCGACCGGCTCTATTACGTCAGCAACCAATGTCAGCTCGTCTGCGCCGACGTAAATGGTTTCACCGACGGGGAGAACGACGGCCCGCTCCGCGACGAAAAGCACCATCAGAAGCAAGACGCTGACTTTGTCTGGATCCTGGACATGTTCAAGGACCTTAAGGTCCGCCCGCACAATCTGGCAACCTGCTCGCCGGTTGGTTGGGGTGACTTACTCTTCGTGACTACTTCCAACGGCGTCGACAAGACTCATGAGAAGGTGGAGTTTCCGAACGCCCCCGACCTGCTCGCAGCCAACAAGAACACCGGTGAAGTCGTGTGGCAACGGAACGACGCGGGGGCAAACGTGCTCCACGGCCAGTGGTCTTCTCCGGCGCTGGGCATGATTCAGGGCAAGCCCCAGGTCATCTTCGCCGGGGGGGACGGTTGGTGTTACGCTTATGAACCGAAAACCGGAGAGCCGATCTGGAAGTTCAATCTCAACCCCGCGGATGCCAAGTGGGTACCGCACGGGCGCGGTACGAAGAGCGGGATCATCGGCACTCCGGTGGTGTACGACAACAAGGTATTCGTGGGGGTAGGCCAGGACCCGGAACATGGGGACGGGCCGGGGCATCTCTATGCCATCGACGCTACGGGTCGCGGCGACATTACCAAAACGGGGCGCGTCTGGCATGTGGGCGATGACAAGTTCGGCAGAACGCTATCGACCGTGGCCATCGCTGACGGGCTGGTCTACGCCGCGGAGCTGAGCGGGTACTTGCAGTGCCTGGACTTAAAGACCGGGCAACAATACTGGCGCCACGACGCTTTCGCCGCGGTATGGGGTTCTCCCTTTGTGGCGGACGGGAATGTCTATCTCGGGACGACCGACGGAGAGATCATCGTTCTGAAGCACGGGAAGGAGCTGGTGGAGGTAGCCGTCAACGACGTCGGGAGTACAGTGTACAGCACTCCGGTGGTGTCAAGCGGCGTGATGTACATCTCTAACCGCCGAGCCTTATTGGCTATTTCGAAAACCGCCCCATAGACACGAACGAACGGTCGACGTCGCTCCGACGGGCAACATCCGACAAGAAAACACATCCCACGGGCAATCCGGCGCGCAGGCATCGGCGGGCAAAGTGCGGATTGTCCACCGGTGAGACTGTAGACTGAGCCTCGGCACGGAGGGCTGAGCCTCGATGACCGACCCGACCGGCTGGCCCGAAATCACAGAGGCCGCCAGAATGCTCATCTTAGGGTTGCTTGGTTTGCCGGGCTCTTCTGTCGGCACTTTGCGAGTCGGCAGGTAGGACCGGGCTTCTTTACAGTCTTACATTCAGGCGAGAGGCAGGGGCATCATGAGCTGGATTATGCTCAACACAATCGGGTGGCTTGCGTTGGTCGCCACTACGCAGAGTCCGAACGGCGCGGAGGCGTCCGCCGACGAACGCTCATCGGTTGACGCAGTTTGGCCCGGCTTTCGCGGCGATCCCGCGCTAACCGGCGTGGTCAGTTACAGGCTCCCCGAGACGTTGGTGGTGCGATGGAAGTATGAGGCAACGGAACCGTTCACGGCGACGGCGGCCATCGCCGACACAACCGTGTACGTTGGTTGTCACGACGAGCACTTCTACGCCCTCGATCTGACCAACGGTAGTCTCAAATGGAAGTACGCCGCGAAGGGGCCGATCCAGTCGTCGCCGCTGGTCGTTGGGGAGCTCGTGGTGTTCGGCGACGACGAGGGGCTCGTTCACGCTGTCCGACGTTCGGACGGAAAGGTCCAATGGACCTTTGAGACTGAGGGGCAGGTGATCTCCTCGCCGAACCACGACGCCGGCCGCATCCTCGTCGGGTCGTACGACGGCTCCCTTTACTGCCTCCGCGCCGACACTGGGGAGTTGGTTTGGAAGTACGGAACCGACGGTTACGTCCACGGTTCTCCGGCAATCGCCGAGGGGCACGCCTTCGCAGTCGGTTGTGACGAGCGTTTCCACGTTGTGCGTCTGTCCGATGGCAAAGCCACGGCAACCGTCGCCATGGGAGCTCCGTCCGGCGCGTCCGCCGCGATCCGCGGGTCTGTAGCCTTCGTGGGAACGTACGGTGGACGAGTCCTGGCGGTCGACTGGAAGCAAGGGCAGACGATCTGGACGTACGAGGACCCCGACCGCGAGTTCCCTTTCATGGCCTCGGCCGCGGTCACGGCCAAGAAGATCATAGTCGGCGGGCGCGACAAGCGCCTGCGGGCGCTGGATGCGCTGACGGGACGCCCCATCTGGACCTTCGTGGCGAAAGCGCGGATTGACTCGTCTCCGGTAGTTGTGGGAAGCCGCGTTTTCGTAGGCTCGTCCGACGGAAATGTCTACGAGATAAACCTTGAAACCGGGGAGAAGACCTGGCGGTTCGAGACCGGCGCGCCGGTCACCGCCTCGCCGGCGATTGGACCCGACTGCATGGTGATCGGCACTGACGACGGGGTCCTGTATTGCTTCGGTGCCGCGCCGGCGCGTGGAAGTTGATATCGCCTTATGCACGATCCGCCGCGGACAGTACTCCGCTGTTCAGGCAAGGAGAACGTTCGACATGTTACACAAGAGTTCGTTGCCCGGAATCACAACCGCGTTCGCCGCGGTCATGCTCATTTATGTCAGCGCCGACCGCGTCGAGGCGCAGTGGCCGCAATGGGGTGGCCCGGATCGCAACTTCACCGTCGACACCCGGGGCCTCGCAGACTCCTGGCCGGACGACGGCCCTCGCAAGATCTGGCATCGAGAGCTTGGGGACGGGCACTCATCCCTCGTGGTCGATGACGGCGTCGCGTATACGATGTACCGCGCCAACACCAACGAATTCACTGTCGCGTTGGATACCAAGACCGGAAAGACCCTGTGGGAGCATCGCAATTCGTCTCCGTATGACCCCAGGGATGAGCGTGACCAGCTTTGCGCGGGCCCGAATTCCACGCCGCTGATAGCCGGCGACCGCGTGTTCACAGTTGGCACGGACTCGGTAATCTACGCCTTCCACAAGAAGACCGGCGAGGTCCTTTGGAAACACGATTTCGTCAAGGAGATGGGCGGGCGGTCTTACACATGGGGATACGCGGCAAGCCCCATCGCATACAACCACTTGGTAATCGCACCCGTCGACCGGCCGCGCCAGAACGAGGATTACGGAGCCCCGGGGCGGACACCAACCGGAGCCCCAACGCTCATTGCCCTGGACCAGGCGACCGGGAAGGTCGTTTGGAAGAGTCAGGATCTGGCGCTGTGCCATTCCTCGCCGATTCTCATTAACTTCGCGGGAGAGGATCAACTCGTGCAGTATCTCAATAAGGGAATCATGGCGGTCAACCCTAACGACGGCGCCCTCCTTTGGTATCACGAACTGCAGGACAGGTACAGCAAAGACGCAACGCCGATTTGGAACGGCAAAGATTTGCTGGTCTTGCCCGATGGCAGGCAGACCGGGGTGCTTCGGTTGACCAACAAGGCCGGCAAGACTACTACTGAGGAAGTTTGGGCGAGTATGAAGATCAAGTTTCCTCAAAATAATCCGGTCCTCATCGGGAACCACCTCTTCGGCTCAAGCGGTGGCGTCGATGGAACGTCAATGATGGTAGCAGTGGATGTATCCACAGGAAAACGCGAATGGGTTCGCCGCGGCTTCGCTCTGGCGACCTGTGTATACGGTGACGGCAAGCTGGTCATTCTCGATCAGGACGGGCAACTGGGTCTCGCAACCGCAACCCCGGAAGAGCTGACGGTGCATTCAGCCTGTCAAATCACCAGGCGTCGGTCGTGGGCCGCGCCGGTTCTGGTCGGCACAACACTCTATGTGCGCGACCAACATCACGTCATGGCACTGGACTTGAGTTGAAGAAAATATCTCGAGTAGCCCATCGCCTTGGTGTTCATAATGTGTAAGGTCGCCTTGCGGCCATCCACGTGAAACATGGTCGCGCTGAATACCTAAAACACTACGATCGCAAAGGAGACTGATATGAGGTTACCTCGACCCGCATCTTCCCGAAGCGTCTCAGTTGTCGCGTTGCTGAGTGTAGCGGCATTATCCAGTGCGGCACAGGCCGGGTGGCCTCAATGGGGTGGCCCTAACCGAGACTTCTCTGTGAAAACCGCGGGGCTGGCTGCTTCCTGGCCTGAGAATGGTCCATCGAGGCTATGGCAACGGGAACTTGGGGACGGCTACTCGTCCGTGGCCTATGACGGTGGCGAACTTTACACGATGCACCGTAAGCACCGTGCGGATCAGGTCGAATGGGTCAGCGCCATTGATGCGAAGACTGGAAACACCCTCTGGGAAAAGAGTTTTCCCTCGGCGGTCCCCGACGACGGCAAGGCATTTCCGGGACCGAACACGACGCCACTGGTGGCCGGCGACTTCCTCGTCTCGGTAGGCCGCAACGCAGTCATACGCTGCCAGAACCGGCGCGACGGTGCGCTTGTCTGGGAACACGACCTTGTCGCCGAATTCGGCGCGAATCTTCCCAATTGGGGCTATTCCAGCAGCCCCATCGCGTATCGGAACATGGTGATCGCCATGGTTGGCCGCCTAGGCGCCGCCGACGGAACCCCCATGCCGGTCGGCGGGCTGGCACCGGCGCCCGCGCACGACGATGGCCCGTCCCTCGTAGCGTTTGACCAACAGACGGGCAAGCTGATATGGAAGAACCGGAGCTTCAGATTCCAATACTCCTCACCAATCCTGATCAACCACGGCGGAAGGGACCAGCTTATCACCCTTCCCCGGGGTGAGGTCTTGAGTGTCGATCCGGCCAATGGAGAGGTCCTGTGGAGTCACCGGCTCGCCGAAAACGCCAATCACAGTATGACACCCGTCTGGAACGGCGAAGACCTCCTGTTCTGCTCGACCGCGGAAAGTGGGCGAGTACTGAAGCTGACAACAAAAGACGGGAAGACTGTGGCGAACGAGTTGTGGACCAATCGCAAGATCACCAGCGGTATCAACAACCCGGTCCGCATCGGCGACCTCCTCGTCGCTCCCAAACACGGGCAGGCTCCGCTCATCCTGGGCGTCAACATCAAAACGGGAAAACGCGAGTGGATCAAACGAGGTTTCGGTTCGACAGCGATGGTAACCGGCGACGAGAAGATCATTCTCCTCGACGATCACGGGCAACTCGCCCTGGCCACAGCAACATCGGACGGCCTGACTTTGCACTCGACGTGGCAGATCCCGGAGTGGTCAACAGAGACCTTCACGGCTCCGACGCTTGTGGGCACCACGCTCTATGTCCGTGACCGCACACGCCTCATGGCTTTTGACCTGGGGTAATCCGGGGCCGACTCGAGAATCGATCTCTCGAAACCCGACCTGTATGGAGACTGACATGAATGCACCTTCAACGAAACGCGATATAGCCATCCTCATCGCGGCGGCCCTGACCGCCATTCTATCGGCCCAACCAACTAACGCCCAATGGCTCCAGTGGGGTGGGCCGAATCGCAACTTCACGGCAGATACATCCCAACTCGCCGACTCCTGGCCCGAAGGCGGGCCGGAGAAGCTGTGGCATCGTCCCCTGGGCACGGGATACTCTGCGATCACTGTGGATGGGAATATGCTCTTTACCCAATACCGGCAGAACAAGTCGAGCAGACATGAGTTCGTCGTCGCCCTCGACGCCCAAACAGGGAAGACAATCTGGAGAAAGCGGAACGTCGCCACGATTGCGGAGTCGACTCCGGACCACGGCAAGGAGTTCTCCGGGCCCAACGCCACACCATTGGTCGTCGGGGACCGGCTGTTCACCCTCGGCAGGAACGCCTTGTTGCAGTGCTTCCAAAAAGCCGACGGTGAGATCCTCTGGAAGCACGAGCTTCTCAAGGACTTCGGAGCGCAGATCGAGACCTGCGGCTATTCCTGCAGCCCTCTTGCCTACGGCGACACGATCATCGTCCCGTTGGGGCGGGCCGCGGACGATAAGAGCGAGGGGAAGTCGCTGGCCGCCTTCGACCAGGCAACCGGTAAGGTGGTGTGGAGAAGCCAGACATTCCACCTCCAACACTCGTCCGGGATTCTAATCACTTTCGGCGGCAAAGATCACTTCGTCCTGTTCACCAAAGAGGGTCTCATTGGTGTCGACCCGGCCAACGGCGAGCTTATCTGGAAACATCCGCTCGCCGAGGCGGAAACCGCAGGCGCATTCGCCACTCCAGTCTGGAACGGGGCTGATACGATCTTCTTCTCGTCGCGTGAATCCGGCTGCGCCGTCCGCCTGGTTGACCGTGACGGTAAGACCGTAGCCGAACCCCTGTGGTCCAACAAAAAAGCGCCGCTGGGCATGGCTACCCCCATACTCGTCGGCGACATGCTGGTCGGTGCCAAACGGGGCGACGGTAGGGAGTCGCTCTTCGCAGCCTTGGACGTTAACACCGGCGAGCGTTTGTGGGTCAAGCGACTTGTCCCGTCAGGAGTCGCGATCGGCGGCGAGAAACTCATCGTGTTGGATCACGCCGGGAATCTCGGCCTGGTAACCGTTACTCGGGAAGGGCCGATCGTCAACACGCATTGTCAACTGACCAAAGAGTGGTCCTTCACCGCCCCGACCCTTGTAGGTTCCACGTTATATGTACGTGATGAGGAACACATCATGGCCCTGAACCTGGGAGGTAGCAGTAATGCATCGTGACGAAAACGGCGGGGCATCCGCTGCTTCGGCAATCGGCACGATTCGCAACCGCTCCATTTGGAGCCGGCGGCTGATCGTTGCGGCTATCGCCGTTGAGGTCTGCAACATAGCGCATGCAGAATGGCCTCAATGGGGCGGTCCGACCCGCGACTTTACGGTGAACACGTCGGGCCTGGCGAACGCCTGGCCTGAGTCGGGACCAACGAGGCTCTGGCACCGTGAACTCGGCGTCGGCTACTCGGCTATTGTGGCGGACGATGATCTGATCTTCACGATGTACCGTAAGGAGATCACGAGCCGGTACGAGATAACGGTTGCGATGGACGCCAAGACCGGCCGGACTGTCTGGGAACACAAGATCGCGGCGCCGACGCTCGAACCCCCGGATCAAAGACACGGCGGACAAGGACCGAACGCCACGCCGCTGCTTGTCGGGGATTATCTGTATACGCTGGGCTCCAACTCGGCCCTGCACTGCTTCGAGAAGAAAACCGGCAAGATCGTCTGGAAGCACGACCTCATTCGCGAATACGAAGCTCAGCAGGACCGGTATGTCGGGCAGTGCGGCAGTCCCATCGCCTACCGCAACATGGTCATAGTGCCGGGCGGCCGTCAGACACCTCCCGAGAGCCAGACTGAGAACCATGAGGCTGCCACCGGGAACACGCTCATTGCCTTCGATCAACACTCAGGAAAGTTGATCTGGAAAGCCCTGGAGTTCGGAACGACGTACTCCTCTGCCATCCTGATAGAATTCGATGGGCGCGATCAGCTCGTCTTGTGCGTCAATGAAGGCGTAATCAGCGTCGACCCCATAAACGGCGATCTGCTCTGGCATCATCGCACCGGCCAGCAGTACACGAGCGTCACCCCGGTGTGGAATGGTAAGGACCTGCTGTTCTTCTCGGAAGCCGGGACTCAGGCACAGGGGCGCGCGCTTAGGCTTGCTACGGAGGACGGGAAGACCTCCGTGACGGAACTCTGGAATAACCGCAAGATCCGAGTGTCCCAGCCGACGCCGGTCGTCGTTGGAAACCAACTGGTCGGCGCAACCGACAAAGTTTTACTTGGCTTCGACTTCCGGACCGGAGAGCGGAAGTGGGTCCAACGCGGCTTCCCGAACGCGTCATGCGTGTTCGCCGACGGGAAGATAATCGTCCTGGATGAGAACGGACAGCTCACCCTGGCGAGCGTCACGCCCGAGGGCGTCACCGTCCACTCAAACTGCAAAGTGGCCGAACGACACTCGTTCACTGTACCAACCTTGACAGGAAAGACCCTCTACATACGTGACCGCAAGCATATAATGGCCCTCGATCTCGGCTAGCGAGCCCGTCGGCGCGGCTTGCGGCGCGAGACGGTATGGCCAGTTGGGGGACGGTATGTACTGGAAACGACGCATCGGCCGGTCGGCGGTGTTAGGCCTTCTGCTTCTCTCCGCGGCGGCGGAGACCGCTTTCGCGAGCGGGCAGTGGCTGCAGTGGGGTGGGCCTAACCGCAACTTCATGGTGGAGGCCACGGGCCTGGCGGACGAATGGCCCGCAGACGGCCCGAAGAAGCTCTGGCATCGTGAGCTGGGCGACGGGTACTCATCTATCCTCGCAGAGGGCGACACCCTCTACACCATGTACACGGCGGGGAAGGCGGAAGTAACAATCGCCCTCGACGCCCGTTCGGGGCGTACAATCTGGGAACACCGAAACCCGGACGGATTCACCGGGACCGAATACGGCCCCGGTCCCCACGCCACGCCCCTGCTCGTTGGCGATCGGTTGTTCACGATCGGGGCAAAGGCGATGCTACACTGCCTCGACAGGCACACCGGCAAGGTCATCTGGAAACACGATCTCATCTCAGACTACGCAGCGCCGCTGCCGCATTTCGGGTATTCCCCCAGTCCGCTTGCATACGAGAACCTCATCATCGTTCCGGTTGACCGGGACCGTTCGCGCGGAGGCGGCGATGAGGGCGCCGGTGCCTCGAAAGACTCGGACGGGCAATCGATCATGGCCTTCGATCAGGAGACCGGCAAACTTGTCTGGCAGAGCCAGGACTACCCGATCGACTACTCATCACCGGCTTTGATCAACTTCGCGGGTGAAGATCAGCTTGTCCTGTTCATGAGGAGAGAAGTAATCGCGGTAGCCCCGCGCACCGGAAAGTTGCTGTGGCATCTGGAATGCCTCCCTTCCCCGGAGGAAAACATTGCCACACCGTTGTGGACCGGCGACGACCTGATTTTCCTTTCCGCAGCCTACGCTTCGGGCAGCCGGGTTATTAAGCTCACCCGAGAGAACGGCAGAACCGTCCCGAAGCAGGTCTGGTATGATCGCAAGTTACGCGTCCACCACGGTAACGCAATCCGGGTCGGCGATTACGTCTACGGGTCCAGCGGCGACTTCGGCACAACCCTGTTCGTTGCCGTTGACATCCACACCGGTGAAGTAGCGTGGCGGGAGCGGGGTCTCAGAAAGGCCACTTGTGTTTACGCCGACGGCAAGGTCATCGCCCTCGAGGAGCACGGCCGGCTGGTCCTGGCGACGCTGAGCCCGGAGGGCCTTAAGATTCACTCGCATTGCATGGTGTCGGAACATGAGTCCTGGACACCGCCGACTCTGGCAGGAACGAAGCTGTTTATCAGAGACCGAAAGAACATCATGGCGTTCGACCTGGGATAGATGGTGATATCGTCCGGCGCCGTGGAGCGTATGCGAATCCGCCCGCCGCGGCGGACCGAAATAACAAGGGTAGCAGGCTGCAATCCAATATTCGCAGAAGGAAGGAAACCGCAAATGAGAAGGACAACAAAGGCCACGATTACGTTCGGCCTTGCGCTGGCGATGTCTGCCGGGCTCGCAAATGTCGTCGCGGGTGAACCGGAATCCGGAAGTGCCACAAAGGACGAAGCCAAGAAGATCCTACGGAAAGCCGAGGCGGCTCTGAAGGACGTTAAGTCCGCCAGCTACTACGGGCGCTACGAAGGAACCGGCTGGGTGAAGCAGTATGTTCCAACCGTCGAGGGAAATACGAAGATCGGCGAGCCGTCCAAGTACGACATCACCCGCTTCCAATGCGAGGCGAAACTCACTCCGCAGGGCGCGGACGAGGCCCTGGAACTTACGGCCGGGTCTGATGGGGAGTTGTTCTACCTCATCGACATGCAGGCGAAGATTGCGTATGCGGATATCGACCCGGCCGTGCTCGGTAGCCACCAGCGCGGGCTGCAGCGCCTTCTGCTTCGCGAGCTGGCTGAGAAGGAACCGCTGGCCGAGGACCTGAAGGTGGAGAACGTCCAACTGACCGACGAGGCGGACGTCAGCGGTGAAGCATGCCACACGGTCGTCGTTGATCGCGGTGAAGACCCCAAAACAACGTGGTATATCTCCAAGAAGGACTGGCTGCCGCGCCGCGTCGATCGTATCTACCATAATCCCGAGGGAACGGAGGGCTCTACCACGCTCGTTCTGGATAACCTGGTTGCCAGCCCGACCATGAAGACGGCGATGTTCGAGTTGGTCGTACCGAAGGGGTTCAAGAAGACCGACGATTTCGCCCCTTGAGCCACAGGCAGATAGTCCTAACTAACGGGAGTGACCAAGTGAGAATGACTGTGCTAACGAATAACAAACCTCGAGGCGGTTGGGGAATCGTCGCGGTCCCGGCGGTTGCAGCTCTTTTTTTGGCGGGTCCGGCCGGATGTGCGACGTCGACCGGGTGGAATCAGTGGGGCGGTCCGAACCGAGACTTCATGGTCGAAGCGCAGGGACTGGCCGATTCCTGGCCTGAAGACGGACCGCCGCGGCTCTGGCACCGGGAACTCGGGGATGGTTATGCCACGATCACGGCGGACGGCGGAATGCTGTTCACCATGTATCGATCGGGAGAGGACGAAGTCAGCGTGGCCCTGGATGCCGAAACCGGCGCGACCGTCTGGGAGCACCGCAACCCTTCGCCCCCCCGCACGGGAACGGAGCAGTTCGGATTCGGCCCCAACTCCTCTCCTTTGATAACCGGCGGCCGAGTCTTCACCTTGGGCGCCAACGCGGTCCTGCACTGCCTGGCCAAGGACACGGGAAAGGTCATCTGGAAGCACGATCTCGCCGCCGAGTTCAACGCCCCCACTCCGCATTGGAGCTATTCGTGCAGTGCTATTGCCTATGACGACATGGTGATCATTCCCGTAGACCGGGTTCGCGAGAACGACGACGAAAAGGCCGAAGGTGAAGCTGAGAAGGCCCCGGTCGGACAATCGCTGATCGCGTTCGATCAGGCAACCGGGGAAGTGGTCTGGAAGACCCAGGACCATGCGATCGCGCACTCCTCGCCGATTCTGATCGATTTCGACAGGCAGAAGCAGCTCGTTCTGCTGATGGCTGAAGCGATCGTCGGAGTAGACCCGCATTCCGGCAAGCTGCTTTGGAGTGACGTATTCGAGAAGCCTGAGGGGAACATGGCGACGCCGCTCAAGATAGACGACGACCTGATCTTCTATTCGAACCCGAGCGGCAGCCGCATGTTGAAGCTCACCAAGAAAAACGGCGAGATCGTGCCCGAGGAGCTGTGGAAGAGCAAACGCCTGAGGATCAACCACGCCAATCCGATACACATCGGCGACCTGGTATTCGGCTCCAGCGGCGCAGATCCGGCCTTTATCACGTGCCTCAACGTGAAGACCGGGAAACGGGAGTGGATCGCACGCGGTTTCGGCAAAGCCACCTGCGTACTTGCCGACGGCAAGGTCATCATCCTCGATCAAGAAGGCTACCTGGCCTTGGGCACGGCAACGGAGGATGGATTGACCATTCACTCAAAATGCAAGATCGCGGAGCCGTACGCCTGGGCGGCGCCGACGCTCGTGGGTAAGACGCTCTACGTGCGTGACCGCAAGCACATTATGGCATTCGATCTGGGCTAGGCCGGCAACGACGTGGCGAACGGGAGAAACCTGATGAGCAGACAACCGCGGCATTACGCGGCAGCCCTGGCAATCTGGAGCGCCCTGACAGCCGCAACGGCAATGGCGGACAACTGGCCGCAGTTCCGAGGCCCGAACCGCAACGCGATCTCCGCTGAAACGGGGCTGTTGCGGTCGTGGCCGGAAGGCGGCCCGAAGACTCTATGGACCACAGAGGTTTGCGAGGGCTACTCGGCACCGGCCATCTTCGACGGAAGGGTGTATCTCAACGACTACGACCGTAATACGAACGAGTGGCTGTTGCGGTGCCTTGCCCTTTCCGACGGAAAGGAGATCTGGTGCTATCGAGATAAGAAACGCATCCGGCCCAATCACGGGATCACGCGTACCATGCCGGCGGTCGACGGAGAATATGTCTTCTCGCTGGACCCCAAGTGCGTGCTCCATTGCCTTAAAGCCGAGAATGGAGAAGAACTCTGGCGCAAGAGCATGGTGCGCGAGTATAACACGCTCATCCCGGCCTGGTACAACGGGCAATGCCCGCTCATCGAGGATGATCGCGTGATTATCGCTACCGGCGGAGATGCATTGCTTGTAGCGTTCAACAAGGCCAACGGAGACGTAATCTGGAAGACCCCCAACCCGGAGGGTGATCCGATGTCTCACGCCTCGGTAATGCCCGCGACGATTGACGGCGTCAAGCAGTATCTATACAGCACGCTGACGAAAATCGTAGGGGTTGCCGCCGACGATGGAAGACTGCTCTGGTCGTTCCCCTGGAAGTTCAACCTGTCCGTGCCGATTTCCCCGCTGATCGTCGGTGATGATCTGGTGTTCATGACCAGTTGCTACGAGGCGGACTCCGTGATGATCCGGGTGAAGAAAGACGGTGACGAGTTTAAACCCGAGCACGTCTTCACCCTGAAAACGGACGAGTGGAACTCAGAGACGCACACTCCGATCGTGTTCGAGAACCACATGTTTGCCGTCGGCAAGAAGCGCCGCGGGCTGTTCACCTGCCTGAACGTGAAAGGGGAACAGGTCTGGACCAGCCAGGGGCACGCCTCGTTCGGATTGGGCAGCTACATCCTGGCCGACGGGATGTTCTACATTCTCGAAGGTAAAACCGGAATGCTCCGGTTGCTCGAGGCAAACGTATCGGAGTATCGCGAGCTGGCCAGCGCCCAGCTCCTAACCGGTCCGGACGTGTGGGCCCCGCTCAGTCTGTCGGACGGCAAGCTCATCATTCGAAACATGCGCAAGCTAATGTGCCTCGACGTCGGCAAGACGGCGGATTAGCGGGTTCGGAGAGATGCGATGGAATATCGCCAGGTGTTGACCATCAGCGGCAAGGGCTCCGGTCCGGAGCAGTTCGCACAGGCGCTGCGGGGCATCGCGGTCGACAGCCCCGGGCTCGTGTATGCCGCAGGTGACAGCTCCATCAAGGTGTTCAACAACCTTGGCGAACTGCAGCGAAGCTGGTCCACGGATAGGCCGGCCCAATGCGTCGCGGTCCGCGCCGACGGCACCGTCTTCGTCGGCGAACCGGGCCAACTGGAGATGTTCGACGCCGCCGGCAACCGCATTGATCTCTGGCAAGACGAGGAGCGACTCCGGTTAGTCACTGCGATCGGGTTCTACGGCGACTTCGTCCTGGTCGCCGACTCCGGCGACCGTTGCATTCGCCGCTTCGACAAGACCGGACAGTGGCAAAACAACATCGGCAAGGACAACCGGACCAAGGGCTTCATGATCCCCAACGGCCGGTTGGATTTCAGCGTCGACGACAAGGGAACCATCCACGCCGCCAACCCGGCTAAACACCGAATCGAACGATACTCTATGGAAGGCGAACTTCTCGGTTTCTTCGGGCGTTTCGGTACTCGCCGCCCGGGGGACTTCCCCGGGTGCTGCAATCCATCGAATATAACGCTCGCCGCGAACGGAGACGTGGTCGTAACCGAGAAAGCTAACCCGCGCGTGAAGCTCTATACCGGGGCGGGGGAGTTCCGCGCAGTGGTAGCCTCCCAAGAGTTCGACCCCGTGTGCAAGAACATGGACGTGGCCATCGATTCTCAGAACCGCATATACGTGGTTGACACGGTGCAGCTTCGCATTCACGTGTTCGCCCCGCTCAGCGAGAGCGAAGGAGTCGAGCCGAAAGGCTCAACCCAAACTAATGAGGAGGTCTCTCAGCCATGAACGAAGAGCCGACCCGCAGGGACGTTCTCAAGTATGCCGCGCGCGGGGTGGGTGCACTCGCGGTCGGCGGACCGCTCATCTACCTGGCCAACCGCGCCGGGGCCGAGGGCGTCTGGCTGATCGACCCGGCCAAGTGCATCAATATCCGGCTTGGAGCGACGGGAGTCCCCTTCTGCGACAAATGCGCTACGACCTGCGTTCTGCCGCTGTCAGCCGTGCGCGCCGTCAACGAGTTCGCCAAGTGCGGGCGCTGCTGCATTTGCCCGGGGTATTTCGATGTAACCAGCGAGATAGGCCGCGACGGTCTACCCACTCGCCGACTCTGCCCGCGAGACGCCATCCGCCGCAACCCGATCGGAGACGTCGACCCGGACGACCCGCTGAACAACTTCTACGACTACACGATCGACGAGAAGCTGTGCAACGGATGCGGCAAGTGCGTCATGGCGTGTAAGGAGCCCGCCGGGTTGGGATCGCTTCGTCTGGAAGTGCGGTATGACCTTTGTGTCGATTGCAACCGCTGTGCCATCGCCATGGCCTGTCCGGAAGATGCCATTGCTATGACATCAAAGGAGAAGATGGCTCTAACCGTCACCCGCGCAAACGAAGCGCCGCACGGCACGGATGATCCGCACATCGACGTAACAGGGGGCACCGAGTGAAACAGGTATCTCTGGCGGTCTTGCTCATTCTCGCAATCTCCTTCATAACTCCGATCGGCTCGTTCGGCGCCGAGTATACGCGAGAGGTGGACGTCGTTCCGCCGGATGCCGACATCGGCAACGGATATGTAACGCCCCCGGTGCAGCATCCGCAGCCTAAGGCGGCTTGGTGGAGCGCCGTGGACGCTCTGCTCTTGGCCCTGGCGATGGGGCTCTCGGCCTGGATAGTGCTCGGCCGCCGCAGCCGCAACTGGCTCGTAGTCCTGACCGTCGGCTGCCTGCTGTACTTCGGGTTCTATCGAGAGGGTTGCGTGTGCCCGATTGGCGCTATCCAAAACGTCACGGTGGCCCTTACGGACGCAAGTTACACGGTCCCGTTCGTCGTGCTGGTGTTCTTCTTTCTGCCGCTCATTGCGGCTTTGCTGATCGGGCGCGTGTTCTGCGGCGGAGTGTGTCCGCTCGGAGCGATCCAGGATTTGGTGCTGCTCAAACCGGTGCAGGTTCCACGCCGGTTGGACAAGGCTCTCGGGACGTTGAAGTATGCTTACCTGATCCTGGCCGTGTGGTATGCCGTCGCCCCGGCGGTCGATCGCGAGTTCATCATCTGCCGGTTCGACCCGTTTGTAGGTTTCTTCCGGTTTGCGGGCCCGGGCAACATGATGCTCGTCGGAGGGGGGCTGCTCGCGCTCGGTCTGTTCGTGGGCCGGCCGTACTGTCGGTATCTTTGTCCATACGGAGCGATCCTGGCGATTCTCGCACGTTTTTCGTGGAAGGGCGTAACCATCACCCCGGACAAGGAGTTGGACTGCGGCCTCTGCGTTGAATCGTGCCCTCTTGGCGCCATCGAGCAAATGCGGGCGGTGCCGTCATCGTGCCTTTACTGTGCCCGCTGCTTTGCCTCGTGCCCCCGTGAGCCGATCAACCTGCCCTCCACGGTGCCCCAGCCGGACCGAGGTGGCGTATGAGTCGCGACACCCAACGGCTTATCGCTCGCCTGCTGGCCGGGGCGGCAGCAATCGCCACCTTCGCGACCATCGGCGTGATGATCGTCGGCTATTCCGCCGCCGTCGGCCGAATCGCAGCGGAGAAACAGCGGATCGACGAGCTAACCGAACTTGCCCGAGAAGACGACTCCCAATCCGCCGCGTTAGTGGCCGAGTGGGACCGCCAGACGGAAGCCTCCCTCGAACGAGACAAGCGTGTCGCCAAGGAGACCCGCGTCCTGGTCATATCGGCCGTGCTTTTGCTGATTGGCGCCAAGTGGTCGGTCCGGTTGGGTGGCCGACGGGTTCCAACCGCAAAGGCCATCGCCGCCCACCGAGCCATCTGGGAGAAACGTGCCTCCACGCGCCGGAGGCGAACCACCGGCCCGGCCGAGGCACACAAACCGTGCGATGCCTGCAAGGCCCAGGCAATCGACTTGGGGTTTGTCGACGAGGTCATCAGCCGGTTCGGGCGATCGCCCGAGGCGACGATCCCCATCCTGCAGGCCGTGCAGGATCATTACCGTTACTTGCACCCGGACGCCATCGCCCGTATTTGCGCCCTCACCGAGATCACTCCGGCGCGGATCGCCGGGGTCGCGTCGTTCTACACCCAGTTTCGGCATTCGCCGGTGGGCCGGCACATCGTCAAGGTGTGCCATGGAACTGCTTGTCATGTCGCCGGGGCCCAGGCCATCACGGACGAGCTGCGTCGCGAGTTGGGCATTGCTGCCGATACTGACACGGATCCGACCGGGGAGTTTACCGTTGAGCAGGTGGCGTGCATGGGGTGCTGCACGCTGGCTCCGGTCGCCCAGATCGACGACGCCACGTTCGGCCACCTGTCCCCCGATGCCGTGCCGGACGCTTTGGACGCCGCCCGCGCTGCCGCCGACGGCGATGTTTGTCGTCCCCGTCCGCCTCTTCCTTCGGAGGACCGCGAGACCGCCCCCCTGCTCGGAGAGATCCGGATCGGGCTGGGCTCGTGTTGCGTGGCCGGCGGCAGCGGCAAGGTTCATCAAGCACTCGAACAAGCGGTTGCGGCCACGGGATCGAGGGTCCACATCAAACGCGTCGGTTGCGTGGGAATGTGTCATCAGACGCCCTTAGTCGAGACGGTGATCCCGGGGAAGCCGGCCGCGTTGTATGCGGGAGTCGGTCCGGAAAACGCCGCGGCAATCGTCCTCCGACATTTTCGCCCAACCGGTACCCGCCGACGGATCACGGCCGCGTTGACGACCGTAGCTCAGAAGGTCCGCCGGGACGGGCAAGCGACACCGATCACTGAAAGAGCTATCGAACTTCGCGACCCCCCGGTTGCGGCGTTTCTCGGTCCTCAGAAACACATCGCCACGGAACATTGCGGGCAGATCGACCCGACGGATCTTGACGAGTATTTGAGAAACGACGGGTTCAAAGCTCTCGCGCATTGCGTCAATGACATGTCACCGGAAGACGTCATCGCCGAAGTATCCCGAAGCGGGCTGCGCGGACGCGGCGGCGCCGGATTCCCCACCGGGTTGAAATGGTCGCGGGTGCGCGAAGCGAAGGGCGAACTGAAGTACATCATCTGCAACGGCGACGAGGGCGACCCCGGGGCGTTCATGGACCGGATGTTGATGGAATCATTCCCGTTTCGAGTTATCGAGGGGATCGCCATAGCAGCCTTCGCCGTTGGAGCCCGCGAGGGCTACCTTTACATCCGGGCCGAGTACCCGCTGGCCGTGGAACGAATCCGCGGGGCGATTCACGAGTGTGAACAGCGCGGGTATCTCGGCGACAACATCCTCGGAACCGGGTTGAGTCTGCGGCTCAATATTATGGAGGGCGCCGGGGCGTTCGTGTGCGGAGAGGAAACCGCTCTACTCGCGTCCATCGAAGGCAAGCGCGGTTCGCCGAGGCTGCGGCCACCCTTCCCGGCCGATCAGGGCCTGCGCAACAAACCCACCCTGGTCAACAACGTCGAAACTTACACCACCCTGCCGTGGATTATCCGCCACGGAGCCGACTCCTTCGCTGCACTCGGCACGGACAAGAGCAAAGGCACGAAAGTTTTCGCCCTAGCCGGCAAGGTCAAACGCGGCGGGCTGATCGAAGTGCCCATGGGCGTTACCGTCCGCCGGATCGTCGAGGAGATTGGCGGAGGCATCAAGGACGATCGCCAGTTCAAGGCCGTCCAGATCGGCGGGCCCTCGGGCGGATGCGTGCCGGCATTCCTGGCCGATACGCCAGTGGATTACGAAGCCCTGGCCGAGGTCGGGGCGATCATGGGGTCCGGCGGGCTCGTGGTGCTCGACGATACCGACTGCATGGTTGACATCGCCCGGTACTTCCTGGCCTTCACCCAAGACCACTCGTGCGGCAAGTGTACGTACTGCCGAATCGGCACGCGCCGTATGTTGGACATCCTGAACCGCATCTGCGAGGGCCGTGGGCATCCGAGCGACCTGGACACGCTCGAAGAACTCGCCCACGCCATCAAGAAAGCAAGCCTCTGCGGATTGGGCAAGACCGCGCCGAACCCGGTGCTCTCCACCCTGCGGTACTTCCGCGAGGAGTACGAAGCACATCTCGACGGCCGCTGCCCCGCCGGCAAGTGCAAGGCTCTGATCACGTACCGCGTAACGGACGCTTGCACCGGTTGTACGTTGTGCGCGCAGCACTGTCCGGACGATGCCATCGGTTTCACCCCATACCGGAAACACGAAATCGACGCCGAGAAATGCACGCGGTGTGACATCTGCAGAACGAAGTGTCCGGAAGACGCCATTGAGGTGGTCTGATTCCAGAGGATTGGAGACGGCGGACAATGACCCGAACGGCCAATAGCAAGCGAAACCGGAGTTCAACCTGAATGCCCCGCCTGCACATTGACGGTCGAGAGGTAGAAGTGCCCGAAGGTGGCACTGTGTTGGACGCGGCGCGGCAGCTCGGCGTGGACATACCCGCGCTCTGCTATCGCCCCGGACACCCCCCGGCCACGGCCTGCATGCTCTGCGTGGTTCGTGCGGAAGGATCGGATCGACTCGTGCCGTCCTGCGCAACCAAAGCCGAAGAGGGCATGAGAATCGAGAGCGAGACCGCCGAGATCCGCCGGATCCGCAAGATCGGTTTGGAGCTGCTGCTGAGCAATCACGTCGGCGACTGCGTAGCCCCCTGCCAGAGCACCTGCCCGGCCCATCTGGACATCCCGTTAATGCTCCGCCAGGTGGCCGCCGGCCGGTTCGATGAGGCTATCGTCACCGTCAAGCGGGACATCGCCCTACCAGCGGTGCTTGGGCGAATCTGCCCGGAGCCGTGCGAGCGCGCTTGCCACCGCAGCCATCTCGACTCGGCCCCGGCGATCTGCCTGATCAAGAGACTCGTGGCCGACCTGGATCTGGCGTCGGCGTCGCCCTACCTGCCGCCGTGTAAGCCGAGTAGCGGTAAGAAGATAGCAATCGTCGGAGCAGGTCCGGCGGGTCTGACGGCCGCTTATCACTTGCTCCAGGAAGGGCATGACTGTACCTTGTTTGATCGCCGGAATGAACCGGGCGGCACGCTCCGAACTCGGTTCGACGCCGACGAACTGCCTCAGTCGGTGGTGGACGCCGAGATCGCCGTAATCGAGCGAATGGGTGCGGTCTTCCATTTGAATACGGAGGTCAACGGGAAGAAGCAACTTGCAGATCTGCGAGCTGAATACGACGCCGTTCTGATTGCCACCGGCGCGCCGAAACCAGATGAGGATGGAAGCGCAGGCGCGCCGGTTGGCGTCGGCGTCACGGTAAACGCTGAGAATCACGAGACCGACCAGCCCGGAGTCTTCGCGGCCGGGGAAATTCGACACAGCAGCAAGCTGGTGATCCGTACCCTGGCCGACGCAAAAGCCGCCGTAGCGAGCATCTGCCAATACCTGCGGGGCGATCCCGTGACGGGCTCTCGGGCAATATACAACGTGCGGGCCGGGCGTCTGGCGGAAGAGGAAATCGAGCAACTTGCCGCCGGATCCAACCGTAGCGGCCGGGCGGCTGAAGGCCAAGATCTTACGGAAGAACAAGCCCGCACCGAGGCGGCCCGGTGCCTGCACTGTGACTGCGGCAAACCGAACGACTGCCGGCTGCGGCGTTACGCCGAGGCCTATGGCGTGAAGGGGAAGCGGTTCTCCGGATACCGGCAGAAGCTGCAACGGCACGCTCAACACGGCGACGTCATCTACGAACCGGGCAAGTGCATCCTCTGCGGATTGTGCGTGCGGATCGCGGCGGAAGCCGGCGAGGACATCGGGCTCACATTCATCGGCCGCGGATTCGACGTCCGGGTCGGCGTGCCGCTCAACAAGTCGATGGCCGAGGCGTTGGCTAAGACCGCCCGGCAGTGCGTCGAGGCGTGTCCGACCGGCGCCCTGGTTCTCAAAAATGCAAAACCTCCCCAAGAAAAGGAAGAACAACGATGAGTCAATACCTGGTAGATTTCGATTCGATCGAGTGGCAATCGCCGATGCCGGGCCTGCGTTTCAAGGCCCACCGACACGACGGGAAGCAGTTACGGATGGTCGAGTACACCGGTGAGATGGAGCCCCACTGGTGCGAGAAGGGCCACATCGGCATGGTCTTGGAAGGACGATTCGAGATCCGCTACGAAAACGAGGTGGTCAACTACGGTCCCGGCGACGGCGTCTTCATTCCCTCCGGCCCGAAAGACAAACACATGGGCCGCACCCTCACAGACCTGGTCCGCGTGATCTTCGTCGAGGAGGTATGACGCGTAAGCCGGTAGGGCACGGTCGAGGCACGAGACCTGCCGCGACCTCTGCGTGACGCACGGACAAAGTAGCCTCCGTGGGATCCGCTGTGCGGACCGACAGGGTAGCCCACGTCCTTTTGAGTTTAGGCAGGGTGGCCCACGTCCTTTTGAGTTTGGCGTGTGCTCCGAATCCTGGCGGGTCATCCGACCCTGTCCCCACTGGACGTGGGGGAGCCGATGATCAACAGGCAGCCTGGCAATTGGCCCTCGTAGGGCACGGTCGAGGTACGAGACCTGCCGCGATGCCTACATGGTGTCACACGATAAGCCGACCCCCGGCGCGACGGGAGCCCTTACCACCCCGCCGGGCCATGCAACTTCCGAGGCCCTGTGGTCCGCACAGCGGACCCTACCGAGATTGGCTCTCGTAGGGCATGGTCGAGCTACGAGACCTGCCGCAACCTCTGCGCGACGCACGCCTTGGCGGCAGGTCTCGTACCTCGACCATGCCCGTGCCTCAAGAGAACCCCGGCCACCCGGCACCCGCCCGCCTCTTACGCTCCACGGGGCAACCAGTTGACCCATGCCACTCGCCGCGAGCCCATAACCACCTGCCAATCGTCTCAACGTGACGAGCGCCGCCGTACAAGCTCATACAGGATTCGACAGCACTCTGCTTGCCGCAAGGCAGTCTAACTCCGTAAGTTGACGCTTGCGGTCGCCTTTAGCGGCCGCGTCAACAGGAGAACGATATGCGGAACAGAGAACGAAACCGAGGCCTCGAGGCGGGTCTGCTGATGCTGACGGCGGCGATGATTGCCGGTCCGACCGCGCTAAGGGCACACGCCCAGAACGAACCCATAACCGAATACGAGAAACTACATCAGCAGCTCGAAGAGGCCTACAAGGGCGAAAGAATAGCCGAGGCGATCGAGATCGCCGAGAAGATGAACGAGATCGTCGAGCCCCGGCACATCAACTGCCTCTACAACCTCGCCTGCCTGCACTGTCGCCTCGGACACAAGGAGGAGGCATACACCTGGCTCGAACGGGCCGTGAACGCCGGTTTCTGGGACCTGCAGCAGATCCTCAAGGACCCGGACTTCGAGAGCATCCGCAAAGAGGACCGGTTTCGTGAACTGCTCGGGCGTATCTGGGCTCCCGGGTATATCGCGATGCTGGAACGCGACGAACGCGAGGATTTCCAGAAACCCGATCAGGTTATGGCCGCGTTGGCCCTCAAACCCGGCGAGCGCGTGGCGGACATTGGGGCGGGCTCCGGCTACTTCACCCTGCGCGCGGCCAAAGCCGTTGAGCCCGGCGGGGTCGTTTTGGCAATTGACGTCGTCCAGGCCATGCTCGATCACATCGAGAAACGGCTCAAAGCCGAGAACATCACCAACGTGAAACTCGTCAAAGTGCCCCGGGACGACCCACAGCTCTCACCCGGCAGCGTCGATACGATTCTGATGGTGGACACGCTCCATTACGTCAAGGACCGGTCGGACTACGCCAACAAGATGCGGGCCGGACTTGCTCCCGGCGGACGGATCGTCATCATCGATTACACTCCGAAACCATGGTCAGAGCGACCGTGGGGGCCGTCGCCTGAGCAACAGGTATCGAGAGAACAGATTGACGCCGATATGGCCGAAGCCGGGTTGAAGCCCGCCCAGGTGTTTGACTTCCTCCCGGAGCAGTACTTCGTCGTCTATAAGGCGAAATAGCAGGCTGCGAGGATAACTTGCCGACGCCCCTGAGAAAGGAACTGACGCTCTTCGACTCCACGTGCCTGATCGTGGGGATCATCGTCGGCGTCGGGCTTTACCAGACGGCTCCGGACGTTGCCCGCGGGGTTGGGTGCTGGGAAGGCGCATTGGCCATCTGGGTCCTTGGCGGACTGCTCTCCCTTTGCGGCGCGTTGGGATACGCCGAACTGGCCACCGCGTTTCCGCAAGAGGGCGGCGACTACGTCTATCTTACCCGAGCCTACGGCCGGCTCGCCGGCTTTTTGTTCGGCTGGATCCAGACCGTCGTCGTCCGGCCGGGCGACATTACCGTCATGGCATTCGCGTTCGCCACTTACGCCCGGCCTCTCTATGACCCGTTCGCAGATTCATCACTAAACCTCACTCAGCAGCTTTATGCCGCTTCAGCCGTCGTCGTCCTGACGGCGATCAACATCGTGGGCGTCCGACAAGGCAAATGGACGCAGAACGTACTGACCGTTGCCAAAGTGATCGGTTTGCTGGCTGTCATCATCGTGGCAGTAGTCGCCCCACCGCCAACCACCGCTACCGCCGGCAGTCCGGTAGAACCGTTCCCCGCCAGTGTAGCGCTGATTCTCGTACTGTTCACGTTCGGCGGTTGGAACGAAATGGCCTACGTCGCCGCCGAGGTTCACAACCCGAAGCAGAACATCGTCCGCGCGTTAGTCCTCGGCACGGCCGCGGTCACCGTGCTGTATGTCCTGGCCAACGGAGCCTTCCTCTACACACTGGGCTATTCCGGCGTAGCCACATCCGACGCGGTGGCGACGGACGCAGTATCGGCGATGTTCCCGAAGCTGGGCGGACGTCTGATAAGCGCGCTGATCTGCGTCTCGGCCTTGGGCGCGGTGAGCGGTCTGATCTTCGCCGGGGCCCGGATTTCCTACGCGGTAGGCACCGAGCATCGCGTGTTCAGGGCTTTGGGGCGATGGAACCGGCGCACCGAAACGCCGGTCCGGGCGTTAGTGCTCCAAGCTGGAATCGCCGTCGTGCTGATCGTCGCGCTCGGCTCCTTCATAGACACAATCCTCTACACCGCCGCGGCCGTGTACTCGTTCTATCTGGCCACGAGCCTGGCCGTGATCGTCCTGCGGGTCAAAGAGCCCGCCACGGACCGCCCCTACCGCGTGACCGGTTACCCGCTTACTACAATCGTGTTCTGCGCCGTGTGCGCATTTTTGATCTACAGCGCCGTGACCTACAAGCCGCAAATCGCGGCCGCCTCCGGAATCCTGATCCTGCTCGGGCTCCCGGTGTATTGGCTCAGCTCCCGGCGTGGCTTTGGCGGTTAGGATAGCGCCGGACTGACCCATAGCAGCCGCCTTTCGCTCGGTGTCGGGCCGCCTGGCCGCCCTATTACCGGCCCAACCCGCCACCCCGCTCGTCGGGGACAACGATCCCCAAGAAAAGGTTTCAATCGGGACCTATAAGCTGGTACACTGGGCGAGCAGCGGGTCGCCCAGGTGGGGTTGCGCGCCGGGATTCCGGCCGAACCAACTCCGTCACCGGGCTCCCCGCTCAGTGGCGGTTCTTCCAGTCGCCGCCGGAACGAAAAACGGAGGGCACCGGGCACGCCCGGCAAACCTCAGTGGAAAGGAGCCTGACATGCAGTCGCACCTCTTCCGTATCGCAGCGCTTGCCGCAATCGTGATGATCGCCGCCGAGGAAACGTCCTTGGCCCAGAAGTATAAGGAACGCGAAGGGACCCCGCTACCGGACTATGCCCGCGCGATTCAGCTTAGCGGCGAGCGCGGCCCGGTTGATCTGGCCGACAACGACTTGCCCAACATCATGGTCACCGGCTACTGGCCGCCCACCAATGAGATGCTCCGCCCGTTCAGCAACAACGCCGAACAGAACCCGGACGGCTGGATCGGCGAAGACTGGGAGGGCCGCGGCTACAACGTCTACGCCTTCTTCCCGGAGTTTCCGGAAGGCCTGGGCAAGGGCGAAGGCGATTTCGAGGTTGACTATCAGGATACGTCCGCAGACTTCTGGGATATCGTCGCACAGGTCGAGCCCATCGCCATCATCACGTTCGGCCGCGCCGACGACGATATGGACTGGGAACTCGAGGGCGGCGCGCGGATGTATGCGTTGAGCATCTGGACTGACGACTACCTCGCCCCGTTCGATCCGACGCCGGAACTGCCCATCGCCTCTGAGCCATCCGGCACGGAGCGGTGGTCGACGTTACCGTTTCAGGAGATCATCGACGCGGTCGTTGCCGACGTGCCAACGCTGACCGTCTATTCAACGACAATCGATACCAGCAGGTTCCTGTGCAATTTCCTCGGGTACCACGCGTGCTGGTACCGCGTACTGCATTCCGACCGTAGCGATCCCGCCTGGGTCGCCGCCTCGGGCCACGTGCACGTCGGATCCGCCCTGAGCCTAGCCGAAGCAAGCGACGCGGCGGAAGCAACCATTCGGACTCTGACCGATCATTTGGATGCCTGGAGCCTGCTCCCGGCCGAAGAGCCCGCATCCCCGGACAACACGCCGAAGAATCGGTACCTGTCATTCGTACCGGGGAGCAACGCCGTGCCGGTGGCTTACCATGTGGAGATGACCTCGAGTGCGCATTTCCCGACGTCGACCGGGTCTGTGGGTTGGGTATCCGAACCGGACATGGACGGCTTCTCCACAGTCGAAGACACGCCGTTCTTCAGCGATGCCTGGCCCGCGTTGGTCAATGTGGGCGACTGCGAGATCGTCCCCGCCGCGACATACGCAATTGCGGTATCGGCGGACGGTATCCATCTCGGCGAGCCGGCAGAGTTTGAAACCGTTGGCCAGCCGACTCCGAAGAACTGGGCGGACGTGGTGGGCGCATTCGGGGGCGTTACCTGGAGCGCGCCCAACGGCATCGTGAGCATGGATGATATCATGGCGACCCTCCAGGGCTTCCAGGTGCTGGCGAGCGCACCTCCCTTGACATGGGTAGACCTCGACGGAGAAATCCCGAACCAGGTGGCCAACATGACGGATGTAATGCTGGCCGTGCAAGGGTTCCAGGGGCAAGCCTACCCGTTCAGTGACCCCAGTGCTTGCCCGTAAGACGGAACGGGATTCGCACCGCCGACCAGCGAAGCGAGACAGATTGCCGTCACCGGAAAGGTCAAGGCAATCTGCTTGGCCCTGCTGATCTTGACATTTGTCAAGAAGGTGAGGGTCAAATGGCCTTGGCGAAACGCCTCGCGACGCCGGCTTGGTAGGGCACGGTCGAGGAACGAGACCTGCCATCAGATTGCACAGGGGTCACCAGCTTCGTCGAATACGCCTCGCGACGCCGGCTTGGTAGGGCACGGTCGAGGAACGAGACCTGCCATCGATTGCACAGGGGTCACCAGCTTCGTCGAATACGCCTCGCGACGCCGGCTTGGTAGGGCACGGTCGAGGAACGAGACCTGCCATCAGATTGCACAGGGGTCACCAGCTTCGTCGAATACGCCTCGCGACGCCGGCTTGGTAGGGCACGGTCGAGGAACGAGACCTGCCATCGATAGCACAGGGGTCACCAGCACCTTGAGGGGAGCAGCGTCGGCGCACCACCCAACCATAGGCGGTAGTTGCACAACGACGTTCCGTGCTGAGCGGCTCAAACCAACCACCCCAGCGCGCGTGTATGCCTAACGACGAGCCCGTTTCGCCTTCTTCTTCGCCGCCTTCTTAGCCTTCGCCACCTTCGTGACGGCCTTCTTCTTAGCGGTCCCCTTCTTCGCCACCTTCTTCTTGGCAGTCTTCTTGGACTTCGCTACTTTCTTGGTGGTCTTCTTGGCCTTGCCGGCCTTCTTATTCGCCGCCTTCTTGGCCTTCGCGGGCTTCTTTGCCGTCTTCTTAGCTGACTTCTTCTTGGCAGCCCGAGCGGGGCTCTTGCCGGCGGCTTTCTTCGCCTTGGGAGCCGCACCCTTCGCCGCAATCACGGCTTGCGCAGCGGCCAACCGGGCGATCGGGACCCTGAAGGGGCTACACGAAACGTAGTCGAGCCCGACCGATTCACAGAACGCGATCGACGCCGGCTCGCCCCCGTGCTCGCCGCATATCCCAAGCTTGATGCTCTTGCGTGCCGCCCGCCCGTTCTCGCAGGCCATGCGAACCAGCGCCCCCACGCCGTCGATGTCGATCGAGTGGAACGGCTGGTCCGGGAAGATCGCGTCTTTGTCCTGATCGACGTACTCCGGCAGGAAGCGGCCGGAATCATCACGGGACAATGCCATGGTGAACTGCGTAAGGTCGTTGGTTCCGAAACTGAAAAACTCGGCCACCTCAGCCATCCGCCCGGCGACCAGCGCCGCCCGCGGCGTCTCCACCATGGTCCCCACGAGGTACTTCAGATCGCACTCCCGCTCCTTGAGGATGCCATCGGCCACGGCCCGCGTTCTTTCGATCAGAATCGCCAGCTCTCGGGCGTCGATACTGAGCGGGATCATTATCTCCGGAACCACGGTGACACCGCGCTGCGTACAGTTGACCGCCGCCTCCATGATCGCCCGGACCTGCATCTCCAGAATCTCGGGATAGGTGATCGATAGTCGGCAACCGCGATGCCCGAGCATGGGGTTGGCTTCGGCCAGCAGGTCGACGCGACGCTGAACGGCCTCAACGGAGATGCCCAGGTCGTCGGCCAGGTCCTGCTGAGCCTCCGCATTGTCATGATGCGGCAGGAACTCGTGCAACGGCGGATCCAACAGGCGTACGGTCACCGGACGCCCGTCCATCGCCTCGAAAACGCCCTCGAAATCACCACGTTGGAACGGCAGCAGCTTGTCCAAGGCCTGTCGGCGACTCTCCGTACGATCCGCCAGGATCATCTCGCGCATCGCCCGAATCCGCTGCGGCTGACTTGGATCGAAGAACATGTGTTCGGTACGACACAAACCGATCCCTTCCGCCCCAAGCTCGACCGCCCGCCGGGCATCGGCCGGTGTATCGGCGTTCGTCCGCACCCGGAGCCGGCGAATCTCGTCGCACCATGACATGATCGTGTCATATTCCGGCGGAGCGCTCGGCCGTTCCAGCGGAACTTCGCCCTCGTAAATCTCGCCCGTCCCACCGTCGAGGGTGAGCGATTCCCCTTCTCTGATCACCCGGCCATTCAGCGACAGTTCCTTGGCATCATAATCAACCGTCAGCGCCTCGCAGCCGACGATGCAGCATTTTCCCCAGCCTCGGGCCACGACGGCCGCGTGGGACGTCTTCCCACCGGTAGCCGTCAGAATTCCGGTCGCCACGTGCATCCCACCGACATCTTCCGGCGACGTTTCCTTGCGCACGAGAATTACGCGTGCCCCGGTTTGCGAACGAGCTTCCGCATCCTCGGCCGAGAACGCAACCTCACCGCACGCCGCCCCGGGAACCGCCCCGATCCCCTCGCCGAGTCGCTTCTCGTCCAACTCCGCGCGGGGTACGCCCGCATCAATAATCGGGTAGAACAACCGCTCGATATCCGTCGCAGCAATGCGCCGGATGGCATCTTGTTTGGTGATGATCGGCTTGCTCGCCGGCACCTCGTACTTCTTCGGCAGGTACTTCTTCTTCACCAACTGCTTCGCCTCGGCCGCGGTCATCAGACCTTGCGTAGCTTGATCCACTGCGATCCTGAACGCCGCCCGCGGAGAGCGTTTCCCCGTCCGGCACTGCAGCATGTAGAGCTTGCCACGCTCAATCGTAAACTCCAGATCCTGCATGTCCCCGTAGTGCAATTCGAGCATCACGCGCACGGCCTCGAGCTGCTCGTACACTTCCGGCATGATGTTCCGCAGTTCCGCCAGGCGCAGCGGCGTCCGGATACCGGCTACCACATCCTCGCCCTGAGCGTTAATCAGCATATCGCCGTAGAACGTCGCTTCGCCCGTGCTCGGATCGCGCGTGAAGCACACGCCCGTCCCGCAGTCGTCTCCCATGTTGCCGTATACCATCTGGCAGACATTGACGGCCGTGCCGCGCAGACCGTGGATGTTCTCCACCCGACGATAGGTGACAGCCTTCTCCGCCATCCAACTGTTGAACACCGCGTCGATTGCTCCGGCAAGCTGATCGAACGGGTCCTGCGGGAACTCCTCTCCGCAATGTTCTCGATAGATGGACTTGAACACGTCGACCAAATGGCGAAGCTCGTCGGCGTTGACGTCAGTATCTACGACCTTCTCACCGGGAGCCCGTCCCAAACGCACGGCCGTGCGGGTTTCCTTCACGTCGTCAAAGGCCGTGTCAAACAGCTCCCGATCGATCCCCCGAGCCGTCGATCCGTACATCATGATCAAGCGACGGTAGGCATCGAAAGCAAACCGGGGATTGGACGCGGCGCGGGCCAGACCCTCGACCGACCTATCGTTCAGCCCGAGATTCAGAATGGTCTCCATCATCCCCGGCATCGACAACGCCGCTCCGGAGCGTACGGAAACCAAGAGCGGGTCATCGGCATCACCCAGCTTCTTCTTAGTGGTGCGCTGCAAACCTGCGATAGCCAGGCGGATCTCCTTCTCCAAGCCCGCCGGCCAGGTCTGCCCCTGGTCATTAAAGACGGCGCACGCCTCGGTAGTAATGGTAAACCCGGCGGGCACCGGTAACCCGATGCGCGTCATCTCCGCCAGCCCGACGCCCTTACCACCCAGCAGCTCCTTCTGGTCTGCCTTACCCTCAACCTTCTTGCCGCCGAATGCGTACACGTATTTGGTAGTTGCCATGCCTACTCCGAAATCACTTTGGTATCTGGATCGTGCCCCCCCCGACGACCTGCGGTTCTTCGCAGGACGCTCCCCGTGCTTCGCACTTACATCCTCGGGAACAGACGAACCGCCATAGGGCCTGCGTGCTTGGGTCGCGACGGGCATATCATACCTCCTTTGTTGGATGAAGCCAGTGGTGAGATCATCGGTGTATCCGGCACAAACCTTTCGCCACAACAACCTTGCAGGCCCTATCCGCACCGGACGCTCAACCTGGAGAGACAACGCCCCCGACTATCTCGTCCCCCCAGATTCACGGCATTGTTAAAGCGGAAGTCCGGCAAATTCAGTGGCCGGGGTCAGTGAACCGTAACGTCAATCAAGCGTGCGGCGTCTTGCGGGAGGGACCAACTTCGCGGCCAGAGCAGGCTCGCGCCCCATCAAATGGGAAATGTGGTAATTGAGCAGATCGAACGGCCCAACGATCGATGCCGCGCCCTCCATGCCCTGGAATACCCCCAAAGTGGCCACGGTAACCTCTCGCTTCTCGATCTGCCCCGCTTCACAATGACGGCAAACCACGCCCCCCTCAAACGACGAGAAATGCGTAAGATCCCCAGTCCGACCACAGAGAACACACGCATCGAACCGGGGTAGCGAACCAATCGAACGAAGCAAGGCCAACTGATAGCCTACGACGGCCCCCAGCACATCCGTGGCATCGGCCAGTTCCTCCAGAGCCGCTACCAGGGCATCGAACAGCTCCGGGTGCGGATCCCAATCCTCGGTCAGATGCCCGGAGATCTCTGCCGCGTACTGGGCACCGTAGGTGCGATTGAGCCGCTCGCGCAGTCCGGAGAGGCTTCGGGTCTGCTTCCACTCGATGACGTTCGCCAACGCCGCGGCCCGGTCCGACCGATGGCTGACCACCAATTCACCGAGGTCGAGAAGATCGATTCCAACGGCGAAGCGGGTCTTGGTACTCCGCTTTATTCCCTTGCCAATCGCCCGGACCTTGCCGTGAGCTTTGGTGAAGAACACAATGACCTGAGACGTCTCTGAGTAATCGAGACGCTTGAGAACCACGGCGGAATCACGAATATTCGCCATGGCATTATCGTACGCGATTCCGTCCCGCTAATGTAGCACCCGGGCTCGCAGGCGTAGAACGAACCACCTTGTATCCCACAGCTTGCTCAGTTGCAGACCATGGACCAGATTGTCACCATCACGTTGAACCCCGCGATCGATCGCATCGTGGAAGTCCGCGGATTCCAGGTCGGCGGACATCTGAAGGGTCGGACGTTGTCTCGGATACCGGCCGGCAAGGGCGTGAACGTCAGTCGTACCCTGCATCTGCTCGGAGCAGCGAGCATAGCGCTGGGGTTCGTTGGGCGCGACCAGCTCGAAGAGTATGAGCAATCCCTCTCCGGCACGCTCGTCCAACCTCAGTTTCTCGCTGTTAAGGGGACCACCCGCGAGAACATCACCATCATCGACCCGGACAGCGACGTGGAAACCCACGTACGGGACCGCGGGGTTACACCAACTGCAACCGATCTCGATCGGCTCCGCGCCAAGCTCGAGCTCCTCGCCCGGCCCAATCGCATCGTGATCCTTTCGGGATCGCTGCCGCCGGGCATTTCCGTAGGCTACGCCCTCGAGCTTATCGACTTGGCCTCCTCGCGCGGAGCGAAGGTGGTGGTCGACGGCCCTGGCGCGCTGCTTCAGAACCTCAGCGATCGCAAGCTGGAGCTGATCAAGCCGAATGTCGCCGAGTTATCCGAGATGAGCGGGCAGACGACACTCGCCGACTCCGACCTGGTCCGGCTGGGGCGGAACCTGGCGCGGAAGATCAACGTGGTGATAATCACCTGCGGTGCGGCCGGTGGCTATCTGTTCACCGCAGAGTCCGCCTTCATCGGACAAGTCGCAGTAGCCCCTGGGCGAATCAAGAGCACCGTGGGATGCGGCGACTGCATGTTGGGCGCGTTTGTCGCCGCGCAACAGCACGGCGCGGACGTCATCGGTTCGTATCGCCAGGCGCTTGCCGCGGCCACGGCGGCGGCGGTCGACCCGCTCCCGGGACGATTCGACCCGGCCGCAGCCGACAGGCTACTCGCCCAAACCGCGGTGGAGCCAATCAGCAAGTGATTATTCTGATGCCGCGTCATACAGGTCTTCGGAACTCCCGTAGGGCATGGTCGAGACACGAGACCTGCCACAACGGCGCGCGATGCGCAAAGACCTAATCGCGCGTTACACGGGTCTTCGGGGCTCCCGTAGGGCATGGTCGAGGCACGAGACCTGCCACAACGGCGCGCATTGCGCGAAGACCTGATCGCGCGTTACACGGGTCTTCGGGGCTCCCGTAGGGCATGGTCGAGACACGAGACCTGCCACAACGGCGCGCGATGCGCAAAGACCTGATCGCGCGTTACACGGGTCTTCGGGGCTCCCGTAGGGCATGGTCGAGGCACGAGACCTGCCACAACGGCGCGCATTGCGCGAAGACCTGATCGCGCGTTACATAGGTCTTCGGAACTCCCGTAGGGCATGGTCGAGGCACGAGACCTGCCACAACGGCGCGCATTGCGCGAAGACCTGATCGCGCGTTACATAGGTCTTCGGAACTCCCGTAGGGCATGGTCGAGGCACGAGACCTGCCACAACGGCGTGCGATGCGCGAAGACTCACTCCGCCTGCCCGCGGTGCTTGATCGCCTCCATCAGCCGCTCGCCGTCAAGCAGTTGAACATACGGAAGAAGATCATCCACGTTTTCGATCACGTAGGTGGTCAACTGAGCGCGAACGATCGCCAGAAGATCCTCCGGCTCCCAGGGCTTGGCGATGAAGTAGTCGAGACCCGCCTGATTCACCGCTCTGACCGTGTCATCCAACCCGGCCTGTCCGGTAACTAGCACTTTCCGTGAGCCGCGCGTTCGTTCGTCGCTCTTGAGCGATACCAGAAAATCCACGCCGGACTCCCCGGGCAACATGTGATCGCAAAGCACCAGGGCCAACTGCTCACCGGCTTCGTGACAGTCGGCGACCGCATCCCGCGCATCGGCCACATCTTCCGCTTCCTCGATCCGGCAGATCTCTGCAAAGGGCTGAATGTCGCGTAAGAGCGCATCGCGGACCTCGACCTCGTCCTCGACGCTCAGAATTACCAAGTTGCTCATGATTTCGCCTCTTCCTCGAAAGAACGCGGAAAGCGCACCGGCAGCACCACCGAGAAGCACGTCTCGCCCGGCTTAGACTCAACGCTAATCGTCCCGCCGTGCCTGGTGATGATCTGCCGGCAGATCGCCAGTCCCATCCCCAGGCCGAACGTCACTCGTCCGTCCTTGGTCGTAAAATGCAGATCAAAGACCTTACCCACAACGTCGGGCGCGATCCCCTTCCCGCTATCGGTGGTCCGGACCCGAACATGATCGCGATCCGGAACATCGGTCTCGACTCGTAATTCCCCGGTCCCACCCATCGCCTGAAGCGCGTTGGAAACCAAATTCGTCCACACTTGGTTGAGCTCACCCACGCGGCATTCGATACGCGGCAGATCGCCGTACGAGCGTTTGACATGCACGTCGTGCAGCTCGTGACCGAACAGCCGCAGGGTGTCCTCCAGCCCTTCATGAATATCCACGTTGCCGATCGGTTCGCTGCCCGTCCGAACGTACGACCGCAGACTCTGCACAATCTCCGAGATACGATCACTGCAAGTGCCGACATTACGTAAAGCGGTTCCCAGTTCATGATACCGCTCGATGGCCCGCAAACGCCGTTCACCATCCTCGGCCGACAGACCCGCAAAACGCTCCTTGTAGGCCTCGGGCGTCATGATCCCGACTTTGACCAAGCGCCGCGTGCGGGCCGCGTCGCCCACCACGGCGTCCAACGCCGTTCCGTATTTGCGCAGCTCCCGCGTGGAGATCGGCGTGCTCGACATCGCCGACTGCATTACCGCTTTGATCTCCTCCCCTTCAGGGAACGACATGACCAGCGAAATGACGTCTTCGGCTATGAAATCCACCGACCGGCGAATCCCGGCAATCGGGTTGTTCAGCTCATGGGCGATACCGGCGGCCATCTGCCCCAAAGTCGCCATTCTCTCCGATTCAACCAGCCTCATCTGGGCCTGTTCCAAGCGATCCAAGGCATCGGCAAGCTGATCGCGCTCACCCCGTAATTCGCTATTGAGAATCTCCACTTCGGCCTTCAGTTGCGTCATACGCTTAGCACGATTGCCCATTGAACGAATCAGTGCCGTCATAAAGTGGATGCTCAACCACGGGTTGGCCTGCAAAGCCGTGTTCAGTTGC
Source organism: Phycisphaerae bacterium (assembly GCA_963666835.2). Classification (GTDB taxonomy): domain Bacteria; phylum Planctomycetota; class Phycisphaerae; order UBA1845; family UBA1845. The sequence continues at coordinate 2,398,927 of CAXXGO010000006.1, read as the reverse complement.
TCCATCGTCAGCGGGATGACCGTCACTTCCGTCACCGTCCGACAGGTGTAGAACGCCCGCTTCCGCTGAGTCAGGGACAGCAGACCGATTATTCGGCCGATCGAATGCGTGAGGGTCACGATTTCCCGTCCCTCCATCCGGTGGGCCAGCTCCACGTACCCCGACACCAGAATCGCAACGGATTCCACAACCTGATCCTGGCTCAAGAGAACCGTACCCGCAGGATAATCGCGCCGCGGAGGATGATCCAAGGCCTCGTCGATGGCCGCCACCATCGCCTGCTCCACCTCCTCGTCGCTCATGTCCATATCGGCGAAGAGACCGCTCTTGAGCGTCCGCACCTGGGAGTCGAGCTCCTGCCGGGTCTGTTCCGCCGCCCGGTAAGCCCGGGGGAGCTGTCCGGCGTCCACCAGGCCGGGAAACCTACCCATGTCCTCCGGAGCGTGATGAATGAAGTAGCTGGTTAACAGTTCGCGAATACAGCCGGATAGCTCCTCCCGGGTCCAGGGCTTACTCAGACTGCGGTGCAGAGCTCCGTGGTTCAACGCACAGGTTACGTCCTCGAGCGTCGTGCGGGCCGAGAGAAGCGTCTTACGCATCGCCCGGTAGTCCCGCCTCTGATGCAGGGCAACCAGCAGCTCCACGCCCGACATGCCCGGCATGACGTGATCCGCGATTATCAACGGCACCCGCGTCCTAGGCGCATGAAACTCCTCCACCAACTCCAACACCTGGTCAGCGTTGGCACAGCTTTCGACGCGCATAGCCTGGGCGCATACCGTTTCAACGTCTCGGACCAGCGCCGCCAGAACCTCCGGCTCGTCGTCGACGCAGATAATCACGTATTCCGTGGTTGGTCTATCAGGACCGCTCATCACTAAGACAGCACTCCGAGCACGCCCCAATACCACCGGGCCACCAGCAGAAAGAGCAGCCAGCCGACCCCGCCGACCATGACTCCAATCATCGCCATGTCCTTGGTTCGCACCGCCCCCGTGCTCATCGCCACCGCGTTCGGCGGTGTGCTGATCGGCAATGCCATCGCCAACGACGAACCGACTGCCACGAACACCGCCACCAACATCGGGTTAATCTCCACCGCCCCCGACACCGCCAGCGACATGGCCAGTGGTACCAGCAGGTTCGCCGTGGCACTGTTGGATATTACCGTACTGAACGCCAGGGCAACCAACGAGAGCAAAGCCACGATCAAACCGGGCGATATTCGATCCCACTCGACCAGCCCGATCAGCCAACGATCGAAGCCGCTGGTGCCCACTCCCACGCCCAGGGCGATACCTCCCGCGACCAGCCACAACACGTGCCATTGGATGGACTGCAGGTCCTTCGCCGAGAACACGCGGGTCGAAAGCAAGATCACCACGGGCACAAAACCCACGATGCTCGAACTCATCCCGTGCAGCTTCTCCGTTAGCCACAGCACAACGGTTGCGGCGAAGACCACGTAGAAGACCTTGGCCGAACGCGACATCTGGAACTTCGAGTCAATCTTCAGCTCAATCGCCGCGCAACCGCCGGAGTAGAACTTCGCCAGTAGCAGCCACGCAACCAGGAGAATAACCACAACAAAGGGAACCGCCATGAGCATCCACTGCACAAACCCCACGCTAATGCCCTCGCGGGCTAAAGCCCCGATCGCAATCGCGTTAGGCGGCGTACCGATAGGTGTCCCTATCCCCCCCACGTTCGCCGCGATGGGAATGCACAAGGCAAAAGCGGTCCGCATGCGATCCTTCGGCGGAAGCTGGCTCATGACGGGAATCACCACCGCCATCATCGTCGCCGTGGTCGCCGTATTACTCATGAACATCGAGAACAAGGCCGTAATCGCGATCAAACCCAGCAGAATCATCCGCGGCGACGTGCCGAGCGGACGAAGCAACACCCGCGCCAGGTTGCGGTCCAGGTCGAACTTGGCTGCCCCGTGGGCCAGGAAGAACCCGCCCAGAAACAGCATTAGCACCGGATCGGCCAGCGTCGCAAAGAACCGGCGATACGTCGGCGCGTCAAACCCCTCCGGAATGCCGATGACGGCACGGTCACTGATCAGGAGGATCTCCGCCAAAATGATAACCACCGCCGTGGCATGCAGCGGAATCGCTTCGGTTACCCACAGAACAATGGCCGCCAGGAATATCCCGAAAACCCTGCTCCCCTCGACCGAGAGACCCGGGAATTCGTACACCAGCGGAAGGATGAACACCGCGAGCGCCAAAGCTAACGCAATATACTTGCCCGGAGTCATATCCCCCGGCGACGTCTTCCTCGGAGGCTGTGTTTGCGACATAGATTGTCACTCCCGTGCGTTGTTGTTGCCGGATGGGCAAGCCTCAAACGGCGTTTCGCAGCCGCTCGTCCGATATGCTAACACCGAAAGCATCGTTCACCTCAGCAGTCTGTCGAAGAGGATAAAGGCGCCTTCCCAATGGCCTCTATTGGTGCGGTTGGTGGAAGTCGATCGGAGCCGGTCCCCTTTCCTAACGCGCTGTTAGTCGCTTATCGGAGACCAATCCCAAAGGATTTGGAATAGCCCGTCCATCCGACGCCCATTCGAGGGTTTCCCCGTTGCAGCTCAAAGCCACGGCCACGCGCCGCTTGCCGCGCCGCTAACAGGCACCACACCCCAATCTACGGCAACGCCACCGTCCCGGCTGTTGCAGCATTCTCTTGCAAGCAGCGTACCGCCAGCGGACCGTAGCTGCGGTCACACGCTTTTCCCTGCGAGGGGCAGCCGCACCGATCACACTCGCGATTCCGGCCGGCACTCCAACGGCGTAAGCCGGCCCCGCGTTCCGCGCTAACCTGCCGGTACTTCGCTGAGGCTCGAGAGACATCGCCGAGAACCCGCGCGGGACATCACCGATTTCTCGCGAAACCAACTACACCCGAGGGTTGCTACCCTGCCCACCCCTGCGGTACACTCTGCTCGGCAGAACGGGCTCGCGGTCAGGAGCGGCAAGATAGGTCATCTGGGTCGTGCTGCGATCCTATGGTCTCGCAGGCCGACTTCGAATCGCCCGTCCGCCCCCTTTGGAGAGGTGTCCGAGCGGCTGAAGGAGCTGGTTTCGAAAACCAGTGTGCGGTAATTTCCGTACCGCGGGTTCGAATCCCGCCCTCTCCGGTCTTCTGGCGATAGCGCCCATCCCCATAAGGGCCCCAACGAAGCTACACGCAAGCCGGGCCCACACCTGCCGTTTCGCCCGATTTTCATCAAAACGACCTTATTCTCCTGTTTCTAGTAAACGACACTTGCCTTAAATGGCGAATAACGGCCGTTCACGGACATGATTGCACCAAAGAGCGAATCTCTGGGAGCCATTCGGCGGGGCAGGCTCCCACGAGATACCGGACTTACTCCCAACCTTCCGATCTGAAGCCGTAGAATGCTCCCCGCGCGCTGAGGAAACCAAGGATGTGCCACCCCAGTGCCCGAACACCTGTAACCTCTGACTTCGGTCCCGGACAGCACCGTACGATTCAGGGCAACAGCACGACCTTGTTGATCCAGGAATCGCTCAAAGGCGTGAACAAGCCCTCCCGAGGGCGACCGTGCCGCGCGGAAAGAGCCCTGCAATTGAGAGTGTTTGGGGGTGGTTTCCAAATCCCGCCGGCTTAGCTGGCCAGCGTGGATTCGGCGTCGGCGACCTTCTCAGGCAGCTCGATGCGGATCTGCTCCAACTGCTCGTTGGTGATACCAAGAAGATCCAACATATCCTCGGTAATCGTGCCGTTATGGGCCGTCAGGTAGAACCCGACCTCCTCCTGGCAGCACAAAACGTCCGCCATCTGGATGAGCGTCGCCATGTTGCGAAGTTCTGCGCTGAGGTTCTCCGTGTTGTGGTGGAAGCCGACGGCCGCCCGCAGGTGTCGCGGGAATTTCCATTTGGTGGTCAGGCCGACCCCAAATGCCTGGTGATCCGCCCCCATGACCTGCCGTTCACATTCGAGGAAACTGCGATCTCCCTTAAGCCCGCGGTTGATCGCTTCCGCAAACTGGTCAGGGAATGCCTGACGCTCCACCATCGTGCCCAGATCGTGAATCATCCCGGCCACGAATATCTCATCCGCCATCACAGGGTGAGGCGAGAGTTTGGCGATGTCATGCGCCACGACCGCCACCGCAACGCTGTGCCGCCACAAGTCCGAAGCGCTGAACTGCTCGGAGATCCGCCGCCCTTTGAACAGCCGGGCAATGGACGCGGCAATCGCAATGTTCTTCACCGCGGACAGTCCAAGCAGAATGATGGCTCGATCGACGCTGGCCACCTGGCCGGGAAGGCCGTAGAAAGCGGAGTTAACCACCTTGAGGACTTTGACCGACAACGCCGGGTCATTCTTGATGACCTCGTGCAGGTCGCGGGCCGTACTCTTGGGATCTTCGACGATCTGGATGATCTTGATCGTCACTTCCGGAAGAGTCGCGATGTCCCCAATCTGCGCGAGCGCCTTGTCTACGATGATCTTAGTGTTATCGGCAGTCTCAACGGCCATAGCTCTCCCTCGGTGTCTCTGGACACACTCCCCCCCAGCAAAGACTCGACGTACTCCGTCCCCGTGCACGTTTATCGTCACGGCACATCGACCGAATTAGGTCCCTTCCATGAGCATTAGACGGGTTGTAGCCAAAACGGACGTGCCACGCCCGTCCCCGCTGGCGGAATTATGGACCATCGGCGGCTTCAGGCCCAGGCGCTGGATCGACGCCTACGCCTCCCCCCCGCGACGTCCGGAAGACAGCACGTGCAGAGTACGGAGCACGCTAATACGTGTTTATCTTGCGAAGAAACGACGGGTTCAGTGGCACAGAGGCTAGCTCCTCCGCGATTCTCGGACCGGCGCATCCGGCGCCGTATACCGTCCCGCCCCTTTGCCGAGGACCGCCCAAGGAAGCTCGCAGAGCCACCCGGATCGAGCCGATAGACTCATCCGCATCAACCACAGATCGGCCGCCGGCCTGCCGGCCGCGTTGACGGGCTCCCACGTTGATCGACGGGGTCCCGGCCGTGGGCGCCTCAATCACCCCGCTCGATGAGTTGCCGACCAGGACATCGGCGTCGATTAAAGCCGCCAGATAGTCGTCCCGCCGAAGTGAGCGGTCGACCCTCACAACATCCGCCGGCTTGCCTCGTCGGTGGGCCTCAATCGCCGCGATGATCCCCGCGTGCCCCCTGTCCGTGTTGGGGTATATGATCGTCCGGGCGAGCCCCTCCACCTCAACCGCGCGAAGGATCGCATTCATAACCTTGCGCTCCTGTTCTGCCGGACGGCCGCACGGATGCTGGATGATAAGAGCGTGCTTGCGTTCACGCGCTGTGCGGCGATGGTCCCTCGCGATCTCCCGGAGTCGATCGAGCCCGGGAGCGCCGACCCATTTGACTCGCTCGGGGTCCTCTCCCATGCGGATGATCCGGCGTTGAGCCTGACGGGTGGCTGCGAGATGGAGCTGGGCCAGCTTCGTGATGGAGTGGCGAAGCCGCTCGTCCAGATCGCCCGGAGCAATGTCCCCACCGTGAATGTGAGCAAGCAGGCGCCCCGTCGTCACGGAAGCGAGTGCCCCGGCCATAGCCTCGATCCGATCACCCAAGACCAGCACGATATCCGTATCAGCTCGCTGGAGGAACCGGGCGATACCGGTTACGCCGCGAGCCAACCCTTCCGCCTGATCCAGATCGGAATCGACTCCTCTTTGCATTCTCACCCGGGCATCGGTTTTCCAGCCGTCGCCGGTAATCTCGTCCACCGTATGCCCGAACTTCCTCAGCAAGTGTATTCCGGTAACGACGGTCTGCAGCTTGAGCCGCCGGTGACGATCAATCGCCTCCATTGCGGAGCGCAGCAAGCCGTACTCCGCCCGCGTGCCGGTCACGACGGCAACCCGGCGGACTCGCGATGCGCGCGTCCCACGTCTCATGACAGCATTTCCCATGTCAGCAAGGTGTCATCCGGGATATCAGTCGCCGCCCGCCGGCCAATTACACGGTCGATGTCGCCCGGAGCTATCCCCGTGCCGGGGCGCTTGAAACTAAGATCCGCCGCCACCAGAGGCATTCCCGCCGACACCGACCGAGCGGTCACAATACTCCGGCGCGCGGCCGAACGAACGTCAGCCTGCAGGTCCGTCGCTCCAAGCCGGCCATCGCCAAGGGCGCTTTCCACCAACCGCACGGCGGCGACATAGTCGGCGAGCTCCTGCGGATTCAGCGACATGGCATGGTCCGGACCGCACGAGGCACGATCCAGCGTGAAGTGCTTCTCCAGCACACAAGCCCCGGCCAACACCGCCCACGCCCCCGACTGCACCAGCCTGCTGTGGTCACTGAATCCGCACGGGACCGCGGAAATCCGCTGCAAAGCCGCAATCGCCCGCAGATTCAGCGCCTCCGGTGGCGCCGGATAACAGCTCACGCAATGCAGGAAGATCAACCCACCCAACGACCGCCGGCGTTGCAGGCGCTTGACGGCCGATCGGATCTCGTCTTCAGTCGCCGCCCCCGTCGATACGATCAGCGGCACGCCGACGTTACTTGCGACATCCAATAGAGCTTCGTTGGTCAGGTCCGTCGAGGCGATCTTGATCGCGGCCACCCTGAGCGCCGCCAACGTATTGACTTCCGCCGGTCCAAACGGTGTAGCCAAAAGGAGAATAGACCGCTCCCGGCAACGGTGCCGAACAGCCGACAGCATTTCATCCGACAGCTCGAGCCTCTCCAGCATAGCCCGCTGCGATTCCGCGCCGCACTGCTTCTGCTGGTAGTCCGCGGCTTGGGCGGATTCCGTCACCAGATCTGCGGCGCGAAAAACCTGGAACTTCACCGCATCCGCCCCGGCATCGGCGGCGGCTTCAACCAATTGCAGGGCCTTCTCCGTCGAGCCGTCGTGATTGACTCCCGCTTCGGCAATAACGAATGTGCGTTGCCCGGGCCCAATCCTATGCCCACCTAGTACTACGGGTAGAACCACATCGTAGGCCTCATCAATCTCGGCCATGCGCCTCCCCCTCCTGGGCCCTGAGAATCGCCTCCGCCAAGAAGAAATCCACCGGGCCGTCAATGTCCACGGCGTCTTGGGGGTCTTGGATCAGCGCACGCCGGTCGGCCCCCAGAAAAGCCTGATGGTCGTCCGGAGTAGCCAAAGCTCCGAATAGTGCCGCTCTGGTGACAGCCGCAACCGCTCCATCATGATAATACAGTGGCTCGAGATCCTGCCGACGGTAGATGCTGTTGGGGCGAAACTGAATCATCCGGTCGCCATCCAACCGCGACACCCAGTCGGGGTGTTGCTTGGAAACCGGCGCGACACTGCGGACCGAGTCCGCCGCACTGCCGGCAAGCTGTTCGATCGCCCGGTCGATCAGATGGGGAGCCCGCACCGGGATGTTGCCGTACAAAAGCGCCACCGCATCGACGACGACTCCGCGCATAGCCTCCCACCGCTCAACTGCGTGCCGCGCCGCGTCGTCCACTGTAGCCGTATCAGTCGCCAGCTCCGCCGGACGCTCGATCACCGGCACACCCGCCGCCCGAGCCATGCCCTGCAACACCGGTGAGTCCGTCGAGAGAACCGCGGCACTGAGGCGGTCGCTGGCCGCGACATGGTCGAACGTGTAGCTGATGACCGGCCGTCCCAGAAGCAAACGGGCGCACTTGTCCGGAAGCCCCTTGCTACCCGCTCGAGCCAGAATGATACCAAGCACGTACATAACTAGGGATTTATCGGTCGCGGCGCAGGCCACCCTTGACCGGGAGACGAAAGGACGGTCGACCAACAACCCCAGCTCTTGCCGCGAAGATCAATCGGAAATGGCGTCGATGAGCGAAGGAGCCAGCACACTTCGCAGCCGAGCCAGAGCCCGCTGTTCAATCTGCCGGACGCGCTCCTTGGTCACCCCGAAGCGTTTCCCAAGCTGCTCGAGAGTCTGAGTGGCGCCTTGCGGAGTCAAACCGAAGTGCCCCTGCACCACGGCCTGCTCCCGGTCCGTCAACGACGCCAGCCCTTCCGAAATCAGCTCCCGGACGCGCTGCCGGTCACTGGCGTGTACCTGCTCCACAGACTCGTCCGCCGCGCCCTCGAGCACGGCGTCCTGCCCGGTCATGAAACGAGAGCAATAGTAATGCTGCTCGGGAATCGAACGGGCGAAGTTCTTAATAATCGCCCACGAAGCGTAGGTGCTGAACTTGTTCCCCCGGGCGTAGTCAAACTTCTCAACCGCACGCATTAGCGACACGTTCCCGTCACTAATGACTTCGAAGAACTTCGGCGACCATCCCACGTGCCGCTTGGCGATGCTCACTACCAATCGGAGATTGGCCCGCACAACCCGCCGCTTAACCGTCTCAGCCTGAGCCAGCAGATCCTGAGCCCGCGTACAGGCTTCGACCGGCACGTCCTCCGAGTCAATCTCCTCGATCACCCGTGCGGCGCGGTATTTGAGATAGTTGTATCGTCGAAACAGATCGGCCTCCAACTCCCGGGTCAGAAGCGGAGTCTGATAGAGCGAACGCAAGTACTGTGGGGTGTCCGCCGAGGGCGACGGTCCTCGCACAGTCGACGGCGGCGGCTCAGCCGCCGCCAGGATGATCTCATCCGCTTCGGGAGCATCAAACAGCTCGTTGTACACGTACTGGGGAAGATTCTCCTTCCACTGCTGCACCTGACCCTGCCTGAGAATTCGTTCGATCTCCTCGGCAGTGCAGTCGAAAGCTCCGGCAATGGACGCAACCGTCTCGCCGGCCTCCCGGCATCGGCTAATCGCCAAACGCCGCTCGCTGACCGCATCGCGACCCGGTCCCGCAAACAAAGACGAACCCGGATTAGTCTCGTCGTAGCGGCGCAAGGTATAGCGGATAGTCTCTATCGCCCGGCTCGACTCCTCCGCAATCGTCCGCGCCACGGTGTGCAGCTTAATCGCCCCACCGGCAACCAACTCCCGCGCCCGTTCAACAATCCGGTCGCGCTCCGTTTCAGTAAGCTGCTTGAAAGCCGCGCCACGAGCCACGAGGTCCTTATTCTGCCGCACGAACCGGTCGACCGTCCCCCGAAGGAAAACCAGACGGCCCACTCCATCTTCAAAGGAAGCCCGAAGGCCCATCAATCCGCGGGCTCGCCACCTCCGGATGGTCTTACTGCTGACGTGAAGCTCCTCAGCAACCTCTTCGTGCGCCAGACACGATCCGCCGAGCTCCTCCACAGTCAAAGACGCACCCCGGGAAAGCGTCTCGGCCATGGTCACAAGATCACCAACGACCGCTTTGCCGGGCACCAGAGCACTCGTCTCCGGGCCGCGCTTGTGGTATTTCGTAATGGCGTGACAGATGAACTCGAAGGGGTACGCCCGGTCCGGCTCCACCAACTCCAGCAGCTTCTCGATCCCCAGGATCTGCTCCACACGCAGACGGCGCGGAGAGAGAGCGAGCTGATGAGCCAACTCCGCCAGATCACTGTTGAAAAACTTCGCCATCGTCCGCTTCAGCTAGCTTGAGCGAGCGACCACCCCGATGAAAAGGCCCCTTCACGGAAGCCCCCACTCCCGGCGCGACGCTCCGGCCTGGATTCGGAAACCGTACTCGGCACCACGCTCCAGTACCACCTTAGATCGTCACTATTGTTATTATCGCTCACCCCAAGTGCCCAGTCAACCGCGAAACCTAAACTAACAACCCCCTAAGGCTGACCTGGCAATAATTCAGTATCACACCCACGAATGCGGCTAGTCGCCCTCCATATCCGCCAATCGCGCCAAGAAGGGCCGCGCCGAATCTCGGTCCTCACGTCCTTTGACCGCCTCGCGATAAGCCGCTTCAGCGTCGTCACGGTATGAGGGGTGACCGAACAACGCCATCAGGTTCAGCCCGGCGGCCTGTTGAGCAACGACCGTCCAATGACGACCCGATTCACGATGAGCCCGCTCGAGCTCGGCCATCGCGTCGGCCACTTCCTCGACGCCGGCGTCGTGAGCTTCGGCGGCTTTCTCGCGCTCCGCATCCGCGTCCGCTTCCGCCAATCCCAGGGGGGTCTTCACCTTAGCCAGTATGTCAGCATTGCGAGAATGGGCAATGAACCGCTGATAGTGGATCCAGGCCTTCGCGAACCCGGCATCGGCTGCCTGAGCAGCTATATGCCCACCAATCCAACCGTCCTCCTGCCGCTTGGCACAAGGTGAACCGGCAGCCGCCTCCGGCGCTAACCCCTGAGCACACTCCCGCGCGTCGCGCGTCTGGTCCGCAGCGTATCCGGCCGCCTGCTTCGCGGCACTCACCGCGTCCGCCAGCAAGTCCAGAGCGGTATCTTCCATCGCGTAGGCTTCTGATTCGATCCGACTCAGTTCGTCAAACGCCTCTTCCGCCGCGGAGACCGCGCTCGGAACGCGCTGAATGGCACGATCCTGGTCGGATTGGAAAGCCTCTTTCATCTCGGTCAGACGCACAACGTCGGACCGCGCATCCTCCACGGCTTGCTCCTCAACGGCGAGCTCAGCCGCCGCCACAGCCCGCCGGCCCCGGTAGTACTTCAGACCGTGTTCCACGGTGAGATCCGTGCGAGAGCCATTTTCCACGTAGGCGCCGGCCAAGTAGTCTCCGCTCCGATCAATGCGGGCATTCGGAAGAGCCCCTGCCTCGATCTCCCGGACTTCTCTTGCGGCGGCCCGGTAGATCTCATCCTGCTTCGAAAACTCTCTGGCGAACTTCTCACTCCCCTCAGGATCGGTGAGATCGGAGCCGGACGCCCTCAGCTTAGCCATCGCCGACTCCGCCTGAGCCATCCGAGCCCGTGCGGCCGACAGCTTTCCGGACAGCTCCTCAATCCGAGCATCCAGCGTCGCCAGCGACTGCCGGCGGGCACGCAAGGCACTTTCCGCCTTTCACAACTTCCTGCTCGCCGGCGCGAATCTGCTCGTCTATTTTGCTGTCCGCAACAAGCGTTTGAGCAGACTCGAGCTCCGCAACCTGTGCGGCTAATGCCATCAACTCGTTCTTGAGGGGCAACGCCTCACGACGCGTCGCCTCTGCCCGCAGGCTCTCGGCCAAGCCTATATGGAATTGAATAACCGCCTTAAGACGATTCGCCTCGGCATGGGATCCGGCGTCGACACCGCCGTCGGAGACGGCCAGAGCATCTTCCACGGCATCGAGGGCCTCTTCAAGCCACTCCTCATTCCCCTCAAGAAGAGCAGCGCGCTCGTTGATCCCTTCGCTAATCTGCCGCGCCAGGTTCCCGTATTGAGCTCGCGCCTTCAGGGGGGGATCCTCCTGCCAATCCGTCGGCTGATACGCCTCCCAAGCGGCGGCGTGCTCACTCTGATAGGCGTCGGCAGCATCCTCAGAGTCTGCAATCACCGATGGATCTTCGATGTCCACGTCCACATCAGCCATCGCCAACTGATCGAGGAGCATACCGCTACGGGTCAGATTCACATCATACTTGTGGAGCAGCCGCCGCGCGCGCTCGACGTACATCGACGCCTCGGCGTGGACCCCCCGCTCCGGATCCTGAATGGACGGCAGAATCATCCAGCCGATCCCGCACACGACCAATGCAACAACCAAAACCGCCGCTAAAACCGTGTTTGACTTCACGTTTAACTCCGAGGCTGGTTATCCACCCCCCCAAACATTGAATAACCCGCCGCCCGGCTCGATGCTCCGAAACACCCGAAAGCCGCAGGCACCCGACCCCGGCGAAGGGTCGGCCGGCTGACCGTACAGGGAACCCCCACGATGATTCCCACGCAACTCAGGCGGCATTGTAGCCACGTCAAGGTTGGATGCAAAGCCTGCGAACCGACGATCCGACCGCAGGGGCCTATTCCAAGGGCTGCCAAAAACGGCCGCGCCGGCCTGCAGAACCGTCCCCCGAGATCACCTCCGATATGGACATCCGGCATTCGGCTGCCGGACCACACCAAGCCTTACCGCGGCTGCCCTCGCGCACTACTGTGGCTCGCCGGTTTTTGAAACCTCCACGACGTCGACGGTGATTCCTCCGAGCTTCCCGAGCAAGGGCAGGCTCAGATCCGCCAGACCGGCGTTTTTGAGCGAGGAAACCGCGAAAGCGATCCTCGTGGGGCTGCACTCAGATTCGCGGAGGGCCGCATCGAAGTCGATCCAACGCCCATCGATGTAGAACTGCGTCCACATGTGATAACCGAGAATGTCCCGTTGATAGCCGAATTCCGGCAAATACGCCAGACCGACAACCACGCGCGACGGCAAGCCGTTTAGACGGCCCAAGGCCGCTAGCAGCACCCCGTGCTCGCTGCAATCGCCCTCCCGGGTGCGGCAGACCTCGCTCGCGGTAGCGAAGGCCACAGTCAGATTCTTATCGGTCACGTAGTCCGTAACGAAACGCCGCAGCTTGTCGGCCAAGGCGAACGGCTCCGACTCCCCTCCACCGGCACGGCGGGCCAGCTTGATCAACTCTTCATCCTCGATGTTGATCATCAGGTTGGAACCGAGGTACTCCTTCCGAAATGCGGGATCGTCCTTTGCTGCCACCTTGCCATCCGCTACGTGCGGCTGCCGGGCGACCACGACCTCGATGGCCCTCGCCCCGTCAGTGGAGACCTTCTGCGTGTCCAATGTGGGCAGTTCGCCCAAACTGATCGCGTCACTCGTCGCCTTGATCCGGTACTTCACCCGCCGGGCAGTCTTCGGGTCGAATCCGCGGTTCGCCTGAACGAAAGTCGTTACGAAGAACTCCGGCGGGATGAAATCCGCCAACGCCTTGGCCTGATCCGTCGCCACGATCTCCAGATCTCCGATTCCGGGAGCCGGAACGACGGCCTTCAGCGGCCGGCCGTCTTCATCGAGCCAGGAGACCATCTCGATCTCCGTCGCCGGCGTCTTCATGGTCACGGTGGCTCTTCGACCGCTGAGCTTCTTCCCACGATGCTCGTAAGTCTCAACGTCTCCGATGACGGTCCTCGCAGTGACCGCGTCATCCAGCCTAAGCTGAGGAGCGTACACCTTCGTCGTATACTCGGTCCCGGACTCGAATCCGCGGATCAGGTTCTCGCGATAGGCTCCCCAGGTCATAAGCGCCCCCTCGGGGAACGGAAAGACCTGAGTCTGGTCCATCCCGAACTGCGACTGCACGATCGTGACTTTGCCGTCACCTATTTTGCCTCGGGTGGCGGCCTGCATCACGGACATGTCGAGGAGCGACTCGAAACTCAGCGGAGCCCCGCCGATCTCCTCTGTGGTGCTTTCGAACGTCTGGAGCTTGATGCTCTGAGCACCGCGTGCCAGCTCCATCATCACCGATACCTCGGTATGAATGTGATCTGCCTCGCGGGCCATCGTCGCGTGCGAATACCCCACCTTCGCACCGCTCATGTAGACTTCTGCCCACTCATCGCTGAACCGCCCCTGCGCCGGATCCAGCGGATCGCCGGCCCAAGCCCCGCCCGCAGAAAGCACGAGCAACAATGCCGTAGAGCACATCAGATCGGGACGCTTCACCACCATCAGTTCGTCTCCAAAACGACACCACGCCATCCGCCGCCACCTGCGGGAGACCGCGGCATAGCGTCAATATCGACACCTCGATCACCGTCGATAGTGCCAGACTACTCCAACAATCGCCAGCCAGGCATCGAATCTTGTAAGAATTCACCTGCGCCCTCCCGGTGAGCCGCCCCACACACGGGAATCCGCCGCGGACTGCCGGCCGCACCCCGGCACATTCCGCTTGACCACCCCACGGGCGCCATCTACCCTCACTATAGTGCATAGAGATGACACCAAGAGTAGCCGTCCCGATAGCGCAGATATTGCGCGAATCGCCAGACGGTCTCCCAAGCCTGGCCTCGCCACCCATCCACGAGGAGCCCTCGTTTACCGCGTAACCGCGCAGAGACCTCTTGTTGCCCGTTTCGTGGCTCTGGCCGTTGCCGCCGGCTGTGTCGCTCTTGTGGTTACGGCAGCATGGCTCCACCCGGATCCGTCCGGACTCGGAACGCACCGGCAAATGGGGCTTCCGCACTGTACCATGGTCGTAATGCTGGGGTATCCGTGCCCTACCTGCGGGATGACGACGGCATTCGCGCACGTGGTCCGCGGGCAGTTCATCGACGCCTTCAAAGCCCAGCCCGCGGGGCTGATCTTCGCCCTGGCGGTCATTGCCACCGTCCCCGTCTCGCTATCGGTGGTCGTGACGGGAAAGGTCTGGATGGTAAACTGGCATCGGACCTCCCCGGCCAAACTGGCCGTGATAGCGGTGTTGATCCTGCTGGGGGGCTGGGTCTACAAGGTGTTGGCGGGTATCTTGTCGGGCACGCTGCCGATCGGACGGTGATTTACGTCACAGGCGGCGAGTAAACCGACGGAATCTGGAGACGATCCCGATGCATGCAAGACGGCTTCGATGGACGGCGTTGACCCTGCTACCGCTTCTGGGAGCGTGCAATCTGCTGACCCCCCTGGTTTTCGTCGGGGAACACAAGAGGAAGATCGCCCCGGAGTTTGACAAGCTGCCCAATAGCAAGGTGGCGATTCTAGTGTGGACCGAAACCGCTACTCTGTTCGACTACCCGCACGCCCGGTTCGAGCTGGGGGCTTACGTCGGCGACAAGCTGGCCCAGGAGATGGCCCAGCGTCAGTTGAGTGTCGATTTAGCCGACTCCCGCGACGTCGAGGACTACATCCAGAAGGATCTCGACGCACAAATCGATCCGAGAGCGGTGGGCAAGCACTTCGACGCTGATTATGTCGTATTCCTGGAAGTTCTGGACTTCCAGATCCGCGACTATCAGGAGCCCCAGTTCCTCCGCGCCAAGATCAACGCGTCGGTGTCCGTGCACGACATGCGCGCCGATCCCGACATGGACCGCCGGTTCGAGCTGGCTCCGATCGACTGTGAATATCCCGAGGGTGCTCCGATTCTGTTCAGCGCCAAGAACGCTCCGCTCGTCCGGGAGACGATCTACCGCATGTTCGCCGAGCAAGTCGCCAGGAAGTTCTATGAACACACCGTCGATCTCTAATCCCGCGAGCCGTACAAGCATGGACTCTGCCCCCCACAACGCAGGCTTCCAGCCCGCCGATCGTAACGCAGGCTTCCAGCCTGCCAGCGTGCGCGAAGCACGCCCCCAGCCCGCCGATCGTAACGCAGGCTTCCAGCCTGCCCCACTGCTTCGCCTGCTAACCGCAGCCGCATCGGTCCTGCTACTGGGGGGCGGGTGCGGGTACGCCCAGGGTGAGCTGGCCTACATGCTCGGGTTCGGGCGGGGCAAGCTGGTCGAAGCCGAGTTCACGCTGACCGAGGAGCCGATTCTAATCCTGGTGGACGACTACGCCGCCCGCGTGGATTGGCCCCCGGCGAGGCATTACCTGGTCGACGAGCTCGGCCAAGAGCTGATCAAGAAAGGCGCCGCCAAGAAGATCATCCCCCGCCAGCGCTTGCAGCAAATCCGGCAAACGGAGGCGAACTTCGAAAAGCGCGGGGTCCGCGAAATCGGCGAACTCGCCGGGGCCGAGCAAGTCATGTGGATCGAGGTCCAGGACTTCGCAGCGAACCCGCAATTCGACAATACCCTCGACGCCGCGTACTACTCCGTCACCGTCAAGATCATCAACGTCCTCGAGAAGGAGCGGCGTTCGCGCGTGCGGGTCTGGCCCACCAGCCCGTCCGGACAGGCGGTCACCGTCAGCATGACCGGCAGCGAAGTGGCCCTCGCCAAGACCAAAGACGCCATCTCCAAGCAACTCGCCGAGGAACTGGCCGTGGAAATCGCCAAGCCTTTCTACAAACGCCGGCTCGGCGATTTCGAGAAAGAGTAGTGCCGCGCATCTGCCATCTATTCGACGACTCGTTCGGCTGGGAGCAGCGCGTCGGCGCCGGGCAGTTGCTAAGCAAGCTGCCCCCCAAAGGTCACCCTTGCCGCGTGGCCACGATCGCGCCGCCCACCACTCCGCACCTGCAGGCTCTGGGCCAACCGGTAACGAGATGCTACGCCCCCGCCGGGTTCGGCCCGGCCGCCGCCCCGCTGGTCGAGCGGATGCTCACCCGCTTCAAAGCCGATCTGGTCCACGCCTGGGGGCTTTCCGCGGCGCTGGCCGCCCGGTCCGCCGCCGCTACCGGGTTGATAATCGAGTTATTCGACCCGCAATTGAGCCCGGACCAGATCAAGCTGGTCCGCTCGCTCGCGCGACCGACCGGCTTCGCGGTATCCTGCAGCTCCCAAACGGTCCGCCGCCATCTGATCGAAGGCGGTATCGCCCCGGAAGTCTGCGCAGTGATCCGGCCCGGGGTCGACTTCGCGACCATCAGCCGGATTCGCCAAGGCACCCTGCGCGATGAGCTCGGCCTAAACCGCGACGACTACGCCGTGATCATTCCGGAGCCCGTTACCGCGGCCGGCGAGCCCCTCGAGGCCTACTGGGCGGTAGAGCTGGCCAACCACCTGCAGGGCCCGGTCCGGCTGATCGTTCCCGGGGAAGGACGGGAACAGCAACGCATCCTCCGGCTCGACGCGGCCGGGTTGGGTACGCGGGTGGCAGTCGCCCCCGGCGACCGCTATCGGTTTGAGCAGCTCGTGGCCGTCGCCGACGCCTTTGTGAGCCTCCCCAATAGCGACGCCTCCACAACCGGCATCGCCTGGGCCATGGCCGCCGGAGCCGCCGTCATCGCCACCGCCACCTACGCCAACGCCGAGCTGCTCACGAACCGCCTCAACGGCCTGCTCTTCAAACGCAAGCCGCACGAGACCCCGGCTCTGCCGGTCGCCCGCATGCTGCTTCAGCGCGATACGTACCGCAACCTGACCGAAACCGCCCGCGCCCAAGCCTTCAACGTGTTCGGCATCCAACGCTACACCGAACAACACACCCAGCTCTACCAGAACATCCTCACCGGCGCCCCCGCCAACCAGAACATCACCGACTCCGCCGTGGCGGGGTGACGTACTGTCTTCCCAAACACTGTACGAACTTGGCAGACATGATCCCGTCGGCTACCTCGCCCCGAACCAACCAGGTCAGAACCGAGCTTCGCGATCTCGCCCTTTTCGAATAAGCGCCGTCCCCGCAGCCAGAATCGTCAGAGCGAGAATGGTCAGGCCCCATTGGGAGGTTGTCGGGACGGGTTGGGGGATTGGGGCGCTGCCGGTTATGGTGCCGGTGACGTGCAGGGTGCCAAGGTCCGGGGTGTCGGGGTCTAAGGGGACTTCGATGTCGGGGGTGACCGTCAAGGTGGCGACACCGCCGGCAATCACCAGAGTGCCGCTGATGTCGCCGGAGCCGGTTTCCTGTTCGCTCAGGTCGCGAGTGTCGGAACAAGGCTGGCTCGCCGCCTGCAGAGCCAAACAGACCGAGCCGCTCGCGTTGTAGGCCACGGAGCCTTCCGAGTTCGTTGGAACTCCGAGGAACTCGAAGTCCGTGGCCACAATGTCCGCCGGTCCGACCGGCTCGCCGGGAGTAGCAAAGAACAGGCGAAGGTCCTCCCCCGCCGCGGTCAAGCCGCCGAGAAAGACGCTTATGTTGATGTTGACCGTGTCCGTCAGGGCGTAGTCGAAGTCGTGCAACTCCATCAGAGCGGCCGCCACTCCGTCATCCAACGCAACCGTGGTGAAGCCGCTGACGCTGGAGACGTCGGAGTCGCAGCCGCCGGGGATGCACACCTCAACCGTAACGGACGAGGTGGCCTCATCGATGGGGATGGAGAACGGAGCAACCGGGGCGGCTCGCGCGGACGTTGCCCCGCTTGAAGCTGCTATCGCAGCGCACAGAAAGAGAATCGCCCGACACATTGCTTCTTCCCCTCGAAGAGCCAAAGCAAGTACACGCGCGGCTGCGGATCAGCTACTCGGCTTTCCGCAGCACTGCTTGAATTTCTTACCGCTGCCGCACGGGCACGGCTCGTTTCGCTTCGGCTTCGCGTCGGAGTGGATCGTCTCAACCGGCGGAGGCAGCGGCTCGTCGTCGGCCCCCGGCAGTTGGCTCTTGTGCATCTTATCCGCCTCTCGCTTACGGTCGAAGCGGTCTTTTCCCGGATCACTTCCTCTGGACATCGGCTTATTCACTCCTCAGCACCGCAGGACCCCTACCAACCATCGCGGCCCCAAAAACCGCCGCGACAGTCTCATCTTATCACATTTTCGCCGTTTTGCGGCGCTTCACTCTATCTTTCGCCTCATTTCACATCGGCGCGGAGGCATGGCGGGCTGAAGCCGGCTTGGCCTTCGTCATGGCGGGACGCAGAAACGCGACGGCCTCCTCGGAAGGACCCCTCGTTGTTCTACACATTCTTGCCGCGCAAACCGATCGTGTTCGTCTGACTGCGTGGCGGCTCCTTTCCCAGCCTGAAAGGCAGTAAGATAGTAGCCGGGGGCAAGGCCGTGGAGCGGCCGCCGCCCCCGGGTGGCGTTCCAGGAACCCAACTGACCCCGGTAGGCGTCGAAGAGCCGACATCGACAAACCGCGCTACTGCTTCGGCTACCCGGCCTCATGCAGAATGCATCGAACACCATGGCGGCGTCGCGTGGCACATTAGGCGGGGCTGTTTGACCTACCGGGGTCAGATGGTTGCGGGGTGCGGGTCCGGGGGCGGCATCCGCCGATGGCGGACTTGCCCCCGGCTACTTTATTCGAGCCCTTCGGGCTGAGAGAACCAGATCGGAAGTCGGACGGCTGCAGTTGTTGGGTGCGTCGGATTATGTGCAGGACAACGAGGCAAGGCCCCCCGGGTTGGGCGGTACTATCCGCGGTGCAATCACTCTTTGTCGCGCACCGGCGGAGTGACGGAAGATCCGCCGGACTCTTGCCCCGCAAGACATGGCAATCCGGAGCGGGCGGGAGGTTATGCTGGATGAAACGAAGGAGCGTTCTGACCGGGGCAGTCGCCCTCGTTCTGCTTATCGCAATTGCCGCGATGTTCTTGGCCTCGCCCACCGGCACGGCAACCGACGACATCGCCGGCCCGTGGCACGGAACGCTGTCGTTCCCCGGTATCGAGCTGCAGTTCCTTATCCGGCTCTCCCGCAAGGAGGACGGGAGCATAGCGGGAACGGTGTGCCTGCCGGACCAATCAGAGACGGAGTATCCGATTACCGAGGTGGGTTTCGACGGCAATCGGCTACGCTTTGCGGTGCCCGCCGTTCAGGGATCGTTCAACGGAAAACTCGACGCAGAGCGGAAGGTGCTGCAAGGACGGTGGGCCAAAGGAGGCCGCGCGCATGACGTCGCCTTGGAACGGGTCGCCGAAGTGCCGACACCCCGCCGGCCCCAGACTCCGACGCCGCCCTACCCTTACGAGACAACCGAAGTGACCTTCAGCAACGCGGCGGCGCCTGCGACTTTCGCGGGAACGCTGACGCTTCCGCGGGGCGAGGGAACATTTGCGGCGGTCCTGCTAATCTCCGGCGGTGGGGCTCAGGATCGCGACGCCACGATCCTGAGGCACAAGCCGTTTCACGTGCTCGCGGATTGCCTCACCAGGCACGGGATCGCCGTGTTGCGCGTGGATGATCGCGGGGTCGGCGGGTCGACCGGGGATCGCACGCAGGCGACAAGCGCAGACTACGCCGAGGACGCTCTGGCCGGGGTAAGGTTCTTGAAAGGTCACCCGCGGATAGCAGGCGAGCAGGTCGGCCTGATAGGCCACAGCGAAGGCGGGATAATCGCGTCGCTGGCCGCGGCGACTTCGTCGGATGTCGCGTTCATCGTCATGCTGGCTTCGCCGGGTCTGCCCGGCACGGAGTACAATCTGCAATATGAGGCCTCGACCGGACGAGCCTTGGGGCAGAATGAGGAAGCCATCGCGGCCAAGCGATCTCTGCAGAGACGGATCTTCGCCACGATCGAGCGCGAGCAGGACCCGGCGTTAACCGAACAGAAGCTCCGCGCGATGTTGCGGGAGGCAGACCCGGGATTGCCGACACCGCGGATAGACGCGGCGGTGCGCAGGTTCCTGTCACCGTGGTTTGTCTTCTCGATACGGCACGACCCTGCTCAAACTCTGCAGATGGTACGGTGCCCGGTCCTGGCACTTTTCGGCGAGAAAGACGCCCAGGTCCCGCCTGAAGGAAACGCCGCGGCAATCCGCAAGGCCCTCGAACAGGCCGGCAACCCCGCGTTCTCGGTCGAGGTCCTGCCAAACCTGAACCACTTCCTTCAAACCTGCAAAACCGGCGCGCCGACGGAATACGGTCAGATAGAGGAGACTATTGCATATTCGGCACTCGCCCGCGTAAGAGAGTGGATTACCGAAAAGACCGGCAAGTAGGCATATCTCCGAACGGCCGGGTCTTGCCTTCACCCGAATCGTCCATCCACGCGGATTGCTGGCCGTGAATCAATGTAGCGTCAGGGCTTGTCCCTGGCGTCTTGCCCTCGTTGTTCTGCACATCTTTGCCGGACGAGTGAAGCGTATCCGTCCGACTCCGCGGCGACGTATTCCTCAACCTGACAAGCCGCAAGCCGGCTCGGTGTTCAGGCTGAAAGCCCGCAAGATAGTAGACGGGGGCAAGGCCGCGCAGCGGCCGCCGCCCCCGGGTGAGATCCCAACAATCCCAATCACCCTGACAGGGTGAAAGAGACGGTGTCGATGAACCGCGCGTCTGTCTCGGCTGTCCGACCCCTTTGAGAACGAGTCAGAACTCATGGCGAAACACATCCGCCGAAGCCGTTTGCCCCCTTCAGGGGCAGACCGGTTGTGGGGAGCGGGTCCGGGGGCGGCGTCCGCCGATGGCGGACTTGCCCCCGTCTACTTCATCTGAGCCCTTCGGGCTGGAGAATCGAGATCGAAAAACGGACGGCTGCCGTTAGTGGATGCGTCGAATGATGTGTAGAACAACGAGGCGTCTTGCCCCTGGCGCGGAAGTGCGCTGTGTTCCCATAAGGCCATCCACAAGCAAGGGCTGTGTTTGAGTTACGCGCATTTGTACGAACGCCATGAGTAATCCGAGTTGGCCGGACGATCCCGCAGGCGACGCTGGGAGGGCCGGTTAAACCCTCATGCATCTTCGCCACTTCGTTAAACCGGGCTCGGCAGCCGGACCGATCCGGCGCGCGGCTCGGGAGGTTGCGGTGCCATGGCGCATGTAATACCATTGCCCCGCGAGGCTCGGAGCGCAATCCGGCCTGAGGCGTTGTTCCTGGACGAATAATTTGCCTGTAGTACGCGAATCGCTCGGTCCTGCGAGGTGCAGGCCGGGCTGGCGTGGCTGGAGCCGACCGACACCCCGGTCTCCTTCAGCTTCTGGAGTATCCGGGCTGCAAGCAGCGAACCATTGGAAGGAGTTTTGCGGCGATGGAGAACGAGACCAAGGTCATGAACCGGTGGTTCGTGGTGATAGGAGCGATCCTCATCCAACTGTGCCTCGGTGCGATCTATGCCTGGAGCGTGTTCACGACGACGCTCAATGACCCGATAGAGGAAGGCGGATACGGCTTCACCGCCACCCAGACCCAGTGGGTCCTCTCGGCCGGGCTGGCCGCGTTTGCGGTCGCAATGCTGTTCGCCGGCCGCTGGCAAGCGAAGTCCGGGCCCAGAGTGGTCGCCATGGTCGGAGGGACAGTCCTCGGGATCGGCTACGTCCTGGGAGGGCTCGTGGGAAAGACCTTCGTCTCCCAACTCGTGTGCATCGGGATTATCGGCGGTGCCGGAATCGGGCTGGCCTACGTGGTGCCCATCGCCGTCGGGGTCAAGTGGTTCCCCGACAAGAAAGGGATGATCACCGGATTGGCCGTCGCCGGATTCGGATTCGGAGCGACAATCTGGGTCAAGCTGGCGGGTAACTGGTTCGATGGGGGACTGATCAAGAACCTGGACCACAAGTTCATGGACTTGCCCGGCGTGCAAGCAGTGTTCGTGGTGTACGGCATCATCTTCTTCGTTTTCGTGCTGCTCGGCAGTCTCGTGATGGTCAATCCCCCTGCGGGTTGGAAGCCGGCCGGCTGGAACCCCGAGGCAACTACCGGAGCTGCTCCGACCGGCGCACATGATCTTACCGCCGGCCAGATGGTCGCCACGCCGCAGTACTGGGGCTTGGTGCTGATGTTCACCGGGTCCGCAATGGCGGGGTTGATGGTGATCGGCTGCATCCGGCTATTCGGAAGCGACAGCTTGGTCGCCAACGGCGTCGCCCCGGACAAGGACGCCGCAGGCATCATCGCCGGAACGGCAATGGCGTGGTACGCCATCCTCAACGGGCTCGGTCGAATCGTCTGGGGCACCGCCTCCGACAAGATCGGGCGTAAGGCATCACTCTTCCTGATGTGCCTGCTCCAGGGCGTGATGTTGTTGTTGTTCTTCAAGGTCGGCGCCACTGAGATGGGCCTGATCATCGGAGCTTGCATCATCGGATTCAACTTCGGCGGCAATTTCGCGCTCTTCCCGGCCGCCACGGCCGACTTCTTCGGGAACAAGAGGGTGGGTACGAACTACCCGTTGGTATTCCCGGCATACGGTATTGCAGGCATCGTAGGTCCGCTGATCGCTGGGTACTTCCAGGACACCGCCGCAGCCGCCGCGACCGCCGCGGCCGCCGCCGGCGATGTGAACGCCGCCGGCGTTGTCAACGCGTGGAAGACCCCGTTCCTCATCGCCGGAATTGCATGCCTCGTAGCCGCAGCCTTGGCCTTGATCCTCAAGGCCCCCAAGGCAAAGGCGGCAGAGCCGGCGTAACCAACGCGGCATCGACGATCGAATAAACCCGTCCGGCGTTCCAGCCGTCCCATCGCAACGGGCAGGCCGCAGTGCCGGACGGTTTTTGCGCGCGCCGGGTGCCCCGTCCTTCGCGCGGTGTTGTATCGCAGTAGAGAAAGAGCCCCGGATGCAGGGGTGGTTACGGCGTACGCACCATGCCCCAGGCGAAGGGTGGGGGACTGATTGCTGAAGGCGAATCCCTCGCGGGGTCTCAATCCGTCCCCCACCCACTCCGGCGGGGAGTCGACGCGGCTACTCCAGCCCAACAAACGCCGGAGTGAACGGGGCACCCGCGGCCGGAATGGACGGAGCCCCCGGCGGTGGGTAGCTTCGCGAGAGGCTGAGGGTACACTACAGGGGAGGTCGGCTCGTGGAGCCGCGCGAATTCCAAGCTGGGCATGGGAATGAATCTGAGGTGATAACTGAAACGGCCTCGACAACAGAATCCCCAACGCGCGTTGAAGGCGTGAAAGAGACGATCGAGTCGATCGTTGTGGCTCTGATCCTGGCCTTTGTGTTTCGGGCGTTCGTGATCGAGGCGTTCGTCATCCCCACGGGCTCGATGGCGCCTACCCTCTACGGCGCCCATGGTACGATAGTCCTGCGCGGATTGCGGCACGGAGTTCGCATACGGACTGAGGGACCTGGGCGAGAAGCGTAACACCTCTCTTGGTGGGCCCCCAAGCCCAGGCAATCTGCCCGAACTGTAACCACGCCAACTCGACAGCGGCTATAAACGACCGCCTGCAGAACCCGGAAACCGGTGATCGTATTCTCGTACTCAAGTGGCCGTTCGATCTTGGCCTGAACGCTCTGGGCCCCGCCCGCTGGGACGTGGTCGTCTTCAAGGATCCGGCCGACGGCTCTACGAACTACATCAAGCGGCTCGTGGGCTTGCCCGGTGAAGTGCTGATGATCGTGGACGGCGACGTGTACACGGTGCCCACCGACCAACTCACCCCGGAAACCGCGGCCGAGCTGGACAGCCTCCGCCACGAGAAGTACGAGCTGCGTGTGGGGAAGCAACGCGGCGAGCTCCGCAAGGTCCCGCGCGAGGTGTTCGAAGAGTTGGACACGAAGATGCGAATCGCTCGTAAGACCAAAACGGCTCAAAAAGGACCTGTGGTGTTGTGGTGTACGATCATGACTTCCCTCCTAAGGCCAATGAGAAGTATCAACCAAGATGGCAGGCTAATCACATCAGATCCTCCGGATGGGACACCGGCAACCGACGGATCACGTTGAAGATCAACAGTTGGAGCAGGATTACATCGAGCTGAAGGGCAAGCCGATTCTCGCCTCATGCTCATACAATATTCACCGGCGCCAGCCGCCCCCCGTTTCCGACCAGCGGGTCAGGTTTGTATTGACTCCGCGGAATCCGGACGGGGACTTGCAGATTCGGCTTCAGAAGCACGGACGGGCGTTCTGGGCCACGATCCAGATGAACGGCCTGGTAACGATTACGGAGTCGGCCGACGGGCGCACGGCCTCCGGCTCCATCAATCTCTCGCGGCAACTGGCTCCGCTCAGGGTCGGAGAGGTCAGTTGAGGTCGCGTTCGAGAACGTGGACTACCGCTTAGCTCTCCACGTGCGAGGGGAAGAGGTTCTTGCCAGTTCCTCAGATCCCGAAAACCCGGACTACTATGGTCCTCGCTTGGCGGTGCGGCGTAACGCCGCGCAGCCGGCTCCGTCTTTTCCTCCGCGTCTTTTCGGGGGCGGCGGTGCCTCGTTCGACCTGATGCATGTGGGTATCGACCGCGACGTCTATTATTACACCCCGGGGAACACCCGGGCCTTGAGTCTGCCCTGGGCCCCTCGCGGCGGCTGGGCCAGCCCGCAAAGCCCGATACTGCTCCGAGACCACGAGCATTTCATGCTCGGCGACAACACCGCGGCCAGCAAAGACTCGCGTCTATGGGATGAGGTGGGCTCCCATCTGGTGGGCCGCGGCGAAGACGTTCAACTCGGCACGGTTCCGCGGGATCAGGATGATTGGAAAGGCGTTCTTCGTGTACTGGCCAAGCCCGACACGAGTTCAGTGGCTGGATTGGCTTCCCGTCATCACAGGCCGGGTCGTTCCAGACGTCGGCCGGATGCGCTGGATTCGCTAACCTTCCACTGGAGTGCGTTACCCATATCCGCAAGTTGCTCGCCAAGGGTATTCCCCAATTCGACCAGCGAATCCAGCGGGTTACAGTCGTTCACGGCTTACGACCAGGCACTGCTTTTCCACCGGCTATCAACCATCCAGGGGATCCTGAGACGTGCATTGCGGAACCAATTATTGCAGTTTCAACAACACACATGATCTGCGGACTGTGTCGAGCAAACAGTGATTCCCAGTGATAACATCATCGCAGTAAACGCTTTAGCACCGCATCCCGGTCGAATCATGGGTCGCCGTCCGGGGGGTGGCTCGCCGCGTTCACACGCGTCTCAGACTCGCGCGATGGAGTTTTCACAACCGGGGCCTCAAAATTGGGGTCTTTACCTCACGGCCTCTTCCGTTCGGCTACCAAAAGTGGTAGGGTAACGTCGCGATCGTACTTTCGGATGTGGCTGTTGTGGAACATTGGCTGGAATCATGATTGAGAGTCCGCTGTTAGAAGTGAGAAGCCTGGTCAAACGCTATGACGGGCGAGCTGTGGTCAATCGGCTTGGATTCCACGTGAACCACGGCGAGATTGTGGGCCTGCTTGGCCGGAATGGGGCCGGAAAGACCACTACGTTCCGGATCACGGTGGGCATGATCGACGCCGAGGAAGGTACGGTGGCCTTCGACGGTCGGGACGTAACGTCGCCTGGCGATGTACAAGCGTGCCCAACTGGGAATGGGGTACCTGTCGCAGGAACCAAGCGTGTTTCAAAGGCTGACCCGTCGAGGAGAACATCCTGGCCATCCTCGAGACCATGCGGGATCTCCCCCGGCGGGAGAGGTTCGAACGGGCGGGGCAGCTTGTCGAGCAGTTCGGGCTGGCGAAGCAGCGCAAACAGTTGGCCCGGACGCTGTCGGGTGGTGAGCGTCGCAAACTCGAGATCGGCCCGCGCCTTGGTGACTGATCCAAAGCTGATTATGCTCGACGAGCCATTCAGCGGCGTCGACCCCAAAGCGGTTGAGGATCTGCAGCAGGAGATTCTGCACTTGCGGCGCGACCCGCGGAATCGCTGTGCTTCTTACGGACCATAACGTCCGCGAAACGCTTCGCGTGACCGATCGCAGCTACATAATCAACGATGGAGAGAAGCTGGCGGAGGGTGTCCCATCGGAAATCGTTACGCGATCCGCTGGTCCCGGGAAGGCCTATTTGGGTAGTAGTTTCCGCGGCGACGAGTTCGACGACGGCTAGCGAAGATATCGCGCGTGCCATCGTCGTGGGCAAGATTAGCGCGATCGCCCCACCCGGATCCGGCCGGGGCTCAACCTGCTGAAAGTAACACATGGGCGTCTCTGATTCCAGCTCGCCATCCGGCCCGCAGCCGATCGAGAACACGTGGACGGATGAGCGCGGTCGCGGATGGACCATCCGCCTGGACGCCCGACAGCGTCACCTTGCGCAGCGCGGGGACGATTCTCTTGCTATCGCGCGTGAGAACTGGGCTCGAGACATCTACATCGCGGAGCACGGGACGAGCTACATTATCCGGTTCGAGACGTTCGACCTCGAAATTGGTTTCGTCGTCCCGGGTGGGCTGGCAGCGCCGTTGATCCAACATCTCGGAGCCCGGCGGGAAGTAGAACAGGCGGCAACCGCGCTTGACCCAGAGCCGGCGTCATCCGCCCCCCTGCTATGGCCCAAAGTATCGCGCCTGGCCGTCTGGGCCTTGATATCGGCCGCGTTGGTGTTCATCCCAGGGTTGGGGGTTGTTGGCGGGCCGCTGCCGTCGTGACTCTCGTTTTGCTACACCGCCGGAGGATTCGTCCTGTCCGAGCTTGGAGTCACTCTCGAACACTCTGTCGGTTGGCGTTGATCCTGCTCGGATTGGGGTTGGTCGTGAACGTGGTGGCGAGGCATCGGATTGGTTAGCAATTATCCGCCACTCCAGGGCGGCGGACGGCCCAGGCCCGGATGAGTATACCGAGAACGATCCCGTGCCTGCCCAACCCGGGGAATCTCCGGCTTCCGAGGGGCGGAACTGGGGACTGCTGGTCGCGGGGCTTGCCGTCGTCCCTGGTCTCTTTGACGTTCCACGAAGCCGGTCATGCAACGGTGGCGTGGGTGGCTCGGTGATGACCTTGCCCGGCGGCTCGGCAGAGTGACCTTGAATCCCCTGGCCCCACGTGGGACCCGCTGGGGACCATCGTACTTTCCGTTGATCCTGTTCCTGGCAAATGCCGGGGTATTCGGCTGGGCTCGCCCCGGTCCCGGTGCGCACCGAGTCGTTCGACAATCCGCGTCGAGGTCACATTCTCGTTTCGCTGGCAGGACCCGGCGCTAATCTGCTGCTGGCCTGTCTATCGCTGATGTTGATGCTCGGACTGGTCTGCGCGCCTCGGCCACATCGTGCCCGACGCCCCGGATAAACGACTACGCCAGCCTGAACTTCTTCGCCGCGGTTGACGGCGTCCGGTTTCGAGTTGGCTCCGATCGTCGGGGGCGATTCTGACCATTCTCAAACTCAGTTTCGTAATCAACATATTCCTGGCGTTCTTCAACCTGATACCCATTCCTCCCCTGGACGGCTCGTGGGTTCTCGAAACACCTTTTTCCCTCGAACCGTAGGGGCGTTCTACCGGGGCATCAGACCTTACGGTTTCATTCTGTTCCTGGGGCTGATCTACACAGGAGTGCTGTACTACCTGCTCATCCCCGCACTCTTGGTGCTTATTCCCCGGTCTGATGCTTCTCAGTTCATGTACGATATTCTGACCGCGGCGGCTCTCGACATGATGAGGCACTACACCCGGACGCCTATGTGGTCGCACTCGTCGAGAACGGCCGGCGCAAGGTGAAGCCGTCCGGTTCCCAAACGTCGTTGCGTTTCCCAAATGACGTAATGTTGTCACTCCCGCATCCGGGCAGACTGCGTCTTCCCCAGCCCTCGCAACAGGTGGACGTATCCCATGCCCACGCGCCTATCAAGTCCCGGCGCACAGCAATCACGCCGGCACGTTCCCACTCTCTAAACTAGCCCTCGGACCAACAATAGGTTTGAACGACGAAATCAAGTCTGGTATCATTACCGCCAATGGTAGGATCAAACACTGCTGGATGACAGCTAGCTTCTCGGCAACAGGGCATGGCGAAGAAACCACCAAAACGCAAGGGCGGGGCTTCACGAAAGAGGGGCTCGGAGTCCGAACCGGCGGAGGGGTCGGCAAACCGCAAACCATCGGCCGCAACGCGTCCGCGGCGCCGCTGGATCAACCGCCGACACCCGATAGTCAGATTCGTCGCCCCGCTGCTCATAATCCTGGGCGTGTTCGAGATCGCCTTGGCCACGAATTTCGCCAAAGAGAAAGGTGGTCCCGCCCTATCTGCACTTCTGGGCGAAGATATCGGGTTCCACCCTGGAGATGTTCGGGGAGAACATGACCGTGTCCGGCACGAACATCAGTTCGCCGCGGTACAGTGTCAACATCAAGCGCGGGTGCGATGCTTTCCAGCCGTCGATTCTGCTGGTGGCGGCCGTACTCGCATCACCGGTGTTGGCTTGGACGAAATTGCCCGGTCTGGTTTTCGGCCTTTTGGTTTTGATGGTGATGAACCTCGTGCGGGTGGTCAGTCTCTTCTATATCGGGATCCACTTCTCCGCTGAGACATTCGACATCATGCACCACGACGTCTGGCAGCTCACATTCATCTTACTCGCAATCCTGGCGTGGGCTCTGTGGGCGTTGTGGGCGGCGGACAAGACTGCGAGCAGGCAACATGCCAAGTCGTAAGGCCATCCTTCTGTCCGTTGGTCTGGCGATGGTGTTATACGTGCTTCTCGTCATCCGGTGGCCGGGAGTGCGCGAGGGATATCGCTGGTTCTTCGCCGAGACGACCGAGATCGTCTACGGGAAGTTCGGAGCATCCGGCGTGGTATCGTGCAAGCCGGCCGTCGGTCAGGGAGAAGCCGATCTGGACGTAATGCTGGGCAAACGAATCAAGGGCAGGATCGGCGAAGCACCGGTGGCCATAGACACGGGACGCACGGGGTATGTGCCCAACGCAGTGCTGATCACTCTGGTTCTGGCAAGCCCGATATCCTGGAAGCGGAAATGGCGGGCGCTGCTTCTGGGGTGGATCCTGGTCAATATCTTCGTGATTTTCCGTACGGGAACGATGCTGCTGTACTGGTTCATCAGCCCCGGGCCAATCCGCCTCTACGAGTTCAGCCCGCTCGGGCAACGTATCGTGGCCGCATCGTACGAGTTCTTCTTCTTCGGCCCGGCTTGCACGTGCATAGTCCCAGCGCTCATCTGGGCATTAGTCACTTTTCGAACGACGGACTTCGAAAGACCTACCGCAAACGGCAGAAATCCTCGAACAAAGTGACGAGTGGCGTAGCCCCCATCACCCGGGGAGCGCATACCTCGGGCATGTCGCGTCGCAAGCCTCGAAACCCCGCCATCTGCCGTGCGCTCGATTGACGAGCCATGAGGGCGCGTTATACTACCCGCGCGGTCGGATTTCGGGGGACAGCGTGGAACTCGACGCCATACCACAAGCCCCGGAAACCAGGTTCACGCACACGGATGTGCCGGGATTTCCTTCGCGAGGGAGCGCGTATCCGCCTGCTAAGGAGCCGGCAATGCTCAATACGCCGGAATGTCCGCTGGTTGATTCGGCAAGATCGAACCGTAACGGTCAAAGCTCCGGTTCCCTGCAGAAAGAGCACCGAACCACCGGGCGAATTCGGGCTGAAATGGCCGCGGCTCTGGTTGGAGTCGGCAGCCCGAAGGTGTGCCGTTGCACGGCCACCAATATTGGCTCCGGGGGGCTTTTCGTGCAGGTTCCGGCATCCGCCGGATTGGCCGTCGGCCAGCGTTTTGAGGTAGTCCTGGCGGAAGACCGTAATGGCGCATCCGAGCTGATGAAGTACCTGGGTGAAGCTTGCTTCGCCACCGTTGTCCGGACCGAGCAGCTCCGACGCGGGGAAAACTCCATGATGGGGGCTGGTCTGCGGTTCGATCACCCGCTGATCTTCTGGCCTGCGGCCACGGTAACCAAAGCCGGCTAGTGCATCGCCCCATCAACTTCCCGTCGGGCTCCGCGTACCGTTCGTTGATTCCCGCATATTGCAGGCGATACGTCGGGACTTCGTCGTTGACATGGCCTTTGCCTGGGCTATCATCGAAGGTGGACTGTTTGACAACCCAGGTTCACGACAGGAGGTCACCACCATGCGACGGATCGCGAGTCTCGTATCGGCGTTTCTTCTAATCACGGTAATGGTAGGCGGTTGCAGCGTCTTCGGAGGGAAGAAGACGGAAGACCCGCAGGCCTCGGCGGCCTACGTCGAGCCTTACCCCGAACCCGTCTACGAGGAGCCGGTGGAGGAGTATGACCAATACAGCAGCCCCGCGCCAACGCCGGCGAGGACCGTGTATGAACCCCTCCCGGCGGAAGAGCCGCAGACCTCCGAACGCTATCATGTGGTCGAGAAAGGTGATACGCTGTACCGGCTTGCGCGCATGTATTACGGTGATCAGAGCCGGTGGAGGGACCTGTACGAGGCAAACCGCAGCAAGATCGGCGACCCGAACAAGATCAGGGTCGGGCAGCGCCTGCTTATTCCGTAGGGGTGCCCGCGCCCGAAGGCCTTGATAGACAGACTCCTCCGCAATGGGATGCGTAGCACGTTGGTGATGCCGATCGCCCGAAGGTGTGTCCAGGTGAGGCACCGATGGAGCTTCTGTCTTGAGTTGCGGGGCAGCACTTGATACGGACGTTCGATTCGTCCCGGGGGTAGGTCCGGTTCGTGCCCAGGCGTTTGCTGCACTCGGCGTTCATACCGTCGGAGATTTGATCGAGTACTTTCCGTTTCGCCACGCACTCAGGCCGAAATCACTACCGATCGGAGAACTGGAGCCGGGCGAAGTCGCCACCATCGTCGGCGAGCTGCGGCGGGTGCGGACGCGCGGTCCTCTCGCCCGCCAAAGCGTCACGGCCAACGTCGTCGACGGCACCGGCGAATGTGCGGTGCGCTGGTTCAACTCGTCATACCTGATCAATCGGCTCCATGACGGCCAGATTGTCCGCCTGACCGGGAACGTGGAGGTTTATCGGGACCGGGCGTCCTTCGCAAACCCCGAGACGGCGATCGTGGGCAACGAGGAGGATCCGTTCGCCGACGATGCTGATCGCCATGATGCGGTCTATCCGGCGACAGCCCAACTGCCCACGAAGCTGATCGCTCGGGCCATCGATCACGTTCTTGACGATGTCCTCGATCAAATCGTCGATTGGGTTCCGCCGGACGTCCGCAAACGTCGCGGACTTCCGCCTCGGCGAACGGCCATCTTGCGGTATCATCGGCCAACGGCATTGGAGGATGTGCCCGTCGCCCGGCGCCGGCTGGCGTATGACGAACTGCTGTTATGTCAGCTCGCCGTGCAGATCAGCAGGAGGCTGGCGCGCCGCACAGACGCGGCCCAGCCCATCGCTACGACTCCGGAAATCGACCGTAGAATCCGCCGGCGGCTCCCGTTTTCGCTTACTCCGGGACAGGATCGCGCGGTTGCGGAAATCTCGGCAGACCTTGCCCGGACGGCGCCGATGAACCGACTGCTGCAGGCAGACGTCGGAGCCGGGAAGACGGCCGTAGCCGTATACGCCGCCTTGACGGCGATCGCCAACCGCCGGCAGGTTGCGATAATCGCCCCTACCGAGGTTCTGGCAGCCCAACACCGGGACAAGACTGAGCGTTATCTTGCAGGCAGCCGGGTGCGACGAGGGTTCCTTGCGGGATCGACGCCGCAGGGGCAACGCGACAGGCTGCTGGGCGCCTTGCACGTAGGCGAGGTGGATCTGCTGATCGGAACGCATGCCCTGCTCGAGCCGAATATCAGGTTTCGTGATCTCGGCCTGGCGATAATCGACGAGCAGCACAAATTCGGCGTCGCCCAACGGGCTTCGCTACGTCGCAAGGGAGCAGCACCGCATGTGCTCGTTTTGACGGCGACCCCGATCCCCCGGACGCTGGCAATGACCGTGTTCGGCGATCTCGACGTCTCGACGATCTCGGGGACGCTGCCCGACCGACAGCCTGTGACAACCGAGTTGGTCACCGCCGACAATGAAAGCAGCGCGTGGACGTCAATCCGAACGCGGCTAGACGCCGGGGAGCAGGCGTTCATCGTTTGCCCGCTGGTCGAGGAATCCGAGACACTCCCCTTGAAGGCCGCGCGAGCTGAGACGGAGCGGCTCTCACAGACGGAGCTGGCCGGCTATCGCGTCGGACTTCTGCACGGCCGGATGAGAGCCGCCGACAAGAATGCGGTCATGGAGCGATTCCGGAATGGAGAAACACAGGCACTCGTGTCTACAACGGTGATCGAGGTTGGAGTCGACGTACCCAACGCGACGGTCATGCTGGTGCAGCACGCCGAGCGGTATGGTCTGAGCCAATTGCACCAGCTTCGCGGGCGTATCGGGCGGGGATCCAAGCCGTCGTTCTGCCTGCTTCTTGCCGAATCGTTGAGCGAGACCGCTCTGGCACGGCTGCGCATCTTGTGCGGCACTACGGATGGCTTCCGTATTGCCGAAGAGGATCTCCGGTTGCGCGGACCGGGTGAGCTGATGGGAACGAGACAGCACGGGCTTCCCGAATTCAAGGTTGCGGATCTGGTCGAGGATCTAGATTTGCTGGAACAAGCCCGAGATGACGCAGCGGACCTGCTGAGGCAGGACCCCAGGCTGGAGCGAGCCGAGCACACGGCCTTGCGGAGAGCGGTGCTGCGGGACTACGCTGATAGCCTGCGCCTGTGGAATGTCGCCTAGCAGGCTGCTGAGGAAAAGGGACCGGGGGGCCGCCGATGACGTTGGGAGCATAAACGGGCAGCCGCTCGATACGAGCGTCCTCTGTGAAGGGGGTCGCTTTCGGCGGCACCCAAACAGCGATGGATCGGACCTCAACCAAGTTGCCCCCCCTTCCCGGTCGGCGAGATAACTCGGCCGCGGCCCGGGCGCGCGTACGACGTCACAAGAGCCTGACGGTAGCAGTCGTGGTGTTCGCGCTAATGGCCGTAATCTCCCTGGCTCTGGAATTCGGGTACGACGAGCCACCGTTGCCGATTGGTGTGTTGGTAGCAGTGCAGACCTCTGCAATTGTCGTCTACGCGGTCTCCCGAGGTTACACGATCATCACATCCGGCAAGCGGTGGCGGGCGTTGCGGGCCTGTTGGGCGGACGGCTTGTTGCTGCTCGGCGTAGTGTTCCTCCTGGCCGTCGGGTCGGACCGGGTCGCGACTCCGGCGTTGAAGGTCTCCGCATCGTACGTGGCCGCAATGCAGATTCTCCTGGTGAGTCGACTGTTGATAGCGGCCGCGCGACTCAACCTGATGTTGTCGCGCAGCCGGCTGCACCCGGCACGTTCTTTAGCAATCACGTTCATCATCCTGATCGTCCTGGGCGGGCTCGCCCTATCGTTGCCGAAGGCGACCCATCCGCGCGCGCGGGCCCACGCCGCCTCGGTCCCGCAGCACATCCTGAACAGCTTCTTCACTGCCACTAGTGCGACATGCGTTACCGGCCTGGTCGTGTACGACACCGGAAACGACTACACCCTGTTCGGACAGATCGTGATTCTGGTTCTGATCCAAGCCGGGGGGCTGGGCATAATGATCTTCGGCAGTGTTCTGGGGCTGCTGGTCGGCCGGCAGTTGTCTTTGCGGCAGTCGTTAGTCCTGCAAGATGCCCTCAGCCATCGCACCCTCGGTCAGATGCGAACGCTGATCGTTTTCATCGTGGTGTTCACTTTCGCAGCGGAGGCAATCGGTGCGTTGGTCTTGTATTCAATGTGGGATGGGTCTCTTCCCCCCGGACAGCGTGTGTATCAGAGCGTGTTTCACGCGGTCAGCGCTTTCTGCAACGCGGGGTTCGCCCTCCCTTCCGACAGCATGGTGACATTTAACCGCTCATGGCAAGTGTATGGTTCAATCATGCCGTTGATTATCGTGGGCGGGCTGGGGTTCCCGGTTCTCAGCGATCTGCAGCGCGCTATTCTAGCCGGAATCCGCCGCCGACTGGCTCAGCGCCGCGGGATTGCCCTCACTTCCACAGCGTTGACGCCCTACCGATTCACCCTGCACACGAAGCTTGTGCTGGTCACCACGGCGTGGCTGATCGTCCTGCCCACTCTGGGGTTCCTCCTCCTGGAACCGGCGGGTCCGTCGGCATCGGCTCCGGGCAGGTTTCTGGACGCTCTGTTCCTCTCCGTTACGTGTCGAACGGCCGGGTTCAATACCGTGCTGATGGACAGTGAGTCCCTTTCGCCGGGTACCCATTTCCTCAGCGGGATCTTGATGTTCATCGGCGGGTCTCCGGCCTCGACCGCCGGCGGAATCAAGACCGTAGGCTTAGCTGTTCTGCTGCTCGGCGTCTGGTCGACCCTTCGCGGGCGGCGCAATGTCGAGGCTTTCGGGCGGACGATTCCCGACATTGTCGTCAGGCGGGCGGCCGTCGTAACGGTGTTGATGTTTGCGACCGTTGCGCTCTCCACCGTAGTGCTTTGTTACACGGAATCGACTTCCTTGCGCGAGGCATGGTTCGAGTCGGTGTCAGCGTGTGGCACGGTAGGCTTGTCCACAGGCTTAACGCCCGATTTGACGGTCACCGGTAGACTCGTCATCATGATAGCAATGTTCGCCGGGCGACTCGGACCGTTGACCGTGTTGATTGCGTTGGCCGGGTCTACGCGAACATCCTGCTACGACTTCCCGACGGAGCATGTGGGAATCGGATAGAAGCGGACGCTCTGATTAGGTGATACTATCATGCAGCGATTTGCCGTAATAGGGTTGGGCAGATTCGGCCAACGTCTCGCAAGGGCGCTCACTGCGGCCGACGCCGAAGTAATCGCCATAGATCGCGATGCGCAGCTCGTAGAACAGATTCGCGACGAAGTGACTCTGGCCGTGCGCCTCGATAGTACCGACAGCGAAGCTCTCAAGATGCACGGAATCGCGGATGTCGACGTCGCCATCGCCGGCATCGGCGAGGATTTCGAAGATGCCGCGTTGACGGTGGCCACACTGAAGGAACTCGGTGTGCGGAGAATCATCGCCCGCGCCCAGACCGACATCCAGGCCAAGATCCTCACACGGGTCGGTGCCGACGAAGTTGCGCTCCCCGAACGAGAGTCTGCGTTCAGATGGGCTCATCGTCTGATGCTGCCGAACCTGACGAGGTATATTGAACTCGGCGACGAGCACAGCATGATCTACGCGTCCGCCCCCAGCCGGTTCCACGATAAAACGCTCAAACAGCTCGATCTGCGGAACGAATACGGGGTCAACCTGATCGCGATTGAGCGGCGCACGGACGAGAAACCGACGATCATCGTCCCCGCCGCCAACACGGCCATTCTGGCTGATGACATCCTGGTTCTCGTGGGCTCGAACGAGAGCCTGAGCGGGTTGCCGTCGGATTAAGCAAGGGGGCAAAGGGACGGCACACGGTTCAGGCCTCAGACAAAGGGTGGGAAGTCGACTGCGAAATGCGAATCCCCCTCGGGTTATTGTCCCTTCCCCACCCATCCCGGCGGCGAGTCGGCGCTGCTGTTCCAGTCCGGCAAACGCCGGGATGGATGGGGCACCCGGCTATAAATCTTTGCCGGGCAAGACGAGCGTAGTCGTCCGACTGCGCGGCGACGCATTCCCCAGCCTGGCAAGCTGCAGGCCGGCTCATTCTTCAGGCTGAAAGCCTGTAAGACAGTAGCCGGGGGCAAGGCCGCGTAGCGGCCGCCGCCCCCGGGTGGGGTCCCAACAATCCCAATCACCCTGACAGGGTGAAAGAGACGGCGTCTATGAACCGCGCGTTTGTTTCAGCTACCCGGGCTGTTTCAAAATGCGTCGAAAGGCGTGGCGGCCTCGCAAAGCACATTCGCCGAAGGCACTTGACCCTTTCAGGGTCAGACTGGTTGCGGGGAGCGCGTCCGGGGGCGGCGTCCGCCGATGGCGGACTTGCCCCCGGCTACTTCATTTGAGCCCTTCGGGCTGGATAATCGAGATCGAAAGTCGAACGGTTACAGTTGGTGGATGCGTCGAACGATGTGTAGAACAACGTGGGGGACGCAGCGGGAGAAGGACGATTCTCGGGGTGGCTGGGGGACCATCCCTTTCCTTTTCGGCTTATTGGAGACAGCACGAACTCGGCGTGTTCGTCGACACTCGTCCCAACCGGGCTGCGATCTCGCGAACCAGGAGTTTGCGGTCAATCGGCTTTGACAGGTAATGGTCACAACCGGCCGCCAGGCATTCTTCGCACTCACCTTTCATGGCGCGAGCCGTTAACGCGATGATCTGACCCTCGTATTCGTTTTCGCGTAACGCCCGCGCGGCCGTGTAGCCGTCCATAACCGGCATCTGCATGTCCATGAGAATGACATCAAACGGGCACTCGTCCGCGCGCGCCGCCAGAGCCGCGTCGACCCCGAGCTTCCCATTCTCGACGACGGTCACTTCCGCTCCGGCCTTTCGCAGCACCAGGGCGATAAGCCGTTGAATATCGCAGCTATCTTCGACGAGGAGCACGCGCCCCACCAGAGCCGGCAGAGGATCGCGATCTTCCGAGGACCCGACCGACATGTGCCGGTCCTCGATCCTGTCGATCATCTCGACCCCGTCCAGCGGACCGGTTGAAATGGTCATAACAAACACACTACCTTTGCCCGGCTCGCTCTCTACGGTCACGCCCCCGCCGAGGAGTTCGGCAAGGCGTTTCGTAATTGCGAGCCCGAGTCCGGTGCCGCCGTGCTTTCGCGCGGTAGCTGCGTCCGCTTGAACGAACGGCTGAAAGAGACGGCTGATCTGTTCGGATGACAGACCGATTCCCTCGTCAATTACCCTGAAGGTAAGCGTCTCCCTGGCGGGGTCGCTTTGGGCGACAACACGCACTGTGCCGCACTCGGTAAACTTCACGGCGTTGGACGTCAAGTTGACCAAGGCCTGCCTGATCCGCACCGGGTCGCTCTGGATGTACTCCGGTATGGGCGTCGCCAGTTCCACGGCGAGCGTGAGGTTCTTCCGGTCGGCGCGCGGTCCTAACAGGTCGCGCACGTCGCGGAGGATCCGCCGCGGGTAGCATATCGTCCGTTCGATCTCCAATCGCCCCGCCTCGATCTTGGAGAGGTCGAGAATATCGTTAACCAGCGTCAGCAAATGCCGCCCGTTGCGATGGATCGTCCTGCTGGCCTCCAACCTCTCGAGGTCGGACGAGGTGGGGTCGAGCAGGGCTTCGGAGAAACCGAGGATAGCAGTCATCGGCGTGCGGATTTCATGGCTCATGTTGGCCAGGAACTCGTCTTTGAATCGGGCAACCTGCTCCGCTTCGGCTCGGGCCTCCTTCAGGTCCTCTACCAGACACTGCTCCACCCGCAACGCCTCGCGGAGCGCATCGACCAACATCTGGTTGGAGCGTTCCGCGATGGCCTTTGCATCGATGCGACTGCGCAGAGCCCGGCACATCCCCACAAATGCAACGCCGCTGCAGAGAATCAGAACGACGCCCCCCCATTCCATCGGGTTGCCCAGCACGGTGAACAGCACAGCCGTAACGCCACCGCACCACTCCGCCCACCGTAGGGCTCTCCTGACCGAATCACCTTGTGATTCCATCTTC
The DNA here is from genome assembly GCA_963666835.2 of Phycisphaerae bacterium. Taxonomy (GTDB): domain Bacteria; phylum Planctomycetota; class Phycisphaerae; order UBA1845; family UBA1845. The sequence continues at coordinate 2,361,493 of CAXXGO010000006.1, read as the reverse complement.
GCGCTTTCGTGGTATGGAGGTTATGACCGACCGCGGTGCAGGTTCGTAGCAGTGAAAGAGGGACGACGGGGAGGCCACCTTCGATCGGAAGGCGGTATCCACCGGCCGCATCACAATCGGAGACTTAGGCGTCCTCCGATTCGGATACTCCCGTTCCACCTACCTACCCTTCACCGATACATCTTGGCGTCGTGTTTATCGGCCATTCACGGAAGGATGTCGCGTTCAATATAAGGGAATTTCCGTGGGGCGGATTATCCAGCCCAAAGTGGCGGTCCGGCGCGCGTGCGGGCGACAATCGAATGAGAAACCCTGGAGCTGGATAGCTCGTTATTCGGGGGTGGACGAATCCTCGGCGTGCAGCCACTCCCACCACGAGCGAACCTCCTCTAACTCCAGATCCTCCGCTCGGCTACGTAGCAGGGCCAGCAGGTCCGGCACCTCAAATGTCTGATCGGGCTGCGAAACGGCCTCCCATTCGCGGCCGAGGAGCTTGATCGTGAGTATCGCCCGCCCCTGCAACCCGTGCGTTCCGAGCACCTCCAGCTCACCTTCGTCAAGAACCAAACGTACACCGAGCTGAGTGTATTCAACCTGCTCAGGGAAGGCCGCGGCCACGTCCATGCCCAGCCACGCCTGGGCGGCTTTGCCGATTAGCTGGCGATCGATCAGCCCCGGAGCATCGGGCGGGGGTACAACCGCAATTGTGACGTCGGCGTAACGTAGAACCTCGTCGACGACCGTCAACGATGCCACGTTGAGTCGGGCGGAACCGGTAATCGTCCCGTGCCCCAGTAACGTCGATAGCGCTTCCGTGGGAACATCGTTGCACTGGGCCCGGGCGCTGAGATACGCCAGGCGGCCGTCCAGCACGCGCACCTGATCCACCTGCACGGTCAACGGAGCGGCAGTTGCCGCCCGGGCCAGCCGCGGTAGAACCTGGTCGAGACGCACCCCGGAGAGCCGACCGTGGGCATCCAGTTTCCGAAGCGCGCGTCGGGCAATCACGGCCTCGTCCACATCAATGTCAAGCGTTCCATGGTACGGACCGCCGGGCAGTTGGGTGGTAAAATCGTCGAGTTTCGCCCCGAGCAAGGCCCCCTCAACGCTCAGCACGGTTCCGCCGGGCGTCTCGCGGCAGACCACCGATCCGGCGAACTCGCCGGAAGAGACCTCGTGGCGCAGGAGGTTCTCAATCCCGAGAGCCCCGACCGCGATGGTCGGCACCGCAAGACGGATCTCCTGCATCTTCCATTGCTCGCCGGGAATGAAACGTGCCGCGATGTTGATCGGTTCAGCAACTTGTACACCGTTGAGACGGGTGCAGTTGAGCGCGGCCTGTCCGGTGCCGTCCTCTTCGAACAGAACGAGCCCGGAGCTCCCGCCCGCCCGAAAGTCCATGGAGGGATGCGTGAAACGCAGATCGATATCTTTGAGACGGACCTCCGCAAGGCCCATCGTCACGAAATCGTGTCGGAACCCGCCGGACAGCAGACGTTGGTACTCAATCGCGGTCCAAGCCCGGCTACCGACCTTCAGCCAGCCGTCGGCCAGGTCGAGGACGTACCGCCGGGAGCCTCGCCCCTCCATCGTACTCCAGACCACACGATTACCGGCGAAGACTTGATCGCCTCCGTTGCCCAACGACACGGAAACGCGTTCCAAGGCCTTACTCTGCAGCGAAAGCGGGCGGATGCGACCGATCTCCACCGACATGCCCAGTCGCTCGCTGAGCCTCGCGGCCAGAGACTCTCGATAGGAAGCGCTGCGCAGGTGCAGAGCAAACCCCAGCGCCGCGGCAATCGACCCTGGAATGAGCGCAACGCACACCGCAACGAGTATCTTTCGACGCCGTAACATCAACGGCGAGCTTAGATGGATTCGGCGCCGGCGACAAGGGGATGGGAGGCCTGCGGCGGCGGACCCTACCCACAGGTTCCGTTGCACTCCACCCGTAGCTACGTGCTTACGTCCCCTCGGGACGGATTACGGCACGGTTGCCTGCCAGGATCAGAACCATTGCGCGTAGCGGAAATCGCAGACCTTCATGGCCACGCAAGCGTGGGCCATGGCACCCGGCACCCGACACCCGGCGCTTCCGAAGCTGATCGGCAGGCGGTATGCTGGATTGCGTTGAAGGCGATTCGGCCTCATCGGAGTTTGATTCTTGGCCTTAGACGGACGCGGAGCAGGAGCATAGCGATGTCCGGACTGGCGGTGTATGCCGGAAGTTTCGACCCGCCCACTAACGGGCACATCTGGATGATCCGTGAAGGGGCTAAGCTGTTCAACCGACTCGTGGTCTCGGTGGGGTTGAACGCAGAGAAGCGATGCACCTTTCCGGTTGAACAGCGCGTTGAATGGCTCGGCAAGATTGTCGAGGACGTGGTTGCCGAGCTGTCGAACGGTGCCGGACGAACTCCCGAAGTCCGAGTCGACACGTTCGAGAATCTCTTTTTGGCCCAGTATACTGAGTCCATCGGCGGGTCCGTGATGTTGCGCGGCATTCGGAATGAAACGGATTACACTTACGAGCGAACGATGAGGCATATAAACGCCGACCTGCACGCGGGAATCGGCACGGTCTTTCTAATGCCGCCGCGCGAACTCTGCGAGGTCAGCTCGAGCGTGGTCAAGGGGATGATAGGCCCCAAGGGATGGCCTGAGGTCGTTAGCCGGTATCTGCCTGGGTGTGTCTTCGAGTATTTGGTGGAGCATCATGGAAGATAGATGGCTCAGGCTCTGCGGTCGGAGCGACGAAATCGCCAGAGGATGCTTCGTGCGAATCCACCGATTGTATGACCGGCCTGGGCACCACAATCTCCGTCATATCGGCGAGTGCCTCGCCCTCTTCGACGAAATCGCCGAATCAGCCCGATCGCCTCGAGCGCTGGAGTTTGCCATCTGGCTGCACGACATTGTCTACCATCCCACCCAAGGGGATTGTGAGCGGCGAAGCGCCCAGATGGCCGGTATGATGCTAAAGGAGCTCGGCGAGGAGCCCTTGGCTGAACCGGTAAAACGGATGATCATAGCCACCGAGCACAACCGCGAAGATGTGGAGGGCGACGAACGCCTGATAGTCGATGTTGATCTGGCGATCCTCGGTAGTGTGCCGAGCCGATACGACGAGTACGCGAGCCAGATCCGCGAGGAGTTCCACTTCGTGGGGGATGACGAGTATCGAGCCGGGCGGCTGGCGGTGTTGCGCAGGTTTCTCAGCCGTGATTCGATCTTCCGGACTCCGCTGCTGCACGAGCGCTTCGAGAAAAGAGCCCGGAGTAATCTGAACCGCGAGATTGGAGTGCTGTCGGGTGACTCGTAAGAAGCCCATCATCGGTCTGGTCGGCGGAATCGGCGCCGGGAAGTCAACGGCCGCCGGAATCCTCCGGGACCTCGGCGTGGAAGTTATCGATGCCGACGCCATCGTGCATCAAGAGCTGGCGACGGCCGCAGTCGTTGAGATGATCGGGCAATGGTGGCCGGGAACCGTCGTAAACGGCCAAGTTGACCGCAAGACGTTGGCCAAACAGGTGTTTGGAGACCCTCGGCTCCTTGGGCGGCTGGAAGGGTTGCTCTGGCCAAGGGTCCTGGCGGCGGTCGAACGCCAACTCAGCATTGCCACGGCGCGCAATGCAGGGTGCGCTCTGGCCATTGACGCCCCGATGCTCCTCGAGGCCGGTTTGGATGCGGTGTGCGACTGCGTCGTCTTTCTTGACGCGGATCTTGCCACCCGGCTCGCGCGAGTGCGTCCACGGGGGTGGGACGAACAAGAGCTGGCCCGCCGAGAGGCCACGCAGATGCCTATTGCGACGAAGCGTAGCCGGGCAGATCACGTTGTCACCAGTGATGACCAACTGCACAAGCGACTGACGGAGTTGCTGGAGAGCTTACTACACGATGGTTCCGACGGGAGTATCGGCAAAGATGATGTTCCGTGATCCGCGCATTCTCCCCCCTTCTCTTCCGCGCAAGGAGCATGGAACATCTGATCGGACGGACTCGCCATCCCTCGCAATCCCCCGACGGGCCAGCCGATCAATGCAGTCATCGAGTACGCGACATGTCTGAACCTCGCCCCGCCCTATCTGCCCCGGACCGCCACGATGAGCGTCTTCACGCGACCCTGGCGATAGTGGCCGTCCTGCTCTTGGCCGTGGGCGTTCGTCTATACGGGCTTGGCGATGAAGATCTCTGGCTGGACGAGATCCACACGCTGACCGCCACGGCCGCCAAACGCGCCGCTGCCGAAGCTCTCCCCCACGGCGTCATTCTCCCCGCGGTAACACGTTTCACGGACCTGTCGCCGGGCACCGGAGCGGCGGACGTCTGGCGCGGTATGCGCGATGACAGCCACCCCCCGTTGTTCTTCATGCTCCATCAGGGCTGGCGGAGGATCGCGGGGGACACAGAGTTTCTAACCAGACTCCCTGCGGCGTTGTTCTCGATCCTGTCCGTCCTGCCCATCGCGCTAATGTTGCAGACGTACGGTCACAAAGGCGCCGGCATCGCGGCGGCGGCGGTGTTGGCCGTCAGCTTCTCGCACATTCACATGGCGCAGCAGTGTCGACCCTACAGCCTCGGTATGCTGCTGGTGGGAATCAGCTTCTGGTCCGTCGTGAGAATGAACCATTGCGGTCCTGTTTATGACCCGCGCCGACGAGTTATCTGGGCAACCGTCCACGGTCTGGCGTGTTACCTTGCCCTGCTCACTCATTACTTCACCGTGCTGCCGTTGGTTGGCCAGGCGGTCTACGTTGCCTGGCGCGTTCGTGGGCCGGTCTTGCGCACGTGGTGCGTGGCAACCGTCGCAGCCGCCGCGGTGTATGCTATCACCTGGGGAAGCTCGATCGGTGCCCAGCTTGCGTTGACGTCGGCGCACACGTGGTTGCTGGACGGGCAGCCCGACCACGTGTGGCGGACGTTGCTGCGCGCAGCCGACCTGCCGATCCGACTCTTGCTGATGCACGAGCCGTTCAGCGTCAGCGTCACCCGATCGCTTGCCGGCGCGGTTCTTCTAACCGGCACGTTGGGGATTCTCTGTCGGCAACGCGTAGCAGGAACTTCCATCTTCGCCGCATGGTATCTCGTCGGCCTGGCGGGGTTGATTGCCCTGGATCTAGCAACGCTTCGGGGAACGCTGCAGCACATTAGATATGCCTCTGTATTGGCACCCGGGCTGGTCGGCATGCTGGTCCTGGCCGGTTCGGCTTTCGCCAGGCCGGCGCGCATTGCCATAATGGTGGCATTGATGTTCGCGGTCGTTGCCACGTTACGACTGCCCACCCAGTCAAATCCTCATAGCCGAGTTGCCGCGCTGGAGATCGAAGACCGCCTGAACTCATCGAGTCTGCTGGTGTTCGACGCGATCGACTGGCAGCCGTTCTGGGTATCGCAGATGTACTACGACGTGTCGTACTACCTTAGCCAACTGGAACACGCCGAAACCACTCCCGTGGTGCTGCTACGCGATCACCCCGACGATATGCTGACTCGGCAGATGGCGTCCTACGATCGGATTGTGGTCGTATCCCCTCGCATGGAAGGAACTCAGAATCCGTCACCCGGCACTCACCGGCGAACCGACCGGTCCGAGTACGTGCCCCAGATTGGCGTGATTCACGTCTTTGATAGACAATAGAAGAGCAATAAGACCAAAGGAGGTCTACCCCGCATCGGCGGCCGGCTCGGCCAGGAGTTTCTCGATCAGGTCGGAAAGTCCCTCACCGGGATCGGTAGTGCGCAGAACTCCGCGCCGATCCACAACGTAATACGCCGGGAACCTGCTGACCCCAAACCGGATAAGCACTTCGCTTTGCAGACCTTTCTCCGCACGATGGTGTGGCCAGGGCAGATCATCGGTAGCAGGAAACGACTGGTTCAACAAACTCTTGTCAGCGACGACATGAACCCCGACCAAACGCAACCCGCGCTTGGCGTACTTCTCGTGAAGGGCACGAAGTACCGCAAGGTCTTCCACGGCCGCGTCGCCGCGGTCCAGTCGGAAGTAGATGACGACCACCTTGCCCAGGTAATCGCCGGTGTCGATCTTCGCCCCGCTGAACGCATCAAGCTGGGTCTTGAATGGCTTCCCGACGGACCGAACCCGGTTGACCTCTCCGCGAGCGCGGGTCATGGCCGGGTGCTCGGGATACTCAGCAGTGAATCTCACCAGCTCGGCAGCAGCCCGTTCCGTATTACCAACCTCTATCAACGAGCGAATCAGACTGGCCCAGATAATCGGGCGGTGCTCGGAGGATGGATGGTCCGCAAGAAACGCGTTGTAGCGTTCGATCGAGCCGTAATTCCGGCGATCCTGCGGCATCTTCTCCAATCGCGCGGCGGCGACGAAAGCCTGTATGGCATAGAAGGCATTCTCGGAAGCGAGCGGTTCCTTTGGATCGCCCGCGCTGATCTCCTCGGTAAGTTTGAGAAGTTGTTCGAGATACTGCGGTTGCAGGCGAGCCAGGGATGCCAGAGCTTCTAGCTTAGCCGCGAGGGCTCGGGCTCGGTACTCGGATTTAGGATAAGCCTCCAGCAGCGCGTTGACCGAGTGAATCCGCATTCCGTGCAACATCAGCCGAGCCTCGGCCGAGACATTGTCCTTTGCTTCGGCTCCCCGCTCGATCCGCTCAATCAACTCGGCCTCGGTCAACCGGCGTGCGGCTGCCGCGCGCTTGGGTTCTTGCCCAATCGCAATGGTCGACCCAACGAGCACAACACCTGCAGCCACCAAACGGACGCCGAAATGAGCTCTTTTCATCGCGGTTTGCATGCTTTCAAAATCACTTGATTTACGCCACCCAGACCCGGTTATACCGGGGTACTCTCTATGATGTTCATCGGCGCGCGTGGGCCGCCTGACGTATTGATTTTCGCCGATGGCGAGCGCGCGTGAAAGGGACAGCATCGGAATTCCCGGGTAGACCGGCGATGCCACCAGCATCGCATGTCCATGCGCTTCCTCGCAAAGCCCGTAGACTCCGGCGTGTCGGGACGTTGGAGCGATCCTCGCCTTGCGATCGCCCTCTTTGTCCCCCTTCGTAAGCTGAGTATGGCGAACGACTCCCGGGAGACGGAACCGCGCACAGGTTTCGGATATGATGGGTGGCATCGAACCAGCCGATTGCGCCTCCGGTGGCCGATCGCCCATAGGTTGCCAGGTAATGCCGGACCGACGTCGACATAGAGGCAAACACCCGAACGACGATCGCCTTTTCGGGGAGGTCAATCACCGCAAGCTGCGGCTGGCCGTGGCCGAGTACTCCTGGCTGCTGACCAGGGGTTACGCCGTGGAGTCCGGATTGAAGATCGTCGGCGACCGGCACGGTTTGGCCGTACGCCAGAGGCAGGCGGTGATGCGGTCGTCCTGTTCGGATCAGGCGCTGGCCCATCGGACTACTACCCGGATGGCAGTCGACAAATGCCGCGGAAGAACCGTTCGGATTGACGGATACAACGTGCTCATCACGATCGAAAGCGCCCTTTCGGGCGGATTGGTGCTCCGGGGGCGTGACGGCTGCTGTCGCGATCTGGCCAGCGTTCACGGCACGTACCGCGCGGTCGCAGAGACCGTTCCGGCTGTTTCTGTAATCGCCGACTATCTCTCGTTGCTCGGTGTCGCCCGTGTGTACTGGTATCTTGACCGCCCGGTGTCAAACAGCGGACGGCTGAAGACGCTCATGGGCGAGCTGGCTGAGCAACGTAACGCCACGGGAAAAGCTCAGCCGATCTGGGTCGTTGAACTGGTGGATAGTCCCGATCGCGTTTTGTCTACATGCTCCGAACCGGTTGCGACCAGCGATTCCGCAATCCTCGACCGGTGTCCGATCTGGTTCAACCTGGCGGCGGAGATTATCGAGCAGAGAATCCCCGACACCTGGGACGTCGATCTTCGCGATCCCCCGCCGGACGCCTTCGCGTAGCATAGGCATCCTGCGTGCGGTTTGTCGCCCAACGCGCGAACCAACACGAGTACCCCATCTATAAGAACGTGGGCCGGGGCGGCTGCCCGGAAGGTCGGTCAAGATCTTTCCCCGGGAGCCGAGCCCGTGTACCAGGAGGCAGGCTGGAAGCCTGCGCTACGGGGACGCACCCGGGAGGCAGGCTGGAAGCCTGCGTTACGGGGATTCGCAACAGCCACATGCCACCTAATGACAGCTACATGTCACCTAATATCGTCGGATCGATCGCAAAAATCTCCACGCGGCGATTGCGGGCCCGGTTGGGCCCGGAGCTGTTCTCGATGCGGGGCCGATACTCGCCGCAGCCGCAGGCCACTATTCGCCCCGGCGCGACCCCTTGGTCCCGCAGATGACGCGCCACCGCCAGGGCCCGCTCCGTACTCAGTTGCCAGTTATCCTTCCAACCGCTCTTTTTGATCGGAGTGTCATCGGTATGCCCGAAGACAAACACCTGCTTACCCGCGTAGTCGCCCTGCACGGCGCTTACGATCGCGTCGAGTGCTCGCCGGGCCTCCTCGCGCACAGTCGTCTTACCTGATCGAAAGAGGATCTCCCCTTCGATAGCGATCATGGCTCCGCCGGGAACCGCCGTCCATCCGGGTGCCTGTGCCCCCGGTTCCGGCATCGCGGCCAGTTGAGCATTCAGATCGTCCAGCTCGCGAAGGGCAGCCTCAAGGCGCTGATAGAGATCGTCCCGTTCGCCGAGCGCAGCGTCTATCTCGGATCGTCCTTCGTTGACGCGTTCGGTCAGTTCATAGTTGGCCTGCTCCAGCATGGCGATGCGGTCCTGGGCGCGGTTCGCGCACCCGACCGAAGCCACCGTCACGAGCAACCCGAGAGCCACCGTAGTAATCCGTCGCTTGATCATCCTCTTCTCCTTCACCGCATGGTCGATAGAGCCACCGCCGTGTCGCACTCGTCCGGCTCGTCCCCGGCCACCCTGAACCGCCCCATGACAGACGCGCCGTCCACAACGCTCCCCTCCGATACCCAGTGTCAGGCAATCACCAAACACGGAATATTACGCATGTGAAGATAGGCTGCGCAGGCGACGGATGCAAGACTCAGAAGATCAGACCGGGGACCCACACCTGTGAGTTATCATAAAACAACATGTCGATCACGCTCAACACGTTCCTTATGGTTGAGCTATCGAGGATCGGGCCTAGGAAGAGGATCACAGTCAAGAAGGACAAACACAGCCAAGGGCCCAGCGGCAAGGCTCGGGCACGCTTGATCGGAAGCGCAAGCAACCAGCCGACCAGGGCAAACCCGCACGCCCCGAAGAACCCCAGCAACACGACCGGCCAGCCGGCGATACAACCCGCGGCCGCCATCAAGTGGATGTCGCCGACTCCGAAGGCCTCCTTGCCGAAAACCAGCGTGAATACAATCCGCACGATCCAGCCCAACGCTCCGGCAATCACGTATCCAGCCGCCGCCGTGCCGATCCCCTGCAGCGGGGTCCAATGGCGAAACAGGGCAATACCCCAGGTACCGACGTTACGATGGAGGGCCTCACTCACGCGCGATGCGAACCCTTCGTTTCCGAGCATCAGCCACACCCCCACCGCCCCGAGGACCGCGGCCGGAAGCAGCACCGCCAGCTCGGCGAGCACGGTGCGACGAGCATCGAAACGCTCCTCCTGGATGGTGTCGACGATCTCCTGATCCGACACTCGGTTCACCATGCTCTCGCGCACGATTACCAGGAAGAACAGGAATAGCGGCAGCCCGGCCCGCAAACCGTGGCGAAGCGACGGATGTCCGGTCAAAACCAAGGACATAAAGAACAACAGCATGCCCAGGACCAACATGGTAGCCCATCCCGACCAGCGCGACGGTGCGTCCATTAGCAGCCGCGGATCCGTCGCGGGCGGCTCGGGTGGTTCCTCGTGCTCTTCCGATCCCGGCTCGGACTCACCGCAGTCTTCCTGATCAACGTGTGGCTGGCATATCAGGATCATCCAGACCACACCAAGCCCGAAGACCGCAAACAGCGCCCCGACCGCCGTCGCGTCGTCCGGCCGAATCCAGGCCTCACTGTGTCGGGGCGTCCAGATGGCGTGCAACACGAACCCGGCAATCGTCGCGAGATTGGTGAAGCGAACGTCGACCCAGTAATGCTCGAGGTCGATAGCCGACATCGATACCAAACATGCAAACAGAATCAGGTGGGCGACCAGGATGGGCCAGTCGGTCGCGAGCTTGTCCGTCAGACCGAACTCGCTCAGGCTCAGCCCCGGACGAGTCTGACCGACGAAGAACGCGTCGAGCAACATCAACGCGATGATCGCCATCGCCCCTTCGATCACCAGGTAACGCGTGGAGATCGGCATCTTGCAGTCCCGGCACCTGCCGCGCAGAGCCACGAAGCTGAAGATGGGGAGGTTGTCGTACCAGCGGATCCGGTGATGACAGTGCGGACAAGCCGACCACAACGGCTTACGCAACGACTTATTGCGCGGCAGGCGGTAGATCACCACGTTGAGAAAGCTGCCCACGCACAAGCCAACTGCCGTCCAGAAGCCCAGCCACCAGAGTGTTGTGAACGTTTGGCTCAGCAATGCGTGCGCATCCCCACGTAGCGTGCGTCCAATCGGTCCGATACTCTCGGATACCCCACGAATGATACCGCGCCGCGATGGAAAAGGAACGCGGCCCCCTTTTCCGATTCCGAACCGCCCCCGCGCTACGGTTGTTCGAAGGATGATTCAGAGGGCTTCGAGGTTACAGACGAACTCGTCGATCACGTCATCCGGCGTAGACGTCCCTGCCGACACTCCGGCGGTACTCCGCCCTTGAACCATCTCCGGCTCAAACTGCTGCCATGTCTCCAGGTGATACGTTGCACAGCCCGTCTCACGGCACAGGCGCGCCATCTCTCTCGTATTGGCCGACCGAAGCCCGCCGAGAACGAACATCACGTCCACCTCCCGGGCGAGAACTGCGGCCGCTTCCTGCCGACGCGTGACCTCCCGGCAAAGGGTGTTGACGATCTTCACCTCACGATAAGGACGCTTGAGGATCTCAGATATCACCTCCGCCACGTGCTCCGGCGAGTGAGTCGTCTGCGCGACGATTCCCAGCTTCCCCTTGCGCGGGAGAGCCTCCTCGAAATCCGTGCCTCGATCCAACACGGTCACGTTCGGAGCGTACCCCACAACCCCACGGACCTCCGGGTGGTTGGGATCCCCGATCATCACCACCCGATATCCCTCCTGGTGCAGTTGCCCCACCACCGCTTGAGCTCGCCGCACAAGCGCGCACGTTGCGTCGATGATCTCCAGACCTCGCGCCTTGGCTCGCCGGAAGGTCTCCGGGGACGCACCGTGCGAACGCACCAGCACCGCCTGCGAAGGGGCCACGGTCTCCAGATCGCCCGACTGGTCCAATCCGGCATCCTCCAACCTCTTCACAACCTGTGGATTGTGAATAACCGGCCCCAAGGCCACTACCCGCCCGTGACCGCGCTCGTGCACCGCAGCCTCGGCAATCCGGATGGCATCCTTGACCCCAATGCAGAAACCGTACGAGCTGGCGACCTTGACTTTCATACGCGAATTCCCGGCTGTCTGCAGAATCCCCACCGTCCAACCTCCCCCACTCGGTGAACTCAGTGCCATCAGGCAGACAACCCCGGTGAACAACATCTCACCAAACCCTCACCAGGGCACCCAGACGATCAGAACAAGGTCTGCTGATCCGCCGGATCTGGCCCCTTCTTGCAGTCCAGCGGCAAACCGAGATGCGCGTAGGCATCTCGCGTTGCCTGCCGCCCTTGACGCGTCCGGATGACAAAGCCGATCTGCAGCAGATAAGGCTCGACCATATCCTCCAGAGTGTCCCGCTCCTGCCCCATCGTCGCAGCGAGGGCCTCGATACCGGCGGGTCCTCCATCGTAGATCTTGATGAGCGTGGTCAGGAAACTGCGGTCAAGCTCGTCCAACCCCAAGTGGTCAACCTGTTGAATCTCAAGCGCTTCCTCGACGACCGTGCCGGCCAATACCCCGTCGGCCCGCACCTGAGCATAATCGCGAACGCGCTTGAGCAGACGGTTCGCCACCCGGGGGGTGCCGCGGCTCCGCGCCGCGATCAACTCCAGCGCTCCCGCTTCCGATTCAAGTTGCAGCTTCGCGGCCGACCGGTGCAGAATCTCGGCCAGGTCCTTCGTGGAGTAGAACTCCAGGTGATAACGGTGTCCGAACCGATCCCGCATCGCCCCGCTGAGCATTCCCGCCCGGGTCGTCGCCCCGATCAGGGTATACCGCCGCAGGGCGAAGTTGACCACGCGACCACTCAAGCCGCCTTCGATCGTAAAATCGACTCGAAAGTCCTCCATCGCCGGATATAGGAACTCCTCTACCACGGTCGGCAGGCGGTGTACCTCGTCGATGAACAGAACGTCGCCTTCTTCGAGGTTGGTCAACAGGGTCATCAGGTCCGCCTGCTTGGCCAACGACGGGCCGGACGTCACCCGTGCCGGCTTGCCTACCATCTCCCGGGCGACCACGTTCGCCAACGTAGTTTTGCCCAGTCCGGGAGGACCGTCGAGCAGGATGTGCTCCAGCGGCTCCCCGCGTTTCCTGGCGGCCGCCATGGCGATGTCGAGCTTGTCGAGCACCGCGCGCTGCCCCACCATATCGGCAATCCTCTGGGGGCGCAGCGCCGCGTCAATCGGCCTATCCACCTCGCGACTATCGCCGGATATCAAGCGGTCTCTGGCCATTAGCTCACACTAAACGCTCATTCGGTGGAACAAGAGCACCCGCAACCGAACCTCGACTGCCCGGAGCCACATCGCGGATGCCGGCTCCGAAACGAATCGTTCCGCGCACGGCAGCCATCACTCATCCTTCGGAGCCGGTCTTGATCCGATACGCAGCACGGACCCATTCGTCGGCGGTCTCGACATCCGGATGAAGCTGGGCAGCACGTTGCAGCCATCTTTCAGAGTCATTGCGTGAGTCGCCCCACGCCACCAGGATCTCCAGAGCGTCGCGTTGCGACCGGCTCAGTTGGACGGCCTCGGTAACGCTGTCCTCCTCCGCAGGCAGCGCCAGATCGTCCATCTTCCCCCGCAACGACGCCACAATCAGTTCCGCCGCGCGTTTTCCGATTCCCGGCAGCCGGACCATGGCCTTCGCATCGCCCGACTCGATCCACGTAGCGATCCGTCTCACCGGCTCCGCCAGAGCCTTCAAGGCTTTCCGCGGACCGATGCCCTTCACCGCAACGAACCGGGTGAAGAATAACCGATCCTCCTCGTGAAGGAACCCGAGAATCCGCGGGACCAACTGCCCGGATGCCTGATTACCTTCGAAGAACTCGATCGTATGGAGGGTTACGACCTGCCCGCGGTATGCTGCAAGTTCCGCCACCGCAAAGCTCGGAATCAGGACCTCACGAGCCACCCCTTCGCGCTCAACAACCACGGATTCCTCCGTAACTTCGATCATCGTACCGGTAAGGCGGACAATCACGAGATCACCTCCGCGGAGCAATGAGCCCCGCAACACAGAGCAATCGCGAGAGCGTCGGCCACGTCGGCCGGCTCAGGCAGCACGGCAAGCCCGAGAGTCGTTTTCACGGCGCGCTGCATTTGAACCTTGGTCGCTCGCCCGTTACCGGTGAGATGTCGCTTAATCTGGGTTGCGGCGAAACTCCGAACCTCGATTTCGAGCCGGGCCGCCGCCGCTAGAATGACCCCGCGGGCATGGCCCATCAGGATCGCCGTGCGGGGGTGAGCATAGTGCGAGTACAATTGCTCTACGGCTACGACGTCGGGATGATGCTCGCTCAGAATGGCGGAGATGTCATGATCGACCGCCGCGAGCCGCTCGGCCAGGGGGCGGCTCCCGTCGAACCGGCAGACCCCGGCATCGATCACACCTCGGTTGCTTCCCGTGCGCACTACCGCATACCCGGTCGTGCCCAGTCCGGGGTCAATCCCACAAACCACCGCGTCCATTCGGTTCTCACGCTGCAACTCGGCAAGCCCCACAACCGTTCCGCCGGTCGTTCGCGGGCTCTGATGCCGACGCGCACGGTCGACGTATTCGGCGTTCTTGTCAAGCCGGACCGCTGCCGGGCCGGCCGATGTTCCGTAGCCACCGGGGCGTTCACATCCTCGCGTCAATCGTCCTGAGATTCCGAGGCGGGAGTTTGTTCAGGTCGCGAGGGTATTTCTACGCGCTCCGCGGACAACAGATCTCGAGCCCGGTCCAACTCAATCAGGAACTCACCCGGTCCGTCCGCCGCGCTCAGTCGCTCGAACGACCAGCCGTCTCGGCTCAAAAAAGGGCCGATCTGCTTTCGGCTCAAGGACGTCAGGCAGCCCCCGGTGTCGAGCTTCACACCGATATCACGGATCAGAGCACGAACGTATGTTCCTCGACCGCAAGCCACCTCAAAGTCAATCTCCGGCCACTCGTACCGATGCACGTGCATCCAATAGACTTGCACACGCCGTGGTGCCAGTTTGATGGAACTGCCCTTCTTCGCCAGCTTGTACGCCGGCACACCGCCGACCTTCAAAGCGCTTACCTGCGGCGGCACCTGCTCGATCAATCCCTCGAACGATCCACAAACTCGACTGACCGCGGCAAATGCCGGGATCACCGCGACGTCAACCGGCTCCATCGGGCGATCGGCATCGAGGCTCGCGCTGGTGACATCCAAGCGGGCCGTCGCCCGGTACACCTTGGGCTGATCCATGACGAGTTCAACCAGCTTTGTCGCCTTACCCAGGCAGACCACCAACACGCCACTGGCTCCCGGATCGAGAGTGCCGGCGTGGCCGCTTTTCCGCTGGGCGGTGATGGCGCGGACCTTGTAGACCGCCTTGGCGGACGTTATCCCCACCGGCTTATCAAGGTTGATGATCCCGTTCATGGACTTCCCCAGCTCCCCAAGGGAGGCCACGCCCCCCGTTCTCGGCACCGCCGGGGTTTTCGGCAATGTCTTTCGATGTGTCAACAACGTCGATTCGCGGCAAACGACACGAGCGCTCCGCCCATCAGCGCAGACGTCAACGCCGGGGACCTGAGAACGAGAACATCTCTTCGGGCAAGGCACGTTGCGACCGGCATGCCGGGGCTCTATACTCCGGCTACGAAAGGGACCGAGCTAGTCGACTTCTACTGGAACTTGTAACTGGTGCCGATTTACGAATACATCTGCGCATCGTGCGAGCACTCGTTTGAGGAGCTGATCCGCTCGGGACGTCAACCGAGGCGTCCTGCGTGCCCGGCCTGTGGCGGTGCGGAGGTCACCCGGCAAATGAGCCGGTTTGCAGCTCGGGCAGGAAACCCTTCTTTGCCCCCGTGCGCCACTTCCGGCGGTGCGTGTGATTCATGTTGCGACGGGGGCGGCGGTTGCCCCCGGTCTTCCGCATAGGAGTGAGCCCGTTGGCGAAAGCCCAAGAACATGCGGCTGTCCAAATGCCCCTGGCGGGGCTACTGTCTTGGATCCTGCCGGGGCTTGGACATCTGTACCTTGGCCACCGTGCTCGCGGACTGATACTGCTGATCACGATATGCGCTACGTTCTGGACGGGCATCTTCATCGGCGGGAGCGCGGCAACGGTGAATCCGCACAGCAGAAAGGCGTGGTTCATCGCACAGCTCGGCACCGGTGGTAACACGTTGGCCGCGTACGCGTTGACGGCGAGTACGCTCCGCCGGTTGACCCCGGCTCCCGCGGAGGACTCCCCGTTTCTCGGCCATTGGCTGTCGGCCGATGTAGGCGTTCACTACACGGGAATAGCCGGCCTGCTTAATCTGCTCGTAATACTTGACGCTATGGCCCGCGCCGACGGTTCAGGCTCCAGGGAATCCGGGCGCGCGCAAGAAGTCAAAGGTGGCAAATGAGTGGGATAACGGCAGGGCTGCTCTTGGCCACGACCGCGATGACCGGAGGACAGCACGCCCTCCTGATGTTCCCCCTTTGCCTGAGCATTGCGGTCGTTTACAAAACGACGCGGTGCGACGATCTTCGTGACATTCCTTTAGCCGCCATCGTGCTCTGGGTGACAATCGTCCTTGGCATGTACGGAGTCGGCGTGGGCCTATGGGCGTTGTTCTCAGTCATGGCGTGACCGCTGCGTCCCCGCTCACCAGCACCTCCCCCCGCAGGGTTGCGCCTCGGCTTCCGCATAGGCCGCAGATCCGAGAAACCGCCCCGAACGCTAATCCGCGATCCGCAACCTGAGCGCAAAGAGAGAGCCCCTCGGAAATTGCTCCGGAACCAGAGCTAGAGATCATCGACCTGGGTATTGACGTGGCCGGTCCCACGGTTCGGTACGATGTATGCGAAGTAGTCGGGACTCTGAGTGTCACCGTCCTTCTTGCGATCGTTCATAACCACGACAAGTCGCGTGACCTTGCTCATCGAGCCGGTCAGGTAGACCTTGCCGCTCTTGGTCACACGTTTCCAAAGTCGTATCTGCGTACCTTCCATAGCCATTGCAATCTGGCCCTGCAAACTGAAACCGTGCTTCTTCGACAATCGGGCGTGCTGAAGCCGCCGTTCCTCCTAAATCTTCGCAGAGACTACTCCAACCAGGCAGTCCGCCACGTCGCGCAGCACAGCCAGCGGCGGCTGATCGCCATTGACTCGCGCGATCAGCTTCTTCGGGTAAGCTTCAAGGACCGGACGCGTCTCGCGCTCGTAAACCTCAATACGGTTCTCGATCACGCTACGATCGGCGTCATCCGGGCGGCCGGACTTGGTGGCCCGCGCGGCCAGCCGGGCGATCAGGGCATCGCGATCATCCATTACCAAGTGGATGATTCGTTTGACATCGATAACGTCCGCGAGCGCCTCGACCTGGGCAACCGTACGAGGAATTCCGTCGAGAATCAGCGTGTGATACTCCGGATCGATGGTGCCGGCCTCGACCTTCTGGCTAACGTGATGCGTGAACAGGCGCACGGTGAACTCATCCGGAGCAAGCTGCCCCTTGGTCGAGTAGGAGAGGAACTCCTTCCCGATATCCGAATCCGGATCGATTGCGCGGAAGATGTCTCCCATCGCCAGATGCACCAGGTTCGGCATCTGCCCGATGACCACGCCCTGCGTTCCCTTCCCGGACCCCGGACCACCAAACATCAGAATTACCGGATAGCGATTCGTTCCAGCCACGTCGGCCTCCTCATTACGCCTACAAACGCACGCCCGCCGGTGTCACCCACCGAGCCACACCTGCCGAGAGACAATCTCGGCACCACACCGAATCTCAAGATATCTTAACGCCGGAACCACCCCGACGCCAGCGCTAGGCACCGCGGATGAGGCCCGCAGCACAGCCCCGGATGGCCCTCGGCAAGGTCCTTCGCCACTTGCCGAACAACGGGGGAGAAAACCTCTCCAGCCCTTGCTTAGCAGTCAAATGAAAAGGAACCGCGGCCACCTTTTTGAAACACCACTGGTGCTTTGCCACACGTGCAGACTCGGGTTCTATCCACACCGTGCCCCGCCCTTCAATTGCTCAAACGCAGTGGCCCACCGGCGGGCAGGCTGGAAGCCCGCGCTACGTGGGGCAGGCTGGAAGCCTGCGTTACTCGTTCTGCTGGCGTTTTCCCTCGAACAGCTCACGCACAACTGGATCGTAGATCCGAAGATCAGCCTGCTCCCAAATAGCTGTGTACAAGTCCTGCATAACCGGCTCCGCTAAGCGGAGTTTAACGCCTCGCTCCAGGTCATCACGGATTAGATCCCGATCCACCGGCTGCGGCGGAATGAACTCGACCAACTGGACCAGATGGTACCAGTCGCCCAAACGTATCGGATCCGACACCTCCCCAGGTTCGAGGCCGAAGGCCACCTCGCGCATCAGTACGGGAACGCCCTCATCACCGGCGGAAAACGGCTCCAGCAACCCGCCCACGGACGCACTGGCTTCGTTAGCGCTTTCACGCGCCGCGACGGTGCTGAACTCCTCCCCATTCGTCAGCCGCTCTGCAGAGCGCTCCGCAGCCCCCGGAGTGGGCAACTGAATGTGCCGCACTCTCGCCTTCCGGCCGTATCGTCGGTCGAACTCGTCTGCAAGTTGATCCTCGGTGATCGTAAGCTCAGATTCGGCGATCCGGCGCAGGCAGGCATTCAACCGCACCCCTAAGCGAAACTCCTCGTGCGACACACTCCGCCGAGCGAGGACGGCAGCTAGCACCCGCTCGGCCTCATCACGATCGAACCGTTCCGGTGTAACGCTCGACAGCGGATCCACCAACAGACGCAAGGACGTCTCGTACTCTCGATCATCGTCGGCAGACGTTACCGTAATCCCCTGCTCTGCGGCCAACTGCTCTGCCAACTCGAGCACGGCAAGCTGCTCCAGCACTCTCGCCCCACATGCCCGCAGAGTCAGATCTACAAGACGATCACGCGCGATCGGCCTGCCATTGACCGTGGCAACCGGAACAGGCCGCACCGTTTGCGACGCACCCCCTTCCCCCACAGGTTCGGTTTCGGCTGTCGCACCATCCGGTCGAGATTCACTACGAACCTGCTCCCGCCACGCGTGTCCCATCGAGGTGTTGCCGGTTGGTCCCGGCGACGAGCATCCCATACAGACCGCCAACAGCAGAGAGGCGTTTAGTCGTAACACGATACTCTCCCTCGGGGTGCCCACGGTCCCCGTTGCAGTAATCCACGTCGCAAGGCGACCGTAGCACGGCGTTTACGCCCGGTCAACGCACCACGCCCCTTGCGAGTTGCGGTGGCGTCGCCCAGTGGTTAGATGTATGATCGCTTTCGCGCGGTTGCCAGCGACCGATACACGGAAGTCACCATGAACCCCAGCACGCCCCCTGTTGAAGTAGCCGTACTGGGGTCCGGAACGTCGTATGGCGTGCCGATGATCGGCTGCCGATGCGCGGTTTGCACATCAAGCGACCCGCGTGACCGGCGGACCCGCACAAGCATCTGGGTACGCATCGCGAACACGCACCTGCTCGTAGATGTCTCGCCGGAACTGCGTCTGCAATGTATTAGCAACGACATCGACGCAGTTGACGCCGTGCTGTTCACCCACCATCACGCCGACCACGTGGCCGGCATCGACGATCTGCGGCGTTTCAACTGGCTGATGAGGGGACCGATCCCCTGCTACGGCAATCAGCGGACCTTAGATAGTCTGGCCCGGATGTTCTCCTACGCGTTCAAGCCCGCCCCCGATTCACCGCACAGCAGACCCGAGCTGCAACTGTTTCCGATCGATTCCAAGCCCCTGACCATCGGCGATGCAACCATCACCCCGATCCCACTGATGCACGGCCCGCTGCCGATCCTGGGCTTCCGTTTCGGTCGGTTTGCTTTCTGCACTGACTGCAACGAAATCCCGGACGATTCGCTGAGACTGCTGGAAGATCTCGCGGTCCTGATGTTGGACGCCCCGCTGCCCAGGCCTCACCCGGCTCATTTCAGTTTGGACGAAGCCGTGGAGATGGCCCACCGAATCGGCGCGGAGCACACGTATTTCACACACATCACCCACCATCTCGGGCACGAAGCCACCGAAGAGAATCTGCCGGAACGAATGTCGCTGGCCTATGACGGGCTGAGATTCGTCGCCGAGTGACCTGGTCACGGCAAACACCGATGCCTTGGTACCATCTCCCCAAAGGCCGATCAGGCTCTTCCTCGCAGTCGTAACGCAGACATCTTGTCTGCATCGTCAAAAACATCGTTAGTTCACCGCCCGTCCGGCAGGCTGGAAGCCTGCGTTACTTGGGGCGGGCTGGAAGCGTGCGATCCTGCCAGCAACTCCGCAATCTGAATGGCGTTCAACGCCGCACCTTTGCGGAGCTGGTCGCCACTGAGGAACAGGTCTATGCCTCGACCGTCGGGCTGGGACATGTCCTGGCGGATGCGACCTACCAGAACGTCGTCTCCGCCGTCAGCCTCGATCGGCATCGGAAAGTGCTGCGGGTCTACCTGGTCCACCACGCGCGCCCCGGGAGCATGTCGCAGAATCTCACGGACTTCGGCCGGAGTGATCGGTTCCTCAAACGTGAGGTTAACCGACTCACTGTGGGCACGCAGGACGGGAACACGGATGCACGTAGCCGTTATCTGGATAGTCTCATCGTGGAAGATCTTGCGGGTCTCCGCAGCCATCTTGCGTTCTTCCGTGTTGTACCCGGATTCGTCAATCGGTGAGTTGTGCGAAAAGACGTTGAACGCGCTGCGAACCGGCAGAACCTCGGGGCGGACCGGCTTGCCGTCGAGCACATCGCGGGTCTGCGCTTTCAGTTCTTCCATAGCGCGTTGACCGGCGCCGCTGGCTGATTGGTATGTACTGACGACTATCCGGCTGACCCGGTTAGCCCGGTGCAACGGTCCAACCACGGTCGCCATGATTATCGTCGAGCAGTTCGGGTTAGCGATGATCCCCTGGTGACCGGTCACATCGCCGGGGTTGATCTCCGGGACCACCAGCGGGACGTGCGGATCCATACGAAACGCGGAGGAGTTGTCTACCACCACCGCTCCGGCATTCACCGCAATCGGCACAAAACGCCGGCTCGCTCCGCCACCGGCCGAGAACAGAGCGAGATCCACCCCGGCGAAAGAACTCTCGCCCAATTCCTGCACTGTCAGTTCGGCCCCGAGCAAGCTCAGCTTCCGGCCCGCGCTACGCGCCGACGCCAATAGAACATAGTCTCTCGACCGCCACCGGCGCTGCCCGAGAATATCGACGAGCTCCCGGCCAACCGCACCGGTCGCACCGACGATCGCCACCTTCGAAAAGGACCTCGGGCAAGGCTCTGCCACGGGCTCGTTCCTCCAGTCATGCCCTACCGACGGCAATACTCCGAGTTTCGAATGGTAACCGATTCGCCACAGCCACGGTCTGTCGCACGGTGATTTCGACGTAGCGACCTGGACTTCGTTCCGCGGCTGATCGGCATCCCTGCCCGCGTCCACGCCCTGGGCAAACAAAAAACCGCCTTAGCGCTAGCGCCAATGCGGTTCTTCCGGAATAGCGGCGCCCGGGATCGAACCGGGGACCTTGGGGTTATGAATCCCACGCTCTAACCAATCTGAGCTACGCCGCCTTAGTACTCCCAAGATTGAATATACGGTTTCGATACGATCGGTCAACGTCTGTCGGCGGGCGTTAATCGGCCGAGAAACTGATGCGGCGGGCGTGCCACTGCTCTTGAGCAGTGCAGGGACGGGGCACGGTGTGGATGGTGCCCGGACCGTGGCCACTGATCCTCCGCCTTGCCCTGGCGGCAGGCTGGAAGCCTTCGCTACAGGAAGGCAGGCTGGAAGCCTGTGTTACAGGGTGGCAGGCTGGAAGCTTGCGTTACTGCCGGCCGGTAACCGTGACAAGTGCCTGCGGCCGTGTTGTAATGGGTCCGGCAAGCAACAGGAGGTATAGGACCATAATGAGCGTAGAAACAAAGTCGTCGCGGGGCCGCTCGGCCGCGCTCTTTGACCGGGCATGTGCGACCTTGGTGGGCGGGGTGAACAGCCCCGTCCGGGCGTTTCGAGCCGTAGGCGGCAAGCCGGTCTTCGTCGAACGGGCGGAAGGACCGTACATCTTCGATGTCGACGGCAACCGTTATGTGGATCTGGTGGGTACGTGGGGCCCGGCCATTGTCGGTCACGCTCACCCCGAAGTCGTCGACGCCGTTCGCGTCGCCGCCGGTAAGGGGCTCAGCTTCGGAGCCTGCTGCCCGGCCGAGGCCGAGCTGGCCGAGATAATTGCCGGGGCGTTTGCCTCAGTAGATCTCGTTCGATTCGTGAACAGCGGCACCGAAGCGACCATGAGCGCAATCCGCCTGGCCCGGGCAGCGACCAAGCGGACGCGCGTGGTCAAGTTCCTCGGCTGCTACCACGGACACGTCGACTCTCTACTGGTGGCGGCGGGCTCCGGGGCGGCCACGTTCGGCGTCCCCGATTCGGCCGGAGTACCGGCGGGGATAGCCGAGTCCACAATGCTCGCCCCATACAATAACCTCGAAGTCGTCGAGCAGCTCATGGCCGCCCACGCCGACGACATCGCGGCCATCCTGGTGGAGCCGATCGCAGGCAACATGGGGCTCGTTCTACCGATGGCGGGCTTCCTCGAGGGCCTGCGTTCCCTCTGTGACAAACACGGGAGCCTGCTGGTCTTCGACGAGGTCATGACCGGTTTTCGCACTGCGTGGGGCGGTTACCAGAATATATGCGGAGTTCGCCCCGACCTGACGTGCCTTGGCAAGGTCATCGGCGGCGGGATGCCCGTGGCCGCATACGGCGGTCCGAAGAGCCTTATGGAGAAGGTCAGCCCGTTAGGGCCGATGTACCAGGCCGGCACTCTGAGCGGGAACCCGATCGGCATGGCCGCCGGTGCCGCCACGCTGCGAATTTGCCACGGCGAGGGATTCTATGAGTCTTTGACTGCGAAGGTCCGTCGCCTAACGGACGGGTTGCGCTCGGTGTCGGGGGTTCCGGTGCAAACCGGTTACTGCGGCGGGATGTTCGGCCTGGCGTTGTCTAACAAGCGCGTGGACAACTTTGACGACGCGCAGGCCTGCAATCACGACCTCTACGCGAAGCTCTTTCACGCCATGCTGGATCGAGGAGTGTGGCTACCGCCGTCGGGGTATGAGGCGATGTTCGTTTCATCGGCCCATGATGACGAGTCGATCGCTCAGATCATCGCTGCGGCGGAAGAGTCGTTCAGGAGTATCGCGTCGTGACCACGTTGCGGGTGGGTACTCGGGGAAGCGACCTGGCAATCTGGCAGACGCGCTGGGTGTGTGATCGGCTGCGCGAAGCGCATCCTTCGCTCACCATCGAAGAAGTAATCATCAAGACCCACGGGGACACCGCCACCCAGCAGTTGTTCGACGCCGACTGGCCGGTCGGGGGGTTCGTCGGGGCAATCGAGCAAGCGCTGGCGGGTGATCAGATCGACTTCGCGGTTCATAGTTATAAGGATCTTCAAACCGCAGAAACGCCCGGCTTGGTGATTGCGGCCGTGCCAGCGCGCGAGGTCGTACACGACATTCTGGTTACTGCGGAGCCGGTGGATCTAGACAACCTGCGAGCCGGTTTTCGGCTGGGCACGAGCAGCCCCCGCCGTATCGCCCAGTTCAGACGTTTGGGCGACGTGGAGACCGTGCCGATTCGCGGCAACGTGCCGACCCGTATTGCCAAGATGGAACGGGAAGGGCTCGACGGGGTGGTGCTCGCTGCCGCCGGGGTCAGGCGCCTGGGTCTCAACCCGCCGAACGTAGTCGATCTGCCGACGGACCGGTTCGTTCCCGCGCCGGCCCAGGGTGCCTTGGCTATCCAGGCTCGCGACGGGGACCGCGCGGTCGAGCTGCTCGCGGCTCTTGACGATGAGCCGTCCCGGCGCACAGTGGCAGCGGAGCGGAGCTTCCTGGGCGGAATCAACGCCGGTTGCCATGTCCCCGTAGGATCTCTGGCGACGATAGACTCCCGCGGCGTTTCCTTACATGCCCAGCTTTTTAGCGACGACGGAAACCGCTTGGCAGAGGGGGTGGAGACCGGCGACGACGCTCCGGCGGTGGGCCGACGCCTGGCCGAACGGCTGCTCAGTGAGCTGAAGGAAACCTCGTGAAAGTCTGGGTAACACGCGACGAAGCCAATAACGGGCCCCTGACATCCGCCCTGCGGGCTTGCGGGCTGGAAGCCGTTCTTGAGCCGGTCCTTTCTCGCCGCGTGCTCGACGATGCCGCCGAGGCCATTAGCAGACTCGGTCCGGATGATTGGCTCGTATTGACGAGCCCCTACGCTATCGCGGCCGTGGCAGCGGCGCCCGCTCGGGTGCCGCGATTGGCCGTGGTTGCAGAGCCCTCTCGGAGGGCGGCCAAGGATCGGGGGTTTCGGGTCGAGCTGGTCAGCCGCGAGGGGACCGGGGAGAGTCTGTTTGCGGAACTCAAGGCAATCGCAACACATGGAACGGTCTGTTATCCCCGATCGGCACGGGTGCCGCCTCCGCGGGCGTGGGCCGGGGTCAACTTGGTCAGCCCGGTGCTCTACGAAACCGTTGCTAGATCCTTCGATCGGAGCATCACCGATCGCGTCGACGTGGCAGCAGTAGCCAGCGCGTCGGCGGTCGAAGCCATCGGCAGGGTCGACCTACCCTTCGCCAGCATCGGACCGCCGACCAGTGCGGCCCTGCGGAAACTGGGCATTGAGCCGTGGGTCGAAGCCCCGCAGCGAAGCTTCGAATCGCTGGCAGCCGCAATCGCCGATCAAGCCCACGAATCGCGCCACCAGCGGGCGTAGCTCAAAGCGGCATAAGTGAGAATCATGTCCGCCCCCGCCCGGGCAATCGCCATCAGCGATTCCGTCATGCAGGCTCGCTCATCCAACCACCCGTGCTCGGCCGCGGCCTTGATCATCGCATACTCGCCGCTGACGTGGTAGGCCGCGATCGGCATCTCGGTGACCGCCCGGAGCCGAGCAATGATGTCGAGATAGGGCAGTGCCGGCTTGACCATCAGAACATCGGCCCCCTCCGCCTCGTCGAGCGCAGCTTCGATCAGCGCTTCGCGGGCGTTGGCCGGGTCCATTTGGTAGGTCTTCTTGTCCTTGGGTACGTCCGGCGCGTCAACCGGAGCCGAGTCCAGAGCCTCTCGAAACGGGCCGTAGAAGCTGGATGCGTACTTGGCGGTGTAACTGAGGATTCCGACATCCTGATGACCCGCCTCATCAAGTGCCGTTCTGATGGCATCCACGCGCCCGTCCATCATATCCGACGGGGCTACGAGGTCCGCCCCGGCGCCAGCTTGCACCACGGCCATCTTGGCCAGGACCTCTACGGTCTCATCGTTGACCACCACACCATCTTTGATCAGACCATCGTGCCCGAGGCTTGAATAGGGATCCAGGGCGATGTCGGTAATCACGCAGCTTTCCGGCATCGCCTCCTTCAACGCCCGCACCGCCCGACAAAGCAAGTTGTCCAGATTGAGTGCCTCCTTAGCCTCGGGGGTCTTCAGCGCCGGATCGGTCGCCGGAAAAAGAGCAAACGACCGAACGCCGAGCATTGCGGCCTCTTCACACTCAGCCAGAGTTCGGTCAATCGTAAGCCGGGCTCGCCCCGGCATGGCTGCGATCGGCTCGGTGCGGTCCGTACCTTCGATCACGAACTGCGGGAGAATCAACCGATCCGGCGTCAGGCGCGTCTCACGCACCAGGCGGCGGATCGTCTCGCTGCGGCGAAGTCGGCGGGGCCGCCGAACCGGCGGCAACCACTCTTGTGATCCATCCATGATGTTCGCCCTACGATGCCGCCAGTGCCCGGGACGACGATGCGTACATCGGCTCCGTCGTGCGAATGAGCTCGTTTGCCGCGCGCGTGGCACAACGAACACAATCATTCAGGGACACGCCTTCCATGTAGTTGCCAATCAGATACAAGTTCGGTTGGGCAGCGACCACCGCATTAAGCCGCGCAATCTTGTCGAGGTAACCGAGCCCATACTGGGGAATCGCAGCCGGCCACCTGCAGATATCGGTCAATACCGGATCGCCGGAGATGGACAGCAACCCGCGCGAGGCATCCATCGCCGACGCCAGCAACTCGTCATCGCTGCGTTCGATGGCATTCGGATCACGGCTGCCGCCAATAAACACGCGGATCAGGCAGTGGTCCGGCGGAGCATGGTGTGGGAAAATGCTGTTGGCCCAGAGAATGCCCATCAAGGGGTACTCCGGCTCGTTCCGCGGAACCAGGAAACCGAAACCCTTAAGAGGATGACCGATGTCCGCCCGCCTGAAACCGAGGTTCAACACGAGCATCGGAACGCTCTCGATCGTCATGAGCTGTTCCGCAGCATCCGGCACGACCGGACCGAGCAAGCGCGCGGCTTCCGACGCGGCCGTTCCCAAAACCAACCGGCGGCAGTACGCCGAACCGACCGCCCCTTCACGATCGCTGTACACTACTTGATAGCCCTGATCGGTCGCGTGGATCTCGTCGATCCGGCAACCGGTCATGCAATCGTCACCAAGCGTGCGGGCCAGCGCCTGGGTCAAGTCCCCAGACCACCCTTAAGACTCACCAGTCCCCGCCACCGCCTGGGTTGAGATTCCGGAGAAGAGCGTTTGCGGCGGAATGGGGAAGTCAGGCCGTAGGCGACCAGACTTCGGGCTCGTCCGTCGATCCGGGCGACACTCGGGAAACACGCTTTGAGACTCAACTGCCGAATGTCCCCCGCGAATATCCCCGAGATGACCGCACTGATCATCGTGTCGGATACTTCGGTCCCGAAGCGTCGCGCCCCAACCTGTTCGATGGTCTCCTCAATCCGAGTCGAACGCCGGCTGCCCAACAATCCACGCACAAGTCGGCATTTCGCCCCGAAGCTCAACAGCGGCGTGGTCGCCAGCGCCACCGGATTGGTCGGCACCGCCGAGAGGCGCCCTTTCCGGTACAGATACCGCGCCCGGGCTGCCCGACTCGCCGAGACAACGTCAGTCTCGTCACTGACCCCCTCGAGCAACGTCTCGAAATCCGGATCTCGGACTATGACGTTGAACGGGCCTTTCTCCAGCAGGAAGCCGTCGCGCCGCTCCGTGCGCGTGACCCCGCCGGCATAATCGCCGGCCTCGAGCAGGCAGACATCGACGTCGGCGTGCTTCAGGTACCATGCCGTGGTCAGACCGCTGATCCCACCGCCAACGACGATGACGTCTCGCAAGGTGTCCGTCATAGCCTCTCCGCCCTTAGCACCGGTTAACCCCCAGAGTCGTTGGCATCCATTCTAGCAGTTTCGATGAACTGACGCACATTCTCGAACGGCGTATCTTTGAGAATCCCATGTCCGAGGTTGAGGATGTGGCCCGTATTCCCACCGGCTTCGACGCAGGCTCGCACCGCTGCGGCGATCTCCTCCAGACTACCGTCCCTGAGAAGGTAGTTATCGACATTGCCTTGAAGTGCGAATCGATCACCATACCGTCTTCCGGCCTCAGCCAAGTCCAACCGGGACCCTATGCTCAACACATCCGCTCCCGAGGCGGCCATCGGGTCCACCGACGGAAGGTCCTTCGCAAACAGGATACGCGGAACCCGCGACCCCAGTCTTGAGAATATCTCAACCTGGCAGGGCAGGGCAAACTCAGAATACTCCTCCGGCGAGACCCGATCGGCCAATGATTCAAACAACTGAACAGCATCAACCCCAGCTTCAATCTGCAACGCCAGATAGTCAACGGTCATGTCCGTCAACAAACGAAGCAGCCTGCGGAAGGTGCTCGGGTCCGATCGCATCATACCCAATGCACGATCGGCTTCTACACCAGGGCTACGTCCCTCGATGAGGAAGAACGCCAGAGTCAGCGGGGCTCCCGCAAAACCGAGCAACGGCAACTCTCCATCCAAAGCCCCGGCAACCAGTTTGAGCGTCTCGGTAACGAAACCGAGATGCGAATCAACATCGTACGGCCGGAGGGCTTCGACATCACTTGGCTCGCGCAAGGGCGTTTCCAATACGGGACCGGGTCGAAACACGAACTCCGCCCCCATCGGCGCCAGCGGCGTGAGGATATCCTGGAAGAAGATTATGGCGTCAACGCCCAATCGCCGGGGAAGTAGTGAGATCTCCGCCGCGGCATCAGGTCTTCGAAAGAGCTCTTCAAGCGGCAAGTCGTACTTCCGACGAATCTCGCCGTAGCGCGGATCGAACCGGCCGGCTTGGCGCATCAACCAGACGGGCGTTCGCACGGTACGCTCGCGCCGCGCTGCTCGGAGCAGAAGGTCGTTCTTCATGTTGGAAGCTTCTACCGGCGTTTGGCCATGTGTAAAGGTCCGGGGGCAATCCACACCTCGTCCCGTCCATGCACTGCTCACGAGCAGGCACACCCGAGACCCTGGGTGTGGCGCAGCACTAGGCGTTGGCGGAAAAGCACTCGCGCTCTCCGGCGCGGTATGCATCCGGAGCAAGATACGCATCGAACACGGCCGCAATATTGCGAAGGAGCACCCGTCCGAGAGGGTAAGTTACCCGAATCGTCTCGTCCGCGCCACGCACGATCAGCCCATCCTTCTCCAGCTCTTCTAGAATCTTGAGCTCCCGAGCGAAGTATTCGCCGAAGACAATGCCGAACTGCCGCTCGATACGATCAGCGCGAACCTCAGTCAGGCAGTAGAGGTCGGCGAGCACGGCCTGACGGATCAGATCATCACGAGTGAAACGCTTCCCCCGGTGAATCGGCCCTTTCCCGTTCTCCAGGCTCTCCACGTATGCCGCAATATCCCGGGTGTTCTGAAGAAACCCCACGCCCGCCAGATGACTGATGGATGACGCTCCAACAGCGATGAGATCCAAACCGCCCCCAGTCGTCATACCCTGGAAGTTGCGCTGAAGGGTGCCTTCCGCACGAGCCCGGGCCAGAGATTCGTCCGGCTTAGCCAGATGGTCCAGCCCGACGAACTCGTACCCGGCCTCCTCGAACTGACTCACGCCGGAAAGGAACATCTCCAGCTTGGTGTCGCTATCGGGGAGTTTCGTATAGTCCATCCCCCGTTGCGTGGCGATCTTCTCGGGAATCTGGGCATAGTGGTAGTAGGCGACACGATCCGGGGACAAGCCGATGGATCGTTCAACGGCATCGCGCACCGTCTCGACGGTCTGGTACGGAAGGCCGTAGATCAGATCGAAGTTGACACTTGCGAAGCCCGCCGCGCGGCAGGCCTCGACCGTGTCGCGAACCAACTCGAAAGGCTGGACGCGATGCACGTGTTCCTGGACTTGCTCGTTGAAATCCTGCACGCCCAGCGAGATACGGTTGAAACCCAAGCGGCGGAGCCCTTCGATTCGCTCCCGAGTAGCCTGACGCGGATCGATCTCGACGGCGATCTCGGCATCCGGAGCCAATGAGAATGCCTTGCTGATGGCATTCTGAATCCTGCTCATCTGCTCTGAGGTCAGATACAGCGGGCTTCCTCCGCCCCAGTGGACTTGCCGCAACGCGCGCCCATCACCCGCCAGATCCGCCCGGCACGCGATTTCTCGTTCCATCGCCGCCAGATAAGCCTCGACCCGCTCGGTCGCTCCGGACTTATCCTTGGGTAGAACCACTCGGGTACAAGCGCAGAACTTGCACAGCTTCTCGCAAAACGGAACGTGCACGTACAGGGACAGGTCATTGGCCGGTTCTCCCCGGCTCACCTCGTACAGCGCCGCCGCCTCGGTCTCATCAACATCCTGCCACCAAGTTGGCATCGGGTACGACACATGACGAGGCAGCGACAGCCCGGCATATCTGCGAAAAATCGCCAAGTCTGCGTCTGAAATACTCGCGCTCATGATACTCCGCTCCTGACCGAAACTCGCTCGTCGACCGAACGGTTCCCGACACATTGCACGCACCGTAGCCAACGCTCCCGCGGCCCCAACAATCCGGAGTCGGCCGCGGCTTCCATACTGCCGGGGCAGCCCGGCGGGCGTTTGTCCACTTCGACAGACGGCGGCAGGTGCTCCGCGATCCAATCCTCTGCCTCCCGCAGAGCTCCGGCAAACTCCGCGTCCGTCCACATTGCGTTCGTATAATCTACAACCGTCTGTGCCAGCCGGTTCGCATCAACAACGGTTACTCCCGACACCGCCTCCCATCCGCGGGTCGAGCCGAAAGTGTTGAAGTCTACCACAAACAAAGGCCGATCCGCGAAATCACGCATCTCCCGGATCGCCCCCGCATCGAGCACCGGCTCGTCGCGATCGATCCCGAAGATCACCACATCCGCCTCCGCCACCGCCTGCACCAATTGCGGCTCACCGTACGACTGCACCCGCAGGCGCCGTCCGCCGCGAATCGCCCTGCGCAGAAGTTTGATCTGCCCGCCGCCGTGGCCACGATAGGCCAACGTCAACTGCCGCTCCGGCACACCGAACCGATCAATCAGCGCCGATAGCACGGATCGCGACGTCGTTGAGCCACCGACAACCAGTATGCGACTCTCGCGAAGGTCGATTCCATCTGACTCCAAAAGCCGGGACATGGCCGCGTAGCAATAGCCGGGGTCGAACCGACCCCACGCAGTCTCGCTGCGCAGGCGGCGCTCCAACTCGGTAACCTCGCTGACCAGACGATCGGTCAACACCCCCGCAGTCCCCGCGCGCTGAGCAAGGTTGTGCGCAGTGCGAAGCTGCTCGACGACGTCATGATCCCCCGCCAGACCGCTGTTGAGGCCCGCCGCCGTGCGCACCAGATGATGCCACGCCTCCCGACCGCGAAGGACGTTCACCGAGACATCCTCCGGAATGTCGCCGGCGAACACTTGCTGACAGACGCGGGCCACCACGCAATCGTCGGGCCCGGCCGCGGAATCACTCTCCCAGCCGTAGAACTCGAACCGATAGCAGGTGTTCCACACGAACGCCTCCCGCGCGCCGCGGCGACCGCAGATTCCCTGGAGAATCCCGGGGATCTCATCGTGTGGTTTCTTGAGTTTCTCGAGACCGCGCTCGTCTTCGTGAATCAGCTCCGGACCGCTGCCGTCACCGACCCGGCTCTTCATCGATACGCCGACAAACACGAGCGAGTCGACATGCTCAGAAGCCGAAAGGGGCTGTGCCGCCGGTTTCAACAACGGGTGCATTCGCGCTCCCCACGACTTGACCGCCTGAGGACCCCGAAGCGCCAGGTTCTTGAGGGCCGCGATGAAATCGCGGCTGGTGTTCAACGCGGGACAGAGGAACATCTCCCGGCCGTCACGCTCGAACATCTCTCGGTACTTCAGATCGATCTCCTCGAGAGTCTCGAGGCAATCGGTAGTGAAACTGACCGAGCAAACCAGAACCCGCCGTTCCCCGCGATCGCCCAACTCCCTGAGCACGTCTTCGGTATTCGGCGTCAGCCATGCCGTCGGACCCACGCGGCTTTGGAAGGCCAAGGTCCGGCGCTCTTCGGGCCAGCCGAGGCGTTGTGCGACCAACTCCACCGTGCGGTTCACGTGATCCGGATACGGGTCGCCGCGTTCCACGTAGGACACCGGCAGCCCATGGGCAGAGAACACGAGATGAGTATCTTCCGGGCTCAACCCGTGCAGTCGAGCGTAATCGGCGATCAGCTTGGCCTGCGCGTGCAGGTATCCGCCGTCGTCGTACCACGAGTTACGCGTCGCTACGTTAAGACGGTGGCCGCCTCTCTTGAGGCTGCCGTATAGCGCCCGCAGCGCCGTGCCGGTAGTCGGTCCGCTGAACTGAGGATACATCGGGATAACGACGAGTTCCTCGACCCCCGAATCCTCAACCCGCCGGAGTGTCTCGGCGATCGTCGGCTTCCCATAGCGCATGGCATGGAAGACCTGCCAATCCGAGGGCATCGCCGACTGCAGGGACGCGGCCTGTTCCGCGCTGATCGAACCGAGGGGCGAGCCCCGTTCGGTCCAGATCTGCTCGTACGACTTTGCGGACTTAGGGGCCCGGCGTCTGGCGATGAATCGCCCCAGCGGGCCATTGAGCCACTTGAGCCCACGCGGAAGTTGGATCACTTCGGGATCACCCAGAAACTCCGCCAGGTACCGGCGCACCGATTCGACATCGGGGGCGTCCGGAGTCCCGAGGTTGATGAGCAGCACACCCTTGGTGGCCGATAACGTGGAGATCGATTCCCCGGCTCCCCCGCCGGTGGATTCTCTGGTCGGTTTTAACGAGAGCATTTGATGCCATGCCTCCCACGGCTCCGCTTGGAGCCTCCGGCACCCGCGTGCCGGCTCACTTACGGCTATTAACAACCAGACCTCAGTCGGAAGACAAGAACGAATCGAATCGGAGAGAGGCGTTGCCCAAGTCCACGCAATCCGGACCGGAACGCCCTCGTCGGCTACGCAGGAGGCGCGCGCAGCCGCAGCAGGGAAAGAACGAGGACCCAACAACGTGGGCGGTATGAGTCGAGCCAGATGACGCCGGTCGGGCGGTCATCGAAACTCCGCAAGCTTGAAGAAGAATGCCTGCTTGCCAACGAGGAGCGGACCCTTCGCACCCCCCGCGGCACGGCGAAAACCAGCGAAGTCGTCACCAGAACAACGGTGCATTGGGATAGCAATTCGCCGCGCAGGCCGGGCCTGATGCACTCCAGGTGGATCAGCATGACCACCAGGCAAACCGCAATAACAGACCGGCGATTGGTTTGCAGCCGCAGCCAGGGAACGCCCCGGATCTTCAGAACGAAGAACACCATGGAGGCAACCAGCAGGACGGACCCGCTGAGTAGCTCCACCCCGAACCCGTTCATAAGCCCGGCACGCCCCGCGGCAATCAGACCCGGAGCATGCGCCAGGATCATCAGTCCCCAGAACAGGCGACTGAACACCCCGGCACGACCCTCATGATCGTTGTTGCTCTTGTTACGCATGGCCCACCGAAACTGACAGCTTCTCTCCCGAGATTATACCACAGGACGCAAGCCAGGGAACCGGCCATCCGGCTTCCGCGACCTGCGGACGTGCGGACGTGCGGATTACCGACCACGGGAGAGACCCTGACAGAATCATCGGCCGGGAGGTCCCCCTTGTGTTGCTGAGCCCGCTACACGTCCCGGCCGGCAACACGGCCTAGAGCCGATGCCCAGGCGTCACGAACATCTGCTCCGAGTCGACTAATTCCAGCAACACAGTCCCCATCGCCTTGGTGCTGACTACTCGCACAAACGAACAAGAGGCCGTGATCCAAGTGTAGCTCCAGGGCTTGTCCCTGGCGTGGAAGCGCGCTGTGTTTCAGTGGTGTCACCCACATGGGTGAGGCCACAGTAAGTTACGCGCATTTGTGCGAACGTCATAGACAATCCGGGATAGCCGACTTCAGCACGCTGCGCAAAACAAGCCGAACAGAAACCAGAACAACCCGAGTGGCGCCAGCACCGGCCACATCGGATCACGATTGTGCCAGCGCCAGCCAACGGCGATCAGAGTGCCGATCAAGAATACCCCGGAGGCTCTTCCGCTGACCATCATAAGTGGGGCATACTTGGCGACCATTGCCGCGCCCGACGCCAACATGATTGCACCGACCACGGCGGCAGTCCGCTCGCAAGCCAACACGCGTCGATCGTGGGCGTCCTTGGTAATCAGCTCCTCTCGTCTACACCGCAGATACTCCGCGTCCAGCGCTGTGCCACAGTTATCGCACACGCAATCCCGTTGCGCCTCCTGCGTCAGCGAGAAGCTGCACGACGGGCAGCAGACGCGCGGCTCAGTCTGCGATTCCGACATCGTGTCCCTCCGCATCGACCAAACGGCATACCGAGGCGTACCATCTCGTGGTTTCCATATCGTTCGCCGCCTCACCTTTGAATGGTACTCTCTCTCTGGCCGCAGTTCAATGGACTTACCTGCGGGTTCCCCAATCAAGAATGCCCGCGCAGGCTGTAGGGCACGGTCGAGGCACGAGACCTGCCATAGTCTTCGCGCGACGCGCGCCATTGCGGCAGGTCTCGTACCTCGACCTGCCCTACGGGTGGTGCCAGGTCGGCGGCATGGGTCAACTTGCCGGCCCACGCACCGTAAGGAAGGGGCTGAGTCTTCGCGCGATGGGCACCATTGCGGCAGGTCTCGTGCCTCGACCTGCCCTACGGGCTACGGGTGGCGCCGGGTTCTCGCGCGGGACGCTTTTTCCGAACGTACGCCGAAGGCGTTAAACAGCAAAGCCCAGGGTAAACGAAGCGGCGTAGCCGCTTCAGTGCCACCCTGGGTCACCGGGCCCTCTTCCGCACCAACCCCGAAGTGGGTTGAACACCGACGCAACCCCGTTGGGGTTGATCTTCAATGTGATCGTGATCCCAGGGTAGCCGCTTCGCGGCAACCCTGGGCTTAGGGGCGCAACGCCTTCGGCGTATTTGGGCGCGGGAGCGCATTCTCCCACACGGCGGCGTATTCTCGCACGGCAGCGCATTCCCGCGCGGTGGCGAGGAGGGTAGGAGCCTTCAATCATGAATACTCGCGCAGATTGTAGGGCACGGTCGAGGCACGAGACCTGCTACCAAGGGCGCAATGGTGTGAGTCGCACGAATATGTGCCACCCACGTGGCTCGCGGGACCAGCCCGTCAGGGCGGCAGCTCTTCCAAGCCCGCGGCGTAAGCCGCGGGATCGCGTCACACGTCAACCCAAGCCCCCAGGGGCGGCACTTCGATGATCGAAATGCTCCCGGCGGTCGCCAACGTGCTTCCCTACGATGTTGAATTACCGGTGTCCGATTCGAATCTCGATGCCCTCTGCCGCCCCCGAGGGGGCTTGGCGCGAAGCGTTCTCACGGTTTCCCCAGGCTTACGCCGTGGGGCTAAAGGACCTGCCGCCCCAAGGGGCTTCGCTTACGACACGGTCAACGTACGAAACTTGCCACAACAGCGCGCGTCACGCGACGATCTCGCGGGGCATGGTCGAGGCACGAGACCTGCCATAGTCTTCGCGCGATGCGCATTATTGCGGCAGGCCTCGTGCTTCGATTTGCCCTACGGGTGGTGCCAGGTCGGTGTCATGGATGGACTTACTGGCCCACCCACGGTCAGGGAGTGGCTGTAGCCGGTCGACGAGTGGCCGCGCATTGGCCCGGGGCGGGTCGCTTACGCTCACCGTACTAACGGCAGGTTGTAGGGCATGGTCGAGGTACGAGACCTGCCATAGTCTTCGCGCGATGCGCGTTATTGCGGCAGGTCTCGTACCTCGACCTGCCCTACGGGTGGTGACAGCCGTTGCGGCAGGTCTCGTACCTCGACCTGCCCTACGGGTGGTGCCAGATCGGTGTCATGAGGAAACTTGTTGGACCGCCGACCGTCAGGGAGTGGCCGCAGGGGGTCGACGAATCGGCGTGGATTGGCCAAGGGAGGGGCCGCACCGAAGGAGGATCATACCTCACCAAGAACACCCGCCGCATCGTGGCCGGTGAAGCCGGTCGACATTTTGAGAATAAAGCGTATGGGGTGGGTCACGGATTCGGTCACCAGGGGCACGGCCAGCTTCACCCGGTCGGCGCGGGAGCCGAGGGTGGCGGGCACGCGACCGTGCTTCATGGCCAGCATAGCACAAATGGTCTCGGTAATCCCGCTGGCCGCCAGCATGTGACCCAGGTTCGGCTTGAACACGGTAGCCACTGCCGAGGTCTGGGCGTCGCCAAGTGCCCCGGCCAGGCATGAAGCTTCATACCCATCACACAGCATCGTCCCGGCTCCGTGCGGCACAATCAGGTCCAGATCCGCGGGCGAGACCGAAGCTCGGGTTAATGCCTCGGTGATGACATCGCGGAGCCTCAACGCCCGAACGTCGGGGATCGTCTGCTTCCACGCTTGCTGGGCATGAGCCCCGCCAAGGTAGGCGGCGTACGGCTTCGCCCCGCGCCGGGCGGCGAGTTCCTCCGCTTCCAGCACAATGGCCCCGGCCCCCTCCCCCACGTAGAACCCACAAGACTCGGCATCGAACGGGCGCATGCACGTATCCGAAGCGTACATCTCCAGCCGGCGGAACCACTCCAGGCGAACGGCGGTTTCAAATGCCTCCCCGCCGACGACGATCATGGCGTCGGCGTTACCCGCGCGAATCTGCTGGGCGGCTATTTCCATCGCAAACAACCCGGATGAACACGCATTGTGCACACTCGTTGAAAAACCGTGCAGCCCAAACGCTTTACCCATTAAATGGACGAAATGAAACGGCTGCATGCTGTAGAAGTAGGAGGCCAGATGGTCGTACAGCTTCGGCGGCGCTCCGGGCGGCGGCGGCATCGACATGAGCCGGAACAGATGGCTCACCGTTCCCTCCACGCCGGGCGCTTCAAAGACCTGCACCGCCCCCACGCGCTTGCCATTGTCCCCCGGATCGAGCCCCGCATCATCCAGGGCAAGCTCGATGGCCAGAAGTGCATACGCCAATTCGCGATAAGGTGCGCAGTCTTGCCCGGTCAGGAAATCGACGTGACGGGCAAGGCCCGGCACATCCTCAACCGCGGGCATCGCGGCAATCGGCAACTCCGCCCCGCAAGCGACGTCCGACGGAAGCATGCGAGTCTGAACGTTCGAACGCCCGGCGTCGAGGGACGCCCACAGGTCATCACAACCGGTGCCGATCGAAGTCACCGGCCCGACCCCGGTAACCACTACACGTCTTGGGTACGAGTCCATAGACTGACTTTATAGCCAGGGAACGTAGGCGTGCCCAGAGCCTGGCCCGAGAAACCCGGCGAAACCACCGGCCGCGGCGTCCTGCTTACTCGAAGGGCTACTACGCCGCCGCCAAGACAATGCTGCTGTTGTAACCACCGAACCCGGCGGAGTTGTTGACCACGTAGCGCACACGCGCCGCGCGCGGCGCCCCTTGAATCGCGTCCAGCATGCAGGGTTGCAGCGTGTTCTCCAAGTGCCAGGTCGGGATGAGGGTCTGAGCCTCGAGGCTGAGCGCGCAACACGCCGCCTCCATAGCCGCGGCCGCCCCCATCGGGTGCCCGGTCAGCGCCTTGATCGAGCTGAAGGCCACGCCGCGTGGGAAGCAACTCTGCATCACCTTCACCTCGATGGCGTCGTTGTGCGGCGTTCCCGTACCGTGAGCACAGACATAGTCCACGTCTTCGGGAGCAATCCCGGCGTCGCGCAACGCCGCGGTGGTCGACCGGCTCAACCCATCGCCCTCGGGGTGCGGGCGAGTCGGGTGATAGTCCTCACACGTGACCGCCCCCCCTACAACTCGCGCTCTGATCGGCGCTCCGCGAGCCCGCGCCGACGACTCTCGCTCCAACACGAACACCGCCGCCCCTTCGCCGACGAGCAAACCGTCACGTTGTTCGTCGAAAGGCCGGCAAACCTCTGCCGCCATCACGCGCAGACGCATGAAACCGATGAAGGCCAATCGACTGAAACCATCAGCCCCGCCGGCGAGGGCAAAATCTCCTTCACCGGCCAGCAGCCGGCGTCGGGCGGATTGGATCGCCATATTGCCGGCCGCGCACGCCCCATACAGATCGGCGGCCGGGCCGTGGATTCGAAGGTCGGTCCGCACATGCTCGGCAATCGAGCCGGGCCGGCCGTGAAGAATCCGCTGTGTGTGCTGAGGCGAGAGCCAGTCTGCGTTCGGTGAAGTAAGACGATCTTCGATGAACTCCGTCTCACCCATCGTCGTGCCGATGGTCGTAACCACGTGCCTGCCCGCCAGGTCGGCCGAAGCGATTCCGGCGGAAGCCACCGCCTGGCGGGCGGCGGAAACGGAAAGACGGGCGGCTCTGCCCATATCCCCTTCGACGTCTATAGGGTCACGTACCTGGCACGCGATAGTCCGTGACAGATCGGACGTATCCATAAGATCAACCGGCGAGGCCCCGGACCGGCCGTGATAGAGCGCATCCCAGAAGCGCTGCTCCCCGCAGCCCAAGGAAGAGACTATCCCCAGACCGGTAATGACGACGTCTTCAGCCATACGACTCCTCGCTCGACCTTGCGGATCACGTTGGAACCGAACTCAGGCGGCAGCCATCTTCTCCCGCATCATATCGAGCATGTCGTTAAGGCAGCTTACGCGCTGAATGATGTCCTCGGGCAGTTCCTTCTGAATGATGGACTCGATTGTGGCGATCATGTGCACGGCATCGAGCGAGTCGAGACCGATGTCCGTGAGCGGTTTATCCAGGTCAATCTCCGCAACCGGAACCTGAATCGCCTCGCTAATCCACTCGAGAATCTCGTCTTTGGCAGCCTCATAACCTTTCATTGCGCTCCTCCTCTATGCCGTTTCGACTGCGGTCGGCAGGCCCGATGCCGACGGCGAAGTCGTCGCGACTCCAGTCAACGGATAGGAAACATTCGAAGCCATCCATGCCGTTACCTGCTCGCGCCAACGCCGGTATCCATCCTCGCCCATCTCTCCCCGAACCGCCGCCTCGACCCGATCACACTCTCGAATCGAAGCCGTTACCGCCTCACGCCCTCCGGCATCCAGCAGCCCCAGATTTCGCGCATACTCGTCCGGATCATTAATCGAACGGGCTTTGAGCCCGAAACACATTCCCAGATGGAAGTCATCGTGCCACTCTTGCGGCATCTTGTTAGCCAGATCCCGGGCGGTGTCCAACCGATCGGGATTGACAAACACCGACGCCAATCCGACGCCGGCCGCAATATCTCCGGAATATTCCCCGAACCGCGCGGCGTGCTCGATAAGCCGCTCGGGGTCGCCCGAGAAGAGGAACCAGAATGCCCGCCCGACCCCTTGATACGCCGCGTGACGCGCGTACCCGTCCAGGCCGTCCAGCCGGCGAAGCACCTCGGGGTCCTTGCCGTACTCAAAAAACGCGTAGTTGAACCCGTAGCCATCGAAGCACAAGAATCGATGAAGCGGATCCAACCCCTGCGTAATGCCCGTCAAACGCTGCCCGGAGTGGTTCCGGATCCCCGACCAGAAGCCCAAGCCGACGTAGTAGAGGTATCGGAAACCGGGGCCTTGTTCGATAATCTGCGATTCAAAGGAGGCCGGATCGTAACGGAAAAGGCGGCGGAGGGTGTAGCCCATCGCCATACCCTCTTCCGCAAACGAGCGATACAGCGGACCGATCGACTCGCAATGGGCTCGCACGGCCTTCATTCGTCGTGCCGCGATCATGGCATTGAAACCGCCCGCGAAACTCGCCAGAATCCCATTCACCCGCTTCGCGTCCTCCGGTCCGGCGACACAAAGTCCCAGCCGCTCGACGGTCATCTTACGGGCGGGAATCGCAAAGGGCGTGAACCCCACACGCCACCAACCTGTGCCAAGGCATACGACCAGCGCCGCTGCGATCACCAGCGTGATGTACATCCCATATCCCATGTCAATCGACCCAACCCGGTCGCTTCGGCCCGAACACCCAGCACGCCATCCGCGGAGCCAACCAGCGCCAGAACGCAAGCCGAATCCACCATGCTGCGGCTCACCCGCCGGCCAAGCCTCTGCGCAACCCAAACAGAACCGGCAGCGATACGATCTGCAGGCTTAGCCTCGCGTGCTTATGCTAGTGTCACTCCGATTATACCACGGCGGAGCCCCAGACAAGAAGGAAATCGGCTATCGACAGAGCCTCACGGCCCGTTTCATCGCCCCCAAACCCACACGGCGAGTCAACAAAGGGCGACCTCGCTCAAGGCTGCCAGTCTGGCTGCAAGCCACTTTTGGTTGCGCAATTCCTGCAGATTGGCCCGTTTGCCTGCCGACCGCGGCTCCCGTAGCATCGGCCGCTCTGCAGGTGACTGCGGAAAGCTCTTCCGGCGGTAAGATCTTGGTCTGGCTATACCGATATTCGACACAACATCCGAAAACGGTGATCGCTGTTGCGTTGTTTATCACGCTGGCAATCGCCCCGGGGGTATTGCGGCTGCAGATTCGCACCGACGGGCACGCCCTGGTGCCCAAGCTAGCTCCCGAGATCCGCCTCGACCGAGCAATCAGAGATGAGTTCGCCACTGAGGACCCCGTGGTCGTTCTCATCCGGGCGGACCACCCCGACGGCATCTTCAACGCTCATACCGTCGCTCTCGTTGAGGCCCTGACCGGCGCATTTCGAGAGCTCGAAGGTGTTCGCCCGACAGATCTGTTTTCACTGGCTACCGAATACGGGCACCGAGTTCGACCCGGCACTCTGCACGTCCGTCGTTTGCTCGAACCCCTCCCGGATACTGCGGAAGCGCTCCAGACTCTCCGTGATGACCTGCGAGCCATCGAGCTCTTCACCGGTACGCTGGTTTCACTGGACGAGAACGCCACCGCCATCATGATCGGAGTACCTGCTGATGCCGATCGGACCGGGTTGGTGCGGAAGATCCGCGACATCGTGCGAGCCCAAGGCGAACTCCCGGAACGGATCGACATAATCGGCGCTCCCGTGGCCGAGGCGCTTCTGGGCACTCACATTCTCGAAGATCTGGGAGTTCCCTCCGTGGTGCTCGGCTACCGGACCCGATCCGACGGATCGGCGGACGAATGGCGCGTTCCCCGCAGCCTCTACGAACTTCGCGTGTTCATTGGACGTCACGTTGGACTGGTGCCCGTGGCCATCGCGATCATGGCATTCGTTTTTCTGGTCAGCTTTCGGAGCGTAATCGGGGTCGCGTTACCTCTTGTGGAGGTGGGAGCATGCCTGGCGGTCGTGTTCGGTCTGATGGGCTGGATTGGGGTGCCGGTCTATCTCACCATCGCAGTGCTGCCGGTGATTCTCACCGCTATCGGAGTGGCCGACGAGATCCACATCACCGCTCGCTACATTGAGGAGCTTCGAGCCCGAACTTACGACGACCATCGCAACGCCGTCCTGGCAACCATGGAGGAAATGACCGGTCCGGTCGTGAAGACCTCGGTCACCACGGCAGTCGGGTTCCTTTCGTTCGCGCTCTCCCCGATCGGCCCGGTTCAAGCGTTCGGCATCTTCACGGCCATCGGCATCATCTTCTGCATGCTCTGGTCGCTTTCCGTCATCCCAGCGTGTTTGACCCTGCTGCCCCCCCGCCGCTTCCTCAGGGAACTTCAGCTCGATGCGGCCGTCAATAGTCAGTCACGGCGAGATTCCCGTTTCGGCCGATTCGCGGCGTCGATGATCAGATACCGTTACGCCGTGCTTGCACTCGCCGGCGTTATCATGGCCGCGGCGCCGCTGGGGGTGAAGCGGATTGTCATTCAAGACAGTTGGATCGACGGCTTCGCCCCCGACAGCGAGTTCTTCCAGGCGACGGATTACTTCAATCAGCAGTTCCTCGGCAGCCATATTCTGCTGCTCTGCCTGGATACGCACCACACGAAGCTCTCCGGCACGCTGCCGGGGGCGGCCATAGACCATCACACCATACTCCTCCCGTCCGACGCGATCGCCAATGCCGAGCGGATCGTCGGTCAACAGGTCCGCCTATCTCGTCAGGGTGCCCCCCCTCAGCCGACCTCGCCGGACCGCGTACCTCGGGCATGGCGAGATTGGGTCTCGTGGATCGAGTCGGCCGAGCGCGTCCCCGAGGGGATCCTTATTACGGTCAACCGCAAATCCGGATCACCCCGGATCGCGCTGCGGACGTCGGCGGACGTGGAGCTGCGTTACGAAATCGCGCCCTACCGCTTCATGCGTCCGGAGACCCTGACGCTCGTGGAAGAGTTGGAAGATTTCGTGGAGTCACATCGGGACGACGCCGTCGGGGGCGCGATCGGCACGGCCGATCTGATCAAGACGGCGAACCTAATGGCTCGCGGTTTGCGCGAGGACCAACGTCGAATCCCGGACGAATCCGAAGGCATCAAATGGGTGTGGTCACAATACGAACGCATCCGCGGCAAGGACCGCCGGCAACAGGTAGTTGACTCAGACTATGCACGAGCCCTGGTCACCGTTTTCATGAAGGACGCCAACTTCGTCGACACGAAACACCTTATGGCCGACATCCGCGGTTACGAGAGTACCCGATTGAGGCCTCGCGGAGTGTCTCTGGAATTCGCCGGTGACGTGGCCGTCAGCCAGACGCTCATCGATGCGATTGTCACTACCCAGATTCGTTCGCTTCTGCTTTCTCTGGTCGGCGTCCTGGCGGTCACGACCATTCTCGGGCGGTCGATTCGTTGGGGGCTGCTCTGCGTATTGCCGTGCGCTGCCGCAGTGCTGGTCAACTTCGCAGTTATGGGAATCGCCGGCGTGCCGTTGGGCGTGGCCACGTCCATGTTCGCCGGCATGACGCTGGGGATCGGCGTCGATTACGCTATCCACCTTCTGGAGCGTTACCAGCGCGCGCGGCAGAGCACCAACGATGCCGAGAAGGCAATCATCGACGCCGTTGCCGCTACCGGGCCTGCCATCTTGATCGATGCCCTGGCAGTCGCTTTGGGCTTCGGCGTATTGATGCTGTCGCAGGTTCCGGCCAACGCCCGCCTGGCCGGCTTGGTCGTGTTGAGCATAACCGGGTGCTTCGCCGCAACCCTGTTGCTTCTGCCGGCTCTGTTGCGCACGTTCGGCGCCCGCCGTAAGCCGAACCGGTCCCCCTGAATCCCTACGCCGGCACGTCCGGCTGGGGAAGGTCCATGTCCCTGGCGAGCTTCAGCGGACCGATCTCCGCCTCCACCGCGTCCAGGATCGAGCAGTCCTCGACCATTTGTCGAATCGCCTCGATGTCGGGATACAACACACGATCGTCGACGAGTTTCGGCACTCTCTTGCGGATTATGTCGTACGCAATCCCGGTCGCCTTGCCCGGCCGGCGTCCCTCGTGGAACTCGAAGGCCTGGGCGGCCGACATCATCTCGATAGCCAGAACCGTGCGAACGTTCTTGAGGATCTCGGTGCCTTTGCGGACCGCTATCGGGCCCATACTCACGTGGTCCTCCTGGTCCGCGGAAACGCTGATTGAGTCTACCGAAGCAGGATGAGACAGGACCTTGTTCTCCGAAACGAGAGCGGCCGCGGTGTACTGTGCCACCATCAACCCGGAGTTGAGCCCTTTCCCCTCGACCAAGAAGTCCGGCAGCCCGGATAGCGTCGGGTTCAGCAGCCGGTTCGTGTGGCGTTCCGAGAGGTTGGCCACTTCCGACATGGCAATGCACAAGAAGTCGGCCGCCATGCCCACGCCCTGCCCATGGAAGTTCCCGGCTGCGAAGTACTCGCCTTCATCCCCGAAGAAGAGCGGGTTGTCCGCGGCGGAATTCATCTCGATGTTGACGATCCTGCGAACGTGCTGCACGGTGTCGAGAGACGGGCCGAGAATCTGCGGCGTACACCGCATACTGTAGCCGTCCTGGACCTTGCCGCTCTGGTTGGCCATGATCTCACTGTCGGCGAACAGCCGAGGCAGAGCCTCCGCCACCGCATTCTGACCCGGATAAGGCCGCACGCGATGCACCAGGCGATTGAAGGCCCGCGGCACGGCGCGCAGGGCGTCGAGTGTCATAGCGCTGGCAATCATGGCGTTCTTCAGAATCCGCTCAGAGTCATACACCAACAGAGCCGTACCGGCCGTCATGATCTGCGAACCGTTGATTAGCCCCAGCCCTTCTTTGTAGGTCAGGTCCGTGGGCTTGACTCCGGCGCGCTTCATCGCCTCGGCCCCGCTCATGAGCTCACCCTTATAGAACGCCCGCCCTTCACCGATGGCAACTTCCGCAAACTGCGAAAGCGGAGACAGATCTCCGCTGGTACCCACCGAGCCCTTCTCGTTGATGAAAGGTACGACGCCCTTGTTGATCATCTCCAAGACCGTATCGAGCAGGCACAATCGGACACCCGAGTATCCCTTTGAGAGCGTGTTGGCCCGAATGGTCATACCGGCGCGGACCACGTCCTCCGGCTGCGGATCACCCGTCCCGGCCGAATGGCTATAGATGATCCTCCGCTGGAGTTCGGCGCTCTGCTCGGCGGAGATTCGAATGCGGGCAAACTCACCGATCCCCGTGGTCACGCCGTAAATTGCCGTTCCTTCCGCCACACCGCGCTCGATCACCTCGCGCGAACGCTGCATCTTGACCTTGGCATCCGGCGCAACCGAGACCGTCGCCCCGTCCCGCGCCACCGCGCAGAGCTTCTCAATCGATAGCGAGTTCCCGTTGAGTACAACTTCCATCAGTCAGTCCTTTCTGGCCGGACTGCGCCGACCTCAGCGATTACCCGCGTCCGAAGGCCGCAGTCGTCATGTTGAGTAAACACCTTAGCCGCCCGCCCCGACCGCCGGCCCACCTTTGGGGCCTCCGCGTGTGAGCGCCCGAGCCCGGACCCGCATAGTGCAAGGTCCACTCGCGTCGCAACGGCGATGCGTACAATAACGACGAATCCCCATCCCTGCCAAGCCCAAGGGGTCGAGATCGGCCTTTCGGCAACTTGAGCCCCGATTCCCGGCCACTTCCGCCCGAAAACGCGGGGTTCCCGTAGGGCAGCGTCGAGGAACGAGACCTGCCGTGACTCTGTACGTTGCCCGCCACGCTGCAGGCAGGATGCCTGCGCTACGCGAACAAGGCCGGCCCCCGATGCTCGGCCGCTTCAGCTCGAAGCGGGATTCCTGTAGGGCAGCGTCGAGGAACGAGACCTGCCGCGGTCAGCGGTCAACACCACCAAGACCGGCCCAGCGCCAATGATGCAACCACCCCCTTCCCAAGGAAAAGGATCCAGCCCGAAGGACAATCCGGTCGATCGATTAGAGGAAGCTGGCTCTATTCGCCGTCGGAGTGCATCGCGATGCTACCGGACATCGATCCCGAATTGCACGACCTGATGCTCCGCCTCCCGGAGACCCCGGAAGGTTACATCACTCCGGCTCAGGCCGAGTTTCTTTACGCCTTCATCCGCCTGACGCAGCCGCGGGTTGTGGCCGAGACCGGATTCAACGCCGGCCACAGCGCCTGTGTCATCCTCCGCGCAATGGAGACCTACGGCGGTGGGACCTTGCTGTCGTTCGACATCGGCAAGCACGAGGCCACGCACAAAGCCGCCGAGATCGTCAAAGCGAAATATCCGCAGTTCCACCTGATCCTCGGAGACACGAAACAGACTCTCGCCCCAACCCTCGCCCAAGCGATCAGCTCGAACGACGATGCCACTCTCGACTTAGCGATCGTCGACGGCGGGCACGATACGGACACGGCGCGAATGGACCTGCTGATCTTTGAGGCCATCCTCCGCCCGGGCGGCTACCTTTGGCTGGACGACTTCGAGAACGCCAACTGCATTGCCGTGGGGGTGAACCTCGTAGGCCGCGAGTTCGCCGCCGTCCACCAACACTGCCT
Organism: Phycisphaerae bacterium; assembly: GCA_963666835.2. Classification (GTDB taxonomy): domain Bacteria; phylum Planctomycetota; class Phycisphaerae; order UBA1845; family UBA1845. The sequence continues at coordinate 2,316,867 of CAXXGO010000006.1, read as the reverse complement.
CCGTTTCCTTACCAAAGACTGCCGCGGCATGATGATCTACCAGAAGGGGTTTTGATCTCATCTGCTTCTTCCGGGCCAGGATAGCGCTTGCCCCCCCGAGATGGTCAATCGCCGACCTTTGTGCATCGGCAGCGCGGTCCCCTCTCGGCATCTCAAGTGACGGTCACGAGAATACACACTGCTCGCGAGAGTACGCCAAAGGCGTTTCGCCCTACAGCCCAGGGTTGCCGCGAAGCGGCTACCCTGGGGACGCGTAGACCCTGGTTCTCTTCGACCCCAACCGGGGTCGCGTCCATCGGACGGAGTCGAAAGGATCGCGGATATTGAATCGTCTACTCACTGTCGTCAGTAAAGGCGCGGAAACATTACCGCAAACATAGCGGCTCCAACAGCAACTACGAGTGAGAGCCAATACAAAACCGTTGCGTTCGGACAACTGCGCCGCAGACGAATGGCCGCCAACACGGCAACGGCGCCCTGGAATACCGAGCCCACTAACCACGCGAGGTTGCTCACGTCGCGGGCGGCAATCGAGAAGGCAGATACCAACAAGCAAAAGCACAACAAGAGCCATGGTTCAAGACCCACTCTACCGCCGTCGGGTACAATAAACGTCTCGGGATCGTCTGCGTCGAACTCCGTGAAACATTCGGGGCAGCGACTTTCAGGAAGCAGCACCAACAAGTACCCGCACTCTCGACATCGAGCTCCTTGCGGCACGCCAAGCCCGGCCTTCGAAGTCGGCGCGCCGCACCCCGGACAAGAGCCCGATTCACTTCCACGCAGATCGCACTCACAGAACGCGCACTGGTACTCGCGTAGCCCTCGCCCGTCTCGCCGAGCCACAACGCCCAGGAGCAGTACATACGCGGCGATCGCCACCGGTGCGGTAGCAAGAATATGCAAGAAATGAGCGGCCGCAGCCGCGAGTACACCCGCAGCACCAAAGCCCGCGGCTTGCGCCCACCAGACCCGGCTGAATCCACGAAGACAAGCCCCCGTAACGAACGAGAGCAGCCCTCCAACCATCCCGCCAACAAGTGCGGGAAAGCCAAAGTCAAATGTCGGAGCATAGCCATAGCGCAAGCACGCTGTACTCCAGGAAACACCGCTGACAAGCGCACCGCCCAGGACGCTGGTTAGACACCAGAGACACCACCAAGCCATTCAGTCACACTCCCGGACAAAACCGAGACCGAGTCCCTGTAAGACCGCTCGCATATTCACCACCGGCCAGCTCGCCCCGCCACGAATGGCCACTTTGCCCAGCCTTCCCGCCGCCCGGCGACGACACAGGAACAGCCCCGGAACATCGAATCCGACGTCCCTGCGGAACCATCGGTCACACATCGTCCGGTGAATCGTTCACGAGGTCGTCGCCAGGACCTTTAGACCTCCGAGACTCCGCCGCGAACTTACATCTGACCAGGACGAATACTGCCGTGCAGAAAAATGCCAGCGCTGGGTCTGCCGGGTGATGTCGTGCCTGCATGTAAGACCTCGCAATCGCACCGAACAAGGCACAGCAGGCGCCAAGCGTCGATAGCACGAGCCCGAGTCTGGGCATTCGGGCGGGTCTTCTGCACAGGATGATGACCAGCGCAATCGCCGCCATCGCACCAACACCTTGAACGCACGTAATCACATTCCACGGGTAAGCCCAGAACATCGAATGCATGGGATCTTCGGGACCCGTCAAGGCCCTCCAATGATAACCCATGCTAAACACGAAAAGCTGAAAGGGGATAGCCGTTACACTGCAGGCCAACAACGCGACCAATAGTGAGGTGTCGAACAACAAGGGCTGTCGACCATAGACGCGAGGCATCCCGATCGGCCACGCACATTCCGGGCACCACTTGCCGTCGTGACTTCCTCTCAAATCGTATCCGCAATTGCGGCAATGAGGTTGTTCCTGTGCGTTCTCCATACCTGTCTCGGCGGACCACACGTGCCTGTCATCCCGGGTTTGGATGGCTCGACCGTATCCCATTATAGCGAGCCCAGGACTCAATGTCCCGAAGATCATGGGACACACCGGCATCGGGGGGATGGCGCCTTCGCTCCGCCTTGACCAACCATGCGGCGAGGGTCCCAGTCAAATCGATGAGTTGTCTGTCCGCTGACGGCATGCGACTCTCGAGCGTAAACTACACTCCCGGGTTCGGAGGCTCGTTCGCCCAGGCCACAACGTCGTTCAGTCGCTCCCCACGCCGGAGAGCCTGCCTCCATCGCAATTGCATTGACACCTCGGCCCGAATCCCCTACGCTTACCCCTATGCTGGCCGCCTACGGAGTGGGGCCGACACGTCCACATTAACAACTTTCGGGCGCCCGGGGCGGATGCGGGTCCGGGCGACGCCGTGTAGAGCAACATGATGACTTGGACTGCGGTACAGGTCGTTTGCATTCTCTGTACGTTGGGCCGGCCGCTGCTCGGACCTCCAGAGCCTGCCCACCCGGTCCAAGGTAATCACACCGTCATGACCAAAGAAGCGGTCGAGGCGGACGAGCTCACGGCCGCGCAGATCATGGAACAGATGGCCGTGGTGTATTCGACGGCGGAATCGTATTTGGACGAGGGGAGTATCAGGAAAGTACACCGAAGCGCGGGTTACAGTTCCGATAGCGACCTTGTCTTCTCGACCGCGTTCGTTCGCCCGAGCCAATACCATTACCGGCACGGCCTGCCCGACTGCAACTACCGGCCGGAGATCGTTTGGACGGCCGGCCGGAAGATCCTCAGTTGGGGCCAGGTAGCCGGCGCCAAAGTCGGAGAACGGACCCACCCGGACCTGTCAGCGGCCGGCAGGATGGTCAGCGTCGGCACAGGCGGCGCCTCTTCGATCGTTATCCGCCTGCTACTCCCGTCGGCCTTCGCCACCACCAAGAGCAAACACTTCAGATCGCTCACGCGGCGGCCGGACGAGGCCATCGACAGCGTTCCCTGTTATTGCCTGCAGGGCACAGATTTTACCGGCATGAAGATGACCTTGTGGGTCGAGAAGGAACGTCTGCTCATTCGACGCACGGAGCAAGTCAACCGCCTCTTCGGCCACGAGGTCACAACCACCAATCGTAATCCACAAATCAACGTGCCGGTGCCCGCGGACCGGCTAGCGTACGATCCCCCGCCTCTCGACGGCTTTCGCGGCCTCCTCCAGAGCACTTGGTTTGGAGTGCACTACGACTCCCCCTGGATCACCTGGGTCCTTTTCGGGTTTTGTGCCCTCTTCATCGTTTTCTTCTTTGCCACGAAGAAGAAAAGAGCGGCGCTGGCCCGAGAGCAGTTTCCTCGATTCGCAAAGCCGGGGGGATCCTGGGTCACCAGCCTGGCGGCTTTCGCGTTTCTCGCGATGATGTTAACCGGCATGACTGGAACATGGTCGTCCCTGGCCACCGGGCTGCTCTTGACGCTGTTCATTGTCGACGGTTATCTGACGTACTCGCGTCACATACGGCTAAAGCGAAGAGTCCTTGCCGCGGATTACTCTGTGTGCTACGGCTGCGGCTACGACCTCCGCGGCCTGCCGGAAGTTCACCTCTGCCCTGAATGCGGGGATGACTATGAAATGGACAAGCTCCACGAAGCTTGGCAGAAGCACCTGCGCGGCGCCGCACGCGCTCAGGCGTACACCGGCCTCGTTCTTCCCCCATGCCTTTTGATCTTCTGGCTGACAGCGCTGTGGCTGATATAGTCGATCAGCCTGCTGAAAGACACGCCCCCCTGATTCCCCTCTTCGCTGCCCCGCGTAGCCCACCTCCAGCGGACCGGGCCTTCGCGAGATGCTGTGCGTCCCTTCCGCACCACCTGCCGCATTGCAGAAGCGCCACGTCGTCCAGCCCATCCTGTGCCCGCCCATGCCGCACGGCCATAAGTGTCGCGATGATCTGGAAGACACACCGCTAAGAACCAAACCACCCGCGGCACCAAGCGCGATAACCCGCGCGGTGACACGAAGTGTCACTACTACTACTGCTCACGGTGAGCGACGCCCAGACAGCTCCCGACCCCGTTCTTCGTGTTATCGGCGCTTCGATTGAACACCGGCAAACAGGCTTGCGCATCACGACCCGTGGAGCTACGGGTCCAATCCGCACCGCGTCCGGTTCCCGCTTTGCTCAAATGCGGTGGCACATCCGAGAACCCAGCGCGACGTAGCACCGGGCGAAACCGAAGCCGCAGATGGTCGCCGCTTATCGGCACGAGCCGACGTCCCGGGTCCATTATTCAGACCATGAGAAAGGGCTCATGCGTTATTTTTTGCCCCTAACCCTCCCCGAATCGTACGCTAAACCGGGATGTTAACCTCGGGGGTTTAGGCAGCATGGGGAAGGGGGGGCGTATGTCATTCTTCTTGTGGTCTCGCCGCGTATCCCGGAATCGTCATCCGTATACCGTCCTTTCGCTTTGTTGGGCCTTACTCCTGACCGTCGCTGGTTGCGGGGAAGGAACCGTAACAACACCCGGTAGCGAGTTGCCCGGAGACAGCGAGCGGGAGACGCTTGGCTCAACGATAATCTCCGAGGTAGAAGATCCTCTCGACATCAACAGCGACTCTGACTTGATCGGCGTGGCCGAAGTGACTGCCCCGGCCTGCGAGTTCACTGTCCACTTTGAGGGCGCCGCCGAACCAGCGGACGAATTCGATGGTCCGCCGCCCTTGAGGGTGACCAGCACGTTCGTTAGCATCGCTGACGATCTGCCGGCTGATGCAGTACTCACCTGGACGGTGGACGGGGTTTCGGAGTCGGGAAAGATGGCAGCCTTCCGGGAGAGGACCAACGTTTTTACGAAGGCGGGGATCCACACGATCATGCTCTCGCTGGCCGTGGCGGGTGCTACGGTGGATTGCACCACCACTCAGACGGGTGACCTGGAACAACAGGTCACCGTGTGGCCGAGGATTACCGGCAAGGTCACGGACGCGGACGGCAACGGCATTGCCGACGTGACCGTCGCGGCAAGCGCGGGGGGCACTACGGACGTAACGGACAGCGATGGGTCCTTCGAGGTTTACGTCACCTTCGGCTGGGACGGCATGATCAGCGTCCAGCACATCGATCATGAGTTCAGTCCATCCGAGAAGCGGTTCTCCGATGTGCGGACCAACCGGACCGAGTCCTTCACTGCAATTGACGAAGAGATCAGCATAGCGGAATCTGGTGCATGCGAGACCGACGAGGACTGTGACGACGGTCTTCATTGCACCGGAGTGGCGCTGTGCATTGACGGAAACTGCGTAACCTCGATGTCACCCTGCGACGATGGCATCGATTGCACCGTGGATTCGTGCGACGAGGAGAACAACACCTGCGAACATGTGCCCGACCACAGCGTTTGCGATAATGGGTTGTTCTGCGATGGCGTTGAAGTGTGCGATCCTGAGCTTGGCTGCCAGCCCGGCAGCAATCCGTGCCCGGGACAGGTTTGCTCGGAGGATTCCGGAACCTGCACGGCCGTCGTGCCCATAGGATGCACCGGCTCCGCCGAGTGCGACGACGGCCTTTGGTGCAACGGAGCTGAGCGGTGTATTGGCGGAGATTGCGTGGCCGGCACCGCCCCCGATTGCGACGACGGCGTAGCCTGCACGGTCGATTCGTGCAACGAAGCCACCGACTCGTGCGATAGCGTGGCGGTGGATTCCAACTGTGATGACGGCTTGTACTGCAACGGCGTGGAAACATGTGACGCTACGCTGGACTGCCAGCCGGGTACACCGGTCGATTGCGACGATGGCATAGCGTGCACTGCAGATTCGTGTAACGAGACCACCGACGAATGCGATAACATCCCCAACGACTCTCTGTGCGACAACGGACTGTTCTGCGACGGCGCGGAGGTGTGTAGCCTGTCGTTGGGCTGCCAGCCCGGAAGCGATCCTTGCCCGGCCGAAGACTGTGACGAAAACAACGACACCTGCGTGCCGGTCGATTGTACCGGACCGGAAGACTGTGACGATGGTCTGTGGTGCAACGGTGCCGAGACCTGTTCCGGCGGAGTCTGTATAGCCGGCACGGCCCCCGATTGTGACGACGGCGTAGCGTGCACGGATGATTCGTGCAACGAGACCACCGAGTCGTGCGACAACATCGCCAACAACGCCAATTGTGACAACGGGTTGTACTGCGATGGAGCGGAGATCTGCCACACGATCTTGGGCTGTCGGTCCACGTTGCCGGTAGACTGTGATGACGGCGTCGGATGCACCGATGACTCGTGCAATGAAGCTACTGACTCGTGCGATAACATCGCCAACAACGCCAACTGTGACAACGGGCTATACTGCGACGGGGTGGAGACGTGCGACGCCACGCTGGACTGTCAGTCCGGAACGCCGGTCAACTGTGACGACGGCGTCGGCTGCACCGACGACTCGTGCAACGAAGCTACCGACTCGTGTGATAATGTCGCCAACGATGCGAATTGCCCGGACGACGGCTTGTACTGCAACGGTACGGAGAGCTGTGACGCGGTTAATAACTGCGTGTCGAGCGGAGACCCGTGCCAGGTCGACGAGACTTGTGATGAGGATGCCGACACCTGCGAGCCGGCAGGCCCTGTCGAGGATGAGTGGATAGCGGTTGGCGACACATGGCGCTACTTCAAGGGAACCACCGCTCCACCGGCGAACTGGGCGGATGCCGATTTCTCAGACGGCGCTTGGCTGAGCGGGCCCACCGGTATCGGTTATAGCAGTGACATCAGCTACGCAACCGAGCTGGATGACATGTCCGACAATTACGTCAGTGTGTTCATGAGGCGGGCATTCACTGTCGCCGACCCGAGCGAACACGCCGCCTTGACCTTAGGCGCCGTCTACGACGATGGCTTCATCGCCTACATCAACGGTCAGGAGGTCGCCCGTAGCGACAACATGGTGGATCCGGTCGACTACGACACGCTCACCACGGCCGGCCACGACGAGGAAGATCCTGAGGAGGAGTTCACGATCACGGTCACGCCGGGCCTGCTTGAGACCGGCACGAACATCTTGGCTATCGAACTTCACAATGTGGACGCGGGCAGCTCGGATGCCGGTATCCTCCCAAGGCTTGAGTCCGCAGGCGGTGAAGAGCCCGAATGCACCGGCGCGGCCGATTGCGACGACGGCGACGCTTGTACTGTCGATGCGTGCGTGGATACCGTGTGTGAGAACACGCCGGTCGACTGCCCCACCGGACAGGCCTGCAATCCGGCCAACGGCGAGTGCGAAGCCACCGGCGAGCCGTCGGTGACTATCTCGGGCGTGATAACTGATGACCTGGGAACGGTGATTTCGAGTGTGCAGGTGGTGGCCGACAACGGCGGCGGCTCAGCTTCGACTGACGGCGACGGCGAGTACGCGCTTTCGGTTTCCAGCGGATGGTCCGGCACGGTCACGCCGACTCACGCGATGTTCACCTTCGCACCGGCCTCGGTTGACTACACGGACGTGACTTCTGCTCAAACCGACCAGGATTTCGTCGGCACCGCCACCGGAGCGTTCGTGTCCGGCACCATTACCCTGGTCGATACCGTTGGCGCCAGGCCTCCGATTGGCCAGCACGGTCTGATCTTCACCGGTACCGGAAGCTCCGCCGGCGAGGACTATCTGGCCCTCACCGACGTGGACGGCACGTACGTCCGCGGCGTGCCCGAAGGTTGGACCGGCACCATCGAAGCCGAAGACCCCAGCCGCGTCTTTTTGACTCCGGAGACACTGTCCGTCTCCTCCGTCCCCGGCAGCGGCCTGAGCAACCAGGATTTCACCGCCTGGACCGCCCCCATCGGCATCCCGGGTCCGGAGTTTGGGATTAAAGAGGTAGCGCCGCCCTACAACGCGGCCAACCCGCTCCATTACTACGTCGACAATTCTCATCCAAGCGCCACAGACAGTGGAAACCCCAATGGATCGCCCGACACACCCCGGGCCAGCCTACCCAGTACCACTGGCCTCCAGGCCGGCACTCTAATCTACATCCATGGCGGAACATATGGCAATGGGGGATACCGCTCCTTCAACGGCAACGGAACTGCATCGAATCCGATCTTCATCACCGGTAATCCGCTAGACCCACCACGGTTCGGCTGGAAGTTCTCGGTGTCGAATAACGCAACGTACATGGTCTTCGAGAACCTCGATGTAGACGGTACTGTGAATGACTATGCCGGTTTTGAGATCATCGCCCCATGTGAACACATCGCGCTCAGAAACAGCGATCTCCATCATCGAATGGGATCGTGCGTCATGATCGGCTCATTCGGCGCTGACTTGGCCGCACACATAGTCATCTTCAACTGCACGGTCCACGATAACGGTGATATGGCATCGCCTAATGATGATGACCACAACGCCGTCGGCGTCGCGAAGGGGGCGTCCAACGTCTCGATTCTGGATAGCGAGCTGTACAACAACAGCGGAGATGGCGTAATCGTTAACGCGGGAAATATCGGCTCGATGCCGACGACGCACCACATCTATGCCGGCCGCAACCACGTGTACTCGTGTCGCCAGGGGGGTATCTACTCAAAGCAAGCCGTCGACGTGATATTCTCACAGAATGACGTCCATGATATTGTCAAGACATCATGGAACCCGAGTATCGGGCTTGGCTTCCAGTACCAACCGGAGCGTGTCTGGTTCCTTCACAACACAGTCTACAACTGTGAGTACGGCATCTACGCGGGCAGCAACAGCAGTGGCGGTTTTGGCCAAGACGCGTACATCGTCGGCAATGTCATCCACAGTATTCACCACATTGGATCGTATACGCCGAGCACGGCGTGGTCGCAGGCAGGGATCATGCTTGCGGGTGGCGTCAACAGGTACATCGTGAACAACACCATTTATGATGTCGATGCTGGCCTTAATGGCCCAGGCGGCGGGCAATACAGCATGGCCAACAACCTGATCGCCAACCTCACCGAGCCCGAGGGTAATCATGTTTTTATTGAAGATCCAGCAGGTACAACAACGTGGAGCCTGGACAACTCGCTCCTATATCAGGGCGGAGACTATGCGTCGGTCCGCTGGCGGAATAACGTCTACAGTCTACCGCAGCTACAAGCGATTGACCGTGCAGCCGGCTGTGTTGACGCAGATCCCCGGTTCCTTGACGCCCAGGGCCTGGATTTCCATCTGCAATCCAACAGCCCTGCAATCGATATTGGAATGGCTGAGTACGTCTATACTGAGTTTCTCACACGCTACGGCATTAGTATTGCCGTGGACAACGATGGCGCCCCGCGGACTACCGGCATGGCCACGGATGCTGGTGCGTACGAGTGATTCCCTCGGCCAGGGCGCAGATGTCAGACAGCACGGATACGCGCGGGATGCCAACTCACCGGACGAACATGAGGTATGCGCAGTTGCCCTCGCTACATGACAACATGCCACAACCGTTAGAACCGTGAATCAACCACCGCCGCACAGCGGGCCGCCCGCTTTGCGGATCCAGTCGTGGAGCGCGTTCGCTGCGATCTCGTGTCCCGCTGGTGTCCAATGGCCATCAGACCGCCTCCAATAAACCTCTTCTTTGGGCAATCGCGCCTTGAGGGCCGGCCGAACATCCACAACATCCTCCTCCGAAACACCGTGCATGTATGCAAGCGGCAGGTTGCTTTCGATCCGGTGCGCGTCAGGGATATCCAGTAGACAAAAACCAACACCCCTCTCCGTGCATGTCCGTTTAATCTCATCGAGAAGAGCCCCAGTCAAACGCTGTTCCCCATCACCGTCCAACCCCTCGGCCACAGCATGATCTCGATGGAGACGTTTCTGCACGAGCTCGGACAGGTTCCGGCGCACAAAGTACAGCAGATGCGAACGTTCCGCCAGAAAACGGTAGGCTGCCATCGAGTAAAGCCGGTCTCGGACACCCACTGCGGGGAGGTACTCGCTATTCCTTCGCGCAAGATCGCCTCGCTCGTCAAGCCCATACAACATCGATCGGACGTTATCACCAATGTCGTTTGTACAGTATCCTACTATTACAAGGTCCGGCGAGAACTTCAAACCGCGCTGCCCGAGCATGATAAGCTCCTCCGCCGTGCCGTGACCGGACACACCGAGATTGATCACCTCCACATTCAGCCCGTCCGCTCGCAGAAGGCGCTCCAGGCGCGCCAAATACGTATCTTCCACAGAGACACCATACCCGAAGGTAAACGAGTCTCCCAGGCCGACAATCCGCAACACATCTGGCGGTTTCGCATACGTAAACTCACGGTCCGCACGGCTGCCAATGGAATTCGTACGAACGCTTATGCGGTAATCCGCGGTCGTATGGTGTATCGCGATGTTCGAACAGTGAACGCGAATTCCAAATCCCGAATCCGTAACGTACCTTGGAATGAGCGGCTGCGGCGCAAAACACCTCAAAGCCCACTCGGCGCCGATTACCAGACATGTCGAAAGAACCACGAGGACCACACTCACATAAAGCAGCCGCCGCTTCCACGACAATCTTATGGGCTCACCAGCCACTTCTCCACTCGCGCCTTCCTCGGGCAGTTTACCTTCAGGCGATTGCCTTTCGCGCCCCGAATCCGCCATGAGCTCTCCTCCTGTAATATATCTCTCCGTGACGGCAGGCACCAACGACATACTGCCGCCCGTATGCTTCCCCTGCATTCTCACGCTCCCCGTAGCATGCTACCGTCACTCGTTCGCTCATCCCGAAGCCTCTCCGGTGCAAATGTCACCCACCGCCTGCAACGCCCCCCGCCGTCGTTCTCCCGGCCAAAGAGACCAAGGACGCCGGCTGCAACCAAACTGCTTGTCACCGCTTCCTAGATCAGCCCACAGGACTGCAACCGTATCGTCTATTTCGCCGCTCTACCCACAGACGCAGCACGAGCCCGATCGCGCCCCACATGGCGACTTCCGCTTCTCTCGGGTAGAACGTCTGGCTGCCCATACCGGCCACGAGCAAAGCAAGGATCAATGCCCCCCCGACGCCTCCAACTGCGACTCCCATTGGATCGCGGTCGTTCTTAAACAGAAGCGCCGCACGGCTCAAAACCAGACAGAACAACGGCACGACCACGCCAAACCCAATAATCCCGTTGTCGAGAACCAGCTCCAAGTATGCATTATGCGGGTGCGGAAACGCGTCCGCCGCGCCATACTCTTGGCGCATGTACTCCGTCACGCCCGAGCGCACCATTGCCTCTCGACCGTGCCCTACTAGCGGCGACGCGGCAATCTGTTCCAGCACGAGCGGCCACGCGAGAGTGCGCCCTGCTGTCACCACATAGTCATCGGTGAATGTCTCCCCGGCAACGTCCGTCGTCCCGAACCCTTGCAGCGTACGCTCAACCACCCCTGGCAGGGTCAATCCAATGCCCACCGCTACCACGGGGAACAGAAACACATACCGGCGCCAGCGTAACAAGCACATCGCCAAACCCACAGCTCCCCAAGTTACATACCCCATCCGTCCGCCGGTCAACGCCTGCGCATACGCAATCAGCAGAAACAACCCGACGGTCGCACTCCGGTGCCACGTCCGTCGGGCCATCGGAAGTACCGCCAGAAAAGCCCAAGAGCCTCCGGCCAATATTCTGGACATGTTGACCCGGGAGTAACCTATTTCATTCTGAATGATCTTGTTGCTCCGCGAAGACAGGCTTGCCGCACTACCTGCTGCACTCGGAGGCATCCAGCGAATCACTTGGACGGCGAGCAGCAGGTACACAACCAGCACCGACGCCAATCCCAGCAACACTCGACGCCGCGAGCGACTCCCTTCAAAAAGCAACAAACCAGGGATTACCCATTTGACCGTGTTGATAAGATGCTCGCTGACCAGGTCAATCGCCGCAAACTCCTCAAGATGCTCGCGGTCAACGATCATCCGAAAGAAACCCACCACGACCACGAGAGCATACATCAGTAGCAGGATGTTCATATGCCTCGGCATATCCCACACGAGGCGCTCACGTCGGCGGTTAATGGCCCATCCAACGAGGACGCTGATCAACAACACGTTCCACGGGCTTAGACCCTGCACGCCCATAATCCCCCTCGGCATGTCAGGGTGCTCAATGACCGCCATAAGGAGGATCAAGCCGCAAAGCGAGCGATACCAATGTCGATAGGCGTAGATCGACAGGAATGCAACTGCAAGGTATAGAGCGTAGACGCGCATCGTTTAGATCACTCGCGGCTTGGCTCGGCCGCCGGTAATTCCTGATCAACGTAGATCATTTTACCCATCGGCGACAATGGGATTACCTCGGCGAGCTCGATACTGACCTCTACGCGATCGGCAAGTTTGCGTCGCATACCCTGCTGGATCCGCGTGCTGTCACGATCTCCGAAACGCTCGGCCGGTACGACACGAAGGGTCGCTTGTCCCGGAGCCTCCTGATGGAACTGAAACTGCCGGACATTAGCGAACGTGTCATCGTGCATATTCAGCGCGGTCCAAGAGATCGCGGAGCCGTCTTGCGCAATCAGGAACTCCTGCGTGTTGTGGCCGCGGATGTCGGCGATGATGACCTGCTCTCGCCCACAGGCCGGGCAGCGGTCGCCCATGTACGTGGCGAAGTCACCCGTTCGATATCGGATGAACGGCATCACGGTGTTGATGAACCCCGTGCCGACAATCTCGCCGCGTTCGCCGGGTGTGGTCACGGGATCACCGTTACTGTCTAACAGCTCAAAGAAACCGTACGTGGGCCATATATGATAGTCTGTCGAGTGTTCGCACTCCGCGCCACCGACCAGCTTCTCGCTGTGGCCGTAACAGGAAAGGTATCGACAGCCGAAAGTCTCCTCAACCATGCTCCTCTGCTCAGCGTAGACGTTCTCCGACTCGGCGATGATGCCACCGATATTGGCCGGTGGCGCGGAACCCGAGCGACGGATGTAACGAGCGAGGGCCGCCACGGACGATGGGTAGACATGCAGGTAGCATGGTCCCAGCCCGGCAATATGCCGCAGGTACCGCTCCATATTCGCGTCGGTCATGTGGAAGTTGCTGTAGTAGTGATGCCGCAGAAGAGGATCGTACTCATGCCGAAGGCCGCTACGGTTCTCGGGCACTATCCTGCCGCGAATCACGGCCATCGGCGTTCCCAGCCGATAGCCGGCCCGCCCCCAACTCGTTACGAGGTGGGCGTATTCGACGGCCGATCGACCGGCTCCAATGTAGAAGTTCAAGGGCTCACCACCCGTGCCGCCCGTTGACACGAAGTCTACACCCGGCGAAGTCGGTGCAACCGTACACATCTCGCCTAAGTGGTCCCGGACAACGTGCTTATCGATAGTCAGCAACAAGCGAAGATCGCTTAGCGAGTTCATCCCGCGTGGGTCGAAGCCAACCTCGTCGAAGCTCCTTCGATAATAGGGTGTCTGCTCATACGCAAGCCGGCATATACGCCGACACCGTTCCAACTGGTAATCCCGAGCTTCGTCAGCGCTCCACCGGTCTGCTTGTCGGGCTAGCGCGCGGTGTCGCCGAAAACTGCTACCCAGCAGGTACGCCACGGGGAATCTGCCCAACGCCGCCCCCGCTACTGTTTTCACTGGGCGAGGCAGGGCTTCCCAGATGTTCTTGCGTGAAAGCGCTTTAGTCGCCCGTCCGCGAACCAATGTCTAAATATCCCTTCCACCCCGCGTGTGGCTCGAATGCCAGCGTGGGCGTCATAGTCGAAGTTAATGCACGGTCGAATCTCTCGGCATTGGAATGGGCGATTACATCATCGAGCCCAAACCCCGCAAGGGAGAGACGCTCCCCCTGAACCACGTGGCACAACAACGGCAACCGCCGACAATCAAACCCCATCACTCGCGCACACGCCGTGTCTACTGCCACCGGGTTTGTACCGGCTAGGACTATGCCGGAGGGTTTCGGGGTCGGGTCTAGGGGGCCGTTGCCTTCGCCGCCGATGATACCGTCCACGATACTGAAGAAGTTCCGCGCGCGGCGGTCGCTGAGCGTGCCGTCGCTCTTTGCGTACAGCAGGATCCGGTTCAGATCGATCACCATCCGCCAGGTCGTGTCGTTCCCGTGCCAGTTGCCGGAGCGGATTGCTCCGTTGTTCGTGTCGCCGAAAACACTCTTCCCGGCCGCCTTGATCGGCCGCGCGACGAAGGCGCGCAGCGGACCGAGTTTCGGAAAGACCCGTTTGAAGCAGGCCACCACCGCTCGTTCCACCCGATGCTTCAGTCGATCGTCGGGGAACTGGTCGCCGCCTTGGGCGGGTGTTCCTTCGCGATGGTGAGGCAGCCAGTTCTTGTTACCGTTGATGCCGACCAGATTCTTCATGTTGACCGTCAGGCCGACCTTCTTGTGCGTCTTGAGCTTGGGAAGGCTGATCACGCAATCGGCATCCAGAACCGTCTTGGAGATCAGATATTCGTGCACATCGTCATGGTGGTGCCGGCGCAGCTCGCGGGTGTCGTATTCCGCCCCATAGAGCAGGTGACACAGGTGATTGATCTCCGTAAAGGCCGAATGCCGACCGAGATCGACCTTGACGTAACCGGCCGGATCACCGGGAAGCGGCACATGACCAACGATCACGCCGTCGATCTTCCGAGCCCGCTCCGGACGCAGGTCATACACCTCTATCTCGAAGCCGGCCTCGCGCTGATAGAAGTTCCGGATCTCATCCAGTCCGGCGATGCCACGGATAGCTTCAAAATCGGCATCGTTCTGGGGCGCATCGGCGATGATGAGCCGCCCTTTACCCTGCAGCGCTATATACGCGTAATCGACCGCGGCCCGGATAACAGCGCCGTGCGTTATAAGACAGTTTCCGTGGTCGGGATTGCTCTCTCGGAAATCTCTAACGAAGTTAGGCTTGAGCACCACAGTCTGTCCCGGCTGCAATACGCTCCCCAGCGGGTTCCAGTCGGCCGTGCCGGCCTTCTCGCGGTCCAACCCCAGAAGCTCCAACGCACCCCGGACCGCGCGATAGGCGTGGTTCGGCTCGCAGCCATCCACCGACCCGGAAAACGGGTATTCCGGGAACACGTCCGTCGGATGGTACGGCGCCTGCGTCGAGTACGACGCCGGCCCGACGTGGATCGATACTACGTTCTCGTCGGTAATCCGCTCAACCATAACTGCGCCGTCGCGCCTTGCTTTCACACACCGGATTGACCGTCGACCCGACCCCCATCCGCTTCAGCAGCCCGCTCACGGAAGTTGTCCGAGAATCGAATCCCATTGTCTCGTAACGCTCGCCGTGTCATGGCGCAGGGCGGTCTGGTGCGCCGCTCTGGCAAAAGCCGCCCGTTTGGTCTCGTCGCCAAGTAGGTCGACAATTCGAGCAGCGGCCGCTTCCGGGGATCTGCGTTCAACGAGGTAGCCATTGACGCCCTCTTCGACGAGATCCGCCAAGTCGCCGACATTCGACACGACGGCCGGCAATCCGCACATCATTGCCTCCATCAATGAAAGAGCAAGCCCCTCCGAGTCCGAACATAACACGAATATTCGCGCCTTTTTGAGCCACTTCTCGACATCATTCTGATGACCCGCAAAAGTCACGCAGTCCCGCAGACCAAGATCATGGGCAAGCTCTTCGAGTGAGCCGCGCAGGGGACCTTCGCCCACGATCACGGCCGTGGTGTCCGGCAGTTCTCTTCGCACATGCGCCAGCGTACGCAGAAAAACGTCCACGCGTTTGATTGACGCGAGCCGTCCGACCATGATTAGGTCGAACGAGGGATCCGAGTCGGCCCCGCTGAACCGGTGTGACTCGATACCTCCGGATACCACGTGAAAGCTGGACTCCACGCCACGGTGTTTCAGAAAGGTCACGGCACGGGTCCCCATCGTGATTACAAGATCAAAGGCGGAAACCGCCCGGAGCAGACGTCGTTCGATGACCGGGTCCGGGGTCTCCAATAGCCCAAAAACCCGATTCTCCGCCCAGACCCCGCCGTCAAGAACCTCCATCGGACCACCGACACAGAAGTACATCGATCGAGCCCGCACAAGCCGCGCCAATACCGCGGCGACCAGCCCATTCACCAGAAGATGAAACCCACCCACAACGGCCGGTCTGCGTCTTAGCACAGTAACGGCAAACAGCATCAAACGAGCCGGCACCTTGCCGATAGTACGCTGCAGCCAGTGAGACGGGGCAACCGCTTCAACATTCGGTATTCGTGGGATCGGATACGTTGATACAACCCACAAACGTGAACACTCTCCGGATGCCGCCAACGGGCGTAGGTGTGAGGTGATCCAGTTGTCCGAGTAGAACGTCCCGGTCACCACAACCTCGCACCGCCCGGTGTAAGCGCGCGGACGTATCAGATAACCTAGCATCTTCGCCAATCCGAGCATCATACCGTAAAACAGCATGAGCCAGCGTAGCGTAAGATGCACGAAGAAGCGGCGTAACCTGCGGACCGCTGATCCTGAGTGCGAAGCGCACGCATTACCCGCGTCGGCACGAGCTATTTCAACGGACCCGGCTGTCGCAGCGGCAGAAGATGTTGATTCAGCGTTCACAGGCTCGGGAACTCCAACCTCGGCCAAGGAACCGAAACGCTTGCTCGGCCGGTCTGGTCGGGAGGATTGATCCGAAGATCCTCTATCTTGCGTCCGTTGACGATAAGGCGTACAGCCGCCGAATCGCCAACATACCACGTCAACCCGTCTATCGCGGACACCGCAGCCCGTTGATCCGGCAATGAGTCGAGCCTCAGATCGATCGAAAGAGCTCCGTCATCTTCATACCGGACCGTCCAGTCTGCCTCCGTTACGGCTCGCCGAAACTCCAACAGCCTATGCGTGGTTGTCACAAGGATCGAACCGCCTTGCTGATATTCTGCCAGCCTCCGCAAGGCGTCCTGCGCCGGAAGGCCGAACGGGCGTTCATGATCCTTGATCTTCCCTAAATGCGTATACAGAATGCAAACGCCTCCACGTTCCACCAGCCGCTTGAGGAAGCGATCAGTCATCACGTCCGCCAGACCCGCGGACGTGGCCGAGTGTTCCACACCGCCCCAGTATGGGTTCGCCCGCATGAACTCGTGTACTTCTCTTCCGTCTCGCAAGCGCGTGCGACGAAGAACTTCATTCGGACCATGCATGGCGTACTTGCGGTTGCCCAGTCGAGCCAATGTGCCCTTGACGCACTCCTTGGCCACGGTCCTACCGGAACCAACAATGTTCCGCCTGTCGGCAATACCGCCAACGCTCCGCGGCACGCCCTGTCCAACGACGCTCGTGATCCGGCCGCGCCACACGTACTTCACACCGAAAGCACAGCTCAGGTCGGCATGATAGGCAGGTGCCCCCGGCACGTCACCGTGTCCGTTCATAATGTCCGCCCCGAAGTTCGTTGGAGCAACCGCGTGATCGACCCAGACCTCCAATCGACAGTCGTGCCGGTCCAGTTCGTCCAAGGCACGCGCGGCGTGTGCGCGCGTCGTCGCAAGGTCTCCGTACGAATGCAGGCAGTCAACGTGTCCGCTTCGGATCAGAGTCCGCACCATCTCGCGACCGGCATCGTCAGTATTCCAATAGGCAAACTGATCGGGCGACATATCAAAATAAATCGTATTGCCGACCTCGAGGCCGACGCCCGGCCCCATAGACGTAACCTTATTGGTGTTCAGAAAACTGGCAATCTCCCAATACACATGCCTGTCCGGCGTCTCGTCCAAATCGCTGCAGATGGCAAGCGCCGCGTGGTACGGATATGGGATCGGTCGAAGTCGCACGTCATCCACGTTCAATCGTGTCCTACCTGTGCTTCCGCACGGCTCGACGATACACCTCCCGCGTTCGCTGCGCAACTGCCGCCGGGTGGAATCGGTCCAGCGCGATCTCCCGGGCCTTCGCCCCCATCGACGCCCGCAACGAATCGTCCTTCAGAACTTCCCCGATCCGCCACGCGATATCCTCTTCGTCATGCGGATCAACAAGGAAACCGGAAACGCCGTCGCGCACCATATACGGCATTCCGCAACGGTTCGACGTAACGACGGGCACCCCGGCAGCCATGGCTTCTTCGATTCCCATGGGCGAACCTTCCTCGAACGAAACGAGCGCAAACACGCCGGCCGAGGCAAGTTCGTCCTGCACCTGCTCTACGCTGATTGACCCGAGAAGAGCCACGTGCTTGTCAAGGCCAAGCATGTTGATCCGATTCTCAACGCGCTCACCATACTGGCGATCGGCGACCGCGCCAGCCAATCTGAGGCGGACGTCAAGCCCGCGAGCCCGCAGAATCCCCACCGCCTCAACGAGCTTCAATTGGTTCTTGCGCGGGCAGATCAAGCCGGCACTGAAGATGACCCCCTTCTGCTCCACGCGAGCGATATCGAAAAAGCCCTCTGCGATCGGATTGTCAATATCGTGAATGACCCCCTTCGCGATTCCGGAGAGTCGCTCTCGCACGTACGGACTGATTGAGATTATGTGCGGCTGATCCGCCCACCCCGCAAGTTCCACGGATCGCCAAATCCGTGATCGCACGCGGGCAAACCTCGCTTGAGCTTCCAGCGTATCAGCATGGATGAACCCGTGGATAGTGAAGACACGAGGAATCGCCATCTGTTTGACCATAATCCCGTAGATGTCGTGAGCGTGAATAACGTCGGGGTCCAGCCCGGCTACGTACTCACGCACGCGCCGCCGTCCCGGGCCCACAACGTGCGTTAGTACATTGCGTCCCTCCCAAGGCAGCCGATGGACCGCAGCTCCGCACCATTGCGATTGCGTTGGCGATTCGCATGACCGACAGGTCGTTACCACGTGTACGTCAAGGTCGTCCAGCTCCGCCAGTCCCTTGACCAAGTTGACACTGACCGCCTCCACGCCGCCGAACGGCCGGCTCGGATCCTTCGGAAACGATGTCGCAACAACAAGCTTCACCAACATCTCCCGTACATTGTGGCGGCTATGCGCTCCTCAGACCTTCCCGAAAGACCTGCTCGAATCGGGGCAAAACCGCTTCCACCGTGTGGTTCTCCGAGTAATACCGTCTCGCGTTATCGCCGGCTTCGCGCCATCGCTCCGGCGATGCCAGCAACCCTCGAATTCCCCGCACAAGACCTGCGACATCGGACGCCGCGACCCCCAAACCCCGCTCTGCGATCAATCCGTCCGGATCAAACGTCGATACAACCGGGATGCCATAACTCCACGCTTCTAAGAACGTGTTGGGAAACCCTTCGAAACGCGAGGTGCAGCAGAGGCACGAAGCTTGGCGATACAGGTCCGGCATTCGTTCCCGTGCAATCCGCCCATGAAGCGTCACATTGGGCAAGTCCCCCGCGATCCGGCATTGCTCGCGAGTGTAAACAGTTTCCGGCTCCAATGGGCCGACAACGTCGAAACACACGTCAGGCATTGCGGCGGCAACATCCCACAACAGCTCTACCCGCTTAACCGGCGCGATCCGGCCCACCCACAAAACCCGCGGCGGCCCGACAGCCGGCGGTGAAACCGGCACATACTCTCCGCTGCGCGGCCCCGCACACGGCATCGGGATAACCACCGAATCGCGTCCGAAACCGGTCCGCAACATCGCCTGCTGCGTGCGCGTCTGGGCGATTATTCGATCAGCGCGGCGCAGGCCGAGCCGGTACAGCACTCGCTCCCGCAAACCCGGCAGGTCCGGCAACGCCACATCGCAGTCCATATCGCTGGCCACTGAATACACAAACCGGCGCCCATGCCGCCGACACCAGAGAGCTATTTGGCCCGTAACACACTCGGCAGAATTATGGTAATACACGTCGCAATCCGCCCGGGCCAACGCCCGGGTCAAGCTACTCCATCGGGGGTGAAAGAACCGCAAACCGGGTAGCCCCTCCGTTTGCCGACACATCTTGATGATCCGGACCCCGTCGCATGTAGTTTCGTCCCCAGCCGGCCCCTCGCCCCAAACCAGCACCACCACCTGGAAACCTCTCCGGACCAACTGCTTCGCCATCAAGCTCGTCTGCCACTCCACGCCACCGATGTGCCCCCGTACACTCCCCGCCAAGGCGCCGTAGGCATTATGAGCGACCATGCAGATTCGCAACGTCGAACGATCTCCGGCCATGCCCGCGCTCAATCCCGCCTATTCCGTTATGCCAGCAGCGTTTCATACAAGGCAACAACCCGGCTGGCATACTCACCAGTGCTGGGTGCCACTCTCTCTGATCGGGCGACGCGCGACATTCTCTCGCGGTCATCCTTATCCCGAGCCAACCGTAGCATGTAATCGGCCAGCGCCTTGGCATCCTCGCGCGCGACCAGAAAACCGTTCTGGCCGTCCCGAATAAGATCCGGCGCGACCCCGACGCGAGTCGCAATACACGGAAGGCCGCCGGCCAGGGCTTCCGTCAACGCCATACCATAACCTTCCGACCGCGACGGAAGCACGAAGAGATCAGACGCTGCCAACACAGACGGTACGTCGTCTATGTCCCCGACGAACCTCACTCGCGCTGACAGGCGCAACTCCATGATTGTCTTTCGCAAAACCTGGGTCCAGGCTTTTTCCTCCGCGGAAACCGTACTCCCCACGAACAGTAATCGCGCTTCGGGCACCTCGCCTGCGATCGCCCCAAACGCCCTCAGCAGCACATCCCAGCCCTTCACCGGAACGGCGTGGCCTACCGTCGAAATCACGAATTCACCGTCGCTATACCCAAGCGCAGCTCGGGTACCATCGCGATCGAGACTTCCAGGCGGCTTTATGTCTACCGGATTCGGCAGAACCATCAACCTCCTTTCCGCGATCCCCAACTCCACGAGTTCGTCCTTGACGGCACGCGACACGGCCAGTGTCTTGGTCGCCAACCAACAGGACAAGCGCAGGCTCGGCACCAAGCGGTCGCGAAATGTCGGCTTCCGCCCCGTTTCAAAAACCGGGTTCATCGCTCGCTTCGACCACAACCGCACTGGCACCCTGGCTAATGTACTCCCGATAAGAGGACTCGTGTGCATGTTGTCACAATGGAAGACATCGCACTTAAGTTTCCGGCACAATCGCGCGACGCGCCGCATGCATCCCACGTCGAAGTTCCGCCTTGGTCGCGGAAGATACTCTATCTGCGTGCCTACCTCCCGCAGCGGCTCCAGCCAACTTGAATCCTCGGGTGGGTGACTGCATACCAAGCAACTGCGCCAGCCCTTGACCGCAGCCTCGCGAAAGATACGGGCAAACAGATCGCTATGCCCGGCCCGCTTGAAGTTGCTACCCCAGTATCGGATGATTGTTATCGCCATAGTCCGCTGGGCTACGCCCTGGGCTTGACGCCGGCAATGCGCGACATCGCCCCGCCAAATACACCCGTAATCCGACGACGCAAACTGCCGGGTAATGCGTACCTCCAGTAGGCCACCATCAGAACGAGGCCGCCCACCGTCATACCGCACACCAGAGCAGCCAATGCTCGATCGGCAAAGACGGCCCGCGCAAATACTAGACACGCAGCGAATGGAACGGCGCAACCCACCGGACCACTGAACGCTTTGAGCAGATACGTGCGAAGCGGAAGCCCAAGCCGTTGGCACGCAAGAATCGGCAAGTACACGCCATCCACAACAGTCAGAGGAACCGATATCGCCGCGGCCGCCCCCGGCAGCCCCCACCCAAAAGGCCCGAGCGCCAGGACGGCAAACCCCACCGCACAAATCGAGCCCCCAAGGCGGGCGAAGCCCGGCCTGCCATGCGCGTTCAGGCCTGTTAGAATGCTCAGAATCGGCTGATTCGTCACCGTTGCCAGAAACCCAACGGCCAGAATAGCTATAACCGACCCCACCGCATACTCCGGTCCCATCCACACGCTCAGGATGGGCTCACCGAGTATGATCAGCACCAGAATCATGGGAAACGCAAGGTACGCGGCGTATCTGACAGAATCCGTCAGCAGCTTGCATACCTGTTCCCGATCCGCCGTGGCTTGCATCGCGCTCGCCACCGGCGTCAAAACGAATGCCAGTTTACCAACCAACGTACGCACATGCCGAACGAGCGCCCGCGGTCGCGAATAGAGCGCCAACGAGGCCGGGCCGGTATAGGCTACGATGAGAATGCTCACAGTCTGGTTCAGCATCAGCTCGGCGACCCGTGGAACGAACGTCTTACCGCCGAAACTCATCATCCGGCGCGCAACGGACCAGCGGGCAAGCCTCCAATGCACGCGCAATTCCGGACAAATCCGATGCGCTGCAAAAAGACGGGTGACTTCCGTCAACGCCACCCCACTGCAGTAGACCGCAGCCAGCGTCGTCAATCCACCTCCACGGGTGAGTGCTATTACCATGACTCCGATGCTCGCGGCGTAGAACGCCGAATTGATACCGTTATGGAGACCCCAGCGATGACATCCCGTAATAACGCCGGAGTACACAACGAAGGCGATCTGAATCGCCAAAGCCAAACCAAGCAGAAGAACAACAGATTGGGCCTCAGCGATGTACTCACCCAAATGCCGCGCCGCAAACCCGGGCAGTAACCTGCTGACAGCAACTGACAGCACCACAATCACTCCCGCCGCTGTCAGCAGGACGCAATTCACCGAAGCCATCGCACACTGCAACCCCTCGGTATCGCCGGCAGAACGGTACTTCGCCACGTACCGGTTCACCGATGAGCCGACCCCGGCCTGCACGAGGCCGAAATACCCTACCACGGACCAAGCGAAGTCCCATACACCGAGAGCCACTTGGCCGAGATGGCGGTCCATGAACCGCGGCAGAACAAAGCCGGCCGCAATAAACACCAATTGCCCGGCCCAACTTGCTATGACGTTCGCAGTGATACGCTCTTGTCCGGACCCACCAACATCCCCGCCTGCGGCCATTTGCGGGATTGCGCAATCGCGTTTATCTATTCCTTTCGCCACGCCGCTTCGCTCTTACACATAACCATATCGACGGTTCATCCGGCCGGCTACGGCATCGAAAACACGCAGATCTTCAGCGGTCAGCACCGCGCGCCACCGTTCGTCAAGCTTGATCCCTTCGGCCGTCGCGAGCCGCATGCTGTTTCCCACAACGTGTCGGGCGCGCGCGCGGAAATCCCGAAGACGCCGCTCCGGATCGAGGTTAAGGAAATTACTCAGGCGATCCAGAGTCTGCTCGGGAGCAGCGCAAAGCTCCTCGTACCGCACCTCCGCCCATTGCGACGTCGGCAAACCGCTCAAGATGCACTCGGCTTCCTCATTGCTGCGACGCCATTCATAGGCCGCCTTCTTCATCGAACGCGGATCTTCCGGTAGAACCTCTCGGCTCGTATCGCCGGACACATCGGCTTCAACGCCCCCCGCATACAGGCGTGGGTTGCAATAGGTCAGAGCGACAGCCCGGCCGTCTCGGATCAGCCGTACAACTTTGACGTTCAGTTCAGGATCCTGGAGCAAGTACTTCAGCCGCAGACCGATCTTTGAGGAATCGATGATAACGCGCGCCTTACAACAGTGGCACAGGGTCTCGACCAGGATTCGGTTACGCCGTTGCAGCCTCGGCAAGTTCGCCCGCCAAGTCGGCGACAAGTTAAGCAGCAGGTCCCTAAGGCACTCCCAACGTCTCGTACGATGCAGCGGCTGCAGGAGCTTTCGCACATAGAACGTAGCGCCCGTCCGAATATCGATGCCGGCGTCAGTTATGTCGAACGCGACGCCGCGGCGCGCCATCTCCGCGCTTACTTCGCGCCAGAACTCGCAGCCTCTGATACGTACACCGCAGGAGCAGAGATACGTCTCACGATTCCCAAGCGAAGTAGCCTTCAACTCTCCGACCGTGCATGTCTCCGAATGCGCCCCGAGCAACATTGCCAACAAGGTTGAACCGGAGTGGCTCGCCGCCAGAATATATACCAGCTCCGTTTCGCTCGGCTGAACCGGGTTAGTCACGGTCGAGGCGGAGTCGCAATCCGACACCGATACCGCCCCGCATAACTGCTTGGGCTGTGCCGGCTCTCGGCCCCCTGCGCGCCATCGGCAACAGGCGTCGGACATCGTACGAAACTGACAACGACCGCTCCCGGCAAGAACATCCAGCATTCGGTCTATGCGTCTGAACACCTCGTCGATCTGCCCGCTCGTACGGCTCCGCGGCGAACCGCCCAAGGCCAGCTCGGAAGAATGCACTGCAATAGTAATGCACGGAAGCACACCAATGGCATACTGCAGCATGTCAACCAACCGGTCGCACCGCTCCTCGGCAGGCACGGCCCAGACTGGCCGCAAAACCTCCAACTTACCGAGCCCTCGTTTCAGAAACGACGGCAGGTGCCTCCAAACCTCTCGCACCGCGCGAGATGTGCGGCGAGTAAACCCCACGCTGACCGGAAGCTCCAGAATCCGAGCATCGCCTTCGTCCGTAACGCTCTCATAAGACGGGTAATACGGCCCGATCGGCGCGAAGCGGTAGTCGATCCCACCACGCCCGTTTTCACACTTCGGTACGCCCGGCGTACGCCGCCAGTCTTCCAACGGCATTACCGACGTATCCACCTCGTACCCCAGGCGTTCCAGAATCGGCAGGTGCTCCGCCGCCAGCCCCCACCGCCCTCCGCGGTAAGAGGTGGGCCGGCCAAAACGTCGCGCAATCGCCTCCGTCAGACACGTAAGCTTCTGCTCGAACACGTCTACCGGCAGTTCATGCGGATAGGTCTGGTATCGCACGTCCACGCCGGAGTCCATGAACGGGGGAGTCTCCCACGGGTGAAGGTGGGCGCCGATCTCCGCCCCGCCGTGCTCCACAAGCTGTCGCAACACACTTACGGCCCGATCATCCTGGATCACTCGGTACGTGACCAAGCACGTAGCTTTCGCTCCGTACTTGTCGAGCAACTCCTGCAGACGAAGAAGTTCCTGCACGTTGGCCACGCTCGTATTGTGGTGGTTCTCCCAAGCATTGTCCGGCTCGGTATCGATCGTCAAAACGACCGGAATCCGGTCCGCGTTGCCGTCTCTAACTGTCAACACCCCCGCCCTCATGCTGCCTGCGGCTCAGACTCCGCAACAAGCCGTCCTCGGCGCATCGCATCAGCCGCTCCGGATGATGCGAAAACAGCCTCAAGCCCATAAACCGCACGTATCGAACGTGCTTCACCTCGGCGAACCCCGCCCGCCTGTACGCCCCGATCGACGCGTGATTCCACCTCGGTATGTGAGACCACACGAACCGGGTGTTCTGCCGGCGCAGAAAATCCTGTGTTTGCAGAAGCAGAAACGTGGCCAGTCCGCGCCCGCGACGTTCCGGATGCACGAAAGTATCGTAGATGTACGCCGACGCCTCGGGCACCGCGATGCACCGCGCAAAATCCGTAACATAGGACCGTGTCAGCCCGATCTTCACGTATCCGACCGCTTCCTCGCCCATCCGGAGGCGCGCGAATACGTGATTATACTCCCGCGCGATATCCAGTTCCTCTTGTACCCAAGCCCAGGGAAACTCGCCTCGAATCTGCCTGAGCCAGGCAATAACCTCTTTCGTTGCGTTGAAGTCGACTACTGCCTCCTGACGGGAAACAGTGCAGTAATCAGCAGCCTGCGACAGGTCCGTATAATACCAATCGGCCGAGTTCGTCCTCAACACTACATTCCCCAGCCGTCGCGCGATCTTCGCGCCCAAGGTGAAGACCCCGTCGTTACGAATCCTGCCTAGTGCTTCTCGAAGGACGGTATACTCTCCCGAAGCGATCACGGCTATCGGTATACTCTCCAATACCGAAGGCGCTCCATGAACTCCCGTTTTACGGTATCGATAAAACCACAGTTCCGCGCAACATTGTGAATGCAGTGCTTACACATCTCCAAGCGTCCCCGATCACGGTAGCTGCGGAACCGGGCTCGATCCGGCGTTTCCAGGGATCGATCCAGCGCACCGTCGCGTACGTTCCCCAAGCTGAAGGTATCAAAGAAGTAGCACGGCGCAATACTACCATACGGGTCGATCACAACCTCACGGCGTTCTACGAAGCAACGTCCGCTCGGCACCGTACCGTGGACGATATCGCTGTCGGAAAGCACATCGATATTGATCGTGTTCACCCGAAACTGCTTCGCCCCCCCCATTGCCGGACCATCGTACTGTTTTGCCAGCCTCAGTTGCTCGCGCAAGACGGAAACAGCGTCTTCGAGCACAAGCGATGACTCCCCTATGCGCCTGAAGATCGGCGACGGCTCGTATTCTCCGATCCGCGACCGGGCCACAATCTCGTCCGTAAACTCACCTACATACTCAAAGTCGATCTGATCGTACCCGGCGCGTGCCGCAAACTCCGCAATTCTCGCCAGAGAGCAAACGTTGTAGCGCGATACCGTCGTGTTGCAGATGAGTCTTGGCCGGTTCCCTTGCCCGCGTGCCTTCACGAACTGCCCGAGACCGCGGTCCACCCGGCCAAACGTACCTTGTACACCCCGAACCCGGTCGTGCAATTCTCCGACCCCGTCGGTCGATATATATATGACGTCGAGGCACTCACTCAGCGCTTCGGCTGTTTGAGGGTCTATCAGATTGCTATTCGTCGCGGTATGAACTTCGCATCCAAGCAGCTTGAGCTCCCTGACCAGCGGAATAACCACGTCTTTCCGCAGGAAGATATCTCCGCCAAACAGCTCGAACGTTCCAGCGCCCAGGGAAACCAACTTCCTGGCGACCTCGATCCACTCGGCACAGCTCAGCTCGCGGTCTTTATGGCGCGTCCGGCGCCACGCGGTACAGCAAGCACACTTCGACGTACATCCCCACGTGAGGATCAGGTTGGCACTTGTTCTCTTGCCTGTGCGGCAGTCGTACTCTCGGCGCAGAGCACCGGGCGCTTCCCGCACAGCACCGAAAAGCCCTTTCCCGGCCAGCTTGACTATCCGCGAAAGACCGCGAATCGACCCGCGTGCATTCCTCTCGCCGGCATCAATGCAGTCGTCAGTCACATGAACCTGCCAAGTCCATCCTTCGGCCGTTGCCGCAGAACGACAAGAAGGTCACGAACCGTTGCTTCACCGCGCTGATCGACAACTGGTCGCCTTCCTGGTGTGGCCGTTGCGATGGTAGCCGCGTAACCGTCCGAGCGGGTACAGAACCATCCGATACCACGACGGCGCGAAGATCCAGATTCGTTCGTGCAACCGCAGCTTGTCCGTCCAGCGAAGCTCATACGCGTAGCCGTCGGCACACGTGTTATACTCCCGGATGCTCCTTGCGCGGTCTTCAAACAACGTCCGAATGATCGAATACTCCAAATGGGCGCCGGGTGAAAGGGCCCCATACGTCTCATCAAAATCCGCGCGGATCGGATAGGTAACCCCGTTATGGCTAACGTGAAACTCAAATGCGATCATGCGCGATCCGGCGAGGACCGCCCACACGACGGCGGAACCTCGATCAGCCAGCGACGAAAGTCGCTCAAGGAAATCGACCGCACCAGCTTCATCCGTAATCGCCCGCCCCCTGGCGGCCTTCCAACTCCTGGAGGAAACGTCCAGAACAGCCGGAAACGCCGCCTTGACGTCCTCCGGCGAAGACAGCCTGACGACTTTCACCGGCTCCTCGTGCTTGTCGATCCGGTTGGTTCTCTTGTTGTACGCCTTCCTGAAACTTCGCGAACGCTGCGCCAGAAACGCCGGCCAGTCCCCCTCAATCGGCATGTAGGGAACCTCGATGTCCGGCCGCACAACGTAGCGCAGCTTACAAACGCGCGTTGCATCCGCAAGCTCTTCCCGCAAGGGCGAGTCATCGCGAACGCGCGCCAGCTCGAGCAAATCCCAAACGCCGCGGCCCTCGGCCAAGTAATTCAGAATCGCCCGGAGCACCGGTCGCTCCGGAGAAGCAACGATAAAATCCCCGTCCCCCGAATAGGCATTCGCCATGAAAGCGAGCTTCCGCACCGGCAAGCCTCGAAACCGCGACCTGCACAGATGTAGCGGAGCAATACCCACGAGTCGACCGTGGTCTCTCACGCATACAATGTGCAGTCGGCTGTCGCCGCCGAACGCCTCCCACCAACACCGAAACCAGGCATGCGTAAGGAAAACGATGTTCAGACGACTGGCCGCGAGTAACTCATCCCATTCCGGAGCGAGCCCCAGAAAGTCCTCGTAGTCCGTCACGAGATCGACGGTCAGAGGCGGCTTTTCCGCTACGACAGTTCCAGCCAACGCGCGCTCCGTTTTGCATTCCTCCCGAGATAACACGGCTGACTTTCTTGGAGCAACCCGGCGACGGGCATCCTACTCTCGTGTACGGCCCGATGTACGCAGTTCCTCACGGGCGGCTTGGCCGGGAGTGAACAACTCCCTGAGCACCATCCCGCAAAACAGCGTATTGGTAACCAAGTATCGCCGCCACATGCGGCGGGGTTCCTGCTTGACCCGGTAGAGCCACTCTAAGCCGAAACGTTGCCAGCGTTTCGGAGCGCGCTGGACTTTTCCGGCAAGAACGTCCAATGCACCGCCAACACCGTGGCACACAGGCGCGTCAAGCGTCGCAAACCAACGCGCCATGAACAGCTCTTTCTTAGGCGGGCTCATCGCCACGAAGACAACGTCCGGCCGCGCCGCTCGTATCTCCGCCGCAATCTCCGCTTCCTCGTCGGGTTCGAAATACCCGTTTCGGGTCCCCACCAAAGCCACACGCGGGTAGTCTTCGGCAATCCGGGCAGCCGACACGCGAAGCACCTCGTCCGTCGCCCCGAGGAGATAGACGCGGTAGTGGCGATCGTCGCCGCGCTGCAGGATTCCGTGCATCAGGTCGATTCCCGGAACTCGCTCAGGCAGTCCCCGCCGCAGAATCCGACTCGCCCACACTACCGCCATGCCGTCGGCCAGAATGACATCGCAACCCAGCACCGCTCGGCGCAGAGACTCATCGCGCCGCATATTAACCATCTTGGCAGCATTCACTACGCCGATAAGCAAGCGACCACGCTGTTCGATAGTCTCGTCGACGATCGAAATCGCCTGACGCATCGTCAACGCGTGAATAGGGACGCCCGAAAAAGTGCAGACAGGCCACGGCCGCACATCGCTGCCCACCATCACGAGCCGGGCCGCCGATCCGACAAGGCGTACAGCAACCAGCCAAGATGGTATGGCCTGCATTCGTAGTCGATCCGACCGGGCCGAAGGACCGCCCCGAGCCCCGGCACGCGCAACCGCGGGTGAACGCGACTGGCAAGGGCCTGAACTCCGCGCGACACCTTGCCGGGTTCGCGTCGCGCCACTTTGCGCCAGATTACGCCACAAGCGTGGTCGATCAACGATCCCGCCAGCTCGGGCGGGTCATTCAGCCAGCGAAACCCCCGCTCGATCGCCGAGTCAAAGCCCCCCCCTCCCGCTTCGTTCAAAGCGAGGAGCGCCATTGGAGCCATTGCATCCTGATGAACCGCGTACACAGGATAGCGTTCGATCACTTGCCCGGTTCGCACGTCGTAATGCCACCACCACTGACCCGATGCCCCCTGCAAACTGCACAGGCGCGTCGCGCAGCGCTGCGCAATCGCGATGGCCCTTTGATCCGACGTACACATGTAATGGTGGGCCAGTGCCTGGATCGGGTAAACAAGGTCCGCGAAGCAGCTCACATGGGACCGCCATGACCCGCGGTTGGCACCGGTCGGCCAATGCGAAAACATCTCGGACGCCGACACGAACGACGATAAGAGCATCTCGGCAATATCGTGGCGAAGTCTCTCTTCCGTCTCACCGAATCCCGCATCAACCGCCAAGGACGTCAAAGCCCATGCCAACTCGACCGTCGGATGAGAGCCGTCACACGGTTGAAGGACTCGCATGCGATCGCAGGCTCTGCCCGCTTCGTCAATATGCAGAGCCAGCGCCGCCCAAAGCACCAGGGCCACGTCACCGAGGTTCTCACTGTCACTGACGCCATCGAGCAGACGCCGGCAAACATCGCAGGCGCTCTCACCGCCGAGCACGCCTCTGCCGGTCGCCTCGTCCTGCGTGCTCAAGCCAATAAGCGCAATCGCCGTGTACCGTCGACTTTCGCCTTCGAGCAGTTCGCGATCGCTTGGCCCGCGCAATCGAAACGCGAACAGACCTCTGTCCGAGCGGTACATTCGGCCCAGCGCCTCCAGAGCCAATGCCCTGAGACTGTCCCGGGCCGGCCCACCCGCGCTGCAGGAACCGTTAAGCTCTGCGGTTTCAAGCGAAGTCATGGTACGAGAGGGACCTGCGTCCCCAGACTCTCCAGAGCGGCGCCGCGCGTCAAGAAGCCGAAGGGATCGTATGAATCCTCCGTGCTCCCACTATACCGAGACGTCTGCTGGCTGCGGCGGTTCATATACTCAACCCCCGTCACGTTGTAGTTCACGCTGGCTCCGGCTCGCAGGAAGACATTGCGGTTGATGAAATCTTGGACCCTTGTCCCAAGCGTATGCGGCACCCAGAGGATGTCCCCCGCCGCCAACAGGATGTTGGGATCCCGGCCGTCCGCAATGCGGTCCAGCGCGAGCTTTACGTGTACGTCGCGCCCGTTCGGCATACGTCGCACCAGCGTGCCCTCTTTTACGCAGAGATCATCACGTAGCCCGCCGGCAGCAGCAACGGCCTGCAGAATCGACACCTGCACGCCCGGCGGATAGGCCTGTGGACGCGGGGCATTGACCAACCCCCCGACAAAGACCGTATTCGGAGCCGCAGCATGCACATTCACAATGTCCCCATCCTCCAACGGTTTCAAGGCCAAGGCGGCCCGCAGCTCCGTTGGATCTGAGAGATCCAGCGTAATCTCCTCCGTGGGACGCCGGATACGCCGCAAGGTCACTTTCCCCGACGCGAGTTCTGACGCCCCACCGGCACCGACGATGGCGAACAGGAGGTTACACTCCGTGCGTCGAAGCGCAACCAGGCCCGGCAAAGTGACCGCCCCCGTAACGATAACATTCGTGGGTTTCGCGGTGGTCAGCTCGACATGAACGACAGCGTCCTTCACAATCGCAGGCACATAGGCGCTGCGGATGGCGTCATCCACGGCCTCGAGTCCCAGGTCAACGACCTTGACCGCGCCGACCAACGGCAGGTCGATTTCGCCGCTGCTGTCAACGCGTACCGGGGTCGGGGCAAACAACGCCGTCTGATCGGCATTAGTCAGCGTGACTACGAGTACATCAGACGGGCCTACCCGATACGGTCCGAGTTGCCGGTCGATCAGCTCTCTCGCAGACGCCAACTCCTCGGCCGACATGGGCGCCGAATTCATCTCGCGTACGTCCTGCTGCATAGCCAGAAAATCCGCCAAGCTCACGCGATGGTCCGTACAGCCTGCCAGGGTGCACGCGACCAGAATCACGGAACCGAACTCCATAAGACGCCCAGCGCCTTGTCGATTCAATCGGTGAAGGCCCATATCCATGACACTCCCTCTTCCTGTCCGGTACTCTTCAGCCTGCCTGCCCCCGGGGTCCATCCTCTCGGGGTGATCTAACGCGCTTCCGCCGCCTCAACAACCGTAACCTCGGAAAAGTCCGGTTCAACATCTGCGCCGCGAACAAACCAGGAGAGAGGAGCGTTGTGCCTCCCCCCCAAGGTTAACACGGTGGCAAGAAGAATCTTAATGTCAAGCCGCACCGACAGGTTCCGCACGTAGACTAAATCGTAGTAGATCCACTGATGGAAGTCCCCCCCTTCGCGATCGTCTCGGCAAAGCTGCCAAAGACCCGTTACGCCCGGCCTCACGGAGAGCCTGGCACGTCGCCACGGTACGCAAATCTGGTTCTCCCTGAACGGAGACGGGCGGGGACCGACGAGGCTCATATGCCCCAATACGACGTTGACCAACTGGGGAAGCTCGTCAATGTTCGTTGATCGCAGAAGAGGGCCGATTCGAGTCAGTCGCGGGTCGTGATTAATCTTGAACTGCGGGCCGTCGACTTCATTGTCCTTATAGAGCTCACGTTGCCGCCGGTGGGCGTCTGCGCACATTGTGCGGAACTTCAGGCACGGAAACTCTTTCCCGTTCCTCTGCTCGCGCCGGTGCGAAAACAACACCGGACCACGTGATTCCAGCTTGATGGCAATCGCCACGAGCACCAGAAGCGGCGAGAACACCACCAACCCCATCGAAGCCAGCACCAAATCGATGGTCCGTTTGAGGATCATCTGCATCCTTCGATATCTCTGCTTGCCGCGTTGGATCGCCACAATGCGGCCATCGGTATGCTGTTGCTTCTGCGCGTGCTCAAGCGATAGAAAACAGTACGTCCGCACGTCGCTGTCCGACATCGAACCTGAGCATCGCCCGGAGCCCACACGGTGGACTACTGCCGCACAATCATCCACAACTGTGTTCGGAGCCAGAATCGAATTCACAACGGTCGACCCCCGCCCAACATGACTCGCCGTGGCCACCAGCGCCGGACCGATGATTGTCGCCCCTTCTTCTACGGTCACGTTGTCATGAATGATGATCGGCGCGACCATTCGCGCTGACTCAGCGATCGAACAACCGCGACCGATCACAATGTCGCCACCATTCGTGGAAGTGCCCGAGTATCGGCGTTGCAACCCCGCTGCAAGCATCTGCTCGTGAAGCGCTAAGAAGCCTGCTTCCTCCCGCAGATCAAGCACATCGCAGGATAGAGGTATGTCACGACTCAAAACGCCCTTGGCGGAGAGCGCCGAACGCAGCTCGGCCAGCGATCCAAAACGCGTGTCACCAACCACTCGAGCCGGCGCAAACGAAAGGAACACCGCCTTCGCCGCAACCTCCGGCCAACTTATCCTGTCGTAGAGCCGCTGTACCCGCCTTACCGCACCCTGCCCATCGCGCTCGACGTGTTCACGCGTGTTGTCAGCACCGGATCCGATCGCTACGACGTGCGAAGCCCCCCGATACTCGCAGTGATCGCGCGTCATCTCCGCAAGATCAAAGCCGCCCCCCGGCCAACGTGCCAGATCCACGGCGAGCAGAAAATCCGCAGGCTCACATTCACTCAGTACAGCAGGCAGGGTCTCAGGCGAGATGACTTTGATACCGCGCGACGTGCTGCTTTCGATCGCCTCTTTATACTCCGAGCCGGGTTGAAAGGCCGGCATTACCAACAGATCCCCGTCAGCAACGCCGGCCATCGTCGTGGCAACGTGATCTAGGAAGGAACCGGTACCAAAGGGCAAGGCCGCGAGCGAGACCACGCCACAAGAGGAGGACAAGTACGGAGCCTGATGATCAATGACCAGGGAAAGCAAAGCTAGCCATTCCGGGGCCCACCCGGTTCCTGCGTTTCCAACGGTCCGGAACCAACGGACGAAGGGGTATAATAGCCACCGTAATACCCGTAGTCTGAGCGACGGCGGGCGCTGCCGAGCAAGACGGTCCCCAGTAGCGTGCCGCCTCCCGTTCCCAGCCCGGCATACGCCTCGACCACCTCCGTTCGGCGGCAATGTGCCATCCTCAGCACCATGATAGTACCATCGGCCTGAGCGGCGAGCATCCGAGAATCAGCAACCGGCAAAAACGGCGGACTGTCCAATAACACGTAGTCGTACGACTTCTTCCAGCGATCCAAGCACGCCGAAAAAACGCCATTGGCGAGAAGATCTGAGTCGACATCAGCCGGACAGTCGCCCGCAGGCAGCACATCGAAGCCGGGCACACCGGTCGAGATGATCGCCGCCGAATCATCGATCGATCCGTTCAACGATGCCGCCAGCCCCGGACTCGGCTTGAGCTTCAGGTAACCGGATAACGACGGCCGGCGAAGATCCGCCTCGACCAGCAAGGTCCGCTTCCCGACCTGCGCCAGGCTTCGACTCAACATCACAGCCACACTCGTCTTGCCTGCCCCACTTGATGAACTTGTAATCAGGACCACACGGCTGCCCGTATCAGCAAGGCGCGCCAGCAAGGCCGTACGTACCATCCGCACTCCCTCCGTGATGGCAGGGTCGCAGTCCGCCATAAGGTCCATCGATTTAGGAAACGGCGGCAGCTCCCCAAGGAACGGGATCCGACCGGCGGGACGAATATCACTCACCTCACGGATTCTCGGGTCGGTACTCACGCGCAGGTAGCCGACCGCCAGCCCGGCTGCCAATGCTCCTGCCAATGCCATCACACTCAAGAGAATCCGACGGTCACGGTGCGGTTGTGTCGGTGCGATGGCATGGGCTGCCACCGAAATCCGCGCCGTCGCCTTGCTCTCCATATCCAGTTGACTCAGGCGAGAACGGACCGCATCGTACAGCTCGCGTTTGTACCGAATCTCCTCGTCGTAGTGGGCAATATCCTTAGCCACATCACCGGCCTCGGCGACCCTGTTGCGTTGGCGTTGAATCTCCTCGCTAAGTAGTCCGATTTGCCGCTCCAACCTCTGCGCCTGCCGCTCGAGGCCGGCTCGACTGCCGGGCCCGACCGTTCCGACGGTAGTCGAAGCGACTTGAGGAACGTCCCCGTCCCATTCTTGGGCCAGTTGAGCCTCCCGCTCGCGCAACATCCTCTCAGCGTAGTCTACGCTTGCAATCAGTTCCACGATACGAGGATGGGCCTCTCCATAGCGTTTCCGGGCAAGTTCCAATTCGTGGCGGGCCATATCAAGACCGGAATTCAACCCACGCCACTCAACATCCGCCGCATATCTAAGCTGCGAGTCCTCGCGGGGATCCTCGGCGTCGCTCCCATCAGTATCAACAGTATCAACGTCTTCGTCCCGGCTCGGCACCGGCAAGATCTCCAGCTCCCATTGGGCCATCGCGAGTTCGCGCTGCAATCGTTCTTCTTCCGCTTCCAGCGAGCTTAGGTGACTACTTAGCTGCGAACGAAGCTCCTCGGAACCGGTCGTGCCCAGTCGTTTGGACAGATTGAACTTCGTGGCCACGATTCCGTCGATCTCTCTCTGAAGAGCCGCACGTTCGCTGGTCAACATCTCGAGCCGATGGATGTCACTCTCGCGCATGGTCTCGTCACTGAGTTTCTTGTACTCATCAACGACCGCATTGACGATCAGTGCCGCATCTGCCGATTCCATCGCAGTCATTGATACGTCAATCAACTCCGTGTTCCGCCGCGGCCTGATCGACAAGTCGTCCTTGAGCCGCTCCAAGGAACTGAGTGGGGCTCTGAGCATGGACATCAAGGAACCGGCATCCCTGCGGTACCAGGCCGTTGCGCGCACACTCTCCAGATCGAGAACACGTTGAAGCACCGTAGGACTGTGTACTACGGAAACCTGCGTGTTAAGGTACGATTGGTAAAGTGGCACCATTCCATTGTCTTCGGTTCTGAAGACAATCCGCGAGACTACCGGCGACACCCGAACGGTTGCCGTCGCCCGATACTCCGGCACCATAAACAACCATATGCAGGGAATCGCCATCGCCGCCACGACAACAAACACCGCAAAGATCAACAGCTTTGACCGCAACAACATGGAAATCGAGAAACCCGGCACCGGCGCATGCGGTCCCGAGGGCAAACCGCCGAACAGCCCGTAACCCGGATCGCCGGTCGCCTCAATCGGCAAAGCCCCGCCGACCTCAACCGGGACGATTTCGCCGCGAACCTTTCCCCCCTGCGAAGATTCAGATTGCCGTCCTTCTGGTTCTACCATCGTAATCCCGTCCCCCCCAGCAAGAACGAACGCCGCCGGCTCACCGGGCCGATCGTCCCGTCCGCCGACGATTCACTCGCCCCTTGCGTCAGCAAAGCTTCTCCCCACAATCCCTCAGACCCTGTCATTGATGACCCGCTCTCCGGTTCATGTCCGGTTGCGCATCCCCTGACGATAAGCAGCCAGCCTATTGACAAACTCATAACGCGAGCGGCGCTTAGGAGTAATCACAGTGTTTCGCACGACCAGCTCGGGTTCTATGTGCGTGTCATCTGCGAGAACGCTGCTATCCACAATTGCACTCGCGCCTATTGTGCATCGACCCCAAACCGCAGAGCGGCTGACTATGCTGCGATGCTCTATCCTACATCCCGGACCGACCGTCGCGGGGCCGGCAATCATCGCTTCAGGGCCGACCACGGTCTCCGGACCGACTACCGCCGACCCGATAATCCGGGCAGTCTCATCAACCAAGGCGGACCGGTGTACCCAACCACCCTCGACTCGGGTGTAACCGCCGCGCGTCGCCGCTTCTTCGTCCATCCGTTGCGTAGCCCACATATTCACCGCCAAATACGATGCCGCCCCCGTCACTCGCGGAGCAAGCCCCCCCGCAACAGTCTCGATCACCACACGCTTGCCCTGCGCGTGCAGGCGCGGGATCAGCGTCTCCTTTATGTCTTGATAACCAGTCGCAGGCACGTGCTCCAACGCCGCCGCCGAGAATAGGTAGATGCCCGCCGGCTCCGACATCGACCCGGCGCGCTCACCGGTCGAATCGCTTTCCGCCATTACTACCGTAAGCGCCGCCTCTCGACGGTGGTGGGCCTCCAGCAGCTTCGCAAGATCGACTCTTGGCACGATGGCGCCTTCCGCCACCACAAACACCTTGCCTCCGACCACCCCAGCCGCATCGCGCGCACACCCCGCCGGACCTCTGGGCATTTCATCTTCGTAGTACGCCAGGGAGACCCCCAGAGCTTTCCCATCCCCGAGGCTCCCGCGCAGAACGCCCGTATCGCTGTTTGCGCAGACAACCGCTCCGCTGATCCCTTCCCGCCGGAGCCAGGTTATGACATGCTCAATAAGCGGGCGACCCGCGACCGGCAGCAGAGGTCTGCATACCATACCCTCCAGCGCTCCGTGCCCCCAACTGTGGACACCCGCCAGAATGATCCCCGATACCTCCGCAGAACCCCTGCCGTATTCGTTCTGTGCAGGCAGCTTCGTACCCTCTCTTCCATATGCGGCATCTGTCGGTCGTGATTTGACTGACATTTCTCTCGTCCTCTCATACGGCGAAAGACGTCCGTGACGTGCGCTTCCCGAACCCGCTCTCCGAAACCGTACCAGCCCCAACCAGTGTCATAACCGCTCCGCCTTAACGGTCATCCGAGTGTCCAACGTAACGCTGCCCGTCCACCGACAACGGGCGACAATAGTCGTGCCGGGCTCCTTGCTGTGGTATCGGCGACTCACCCAACCCAAGATCGGCTCGTCGCTCCCTTTGACAACGTCAACCTCGAGGTCGGGGTTGAGTCGTACAACAACGGCACTTCGCCCGCAGTCGATTTCATACCGGTTTCCGGCGCCCCCACAAACCTGACAATTCTCCGCCACGTGCAGGTACATGGCGGCGGCGTGCGTCCCGGCACCGCTGAGCTCGTCATGTACGACTACCTCTGAGCTGCGACTGTCCAGAGTTATCGCCCGCCGGTGAGAAACCGGATCATCAAGACAACCGTATCCGTCGTGCTCGCCGCTAACGGTGCCCCCGAACGCGGACGGGGCCCAGTGCAGACACCGGGCGCGAGCTCGACGCCCCCAGAGAAAAGGTCCGAGCATCTCCGACTGGTCCACGCCGTCCACGACAATCGTATTATGTGCCTGCGTGCTTCTGAAATAATCGCGCCATCGAGGATACGTGAAGTAATCGTAAGTCCCCGGGTCAACGAAAACATCCGTACCGCAAACTCGCAGGGTAAAACTCAGCGCGTCCGCATGGGCGTGCGCCGCGAGTGCACCGAACCCGACATCACCACAGTCGAAGGTCACGCTGATCGAGTTCAAGCCCCCGCGCTCACCGGACTGAAGAAGATAATAACCGGAATCACTAAACGCGTGCGACTCGATCGAGCCCGACGCACCTGCGGCATCGATCTTCGCAAACGCCTTATACCCCGCATCGCCGAGCAGCCAGTACACGGGCTCGCCGGAATCTCCCGAGACCGCCTTGAAATCACTTCGCTCAAAAACCGTGGCACCGATAGCCAGCAGACTGCGGGCGCGGTCTCCATCTCCGCCAAGGTCAAGAACGTAACCGTCGTCACAATCACCGAACATCGGTGTCTGCTCGCCCCCCGCGGTGAACGCAGCGAGAAACTCAAACATGCGCTCCAATCGTTCCCAGTACTCCCGCGAGAAGTCGCAGTCCGTACTCCGTGCCGCCAGACCCGCCAGCAAGAAGAACTCGAGGACGAACATGTGGTATCCCATCGCCAGTTCACAATGTCCGCCGTCATCCAACGCTTGCCTGGCGATCTCCCGCATGAGAATCGCCCGACTCTCCTTGGTCCAGGCATCCGCGCTCTTGAAACCGGCAAAGTAGCTGCTGGCGATGAACACGCCGGCAGCCTCTCCAACCAAGTGATTGTTCGCCGACGAATACCGCGAATACTTCCGGGAAATATCCCACACATGGCGGTAGACCACCGGAAGCAGCCGGTCAAGATGGTGTGAAGTCACGACCTTCGACGGCACAATCAGCTCCAGAGCCCACACCCAGTTGATAATGCGAATCGCCAGCTCGAGCGGACTGCGCCAGTTCATGCCCTGTCCGTAGGGACACTGGCGGATCCAACTCTCTAGCTGCTGAATGACCTTTTCCGCGTAACAACGGCGTCCGGTCAGCCGATAAGCTCGGGCCAGCACCACCAGATGCTGATGCCGGCTCGGCTCCCATGCCACCTTGGCGTCACCGGCAACCGTATGGTCCCGGTAATCGATTCCGGCGGCGAACGTCCGCGGGGTCGCCTTCCGTGCTTCGTATTCGTAGTTCCAGTCTACCTCAGGCCCAAGAACATGATCCTCCAAATCGAAGAGCGTCAACCGATTATCAAGCAGCTTGTCCGCCCGTTCGGTCACGTTCTCTCGCCAACGAACGACTACCGGCGACGAATCGGCGGCCTCACCGTTTTGCCGCGCCCGGTCACCAATCGTGCATGGACGCAGTCCCGATAATCCTGCTTCCCCGTCAGCAAGCTCCGAAAGAGGAATAGACCTCTGTCGAGCTCCCAGAACGCAGCGGTCCGCAAGCCCCTGAAGCGCAGCACCCACGCGCCACCACACCTCTCCCGATGACATGGCCCCGATGCGTCGCGCGTACCACCTTAGAGACTGCAACCGTACACCTCGTTCGTTCAGTGCCGCAACGGCGGCATTGGAATACGCAAGAACAACCGACGTCCAACCTACGTGCCACCGAAAGGAGGACCGTTCAGCGTCCGATCATGCCGGCGACGCGCCCCGTAAGCCAAGACCCGAATCTAGGGCAGCCTAACGTGGTCCGGGCAGACTTCGTCCCCCTCAGCTACGCTCCCGAATCGAACGTAACCAACTTCCGCACAAGACTTTAGGGCGACGAACGCGGCTAAACTGGTTCGAGCAGCGACACGTCTATCTCAACTTCCGCCGACTGCAGCAACGCGTGGACGGCTACATACACGCGAGACACCTCGCGCCGGCGAAGGACCACTCCCTCAAGACCCTTAAGAGGACCACCGATCACACGACAACGACGGCCCTCTCGGATCCCGGGATACAGATCCACCGGCTCCTTGCTGACGGTAATGCGGTACACGTCCTGCAGGTCTCGCCGGAGTGCCTCCTGATCTGCCACCTTGATCACATTCACCGTTCGAGACGTCATCAACGCCGCACAACGCTCTTCTTCCGTGCCGCTCAAAAAAAGGTAGCCTGGGAA
This sequence comes from Phycisphaerae bacterium, assembly GCA_963666835.2. Lineage (GTDB taxonomy): Bacteria > Planctomycetota > Phycisphaerae > UBA1845 > UBA1845. The sequence continues at coordinate 2,277,412 of CAXXGO010000006.1, read as the reverse complement.
AAGGGGTAGACGAACGTCGAACACGCGACCCGCGTGACGTCTCTTAACATGCACCAGAGGAAGAAAGTGGGCGATACCCTTGCGATCCAGGTCTGCTGCCAGAGCCTTCTCGTGGCGAGGCTTGGTGTGGACCAACCACCACCGGGCGACAATATCACTTATCGGCGAGACTGCTACCATCAGAAACTCCAAAGAAACCCACGACCGCCATTACTTACGGACGCGGGCTTGACTCTGTGCCTCACGACAATTCCACCACAATCGCGGTGCCCAAAAGACCGGCTTATCGCCCGTCCCCGCGCAACCATAAACGCCGAACCGCAGTGTGATTCGCACACCTGCCGAAACCCTGAATCACCTCTCCCGGATCCGATCCGGGGCAGCTAATTCGGTCCTTACCACCTCACTGCACGCCGACCGAGACAAATCCTCCATCGTTTCCAACGCAACTTCGCTACCACAGTAACGAGCCCGACTTCCCCTCATAACCAGCCCCAAGATAGGTAGCCACAGTACCCGCCACAGGCGTTCCGAAAGCCCTGCAGCGCCAACGACTGACATGTAGCCAACCACTAGGGCACACCACAAGATTCAACCGGAATGCCGGCTTCTACCTAGGCGCGTGCATACACCGCCAGTCTGTATCGTATACGCGCCGTCCGCACGTACCAATCCAAAACCGCTGTCCGCAGGCAATTACAATTGAAATGGTCTGCTTTATACAGCGCCATCCTCTGACCGTCCCGGCACACCACGCAGGAGCACCTAGGAACTGTCCTAATTTAGCAATGCCAGGGTCACAAGTCAAGCAACCTCGATTCCCCGCACAGAACTGCCGAGTAGAAGCCGCTGATCTCGCCTCACACAGCCCGATATCAAACAAACTCGTTACCGCCAAACTGCAAGATCTTCCCCTGAACCAGCCAATATTAACACTACCGCAAGAATGCAACAAATCCGCCCACAAACGTCACAACCCGATAATAGAACCTCAGCACCACAGACCGCCCCTGTCTCAGCGGTCAACAGAACTGAGCAACCTTCGGTCGCTTCAAACTGACTTGCTTTGGGCGGCCGGCAGCCCAGCCGACTCCCGCCGCCCCGGAGCACGTGGCCTACGCCTTCGTCAACGATCTTGCTCGCTTGGAGCTGTTGACAGCTTACCGCTCAGTTGCGCAATCTCTTGGCGTTCTCGGTCGTTGAACACGTGACTTCGCCCGTCGATTTCCAGAGCCTCCGCCAACTTCGCTTTGGCATCCGCAAGGCTGTTCTCTTCGAAGCATACTTGGGCAAGGTGGAACAACGCACGCGCTCGGGTCGCCGGAAGGTCGGCCGCGTTACGCACACACTCTTCCAAGTCCCTCCTCGCATCCGCCGTCCGACCCAACTTCAGGAACACTACGCTTCGCGTGTCCAGCAGATGCGGATCGTCCGGATATCGGGCCACGCCCTTATCAGCCAGACTCAGCGCCTCCTCGACCCGATCCAGCTCGACGACGAGAATCCACGCCAAGTCATTCAGCGCCTGCTCGTGATAGGGTTCCAACTCTAGAACTCGCCAATAGGAGCGCTCGGCCAGCTCCACTTCACCGCCCAAGTAAGCGACTCGGGCAAGGCCAAGATGCCCATCAACACTGTTCGGCTCATACGCAATGGCTTGTTCGAACAGGGACTTGGCCGTGCGAACATGGGCCTCCTCCCCTGCGGAGGCAAGGAGCCCACCTCCCACAAGTAAGGCCTGCAATTCGCCCGGTTGATCGACACGATGTTCCGCGAGCCTCTTCACGATCTCGTCGAACCGGTCTTGTGCCGCTAACCAGCGCAGGCGTTCGCCGAAAACGCTCGAATCGCCTGGGGCAAGTTCGGCGGCCTCATCAAGGCGTTCCCCCGCCGTATCAAAGTCCCCGCGCTCTCGATAAAGCGCCGCCAGTGCCAGAAGGGTGACAACGCTGCCACCGCCCTCCCCAGTTCCACGATAAGACTCGAGGTCTCGAAGAGCTTGATCGTATTGTCCCCCTGCGATGAGGATCTTGGCGTGAGTTTCCTGAGCAATCTCGTTGAGATTATCAAACTCGAGGGCCTTCTCGTTAAGTGCTCGCGCTGATTCTATCTCGCCCGCCAGGAGTGCCAATCCTGACAACAGGTTGTACGCCGCGACGTTTCTTGGGTGTATCTCCAGGACCGACTCCGCCAGTTGGCGAGCCACGCGGACATTGTCGAGCTCGGCTTCCAGACCGGCTCGCACCAGGAGCAACGCAACGTCATACGGGTTGGCTCCAAGCCCTCTAACCGCCAGACGCCGCGCTTCCGACAGATTGCCGTCTTGTCGTGCCAATTGAATCAAACGCAGGTAAGCACCGACGTTCCGAGGGTCGAGGCCTGTCACACGGTCCAGCGTATCGGTGGCCTGCTCAATCGCCTCCGGCGTACCGTCGGCCAGCAACAGATCGGCTTGAGCGGACAGAACGTCCGGATCATCGGGCGCGCGCGCCAGCAGCCCGCGCAGCATTGCCCGCGACCGCTCACGGTCCGGCATGCGCGGGCTGGCCACAAGAGCCGCCAGGAGCATCCGCTTCATCCGATCATCATTCGGGGCGATCTTCAAACCAGCCTCCCACGCGGCAATGGCCTCATCCGTCCTCCCCAACCTCTGATAGAATTCGCCCAGCGATGCGTAACCATCAACAGCCGATTGTCCAACCGTCGTCAAATGAACGTAGTCCTGCTCGGCCTGATCCACCTCACCAATCGTGGCGAAGTACGCACCCCGCAGCAGGTAAGCAGCGAAATCCCCCCGACGTTTGACCTCGTTATCAAGGAGGGTGATGACCTCGCTGTTACGGCCTTCGGCGTGCAGAATCGTCGTCTTAGCCGTTATTGCTGTCAGTAAATCCGGAGCAAGGGTCTGAGCCTCGTCCAACAGATCCAATGCGCCGCCGACATCACCATGGTGAGAATACAGCAGCTTCGCAAGCGTTATCTTCGCACCAACGTTGCCCGGGTCTGCCGCCGTACGCTGCCGCAGTTGCTCGATCGCCGCGTCGTACTCTCCAAGGCCAACCGCCGTAATCACCCGATGCTCGCTCAGTTTCGGAACTTCCGGCATTCCCTCCAGGAGCGAAGCCGCCTCCGCGAAACGTCGCTGCCTTTCAAACAAGGCGACGAGCTGACTCACCACTTCGATTTGTTCGGGGAGCGCCGCGAGCACTCCGCGGTACAGCTCTTCTGCTTGCCTGTCCCTCCCGGAAAGCTCATACATGCTTCCCAATGCCAGAACCGGGGCAGACCAGCCCCGATCAGTTTGGATGCTGTCCCGTAACAACTCCTCAATCGCTTCCTGCCGAGACCGCCAATCAGCCTGCCGCAGCCAAAGCACCGCCTGCGCCACCCTCCAACGCACCCCCCGCTCACCCTCGATACCCCGTAGCTCATCGACCAACTCCTGCGCCTTTTCCGCATCATCACGGACTTCGGGAAGTTCCGACAACACCAGCCGGGATTGGACATCGTCCGGATGATCAACGGCGAACCTGCTGAGTAACTCGATCCCCGGTGACCGGTCATCCTTGGAAAGCAGGTGCCGCGCCAGGGTAAGAACCGCGCGCACCTTCTCCCTACCCGTCAACCGCGCAATCGCTTCTCTTAGCGTTTTTTCCGCCCGATCTGCCTGGCCGGAACTCGCAAGCAGCTCGGCCAGAGCCGTCGCCGGTACCGCAACGTCTGGGTGACGCTCCATGGCACTTGTGGCCACCGCAATCGCCTGCTCGGTCCGGCCGGCCTGGGCATGAAGCTGCAGAAGCTGCAACGCCGGAATCAACGGCTCGTCGGTGTCGGAAACCGCATGTTCCAACTCGGCAATTGCGTCGTCGAGACGTCCCTGCCCAACGGCAATGAGTGCTTGCAGCAGACGGATGCCAACACTTCTTGGATTCGCTTCTCGCAGCGCCGCTAGCTCCGCAGCGGATTCGGCAATCTGAGATTCACCGACTCTTCCCCGAGCGCCGCGCAGCGTCGCCTCGATTCGCAACAGCTTCGCCCCCAGGTTGTGCGGGTTTGCCCGCTCAACTTGCCCTGCATACCGAAGGACTTTGCCCCAATCCCGGTTCGCGTAGGCTCGCGCGAGGGCCAGCGCCGCTGTTGTATCGGCCGGCCTGAGACTAACGTAAGTCTCCAACGCGCGGAGAGCCCTCCGGGATTGGCCGCTCCCCTCGTACGCCCTCCACAACAACCTCCACTCATTCGCCTGTCCGGGATCAACAGATACTCGATCCTCAAGCAAGGCGATTACCGCATACCACCGCCCTTCGGCATCCGAAACAGCCGCGTCAATCAGCGCAAGTTCGTCGTACATCGACCCCTTTGCGTCACTGGTCAGCTCGACAGCAGCCCGCAGCTCATTGACAGCCCCCCGGGCCTTATCAACGCAAGCACCGGCCACATAGAGCCTCGCCGCGACGGGAAGAAACTTCACTCGCCACTGATCCGAGAGTCGCGCAAGCGTCTGATCTGCAAGCTCCACCCCCTTCTTGTTCTCGCCGCGCAGGAGTGTCAGCTTGGCTGCAGATACCGACCTCGCCAAAACGAAGCCGGCAGGGCTAATATTCGAATCAGCAAGAGTATCCGGGTCGACTTCCGCAACAGCTTCCATCGCATCGTGCGCCCGGTCCAGGTCGCCCAGAGACGTCCACTCCACCGCCAGAAGCAGCATTACTCGTGGGTCGTCAGGCTGCAGCGCACTTGCAGTCTCAAGATCTCCACGCGCGCCGGCCAAGTCGTTGAGGTTTGCCCGGCGATGCCGTGCCCGCTCCACCCTCGCTTCGGCCGAATCGGGAACAGCCTGCACCGCCTGATTCAGCCAATCCGTGGCCACGTTCTTGGACGAGCTCTCACCCTTTTGCATGGCCAGAGCGCTCAACAAAAGGTAACCCTCCACCTGTTCCCCGTGTTGCGTGACCAGGCTCGTAAGCAGCTCGTTCGCCTCGTCATACTTGTGCTGGGCGGCAAGCGCCTTGCCGAGCCAGAGCATGGCCGTAGCATCAGAAGACGCCGCCTTCAAACGCTCACGGCAGATATACGCCGCGTCATCGTATTCCCGGACAGCGTGGTAGAGCCTGGCAAGTTCGCTACAAACCATCTCGTCGGCAGGCTTGTGTCGCAGCAATCGGCGATACGCTCCAATCGCATACCCGATGTTGCCCGCCTCGAGTGGACGAATAGCAAGGCGCGCCCGTGCATACTCCTCGAGAATCTCCACGTCGTCAGGATACTTCGACAAATAGACCTTCAAGTGCTTGCACGCGTCCGACCAGTTTCCCTGATCCAGTTCGGCCTTGCCGGCCGCCAGGGCGTTCGCGGTGACGATCCGTTTCCTCACGTAGTGACCGACGACGGCGGCACAACCGAGCATCCCCACAACCAGCACGAGAATGACCAGCGACCTGACGTTGACTCGGCCAGAATGGCGCAACGCTTTCATGGCGAGAATCCTTTCCGTGTGAGGCAACCAACCCCACCATGTGTTGACCGTTAGAATGAGCGGCGAGCCCGTCGGAACACCGGCCACCCTACCGCTGGGATCACTCTACCAGAAACGCTCGCGAACCGCATCGTTGCAGATCTGGGCGCTCAGAAGGTGGACAAGAAGAACGCCGGCGGGGCTCATCACAGCCCCCGCCGGCGCCAATTGCTAAGTCATGCCCTGTCTGTTGTACGGAAAGTCTCTACCCGGTGCGCTTGCGAATCCAGCCCACCATACCCAGCCCAATGACCCCCAGCACCACAGCTCCAGGCGCGGGGATAATCTGACTGGTTACGAGCGACGAGTGGTCGATGAACCCCTCCTCGAAGAACCCGCCCGAAACACCGGTTATATCAGTCACCACGCCGATCATCTGGTCCAGATCATCAAACGCGGCATCAAAATCCGTCCCGAACTGTCCGTCGAACGAGCCATCATCGCTGCTGATGGCCAGCTCGCTGATACCACCGGTAAAAGTCGCCTGGCCGCCGATCAGAGTCCAGCCGCCGGACACACTACCGGTGATCACGTCTCCGTCTATGTCAATAGCCGTCAACGTCCCGTGCGCCAACGCAGTGTTCAGGTCTCGGTCTATATCGAAGATACTCAGATTGAGCGAGAAATCCGCATCGCCGAAGTCGAAATCGGGGTGAAAGAGAAACTGGGCTGTCCCAGTAGGCTCCACCAACCTCGTCGCCGCCCCCTGAGTAAACAACGGTCCGCCGCCCAGACTCGTGGTTGCCGTCGCAACGAAACCGCCGCCGTTACTGCCACTTGGCGTAAAGGACCCGGCAAGCGTGTTATAGCCGAACGACAACACGGACGGGTCCGCCTGCGCGGGCGCCGATATCACCAGCCCAGCCACAATCAACGCAGCAACAGCAGCCAAACTCGTGAGTTGTCTTTGTCTTACCATGAGCGTTTTCCTTCCATAAGCTCTAAGATCCGCCACCCTCAGTGGAGGCGGAAACACCCGATAGCCCCGTCCTTAGGAGAAGCGCCGCTTGACCCAGCCGACCATGCTCAGACCCAACACCCCAAGAAGAGCGGCACCGGGCGCGGGAATGACCTGATACTGGTCACCCACGGTCATATCGTCGAAGCCAAAACAGTCAACATCGGATGCCGTGTTCCCAAACTCGATGGACGTAAACAGGTGATCCGTATCGATGATGCCCCAAAAGAGCACTGATCCGCCTGCCCCGTTCATCGTGTTGCCGACATTGTACGTGTGCGTCCCGCCGTTGACGGTGGTCACGGTAACCTGGCCGTCAAAGTCGCCAATATCAATCCCGTAGAAACCGAATGCGGCAACGGCCGTGTTGAAATCGATCCTCATCGCATTGCTGGTCTCCAGGTAATTGTCGCCGGACGTGGGGAAGCGCCCGTAGCCATTCGTACCCGTGGGCACTTCCTCGACGTACGGGTCGAAAGTTCCCCCGGTCCTCGATATCGTGGCTCCGATATCGCCGTAACCGCCCGTGAAGGTCAGATCCAGCGGCAGGGACGTACCTCGAGCGTACGATTCAAAATCCTCGGTCGAAACGCCCCCCGTGAGCATTGCATCGAAATCGGCGCGAGCACCGGCCGCGTTCGACCAAGCCGGCAACCTGGTCCACTCGCCCAACCCTAAGTCTTCTCCAAAGAAAGTCGTAATGTCCGCGAAAGCCGGTGCGGCAAACAGTGTTATCAACACCAGAGCCCCCGGCACAAATGTCTTTCCCGTCATCTCAGCCCTTCCTATTCTAAGCCGCATTCGCCACCGTCAGGACAGTAACGAGCACGAATAATCAATCGCTCCGCCTACGAGAACCGCCGCTTGACCAAGCCAACCATGCCTAATCCCAGCGCGCCCAGAAGAACGGCACCGGGCACCGGAACGGCCTGAATCTCAACGACAAGGTCGTTGAAGTCGCGGTCTCCGCCACCGATCTGGTCATCAAAGAAAATCAACCATGTTCTCACGTCCGGCGCGGCAACCCCGGTGACCTCGTAAGTTATCATGTGGTCCAAGCCATCAACGGTATTGGCCGCCACTTCAGACCACTGCAGATTGCTCGTACCGCTCGCGTTATTCGCACGCGCCCAGCGGAAGTCACCGGATATCGCCAGCGGTCCCGTAAATGCACCCTCGTGGTACCCCTCGGATACGCTAAACAGAGTGTTGGCTGCGAAGTTCGCCTGAGTCGTTCCCAGGCCCCCATCCCACCCGAAATGCTGACTGTAGCCCGCGAACCGAGCTCGAGCCCGCACAGCCGCAATGCCGTCTGTCCAAACCTGGTCGGTATCGTCGAGGCTGGTAGCCCCATACAACAGGTGCAGGGGGTCGCCCGCATATCCGCTAGCAAGGTGATCGTGAACCCGCGTGACACAGATGCTCCCTCCGACAGCAGAATTGTCGAAATAGGACGCATTGGAACCACTCGGCGAAAACGTCGTCCCATAAAGGTTATTCAAAAGGTTCTGGATCCCCGTCTCACCGGGACCGGTGACGCTCGTATAATCAGCCAACACCGGCGCCGCAAGGAACGCCACAACCACTACGACCTTCAAAATACAAATCAGTGTCCTCATCCCCTCTTTCCCTTTCTCCGCCCCGAACCGCGTCCACCGCCTCAACAAGGCGAAGGACCGGAGAAGCCCTTCTATAAACTGATAACTCTCGTTTCCTCAAACACCAAAAACGCACAACAAGACCGGGGTATTCGCCCCCTATCGTGTCGCTCTGCGGGTACTCAGGAAACGCTGGGAGGGCCGCGAGGTTCCGCGACAAGCAGGAAAGTCTGCGAGGTGCAACGCAAACACCGTTCACCCCACGGATCGCGCCAGGCAGCTTGCTGATCAACTCCGCATGTCGCGGACTCGAAAACACGCAACACTGTCGGCGCGTAATTGAAATCGAACGAAAGGGTATGCCCAATCTGGGCCGGTGCATCAGTGTGGTACCACCCGGGGAGAGTACCCAGGCGCACGTGCCGGGCGGAACGCGCTAAATGCCATCCGCCGACACTCAGCATGGCGGAAAAGAACAGACTCAGGCTGCTGGGCAGAGGATCGATCCGCCGTGCCACCGATTCGTCACTCCGAACCAGGCCATCCGACACTCCTGTGCCGAACACCCCTCCCAGAGCACCAACGACATCAAACTGGTGCGATCCGAGATTCGCACCAAAATCAGCCGAAGGCCCTCCACCGGGCCCATCAGCGTCGGCAACCTGCGGCAAGCCAACTGAATCGCTCATCGCCGGTGTCGGCAGCACGGTCGGCGTCAGGTCTGCATGGACCGCTCCCGCCGTCCACGCTACGAACAAAACAGCCAGACTAAGCCGTGCCGTGTTGACCATTAACCTCACATCCCTTGTAGTCCGCCGCCGGGTTGCGTCTGCGCACACCCCCACGCCTTTAGCTACATACGCTATGCTACCCTTCTATAACTGGAATGACCCCCGTCTGTCAAGGATGTAATTGCCTTTTCCCGCCGACCGCCCCGCCCGGCAGCGCTACAGTTCAAGTGAACCCGGCGCCCGACTTTGGCACCAACCGTCCCCAGGCTACATCAAAAGAACGCAGTAAACGGCAAAGTTCCCCCTAGACTTACACGCATAGCGAAACGAACGCCTGGTCGGGCAGCGTTACCACGGTCCGGTAATGTTATCAATGAATGCCGCGAGGTCATCCAGGTCAACATCACCACCATCCCCGTCGATGTCGGCGTCGACCTCCCCGGGGCACGCGGACGCCGGAGGATTATCGGAACCGGAGAAACACCGTTGGAACAGACTAAGGTCAGCCAAATCCGTATCCCTGTCGAGATCCAGATCGCCTAGAAGGACATACTCGTACCGGATTGAGATCGTCGCGACACTTGAGGTACTATCCTCGTCTTCTACGACAAACGTGATCGCGTCTTCACCGGCAGCACCGGGATCCGGCCGCAATAACCGAGTAGGCCCGCTACCAACCAAAACGCCCTGCGCGGGTAGCTCCCCGACCGTGTACGACAACGGAGTTCCATCGAGGTTGCTGGCCGGCAACTCGACAATGATCGGAACATTCCGAGGGACATGTTTCCGGTAACTGAATGCAACCGGCGGGTCTGAGTGGGCCTGCGGTTCGCCGCTGGGCTGCACGTCGACGACAACGACATCGCTCAAGGCAAGCAACCCATCGTCAAACTCAGCCTCCGCGTGCAGGCGCACCGGCCCCGGGCCAAGGTCCTTCCCCAACAACTTCAAACTGCCGGCAGCGTAGGGCGAACTCGCTAATACACGAGCCCCGCTTATTAGACGAATCTCGGTAACCTCGGCCCCGGAAGCCGATACGTCGATCGTAAACAACGTGCCCAACTCACCGTCCGCCTGGTCAACGCCAAGCGTCGCCGACCGACCGTGGTTGTTGGTTCGAACCGACCCAATCCACCGACCCTGCGAAGCAACGGAGCTGTCCTCGTACGCCACAATCCGCACGTCATGAGTGCCGTCCGGCCATTCGGTAGTATCCACAACGAAACTCGAATCGACCTCGGCGGCCGCAAGGAGTATCCCGTCAACATACAGATCGAAGCCGCTTATTCCCGCCTCGGGATTCGGTGTAGTCGCCGTGGGCGTCAAAACGAGATTGCCCGAGATCTCCCCGGACGGAGCGTCAGCGACCTCGACATCCGGCAAATACGCAAAGGGCCTTGTCAACGGATCACCGTACGTCAACCCCTGGAAAGGCACGTACTCCAGACTACGCAACACGGCCTCGCCAAGCGACGCCCCTTGAGCGTAGAACACATGCATACGCGGGTCGGGGAACTTACCCGGGTAATTGCACGGTTCCTGAACCGTCCCGTAGGAACCACTGGCTCCTTCCGCAATCCACCGCGAGAGCTTGGCCTGCGACGAAATGTCAAACTGGCCGGCGTAGCTTGTTAAGTGATCGCAGAACGCTCCAGAGAGGAGAGTCATGTCCGGAGAGTCAATCTCCGGAGACGCCCACCCGGTCATGATGCCGAGGCAATCGTGGTGGTCCAGCGGAAGAACGCCAAGAAGATGTTCAGCTTGCCCGCCAATGTCCTCGATGGCATCCACTGCCGCAGAGAACTCCACGTCGCGGGGGCCGCTTCGAAGCTCGTCCGATGTCTCCATGAAGTAGAACGTGCCCGCCGGCCGCGAACCGTCCACCATCACGCTACGATCGATCATCGCGATGGTTTCTTCGATAGTGTTGCCAAGCGCACCATCATAGCCCAACAAGGCACCGATGAAGTAACGCCGCGCAAGTGACATCTCCGGCGGCCAGGTATTACCATTGTACCACATGGTGTTCCCATCGAACGCTTTAGCGATGTTGTACTCCGTGTAATACTCGTTGCGCAACTGGGTAGAAACCGGCGTGGTCTGGGCGCTCTCCAGAATCTCGTCCGCCAGAAAGGCCATGGTGTAAACGGAGGAAATCGAGAAACGAGTCACCGCCGAACAGGCATCGGTAACGAGCCCCTCCGCACTCACAAAAAACGACGAACCCGGCGGGATGATGATGTAGTCGATGTGATCGTCGACCCCGAGGTTCGTCAGCATGCCGAACAATGCGTCGAGTTGTACCTCGGCGTGGCTCTCGTAGTCGCTCGCCGACGGATCCATGTAAATAACGTTCCGGTCTGGAACGTTGCGGATGTTCCTGTAGTAGTTCCCTACGTAGACGGCTTCCGCACTCCTCGGATCAATAATCAGCAGCGCGTTCTCCGGGCCGCCGCCACTCTTCGCCGCATTGGCAAAGAGTAGAACGCTACCCAGAACCACCGCCAGTCGGAGACCCATCAGGATCGCCTGGATGTGTCTTCGCTTCACTTTCGCCCCTCCAAGCGCAAGTACACGGTACCCGCAAGAAAGTGAAAAAACACAAGATAATAGTATCGCACATGCCCAATCCCGGGTCAAGCCCCTAATACGGGCAAACGCTCGATCGATTTCCGGCGGTTCAGAGGTCGTCCACCCCTCGGCGCCCGCTCCCCGCACGGGCGAGAGTACCGCGAGATGCCCCTCACGCCACCGATTAGCTTCAACGTAGCCACTCGGGGTGGATCGCCCCGGGAAAGCCGGTCGCGGCCCGGCCGCGCGATGCCCCCCCATTCAATACGGCCGGGACCACGACAAGCACTTCCGGATCGAAGCCCACCCCCTGATTCCGCCGCGATCAGCGCGCTTTAGACCCCACCGGCGCATCCACCACCAATTTGGACATGATCCACAACTCAGCGACGAGAGCCAGTACGGCTACCGGCATCATGGTCCAGCCCGCGAAGTCGTGAAAGAACCGCTCGGCGGTTTCATTGCTCGCCACCATGAACAGCACCGAAGTGGCAACCAAGCGCACAACGTTGCACAGAATCGCGATCGGAATACTGGAAAGCACCAGCGTCGCCTTCTGCCATCCAGGCCGGTTCACCACGTACGCTAGAATCGAGGCTACGATCACAAACGCCGTCAACATGCGCAATCCGCTGCACGCTTCTGCAACAGCTACCGGCGTGTCGTGGTTCAACACCATGACATGCCCTTCGCGCGTCACCGTAACGCCGAACAACTCCAGGACGAACACGGAGCTTGTCGTCGCAACCGATTGCAGAGGCCCCGATATGAGATTGTGGATCTTCCCCGGCAACGGCACCATAAGGAACAGAAAGGCCAATATCCAACGGACGCGCCAGAAAACCTGCCGGCCCGCAATCAAGAGAGTGAGTCCGACTACGGTCAGCACGAGCGAGTATCGCTCGGCGGACTCGTAGAGAAACAGAAGGCCGAAGGCGCGGGCCGCCTGTGCCACAAGAATGACTCCAAGCCCCCACCAGCATGGTGTCGCCCCGCACTTGGCCAAAGCCCTTCGCTCTTGCCAAACGAGGTACAGAGCCGCAAGCGGAACCAACTGCCCGACGGAGTAATCACTGTCGGTCTGCCACTCATGCCAGAGTGGACACGCGGTCGGCCAATACGACCACAACAGAGCCCCGGCAACCAAGGTGGGCAGCAGCCACATTGCCGACATCTTGCCCTGCCCGGGGTCCGTCGCGGAAACAGCTTTGCCTGAGGATGTCACGCCTCGCCTCCAACGAGCAGACGGCTATGATACATACGTCGTGCCCTCACCTCATGCCGTGCCGGAGAGCGTCAATCCGGTTTCGTCTCTCGCCCCGACATCGCCTCCGCCACCTTCTCCTCCAGCAGCGCACGGATCACGGGCGCAGCATCGAACGCGAACGTCTTCACTAACTCATCAGAACGATCAAAGAACTCTCCGAAAGAAGAAGCTATCTGCACCTGAGCGACGTACTTCGCATCTGCCTCAAACCGCCAGGCCAACGAGCGAAGCCGCGAGATATCCTGATGGTGCCTGCCATCCACGATGTAGTAGTTCAGTACGCTAATAGTCTCGGAGTCAAAGGCTCCACGGGCGAAGTGATGAAGCTGACCGGCCAGGCTCGATCCATCCGCCAACGGCACGTCTATCACCTCCGCACCCTGACGTACCCAGCCGGAACCCGGATAGCAGACCTCCGGGCGGTGCGGGGCCAAGTCACGAAAACGTACCCCATAGGCCACGAACAACGCCACCCCGCCGCCGTAGCGCGTGTAAACCCGGCTGACGTGATCATCGGTATCGGTGGCCTCGACAACCACCTCGGACAGCGGCATATCCTCCCCGACCCATGAACCAATCTTCGTGGGTAATGCCTCGAGCGTGCCGCGAGGAAGCGGAACACACCCCGAGACATCCGCGAGTCGGGCGGTCGCAATCCGATAGGCCGCACCACACCCGATGAGCAGCACAATCGCTACGATTGCACTAACTCCGACGCCCCCCCTATTGTCTGCCCGCTCGGAACCGCTCATCGTTGTCCGCATCCGAATCCAAGAAGAACGCCGACCCTCCGGCAGATGGACATCGTAACCCACGCCCCAGGATCATGTCCATGCCCCTGCTCGCACCGCGGGCGCCTCCGCGGGCAATCGCATTCAAACCTCGATCGCGGCTTCCGGCCTTGGAACACCGGCGCCCGGTACATCGCATCGTCGACGTCTGACCTCTCTTAACGTAACTTGCGATAGTGGTCCGCCACGCAGACTGCAGCAGATTAGACGCGGTTGCCCTGGGGCTTCTCCCATCGGGCTTCAACCACCCCCGGTTCAAACGCCGCCCGGTGGACGGCCCCGTCAACACAAATGGGCTCCACCAACCCGTAAAACCGGTAAAACCGGGGTAAAACCGGGGACAGTCACCTATTTTATCTACGAGTGGGGTAAAACCGGGGACAGTCACCTATTTTATCTACGAGTTGCACCTGTGGCGCGGGCTGCGGTACGGCGAGCGGAACCCGGTCCGGGCGAAGGTGGTTGGGTAAAACCGGGGACGGTAAAACCGGGGACAGTCACCTATTTTATGGACGAGTTGCACCTGTGGCGCGGGCTGCGGTACGGCGAGCGGAACCCGGTCCGGGCGAAGGTGGTTCGCGTGCCGTGGCGATACCCGTGGGCCGCCTTAGGAAGCCGCGCGCCAACGGAGAAGACACGACGGTCATGCGGAAAGGACCCGGTGAATCGGTGACTGTCCCCGGTTTTGACTGTCCCCGGTTTTGCCCCGGTTTTGCCGAGCTCTCTGTCACCGAGCGTTTTCGCCGCCTTCCGGCGCTCAATCCTGTCGGATGATCGAACCAGCCGGCGCAGTAGTTCCGACGAAGGCAACCCGGACAGGTCTTCCCCGACCTCCTCGGGCCGTGCAAACTTGGGTTTCTTCTCTTCCTTCGTGACGCGTCTCGGACTGTCGGCTTCCCCCGGCGTCTCCCCATCTCGGTTATCTTGCCCAGGCACCGATGCGGCCGGAGCCTCCTGAGCGAGTGCCTCATCGGCGGCCGCCCGCACCTGCTTGGTTCGCCCGTGAGCCGCGAGAAGCCGCAGACCGCTGGCCGCATCACTCCTCTCTTCGCCGTCAATACCATTCAAACGACCGGCGAAGTACGCAACCGACCTCTCGCTGCCGATCGCCCCAAGCACGCCCAGCATCCGGCGATACATAGCCGGGTCGGTCGTTCGGATGTCGTCGATTCGCACCAGAAGCTCATCCTCGAATCGTAGATCCTCCGAATTTCGCCCAACGTCAAGCGCCACAGTCCGCAGCACGTCGCCAGCCGGTCTGTCGATCATTCTAAGTAGTACGTCCGTCAACCCCGACGCACAATCTCGCAGCAAAATGATTTCGGCATTAATCACATCGCTCTTTGTCGTCGTCTTTTTCTCCACTGCTGCAAACAGGTATGCAGCGCGATCCTCGATACTGTCGAGCCCGCGCCTGTCCAAATCAAAGCTCAGCAAGGTAGCCATCACATCATACTTAATCGCCCATCGCGGATCGCTCTCACCGCGAATGTGCGACTTGGAGGGCGGACGCACTTCGCCAACGAACGTCCTTAACTGCTCCTCAGCGGCGACGAGGCTCATATCGCGGACCCTTCTTAGCACGACCCGGTTGCAGTCGACCTCGGCGCCGGATTGAGTGCCGAGGATTCGGGCCAACTCGCGCAGAATCGTCTTCTCGTCCCATGCATTGATCTGCGCCACGCGTGCGTCATCACACGCCATCGCGGTCATCCGTTTCGCTTGCTGAGCGTGCGCGCTCGCGATAACCACGAGCATAGCCGTGACAATCATGGACAATCGCAACCGGGCTGCGATCCGTACCATACTGAATACTAGCATTCCTTTTTCCTCCTTCGGCCTTCGTCCGACAGCTCACTGCGTCGGTCCGACGAGCGACGGACCATGTCCATCCGCCCACAACCGATCGCGCCGCACGCAGCAGTCGCGACCTTCCTATGAACCGATACTCCAGCTCACTGTTCGCTCTAGCCCAACATCGGTACACTCCGGCGTTTGCAGTTCTCCCGTATCACTTGCAGGTTCTTGATCATATCGTTCCTTATTGCAGGCAACGCGAAACTCTCGACACGCCCCCAATCACGCCCATAAACGTCACTGAGAAGCTGTTTCAGCACCCGCGTATCGTCTATCTCCGCAAAAAGTCGCTCCACGTTAAGGCTACCGAGGCATGCCCCGAGGGAGATGCCAACTCTGTGAGACGGGGCCGCCAAATACTCAGTCAGTAACAGGTCGAAACTCTCAGGACTACCGATCTCTCCCAGTATCCACACGACCTTGATAGCCGATCCCCGGTTTTGCCCACACGTGCTCAAGGCGGCATGCAATTCGGGAACGATGGAGTTACCGGCGCGCAGGATGGCCGGCCGGAACGGGTTCTCGGTGTCGGCCACGTCTCCCGGCTGCCACGTCAGGTAGCTATCAACCAAGCTCCCGAAGTGCGCATGTCTGATTTCCTGGACCGCCTCCGAAGCTGCAAACAGCGCCAAAACTGCCTTGTCATGTTCCTCGTACTTGCGACTTCTGAAGAAGCTGCCGAACTCCTCCGGCGCATGTCCTTCGGCGTACGCCAGACTGCCGATCAGCAGACTCAATCCACACTTCTCGTCCGCAACGGCCCGCTTTGCCAACGTCAGAACCTCATCATCCACGGGTAGTTTTGCGAGGAAGCAGGTCGCCCTGTACGCGTAGTTTGGCGAGTCCAATGCCACAATCTGCTTAAAGAGCAGGAGCTTATGTTCTAAGTCGAATTCACCCTTCGACCGACGTCTCACGCGATTCAACTCGGCGAGTGCCGCCTCGCGTGCTTTGACATCAGGGGAAACCAACTCAAGAGCGAGACGATCGCACCCAGGCTCTGGTCCGTCCGCCGCAACGCGGCCAAGCCCACCCATGGGCGCCACTGCAGTCGCCAGATACCATAAAAACGCGCCACGTCGACAGAACACGCCTACCATTGCTTTCCTCCTTTAGACCAGTCCTTCGCTGCAACACCGATGCTTCCATGTGCCGTGGTTACGGCAGAGTACTCATTATCGCCATATCCAATGTATACCGGAGCCTTGAGAATTGCCAGATTGAAAGTGTCCTTATTCGCGTTCGAGCATCCCAGTCCGGGTTCTCTGGCATCGGGCAACCAAACGCCGATGTGCGGTGCCGCGGGCGGATTCGCCGGATCAGTATCTGTCGCTCCGTCGTTTATTTCGACGGAGAGGACGTTGTGGTGCATCTCATGAACGACCACTTCCGCGCAGCAGTCGATTCCCGATGCACCTCCATATTGCACGCCGTTGATCAATAGGCCATTGGGATAATGCGTCCCGCCCGCTGGGATGCCGACCCTAAGGATGTGTGTATCCCAGAACCAGCCGAAGATGACTTGAGACTCTCCGTACGCATTCATGTGCCTGTATTCGAACTCATCTAGGTCGGGACATGCGCCATTCTGCCAGAAGAGAAACCAACATGGAGGAGAACTTTGGTTAGGCGGGCTGCCACTCGTGTCCAGCGCCGGATCAGAGAACACCTTGGCGAGTCTCGGCGGCGCGAGATCGGCGGAGTAGACTCGGTGGTTGTTTCCCTCCCCGTCCTCGCAGAACACGTTAACGGTGCCATACTCGTCGCCGAAATCATCGCCATCCAGCCCCGGAAGATCGGTAAAAGGGATTACCATGTTGGCGCCCGTCTTCGCATTACCTCCCGACGGATTCCACACATCGGGGAACCCATCTTCCATATCCCAATCCCAGCTGGTGCAGTCCGATGACGCCGTGGCGGCATACTCGATCGCCTCGCCAACAACAACCTGCCAGTCTCGGCCACTGGCGTGGTGCCGAAAGTCGTTGATCCACAGCTCATAGACTCGAATATCCAGCGTATCCGACGTCACGGGATCGCACGCCTGGAGTTGCACTTCGACGTAGATGGGTGTATCGAAGAAGTGATCCGGATTGCCCTCCGGCACCTGTGACGCGATGGCATCGTAGTCCACCTGCAACATGTGCGACACGATTGTATGGGTCCACGGCGTACCATCCGCGTGCTCAAAGTGGAAAGTGTACTCGATAGGCTTCTGGCTCTCCGGCACAACACCCTCAACCGTTGCCGTGAACGTAACGACTCGTCCTTCCATGCAATCGATGAGCCCGTCCTCTGCCTCAACGGTCACTTCCACCAACTCGTCCGCCGTGCCGACCGCCGGGGCGAGTTCGAGATCCGCCGGCGGGCACTCGCGGTCGGCGTTGGCCGTGAAGGTGCATGAGTAGACTCCGGCCTGGTCGGTTGTGACGTTGGCCGACGCACCCGAGCCGCTTTCCGTGGTCGAGTCCGGCTTCGTGATCACCCACGTGTAGCTCGGCTCCACGGCCGGAAGGTCGATGGTGCTGGAGCAATCAACCCGCTTCAGACCGCCGCTATCGACCACGCCGTCGACGGAAAAGATGATCGTCTGCCCGATGCACACGACCTGCGGCACCACACTGACCGTTCCGCCCGACAGCGACCCGTTGTCCAGGCACTCCTCACACTCCTCCGCGCAACACTCCCCGTTCCCGCAACAACGTTCCGGATCACAACATTCGTCGCCGCAACAAACGTCGCCCACCGCGCAGCACACGGTTTCGCCTTCACAGCACTCCCGACCTGCAGCGCAACACGCGCCAGAGAAACTCCGCTACTGCCCGCATACTGGCACCGCCCATCGCAAACCACCCGCGGCACCGAACGGATCAACCCGTTCGGTGTCGCGGAGCGGCATTAGATTAGCGGCTATGGTGATCAGTACGCGTTCTGCGTCCTCTTGCATCCGAACCGTCAGCGGCGGCGTGGCTATCCTACCCGCAAACCGCACTGACAGGGATTCTCAGCTCTTCTTACTCCTTCCCAGCCCGATTCCAGCCTTCTAGAGCGGTTGAAACCCCGTTACGGTCGGCGCTGTGTTGTCGACAATCACCTTCCCTTCGTCGTCGTTATCAGGCACGCCACACCGGCCTCCGGTGCATCACCTGTCCTGCGGAGGATCCGGCAGCGTCGGCCGCGGATCGCCCGGCTTGGCCCGGAGCTCCTGGATGTACATGTCTATGTGGACGCGCGTAGCGCCCGATAAGCCCTCCTTCGTACGCAGCACTTCCTCAAACAATGCGATATCCTCAGCCTTCGTCGCTTCCGGCACGTCTTTCGCCCACCGGTGCGCTTGGGTCAAGGTCACTGCCGCGTCGGCGATTATCCCAGGGTCGGTCGACTCGACCAGGAGTTCTCGAAGAAGCGGCCGAATACCATTGAGCGGATACCTGTACAATCCGCGTAGTGCATCGCTTTTCATCTTAACCGAACCCGGTCCGGCAAAAAACTTGCGGAACACTTCGAGGTCGCCCGGGTGCGGCCGCAGGCAGCACCGGCACACAGTCTCAGCGCGTAGTTTTTCGTCCTCGGAAGGGTCGAGTACGAGCTTATGGATAAGCCGCCGCGCCCGTTCGCTGCTGTTGTTGGCCAGAACGCCCGCCCCACTGTATTTCCAGTGGCCGGTCTTGCTCAGAGCATCCCAGACGCCGAGAACAGCGTCCACAGTCTGCTCCGTATCCCGGTACCACAGGCCACTCATACACTGCCCCCTCAGTCGACGCGCGTCCAACGAGCCATTCCCGCCCTTCAGAAGCTCCACGATAATTGGCTGGGTGGATGGATCCGTATTCGAACACAACTGAAGCACCGCAACCAAGCGGAACCGTTCATCGTCGCACTCGTCCCATATGGCGTGCCAAAGGTCCAGGTAACCCGACCCTATGGCGCTTCTGCAGTATTGTTGGAGGTCATAGTCCGCACCGTCCCTCTCTCTAGCCGTCTCCCCTTTCCAGGTCTTTTCCATCAGGAATGCCCATGCGCTAGTCCAATCCCTGCTGCAGAGGTCGTAACTATGGCCAGAGGCTGTCGGCTGAGGACGTTGCGCGTCCCAACCCTTGAATTCTTCCTTTGCACCACGGCGGGCGTTCAGGATGAACGCCATCACCCCGGCATCCCACGACTGGCCCGCCGCAACACCAACGTCCCACGGTTCAGGGTGCGTCTCAAGTAGCACATCGCGCAATTGGACATACTCGTCGCCTTCGGCTCTGGCCACGCGCTCCAGTCGCGCGAAATCCTCTCCTCCTCGCGTCGTCAATGCCAAGAACAGCGGCAAGGCGACGGTCGCGAAGACTCCTACGGTGCAGATGATACGTTTATGTCTCATGCTCATGCTTCCGTCTCCGAACACTGCCCGCATGGCCCTGACCATCTGGCCGGACGCAACCGCTGGATGCCGCGTTTCGCCGATATCCAATCTCGCCGATTCCGTACGTTGCACCATACAAGGAACGCCGGCGTGGCGGGCGGATGCGGGCACGCCACACCGGCTTCCGGTGCATCACCTATCCTGCGGAGGATCCGGTAGCGTCGGCCGCGGATCGCCCGGCTTGGCCCGGAGCCTCCGAATGTACAGGTCTATGTGAACGCGAGCCGTTTCATGCAAGTCCTCTCTTGTTCGCAGAACCTCCTCGAACAGTGCAATATCCTCCGCCTTCGTCGCATCGGGCACATCCTTCGTAGAGAGGTCGGCCTTGCTCAGCGCAAACGCGGCACTCGCGATCATCTTCGGGTCAGTCGAGTCCATGAGAAGTTCACGAAGAAGCGGGCGAATGTCATTGAGCGGATACCTGTACAGCCCACCCAGTGCATCCCACTTCATCTTATCCGAACCCGGTCCCGCAAAGAACTTGCGGAACACTTGGATGTCGCCCGGCTGCGGGCGATGGCAGAAGTGCATCAACGTCTCGGCGCGCAGCCTCTCGTCCTCACTAGAATCGAGCACAAGGTCATAGACAAACCGCCGGGCGCGTTCGCTGCTGGTGCGGGCCAGTACGCCCGCCCCACTGTATTCCCAGTGGCCGGTCTTGCTCAGAGCATCCCAGACGCCGAGAACAGCGTCCACAGTCTGCTCCGTATCCCGGTACCACAGGCCACTCATGCACTGACCCCTCAGTCGACGCGCGTCCAACGAGCCATTCCCGCCCTTCAGAAGCTCCACGATAATTGGCTGGGTGGATGGATCCGGATTCGAACACAACTGGAACACCGCAACAGACTGCAACCGCTCATCATCACAACCATCCCATATGGCATGCCAGAGGGCCAGATGCCCCAGCTCTATGGTGCTCTCTCTGCAGTATTGTTGGAGATCATAGTCCGCACCGTCCCTCTCTCTAGCCGTCTCCCCCTTCCATATCTTCTCGATCAGGAATGCCCATACGCTCGTCCAATCCTTGCCAGAGAGGCTATAACTTCGACCAGATGCAGTGTACCGAGGACTTAGTGCGTCCCAACCCCTAAACGTGTCCTTTGCACCACGGCGGGCGTTCAGGATGAACGCCATCACCCCGGCATCCCACGACTGGCCCGCCGCAACACCAACGTCCCACGGTTCAGGGTGCGTCTCAAGTAGCGCATCGCGCAATTGGACATACTCGTCGCCTTCGGCTCTGGCCACGCGCTCCAGTCGCGCGAAATCCTCTCCTCCTCGCGTCGTCAATGCCAAGAACAGCGGCAAGGCGACGGTCGCGAAGACTCCTACGGTGCAGATGATACGTTTATGTCTCATGCTCATGCTTCCGTCTCCGAACACTGCCCGCATGGCCCTGACCATCTGGCCGGACGCAACCGCTGGATGCCGCGTTTCGCCGATATCCAATCTCGCCGATTCCGTACGTTGGACCGTGCAAGAAACGCCGGCGTGGCGGGCGGATGCGGGCACGCCACGCCGGCTTCCGGTGCATCACCTATCCTGCGGAGGATCCGGCAGCGTCGGCCGCGGATCGCCCGGCTTGGCCCGGAGCTCCTGGATGTACATGTCTATGTGGACGCGCGTAGCGCCCGATAAGCCCTCCTTCGTACGCAGCACTTCCTCAAACAATGCAATATCCTCAGCCTTCGTCGCTTCGGGCACGTCTTTTGCCCAGCGGTGCGCTTGGGTGAAGGTCAGTGCCGCGGCGGCGATCATCACAGGGTCGGTCGACTCGACCAGGAGTTCTCGAAGAAGCGGCCGAATGCCGCTGAGCGGATACCTGTAGAGCCCGCGTAGTGCGTCCTTTTTCATTTTATCCGACCCCGGCCCGGTAAAGAACCTGCGGAACACTTCGAGGTCACCCGGGTGCGGCCGAAGGCAGCACTTGATCACTATCTCGGCCCGCAGATCCTCGTCCTCAGTAGAATCGAGCACAAGATCATGCACAAACCGACGGGCCCGTTCACTGCTGTTGTTGGCCAGTACGCCCGCACCGCTGTATTTCCAGTGGCCGGTTTTGCTCAGAACATCCCAGACCCCGAGAACAGCGTCCACAGTCTGCTCCGTATCGCGGTGCCACAGGCCACTCATGCACTGAGCCCTCAACCGACGTACAGGCAGTGAGTCGCCCTCTTCCGCTAGGAGCCCCACGATAATTGGCTGCGTGGAGGGATCGCAGGAAGCGCAAACCTGATAAAGCACTGCGTATCGGATTTGCTCGTCCTCACACTGCTCCCAGGTAGCGGTCCATAATGCTGGATCGCCGGCATGAGCGAACTCCTCCTTGTGCCCCCGGCAGAACTGCCGGTAGGCTCTGTCGCGTTCCCTCTCCGAAGGACTCTTCCATATCTTCTCAAGTAGAAATGCCGCGGCGGCGTCTGACGTGCCTTGGTGGAGTGCGTAGGACGTCCCATCAGCATAAACCCGCAGGCGTAGCGCATCCCATTTAACAAACATATCCGCCGCCTTCTGTCGCTCATTCAGAATGAAGGCCGCAATCCCGGTATCCCAAGAATGCGCTGCGGCATTGGCGACATCCCACGGCTCGGGATGTGTTTTCAGCAGCGCGTTGCGCAATCGGATATACTCCTCGCCACCGGCTTTCGCCACGCGTTCCAGTGCCGCCAGATCCTGCCCGGCCCTTGTTGTGCCCGCGAAGAATGGCGGCAAGGCGAGAAACACAACCGCCCGCGTGATGCATGTAAAACTCTTACGTGTCATGTTCATGATTCTATCTCCGAAGAGTCTCTCTCCTGTCAAGGCATCGAGTCCCACCATGCAGGGCCACTTGGTATCGCCCGCTTCTCATTCGAACTGCAATGGACCTCGCCGCGCTCAATATGATAAAGGAACCAATCGTCTACGTACTCTACGTTGACGCCGGGCGGCACGTTCGCGTTAAGCCAGACCTGGAACGGGTCACGTGTGGTGTCCAGCATGAAGTTGCTGTTCGTGTCCTCGCCGGGATCGAGCACATAGTTCGCGTTGACATCCTCCTCCGTAGCGGCGCAAAGAAAGGGATCCGGCGCGATCAACGTCGTCCCGAATACGCCGCCGTTAACCAGATTCGGAGTAATCGCTAGCGCTGTGCCGTCAACCGAGTCAAACAGCACAGGAACGGTATAGAAGTCCTCGGACATATTTAACTCGAGCTCCGTCTCAAGGGCATCCCTACAGTCCTGGAGGTGTAACGCCAAAGCACCGCCCGCCGCATTGTATTGTTCGATTGTCATCGAACCATCTGACGTCGTGCGCCCGAGCAGCGCATCCAACTGTACTACGCTGTAGTCATTGTACTTCGGAATATGGAGTGCCTGGTCAACTCCTCCGCTCACCACGGCATCACCGGTGAGGATGTCGAGGGCCAGCACCGGATCGGCCAGCAGGACTGTCCATCCGTGAGTGGCATAGGGGTTTGGAACGATTGACATCAACTCGTCCACGTGCCCCACAAAGAGCCAGCTACTTACCAATGTGAAGGGATTCTGCACGCCTTGCCGAGCAAGAAACTCTCGGAGCGTGGAGTCCATGCGATCTTCGAGGTCCAGTGTGTCATCATCCCCGTAGTAGATCCGGCCCAGCGGATAGTCACCGACAGCGGTTGTGCACGGAGGTGAGACCTCAAGATTCCCGAAGGAATCGAACGAGTTTGCAGAGTAGATGCCATCTTCTATCTGGATATGGCCGAAATCCGGCCCGAGCAAGGTCAGCGGGAACGGCTGCAAGCCGATTCCCTGGCGGTCCCGCTTCGAATCCAGCACAACGTACATGCTCTTCTCGGGCGAATCCTGGTAGCAAAACTGAAGCTCGTCCCGGGCCCAGACGTCCCAACCGCTATTGTCCGGCGGGTAGATAATCGTATCCACAATTCCCGGTGGCGTCTGGTCCGGGAATCTCTGAGTGGTATAGGCATACGAATCGGCCGTGACGGGCTGCGTCCCGACTACTTGCGATACATAACTCGTCTCCGCCGGTTCGAGATTCGACAGCAGAATCAGCGGCGACACCTTCAACTGAATCACGTCCTCGCAAACCAGAACGCCGGCATCGTCGTTGACCGTTAGACGGAGTTTCACCTCGGCCGCAAACTCCAGCCCCTCTACCCACAAAGGCACATCACCGGTACGCAACGTCGTGAGATCGACATCGTGCGCAGCAGCGGTCTCGGGCAGAGTGAAGCTGGTCGACCCCGGCCCCAGCAGACTGGGCGTACCGTCCGTCAGTTCCGGGTAAACGCGAACGACGTCGCCCGCGCCCAACCCGGCCGCAACGTTGGTCGGATTCTCCAGAGCAAGCGTAACCGTCCAGGCTGACGGAAGGTCCGGCATAATCCGAATCACGACCGGCGCCAGATCGTCGCCGTCAGTCGGCCCGTTAATGACACCGTCCGCATTGTCGACAACCGCGTCTCCGTTGTCGTCGTCCTGATTGCACAGGACAATAACGCCCGGCAGAGTATCCTCGAGGTCGTCGTCGGGACCGACATCATCGATTATCGCATCATGGTCGGCATCGCCGTCCAGATCGGTAGGCCAGATCCTCAACATGACGCGGTCTTCACACCCATCGGGATCGCTTTCGAGCGTCAGCCGTAGCTCGGCATCACCGGGCGCCACGGTGCGAACGTAATACGTGGCCGGAGCCTGAATCGACTGCCCGAATACGTTGGCCGGAATGGTCCCGGCCGGGTCAGGAAGGACTCAGCGACCCTCACGCAATATCGAGGCATCGCCGACAATCCTTCCCGATCTCCCTCCCGGTTTCCTTCTTCCCTAGGCGGTCTCCTACTCTTTGCTGACGCTCTCGGATTGGCCCGCCTTGGCCTGTTTCTCGGCCTTCCTGTGCACCAATTCCCGAAACTCGCTGGGAAACCACGTCGAGCCGTCTTGATACCCAATCAACTGTTCCACCTTCTTGTAGATCAAAACGGACAGGATCCCATCATGGACATACACGTCAACGCGTTCGTGCCACTTCTTCATGCGTATGAGATTAGTATCCAAATTCGAGCAGAACCGTGTTCCTTCTACGAGCTCCTCCGGCCAGGGAAGATAGACCTCGAAACTGCGTCCATCTCTATCAACCCCCGCCAGTCGGAGGATCTGCGAAAGAAGACCCTTGGTTCTTGCCACGGCGTTGGACCCGTAATCGTCCATTTCTCGATTTCGTAAGACGTCGCCCAAGTTAATGTCCAGTCGCATCGCATTGAGCCCCGCAACTAGACGAAGGTCCTGTCCGAACCGCGTCCACGCGTACTCGATCAGGTCGTCCTCTGTCTTGCCGTGCGCAGCGTAGGCACGTACACGGAAATCGCCTCCCACGCGCCCCTCTCCCTGCTTTTGCGGATGAGCTGCCCAATGCACCGAGAAGGCCAGGTAACTGTACATCTGATCGACGAGTTCCGTCGGAATCGCCTCGAACGTCAGATCCACGAACTCGTTGCTGGGGCGGTCGCGAACGAGACTCCGGCCAAAATCTAGATGGTAGAACTCCGCCTCCCGTTCTTTGAGCCGAGCCGTCTGGCTCGCCGCTTGAGATCCTCCAGCCACAACCACTATCCCCGATAGTAATGTGATACATCCAAATAGCTGTAGTATATTCATATCCATCTCCTTTCGCGGTTGCCTCAACTCCTTGTGAAAGGAAGGCCAATCCTCCGAAAGGGGGTATTGGGTTCGCTGCCCCTGTCCGGCAGTCCGCCGGGATGGCTGAGCACTCGGCCGCTGGGGCGGCTTGGCCGGCCAGGCGGCGAGGTTCTCGGGTTTGATTTCCCGGTTCATGGACGCTGTCCGGCCTTTCCCGAGCCGCTGCTTTGGGGTGCGGGCTGCTCCGACAGGTCGTGCGCGCCCGTTGTTCCCCGTTCGCCATCGTGGGCCGAAGCCCGCCGTAGCCAGGGGCAGCGAACCCAATACCCCCTTCCTCCGATTGCAGCACCTCTCACAATACAACAACCGCTGTCGCCCGACTAGGGGCAGTTCGGAACCGCCGGCGGCGCAGGAACCGCGGGATACGTGTACGCGACCGCACGGACTGTGCATACCCCTCCAACGAACTCGACCCACGATAGGGTTGCGAAGACCCTCAACACATCGTCTTTATTGGCCATAACACCAAGCGGGACACCGCCAGGGTAGTATCGGAGTTTGCTGCACTCCAGGTAGCTCGCGGTCGCCTCGTAGGCGTTGCACCCTGGCGTGCCATCGATCAACGACAAGGTCCACGTAGGTTGGGTCGGATGAATGCGGATATTGTCGTTAAGTCCGCCGTCTGTCGCAGTACCCTCTATGGCCACCGCCGGAGCGGTCTCGATGGCATAGATGTGCTTATGTTCGAACGTGCCTGGTACATCCACCATCTTAACTACCTTCTCGACGAAACGGATGATTGACTGGCAATCACCGCCCTTCTCGGGCACCTCCCACGCGTTGAGGCGTGGGGCGTTGAGATCATAAGTGCCTGCGGCATCGCGCACTTTGGCAACAATCTCATGGGGATTCAGCGAGCCGACTGCGCCGGCGTATTGGACGGCCCGCTCCATCCGAATCTGAGTCGCTTGGTGTTGGTCGGCCCCCGTGTCGCGCGGAGCGCCCATCGTAACGTATACCAGTTTGGGACTGGCCTCCGTCTCCAGGAAGAGGCGTCCGGCACGTTCGATTCGCCACGTGATCGACGGCGCGAACCAATGAAACTGCTCGTCGACAGTGTCTGCTGAGGTCGCAAGAACGACGTTCTGGCCTCCGTGCAAGCTAGGCAAGTCAGCGAAATTGAAGCCGGGCGGACCGGTCCCGGCAAGAGCAAACTGAGTGGGCGGCAATGCGAGTGGGGAGATCTCGACTTCCACGTCGACCGTCACGTGCTCTCCCATCGTGTGCGAGATTGGCACACCAAGCGGGCGTATGTCGGCGTCCCACTCAGGTTCTCCGAATGACGCCCCGCCTTTTTCGAAGTTGTCGTTCTTGTCCAACAAGACCCCGTGGTCACTCGTAAATGTCAAGGACTTAAGATCGACCTTCACCACCGTCAACCGCATTGTATCGGCGCAAGGTCCGCCGTCACCCGTGTAGCTCAGGCGGAACTCTACGTCGCGGGGGGCGGCGCTGACCTCGATACCGCGAACGTAGCGCGTTATGGGCAAATCCGCTACCGGCCACGACTGATTGAAGTACGTGACCGGAGTGGTTGCGGCCGCGTCATTATACATCTGAATCAGGTTCTCGCCGCTGACCACCTCGAACTCCACGGTCCCGTTCGTCAACGCTCCGTCGGCCTCGATGAGCAGCGCCGGCAGAGGAGCAGGCCCGTCGACGCACAAGAACCCGCCCGGGTCGTCCTCGTCGTCCGCAGCGAGTCCCTCGAAGGACAGGTCCACCAGCTCTGCGGCCGTGCCGATCGCCGGGGCGAGTTCGAGATCCGCCGGCGGGCACTCGCGGTCGGCGTTGGCCGTGAAGGTGCATGAGTAGACTCCGGCCTGGTCGGCTGTGACGTTGGCCGACGCACCCGAGCCGCTTTCCGTGGTCGAGTCCGGCTTCGTGATCACCCACGTGTAGCTCGGCTCCACGGCCGGAAGGTCGATGGTGCTGGAGCAATCAACCCGCTTCAGACCGCCGCTATCGACCACGCCGTCGACGGAAAAGATGATCGTCTGCCCGATGCACACGACCTGCGGCACCACACTGACCGTTCCGCCCGACAGCGACCCGTTGTCCAGGCACTCCTCACACTCCTCCGCGCAACACTCCCCGTTCCCGCAACAACGTTCCGGATCACAACATTCGTCGCCGCAACAAACGTCGCCCACCGCGCAGCACACGGTTTCGCCTTCACAGCACTCCCGGCCCGGGCACAACGGAAGCCAGAAGACATCCGCCACTGCCCGCGAACTGTCACCGGGCATCGCGCAAACCACCCGCGGCACCGAACGGAGCAACCCGCCCGGTGCCGCAAGGTGGCACTCACTCATAGACTACGGTCCCTGATGCTGGGGCTATTCGTCTGCCGGCTCGCCGGATGCATCGGGGAAGTTCTTCTCGGGCGGCACCTGCGGTGTAACGGTCTTTCCGCTCATCGTCTTTCCATATACTCGTTCGTACAGCCGGTTCACACCGCGCGTGAGGTCGTCTCGCACGTTCCTTGGCAAATGGCCGCGCTCGCGATGAAAGTGGTAGAAACGCATCTTACAGTCCCTTCCCTCGCTCGCGGCCGTTGCGTCTTTGGATAGCAGTTGACTCAGGTACGAGATTTGTCGCTCCTTGTCGTCGAGCCAGCCGGCAATCCTCGACGCCTGGTAGCGCGGAGTGATGTTCCACAGCTCAGGTTCGTCGCCGGCACCGGCGCGGATGTACTCGGAAACCAACTCCCAGCCCTTCTCGAACTCCTTCTTGCTGGCGACCCTGTCGAACTTGTAGAGCCAGCAACCCCACAAGTAGTGCCGTTCGATGAGATCCTCGGTGAACAGATCGTCCCCTTCCGGGCGAGGAGACTTCACGGCGAAGACCACGGCACGCGAGGTGAGAGCTCGCACACCAAGGAGCGCCTCGGCGCGGTCAGTAAGCCCCAGCAAGATCGTATACCTTCCTCCCTGAAGTGGTTCACGTCTCGGTCTCGATAACTCGAAGAACGACGCAAGCGACTCATTGGATGCCAACGCGGTCGGATTTCTGCGAGCATCTCTCCAATCACCTACACGCGCTTGGTCCGCCGATATGGCCAATTCCGATCCCGGGATCAGGCGCAGGCTGAACCCTTCAACGTCCCGTCCATCTCGCTCGACAGACATCTCGATCTCATCGGTCCAATGCACTGTTCGACTGGCCAAAGGCACTGTCGTATCTCGCGGATGGGCGTAGAGATTCACTTGAAGGATGATGGGCATCATCCGTAGCGATTCTGCGTCCACTTCATAATAGTCTCCGCCGTCCGGGTTTTGGGGGTCGGCCTCTCTCACCAGATTGGCGACTGACGCATGCAACGCAACCGACACGTCGTCGTTAACAGCAGTGTCCGCCAGCAGCAAATGCGCGGCACCAGTCGGCGAAATCAGCAGCAGCAAGAGCCCGATTGGGCGTCTATTCTTCAATGTGCTGGTTAACATGCTAGTGACTCCTAACTTCTATGGATGCTTCAAATGAAAACGTACCTGGTCAAGTTCATCACTCTTGTACGTATTGGGAATCGGCAATAACAGGTCGGACGTCATGATGCTCGGAACCCCGTACGCCGGGGCATCCGAGTATGTATCGAGAATGCCATCCGGTCCCGTGGTTATCGCCGGCAGGGCAATGACCGTATCGTCACCCCACGGGGTTGCCTGCAAAACGCCGTCCGGGCCGGCCGTGATCCCGATCGCGTAGGGCTCGCCGTTTCCCAAAGGAATCCGTTGAACGTCATCGCCGGCCCCAACCGAATCGGAGATCCCATCCGCTCCCGTTGACACCGCTGGTTGATTCGGCAGACCCTGCCCAACCGGAATCGCTTGCACATCGTTGCCGCCGGCCGTCGACTGAGCGATGCCATCAGGGCCAGAAATGACAGTGTTTCCTGCGACGAGATCATCTCCCAGAACGTTCGTCCCCAAGTTGACCCCGTCGCTGCCGCCCGTAACGATGATCGAGCCTGGCGATCCATGTCCTACCAGGATCACCTGCACGTCGTTGCCACTCGCAGTGGACTGCGCAACGCCGTCCGGGCCCGAAGTAACGGTGTTTCCATTGATTACGTCGTCCCCCTGAACCAGCGTTCCTGAGTCGATACCATCACCTCCGTCCGTGATGATGACGGTGTTTGGGGAGCCTTGCCCGACCGGAATCGCTTGCACATCGTTGGCACCTGCCGTGGATTGAGCAATACCATCCGGCCCCGAAACGACATTATCTCCGACAATAATGTCATCGAAGAACAGGAGTGTTCCGGCATCGAGGCCGTCACCGCCGTCTGTGATAATGACCGAACCCGGCGTCCCCTGCCCAACCGGGATCAACTGTACGTCGTTCCCGACGGCCGCGGTGTCGCAGACTCCGTCCGGCCCGGTTGTGATGTTGTTCGAATCCGGTTCGCCGTGTCCTTCGGCGAACTGATGCTCATCTCCGACAATCCAGTTGTGTTCAATATGGACGCCGTGTCCGCATTCATGCCCAACGGTCTCTCGGAGGGCGTCATTGGCTTCGGCTGCTGTCAGCGCCCGCGTGGTGTCATCGGGCGTGCCGTAGACTCCGTCCGTACCCGGCAATGTTCCATACAGGCCGGAGTAGTGGTACTGCACATTGACCTCGATATAATCCGTTTCGTTGGGCGACTGTACCGTCAACTGTCCGGGGATTTCATTGGTTATGCCGAAAGACGGATTCCCAGCAGCATCCTGAAGCGTATCGTTCCGGACTACCCGAAGGGCACGCTGATCCGTTGCGCCCGGAATGCCAGCGCGTTGCGAGTTTACGAAACGAGTCCCTGCTCCAGCCCATTCCGCAGGTGGCGTGGCAACTTGGATCTCGTGGATATCGAATCCGGTCAGGTTCGTTAGAAAGCCGAGGTGAACGGAGATGTCGTTCGGCGGAGCAGCATCCACCCCCACAAAAACATCCTTCGTCTCCGTCGTTGTCCGGGTATGCGTTCCCATGATGAAGAACCCGCGATACTCCTCGAACGCGACGAGGCCATCGCCGGTCAGCCCCTGGTCGGTCCGGGCACCGGGATACGAATCCGGCCCTGCGTTGGCCAATACCGGGCGCTCAGGATCATCGTCCTCCTCCCCGTCCGGGACACCGTCGCCGTCCGTATCGGCACTAGCGGAGTCCTTGTCCGCCTGGAGGTTCTCATACGCATCGGGCAGCCAATCGCCGTCCGTATCTTGGGGTATATCACGCTCATCCGACTCACAGCCCAGATTCACCAACGTAGCCTTGATCTTCGCCCTCGCCCCATAGTCATAAGCGCTGATCGTCACCGTGGCGCCGGCCACAGCCGCGTTCGTCGTGGCCGTCAACTGATTAGACGAGATGGTGAAGCCCGGGTTCCCGGCAGATTCGAACTTGAAGTCCGGATCCGCACCGGATTGCGTCCCGTGATTCATGGCATCGCCGGGGAAATCGCTGACCTGAAGAAGCTCGAACCGAATCCGGTCCGTGGCCGTGCCTCCGTCGATCGTCGCCGTCAACTGCACCGTGTTCCCGTTCTCCGGCAAATAGGAAACCGGCGGAGCGTCCAATAGGAGTTCAATCGCCGTGCCGATCGCCGGGGCGAGTTCGAGATCCGCCGGGGGGCAGTCGCGGTTGGCGGTGGCCGTGAAGGTGCATGAGTAGACTCCGGCCTGGTCGGTTGTGACGTTGGCCGACGCACCCGAGCCGCTGTCCGTGGTCGAGTCCGGCTTCGTGATGACCCACGTGTAGCTCGGCTCCACGGCCGGAAGGTCGATGGTGCTGGAGCAATCAACCCGCTTCAGACCGCCGCTATCGACCACGCCGTCGACGGTAAAGGTGATCGTCTGCCCAATGCACACGACCTGCGGCACCACACTTACCGCTCCGCCCGACAGCGACCCGTTGTCCAGGCACTCCTCACACTCCTCCGCGCAACACTCCCCGTTCCCGCAACAACGTTCCGGATCACAACATTCGTCGCCGCAACAAACGTCGCCCACCGCGCAGCACACGGTTTCGCCTTCACAGCACTCCCGGCCCGGGCACAACGGAAGCCAGAAGACATCCGCCACTGCCCGCGAACTGTCACCGGGCATCGCGCAAACCACCCGCGGCACCGAACGGAGTGACCCGCCCGGTGCCGAGGAGCGGCATTAGATTAGCGGCTATAGTGACCAGTACGCGTTCTGCGTCCTCTTGCATCCGAACCGTCAGCGGCGGCGTGGCTATCCTACCCCCAAACCGCACTAACAGGGATTCTCAGCCCTTCTTACTCCTTCCCAGCCCGATTCCAGCCTTCTAGAGCGGTTGAAACCCCGTTACGGTCGGCGCTGTGTTGTCGACAATCACCTTCCCTTCATCGTCGTTATCAGGCACAGCATCCTGGTTGTACCAAGTCTGCAACGTCTTAAGCCACTTCTCGGTCGAGTCCGTTGCAGTATGAGAATCACCGGTGAAATCAGGGTCAAAGGTGTCGACCCAACCGTGGATGTTCCGCGCGCGGGCGATGATGTCGTAGTCGCCGTCGGCGTGACCTGTTGTGTCCCAGATCAAGGGTGACGAAAAGCCCACCGAACCGAGGAAAGAGAATCCGCCAGCGTTGGCCTCGGCAAGGCCCGGCAGTGCCGGCTTGATACCCAGCTCCTTCCGGTCCGCGGCAATCGTCGCGGAACCGACCGCAAGGCGAAGGTCCCCCGCAGGCAACTGGACTATGGAGGGCTCAATCTCACCGCGGACAAACACAATGTTGTCAATCGTCTTGTGATTCCCCGCAGAAGGCGGACCCACGTCCGGCGGGTCGCCCGGAGCGAAACCACCGATCCTACCTCGTGTATATACGATACCGTTGGCGGCGCAGTGGTCTAGGAAGTCGCGGACTGCTACGGAAGTCATCCCTTTGTCAGCGACGTATCCGTCCTTGAACTCTCTGATGGAGTCGGGGGCATCGCTCAGGAGGACAGCCAGGACGCCAGGTTCGTCGGCTACTGACAACATGACTGAGGCGCAAGCACCTTCGACTATCTCGCCCGAGTGATCATGCCCGGTCCCATCCTCACCCCGCCATACTTCGGGACCGGGTGGGATGTTCATGTTATCCGGCTCCGCCGAGATCGTCTGAAAGTACTCGGCCGATCCCTCCATTATCGCAAATGCCTCGCAGGACTCGGTGTCGGAATAGTGCTCAGGTGGGTCACAAGGAGGAGCCGGCCATCTATTGCCGTAGGCCCGATATGCCGCCCAATGAAACACCTCATGATGTATGTTGGACAACGCTCCGTCACCAAAGCCCGGATGATCGTAGTCATCTGCGGAGATCTCCACGTATGAAGCATCACCAGCCACTGCACTTCCTCCGGAGTTCGTCGGGGCCTGTACATCGACATCTTCTGGCATGGTCCACCCCCCGTGCGATTCAAGGAACCGCACAGCATCACCCATCTGGTTTATGATGTTGGGATGTGTATTGCTCAGGCGTAACGTACCTAACCCCAACGTACCTGCTGGAATATCCCAATGAACAATCCCCTCGATGTTCTCCAGGAGAATCGGCGCCGGGTCGGCAATGTCCGTTCGCACTTCAACCAGGTGTCCGCCCACGCCGATTCCGACATGCTCGACGTTGATGTAGACATCAGGTGCCTCCGAAGCGGTAAACGTAATCGAGAACTGGCCGATCAGCCCGGTGTACCCTCTTCCCTTCTCGTCATCGAAGATAACGTCCTTATCCATGACGATGACCCTGATGTACCTTGCCGGAACATCGTTAACTTCCGGATTCGGGCCGTCGGTTGTGTGGAGAATCCCCGTAACGGTATAGGTGGCCCCATAGACCTGAACCGAAAGGCACAGTGCTATCGGAAGGCCCAGCCAACCACACCGTCTGCCGCGCGTCGTACATCGCTGTTCTGTTGCGGTCATTAGTACGCTCCTCTCTACTTCGGTGGCAAGATTGTCCATTCCCCGCCACGGTTGAGCCGTATCATGAACAGTTTCTTCGTAACCCGCGTGACATGCCGCCCATCCGGAAGCTCCATCGTGAAGGTCACGTCCTCTATTGTGAGCGAATAGGTGTCAGGCTGCCGCGGAGCCTCTCGCAGGAGAACGTCCGCGCTCCGTAACGCGGGGATCGAGAAGCTCTTGAGGTCGACGTAGCCGTCCTCCTGTAACTCAGCACGTAAGGCTTCAAGGAACACCTCGCACTCGCCGGGCGGCAGACCGGTTGCCAATCCAAGCAGCCTGGTGTTCTTGGTGGCCATTCCCCGGTAGAACTGCCGAATCGACTCGACAATTCGATCCGCTTCGGGTTGGCTGACGGTTCGAATCTTCTCTCCCGGCGCGGGTGCCGGTGGTTCTGCCGCGAGAACGGCATCGAGCCGGTCGAAACCCTGCACAAGCAACTCCGGTCCAAACGTGGAGAACAGCTCCTCCGATTCACTGCGTGACAGCATATCGGCACGAAGGACAAGCAACATTCTCGCAGCTTCACAAAGGGACACGTGAAGGAACTTGGTTCGGGCCGGATTCCGGGCAATGAACGCGCGCGCAGGCGTGCGGATCTCAAGAAGTGACGCCTCCAACGCTGCGGCAAACTCAGGGTCGTTGACCATCGATTCCGCACGCGGAGCCTTCTCTTCGTGGTGAAGGACCGCACTGGTGACTGTGAGTATCCTCCGCCAAGCCCCTTCCCGGTGCGTATCGGACTTCGCAGTCTTCAGAGTCTGCCGGTTTCGGTCCAAGTGGCGGCGCGCCAACGTGCGAGCTAACGCATAGTCGCCACGCGCATAGGCATCGTTAACATCGTAGCAGAACACTCTGCGCCTAGAATGAGCGTCTTCGGCGGCGGACCCTGCAGTATGCTGAGGAGCGGAAGGCACGGGGCCGCGTGCGGTTTCGACTTGACGCTTGGCCAACGCCGAACGGTTCTTTGGACTGCTCGAGTTAGAGCACGCCAGTATCGCGTCGGCGGAGTCGAATCCCTGCTCACGCAGTTCCGATTGGAATGTAGCATACAAGTCTTCCCATTGGACGCGCGGTACACACTCCGCGCGAACCAACAACCAATCCCGTACTACCGCATGGTACATCGTCTTCATGATTCTCATTCGCTCGGGTTCGCGAGCGATGATCGCCCGAGAGGGCTCTCGGAGTTGAAGGACCAGATCATGTACTAACCCGGTGAGGACCGGATCAGCCCCGAACCTCTCTTCCGGTGGGAGTGACCGCTCCGAATCCAGCATCGACCTCAGAACGGCCAGAATCCGCACCCACACCCCATTGCGATCGCTGTCCGACTTGGCGGTAAGCCACCTCTCACGGTCTCGCGTCAGATGCTCGCGAGCAAGCTCTCGTGCCCGCGTATACTCTGCACGCTCATAGGCTTCGGTCATCTCGTGGTGAAACGCCTGGTGTTCGGGATGTGCGGCCGGCGCCTTGGTTTCGGACCCGGGCCGTGCTTCAGTCTTTGGCCCATTCCTGTCGCATGTCGCGGCAGAGAGGCATGCCGCGATGGAGAGGACCAGGGGTGTTCGACGCATTATCCGCGACGAACGGATGTTGATCGCGCGTTTCTTGATCACCGTCATCAGCGTAGCTCCAATGTGAAGGTTATTGGCTGTATTCCATTGCTCGCGTTTCCGTCGCTGTCGGCGAAGTTGCCGATCTCGTCGCGGAGATTGCGGAACAACACGTCGTAGGCTCCGTCCTGAAGCGTATTGAGGACGGGGGCATCAGCCCTAACATGCTTGTCGGCCGAGTCTGGCCCTGTTACGGTAATCCCCGCGGGGCCGGAGATTATCGTCTCAACCGTCCCCAGCTTCATCACGATCTCGAGCGCATCGAGCATGTCATCCAAGCCGGCGCTGCGAGTTGCCGTCGCGCCA
Organism: Phycisphaerae bacterium; assembly: GCA_963666835.2. Classification (GTDB taxonomy): domain Bacteria; phylum Planctomycetota; class Phycisphaerae; order UBA1845; family UBA1845. The sequence goes on along the minus strand of CAXXGO010000006.1, from coordinate 2,242,157 downwards.
CCGGGCATGTCATCTTTGACGTCCGCCTCGATTACGAGTTCCGTAAATACCGATGTTGACGCCTCGTCGTCGGGACAGATGCTCTGCTGCCCGATGAGCTTGATTTCGTAAGGCCCGTTGTTCGGGTTTGCGAACGTTCCCGGGTAGGTCACGTTCCAACGTCCGTCGGCCCAGACCACCGAGTGATTCCCGGGCGTGGATGGTAGACCGTCCAACACGAACACTTGGTTACCGAAGGCGTTGCTGATCTCCAGTTCGACAGAATCGAATCCACTGCCGTTGGACGGCCCGACCTCATACTCAACCAGGAGATCGTTCCCCAGCGTCAAAACCGCTCCAGGGTTTGGCATTGTCAAGTCCAGATACGCGCCATCCGCCGTGCCGGTCGCCGGGCCGATGTCTCGATCCGCCGGCGGGCAGTCGCGGTTGGCGGTGGCCGTGAAGATGCACGAATAGACTCCGGCCTGGTCGGCTGTGACGTTGGCCGACGCACCCGAGCCGCTTTCCGTGGTCGAGTCCGGCTTCGTGATCACCCACGTGTAGCTCGGCTCCACGGCCGGAAGGTCGATGGTGCTGGAGCAATCAACCCGCTTCAGACCGCCGCTATCGACCACGCCGTCGACGGTAAAGGTGATCGTCTGCCCGATGCACACTACCTGCGGCACCACAGTGACCGTTCCGCCCGACAGCGTCCCGTTGTCCAGGCACTCCTCACACTCCTCCGCGCAACACTCCCCGTTTCCGCAACAACGATCCTCATCACAACATTCGTCGCCGCAGCAAACGTCGCCCACCGCGCAGCACGTGGTCTCGCCTTCACAACACTCCCGGCCCGGGCACAACGGAAGCCAAAAGACATCCGCCACTGCCCGCGAACTGTCACCGGGCATCGCGCAAACCACCCGCGGCGCCGAACGGAATCACCCGCCCGGTGCCGCGGGGTAGCAATAAGTCAACGTCTACAATCGGTCACGCCACGCCAGATCCCTCGAGCCTCTATACTGGCGGGCCAGTCGCCGGCACCGCGTGGCCGGGTATCGATTCACTCGGTCGCCGATCCTTGCGTCTCCGGTTCTTTCTCCGTCACCTTCGGCAATGGGTCGCCGAGTTTCCACTCCGGGAAGCGGTGCTCGTTCTCCGCGAACCACTTCTTCAATTCCGCATAGCTCGCATCAAACGCATCATTCTCCGCTCTGTTGGGGACACGAGCGATGGCAAAAAGGTCCGACTCCGGCATCCACCACGACTTCCCTTGATTGAGCTGCCTAAGCAAAATCGCGGTTTCCCTCGTCTTTGCTACTGACAGCAGTTCTATAAGCTCACCGACCCCGTAACGCACATTCCACACTGCCAGCCCGTACGCAGCCGGAAGGCGGAGATCCTCTCCATCATCCTTGGCCAGCGTTTCTGCAAACAGAGGGAGCGCTCGCGGATCTGCGCTATAGGCCAAGCAGAACAGAGCAGCAACTCTCTCCGACCGCTCCGACAGTCGTTCGTACAGCTCCAACAGTTGAGCGATACGTTCTGTATTTCTCAGGCGGCCTGCAAACCTCTCCAGGCGGCGAAGAGCAACAGCCCGATCCTTCACGCTACCGGGTTCCAGGGCGACATTCATGAGAAGATCGACTCCCTCCGCCGCCCTATAGCGCTCGCCTTTCCAGAGAAGTTCTTCCTCCCCTGTCTCGCCCACTGTCCAGACTGTCGGGCGCGGTGTGAAATCCGCGCTCAGCGGTAACGTGCTTTCCGGCCCAGGGGGAATCGGTGGTAACTCCGGCGCCGCAGGCAGTGGGTCACCGAGTTTCCACTCCGGAAAACGCTGCTCGTTCGCTGTGAACCACTTCTTGATCTCCGCGATGTAGAGCTGTAACTTCTCGTGCTCATTCAGGGCTGCCCTGGCTGAGATCTTTTCTCTAATCGCCTTTGCCGGAAACCCCCATCCCTTGTGCTCGTTCTTCGTGAGAAACAAATCAAGGGCGCTGTCCCAAACATACTGCCTTCGTGTGGGTCCAGGGAGCACCTCGCTACAGTCGAGAAGCTCCACCAGCTCCGCAGCCCCCCTACGTACGTTCCATTGTGCCAAACTGCTGGCGGCAGATAATCGCTGCACCTTGTCGTCTTCGCTTTCCAGCACACGTGTAAACAATGCCAGAGCCCGTGGATCCTCAGAAAGCGTCAGGCATCGTATAATCCCGAGCCTTTCCTCGCGTTTCTCCAGAACGTCGTATAAAGTTATTAGTCGCGAAGTAATCTCTCTGCTTCGCAACCGGCTCAAACACTGAAGTGCTTTTGCACGCGTGTCTGTGTCGGTTGCGGGCGTTGTGATCACCTCCATCAGAACAGTTGCCCCATCAGGTGCGCAGTACTCCTGCCCTTCCCACTCCACTGTCGAATGAAACGTCTTCCTGATAGTAGTCCCCGGAGTTGGCACAGGAGTCGCACTCAAGGGAAGAACACTAGAGACTACGTCTTGCTCTTGTGCTACACACACGTCCAACGCGCACAGTGGGCTGCAAGAAAACACACACAGTGCAAGCGTTGCTTTCCGCAATGTTGATACTCGTATCATAGCTGACTCCAATAGTCTGATCTACTCCGGACACCCAATCCCGCTGCACTCGCAGTTTAGCTTCTGCACAACATCTGCAAGATAGTCGGCATCGCACGGAAAGATGCCGGTAGCGGCATCGTTATTGAACTCCCATGTATATGCCTGACACTCAGTCGCACCAATTGTGTGCGTGAGTTCGTGGCCAATCATGCTGGCTGCACTGTTCTCGGATCCGGCAAACGCACCCGTGCCAAAATCGACACTTCCATCGTCATGCGTGCATGCGGGCACACAAACCCAGGTAAACAGGCCGGTACGGCAGTCAACGCAGGGATTATTGCTGATCCTTACAGCGGCGAAAGTCCCTCCCGTCGTCGCGTGAACCGCGGCGTACTTCCAGCGCAGGAAGTCGTAGTCGTTCCAGAAGTCGTCGTTGTCCGGCGGGTGCTGCTGGGCGCCTGGGCCGTGCTGGTGCCCGGTCGTCCAGAACGTATGCACCGGGAGCACGAGAATACTCCGGCGAGCCACCTCCGTATCGCCTTGGAAGGCCGCCACCCACACGCGCACGGCCTCCGGACATAATGCATCCTGCGGCTCGGCAAACGCTTCATAGACCCAGTGATCGCCATCCTTTGTCACCCATCCGTCGTTCGGCGGAACGTAATCCCCGGCCGGCTCGAGTTCCGCGATTTCCACGCGTCCCTCGCACTCGGGCGGGTCCCACTCTACCGTGATCCGCGAGTATCTATAGTTCGGCCCGCCCCAGCCGGCAAATGCCGAGATTGACGAGGGGTCAAGCGTCAGCTCGGCCGCAAACGCCAGTTGCTTCGTCGCCGGACCGACGTTCAGATCCGCCGGCGGGCAGTCGCGGTTGGCGGTGGCCGTGAAGGTGCATGAGTAGACTCCGGCCTGGTCGGTTGTGACGTTGGCCGACGCACCCGAGCCGCTTTCCGTGGTCGAGTCCGGCGTCGTGATCACCCACGTGTAGCTCGGCTCCACGGCCGGAAGGTCGATGGTGCTGGAGCAATCAACCCGCTTCAGACCGCCGCTATCGACCACGCCGTCGATGGCAAAGGTGATCGTCTGCCCGATGCACACTACCTGCGGTACCACACTTACCGCTCCGCCCGACAGCGACCCGTTGTCCAGGCACTCCTCACACTCCTCCGCGCAACACTCCCCGTTTCCGCAACAACGATCCTCATCACAACATTCGTCGCCGCAGCAAACGTCGCCCACCGCGCAGCACACGGTTTCGCCTTCACAGCACTCGCGACCTGCAACGCAGCAGTTGCTCCCGCAGCAGGAATTCTCCGCTGGGCAGCAATTACCCTGGCAGCAGGGGCCATTGCAGCATTCGTCGTTGCAGCAGCTTCCACCCACCGCACAGCACGTGGTTTCGCCTTCACAGCACTCCCGGCCTGCAGCGCAGCAGTTGCTCCCGCAGCAGGAATTCTCCGCTGGGCAGCAATTACCTTGGCAGCAGGGGCCATTGCAGCATTCGTCGTTGCAGCAGCTTCCACCCACCGCGCAGCACGTGGTTTCGCCTTCGCAGCACTCCCGGCCTGGGTCGCAACAGCCGCTGCCGCAGCAACTTCCACCTACCGCGCAGCATACTCCGTTGCAGCAATCCGCAGGCGGGTTGCAGCAGCTTCCATTCCCGCTCCCGCAGGACATGTCCTCGTGGCTACACCCGGTATCCGGATCGCACGTGTCAACCGTGCAGGGATTGCCGTCGTCACAGCTCAAACACAGGCAAGGATTACCGCAGACCGGATCGCACGGGTCCGCGCCACAGCAGGGGTCCGAGCTACCGCAGCATGGGTCGGGATCGCCGCAGCAGGGGTCCGAACTGCCGCAGCAGGGGTCCGGATCGCCACAGCAAGGGTCCGAGCTGCCGCAGCATGGGTCGGGATCGCCGCAGCAAGGGTCCGAACTGCCACAGCATGGGTCCGGGTCTCCACAGCAGGGGTCCGGATCGTCGCAGCATGGTCCCGTACAGCCGCCAGTTGGAACACAATTCGAAAGGTCACCTAAAAACAGAACCTGCCACCCAAGCGCCCCGAGCCGCATGAGCCCGTCGCACTCTATGCTCTTCCAGGGGCGTAGCGGCGGAGGGTCTGCTCGGTCAGGGTGGCCGTGGGGGTCGAACGCCAGCAGGTACTCGATCATCTCCACGCTGGCTCGTTCCCACGTGGTGGCGTCTTCGTCTTGCGACCAGGCCGCGTCTATCGCCTCGGAGACTACCGCGACCTCGGCGGCCAGGCTCTGCGCGTCGATTCCTAGATCGCGCTCGAGGTTTACGACCGCATGGCCGACGTCCAACATCTCGAAGATCGGGCGTTCGAACACGAAGAGCCGATGGCTCTCGAAATCGTGCCAGAGGGCGACGTACGCGCCGCTCGTCCCGTCGACCGCCTCGGGGGCGGCTGCCGCGTCAACGTCATCTTGGTCGGCCGGCCATTGCTCCGGTTCGAAGGCGGCGGAGCCAGCGGCCCATTCGTCCGATTCGAACGCAGCCGAGTCGTCGGCCCATTCTCCCCTTTCCAGAGCACTCGATTCGTCAGCCCGCTCCTCGGAATCCGCAGCACTCGGCTCGGCGGGCCATTCCTCATCCTCCCAAGCGGCCGGATCACCGGCCCACTCTTCGGATTCCGCACTCGGTTCGTCGGCCCAGTCCTCCGATTCCAACGCAGTCGCGTCATCGGGGTCTTGCCATAGACCCGCGTACTCCGGCGGCGCGCTCGGGTACTCAAGCGAATCTGCAGGTGCATACGGGTCGTCAAGCTCCTGCCATTGATCCGCATACTCCGCCGGTGGGCCGGGATTCTCCGCGGTGCCGCCGCCGTCGTGGATCAACAGGATTCCGACGTCGGTAACCACCCGAATCCGCAGCACTCCCCGCTCCGGCTCGGCCGGGTCGGGGCCGTCCCGCGGATCGACCACCGCAACGTACGGCTCTTCCCCGGTAAGCTCGGGGCCTTCCGACGTGCGGGCCTCGACCTGCGGGAAGAACGCCAGCGTGATCAGCATCCCCAACCCCACGGCCAGGGCTATCCCACCCGCGATAGGCCGAAGCATCCCCCACGGTCGCCCCGTCAAACGCGGAGGCCGCACAGATGGCCCATGCTCGAAAACGCCGGCGATCCCCGGTCGCCCCCGCGAGCACGGAGGCCGCGGCACGCGCCTCAGGCGGCTTCGATCTCGTCCGTGATACGTCCTTTTCATGATTCTCAGTCTCCGAAAGTGAGTCCGGCCCGCGATCGAGTGAGCGCGAACCTCAAGCCCAAAGACCGCCGAATCCCGGGGAGGCGGTCGACGTGAATACTCCGAACCGACCCATGGGACGCTCGCTTCAAACGTCCGCATATCCAGATCCTATCGCACTGGAATTGTTGAATCAAGCAAAATCGGCATTTTCCAAGAAGATTCCACGCCGCGTCGGTCGACCCCCCTTCCCCGCTCTCGCGGCCAATATCGGACTACGAGTCTCCATCGGCCCCTGTGTTGTGCCGATAACCTCATCGAGAGCGCGCGGATTGCCGCGCGCGGATTGCATCATCTGCGACAGGGACAACCCGCGTGGCTAACGGGCTCTTAAACGGCGGCGGGCCGGGCGACGGTCATCGGGTGCTAATGATCGCCTCGGCGTTCCCGCCCACGGGCGGGCCCGGCGTCCAGCGCACGGCCAAGTACGCCAAGTACCTTCCGCAGTCCGGTTGGCAGCCGTTCGCCTGGACGCAGGAGCCCGTCGACGAGCTGCCGCAGGACCCGACTCTCCTGGCGGACTTGCCGACCGAGGTTCGCGTTTACCGCCACGGTAACGGCGGCACGATCCGCGCGGTTCGCAGGTCCCTGCGCAACGTGTCGGACGGCGACGGACTGTTATCGAAGCTGGCCAAGGCGGTCGACTGGCGTTTGGATGCCCGGCTGGCGACGGCGGACTCGGCGAACGACGGCAGCTCGTGGGTACGAAGCAGCGTCGCCCCGGTTTGCCGACTGATCCGGGAGGAAAACGTCGCGGCGATCTACTCTACGTTCAGCCCGATCTGCAACCACACGCTGGCTCTGGACGTCAAACGCAGGACGAACCTCCCCTGGGTGGCCGACTTCCGCGACCTTTGGACCGACGATTACCGCTATGATGAGCCGTGCGAAAAGCGCCGCGGCCACCATCGGCGCCTCGAACTGCAAATACTGCAGACTGCGGATATAGTGATTGCAGTGACCGAGCGACAGACGGAGATACTCTCCGGGCATCTGCCGCCGCCGCAGCGTAGCAAGTTCATCACCATCACCAACGGTTTCGACCCGGCGGATTTCACCGAGAAGATGCCCCCGAGAAGTGCGGATTCTCGACCGTTCGTCTTAACGCACGTCGGCCGATTCGATCGCCGGCGGACTCCACCGGCGTGGTTCAACGGGCTGAGACACTTTGTTGACACTCTCTGTGAGCAGAAATGCCGGTTCGAGCTACGTATCGTCGGGCATGTGAGCGCCGAGACCCGCCGCAGGTTGGACGCCACGAAGACGCCCTGCTCTTTCGCCGGGGAGGTGCCTCACGCCGAGGCGATTCGCGAGATGAGAACCGCCGACGCCCTGCTGTTGAACGTGCCGGACGGCCCAAACGCCGACTCGGTGATCCCGGCCAAGCTGTTCGAGTACCTGGCGGCGGAAAGGCCCATTCTGGTGGTCGGGCCTGAGGATGGGCAAGCAGAGCGGATCGTCAACTCGTGCGCGGCCGGCATAACCACGAACTTCGATCAAGATGAGATCGCCGACGCCTTGGCGCAGCTGATGATCGGGTGGCATATCGGCCGGCCTATCCCCGGCTGCCCGGCCGAGGCTCTGGCACCATTCAGTCGGCTGCGTTTGGCGCAGAAGCTCGCCTCGGTGCTTAATCGCCTGATCGGGGCTTCGCGTCAGAAGGAAGAGCCGGCGCCAAAACCGGTGGGAGCGGGAATGTCATGAACAGACCGACCGTCTCCGTAGTGATCCCCACCTACAACCGGGCGGCGTTGCTGCCCCGGGCGTTGGAATCGGTCATCGCCCAGACCTTTCTGGACTGGGAAATCGTTTTAGTGGACGACGGCTCGACCGACGAGACCGAGTCCGTCGCCGCCGACTACGCCAATCGACTGGGATCGAGGTTCATCCACCTTCGACAGGACAACGCCGGCAGCAGCGCGGCGCGGAATCGGGGAATTGACGCCGCTCGGGGCGAGTTCATCGCGTTCCTCGACTCCGACGACGAGTACCTGCCCCGCAAGCTGGAACGCCAGATCCGCCTGTTCGAACTCTGCCCGGAGCTGGGCCTGGTTTATAGTGATTACGCGTTTATCGATAGCGACGGCGTCCGCCATGAAAGCGTTTTCGACACCAAAGGACGGCTCGCCCGTGAGGTACCGTGTACGACGGTGGGCTCGAACCTACGGGTGTGCGACGGCACCCTGTTCGACACGCTGATTCGCGGGTACTTCATAGCGACGATCGTCGGAATGGTCCGGCGGTCGGTTCTCGGCGAGACGATCCGATTCCCCGCGGACCTTTCCTATGCCGAAGAATGGCTGTTCTATCTGACGGTGTCACGGGCGTGTCGTGCGGGCTTCGTGGACGAACCCCTCTGCCTGCATCACTACGTGGACGGTAGCCTGTCCCGCACCGATAAGCATCGGAACATGCAACGCTACCGTGACGTGCTGCACCGGATCAGAACGGCCTTTGGCGATCTCGATGGTCGACAACGGGCGGCCGTTGACGACAACCTCGCCGGCGCCTGCCGCCAGCTCGGATTCAACACTTATCACCGAGGCTACTATCGCCGCGCCGCCCGTTACTTCGCGGAGTCGTTGCGTTACCGAAGAAGCCTTGCCGTCGCCTGGGACACCGGCCACGCCGTCATTCGCTGGTTATTAGGGGGTGCTCCTCGTCACGATCGCCCGCTACCGGCCCCGCGTGCGGCGTCGGCAAGCTGACGCCGGTTTCACGATGATCGTTATGCGGCCTTCCCTCCTCAAGAGGGACATTCAGAAAGAGGAACGTCCCCCGGCCGCTCCTTGGTAAGGAGGGGAGGAAGAGACGCGACGGGCTTTCTGGTAGCGGGGGCGGGCTGGAAGCCTGCGTTACGCGCCGGGTTGCTTTAGCCTCGAGCCTCGTCGTCCGATAAACATGCGTCGGGTCCGCGCCAGGTGTGCGGATTGGAACACCGAGGTCGGAGATGGGCTAACATGACGGTGAACACGTCGGCAATAAGCGCAGAGCCTTCGATCGAGCCTTCCGTCGCGGGGGTCTGGGATCGGCTGTGGCAGAACGGCTCTTCCAGTACAAAGGACGACGAAATCCTCGCCCGCGAGCGCCGCGGACTACGCTGGCAGATCATCCTTGACCGGATCGAGACCACCTTCGGCTGCATCGGCGGCTTGCGGACCATCGAGCTGGGGTGCGGCCGCGGAGATCTTTCCGCCCTGCTGGCCGAGCGGGGCGCCGACGTCACCCTGCTGGATCAAAGCCAGGCGGCTCTGGATGCGGCTCGTGAGCGGTTTCTTCGGCTCGGGCTCTCCGCCCGGCTGGAACGAAGTGACATGTTCAAGGCATGCCGTTCGCTTACCGGAGACTACGACGTCGTAGTATCCCTGGGCGTGGTGGAACACTTCCGGGGTGACAACCGCACCGCCGCCCTGGCAGCCCACCACAGGATGTTACGCCCGGGCGGGTTGGCCATCGTCAGCGTACCTCACGCACAATGCCTGCCGTATCGAGCCTGGAAGGCGTATCTGGAGTTCCGCGGTTGGTGGCCTTATGGGATGGAGATCCCCTACAGTCGAACCGAGCTAATCCGCCGGGCCCGCGCCGCCGGCTTCGAACGGATCAACACGCACGCGATGGGGTTCCGGCAATCGATTGCCGACCACTGGTGCAAAAGAATCACCGGTCGCCGCCCGAAGTGGGCCGATACGCCCTCTCTGTTGGACGGGCTGATGGGGTTCGTCCTGTTGATGTTCGGTTCACGCAAAGAAACCACAAGTTGACCGGGAATACTGAGATGGCCTTGGCGGAAAACGCCGGACAAGATCGAAAAGACTCCGGGCGGAGCGGCAGAATCCTCATTGCACTGTCGATCGTCCCCGGACTGGTCGTAATGAGTCGTGCCCTACCCCAAGGTTGGCCGCAAGTCGGCCTGACCTTTGGCAGCATCGGCTCCACTCAGGTCATCCTGCTGCTTGGCGGACTCAGCATCGCCGGCATCGGGATGTTTCTGTGCCACTCCCTGCTTCCGCAGACACGCCCCGCTGGGGCTGCGAAACTCGGCTTACCCAAACGCGCGTTGTTTGCCGCGACGCTGTGTGCGATCTTTGCGGTTTTGATGTTCGGTGTCGGGGAAGTCGCACTGCGGGTGACGGGACAGATGCCCTGGCAGCCAAGCGGGCAGAACCCGTACGTTGAAGGCGGCGGGAAGGCCTTTCTCAAACATGCCACGCTGGGATACACGCACGTGCCCGGCAAGATGACATTTACGCTCTGGGACGGCTACACGTTCACGGTCACTCACGGACCCGACACGCTACGAATAACCCGGCCGGCCGATTCGCCGAAGAACGTCTCGGCCCTCGAGGAGATCTGGGTGTTCGGCTGCTCCTTCACTCACGGATGGTCGGTGAATGACGACGAAACTTACCCCTGGCTGCTGGACGAGATGTTGTCGAACTACCGCGTGGTCAACTTCGGGGTAACGGGCTACGGCACTCTACATTCGCTGATTCAACTGCAGGAGAACCTCGCGAACGGACGTCACCCGGCACTGGCCGTGCTCGCCTATGCCTCGTTTCACGACGAACGCAACACGTTCCAGCGGTCCCGGCGCAAGGTCACCGGTTCGCTGCAGCAACCCCACGCCCGCCTGAACGAGAACAACGAGCTGGTGATCTCTCACGATCATCTGCCATACCATGAACTGCCGGGCATGCGGCACTCTGCGGTCCTTCACGCGATTGAACGATACTATAACCAGCGGGAAACGTGTGCTTTGCGGAGCTTCGAGGTGTCCAAGGCCATCATCGCCGAGTTCGCCGAAACCTGCGCGGAGCACGGAATCAAGATAGTACTTGCCGGCATCGATGACCAACCCGGCACGGCCGAAATGCTACAACACTTCGCCCGCAAGGGGATTCCTACTGTGGACATCTCGGTGGACCTGAGCCTCAGCGAATACAACAACAAACCGCACGACGGCCATCCCAGCGCCGCGGCCCACCGCCAGTACGCAGGCAAGCTGTATCGCTTTCTCGATGAGTCAGGGTTTGCCGCGGGCTGCGAACATCCGATAGCCCCTGAGAAGACCGCCGGCCGAGCGACTTTGACGGCGGACACCAGAACGGGAGCATGAGAGGTTGACCGGATGAAGATCGTCTTCCTGGTTCACCGGTATTGGCCGAGCGTCGGCGGAGTCGAGAAGTACGTACATGAACTGGGTCGAGCCCTCGTGGACGCCGGGCATGAAGTCGACGTCGTGGCCGGGGCCCACACTGTTGACCTTCCATCGCGCGAGGCCCATGACGGAATCCGCATCCACCGTTTCCCCGCGTTGCGTTCCCCGTTGCGCTGCCGCTGGGAACTCTGGCGGATGCGACACCTTTTCAAGCGCGCCGACGTCGTCAGCGTCAGCAACACCCACATGCTGGAGTATTATTGGCGGATGCTCGGACCATGGGTGGACCCGCGTAAGACCTTCCTGATCCGCCACGGCATGGCTTGCACGTATCCGGTTCCTGACTCGCAGAAACAGCGGGCCTTTCGCTCTCTGGCGTTAGTATCCGGAGTCATTCACGACGGCAACTTCATCGAGAAGTGGCTGGAAGTCGCCCCGGATCTATGCCCTGACCAGGGTCTGTCCCCCACGGCCGCAGATCTCCAACCGATCCCCGAACCCGAACCTGAATCCGCCGTCTACATCGGCCGACTTGAACCGGACACCGGCATCGGAATATACCTCGACGCCGTTCGAATCCTGACTCATCGACAGAAACGCCGGTTTCGGCTGGACGTATACGGCGACGGCACGCTCATGCCGGCCCTGAAGGGCACGGTCGAGCGCGACGCCCTGCCGGTCGAGTTTCACGGGCGGGTCGCCGACGCCCAGCGATTCATCACCGACTCATGCTTCGCGTTCCTCGACGGGCGGATGGCCATTCAGGAAGCCATGGCCCGGCAGCGTCTGGTCTTCGCCGCCTATGGCGACCCGCTCAAGCACGATTACGTCGGGGCGGAATCCTTCAGTCCGCACGTGGTCACGGTGGCAACCGGCGAAGATTTGGCCGCACAAGTGGAATACTATATCGAGCATCTCCCCGCGCGCGCCGCGCTGGTTTCGCAGGCATTCAATCATGCCAAGATGTTGACATGGACGCGTACCGCGCAGATGTACTCAACATTCTGGCAGACGCAACTCGCCAATCCCCGCCCGGGGCTCTCGCGTCTTTGCGGGGCGCGATTGGCATGGCTGTTTGAACGCGAAGCCCGCGCGGTCAAGCACGAAGTCTGCCGCCCCCAACCGGAACTGCCGCTTCCAGGCGCGCCGGCCGCGTCTGCGGCAACCGTGCCCGTTACCTGAATCCATGCTACGTGCGTCCGTGGAGGTACTGATAGAGGTCTTCAATGAACGCCTGCTTCTCGGCCACCTGAAGCGCCATCAGGTCGCCCGTTGATACCATGCCAATCAACTTGCCGTCCTCTACCACCGGCAGGTGACGGATACGTTTGTGTGACATGACAGCGGCGCAATCGTCCGTCCGACCGTCCAACCCGCACGTGGTGACCGGGGTCGTCATTACACCGGCCAAGGTGGTGGTGGCGGGATCGAGCCGGGCGCTAACCACCCGAGTCAGTAGATCGCGCTCCGTAAACACCCCGGCGAGCGAGTCGCCGTCCATAACACACAAAGCTCCGAACCGGCGTTCGTTCATAATCCTCGCCGCGTCTAGAACGGTGTCTGTCAAACCGACCGTCGCGACGTCAACGTCCTTCTTGGCCAGTACATCTCGGATCGTCGACATTACTTGAGCCTCCTTCGTAAGAGGATCGAATCCGGGCTCCCCGCAGCAGGATCGCCCGCCTCCGCGATACTCCCCGTCACCTCTGGAGCCACAGCTCCGCGGCCTGCGAGACTCACAGCCCACCGCGGCTCCCCGCTCCTTCGGGCGAGAGCACAAGCAGACGATAACCTCGCCGACCCTATCTCACAAGACTCGCCGGCAGTTGAAGCTGCCTTACGGGCACGCATTGGATTTCCCAACGTACGCCGAAGACGATTCGTCGCCTGAGGTTGCCGCCAAACGGCTACGCTGGAGACAAGTACCCGATGGCCCTTTTTCGCCCCCGACCACGGTCGAGACCACCGAACGCCGAGCCCCCGCAACTGCCGGTAGAGCACTTAGCTCTCTCCGATGCGCACCGGGGTTTGTCCCTGGTAAGGCCGTCGGATTCCCCAAAGCCGATAACTCCGTCCGCCGGGTTCTGGAGGTACGCTTCCCCCGTAAGCCGCCGCTCCCCCCGGTCAAACCCGAGACTTCATGTCTGTTACGCAAGGCCACGGCACTTGAACTCCGAAGTACCCCTAGCACGGGCGAGTGCCGTCGTCCCGGCAATCGTGACGTTACCCAGCTCCGGTGAGCATAACCAATACGCCACCGCGCGGGCGGTGGGCTGCTAACCGGCGTACTCTGTACGGGGCATGTCCGCCAAACGGATAAGGAACAGACTATGTTGGATTGGATCGAGAAATACGCCACCGGCTCCGGAAAAGTAGACGACCAACACAAGAAGCTCTTCAACATGGTCAATGATTTCGAGGAACTCGTGCGGAACAAAACCGCCAAAGATCGGTTCTGCGAGGCCCTGAGGTTCCTTGGCGACTACGTCACCATCCACTTCAAAACCGAAGAGGCCATCATGGATGAATTCGCTTGTCCGGCCGCCGATGACAACAAGAAAGCGCACGCCGAGTTCCGTCAGGTCTTCGAAGGTTTCCTTAACCGCGCCGAAACGGAAGGATACAGCGACAAACTCGCCAAGGATCTGCTGAGAACGCTCCAGAAGTGGCTGATACAGCATATCTGCGGCGTGGATATCCGATTAAGGCGTTACTGCCCAAGCCATGCCTGATCGGCCGGATACGTCGCGTCTTACGGCAGCCTGAATCGGCCCTATTGCAACCCTGGTGATCTGCGACGGGGACCGCCGCTACTACGCGCGGGGTCCTCCACCGCTGATTGTCCACCGCCCAGAGTCACCGAAACCCGCGCCGAGGACTCCATCGGCTCAAACATCGCCCCCGAATCGTGAGTTCGCGATCCTCGCGGCGCCGACATTGGCGGCGTACACATCCCGCAACCGCCACACGGCCTTAGACATACTTGTTGCCCCCTTGTCCTCGCCCAGATAGGCCGCGGCAGCCGTCAAAGCCTCACCCTCCCAACGACTTGTGAAGTTCCCTTTATTCACAGCATGTGCCTCCATTTGGACAGCCACGCGCTAACAGAAAACTTGGACCACCCGGACGTCCGCGGGTAAGATGCCGCGTCGTGTCGCGGGCGGCTGTGTGGCGGCCTGGAGCCTGACAGCCGATCCGCGGCATCGTCCGTTACCGGAAAGGAATCCGTGCGCACGATGTCCAGCTTGTCGTTCGTCCATCTACACGTCCACTCGCATTACAGCCTGCTTGACGGCGCTACCCGGATAAACGAGCTGGTCAAGCGGGCGAAAGAGCACGACATGCCGGCAGTGGCCGTTACCGATCACGGCAATCTGTTTGGAGCAATAGAGTTCTACACCGCCGCCAACAAGGCGGGGATCAAACCGATCGTTGGGTGCGAGCTGTATCTGGCGGCCGGAGACCGTCGCGGCCGGGATGTCCGCCAGGGCAAGGAGCACTTCCACGTAATCCTGCTGGCCATGGATACCGAGGGCTACAACAACCTCCTGCGCCTCAGCAGTATCGGATACACGGAGGGCTTCTACCGCAAACCACGGATCGATTGGGAGGCACTTCGCGAGAACGCCGCGGGCCTGATCTGCATGAGCGCGTGCATTAGCGGAGAGATCCCCCACGCCTTGCTCCAACAGGATCGCCCGGCGGCCGAGAAGCTCACCAGTGATTATTTGCAGGTTTTCGGCCCGGAGCGGTTCTTCATCGAAGTGCAAGATCACGGGATGCCAGAACAGAAGACCCTGAACCCCGAACTGCTCGACCTTGCCGACCGGATGGGCGTGCGGACCGTGGCCACGAACGACGTCCACTATCTCGACCACAGCGACGTCGAAGCTCATGACGCCCTGTGCTGTATCAACACCGGCAGCCTGCTCACCGATGAGGACCGGTTCAGATTCCCGGCCGACCAGTTCTATTTCAAAAGCCCCCAGGAAATGGCGGCCTTGTTCCCGGATCACCCCGAGACGATCACAAACACGGTTCAGGTGGCGGACCTGTGCAATTTGGAGCTGGATCTTTCCAAACGCCACGCCCCGGTCTATCGCGTCCCAGAGGAAATCACGGATGACGCGGGTAAGCCGCTCACGGCCGCCGAGTATTTGCGGCAGTTGGTTTACCAGGGAGCAACCGAGCGTTACGGGGAGATTTCCCAGGAGCTGCGTGAGCGAATCGACTACGAGCTCGAGGTCATTACGAGCAAGGGATTCGCCAGCTACTTCCTGATCGTCTGGGATTGCGTGAACTATGCTAGAGAACACGGCATCCCGGTCGGAGCTCGTGGCAGCGGATGCAGCTCGGTCGTGGCCTTCTGCCTGTACATCAGCACACCCGATCCAATCCGCTACGGGCTCTACTTCGAGCGGTTCATGGATCCCGACCGGGACGAAATGCCCGACATCGATCTGGACATCTGCCAGTATGGGCGCGGGCAGTTGATCGACTACGTTCGGGGCAAGTACGGGCACGTCGCCCAGATCATCACTTTTGGGACACTCAAGGCCAAGGCGGCCGTTAAAGACGTCGCCCGGGTGATGGGGCTCGGCTTCGAACAGGCCAACGAACTAACCAAGCTGATCCCAACCGAACTGAAGATCACTCTGGATAAAGCCCTGGAACGCGAGCCGGAACTCCGCAAGCAATACGAAACCAACGCCACCATCAGACACGTTCTGGACATCGGACGGAAACTCGAAGGTTTGGCCCGCAACGCCGGGATTCACGCCGCCGGGGTCGTCGTCGCCGATCAGCCGCTGGACAACTTCCTTCCGCTCTACCGGGCGGCCGGACAGGAAGGTCTAATCACGCAATACGACGGCCCGACGGTGGAGAAGGTCGGGCTGCTCAAAATGGACTTTTTGGGCCTGCGCACGTTGACCATTTTGGAGCACGCCCGGGAACTGGCCCAGCGAAGCACCACCGAGAAGATTGATCTTGGGAAACTGGATCTCACCGATCAGAAGGTCTACGACCTGTTCGCCCGGGGCGATACCCAGGGCGTGTTCCAGTTCGAGTCCGGGGGCATGCGTGATGTGCTCATGCGGATGAAGCCGAACCGCATCGAAGATCTTATCGCAGCCAACGCCCTCTACCGTCCCGGACCGATGGAGTACATTCCGGAGTACATCGGGCGTAAGCACGGTGCCAACTGGACCACGCCTCACCCGATCATGACCGAGGTTCTGCAGGAAACCTACGGCATCATGGTCTATCAGGAGCAGGTGTCGCGCCTGGTGAACCGCTTGGGCGGAATAGAACTCAAAGCCGCCTTCCGCCTGGCCAAGGCGATCAGCAAGAAGAAGACCGAGATGATCGAGGCGATGCGGACCCCGTTCCTCGACGGGTGCGAGGCCCGCGGCGTGAAACGCAACGTCGCCAACGAAGTGTTCGAGGACATTCTCAAGTTCGGCGGGTACGCCTTCAACAAGGCCCACTCCACGGGCTACGCCCTGGTTGCCTATCAGACCGCGTGGATGAAAACCTACTACCCGGTCGAGTTCATGGCGGCGGTCATGACTCTGGAAATGTCAAACACCGACAAGATCGCCCAATATCGTGACGAGTGCCGGGAGATGGGCATCGAGATTGAGCCGCCCTGTGTAAATGCGTCGGAACTGAATTTCATCGCCGCAGCCACGCCGACGGACGGCGGCTCGAAGAAGATCCGGACAAAGGGAGTCATCCGGTTCGGGCTGGGCGCCCTTAAAGGTGTCGGAACCAAGGCAGTGAATGCCGTGGTCGACGAACGTAAGCAGAACGGGCCCTACCAGAACCTCTTCGACTTCTGCGAACGCGTCGATCTCTCCGCCGTCAATCGCGCCACTATCGAAGCCCTTGTTTGTGCCGGAGCCTTCGATCGCACCGGGGCGATGCGCCGGGCTCTGTTCGAAGCCATAGATCGCGCCGTCACCGCCGGACAACAGCTACAGAGCGACCGGCGCAGCGGGCAGATGGGGCTGTTCGGGATGGGTGGGGGACTGGCGGACACAACTCCCCCGGAACCGGAGCTCTCTTCCGCGGAGTGGCCCGAAGCCGAGATGCTCGCCAGGGAGAAAGCGGTGCTGGGCCTCTATATCACCCGCCATCCGCTGGCGAGCCACGAACGCCGGATCCAGGCATGTGCCACGACCTCGACAGCAAAGCTGAGTGAGTTCGAAGACGGCACGGAAGTGGTGGTCGGCGGGATGGTCTCCAATCTCCGAACCGTAGTGGCAAGAAACGGGCGTAATTCCGGCAAGCGTTTGGGTATCATAGCTTTGGAAGATCTGCAGGGTCGCGTCGAAGCGGTCGTATTCCCCGACGACCTCCCCAAATATCAGGCAATCCTCGCCCCCGACTCGGTCGTCTTCGTGCAAGGGACGGTGGATCGCAAACGCGAAGAGCCGTCCATCCGAACGACCCGCGTAATCGAAGCTGATGAAGCGTGCCAGGAACTCGCCCAGGCCCTGCTGGTCAACGTCAAACCCGATACCCCCGTTGACGAGCTGGTGTCACTGCTTAGGACGTCGGCGGGGGAATGCCCCGTCTATCTGAACGTCGAAACCGCCGACAAGTTCATCGCCCAGATCCAATGCCATGCCTCTTTGAAAGTCCGGTGCCGCCCGGAACTTCTGAATAAGCTCGTTCAATTGGTCGGGCCGCAAGCCGTATGCGTCTTAGGCACCCAGAAGCGAGTTATCCCCCTAACCCTCGCCCGCGGCGACACCACCGCCGTTTAGACCGGCGAAACCGATATCGTGCCTTAGACGCGTGCCGATGGTCTTACTTCCCCCCTTACCAAGGAGGGACAGAGGGAAGTTCGTGCGAACGGGGAGGAACCGTCCTGCAACTCGCCGGCTTGACCTGCTGGGCGACATCCATCTCGCTACGTTGTCCTCGAGTAGCGGCACAGCCGTCGTCCGTCGTCACTCGAGAGATTCACCGACCCACTCGACACCTTTGCTGTTCTGGAGCACAATAACCTGTATGACTACCGAACTTACACCCTCTGCATTCACCGCCAAGTGGTCTCGCGTGACGCTTTCCGAGCGGGCCGCCAGCCAGGAGCACTTCCTCGACCTGTGCCGGATGCTCGGCCAGCCGACTCCAGCCGGGCATGACGCCACGGGCGCCGAGTACACCTTCGAGAAGGGTGTGGCCGTAAGCGGGCCGGCGTCCAAAGGAACGCGCGGCGAGCGGGGCTTTGCCGACGTATGGTGGCGCGGCAAGTTCGCCTGGGAATACAAGCGGAAGGGCAAGTATCGCGACCTCGGCGAGGCATACCGCCAGCTCTGCCAATACCGCGAGGCGTTGGAGAACCCGCCGCTGCTGATCGTCAGTGACATCGCCCGTACGGAGATTCACACCAACTTCACCGGCACGGCCAAGCAGATCCACGTCATCGAACTCGACCGTTTGGCCGAGGCCGAGTCGATCGACCTGCTCCGCCGGGTCTTCACCGATCCGGCGTCGCTGAGGCCGAACCTGACTTCCGAGACGGTCACCGAGGGGATCGCCCGACAGTTCGGCACACTGGCCCAGGCATTGCGCGATCGAGACCACGATCCGCACATCGCCGCCCACTTCCTCATGAAGTGCATGTTCTGCCTCTTCGCCGAGGATGTCGGGCTGCTGCCGGATAAACTGTTCGAGCGACTCCTGCGAAACCGGCGGAGCAACCCGGAGCGGCTGACGCAAGACCTCACGGTTCTTTTTGACAACATGCGTTCCGGCGGCAGCTTGGGCGTCGAAGACATCCCGACTTTCAACGGCGGCTTGTTCGACGACGCCCCGGCTTTGGAGTTGATGATCGGAGAGGTCGATCTCCTCATCACCGCGGCCAGGCAGGATTGGGCCAGCGTCGAGCCTGCTATTTTCGGAACCCTCTTCGAGCGCTCGCTCGACCCCAATACCCGCGCCCAGATCGGTGCCCACTACACCAGCCGGGAGGACATCATGCTCGTGGTCGAGCCGGTGGTGATGGCCCCGCTCCGTCGGGAATGGGCAAACGTCCAGGCCAAGGTCGAAGCCCAACTCGAACGACGAACAAAGGCCAAAACCTCGAATACCCGTAAGAAGGCCGACCGGGCGGCCGCCTAGCTCCTGCAAGATTTCGTCGAGCGTCTCTCGACCATCCGAATCCTCGATCCGGCGTGCGGGTCGGGCAACTTTCTGTACGTCGCCATCCAGCAGCTTCTGAACCTCGAAAAGGAGGTAATCACCTTCGCCGCACGGCCGGACATCGCCGCGGGTCTGATCCCGCAGGTCCGTCCGACGCAACTCTACGGCCTGGAGATCAACCCCTACGCCGCCGAGCTGGCCCAAGTAGCGATCTGGATAGGCTATCTCCAATGGATGCGTGACAACGGGTTCAAAGCTCCCTCCGATCCGATCCTGGAACCGTTGAGAACAATAGAATGCCGCGACGCAATCCTCGACATCCCCCCGACTCCCCCCGACCCCCGGCATTCATGTCACGCCCCCGAGCCACGGCATTCATGCCGTGCGGATAAAAACCCGCCCGACTCCCAGCGTTCATGCCGTGCGGATCTCCGCCGCGGCGGCACCTACCTTCTCACCTGGACAACCTACGGAACGTGGCTCCCCGGCGACGAACGCGGATTCGTCAGTCGCGTCCCGGACGGCGACGGCGGTCACGTCATCCACAACATTCCCGGCGAACCCTACGACGCCGACGAACCCGCCCTCCGCAAGGCCGCCCTGTCGCGGCAGAAGGGCCCGCCCGTCAGACTCGACCGCGCTGCGGCTGAGATCTGCGCGGCCGCCTTTCGTGAAGTCTGCGACAAATACAATCTCACCATCCACGCCGGGGCAATCATGGCCACGCACGTCCACCTGGTCGTCGCGTCGGACGAGGACGAAGGCCCCCGCCTGCTGAATCTCTTCAAGGGCGTATCTTCGCGCCG
The DNA here is from genome assembly GCA_963666835.2 of Phycisphaerae bacterium. Lineage (GTDB taxonomy): Bacteria > Planctomycetota > Phycisphaerae > UBA1845 > UBA1845. The sequence continues at coordinate 2,222,224 of CAXXGO010000006.1, read as the reverse complement.
TTTAGGTCAACGCTTCGGTCGTCAGCCGTCCGGTTCCTGGTGGACCGCAAGCGGCTCTCGCCGCCTGCTGCGTGACGGCCGCGCGAATGAGAACGCGGTGAATTACGTCCGCGACCAGCCGTCGATTCTGCTGGCATTGGAGCACGATCCACGTGACGTGGATCTCAATACGCCACGCGACATGAATGTCGTGAATCGAGAGCATTGCCTGCCGCGCGACATAAATGTCGCGGCTCGGGAGGGGGTGACTGTCGCTGGTGGGGCACGCGCGAGCTGCTCGGATCAGGTGGGCGCGAGCGGCGCGGATCAGACACCGCGACCCGCCCAATGGCCCGAAGCCGAGTTCATAATCGGCAACCCGCCGTTTCTCGGTTCCAAACTGTTCCGCCAGCAAGGGCTGGAGGACGAGTACATTCAGGCGTTATACGAGGCATTCGACCTGCCGAACACCTCGGACCTGTGCTGCTATTGGTTTGAACTCGCCCGCCGTGTAATCGAGAAACAGCCGAACGTTCGCGCCGGTCTCCTGGCCACCCAAGGTATCCGCGGCGGCGCCAACCGAACCGTCCTCGAGCGAATCAAGCAGACCGGCGACATCTTCATGGCATGGTCCGACCGCCAGTGGGTCCTCGACGGCGCCGCCGTGCATGTATCGATTGTGGGGTTCGGCAGTGGTCAGGAAACCCCGCCAACCCTCGACGGAATCTCCGCGGAGAGAATCAACGCCGACCTGACCTCAACTGTGGACGCCACAAAAGCGAATGTCCTCCGCGAAAATCAGAACCTCGCCTACATGGGCGACACAAAAGGCGGGAAATTCGACATCGCCCCGACCGAAGCCCGACTAATGCTCGGGCAACCGAACCCAAACGGTCGCGCCAATGCCGACACACTGAGACCATGGGCCAACGGCAGCGACATCAGCAAGCGCATTCGTGCAATGTGGATCGTGGACTTCGGCTGTGACATGACCCTGGAGCAGGCCGCCGGATACGAACAACCGCTCGCGCTCGTCCAAGCACGCGTCTGGCCCACGCGTAAAGATAATAGGCGGGCCTCGTACGCCGCGCGCTGGTGGCTCCACGTTGAACCCCGCCCCGCAATGCGCGAGGCTCTTCCGAGCAACCGTTTCCTCGCAACACCTAACCTCACAAAGTTTCGCCTCTTCAAGATCTTGTCTGGACAAGTCCTCCCCGATCACCAGTTGATCGCCTTTGCTCGTTCGGACGATTACTTCTTCGGTGTCCTGCACAGTAGCATTCACGAGCTTTGGGCACTACGCCAGGGAACCCAGCTTGAGGACAGACCTCGCTACACCCCGACAACCTGTTTCGAGACGTTTCCGCTCCCCTGGGCCCCCGGCAAAGAGCCCGTAATCCCATCCGACCCGAACCCCGGCATAGACCCGAGCACCGACGTAAACCCGAGCCGCGGCATAAACCCGAGCCGCGGCATAGACCCGAGCCGCGGCATTCATGCCGCGCGGAACACCGATGCCGCCCGTAACATCCATACCGCGCCGGATACCGCACCCGAACCGTGTTCCTCACAACATGATTCTCGCGACTCCGCGCAAAACGAGTGCCAAGACGCCGCGCGACATGAATGTCGAAACACCGCGCGACATGAATGGCGCGGCTCAGGGAACAAACGTCGCGGCTCAGGGGGTGACACCGGCGCAAACGGCGCGGAGTCTGATGCGTGGCATCGCATATCCGAAGCCGCCCGTGAACTCAACGAGCAACGCGAGCGCTGGCTCAATCCGCCCGAGTGGATCGCGGAAATCGCCGCGCAAATCGACGCCGAGGACGATTTCGCCGACGTCGCCCGCGTCAGCGGCGAGGAGGCTCGGCGCCTGATCCGGCAGTCGGCAATCGACGCGGCGGCCGCCAAAGACCCCAACCTGAAGAGACGCACTTTGACCAACCTCTACAACGAACGCCCCACCTGGCTTCGGCTTGCGCACGAGAAGCTCGATCGCGCTGTGCTGGCCGCTTATGAAGCCGTCGACTCCGACGGGGGATGGGATGAAGACTGGGCCGAAGTCTGGGTAGAGACCGGCGCCGGGCGAGCACTGTCCGAGGGACACGAGCTGACCGACCGTCGCAACCAGGTTGAAGAGCAAGTCCTCGCCAACTTGCTGCGTCTCAACTTGTCGCGAGCCTAACAGCCCAACAGATACCCGCGTCAACCACCCCGCGCGCGAACGATGGTCCGGTATGCCCCGGCATTCTACGGCGGGTCCGGCAAGCTCAGAAGTTCCATGAACTTCTCCGGTGATTCGGTACCCCGAATGAACTCCTCGAACTGTGCCGTGGCCGCGATCATACCTTCGGGGTCGTCGTGTCCGGTTGCCCGAACGAACGAGGCGATCTGATCACTGACTACCTCATGGGCCTCTTGGGGAATGGCCTCCAGCTCATCCTCGTCGATACCCTCCGGGATATTCTGAACCATCGCCTCGACCGCCGCACCTACCACATCCTCCAGACGCGGATGCGGGCTCTGCCCATTGGCAAAACACCACTCCTTGGCGGCGTTGAGCATCCGGTCCTCGAGCAACGACAAGGTGTCATCAAGACCATCCTTGTCCTCATCAACCAGCGTGAAGTCATCGGAACCCATCATCAAGTCGACATCCGGACGCTGCAGGAATGTCTCGATGCTGCTACCGACCAACCGAGCCTCGAGATCCCGTTGACTGCAGATCAGGCGAATGCGCCCGTCCGCCAGAAACAGGCTCATGTCCGGCGCTTCCCCATCGGGCAAGGGCCCCAGGATCGCCGTCCACCTCTCGTACCGCCGGGGCAACCGAAAACCCAGCTCGGTGGCCAGCTCTATCCCTCCGAAAACCAGGTGTCGAGCGGTGCCAATATCGAGCGGTGCCGAGTCAAGATCACGGGAAAGTCTGGCACGCATGTCGTCAAACTCGCCGACCGGAATGTCGACCCGTCCCCAGGCGTCCTTTAGCCCCATCGCCCAGATGTCCACGAGAAACGCGGCCATGGTCACCCGCCCCGGGCCAACCGAGCGCGCCACCAGAATCGTCGCTTCTCCGTTCTCCCGCCAGTACCGATTGGCCGTACAAGCATACAGAACACAGGCATCACTCTTCATGCGGCTCTCCATCCGCAATGCCCGGATCCGGCCCTCGTTCTTCTTCGCCTGGCGCTTCCGCCGGTGCTTTTCCGCCTTTCTGTTCTTCCCTGCCATCGCAACTCCTTTCGCGGGATCCAAGGTCACGCGGTCTCGCCGTGAAGCATGGACATCGTACCCTCCGCCCCCACCGGAAACAACGCCCCACGCGGCACCGGGGTGTTCCTTGCGTAGTTGCATGGACACTTCGTGCCGCGTATGGTTGCAGTGTTGATTCGCACATGGTTGAGCGCGATCGACCGCGAACAGGGCCGAGCATACAGGCTTGATAACGCTCGGCGCGGCACCTTGTGGTTGGACTTCAGCGCAGCAGATAAACGAAACGGAAGGAGTCTATCATGCGAATACTACCCCATGACGACCGGCGAGGTTCGCGACGCTTGTTCCGGGGCAGCACCCGCCTGTTTGCGGGGTTGGCAATTGTGGCGTTGGCGAATCCCGCATGGGCGGACGTACCCTCTCCGATCGTTTCGGGTTCGTCCGCTACGTGCGGAGCGATAGGCGCCGGAATACTATCGTTGTTGCTCGTGGGGACCGGCTTTCTTGCGCTGCATTCCCGGCGGCGCCGCAAGTAGGCGAAGCGGGGAAGCTCCACGGCGGGCAGCGGCGTAGGGAAAGCCCGGCTGATGAACTCGATGGTGTATTGGTTGCAGCCTCTGATCGGCTTCGCGTTAACCGTTCTGATCGAGACTCCGTTATTGATGGCAGCGCTTTCGCCGCGACATCCATGGCGGCACCGTTTGTTCGCCGGAGCCTGGCTTACGAGCTGCAGCTACCCGATTGTCGTTGTCGTCTTGCCGTATTTCTTCTCTCCCGCCGGGGACCGGCTGACGTATCTTCTGGTGGCCGAGACCTTCGCCCCGGCCTCGGAATGCCTGTTGTTTTGGGCGGCTTTCCACCGCAAACAGGGCTTGCCCCGCGCCACCTTGGCGCACGATTATGCTACTATCGTCGTAGCAAACCTGGCGTCGTTTGCCTTTGGTGAACTTTGGTACATCCCGCTTTGGACATAGCCTGCCGCACAACGCCCCGAGCGGCCACTACCGCGACAGAGAACACCGGCCGCAGCTTGGCCGCTTACTCCGTGGCTCACTTCTTAATAGACGCCTCGTGCGCGGCGATCCTCTTTAAGACGTTAACGCAACACGACTTCAGCGCTCTGGCCGCCTGGTCTCTGGTCATGGCCTATGATTTTCTGGCTTTCGGAATCCAGCCCTTCGTCGGCTTCGCCGTGGATCGCAAGAACTCTGCTCGGCTCGCGGCCGCTGGCGGGTGCCTGTTGACCGCCCTGCCGGTGCTCACCGTCGGCGTTTTCCCGGTATCGTCAATCTGCGTAGCCGGCGTCGGAAACGCCATGTTCCACGTCGGCGCCGGATCGCTCAGCCTGAACCTCACTCCAAAGCGATGCGCGGCCCCGGGGATCTTCATCGCCCCCGGGGCACTGGGGCTGGTTCTCGGAGTAACGATGGGTCCGCAGATGCCTCTTCTGCCATTTGTAACCGGGGCGTTGCTGTTGGTGGCCGGCGCCGTCATTCTCCGTTCCGGCGCGGACCCGGCGCCTCGAAGTAAGATCACTGAGCCTTGCGAATCGACAATCTCCGATGCAGTCATCGTGTTGCTGCTCTTTTCAACCGTCATTCGGTCGCTGGTGGGCTTGACCGCCGTAATCGCGGCGAAGCCGACTGTCTCTGGGGCCATGCTTTTGGCACTCGCCGCCGCAGTAGGCAAGGCCTCCGGCGGGATCCTGGCCGACCGGTACGGATGGAAACCTGCGGCCGTCGGCGCCCTGCTGATCTCGATCCCCTTAATGTCGTTCGGATCGCCGATCGTCTACGTGGCCGCCTTGGGGATGTTACTGTTCCAGATGCCCACCGGGGTGATTCTCGTTACGATCGTCGCCGGGTTCCCCGGCAAACCCGCCTTCGCGTTCGGAATGACCTGCCTGGCGTTGATGGCCGGGGCGTTCCCCGTATTCACGCAATTCGGCGAGATTCTGCGCGATCCGTGGATCGCCTTCGGCCTCGTCGTTGCATCCACCGCGGCCTTATGGATCGGCCTGCGAAGCGCCGCCGCCCCTACCAAGTTATCAACCGGACAAGCTTGCTAGCCCAGAAATGGGCCGCACCTTCCGTAGGGCATGGTCGAGGCACGAGACCTGCCAGCGACTATCGTCATCGGCTCCCCCATGTTCAGACAACCTTACCCCGGACGATTCTGACATAATCTTGTCATTCTCCAGACCCAAGAGAACATGGGCCACCCGACCTCCGTAGGGCATGGTCGAGGAACGAGACCTGCCGCCGACTACCAGCGGCTATCGTCATCGCCCCCCATGTTCAGACAACCTTACCCCGGACGATTCTGCCATGATCTTGTCATTCGCCAAAAAAAAGGCGGGGCGGACTCTTGGAGCCCGCCCCGCTTGATTCTTCGGCCTGTCCACCCGGCTTTGCCACGGACAGGCTACCCGTCCGCAACCGGAGAGAACCGCAGATTACTTCTTATACGTATCCACCAGATGCTGCACCACACTCGGATCAGCCAGCGTGGAGACGTCACCGACCTTATCCGGCTCACCTTCGGCGATCTTCCGGAGAATCCGCCGCATGATCTTGCCGGACCGCGTCTTCGGCAACCCCGGTGCCCAATGGATGACATCAGGAGCTGCGATCGGGCCGATCTCCTTACGCACGTGCATGACCAGCTCCTTCTTCAACGCATCGGTATACTCCTCGCCGGCCTTCAAGGTGACGTAGGCGTAGATGCCCTGCCCCTTGATTTCGTGCGGGAAGCCGACCACCGCGGCCTCGGTGACCTTATCATGGGAAACCAGCGCGCTTTCGACCTCGGCCGTACCCATGCGGTGCCCGGATACGTTAATGACATCGTCAACGCGCCCGGTGATCCAGTAGTAGCCGTCCTCGTCGCGGCGGCACCCGTCACCCGTGAAGTACAAACCCGGATAGGTGCTGAAGTACGTCTCCTTGAAGCGATCATGCTGTCCGTAAACCGTCCGCATGATCCCCGGCCAGGGCTCTTCCATACAGAGCACACCCGCACCGGCGCCGACAATCTCCTTGCCTTCCGGCTCGAGCAATTTCGGCTTGACCCCGAAGAACGGAAGAGTCGCCGAACCGGGCTTCAACGCAATGGCTCCCGGCAATGGCGTAATCAGAATACCGCCAGTCTCCGTCTGCCACCAAGTGTCGACGATCGGGCACCGGCTGTCGCCGACCACCTCGTAATACCACCGCCAGGCTTCCGGATTGATGGGCTCGCCGACGCTACCGAGCAAACGCAGGCTCTTGCGGCTCCGCGCCTTCACCGGACCGTCGCCTTCACGCATGATTGCGCGAATGGCCGTCGGCGCGGTGTAGAACTGCGTAACCTTGTATTTGTCGACCACATCCCAGAACCGGCCCGCATCCGGGTAAGTCGGAACGCCTTCGAACATCAACGTCGTAGCTCCCGCACAGAGCGGGCCGTACACGATGTAGGAATGCCCCGTAACCCAGCCGATGTCGGCCGTACACCAGTAGATGTCGCCTTCGTGGTAGTCGAAGATGTACCGGAACGTAACGGTCGTATAGACCATGTAACCGCCGACCGTGTGCAGCACGCCCTTGGGCTTGCCGGTCGAACCCGACGTGTACAGGATGAACAGTGGATCTTCGGCGTCCATCCACTCCGGCGGGCAATCGGCTGAGGCGTCTTTCATCACCTCGTGCCACCAGACATCCCGGCCGTCCTTCATCTCGATCTTGGCCTTGTCCGCCCCCACCCGCTCGTATACCACGCAGGTCTTGACGTTCACGCCCTGCTTCGCACTGATCTCCATCGCCGCGTCGGCATTGCCCTTCAGCGGCACGGCCTTGGCCCCACGCATCACGCCGTCGGTCGTGACCAGGAACTCACAAGTGGAGTCGACGATCCGATCCGCCAGCGAATCCGGACTGAACCCGCCGAACACGATCGAGTGCACCGCACCGATACGAGCACAGGCCAGCATCGCAATGGCCAATTCCTTGACCATCGGCATGTAGATCGAGACCCGATCGCCCTTCTTGACGCCGCGGCTCTTGAGCACGTTGGCAAACTTGCAGACCTCGGTATACAGCTCACGATAGGTGAGCTTGGCGTCTTCGGTCGGCTCGTTGCCTTCCCAGAGAATCGCGACCTGATCGCCGCGCTTCTCCAAATGGCGGTCGAGCGCGTTGTACGTGATGTTCGTCTTGCCGCCGGCGAAGTACTTGATCGAAATCGACCCCTTGAAATCGTACTCGCGGACCTTGTCCCACTTCTTCTCCCAGTGGAACTCGTTGGCTACATCGCCCCAGAACCCATCCGGGTCGTTGATGGAGCGCTCATACATTTCCTTGTACTGCTCAAAGGACTTGATGTGCGCCCGGGAAGCGAGTTCACTCGGGGGTTGATAGACATCAGCTCCTGAAGGAGCCGAGGTCGCGCTGACACTATCGCTCATGTTCTTTACTCCTGCACAAGTAGACTCAGCCGGGCACGGACGCCTCGCACCGACATCCAACGTTTATAGCATTCGATACGTAAGGTCTTTCACATCCCCACGCTTACCAAGGGCTACCGAGCATCGACCCGGCACCCACTTATTCCATAATCACCGTACAGAACCGGATCGGGCAGCGGCGAGCAGGCCGACCACCGCGGCGGCAGTACGTTTCGTCGCGCCCTGGTTTCGCGTCACCACTTCCCGGCCACGCTGCCCCAGGGCCAGTGCTGCCGAGGGATCTTGGAGCATCGCAAGAACCGCACCCGAGAGCTGGTCCGGAGAAGCTACTATACGGATGGCGTCACGCCTCGCCAGCGCTTCGACCGGAATTCGGAAGTTCGCCGTGTGCGGCCCCACCAGCACCGGCTTACCCAGCGCTGCCGCCTCCATTGGGTCCGACCCGCCCATCGGCACCAGAGACCGCCCGACGAAGACCACGGTGGCCAGCGAATAGAACTTCCGCAACTCTCCCATCGTGTCCCCGAGCATCACCGCTGACGGTTGGACTCCCGGATCGCTGCCGTCCGGGTTGTCACTACGGCGAACGCATGAGAAGCCGGCCCGCTCGATAAGGCGGGCAACCTCGTCAAACCGCTCGGGCTTGCGCGGGACAACGGCGAGAGCGGGTAGTCCGATACCCACAGACACCTCCGGACCGCTATGCACGCCTTGTGCCAAACCGCCCAATTCCTGTAACAATTGACGATAGGCACTGAGAATGATCTTCTCTTCGCCCGGGCCCGTGCTCCCGCACACCCAAAGCGGGCGATCCGCAGCGATACCCATCGATTTCGCCAGAGCCTCCTCGCCGTCGATCCGGTCGGCAACTAGTGCCGTATCCCATTTTAAAGACGACGTCACCTCTATCCGATCCGGAGGCGTTCCCAGAGCTTCAAACCGCCGCGCAATAGCGTCATCCTGCGCCCCAACCCACGCCAGACGGCTAAACATCGACATCCCCAGCGCCCCGAGCCATCGAAAACGCCGCGTGCTTCGCTCCGTGAGCCGACCGTTGACCACGGCCACCGGAACCCCCCGCCGATCCGCCAGCCGTACCAGGTTGAACCAAACCTCCAATTCCACCAATATGATCAGGGACGGAGCCAAGCGAGCCAGCACGCGACTGATCACCGGGCTGAAGTCCAGGGGAAACCGAAAGACGCGCTCCCGGCCATAAAGCTCCACGGCCCTGGCGAATCCCGTGTCAGTCGTGGTCGAGACGACGAATTCGTGATCGGGGAGATCCTCGCGCAAGGCGGAAACCAACCGAGGAGTGCAATTGACCTCGCCAAGGGATACCGCGTGAATCCAGAGCCGCGGCTTCGATCGGGCAAACGGGCCCACCAGCCCGAATCGCTCGCCCCATCCGCGCCGGTTCTTGCCGAGCACTACCATCTGGTAGAGCGCAACCGGTAGGTATAGCATCCCCGCCAGAAAATACGCCAAATCGGCCAACCAACGCATAGTCGGGCCATCGTAGTCGTCGCCCGCCTCGGCGGCAACTTGACGAAATACGCCCACCTATGCGCGTCGATTAGCTATTCCAATCCGCCGTCCAGTTCCGTCTTGCCTCGGTCCCGGATAGATTGACCAACATGAACTCGTTCCATGAGACCGTCGGCGAACTGCCCTACTTGACCTGTAACCTGCCCGGTACGGGCGGTGTCATCAAACAGTTCGACGAGGACTTCTTCGTCGAGGAGGTACCGCAATACCTGCCGACCGGGCGGGGCACTCACGTCTACTTCACGATAGAGAAGCGCGGACTCGCAACGTTGGCGGCCATTGATCTGATCGCCCGGGCACTCGGAAGAAAGCCTCGCGAGATCGGGTACGCCGGGCTCAAGGACGCTCACGGCGTCACCCGCCAGACCCTCAGCGTGGAGCACGTCGATCCCGCCCAGGTCGAATCACTGAGTCTGGCTCAGATCAAAATCCTCTCCGTCGGCCTCCACACAAACAAGCTCAAACTCGGCCACCTGGCCGGCAATCGCTTCTGCATCAAGATCCGCAAGGCAGCGCCATCCGGGTTGGAGGACGCCCGGAGAATCGTCGGCGTGCTCGCGACCCGCGGCGTTCCCAATTACTTCGGCCCGCAACGCTTCGGAGTCCGCGGCGATAACGCTGACATCGGCATGGCAGTACTGCACGATGATCTCGAGCTCGCCGTAACGCTAATGCTCGGAAGCCCCACCGCAGCAGACCACGGCCCGATGCGCCGGGCTCGAGAGTTGTTCGATGCGGGCGATTTCCACGCCGCGGCTGATGCCTGGCCACGAAAGTTCGCACAACAAGCCCGAGTCTGTCGGACCCTCGTTACAACTGACGGCGATTTCAGCAAAGCGTGGCGCGCAGTCGACCACACGCTGCGGAAGCTCTACGTCTCAGCCGTTCAAAGCAAGCTGTTCAACCGGATCCTCGCCGAACGCATCGCGGCGCTTGACCGAATCGAGACCGGCGACGTCGCGTGGAAGCACCGCAACGGTGCGTGCTTTCTCGTCGAGGATGCCGATGTAGAACAACCCCGTTGCGACGAGTTCGAGATCTCCCCGACCGGCCCCCTGTTCGGCAAGAAGATGAAACCCGCTAAGGGCAGACCCGGCGAGAGAGAAACTGCAGTCCTCGAGACGTTCGAACTGTCCCGCGGCGAGGTTCGAACGCGAGACGGAACAAAGCTGGACGGAGCCCGCCGACCACTTCGCGTGCCCCTGAAGCAGCCTGAAGTTGACGCCGGCGAGGACGAACGCGGAGCCTTCCTCCGGCTGTCTTTCGCCCTGCCACCGGGAGCGTACGCCACCAACGTCACCCGGGAGGTGAGCAAGGGCGCGGAAAGCTGACCGCCGACTACGGCGCGAGCCGCCGACAAGAAAGAGAACGGGCGGGACACCGGGCGTTGACCCGGCGCACCCACCCGTATTCCATGACGCAGTGATCAACAACGGCCCACCGGTTAGAACGCAGTAACGACCTTCGAAGGCCGTATGCATCCCTTCGGGCCTTTTCGCGCACAGCGCAATTCCGCCGCTGCAGCAAAGCCCGCTCCCGTGACCCGGCCGCGATGCCTCGGTCCGAAACCTACCCGCCCAGGAACGTCGCGATGGCACTCACTTCGTCGGCAGTCAAGTCGATGCCACCATGGGTGGCGGACTCAAGCCCCGTAGTCAAGTCGGCCGCACTCATACCGGTGATGTCGTTGGCAAAACCGGTCGCGCCGTCAGCCCCGTGGCAAGCGGCACAGTTGTCCGCGTAAAGCGTGGCGCCGTCCAGTGGAGTCTCTCCCTCTACGCAGACGCCATCCGTACAGACTTCGCCCTCGGCGCAGTCAGCGTCCTCGGTACACTCGGGAGTCGTTTCCTCTACGCAAACGCCATCCGTACAGACTTCGCCCTCGGCGCAGTCAGCGTCCTCGGTACACTCCGGAGTCGTTTCCTCTACGCAAACGCCGTCCGTACAGACTTCGCCCTCGGCGCAATCAGCGTCCTCGGTACACTCCGGAGTCGTTTCCTCTACGCAAACGCCGTCCGTACAGACTTCGCCCTCGGCGCAATCAGCGTCCTCGGTACACTCCGGAGTCGTTTCCTCTACGCAAACGCCATCCGTACAGACCTCGCCCTCGGCACAATCCGTATCAACCAGGCACTCCGGTGTCGGCGGAGCAACAGGACAACCGATCACCAACGTCAGGCAACCGATCACAGACAATACGGCCACGGTACGCGACGCGTAATCCCAAACACCACGTGTTGTCATTCTGATAACACTCCCTAGAAAGAACGAGCAACCCAGACGCGCGCGCGCCCAGAAACGCCGCATTTTGCAGCGGTTGAGCGCACCGTGCAAGCCCCTTTCGCAATCGTTCCTTTACCAACCTGGGATGTCGACACCAGCATCTTCGAGCTCGTTGGACGCCCGCCGCAACAACGGACGCGACTACTTACCGGCGCCCGCCATGCACCTACTGACATGAGCTTGTCTTTCGCCACCTGAACCGGTAGCCGTTGCGAAGCTGCACAAGGGCGGTCATTGCACCGTTAACACATCGCGCAGCCCCACGGAAACGGCGCAATACTTACCCATTCGCCCACCACCGCCCATCTTACACCCCCGTGCAACGTATACCGTCGCATCGTCGGGCTCACCCGGCAAGGAGAACGACAACGCCCTCAGCCCCGGTACTCAACGCGCAAACGAAGGCCGGCACACTTCAAGAATCGCTCCGACTCTCATCCTCCAGTCGTCCTTTACCGCACGTCCACGCTTTTATACGTGATTCCACCCCAACAAACCCGACTTTTGCGTTCGGCGGTGGTGCGCGAATCGCTATACTATACACTGTACACTTTTGCGAATGAGTGTTGGGCGAGACCAAGAATCCGGATTGAACAGGAGGCCTATTGATGGCGGTATCGCGACGGGACTTCCTTAAGAACCTGGCGGCTGTCGGCGTCGGAAGCACTGCGGCCGGTGGCGCCACCAAGAGCGCTCTGGCTAGCGAAGGACCTCACGTCTCTGAAAACCTGATGGGCGTGCTGGTGGACTCGACCAAGTGCATCGGATGCCGAAGATGCGAGTTTGCCTGCCAGGAGGCGGCCGGCTTTTCCCCGCCCCCGGTAGAGGATTTCGAAGATAAGTCGGTCTTCGTCGAGGCGCGCCGACCTTACCCGCGTTCGCACACGGTAATCAACGAGTATGCCAACCCGGCGACGCCGGAGGCGCCGATTTACAACAAATTCAACTGCCTCCACTGCATCGACCCGGCGTGCATGTCCGCGTGCATCGTCAGCGCGTTCAGCAAGCGCGAGGATGGCCCGGTCGTTTATGAACCCAACCGTTGCATGGGATGCCGCTACTGCATGGTCGCCTGTCCATTTGAGATTCCGTCGTACGACTACGACATGCCTCTGACACCGCAGGTCCGAAAATGCAACATGTGCGCTCATCTGGTCCCAGATCACCAGGCGGTCCCCGCATGTGTGAAGATCTGCCCGGCAGAAGTAATGACCTACGGCAAGAGAAGCGATCTGCTGAAGCTGGCCCACGAGAAAATCCGCAACGAGCCCGACACGTACGTCGACCACGTGTACGGCGAGCACGAGGCCGGGGGAACTTCGTGGCTGTGGCTCTCCAGCATTCCACCCAAGGATGTCGGGTTCCGGCAATTCGATACTACGGCTCCGCCTCGGTTGACGGAGAAGATCCAGCACGCTGAGTTCAAGTTTTTCCTTCCCCCGATGATGTGGTTCGGGTTGCTCGGCGCAGCCATGTGGCTGAGCAAACCTGAAGAGGAAGATCCCGAACCCGACTCTGAATGCTGAATCTCGGCGAGGTCGATCCGATTCCCCTTCAACGAACAGATTAAGAGAGGAGCCCTGAGCGTGAGTGACCATCATCAACCGTTGCCCGTCGACCGCAAGTTGATAACTCCCGGCGTGTGCGTCATGCTCGCCTTGGTGGTCATCGGTGCGAGTGTCGCAGCTTACCGCTTCATTTTCGGTCTCAGTTCGACAACGAATCTCGATCAGCAACACCCCTGGGGATTGTGGATCGCATTCGATGTCGCAACCGGCGTCGCCTTGGCCGCCGGCGGGTTCACCACTTCGGCGCTGGCCCACATTTTCCATCGGGAACACTATCACGCAGTGGTACGTCCCGCCCTGCTGACGGCCATGCTGGGCTACACCTTCGTGGCTATCGGGCTGCTCGCGGACCTGGGCCGCTATTACAATATATGGCACCCGCTGTGGCCGACCATGTGGAGCCCGAATTCCGCGTTGTTCGAGGTCGGTATCTGCGTGACGTGCTACCTGACCGTCCTGTACCTCGAGTTCGCCCCGATCGTGTGCGAGCGACTGATGGGCGACAAGTTCTTTGCCCCGATCGGGAGTTTCCTGAAAGCGGCGAACGCCTGGCTCGATAAGATAATGTTCCTGCTGATTATCGCGGGCGTGGTGTTGTCGTGTGCCCACCAGTCCTCGCTGGGGAACCTGATGGTTATTGCGCCTTCGAAGGTGCACCCCCTGTGGTGGACTCCGATCCTGACCATCATGTTCCTGCTGTCGGCCATAGCCGTCGGATTCCCGATGGTCATATTCGAATCCATGTTCGCCTCGTGGGCTCTGAAGCTCAAGCCCGAGATGGAGATACTCAGTGCTCTCGCCAAGTACATCCCGGTCCTTCTGGGCATTTACCTGGGTTTCAAGATTGGCGACATGGCAATCCGGGGCAGCTACGTATATTTAGTCGAGGGTTCCGTACAAAGCACGATGTTCATCATCGAGATGCTCTTCGGGGTCATCGCACCTTTTGTCATGCTCTTGTCACCAGAAGTGCGTAACTCGCCGAAGTGGCTGTTTATCGCCGCCTTGATGATCGTCCTGGGCGTAACGCTAAATCGGATTAACGTCTTCCTCATCGGCTACCAGCCGCTCTACCCGGTGAAGAGCTACTTCCCGTCGATAGGCGAGTTCGCAGTGTCGATCGGGCTGGTCTCTCTGTTGATGTTCATCTACCGAACGATCGTGACCTTCTTCCCCGTAATCACCCATCCTGGAAAAGCGAGGGCGAAATGAAGAAGCAACCCTATTCACGAGCAGCTTATTCCCAACTCGTCGGTTTGGCGGTAGTCGCCTTGGTGGCTATTCCGCTTGTCGCCTTAGCGAGCTCCTGGCCGGCGGCGCGACCGCGCCCCGCAACCACGCCGGCGGGCGAAGCCGGATCCGCCGCCGCAGACTCTGCCGCAATGGATTGCGCGAAGTGCCACGCGTGCGCGGAGCCGACCGAAACCACCCCGTGCCTGCGAGAGTGTCCGCGTCCTGCGCCGGCTCCCGCCACCGCTAACAACGACGAGTTGCCGGATGACGTCCTTCTTCTTGATGCCTTCGACTGGGAGGATCGGCGGTTCATGGCCGTTCCGTTCACCCACAAGTCGCATGCGGATATGGCCAACATGGGCGACGGGTGTGAAACCTGCCACCACCACTCCACGCCGGGCGAGGCCCATCCCAACTGCAGCGTTTGCCACAAAGCCACCTTCTCGAAAGACAAGATGGAAGACATGCGCATGCCGAGCCTCAAAGGCGCTTACCATCGACAGTGTATGGGTTGCCACCGCACCTGGGCGCACAACACCAAATGCTCGGCCTGTCACCTCCCAAAGGGAAACGCTACTAAGTCTTTGCCGGTCAATGACCTGCTCAACCATGGGGACATCGCCGGAGCGCACCCTCCGCTGGACAACCCTGAGCATATCTTGCGCAAGGTGGACTACGAAGACGGGCCCAACGTGATGTTCCGGCATCGCGAGCATATCGAGCGCTACGGCTTCGAATGTGAGCGGTGCCATCGCGACGAGAGCTGCGCCCAGTGCCACGAGCGGTCGGATACGCCGCGCGAGCGGGTCGCCGGGACCGGCCCCATGACACATGACGGCTGCTTCAACTGCCACGGGGAAGACACGTGCGAACGCTGCCATTCCACGGAGGAAACGCCTTCGCCTAAACATTTCGATCACGCCTCGACGGGATTCGCTTTGCAGAAACACCACGGGGAGCTTTCGTGCCGGGCGTGCCACAAGCGGCTCCTGTTTGCCCGTGATCTCGACCACGAATGCGCCACGTGTCATACGGATTGGGACGCAGACTCCTTCGACCATAGCCTGACCGGGCAGGTCCTTGACGATAACCACGAGGACGCCGACTGCACGGATTGCCACGAGGACGGCCAGTTCGCTCCCGCGCCTTCGTGCTCAGAGTGCCACGACGAAGACATCAAGTTCCCGAAGATGAGGCCCGGGCCGATCGCCCAGGCCGACGCTCCCAAGGAGAAGACGGGTTAGCCCAGGGGCAGAGAGAAGTCAGAGAGAAGGTGTCAGGGTGGTTCTAGCAACGGCTGCGGAATCATCCTGACACCTCGTGCGGCCGGCGCCAGCCGATCCAACAGACTGCGACGATTCCTCCGATCAGGTTGCACACGAGATCCAGCAAGGTGTTGTAGTACCCGCCCACGCCGGTTTCGGGAACCAACAGCACCGCCGCGAATTCGATGATCTCGTTAAGCGCCCCCACCCCCGAGCCCATCATCACAACCAGTATCGCCAGCCCCCACCAGCGCGTGATTCGGTCCTTCAGATAGAAGCCCAGAATGTGATGACACACTAGCGTCATTACGCCGAACCCCGCCACGTGAACCACATGGTCAAACCGCAGAATGTGATACGGCGCCGGCACCAAGGGGACCAGGCACACATCGTAAAGGACCCCGTCACCCACCGAGATATTGCCCCCGGCCATGTGCAGAAAACCCCAGAGCGTAAGCCCCCAAAGGACGCCCGAATCGAACCGAACGGCGCTCTGCTTCCACAGAACCCACCCGGCCGCTACCAGCACAACCCCGGCATAGAGCACAAACTCGTAGTTGGCCCGCCCCAGCGCAATCGTTGTGAACACTGAGAGGTACGCCACGTTGACGAACAGGACCGGCCATTCGCGTCGCTGAAGAAGCATGCCCCCGATCATCCGGGCTCCGAAGCGCTTGGGCAAGCCGAACGGAGCTGCAATCTACCCGACGACCGCCGCCAACCAACGGTTCGATCCTCCCCGCCGAACGTCCGCACCCCGCAATCGCCAAGCACGAATTACAGTGTGTACGTAGGCAGCTATAGTGCGACGATGGAGGAAGCGCGCGCCAATGCCGCATCAGCGCATCCGAAGTCGCCTTCGCGCTGACTTGACAAACTGGTATACTGGACGGGCATGGACGCTACGCCGCTTGTGGCTGGTCGGCCGGACCGCGGCGGTAAGGGCTTGGGTCTCAGTGGCCCGGGGAGTATGTGATGTTCCAGAAGACGCAGTTCTGTGTGGGGATCGACAACAAGCCTGGAATGTTGGCCAAGCTCTGCCACGATCTTCGTAGCGTTGACGTGAATATCGAGGCCCTCTGCATCTCAGAGGACACGGATTGTGTCTGGGTGAACATCGTGGCCACTCCTGCGGATCGGGCAACCGTCGCATTGGAGGGAAAGGGGTATCGTTTTCTTACCGAAAACGTCTTAACTCTCGAAGTCGCCAACAAGCCCGGGGAACTCGAGCGAATCGCCACAACTCTTGCCGAGGCAAGCGTCAATATCAGCTACATCTACGGCGCCGGGGCTTCAGGAGCCGCCTGTGAGTTGGTCCTTAGCGTCGACGACGCAACCCGAGCCTGCGAAGTGCTCGGGGCGGACCCGCTGGAGAGAACTGAATCGGTCTGAGCCCTTTGCGTTGGCCAGTCTCGCCCCTTGCCAACCCTGTCAAACGTCGCGGCGGATCCACGCATTGGCCACCCGCAGAGCTTCCAGTGTGCTCTGGGCCTTGTTCAAGGTCTCCTGATACTCTCTGACCGGTTCGGAGTCGGCCACGATCCCCGCGCCGACCTGGGCATCGACCCTGTTCCCCCCGGCCGGGTTGGGCGTAATCACCAGGGTCCGCAACGCGATGCACGTGTCCATGTTGCCGGCGAAGTCGATATAGCCGACCGCCCCAGCGTACGGCCCGCGGCGCACGGTCTCGAACTCGTCAATGATCTGCATCGCCCGGACTTTCGGCGCCCCGCTCACCGTCCCTACCGGAAGTACACTCCGAATCGCGTCGAACGCGGTTTTTCCCGGGGCCAGCGTTCCGGAGACGTTGCTGCAGATGTGCATGACATGGCTGTAACGCTCGATAGACATCAGGTCGTCAATCCGCACGCTGCCCGGCTCACACACGCGGCCAAGGTCGTTTCGCCCCAGATCAACCAACATAACATGCTCGGCGCGTTCCTTCGGATCCGCCAGCAACTCCCTCTCGAGCCCCAGGTCCTCCGCTTCCGTCTTGCCCCGTAGACGCGTTCCCGCCAACGGCCGGGTCGACACCGTCCGCCCCTCGAGACGGCAAAGGATCTCCGGAGAAGCCCCGACAAGGGTAACCGCCGGTGTTT
Source organism: Phycisphaerae bacterium (assembly GCA_963666835.2). GTDB lineage: Bacteria > Planctomycetota > Phycisphaerae > UBA1845 > UBA1845. The sequence continues at coordinate 2,204,589 of CAXXGO010000006.1, read as the reverse complement.
GCATGAAGAACATAAAAGGTGACGGGTTGATGACGCGTAACGCCCGGTAGACGTCAAAAGGGGACGCCTCGGTCACCGCCGTAAGCCGTTGCGAGATCACTACCTGGAAGATGTCCCCGGCGCGAATATACTCCTTGCACCGGTCTACTACCTCCGCGAACTCGTCGGGAGCGAAGTTGCTCTCGTATGCCGCCCCTTCGGATGTCATCGCACCCAGTGGGCGTAACGGCGCGGCACGGACCTCCGCCAGTCGCTCCACCACCGATTGCAGTCGCGCACAGGTCCGATCATAAGCCGCCTCCAGCGAAGTAGCTCCGTCAACATGCGCATGAGCTACAACGTGCACGAGCTTGCACACGTGATCGAAGATGACCATCAGGTCATAAATACCGAACTGCAAATCCGGCAGTCCGCGATCGTCGGCGGGCGGCTCTTTAAGCTTCTCGTAATACCGGGCGATATCGTAACCGGCATACCCGACCGCCCCGCCGCAGAAACGCGGCAGCCCCGCAGGATGCACCGCCCGATACCTGCCCAGAAGCTGCTCCAGGCTCTTCAGCGGGTCGGATCCGGTGTACTCCCGGCGACCATCCGGCGTTACCACCGTTGTCGCATCACCGGTCGCCTCAACTCGCGCGATAGGTCCTACGCCAAGGAACGAGTACCGCGCAATCTTCTCTCCCCCGACCACACTCTCGAGCAGAAAGGCGTGCTCCTGACCCTCCGAAATCCGGTCGAACGCCGACACGGGCGTAAGTTGATCGCTTAGAAGGCTGCAAGACACCGGAATCGCGTTGGCATCGCGCGCGAAATCGGCAAACTCGGCACGAGTTGGCTGAAAGTGCAGCATGTTTCGATGCTACATGTGCCCCTCGGCAGGGTCAATCCCGCACGTGCCCTGTTGGCTCAGCTCGCATACAATCCGCGTTGGCGGCGGGATGACAGAAACCCGCTCCTGGTCCTCCAGGATCTCTCAACCATGTTGCACACGATCATCGTCGAGGCTCGGTTTGACGCAACTCATCATGTTCGCCTCCACGACGGAACGACGGAGCCGCCGCACGAGCATTCGTGGACAGTTCGCATGCACGTTTCGCGTCCTGAGCTGGACGAATTCGGCATGGTCCTCGACTTCCAGATAGCCCAAGACCACCTCCGCGCCGTGTTGGCCGATATCGACGGAAGGGATCTGAACACCGTACCAGAGCTGGCGCGCCCCTACCCCACGGCCGAGGTGCTCGCGGGGTATCTGTTAAGCCGAATCTGCGCCGGTGGATTGACCGCGGCGCACCGTGTCGAAGTAACCGAGACTCCCGGCTGTATTGCCGCTGCAACTTCCGACCCCGAGCCGGACACCTCGCCTGATTGACGGCAGAATGGGCGATTCGTAGAATCCCCGTCTGGAACCGGTAGTCAGTCGGAAAGAACAACGTCGCGCATGAGCATGCTCTGTCAACACTGCAAGCAAGCGAAAGCTACCGTACACATCACGGACACGCTCCCGGAGAAGCGTGAGCTGCATCTGTGCGAGGATTGCGCTGAGAAGGAAGGAGTGATTATCAAACACTCCCAACCGACCACGAACGCGATTCTGCAGGAGTTCATCAAACACAAAACCGCCGGGGGAAGTAGTAGTGCCGATGATTACGCTTGCCCGGAGTGCGGTCTGACTTTTCGGGAATTCCGCACGAAAGGCCAGCTCGGCTGCCCCAACGACTATGAGGTGTTTCGAGAGCCGCTCAAGTCCTTGATCAAACGAGCTCACGATGGCGCCGTTCAACACATAGGGAAGGTCCCGCAGAATGCAGGCTCGACGGTGAAACGCCAGACCGAGTCGCTCCGCCTGCAACGTGCCCTCCAGGACGCAATCGAACAAGAGAATTACGAGCTAGCCGCGCAAATCCGCGACAAAATCCGGCTTCTGGATTCCGGGGAATCCGCATGACTCTCAACGAGTTGACGGGGAATACCGGCGAGTGGTTGCGGGGGGTCGGTCCTCTCGCGGATGTCGTCATTTCCTCCCGAGCCCGTCTCGCCCGCAACTTGGCAGAGCATCGTTTTCTTGCTACCGCCGACGAAGCGGAACGTAAAGACATCTACGATTCCCTGACGCACACGATAGCCGGCTCGTCAATCGGGTCCGACGCCCTAATAGTAGACTTGGCGGAGGCGAGTTCCGGTGATCGTCAGGCGCTGGTCGAGCGGCACTTAATCAGCCGCCAGCACGCCCTGGCAGAGGGACCGCGGGGCGTGAGCATCTCATCGTCCGAGACTCAAGCCCTGATGATCAACGAGGAAGACCACCTGCGGATCCAGGTGCTGCGCAGCGGCCTTCAGCTCGACTCGCTGTGGGAAGAGGTAAACCACCTTGATGATACTCTGAGTGCAAGCCTGGCCTTCGCTTTCGATAGCGAGTTCGGTTTCCTCACGGCTTGCCCCACCAACGTCGGAACCGGCATGCGGGTTTCGGTCATGGTGCATCTGCCGGCCTTGAAACTGACTAAGGAAATAGACCGCGTGGACCGCGCGGTGCGAGACCTCCGCCTGGCGGTCCGCGGCATGCAGGGCGAAGGCACCGAGGCCATCGGCGATCTTTATCAGGTATCGAATCAGATCACCCTCGGGCAAACCGAGGCGGAGATCATCAACGTTTTCGGAAACAAGATAATCCCCAAGATAGTCGAATACGAACGAGCAGCGCGGGATTCGCTGGCCAAGAACCTCGCCCATCAGCTCGACGACCGAATCTGGCGAGCCTACGGCACTCTTACGAATGCCCGCTGCATCAGCAGCACCGAGACCCAATCGCTGCTTTCGCCCATTCGCATGGCAATTCACATGGGCAGATTCGACCGGTTCGGTCTCGACACGCTCAATGACATCTTCCTCCGCACCCAACCCGCGCATATTCAGAAAGTGTGCGGCGGCCCGCTCGAAGGACGAGAACGCGGCATCGCTCGCGCCGATTACATTCGGCGCGCTATCAACAACTGAACCGGCTACTTGCCCGCACAAAACTACGGCCCGCCCGGCCCACCTGAAATGGGCGGCCGGACAGGCCGTCTGTACGTTCTAATAACGCAATAGCCCCGGGGCACCTTCTACAACCGGCGCCGGAAGACGCCTTATCGCTACAGCCCCGCGAGCAACTCCGAAACCTGCAACCCCAGCGAGTTACTGATCCGCGCGAGCGCCCAGATAGACGCGGCATTCTTGCCCAATTCGACCTGCGACAACTGCGACGTCGTCAAATCCGTCCGATCCGACAACTGACGCAAGGTCAGATTCTGGCTCAGACGATGGCTCCGAATGCGCTGGCCAATCAGACGATTCAGCTCGGCCTCATCCGTATAGATGATGCCCATGCGCTGGCACGCCCGGTCCACTGACGCAACAAGTTCCTCCTGCTTGAACGGCTTGGAGATGTAGTCGCACGATCCGCGACGCATCGTCTCCGTAGCACTGTCGAGATCCGGATAAGCCGTCATAACGATGCAGCTCATCCGGGTATCAATCTTCTTGAGCCGTTCGACCACCTCGACACCATCCATCGACGGCATGCGCAGATCGATCAGCGATACCTGGAAAGACTCCTTCGCTGCCGCCGCCACGGCTTCCTCCGGATCCGTAAAGGTCCGCGGGTTGTAGCCGTGGTCCTCCAGCAGAAGGCCTACGGTCTTGCAGATTGACGGATCGTCATCGATTACCAGCACCTTGATATGATGTCGCACAGCCATGTTAACCCTTCCTTTCACGAGCCCAGCCGACATTGACGCTCACGGCACAAGCGCACGCGAACATTCGCCGGAAACCGAACCTTCCTGAACGAGCGGCTCTCATCAAACCACCCGCCTCTCTCGAATCGCCTCCCACTTAGAGGCCACACCTTCGTACACGGCGCGCCCTTCCCCACCGCAGCCGTCTTGCAACCGCCGTGTCCCACAACATCCTTCGATCGCCGACGCCAGCTCCGCGGAATGGAGATAACTCCCGAAGTCCGGCCGACGACGCGCTCCGTTGTGGGCGACAACATACGGCCTCAACGGCTGTCATCAAGCACCATGCGTAGGATGCTAATGCAGTACTGGACGGGATTCAAGCGAAAGACGAAGCCACCCGCAGCACCACTGCGTCCATCGACACCTTAATAGATTCCAGCAAGCTAGTCCAGCAAAGCTACTATGAATCTCTGGGAAAAAACCGGGCGAATACTTACCAAAATTAACTGATGACGTATTTCCGATCCGATTCGGAACACATCTCCCCTATGCGCCCCTCAGCCCGACTATCCGGTGAACGCAGGTGCCGGACTACTTCTCAGCCTCAAGTTGATCGAGTGACACCGAAAAACGGTTGATTGTATCCGAGGTCAGCAGGAAAACGGACCGTGATCCCTGCACCGTAGCGTAGTACCCTTCGCGCGGTGACGACCGGCAGGTTTGACCTGAAACAAAGAGAGTCACGCTCGACTCATCGTCCATCGATATGGTGACCTCGTGGACCGGATCGGATAGCCCGTACGCAGAAAGCTCGTCGGCAACGTACGCCACGAAACGACTCGTTCGCAAATCACCAATCTGCAACAACAGGTTCTCGATCTTCGCCGAATCGAGCGGCAGATCCGGCTCGGCCTCGTACGTCCACTGGCCGGCAGCGCGATTGAATACATGGGTTGATTCACCGGACCGTATTGACATTCTCGTTACCGCGCCGTCTTCGAAGGTCATCACCCGGCCGTCGCGATACTCTCCCGAGAGAAGTTCGTAAAATGCCCGCGTCAGTCGGTAGACCGTAGGCTCGTCACCTCGCTTGCCATAGATCTTCCCGCCCTGTTCAACGACGGCGAGCGACGTAACTTCCGAAGTCGACGTATTCGTTAACGAAATCTCGATCGCAGGATCACCAAACTCATACTCAGCGCTATCGCCCGAAGCGGCCACAACCTCCTCCGCTCGAAGCCCCGCCAGGGCGTCGACCAACTTGACCACATCCTGCTCACGAGCCGGCGCCTCCGCCGGAGCGGTAATCGCCCACGACTCCCCCGCCCGGCCCAAAGTAACCGAACCGCGGCCATCACCGCACGCCCCCGGGGTATCCAGCGTAATCACTCCAATATCGACCGCCGCAACATCAAACACAGTACGGTCGCGGTAATCGCGCGGATTTCGCAGGAGCAGCTTCACGTCGCCGGCCCGCACCTTCGCTACCGCCCCCTCCCCACGTCGGACATAGACCAGACGTTTCGTGCCGGGGTCCGTGTATCCACCGACGGCAATACGCTCAACATCACCGGTTCCGGGGATCGTCAATCGAACCTGTGCAACCGGTTCATCCAAGCCGAACTCAGCCGGGTCATTCACGGGACCATCCACAAACACGACAGCCTTCAACCCGGCGATCGCATCCAACAGATCCTGAACCGCCGAGTCCTCAGCCCGGGCGTCATCCTCAGCAAACAGCCAGTGGCCGTCTTTCTTTGCCAGGATCACCCCACCCTCGGGCGTGGTCAGCTCAACGCGTTCCGCCGCCCCGACGTCCGCATTGGTTATGCCCATCTCCCGCCACTCGGCCATCACGGGGCGGAACTGGTCCGCGGTGGTCTTCGGAATCGTGCCGACTCCCGTCTCGCCACTCACTCGAACATAGACCTTCGTCTCATCGCCGATGGGCGAGCGATCCGACACGTCCAATTCGTAGACCTTCGTCACCAACTGCGGCTCCGCCGGCTCTTCGCCCTCTTCAGAGCTCGTAGCGTCTTCGCCTTCCTCCTCGTCCGGTTCCGGCGGGGCAACCTCCTCCGTCACCGTAATGCGCAGCGTCAACGCCGCCGGATCGAGCCCGTATGAGGCTACCCGGTCCGGCCGGTCGTCCAACCACTCGGTAACTCGCAGATTCCCCATGCTCCGCAACAGCTCGTCCACCTTGGAGGTTGCCCGCGCCGCGGCCGGCGCCTCCATCATCCACCGAGCCCCATCCTTGGCGAAAACGAAGCTGTTGGCCTCATCGGCGCCCGCCTGGTCGGCGATTTCCACCCGAGTAACGTCTTCGGCCTTAAACGACCACAACAGCCGGTCGCGATACTCCCAGGCATGCGCCTTGAGCAGGTCATCGAGCGAGTCTTTCCCCACAAGGATCGTATCGCTGCCGGCTACACGCACGTACGTCGCCTCGGCCGATGCCGGTTTTCCAATCTCCACCGTTTCTGTCTGTCCTTCGGCGTCGTGCAAAACCACCGTAACTTCCGGCTGATCCAATCCGGCGGCCGCGGGCGTGACTCCACCGGGAGCCCCCGCCGGGTAGTCGACCTCGTAGTCCAGACGGGTGAGGCGATTGCTGATCCGTTCAACCTCCCACCGAACCACCGGCAGATCTCGCGGAGCGGTCATCCGCCACTGTCCTGCCGCCGGAGTTTCGCCGTCGGCGGCATCTTGCTTCTCGAACACCCACTCGTCCCCGGCGGCGTGCCGGCAGACGATCTTGACCACATCGCCCAGGTCGGCTCCCAGCACCTTTCGGGCCACACCCGTGTCACTTTCGGTAGACGCCTCGACCACATTATCCGAGGTGGACGAGGAAGACAGCTTAAAAGTGAAGTACCCCAGCCCCAGAAAGGCCAAAGCTACCGCTAGTATGATCGTAGTTCTCGGATTCATCGTGTCCTACCTGCGTCGAACGCGCCATGCCACCAAACCACAGACCAAAGCCAATACCGGCCAAACCAGAATCGTAAGCCCCTGAACGACCCGGACGGCCGTCTTGTCCACCTCCAGAACCGCCGCGTCAATCGGCTTGCCGATGTTCATATACTCCACGTTGTCGTTAAGCCAGTGCAAGGAATTGGCGAGCAGGCCGACGTTCCCCGGGTTGCGGGAATGAAGCGAGAGGCCTTGCGGAGTCAGGGACATTTCTCGGGCAAATGCGACATCGTCCACCGCAAAATCCCGGGCACTGATCACAACGATCTTCCCCTCACCCTTTGTCGCCGCCATAGCCAAGGTGAACGGCCCTTCAAGGTCTTCATCCACTTTGGTCAAATACTGGCGCTCGCGGAGCTGATCCTCATACTTCTTGATGTTCTTGATACCCCACAAGCCGTCGACCGCTGGTTGGGTCACCAGGTCGACTATTTCCACGCCCTCGGGGCGGTCGTCGACCCGTTCAAGGGGCGCGCACCACGGCAAGATCAACCGCACGCCCTGGAGCCCCCGAACGATCTCGTGGTCCGCTACATTCGTATCGGGCATGCTGTAGAAGTCCCGGCGCATGACGTTGTACTTCCCGGGTTCTACGCTTGTCGTCTGCACCAGCAAAGCCGTCGTATCCACCGCGATACCCCAGTTGCTCTCCAGATACTCGTTGTATTCGTAAGAGGACGGGATTACGCCGAACGGGCCGGGCCACCAACCGGTGATGAACAGGGCTCGCGGATTGTCCCCCATGGCCTTAACCAGCGCTTCGCGATGACTGTCGACAAAGGGCGGCTCCGACGATTGCTGCCCCATCGGTCCGCGTGGCGGCGCCGTAGGCTTTAGTACTACGAAGATCGTCCGCGTCGGTTCGCCCTCGAGCGGCGGCTGGGTCGGACTGGTCTTGAGATCCCATTCGGACACGACGAAATTCGCGTCCTCCAGTTGCTCTTTCATTGCCGCGTACGCCCCCACGGGTTGCCCCGGTGCGAAACCGCCGGCAAACAGCGGCGTTCCTCCGTAGCGCACAAAGACCACCGCCGTCTGCTCCTTCTGAGTCACCCGGAGAATCGCGGCCGTGACCTTCTCCTCACCCTTGAACGCCCGATGTTTGATCGACGCCCGGGCTCCGCTGACATTGGGGTCAATCGGCGGCCAAACGGAGCTGAAATCCACCACGCGGGCATCGTTGTCAGTCTCCACGAGAATCGGGTTCCCGGTAGGCGCCAATTCAGCCATCACGTCGTCGATCTCAAGCGGCTCCAGCTCCTCCAGCTTCGTAAGCTCGGTCTCTATGGCTGACACCACGTCGGCATAGCGCGTGCCCGCCTGACGCAGGAACTCGGCCTCGTCGTCCGGCAGATCCGCATTCCGCGCCACCTGGTTGGTGCCGAAACCCGCCACGTCGCTCAGCGCTTTGCTGAATTGACGATAGAGCGATTTGAGTTCCTCACCCGCAAGGGTATATTGTGGGTTGTCCCCGGCAACGAGAGCCTCGATCTGCTCGGGAGCGGCTTCCAACTCGCTGGACCAGCGAAGGAACAGGTTCTCCACGGAGGCAACCGCTTGGCCGGGAGCTGCGCCGATTCCGCCGCCGAGCGTACCCAAGCGATCCAGCTCCGCCTTCACCAGCGCCTTCATCTTCTGATCCAGCGACGTGGAATACTCGTCCAGGCGCGCCCGGTAGGCATCGATCCCCGCCTTGAACGCCGGTTTCTCGCGCAGCCGCGTCAGCAGGGCGTTCAGTTTATCGTGGTCCTTCAGAGGGTTGATCCAATTCGCCGTTACCTTCGAACGATTGGTGACCTCGTACAGATCGATCAGGTTACGTGCCGCCTGGCGGTAGCGCTGCTGATCCTCCTCTTCGCGATCGGTCTCGAAATAAAGGGAAGTCAGCCGGATGTTCGTGTCCAGTTCCTTGAGCAGATTCTGCGTCCCCTCGCCCAAGCTGTTCACTCCCGAGGTAGTCATGTCCCAATGCGCTGCCATCGAGAAGGCGAAGGCCTGCAGCACCGCGACAATACCAACCACCAGAAGAACCGCGACCAGGACATTCGTCCCAATGAACAGACGACGCCCGGACGAAGCAGGTTTCGGATCCGGAGTGTTTACTGCCATCGGCGCACCTCCAGCAACTTGACGGTCAGGAACAGAAACAGACCGGTCGTGCTCAGGAAGAACACAACATGATTCAAATCGAGCATGCCCCGGACGAAGTCGTGAAAGTGGCTTCGAATCGAAAGCTGCTGCAGAACCACCTTTGGCCAGCCCTCCACAAGCTGAGACATCGCCTGAAAGGCGAAGGTCATCAGGGCCAGCAGGGCGAAGCTGGCCAGTACTGCGATCACCTGATGCTTCGTTAGTGTGCTGAAGAACAGACTGACCGCGAGGTAGAGCCCCCCCAGCAGCAGCAGCCCGATGTAATGGCAGATCAACAGCCCCACATCGAGGTCCCCGTAGACCGCCAGAATGATTGGGTACAGCAACAAAGCCGCGATCATAATCACGTAGAAGCCCAACGCCCCCAGAAACTTCCCGAGGATCACCTCGGTCTCGGTGATCGGGGCGGTCATTAACGTCTCAATCGTCCCATTCCTGAGTTCCTCGCTGACCAATCGCATCGCCAGCATCGGCAACACGAACACGAGAATCAGCACAATCCAGAAATCCAGGAGCGACCTTAAAGACACCTCCAAGCCCGGCCCGAACGTACCCAAACCGAATGCCAGCCCTGCGGTGAACAGGAAGATCGCATTCACCGCGTATGCGATCGGCGATAGGAAGAACGCGCCGAGTTCACGCTGCGCCATGGTGCAGATGTTTCGCATCAGCGACTCCGTCCTTTAGAAAACCCAAAGTTCCCTGTCATTACTAGTATTCTCCGCCGGGGCAGATCGACGGATCAGCGGCCCGCCACTCTCTCCCGCTGCTCGTCCTGCTGCCGCGCCGTGACCTGAACGAAGAAGTCCTCCAAGGTCGCCCCTTCTCGGTGAATCTCGCGCAACAGCCAGCTCTTGTCGGCCGCCATTCGAAAGATGTCCGCGCGAACATCGGCATCGGGCTTAGGCGTCACCGCGAGATGCGTCCAACCATCCACCGACGAGGCCTTGGCACCCTGTACCTGAGGGATGTTCGACGCGGCTTTCTCCACGTCCTCCGGCGGGGCCTGGATCTCGGCGATCACCTGCCCCTGAGAGCTAAACCGGTCCCGCAGTTCCTTGGGAGAGCCGCTGGCGACGATCTTACCCGAAGCGATAATCAGCGCGTGCGAGCAAGCCTGCTCCACCTCGTGCAGAATATGCGAACTGAGCAGAACGGTATGCTGCTCCCCTAGCTCCTTTATCAGATTGCGCGTCTCGCGAATCTGGTTCGGATCGAGCCCGATCGTCGGCTCATCCAAAACGAGCACTTCCGGCTCGTGCAGGATGGCATCAGCCAACCCCACCCGCTGTCGCATTCCCTTGGAAAGCTGGCCGATGGGACGTTCAATAAACTCGCCCAACCAGCACCGCTCGGTCGCCCGCCGCACCGCTGTGGTACGATCCTGTCGCGACATCCCGCGCAGCTTCCCCCGGAAGTCGAGGTACTCACGCACCCGCATCTCGGGATAGAGCGGAGTGCTTTCCGGCAGATAACCGATTCGCCGCCGCACGGCGATCGAATCACGAAAGACATCAAACCCCGCGATCGTCGCCGACCCGCTCGTCGCCGGATGATAGCAGGTCAGAATGCGAATCGTCGTCGTCTTGCCCGCGCCGTTCGGGCCAAGAAACCCGACCACGCCGCCGCGCTCGACGTCAAACGATATGTCGTTCACGGCGACCAGCGGACCGAAACTCTTGGTTAGATTCCTCACCTGAATCATCAACAGGCCCCTTACCCATGTATATCCAAGGAGACCGTGCCCTATGCACCGCGAGAATCGCGTTGCAGACACACTCAGCGCCGGGAAAATAACGCGCTACCAAAACCGCTGTCAAGCACTCCCTGCGCTACCCGTTACACCCCGAAAACACCGGCAGCAGCAGCGCAGGCATGGCTCAAACATGGGTGACGTTTCCCACCGGACTATCCTGTCAGAAAACGCCCCACCCAACGAGACCATTCTCCGGGCCGCATAATCTCAGGAACCCGCGGTCGCTGCTTCGCCCGCCTCCTCCTCGACGGCGACATCGGCCTTGGTCGGAACGGCCGTCACCCGGAACTGCCGGGCGGGTTTGTAGTACTTCCGGAAGACGTCCCGAACCTGGGTGGTCGTGAACTGCGAGAACGCCTCTTTCTCCACCTTCTCATCGTTCAGGTTACCTCCGTGAAGGTCGATATGCCGTAACACCCGCCACCAGTAGTTCGGCTCCTTCATCTCGGTGTCGAGATTGTTGGCGATTTGCTTCTTTGCATTCTGCAGCTCCTCCTCCGTCGGACCGTCGTCGGCAAAGGCCTGGAACATCTCATGGACCTTCTCGGCCACTGCCTCAGCGTTGGCCGGATCGCAAGGCGCCCCGGCGCCAAACTGCCCGGCATCCTCGAAGACCCAAGACGCGTTGTTGCGGGCTCCGATGGAGTAGACCAGCCCGAGATCCTCGCGGATCGTCTTGATCAGCCGGCTATCCAGAACGTTCGCGGCCAAGTCCAAGGCTCTACGATCCGCCGCATCGCGCCCGTTGCATCCTACGAAACCGGCAAAGGCCATGCCCTGCGGAGTCATTGTCTCCACCTCGACATGCCGCGCCAGCGGACCGGTCGGCCGGGCCAGGCGCCGGAGTTTGCTCAGGTGATCCGCGGTCCGGCTTCGTTTGGGAAGTGATCCTATGTACTTCTCAATGAGGCTCATCGCCGCATCAACGCTGATGTCGCCAACGACCGCAACCTCAATCGGCGCTTCGCGACACAAACGGTCGAACCACGCCTGGGCGGCGGCGATTGACTGCCGCTCGACGTCTTCCTTCGTGATCGGCTTGAGCCGCGGATCATCCCCGGTTAGCAGGCTCATCATCGCTTCGTAGGCCTTGAACATCGGCATGGTCTGCATCATTTCAATCTGCTGCAGCATCCCGAGTTTCCAGTTCTTGAACGCCGACTCCTCGATCTTCCCGTCGGTCAGCAGAGCATGCGCCTCCTGCAGCCCGGCCTCCAGGTCGATCGGCGATCCGGTCATCTGAATGGTGAGCGAGTCTCCCTCGCCCCGCGCCCCGATCCGGATGTTCTTCCCGGTCATGATGTCCCGGATGTTGGTCGAAGTCAGCCGATTCGTAGCGGCTTCGTTGATTGCCAGCGACGCGACATCCGTGATCTTGGAGTTTGCGGCAGTCTCTTCAATCTCGCCTCCGGCCAGCGCAACGCTCACGAATACCGTGTCCTTCTTGTAGTCCATGAACCGATGATGCACCCGAACGCCGTTGTCCAGCCACGCGCAAGTCACATCGAGGTCCGCGTCGACCACGCGCTCAACGACCTTCCCCGGCGTCGGCATCGACGCCAGCAGCTCTGTGGGAGCAGCGTCTTCTTTGATCGGTTCGACTCGGCGAGCCCACGCGGCCCCGGCGCAGGCCAGCACGTCCTCACGCGTCGGCACCGGCACTCCGTCCTTCTCCACCATCTCCACGGTGTAAGCAAATGTCCCAGGGCGGAAGTGCTTCTTGAACGTCTCACTGACTTCCGCAATCTGAATCGAGGGCAACAGTTCCTCAAGCAAGTCCAGCTCTTGCTGGGCGGAGAGAATCGGCTCCTTGTTGTTGACCGCTGAGAGCATTCCGAAAAGGAAACCCCGGGCGGCGCGCGTGGGCTCAGTCCGCACCGCGCGCTCGGCTTCGGCGAGGATTTCCTTCTTGGCTAGTTGCAGCTCCCGGTCGGTAAAACCAAACGAGCGTGCCCGGCTCACCTCCACAACCAGTTCCTCGATCATCTTCGCCCAATCCTGCGGTTCGCCCTCGGCGTTGGCGGAAACCAGGAGCGCCTCGTCGAAGAAGTCCGAAACGCTGGAGGACGCTCCACGGAAACTGGCAAGGCCCTCGTTGACCCGGTTCTCATATCGCCGGTCCACCAACCATGTGCCGATGTACTCCACCAGCTCGGTGCGCCAGGCGCTCACTGTCGTCGTCGGCGGCCGCCCGGGGTAAATGTTCATCATGCCAACTTCGCAGAACGCCATCTCCGGATCCGTCACCACCATGGCACGCTGTTCCGTGAAGGGGGTGAACTCCGCCCCGAGCGGTTCGCGCGCCGGAACCGGTGACCGATACTCGCCAAACCACTTCTCGACAAATGGGATGATCTCGTCCGACCTGGCGTCACCGACAAGTAGCACGGTCACGTTCTCCGGGCGATACCAAGCCCGGTAGTAATCCTCAAACACGGCCTTGGGGGCGTTGATGATGACCTCTTCCAATCCGATGGGCAATCGCTCGGCAAAGCGCGACCCCGCGAACAGCTCCGGCCACAACTTGTCGCGAATCCTCTGAAAGGCATTCTTGCCCGAGCGGGATTCCTCGAGAATGACACCTCGCTCCTTCTCGATTTCCTCTTCCAGCAGAAGCATCCGGAATGCGTAGTCGCTCAACACGGTCAGGGCTTTATCGAGCTGCGCCGGTTTCGTGTCGGGCGTGAACAGCATATACACAGTCTGATCGAACGAGGTAAAGGCGTTCAGATCGGCCCCAAACTCCATTCCGATGCCCTCGAAGTACTTGATCAGTTCGCCCGGACCGAAATGCTCCGTGCCGTTGAAAGCCATGTGCTCTAAGAAGTGGGCCAGACCACGTTGCTCCTCCGTCTCGTTCAACGAGCCGGTATCCACGTGGATCATCAGCGCCATCTTCCCCGGCGGGTTGTCGTGCTGCCGGTAGAGCCATTTCACGCCGTTAGCAAGCTCTCCTTGCACGATCTTCGGGTCACTCGGCAGTTGCCCCGCCTGAGCCGGGAGAACGCATGCAACAAAAACCGCAAACACGGCAAAGACCTTGCCCAGTCTGTCGTAAGTTCTCATGTTGTTCCTTTCCGTGCTACTCGCAGAAGCGGAGCGTGCCTAGCAACGCCCCAGGCGGGCCGGCGGCCCGCATCCTCATTACACAGCAGCACCCTACACCCTGCTGTTCACGTTGAAAAGCCCCGGACACGCCGCGCCTCCGCCACGCGACAAACCGTCCGCCTCCCCAGCTTGACCGCCGTGGACCCCGCCCTTACTTTCCCCCCAACAGGGAGGAGCTTATGGCAACGGAGGTTCTCAGCCTTGACTCGCAGACCAGTCGGGATGCGATCGCCCGCCGGGCCGGTGCCGTGCTCAGCAATGGCGGCTTGGTGGCTTTCCCAACGGAAACGGTCTACGGAGTCGGTGCCTGTACCGCGGTGGCCGGGGCGCTCGAACGCCTGCGAGAATTGAAGCAACGCCCCCCCGTCAAGGCTTTTGCGGTCCATATCGCCGATCCCGCAGACGTCGCACAGCTCGTTCCCGACCCGCCGCCACTCGCCAGCCGCCTTATGCGTAAAGCCTGGCCGGGGCCCTTGACTTTGGTGGTCCGCGGCACGGTAGGCGACGCATCCCCGAATGACGCCGGATTGAACCTGTCGGCGGTGTATGTCGACGGTTTCGTAGGCCTGCGTTGCCCGGACCACCCGATTACGCGCGATATCCTCCGAATGGCCGGATCACCCGTCGTTGCCGCCAGCGCAAACCCCCCCGGGCTGCCGCCCCCACGAACCGGGGATGAAGTGCTCCAACATTTCGACGGACTGGTGGACGTCCTTGTGGATGCGGGACCCACTGAGCACGCGAAAGCTTCCACGGTCGTTCGGATTGACGGCGATGATTACGATATCATCCGGAAAGGGGTCTACACCGCAAAGACCATCCGACGCCTCGCATCCAAGCACATCCTCTTCGTCTGCACCGGGAATACGTGCCGAAGCCCGATGGCCGCCGGAATCGCGGCCGCGCTGTTGGCGGAAAGAGTGAAATGCGAAGTCTGCGAACTTCCCGACCGTGGTATCCTGGTCACCTCGGCCGGCATTGCAGGAGGTTGGGGTTCCGCATCTGCACACGCTTTAACTGCGGCCGAGCGGCGCAGGGCGGATATCGCCGCACACCGCTCTTCGAACCTGACCGTTGAGCGCATCCGCGAGGCCGATCTGATTCTCACAATGACCCGCGCACATCGCAACGCGGTGCTGGATATGGTACCCTCCGCCCACGACCGAACCGCAACCCTGCTGGACGGGATCGACGTTCGGGATCCGATTGGCGGCGATGAACAGGAATATGAGGCATGCGCGCGGACCATCGAGGAGGGCCTCAGGGCGCGGCTGCAGGAGATGAGTATATGAAGATCGCTCTGGCGAGTGACCACCGCGGCTTCGCCGCCAAGGAACGGACCAAGGTCTTTCTCACGGAGGCAGGACACGTAGTGGAGGATTTCGGCTGCGACAGCCCCGCCGGCTGTGATTACCCGGACATCGGGCTGGCCAGCGCCGTTTCCGTAGCCGAGGGCAAGACCGAGTGCGGGATTCTCTTCTGCGGAACGGGCATCGGTATGTCCATCACCGCCAACAAGGTCCGCGGCATCCGGGCGGCCCTGTGCCACGACGAGCTCACCGCAGAAATGTCGCGTCGACACAACAACGCCAACGTCCTGTGCCTTCCCGCAGACCTTATAGGTGAGGAGCTGATCCACCGCGTTATCGATGTCTGGCTCCGCACCGACTACGAGGGCGGCCGTCACGAACGGCGGCTCCAAAAGATCTCTTCCTACGAGACAACCGGAAAGCACAACGCCGGTTAGACCGGCATGGCTCGCCCATCCGCGTCGGCCGGCACAATGGGCAACGGCCTCGCCACGCCTGGAGTTGGCCTATCCGCGAGGCTCCCCGGTCGTCTTCTCAGCCGGCACCTTGGTCGAGATGAACAGCTCGTCGAGCTGCGCTTTTGAAACCTCGCTCGGCGCTTCCGTCAGCGGACACACCGCTCGCTGGGTCTTGGGAAACGCGATGACTTCGCGGAGACTGTCCGACCCGGTTAGCATCATCGCCCAACGGTCAAACCCGAACGCAATCCCGCCATGCGGCGGAGCCCCGAACCGCAACGCCTCCAAGAGAAACTCGAACTTGGCGTGGGCCTCTTCGTCGCTGATCCCCAGCAGGCGGAAGACCTTCTGCTGAACGTCGCGGCGGTGGATTCGAATACTCCCACCGGCCATTTCCACGCCGTTCAATACCAGATCGTAGGCCTGGTCGCGCACCTTGCCGGGATCAGTGTCCAGAAGGGCAAGATCCTCATCCAAAGGTGCCGTGAATGGATGGTGCGTGCTGGTCCAACGCTGCTCCTCGTCATCCCAAGCCACGAGAGGGAAGTCGATAACCCATAGAAGATCCCACCGGTCCTTGGGGATGACATCCAGCGTTCTTGCCAACCGCCCGCGCAGGTAATCCAGGTACTTGTTGACGTCGGCAACCGTGCCGGGCATGAAGAAGATCACATCGCCGGGCTCGGCGCCGACCCTGGCACATAGCTCACCCACCATCGGTTTCACGAACTTCGCAATCCCAGTTGCAAACGAAACCTCACCGTTTTCGCTCGTCACCTTGACCAACGGCAGCCCGGCACCTCCGATACCCTTGATCTCGTCCGTCAACCCGTCGGTGATCTTCCGCGTGAGCCGGTCGGCCGCCGCCTTGGCCACCAAACACTTGACCGTCCCCCCGGCCTTGATCGCATCGGTGAAGACTGCAAAACCGGTCTCGCGGGCAATCTCGGCAACGTCCTGAAGCTCCATCCCGAAGCGCGTATCAGGGCGATCCGTGCCGAACCGGTCCATAGCCTCCTTCTCGGTCATCCGCGGGAACGGGACCGGCACGTCAATACCGAGGGCGTCCTTGAATATCCGCTTGATCGATCCCTCGACCATGGTCATGACCTCGTCACGCTTCACGAACGCCATTTCCATATCAAGCTGAGTGAACTCCGGCTGCCGATCGGCGCGGAGATCCTCATCGCGAAAACAGCGGACGATCTGAGCGTATCGGTCGAACCCAGCAACCATTAACAGTTGCTTGAAAATCTGCGGCGACTGCGGAAGCGCATAGAACGTCCCGGGGCGTACGCGCGAAGGCACCAAGTAGTCACGGGCTCCTTCCGGGGTCGATTTGGTCAGAAACGGCGTCTCGACCTCCACGAACCCGTTGTCGTTGAAATACTCTCTTATCGCGCGCCCAATGGTGTGCCTTAGACGCAGTTTCTCCTGCATCTCCGGCCGTCGCAGGTGCAGAAAGCGATGGCGAAGGCACATGTCCTCCCCGGAGTCAAACTCATCGTTTACCTGCAAAGGGAGCGGGTCGGCAGGGCTCAGAACGTCGACCTCGGTGACCTCGACCTCTATTTCGCCGGTAGGCAGCTTCGGGTTTGATTT
Organism: Phycisphaerae bacterium; assembly: GCA_963666835.2. Lineage (GTDB taxonomy): Bacteria > Planctomycetota > Phycisphaerae > UBA1845 > UBA1845. The sequence continues at coordinate 2,187,509 of CAXXGO010000006.1, read as the reverse complement.
AAGGCGTTCCACGACCTTTCCCGAAACCGCGATTACGTCCTCATTGTGCAGACCCTGGGCGATCTCGTGGACAGCAGCGTGATCGGAAGCGAACTGGAGCTGAGTCATGCCGGTATGATCGCGTAGATCCACGAAGGCCATGCCGCCATGATCCCGCGTAGAGTGGACCCAGCCGGCCAAGATGACTTCTGCGCCTACATCGGACAGCCTGAGCTCACCGCAACGGTGGCTTCGCTGGTTATAAGCAACGGCCAATTACCTGCTCCTAAAACGAGATTCTCGTGTCCTCCGAGCAGTCTTGTAGGGCTTGTGGCCCGGAAAATCAATCGGGCTCCGCAGCCACCGCCGCCCCCCCGAGCGCCGGAGCATCTTCAAGGTCTATTCTCAAGGTCGCGGCGTTGTGTTGCCGCTCCAGGGGTTGACCTGACATTCTGGTGAGAGATACTACGTGCGTTGGGGGAAGCTGTGCTCTGCGTCTGCGTGGCGCGAGCCGTTGGTGGCTCCTGCAGACTGGTAAACAGAAAGAGGGTTCACTCGTGACTGTTTTTTCTGGCATTAGAAACATGCGGCCGGCGATCGCGCGCGTCCTACTGATTTCCGCATGCGTTACCATCCCTTTTTTGGGGTGCGATTCGCTGAACCCCGCGTTTGTAACGTTGTTGGACGCGGAGACTGCGAACGCCCTGGCAAGCATCGATAACGGTACGGGGCCCATCATCGTAACCTTCATTAACAACGCCCAAATCGAGGAGCAGACGCTCGCGTACATGCTCGCCAATCTCGATGGGCTGTCCAGTATCGCTTCGGACTCCATCAAGCCTGCAGTCCGCATGCGACTACTGGTAACCTACCAGGACGGCACCGAAGCCAGCTTCCAATACGCCGTAGGAACGGCCGAGCTGGTCGAGGTGACGGATTTCGCCGAGTCAGTGGTCTCGAATGTCGTGTTCCCGTGCGACGTCGTCCAAGTCGAGTTGGATCCGGATCGCCCGATTGAAGTGTACATTCCGGTTGAGATAGCGGTGTACGAGCTGGTCGAGGCGACGGGAGTGGGTGGAGCAGTTACCACGGAGTTTGAGATTCGCGAGCGAATCGCCCCGGGGTTCCAGGCGCTGGAGGTGGATGATGTAGACGAGGACAATTATGTGACCTTGCAGCGCAACTTCGCCCCGGGTGACACCCCGGCACCGGTTTCACCGTACTGTGGCTCGGTGGTGGCGTTCGTGTTGGAGGGTGAGTTCAGCGTTCCGTTCCTTACCGGAGAAGATGATTCGCCGTCTTACGATAGGGACGACGAGTCCACGGTGGCGGGAGTCGGCGGTCGCTACCGCTTCGTGACGGAAATCAAATAGGTCGAGTACTATTGCGTTGGCGATTCCCCGGTCCGGGGATTGGAGGATCACTCTCGTGGGCACCAGGAAGTTCACCCAATCGATGCTGATCGCTTCGGCGATCGGTGGCCTGCTGCTGGCGGTCGCATGCGACAGCGGTACCCTGTTCAATCCTGCGTTCGTCACCACGACGTCCGGCGGATACGTACCGCTCACGCCGGGACCTCGCGCAGATTTCGTGCTGGTCCGGTGCGTCAATGATACCGGGCAGAACGCACGGTTCGTTGTTGCTATCGAACGAGAATCGGTCAGGCTAGATGACGATGGCGAGCCGGTAATCGACGACGGCGTAATCGTCACAGAGCCGACCATCGAATCCGTCCGCATCCAAACCAGAGCAGCGTCGCCGGCGAACGAACTGAGCACCTTGTTTCCCTGCTCAACTTCCGCAATCAACCGGGTGGGGTTGGGGGAGAACCTCTTGTCGAGCGACACCGCGGTCTTCGTTGGCGGTGGAGACGTGGGTCAGCCAGGCGGCGTAGGAATCTCCGCCGAGACTCTCAGTCCTCTGTCGCGCGTTCCCGACGAAGGACCAAGTAACTTCAATTGCGGAGATACCGTTATCTTCCGCGCCATCGCGGACACGCGGGTCGCCGGCGGGGTCCGGCTGGAATCGTTCCTGCTACCGGGAGCGGAACAGCCCTCGATCTTCACCGGGCCTAACACGTTCGTGAATTACCAGGAGTTCCTCGAATCCCAGGCTCAGACTTCAGACGAATAGCGAGCCGGGCACGGACCCACCCTGCAGACGTTACAGATTGCGCATGCGGGAGTCCCTCTCGGCTGCGTCTGTGAGCTTGGTTCTTCTCCCCAACGGAAGCGACACATGAAGCGCACTGCAAGAATACGCACGAAAGTGGCAACTATGCTCGCGGTGACCCTGGGCGGCGGTACCATGTTCGGGGGGTGCGAGACCCGGCTGAAAGAAGCTCTGGTCGCCGGTACCAAAGATTACTTCCTAAACGACTTCCTGGCGTCCCTGGCGACCCAGGTAGCAGCCGCCACCGAAGACGCCACCGAGACCGACTCGTAGCAGACCGTCGGAGATACAGGATATCCCTCCATCGGGCTTGCGGCTGCGGCCGGGGCCTTGCTGGTCTATGCGCGCAGAACGTCAATTCAACCCCGCCCCGTAGGGCATGGTCGAGGCACGAGACCTGTCGTTGGTCTTTTCGTCATGCGGTTAATCCTCCGCCGGCCCTCCGGGACGGGAGTAGGTGGGGCCCGAATCACCCCACGGGTCCCGCTTCGCTCCACCCGTGGCTACGTGCCCACAGTTCCTTCGGGACCGTTCACCGGGTGGCCACGTGACGACGTTGACACCCTTGCGCTCGCCCGACCCAAACGACCTTCATGGCCACGCAAGCGTGGACCATGGCACCCGGCACCCTGTAGGGCACGGTCGAGGTACGAGACCTGCCGCGACCTCTAACGCAACACGCGCCCTTGTGGAAGCTGTCGTTTGTCGACCGACGCAACTTCAGGACTCCAATCCGCCCCCCACCCATGCCGGCGGCCGGGCGATACGGCTGTTTCAGCCCAGCAGCCGCCGTCATGGATGGGGCGTCCGGCCGGAATAGGGCACGCGGTTGGGCCATATCCTTGTCACTCCTCCGGGCACGCTCCGATTACCAACGGCTTGGTCAATTGGACAATGTCGTACTCCGGAAAGTCGTAGTCCGTGAGCATGTCGGCCGTTACAGGTATCTCGAAGGTCTGCTCGCAGCCGTCGTGCGTAACCACTAAGTGGACTTTATCCGGCACGGGGTATTCGGGAACCACAACCTCCGAAGAGAATGGATTGGGACATCTGCCGAGCTCGCCGCCCCCAAGGTGGACCTGAAAGGTCCCGTCCTGCCAGGTGAAGTTCTGCTCGCTCAACGAATGGCCCGTCGCCCCTGCTCCGGTCCATTCGCCGGCAGTCCGGGTGTAGGCGCTGACCTCGAAACTCCCCAATGTGATCGTGGCATCCGCCTCGACTCTGCCGCGAACCAGCATCTGCGCCGAGATGAGCGGGCACGAGCAACAAGCTGAACCGGACACCAGCCCGATGGCACCTATAACCACGACCATTACCGCGGCTTCTATTCGATTCGTTGTCCTCATTGCCAGATCCTCAGAATGCATGCTTAATCCTCTGCGTGACGCGCGCTTTCGCGGCAGGTCTCGTGCCTTTTGAACGTACGCCGAAGGCGTTAAACAACGAAGCCCAGGGTAAACAAAGCGGCGCAGCCGTGAAGTGCCACCCTGGGGCACAAAGCCCCCTTCCGCACCAACCCCGAAGTGGGTTGCACAACGACGTTCGGCTTGCGCAACCCGCCCAGAGCATTCTGTAGGGCAGCATCGAGGCACGAGACCTGCCGTTGTTCTTTGCGTCATGCCGTTAATCCTCCTCCGGCCCTTCGGGACGGGAGCGTATGGGGGCCGAATCACCCCACGGGTTCCGCTTCGCTCCACCCGTGGCTACGTGCCCACAGTCCCTTCGGGACCGTTCACCGGGTGGCCGCGTGACGCGGTTAGGGATTCGCGCGACACGCGACATCTCGGCAGGTCTCGTACCTCGACCGTGCCCTACGCAATCCGCCCCCCACCCATGCCGGCCGCGGGGCGATGCGGCTATTCCAGCCCAGCAGACGCCGGCATGAATGGGGCACCCCGCACCCCGCATGCCAAACGCCGGCATGGATGGGGCACCAGGCCGGGACATATTCTTGTCACTCCTCCGGGCACGCTCCGATTACCAACGGCTTGGTCAATTGGACAATGTCGTACTCCGGAAAGTCGTAGTCCGTGAGCATGTCGGCCGTTACCGTTATCTCGAACGTATGCTCGCAACCGCCGTGAATAACGACCAAGCGCACTTCATCTGGAACCGGATACTCCGGGACCTCAACCTCCTCGGAAAACGGGTCGGAACATACACTGACGGACCCGCTGGCCCCGAGAAAGGCTTGGAAGGTGCCGTCCTCCCAGGTGAAGTTCTGCTCACTCAACGAATGGCGAGTTGACCCTGCCCCCGTCTGTTCGCCAACCGTCCACGTGTACGCGTCGACGTCGAAAGTTCCCAACGTAGTCGCGATGTCTGCCTCGACCTTCCCTCGAACCACCATGGTTGCCGAAGTAAGCGGGCAAGGAGAACGCGCCACGCCGGACGCAAGACCGATGACACCTGCGACTGTGAGCATGACCGCTACTTCTATTCGAATCGTGTTCTTCATCGCTTGTTTCCAGATCGGCGTGTTATGGGATCTTCTAGCACACATTGTTATACTCCCAAGTTCTTCCCTCAGGGTCGCTTCGTTTGATAGCAAGCAATGGGGTTTGCCGTCTCAAACTCGTCTTCAAAGAAGTCAGCAATCCGACGCGAATCTCCGGTCTGATCCAACGCGCCGCACGAATGGGCCATTTCATGAAAGACTGTATTCGCGCAATCGCATTGAGACCTCTAACGCAACACGCGCCTTTGTGGAAGCTCTCGTTTGTCGACCGACGCAACTTCAGGACTCCAATCCGTCCCCCACCCATGCCGGCGGGCGATGCGGCGATTCCAGCGCGCAAAACGCCGGCATGGATGGGGCACCCGGCCGGGACATATCCTCGTCATTCTTCCGGGCACGCGCCGATTACCAGCGGCTCGGTCAGTTGGAGAATGTCGTACTCCGGATAGTCGTAGTCGGTCAGCATGTCTGCGGTCACCTGTATCTCGAAGGTGTACTCGCAACCGTCGTGTGTGATCACGAGGTGTACCTCGTCCGGCACCGGGTACTCAGGGACTTCGACCTGTGCCGAGAACGGGTCGTCACAGACCGCTACGCGGTCAGGTGATGCAAGAGAGATCTGAAAGGTCCCGTCCTGCCAGGTAAAGTTGTTGTCACTATAGCCCAGACTGGTTGACCCCGACGCGGTCCGTGTGTCGCCCGTCCACGTGTATGCGTCAACGACAAAGTCCCCGAGTGTGTCTTGACTATCCGTCTCGACGCTACCGCGCACGAGCATGCCGGCAAACGTAAGCGGGCAAGGAGAGCATCCGAGACCGAATGCTACTCCTACAGTTACCGAGGCCAGTAGTATGGCCGTGACCTTCATACGTCCTATTTTCATTTTCCGTTCCTCATCAGGCATGTTGCCGCATCAGGCCTAAGCAGATGAAAGCCCTGGTTGTTTGCGGCGATCCCCTCAATCAACCGGCCAGCAAAGCCCCGGGTTCGTCTGGCCTAGCTGATCCGCAAACCACTCGCCAATCCTAGAGGTCTCACCAGTCTGATCCAACGCGCCGCACGAATGTGCCGTCTCGTGAAACACAACATTGGCACAATCACATTCGTCTGCACTAGTCTCGCAATACCACATAAGCGATCCACCCAAACTGCATCCGCCGGCCAAACCGAATGGTTCGCATGGCCCGCAGTCACTCTCCGGCGCGCAATCGATTCGTGTCCGGCGGAAGTGTGAGCCGCCGCAGCCGAGGCGGCCTTTCATGCACTTCTTGAACGCCAGGGTGACGTCCGGGATCTTGTCGATCTTCTCGTATACGCTGGACAGGTTATCGATGCACGGGGGTGTGCTGCCCTCGCAGCTTTGACCCGGGCCGTCGTTGACCAAGGGACCGTCACACTGGTATGCATGCGGAGGTGTATAGGGAATCATCATGTCCAAGATGGACGTGACCACCTGCCCGATGATATTGCCGATCAGAATGAATGTGTTGCCCAGGCTCAGACCCCGAGGGTCATTCTGACGGTCCAGCAACTGACAGTGGAGCATCGCCTCGACGGCGTCGTGAAAGCCCGACTCCGACGTAGGATCCTCCCAGACGCCCTCCGCAGGCGAATACAACCAGCCCCCGGACACCGGAGGGTCACCGGCCGTGGTCGTCAAAGTGCCGTAGACTGCCAGCCCGCTCGGAGTGACCGAGACCGTAAGCTCCAGCGTGCGGGTTACCGAGCCCTCGGTAAGCTGCACGACCGCGTCGACCGACGAGCCCCAACTCTCGAACACCGCGGTAACCGTGCCCGTCGCCACGAGCAACCCGCCCTCCGACACCAGCACCGGCGCCGTGCCGGTCAGGTCCGCATGAATCGTCGCCTCGCCAACTTCGAGACTACCGCTGGTTAAGGCGAAATCCACGTCGGCCCACGCGAAGTAATCGGCGAGGTGCTCGATCCGATCGTATTGCCCCGGGGGACCGGGGTCCGCAACTGCCGGCCCGCAGTGCAGGTTTCCCATCTCATCCCGGTAGCACCCGTCGATGCTCCGATCGCTTCCCAGGTAGATCGGAGCCGCCTGTGCCCACGCGGTGCTAGGCATGGCGAGAACCACGCCAAGCCCGGCGACCAGCGCCGTTTTCACAAGGGCGGCAGTGCGTGCCCCCCCCCTGTTCAAAGGACAAAAACCCGTTTGCCCGCCCCGGCGCATCGCAGCGCTGGCCGTCGTACGACGCACATTCATGACCTGTACTCCCTTCTGTTGGGCCGCTGCCTAAGTGAATCAAGTGATGGGATCGGCGGGTCCGACCGCGGCCTCCAAGTTCGGGCCCGCTGTGTATCAGCGAAACATATCCGTACACTAAGAGGGAGTCAATTAAGAATTGCATGGCGCCATAAAAGGCCTGACGGTGGATTTCCTCAGCACTCGCCCCACACGTCGGCTCCCCGCCGGCAGCATCCAATCGACGGCTCTGTCTTCTTCCGCCAAGAGGTCCTCTGATTCCACGCTCGGTTATAGGACGACAAGCAGCCAGCCCCTGACGACCGCCTACCTGAGAATTCGTCTCAATTTTCACGGAAACGCCCTGGACTTCCCGCAGTCCTGTCGTATACTCCACAAGTGGGTCGCGTGGTTGGATTTCCGGCGTATTAGTGTGCTGGCGCCCCCCCTAAGTCGCCTTTTGGTCTTGCAGTAGGCGATGCGACCCGCCGATATTCGGTTTAAAAGACGGGCCGCGGCGTTTGGTCCGTTGCGTTTCCATCGCGGGTGTGCCCGAGACACAGTCTCAGTTGTCGCCGGTAGAGACCGAAATTGCTTCTGGTTCCACCGGTTCGATGAGGAGGTCGGGATGGCTGAACAGACGCTGCCAGGTTTGAAGGCGGGTGAGTTCGGAACCGTGTCTTCGGTGCTTGATTCGCAGGGCTCAGCCAAGCGTCTGGCCGACCTGGGTTTCGTGCATGGGGCTTGTGTCATGATGGTGCGCCCCGGAGAACCCTGCGTGGTGCGGCTGGGTGGTCGCTGTGTGGGTCTCGGAGGCGGACACCAGCAGAGCATTCTGCTCAGCCCCGAATAGCCTTCTCGCGGACGCCCGGACCGACCATCCAAAGAAACCGGCAGCCTCGTCCAGATGCCCCAACACCCGTCCGGAAAACAACCCGTAGTAGCCCTGGTCGGCAACCCCAATACCGGGAAAACAACGCTCTTCAATGCCCTCACCGGTTTCCGGGGCCGGGTAGGCAACTACGCCGGGGTTACCGTCGAACGAAAGACCGGGCTCCTTCGCACAAACCTCATCGCATCCCCGGTAGAGATAATCGATCTGCCCGGGGCGTACAGCCTGGCGGCGAACTCAGCGGATGAGGCCGTCGTCCTCGACGCGCTCTGCGGTCATTACGAAGAGCACTCGGCGCCGGACGTTATCGTCGTCGTCGTGGACGCCACTCAGCTTGCCAGGAGTCTCTTCTTCGTAAGCCAGATCCTCGAGATCGGCCATCCCACGCTTATCGCTTTGAACATGGTCGACCTGGCAGATCATGCGGGCATCGACATCGACGCTGATTCGCTGGCCAAGCAGGTCGGAGTGCCGGTAATATCGGTCGTGGCGAACCGGCGGACCGGACTTGAGAGCTTAATCACCACGATCGGCGACACGCTCCAGACGCATGCGCCCGCTTTGGTGGAGCATCGCCTACCATTTCCCGAGTGCATCCAAGAGGAACTGGCGGGGCTGACCGCCGCCGTGGCCGACAATGCCAATCCCGCCGCCCGCGGCAGCGCGCAGGTGGAGTTGCTCCAAGCCCTGCTCGAACCGGAAGGGTACCACGAGAGCGTCATGCGGAAGCGCCACGGAGACTGGATTTCGGCGGACCTCGAGTCGCGCCGTGAACGAATCCGCGCGGCGGGAGTCTCGTTAGCCCAGGTAGAAGCCGGAACCCGGTACGATTGGGTCGGGAAGGTGCTCGCTCAAACGGTCAGGTGCAGTCGACCGGACCGCCGGCCGCGGTCCGAGAAGGCCGACGTCGTCCTTACCCACCCGGTGTGGGGGCTCGCTATCGTTGCGGTGCTCATGGCCGGTTGTTTCCAGGCCATCTACGTGTGGGCCGCTCCGATCATGGACGCGGTTGACATCGGTGTGACAGCATCGGGCGGATTCCTGCGAAGCGTAGTTCCATCCGGAGCTATTCAGAGTTTCCTGGTGGACGGCGTCGTGGCGGGAGTCGGCGGAGTTCTTATCTTCCTGCCCCAGATCCTGATTCTGTTTCTGTTCATCGCCATCCTGGAAGACTGCGGTTTCATGCCCCGTGTGGCGCTGCTTTTGGACCGATGGATGCGCCGGCTCGGGCTCAACGGGCAGTCGTTCATACCCCTGCTCAGCTCGTTCGCCTGCGCCGTACCGGGAATCCTGGCAACACGAACCATCGCAAATCGCCGCGACCGATTCGTTACCATGCTCATCGCTCCGCTGATGAGTTGCAGTGCCCGACTACCGGTCTATGTGCTGCTCATCAGCGCGTTCGTTCCGCCAACGCCTTTACTGGGCGGCTTTCTGGGGCTGCAAACGGTGGTGCTCTTGACCATGTACGTCATTGGCGGCCTAGTAGCTGTGGCGGTGGCCTTGGCGCTAAAGGCCACTGTGCTGCAAGGAAAGCCCGCCCCGTTTCTGATGGAGCTCCCCGGCTACAAATGGCCGTCAGCCCCAACCGTACTGCACCGGATGTACGAGCAAGGCAAGGTCTTCTGCGTTTCCGCGGGGACCATCATCTTCGCGGTGACCATCGTAATCTGGGCTCTGGCGTACTACCCCCGACCGGCATCGATCTTCGCCTCGCACGCCGCCATGCGGACAGAGGCGAAGGAAACGCACCGGGCTACCCTGGCGAAGCTGGCCCGACGAGCAAATCCTGCGGTAACGCCCGCCGAGTTGCCCGCGCAAAGGGCCATCGCAACAGCGCTTACAGAGATTGAGGCCCGCGAGGCGGCGTTTACTGCATTAATCGACCGGAACGAGACCCAACCGGGGTCAACCGCCTGGGAGACCGCCAGATCCGCCGCGGACGCGGATATCGCCGGGATTGCTCGTCAGCACGGCACGGCCGGGGAGATCGCCTTGGCCCTGCATGAGAGCCGCGCGGCGCTAAACGACCGGCTGGCCGAGATCGACCGCGCCGAGGCCGGATCGCTCCTCCGCCAGAGCATACTAGGGCGGGCCGGGCGCTGGATCGAACCGGCTGTAAGACCGCTGGGATGGGACTGGCGAATCGGAACCGCCGTAATCGCATCCTTCCCCGCCCGGGAGGTCGTGATAGCCACTTTGGGCACGCTCTACAATCTCGGTGGCGACCAGAGCGAGGCCTCCGAGGGTCTCCGCGCCAAGCTCCGCACCGTGACGGGACCGGATGGACAACCCACCTTCGGCCTGCCGGTAGCACTTTCGATCATGGTGTTCTTCGCCCTGTGTTGCCAGTGCGCGGCTACGCTGGCGGCTATCAAACGCGAGACTAACTCCTGGCGATGGCCTATTCTGACCTTCTCGTACATGACCGTCCTGGCTTATATCGGCGCTCTGGTGACTTATCAGATAGCGTCCCGGATGATCTAGGCAGAAACACAGGATGACTGGGGAAGACTACTTGACGCTCGCGCTGGCGGCCTGTGCTTTGGCATACGTGATTCGATTCACTCGAAGCAGGGTCGGCTCACAGCAGGCTCGCCCGCCGTGTTCGGGGTGCCACAATTGCCCGTCCCCGCCTGCCGCCGGCCCCTGCCCTGCTGACCCGACCCGGCGTTGCCCAAACGACGACGATTGCCCCCGGTAAGCCCGCCGGTCATTGGCTTCGCCGCGTGAAATCTCTACAATACGTTTAAGTGGATTTCGTGTGGGCATTGCTCTATATAGGCGTTGCTGATGCCGTACCGCACTATGAGTCTGGAGGAGTTCGCCAAATACGTCGGCATGGATGCACGCCAAGTGCGCCGCCTGGCCGATCGGGGTCAGCTCCCCGGCCGCCTGATCGGGGGTCAGTGGCGTTTCCACCGCACGAAAGTCACCGAGTGGCTCCAGCAGGAAATGCACACCCTGGACGAACAGCGTCTTATCGCGCTGGAGGACTCCATGAGTGGGCAGGTGGACGATCCCACGAACGAGAACGGCATGGTTGTCACGGAGTTAATCGGCACGGAGGGGATCGACGTGTCGTTTGCAGCGAAGACGAAACCCTCGGTCTTGCAGGAGTTGGTCCGCCTCGCGGACCGCACCGGCCTGTTGTACGACGGCGAGGGGCTTCTGGACGCGGTGCGGGAGCGGGAAACGATGTGTTCCACCGCATTGCCCGGCGGCATCGCCATTCCCCACCCACGGCAGCCGATGCCGTACGTCTCGGCCGAGCCCCTCATCTGCGTAGCGCGGCACCAGCGGGGCATCCCGTTCGGCGGGCCTACGCCGGAACTGACCCGCCTCTTCTTTCTGATCTGCTGCCACAACGACCGCCATCATTTGCACGTTTTGGCGCGTCTCATGCGGATCCTCAACGATGCCAGAGCGGAGTCACTTTTCGAGGCCGAGTCCGCCGATGCCATGCTCGAGACCCTCATGACGATAGAACGGGAAGTCGTCCGACAGCACCGATAGCGCATGTTGCAGTTCGAGACCAAACGGTGAGCGTGATCCGGACCGAACAACTGGGTAAGCGGTATGGACGGCGCGTCGGAGTCGAGAGGCTCAATCTGGCCGTCCCGGAAGGATCGGTGTTCGGGTTCCTCGGGCCTAACGGCTCCGGAAAGACAACCACGATCCGGCTGCTATTGGGCCTGCTGAGACCTTCCGCCGGCGTAGCCCGGGTCTTCGGACAAGATTGCTGGAAACAAAGTGACACCGTCAAGGCCCAGGTCGGCTACGTCCCCGGCGACCTGCGGCTCTACCCGTGGCTCACCTGCCGAGCGGCCGTGCGACTGCTGGGGCGGATGCACGGGCGTGATCTGACCGACGAGGGCGCTCAATTGGCCGAGGACTTCGATCTTCCTGCCGACTTGCGGTCCGGGAGCATGTCCCGGGGTATGCGGCAGAAGCTGGGGTTGATTCTGGCGCTGGCGCACCGCCCGCGGCTTCTGATCCTCGACGAACCGACCTCGGGGCTCGACCCGTTGATACAGGAGAAGCTCTACGCTCGGCTACGCAAGCTCGCCTCCAGCGGGCACACCGTGTTCCTCTCGAGTCACACGCTAGGCGAAGTACAACAGCTTTGCGATCGGGTAGCGATCCTCCGCGAGGGAACCCTGGTCGCCGATGAAACCGTACACGACCTGCGAACTCGTGCCCGCAGAACAGTGTCAATACAGTGGCATAATATTCCCCAGGAGTACGAAAACCGCTCCCCGGAGTTTCTCGACGTACACGAGCGCCGGCCACTGCAATGGCGTGCCACCCTGACCGGATCGGCCATGGACCTGGTACGCTGGAGCGCCGGTCAGCCCATCGAAGATCTCTCGATCGGAACACCTGATCTCGCCCGGCTCTTTCAACAGTACTACGCCGATAGGGAGCCCGCCGAATGAACCGGGGTTTGATCTCGAAAGCCGTTCACGAGGTGTGGCTCAGCACCCTGCTGCTTGCCGTTTCCATCGCCTTAACCGAGTTGCTGCTTATATACATACTGCAGCTATTCAGCCGCGAGATGTCAGATACTTGGCTTCGCGTCAAGATCGTGCAGAAGATGATCCAAGGCCTGCTCGGCACCAGTGTCGCCGGCGGGCTCGGCGGAGACGTCATGGCCGCCATCCCCTGGGTCCATCCGCTAATCCTGATCCTGACGTGGGCACATGCCATCGCTCTCTGCACGCGCCTGCCAGTGGGAGAGATCGACCGGGGGACTATTGACGTGCTGCTGAGTCTGCCCGCCTCGCGCACGCGGCACTATTGCTGTGAGTCGATCGTCTGGTTCGTGGCCGGGGCAGCCGTCATCACTGCGGCCCTTATCGGCAACGCCATCGGCAACCGCCTGTTCTCTCCCGACGCCGAGCGGGGGGTACTCCCGTCGATCATCGCCGCCGCCAATCTGTTTATGCTGTATCTGGCAGTCGGCGGCATCACTCGTCTGATAAGCTCGATAGCCAGTCACCGCGGCCGGGCGATCGCCGTTGCATTCGGGGTGGTCTTCACCTCCTTCTTGCTCAACTTCCTGGCGCAGTCGTGGCCCGCCGCCCAAAGCGCCGCCTCGCTGAGCGTGCTGAACTACTATCAGCCGCTCGCCATCCTCGGTAGCGGTATTTGGCCTGTGGCGGACCTGGCAACTCTCGCTGCCGTTGCTCTGGCATTGTGGCTGGCAGCAGCGGTCATCTTCACCCGTCGCGATATTCAAGCTGCGTAGAGCATTCCGTTAGTCCCAAGACGGCACTGTAATCGCCCCAGGGCCTTGTTCTCGTCAGTCCACGAGCTTGGACTCGGGAACGGCGGTGTCTTTGGTCTTCAGGCGGAACTGGTCGGGACGATCATTGACAACCCGGCGCAGCCACTTTAAAGGATAGCCCTCCTCCTGCGGGCGGCCGTCCTGGTCCTTGACGTAACCGTCGTTGTACTTGGTCAGAAGAAACTCGCCGAGTTCGCGCCAACGCCGCACGGCCATCTCGGCATGGGACACCGAGTAGTCGGTCAGATACCGCGTCATCAGGGCAGGGTCGGTCTTGTGAAGTTCGACGGCCGTCCGCTCTACGGCCGGCTGCAACGCGAGGAATCCCCTTTCCAGGTCGCGTTGAACGGCCTGGATATCATCAATCATGTACGAGTACCGCAGGTTGGCGTAGTTGGCCGCGAAGTTGAACACCCACCAGGCCGAGTCCCACGAGAAGTTACCCAAGCCGCCTACGGTGTAAGACTCGGGCAGGGCATCGATCCCGCAGTAGAGCGGGACGTAGCAGGTCGTGTAGGTGTCGTCCACGCCGTACCACAGCACCCCACCGATCGGATCGGGCAGCCCCGCCCGTGACTGCGAAACGAATGAGAACCCGGTCTGTTGGGTGGAGATGGGTCGCTCCCAGGCATACTTGACACCGTCGATTTCCCAATCGATCGGCCGCCACCGATTGGGCGTCCCGTACGGCCCGGCGTCACTGCCGACCGTCATATCGAACTCGGTGCCTTCGTAATGGTCCCGAAACAGCGCGAACACATCGCCTACCGACAACTTCTCGTCCGGCTTGATCCACAACGGGTACGGCTTCGCCCCTTCCACTGCCCGGTGATAGTCGGGCGACAGTTTCAAAGACGGGGCAGCCCGCCGGAAAACGCTCCACACCCGCGTATCCCCATAACGCTGACTCTTGGGGGTCGGCGGGCAGTAGGCATCTCGGAAGCTGAACGGCTCCCCCGATGCCGGGTCGTAGTAGCCCTTCTCAACTGACAGGCTTATGGCACTATCGGAATAGACACAGTTCTGGGGATCGTCCCGCGGGAAATCACCTATACGGGACTTGTTGGCATGCGCCGATACGTACCCGTCCGGTACCCGCAGCGCCACCCACGCCGCCCCCGAACCACCGGGGCCGGGCCCGACGATCTCCATAATCCACACTTCATTCGGATCGGCGATGGAAATGGACTCACCTTCGGAGCGATAGCCGTACTCGGCCACGAGATCGCCGATAAGGGCGATGGCTTCGCGCGCCGTTTTCGCCCGCCACAACGCCAACCGCATCAGATCCCAGTAATGGAGCAGCCCGTCAGGGTTGATTAGCTCTTGCCGACCGCTGAACGTGGTCTCACCGATGGCAAGCTGGTGCTCGTTCATCAAACCGACAACGGCGTACGTGTGTGCAACCTGAGGAATGCGCCCCCGGAGTTCACCGCCCCAATCTCGAATTTCGAAGAACTCGTCCGGGGCGTAATCGGCCGCCGGCGAATACCGAAGATGCGGGTGAAACTCGCCATCGCAGGCGTAGGTTATCATCACGGAGCCGTCGGTCGACGCCCCTCGAGTCACAAGGATGTTCGTACACGCCTCCACCCGTACCGCCGGCAAGATCAATACAGCAGTCAGCCCGACCCCCAACAACATCCCAAGGCTTCTCATTCACTATCCCTCCTCAGTGGCCGGGCGAGAGCCGTTAATCCCCGACCGGTTCGCCACCCTGAAGCTCCGCCAGGGCCTTTCTGGCCTCTGAGTTCTGCGGATCGGCTGCCAGCACGTCCTTCAGCACCGCCATAGCTTGCTCAAGTCGACCCACGGCCGCAAGCGTCCGACCGTATTCCACCATCAGTCGCGGCGCACGGTCGGGACGGGCTTCCGTCACTCCGGCCTCGAGAATGTCCAACACATCGAAGCGAGCAATCTCGATCGAATTGGCTGAGCGAGCACGCAGGTATTTGACGATCTCGACGTAGTTCTCCGCATGCCCGGGGTCGTCCCGGATCAACCCGTCGATCACGTCGATCACCAGTTGGTGCTGTTTATCGAGAACCTCCAGCGGCTCTCGTTCTCCACGTTGCTCGCGCGCCGCTTTTTCGGCGAGCGCCAGAACCGCCAAGGCCACGTGCCGCGCCTCCGCAAGACGCCCCCGGGACGCCAGAGTACGTGCATAGTGGTGCTGGTACGCAATCGTCCGTCGACCGTCGGCGAGCACCGCCTCCTCGGCCAAGCGAATAGCCTCATCCAGATCACCGGTCTTGGCCGCACATACGGATAAGCCGTGCAGCAACGCCGGCTCGCCGGGCTTCAGCGCGATCGCCCGTTGATAGCTGGCCTGCGCAAGCCGGGGGAACTTGCCGACGAACATATCGCCCAACAGGCGATGAGCCCGCCATTCGTTCCGCCCCTCGCGAGTCCGCACGAACCTCTGCATATAATCAATGGCATCGCCGGCCCGACCGCTAATCAGATATGCCCTTCCGAACACGTATTTGGCCCATGGATTGTCAGGATCGCTCTCCTGCACAACTCGGGCTCGGTCCAGAACTTCCTCGAGGAGCCTCGACCGCATAGCGGGATCCTCGACGCGCTCCAGCTCATCGAGGTTCGCCAGTGCTTCCCGGATAAGCTGGTCAACATCAACCGGCGAAGCCGCCCCACCGGACGTATCGGTACCCCGTGCCGGCTCGGTCTGCTCCGGAACCTGCCCGAGTGCCGCGCCCGGGGCCGACGCCAATGAAAGAACCAGTAATGCCCCGTGAATCACCTTGAAGAACATCGAACTGACTCCCAATCGGACCGGCTCGGCGGTCCGCGCCGGATTGCCGGCCGCAGTTGAACACCACTTTCGACTATAGTGATAGCCGCAGAATGCAGCAAGCGAGGAGAACGGATCGCGGGGCAGCGTGGGAGAGGCGGAAGATCATCCCTCGGCCGAGAAAGAAGCGGGAGCCTCTAATTCCTGACTTGCCGCCGTCTCTTCCGTGTCGGGCGTTGCCTGCTCGCGCACCTTGGAGACCTTGTCCACAACGATTTGCCAGGTCTCCCGCTCGATCCGCAGGACCTTGACGGCGTCGTCGATAGCGTCAACATCTCGATTGACGTTGGCGTCTACCAGCTTGCGGAAGAGAAAGTTGTAGATCGCGGCCACCCGCTCGCACAGCTCGGGGTTCACATCGTAGTTCAGGCCGGCCTGCATCTCCGAGATGATGTTCTGAGTGCGTGTGAGCTTCTCGTATGACGTGCTGTAATCCTTCGCCAGGATCGCATCGCGCGCCTGGAGTGCGAACCGGATCGCCCCGTCATACAGCATCAGTTGAAGCTGCTCCGGGGTGGCCGTCATAACGGCGTCACGAAGGTACGGATTATTCGCCGCAGTAGCCATAGTGCCGATACTATCGGTCAATAACCGGAGCCGAATAATCGAAAAACCCGCCGCGCCTGGGTAGGACCCGCTCGTTGCGTAGCGTTACGCATCACTCGCCAGTTGCGCAAGAGCGGTCAGGGCGTCCTGTTGCCCCTGGAGCACTGCCAGGGATGATTCCAGCCCTGCAAACTGGGCCTCCAAACGGGCCTGCTTAGCGCTGAGCAGAACCTCGAGCCGGTCTATTCGGTCGTTGAGCAAATCCTGCTTCTCGACAAGAAGGTTGTCCTTGTGCGTGATCAGCCCGTCGTAGGAATCCGTCAGCGCCTCCAATGCTCCCGTAATCACAGCGCCGAATCCGGTATCCTCGGCAGTGAAGAGACGCTCAACCTGCTCGGGAGAATCTTCGTACACCTCCCGAAACCTCTCCTCGTCGAATTCGAGACGATTGCCGGACGTCAACCGGATCCCAACGGCCGTCAGGTGGGACACGGATGAACCTGCTTCGTTGAAGCTCCCGAGCATGATTCGGCTCAGCCGGTTTCTGATCGTGTTCACGGTCGAGTCGCCCATCAGCGCACCGCGCTCCAAAGACTCCTCGTCGAAGTACACCGCATCGTCGATCGCCGCCTGCACGTCGTTGTACTTCTCCACGAAGCGACTGATGGTATCCACAATCCCGTCAACATCCTGCGAGACCGTAACGGTCACGTCCTCATCCGCGGCCGCGAGCACATCGATCGTCACCCCCTCGATCACGTTCTCCAGCGTCGTATTGGCGCTGCTGATCAACAAGGGCGCCCCACCCGATTCGTCACCGACGAAAACGAGTGTATCCTGCGCCTTGGTCATCGTACGCAACCCGAGATCCAACCCGCCGGAGTCAATCACCAATTCCCCGGCGCGTCCTGATTGCGTCGACGTAATCGTCAGGCTATATGGATTGGCCGCGCCCCCGTTATTCAGGATTGATGCCGACAGTCCGACTCCGGCCTCGTTAAGCCGCTGGGCGATGTCGTCAAGCGTATCGGCCGGACCGACCTCTACCCGAACCTCGAATGAACCGTCAATAAACGACTCTCCGGTTCGGGCGGTGCCCGCCAGGCGAAGCCCTGCTGCTGCTTGACCACCGTTGATGTCGGCCACGGTCAGTTTCTGGGTCCCGTCAGTCTTGTCTTCGATGAGAATGCCGTCGCCCGTGTCGTTTATCCGGGCCTCGATTGAGTCGGGCGCTACAAGGTTAATCGCACTAATCACATCCCCGACAGTCTCAACCTTACTTCCCAGGCGAACGGTATGCGTCTGCCCGGTCGAATCCGTTATTTGAAAATCACCGAGGGTAACGCCCTGTCCGGAGTTGAGATCGGCCAGCGCCGTCGACCGGGTAATATACTGCAACTGCAGATTGCCACCGTTAACCACGCCCCCCGCGGCCGGATCGTGTGTCCCGGCAAGGCCCAACTGAGCGGCCATCGAACTGTCGCCGACATCAGCTACAGTAATGGTGCCATTGTCGTTCGAGTTGTCGCTGAGCTCTATTCCATTTCCCGCGGAGTTGATCGACGCAACCAATGACGTACTCGAGTCAGCGTTGATGAAATCGACCACGTCCTGAAGGGTCCGTATCGGAGTATCCGCTCCGCCGAAGTCAATCGTCGTCGTCCGGTTCATTCGGTCCGTCAGGCGGATTTCGCCGAGGTCCACACCCTGTCCACCTCGAAGCGACTGGAGCAGGACCGTATTGAGCCCGGCGATCAACTGCCGCGATTCGAACGGTCCGTCCGCCTCCGAGAAGCTGGCGCCCAGCAATCCCAACTCCTCTGCCAGGGCCTCGTTGTCGCCGGCATCCACTGTCACGGTGGTGCCATACTCCATGGCGGTCAGGGTGATTCCATTGCCGTCCTCGGCAATCGCCGCCCGGGCAATCTGGCCGTTGTTCCCGGCCGCGTAGTTAATGGCGTTGATGACGTCGCCCACGGTCGCCACGCGATAGACATCGCTCCCGCGGATACTGTCGTCATCGACATCGCCGGCCATGCCCAGGTCGGCGGCCGTATGCCCGGTGAGATCCTCAACGATGAGGTTCCCCTCAAGGTCTTCATGCACATCCGTCGTATCCGTAATCTGGAAATACGAATTGACGGATGTGAAACTGATGGACACTCCCGCAGAGTTAGCGGCGGTGGTTATCCGATCGCGAATGTCGCGTACGGTGACACCATCTTCCAGGTCCAGGTCTGAGAAATCGACGTCGACCGAAGCCCCGCTCCGATCGGTTATGCGCATCACTCCGAGCCTGACCCCCTGCCCCCCGTTCAGAACTCGCAGATCGGTATCCAACTTGATGGTATCACTGAATGACGCCGTAAATGACTCCGGATTGGCACCGCTCTTCACGAACGTAAGGGCGTTATCCAAAATCCCTCCGACACCAACACCGTTGCCGTCATTCAACAGATCCAACTGAGTTCCCGAAGACAGCCGAACGAGATCCCGACCGTCAATCCGTCCCGTCGCGGAACTCGCAACGATACCGAGATCGGAGGCCGTCGTACCTCCGTTCCGGTCGGCGACAATCAGATCTCCGGTGATGGCCGCATCGGAGGTCAGATCCTCGAGCACAATCCGATCCCCGGTCGCCCCCGCACTAGCCAACCCGGTAACCCGAGCCCGAACGTTGATTGAGTTCTCGCGATTGATGGCCTCTAGCACATCCTCTACCGTTGTAGCCGTCGATAGGTCGATCTCCGCCATCGCCCCGGAGCGATCCGTAATCGCAATCGTCCCCCGCGCCACGCCTTGCCCGGAATTCAGCGTGCTCAGCTCCGTGCCGCGATTCACCCGGCCTTGCCCGACCTCCAGCGATATAGTACCAACCCCCACCGGCATCCGGTCCGCATCCGCAAACCCCCGGCTGACAACGGAGTGATTGGTTGCCAGGGAATGAACCCGGAACGTATACGCGCCGGCCGCAGCTCCGTCATCCGCTTGCGCCATTAGCACGCTCTCGTTCGAGCTCGTCGTGCCGAACCCCCGGAAAAGCGACAGGCTTTCAAACTGCTGGGCGACCCCCTGGAGGGCGAGAATCCTGGCGGAAAGATCGAGAAACGCAGTTCGCTGGATGTCGATTGCCGAGATCTGTTCTTCCAGCCGGGTCACCGGCTGCGCTTCAATTGCCATCAACTGTTCGATAAGGTCGGCACTATCGATTCCCGACATCAGCCCAATACTGCTCGTGATTCCGCTCATGATCATTCCACCCACGGGAGAACTCCGCCGACTCTCCTGCCGGCGCACGTTTCTCCCAAACGGGTTATCGGCTCGGTCGCCCCGCGCTCTCAAGCGAGACCGAGAATCATCCGCCGCAGCACCTCAGACGGGCCGTTCTCGGTTGTTTTCAAGCTAGGAAAGAAGTGAGAGGACCATTTTCGGGGCGGCATTCGCGATCTGCATAGTAGCTTGGCTGCTCTCAACCAGAATCTGAGCCCGGGTCAATGCCGACACCTCGACGGCCATGTCCGCGTCACGAATAACCGATTCTGACGCGGTCACGTTCTCCAAAGCAACCTTCTGGGCATTGATGTTCGTATCCACGTGGTTTCGCTGAATGCTGCCGAGGCGACCACGCGCCGACGCCACCTGTTCCGCCGCCGTTTCGATGATGTCCTGCGCCGCCGCGAAGTTCCGGCTGGACAGATCGTTAACCCCACCGGAGCGCAACGTATACAGCAGCCCAACCACCGAGTTACCCAGCTCGGTCGTCGAAGGCCGATTCAATCCGACGAAGACCTGCCCGTTGGGGACGACATCCGGAGCCAACTGGAACACCGCCCCACCACCGGTGATCCGAAACGTGGACGTGGAGCTCGTCTGAGCAAACGAGGACGACAGGTAGAAACGCGCGTCAAGCGTGCGTGCCCGAACGTCCGCCCGGAGCCCCTTCCCGGCGGCACTCTGACCGTTCACCAGCACTCCGACGTCGACTCCCGTATCACGGCTGAGAATATTGGCGTTTGCCGCTTCGACGAAGTTCCCGCTGATCGGCTCCACCGACACGAACGCATCCGAGCCATACCCCTGGCTATTGAGCAAAAGGGCGCTGGCGGCCGCGCCCACGGCCACGGAGGACACAATTGCGGAGACCCCGGTCATCGCCGTAATGTCGTTGATCGCCGTCCGAACCTGCGCCAGGGTCGTACCGTGCGAGAAACTCAACAGCTCGCTGCCGAGCACCCCCCGCACCTCGACAACAGTAGACGACACCGTCGAAGTGCCCGTCGCATTCGTACCCACGAATGACAACCCGGCCGTCTGGGCGGATTGAGTGACCCGCACGTTGACCTCACGGGAGCCGCCCGTGGGCACATACGCCGCGAAAACGGATACAGCGGTCAACTCGCTAGGCACAATCCCGGACATCGTGTACGCGTTGCTGCCATCCAGCAGCTTCTCGCCGGCGAAGGACGTGGTGTTAGCGATACGGTCGATACTGTCGAGAATGGAATCAACGGAAAGTTGGTTGGCGGCCACCTCGCCCTCGGTAAGCCCGGCCTCGTTGGAAGTAGCCACGATCAGACCTTGCAGGTCAAGCAACAGCGCCGAAACCTCGTTCATCGCGCCTTCGGCGGTCGAAATGACGTTGTTTGCGCGAGTCGAGTTGGAGATCGCCTGCTCGATTCCTCGGATTTCCGAGCGTAGCCTCTCTGAGATGATCAGACCGGCAGGATCATCCCGACCTCGATTGATCCGCAGTCCGGTCGCCAGCCGTTCGAGGCGCAGATCGAGATCGGCCTGGTTAACCTGCTGGCGATGCGTGGCCCGCAACGCCGGTATGTTGGTGTTGATCCGAGTCATCGAGTCATCCGTGACGCTCGGGCGTCCGACGTTCGCCGAACAGCCTTACCACACAGCCGTGTGTGGCTTCGAGCCACCGCACCGCCCGCTGGTCGCTGATACTACCTCTGCGCCTATGACCCGCCGAGACAATCTCCGCGCGCAAACGGACGTTCTTTGGTCCTAAGACATCTTTCGACCCCTAAGAGCCGCGGCTTTAGCGGACCTTGACGCATCTCCAGTGCAAGAGGCATCCCCTTATACCCGTCACCAAACACGACCGGCACCGAGGTGGTTTACTCACCCCGGTGCCGGCTGTTGGCGGTGGTTAAGTGTGCTGAGACTGCTGTGCTATCCGAGCAACGACAGCACGTTCTGGGGCTGCGTGTTCGCCACCCCGAGAATCTGGGTGGAGGAATTCACCAGAATCTGCGCTCTGGTAAGCGCGGACGTCTCGGCGGCGAAGTCCGCGTCACGAATAGCGCTTTCGGCTGCGGTGACGTTTTCACGAGCCACGCTCAACGAGTTAATCGTGCTGACCAAGGTGTCCTTCTGGAAACCACCCAGTCGTCCGCGTAATGTCGCGACTTCGTCGACCGCAGCCCGCACGATACGTTGGGCGGTGGCGAAATTCTGGCTGGAGAGGTCGTTGGCCAATCCGGTCCGCAGCGTCGACAGGAACCCTACCGCAGCATTCCCGAGCTTGCTGGCCGAAACCTCACCGATTCCGATCGACTCCTGCCCGGACAGTCCAACGGTCGGCGAGATTGAGAAGACGGCCCCTCCGCCGGTTATCTCGAAGCTCGTCGAGGAGGCCGTGCTGCCGGTCCCGCCTCCGAAGGCTGTCGACATCGTGAGATCCAGGGAGAGGTCACCGGCGCGGACCTTTGCCACGAGGCCATCCACAACGGCCGCGGTTCCATTGACCGTAAACGTCCCGTCGACCCCGTAGTCCGTCTTGGTGTTTGTCCCGGTAACCGTCTCAACGTCGATCGCGCTTACGCTCTTCGTACTACCCTCGTTCTCCAGTACGCTGATCGATACGAAGGCATCAGAGCCATACGTTGTGCTGTAGAAATAGACACTGCCCGGTCCGCTCCCGAGGGGCCCGGCGTACGATGACGCGGCCACCCCCGTCAGGGCTGACCGGTCGTTCACTGCAGCGACAATCGCAGCCGTGGTCGTTCCCGAGGCGAAGCTAAGTTGCTCGCTACCGTAGATGCCGCGAACCTGGATTGTGGCGGTGTCACCAATCGTGCCGTTGTAAACTGCAGACCCGTTCGTCCCCATCGGCACGGCGCTCACATGAGCAACCTCCGAGGCCGCCACCCGGGAAATAGTGATCTGACGATAGGCGCCCGGGGCTATCTTGGCCGCATTAACCTGCACGGCATCCAAATGGTCCACGGTCGCCCCGGTCGACTCGGTGACGTTCACGCCGGAAGTCGTGAAGTCGAAGTTCCCGTTCAGGAGTTTCTTGTCGCCGAACGCGGTCGCCTCGGCCAGCCGGTCAATCGACTGGAGGATCGAGTCGATCTGCAGTTGGTTGGCGGCGATCTCCTGCTCGGTGAGACCAGCCTCGTTGGCGGATTGATCGACGAGTGCCTCCAGGTCCAACAGTAGAGAGCTGACCTCCTGCAGACCACCCTCCGCAACCGCCACGATCGTATCGGCACGGTTCGCATTGGAAATGGCTGAGTCGATCGCCCGGATGGACGAACGGAGAGTCTCGGATGCGATCAATCCGGCCGGATCATCCTTCCCGGTGTTGATCCGCAGACCGGTGCTGAGTCGCTCCAGCGCTTGGTTCAAGGACTGGTTGTTGAGATCGAGTGCTCGCCGGGCGATCAACGACTCAACGTTGGTGTTTATCCGACTCATAACTGGTTCGTGCCTCCAAACATGCCGCCGAAGCTCTGCCCACGCAGCCAGAAATTCCTAACATGGGCTCGCTACCTCAAACGGACTAAGGCGCCGAAGCCGAGCTTCGGCGACGGGCTCGCTCCCTAACCGATGCGGTGGCCCATAATATTTCCGGTCGATCACACACTCCGATGTCTCGACCTAATCCCAACACGGTTCGGCGAGCTGACTGCCAGGCTGGAACACTCCGCCGACTCCGGCAGTCAGAGAAACAGCCCAATAACCGACTGCTTCACAAATCAAACAATCGTCTTGCCGATAAGTCGCCTTTAGTACTTTCGGACCCCACATCCGGACCCCCTCGCTTGTGCCGCGTCGACTCCGGGTCTTACGCCCCCCGGAAACCGCGCCAGTCGGCCGTTTTGCCTCAATTCGGCCGACTTTACCGGACACTGTCAGCACAACCGCAGCGCGCCGGACCGAAAAAAATGTGTGTGGACCGCCCGACAAAATCCACAAAAAAACCGATCTCGACGGAGAATTCTGGGGCTTCTGTTCCCGCCGCCCCCAGATTAGCGTTTCAATAGACCGATGGCGCGCCGGGCTGCCCGATGCGCGTCGCCGCTGGTCCTTCGCCGAGGCTTATAGCACTAATCGTCGAGCATGTGGACGCGGATTCCGCACGGAAGGGGAAGGCAAAAAGCGGATCTACAATGCCAGGAAGGCATCGGTCGTCGGAGAGAACGTCAACCCGGCACTTCAACGGCCGGAGCCATTGCCGGAGCGGTGGTTGCCGTACGTCCGCCCTTTTTCAGCAAGATGGAAACTTCCGGGGTGTCGCGGATGTGTCGGCAGAGGTCCGCCGTCTTCGCGATGCCCTTTGCAATCCCTCTGCGGACGGACCCCGTACGGGCGTTCCCTGGAAATGGAATCACATCGGGGTGGAACGGATAATGAACCGGTCTCAGTCGACCGCCGCCACCGCGCTGACCCTCTCTTGTACGGATTTGGCGATAAGGGCGTATACATTGCTGGGGATCACGTCGATCCGCAGCACTTCCGCCAGCTCCTCGATATCGCCTTCTATACAAGGCAAGAGGCGAATCAGAACGTCGCTCTCGACACCCACCGTATCCGTTGCTGCAAGACAAGTGCCGGCTACCTCGTCCCCTTCGGGAATCTCGCAGAGCAGGCGTCCGATCACGTCAGCGCCACTCAAAATTCGTGCCATCTTGCCGACATCATCGTGTCCGAGTTGCATCGATTGATGAAGGTTCACGGCCTTGGTCACGGAATCCGGCAACGACCAGAACGCCAGCACCATCGCCGACACTTCCGCGTGCGACACATCTACGGCGTCCTGCTCCTCTTCCACCGAGAAAGGCACCCCCCGCGGCGTATAACGCCGGACGATCGGAGCGTACGCCTCCGGAAACGCCTCAGCGAGGATCGGAATCCCGATGTCAGCCAGCAGGGCAGCGATAAAAACCTCGTCGCGCTGGCGGGGTAGGATGGCCTCGGCAAAGCGGGAGGCAACTACCGACGACGCCAGCGATCTGCGCCAGTAATAACTCATGTCCACGCCGGTTATCTGCTTCTTAGACATCGTGTCGACCAGATACCGTCCGACCAGAAGCGACCGGGTCCGCATCGGACCCAGCAAGGTCAGTGCCTGGCGCAAGGAGACTATCTTCTGGCGGATTCCGAACAGGGCGGAGTTTACCAGACGGAGAATCTCGCTCACCGTCCCCGCATCGGCGGCGAGGACTTTGACCAAGTCGTCGTATTCAAACTCGGGATCCTGCATGATCTCGAGGAATCGAGTGACTACTTGCGGAACGGAAGGTACGGCCGCAGACTGTC
Organism: Phycisphaerae bacterium; assembly: GCA_963666835.2. GTDB lineage: Bacteria > Planctomycetota > Phycisphaerae > UBA1845 > UBA1845. The sequence goes on along the minus strand of CAXXGO010000006.1, from coordinate 2,162,592 downwards.
GGATCGTCTCAAGCAGTTTCGCGTTCATGAAGGATCTAGCTCCAAATTCAGCGCAGAGTGCGGCTCGTCGTCTGTCAGCTCTTCTGTACACCACGCCCAACAACGAGCCTGCGCCTCTTCCGCGGTTACATCGGCGGCTACCTTCGACAATCTGAGGACTTCCTTCTTCGCGAGAACCTCCTCGGTGAAACCCTCTTGGCATACAGCCAGACCGTACAACTCCACCGCACCTGTTGACGGCGAAGCTCGCTACGAGTAGAAACTACGCGTCGCTAGGTGTACCCGGCTTCCCGCCGGGTTGAGAACATAACCTTCGAACCTGATCAGGGCAGGGCACCGGGTTTTCGGGCCTGATCCTGGGGTCACCTGCGTAGGGAAGCGGCGCTGCTCACCGACTGAGGGTCTCCTTGCCCTTCGCCCGTCGGCACGCCGACGCACAACCCCAGCCAAGCTGCACGGAGATCTTCTCATGACCGCAGGGAACCATGCCCCATTGTCTTCATCCTCCACCGCGCGTATGAACTCAACCTCCGACGGGGTCACGGGAGGGTCCCGGCCAATGACCGCCGGAGACGGCTGCGCTAACATGGTCTCCTTCCCCGCCTCCCGAAAAGTGTACGTCAGCGGGAGCATCCACTCGGCGATTCGAGTACCCATGCGCGAAATCAGCCTGACCGCGCCGCCCCCCAGTAACCCGAAGGACACGGATTCGCCGCATTCCGCGTCCATTGTGGTGTACGATACGTCCGGTCCGTTTACTGACCCTGCAAAGCGAGTCGATCTGCGCGAGGGTATTCCACCGATTCGGCTGGATTGGATCAGAGAGCGCGGTGACGTTGAAGAGTATGAAGGCAGGACGGTCCAGCCGGTGGACAACGGGTGTGCTCCGGGCGAGCTGCCGCCCGCGCTCGAACGGTTTCCAGCAACAGCCCGGCGAAAGCCGTTGCGGGCGAAAACCGGGCAGAGCGTCACCCAGTTGTACTACGCCCGGAAGGGCGTCATCACCCCGGAGATGGAATTCGCAGCCATTCGCGAGAACCAGAGGCGCGAACAGCATGCGGATCTCATCGCGACCCACCATCGGGGCGAGGACTTCGGCGCCTCCATTCCGCAAGTTCTTACGCCGGAGTTCGTCCGCGACGAGATAGCCCGCGGCCGCGCCATCATCCCGGCCAACATAAACCACCCGGAAGCAGAGCCGATGATCATCGGACGCAACTTTCTGGTGAAGATCAACGCCAATATCGGAAACTCGGCCGTCGCTTCCTCGATCGAGGAGGAGGTCCACAAGATGATCTGGGCCATCCACTGGGGCTCCGACACCGTTATGGACCTCTCCACCGGCAAGAACATCCACGAGACCCGAGAGTGGATCCTGCGAAACTCTCCGGTCCCGATCGGAACGGTACCCATCTACCAAGCCCTGGAGAAGGTGGACGCTCATCCGGAAGAGCTGACCTGGGAGATCTACCGCGATACCCTTATCGAACAGGCCGAACAAGGCGTCGACTACTTCACAATCCACGCCGGAGTCCTGCGACGGCACGTCCCGCTGACTGCCGGCCGAGTGACCGGACTCGTCTCGCGCGGTGGCTCGATCTTGGCCAAGTGGTGCCTGGCGCACAATCAGGAGAACTTCCTTTACACCAACTTCGAGGAGCTGTGCGACATCTTACGCACCTACGACATTGCGGTGTCCCTCGGCGATGGTTTGCGACCCGGATCAATCGCCGATGCCAACGATAAGGCACAGTTTGCGGAACTGGAGACTCTCGGTGAGCTTGCCAAGGTCGCCTGGGATTACGATGTGCAGGTGATAATCGAAGGCCCCGGCCACATCCCAATGCACCTGATCAAAGAGAACATGGACAAGCAGCTCGCCCAATGCCATGAGGCCCCGTTCTACACGTTGGGCCCCCTGACCACCGACATTGCCCCGGGCTACGACCACATTACCAGCGCCATCGGAGCGGCGATGATCGGGTGGTACGGCTGCGCCATGCTGTGTTATGTAACACCGAAGGAGCACCTGGGCCTACCGGACCGCGACGACGTGCGCGAGGGGGTCATCGCCTATCGGATCGCCGCCCACGCGGCCGACCTGGCCAAGGGGCATCCCGGAGCCCAGCTTCGGGACAACGCCCTCTCTCGGGCTCGGTTCGAGTTCAGATGGGAAGACCACTTCAACCTGGCCCTCGATCCGGAGCGCGCCTGGGCTTTTCACGATAAGACTCTGCCCGACCGTGAATCGAAGACCTCCCCCTTCTGCTCCATGTGCGGCCCGAAGTTCTGCTCCATGAGGATAACCCAAGACGCCCGCAAGGTGGCCGCCCCAGACAAGGTGTCAGGATGATCCTTGCGGGTCCTTCGGGGGGGGCGTAGGGCATGGTCGAGGTACGAGACCTGCCGCAAAAACGCATGTCGCAAGAAGGGCTGTCTGCGTATCGACTCATAGGGCAACAAGTTGGCTCATGTCACCCTGTTGGCAGACGTTGTTCAACCCGCTTCGGGGTCGGCACGGTAAGGATCTCTGTGACCCAGGGTGGCACTGAAGCGGCTACGCCGCTTCGTTTACCCTGGGCTTTGCTGTAAAACGCCTACGGCGTACTCTCGTTCGCCCGGAAGGGGTCCTCTCATACCGCTCAATCGCTCGCCCGCGTGGGGTCTCTCCCAGTGCCCTCTTTCGATCCCTCCTTGTTAGAAAGAGAGATTGGAGGGACCTACGAAACGAGCCGCTTTTTCAGGAACTTGCCGGTGTGGCTCGCAGGGTGGGCGGCAATCTCCTCGGGAGTGCCCTCGGCCACTACCGTACCGCCGGCGTCGCCGCCTTCGGGGCCGAGGTCAATCACCCAGTCCGCCGTTTTAATCACCTCGATATTGTGCTCGATAACCAGAATCGTGTGCCCGCGATCCGCCAGACGGTTGAGCACTGTCAGCAGGTTGCGCACGTCGGCGAAGTGTAATCCGGTGGTCGGCTCGTCTAATACGTAAAGCGTGTGAGCATCGGGGGAGCGGTGCAACTCCGCGGCCAGTTTCACCCTTTGGGCTTCACCGCCGGAGAGCGTGCTCGAGGATTGCCCCAACGTAACGTACCCGAGCCCGACGTCCTTGAGGGCCTGCAGGCGAGTGCGGATCTTCGTGAAGTTCTCGAAGAACTTGGTGGCTTCTTCCACCGTAAAATCCAACACATCCGCAATAGTCTTACCCCGGTAGCGCACATCGAGGGTCTCGCGGTTGTACCGCTTGCCGTGGCACTCGCCGCACTCGACGAAGACGTCCGGAAGGAAGTGCATGGCAATTCGCTTGACCCCCTGCCCTTCACAGTGTTCACACCGCCCGCCGCGAACGTTAAAGCTGAACCGGGCGGGGGCGTAGCCTCGGATCTTGGCCTCCCGGGTGCCGGCGTAGAGCGTTCGGATCGCATCGAACACCCCCACGTACGTGGCCGGGTTGCTCCGCGGGGTCCGGCCAATTGGAGATTGGTCTACCTCGATCAGCTTGTCGATGTTCGAGCTGCCCACGATCCGCCCGAAGGGTCCCGGGCGGCTCCCGGACCGGTCGAGCCGGCGGCGAAGAACGCGGACGAGCACCTGTTGAACAAGAGTGCTCTTTCCGCTCCCCGACACTCCAGTGACACATACGAAGCACCCCAAGGGGAATCGGACATTGATGTTCTTCAGGTTGTTCGCCGTCACGCTGCGGAGTTCCACCGCGCGCCGCCAATCCACCGGACGACGTTGCTCCGGCACGGGCATCTGCCTGCGCCCGGCAAGGTAATCCGCCGTGATAGACTCTTTGCATTTCAGCACCTCCGGCAGCGTACCCTGGGCGACGACGTGCCCCCCTCGCGTCCCGGCTCCCGGGCCGATGTCGATCAGATGGTCCGCCCCGGCGATCACCTCTTCGTCGTGTTCCACGACGATTACCGTGTTATCCAACCGGGCCAAGCGCTGCAGAATCTCGACCAGGCGGCGGCTGTCGCGGGGGTGGAGGCCGATAGTCGGCTCGTCCAGAACATAACACACCCCGGCCAGCCCGCTGCCGATCTGCGTGGCCAAGCGGATGCGCTGCCACTCGCCGCCGGACAGCGTTGCCCCGGGGCGATCCAACGCTATGTACTCAACCCCGACATCACACATGAAACGCAGCCGGCGGCTGATTTCACTCAGTAGCGGCGCGGCGATAGTCTTCGTTTCTCCCGATAGCTCAAGCCCATCGACGAAATCGGCCGCCTCCGCCACTGTCAACTTGCTGACATCGGAGATGCTGCGTCCGTCGATCTTCACACACAGCGCCTGCGAATTAAGCCGGGCGCCGGCACATCCCTCACAAGACGACTCGCCTAGAAACGCGTGCAGACGCTGTTTCGTCGAATCGGACTCCGTCGTCTCCCAGCGGCGTTTAAGGTTCGGGATCACCCCTTCGAAGGAGACACCATATTGCTCGACATCCGCCGTGGTCGTTCCTTCGAGCAGAATCTTCGCCGGTTGGGCGGGGATGTTGCGGAACGGAATATCGGCGAGGATCCCGAAGTGTTCGCAGAAATCACGCAGAAGCCTGGCGTACTCGGCATTGAGCCGTTTCCCCTGATTCCGCCACGCGGCAATCGCCCCTTCGGCGAGAGAGAGGTTCGAATCGGGAACGATAAGCTCCCGGTCAAACTCCAATGTAGTGCCTAGTCCGTGACATAAAGGACACGCCCCGAGCGGAGCGTTGAAACTGAAAAGCTGGGGAGAAAGCTCATCCAGCCGCACGTCGAAATGCACCGGACAACACATCGCGGCACTGTAGGGCTGATCCGACCACTGCCCGTCGGCAACCTCGGCGGAGACGAGCACGTGCCCGCCGGATAGATTGGTGGCCAGCTCCACGCTGTCCGCCAGACGCTGCCTGATTCCCGGCTTTATCTTCAACCGATCAACCACTACGTCGATCGTGTGTTTGCGTCCGGGGGGCAGCGGCTCCAGTTCTTCGAGCACCACCACCGCACCGTTGACCCGCGCCCGAACGAACCCCTCGCGGGCAATCCGCTCGAGCACCGTGTGGTGTTTGCCGCGTTGTTGCCGGATAAGCGGAGCGAGGACCATAATGCGTTGCCCGTCAGGACCGGAAAGCACGGAATCGACAACCTGGGCGGTGGACTGTCGACCGATGGGCCGATCACATTTCCAGCAACGCGGCTGACCGACACGGGCGTACAAGACGCGAAGAAAATCATGAATCTCCGTAGTTGTGGCAACAGTCGATCGCGGGCTGGAGGTGGCGGCCCGCTGTTCGATTGCGATCGTCGGGCTGAGCCCCTCGATCCGGTCGACGTCCGGTTTCTGCATCTGCTCAAGAAACTGCCGGGCATACGCCGACAGCGATTCGACGTACTTCCGCCGCCCTTCCGCGTAGATCGTATCGAACGCCAGGGAGCTTTTGCCCGACCCGGAGAGCCCCGTAACCACAGTCAGGGCATCGCGAGGCACGTCCACACTGATGTTCTTGAGGTTGTGCTGTCGGGCGCCGACGACGCGTATTGCTGACCGTTCCGCCATGGATCGCTTCCGAGACCGCTCGCCCCCTCACCCGTGACCGGCATCCGGCCTGGGCCACGTCCTTCCCGTACGGGGGTCAGGCGAACTGTGGAGCGTAATACGGACACGTTCCACGTTCAAACCGCCGGGCGGCGATTCTGAGCCCCCAAGTCGCCCGGGCATCGGGGTGCGGCGTCCGAGAATGCCGTTCGTAACTGGGACGGATCCTGCCGACCCAGCCCGGCTAACCGGGCCGTCGGCGATAGCCGACATTCTGGGAGGTGGTCGAATGTGTCCCGGATGTGTAACGAAATGTCCGGGCTTGGTGGCCGGCGGTTGGACCGTACCGACGACGGTTCTTATACTTTACATGGATCATTAGGCGGGATCGTTGGCCACCGCAAACCGGAAGATGGGGAGAGACACGCCCTTTGCAGGGTGGCGTAAGCTGCTCAAAGCCAACGTAGGGTGGGTATTGTCTGACGCCCTTAGGTTGCGGCCGGGGGATGCCGACGGTCCGACCTGCCGCCTTGCTTGAGGTTCGCGAGTACGCGAAACCGTGGTTTGTTTCTAAGGAGTGACCATGCATCGCTTGTCACCGCGCGTCGGTCGTATTCTCGGATTCACGGTCATCGCCTGGGCGATGGTCCTGTGCCATGGCGCCATTTCGGCCACGGATACGCGGCAGGCAAGTGCCTCAGCGCGCAATGAACTGTGGCAACAGAGTATCGACCTCGTCGGGCGGGGAGATTTCGAGGGCGCCGTCGGCGCCATCCGGAAGATCCAGGACGGCGGACATCTAACCGAACAGGTCCGAACGTGGCTGGAGGAGTACGAAGCCCAGCAGGTTGCCCGTAGAGAGCTCGATCGGGCCGATCTCGAGAAGTACGTCGGGTACGCCAAGCAGCGTATCGAGCGCAAGGAATACGCAATGGCCCTGGAGTGGGCGCTGGCGGCCGCAGATTGCGTAGAGGATCGTGAGGCATTCCTGCACGAAGAGTGGCTCGAGCAGCTCGTCAACGACTCCCTGATTGCCGCGGAGAAGGCCCGCAAGGACAGTGACTGGAAGGAGGCATGGCGCCTCTACAACCCGCTGGCCACCCTGTATGACCGCGAGCCTCGTTATCAGAAGCTCGAACGCGAGGTTCTTACCCACTTGCGTCTGGAGACCGTCTTCGAAGAGGAAGGACTCTGGAAGGAACGCATTGAGAAGGTCCGCTGGGAAGACGCCGAGCGCGCCATGGAGTTCGTGGGGCTCTATTACGTTGAGCTGGCGGACTTCAAGGCCATGACTGAGGCCGGCCTGGAGCAGATGCTGTTGTTGGCGGAATCACCGGCCGCCCAGAAGGCGTTTACCGGGCTGGGTAACGAGAACGACCGAAACGACTTCACCGCCCGCATCCGCCGGAAGCTCGAGTATGTTCAGGCGGCACCGTCACTCGACTGGGACGAGGCCACCAAGCACTTCCGTCGGGTCCGGGATATCAACGAGCAGACCGTCGACCTGCCGGAGGAGTTGCTCATCAGCGAGCTGATGCGCGGAGCGTTCGAGCCGCTTGACGATTTCACGACGATCATCTGGCCACAGGACGCGGTCGAGTTTCACAAGCACACGCGCGGAGACTTCATCGGGGTCGGCGTATCGATCGTCAAGGACCGCGTCACCGACGAGATCGAAGTGGTCTCGCCGCTGGAAGACACCCCGGCATATCGCGCGGGCATCCAGGCCGGCGACATCATTACCAAGGTGGACGGTAAGGAGATCAAGAACCTCAGCCTCAACAAGGTGGTGGACACCATTACCGGCCCGCGGGGTACGCCGGTGGTTCTGACGATCCGTCGAGGCGAGGAGGAGATCGAGTTCCCCCTTAAGCGAGACCGGGTGAAGATCCAGTCGGTCAAAGGCTACAAACGCAACGACGACGAAGAGTGGAACCACTGGCTGGATCGCGAGAACGGCATCGGCTACATCCGGATAACCAACTTCCAGAAGAACACGGAGGAGGACGTTCGCAACGTGCTCGCCGATCTGGAGGATGAGGACAGCCTGAAAGGGTTGGTGCTCGACCTGCGGAACAACCCGGGCGGTCTGTTGGAGTCCGCGTGGCGGCTGTCGTCTCTCTTCCTGAAACGCGGCGATGTCGTGGTGAGCACGCGCGGGCGGAATCCGGCCGAGAACCACACCTTCAACGCCCGGCGCGACGGGCCGTATGCCGATCTGCCTCTCACAGTGCTGGTCGACGAGCATAGTGCCAGCGCTTCGGAGATCCTGGCCGGAGCCATCAAGGACAACAACCACGGCCAGGTGGTCGGGGCGCGCACGTTCGGCAAGTTCAGTGTGCAGAACCTGATCCCGCTGAGCCGGTCGCAGGCCGAGCTTAAGCTGACCACGGCGCGGTATTACCTGCCGAGCGGGGTCTCGCTGCACCGCGATCCGGACTCTGACAAATGGGGCGTAGAGCCCGACATCCCCGTCCGTTTGGTGCGGTGGGAGCGATATAACACTTTCCTGATGCGGCGCGACGCCGAGCGGATCGGCCCGCCCAAGCCGGAGAAGGACGAGGACGAGGAAGACGCCGCCAAGACCGGCGACGAGGATCCGGACTCCGAATCCGGTGACAAGTCCGCGACCGCCGAAGACGACAAGGGCGACGGCGAAGAGCCCAAGGCCGGCGAGGACGCGAAGAACGGCGAAGACACAAAGGACGGAGAAGACGCTGAAGCCGACGGCGACTCGGAAGAGGATAAGCTGCCCAAGCTGGAACAGAAGGACGAGAATAACCGTCCGAAAGAAGATCCCCAGCTCGATACCGCATTGCTGGTGATGCGGGTGAAACTCCTGGGTGCCTCCTCACCGACAATCGCGGCCGTCGAACCCTCACCATCGGGAGAGCAGCTTCACCGCTAGGCGCGAGCTGCGTTCGACCGGCTGAACGATAAACCCGTTCACAATCCCGCAAGCCAGGTCAATGACCTGCCTTTGCTATTTGCGCAGCGCGAAGGCAGGTCGTTGATCTGATCTACCTCTCTGTGCGGACCCTGCGGGCCGGGTGCCCCGCGCTTCTGGTCGCCGCCGGAGCTGGGTTCCTCCCGGCAGCAGTTGTGTTGGCGTACTGGTTTGATCGCATCGTGTGGTCTTTGCTGTAGGCCTGTGAGGTAGTTCCACGCACGACTCCGAACGGCATTGTCCTGCTTTCCTTGCAGATCACTCCAATCGCAGAGACAATGAGGATCCGGTAGAGGGTGCAAGACTGCCTTGCTTTGGCAGCCCGCCACACAAACGAGAGGATCGCTATGCATACTTCACAGATCTTCGCGGCTGGAGTTCGATATTGCGCTTTGATTCTGGTCGCCGGGGTCACGTCCGCTTCGTCGGATGCGGGGGTAAGGGTGAATACCGTGATCGAAGAAGGCGCGGTGGACCCCGCCACGTACCGCTCGCCGTCCGGGCGATACTCGCTTCACCTGGAACCTCACAGCAGCACCGACCAGCCGAACGACTTAAGTGTGCTCGGCCGATGGAGCGGTTCTTATCGCTTCTACAAGGAAGATAAGCTCCTATGGTCCGAGCAGAGGCCATATACCCTTCGCGGCGTTTCTGTGACCGACGAGGGCATGATCGTCGGGGTCGTCTATCGGTCGGAAGAAGATGAGGGAGGGACCCCTTACTTCCATGTCGTCATTCTCAGGCAGGACGGGAAGGAGGTTCTGAACCACATATCGGAGCGATCACACGACGGATTACTCGGGCTATGGCACCCCTTTGCTCGTCGCCTCATGGTGTCGGATGATGATGGTCGCGTCGTTGTCTGGGTGGAGGAACTCAATGAGTGCGGCAACGGAGGCAGCGTCCTCTGGATCTTCGACCTGGCAACCGGCAAGCTGCTCAAGCGATTCGACGCGGCAAGCGCCTGGACCGCTCGTGGCCGCCCCCGAGCAAGAATGGACGACTTGCGGTGGGTCCCGGATACTCCCCTCGTCATCTTCCATGCGTCCGTGGGGTCAAGGGGTGATCTGTTCGCCGTTGTTGACGAGTCGGGAAACGCGATATGGTCTCGGAGCATACCAGACGACGGCGTGGCCTGGATCCTCCGCATTGATGAGCCCGGAATGTTCGGGTTTCACTCTTCAGACGAACCACGTGCGGTGTTCCGCGCACGGAAGGGGAAGGAAGCAGGCTGGACCGTCTCGCAAGTCCCCGGGGCCGAGTCGGCGGATTCGCCAACGCAAGATCGGACGAGGAAGCGGTAAGGAATGTGGTCCGCACAGCGGACCGGGATTCGAATCCACGTTTGGCCAATCCTATGCCCATCCATTCCCCACCCTTCGCCTGAGGCGAGGGACGGGGCACCCCACGCCCAAGAACCGGGCGAGACGCCACGGCCACGGCGCCAATTGGTCACCGATGGCGCGTGGTGTTACGATAGGCGGAGCTTGGCGGGGTTCGGCGGTTTGGCGTTCTCGGAGCGTGGTGCGGATGTCATCGTATCTGACCGGCAAACGGGTGTGTGTTACCGGGGGAGCGGGGTTCCTCGGGCGGGTCGTGTGCGATCGGCTGCGGCGACACGATGTGGCCGACGTCTTAGTACCACGATCAGCCGATTATGACCTGACCGCCGCAGAGGCCGTCGCCCGGCTGTTTGACGACGCCCGCCCGGACGTGGTCATTCACCTCGCGGCCGAGGTCGGCGGGATCGGGGCCAACGAGAAGGAGCCCGGTCGGTTCTTCTACGCCAACATGGCCATGGGCCTGCACTTGATCGAAGAGGCGCGGCGGCGCGATATCGAGAAGTTTGTACAGATCGGAACGGTTTGCGCCTATCCGAAGCACTGCCCGGTCCCGTTCCGCGAGGATGACCTTTGGAACGGGTATCCCGAAGAGACCAACGCCCCATACGGCGTGGCGAAGCGGGCTTTGGGCACAATGCTCGACGCCTACCACCGAGAATACGGGTTCAACGGGATCTTCGTCGTGCCCGTCAACCTGTACGGCCCTCGCGACGACTTTGATCTGGAAACGTCACATGTGATTCCGGCACTGATCCGCAAGTTCTGCGAGGCGGCGGCGGAAAAGAGGCCCGAGGTTACCTGCTGGGGCAGCGGACGGGTAAGCCGTGAGTTCCTTTACGTGGACGACGCCGCGGACGGAATCGTCCGGGCGGCGGCGGTGCATAACGACCCCAGCCCGATCAACCTGGGCACCGGCCGGGAAATCGTGGTCGCCGATCTGGCCGCAATGATCGCCCGACTCTGCGGCTTCTCCGGGACGATAAGCTGGGACGAGAGCCGCCCCGCCGGGCAGCCCCGGCGGCAACTGGATACCTCGCGGGCAAACGAGCTTCTCGACTGGCGGGCCGAGATCAGCCTGGAAACCGGACTACAACGTACGGTGGATTGGTGGAAGACCGAGGGAAGCAGCTCCGCGGCAACCGGCTGAATCCCCGCGGCGTATCGCCCTTAACAGGACGACAACAAGGGCGCAACGGGCAGGCGGAAGACCAGACGCAAGCGGAGCATAGTATCGGTACCGAGCGGCACTCACAGCCGGCGTCTTTCAGCCGTTTGGGCGGCGGCAGGTCTCGTACCTCGACCGTGTCCTACTGAAGTGACGCCATCTGCCAGACCGATACCATCTCCTGCCCCGCCTCCTTTCGTGGCGAGAACGCGGGCGATTACAATCGCAGACGATCTTTCAACTTGCTGATTATCGCACCGGACCGTAGAATTTTCGTGGTAATCCGGTGGATTCTGGGCAGATCGGAGCGGCGCGCGGTTGAGGGTTGAACCATGATGAGCATGACTCGATTTGCGTACTCGCGGCGAAGGTGGCGGCTGATTGCGGCAGCGGCGGTTGCCTTGATGGCGATTCCGTCGGTCAGAGCCCAAGATCCGCCCGCCCCAACCGATACCGCAGAGACGGCGAAAGCGGCCGAGCCAATCGAGATCGCCGAGGCCGTCGCCCCCGAAGGAGGCATCGCCGGAGTCCTGCCCATTGAGGGCGCGATCACCGACGTCATGGCGGAATCGCTCAAACGACGGATCGAGGATGCCCGGGCAAAAGGCGCCGAGGTCATCATCTTCGATATGGACACGCCGGGCGGGCTGGTTACCAGCTCAATCACCATCGCCGACCTGATAAAGAACCTCACCGACATCAAGACCGTAGCCTGGGTCAATCCCAACGCCCATTCCGGCGGTTCGATCGTAGCCGTGGCGTGCGACGAGATCGTCATGGCCCGGTCATCGCGTATGGGAGATTCTCAGGTAATTTTAGGCGGGCCGGGTGGTGCCCAGGCCGTTCCGGAGGAGCTACAGCCAAAGGCCTACACACCGGTTCTGGCGGAGTTTCGGGCCTCGGCCCGGTTGAACGGGTATGACGAGGTCCTGTGCGAGGCGTTCGTTCTGCCGGATCGGGAAGTATGGTGGATCGAGAACCGCGAGACCAAAGAGCGCAAGTTCGTTTTCCGCGAAGAGAAACTGGAGCTGCTCGGCGAGGAGGAAACAAAGAAGGCCGACGGCAAGAAGGCGAAATCCGACGAGGCAGATGAGGAATCTGACACCGAGGAGGACGCCGGGACGGATGCCGCCCGGGCGGATACCCCGTGGCGGGTTGTCGATTCGTATTACGATCCGGTCCTCGATATGGACATTCCGCTGAAGGGTCCGATCGTGCCCTCTAACCAGCTCCTGGAGATGTCGGCCGGCGAGGCGCAGGCTTACGGATTCAGCAAGGGCATGGTGCCCGATGAAGACGCCCTGAAGGAGCGTTATGGAGTGTCATCGCTTGTGCGCTTTGCGCCGACGTGGTCGGAGCATTTGGCATACTGGCTGACCTCCGGCGTAGTGCGCGGGTTCTTGATGGTGATCATTCTGCTGGGGGCGTACGTTGAGTTTCACACTCCCGGTGTCGGGGTTCCCGGCTTGGTGGCGCTAATATGTCTGGCCATCTTCGTGGGCGCCCCCTACCTGACCGGCTTGGCCAACGTCTGGGAGATCGCGCTGATCCTCGTCGGCATTCTGCTGATGGCGTTGGAGGTGTTCGTAATCCCGGGGTTCGGGGTGGCGGGCATTGCCGGGCTGATTCTGCTGGTGGTGGGCCTGCTGGCGACGTTTGTTCCGCCGGAGCCGGGACGGACGCTCCCGTTGTATCTGCCGAGTCTGCCGTCCACGATCCACGCGTTGAAGGTGGCGATAATAACCCTGGTCTGTTCGATGGGGGCGTCACTGGTGGGCGTCTTCGTTTTGAGCCGGTTCCTGCCGCGCGTCCCGGCGTTCCGCAGGATCGTCCCGGCCAACCCAACCCCTTCGGAGGTGTTGGTTGAGGATCCCTATCACGGCGCTGCCCGGGTGGGCGATCGCGGGGTTACGGCGGGACCGCTTCGTCCGGCGGGCAAGGCTCGTTTTGGTGGGGTTCTGGTCGACGTGGTGACTCAAGGCGACTATCTTGATAGCAATACGACCGTTGAAGTCATCGAACACCGCGGCAATCGCGTGGTGGTTCGGGCGGCGACATAGTATGTCGCAAACGCAACATTCGCAGGAATCTGACGGCGGAGGATGAGATCTGGTGCGCAGTTTCAGATCGAAAGGCGACGGCTCATGAGTCTCACGGCTGAGAGCCTGTTAGCGCAGTCCCCGACCGGCGTCGATGGACAATGGCTGCTGATTCTGGCGATCTCAGCCGGCGTGGTGCTCCTCGTCATACTGGTGGTCTTAGCCCAGTACTTTCGGCTTTGGCTACGGGCCTACATGAACAATGCCGGGGTCTCGATGCTTGATTTGATCGGTATGCGTTTGCGGCAGGTGGATGCCAACATGATCGTGCTCGCCAAGATTCAACTGGTTAACGCGGACATTCACGACGTGTCGACGACGGATTTGGAGCGTCACTGCCTGGCCGGTGGACGCGTGCCCAACGTTACCCGTGCCATGATCGCCGCCAACCAGGCAAACATCGAACTGGATTGGCGGACGGCCTGTGCCAACGATCTGTCCGGGCACGATATTATCGAAGCCATCAACGCCCGCACTGACGCAAGCGGGATTGACTGCTCCGATTCGGAGCAAGAAACGGTGACGGTGGATTAGGATTCGGCGCCACGAGCGACTTGGAAGAAACGTAGCGATGTCCGACGTAGCCATTCTGATAACGCTGTACGTAATCGGGGCCTTGATCCTGGTTGCAGAGATCTTCATCCCGTCTCACGGCATACTCACGCTTGCCGGGGTGGGGTTTCTGGTGGCCGCGGTGACCAAGACGTTCAGCTACGGAGGGCGCGAGGCCGGTATCGTCGCGGTATTGACTTGCATGGTGCTCCTCCCGATCTTCGCATTCCTGGCCATCAAGTATTGGCACCTCACCCCGGTTGGCCGGCGGATAGCCCCGCCGAACCCCGTGCTGACGGCGGCCGATACTGGTGTACCTGTAGAGGAGCTCACTAAGCTCATCGGCCAGGTCGGTCGAACGGTGTCGCCGCATCGCCCGGTGGGGATTTCCGAGTTCAACGGGCGGCGCGTATCATGCGTTGTGGAACTTGAAATGGTCGAGGCCGGGGTTACGGTCGAAGGCACGGGGATCAAGGGCAGCAACCTGATCGTCGTGGAGAAGAAGGCATAAGGGAATCCGCCGGCGATGAGAACTCGCCAGTGCGGACGCATAAGCTCGAAAGGTAACGGCTCATGAATCTCGCGACTCAAAGTCTGCTGGCGCAATCTCAAGGCGGGTCCGAATGGGGTTGGGGTGTGATCCTGGCGATCGTAGGCGGAGTAATCTGCCTCGTCATCCTGCTCGTTGTCGCCCAGTTCTTCAGGCTGTGGCTGCAGGCCTACATGAGCAACGCCGGCGTTTCCATGTTCGACCTGATCGGGATGCGCCTGCGTAAGGTGGATGCCAGTATGATCGTGCTGGCCAAGATCCAACTGGTCAAAGCGGCGATCCACGATATCGAAACCAGCGATCTGGAAAGTCACTACCTGGCCGGCGGACGTGTGTACAACGTCGCCCGCGCGATGATCGCGGCTAACCGGGCGAGCATCCAGTTGGATTGGAAGAAGGCTTGCGCTATCGACCTGGCCGGTCGGGATATTATTGAAGCCATCAATACCAGCGTTAACCCGAAGGTGATCGATTGTCCCAACCCGGAGCGGGGCAAGATGACGATTGACGCGGTGGCCAAAGACGGGATTCAGCTCAAGGCCAAGGCCCGGGTGACCGTGCGCACCAATATTTCTCAGTTGATTGGCGGTGCCACCGAAGAGACCGTGGTCGCCCGCGTTGGCGAAGCGATCGTTAGCGCAATCGGCTCGGCGGATTCCCACAAGGCCGTGCTGGAGAACCCGGACATGATTACGAAGGCAGTGCTCGCTAAGGGTCTGGACTCGGGCACAGCTTTTGAGATTCTCTCGATCGACATTGCGGACGTGGACGTCGGGAGCAACATCGGCGCCAAACTGCAGGCCGACCAGGCCGAGGCCGACAAGCGTCGCTTCCAGGCGGAAGCCGAGAAGCGCCGCGCGGCCGCCATCGCCACCGCGGCCGAGAACCGGGCGAAGGTCGAAGACAACCGGGCCAAAGTCGTTTTGGCCGAGGCGGAGGTGCCGAAAGCCATGGCCGAGGCTTTCCGCAGCGGCAATCTGGGAATCATGGACTACTATCGCATGAAGAACATCCAAGCGGATACGAGCATGCGGGATTCGATCGGCGGAACTGACGGGAGTGCGGAGCCGAAAGGCTGACGCGGGCGCGCTAGGCGTTGGCAATGATGCAGCGAGGTGAGTTTCACGGCGGGGCTCCGGCGTGCCGAAACGGGCGGCCGGGGCTCCTAGGATGCGGGGGAGTACCGCAAAGGTAATAGAGGATCAAGATGCTTCCGGCGATAACCCAGCCTGTGCCCCTCTTTCTCGCGGATGTCGACGATTGGGTCCAGATCGTCATCCTGATCCTCGTGGTCGGCGGCTCCGCCCTGGGATCCGTATCCAAGAAGCTGATCGAACACTTTGGTTCGAAGGAGAGTCCGAGTCCCGAATCGGAGGACTTCCCGGGACGGATCCCCGGTCCGGCACGCCCCGACCACCCGCCGGCCAGGCCAATGCCGGCGCGCGGCAGTCAACCCCCTCCGGCGCATCCCGCTCCACTTAGGCCCCTCGTGTTAGAACGCGTTCCGGACAAGCGCGTCACTCCGCCGCTGGTTGCGCCCACCGACACCCCGGTGGCACGCCCTGCGCCGAAGACACTGCATCCGGCGAGCCCCACTGACGAGCCGGCGCAATCGCGCCGCGGCGTCCCCCCTGCCCCGGCAAAACGCCGACCGGCCCGGCGGGCCTCGCGATCCGCAGAGACTGTCGCCGCGACGGCCTCGCATGGGTTCGAGCCGACAGATCACCTGCCCCACCTGGATCCGGAGGAGCATTTGGGGCACTTGGCTCCGGAAGGGCACTTGGGCAACTTGGACGTCACGGAGCAAACCGTAGTAGAAACGAAAGACGAGCTTCTCGATCAAGTCCGGCGTCCCTCACGTGCTGCCCTGCGTCGCGCGATCGTAATGAGTGAAATCCTGGCACCGCCACTGGCGCTGCGGGACTAGTGCTACGTCACACCTGGGTCTTCACGTACGCCCATGCTCTTGAATAGTCCAGAGACAGCGCACGGTGTGGATTCGACCCGAACCTTTCCGTCCGGTAGAACACCTGCTTGCGGCAAGGTCGGTTCGGATCCTCCCGCCTTTATCAAGGCCCAGCCGGCGGGCAGGCTGGAAGCCGGCGTTGCGTAACGCAGACATCTTGTCTGCATCCTCGAACTTATCGCGCGTCTGCCGAGCCTCCGGCAGGCTGGAAGCCTGAGTTACTTGGCGGGCGACGCCACCCCCGCGTAACCTCCAATAAACATCGTCCTACTCTCCTGACGCGCTTGTGTCACCTCGATTCCGCGACCGGACCGATAAGATCCGCTCTGCGGGGACGCCCGGTTGAGGCACGTTGGGCTGAACTTGCCGCCGCTTGACTTCGGCGGTCGGCGTGCCAACAAATAGGTAGAAACCCACACGCCCCGCGATCCGCGGGCATCTGCCAACAAGTTGCTTCTAAGGGGGAAAGAAGTTGACTACCACACGCTGCTATCGGTGCGCGCTGCGCGCACTCGTTATCGGGTCGTTCGTTTCGTCGTTCGCCGCGATGTGCGGGTGCGGCAACACCATCATCGACCCCACGGTCGCCCGTACCGTGCTCGCTGCGGAATGCACGCAGGGCGTCATGGCGGACACCAACACTACAGAGCTGATCGTCCTCAGTTGGGCGGGCGGCACGAGCCCGATATACCCCGACGTGCAGTTCGAGGGGCTGGATTTCTCGGAATTCGCGATAACCGACGGCGACACGCTGGCCGACGATATCGAGTACTTCAAGGAGCAGGTCCGGCTCGAGATCACCAACATCTACTGCGACTGCCCGAACGTGGCCGTGGTAATCCGCAACAATGACGACCCGGACACTGACGCTGACACCGTCGTCCTCATTACCGAAGCGATCCCGCCGAGCGGGGGCACTGACATCGGAGAGGCGGAGTACGACCCCTGCGACCGTCAGCATGACAACTCCGCGCTGATCTTCGGCAAGCGGGTCCGCCAGCTCGGAGGCCGCTATTCGTTTAACGACTGGGTCATGGTCTTCGCCAACGTCTGCGCCCACGAAATCGCCCACACACTGGGTTATCCCCACGCCGAACCGGAAGACTGCCCCGGTCCCGAGGAGTGCGGCTTCGTTGAACTGATGCTCGCCAGGCACACGATGGCCCAAATGACGGAACCGCAGGGATTCGTGGCCAAACAGACCAACTGCTCGACCGATGCCCCGCGTAGTGCCTACTTCGATCAGCTCACCGAAGCGGAGTCCGTTGAGAGTCCGGATACGTATTGACGGCTGCCCGGCACGGCTTTCAACGACGCGTTCGGGGGCTCGTCATCGCGAACTACGACCGCGGTTAGCGGAGCCCGGCTGACCCGTGTAGGGCGCCGCCCCACCGCGTCCTACCGAAACGGGTTGTCCCCGCGCGTCCTCGCAGAGGCACTCGATCTGATCGCTGGTGAATCCGGGGTCGCCCCGAACGATCACCTGTTTACCGGTCTCCGCTTCGATCTCGCTCAAGATCAAGCGTTTGCGGTTCAAGATGGCGAAGCCGACGTCAGTGGAGACCGTGATGGTAACCAGTTGCACCTCTTCGTGATGAACCGCCAATTGGACGATGCGCATAACATCGAGCATCACCGACTCCGGCATTTTGACCAGCCCGGTTCCATGGCAATGCGGGCAGTCGTAGTAGACGTTTCTCTTCAGGGACGGGCCCTGACGCTGGCGCGTCATCTCGATCAACCCGAACGCGCTGGTCCGGAGAACGTGGGCGCGCTCCTTGTGTTTCTTCAGAGCGTCGCGTAGAGCACGCTCCATCTCTCGTTTGTGGGCATCGCTGCGCATATCGATGAAATCGCACACGATCAACCCGCCGAGATCACGCAAGCGCAGTTGACGGGCGATCTCCTCGGCCGCCTCGATATTGATCCGAAACGCCGTCTCCTCCGCATCCTCGATACTGCGGAATCGCCCGCTGTTGACATCGATGGCCACCATCGCCTCCGTCGTGTCGATTACGATCGACCCGCCGGACGGCAGCGGCACCTGCCGCATGCTGATTCGCTCGATCTCCTCTTCGATCCCGAGCCGATGGAAGAGCGGTTCCCGCTGTGAATAGAGCTCCACGACCGGTCGAGTACGCGGCATCGCGATCTGCAGGAACTCGCGCACCCTCTTGGCGGTCTCGGCGTCATCCAATACAACCCGTTTGAAATCGCTGGTATAGACGTCCCTGATCGTACGCGTTACCAAATCTGATTCCTGGTATAGCTCGGCCGGAGCTGACACCCGCTTGATCCGTCCGACTACAGTCTTCCACAACCGCAGCAGGTAGTTGAGATCGCGTTGCAGCTCCCGCTTCGGGCGGCCGAGCCCGGCAGTGCGGAGGATAAACCCCATATCGGGCGGAAGGGTAAGTTCGCCGAGCAGATCACGCATGCGCCGGCGGTCAGCCTCGTCCTCGATTTTCCGCGACACGCCGTGGCGACTCATTCCCGGCATCATCACCAGGAACCGCCCGGGAATCGAGAGGTATGTCGTAAGAGTAGGCCCCTTGGTACCGACCCCCTCCTTGGTTATCTGCACGATGACCTCTTGCCCGCGCCGGAAGCACTTCTGGATCGGCGGACGGGCGTGGCGCGGGATCTTCCGCCCGACATCCTCCGGCTCGCCGTTGTAGTTCGGGAAGTACTGCGGTTGAACATCCGAGATGTGCAAGAAGCCGTTCTTGTGCATTCCGAAGTCGACGAAGGCGGCCTGGATGCTCGGTTCCACGTTCGTCACCCGCCCCTTGTAGATGTTGCCGACATGCGATTGCGCCGAAGCACGTTCGATGAACAACTCCTCCAAACGGCCATCCACCAGCACGGCTATCCGACACTCATCTCCGGCGGAGACGTTGATAATCATCTCCTGGCCGCCGGTACTCTTGGTCAGCGGCTGATCCTCCGGCTCCAGATCGGCCGCGGTTTCGTCTTCCGCAGGCGGCGCCGGCTCTTCCGCCACCGCCAGGGAGTCCGCCCGTCGCCCGGATGACCTGCCCCCCCGCCGACCTCTGCGACGCGAGCCTCGCCTGGACGGCTCGCGGTCTCTAACCGGGGCATCGGCAGCGGTTCCGGTTGCGGTTTCGAGAACCTCGGCCCCGGGCTCCTCAACCGTCGCAGCCGCCTCATGGTCCGGAGGCTCCTTGGCCGGCTCAGCTGCGGGTCGGCGCTTGGCTCCGCCGCGTTTTCGGGATCGGGGTCTCTTGCGCGGCCGGGCCTCCGGGTCCGGAGGGGCGGGCTGCTCCAACGCGGGATCGCGCACTTTGGGCGCCGGTTCGCCTGCCGGCTCCGGCGTCGGTACCGGTTCCGGTGCCTCCACCACAGGGTCTTCCCGCGGTTCGCTAGCTGGTGAGGCGGTCTTCTTCCGGGTGACCTTTTTACGAGATCTGCGGCGCGTCGCCGGCTTCTTCTTCGGTGCCTCTTCGTCGTCGGCAGGCGGGATCACCCGCGCCACCTCGGCGACATCCAGTTGTTTCACCTCCGCCGGGGGCGCGGCGGCATCCTGTCCCTGCTCCGCTTTCGCTTCAGCCGACGGCGCGACCCGCTCGGCTTTCTTGCGGGCACGGGTCTTCCTCTTCTTCGTTGTAGTTGTACTCTTCTTTGCCTTGGCGGGCATATCCTCTTCGAGCCTCTTGGTTATCGCCATTTGATCTCCAGACGACGGATCCGGTGGTTGATTGAGACCGGGTCGCATCCGAGCAGACCCGCTACTTCCGCCGGTTTGGCGGTTCCTCCGCCCGTAATCCGGAGCATGAATTCCACAAAAGCACCGTCAATACGTAGATCGGCAACAAACGGCCTAATATCGACGATGCGAACCTCGGTACTCCGAGGGGTCTTCCTTTCCACTTCGATCGTTTCGCGAGCCAGCACCTCGCGGATTCGCGCGTCGAGATCCGCGCCCGCTACGGCATCCGCGTCCATACGGTACCGTACGGACTCCGGCAGCGGCCTATCTCCATCTTCGAGCGTTCGAGCCGAGATCACGCGGATGTCACCCGGCGTGTGCTGATCGAGCCGTTTCTGCGCGTCTGACGGGTTCATGGCAAGGTCGGTCTCGACGAACAGAGCATCGGCATCCGACGCGATTCCTACCGGGCGAGGCACCGGGATAGTCAATCGCGGATGGGGGTTGAATCCTTGAGAGAAGCGCACCGGCAATTCCGCCCTCGCCAGAGCCCGGCGGAAAAGGCGCAGCGTATCATGGTGGGAGACGAATCGGAGATCGCCGTCCAAACTGAAGACGAACATCCATCGATACCGCTCGCGGTGCTCCGCGTCTGTCATAAGAATCTCATACCCGCCGAATGCCATGCAGCGGACACCCAAGTCACCGGTACTGCCGAAAAGCGAACGCGTACGGCTAGTACATCGGATCCTCGGGTAATACTTTTCTGGTCTTGTCGCGCAGGTAGTTCGTCACCTGGCGCTCCGTATCAAAGCCCAAAGCCCGCCGGGCGATACGCTGCGTTTGCGGTATCGTCACCAAGCGGATCAATTTCTTGACTTCGGGGATATTCGCGGGAGCCATCGAAAGGTTCCGCAATCCGATCCCCAAGAGGAATAGCGTGTACAGTGGCCGACCGGCCATCTCCCCACAAATGCTACAGTCCACGTCCGCGTGGGAACAGGCCCGCAACACGTCGCGCAGGGTCCGCAGCACCGCCGGATGGGACGGAGTGTAGAACTGCGATACACGTTCGTTGCCTCGATCCACGGCGAGCATGTACTGCACGAGATCGTTCGTCCCAATGCTGATGAAGCCCACCTCCCGGCAGAACTCCTTAACCTGGACCGCGGCGGCCGGCGTCTCGAGCATCATCCCGACGCGCAGGTCCCTGGGGACCTCCAGTCCTTCCTCTTCCAGATCCTCCATCGCGTCGTACACCGTCATCTTTGCCTGCCGAAACTCCAACAGACTGGTGATCAACGGGAACATCAACCGCACATCACCGTGGGTAGCGGCGCGGAGGATCGCCCGCAACTGCACCTTGAACAGATCGAGGTTCTGCAGGCTATAACGAATCGAGCGCAGCCCGAGCATGGGATTGCGCTCCTGCTCATAGTTCCGCTGCTGAGTGTACTTGTCGGCTCCCAGGTCGAACGTTCGGATAGTCACCGGACGTCCGCCCGCCCCTTCGATCGCCTGCCGATAGGCGTTGTACTGCTCCTCTTCCGATGGCGCCCCTTCCGGGCGCAGATACAGAAACTCGGTGCGATACAACCCGACTCCATCCGCACCTTTGTCCAGACCGGTCGCCGCTTCGTACGGAAACTCTATGTTGCTGTACAACTGGATCCGCTCTCCGTCTCGAGTCACGGCCGGAAGGGACGCCAGCTCGGCCAGAGAGTCGGTCAGGCGCACATACCGAGCTTCCTGATCCCGGTAATCCTCAAGGGTCGCCTCGTTCGGGTTGGCGATGATCAACTGATTGGTGCCGTCCACGATCACCGTGTCGCCACCACTGACCCGCGTGGAAACGTCATTGAGTCCGATCACTCCCGGGCGTCCCCAGGACCGCAAGAGAATGGCAGTGTGAGATGCCGCCGCTCCGGCATCGAGGGCCACCCCGATCACGCGGGTCTCGGCCAGTTGAGCAGTCTGGGTGGGCGTCAGGTCGTGGGCAACTAGAATAACCGGCTTGGTCAGATGGGCGAGGTCTTCCCCGGCGTCACCCAGTATCTGGCGGAGAAGGCGCCGCTCGATATCCTGAACATCGCGAATCCGTTCAACCAACAACGGGTCGCTCATTTGCATGAACCGTCGTTGGTAGTTCCGCATGACCGTGCTGACGGCGTAGGCTGCAGCGGCTTGCTTCTCGCGGATCAGGACCTCGATACTACTTCGCAGACGCTCATCCTTGAGAACCCCCACGTGCCAGTCAAAGACCTTTGCAGCATCCCCCCCGAGATGAGCGTCGAGCCACTCCGACTGTCGCGCGATCTCCTCCACAGAGCTGGTCAGCGCGGCATCCAAGCGCGTCAGTTCTCCAGGTACCTCATCCTCCAGTACCGTCCGGTAGGGAATGCGGTACTCCGACGCCTCAAGAATGACGGCCTCCCCAATCGCCACTCCGGGGGACACGGCTATGCCACGCAGTATTTCCATGAGGGTTTCCGTACACCTCGACTGTCGCGTCGGCACACCACCCGCCCCACCGAATGCGGGACCGACCCAGCCCGCCTCGCCGCTAAGCTCATGGTCAGCCCGCTCGTTCGCAGCACTGGCTGCGGTGCCGCGTACTACCCGGATTGTCCAGGTGAGCCCGTTTCGAAGCCGGATTCCACCAGCGCTGCCAGAGCATCAGCCGCCTCATCGGCATCCACGCCCTGGACTTTGATTCTGAGCAAGCACCCCTGCGTCGCTTCGAGTAACATCAACTGCATGGCGCTGCGTCCGTCGAGTACTTCTCCGTTCTTAGTGACGTTTGCCACCGTTACGCTCGACCGAAACTGCATGGCAAGATCCACGAAACGCATGACCGGTCGCGCATGGAGGCCCTCTCGGTTCCGAACCTCAACCTCACGCACAGCCTCGGTCTCTGGGGCGGACAATCGTGGTCGGCCTTTCTCTGTTAGTCGAATAACACACCGGAATCCTGCGTCGCCGTCGACGCTAGTCATCCTGCAAGTCATCCGCCTCTCGAATGAGTTCCACGATCGCTTCGTGTGAATCAGCCTGCCGCAGAAAACGTCTGAACTTCTCCCGCTGCAGGTAACGGAAGATCTTCTCCATCGCCGCCAAGTGCTCTTCCGGCGCCTCGGCCGGACTCAGCAACATAACGATCGCATAAACAGGCGCCCGATCCAGCGCCGCAAAGTCCACTCCTCGGCTCGATCGACCAATCGTAGCCGTCATTTTCTGGATACACTCGTGTTTGACGTGTGGAACCGCCACGCCCTTGCCAAAACCTGTGCTGCCCTGCTTCTCGCGGGCGATAGCGGCGCGCGCGATGGTCTCCACATGTTCTGCAGGGACGGCACCGTGTTCAGCAAGTGAGTTCACGAGTTCGCGGATCACCGCGTTACGCTCCGTTCCCTCCACTTCGGGGATCACGGACGGCTCATGTATTAGGTCGGCAAACTTCATGGTATCTCCCGGCACCAAGACGAAACCCGCTAATGGTCACGAGCTTCCACGCGAAACTCCAGACCCCGTCCGGCCCAACCACCACAACCCTACGACTCGTTCGTCACATCCGGCTTCGATTCGTGCTTGTGGTTACGGTTCTTCTCCTTGTGCTTCTTCAACTGCCGTTCCAACTTGTCGACGAGCATATCAACCAGGGCAAATGTGTCAGGGCCTACCTCACAAGCGACAAAGGTGTGCTTGCGGTCCGCCCGCACGATCATCTCCACCCTGAACTGCTCTGATTCGTGATCCAGCACCACCTCGATCTCGTGTATCCGATCGTAGAACCGTGGTAGCTTGTTGGCCTTGGCCTCGATGTAACTCTGCACATCATCCGTAACTTCGACGTGACGCCCCGTGACTCGTATCTGCACCTACTGACCTCCCACCTGGGTTGCACTCCGCAGCACTCGAAGCTGCCCTCACCAAAACCCGTTGTCGCGCTCGCTCCAATCCATCGATCTCCACCACGCCCCCTTCCCGCCCCCGCCAGTTGGCCGCAAACGGTGGGGCGTCATGAGTGAAGACGCCGCGATAGATGCGCCATTGAGTATAGGCGAAGATGGACGAACACGAAACCAAAGCGGCAAAGTTTGCGATAGACCGGGCTTTGCCCCGCCAATGTCCCCATACACCCCTTTCGGCAGAGATCTCTTCAGAGAAGACCCATGGAGGAGAACCCGCCGTAACATCTTATACAACATGATGTTACGTCGCTCCACAAAAAGACCCCGCGAGCCTCCGCCTTACTTTCGCCGGACCCCAGCATGTTGTGATCCAGACGCCCAAGCCCTAGCATGTCAGAGACCATGAACGTGGAACTCCACACCACAATCAGACCCGGCTCTCCCGGGCGGGCGTTAGCTTGCTCCATCGCCTTGCTGATACTCGTTTGCGTTCTCGCCAGCGCGATGACCTCAAAACGGGCACGCGACCCCCTCGCCCCGCGAATCGAGCCTCCCGGATGGGGTGTTTCCATCCGCCCCCCCAAGAGGTTCACCCCCGGGGAAGTCGTCAAGAGACCACCCGAGATCCTCTTACCTTTCCACGGCACCATAACGGAGGGACACGACGTGCGGCTGATCCTCCACATGGTCGTTGGAGACATCGCCCAAGCCGAAGAACTCGGCGAAACGCTGGCGCGGCAGTATTCGTTCGCCGAGCTGCCCAGCGCAAACCGCTTGGAGCACGTGCCCCGCGCGGCCAACCTCGGTCCGGTCGCGGGGCGGGAGGTTCTAATCCCGCAACTCTCGACGGTAGCCCGGACGGCCACGATCGAGCGTGGGCTGGCCTTCGCGGTCACGCTGGCGGTCGACGGAGCCCCGCTGAGCGACCCGCTCTATCAGTTGTTCGACATGGCCTGTCAAACATTCGAGTATCACAAATACTAGCAGTCTGCCGCATCCACCAGCACTGCACACCTCGACATCTAGCCCATCCACACTTGACAGCAAGTCCATTAAAGCGAGAATAAGTCCAATCTCGCAAAGGGTCACAGGCAACCGATTCGGTCAAACAGAGCGGATGACGGGGGTAGCCTCAAGCCGCCGGCATCCAAACGCGGTACCGCCGGGTGCAATCGCCGTCGACGCGAGATTGCACGTGTCAGGGTCAAGGCACGTAAGCGATTTCTCGCCGCGCAGTTTCGGGGGGAACAGACCTGATTCACCTACCGGCGCGCCGGCGCACAAATAACTGATTTCGTTGGTCCCCGGATTGGGGAGCATCTCGGCGATGACTGACAAATGGTTGACAGAAAAGTCCCGGCTAGGGGTCTGCGCCCGCCCGGCGCTGACATTGTTGGAATTGGTAATCGTAATTTCGATCGTCCTTCTGCTTCTGGCCATGCTCGTACCTTCGCTTTCGCATGCCCGCGAGCATATGCGCCGCGCTACGTGCAAAAGCAACCTTAAGCAATGGGGCAATGCGGTGCAGTTCTATCGTGAAGACTTCTTCGACTACTTTCCCACGGAGGGCAACTACCGAGCAATAGACCAAGCAGGAACGTGGTTCAACGCGTTGCCGCCCTATTTGAACATCCCGGCCTATCGCGACGTCGAACGTTTTGACGAACAGATCAAGGAGTTCCCCGACATGCACCTGTGGATCTGTCCGTCGAAGAATTTGACCGGAGTATTCAAGAGCACCTCGGGCAAGAACCAGTTTCACTATGGTATGAATCAGATCCTCGATGGATTGGGTTCGAAGGAGTCTCCCAGCAAGGACACTCCGGGCTTTCCGGACCGCGGCGACAGACCGTTGCGGGCTCACCGGTTCTCGAAACACCCCACAACCGTGCTGCTGTTCGATATTGCCCCTAATTCTCCGGCCGGAACCCAACGAACCGTTGCCACGGAGTACTACCGCGACTACAAAGGCGATCGCCTTGCCAAGTTCCACGGCGATTTCGCCAACGTCCTCTACCTCTCGGGGGGCGTAATCAACTGCAAAGCGGATGACTTGGTGCGAGACCGGGACTTTCCCCGCGGGGACTTGGTTTGGGACCGATCCAAGCTATATTGGGGATGGACTCCGCCCCACAACGCCGACGGAACCTGATTCAGGGTGCGGGCCGCATCAGAAAGAGCGAAACGGTGCTGATTGGAGTAATGTCCGACACCCACGGTCAAGCTCGGATTACGCAACGGGCTCTGGCGTTGTTTGATCGGCTTGAAGTCGAACACATTGTCCATTGCGGAGATGTGGGCGGTGAAGAGGTCTTTGATGAGCTTGTGGGCCGGCCCTGCACTTTCGTGTGGGGTAACACCGACCGCCGACCGGCGCCGCTGCTGGCGTATCTGCACGGCGTAGGGCTCACCGTCCCCACCGAGGTTCCCACGCGGATAAAACTCGGGGGGAAACGGTTCGCGGTCTTCCACGGGCACGAGGAGGGCTTTGAAGCAGCCGTCCGCTCGTTGGATGTCGATTTCATCCTCCACGGCCACAGTCATGCGCGGCGCGATGAAGTTGTCCACGGGAAACGTGTTATTAACCCCGGAGCACTTCATCGCGCCATCCGACATTCCGTCGCGGTACTGAATACCGATACGGAGGACGTAGCTTTTCACAACGTGTGATGGGCACGGCGTCCCAGGTGCCTCGAAGAAGACGAGCGATTACGGCGTTCACCGGGCATCTCAACGCGATTCCAGCAGAGTGCGCCGGCTTGCGCCCGTGGTTCCGGACGCGCCCGGCTTTGTCCGAGATCAATGCCCCATAGGGTTCGTGCTCTGGAGCCAGCGGGCAATCTGGGCTCTGATGGAGCCCTCTGCCGCCCCGTCACCGGCCCGGCCCATCGCCCGGTTGACGATGCTCGAAGCCAGTCGGGCGTCGGGTCCTGCACCAAGCCCCGCATCGGCGAAGCGACTGTCCAGATCGAACCCGGCCATGCGGGCACAGTTGTTCATCCTAAACAGAATCGCCCCGCATTCATAGAAACTGTACTTGAGACGAGTCGTCAAGTAACTTCTGACTCGAGCTTCAACCAATGAGTTCATCTCGTTTCTCCTTGTACTTAAAACCAAACCGGAATGCCCGGCCTAGTTGCCCTCGCTCTGAAAACACCGGCGCCATTCCCCGCACCATCGGTCACCGGACGACGGAGCGGTCCGGCCTCAACTTCCCCTGATGACATTCAGCACATCGCCGGTCTTGTCGTCAAGTTGCACTCGCACATAACCCGCTTTGCCGGATAGCTCCACCACCCAAGCGACTCGATGCGTCTCGCAGCCGCGTCGCGATGGTTCGGCAGTGCATGCCACGAGAGCTCGCCCGACTGAGCTGACCTCCGCCTGCGGATCAACCTCGAGCCGCTCGCGCTCTCGTTCAACAACCGCCAGCACTTCCCGTCTCGTCATTGCTTGCATCCTTGCCCTTCCCGAAAGTCCCCCAGAAATCGCGGACCCTGAGTAATCCGCAATTCACAAAAGCGATACTACTTCTCCATCGTCCGCCATTTTCGACCGAAGGCCACCAACCGGTGCGTCTCCGGGTGAATCATCACCCATAGATAGTCCCCGTCCACTCGCAGCCCTTTGTGGACCCGTTTCCACTCAATCCGGGCGACATGGCGCCCCCCCTCGGCATACTCCTCGTGCTCGAAACGGTGTAGCTCGGCATCAAGCGGAATCTCGATAATCTCCGCCGCTATGCGGAGAGCTTCTTCCTGAGTCAACTTCGCATTCGTCGGCGGGTCGGATAGCCGATCCACGCTCCAATGCAGTACTTCCCCAGTGTCCGCGTCGAAATGCACGGCCGCATCGGACCAATGCCGCCACGTACGCACCCGCACCTGCCAGCCACCGGGAAACTCCTGGGGATCGCCCGCCTCGGTCTGGAAGTACCAGTCCGGACGACTGGTCGAAATCCCACCGCGCTCAAGCCGCTCGGCGAGAATATCGAGCACACGCTTAGCGGCGGTCTCTTTCAGTTGACTTGGCGCGGTCATACGGTTCTCAGTACCTCCAGTATCTCGCCGCTGCGATCGTCGACATGCACCCGCACGAAACCGACAGCATCGGCCAGATCAACGATCCAAGCGACACGATTCTCGACCCGGCCCGCGCGAGAACGGTCTTTCATAAACTCCACAATGGCCTTCTCCGCGGAGCTGACGCCCATACGCGGGGGGATCCGCAGGGCCTCGCGTTCCTGCTCAACGATGGCGACGGCTTCTTCCTCGGTCACGGCTGTTCTCCTGAAGCTTGGCCATCAACGGGCCCGAAAAGGCACTGAATGACCCGATGATCCTCCGGATTAGCCCAGACCCGCAACACCTGATCAGGCGTGGGCGTCGCCGACAGGAAGAAGACCCCCTGATGGGTCCACCCGAGGGGAGGCAGCTCCCGCACCGACAACTTGCCCAGCCGGGTCACCTTGGGAAGTCCCAGCTCCTCGACCACGGCCTTGCGAAACGAGTCCCGATCGATCCACATCGGCTTCTCGGTGCCCTTGCGCCCGTCGTCACGCCAACCGATCTCCTTACCGTCCGCATCGTAGAAGACGACGAAGTCCCCCCCACGAGCGAGAACGTGCAAGCGGTGCTCTGAGACGTTGTACAGAAGAAGCTCATTCCACTGCCGTTCTTCCTCGCAATGGACGACGCGCGGCTCGCGCGGACCCTCTGCGACGATCCGCTCGATGTCGGCAACCGATCTTTCTTTAAGCTTCTTCTCACTCACGACGAAGCCCCCTCCGCTCGATCCGGAGCCGCCCGAATACTCAACACGTTCCGACCTTCCATTATGCGTGGATGCGAGTTCACAAATGAACGGGCCGCCGCCGCGCGATAGGCCGGCAGGAACCGGCTCAGTTCACACTCCGAAGCCGGCGGATCACCCTCGGTCCCCTTGATCCAACGGCGGAACAGGTCTAGACAGAAACGGCGGTTCTCGCGAATCCAAACGCTCCAGACCCATCCGTGGTAGTGCTTTGTTCCATTGCGGGTGAACCGTTCCCCCAGATTCTTGGACAACATGGACCGGCATCCGCCCGCATAGAACAAGAGCCGCGGCCCGTTATCGTCGACCCCCAGCATACGGATCACGCGTTCGTCGGATCGACCGCGCCTCTTCCCTAGCGCTACCTGCGGACGCAAACTGGTATCCTGGTTGGGCAAATTCACCGCCAACATCTTCCGCCGCGTGCTGCGATCCTGCGAAAGCGAAAGACTGTGGTAGACATGGCTGGAATTGCCGCAGCCGCCGAAGGGATGCCCGTAGTGGCGTAGAGCCCAACGGTGTTCGCGGCGGCCGGCCTCGGTTTCCTCGACACCGGTCGGACAGTAGTAGTTGTCGGGAGCGAAACCCCGGTGGTACATGTCCATCCGCTCGGTTCGGGCGCGGCGTCCGCTGCCAACCGTGCGCGTCGGATGGTCGCTATGAGCGCAGTACACACCCCCGTGGCCCTGAATCGTGACGATATAACGATTGCGATAGTGTTTGATCCAGTCGTCGATATTCCGTACGCGGTTCATGAGCTTGTACGGACGAAAGTACTTCGTCTCGCGCTTCAGGAAACGCCATAACTGGTCAGTCGCGGTGCGATACTCGTCGCCGAGGGAGGAGCATTCAATCAACACGGTGAAACGCATGTTGAGACAGTCCCTTTCATTGTTGACGTAGTCTCGCTCTGACGCCACCATGTCATACCCGTTCTCGCCGAAAGCCACCCCGAATTGATAGAAGTTGATCCCCGGGTACTTCCAGTGCTCCTCATAAACGTTGAAGCGCACCTTCGGATCGCTGCCGTCGCTTTGCAGGACCCGCCCGTTGCGTACTACCAATCCCTGCAGACCCGGCTGCTCCTCCGGCCCCCAGGAGGTGTCAACATAAAGGTAGTCGTTCTCGGCGTTGGCAATCTCGTTTATCCGGCTGACCACGATTCGCGCACTGGTGTTCTCACGGACGTTCTTAACCCTAAGAGATATCGTAGCTTCGCCCTTGTCGGGCTCGTCCGGATCATCGTAGGGAATCACCCATTCGCTCCCCCAGCGCCCCTGGACAATTGCGTCCACCTCGACGTTCGCCACCCCGCTCGATAGATACTCACCCTCGCGTTCGGTTCGACCCTGTCCACCCCGCACCCGCGCCGCCGGCTCCGCCTCGCGCGTGTTCCACACCTCTACCGTCACGCTGAAGAAGGAAAGATCGGCCGTGATCTTCTCACCGATCCGATCCGTAATACCCTCCCGAATCGTTCCGTCCCACCGTTCGCTCTCGCGCAGCTCATAGCACCGCGCGTGGACGAACTGAGATCGTTCCAGCGCCTGACGATAGAGTGTCACCTCCTCACCGTCAGGCCCTCGTGCGGTATACAGGATTCTCCCGGAACGGATGCGGCTGTTGGGATCGTTAATCTCGTAGTACACTCGAAGCGGATCCCCTTGCGGGTCCCACCGCGCGTCGCAACTGACGTTCTGCACTTCGAACGGGCGCAGCCGGATTACGGTATCCTGGTCCGTTCGGACCGGTCTTCGCAATGTCTCTCCGTCATTACTCAACGCCAGAAACTCCGCCCGGCACAATCAGACTCAAGCTCTTCATCATCGCGCCGGTCATCAATCCCCTTCAACTCCGCGGCTGGTGACACGTAAGAGTCATCACGTCGGTTGTTCCGCCTGATCTTCGTTCTCCTCGTCGTCTTCGAACCACTCAAGGTCAGCCGGGAACTGCGCGAGCAGCTCCTCGTCAGACGGAGCGTCATCCTCGGGCGTCGGCCGATCCGGCGGCCGGCCCGCGGTCCGTCCTTGCGTTTGCGTCCGCTCTTCACCACTGTCCGAGGGTTCGTCGCGCTGCTCCGCCTCGTGTTCCTGCTCGTCCGAGATGCCACTGATAGATGCTTGCCCCTGGTCCGGGTGGACGTCTTCAAACCTGACGCGGCCCTCTTCATCGGTGCGACCGGACCGGACCTGACCGTCGTCCAGCGTGATGGTCACGTCCTGGTTCGCAATAGCGGTGCCATCGAAGTCCTGAACGGTAACCGCGATCCACGTCGGATCCTGTGTCGATTCGTCCGGCTCAAGCGGACCAACCTGATCTTCACTGACCCCGCTGACAATCGCCGGACCGCTGATGCTGCCCGCTTCGACAACCTCCTGGCGAAGCTGCTCATCCGGGCCGGAGAGCACCCGACCGTCTCCGGACCCGGCTCCGCCGCCGCCGAGGCCACCACCCCCGCCACCGCCGCCGCCACCGCTACCGGCATCGCCGATCATCGTGGTAGGGTGTCCGACAACAATGACTCCGCCGTGCGCGGTGTTGTCGCCCATTCTGGCCGCCGGCATGTTCCCAATCAGCACCGTCGGCGACCCTCTGACGATCGTGTCCGGCGGACCGGCGCAGGTTAGCATATCGCCGACCCTGGCGGCCGGCATGAACCCGATCATGGTGGTGGGATGTCCCGGCGGGAGTATCGGCCCGCCCACGTGCGGCACCACACCCGTCACCATCGGGCACGTGTGCATATCAGTAACTCTCGCTGCCGGGGGCATATCAAATGCTCCTTCGCACGGGGCGGTCGCAGGTCCCCGCCATCATTCGCCCGATGTCCTTCTCAAAGACCACTGCCACGCCGCTAATCAACACCCGTAACGCAGGCTTCCAGCCTGCCCATCAGCAGCCGTGCCGTTCTATGAGTCTCCCCAGAGTGCCGGCATCAATCTCGCCGCTGGTCACCAGTCCTTCCACATGCTGGAACCGCCGGATAGCTTCGCGAGTAGCTTGGCCCATAAACGCATGGGCCGGCCCGGCGTCGAAGCCGAGATTGTCCAACCGCCCGATCACCCCGCTAAGTTCATTGCCCGGATCGAGGTGACCGATATTCAGCGGAATCTGCTCGAGCAGATCCTCCGGATTGGGAAGCAACTGCCCAAGATCCGCATCGTTGAAGATGTCGAACGCCTGGGTAACCTGCGCTCCCGCGTCAGCAACGGCCTCCTGGGCTTGCATGGCCGTGTCAGTGATTGCCCTGCGGGCACGTCCCGTGGCATCCGAGAGCATCTCAGTAGCTTTTTCGCGTGCCTCCGTCACCTTCCCGACAGCGTCCTGAGCCGCCTGCCTACCCTTCTCGACAGCCGCCTGGGCTTGTTTCTCAGCTTCATCGACTGCTTCGCGCCCGCGCGAGATCGCCTCGCCGGCGCGAGCGGCCAGCTCCCGGCGCATCTCGCCGACCTTTCCAATACCGCCCTCCACGGCCTGCTTCGCCGCTTCAACGTAAGCTTGGGCCTGCTCCTGGGCCTGCCCGATCCCCTCGCGAACTTGTCCGATACCATCCTGCACCTTCCCGTGCATCTGGTCGCGCATCGCCGCGGCTTGATCCACCGCGCCCTGGGCGGCCGACTCCGCTTGGCCGACCGCATTGGTGGCGGCCTGCCCGGCCTGCTGCATACCTCCTTGAACGGCCTGCGAAGCCTGTTGCGTTGCTTGCGACGCGGCATCAGCAACTTGCTGCCCGGCATCCTGGGCAGCCTGACCGGCTTGCCCTATCCCGTCCTTCACCTGCCCGGCGGTATCGACAATCTGCTGGCGAGCCTCCTCGGAAGCCTGCTTGGCTTCCCGGGAGCACTGATCGATCTGGGCGTAAGCGCGATCGACCTCCTGATCGACAGCGGTTGTCACTTCCTCCTCGGCCTGGGAAATACCCGTCTCGACCTGCTGATCGACCTGCTGCATGCCGTCCTCGGCGCGGCTGCGGCCTTTGGTGATCAACTCCTGACCCTGCTGCTCGCCATCCTGGATCAGACGATGACCTTCCTGCATAAGTCCGTCGATAACGCCGTCGGCGGGGATGCCGAGATCACGAGCCAGCTTCTTGGCCTGCTCCCCGAGGTTGTCCGTCGCCTCGTGCATGAGTCGGCCGAACTCGCCCAACAAACTGCGCGACTGAGCCTCGACGGCATCGGCGGCATTGTTGGCCGCTGCCCGAGCCTGCCCATAAGCCTCGCGCCCTGCGTCGGCAGCTTGTCCAATCCCCTCATGAAGGCGCTGCTGCGCCTCGTACAACTTGCCATTCAACCAGTTCTGAGCCCGATCGACATTCCTGTCGACCAAATCGGTAACGTACTCCTGAGCGGCACGGGAGGCTTCGTCGACGGCAGCCTGGGCTCGTTCGGTACCTTCCTGAACGGTACCCGCGTATGCCCGATGGGCTTCGTCAATAGCAGCCTGGACTCGGGCTTCGGTCTGTTGAACCGCGTCGGTGCCACGTTGGACGCCTTCTTCAATCGCCCCGCGGGCCTGGCCGGCCGTCTCGGAGATCTTCGCCCGGGCTTGCTGCTCGGCCTGAATCATCTTGGCCATAGCCGCGTTTACCTGGCCCTCGAACTGGTCGACGGCCTGATCGGCCCGCGAAACTACGTCGTCAATCACGCCTTGAGCCTTGCCGGCTGCCTCGCCCGCCATCTGCCGTGCCTGAGCTTCCAACGCCGCCGCCATTCCGGAGGCCTTGTCCACTTGCCCCTGAGCCTGGTCCAGCAAACCGCGTCCCTTGTCGGCCAATTGGCCGGCCTTGTCGGAAACCTGTCCGGCAATTTCGTCGATCTTCCCGGAAACGACGCCCTCGGCCTCGGCGATCTTGCCGAGAATCTCGCCGGCGTGCTCGTCGACGTAGTCGAGCAGCCCCGCCCCCTTCTCAACCACTCCGTCGATCTGCCCTTGCAGGATGCCGGTAACCCCGGAGACGAGTTTCTTGGCTTGCAGACGCAAACCGGCCACGTACTCCGGGTCCATCGGAGTCTTGAAGAACGCGCGGATGGTGTTGTAGTCGGAGGCGAGTTGCGGCGCGATCAACCCCTGTTGCAGAAATCCGATCCGATCGGCCATCTCCCCCTGGAAGCGCAAGGCGATCCGCTCGACCCCGAGCGGTATTTCGTGCTCTATCTTGCCCTGCGCATCAGTCATTCCGGTGATGATCTGATCGCGAATCTGCATAACGTATTGGGCACCGGCCAGGGGAACGCGCTCCGCGTTTTCCATAACCAAGCGGATCATCGCCTTCGGGGTAGGCTTCGTGAATCTGTGGCGAACCTCGGTCTCCCCGTTGTCCGTCTTCTGCTGCAGGGACGGGATGAAAACCCGATCTCCGGGCTGCAGAAGATTAGGGTGGATACGCCTTTCCCGCAGTTCCTGGTTCTCCGGGGCATTCCAGACCTTCTGCCAGTTGGGGAGTCCGAATTCCTCCGCCAACTGCATGATCCAGTCGCCTTCGCGAACGGTAACGAGTCCTCCCTCGACTTGATCGCCGAGCTGCTGGGCCGCTTGCTGCGCGCCGGAGACCGCGTCTCGCGCTTGGTCGGCGACGGAGGATACTCTATCCATAGCTGATCTGAATTGTGACATCAATCTCGCCCCCACCCCTCTTGGTCTAAGTTGGGGAATGTAATCTCACACTCACCCGGCGGCGAAGCAATATGAGCCAAGCCATTCCGGTCCAGTGACCCCCTCCGCACCCTACCGTTAGGAAGCTTGACCTCAAAACGCTCATAGGGTATCGGGTTTCCTTGATCGTCCTTCAGCTCAATCTCGATCCAGCTCGTCTCCGGCTCCTCCGGCTCTTCCCCTTCGAAGGTGTGTCCGGCAATGCCTGAAACTTCATCGCCTTCGACAAGTTGTCCGCCGCCGGAGTAAGTGACGTCGCGACCGGGCTCGGCGCTGTCCGCATCTACCGGCGCTTCCGGCGCCGCAGCCGTCGCCGTGACCGGACCAACGGGCGGTCCGGATCCGCTGTTGATGTTCACCAGCGGCCCGCCGACAATGAAAATCGCCGCCGGCGTCAAGACGATACTGCTGCCCCCGCACTTCAGCTCGATACCGGTAGAAGCTTCCAGCTTGATGCTCAGAGCTTTGACGGCCTGAGTCATAGTGACCTCACTCTTGTGGTTGCCGCCAAACTTCTCTACCACATCCCCGCCGACATCAAGGGACTTCTTGCCCCCGATCTTCTCATTCTGGTCCAGTTTCACCTCAATGTTATTGGCCTTCTTGACCAGCTCGAACTTGTTCTCCTTGACCGTCAGATGGTGGTCGTGTCCGATGTTCTCGACCCGATCGTTCCCGACGTTAATGTGCAGGTCCTTCTGCCCGTGAATGAGAATCTGCTCACTACCCTTAAGGTCTTCAAACCGGATCTCGTTGGTCCCCCCGCCACCCTTACTGCTTTGCGTCTTGATGACACTCTTGGTCTTCTCGGCGGGCAGAGTATAGGGCGGCATGTGGTCCTGGTTAAAGACCCGACCGGTGATGATCGGCTTGTCGGGATCGCCTTCCAGGAAGTCGACAATCACCTCCTGGCCCACCCGTGGCAGGAACATCATCCCGTATTGCCCACCGGACATGCCCTGGCTGACCCGGATCCAGCACGAATCCGACTCACCGAACGGCCCTTCGCGATCCCAATTGAAATGGACCTTCACCCTGCCATACTCGTCGGTGTAAATCTCCTCGCCGGCCGGGCCTACCACGCGCGCCGTCTGGGCTCCGCGCATTACGGGCCAGGGCGTGATTCGCGGCGGGCGATAGGTGACCTCCGACGGAATACACTCGAAGGACGTCTCGTATACCGACAGGGTACCCTCTCCAACGCCCGGCGCCGGGGCGTCATTCAACTGATTCGGGAGTGCCATGGCCCCGACCGGATCTCCACCGGACACCGCCGCGGCACTGGGTACATCCCGCGCCACCTGTCCGCCATGGAAGAGCCACTCCGTACTCGTACGCTGCGCCGTGCGATCACCACGCCCGTTCTCCTCGCCCGCCGGACCGGTGGTACGGGAAACCGACTGACGTCCCTCGTGGGTCACTGCAGTGATCAGGTAAGAACGGTTGATCGGTTCACTGGGGTGCTCGACCAGTTCAAAGGTCTTGCCGGGGCTGAAGCGGTATGAATTGCTCTGCCCGGTGCCGCGGAAACGGCTGGCTTCGAACTCTTCGACGCGGAGTTGGGCCAGGCTCCCTCCCGCGCCTTGTTCGGCGTATTCGCCCGGATAGTCGCTGAACTCCAGACCGGGATCCCGCCCCGCGTTACTGGCGGACTCCAGGTCGAGCGCCGGGTTCTCAAAGTTGAAGTCGTTAAGAACGACCGCGCCCGGCCGCACCGATTGCCCCAACCGAAAACGAAAGACGTGCTCCGTCTCCACGTTCATCCCGGCCGGGGGATGATACGGCACCTCGGCTCCGCCTTCGATCGGCGCATAGGCGGAGGCGGCGTCCGCCGCGACCAGGGTATGCCCCTCCTCAGTCTGTTGAAAATACCACCAGATTCCTTCCTCTTCCATCAGGCGGCAGATGAAGTTGTAGTCCGTCTCGCGATACTGCACACAGTAGTCGCGCGGTGCGTACGTTCGCGTCAAGTCGCCGAGATTGAAACGGTCTGAGGGGATTCCAGCCTGCACCAGCACATCGTTGATGATCTCGACAACCGTCTTAGCCTGAAAGATCCGAGAGCCGTACCGGTGCGTCAGCAGCCAAACACTCGGCACTAGTTCCGCCCGGTAGTAATTCTGGTCTGCAGTCTCGCCGGTCAACTCGAAGCGGCCTACAATACCGTGAAACCAGCGTGTGCCGTTTTCCGTATTGATGCTCAGAACCGCCGGCTTGCCAACGATATCATCGAAGACCACCGCTTCATCGGTAGACGACAGCTCTATTTCAAACCGGTATAGCCGGCAGAGCCCCTCCGTGCCCCGGTACCGGTTCACCGAAAACTGATCGACCTCACCGCCGGCCACCTGAAAGGCCAGTTGCGCCTCACTCAAATCACGTATCAAAGCCATGGCTTCCGGCTCCCTCGCACTCGCGCACCTCGGCGCGATAGCGCCTTCATTACGACACCTGATTCACCCCGGCACCCGCCGGAGCCAGCCGGTGCCGGTCGCAGATTACGCCCGACCGCAGGCTACGTTTCCTTCTCTGCAAAGCGGTAGGCGAAATCGCCTGCCTCGTCCGTTTCCATGACAATAGCTCCCGGCATCGTCTCCTGCCCCATGCGTTCCAGCAGGCGGCGCGAAAGCTCCGGCAACACTGTCTGATCTAGCAGATGGTCAATCTGCCGGGCCCCGACATCCACCTGGTTACACCGCGCGGCCATCTGAGCGTAAACCTCATCTTCGACCCTGAAGGAAATCCCATGAGCCTCCGTTAGCCGCCGGGTAACCTTGGCCAGCTTCATCTTCGCAATGGACCGGAGGATCTCCTCGCCGAGTGTCAAGAACGGGATCACCGTCATCCGCGCCACCAGCGCCGGCTTGAAATGCTCGCGAAGATGCGGGTAGATCGCCTCGCGCAAATCGTGGTAATCAACGTCATCCTCTGCCTCGCAGACTCCCTGGATCACATCGGTGCCGAGATTGCTCGTCATGATGATGACCGTGTTGCGGAAGTTGACGATCCGACCCTCCCCATCCGCCAGCGATCCCTTGTCAAACACCTGATAGAAGAGGTTCATGACGTCCGGGTGGGCCTTCTCGACTTCATCCATCAACACAACCGAATAGGGGTGCTGCCGAACCGCTTCGGTCAACACACCGCCCTCACCGTAGCCCACGTAACCCGGCGGCGAGCCTTTCAGTTGTGATACGGTGTGCGCTTCCATGAACTCCGACATGTTGATCGTAGTCAGGAAACGCTCTCCACCGAACAGCAGATCGGCCACGGCCAGCGCCAGTTCCGTCTTGCCCACCCCGCTGGGTCCGACGCAAAGGAACACGCCCATCGGTTGATCCGGATTGCCGAGGTGGGCCTTGGAAATCCGTAACTTCTCGGAGATTATCGACAGGGCATGGTCCTGCCCCACGACGCGCTCCCGCAGACGGTCTTCCATCCTTAGCGCCGCGTCAATCTCGTCCTGGACCATGCTGCCCACCGGAATACCCGTCCAATCCGATACTACCGCCGCCACGGCCGCGGCGTCCACATGCGGAAAGACCAGCGGGGTCTCGCCCTGAAGGTCGCGCAACGCCTTCATGGCCTCAGTGAGCTGCTCGCGTAGTTCGCCGTCATCCGCGGGAGCGTCGTCTGACTTCGCTTCCGCGGTCGACTCCGGCGAAGCCTCTTCGTCCACCCCGACCGTTTGCTGCGATGGATCCGCAAAGCCCTTAAGCTGAGCCCGCAACTCAATCACCCGATTGACGGCAGCGAGTTCGTCCTGCCAGCGCTTCTCAATCTCCCCGCGCTCAGTCAAGAGTGACTCGCGAGTCTCCTCCATCTCCGTCAGCATGGTCTCGTCCACCGCGATCCCGCCGGTCTCGTCCCGGCGCACCGCGGAAAGAGCCGTTTCCAGGCCGTTGAGTCGTCGATCGAGGTCCTCCAAGCCGGCCGGTCGCGTGCTCAGCGCAACGCCGACGCGAGCAGCAGCAGTGTCCAGAAGGTCGACGGCCTTGTCCGGCAAGAACCGTCCGCTGATGTACCGGGCGGAGATCTTCACCGCGGCCGAGACCGCCTCGTCCAGGACCACGACCTTGTGGTGCTTCTCGTACTTGTCCTTGAGCCCCCGCAACATGACGATGGCATTCTCGACGGTGGGTTCGTCGCAACGAACCAGTTGGAACCGTCGCTCCAGCGCCGCGTCCTTCTCGAAGTACTTCTTGTACTCCGACCAAGTCGTGGCCGCGACCGTACGCAGCTCGCCGCGAGCCAAGGCCGGCTTGAGCAGGTTGGACGCATCGCCGGCTCCGGCCGCCCCGCCGGCTCCGACCAACTGATGGGCTTCGTCGATCAGCGTGACAATCGGCTGCTCGCTTTGCTTGATTTCCTTTATTACGTTCTTCAGCCGGTTCTCAAACTCACCCTTCACCCCGGCCCCGGCCTGCAATAACCCGAGATCCAACGCAATGAGCTTCACGTCCTTCAGTGTCGGGGGAACGTCACCTTCAACGATACGCAGGGCCAGACCTTCGACAATCGCCGTCTTTCCGGTACCCGGTTCGCCGACCAGAATGGGGTTGTTCTTGCGCCGCCGCGCGAAAATGTCGATCATCTGGCGGATTTCGTGATCGCGCCCGAAGACCGGGTCTATCTCCCCCGCCCGGGCCTTGGCGGTCAGGTCCACAGTGAACTGGGCTAAAGCTCCACCCTCCACCGGACCGACCGGTCCCGGTTCCGCCCCGCCCGCGGTGGACGCGGAACCCATGACTATCTCATGGAAATGGTCCCGAAGTTGATCGACGTCGATGCGCTCCAGTTCCGGAGTGAACTCGCCGACTCGAGTATGCCCGGGGTTAAGCGTCAGCGCGAGAATCAGCAGACCCGGTCTGATCTGTTCGAAGCCGAATTCGTCAGCCAGAACCGCCGCAGACTGGAACAACTCCACCAACTTGGGGGAGAGCACGGGCCGGCCGCGATGTCCGGCCGGAACGTCCTCGAGGATCTTCTGGACCGCCCGGCGAACCTGCGCCCGATCGACCTTGAAGGTCTCGAAGATCCGCGTAACGTCTCCGCTGGTATCGTCCATCAAGCGCAGCAGCAGATGCTCCGGCGCGATCTCGAAGTGAGTTCGCGACTGGCAAAGGGTGGTGGCACCCTGAAAACAGTTGATGCAGTTCGCATCGGAGCGTCTGATGAGCGCTCGGATGTCTTCCGCCGGCGGTGTTGCCATACTTACCACGTCCTTTAAGCGACTCGCACTCCGCCCCGCCGTACGCGACAGGGCGAGGGGAGTCTAGTGTTCAAGTCGCTACAGCCTCCCCCGGAGCACCGGCTCCGGAAGGCTCCCGTACGCGCGCCCCGGTTCTTCCGGGTCTCGTAGAAAACGTCACGGAGGTTTCCGGAAGTTCGTCCGTCCGCAGCCAACTGGTGTAACCCAGTTGTCCCGCTTCGCCGTCGGACGATAACCGCATTACCGGCACTTCGCCTGAATGCAGTTTGACCTCCACGGTGAACGCCAGTGGATCCGTGCAGTACAGTTCCACGACGCCCGATGTCTCGGCGAAATAAGGCCCGTCCGGCAAGAAGAGGAGATAGGTGCCCCAATCCACCGGACCGACCACCACATTGAATGACCCGCTGAGATCGTATACCTGCTCGCCAACCGTCAGATTCACTCCAATGCCGCTATTGAGTACTCCGGCCGAATTCAGGTCGTCCGGGGCAATCGTCACCCAGCGCCCGATGCATTGCTCCACTTCCACCATATAATCCGGCCAATAATCGTTAAGCATTCCCTCGAGAGCCGCCGCCGATTTGGGATGTTGTGTCAGGGAACCCGCATAGCGCAGCATCCGCGCGGGCGAAACGCCAAGCTTGTCCCGATCCCAGTCCGGTGCGCAGCCGATCAGCCACAGCAGGTAATCGGTAACATCATCACGGCGCGGCATACCGAACGTGCGGTCGTACCGGTACTTCAGCCAACTACGGTAGAACAGCGACAACAGCCGGTGATGAAAGACGTCCAGAAAATCCCGAGCCGGCGCTGTCCCCGAATCCGCTTCCGCCGACTCCGGAGGTAGCAGACTCCTCGCCGTTTCAACCGCCTGCTCCGGCAAAGCTGCAGCATGCTCCACCGCTCGGAGAATGTCCACCGCATAATGCAACGGCAGCGGCGTACTGGTCCCGTAAAGCCCTAAGAAGTTGACATCGACCTGATAGTAGACGTCCTCACTGTCCGGGCTATGGCACTCTACGATCTGCCGGACATCGGTTGCGGGAAAGCCCAGAGACGGGTCGGGACGGAACCGCAAGGGCTCCTTGGCCACCGGCCCCCTCTGCCCTACCGACGCTTCCGCCTCCGCATGGCGCTCCAGCAGCCACACGGCCTGAAAGAAATCGAACTGCCAGCCGCTGGACAAGAGCCGCCCCAGCGGACCCGCCCCGCCGGGTGCGAGCGTCGTAGTTTCCCGGCCCCCGGCCATGCTATGCCCCCGCTCTCGTCGCCGCCGGGGTCAGTTGTTCCCCCCAGCGCGGCGGGAAAGAGTAGACTTGCCCACTACGGACCATCCGGACCGAAAGTTGACTAAAACCATTGAGCGTCGCATACAGACCCATAAAGCGGTCGAGGATCGTCGCGAAGAGATAGGCGTCCCCCTCTCCCGCGAAGTGATCCTCGTTCAGCTCCACCTCGATCTTCGACCCGCGGGCTGCCGCACCGCGGATCAACCGCTCATAGAAAGACGACCGGATACTGATAATCCCATCCAACATCCGCCGATAAGCGTGGGCCTGCTGGGCGTCGTGCTCCGATTGGAAATCGTAAACGCGCAGAAGCTCTTTGAAGTTCTCCGCACTCGCCAGCGACACGTGGTTCAGCGACATGTGCGAGATAAGCCGCCAATGCAACGCCCGCCCCAACGGCGGACAAACCGTCGCCGTCGGCTTGAGCAGGTTGCGGAACCGGCAGGCCGGCGGAGAGCTGTCCGTCGGCTCACAGATGTCCCCCGCCCGCAGATTGGCGGGCAGGTCCCGATTGGTGCAGGTCAGCTCGACTGAGATCGTCTCCTCCAAAGGTAAGTGCCCCGTCCGACCACCGGCCACGAACGACAGATATGTGTCAGTCCCTAAGCGCGGATCACCCCCGGAGATATTCGGCACTACGTGCGTTTGATAGTATCGCGCTTCCCGAGCGTCAGTCGCGGCTACATGCCGAAACGAGTAGAATGGCGCATACTGGCGCGATTCCAGACCTTCAGCATGAACCAGCCCGAACACCTGATCGATTGAATACACTTCCGCGTGGCGCCGATCGGCCAGTCCGGCTTTTCCCGGCTGAATCAGATACTGGGTCCGATCATGCCGGATTCGAATCGGGTCGGCCGGGTGCGCAAACAAGTTGATAATGGGAACGCAATGAGTCCGCACGTTCGCGCGCGACACCATCGGGAGCGCTTCCATGCGGCGATTGAACGTGATCGCCAGCTCCATCGTATCGGTCAGTTCCAACTCGCGCACCGCCCGGTCAATCTGGGAGAATTCCACGAAGAGGAAGCGATCCTTAAGAGCCAGATACTCCTGCAAGAGCCGATACCCGGCGAAGCTGTGCGCCGGGTACGGTAGAACCGCCATGTCGCGATCCAGACCAGCGGTATTGACGTGCTCCGGTCCCAGCCGGCGCTCGCGGCGGCTCGGTGACGAGGACCCGTCACTAATCGCCACATGGTCCACATGCGCACCCAGCAGCAGATACAAAGTGAACGACGTGAGGGCGTCACCGGCCAGATAGAAGCGAGTCGAATCAAGCTCAAGCTGGTCCAACGTGGCTTTCGCTGAAGTCTTCATCTTAATGACCAGGCGTACCGGTCGAGCCGCCTCACTCTCGAGACGAACGTCCTCGACCGACCAGGGACGGAGTTTCTCCGCCCAGCACGAACGGTAGCGGCACCGCGTGCCGTCTACCGGAACGCTCGCGAACTCCGCACCCGCCTCGACAACAAACGGAGCCTGCATCGCCTCCGCCTCCGGAAGAAACTCCAGAATGGTGATCGAGGGAATGGGGGTCAGGTAATGCGGCCAGAGCAGCGACATCATACTCGCCGTAATCTCCGGCAGCTCGTCGTCGAGCTTCTGCCGAATCCGGCCGCAGAGGAACGCCACCCCCTCGAGCAGCCGCTCCACATCGGGATCAGTACCCCGGTCCGCCAACATCCGCGCGATCTCGGGGTTGACCCGGGCAAACTCCGGACCGACCTCCCGAAGATAGCGCAACTCGTCCTGGTAGTATGTGTTGCTCACACCAGCCGCCGATCAGAATCTCCGGCCCGATCCCGTGCGGCAACGCATCCCGCACGTCGTTTCCTCGGACCGGCACAGCCTCCATCGCCGAACAGGTTCGCTACCGCGGGGACCCAAGCCGGCGAGCCCCCGGGCAACCCGCCCGGGGTCGAACCGTTGGGCGCAGTCAGCTCGTTCCGCGACTTCGGATCAAGACTATTCGGACACCGCCAGCCGCCCGTCTCCTGCGACCTGCGTTTCATAACAGACCCGGTGCTCGCCCGTTTCACCGATCAACACGGCATCCACGCGAAACGAAAGCGTACGGCTCGGCACCTCCTCATCCGTGATACGGCTGACCCGAACCCGGCGCAGCCGGGGTTCATACTTCTCAACCGCCACGCGAATCGCCTCTTGGACCCGAGGAATGTAATCGGCGCTTCCCACGGTCAGATCGGACAGGACCGGCAAACCGTAATCGGGAATAGCCTCACTCATCCCGTGGCGAGAATTGAGCAACCGGCCCAACTGCCGCCGCACAGACCCCATCAACGCTTCCAGGTCCTCCCCGGATGACGGTTCGTAGCGGCGGCGCTGCCCAGACCCGGGATCCGCAATCCTGTCCAGGAGCATCCGTTCACGGCCCATCCGCGGTCACCTCACCGAAACCGGAGGCTTGACGCGACGCCGCGCGGTTAACCCGCGCGGCGCGCTTCCACCTAGAAGACGCGGGACCTTAGCTACCCGGGGCGCGCCACTTGTCCATCTCCACCACACTGTCCACCAGCCAGTTCCACTCGATCTCCTCGTACACGAAACTGACCTGCTCCATGTGGCGATAGCTCTCGTTGGCCGGCACGAAGCTCATCGGCATATATGGCTGCATGTCGACGATGCGCGCTTGCCGCAACGTGATCCGGTAGTACTCGGCCTCCTCCCGGGTCGACGGATCGATGCGATAGAAATGAACGCTCACCTCCGCCAGATTCTGCCCGGTACACAGAGCCTTGTGGAAGCCCGGCGTCGCCTTGTCAACAACCTTGACAATCCGAAACGGCGCGTGTACCCGCACGCCGGTGGCCATTCCCGTCGTCGCATCGACGGGCTGATGAATGTGATGCTCAATCTCGAAAACGTCACTAGTATCCTCACGTCCCTCTTTCTCTGAAGAACCCGGATACTCCGCCACTTTCAGATTACATGGAGTTGGCATCGGTCGTCTCTCCTTTTCCTTCTGGCACGGTTGAACCTCCCGCCCCTTAGGCTCCCAACGCGGGGCTCTGGTTTGGGGGGCTAGCCCAGTTGCCGGTTCCTCTTAATTCCATTCCTCTTGATAACGCCGCTCAGTCGAATTGTGCGGCCTTCATCTGCCTTATCTATCGTCTGTCGCAAACCGTGTGCCGGTTCGGCAAAAAAACCGATGAAATCCCGACGTTTCGCCGTTAATGCCTGCTATGCAACGACTTACGACCCGTGCGACGCGACGAACGCCGCCGCCATATCTTTCGGTAACGATGGCGATCTGGGGTCTGGAGCCCGCCTCAAGCGTTTGGGGTGGGCCCATGTTACCACCCTCCCCGAGCTTATCCCCAGTTACCG
The DNA here is from genome assembly GCA_963666835.2 of Phycisphaerae bacterium. Classification (GTDB taxonomy): domain Bacteria; phylum Planctomycetota; class Phycisphaerae; order UBA1845; family UBA1845. Next base: position 2,118,548 of record CAXXGO010000006.1, on the reverse strand, counting down.
CGTTCCCCGCATGCCTCCAACTTATCGCCCTACGCCGGCGGCGGGTCGAACTGCCCGACCATCGACAACTCGATCTCCACGCCCTTGAGTTTGAAGTGCGGAACCATCTGAATCTCCGACTTGAACATCCCCGGCTTTCCGGGAACCGGCTCGGCCGTGACCTGGATCTCCTTCAGGGGGTACTTGGCCGCCAGCTTGTCATCAAGCGATCCCTGACGGCAGTACTGCTTGAGCCACTTGTTGATCTCGTTGACCATTTTGTCCGCGTCCATGACCCGCCCCATATTCTCGCGCCAGATCACCTTGAGATAATGGGCGATACGGCAAGAGATCATCAGGTAGGGCAACGACATGCCGAGCCGAGCCCGGGTCTCGTCTTCTTGTCCCTCGGCCGTGTCCGGGAACTTGCCGACCCTCTTCGCCGAAGGCGCGTCGAAGAAGGCGGCGTTATCCGAACCTTTGCGCATGACCAGCGGAATCAACCCGAAGTTGCACAGGTCGACGTCCATATCTTCCGAAATCAACGTCTCGGTAGGGATCTTCGTATGATATTGCCCCGTCGCTTCGTACTGATGCAAGGGGAGATCGGGCACGGTCCCGCCGCTGTTGGGGCCCACTATAGAGTTGTACCATCCGTACCCCGCGAAACTTTCGGTCATGCGCCCGGCCATGGCGAAAGCCGCGTTGCCCCAAAGGTAGTTGTCGTGCGTCTCGAGCCGCACATCTTCCTCGAAGGTAAAATCCTTAACGTCCTGGTCTTCGACCGTGTACGGCTTGCGGAGCAGGAACCGCGGCATGCACAGACCTACGTAGCGAGAATCGTCCGAGTCCCGGAACGCATTCCACTTCGTATACTGAGGCTGTTCGAAGATCTCGTACATCTCCGCGAGCTTCGGAAGACCCGCGAATGACTCTTCCTTCTTCCCGAACAGTTTCGGGCTTGCTCCGCCGAGGAACGGGCACTTCGCCACCGCCCCGACGCGTGAGATCTCGCTAAGCAACTCTACATCGGGATTCGAGTTGTCAAAAGCGTAATTGGAGACCATCAGTCCTATGGGGTTACCACCGAACGTATTGTACTGGTCGCGGTAGACCGTTTGGAAGAGTCCTGATTTTTGCCAGTCCTTGCAGTCCTGGAAGTCCTCCAGCAAATCCTGCTTGGAAGCGTTCAAGACCTCGATGCGGATGTTCTGCCGGAACTCCGTATTGTCGACCAGATACCACAGACTTCGCCACGAGGACTCCAGCGCCTGGAACTGGGAGTCGTGCAGGATCTCGTTGACCTGGGCGCTGATCTGCTGGTCAATCTCCGCGATGAAGTCGTCTACTACCTGCTTGTTTACAATGATCTTGTCCAGATCGAGTCCGGCCGCTTTCTGAACAATGCCGGCAATCCCCTTGCGGTAGAGATCGCGGTAGTCATTGTCGAGATCCCAGCTATCGATCAACGCATCGACCGCTGTTGTGTCCGAAGCCGCAGATCCTGCCGCCGCCTGTTGGGGTTGTTCTGCCATTGGGATATTCCTCCATTGAAGAGCCGGCCGATCGATCGCCACGCCGGCTCAGCGGGTTGTCGTTTTCGTTGCCCGTCTACTCCGCAGGCGCCGTCGGTTCGGTAGGAGCGTCGCCGGTCGGTTCCTCCGGCGTTGCTTCCGACTCAGCAGCGGGGGCCGGCGCTTCCGCAGCCGGCGGCGGAGTCGTGGCCGCCGAGATCATCCCGACAATCTTGTCTCGCACTTCCGGGTCCTTGATCGCCCCCATCAGTTCCTTCTGGGCAGCCTTGTCGCCCATCTTAGGACGCAGGGCCTTCATGGCATCGCGCAGCTCCAAGAGCTTCTTGGTCTGAGGCACCTGCCGGGCGATGGCCTCCGGACGAAAATCCTTGAGCGTACCGAACTTCATGGAAACGGGAATCTCACCCTCACCGCTGATACGGTCGGCTACATTCAAATCCAGCGACAGGTTGAAACTCTGCATCACCGAATCGAAGTTCGTTTTATTGATGTCAACCGGCTGGCGATCGTAAATGTCCCGTTTGTCGTCCTTGAGAGTGTAATCCCCCATTACCAGAACCCTGAACGGCAGCTCCGGTTCGGCGCCGCCCCGCAGGCGATCAGATATCGCAATATTCACCCGCGACTCGCGAGCTTTTGACGGTCCTTTTGCCATGAGTCGGCTCCTTTTACGCTTGAGACCTCAAGATCATTTGGCCGAAGGCTCTGCGGCCAGGGCCGCCAGCGGGTCCAACTGGCATAGCCACGCAAACGATTCACGAACCGCCTGCAGAGCCTCGGGCGGCGGCGTCTTCTCAGACGAAATCAAAGACTTTCGACAACGGTACAACGCGCGGGCAATATCCCCCGCCAAAGCCGGCTCCCACTCGTCAATGTGATACCGCCGGATTTCCTCGTAACACTCTTCCAGCAGCGACCCGGCCAGCCGGAACCGCTGCGCTTCCAGGCACAACTGGGCTATTCGGCCGCGCCACAGGAATCGATCCCGCCGCTCCGTGCATGCGGTTAGCCCTTCCTGCAACTCGGCCAGGCCTTCCTTCAGTTTTCCGGAGCCGGCCAGCTTCCGAGCCTTCTCGGTGGCCTCCTGGAGACGCCTATCTGCCACACCAGCGGCACTACTACCTCCGCCTCCACCTCCCGCGGGGGCAATCTCCGATTCGAGCCACATCCGGGTCTCCCCGCTGCACAACGGCATGCCCGACCGAAACGTCAACTCGAAGAGCCCCTCGCCCAACCGCCTGACCAGACCGGCCGTCTGAACGGTAACCGCCTCTCGCGCTTTGTCGTACGCCGAGCCGAGCCCCTGCATCGCCGAACATACGTAGCGCTGCAGGTCGAGCCACAACGGATCACAAGAGCGAAACGCGGCTTCGGCGTTTTTCAGCAGATTCTCCCAGATTCCATTGGCGTGTTGGTGAGTCAACGTATCGACACGCGAGGCTTCCGGCGGCTCGATCTGGAACTTGGCCTCATCCGATTTCGGCAAGGATATTTTCGACCACTTGAGCACCCGCACCACCGCATAAGGCACGGGATCCGCTACATCCGCCTTGCGAAGAAACGTGGCCGCGCTCAGAATCGCGTTCAGCGCCGCGCCGGCATCCGCCACGTCGCCGCCGACGAAAGCAGCCCCTTCCGCAGACGGCGCCGCGGCACCTTCCGCGGCAGGCGCCGCCGCTGCCGGAGCAGCCGCAGGCTTGGGACGTTTAGCCGCATGGTCCTTCAGACCGCGAATGAACTTGTCCAACTCGGGCGGGTCGTCCGGCATCTTGGCGGTCAGCGCCGCCTTCAGCTCGTCCGCTCTTACCACACAAAGGTCCAGGGCGTCGAAATCATCGGGCTTGGGCTGGTTGTCACGAAACCACTGTTGTTCCGTGAACCGGTCGGCCAGAGTCTCCATCCGAGCCTTCCGCCGCCGCGGACGTTCCGGATACAGTCCATCCCAGAAGTTGTTGACGAGTCCCCCGAACAGCCCGAGAACCGCAGCCAAACCGGCATACGAATAGCGCTTAAACAACGCGTGCCCGAGTGCCGACGCCATGTCCACATCTTTGGACTTCATCTTCAGGATGTTGATGGCGTTCTGTTCGATCGTGTACCAGTCGGGCTCTTCCGCCTCAATCCGATCGACCCCCGTCATCTCCGCGCCGACGGCAATGTACTGCTCGTCGTCGGCTGCATCGATTCCGCACGGCCCGCATTCCGCAATCGGGTCACGGCCCAGCGCAAGGATCGGATTCTCGTCTAACGGCGGCATCGGCCTCACCCGGAGTGAATACCCTCTGGCATCCACCCAACCCTCATCTTGCAGGATCTGCTCGATCCCCCAAGACACACCTTCTGCCCCAGGCAACCCCGCCGGTCCAAAGCCGGCAATCGGTTACCCAAACCCGCGTTTCAACCTGGGTCTGCCGGTCTGTCGCGCCGAACGCTGCAGAGGATTCGGTATGAGCAGTATTATCGAACCTTCACGCACAATAGCCCTGCGAAACACGAAGTCAAGCTACTGCGGCCTACCCCTTCACGAATTCGAACCAGCTCGCTGACAGGGACGCACCCGACCCAGATGAGTCAACAGACACTTTGCTATCGTCGTTCTGGTCCGACGCCTCAAGTTCCGATAGGTCGTCCAGGTAGGACAGGCTTCCCGCCTGCGCCGTAAACAGCAGAAAATCATCTGGCACTATATCTCGGGCGATCACCGCCAAGTGGCCCGGACCCCGATCCAGTTCTCCGGAGACCACCAGCGAAACCGTCCGACGCTCCAAATCCAACCGCGACCCCAACCAGCTTATCCACCCGGCAATCTGCGCCCCCGCCGCGATCCGCCAGGCCAGCGGAAACCGTAGCGTCGGCTCGAAGTCCTTGGATTCCAACCTGGCGATGTTATCCCCGCACTCCGCCGCAAGCTGCAGCCAGGCGGTCTGATCGGAGGTCTTGAGAATGCTCCGCACGCCTTCAAACCAGTCCGTCATCGCAACCGCCTTGGCCGGCGCCTGCCACGACTTGTCCTCTTCTCCGTTATCAAGCGCAGTAAGATCGGCCTCCCGTCCACCGAAGACCGTTTCGAAGTGCCCCGGAACATTGACGAACGACGCCACCTCGTTTCGCAACGCGAGCAGCTTCTCCGCCACATTGGCGGCGGCGAGGACCCTATCGCTGGTCGGCCCCGGCCACTGCGAAGTCGGCACTCCCACATAGAAACAGATCGGGAAAGGTCTGCCCCGCTGATCGCCCCCAAAATCCAGAATGGAAGCCAGCGCGGTCATGCCGGACTTGGGAAGGCGAATAATCCCGGCAGAGAGCGGCATCCGCGCTTTGGCGCGTCCGGCACCTGCTCGGCGGTGCTCGTAGACCTCGAACCCCTTGAGGACCCAATCATTGAATTCGACGACCCACTCTTCATCGGACGGCGAACGGTAGTAGTCGGGATAGGTCGGGAGCTTTCCGAACCAACGGATCCGCGGGTCCGGCTTAAGCTTGCCCGATTTGGACTTGAAGATGTCTGCCCAGCCCATAGACCAGCCACCCTCCAGGACATTCGCGGACATCACCGCATGCGGTGATCAATCCGAAGCACTTGCCTTGACCCGGTTCAACTTGGCGATCGGCTCCGGCAGACCGCGTTCGAGTTTGAACACGATCTTCTCGCCGACGCGCGACTTTTTCATCCGGGAACTCTCCGCCTCGGATGCCGCCAAATCCCGCTCGAACGCATGCACGACAAACCAACGAGTCGCGTCACCACTATAGCTCTTTCCGTACCGGTGCAGGTACGCGCACAGCGCCAAGGGTGACGACCGCCCCAACATCTTCGAAGGCTGCACCACCTTAACTCCGGGCAGCATATCCTCGAGTCTGACGGACAACTCCCCTCCGCCGGTCGGCCAATCCCACGTCGCGTGCCGGGTCTTGACCTTTTCATCCGTCTCGGTGTGGATTCGCAGATCGGTGCCTTCCCCGGCGCGTTCGTCCTTACCGAGCGTCAGCCCGAGATTCATAACGATGTATCGGGCGACGAACTGGGCCGTCTCATCCACCCGCTCTCGACCGAAGGGAGCCGCTGTCGCGTCAGTGTCACCCTGAACCGTAACCTCCAAGGGCGACGGTTGAACTCTGAGGTTGTCCTCGAGCTCGAGGAACTTAAACCACTCCTCGCAGACCCGGTACAGTTCTTTTCGCTCCCGGCGACCCGGAGCACGATCCGTCAGCGAGCTTTCCACTTCGCGGAACGCTTCTTTCGCACGGTGGATCTTAACCAGAAACTCGACGAACTCACGGAAGCCCACCGTGTCCAGAGCGTTCGGCCCGTATGCCTCACCTTCAAGATACGGCCAACCGTCTAACGGCTGGTCGCCCCGGAAAGAGCGTTCCTGAATATCATACAAAATGCGGGACAGCTCGACACTCAACAGAGACTGAGCCCGCTCCTCGAAACGCACCAGCGCCCCGGTCAAGCGGTCTTCATCGTCGATCCGATAGGCCTCACGCAGATCCTGCAAGCCGCCCCAGGAAACTGCGACCCCGCCCTTACTATCCGGAAGGTCGAACCTCTCCGGAAGTGCCACGTTCCTGCCGATCTCCTCCGACAAGGTCAACCACTTATCCCTGAACAAGCCCGCGACGACGTCCCACGGCTGCTCGCCGGTCTTGCCGATCGAGCCGGTTGCTTTCCTGTCGAACACGAAGCGTCCCAGCCGATCCTGATCCCACGACTGCCGAATCGCGTCCTCCATCAAGAAAGACACTCTCTGCCACTCCGGATCGCTTGCGGAATCCCAACTGTAACCGTCGGAGCGATACGTAGCCCAAGGAACGGCTCGCAGGATACAGCTTAGCGCATTGGCGAACTCTTCGGCGATTTCATAGCGGTTGACACCCCGCGTTTCCTTGCGGCCCTCGAACCGCTCGGCAAGCTGCCCCCAATCACTCACCCGCTCAGTCAGGCGTTGCAGGCTGGTAAGTTCTTTCTCCGCGTACGCATCGCTCCAGGCTTTTACGTAAGCCTCCATGTAGACCTGAGTCGCCTGCTCCAACTTGCTGATACACCGCTGATCCAGCGACGTGTTCCCCCGGGTCTCTCCCAGAAAAGCGCCTCTCATGTCGCCCAGCACCATCAGCAAAGACACCACCTCTTCCGCTCGTTCATTCAGGAAATCGTGCGAAACGCAAGCCGGAATCCGCCCGTTCCCTCCGCCTGATCGCCGTTCTTCATGGGGTGCAACCGTATGACGTTCGGCCCCGCGGACATCTTCACCGAACGAGTCCCCACCCCGGCGACGCCTTCTTCCCGTTCTCTTGGTCGTCTTCGGCTTACGCGCCGTTGAAGTATCGCCGCTCTCGCGCACCTCGGAACCACGCATCGGCGTTCGGATCGAATACGGCGACTGCATCTCCGCCGCGTATTCGTCGTAAGGCACCAACTCAGCGATACCCCACGGCCCCAGCCCGGACAATCGGTCAATGATCGTATTCAGCAGGCGCGTCCCTTCCCCCAGCAGAATCAACGTTCGATGCTCTTGATAGAGAAACTCGAGGGCCTCCGGCTGCCAGAACTGTGACAGCCCGGCAACGTCGGCCGAATCCTGCTCTTTATCCAACTTCTCCAGATGGTCGTAGGCCGTGTCGATCCAGCCCTCCATCGTCTCTCCGCGGAGATCCGCCGAAACCTCGAAGTTCGCCCCCGCCAGATTCTCGCTGATCGTGCGAAGATGATCCCGCACCGCCTCGGCGTCGGTCGTCAGCTTGAGCTCGTCGGGGTTGAACTCGCTGTCGCCCTTGACCAGCTCCACGATTTCCGCAAAGAACTCGTAGACCTCTCGGATCAACTGACCCAGATCCTCCTGGTCATAGACCCCGACCCGATAAGGCACTTGGGCGATGCCCAGCTCCACCAGGTTGCGCCAGAGAGTCTCATCCAAACCGCCGCGCTGCAGGGTCCGGTTCCCCGCGCTGATCGAGTCGATCGACTCGGATATCTTCGGATCCACCGCCACGCAGTGGGTCGCCGCCTCACGTAGGCGCTTCTCGTAATCCAACCAGACGTCGCGCTGTTGCAGGATTCCCCTTTTCAGAGGCAGAATGTCCTGCAGAAACGACCCGGACTGCTCCGCCCGCCACTGCAGTCCCGCCAGAGCTTCGTCGAGTATTCCAAACTGGTCGACGAACTGACCCTGAAGCTCGCGAAGCTCCTCCACAGTCTCGATTTCGCCTGCCCGGTCCGCCGCACCGAGCATCTGTTCATAGCTCTGCTGAACCTCCATGCACTGCCGCCGCAGCCGCATCCACTCTCGGATTACCACATTCGGATGCTCCTCGTTGAACGTGGCATAACGCGTAAGATGAAACCGGTAGACCGATTCGATTGCCTTCAGGATGGTGTCGCGCGGGTCATCCGCTACGAGCTTCAGCAGCCGGGCGGGGTTCACCTGCTCAACTCCGTCCCCCTCCCGTAGCGTCTCGAAATACCAACCGGCTTGATCCATAAAGCCCGCTTGTCCTGCAATCGAGCCCGAGGGCGCCAGCGCGCTGATCGCTTCAAACCCCTCCACATCCAGACCCGCGGGCAAACCGGCTTGTCCTCGGCAGCCGTACCAACGTATGTACTGCTCCAAGGCGTTCGCAAACGCCTCCGCCTTGCCGGGACGACGCCAATCGAAGTTGCCGCCCGATCGAAGAACCTCATCAACCTCGGCCAGGACCCGCTCGATACCGGCCTCGATGAGCCGGACCCGCATCGTGCGCAAGTGGTTCACCGGTTCATCATGCCCGATTCCGATCGACAACACCCGGGCCACCATGTGGTTGGCTTCCAGATACGATATGTCCTCCGCAATAGTCGTGGCGTGGCGCAGCACCTGGTCCGCGCTCCGGGCGGCCGGCTCCTCGGCCACCACTTGGGCATGCTGCCGAGGTTCGATGATCAGATCCTCAAACCTGAAGAAACTCCACAGAAAAGCGGCCGTAAAGACGATGCCCAGGGCCACCGTACTGACCTTCAACACCTTGCTGAGCCGGCGGTTCCTTAACACCTGTTGCTCGTTACGGAACACCAGACCGTGCTCAGGGAACACCTTCTTGAAGAGCACGTCCTTGATAAAGTGCGGCCGCTTGGTTGGATACAGCGCCTCCAACGGCGCAAACTGCCCCGCGACATCCTCCCCCAGCCGGGACTTGAGGTGCTTGAGGATCAGTTCGCCTTCCTGCGTGGCACTGGTGAAGTAGACCCCGCGGAACAACAGGTTCTTCACCGCCCGCGGGTTTCTGATCATCGGGAAGAGCGTGCGGACATAAGTCTCCAACGGGGCCGAAAGTTCCCTGAATTCCTCTGGAAAACTGTAGGCCAACCCCAGTTCGATATCGTCCGCGTCGTCGTTGAGCCTCCTCAACCGCAGCTCGTTGAGCCGGGCGTACACTGAATCGAAATCACCTTTGAACTTCTCCGGGTCGTACAGATCATTGAACTCCCCGGGCTTCGACCAACCAAAAACTTGGTTTTTAACCGTGATGTCGCGATCCGCCCGATCGAAAAACTGCATGAAACCCGGGATCTTGTCGCACTTGGTGACAATCAGATAAGTAGCGAACGTGACGCCCAACTTCGTCTGCAGGTCGCGCAAACGCTCCAGAGCGATGTTGGCGTCAGACTCATGCTTCTCCGGAGAATCCTGCAGAAGATGCTCGGCCGATACGCAGACGATCGCGCCGTTGATGGGGAAACCCTTGCGCCCGCGTCCCACCGTTCCGAGAAACGCCTCCCATTCCCGCCGGTCACTGTCATCCTGCGGGTTGCACAGCCGCCCGGCCATATCGATGAAGACCGCGTCCTCGGTGAACCACCAGTTGTAGTTCAACGTGCCGAGCTGATACCCCTCCGGCTTACCTCGTGAAAACGTCAACCCGCCGTTGTTGACCAGGTACGTCTTGCCGCAGCCCGAATCGCCCATCACGATATACCAGGGCAAGTCGTAAACGCTGATGCCGACGTCCTTGCGCATCTCCCGAACGGCCGTGAAGAACTTCTCGTTGTTGGCCTTGATCGCAGCGCTGACATCCATCCCCGCGGGCCCGCCGGTGGAGTCGCTGGCCAGCTCGGTCGCCATGCGCTGGGAACGCTTCTTGCCACCCCGTTTGAAAATCTTGGAGATGACATAGCCCAACAGCGCCAGTACGGCGATCGCCGCGGCGACGCAGATGATCAACACCCACAACTTCACCCCGGGGAAGAAGAAACGCTTGAGCGCGTAGATCGCCCCGATGGGTGAGGCCAGTCCGGCCATCGCCAGCATGGTACGAACTTCCCGCGGGAGGCTCTTGAACGCCTTCAACAGCTTCTTCATGTTTCACACCTCGTTCCCGGTCAGAAACCGCAAGAACGTATTTGCCTGCCTAATCGTTCGCCGGGGCAACCGCCTTCGACTCCAAAGCTGTCGCCGCAACCGGAGTGCTCAACTCGTCGGCATATCGCTCGAGATCCGTAGTGGCGCGCTGCCACGCAAAACGCGATACGCCCATCCACAAAACTACAACCACAACCAACATCACGAGCACGATCGTCATGCTCATGCCGAGGTTGTAGTTGACCTTAATCTCCTGGTTGTGCTTATAGCTCTCCGGGAACATCTCCTTCGCCCGCGTGGTGGCGTACGCCGGCAGACGCGTGAACAAGCGTCTCGTATAGTCGGCCAGCTCCTGCGGACGATCGTGGAACTTGCCTTTGAACCCCAAGCGCAGGCAGATGAAGTAGAGGCCAAGCTGCTCTGCGAGTTCGTCCTTGTCCCGACGATCCCGCCGTTCGGCCGCCTCGTATTCCCGCTGCAGCTCGTCGCAGACGCGGAAGAACTCCTCTCCGCCGAGGGCTTCCGGGTGGTCCAGGATCATCGGGTCGGTCTCGAACATGTTGTCGAACCAGTAGTTGTGTCCGCCCCACTCCGTATTAAGCATCTTGTAGTCAAGCAGGTAGACCACGATCTCCTTGATCCGCTCGTGCCACGCCCGCTCGGTAATGGGGTCGTTGCGGGCGAGGTCTTCCGCATCGCGCAGGGCGGAGAGGGCCTCATAACGAACCTGATCCGCGGGCGGAACGGTGCCGTACTTGACCTGCCTCTGGAAATTGGTGACGAATTCAAAGACCGGCCAGCAGGCTTCGGTCAACCGTAGTGACGCATGCTCGGCAGTATCCATCATGTACGAGCCTTCAGTATTACGTAAAGGGAGGGCTGGAACTTCTCGAAGTCCGCCAGGCGGCCTTCCTGCGTACTCACCCGAATGCCGCGTTCCTGCTCACACTCGCGCCAATAGTCGGTGCGATCCGGGCCCATCGTCTTGTTGATCTTGAAGTAATGCAGGCCCTGTCGCCGCGGCAGCGTGCCCGCCGGAACCGACTTGATCTCCAAACGCAAACCCCGAACCGCGATGTTGGCTATCCGCGGAGCCCGAGTCGGGGAAGCCAGCTTCATGTTAAGCTTCGTGTAGATGTACCGCTCCACCTCGGCGACATCCATCTCCTCGGAGACGACGGCCACATACATCTCCAGATTCTCGTCAATCCACGACCGATCCAACTCGACTTCCAAGCCGTCATGCCCCCGCGCATCTTGCTTCCGCGCGAAGCGGCGTTCTACGTAGGCCATCGGCCGCATCGCGTCGAGCAGAATCTCGATTCGCTTGCGCAACGCCTCAAACGCCAGGCCGGGGCGATCATGCTCGTAGGTCGGCAGAGTCTCCGGAACGAGGTCGTCGTGAAAAACCGAAAGCTGTCCGACCAGCCGCGACAAAACGACGAACACATCGTACGGGTGCAACAACGGGCACTGCATCATCGCCGTAAGTTGGCCGCGAACCTCGTTGAGCGCGTGCAGCTTGAGCAGGTGCTCCGTATTCGCGGCAATCCCGTCGGTGAACAACATCCGATGCTCGCGCGCTTCCTTGGCAAGCACCTCGTCCTTAGCCTCAATCTGATCACTGAGCGACGTGAGCAAGGAACTTAAGCCCGCATCGGCCTGAACCGCCAGCATCGGGCCCGCTCCGGACGGGTCCAGCTCGGGCACGGCACCCGGTCGATCGGTGCGCATCACAGCGCCGATGCGCAAGGTCTCATACCCGGTCATATCGTCGCCCGCCACGAACAGACGCCCGCGCATCCTCCGCACATATAACATTTGCGGATTCTCGCCGGTATTCTCATCCCGGCGCATCAGCGGGTGCGGCTCGTAACGTGGAGTACCGGTCGCCTGCTCCGGCCGTTCGAGGGGCACGGAATTCGCCCGGACTTCCTGCATTTGGGGGATGCCCAAGTAGATGTCCAACGGGCCTTTCGCCGAGTCCACCTGTTCCTGGAAATCGAGCGGAGCAACCTGGGTGTTCTCCGGGATCTGCACCCACGTTCCGTCTTTCATGCGCACGACGCATTCATCCAGACGAAGCGTGAAGTTCTCCAGAGGCTCCTGCGCAACGTCCAGGCTCATGAAACCCCAGGCAAACGGCCTGAGCGAGTCGAACCCCGTGTTGACCACCGTCTCCACCCGGCGCTGTGCCGCCTGAAGATGATGAGGTCGAAGGAACATCCCCTCCGACCAGTGGATCTCCGTCCAGAAACTCATGAGCACCAATCTCCGACTCGAACGCTGCGTCCCTCCACCCACATATCGGGTAACCCGCGAGCCTGGACCAACTCCATGACTGGGCTCCATCCACCGTCAGCCGGCCGCACCAGGTCGTCGGCCTGCAACTGCGCTGTCACCGTTTTTCCACCCGCCGCAGGTACTGGCCATCGTGGGGTCCGCCCGGCTCCACCCCAATCTCCACCCGCAAAGTGGAGGAGTAAGCCGCAGGCGGGCTGAAACGCACCGGCGGGACCGGCAACACCGCACCATTCCTGTCGATGAACTTGGGGAAGACGTAAATCGCCGACTTCTTGCTGTATGACTTCCTCCCGAACGAGATCCCCTTGATGAAGCGCTCCGCAGTTCCGTCCTCGATCGCCCCGCGCAACGCAGGACCCCGCACCTGCCCGCAGATTCTGTTCTTGTTGGTCAACACGTAGATCTGGCTGTCCGGAATGTCGAAGCGCCCTCCGGTGGGAACTCCACCCTCGGGGCGAAACTCGTACCACTCCTTCGACGTGATCAAGCTGTCCGGGCTAAGCCGCGAATTCTCCTGCTTCTCCAGATCCTCAGGCTTCACGCAAACCACGGTCAGTTCCAGCGGTTCCCCCGTTTGGTTTTCCAGGGCGCGACCCAACTGCATCGCCGTGTTGATCCTATCCGCTTGCGTAATCACCAACGTGCGCGACTGACACCCAACGAGCGGCACCGTCAACACCACCGGCAACGCCGCCATCAGCCAACGCGGAACGTATCTCGTTCTTCCATGAAACTCACGAAGCCTGCTCATGTGTTCATCCCCACAGTACGGTGGTTTACGGTCAAGCGCCTCGCCCGAAGACGTCCGCGATTTTCGACCCGCGAAGCTCGCGCATTCGCTGAAGGAAAAGGTCGGGGCCGTTCTCTCGGAGGAACTCCTTGACTTTTCGATTGGGATCGGAGCCGGCGCCGTACGGCTCCTTGTCCATTGCAAAGGTATAAAGTTCGGAGGCCACGGATTCAAGAGCAGCATCGGATCCGATCATGGCCGCCTCGACCCAACGATACAAACCACGCAGTTTCACCCTCAAAAAACCCACTGGCTTACCACCAATCGGAGCGAGAACCTGCTTCACGGTGTCCCGCGCACCGTCCCGCTTGGCATAGACATCCCAAGGCACCCGAACCGGTGGATGGTCCCGGGTGTACTTAGTAAGGAACGGACGGAGCAACTGGTCGAAACTGTCAACGAACCGCACCAGCTCTATGTAGCTTTCAAACAACCGCTCGGCCGCCTGTTCCGTGGGCGCCACGTGCCCCTCCACCAGCGCCGAATCTGCCGCGGCGAGCCGCTCCCACAAAGCAGGAAAGTCGAAAGTCCCCTTGCCGGACGCCCCGGAGCGCGCCGCGGCCAGCTCCTCGGTCAACCGGGTGATGTCGGCGTCCTTGTCCGCCCGAAGCTGCTCGAGCTGCCTGCTTAACTCCGCGTTCTCGGCCGCGAGAACCTTGCGACCCTCCTCTAACCGGTCCGTCTTGGAGCTGTCGCCGACCTTGGCCTCTGATCGCTGCAATTTCAGCAGCAGGTCTTCATTTTCCACCTGGGTCTTGTGCAGTTCCGCATTGCGGGCCTGCAGTTGCGCTTCGACCTCCTGCAGCTTCTTCCGGGAGGACTCCATGCGCTCGCGCTGCTCTTCCGTAATCAACTGGAGTTCGTGCCCCCGGGTCTGCTCCGCTTCCAGCTTCGAAGTCGCGAGCCCGAGATCAGCCTTGACAGTGGCGATTTGATCGGCGAGGGCGGCCTTCTCCTCCGCGGCCTCCTGCAGCCTCTTTGACAGGGCTTCGACCTCTGCCGCGCTGCCGCTGTCGACGGCACCGCTCTTGTCGGCCATGCCCGAGAGCACGCTGGACAGCAGACGATAGCGTTCCGACTCATCGGCGCCGGCAAACGCCGCAAGCAGCGCGTCGGCGGACGGCGTCTGCGGCGGCCCGTTGGCTCCCTCTTTGCCCTCGTTACCCATGGATAGCTTCCAGAACTTGAGAATGACCGCTTCGACCGCACATTGCGGCCTCGTTCGCGCTGCCACGGATGTTACATCGGTCGTTTCTACCCAATCCCGAAAACGGCAGATTCGGCACTGCGATTCACCGGCATTGCCTCCCGAACCACCGTACTCTCTTCAACCGGTTTGGTAAAGGACGCCGCCCCGCCGGCTACGATCCTCGAACCGAACATCCCGATAGGTTACTATCCCGTCGTTGAACGCTACGCGCACAGAGGGCTGGGGCCGTATGGGCATTCCGTTTCGTCGTGTTATCCTCAAACCTGCCGGCTTGTCCAAGAAGGGGCTGGCAGAGCTGGCCCGGCGGCTCTCAGTCTGCGTCCGCGTGCAGCAAGAGTTGGCCTTGCGTTCTCCGAACGTCCTTGGCTTAATCGGAAAGCTCCAACAAAACGAACAAGCCTTCTTCGTTGAGCACGAACCCGCCGTGCCGCCGGCGGCAAACCTGTTTAACCGCAAGGCTCCCGTTGCAAACGAAGAAGAGCTACTCCGCTGGGCCACCGCATTGTTGGACGGTCTCCGCGTCGCCTTCAACCACGACGCAGACCTTCCCGCGGTCCACGGCAGCCTCTGCGCCGCAACGCTGCTGACTTCACCAGACGGTGTCGAGAAGATCTCCGATTTCGGCTTCGCCCCGGCATTGTGCGCTGTCCTCGACGTTGAACAGTATAAGAACCTCTCCGCGGAGCCTCATGGCGACGGACCGCCCGAGCAACAGGGCACGGCCGTCTGGAAGGTCCTGGCACCGGAGAGCGAAAGCGACAACCGAATCTGCGGGTTCATTGATCCCGACAAGTACGGCAACCCCGCCACGCTGGGCACTTTCGAGCCGGGTTCTGACGTCTTTGCCGCCGGAATACTCCTCCGCTTGATGGCCGACCATCGTCATCCGTATCTTGAGGGGCACAACGACCACCGCCTCGCGGCGATGGCCGAGTCGATGGCATGGCTACCGTTCACTGGCGCTAGTCGGGGGTTGCTCCGCGAATCGACCGATCCTGAGTTTCAGCGCTTGGAGAGCATCGTCGGACGGATGCTGGCCCGGCTCCCCGAGGACCGGCCCACCGCGGCAGAGGCCCTCAAGCAACTCGGCCGCGTCCCGGAGAGCCGGGACGAAGTTGAAGTCGTCCCCGCGCGACCCAGAAGTGTCACCGGATCGTCATGGAAGCTCCGGGGAGGAATCGGAGCAGCCATCATTGCGGCACTTGCGCTGACGGTATGGTTGCAATGGCCAAGCCAGTTGGGACAACCAGAGAATGTGGTCGTCGCACCGCAGCCGGGTGACACTTCGGAGCCGGCTGCACCACCGGGGAGCGATGAACCCGCCAGTGAAATCGACGATACCGATCTGATCACAGAAGATTCCTCAATGGGTCCGTCACTGGAGGATCTGCCGACCCTGCAGATAGGCAACCTGCTCAACAGATCGGTATTCGTCCGCCGAGCCGCGCTTTCGAGCCGGCTGGTGGCGTCCGAAACCACAGGAATCCCCAGCACTCCAACGATAGTCTATCGACTGCCGGGCTTGGACCCGACCGAACGTCCGATCGAGTTGGTCCTTACCGACGGGGGCGACGAATGGACGTTATCCCGGGAATACGCCGCCTCAATTCGCGCCGACTGCGCCGAGTTGGACAGACTGCTCCGGGAAGGCCCAACCGCTCGGCTCACGGAAATAGTGCGCGACGTAGTCCGGCAAGATTTCACGGCCTACGCGGCACCGGACCTGATAACGGTTAGTGTCACCGAGCCGTCATGGGCAATCTCCGACGATCTTTCCTTCTGGTCGGCCGCGACCTCGGTGACGGTGACTATGCGGGATCGGGAGGTCACCGGATTGGAGGACATACCTCTCGTGGCCCAAGACGGTGATATCACCATTCCGATCGCAAGTGAAACGCAGCTCCGCAACCGAGTCCGCACCGGCCTGGAGCCCATCCTGCTTGAAAAACAAGCCGATTCCGCCAGCGAGTGGGTCGCCCGGCTCGACCCCTATGATGTGCGGGAGGCCGTGCAGATTGACCGCCCGTCTGATGTGGGAGTAATGCTCAAGAGTGCCGAACAGGTGACCTTCAACACCGCCAACCTCCGGCCGCTGGTTGTGGAAGCAAGATGGAGCTCCGAAGATCTTCGCTTTGTACCCCAGCGGAGCTGGGCAGAAGTGTTAGACGGTCTGGAGCAGTCCCTGGACATCATCGATAACGTCAACGCCGGACTCGAAGAGACCCACTGGATCAGACGTATCTACCCGGAGCCGAACTTCGTCGAAATAGACGGCTCAACCGCCGAAGGGCTGCACGTGGCCGCAGCCGCCCCGTGGATTGCTGATGTCAACGCCAACCCGGCGGAGCTGGATCCGGCCGACCGAGTGGAACTGGTGGTGCCGTTGGGATCGCCCGAGCGGTTGCTCCGTGATTGGGAGGCCCCTGCCTACTGGGCATTGTTGGAGAAATACGCTGAATTGCGCGACTACGAGCACCCGCCGGGCGCGGGTTCCCCGCTTACCGCCGGCGTGCCGGACCCGTGGATCGATGGAACCGCTCCGCCCGGATTGGATAACGTCGCCGAATGGGAGACGCGGTATATCCAGCCGCGCCTGGAGATCATCGACCGACCGGAACTCGACTCCACGCCCGGTTCGCCCAGTCTGCGGATCTCGTTCCAAGCCCGCTGGGCGTTGGATCAGGTTCCCGACGGAATCGAACGGGAGTCGGCCGAGGGGGCATTGAATCAACTCGCCGCAGAACTGCGCCCGGAGTATGTCTTGACCCTGTCACGACCGAACACCGAGGCAATCCAATGGGAATGGGCTCCCGATTCCGCCCCGCCTGATGGACTGGCAACGGTCTTGACGGAGGTTAAGTACCTGGACGATCTGCTGGGCAGCCACGCTATCCGGGAAGCAGTCGAACGGGAGTTGGCCGAAGCGCTGGCCGGCGGCGGCGGTTCGGATCCGCAACAGGCCGAGCTGACTGCCGCGCAGACGCTCGCTCTGCTGCAGCGGATCTGGGAAGCGAAGCAAGCCGCCCCGCCCGAGGAGCCGGAGAGCCTCATTCGACTCTCCAGTGATCTGCAGGCCATGCGGGAATTCTCCGCCAAGCATCGCGGCCGGGGGTTGATCTTCCCAACGGTCTTCGTCGAGTACTTCTGCGGTCCCGAGTCGACCTACGCCATAGTCTGGAGCGCGGCCCAATCTGCGCAAGCCGCCGAGATCGTCGAGGGGCCGTTTCTCCATCGAATCGGACCATCCGTCGGTCTAATCGCAGACGAGCGTCTCGGCGAGACGCTTTTCACGTCCGTTCTCGGCAGCGTTCCCGACGCCTGTTCTCCACCCTTCGGCTCCCCCTTGGGAGGATCACTCGGAGTGATCGTGGCACCTGACCGACACTTAGCACTTGCTGACAAAGACCTCAGCCGGGCAGAGTTCTCCCCACAGCAGACGGATCTGACGGACATCCGCAATACGAATCTGGGTGGAGAGACTCTGGAGTGGGCCAGTCTCGAAGCCCTGCGTACACCAGCCAATGAACTGAGATGCGATTACCGGCTCGTCGAGACCCTGGCACAGGACGCTCCCCCATGGGAGCGGGAACAGGATCCGGCTATTCGAGCCGCCAAACTCCGCGCCATGGAGGCTTGGAACCGCCGGTCGGCCGAACCGTAACGCGCCGGACCGGGCCCTGTGCGAACGATGCAAGGAGCGCAATTGTGAAACATCGCCTGTCGAACCTGATATTCCGGGATGCCCGCATTCCCGACCACACTTGCGCGAGCCTGGCGTTGCTTAGTCTGGCCGTTATCACGCTAGTTGCCGCGAACACACCTTCGATCGGCGGCGGTGTTTCAAAGACTGCGCCAATGGCTGCGGCGCCTACCCCGCAAGCCCCACCGGCGCCCGGCCATGATCTGGTCACATGGATAACTCGTCTCACCAGAGCCGGCCGAGACCTGCGGTACCTCAATGAGCCGGCGGCACGGCCCATTGTCTTGTCCGGCATTGCCTCCGCATTCGTCATGGCAGTCCATTACGACAGCCATCGCCCTCGCCCCACCCAGTGTAGACCGCCGGAGCTGGACAAGTGGCAACACTGCTACGTTGGTTGTGAAATCTCCACCTGGTGCCCGGTCGGCACCCTTTCGGCCTCCGCTTTGGCCATTATGAAAGAACTCCGGGACGTCATCGACAACGGCAACTTCTCTTGGCCCGACATACTCGCCACCTTCAAAGGAGCCTGGGACTGCCCCATCCTGGAGTCCTGCGAAGCATTCTGCTGCAGACAGTTCGGTTCGTATGACAACGCGCATCAGTCAAGGGCGGGTCGCTAACGCTCGCGTAGGGCACGGTCGAGGAACGAGACCTGCCGTGGTCATCGCATGACACGCGCCTTCTGAAGTTACGCCGAAGGCGTTCTACAACAAAGCCCAGGGTAAACGAAGCGGCGTAGCCGCGGAGTGCCACCCTGGGGCACAGAGCCCCCACACGCACCAACCCCGAAGTGGGTTGAACAACATCCTTCGGCTCGCGTAACCCGTCGGAGTTCGATTGCGGCAATCGGGCAGTCCCCCAACTCCAAAGAGATGCGGCCACCCAGCCCAATACCGCTACAGCTCGCGCAGGTGCCAGCCACCGTCTACGTTCAGGACGTTTCCGGTGCTGAAGGGGAAGTGGCCGCGGGCGATTGCGCCTACGGCGAGGGCTACTTCCTCCGGCTTACCCCAGCGGTTGATGGGTGTCATCTTGTCGCTGAGTTTGCCGTTATAGTATTCGCGCACTTCCGGACGCGAGGTCATGTCCGTTTCGATGATCCCCGGGCTGATCTCGTAGACGTTAATCCCGTGCTCGGCCAGGCGGGCCGCGAACAACCGCGTGACCATGCTCAAGCCAGCTTTGCTGACACAATACTCACCGTAGTTGCTCGCGGCGGTGAACGAGCGGATGGAGCCGATATTAACGACCGCCCCGCCCTCGATGACCCCGGCCTCGATCAGACCGATCATCTCCTTGGCGACGCGCTGCGTGAGGAAGTACGGCCCGCGAAGGTTGGTGGAGAGCACCCGGTCGAAGCTCTTCTCATCGGTCTCGAGAATGTCCATTCGTGTCTTCGGAGAGATACCCGCGTTGTTGACCAGCAGGTCGATCCGCCCGAAACGCTCCATGGTGAACGCTACTAGCAGGTCGCGGTGCGACTTAGCCGATATATCCCCCTGGCAGATTTCGGCCGGCGCGCCCTGCTCTTCAACTAGTTCCCGCACCTCTTCGGCCGCACCGACGTTCTCGTTGAAATTCACGAGCACCGCGTAGCCGGCCCGGGCGAGCTCCAGACAAATCGCCCTACCGATGCCGCGCGAACCACCCGTAACCAGGGCGACCTTCTGCTCGACCATAACTCATTACCTCCGTTGCCGGGAGTTAACTTCGCCGCAAACAGAATATAGCGGTAGCCCAAGCCGACGTCACCCGGTGACAACCACCGACGCCGACCCGAGCTGATACAACTCAACCACCGATGATTAGTAACGCTGGGTGAAGCCCGGAACTAAACCGATCTGCACAAGACGCACGGGGCCGCCGTAGAGAAGAACCCCCACGGCCGCACACCCCGGAAGCCAAAGCTCTCTACCGCCGAAACGACGGTCGATCGTCCCGCTCAACCTTACGAGCAGCCTTGCGCGACTGCCGCCGCTTCCGCTCGGACGGCTTCTCGTAATAGCTGTGGCGTTTCATATCGCGCGTCAACCCCTCGCGCTGACACAAGCGCTTGAAGCGCTTCAACATCTGCTGAATAGACTCATTGCCGCGAGGCCTGATCTTGATCAACGCAACTCCCTTCCTGGAACTACCAACCGAACGGAACAAACCATGCCCAAAGACTACTCCGGTGAACAACGGGCGTATCCTACGCCAAAAGATCGACTTGTGGCAATGGCCGCATCTGAGTTTGTTTCGATAAGATTCGCAGCGCCCGAAAGCAGGACATAACGTCCTATAATAGACCCACTCCTGATGCCACAAAACGCTGCCAACCCGGTACGCCGTTCCCCGCCGGGTTCCAAAGGGCGTCCGACGCTTCCCTCCGGTCCGTGAACGAAGGACACAACCGCCTCGCCGGGGGCGTCTCTGGGTACCCTGGCCCGGAAATCTCCCCGGGGCGGGTCCCGCCTTTCGACGGAGGATGTCACAGGATGAACCGGCTCAGGTCGCTGTCCTGACTGATACTCGCTAGCCGCTCGGTGACGTGGGCCGCGTCGATCCGGATCGTCTCACCGTTCCGGTCCGGAGCGGTGAAGCTGATCTCCTCCATGAGCTTCTCCATCACCGTGGTCAGCCGCCGGGCTCCGATGTTGTCCGTCGATTCATTAACGCGGTAAGCCGTGTCGGCCAGGGTCGCGATCGCGTCCTCGGTGAACTCGATCAACACTCCCTCGGTGGCGAGCAATGCGGTCTGCTGCTTGGTCAGCGCGTTCTCCGGTTCCGTGAGGATCCGCACGAAATCGTCACGGGTCAGATCGTCCAGCTCCACCCTAATGGGCAACCGTCCCTGAAGCTCCGGCATGAGATCGCTGGGTTTGCACACATGGAACGCCCCGGCCGCGATGAAGAGAATGTGGTCCGTCTTCACCGGACCGTAGCGAGTGTTGACCGTGCAGCCTTCTATGACCGGAAGCAAATCGCGCTGCACCCCCTGCCGCGAGATGTCCGGCCCGTGGCTCTGGCTCGGCGCGGTCAGCTTGTCCAGTTCGTCAAGGAACACGATTCCGGAGTTCTCGGTCCGCCGCACGGCGCGCTCGATGACCTTATCACGGTCGATCAGCTTGTCGCACTCCTGGTCGAAGATGATCTTGCGAGCTTCGCGGATCGGTACCGACCGCGATTTCGATTGCGAAGGGATCAGCCGATCCATCAAGCCCTGGAAGTCGTTGTCGAGCTGGTCGCCGCCGAGCGTGGCCATGACCCCGATCGGCGTACCGCGCGACTCAACGCTGATCTCTACTACCCGATCGTCCAGTTCCCCTTCGCGGAGTTGGACCCGCATCTTCTCGCGACTGCGGTGGCGGCGTTCGGCCGTCTCGCTCTGGGGAGCGTCATCCATCCGGTCGAAGTCCGTCGGCGGCATGAGGGCATCGATCAACCGCTCCTCCGTAAGCCGCTCCCCCTCCGCCCGCACGACCTCAGTCTGCTCGGCGTTGACCATGTGGATGGCTAATTCCACGAGATCGCGGATCATGCTCTCTACATCACGACCGTGGTAGCCCACTTCGGTGTATTTGGTGGCCTCGACCTTAATGAATGGCGCGTTCACCAGATTGGCCAGCCTCCGGGCAATCTCAGTCTTTCCGACTCCGGTGGGGCCCATCAAAATCATGTTGCTCGGGCCGACTTCGTCGCGCAGCTCGTCCGGAAGTTGGCGACGCCGCCAGCGGTTTCGGATAGCCACGGCCGCCGCCCGCTTCGCCGCGTTCTGGCCGACGATATACTTATCGAGTGCCTCAACAGTCTGCTTAGGAGTCAATTCCTGCATGGTCGTCCCGGATAAGTTGAACGGAATATCAGATCGCAGCGACGACCGAACCGGCAAGAGGATCGAATCGCCGCGCTGCGCACCGTTGCATCCCCTTATCTTATTCCAATACCTCGATCGTCAGATCATGGTTCGTGTAAACACAGATGTCCGCCGCGATACCGAGCGAAGTCCTGACAATCTGCTCGGGTGGCAGATCGGTATGGCTGATCAGCGCCTTGGCGGCCGCGGACGCGTACATCCCCCCCGAGCCGATCCCAACGACCCCGTCGGACGGTTCGATTACGTCCCCGGACCCGCTCAGCATGAGCGTGGCGTCCTTCGCCACCGCCACCAGCATTGCCTGAAGACGCCGTAGGACCCGGTCCGTACGCCACTCTTTGGCAAGCTCAATCGCGGCCCGCCGCACGTTGGCCTTGTGCTGTTCGAGTTTCACCTCAAACCGCTCCAACAGGGCAAAGGCGTCGGCCGTTGATCCGGCAAACCCGCATAGAACCTTCCCTTCGGCCAAAGGTCGGATCTTGCGGGCGTTGTGCTTGACGGCCGTGTCGCCGATGGAAACCTGTCCGTCGCCACCAATTGCGACACTGTCGTCCCGCCGGACGGCCAGGATCGTCGTTGAGCGGGTGATCGGTTCTTTTCTGCTTCGGGTCATTAGTATGCGTCCTTTCGGGGGGATGGACGGTACAAGATCGCGGTCGCCTTGGCAACCGGGCTCGGCGACGTTAGCTTCCGTCCCCAAGCTCAGGGTTGCCGCGGAGCGGCTTCCCTGGGAACGTGAGCCTGTTGATTCTCTTCGACCTCAACGGGGTCGCGCCCGCGACTCAGGAGGTGGTCTCCATGAACCTCAACCGTGCATCAATCCCGAACCGCGGCCGAAGGCCGGGAAGTGCCCGCCGGTTATCGTTATCGGGCTGTATCGGCTCGGGGAGCCTGTGCCTGCTTTTGTTCTGTTGCACCCCGGACGCCGCCTGCCCGACCCGGTCGGAAGTGCCGGTCGCCGGCCAGGTGGAGACCAACCCCGCCCCCCCACCGGAACCGATCCCCACCCGCGTGGAGATCGGCGCTACGGCAAACGACGGCGCCGAGTGGCTGGCAATCCACAAAGTGCGCGGCGAAGCCGCAGGGGCTTGGGCCACCGGCTCGTTCGACGCGGATCGAAACAAGCTGACCATCGAAACGCACGACGTCGCCGAGTTCTCCATCAACGTCAGCCGCATCCCGATCCGCTGGGACAAGCTGGTGGTTATCCGCATCGACGGCCGCAACAGCGAGCTGGTCCAACGAGACTACTCGACCTACCACTTCGTCCTTGACGAACACAAGACTTGGGTCATCAGCGAGTAGCCCAACCGCCGCATCGTAGGGCACGGTCGAGGCACAGAAGCTGCCGCAACCCGTAGGGCACGGTCGAGGAACGACAGCCCCACGGCTAAAGCCATGGGCCACCCGTTCCGTAGGGCACGGTCGAGGAACGAGACCTGCCGCGACTACCGTAGCGTAGGCATCCTGCCT
Organism: Phycisphaerae bacterium; assembly: GCA_963666835.2. GTDB lineage: Bacteria > Planctomycetota > Phycisphaerae > UBA1845 > UBA1845. The sequence continues at coordinate 2,095,359 of CAXXGO010000006.1, read as the reverse complement.
GCAGAACGCTCCACAACGCACCACTCGTAAAACACAACCCGCCACGGGCCAACAAGTTGGCCCATGCCACCCCGCCGGCACCTCCGTAGGGCACGGTCGAGGAACGAGACCTGCCGCGACTACTGCCACATATTTGACATTCCTTAGGCATCCCCCACCGCTGAAGCAATGGGCCACCCGTAGGGCACGGTCGAGGAACGAGACCTGCCGCGACTACCGTAGCGTAGGCATCCTGCCTGCAGACTGCCAGAGAATGCCTCTGATACATCAGCCCCGCGACTGCCGGGGAGTGCCTCCAGCATGTCAGTATCGCAACCGTCAGGGAGCCGGCCCAATGCACCACACGCCCGGAGCGGGTCGCTTACGCTCGCCGTACGGATTGCGGGCATCCCCCACGGCTAAAGCCATGGGCCACCCGTTCCGTAGGGCACGGTCGAGGAACGAGACCTGCCGCGACGGGAACGGCGATCGCGTGCATTCGGCGCCTGGCTATTCGGTCGCCGACAGACGCTGCCGGATCCCGTTCATCTGCTCTCGGATCTCATCCAGCTCCCGCGCACGGAACCGGCGGATGGTCTCCCATTCGAGCCGGGAATCGTCGACATCCATCGCCTTCTGATATGTCTCAAGCGCCTGACGCAGCAGGTCTTGCGAGCCGGACGCCGTCCCGGCTTCCGTCAGGCAGTCGGCCAGCGACTTGATCCCCGGCGGGTCGAGCGGATACAGCTTCAGTGCCTCTTCGGCGGCACGCACCGCGGAGAGATAATCCTCCGGGGCGTGCATATACTCCGCCTCGGCTCGATGAAGCTGCATCAGCATTCGCGGCAGCTTGACGTCGAACGGATCACGCTTCCGAGCCTCCTCGACGGATTCCACCGCCAGAGCGAACGCCGGCTCCCGCAACTGCGGGATGCTCGTGATCGAATAGAGCCACCCGGCGCGGGCAACCGCGGGAGTCGGATCCAGCGGATCGGCCGCCAGCGCCTCCCGGTAGAACCGGTCGGCAAGCTGACTGCTGATCGGCGCCGGGGCGATCTGCGGAGCCATCTTCTCAGCGCGGACCAGGCTACGGTTGGCGCTCACAACCGGCCAGGCCGTCAAAACGACGAAACCCACCGTAGCCAACAATCCCGCGACAATCGCCGCGATCCGCCCTCGGTTTCCCCGCCCGGCCGGCACCGGCTCAACCCCCACTCGCTGGGCAACACAAACCGCCAGCAGCGTAAAGCAAGTCGTCGCCGATCCGGGAACAAAGGACGCAAAATTGATCATGTCCTGCAACAGGAAGACCAGAAGAGCCACCGCTAGGGCCGTTGGCACAATCGGGCGTTCAAGAAAGCCAATGGGGTCGCTTCCAGTAACCCGGTCGCGCTTCTTCCCCCCCTTCTTCAACGGACTGCTGCCGATACCGGCCTGATCGTTAAAACTAAACGCCGCAAACCCCGCCAGCCACGCCATCCCGGTTACGACGCTCGTGGAGTATGCGAAAGCGAAGAACTTGTCTGCATCCGTATCGATCAACGCCAGCCGTACCACCGTCAAAGTAACCAACAACGCGCCGCCCCAGAGCCACCATGCCACCAACCCCGGCTCCGGTTCCGCGTCGTCATCCCGGAAACCGCGGCGCAGCACCGGACGGGCAACAACCCGCGACACTCCAACCAGAATCACGACGATGCCACCCAGTCCGAGCACGCCCCACTCCGACATTGCCTGTACAAACAGATTGTGCGGATTGGAAATCTCCTCGGGGCTGTCTATCGGCTTGTATTGCAGGTACTTGCGGCCGAAGTTCTCCCGGCCGACACCGGTCCAAACATGATCCGCCATCAGTCCGGCCGACGCCTTCCAGTATTGCCATCGGAAGGTCAGCGACATGTGGGGGAACCGATCGTGAACCAGACCGTGCCCGACGAAAGCCAACATCCCCACCACCGCACACACCCACCCGATAACCAAGGCTCCGCGGCGATGCCGGTCTATCCACAAGGCCTTCCATCGAACGAACAGCCAGACAACCACCCCGAAACCGCCGGCCACCAGAGCCCCCAGGCTCCCGGTCAGAAACGCGGCCAGCAGGACCACCGCGACAGCCAGTGTGCAGAATACCGCCAAAGCGACCCCGACCGGGTCCGCCGCCCATCGCCATTGCACCGCGGTAATTCCAACCCCTACCAGCCCGCACATGATAAGATAAGCCCCGGCGATATTGCTGTGCGGGAAATAGCCCGAGGCTTCGTGGGCCCTCATCCGCCGCTCGAACATCTCAACCTTGGCCGAGTCCAGCTCGACTCCTTGCTGAGCCCAGAACTCCGCCTTCATACTCTCGTAATGGGCCCATGTATCCGGGAAGCCCCAGAAGTACTCGTCAGCACAATGAACCGCCTGAGCACATGCCGACGCCATCACCGCGGCCAGCACTAACCGGCGCTGCCAACGCCGGTGCATGAGTTGAACCAGGCCGATCGTCAGAACAATCAAGCACAGCCAATCTGCAGAAGCGTTAATGGCCAGGCGCTTGTTGCCGGCGAACACGCACGAGATCACGGCCGCCACGATAATCAACCCGCCGCCCCACTCGAGTCCGGTCCAGCGATACCGCCGGGGCGTCCCGAAGAAGCGCGAGGCCAGCCAGCCGCACGCACCGATGAGAATTGCCAGGTCAAACACCAGCGTTCGGACCGGCGTGGGATCGGAGACGGCGCCCAGCGCGGCAGTAAGCGGACTGCCGGCCGAATCGTACGTCTCCGCGACCAAGGGGCGAACTACCACCACCACGATCAGCAGAAACAGCGAGAGGTTCTCGACGGTCTTCTGCATATTCACTACTACGCTCCCCCGGCACCAACAGGTCAACCGCGTGGGCCTAATTGGACACGCTCCGGCTCCCCGCTACAATCCCGCCAATTGTAATCGGTGCTGATTTCTGAGCCTGCGAAAGACCGCGACTTTGGCGAGGCAAGTCCCCTCCAGCTTGAAAGCCCTCGGGCGTAAGCCCCTCCCTGCCGAGATTGACGTGGGCGGAGAGTCCTACACCCAGCGAGAGGTCTTCAAAAACGACTTCTTCGCGATCACCGCCCTGTACGAGGGTGCCCCGGGCAAGGTGCTGCTCAAAGTCAACCGCCAAGCGAGCTTCCTGCTGGTCCCTTTGGGCTGGGTCGGGCGGTTCCTCGCCCGGCGAGAGGAAGGAGCGTTTCAGAGATTGGCCGACGTCGACGGCGTGCCGCAGCTCATCGGTCCCTGGGGCTCCACGGGCATCGTTCGGGAATTCGTGGAGGGGCACCCGCTGGCCAAGGGCGAGCAGGTTCCGGACGATTTCCACGAACAACTGCGGACCCTGATCGACCGAATCCACCAGCGGGACATGGCGTACGTCGACCTGGAAAAATGCGAAAACGTGCTGGTCGGAGATGACGGGCAACCGCATTTGTTCGACTTTCAGATCTGTTGGTACGTTCCGCTGAAATGGGGCGGTGAGCTTTGGCCGATGCGGCGTTTACGAGCGTGGTTTCAGGCGGGCGACCGCTACCATCTGCTCAAACTGCAACGCCGCACCCGTCCGGATCAGCTTACGGCGGAACAGCTTGCGGCATCCTATCGCCGTCCGTGGTATGTTCGCATGCACCGGTTTGTTACCCTACCCTTCACGCGCGTGCGCCGTTTGATTCTCGATCGGATCGACCCTCGGCGGCAGGGCCGTGAAAGAGGACGTGTTGACCCTCAAGAAACGACTGGAGTGACACAAGATGACACTTTCCGAGGATGATTACGAGTTGGTCGCAGCCTTCTTGGAATACGTGGAGGGCATCGTCGAGGCCGATGATCGTTACGGACCGGCAATGCGTAGCGAAGGCGAAACCGAAGGAGAATCCACGCTCCGCTTCGACGCCGGTAATAACTGCTGGTTCGAGGTCACCGTACGGCCCACCGTGCCCCAGGTGGCCGTGTCCTTCCGAACGCAGAGTCCAGAGGTCGGGGAGGAGTTTGTGCAGTCCGTAAGTGACGCCGAGACGACAATCGAAGCCTACTTAGGCGGAACCTTCGCCGAAGCCGGCTTGGACTGGCCCGATCCGACTGTCACACACGACCGCGAGGCCGACGGGGGGCACGTCTTCTCCACCACGATGGATACGGAAGATTGTGTGGAGCTGGAGCGAAGCGAATTCCGCGGGAAGGTCGTCCGCGTGCTCGAGGGCTACTTGATTGCCTTCGGACCGGCCATCGAGCCGATGGACGGCTTCGATGAGGCGGATGATGATGAGCACGACGACTGATTGTCGCCGCGCTAACGTAGCATCACCTCGCCACGTCACACCTAGATCCTCGCGCGTGCCACTGCTCTTGAGCAGTGTAGAGATAGGACGTGGAGTGGACCCGAGCCTCTACGTGCGATAACGCCCTGGGCGCAGGTCTCCCCGCCCCCGATAGCGGGGGCGGGGTCACGTTATTGCCGTCAGCCGGTGCCGACGGTCATCTTCCTACAGTGAAGTAGGTTATAGCGAGGGCCTCTTTGCCGGTTTCGCCGTTCTTGACCCCTGCAGCCAGCATATACTCACCGGGCGCCAGCGGTCCGATCTCGTTGATCTCGGTATGGGTCGCATCTCGAACGACGAAATCCTCCCCGGGAGCGACAAGGGAGTATTCCTTGCCGGCCGAGAAGCGTCCTTCCTTGGCGGCAATCCCGAAGTACGTCTCGCCGGGACCGTCGTCGGTGTCCAAACTCTTGAGAACGCATTTGAAATCGGTGGCCTTGCCGAGCAAGTCCTCGTACACCTCCACCTGGAAGGTCGGGGTCGAGCAGACCTTGCCGTCGATTACCCACTGCACCTGAGGACGTCCTTCAACGTCGATGAAGTGCCCGCCGATCCCGTCGATGAACACCCACGCGGCCGGCCTCTTGTCGTCCTCGAGATCCGGCGCGCCACGACCGGCGAGCGTCGTGGGGTTGTTGGAGGCGGTGTACGGTTCATCCGGTACCACCGGAGCGGGGGCCTTGCATCCCGTAGTAATCGCGAACAGACAGCACAACATCACGGAGAGGGTAGTTAGCTTACGCATGAGAGCTCCTTCTCTTAAAGAGAGTGTATTCCTTGTCGACCGGGACGCTATTGTGCAGGGGCAAGCCTGTCAAGCGGAACCTACACCGTCCCCACTCGATCACTGTCGGCAGTCTGAGCAGGCCTACTGAAGGAGAATCGCGTGCCTCAAGTTGCCTTGTCCGCGGCGTCGCGAGTGTCGGACACACAAAAAGCCGATTGGACCGGTGACGTTAGCAGGTTACATTATCCGTATTCGTCACAGCATTGACGGCCGGCCACGTACCGGGTCAAGAAGAGTGATTGCGCAGGCACTGAATTCTGCTCATTCAGGCTAAACTCGCCAGTGCGGAAGGGTGTCTACTGCCATGGTTAGGACGGTGTTTGAATGACTTCCAACGAGATTCGGCAGCAGTTTCTCGACTTCTTCGCCTCGAAAGAGCACACCATCGTCGAGTCCTCACCGGTCGTCCCGCTGGACGATCCGACCCTTATGTTCACGAATGCGGGGATGAACCAGTTCAAGGACGTCTTCCTCGCTACAGGCTCGCGACCCTACCGGCGGGCGGCCGACACGCAGAAGTGCATCCGGGCCGGGGGCAAACATAACGACCTCGATGATGTAGGCCGGGACACCTACCACCACACCTTCTTCGAGATGCTCGGGAACTGGTCCTTCGGCGATTACTTCAAGAAAGAGGCAATCGCCTGGGCCTGGGAGCTGCTCACCGACGTGTGGGGTATCGACTCGACCCGCCTGCACGCAACGTACTTCGAAGGTGATGAGTCCGAAGGGCTTGAGCCTGATACCGAAGCACGCGACTTGTGGCTGGAGATCCTGCCGCAGCAGCGCGTTCACCCGGGCAACAAGAAGGACAACTTCTGGGAGATGGGGGAAACGGGACCGTGCGGACCCTGCAGCGAGATCCACATCGACCTGACTCCGGACAAGTCCGGCGCGAACCTGATTAACGCCGACGACGCCCGGGTGATTGAACTGTGGAACCTCGTGTTCATTCAGTTCAACCGCGGCGGGGACGGCGTACTGAAGCCGCTTCCGGCCAAGCACGTCGATACCGGAATGGGTTTCGAGCGGCTTTGCGCGGTCCTCAACGGCCGGACGAGCAACTACGACACCGACGTGTGGTCTCCGATCTTCAATGCCATTGAGAAACGCACCGGCACACAACTGGGCTGCCGCCCAGCCGATTCGCCCCCGGCGAACGACCGGAACACCGAAGATACTTCTGTCGACATGATCGAGGTGTCGTACCGGGTCGTCGCCGATCACATTCGTTGTCTGACCTTCGCGATGACCGATGGGGCTCTGCCGAGCAACGAAGGACGCGGATACGTGCTCCGCCGGATCCTGCGCCGCGGCGTGCGATACGGGCGGCAGTACCTGAACATGCGCGAGCCGTTCTTGTGCGATCTGGTTGAACCACTGATCGCGCACATGGCCGGCGCCTTTCCGGAACTGCGTACGGCCCATGGCGGGAAGAACGCGGAGCATGTGGCGGAGCTGCTACGCGATGAGGAAGAGTCGTTCGGCCGAACGCTCGACCGCGGAATAAAACTGTTCGACGACGCCGCCCAATACGCCGTCACTCACCACCATGGCAAGATAGGCGGGGAAGACGCGTTCAAGCTCCACGATACATACGGATTCCCCATCGATCTGACCGAACTGATGGCCGAAGAGCGCGGCTTGACGATCAATATTGGGGAATACGAACGATTGATGGAACAAGCTCGCGAACGGGCGCGGGCCGGGGGTGAAGGCGCCTCGGATGAATCGGCCGAGCTGATTCAAACCGCGGCGGCCCGAGCAACCCAGGCCACCGACGACAGCCTCAAATACGGGCCGGAGCTGCAAAACCGGAGCAGAATAACGTCTCTCGCCAGACAGTCGGATCCGGGCAGTACGGACCCGGCAGTGCAGGGCGAACCCGTAGCGTTCACCGTAGCCGCAACCTGTTTTTACGCCGAGGCCGGCGGGCAGATATCGGATACGGGAATCGCCGCGACGGAAACCGGCGAAATCGAAGTCACCGGCGTCAGTGTGCGTAGCGTGACTCCCCAGCGCGGCGGCGAACCATTCAACGTCGTTGTCCACCACGGAAAGGTGGTTCACGGAGAGGTCCGATCGGGCACCGACTGCAGCCTCAAGGTCTCGCCCGCACGGCTTGCTACGATGAAGAATCACACGGCCACGCACATGCTCAATTGGGCACTGCGGGAAGTCCTGGGCGACCATATCCAACAGAAGGGCTCGCTGGTTGACGCCGAGAAAACGAGATTCGACTTCGCCCACAACAAGCCCCTGAGCGACGAAGAGATCGCCCGAGTCGAACAGCTCGTCAACGAACGGATCGAGGCCGACCAGTCGGTTAACTCTAAAGAGGTCGACCAGAAGACGGCCTTGGAGATCAACACCCTGCGCGCCGTGTTCGGAGAGAAATACCCAGACCGCGTACGCGTGATGTCCATAGGCGCAGACATCGATCAGATGCTGGCGGATCCGAAGAACCCCGAGTGGATGAAGTACCCCGTCGAGTTCTGTGGTGGCACCCATCTGTCGCATACCGGTGAAGCGGAACGTTTCGCGCTGACCACGGAGGAGGCCGTTGCCAAGGGAATCCGGCGGGTGGTCGGAATCACCGGCGTCGCCGCACGGCAATCCGAGGCCACTGGGGCTGCCCTACTCTCGCAGGCACACTCGCTGCCTACCGGCCCCGAGCTGGCCGACGCTCTGGCCGCCTTCCAGGTCAAGGTCAACGAAGCCGAAATCCCGATCCGGATTCGGAGCATCCTCCGCCAGAAGATCGGAGAACTCCAGAAAGCCGCAAAGAAACAGCAGAAAGAAGCGGCCAGTGACGCGGGTGAGGCAGTGATGAGCAAGGTAGCTTCTCTGCTCGGTTCGGCGGAAACGATTGGCGGAGCCACGGTGATCGTAGCAGAGGTGCCCATGGCACCCGTAGATACTTTGCGAAACGCCATCGACTGGATCCGCAATAAAACAGATTCCTCTGCCGTACTGCTGGCAATGGCGAGCGAAGGCAAGGTCGTCCTCGTAGCGGGTATGAGCAAGGGCGTGGTCGGCAAGGGAGTGCGGGCCGGCGACCTGATTAAGGAGATCGCACCGATCGTGGGCGGCAAGGGTGGCGGACGACCCGACATGGCCCAGGGAGGCGGCGACGACCCCGCCGCCATCTCCGAGGCACTTACTCGAGCCCAAGCGTGGCTGGCAAAGAAGCTGGGATAGCCGCTTTCTGCGCGACGATCATCGCAGCAACCGTCATGTAGATCGTAACAGATACGACATCGTTGACGGTGGTAACGAGCGGTCCGGACGACACGGCCGGATCCACCCCAAGACGTCTGAACGAGAACGGCAGAGCAATCCCAAGGAAGCCGGCCACCAGGATGGCCAGAGTCATGGCGATCCCCACTGCCTGGGCCACGCGCGCCGGATCAGCAAGCCCGCCCGCTTCCACGCCCATCCAGGCGAAGATGGGGAAGAACATCGTGACAAGCCCCCAAGCCAACAACCCGCAGACCGGAGCCATGGTAAGAGCAATGCGTCCCTCACGAACCAAAGCCCTGACCAACTTGGTAGAGGCAAGCTCTCCCGTAGCGAAGCCGCGCACAATGACAGTGGTAATCTGAATGCCGGTATTGCCGCCGGTGGCTCCGATCATCGGTACGAACAGAGCCAAGGCGCCAAACAGGGCTATGTCGAACTTCGGCTCGGCGATCTGGAGCACGGCGGCCGTCAACAGCATCCCGAACATGCAGGGGAGCAGCCAGGTTAAGCGAATGCGAGCCGCCTGAAATACGGAGCTGGTTTCCAGCTCGGACGTATCCGTACCGGCCATTCGCAGAAGGTCCTCAGCCGCCTCTTCTTCCGCAACGTCGAGCAGGTCATCGTGCGTGATCCGACCTACCAAGCGCCCGTCAGCAGCTAGCACCGCGGCCTCCATAACATCATACTTCCGGATGGCTTGAACCACGGTCTCCTGGTCGTCATCAACCATAACGGTGACAGGGTCACAATCGCAGATGTCACCGAGCTTGGTAGAAGGCGGGTTGGTCACCAGACGGCGTAGCGGAACAACACCGACCAGTTTATGAGCGGCGTCGACAACGAAAACCTCGTTCAGATCCTCCTGCTGGCTCGCCTGACGAACGTGTTCGACCGCATCCGCAACGCTTGCCGAAGCCGGCACCGCGACAATGTCCGGCGTCATAATCCCGCCGGCGGTCTCCTCATCGTATCCCAGCAACTCCTCGAGCCGGTCGGCCACCTCATCCGGCATCTGCTCGAGGATCTCCTCGCTCGCCTCGTCGGAGAGCTCGCCGAGCATATCTACGGCATCGTCCGGTGGAAGCTCCACCAGAATCTCGGTGAGAGATTCGGTGTCCATCTCCTCGAAAACGTCGCCCCGGACGGCCTCATCGAGGATAATGACCATCTCGGCCGCCGTGTGCGGAGGAAGAGCGAACAGGATCCGCGACCGTTCCTCGTCATCGAGCACCTCAAACGACTCACCGATATCAGCCGCCCGAACCTCAGCGAGTTCGGCGATCAGAGCCGAGTCGTCCTCGGACTCCAATGCAGCGAGGAGGCGTTCGTGAAAAGTGTCCCTGTTGGGCTTCATCGTCTGGTCGCTCTGGAGTAGACTAGCAGTGTTGTGACGCGGGTATTATGATCAACGGGCGCTCAAACGCAACGTGCGGCTCGTTTCGCGGGCTCGTGGGACATGGTCCATTCGCACCAAACGCATAGGCTTAACCGGAGTAGCTCAACATGGCGTTGACAGTCTATCGAGAAAAAGACCTGAATCTGCAAGCCTTCGTGAACACGCGTGTAGCGGTGATCGGCTATGGCAATCAGGGGAAAGCCCACGCACTCAACTTGCGCGATTCCGGCGCCAAGACCATCGTGGGACAACGCCCGGGAGCTAGTTTCGACAACGCTAAGGTTGACGGGTTCGACCCGCTCCCCGTTGGGGAGGCGGCCGGTGCCGCCGATGTCGTCATCATCGCCCTACCCGACGAAGCCGCTCCAGCAGTCTTCGAGAGAGAAATCGCCCCCGCGCTCAATCCGGGTGTGGCCGTCGGGTTCCTCCACGGCTTCAACATCCGGTACGGCTTCATCAAACCGCCGGACGAAATCGACGTCGTTTTGGTCGCCCCGAAGGGCCCGGGGACCTTGCTGCGCTCTTCGTTTGTCGAAGGGAAGGGCATTCCAGCCCTGTTTGCCATCCACCGCGATGCGACCGGTTACGCTAAGAGAATCGCCCTGGCATGGTGCGTCGGCATTGGATCGGCCCGAGCGGGAGTCATCGAGACTACTTTCGAAGATGAAACGGAAACCGACCTGTTCGGCGAACAAACCGTTCTGTGCGGCGGAGTCGTCTCACTCATGAAGGCGGCCTTCGAAACGCTCGTGGATGCCGGCTACGAACCGGAGCTTGCGTACCTAGAATGTGTCCACGAACTCAAGCAAGTGGCAGACTTGGTGTACGAGCACGGCTTGGCCGGCATGCGACAGCGTATCTCCAACACGGCCGAGTACGGCGGTTTGACCCGCGGGCCGAAGCTGGTCGGCGAATCCGGCCGCAGCGCCATGAAGCAGATCCTCGAGGACGTCCGCGACGGTACTTTCGCTAAGGAGTGGATGGGCGGCGGTGAAGCCGCCAAGATGCCCGAAGATGAAACGGACTCGGAATTCGAGCGCGCCGGACGACATGTTCGGGCATTGATGCCGTGACTTGCCTGCGATAACGAGGTTCGCAAGCTCGCTCGGCCGCCCCGAAGGAAACGCACGGTCTTGGGACTCGCCCGGCGCCGGTTCGCCGTGTGATTAGATTTCGACGTCCAGCCGCCGCATTTCACCGGCCTGCACAAAGTAACTTACCACCGCTGGAACCAGCAAGAAGAACGCCCCAACCAGGCTGCTAGCAGCCGCAATGGAGCTGAGCTGCGCGTACATCGACGGGGACATCATGATGAGGACGGATATCCCGGACATCAGCAATGCCGCTCCCAATACTGCCGTCACCGCCACCACGACCGTCTTTCGGTTGGTGTACGCCATCGCCGTACAGCACAGGAACACCGCCGCACCGACGAGCCATAGCGGAGCACCATTCAAACCGGCGTCCGCAAGAACGTACATCGCCAACGCCGTTCCGATCAACCCACCCAAGACCGCAACACTCTGCCGCGCAGGAAAGTAGCTCAATACGCCGAGGACAACCCCCGCGACCAACGCATAGTAACTACTTCCATCAGCGCTGCCGGCGAGGCGTTGGCCGAGACCGGCTCCGATCAAGCCAAAGGACAGCACGACGCAGACCTTCCACAAACGCCATCCGGCTACCATCAGCGCCGCCCCGGCTACCAGCAGCGGAAGGCCGATCAACGTATCCGCCCCCTGAAGAAACGTCATCCAATCCCCCACGGTGAAGGCCATTCCAGAGTCTCCATACCAGCGAAACCAGTTCGGTAGGTCGCGTTCTGCCCGACGCCAGACTGTAAAGGGCAAACAAACCCCGGGAGGTGTCGGGCATAGCCCGACCTCCTTGGCTTCAGCGCACTGTCTTCCGCCCCCTCCCCCGCGCGTCATGATCGAAGCGGCGCGCCGATTAGCGGGCTCCCCCGTAATCTAAGATATCGCCGCTTGCGGAATATTCCTGAGGTTGGAGTGACGGACGCGAAACTGGGTGAGGCTCCGCCCCCAAAGTCACCCCCGCCCTGGGGGGTGGCCCTGTCTTTCGGACCGATATGCCAGGCCGGTGGGTCGGGATCCGCCCGACGCCGAACTGCAAACGTAAGCCAACCCCGCGAGGTGTCGGGCAAAGCCGGACCTGAATCACAGGGGTCGCCAATCGGGTAGCACGAGGAGGTCCGAGAAACAGGGATGCCCGGGAATGGAGTCAACACAAGCAGCAAGCTGAGCTTGCAGACTCCCACAACGCGTCGATCATCGCTCTGGCGGACGCAGACTCGATTCGGACATTGCCGCCGTACGTGCTGGCCTTCTTTACCACATGACGCTACCGGGGGCGAATCCACTCATAGTGCAATCAAGGCCGATATAACCACAAGAAATCAACAGAAAGGCGAATCCAATCGGCCCGGAGAGACCGTGTCACCCGAACGCCGTTTGCCTCCGCGACGAGAATGTTGTAACATAGTTACAACAGGAGATTCGGCATGGTGAAGACTCTGCAGAAGCACGGCAACAGCCAAGCGTTGGTCATCGAGAAGCCTCTGCTGGACGCACTTGGGGCTGACAAGGACACGGAATTCCAGGTGATTGTCAGCGGCGGCAGCCTCATCATCACTCCGGTGGATGTCGGCATCGGGCAACAGCGCGTGGAAGAGGCAATCGCGAAGCTGCGACCACGCTACGGCGAGATGCTCAAGAAGCTGGCCGAGTGATGGAGCCGCCCCGGTTTCTTAGTGTCGATGACGTTCTCGTTATTCACGATGATGTTATCGAGCATGAAGGGGGGGCAAGCGGAATCCGCGATCACGGCCTCCTCGAATCAGCGGTGATGATGCCCCGGCAGCAGTTCGGTGGAGAGTATCTTCACGCAGATCTGCCCGGTATGGCTACCGCCTATGTGTTCCATATCTCACAGAACCAACCGTTCTACGATGGTAACAAGAGAACCGCCGCCCTCGCGGCGTTGGTGTTTCTGGACGTAAACAAGGCTCAGATGCTGCCGTCCCCGGAAGGGCTTGAGCGCGACATTCTTCAGGTAGCGGAGCACACCATGACGAAAGAGGATCTGACAATCTGGATGCGCGAGGAAGTGAGGTACAACGGTCTCACGCGAAACTCCGGGCGCACCACATGACAAGCAGCCAACTCGAGACACCGTAGGTGACACGGCAATGGCTCGGACCGAACGGCCAGGCACCTAGACGGCGGCTTCCGCCTTTTCCGCCGGCGCTTTGCGGGTCAGCAGCGTCTGGAGGATCAGCGACGTCACCATGAAAGCCCCGATCCCCATTCCGAGAATGCCCGGATGGCGGGCGAACGCCTGATAAGAACCGGGCACGGCATGGGCAACCAGCGTGGCCACCCCCGACGTTACCAGCAAAGTTCCCGCGGCGGACGTCGAGAGGATCAACATCCATCGCATCGCGACCACCCCGAGGAACAGACCGATAGCCAGCGCGCCGGTACCCACTAATCTGCTGTGGACGCCAAGGTTAGCATCCTTGCCGGTGGCAAAGGTCCAGAACTCCTGAGCCCACTGGCCCGGCGTTCTATCACGATAAGACTGCTGCTCGGCTGGCGTCGGGATCACGTACTTCTGCCCCCCATCAACCGTAGAGGATTTCACGACCCCTTCGAATTCGGCCACATGCGGCGCCAGGCGGTCGTAGCCGAACGACCCCAGCGCAATTGTCGAGAGGACGAGGGCCGTTATCACTCCCACCCAGATCCGGAAAGTCAACAGGGCGACCGTTCCAAACATCGCCATGCCGACCGCCCCGCCGATAACCTGCCCGACAGGCTCGTGAAACCCCGCATTCCGCGCGAAGAACACGCCGGCTAAGCCACCCACCGACGCGACAAAGACCGTCAGAACCGGGCGGGCCAGCTTCGCTCCGAGAACACTGAGGCCAATCCCCACGGCCAGGAAGACCGCCGCAACCACGACGGCCCGCTCCTGCATTCCGGGAGGAACGCTGTGGACCACAAAATCACGCACGTGCTCAACGATTGGACTTAGATCAGTCATGGCATCACCTGTTTAAGTTTTCCTGATTCTACCACATATTCGGGGAGCCGACTGCAATATTCCGTCCGCTCCGGTGTGGCCCGCCCCACGTCTCGTCCGCAACCGACCCCAGATTCAGCCACGCTGACTCTTGTGTTCGCAGCACAAATCGCGAACCATCCACGTCAGCCGGGGATGGTGAATCTGTCCGGGAACACGGAAATGTCGATGATCGAGTGGTTGGCGTCAACTCTCCCGGTACGGCGGTAGTTCTCTCTGAGGATTGCCAGCTTCTGTCCCACCAGGTTCTCTTCCACCTCATCTCCCGGAGCCGAGCCCCAGCGGATTCGCCCCCCGGCTTGATCCGTCGCCAGTTCCAGATGCGCGGCGTGCGGGTCGTGCCGGCCGGAGTAGTTCCCCACCAGCACCGCAGTTATCTGATGGGCGAACGCCTCGCGCGACAGTTCGTCGATTACGTTCAAGCTGGCTTCCAGGTCGTCCCCGACCCACTTAGCCCCCGGCGGCGGCGGTGGCGCGGCAACCCCTTGCACAAGCTGCCACGACGGGTCATAGCGATACACGCCGGGCAGGCGTTCGGCCTCCGCATCGACCAAAAAGAACTGATTGTCCCTTTGGACCATTGCAAAGGGCATACGATACCGGCAACTCACTTCGAAGCGCGCGTCGCCCGTCCGGCGAACATGATGAACGCGCGCGACCCACCCCACGGTGGAAAGCCGCTCGGCCATCTCCCGGCACAGACGATCGTCCGTCCACCGGCGTTCCAGAAGATCCGCGACGCTTTCGCGGAGATCGCCCTCGGCCAGACTCTCCAGATCAGACGGCAGATCCGCAAACACCAGCACCGGTTCGCTACGTCCCAGGAGCGATCGATTGACGTAGACCTCCACGCGATCGAAGGCCACTACCATGACACTCATCACCGCCAGAGCCAGAAGGAACACTCCGCCCCCGAGCCATACCCGGCGGCGGCGGTCCTCATCTAACGAACCCCACCAGCCGGAGCCCTGGGCCTTCCGTTTTCGCCGTTTCTTCTTGGTAGCACCCATAAGGGCGTCGCCTTATCCAGTTGACTCTGTCGCCCGGTCCTGCTCGACCTGCTGCGCCGCAAGAGCTTCGACGCCAGACGTACCGTTGTGCGGTCGCAGCCCGGAGGTTCAGCCGCCGGGCTTCGCCAGAGAGAGTTCGACGATCCGTTGGCAGAGCCGGTCGAAACTAAAGCCCACCCGGGCGGCAGCCTTGGGCAGCAGCGAGTGGCTCGTGAACCCGGGGATCGTATTAATCTCCAAAACGTACGGCTCCATGGTGGCCGCATCGACCATCCAGTCCACCCGTGAAAAAACCTGACACCCCAGCGCCTGATGGGCTTGCAGGCTCATCGCCTGCACGCGCTCCAGGAAAGCGGCAGGGAAATCGAGGTCAAAGACATATTCGGTGTCATCGTCCACGTACTTGGCCTGATAGTCGTAGAACTCGCGGCGGGTGCGAATCTCGCAGACCGGAAGCGCCCGGTCATCGAGAATACCCACCGTCAATTCGCGCCCGTCGATGTATTCCTCCACCAGCGCCGTTCCATAATCACCGGTCAGCTTCGCGGCGTGGGCGGCAAGATCGGTCGAATTGCGAACGATCTTCGTATCAACGCTGCTCCCGGAAGCCACCGGCTTGACCACGGCCGGGACGGGAAACCGCGCTTCCAAACCCGCCAGTCCGGCCCGATCAACCACTTCGTAAGCCGGGGTCGGGATCCCCGCCCGTTCGAAGCGCTGTTTGGCGGCCGCCTTGTCCATGGCCACCCGAGAGGCTTCCGCGCCGGACCCGGCGTACGGGGTTCCTCGGACATCGAGTTCGGCCTGCACGGTACCGTCCTCGCCGAACTCGCCGTGAAGCACGATAAACACGAAATCTGCCGGACGATCGATGGCCGACAGATCATCGGCGTCAATATCGCGGACCGACACCCGGTGCCCCAGTGTCCGCAGCGCGTCACTAACCGCGCGCCCGCCGTCAATGCTGACCTCGCGTTCCGTTCCCGGCCCGCCCGCGAGCACGGTTATATCGAGTTTCTTCACGGGCGCCTCGAAGGGACGCTGCGGCAATCGAATCGTGTCTGCCAGAGTCATACTCCGGTCCTCCCTCCCGTACCCGCCTACCAGATATCGACTTCGACCTCGAGTTCGACACCGAAGTCATCGCGGACTCGTTCGCGCATAAGATCTATAAGTGCCAGAATGTCGGCAGCTTTCGCTCCGTCTCGGGCTACGATGAAATTCGCGTGGTCCGTGGAAACGTAAGCTCTGCCGCGGCGCGCGCCCTTGACACCGGCCCGGTCAATCAGCGCTCCGGCCGATTGTCCGTCGGGGTTCTTGAAAATACAGCCCGCGCTGTGGTCGCCCAGGGGCTGCGTGTTACGCTTATAGTTGAGGCATTCATCGAACCGTTCTCGGGCACGGAGCGGATCATCCTCACACAGCTCAAGCCGCGCCGCCAGTACGATCTCAGCATCGATGGCCGAGGAACGATACCCGAAGTCGAGCCGCTCACGAGACCACGTCTCCCGCTCACCGCCGAGCCGCAGAACATCCGCCTCGCGAACCAGGGTACCGAAGTCACCGAAGCGCCCTCCGGCGTTCATCCGCACCGCCCCGCCGACACTCGCGGGGATCCCCGCCATGCACTCGAGCCCCGACCATCCTCGTGAACTGCACCGCCGGGCAAATGCCATGACATCCACGCCGGCCCCAATAGTCACCGTCGCCCCGTTCCAGTCGATCGCGCGGAATCTCGGGCTATCCAGACGCACCACAACTCCGTCAAACCCCTCGTCCGGGACCAGAACATTCGCTCCGCCGCCGAGAACCCGCATGGCGATCCCCTCCGCGCGGGCGCACCGGAGCATGGCCGCGAGTCGGTCGACATCACGTGGGCGGTACAGGTAGCGCGCCCGACCACCGACCCGGAAGCTGGTCAAGCACCCGAGAGGCGCATTACACTCCATGTCGCGAGCAAAATCGTTCCACCAGCTCATCGGCTACCTTCCAGACGTCACCGGCTCCCATCGTCACCACAAGATCACCATCCGTGGCATTCACCGCCACGTGCTCGGCCGTCTCCCCGAGACTCGGCAGATAACGAGCACTGCCCCCCTTCTCCCGGATGCGCGATGCCAACTCCTCGGCACCTGCGCGCCGTTCGAAGCTACCACCCTCTCGAGCACCGTAAATGTCCGGCACGATAACCTCATCCACCCCCATAAACGACTCGGCGAAGTCCTCGAAAAGATGCCGCGTGCGCGCATGTTGATGCGGTTGGAACACCACCCACACCCGCTTCGGGCGGTAGCGGTTCCGAACCGCTTCGATGGTGACCCGAATTTCCGTGGGATGGTGCGCATAATCGTCGACGATCTGCACTCCGCGGCCTTGCCCACGCCAAGTCATCCGGCGGTGGGTACCCGCGAAGGTAGACAATGCCGAACTCAAGGACTCTGCATCCGCCCCACCGCGGCGAGCCAAAGCCACTGCCGGAAGGGCATTGTACACATTGTGCTTCCCCGCAATGGTCAGCCGCGCCGAAAGAACATGCGCTCCCCGATACGTCACGTCGAAGGCATACTGACCGTTCTCGCTTCGCAGATTCACACCGCGCCAGTCCGCCTCGCACTCGATGCCAAAGGTCTCTACCTTCGCGGTCGCTCCGGCGGCGGCCTGCATGGCCAGCTCATCTTCGGCGTTACAAAGAACCAGACCTTCCGGATCCACATTCGCGGCAAACTCCGTGAACGCCTGTACGATCTCACCGATATCGCGATAGCAATCGAGGTGGTCCGGCTCAATATTCAGGATGGCCGCATACTCCGGGCGAAGGTGTAAGAACGAGCGATCGTATTCGCAAGCCTCGGCGATGAAGTGGTCACCCGCACCCGCGGCACTGTTGCCACCCAACTGGTCGGAGATCGCCCCCACCAGAAACGACGGCGACAAACCGGCCGTTCGGAAAAGGTGGGCGCACATCGCCGTCGTCGTGCTCTTGCCATGCGTGCCGGCTATGGCAACTCCGCTCCGCCGCTCCATCAACGCAGCCAGCAGCTCTGCGTACTTGAGCACGCGCAGACCCTGGTGCCTGGCCTTGGCCAGCTCCACGTTGGACTCGGGGATGGCCGCACTAGTCACGACGAGGTCCACATCGTCATGGACGTGGTCGGCATCATGCCCGATCGAAACTCTGATACTGTCGGCGACCAGGGCTCCGAGCCCATCGAAGGGAGTCAGGTCGGATCCCGACACCTTCGCCCCCAGACGAGCCAAGATGCGGGCGGCTCCGCTCATGCCGCACCCGCCGACCCCAATCATGTGGACGGTAGAGCCTCCAAACCCGCTGGGCGGCCCGCCCGGCTCACTGACGCTTCGTTCCGAACGTTTGTCCATTCCAGTAGGCCCCAACCTCAAGAGAATCCTCTCAACCTCAACGCGACTTTCGCCGTCTCCGCCTGATCGGGGCGTACCCCGGACCGAGAAGATATCGGAATCTTCAGCACGATTGCGCCATCGTCTCCTGCTCCGTGATCGCGCCCCGCTGCACCGCCAATTGGATTATCCGGTCTGCGATCTCGCGCGCCGCTTTGCCTCGCCCAATCCGCCGAGCCGCATCCGCCATAGCCCCGCGCCGCACGGCATCACCCATTAACGACTGCAACACCGACCTTAGCGCCGGACCGTTGACCCTGGGATCGGCCGCGTCATGCACCATGCGGGCGGCCGAAGCCCGTACCAGACAACGAGCGTTGGCTCGCTGATGCATGTCCTTGTGGAAAGGGTAGGGCATTAGCACGCTCGCCCGCCCCACGGCCGTGATCTCCGCAAGAGTGGAGGCTCCCGAACGCGATAGAACCAAGTCGGCCGCAGCAAGGGCCTCGGCCATACGGTCGGTGAACGGCAGCACGACAGCCCGGACGAGTGACTTCTGGTACGCCTTTTTGACCTGCTCGAAATCCAGATCGCCGGTCAGGTGGAGAACCTGCCAATCGTCGAACTCCTCCAGAAGTTCGATGTTCGCCAACACGGCCTCGTTGATCGTCCGCGCTCCTTGCGACGCCCCCGTCACCAGAAGCGTCTTACGCTTCGGGTCCAGGCCGAACCGGACCGCCCCCGCGGCACGATCGGCGCGGTTGAACTCTGACCGGATAGCGCATCCGCTTACCTGAATGCCCTCCCGAGCGGGTAAGAACTCCCGGGTCTCCTCCCATTGCAGAAAGACCATGTCCGCCAACGTCGCCAAGTGGCGGTTGGCTCGCCCGGGAACGGCATCCGGGTTCAGCACGACCGTCGGCACCCCGGCACGACGGGCCTGGCGCATCGCAGGCACCGAGCTGAGCCCTCCCGTTCCGATCATAACCATCGGACGAACTCTCTCGAGCTGCGCACGGCAGAGACGACTGGTTCGCCAATAGGCGAATGCAAACCCCGGCCATCGCCACGGCACTTTCGACAGCGGCTTGAGATTCTGGCGCACCAGTTCGCAGTCCGTGTCGCCCAGAACCCGCTGATCGATCGCCCGGCTGGTTCCGAAGTAGATAAAGCGAACTCCGGGAAGGCGGCGACGCAGGATGTCGCCAACCGCCAACGCCGGGTACATGTGACCGCCCGTACCTCCCCCGGCAAACGCCACAACCGGGGGGGCCGCATACGCCGGAGTCTGGCTTACCATGCAAGCCCCTCCTCTCCATCGATCCGGGCCGGCGGGCGACTTCGGGCGGCGATAGCGGCAAGCAGCCCGATCGCCAGGGAGAAGGTCAATAGCCCGCTACCGCCGGCGGAAATAAGTGGAAGAGGTATCCCGGTCGTCGGAGTCACCACGGTGACTACGGCGATGTTCATCGCGGCCTGCATGCCGATACACGCCGTGAGCCCGAACGCAAGCAATCGCTCGAACATGGTCGGCGCCGACCACATCGTCCTTAGCCCGAGCCATACGAATCCACAGAACAGCGCGATGACGAGCCCTCCCCCCAGCAAGCCCATTTCCTCACAGACCATGGCGAATACGAAATCCGAGTGGCTTTCCGGCAGGTAACCGTACTTCTGCACCCCGGCGCCGAGTCCCGTTCCGAACCAGCCTCCGGAGGCGATGGTCGTCAGGGACTGCAGAGGTTGATAGCCCGCCCCCATAGGATCGTCCCAGAACGTCTGATGGGCGGTGAGTCGCGCCATCCGATATGGAGCCGCAACGAGAAGCACGCCGAACGCCACTACACCAAGCCCGCCAAGTACCGCCAGGTGTCGGACACGACATCCGGCCACCAGGAGCATCATGAAGGCGACCCCGGCCAGGAGCACGGCCGTTGAGAAATCCGCTTTTCCAACCAACAGAACGAAGACCCCCGCAGCCAACGCCGCCGGCAGGAACCCCCGGCGGAAATCGCGGACTTCGATCTTCGGGCGGGCCAACCACATCGCCAGAAAACCCACCAAGGCCAGCTTGGCGAACTCCGACGGCTGGAACCCGATCCCAACCCATGCGGGGGCGACCTGTAACCATCGCTGCGACCCATGGCGTGAACTCGCCAATCCCGGAATGAACGCCGCAACCAATCCCGCCAGCGCCAAGGCAAAGACCAAGCCGGGAATCCACTTCTGGGTCGTCGGGCGGGCCAGGAAAGGAACTGCCACGCGCGATACGGTGACCATCAGCAGAAGACCCACGAGCGCGAAGATCACCTGCCGCCCAAACGTCGTACGCCAGAAGCTGACCTCAACAAGGGATCGATCAAGCGGGGCCGTCGCCGACGTGACCATCACCAGACCAACGGCCATCAAGGCCGCCGACAGTGTGATGATTGCCCCCGGATGTACCGGGTTATCAGCCTCTAGCTCGCTCATTTCGTGTCATCCGTGACATCTTCGCCAATCTACCGGAGTTTGATCGTCATAACCGCGAACCCGGCAAAAAGAGCCGCGACCAGCCAGAAACGTATCACCGTCTGCGGCTCGCTCCATCCGCTAAGATGAAAATGGTGATGAATCGGGGAGCACTGGAACAGACGCCGTCCCCCGGTCCACTTGAAGTAACCGACTTGCGCCATCACCGAGAGCGCTTCGATAACGAAGACACCACCCGCGATAAGCAACATCAATTCCTGCCGCGTGACCACAGCGACGAATCCGATCAACCCGCCCAACGGCAGCGAGCCGGTGTCGCCCATGAACACGCGCGCCGGGTGGCAATTGTACCAGAGAAAGCCCAGGCACGAGCCCAGAATCGCCCCGCAGAGCACCACTAACTCGCCGCTCTGGGGGACGTACGGGAACAGCAGTTTGCGGGCCAACTCCTCCGTACCCACAATGTACGTCAGAATCAGAAAGACCAGCGCGCACATCGCCACGCACCCGGAGGCCAGCCCGTCCATACCATCCGTCAGATTCACCGCGTTGGACGTACCGGTCATCACCAGCACGGTAACCACCATGAAAGTGAATGTCCCCAGTTGCAGGCCGGCCTTGTAAAACGGAACACTGAGGATCTTGTAGGTCGGAAGCTGGGCCGGATCCGCAAGCGAGTTGAGCATGTCGTAATTGCCGTGACCGTGCCGGTAGATGTAGAACCCCAATACGACGCCCAGGCCGATCTGAAATAGGAGCTTCTCGTACATCTTCAGGCCGTCGCGCGAATTCGTCCTTCGTTTCGCCGTTAGCTTGAGCCAGTCGTCCACCGCCCCCAGCACTCCGAGCCACACCAGACAGACCAGGGCCATCTGGACATAAAAACTCGCAAGATCAGCAAAGAGAAGAACGGCCAAAGCGATTGCCCCGAGGATCATCACGCCGCCCATGGTCGGGACGTTGCTCTTGTCGCGAGTCAGCTTGTTCAACGAAGCGTGGTCGAACTCCGGGCGGTCGCCCAGCTTCCACTTCATCAACTGCCGAATGACGCGGGGAAGGAACACCAGAACCAACAGGAAGCAGAACAGCGCCGCACACGTGCCGCGAAACAGCGCGTTCTCATAAGCGTAATGCTGACCCTGCAGTAGTTCGCGAAAAAGATAGTAGAGCACGCGGTACCACTTCCCGTATCAGATCGCCCGCCAACCGTATTCGACCTCTGCCGGCCGCCCCGGGGCAGCGCGTCAACCTGCCTCGCGCCGCCCAACCGGCGCCGCCACCACGCATAGTCCACCGGACTCGGGAGCAGCCTCGTCCGGCACTGCGGCGGCATGAGCCTCCTCGATGTAGCCCAACACCCGATCCAGCCCCATCGCCCGTGAGGCCTTCACCCACACCGTGTCTCCCGGAGCCAACAACTCCGAAATCACCGTGCCCGCCGCGTCGGCGTCGCTGCAACAACACACGCGCGGGCCGGTCAGGGACAACTCCAAAGCCGAAACCGCCGAAACCGTCGCCTTACCCACGGCCACCAGCACATCAACCCCGGAGTCGATCGCCTGCTGTACCATCTGCCGGTGTAAAGCAGCGCTGCGCGTGCCGAGTTCCAACATATCGCCCATAACCAATACCCGGCGAGAATCCTCGACCAGGCACAGGGCTTCTATCGCCGCAGCCATGCTGGATGGATTGGCGTTGTAGCTATCATCGACCACCGTCACCCCTGCAACTTCAACCAGTCGGGTCCGCCCCTCCGGGGGCGCAAAGGTGGCCAGGTCTTCGATAATCTCTCGCGGGTCAATACCGAACCACCGCGCTACCGCGAACGCGGCAACGGCATTGGTGGCGTGGTGCGGACCGGGAAAGGGCAAGGCTACTTCGTAACGATCCTCAAGCTGGAATCTCGTTCCGCGGATCGTGCCGCGAACATCCGTAACCCGCAGTCGTGCGATCGGCTCGAACCCGAACGTCCACAGCCGAGAGGGAAGATCCGAATACAAGTGCGGTAGGATCTCGAGGCGGTCTACGTTGACAACCGCAAAGCCCTCCGGATGAACGTGCGCCAGCAGCGATGCTTTCTCCGCCGCAATCGCGCGAACGTCCCCCAGTCCTTCCAAGTGGGCCTCGCCGATGGACGTTATCACCGCGACGTCGGGAGCTGCGACTTCTGCCAAAGCCCCCACCTCCCCGGGGGCGTTCGTCCCAATCTCCACCACCAGGTAACGATCGTCCGCGTCACCAGAAAGAAGAGTGAGCGGTACGCCAATGTTGTTGTTGAAGCTCTTGGGGGCGCAACGCCCCTTCAAGGCCGTGCCCAGAACGTGGTGGATCATCCCCTTGGTCGTGGTCTTGCCGTTGCTGCCGGTAACGGCAATGACCGCAGTGCTAATCGGCATGACCTTGCGACGGTAGTACGCAGCCAAACGCCCGAGAGCGTCGACCGTGTCGTCTACCGGCAAACGCGGAACCAACGAACCTTCGTTAGTTCGTTTCACCCAATCATGCGCGCAGATGCACGCCACGGCGCCTTTGGCGACCGCTTGGTCCACGAAGCCGTGCCCATCGAACCGAGCCCCGCGAATCGGCAGGAACAAATCGCCCGCCCCCACCTCTCTCGAATCGGTGGTCACCCGCCGAACCTCTATCCGTTCCCAGCCGGGCGAGGGCACGACACCGACCGCCAGGGCCACCTCCTTGAGCGGCATCGGAATCATAGTCGTCCTCCCGCCGTCATGGCCTTTTCGAGACACGCCCGGGCGACCTCGGCGTCATCGAAATGCAGGACATCCGCGCCGACCAACTGGTAGTCCTCATGCCCTTTGCCGGCAATCAGCAGAGTATCGCCGGGCCGGGCGTCTTCGATTGCGGTTTCGATCGCCCGCCGTCGATCCACCTCAACCACGACGCGACAAGCGGACGTGTTCTCGAATCCGGGGAGAACCTCATCAATGATCTTCTGCGGTTCCTCGCTGCGCGGGTTGTCGCTGGTGACATACGCGACATCCGCCAGGGAACCGACCGCCGCTGCCATTCGGGGGCGTTTCACACGGTCACGATCACCCCCGCACCCGAACACACACCGGAGACGCTCCTTAGTCAACGGACGGAGAGTCCCCAGAACATTACGCAGGGCGTCGTCGGTGTGGGCATAGTCCACGAAAACCGAAAAAGGACATCCGCGCAGCTCCACTCGTTCCAGCCGACCGGGGATCATCGTACAACCCTCGATCCCATATTGAATCGCAATCGGCGATATCCCCAGCGCGTCAGCCGTCGCGACGGTGGCCAGGACGTTCAGAACGCTATATCTGCCGGGCAGCGCCGAGTGGATGACCAGATCAAACGACGGACCACACACTCCCACCCGGCTCCCGTGCGAGTCCTCCGCCAGAACGCGCCCCTGGTAATCAGCTTGCAGAGAATCAATACCATAGGAAATCACTCGGGCTCGAGTGCGTTCGACCATCGCGGCCCCGACCGGATCATCAGCATTGACCACCGCAACGGCATGTTCGCCGAGGCCTTCAAACAGACGGCGCTTCGCCTCCAAATAGGCCTGAGGCCCGCCATGATAGTCCCAATGGTCACCGGAGAGATTAGTGAACACCGCCGCAGCAAACTGCAGACCGTCGGTCCGGCATTGATCCAAGGCATGGGATGAGACTTCCAATACGGCGAAGTCTGCCCCGGCATCACGTGCGGTCGCGAGATGCCGGCAAAGCTCCATCGGCCCGGGAGTGGTCAGGTCCGCCGGTTCAGAGGCGCTGACAAGGTCATACTCGATCGTCCCCAGCATCGCCGGGTTGTGCCCGGCCTCCCGCAGAACGGATCGCAGAAGCCATGTGACGGTCGTCTTGCCGTTTGTTCCCGTAACACCAACCAGTGGCGGGCAGCCCGCGCCGCCCCGTAGCCCGTAGTACGCCCCCGCCAAGGCGGCAAGCGCCGCGCGACTGTCCTCGACGCTGATCCGAACCGCTGGAGCGGGGACGTCCACATCGCGATCGACAACCACCGCAACCGCCCCATCGCGGACCGCCTGTCCGACAAACTCGTGCCCGTCACCCCCAACACCCTGAATAGCCACGAAACAACTGCCCAGTTCCACGTTTCGTGAGTCAGCAGTGAGTGACGTGATATTGACATCGCCGGGCGGGCGGACCCCATCGTCCTTCAGGCCGGCATGAGCCATCAACTCGGACAATGTCCGATTCGGTACGGCAAGTCGATCGGCGGTTTTCATCCTTGAGCGAGCATTGTATCTATGATACGCGAACTGTCATCCTGTGAAATCTCGGCCGCGGCGGCGACGCAGCACGCCCTCGGATTAAGACTGTGATATCACGCTGTCACACATTGTGAATACCGTGATATCACAAGAGTAACTCACAGCAAATCACAGCGAGATCACAGCCCGGCCAGTCCAAGAGACCGGTCTGGCGGGACCTCCAGGTACGCCAGGGTGTCGGACAGGATCTTCCCGACGGCCGGCGCTGCCACCGTGGAGCCGTAGTAACCGATGCTCGCGTTGGGGCGGCGGATCATCACCAAAACGGCCAACTCCGGATCGTCAGCCGGAGCCGCCCCCAAAAACGTCGCGAGGTAAGCCCCATCCTCATAGCCGGCGCGGTCGGGGAAGGACAGCTTGGCCGTACCGGTCTTGCCCAGCACCCTGTACCGATCCAGCTTGGCACGATGGCCGCTGCCGTCCTCGACTACGGAGGTAAGAACCTCCTCAGTCATGAAACGGGCAACGTCGGAGGGGACCACGCGACGAACGATCTCGGGGCCTGAGTGCGTGGCCAGCACCCGCCCGCGGGAGTCCAGTTCCTGTCGGATCAGCCGCGGTTTGAGCAACACGCCGTCATTAAGGAGCGCCCCGAAGGCCATCATGAGCTGCAGCGGGGTCACGCCGACCTCGTATCCGAACGACACAGACGTAGTCGAGTAGCTGTTCCACAGATCGCGCGCATGGACCACTCCGGCACTCTCACCGGGCATCTCCACCCCGGTCCGTTCGCCGAACCCGAACCGCGTGATGGTCTCGTACAGGCGGTCGTTGCCCATTCTCGTGGCAATGATCCCCATGCCGATGTTGCTGCTCTTGCTGACGATCTGCTTGAGATCCATCAACCCATGGGGCGAGACGTCCCGGACCAACCGCCGTCCGAACCGCATCGTCCCCATGTTGCAGTCGATCTGCTCCGTTGGCGAAACAAAGCCGCCCACCAGCGCCCCGCTGGCAATGAAGGGTTTGAACGTGCTGCCGGGCTCTGTGGGATCAGTAATCGCCCGATTCCGACGCCGCTCATCCGTGTTCGGCTCGATGTGGTTCGGATCGAAAGCGGGATTGCACGCCAATGCGAGAATGTCTCCGTCGCGCGGTGAGAGCACAATGGCCACACCCGACTCAGCCTCGAACCGCTCCACCGTTTCGGCTAGCGTCTCTTCCGCAATCCGTTGAGTCTCCGCATCGATGGTCAGGACCAAATGGCCCCCGTCCACCGGCGGCGTGGACACCCCATCGCAGCGCCACAGGGCCCGCCGCCGCGCGTCTCGAATGGTCGCACGCACGCCACTCTTGCCGGATAGGTGCTGGTTGCGGGCAAGTTCCAGACCCTCAAGTCCGCGACCGTCCCGGCCCACGACACCGAGCACGTGAGCCATCGATGAACCAAGCGGATACGTTCGGATTTCGCCCTCCGTCAAGCCGACAGCGGGGGCACGCATCTCCCGCACCGCCTCTGCGGTGATTTCGTCCACTTGGCGGGCGACGACTACAAATCGTGACCCGGGCCGTCGATTGATCTTCTCGAGGATCTCCTCCGGGGCAACATTAAGCCGGGCCGCGACGGCCCCGGCGAGTTCCTGAAGATCATCAACGCCGGCCGGATCCACGAACACGTCCGGGATTCGGCGACTGGTAGCCACAACACGCCCGCGAGCATCGTAGATCGTCCCTCGTCGTGCCGGAATAACCGACTTGCCGTGGTATTGGACCTCCGCAATGTCGAGGAGGCGGTCGTGAAGTGCGGTGTCGATATAGACCAAGCGGCCGCCCAGCCCTACCAACAACAGGATCAAACCGCCCAGCAGCACCGCGCCGAACCGTCGTTGTCTCTCCTCGACCGTTGCGGCATCCACGGGCATGTCCGACTCCCCCTATGGACGAACCGAGGCGAACCTCCCAATCGGCTCCGCTCCACCCTTGGAGGCCGGGGGAACCAGATCGGTCTCAAGCCACACCATGCGATCGTGAACTCGACCGGGCGTCCGCAGACGTGCGGTCGCCGCCTGCAAGCTCCAGAGCTCTCGTCGCGTCTCCACCCACTTCGTTTCCAAGGCGAGGGTTTGGGCCGCGCAACGGGTCTGCTCAACGCGAAGGTAAACGAGCGCAAGCGCAATAGCCGTAAAGGCCCCGATCAACACGCACCCACGCCGCGTAGTCATCCGCGCGGACCTTTCCGAGCCCCGCCGACGGGGAGCTTGATATTGACACCCGCTCGAATCCGCCCCGCGTCAGGGAAGATCGCCTTGTTCAGCTCATAGATCTCCCGCCACCGCCCGGCGTCGCCAAGCTGTTCGCGAGCAATACTCATATAACGATCGTTCTTGCGGATCTGATACGTGCGCCAAGTCCTCGATTCCGACTCAGCAGCGGGAGAAACACGCGGAGCAGTCTCCTGAAGGTCGCTTCCTTCGGCGCGCGGCTTCGGCACCGAGGACACATCGCTGGTGACATTCGGGATTACCAACTCCATGCCGACTCGCAGCTTGTCCGGATCCGACAGAATCGCCCGATTGCCGTCAAAGATCGCATTGACAAACCGGGCCGACCGGCTCCCATAAAGCGTCATGGCAATCCGTGAGAGAGTATCCCCCGGTACTACGGTATACCTTGCCTGAACGGGTGGGGTGCGGGCGGGCCGCACCGGCGGCACGGGCTCGGGGGCCGCCGGTTCGTTCTGTTCCTCCGAAGCCGGACGTCCCTGCAGGCGGCCTTCCTGCCTAACCCGGTCCCGCAGGCGTTGTTTGAGCAGCTCGTTACGTTCGACTGATGCAACCGCCTCAGATTCCCCTTCAGCGTGAGAGTCGAGGGTTACCGATGCGCGAGTCGTTCGAGTGTGATCCGGAGTCGGAGTAGATGTCGGCGCGAAGCTACCGGTCTGCGGTGCGTCACGCCAGCCCTCTTCCTGAGGGTCGGTACGTCTCAATCGCGCCGGTGTAGGGCGATAGGTGCCGACCGGTAGGGTTGCCACGGGGTCGCTCTGTGGAACGGGCTCACCAACGGGCGAGGCGTCCCCACGGCTATCGTGGTTGACACCGGGATACTGGAGCGAACGTACGTGCTCACCCCTGGGAGTCAAGGCTGCGATAGTATCCTGCCGCCCGCGGTTAGCCAGAATGACCGCGAAACAGATGATGAAGGCCAGCCCGGCAAGCAGCCCCACTTTCGTCTCTCGCGCCATCGGGGAACCTCCCACTCTTCATGGGGTCAACTTAGTCGCTCATGCCGCAGGTCACTCTTCGCACCGGCGCATAGCCACGCGAAGTTTCGCACTGCGTGCCCGTGGATTGGCCCGGCGTTCGTCCGCGCCTGCCACCACCGGCTTCTTCGTGATAATCTCGTAAACACCCTCCGTCTTGCGTCTACGAAAATCTTGTTTGACCGGCCGATCCTCCACACTGTGGAACGCAATCACCCCTATCCGTCCGCCCGGATTCAACATTCCCGGAGCACATTCCAGCAACGCCTCGAGATTCGGGATCTCGTCGTTTACCGCCATCCGCAGCGCCTGAAACGTCCGGGTCGCCGGATGGATTTTTTCCTTGCGGGACTCGGGATTGACCCCCAAAGCCGCCGCGACAATCCCGGCTAGCTCCGCCGTCGTCCTTATGCGAGAATCCCGCCTTGCGTTACAAATCTTCTTGGCAATCCGCCGACTGCCCATCTCTTGAGCGTTGTAGTAGAGCACATCGCTCAACTCCCGCTCTTTCAGCGAATTCACCAAGTCGCTCGCCGTCACGGTCAGTCGCGGATCCATCCGCATGTCGAGCGGGCCGTCCAATCGAAACGAGAAGCCGCGCTCTGCCACATCCAAATGGCTCGAGCTGACTCCCAGGTCCGCCAACAGTACGTCCACGCGCGGAACTTCGAGCGACTGCAGCACCGCCGGCAATTCGGCGAAGTTGGCATGAACGGCCTCGATCCGGCACGCACAATCCGCCAACCGATCTCGGGCCGCCTGAAGGTTCGCCGGATCGGCGTCCAGCGCGATCAGCAGACCGCCCGCTCCGATCGCTTCCGCAAACATCCGGGCATGCCCACCGAGTCCGACCGTGGCATCGACCACCGTCTCGCCCGGTTGAACCGCCAACAGACGACCGACCTCTTCCAGCAAAACCGGTGTGTGGCCAATCGGCTCGTCTGTCACGGGAGCCATCCATTACGCCAACACGTCAGGGGGTTGTCACACATCCGTGGCGACACACTCACCCCCGACGCCGCAGGGGACACCGCTCCACTCGCCCACCGCGACGAACGGAGAGAGACCGATGCCCGTTGCAGCATGTCCCGTCGCCCGCAGGTTCTGAATACGAGCTTCCAGTTCCGCCAGCTCGGCGAGGGATACGCCGGGGAACCGACCAAGCGACCTGCCCGTCTCCTGCCGACGATGTATTCGCTCCACCAGTCGTAGAGAACCGTCGATCATGCTCAGAGCCTCGGTGGTGTCCTTCGAACGCCGCCGCGCGGCGAATCCTTTCGCTTCTTCCGCGACAACGTCGTCAGCTCAACAATCTTGTTGCGGTCCGCGCCACTTGCCCGAAGGCGATCTGACCGCCGCCGACCGCCCTTCGAATCAACTCGATTGAGAACGGTCGCCACCGCGCCAACAGGGCGACCGTTCCCGCCCAGATCCCCTCGCTCTTCGCGTCATGCCACTCGCTGCGAAACCGGATCCATCCAGCGTAATCGCCGGCCTACGTCGGCGGGTCGCCCGCCGAAACCGTCGGCCGCATCCGCATGAAGCCCTGCCAGTCCGGCCAGTCATCACCATCCCAATCGACCCCCATCGAACGCTCCAGGTCCTCCCGTGACCAAACGTCGATGCGCTGCTTCTGCCCGACTAGGAATACCTCCTCACCCAACCGGGCCTTACGACGCAGCCGGTCGGGCAACACAATCCGTCCCTGTTTGTCCATCTCCACGAACGAGGCGAGGGCATAGAACTGCAGCTCGAAACGACGCGACTCGGGCCCGGGCATGAACTCCGTTTCCATCCTGGCCACGAGATCTTCAAAACTCCGTTCGGTGAAGATGGACAGGGTCCCCCGGTGCTCGCCGAGCGTGACGTACAGTCCCGCCCCATCGCGATCCCGATCGATGGCCGCTCGCAACTGCGAGGGCAACTGGACCCGGTTCTTCGCGTCAATCGTGCGATCATACTGACCCGTGAATATTCGCATGATCCGTTCAGCACGCTGCCCCACTTCGTGGGATTACGAGGGACAATGTACCACCGAGCACCACCGCGTCAACACTAAATTCGGCAAATCTTGCTGGGGTTTTTTCTGTAGTCCGGATAAGTCGGAGAACTTGGGAGACAATCGCCTATATGTGGTGGTTATCTTGGAGAGGTACCCTATGGATGGGCGTCGGCAGCATGCGCAAAGTTTGCGCTTCGCCTGCGCAAGCCATGCCGAGCGCCGAGCGGCTTTTGATCCACAATGCTCCACCAATCGTACCGACCGATCCGCCGAACAGGGGAAGCTTCGCCGGTCGCAGCCGAAAACGTCGTGTCAGTGAGCGGAACGGCGGCTCATCCACAAGGGGTTAAGATAGGGTCTCGCGGTAGAGGGATTCGTAGGCGGCGTAGGTCTGGTCTATGTGCCAGTGCCGCTCGACCTCTTCTCCCGCGGCGCATCCGAGCTTAGCGGCAAGGTCCGGATCCTCCAACAAGCGCATAAGAGCACCGGCCAGTGCCGCCGGATCGCCAAAGGGCACGACCAGACCGGTCTCGTCGCGGCGAATCAGGTCGCGGCAACCGGGAACATCCGTAGTGACAATTGCCCGGCACGCAGCCATCGCCTCCAACAGGGCATTGGGCAGTCCCTCCGTGCGCGATGGAAACACGAACACGTCGGCCATCTGCAACAGTGCCGGAATGTCGTCACGCGCACCGAGGAAGTGAACGCGAGCGGCCAACTGCCGCCGGTCCGCCAGCGTCGCAAGCGCCGCCCGTTGTGGTCCGTCCCCGGCTAAAAGCAAATGCACGTCACGCTTCGCCGCGACGCGCCCCACAGCTTCGATCAGATGGTCCAGACCCTTGACGGGGTCCAGCCGCCCCGCCCAAAGGAGCACCGCCTGATCGTCGGCCAGGCCGAGCTTAGCCCGCTCGATCGGCGCCGCTTGGCGAATACGCTCCGGATCTATCCCTCCAGGCACCAGGCGTAAACGCGCTCGCGGGATTCGCGCCCGCTTGGCCAGGTGCTCGATCACCGAAGGAGAATTGCCGATCGTCACGCGGCAACCACGATGAGTCCAGCGGTCCACCCACAAGTGCCAGCGCCGCTCGACCTCCACGGTTTGGATCTCGCAAAGCACGCGCTCGGAAGGCAGGCCCGCGTACCGCGCGGCCCATCGTGACGCTACGTTGGCATGAAACAGAAGCGCATGCGCAAGGTCCGGCCGCACCGACTCAATGATCCGGGCGAGTCGCCCGATAACGCGAAAGTCCCACCCGCCTTTGCCGTGGCAGCTATGAACCGTAACCCCATCATCCGCAAGAAGCTGCGCAACCGGGCCGGGCGGAGCCAAAGAGACAACCTGCGGCAGAAATCCGCGCGCGCGCATCCTGTCGACCAAGCGGCGCAGGTGAAGCGGGACTCCACCGACAAGGAGATCGGTAATCACATACAGGATTACGCCACCAGACGCGCTCAAGGTAATGTCACCACGGCTTCCGGGCGGTGCCTCAGCTTTGTCGCATGCGCCCAAGGGGACGGTCGGTCAGTAATCCGTACGCGAGAACTTCCAGATCGCCAGCAATACGATGACCGCCTCGAAGAGCAACGACGAGCCAAGCGTGTGAACCGGGTTGATCTCCATCCGCTCTTCTTCCAGCGCACCGGCGCGACGAACAAGCTCGGCATCCTCCCCCTCACCGTCCGGTACGACTTCGGAAGACGCGCCGGCTCCCACCCATCTGGCCGCCAGATAGGTGATATCCTGAGTCTTGGGCACGATCCAACGGGCGGCCCGAATCGCATTGCAGGCTACGGTCTGCTCCTGCCAGGACGGATACAAGTCGAACAGATCGGCCGTGGTTTGCACTCCGAAGAAACCCACCCACGCCCCGAAACTCATAAGCGCCGCAGCCACGGTGCTGCGCGACCACACGGCCACAAGAGCCGACACGCAATAGAGGTAACTGAACAGAATCACGGACAGCGGGATCGTCAGAAGATAGCCCGGCAGCCAGACCCTCCAGCGGAACCCGATCACCATGTAAGTGAGGACGACGAACAACGTTGCCTGAGCGAGGATGAACACCATACTGCCCAGATACTTCGCCAAAAAGACCTTCCATCGCGCCATCGGTTTCGAGAGCACGACCTCGATCGCCCCGCGCTCCATGAACGCCGGCAGGAAGCCCGCCGTGGCGACCAGGGCCAAAGTCACCCCGACGAAACCGAGCATGAGATCCCAGATGATGTGTACGGCCAGCCCGGCAATCCGGCTCGACTGCACGGATCCGGCGGACGTGAACTCTGCGGTCTCGAACTCCCACGCCCCGAAGAGGACCACGACTCGACCCGGCTCGAAGGCGAAGCAGAACATCCCCGCGGCCACCAGGACCGACAGGGCCGTCATCACCCAGAAGATCTTGCGATCCATGGACTCCCGCAGGCTGTCTTTGGCAAGGGCGAGAAACTGCTGCATGATTCTGCCGCGCAATCTCGGGGTCTTTAAGCGCCCGAACCGACCGGTCCGACGCGGCGCGCCGGCGGTGCTCCGTGCGACTCTCCGAGAGCCTCCACGAGAATATCTTCCAAGCTGAACCGATGCGGTTCTACCGATTCGATCAACAAGTTCGCTCCGCGTAGCAGGTCGACCACGGCGTTAGCGGTCGCCGCGTCATGTCCCGGCACACAGATCAACCCGCCCTCACAGGAAGCCCCCAACTTCTCGAGCTTCTCGCGCAACGGACTGAGGTCTCCCAACGCCGTCACGCGATACTCAACCGTATGCTCGGTCAGCTCCCGCAGGGTACCCTGCCGAGCCACCAGGCCGTCGACCAGAATCGCCACGCGATCGCAAACCTGCTCGAGTTCGCTGAGAAGATGCGAGTTCAGAAAGACGGTCTTCCCCTCGTTCCGCAGTTCGATCAACAACTCGCGAACGTCGCGCCGCCCCACCGGGTCCAGTCCATCCGTCGGCTCATCCAGAACGACCATCTCCGGGTCGTTCACCAGCGCCTGCGCGATACCCAACCGCTGCACCATTCCCTTCGAGTATTTGTCGACCCGCGTATTCCGCCACTGCCCCAGCCAGAGCCGATCGAGCAAACGGTTCGCGTTCTCCATGCGACGCACTCGTGGCACCTTAGCCAGAGCGCCGAAGTAATCCAGAGCCTGCATGCCGGTCAGATACGGCGGGAAACGCTGATGTTCCGGCAGGTATCCGATGCGCGCCAGCTTGCCCCGATGCCCGATCGGGCGGCCGAGGATGGTGCCCAGAGCCTTAGTCGGGCGCACGGCCGTCATCATGATCTTAACCAGCGTGGTCTTGCCCGCCCCGTTCGGCCCCAGCAGGCCGAAAATTTCCCCGCGGCGAACCTGGATATTGACGCCCCCCAAAGCGCGGATCGTCCGGCCGTACGTCTTGTGCACGTCGATCAGATCGACGGCCCAATTCGTCATTTCGGTTACGGCTTCCATAACGACCCTCGACTGTGCAGCAGTTGCTCGGCCACCTCGGACGCCGTGCTCGTGGCAGTCAGATCGATCCACTCGGTATCGCGAAACCGCTTGAACCACGTCCGCTGAGCCTTGGCCAGCCGCCGAGTATTTATTTTGATCATTTCCACCGCATCCGCAAGGGTTATCCGCCCGGCTAAATGCTCGATGACCTCCGCGTACCCCAGGGCCTTTCGGGCAGTTTCGCTCAGCGGCTCGGGCTCGGCCAGCAGGGTACGTACTTCATCGACCAGCCCGGTCTCGATCATTCGTCGGACCCGTTCGTTGGTGCGGTGGTTCTGGTCTTCACGATCCCGCCGCAGGCCGATGAACACGCATTCATGGCGGGTCCGCTGTTGATCCCATTGCGTTTGCAGCGCGCTGATCGTCTGCCCGGTCAGCTCGAACACCTCCAGGGCCCGGACTATCCGCCGCAGGTCGTTGGGGTGAATGCGTTCGGCGGAAGCCGGGTCGACTTCCTGAAGTCGGCGATAGAGCATCTCCTGCCCGCTACCGCGAGCCTCTTCGTGCAAACGGGCGCGAATGCCCGGATCGGCTCCGGGGCCTTCAAACAGCCCTTCAGTCAGACCCTTGATGTATAGCGGGGTCCCGCCAACCACGAAGATGGGCTTGCCTCGCTCGTGGATCTGCTTAATGGCCTGCTCGGCCAGCTCCACGTATCGAGCCACCGAGAAATCCTGAGAAGGCTCGACGACGTCTACCAGATGATGCGGTATCTCGCGCAGGACCTCCGGCGGAGGCTTGGCTGTGCCGATGTCCATACGGCGGTAGACCTTCATCGAGTCAATGCTGATTATCTCGCCGCCGGTCCGCCGGGCCAGCTCGCGACCGAGTCCGCCCTTGCCCGATCCGGTGCACCCCATGATGAAGGTCAGGGTCGGTCCCATGATTGTCACTCAATCCACCGCGTGCGGCAGCATCCGACCCACTCCCCTGCAAGTCTTGCCGCGAAACCGATCTGCCGGACAGCGGCCCGGCATTGCGAAGACCTATACGGGCTGACGGTAGGATTGTCGAGGCGGGAAGGGCACGACGGTCCCCTCACTCGCATAATCCGTAGGGCACGGTCGAGGAACGAGACCTGCCGCGGGCTTCGGAAAGGTAATGGAACACCCGCACCATCCGTCACGGGCAAGCGGCGATTGTTGAGGCCAACAACGCGTAATCGCCAGCCTTGCGACGACATCCAAAGCCGGGCTCGAACGTAATGTCCGGCACATGACCAGGCGACGGATACCGACATCATCCGGCGAGGGATACACCAATCGCCGAATTTCAGATCCAATCCAGCTTGGATCGCCAGGTCTATCCCGGTAGAATGGTTGTTTGAAGACCCGTGAAAGGGACATCTCGGAAGATCGTCGTCGCGAGCCAGGCGATTCGCGTCAAGTTGCAGGAGCGAGACTCAATGGTTGAAATCCACCGATGGCTGCTTCACTTTCCCGTTCTGACTGTGGCCGTCTGGCTGATCTTCGGTTCCTCCTCGATCGCTGAACAGGCCGACGGCGGGGCCGCGCACACTCTTGACGAACCGCCCGCACGTAAGCCGATCGCCTCCCCGGGCTCAGAACATGACGAGGAGACCACTCCGCTCGACGAGACCCGGCCTTGCTCCCCGCCACAACGAGAAGACGATCCGTCTGAGTCTGCGAGGATCCCGTTCGACCGCGTGGATGGTTTGCGTCTCGAGCGTACGGCAACGGCGGCCGGACCCAGCGGAGTGCTCCACAGCGATCCTCGACCGGAGGGGCTGCGCGTCATCGAGCTGGGGCCGAGTTCGGCTCTGTATCTTTTTGACCCGGCGGTCGGTGACGTCCGGCTCATCAGCTCCGTAAAGAACCTCGGACCGGACACGATGTCGTATCTGAGATTCCACACGCTTTACCCGGTCGACCTCGAACGCCAGCAGATCATCGATATCGAGTTCCATCCCGAAGGCGGCCAGTTCATCTATGATAATCGCGGACAGCCCATCGTGTACTACTACTTCGCCGATGTCCCCCCCGGCACCGAGCACGAAACTTGGTGGCGAGCTCGGGTTCGTACGTGGAAGATGCAGTACGACATCGCCCCGGAGGACGTGGGCGCTCTGGATGATATCCCCGCGGAAATCACCACGGAGTATCTGGCCGATGACCCCCTGTTTCAGATCACCAGTCCGGTCATCACGGGCGCCCGCGACGACGCCCTGCAGGGCGAGGCCCACCCCCTGTTCATGGCCCAAGCGATTTTCGCGTGGATCCAAGCACACCTCTATTACGAATCCGCGGGAGGATGGGACGATGCGGTCACGGTCATTCAGCGGGGTAATGGAAGTTGTTCTGAATACGCATTCGCGTTTATCGCCGTGTGCCGCTCTGCCGGCATTCCCGCAAGATGGACCGGTTCTCTCGTTCGCCGCGGGGCGGCCGCCGGACCCGGCCCATATCGTGACGATCCGCACCACCGATGGGCCGAGGTGTACCTTCCGAACATTGGATGGGTCCACTGCAACGTGCAGGGCGGAACCTGGGGGTATCTGGCGGAGCGATATATCGTAACATCGCAGTCATCGGGGCCCTCGGCCTACCTGAGCCTGCGCTACGATTCCTATCGCCGCTGGAGTTACGGTGGCGGAAGCGGCTCGACCGCCAGGGAGCGCTATGGCCTGTGGTACTCCGACGTCGACGATTTCTACATGCTGAATTCGCTGGACGGAACTCAGGTGTGGGATCCTCACGAAGACGCAACCGTCTTGTGGAGTATACTTGGGAATACCGAGCCCGATGCGTTGTTGACGATGGAACTCAGTCGTTTGGGCGAGCCGGTTTGGGTGGCCGACGGATTGGACCCGCAACAAGGGACGATCGACATACCTCTGTCGAGCCTGTCGCAGACCGGTCCCCACTTCGACCTGCGGCTGTTCCGGACCGACAAGCCGGACCTGTCCGGCAGCCTTTTCCCCATCGAGATCAGAGACGATACCGACTCGGACGGGCTCGATGACGGATGGGAGTATTCCAATTGGAGAAACCTCGCTCAAACCGCATCGGGTGATCCGGATGGCGACCTGGCGGGCAATCGCAGTGAGTATTACGGTATGACCGACCCGACGCTTCCGGACCGATTCGCCAGCGATCTAGCGGAACTCGGCGGCGAAGTCGGCCTGGGCACCATCGGGCATAATGAGTACGGGTGCGGCTTGACCGGGAAGATCGAAGTGAACGGAATCGCCTGGGATAAGTCACTTGGCGTGCACGCCGACTCCTGGGTCGAGTACGAAGTGCCGGGCGGGATCAACACATTCCGGGGAATGTACGGGCTGGAGGATCACAATGCCGGATCCGTCGTATTCGAGTGCCACATCAATGGCGCTGTGATGTTCACCAGTGCCAGGATTGCCAAACCTTACGGATTCTCAGCGTACCCCGCCTTCGTTGAGCTTCCCGTGGAACCGGGCGACCATGTCACGCTTACGGCAAACGCGCTGTTTGACAATTACGGCGACTATTCCTGCTGGCTGCAACCGGCGTGGGTACGCACGGGGCCGGCTTACGGTGACCTCGATGCCGACAATGACGTCGACCTGGCGGACTTTGCCTCGTTTCAAAACTGCTTCACCGGGCTCGGCGAGCCCACACTATCCGATCCGTGCAGACCAGCAGATTTCGACGGCAAGAACGGCGTGGATCTTGCTGACATCAGCAAGTTCACAGGGGCCTTCGAAGGTCCCTAGTTCGTAGGGCACGAGACCTGCCCTGAACACCCGTCAAGGAGGAAGAACTCGGAAACAGACGGCAGACCATCCCGAAACGGTCTCAGAATCGTGTTCGCCTTGGGGGCATGCTGAACCAATGCCCTTTCTTCAGGAAGGACCGCAGCGCGACGAGGATGGTCGCGCAGATCCCGATGATCAGCCAGCGTTCCATGGGCATCCAGCCGGGCTGGGCTCGGACGCCGAGATCGTACGCATACGCAAGAGCCGTCGGTGCGGGACGCGAGTCGGTCAACACGTACGCGTGCAGGATCGCCGCCAGGGTCAGCAAAAGAGCATAACCGGAGAAGCAGAGAATCCAGCGCCGTTCGGACACCCGACCCCTCTTCCAACGCGGCAGCAACGACGGCACCACCAGAACAACCGGCCAGGCGGCACCAACATACACCAGAACCCAGGCTAACTCATCCACTGATTGCTCCCCCTTGCCGCCCACGACGGCCCTATCCGTAGGGCACGGTCGAGGAACGAGACCTGCCACAACAGCGCGCGATGCGCGAAGATCCAGGCAGGTCTCGTACCTCAACGCTGCCCTACACCCGCCTGCGCCGCCCCGCAGCCTTCTAACAGTTGGCCCATGACCCATCACGGGGCAGGCGAGTCTATCCACGGACTCCTCCGTAATGCCGGACATCGACTTGGCGAGGTCCCATCCTCTTGCGGTCGATACCGGTTTGCGATACGTCTTAGCCTATCTTATCAGGAGGTCGCCCAATGCAATACACAATGTTCGACACCGCGTTCGGATCGTTCGGTTACGTC
The DNA here is from genome assembly GCA_963666835.2 of Phycisphaerae bacterium. Lineage (GTDB taxonomy): Bacteria > Planctomycetota > Phycisphaerae > UBA1845 > UBA1845. Next base: position 2,057,183 of record CAXXGO010000006.1, on the reverse strand, counting down.
GCTCAGGGCTCCCGGCTCGTCTCCGCATACCTGCCCCAGTCCGCGGCCGGTTTGCGCCGGTCGATCCGGAAGCATTGGCCCGACGCCACCGAAGCGAAGCGGCTCTTGCCCGGCCTGCGCAAGCAGATTGTCGCCTACTTCCGCGGCACCCCCGCGGCCTTCGACGTGGACCTCGACCTGTCGGGCATCACCCCGTTTCGCCGCGCCGTGCTCGAACAATGCCTGCTGATTCCGTATGGCCGGACGGTTACCTACGCCGAGCTGGCCCGGGCCGCGGGCAACCCGCGCGCCGCGCGCGCCGTCGGCGGAGCCATGGCCCACAACCCCATCCCGCTGATTATCCCCTGCCACCGCGTCCTCCGCTCCGACGGCGCGCTCGGCGGCTTTTCATCCCCGGGCGAAACGAAGCTGAAGGCCCGGATGCTCAGGTTGGAGGGTGCGCTGGGGGGTGGGGCGAGCACGTAACGCCCATGCCGGCATGAAACCCGTATCCGATTCTAACGGGATCGTTGGCCCACGGAGTGCAATACACCCTGCGGCGCCAGGAGCGACCCAGCCCCTCTACTCATCCCCGTCGATAAGCTCGTCCGACCGAGCCTCGGCGATCACTGCAATCGGCCCACGGGCTCTTGCGACAAGCGCAATCTGACGCTCCTCCGGATCGTAGATGCAGATCTGGTCCCCTCCCAGTTGCAGAAGGACTTTGTCACCCGGGAGGTGCGTGGCGTTGCGGATTGTCCACGCGACAACCACAGTGTCGAACGTCAGCCAGACCGAATCTCCCGTCTGGGCATGGGAGCCGGTGAGACCCTCTATAGGCCAGAACCCCACGTCGAACGCCCACGCGCTGCCGCGCGCATCACCGAGCTTCGGAACTGGGCCGGCCACATGCAATTCTCTGCCGTATTCCGGAGAACCCGGATTGGTCTCCCGCCACCGTGGTATCGTATCGCCCGCGAGAGACTGCTGAATCGTCACGAACGTCGGATCATCCCCTCTCTCGCTGTTCAACCGCGCCACCAAATCCCAGTTGCCCTCCACAGTCGGATGAGGACGCATAAGCAGACGATCACTCCAGTGGCTCGAGTTCAGATCGAAGATCTTCCGCGCCTGTTCACCCCCCAATGGCAGTGAGTACACGTCGCCGTCCGCCGCATCAATGTAGTGAACCACAACGTCTTTCGGAAGGGACATGGCCGACAGCTCCACGACATCAGTCCTGGTATACAAGGACGTTCCGCTTGCCCACCAGTACCATCCGAACAGGAGTAAGTAGGATACGGTTTGGACCACGAACGAGCCACATACCGATTTGCGCAACCAACGCGCATCGCCACGGAAGATCAAAGCCACAAACGGCCACTCCAGAACCAAGGTGGCGACGTAGGTTGCGGCGACTGCCAGCCAGAACACCATCCACGCGTTGTTCAGATCGATTGGGATTGAGCCCGCAACCCCGCCGATCACCAAACTGGCTCCAACCCACGCGGAGAAGTAATTGGCCAAGATGAGAAGTCCGATCGCCCGACTCGTGGGGGCCTTGAAGAACTTGGCGAGCAGAATACCCTCAAGCACACCGATGAGCAGGTTGCCCAGGATGAGGTGCAGCATCCCCGCCCACATCAACGGCGTCCCCACATTGGCCTGCGCCACCGGGGCCAGGATCAGGACGAGCAACGCTGCGCACATCGGCGTCGTGTGCTTCATCAGTTCACCGTTCCCCCGCGGCAGCATCGGCTGCGACTCACGCCAGGGCTTTGTACATCGATCCCACGAAGACACAAGAAAACAGGAGACCCCATAACCCGCCCACCGTGGTGAAGATAATCGGCACGATTGCTGCTCCTATCCCGTCGAAACACCTCAGGCACCGTCGAGCTTGTCGATGCCGAAGAGCACCCAGATTGTGGGGCTCTGCTTCGTCGGCCACCCTGACAAGGAAAGGGACCCTGCAGACGCCGCCAGGCAGAATACAGAGAGTATAACAAAGAGTGCCAGGTGTTGCTACATCCATGTGTTCGTCCTTTGGTTCGTCGGGTGAAGGAAAGCGGACCGGACAATCACGGTTATTGGTGAAATGCCGCCCGTTTGGCTCTCGGCGCTGGGAACGCCTACGGTCCGCACAGCAGACCCTACCGTGCCTGACACGCTATCAGTCAGATTACGCATAGCGCCCCCCACGAACTTCCGCGTTCACGGCCTCCATACTCGTGTCCGTTTGGATCGAGTGAGTCATTCGGATAGGATGACCAGTGTTCGGCTGACCAGCTATCGATGAGGATCGGCGGTCGGCCGCCCTTGTTTCGGTGTCCTTCGGGAATTCCGGAGCGAACTCTGGTTCGGAGATTACCATGACGGATCTATCGCGACGGTGTTTTCTGCAGTCGGCGGCGGCGGTTGCCGCGGGGGCGATGTTGCCAAAGCGGGCGGGCGCCGGGCAGGCGGGGTCGAAACCTCGATCCGCCCCGGTGGTTATCTCGAGTGCCAACGGTCTGCGGGCAACCCGGAAGGCGGCGGACTCCATCATAAACGGGGTCGACACGCTCGATGCCGTTATCTCCGGCGTGAACATTGTCGAAGAAGACCCGGCCGATATGAGCGTCGGGTACGGCGGGATACCCAACGAAGACGGAGTAGTCGAGTTGGACTCCTGCGTCATGCACGGGCCCTCTTGTGAGGCCGGAGCGGTGGCGGCCTTGCGCAATATCAAGACCCCCTCCTGCGTCGCCCGGTTGGTCATGCAGCGCACTGACCACGTCCTGCTCGTCGGCGAGGGCGCCCTGCGCTTCGCCCGAGCTCATGGTTTCGAAGAAGTGAACCTCTTGACCGACGAGGCCCGACGAATCTGGCTCAAATGGAAAGAACGCCACAGCGACCAGGACGATTGGGTCACCCCCGCCGGGGAGATCGAAGACGAGTCCGACGCGCTTTCCGCGGCCGGCGTCCCCTTCACGTACGGGACCATTAACTGCTGTGCGCTCGACGCGGCCGGCGACCTTAGCGGAGTCACCACTACCAGCGGGCTGAGTTATAAGATCCCCGGGCGCGTGGGCGATTCGCCAATCATCGGCGCGGGGCTGTTCGTAGACAACGAGGTCGGTGCGGCCGGTAGCACCGGGCGCGGTGAAGCGGTCATCAAGATCTGCGGGGCCCACACCGTGGTCGAGGCGATGCGGCACGGCATGTCCCCCACCGACGCCTGCCTACACGCGCTGCGGCGGATCGTCGAGACCACCAAGGAACCGTGTCTGAAACGTCCGGACGGAAGGCCCCGATTCGACGTGAAATTCTATGCGGTAGCTAAGGACGGCCGGTTCGGCTCCGCGGCCATCTGGTCAGACTCGCAGTTCGCCGTGTGCGCCGATGGGCAGAACCGACTCGAGGAAGCCGCTCATCTGTTTGAACGCCCCCCGGATATGAAGCGACCGGAATAAACGAGGCCAGGCACCGCCTAGCAGCGTTTGTTCGGGCCTCACCCGCCGCCGCCCCTCGCTGCGAAGAACGCGGCCGCGGCCACGAGAATCAAGATCCCCAGCCAATGCCAGCTCATCGTTTGTTCATCCCCAACAGCACCGCCGGCCTCTGCCGGTTGATCGACAGATCCGCGGGCGGATTGTACATCAATATCGTCGGCCTGTTCTTACGCCACTTCAAAGTAAAAGAACGGCGGGATGGTCAGGCCGGCCACTTCGTTTCCGCCGGACGCCTCGCGGGCTTGCCCGAGGGCGTGATCCATGTTCGGGGACCACGAAACACCCAGACGCTTGGCCCCGGTGTCGTCTGCGGGGCCGACCAGAATCACCTTTGACAAATACTTAAGGGCATACGTCGCCCAGTACCACACGGTGAAGGGGTGGAAACCGTGGTGGGCGAAGCGATGGCGATAACAGTCTATCAGGTACGGGTCGCGGGCGTACTTCTCCTGGAACATCTCCTTCATTTCGAACGGGTCGGTCGTAACCGGGAGCACTTCTTCATAGAACTTCCGGTAGGCTACGTGGTATTCGTCGTGGAACACCTCGAAGCACGGGTTGAGGATGATGACGGTCCCGCCCTTCTTGACCACCGGCTTGTTGTAGAACCAGTTGAACACGTAACCCAACACATCGCTGACCACCAGTACCGGGTTGATCCGCGCATCCACGGCGTAGGGGCTCAAATCCGGCAGCCCGAAGACCACGGTATCGTACTGCTTCGGCGCCGGGATCGTCATCTGGTCCTTCATCGCCTGCAGAGTCCGTACGTGGACCGGGTCGATGGCACCGGCGTTGATCTCGATCGCGTCGTAGTCCGCCCGAACTCCTCTAAGTGCCATCCTTCTGGCAGATTCAGGGAGCAAAGCCAGCGCCGTGGGGGTCGCGGCGCGCACGATCTTCTCGGCGAAGTTGCACCGGGCGGGCGGTTTCCCCAAGTAGCGCACGTGGAACGGGTACGTCGCGTTGTTCATGGCCGCCTCCATGACCATGATCCTCGCGTGCTTTTGAATGACATGACTGAGGCGTTCAATGCAGTCATGCATGCGGGACCCCTCCGGCTGCATGACGTGCGGGCTCTCGGCAGTCATCTCCGGATGGTGGTGGTTGGCGATGGAGTCGTACGCTCCCAGACCAACGGCTACGGACTTGTGCCCGCCGTTGAGCGGAATCTGGACCGAATCGACGTAGATAACCAGATCGCTCTCGACCACTCCGCGGGTAACGCGGACCGGCTCGCCCAGCTCCGTTTCACCAAGGTCGACGACGTCATCCGGGTCCTCGGCATCGGAGTTATCAAGCTGCTGGGGATAGAACTCGCCCATGATCCGCGGGCCGACCATCCGGGCGAGTTCGTGCTTCTTCATTTTGCGGTGCAGAGCGACCGCACACACCAGCCGGAGGTTCTCCTTCTGGACTCCGTATGAGTACAGCAGCGGAATCAGCGCCTCGAGAGCCTGCTGACGGATGTCCGGCAGTGACGTCTCGGGGAAGGGCTGGCAGTTATCATCAAAGGCGATCAGAATCCGCGAGTTGGCGCCGACCAGATCCTTCAAGGGCGGCATACCCAGCGGGTTCTCGAACGCTTTCACCACGGCCTGGGGGATGTCGCGCTTCTTGATCCCCGGGATGGGGGGACGGGCGTAGAAGACCTCGGCGCTGTCCGGAAGACGCGCGTTAACGATGTTGTTTCCCGAGAAAGTAAGGTAGTTCATGCGGTTATGCGGACGGTGAGCGCTAATGAGGGATCCCCTGACATCGCCCGCGATTCTAGATTGGACGTCGGCGGCGTCAATTATCGGTACCGCGAGTTGTTCGTTTCGGCCTCAGCGTCTGCTTCTGAGCACCCAGACGGCAGGGTCGGCGTAACTGTTCCGCCCAATCGGGAAAGCCCGCAGTACCCGGACCAGCACATCGTTTCTGACATTCTAGCGGACCATTTCTTTCTTGACTTCGCAGTGAGCAACCCGATACAGTAAGGTGGCTGTGAGGGTGGGATCCGTTCCCGGCGTGAAATTGGGCATGCCGATACGGGTTCGAATCACGGCTGGGCGTCCGGCAGAACCGGACGTTGCTCGGGCCTGCGAATGACGATTCGCAGGATGGGCTAGATCGATGGTTCGGGGACTAGCCTCCCCGTTGGTCGAACGGTCCCGTTTTTGAAGTGGAGGTGATCCATGGGCTATAGCATAGGTTGGCTGCCGTAGGTGGCAGACGATGCTGCCTGCGGCAGCGAACAGAGTTCGGGCCCGTCTCACCGATTTTTCGGTCGAGGCGGGCCTTTTTTTGTGCGCACGGGACGCTCGCCGGTTTCACCGCTGTCGGCCGGCGGTCTTCGTACGATTGCGATGCCCGTCCCCCGGCCCTTCGTAGTGCAGGCACCCCTCATGTAGCGTAGGCAACCTGCCTGCACAATGCCGGACAACGCCGGCGGCACGGGTTAGGCAGCGTCGGCGCGCGTAGGGCACGGTCGAGGCACGAGACCTGCCGTTGGTTTTCGCGCGATACGACCCTTCAGGAAATCGGTGACTGTCCCTAATAACATCCTAATAACGATCCGCCGGCCCTTCGTAGTGCAGGCACCCCTCATGTAGCGTAGGCAACCTGCCTGCACAATGCCGGACAACGCCGGCGGCACGGGTCAGGCAGCGTCGGCGCGCGTAGGGCACGGTCGAGGCACGAGACCTGCCGTTGGTTTTCGCGCGATACGCCCCTTCAGGAAATAGGTGACTGTCCCTAATAACTGCGTCGGCGCGCGTAGGGCACGGTCGAGGCACGAGACCTGCCGTTGGTTTTCGCTTGATACGCCCCTTCAGGAAATAGGTGACTGTCCCTAATAACGTAATAACGATAACTCCATAACGAAAATAGGTGACTGTCCCTAATAACTCCCTAATAACTCCTAATGGAAGTCCTTATGGCACAAGGGATTTAATGTGCGCTGGCCCTGGGGGGGGCACCCAGCCGGGGTGAGGGGATAGTGACAGGGTTATGCCACTATCCCCTCAATGGCCGTTTACGATGTAGTTGACAGCGTTGTGTCATCGGGTTCGGCGGGGCCGGCTTTCGCCGCTATCGCACCGGCGATGTTGCGACTCAGCTCGCGTAAATCCACGCCCATTACGCTGCCCAACATCCCGAGCGACTCGGACAGGACCTGAGCCCGTCCCATCGCCGCCCCCGCGATGGCCCGGCCGTTGCCGCCATCGAACACCGTAACATCTCCGAGATTCACGTTGTCGACCGTCTTGGCGAACTCGGCCGTGATTCCCGGCATCATTTCGACCAGCATGACCTTCAGCGCGTCCGGGTTCTCGCGGATGGCCTTGCCGATCGCCTCGATCGCCGAAGCCCGGGCTTTGCCCTCTTCGAACACCGACGCGGCATCTCCTTCGGCCCTCGCCCGGGCCACGTCGCGGGCCGCTCCGGCGGCGGCAACTTCAGTGGCATTGAGCCTCTCGCGTTCGGCAGCGGCGGCCGCCTCCTGCTGCTCCGCTTCCTTCAGCGCGGCTTCACGGGCCAGCTCCGCTTTCCGGATTCGCAAGGCATTCTCCGCCTCCGCGATAGCCTTGTCCGCCACATAGCGGGCCTCTTCGGCCTTCTGGCGAGCCATGGCCTCGCTGGTTTTCGCCTCGGCATCCCGTTCGGCCTTCGCAGTCCGGGCGGCCGCACTGGCTTCCGCCTCTCGGATCGCCGCCTCGGACGCCCTTGCCGCCTCTGCCTTCCGCGCCGCGGCGATGACTTCCGCCCGGGCTTTTCGGGCGATCGACTCGAGGTACTGTTGATCGTCCTTGACGTTCTGGATGTTGACGCTGTCGATCAGCAGACCGAGCTTGCGGAAATCATCGGTCACCTCGTGCATGACTGTGGCTACGAACTTGTCGCGGTCCTCGACAATCTCCTCTGGGGTCATCTTGCCAACCACGGCCCGGAGCCCGCCCTCCAAGGTCTCACGGGCAACGCGCTGCAGTTCCTGAGCCGGCTGTCCGAGGAATCGTTCGATGGCGTTGGCGCGTTCCGTGGGATCGGACGACACTTTGACGTTGGCCACTCCGGTCACGATGATCGGCATCATGGTCCCGCCGCCGGATTGCGCTCCGACCTCCAGCGACACCTGCATGTTCCGCAGGCTGATTCGAGACACTTTCTCCAGAATAGGAATCACCAGAGTTCGTCCGCCGATCAGAGTTCGATAGCCTTGCCCGTCTCTTTGGCGCTTCCCGCTGATAATCAGCATCTCACTCGGATTGCCGACCACCACCAGCTTCAACATCGCGATGATGACGGAAATCACCACCATCGCCAGGATTATTCCTATGACCACACCCGCTTCACCTTGGGCTAACAAAACACTACTCACAGCTCGCCTCCTATTCTCTTGTCGTTGATAAACTCAAACTCCTCCCGAGACACAACCTCGGCGACCCCGCCGAGATACCCCACTACCACAACCTCCGCACCGATGGGGAAACTCGTGTCCGGGTTCTTCGCTACGGCCGGGATGTACCGCGTCCCGGACCGGATCCGAATCGAAACCTCTCCTTTGTTGGGATGGACAATGGCAACCGACACGCGTCCGGCTTTGTCGACATAATCCGCCACCGTGGTCGCACTATTGCCGGAAGCCTGCTTCAACTTGCGAAAGAGCTGATGAACCGCTTGGCCGATCACCAGCCCACCGCCCGCCGCCGCGCCAAACGTGACCGCCCGTCCCAGGTCACTGAGATAGGTGAACACCAACCCCACCAACCCGAACACGGCCACGAAGTACACGAGGAATCGGATCGACAGCCAAGTCGCCAGCAGACTGGCGCCCTCGACTTCGGACAAGGTGTCCCCATCGCCGACATCTCCGGCCTCGACGGAGCCATCCACCGCGAGATCGGCATCCGCGTCAAACGAAACATCCGCATCGAACTCGACATCCGCATGGCCATCGGCGGCCCCCAGCATCGACATTGCCAAAAGACTGCCGCCGACGATCGCGCAGACCCAATACAGGATCGTCAGATCCGGAACGGCCACGGCCAAGCTCATCAGAACGCACTCAAACACGGCAATACCTCCGATTCGTTCCCAGACATCCGCATCTCCGCGGCGGAGAGGTGTTCTTCTCCAGTAAAGTCTACATGGTTATAAGAGACGTGCCTATTTGAAACCGGGGCTGTTTTCATAACGGGCCCGCGTGTTTTCGCCCGGTGCGATCGATATACTGGTAAGATCAACCGTGGAGACTTCGGATGGCCAGATTCCTCGGCCGGCGATATGCCCGTAGTGCGAAGACAATCAGCAGAACCGAGAAGATCGTCGGAGCAGCGATACTCAGCTTGCTGATGGCGATCATCGGACTGTTCGCCATCACCACCCTAACGGGAAAACAACCCCTTCTCGACGTGTCCGAGGTCGCCTACGGCTACGTTGGGGAGGTCCGAAACGCCGCGAACGAGCCGATGTACAACCCCGGAGCACCGGCAACCAAACCCGGCGTTGCGCGCACCGACGTCCGACTCCCGGCTCTGGACTTGGCCGGCTGGGAGCCGTTGCCAACGGTGTCCAACTTCGGTCCGGACACGCTGCATCTGAAGATCAACGGGCGTGCGGACTTCTTCTTGAAACTGAACGTGGTGGGGCTGACCTTCGGGCGGTACTCGCACACAACTGACCCGGATTCAGCGTTAGACGTCTACTGGTTTGACATGGACGAAGCGGATCAGGCTGCCCTCGCCTATCGAGCCGAGGCACCGCCCAACCTCACAGCGGTGGCCGTCGGATCGGAGGGCTATGAGGTGGGCGGAGCCGTGTTCTTTCGCGCGGGTAGCGCCTATATCCAGATTATCCCCTCGGCTATGCGTTCCGACCTTACGGCGGCATCGCTGCACCTTGCCCAACTTCTAGTCAGCACGGTCGACCAGGATAACTCGGCGTGACGGTGCTCGCGCGCTGCAACGTCCCCCACGTCAACTTTGCCCTGCGGAGAGGGCTTGAGCGGACCGGCACACTCGCGAAACGGGCTGAGTACGCGGTATTGGAGCATTCGCCTCGCGGACCGGGGTGGGCTCGCCCACGGCGTAAGGAACCAACGCTCCCGCCTCGCGCGCGCGCCATAGCCTTCCGCACGAGCAGCACTCCATAACGACAATTCCGTCGACAATCTCCGCGAAGAACAGCTTATCACAGCACAATCTGCCGGATTCAGCTTCTCTTGGTACCATCTCGCATCTCCCACCCCCGGCCCGGGCACCGCCGCCCCTCATGCGAATGCCCGAATCAAGGCAGACTAACGAACACCCTCTTGTTAAACCGACAAAAACGAGTCGCTCTCACGCGAAATCCGTGATTATCCGCGGGTTTTCTCGACAACTCGGCGATTCCTCTTGCCGCCCAAACAGTGTTAACGCTACAATTCCAGTAACATGGGTCTGCTTGTGGAGGGTCAACGGATGCAGGAATGCGGCAGTTCTCTTCAGCGGCGCGCCGCCGAGGGAGATCGCCGTGCCCTGGAGCAGTTGCTCGAGCACCACGGCCCGCTCGTTCGCCAACGACTTCACGGTAGAATCCCGCGCCGCTGGCAGGCCGTGCTATCCCTCGACGACGTAATGCAACAAACCTATACAGATGCATTCGTAGACATCGCTCGGTTCGTGCCCAACGGTGAGAGTTCCTTCATCGGGTGGCTAATGTCGTTGGCGAAATGCAATCTTCTGGACGCTCTGAAGATGCTCCAGACTGAAAGACGCGGTAAGCGCTTCCGCAGGGTCGACCTTCATACGGCCGAGGATTCCTCTTTGTTGCTATGCGAGATGATCGGCGTAACCAGGAGCACTCCGAGTCGTCGCGCTGCCCGAGTCGAAGCATGCGGCGTCCTGAAGGAGGCCCTTCAAGAACTTCCGGATTCCTACCGGCGCGTTGTGCAGATGTATGATCTCGACAACCGTCCGGTAGAGGAAGTCAGCGAGACGCTGCACCGCAGCCCGGGAGCCGTTTACATGGTCCGAGCTCGAGCCCATCGCCGGCTCCGTGAGATCCTGGGTCATCGTTCGCGCTACTTGAGCGCATAGCTGCTCACATGCGTAAAGACCGACAAACCGGCAACCACCCCCGCCAGACGGGAGCGCCCCCTGAAAATCACCGGTCCATGCCCGGCAGTGAACGAGATCTTATCCGATCCGCCGAACTCGAAGCAGAAGCACTCCTCGCCCACCGGACAGACGATCTGCCCCGCGCAGACTCGATACCCGGATTCAGAATACTGGGTGAGGTCGGGCGCGGCGGGATGGGAGTCGTCTACAAGGCACTGCAGCTTTCCACCAACCGAACGGTGGCCTTGAAGGTGATGCTGGCCGGACCGTTTGCGTCTCCTGCGGCGCGACAGCGTTTCAAGCGGGAGGTCGAGTTGGCAGCTCGTTTCCAGCACCCCGCCATTGTTCGCGTATTGGAGAGCGGAGAGACCGCCACTGGCCAGCCCTATTACGCCATGGACTACATCCACGGCATGCGGCTGGATCGATGGCTGGGTGGGGTATCGCCCGGATTGCCGGAGAGACTCCCCGTCTTCCTGGAGTTATGCGCGGCGATCGAGCACGCTCATCGCCAGGGCGTCATCCATCGCGACCTTAAGCCTGCCAATATTCTCGTTGACACCGAAGGGCACCCGCATGTTCTGGATTTCGGTCTTTCCAAAGCTATCGAACAGACCGACGGATGGGAGTCGCTCACGCTGAGCAACGCCGGGGCGGACCACGTCATGGGCACCTTAGCCTACCTCTCGCCCGAGCAAGCTACCGGAGCGGTCGAGGAGGTCGACCCCCGCACGGACGTGTATGCCCTGGGGGTGATGCTGTACCAATCCGTCACCGGGTCATTCCCACATGACATACACGGAAGCCACACGGAGGTAATCCGGCGTATCTGCGAGGACGATCCGGAACCGGTGAGAACTCTCGCCCCGAACGTGGATTCGGAACTCGAGACAATCGTATTGAAAGCCCTTCAAAAGGAGAAGGGCCTTCGATACCGCACGGCAGCGGATCTTGGAGACGATCTCAGAAGATACCTCCAGGGCGAACCGATCCTCGCGCGGCCCAACAGCAGCTTCTACGTGATTCGCAAGAAGCTCCTCAAGCACCGCCTGCAGGTCACCGCAGTTGTAGTCGTCGCCGCCCTGATCCCCCTGTGCCTTTGGGGCGGAGTATGGTGGCAAGATCGAGTCGCGCAAAATGAGCGTACTCACGATTACAGGGAAGCCCGCCGCGAGGTTCTCGCAATCCAGAACGACATCGAGGCCGGGCGCGTGGAGTACGCCCTTGGTCCCGCCCACGCCCTTTACGACCGCTACCCGGACCTCGCCGAGGCAGTGCTCGTCTGGAGCCAAGCCCAGTTCCGTCTGGGACGCCGCGCAGACGGAGCTGAAGGTTGGGTGGATACTGCCTTCAAGACGTTGCGAACCGCGATCGCCAACGACGTCGCGCCGCACGCGTGTCGGACCCTTCTGGACGAAATGCGCGGCAGGATCGGCATCGCCTCAGCACCGGATCGAGAACCCCAATCATGCACCGGGCTCCCGGATAACGCCGAGACTTCGTACCTGCTGTCCTTCGCGACGCTCGATCTTGACCGAGCAGCCGCGCTCACGGAAAACGCCGTCGACCTTGACCCGGAACATTCCCTGGCATGGGCTCGTTTAGCCCGGCTGTCCCTTCTTACCGAGCGGCCCGATCGAGCACTGCGGACTTCCGAGGAATGGCTTCGCTTCAACGCCCGGCCTGCGGCCGGGATCATGCTTAGGGCAAAGGCCCTCGTGCGGCACGGGGAGTATCGCGAGGCCGTGAACCTGTGTACTCAGGCAATCACCGCCAGCCGAAGACCGGTCGCCGCCTATCGGCTGCGCGCCCTTGCCCACCTTTGCCTGCGCGAATATGAGGAATCCGCCGCGGACTACTCCACCGTGGTCGAGTTTGATGGTACGGAGCGGATCTGGGGATCCTACAAACGAGCCACGGCGCTGTGGGCTCTCGGCCGGCTGGACGAGGCTGCGGCCGACTACCGCACGGTACGCGAAATCCGCGGACATCCGTCCTTCGCCGACGCCCGCCTTTTTCTTGTGCTGTCGGATCAGAAGCGCTTGGCCGCCGAGGCGGACATCGTGCTGCAGGAGGAAGCGTCCGAAGTGCTAAGAAACGCGCAGCGCGGCGCGGTCCGGGGCGGCTGGCTGGACCGGATCCTCTCGTGTCTGGCCGGGGAACTGCCACCGGCGGAACTGGTAAAGTCCGCCAACCTCGCGAACCCCGAACAGGTCTGCGAGAGCTACTACTACGCGGCGGAAGCGTGCCTCCTCCGGGGCGAGATCGGCGAAGCCCGGGACTGGTTTCGCAAGTGCGTTCAGACAGGGGTCGTGCTCGATCCGGACTCCGCCCAACTTGACCCGATGAACGAGTATCATCTGGCCCGCTGGCGGTTGGACAGTCTGCCAACGACAGAGGCCGAGGGTGCAACACCGTCTGAATCACACCACCCGGACCTGTCAACCACGCGGCACGCAACCAACACCAGCCGTTGAAAAAGCGCCTCCTGACCGGGAAGCGGCAATGTACGCCCTTACAGCAACTGCCATCTATTCGTCACTGCGAGGAACTACGAACCCACCGGGGCCACCGCTGGTCCTGCTCCACCCGTTCCAACAGAGCCTGAGCCATGCGATACTCGCTGAAGATGTACACGCCGGTATCCAGGCACGTCCTCAAGGCTTGCGCCCCCGCGGCGCGCTCTGTCTCGCCGAATCGGCGCAGGGCTATCAGAAAAGCGAATTCGCAACGGCGTCCCGGATCGTCCCGGGCTAACGCCAGCAGTTCGGACCCGTCCATTCCGCCCGTAAGAAACGCGTATGCCTGCCGGGCGGATGACTGCCCTGCGACGCCGGCACTCTCTCCCGCGAGTTCGGAAACCGCAGACTGTTCGAGAGCCGTCATTGCGGCGCTTTGAGCCCCGAGTAACTCCATCACTACCGCCGACATGAACAAGCCGTTGGCATTGGCCCGCTGTCTTCTAAGGCTATCCGTTCCTATCGCCCGGGCTTCTTCAATTCGCCCCGTCTCCGCCAGTAGTGCGGCCCGGAGCAAGGCCAGGGGGCAATAGTCCGGCGCCGCATCGTGGGCCGGGACCACCTCGTTCAGCGCTGCGTCCAACTCCCCGAGGGCGTACAGGGCAACACCTCGCTCGTGAATTCGATAGGGATGGGGTTCGCGTCCGGCGGCGCGGTCTACCCTAATCGCCTCCGCAAACGACTCGGCCGCACCGGAGTAATCCCGCAGATAACGCCGGAAGACCCCTTGTCGAACCAGAGGGAGTGAATCGTCCTCCTCGCGCAACGCCAACGCATCCACCAGATCCGCCCGGCAATTGGCCAGCCAGCGTTCGGGCTCTGCCGCCATGCCGGGCTGCGTTGCGGCATAGGCGGCAGCGGATAACCAGCCGCCCGCCCGGGCCACGTAAGATGCCGCCGAATGCGGGCGGAATACCACGAGGGCGTCGAAGTCGTTCAACATCGGCTCCAGTTCTTCGCGACGGCCCTCGGTCAGCAACCGAGTCCCCCGATACTCCGCCCGGGCGCTTATTGCCGGCGTGAAGTCCGGATGCAGGGCAATCGCCTGATCGTATGCCGCGATTGCGGCACTGCGATCCGTCTTGCTCTGCGCAAGTCCGCGCAATAGCCACGCCAGCGCCGTGGTGGTTTCAGACTCGGGCACGGAATTCAGCACTCGCTCGCCGTCGAAAAAATCACCGGTGGCGTTGTGCATCAGCGCCAAAGCCAGCCGGACCTCCACCGCATCAGGGTCGACTCGCAAAGCCCGCTCCAGATGCGGCAAAGCTCGCCGGGGCTGATTGTCGAACAACGGAATCAACCCCCGGTACAGGTCCAGCTCGACCGAGCTGTGCCCGACCGACTCCGCCTGGTCAAGCAGGTGCGCCGCTTGCCCGAAGTCCCGGTCAAACAACACCGCCGTGAACGCCTGGTTGAGATAACGCTCTCCCTCCAACCGCCGCGAATTCGCCATCAACAGCACGGTGCTCGCCGCCAGGATGACCAGCGCGAATACTCCCGCGCTGCGCACCGGATGCCGCTTGATCGAGCGCACGACCCGCGCCGCAACGGGAGTACGTCGAGCTCGGATCGGCTCGTTGCTTAGATATCGCCGGCAATCCTCGGCCACATCCGCAGCGCTTGGGTAACGTCGCTGGGGCTCATTCTCCATGCACTTGGCTACTATGGTCTCCAAGTCGCGAGGGATGTTGGCATCAATCTGACGCAGCCGTTTCGGATCCGCAAAGGCAATCCTGTTGAGCACCGCCTCGCGAGACTCTCCCTCAAAAGCGGGGGTCAGGCAGAGCAGTTCGTAGAGGGTCGCCCCCAACGAGTAGATGTCCGTGCGCTCATCAAGACGGGCACGTCCTCCCCGAGCCTGTTCCGGCGACATATACCGGGCCGTACCCACCACATCCCCGGTCACCGTAATCGAAGTTAAGGCATCAACCCGGGCGAGACCGAAATCGGTCAGCCAGATATTGTCCCGAGCGTCGAGCAGCAGGTTCGACGGCTTAATATCCCGGTGGATCGTCCCCTCGCCATGCGCGTACGCCAACGCCTCCGCCGCCTGACGTCCCCAGCGGGCCACGCGCCGAAAGTAGTCCCGACCGGGAACGGTTCCCGCCCGCCGAATCGCCTTGAGATGTTCCGACAGAGAACGTCCCTCGATGAACTGCATGGCATAGAAGTGAATGCCGTCCGTCTCCCCGACACCGTACACCGGCACGATGTTGCTGTGGTGGAGCCGCCCGGCGGTGGCGGCCTCTCGGGCGAAGCGCTCCGCCGCCGATTCCGACAGCAGCGCTCCGGGCGGAAGCACTTTGAGCGCCACGCGCCGGCTCAACGACGTCTGCGTCGCCTCGTATACTACCCCCATACCGCCCCGGGCAACTTCGCGGATGATCCGGTAGTCGCCGAGCCGCTGACCGCACTGGAGCTTCGAAGCGTTAAGAGACTTGCTGGTGGATTCGACGAAATCCAGAGTCTTGAACACGCCCTTCAGAGCGTCGGCCAACTCCGGATGGGCGTCCATATAGGCCTGCTGGTCCGGGCTCCGCCCCGCGGCCAGTTCCTCGAGATACTCGTCGAGAATCTCCTCGAGGGAAGTCGCCGGCTTCCGGGCTTGCCGATCCCTATCGCCATCAACGTCCCCTCGACCTCCGCGCTCAGATGACATCAACCAGCAGCTCCCGCAGATGGATCAAGGCGCGCACGCACAGGCTGCGTACCGCGCGTTCCGACCGGTCCATCTTCGCGGCAGTCTCGGACACATTCAACTGGTTCATGTAACGCAGGCGAATCACCTCGCGATGGTCCTCGCTCAATTGATCGAGAGCGTATTGGAGCATGCGAATGTGGTCGGAGCGGTCGACAACCATGCTCGGGCTGGTCGCTGATCCGGCCAGATCGTCCAACAAACGAACGATCGACGCCTCATGTCCGATATCGGACACGCGCACCTCCTTTCCTCGCTTGGCGGTCCTGAAGGACTTGCGATCGACGTCACAGATACGGTTTACGGCGATGCGCCGGAGCCAGTGAAAAAAGCTGTCACTCCCGCGATCGACGAAGCGGTCAATACTGGTGAGGGCATCCAGGTAAACCTGCTGCATCACGTCCTGCGATTCCAACCGTTGCCGAACCCGATCTCCCAACTCGCTCCGAACCGACTCCAGCAGACGCTCCGAGTACGTGTCCAGCAAGGCCGTGAGGGCTGCCTCGTCGCGATCCTGGGCTCGCGCGACCAGATCCTGCAAGTTGTCCGACTCAGCAGTTCCCACCGCTGACCTCCCGAATTCGGCCTACCCCCCCGAAACCCACAACCAGACCGAGGAGAGCCGTCTTTGTATCCAATGAAGCACTCTGCGGTCAGCCCTTCCAATCTCAAGCGGAATATCACCTCTGGCGCTTCGCAAGACCTGAGATCGGCAGTTCCTAATCAACCTAGCCGAACGTCGGCTTGACCCGCTAAGGCGCCGGAACAAGCGGGTTACTACTACCTTAGTCCAAGAGGGCACATGCGGACGGTCCAGTGCCGCCACTCTGCGAGCACTGTCGAACCCATCGGACCCAGAATAACGCCAAGCAGAAGTGGCACGATTGAACCCGCCATTTAACAGTAAGGCCATTAACCTACGGCAATCGCCTCTTCTACCACGGCGTCATTATCGCTCTGTCGGCTTGTTCGTACCAGTTGAAGAGCATACCCTTCTTTGAACCATCCGCAGTCCGGCCACCGTTCGATACGCCGTCTTGGAGCACGTCGCGTTTGCAGGCCGGTCTTGGAGGTGTAAGAGACCGCGGAGGAGGAACTCATGCGGAGGATCATCGTCGGAGTTATGGGCGGAGCCCAGGTAACGGTTGCGGAATCCGAAATGGCGCGCCGGCTCGGCGGCCTGATCGCCCAGCGGGGTTGGGTCCTGCTCAACGGCGGGCGTAACAACGGAGTAATGGCGGCGTCCGCGCGAGGTGCGAAGGAACACGGCGGAACGGTGATTGGCATCCTTCCGGACCGGGACACCCACCAGGCCTCACCGGATCTCGATTACGCGATCGTCACGGGCGCGGGCGACGGCCGGAACTTATTCAACGTACTCTCCAGCGATGTGGTCATCGCTTGCCCAGGCTCGCTCGGCACACTTTCGGAAATCACGCTGGCTCTTAAGAACGGCAAACCGGTCATCCTCCTCGGACGCGAGGTCACGCCGTTCGAGCGATTCAGAGACGAGGGCCGCCTCTTCGTGGCCGGTAATCCCCAAGAAGCCGTCGAGCTTGTCGCCGACCTGCTGGGGTCACCCGATCGCGATGCCTAGCCCGGACCACTCATGGCGTTCGCACAATGCGCGTAACTCACTGTAGTAGCGTGTTGTAGGTGACGCCACAGTAACACAGCACGCTTCCACGCCAGGGACAAGCCCTCGTGCTACATTGGTTTGCGGGCTATGCTTCGCTTGGATGAATGATCCGGCCACGGCACAGCAAGCTTGAAGCCTGCGCTACCCGCCGGCATCCGCGTGATAAGTTCCGGCGGCCGCGTTCAGATCGCTCCAGGCTCTTCGGAGCTGGATCCGGGCACGGACCAAGTCCACTTCGGCCGCGGTATAGTCGCGTTGGGTCTCGTTGAGGCGGTTCAAAGTCTCCTTGCCGGCGACGTAGCCCGCTTGAACGACTCGTCGACTCTCTTGAGCGGTAACGACGTTCTCGCGCTGCAAACGAATCTGCTCCTGAGCGTTTTTGAGGTCTATGATGGCTTGGCGAACATCCGCTTGTACGGCAAGTCGGCGATGGTTCAGGTTCGCCATCGCCTCCGCTCTGGCGCTCTGAGCCTGTCGCAGCTTGGCCCGCCGCGAGCCCCCGGTGAACAACTCCCATCGGAACTCGAGCACCGCCGCTGACGACTGGTCGTCGGGGGCATAGCGAAGATTACCCGTATGATCGAAGCCCCAGGAACCGCTTATCGCCACCGTCGGCAGAAAGAGCCCTTGAACCGCCCGGACCTGTTCGTCCTTATCGCCGAGCAGATGCTCCTGTTGGAGAAGGTCCGGACGGCTGGCTAATGCCCGGCGGACCCAGTCATCGGGATCAGGCAAACGCATCTCCTCCTCCGTCTCGTCCGTCAGAGGAACCAACTCCAGGTCCGGCGGGAGTACGGCGTCCGGTAGCCCCATCAGCTCCCCAAGAACCACACGTCCGGTATCCCGAGCCCCGATCGCGGAAGTAACATTGGTTTGTGCGGCCAGCATCCGCACTCGGAAGTTGGCGACATCCGCCGCGGTCTTCCGCCCCGCTGCCCGTAACTTCTCCGTCTCTTCGAGCTGCTCTTTCGAGAAAGCTACATCAGCCTCGGCAATGCGAATCTGCTCCTGAGCAAGTTGCACCTGATAGTAGGCGCGGTCCACCGCCTGGAGGATCAATCGCTCGGCATCCCGGAGCGCGGCCCAGGACGCTCTGTTCACATGCTTGCTCGCCAGCAATTGTGCTTCTCGAACGAACCCATCAAAAACCGTCCACGATGCCGTTAACGACGTCGAGTGTTCACTGAACGGATTGGTGTCGCCGGTCAGCTCGCGGTACTCCAGGAACGGGCGGCTGATCGCGTCCAACAGAGTCGTAACCGCAAACGACTGCCCCTCCGTATCAGTGGTATCCGTGGGAACCGAGGCTTGCGGTTGCAGCAGCGTGTTCAGCCGATTCCGGCTCGCCGGCGTATGAAAAGTCCGCGTCGAGGTGTGAGTGAACATCACCGTCGGGTAGTACCGGGCAGCGATTTCTGCAATCCGCGCCCGGGCACTTTCCAGCCTCGCCTGGGCGGCATGGATGTCGGGATTCGCCCGAATGGCAATCGCTCGGGCTTTCTCCATATCCAGGACCGCAGCGGGAAGAAGGGCCTCGGCCTCCTCCATCACCACCGGCGCCCCATACGGCATGAGGTTCTCGCGTTCCTCCTCCGGAAGCTCCGCCACGGCGCGCCGGTGCCGTTCGAGCATTACGGCCATTCCGTCAAGCGAACCGCGGCACCCTCCCATCACACCCGATAGCGCAACCACCCCGACAAGCCCGATGCAAAGCTCATGCCCAACGCGACCCGGGTCGGCGTGCCGCTTAGTCATCCTGATTACCTTTCAGACTTCCCTGCGAAGAGGCAACGGCCAAGGCCTCGTCATCTTCGACGGCTTCAACTGACTCCGGCGTGGGATATGGTCCACCCCGCCGGAACCAGCGCACGAAACGCTTGCCGTCGTTGACCGCCAGGTACAGAGCCGGAACAACGACCAGGGTCAACACGGTTGCCAGCATCAGGCCAAAGGCGATGGATATCGCCATGGGAATCAGCGACTGCGCCTGCGAACTGCGCTCGGCAAGGAGCGGTAGCAGACCGGCGACAGTCGTTACCGACGTCAGCACAACGGCGCGAAACCGCATCTCCCCGGCCGCGGCCACTGCTTCCATCACACCCTGCCCCAGCGCCACGTTGCGGTTAATGCGGTCGACCAACACGAGCGAGTCATTCACCACGATCCCGGCCAGCGCCACCATGCCGAAGACGCTCATAAGCGTAAGCGAATACCCCATAACTGCATGCCCCAAAACGGCGCCCACCATGCCCAGCGGGATCGCCGACATAATGATAAGCGGCTGGGCATACGAACGCAGGACCGTGGCCAGAAGGCCCAACATCACCACCCCGGCAACCGCCGAAGCTCGTACCAGACTCCCAAGCGATTCATCGATACGTTTGCGCTGCCCATCAATGACAACCCTGACTCCTGCGTGCTTCTTCTCCAGATCCGGCAGGAACGAAACGGCCAATTCCTGGATGATTCGCTCGGCGTTGGCGTAGCGCTCATCGACATCCGCCTGCACCCGTGCCCGTCGCAGACCGTCCATTCTCGGGATCATCGAATAACCCCGTACCATCCGCGTCTCGGCCACTTCGTTAAACGGGATCGAAGTCCCCCCGCTCGTCCTGATACGCAAATCTTCGATAGCACTGAGACTCCGACGATCCTGCTCTTCGTAGCTCACCACGACTTTGACTTCATCGGGGCCCCGCTGCAGACGGACAGCCTCCCCGCCATAGAGCCCCTGCCGAAGCTGCGAAGCCAGATCCGCAACCGAAAGCCCCAGGTTGGCCGCGGCCGGCTTGAGCGACACCCGCAGCTCGCGCTTTCCGGCCGTCGGCTCTTCCGTGATATTGAAGACCCCGGCATACGACGAGAGGACGTCCTTCACCTCAGCCGCTGCTTCCGTCAATTCGTCGAGATCCTCGCCGAGAAGGCGAATCTCCAGCGGCTTATCCGTCGGCCCGAGTTGCTGCCTCGTAATTGTCACCGCAATCGCATCCGGGATCTCGCCAATCCGGCGACGCCAGTGTTCAATCACCTGCGCAACATCCACTTTGCGCTTCTCCGCCGGCATTAACTCGACGAACACCTCACACAAAGCGCTGCCCCGTTTCGGAACGAATTGAGACCACTCCCCGACAACCGCATAGACGTTCTCCACCAGATCGCCCTCGGCAGCCGGTTTCAAAGCC
Source organism: Phycisphaerae bacterium (assembly GCA_963666835.2). Classification (GTDB taxonomy): domain Bacteria; phylum Planctomycetota; class Phycisphaerae; order UBA1845; family UBA1845. The sequence continues at coordinate 2,036,593 of CAXXGO010000006.1, read as the reverse complement.
GGCTCGTCGTTGAGCGCCAGAATCGCCCGTTCGATTCGAGCCACCGCGGCGGCACTTACGTCGGTCGGGGTCCCGTGCGGAAACTGCACTCGCACGCGAAGTCGGTTCGCGTCGATCTTGGGGAACAGCACAAACGGAGCACGCCCCCCGAACACTAATCCGACACTGACCAGAACCATCGCCACCGCTACTCCCAGTACGATAACCCTGCCGTTAAGTGACCAGCGAAGACAAGGCCGATAGACGCGCTCGATAGCTCGGTCGATCCACTCATCCATCGCCAGGCGCGCCCGCGTCCGCCAAGTGTTCGAGCGTTGCCCCCCCACGGCAGAACCCCACTCCCGCAAATGGGCCGGCAGAATCACAAACGCCTCTACCGCCGACGCTACCACCGCGGCGATCACCACGACCGGCAGATCGTAGATCAGTTTGCCCATTATCCCCTCGACGCACATTAAGGGGACAAAGGCCACAATCGTAGTAGCAGACGACGCCAGCACCGGAAGGGCAACAACGCCGGTCCCCTCCACGGCCGCGACGGTCGGCGTACACCCCGCCCGCACCTGGGACCGCACACTCTCGGCAATGACGATTGCGTCGTCGACGATGATTCCCACCGCCATCAGCAACGCGAGCAGGCTAATCATGTTAAGGCTCTGCCCGGTGAAACCGATGACCGCGAAAGCCCCGGCAAACGCCACGGGAATACCCACTGCCACCGCGATCACCGACGGCAGATCCATGAACATGAGCAGGCATACCACTACCAAGCCCATGCCCATCAGGGCGTTCTTGACCAGCATCTCCAGGCGAGAATCCACATCACGCGACGCGTCGCCCCAGGTGGACAGCTTGATTCCCGCAGGAAGCTGCGCCGCCGCCTTCGCCGCAAAACCACGGACGGTTCTTGCGATCGTGCTGATGTCCTCGCGACCGGTCTTGAAGACCGAGATCATCGCTCCGGCCTCACCGTTGATCCGGCCGAAGATCGGAGTCTCGTCGAACGAGTCGCGGACTTTGGCAATCTGCCCCAGACAGATCAGGGTACCGTCAGGCCGGGCAATGACGACGAGATCCTCGAAGTCCCGCGCCGTGTACCGCTGCCCGATAGTCCGAACGCTGATTTCCTCGCTCCTGGTCCGCACGACCCCGGCCGGGACGTCCAGACTGCTCTGCCTGATCGCGTCGATGACCTGCTGCAAAGTGATTCCGTAGCGTTCAAGCGTTACCTCGGAGAGCTGAACGGATATTTCGAAGTCGCGGACCCCGGAGAGGCTGACCTGGGAGATGCCGGGAGTCGCAAGAAGCTGCCTGCGGAAGTCCTCCACCACTTGTTTGATGATTCGCTCCGGCACCTGACCGTGGACTCCGAGATTGATGACCGAATTGCGAACCAGTTGCTCGGTGACAATCGGCCTTTCCATGTCGTCAGGGAAGGTCGTGATGGAGTTCACCCGGTCCTGGACTTGCCGCAGCACCTCCATGGTTGGCGTGACCGACGGGTCGAACGCAATGAACACCTGCCCGCTGTCCTGCTTGGAGAACGATACGATCTCTTTGAGCCCGGGGATCCCCTCGACGACTTGCTCAATCTTGACCAGGGCAGCCTCTTCGACGTCCTCCGGGTTCGCCCCCGGATACGCAACCGTCACCAGCACGTAATCGACGGAGGTCTCCGGGAACGTCTCCCGGGAAAGGTTGATCGTGGCCATCGCACCGCACACGAGAATCCCGAACGCCGCCATATTGGCGAACACGGGGTTCTTAGCACAAGCCGCTATCAATCCGCGGGACAGAGACACCTTCGACCACCACTTTCATCCGGGGTAATGCACCGCCGAGCCTGGAAAGCCCCAGCCTCAACGCGCGCCATGAACCGCCCAGAGTATACCAGCCTCACCGCCGGAGCCTATCCACGCACGTACCCGACCCGACCCGCCGGCATCGACCGCCCGCGAGCAACGCAACCCGGAGCAGAACCCCTGCCGTTGTCGGCGGGTCAAAACACCGCGGCCCCGTTTTACCCCGGCCGGGCTCGCCCTGTAATTTCTGAACATTTCACAGATGCCGCAAGGGTGACGCTAGCGGAGTCCTTGGGGAAGCAAGGCCCGGTGAGCCGGCTAATATGGGACCTCGGCCCGGCCCGGCAAGACCGGCGACTCAGTAACGGCAAGGGAGGCCTCGGACTCCGACTAGGGAATCGACTTCTCTAATCCCGCAAATTCGGTAAGATACTTCCTGATAGACTCGCCGCCCGGAAGAGTAAGCGGAGACCGGCTTCTGCCAACACAACCTGCCCCATTTGAGCTGTCCCTGCCCGACCGGCGCACGCTTGGTCGGCGTCTGATCCACCCGCTGCTGCCTCTCGTGGAGCGTATTCTCGGACTGCGCGGGCTAAACAGCCTTCACCGAGAGGCAACCGCTCGGCCCGGGGACTTCATTGACGCGGCGCTCGACGCGATGGGCGTGCATTACCAAGTACCCGATGAGCAGATGGAGCAGATTCCGCGCGAGGGGCCGCTGGTCGTCGTGGCGAATCACCCACTCGGAGCACTGGAGGGGTTGCTGCTTATCAACTTACTGCGGAAGGTCCGCCCGGACACCAAGGTTCTGGCGAACTTCCTGCTGCAGCGCATCCCGGAGATGCGCGAGCACATTATCTCCGTCGATCCGTTCGGGCGCGCCGCGTCCACGAAGTACAACGTTGCCCCGCTCCGCGAGGGGATCCGCTGGCTCAAAAGCGGAGGCGTGTTAGGCATCTTCCCCTCGGGGGTGGTATCGCACCTTCGGTTGAGGCAACGCGCCATCACCGACCCACCCTGGCGTGAGGCGGTCGGACGCTTGATCCAGTTGGCCAAGACACCCGTACTGCCCGTGTTCTTTGAGGGTCGCAACGGGCTTGCGTTTCAGTTGGCCGGGCTGGTCCACCCCAGGCTCCGCACGATCATGCTGCCCCGCGCGTTTCTGAAGCTCAAGAACCGCACGATCGGGGTCCGCGTCGGCGAGGTCATCCCGTTCACTAAGTTGGAGACGTTTGCCACCCCAAAGGACATGCTCAGCTACGTCCGCATGCGTACATACATCCTCGGCGGAGATGGATCCCGGCGGTCGTCAAACCGGCTGGCCTCCATCCGTCAGCGGGAGAAGGACCATCAGCCCATCATCGATCCGGTCCCGCCCGACCGGCTCGAAGCCGACCTTAACACTCTCCCTGATCGGCAGCTACTCATGTCGAGCGGGGAGTATCAGGTGTGGTGGGCCAACGCTTCGCAGATGCCGAACCTGATGAACGAGCTTGGGCGTCTGCGCGAGGTCGCTTTCCGCACGGCCGGCGAAGGTACGGGTACTCCCAAAGACGTGGACCCGTACGACTATCACTACCTTCATCTTCTGGTGTGGAACAAGGACACCCGCGAACTGGTCGGGGCCTATCGCCTCGGGCAGACCGACAAGATTTTGGAGGAGCACGGGCCCGACGGGCTGTTCACCCACGAATACTACGAGTTCGACCGCGAGTTCCTGGACCATCTTAACCCGGCCCTCGAGCTTGGCCGGTCGTTCGTTCGCCCGGAGTATCAACGGCAGCACTCGCCGTTGGCGTTGCTATGGCGTGGGGTGGGGGCGTTCGTGGTTCAAAACCCTCAGTATCGCAGACTCTTCGGGTTGGTAAGCATCAGCAACGAGTACCAGTCGGTGTCCAAGCAGATGATGATCGCGTTCCTCAAACTGCACGCCCACCTACCGAGCCTGGCCCGGCTGACCCGTTCCCGGCGACCTCCCCGGCTCCAGCCGCGCCACGACATCGACAAGTGCAGCCACCTGATCTCCAACATCGATGAGATCTCGTCGCTGGTGTCGGGGATCGAAGAGGATCGCAAGGGCGTTCCGGTGTTGCTGCGGCAGTATCTCCGGCTCAACGCCAAGTTCCTGAGCTGTAACGTGCTGCCGTCGTTCAGCGACATGTGGGCCGGGCTAATGCTGGTGGACCTGATCGACACCGATCGTAGAATCCTCGATCGTCACCTCGGCAAAGAAGGCGCCGCTACGTTCCTGGAATACCACCACGCCCACACAACGAGCTGCCCCCCGTAGGGCACGGTCGAGGCCCGACATCCCCCCACGGCTAAAGCCATGGGCCACGCGTCTCGTAGGGCACGGTCGAGGAACGAGACCTGCCACAATTACGTGAGAATGCCTCGCATGCGTCAGTACCGCGACCGTCAGGGAGCCGGCCCGACGCCCCACTTGCCGGGAGCGCGTCGCATTCCCACGGGCCAACAAGTTGGCCCATGCCACCCCGTTGTCATCCCCGTAGGGCATGGTCGAGGCACGAGACCTGCCACCGTTTTCGCGCGATATGCACTCTTTTGCACCTACGCCGAAGGCGTTTCACAACAGAGCCCGGGGTAAACGAAGCGGCGCAGCCGCTTTGGTGCCACCCTGGGGCACAAAGCCCCCCTCCCGCGCCAACCCCGAAGCGGGTTGAACAACGGCGCAACCCCGTCGGGGTTGATCTTTGATATGACCGTACCCCCAGGGTAGCCGCTGCGCGGCAACCCTGGGCTGTCAGACGTAACGCCTTCGGCGTACTTCGCTACGGCGGAGCATTCTCGCGTCGTGCGGCTTTGCCGTGCGGTACCGCACTCCACCGTAGTCTCGTAGGGCACGGTCGAGGCACGAGACCTGCCGTTGACCATCCAACCCTTAAGCCGCGTTAGAGATTGATCAAAGGACGACGCGACCCTCGGTTGAGCTGGGCTAGTCGGATGGCCAGACGGTGTTGCAGCTTCCTTTGCGCGATCCGAGCTCTTCGGTTCAGCAGTCGAACCACCGTGAACAGTCCCACGACCGCAAGAGCCATGGCCACAACAATAAGGTGAATCCCCGCGTCACTGAACCGCGGCCCGCCGGTGAAGTGAATCAACAGCATAACACCGGCGAACCAGATCGACCCAAGCAAGACCGCGCCAACCAATCCGGCAATGTGAAACAAGAGCAGCACCCGAATCCAACCGACGTCCCATTCAATCACTGCCCCGAATCGGTGCACCAACAATAGCCAATACCCCGCAAGAGCGACAACCACCGGTGCGCCGAATGCCGAACGTCGCGTCCACCAAGCCCAACCCAGCGCCAGGACCATCACCAGAAAGGAGGCCACACAGGCTGTCGGCAAGGTCTCCAGCCTGCGTAGCTCCCTCTGAATCTCGGCGGCGTTTACGCGCAGTTCCCGGATCGGGCATGTCCTGCCACATTCCGAACACTGCACCGGATCGCCGGAAAGCCCGCGCAGGTTGTATCCGCATCCTGCGCACACCAAGTCATCCGCAAGAAGCTGTAATTCGGCATCAGTAGTGGTATCCACAACGCATAGTCCCGTTACGAGCTGTCGGCCGGCAGCCTGCAGCGGTCAGCGCTGATCGGCCGTTGCCGCCGAATCCACACCGTCTTGGTCCAGCGCATCGCCGGCGCCTTGCCGCCTCCTGTTCCTTCGGCCGAGAGAGTACCAACGCGGTTGCCACTCCGTCCAGAACCCTCTGACATCTTCAAGACTCTCGTACGCCCAACCACACTCCGGACATCGTCCGTGAGGTTCCGTCAGCCAGTACCCGCACTCGAAGCAGGCCGCGTTGTCCTTACCGGCCACCTCGCGTTTGAGGCGACGCTCCGCGAACGGGCGGACGGCACGAGACGCGACAAACGAAACGCACAACGCCACCGGATAGCACGCCGCGATCAGGAACATCGTACGAGCGGGAGGGTTACGCCAAACGCATGCCAAGAAGACACCATGCACCAATAAGAACCACACAAACACAAGTGCTTCGCAACGCGTCAGAACCCTATTGAGAAGCACCGGCTTTTCCGACCTCCAGTTTATGGTATTTCCGGTCGCAGCACCCACCTCCTTATCGTCCGTGCTCGCCTCACCGCCCCCGATCATACCGGCCGCGGCGACCGTTGGGCTTGCGCCGCCTGCGGTTGTCTTGCGAAACAGATACTCGAAGGGCTCCCATTCCGCCCAGGTCCTGACGATCTGCCCGAGATCATCATACTCCCAACCACACGCCGGGCAACGTCCGCTACTCTCGGTGAGACGACTGCTACATTCAAAGCACGCGGCGCCACCCATGCCCGCTACGTCGCGTTTGAGCTTGGCCTCGGCGTGTGCCCGCCACATCTCTTCCACGGCGCTTGCCACGTAGTTTGCCAACATGAAGCACGCAAGCGCGATCATAAGAGGCGGCGGTGTCGCACCCATTCGCAGGTAGACGTACAACGCGCCAATTGCGTATAGACCAAGCATCGCCACCATCCCAAGCGACGATACTCGGCAACGAATCCTCAGGACTACCGGCGGCGGCATCCTAGATACTCCCCGGACAACACTGGCAATCGCGACAGCACTCAAACATCTCGGCGCTTACCTCGGCAGCTACCGCGCGGAACGCCCAGTCTGCCGCCTTGCAACATAAATAGGCGACGGCGGTAACAGCAGCAGTGCATCCCAGGGCGCACCCGCCCCGTAGGGCATGATCGAGGAACGAGACCTGCCGTCAAACTGCGACGGCCGTTCGCCCCGGGAACGCGAGCCGCACTCTCCACGGGCCAACAAGTTGGCCCATGCCACCCCGCTGGCACCTCTGTAGCACACCGTCGAGCAACGAGATCTCCCGCAACCGCGCGGGTGCCCCGCCCTACGCCGTGCGAAGGACGGGGCACCCCGCCGCCAAGCAACATGTCCGGCCAGTGTCAGTCGGGCGCTGACGCCTCCTTCGAAGAACCGAGAGCGCCGGTGCCTTTGCGATCTTCCTCCTTCTTCTGTCTTCGCAAGCCTGCAAAGTACCGGAACGGCTGCCAATCGCTCCAGAACCGCACAACATCTTCAAGACTCTCGTACGCCCAACCACACTCCGGACAACGCCCGTGCGGCTCGGTGAGCCAGTACCCGCACTCGAAGCAGGCTGCGTTGTCCTTGCCGGCCACGTCACGCTTCAGACGTCGCTCCGCGAACGACCGGCAGAGATTCAGTGCGGGAAACAAAGCGAACAGCGCCACCACGTAGTGCCAGAAACTCGGGAATCCCGTGGCAGCAGTCTGAAGATACCAGCGACACCCCAGAACAAAGCCACCAATCAAGAACCCAAAGATGATGAGGAGCAACTCGAAACGCGTCCGAAGTCTGCTCAGAAGACCCGGCGTTGCTCGGCCCGCTTGAATACTATCTCTGTTTGTTCCGCCGCCCCTCTTGCATAGCATACCCTGGTGAGGTTCCCATTCCGCCCAGAACTTCATCACCTGGTTAAGAGCCTCGTACTCTTCCCCGCACGCCGGACATCGGCCCCGGTCCTCAGTCAAGCGATGTCGACAACGGAAACACGCCGCGTTTCCCTTGCTCGCCACATCCCGCTTCATTCTGATCTCAGTGCGGGCACGAGCGAATTCGAACAGGGACCCCACCCCGAATAGAACCGCCAGAATGCCAATATCCACGCCTGCGCCCGATGGGGAGCTTCCTTCGAAGCCCGCCACGAGCAAACCCAGAAGAACAACGAGGCACACCGAAAACCCGAGAACAAACCGAAAGCGCATTCTCGAGATGGTCCGGGGCAGCCGAGCGTCCCATCCAAATGCGAGAAACGCCACGGCACTCGAGAGCGTGCCTCGCCGCCGAGTTTTCCCATTTCTTGATGATGACATCTCAGGCTGCAAGGAACTCGCCCCCCTATTCCGGACCGCCCGGCCCAGCAAGAGGCAAGTCAGGACAGACACACTCCTCCCTCGAACAACAACTGTGGTACGCGGGCAAAAGCCCCTGCATAGCGGCGAAGTACGATGAATCAATCGCTTGAAAAGTGCGGTAGAGAATCGCAGAAACCACAGCGGCAGCCACCAAAAGACACGGAACAACAAGAATCGAAGTGCGGGAGCAGATCACGATGGATGTTAACGTACTGCCACCGAGAAACTGAAGAGCCTCCGCGACTCCCTGTGCGCGCGCCGCCTTCGCCTTGAGAAAGTCAGCCCGCATCACTGCATGGCATGCACATGTGTCTTCCCCCTGCTCACCCACGTCCGGTGCGTTCATCATAACAGGGTGGGTGCGAACGCGAAGTCCCGTCTTTCCACCGCTCCCGGGCGAAGAACGCGAACTCAGCACAGCATACGAGTATGCCGTGGCATGGCCCAGATCCTCGCGCGGTACAATGTCCATGGAATAGAAAGTCCGAATTCCAAGCGGCTCCACCAGCCCATCATGCTCCGCAACGACCCCATGTTCCACTCCGACCACAATCACTTCGCTGCCAGAACGGTTGAAAGTGCCGGCCACAAAGCTGATGTCGGCGGCTACGTTCTCCGGCGCGTAACGGGCAAACTCGGTAAACGTACCGGTATCTACCACCGGCAGCTCCTCCGCCTCCTCAGGATCCACCGTGGAGTCAATCAACACAATCTGTCCGGAGTAGTTCGGCGGCTCAACAATCATCACGTGAATCTCGGGGTCGGCGTCAGGCCACATCGCTTCGAACGTATTCGCCGAATACGCGCTGCTGTTGAGATACTGCCAGATGAAATCGTCGCTGAACGCCCATTCTCGTATCTCCTCGGGCGTTCGATTCTGGGCGCTCTGTACGACCTGTACCGGCAAGTCGACCGCCCCATCGGGTGGGGCGTAGAGCTGCGCCCACGCCCATGACGGGAGCATCATCAAAACACTGCAACATGCGGCCACGATCTTCGTCTAAGTCGCTACCATGTGACTTCTCCTATCCAAGATATAAAAAACAAACCACCTTGTCCACGCGGACAAGACTTGCATCCTTGTCGATCTTGCGCGCACGCCGAGTGCTTGACCGGTGTTTCAGGGCGCGAACCCGCGCAAGCCGCTCTTCCGGCAGGTCTCGTACCTCGACCGTGCCCTACGAGACCACGACCGTTACAGCGTCCGCAGGCACCATTCAGTACCGCGACCGTCAGCGAGCCGGCCCCGCGCAGCCTCGCCGAGGGCAGGTCGCTTACGCTCACCGTACCGATGTAGGTGTGTCACCTAATTAGGTGAATCACCCCAATGCGACGTGGGATATCTTCGGCTGCATTCGACGCGCGGGCGGCAGCAGTCCGCCTACTCTCCGGGACGGGTAGTGAAGATCTCTTCGCCGGTTACTTGCGGTGGGTCGTGCCTTGCAGGTCCGACTTGCGTGTCATCATCAGTCGGTCCCACTCGGTCCAGGCCCATACCATGGTATAGCCGTCTGGAAACCTCGCCGCGCCGCGGAAGTTGGTACGCCCCTCAGGCCCGCGACCGGCGGCCTTTAAGCGCCAAGTGTCGGACGCCTCATCGTAACTCGCGGTGCCGACGGCCGTACCGCCGTGATTGTCGAACCACGACACGCGGTACAAGCCCTCCCGGGCATCCCAGGTCCAAACGACCATCACGGCCGTCTCACCCAGGTCACCCATCTGCACCACGCCGCGTTCAACCATACACCAGCCGTCGCAATCCCAGACCGTCTCGGATGAAGCAATCAGCTTAACGGGTTCGTCGACACCGGCCAGCCGACCTTCGCCGACGCTTTCCCATCGCCCGGTGAACACGGCCAGTCGCTCCAGATCCGGCGAGCGCTCAGGGCGCACGGTCCGCACCTGTTCATCGCTCATCCCGGACGCGCAGCCGGACAAAAGCACACCGAACGCGAAGGTTATGATCGCACGAGAAACGCTGCGCCGGATCACATCAGACCTCCCTGTCGACTTCGAGCTGATCGCCACAACCGCACAGCGTATCTGTGTTGCCGGACAAGAACAAGAAGCCGCCCGGCGGCTCGTTTGTGGAGGGCCCATAATCAAAGTCCAGCCGGCCGTTAGCGCGCTGCCGCACAAGCCGCCGGCAGCTTCCGCAAAGCCAGCAGGCCTGCTCCGACCACGCCGGCATCGTCACCGAGGTTTGTACGCTGAATTACGCATGCCGGTTTCGCCGCATCGAACTGAGCGATCGCCCGCTCGAGCAGATCGGGCCTACCGGCCACGACCCCACCCCCCACCGAGATGATCTCCGCGCTGAAGCGTTCAGTTAGGTTGGCAAACGCGACGGCCAGTCCGGCAACCGCGCGGTCTGCGAGATCCGAGGCCGATCGTGCAAAAGACCCGGCGGACGAAACCGGCTCGCCGGATAGCGCCGCTCCGCAAGCAACGGTCTCCAGACAGCCGCGTCGCCCACATCGACACGATAACGCCGCGGCACTGCGGTCGATGACCAACACTTCGAGATGCGTCGTGCGGCCTTCGTCAAGCCGCAGTAGCTCGCCGTCTATCACAACTCCGCACGCGACCCCAGTACCGAGACGCAAATGCACGAATCGCGCGGGTCGTCGCGGACACACAGAGTATTCCGCCCATGTTGCCGCTTCCGCGTCCGTCAACAGTACGACGGGCAGACCCACGGCGGCGGCCAGCTCGTCGCGCAGAGGACATCCCTGCAAGCCCGGGAGGTTGACCGAGCGAAGCAGAGAACCCCGCTCGCGATCGATGATTCCCGGCAGAGCCAACCCGATGGCACTTATCGCAGTACGCTTGGTGCCCGATTCACGCAGAACGGTTGCGATGCAATCGGCGATGCTGCTCCGCAGGCCGGCGCCCGTTACGCCGGGTCGGGTTGCCACCCGGTGTGCCGCACAAACGGCACCCGTCGAGTCGATCACCGCCGTTCGAGTGAATGTACCGCCGACGTCGATTCCAATCGCACGCAAGCGAACTCTCCTGATGCCCTAAGCCGGAGCTACCGCCGGACGGCGAATCTCCTGGATGACCATCCGCCGAAGAGCCGCTCGGTCCTTACTCCGCTCGTCGCGGATGGGACGCCCCTTGTCATCCAATCTCTCGAACAACGAGTTATACGCGAAGGCCGAAAAATGCGTATGGCGGTTCCTCGCCCGACGGACCTGCTCGGCGACGATGCTCTCGTTACGCTTGTCGAACATGACCCCCGTAACCACCGGGATCCGGGGGCGCATGGCGGACCAGGCCGACAACCGGCCGTCGTACGTTCGCATATCTTCCGCGTAGTTCATAGGGTAAGCCGCATCCAGAAGCCCTTCACGCAGCCAGCGTTTGACGTCCTGAAAGTGCTTGCGCCGGGCTTCGTCGGGGTATGGCCCGACCGCGGCGCTGAGTACGAGGTTCGGCCGGGCTCGGAGCGTAATCGCCCGAATGTCCCGCACGACCATGGTAACCTGATCGGTCCGCCATCGATTCCATAAGCCCGGAGCGCTGTCCGGAGTCTTGCCGGTGGCCTTGCGGAACAGCGCCAGCGTCCGCGGGTCGCGCGGGTAATCCGGCACGCGAGCCCCGCGGGGGTACGACTCGTTCCACTCGTTGGGGAAACGGATGTAGTCCAGGTGCAGCCCGTCCACGGCGTAGCGGGTCACGATCTCGTGCATGACTGCCCCTAGATAGCGCCGAACCTCGGGATAGCAGGGGTTCAGACTGTTGTACCAACCCAACGGCTGCCGCCGGTTTTGAGCATCGCGCCAGAACCAATCGGGATGGGCATTATAAAGCTGTCGCGGGTTGTCCGGCGGCTTCTTACCGCGCCATCCGGGAATGACATTAACCCAGGCGTGCAGCGCCAAACCCCGGCGGTGGGCCTCGTTACACGCGACGGTCAGCGGGTCGAATCCCGGATCGACCCCGCCGAGTTCGTCCGCCCAGGGTTCGATCTGCGAACGATAAAACGCGGTCCCGTTCCCCCGTACCTGAAACAGTACGGTATTGAACCCGGCCGTGCGGCAGTTTTGCATTATTGTGGCAATATCACCGGGATTGCGGTAGTCCCACCGTGTCACCCAAATGGCACGAATCTCGCGCTCGGCGGAAGGCCCCATCGGTCCTCGGATAGGTTGCTGGCACCCGGCGATCAGCCCAAGCCCGAGCACCGTACCGAACAACGCCCGCAGGCCCCATCCGTTTCGCCGGTTACTACCATCAATCAGACCGGTCATTCCGTCCGCCTCCCGGCTTTCGCCATTCAAGTCGTTTCTTCCGTCTGTTCAAAAGCCGGGCTCGGGCTCGCCATAACCACCCCCAAATGACCGTTCGCTTCGCGGAGCAGCCGCTCGGCCGCACCGCGTTGCTCGCCCGTGGCGTGCATGACCAAAGCCGTCTTGACGCGCCCGCCGGCGGAATCCAGCAACCCCCGCGCCGCCTGTCTCGATAACCCCGTCTCCGCCCGGATCATCCGCACCGCCCGGTCGATCAGTTTACGATTCGCCCCCGCATTGACGTCGATCATGAGATTGCCGAGGGTCTTACCCAACCGCACCATGGCAATGGTGGTCACCATATTGAGTACCATCTTGGTGGCCGTCCCGGCTTTGAGGCGGGTGCTACCCGTCAGCACTTCCGGGCCGGTCAGCACTCGGATGGACACATCGGCCTCGTCAGCCGCCTGCTCTTGGGGGACACAAGCAAAAAAAACCGTTCGCGCCCCGCGTTGCCGGGCTCGGCACAGAGCCCCGTGAACGAAAGGCGTGGTTCCACCGCTGGCTATCCCCAAAACAACGTCGGGGGCGCTGATCCGATGATCGTCCATCGCTGCGGCGCCGCCCTCGGGGCTGTCCTCGGCGCCTTCAACACTCCGACTTATTGCGTCAGTTCCCCCGGCGATGACCGCTCGGACCATTTCAGGATCGGTCAAGAAGGTCGGCGGGCACTCCGCCGCATCGATCACTCCAAGACGTCCGCTGGTACCCGCCCCCACATATACCAGCCGCCCCCCGGCCTGAAACGCATCCACCACCAAATCGATCGCCCGACAGATGTCCTCTCGCGCTGCGGCCACGGCCCCCGCAACGGTAGCATCCTCGCTGTTGATCAGGTCGAACGCCTCTGCAGTGGAGAGAGTGTCAAGACGAGACGAGCGCGCGTTGCGCAACTCGGTAACAAGATGGCCGCGATCATCCATGATCCACCCTGGACGGCTACGAATTCGAATCGCCGCTCGGCCCCGCAGTATCCGAGGCTTGCTCCGCCGACGACTGAATTCATCCTATAACATCATAACCACCGTAGTCCAGCAGTAACAGAGCCATCTTCGCCCAGCTTGCCATGCTGCAAAAAGACCGGGATGAGATGGAGACTGACTCAGCGGGACAAGCCCTCGCTGGGAAGGGAGGGATCTGACACAATCGTCGGACGCGCGCCGGTGGGAGAACGCATCGTCTCGAGGGTCTCATCGATGCGGGCCTGCCATCGAGGAAGATCACGTTCGAGGACTTGCCGTAGAGCCGTCACCGCCCGCGGGTCGAATTGCGAGCCCGCCAACTGGTGAATCTCCGCCACCACTTCGTCGATGGGGCGGCGCGTGCGATACACCCGATCGGTAGTCATCGCGTCGAAGGCGTCGGCCACGAGCAGAATCCGCGCCCCGATGGGAATCTGGTTTCCACGAAGCCCGGCCGGTAACCCTCCACCGTCGAAGTACTCCCGCTGGTGCCGGATGATCTGGATTTCCGATTCGAGAATACGAAGGTGATCGACAATTCTCGTTCCAATGATCGGGACCTGCTCCACCACCATTCGCTCAAGCGGACTGAGCGACGAGCGTTTCATGAGAATCCGATCGGGTACGCCGACCTTCCCGATGTCGTGCAGCAGCGCGGCGTTGTACACACTTTTGACGGTGGCTCGGCCGCAGCCCATCTGCTCCGCGATTTGCTCGGCATAGAAGGCAACATTCACCGAGTGCTTGGCGGAGAAGGGGTCCTTTTCATCCAGGGCCTGGAGCAACGCCCGCACGCTCTGCATGTACACGTCCTTGGCCCGTACACTCAGCGAGGTCAGCCGGCGGCGTAACCACTCGATCTCATCGGTCTGGATCGTGGCCACGTATTCCGCGCCTTCGTCCAAATCGTAGCTGCAGGCCACTTGATCTCGACCTCGGACCTTCGCCAGATACAGCGCTCGGTCCGCCAGATCCACCAAATCCGCCGCAGACTTGATGCGCGGATCGTCCGTATCGGCGATTCCGAACGAGGCCGTCACTTTGTGCCCGTGAATCGCTTCCACCCGCAATGTGTCGGTTAGCGCAGTACGGATGCGCTCCGCAACTTGCATGGCGTCGACCGCGCGAGACTCCGGCAGGACAATCGTGAACTCCTCACCGCCGAAACGGAAAACGGAGTCAATCCCTCGAATGCTCGCACGGAGAATGTCCGCTACATCCTCGAGCGTGCGATTGCCCGCAAGGTGCCCGTACGTATCGTTGATCGCTTTGAAGAAATCCATGTCGATCATTATCAAAGCCAGCGGGTGACCGAACCGATGCGACCGCGCGACCTCGGCATCGAGAATACGATTGAAATGATCGTGATTGTACAATCCGGTAAGACCATCCGTGACGGCGGCGCGGACTAGTTGATCGTGCAGAGCCCACATCCGCAATCCGACCCGGACCCGCGTGATCAGATCCTGGTAAGAGACCGGCTTGGCCAGGTAGTCGTCGGCGCCGGCGTTCAACACCTCAACCGGCAGATCGCAGCCGGAACTGGCGCTCATCAGGATGAAGTATCGAGCGGCCAGCTTGGGGTTCTGGCGGACCGCGTTGCACAACTCGACCCCGTTGCCGTCCGGGAGTTCGTAATCGCAAAGCAGAACCTTCGGGCAGTTGGTGGCGGACAATCCGACCGCCGCTTGAACGTCCGGTACGCCGACCACGGAGAACCCGGCGGTTTCCAGAATATGCGCAAAGAGGCGGCGCTGATCGGCATCATCTTCAACAACGCAAACATCGATCATCTCGGCGTCAAGCGATATCGATTCGGTCAACCCCGCTCTCCCTACTCCAACCGGACGGACGCGCGCCTGCAGAGTCCGACATCGCACGCGCCGGTGCGAGCGGATTCCCCAGGTGAACGCTGCCCCGGCACAGATCTCTCGTGGCTCGCCAAGCGTTGAGGGCCGCACCAGAGCCGTCTGCTAACGGTAGTCATCGGAGTGCGCCGGCGTGGCCTTCACGTCAAAAACGCTGGTCCTGGGGGCGATAATAAGCGAACTTCTCCGCCGTGGCGGGGTATGCAAGTTGAAGAGAAGCGCAGACACTTCGCCGAGCGCGTCTTAGGGCGAGATGAGCATGAGTATAGTCGGAGCCGGTCACCTTATCTCAAGGCGTGAATCACCGGACGATTCCACCTGTGTAGCTAATGCGGCAAAGGCAGGCCGGCCTCAATGGCGGTGAAGTGCACCCGGAAACGCATGCACCAGTTGGGATCACCCCGTGTCGGCGTGTGTCGAGCTGACAAAGTGCTTCCACGAGGCATATCGGCGGTCGTTCAGCTTAACGGCGACGGCCGGGTTCCTCCGGGGCTTGACCGGAGGCTTACCGAGGCGGAGCCGGGCTTCCGCCGGAGTCCTGCCACCTTTTCGGACGTTGCAGGCCAGGCAAGCGGAGACGATATTCTCCCACGTAGTGCTTCCCCCACGAGAACGCGGGATCACATGGTCGAGGCTAAGCTCGGCGACAGGAAAACGCTTGCCGCAATACTGGCAAACATAACCGTCTCGCGCGAAGACGCTCCGGCGATTGAACTTGATCTCCTGCCCCGGAAACTTGGAAAACGTCAGAACACGAATGACACGAGGTACAGCCAAGCGATGCCGAACCGCCTGAACCCAATCCACCCCGTTTCCACCGCACTCTTCGTGAAGCACGCTGAACTCAACCCACTGCTCGAAATCGTAGGAGACGTAGCGACCGGCCTCCACCGCAACGACTTCGGCTACCGGTGAGGCATCGGCGCCGCGTTTGAACAGCAGCGTGAACGCCCGCCGCACGCTCACTATGCGCAAGGCAACGTAATGCGCATTCAACATGAGCACGCTGCTGTCCAGCCACGATTCCGAGCTGCCTTGGGCATACGCTGCGAAGACGACACCTCCCCCGTCGAGAGCAGCGGACAACCCCGCCGCCTGTTAAACCTCCAATTGATTATAACGGGCAATTGCCCCAGAATCAACGTCCGGCCGGGAGAGGCTCTCCGCGTGGTCACTTCAGATCTTCGAAGCACCTGCCCGACCCGCGACGTTGCGGTCGTTGACCGGTGAAGGTGCCCTCCGCGGTGATAATCGAAGGGGGTTGGATCTCGACGTCTTGCTCGACCTTATCACGGTGGAAGTCTGCGACAAGCTGGGCGGCCGCCGTCACGTCGTCCGTGATTCTGAATAAGCTCAGATCACTTTCCGAAATGCATGCGTGTTCTCCCAACTGGTACTTCCTCATCCACTCTATCAGCGGCGACCAGAACTCGCTTCCGATCAGAATGACTGGAAACGGCTCGATCTTCTCGGTCTGGATGAGAGTCATTGACTCGAAAAACTCGTCCATCGTGCCGAATCCGCCGGGGAAGCACACAAACGCCACGGCATACTTCACGAACATGACCTTGCGGCAGAAGAAGTACCTGAAATCAAGCGAAACGGTCTGGTACTGGTTGGCGACCTGCTCTTCCGGCAGGTAAATGTTGAGCCCGATGCTCTCCCCGCCGGCCTCGGCCGCCCCCTTCAAGGCGGCCTCCATGATCCCGGGTCCGCCGCCGGTTATTACTCCGAACCCGTGCCCTACCAATTCCCGACCAAGCCGTTCTGCCAAAGCATAGTACGGATTGTCCACCGCGGTTCTGGCTGAGCCGAATACTGAAACCGCCGCGGGCACCCGGGACATCACCTCGAAACCTTCGACAAACTCTGACATTATTCTGAACACCCGCCAGGTTTCCTCGGCGGGGCTTTTGTTCGATAATCTTCCGTGAGACATGACTCCAGCACTCCAAAGCGTTGCATCACCGAGGCAAACCGAGGCCAAGCGGTGCTTACGCGGCCCGCGCCCGCCCGATTGTCGGTCGGCCACCCGGATTCAGTCCGGGAGCGGCCCGGTAGGATCACTCTTGACGACTACGGACGGGGAACGCTACCATAACCTAAGGGAAAAGTGAAACACTCAGTTTGAGCGGTGCAATACGAATCTTCTGGCACCGAGACATGCCTATTGGCCCCAGGAAGTAGAACGATGAACATATTCACTAAGCACCTTCGTGATTCTGATAGCGGTTGGCCGGCTTCGTACCGAGGCTCGCGCTATACCACGCCGGTCATCTGTTTTGCAGCCGCCGGCGTCCTGCTGTCGTCCCTACCGGTGCGCGCTCAGCAGATGAAGCCGGAGACGGAGGAACACGTCAAACACGCGGCAGTAATGGTGTTCACTGCAGTCTCCAAACGCGAACAGGGCGACACCCCGATGGGGTCTGGTTCCGGCTTCTTCATCAATCAGTCGGGGCTGGCGATCACCAACAACCATGTGGTTGATCCGACTCACATGAAGAGCCCGGCGGAGAAGCAGAACTTCCACTATACGCAGGGCAAACTCGCGTGGACCGTTATTACCGATTCCGGCACGGAAAACGAGAAGACCTGGAACGCCAAGGTCCTTTACCAAAACGAGACCGCGGACCAGGCGCTACTGCAGGTCTACGACGAGGACGACGAGAAGCTCAGATGGCCCCATTTCCTTAAGCTCCTCCCGGAATCGCGTCTGTCCAAACGGATGAAGGTCTGGGCGCTGGGTTTTCCCGGTGGAGACAATCAGAAGTCCAGTTCCAAAGACGAGAAGCACCCGGAAGTGTCGGTCACCACCGGCAACGTCTTGGATCTCCCACGGACTCCGGGCGGTCGAATCCGGATGGTCTACACCGACGTAATCGCCCGCCCAGGCAACAGCGGCGGTCCGATGGTCGATCAGGACGGCAGTCTGGTGGGTACCGTTACCTTGATGACGAAACCCGAGGGGCGCGAGGATACCGGAGGGGCGAACTACAGCGCACTCGTGCCGGCCAAGCTCACGTCGGAGATGGTTAGAAACGCCCTCATTCTTGGTAAGATCAGCGGTGGCAGTGATCTGACACCATTCGCTGCGGCGCTCGTAAACGACGAGGGGCGGATCTTCGTACCGGTGTATGAGCGAAAGCCGGAGTACGACTTGCTGTATTACGACGACGGTGATCAGATCTTCGGCCGCATCACCACGGATCCGATCGTGTGGGATTCCGTGCTCGGCAAGCTCGAGATTCCCGCAGCGGCGGTCGCATACGTTATGACTGACCAGGATCGCTCTACACTGTTTATCGAAGGCGGAAATCAGATAGCCGCGGCGACCGGCGACATGAGCTTCCAGTTCGAGCCCGAAGGCGGACAGGTCGGCGAGCAGGCATTCGCCGACATTGGCGTGGTCGGATTCCGAATGCCGCAGGAGAGGATGGCTCCGGCAACCGGCGAGGCCATTGTCTTCGATACGGATACGTCACACCTAGTGCTCAACAACATCCAAGGCTCCGCCAAGTTCCGCAGCCGGGCCGGCGTGATCGAAATCCCCGTTGAGAAGATTCTCCGGTTCGACGCCGAATCCAGCGGCAAACAGGTGATCCGGCTGCAGGATGACCGGCGTCTTACCGGCACGTTCGAAGAAAGCCCGATCAATGCGGTGATTGCCGCGACGAACACCCCGATCCGGTTTGACCTCAGCGAGGTTGAGAGAGCTACGTTCGAGGAAGTGATGCTGAACCGCAGCGGGGTAGCTGGGCTTAACTTGCCGGCGGTCCTCGCGGGCGCCTCGCCCGACATTCTGAGAATCGCCAGGGTCCTCGTATCCAACGATCCAAGCGGAGTGCGAGACGATCTGGACCGCCTGATGGACCCGGCCAGGCTCCGAGAGCTTGCGGACGCCGATAAGGACCAAATCTACTTGCTCGATGCCGTTGCCAAGCTCCGGGCCGGCGAAGCCAAGCCGGCCTCAAAGGCATTCCGCAAGTGTGCCAAGGCAAGCGATGAGAACATCGCCGCCTATGCAGAGGCCTGCGCCGCGGTCCTGAAGCACTACAACGACTTCACTTTCGAGGGCAAACCCCTGAGCGATCGAGCCACGTTCGTCGCCGCGGGCACGGCGATGGGCGAGGACAACATCAGAGAGGTCCGCGACCTGCTCAAGGACGCCAGGAACTCGACGGAGCACACCCGGGCCGTCTATCGTAAGGGGCTTTCCACCATCAGAAAGAAAGAAACGGCGATGTTGGCCTCTGCCATTTTTGTCGGCGCAGAAGCGGATGACGAGCTCATCCGGCTCTGGAAGTACGGGCGGGACCTTTGCGCGCAAGAAGTCAGTAGGCTGAACGAAGCGCTGGGGATCGACGAACGCGACGGGCGTCGCGGGCGACGCAGCGGCGGCAAGAGCAACAAGAACCTCGCCCAGCGCGAGCGTGACAGTCTTAGCGAGGAGAAGGAAGAGGCCGAGAAGGCCTGGGAGACGTTCATGATAAGCCTGTACGAGTACGGGTTCCGGATCGAGGATCCGGACATTCAAGAACGCCGCGAAAAGCGGGACCAGGACGACTCGACCGAGGAGCCTTAGCGGAACACGAAGCGCCGGCACCGCGCCAAGCGCTTCTACCTACGATTAAGGTCCGAACGGCTATTGGTCGCCCGGCTCCGCATCGAGGTATGCGCCGCACTTGTTACATTCTTGAACCGATTCCCGAGATCCCGCCGGGAACCGGTTGATCTCTCCGCACGCCTCGCATTTTACTTCGAGCGTCCCGTCCGCAACAGAACTCGCGGCCGCCCGCTCCTGATCGTGCCGCTCAAGCAGCGCGGCGGCGCGGTCCGCCGTCTCCTGGTTTGCCACGAAAATCTCGATCCCCTCGGCATCGGTAACTCCGAAGGCCAAGACCCCGGTGCTGTCGCGATCCGGCACCGTCGCCTCCACCCCCTGCTCTTCAAGCCAGGCGATAATAATGTCCGCTTCTTCGATCGTGTTCGTCCGACGAATGCAAACGGGTTCCGTAGCCATGTCTGTACTCCCTTGGCGTTCGACGAAGACCTTCAACGCCGACGCCTCAAACCGCTGTTACCACTTGACCGCTCCGATCTTCCTTGACCGGATTATCGGTTCCTCTCTATGCTAACATCTGTTGTGCAAGAACTGAAGAGTACCGTACAAACAGCGCTCCGGCGCTGATCCCCCGTGGACGCCGGCCGGCCGGGAAGTCGCATCGCCGGACAACCCCGCCGGCAGGCCGTCCCGGTCAAAACTCTCTGCCGTTCAGGACGTGACACATCATTCCCGTGCCCCATCGGAGCGGAAACTACCTACGGGAATCGATCCAATCGTCTTTCCCTCCGGGGTAGGATGACGTGGACACGGTGTATCACTCGGCTGCGTGGGTGGGCAATTGAGAGCCCTGCGAGGTGCCCGGATTACACTCGACGGCACCCGAAGGCTCCTCACGTCGGCGTCCACCACCCGATCCGATCAGCGTTTCGCGGCATATCAGCGCGATCACCGCGTGCCGGCGCATGAAGAAGGCGACCTCAACCAACGCCTCGAGCCGGCTGAGCTTGAGGCCGCGGGTGAGGTCGCACACTCCGTCGGACAAGGACGTCGCAACCGTCTGGACAGCCGCAGCATTCCTTTCCGAAACAGTTCCCGGTAAGGCAAGACGAGGATCCGGACGAAGCTCGCGCCACACCCGGATCCCCCCTCGCTAATATGGAGTTCGGGGAGGGATGGGCCATTGCAGCCCACCCCCCCCCGGCGGGTCTCAGTCAATCAACCTAATCAGCTACACGGTACGGCCGCGGTACCCGGATTGTACGGATACGCAGAACCACCGAACGCGTTCACCAACAACAGAACGTCCGACATATTCACCAACTGGTTCGGGCCGTCATCATGTACGTCCGCCCAGTGCTTCGGCGGAGCCGTCGCGGCATTACCGAACGCCTGCAGCGCGGCCATCAGGTCGTTCATACTCATGTTGCCTTCCGGCGGCTGCCACGTACCAGTGAAGGACCCGACGATGTCGCCGTGATTCTTCCCACCAGGCTTGGTAATCGTGCCGATAGTCAGCGGATCGGACCAGGTACCGGCTCCGTCACCGGCCCGCACCTCGAAGGTAGCGACCGGGTGGATCATGCAATCGAAGATGTGCAGATCCTCTTCCGGCCAGACCTGTACCAGCGGAATGTCAATCAGCGGATAGTAACCGCTAGCCGTCTGGGCACCGACATACTTGGTCTCGCCGACCGAATCCGGGAAGTACTGGCTGGACGCTACGATCACCTGCAACGCAACTGGCGTACCGACATTCGCCGACCTGATCGAGATGTACCGGTTCTTCGGGCCACCCTCGGGGGAAGGCGCCGCAATCGGCGGCTCAACTGACGGCGGGTTGTCGGTATACGTGAATTCCAACTGCCCCCAACCGCGCGGGTTGATCTGGTACATCGGCGTTCGCCATCCACCGATCCGAATGAGGTACTCCTGCCCGGCGAGAACTCTCAGCGTGATCTCGGACGGACCGAAGTCGTCACAATCCTCGTCACCGCAGGTCAACTCGTCATCGATGGTCGGCACACAGGCATCAACACCGCCCGGGTAAGCCGCCATCATGGTATCCCACACCAACAGATCACATGCCGAGACCTTGAGTTCACCGGTGCCCGGTGCGGTGTAGACGTACCAGACATCGTGCTTGAGGTCACCGTCATAATTGGCACACTCGGTAGCCGGACCGCCGTGCCGTTCCGCGCAGACATTCTCGAAGTCAACGATAAACGGCGGGGAGTCGATCGCGGCATGCTCCACCTCGATCGCGTCGGCACAGTCGTCGTTGACGGGCGGTCCGGGACAGGCCGGCGTGTCCAAGCACGTCATACCCAATCGCCAGACACCATCCTGCGCCGTACATTGGGCAGCAGTCTGATCATCCACGCAGATGCCCGGGCATGTGCAACATGCCGCTCGGACGTCACCGCAGTCTTCCGTGCCCTGCAGGCCGGTGTCGACGCAGAAATGGAAGTCGACGTTATTAGCGTCCTCCGGACCATAGACACCCGGATCTGCCATATCCCGCATACTGTGATCATTGCCTTCGAGAGCCGTCGCCCAATAGGTATGGCAACCGTACTCGCCTTCACCCAGACCGGTGATTTCGATCCAGTAGCAGTCTCCCGGCGTTACGAATACGGCCTGGGGCAATCCGCCCATGTACCGCCACAACCGGCTGGTACCGCCATCGGCCGAAGACGCAATGATCGTCACGATCTGGCCGCCCACCGGAGCCAGCTCGGTTCCGGGGACTCCATTGGAATCCTCGAAGAACCGCACCTGCCAGCTATCCGGCGGCGGATTGTCGGCGCACTCGAACTGCGTTCCGTCCTCATTGCTGCCGTAGAACGCCCCCGTCCAACAGATTTCCCCGATTTGGGTACCGGCCGGACGGAAGTCATCCGCGATCCGTATTTCTACACCGGGACTACGGTCGCTGACGTAGATGCTCCCATCGTCGTCGTCTTCCTTGCAGTTCGTCGAACTCTCGAACGAGCACGTCGCACAAGGACCGTCATCACACACCAGATGTCCGTGATAGACACCGCCGGCAGCTTCGCACTCGGCCTCAGTGTCGTAAGCAGCACCGTCTTCGCAAACGCCGCCGCCGGTGCAGCACGAACCCTGCGAACACGGACTTGCAGCACAGGTCGGAGTGACCGGATCACCGTAACCGAGCCAATCTCCACCGTTCTCCTCGCAGATGATCCCGGGGACAACCTCGCAAACGTTATTGCAGGCACCATCCGGACAATCCGTGTCGCCTTCGCAAACCGCGCCGTCGTTCGCGCCACCCACACACCGATTCACGCAGCATGCCGCCGGCGAGCAAGGCCCAACCGTCACATGACCGGTATAAGGACCGCGCTTGTCGATACAAGGCTGGCCGGGCCGGCAATCGTCGTCGTCCACGCAGGAATTGCTGGTGAACTCACAAACGTTGGAGGCATCAATCTGAACAGCGTAGCGTCCCGGGGGAACCGTAAACGTCCCTGCGAAGTTACCGTCCTGGCAGCAGTGCTCGGCTCCGCAACCCGGTCCGAACCCGCCCCTGGTGACGCCGGCCTGGTCCAGGTCCAACGTTACCCAGCAGCCACCACCCGGACACGGGCAGCAGTCCTTCAGGACGATATAAACGAGATCGAGCATCGGGTCGTTGCAGCAGTAGTCCACCGTCACGACCGCACAGTCGAAGATCAGCGGGTTCATCGGATCCGGATTGACAATCTCGATCGCCTCGTACCAACCTACGTCATGAAGCTCACCAAGGTTGCAGTCGTCGCCGTCCACCAGCCCGAAATACGGCTCGTGACCGCTGCTGTCACCCATGAAGGTGATCGCGTTCGACGGACTACCCAGCGCCGGAATGTTGATCGTATAGGCCGTCGGACCGGAAGCGCGCAGCATACAGGTTTCGCCGGCCGCCGTATCGCAGTCCGGATCATCCGGGTCGCTCGATCCGCACATGTCATACGGATCTACCCAATCAGTCCCATCATGGCACTGGTAGATGTCGCAAGCCGCATCCGCACCGGTCTCCGTGTCCGGCGGCGGGCAACAGTTGGGATCACAACTCGTTGCGAAACCGAGGAACGTACCACCTGCCGAGTCGCAAGCACCCGGGTTCGAGTCCGGGGTGCAAGTGCCGTCGTCAGCGCAGCAGGCCCCCGTATCGCAGGGCGCGTTCCCATCACAGAGTATC
This sequence comes from Phycisphaerae bacterium, assembly GCA_963666835.2. Taxonomy (GTDB): domain Bacteria; phylum Planctomycetota; class Phycisphaerae; order UBA1845; family UBA1845. The sequence goes on along the minus strand of CAXXGO010000006.1, from coordinate 2,012,963 downwards.
CCGGTGTGTCCGGTGTAATCTTCATGGGCCACCGGACCGAACCAGTTCCGGAAGCTGCAGAAGTCGTCAGCCGAACAATCGCGACTCGTGGAGCACGCCACAGCCGGGTCTTTTTCGCAGAAGCCACACTCCCATCGCGGAGTGTCATCGCAAACCCCAACGCCGGTGTCAACCGTGCAGCAAGCGCCGTTCGGCTCGTCGTTCGTTCCCAGCGGCTGACCGACCAACTCGAAGATCATGACGTCCGGCGTAGTACCCGGATAGTCGTCCGTGTGCTTGCCGTCCACCTTCGTCTCGTACCATAGGAGATCCGGGTCGTTGGTGCCGAAGTCGACCGTATCCGTCGAGGCCCAGTGCGCATTGGTCCAGTTGGCCTCGTGCCGCCAGCTACTGAAAACAACGTAGCCGCTCTCCGGAATGATCACCGGCGGATCCTCCGGGAAGTCGGCGTTATCCGTATTGTTATCACAGTCCGGATAGCAATCGACCTCATAGGTCCAGTAGTGGGCGCCGGATTCCGGAATCAGCATCCCAAACGAGTCTACGAACAGGCCTTCCATCGTATAGAAGGACACCACGATCGCCTCGCCGCGGTTCTGGATACCACCCCGGAAGCGGAACTCGTTGAGGCGAATAGGTCCGGTACCTGCCGCCAGCGAGTAGTCGTCACCCAGATAGAGGAACCCATCATCGCAAGCCTCAACGTCATCAATACAGGCATCCGCAAGACATGTTTCGCCGGCCGGGCAATCGTCATTCGTATCGCAAAGCTCTTCCGAAACGTTGCAGTAGCCGTGGCAATCCGCCGTGCCATCCCCCTCGCACAGGTTCTCGTTGTGCTCGCAGACTTTCCACGAAGGGATGATCGTCTCGACGACCGTCAGGATATCTCCCCGAGGAGCAATACCACTACTGTAAGCCGGGCACCAACAATGTCCCAGATCATCCGGGTCGGAAACCCGGAGCCACGTTCCGCCCGTGCAATTGACCTCGGTAGTGTGCGTGCATCCGCCGCTGGAATCGCAGCAGCGCCCCAGCCCGCTCGACAGCTCGCACCAGTCCTCCGACTCATCGCAGGTCACGCCCGTCTTCGGCATACACGCGCCACCGGGGCAATCACCCGCTTCGTAGCACCACAGACCGTTCTCGGTACCGCCCACACACTCCTTGGCGCACGGCGACAGGTTTCCGCCCGCGCCGTCAGCCCGCGCCATACATACGACTTCGTCACCGCAGTAGCCCCCCGGGCAATCCGCCGCGCCGGTGCACACGCCGCCGGCATTCGTGCCGCCGACGCACAGGCTCACGCCGGAGTGCGCACATGCATCGCTCGTGCAGTAATTACCGTCGACATCGCAACGGTCTCCGACATCCAACCAGTTGTGCTCACAGGCGCCGTCCACGCACTCCGCCTTCAGGCATTGATCCTGCAGGCCTTCGACCGCACAATCCGCATCGCAGTCGCAGGGATCCCCCACATCCGCGATGCCACCGATGCCGCCGAACGCTGCAACCGGCTCCGCGGACTTCAACCGCGCGAAGCGAAGTCCGCCGGTCTTCTGCGGTGCCAACAGCCGCGCCGCCGACTGCCTCGAAACAGACGTCGCCTCGTCAACGTCGCCCACCTGATCCGCGATACCTACGTCAACAAAAGCCCCGTCTTCCGCCGGCGCCCCTTGCAGGTTCAAGCCGAAGACCATCAGGCCCACGACCAGAACTCCGCCAAGAGCCCACCAACCACGACCAACTCTACCCTTCATGTTTCCGTACCTCCTGCTGTCTGGACCTATCCATACCAACCTCGAGAACGCCCCCATCCAGAGGACGCGACCCGCCTGTCCGTTGCGGCCAGACGGCGCAGAACAAGCGCAGCCCGTCACAGGAGCGCCGTACCGTCCGCACAGCTTCCCCTGCTCAGCGCAACAGCAACCGATAGGCTGCCCCGCCGGAACCGACCACTGGAATCAACGGACGTACCGCCGGCGCACACAGCCCCACGCTGCGTACCTATTGGTTGTCTAACCGTGCTCTAAAACTAGCTGACGACTACTGCCGCAACCGCGGCACCATAAACCGTCATCCGCGTCCCGTTAGGCGACACGTCAAAACCCCATCCTCTTGCCAACCCCCTACAACATGGCAAAAGGAACACGACAGTGACCAACGCTGCAGCACGCTTCGCGCTACGATTGGTCTCAACAGATGTACCAGTATGGTGTGGTTTTCACTCTTTACCCCGTACTGGACGGTTTATGAATACCGGATCCGGCAAACTACGTCAAGAGAAAAACAGAATGATCTTGCAAAACGGTGGAGAATCGCCCACAGCCCCACCGCGATGCCACGCACCCGCCACCGGCGTTTAACCCTGTATATGCAGGATATCATGGATGCCACAGGGTGGTTCCCTCGCCGTGTATTAATTTGTAGCCCGGCAATAAGGGCTATTCCCCGGCCTCCCAGGGTTGCCAACGCAACATGTCGATGCCGGAAAGGTCGCCCAAACACGACCCGACTCCGCCGGCGTCTCGTTAGTGGTTCAAGCTACAACGAAAGCCCGTGATAACCGGACCTTCACCCGGGGCGGCAGCACCGCACCGGCACCCTGAAACCGCCGGTCCGCCCACCCGATTCCCGACCACGCCGCGTAAGGCGACCCCGTTACTCGGCTTGCCCGACCTTACGGTGAATAGCGCGCAGGATCGTCATCCAATCTGCGTAGAAGTAGGGAACGCCGAGCCCTTCGTGCATACTCCGCAGGCGCGCAAGGAGCAGCTCCGAAAAAGGGCCCTGCCAACCCTGCGCCCGCGGATCACAGTAGAAGATCCGGCATCCGAGCGGGCGTCTGTCACGTATGTGGCACTTACCGTCGTAAGCGTGCGGGCACACGTCCCCGATAAACGAAACCGCGGGAACTTCGCCCGAAAGATAATAGCACACTTCCAGCGCCGTAACGTAGAGCCGGTGCCCATACTGCCCGAAGCGGCAACACTGACCCCGGTTATGACAAACCGCTCCGTAACCACGGATGCCCTCGTCCGCTTCGGCGTAGAACGTCCGAAGTGCCGCAATTACCTCCTCGCGATGAGAAGAGGCCCGCAACGATGCAACCGGGATATGCCGCCCCCCATCAGCCGCCATTGCCGCCCTCCGCCACGCAGCGCCGCCGTCACGCAGTGGCTCGTTGTGCCTGGATCTTATCACCGGCAGCCCAACAGCTCATGGCCGCCGACGCTTGCCGCCATTCGTCCTGCAAGCGCTCCCGCAAGAAGACCTCGAACAAACCGTCCAGGACCATCCCAAACCCACAGATCTGCCCAAACCGTTCTCCCAGTTGCGCCCGGGGATCGTCCTCTTCGGGTTTCTCCAACCGCAACCCGGACACCCCAAGCCCCGGACCATCAAGGGTAAGAGCCCACTCCTGGGCCGCTGATCCAATCAGCAACCCCATCTTGGTAGGCACCTTGCCGATCTGCAGCGCCGCTCGCGCCTCCGGCGAACTGCCCGGCACATCGCACCTTATGGTGTCAGTCCCCGTCAGGTCGTAGCTGCAGACCAAGTGCATCGCCCGGTCGATCGCAACCGTAACCCCCTCGCCATTCGGAAGCTCGAACAGCCCCTCTCTCCGCTCCGTCCGAAACCAGACCCAGGCCAGAAACTCGCGACCCAGGAAGCTGCGATCCTCCCCCGGGAAGACCGCTGAGCCGTCATCCGCGCCCGACATCGGGGCCGGAGCGAAATGGGATGGCTGGCAATCCTCAAACGCTCTGACCCACCCCTTCCGGTCCGCGATGCGATAAGCCGCCTCCTCAGCACTGTTCGAAGCCAAGGTCGTGTCGAAGGTCTCCGAGAACAACGTTAGCAACCGGGATCCGGCCGCGCTGCCCAGGTTTCCGAAGTAGACCACCCCGTTTCGCAGATCAATAAGCACCGGGTAAGCCGAGCTACGCCGGAACATGCCCGCCCGAGCTTCCTTCTCTGCCCGGCCGACGGCAGCCTCCTTGGCCAGGCGGCGCTCGGTCCGGCTCAAAAAGTCGCGTCCCGAGGCCTCCAAAGCCGCCGCCTCCTCCATTCTCTGGTAGGAACGTACGATCGAAGCCGGCGGAGCGGTTCGATCCATCCGCATCGCCAGGTAAACGAAGCAATCGTACTCAATCCGTTCCGGACTGGAGAAATCAACGTCAAACAGGTGGTTCGGGACAATCCAGCCGGTCTCGACCCCGTCTGATTGCTCTTCGCGCTGCCGACCGAAAGCCCGTGCGGCGATGGCTGAAAGCCACTCCTCGGACAGGGAATCCGGATGCGCCCCGCAGATCGAATACCGGCGAAATGTAACCGTCCCGCTCGCAAAACCCATGGCATACCTCCCGACGCCCGTTCCACCACTCTCTTATGACACTCACATGTCACTGCATGAGCATTGACGGGCAGACGTTAGAAGCGTAATCGGCAACCGTCAACGCACTGCCCCCGCGCCGGCTTGTGAGTAACTTGTGAGTTGATCCACAACCTACGCATCGGTTGAGAGATGACGCTGGCGGCGGGTTTTTCTTTTTCCGCCGGCCCTACCTGCGCCACCTCCGCGGCGAGCAGTTCGCAGGGGGCAGAGCTACAGGTTATACCAGCCCGCCAACGCGAAAACGGGCGGCTCAGTATTGGCAAACGCAGATTCTCCACGCCTGTTACTCACCGGATCTAATCAACAACACGCTCAATCCGGCAAAGCCACGCATATTCACTACAAAGCCCCCAGATTAACACCGGACTTCTTATAGGGCCCATCCGCGTTATTACGAGCCCGCCGCCGCGCCAACCACGAACAGTGCTAGCGTGATCTTTAAACTAAAAACCGAGCAATAAGGGCGGGTCTTTGCTTATTTTTCTCTTGCATCTTTGTCGGAAGTTGCGTTATGATGCTGACAAGGCGTTATCGGCGTGAGATAGGTGATTAGCACGCTACTACGGGTGTTTACCGTGATTAACGTCTTTGGAGGGTTAATTGCCCTCGCATCGACGCATGGCTTTCGAGCCAGCTTGTCCCGCCACAGTCTTCGTGGCCGTAAGATGCGAGAGGCGGTGTTAGGATGAGTTCGGACCGCGGACATCCGTTTTGCCGGGGGCATGTTAGGCGAATCGGGTTTGGTCGCGTGTTCGACATTTCGTACCCGTTTGAGGTACGCAAGAGACCTGGGAAGAAAAGCCCGGGTTTCGCAGGCCCGGGCCGGTCGCGGGTCTCTGGTTCGGTCCCGTCTATGACGGGAATCGCACCGGGCGCCGGTCGGGTGTTGCTGCGGAGGATGAGAAACGGTCCCTTTCGAAGAGTGAATCGCAAACTGGGGTGGTGAGTAGAACCGGCTTAGGGTCCGGCGGTGGTCTTTGTTGCCGTTGGTGCTCAGGTCGGTAGCTGCGGAGCGTGTGTTTTGCATGCGCCCACCGTGAGCGGTTTGGAGTTGGTGTTCGCCGGTCGAAGGTTTTCGATCATCTCTTCCGGCAGGCGGGCATCGCGGGTGAGAGAGGTTGTTGAACGGAGGTTGCGGAGCGTTTGCGTCACGGGCAGGTCGGCTCCGAACGGGCTTCGGTGCATGACCGTGGATGAAAGCGGGGTTCTCTCGCTATCACGGTGGACTTGTCTGGCGCGTCACCATCCAGCGTGGTGATCTTCGCTCTTTCACTTCCGTCGCAGCCTTGACAACAAAGCGAGGTTGCTGTGGCCGCGAGGGCACCTGAGAGGTTGGGGTTCGTCGGACACGCCGCGAAAGTGGCGGGGTTCGGAATCGCTCTCGCGGGTAGCGCGTGGCTGATGGGCGTTGCCTTGCAGTCGCCGGTAGCCTCCTGGCTGGCTTGGTTTACGTTAATTCCCCTGTTCTACGCTATTCGCGTGCTGGCGCCTTGGCGGGCTCTGCTGGCGGGTGCGTTCTGGGGTTTGAGCCTCGGCGTTTTCGGCGGCGCCCCCTCCTTTACGTCTTCGATACCTACCCTCGCGCTGCTGGCGGCGGTCCCCGGTTTGTACGCCTTTGCCGGGTCGTTTGTCACTCGGCGGGCGGGCTTCAGCCCGTTGCTGCTGGGGCTCGGGTGGATCGGTGTGGAACTGGCTCTTCAGCCGCTCGGCCTGCGTAACGGGCTGCTCGCCGGTACCCAGGGGCAAGGACTTATCGTTCGCACAATGGGCTACCTCGCCGGCTACGTCGTCGTGGCGTTCATTGTGGCGTATGTCAACGCTCTTTTGCTTTCGATGCTCAGCGACGCGTGTACTCCCAACGGGTGGCCTCGCGTTTTGCCGCGATCGACCCGGTCTCCGGGCCGGTTGATCCCATCGGAACTACCTGCGTTTTTGTTACATCTTTTCAGCCCAAGTCGTCCTCGCGCACCTCCAGGTAAGGAACTTCTCGGATTCCGTTTCGCGGGTTCCTAACAAACCCGCGATGCGAGTGAATGTCGGTTTTTCACTTGTATTTGGAGAGGAGTTTCTTCGGTCCTGGTGCGGACAAGCTCGAACAACAAAGCGGGGTTCCCCCCCTGCTCGAGCGTTGTGCCGCTGTACCGGCGTCAGAGTAGAGGCTGGTAATAATGTTGTTCAGGACCGACCCCGGATGAGAGGGAGGCACATTTGCCTTCGCATTACCAACACTTACTTGGAGGTGTGTTGAGGATGAGACTTACAAAAGTTTTAGCTTTCGTGGTTGTCGGTTTGGTTGTTGTGGCCAGCGTTCAGGCTTTGGAGCCTGCGCAGCGTCATGCGGGTAATATGTCCCGTGCGGCGTCGACCGTGGCACCTGGAGCGCCGGGTGTGCATGATCCGGCCGTCTTCTCGGATGATTGCCCCGCCACTGACCTTGGCATGCTGGCCGCAGCGGGCGGCAGCTTCTCCAGCGATATGACGGGCATGACGAACGTGTTCGAGTGCACCGACGCCGAGTGCGAGACCCAGTGCTATTGGTATGGTGTCGGCGGCCAGGACGAGATCTTCGAGTTCACCGTCGAGGCCGATGGTCTGTGGACGTTCGACACCGCGACCGTTCCGGCCGGTTGGGATACCAGCCTGATGATCCTCGAAGGTGCCTGCCCCGGAGCATTCGTCGCCTGTGATGACGACAGCGGTGATGTGGGCGCCTATGAGTCGCTGCTCACGGCTTACCTGACTGCCGGAACCGTGTACCAGATCGTCGTTGACGACGGCCAGTACGCGGGCGCGCCGGGGGCTTACACGGTAACGTATTCGTGGGAGGAGGCCTGCGACGATGACGGCGACTGTGACGACGGTCTGTTCTGCACGGGTGTCGAGACCTGCGTGGACTTCATGTGCGTCGCGGGCACCAACCCCTGTGAGTACTGGGAAGTCTGCAATGACGATACGGACACCTGCGACATGCCGGATCCGTGCATCGTTTACCGGTCGAGCCCGATGGGCACCGGCTACATGCCGATCGACAACTGGGGCGCCTATGGCCTGTACCCGGACAAGTACGGCGATGACTGGTACCTGGAGCCCGGTCTGGGTCGTGACTTGGTCGACTACTGGGGCCTGTTCTACATGCACCCGGCGGACTACACGGCTGCCTATGACATCAATGTCGAGCTGTACAACTTCGCCACGCTGTGCGATGGTGACTATGCGGTGTGCGCGAATGACGGCGACTGCGTCGGTCACGGTGGCAGCGAACTGTGCTTGATGTTCAACGAGCCCGGCGCTGCGATTGCGGACACGTACTGCACGCAGAACTGCCCCGACTCGGGCTTCTGCGAGATCACCTGCACCCCGACCGGCGCCGTGGCGCTTCCGGAGCTTCTCTGGTACGCAATCGGCTCGACCGACCTGCTCGGCGGCCCGATCACGGCCCCGGACGTTGCCCGCATCGGTTACACCGGCGAAGATGCTGCGTTCTATGAGCCGAACCTCGGCGTGTGGTACACCTGGGGCTTCTCGAGCGGTCCCGCCAACTTCCTTGGCGAGATCTGTGCGACTCCGGTCGGCGCTTGCTGCTTCCCGGACTTCACCTGTGCCGTTATCCCCGAGGCCGACTGTGCCGCGGGTGGTGGCGTGTACACCCCGAGCAACCTGCTCGACGTCAATGACTGCACCGACACGGACACTGACGGCGTTGCCGACCTCTGCGACAACTGCGTGGATGTCATGAACGCTGACCAGGCCGACTGTGACGGCGACGGCGAGGGTGATGCCTGCGAGGCCGATGAGGCCGATCAGGATATGGACGGCGACGGCGTCTGCAACGGCGTTGACCCGTGCCCGTTTGATAACCCCGACGACAGCGACCTCGACGGCTTCTGCGACTCGGATGACGAGTGCGTCCTGGATCCGATGAAGAGCGTTCCGGGGCAGTGCGGCTGTGGCGTTGGCCCGATGGCCGGCTTCGACAACGAGCTGGACACTGACGGTGACGGCTATGCCGACTGCATCGACCTGTGCCCGGGCATCGATAACGACCTGTTCCCGGGCTGCGACACGGCCATCCCGACCGTCTCCGAGTGGGGTCTGGTCATCTTGGCGATGTTGCTCCTGGTTGCCGGTAAGGTTTACTTCGGCCGGCGGGAGACCTGCTAGTCTTCTGACTGAGCGAGGCAAGGTCGGCTGATCGGCTGACCTGAGACATGCGGCCGGGCGTAGAGCGGCGATTTCGCCCTCTCGCCCGGTCGTTTTTTGCGCTTGCCCGGCAATCCCCGAACCTGTCACCCTGTTGCGACGTAAGTCCGTTTGCCGATCATATAGTTCGAAGAACCTCGTGGGCCGACCGCAGCGCCCTTCGGACTCGACGGCGAAGCCGGTCGTCCTTACCGGATACGGAGGTGAACTGATGGAAATGATGGCGTTCTATCTCTTTGACCCGATGTATTTCGTCTATGTTGGCCCGGCGATCATACTGGCCATGCTGGCCCAGGGAATGGTCAAGTCCGCCTACGCCCAAGCCGGGCGATGCCCCGCGCGATCCGGGTTGAGCGGCGCGGAGACCGCCCAGCGGATCCTCAACGCGTACGGCATCGCCGACGTGGCGATCGAGCCGATCCGGTCTTTCCTCGGCGACCATTATGATCCGCGTCACCGGGTGCTTAGACTCAGCCCTGAGGTCTACCAGGGACGATCGCTTGCATCGCTGGGCATCGCAGCCCACGAAGTCGGACACGCCATCCAACACTCCGCCGGCTATGCCCCCCTGGCGATCCGCAACAACCTGGTCCCGATGGCGTCTATCGGAAGCCAGCTTTCGATAGGCCTGATCGTGGTCGGGATCATTATGAGCTCCTTCCTGGGTTCAAGCATCGGATCTACCGTTGCGGTCATCGGACTCGGGCTGTTCGGGGTCGTGGTGTTGTTTCAGTTGGTGAACCTGCCGGTCGAGTTCAACGCCTCGTCACGCGCCAGAAGTATCCTGCTGGAGCAGGGGATGATATCGCCGCAGGAAAACCGCGTCGTGGGCAAGGTTCTCAACGCCGCGGCCATGACCTACGTCGCCGCCACGATCACGGCCGTCATGACTATGCTGTACTACGCCTCGATTGTGCTCGGTCGGCGCGATTGACGGACGGTAAGCGGGCGCAGCAACCGGCTGTTGAAAACGGGGGCCGGACCATCGGTGATCACCGCTCAGAGAACCAGGAAACGCGCTGGGCGAGGCACCTGCTGCCTCTCTCAACGATAACCGACGCAAGGAGTGGATGGATGAGTAACGGGCCTGCCGAGGGACAGGATCACATCGCAAGAGAGCGCGCCACGAGGGAACACCACCACGAGGGGAGATCGTCGGAGGAACTCCTTGATAAAGAGGTGATCCTGAAGGAGCTGAAGGTCCTTCCCGGACAGACTATTCTGGACGCCGGTTGTGGGAACGGGTACATGTCGAAGGCTTTCTCGGCGGCGTTGAATAACACGGGAATGGTGTATGCACTCGACCCCGATGAATCGGCAATAGCGGCGTTGCAGAAGGAAACCGACGGAAGCAATATCCACGCGTTAACGGGCGATATAACCGGAACAACACCATTTGCGGACGATTCGGTGGATCTGGTCTATCTGGCAACGGTGATCCACGGTTTCCCGCCGGGACAGATTGAGAATCTCAGGAGCGAGGTCGTTCGCATCCTGAAGCCGCGTGGCAGGTTGGCTATTGTCGAAATCGACAAACGAAACACGCCGTTCGGTCCGCCGATGGACATCCGTTTCTCCCCGGAGGAGCTGCAGCAACAGATCGCCCTGCCCCCGACAGCGCTCGTACGCGTCGGCGAGTACTTCTACATGCAGGTCTTCGAGAATCGTAGTTAGTAGTGGGTGCCTCATACCGGCGCGGGTGCTCCATTCCGGCGGGTACCGGCCTGGAACAGCCGCGCTCCCTCAGCGCCGGAATGGGTGGGGGATGGATGAAAGCCCGAGAGAGACTCGCCTTCCATTCGATTCCCCACCCTTCGCCCGATGAACGATGCGTGTACCGTAATTCCATCTGCGGACGGGGCTTTCTTCCTATCACAATACAACCCCGGGGCAAAGGATGGGGCACACTCACCTTTGCGGCAGGTCTCGTGCCTCGACCGTGCCCTACGAGAGCTTCGGAGTCGATTCCCCACCCTCGGCTCGATCGGGTCGGGGAATGCTGCTAACCTATCAGGCACGTGACACGGGGGCGTCCGGGGATCGGACCGGGTCGCGGGCCGCCCGGACGGGCGGGACGGCAGGGAAGTCCCCGGCGGCGCTTGGACTTTGGCATTAACGGCAGGACGAGGTCTACCAACCGTGGCTCAAAGCTATCGACGCGTCATCCGACGACCGGCCGATGCCGGCGATAGTGACTGGGAGAAGCTCGGCGAGGCCCTGACCGCGGCAGTCGAACGCCAGGACCAGATCGCCTCCCAAACCACCCACGTCCTCCAATTCCACGGCGGGCTCCAGCAACTTCCGGATGGAAGCGGGTTCTACGTTGAGCATGAGCCCGCGAAAGCAATGGCGATCGGCGGGCTCTTCGACCAATCGGCCCCGGCCATGCGTGAATCCGAGCTGTTGCGGGTTACGGTGGCCATGTTCGATGCCCTACGCGTCGCACATGCCTGTGAAGGACAGCGGCCCATCGTTCACGGGGCGGTATGCCCCCGCGTGCTTCTCTTTGCCCCGGACGGCACCGCCAAGATCACCGATTTCGCCTTTGCATCGGCGTTCTGCAGCGTGTTTGGGACGGAGGCGTACGTGAACCTGGCCGTTAACCCCGTGGAAGCCGGCCCCGGAGAGGTGCAAGTCACGGGAATGTGGGAAGTCCTCTCCCGGGACGAATACGAGCGAGACGGCCGCATCTGCGCGTTCATCGATCCGGAGAAGTACGGGACCGAGAGCCTGCACGCGTTCGAGCCGGCCTCGGATGTGATCTCCGCGGCGTTCGTCCTCCACTTCCTGGCCGAGCACAAACACCCATATCTGCCCGACGAACCGGACGCCCACCGCATGGTGGAGACCTCCGAGCTGATGGCCATGTTCCCTTACAACGGTGCCCGGCGCCAGGACCTGCGTGAATCCAAGGACCCCGGGGTGCAGCGCTGGTGCGAACTTATCGCCCAGGCGCTGGCCCGCTTGCCGCGCGCGCGGCCTTCTGCCTCAGCGGTTGTTGAGGCGTTGAGCGAGCACGTGTCCGGCGATGCCACCGCTGATAACCTTAGAAGTCAGCTCGAAACGGTTGAGACTCTGGCCCGGGAGGGAGATTGGGACAAGGTCTCGCAGGCGGCGCGGAGCTTGGCGGAGAATCCGAACACTCCGGCCGACGTGTTGCAGAGGGCTAACACGCTCGCCGCTCATGCCGAAGCAAGCACTCTGCTGGCTCAAGCCGAGCAGGCGCTTGTGGGGGGAGATTGGCCAACCGCGGCAGAGCCGGTCGAGCGGGTCTTGAGTACGCCCGGAGTATCCGCGGAACTCGCGACGCGGGCGCGGGGAATGCGCGAGCGCGTCAGGTCGAGCCTGGCAACAACTCGGATGCTCGACGAGGTTGAGCGGCAAATCGAACAGGACGAAGGATCGGCGCCGTACGAAACCGTCGAGCTGATGCAGACCTTGCTCGATCGACTTGGCGATTGCCAAGCGGAACCGGACCTTCTGGAGCCGGTGCGCAATCGGGTGGCAACGGTAAGCCAAAGCGTTTCCAACCGACTCGAGCAGGCTCTACCCGCCGCCCAAGCGGCGATGGAGGTTGACCGAGCCGCTGCCGAGAAGTGGATGAAGGAGACTGAATCGGCGCTGACCGGTGCCAGATGGGAGTCGCTGGAGAACTTACTCGACAATCGCCCCGAACTGCGGCACTGGCCCGAGGATATTGCGGCCCGCGCCGACGACGCCCGGCGCAAGCTCGACGAGCACCGCGCCGAACTGGAGACTCTGAAGGCGATTGAGACCGACCGTTCCGCCGCCGAGCTCTGGGCAAACCAGCTCCGCTTGGCAGTCGACGCCCAGAACTGGGAGCGAGCCGAGCAATTGCTGGAAGACCGGCCGAAGCTGACGCATTGGCCCGACGGTATCGTTGCCGATGTCGACCGGCTCACCGAACGCGTCGAGGCAGCGAGGCAAAAACGCACCGAGGAGAAACACGCCCGGCAATGGTGCCTGCAGATTCGCCAGGCCGCAGAAAGTGAAGACGTCAGCGGCGGTGCGGAGCTGCTCTCGCAACGGCCGAACCTCGAACTGTTGCCGGCGAAGCTGCTCAAGGAGACCGCCCAATACGAGAAGCAACTGCAGGAGTCGATAGCAGCGGCCGAACGTGAGCGTGCCCAAGAAGAAGAAGACCGGCGCCAACTTGACGCTTGGCTGGGTCGCGCGGACTTAGCCGGCAAGAACGGGCAGTGGGAGGAGGCCGTGCGAATCCTCGACGAGCCCCCGCAGATAGAAACCATCCCGGGCGAGATTCAGGACCGCGCTACGAAGCTCCGACAGCTTGGGTTAGCCAAGATCGAAGAGAAGTCGCGCGATCACCTGCGATTAAAACGCGAGGCCGTCGAGACCCTTGCCCGCGGTTTCGTGCGTGAGGTGTTGGCGAAGCAGTTCCCGGCGCTGATCCATCCGGACGCGCTCGAAGTGCAGTTGGACACCGAGGAAACGAATGCGGATCGCGGAACCGATGAATGGCGCGTCACGGTATGTCCGCGACCTGAACGGGCACTCGAACAAACGCCGGAAAAGGCGCCGGCCGAAGCGGCAATAGGCTTCCATTTTCGAGTTGACGGCGAGTCTCGACGGATCCTCGACGAAGACGGCGCTCTGCGCGGTCAGCTTCGCAACGAGTTGAACGATTGGCTTACGGGCATGCAAAGAGCCGGCGTTACGGCATTAGGAGACTGCCTGCGCGCCGGACTGTTCCCGCAAGCCGACTTGGCCGTGGTACCCGGCGAGCCGGTCGTCACTCTGCCGGCAACGGCCAGGCTATTGGGTACGCAGTCTTCCGCCGGCTTCGTTGAAACGGAGATCACCTGGAACGCCGCCGAGTTAGGCTGGGCCTACAGTGATCCGGCCGAGTTCGTCAGACAAGCTCTGCAGATTGCTGCGACCGCAGTCGGCAAGGAACTGGAGCAGAGACTGCTCGCCGGAGCAGACGAGTTGAAGGAGTATCGCCCCGTCCTTCTGGTCGTGGCCGATCTGCCGCCCGCGCCGGACACCGATACTCTGCCGCAAGAGCTGAGACTGGAAGGACGGGTGGCGATCCGCGCCGGCGGGCCGGTGAGTTCGCAGACCCTTCAGAAGTTCCCGGTAACTTGTGCACAGGTCGGACAGGCGACTTGGAACGTAGACCTGAGTTCTGCAGCCAAGAAACTCCGCAAGATCATCCTGGAAGCTCAACGGGGCTATTGGGCGGCGCTGAAGTCCGAGATCCAGGTCCGAGCCAAGCAAACCCGCGCAAAGGCCAAGCTCACCGTGCTCCCCAAACGGATCGACGAGCCCGTCGAGGAGATTCGGTTCCGTCTGGCCGTACGGGGGCAAGATCCTCTGGAGTTGGACTGCGTGTGGGATCTGGAGAGGTTCTCGTTCGTCCGCCCGAGCCGGTGGGATGATGCCCTGGCCGAAGCTCTCGGCGAATCGGACGATAGGCCGAGACATGAGGGTCAGGACGATGACGCTCTGGTGGCCGCGGTGCGGGCCGGAGCCGGCAGGCAAAGGAACGCAATGGCTCTGGCGGGGTCTGTGGTCGCGGTGGCCGCGGCGATCGTCGTGTGGGCAACCTGGCCGCATAACACCGAGCCGATCGCTTATGCCGGTCAGGATCAGACCGTCACCGAGGGCGCGAGGGTTACGTTGGACGCCGAAGGCAGCCGCGATCCGGACGGCGATGATATAACCTACTCTTGGGACCAGATGAGCGGGCCGGAAGTGGCGCTCACCGACCCCGAGACGGCCTTGGCAACGTTTACCGCCCCGGACGTATCTGAAGTGACCGTGCTGACGTTCCGCGTAGCAATCTCCGACGGAACCGTCGGCGCGGCGGATTCGATGACCGTGACCGTTCGCCCGGAAGTGCCGGTCAATCGGAGCCCCATCGCCAAGGCGGGTCCGGATCAGGCGGTTGACGAGCTTACGGAGGTTAAGCTAAGCGCCGCGGACAGCAGCGACCCCGACGGCGACGCCTTAACGTACTCGTGGACGCACATTGGCGGCGCGGAAGTGACGTTGTCCGATCACCGCACCGCCGAGCCGACGTTCATCGCTCCCGATGTGGCCGAGCTGAGCAAGCTGTCTTTCAGCTTGGAGGTTTCGGACGGGCAAACCTCTGCGACCGACACGGTAGTGATTACGGTTCGCCCCGTAGCCGCCCCTAACCAACCGCCGCTTGCGCAGGCGGGCGACGATCAAGCCGTCGAGGGGAAGAGCGAGGTAACGCTCGACGCGACCGGCAGTTCCGACCCCGACGGCGACAAACTGACGTACGTGTGGACGCAAGAGGGTGGACCTGAGGTCGCGCTGTCCGGTGCGGACACCGCCAAGGCGACGTTCACCGCACCGGACCTGATCGACGGAGCTACGCTGGTCTTTGCGGTTGAGGTCAGCGATGGAACGGATGCGGCCGTCAATACCGTTACCGTGCAGGTGACCCCGGGGCGGGAGACGCGCGAGAGCCTGGCGCGGATCGATGCCCGGTATTCAATGGCGGAGCAGAAGTCAGCCCACGGCGATTGGCGGGCGGCCCGGTTCTTTTTAGATCAAACGACGCGCGAAGCGGCAGAGGCCGGCCTTGCGGAGCACTTCACCAGCAAGGTCAATGCGGCCGCGGCGAGGTTGGACGATTCGCGCCGGGCGCATCTTGAGCCGCTTCTGGCGCAGGCGACCGAGTGGCTGCAGACGGGAAGTCCCCCATCGGATACGCGGGCTCGGCTGGCCGAAGTTGATAGGACGGGTGCTGCCCGGCGGATGCTCGATGAGTTGGACCTGGACTATCCGACACTTACCGGGCAAGCCGATCCGGTCGAAGCGGCCCTGGACCAGCGGATCTATCCCTGGACTATCCTAGCCGAAGATGACCGGGCAACCGTCAAGGGTCTGTTGGATTGGGTAACGATGTCTATTCCCATTCCGGCGGATAACGGCGAAGAGGCAGCAACGCTCGACCTTACTTTCATACCCGCAGACCCCGAAGCCGGAGTTTTGGACCCGGTATGGATGAGCCGGACCGAACTGACCGTTGGCCAGTACACGGCCGTGATGGGTGGGCCGCCGCCCCACTCCGGCGGCGAGTTCTTCGATAAGATGCGGGCGCTGGATGCCAACCCAGCGGCGTTCATTGCCGCGGGCGAAGTACACGCGTTCTGCGGGCGACTCACCGAGCGGCTGGGCGATGCGGTCATTGCCCGGCCTCCCACGTTGACCGAGTGGGTTTGCGCCCTTAACGGCGGTCGCCGGGATGGTGACCTTGACCCACGGTTCCTGACATACACACCGGACGGGACGGGCCGACTCGATCCGCAGCGGGCGAACTTCGAGTCCGACGAATCGTTCCTTATCGTAGCCCCCGGGCACACCGACGGCTTCGGAGCGTATGCCCCGGTCGGGTCATATCGACCCGGCGGCTGGCTCGTGTATGACCTGCTGGGCAACGTCAGCGAGTGGGTCTCCCCTACCGCAGGCGGCCGGCTGCAGTCCGTAGGCGACTCCTTCCGCAGCTCCGCCACCAACGACCACACCCGCCCCTCCCCCCGCGACCCCGCCCGCCCCTTCGACGATGTCGGTCTGCGGATCGTGGTATTGCCGGCGCCTTGACAACGCTGTTAACCGCCTTTGACGTACGTTCAGTGCACGGCCGAGTTTCGCACGGCATGGTCGAAGTAGGACACGGTCGAGGAATGAGACCTGCCACAATAGCGCACATCGCACGAAGACATGACCATTAATTCACGCTGACTGGGTGGCCCACGTCCTTCTGGCTTTCGTGTATGCTCCCGTCTGTCGAGAATCACGCGATGCCATATTGCCTGGGACGTGGGGGAGCGGATGCTCTCCACGCGCGGCAATAAGTGCCACCTGCGTGTCTCGCGGGACCAGCCCGTCAGGCCGACAGCTCTGCATAGCCCGCGGCGTCAGCCGCAGGATCGAATCGCACGTCAACCCCAGCCCCGCCAGAGGCGGCACCTCGATATTCGAAGGAGCCCCGGTCGTCGCCAACGTGCTTTCCGGATGATATTGAATCACCGGTTTCCGATCCAAGCCTCGATGTCTTCTGCCGCCCCCAAGGGTGCTTGGCGCGAAACGCCCGAACGTTTCCCCAGGCTTACGCCGTGGGGCTAGAGGATCTGTCGCCCCAAGGGGCTACCCGCCGGCCGGTGTGCCACTGCTCTTGAGCAGTGCAAAACCGGCGTTGCCATCCGGTTGTCATCTCCCGTAGGGCAAGGTCGACGAACAAGCTGCTCTACAGGCGCTTCGCAAGAATGCGGCATTGCGCGGGAATTCACCATGTACCGAACTACGCCGAAAGCGTTACGTCCTATAGCCCAGGGTTGCCGCGCAGCGGCTACCCTGGGATCACGGTCAGATCGGAGGCCTACCCCCACGAGGGGTTGCGGCACGGTGGCGAGACCTCCGAAGCCGATTGTCGGCGGCGGAGTGTGGCCATTCGGGCATTCTCTGCAAACGTCCGCCGGCCCTTCGGCACACCCCGTAGCGTAGGCTTCCAGCCTGCCTCCAGATCCGCCCTCCTCCGGCCCTTCGGGCCGGGAGTACGTGGCGAGCGATCTCACCCACGGGTTCCGCTTCGCTCCACCCGTGGCTACATGCCCAAAGTCCCTTCGCGACGGTTGCCCGCATGGCGGCCTGACAAGGTGAGTACCATTGGGCAGAGCCCGACCTACCTGGCGGCAGGCGTGTTCGATCGGGGGACAGGAGAGCGTGTTTCTCGCGTAATCAGTGGACTAATCCAATATCCACGTTGACGGCCACGGTAATTCGCGGTACACTTCGTGTACTTGGTGTGGATTCACTTTCTTTCGACGTTTGGAGGCCAATCATGTCGGCAAACGGTATACGCACGCGAAATAGGATGGTACGCGGCGTTTCGGTGGATGTAGGGCCGTTTTCTTTGCGGGAGTGTCAATACCATGAAGCGCTGCGCTATTTCAATTGCCTGGATCGGGTGTTTGGGGCTGGGAATGCTCTTGGTCACGGCCGGATGTGAGCCGATTTTCGCGCCGATTCAGGATCTTCCCGACGAGTTAACTACGGTGGTGGAAGCGAAGGCGACCTTCGCTCAAGACGAGGCCGACCCGCTGACCGCGGTTGCCGGAGGGACGATCGTCGACGATTTGGACGGACTCACCGGGTGCTGGGGGACGTTCGCCACGATAGAGATCGAGGCGGACCCGCCCCAGGTCGAAGATGAATCCGTGGCGGCGTTACTCCCGGACTCCTATCCGTTCGACGATTATGAGGTTTTCGTGTTTGATACGGAAACCGGTGAGATGAAATGGCTGATCCTCACCGAGGACGGTTGGGGGCTCACCACAATGGTGCAGGTCTATTCGGGCGATTTCACTACCGCGGACGGCAATCGCCTCAGCTTCACGACCGACGAGGTCGGGTTCAACGATCCCGAGACCGGCAGGATCGAGATGGCCGAGGCGGTTGAGGACTATGAATGGCTCGTAACTCTGAGCGAAGACCGATTGAAACTCACCTTTGTGCCTAATGACGATCAGGGCGACGACGTCTTTCGTGATGATCTCGTGTTCAAGCGGTTTGAATGCCCGCAGGTGGAGTAGGTGTGTGGCGCGTGGCGGTATTAAAGGCAGGTGAATCACCTGCCCTACCGCTGCGTATACGTGAACAACCTGCTGTACGCCCTGCAGCGTGTTGCGATCCACGGGTCAACAAGTTGACCCATGCACCCACGTGGCAAGCGCGATCCGGCAGCTCGTAGGGCACGGTCGAGGAACGAGACCTGCCATAATAGCACACATCGCGCGAGGACATGACCTTCAATCCAAGCTGGTCCGCACAGCGGACCCTACGCATCTGTTTTGCCTCGACGCCTGCGGAGCCGCCGCGTGCGTTTAGCGTTTGCCGATGTCAAACGCGGTTAGGTGTTTGCGGTCGCGGATGTAGAGCGTTTGGTCCACCAGGGTCGGGGCGGTCCAGGCAGTCCGTTCGGCCACGGTGCATTTCGAGTGGATGGTCATGCCCTCCCCATCGACCGTGGTCAGAGCTAGTTGTCCGTCCTCGTCCAGCAGGATCAACTTCCCGTCGCCGTAAACGAACGTCGCTTTGGCGAAGCCGCGCTGCCGCCAGGCGACCTTGCCGGTTTGCACGTTCAAAGCGGCGAAGAAGGCCGTGCCGAAATCGCCGCTGGAGCCGTAGACGTAATTGCCGATGATCAGGACGTTGGCGTGGTGGATTCGCAGCTTCTTACTGTGCCACAGTTCTGTCGGTACGATTTTGCCGTCTTTGGCGCCCAAGCGAATGGCCCGGCTACCCGACCCGTAAGCCGCCGACGCGAAGATCAGATCCTGCCCGTCCCACACGGGCGTCGACAGGTTCCCACCGTACTGCGTCGGGAACGGATGTTGCCACAGCAGCGTCCCGTCGTTCGGGTCGACCCCGGCGATCTCCTCGGCGGTGAACACCACAAGCTGCTCCTTGCCGTCGAACTCGATCAGAATCGGAGACGAGTAGCTCATCTTCAGATCCTGGGCTTTCCAGACCACGTCACCGGTCGCCTGATCGAACGCCACCAGCGATTGCGGCACCGGCGGTTCTGACTCTTCCTTGGCACTATCCTCTGCACCGGGGGGAGCCTCTTCCGGCCGCTCTCGGTCGACCGGAATGATGATCGTGTCCTTGAACGCAATCGCACTGGCCGCATAGCCGTAATGCGGTATCGGAGCGCCGAACTTCTTGACCAGATCATGCTTCCAGAGCAGCTCGCCGCTGGTTTTATCAAAACATTGGAAGACGCAGTTGGTGCCGACCGTGAAAAGCCGCTTTCCTACAATCAGCGGCGTGGCATGCGGGCCGGGGCCGTACTCGTTCATCGCCGGCGTAAACGGCGATGGGTTCTTGTGCTCCCAGACCGTCACGCCGGTCTCGGCATTCAGAGCCACAACGAACTCATCCTGATCCACGCGATACATGGTGTAGAGCGTGCCCCGATCTACGGTGATCGTCGAATACCCGTCCCCGAGTTCGCGCTTCCACAGAACGGGCGGTCCGTCGTCAGGCCATGTATCCGCGAGCCCGCCGGTTGCCACGGTGAAGTCACGATTCGGTCCGCCCCATTGCGACCACTGCGCCGGCGCGGCGTAGCCCGCCACGCCGGACAGCAAAGCTACTATGCCGGTCCAGATCCGGCTGGATGAGTGTCTGTTGAACATCCGCATAGTCCTTTCGGTTCACGGCCCGCAACGAGCCTCTTTCTAATCTCGATGATCGCTGCCCAGAGTGACTTTCGCGGGGCATATTACCAGGAGAGGGCTCCTAGTTCTACCAGTTTCTGCGAAACAGTTCCCGCACAAAACACAGTTGCTGGAGCGACAATTCCTGACATGGTACGCGCGATCTTTGACTTGTTGCTTCTCGGGGTCAACGGTAGCTTCGGCTGTTGATGTAGCTTCCGGGATTGCGGTTGTCTTGCCATGGCATAAGAGTCTGACCCACAAGAAAGGGTGTCGGTATGAGTCGCCTATTGATGATCGGGACGTTGTTGGTGCTGGGCGGATGTCAGGGAATGTCAACCGGCTCAATCCGTCTGTCGGAAGGGACGGTGCCGGCCGAGGACGACGTCACTATTGCCTACGACGTCCGTGGTCGAGGTAAGGTGGCGTTGGTCTTCGTTCATTGCTGGTCTTGTGATCGTGCGTTCTGGCGCGAGCAGGTGGATGAGTTCGCCGACGACTATCGGGTTGTGACGATCGATCTGCCCGGGCACGGCGAATCTGGTCGGGACCGCACCGATTGGACGATTACGGGTCTGGGGGCGGATGTGGCCAAAGTCGTGAAACAACTTCGTTTGCACCGCGTCGTGCTGGTCGGTCATTCCATGGGCGGACCGGTGTCACTGGAGGCGGCTCGGCTTCTTCGCGGACGGGTCCTCGGAATCGTGGCCGTCGACACCATGCACAGCGCCGAAATGGAGATTCCCAAGAACGCCGCCGAGCGTTGGGCGGCGGGATTCGAGGCCGACTTCGAAGGCATGATGGCCCGGATGGTCCGGGGCATGTTCCCGGGGGAGACGGCCGAGGGCGTTGTCGATTGGGTGATCCGACACGCCTGCGCCAGTGACCGCACGGCGGTTCTGGCGCTGATGCGCGATTTTTCCAACCTCGATTTGCCGGCCATGTTCTCTGCGGCCCAAACGCCAATCAGGGCGATTAACGCAACCAAGCCGACCCCCACGGCCGGCGACACTAATCGCAAGTACGCCAACTACGAGTATGTTCTGATGGACGACGTCGGCCACTTCATCATGCTGCAACGTCCGGACGAGTTCAATGCCCACCTTCGTGAAGTGCTTGCCGAACTGAGTGCCATGAATTAGACGCTCCAACAGACGGGAACCTTGCGAGTGGCGGGACGGACCTCTTTAACGAATGGCTGACCGCCCTTTGAAGATGCGGGACCGGCGCCGGACACGTTCTTCGCTCACGGTACCAAACGAGCTGCCGCCCCCTTGTCAGCACTTTCCCAAGACAAGAGCCCCGTCGCCGAGGTCCGACCGGTAGACACCTCGTCAACGGGGCTCGTATTGTTGTTCTCCGGACGCAGCGTCACATGACGTTGCCGCCGCCGCTTCGGAGCCGTGAGATAGCCACGTTTACTCGGTCACCTTGCGTCCCATGAAGGAGAACTCATCCTCCATATTGCCTTCAGGGAACTGATCGGCCATCAGCAGCACCTGCGAAGAGAAGGAGAACGTCCCGCGAACGATGTTGGGGTCCTCCGGGTCGAACTCGGCTACCGCAGTGGCGGTGGCGGTGGCCGCTTCGAGCCCGGCCGCATAGGCTTTGAGAATCCCCTCGAAGGTGAACCCCATGGAGTCGGCGGTCTCGGCGCCGTAGGTGGCGGCCGAGTACTGCAGACCCGCCTGGGTGGTGTTGTGCCGCTGTCCGTCGAACAGGATCGACGAGCCGAATATCGAGGAGGCAATCGTGCTTTCCTCGAAGGCCTCGAGTTGTCCTTCGTCGCCGAACCGGATCGTCATGAACGCCGCCCCTTGCGCGTTATCCGCCACCCGGTAGAACTGCCATTCCGAGTCGGCCAGCGAGATCACACCCGCGCCCATCGTCACCGTCTCGGTCGTCCCGTCCGGCAGGGTGACCGTCACGTCCGTCGGAAGCCCTCCCGTCGCCCCGCAGCCGGCACTCGCCAGGCATACCAGGACTGGGAGGACCATCAAGCCGCCGATTCGTACTGCGTTGGTTCGCATCGTTCATTGCTCCTGTTAGAGGGTTGGCACACACGGATGAGGAAACTCGTCCCTTTCCATCGGAAAGAACGGGGGGCGTCTTCGCGCAATTCGGGAACTCGCAGCACACAGGTTTTCGCTTTATTTGCAGCGAAATATGGGACTTGCCGCGGCTGTTTGCGGGCGGGAAAGCAACGGTGATGGACTGCTCGGCACGAACTCGTCGAGCAAAGCTATGGCCGCATGTAGTCAAGCGAAGATACAGTCAAGCGGGGCTGGCGCCCGATATAGCTGCGCCAGGCTAACGCATCTCTTCGGCGACGACGTTAGGCTGCCGAGAATGGCGGGCATCGTCCGATAGTACTGGTATCCTGGGTCCGGAAGCGGCTAGGATTCCCCGGGCGATTCCGGAGACCGGAAGAACGCCCACCGAGGATCAACCGATACCGGATCGCCAAGGACGGATTGACAGGTACGGCGGTCATCGGGGAGAATACCGGATCGTTAGTGGAGGCGCGTCGCACAGCCGGCAGCGGTTAGCGGCATAAGGCGCGTTCTCGTAAGCCACACAATGGGCAGCCCCGACTGCCCTGCGACATTGAGGGACTTGCCGACCTGACCGGGGGCGGGTGGATCAAGCATAAACAGACCCACCGCCTTAAGACACGAAGCTCACGGTAGGCTGCTTCACCACAAGACAATGGAAAACTTCCGCCGGATAATGAAAGCGCTGGTAGCGCTGGGGAGCGTTGCAGCCGGGTTTGCCGCAATGGTCTGGTTGATCCACACCAAGCCGACTCCGCCCCATTCGCCGGCCTCCCGAATCCCGGACGTGGCGGTGATGGAGACTCGCCCCCAGATTGCTCAGGAAGCGGTCGTGGGGTTCGGTACCGTGCGACCCAAGGAACAAATCAGCATCGTTCCCCAGGTCAGCGGCAAACTCGTCTTCGCCCATGAGGATCTGGCTCAGGGGAAGATCATACCTGAGGGTGATGTTCTCTTCGAAATCGACCGCACCGTGTACGACTCTCGGGTACGCCAGGTCGAGGCGGAGATCCGAGGGTTTGAGGCCGGCCTCCAGTTGCGCGATCAGGAAATGGTGAACCTGGGCCGGCGGATCGCGAACGTGGAGCGAATGCTGGCGATCGATGAGCAGGACTATCTGACGTCCAAGCGTTTGTACGAGGTCGACAAGGTCGGCACGCAGCGCGATGTCGACCTTGTTTACCAGAAGTATCTGAGCCGCAAAGATGTTCTCGTGGAACTCGCCAGTCGGCGGGCGACGGTTCCTCATCTGAAGGATGAGACCCAAGCGCGGCTCGATGCTTCGCGCGCATCGCTCCAGGCGGCGAAGTACGACTTGGCCAACACATCGATCATCTGCCCGTTCGAGGCCAGGGTTGAGACCGTCGGGGCTCGCGCTTCGCAGGTGGTGACGGCGCATCTTTCGATCGCGACGATCACCAATATGGAGGCCTTCGAGATCTCAGTCGGGATCGATCCTCGTGATCTGCATTGGCTCGACGACGCCATCCAGCCCGATGCTCTTGAGAGCAATGACGGCACCGCAACGCCCGAGGTAGCAGTGACCTGGTCAATGCCCGCCCGCGAACTGACCTGGCGAGGCCGGGTCACGCGGCTGGAGCGGGTGGACGAAGCCACCCGCACGGCCCGGATGGTGGTGGAAATCCGCGGAGCCGACATGGAGGCCCGAACGGCAACCGGTGATGCTGCCGGTCCGGGGCTGTCGATCGGGATGCACTGTCGGGCCGATTTGCCGGCCCGACCGCTCGAGGGAGCGATTCTGGTGCCTCGCCATGCGATCTACGATCACCGTTGGGTCTACGTTTTCGAGCCGGGTTCCCCGGGCTCGAACGTTGGTCGGCTCGGGGTCCGCGAGATTCCGATGCTGCGGGCTATGGGTGACGATGTCCTGGTTGACTACTCCGGTCGCCGCGGCGCGGAGGTGTGCGAGCTTCAGTTGGGCGAGCGAGTCGTCGTCTCTCCGCTGACCAAGCCGGTTGTCGGAATGGAAGTCATGCAGCGCGAGCCGGGTTTGGCCTCGCTGCCGGTGTTTCCGATCACGCCGCCCGCGCCTAAGCAACATTGGCGAGACGTCCAGGCCCCGCCGGTTACTCTAGGGCAAATAAGCCTGCTTGGAGCCGGTCAATAGCGGGACCATCCGCCCCGTCCCTGTCTCCGGTATTGCCTTTCCGCGGTAAGCGCTTCGCGCTTAATCGGCGTTGATAGACTCGTCAGGTGAGCAACGACCATTCGAGATCGCATCGCTCACCGTTCGCCCTCGTCTGATTGGCGCAAAAAGGAGGCCCGGCGGGGTGGACCGGGCCTTGGGGGAACCGACCCATGGGGGGACGGGTCGGTAAGTGGAGTTATTGGACTGGTTCCACTTTCGCACATCTTCACCGATTCTGCAAGCCCAAAGTCTGCAAAAAGTTGTGTGCATCCACTGTATTCCCCGAAGCCGACCTGTGAATAATTGAGAGAGCACGCCGCGGACGTGCTTCGGGAGATTGAAGAAGCGCGCCCCCACGGCCTTACCGCCCCTGCTCTGGCGGGATCCGTACTCAGCCAATATCATGGGCACACCCGCGGCAAGGTTCGTTTCGTGCGGGTTGAGGGCTGCTGCTATGCGACAATGTGAAGACTGCGAGTACTTCTCCAGAAACCCCGACGGCACCCCACACCTTCTTTGCGACCCGTTTTCGAACATTCTGGAGCCATCGTGCTTGGCTAAATGGCAGATTTTCCATTTAGAAACCATCTCAAGGTCTCACGAAGCTACGCTGGCAATGCACCGGAGGCTGGCTCCATTGCAGGAGAAGATGATCCGGCACGTGGAGCGCGAGATTGAGGAGACCGAGGAAGCCGACCGGTGGAAGTTGACCGACGATGATGAGGGAAGCGACGACGAGTCATTCCTCTGAAAGGTCCGCCCTCGGTAGCTCGCCCGGCAACTCAGACCTCCAGCATTTCGGAACATCGGTCGCGCGAAGCATGGTAGACGGGATAATCCTGCCCGACAGCAGCGCGGACAGCTTCGACCGCCAGCTCGGGACGGTTATTGCACTTGCTTATGTGGGCGGCGGCGATCCAATTCGGGCGACGGCGGCCGCAATCCCGAAGCAGCTCCGCGGTATCCACATTGGAAAGATGCCCCGCCGGGCCCCGGATGCGAGCCTTGAGAACCTCCGGATAGTCGCCTTGTTCCAGTAACTGCGGATCGAAGTTGCACTCGATATAGGCCGCATCGACCGACTCGACCGCTTCTTTCAAGCCGGGGAACGGATGGCCCAGGTCGATCATGACCCCGAGCCGCTTGCCCTCGCATTCGACCACGAACGCCACCCCGTCGGCCGCGTCGTGGGCGGTGGGAATGGTATGAACGGTGGTACCGCCGAATTCCAGCGAATCCCCCGAGGAGAAGTACCTGACGTCGCTCAACTTGCCGAGATCGCATCGATTGGCGGAGTGGGTCGGTCGAGTCAGGTAGATCGGCAACCCAAACCGGCGCTGATAGATCCCGGCACAACGGATGTGGTCCGGGTGATCGTGTGATATAAGCACCGCATCGACCTCGCGGATATCCCGATCGTGGATCGCCATGCGAGCCTTGGCTATCTTGCCGCTGATCCCCGCGTCGAACAGCAAACGAGTACCGTTTGCCTCGACGTAGATGGCGTTTCCGTTCGAGCCGGATTGGAGCGAGAAGGTCAACATGCCGGGATTGTAGTAGAATTCTCGCCCGAAAGCTCCACCGTGGCAGGTGCCGCCCGCGCCGGCTACCATGAGGAACAAATGAGCGAACCGGACAACAGGGCAAACCTCGCGGACCCCGCTGGCGGGCGAGATGGTCTCGCGCCACTGGAGTGGCTGGTGCTGGCCGGGGCGGGCGTGGTCCTCGTTTTGTTCCGCCTGCACGCGTTCGACCTGCCGTTGGAGACGGACGAGTGCAACTATGCCTACATCGGGGCGCGTCTTTTGGCCGGCGACCGGCTGTACACCGACATCTGGGATCATCAACCGTTCGGCATCTTCGCCCTGTTCGCCGGAGTGATTGCGGTCTTCGGAGATGATCCAAGCGTGTTTCGATGGCTGGCGACGGCTTTTTCGCTTGGGTCTTTGGGGCTGGTCTTCGCGGTTTCGCGCCGGTGCGCCGGCCGCCCGGCAGCGGCGCTGGCGGCAATCCTGTTCGCCCTGGCGTCAAGCGATCCCGGCACGGCCGGTGAAGGATGCAACCGCGAGATTTACATGAACACCTGCATCCTCGGCGCATGGTACTTGGCGGTGCGCTCGGCGGGGTTGTCGTATCGGCTCATCTTCGCGGCCGGAGTGGCGCTGGCGATGGGATCCGGCATTAAGACCATCGTAGCGGTCCATTGGATAGCGCTGGCTCCGTGGATCATGTTGCGGGTCTGGCGGCAGGCGGGACCCGCTTGGCGCTGTCGTGCCGCGATGGTGTCTCTCGGGTGGTTCGCGGTCGGACCGGCGGCGTTCTGGCTGGCATCGTTGGCATACTTCGCGGCAACCGACCGCGCGCACGAGTTCGTTGACGCGGTCTTCATGTTCAATCTCAGCTACAGTGAGGGGGCGGAGAGCTTTGCCGCGCGGTTTGCCCGGTTCTTCGCCCCAAAGCGGCATCCGTTCATCTTCGATAGTGCCTGGCCGATCTGGTCTTCTGCGGCAATCGCGTCGGCAGTTCTGCTATTCAAGGGGATTCGCAGCCGATGCTCGGGAATCGGGGCGGTCCTGGCGCTGGTTGCCGGGAGTTTCGTCGCGGTATGCCTGCCGGCCCAGTTCTGGCCGCATTACTACTACCTGCTGATCCCTCCTCTGGTGATTGTCGCGGGCTCCGCGGTCACCGCGATCTCGGAATGGTGTGGTGACTCTAAGAAGTCACTTCCTTTCGCGACCCGTCTTAGTCGGATCGGGCTATACGCAGTACTTCCCGTTTGGCTGACCTTCACGGAGTATCGGGAGTACCTGAGTCAGCCGCCGTTCGGCATAACGGTCAAGCGCTACAATTCACGGGACTTTTGGGGCAGGGCCTACGGAGAGAAGGTCCGACAGGTTACGAATCCGGAGGATAGCATCTTCGTCTTCGGCAACGACACCGGCGTCTACTACTACGCACAGAGGCGTTGCGCATCGCGCTACTCGATGATCACCGGTTTGAGGACCGGGTACAAGGGGGCCGAACAGCGGCGGAAGATCTTGCTGCAGGAGCTAGAAAAGGACCCGCCGCGTCTGATCGTAGTGTTATTCGACGAGCCTGCGTTTGCGCAGTGGCAAGCGTTTCTCAATGAGCACTACGGTGAGCCGATTGGCTGGGATTTCCATGACCGCACGGGTGCGCCGATAATGTTCGTCATGGCCCGGAAGGACCAACCTGTGCAAGCCCTGAACTGGGATTGGGATCGGACGGAAGTCGGCGGGTGGAATGTGGGGGCGGAACGGTAGCCCAAACCGGCAGAGCGTTCGCGGTGACGGCGGTTGAGAGCAAGCATGGAACGGGGTCTTCTCCAGATTGACCGAATCAGAGCTGTCTTGAACACCGCCCGCATCGGACGGCGCGTCGTTTATCTTAGATCCACGTCCAGCACTATCGACGAATGTTGGAGGTCGATCGGAGAAGGGGATGCGGACGGGTTGGTGGTCTTGGCGGAACATCAGACCGCGGGGCGCGGCCGGTTCGGAAGGTCGTGGCACTCACCTCGGGGGGCCAGCCTTCTGGGCAGTGTGGCATTGGTAGATCACCCGGGGGCGTTGGTGGGCAACGAGTTGGCTCTGCTGGCCGCCGTAGCGGTCCGCGATGCGGTTGCGTCCTGTACTGGAATCTTACCCGTCATCAAATGGCCGAACGACCTCCTCGTCCGCGGTCGTAAGTTCGCGGGGATATTGGTGGAATCCCGGCAGTACACCGAGACCGCAACGGCCTACGTGATCGGAATCGGGATCAACTGTCTTCAACAGCGCGGGCATCTTCCCGATGAGCTGGCCGGGATTGCAACATCTTTGGAAATCGAAGCACACGTTGCGATTGATCGAACCGGGTTGGCGCTTTCCGTGGTAACTGAGTTGGATCGGTGGCTGGCCGACCCGACCGGTTGGTCTAACGATGACTTGCGCCGCGAGTGGCTGGCGCGGGCAGAGCCGCTGGGCGGGCGGATATTCCTGGAGCATAGGGGAAGGACCTTCAGCGGATCGGTGTTGGATCTGGACCCCACCGCGGCTCTTGTCGTGCAGCTTGACGAGGGCGGGGTGCGGGCGTTCAATGCAGCCGATACTACGATCCTTCCCGACTCTGCAGGAACAGGTAGCTGAAAGGGACGCGGAGCCCACAATTGCCCGGTGGGTTCCGTCAGGGTTTAGGGCAGGAGGCCCACACTTGTCCAGGCGAGCTCGATCACGTTCGGCAAGCCGTCGGTTCAGATCCCGCCATCGCCGACGAGGTCCGCGCCGCGGGTCGGCCGCCCAAATCGGCAGCCAGGCTCTGACGGTCCGCCAATCGACGATCTCGGACGCGAGCACGCTGCCCTTGAAGCCAAATCAGCGTGAGAAGCTACGGACCACAGGGGTTGCGCTATTGGTCGGAGGGACCACGACTATGCTGACGACCGGGTTGATCGGTCGTTTCAACGACGCTCTCACCGGCGGCATAGCGGTTCGTACCACAGTGGTCGTGGCGGCTCTGCTGGCGCTGGCGGTCGGAGTGAAGGTGCCGCAGCGGTTTGCCATGTGGGTGTCACTTTCGGCCTGGCGGAAGTTCCTTTCTCGCGGCCAGTCTTCGGATCTGCCAAACGGACTACCAAATGCGGCGCCGGCGGACCGGGCGTCGTATTGGATGCTCCTGGCCGTGGTGGCCTTGGCAGCGGGCGCCGGGACCGCGCTGACCCCGCTGACTGCCCGGATGTCCTTGGCCGGCTATGAATGGCTGCAAGACCGTTTCGTCTGGTCGATGCTGCCGTTGGTTGTTCTGCACGGTTTGGTGGTACTGGGTGCAGGCCTGATCCCGTGGGCGGCGTTGGGGTTGGCAGTCTCGCTCACGCACCGCCTCTGTTGCCCGCTGGGGACGTGGGAGACCCGAGCGGGCGGCTTGGTTCTGGCCGGGGCCGGAGCCGGGGCGGCAATAGCGGTAGCGCTGTCTCGGGCCGGTAGTCCGGCAGAGGTCCTGCTGGTGACGGCAGCGCTGCCGGTGTTGGGCGTTTCGCTATTGGCGGCCGGCTCAAACACCGAAGTCGCGACGACTCCAACTGGCGGATCTTCTCCGGATTCGGCCGGCTTGCCGCTGTGGAGCGACCGATGGCCGACTCTCCTGCGAGCCGGCATTGTAGTGGTTGGAGGCGGTGCCGCGTGGGGGACTCTGGTCTGGCTTCACCGGATCTGCAATAGCGGGACCGCCGGACAATTTGCCCTTCCGGTCATGCTCGCAGCGTTGGGAACCGGCATCCTCGCGGGCTGCCGGACCAAGCGGTTCGGGCAAAGATCAATCGGCGGCTTCGGGGTATCGTGCGCGGCCGCCGGTACGGTCATTGCGGCCGGAATCGTGGCTTGGCCCGCGGTAACGCAGAGCGGGCTCGGAATGGTCGCCTGGGCATGCGCCGGTCTGGGCGGAATCGGGTTCGCCACGGCTTACGGCCGACAGGCGCTTCTGGCAAGGGTGGCCAACCGTCCTTCGGCCGGCGCATCGATGCTGGCCCGGATGCTGGTCTTCAGCGCGCTGGTGGTGGTGCTGGGAGCAACGGGAGGCCGGCACCTGCTGGGCGGGCGTACCGCCCTGGCGCTATTGGCCTTGGCAGTGTTGGCATTGGGGGGCGTCCTTATCATCCACGAACCGGATTCCTCGCCGAGGACTCGTTCTGTGCGGCTATCCGCGGTGTTCGGCGTCGTCGTAACGACGATCCTGCTGGTCTTGCTCCTGCCCGCCGGGCTCCGCTGAGCCGCTCACGCTTGGCAAGACAGCCCGTCCCGCGACCGATAATACCGCAAGTAGCCGAACCGAGCGCTGTTTCTGACGAGGAAATCGCCATGCCCCCCTGCCCCCTTTCCAGGAAAGGCATCAGCCCCCGCGTAGCGCGGGGTTCCAGCGTGCCCACCCGGATGAGCCCCTTGGCAAGGGAAGAGGAACCTGAGCGACCCATCGGGAAGCAGCGTTGGATCGGGTCCGTCCGCGGGACCAAGTGGATCCGATGCGGGATCCGTGGCCCCCGCGGGCTCAGCGAAGGCCGAACGCGGGGATCCTCAATCCCTTGACTTGCGAAGGAGACAACCATGTCGACCCCTAACCGAGCATCAAGAACACCGTTTCTACGCATCGTAATGGTCGCGTTCGCCGTGCTGACGTGCATTCGCGTGTGGATGGGCCCGGTGGCGGTGCTGCCGGAAGCCCAGGCGCAGATCCCCGACAGCGGTATGCAGCGCAAGCTGCTCCTGGAGGAGATCCGGCGTACGAACCTGCTCCTTGGCGAAATCAAGGATCTGATGCAGAAACAGACGTTCAATGTGCGCGTCGAAGGTGCCGATAACCCAAGCACCGATAACGTCACCCGCACGCGCTGAAGGGTGGGTCCGGAGTGGCGGACGGCCGGGGATTCGCACCGGGCATTGCGCTTGGTGATCTCGCCGCGCGCGAGCCGGCTGACGCCATTGCCGTGAATTCCGATACGACGGTTGAGCTTGCACAAGTGATAGACCGACCGAAGATAAGCCAGGATCGTGACACTACGGGATCGACCGACGGCGGATTCCACCCCCACCCCGACATGGTGGAGAAACGAAACGTCATCACCCTCGCAAGAACGGTACTGGTCCCTTTGACGCTGGGGCTTCTTCTTTCTGTGCCCACGCGGGCAAACGATGATCCGCCGGCTGATGAGCCCATATCGGGTATGCAAACGGAAGTCACCGTAGATGGCAATGGTCGGGTGAACCTCTTCGTCGAGGATGCCGCCCTGTCGACCGTACTGCGGATGCTGGCCGTGCAGAGCGGGCGGAACATCATCGCTTCCCCGGGCGTGACCGGATCAGTCACCGCCAACCTCTACGAAGTCACTTTCGACGAGGCATTGCAGGCGATCCTCATGGCCAACCGGGCAGGATACCGCATGGCCGGGGATTTCATTTACGTACACACACTGGATGAGCTTGATGAACTAGCCGCGGCGGCGGCAGCCCGACCTGTCACGCGAGTGTTTAGGCTAAGCTATGTCACCGCGGCCGACGCCGGATCGTATATTAAGCCGCTGCTGGGCTCGGATGAGAAACTAAGTGCCTCTCCCGACCCGGCCACGAAGCTTGAGAGCGATTCCGGTGACGGGGGCGGTCAGGCCAGCGCGGCCCAGGATTTCCTGATCGTCACCGCCCACCCGGACAAGCTCCGCGAGATCGAACGGATCATCACCAAGATCGACGTTCGACCTCAGCAGGTGCTTATCGATGCGACGATTCTCCGCGCGGAGTTGAGCGACGAAAACGCCCTGGGTATCGATTTCGCAATTGTGGGCGGGGTGGACCTGGAAATGCTCGGGGCAACTTCCAACGGCATTACGGATCTGACCCTCGGTCCGCTTCCGCAAGACCGGCTCGAGCGCTTCAATAGCACCGCCATGAGTGATTTCGCCGGGGACGTGCCGGATGGCGGGCTCACTGTCGGCATTCTCAAAGACAAAGTGGCCTTGTTCCTCCGGGCGTTGGAGCAGGTCACCAACACAACCGTTCTGGCCAACCCGAAGGTGTTGGGGCTGAACAAACAGAAGGGCCAAGTCATCGTCGGACGTCGTGACGGCTTCATGACGACCACCGTGACCGAAACGCAGGCAATGCAGTCCATCGAGTTCCTTGAGACTGGTACGCAGCTCATCTTCCGTCCGTTCATCGGGGATGACGGTTACATTCGCATGGAGTTGCACCCGGAGGACAGCGTCGGCTACGTTAATGCCCAGGGCCTGCCGTCCGAGCAGACCACGGAAGTGACTACGAACGTTCTGGTTCGGGATGGAGAGACCATTCTAATCGGCGGTCTGTTTCGCGAGGTAACCACGGACGCCCGCCGACAGGTTCCCTGGCTCGGCAACTTGCCGGGGCTTGGCCCCCTGTTTCGCTCCAATGCCGACTCCAGTTCACGCGAGGAGGTTATCATCCTGCTCACCGTCCATGTGGTCAAAGACCAACGCGCGTATGCCGCGGCATCGGCGGAGTGCCTTGACGACCTGGAGCGAATGCGGGTGGGACTCCGCCGCGGGTTGATGTGGCACGGACGCGAACGCGTCGCCCAACGACAGTACGGCAAAGCGATCGACGCGTACAATCGCAACGACCTCGACAAGGCCGTCTGGCACCTGAACATGGCGTTGAGCAACAGCGCGACCCTTCTGCCGGCCATCCACCTGAAGGAGCGAATCCTCCAACAACGGACATGGGATGAGGACGGCAGCGGAGGACGCACGTTCCTTTATCGCCTCATCGCCGCCGAGCGCGGCGACGTTCGACCACCGTTGGGGCGACCCTGGTTCGGAGCCCCCTCGGCTAGCGAGGCAGAGGGAGGATTCGAGGACAACGTAACCGAACTGGATCCGTAGCGTCCGTCGTTGCGGTTCTCGGCCCCGCAAGAGACCTTAGTCATGAAACGACTCGGACGATTCGCTGCCATCGGCCTGATCGCGGTGCTCGGCGCCTGCAGCACCCTGACGCATTCCGAAGAACGAGCGGAAGTGGCCCAGCAGTGGAGCCAGGTTCGCGGACAGGTCAAACTCCAGCTCGCCCGCCAGCAATACGAGGGCGGGCTCTTCGACGAAACCATCAAAACCGTCTCTGAGTCTCTCGCCCTAGACCCGTTCGCGACGGAGGGATACGTTCTGCTGTCGCGGGCGTACCTCGAAACCGGCAAGCCGGCCTCCGCCCAGCGGGTCCTCGACGCGGCCAACGAGGCGGGGCTGGAGTCGGCCGACTTGGTCTATACCGAAGGTGTCATCCTGGAACAGCGGGATCAACTCCGAGAGGCTCTGGAAAGATACGCCTTCGCCTGCGAGCTCGATCCGGCGAACGTGGATTACCTGGTGGCGTATGCGGAATGTCTGGTGTCGCTGGATCGCGCGGATGAGGCGTTGGCTCTGCTGGACCGCAACGCTAACGGGATTGACGACGACGATACGGTAGCGATCCTCTCGGCCCACATCGCGGCTCTGCTGGGAGATGTGGAAGACGCCGCTCGGCGTCATCAGGCGGTGGCAGTACCGGACGGAAGGCACGCACTCATCACGGAGGAACTCGGTCTGCTTCTGGCGCGGACGGGTCGCTGCCCGGAATCCATTACCGTATTGGAGCCCTTGCTGCACAGCGGCAACGGCGGGCGCGAGGTCACCGGAACGGTCCGCCGAACGCTCGCAGGTTGCTATCTGGCTGCGGGCGACCACGGCTCCGCGAAGCGGATTCTGGCGGACTACGCCCGGTCTCACCCATCCGACGTGCCCGCCCAGGTTCTTCTCGCCAAAGCCGCCATCGCCGGCGGCGACTCCCTGACGGCCTTATATGCCATCAGCCTGGCAGAAGATCATGAGCCGGACCATCCGGAGGTAAGACTCGTTCGAGCCACCATTCAATGGCAACGGGGCAACTCAGCCGCAGCCGCGGCTACGCTTTACGACCTGCTGACCACATCCCCCGACGATGTGGAAGCCCACTGCCTGATGGCGGAAGTTCTGTTAGCCATGGACAGAACCGCGGCCGCCCGCGATCATTTCGAACATGCCCTGCGCGTCGACCCCAACTGCCTCTGGGCCATCCGGGGACTTGATTCGGCACGATCCCGCGGCTGACGCCGCGGGCTGGGCAGAGCTGTCGCCCTGACGGGCTGGTCCAGCGAGACACACAGGTGGCACATATTCGTACAACTCGAGCCATTGCGGCCTTGATGACAGGTCTCGTACCTCGACCGTGCCCTACGAGTTGCCGCCGTCCTCACCCGATGCCGGTAACCGTCCCCCGGCCCTTCGGGACGCGAGCACGTGGGGGGCGAACGTCACCCACGGGTCCCGCTGCGATCCACCCGTGGCTATATGCCTTCGTCCCTTCGGGACGGTCTACCATGCCAATCCGGCGACGCTTGCCACCCGCCATTACCGCCTGACGAGGTTAACACAATCACGCGCAGTCGGCCTTACAAACCTGCATGGCCACGCAAGCGTGGACCATGGCACCCGCACCCGGCAGGCGTGGACCATGGCACCCGGCAGTGTCGAGGGACGAGACGCACCACCGAAGTTCGCGTCGCGCAGAGGTCGCGGCAGGTCTCGTGCCTCGACCTGCCCTACGGGAAATGCCAACTGCGCATCATAAGCCACCATACCAGACATCGCGGTAAATACCATGCCTCGACCCTGCGTGGGCATTAATCTTGCGAGACTTTCGTGGGCAGCAGTTCGCGAACCGATACCGCCCAGGCGGTGATACCGGCAGAAACGAGGATCACAATCAACAACGGGATCAACCCGCTCTGATCCGGGCGGTATACTCTGTTCAAAAGGTCCTGCGGCAACTCGTATAGCGCCGTTACACCGGGCATCTCGCGGATCATCATCAGCCGGAGCGGATGGAGCAGGCTGTAGACCCGGGCACCGGTCGGCATGTTCGAGAGGATTAGCTCGACCATCACCCAATAGAACGCGGAAACCCCGAGCGGCTTGCGGGCCAGCAGACCGACCATCGCAAACAAAGCCAGAAACCCACACACCGCCGCCGGAATCACGGCCAGGTAGACCATCAGCTCGTGAGTCGGGTTCCATTGGCCCAACGCCGGATTCCCGGCGACCGGTACGGGCAAGTCCACTCCGGAGAACGTCGCGAAGTAGACCGACACCGCACCGGCATCACACAGCAGAGCAAGCACACAAGCGGTTGCAACGTATTTTATGAGAAAGACCGTCGCCCGGCGCATGCGCCGGGTCACCAGATATACAAATGTGCGAGATTCGACTTCGGCGCTGATCAGCGAAACGCCGTACACCATACACACCAACGGAACCGCCACCATGAGGATGAGAAACTGGTTCATCACATGGTAGGCCTCCCAGAGTTCGCGCCCTTTCGATATCGCGTCCTCTTCCACCAGCCGGATCAGCACGAGTAACATACTGGGGGCAGCCAGCATTATGAGCACCGCCCAGAGCTTCCGAGCCAGAAGCGTCGAGCGAATCGTGAAGCCGAACAAAGCAAGCAAAGGTCCCATGGTTCTTCCCGGCGCCTCCACACGCCGCCTACGGATTCTGCTGAGTCAAATAGCCGAACACCGCTTCCAGGTTGTCATCGGCGGCCGCAATCTCACGAACCGCCACATTCTCTTCCAGCACCCAACCCGGCAGGCCGTCGTACACCTGGTCGGGCACGGCGGTTTCCACCACCAGAGTGTCTGCCGACACGACTTTGAGCCCGGCCACGCTCTTCACGGCGGCCAGCCTCACCGCCAGACGCCGAACACCCGAATCGTCTCGGTCAGATGATCCCGATCCACCGGCGAGGCGAACGCGAATTGCGTGCAGGCGGTCGTGCATATCGCGGCGCACGCGGCGCGTATCGCCCTGGGCCACAACCCGCCCGTGGTCGATCATTACGATCTGCCTGGTCAAAGACTCGACCTCGTGCAGCACGTGGCTGGAGACGAGGATGTCGATGCCCTCGTCCGCCAGGTGTCGGAACAGGTTTGCCAGCTCATGCCGACCCACGGGATCCGCCCCGGTGAACGGTTCATCGAGAACAAGTAGCTCCGGACTGTGCGCCAACGTCTGGGCAAGTTTGATTCTCTGCCGCATTCCCTTTGAATAACCGCGGATCGCTCGATCCGCGTGCTCGGTCATGCCGGTCAGCTCGATCGCCCGGTCGGCAGCCCGGCGAGCTTCGCGTAAAGACAGTCCCGAGGCCCGCGCCAGAAACACAACGAACCTCCGCCCGGTCAGGCTTGGCCAGAACGGGTCTCCTTCCGGGCAGTAGCCCAACCGCGAGAGGACCCGGGGATTATCCCACACGCCTTTACCGAACACGCGAATGGAGCCCCGGCTCGGGCGGAGTTGCCCCATCGTCAGACCCATAAGCGTGCTCTTACCCGCCCCGTTAGGGCCGACCAGCCCAGTGATACCGCCCTCGATGGCCAAAGTGACATCGTTAAGGCCAATGACCTCGCCGTACCACTTCGAAAGATGGTTGAGCTCAACAACCGCCATTGACACTTCCTACACTGCGGAACCTACGCCGCCAAACGCGCGTCACTGTATTCCGTCGTACGGGCACAATCACACACTCGCCGCCGCCCGAGAGAACTTGACAATCCGTCGGAAACACACGAATAAGCCCGCCGCCGTCCAGCCACCCAGCACCGTCGCCGCGTACCCCACGCGCACCGGGCTGACGAGCACATCCTGGAATGCTCCGGTCGGCAACTGCGAGCCCTGCCACGCCTCGCGGATCCCAAACAACCACTCGCTGACGACCAGCACATCTTCCCCGATCGACAGACAGCCCGGCCAGCCGCGCATTGCTTCGGCCGACAGAGCCTCGCCGAGAATCGCCTGGGCGATCGCCAACATAGCACAAACTGCAAGCCAGCCGGTGGCCACGTAGCGGTGGTCCGAGGTGATGCTGGACAAGGCCAGAATGATGGCACCACTCACCAGACACGTCATCATCCCGGCCGCGCACACATCGATGCCCAGCCCCAGGGTCTGCGTCCACGTCGCCAGCCCGCCGGTCACGATCGTCCCGGCTATCAAAGTCAGCAGATTGGGAAACAACGTCACCGTCGCCACGAAGAAGGCCACAATCAACCACTTACCCGTCAGGTAAGTCAGCGGCGTAACCGGCTTGGCAAAGTAGATCGGCAGAGCCCGCGTACGCAAGTCTCGGGAAACCAGCCCCGGACCAATCATGGTGACCATAAAAAGCACCGAGAACAGTTGCCCCCGAGCCATCACCATGAAATACGAGCGCCACAACGGCTCGCGGATCTCACTTAGTCGTTCCACACCCCGGACATCTACGTGCAAGAAAGCCTGAACGAACTCCTGCAGCGCTCGCGCCTGAGGAGTGCCGACCGCAACCTCCAGCAGGCTCAACACGTAGAAGACGACCACCCCACCGAGCGCCATTAGCCCGCTCAGCACGATCATGAGCTGAACAAACTTCGAGCGCATCCCCTGACGAATCCCCGCCCGAACGATTGACAGCCAGGTCCACCGCCCTGACGCCAACGACCCCGGCCACCGCCGATACCGGCAGCCATTGCCATTGTCCACCGTTTGACCGGACAACGGAGCCGAAAGGGAAACTGCGCCGTCGCTCATGCCACTGCCGCCTTTGCTGCTTCCGATCCCTGCCGCCGGAGCGCGGCCATGAACATCTCCTCCAGTGAACTTCGCTTGGGATACAGGCCGCGGAAGTGGGCACCGGTCTTTCGAACCGCCTCGAGCACCACCGCTTGGGTGCCTGCGGCCGGCAGCTCTATTTCGATAATCCCGTCATTACGATTCAAGATCGCCACCCGTCGCTCGGTCAGCCCCCGGACAAGTTCCTCGCCGCCGCCCTCGGTTTCCAGGCTGTACAAGGTGGGATGCGGCTTGTTCATCTCCTCGACGCGGCCGGTCTTGAGGATCTCCCCGCCCCCCATGATCACGACCCGCTCGCACACCTTCTCGACATCCGGAAGCAAGTGGCTGGAAAGCAGCACACTCACCCCCGCCCTGCCCAGATCGACGATTAACGACAACATGCTCTGCCGGCCTTGCGGGTCCATACCGTTGGTCGGCTCGTCCAGGAAGATCAAGTCCGGGTCATGCACTAAGGCTTGCGCCATCTTCAGCCGTTGTTTCATTCCGGTGGAATACTGCTCTGCGGGCCGATACCTCGCCTCCCCGAGCGCCACGTAATCCAGTACCTCATGAGTGCGCTGCATCGCGTCCCCGTGAGACATCCCGGCCAGCCGTCCGGCGTAGTAAACGTAGCCCGTCCCGGTCAGGTTCGCGATAAGGCAATCGTCTTCGGGCATGAATCCGATCCGCCGCCGGATGGCCCGCTGCTCTCGTCGGATGTCATGCCCCAAGACGGAGGCCCGCCCACCGGACGCCGGCGCCTGCCCCAACAGCACGCTGATTAACGTACTCTTGCCCGCGCCATTAGGGCCCAGCAATCCAACCACGCCGGGCTCCATCGACGTGGTAATGCCCTGCAACGCCACCAAGCGACCGTAGCGTTTGAACAGGTTATCACACACAATGACCGCCATAGAGATCCCTTATCGGGCACGGACCACAGCAAAACCGTGTTAGGGTATTCCGGTCGCGATCCGCGATATTCCGGACCTTGCGGAACGCAACGCGGCGCCTACTTGCGGCCGGCAGAGCCCGGTCGGTGCAAACCAAGTGCCATTATCGGAACCAATCCGCCGCCGGGCCGCTTCGACGGAAACTGCTTGCTCGGAAAGACCACTGCCGCACGACTCATGCGCCCGCCGGCGAGCGTCGGAGGGCCCTCCTTGGCTCTTCCCGCACTCTACTCTAACTGAATCCCCCGTCCAGATCGCCGATCAGTATTGATAGCAGCATATTGCAGCTTTGAAGAAACGGTGCCTGTGTTCCGCACGGGTGGGTCGTAGACGGATCGACTGCGCGACGCGGCGGAACTTGGGATGGCAATCTCCCTGATCGAGAGCGGATTCATGGGGATCAGAGGTCGGTCTATCACCTTCTGCGTTGCGTTGGTCTTGGGCGCCGCGGGTATCATCAGCGCGGTCCTCATCCACGGCAACTACACAGACTCGATCCGTCGCGTTACGCAGCAGGCGGTCAGCCACGCCAAGTCCATCGCCGGCAGCGCGACCCATGCCGTTCTGTTGGACGACCACGAACAGCTCCGCCGAGTACTTGAAGCCGCAGCCAGCGATCGGTCACTCGAATTGGCCTACGTAATGAGCAAGAAGGGGGCAGCCGCGGAGCGGGCCACCTACCGCCGACGCCCGACGTTCACTCCCAAGATGGAAGTCGATCCCGCCCACCCCATATCCGGTATGGTCACGCGAGAATCTGCGCGGATCGAGCAGACGGAAGACCAGCTCCTGGTGGTCGTACCGGTCTGGCCGGACATTACCGAGATTGACCTAAGCGACGTAGAGGACGACACGGTCCCCAGGACCCGGCAAGACGCTCGCCAAGCGGCAGACTCGCCGGTAGCATACATTTGCCTGATCTACAGCCTAAGCTCCGTGTACTCGGAGCTGGCCAACCGGGTCTCATCGAGCGTCACAATCGCCGTGATCGTCATTGCCGCGGGGATCGCGCTGACCATTGTGATGATGGGGCAGCTCCTCAGACCGGTTCACCATCTCATGGAGACCGCCACGCGAATCGCGGATGGCGATCGCTCCATCCGCGCTTCCGAGCAAGCGGTCGGGGAGATCGGGGTCTTGGCCCGAGCCTTCAATCACATGACCGCCCGGCTGCAGGAGAGCTACGCGTCGATCGAACGCAAGGTCGCCGATCGCACCGCAGAACTGCGTGGACGAGAGAAGGAACTGGAAAACGAAGTCGCCGAGCGGAGGCGAGCCGAGTCCGCCTTGCTCGAAAGTGAAGCCCGCCTCAGGCAACAGAACACGGCGTTGGTCGAACTCACTCGGCGAGATAAGTTGTTCGGTGGAGACCTCCACGCCGCCATACGCCAGATTACTGAATCAGCCGCCACCACCCTCACGGCGGCTCGCGTGGGGATCTGGTGGTTCAACGAGCTGCGCGATCAGGTCCGCTGCCTTGATCTTTTCGAGTCCGAAGCCAGCCGGCACTCCGAAGGCAGGACCTTGGTATCCGCCGACTATCCCAACTACTTCGTAGCGTTGGCCGAGAATCGAACGATAGCCGCCCACGACGCCCGGAGCGACCCGAGGACCGATGAACTCACTGAATCATACCTGGAGCCGCTCGGAATAACATCGATGCTGGATGTGCCGATTCGGGCCGGTGGGCACATCGTCGGTATAGTGTGCATTGAACACACTGGACCCGCTCGCCGATGGACCCCGGACGAAGAGAGCTTCGCCGGATCCGTAGCAGACCTGGTCTCGCTAGCCAGAGAGGCCTTCGAGCGGCAACGCGCCGAGGACGAGCTCGCGAAAGCCCAAGCCTTGCTATCGGCCGCCATCGAGCAATCGCCGGCCGGCATCCTAATCGCCGACGCTCCCCACGGGGAGATTCGCGTCGCTAATGCGGCGGCGTTGGCGATGCGGGGAGAGACCACCGACTCTCTGCTGGAAATCCCCTTTGAATTCCACTCGCAGAATTGGCGGAACTTCCAACCGGACGGCACCCCGGTCCCCTGGGAGGACTTGCCTCTGAGCCGCGCGATTACCTCCGGAGAAACGGTCAGGAACGTTGAGAGTATCATCCGGCGTGACTCCGGCGAAGACCGTTGGGTTCTGGTTAACTCCGCCCCAATCCGCAACTCCGAAGGCGAGATCATCGCCGGGATTGTGGTGTTTCTCGACGTCACTGAGCGAAAGCAGGCAACTGAGCAACTGCGCGATCAAGCGGGGATCTTAAGATCCAAGAACATCGAGCTGGAAGCACACCGGGGGCAGTTGCAGGCGCAGCAACAGGAACTGGTAAGCACCAACAAGGCTCTCGCGGAGGCGATCACGACCGCCGAGCAAGCCAACCGGGCAAAGAGTGAGTTTCTGGCCAATATGAGCCACGAAATCCGCACGCCGATGAACGGCATCATCGGAATGACCGAGCTCGCCCTCGCCGCCGATCCCACCGACGAACAACGGGAATACCTGGCGACCGTCATGGAATGCTCGAACTCGCTGCTCGCTCTCCTCAACGACATTCTCGATTTCTCCAAGGTCGAAGCCGGCAAGCTGGACATCGAGACGCTCGATTTCGATCTGATGACAACCGTCGATGGCGTTCTGGACGTGCTCGGACACCGCGCCGTGGAACGGAGGTTGGAGTTCGTATGCGACATCGACCCCAACGTACCGCGCTGGCTGTGCGGTGATCCGATCCGTATCCGCCAGGTTCTGGTAAATCTGGCCGGAAACGCAATCAAGTTCACCGAACAGGGGGAGATTGTCCTAAGTATCTCGACAGAAGAACGCAGCGCAGAGAGTGCCACCCTGCTCTTCTGCGTCAAGGACACGGGAATCGGCATCGCCGAAGAACGGCTCGAGGAGATATTCAACAGCTTCACGCAAGCCGATGGAGCCACTACGCGTCAATACGGCGGCACCGGCCTGGGACTGGCCATCTCCAAGCAGATCGTCGAGCTGCTCGGCGGGAGTATTTGGGTGGAAAGTGAGTTCGGGAAAGGGAGTAGCTTTTTCGTCCGCTTGAAGTTCCGGATTCCCGAGATCGCGACCGCAGGCTCCGAAACCGATTCGATAGCCGACGATATCGAGATGGTGCTGTCCGGCAAGCGTGCCTTGGTGGTCGAGGACCACGCCACCATCCGCCACGTACTCGCTCGAACTTTGGAGCTTTGGAACTGCGAATGTGCCTCCGCTTCGAACGAAGAAACTGCTTTGGAGATGATGTGCTTAGCCCACGAACGGAACGCACCTTTCGATCTCGTGCTGCTGGATCTCGGTATGCCCGGATTAGACGTCCTGCAGATCGCCCGGAAGATGTGGGACATTGGAAGATGCCCTGAACAGAGCTTCCTGTTTCTTCACTCGGCCGGGGCTCGAATAGACGTTCTCGATCGCGAATGGCCGGTCCGATTTGAGTACATCGCAAAGCCCGTCAAGCAAACCTCTCTACGTAATGCCCTCCTGGCACTATTCGCCGAGCGCCCGGCCGTTTCGCACCTTGCCCCAGCCGTTGTTGCCGCGTCGGACAGAGACGCTCCGGGCGGCGGATGCCGGATTCTGCTGGTCGAGGACAACGCCGTGAACCGCAAGGTCGCCGTCGGGATCCTGCGACAGAAACATCATGCGGTCACATCCGCAGAGAACGGGCAGGTAGCATTGGAGACAATCGCAAAACAAGACTTCGACCTCGTCTTAATGGACGTCCAGATGCCCGAAATGGACGGCTTCGAGGCGACTCGACGTATTCGCGCCAACCCACAGTGGCGCGATCTGCCTATCGTGGCTATGACCGCACACGCTATGAAAGGAGACCGCGAACGGTGCCTCGAAGCCGGAATGGACGACTACCTGACCAAGCCTCTGCGGGCTGCCGATCTGCAGCAGATCGTGGAGAAGTGGGTCTCACCTCTGCGCACTAACGACTCCGCCGTCCGCCGGCAACCTTACCGGCCGACCGAGATCATCGAAACAACCGCGCCTTTTGAGAACCCTCTCGACCTCGAGCAAGCTCTGGAGCAGCTCGGTGGTGACCATGAGCTGCTTGAGGAAGTCCTGAGCACATTCGCCGACAGCATCCCTGATATGGTTCGAGAACTAGAGGCGGCCGTCCGGGCTCCTGATGCCGCCAAGGTCCAAGCCACCGCCCACGGCCTCAAGGGAGCGGCATCCAACATCTGCGCGGAACCCACCCGCGCCACCGCTCAACAACTCGAGCAGTTGGGTAAAGACGGCAAGACAGAGACGTTTGATGCGACCTTCGAGACTCTCAAAGGACATATTGCCCGACTTTCGGACTTCATTACGAAGTTAAGGGACAAGTAGCGGATGGAATCAGACCCTCGATTCTCAGTGCCGTCATTCGGCCCACCGATCAGCATCCCCCGCAACCCGGGAGGATCAAGACCGGTCCGCAACATCGCTCCACCGGAGGCAATCAAAACAGGGGGAGATGACCGATGAAAGGCATCGCCGCCAAGTTTCTGCTTCCGGTTTTCGCCTTCGCCGCACTGGTTTCGGCTTTGGTGTTATTCGAGGTGCATACCGCCACGCAAGAGCACATCACCAGCCTCGTAAATCAACAGGCCACTTTGGCCCTCGAGTTCGATCTGGCTATTCGCAAATACATGGGCGAGAAGGTCCGCCCCGTGGTTGCGGAACTGACGCCCGAACATACCTTCATTCCGGAATGCATGTCGACATCGTTCGCGGCCCGCAGCATCTTCGAGAACGTCCGCCACGAATTCCCGGATTACATCATCAAGTTCTCATCCGATGACCCGCGGAACCCCGCCAATCTCGCCAGCCCCGACGAATTGCGGATGATCGAGTACTTCAACCACAATCGCGACGAGGATCGCTGGACCGGGCCGATCGACTTAGACGGCCGGAGGTACCTGGCCCACTTCAGTGCCCGGCGTATGAAGGAAAGCTGTCTCGAATGCCACGGCGTTCCCGAGGACGCTCCCGATTCGCTGCTGGCGCAGTATGGCAGTCAAAGCGGGTTCCATCGCCCGGTTGGTGACGTCATTGCGTTGGATACCATCGCAATCCCGTTAGATCGGGCCTACGCCACCGTGGCAGCCGACACTATCCGGCAATCCGCTTTTGTCGTGATAGGCTTGATCGTAATGGTCGCGGCAATCACCGTGGTCTTTCGGGCAGTTGTATCGCGTCGCCTCGCCGGAATCGCCGCGCACTTCGAGCAGGTGGCCGCCGATCCCGATGGAGCCCACTTTGCCCCCGTCGATACGCGCGGGTCCGACGAGATCAGCACTCTCGCCAGAAGCTTCAACCGACTCGCGGAAAAGGTTCAAAACGCCCACGAGTATCTCGAACAACAAGTTGAACTACGAACCGCCGAGTTGGCGAACAGCAACGCCAATCTCCAACGCGAGATTGCCGGTCGCCAAGCCGCCCAAGAAGACCTTAAGGAGAGTGAAGAGCGTTTCCGACGATTGGCTGAAGCGACGCTCGAAGGAATCCTCGTTCACGATGGACAACACATCCTCGACGCGAACCGATCGGCGTACGAAATGCTTGGCTATGACGCTCAGCAGTTGATCGGAAGAAACGTGCTGGATGTCGTCGCTCCCCAACACCATAATCTGGTGCGGGAGCATATTCGCCAAAGGCACGCCCAACCCTACGAG
This sequence comes from Phycisphaerae bacterium, assembly GCA_963666835.2. Classification (GTDB taxonomy): domain Bacteria; phylum Planctomycetota; class Phycisphaerae; order UBA1845; family UBA1845. The sequence continues at coordinate 1,969,110 of CAXXGO010000006.1, read as the reverse complement.
ATCAACATCGTTCGAGCCGACGGCACCTTCGTTCGGGCAGAGGTGGTCGGCAGGACCTGTGTCTTTGGTGACCACGAATGGCGCATCGTTGCAATCCGCGATATTACCGAGCGCAAACGTACTGAAGCCGAACTCCGCGATGCAATGCATAGGGCCGAAGCGGCTGCTAAGGCCAAGAGCGGTTTCCTGGCCAATATGAGCCATGAAATCCGCACGCCCCTGAACGGCATCATCGGCCTGACGGAGCTGGCTCTCGACTCCGACCTCTCGGAGGAACAGCGTGGTTACATGAACGATGTGCTGAGCTGTTCAAACTCCCTGCTGAGCATCTTGAACGACATCCTCGACTTCTCGAAGATCGAAGCGGGCCGCCTGGAACTGGAGGCCGTCGACTTCGATCTCCTGACGGTGTTTGAGCATGTGGAACACCTGTTGCATCACCGCGCCGCGGAGAAGAACATCGATTTGATCTTCGAAGTCAACCCCGAGGTCCCGACCGCACTCCACGGTGACCCCGTACGCCTTCGTCAAGTCCTCATCAATATGACCGGCAATGCCGTCAAGTTCACTGAAACAGGCGAGGTCGTTGCAGGAGCTTCCGTTGAGAAACGCCAGTCCAACCGGGTGGAACTACACTTCTTCGTGCGCGACACCGGCATCGGTCTGCCTGCCGAACAAAGAGAGCATATCTTCGAAAGCTTCACCCAAGTTGACGAGGCCGCCACGCGCAAGTTCGGCGGTACCGGCCTGGGGTTGACCATCTCCAAACAGATCGTCGAGGCCATGGGTGGAGAGATCTGGGTTGAAAGCGAGCTGGGCCACGGCAGCACTTTTCACTTCCGATTGAGCTTCGGTATCGCTGAAGAACCTGAAGGTAACTCGGCCCCGGACATAGCAAGTTCCCCGAAGGGCACACAAGACTCCCGGATCGTCAGCGGCAACGACCCTCGACCAGTCGCGCGCAAGCGAGCTATACCCGCAGAGGTTGCCGCTAATCGGAACCGGACTCCCGAGGGTAACACGTACCGAGAAGGAGCTAACATGACACAGATTCGTGAGCCAATCGACTCCGCGGAGGCACTGCACCGCCTCGGCGGAGATCGCGAACTGTTCGAGGAAGTCCTGGAAACGTTTCTCCAGGGCATTCCGTCGATCTTGGGCGATCTTGAAGCGGCCATCGCTGACGCTAACGCTGATGCGTTGCGGGTCGCCGCCCACGGTCTGAAAGGCGCCTCGGCCAACATTTGTGCCACCCAGACCTCACAAACAGCTTGCCGGTTGGAGGAAATCGGACGTGATGGTCAATTGAGCGACGCGCCGTCGCTGCTCATGAGACTCCGCGAGGATCTTGCAGGACTCGAGAAACACGCAGCCTCCCTCCTGAACGGGTGAGAAACGACTATGACCGATCCTCCGACGATCCTTGTCGTTGACGACAATGCCACCAATCGCCTGATCCTCACGCGGACAATGGAGAAGGCCGGATACGCGGCCCTTGCCGCCGAGGACGGCTATCAAGCGGTGGATGTCGCCAATGAACATAGTCCGGATCTTCTGCTGCTGGACGTCATGATGCCGGGGCGAGACGGATTGGAAACGTGCCGTATCCTGAAATCGAAACGCAAGACCGCCACAATCCCCATAATCTTCGTCACCGCCGTAACCGACGCCGGCGAAATCGTTAAGGCTTTCGACGCGGGGGGATGCGACTACGTCACCAAACCGTTCCGACCGCAGGAAGTCCTCGCCCGGGTCTCCGCGCACATCAAGCTACGCCAGGCCGAGGAGGAGCTTCGCGAGAGAAGCAAGGAAATGGAGGCGCTCGCCCGGCAGCTCGCCGAGACCAACACCGAGCTAGCGATGTTGAGCCGGCTTGACCCGCTCACCAAACTGTTCAACCGGCGTACCTGGGAAGAGGCCGCCGTGGAAGAACACGAACGCTTCCAGCGCCATCACTTTCCGTACAGCATAATCATGGTCGACGTGGATCACTTCAAGACCTTCAATGACTCTCAGGGGCATCAGGCAGGCGACGATTGTCTACGGCAAATCGCCGAGGCGATCGTCTCCGCTTGCCGGCGCATTGATGTCGTAGGACGATACGGCGGAGAGGAATTCGTAATCCTGGCCCCGGATACGGATTCTGAAGCGGCGATCAACCTGGCCGAGCGCGTCCGGCAATCCATCTGGAACCTCGCTATCCCCCACCCGGCCAGTCCCAGCGGCGATCGAGTCACCATCAGCCTTGGCGTATCCACCGGCGCGTCGGGATCATGGGGCGACGTTCTCGGCCGAGCCGATGGCGCTCTGTACGTGGCCAAGCGGGCCGGTCGAAACATGGTCTTTGAAAACCAGGAGTCCGACTCAGAAAGTAAGCCGCCGACCAAGGCCGTCCCGGACGTTCCCGAGCCCCCCCCGCCAAGCAAGAACCGGGACGCCCGCGTCTCGGTACTCGTCGTCGACGACGAACCGACCAATCGCGCGGTCTGCCGCGGCTGCCTTGAGAAGGCCGGCTATCGTGTCGAACAAGCTGTCAATGGGTATTCCGCGCTCGATAAAGTCAACACCGCGCTGCCCGATGTTATCATCATGGACGTCGTAATGCCTGACATGGACGGTCTGGAGTGCACTCGCCGGCTGAAAGCCCGCGCCGACACTCGCGACATCCCCATTATCGTCCTGAGCGCCCGATCGAAAGGTGATGACGTGCTCGCCGGACTCGAGGCCGGAGCCGACGAGTATCTCACTAAACCGATTCGCACCGCGGAGCTACTGATGCGCGTCCGATCGATGGCCGGGCTCCATCGCGAGCGCCAGAACCTCTTGGAGAGTTACCGTGTGCGCGGGGAGCATGTTCGAATTCTCGCCTGCTTGGTCGAGTATTGTCGTGCCATCGGGGCGAGTCATCAATTGGATGAGGTGTTGGAGCATACCGTAAACGCTGCGGCGGAGGTACTGCAAAGCCGCCGCATCTCCATAATGCTGCCAAACCCGGAAGGTAACCGCCTGGCGGTCCGCCGATCCCTTGGAGCCAATCAGGAAACCATACAGGGCGTCGAGGTGCCCCTGGGCGAGCCCATCGCCGGGCGGGTCTTCGCATCCGGAGAGTCCTTCGTTATAAACACGGATGCGGAGCTTCAGTCTAACGTCAGGGACTACAAGTCCCCGTTCTTCGCCAGCGTCCCTCTGATATCCACCCCGCTCAATGCCTCCAACAAGATCCTGGGAGTCCTGAACGTAACCGACCGAATCGGGAACGAGCCATTCGAGCCGCATCAACTCGAATACGTCGAGCTTATTGCGAAAGTCGCCGCCACTGCCATTCACGACATCTACGGCCGGGAAGCACACGATCAGGCTTCTGATTCGATCATGGTGGCCCTCGCCCGACTGGCCGAGCACCGCGATCGCGATACCGGCCTGCACGTCGATCGAGTGACGATGTACTGTCACATGCTCGCCGACACCCTCCGGGCGACGAAGAAGTATCGAGACACCATCGACGACGCCTTCATGCACAACATTCTCCGCAGCGCGCCTCTGCACGACATCGGCAAGGTCGCGATTCCCGATCATATCCTCCTGCACCCGGGAAGACTGTCCCCCGACCAAACTGCCGTCATGCAGACGCACACCACCGCCGGAGCTGACACGCTCCAGTCATTGATCGAACGTACGCCCGGAGTAGATTTCTTAGTAATGGCCGCGGATATCGCTCATTATCATCACGAGTGGTATGATGGCACGGGCTACCCCAAGGGAATCAGCGGCGAGGACATTCCCCTGGCGGCCCGAATCACCGCCCTCGCGGACGTGTATGACGCGTTAACCACCAAGCGGGTCTACAAAGATGCCTTCACCCACGATAAATCCGTGGCCATCATCCTGGAGGGATCCGGCACCCAGTTCGACCCCACAGTTGTAGAAGCGTTCTTGACCCGGGAGAAGGAATTCGCGGAGCTGGCGAAGAGCCTGGCCGACACACCTAAGCCTGTATCAGCCGACGCCGCACCAGCGCCCTCGGCGACGTCGTGACCGCCCCGGTAGAGCCTCTACAGCAAAGCGGTACTGAAGTAACGCTCCGCCCGGTCCGGAAGTACCGTGACGATGTTGCCGATGTTGCGCTTAGCCAATTGGCGGGCGGCCCAGACGTTCGCCCCGGAGGAAATCCCGACGAGCAAGCCGCAGTCCCGCCCGAGTTGCCGGGTGGTCTCGATCGCGTCTTCATCGGTCACCTCGATAACCTCGTCAACCAGAGAAACGTCCAGGATCGCGGGAACGAAACCATCGCCGATGCCCTGAATCTGGTGAAGGCCCGGCTCGTGCCCGAGTAGAGCCGACACGTTCTTCGGTTCAACCGCCACGATCCTGATCTGCGGATTGTGCTCCTTCAGGAACTTGCCCACGCCCTGCAAGGTCCCGCCGCTACCGACCCCGGCTACGAAACAGTCCACATTACCGCGAATCTGATGCCAGATCTCCGGACCGGTGTTCTCATAATGAGCCCTGGGATTATCGGGGTTCTCGAACTGCTGCGGAACGAAGACCCGCGGATCCGCCGCCGCCAACTTCCGGACTACTTCCACCGCCCCGCCGATACTCTCCTCATCCGGAGTCAGAATCAGCTCCGCGCCGGTGGCCCTTATCAGCTTCTTCCGCTCGACACTCATCCCCTCCGGCATGACAATCCGAACCTGATAGCCCTTCATCCGACCAATCAGTGCCACCCCGATTCCCGTATTCCCGGAAGTGGGTTCCACAATGATCGAATCGCGGTTGAGCCGCCCGTCGCGTTCCGCTCCTTCGAGCATGGCGATGGCCACCCGATCCTTAATACTGCCCCCCGGGTTGAGAAACTCACCCTTGGCGAAGATCCGCTCCCCGTTCATGCGCAGCAGCGGCGTGTTCCCGATCAAATCGATAATGTTGTCGGCCAGCATCCTCTTCCCTCCTCGCAGGAGCGCCGAGCCCGATATGTTCGGCCGGTCGTGAATGAACCTCGCCCGCGCTCCCACTCCGAACGTATTAAAGACCGCGTCGGCAAGCAAGGCAAACTTGCCCCGCCATCTTTGCCGAACGGTCCGAAATGAACGCGACCCACAAACCTCGGCCCAAGCTACCGCGGTTCATGCGCCCCGGAAGTGGCCCGTCCAACACCCGGAGCGGGTTATCGGACATCCCTTAGCTTCCAAGCGCACCCACACTCCGGACAAACCGTCGCCCCGTCGGACGGGTCAACCGGAAGCTCGCGGATGTCATAGCCACAGTGGGGGCATCGAACGTGACGCAGCATTGCGGCCGCGACATGGCCGAAGCGTTTCCGTTTGATGCCAAACCAGATGATCCACGGGAGCGAACAAAGGTAGATGAAGCCGACCGACTTGGCGTATCGAGCGTTGTTTATACCGCCGGTAATCAGCGCGTGCGCGAACAAGCCTATTACGAGCACCGCCCCGCAGACGCCGACGAGCAGTGCGGCGCGCTCCCACCGGGTGATTCCAACGCCGGGCTCGTTGGTGATATCGGCGAGCGCGTCGGCGTCGATAGTATCGTATTGACGCAACAGGCTAAGCGCTACCGGGTCGACTTGCGTTACCGTCCGCCCACGAGCGTCCTTGATTCGCCCGGCCTTTCGCAGTTGCGGCTGCGGTTTCTGATCGGGATCATCCACTTGACACGCCTCGGATTCGTCATTGTACCCGGACGAGTCAAACCGCTCAAGAACCGTCGTCATCCAATCCCAGCGCGTCATATCCCGCGATAACAAACGGTGACGGGCGCCAGACATCCGCCAGCGCGTCGTAGTACGGCTCCGTGACGGCCTGTCGAATCATGTCCTCATCGCACCTCGACGGGTCGAACGTAACGTGAACGGGAGCATACCCCGGACCAGGCCATGCCTCCACCTTCAAGTACCCCACCAGAGCGAACACGTCGTCGCGCTCGAGGTAATAAACCAGAAGATTCGACGAACCGCGACAGGTCACTCCTTCCACGTTCAGCATCACAACCGCCGTGTCGGCCGGTTCCGTCCCCCGGGTCTTGATAAACGAAGGCAGCGGGAAGGCGTAGCTCGCCACCACCGCCACCGTCGTACAGACCACCAGAATGGCGGCCAGCGCCGCCTTGGACCACGGTTTCCCCCACCGCTTCGGCGGCCCCCACGTAACCGCCCCTTCATCCCGGCGTGGACAGACGTCCACGCAGTCCAAACACGACATACACCGGGCTTGTGTCACTTCCTTGACACTATCCACGGGGATTCCCATCGGGCACGCGGCGGAGCATTTGCCACAATCCACGCACGCTTCCGCATCACGGCGTACCCGCACCAGCCCGAACCGTGAGAACGGGCTGAGCACCGCGGCCAGCGGACAGAGCCACCGACAAAACGGCATCGTCACCACAAGCGACCCCACCACGATCGCCCCGGCAATCACATAAGCCCACTTCGTGATGTCCTCACCATGCCGGCTAATCAGCGCATAACACGGGTCGAACCCCCTGAAGATCAGTTCCGACGCTCGATACGTCAGGAACAAGACCACGAACAACACGGCGTATTTGAGCAATCCCAGCCACTTGTCGAGGCCCGGCCTTACCGTTCGCGGTTTGAGCCCCACCGCGGCCGCACCACGCCCGAGCCAATCGGATATAGTCCCGATCGGGCACATGTATCCGCAGAAAGCCCGCCGCAGGAGCAGAGTGATCGCCAGAACCGCCGCCAGAATATAAAAGTTCGACACGGCCAGGGAACAGGTCATGTTCCCTTCCGCAATGTACGTGTACAGGGCTTCCACTCCCCCGAAGGGGCACCAGCGTTCGGCGTTGCCCTGGACTACGAACACTCCGACCAACGTTATGGCAAGGAATACGGCTTGAAAGAAACTGCGCATGCTATTCGTTCAATGCTTGTGAGGTATTAGAAAGCAGGCAGGGTCCGCTGTACGGACCATTATTGTCTGAGCATCTTGCCGCCCGTGACGCAGGCTTCCAGCCTGCCCCGCACGTAGCGTAAGCAGGTTGGGGCCGCTGTGCGAATCGTTTGTGTTTGAACATCTCGCCACAAACGTGGTCCGCACAGCGGCCCCTACCAACTCACGAAGCGCAGGCTTCCAGCCTGCCCGCGTACGCGTCCAACCTGACCCTAATCATCGCTGGCATGGGGGCACGACTTCTTCTTGGCGTGGGGGCAGGTCCCCGCGCTGCTGTCTTCGGCCTGCTTCGCCTTGGAGCATCCGCCACAGCCGCCGGCCTTCTTCCGTTTCGGGCAACTGCCGCAACTGGCGCCCTTGCTACAACTGGACTCCGCGATCTTCGAGTCTATCTCGAGCACCCGAGCGAAGCTGGGATCATTTGCGATTGAACGGAAGTCCTTAGAGGCCTTGGCTTCAGCCTTGGCATCGGCGAGTCTGCCGGGAGGCGTCTGCTCAAACGAACGACCTAAGGCCTTCAAAGCCTCAGACTTGTTTCCGGTCAAAGCCTGGGCGCGGGCGAACTCACTAAGCAACTGCGGATCCGCATCGTCCGCCGGCGATACCTTCCGAACGATCAGCTTCGCTTCGTCGACCTTGCCCTGCCGCGCTGTCGCAATCGCCAGAAGCACATTGACCCGGTCCGTCACTTGGTCTGTCTTGACGCCCTGCAGAATCGCCAGCGCCTCAGAATCCATGTCCAATGTGAGCAGGTTCTCGGCCAGTGCGGAGGCTGTCTCGGCCGAAGGAGCCCGCTCGTGCATCTTGCGATTCAGCACCAACGATTCCGTATGAATCCCCTGGGCGTGATAGAAGCTGCGGAGCGCCGTGGCCATGGCCGTCCACCGCGACGAATCCGCCTCGGTCTCCAATTGCTCGCGCAAACGCACAACCTGCCGGAGCATCGCGAAGCTCTGCCGGTACTCCACGTTCTCCGGATCGTCCTTGGTAGCCCGCTTGAACGCCTGAGAAGCCCCGGCGAAATCGCCCTTCGCCAGCAGCTCCTTCCCTTCCGCAAACGCCTTTGCCGCGTCTTCAGCAGAGCCGGCCATCGCCGGCGCGGTAACCGCGACAACTCCCGCCACCATAAGGCCGATCAGTATCCTGCAACGCATTTCGTAATCTCCAATTCCAAGAATGCTCCGGCCCCCCAGCCTCCAAAGGCGGACGGCATAAGAATCGCCCCCGGCCGCACTTCGCAACCGGGGGGTGTTTATGTGTTGAACGACGTTCAGACCACGTCCCTGCGGTGCAGGATACCATCGCCCATTAACTCCGTCGATTTGATCCCGGCACCGCCGCCAACGATACCGCGAGGAGGCCGGCCGTCGCCGCCCCAAAGCCTTGCAGCACGTCGGCTATAGTAGCGTAGCGGAAACCACCACCGGAGCTGCATTGGCAGCAGATGTGAACCCATTACGCACACCGCAACACCCCCACTCAACATATTCCTACTTCACAGTAGATTCCTGTTTCGATGGACAACTGGAGTCTGGTACAATGCGGCGTGGTCCAGGGGGCGTTGGGGCAGCCCGGTTCACGAAACACGCATCTGATCGAGAGGAGGCATCTCGATGTTCAAGCAAGTACTACTAGCGTTTAGTACACTCACTCTGGCGTGGACAGCAGCGGATGCACACGCGGCCGTTTACGACTCTGACTGTGACGGCGTCGCCGACTGGTTGGACGTGTGCTGCGATACGCCTGCCGGCGTACCGGTTGATAGCAACGGCAGGCCTCTTAGCGATGCGGACGGCGATTGCGACGTCGACCTGGAGGACTTCGCGTTGCTCCAAGCCAGCATGACCGGACCACTAACGTTCTGCGTTCCATGCATGGAGAACACCGACTGCGACCGCAGTGAATACTGTACGAAGATCGACGGTCAGTGCACCGAGGAGGGCTTGTGCAACCCGCGTCCCCTTGGCTGCCCGGACGTATGGGATCCCGTGTGCGGGTGCGACGGTCAGACCCACAGCAACGATTGCGACGCGGCGATGGTGGGGGTCAGCGTCGCCTACGCCGGCGAGTGCCACACGCTCCGTTGTTGGTCAAACTCAGATTGCCCCGAGGATGACTACTGCCTGTTCCGGGGCTGCGCTGCCGAGACCGGGGTGTGTCTGCCGCGTCCGGACGCCTGTCCCGAGGTACTGGATCCCGTGTGCGGATGCAACGGCCGGACGTACGTTAATGCCTGCTTCGCCGCGATGGCGGGTCAAACCGTGGACTACGATGGTGCATGCATGGGGGCCTGCGACGAGAACGATGAATGCCCTGTGGAGGAGTTCTGCAAAAAAGCCAACGGTGACTGCCAGGGGCAAGGCAAATGCCGAGCCCGTCCGACAGTATGCCCGACGCTGTGGGATCCGGTTTGCGGGTGCGACGGTGAGACCTACGCAAATGAGTGCGTTGCGGCCGCAGGGGGTGTAAGCGTCGACTACGCGGGTGAATGCCGCCCGCCCGCCTGTTGGTCCAACGATGACTGCGATTCGGCGTCCTTCTGCCTGTTTCACGTCTGCGCTGCCGAGACCGGGCATTGCCAACCTCGTCCGCAGGACTGTGCGGAGATCTACGACCCCGCGTGCGGATGCGACGGCCAAACGTATGCCAACGCCTGTTTCGCCCACATGGCAGGCCAATCCGTGGACTATCTCGGAGTCTGCTCGTCTCCGGCCTGCGTAATCAACGCCGGCGGTTCCTCCGCCGAGTAATGCGCAAAACCGTACGACGGAGTATGTCGCTAACCTCAGGAGTACGTACCTCGCTTCAGCCCACAACCTTCAGCCTCGATCGACATACCGCGGCTCACTGGACACCGACCGGCGCGTCGTTGGGCCGGCATAGCGGCATCCCCATGGGGCATTGGCCTTAGTCCACCGATTGGGTTGAGCGCCGGCAACAGACGATTCCGATACTGATAACTCCGGATTGATGCCGGATATCAGGCGGGAACCTGCACGACGCCACGCGGACCAAGGGGACAAACGGCGAAAACGTCATGACAGAGACTGACCGCGGCTGTCCGGATCCGGCGACCCTTGAAGATCACGCCCGCCACGGCTTGAGCGACGAGGAAGGCACTCGGCTGGACAATCATCTCACCGGCTGTCGGACCTGCCGGGATCGTTACTTCGAGTTTGCCGGACCGTCCCTGGTCCACGGGATCCCCAATTGCCATGCGGTCAAGGAAATCGGTCGCGGACGTTTCGGCGTAGTCTATAAGGTCTGGGAGCTGACCGATTCTCCTCGAGTGTTGGCGCTCAAGGTACTGTATTGTGCCACGGACATGGAGAAAAGTCGGTTCGAGCGCGAGATCGCCGTCCTGAAGAGAATCAACTCCCCTCGAATCGTAAAGTGCCTGGAGTCCGGCACGGCCGGCGACATGCCGTACTACACCATGGAGTTGATCCAAGGAGAGCATCTCGACACGTACTTAGCGTCGCGTCCTCCCGGTCTGACCGAGAGGCTGTCCGTGTTCCAGCGGGTGTGCCGGGCGGTAGCCGACGCCCACGCCGAGGGCGTAGCCCACCGCGATCTTAAACCACGCAATATCCTGATCGATCGTAACGGCGAACCGCACATCCTCGACTTCGGAATCTGCTCGGTCGCCCCTACGGAATGGAGCAGTTGCGATCCGCACACTCTGACCAACACCGGTGACGTGATTGGGACACTGAAGTACATGTCCCCCGAACAAGCCTGGGGCGGCGGCGTGGCCAGTCCCGCCGATCATCGCAGCGATACGTGGGCTTTGGGGATCATGCTCCACGAGATCGTTACCGACGGCGGCTACCCGTATTCTCAGGAGCCTACGGGCGACAAACTGGCCCACGAAGCACTGCTCGACCGCATCCGCCGAGAGCTACCGAACCGCCCCCGCCTCGGGAACGTCCCCCGCGGAAGAGACCTCGAAGTGCTCCTGGAGCGGACCCTCGCCTGGGAACCCGACCGCCGGATCCAGTCCGCGGCCGAACTCGCCGACGACCTCGAGCGATATTGTAACGGCGGACGGATCAAGACCCGACCGCTTGGCGTATGGCATCACGTAAAACGCGTCGCGGTGGGAGCGGCAATGCGCTCACGATGGGTGTTCTCGGCATCGATAATCGCCGCGGTCATAATCATTCTGTGGACAACTGCCCATGTATTCAGCGCCGGCTGGTACCGCAGCAGCGGCAACCTCTGGAATCACCACGGAGCCGCGCCATCAATCGTCGATACCGCCCGAGCGCGCGACAAGATGCTAATCGTAGGAGTATTCGACGAGACAATCGAATCCGTGCTGCGCTTCGCCGAAGAACATGGACTGGACGGGGTAACGGCGCACGTACCCACCTGGCGAGCCGTCCACGGGCACCTGCTCAAGCGTCTGGTCGAAACGCGTCCGCAGGCGGTGGTATGGGATTACTATTTCGCCAGTCCGCGACCGGCCGACGCAGGACTTGCCGCCGGGATTGTCGCTCTGGAAGACGCAGGCGTTCCCGTAATCGTAGCGGCGTATGACTATGACGAGCAGAACAAACCGAAACTCAGTCCCGCCATTGTGGAAGCGTTGGGTCCGCGCCTACGCCACGGGACCATCGATGCGCGTGACATGGTCAAGCGACCCGGCGAGTTCATCATCGCCGCAAAACGGGTTTCCGGCGAAATCACACCCAGTGTCGCCCTCGTCACATTCGCCGCCGTGCAATATCCCCAAGCCCGTCTGGACGTCGACTGGCCCGAGTCCGAAGACGACATGTGGATCGACGTACTGTACGAACTTCAACCGGGCGCCTTCGCGCGGCAACGCGATCGAGTGAAGTTGACCAAACGATTCCACCCGAGAGCCAAAGCTGCCCACGCCCCGGAGAATGAACTCGCCAGCAGTGCCTTCCTGCTGGAAAAGCCGTCGGAATGGCAACGCCGAACGATACCCTACCACACTGTTCTAACATGCAGCAAAGAGGAACTGCGGCGGCTCACGGCAGACAAGCTTATTGTGGTCGGAGACTTCCGGACGACTCGTACCAGCTTCATTGTCGACCGGCATCGCGTAAAATACGGCACGACCATCATCGACGATGTGCCCGGCTGCTATCTGCTCGCCGATGCCATCGCCAACCTGTTGGGGCGTGCCTCGATGGGCTCCGTGTCCCCGTTGGCCACCGGGACTTTCCTGGCAATCGTCCTGCTGGCGGCTTTCGGATGCTGGCTGCCGATCCGGTTGGTCACTCACCCGATTCTAGGTTCGACCAAGAATCGTCGTGCAGTAATGGTGCTGCTGGCTGTTCTGTCCGGCGCGGGGTTGGCCATTATGGTATTGGCCAAGGACTTCGCGAGCGTTCACGCCGGCATGGCCATCTTCAGTGTGTTGGCTTCTATGGAGGGAGCCTTCGCCGTCGAGTTCGCCCGCACCCGCCACTATAACCTGGACCGCAGCAGGCGCTGCCTCGAAGACTTCACCCTTGCGGAGGATCGAACGGTTACCGTCGCACCTAGGCGATCGTAGCCGCCCCGAGGAGCAGGATGATCGTGACGGATACGGCCGGGATGAGCCGCACCACCCATCGAATAGCCCGATCCTCCGCCGCTGACAATGGAGAAACCGCCATCGTCGCTTCTCCTATCCTTCCATGCCGATTTTGATCAGGGGCACGAGACCTTCGAGAAAGTCGAAGAACTTGGAAAACCAAATATGCATCGCACCTACCTCCCAAAAGAGCGTCGTATTGCACGACTATCAAGAACGTGCGGCTATCCAAGCTGAGGTTACCCTCGGGACCACCGCACGGGAGTTCGGCACATCGGTCCGCTGCTTCTTCTATCGTCCAGTCACCCGCGTATCGCGAGGATAAACCCCGAGAAATCGGGCATATTACCCAATAAACCGCGTTTTCGCCCTTCCCGGGCGACCATTATCGACATCCGTAGGAAAAGAACGCCACCGTATCGGCACCTCCGAGTGAGTGCAGTACCCCCGTCACCTCGCACCTATCGGCCTACCACTCTCGCCCCCCCGATAACGCCACCGACCCAATGTGCCCTGACAATGTCACCCCGATGCCGGATCCTGCGAACACGAACGCACACAGGCAGTCGGGTTCCCAACCCGTAGGGCACGGTCGAGGCACGAGACCTGCCGCAACCTCGTCGCGTCACCCGGTGCTTCGCCAACACCCGACTTCGCATCTCCAGCCCCCGCCAGGGGGCGACAGCTCTTCGAAGCCCGCGGCGTCAGCCGCGGGATTCGTTCGCCCCATTCAACCCAGCCCCGCCAGGGGCGGCACTGAAACTGACGAAACTCTCGCCGTCCGCAAGCCCGTGCCGCGCGAGTAGCACCGCATACTCCTCCTCGAACGCCTGCGGCTGACACGTATGCGACATACCAAATGCCGTCCTTATCGAGTGCCGCCCCTACCGGGGCTTTGCTTATCTAACCCCCGCATTCCCGTGGCTCACGCCGCAGGCTTCGAAGAGCTTTCGCCCTGACGGGCTGATACGGCATGCCCACAGGGCACGGTCGAGGCATGAGACCTGCCGCGATGGCGACCATCTTCCGAGAACAAGGCGACATTACCGAGGGGTGGCCCACCTCTTTAGAGGTGGGGGACCCGATGATTCGAACTTCGACACGCAAGTGACTATATAATGACACCTCACGGGCCAACAAGTTGGCCTATCCGATAAACCGGCGTCGCGTTCTTGTCCCCCACGGCTAAAGCCATGGGCCACCCTACCGGTCTTCACCGGTGTGCTGACCCGGTGGCACCGTCTTGGCGGACACCCGCTTGCGAACGTCTTCGAGAATCCGCCACACCTGCGGGTCCGCCAATACGTCATCCAGGTTCCGATGCATCCGCCGCGTCCAGCTCGGGTAGTCGGCCGGGACCACGCCCGGGAGGTTAATCGGGTCCGTCTCGCCGGCCAGGTCATCCAGCGAAACGCCAACCAGCGGTGATGGAGTCGCCGCCACGAAGGCATGCACGGCCGCACATAGCAGCTCCGGACGATCCTGCTTGTCCTCTGCCAGGAAGCCCTCCTGAACCAGGCGCCGGGCGAGGGCGGCCAGGGACTCCGCCCGTTCCGCACGGGCATTCTCCAGCTCTTCGTCAGACGCGATCAGGCCAATCTCGCGGCGGATGTCAAGGTCGCGCCCCGCCTGGAACCCGGCCAGCGGCGGGTGGTCGTGGTTCGTGGCCGTCACGAGTGCTCGCGGCGAGTACGAATCCGAAGATCTGTATTCGTTTGCGTGGTCGCGTTCGAAGTACATCACCCGCGTCGAGAGGATATGATACTCCTTGAGCTTGGGCGGAACCTCCGGCGGGACCGTACCGAGGTCCTCTCCGACCACTACGGTGCCGTTCCGCCGGCTTTCTAAAGCTAGAATACCCAGCAGATCGTCGGCGGGGAACTTGACGTACGCTCCGTCCGCCGCCGTCGTACCGCGCGGTACCCAGAACTGCCGAAAGAGCCCCATGACGTGGTCGATGCGCAGCATCTTCGTGTGGGCCGTGGCACTGCGCAGAAGGCGAATCCAGTAATCGTACGCCCCGTCCCGCAGTCGGTGCGGATTCACCGGCGGGAACCCCCACGTTTGCCCCGTATCGCTGTAGGGATCGGGCGGAGCCCCCACTTCGATACCCTCTACGAACAAGCCCGGGAAGGACCACGCGTCACTGCCATTGTCGGCCGCACCGATGGCGAGATCCTGATACAGCCCCAAGGACATTCCGGCTTGACGTGCCCCGTCGCCGGCAGCGGCGAGCTGTCGATCCAGCTCGAACTGCACGTACTGGTGAAACTCGATCTCGTCACGATGAGCGTTGCGGAATTCCTGCACTGCGGGCGAGTCCGGATCGTGGTACTCCCCGGGCCAGTCCCGCCAACCCGATCCTCCGCGCCCGTCGGCAAGGAAACGGTCCTCGATCGCCAGAAACGTGGCGAAGTTGACCAGCGGTTTGCCCTGAGCAACCTGGTATTCGGCAAACGCCTGCCCGCGCGGCGACGCGCTGTTGACATGATGCTCGACAAACCACCGGTGCAGCAGCCGAAGCACATCGCGCTTGATCGTGGCAACATGTTCGTACTCGACCCGCGCGGACGAATGCGCCCGAGCCAGCTCCGCTCGAAAGTCAGGTGACGAACACTTGGCTTGCGCTTCGGGGCATTCCGCCAACTCCGGAACCGCCTCGACGTCGACGTAGATGAAGTTCCGAAACAGCCGACTAATCGGACAATAGGGCCCGACCTCGTCACCGCGATTGCGCAGGGCGTGCAACGGATTCAAGCCCACGAACAAAGCCCCGCAACGGGCAAGCCCGCGCGCCAGCTCGGCAATGTCCGTCAGATCGCCGACCCCCCAGTTCCGCTCGCTGCGCAGCGTATAAGCGTTGGTCCACACTCCGTACGCCCGCCGGCCGTTGGTGTGGGCGCGGTACGACGTACAACTCGCGGGGGTCACAATGAACGACTGCTCACCCTCGACCGGGCCGGTAGCCAGGTCCACCGTCGCGCGAAGCGTGTGGTAGCCGATCGGCAAGGTACCCGGCAGCTCAACATCGATAACGCCCCCGTCCTCTATCCCACGGCTTCGGACCAGGTGAACCGCCCCGCTCTCTTCAATGAGCTCTATTTCCCAGTCCGCCGAACCCGCCCCCGGATTCGGCACGTTCAAGGTAACGCGGGGCCGCCGCTTCGACTCCGGGCGCAAGACCCGAACCGGTGGCAACAGCCGCTGCCTCTCGACGCGCTCCAGATCCGCCAGGGTTCGCTCTGCGGATTCCTCCGTGGAAGCGCCCAGAGATAGCGTCTGCAATAATGACACATAAGTGTCATCATCCGTGAAATGCCGGACTCCGCAAATATCATAGTAGTCCGGCAGAATCCCCACATGGTCGGCCAAGGCGCGAAGTTGCGGTCGGCTGTTCATGCTATGGTATCGGAGCAAGGACGATAGCCGCCAGCGGCGGCAGGTTCAGGTATAACGACTGTGAAAACCCGTGCATGCCGTAATCGTCGGTCTGCGGGTCGACGCGCAAAGGATACCCACTTCCACCGTAGGCCGGATCGTCGCTAGACAGCAAATAAGTATACCGCCCGGCGCGGGGCGCCCCGATACGGTAACCCTCCCGCGGAACCGGCGTCAGGTTCAGCACGGTAATCGTCAGGTCGTCACCGGAATGACGCCGATACGACACAACCGAGTTCTCGCAATCGTTGCAGTCAATCCACGCAAAGCTACCCGCGTCCGAGTCGTTTTGCCATAGACACTTCGTTTCAAGGTAGAGTCGCCCGAGATCCTCCATGAACTTCGCCAACCCGACGCGCATCGGGTCCTCGGCCAGATGCCAGTCCTGGCTTACGTCATAGTACCACTCGTTGTGCGGAGCCAACTCGGTCCCCATAAAGAGCAACTTCTTGCCCGGGCGAGTATACTGATACGCCAGCAACGTCCGCAGGTTGGCGAACTTCTGCCACGAGTCTCCCGGCATCTTCTCCAACAAGGAACACTTACCGTGAACCACCTCGTCGTGCGAAATGGCATTTATGAAGTGCTCGGTGTGCTCATAGAGCATCGCGAACGTCAGATCGTTCTGGTGGTATCGGCGGTGGATCGGCTCCTTGGAGAAATACAGCAGCGTGTCGTGCATCCACCCCATGTTCCACTTGAACGTAAAGCCCAACCCGGACTCACCCGCCGCACGGGTCACCCCGGACCACGATGTCGACTCTTCGGCGATAGTGATACAACCGGGGCACTCGATCCGGATGATCTCGTTCACCGAGCGCAGCAGTTCCAGAGCTCCGATGTTCTCTTTGCCGCCGTAGAAGTTGGGCAGCCACTGGCCGTCCTCGCGGCTGTAATCGAGATAAAGCATCGAGGCCACCGCATCAATGCGGAGCCCGTCAACGTGATACTCCTGCAGCCAGAACAGGGCGTTGGCAATCAGGAAGTTGCGGACCTCCTTGCGGTCGTAATTGAAGACCAGCGTCCCCCAGTCCGGATGCTCGCCCTGCCGCGGATCGTCGTGCTCGTACAGAGCCGTGCCGTCGAACCTTCGCAAGGCAAAATCATCCTTCGGGAAGTGGGCCGGCACCCAGTCGAGAATGACCCCTATGCCGTTTTGATGGCACACATCTACGAAGTAGCGAAAGTCGTCCGGCGTACCGTACCGCCAGGTCGGAGCGTAATACCCGGTAACCTGATAGCCCCAGGACGCCCCCAAAGGATGTTCCGCCACCGGAAGCAGCTCCAAATGCGTGTACCCGAAGCGCTTGGCGTGCTCGACAAGGCGGGGAGCAAGTTCCCGATACGTCAGCGGGCGGTTCCCTTCCTCAGGCACCCGCGCCCACGACCCTAAGTGGATCTCACACGCGGCAAACGGTTCTCGGTGCGGATCGCGATTCCCACGCTCGCCCATCCATACGTCATCACTCCAGACGTACGACGAGTCCACCACACGCGACGCGTTCCCCGGCGGCCCCTCCATGGACTGTGCGTACGGGTCACTCTTGAGCCGCAACGCCCCCTCGGTCGTCTTTATTTCGTATTTGTACAACGCACCGGGTTTGACATCGGGCACGAAAAGCTCGAACACTCCCGAGCTACCGAGCTGACGCATAGGGAACAGGCGCCCATCCCAGCCGCAAAAGTCTCCCGTTACGGAGACCCGCCGCGCACTCGGCGCCCAAACGCCGAAAGCCACGCCGGGGACCCCGTCTATCCGCCGGTAGTGCGCCCCCAACTTCTCCCAGACCCGTCGGTGGTCTCCGGAGTTGAACAAATGCGTGTCCATCTCCCCGATCGTCGGCAGAAAACGATACGGATCACCCCGCTCCCAACTGTTGCCGTCGCCGAACCTGAAACTCAGCCGGTAAGCAAGCGGAAACCGAGCACCCTCGATGAATACCCCGAACAACCCGCCATCCTCGACCGCCTCCAGTGGCACGACCTCTCCCCCATCCAGAAGGCAGTCAACCCCCACGGCCTCGGGGTGGAAGGCCCGCAGAACCACGCCGTCCTTCGTGCCGAAATGCGCAGGATGTGCTCCCAGAATCCGATGAGGCTCCGGATGATCCATCGCCCGCAACCGAGCCCATTCCGATGCATCGATCGGGATAGGTGACTTGGCCGACTTCTTAGAAGCCGGCCGGCGGCGCGGGGGTTTCGTTGCGGGAGGACTCGGGTTCTCTTCCGCAACCGTCGACGCGACCACAACCGTGGCCGTCGCCGCGTCCTTGTCCTTGTCCGTGTCCGTGGTAGCAGCGGCCTTTTTCTTACTCACGGCGCGCGGCTTCTTCGCCGCCGCCGGTTTCTTTGCGGTGGCGGTCTTGGCAGACTTCTTGCGGGACGCGCTCTTTGCGACGTTCTTACCGTTCGTCGCAACGGTTTCGTTTGTTTCCGTGTTTCCCGCAGTTTCGTCGGCAGCGGGAGTCTTTGCCGTTTTCTTCGTTGTCGTTTTCATGGAACCTACTTGTACTGCAAGAGTATCAAAGACTGCCCGGAAATCTCGAGGGTCTTCCCACCAATCGGTTCGCCCACCTCATGCGTCAGGGCAGTATCAACTCGCCAAACCCACCTTCCCGGCTCCGGGATAGCCGGCAACCGACAACGGTGCGAACGCTCATCGCCGTTGAGGATCACGTAGATGGTCTGGATCGCCCGATCAGCCCCACCACCATCTGAATTACCTTCGGGATGCTCATGGAGCAGCATCCCCAGAAAACGTCGTTTGCCGTCGTGCCACTCGCGCAGGGTAAACTCGTTACCGTCGGCTCGGAGCCACTTCACATCAGGCAATCCGGCGGCACACCCCGGCTGCCCGGTAAGATGCGTTCCGCGCCGCAGGACGGACAGCTCGCGACGCAGGGCCAGAACCTCTCGAACGAAACCCAGCAACTCCTGTTGAGACGAGGTCAACGCCCAGTTGACGGCGAACTCGTCCCCAATTTGGCAGTAGGCGTTATTGTTGCCATACTGCGTGCGGCCCAACTCATCTCCGGCCGCGATCATCGGTACCCCCAGCGAAAAAGCAAGAGTCCCCAGCAGGTTACGCCTCGCTTTCTCCCGACAAGCCGTGATCACCTCGTCGTCCGTCGGCCCTTCCACCCCCCAATTGCACGACAGATTGTGGTTGTCACCGTCTCGGTTTCCCTCCCCGTTAGCCTCGTTGTGCTTCTGCTCATAACACGTAAGGTCATGCAGGGTGTACCCGTCGTGGCACGCAACGTAGTTAACTCCGGCGCACGGGCCTCGCCCGCTTAGCTCGTAGAGATCGCTGCTCCCGGTAAGCCGGCGACTCATCTCGCCTACCGAAACATGGTCTCCGCGCCAGAATGCCCGAATCGACGAGCGATACTTGTCGCTCCATTCCGACCACCCGATCGGGAAGTTACCAACCTGATAGCCGCCGTCGCCGACATCCCAGGGCTCCGCGATCAACTTGACGTTGGTCAGAACCGGATCCTGCTGAACCGCGGCGAAGAAAGCCCCCCAACGGTCGAAGCCCATGTCTCCGCGACCAAGAGTCGTAGCCAGGTCGAATCGGAATCCGTCGACGTGCATCTCCTCCACCCAGTACCTCAGGCTGTCCATGACCAGTTGGAGTACCCGCGGATGCCTTACACTGAGACTATTTCCACAACCGGAGAAGTCCTCGTAGTACCTCCGTTCATGAGCCCGGATCCGGTAGTAAACGGCATTGTCGATTCCGCGGAATGACAGGGTCGGTCCGGCCTGATCGCCCTCCCCGGTGTGGTTGTAGACCACATCCAGAATCACCTCAATCCCCGCCCGGTGAAGGCCTTTGACCATCGACTTGAATTCGACCACCTGTTGCCCCAACGAACCCGTGGCGTATCGCGAATACGGAGCGAAGAATCCTATCGTGCTGTAACCCCAGTAGTTCACCAGCCCACGCTCGACCAGGGGTAAATCGTCCAGGGCATGGTGAACCGGCAGCAGCTCGACCGCAGTAATCCCCAACCCCTGCAGATGGGCGATGATCGGGTCGGATGCCACGGCTAGGTACGTCCCGCGCTGGTTACCGGGGATGTCCGGGTGACGAGCCGTTAGCCCCTTCACGTGGCACTCGTAGATCACGGTGTCCGACAACGCCGTGCGTGGCGCCCGATCGTCGTCCCAGTCGAAGGCTGGATCTATAACGATGCCCTTAGGTACCAATGCCGCGCTATCTCGAGTATCAAAACTCAGGTCTGCGCTAGGATCGCCTCGGATATAACCGTGCACGGCGTCATCCCAGCCCACGTTCCCGCTGAGCGCCCGAGCGTACGGGTCGATTAACAGCTTGTTCGGATTGAACCGGTGCCCCTCGTGAGGGCTGTAAGGGCCGTGGACCCGATAGCCGTACAGCAGCCCCGGGCCCGCACCGGGCAGAAACCCGTGCCAGACGTGGTTCGTCCGCGCGGGTAGCCGATACCGCGCAATCCCGGCACAATCCGCCGGCGACTCAAAGAGGCACAGCTCTACCGACGTAGCGTGCTGGGAAAAGAGAGCGAAATTGACGCCCTCGCCATCCCAAACCGCCCCTAACGGATAGGGCCGCCCGGTCAACATAGTCGGGTTACCGTTACTGCACTGCACGCCGAAGTCCCTCAGCCGAGCCCACGGACAACACTGGGACACCACTCTTACCTTCCGGAGGCTCCGCTTCGGATTCAGTTTGGCACATCCACGCGATACGCACAAGTGACAGGCTCGGACACTCGGCTCTCCGAAACCACCGTACCGTGCCGGTTGTCGCAATGAGCAACGTGACCGCCGTAACAACTCTGGCAAGCCTGACAACCTGGGCATTCCTGGTGGCGCGTCCTGATTGGGATATCACGATCCCCATGCCGGACGACCGTGCAGGCCTGCCCGCTCTGCCCCATACCATCCCGGTCCAACTCGGCTACGCCGTCCGAAACACGCCCCGCCCCCGGAGAGGCGGGGTTGCTATTCGGAGTGTTTGCCACCATACTCCACCCCGTTGGCCGGAGAGAGAATGCTCGACGGCGGGCGCAGAGAATCCGACTGGAGATGAGGCCCGGGGGGAATCCTCCCACCCACGCGGTAGTGGGATGATCCAGCTTCAAGGATTGAGCGCACCACGTCGAAAGAATAATCATACCTAAACGGACTTTGGTTCGTAATCAGAGGACTCAGATACCTGCCCATGAGTGACAGACGACGGATCGCGTATTTCTCAATGGAGATGGGTCTCTGCCAGGAGATCCCGACGTACAGCGGAGGACTCGGGGTCCTGGCCGGGGATACCATTCGGGCGGCTGCCGATCTGAAGGTGCCGATGGTGGCGGTTACGCTGCTGCACCGTAAGGGCTACTGCCGCCAGAAACTCGACGAACACGGCAATCAAACCGAAGAGCCGGTTGACTGGGCAATCGACGACTTCCTGCGACTGGTCGCCGTAGACCCGGTAGTGGTGAAAGTCGAAGGCCGCGACGTCCGTATCCGCGCCTGGGTCCGGGACGTAATCGGGTTCGGAGGCTACCGGATACCGGTGTATCTTCTCGACACGGACATGGAGGGCAACACCGATTCGGACCGCAGCTTCACGCACAATCTGTATGGCGGAGATGCCCGCTATCGGCTCTGTCAAGAAACCGTCCTCGGCATCGGCGGCGTGAAGATGCTCCGGGCTCTCGAATACGACGAGATCGAACGTTTCCACATGAACGAGGGGCACGCCAGCCTGTTGACCTGCGAGCTCCTGGACGAGCGGCTCCGCGGAGGTTCAGACCGGACCCTCTCCGACGAGGATGTCGAAGCCGTTCGTAACCGATGCGTGTTCACTACGCACACCCCCGTCCCAGCCGGTCATGACCAGTTTCCGCTCGATGTCGTCAAGGGCGTTCTGGACCCGCGCGTGGTCCGGACCCTCGAGCAGGTATCCGGTATGGACAAGGTCCTGAACATGACCTATCTTGCCCTGCACTTGAGCCACTACGTCAACGGCGTGGCCAAGCGGCACGGAGAGATTTCCCGCCAGTTGTTCGCTCCGCACGTAATCGATTCCATAACGAACGGAGTGCATGCGCGGACGTGGGTGTCATCAGCCCTGCAAGAGGTGTTCGACGAGCACATCCCGACCTGGCGCGACGATAGCTACAGCCTCCGCAACGCGCTAACAATCCCCAACCACGAAGTGTGGGAAGCCCATGCTCGCTCCAAAGACCAATTGCTCCGCTACGTGAACCGGGTCGCCAACGCGGGAATGGACCGCGACGTGTTCACCATCGGCTACGCCAGGCGGGCCGCGACGTACAAACGCGCGGATATGTTCTTTCACGACCTGGGCCGCTTGCGGCGGATCGATCGCAGTTGCCCCCTCCAGGTCGTCTTCGCGGGCAAGGCCCATCCCCAGGACGGCGGAGGCAAGGACGTCATCCGACGCATCTTCCAAGCTAAGGAGCAGCTCAAAAACGAGATTAAGATCGTATATCTAGCCAACTACGACATCGAGCTGTGCCAGTTGATGACCGCCGGCGTAGACCTATGGCTCAACACTCCGGAGCCGCCGCAGGAGGCCTCGGGCACCAGCGGCATGAAGGCAGCCCTTAATGGGGTCCCGTCCCTTAGTGTGCTGGACGGATGGTGGCTGGAAGGCTGGATCGAGGGAGCCACGGGCTGGGCCATCGGCCGACCGGAAGAGAGCGATTCGGCCGATCGATCGAACGACGCAGCCATGCTCTACGACAAGCTGGAGTACGTGATTCTGCCTCTCTACTACCACGATCGAGATCGCTTCGTGGACGTGATGAGACACTGTATCGCCCTAAACGGCTCCTTCTTCAACACGCAGCGTATGATGCACCAGTACGTCGTGAAGGCGTACTTCGTATAGTCGAAACCAGTTGCCATGGCCGGTCGCGCCGAGCCGCGTGGCGCTTCGCCTGAAGCCGGGCGCGAGCTTGCCGGAACGGTTCCGACCTGCTAAACCTGGCGAATGGACATAGGTCTGGCGCGGGGCGAGCCAACTGCCGTTTCGTTGGCCGACCGACGGTGCGGATGCCGTCGGCGCCCACTCGTCCTTCTTAAGTACTTGCGTTTCTAGTCAATCGCAGGTGGGAGATACAAGAACATGTTCAAGAGGCGAATTCTGTTTGGGGCCACGGCACTGACGATCACCACGTTATGTCTCGTCGGTTTCCTCGGCTGTGCCGTTCCGCCGGCGGACGATGTAACCGACAACGACAACGACAACGGTGCGCAGGAAGCCGGACTTACTTTCGGTCTGGAAGTGCCTGACCCAGCGGACGTAGCGGCGCGTCCGCAGGCCATCAACCCCTATGCGGCGAATGCCAGCGTAAGTCTTCCCGCTTCCGCCGATCTGACTCGCGACCTTCCCCCGATCGGCAATCAGGGCGGTATGGGGTCTTGTACTGCTTGGGCCACCGGGTACGCCGGAGCAACCTACACGGCCAACCGCCAATACGGCTGGGGCGCGACCACGGCAGAGCACCAGGCCAGCCCCGGTTACCTCTACACCAGGCTTCTCGACACCGACAACTACGAGTGCGGTTCCGGCACGTTGATTAGCACGGCCATGAACCTGCTGGTGCAAGAAGGATGCTCGAGCCTCGACACGGTGGAGTATCGGGACGATACTTGCCTTCTCGACCCACCGGCCACGGACGCCGCGAACTTCCGGATTGGCAGCTTCAATCGGGTGGTCGAAACCGACCCTTACGCCGTTCGCGCGGAACTCGCAGCCGGACGAATCGTAGTGTTCGGAGCACGGCTGTACGATGACTTCCCCAACGCCAACAGCGCCGACGTGTATCATGGCAGCGGCACCTTCCTTACCCAAGGCTCGCAGCATGCCGCTCACGCCATGGCCCTGGTCGGATACGATGATTCCTTGAGCGCATATCGCGTCATGAACAGTTGGAGCACGCAATGGGGCGACTCCGGCTTTATGTGGATGGCCTATGAGACGTTCGAAGCTACGGTCTTTGAGGCTTACTCGATCGAGCCGGGCAGCGATCGGGAGGTACCTGATCCCGATCCCGACCCGGACCCCGATCCGGATACGGAGGAGGATCCCCTGGGCTATCTCGATGAGGCCTTCCAGTTCGTAGATACCGACCCGGACACCCGGGACGAGTTGGTCTATCTCGTTTTCCTCTATCATTTCGACGCCCCGGTCTACATCAGGTCCGTAACGGTCACGGATCCGTCCGGCGGGGTTGGCGAGCAAACCTACAACACGTGGTTCGTAGATGGATACGTGTATTTCGTCCGTGACGACGGCTTCCAATGGGAGGCCGGGACGTACACTCTGGCGTTCGATACGCAGACCGAAGCCGGCAACGACATTACCTTCACAGGTACCGCAGACGTCGCTCCGCTCGATGAGGACGGCGGCAGCGACGAAGGGATCTGCAACAACCTCTGCATCTTCGCCTACGACGGCGAGTGTGACGACGGCGGCGCCGGCAGTGACTATGCCCTGTGCGACTTGGGAACCGACTGCGCCGACTGCGGCACGCGCGAGGACGGAGGCGGTTCAACTGACGAAACACTCTGCAGCGATACCTGCCGCTTCGCCGGCGACGGGGAGTGTGACGACGGCGGCGTCGGGGCAATGTACGCAGCCTGCGACTACGGCACCGATTGCACCGATTGTGGGGTCCGCGACGCGGGAGGCGGTAGCGACGAAGTCTGCACTAACACCTGCCGGTACGCGTTCGATGGCGAGTGCGACGACGGCGGCACGGGCGCCTTGTACGACGTTTGTGACTACGGAACGGACTGCGCCGATTGTGGCAGCCGCAGCGCTGACGGCGTCGTCGATCCGTACGCCGAGGAACTCTGCCTCGACACCTGTGAGTACGCCTACGACGGCGTGTGCGACGACGGCGGTATCGGGGCCGTCTACGACGTCTGCGAGTTCGGCACGGACTGCAATGATTGCGGAGCTCGCTCGTTGGATGAGTTGGATGACTGGTCCGATCTCGACGACTTGGATGACTGGTCCGACCTGGACGACTTCAAGACCTCCACACGGACGTTCCGCACGATTCCCGTGGTGACTCCATCGTGGGCTCGTAACATGCCCGCCGCGGGAGTCCGTCCGGGTCTACTCGGAGCCAACCGCCAACCGGCGAAGGTAACGCCGGCCGAAACGAAGTAACCTCGGCTGGTCCGCAACCGATATCGAGCGCGTTGCGGACCACCCCGGGTTCCGGCGGCGGGTAGCGACGGTCGCCGGAACCCAGGTCGCCGATCAGGCGGCTGCCCCTATTTTCCGATCATATTGAAGGCGGCACTGCCCCCTACGGCAGTGCCGCCTTTGTTCCGAAGACCCGCAGCAGCATCGGCATGTTCGTCGCGTAGTCCGTCGCGCGCTCCAGACCTGCCGCGAACGCCTCAAACGCGCCTACCTGTTTCGCGCAGAGGCGCGGTTGACGCAATGTTGCAGCAGGTTATAATTTCGGCGCGTTCCGGTGTGCGGCACGCATTGAATTCTTACTTTACTTGCGGGTGAAGGCATGTTGTGGGGGTCGCCTCACAGGCAGCTCCGCCCGACATAGGAGAACGATCGTCGACCTCCCCGGCGATGCTACGGGGTTGGGAAGCTCGCGATTACGTAACGGGGGCTCGTGTTCGTGCTCAATAAGAGTGAGGTCGTCTTCAGGGCGCTTGCTCTCGGCGGCATGGTGGGCTCCAGAAGGACAGGACCCGGCTGAGTTGGCCTCGATATGAGGAGTGAGTCGCTTTGTTGATACCCGAGGAGACCGTCAATCCTGCCGCGGCGGACAACCATAACGGGTGGCAGGGTATCGACAGGTGGTTTACAGTTTTGCCTAAAATGAAGCCTGGACATTCGGCCAACGTTGAACCCGCGCAAGCCAGGCGGGTATCGAAGCGACCGGAGGTCCGCCGGACCGACTGCTAGGGTCCATCAAGCAGTATTGCGAGGTTCGATCCCCTTGGACCTGGGGCCTCGGGGTCCATGTTGATTCTGCATTCAACGGACTTCGTATCCAAGCAAGCCATACTCATCGAACGCCACCCGAGCGTGCGAAGCACGAGCGGTGGGAGTCCGTCTCACGACCGGTGAGCGGTTCGGGCGTCCCTGACGGCGTCGATGTTCGCGAAACCGCGTTAAAACGGATTGAGACCTTATGAACACTCTTCCACTGTTATTGATGACTGCTCAGACGACGACCGGTGCTGTGGCAGCGGTCGTCGGGGCGGCAATCGGAGTTCTGGTCGGCTTCATGTTCGTCCGCTGGCTCGGTCGCTCCCGCCTTGAGGCGGCGCGCTCCGAGGCCGATCGAACAGTCAGCGAGGCTCGAACCGAAGCCGACGTAACCCGTAAGACCGCTGAAATAGACGCCAAGGCGGAGTACCTCAAAGGACAGGAGAAACTCCGTCAGGAATCCACCGAGATGCGCGCGGAGCTGAAGGAGGTAGAAAAACGGCTCGCCAAGCGCGAAGACAACATAGAGGGGAAACTCGACACCCTGGCCAGCAAAGAGAAGAAGCTCGAACAGGAACGGGGCAAACTCGAGGCGCGCGTCGAAAAGGTGACGGCCCGCGAAGAGGAAGCCACCAAGCTAATCGCCGAGCGCCGCGAGAAACTGCTCAGGGTGTCCGGTATGTCCGCGGAAGATGCCAAGCAGACGATCCTGGACGAACTCCGCGATGAGTTGGAACAGGATTCCGCTGAGGTAATCGAAAAGGCCATGGCAGCCGCCAAGGACGAAGCCCTTCAGCGATCGCGGGAGATTACGCTTACCGCTATTCAGCGCTATGCTTCCGAGCATACCTGCGAGAACGTCGTGTCCAGCGTGGAGATTCCCTCGGACGACATGAAGGGCCGCGTAATCGGGCGCGAGGGACGCAATATCCGGTCGTTCGAAAAAGCCACGGGCGTAGACGTTATCGTGGACGATACGCCGGGATTGGTCTTGGTCAGCGCGTTCGACCCGGTCCGGCGCGAGGTGGCCCGACGCTCGCTCGAACGTCTGATCCAGGACGGGCGGATTCACCCGGGACGGATTGAGGAGCTGGTCGACCAGGTCCGCAAAGAAGTCGAAGAAGACTGCCTGGACACGGGCAAGAAAGCCGCCGTCGAAGCCAGTGTGGGCGGGCTGCATCGCAAGCAACTGGACCTGCTCGGGCGGCTGAAGTTCCGAACCAGCTACGGTCAGAATGTCTTGAAGCACTCGCTGGAAGTCGCATTCCTTAGCCAGGTTATTGCCGACGAACTCGGGCTAGACGGGCGCCTGGCCCGGCGGTGTGGGCTACTGCACGACATCGGCAAGGCCATCGACCACGACGTGGAAGGCGGGCACCCCAAGGTAGGCGCGGATTTCTGCAAGCGGTTCAACGAACGGCCGGAGGTCCTCAACGCGATAGAGGGGCACCATGCCGACATCCCCGCAATCAGCGAATACACTCCGATCGTCATGGCCGCCGACGCCATCAGTGCCGCCCGGCCCGGAAGCCGGAGGGAGTCTTTGGAGCGTTACGTCCAGCGTTTGCAGCAGTTGGAGGAGATCGCCAAGGCGCCTTCGGGAGTGAAAGAGGCTTTCGCTATCCAGGCGGGCCGGGAGATTCGCGTCATCGTCGATGCCAAGCAAGTAAACGACGCCATCGCCGCGAAGATCTCTCACGATGTTGCCAAGGAGATCGAAGACAAAATGACCTATCCGGGTGAGATTCGCGTGACCGTCCTGCGCGAGGTGCGGGCCGTATCGGTCGCCCACTAGGAGACTTCCTCGATCCGCTCTGTTCGGAACCACTATGAAGCTCACTCTGCTGTGCATCGGAGATGTCGTCGGCGGACCCGGACGAAGGGCGTTGCGTGAAGCCCTCGAAGTCTCCGTCCCCAAGTACAATGTCGACTGCGTGATCGTCAACGCCGAGAACACCGCCGGCGGATCCGGACTCACTCCGGCGTTGTATGAGAAAATCTGCAAGCACGGCGCGAATTTGATCACCATGGGGGATCACGTCTACCGGCGGCGCGAGATCATCCCGGTGTTGGAGCAAGCTGACAATATCGTCCGCCCGGCCAATCTTCCGCGCGGCGCCCCCGGGCGGGAATTCGCCGTCTATGAAACCGCGTCCCACCAACGGGTGGCGGTCATCTCGGTTCTGGGCCGAATGTACATGAAGGGACCGGCCGACTGCCCGTTCGCTGCCGCCGATCGGGCACTCTCCGCCATTCCCAAGGACGTTCGAATCGTGGTCGTGGACATTCATGCCGAGGCTACCAGCGAGAAGATCGCCATGGGCTGGTATCTTGATGGACGAGTCAGCGCCGTGGTCGGCACTCACACGCATGTGCCGACCGCCGATGCGTGCGTTCTTCCAAAAGGCACGGGCTACATCACCGACTTGGGCATGACGGGCCCGTATGACGGAGTGCTCGGGCGACTCAAGGAACGAGTCGTCAGCGCCATGGTGACGGGCATCCCCACGACCTTCGACGTCGCCAAAGATGACTCGCGCGTGTGCGGGGCGATCATCGAGATTGAAACCGCCACCGGACACGCCTCCGCAATAGAACGATTCGAATACCGGGCAAGTTCTGAGGAGCAAACTCGTGAGTGAGATGAGCGTCGACCAACAGATGGAGCTACTCCTCCGCGGGACCGATCATGTCTACACCGCTGAAGAACTAGAACGTCGGCTCGCATCCGGAAAACGCCTGCGGGTCAAACTGGGAATGGACCCCACTGCCCCGGACCTGACCCTGGGCCACACCGTGGTGTTGCGGAAGCTGCGGCAGTTTCAGGATCTCGGGCACAAGGCCGTGCTCATCATCGGAGATTACACGGCCATGATCGGCGATCCCACGGGACGCTCCAAGACCCGCCCGGTCCTGACCAAAGAGGAGATCGAGAAGAACGCGGCCACCTACTTCGAGCAGGCCGGCAAGGTCCTCGACCTCTCCGAGGATAAACTGGAAGTCCGCCCCAACAGCGAGTGGCTCAAGGACCTGACTTTCGCCGATGTCGTCCGGCTCATGAGCCAGATGACGGTCGCCCGCATGCTGGAGCGCGACACGTTCGCCACCCGACAGGCGGCAGGCAAGGAAATCTACCTCCACGAACTGCTCTATCCGCTAATGCAGGCCCGCGACAGCGTTGCCATCGAATCAGACGTCGAGCTGGGCGGTACCGATCAGACGTTCAACAACCTCTGCGGGCGCGACCTGCAGCGTAACGCCGGGCAGCCTCCGCAAGTCGTCATGGTCATGCCGCTACTGGTCGGCACGGACGGCACCGAGAAGATGAGCAAGTCCATGGGCAACTACATCGCGGTCACGGACACGCCCAGTGACATGTTCGGCAAGATCATGAGCGTTCCGGACAAGCTCATGGGGCAGTACTTCGAGCTGACCACCGATGTTCCTGAATCGGAAATCCCGGCGCTGATCGACCCGGCGCACATCAACCCCCGGGACGCCAAGGAACGGCTCGCCAAGACCATTATCACCGAGTACCACGACGCCGAGTCCGCTGAGTCGGCCGCGGAGGAGTTCCGCCGCGTTCACGGCGGTGGCGGCGGCGGATTGCCCGACGACGTCCCCGAAGTCGCGGTCCCGGCCGGCATGCTCGACGACGGCAAAGTCGTCCCGATCGATCTGATAGTCCATTGCGAGTTCGCCAAGTCACGCGGCGAAGCTCGACGGCTGATCAACGAGCGCGGCGCGCGGATCAACGGAGAGGTGGTCGAAGACGCCCTGGCTCCCATCGCCATCAGAAGCGGCGACGTGATCCAACGCGGCAAACGCCGCTTCGTCCGGCTTACGTTGCCCGGATAGGCGTGCAGGCGGCGTCCTTTTGTGTTTGCTGTGTGTTGCGAGCCTCCGCAGGCCGTTCAATGGCACTCCCGCTGGACGTGGGGGAGCCGATGATCAGCGTTCGACAATTGCGGCAGGTCTCGTACCTCGACCATGCCCTACGAACTCGTAACCACACGTACGTCGGTGAGCAGATGGTCCGCGGAACGGACCCTACCGGCTCTTGAGCAGTGCCTTCGCAGCACGGTGGGTCGGGCTCTGCCCAACGCCAGACTACCATAAGGAAGCAGGACGCGCTGTCCTCACGCCATCGAACATGACTCGGCACACAAGGAGCGTGCTCCGCCATGTGAAGGCAAACCGATTCCGGAAGCTGTCGGGCAAAGCCCGACCTACTTGGCTCAAGAGCAGTGACACAGGGCTTCCACCGCCCGGCTTGGTGGCCTCAACCCCGGTGCTCGTCACGGGTTCTCCCCGCGACGGTTCCGGGCTTGGCGCAACACGAGTCGCACGTATACCATTACGGCATGTTAGCCGGTTTTGTTCGATTCTGTGACGGGAGCTGCAAGCCCATCTCTTCGGTCGAGGAGCTGGGCGAGGCGTGGGCCGACCAGGAGGCGAGGTTCTGGCTGGATTTCGAGAAACCGGCAGATGCCGACCTCGCTGCGCTGAAGAACTTGATGCACCTGGACGAAGCGTCCCTGGAAGACTGCCTGCACGGCGAGCAGCGGCCGCGGATCGACGAGTTCGATGATTACATCTTCATGGTCTTCTACGGCCTCGTCGGGCTGGACGACCCGAGCGAGTTCGACCCGCGAAAACTCGCCGCGTTCTGCGGTAAGCGCTTTCTGATTACGGCTCATCGAGAGCCGCTACGAACCGTTCGGGCGGTCCTGGATCGTTGCGGCCGGAGCACGGCAAACGCGCTCGGCAAAGGCATCGACTCAATCCTGTATGACATCATCGATGGCATGGTCGACAAATATGTCGTGGTCGCTGATCGCTACGAGGGTGAGCTAGAGCGGCTCGAGGAGCAGTCGTTGGACCCTGGGGTGGACGAGCAGATCCTCGCTAACTCCGGCAGCGTCCGGCGAGACCTCCTCCATCTACGAAGCCTGGCGACCTCCCAGCGTGAGATGCTCACGCCGGTCGCGAGGGGTGAGTACGACTACGTCTCGGACTCACTTGAACAGCGGTTCAGCCATGTCCGAGACCATCTCAGCCAGGTCATTGACCTTGTGGACACGCTTCGCGAGCGGTTGAACGGAATCCGCGACAACTATCACACCGCCCTGGCCAACCGCACCAACGCGATCATGAAGACGCTCACGATCTTCGCCACCATTATGCTTCCGCTCACGTTCATCGCCGGTTTGTACGGCATGAATCTCCCGTTGTGGCCTCCGCCGGAGGATCCGCTGAGCTTCTGGAGCGTGATCGGGTCCATGATCGTGGTGGCCGCCGTCCTGCTCGTGTACTTTCGCAGAAAGAAGTGGTTCTGAGCTATGTGGGCCTTGGCCCGTGCGGATCTTCCGTCGACGTCCGTCGAATACGGGGGCTTCTGTCTGCAAATCTCGCGCCCCGGCGTCTCTGCAAACGTCCGCGCGGCATGATCAAACGCCATCACGCCCGGCGAACCACGCGGTGAGGGCTTCCGCCGCTCTCTCTCCACCAGAAGGCAGGCTGGAAGCCTGCGCTACGTGGCACAGGCATCCTGTCCGCACGGTCGTCTGCATCGTCGGTCCCCCGCTCGCCGCGCAGGCCGGATGCCCGCGCTACGGGGTATCGTAAGCCAGACGCAAAGCCGCGATACAGGGCGGATGGGTAACGCCCCCCGCCGGTTCCGGAGAGCGTCGCCGGGCAGGCTGGGGACCTACACGACGAGGCGCCGGACGGCAGGCGAAAGGCTTACGCCACGAGGCTGCCGCAGGGCATGCTGGAACCCGACGCTACGGGGCGGCAGGTTGTTCAACGGACGTCTTGACCGCCGCGCCGGCTCGCGCTAAACTCCCGCGTGGTGTCTGGACGATGAGCGATTGTCCTGTGCGGGTTAATCCCGGATTATCCGGCAGGCCGCGATGGATCCGGGCACCAGAGTTCGCCCTTTACCGGAAAGGGAGCTTGGGCAGGTAGCTCAGTTGGTAGAGCAACGGACTGAAAATCCGTGTGTCGGCGGTTCAAGTCCGCCTCTGCCCAGTTCGTAAACCGCTATGAGTGCTGAGCTTATGGCGGTTTTTCGTTGCGCTGACCGGCGGTCGCGACCGGGCTGGGCGCCCGAGCGGTCAATCTGACCAGTATATTACCGGCTGGACGTCTCCTCCAATCATCAAGCCGGATGGCACCGGAAACGTCCTGTGGTCCGTCAGGCGGCCGTTGGCATCGGGACCGCATACGGGCCCCTATGATCAGGTGGTGTATGGAACGGTTCGTATTCTCCGAGTGCGGACATACCGGCAGAGCAGAGGCCTCCCAGGGTCGCCTGCAAAACCGTTCCAGCAGAGCCGCCATGGACGATTCTCCTGCGAGACGCGGGTGCGAGCAAGCAACATGTTCCACAGGGCGGTCATCATCGGGCTGACGGTCGCTTCCGTCGGAACCTGCGGGATATGGTTAGCCAGCCACTTCACGACCGTAGAAGGGTTCTGGGAGTTCAGCGACACGTGGTCGTTCACTTATGACATCCGCACCGGGCACGCGCACTGCTTTGTCACTCACTATCGCGCTGAACCGAAGCAACAGGCGTTATTCGTTGGCCGCGGCCCCTTGCTGAGTTGGTGCGGTCTTGGCGCGTATTCCTACGACCAGCGAGGGTTCCTCCATTCGGGCCTGCTGTTTCCGCTGTGGGGCCTGCTTGCTCTTCTCGCCGCCTACCCTATTGTGGCCTTCTGCCGTGGTCCGCTACGGCGAAGGCATCGGCGCGAGAAGGGCCTGTGCGTCCGATGCGGTTACAATCTGGAGGGCAATGTATCCGGCGTATGCCCCGAATGCGGCACGGCAGCCGACCGGCAGACCAAACTGAAACACGGGGGGGCGCCGCCGCCGTACGGACAGAGAAGCCAATGAGGCGCGTCATCCAGCTCGTGTTCGCTCCTTCGACCGTCTATCTCTCTTGGCTGTCCATGATGGCCATGCACGAGCTTGGGCATGTCCTGCACGCTTGGTTGTCAGACGGGGTGGTCACCGAGGTGACGATTCCGCTGTTCGGCTTTTCCAGAACCGACCTGGCGGACAATCCGAGCCCGTTGTTTGTGGCCTGGGGTGGACCTGTATGGGGGAGCCTGCTTC
The DNA here is from genome assembly GCA_963666835.2 of Phycisphaerae bacterium. Taxonomy (GTDB): domain Bacteria; phylum Planctomycetota; class Phycisphaerae; order UBA1845; family UBA1845. The sequence continues at coordinate 1,936,082 of CAXXGO010000006.1, read as the reverse complement.
CGCCGGCGGCGCTCGGGGGAGCTAGGGTTTTCAAGGCTCGCTTCCGGTATGTCGTTCGGTTCTTCGTGGGCTTCTGCCTGATAGCCAACGGGGCGTATATCGGCGCGGGTTCGTTCATCCGGGCTGGGGACGCCGGCGACCTGATGCGCTATGGCTCGCCGCAATGGGTCTTGATCGCTTTCGGCATCGTCACGGTCCCTGCCGGACTATATCTGTGGAACGGCTTGGGGAAGCACTTTGGAATCGGGATCGCGCAAGGGAAGGTAGACCATGCCACGGCAAGCGGTGTGCTGGCGGCTCTGCTCGCTGTAGTGGTCCTCCTCGTGCTGGTGCGTTGACATCAGAATCGGCGCACGGCGGCAACCATCAAGAGAATGTCCGCCTCTTATCGGCAAGAAACGACTGCGTTCCGCCTTTGTGTCCTGTCAGTGTCGCAAGCAAATGCGGATGTCGGTAAACTCGCACAAGTGCCACGCATGGATCATCCCCACTGTCAGCGGCTTGGTCCGTCGGAGTTGACCACGACTTCCACCGGGCTATCCCAATGGAGGTCTCGCTGCGGGAACGGAATGCTGATGCCTTCCTGGTCGAACCGCTCCTTGATCTGCTGGGTTAGATCCCAATAGACATCCCAGTAGTCAGCCGTCTTCACCCACGGCCTGACGATGAGGTTGACGGAGCTATCGCCCAACTCGCTGACTTTGATGACCGGGGCGGGCTCGCTGAGCACGCGGTCGTGCCCGCTGACCACCTCGCCGATGACCTTCTTGGCGTGGGCCATGTCGTCGCCGTAGCCGATGCCGAAGACAAGATCCACGCGACGAGTCGGGAGAGCCGTCACATTCGTAATCACGCCGTTCCAAGCCTGATTGTTGGGCACGAGCATGACCTGGTTGTCGAAAGTCAAGATACGCGTCGACACCAGGTTCATGGCGTCAACCTTGCCGAGAACGCCTCCTGCGGAAACTACGTCGCCAACGTCGTAAGGCCTGGTAATGAGAATCAGGATTCCGCTGGCGAAGTTGCTCAGCGTACCCTGAAGGGCCAAGCCTATCACCAAGCCGGCGCCGGCGAGAGCGGCTACGAGCGGACTGATGTTGATCTCCAACACACTAAGCCCGACGACAATACCAACGACCATAATCACCTTGCGCGTCATGCCCGACAAGAACGAATGCAGCAGAGTCGAAGTCTTCGGAACACGGCGCACGGCCGCGGATACAATCGCACCAACCACCCGGCTCACGATCCAGAAGGCGATAAGGACGCCGACGAACTTGAGCAAGTTCACGCCGATCTTCATCCCTCCGCTCGGGCTGCGCAGCCACGCCTTGACCTGGGCGATCAGGACATTCGGGTCGGTGAGATTGAGCTTCATGCCGGTGGCGGCCGCCACATAGTCTTGGTACTCGCGCACCGAGCCCCCGCGCATACGAAGTAGATAGATGCTCACGCGCACGCGCTCGACGATTGCGTTGACAATCTCCTGCTGCTCAGTCGAACGATCTGCCAGGGCTTGCCGCTCTGCGTCGTCCTTTGCTTCGGCTACCGCGATGTCGATGCGAATACGCTGGCGGACGTTTCGCTGCAGAATCTCGATCCACTTCTGCACCCGCTCCTCAATCTGGTCCTTTCGCAAAGGCTGAAGTTCCAGCTCCAACTCGTTCACGGGGACCTTCCAGGGCTCCGGGCGTTCGTGGACCGGGGGCATCTCGCGCACCCGCGCGACCGCAGCAGAAACGCGCTCTTCCAACTCCTTCGCCGCCAGCTCTTCATCGGTCAGGGCTTTCTCCGAGTGGTTTCGAGTGGTGGCCGCGGGCTCGATTTGTTCTATCGTAGAAACGTACGCACGCTGGGCAGCCACATCACCTCCGGCGCTCTCCAATGCAGAGAGGACGATGTTGCAGCGAGTCACCAGATCAGAACGGAATTCACGCAGCGATTCGATGCGCTCGACGATTCGCGCGACGTCGTCAGGGTCGGGAGAATCGGCGGTCTCGGTCCGCATCTGATCGATCAGCGCCTCTGCCAACTGCTCGGCCACCGTCCGCAGGCCTGCCAGAGCTTCATCACTGCGCACTGCCAGCTCGGCCGCGGGCAAGGGCATTAGTCGCAGCTTGAGTTCGCTCGGCACAACTGCCGAAAACGCCGCAACGCCGTCGCCCGCTATCGAGCTTCGCCACGCGGCGCGCTGCTCGGCCGTCATATGTGTAGCAGCGGCAGAGGCGACCTCGCCGGCCGGGCCATCCTGGGCCAGGGCACCACTCAGACAAGAACAAACCACGACGCCGGCAATCAACAGGTTCCGCTGCAAGATTGATAACACGAGTATCTCCTTTGAAACATGTGATGCGCCATGCACGCCAAAGGTGCTTCGTCATACGTGAATGCTCGGGTTCGAGCCACGCCGTGTCCCGTCCTTGCTCAAGAGCAGTGGCACACCGGAAGACCCGGTTGTGACGTAGCCGCAGCCAACGCGGCATTCTAGCGAGAATCTCGCTCTTGTCAGCCCATCGATACGAAGATGTGGCGAGTACGGACTGCGTTCCTAACGGAACGGATTATCGCATTCACGGACTGCGACCTAAGAGCTGTTTTTCCCAGCCCGAAGGGCTTAGATGGAATAGCCGGGGGCAAGTCCGCCATCGGCGGACGCCGCCCCCGGGACCTGTTCCCCGCAAGCAGGCTGACCCTGCAAGGGTCAAACGGCCCCCGAAAATGTGGCACCGTTGTTGCGCAATGCAGAATCGTCGTTATCGTATGCCATTCGACTGTCGTCCCCCGTAGGGCATGGTCGAGGAACGAGACTTGCCATCTATTGCGGGTTGGTATCGTCATCGGCTTACCCTTGTTGTGGCAACCCTGTCCCGGACGGTCTTGCCACGAACTTGACATATACCAGATTCGCGTGGAACAAGACCCCTGCGGCTATGCCTCTTGATGCATTCTGAAATAGGTCGGGCGGCCAAGACAGAAGCGCGGTTCATCGACGCCGTCTCTTCCACCCCTGGCGGGGTGGTTTGGTTTGTTGGGACCTTACCCCGGGGGCGGCGGCCGCTCCGCGGCCTTGCCCCCGGCTATTATCTTGCAGGCTTTCAGCCTGAAGAAGGAACCCGCATGCAGCCTTTGAGTTCAAGGAAGGAGCCGACTTGCAGTCTCTCAGGCTGTGGAACGAGCCGCCACCGAGTCGGACGAATCCGCTCGGTTTGTACGGCAAAGACGTCTAGGACAACGCGGGCAGCATCCTGATGATCTTGCGAATCACGGCGTGATCTCCGCTCCACCCGTGGCTACATGCCTGCGTCCCTAACAGAACGGGTTGCTCCCGGGCGTGAAAGTGCGCTGTGCTTCAATGGCGTCACCCACAAGGGGTGACGCTACATCGCGTTACGCGCGTTTTCGCGAACATCATGAATGATCCGGGCCACCGAAGCAACCCGGTCTGTGTCATTCTTCGGTTTGCGTTTAGTCCGGAGCATCGACCCGGTAGTTTATCGTCACATAGTACAACTGCATGCGGGACTCCCAGTCGTCTGAGCCGAAGAGAAGATAGTACCCCCTCGAAGAATTGTAAATCACGGCGTTGTTGATCTCCGTGGCCGTCAACAGGACCTTGTCCGTCGACGCGCCCTGCGACTCAACGCCTGTCATCGTGCCGATTCCGACGTTTGACAGGGAGAGGAAACACAACACGACACGGAGATTCTGGTTCACAGAATTGTCCAGCACTCTGGCGGACATGCCCGTCACAACGGCCCGATCAGGAAGATGTACCTGTACACGGAAGAACGCATCCTGCTCGGTAGGCTCCGCCCAAATGCCCCACCCAGTGTCGTACTCGATTCCCGATTTGCTGGGCTGGAACGCCGTGCCCAGCACCGTGAGGGTTCGCTGCTGGGAATCACCATAGGCAAAATCGGCGGCCTCGACCGTGCCCAGAATGTCCGCATCCCCATCGACGGTCAAGGTCGCGGAGGTCGGCGCCGTTCCGATGCCAACGTTGCCGCTGGAATTGATCTCCATTCTCGTACTCCCCCCACCAGTGAAGAACCGATGCCTGTCGTTCTTGGCCTCGTATCGGTACGCGGGGTCTTCGCTGGGGAACGCATTAATAGAGAAGCCGGACGTCGTGAAGCTGACACCGTGCTCGGCCGTGTCGTATAAAGACAGACCGCCGGAGGTCATGTGAACCCTACCGGACGACGCGACACGAACCGCATCCTCAATCGTCCCGTCTTCCGAATCGAGCGAATGGCCGTCCACGCCTACGGTTTTGCCGGCGGTGGCGGCGTAAGGCGTCGGAGTCAACTCCTGCCGCGGCGTTAACGCCGAGAAAGAACCTTCATCATCTCCGCGGCGAACGCTGATCTGAAGAAAACGAGCATCACCATCGAATACGCCGGAGCCGAAATCCAGGACAACCGCAAAGAGCCCATTGACCACAAGTACATCGTCTCTATCGATGGGACCGGCCACCAGAGTACCGCCCCCGTCGTACAAGGAGAATCGAAGGTCATACTGGCCGTCGGCCGGTGCCCCGGAATCTTTGAGCTGTCCTTGGTACGTAAACGCAGATCCGACCTGCTCGGCGTACACATTCGCAGAGACGAGGGCCAGCACAAAGGCCGACCAAACAAACGCGCGAAGCATGCCAAACGAACCGGTTCCCGACTCCAGACTCATCATTGATCTCCTCTTCCCTAAACCTGTGGGCAGCCCGCCTGCAGGCAAGCATCATCTTCAGCGCAGACAACGCTTACCCGGCCGCCGCACAATCGCCTGTGTCCCTGGTTGTCTATGGAATCGCGTGCCGGATGCTGTGGCGTTCAGGCTTGTCAGCAACTTCCCCTGGCAGATCCCCAGCACATGTTAACCGTGGAACGGATATCGCACAAGACCGGCGAAACCGCCGAGCCCGGATTATTCACCGGCCTCGCCTTCATAACTTGCCGGGCGGACCGTGGTAACGTACGGCCGCGATAGGAACAGCGCCGGTGCCGGGGGTGTAGCACAAACTAAAGGGATTCAAGGCTCTTATAGGACATGCATGTTCCTGGTCAACATTCTGTTATCGGCTCGCGGGTCAAGCTCCCGTTCATTCCTGACTGCCGTTAACCATCGTGTTTGGTTTATAGTCGGGTCCAGGCGATGCGGGGTTGGTGTTGCATGGTGCCGAACGCAGGGTGATGACGAGGTTGCGAGAGGAACCTACCCCGACGATCTTGCGTTGTAGTGGGGAGACCCCATAGCGGTCGATTACCGTCCGTTAACTGTGGCCGTCGAGACCGTCGCGTGATCTTGCCGACCTTCCGCCGGCCCTTCGGGACGGGAGCACGTGGGGGCAGACCGCACCCACGGGTTCCGCTTCGCTCCACCCGTGGCTACTTGCCTTTGTCCCCTTCGGGACGGTTTACGGATCATGAATCAATCAGTGATGATCCTGGCCGGGCGCACGCCGACGGAGTCGTTGACGTATCCCGATGGTGCGCAGTTGCGGTTGGCGGATCGGGCGACTCGGGCGTTGTAGGTGTAGCTGCCGCCCCGGTTCACGCGGGAGGGGTTGTCTCCGAGTTCGCGAAGGCCGTCCCCGGGCCGCCCGTCTTTCTCATAGGACTGGTAAGCGTCGCGGCACCACTCCTTCACGTTGCCGATCGTGTCGTGCAACCCGTAACCGTTGGGACGGAATCTGCCCACGGGGCAGTGAACGAGGCAGGGGTCTTCCAGAGCTTCTTCGTAAGGCCATGAAGTCGGCCCGCCTCTGCTTTTCGTCAGACTATCCGCAAGGTTGCCCGCTTGCTGGGTATTAATGGACTCTAACTCGTTTCCGCTCCACCAGGCGGAGTCAGTGCCCCCTCGGGCGGCGCACTCCCACTGCGCTTCCGTCGGAAACACCAGGCCGAGTTGCCCAAGAACGTCGCGGCAGTCCGTCCAACTGACCATCTCTACCGGGCTCCAGGGCTCGTTCTGGTGAAGTATGACCCCGCCCGACGGTTTGCCCATTGAATTCCAGTCCGGCCCCAGGGAACTGGGATTATACCCCGTGAACCGCTCCCACTGGCTCTGCGTCATTTCGTACTTGGAGATGAAGAACGGATCGAGCGCAACCTCGTGGACCGGGGTCTCATCGGGGTCCGCCAGAGGGTCGTAGTGGCGCCGCGCGGGATCCTCATTCTGAGCCCCCATCCAGTAATTCCCGCCGGGAATGAGTACGAAAATCAACCCGGTATCCGCGGTCAGAATCCAGGGATTTGCGGCATCCTCCTCGGGATTCGGCTCCGGCCTCGTTCCGGTTTGGATGTGCAGGAACTCCCAAAGCCCCGACCTCGGATCGCGACGTAGCGGGATCAGACCCAGTTGAGGCGTAAGCCGCAATCCGTGGTAGACCTCCAGCCGGGCGATGTCGGTGATGGCTCGGTCCCACGCCGCGGCCGCTTCAGCCCCGGTGATACTCCGATCCGTAACGCCTCTGGCGAAGTCCAGCCGATCTTCCACATTGCGGAGGGTGCCTACCGCGGGGTCATCGCTCACAAAACGCCTGAGACCGTCCACCAGCTCAGCGAGCAGATCGTGCTGCCATTGGGCTCCTTCGTCAGGAAGAAGCCAGGTGCGGCGCTGTTCGACCTCCTCTGTCAGCGTCGCGACACTCTGCTCTGCCTCGGCCAGGTGTATGCCGACTCTCTCGATCCTCCTCGCTTCCTCTTCTGTAACTTCACCTTCTATGGCCGCAAGGTCCTCACGTTCTTTCTGAAGTTCGAACAGACGCCGCTTCTGCCGGGCAAGCTCTGCAGCTTTCGGATGCGTCTGTCTATCGCGCCTTTCCTGCACAGCGTCGTACTCCAGGGCCTGATCGCGAAGGGCTTCGAGGGTCGCCACGTGTTTGGGCAGGTTATCCCGCAACGGAACAGCCCGGGTCTCGAGCCACGTTTCCATCGCCGGAATCTTGTCGGGATACGCTGGCCACAGCTCTTGCGCCGTAGCTATCGCATCGTCCAGGCGCTTAAGGTCCGCCAGGCGGATGATCTCCTCGTAGCGCCGATGGGCCAGACTGCGGGACCGATCGGCCTCCTCGCGCGCCACGCTCTGATTCCGGTACATGATCGACAGCGCGATCGTGGACACGGCCAGCACCAGCACGAAAGCGAAGGCGACGCCCGCTACGAACCGGTAGCGCCGTAGTGACTTTCTTAGCATGTAGAATGCCGAGTTGCGTTTCGCCTCGATCGCTTCGCCGGCCAGGTACCGGCCGACATCGTGAGCCAAAGCCTCGGCCGACTGATAACGACGTTCTTTCTCCTTGGCCAGGGCCTTGAGAACGATGGTCTCGACCTCGTTATTGATCTGGCGGCAGATTGTGGACGGCCTCTCCGGCTCGACCTCGGCAATGTTGTTGAGTACGTCGGCGAAGTGGCCGACGACCTGGTACGGGAACTTGCCCGTGAGCATTTCGAAGAGGATCACGCCCAGCGAATATACATCAGTGCGGATGTCGACCAGGTTGGGATCGCCCCTGGTCTGCTCCGGCGACGCATAAGCCAGCGTGCCCATAAACTCACCGGACATCGTTACGGGCGCGCCTCCCTGCAGGTTCGAACCCGCCGCTTTCGCCAGACCGAAGTCGAGGACGTGCGGTTCACCCTCGGCGTCAACGCGGATGTTCCCCGGCTTGAGGTCACGGTGGATCACGCCGCGTTGGTGCGCGGCGTTTACCGCCGAGCAGATCTTGCGGAACAGCCGCAGCATCCGATCGATGCTCAGCTTGTTGTTCGATAGATAAACGTCCAACGACTGCCCGTGGATATACTCCATGGCAAAGTAATGGTGCCCGTGCGTCAGACCGCTGTCGTAGACGGTAACAATGTTGGGGTGCTGGAGGCTGGCGACAAGGTCAATCTCGCGCTCGAAGCGATGCTGCTGTTTCGGGGAGGCGTAGGGCCCTTGCAGGAGGACCTTCAGAGCAACCGTACGTTTCGTGGCCAGTTGCACGGCCTTGTACACCACGCCCTGCCCGCCGCGGTGGATCTCGTGCAGAATCTCGTAGCCTTCTATAGAGTCGGCGACGCTGGATCGCTCGTCGGACCCGAGTTCGGCCGACGTGTTCATGGTGGAAACCGCGATCCCCTCGTACGCCTGTTGAATGCCCTGGGCTAACGCTTGATCTTGCTCAATAGCGCTGGTGAGACTACGGCAACGCGAGCAGGAAGCAAGATGGGCCTCGAAGCGCGCCTTGTCCTCTGCCGACACTTCCCCGGCGACAAACGCCTCGACCTCGCCGATTTTCGGACAGGCATCCACACGTCACTCCGTTGGGCAGGTGACAGTGATCTTCGCTGTAACCCAATTGGTGCATTCTATCGGCCGGCAACGAACGTAGTCAATCCGATCTGCGCAGTTGTGCGTCCCGACAGCCCTCGAAGAAGCTTCTGAGCAGGTAGGGCATGGTCGAGCAACGAGACCTGCCAATTCAGGAACCCGCGCGACCAGTACGGTGAGCGTGAGCGACCCGCCCCCGGCCGACACGCAGCGACGCATTCACGCAACGAAGTTGCTCCATGACGGTCACGATACTGATGCGACGCAACTCATCACCACGTTACGGGCTGACCTCGGAGGGCCAGGAGCCCATGCCGCACAGCAGGTAGGGCATGGTCGAGGAACGAGACCTGCCGGTTAAAGAACCGAAAAGCTCTCGGAGTGTCACTAACGCAGCACTACTCCCAATCATCTACATAGAAGGCATAAGTTATCTCTTGCGCGCCCAGCGAACATAGCCAGTCCGTAATCGCCCGTGCACCCTCCGCATCGACGTTCAATGAAACCGCGCGAAACGACACCGTCTTTCTATTCCTGAAACTCGAACCCCTGGCCCCATATCGTTCAAAGCCCGCGGTCAACGCATAATCGTAATCCTCTTCGTCGAACTCGTCGGCCTCGGGCGCTTCGCCGTCGGCGTTATCCGCGTCGATATCCGAATCACCGGGCGAATCATCAGCCGTTTTCGCAGATCCGGAATCGTTGTCATCGTCGCTATCGCCCTCTTGTGGATCCTCGTACTCCTCATAGTCGATGAACACTCCTCCCATCCGCTCCAACAGTAACCGATAAGCCTCCTTGTCATACTCACCGGTTGTCCATCGCACGTAGAGGTCTGCTGTAACAACATCGATATCCGGATTGGAGATCTTGAGATCGGCAACCGTGCTGCGCGTGATCTCGTCTCTGATTTCCTGCAGCTTATCGTAGTCAGCAATACGTACGGCCGAGGCCGCCCGTTTATCGTCGTCGATCGCCTTATCGTGTCTTTCCGGTGAGCGTGTATGATCCGATTTGCGGCGCGCGGTTCGTTGTGGGGGGGAAGACGCGGGCCGTTGCTTGGCGGGCATCACGATGTGAGGTCCGGTCGGCTTTCAGGACTCGACATCCACCTGGGGAATTGGCGGCGGGTCATGGCGACGGCGTGCCCTCGAATCGCCGTCGCAGCGTGTGAAGCTCCTGATCGCAGATGAAGCCCACGCGGTCAGTCTTGAGCATCTTCGCGCACCACGCGATCACCTCGGCTGCCGGCAGGTCGCACTTTCGGAGGGCTTTCAGGACCGTACCGAAACACGCCTCGATGTCCTCGGTCATCAATCCCTCATCGCTCGATTCGACCTGGTAGCTTCCCTGATCCATCAGCTCCAGCGACAACTCCATGGCCGGCCGTAGATGCCCCAGCTCGATCAAGCGGTTCAGATTCTGTTGCACTTCACGGTATGCTTCGTCGTCGTAGCTGAAGTTGTAATTGGCGTCCCGCTCGTCGAAGGCGGTAGCGTCGGCAATCGCTTGACGGGTCATCACCAAGAGTTCTTTGGGCGGAGCCTGTAGTTCGAAGCGTGCCGCAAACCGCCGGAGAACTGCGCGATCATCACTGGCCAATTCCACGAGAACATCAATCAGCTCACCTTTCGTGCGCCTGGCCAGCGCCTTGCGCAGCCGTTGCCCGGGGTCCGCTATCTTGGGAGGTTTGACCGCTTTCTTCGAGCTGCGTTTAGACATATCCCACTGCCGTTTCCGTGTCCACGTTTCGCCTCTTCCATTCGTCCCGGTAATTCCAGGGCATCCACGTCGCGGGATCGGAGGTGAGTTCCGCCGCGTGCTTCTGTAGCTCGGTCAAGTAATCGAAGGGATTGGCGCCGCAAAGCTGGCAGGAGTGGATCAGACTCATGAATAGATCGCCCACGCGGGCACCGTTTTCGCTCATGAAGAACATCGCATTCTTACGGTGAAGAATCGCCCGCTTCAGAATTCGTTCGCAAACATTATTGTCCAGCGGAGCCCCAGCCTTACGCAAGAAGAGCGTCAGCTTGTCCCAGTGCTTGAGCATATAGGTAATAGCCTCGCCGAGACCGGAGTTCGGCTCCACCAGGTGGTCCTTGAGTTGCCTGGTTAGCCATTCCTTGAGGTCGTCCATCAGCGGGCCACTCTCAGCTTGGTGGAAGCGGAGGCGCTCTTCGGACGTCAGGTCCTGCTTCTGCGCGATGGCATCATGCTTGTAGACGTCCCTCAGGGTCAAAAGCACGTGGCGACACTCGTCCGGGAAGTTCTCCACCACATCGACGAACTGGCGCCGGCCGTGGGACAGGCAGTTGCTCAGGATGGTCTCGAATTCCTTGGGCGCATTACGCGACAGGGCGTCGCACATTTGGATCGGCACACCCAGCTCCGAGGCTCTGTGGGCCAGGACCTCGTCCAAGTTTTCCCCAGCGTGCCGCCGCCCCGTGAAGAACAGCGCGATCGTGCGCCCTTCGCGGGTGGACACGATGCCCGAGGTGAACACCCCCGAGCGCTTGGGTACGTTCTTCGCACGCTCGGGTGCGCCATCGCCCTCGTCCTCGCCTTCAGCTTCGGCACAGGCTCTGGCGGTAGCCCGCTTCCCCATCAGTTCCAGAATCTTCATCGTGGTATCGTCATTGTACAGCACCTCCCCCTGGGCAGCCTGCCGGATCAGCTCATCATAGGCCGGCTGGATGATCTCGGCGGTGTCGCGGACGATGTCCCACTGGGTCGAGGCCGGCAGAGGAATGCCCAGGTTTCCCTGCAGGCCTTCCAATCGATTGAAGGGTAACCCACTTCCGTACTTCAGCAGGGCGATCATACTCGCTGCCGTCGCGTCGTACTTCTCCTCGTCCGCTCCCTCGGGCGGCTCGGCCGTGAATACCTTGCCACACAGATGGCAGCGCAGCTTCTGAAGCTCGAAGACCGTGGCCGCCACCGGAGCCTGACCCACAATCCGGATCAGCACACCGGGTTTCTTCATCTGGTAGACTGTGCCCTTCTTGCACGCCGGGCACGAATCCCCCGGCTGGAGGGATTCGTGAGGCACCCTGATCTTCTCAGCGCCGGTGTAGGCGTCGGCGCCGTTGCGCCCATGTCCTTTGCGTTTCTGCTGCGGTTCCGAGCCCTCTTCGCCCGTCTTCTCCGGCGGGGCACGCGAATCCCCGCCCGTCGCCGGCGGCGACTCGGGTTCGTCTTCCTCCTCCTTGATCACATCGCGGGTCTTCTCGGTGCCGGCGCCGAAGAGCATCTGCCGTAGACGCTTGATTGTCATCTGCTTGTCCTCGAGTAGGTCCGTCAGGTGAAGGTAGGATTCGAACACCGCCTTGAGCTTCGCGCGGTCCTTTGCATCCAGCGGAGCCGTCTCAGCGCGTTGCAGAATGGATTCCAGTTCTTTCATAGCGATCTTCTCAATGGGTATGGTCTTCTTCATGCGGTGTGGCACAATCGTTTTCGAAAATGCTTCGAGAGTGGGTAGCCCAGCACCTCTTTGATGGACCGGTTAGGCCGGTGGGTCAGGTCGTCCTTGCCCCGGCCCGTGGTGCGCCCCAGAACCAACCAGTTGGCCGCGCGGTAACAGGTGCCTTTGAATCTCTGGGGATCAACGAAGGTCTCCAGGAAGTAGATGGGGTGGCCGTAGATCCGCTCCCAGTCCTGAGGTAACACCCGGGCCATGCGACCCAAAATGTGCGAGGCCAGATGAGGGACCTCGACCCACGGCAGGATCAGAAAGCGGAGGTTGTAAGCGATGAAGCGGATGTTCTTCCGCCGGCTGTCGGCCGACCAACCGATGAAGCGGTCTCTTGGACCCAGGTGCCGCGGCGCCGAGGACCACGCCAGGCAGGCCACCGGAACACCATTTGTCGAGATCAGATACTTCAAATGTTCGCCGACCGGCTGGGTGTAGCCCAGATAGTGGTGGGTCTGAAGCAGACTGTCGAACAGCGATTCATCACCGGTGCGTCGCACCTGAGCGATGGTAAGCGGAAGGATGTCGGACAGTCGCCCCTCGATGGGATCACAGCGGAGCGTCGCGCGCGAAGGTGTCCGACGCTGCGGCCCCAGAGGATTGGACTTCCGCGCCGGCGGCAGCTCGATGTGGCCCGCGCGATGCAACGCCAGCAACAATCCGCGACAGACCATGTCCCGCAGAACGCCGTTGGGCTGGACCCAGTTCCAGGCCTCGCACAGCTTCAGGGACAGTGCCCGCCGCGTGGCGGTTGGATGCGCGCTGATGAGGTCACCAATGAAGGCGACGTCGGCGTCGGTGACAACCCGGCCTCGGTACCGCAGCACGTCCATGACCGCAGCGTAGCAGGATCAAAAGTAGAACGCAAGCCCGAAGGCCGAGTTTTTTCATTCGCTCTCAAGATGCTGCGTTGACTCGCCGCCATGCCGCCGGTGCCTGCGCCGCGTCGGGATTGCCCGCCGACAGGAGGACGTGCAGCTGGTGCGCCTCCAGCGTCTTGCTCGCCCCTGTCTTACTGACGGGCCACCAGCGAAACCGCCCGCTCGACAAACGTTTATGGCTTAACCAGAATCCTTGCCCATCATAAGCCAAAACCTTCACAGCCGTGGCCCGTCGATTGCGGAATACGAACACCCAGCCGCAAAACGGGTCGCGTTTCAACTCCTCCTTGCACAGCCGGGCCAGGCCATCTATGCCTTTTCGAAAATCGGCGGGCTCGACGGCCACCAGGATGCGCATCTGGGGTGTGACCTGAATCATGGCATGGCGCCGAAGAAGATCTGGCTCACCGCCGTCACCACGTCCGGGATTTGGTTGCCTTTGGCGTGGATCCGCATCTTCGCCCCGCGAGGATTCTCCAGTTCGACGATGCACTCGGGCGGGCAAGTGCCTTCAGTAGACACCAACTCAACGAAAGCCGTGGCTGCCTCCTGCCCGGCGGTCTTCTGTCGGGGTTTCCTCTGCCCAAGCGAGCCATCGCCGTTTGCAGATGCCACCCGTTTCTTGAGCGAGTCGGGATTGAGTCGCAGCGTCTTGGCGGTTCGGTGAATCCCGTACGTTGCGGAGAGCTTCACCGCCAAACTCCACAGCGGATCCGGAATGCGCGAGCGGCCTTCACGGGTCCGACGCCAACGTTCAAAACGCCGCCGACCCGCCTCGAGGCGAGCCGGGAGCGTGCCTGTCCCTCTGGATCTCATCAGCCGTCCTCCAGACCACCATCGGTCGACGGCTGACGATACCGGGTCGCTCAAATCGCGTCATACACGCTCACCGCAAGGACACGCCTTATCAACGGCCTTTGATAGTTCGATACAGGTCCGCCGCGCCTCGTATCTTTCGCCTTCGGCAGGATCGCGTACCGGAGCATCGGGCTGCCAAGGAGGGCTTAATGCACTCTGAAACTCATTCTTAAGATATGCCTGAACCTCATTGTCAACCCGACGGGCGAATGCAGCGTCAGAGAACGTCGCGTCTAGCGAGAATAACACCGGACTGTATGGTAAGTCGACGATAAGTTCCTGCGCTTCCAACTCCCATCGGTCTATCCAGGACTTCCGCATCTCCGGCGTGGATTCGCTGCTCAACGCAATGCTCACCGTCCGACCGAACCTCTGGAGATGGTCTTGCGCGGAGATGTCCGGCTTGGCCGATTTATAAGCCGTGTTTGCGTCAGCCGGCGTGGCAAACGTCGCAATGATGTAGTTGGTGCCGAAGGTTGGCACGTACCGCTCACCCCGCGTCTCGACCGCATCACAATCATACGCGTATAGCGGCGGCGGTTCGGCCGCCACCCAGAATCTCTCCCGCAGGTCTTCGTTTACGGCAATGCTCAGGAAGAACCCCGCGAACAAAGCAACGCCCAGCCCGGCACCGTGAAGGAACAGCAAGCCGATCGAGGCCAAGACGCCAGGCGGATGAGCGTTAATCTGCTCAACTACTTGCAGCACAGATTGCGCTAGGGCCTTGGCGCTCATCTTGGGGTTAGTCCCTGCCCGCAAAGCGTGCGCGACGCGTAGTGCAGTCGCGGGTGTCACGCGATCGTCCTCGCCGGCCAACTCGAGGCTCCCTTCAGATTTCAACTCACGCGCAATCCGCCCGTTGCGCAGAGTAATGAGGATTGTCATCCCCAGAAACACCGCTAGGCCGACCAGAAACGGCGACCCCTCGAGCAACACCGCGAAAGCAAGTACGATCAAGACCGTGATGACGCGAAACGCCACGTCAAGGTAGTAGTGCCTGCAGAACAGCACCGCGTGCAAAACGTGCCCGCCGTCAAACGGAAGAAACGGCGCAAGATTGAGTCCGTTGAGAAACAAAGACAGAACGCATGCATATACCAGCCAATCCATATCCGCCACGACCGCCGCGATTCCGACCCCGGTCGCCAGGAAGATGCTGGGGAGCGGCCCCATCAACGCAACCATTGCCTTCTTCCACGCAGGAGTGTTGTAATGACGTCCGGTCACGGCTGCTCCGAGGAGCGGGATGAAGAACATGTTCACGTTGCGATACTTCAGACCCTTCATGGTGACGAAATGGCCGAACTCGTGAATCAGCAGAATCGCCAAGAACATCAGCACCAACTCCCAAGACCACCAGGCCTTCCCCACAACGACGAACACGGCCCCGGAAATCAGCAGCGTCAGAACCAGCGCAATCACCCCGCGGGATTTGTTCTGACTTTTCTCGATTTCACATAGAAGCTGTTCATCTTCAGCCGAGTGAGCTGCCGGCGCGGCGTCGGCTACGGGCTCCATACTCTCCGCCGTGGGCTCCTGCACCACACAATAGCCGGGCTCGTCGGGTGAGGACTGCTGTTGCGGTGGGCTTTCGTGTGCAAACTCGTAGTCTTCGCGAGGTCCGCCTTGACCGAACGCATCTTCTTCAGAGTCCAGGCTGTCGAATGGATCATAATCGTGTTCGTTCCCACCATTGGCCATGGACGGCTCCTCGCTGATTTGTCCTGAAGTTCCCTTCCGGCCTCGCTCGGCCACGCTCCGCCATTGTACAGTGTCCTATCCCGCTGCGCCTATCACTCTTTTGGATTTCTGGGTCCGCTCCAAGCCGCGTGTTTGCCAGCCCCCCCCAGCCGGGTAATAATCCCGGCATGGGAGACACAGCCAAACAACGTATTGAGAAACTCCGCGGGGAGATTCGGCGGCATGACCACGCGTATTACGTGTTGGGCAAGCCGGTTATTACCGATCGCCAGTATGACGACTTGCTCAGCCGGCTTCGGGAACTGGAGGAGCAGAATCCCGAGCTTATCGCGCCCGACTCGCCTACTCAGCGCGTCGGCGGCTCGCCGATTGACGGTTTCGAGCATGTCACCCACGCCGTGCCGATGTTGTCGGTCGACAACACCTACGACGAACAGCAGCTTCGTGACTTTGATCAGCGCGTCTCTCGAGGGCTCGACGGCGAAGATTACCGATATGTGATCGATCCGAAGATCGACGGGGTAGCGGCGGCGCTGGTCTACGAGAATGGGCAGCTCGTGCTGGCCGCCACTCGCGGCGACGGCACTACCGGCGATAACGTCACGCAGAATGTCAGGACGATTCACTCGGTCCCGCTTCGTTTGCTCGGTGCGAACGTTCCCGACGTGTTGGAAGTGCGGGGCGAAGTAGTCTGGCCCAACGAGGACTTCAACCGGCACAATCGCCGGCGCGAGGCCGCCGGGGAGCCGCCGTTTGCGAATCCGCGAAATGCCACTACCGGTACGCTCAAACAGCTCGATCCACGTAATATCGCCGGGCGAGGCCTGCAGTTCGTCGCCCACGGGTACGGCAGAGTAGAACCGCTCACCGCAACGACCGACACCGAACTGTTCGCGCAGTTTAAGCGTTGGGGTGTTCCGGTCAGTCCATACCGTGAGACGGCCGGCTCGATCGATACCGTTATTAAGAACCTGGGCAAATGGGACGCACGGCGCAAGAAGCTACCGTATGAAACCGACGGGCTGGTCATCAAAGTGGACGCGCTGGCTCAAAGGGACGCTTTGGGCGCCACCGGCCGGTACCCCCGCTGGTGCATTGCGTACAAGTTCGCCGCGGAGCAAGCCGAGAGCGTTCTGTTAAGCGTCGATTATCAGGTGGGCAAGCTCGGCACGATCACTCCGCGGGCGGTTATGGAGCCGATGCAGCTTTCAGGCACTACGGTCCGGCATGCCTCTTTGCACAACTTCGACCAGGTCGACCGGCTCGGCATACGCATCGGGGATACCGTAATAGTGGAGAAAGCCGGCGAGATCATCCCGCAGGTCGTCGGCGTGGTGCTCGAAAAACGCCCGAAGAACGCCAAAACGATCGCCCGTCCGACAAAGTGCCCGGTTTGTGGCACTAAGGTAGAGCAGGACGAAGGCGGCGTCTACTACCGCTGTGTAAGCGCAACCTGCCCGGCCCAGCGCAAAGAACGGTTGATCCACTTCGCCGGCAGGGACCAGATGGACATCGAAGGCGCCGGACAAGTGCTGATCGAGACGCTGGTCGACGGTGGGTTCATCACCGAATGCGCCGATCTATACACGCTGCACAAGCACCGCGCCGAGTTGGCCAACCTTGAGCGTCTCGGCCGAAAGAGCGTCGACAACTTGCTGGAGGGAATCGAGAAGAGCAAGCGACAGCCGCTTTCCCGACTGCTTGCCGCCCTGAATATTCGGCATGTCGGAGGTGGGACGGCCGAGCTGTTGGCGGATCACTTCAGCTCGATGGATCGGCTTGCTTCGGCGACTCAGGACGAACTGACCGAAGTGGACGGCGTCGGGCCGGAGGTGGCCGCCAGCGTCGTGAAGTACTTCGCGGAAGAGGCGAGCGCCGCCATTGTTGAACGTCTCAAGGCCGCCGGACTCAATATGACTCAGCCGAAACGGCGCATCGCGGCCGACTCGCCCTTGACGGGCAAGACAGTCGTCGTCACCGGCACGCTTGACAGCATGGGGCGTAAGGAAGCTCAGGACCTCGTGAAGAAGCTGGGCGGCAAGGCGGCCGGTAGCGTGAGCAAGAAGACCGACTATGTGGTCTTCGGTGCGTCACCCGGCTCGAAACTGGAAAAAGCCAAACAGCTCGGCGTCGAGACCCTCGACGAAGCAGCCTTTCTCAAGCTGGTCGGGAAGACGAAGTAGCCCCGCCCGCGCTACCCGGCACTAATAGTCCGCCACCCGAATGAGGTGATCGTAGTATGAATCCGCAATATCCCGAGACGGGCATCCGAAGTAGGCTTCAAATGCGGCCTCCGCGTCACTGATGGCCGCCGACGCTCCCGCTGATAGCTTCGCGGCACTTACGCGCACGGCGTACTCGCCCGACGCCAAATCGCTGAGCAGCTTATCGAACGCCGCGGCATGTTTACCGTCAACCCCGTGTCGCAAATATGTAATCAACGCCCAGGCTTGGGCGTAATATGTCTGGGTCTTGATGCTGTCATCTTCGCCGATGATCTGACCGGCGTCGGTGTCCACAAGCTCCGGAACGGACAGTAACTCGTCGCGCTGAATCGCCGTTCGCAGGTTGTTGATGCGGAACGTGTTGTGCCGCGGGGTGAAACGCGGCACGCGGCCGACGTAGTCCACCGCTTCGTGGTAACAAGCCAACCCCTCATTGAGCCACGCCGGAATCGGAGTCTCGACATTCGAAGACACATATTGATGCCAGCCCTCGTGCGCCAGCGTAGCTAGCGTGGTGGGACGCCCGGTGTAAAAAGAAACCGAGACCGCGCGTTCGGTAAACCCGCCCGATCGAATGCGCGAGTAGAGCGCATGCCGATCCGGGAACCGACGCCGAACGAATTGCTCCCACTCCGGCCGGCTTCCGAAAACATACGTGGTCAGCTTAGCCGCCCGACCATCCGCCACGGGCAGCGATTTCTGATAACCCGCATAAGCCGCCTCGAGGAAGCCGGGCAACGCAGCTTCGAACTCCACGTCGCGCAGGGTGCTGGCTATCTCGAAGTGCGGAGTCGTAATCCACCTGCCCGTGAATCCGTCTTCCGTCCAAGGCTGCGCGGTGAACTCCACGGGCGCGCTGGCACGCTGGGTCGAAGAACAGCCAACGAACAAGCCGAACGCAACCAGACACGCTATCCGTGCAGTCCGCGACAATCTGCGCAATTGAGACATATCCTCGCCCCCTTGTTCTCCCCTGCGAGCACCAACCGGCCGCCCACGAAGAGCCGCGTCACACCATTCCTACCACCCGCCAAGCCCTGAGGATAGAAGCCGCCTCTGACACGGTCAAACCCGATCACGCTCCCCGCTTGGAGAACCCTGCATTGAAGGCTATCATGAACTCACCGGTCCGAGGACGGCAACCACATCGGGTGGCCGCCGGCCTCGGAATGCCGCAACTACGGGTGATCCAGGAGCGCGAATCGTCATGCCATCGAACGGTCAGATTGAGAAAGTCATCATCATCGGATCAGGACCGGCCGGGTGGACCGCGGCCATCTACGCCGCCCGGGCTAATCTCCGCCCGCTGGTGTTTGCCGGGCGTCCCAAGACGGTGCCGTCCACCGTTCTGCCGGGCGGGCAGCTCATGATGACCACCGAGGTCGAGAACTTCCCCGGATTCCCAGACGGGATCACCGGGCCGGCGTTGATGGCCCAGTTGGAGCAGCAGGCCGTCCGGTTCGGGACCCGAATCGTCACGGACGCGGGGCTCAACCCCGACGTATCCAATCCGGACGACGGGCACTCGTATTCATACCACGATTGCCGGCGCGTCGATCTTTCGCAACGGCCTTTCCTGGTAATCGGAGAGGACGACACGGAGTATCGTGCCCACGCTCTGATCGTCGCCACCGGGGCCACGGCCAACTGGCTCGGGCTCGAAAACGAGCAGCGGCTGGCGCGGAGTGGCGGCGGGGTCAGCGCCTGTGCGGTGTGTGATGGGGCGTTGCCGGTCTTTCGTGATCAGGTTCTTGCCGTCGTGGGCGGGGGCGACTCAGCAGTCGAGGAGGCCATGTATCTCACCAAGTTTGCTTCGAAGGTGTGCCTGATCCATCGCCGCGACCAGCTTCGGGCGTCGAAAATCATGGCGCAGCGGGCGGCGGACAATCCGAAGATCGAGATTCTCTGGAACAAGTTCCCGGTCGATGTGCTCGGCGAGGACAAGATCACCGGGATTAGACTGAAAGACACCGTCAGCAACGAGGAATCCACGCTGGAGGTGGGCGGCATGTTCATGGCCATCGGCCACACACCGGCCACGAAGTTCCTGGAAGGCCAGCTCGAACTCGACGAGAAGCGTTACATCAAGCTGGCCGATCCCTACCGGTCGACCACAAGTGTCGAAGGCGTGTTCGGTGCCGGCGACGTGGTGGACAGCGTCTACCGGCAGGCAATCTCCGCCGCCGGAATGGGCTGCAAAGCGGCAATCGACGCGGAACGCTGGCTGGCTGAACAGGGTGTGGATTAGTCGGCAGGCATGCCGCACAAAACGAGGATCGAGGCGCATAATGCTGTCACACTTAGGCGTGAAGAACTACAAGTCGTTGAAGGACGTAGAGCTGAAGCCCAACGACTTCATGGTGGTAGTGGGAGCCAACGCGGCAGGGAAAACCAACTTCGTTGATAGCCTCGATTTCCTTGGGCGGTGTTTCCGCGATGGTCTCGTGGAAGCCGTCGCCAGCAAAGGGGGTTATGAGAACATCGCCTTCAGAAGAGCTCGCCGCGCCAAAGGGGCGATTGAATTCGCAGTCAGCTGTTCGATTGAGCGGTTGCCCTTCAACCCGGATGAGGGGCTTCCATTTCACGATCTCACGCTTGAATACCGTTTCTCGTTCAGGGCTTCGAAACAGACGATTGCAGCCCCGTACAAGATTGTCGACGAAGCGTGCGACCTCGATTACACGCACGACAGCAAGCACCATCGCTTGTCTTTCGATCGGAAGAAGGGGTTCAACGAACAACCGAAAAACGGCCATCCGATAGTATCTTCGACACTCAAGTTCATCGACGAGTCCTCTAGACGCGAGATCCCCGATGACCAACTAGCCATGGGCAGTTACCTCAGTATCTTCCCCCCGCTGGCGGTCTTCAGGAAGATTCTCTCGTGTGTGGGCGTGTACCAAATCTCACCCGCGAGCGTGCGGGAGCCGGGTGATCCGTCCGGTCGAAAGGAGCTGGGACGGACCGGAACGAACCTCCCTGCAGTGCTGCAACACCTCCAAAGAGAGGATGCAGATACTCACGAGGAGTTGCTGTCGCATCTGCAGGGAGCGGTAGCCACTCTTGCAGAGATCAAAACAGACTACGTGGAAACCAAGCAACTCGGGTTGTTCGTTCGCGAAGAGGGCGTGGGTAGGCAATGGTACGCAAATGACCTCTCGGATGGCACTCTGCGAACTCTCGCGATGTTCGTAGCACTGTTGGATTCTCGTCTCAGGACTGTCGCCATCGAGGAACCGGAAAACGGTCTTCACCCGTGGGTCATGAAAGACTTTATCGATACATGCCGCACACAATCAAAGAAGAAGCAGATCATCCTTACTACTCACTCCCCAGTACTGGTATCACATCTGAACCCTTCGGAGCTCTTCCTCGCTGACCGGAATGACGGTGAAACAAGGATCGTGCCTGCAACGCGCGTGGATCGGGATGTAACGCAGATCATCCGCGATGGCATCATGGACTTGGGAAGTTACTGGAACTCCGGACAGATGAGCGCAGTTCCGGCCGGCCCCTCATTGTGGGACCTCTCGAATAATGGCGAGGCAGATGACATCGAATAGGCGTGCGCCATTGGGCTTGGTCGTTGAGGGCCAGAGCGAGTATCACGCCGTACCAGAACTCCTCGAACGCCTTGGCGAACGAAGGACAACGCCTGCGGTATTCCAGGGGCAGGGCAGCGAAATGACGCCTGAGGCCGTCGTGAACAGGATGATCGGTTGCGTGCGGGCTCAATTGAGCAAGAAGATCCGAAGACTGCTCGTCATCCTCGATCGCGAGAATCGGGAGGAATGCGCCCCAAGCCTGGCGCGAAGAATATATGACGCTCTTGTCCGAAGACTGGCGAAGGAGGGGGTCCACTCACCCTGCGCGATCTCCGTCATCTGCCCAGATCGCATGTTCGAGAACTGGCTTCTGGCGGACCCGCGCGGGCTTTCTGAACATAAGTACATATTGGACTCATGCGGAACGAATGCTCCCGCAAACGTCGACGGCTCCGACGGAAAGAACGATCTCTCCAAGTTGTTCGTTGCCAACAGGAAATACGCCGAAGGGAAGATGACCGGCGATCTCGCCCGGAACATCAGGGCGGAGTGTACCGTAGTCCAGAAGCGAAGCCGATCACTCCGCAAGTTCGTCAAGGAGGCTCACGCCGAGTAAACGAGCCCACAATGTTGCACCGACACGCAAGCCGCCCCTTCCGCACGTTATTCCACAGGCGTCTCAAACACTGATACGAGACGCCTCCCGGTGTCCGGGTGGGCGAATTCGCTTACCGGTTTGAGCCCCTCCGCCTCCAGACGGCGGAATAGGTCATCGTTGACTTCCGGGGCGAATCCGTAGGTGGCCGTCAGGCGGGCGATCTCGCTCCAGTCCACTACCACATGCGTGTACCCCTGCTCGCGCAGCCAGGCGACAACGCCGGCTTCGTCCGCGGCGGATCGGACCGCTTCGACGAACGGAGACCTGTTGAACACCACGCAGTAATCCACGCTGCGACGATAGTAGAACGCGCGAGCATCGCCGACCAGCAGAATCCGCGTGTCCTCTGAAAGACCGTTTACGAAGCCAAGATGCTCGTAGCCCGGTACCTTTCCCTCATAGAACAACGCCGCCGGAGCTCCGCCCGGCGATTCGCGACGATGAAGGTCGGCCGCGAACACGAAGTTCCACGCGCTGCCGACCACTAGTACTCCGACGATTATGCCCATCCGCAACCGCCCCACAGCCGCCCCGGCCGCGCGACCGGCCAGTAGCGCCAGCGGAATCAACAGAACCACCGCGAAGCGGGCGTAAAGGTGCGTGGCCAGTAGCCAGACCGCCAGTTGCAGCGTCAAGATCATCACGAGGATCAGATCTACTCGATCGCGCTTCCGGCAGAAAAGCCCCCCTATGGCGAGAGTGAGTATCGCCGGCCCGAACCGCTGATAATGGTCGCCCGGAACATGCCGCCACAACGCCGCCAGCCGACCGGTGATCGACCGTTCCTCCGGCGCCGGTTGATGGCCGCGCTTCCACATCGCGGCTTGGGGTTCGCCCCACCCCGGCGGACTCGCCTCGAATACCCCGTTGGCCAGCGGAAAAACCGGGCTGCCGGTCATGAGCTGGTTCTTGACCAGCCAAGGCGACATCGTCACTGCCGCCGCCGCTGCGTACGCCACACCATCGACAATCCGGGCACGCCAAGATCGTGCCGGCATGAACAACACGCCCACCCCAAGCGGCAATGCAATCATCGGCACGGCCGTGTACTTGCAGCCGCATGCGAAACCCGCCAGCACGCCCGCCAGGATCAGCCATCTTCTGCGGTAGTCCTCTGAAAGTCGCGCCGCGCGCAGCAGCGCCGCCGCGGCGGCCATCCCGAAAAACAGCATCCCGTTCTCGACGTAAGCCAGCCCGGACAGATAGCCCAGCCATCCCACCGAAGCCGCCGCCAGCCCGGCCAGCGCTCCCGCACGCGGAGACCACTCTCGACCCGCAACCCACGCCGCAACGACCGTCAACGCGCCGAAGATCAGGTGAATCAGGTTGGCGCTTACTCCGGTCTCGACGTCATCATCCTGGAGAACCATGCCGAGCAGGTAGAGCATCTCCACGTTGGCCGGGAAGTTGGCATAGACATTGTGCGGCTGGTAGGCGATCCGACCCGCCTGGCGATACTCCTTCGGGAGCTGAAGATGGTATTCGAGAACATCGTAGCCGAACCCCTCCTCCTGCCAGATGAAGCCCGGGGCGTTCGTGGCCGCCAGCAGCGCCAGGCTGAGAAACGGAGCGGCAATCAGCCACAGATAACGCGTGCCCCCGGCGGCCCACTGCGTATCGGCGGATAAGGTTTGCGATTCTACCTTCTGCGAACGCAGATCGCGGCGCATTCGGTCGAGACCTAGAACAAAGAGCGCGCCGATCAGCCCGACCCACAACGGACGAGCCAGCAGACCGGCCAACCCCGCAAAGAGCACCAACAGAGACATCGCCCCGAGCCCCAACGCCGCAGAAAGCAGGAAATGCCAACGCTGCGGCATCCGGCCGAGTCTAAAGACCCCGCAGAGCACCACCCCGAACATCAGTGCCGGCACCACCACGACCAGAGCCGCCAGCAGCTCCAGGCTGACGCTCAGCAGGGCATAGCGCGAGACAACCGCCACCCCGGCCAGGGCCACAACGGCAAAGACCACTGCCAGTGGGAGTAAGGCGCGTCCGCGGTGGTTTGGGGCGAGGTCAGTCATCATCGCCGAAGAGCGTTTGCCGGGCCTTGATCAGCCCGACCAGAGCGTGCTGACAGTGGTCAATGCGCAACAGATTCAGCGACGGCGTGGTTCGAATAGCCCCCACGGCGTCACGCGGGCTGCGAATGAAGTAGGCTTCCTCCGGGCGAACCTGCAACTGCATGACAAAACGAACCGCCCCCCGCATGACCCGCTCGTAGCGCTGCGCCCGGGCGACGTCGCCCACCTCTCGTGCCAGAGCCAAGGCATCGGCGAAGCCTTCAAGGTACGCCGCGGTGGCCACGCCCGCTCGGCCCGGCTGGTAAGCCGCGATCCCGCCCCGCAACTCCGGCCAGGGGCAATCCGCGGAATCCAACTGCTTATCCGCCAGCCAATCGGTCAACTCGAAGACGTAATCCACATAGTCCCGGCGTTTACCGTGGCAGGCCATCAAGGTGTAGGCCTGCACCTGCCAGGGAACGAACGCCGGGGACGGACGGTTCCGAAAGTATTCGCGATAGAATGAGATGGCCCGGTCGAACGCGTCCAGGATCCTCGCGTTCGGCATGTGGCTGTAGTGCTGCGCCATCGCCAGGAGGGCCTCACCGGGGAAGTAGTCTTGGGCGGTGACCTTATCCGCCGGGGGAAACGCAGTAACGAACACGCCGGAGGGCTGCTGCAGGGCCAGCATCCCGTTGACAAGCCTCTCCCGGACATCCGCATACTGCTTCGCGTCAGGGTGCTGGGCCATGGCGATCGTCAGCAACGCCGTCACCCCGAGCTTGTTCTGCCCATCGGCCGTCGCCACGAAGGCCCCGTTTTCAACGCCGGCGAAGTCCGTAAGCCCCGCCAGATGATAGCGAATCCCCAAGTCCGCGGCGCCGTGCGAAGCCGCCTTGCCGGACCATTGGGCATGGAAAGCCATTGCGGCCGTCGCCCCTACCTGGCGCACGATGTTGTTGTCTTCGGAATACCGATCCCAGGCAGGTTCGTACAGGTATGCGAAGAGCCCGGAGGCCTGCTGCCGGTAACACATGTAGGTAGCAAGCCGATCGATGCACTCATCAAGCTCCCTCTCTGAAACGGCCGACGGGGGTACGATTGTAAGACCGCGATGCAGCGCAACCGGCTCCGCCCGCGAAGAAGCCTGGTACCAGTGCAGCGTCCTAAAGCGCTGCAACTGCGTCTGGCGAACTTGAGACGGGTTGGACAGGACGTTCCGCGCCAAAAGCTCCAGCGCATCCGCCATGACCATGTCATTGGTGAAGACTTCCGTGGGGCAGAAACGGCGGTGAATCCGCGGACCGCTCAGCACCACCCCGTGGACCCCGGGCTCGATGAACGGATCGACCGCCCGCGGCTTGGTCCAGTCAACGTCCAAGTCGATCGGCTCGGGCGGCCCCACGACCTCAATCTCAATTATAAGCGACGGCAAGAGCTCAACGTCAATCGGCTCCGCGGTCGCCCAGATCGTTGCGGCCGCGAAAGCCGCATCGCGAACCGCTTCGGCCACCGGGGCGGGGCCTCCGTTGCTTTCAACGATCAACAGCCCCCCCTGGCGGACCCGCACGACGGCCTCGAGAGTCAACGACTCCAGAGCCGCCGGGATGTACTCCGGCTCGTACTTGACCCGTCCCAATGCGACATCACGGAGGGTGCGCCGGGCTATCCTGGAAAGAAACACCCGATGCCCGGCAGTCAACGTCGGTGGTGACGCAGGCTCCGCCAGGGCCGGCGCTGCCGGGACCACTGTGGCAACGACGGACAGACAGATCACACATCGCAGGAGTCGGTGAGTCATATCGCCGATCAGTATAGTGCGTCGGCCGAGGGATGGCGAACTCGTATATCCCGATCCGAACCGCCGCCATTCGCTCGACGTACACGGGTTGGAGGGCTCCGGCCGGCTTCCGGGCTTCCGACCGATCCGCTTTCTTAGTAAGCTGCTTTGCCATTCGCAGGAGGGCCCAGCGTGGCCAAGGGCGAAATCGACATTGCCGGACCGATCATCAAAGCCGCCGCCGACGTGGCCAAGGCAACCGCGGCCGAGACTCTCTTCGCGTACATCGGCGCCTTGGATGATCTGGAAGCCGTCAAGAAGACTATGCCCGCCAAGACCAAGCTGGTCCTGGTCTGTCGCGATGTTCAAGAGGAGCAGCGTGCCGCGGACCACTCGATAGAAGCCATGGTCGTGCCCGCCTTCAACCTCACCCGGATGGGGCAGATCAAGATGGCCACGATGCTCGCGTTCTCGAAGCAGATCATTAAGAGCGGAGACGTATTGGTGTTCCTCTCCGGCGTGATCGGCCACAGCGTCGATACGCTCGTAACGATGAAGGTCGGCGACGAATACGAAATCTTCCAGTCCGTGGGACAGCCCGAACTTACCGAACACATCCGCCCGGCCGTGTTCGAGCGAGTCCTCACGCTCGCCCTCGAGCTGGCCCACGAGGGCCGCGAGGGTAAGCCCGTAGGGACGATCTTCGTCGTCGGAAGTCACCGAGAAGTGCTGAAGTACTGCCAGGAGGGACGAATCAACCCCTTCAAAGGCTACACCGAGCGTGAACGCAATATCATGGACGAGTCCATGCGCGATACGGTCAAGGAAATCGCCAAGCTCGACGGAGCGTTCATTATAAAAGGCAACGGCGTGATCCTCTCCGGCGGTACGACTCTCCGACCGGCGTTGGCCGGCGAGTGTCTTCCCCAGGAGTTCGGCACCCGGCATGCGGCCGCGGCCGCGATCACCGCCACCACCAAGTGCCTGGCCATCTCGCTTTCCGAGTCCACCGGTACGGTTCGCGTGTGGCGGCGCGGAGCGATGATCACCGAAATCGAGAGATCATCGCGAACGGGCCTCGATCCCAACTTGCCCCCACCGGTCTCCTGAAGCCAAGTAGGTCGGGCTCTGCCCAATGGTACTGACCTTTGTCAGGCCACCATGCGGGCAACCGTCCCGAAGGGACTTTGGGCAAGTAGCCACGGGTGGAGCGCCTCGTTGTTCTACACATCTTTGCTGGGCGAGCGAAGCGTATCCGTCCGACTCCGCGGTGGCCCAATCCCCAGTCTGAAAGGCCGCAAGGCGCGGCTTCCTTTTCAGCGAAAGGCGTCAAGCCGGCTCGGTGTTCAGGCTGAAAGCCTACAAGACAATAGCCGGGGGCAAGGCCGCGCAGCGGCCGCCGCCCCCGGATGAGGTCCCAACAATCCCAAGCACCCTGAAAGGGTGCAAGAGACGGCGGCGATGAACCGCGCGTCCGTTTCGGCTGCCCGGCTTCTTTGAGAATGCGTCGAAAGACATGACGGACTCGCGAAACGCATCCGCCCAAGGCATTTGACCCCTACCGGGGTAAGGGAGGTTGTGGGGATCGGGTCCGGGGGCGGCGGCCGCTGCGCGGCTTTGCCCCCGGCTACTTCATCTGAGCCCTTCGGGCTGGAGGGCGCAACGCCGTTGGCGTACTCGGACGGGAAGCAGTCCGCACATCAGAGAGAACTCTCTCGTCTCTTCTGCCAAGGTTAGTACCATTGGGCTCGGCCCGACAGTCTCGCGTCGGGCTGAGCCCGACCTACCGGACTAAAACCAAGTCGAGAGTCTGGCGTCGGGCTGAGCCCGACCTGCCGGACTGCCGCTGGAACAGGACCATCCGGGGGCAGGCTGGAAGCCTGCGCTACGTCCCCCGCACGCTGCGCGGGGAGGGCTGAGTGCCGTCGATCGGCACCTCGGTTTTGCGGCGTTCCTGATAAACAGCAATGTGCGCGATCCCGGCCGCCCGCAATGCAGCCACCGCACGGGGAAAGCCCGCCCCCACGGACTCGGCCGGATGAGCGTCGGAACCCAGCGACATCGCTCGCCCGCCAAGTTCCGCGTATCGCCGCACCACATTGTCCCCAGGCATCGTTTCTTCCAGACCCTGCCGAAGCGAGGACGTATTGACCTCCGGAACGAGATCCGCCGCCAGGCACGCCCGGAGTATCTCGTCAGTCAGATCCGGAAACAGCGATACCATGTTCAACCCGAGAAACCGCTGGGTGTAACGCTTCACCATATCGAGATGGCCGAGGACATCGAAGACCCGTCCGGCTCGCCCGTGCAGCTTCGCACAGAATGTCGCCGCCTCCAACACGTGCTCCAGGTATAGCCGCGTGCCGGTTTCCGGATCCAGGTTCTGCCAGTGTTCCCGGACGTGTACCGGTCGCGCCGGAGGCGGTCCGAAGTAGTGAACGCTAAGCAGAACGACGTCGAAGCGGTGTGCTGCGAGGAAATCCTGAATGAACCCCATCCGTTCAGGCTGATAGCAGACCTCTATGCCCTTCCCGATGAAGATCCGGTCCCCGAATCGCGTGCGTAAGTCCCGGATAGTGGCCGAGTACGCCTCGTCGTCGTACACGCAATCACGCCATTCATCCGGGTGCGTGTCGAGATGCTCCGTGAAGGTAATGCCGGCCAGTCCTCGGGCGAGCGCGGCCTCCACGCACGCGCTCGGATCCGCCCGCGAGTCGAAGGAGTGCCGGGAATGAACGTGTTGGTCAAAGAGGCCCATTCTGCCCGGTCACTCCGATAAGGCCTTCGTCCGACGGCGTTTAGGGGCTGATCAAATAATCCAAGCCCCACGCCGAATAATCCCCCAGCGAGATGCCTCCGCTTGGGCGTCGCCGGAACCGACAATGGCTTCGTCCCGCTCCAAAGGCTATGATGGCATCAATCGCCGGAAGAACAAGTATGAACGGGACGCAACTCGACATTCTCGACCAACAGGCCGTGACGATGTACTGCCCTCAATGCGGCAAGCCGATGCGCGTCGCCTCGGAACACCTGCGAGCACCGGTGGCCTGTCCGCACTGCGATCACGCAATTACGCCCTGGCAGACTCTAGAAGCAGCTGACGAGACCGCGCCTCGCCCGGTCGCGCCTCCCGCTAGCCCGCCGAGCCCAACGCGGCACAGGTTTCCGCCGGATCTCGACGGGTCCTACTCGTGGCGGAATCGCTGGGTGGCAGGTGTCTTGGGGATTCTGCTCGGGTCATTCGGAGTGCACCGCTTCTACCTCGGTTTTCCGGGGATCGGCATCCTCCAGATCTTCTTGACCTTCATGACGTTCGGAATCGCGGGCGTCTGGGGCTTCATCGAAGGCGTCCTCTGCCTCGTCGGGGCGATGCGCGACGCCGAGGGTCTACCGCTTCGCGAGTGAGATGCACGGGCCGGGTGCCCCACCTCTTTAGAGCCGGTATGGTCCGCTCCGCGGACCAGTCTGCTTCGCGGCTACGCCGCTTCGTTTACCCTGGGCTTTGCTGTTGGACGCCTTCGGCGTGCGTTCGATCTTGTAGGGCACGGTCGAGGAACGAGACCTGCCACCAAGGCGCGCGGCATGCAGCAATCACGGCCGGGTGGCCCATCTCTTTAGAGGTGGGAAAGCCGATGATCTTCCCTTGTCCATGCGAGTGCCGCGTGTGTGTCAGGTCCGGTATGGTCCGCTCCGCGGACCAGTTTGCTACGCCGGCCGAACGCTGTTGTTCAACCCGCTTCGGGGTTGGGACAGGAGGGAGCCCCGTGACCCAGGGTGGCACTTCGCGGCTACGCCGCTTCGTTTACCCTGGGCTTTGCTGTTGGACGCCTTCGGCGTGCGTCCGATCTTGTAGGGCACGGTCGAGGAACGAGACCTGCCACCAAGGCACGCGGCATGCAGCGATCACGGCCGGGTGGCCCATCTCTTTAGAGGTGGGGAAGCCGATGATCTTCCCTTGTCCATGCGAGTGCCGCGTGTGTGTCAGGTCCGGTAGGGTCCGCTCCGCGGACCAGTTTGCTACGCCGGCCGAACGCTGTTGTTCAACCCGCTTCGGGGTTGGGACAGGAGGGAGCCCCGTGACCCAGGGTGGCACTTCACGGCTACGCCGCTTCGTTTACCCTGGGCTTTGCTGTTGGACGCCTTCGGCGTGCGTCCGATCTTGTAGGGCACGGTCGAGGCACGAGACCTGCCACCAAGGCGCGCGGCATGCACCGATCACGGCCGGGTGGCCCATCTCTTTAGAGGTGGGAAAGCCGATGATCTTCCCTTGTCCATGCGAGTGCCGCGTGTGTGTCAAATCCGGTAGGATCCGCTCCGCGGACCAGTTTGCTACGCCGGCCGAACGCTGTTGTTCAACCCGCTTCGGGGTTGGGACAGGAGGGAGCCCCGTGACCCAGGGTGGCACTTCGCGGCTACGCCGCTTCGTTTACCCTGGGCTTTGCTGTTGGACGCCTTCGGCGTGCGTCCGATCTTGTAGGGCACGGTCGAGGAACGAGACCTGCCACCAAGGCACGCGGCATGCAGCGATCACGGCCGGGTGGCCCATCTCTTTAGAGGTGGGGAAGCCGATGATCTTCCCTTGTCCATGCGAGTGCCGCGTGTGTGTCAGATCCGGTAGGGTCCGCTCCGCGGACCAGTTTGCTACGCCGGCCGAACGCTGTTGTTCAACCCGCTTCGGGGTTGGGACAGGAGGGAGCCCCGTGACCCAGGGTGGCACTTCGCGGCTACGCCGCTTCGTTTACCCTGGGCTTTGCTGTTGGACGCCTTCGGCGTGCGTCCGATCTTGTAGGGCACGGTCGAGGCACGAGACCTGCCACCAAGGCGCGCGGCATGCACCGATCACGGCCGGGTGGCCCATCTCTTTAGAGGTGGGGAAGCCGATGATCTTCCCTTGTCCATGCGAGTGCCGCGTGTGTGTCAGGTCCGGTAGGGTCCGCTCCGCGGACCAGTTTGCTACGCCGGCCGAACGCTGTTGTTCAACCCGCTTCGGGGTTGGGACAGGAGGGAGCCCCGTGACCCAGGGTGGCACTTCGCGGCTACGCCGCTTCGTTTACCCTGGGCTTTGCTG
The DNA here is from genome assembly GCA_963666835.2 of Phycisphaerae bacterium. Classification (GTDB taxonomy): domain Bacteria; phylum Planctomycetota; class Phycisphaerae; order UBA1845; family UBA1845. The sequence continues at coordinate 1,905,584 of CAXXGO010000006.1, read as the reverse complement.
TTGGACGCCTTCGGCGTGCGTTCGATCTTGTAGGGCACGGTCGAGGCACGAGACCTGCCACCAAGGCGCGTCGCGCAGTGATCGCGGCAGGTCTCGTACCTCGACCATGCCCTACGGCTCTGCGCACGTCGCGCAGAGGTCTGCATGGCCACGCAAGCGTGGACCATGGCACCCGCCCACCAAGGCGCGCGTTGCGAAGCGATCGCGGCAGGTCTCGTTCCTCGACCATGCCCTACGGCTCTGCGCACGTTGCGCAGAGGTCTTCATGGCCACGCAAGCGTGGACCATGGCACCCGGCACCCGGCAAGAAACGAGAGAGGGCGTAAGAGACCAAGGTCGCGGCATGCGCCCGGGGCTCCACGGCAACCGAGGAACAAATGGTCAAGAGCTAATGTGAGTCCAACACCAAGCGGAATCCGAACCGCTCATTCAGATAAACAGGCAAAGTGGCGTAGCGGCAGGCCGACCGGCACGCCGGCGCAAAATTGTTCCAGCTACCGCCGCGAAGAACTCGATCCTGTCCATTTGCTGGGCCGTGCGGGTTAACGTAAGGGGAAGCCTCGTAATATGAGGCGTTGTACCAGTCATTGCACCAATCATAGGCATTCCCGGCCATGTCGCGCAGGCCGTAGCCGTTCGCCGGAAAGTAATCCACCGGATTGGTGTAGGCAAATGCCACCATATCGAACTCAGGATGAAAAGTGGGCGAACCTAGGCCGCTGTCGTCGTAGGGGTACCAATCCCCGCACGCCACATAGTTGGCGTGAGTGTGATTGATCAGGTCGCCCCATGGAAAACGCTGCTCTTCTTCGCCGCCTCGGGCAGCCTTCTCCCATTCCGCCTCGGTCGGTAATCGGTAGCCACTGCCGAAACTGCATTCCCACGTCGATAGATCGTAAGCCAGGGGCTTGCCCTCCATCCCGCTGCGCCAATTCGCGTACGCCACGGCACCGTACCAAGTTGCTTTTACCATGGGGTGATCCTCTCTACCGGGAACTACGCCGAACGCGTCTCCGTCCCATGTGATCTGGAAGTGGTCGGCGCCGGATAGCGCGGAACAGTAAGGGTAGTCGGTCCCGCTGTTGGCCCTGAACACTCTGTGACCGATGACAGTAATGAGGTCGCCTTGATCATTGGCCCAGTTCAGGGCGTCGGCGTATTGCCGGTTGGTCACCTTACACCGGTCCATGTAGAAGGCGCTCACATACACCGAGTGGACCGGCAGCTCCTCGGGTCTTGCTTCTTCAAAGATGGCACCCATTTCGAACTCCCCGGCCGGGATTAGCGCCATGCCGACCGGGGGAGCGTCATAAACCAATTGGAACCGGGCAAAGTCGGCGAGATCGACATCTGCGTCGCCGTCCATTTGGAACAGGGCGCAGCCCGGCCCCAGGTCTCCGCCCGGACCACCCATGCACTCCGGGAACCGCGAAAAATTGAGCTGAGCGAAACCGGTGCCGGCACACAACAACACCAACATAACCGACATGATCGGACTGTTACGCATGGGACTCGCTCCTTGCTCTACTCTGGATTCAATGCCGTTTCCTAAGGGGTAGTCGCGTCACGTCCTCCCCTCCTTCGCCAATGCCGAAGATCCCGGCGCGCCGAGAAGGGTTCCCGAGAGGCTCTTCTCCGTCGGAATACACCCCCCGGTTCCCCTTGGTAGGGGGGAGGACCTTCGATGACCGGCACGGCCTGCGCGCGTCGTCTCTCCGGTGTTCAGCAGGACGGATTCCGAGCATGAGTGGTACCCCGTATTCCACATGACTCATGTTATTGGAACGAAGGCAAGAAGTCAAGGAATTCCATTGAGAACGTATCGCACGGCGACCGGGCTCGCAAACCCGTAGGGCACGGTCGAGGCAGGTCTCGTACCTCGACCATGCCCTACGGGTCGCTGCCGTCCTCACGCGATGCCGGTAACCGTCCGCCGGCCCTTCGGGACGGGAGGGGCGTTGGGGCTCGGTTCCGTGGAGGGCGGATCAGCACGCTCCGCGTAGGAAGGTCCCGACCGTTCTGAACAGGATCACCAGATCGAGCTCGAAGCACATGTGTTTGAGGTAGTACAGGTCGAACTGCAGTTTCCGTTTGGCGTCCTCGATCGAGGAACCGTACCGGAAACTAATTTGAGCCCATCCGGTTATACCCGGCTTGACCAGATGACGCTCGGCATAATACGGAAGCTCTTTGGATAGCTTGCGAACGATGTCCGGCCGCTCGGGACGCGGACCTATGATAGACATGTTCCCAATCAACACGTTGTAGAATTGCGGCAACTCATCCAGCCGGCACCGGCGTAGAAACCGCCCGACCCGTGTCACTCTTGGGTCGTTCGGCACTGACCACACGCTCTTGCCGTTTTCCGCATTCGGATGCATCGTGCGGAACTTATATAGCTTGAACGCCTTGCCGTTCTGCCCCACGCGCTGATGCGAGTAGAAGACCTTGCCCCGGCTGTCTAGTTTGATCGCCAGAGCAATCAACGGTAACAACGGCGTCGACAGGCAGATCCCGACCAGCGCGGCGATCAGATCGAATACGCGTTTTAGGGTCGCGTGTTCGTCGCAGTGGGCTTTCAGGTCGGCGAACAGGAACCACAACGGAGTGATTTCGTCCACGAGAATCTGCCCGGTGGCCTTCTCGTAGAATATCGCCTCATTCGTAACCCGGCAGCCGCGCTGCAGGCAGGGCACCACCCAGTCCATTACCCACGGATCACCCGCCGCTTCCGCCCCGACCACGATGTCCGTGACCCGAAGTTGCCCAAGCCGCGGAAGCTGGTCGCCGAGCGTACCGAGATACGCCGCCCCGCCGGTTTCGTCGGATCTTCTGTCGGGGGTCACATATCCAACCAAGCGGTATTCGGGAAGCAGGTTGATCTCCTGAGCTCGCTCAAACGACTCGAACAAGGCGGACCCACCGACTACCAGCAGGCCGCGATGAACCTTGTGGATCGCCCAGCAGGCACACAGGCGGATACCGACACCACTGAACAGAAACACACCGATCGCCACGCCCGCCACGCGCCGACTGATCGTGGCGTACATGATGACATAGATGATCGCGTAAGCTGCTACCGTCGCGGTCCCCGAAGTCAGCAACATCCGCGTGAGGATCCGCGACCTGCTCATCAAGGTGTCGCGATCGTAGAGCCCGAAAACCAGGCTCGCCATCGTAACAACGAATGCAAACACCGCGGCCGCTTGCCAAAGGACGATGTGCGGAGTCGCCAGCATCTGCGGCGGGGGAAACAGCCTGTAACCGAGGTAGATTCCGGTCGCCAGGATCGAGATATCAAGAAGAAGCCAGGTCGAGGCGGGGAGGCTGAGCAACGCCTGTCCGATGACGTGAACCACGCGCTCCCACGAGGATCTCAGGGCCGGACCACCCACAGTCCGGCTCGCCTCGCTCAGCTTCTCTAACGTACCGGCCGCGACCGTCCTTCTGCCGGCGGTTGCCACGCTATCCGCACTCATGACAAACCTCTCCTAAGGTCCGTTTCCTCCATCGGTAACCGCCGCGCGCGAAGTGAGTTATTGGGACGGATCCGGCCGGTCGAGTGAATTCCCGCCGACCAACGACCGATAACTTATCACAGGCCCGGCGGTCCGCATCAAACACATTGAGTCGGCGCTTTTTTTGGACCAGTAGGCCGGTGCAAGACCCGATATCCAATTCCGTGGAGTGTGTGGAATCATGACGGGGCTTTGGATCGTCGCGGCGATCCTGCCCGCGCGGATGCCACTGATAATGAGATCATCAATAGACATCGCAATGAAGTGCGCTCGAGTATCAGTCCTCGGCGTCTTAACAGTCGCGTCCGTGACCGGCTGTTCATCGAAAGAGCCGGAGGTCGAGGTTTGGGTCCAGCCGCCGCAGGTCCACTGGGCGGATCTGCTGCCCCCGGCCGTAGCCCCCACGTACAGCGGATATCGGATCCTCGATCCGAGCCCGACGCAGGGGTTGTTCCCGGCATCCGTCGGTGTCACCCGGGTGGCCATTCGGCAGGAGAACGACACTACCGACGGAGTCACGAATCGGTTCCGCCAGATCCTGCGCGACCCCCGCAACGAGTTTCTCCGGTGGAACTCGGCCTTCGACGATCAAATGGCGATTAGCGAGGTATTTCCCGTAGACCAACGCGACCTCGGCGGGGCCGAAGCCGACCCCCCGCTGGTTATCGCGGCCCTCGACGCTTTGCACGCCCGCCTCGGGTTCATCTACGCCGTTAACGAACTGGCCGAAGACGAAACTGAGATGTTCGGCGCCCTGCTCGATGTGCAGGCGGGTAAGCCCCTGGCCGTCGTACACGCCCACGCGGTCTCGATTCCTCCTCCCGAGGATGACGGCAAGGGTGAACCGGTTGATCTCTGGAAAAGTGACTCGCGGGCGCTGGTTCGCGCGGAATTCGAAAGCCACGTTTACCAGTGCGTTCGCGAGCTGATCGCCCGCGATGAACCGGCCGGTGTGGAGTCCCCGGACGGCTGGACTCCCTTGGGACCGATCCGCCCGGTCGAGTGGCCGCCCCGGAAACACCGGTCCGGCTGGTAGTCCCCTCACGCTCCCAACGCCCGAGAGCGTAGAACCTGGTTGCTGTTGAACGGTGATCGATGAGCGTGCCGCTGCTACGTCATCCCGCCGGCAAGTTCCTCTTGCGTCATTACGTCGAACTGCTCCTCGGTTGCGCCGTGCTTTTCGTGCTCCAGACGGGCCTGGTTCCGTTCGACTTCTTCCAGATCCGCCCGGGGGCGCCTCAGCAGGAGTTCTTCGGAACCGCCACTTCTCGCTATACGTTTCCCGATATCCTCAGCAATATCTTCATGTATATGCCGATCGGGATCTTCCTCTACTGGAGCCTCTACCGCGCTATGCGTCGCCGCGGCCGCGCGGCGCTTTTGACCCTCGCCGCCTCCGCCGCGCTCAGCATCGGCATCGAGTGGCTTCAGATGTACTCGCCGTCGCGGGTGTCGTCTCTTATCGATCTGTTCAGCAACATCCTCGGGGCGGGGCTGGGTATTCTCCTGTCATCCCTGGCCCAGTTTATCGTTCCGCGTCTGGTCGGGGCGGCGCTTTGCGAGTTCCACGAGCGTCCTCATGTAGCCTTGCTCAAGACCTTCTGCGGGTTACTCGTCTTCGCGGCCGCCGTGCCCTTTTCGTTCTCGTTCGACGCCGGGCTGCTGAAACAGTCGGTCAAGGCCACGACGGTGGTCCCGTTCGGTAATATCTCCGCCTTAGAGGCGGCCGCCGATACCGCCCACAAGGTCGGCAACAACCACGCTTATGCCCTTTTTCGTTGGCGTAACTTGAAGCAGTGGTCGCGTTGGGTAGCCGAGGCGGCTTCATTCGCCATTCTGGTCTGGTTAATGCAGCCGGTTTTGCGTGGATACTATCGCTTCAACCGGAGCGGGACCCTCGCCATGACCCTCTGGTTGTGCGGGGGCCTGGCCATCGTCCTTAGCGTAATCCAGATTCCGCTCGTTACCCGCGCCGCCGACGTGACCGACATTCTGTTCCGCTGGCTGGGCATGATTGTCGGCTTGGTCGCCCGCGCGTCGTACGATAGTCCCCGCAGCATCCGCGCCCGCGGCGCCGGAACCGATCGATGGCACCGCGTTGTGCCGGTCGGCTGCGCTCTCACTTTCGGGTACATCTGCTATACGGGTGTCATTCCTTTGACATTCGCCGCCGACACCGGCGGCCTGACCGGCGCGATTCAAGCCCAGGCATTCCTGCCTTTCTTCGGGTATTTCGTCACCAGATTCGACTTGATGATAGACGACGTCATGGAGAAGTTCGCCGTCTACGCCCTTTTCGCCGGTCTGCTGGCCACCTGCTGGAGTCGGCTCCACGGAAAGACGACGTTTGAGCGCACCGCTACGCTCGCGAGCATCGGAGTCGTGATCGCGACCGTCCTTGAAGTAGTCCAGGCGTATATCCCCGTGCGGATTACGAGTCTGACCGACCTCATCTTAGCCGCCGCCGGCTGCACGGCCGGTACGCTGGCTCAGGAACACGCGGTCAAGTTCTATCGCTTCGCCCTGACTCGCGAGCTACCGCTGGCCGAGCCCGCCCGGCCCGTGCCCGAGTTGGTACCGGGGCTCACTCCCACGGACGTTCTGATCGGCACTCTGACCGAACCGAGCCCCAACGCCCCCACCGAACCGACCCTGGAACCTCGGCCCAAGCCCACCGAACAACCGTAGACGTTCTAGCGATCATAGACCGTAGGGCACGGTCGAGGCACGAGACCTGCCGCGGCACCCGTGTGGCGTACGCCCTGGTGACAGGGCTGGTGCCTCGACCACGCCCTACTTGAGTGTCGATTCCCCCCCAACCCGGCGGTCAAACGAGCGAAGGCAACCTGCTATAACCGCTTCACGAAACCGATCTTCTTGTCGGGGTAATTGAGCACTACGACAAACGGCGCCAGGAACTCCAAGCCGATCGTTCCGAGCGATCGACAGCCGGACGTGGCTCCTTGATCGGGCAAGCCGAATGCTACAACCGGCTGCTCAAAACGATACCCCGCCAGCTCAAACCACTCGATCGTCCCGGAACGCACGCTTTTCACGCCTCCGGCTCCTCCCCGGGTGCTCGGCGTTGTCTGGCGACTCTCGAGCAGGCCGAGACGTTTCACCGCGGCAGCGCGGAAAACGACTGTGTTGGCCGTACCCGTATCCAGCAGAAACACCCCCTCGCGTTCACCCTCGAAGCGGGCGCGGACGTGAGGGCGCCGTTCGTTCATGAACAGCTCCTGCCAGTCAGCCTGCGCCAGCACGTATGACTTCGGATCCAGCAGGGCGATCTTCCGCTCGAACGGGTCGAATTCCGCCACGACGCGGGCCAGGAGGTCGTATCCGCAAATCCCCGCAACCTCGACGCCGAAATGGGGCGTCAGAAAGGACAGGTCGAGCTCTATGTAGACCGGTCGGTCGATGGTCACCCGCCCGAGGGTAAAGGACTCGCCTTGCCGGAAGCGGGTTTGTACCGGGCCGCCAACGCCACTGGCGGTCACTTCGCCGAACGCGGGCATATCGATCGCGTCGGCCACCGTTGGCGTTATCACCATAGCACCTGCCCCAGTATCGAAGATGAACCAGCCGACATCCCGACCGGAAACACGCGGATGCACCAGCATGTGCCCTGTAGGAGTCACTTTCACCTCGAGTTCGGCGGGGACACTTTCGTTAAAACGGACGTTGTGCGGTCGTTTGGTTGGTCGCGCGTATGGATCGCGGGTAGAGGATGCAGGCGTCGCAATATCGGTGATCCTCACGGTGTCGGCTTCGCCGGAGTCACCTGCGCGGTCTACTCGGCAGGGAACCCGGACGCCTTTGAAATCGCGGTAGTCCGTGTACTTCCACGTATCAGATCCCTCATTCGAGGCGACCGACAGGCTCGCCGGTAGCCAGGTCCGGCGATCGATGGTCAGTTGCCACGTAAGCGCTCCGTCGCTAAGACGCATGTCGAGTGCTACACTGCGCTCGTCGGTCTTCTCGGTGTTCACCTTCATGGCAAACGGCCCGGGGTCGGCAAGCCATTGCCCCGTGAACACCCACGCCGGGGCCAACGCCATTTCCGAGTCCTCCAATTGGAGCGAACTCGGCAGGCCGCTCCAATCCACCGACCACGCCTCCTGACCATCGAAGCCGAAAGTCGAGGATAGGCGTGCTTTGGTCTCCGCTACGAATCTGCCGTCGGGTCCGAACAACATTCGATACGTGCCTTCGGTTCCGTAGAGCCGTTTCTCCCCCGTGAGCAGAAGGCCGTCGTCTAGCTGCGCGAGGCGGGCGAATCCGGTTGCACCGCGGACGTGGTCCAGAACCGCTTCGAGTTCCGCTTCCGACACGTCGCCCCGGGCAGCGGCGGCAACCATCGCTGCGGCTAGTCCGGCGACTATCCGCCGAAGAGTGCGCCGGCCGATGATGCGGAATATACTCGTTCTTATGGTCTGCTCGTGCATTTCGATTCCTTCTTTCGCTGGTCATTGTCGAGTAGTGGCAGAAGTACCGTGGTCAGCGCGCATAGCTGCCCCGCTCCGCGGGCGTCTTCCTCACACATTATTCTGTGGATCTCATCGAGGAGCCGATTGACCCGCGTCAATCCGCCTTTCGTCAAGCGAGCTTTCTTCACGCCGGCATGGAGGTTCCGGTAGCGACCCGTTGTCACGGGCCGACCGAACTGAACGGCATCCGCGAAGTTGCGATCGGTCAGGCGGAGTAAGGCGCCGGCCGACCGTCGGTAGCAGCGGATATTGCGCTCAGACGACTGGTCAAGGTCCATGTGAATGCGCGGGGCCGCCAGTTCGTAGATTGTCTCCCAGCGCCTTCCCGCCCGCCGTCGCCCTTTCTCGATAACGACGCCCGCGGCAAACAACTTACGGATGTGGTGATACAACGATGCGGCCGAGCGATCCATTTTACGGGCAATGTCAGCAATCGAGGACGGCCCGTCGCCTTGCAGGCGCTCGATGATCTCGATACGCACCGGCGAGGTCAGGGCTTCCTGCTGTTGCGGGCTATCGAGACGCATAACACGTTTGGGTGACGACTTCATGCCACCGAGCGTATCTGGATGTTAAATAAATTGCAAGAAATTTAATTGTAAGACTCCGTCAGGTGTGCCCCCTCGTTGTTCTACATACTCTTGCATGGGCGCCCCGGCGTTTGCCAAGTTGGAACAGCCGCCCCGACTCACCGCCGGGGTGGGTGGGGGACCGACGAAGATCCGAGGGAGCTCGCATTCCGCAGTCGATTCCCCACCCTTCGCCCGCGGGCAATAAGCGCGTACCGCAAGTGCACCTGTATACGAGGCTTCTTGTTCACGGTGATACAACCCAGGGCGAAGGACGAGGCACCCGCGTGGCGCGCGCCCTGGTGGCAGGTCTCGTGCCTCGACCATGCCCTACTTGAGTGTCGATTCCTTACCCCTCATCTGAGGCACCGCCGCTGTTGGGGCATGAGGTGGAACAACACAGGTTCGATGCCGAGGGTGAAGTTACCGAGCGGCGCGAGTGTCGCGAAAGGCGCAGATCACGATCAGTCCGAACAGCCCGAGCAACACGGGCTTGGCGGCCGGGGCGAACGCGTGCTTAACGGCCGGCACGTAGTCACCAAGGATGGCTAAGCTGAGGGCGATCAGGAATACCCCACAGGCACCTTGCGACAGGCGTCCGGCTCGCAAGCCTCCGGGGTATCGAGCCGGCGTGCGGCGGCGGCCGAAGGACCGATAAACCACGATCACTCCCAGGGCACCGAGCAGCAGAGGTATGACTATCCCCCACACTCCGAAGGCGCTGAGCGGGGTGCTGTGGACCGGGGCGACAGCGATCATCCGGGATTCCCCCGTGGCGGCCGAGTAAGTTGCGCGTGGAACCTCCCCCGCAGCACTGAAAACAGGTCAACAGAGGCGATTGTCGGCCGGTTGCCGAGGGGACTTGAGCAGTGGGATAAGCGTGGTGCGGGCGATTCAACCCGCATCATCCGGCGACCCCTCGATTCTCGGCGTCGGCCAGCCAAGACAAGTTGATACGGAAATCGCCGACCGGGGGTGCGAATATCCGCGGCAACCCGACGAATGCCCGGGTGGCAGGCATGAGAAGTCTGCCTGCGGAAAAATGGTGGATCAGGTTTGCTCGGTGTGGGCGAGCGAACTGATCAGTAGTCGTTTTTGGAACCGATATCGGGAGCCTGAAGATGCAGATCATATCGTCAACTGGAAAAGTCCTTTCCGGATTGTTGATCGTCCTGCTCGGCGCCGCCGGAGCGACGGCCGGCGAAACGTCCCAGGAGAAGTTCTACCGGGGCTATTACCTCGAACAGGCCAACGGCGATTGGGAAGGGGCTGCCAAGCTCTTCGAACAGGTCGTGGCCGACGGCCGGGTGGACGATGAACTCCGGTCCTATGCTCAGACGCACTTGACCATGTGTCGCGAAGAGCTGGCCTGCGCGGATTTCGCCGCGCTGATGCCCCGCACCACGCTGCTTTATGCAGAGCTGAACCATCCCGGTGACCAAGTTACGGCACTACTCGGACAGCTCGGCCTGCTGTCCGACGGCGAGCCGGCAGGCCCCAAGCAGTTGGCCATAAGTCCGGAGCTGGCCAAAGTCGCGCTCGGGATCAGAGGGGCGGCGCTGGCGATTACCGGATTCGATCCTCTCTCACAGGCTCCGGCGGGCGTGCTGGTCTTCCACCCGGGCGATCTCGAGCTGATTCGCGATATCTTGAGAACCGGGCTGCCGGTCGGAGGTACGGTCGTTGATCCGATCGGCGGTTTTGAGACGTACGATATTGAAGGTGAAGCGTTGGTGACACTGACCTCGCGGCTCGTCGTGGTCAGTCAGCAGCGGGCGTCCATCGAGGATGTGGTTCGCCGGTTGAAGGGCGATGTTGGGGATTCGCTCGCTACCCATCCGGAGTTGGCCGAATCCCTGGAAGGTCGCAACGACACGCTGCTGTACGTCTGCGCCCATGCCAAGCCGATCATGCCGATGGTCAATGCCATGATGGCCGGGGCAGCGACGCAGAACCGCGATCTGGCGATGGCGCAGGCCGTGCTGGACCTGGACAGCCTTAAGTCTTTCGTTGGTCGAGTCGGCATCGGAGAGGATGGGCCGTTTCTGGATCTCCAGCTCCGGCTTGAGGATGGCCATCGCAACCTGGTGTTCAATCTCCTGAGGACCCCTCCGATTGACCGCAACTCGCTGAAGTGCATTCCCGAAGGCGCTGCCGGGTTCCTGGTCGGAGCGTTGAACTCCGCTTCCCGGCACGTCCCGGCGGCTCCGGGCGATTCCGCCCAGATTGTGACGGCCCTGGACTTCGGTCGGGAGATCTTCGCCAACATCATCGGCTTCGCGGTCTTCGCTCTGCCTCCGGAGGATGAGGTTACCTCCGGGGTGCCGATTCCCGATATCGCGGCCGCGATCACCGTAAACGATCCGTCGAAGTCCGAGGCGTTGTGGACTCAGGTGCTGGGCATAGCCTCGCTGGCCAGCGGGATCGGTGCCGTGGAGGGCGCTTCTCAGGAAATCGAAGGAGTGGCGGTCCGTAGCTATCAATACCCCGATCACGTTGCGCTGTTCTTTGCCACGATGGACCATGAGGTGTTGATCGCCTCCAGCCGGTCGGCTATCGCTCGTGCCATACGGGCGCAGCGGACGGGGCGTTCCATCCTGCAGGATCCGGCGTTCGCGGATAGCCTGGCGCGGCTCAGTCCGGATTCGACGAAGGCTGTGTTCGTTCATCCCGCACGGGCAATCCAGATCGCCAAGCAGTTCATGCCGGCGGCGGAATTCGCCGAACTCAACCCGGTCGCCCAGGTGATGGCGGATACGGTTGTCTCGGCCGTCGTGGAGCATTCGAGCGGGCTGTACCGCCTGTCGGCCGCGGTCGCCGGCGTTCCCGATGTCGGCGAGTTGATAGCTATGCAGCTTATGAAGGAAGAGCGGGCTCGCGTCGCCAAAAACCACCTGGAGTCGACGATCCAACGTCACGACTGGGACGCGGCCGTGGCGGCTATCGATGAAATGCTGGCGGAGGACCCGGGTTGCACCGACCTTATACGGAAGAAGTTCCGCGTTCTGGCGGTCGGCAAGAAGGACCACGAGGCGGCGAAGATCTGCGGAGCTGAATTGCTCGAGGTCGCCGGAGACAATCCGAATTTCTTGAACAACTTCGCTTGGGCGTTGCTGACGGAGGACAAGTACGGCGGCCAATACGGAAAGCTCGCCCTCAAGATGGCCAAGCGGGCGAACAAACTGACGGATCAGAAGAACTGGATGTTCGTTGACACGCTGGCTCTGGCCAATTTCGAGACGGGGCACGTTGAAGAGGCGATAGAGCTGGAGAACAAAGCGATTGGACTTTCGGGGGGCGCCGGGGTGAAGGAGATGAAGGTCGCCCTTGCCCGGTTCGAGGAGGCTTTGAAACAGGATAAGAAGTAGCCCCGCAAGCAGCAGGTGACTCATTGAAACGCCACTCCCTACCGGGGTGGCGTTTCTCATTACCGGCTCCGAAGCGCCTGCCCAACGTGCCGCCAAGTCGGCACGCCGGACCGAGAATCCTGTCTCGCGACCACGGGTGCTTCCGAGAATATGCCAGCTACCGGGTCCTGAGCGGCGTTCCGCAACAACCGTGTACCAGCGTTTGACCAGCCGCCTCTTCCCGGTAGGCTCTTAGTCGGCGGCGCGATTCGCCGAGGGAGATTAGATCACGGAGCGTGTATGGGTAATCGGGTTCTACATCTGTTGTCGCAACGACCGTCGTTCACGGGGAGCGGGGTCTCACTTGATGCGACCGTTCGGCTGGCCGACGCCGCCGGCTGGGAGCAGCAGGTCGTTATCGGTACCCCACACGACGATCCGAATCCCCCGACCGGCGGCCTGGATGAATCGCTGGTTCGCCCGCTGAGGTTCGGCGATGGCGAACTGGGTTTCCCCCTGCCGGGCATGAGCGATGTTATGCCCTATCCCAGCAGCCGGTTTGCCGGCCTCGATGAGCGGCAACTGGCGGATTATCGCGGAGCGTGGCGGCGGCACGTGTCCGAGGCAGTAACCGATTTCAAGCCGGATGTCATCCACACGCGGCACATCTGGCTGCTCAGCGCGCTGGTCAAGGATGTTGCCCCGGACGTTCCCGTGGTCAACCACTGTCACGCCACCGGGCTGCGGCAGATGGCACTGTGCCCCCACTTAGCCGACGAGGTTAGGTACGGGTGTGCCCGCAACGATCGTTTCTGCGTGCTTCATCAGGGCCACGCCGATCATCTCACCGCGAAGCTGAAGGTGGCCCCCGGTCGCGTTCATACCGTTGGAACCGGGTACCGGAAGGAGATCTTCCACGCTCGAGGGGTGCGTAACCGAAACCGGATGTCCATTGCGTACGCCGGGAAGTACAGCAATGCCAAGGGCTTGCCCTGGCTTCTCGACGCGGTTGAACGGCTGGGCGCGCGGGAGCCGGGTTTGGTGTTACATGTGGCCGGCGACGGAGCGGGGCGCGAGGCCGAGGACTTGCGGGCACGGATGGCCGCTATGGCTCCGCGGGTGGTGATGCATGGTCAGCTTGGCCAAAAGGCGCTGGCTGAACTCATGCGGAGTTGCAGCGTCTTCGTTCTGCCATCATTCTATGAGGGGCTGCCGTTGGTGCTGATTGAGGCGCTGGCTTGCGGATGTCGGTTGGTTTGCACGGACCTACCCGGGCTCCGCCACAGTTTCGGTTCGAATCTTGACCGGGTGCTCGATCGGGTATCGCTACCGCGGCTCATTGGTCCCGACGTTCCCGTACCGGAGGACCTGCCAGCGTTCGTTACCGCGCTTGAAGATCGAATCGAAGCTGTTTTGCGCATGCCCCCGCTGGGCGACCCCGCCAAGACCATGCCGGACGTCTTGAGGCCGTTTACATGGGACGCCGTGTTCGCCCGAATCGAACGTATCTGGCTCGAGGTTATCGACGCGCGCTGACGGCCCGCTATCCCACACTAAGGTCGATCGTTCTGCTCCAGGGCCTCCATGCGACGGAGCAGGCTATCTATCAGAGTTTGTTGTTGCGCAATCGTCTCTTGGAGCCGTTCAATCTCGACCGCTCGTTCTGTGCGTAAGTCCCGGAGGGCTTCAACCACCAAGGCCTCCAGCCCGCGGACCGTCACCCATTTGTCACCGTTGGGGGCCTCGTCAACCCAGTCGGGGAACACTTTCTCCACTTCCTGGGCGATCAGGCCGATCTGCCGGCCGGACGTGCCGAACTTGGCGTACGGTTCCTTGTACTCAAAGGTGACACCGCGAAGTCGCAGAAGCTGCTCGAGCGCTCCGTCGAGTGACTCGACGTTCTTCTTCACTCGCGCATCGGAGTAGTTCGACCACGATCCGCCGCCGGGCTTGGCTGCTGAGCCGTTCACGAACAGGTCATAGCCGTGTGCGCTGTTATCGCCAACGGCGGTACCGCCGGAAGCCATTATCAGGAACTGATTCTCCGCCGCGGACGCGAAGTCGGTCGTGCCGGAGTCGGCCCAGACGAATGTACCGTCGTGGTTGGCCTTGGCGCGATACCCTGCCGCGAAGCTGTATCTGCCGCCGGCTTCGTTGTACATGCCGCCCGGGATCGTCGCGTAATTGTCCGTCGCGTTGTTGCCCTCTCCGCCGCCTACGGTAGAGGCGAATCCGGAGGCCGTGTTCTCGAAACCGCCGCCGACCGTAGCGCCCTCGGCGTCGCTTACGGTCCCGGTTCCGTTCCCGGCCTGGTTGTGCCATCCGCCGGCAATCGTCCCGAAATCATCCTCGACGGTGTTACCGTAGTACAGGGGAGCGCTGTTCCGTCTCCCTCCGCCGCCGCCGATTGTCGCGCCCGAGACACCGACCCCGACGCTATTGGCTGAGTACCCGCCGATCAGGTTCGGGCCATACGTCCGCGGCGCGATCAAGAAACCCCGCACGTTGTTGACTCGAAAGGAGAGCGACGCGTTGTCCGTCGTTCCGACAAAGTGGGTGGCAGGAGTCGTTCCGGAGTTGCCTGTCAGATTCCAACTGGTAGTTCCTCCGACGGCGGCCGTATTCTGGACCGTGCCGTCAGGGAACTTGATCCCCCCGGTCTTCGATTCGATCGTGCCTTGGACGGTCAGGCTCGAGGTCAGGTCAGTTGTACCAATACCCACGTTGCCACCGAAGTAGGCCGTCTTCGTACCTCCGCTGCTTCCCCCTTGATGTCGAAGGTAGAAATGTTGGGAGTTGTTCTCATCTTCGACGTAGATCGGGTAGATGTCGGTGTCGCCGTCGTCGTTGTCGTACTCTGAGATGAGCAACTTGACGGATTGGCCCGTATTGGGTCCTTCATTGAACTCGCCGGCTAGCACCAGTTGCTTAGTGTACTCCTGCACAAGGCTGGTCCCGGTTCCGCCGCTGTAGTCGCCCAGGGCCAGCACACCGCCCGGCGTCACGGTGCCGATGCCGACCGTCCCGTCGTGGGTGATCGTCATTACGGAATCGGCGAGGGTCGGATTCGTCTGATCTGCCCCGTTGTTCTGCAGGAAGTGGAAGTTCCCTCGGTTCCAGGTGGCGGCGTACTCGTATGCCAGGGCTCCTTTCCCTCTCGTGTCACTGATGGGCCCGCCTCCTGAGCCGCCGACCGAAAAGAGGATGCCTACGCCGGATTGGCCGAACGCCGGATGCGGATTATCGAGCTTCAGCGAAAGAGCGATGTCCTCCGCGTCTTCCAGAATATAGAGCTTGCGGTTCGGATCGTTGTAGCCGATTCCGACGTTGCCCGTGGTGTAATAGGCGTTGTCTCCGCTAGTGCTCCAAACGGAGCTTCCGCTGCCGGTTGCGGCAGTTGTCTGCACGGAACCGTCTGGGAACTTGAAACCGCCGGATGTCGACTCGATCGCCCCTGCCACGCTGAGTTGTTCACTTGGGCTGTCAGTTCCAATGCCGACACGGTTCTGCGCCATGTCGATAAGCAGGGTGCTTCCGCTGGCCGGGAACTTGACGACGTTGTCCGCGTAGTCCCAGCTCTGGAAGTTGTGGTAGCCCTCGTCGCCGTCACCGTACATCCACAGTTCGGTCCCGTCGGTACGATGCGAAAACGCGAACACGGCCGGACTGTCCAGGATGGAGTGCTCAAACTTCTTGAAGCGCAGGCAACTGTTGTTGCCGTAGTTGATCGCCTCGACGACCATACCGCCGCGCAGATGAAGCCGATCCTGCGGAGCGTTCGTACCGATGCCGACTCCGCCGGAAGCAGAGATCAGGAACTGCCGGTCCGCCGTCGAATTGAATGGGGCGCCGGCTCCGTCGGACCAGACGAAGCTGTTGTCGTGATTGGCCACGGCGAAGGTGCCGGCGGCGAGACTGCAAACGCCGTGCGCGGCGTTCTGTGTTCCGCCCACCACAGTAGCGGCCTCTGCGGAAGCCCAGTTCCCCATGCCGCCGGGGATCGTTGCGAATCCCCCCGTTGCCCGGTTGGCGAATCCACCTCCGACGGTCGCATGCTTGGCACTGGTTACGGGATCCGTGAAATCGCCCGCCACGTTTGCAGATCCGCCTCCGACCGTACCGAAGTGGTCGGTTACCGCGTTGAAATCGGGATACTCGATATCATCTGTCGGATCGCCGCCGCCGCTAACGGTAGCACCCACCACGCCAGTGCTGGCGAAATTGCCCGTCCACCCTCCGACCACATTCGGGCTGGTCTCGTTCTGCTCGATGAGCATTCCCGGTAACGCCAGCGCGTACGGGGCCGGGTTCACCCGCTGACGCGGCTCGAGCGTAACGAACGAAGGCTCCGTCCCGCTTCCGTCCCAGGCCGGGAACCGGACCCGAATCTCCAGCCAGCGCATGGTTCCGTCGAACGCGCCGGACCCGAAATCCAAGTTCACCGAGAAGAGGCC
Source organism: Phycisphaerae bacterium (assembly GCA_963666835.2). Taxonomy (GTDB): domain Bacteria; phylum Planctomycetota; class Phycisphaerae; order UBA1845; family UBA1845. Next base: position 1,889,206 of record CAXXGO010000006.1, on the reverse strand, counting down.
ATCTTTGATAGCATAGCCGGAGAACTGCAGGACGGGGCCGATCGAGCTGCCGTCGGTTCCAGCGTTCGTCAGCACGAATACCAAATCGGCCGAACCATCTACTGGCGCCCCGTCCAGCTTGAGTTGCCCCTGGTAGGTGAAGGCGTTGCCGACCATTGCCGCAACGGAGGCTCCACCGGATGATATCCCTGCTGTCAGAAGCGCCGCCGCGAATCCAACCCGAAGTCGTCCCATCTTACTATCCCTCTCCGTTTGAGAATCCGCTCAACGAGGTCCGCTCCTACCTAAGCCGCCGGGTTTGGGGTTCCGAACTCGGTGCTACCCTCTTTCTCCCGCGATCCGGCACAGAAACGGGCGCCCGAACACGCGCCCGCGGGCCGCATCTTAACACCACTCAACATTCCTATTCAATCAGTACGGAACTTGTCGTGATTGTCTCGTACGCCTGAGCCGGCGACGTGCTGCCCCTGCATCCGCCCTCAACACCATCGCCCCGAATGACCGATAACTAGATTGGATCTGCGTTGATGGACCTGGTGCATGCGGCGGCGGAGCCGCCGGCTGGGGCATTCTACGCTCGGAGGTAGCGTATGCGGATTGGCGTTTTTGCCCACAGTTGGTGGAAGCCCGCTTGCCACGCGCTGGGCCACGAGACTGTTGACCTGCCTGTCGCACAACACCCCAGTGGAAACGTGCACGCGGCGGATCTGGGTGCGCGAATCGCCAACGGGGTGGCCGTGCTGGGAAGGTCGCGGGCGGAACCGGTAGATCTTCTTCTGGATAACGGTGGAGCGGGCCTCGGTTTCGCTCAGAGTACGTCGAAGCCGGGCACCCTGAGCCCGGTCCACGAAGAACTCGGCAAACCGCTCTGCTCGCACTTCATAGACCCGGTTGTCACGGCCCTACAGGGGATGGGCTGGCCCGAGGTGTGGCAGAGCTTGCAGAGCGCCACGTGGGTTAAGGCGGTTTGGGACCGCGCCCAGGCGATGGAGCTGCAACGGTTCGGTGTGCCCAGTGTCATGCACCTGCCGATGGCGGCACCGAATCGCCCATACTGCACCGACCCAATGGACACCGCCCGCTGCCGCCCGGTGGTCTCTTTTGTGGGCGGACAGAATACGAGCTATTTCGCATCCAATACAACAGTCCCGACCAGCACGCTCCTGGCGGGTACGTTGGCCCAGTCTATTCGAGCGGACCTGCCGCAGGCGACGTTCTTCGATGCCTACCACGAGGTGTTTGGGCTGGGCGAGCCGCCCACCCCGGGCGACGACCTTAACATCCGCGCAAACAAGGCCGCCGCGTATTTCAACGCAAAACTCTTCTTCAATGCCACGCAGTGCATCCGCAACGTGACCGGTTCGTCATCTTCCTGAAACGGAAGTTGGGCGACCAGTTCCACCTGGCCGGCACCGGCTGGGACCGGGCCTACGGATTGCCGGCCGCAGGTCCCCTGCCGACGGTGGAAGAGTACTTCGCCCACTTCCGCGAGGCGGCGATCAATCTGAACCTCGTAAACGGCAACGGCGAGACCGGGCTGAACATGCGGCATTTTGAGATCACCGCGGCCGGGGGTTTCATGCTCTGCTATCAGCAGCCGGAACTCGACAAGTGTTTTGAGGTTGGTAAGGAGTGCATCACGTTTCGTAACGAGCAGGACCTGCTAGAGAAGATCCGGTATTACCTGGGTCGTCCCGACGACGCGGGCGGCGATTGCGCTTGCCGGGCAGAGGCGGACCTTGTCCGAGCACCTGTTCAGCCATCGCCTGGGGGCCCTTCTCAACAGCCTGGCCAATGTCAAGGCCCGCCCCGGTCGAGTTCTCTTCTGCCGCCGCGACATATGACTTCAAGCTGCTGAACCCTGAACCCGAGGTCGTTCTGGACTGCGGGGCAAACGTCGGCCAGATGGCGGGTATGCTCCGCAACACGTACCCGAATGCCAAGATCTACAGCTTCGAGCCGGTCAGCGCGGTGTTCGAGCAGCTTCGGGCCAAGTGCGCCGCGATCAATGCTACTCCGGTCAAAAAGGCGGTGGCCGATCATGATGGGAAGTCGTGGATAAACCTGACGACCTTCTCCGGAAGCCAATTCTCTTTTGGGTTACGAAGATGGTAATCCTTGTGCCAAGTGGACCAGAATCGTTGGCAAGGAGGAGGTGGAGGTTTGCACGCTGGACCGTTGGTGCGAGCAGGCCGGGGTGGACCCGCGCAAAGTCGGGTTGTTGAAGCTGGATGTACAAGGCGCGGAGCTGAAGGCCCTGTACGGCGCCCGCAAGCTGCTTGAGACCACGAAGCTCGTCTATCTCGAGGTCTCGTTCGTACCGATCTACAAGGACTGTCCCTTATTCGATGAGATCGATCGCTTCATGACGGAGTGCGGCTATCGGCGGCACGCCGTCTACCCCTCGGACCAACCGCACAATTGGGGCGATGCCCTTTACATTAAGGCATAGGTGATACGAAAAAGGATGGACGAACAGAATCCGCAACGCGGCATTGACTTCCCGACGTCAGGCGGCCCACTCGGTTGATCTGAGTGAGAAAACGACGGACGCAGCTCCGCCGGTAATCCCACCCCGGTGGAAGCGCGACGTTACCCCCGACCTTGTTGTTCCTGCAGTGTCCCGGACGGGTCAGTTGCTTCTACATTGCCCAGATGATGCAGGCTGCCCGGAGGATGGGCATTCGCACGGCGGTGTTCCAGATGCTGGAGATGCGTCAGGTGCCGACGGAGAGCCTCGACGTAATCACGGCCCGGATGGAAGCGGGCTTACGCCGCGAAAACGTGCAGGCCGTCATCGGATTGGGGACCAATGGCACAACGGAATGGCCTTGCGTAACACTGCCGAGCGGCGAGATATCGACCCTGTTCGACAGAATGGGAATCCCCCACTTGCTGTGGTGGACGGACCATCCCTCAGTGGTTCCTCGAGAGACAATCACTGCGAGACGACTTTCAGCCGATGTTGCGCGGCGGGGCGAAGCACCACTTCCTCAAGAGTGACGTCCACGCTCGAGAGCTCAAGCGTCTGCTGGGCTGGCGGAGCTGTTTCGGGGTGCCGGTGGCTGAAGATCCCGAGTTTATGAATCCCGTCGGACCGGTGAACCCGGAGTACGACGTGGTGGCAGTCGTCGGGTCGCCCCCGGCCCCCATCCCCGCCTTGGAGCCGTTCCTCGAACAAAACGAGCCCGACCAAAACGCGATCAGCGCCATCGTGGCTGAGTCAGTCCGGACGAGGCTGGACGAACTCTGGCGGAAGGACGCTCCGGATTCACTTGTTGGTCCTTTGACTGCCTTGGGCAACGAATGGACGCAACATCGGCAGAGTTCTCCGAACACCCCGGGTTTCGACCTGTTTGAGCAACTGGAGAACGACCACGCCGAAGCATCCCGCTGGCTGCTGGCCAACCATCACACCTACTTCGCCGCGACCGAGATCCTCTGGTCATTCCTTTCCTGGCAACGCACCTTCATCTTGTCGTATCTCGCCCGGTATTTCCGCCTGGCGGTGTTCGGGTCGGACTGGTCCTCGCGGGGCATACCCGGGGGCGGATGGGTGGACTATCGCGATCAAGCCGCCGTGTACGCCCGCGGTAAGATCGCCATCAACATCTCGCAGGGCGGCGAGGAAGAAGGCGCCAGTCATAAGCCGTTTCAGATTGCGGCGTCGGGGGTTGCTCAGGTCCACATCAACCGCCGGGGTCTAGCGGACCTGTTCGAACCGCACAAGGAAATCGGACTATTTGACACTCCGGGGCAGGCTCGTGCGATTATCGCCGAGCTGCTCGCCGATGACGCGAGACGACGGGCTCTTGGTACCGCCGCCCTTGCGCGCCTGCGGCGCGACCATACTTGGGAGGATCGTCTCCAGCGGATGTTCAAGCATGCCCGGCTTGACTGCTTCACTTCCACTCGGGAAGCAACGTCTGCCGGTCGGGTGAAACAGGGAGACGAGACTGACCGTATTGTCGTCACAAGCCCTGCCAAGCCGACTCCGAGCATCACTTGCCCGCCGCCTCAAAGTCCGGCAAAACCGCCGGTTCTTCGAGTAGAGTCTGCCGAGTGTCCGGGAGGAAGTGGATCCGTCCGGCGGCGGCTCCGGGTGGCTACTACGGCGCAACTCGAGCGGGCCGCACGCGTCGCCGGCTTCGATACCTACCTGCTTCCCGAGGTGCCGAACCCGGACTTCAACCGCTCTTTGGACGCGCGTTTGCGTGACGGAGCAATCTACCGACCGTTTCTGGAAGAACACGACATCGAGCTTGTTGTCGATTTCAACACCAGTGCCCTTACCCTGGTTCCGTCGGGCAAAAACGCCGGGCAGATGCAATTGACGACGGCCGCGTTGGGGATCCCCTATGTCGCGTGCTACCTGGATCCGATCACCTCCACAATGGCTCAGGTGGAGTGGGCGGATCATTGGCACCTGTTGGAAAGCCCGACCTGGATTAAGGGAGTCATGGAGCGTGCCCACGCCGACGAACTGATTCGACTGGGCGTTCCCAACGTAATCAGAGTGCCCATGGCGGCCGGTGACGGCGAATACGACACTAGCCCGGCCGTCGTTGACGAGTCCGGTCCGGTTCTGGCGTTCATGGGCCATCCGGGTTCGTCGTGGTTCAAGTCCAACCAGACGATCGGCTCGGGGCAGTTGCTGCCGGGCCTGACGGCCGCGGCCGTGCGGGCGGATCTGCCAGACGTGCCGTTTCACAGCATCTACTTTGATCTATACGGATTCGCTGATCCGCCGACTCCCCAGGACTCTCGGGAGGTCCGGGCGCGGAAAGCCGCCGGATACTACGGCGACAAGTTCGTATACAACGCGTATCTTGCGGTCAAACAGCGGGACCGGTTCGCCCGGTTCCTCAAGCGCAAGTTGGGGGAGAACTTCGAGCTGATCGGCGATCACTGGGAGAATCTGTGCGGGTTGAAGCACACTCCGCGAATCTGGGATCTCAAACTGCTCCACAAACGCATGCGGCAGGTTCCGGTCTGCTTGAACATGATCAAGGGTAATCTCGAAAGCGGGCTGATTCTCCGTCATTTTGAGATCACGGCCCACGGCGGGTTCATGTTGACCTACCCGACAGCCGAACTCGGAGAGTTCTTCGAGATCGGCAAGGAGTGCGAGGTCTTCCATAATGAACAGGAGCTGTTGGAGAAGACCTCGTATTACCTGACCCATCCGGATGACCGCAGGCAGATTGCCCTGGCCGGTCAACGGCGGACTCTGGCGGAGCACCTGTACAGCCACCGGCTTACCTCGCTGGTAAAGGAGCTGCAACGCGGCGGGGTCCTCCCGACGACCCCGGGGGCAAGTGCCCCGGTTACGGCACCGTTATCGGAAGTGGTGCCTCCCGCGGCGGAGTCGGCGAGTGCCGTGGGGGGGGCGGACCGACTCTGCGCGGCGGTAGTGCCGCCGGAATGCGCGGAGGTGCCTCCCTTATGACAACCATTTCGATCGATCATCTATACAAGGCCCAATTCGGTGAAGACCGGGTCTTGTGGGAGGTTTTTCGTCAAAGACCGAGCGGCTACTTCATCGATGTCGGGGCCTTCGACGGCGTTACGATCAGCAATACGTACTTTCTAGAGCAGATGGGATGGCACGGGATCCTAATCGAGCCGATCCGCGAGCTGTGCGAGAAGGCCGCGACCGCCCGGGTCCGCAGCAGAGTGATCAACGCCGCGGTCAGCAAGCCGGGCAGCCCGCGCACGGCCAAGTTCACCGTGGCCCAGAACCGTCCCGTTCTGTCGTTCCTGAAGGCCGACCAGGAACACGTCGACCGCTGCCGGCGTGAGGGCGCGACGCTCGTGGAAATCGAGGTGCCGGTCGTTACGCTCAACGACGTTCTCCGCCACGAGCGGAAGAACCCCCCGCCGGGTCGCGGTCCGTGGGTTCCCAACGCCGGTTGGTCCATCGATCTGGTTTCGATTGATACCGAGGGCTGCGAGTTGGAGGTCCTCGAGGGGCTTGATCTGGACCGGTTCCGTCCGCGAGTTCTGGTTGTCGAGAACGACCGTCCCACCGGGAATGAGATCGAACCGTACCTCACCGCCCGCGGTTACCGCAAGTTCCACCGCCAACGCATCAACGATTTCTACGTCCGCACGGACGATCCCGCCGAGGATCTCAAGCTGGCCGACTTCGACACCCCGCCGTAACAGTCCATCGAACGCCGCAGCAACCTTTCGTCGTTACTGCAACCCAACGCGCATCTTGCGCCTCGACCATGCCCTTCCGCCGCGTGGCCCGTAACGCAGGCCTCCAGTCTGCTTGGAGAGCTGCCATCCTTCGGGCCGGTCCGTAGCGTAGGCTTCCAGCCTGCATCGCGAGCTGCGGTCCTCCGGCCCTTCGGGGCGGCATGTCGAGAGAGTCAATCGTCCCTACGGGTTACGCTTCGCTCCACCCGTGGCTACATGCCCCGGCCCCTTCGGGGCCATTGCTCGCGGGGCGTGGCGATTGAACCGTCCGTCTTTCCGGAACGCAAGCTTCCGACACCTCGTAGCGTGGACTTCCAGGCTGCTTCGAGAACCGCCATCCCGCGGCCCTTCGGAACGGATTACCGCGTGACCGCCTGATGAGGTTGGTACCATTGAACACAGTAGATCCTCGGCTCCTGGGGAACGGTCTCGTATTTCCACGCTCTTTGTTCGGAAACACCTCGGCATCCGCTACGGGTCATGCCGTACCGCGGCAAGCTCAATGACGATTTCGATGTCTTGACTGCGCCCGACAGACCGCGTGCTCCCAGTGTATCGACTGAGAGGTGAGCGCGTGGTCTCGTATCCGTCGGCAAACACCTGCAACCAAGTATCGAAGTACACCACTCGTCCGGATCGACCGAGAATTCCGGTGGTTCCGCCGGCACCAAAAGCCGCTGATACCGTCGCCGTACCGGACTCGTCCGTGCCGGCTTTCGCCACGAGCTTGTCATAGAAGTCCGGGCTGAAGCCCGCCCGAGTTTTCTCCCTGCGAGGACGGCGCAGTTCGACGGCAGCGTTCGCGATCGGCGTTCGCGTCTGCCCATCGACAACCGTTATTACGATCCGGCTCATAACGCTGCCATCCCAACCAACCTCCGGGACAAACACGTACCAAAGCAGAAGAACCGCCAAGACAATCGAAACCAGGATGATGGTCTTTCGTTTCATCTGAACGTCTCCGTCTCTTTGCGTAGCTGACGCGTGTTCCGGGCGTTCTTGTCCCCCATACTCGAATCGTAGTAGGATAATACGGTGAAGGCGAGCATCCCCAAAACACCGGGTATCTTCTCGCCCTCGGTCTGGCGCAATCAACCTGCTCGAAGCTCTCCGTTGCCCCGGCCTCCGGTCCACATCCAGAATCGGCGCGACGCAAACACGCGTCCCGGGTTCGCTCTAAGACGGCTCCAATCTCCTACCCCTGGTGGCCCCGCGCCTTGAACCGCCTTAGAATAGGCAGGTTGCTCAAGGAGGCTCGAAGATGAATGTGATTATGGATCTCTGTGTGGTGCCCGTCGGGGTCGGCGTGTCGGTCTCTAAGTACGTCGTCGCCTGCGAGAAGGTGTTGACTGAGGCGGGGCTGACGCCGCACCTGCACGGGTACGGAACGAACATCGAAGGGGATTGGGATACGGTCATGGCCGCGGTAAAGCGCTGCCATGAGACCGTACACGCCATGGGGGCGCCGCGCATTTCCACGACGATCAAGCTCGGGACCCGCACCGACCGCGCGCAGACCATCGAGGACAAACTCCGCAGCGTTCGCGAGAAGTCGTAAGCGAAGGGAATCGCCAGCGGTCGTTGGACAACCGCAGCAGCAACGGCACTGCCGCACTTTGGAGGGATCGTCGGGTTGCGTGCGGCCGCGGTTTGGCACCTGTCCGCGATTCAGCGTCGGCGACGGCCGGGGAACGTCGGCGTCTGGTTCTCGACCTTACGCCGAAGATAGTGACATATGTCCACCGCGACCGTGTGGCGATCACCCTGGGTACAGGCGAATCCTCTGAATCGACCCCAACCTGGGTCGCGCCCACGGGGTGCCAAAGACCAGTCACAGTGACGCAACCCCGGTTGGGGTTGATCTCTCATCCGACCGTGATCCCAGGGTAGCCGCCGCGCGGCAACCCTGGGCTGGAGGACGCAACGCCGGCGTATTGCCCGCAGTTCACTCTCTCGCAGCGGAGCGATCCTGCGCGGAAATGAGATCACGGCACGGCCGTGCGATGCACACACCTCGTCGAGGACGTCTCTTGATAACGTCAGCGGTAATAGGTCCGGAGCCGGTCGCCCTTTCTCAACAGACGTCGCCGTTTGACTGGCGTTCGCCGAGTTCGAGGAATAGCTCCACTTCGGCGTCGGTCATGTCCACATTGCGCCGCACCATCATCCGGGTCGCCACATCAAGGAGAAGGTCGGGCTTGCCCGGTGACAGTTGCTCGTCCGTCAGCCACGCGAACGCGGGCACGGATTTGGGAGTGAACCGGGTCGTGGCCACCACCGCAGCAACTCCGACCACCGCTCCGGTAGGCAACGAAGCGTTGATACAGAGCTTAGCATGATCACCGATGACGGCTCCAAAGAACATCTGCTCGGTATCGACTTCGCCGTTCTCCAGGGTCACCCGCACGCTGCTGTAAGTGTTCTTGAGATCGGAGTTGTTCGCCCCGGCCCCGATGTTGACCCAACTGCCGACGTATGCATGCCCGAGAAAGCCGTTGTGCTGCTTGTTCGTGTAGCCATGGAAAATACAGCCGTCTATTTCGCCGCCGATCTTGCAGCAGGCTCCGGTGGCGACGCCGTCGTGCAGCCAGGCATGCGGGTTGATTCGCGACCCGGGCCCGATGTAGGCCGGTCCCTCAATCACGCAGTAAGGCCCGACATGCACATTGTGACTGATGAACACCGGGCCGGTGGACGCGTCGATTACTGCGGTCGGATGAATCTGCGAATTCTGCCCGATGTGGATCCGGTCGACGTGCTCCAGATCAACTCGCGGGTCCAGTTCGGTCTCGATGCAGGCGTCGGGCTCGCACCAGTCCTCTTTCAAGGAATCACGGAGGTTGGCTATAACATCCCACGGATATCCGATAAGCCGACCGGTGGCGGCAACTCGCGGCACCCCGTACAGAGCCCCGCGCAGTCGTTCCCGGTTGAGCATCTCTTCCGGTGCCAGCCTCTCCGCCAGCTTGCGATCACAAATGACAAAGGCAACGTCATCCCCGACGACTCCGGCGCACGGCGCCGCAGGGAAATCAACCGGTCCGCTCGGCAACCAGCGACCATTGACGAGAAGAGTGTTCTCGGGCAACCGCCCGTTGGCCGGCGCACCGCAACGCTGGGCCGCCACTCCCGCCATCCGCGGGCGCGTCCAGACTCCGACAACGGGCAAGCCCAGAATCTGGGCCATTCTATCGAGGACGATCTTCCGTCCGATCCGCAGCTCAAATAGCGAACGCCAACCGAGCAACGGCTGGAGGTTGGCATACCCGACGTCCTCGAAAAGCACCATCGCGTTCATGGCTGAGAGTATACCACCGGAAACTTCGATTGCACGGAAGGCATAAACGGGGATCAGAAGAGGCGGTCTCCGGCGTCGCGCCCGCGGCACTGCCCCCTTTGCGCAGCGCGCAAAAAAGGGGCTTGCGATCAAGCCGCAAGCCCGCGGTTTACAAGGTCCGTCCGGGCAACCGCCGCTGTGCCGATGGGAGCCAATGACAGAACCCTATGTTAAACGTGGGTGGCTCGCCGAATCCCAGACCGCCAACCTCAAAGGGGTCGGTACGTCGTTTGGTTCCGAGCAAAGCCTCCACCGGTTCTGTTATCGGTTCAGCCAATGTGGGCTCCCCGTCGAGCACGGCAGCCGCACCGAATCAGACTATTGAATTATACTCCCGTCCTGGTAGCCGCCCAAGAAAAAAACGCGATAATCTCGCGGGTCGTGATCCTCGATCGAATGCCGCCCTGAAAAACCGTAAACTCGCTTTGCTCCGTCTCGCTTCATCCGCAACCGACCGCCCCCGCGTGCCCGGCCTGCCGTAACCTATGCTATCGTTGGTGGTTGCATCACCTGCCGCGTCCCAATCCCCGGCGACATTATTGAGACCGGCGAAGAGGACCCGAGAGCGTGTCGTGGACGCCCCGTGCCCGCTGTAACATGCTGGCCACACGAGACTTACACAGGCTCACCGCGTCCTTGGTTCATCGTCTAACCCCCTTCTATCTGCGGACGAATGATCAAGGCTCCGAAAAAAGTCGGCCCACACTATTTTCGCGCAGCCACGATTTCCGACACAATCGTCGCAACTCGAACTGGCGGTGAACGCGACATAGGGCTTGCGGAGTTGCAGGCGATTCCGGCAAAGTACTGAACTCGACGCCAATATGATGGGGCTACAACGGTGACGACAGCTCGAATCGAGAAGATACTCGGTGACGCCAGAAGATCCGGGCGCGGGGCCCTGCTCCCCTACCTCACGGCCGGGTTCCCGGATCTGGAGGCGACCGCGGAACTTATCCGCCGGGCCGATGCTCTTGGTTCCGCGGTGATAGAGATCGGCATTCCGTATTCCGATTCGATCGCCGACGGACCGGTGATTCAAAGTTCCTTCACTCACGTACTAGCTCGCGGCCAAACGGTAGCGGATGTGTTCGGACTCGTCGGCCGAGTACGGCCCGAAGTCAATTGCGCCATTGTGGCGATGGTGTCCTACTCGGTCGTACACCGCACGGGCCTGCAGATGTTCATGGATCAGGCCGCCGGTTCGAGCTTCGATGGAGTCATTCTCCCCGACGTCCCTCTCGAGGAGTCCGCCCCCACCTCGGCCGCCGCAGCCGCGGCGAGCCTGGGCTACATTGGTTTGGTATCCCCCACCGCGTCAGCGGCGCGCCGCGCCGCCGTCGCACGTCAATCGACGGGGTTCATTTACCAGATTGCGGTAGCGGGGACGACGGGCGAACGAACGGCAATCTCATCGGCATTGCCGGAAGTGGTTGGGGAGCTACGCTCGCTATCCGATCTGCCGGTATGCGTTGGTTTTGGGATAAGCAACGCACAACACGTTCGAGCCGTCTGCGAGTACGCCGACGGCGCGGTCGTCGGCAGCGCAATTGTTCGCCGGGTAGCGGACGGGATAAACAACAGGTTGCCGCGCGAGGCTTTGATCAACTCCGTCGCCGATTTCATTGCCGAACTGATGACCGGTACGGCAACCGGCGAACATTGAAGACCGGCGCGCAACCTCCGCCGAGTAGTTGTAGCGTTGCCGATCGGCGAGCGGTTACTATAATCATAACTATCGGCGGGTGTGCCGTTCTTTGCGGATCGAGTCTTACGGTCACTCGTCACAGGATGGCCGTGCAAGTCGAGCATTCGCTCCCGACCACCACGGCACGGCTTGGCAAGCAAAACACGACGATCGGGAAACAGCGGCAAGTTACGAGGAGGATCCCACGATGCACGACCAGCAACCCCCAACCGGCATCGGATGGCTTGAGGAGACCGGCTTGCCCCATCTTGCGCGGATTCTGGGAATCGCCCTGCACCCCGCCAAGCTCGGGATCGCCTTGGCGGCATTGATTGCGACGTTCGCACTGGGCATCTGTCTGAATTTCGTATCGACCCTCGGCGGCGGGGTGGAAGATTCGGCCATGCCGACCGCGGCCGTCGTGGATCAGCTTGGCCGCCATTATGATGGTCCCGTCAGTGGTCAGGGGGTGTTTTCCGCCTGGTGGTCGATACAGCAGACAGCGGACTCGGATTCCATGAACCCATCTGGTTGGTGTGTCGCGCATGCAATGCCGAGCACTATCTGGCTGGCGCACTCCCACCCCGTGTACTTTGCCTTATTCTGTCTGGGCTCCCTCGTGATTTGGGCGTGGGGCGGCGGAGCAATATGCCGAATCGCTGCTCTCCAGTTTGCACGCAACGAGAAGGTCTCCGCCCGCGAGGCCTTGCGTTTTGCGGGAACCCACCTTCTGGGAGGCACGTTGCTCGCCCCCCTACTGCCGCTTGTGTTTGTGGTCCTGATCGGCCTGCTACTCGTAGCTTCGGGGGTGTTCTTGCGCATACCGGTGCTTGGCGACCTGATCGGAGGGATTGCGTTCGGGCTCTGTTTGATCGGTGGCTTGGTGATTACGCTTCTGTTCCTCGGCTTAGCGGTGGGCGGACACCTATTCTGGCCGGCTGTGGTTACGGAAGGGCAGGACGCCTTTGATGCCTTCTCCCGGTCACTGAGTTACGCCTTCACCAGACCGTGGAAGACGATCCTGTACGGGTTCATCGCAGTCGTCTATGGCCACATCTGCTGGTACTTCGCCAAGTTCTTTTTGATCTTCTCGCTGAATATTACGCACCGAGTCGTAGCCTTCGGCACTTCACCTTTCGGTTGGTGGAGCCGCGGAACGGAGGAAGCTCCGCTGGCCAAGCTTGACTTGCTCTGGCCGTTCACCGGTTCGGGCGGCCTGCAGTTCTGGCCAGATTGGAGCCGGCTGGTCTGGTACGAGTACTTCTCGGCGTCTTTCATTTCGGCGTACGTACTGGTGATGTTCGGACTGTTGTTGGCGTTTGGATGCTCGTTCTACTTCTCCGGCAGCACGGTGATCTACTTCCTTCTGCGGCGCGACGTGGATAAGACGGACGTGGGAGACGTATACACCGGCGAGGACGTACCCGAGGAGGACGAAGCGGCGACCGGCGTGGACACGTGACGCCGGATTCCCGTCCGCTCGACGGGCGATAGACCACCGAGATGTCCGAAGATGCAGACAGGATGTCGGCGCCACGCGAGCTTGGGCCGTAACCGGCTCGCACACGGATGCCGCTTGGCCTCGCCGAACCTCGTAAGATAGAGCTTGACAATATCCGTGGACGTTGCTTCAATGAGTTTTCGTGCAGGTCGTCCGGCAACGAGCCGGCTTGGGCATAGCGCGTTTTCACACAGGCGTAGCCGTAAGCTCATCGGTCTGATTTGACCTGCGGACACAGATATCGACTCTGGTTTGCTTGGGCAGCACGTGAAATGAGGACACGTTACTATCGAATACTCCAGTGGGGATGTATCCTGAGTGCTTGCACTTTTCAGGGGTGCATCATTGATCCGGACATTGGGCTTCGCGCGGTTCTTTCGTCGGGTTCAGATCTGGCCATTTTTCTGCTGCAGAATCTGGCGGCATCCGTGTAGTTGAAAGTGCCGCGCCGGTCGTGTCATGGCGTTGGCAGGGAAAGGGAAGCGATATGAGGAACGCCCGATGGCGTCGCGGTTGTCTTGGGATCTTGCTGGCCAGCGGCTGCTTGCTCAGCGGGCCCTGCGGCATCACGACCTTGCAGTTCAAGGACTTCGCCACCTCGACTATCATTCGGACCACGGTGACCACCCTGGCCAGTATGCTGGAAAGCGCCATCATCGCGGCGGACCAGGAGCCCGGCGTCGAAGAAGGCAGCTAGAGTCGCGCCGCTTGACATGCGGGCTCGTGGGTTCGGGTATTGCAGACTGCTCACGTTTGGAGGTCGCAACGAAGCCGGAGACCCCTCCGGTGAAGTTAGCGCGAGGGTTACCTAACGATGGATCGAAGCTGCCTGGCTGTGCCTGTCTTGCTGGTGGTCTGGAGTCTCACTGCAACGTCCTCGGCCCAGGAAGGTCCGTCGGCCGATGTGCTCGTAGACCTGAACGAGGGGATCTATTGCTTCCTGGACGGCCAAGGCGACCTGGAGGCAATGGGTCCGGGCGATGCCGCGCGACTTACGCAGGCTGAGAAGCTGTTCACTTCGGTCATTGACAGAGAGCCCGACCACAAAACCGCCCGCCTGTTCCGAGCATTGACTTATGGCGAACTGGGGTTGATTGAACTGCGCGCGAAGCAAAGTGCCGAGAGTTCCGCGCTGGCCTGCGCCCAGGCTATCGAGACTCGGTCCGCCGAGGGGGAAGAGAAGTCGGCCGGCGAGGAAATCGAACAGCTCCGGCTGAAGCTCCGGGAACTCCGGGAGTCGTCAACCGGAGCGGACGCCGCCGCGGAGACTATCGTAGCCCAGGCCATGTTGAACGGTCTGAAGAGGCAAGAGTATGCCCTCAAGCGCCGCGCCGAGCTCTCAATCGAAGAACTGATCGAGTTGCGCATAAGTGCGTTGGAGCAGGCCCATGAAGCCGCTGCACAGGAGCAAGACCACTATCGCAAGATGGCGGCGGACTTGCAGCACCTGGTAGGCATCTTGGAACATCCCGATGCCGTGCTTCGCCTACTTGAGGTAGTGGCCAACGCCAAGATCGCCCGAATCGACGAGACCAATGCCCGGGATATCGTCGCAGGAGACTACGATCGCGAAGAGGCCCCCGGACCGGTGAAGGCCCTCCGAAGCCAAGCGTCTCGAAGTCTGGCCCGCGCCACCGGGATCCTCAAGACGATGCTCGATGAGGGACTGGCCGGCGATCAGGCAACGCGGGCCAAGTTCTTCCGGGGCGTCATTTTGTTCCGTCAAGCGGTACCCGTACGGGCACCGAGCGAAGGGGCCGCGGTGAGTTCGACGGGGCGCCGGCAACTGGCTGAGGCACAGGCCCTCATGACGGAGCTGGTAGATGATCCCGCGACGGAGCGCACGTGGCGCAGTTACGCGGCTCTGTACCTCGGGCTGATCTACCCGTTCCAAGCCTCGGCGGAGGCGGTCCCTGCAAAACGTTCGCAGTTATTGGATGAGGCGGAGAAGTATCTGCAGATGGCCGCCCGCCTGGACGTGCGGCCCGCGGCGGACGAACAGAGCAATCCGGGTTCGCATAGCTGCGAGGTCATTCCGTATCTGGTTGCCCGGCAGCGTAAGGAGATTGCGGGTCTGCGTCGGCAGACCACGGCCGTGGTGCCGCCGATGAATGACGTGCGCTTGTCATTAATCAGCGGATTTCACCGCGATACGAATGTAGTGTTGCTCGGAGAGCGCACGGACATGCCGCGCGACATCTCGCGTCGAAAGGACTTCGGTTTCTACCAGACAACAGCCGTGGACTACACCAAGGACCTCACCGAACGTCTCACGTTCGGTCTCCAGGGGCGGATGTCGCAATTGTGGCATGCCGACGTGGACGAGTATGACCTGCAAACCTACGGTGGAGCGGTGGCATTACAGTACGAAGCCCGCCGCAAGACGGGAGATTTCGGACCCATCTACCTGTCGTTGCAGTACGATTACGACTACACGCTTCTCGGACGATCCGGTTTCTTGGAGTCGCAGGTTATCCGCCCCAGCGTAAGGGTGTTCTGGGCGGACCGCCACGCGGAAACGGACCTTTATTTCTCTTATGACATCAGAGATTATCGAGAAGACCTGTACGATGAACGCTACAATCGGGATGGTTGCTATCCGGCTTTCGGATTGACCCATCGGCACAAGAGCGTCGACTTGGCGGAGTTCTATCACCGGCACGGGCTCGAGCCGTGGGGGTACTCCGGCGACGAAGGGTTGCGTCAGGAGGATGCGGATTACCCGAAACGGTACCTGACGCCCTGGGTGGGGCTACGGTATTCGTGGGACGCCACCAAGGGAGACGAGTTCGACCGCACTGCCTACGAGTTCGGAGCAGGTGTGGAAGTACCCTTGCCGTGGGGGTTGGAGCTGGACGCGACCGCGTCATTTGAATGGGGCGAGTATTCTCATGGAAGTCTGATCGACTTCCACCGGCGGCCCCGGCGTGATTTTGTTCAAGAGTACGGGCTCGTCCTGTCACGAACTTTCGTCTTGCGGGAGGGGGAACTGGCCAATCGGTACACCCCGCAGTTTGACAGGTCGGTAATGTCGATCCGGCTCCACGCCAGATGGACGGACGACGACAGTAACGTGGTCGACCAGATGGGTCAGACCATATTCGAGTATGATCGGATGGTTTACGGCATTACCGTGGGTTTCGAGTTCAACTAGTTCGCGCGATCGAGGTGATTGATGATCGTTCGAGGGTTTGGCAATCTGGTTCTCGTTTCCGTTATAATC
Source organism: Phycisphaerae bacterium (assembly GCA_963666835.2). GTDB lineage: Bacteria > Planctomycetota > Phycisphaerae > UBA1845 > UBA1845. The sequence continues at coordinate 1,873,254 of CAXXGO010000006.1, read as the reverse complement.
AGCGTGGGAGGAGCACTCACTCGGGCCCAATCTGCGGATCCGGTCGCGTTTGCCACCGTCGTTACCGGCGGCGGAGCCCTGCGCGTCGGTGCGGGTGAGCCGTCGCGAGTCAGTCCCACGTCTTTCCATCCAGAAGAGAATGGCCTCAGCGTCGGCCAGGCTCTAGCCACCGCAAAGGACGGTACGGCCGTCGTCGTCCTTCCCGATTCCGGAGCATCGGTGCACCTTCAAACGTCGTCCGAGATCCGGTTTGACCCTGCTCCGGAGTGGTTGGCCCCCAACAGTTGCGTCCTGAAAGTCGTGCGTGGCCGAGTTACCGCCGCCCGGAAGAACCGGGAGGCAGAGTCTCTGGCCGTGGTTGGCAAAAACGGCGGAGCGGTCGGCAGCGTCGCCATCACGGAGGGGATCGTCCACATCGTCGCCCAAGAAGGCGTGGTAACGTTTACGGTTGAACGAGGGACCGCGTCTTTTGTTCCCGGCGATTTGTCGAACACGCGCCCGGACGCCGTGGCGGGTCGGGTGCAACTTGCTGCGGGACAGAGTATTTCAACTGCCGCCCCGGCAACGGTTGCCCCTGGTGACGACGACGCGGTGGCTGAGTTGTCGGCTCTTATGCAGCGAAGCGTCTATGCCTTTGGTCTGACCCAGAGCACCCGATGGGTAGAGCGGGCGGAAAGCGGGGACTTTACCCCCGTGCGGGCGGGCGAAGGCCGGGCCGCGATAGAATTGGTCGGGGCGGATTTCAATGCTCCACAGACCTTTGACCAGCCACAGCAGTTGCTGGCCGTGACCAGCACGCTGGGCGCTCCCGTGACTTCGTTGCGGGCGGTGGTCAGCCCGGCCCAGGGGCTGCTCGAATCGACCGTTCCCGGTTCGGTTATTGCCGGACAGAGATTCCGACGCTCGATTATTATAGGGAATCCCGGGACCGGCGGGCTCATGATTAATCCAAACGCCGAGCTGCTCATTCGTCTAGCGGGGCAATAGCCTCGCATTCGCCGTCGGTAGGACATCGCGGCGAACATCCGTACTAGCAAGGATGCCGGCTGATACGTAAGTAATCGAAACTGCGCTTCGCGGTAGTGAAGGGGAGGTTTGCCGAGATGAGTTCTATCAAGTCGACCCTGCTGGTCGGGATCCTGCTCGCGTCGGGATTGCTGCTGCTGCAGCCGGGGTGTTATGAAACTCAACTAGTGGTGCCGGACGAACCGGCTGACGACTGGGAAGAGCCCGGGCCGCGACCTTTGCCCCCGATAACGGTGTTTCTCTCGTCCGATCGAACCGTACTGGTCCGAGGCGACGCCAAGACTGGCAAGGTCAGTATCAGCGCCGCCACCACCAGAGACGCCATCTTCACTTGGTCCGTGGCAACTGCGGACTGGGATCACAATGACGAAACGGGGTTCGCGGCCAAACCAGGCGCGCCCGAGGTTCCGCAAGCCCAGTTGGACATCACTTTTCCGGATGATACCGAGCCGACCCAAACGAGCGTTCTGACCATCGACGAGGTCTTGACCGACCCTGGGGTCGACGGCACCAAGGTCAACGTGACTGTACAGGCTACTGACCCAGAGGCTAGGACAGAAGGTGGCGAGTCGACGATAACTCTGACGATCGTCCGCCCCGAGGCACCCTTGACCCTTACCGGCTCGACCGCAGAGGCAAAGAGCACGATTGTCCCCGGTGAGGAGATCACCCTGGAGGCCGCGATCTCCGGTGGAAGCCCGTTTTCGGCGGAGAGCTCGACGGAGTGTGCGGCCCCGGCCAGCTTTGCCGGTCTGGATGTGGTCGCCCCGGAGGGCAACGGCAGTCCTTATTGCGTGTTCTGGGCGGTAGAGGGTGTTCAGGGAACATCATTCACGGCCGAACCGTTGACAGAGGAGGACGGGGTTACCGTAGCACGTTCGACCTATCACGCTCCGGTCGAAACCGGCAACGTCACTATAAGAGTGACCGTTCTGGACGCGGCCGGAAACCGCGATTCGACCTCGATCCCGATTGTCGTGCGCTCGGAGGACGAGCTTCGGCTGTCGGCGTTCAGTTCGGATCTGACGGTCGCTCCCAGACGGACCACAACCATCGCTGCGGAAGTAGCCGGCGGCACCCCGCCGTATACAGTTTGTTTCAAAAAGGGAGATGCCGACACCCTGGTAGAAGGCGGGACTCTCGCGACGGCGGCATTGAGCAGAAACTCCGCCTGCGAACCGATGACCGGCTACGACAACTGCTCTTGCCAGGAGGCCGGCGACGACGCTCCGGAACGGACCTACACCGCCCCGGCCGACGACACCGGCACCGACAGCATCACGGTTCGCGTCCAGGATAGCGTTGGAGACGTGGCGACTTCAGTCGTATCCTTGACGGTCGCCGCCCCGAAACGGCTGGACGTTGAGCTGTCCAGCGCCAGTCCGGCGATTCAGCCGAATACTATAACAGAGTTATCTGCCAACATCTCCGGAGGGACCCCGCCGTACACGGTGTGCTACGGCTTCCGCGATGGCACCGGGCTGGGTCGTCTCGCGACGCGCGAGTCCGATTGCACCCCGGACGCCGACGACGAGTTCCTCGAGGGCTTCACCAAGTGCGACTGTGGTGTGGGTAACCTCGACGAGGACGGACTCGAAGACGTTCAGGTTCTGCGCAATTACTCCGCGCCCGCGGGAGCGGGATCGGATGCTATTGTAGTGCGGGTCACGGACGCTACCGGTGCGGAGGGCTCCAGCTCGTTGAGCATTAACATCTCGTCCTCGCACGGTGGAAGCGGAGGAGGTACCGTGAGCTTGGCGGTCTCAGCCGACCATCCCATGCTGTGCCTCAGCGATGGAATCGCCCCGGAACAGGCGATTCTGACCGCTACCACCGTTGGCGGTTCGGGGATCAACACTTACACGTTCGCATTTGTGGGGGTAGGCCCTTCGGACGACAAGCTGGACCAGATAGGGCTGCCCACGAACCAGCGCCGGTATACACCGTCGGAAACCCAAGCTCTTCCGCGTAAGATCAAGGTGATCGTCGAAGAAAGCGGAGGCAGTCGAGCGGAAGTCGAGTACGAGATCCGGACTACCGACCCAGCCACCTGCCAAGACGGCAACGATTGCACCGGTCCTGACACCTGCACGTTTGGAGTGTGCAATAACGACTATCTGCCCGCAGGTGATCCGTGCGGCAGCACCGTGGATGACGACTGTACGAATCCCGACAAGTGCGATGGCGCCGGGGTCTGCCTGGCTAATCACGAAGCTGCCGGCTTCTCGTGCGGTAACTCGGATAATGGAGATTGCACGGATCCCGACACCTGTGACGGAGCCGGAACATGCCTGGATAACCACGAGGCGGACGGTACGGGTTGCACCGATGATGGGAACGAATGCACGGTAGATGTGTGCGATGCCGGCACGTGTGTTCATCCGAACTCCCCGATCGGAACATCCTGCGGCGATCAGACCAACACCGTGTGTACCAATCCGGATACGTGTAACGGCGCGGGGGTATGCCTGGATAACCACGCAGCAGCCGGTACGTCATGCGGTAGTCCACTTGATGACGCCTGCACGGATCCTGACACGTGCGACGGCGGGGTCTGCGTGCCCAACCATGCGCCGGACGGTACAAGTTGCCCGGACGATAGTAATGACTGCACGGATGATCTGTGCCTTGCAGGGGTATGCGACCATCAGAACCTACCCGCCAACACACCATGCGGCTCCGGTATCGACGACGAGTGTACGGATCCGGATACGTGCGACGGCGTCGGGGTTTGCTTGGCGAACCACGAAACGAGTGGCACTCCGTGCGGTGACCTGACAGATGACGATTGCACGGATCCTGACACCTGCGATGGAGCCGGATCGTGCCTGGATAACCACGAGGCAGATGGTACGATCTGCACCGCCGATACGAACGATTGTACGAACGATGTGTGCGCCGCCGGCGTATGCAATCATCCGAATTCCCCGATCGGAACATCCTGCGGTGATCAGACCAACACTGTATGCACCAATCCGGATACCTGTAACGGCGCAGGTGTATGCCTGGATAACCACGCAGCCGACGACACTCCCTGCTCGGGCGACGGTAACGATTGCACGGATGACGTGTGCGCCGCAGGTTCCTGCGATCATCCGTACATGCCGGCGGGCACTCCGTGCGGCGATCAGTCGAGCGGAGAGTGCGATGCGGCCAACACCTGCAACAGTCTCGGTGTGTGCCAGAATAACCCCGTTGCGAACGGTGCCCCTTGTAGCGACGACGGAAACGACTGCACCAACGACGTCTGCTCAAACGCGGTATGCACCCACCCGAATCATCCGCCCGGAACTGCGTGCGGGGATCCGACCGACACCACGTGCAACCCGGCGGACACGTGTAACGGAGCGGGTGTATGTATGGACAACTTCGCGTCTTTCGGTGATCTCTGCGGCGACTCCAGCATCACGGATTGCACGGCTGCTGATACCTGCGACGGCGCCGGGGTGTGCCTGGGCAACCACGAGGCAAACGGAACCGCCTGCACACCGGATACCAACGACTGCACGGATGACGTGTGCCTAGCCGGTAATTGTGTGCATCCGCATTCTGTGGTCGGCACGTTGTGCGGCGATCAGGACAATACCGTTTGCACAAACCCGGACACGTGCAACGGACACGGGGTCTGCCTGGATAACCACGAGGCCTCAGGGACCCTCTGCGGTAGCATCGTCGATTCGGATTGCGACAACCCCGACACCTGCAACGGGGCAGGCATCTGCGCGTCCAATTACGAGGCTTCCGGAACGGCTTGCGGTGACCCGACGGACTCCGATTGTGATAACCCCGATACCTGCGACGGGGCCGGAGTATGCCTGGCAAACAACGAGCCCGACGGCACCGCCTGCCCGGACGAAGGCAACGACTGCACGGACGATCTATGTGCGGCGGCGGTCTGCACGCATCCGGACTTGGCGGCCGGCACGTCCTGCGGTGACCCGACGGACTCCGATTGTGATGACCCCGATACCTGCGACGGCGCCGGAGTATGCCTGGCAAACAACGAGCCCGACGGCACCGCCTGCCCGGACGAAGGCAACGACTGTACGGACGATCTGTGTGCGGCGGCGGTCTGCACTCACCCGGACTTGGCGGCCGGCACGTCCTGCGGTGACCCGACCGACTCCGATTGTGATGACCCCGATACCTGCGACGGGGCCGGAGTATGCCTGGCAAACAACGAGCCCGACGGCACCGCCTGCCCGGACGAAGGCAACGACTGTACGGACGATCTGTGTGCGGCGGCGGTCTGCACTCACCCGGACTTGGCGGCCGGCACGTCCTGCGGTGACCCGACCGACTCCGATTGTGATGACCCCGATACCTGCGACGGCGCCGGAGTATGCCTGGCAAACAACGAGCCCGACGGCACCGCCTGCCCGGACGAAGGCAACGACTGTACGGACGATCTGTGTGCGGCGGCGGTCTGCACTCACCCGGACTTGGCGGCCGGCACGTCCTGCGGTGACCCGACCGACTCCGATTGTGATAACCCCGATACCTGCGACGGCGCCGGAGTATGCCTGGCAAACAACGAGCCCGACGGCACCGCCTGCCCGGACGAAGGCAACGACTGTACGGACGATCTGTGTGCGGCGGCGGTCTGCACTCACCCGGACTTGGCGGCCGGCACGCCCTGCGGTGATCCGACCGACGATGACTGCACGGATCCCGACAGTTGCGACGGGTTCGGTCTGTGCCTTGACAACCATGCCGCGGACACGACGCCGTGCGACACCGAGTTCTGTATGGTAAACCAGGAGTGCACGGCCGGGATATGCGGCGGCGGCACCACGAGAGATTGTGCCGACACTCTGGATTGCACAACGGACACCTGCGACGAGGTGAACGACGAGTGCGACCACTCCATCGATGCCGGAATGTGCTCGATCGGCGTAGTATGCTACACCGACGGCGACTTAAACCCGGCCAATGACTGCGAGGAGTGCAACAGTGGTCTCGATCAGGAGGACTGGTCCCCGCTCGTAGACGGAACAGGGTGCCTGACCTGCGCCGGCACTCCGGCGTGCCACTGCGACAGCGGCATCTGTATTGATGATTAGCCGCCGGAGGGCGGACATTGCTTGAACATGGGAGCGACAATCCCCCGAAGCTCCTTGGCCCGGCGGCGGTAACTGCGGTTGCCGCCGCCGGTGTTTGATAGACCACCGCACCGGCATAGCCAGTCCCGGCCCCGTAAACCTGGTGAGGCAACCGCCCGGCGGTTGACTAATACCCGGCAATGACGTTATAAGATCGCCTATCGACTACACTTGTAATGACCGGTCGGTCGAGTCCTTTAGAAATCGGGCTTGCTAACGCGGGAGGAAACCTATCAATGAGCCTTCGCACCACCATAGCGGTCGTTTCCATCGGGTTGTTATTGCTGACTCAGTCAGCCGTCCACAGCCAGTCCAATGGAAACGACGAACTGGCCGTTCGATTGAGTGGCGAGGACGGCCTTGCCGTCACGGTCGCCGAGTCGATCGACATCACCGTCGAAGTAAGCGGCGGAGTGGAGCCATACACCGTCACCATAACCGACATCAACGGAGTGTCCGGCGGCTTCTTCGAACAACGAACGGTCATTTTGTCTAGTGCCGAAGACTTGTCAGTTACCTTCCGCTACACGGCGCCCAGCGACGCGGTGGGAACCGCGGAATTCGAGGTCGGCGTGGTCGACGGTTCGGAATCCGTGGCAACGGCGGAGGTGTTCGTCGAGATCACCGCCGACCGGCTGGCGGACAGTCAAGACAATTCCACGGACAACCTGGCGGTTGCCAGCATTCTGAGCCGGCTCGACATCGACGGGGACGGGTTGCCGGACAACTCGCCGGATACCGATGGCGATGGTCTGCCGGACAACTGGGAGCTGGGCGGTATCGCCGAAGACGACACGAACGATCGGGTCGTGTTCTTCCCGGCTCCGTCGGCAATCATCCCGGGCACGCCGCCTACTCCGATCTTCACCCGCCGGGCGGTCGCCACCAACGCATTCATGTGGGACTCCGACGGCGACGGGCTTAGCGACTACATAGAGGTCTTCGGTTTGGCGTTTATCGACGAGGACGGCAACGGCCTCTTGGACCGGGATGAGTGGCAGGACACGAACAGCGACGGACTGCCCAGCCCCGGAGAGTACCCCCTAGATAACACCCGCGAAGATGACGGAGCTTACGTTCCCAACGAGTTCACGATGCTTCACGATTTCGACGGCTTCATCTTCACCGATCCGACGAATCCCGATACCGACGGAGATAGCAGCTCCGACAGCGAAGACCTCGAACCTTTGATAAACCCGCGCTCGTTCGGCAATACCAGCGATTTCATCATCCGTTTCGGAGCCGAGGACAACCCCGACATCGACCTGGACGGCCTGGGCAACGGCATGGACATGGGTAATGACCTGGTAAGCAGTGACGGACCGGGAGTCCTCGACTATGAAGGCATCGACAACCCGGAGAACGTCAGCGACTTGCTCCGCCTGTTTCGCTCGGACTTGCTCGGTGAGGATGTCGCCCCTGAATCCGTAATCGAAGACCTTCTCGGGGCCGATTGGGACGGTAACGGTCTGTGGCGGACCACCGACGTACGCAACTGGTCGATTATCATCGACCCCAGCGATGAAGCCACTCAGCCGCCGAGCCAGTTCTTCCGCCTGGACCCGAACGACGAAGAGACGAACCTGTTCGTTCAGCAAACCCTGGAGTACCTCCAGAACAGGTTCAACAGTGTCGATTACCGTCACTACGCCGGCCGCGGTATTGGGCTGGGCTGGCAGGACGTGCTCCGACCGCCGAGTACTACGGAATTTATTCCGGACAAGCGGATCTGGGCAATCCTCTATGCCTGGCGGATGCCGGGTTTCGACATCGACGGAGACGGCTTCGTCGGCGTACCCAACCTGTCCTCAACCGCTCCAGCCAATACCGAGCCGGCAAGTACCGGCAATACGGCCGAAACCCAGATTGCAGCCGTGGGGCTTCGCTCGGGCTCGCGGGGCAGTTACACGGCGCTTGAGGCAACGGTGAGTTCCAGCGATACAACCGCCCGGCCCTTTGATGATCGTATCACCATCATCGAAGACGTAGAAGCCTCGGATCCCAAGCTCGATGGCATCATCGAGGTGGAAGCCCTTACGCGGTTCATCGAACAGATCGGTTGCGGAGGTATCGGGATGGTGACGCTCCTGGCCATCGGGCTCGGGCTTGGGCTTCTGCGGCGAAGAACTCGCCGAATTTAGATGGGATCGCCCCCCACGCACAGCGGAGCATCACTAATCGACATGCCGCCGGGGCTCCGGTCGGGCGCTTCTGCTATCCCCCCACCCGACAATCGACCCTCAGGGTCGACGAACCGGACGAATCGGCCGGTCTTCCGGCCGCACCGATGGCTCGGGAGTTTCCCGGAGATAGGCGTCGCCGGCCCGTTTCTGGTCGTGGACCGCCATGCTCGCAGCTTCGTTGGCAAGCGCGCCGTCGGCGGGTGATGCCCCGTTGGCTACGCTGGGGGACGTGGATGTCGCAGGTCTCGCCGTGCGACAGCCGGAAACTAAAAGACCCATAACCACCAGGCCAAACGCCATCGCGAGAGCACCAACCCGTCCCCAGTGACCCGCGCCAGCCGATCCGCGGAGTAAACGCGTACTATCGGTCCCATGCGACCGCGCAGGAGACCGGCGTTTCCGAGGCCCACGGGCGGAACCTGCCCTAATCTTCCCCATTATTGAATCGCCTTACAAAAAAAGACAAACGGCCGGGGGCGTATTATTCCCGGGCATCGTCGAGTGGAGCCGGGCCGCTCACTAAGAACTTACAGCGCCGCTGCCGAGTGTCCAGTGGTTTCTTCGTTGTAAACGACCACGTCGCCCGGTAAACTTAAGGTAAGTGGGTTCCTTGTGGAGGATCAGTGGGAGGAGGGAGCTGGAAGGCAAGCCGCAGCCGTACCGTGGACCGCGCAAGCAGAACCGCACGGTTTCGGCAGTTGTGTAGCTTGCGGGCCATAGCTGGGATCACGGGATCCGGCGCAGTGCCTGACCTCGTGGCACTCCTCCGGCGGCAGAGTCAAACGTGGCTCTTGCGAAACAGTCCAAACCTCTGGTCATGCCTTGGTTTTTCGGGAAGGTTTGTCATGCTAAAGAATCGTACTACTCACCTGCAGATTACTTGTGCCTTGGCAATGACGGTCACGTTGGTGATCGGCAGTGTCGCTCAGGCGGCCAATCGTATCGACTGGCGGACCGGAGCAATGGAGGCGCCAACCAGAACCTCGGCGGAGATCGCCGACGTCCTCAGCCGGAAAACGTCGGGCGCGGAGGGCAACCACGTGGTTGTCCAGTTCAGTGCCCCGGTTGACGACGCGCTGCGGGTGGAGCTGGCGGATGCCGGCGTACGCTTGCTCGATTACCTGGGTAATAACGCCTACTTCGCTGCCGTCGGCTCAGATGGCGTAGATTCCGCAGTCCTCGCACGGGCAGAGTCTCTGGTCGACGCCCGGACGATCGAGCAAACGTGGAAATTGCACCCGATCCTGGCCGACCGAGAGGTACCGACCTGGGCCGTGGTTTCCGCCGCCGAGCCCGAAGGCAAGGACGAGCCGACAATCGTCGGCACGTATGTTCTCTTTCATCGCGACGTCCCTCTCGCCTCCCGCGGAGCCGGCTTGGCCGTTAAGCACGGAGCGGTGATCCGCTCGCACTTAGAGAGTATCAACGGACTGGTCATCGAGCTCCCGCTGGAGAAAATCCCGACCCTGGCCGACGAAGACGGCGTGATGTGGATCGAGCCGGCCCTGCCACGAATGAGCGAGGTCAACGACAGCAACCGGGACCGGACCGGAGTCGACATTGTCAACGAGCCGCCGTACGGACTGGACGGATCCGGCGTTACGGTGCTGGTCTACGACGGCGGTGACGCCCGGCAAACCCACGTTGACTTCGGTGGTCGCTTGACCGTCCGCGACTCGTCCGGAACGAGCGACCATTCAACTCACGTAGCCTGCACCGTAGGCGGCAGCGGGGCGGCCAGCTCCGGCCAATACCGGGGAATGGCCCCGGGCGTGACGATCGAATCCTACGGTTTCGACTATGACGGATCGGGCATATTCCTCTACAGTAACCCCGGCGACATGGAAGATGACTACGATGAAGCCATCAACACGTACGGGGCCGACATATCCAACAACTCGATCGGCACGAACACCTGCTGGAACGGCTTCCCCTGTTCGATCACCGGAGACTACGGCGTAACCGCGGCTCTTATCGACGCCATCGTCGGCGGGAGCCTGGGTGATCCGTTCCGAATAGTCTGGGCCAACGGCAACGAGCGAAGCTGCACCGGTTGCCCCGGGGAGCATGATAACGGCTACCATTCGACCGCCCCCCCCCGCGTGTGCCAAGAACCACATTACCGTCGGGGCCCTTAACTCCAACGACGACTCCCAGACCGATTTCACAAGCTGGGGTCCGACTGATGACGGGCGGATCAAGCCGGACCTGGCCGGCCCCGGTAGCCAGAGTGACGGTGACTACGACGTGACCTCCTGTTCGAGTTCGAGCGATACGGCCTACACCGGCAAATCCGGAACGTCCATGGCCGCCCCGACCGTGGCCGGTATCAGCGCTTTACTGCTACAGGACTTCCGAACCCAGTTCCCTGGCGAGCCGGACTTCCGCGGGTCCACGCTCAAGGCGTTGTTGACCCACACTTGCGAGGATCTCGATACGGTAGGGCCCGACTATCGCGCCGGTTACGGATCGGTACGAGCCAAGGCCGCGGTAGACTTCATGCGTACCGGCAACTTCCTTGAGGACGAGATCAGCCAGGGCGAAGTGTATTCGATGCTGGTCGTAGTCACGGCGGGCGAGCAACTGAAGATCACGTTGGCCTGGGATGACTACCCGGGCACGGCAAACGTCAACCCGGCTCTGGTCAACGACCTGGACTTGGTGGTATTCGACCCGTCCGGCGGGCGGCACTATCCATGGACGCTCGATCCGGCCAACCCCAGTAACGCCGCGGTGCGTACGGCGGCCGACCACGTGAATAATATCGAGCAAGTGTTCGTCGAGGCGCCGCAGACCGGTGCCTGGCAAGTCGAAGTTCACGGCTTCAACGTACCCGAGGGACCACAAGTATTCTCGGTGGCCGCTTCCCCCATGCTGGTGAATTGCTCGACGGTAGGCGTGGTTTCGATGGACAGCAAGAAGTACGCGTGCGAGAGCGTAGCCGACATCCAGGTGGTGGACTGCGATCTGAACACCGACAACGGTGTAATCGAGACCATCGAAGTGACTATCGTCTCGGAAACCGAGCCGGCCGGCGAGGTGGTCACCTTGACCGAGACCTCCGCGGAGACTGCGGCGTTTCGCGGCAGTATTGTGATGAGCGAGACCGATGCGGTCGGTACTCTGCAGATCACCAACGGCGACACCATCACGGTTACTTACGTCGACGCTGACGATGGCTTCGGCAACTTCGATGTGGTCAACGAAGCGACCGGCGTGGTGGATTGCGACCCTCCGAACGTCTACTTCGTACAGACAACGGATCTTGAGCCGCGCAGTGCCAAGGTCACGTTCCAAACAAACGAGGACACCTCGTCCACCCTGCATTATGGCACAACTTGTTCCGCGCTGACCGAAACGAAGGTTGGTTATGGTCACAAGTCCTACCACGAGTATCTGCTCACGGGGCTGGAGGACAACCGGACGTACTTCTTCTCTATCGATGTGGTCGATGTGGCGGGCAACAGCGCATCCGACGACAATGGCGGTGCTTGTTACAACTTCACAACACCGGACATCCCCGACTTCTTCACCGAGGAATTCGACAGTGATAATGACATCGAGTACGTGACCCTCAGCTTCGCGCCCAACGGGTCGTTCGATCATTATCAGTCCTGTATCGAGACCGACGTCACCTCACTGCCGACTGATCCTTCGGGCGGAACGACCGTGACCTGGGATTCCAGCAACGACGACGACAACTATAGCACAATTGCCCTGACCGGAGGCGTAACGCTGCCATTCTACGGTACGGACTACGACACATTCTACGTCGGCACTAACGGATACGTTACCTTCGGCAGCGGCGACGACGAGCACCTCGAATCGCTAACCAACCACTTCAGCAAACCCCGAATCGCCGGCCTGTTCGACGATCTGGACCCCGGAGAGGGAGGGTCAGTGCGATGGCAACAGCTCGCCGATCGCGTCGTGGTCACCTGGCAAAACGTCCCCGAGTACAACACCAGTAACCAGAACACGTTCCAGATCGAGATGTTCTTTGACGGGCTCATTCAGCTTACCCGTCTGGCGATTGCCGCCGAGGACGGCATCGTCGGCATTTCAACCGGCGATGGGTTATCCGCGGACTTCATGGAGAGTGATCTGTCGGAAGCCGGCGAATGTGTTGCGCTGGGCGACTGTGACGCGGACGGCGACACCGATGAGGACGATCTCGCCGTGCTCTGGAGTTGCTTCTCCGGACCCGGCGGCGGAGTCGGGGAGGGATGCCGGTGCGTCAACTTCGATGGCGATAGCGACGTGGACTGCAAGGATTGGGGTGAACTTAAGAACCGGTGGACATCCGGCGATCCGCCGAGCTTCCCCCCGTGCGCCACTCTGACCGTAAACGTCCATGGGGCGCGGTACTTGAGCGTCCAACCTCAGGTCGGTCCGGATCCCGTCGCCCTGCTGGTGACCGGAGATTCAAGGGATCCCGCCGTGGCGTGCCTGTCGCAGTACGTGCAAGAGGATGGCACGCTGGACGATTCTCCGGTGTTCCTCATGCCGGACGGTCCCGCCGGATGGAATACCATCCTGGTTAGTGGCGCCGAGATCGGTCCCGGTACCCGGTACAGCGTGCAAGGTGATTACGGTGCGCCCGGTGCACCGATCCTGTCACCGGCGCGTTCCGTGACTACCTGGCTGTGGGCCGACATCGATCACAATCTGATCGTCAACATCGCCGACATCCAGATCCTCACCCTGGCTTTCCAGGGCGATACCAGTCACGCCACTATGGAAGCTACGGATCAAGCCGGGTGTACGCTCGACGGGGTCATCAACATGACTGATATCCAATGGGCGGTCCTGTCCTTCCAAGGTCAGGACTACTGGGGCGTACAATGCGAGTCCCCCTGCCCGTAGTAGTCTCGATTGCGATATCTGAGTGAGAAACCGGGGGTGGCGTCAGCAAACGCCGCCCCCGAACCATTGATATATTACCGGTTCAACCCGCCGAATCAGACGGCGCCCGACAATGTCAGCGACGATTGCGGCGCCGTTATCCTCGCCCCCCCCGGATGGCGACCTACGGGTAGAACTTCCCCATCATGCGTGGGAAGGGAATGGTCTCTCGAATGTGCTTCAGATTGCACACCCACGCCACGGTCCGCTCGACCCCCAAACCGAAGCCGCCGTGCGGAACGCTGCCGTAGCGCCGCAAGTCAAGATACCACTCGTAGTCCGCTTGCGGGAGGTTCTCGTGCTTGATCCGGGCCAGCAGCCGATCGTAGTCCTCTTCGCGCGCCGACCCGCCGATGATCTCACCGAAACCTTGCGGAGCCAGCAGATCGAAACACTCAAACACCCGGGGATCGTTACGATCCTCGCGCATGTAGAACGCTTTGACATCCTTGGGGTAGTGGGTGACGAACACCGGTCGATCATGCAAGCGCGAGATAATCGTCTCGTCCGATCCACCCAGGTCGCTGCCCCATTCGAAACTCGCGGCCAGCTCCAGGTGGTGCGGAATGTTACGAATCTGCTCCTGGCACTCGGCCCGTTGCTCGCGGGTTTCGATAACCTCGGCCGCCGCCTTGTCCTTCTGCCACTGCTTGCCGCCGCCCTTGGCCACCGCCTCCAGTTCATCGATCTTCCCGTCCAACTCGGCCACCCGAGCGGTTTTCTCCGCCAAGTCCCGTTCGAGAAGCTCCTTGGCCTTAGGACCGCGCAACAGATCCACCGCCTCGGTATAGGTAACCCGATGGAAGGGCTTCTGGACCGCCTCCAACTCGTCAACATCGCGCCCCAACTCGATAAGAGCGTCGCGGTGGTCGGCGAGCACCCGCCGAACGATCGAAAACACGAAATCCTCAGCCACCCCGATCACGTCATCAAGACTGGCGTAGGCGATTTCCGGCTCGACCATCCAGAACTCGGTCAAATGCCGGCGGGTCTTGCTCCGCTCCGCCCGAAAAGTGGGCCCAAAGCAGTAAACCTTGCCGTGGGCCATGCAAGCCGCTTCGACGTAGAGCTGCCCAGTTTGGGCCAGATAGACCGGGTCGCCGAAATAGTCGACCTTGAACAAAGTCTGAGCGCCCTCTCCCGCGGCCGGAGCGAAGATCGGCGTGTCGATCAAGACAAAGCCGTTGTCGTTGTAGAACCGGCGGATCTGATCGACGATCGTCGCGCGGATGCGCAGGATGTTCCACTGTCTTTGGGATCGAAACCACAGGTGCCGATGCCCCATGAGAAACTCGACCCCGTGCGGCTTAGGCGTAATCGGATAATCCCCGGCCGGGTCCACTACCTGCAGACCCGTGACCCTCAATTCGTGCCCCCCGACCGCCCGCTCCTCGGCCGAGATAGTGCCCGTTATGTGCAGGGATGACTCCTGCGGAAGCCTGCGGCCCTCGTCAAAGAACGACGCGGTCTGCTCGTTCTTCTCCAAAACACACTGGCACAAACCGGTGCCGTCTCGGACGATAATGAAGGCGATCTTCCCGCTGGCTCGCGTCTTATAGACCCAACCGCTGAGGGTGACGACCTTCCCCACATGCTCCCCGAGCCGGTCGATTGTCGTTCTTGCTGTCGTTTCCATGGGGAGTGAGTTTACGAGACCGGCCCGTGAGCTGCAACGGCACCGGCGTCCCCTCACCGCAGGTTCATCAAGCTGGATCTGAACTCTGGCGATCAAGTCTGTCCTGAAGGGCTGACAGACGATCTAGACTATCCTGGAACGGTCTGATCAACGGAACGAGGATTTCAACAACCAGAACCTCGTCAACGGAGTCAGCCAGAAGCGTGCCCGGCGCTCCGTCACCGGGCCCCGTTAGGGCAGACCGCACGGCGCGCAATCCGCGCGCGTACATTCCCGCAAGGACCGCCACGTACACCGCCGCCACCACCGCGAAGCCCATCAGCAGATGAGCGGCACTGAACGCCGAGACAACGCGGTACGCCCCGTGTGCCCAATGCCACGCCCCGCTTTCGACGTACATCGCCAACGCCCCCTCCAGCACGGGCTGCAGAAAAGGGAACCACAGCAGGACGAACCACAGCGCGGCCTTGCCGATGAACCCAGGCCGGCAATCGCGACCGTAAATGCCCTCCAGCAGACCTCTCTCAAACCGCGGGATAAGGCCCGCCGCGGCAGAGGAGGCATTCTTCGAGAGCTTGGCCGCGGTCGGCAGCGCCGCGTCAATACGGAGGCGCGACGCAACCACCGCGTGATCGGCCAGCACTCGACTTCGGACCAACTCCGCCCGATCGAGCAAACTGCGACCCTCAACTTCGAACGGGTCTTCGGTGCTCTCCGGCAGCACCGTGTGCGAGGCACTAAACCGACGGCCAAGAGCACGCGACAACCAGCCGAAGGGCCAGTAAGCCAGGCGCAGCAAGGGCCAACGGTCTAACCGGTGTTCGAGCAGCTCGTCAGCCAAGGCCGTATCGGGCCGCACGTACCCGGCCAGGCGGGCTGCGACGGCCGCGGCGAAATTCGCTCCGACGGTTTCCGCAAGAACCTGTTGATGATATGCGGCATCGCACGCCAGAGACAGAAGCTCGGCATTGCCGTCAACGTCGTAGTGCCGCCGGATGCGCTCGGTGTTGGCTTGCCGCTCGCGCCGACGATTCGCCTCTTTTAAGCAGCGTGCCTGATCCGCAGACACCGGACCCAGTACCGCCGCCCGCAATCGATCAAGGTCATCGAGGGCCCGTCCGGCGATCCGCGTCACTATGTCATGGTCGGATTCGTATCGTGACCAATCGGCATCACCCCAGCGCCGCCCAACGTGGGCGGTGAACGCGGCGGAATCCGAGAATGCCGCGGCCACTAAGAAGCGATGCTCGTCACCGCGCGGGAAACCGATGCCCTCAACTACCCGGGCTACCCAGTCGCTCTGCCACCGCCAGAACAGATCCGCCGCGTCCGCACTGCCGAGGGTCTGCCCTTCAGTCTCCCGCGGCAGATCACCGTCGGCCAGCAGCTCGTCCACCTTGTTGAGAACGCAAAGAACATTGCCGGCATCCTTGATTACGTCGTGGAACATCTCCGCCAGTACACGGTCACCGATCTTACGGGGAGTCTGCACCCAGAGCACCCGATCGAGCAGCGGAGCCACAACCCGCACAACCTGGAGGTGTTCGCGAAACTCACTGTCGAAATCCGGAAGATCTACCAACACAACGTTGCGGATCGGATCCGCCCGGTGCAACGCGACATCAAACGGAACATGTCGCCCGAGTGCGGAGAGGCGATCACCCACAATCGTCCGCACGTCCCCGTGTACAAACACCATCGGCCGCTCGGTACCACGACCCACCTCGCGCGCGTCGACCGATACCGGTTCGCGGGCGAGAGCGTTGATCAATGTCGACTTGCCTACGTCCTTCCCCCCGAGGATCCCGCAGATTACGAGATCATCAACCAGAGCAGCCTCCGACCCAAGGGCAAGGTCCACCGGCTCGACCCCGACCAGGTCAGCCAGCTCGCGGTTGATGGCCTGCATCTCGTGAGTCAACGATGAAGATGCGGTGCGTTCAGTCATCGACCTCATCCTCCGACCCGTTACGCAGAACCTCCAGAGCCGCCGTTAGTCGATCGCCGGACGGCATGACATATGCCGCCGCTTCGTCAGCGGCAGCCGCCACCAGCTCCCGGCCGGCGTCTTCGAGCAGACCACGAAAGGCTGCGGCCGAGGCCTGCACAGCCTCGAACTCCGCGCTGCCCAGCAGCTTCTCCTGAATGACGGCGCTAAGGCGACCGATATGCCGACCCAGTACCGCCCCCGCTCCCGTACTAGCTGCCAGGTGCGCCAGACCCGCGCCAATCGCCCCTTTTGCAGATACGAGCGTAAGAGCCGTAATCGGACCCGGTACAGCTATCAGCACGACTGCCAAGGCAATAACACCGGCACCAACCGCTCCGTGGATTGTCGGGCTAATCCCCTGACACTCAGACTTGACCTTCTCGGTCCACCGATCCAGCGCGGCGTCGAATCTCTCCGCCACCCCCTGAACCTCACTTACCAGCGCGGGCGTCCATTCAAAAGCCCGCGCCGAGGGTCGCTGCCCCGTCCATCGTTCCAGCTCGCTCCAGAACTTGCTGGCTCGGACCACCCGTTGAACCTCGTGAATCTGACGCTGGGCCGTCGACTGGTAGAACGCCTTAGTCACCGTAATCCGGTCCGCGTTGTCATCAATAGGTTCATCCGGCGGCGGCGCAGACCGCAGGAGCACCCCAATCCCCGGAATGCCCTGCAGCGCACTGCGGACGCGACGCGTCTGGGCGGTGAACCAACTCCCTGTCTCGTAGAGCCGGAAGATCCGGGAAAACACCTCGAGCTGCTTGCGTTCCCGCGGGGTCATTTGCGACGTCATGCAATCCCACGTCGAAGGCAAAACTCGGGCAACCGCCGCACCAAGGGACTCGTGCAGCTTGGCCAACCCAACCGCCCTCTCCTCGTTCTCGTTGAGCACCCGGTTGGCGGCCTCGGACAACTGGCGGATCATCGCTCCCGTTCGCTTCGGCCCGGGGGTCGCCAGAAAAGCGACAACTTCATCCAGTGTGCCGGGGACGAACAGACAGAAACCCCGCCCCCGGCGAAACCCGAGAACGAGCATACGTTGAGCAGCAAGCCGTTCAGCCTGAACGCGAAGAGCAGCCTCGTCCTCGTCGGCAAGATCTTCCTCGCGGGTCCGGTTGAACAGAACCAGGCGATCCTGCCCGGAGCGAACCGAATAGGCGCGCAGTTCGGAGACCGTCTGGCGATCGAACCAACGCTCGTGGTCCACAACTACCACGAGCCGGTCAAACCAGGGGAGCAAGGTAAGAGCAACCTCACCTTCGGTCGCCGATGCCTGGGAGGTCAGGTCCGGCATGTCGAACAGTAGTATATTGCGAAGAGGATCCAGATGGTGGTACAGCATAGCCACCGCATCCGGCTCTCCGGACACATTGCCGTCCAGCTCGATTGGAACACGGCGGAGCCCGGGCAGCAGCCGCCCGTCGCCCAGAAGTTGCTCGATTCGCTCCCGCTGGTCCTCGTGTACCGCCAGGATCGGGCCCCGCGTCGCGTGCCCTCGAGCAGTGATCCGACTGGTGAGATGCCCGCCAAGCAGATTATTGAAAACCGTACTCTTGCCCGACGACGCCCCGCCCATTACCGCCACGAGTATCGGCCCCGGAGACCCCGGTTCCCAGAGCCTAAAACGGTAGACAAGTTCCTGCATCGGCGCAGGCCAAGCCAAACGCCAGTCACGGCGCAAACAGACCCCTTCGCGAGCCACGATCTCCAACGCTTCGGTGATGGCTTGGTTCATAATGCCTCTACCGGGGATTCGCGGTCTGTTCGGCAATGTTTGCGCACAAGGAACGTCCGGATAGCCTCCCGAAGGTCTCGGCAGCCCGCAGGCTCCTTACCGGGAAGTCTACCGGTTAGGCCCACAAATACCACTCTCGGCGGAAGGAGAACACAGATTGCACGGGCAGCGTCCGGGTACTTCTTGCTGAGAGCGGATAAGCAGAGACGGCCGGAACCAGCCGACGGGCTTTCATTAGATGGCGGCAGGATGTCGATACATCCATAGCAGCGGTCGACGAGAGGCGCACCGTAAGTTGAGCAAGACAAGGGGCAGTGATAGAATCCGCCGCGCTGCTTCAAGTGAACAACAGGCTTGCATGGAGAGCCGGCGGGTGGACTAAACCCTGGAGCAGCACGTCCGGGGCTGCCGTTACGGTCGCCGATCTGCCTGCGATAGTCTGTCGGTATGGCAATAGGCTGCTGCCGAGAGAGACTGCGATTCCGACATGGTTCCTCCTCCGTTGGGGCGGATTCAGTCGGCGCTGATACCAAGGAGAGGCGCAGAGATGTTCGAGCGTTTTACGGACCGTGCACGCAAGGTGATGGCGCTCGCCAATCAAGAGGCACAGCGCTTTAACCACGAGTATATTGGTACGGAGCACATCCTCCTCGGTCTGGTCAAGGAAGGATCAGGGGTCGGCGCAAACGTGCTGAAGAACCTGGATGTCGACCTGCGCAAGGTGCGGCTCGAGGTTGAGAAGCTCGTCAAGAGCGGACCCGAGACCGTGACCATGGGCAAGCTACCGCAGACCCCGCGGGCCAAGAAGGTGATCGAGTACGCCATCGAGGAAGCCCGGAACCTGAATCACAACTACGTCGGCACGGAACACCTGCTGCTCGGACTCTTGCGCGAGCAAGACGGAGTGGCCGCCCAAGTGCTCATGAATCTCAACCTCCGTCTCGAGGACGTTCGCGAGGAGGTTCTCAACCTCCTCGGAGCGTCGGATGAGACCGAGGAAGTCGGCGGTCCCGTCGTGGGCGGCAGCGTTGAGCCCAAGAAGGGCAAGAGCAAGACCCCCGCTCTCGATTCGTTCGGACGTGATCTGACCGAGTACGCTCGCCAGGGCAAACTGGACCCGGTCATCGGCCGCCATCCCGAAATCGAGCGGATCATCCAGATTCTCTGCCGGAGACAGAAGAACAACCCCGTGTTGCTCGGGGAAGCCGGCGTGGGCAA
Organism: Phycisphaerae bacterium; assembly: GCA_963666835.2. Classification (GTDB taxonomy): domain Bacteria; phylum Planctomycetota; class Phycisphaerae; order UBA1845; family UBA1845. The sequence goes on along the minus strand of CAXXGO010000006.1, from coordinate 1,853,462 downwards.
GACCGCTATCGTCGAGGGGCTCGCCCAGAAGATTGTCATGAATGACATTCCGGAGCTGCTCGCCGATCATCGCATCGTCGTGCTGGATTTGGCGATGATGGTGGCAGGAACCAAGTACCGCGGCCAGTTCGAAGAGCGCATCAAGGCGGTGATGAACGAGGTCCGCCGGGCGGGTAACGTAATCTTGTTCATCGACGAGCTGCATACTCTGGTCGGTGCCGGAGGGGCCGAGGGTGCAATCGACGCTTCCAACGTGCTCAAGCCCGCGTTGAGTCGCGGTGAGATCCAGTGCATCGGGGCGACGACCCTCGACGAATATCGCAAGTACATCGAGAAAGACACCGCCCTCGAACGCCGCTTCCAGCAGATCATTGTCGAACCCCCCAATCGGGACGAGACAATGGAGATCCTCAAGGGGCTGCGCGATCGGTACGAAGCCCATCACCGGGTCCAGATCACCGACATCGCCTTGGAATCAGCGGTTGATCTGTCCAACCGCTACATCCCGCGCGTCCAGCCGGATAAGTCGATCGATGTTATGGATGAGGCGGGAGCCCGCGTCCGGCTGAAGTCCATGACTAAGCCGCCGGATCTTACTGATCTGGAACATGAACTGGAGCAGCTCGCCGCAGAGAAGGACGAGGCCGTCAAGAACGCCGACTATGAGCGGGCGGCGCAGGTTCGCGACCAGATTGACTCAATCAAGCTGAAGAAACGAGCCATGCAGAAAGAGTGGCGGGAGCGCAGCAAGGAAATCGACGGCGTGGTCGACGATGAGGTCATTGCCGAGGTCATCAGCAGTATGACCGGCATTCCGCTTACCCGTATGGGCAGCGACGAGGCCGGGCGTTTGCTCCAGCTCGAAGCCGAACTGCACAAGCGCGTGGTCAGCCAGAACGAGGCCGTCGAAGCAGTCTCCCGCGCCGTACGGCGCAGCCGAAGCGGCCTGAAGGACCCGAACCGGCCAATGGGCAGCTTCGTCTTCGTGGGGCCATCGGGTGTAGGGAAAACCTATCTCGCCAAGTGCCTGGCGGAGTTCATGTTCGGCGATCCGGAAGCGCTTTTCGTGCTCGACATGTCGGAATACATGGAGAAGCACAACGTCTCGCGGCTGATCGGAGCACCTCCGGGATACGTAGGGTATGAAGAAGGCGGACAGCTAACCGAGCGGATTCGCCGCCGACCCTATACCGTCATCCTGCTCGACGAAATCGAGAAGGCTCACCCGGACGTCTTCAACATGCTCCTGCAGATCATGGAAGAAGGTCGCCTGACCGATTCGTTCGGCCGCCACGTTGATTTCAAGAACGTGATCCTCATCATGACGAGCAACATCGGGGCCCACCGTATCACTCATCAGGAGGAGTTCGGGTTCCAGAAGCGCGATGTGGACGTCACCTACGGCAAGATGAAGGACACCCTCAAAAACGAGCTCGAGGATTACTTCCGTCCGGAGTTCCTCAACCGACTGGACGAGATCATCGTGTTCCGGAAGCTCACCCACGAGGATATGATCGATATCATCGATCTCGAACTCGCTAAGCTGGCCAAGCGTCTGAAAGACCAGGGCATGGAACTGGATGTCCGCCCGGACGCCAAGAATTTCCTGATCGAGCACGGCACGGACGAGAAATTCGGAGCCCGGCCGCTTCGTCGTGCTATCGAGCAGTTCCTCGAAGACGCCTTGTCCGAGGCAATGCTCCGCGGAGAGTTCGCCGGCAACAACAAGGTCATCGCCTCGGCCAAGCCGGAGACGGAGGGCGAGGAACAGGAACTCGGACTGCTGCTCGAAGGTGTGACTGTCGGGAACGACAAAGAACCGGAACCGGTCGGCGCCGGCAACACCGACGAGACCTGACGGCGACGGCGCCGCAACTGAGGATAAGAGACGGGGCTCCGCTACGGCGAGCCCCGTTTTCTATGCAATGGTCGATCCGTGGATCGTCCGCACCGGATGGTGTAACATCCGCGTGCCATGAACAAAAAACCGCGACTATTGATCGGATTCTCTGTATGGATGGCGGGATTCGCCGCAATCCCACTGAACACGCTCGCCCAAGTGCCCGTCCGTCCGGCTGACGCGAATCCGGCCCCGGGACAAACAGAAGGAACTCAACCTACCGATACCGGTCAACCTCCTCAGGCAGCGGCCGAGTCGCTGGATCGGAGCAGTCCGCGGGCCACGATGGCGACGTTCCTCAGCGCGGTAGACGAGGCGGAACGCGGTCAGGTCGAACGCTACGCCGACGCGCTGGCGTGCATGGACCTGACCGGACTGGAAGAACTCCCGGAAGACGGTCGAGCACTGCAAGGCCGCAAGCTTGCTTCTATACTCAAGGAGTTCATCGTAGCTCACGCCGTAGAGTTGGAACTGATCCCCGACGATCCGCAGGGGCAACCATACATCTTCCATGAGACGGACCCCATAGTCCGGATCGAGCCGCAAGAGGACGACATCTGGCGTTTCACGCGGCAATCCCTGGAAGCGATCGAGGTTGCGTCGCGAGAGGCTCCACCCGCAGCTAAGCCGGTCATCGAGAAGCCGGCTCCGGTCAAGTCAACGCCGGCCTCGACCACTGCAGCAGCCGTTTCCGAAGTGCCCGCAGAGTATCGCTCAGCCCGCGCAACGATGCGCAGCTTTCTGGATGCGATGAAGAGCGATCGGCCCGACGATGCGGCCAAGTGCCTGGACCTATCCGAGATCCCCGTGGTAAGTCGGGGCGAAACCGGCAGGGATTTGGTCGGATTCCTGCAGGGATCCATCGTCCGGACCAAAGACGTGGCCCTCCCGTTGATTCCCGATACTCCCGACGGCAAGCCCTATATTTTCCGACAGGATGATGCCGGAGTTATTGTCATCGCTCGCCAGAATCAAGGCGATCGCCAGGGTTGCTGGCTCTTCACGAAGACGACCGTCAAGGGAATCGCAGATCTTTATGACACGCTGGAGGCACAGGCTGAGCAGAAGATAGCGGCGCGCCGCGCGGCCGGCGAAGATGTCCAAGAAACCGACCCCGGAGCAGCCGCCCCCCGCTCGTTTTCGATGCGAATGCGAAAACACATCCCCGACGGGCTGCGCAACACCTGGTTCCTATTGGCCCACTGGCAGTGGCTGGGGCTGGTTGTCCTGGCGTTACTGGGCACCGCGGCGCATTGGCTGGTCACTACGATCATGCACGGCGTCACCCGCCTTTGGCTCAAACACAAGAGCGCGTCCGTCGATCAACAGGTCCAAGTGAAGTCCTTCAGGCCGGTCGGAATTCTCGTCCAAACCGGCATCTGCTATTGGGGATTGCAGCAACTGACCCTCCCCCCGCAGGTACTGGCCGTCCTTATGTACGCGGTGAAGTTCGTCGCCTGCTGGGCGGTGGTCTGGACGGTCTATCGAGCAGTGGACCTGCTGGCCGACTACTTCAAATCGCTGGCCGAAACCACCCGCACCACCGTGGACGATCTGCTGGTACCGTTCGCGCGCAAGTCCGCCAAAATCCTGGTGACGGTTCTCGGCGTGCTGTTTGTCGTTCAGCAGTTCACGGAGGAGCCGCCGTTTCAGCTTCTGGCCGGGCTGGGATTGGGAGGCTTGGCCCTGGCTCTCGCCGCCCAGGACACGTTGAAGAATCTCTTCGGCTCACTCACGGTGATCATAGATCGGCCCTTCAAGGTTGGGGATTGGGTGTTGATCGGAGACATAGAGGGCACGATCGAATCCGTCGGCTTCCGCAGCACGCGCGTGCGGACCTTCTACAACTCTCAGGTCGTCGTACCTAACTCGGGCTTGATGAGTGCCACGATCGACAACTTCGGAGCCCGCCAGTACCGCCGGGCCAAGATAATGCTCTCGGTCACTTATTCGACCCCGCCGGAGAAGATCGACGCCTTCTGCGAAGGCATCCGCGAACTGGTCCGCCTCCACCCATACACCCGCAAAGACTACTACCACGTCTACTTCAACAAGTTCGCGGCCTCGTCGCTGGACATCCTGCTCTATATCTTCTTCGAGGCGCCCGATTGGAGTACTGAGCTGCGCGAACGACACATGCTGTTCCTGGACATCCTGCGCCTCGCCCGCAAACTCGGCGTGGAATTCGCCTTCCCGACGCAGACCCTGTGGCTTCAGCGCAATACCCGCGAACAAAAGGGCGCCAGCGAACTCGTAATAGGGTCGGATCCCGACGATCCCGCAAGAGTAGGACAGGAACAGGCCGCTGGTGTTTTTGCCGAGACGTACGGAGACCCTCCGGCCCATCGTGGACCGGTAACTATAGAACGTACGCCCGGATCCAAAACACACCGCCCGGCATAGCCGCGGCCCGCCGGGGGTGGTTAATCCTAATACCGGCTATTCGATTGTCCGGACTGTGGTTGCCTTGGGCCCTCGCTCACCCTGAGTAGTTTCGAACTCGACGCGGTCGCCCTCGCGAAGCGTCTTGCGTCCTTCGCCGTCGATGTCGCTATAGTGAACGAAAACGTCAGCGCCTCCATCTGAGGGAGTAATGAACCCGAAACCCTTGGTGTCATTGAACCACTTGACGGTACCCTGCATGGCCACAACCTTATACTCGCACACCGGACAGACCCGCTGAAACAAACGCTGTTTCCGTACAACGCGAGCCCGATCGACGCGATGCACCCGCGCAGTATGCTGGGACGACGTCCCCAAGTCAAGCAGAACTCCCGCCCGAACAGGCGGCGGGATGGGCTCTCCCCCGCGCTCCGTAGCCCCAACGGGCGACCCCGCGAACCACGAGCCGGCCTCGCGGCCCACTCACCGCGGTAATACCCCAAACTCCACTGACCCCCGCGCCCATCGCCGGAATCCCGCAACAGCGACCCGCAGAATTCTGCGCAAATGACGCGGTCGTCCAGCCTACCCGAGACTCCAGCCCTGTCCAGAAAGCGAAAGTACACCCACACTGCACACCGCCCCCACCCCAATCGAAAACCGTAACCCTATCGATATGCGGAGCCGCAGCCGCGTCATGAGACTCTGGTTGCGGAGTATCACCCGTTCGAACCAGCATGCGGACGACCGCCGCCTCGGCCAATGGAGATCCCGGTAGCCGCGATCCCTCGTTACAGCGTAACGGTCCGGGTAAGGGCAAACCTCGCGTTACGGCACACGGCGTGGATCAGACTCGGACCGCTGCTAGTCGCGATGCGCTAGTCAATGTCAGACCCACAACTTTCCGCTACATCCTTGGGGATGCGTCTTCGTTGCGGAGCAGCGTACGTTGCAGCCTCCCCGGTCCTGAGGCTAAGATCGGCCCTCGACCTTTCCGTCTGGGTCGGCTCGCAATCGCTAGAGAAGGACACCTCATCATGAAACGGTTCGAACGCATCCTGGTTTGCATCGACAATCTCCAACGCGATTCTCACATGCTGGACTACGTCCAGAACATCGCCCGACTGGCCGGAGCGCGGGAGATCCACCTCCTGCACGTTGCGGAGAATCACCCCCCTGAAACTGACATCACCCAGGGGAACCTCGACGCGTTCGCGGCCGCTCACCTTACCGAGTCCGGAACGTGGGCCAGTTCCTGCACTGTGGTCCGTGGCACGCCGCTTCTCGAGAACCTGCGCTATGCACATGATCGCAATATCGATCTTATCGTCATCGGACGCCACTACGGCGATCGAACGGAGACTGACGAGGAAGCACTGCTGCCGCGTCGCGTCACGCGTAAGGCCACCTGCTCCGTGTTGGTCCTTCCAGAAAACGCCCCGGTGAAGATCAACAGAATCCTGGTGCCGGTCCGCGACTCGGAGTGTTCGGCGAACGCTCTCGACGTGGCGTGCGCCATCTCGGCGGCGGCAAAAGCGTCCGTCACCGCACTGAACGTATTCCAAGTCCATCCGGGGTACTCGCGCGTCGGCACCTCACTTGAAGAACACGAAGCCCTGCTCGACACCGCCGCCCAGCGCGAGTGCGACGACCTTCTCGGAAGAGTGGACGCCAACACTACAACCGTTCAATGCAAGTGCGTGCCCGACCTTCACGGTAAGCCCGCACCCGTCATTCTGGACGAGGTAACCGCCGACGCGACTGACCTGGTTGTAATCGGGGCTCGCGGGCGCACCGGGACGGCCGGAGTGTTGTTGGGCAAAGTCACCGAACGGCTCATACGGCACAGCCCCGTGCCGGTATTGTCCGTCAAGAAGAAAGGCGAGTGCCTCGGGATCATCCGGGCTCTGCTGTCTCTTGCCGGAGAATGACGCCCCGATCGCTCCAGCATCGTGTTGAAGAACATCGGCGCACGGTCTGAAAACCACTCTTGTAGGGCAGGTCGAGGTACGAGACCTGCCGCAATACCGAGCGTTGCGCATCACACTGCAGGCAAGATGCCTGCGCTACGAAGCCGCCGCGAAACCCCGTAGGGCAGGTCGAGGTACGAGACCTGCCGCAATACCGCGCGTTGCGCATCACACTGCAGGCAAGATGCCTGCGCTACGAAGCCGCCGCGAAACCCCGTAGGGCAGGTCGAGGTACGAGACCTGCCGCAATACAGTATGTTACGCATCATTCTGCAGGCAAGATGCCTGCGCTACGAGACCTGCGCGATAACGCACGTCGGGCGAGAACATACCTACATCCCGGATCTGGTCCGACGGGCGACACCGGGTTGCTGACCACCGCCACACAACATCGGACTGTTCCTTACCTGAACAACTTGTCGCCTTGTTGCTGATCGGCCCGTACAATTGTCGTGCGGCACGACTAACACCAAGCACCGAAGTACTGGAGCATGCTCTTGAGCAGCACCGATCTGTTACCGTCGAACACTGGTCCGGTCACCGAGCAAGAGCGGATCGCCTCGATTGACGTGCTTCGCGGCTTCGCCATCCTCGGCATCCTGATTATGAACATCCAGTCGTTCTCGATGATCGACGCGGCGTATATGAACCCTACCGCCTACGGCGATCTCAACGGGGCCAACTACGTCGTGTGGGTAGTCGGGCACGTCGTCGCCGATCAGAAGTTCATGACCATCTTCAGCATGCTCTTCGGAGCCGGCATCGTGCTGATGACTTCGAGACGCGAAGCCTCCGGGCAATACACGGCCGGGGTCCATTACCGCCGCATGGCCATCCTGCTGGGGTTCGGCCTACTCCATGCATATCTTCTGTGGTACGGGGACATCCTCTTCGCTTATGCCATGAGCGGTTTTCTCATCTACCTGGCGCGGCACTGGCGAGCTCGTTCGTTGATAACCGTGGGGCTTCTAACCGTCGCCGTCGGCGCTGGAATCTGGACTCTGCTCGGATTGTCGATACCCTACTGGCCCGAGAAAGCCATCGAGGGGTTCGTCGACAGTTGGGCTCCCAGCGCCGAGACCATCGCCGTGCAACTGGACACCTATCGCGGCGGTTGGCTGCACCAGATGCCCCATCGGGCGTTAACCTCGATTGCGGTCCAGACTTTTATGCTTGCCCTTCACGTGTTCTGGCGGGCCGGGGGGCTCATGCTGATCGGCATGGGGCTGTTCAAGCTCGGCGTATTCAGTGCCCGGCGCTCCACCGCAGAGTACCTCGTGATGATCGCCGTGGGCCTCGGCGCGGGTATTCCGATCATCCTGCTCGGGGTTCAAAGCAACTTCGCGGCCGGGTGGGACATGCAATATTCGTTGTTCCGGGGCTCGCAATACAACTACTGGGGAAGTCTCCTGGTCAGCCTGGGATGGGTCGGCACCGTCATGCTCGTTTGCCGAACGGGTGCTATAACCGCCATAACCAAGCCGCTGGCATCCGTCGGGCGGATGGCACTAACCAACTACCTGCTGCAGACTATCATCTGCACCACGCTTTTCTACGGCCACGGATTCGGCCTGTTCGGCAAAGTGGAGCGAACCGGGCAAGCCGGGATCACCATAGCTATCTGGGTGACGTTAATTGTGGTGTCAGCGGTGTGGCTTCGTTACTACCGGTTCGGCCCGTTCGAGTGGCTCTGGCGGACCCTGACGTACGGACAAGCCCAACCAATGAGGCGGCGTTAGAGCAATCCCACAAGGGTCACGAACGCCCCCCGGGCGTATCAGCCCCGTAGATCAGCATCGAGGCAGAAGACCTGCGACGATGCGAGGTGCCACCCGTAGGGCACGGTCGAGGAACGAGACCTGCCGCGACAACGCATATCGCGCGAAGACCTAATATCATCAGGCAACCACACGGCAATCCGTTCCGAAGGCACGTAAGCGTCGTTCTGCGTGTGCGTCATACTGCAGGCAAGATGCCAATAGTGTCCGGGATTCTCGGGGGAGTTCGGGGCGGTGGGCGCGGGCCCTCAGAAGGCGTGCAGCCAACCTAACATAAACCAAACTTGCGCCCAGCCTCACTTTGTGCTCTACTCTGGGCACGATGACGCGCAGGCGAAAGAAAGCCCAGAAAGCAGAGGAGAAGCGCAAAAGGCGTGCGCGCCGGGCCAAGTTGCCGCCCGATTTGATCGGAATCCGCTACACACGACTGATCGAAGACTACCTCGAACACCTCCATGACCAGCCGGCCCACGCCAACCGGGACGTGTTCTACGATCAACTGGTGGTGGCTCACCTGTTGGCCTTCTTCAACCCGTCGGTTACAGGCCTGCGCAGCATCGAGGATCTCTTCGAACATCCTCGGATTCGAAAGCGGTATGGAATCCCTCGGATGCCCAAGAGCACAGTCTCCGACGCCCAGAAGATCTTCGACCCGGCCCTACTGCTGCCGTTGATCGACTCGCTTGTGGAGCGTGCCGACATCCAACCACATGACAACCGCCTGGATAGCCTGACACAGAAGCTCCTGGCCGTCGACGGCACCTTCTTCGCGGTGGCTCCGCGAATCGCCTGGGCGTTGTACAACCAATCCGAGAAGAAGGGGGTCCGTAAGGGCCAGATCCGCGTGCACGTCGATTTCGATGTCCTCAAGGGCGTTCCCGAATGTTGCACGGTCACGGATGGACAGATGCGTGAAGCCAAGGTGCTCGGAACGCATCTTGAGCCCGATTGCCTGTACGTCATGGACCGCGGTTTTCAATCGTATGGCCTCCTCGAGGAAATCATTAAGGTCAAGAGTTCCTTCGTCGTGCGTTTGCGTAAGAACGTGCATACCAATTCCGTAAGGGTCAAACCGCTCAGCGATGAGGATGTGGCCGCAGGTGTTGCGATCGACACCGAGGTTACCTTGGGCGTTGATCCCGAGGCGCACGACTTACCGCGTTTACGTGAGGTAGTGGTCGAGTTCACCGACCGCGAAGGTAAACAGAAGCGGATGCGTTTGCTTACGGACTTGTTGGACATCCCGGCCTGGATGATCGCGCTGATCTACCAGCACCGGTGGCAAGTAGAGCTGTTCTTCCGATGGCTGAAGAGTTCTGCGAGTTTCCAGCATTTCTTCTCGGAAGACGAATCCGGGATGACCGTGCAGGTCTACGTGATGATGGTGGCGTTGCTGCTGATCGCGGTCGAGACTGGCTCGCGGCCATCGAAATACGACTTTGTGATTGTCTCAGCCGTAGTTTCCGGGTTAATGCCGCGGCAAGGATCGTTCGAGATTGCTGAGCGACGGCGTCGTGAACGCCGCCGCGCCGCCGAACGGCAACGCGAAAAAAACAGGAAGTAGCGTTCCGCGCCGGTCCGCAGCCCGACCAGCGCGGCTATCGGTATGCGCCGAGTAAGGCAGCTTGCGCCCGTCGCTCCACGGGGCCTGCGCCGCCCGCGCACCGCCTCAGCTCGCGGCTCACGCCAGCGAGCCCGGATCCGCCGTGAAATCAACGGGTTCCGGACATTATTGGCAGGAAGCCTGCGTTACGTGCGGATGGCTGCGCTGCGAGGCTGCCTGTGACGTCGGGCTGTCTTTTTTGTTCGCAATGTAGCCAACGCTTGCCTCGGCGGAATCGCCCCCGCCCCGGGGACACGGGAACCACCCCGTTTCATGACACCGCCAGGGCTGTTTCAGCGGGGGCTGGGCCTCTGCGGGCGAATCACGCTTGGCCTTTGCGCGGTAAGCGCCCACCAGAGCCTTGCTTGATTCGGTTCCGTCATGCGAAGGCTTTTCCGGGGCACGACGATTTCGCCGCTGCCCCTCAATCTCGGGGAAATCTCTCGCGTCGCCCGCGTTCTGCTATATAATAGACGCTCGGCTCGATGGTTGGGGTCGAAGGGTCTTCTGCGGGGGTGGTGGCCCTTTCGGCAAGTCAGGCGAGCCGCGGTTCGAACGTGCGCAGATCCGCTCTCGCCGGGCGGCGTGGGCGACCCGCCGTCGGCAAGGGGTGACTGCGCAGCGACGCATCAATCATCTTTGGGGGATATGACGATGAGAACCGCTTTCCGAATCCGAACGTTCCTAATGTTTGCACCCGTGGTGGCCGCCGCGCACACTGCGGCCGACGACCTGCCGTCCGCGTTCGACCTGCGGGACGTCGACGGTGTCAACTATGTGACGCCCGTCAAAGACCAAACGGGCGGTACCTGCTGGACGCACGGGGCCATGGCGGCCATGGAGGGGAACCTCCTTATGACGGATGCCTGGCTGATCGCCGGGGAGCCGGGCGTACCGGACCTGGCCGAGTATCATCTCGATTGGTGGAACGGCTTCAACCGCGACAACAACGATGACACCAATCCGCCCACCGGCGGCGGGCTCCAGGTACATCAGGGCGGTGACTACCTCATGACCGCCGCCTACCTGAGCCGGGGAGAAGGCGCGGTCCGCGAGTCGGACGGCGGGCAGTATGACCCGGCCCCTCCCCGGTCGGATCCCGGTTATCATTACTATTACGTTCGCGACATCGAGTGGCTCACCATCGGGATAGACAACAGCGGCATGGCCGTGGTCAAGTCCGCTCTGATGAGAAACGGAGTCATCGGCACGTGCCTGGCCTACAATAGCCAGTTCATTAATTCCGACTTCGTTCACTACCAATCACCGTCCGACGCTACCCCGCCGAACCACGCCGTCGCCATCGTCGGCTGGGATGACAATAAGTTGACACAGGCTTGGTACCGCGGAGCGTGGCTGTGCAAGAACAGTTGGGGGGTAAACTGGGGCCTCGACGGGTACTTCTGGATCTCCTACTATGACAAATGGGCGGCAACGGAACCCGAAATGGGAGCCGTGTCTTTTTCCGGAGTGGAGCGTTCTTCGTACAACGTCTTCCATTATCACGATTATCACGGCTGGCGCGATACGATGACCGACGTCTCCACCGCCTTCAACGCGTTCTCGGCAGCCGAGAACGAGCTGCTGCAGGCCGTCAGTTTCTACACCGCCGAGGACGCCGTCAGCTTCACGGTTAAGGTCTTCGATCAGTTCGAAGACGGCGTCTTGACCGGCGAACTGTCGTCCATCACCGACACCATCGCCCGTCGCGGTTTCCACACGGTAGACCTTCCCGAACCGCTGGAGGTTCTCGCAGGCGACGACTTCTACGTCTATCTGGAACTCTCCGCCGGCGGGCAGCCGTTCGATCGAACGTCCAATGTCCCCGTGCTTCTGGGGGCGCACTACCGCACTATCGTACAGTCCGCGTCCGGCCCGGGCGAGAGCTACTACCGAGTGGGTACGACCTGGCGGGACCTGTATGAGTACGAATTCGACAACAGTTCATGGGACCACACGGCTAACTTCTGTATCAAGGCCTTGGGAGTTGTCCTGAAGGACTGCAATGAAAACGACATCTGGGATTATGTGGAAATCGGTGACGGCAGTTGCTCGGACTGCAACCGCAACAGAGTCCCCGATGAATGCGATCTATCATCGGCCGAAAGCCAGGACTGCAACTTCAACAGCACCCCCGACGAGTGCGAGTTCGGGGGCATCTTCCTTGAAACATCTCCAGTGTTCTCCCCTATCGGAGACGGTTTCGAACAGAGCCATACGATTGTTGCTCCCCCGCCGGCGATCGACGACGTAGTTCTGTCTTTCTCCGCGTCCGCCGATCTTCTCGGCGACCCTGCGGAGGCGATCGACATCTTCATCGACCGCCGGCAGGTCGGGAGCATCTTCGTAAGCGGGGCTCACGACTGCCCGACGGAGCCGGACATCGAGAGGCTCGTCGTCCCCGCCGAGACATTCAACAACGCCGCCAATGACGACGGCGAGGTCGTAATCCGCATGGCGCCAACTCAGTGGGTCACCGCCGACTACTGCATGGTGCCGTCGTTCATCACCGTTACAGTTCACCACGAGACTGCGGGAACCGCCTCCGACTGCAACGGCAACGACGTTCCCGACGAGTGTGACATATCCACGGCCTTGAGCCCGGATTGCAACAACAACGGTTCACCGGATGAATGTGATGTCGGCCACGATTTTCGCGTATCTTCGGGCCGGCTCTCGCCGATCGGGGTGGGAGCGGAGCAGTCCTTCACGCTCGATGATCCCCCACCACCTGACACCGACGTGACCCTCTCGTTCACCGCCTACGCCGACTTAGCCGGCGGAGCAGGCGAGTGCATCAACGTGGATATCAACGGAACGACCGTCGGCGCGGTCTTCACCGGCGATCTGACGGACTGCCCCGCCACTCCTGATACCGACGAGTTGATCATCGCCCCCGACGTGTTCGAGAGTATCGTCAACGACAATGACGCGGTGATCCACCTGGTGCCAACCGACGCAGTGAACCCCGAAGGATGTTCCAACGAGACCTATGTATCCGTCGTCGTCACCTATCGGTCGAGAGGAACCAGCCTGGACTGCAACCTCAACGAAACCCCCGACGAATGCGAGATAGGGGACATCGACGGTGACAGCTCAATCGATCTGGATGATTGGCTCGGCATCGCCGCGTGTGCCACCGCCCCTTGTGCGGACCCGCCCTGTATGCCGACGCTCTATGAGAATCGTTGCTGCGCCCTGGCAGACTTCGACAGCGACGGCGACTGCGATCTATTCGATTGGGCCGCGTATCAGACGAGCCTCGCGTGGCCGTAGGCCGGATCGATATACGAGGTCCGTCGGCTGTCGCCGCAGTCCGCAGGTGTGTGCGGGTGGATCCTGACCGCAACGCTTTGCTCCGACTAAAAAAGGTACACGCCCACCACCGGCCGAGCTCGCCACGCCGTGCAGGATTGCTTGATGCTAAGCGACAGACAAATAAACACAGGATTGTGCGACAACCCAACACATGAGCGGTCGTCCGAAGGATAGTCTGGATTGATGATACGGCGTTTGAAACGGGGCAGGGTACTGCACCAAACGCCATCGACTTGATAGTATCGCGCCGGGGGCGACAACGGCGAAGGCCGGCCCGCTTCAGATGGGTGCTTCAGACGGCGCGCAGCGGCGCGACTGTACAACAGGGAAACATACCATGAGAACAGATTGGCAACTACGGTGGAGTCTCTGCTTCGCAGTTATCATCGGACTCACGGCCGGGGTGCCTGGCGCACAAGCCCGGCTGATCCCGGAGAAGAACGCCGCCGCAACCGCCCCATCGGAACAGACGGAGATCCAACGCCGCCTGGATCGCGTAATCAGACTGGTAGACAAATCGAACGCCCCGAACCTCATCGGCCGGCAACGTTGGCGCGATCTCGTAGCCCTCCACCGCCCGCTGATAGAGCGAACGCTCAACCATCAGGAGTTTGCCGAGGCCGTCAACGCCCTATTCGGGGCAACCGGCCTATCACATTTCCACTACTACACGGATCAAGACTGGTTCTTCTGGCACCTGCGATCGGCCTTCGGCGGCGGGTCGGAATCCCATGCGGATCACATCGGACTGATGACCGAACGAATAGACGGAAACTGGTTCGTACGCGGGATCCTCGAAGGGTCCGCGGCTACCGATTCCGCCCTCAGAGTCGGCGATGAGCTCCTTTCGGTTGACGGCCGGCCATTCGAGCCGATCGGCAGCTTTAGCGGCAAGGCGGGCAAGCCGGTCACCGTCCGGGTCCGTCGCAAACCGGGCTTGGTCTTGAACGTCGAGATTATTCCGGTGCGAGAATCGCTGCATGATGCCGTGCAGCGGGCAATCCGGCGTAGCATTCGCGTTATTGAACACGAAGGTCATCGCTTCGCTTATCTGCACGGCTGGAGCCTGCTCGGCGGAGGCGGCGAGTACCGCCAACTGTTGGACCTGCAAGACGAGGTTGATGGTTTGTTGCTCGATTATCGTGACGGATTCGGCGGGGTGTCCACCCCGGCCATGCGGTTCTTCTTCGGCTCCAGCCGCCCCAAGGACGGTCGCGACCCCGACGAATGCTGGACCAGACCGGCGGTCATCCTGGTCGCCGACGGGACCCGCAGCGCTAAAGAGATTGTGGTCGACGCCGTTCAGCGACATGACGTTGCCCCTCTGCTCGGCACTCCAACGCCGGGGCATGTTATTTCCGTAGGCGGGTTCCGGCGTATCGGATCCGACGGCTTAATCATGTTGCCCGGCGACCGCTTTGCGCTTGAAGGACACCCCACCAATCCGGACATCATGGTTGAAAGGAGCCTCCCGTACACTGCCGGACACGATGAACAACTCCGGCAAGCCAAAACCGTTCTGCTCGAGCTGATCCGGGAGAATGAAGTCGGCCTTGTGGGGCATGGTCGAGAAACGAGACCTGCCGCAACCACTGCTAGCGGGCGAGTTGCCCGTGCGACGACAAACTAGTCCCGTTTCCGAGAGGGCAGTCACGTCTCTTCCTCCTCACCAAAGAGGAGCTGGGGAGAGTCCTTCTGCGTCGCAGCGCCCCCATCAATCCCCCGTCACTGCGCGTTAATAGACCATCGAAACCGCGTAACAGCCGGCGCATGCGGCATGGGCAGACGCTCTCGGCTTCACATCGACCATGGGCGCACGGAAACGGTCGCCGAAGGGCTGTGATTTTCCATTTCCTTGCCACGAGGTTGCATTTGAAGTGTATTTCGGCCATAAGTTGCTCTACGGTCGGGCGGTATTCCTTGCCGGACGGCGATTTGGAAGTGCGGGCGATCACCTAGATCTGGGCTGACTTGAAAGGCCGTGGTTCGCCCCTGAGGGTAGATTATAGGACGCCATGGTCCACGGTACTTGGCGGGCATTGCGTTCCCCTTGGTTCCGGCGGACATACCGAACATCCGGACCAAACGGGGCGGTGCCTACGAAACGGGGCGCAGCGGGGCGAACGGAGTCGAACGATGACCGAAACACGGTGGGTAATGGGCCTGTTGGTAACAGGGTTTGCGTGCCTTTTGGTGTTTGGAGCGACGAACGCGCTGGCCGATGCCAGGCAGGAACCGGGCGACCAGAACAGCGAGCCGGCGACTAAGGTCGAACGGGCCGAGCAGCCGGCAGCCACCATCCCGGCCCGCAAACCCTATGACCCTTGGACCGCGAAGAAGCTCACCGGTGACTGGGGCGGGCTCCGAACCGATCTGGAGGACGCGGGCATTTCCTTCGCGCTGCGGAGCACGACTCAGTTGATGACCAACATGTACGGCGGGCTGGAGACGAAGAACGGGCATGATTCCGCGGCCTGCTACGATCTCAAGATCTACCTCGACCTCGGCAAGATGAACCTCATACCCGGTGGTGAGATCTACTTCCAGGCCAAGGGCACCTCGGGCGGAGATTCCAGCGACTTCGACAAGGAGAAAATCGGCGCGCTGTTCAAAACCAATCAGGACGCAAAGACGGAGGAGCCGATCTACGTCGACAAGTGGTGGTGGAAGCAACGCCTCTTGGATGATCGGGTCAAGTTTGTCCTCGGGCAAATCGGGACGGACAAGGACTTCATCGACGTGAACATGGTGGCCGGCAGCGAGGATAAGCAGTTCATGAACACCGCCCTGGTGAGGAACCCGACGATTCCTCACAAGACTGCGCTGGGCGCGTTCGTGAACGTATGGGCAACCGACTGGCTATACATCTGTGCGGCGGCCATGGACCCCGAGGCGCGGGACCGCCGAACGGGGTTCGACACGGCGTTTCACGGCGAGGACCGCATCCGTCTCTTCGCGGAGATCGGACTCGCCCCGAAGTTCGAATCGGCCAACGGCAAGCTGGCCGGGCACTATCGGTTCGGCTCGTGGTACCGCCCGCATCCGCAGAGCATCTTCCGAGACGACCTCGGCGGTCTGCTGGCCCCACGGTCGCGGTCCGGCGACGTCGGGTACTACTTCGGCTGTGATCAGATGGTCTGGAAGGAGAACGATGACCCGAAGGACAAACAGGGTGCCTCCGTTTTCGCCCGGTACGGATTCGCACGCGGCGACGTAAACAAAATCGAGCACTTTTGGTCCTGCGGGGCGCAGTATGTAGGGCTGATCTCCGGTCGCGACAAGGACACGCTCGGACTGGGCATAGCCCAGGCGATCCTCTCGAACCAGTATCACGACGAGATTCATGACCGAGCCGACCGCGAAACGGTCTACGAGCTTTACTACTCCATCCAGGCGACTCCGTGGTGCGTGATTTCGCCGGACCTGCAGTTCATTGCCAACGCCGGAGGTGATAAAGGAGATCGCAACGCATTCGTGGCCGGGCTGCGCTTGCGGGTCGAACTATGATCGCTTGCGGAATGTCCACCGGGGAGTTGGGTAGGGCATGGTCGAGGTACGAGACCTGCCATCAAGGCCACAATGGGCCGAATCGCACGAAAACGTGCCACGCGCGTGTCTCGCGGAACCAGCCCGTCAGGGCGGCACTTCGATGATCGAGGAAGTCTCGGCGCTCGCCATCGTGCCGCCGTATGACGTTGAATCACCGGCGTCCGATCGATGCCTCGATGCCTTCTGCCGCCCACAGGTAGGGGCTTGGCGCGAGGCCACCGCACAGTCCCCCAGGCTTACGCCGTGGGGCTCGAGAACCTGTCGCCCCAAGGGGCTTAACTTACGGCACGGTCGAGGCACGATCCTGCACCCACGACACGTTCGTACCGTTTCGCCATTCGAAACCTCGTCGGGGACTGGCTATAATCTGATGCGGATTGGGTCGGGCGGACGTTGCATGCCCATTGACGACGAGGAAACGCTATCGTGATGCTGTTTGTGTTGATCTCGTTTCTCGCATGTCTTGCCGCTCTGGCGTTATGCCCCCTCATCGCTTTCGTGGTCGGGCGGCGAAGATGCGGCGCGGTCATGAGTCGCCGGCGCACCGCGATCATAATCTACTATGCGGCCATAGCCTTTCTCGTTCTTACGGGGGTAGAGTTGGGCAGATCTGACGGCACTCTTCGCTCGTTTTTCGACTACAAGACATTGCGTCTGCTCGGGCCGATCGCCGGATTCACCCTTCTCGCCCTGGCATTCGCTGGCCCGTTTCTGGCTCAATACCTACTCGCGGTGGTTGGAGCCAAGGCGTCGGCCGTGAATCTCTGCTCGCGGTGCCGCTACAACCTCACCGGGAACGTTAGCGGAATCTGCCCCGAATGCGGCACGCCGATAAGAGAGCCTGCGGCTGAAGTGCCCTCTTCTTGTCATCCCATCAAGGCGCTGCCCTGGCGCATAGTCCTACCGGCGTGGCTGCTGGCAGTCGTTCTGGTCGCCGGGCTTCTCGGATACATCAGGATTACCGAAGCGTGGCAGTGCTCCGAGTGTTGCCGGCGTGAATTCCGCGTCCGCCATCAATTCGGACTTCCATTTGGCGGCCCGGTGCTGTTTGAGATATCCGGGGGTCTTGAGAAGAACCGGGAGCTAACAAGCGTACTGACACCGCTCCTCGATCCGCGCGAAGAATGCCCACACAACTGGGTCTGCAACGGTTCCGACGAAGAAGGTATGCAAGGCTGGCGGGGAACCGGCCCTGATCTCTGTCGAAGCTCCGCCGAGTATAATGCCGACTACATGCAGTTTCTGGACGATCACCCTGGCATCCTGGACCGAATCCGGAGTTCGATTCGAAGGCGAGAGCCTATCAATGATTGGCTGGCGACGGAATACTACAACTGGAGAGACGGCACGGACGGAGCAACATCGGACGGCGGAGGGAGTGAACCTGCTCCAACAACAAGATGACCGGCGAAGCTCCCGATACCGCTTACTGCCTCGGTTGTGGATACGCCCTTCGCGGGTTGCCGGAGGCGGTCTGCCCGGAATGTGGGCGGGCGTTCATTCCGGATGATCCCACGACATACCAAGACGGATCAGCAAAGTGGCCATGGCCGTTTCGACCGCAGGCCCCGCCTAGATGGCAAGCTCCCGTTCTTGCTGTTGCCGGCGCGCTCTACGTCTATTGGTCCGGCGGACCCGGAGGGTTGTCCGGCTCCCTGGACTTTGGCGCGTGCCTGATCATCCCGGTCGCAGGGGCGACCGTCTGCGTCCTGGCTCTCGATTACTTCGGACGCAGCGTGGCCGTGCGGACCGATCGCGCCCGAGCGTTGCTCGACCGGGGAGAAAGGACCCAGGGGCGCGGTTGGCGGTGGAGCGTCTTGCCGTTGTTTCTCACCTTGATCCTGTCCGTGCATCTCTGGTCCTGGCCGTTGCGAGGGCGGTTCCACCTCAGCCGACCCGCGTTCGCCCGGGCAGTGCAGCAGATCCAGTCGGGAGCGGACCCGAAGACCCTGCAAGGGTGGATCGGGCTGTATGAAGTGCATGACATCTCTGATTGGGGAACCGGTGTGATCTTCTTTCGCGCCGGATGGCTGGGATGGTTTGACCCAGTCGGGTTTGTCTACCGGCCAAGTGACACGCCTCGCAGCCGCGGAGACGAGAGACTGGCACGGTTCTGGTTCACGAAAACGGAGTGAGGAACAAAGCGCCGGCCGACCACGCCCGGACGGATCGCCCCCCTGAGAACAGACCGGCTTCGCTTCTACCAGCAATTGTACCGGATTCCGGCAACCCGTGCGCATCAGGGACATCTGCTGACAAAACCTCGTCAGTTGCCCCAGAAAAGCAGAACGCTGTAACTGTCGCGATTGAAAAGGGTTACAAGCCCAGTCAAACTGCGCCCGGCAGGACTCGAACCTGCGACCCCCGGTTTAGGAAACCGCCCATAGGCGTTTAAACACGAAAAAACACCGATTCTGAGCCCAGAAACCGCCAGATTCGGACAAGTTCTTGTGCGAAGCGCACGTTTATCGTCCGCGCGCTATCCCGCCCCGCAGTCCGGGGAAGCAGAGTCTAAGGACCCCGCTTTCCGGCCAAATGAACCAGAGATCGCTTTGATGCGATCCGGCGTGTTTTCCGGAGACGCCCGAAGCTCCGTAGTGCCGGTCGCACTGGTAGTCGCGATCCACTGACCGGCCGAAGGTTCACGCATCCTCACATGATCCGGAATCCACCGGTTCGGATCAGACACACAGCGAGAGAGCGGGGGAAACGACTTGTAGGTGACACTGGTGACAGTGACACAACCCTCAATTGGGGCCACAGACAGAGGGTAGTGGCACCGGCGAAGGCGGTTTCAGGGGGTAGTGTCACCGCCGGGAGAGCGGTTCGGGTCCTTTTGGACGCCCCCCCCCGCGGGCGGGGACCGCGGGGTATCGGCTGAAAAACGCGCGCGGGGGGGTTGTTTTGACTAAGTAAGTAACAAATCGCGTGACATAGGCTCGACACCGCTCCTAATGTCGGGTATATGTGGTTGAAGAGAGTGCCACCTTGGAGTCGTTCGATGCCCGCACTGAACGATGATGACCGGGCGACGTTGGAGGTTTAGGGGCGATGAAACAGCACCACACCGAGCGCGTTTGTTTGGCCGATCTGCGGCCGGCGGGCTACAACCCTCGGCGGATCGACGATCGGGCGTTTACGGGGCTCTCTGCGTCTTTGAAGCGGTTCGGGTATGTCGAGCGGATCGTCTGGAACAAGCGGACCGGAAACGTCGTCGGGGGGCATCAGCGGCTGAGGGCCATGCTGGCGGCCGGGGAGGTCGAGGCGGATGTGGTGGTCGTCGACCTGTCGGAGACCGAGGAGAAGGCGCTCAACATTGCGTTGAACTCGCCGACGATTGCCGGGGAGTTCACGCCGGAGTTGGACGCGATCCTCGAAGAGCTCCGGGGCAGCGCGGTTGACCTGTACGACGAACTTCTGTTCGACGATCTCGCCCAGCCGGCCGTACTGGCCGAGGGGGATCTCGAGGGCTGCTTCGTCGACCGCATCTCCGAGTCTGCCGACTGCGAGCAGATTACGTTTCTGTTCCCGCCTGAGGATGCTGCGGTGGTTCGACGGGCGTGTTCGGATCACAGCAAGACAACGGTGGCAGAGCGGATTACCGCGCTGTGCGCGGAGATGGCGTGAGGTGACAAAGGAATGGCGCTGTTTTCAGAGGTAGTCGTACTTCTTCCTCCCCTCCTTACCAAGGAGAAGCTGGGGGAGGTTCTTCGTCGCTGCAACGCACAGGCGACGGAATACGCTGTAATGCTGGCGCTGATCGGATCTTGTTGGGTCTTTCTGCGTGGTAGCAGACCCCCCTCGATCCCCCCTTGGTAAGGGGGGAAGGGCCTTGGCCGACCTTACCGGAGAGTGAGCTGGATCGCGTGTGCGGGCTGGCTATTAAGACGCGGCATTCACCGAAGGAGCGACAATGCCCCGAGCCGGATCACAAGTAGTGTTGTGCGACCTGCCGGTGCGTTTCGACACGTACCAGGGGTGTACTCATGAATGCGCCTACTGCTTCGTGCGGCGGAAAGCGGACCTGAGCGTCAAGCTGGGCGAGTCCGCGGATTCGCTCCGGCGGTTCATCAACGGGCACCGGACCCTGGAGACGGCCTGGTGTGACTGGGACATCCCGATTCACTGGGGCGGAACCAGCGATCCCTTCCAGCCGGCCGAGCGGAAGCACCGCCGATCCCTGGAGGCGTTACAGATTCTGGTAAAGACGAAATACCCGTTCGTGGTGTCCACCAAGGCCACGCTCCCGGGGGAGGAGCCGTACCTAAGCCTGCTCGGCCGTGCCAACGTCGTGTTCCAGGTGTCGATGGTCTCGCCGCAATACGACAAGCTGGAGCCCGGAGCGCCGCGGTACCATGAGCGACTCGAGCTCATGCGGAAGATCTCTCCGGTAGTGCCGCGCACCATCGCGCGAATTCAGCCGTACGCGCTGGGCTTGTGCCGGGACGTGCTGGCAAACCTCGAAAAGCTGGCGGAGGCCGGGGTGTATGGCGTTACGATCGAGGGTCTCAAACGCGGTCGCAGGGCCGACGGGTTCGTGAAGGTCGCGGGCGATTGGTGCTATCCGGCTGCGGCTTTGGAGCGGGACTTCCGGCGGATTCGGCAGCGCTGTCACGAGTTGGGGCTCCGGTTCTATTGTGCGGAGAACCGCCTGCGGTCGCTCGGCGATCATCCGTGCTGTTGCGGCGTAGACGGCCTGGGCTGGCAGACTCTCACGGCCAACATGAACCACATCGCCCGTGATGGGCGGGTTGAATACTCCGACGGAATGCGGAAGCCGGGCACTGCGTATTGCTTCAAGACCATGGCTCAGGATACGCGGTCGACCCGGACTCTGCCGAAGATGTCGTACGCGGAGTGCATGGACGCCATCAAGCAGACGCCGACCTATCGGAAGGTGATGGGATTGAGGGGATAGTCATGGCGAATCCAAAAACCACACGGGAGGCAACCAAGCCCGGGGAGCCGGTGCTCACGGTGGTCGATCAGATCGATCGCGAGCTGGCCGCTACGGCGTTGGCGAAGCGTCGGGCGGGCGAGAAACCCACCGGGCGGGAGCTGGCCGCTCTGCGTCGGGCGGAGGCGGCGCGTGCAACTCAACTCCGTTGGCAGCATTACAGGTCGATCCCGAAGCGGGATTGGCAGACGATGTCCGGGCGACAGGTGAAGGTCATCAACGAGCAGGCCCATCGGTACGGTCTGCCGTTGCTCGGTCGGACGATCGACCTGCCCGCGGTCGTGGCCGCACTGCATGACTTCCTGGCCAGTAACAAGCACCGGCTTGCCGGCGATGGAAAAGACGGCCGGGTGAGCAGCCGTGAGGCGGATCGCCGGTACAAGCAAGCCCGGGCTGAACGGGAAGAGCGGAAGAACCAGGAGGAGGCCGGGCTGCTGGTGACGCTCGAAGAACTCAAGCGAAACCGCCTTGAGCTGATTGAATGGTTCGTGAGCGTTCTGGAGGAGCTTCCGGCCCTCCTTGCTCCGACGATCGCGGGCAAGGTCTTGACGATGCCTACCGCCCAAGCGGCAGTGCGGAAACGCATTAGCGAACACCGGAACTACCTCGTGTCCTTGGCAGGCTCAAAAGAAGGAGATAATTCGAATGACTCAGACACAACAACCGCAAAGCACTGCGGCAACGCCGATCGCCCTGGCTGACTCGCTGGATCGTAAGTATCAGCTCAGGTTCCTGGACATCCTCCAAGAAGAGATCGTGAGCCGCATACCCGAAGGCGACGATGACACGATCATGTCGGAGGAGCAAAGGGCGCTCATGCTCGCAGAGGGCAAGTGGGCCGCCCTACGCCGCTTTGCCGCGGAATTGAGCGAGGAGTGCTCCTGCGACGAACGGCCGGGGAGTTGAGGCGGGTTGTGCGGCGCCGCTTTGGGCGGAAGCGGTCGTATTGCGCGGTGACCGGCAGAGCCTATTCGCGCAGATGTTCAATGGGAGCTGCCGGGCGACACACGGTGGAGTGGCTTCATCCATCGCCGTGGCCGGACGCTCGGCGGAGGACTTCGTTGAGAGCCGCGCGGCGGACGGGGGCGGTCAGGGTGGTGTCGTCCCGCAGGCGCTCAACTACGTCGCCCCATTCTCTTATCTCACGGTGAAGGTCTTCCACAAGTTGCCGGGCTTCCGGCGCGGCGTTACGGATGGCTTGGTATTGCGCATAGCGATCCCTGAACGGCACGCTGTCCCGCAGGCACACGGTGCCGTCGCCCAGTGCTGCAGCCAAACGCGTGCCGTCCGGGCTAAACGCCACGGAGTTCACCGAGTCTTGATACTCTCGAAGGGTGAGGACCCGTTCACCTGTGGACGTATCCGCGATCCACGCCGTTGAGACGGACGAGCCCAGAGCCACGCGCGTACCGGTCTGGTTGAACTCGACAGAGGAGAAGCTATGCACCTTGCTCGGGGAGGCGACGGTTTCCCCCGTGGCCAAGTTCCACAGGCACATGCCGTTTCCGCCGACCGGTGCAAGAAGAGCACCGTCCGGACTGAAGGCGATGTCCTCAATCGAGATGTTCCCACAGGTTCGTTCGTCTAGACGAGACATGTGCTCACCCGAGGAGACATCCCAGACGTGCATGGTTCCATCTTCGAGTCCGGACGCCAATTTGACTCCGTCGGGGCTGAACGCAACGCACTTGACGACCGTTCCCAGGTCCTGCTTGCACAGCAGGCGGCCCGTAGCCGCATCCCAGAGACGTAACGCTCCCTCCGACGTTCCAGAAGCCAAACGGGTGCCCTCTGGGCTGAATGCTACGGAGAAGACCATCTCGTTGCCGTGAAGCAGAACGCCGGTCTGTTCGCCGGTGCTGGTATCCCACAGCCGTACTGTGCCGTCCCACGACGCCGATGCCACGCGGGTGCCGTCTCGGTTGAACGCAGCGGCAATCACCACGTCGCTATGTTCCGCCAGCACGGCCAGCTCTTCCGCTGTGGATGAGTCCCAAAGCCGTACAGTCTTGTCCGTCGCTCCCGATGCGATTCGCGTCCCGTCCGCGCTGAACTTAACTGAACGAACCGCAGCTTGGTGACCCCGATAGATCCTCAGTCCTTCCGGGGGGAAGAGACCCCAGTATGTCACGGTGCCGTCATGCCTACCAGAAACAAGTCCCTTGCCATCCGGCGTGAACGCCACTTGATCCGGACTATGGCCGCGCGTGCGAATCTCCGCGATGCGGCTACCGGTGGCGACATCCCAAACGCAGAGGTAGTCGTTCATACTCTTGCACAGAAGGCGACTACCGTCCGTACTGAATGCAACGAAGCCGCCGCCCTCTCCCCTTCTCTCCATTCGCCGCACCTCCGCGCCATCGTCAATACTCCATAGACGCACCGTGCCGTCCAGTGACGCAGACGCTAAGTAGTCACCGTCCGGGCTGAAGGCCAGGGATCTGACATCCTCATCGTGCCCGGCCAGAACGTGCGCTTCATCACCGGAGCCCAGGTTCCAAAAGCGAATCGTGTCGTCAGTTGAGCTGGCTCCCATACGCATGCCATCAGGACTCAGGGCCAAAGTGAGAACCGTCGTATCGTGGATGGGGGAGACACAGACCTCATGACCGGTTAAGGTATCCCACACGCAAGCCAAACCGCTAGAGGATACGGAGGCCACCCGGGTGCCGTCAGAGCTGAATGCCGGAGGGCAATAGCTCCGTTCAGGCCGCCACGAGGCGTCGACCTTTGGGATGCCGGCAGCATCCCACACGCGGATTGCTCCCTCCGACGTCCTCGCCGCGATTCGCGATCCGTCGCGGCTCAAAGCTACGGACTGTACTTGCTGCCCGTCGCCAGGAAGAGTGACGAGTTTCGCTCCGGTCAAGGTGCTCCACAAGCAGATCGATCCATCCGGCGCGCCCGCCGCGATATGTGTGCCCATCGAGTTGATCGTTATTATGCAACGGCCGTCAAAACCAAACTCGTCGAGACGAATCGTCTTGAGGCTGTAATCGGTTTCGGCGTGCAGATGCGACCACTCCCAGTCTCGGAACTCGCGCGGCGCACGGTTGAGGCTGTCATTGATCATTGCGAAGTCATTCAATGGAAACGCCAGTTCAGCCGCAGTGATGCCGGCAACGTAGGCCTTCCACCGCGCCTCATGCTCGTTCTTCCGGGATTCATCCCGGGCCGCACGGGTTTGAGTGTATGCCCAGCTGATTCCCGCCAGCGCAAAAAGCAGCGCAACGAACACGCCGGCAAGAGCACCGACGGCGGCCTTGTTGCGTCTGGCGAGCAACGATAGCTGATAGTACATGCTCGGCGGACGGGCGTTGATCGGGGCCTTATTGAGGTACCGGCGAATATCATCCGCGAAATCCGAGGCGGATTGGTACCGCCGGTCGCGGTCCTTCTCCATCGCCTTAAGGACAACCGTCTCCACATCGCCACGCAGCTTCGGGTTGATCGAGGACGGCCGGGGCGGTGTGCTTTCCCGAATGACCTTCGTCGCCCGGTAGATGGTTTCACTCCGCGCGTCATAGGGCAACCGTCCGGTGATAAGCTCGTACGCCAGCACGCCCAACGCGTAGACATCACTGCGCGTATCCAAGCCCAGAACGTTCGCGTCGCATTGTTCCGGGCTCATGTATTGCAGCGTGCCGATCAACTGTCCGACGTCGGTTCGAATCGTGGTCACGGCGATGTCCGAATCCGTCAGGCGGGCCACCCCGAAGTCGATGACCTTCACCTGCCCCGACGAATCCACCAGGATGTTGCCGGGCTTGAGATCTCGGTGGATTACACCGCGCTGGTGGCCGTGGTGGACGGCGTCGCAGACTTGGGTGAACAGCTCCAGTCGAGCCCGCGTGCCCAGCTTCTTTTCGTTGGCATAAGCGATGAACGGCCTGGCGTCACGGATGTACTCCATGGCGAAGAACGGCACAACGCCGCGTCCCGCTTCAGGATCACGATGCGTACCGGCCTCGTAGATCTGGGCGATATGCGGGTGCGTCAGTCGGGCGAGGATCTCCGACTCATACTCGAAACGGCGCAACGCCGACCGTGTAGAGGCCCAGGCCCGCATGACCTTCAGGGCCACGATGCGGCTGGGCCTGATCTGCTCGGCCGCGTACACCGTGCCCATCCCGCCGGAGCCGATCACCTTCTTGATCAGATACTTGTTGACACGTTTGCCAATGAGAGGGTCCGGGGCGTCGTCCGCGCTGCCACGCGCCGCCCCGGACCCGAGCCGGGGAGGAAGGAGAAACTCTGAAGAAGCCCGCGCGTCGTGCTCCAAGAGCGATTCGACCTCGGCCCGCAGCTCCGCGTCATCTTTGCAGGCCTCAGCCAGGTAAGCGGCCCGGTCCTTAGGCGAGCGTGCTACGACCGCTTCGAAAAGCTCCTGCACGCGCTCCCACTGACCGGCCAACATCGGCTACTTGTCACCCATTACGGTGTCGCCCTTGCTCAATTCGCGGTGCAACCACGCCCGGGCCAGCCGCCACTCGTTGTCCACCGTTCGTGGTGACACATCGAGGGCATCAGCGGTTTCGTCTACGGTCAGACCCGCGAAGTAGCGCAGCATTACGACCCGGGCCTTGCGCGGATCAAGCTGCTCAAGCTTGTCCACCGCCTCATCGACGGCCAGCACCTCGACCGGATCCTGATCGAACAGCGGCGGCTCCTCCGCCAGATGCGCGGGCCGCTCGGCGCCGCCGCGCTTAAGGCGCTTTCTCTTACGTGCGTCATCTATGCGAATACGACGCATCGCTTTCGCCGCGGCCGCAAAGAAATGTCGCCGGCTCGACCATTGGACGTCCTGAGAGTCAAACAGACGAAAGTACGCCTCGTGAACCAGGGCGGTCGGCTGGAGAGTGAGGTCCGATGCCTCTCCGGCCATCTGCCCCCGAGCTACGCGGCGCAATTCGTCATACACCACCGCCCAAAGCGCCTCCTGCGCGGAATCCTCCCCCCGCCCCACCGCGGCCAGTAGCTCCGTCACCGGACTATCCCTGTGCGCAGACATGCACATCTCACGAGAGAGCTGAAAACCTCATCAGTTCACTGTAACAGGTCTCGCAGCCCACGACAACCCTCCACAGTAGCACTTTAGCGGATTCCGTTGGTGGTGTATTTGGGAGGATGTGTTCGGGTCTGTTGCGGCCCTACTGTCCCGGCGTCGCGAGTACCTGTTGCTACGCCTCGTTGCGGTGGGCTTTCCGATCCGCGCGCCGGTGGCCCGTAAACGCCCACCGGGGCGATTCTTGACTGGTCGGGCATCCTGAGCCATCGTCCTTGCCCTCCCCCGTCCGCAAGGAACTGCGTTGCACCGAAACCGCACAGCGTTCTTCCCTTTGGTGTTCGTGGCTTCGTGTTTTGCGATTGGCACATTGTGAGATGCAGCTCAAGCTACTGCGTCGCGCAAAGTAACTACCGATCTACCCCCAACATGCGTTATCCGGTGCCGGCAGTCCCACAAGGAACTTTGACTTTTCACTGCGCCCGTTTCACCCGTTTCACGCATGTATATGTAGAGCGGGCGTTTCGAGCCACAAAGACACCATATGAACCGGCAAAATCGTTCCTATTGTGGCCGTTAGGTCGTTGTTTCGGAAGAGAAAGCACGGCTTTCCTCGCGATACTCGCATCGCTGACTCCCGGTACAGTTGTCGTCCTCGGTGGAAGCGCCAGGTGCCCCGGTGCGTCGTTGGGCAATGAGAACAAAGATCGATCATGCAACAAAGCGGCCATGAACTATGTTCCGGCATGGAGCCGGGGCGTCGCTGTTAAAGGCCGTCGCACAGACGCGGCTCCGGCTCGACGGCAATGCCGCCCGACGGTGGAGTATCCCTTCGTCTCGTGGTTTTGCAGCACGATCTAAAACCTGCGACAGCAGGCGAGGAGGTTCATGAATGTCTAAGTTAATGCGAGCAGCTTGCCATTCCAGCTTCGCAACCAGAAACGGGGCGTTGATACTAGTACTTATGCTTGCCGTGTCTTCACATGCTGGAGAGCACGGCCGGCAAGAACCAGCCCAGTCATTATCAAGGAGCGATAAACAGCAGCAACAGGTCGACTCTTCCTCGCGACCCGAGTATGTTTCGGGCCTTAAGTTGGCCGACTCAGAAGGGATTGGGCAAAGCGGGCAGCTCGTTGTTCTGGAATTCAATGGGGCACGCAACGTCAGCTACCGGGGCTCCGTCACTATCGAGCACATAGACATCCAGCCGTTCGCTATCCCAGATCCACCCCTTAGAGGGAGAGAGGCCGAAGTCATCGACCGCGTCCTACTCATGCTCAAACAGGCCTTTGATGACGTTGGCGTGACATTCGCCACGGAGCGTCCCGACGCCCCATTCGCGTACTCAACGGTGTTTGTAGGCGGAAACGATTCCTCGTTTCGAGATTATGGTGCGTTCTTTGCCGTTGCCGAGAAGGTCGACGTGGGAAACACAGATCCCGCAGATCGGGGGTTTGTTTTCAGCGACTACCTCGTGCATGGACATACGGACATTGACACGTTGAGTCGTCACTTAGGTCGAGAGGTTATGCTCGTTACGGCGCACCTGCTCGGTTACGAGAAAAACGCACTGGATGCCCGTGGTGGACTGCTCGCCAATGTCGCCGATTCCCGTACGACGTACTGTCATGACTGGGGCTCGTCACAATACGAGTCTGTGACGGTTACGCCGGGCACGAACTGTTTCTGCGTTGACGGCATCTGGGGTGAAGAGGTATGGACTGTTTGGTGGGCGAATGACACGGAGGTCGACGAAGATCATACTTGGTGGGGAAACAACTACACGGATCCGGAGTATTGCCGGTATTTTGGCTCGGGCACGACAACGATTGACGCGAACAACTACGATGGCGATTGGAGCTTCATGTATTGGCATACCTGGGATGTGACGGTCCACATCCCCCAACCTGATCTGATCGTTCAGGACATCTGGACTACACCAGCCAATCCAGAAGCTGGTGAGTCGGCGACAATCCACGCCCGCATCAAGAACCAGGGTGACGGTGACGGATCCGCCTTCAACATCAGATACTATGTCGATGGAAGCTCTATCGGTACCGACCGTATCAGTTTCGGTCTCGACGCGGGGGATTCCAACGACGAGAGCATCGGCTACACTTTTCAGAGCGGGGGATCCCACAGCATCAAGGTCTTCGCGGACTCAAGCTACGAGCTGTCGGAGAGCAACGAGAACAACAACGAACGGACGGAGAACGTCACAGTCACTGAGCCTGACCTCATCATTGAAGACATTTGGGTGACACCTTCATGCCCAGGGGTGGGCGAATCTGCGACGATTCACGCCCGCATTAAGAACCAGGGGGGCGCAGACGCGTCAGCGTTCAACATCAGATACTACGTCGATGGAAGCTCTATCGGTACCGACCGTATCAGTTTTGGTCTCGACGCGGGGGATTCCAACAACGAGAGCATCGGCTACACGTTTCAGAGCGGGGAATCCCACAGCGTCAAGATCTTTGCGGACTCAAGCTACGAGGTGTCGGAGAGCAACGAGAACAACAACGATCGCACTGAGAACCTCACAATCTGTGAGCCCGATCTAATCGTCCAGGACATCTGGACGACACCAACGAATCCAGGTGTGGATGATCCGGCGACTATTCATGCCCGCATCAAGAACCAGGGGGGCACAGACGCGTCAGCGTTCAACATCAGATACTACGTCGATGGAAGCTCTATCGGCACTGACCGTATCAGTTTCGGTCTCGACGCGGGGGATTCCAACGACGAGAGCATCGGCTACACGTTTCAGGCAATCGACACCTACAGCCTTAAGGTGGTCGCCGATTCAAGCGCCGAAGTTCGTGAGAGCAACGAGGGAAACAACGAACGCACGGAACAGGTTGCAGTGGTGGGGCCAGACTTGATCGTGCAGGAAATCTCCGCTTCGCCAGACCCTTGCGAAGTGGGTCGGCCCTGTGAGCTCACGGTCACGTCGTGCAATATAGGCTCCGTCGGAACCGGTCTCGTGAGTATCGACCTGGACTACTTCGTGGACGGTATTCACATTGGAAGTGACAGCCTATCGCTCGGTTTAGATGATGGGCAGTGTAACGATGAATCGATCAACTTCACCCCACCCGCGCAGGGTGAGATCGAGGTCTGCGCAACCATCGACCCCGCCAGCGAGATAGAGGAGGAAGACGAGAGCAATAACCAGAGGTGTGAGAACTTCGATGTCGTTCTGCGTTGTCCCGACCTCATCGTAAATGACATCTGGGTAACGCCCGATCCGCTTGTCGCCGGGCAGACGGGGACGATTCACGCCAATCTGTGCAACACGGGCGACGAGGATGCTATCGCGTGGATCGATGTGGAATACTCTGTCGACGGCATCCACGTCGGCGATAGTGTCTTATTGCTTGGCCTTTTTGCCGGTCAGTGCGATGAAGAAACCGACGACTTTACCGTTCCCGCGGGCGCGAACGTCACGGTCTGCGTGACTGTTGATGCTGATGATGATGTCGACGAATGCCCGGACGGCGGTGAAGACAACAACGAGCTGCAGGAGGAGTTTCCAGTGGCGCATGCGGACCTCGTTGTGGAGTCGGTCTGGACAGAGCCCGAAGAGCCGCAGGAGGGCGAGGAGTACTGCATTAAGGGGACAGTGTGTAACATCGGCAATGCGACGGCAAGCGCCGGTGCTCTCCGCAACCAAGAGGCTTTCTTCTACGTCGATGGCGCATACGAGGACAAAGACGACTACGACAATGTGGCGCCAGGTGCGTGTGTCACATTGACGGCGTGTGGACTGACAGCGCCTACTCAGGGTAATCACACGATCATGACACGCGCAGATGCCAACGGCGAGGTCGTTGAATCTAACGAGGCCAACAACGACTTAACCGCCACTATGCACGTCCGGCAACCCCCTTGTTCTGACTTAGTCGTCGCTGACATTTGGGTGGATCCTGACCCCCTCGTCGTCGCGCGCCCTGGCACGATCACTGCAAACCTCTGCAACCAGGGAGACAAACACGCCCTCGAGCTTATGCTTCGTCTCGACTTCTATATTGATGGCGTCTTCCTCGACAGCAACTATCTGGCGGCGGGGCTTCTAGCCGGCCACTGTAATGAAGAACCCACCACCTTCACCCCTGACACGTCTGGCACTCTTCAGGTCTGCGTTGTAATTGATCCTGAGGACCAAGTAGCCAACGAGTGTCCTCCCGATGGCGAGGGTAATAATGAACTATGCGAAGACTTTTCCGTTGGCCGTGTGCCCACGCGGTTCCGAGGCAACCATTTCGTTGACGTGACAGCATCAAAGGGCACTTTGGTCCGGCTTGAAGCGAAGCTGGAGGAAGACGTGGGCCTGCATGATAACATAGGGGGTGAGCCAATCTACTTTGAGCTCCTCGGCCAGCCGCTTCCCGACGATGGCGTGACGCTATCCGACCTCACAACCAGTTTCTTCGGTGTCGGCAGCTTGTACTACGTCATTCCCGAAGACCTCGATCCCGGCGACTATGTCGTCCATGTGAAGTACGATGGCAGTAGCGTGTACGAACCGACTCAAGAGCAGGCCAACTTAACGGTTGAAGAGCGTGATTGGCATTTGTCCCCGTGGAGTGACCCAGTGGGCTCGTCAACCAGAACACCGCTTGTCCTCGTGCACGGCATTCACAGCGAGGGCCATGACGCAGAAGCCCGGTGGGACACCCTCGAGGCGTGGATTGACGCACACCCATCTGCCTTTGGCGCGTTCGACGTGTACACCTGGGTTCATGACTCGACCGCTGCTGTGGGCTTCGACGGCGATACCGGCAATGCGGAGGATCTTGCCGACTTTGTCTATGGCACACTCCTGGCCAACGACCATTATCCAGCCGGAACAAGGGTTCTTTTCGTCGCACACAGCCGCGGCGGCCTCGTTGTACGCGCCTTCATGAACCATGAGCATCAGGGCGACGATGTCCTTGGCCTTATAACTCTCGGGACCCCTCATCATGGCTCGCCACTTGCCGTACCCGACTGGGTTGCATATGCATGGATTGACCGTTTCGGGCTCGATATCTTATCTCTGGGATGTTACGACACGATCATCGACACTGAGCCAACACCAGGACTTGGACGCCTTCACAGATTCGATCCAGATGAACTCGGTAGCCTCAATCTCGCGTGGGACAACGCGGATAACGCGCTTGCGGATTCCACTGCACGGCTCTTTCCCGTCACGATTTCAAACGACGGATGGATGCAAACAACGCCCACGGACGCCAACCAATTATCATCGTCGACCGACGTGACAGTGTTCTATGGAAATCCCTACAAAGATATGAGTGGTACTCTCGCGTATCTCAATCAGACGGAACAGTACCATGCCAAAATCGCGGCGTTTGCCGCGTATGACGTTCTCTTGCTAAACAACATCGATCTGCTTGCTGTTTGCGGAGGACAAGCCACAGCCGCAACCACGGGGCTGACGCCGGAACATCTTGGACTCTCTGCGGTAACCGTCTTTCAATCGCAGATGTCTAACACGGCGTCGGGGGCGGCCGTCTATCATGCCAACGACGGGTTCGTACCTCTTCAAAGTGCCCTCCTTTTAGACATATCCGGCGGGCTCCCGTTTTCGACACGAACACTCGGAGTCGTCGGCACGCTGGATGCCAATATCGCTGCGCGCCGCCTTGTTGGGCATCATCACATCTTTAACAACGCGGATCACGGCATCGGCGACCACCTCGATCTACTCGACACGGACAATTCATTGTACTGGCAGACGATTACGGACCAGATTCACTCGTTTGCCGCGGGAAGAATCGTCGTGAATCCAGAACCGGGCGCACTTAACGCGTCATGGACATTGACAGGGCCCAACACTCAGATTGCTGGCCCCGGCAGCCTCGTAATCGAAGATGCTGTTCCGGGTGCGTACACAATCGAATGGGCCGACGTGGCAGATTGGCTTTCTCCCGACCCGAATCCTGACACGCGCACTCTCTTGGCTGGCGGCCTGCTCGTCTTCAACGGCATCTATGTGCAGTGTCATATCGACGAGGATTGTCCTGATAATAGCGTGTTCTGCGATGGCGGGGAGGTGTGTGTTGACGGTGTTTGCGTATCTGCCGGCGACCCCTGTTGGCCTCTCGCCTGCTACGAGGATTCCAACCGCTGCGGAGACTGCGTGGGCGACGAGGATTGTGCTGACACATTCTATTGCAACGGTACGGAGGCATGTGATGCCGGCCGGTGCGAATCGAGCGGAGACCCCTGCATCGGCACCGGACTTCGTTGCGATGAGGACCTAGAGGACTGCGTGGAGTGCTTCCATGACGGCGAGTGCGCGGATGATGGCGTGTACTGTAACGGGAGCGAAGTATGTATGGACGGATTCTGTGCGTCAGACGGAGACCCCTGCACACATCTGGACCAACTATGCGACGAACCCAACCGACGGTGCTGCGCCTGCTTTACATCGGGCGACTGCAACGACAACGGGGTCTTTTGCGACGGTGAAGAGGTTTGCGATGACGGCTGCTTGTGCGTATCGACCGGCGACCCGTGCCTCGCGGCAGGTCTTGTCTGTGACGAGGGCAGGGAGGCGTGTGTTGAGTGCCTCTCGGACGCGGATTGCGAGGACCACCTGTTCTGCACAGGAGTTGACTCCTGCGTGGATCAGGCGTGCCAGTCCAGTGGAGATCCGTGTATCGATGATGGCCTCGTATGTGACGAGGGTAACGACGCATGCGTCGTGTGTATGACCGATGCAGAGTGCGATGATGCAAACCCATGTACGGACGATTCGTGTGAGCCGAGTACGGGGTGCGTCTTTACGCCGGACGACTCGAATGTGTGTGCCGATGGCCTATACTGTAACGGGGAGGAGGAATGCGAGGCCGGCGCATGTCGCGACGTGGAGGATCCGTGCGTAGCGCAGTGTGACGAGGAGAACGACAGGTGCGTGGACTGTCTGGTTGATGAACACTGCGAGGACAACGGGGCCTATTGTGACGGAGATGAAGTGTGCGTCGACGGCGAATGTGAATCAACCGGTGACCCATGCGAGGCGGGTGAATGCTGTGTAGAGGACTGTGCGGAGTGCCTGCCGAATCCGTGGGCCAGTGGGCGCGGGGCATTAGTCTATGTCGGCAGCTTCGGCGGCGACAGCGTTGCCTTGTTCGACGCGGGGACGGGGGAGAACCTCTCGCCGTTGGTGCCGAGAGGTATCGGCGGAATCGACTATGCGAATGGCCTTGCGGTGTCTCCACACACCGGGAACCTCGTTGTGGCAAGTGTCGAGACGTCGAGCATCAAGGAATATCGTAAGGTGGCAGGGGACTGCACGGGCGAGTTCGTGCGAGATTTCGTCGAAGGCATCACGTCCTCTGGGATTGCGTTCGGCCCGGATGGCAAGCTGTACGCCACGGATTGGCGTACTCATCGAGTACTTCGGTTTGACGGGGAGACGGGCGAACAGGACCCGGGGTTCGCGGCCGCCGGCTGCGGGCTGGAAGGTCCCAACGGCGTCGTGTTCACGGCCGGCGGGGAGCTGCTAGTAGTGAGCGAGGAAACGGGCAGTATCATCTCGTTCGACACGACGACGGGGGAAACGTGTGAGGTCGTGGCCAGCGGTTGCGGTCTGGATACGCCGGTGGGGATCGCGGTGCTGCCGAACGGGCACGTGCTTGTAGCCAACCACGATGCAGATTCGGTGGTGGAGTTCGATTTGTCGATCGAGGACCCGGCACAGAGGTGCGTTGGTGATTTCGTGGCACCCGGGACCTGTGGACTGAGCGGACCGCAAGGCATCACAATCGGACCGAACGGAAACGTCTTTGTGTCCAGCCTGGGGTCCGATGCTATCCTGGAGTTCGACGGGACCGATGGGTCGCCGGCCAATCCCTGCGTCTTTGCTACCGGTTGCGGTCTTGAGGGCCCGACCTATCTCGCGTTTGGTGCTGCGTGCGTCGACGATGCCTCTTGCAGCGACGGCAACGCCTGCAACGGCCAGGAGACGTGTGATCCAGCAATCGGCTGTCAACCCGGTACGGCACTCAACTGCAACGACGGCAACGACTGCACAACCGACTCGTGCAACCCGGCGATCGGTTGTGTTCACGTGCCGATACCGGGTTGCGGCGTCGACCCGTGTGATGGGGTGAATTGTGATGATGACGATGAGTGTACGACGGACTCCTGCGAAGATGGCACGTGTGTTTATGAGCCGATCACATGTGACGATGAAGATGCCTGCACGACGGATACGTGCGTCGACGGTGCCTGCATATTCGACCCCGTCGTGTGCGACGACGGCATCTATTGCAACGGTGCGGAGGAATGTGTCGATGGCGGTTGCGAATCAGGTATCCCGCCGTGTGATGGGCCTTGCTGCGAGGCGTTGGATCGGTGCGAGGAATGCCCCTGTACGTCCGATGAAGAATGCGATGACGGAAACGCATGCAACGGGCTGGAAACCTGCGAAGAGCGAACATGCGTAGATGGAACGCCACTTGATTGCAGCGATGATGACCCCTGCACGGAGGACTCGTGCGATCCGATCTCGGGTTGCGCGAATGTGGCAATCGAATGTCCCGATGATGAGCAGTGTATCGACGGCGACTGTCAGCGTATTTGGGATCTAGAGCTCTCCGTTAATCCAACTCCGTCGGACCCCGGTCAGGAACTACCGGCGACGCTGCATCAGAACGCTTCATTAGTACGGATCTTCGTCGCCGTGGCACCGCAGACATGTGATGACGTTTGTCCTTCGGATACCTGTGACGGCCGCTGCGTGCCGACTCCAGCGTCGGTCGACTGCCCCCGTCCCTGCGTATTCAGCGAATGGTCGGGTTCCGTCGAACAAGGTAGAGAACAGGACAATCCACTGATCGTCTCCATGGACTCCAACAAAGTCATTACCGCGAACTTCCAAACGGTCGACTGCACGGAGGATTCGGATTGCGACGACGGCCAGTTCTGCAATGGGGCAGAGTTGTGCCTCGACATGACGTGCCAAACGGGAAACTCACCGTGTGGGGTGGGCGACAGGTGCAACGAGGAGCAAGACTGTTGTGAGACCAACGTCGGCGCCCCATGTGGCGCTTGCGGCGAGGGATCGTGGGTATGCGTCGTAATCGGGACATTCGGCTGGGTCGGCCTACGGCTTCATGGGCCCAGGCGCCGTCGACCACGGCGGGCCTGAGGGTGCCAGCAGCTGTTCCCCAGCGTCGTCATAGTGAGTCGCCGTACGGGGTACGGCGCGAATGAGAGTCTACCGGGGGGCGGCAGGTCTGCTATCCCTCCAGCGTCGAGGGCACGGCGTTAGCGTTGTCGTTGAACTGCAAGCCCTCACCGACACCGTTGGTCCAACGGTGATCGTCCGTCCAATCAGAGGTGGGGCGGTTTCGGGGCGCTCGCATGGACGAGCTTCCGACGTTCGTGTGTGAGGACCCGACACCAGCTCGATCCAGAAGCGGCAGTAGGTTGTTCGGGAAAGCCGCACATGGCGCGCCTCTGAGGCCTTCGTTACACACGGATCGAATACTCGGGAACGACAGTCGGATCAGCGAGCGTATGAGCCACAATCCACTACGGGAATACTCGACGGCATCTGTTGATGTCAGTGCCGGAACTCCGTACTATTGCTGCTTCACGATCGCTACGGGACGTCGGCTGGAAGCGATGGCCAAAAGCGGGGAACATCACGTTGCTTGCGATCATGTCAAGCTGGCGCCCGAGCGACCAATCTTATTGAGTTAGTCTGGACCAGAGAAGGGGAACGCGCTTGCTGCGGCTGGCGTGGAAGTGCGTTTTCTCCAAACGACACTACGAAGGAGAAGAAACATGAGAACACAACCGACCGTACCTCTGGTCTTTCTAGTGGGTGTACTAGGCTTCTTGTTTGCCGTTGACGCTCAAACTCCCGTGGGCACTGCGATCCACTACCAGGGCCAACTGAACGACGCGAGCGGACTCGCGAACGGTCAGTTTGACTTTCGATACCTGGTGTATGACGCCGAGTTCGGGGGCGCTCAGGTCGGCTCCACTATTGAAATGCTCAACGAGCCGGTGACTGACGGCCAGATCTCCGTGGACCTGGACTTCGGAGGGGCCATCTTCGCGGGTGACGCCCGCTGGATGGAGATTCACGTTCGGGTCGCGGGTGTTGGCGCGTACTTTGTCCTCTCGCCGCGCTTCCGGTTTGCGCCCACGCCCTATGCCGTACACGCCCTCAATGCCGCAAGTGGCTCGCCCGGTACCGACGGCGTCAATTGCTGGGACCTGAATGAGAACGGTATTGGAGACATCTTAAGCGAAGACATCAATGGTGACGGTTTCGTGGATGTCCTTGACTGCTCAGGTCCGGTGGGTCCCGAAGGGCCACCTGGACCACAGGGTGTACCGGGCGACCAAGGTGAATAGGGGCCGCCTGGACCACAGGGGATACAAGGTGCTCAAGGCGAACAGGGACCTCCTGGACCACAGGGGATTCAAGGTGACCAAGGCGAGCAGGGGCCACCTGGGCCGGCCGTTACTACGATTGCCGTCTGCCAGAAAATGGATGACTGCTGGACCAGCCTGCAATGTCACATTGTTTGTGGCGAAGGCCATGTACACTTTGGTAGCGGTTTTTGCCCGGGGCCCAGTGGCCATTGCGAGGCGACTTCTGATAATGGGAGCTGTTCGATAACTGCTGATGAGGGTGAGTGTGGCAGTTGCTGTGTCTGCATCCCATGACAATCACCGTTACTCGTCGTTCGTACCTTACTGCAGTCTGTGCGACGCGGCCTCCTGGAAGCGATGCAGATGGTTTGGCCGGTAGTCCCGGCGGCAACGGAGGTTCAGTATGAACATATTGCTAGATGTGCGTGGTAACCGTAACCGTCGTTCTTGGATCGGCACCATTGCGATCGGTGCTCTGATAGTCCTCAGCGCGCCTCGCTTGGACTATGCGCAGGACTTCGAGATGAAGAAGGAGGTGATTGCCGGGGGTGGTGAGAAAGCGTCCACCTTCGGCGGCGAGTTTACATTGACGGGGACCATAAGCCAGCCGGCATCTGGAACGGCTAGCGATGGGGGTTTTACCATGTGCGGTGGATTCTGGGTTCCGCTCACAGAGGCCGTGATTTACGTCGACGATGACGCACCCATCGATGGTGACGGAACGACGTGGCTCAAGGCATACAAGTATCTCCAGGATGCCCTTGCCGTTGCAGAAGAGGGGGATGTGATCTGGGTCACCGGTGGAACCTATTATCCCGATCAGGATGAAGGCGAGATCGTTACACCCGGTGAGCGATCGGAGACATTTGGGCTAGTCAACGGCGTGGCCATCTACGGTGGCTTCTTTGGCGATGAAAACCCAGACACGTTCAACTTGGCCGACCGTGATTTCGTTGCCAACGAGACCATCCTCAACGGCGACCTGATGCGCAACGATGAGCCGGTTCCATGTACGGAGGACTCGCCAGATTGTGATTCGCACGGAGGGTTGTGCAGCGGTGGCTCCTGTATCACGAGACTGAATACCGGAGACAACAGCTATCATGTAGTCGTCAGCATGGGCGTAGGCAGCACGACCGTGCTGGACGGGGTGACAATCACGGCCGGGTTCTTTGAGCGAGTGTTCGCCTTGGGCGGCTTCTCGTCCATTACGAATACAGCCCCCGGGGTCTTCTATGCGGTTCCCCGGTGGTCGCCTTTTTTGTAGAATACAAATACACTGTTGTTGTGGCCTAAGGGTGAGCGAATACGCACAATAAGGGAGGCGGGCAGAAATGACGTCGGAGATGCTCGGTTGGAAGATCACTACGGGAAACGCTCTCAGCTATGCAGAGTTCCACGCGACCACGCCTGATGGGTTGCTCGACTACAGGCGGTTGGCCGAGATCAAGCTGCCGGTCGAGCTCGATGCATATCGGCACCTCGGGCTTGTACTCTCCGGCCGTGGCCCTGTATGGCTCTATGCTTATTTAGTACACTTGGCGCACGCGTTTGCCTGGCTCGCGCTGTATGACCCGCGTGAGAATGGCGCGATCGTCGTCGCAAGGCACAAGTCCGAAGCGCCGCAAGTTGGTGAATTAGTCCGGATCGCAAACTTGACAGATGCTCACTGATCTGATTGCATTTGGTTAAGCTCGTCTCGTCTGAAGTCCCTTCAGGGAGAATACGCATGTCCAATGATGACGGAGAGTCGCCGGTTCGACCAGTTGGCGCAACCGAGAGCGATAGCGATGGCACCCCGTTGGAGGGGGAGAAGCGCAGTACCGTGGCAACGGCTAAGGAAGGGCGTCGCGTAAACCGAAAGAGCCTCATCGGTTTCATCGTATTACTCGTCTTTGTGCTCGCGGCCGGTCATATTATGGCGTACCTCATGGTGGAGGTGCTGAACACGGTTTCCGGCCGACCCGGCTGGGCTCTAGCCCTTGGCATCCTGTTTGCGGTCGGCACTTTGGGGATCTTCGTATACTCCGCGGATAAGCTGCACTCACTGCGGTTCACGCCCCAGCCGTCGGAGAAAGGGAGCGGGTCGCAACAACAGTTGGAGGCAAGCAAACGAAGAGCGCACGTTCTTGAGGTGCTCATGGCCGCCCTGGCCCTTTTGTCCGGACATGCCTTTGCCATCGTCATGCACCACCTGTTACACGCACACCACTTGCTGCCGAACTGGGCGTACGGCGTCGCCCTGACGGTAGTGGTCGGCGGGGTAATTATCCTCCACCGGCTGCACCGAAATCTAACGGTGCATCGAACACTGTCAGAGCCCGTCGACGCGGACGAATACGTGAAACAAGGCGGGAAAGTAGAGGCGCTGATCCTGCACGTGTCGAGCAACGCCTTCACCGTCGACTTCAACCAAGGCGAGAACAAGAAAGAGATCTGGGTTAGCACGCAGCGCGCGTCAGAACCGACCGTACTGCTCGGTGACGATCCGGCACAGGACGTTCTTCGATCAACACCTGGCAGCAAGGACCCGCTCTGCCGCTGGGGCGAAGACGAGAAGTACATCAAATGGAACTGGCAGCAGCTCCTTCGTGCGATCGCTCCGTACAAGGGGCAGCCGCTCCGGTACGTCTACCTGTTGACCTCGCGCAAGAAGACGGACAAGAACGGACGCACCACGTATGGGTCGGACGGGCGGGGCGGAGATTGCCAGAGGCTTCTCGAGCACTACCTTCCCAGCGTCGAGTTTATACTAAAAGAGGGCCTGGATTTCGAGAGCTTCGATGAATTGTCCGACGTGCTCACCGGCGAGATCCTACCTGACCTCCGCAGAAAGGACCGCGGCCATAAGAGTATCCCTCCGGAGCACACCGTCATCGACGTGACCGGTGGGCAGAAGGTCACGAGTGCGGTGGGTGTAGTAGTCACGCTCAATGATCACTACCAATTCCAGTACGTGCAGACCGAGGGGGACTGCAAGCCGATCATCTACAACGCCCGAACCGTACCTCCACCCGCTGAACACTAAGCCTCTTCAGGCCCGTCGATTCGGCGAGTTCCTCACACTCGCAGGGGCTCCAATCTTGGCAAGCTCTTGGGGGCCGCTCATCTCATTCCGCAATATCCTCCGAGTGCATTGACATCATCACATTCTGATTGCGGTCCTTAAGGACGGCTCATTTCACCCGGGAGGTAGCACGCCTTGTAGGGTGATAGTACGTTTTGATTGCGGTCCTTAAGGACGGCTCATTTCACAGAAGAACATGATTGCGGTGCTGCTGGTGGCGGTGGTTTTGATTGCGGTCCTTAAGGACGGCTCATTTCACCTTCGTGAGGTATCAGAATGAGTTCAGGAGCGGCTGTTTTGATTGCGGTCCTTAAGGACGGCTCATTTCACCGAACAATATCATGACACGCGACGAAATTTTCGTTTTGATTGCGGTCCTTAAGGACGGCTCATTTCACCAAGGAACAATCATGTTTAGTCTAGTTACAGGCAAGTTTTGATTGCGGTCCTTAAGGACGGCTCATTTCACGCGGCGGTGGTTGGGTTTCTGGGGGTGTTCGGGAGTTTTGATTGCGGTCCTTAAGGACGGCTCATTTCACCAAGGTTATATCAAAAAAAATTAGGGAGGCTGAGATGGCTGAGTTTTGATTGCGGTCCTTAAGGACGGCTCATTTCACCGATATGGAGATCTGGTTATGGTAGCGTTAAGGGTTTTGATTGCGGTCCTTAAGGACGGCTCATTTCACTGTTCCGTCCCTACGCTCGCCTGCCCCCAGCGAAACAGTTTTGATTGCGGTCCTTAAGGACGGCTCATTTCACAAGAGACCAGAAAGAAAGGAGACCAGAAATGGTCGTCGTTTTGATTGCGGTCCTTAAGGACGGCTCATTTCACTGAGTCGCGCGATCGGAAGCGGAAGCGGAAGCTGTCTGTTTTGATTGCGGTCCTTAAGGACGGCTCATTTCACCCGGTAGGAGTATAGGCGATGAAACGCTTATAGTTTTGATTGCGGTCCTTAAGGACGGCTCATTTCACCTTGGCCAAGGTTCCCTTTCTAAGGAGTTCGTATCAGTTTTGATTGCGGTCCTTAAGGACGGCTCATTTCACTGTCAGTGGAACTAGCACAGATTTATTTCAACGGTTTTGATTGCGGTCCTTAAGGACGGCTCATTTCACGCGACGGCAAGATCACCAAGACGGCGACGAACGGTTTTGATTGCGGTCCTTAAGGACGGCTCATTTCACGAAAGTCATGGATACGCGAAAAGAACGGTTGAGTTTTGATTGCGGTCCTTAAGGACGGCTCATTTCACCGGGTGTT
Organism: Phycisphaerae bacterium; assembly: GCA_963666835.2. Lineage (GTDB taxonomy): Bacteria > Planctomycetota > Phycisphaerae > UBA1845 > UBA1845. Next base: position 1,812,264 of record CAXXGO010000006.1, on the reverse strand, counting down.
AGTCATGTTAATAATGTTTTTTACTGGGTTTTGATTGCGGTCCTTAAGGACGGCTCATTTCACAGGAGACCGATCATGACCACTCTCAACACCCTCAAGTTTTGATTGCGGTCCTTAAGGACGGCTCATTTCACGGATGATGCAACAGCCGACGATTGTAGCTGGACGTTTTGATTGCGGTCCTTAAGGACGGCTCATTTCACGAGGACTGAGAACTGAGAACTGACTTAAGGAGGTAGCGTTTTGATTGCGGTCCTTAAGGACGGCTCATTTCACGGAGAGATATAATGAAACTGGAGATTAAAAAAATTCGAGTTTTGATTGCGGTCCTTAAGGACGGCTCATTTCACCGGGTGTTAGTCATGTTAATAATGTTTTTTACTGGGTTTTGATTGCGGTCCTTAAGGACGGCTCATTTCACAGGAGACCGATCATGACCACTCTCAACACCCTCAAGTTTTGATTGCGGTCCTTAAGGACGGCTCATTTCACGGATGATGCAACAGCCGACGATTGTAGCTGGACGTTTTGATTGCGGTCCTTAAGGACGGCTCATTTCACGAGGACTGAGAACTGAGAACTGACTTAAGGAGGTAGCGTTTTGATTGCGGTCCTTAAGGACGGCTCATTTCACAAGGTTGGCTTCTGGTGAAAGGAATTGCGAATGGTTTTGATTGCGGTCCTTAAGGACGGCTCATTTCACCCCCTCGTTCCTTGCGCCGATGGGCCGAAGCGACGTAATCGGTGTGGTCAAAAGGAGTTAGCGAAGCCGCGATCATAGGTTCTATTCCGATGAGAAAGAACAACCTCCACCTCCCACCGCGACGGCGGGTTCGCAATCACGCATTTCGGGGCCGGCGTCAACGCTTCGGCCGGATGCCCCTCCCTGCGCGAAAGTTCCGGCCCAGGCCGGCCGGGGGCATGCACGTGTTGGACCGCGCCCAGCAAGGCGCAGCCGCCCAACTCTGTTATTATCTTATCACAGATCGAGCATATTGTCCAGATGTGTGCCGGCTTCCGAGTGTCAACAGAGCAGAACGGCCTTCTGCGTTTCGACGGGGCGCTGCCATCGATAGCGCGGGCGTGTGCCCCGGTTGTCGATCGGGACGAGGTCGAACGCATCCGTCACGGCCAACAACGGTCCGATGCTGCGGCGTAACTCGGGAAGTTCCGGCGGCTCAAGCCAGATCTCGAAGACCGACTGCTGAATACGTTGGCCGTAGGATGACAAAACGGCCGCAACCGCACGCCGGCGCTGGTCATCGGAGACGTCATAGGCGGCTACATACTGGCTCATGGGTGACGAAAGTAGTGGGGAAAGACCTTGCGATCAAGCAGGTGCCGGCGAAAGGAGCGGGCGTTCATCGACAGATGAGCAAGATAGGTGCACGTATCGAGCGTGCCGCGCGATCGGCAATTCAGATGGAACGTCTCGTAAAGGTGCGCGAGGAACAGGCGGATGGCCTTGGGAGCGATCGTAAGCTGATACTCGCTGCCTTCGACTCTCCGGAAGTCCTTGGGCTTCAGCAGCGGCATAGCCTCTATGACCACCCGGTCCATAAGGTGGCGGAACGGCTCCTGGAGGTCGGAGGCCAGGGCCGCGTGACCTTGCCGCAGATCGTGGAGGACCCCGACAACCGGCGAAAGCCCGGCCAGGCGCGCCGCAGCAATACACTGGTTGTGCAATGCCGACTGGGCAATGTTGAGCAGGATATTGGCGGGGTCGGAGGCGTCGGGGGCCACGCGGCGCGAAAACCGGCACCAATCCGGCAACAGGCGCGGGAAGACGCGATACCAGGCGGCGGCCGCAGCGCCCTCGAAGCCGAGGAGTTCCTGTATATCGGCGGCCTCGCGGCAGCGCGTTTCATACGCTCGGAGGGTCTCGGACGTTCCATCCGTCTTGGAGCGCAGGGACGCGGCCAAAGTGGCGTAGTTGGAGATCTTAGCCCAGACGAGTCGCTTGGCGAGTGCGAGCCGGTGCGGTTTGTCGTGGAGCATGTTCACCTGCGCCGCGACGGCCTGCGGATGCTCGACAATCTCGTTATGGGTGAATGTGCTTTGGGAGCGACCGAAATCGTCGGCGACGAGCATTGGTACACTGTGGTGACGGAGGGCTTCGAGTACTCCGGAGGACATAGTCGGGCGGCCGAGAACGAGTACACTCCGCACGTGGTCGAGGTGAGCGGCGGACGTTGAACCATCCCGGTATGCGCACAACAGCCGGCCACTGCTGATTCGCAGCTTTACGGCTCCCGGACCGAACACGGCCCATGCACGGTTCGACGGCTCAATGGTGGCGTCCTCCCCGGCAAAGGCGAGCCGGTTGGGGGCCGGCTTGGGCTTGTTGTGCGACTCGTGCCAACCCAGATCCTGCAGGTGCCTGGGCCCTTCCCCGGGCTTGGCGACCCAACGATCCGTGCGTTCGAAACTGAATCCCAGGAACTCGAAGCCTTCAGTAAGATCGAGACGCGTGGTTTTGTTCCGGTTCAGTACCAAGGCCAAGGCATGGGCGGCTTGGACGGCCGTTTCGTAAACTCGGTCGGCTTCGGCGCGGGTGCGGTAGAGCACCAGGAAATCATCTGCATAGCGAACAAGGCGTCCGCCGTGCCGCTCGATCTCTTCATCGAACTCGTCAAGGAACAGGTTGGCAAGCAAAGGCGAGAGTGGCGAGCCGGTGGGGATTCCGCGGCCAAGCTCGGGAGCGTCGGCGCCTACCCAGCGCATGATAAGGTCGACAGTCTCGTGATCTGCAATATAGGCGCTGAGGCGAGCTCGAAGGAGGGCATGGTCAATCGAATCGAAGAAGTGGAAGAAATCGGCCTTTATTGCGTGTCCGTAGCCCTCCCGGAAGGCGTGCCGGATGCGATGAGCGGCGCGGCGTCTGCCGAGACCTCGCCGGTACGCAAGTGAAGAATCCTCGAAGAAGGCGTCGACCGCGGGCGCGAGGCGTTCAAACAACACCCGCTGCAGTGCTCGGTCAGCAGGTGACGCGATCCGTAACGTGCGCTCGCCGCCGTCCGGCTTGGGGATTGTGACACTGTGGGATGGTTCGGGCTGATAGGAGCCGGTCTCCACGCGTCCGGCGAGGGTCTGGAGTAAACCGCTGGGGAGCTCATAGCGGTGCGCGGCGGTGTCGAGGTGATCCTGCCGCAGGGCGAGCCGCAAGAGCGAAACGGCACGTCGGGCGGGAAACGACGACGGGCCGAGCTGCGCGATGCGATAGGCACCGAGTCCGAATCGCGTGTTCTGGCCGCATCGGACGTATTGTCCGAGTACCAGGGGGCGAATCGCGCGGGGGTCTACGCGCTCAACCGTGAGCAAACCGAGTGCACCGCCGAGGGACTTCCGCTGCCCGTGTGGTCCATAGGAAAAGTCGAGCCAGACAAGCCGATTCGCCGCAAGGTGAGCCAGGTGATTCGTGTCGTCTGGAGCGAATTCCGGGATGTCGAGGAACCCGAGCCTACGAAGGCGGCGGCACAGGCGAAGGAGAAACAGCCCGGTATAGAACTGGTGGCCGTCGAAGAACCCGTGTCCCTCTTCGCGGAAGCGGGTCGGGCGCGGCATGCGTAACGGCGAGGTGAAACTCAGACTGAGCCTGGGTTCCGACTCGAGGCGACGGCACTCATCCTCCAGGTGGTCAAGCGGGATGGCTTCGGGGACCTGCCCGGCTTCGATGGGTGCGTTTGCCACGAGGTCGCGAAGTTCGGCAACGGCGAAGTTCCCGCCGAAGACGTGGGGCTCGTAGGCACGCTCTTTGCCGTGTCGTGCAAGCCCGTCACGGATCTGGTCAATGCACGCTTGCGCGCGATCGTCATTGTCGGATAGCAGGGTGAAGCCGAAGTTATAACGCTCTCCCGGCGAGAGGCTCATGCGGCACTGTTCCGGGGCGTCGAGCATCAGCCCGTCCGGCAGAGCGGGCTCCATATCGACGGCCCGTCCGTTGGCCGCGGCCAGTAGCGAGTAGAGTACACCGGCATGATGGGCCGGGAGCGAGGCTCGGGCGGTCATGCGTAAGGTGACCTGGAGTCGATAGAAGCTGGGAGCTGAAACAGGCATGTCATCTCGGATGCGAAAGTAGTACTCAGGTGTTCGTCCGCCGTCTAAACTCGCTCGAAACGACCATATCCGACTGCGGTCTTGGCGCCGGCGCCGATCCACGTCAAAGCCTGCTCAATCTGATCAAGTACTTCGGCCACTTCCTTCCGGTCACTCTCTGCGCTGTCGCCGCTTCTTTTCGGTGCGACGGCGAACACGAACTGCTGGCCGGCTTGGACAGCCAGAAACGGAACCGGGACCGGGTTGTGCCAATCCCCCGGGATCTTCTTGCACTCTTCATGGCTGACAGCGCTGATTGACGCGCCTTCGCTGTACCAATTGCCCATGTGCGGCGTCATCACATCGGCGGTGAGCTTCACCGGCTTCGGGGGGAGGGCATCGAAGAAAACGAACTTGCCTGCCTCTTTGGAGGTGCCGAGCCACCGGTCGAGCTTGCTCTTATCCTCCTCGTCCCAGTGGGTTAACCACGCACGGAGCATGCCCTTCACGGCGCAACCCGGCAGATAGGGCACACCCAACGTGGGGTGCCAGCCGAAGCCGTTTTCGACGGCGTGGTCGATGCCGAGGCCAGTGACAAAGTGCCAGTCGGTGGCAAAGGTCCGCGTGCTGCCGCGTAGGGTAGTGCACAGGTTCCTCATGCGGCTTTCGGCGAGAGCGAGCATCGCAGGGTCGCCACAAGCGTCCCTTGCGAATTCGTTGATCCAATCAAGCTTCGGTGAGCTTTCTCTGTCATTCTGCGCTTCGGCTGCGATCCACTTCCCGCCCACGCACCGGTACAGAGTGCAGAATCTCTCCCACCAGAGGCCGCAGTGAGGCTTCTGGTTGCGATCCAGCCGAGGAGGGCTGTTGTGGTTCTTGTAGAGGGGGAGCGTTGCCATTATTCGACCTTGCCTTCCTCTGCGTCCGGCGCGGGGGATTCGTCTGAGTCTCCCGCAGCACGGCCGGGATTCGATTCCGTCCGGATCAGCGCGGTTGCAAACATGCTGACCCAGTGCAGGTACAAAAGCGCCTCGGCTTGAGCGGTCAGGTATTGGTCCATATTCCCCTCGGTGATGCCTTCGAGCAGGTTCGGCTTCTCGCGGTACGGCATCTGCGATTCCGTCAGCCATTCGGAGAGGAGAGCGTAGAGCTTGACGTGCGTCTTGTCCGCTCGGCTGCAATAGAAGGCGGCGGCCTGGCCGAGCCCGTTCGACAGCACCATGGGACCGAGCCCACGGGCGGCGGCTCGGTATTCACGTTTCTCCTTTTCACTCAGCCCCTCAAGGCCATCATTGACTCCCTTGAGTGCGTGCCCCGCCCGCTCCTGCTGAATGGTTTGCATGACCGATCTCCCGTTGGTTGTGCGTTACTTACTGGTTGGCTGGGCGCTCGCCTTGTGCACCGCGACGCCACACCAGCCCATGCCTACCGTCTCGTTGCCGCCAAGTTGCAGGTACGAGTCATGGTCGTCAAAGAGACTGGTTGTGGCATGGTCCATGATGTCCGACGCACTCATCGATGCGGGGTCCTTGCGTGACGGATGCCCCAATAACTCGACGTAGAGCAGCGTATCGGGCGGGAGCGTCTCCTCGTACCAGGGCCCCTGCGCTACCGTCTTCTTGTCGTAAAGTTGGACGTGCGGATCGACCGGCGCTGCGAAACGGCAGAGGGTGCTGAAACGGTCATCGCTGATGATCGCGAGCTGCTTCTCCAGCGCCTTGCGGGTTGGACCCGGCTGCCCCTGATCCGGCTTTCCGTCTATGAGTGTTGTCAGGGACGCAATTACGCCTGCGAGCTTGCTTTCTGGAACCTCTGCGTCGAAACGAAACTCCTCAAGAAACAGCTTACGGTCAGGCGGAGAGGTAGCCACGTATGCTCTGTCGTCAGCGACATCGGGCACATCCCAGTTGCCGCCGAACTTGCCACTCAGACGATTTCGTTCTATATCGCGTTGCCACCTGCCGAGGAGTGCCGGACAGGTGACCCACTTGAAGTGGGTGCTCAGGGAACGAATCGGCAGCAGCAGCAGCTTTGCGTCGCCGACCGCAAGCGCCCCACCGTAGTCTCCCGGTTGAGGGAATGCGGCGGTGTTGTCCCTGGGAGGAGGTGGTCCGAAGACGTCGTAGATCCAGCCGGCGCTTCCGTGGCGGTCGACTGCCCGGGTTCGCAAAGCGCCCTTCACGGCTGAACCGAACACGCACGGCCATCCCGTATGCCCCTCTCGCTGGACGGGCAGGTCGATCACACCGGTTGCCTGCCCGGTTCCCGCGTGCATAGAAGTGTGCGTAAGTAGGCCGAGCATTGCATTGGCCTGTCTCATATCTGACCTCCTGATCAACAAGCTTCGTTCCACAGGCCGACGGCTAGTTCGCCGTAGCCGATCTCGGTCCCCTGCCCCTCCACCGTAGCACCGTGGAGTGCCTTCATTGCGTCTGCGATTTGCGGTGCACCGTCGTCGAGGCGGCAGAAGTAGACGCTTCCGGCCGGGACCAAGGACCGAACCTCCCGAGGTTGCCTAAGTGCAGCATCCCAGCCTCCCTCACGGACAGTCTTGCCGATGCATGCGCATTCAATAATAAGCGGGACATTCGCGATCGTACCCTTCCAGCAACGTATTTTCACGGTGCCGCGCTCAATGGCGTGCGGCGCGAAGCCGCTCGGCAGCCAGCCGGTTTCGCCGAAGTCGGCACAGGTTGTAAGGATGAGCAGTAACTGTCTGCCGTTGGGGTCGGAAGGAACCGGCGGAGCAATATGCTCGCTGTTACCACCTTCTATTGTAACGTGGGAGAAGCGGCCATCCCCGCCCAAACGGACGGCGCCTGCCGGAGGCGTGAAGCTGTCGGCAATACCCGAAATGTCCGCGCGGACGTTGACGTCAGGGTTAAGCCGTACGTGGCGTGTTTGGTAGAGGAGCCCCTTGACAGTGGTGCGCTGTTTGCACTCGCGAGCGATCCCGAGTCGCGGTTCCTCCGCGAACAACTCGGCGGGCGGTACGCAGTCCGCCCAGGCTGGCAGGTTGCCTGACAGCACATCCGCGAAGCCTTCCGGTGTTAGCCAGTCAGACAGCGGTTCGGCCCCCGGCAAGGGATCTGTCATAGTTGGCAGCCGCACTGGCAACTGGTCTCCGGCATTGTCATTCTGCGAGAGGTCGCACACGCACGCCTCGCCCGGGCGCAGTCGTGTCAGCGTGCGTTGTTTCGCCTTGCGCCCGGCGAGGAGCAGCGAAGGTGCCGGGAAGAGCCGCCTACGCTTATACTCCAAGTACGGACCCTTCATGCGAAACGCACCAAACTCCTGGTCGCCGCGTCCCGTCCCAATCTGTTCCCGTAAAGGCGACCACTTAAGATCCCCCTCTTTGGCGAACTCCTTCCAGTCAACTCCGCGGTGCTCCCCGATCATCGTCCGAATCGCGCCGGCCACCGTACGTGCCGGTGGCGGGAACACACTCGAGAGTTCGACTCCGCCAATGGTCCCGTAGGGGCGGGCTTCGCGGAAGAACCAGCTGTCCACCTGCTCAAAACGCCACGTGCGAGTGGGGCTATCGGTCATTACTCCCCTCCATAGACAGTAGTCGCGAGAAAGCGAACCAGCATGGCGGCATCGTCGGTCACCTCGCCAAGCTCGTCCTTGGCTAACGTGGCTATCTCGCCCGAGACCGGATCCCGGGTGATGCGGCGGCATTGTTGAAAAAGGGGTCCAATGGCCGCCACAGCATCATCGAATGTCAGGCTTCGTCCAGGTGCATGCACGCCAGAGTTCAGATAGTCCGTGGCGAGGATCGCCTTAGCTTCCTTCTCACCCAGCACTGCGCCGTTTCCGCCATTGAGCAGTGCGATGTGATTTCTGATCTTGTAGAAGAACCCATGGCTGAAACGCCCGCCCTCTTCGTTGTCGCGACCGCCGTCGGATGCCGGGTGCATATCTGGTCTGAGCGTTCCAGCCAACCTCTCCACCTCAAGGCATCTCTCAACCGGTCGACCTTGGTCGTCCTTCTCTGGTGTCAGTGCGATCTCCCACGGCATGGACCACTCGAAAGAGACGCCGCCGGGCCTGGTCAGGCGAACGGCCAGCGAATCTCGCCCGGTCTGGTCTTTCGCGACCTTCTCGAGGAGATCGTGAGTCTCACCGAGCACACGCGTCAGCGGGCGCTGGATGTCAACATAATGCACGGCCGCCGAGATAGTGGACTTGCGGACCTCCGGCTCGGCCTGCTTCTTGAAGCACCTCCGGTACTCCTCCCGGATCGCAACTGCGCCCGCAAGCGCGTCCTCAGCGGCGAACACTGCCAACACATCGTCGCCGCCAGCATAGATGAGAAAACCGTGATGCTCGGTGACGAGCTTCTCGGCTACGGCTTGGGTGAACTCGTTCAGCGCGGAGGCGATTCCCTCTTGGTTCTCCTCCTTGCTCATCTTCGCGCCGAGACTATCGCCGTCCATGGCCAGGACAGCATAGAATGGCACCGGACCACCTCCTGCGATCTCCTTCAGTTTCTTGAGCTTCTCTCTGACAATCGCAGCGTGTTCTTCCGTGTGTTTCTGGAACAGGCGACCATTGTCAAGCAAGTTGTCGAAGAAGACCGATCCGTCGAGTTGAACTAATCTCGCGATTTCCTCTTTGTGGGCCGGATACGCTCGTTGGGCTTCACCAACGGCCTCTTCGATCCGCTTGATCTTCGTGGCCCGTTCACCGTGGTCGGCCAGGGCCTTGGCGGTACCGTAGAAGTCTGAAAGCTGTTTCCCCTCTGCGCTGCGCGCCGGTTCGTCCGCCGCGGCACGCACAACACGTGCGAGCCAAGGGGTTGCGGCCATGAACGTGTTCGAGGGTACGTTTGTAGTTAGGCCCCGCCATCCGGTCAAAGTCCAGTTGCCGGGCATGTCGATCTTGAGGCCATGAAAACACCGAACGAACCGCCGTTTCACGAACGCAATAGCACAGAGGCACTCTCCTTCGCGAAGGTCGGTTGGTAACCTCTTGCGTTGCTGCTCCCAGAAGTTTGTCACATTCGCACCTGGCTTGCTTTCCCCGGACAACTCCTGAAAGCCATCAATCACCATGCAGCTAACTCCCGGCTCCGGTGTGGGGTAACGTGTCCTCCAATTCTTGCGCTGGTCGAGTGCGCGCGCGTCGCCTTGGCTTTTCGTTTTGGTCAATGCCCAAGAGATCTCCCAGAAACCGTTGATCTGGCGGTTCCAGATGACGCGTTGCTCTGAGCAGATCCCTGGCTTTCCCTCAAGATCCGCATCCCAGACCGCCGCGGCCAAACCGCGCCAAGCTAAGATAACGCTGTCGACAACGGTCTGAGGATTGAACGCCTCGCCGTCGACGCGCGCCAGAAAGCGATTGGGAATAGTCCCCTGGCGAGGCCCATCGCTCTTCCGGCCTTTCCACCAATCAAGCAACTCCTTGCTCGGCCTCGGAAAGACAATCCCGGTCTTGTTCCCCGAGCACTGCTTCAACACGGCGTTCATCGCGACACCGGCGAGCCAGGAAAGCAAGAAGGACCCAGCCCAGAAATCCCGCGTCCGCCGCGCTTGGGCGACAAAACCCTGGACCGGGCCGATTGTGAAATGGAAGTACATCTCATCCATTTTCGCCACCTTCCACAAGAGGCAGAACGGTGGTCCGTGAGCCGAACCCGTCCAAGTAGTCATCGAGGACATCCCATGCCGGTACGCACGCGACAGGGAAATCCTTAGAGTTGACACCGGCCGCGATTCTGATTCCCTCGTCGGGGGGCAAGAACCTAGCCCTCATCACCGTCTGCACCGCGACGGCGTCACCGGTGGGAAACCTGTGTATGTGAATCAACAACGGGGACGCCCGACGTCCAAAGTCCTTGTCATTGACAGGGCTGATCTGTACGGTGGCGCGGCGCCTCGCCTCCTTCCGTCCCCGCCAGCTTTCTTTCCGATTCACGCTGCCGAAGAAATAATTGTGCGGAAGCCCGAAGATGACCCGCCGGGGATGCGTCAGGGGCGGCCCCTGCCCAGGAGAGAGACTAGGAAGGAGGGAGAGCATCGAGTCGTGGTCCCCTTTGAATGGCATCTGGGCTACCCGTTGCCTGAGTGCATTCTGCCTTTCTTTCCCGGTCCGCCTTCCGTTGCTACGAAATTCAATCTGTGCCTCCCCGATATGGTTGAGAAGGAACCAAGCGTTCTTATGCGTTGCGGAGATGTCCACGCGAGTGTAACGCGAGAATGCGCTAAAAGGTGGCTCATCCGAGGGCAACTCATGAAGCAAGCCCCTCAGCGTCTCTGCATACTCCGCCGGATTCTCAGGAAGTGGGACGGCTGCTCCGTCAGCATCTCTCAACGATTGAATCGCGAGCGAGCCGAACCCTCTTCGCGCTCTGGCGCCGAGACCACCCAGCAGCCCAAGCAGGAGTACGGCATTCCGAAGGGTAGTAACCTGGGAATCATCAAGACTCCGGTGAAGGAGAATACGCAACGTGAAGGCACCGTCGATCGCTCCGCGTGTGCAGACAGTAACACCTTGCTTCGGAGGTCTGGCGAGACCTTGCCCCAACAAGTAACCATGTCCGCTACTGATCCGCTTGCCCAGTTCCCCCCCATTGATTGGCTTACACTTGGACGTAACCATGATCTGAGCGGCTGCCTGGCCCGCGTTGGAGGAGGAATCGTACGCGGCGCCGAGGACCCGGCCTTCTTCCTCCGCCAAACGCGTGAGCGCCTCGGCTTCGTCGTTGCCAGCGGCCTTAATCCACGTCTTCCAACGGAGTGCTCGCCACCAAAACCGCAACGCCCCCTTGACCGACGGGGGCCGGATGGCAACTCGACCGCGGACGCCATTCGGTACTTGCTCGTGCGGTTTGTGGACGTTATTAGGTTCGGGCCCACCGAGGAACATGCTGGTTATGATGTCAAAACGGGCATCGATTTTGCGCATACGTTCCATCCTCCGCACGAGCTGTGGTCTTCCAGGTCAAATATAACCAATCCGGCACGCTACGACAACGGTTTGGTTCTTCGCTTGATTATACGATTCAAAGACCTGTTGCTGACAGGGGTCTTCGTCTGTGGGCAGATTGCCCGACTAGATCTCCGCACCGTTGTATCGCACATTCTGGGTTCGAAGATCGGCCTCCGAAGACGTGAATACGACTTTCCCTACTCGCGGATCTATTCCGGCCCGGGCAGCGGCCCACCAGCGTGTCGGATATAACCAACGGTCAGGCTCCCAATCATATGAACGTGACGGCTGCGTCATGGCCATTGCGAGCCGGGTGTCCCAGAACCGGTCAGTGGCGTTGATGTTCCGCAACACGTTAGCCGTATGCAACGGCGGCGTCGGGAAGTGGTGTGAATTGGCCGGCGACTACGTATGTTCGTAGTGTGCCCACGATGGTCTTTGTCGGGTTGATCCGTCAGCCCGTTTCGTCGCCGTGCAAGTGGGCGGACTTTCTCGCTTGCTCACCGATGTGCTCGTACTGGGCGTTCAGAACCTCAGCCCGCTGTCGCCAAGCATCGGCCAGGCCGCTTGGCGTTAGTGTGGTTTGCAGGTGGTACGCCCGGATTGACGGCGATCCGACGCTCCTAACCGGGGCATTGGACATTCTCACGTCCAGGTTGCACAATTGTGTCCAGTCTTGGGACGCGTGGGCTATGCGGAGGCGGTGATACGAAGCTTAGGAGCCGGCAGCCCTTGCCAATCAACCACGCAGGCCGTGGTCAATAGGTGAATCCGGGGAGAATGATGGCCAGCAACTTCGGTGAACCGTACATTCCCACGTCGATTGAGTGCTATCCGCCGGACGAGGTGCGTGTTGATGGCCTCTACCTCGGTGACGATGTGCGGAGCATACCGGCTATCGTGCAGGCGATTTATCGAGAGACAATCGCTTCCATTCAGAAACGGCTGTTCACGCTTGCTGGTATCGGCGTACGTGCGATTGTCGAAGCTATCTGCAAAGAACGAAAGACGCCCGGCAAGTCGCTCTTTGAGCAGATTGACAATCTCGTCACGCAGAGTCTGCTCACTGCTTCCGGAGCGAAGATTCTCCACGGAATCCGCCTGCTCGGAAACGAGGCGGCTCACGAAATGAAGGCTCCGACAGAAAAGCAGACCATCGCAGCGATGAAGGTGATTGACCATCTGCTTTTGGGAGCCTACGTCCTGCCGGAAGAAGCGAAAGTCCTTCCTGAATACAAAGCGAAGGCGAAGAGACCGACGAAAAAAGCCCAAGCATCAAGCTCCGGACGAAAAGCGAAAGGAGCTTCGAAGTGACTCACTCTGGTGCCGTCGAGTCCACTGCCTTGTCAGGTTCTGGGCAGCTTCTCGAAGCGGTTGAGTCCGGGGCTCGTAGTTTTGCCCGCTATTCGGTTTATCGCGATTCCGGGGCTGACTGGCTGGGCGAGGTGCCATTGGAATGGGCGATTGCACCGCTGTACGCCCGGTACTGGCTCGAACTCGGAAAAATGCTCGACGCGAAGCGGATTACGGGCGAGCACCTCACACCGTATCTACGTAATGCCGACGTTCAGTGGGATTACATCGACACTTCCGCCTTGCCGGACATGGACATTGAGCCACGCGAAGAGGCTCGTTTCATTCTTCGCCACGGCGACTTGCTCGTTTGTGAAGGAGGAGAGGTTGGCCGGGCTGCAATCTGGAATGATAAGCTCCCTCGATGTGCGTATCAGAAAGCTCTTCACCGACTTCGCCCGCGTGCCAGCCGTGACCTGACTCGCTATCTCTACTACGCACTGTTGCATGCGGCTTCGACTGGTGTGTTCGTCGCACGAGGGAATCCGAATACGATTCCTCACCTTACGGGCGAACAGCTCCGCGTGTACAGGTTTCCATTTCCTTCAACCGATGAACAACGAGCCATCGTTACATTCCTCGACACCGAGACAGCTCGAATAGATGAACTCATCGCCAAGAAGCAGCGGCTCATCGAACTTCTCGCCGAGAAACGCACCGCCCTCATCAGCCACGCCGTCACCAAGGGCCTCAACCCCGACGCCCCGATGAAGGACTCCGGAATCGCCTGGCTCGGCCCCGTACCGGAGCACTGGTGCCTCCGGAAGCTCGGGTACATCACGACCATGCAGGGTGGCGGAACTCCGAGCAAAGACAATCTTGGATACTGGAACGGCTCAATTCCTTGGGTGTCTCCCAAGGACATGAAACGCCGCATCATAGACGACTCGGCAGACCACGTGACGGACGAAGCGGTGAGCGAGACGACGATTCGCCTCATCGCCCCCCCGGCGGTGCTCGTCGTTGTGCGGGGGATGATTCTGTCTCACAGTTTCCCGGTCGGGCTGACTAGCGTACCGGTGACAATCAACCAAGATATGAAGGCGATTTCAGTTCGCTCAGGGACATCTGCGGATTTTTTGGCCTATCTCCTCCAAGGAATCGCCCCGGCGTTTCTCGCTCTTGTTGAAGAGTCGGGCCATGGCACAAAATGCCTCAGAACGGACCTGTGGAAGGGGTTCGAGCTATTCCTGCCACCGTTTGATGAACAGGGACAGATTTGCGAGCACCTGCAAACGGCAACCGCAAAACACGACGATTTGATGGGCCAAGTCTCAAGGGCAATCGAGCGGCTTCAGGAGTACCGCTCCGCCCTGATTTCGGCTGCCGTTACCGGCAAGATTGACGTACGCGACATGGAAGCCCGTATGTGAGAGAGTGCAATGGAGTTCTGGAAAGACGTCAACGTTCACATTGAGAACCTTGTACCCGGCGTGATTCTCGGTTGGCTCTTCTACAACCACACCGCGACGCCGGTTGGGCCGCCGCCGGCTTCACAGCCAGAGCTTAGCAGCGAGAGTCTATCTGCGTTCGCTTTTTTGTGCGGCTGTTACGGCCTCGGTGTTATCTCCGCAGTAGTGAGTCGGTTCATTCTCGACGGATTATCCGAGCGTGGACCGCGTCAGTTCATGTTGTTCCTACTCTCCCATCGGACCCGCAAGAACCTCCAGGACGATTTCGTTCGTGTCCCCGGGTTTGACGATGACGTTAAGCGTTCAACGAAATCCTGGCTGATGTTCAGGTGCCGTTGGCTGGCCGAATGGAACGCGATTTACCGGGCGGCATTGCGTTCCGTTAGCGGCGACAAGAGCAAGGCCGAGATATACCGACGCAGAGCCCAGGGGCGTCTCGTGCGGAACCTCGTTGCTCCGCTCGTAGTGGCTTCAGCCCTATACCCTCCCGGGAATCTGTCTGGAACGAGTGCAGCGATTCTTGCTGGGTGTCTTGGCGTGCTCCTTTACGCATATGCGGAGCTCAACAACTTCGCCGAGGCCGTAGATATTAGTGAGCAACAGGCGTTAGGCGAGCGACAAGAGACTACTCGGGCAGGTAATCCTAATGCCGATTGACCACCGCGAAATCGCGTTCGAGACCGCCATTGAGCATCACCTGCTCAGTGTTGCAGGCTACGCTAAGGCCGACCCGGCGAACTTCTACCGCGAGCGAGCCATCGACCCGACGGTGCTTGTCCCGTTCATCAAGGAGACGCAGCACGAGATATGGGAGGCTCTGGAGAAGTTGCACGGCTCGGAAACCGAGCCCGTCGTGCTCGAAGACCTGTGCAAGGCGATGGACTCACAAGGCTCGCTGGCCGTAATCCGCCACGGGTTCAAATGTTTCGGTAAGCTCATCCACGTTGCTTATTTCGCACCGGCCCACAGCATGAACCCGGACACCGAGCGGCTCTACGCCGCTAATCGGCTAACGGTCACCCGGCAGCTTCATTACAGCACTAGGAACGAGAACTCGATTGACGTGGTGCTCGGTTTGAACGGAATCCCGGTCGTGACGGCAGAGCTCAAGAACCCGATGAGCGGCCAAAACGTCGGCCATGCCAAACACCAATACCGAACCGACCGCGACCCGCGTGAGCGAATCTTCGAGTTCAAGAAGCGTTCGCTGGTTCACTTTGCCGTTGACCCTGACGAGGTCTACATGACCACGCGGCTCAGCGGCAAGAAGACGTTCTTCCTACCGTTTAACCTCGGAGACGCCACCGGGCCGGGCAATCCAGAGAACCCGGACGGATACAGGACGGCCTACCTGTGGGAGCAGGTTTGGCAGCGGGATTCGCTTCTCGACATTTTGGCTCGCTTCATCCACCTCCAAGTGGAGGAGAAGACGGTCGGCGGGCGGAAGATTCGCAAAGAGACGATGATTTTCCCCCGCTACCACCAACTCGACTCGGTGCGAAAGCTCGAAGCCGACGCCCGGGCAAGCGGTGTCGGGAATAACTACCTGATTCAGCATTCTGCCGGAAGCGGCAAGAGCAACTCCATCGGCTGGCTGGCCCACCGCCTCGCGAGCCTGCACAATGACCGGGACGAGAAGGTCTTCGATTCGGTCATCGTGATTACCGACCGCATCGTGCTCGACCGCCAGCTTCAGGACACGATTTATCAGTTCGAGCACCGGCAAGGCGTCGTCGAGAAAATCGACGAACACTCGACGCAGCTCGCAGAAGCACTCACCGCCGGAACGCCCATTATCATTACCACGCTTCAGAAGTTCCCGTTCGTGACGGAGAAGGTCGGGAGCCTGCCAGACCGAAGATACGCGGTCATCGTGGATGAGGCCCATAGCTCGCAATCAGGAGAAAGTGCGACCGAACTCAAGGGCGTGCTCGCGGCAAATAGCATCAAGGAAAAAGCCAAGGAGAGAGCTGAGGCGGAAGGGCTGGTGGACCACGAGGAAGAGATTCTCAAGACGATGCTCAAACGCGGTCGGCAGCCCAACATCAGCTTCTTCGCATTCACGGCCACGCCGAAATACAAGACGCTCGAAGTGTTCGGCATGAAGGGGCCGGACGGCAAGCCTAACCCCTTCCACCTGTACAGCATGCGGCAGGCCATTGAGGAGGGCTTCATCCTCGACGTGCTCAAGCACTACACGACCTACAAGACCTACTTCAGACTTATCAAGTCCATTGAGGATGACCCCGAGGTTGACAAGCGAAAGGCCGCTCAGGCGTTGGCTCGCTTCATGAGCCTTCACCCGCACAACATCGCCCAGAAGACCGAGGTGATGCTTGAGCACTTCCGCACGTTCACCAAGCACAAGATCGGCGGGCGGGCGAAGGCGATGGTGGCCACAAGTTCGCGGCTTCACGCCGTTCGCTACAAGCAGGAATTCGACAAGCAGATACGTGAGAAGGGCTACGACGACATCAAGACTCTCGTTGCGTTCTCCGGGACCGTCGAGGACCCGGATACGGCTGGTGTGAGCTACACCGAGCCGGACATGAATCGCGACGCCGAAGGGAAGCCACTTCCCGAGAAGCGGCTCCCCGAGAAGTTCGCGACGGACGAGTACAGCGTGCTCATCGTTGCCGAGAAGTACCAGACCGGGTTCGACCAGCCGCTCCTGCACACTATGTACGTGGACAAGCGGTTGGCGGGCATCCAGGCTGTGCAGACGCTCTCGCGGCTCAATCGAACGTGCTCGGGAAAGGAGGACACGTTCGTCCTCGATTTCGTGAACAAGCCGGACGAGATCTACGAAGCGTTCAAACCGTACTACGAAGTGACCCACGTTGGCGAGGAAGCCGACCCGCGTCAACTCTACGACCTCCAGGCCAAGCTCGACGAACGCCACGTCTATCACCGAGAGGAAGTCGAGGAGTTCTGCAAGGTCTTCTTCAAGGCCAAGGCCGTGCAGACACCGAGCGACCACGGGAAGATCAACGCCATCATCGATCCAGCAGTCTCCCGCTTCAATGCTCTTGACGAGGAAGAGCGGGAGGAGTTCCGCGGCCTTTTGATCACCTTCAGAAGCCTCTACTCGTTCCTGTCGCAGGTGATCCCATATCAGGACTCGGACCTGGAGAAGCTGTACACATACGCCCGTTTCCTGCTGTCAAAGCTGCCGCGTCGGGCATCGGGGCCGAAGTACGATTTTGACGACGAGGTTACACTCAAGTTCTACCGCCTCCAGAAGATCAGCGAAGGCACGATTCAGCTTGAGCCGGGTGAAGGCGGCGAAGTGAAAGGACCAACGGCGGTGGGAACACGCAGCGGCGAAGGCCCCCAGGTCGAGCTATCGACTCTCATCGACCTAATCAACGAGCGGTTCGGTACCGACTTCACGCCAGCCGATGAGCTTTTCTTCAACCAGATCCGCGAGGAGGCAATTGCCGACGAAGACCTGCGACAAGCTGCTCACGCGAACACGATCGACAATTTCCGTTTCGTTTTCTACAAGGTACTTGAAGGCCTCTTCATCGATCGGATGGAGCAGAACGAAGAACTCTTCGCGAAGTTCATGAACGACAAGAACTTCCAGAAGATCGTCGCCGAGCACCTGTCACAGCAGGTCTACGACCAGATTCGGGATGAGCCAGCGGCATGATCGGGGGAGAACCGGCAGCGAGGGATTTGCAGGTGTCCAGAAGGTGGTTTGAATATCCGTACGGGAGCCGGGGCTCGCACCACTCTCCGCAGACCCTTGCCTGGATAGTATAGTGGTGCGATCGGGACGGCGGGCCGTACACCCGCCAAGCGGTCCGGGCGAGGTTGTTGGTTTGACCTACCTTCCAACAACTCGCCCGGACCGACCCGATGAAAGAAAGGTAGGTGCAAATGCAGCGCGACACTTCGGGTTTGGGCGATCATCTCGTAGCCGTTCAACAGGCTCTGGCAGATTGGCGCAGCCGCAGCAGCGGAGAGCTTTTCTCTCCGGAGAGCAACTTCTTCGCGGCGAAAGCGCTCAAGCCGTTCCTTCGCCAGTATGGAATCGATCCGACGCCCGTGTTGGAGCACGCGCGAGGACACCCGAGCGAGTCCAACTACGAGAAAGCTGAATCCGCCGTTGATGAGCTGGACTTCCGTAGCGTCTCGCGTTTCTTCCAGCAGTGGGAGCCAGACATTCGAGCGGTAGTCCCGGCTGACGTAAGCCCAACCAACAAGATGGCTCGGGCGGTTGTCGAGTCATTCCGGTCATTCGAGCTGCGCTTCCGCAAGGCACTGAATCATGTGCCAGCGGACCACTACGAGGATGACGAACGGTGGGTCAGAAAGGTGGAAGAACTCGCCCAAACAGCGGCGTACGCTCTGCGAGACGCAGTAAAGGAACTGCCCCCCCCTTTCTGGCGCTTCGGTTCATTCGAGATCGACTGTGATTGCAGTAACGGTCTCGCCGCGAGCACGTGCAAAGTGGAGCTTCGTCCTCCGTCCTACTGGCTGTATTTCATGGGGACCCTCCTGGGGATCGATGGGGTGGCCAAAGTTCTGCGTTTCCCGTCGGATGAAGTACGTGAGTGCTTCGCTGACGTCGCGCGTACCTACGCGATCGAGAATGAGGTGAACGAACTCCTCTGGGATGGTAGCGGCGACAGCCCTCATCTGCGCTGCCACCTCTTCTGCGCAACGTCAGTTGTCGCCTGTCGGGTCTTTGCCAATTGGTGTGCCGGTACCGGAGACGACCTCGTGGGGCAACCAACAACCAGCACGGAATGCCCAGATGTGCGAAGGCAATCGGACCGAACGGTCGAGAAGCCACAAGAAGCAAGTGGCCGTGGCGACGCTGGCAATAAGAGCACGGTGAATCAGCCGGTGGACGAGGTCGTTTCCGGAGACCACCCGAACCTCAAAGAGGTCTGCGGATTCCGTCTGGATGGGGATGCGTGGGTGATTGACTACATGGGGGCGCACGCCAACATCAAGAACCGTCAGGGTTTCCCGCTCATCCACTCCCTGATAGGCCGCAGATGCTCGGGCGATAGATCGGCAGTCCACTACATGGAAGTTGAGGCTCTCTTCGGCAAAGGGTGCGTAGAGTCAATATCTGAGGACACCGTGACGGACCAGGAGGCCATCGACCACTACGAGAGCGAAATCCACCGGTTGCAGCGTGAGATTGACGACTCCGTAAGCGAAGAGGAAACCGCAGCACTCAAGGATCAGCAGCAAGAGCTGGCGAGGCGGCTATATGAGGCCCGCGGAATACGCGGACGGCCGCGACAGAACAGGCCCGTCTGCGAGAAGACCCGCAAGAGAGTCATGGGGAACATCATACGGGCCATAGGCGAGATCGAGAAGACGATCCCAGCGCTCGGGGAACATCTCCGCAAACACCTCCGTTCCATCGACGGCGAATGGGCCTACAGGATAGAGGCTCCGCCGGCGTGGAATACCTCTCCGTACGAACCCCATTAACCGTCCTCTGCTCTGAAGCCACCGGCTACTCATCCTGTAGCCGCTGGCCATTCCTTTTGTAGCCATCGGCTACACGTGAGTTTCCGCCTCTATCTGTGAGGGCCGCGAGTTGCGGCCATGACGATTCCTCGCAGGTGGAGGTCCTACCATGCCAGAAGTCCTCGGTGTCGGTCGTGTTGCGAGAATCCTCGGCGTCAAGCCGTCGGTAATCACTCGCCTGTTCTACGATGGGAAACTCAGGGGCGACCTTTGCCCGATCGTCGACGGCCGTCGGCAGATCCGTCCCGACTACGTCCGGTTCATAGTGTTTGAACTCCGCCGGAAGGGTATCTCGGTCAAAAACGACTGGGAGGCCGCTATCGAGGGAGGTGCGGCCAATGGCGATTAAGGAGACTAGGCCAACAAAAGGCAGACGGTCGAAACGTGAGATCGAGAGCATAAAGCATGCCATCTATCGCATCGCCGAGGAGGAGAACCCCGCCACCTGTCGGCAGATCTTCTACAGGCTTGTATCCGAAGCCCTGATCCGCAAGAGCGAGCAGGAGTACAAAGGCACCGTCGTGCGCTTGCTGGGCGTGATGCGGGAGCAGAATGAGATTCCCTTTGGCTGGATAAGTGATAACACCCGCTGGGTCCGGCGGCCAGACTCGTTCTCGACGATCGGAGCCGCCATAAAGAGCACGATCGAGTGCTATCGCCGCGCGCTGTGGCGCGATCAACCCGTACGCGCCGAGGTCTGGTGCGAGAAAGACGCGCTGGCCGGGGTCCTCTGGGAGGTCACCGGAGTGTGGGACGTTCCGCTGATGGTGTCTCGCGGGTACGCCTCCAAGGCGTTCCTCCACTCGACAGCACAGGCGATCGCCGCAGGGGCGAAGCCGGCCTTTCTCTACCACTTCGGGGATCATGACCCCAGCGGGGAGGACATCCAACGGCACACCGAGGAGACGCTCAGACGATACGCCCCGGACGCTGAAATCCACTTCGAGCGCGTGGCCGTCACTCCTGCGCAGATCGAAGAATGGGATCTACCGACGCGGCCAACGAAGAAGTCGGACAGCCGTTCCCGCGGGTTTGAGGGCGGATCGGTCGACGTTGACGCGATCCCGCCAAGGAAGCTCCGAGAGCTGGCAGAGGAGTGCATCACTCGCCACATCAGTCCCGGCGAATTCAAACAAGCGCAGCTCATCGAACGACTCGAGCGGCGGAGCATGGAGAAGTACCTCAGCCACTGGAACATCAGTCACCCACCAACATGCCGCGACAGGGAGAACGATTGATGAGCGACTGGCAAGAAGTCACCCGCGCTGCTCCGTGCATAGTGTGCGGCAAGCCCGATTGGTGCGGGCGAACGGTCGACGGGAGCGCGATCCGGTGCATGCGATCAGACGAGCCGCCGCCGGGATATCGACGTCACAAGACCAATCCTGACGACGGGGGCACTACTTTCTTGCGAAACGACCAGCCGCGGGCTACCGCAAACAAACGGACCGAGGGAGAAAAGCCCGCGCAAACGCAATTCGACAGTTCCGATGCCGCGGTGGGAGCGATGGAACGGACTCTCGGGAAGGCATCGGCGAAATGGACGTATCGCGATGCAGACGGCGAGCCCGTTGGAATGGTGATTCGCTGGGATCTGAGAAACGGGGGAAAGGACATCCGCCCCATCGCCCGGATTGGCTCCGGGTGGCAGATCAAGGCCATGCCTGGACCGAGACCGCTGTACTGCCTGCCGGACTTGCGCAACGCGGATCTCGTGTTCGTAACCGAGGGTGAACCGGCCGCCGACGCCCTGCGCAAGTTGGGCCTCGTCGCGACGACAAGCTCGGGTGGAAGCCGAGCGGCCAGCAAGACGGACTGGTCCCCACTTGGCGACAAGCGGGTCGTGATTCTGCCCGACAATGACCGGGATGGTGAGCGGTATCGCGATGATGTCTTCCGGCTGCTGAACAAGCTGGAACCTCGCCCCGTAATCAAGACGATTGCCCTGCCCGACCTTCCGGCGAAAGGGGATTCCGTGCAGTTCGTCGAGGCCCGCCGCAAGTCCGGCCGTTCTGATGATGAAACCCGAGCTGAGCTGCTGAAGATGGTGAACGACACCGAGGTCGAGGACGAAGACTCGCCAGGGGCGATGGCATGGAAGCCGTTCCCGGTCGAGTTGCTTCCGACAGTGATTCGCGATTTGGCCGTAGAGGGCGGCAGGGCAATCGGAATAGACCCGGCCCTCGTCGCGGTCCCCGCCCTGGTCACGTGCGGCACCGCACTGGGGATGACGGCGCAACTGCGATGCACGAACGAGTGGAAAGCTCCGCCAATCCTCTGGGGGGCCGCCATCGCACGAAGTGGATGCCGAAAGAGCCCGGCTTTTAGGTTGGCGACACAGATACTGCAGGATGTCGAGGACGAAGCACAAGAGGAACACAGGCGGGCAAAGCGGAAGCACGCCGAGGACATGGCCCGATGGAAGGCTGCGGTTGAGGAATGGGAACGCGGCGGTAGGAAGGGCGACCGGCCCAAGGAGCCGCCGGAGCCAATCGAAAGTCGACACGTAATCTCGGATGTGACCGTCGAAGTGGTTGCGCAGATTCTGCAGAAACAACCTCGCGGTGTCGTGGTTCTGCGTGACGAAGTCTCCGGGTTCTTCCATGACCTCAACAAGTACCGCAACGGCAAGGGGGGCGATGCTCAGAACTGGATCGAACTCTGGCATGGTAGAGTCCTGTCCGTTGATCGGGTGAGCAAGCCACGGATTCGCGTGTCCGGAGCCGCGGTGTCGGTTCTGGGGACTGTGCAGCCACGAACACTCCGCCGATTGATGACCCCCGAGCTACTCGAGAGTGGGTTCTTGTCTCGCTGGCTCTTCGTTATGCCCCCGTCGGGCAAACGGCAGCGGCCAACAGACGTAGATTCTGGCGTACGGGAATGCTACGAGAAGGCGGTCCGCGCACTGCTGGATCTCGAACTCCGGCGAAACAAGCGAGGGCGAGCATGGCCGAGAGAGATACCCTTCTCTAAAGAGGCTGAATCTGCGTGGTGGCGATTCTTCGACCGCCACGCTGTCCGGCAGGATGCTGCACTCGACGAAGTCACCGAAGCAGGCCTTGTGAAACTGGAGGAAATAGCACTTCGTCTCGCACTGATCTTCTGGGCAGTCCGCAAGGCGTCGAAGGAGATTCCTGTTGGCAGTAACTCCATCGACGTTGAGAGCATGCGAAATGCGACCGACCTGGTCGACTGGTTTGCCTACGAGCATGAGCGGATTCTCGAAGCGTTGAGGGTCGTCCCCGACAGGTACGATGAAGTTGACGTCTCAAAGCAGAAAGCTGCGCTGATCGAGTTCATCCGGGGCGAGGGTGGATCAGTCACGACCAGGATGGTCATACGCGGCAGGTTGAAACGCGTCTACAAGAACTCGGCAGCCGCAAAGGCGGCCCTGGAGGAACTGGTCGACACGGGGGTGGCCAAGGTCAAGGACATCAAGTCCGGACCCCGGGGGGGAGGATCGCAGGTCCGGTATTCCCTCTTGGACAACGCGACCGAGAGTGGGAATGGTGACACTACGTCGCAAACGGGCGAAAGCGATGACACTACCCCTGCTGACGATCCCAAGAACAAGGTAGTGTCACCTGTCACTGCTGTCACCGAGGATAGAGAGCTCACCAAAGACCGGGATCCCACGGAGCCGAAGGCTGAGGTTGATGACGACGACGATTCGGAGGAGGTCTAATGGTGGTCGACGGGATCACAACTCCGGCGATGTCGTTGCTCGTTGATCTAGCCGCGAACGGCATCGAGCTGTTCATCCGCGACGGACGGCTCCGATGTCGACCGAAGGGATCGTTGACGTCCACCCTTCGAGCCCGGACCAAGGCCTCCGAGGGCGAGATGCGTGCAATCCTCGAGAATCCCCGGGAAGTGCTGGATACGCTGCTCGAGCGAATCCACTCGCTCGGCCACCCGAAGATGGCGCTTGGGCTCCGGCAGATGTGGCAGAAGTACGTGGCCAATCGCGAGGCGGACGATGAGGCGTCACGCCCCCGGGCCGAGGTCGCGGCATTGGTAGCCGTCCTGGCCGAGATCGAGGCCCAGAGCCTCCGACTCGTCCCCCTTCGCCCACCGAGCGAATCCCGGACACTCCGGCAACGAGCAGTGCAACTCATGGACACAGACCCCGCCGAGGCCGACAGGCTCTTCCGGGAGGCCGATGAACTCGAGGGGGTGGGCCCATGAGGAAACGCCACCTTGTCTACGAATCCGTGATCTCCGCGGAGGAAGCCGGGGCCGTAGCCGGGCTCTCCCAGCCGGCAATCCGGCGAATGATGCGAGCCGGCAAACTCAAAGGCCGAACCAAACGGCCTATGCGGATTTCGGTTGAGTCTCTGGCGGAGTATCTTCAAGTATCGGTAGAGTCAGTCTGTCGAACGCTTGCTGAGCTGCGGGGTCTACCGGTGAGTAGTGACGGGATGTCGTCAGTGCAGAGCTGTGCCCCAACATCCGCTGGACCGACGTCAACGGCATCACCCGCTGCGACCGCCCGGACG
This sequence comes from Phycisphaerae bacterium, assembly GCA_963666835.2. Lineage (GTDB taxonomy): Bacteria > Planctomycetota > Phycisphaerae > UBA1845 > UBA1845. Next base: position 1,788,533 of record CAXXGO010000006.1, on the reverse strand, counting down.
CGATCTTCCGGAAATCAGCTACCGTCAACTCAGTCCAGGGGGCTCCAGCAGCTTGGCGAGCATTGCGATACCACGCCCGAAACATGTAGCCCGGAAACAGCGGCCTTGCTGGCAAAGTTCGATCGAATAGCTGGCGGAGAGGAGTAATCAACGCGCCATGGATCGGCACAACCAGATTGCCTGGGTTGCTCCGCCGGGTCTTCCGTCGTTGCGCTGTAATCGTCCGTTCGCCGAGGTTGAAGTGCTGAGCCTTGAGGCTGGCAACAACTCCCCGATCAAGTCCCGTCGTCAACCCGATCATTGCGGCGACCTTCATCCGCGTGTCGTCTATGGCGTCGATGAGCCGGGCGATGTCCTCGTCGGTCGGCAACGCCGCCAGTTCCTTCGCGCCGGCAACCGGCTTTACCGTAACGCCTTCGGTGGGTGTTCCGGTGCAGTAACCCCGCTTCGCCGCCCAGTGAAAGAACCGGCGGAGGTAGCTGTAGTGCTTTGCCAACGTCGACTCACTGGTCTTGCGGGTCTCCCCTTTCCGGTTCCACGTCGATCGCGCTCGCAGGTACTCTTCGATGTCAGCCGTCGTCACCCTGGCGACTGGTCTATCCTGACCAACCTGAGCAGCAAGCAGTCCGAGCATGGTCGCGTACTCGCCCTTGACGGAGTCGCTGAGCGTCTCGATTGACAGCAGATACTCCCGGCTAGCGTCTCGCATCGTCACGGGCAACAGACCGTCGGCTGACTCTCGTTCGAATCGCTCAGTCAGTGCCCGCATGAACTGTGTGGCCATCTTCTTGAGAGTAAACACCTTGGTCCGATGCCGACCGGACTCCCGCCATTCCACACAGTACCCGGGCATGGTCCTGCCGCGGATGACCCGCTTGCCCGTTCCGTTCATCAGCCAAGCTCGACGTTTACGCCCCATGCCTCGAGTATACCGTCGGGCAGGGAGGCCGGCAATAAAAGCCTCTTATCGTCCGCGCGCGACAGCAATGCGACAGCGGACTCGCGTAAAGTATTATAATAACAGGGTTTACAATGCGCCCGGCAGGACTCGAACCTGCGACCCCCGGTTTAGGAAACCGGTGCTCTATCCAACTGAGCTACGAGCGCGATCCCAAACTCGACCGGCTGTGACGGTGATCGTCCGGTGCTCCCCCGTCGCAGGCAAACACGAAGGACCGGCCCCGTCGTATCCAACCGACCGCGCGCATTATAGCAGGCACGTTGCCGACCGACACCCCGCGGCGAATCACGGCCGGCGACGTCACGTTTCCCGGTCAACGAGGACTCCCGGTGGATCTGCAAGAGGCCACCCTTGCGATCGCCCCTTGGCGAGCCTCCAGCGGATATCACGGCTGCGACAGGCGCCTTCGGCTCGCGGACCCGCCGGCAACTGCCCGTTGGTTCGCCCGGCCATCATAAGGGTTTCCCTTCCCCTTAGGCCGGGGATTCTGTAGCGGCGTCACGTGGGTCGGGTAAGCCCCAGTAACTGATAACATGGGACATTACGGTCTGCCGAGGGAGGGTCCTCGCTAACCGACAAACCGCCGGCCTCCGGTAGTCCGGGTCTGCGCGGTCATAGTTGCTTCAGCCCTCTTACTGCTTAATCGATAGGCTATGAATGAGGTGCGTGCGGCGAAACCCGCTGTGCGAGCCGCGGCAATTGCGGGCTGCGCCAGTCCCACTGGACTCCCCAGGTACTCTATGAACGATCGGAGCTGACATGGCTTTGGACTTCAAATGCGCGTGGACTGCGGTGGATGATACGCGTTCAGCCCTCGAGGAGGTTGGCGAGAGGATCGCCCAGCCATCGCCTTCTTGCGTTCTGATCTTCTGCTCGCCGAAGTATGACCTGGATGAACTGGCCCGCGGCATCAGCGAGTCGTACGAATGTCCGGTGCTGGCTTGTACTACCGCCGGAGAAGTCGTGCCGGGTTATGGGTACGTTGAAGGCGGGCTGGCGGGAGCAAGCCTGAGTTCGCCGGAGATGCGGGTGGTGCAGGAGCCCATCCCGGATGTTCGTGATTTTGACAGCAATGCGGCATTGGAGTTGAAAACGCGGCTCTCGGAAGCCCTCGGACCGTGTGGACCCGAGGAAAGGCGTTTCGGTTTGACGCTCATCGACGGACTCTGCGATCGGCAGGAGTTCGTCGCCTCTTTACTCTATGGGGCGTTGGACGGCATTCCGATCGCCGGGGGCTCGGCCGGCGAATCAGGCCAGCTAATAGAGACACGGGTCTTGGTCGACGGGCAGTTTCGCACGAATGCCGCAGTCTTGACGTTGGTCCAGACGTCGCTCCCCTGCCTGGTCTTCAAAACCGACAACTTCACGCCGTGCGACACCCGGTTTGTCGTCACCCGGGCCGATCCGGAGAACCGCCGCTTGCTCGAGATCGATGGCATCTCTCCGGCTGAGTACTACCTGGAGCAGACGGGGATAACGTGTGGTGAATTCAACGCGATCCACGCTTCGAAGAACCCGCTGTTGCTGCCGGTCGGGTCCGACCATTACGCGCGCGGCGTCCGCCGCACCGAGCCGGATGGAAGCCTGAGTATGTTCTGCGCGATCGAAGAGGGGATTGTCATGCGTCTGGGGCGAGCACTGGACATCGTGGAGGAAACCGAACGCCAGCGCCGTGCTATCGAAGCAGTAGTGCCGAACCATGTCGTCACGCTGGGCTTCGATTGCTTCTATCGCCGTCTCGAGCTTCTCGATCGGGATATGGTGATGCCGATGGGCAAGGTTGTCGAGGACATGAAGATGTTCGGCTTCAACACATACGGCGAACAGTTCAACGGCCTGCACGTCAATCAGACCCTTACCGGTGTTGCGCTTGGGACCCACAAATGAGCGAAGGCGAAACCCATCTGGAGAGAATCGCCCGGCTCGAAAGAGAGATCGAGCGGCTGCGCCGCACAAACAACACGCTCATGGATCGCGTTGAGCACGGGCTGGCATCCGGCGCCTCCGCCTTCGGCGTGTTCGAACGAGCTCTGGCTCTGGAGGACGTCGTCGCCCAACGTACCAGGGACCTCGTCGCCACCAAGGAACTTGCCGAGACTCAGGCAAAGACTCTCAAGCAGCAGGCCATCGAACTCGAAAAAGCCCGGACCGCAACGGAGGAGGCCATGCAACAATTCAAAGCGGCCTCCCTGGCGGCGGAGCAGGCCGCCCGTTCCAAGAGCGAGTTTCTGGCGAACATGAGCCACGAGATTCGCACTCCGATGACCGCGATCCTCGGCTTCGCAGACAATCTGCTGGATCCGACGTTGAGTGAATCTGAGAGAACCGACGCCATCAACACGATCCGCCGAAATGGCGAGCACTTGCTGCAGATCATCAATGACATTCTGGACATCTCTAAGATCGAGGCCGGCAAACTTGATACCGAGCGTATAAGCTGCTCCCCGTTTGAGATTTTGGAGGACGTCAAAGCACTCATGCAGGTACGAGCCGACGCCAAGAACCTCCAACTCAAGACCGAGTACACCACCCCAATACCGGAGCAGATTACGAGTGATCCGACGCGAATCAAGCAGATCCTGGTCAATCTCACGGGCAATGCCATCAAGTTCACAGAGAAGGGGTCAGTTCGACTGGTCGCCCGATCCCACGTCGACAGCTCCGATCAGATGACCATGAGCTTCGATGTGATTGACACGGGCCTGGGAATGTCCGATGAACAGATCTCCGGGCTGTTTCGTGCTTTCGTGCAAGCGGACACGTCAACGACACGACGATTCGGCGGCACGGGTCTGGGATTGTTGATCAGCAAGCGTCTGGCCGAAATGCTGGGCGGCGACATCACGGTCGAGAGCAGGCCCGGTGAAGGAAGTTGTTTCAAGGTGACGCTCGCTGCCGGTCCGATTGATGGCATCAGGATGCTGAACGATCCGGCAACCGCCAGAATCACGCGCGCCGCACCGGCCCCAACCTATCCGGAAGACGTCAGGCTTGACTGCCGCATCCTGCTCGCCGAAGACAACGCCACCAACCGAGTCCTCATAACGGGAATCCTCAGAAAGGTTGGGGCTAAGATCACTGCCGTGGAGAACGGAAAGCTCGCCGCCGATGCAGCTCTTGCGGCGCGCGACACCGGGAACCCGTTCGATGTGATCTTGTTGGACATGCAAATGCCGGTGATGGACGGATATCAAGCCGCCCGGCTTCTTCGACACGAGGGTGTGAAGCTACCGATCATCGCCCTGACGGCGCATGCTATGAACACCGACCGGCAGAAATGCCTTGACGCAGGTTGTGTTGACTACTGCAGCAAGCCGATCAATCGGCATCAACTCATCAACACGATCCAGAAGCACCTCCCCCACTACGCCACGCCGTAGCCGGGTCCGCGGTAGTGCAAGATAGTCCCTCCATCTCGCGTAAACCCAGAGCCACGACCCGGCACGCGAAACGTCACCTTGAGCCCCGCACCAAGCTGCGAGCGCCCTATATCGCACATATCCGTCAAGATTCACGACTATTATAGTCGACATATTAGCAGACCGGACGTTTGGCCGCCGCACGGCATTATCAGCAGTTCTTGGGCCTGAGAGGGCCTTTCGAGGGGAGCTTCCGCGCGAGCCGGCCTTCTACCGAACACCCGAAGGGGATCTTGCGGCACGCATCTTGCAGGAGCCTTAATGCTGCTGGATTGGGAAAAAGTAGCGCGCACTGGACGTCGCCCTCCCCAGTGGGACGGGCATCGGATCAGGGGTTTTTGCCCCGCCTTCAAACCAACCACGAAGAAAGGCTGTTCGGAATGTCACACCAGGATTACTCGTCCCCTAATACGTTGGCGGTTCATGCGGGAGTCGATAACTACGCCTTCGGGCCCGTCGTTCCGCCGATCTACCAGACCTCCACGTTCACCTTCGAAGACGCTGAGCAGGGTGCGGATCTGTTCTCCGGGAAGCGAGACGGCTACATCTACTCGCGGATGGGCAACCCCACGGTGGTAGCGCTCGAGAAGTGCATCGCGGCTCTCGAGGGCGGTTTCGGATCGCTGGCTTGCGGAAGCGGCATGGCCGCCATCCACACGGCGCTGACCGGGCTGCTGCAGAGCGGCGATCACATGATTGGCAGCGATGCGGTGTACGGCCCAACGTGTACGCTGCTCAAGACCGTGCTCACGCGCTACGGCATCGAGTCTACAATCGTAGACACCTCAAACCTCGAAGCGGTGAAGAAGGCCATGCGGCCGAACACGAAGGTCATCTACGTGGAAACTCCGGGCAACCCGACGCTCGTAATGACCGACTTGGAAGCCGTGTGCAACATTGCCCACGAAAACAACGCCGTAACCGTAGTAGACAACACCTTTATGAGCCCCGTCCTTCAGCAACCGTTCAAGCACGGAGCCGACGTGGTCGTGCACAGCCTGACGAAGTTCCTGAACGGGCACGCCGATGTCGTCGGCGGGGTTATCGTCGCCAAAGACCAGGAGCAGTACGCCATGTTCAGGCGTTTGCTGAACCACCAGGGCGGCGTTTTGCCGCCGATGGAGTCCTTCCTGGTCCATCGCGGCATCAAGACTCTGCCCTTGCGGATGGAACGGCACTGCCAAAATGCCATTAAGGTGGCAGAGCATCTCGCCGCCCATCCGGCGCTCGAGTGGATTCGCTACCCCGGCCTGAAGAGCCATCCGCAATACGAGATCGGCCTCAAGCAGATGTCCGGACCGGGAGGCATGATCGCATTCGGCCTGAAGGGCGGAGTAGAAGCCGGTCGCCGCATGATGAATGCCGTCAAACTCTGCGGCTTGGCGGTCAGCCTCGGCGGGGTCGAGTCGCTCATCCAGCACCCGGCCAGCATGACCCACGCCTCGATGGGGGCGGGAGCCCGGCGGCAGGCCAACATCACGGATGGTCTGGTACGTCTGTCGGTTGGGATAGAGAACGTTGACGACATCATCGCCGACGTCGACCAGGCACTTTGTGCAGCCGCGACGAAGACGACCTCGGCCGGCAAGGTTGGTTGCTGCGGCAAGACTGCGAACCAGACAGACGCTCAACCGAGTACGACGTAGATCTTTCGAGGCGGCTGGTATCGTCTCCGGGATACTCGTCGGGGGAGCCTGACTTCTTTGTAAGGCCGACGGTTTTGGTGCGCTCCGAAAGGAAGTCGGGCAGAAGCCCCGCGTAGCGCAGCGCAGGCATCCTGCTTCCAGAATAACGAATAACGCTGTGCGTAGCGCCGACGTCCCTGTGGGGCAACGCACGCGGGTGTAGGGCACGGTCGAGGAACGAGACCTGCCACAACGTCGCCTATCGCGCGAAGACATGTCGACATAATGACATTTCACGGGCCAACAAGTTGGTCCGTGACACGCACATGTCGCCTCCCGTAGGGCACGGTCGAGGAACGAGACCTGCCGGCGTCTTCGCGCGATTCCGGTAACCGTCCGCTGACCCGACGAGACTGCAGCCCTTCATGGCCACGCGAGCGTGGACCATGGCACCCGGCACCCGGCAACGCACGCGGGTGTAGGGCATGGTCGAGGCACGAGACCTGCCACAATGTCGCCTATCGCGCCAAGACATGTCGACATCATGTCATGTCACGGGCCAACAAGTTGGCCCATGCCACCCACGTGTCGCCTCCTGTAGGACATGGTCGGGCAGGATCTTTTTCCATTGCCCAGGCTTGTTTGAGGAGAGCAGGCTGGAAGCCTGCGTTACAGGATGATCTGCGCCTACACGCCCTGTTGGTCGATGGCGTTTTCGATAGCGCGCCGGATTCGATCGTGAACCTCTTCCGGCCTGGCGATCGACTGCCACGCACGCGGAGATTCGTCGGGAAGGTCCGTAACGAAAGTGATCGTCCCCAGCCCGGCCATCCTCTCGGTGGACGTGCTGTTTAGGTACGTGTTGCGAACATCGATCAGCAGGCACGAGGCTATTCGCGGGGCACGCACTCCTTGAACGTCAAGAACGCGCCGGTTGGTCAGGACATACCACATCGGAGCCCAGCGGACGAAGGCCACGGCCAGCCCGGCGAATCCGACAAACAGCACCGCCTGAACCGTCACCATCAGAGACATGCCGGGGATCGGCGTGCCCATGACACCAATCACGGCCGCCAGAACCCAGCACGTGACCAACCATGCGGCGGAGTCCAAGACCGGCCTCCACATGGACGGCTTTACGGCCAGTAAGACTATTTCGCCGCCATCCACGATCCCACCGGGAAGGGTTGACCAATCGGTGACCACCTTGCGAGCATGTGACGGCGCATCGGACATAACCGCAGCACACGAGGACGTCCGAATATCCGGTATCCACAACCCGCTCACGAGAGATGCTCCTAGTGGTACAGCTCCGGTCTTAAGACCGCAATATGTGGCAGGTTACGATAGAGGCCATCGTAATCCAGGCCGTAGCCGACCACGAAACGATCGTCGACATCAAAGCCGATATACTCGACCGGCACATCCTCGGGGGCCTTAGTCCCCTTCCGTAAGAGGACTGCGGTCCGCAAACTCGACGGCTCCGCCCGGCGTACCAGGTCCTGGACAAGCCGAAGGGTCCTACCGGTCTCAAGGATATCATCGACCAATAACACATCCCGGTTGCGTAAGTCCGGTAGAACTGACGACTCCAAGCTGGCACCCTGGGAAGCGGTGCTCTTACCGGGGTAGCTGGACACGGTGATCATCCCGATCCGGGTCTTGATCGGCAGGCGCCGAATCAGGTCCCCAGCGAAGATAAACGCCCCGTTCAGCACTGTAACGACGGTTATGCCGGTCCCCGCAACGTCCGAATACTCGTTAGTTATATCCCGGGCGAGTTCACCGATCCGAGTCTTGATTGCCTCCTTGGTGAAGATGACTTCAGCGATATCGTTATCCACGGAGGGCCTCCAGGAAGTTGAGCGGGCCACGGCTTTTCCGGAAGCCCCCCTACTTGATCGCGGCGGGGGCGGCAGGAACATTGGCCAGCATGCGGTCCAGGGCAACGAGCGCCGACTGCCGTGTATCCTCTTTCACAGTAATCCGATTGACGACGTTGCCGCCCGCGAGTTCGTCGAGCACCCAGAGCAAGTGCCGCAGGTCGATCAGTCCCATGGTCGTGCAAAGGCACTGGATGCCCGCCAGCGACATGACGGATTGATCCGGGAATGTCTTGCGGAGCCGCTCCACGAGATTAGTCTCTGTGCCGATCGCCCACTTGCTCCCGGACGGAGCCTCCTTGACGGTCTTGATGATGAACTCGGTACTGCCGGCGAGATCCACCTGTTGCACTACCTCCCACGCGCACTCGGGATGCACGATGATCTTGCGATCCGGCTCGTTGCGGCGAATGTCTTCACACTGTTGAACGGTAAACAGGCCGTGCACATCGCAATAGCCCTTCCATAGCAGGACCTTCACAGCCCGCACCCGCTCGGCGGTAAGCCCGCCGTTGGGAAGTGCGGGATCGAACAGCGCCATCTCGTCAAGCGTAATCCCCATGGCATAGGCGGTGTTGCGGCCGAGGTGTTGATCCGGAAGGAACAGAACCTTGCCGCCCTGCCGAAACGCCCACTCCAGAACCGCCCGGGCGTTGCCGCTCGTGCAACACGCACCGCCGTTAGCCCCGCAGAACGCTTTGATAGATGCCAACGAGTTGACGTAAGTGACGGGGATGAGATTCTCCTCGCATTCTCCTGCGAAAAAACGCCACGCATCTTCGAGTTGGTCTCGTTCGGCCATATCTGCCATACTGCATCCGGCGCCCAGATCCGGCAGAATGACGCTTACGGAAGGCGGGGTGAGAATATCGGCGGATTCCGCCATGAAGTGTACGCCGCAGAATACGATGAACTCGGCATCCGCCTGAGCGCCACCGACCTGGGCGAGCTTCAGGCTGTCGCCGACGAAATCCGCAAACTGAATCACCTCGTCCCGCTGATAGTGATGGCCCAGAATGACAAGCCGCCTTCCCAAGGCCTTCTTGCGTTCCCCGATAGCTGCCGTTAACTCGGCATCGGTCAGCTTCGCGTAATGCGACGGTAGCGGCGGTTGATTTTTCATGGTCCGGCAACTCCGTATTCCAGTGCAAGCCCCTCTCGTTGCCTTTCAGACAGAACACCGGAAGAGCCGTTAGGCCGTATTATAGTCTTCACGAAGTTTACTCGCCAGGAAGCAGAACCAGGCAGGAAACGAGGGCGCCGGAGCGAACCGGATCCTCGAAAGACACGCATGGCGTTGGAGTTCGCGTCTCAAGCCTGTCCGCGCGGTCTACTCGTCCGCCCAACCCATTTCCTCGGCGAGCTTGACCGGGTCGAACCGTTCACTGGGTCGAGGAACTTCATCCGCCAGACGGCGAACGAGAATCGCCAGCACCGCGGCCGCTTGGGTAGTGCCCCGGCGGTCGACCACGTCGTACATATCACCGTTGGAATGATAGAACTTCACTCCCGGACCGAGCTCGCCGGATAGTGACAAGGCGCAGACCCCCTGCTTCATGAACGCCGCGTGATCGCTGGCAGTCCAGGAAGCGTTGCCTATTTCGGGAGATATCTCGAACCCGGCTAAGTCCGCCTGCACGGACTTCAAGAACGGATCGAGCTCCGGATGGCCGAACGTATACAGACTCCGCGGAGCGCCGGGCATGTCGACATTGATCATCGCCACCACGCGGTCCATTTCATCGCAATGAGCCTTCACGTACGCCCTGCTGCCGTGCAGGCCGTGCTCTTCCCCCATGAACCACACAAAGCGAACCGTACGCCGCGGCTGCCAGTCGGCCGCGGCCAGGGCTCGGGCGGCTTCCAAAACCGCAACGCTCCCGTTCCCGTTGTCAATCGCCCCCTCGGCCAAGTGCCAGCTATCCAGATGCCCGCCGATGATGACCAACTCGTCCGCCAATGATCCGACTCCGGGAATCTCGGCCACAACGTTGTTCGGCGTAGCATCCCAGACTTGGGCTTCGATCTCGACGTTGATGGTAACGTCCTCGCCCGCCTCCAGGCGTTTCGCCAATGCCGCCCCATCGGCTCCGGTAACCACCACCCCGGGTTCCGGTCGGGGTTCAGGATGGCACTGACCCACCCGCGCCCGATCCTCCAATCGTGACACATGCACGAGCCCCGCAGCTCCACCGGCCAGGGCGAAACTCATCTTGCGGCTTCGATGCGAACCGCCCTCACGCGCCAAAGCAAACTTGCCGGGCAACTCCTCGGCAACTCGCTCGAACTCCTCTTCCGTGCCCTTTCCGACATCAACCAGTCCGGCCGTGACGCCACCCGGCGGAGTGCTCAGACAGTTGCCCAACGACAACGCCCCCTCGAGCACCACCGGCGGATCGCCCAGGACGGTGACCGTAGTCGAGCGGTCCTGCCAGCTAGTCATCTCAAACGGCTCGAGGTGTACGTTACGCAGGCCGTACTCACGGAGCTTCCCGGCCATGTACTCCTCCGCCTGGTGCCCGTTCGGCGACCCACTAAGCCGCCCTCCCGGCACACACAAAGCCCGGAGATTGCCGGCCAGCTCGCTGTGCATCATGACCTCGCCGACAATACCGCGGTCCAGCAGGTCAAGGTCCGTCGCGGGCCGCAGACACCCGCCGACCATTCCGAGAATCACCAATCCCAGAAACACTCGCCCAGAGACCTTACTCGATTTCACGTGACCTCCTTCTGCATTCCCCACATAGGACTACGCGTCCGTGCCGTTAACGTCTGTCCGGCCCGCGTGGTCTACGGCACCGCGCCCATTCGGATCGATCCTCCCCGGATCACCGCAACTCTACGCCCGGCTTGACAGACGGGCAAACGCGAGGCGATCGCTGCAACCCAACCGCCGCGGTCCAAGTAGGGCACGGTCGAGGCACGAGACCTGCCACAAAGGCCCGCGCCGCGCAAAGGTCACGGCAGGTCTCGTACCTCGACACTGCCCTACTGATCCGTCTGGACCGCAACCGTGATAATCGCGCTTGCCCTGATGCCTACACGGCGACGCAAAACTCGCACTTGACATCCCCCGTGGGCACGGGTATGTTTTTCAGGTACACAGCGGGCGCGAACTTGGAGGCCGCGGGCGGGCCCGCCGATCCCATCGCTTGGTTCACTCGAACAGCGGCCCAACAGAAGGGAGTACAGGTCATGAATGTGCGTCGCACTACGGCTGGCGATGCGATGCGCCGGGGCGGGCAAACGGGTCTTCGTCCTTTAATCAGGGGGGGGGGGGGGGACGCACTGCCGCCCTTGTGAAAACGGCGCTGGTCGCCGGGCTTGGCGTGGTTCTCGCCATGCCTAGCACCGCGTGGGCACAGGCGGCTCCGATCTACCTGGGAAGCGATCGGAGCATCGACGGGTGCTACCGGGATGAGATGGGAAACCTGCACTGCGGGCCGGCAGTTGCGGACCCCGGTCCCCCGGGGCAATACGATCGGATCGAGCACCTCGCCGATTACTTCGCGTGGGCCGACGTGGATTTCGCCTTAACCAGCGGTAGTCTCGAAGTTGGCGAGGCGACGATTCATGCGGACCTGACCGGCACGGCGCCGGTGCTGGTGTCGGAGGGCGGGTTGCTCGTGGCGACGGGCACGGTTACCGCGGTGTTCGAGAGTTGGGGCTCGTCGGTCGACGCGGTCGTGCAGCTTACCGAGGGCTCGGTAACCCGCACGCTGGAGCTTACGGTCTCGGTCACTCCGAGCGGGCTGGCAGTCTACGGCACTTTGACGACCACGGCCGGTGACCCTCCGGTGTCCGGGGGCTGGTTGTATTCGCCTGCGGAGGGCGTCTGGGAGGATCCTACGTCGGAGTCGGGCTTTCACGACGCCGTCGAGGCGATGCTCCACTGTCAGTTGCTGGACCGTCAGAATGACCCTCGGGGTCTGAGCCTGGGCAACACATTCATTCTGATCGGCAATATCATCGGGCAGGTGGTCACGTCCATCTTGGACATGATGATTCCCTATACACCTCCGCATGCATACCAGTGTGACGGTCCCTTGGTCAACGACGGCCCGGGTCAAAGCTGCGAGGGCAGCACACCCCCGTGCATCGATAACCTGTCCAGCGTATACGAGAAGATCGACAAGATCCCGGACGTCACCCTGGCGTTCAAGAAGTGCATGAAAGGCCGCCTCGGCTGCGGCGGCTCACACTTCCGCCGGACACGGATCAGTTGCGCGACGGTGAGTAGCTGCGGCCCCTGTGAGCCACTCGGTCCAGCCGGAGGATGTAGCCTTGGCGGTTCGCCCATGTGGTTCTGCGAACCTGGGACTAACCAATGCGAATGTGCAGACACCATGTTCCACGAAATGGCCCACTCGTGTGGAGCGTTGGATCAGACTCGCGAGACGTATCGTATCGGCAACTGGTTCGCGGATGAATTTCGGAGCGCTAATCCCGGCGTCTGCCCACCGGTGAGCTTGCTGGAGCGTGGGCAGTAACTGGGATTATACCCTGCTGGGCTGAAAGCAGCAGGATGCTTGATGAGGTACGGAAGATGAAGAAGAGAAGGAGCATTGAGGTAGCGGCCATGCTCTTGGCCGTGGGTATCATCGGCTTGGGGTCAGGGGCGGCGTGTTTCCCCTGTCCGCTTACGTTCGCCGGCATGCTTGTTCGCGGTGCCCTACAAGTAGACGGCGCCATTACGCTCGGTGACTTCGACGTTAGTGCCATGACATGGACTGATGGTAACTACACGGGGGACGGAGCGACACGACCATCGTATAGTGACGACGACTTCACTTGGGCAGACGGGACCTTTCAGGTGTTTCTTGCGTCATCTGACCGCGTGGCCATCTGTGACGACCCATTCTCCGAGAACGTTGAGGTTCCCGAGTATCCGGTTCCGGATGAACTCCACTTGGTCGTTATTCACGGCGGTTGCGAGCATACGTTCGAGATACCGGTAACGGCCGACATGCTCACGGACTACGACTATCCGGAAGACGACGTTCTCCAACTGACGGAGCCCTTGGTGATCGGCGCGTGCCCGGAGGGATGACAAGGATATGTCCCGATCGGGTGCCCCATACCGGCGTTTGGCGCGCTGGAATAGCCGCATCGCCCCGCCGCCGGCATGGGTTGGGGATGGATTGCGGTCCTTAAGTTGCGTAGGGCACGGTCGAGGTACGAGACCTGCCGCGAAAGCGCGCGTCACGCAGAGGATTAAGCATGCATTCTGAGGATCTGGCAATGAGGACAACGAATCGAATAGAAGCCGCGGTAATGGTCGTGGTTATAGGTGCTATCGGGCTGGTGTCCGGTTCAGCTTGTTGCTCGTGCCCGCTCATCTCGGCGCAAATGTTGGTTCGTGGCAGAGTCGAGGCGGATGCCACGATCACATTGGGGAGTTTCGAGGTCAGCGCCTACACCTGGACTGCCGGCGAGCAGACGGGGGCAGGGGGGACTCACCAGCTAAGCGACGAAAACTTCACTTGGCGGGACGGGACCTTTCAGGTCCACCTTGGAGCCGATGAGCTCGGCAGATGCCCCAATCCATTCTCTTCGGAGGTTGTGGTTCCCGAGTACCCTGTGCCGGATGAAGTCCACTTGGTGGTTACGCACGACGGCTGCGAGCAGACGTTCGAGATAACCGTAACCGCGGAGATGCTAACGGATTATGACTATCCGGAATACGACATTCTCCAATTGACCGAGCCGTTAGTAATCGGAGCATGCCCGGAGTAATGACAAGGATATGTCCCGGCCGGGTGCCCCATTCATGCCGGCGTTTGGCGCGCTGGAATCGCCGTATCGCCCCGCCGCCGGCATGGGTGGGGGACGGATTGCATAGGGCACGGTCGAGGCACGAGACCTGCGACGAAGGCCCGCGATGCGTGAAGACCTCGTAGAGCACCGTCGAGGTACGAGACCTGCTACGAAAGCCCGCGTCGCGTAAGAGTCTGTGCCCTCAGTGCCGGCAGCACCGCTCTCTGTCGCAATCCGCCCGTCAACAATCATCACCTCAGGCAGTCTCACTCGGACGCACTTCGATCGTTTGTCTCTTCCAGCCAAGCCCGCAGATACCGCGGGACGGAACTCCCACACTCCGGACAGGTCCCGGACGTATTCCCCGTAAGATCGTACGCGCATGTCCCGCATTCGTGTGGCTCCCTGAATCGCCGTACGCGATCCATAAACAAGTCCGCAACCAAACCCACGACTAGCCCGATCAGGTGCGTCGCCCCTCCACCGGCCAGGCTCAAAATAAGGATGGCAACCAAATCACTCAAGTCGAGGCGTGGGGCGGCACCTTGGCCGCTAAAGAGTATGACACAGCACACGACATTCAGACCGGACAGTGAAATCCTCCACCGCCACCGCAAGTGCGTATGCTCGCGCCCTACACGGTAATGCAGGTAGACTACCCCACCGATCGGCGCGGCCGCGAACAAGGCCAGAGCAAACCAACACCCCGAGTCCTGTTCAAACCAGCGAGCCAGCAGAGCAACAGACAACGCCGCCGCCGTGTACGTGCGTAGCACACTATTCGGGGCGTCGATGCTTTCGTCTACGATTCGCTTATTCATGTTCGGCCCTTCCTACCACGGATACGCCAACAGCACCAGTTGTGAGGGCACGGTCTGGGCACGAGACCGGCCGTATAGGCGCGCGATGCATGAAGACTCCGTAGGGCATGGTCGAGGCACGAGACCTGCCACGAAGGCGCATGTCGCGTAGAGGGTGTGCCGCCCACAAGGGGCTGGATTCGGAATGTCTGGACGATCCCCCGGGCTTACGCCGTGGGGCTGGAGGAGCTGTCGCCCCAAGGGGCTTAACGCCGGCCTCGTGCGACATAGGCGAAGTTGCGTATGGGCGTCCTGCCGTATAGGCGCGCGATGCATGAAGACTTCGTAGGGCATGGTCGAGGCACGAGACCTGCCACGAAGGCGCATGTCGCGTAGAGGGTGTGCCGCCCACAAGGGGCTGGATTCGGAATGTCTGGACGATCCCCCAGGCTTACGCCGTGGGGCTGGAGGAGCTGTCGCCCCAAGGGGCTTAACGCCGGCCTCGTGCGACATAGGCGAAGTTGCGTATGGGCATCCCCCACGGCTAAAGCCATGGGCCACCTGGTCGTTCACCGCCCCCCTGGCTCCGACACAACGTGCTTTCGATTTCAACGGCGGATCGCGTATGATGTCGATAGAGTCTTAAGATACCGTGGACGGCGAGATTGCAGGTGGAAGACGTCACCCGCTTAATCCGGGAAGCAGAGAAGGGCGACGAGCGCGCGGCCGACAGGCTGCTCTCGGCCGTCTACCGCGAGCTGCGCCAACTGGCCGCAAGCAAGCTGGCCCGCGAGCGCCCGGGGCAAACGCTGCAAGCCACCGCCCTGGTCCACGAGGCCTACCTGCGTCTGCTCGGCGTCGAGGCGGAGCACTGGGAGAACAGTGTCCATTTCTTCGCCGCCGCGGCCGAGGCCATGCGGCGGATCCTGGTGGAATCCGCGCGGCGCAAGGCCCGGCTGAAACACGGTGGGGGCCTGCGCAAACGTGAGGTCGACGAGGCCGACGCCATTGTCATGTCCGACCCGACCGATCTGATCGCCCTGGACGAAGCTTTGGAGAAACTGTCCCGCGCGGACCAGGTCAAAGCTGATCTGGTCAAGCTCCGCTACTTCGCCGGTTTGACCGTCGAACAGGCGGGCAAGCTGCTCGGCGTGTCGCGGGCCACGGCCGACCGCTACTGGGCATTCGCCCGGGCGTGGCTGTTAAAAGAAATGGGCGAAGACGAGGATTCGCGATAGAATCCCGCGCGCCGGGCAGACCGCGGCTCAGGAAAGCGCGGGATTACGGTAGAATCCTCGGGGACGGTACGGTGGCTAGGCCGAATCATCAGAGACTGGAGCAGCTCTTCAACGCGGCTCTGGAGATCGACTCGTTGGAGGAGCGCAACGAGTACCTCGACCAAGCCTGCGGTACGGACGCCGACCTGCGCAGGCAGGTTGGCGAACTGCTGACCGCCCACAGTAAGGTGGGCTCCTTCCTCGACACGCCTCCGTTGGATCCTGACGCCACGCTCGAAGTCCCCACGATCGGCGAGGTGACCGGAACGCGAATCGGCCGATACAAGATCCTCCAGGAGATCGGCGAAGGCGGGTTCGGCACGGTCTATATGGCTCAGCAAGAGGAACCCGTCTCCCGCAAGGTCGCGCTGAAGATCATCAAACACGGAATGGATACCCGGCAGGTAATCGCGCGGTTTGAGGCGGAGCGGCAGGCGTTGGCCCTGATGGACCACCCCAACATCGCTCGGGTCTTCGACGCGGGAGCTACCGAGACCGGCCGGCCATATTTCGTCATGGAGCTGGTCCACGGGGTGACAATCACCGAGTACTGCGACAGAAACAAGCTCACGCCACGGGAGCGTTTGGAGCTGTTCATCCCGGTATGCCATGCGGTCCAGCATGCCCATCAGAAAGGTATCATCCACCGCGACCTGAAGCCGAGCAACGTGTTGGTGGCGTTGCACGACAACAAACCTATCCCCAAGGTGATCGACTTCGGAATCGCCAAGGCAACCAGCCAGCGGCTGACGGAGAAGACGCTGTTCACGGGGTTCCGGGAGTTCCTGGGCACACCTGAATACATGAGCCCGGACCAGGCCGATATCGGCGGGCTGGATGTGGACACGCGAACGGATGTCTACTCGCTGGGCGTGCTGCTCTATGAGTTATTGACAGGCCGGACCCCGTTTGAACGGAAGACCTTCCGGGAGGCTTCCTTCGACGAGATTCGGCGGATCATCCGAGAGATGGAACCACCGACACCATCAAGCAAACTCGCAACGCTGACCACCGCCGGAGATGGAGCTGAAATTGCCCGGAATCGCAACGTGGAACCGGCGGCGCTATCTCGGCTGATTCGCGGCGATCTGGACTGGATCGTCATGACGGCGATCGAAAAGGACCGTACCCGGCGTTACGCTACTGCCAAGGACTTGGCGGATGATGTAGAGCGACACCTGGGTGATGAACCGATCGTCGCCGGACCTCCGCGGGCCGGCCATAGGTTGCGCAAGTTCGTCCGGCGCCATCGCCTGGCCGTGTTCGCCGGCTCCACCGCCGCCGCGGCGTTGCTGGTCGGACTGGCACTGGCGACCTTGGGGTTCATTCAAGCCACCCAAGCCCGCACCGCCGAAAAGGCGCAGCGCGAGCTGGCGGAAGCCCACGCGCGGGCCGCCCGGACCGAGGCCGCCACGTCCGCAACGGTAAGTCGGTTCCTGCAAGAGATGCTCCGATCGGTCGACCCCAGAAAAGCCCTGGGGCGCGAGGTTTCCGTGCGTTATGTTCTGGATGAATCTGCCCGGAAGATCGACGAAGGCGAACTCGCCGAGCAGCCGGTAGTGGAAGCTGCTATTCGTGTGACACTTGGCGAGACCTACAAAGCCCTGGGGATCTACGAAGCCGCGGAAGGACACTTGCGGGCCGCACAAGCCCTTCGGCGCAAACTGCTCGGCGATGAGCATCCGGACACCCTGCGATCCAATCGCGCTTTGGCCGGGTTGTTGCGAGTGCAGGGCGCTTTCGCGGAGGCCGAGGCGCTGCTCCGGCAAACTGCGGAGACGCAGCTCCGGGTGCTCGGGGAAACGCATAGTGACACCCTGGCGACAATGAACGAGCTGGCGCTGGCGTTGTGGGGGCCGGAGAGGTTCTCGGAAGCCGAAGCCATCCACCGCCGCACTTGGGAAATCCAGCGCCGGATGCTCGGAGAGGAACATATCGACACCTTGGAATCCGCAGGACATCTGGGGGCGGTGTGTCGTGAACTGGGTAAGGTCGCGGAAGCGGAGATCCTCTTGCGCGAGACGCTGCAGACCTGCCAACGCCTTCTCGGCAACGAACACCCCTGCACGACGGCCACCATGAACAACCTCGGACTGCTGCTCGAAGACCGCCGCGAATACGAGCCGGCTGAGACTCTCTACCGGCGGACCTACGAATCGGAGCAACGAATCCTCGGCTCCGACCATCCGGATACGATGACTCACATGACTGATCTGCTCCGCGTACTGCGCCTGCAGGGGAAGACCGACGAGACTCGACCGTTAATCACCGAGCGTCTCGCCCACCTGCGCCGCGCCGCCGAACAACCGGGTGCCGGCGCCCTGGCAGCACATGCCTACGCTTGGGAGCTGTTGAATTGCGAACTGGCGGACCTGCGGGATCCGGAGGCGGCGCTACCCGTAGCCCGGCGCGCCGTCGACTTGGACGGCGGAAACGACGCTAACACCCTCGAGACTCTGGCAACCGCATACTACCTGAGCAACGACCTCGAGCAGGCAATCGCAACGCAGCGCCTGGCAATTGCTCGGTCGCAAGCCGGAGGGCCCTCCGGCCGGGCGGCGCTGGAGGATGAGCTCGCGCGTTTCCTGGTGGAGGCGGGCGATCTCGCCGCGGTGGCAGAAGCACCATGGGGCACCCTGGGCATGCAGCTCGGCGCGACCCTGATCCCCGGGGTCCAACCCGAGCCACGGTTTATCAGCCGCAGCGACGACCTTATTCAGCAGGGCCGTTTTGCCGAAGCGGAGGCACTTCTGCGCGTGGGGCTGGCCACAGCGCAGAAGACGCTAGCGGAAGAACACTGGCTGATCGCAGACATCAGAAGCCGGATCGGCAATGCCGTCGCCCAGGCGGGCCGGGTCGAAGAGGCCGAGCCTCTGCTGTTGGAAGCATACTCGGCCCTGGAAGGCAACCGGCACGTGCCGGCCAGCCGAAAACGCCGAGCGCTGCTTCGCATCATCCGGCTATACGAATCCTGGCCCCGCCCGGCACAGGTTGCCGAGTGGCGACAGCGTTTGGCGGAAACCCCCAGCGGCAAGACAAGCGCAGATTGACCGATCTTCTTCGGACCTTTCCCGTCGACTATCTTACGGTGGCACTCGGCAGAGTTTCACTGTGGATGCACTTAACCCACCGAATCCGGCGTCGCCCTTGGGTTGCCGATGTGCCGAATCCTGCGTTCCTGTGAGGCGCGCCGTGCGGGGCCGTCGCTTAGCCCTATAGAGGCGTCGCGTGGAGCCACGCCGTACTGCGGGGACAGTCGCTTCGGCATTGCCGGCCAGAAACCGGCAGCGAAGGGGCGGCAGCGGATTGTCGGCGGAATCAGGCCCGACGGTTCGCCAGGGACACACTGAGGTAAGGAGTTGTAATCATGAGAGCAGCCACATTCTACTTGAGCATCTCGTTGGGCTTGGCGTTGGCCGGTTCGGCGCTGGTAGTAGCGTCACCCGCAACCGACGACGGGTTCACGCTCGCCCGGTTCGTACCCGATGACGTCTATCTCTTCCACAACGCCCGCCCAAACACCGAGCGGGAGTTTCTGGATCGGTACTGGCAAGACGTCTTTGACGCCCTGTCTGAAGCCGGCATCACAGAGGATGTAATGGGATTAGTCGGATCCGTGCTCGGCTCGGAGCAAGTGGCCGAGGCGGAGCGGATCAAGAATCGTGTGTCCGAACTGGTAGCCGGCGTAGACTGGAAGAAACTCGGCGGACGGGAGACCGCCTTCACGGAGCGGATGACCCCTCCGACGAAAATCTCCAAGCAGGAACCCCCCATAGTCATGCCCGATATGGTGCTGCTGTTTCGCGGCAGCGCCGAGGGAGCCGCGCAGAACTACACCGGTTTGACGAACATCCTCGAGGGACTGGTTGCCGAGATAAACACGGCCGCGGGTGGCGAGGTCCTGGTAGTGAAACAGGCCACGAAGGTGGGTGTGAAGATAGCAAGCGTGAACATGCTGGGGATGGCCCCGGGTGCTCCGCCCCTGTATCTTTCCGTTGCCCTGCATGACGACGTGGTAATCATCGCCCTGCGCGAGCAGCTTTTCGAAGACGTCCTGGGGCTCATGAATGGAAGCAGCAAGAAAACCGCGTTGGCGAATACCCCGCGTTTCAAGTCGGCGTTTGCCAAGCTCCCACCCGCTGAAGACAGCATGTTCTTCATTGACGTTCAGAGGCTCCTGAACCCGTTCCGCACGTTCATCGACATGTTCCTGGGCATGGCGCAAGGCCCGGAGGATGCCTACCAGAACACGGGTGGCAGCTCTGAGGCAAACGCGCTAAACGGAAAAGCTATGGCGGCGTACGGCCGCGGTGACATCCAGCAGGCCCTGGATCTGACCGAGCAGGCCTTTGAGATCGCCCCGAACGACTCGATCGTTCTGTACAACCTGGCGTGTTTCAACGCCCGGCTGGGCCATAAGGATGAAGCACTCGGCTGGCTGAAGAAGGCAGTTGAGGGTGGGTTCTACGCGCCCAACAAGATCGCCGCCGACGGAGACCTGCAGAGCCTTCACGACAATCCCAAGTTCAAAGCGATTGTGGCTCGAGCTGCCGAGTTGGCCATGAGCAGTCACGCTGAGGACGTGATCATCAACGGTCCCAAGAAGGGTGAGGCGTTCAGTTTGTTGCTGCAGGTTCATCAGGCCTACGAAGAGAAGGACTACGAGCAGGGTCTTAAACTCTCCAAGCAGGCCCATGCTCTCGCGCCCGATCATTCCCGGGTGCTCTACAGTCTGGCCTGTTTCCACGCCCTGCTCGGACACGACGACAAAGCCCTGGACTTCTTGGAGCAGGCGGTAGACGGGGGCTTCTACTGCCCGCAGCACATTTCCAAGGACCCCGACTGGAAGAAGTTCCACGACCATCCTAGGTACCAAGCGGCGGTCAAACAGGCCGGCATGAAGGCGGGCGAACTCGCTCAGAACGGCGAGAACCGCAAGATTGCCATGATTGCGCACATCCTGGACACCCTTATGGACACCGTAGGGATTATCGACTACTCGGCGATGGTGGAGACGACCGACGGTTACTCTGCAAAGACCGACTCCATCACCATGCTGGTTCCCGGTGCCAAGGATATGCCCATCTACCCCGTAATGGCCAAACACCAGCAGCTCACGGACTTCGACCGTTACCTACCCCAGGAAACCGTGTCGTTCGCAGTCGCCGGGGGACCGGACCTGGATGGGCTTTACCAGTTCATCGAAGGTGTGATCCGGGACGGTGGGCCGAAGGGTGAAACGCTGCTCGCTAAGTGGGCCGGGGTTCAGGAACAGGTTGGCGTGAATGTGCGAAGGGACATCATCGGGTGGATTCAGGGCGATTCAGTCAACGTTACCCTGGCGGATAAAGGCGGTTCGGTGTTCATGTTGAAGGTGAACGACGAGCAAGCCGCCCGGGAGAAGATCGCCGTCGCCCTCGAGTTCCTCACGACCCAACTTACCCAAGCCGCGGGGAAGAACCCAATGCTGGCCATGCTCAACGTACGTACAACGCCGGTTACGCATGAGCAGCTCGAAGGGTTCCACAACCTCTACATCGGCATGTCACCCGAGCCCGTTGTCTGGGGTGTCGCCGACGGACACCTGATCTTCAGCAGTTCGACCGACGCGATAGCTTTGTGCCTGGCTACGGCCAAAGGCGACCACCCGAACATCCGGGCCAATGCCCAGGCGATGAGCGAGCTGATCGTGCCGACCGGGCCGTTCGCCGGAGTCTCTCTGACGGACCAACGTAATATGGGCAAGGAGCTGACGGAGGGAATCGGAGTCGGGGCTACCATGCTGGGAATGATGGGAGCTTTCGTGCCGGACCCCAACGTCCGACCGATATTAGCGAAAGTGTCAGGCATTCTCAGTAAACTCGCCCCCGTGGTGCGCAAGATCGACTTCTACAAGTCCGCGGCAAGCCGCACCACGTTTGACGGGCAGGCTTGGCGAACTCAGGCCGTCATTCACTACGTCTCCCCGGAAGAACGCGGAGAAACCGGCGCCAAGTAACCCAATCCTACCCGGATGAGATCAAACGCTGCCTCCTCCTTCATCGAAGGGGGAGGCAGCGTTGCGCTGGGGAAGTTATCCCGCGACGCTGAAGTCGTTGAGCGTCCCTCGCCAGGTGAGCTAGGCTCGGCAGTCACCAGCTCATATCAGGAGCGCATCCGAGAGGAACAACCCGAACGAAACCGGCTCGGGCTCTTGACTATGGCGAACAGGGCACATCCAGTCACGTCTCTTACGTGCATGTCGCCGCACAGATGTTCCAAGCCCACCGCAGCGGCGGTAAGATGACTCCGTGGTCAACACACCCTACAAGCCCACGGGATACTGCCCCCACTGCGGATACGCCGTCGATCCCGGCATCTGTCCAGAGTGCGGAGGTCAGGTGCCATCGGAGGGACTTGACGTTGCCCCGGGGAGGACGCAACGGCGGCGACGCATCCGAACGGTCGCCCGGCTGGCAGCCTTCCTGTTCATCATAGTCGGGTCGTACTACTACGTCCGAGAGATCGACTTCAAGGCCATGCTGCCGACGGATTGGGTCCTCGCTCTCGACCGGCTGGGCGTCGATTGGGCTCCGCAGCATCTTTGGCGGACCAGGTTCTGCGAGGGCAAACTATCACAGGCCGAGGCCGCCGCGTTCCTCAGCCAGCAAGTATTACTCTCGCCGCTCGAAGTCACGAGCCCTCACCCGGACGGCGAGTCCGTCTGCCTCCGCATGTCGGTTGAGAGCACCGGTTGGTTTCGGTTCACACAGTTTGCACCCACCGTGAAGAACTGGAGCGTGGAGGTAGACGGCGAGCCCACTTCCTTCACCGTGGAGAGCTTCGACGATCCGGCCGACCTCTGGACGCAGCGTTTTCGTATCCGAGTCGGGGCGTTGGGTATCGGCTCGCACGAGGTAGCGGTCTCGGGCACCTGCGTTGCGACCGACAAGCCGGGGCGTTCTGGAACGGGTATCCGCATATGCGGCTCAGATCTGCCGCCGCCGGAGCTGGCCTTCGCACGCTCGGTCCGGCTGTTGATTGAACCGGGAACGGTCGAGGAGTTCGCAAAACCCGTTAAGACTCCACAACTCATGGCGCACGTGCGTGATCTTGTAGAAATTCGGGCAGTCGGTAAGCCCGGAACGTACCTCTCCGCCGTGTTCGTCTCCTGCGAATCGCTCCCGATCCCACTTGCCGGACATATTCACATGAAAGCCACGAGTGCTGGAGAGTATCAGCACATACGCGTGCCGCTGGTGTTCCCAACTGACAAACCGACCGTACTTCCCGTCTTCGATCCCGAGATTGTGAGCATCAAGCCGATACACTCCCTGGACGTACTCTTCACCCCTGATGCCAAACTCGCGCTCGATGCCGGGTTCACGGAGTATTTAGACTGTGCTCTTGAATGGACCGCGGTTCCTCTCAGACCGCCTAATGGTCGGGCTGTCGAACCCGTCCCAAGACAATCCCGGAAAGGAGCGGAAAACGATCCTACCTGAGTTGGGCTTTCTCGCACGGCGGAGTCGAGTCCGCCATCCCGGCGTTTGCCGGGCTGGAACAGCCGTGCCGACTCACCGCCGGGATGGGTGGGGGACGGACGGTAATCCGAGGGGGATTCGCATTCAGCAATCGATTCCCCACCCTTTGCCTGGGACATGATGCGTGTACGCTGCCTCCACCCCTCTACGCGGCTTTCTCTCTACTGCCGTATAACACAGGGCAAAGGACGGGGCACCCTCACACGACGGCGTCAAGGCATCGCCCGGAATTCGACCGTCGCGATGGGGAAACCGTTGCGGGCAAAGGTGCCGGTCCACGGCCCGGGGGTCAGTTCGAGATCCGTCGAGCCCAAAGCCAAGCGCCAGAAACTGATGCTCTCCGGCTCCGTGATTATCGCGACTTCACTCGTTCCGATTATCTCACCGTCAGGATCGGCGACCGTGAACGTAAGAACGTCGCCCAGTTCGACCCCAACCAACTCTAGCCAACCCACAATCGTACCGGTGGAAAACGAAACCAACGCCGGAGGTGGATCAAACAGCGGACAGGAATCGGGCGATGGGCACATGGTATCGGCAATCCCGACCCGGCTGACGAAAAACGTATCCGGCATAAGGAAGTCAACCTCATCCGGCAGGCTGTACCGCACGCCGTCGAAGACCACCAGTTGGAACGATACCCGGGACGTTCCGGCACCCAACTCAATGGTGAACTCCGTTTCAGCCGCGGTCGGGTCGGCAATGGTGGCCGGTGGCCCCGAAACCTGCGCCCACTGGTATGTCAAAGGCCGCCCGAGAGACGAGAAACTGCCCGAGCCACTTAGAACGCCGCTTCCGAGGAAGTCAATACTCGGATCATCCGGCGGGTCAATCAGGGCGACCGGATCGGCAGCGGTCTCCAGCGGCTCGGAGATCCAAGCGTAGACCGGCACGACCCCCTCGGCGCCATCATCGCCGCTGATGACCCCCCACCAGTAATGCCCGACCATCTCCGGCGGGAAAGAGAACGGTATCGTGAACGTCCCATCCTCTTCAACCGGGATCAAATCACACATCGCCACCTCAAAGGAGTCCGGATCGACCAGGGCGACACACACCTGCTGCCTATCGTTAAGCACTCGTCCGCCCACCTCATAATCGCACTCGGTCTCGAAGAAAAGCGCCGGAGGCATTTCCCCCGTCAGCTCAATGTCATTGATCGCGAAAGCGTCGGGAGCAAGTAGCGAAGCAGTGCTATTCTCAGTCGGGGCTTCGTCCAGGGTGTTTCGAGAAGTGAGCACGTCGCCCTCAACAGCAATGCTGTCAGCACGATTAACCTCTTCAAAGCCGGTCGAGATCGTGCCGCCAAGCGGATCGGTCACCTCAAAGTGGGCGTGCGGGCGCCCGGAGAAACCGGAGTCCGCCGAGTAGCCCAACACCTGCCCGCGGACTACCCATTGCCCCGGGACAACGGCCGGCCGCTCTTCGTCGATCGAACCGTATACCCCAATTAACCCGTCCCCATGATCGACGGTTACAAACGCGCTCGGATCTTCAAACTCAGTCAGCCCCAACACGTAATGGAGACCCGGATCGCTGGTACTGACCACGCGTCCGCCTTTGCCGGCCAGTATGGGCGTCCCGAGCGGCATCGCGAAATCCCAGGCAAACCGATCCTCGTGACTCCCATCACCCAAGTTGCCCTGAGACACCCGGTACGCGGCATCCACAGACCACGGGAGATTGAGACGCCGGACCCCGCCGTCCTCAAACGGAAGAAACTCTGCCTGTACCAACTTGTTCTTATCCATGACAATGGTGGTCGTCGGCTCAGCAGTGTCGACATCCCCGGTCCAGCCTGCAAACCAGGAGCCTTCACCGGGAAGAGCACGTAGCGTGACGGCCGTGTTGGTCGGGTACGTCGTAAGCCCCGCCGCAGGCCAGGTCTCTCCCTCACCCGACGAACTGACCGTGAGGCTGACCTCTTCGGGCGTTGCCGCCGTAACCGAAAGCGAAATCGTATCCTGGGCAGACCGACCGCGATCATCGATGATCTCGAGGATCACCACATGCTCTCCGAGCGGTAAGTCAACCGTGGCCAGGGAACCCGTGGCGCTGAGCGCGCCGTCGATCATCCATTTGTACGATACGATGCTGCCCGGAGCGGTGGAGGCGGTTCCATTGAGGATGACGGCCGTCGACGCCGCGCCGTCAGTTCCGAATGTAAGCGGCGTGAGTCCGGCGTCGGCCCTGAGATCGTCGGCCTGCGCCCCGAGAAACCCGGCGGTAACAAGTATACTACCACAACCCAGCGACCCGATCGCGATTACCGCGCCAAAGGTTGCCGCAAGAGCAACCAAGCGGCGCGACGCGAAACGTCCGAGCGTCCTCTGGACTTTGCCTCTTGGCATAGTGCCCGATCCTCCCAACCACGGCCGGCGAAACAACGTGTTCACATCAGTTTTCGCGGGTTTCGATTGTCCGGCAATCACCGTTCACCGCGTTACACCCCAAAAGGCCAGAAACACCGTCATCGCCGGACGAGCCATAACCTCCGCAATCATATATGCTTACGTGCACAACGGCATCTCAAGCCACCCATTGCCGGGGGGTCCTAACGAAGTACATAGCAGCGTTTCTCAGTGCTGGCATCAAGTATTCGCGAGTATTGCTCCGATAATAGATCACGAGCGCGAAGAGCCGTGACCAACGAATGGAGTCGTGGAATCATGGAAACGAAGGACCAGGCAGCCGCCCGTCGAGCTACCCAAGGGTTGCGCCGACCGCCCGTCGAACCGAACCGCGTGCATGTAGGGCTCGACAGCCGGGGGAAATTGGGCGAGAGGATCGTCCCCGGCCCGATCGAACTAACGGTCGAAGCGACGGACGTGGACGGCGAAACCGTTTCCTGGCTGGATGACGCCTTCTGGACGAGGGCGATGCAACGGTGGGCGGACGAATCGGTTACGGTTCACATCGCTCCGACTCCCCACGCTCTGCTGCACGTCGTCGTGTTGCATCAGATGGAGATGCTCCGACGCGTGGTCCCCGGTTGGCGACTGGTGGGACATGCCTATCGCGACGATGTCGCCGGTGATACGAACATCGAGCTGGCGGCCACCAGCGCCTACGACGAGATTCGCTTCCACGACGAGCCCCGACCGGGGCATGCCGGTGACGTGCGGCGCTGGGAGCTTCCGCTGGATAAGCTCTTTGGCCAGATCCGCCGGGAGCAGGCTCGCGCCGGTGTTACCCGGCCGATCCTCATGCGGCTATCCGCAGGGCATGCAGCATCCCGTTTGACGGCGCCGCAACAGGCGGAATCGGCCCCCACGAAGATTCCGTCTGCTCCTGTTTGACCATTCCAACCAATTGACCTTCTCGCGGCGTATCGGCCGTAGTAACTCTGTCGCCAACCGTGCGCGAGCACGCTACCATTGCCGGCATGTCCCTGGTAATCCAGAAATTCGGCGGCACCAGCTTGGGGACCGTAGAGAAGATCCACCGCGCCGCGCGCCGCGCGATCCGCGCCAAGCTGGAGGGACATCGCGTGGTCCTCGTCGTCTCGGCAATGGGGAAGGCGACCGATGAGCTGGTCGGTCTTGCCCGGGGAGTGTGTGCCGACCCGCCGAAGCGCGAACTGGATATGCTGCTGACGACCGGAGAGCAGGTTTCGATCGCTCTTATGGCCATGGCGATCCACGCAACGGGGCATCACGCGATCAGCCTGACGGCAGCACAGCTCGGCCTGGTAACGGACAGCACCCACACCCGAGCCCGCATTCAGCGAATCAGCCGCGACCGAATCGATCGCGAACTGGAATCGGGGAAAATCGTAATAGTGGCCGGCTTCCAGGGCATCGATCCCAGCGGCGAGATAACAACTCTGGGCCGGGGAGCCTCGGATACGACGGCAACCGCATTGGCAGCGGTCCTGGGTGCGGAAGTGTGTGAGATCTATACGGATGTGGACGGAGTGTACGCGGCCGATCCGCGAGTAGTGCCGCAAGCGTGCAAGATTGACGAGATCAGCTACGAAGTCATGTTGGAGATGGCGGCCAGCGGGGCCAGCGTCGTCCACTCGCGTGCCATCGCGTTCGGCAAGAAGTTCAACGTGCCGATCCATGTGCGCAGTTCACTCACCGATGCCAAGGGGACCTTAATCATGGCCGAGACTTCGGGAATGGAGGCTATTGCGGTCCAGGGGGTAACGCTCCGGGAGGACCTCGCGTTCTTTTCGCTCAATGCAATACCGAACTCGCCGCGGGTAGCGGCAAGGCTCTTCACCGAGGTGGCCGACCAGCACATTCTTGTAGACGACATCGTCCAGAACGTCTACGGAGGCGGGAAACGCGCCAGCCTGGGGTTCTCTACGAACTCTAGTGACGTGAATGCGGCACGCGCTATCTGCGAACGCCTCGCGGTCGAACTCGGTCTCGATAGCGTCGAAGTTGATGAGGGGGTTTCCAAGGTCAGTGTGATCGGAGTAGGGATGCGCACGCACGCCGGAATCGCCTCGACCATGTTCGAGACTCTGGCCGCCGCGGGAATCAGCATCATGAATGTCTCTACAAGCGAAATCGTCACCAGTTGCATCGTGGATCGCCAGCACGGCCCCGCCGCTCTGCGATGCGTTCACGATGCCTTTGGCCTGGGTGCCCGCGGATCCGACGACTGATGCTCCGCCCGCGACGACGAAGACGGCTTCCGGATTCCATCACATTTACACGTCGTCCCCTTCGTCACGCGGCGATCATCGGCCTTGCCATTGTTGGGTTGGCGGCGATATTCTGGGATCGCTCCGCACCCGCCCTGCCGCGCGGCAACGACCATTCTCGCTATCATGACCGCGTCTTCCGCGTAACGCGCGTAGTGGACGGTGACACTTTCGACATCGCCGCCCCTGACGGTGACCAGTCCGTAACGCGAATCCGGCTTTGGGGGGTCGACGCTCCGGAGACCGGTAAGGGCCCCCACCCTGCTATGCACTTTGGGGCAAAGGCGTCAGCGTTTGCGGACGAATCGCTGGACGGTCGAAACGTACGCGTCGTCCTTTCGCCCCAGCGAACCCGCGGCAAGTACGGGCGGCTGCTTGCGTACGTTCATCTCGAGCCCGGCGGACGGATGTTCAATGAGGTTCTGCTGGAGGAAGGGTACGCTTACGCGGACTATCGGTTCAAACATCACTACTACCGACAATTCAAGGACCTCGAAAAGCAAGCCCGGCGTACCGGACGAGGCTTGTGGGACGGTATCACGATCGACCAAATGCCACCCTGGCGGCAGACGTGGGAACGCCGCGCAGACCCGGTGCCACCATAGAAACGCCCCATGGTCACGCAAGCGTGAGCCATGCCACCCGGCACCCGACCGTACAGGTAGGGCGTCGCAGCCGGGTGTAGGGCATGGTCGAGGAACGAGACCTGCCGTGGTCTTCGCCCAACGCGCGCCATTGCGGCGGATGACAATCGCGTGTCATAGGTCAACTTGTTGACCCGGGGGACGCGCATCCACGGGCAAGCTGCAAGCGTCCGTGCCTTACGCGCGCAGTCTCCAGGCGTACGGCAAAGTGCTTTGCGTGAGAGCTACGCTTGCCCATGCCACACCTCTCGGCGGGGTTTCGTGCCTCGGCCGTGCCGTCGGGCAAGCCCCTTGGGGCGACAGGTCCTGAAGCCCCATGGCGTAAGCCTGGGGGACCGTGCGGTCGCTTCGCGCCAAGCCCCTTGCGGGCGGTAGAACGCGTCGAGGTCTGGATCGGACACCCGTGATTCAACATCATGCGGGGAACACGTTGGCGACGGCCGGAACCCATGCGGTTATCGAAGTGCCGCCCCTGGCGGGGCTAGGGCTGATGCGCGACTCGATCCCGCGGCTCACGCCACGGGCTAGGCGGAGCTGTCGCCCTGGCGGGCTAATACCGCAAGCCACGCGCGTGTCACATCTTCGTCCGAGCCGGGCCACTGCGGCCTTGGTGGCAGGTCTCGTGCCTCGACCATGCCCTACAAATGGTAAGACCCGGGTGTCATGGAGCAATTGCTGACCCGTGGAGCAAATGCGGTCCGCGGAGCGGGCCCTACTCGCTCGGATCCTACTCATACCAGTCACACCAGCCCGATGTTGGGCAATCGGTGCAGAACAGATCCCATTCGTCTTGCTCTGTGCCGTCAGGAAGAGCGCAAACGCTATCCTGCCCGGACGCGCCGCCAAGTTCGCCGCAATACAAGGACGCCGGGTTGGGCAGAGCAAGACCAAACCCCCACCCCCATCCCGAGAGTCGTGCGTCTACCGCGGCACACGCCTCCGAGTCGTATTCCAACACCGGCGGGAAGAGGAACGCGTCACATGCGCCGATCGACAGACCGGCGGCAACGACTGAGGCAATCCTCGATAATCGCCGCGTCATCTCAATCTCCTAACGGGTCATGATCCGCCCTTGCCTTTCAATAGCAATAGCCGAATAGTCTGGGGCTTAAGGGACACGGAGAGATTACCGGATTCGTCGGCATACTGCTGATTACCGCCTAACCGCAACTGCGGAATGGCCGAGGCTGGTTCGGCAGCCGCGCGGTTCTTGAAGAACGGGTGCGGCGGGCCGGGAGTCAGCTCCGGCGTAACCACCCCGATGAGTTGTCCGGGACACCCTGTTGGCACTTTTACGCGCTGCGGAGTATCTCCGAAGTTGATTACGACAATGACCTCATCACCCGGTAAAGCCCGTGCAAACGCCAGCACCCGTTGCTTCTCGTCGGCAAGGACCTTGCGAAACGAACCCGACGCCAGCGGCGCGAATCGCTCGCGGAGGCTGTTAAGCTGCAGCGCAAGCGCGGCTAAGTCCCGGCGATAGGCGTTGCTGCCGTCTGCGGGACTCCCCTGCCACCACATCGGATCCCGCCCGTCCGCTTCGCCCGGCAGACCGATCTCGTCGCCGTAGTAGGTCAGCGGCATCGGCAGACAGAGTTGGTGCATGACCATCGCCAACCGGAATCGGCTAAGAACCGAAGCAGCGGGCTTACCGTCTGTCGGCCTCGCCCCGCCTTCAATGACCGACCACAGCCGCGGGACATTCGTTCCGCCGATCGAATCGATCACCACCGGGCCCGCCTCCGCACGCCGGCTCTTCAACAGAACGTCCAAATCAACAAGCAGGTTCGTGGACGTGTAGCCCTTCTTCGCCTCCTCGCAAAAGAACCGGCGAAGAGCCGCCCCGGTTTCCTCCTGCACGACCGCATCGAAGGGTTGGTTCGTGCCGAAAGTGCCGAAAGCTCCGGACATGCCGCGATAGTCGCCCACCAGAACCGCGGCCGGGTTGACCTTCTTCACGAGCTTCTGCCACCTGGCGAGAGTCTCCGGCCCCAGCCGATACGCGTTGCGAACCACCCACCCGTCGACCCCATCGACAGGATTGCCGTCCCCGTCCGGGTCCATCCAACGCCGCGTTACGGCCAGGAGGTACTTCTCCACACCTGGCGCGAGTGACGTCGCGTTGCGCTTAAACGGCACCGTGCCGTCGTGGGAAGGCCCTCCATCCACTTGCGCGCGAACCGGGGGACCCCAATCGGCTACGTCGAACCAGCTCGAGCATTCCGATCGCTCGCCCTTGGCGACAACGTCGCGCCACATCCAGGATTCTCGACTCGCCGACGTACCTGTGATCTCCAAGACTACCCGAAGACCTTGCGCGTGGGCTCGCTTGATGAAACCCAGAAAGAGGCGGTCACTCGGCGTAAACTGCCAGGTTGCCGGATCCGCGGTCTCCTTGCCCACATCCCCCGGTTGGTTCGCAACCGCCAAGGCCCCGTCCACGTGCCGCAGGTCCGCCGAGTCATACTTCAGATCGGACGGAGCGGTGAACACCGGCGAGAGGTACAAAACATCCACACCCAGTTCCTTGAGATACCCGAGGCGATTCTGAAGGCCTTGAAGATCGCCACCGAATCGCTTCTCTCCTTTCGCCGCCTCAGGCGCAGGCGTCTTTCCGGAATCCTTAGCAGCCAGGGAAGGCCACGGTAGAACGCCGGTCGGATCGTTGAGGGGCTCTCCGTCGGAGAAGCGGGGCACCAACACGTGGTACCATTGCGACTTGGTCAGCCACCCCGGAGCTGCAACTCGGTCTGCTGCGAGTGTCGCCGGCAACGGGCCAAGAGCGAGCAGTAGAAGGCCGAGACCGGCCGGCAATCGAACGAACATAAGCTGCCTCCGAGCTTTCAGTGTCAATCTGGTTCCCACCCCGGATGCACGACGTGAATCGCGCGTCTGAGCATCGCAACGAAGCAAGTAGAACTTGCACGGCACGCGGCGATTGTAGGTCGCCCCCCGCCACGAGCAAGGCAACGAGCCACATGCCTCCAGACGACCGGCAGCAATCCCGTCTACCCCATCGGAAGAAGACCACCTACACAGGCTAACCTGTATAGGTTAGCCTATTAAGTTGACTTTGATCTTTCATCTCTCCACTGTACAATCCGCCGTGTTGTCAATCGATGGAGGCCTCCCCTTACGGAGTCCGAGCTGCGGCAAACCAGGATGACCGCCGCTGACTCCGGGGTGGCGGTTGGGGTCACCCGAGAGGCGACTGACGCGTTCCGTGTACACCAGGTCGACGAATTAGGCCGCCCTGGTGGACAAGACAGGGATGCTGGCGAGCGTGCGACGTTGCCGGGATCGGGTATCCCGGGGAGCCCATCCTGGCAACGCCTCGTGTCGCGTTGGGATTGACCGGTTCGGGGTGGGCGATGTCGCTCAACTCGGATTCTCACCGCGTCTAAGGCCGGCTCCTCACCACAAAGGCAACGCACGTGGTGAGGGGGTCCGGCGGCCGGACGGCGCGGTAGACTTCGAGACCCTTCCTCGCAGAGGCGGAGCCCACCCCGTCCGGACCAACGGCGGTCCGGGCACGCTTTTTGATCCGAGACCATCGCGGGCTCCATCTCGAGACGCATTCCCGTTTCCCGCGCAAAGGGCCGATAAACTCTCGGAGGATACGAGGCAAAAGGCCGGTTACGTTGCGGCGGCACCAACAAACTCAGAATTCCCTGATCGAATCTGAGGTTTCGCTGTCGCGAGCAGATGCCGATAGTGGATACGTGTAGGCGGGTCTTCGGGAGGACTACTGAGCATGATGCACGCAACGATGGGGATTATCGTTGGTGGCGGACCGGCCCCGGGGATTAACGGGGTTATAGGCGCAGCGACGATCGAAGCCATCAACAACGGCCTTCGGGTCCTGGGAATGTACGAAGGTTTCCGGTACTTGGCGGACGAGGACTTCGACCCCGAGCATCACGTCCATGAACTGACCATCAGGGACGTGGGGAGGATCCACTTCACTGGTGGCTCCATCCTGCGCACTGCGCGGACCAGCCTGCTCAACAAGGAGAAGCTCCGCACCTCGACGGTCGTCGAGCCGGACGCTCAAAAGGTCGCCCGAGTCTGTCAGCGGCTCCAGGCCCTTGGAGTCACGCACCTTCTGGCGATCGGAGGAGATGACACAGCGCTAAGTTCGCGTTTCATTGCGGAGCAATTCCAGGGCAAGATCCGCGTCGTGCTGGTGCCCAAGACCATCGACAACGACCTCCCGCTGCCGGGCGAATTGCCGACCTTCGGGTTCACAACCGCCCGACATATCGGCTCGAACATCTTGGCCAATCTGATGGAGGACTCGCGTACTACCAAGCGGTGGTACATCGTCGAGACGATGGGACGAAACACGGGTCATCTTGCGCTGGGGATTGGCAAATCAGCGGGGGCGACACTCACCCTGATTCCCGAGGAGTTTCCCGGTTCCACTACGATCAAGGAGATCGTCGACGTTATCGAGGCGGCCATGCTCAAGCGGCGGGCGATGGGCCGCGATGACGGAGTCGTCGTCTTCGCAGAAGGGCTGGCGTACAAGCTCGGAGACCAGGAGGAACTCTCCCGGTTGCTCGGTCGCGACGTCCCGGTGGATGCGGCCGGTCACCCGCGGCTCTCGGAGGTGCCCCTGGCGCGGATTCTGAAGGACGAACTCCAGCAGCGATTCAGTGAGCGAGGCAAGAGGGAGACCATCGTCAGCTACACTCTCGGGTACGAAATGCGTTGCGCCCCGCCGACAACTTTCGACATGGCGTACACGCGGGATTTGGGA
Organism: Phycisphaerae bacterium; assembly: GCA_963666835.2. GTDB lineage: Bacteria > Planctomycetota > Phycisphaerae > UBA1845 > UBA1845. The sequence goes on along the minus strand of CAXXGO010000006.1, from coordinate 1,755,225 downwards.
CACGGCGGGGTGCGGCTTCTGTTGGAGTCGACGCGGGATCTTCCTGCGGGCGTGATGGTATCGCTCAAGGACAACAACCTCGTCCCGGTACCTTTCGACGACATGATCGCCCCGGAGACGAATCGCGCTCGGATCCGCCTCGTGGACATCAATAGTTACTCCTACAGCGTCGCCCGAGCGTATATGATCCGGCTCGAAGATCGTGATTTCGAGTCACCGGCGATGTTGGCCGGCCTGGCCGCCGAGGCCGGGCTGACCCCCCACGCCTTCCGGGCCCGCTACGAGTCGGCAGTGAAGAAGCTCCGCCGTCCCTATGATGATCTGCAACCGTCCGGACCATCCTGCTGCAAGTGTCAATAGCGCGTCCTGACATGTGATTGTCCCCTTTTGTAGGGCACGGTCGAGGCACGAGACCTGCCGTGGTCCTCGCGTGACGGGCGCCATTGTGGCAGGTCTCGTACCTCGACCGTGCCCTACGAGGTCTTCGCGCGACGCCCGCCTTCTTCTGGCAGGTCTCGTGCCTCGATCGTGTCGCAAGCCAAGCCCCTTGGGGCGACAGGTCCTGTAGCCCCACGGCGTAAGCCTGGGGAAACCGTGCGGCCGCTTCGCACCAAGCCCCTTGCGGGCGGCAGAGAACATCGACGTTTGGATCGGACACCCGTGATTCACCATCATAACGGAAGCACGTTGGCGAAGGTCGGGCCCCCCTTCGAGTATCAAAGTGCCGCCCCTGGCGGGGCTGGGGTTGACGTACGACGCGAACCCGCGGCTGACGCCGCGGGCTGGGCAGAGCTGCCGCCCTGACGGGTTGGTTCCGCGAGACACGTGGGTGGCACCTCTTCGTGCGGCTCGGACCATTGCGGCCTTGATGGCAGGTCTCGTACCTCGACCATGCCCTACGAGGTCTTCGCGCGACGCTCGCCTTCTTCTGGCAGGTCTCGTGCCTCGATCGTGCCCTACAGGAGATGTCACCAGAGTGTCATCTTCCGGGGACCTCGACCGGCTCGCGGGCTGTCTGCAAACGTGGAACCGCCCGGTAGCGGTGTTGTGAACATCACTCCCGGGCGGTCTTTTTCTATGCGGTTCTGCCGGCCAAGCCGCCTACCCCGAAGCAAAACTCCCTCAGTACGCCGCGGCTGCCGGCTGGGCCGCTTTGCCCTCTACCGACGGGCCCGCGGCCGCGACTTCGGCCGAAGTATCGTTCTTGTATTGCTCGAAGTTCTTCCGGAACATCCCGGCCAGCTTCTTCGCCTGCTCGTCATAGGCGTGCGGATCGGCCCAAGTATTACGGGGATTCAGCACACCCGACGGCACCCCCGGCGCCTCTTGCGGAACGGAGAAGCCGAAGAACGGATCGACTTCCATCTTCACGTTGCTCAAGGCCCCGTCCAAAGCGGCGTTGAGCAGAGCCCGGGTCACCTCGATGCTCATCCGGGATCCAACTCCGTACGGCCCGCCGGTCCACCCGGTGTTGACCAACCAGCAATCGGCCTTGTGTTTAACGAGCTTAGCCGCCAGCAGCTCGGCGTAGGCCGAGGGATGCCGGATCATAAACGGCGCCCCAAAGCACGCACTGAACGTCGCCGTAGGCTCAGTGATACCCGCTTCGGTTCCCGCGACCTTCGCAGTGTAACCGCTGATGAAATGGTACATCGCCTGTTCGGGCGTAAGCTTGGCGATCGGCGGCAGGACCCCAAACGCGTCGGCTGTCAACATGACTACATTGCGCGGGTGCCCGGCCTTGCCGGAACGCACTATGTTGGGAATGTGTGAAAGCGGATATGAGGCCCGCGTGTTCTCGGTAATGGAGGCGTCGTTCAGATCGACCATGCGCTGCGCCGGGTCCATCGCGACGTTCTCCAGAATCGTCCCGAAGCGGCGCGTACAATCAAAGATCTCCGGCTCCGACTCTCGTGACAAGTTGATGACCTTGGCGTAGCAACCGCCTTCGAAGTTGAAGATACCCTCATCAGACCAGCCGTGTTCGTCGTCACCGATCAAAAGACGATTGGGATCAGCGGAAAGCGTGGTCTTCCCGGTTCCGGAGAGACCGAAGAAGACGGCCACGTCGTCCGGGTCCTTCCGGCCGACGTTGGCGGAGCAGTGCATTGACAGAATCCCGCGTTGGGGCAGGAGGTAATTCAATACGGAGAAGACAGACTTCTTGATTTCGCCGCCGTACGCCGTTCCGCCGATGAGAATCAGCTTCTTCGCAATACTGACGGCAACAAACGTCCCGCTCCGGGTGTCGTCCTCATCAGGATCGGCATGGAAGCTCGGGCACTGCAGGACGGAGAACTCCGGTCGGAAGTTGCGAAACGACGCCCGCTCCCGCGGCTGGGAGATGAACATATTCCGAGCAAAGAGGTTATGCCAGGCGAACTCGTTGACAATCCGAACGGGGAGGCGGAACTGCTCGTCGGCGCCCGCATAGCAGTCTTGCACGAACACCTTCTTGCCGCGCAGGTAAGAGCACATTCGCCGGTGCAGAACATCGAACCGTTCCGCGGAGTACTTCACGTTGATCTTGCCCCACCAGACGTCGTTCGTCGAGCTCGGCTCGTCAACGATGTATTTGTCCTTGGCCGCACGTCCGGTGTGCTGCCCCATACGCACGACCAGCGGCCCGAGATGCGCTATCTGCGCTTCGGACTGCCGGATCGCGTTCTCGTAGAGAGCTGGCGTCGATCTATTCCAGTAAATCGCCCCCAGATTCGTCAGGCCGAGATGCTCCAGCCCGTAATCGCAAACCAGTTCAGACATTTCCATGACAGAATACTCCCGTTGCGGTTTGTCCGGCGTACGTCGCCGTACTACCCGGCACTTGTCCGTTTATCTAAAGAGAACCCGCCTCCGCCGGACAGTGTTCCACGATGGAGGCACCTGCAATCAACGAAATGGCGACCTCGTCAGGCCAACAACGACTCCGCCAGTAAATCCTCTTCCATACTCTCCGAACACTCCACCTGATTGGTCATGTTGTGCGGCTGCCCGGTACACTCAACGACGCTGTGCCAGAAGTTGCCCTGCGGGTCGAGCCTCTTGGTGCGCGCCACCGCCGCGGCCATCGGGACGTGCGTGAAGTGGTTGTTCCAAAACCCGACGAACATACCCGTCTTTCCCGCCATGGCCGCATGGGCCGCCATCTGCCCCAGCGTTCCGGCAAACAGGGCATCGCTCGCCGTCGCCGGGGCCGACCGGATCAGATAACTCGGGTCAATGTACTTGAGCGTGCAGGGAGTGTCGACCATTTTCATATATTGCGTGATTCGATCCCGCAACAACACTCCGATGTCCTTAAGTCGCACGTTTCCGGATGGATCCGTCGCCCCGGAATCCCCTTCGAAGAGGTGTTGCCCCGCCCCCTCGGCGACTACCACTACCGCATGTTGACGCGTCTGCACCCGGCGCAGAAGGTGGGTCAGCAACCCACTGTCTCCGCCCAGTTCGAAATCCACCTCGGGGACCAGCACGAAGTTGGCGTCGCGGCTCGCCAATACGGAGTGAGCGGCAATGAACCCGGCGTGCCGGCCCATGAGCTTAAGCAGGCCGATTCCGTTGAACGCCCCCGTCGCTTCGGCGTGTGCCCCGATGATGGCATTGGCCGCGATGGCGCATGCCGTGTCGAACCCGAAAGTCCGGGAGGTAAACGGGATGTCGTTGTCGATAGTCTTAGGGACTCCCACGATCCCGATCTTGAGATTGCGTCGGCGGACCTCATCGTGTATTGCCAAGGAGCCTCGAAACGTCCCGTCTCCCCCGATGCAAAAGAGCACCTGGATGTTCAGGCGCTCCAGGGCGTCGACGATCTCCTCCGGCGATTGCGGCCCGCGCGACGATGCCAGGATCGAGCCGCCGTGCCGGTGAATGTCGGTCACCGTGGAAGGCCCGAGCATGAGCGGCTCGTGTCCGTATCGAGGGATGAGCCCTTCGAAACCGAAACGGAAGCCGTAGATGATCTTGACGCCGTATTGGTGATAAAGCTGGAGAACAACCGCCCGGATCACGTCGTTGAGACCAGGGCATAATCCCCCGCAGGTCACCACCGCACAGCGAGTTTTGGTCGCATCGAAGTAGATGTGCTCCCGCGGGCCGGCCAACTCGAAGCCCAAAGATGACTCTCGACGAGAGGCTCGGTCCGGATCGCGCCACGACTCCACCGACGTGTCGTGGAGCGTTCGCTCGTCGTCCGATACGTACCGGCACAGCCTGTACGGTGACTTGACTTTTCGTGGACCAAGTTGCTCCACCGAGAAATCCAACTCATCATGGTTTTCAGGAACGTTCATTACAGGCTCGCTCGGACGCAAAAGAGGGTTCTTGGCCCACCAGGGACCCCACCAATACGGCTTCTAAGCTGTTTTCATGGACCCCTGTCTATAATCATCGACGAACGGCGGAGCTGCGTGGAGCAACGGATGGGTCACGATAAACCGCCTCACAGGTCCGGCGTTACGCTCGCTGCAGGGGGATCGGAGTGTCTCCTTAGCTCGCATAATTACAGCTACCGCACAAGCGAGCTGCCCGGCCGCCCGACCGGGACCGCCCTTCAACAGGCGGTCAATCCCCAGTGACGTTCGCAGCCTTTCCCCATTGGGACGGGCCTCAACCACATTCGGCAACCGGGCGGGGAGCCCGAAAGTCCCTCGATAACCGAAGTCCGTCGCGTCAGGATGGAAGAGCATGCCCCGGACCGCTCACTCTTGCACGCAAAGAGACCGGTTTCGTGGTTCGTCTTGCGTGAAAGTGTCTAGTGTCGCAAGAAAGGCACTTTCGCGAAACCAACGCAGCAACGTCAGAAGAGCGAACCGCTTCCCGCAACGTCGCGGCCCCTAGTCCAGCCTTACGGCGGTTTGAGAGCGGCGACTTGCTAATTGAGGTAAATACCCTATTGTGTTAAGGGTATGTACGAGTCGATCATATTGGCTGTTGTGATCTGTCACTTCGCCAATTTCGGTACGGAGGATGTGCTTGATGATCTCCGAATCAACAGTCTTCGTCGTCGATGATGACGAGAACGTGCGTAACGCAATGCGCTGGCTCATAGAGCCAGCGGGTTATCCCGTAGAAGCCTACGCCACCGCACGAGACTTCCTTGAGGGACAAGACCCCTCGAGGCCGGGCTGCCTGATTGTCGATGTGCGGCTCCCCGGAATGAGCGGGTTCGAGCTGCTCGAACACGTCGTGAACCGCAAGCCCTCGATTCCCGTGATTGTGATCACAGGATACGGTGACGTGCGCGCGGCGGTCCGGGCCATGAAATGCGGGGCGCTCGACTTCATCGAGAAACCATTCGATAACGACGTCCTCTTGAGACGCATTCGCGAGGCCGTGGAACTGGATCGGCACAACCGGGCGGAGCATACCTGCCGTTCGGTGATCTCGGCGCGCGTCGGAAAGCTGACCCGCCGCGAACGAGAGGTCATGAACCTGGTCGTGAACGGCTTGCCCAACAAAGCCATTGCGGCCGAGCTGCACGTCAGCCAGAAAACGGTCGAGGCTCACCGGGCCAACACCATGAGGAAGATGCAGGCCAACTCGCTTCCGGATCTCGTGCGGTTCGCCCACGTAGCCGAGGAGATGAACGGCCAAGCCGCTTCTTTCACCGATCGGTACATCGAGCACGAGAGCGAACCCTCCACGGTAGAGTTCGCCTGAGCCAGGCCGATACGGCGCCGGGCGTGGGGCCCCGGCAGCCATCCGGAACAAACGCGGCACGTGGTGTGACCGCCGGTGAGTAAGCCGACTCGATGCGCGAGGCCGGTCTGCCAGGACCTGCCCCGATGTAGCGTATCAGATCTTCATCGAACGGCACCGCCTCCAACTTCGGAGCGGCGCAAGATTGCTTCGAGGCGTTTACTGCCGGACAGGGGCCGTCATCGCGACGGATTCGGCACTTCTTGTCGCGCCGCCAGGGTGTGAGCGTATTCCGTCCGCCCGTTCATCCGCACGAACTCAATAACCAGCTCGTCGCGACTGATACGAAGAGCGGCGAATCCGCCACCGGTGGTTGCATAGTATGAACCATCGGTCCAGGCAATCTCCCGGGCGCAGTCCGGTCCGCCGCCGCCACCGCTGACCACATAGTACACCCCCTTGATCGGCTTGAGCATATCAAGAGCATGATGATGGCCGGCCATGTAGAGATCAACTTTGTGCTTCGTGAACAGCGGCTCCAGCTTGGCAATCGTACGCGGATTAGGCTCGTGGCGAGGGTTGTGGTGATAAAGCGGATGGTGTCCCAGGCAGATCTTCCATCGAGCCGCTGAGGCGGACAGTTCCCGGTCGAGCCAGGCGACCTGCTCGTCCACTTCCGGCTCAAGTTTGTCGATCGGCGTGGTATCCAGGACGAAGAACTGTACCCGGGTGGCGTCGGCAAGGGTCCGCGTGAACGTGTAGTACCGCGCGGGCATCTTCCACTTCGCGTTGCGTTTCCCATACTCGATCTGAGCCGGCACGTTCCCGCGATACTCGTGATTGCCCAGCACCGCGTAGACCGGCACGGCTAGCGCCGGATCGGCGTAGACGTCCTCGAACTTGGTCTTCCATTGGGGGTCGTCGGCCGACCGTGTTCCGTTCGGAAGGATGTTATCCCCCAGGAAGACCATGAAATCCAGGCCGTTGGCTTCGGCCCACTCCGCCATCTTCTCAGCCACCAGGTACTGATCGCGTCGTCCGGTGCCCATATCCCCCATGGCGATGAACCGCTCGCAGGCGGTTCCGTCCGGAAGTGATGGAATCGAGAACGAAGGAATCTCCCGAACCGTGTTCGGGGCGGCCACAGGATGAACCCGCTCCGAAGGATTGCACCCGACCCCCAGCACAACCAGAGGGAGCGAAACAAACAAGAACCGCCGAGACACTTCGATTCTCCTGGCCCTATCCTTACAGAGTCCGCTCCATCGCGGCATCTTCGCCCGGAACGATAACTCAGAAACCGGCTCCAACCAAACAGCGGACCAGCCCGCCGATTCGTGCTATGATGCCCCGGCGTTGCCGGCACGAAGAAATCGTGATTGAGGAGGTCCCCCAGAGCATGTTAGCCATACGGAACATAGCCGAGCTGATCGTCGTACCGCCGGGCCCCGTAACCGGTCGTTCAATGGGCGAGGTAACGGTTATTAGAAACGCCGCCATGTTGATAGACGGCGAGCTGATCGCGTGGTTCGGACCACAGGCGGAGCTGGACGCGCCCGCGGGGACCGAGTCGATCGATGCGGCCGGGGGCTGCGTCGTCCCCGGGCTGATCGACTGCCACACTCACACGGTCTTCGCCGGGACCCGCGAGCGGGAGTTCGTCCAACGGATCGAAGGCAAGTCCTACGCGGAGATCGCGGAGAGCGGCGGCGGGATTCGGGTCACTGTCGAGGCGGTTCGCCAAGCGAGTCACGACGAGTTGATCGCCCTGACTCTGCCCCGCCTGGAGCGCATGTTACGCCGGGGAGTGACCACTGTGGAGATCAAGAGCGGCTACGGACTTACGGTGGCCGACGAGTTGAAGATGCTGGAAGTAATCCAGCGGTTGAACAAGCTGCAGCCGGTCGAGTTAGTCGCCACTTACCTGGCCGCCCACACTACGCCGGTCGAGTATGCCGATCGGCCTGACGAGTACCTGGACACCATGTTTGCCGACAAAGTTCTGGGGCGGATTCGCGACGAGAAACTGGCCGAGTTCTGTGACGTGTTCTGCGAGAGAACCGCTTTCGATATTGAGCGGTCCCGGCGCGTCTTGAACACCGCCCGGCAGTTCGGGCTCGCTCCACGGCTGCACGCCGATCAGATCACCCAGTGTGGTGCCACTCTGTTGGCAGGAGAGGTCGAAGCCGTCTCCGCCGATCACCTTGAAACGGTGGACGAGGCCGGGATTGCTGCGCTAAAGTCCGCCGGGACGGTGGCCGTGCTTTTGCCGGGATGCTCGTTCTTCTTGGGAGTAGAGCAGGCTCCGGCCCGCCGGTTGCTCGAAGCGGATCTGCCGGTGGCGCTGGCCACCGATTACAACCCCGGTTCGGCGATGGTCGAGTCGTTGCCGCTGGTCATGTCGATCGGCTGCGTTCAGATGCGTATGACTCCGACCGAAGCTCTGATCGCCGCCACCGCCAATGCCGCCGCCGTCCTTGCCCGATCTCACCGAGTCGGGGCGATACACCCAGGAATGCAGGCGGACCTGCTGATCCTGGACGTCCCCAACCACGCCCGCTGGCTGTACGAACCGGGCCGTAACTGCGTGCGCCTCGTTATGAAAAAGGGAAAGTTGGTTTGCCGGGATGATCCAGCCCGAAGGAACGTAGGCAAGTAGCCATGGGTGGAGCGCAGTGAAACGCCGTTGTTCAACCCACTTCGGGGGTGGTGCTGGAGGGGGCTCGGTGACCCAGGGTGGCACTTACGCGGCTGCGCCGGTTCGTTTACCCTGGACTTTGTTGTTCAACGCCTTCGGCGTATGTGCCAAACGCGCCCGTCGCGCCAAGATATGCCTACATGCCGAGAGCATGCCGCTCCACGGACCAACAAGTTGGCCCATGACACCCAGGTGGCATGTCCCGTAGGGCAGGTCGAGGAACGAGACCTGCCGCAACGGCGCGTGACGCGCGAAGACATGCCTACATGCCGGTAGCATGCGAATCCACGGGTCAACAAGTTGACCTATGACACCTAGGTGGCATATCATGTAGGGCAGGTCGAGGAACGAGACCTGCCGCAACGGCGCGTGTCGCGCGAAGACATGCCTACATGCCGGTAACATGCGAATCCACGGGTCAACAAGTTGACCTATGACACCTAGGTGGCATATCATGTAGGGCAGGTCGAGGCACGAGACCTGCCGCAACGGCGCGTGTCGCGCGAAGACATGCCTATATTATGACACCCAGTTGGCATAACGTTCATAAAGACTGTCCCCTCCGGTGCCGACGTGAGGACTCTCTTCTCCGAACAGATTCGACTATTCACGAGATAGTCAACCTTGGGCCGCTCGGACAATCACCCACAGCATCGACGGAGAATCCGGCAGATCGCGAGGGCGACCCACGCGCGCATCTGGGTGGCTTTGGCCGGCGGGGCTGCGGATTGTCCGGCTGTTCGATGATCGAGAGACCAGAGGCCGTCCTTCTGTTGGTGGGCCACGAACCAGTCAAGACCGCGCTGCATGTCGCGGTCGTCCGCGGATAATCCGATCGTCGAAAGCGTATCCATGGCCGCAACCAGATTATTCCACCAGAAGGGGTAGGCGAACGTGGTCCAGTAGTGCGCGGACTTGTACGACGTGTAGCCGTCGGGCTTGAAGAAGCGGCCCTTGAGCAGCCCGGCCGCGACGCACGTGGACTTTCGCTTGCGGTACCGCGAGTGGGCCACGAACGCCCGCAGGACCATTCCGGTCCAGTTGTGGGAGAAGGGCTTGGCGCGATCCGGTTCGATGGGCGGCGCCGCGGTAGTGGTCAGTCTATACTGCTGGGCCCGGCTGAGTTTGACGGTGATCATCGGCACGGTCCAGCCGCCGTCGTCCTGCCGCATCCCCAGAAGCCACTGCATGCCGCTCTTTATCCGCGGATCCCCGGCATACCCGGCCTTGATCAAAAGGCCGAGTATGGCGCCGGTGTAATAGGTGGCGTACTGGTTGCCGATGAAGCCCCGGATGTCGCCGTCCTCGGTTTGGCAGGAGAACAGGTACTCGGCCGCTCGCCGGGTAGGCTCGTGGCGGCGGTTCGTTCCGTATTGCTCTACGAGGAAGCGGATCTGCTTCCACGTTTCGACCAGAGGATAGTGGTGCGCCGGGTACGGCACGACGCGCTTGCCGGGGTACTCGAACGATCCGTCCGGATTCTGCCGGCGGAGAATACGTTGTACCTCGGGCGATTCCCAGAGCCGGCGAACGGGCGGGACGCGCTCCTCGAGCAGGTCGCGGCGTACGTGATACATGATGGCCGAGATGTCGACCGCCATCAGCGGGGCGATCGGATCGTGACGCAGCAGCTTCAACCAACGCATGACCTCAGGCTCTCGAGAGATTCCGAATCCGCCGGCCCTCGCGCGAGTGCCGTTTTCATCAAGCGAACCCTATCCCCTTCATCGTCCGTTCATAATAGGTTCCTATACTCGTGGGTGATGTACTGGTAGCCCGGTTCGGCGCGGGCCGGTATCGCTGCCGAGAACACAACTGCTTACAAGGAGACCGTGATGACGCTAAACAAGACAACGCTGTTGATGATCGGGTCAGGCATGGTTGGCGTGATGGCGTTCGCCGCGTGGGCGGGCGACACCGGTGAGGAGAACGTCAATCTCGACCAAGTGCCACCTGCCGTCAGGGCGACGATTCTGAAAGAGGCCCAGGGCGTGAAGATCACCGAGATCGAACGTGAGACGGAAGACGGAAAGACAATCTATGAAGCGGAGTTCCTCAAAGACGGGCGAGAGACCGAGATCAAAGTCGCCCCCGACGGGACGGTGCTCGCCCGCGAGATCGAAGACGAGGACGAAGACGAGGACATCACGTTTGATCAGATCCCGGCTCCCGCTCGAATGGCACTGCAGAAGCTCGCCCGGGGTGCGAAGATCCTCGAGGCGGAGCGCGAGAACGAGCACGGCGTCCTGATCTTCGAAGCCGAGTGGTCCGAAGGCGGCGCCAAGCACGAGGCCGCGGTGACCGCAGACGGGACATTGCTGGAAACTGAGGAGACGATCCCCCTCGATAAGGCCCCGAAAGCCGTTCGCGACGCTGTGGCCAAGTACCTCGGTGCGCGGGCGGCCGTGGTAGTAGAGAAGAAGATCGTATTGTATGAGATCGAAGCGAAAGTCGACGGGCGCGAAAAGGAGCTGGTCATCCTTCCGACCGGCCGGGTAATCGAAGAGCCGGACGATGCAGATGAGGATGATGACGACGACGGATACGATAACGATTAATACTGATGGGTCGTCGTGGATCCAGAACCGGCGGGGTATCGTGACACCAAGTTGTCCGGATCGGGCTTGCTCGGAAGGTCAGAGTCGACTGAGTAGCCTGGACCCGGAGTCCGTCCGGGCCGCCGCCCGCCAATTGCTGCAATCGGGTGCCTGGCGATGATATACTCGTGCTGTTCCCAAGAAGTTAGTTGCGTTTCTGCCTCCCCTCCTTACTAAGGAGGGGCTGGGGGAGGTTCTTCTCCGTACGAATGGACCCCCCTGTATCCCCCCTTGCCAAGAGGGGACGATCTTGAACGACCTTTCTGGAGACGGCACTAGAATCGTGAGGTGTTGCTGTCATGCGCGTGCTGGTTATTGAAGACGACAGACCCCTTCGGGAAGCCCTCCGACAGGGGTTGGAGGAAGCGGGCTTCGCGGTCGACACTTCGGCCCATGGCGAGGAGGGGTTGTGGTACGCTCGGTCGAATGAGAACGACGTCATTGTACTCGACTTGATGCTGCCTGGAATCGATGGGCTCACGATCCTCGGCCGGCTGCGTCAGGAGGGCTGCGCCGTACCCATCCTCATCCTGACGGCCCGGGACACCGTCGAAGACCGGGTCAGGGGCCTCAACCTCGGCGCGGATGACTACCTGGTCAAGCCCTTTGCGTTCCAGGAGCTCCTCGCCCGGGTTCGGGCCTTGGTTCGACGCGGTTACAACAACAAAGACCCCATCATCAGCGTCGAAGATCTGGAGATAGACACCACGGGGCGCACCGTCCGCCGGGGCGATAAATCCATTGCCCTTTCCGCCCGCGAGTACGCCCTCCTGGAGTTCCTGGCCTCCCGCGCCGGCCAGGTTGTCTCCCGCACCGCCATTTGGGAGCACATCTACGATTTCCACTCCGATCCGGAGAGCAACGTGGTCGACGTCCACATCGGGCACTTGCGCAAGAAGATCGAGCAACCGGACCAGCCGAAGCTGATCCATACCCGGCGGGGACACGGCTATATGTTGGGGCGATGCGACTGATGAAGACGCTGCGGGCGCGATTGGTGATCGGCACCGCCCTGGGGACCGGGCTGGTCTTCTCCGTTTCCGCTTTGGTACTGTACGGGGTCGTACATGCCGCGCTTTGGGCGGAGTTCGACGCGAGTCTCGGCTCCAAAGCCCGCTCTCTGGCGGCGCTGGTGGAGCAGGAGGGCAGTAGGCTGGATTTGGAGATTGAAGAGATCGGCCTGACCGAGTTCGCCCCGTCAGAACGCGCCGAGTACTTCCAGTTCTGGTCCGGACCCGAGCAGGTCCTCGGGCGATCCGCGTCTTTAAACGGGGATGATCTGGATCAGTTGAGTGGTCCGGACGGCTCACCGGCGTATCGGAGCGTGAGTCTTCCCGATGGTCGGCCCGGGCGCCTCGTGGGAATGACCTTCGTTCCGCGCCGGGAGATTGCGGATGAGCACGAAACCGGATCCGACCGGTACGCCCCCCCTCCGCCGGGCAGCACCCGCGGACGATTCACGGTAATGCTGGTGGTCGGCTGGGATTCGATCGAGATTGACACTACGTTGGGCCGTCTCCGGCTTCTCTTGGTATGCGGTTGTATCGGCGCCATACTAGTGGCAGTAGGCGTCTTATCGTGGTTCGTTCGCCGGGGGCTTCGGCCGGTGGGAGACCTTGCCGTCGAGATCGCTTCGATCGGCGAAACCAACCTGTCAAACCGTCTGGCGGCCAGCAACACTCCGGGCGAACTTCTCCCGATCACCACTCGCCTTAACGACCTGCTTGCCCGTATCGAGACCGCCTTCGCTCGCGAGAAAGGACTTACCGCGGATGTGGCGCACGAGCTGCGCACCCCGCTGGCCGGCTTGCGCTCCACGCTCGAGGTCGCGCTGTCGAGAAACCGTGACGCACACGGGTATCGAGAGGCGATGGTTACTGCCTTGGCCATCTGCCAACGAATGCAGCGCTTGGTCGAGAATCTCCTCGAACTCGCCCGGGCAGACGCCAGCCAGCTTGAAGTAGCGTGGGAAAGCGTCGATCTGGTCGCACTGGTAAGAGAATGCTGGGCGCAGTTCGCCGAGTGTGCCATCGAGCGCCGGATCGAGGTAACGTTGCGACTGCCGGAATCGTGTCCCGTCTCCGCTGATCGTGCGAAGATACAGCTTGTGCTCAGCAACGTCTTCGATAACGCAACTACCTATACGAACGCCGGAGGGCGGATTGAGATTGCGCTGCACTCGACAGCCGGCCAAGTCGAGTTCCGCGTTGAGAACACGGGAAGTCGAGTGGCGGATACCGATGCGGAGCGAGTATTCGACAGATTCTGGCGCGGGGATGCTGCCCGAACGACAGAACGCGGTGAAAAGCGCTACGGGTTGGGCCTGCCATTGTGCCAGAAGCTGGTTGCGTTGCTTGGTGGATCGGTTTCGGTATCCACAAACGACGGCGGCACGTTTACCATCTCGATAGTCCTTCCTTCGTGAGCGGCTTTCACCGCCGCAATCCTCGGGGAGACGATGCGTTCGCCGCCCTCAGCAGGACGGGCTGGCCGGTCCAATCACGCGTTCCGCACTATTGAGGGTCTTGCGGGCGGTTGGCGCGGGCCCACATACCCAGGCCCTGTGGCCGGGACGGGGGCGGCGGCTCCACCGGTTCGGGCTCCGGCTCGGGTTGGGGGCGGCGGCCGAAAACGAAAACAATCAACAGCAAGACCAACGCACCGGCGACGAGCCCGTAGTACCACGGTTGGTGATACACGCTGCACAGCACGTCACCCAGACCCATGGCAACAATGGCGGTCACCAACGCATACGGGAGCTGCGTCCAGACGTGGCTCTCGTGCCGGCACCCGGCCGCAATAGAAGATAGCACGGTGGTGTCACTGATCGGCGAGCAGTGGTCGCCGAAAATCGCCCCGGCCAATACGCTCCCCACGGCCGCATAGAACAAAGGCAGCCCCTGCTCGGCCGGCAACCCGCCGGCGAGCTTAGCCGTGACGGTAACCGTGATGGGACACAGGATCCCCATCGTCCCCCAGGAGCTTCCCGTGGCGAACGAAACCACGGCCGCGCAAAGGAACACGGACAGCGGCATCCACACGGCCGGGAATTCGGCGGCCTGAAGATAACCTCCGACGACTTTCCCGAGCTGCAAATCCTGCTCCACGGCCGAGAGCGCCCAGGCCAGGATGAGGATGGCAATCGCGGGGAACATCCGGGCCATACCGTTCAGACCGGCGTCGGCAGCGTCACGCACGCGGCACGATCGCGATATCGCGGTCAGTACGACGGCAACCAGCGCCGAGAGAATCGCCCCGTAGAAGATGGAGAGGTACGAATCGCCCGCCTTCAAGATCTCCTGAGCCTTCTCCCACCAGGGTTTAGACTGCTGCATCACCGACTCGCCGTCGGCGGTGGAGTATCCGGTGATCGCCAATATCGCAATCGTCGCTCCTACGAGCACCAACACCGGCAGCAAACCCAGCCACCAGCGCGGCGTCGGCTGGTCGGCATCGTTCGAACCGGAATCAGTCGCGGCAGACTCATAAGGGCGGTCCTCTTTGCCGGTTTGGGCTTGGGCTTCCGCGCGCTTCATCGGCCCGAAATCGCGCCGGGTCCAGGCGATGACGAATACCAGAAAGAGCGCCAGAATAGGGTAAAACCGATACGGCAGGCTGGCGATGAACGCGTGCATGCCATCGATCATGCTGCCGTGCTCGTTCAGGAGGAATTCCGGAGTCGCGCTCGCGCTGATCTTGTCGAGCCCAAGCTGGATGAAACCTATCTCCGCTCCAACCCACGTTCCGATCAGAGCAAGCGACGCTACCGGGGCAGCCGTGGAGTCTACGATGTAGGCCAGCTTGGCCCGCGAGAGCTTGACCCGGTCGAACGCCGACCGCATCGTCGGACCGACGATCATCGTGTTAGCGTAGTCATCAAAGAACACCACCAGACCGGCCGCCCAAGCGGTCAGTCCGCTACGACGCGGTGACTCCGTTCGCCCGGCCACGATTCGGACCAATCCGGCCGTGCCCCCGTTGCGACCGATCACCCCGACCATAAACCCGATCACCAGGGTGAAGATCATGATCTTGATATGGGCGGCGTTCTCATCGGGCGGTTCATGGATTGCCCCGATGACGTACTTCTCGGCCGCGAGACGAAACCCGCCGACTACGGAATGCGCGTCAGCGTACGGGCTGACCGGCGGAAGGCAGGGTACGAACATGTAGGCCCCCACCACTACGCCGACTACCAGGGCCAGCACCACCTGACGCGTGACCACTGCAAGAAGAATGGCCACGATGGCCGGGGCCATGACCAACCACCCATAGTCCTTCGGGTCCTTGGGTTTGTTGACGTCCGGGCCGGCCGCAGCCGCTTGATCGGCGGTGGGAGCGGCCGGCTCTTGCACTGGCGTCACCCGTTCAACCGGGTCGGTCTCAACGGGATCGTGGGTGGCCTTCTGTGCAGAGTCCTCATGGATCGCCGGATCCGGCTCGCTCTGAGCCATCGCGGCCGTGGACATCATGGCGGCCAGGCAGGCGAGCACGGTCAAAAGAGCACGCAGGCATCGTTGGTGCCCCGCCGCGGTGTTGCTTGTATTACGCATGGTGTGAACTCCCCGCCGAATCGTTGGGTCGCGCCAATCCCGGCCGGCTCAATCCTCACCCCGGGCGAGAACCACAGGCCGCACACATTCGTGGCTCAAGTTTACGGCGTCCCCCGTGATGGTCAAAGCGGGGCAAATGCGGCCGAGTACACCTTCTTACCGCGGCGTCTACGGAAGCGTTTGGACGAATCCGCCGTCCTGGCGCGGGCGACCCACGAGCAGCCAAGCAGTCTTGCCGAGCAACGCCGAGACAATATCGCCCCCGCGACCGTTCACCGAACGGGTGAGCAGCAGAATCAGACCCACCGCAACCCCGATTCCGAAACCGCCGATATGCGCCCAATGGGCGGTGCCGTCGTCGACGCCTTGCGCCGTCATGAAGATGTCAACCGCTATATAGAACAGTACCACCCAGAACCCCCGTACCGACCACATCTTGAGCGACAGGTGGAACCCGACCAAGATCCCCCACCGCGCCCAGGCGGCCATGTGTACCTTGTGCATGGGGAAGAACACGAAGTACATACCGGCAAGCCCCATGATCGCCCCGGAGGCACCGAGCATCGGCGTGGGCGGTTCGCCTTGTATTGAAGCCAAGTAGGCCAGACCCGCAATCGCCGCCAACACGGGGTAGGTCAAAACGGTCATCGTGTTGCCGACGAGAGCATTAACACGAGAGCCGAAAACCAGCAGGAAGATCAAATTCGCGATCAAGTGCATCGGGCCGCCGTGCAAGAATGCATGGGTGAGCAGTTGCGAAGTGCGATACCGGCCTACGACTTGCTGATCAGGTCGAAGGGCCTGATGGGCCGCTACGACAATCTCGTTTTCGGTGAGTTCCGGATCCCGCTCCTCCAGAATGTAGCACGCCTCGAGAAAAGCGTCGTTGTCACCGTATCCGGTATAGGCATACCAGCCGGCTAATTCTCTGGCAGGTAGCTCGCCCTCGGCCGGCCAGAGCATGAGGTTCTTCATAGTCTGCATCCGCGGAGAGCCGGACCATTCGTACGCCAGGAACCACGCGCTTACCAAAATGGTGATGATCGCGATTGCCCGCGTAGCATAGGGCTTCCGCAAACCGAAAGCCTCCGATGCGATCGGATATAGCCCGATCGGAAACAGCCAACTCGCCCAGCCAATCACGCCCTCCGCCCCGGCGTAGATGTCGTCCAGATTGGTTTGTTGCGAGGTGATTATGCTCCGGCCGGTCTTGATTTCGATCCCGCAATCAACGCAGATCTGCGTCCCGGGCCTCATCCGCCTCTCGCAGGATGGGCATATCACGTCCTCTTCGGGTACGGACGCGTCCTTACCGTCGTGAGATGGCTCGGGCTCTGCGATTACTTCGCCGCCCTCCGCAAGGGCATACAGATCCCCGAGGTTGCCGCCCAAGGCGTAGGTCTCGATCTCGCCCTCATCATCGGCGCTGGAATCGTCTAATCCGGCCGAATCCCGCCCGGCGCGAACCGCACTGATATAGCTCAGCTCGTAATCACCAACGCGGACCAAATCGCCGTGCGACAGATCGTGTCGGATTACACGCTCTTCGTTTACGAACAGCCCGTTAGTGCTGTTGTTGTCCTCGATGCGCCAGTTCGTACCAACAGGAACGAGACGGCAGTGTCTCCGAGAGACCTGCTTCCCATTGAGTCGCAGCCCCAATCCGGGCAGTTTTCCAATCTCCACAACCGACGTGCCGACAAGGCAAAGCTGTTCTCCGACCGCACCGGGGCCGCTGACGATCGTCAAAGCCCCGTGCGCAACGCGGGCATCGGCGTCCACCTCTCCCAAGATCAGAATCCCGCGGTTACACGCCGGACAATTGGCCGGTTTACCGACACGCGATACCGGAAACCCAAGCCTCTCGCCGCACCCGCAGGCTACGCTAATAGTCTCCCGATCCATTCTCGACCTCCCCGACCGACCGTGTTGTCAGAACATGCCAAAATGCGCGGATGCGCCTCCCGATCGCATACGGCACCAGCTTCCCCGGCGACTATCAACAGTGATAGGCCGAGTTGATACGACCACCATCGCGCGCCGAGATCTACCCCGGCCCGCAGATGAGAGAGTCAATTGTACTGAACAGGGTGCGGATTTCAAGAACAATTGCAGAGCCTGCACGGTTTCGCACGTGGTGTCCGGGGCCTTCGCAGCCAGCCGACATTAGGCAAGAAGAAATGGTCGGCAGGCCAAACGGTGCGTGCGGCCCTCAGACCCATGGCCCCCGTATTCCCAGTTGGCGTTGTCGGTGCCGGCAACCCGCCCCCGCCCTCCAAGCGCCACAAAGTTCCGCCGTCACAACTCCATTTGCCCGCTAACAGCCGAAGTAAAGGACCGAATCCGCGCGCGTGTGGGAAACTGCGCCAGCACTGCCAAGAGCGCCCCGCCCGCCGCCGCCAATCCCCAGGCGTTGCCGCTGATCAAGTAGATAACAACGCCGAAAAGGCCCAGTCCCTCGGCCATGGCCCCGCCTATGATGGTCAACGTGCTGAAGCCCTCGCCTATCCGACTGGCCGGGTCGGCCGACGAGCCCCCATGTTCCTGAGCCTTCAGCTTCGCCAGAACCACATGCCGAAGAACAACGTATGCCACCGATTCCCCTGCCGCCAATAGACCGAGGACTCCGAGCAGCAACGGCCCGGCCTTCTCATCGGGCTTGAAGGACTCGCCATTAGCGACTACCGCAGCCACGACGGCAAACGCAACCATCCCGCCGGCCATCGCCAAGATGATGACCTTCAACGGCTGAATACGCTCTGCGAGCTGATCATCCATTGGTTTCTGCTCTCCCTCTCGATATCCGATGCTGTTGTCGAGGAGCCGATTGTATTCTGTCGTCTCCGAGCGGCCAAGGTCACAGGCCCCGCCGGCACGGCGCTGGAGGCGAGGGCGGTTTCGTGATCCAAGTAACCTCACGATGCTCAAGCGGCGCAGCCCGGACTATTCACCCAAGCAAAGTGCAGGCCGTGGATTAATGTAGCGCCAGGGCTTGTCCCTGGCGCATAGGTACGCTGTGTTTCCGTGACGCCACCCACTAGGGGTGGCGCTACAGCGAGCCACGCGCATTCATGCGAACGTCATGAGTAATCCGGGCTAGAGTGGAAACACTGTCATACTCCCGCGCTCACGGGATTCCCTGCGACTGACCGGGGAGCTGGAACCGCCGGATCCGCCAACCGGCGGCGAAACCGGAGGTGACGGCGACGAGTCCACTCCACAAGTGGCCGCCAGACCGTCGCGGTGAGCCGATGTCGAATCAAGATGTGCCACAAACGGTTCGACTTCTTGTACAGATAGCTCATCGCCAAATACGGCAGCACGGCGCGCCGGTCGGCAGGACGGCGACGCCAGATGGACGCATGAGAGAACAGCCGGCGATAACACCAGCCATAGCCTTCCTCAAGTTCCTCGGGGGTCATGTGCGTGGGGCGAAAGACAGCGTGGGCCGTGTCGTACAAATCCCAGTTCCTGTGCAGCAGTCGCCCCTCAGCATCCAGCCTGCGAAACAGCGGCGTGCCCGGATACGGCGTGAGGATATGGAACGTCGCGCACTCGAGGCGGTTTCGCTCGATCCACCCCACGGTCTCGGCGAATACATCGCTCGTGTCATGGTCGAAACCGAAGACGAAGCTCCCGTTCACCTGGATACCGTAGTCGCGGAAGACTCGCACGCGGCGACTATAGTCACTCGCGCCGGGCGAACGTTTGTGAGCCGACCGCAGGTTCTCGTCATTTAGTGATTCGAACCCGACGAAGACGCCCGTGCAACCCGCCGAAGCCATCTCACGCACCAGGGACGGATCGTCCGTCACGTCCAACGACACGGCGGCGCTCCAGATCTTGCCCAACGGGCGCAGGCCTCGGCACAGACTCCGCAAGTAATCCCGATCGGAGCCCAGGTTGTTGTCCGTGAATACCCCGTACGGTTGCCCGTCGGCCGCGAATTCCGCTACGATCCGGGCAACATCTCGTCGCTGGTACGGAACGCGGAGCCCCTCAGTGGACAGATAACAGAAATCGCACCGGTTGTTGCACCCACGAGTAGCAATGAGGCTGGTGGTGGTCAGAAACTGCTCGCGCGGCAGAATCTCTCGACGAGGCGGAGGGTCTTCGCGATACGGTTGTCGGTAATCTCCCCGGTAAACCTGCCGAAGCACACCGGCCTCCACGTCGCGTAGAATCTGCGGCCAGACCTGCACTCCCTCGCCGATGACAATGGCATCGCCGTGCGGGGTCGCCTCTTGCGGACATGTGGCCACGTGCGGCCCTCCCAGGACTATTCGTGCCCCGCCTCGTCGGTACCAACCGGCGAGCTCGTAGGCCCGCCGGGCGAAAGTCAGGTGGACAGTGATCCCGACGACTTGCGGCATTGGATGTACCGGCGGCCCCCCTTGCAGGAGGTTCTCATCCCAGTAACGGATACTCCAATTGGCCGGGGTGACGGCCGCAAGCGAGGTGAGGGCCAGAGTCGGCGTAAGAACGTGCTTACCGAAACTTCCGTGCGGGTCCTTCGGGTAGAAGGGATTGAGAAGCAACGCATGACAGTTTCGGACCGGTGGATACCGAACACTCGCACCAAGTTGCGGCGCAATGCGCATGTCGCGAGGATACCAGAGTGTCATACGCAAGACTCCTGTTCTCGCAAGGCGGTGAGACGTACTTGCGACGCGATAACTCACGGGAAATGGCGCAGGCCTGGATGAGCCTCTTCCCAATATGTATACGCCAAAGCCTTGCTTGCAGTTCGCGAGCGACACAACTACGATTAAGTATGGAGCAAATGGGGATGTCGCACGTCCCCAATCCGCCAGCCAATGATACGTGAGTCGTGGCGACGAAGGAAGCGGAGATTGGCCGGGGCATACTATGACCGATCGACTACGACTGACTGCCGTTATCGCTGTGGTTTGCGGTATGCTCGCCGCCGGTTGTGGACCGCAGGACAAAGACATTGCCGGTTGCGGGAGCACACCCGCGCAGCTCGAGTGCATCGATTCGCTGATCGAGCAACTGGCGTTATCATCGCAACCGGCGGCAGATCGGCCGATCTACACCCCCGCCCCGGACACGCCGTCCACAGACCCTCGCGTCCCTGCATACGAAGCAGCTGAGCAGCTTCGTGCCTTGGGTAAGGCCGCCTTCCCGAAGTTACTTGAACATCTGGATGACGATCGGCAGTCCATCTGTCTCCGCCGGACGTTACCGTGTTCAGTCCGCCTCGCGTGCTTTTCAATCATGGAGCATCAGATCTTCCTGTTTCCTGACGACTTTGTTTGCAGCATCTATCGCACCGGGCAGGATGGCCAGATGCACGGACGCCCGATGTTCTTCGAGCCGAGACTATTCAACCCCAGCACCATCGAAAGCTGGCTCGACGAGCGTAAAGACCGGTCCTTGACCGAGATTCAGATCGAAGCTCTCGAATGGATGCTCGCCCATGAGGTAGAGATAGGATTCCGAAACAACGAAGACAAGGAGAAGTACCTCCATCCACTCCAGCGGAAGCTCGCGCAGCTCAGAAGTCAACGTGGTTGAATCAGCTCGACCGGGGAGAGGGCTTTCATATCGACTCGGCGATGTCCGACCACTGGATACCAAAGCGGCTGAGGTACTTTCTCAGGCGGTCGGCGTCGTTCGTCTTCTTCCGCCGTTGCCGCGAAGCAGCAAACAGGCTTCGACCAGCTTCGGAGAGCGTACCGCACTCTTGGCATACCGTCAGCACATCGGCAAGCTGCACGCGGTCGAAGCCGAGCTCGAGGCGGGGGACATTCTGACGAATTGCCGACGATATCCCAGAGACGAGGCCCCAGCGGCGTACAAGGATTTCAACGAAGTGGTACACTCCGTGGAACTGGCCGGTCTCGCCACCGAGGTGGCGAAGCTGAGGGCTCGTTTCGTGATTAAGGACAACGGGTGATGCGCGTGATTGAGGGCTCTCGCGGAGGCAATATGATCACTGTACTGGACATCGATATCGATCTGTTCGTCGATCCGCTTCCCACCGGCCCTTTGGTGCGGACGGGACGCCGCGCGGAGGGGGTGGAGGCCTGGCGTCCGGAAAAAGTGGTCGATTTCATGCAAACCTGGTTGGGCCTTAATTCTGACCGGCGGATCCCTGGGCGGGTGTTTGAAACGCACGAAGAGATACTCGATGCGCTAGCCGAGCTTCAATCACCAGTACATTTGTACCATCTGGACGCGCATGCGGATCTTGGTATAGGGCAAGACTGCTATCGGTTCTATTCGGATTTCCTCGCGATCGAACGGTCACTGCGTCCGAGTCGGCTCTGCGAATTCAATCCCCGGCAGGGCGACTTCCTCTTGTATGCGATCGCGTGCGACTTCGTCGGTTCAATCGACTACGTGACGCATCCGGAGGTGTTTGCCTATTGCCCAGATATCCCGATCGGAATGGACAGATGGACGGATAAGTACACTGACGGCTATCTGGACTTGCGACGATTCTGCGGCACATCACTGGAGTACAGTACGCGCAGCACCGAACAGGAACTCGACTGCTCGATACCCTTACGGATGTTCAATCGCGACGAGTTCCGACCGCCAACCGTATCATTCGACTGTATGTTCATTACGAGGTCACCGGATTTCACACCCAGAATGTCTGACAGGGTAGTCGATAGGTTGCAGAACAAGTTCCTCGACTCGTAGTGCCAAGCAGCGCCCACAGGTTAATCGGAGGCTTCCCCGCCGTCTTGAGCCGTTCCTGTCAAGGGCCATTGCGGGTAGACTGGTGAGGCGGATGCAGTGCATAGCACTGCGAATCGCAGTGGTTACGGCAGATACACATGATCACAATCGACGGATCTCAAGGCGAAGGTGGCGGGCAGGTGTTGCGGACTTCTTTGGCGCTGTCACTCGTCACCGGGCGGCCATTTACGATTAACAACATCCGCGCCGGGCGCAAGAAGCCCGGGCTGCTGCGGCAACATCTGACGGCCGTTAATGCGGCTACAGAGATCGGACGTGCCAAGGTCGTCGGAGCGTCGTTGCGCAGCACTGAGCTGACCTTCGATCCCGGCGAGATTCGGGCCGGCGACTATCACTTCGCTGTGGGAACCGCGGGGAGTGCCACGCTCGTGCTACAGGCGGTGCTGCCGGCTTTGCTGAGCGCCGAGGGGCCGTCCACCCTGCGTTTGGAGGGTGGCACCCACAATCCCTGGGCGCCGCCGTTTGATTTCCTGGTCAAGTCGTTTCTGCCGTTGGTCAACCGTATGGGGCCGAGAATTGAGGCAACAATTATCCGCCCGGGGTACTACCCGGCCGGGGGCGGTGAGTTTCACGTGACAATCACCCCAGCGGCGACGTTGGTCCCGATCGAATTGCTCGAACGAGGTGAGATGAAGCGAGTCACGGCGCGGGCCATGGTTGCCCACCTGCCGCGCAAGATCGCGGAGCGCGAGCTGCGCGTCATCGGCAGCAAGCTCGGGCTGACCAAAGACCGTCTGATCGTTGAAGAGGTCACCGACTCGTGCGGGCCGGGCAACGTCGTTTCGATAGAAATCGAAAGCGAGCACGTAACCGAAGTGGTCACCGGATTCGGCGAGCGGCATGTGCGGGCGGAGAGCATCGCGGCCAA
Organism: Phycisphaerae bacterium; assembly: GCA_963666835.2. GTDB lineage: Bacteria > Planctomycetota > Phycisphaerae > UBA1845 > UBA1845. Next base: position 1,732,140 of record CAXXGO010000006.1, on the reverse strand, counting down.
AGCGGCCGGTGAAGCCCAGGGCTACCTGTCGAAGGGAGTTCCGGTCGGCGAGCATCTGACCGATCAGTTACTTATCCCCCTCGCCCTGGCCGGTGGTGGAGCGTTTCGCACGCTGGGGCTGTCTCGACATGCCCAGACGAATATCGACGTCATAACGGCGTTTCTCGACGTGGGCTTTGAGATCAACCAAGAATCGCCGCCGGGATGCGTGGTGCGGGTAACCGGATAGCGTGAGAGGTGTGATGAGCAAGATCAAGATCGAGCTCGGTGCGCCGATTCATTGCTGGCTCCTGTCGCGTCTTACGGCGGGCAGTCACACCCTCAAGGCATACGTATCCCCCGTCATCACCGGTGCCGACTCGCGAGAAGGCGCCAAACAGCACATGAGCCGCCCTTGGGGCGGTCGTGGCAACGGAGTCGGGTGAATCCGCTCGCGATCGCTTTCATCACGGTGCGAGTCAACCACAGCCCGGGCTCACTTGGTCTTCGATGGTGTGCCGAGGTGCTTGTCAAACCAGTCCGCCAGGATGCTCATGTCGTTCTCCCAGCCGTCATAGAGATGGGTAGCCTCGGGCTTTGCCACCAACTTCGCGGAAACACCGGCCGCTTCCAGCTTGTCGAGGAACGTCTCCGCCTGCCGGATCGGCACGACCATATCGGCTTCGCCATGAATGAGCAGGGTCGGGGCGTCGTCCGCGGAGACATGGGTAATCGGCGAGATGTCTCGCCCGATCGCCTTGATCTTGTTTTCGTCCGTGACTCGCTGAAAGCGGTTCTCCTTCTTGTCGAACTCATGGAAATCGAAACACGACCGGTAGTATTCCAGCGCCCCCCGTCCGATCGCATCCTGGCCAGGCGCTTCGTAGTTCAGGAAGTCCGTTGGCGGAAAGTAGCACGCAACCGCCTGGACTCCGCTGTGGACTCGCCCCACCGGATCGCGCGGATGCGACTTCCCCTTGTGACCGGCAGTTCCGAGGATCAGCGCCAAATGACAACCAGACGACACACCGGTAGCCCCGATCCGATCCGGATCGATCTTGTACCGCTCCGCGTGGTAGCGGATGTGCCGGACGGCCCGGTGTAGGTGCTCGATCACTTCGGTTATGGTAAACTTCGGTTTGCTCCCGTGCATTACGACAAACACCGTGTACCCTCGGCTGAGCAGTTCGGTCACCGGCATCATCTCAAGTGCTCGGCGATTCGAACCCCACCCCAGGCTTGCGGGAAAGACCACGGCCGCACCATTCGCGTCACGCTCCGGCGTGAACACGTCCATAGTCAGCGCCATGCCGTAATCGTGCCCGTAGATCACGTCTTGGTCGCGACTGAACGCCACCCCAGCTTCCACACGGTGCCCCGCCGATAACATAATAGCTACGATGCTCAGAATAAGGACTACTCTCACGGTTGGATCTCCGAGTTTGAAACCAGCAGCCCGCTTGGTGAGCGCGCTGCGACGATATCCGAACGAACTACTTCCCCTATTCCACAACTGACGCCTCAAGGGAGTCAATACGCTCGTCCGCAACAAGCCGTCTGACTGCGCAAGAACTTGTATTACGCCGGTGTTTGCCCGCGCCGGCGGTGTGGTGAAAGGGAACTGAGGGTCCGGGCAGCAGGTGGAACCACTTACGTAACCGAGCCCGCAAGCCCCGGAATGGTCAGCCGGCGCACGCCAGTCATGTACTCGAATGACCGCCCGTTTTGGGGTCCGCGTTTCGGAGAGGCGACGCAGAGCTAGGGGGCGACATGGTCGCCCGTGTTCTCGTCCCGGATGACGGTCAAGCATGACGAGCGCGGCGCCGTGACCGCGCTACGACCCCCGCGACCGCAAACACGGGTCCCGATTGCCCTCCGCCGGTCACATCAGTACCGGCTGCATCGCGGCCACCGTGCCGGTGTGGTAGATCGGCTCGCCCAGCACGTCGAAAGGCAGCAACTCCATCGCCCGCCGACCGTCAAAGTCCAATACCCGAAGGTCGTCGGTCTCCTCCAGAGAGTTGCAGACGATGTCGAAGTGAATGCCGTACTTCGCCTTGACCGTCTCGATCGGGACCGGAAAGGCGATGAACTTGTAGATCCCCTTGGCGGCTAAGCGGTTGAGCAGGTCCGGGTCTTCCAGCCCCGTGTGGCTGGTGAGGATTACCAGCGGGCCACTACCCGGGAAGATCATGGCGGCGTACATGTTGAGCTCCTTAGTTGGACATGTGAGCCTTACGCACCTCCCCGCCTTATCGACCGGGCGGACCGTGCCTCTTTGACTTGGCCGAGGGCCTCGGTTTCCCTGAAGTCGGTTGGTCCGCACAGCGGACCCCTGGACTTTGGCCCTTTTTGTCTAGAGCTAGTCTGGCTGTTGGGCCCGGGGGTCGAGCAAAGATTCCGGACTTCCCGTGTATTATCAGGTTTCGGCATCTTGAGCCTGGTTTCTCTAACGGAAAAACGGGCACGCTCCCGATTGACCTGCGACTAGAGATCGAAGGCGTGATTCGGCAGGCAAAACGGACGGGCCCTGAGGTACGGAACAGCATGGGAGACAGGGATGCAAGATGATTGACGGATGTTCAAACGACTTCGTGTCAGCTCCATGGTCCATCACGAAGTCCCCGGAACGGAGTCTGGCACTGGCTCCACCTATCGCGTACGCGTGAACGGGCTGATTTCAGCCGCGCCAACGCGGAAAGGAGAGCAATCGCGCTAACTAGTTAAGTGCCAAACTCCAGTGGTCCGCACAGCGGACCCTATCCATGAAAGGCATGTCCCGGTCAAGTATAAAACATTCCCATTCGGCCCGGCTGCTTGCTGATTCGGCAGGCAACGGGGCTGTTCGATTGGGGTCAATCCGATTATCCTGGCGTTGTCTTGCGAGAGGGTAGGGCAACGCAGGAGTGCGACCCGAGCGCCCGCAAGACCCGAGGGCAGACTCTTGACGACCTGGTCAAGGGCAGGGGCGTCCATCGTAGCTGGTGGACGCCTCTTATCATATGTTCTGCAGTCTGCTCTTGGTCCAAAGCGATAAACTCCGGGGGTCTGGGGGCAGCGCCCCCAGTTCCGCCGTAGGCGGGAAAGCCCGACCCCGCGGGCGTTTCCCAGTGTCTTTCTCGTATCTGTCTCGTCCGTGTACCGGTTCGGACTAGATCTCTCGATCGGTCCATCTATCCATTCGCGCTACCGCTTGCCTGCCGACATAACAACATGATGTCGATCCGATGCCACCATGGGACACCGGGCGCGGGGTCGCATGATCTCGTCCGGTACGGGCGGCCCATTTACTACGAGGCCTGGAGCCGTCTTCTCAGACAGCAACGACCATAGGGTCCTCGGGCTGGCCCGTTCCCGGACGAGATTTCTTTCGAAGTCGCTTCCTTGCCGTTCTTGCCGGACGGCGTTTCTTTGATGCTGTCCGTGGACGATCCGGCGGATCGTCCATGTAGTCGATCTCCTTTTTCCACATCACGTGTACCACACGCGTCAAATCGTGAGCCACGGTGATGTAGCCGCGATTGCGGTCCTTCTTCCCCCCGTCTGTGCGTCGGTCAAAGATCTCCCGAAAACGCTTATCCTTCCGTACTGCGCCGCGGGCGGCCTCGATAAACGCCCATTTCAGCGTACGGCGACCGATCCGTCCCACATGCCGCCCCTTGGGTGTCTCATCGTCCTCATCACCGCTGTCGTCCGCGCGCGGAGCCAACAAGGCGTACGAAGCCAAGTGTTTCCGGTTTGGGAATCGGCTGATTCGTCCGATCTCCGCCAGAATCGTATACGCCAAAACCACGTCAATCCCCGGGATCGTACGCAAGCGTTCGCCGTTTGGATCCTTCTTGAGCTCCCGGCGAATTTCTCGCGTGACCCGTGCAATCTGGCGACGCACATGATCGAGCAATTGCAGATACCCCTTCAACGCAGCCTTCGCGCTGGCTCGAAGCGTCTCATCCTTCGGCGTTACCAGACCATCCAACATACGCCGGCCGGCCCGGCCGAAAAGGTCGGAAAACTCATGCAAGATCCCGTGCCGATGCAGGATGGCGTGAATCTGATTCTTGAGCCGCGTCTGCATCTGCACCAAGCTCATTCGGTACCGCATCCGTTCTCGCTCGTCCCGAACCGCCCGCGGCGCCAGCCAGACCTCCCACCACCGCGACTTCTCCGACCACAGCTCCGACAACAGATCTGCATCCGTCCGGTTGGACTTCGCGATTCCCCGAACCTCCCGCCAGCCAGCCACTTTCCGACTCGATGCCAAGTGCGGATCCAACCCCGCCGCGGTCAACTCGTCCGCCAACCAGCCCCACCCGAACGTCCCCTCGAGAATCACGGGAGTCCCAACCGGCCAAGACTGCAGGCGTTCTCGTACCTCGTCCCGATTCCAGTGCTCGAGACGCTGCCGCCATACAATCCTGTTGTCTTCTCCCCGTGCCGTCACCGAGCTGAACTTCCTGTGGCTATCCAAGCCAATCTGCGCTACCATTCTGTCCTTCTTCATGGTCGTCTCCCTATTGGTCCTCCCGACCGCCGAACGGACATCCTACCGTCCGGCGGGAGACAGCCTTTCATGCGATTACCAACCTTCATGGCCACGCGAGCGTGGGCCATGGCACCCGGCACCCGGCCGGGGTCAGAGTTCCCGGACCCGGGAAACCGCGTCGGCGAGCCGGCAAACCGCCGCGGTTGGCGGGATTACCCGAGTTCGCATACACTGTCGCCGGTCGGTGCGGGGCCGGATCGGCACAAGGTCTACGCGTCACAAACACCAGGCATCGGGCCATTATGGGAGGTTTGCCAGTGCGACGATTTCCGCAATTCGCATCTGCCGTCGGGCTTACACTGTTTGGGTCCTTCGCGGTTAGCACTCCGGCCACCGCGGCCGACGTCGAGGTGACGGGCGGCAAGGAGGCGAACAACGTACGCCGCTTCGTGTGGAAGGTCACCAACAACGGATCGAAACCGATCACGACGTTCAAAGCCCTCCACTACGGCAGTAACGATACGCTGGCCCCGGACGGCTGGAAAGCAACGGAGATGACCGGCAACGTCCGCTACGAAGCGGCCAAGCTCGGGCACATTCAATGGGCGGCTGAGACCCCGGCGGCCGCCATTAGAAGGGGTGAGTCTCTCGAGTTCGCTATCGCCCTCACCCCTGCGGGCATCCACGAGACGAAAAGAACCGTGGTCGTCGGTTTCGCCGACGGCACGCAACTGGAGATTCCCGGGGTCCGATGCCCGGACAAGGAACCACTCCTGCAGAAGCACTTCCCGGCCATCGGCTTGGGGGCGATCTTCCTGTTGATCCTTGGCGGCAGAGCCCTTTTGAAGAAGAAGACACCGCAGAGCACGCCGGCGGAGTCGGAAGACGGGTGATTGGGGCTCTTGGGCGGAGCCCACATCGATCAGAGAGTTGATAGCGCCTCGCCGGCGGCGGTCCATGATCGCACGGATGGGAACAAGACGGTAATGGCCGATCACGTTGACAGTATGCCGCACATTCCGCCGACCGTGCCGGCACACAGTCTATCGGCAAAGGTCCGTTCGAAGTGGCCGTCGGTGTTGGGCGTGCTCTGCATTGTATTCGGGGCGTTGGCCGCGCTGGCCGGGTGTTTCTGCGTGCTGTCGGCTCTCTTTTTCCATGGGTTCTACACGAGCTTCCCGAATCCGATCACGGGCGGGACGTTGGAGTTCTTTGTCAGTGAGATCGCCGCGGGCCATGAAGGTCAGGTGCTGGTGCGCTCACTCGCCACTGTCGCCCTCGCCGTGATTCAACTGGTGGCCGGGGGCGGACTGTTCAAGCGGCGCCGCTGGGCGTTCAATGTCGTGTGGTTCTGGGCGATTCTGAAGGTGCTGCTGCTTATCAGTGACCTCGTGCTCGAGAGTCACATTGCGCCGCTGCCCCCTCCAAACGTCACTCCGACGACGATCTATGTAAACGCCTCGATCGTGCTGGACGGGCTCCTCATTGGGTTGGCATGGGCGCTCCCGGTGTTCATGATGATCTGGCTATCACGGGGTAAGATCAGGGAGGAGACGGCGGCGTGGGGCTATGTCCGGCCGGCACCCTCTCTGGGGACGGATTGATGCGCTGCAGCACTTGCGACTATCGATCGGACGCTCTCGTCTGGCAACCGGCGGGGTTCCTTGCCACATCCGGAAGTCTGTGCGGAGACGCAGCAAAGGAGATAGACTTGTGACGATCAATGATGTCAACCAAATTCCCGACCTTCCTCCGACCCAACCCGTGCATAATCCTCCGCCGGAGGTTCCGTCGAAGTGGCCAACGGTGTTGGGCGCACTCTGCATCGTATTCGGAGGATTAGCGGCGTTGGCTGGGGGTTGGGGGGTACTTTCGCCCTTCTTCTATGAATGGTTCTTTGAGAGCGCACTTCCTGCGGGCGCCCAGACGACGGCAAATGATGTGGCCATAAGAATCGCCATAGAGCACCGCGGGTGGACGGTGATGAGTTCGCTCGCCACTCTGGTTGTCGCCCTGATCCACGTCGTGGGCGGGATCGGGTTGCTCAAGCGTCGCCGGCGGTCGTCGAATATCCTATGGTGCTGGGCGGTCCTGAAAATGATGTTGGTTGTGGTTAGTGCGATGATCGGCTACCGGATCCAGCAGCAGATGATGCAAACGATGCCCATTCAGGCAGGCATACCGGCGGGGGCCGTTGCGATCGGAGTCGCTGTGGGAATAGCGTTCGCTATTGCCTGGGGCTGGGCCTTTCCAGTGTTTATGATGATCTGGCTATCTCGGGGCAAGATCAGGGAGGAAACAACGGAGTGGGATTGACTCATGCCCCGCCGGCATTGCTAAAGGGAGCGGATTAATGCGTTGCAGGACTTGCGGCTATCGCTTGTGGAACCTCGTCTCGCGGAAGTGTCCGGAGTGTGGCACGGCGTTCCTTCCAAGCGAGTATCGCTTCGCCCCCAGCAGCGTCCGCTTCTGCTGTCCGCATTGCGGCCAGGACTACTACGGTACCGACGAGAACGGCCATCTCGTCCCTAAGGCCTTCACCTGCGGCTCGTGCGGTCAGCCGGTCAGTATGGACGAGATGACCCTGCTCCCGACCGAGGGAGTGGAAGAAGACCGAACCACCGCCGAGGAAGTGCCCTGGCTGCGGCGTGATGGAACGAACATCTTTAAGCGTTGGTTGTCGACCGTCGGCTGGGCGATGGTGAAACCGCAGCAACTCATGCGCCTTGCTCCGGTAATGGAACCAGAGAATTCCTGTTGGACGTTTGCGGTTCTCACGCAGTTGATCATCACAGGGACGTTCATCTTCCCTGTTGCGATTTTGGGTCTGATTATGGGAGGCGTTTCGCCACCCGGAATGTTGTGGGGAGGGGGCGCATGCTGCGCGTCTTTCGTCGCTATCCCGATCGCCTTCGTGATCCTGGTCGTTATATGGGGGGCATTCGTTCACGGACTACTGCGACTGACCGGGCCGACGGCCGACGTGATAGGCCGGACCTTCCAGTCGCTTTGCTATAGCTCCGGCGCGAACATCCTCACGGCCACCCCTTGCCTTGGACCGTACTTCGGCTGGATCTGGTGGCTGGTCAGCGCGGTCCTGGCAGTGAAGGAGGGCCAGACGGTAAGCGGACTCCGGGCAGCGTTCGCAGTTCTTTTGGTCCCGGTCCTTCTTATTGCCGGAGCGGCGGGCCTCTACATCTGGGCGTTTGTCAGCAGCATGTCGGGGACCGGTCCGTTTGCCCCATATCCGGGGATGCAACGCGACGAAACCGCCGCAATTGCCGAGTCGATTGTGAAATTCGCCGACGTAAACGACGGGCAGCTTCCGCCCCATGCGATCCAACTTGCGGCCGACTACTTCGTGCTCGCTTCAGATTTCGTTCTGTTTGACACCACTACGGCACGCGATGCCGTACCGGTAGCAGAGATCTACCTGAGTGGCTTCACAGGCCTGTCGGAGGACCGTCGGCAAGAAGTCGCCACCGCCGCCGCCCGCGCTCTGCCCGAAGGCACCACAGCGCATCGACTGGGCGACTTCGTCTTCACCTACCACGACATCGACCTCTCAACGGCGGACCCGAACCTGTGGCTGGTGGTCTGGTCACCTGATCCGGATCAGAATCCCAGAATCTCCCCGTACGACATGGTCTCGATCGGGCTGGCCGACGGGAGTGTTATCGAGGTTCCCGCCTCGTCCTTCCGCCAACTGCTTTCCGAGCAGAACGACCTGCGCGCCGCGGCCGGGCTGCCAAAGCTCTCGCTGCCCTTCAGCGTCACCCACGCCAAGCCGATGGTCCGGGCTCCGTAACGGTCCCCCAGGCTTACGCCATGGGGCTAGAGGATCTGTCGCCCCAAGGGGCCTGCCGTAGGGCACGGTCGAGGCACGAGACCTGCCATCAAGGCCGCAATGACCCGAGTCGCACGACGATGTGCCGCCCGCGTGGCTCGCGGGACCAATCGATTTCCCAGGCTTACGCCATGGGACTAGAGGATCTGTCGCCCCAAGGGGCTTGCCGTAGGGCACGGTCGAGGCACGAGACCTGCCGTCAAGGCCGCAATGACCCGAGTCGCACGACGATGTGCCGCCCGCGTGGCTCGCGGGACCAATCGATTTCCCAGGCTTACGCCATGGGACTAGAGAATCTGTCGCCCCAAGGGGCTTGCCGTAGGGCACGGTCGAGGCACGAGACCTGCCATCAAGGCCGCAATGGCCCGAGTCGCACAAAGATGTGCCGCCCGCGTGGCTCGCGGGACCAATCGATTTCCCAGGCTTACGCCATGGGACTAGAGGATCTGTCGCCCCAAGGGGCTTGCCGTAGGGCACGGTCGAGGCACGAGACCTGCCGTCAAGGCCGCAATGACCCGAGTCGCACGACGATGTGCCGCCCGCGTGGCTCGCGGGACCAGCCCGCAAGGGCGCTAGTTCTGCCCGGCCAACGGCGTGAGCCGCAGGATCGAGTTGCACGTCGGCCCCAGCCCCGCAAGGAGCCGATGCGCCCTATTCCAAAGGTCCTTCATGGATCGCATCATACACCAGACTCAAGAGGACCGGGGCCAACCGGCGAGTCCTTGTCCCCCACGGCTAAAGGGCCTGTCGATTTAATTGGCATGGTTCTTGATGGCAGGTGTTCGTGGCCGAGCGTCAGGAAGAGAGGCGTCGCAGGGAGGCAACGAGCATGAGCAGATGGAACCGAGCCCCGCTGCCCAGAGACCAAATACTCCTGATTCCCGAGACGTTGGGAGACCGCATCCCCGAGAATCACTCGGTGCGGCTCTTGATGGAAATCCTCGATGGACTGGATTGGGCAAGCTGGGAACAACATTACGTTCTGGTGGTGGGGCAGCCGCCGATTCACCCCAAGATCGTGGCCGGGGCGATTCTATACGGTCTGACCAACAAGATTCGATCGAGTCGGCGTCTGGAGTGGGCGTGTGGTAACGCTGTTGACTTCATGTGGCTGACGGAAGGACGGATCATCGACCATTCGACATTCTGTGATTTCCGCACGAGGTTCAAACGAGAACTGAAGGATCTGTTCCGACAGATCGGCCGCGTGGCTATGCAAATGGGATTGATACGCCTGAATCAGGTGGCGTTGGACGGGACTCGGGTTAAAGCGAATAGCAGTCCACACGCGACGGCCACTGCCAAGACGCTTGAAGAACGATTACGTGTTCTGGACGAACAGATCGATAAGTTGCTGGCCGAGGCGGATCAGATAGATCGTCGCGAGAAGGATCTGTTTGGCGACAGCGTTTCGGTCAACACCCTGCCGTCGGAGTTGGGCGATCTGAAGAAGCGTCAGAAACAACTTCATAAGGCCTTGGAGGCTGCGAAGAAGATCGACGCCAAGCATAGCAAGTCCCAAAACACTTCGAAACGTAAGGCCAAGGTTCCGGTGGCCGATCCGGATTCGACGATCATGCCCAATAAAGAGGGCGGCTATGGTCCGAATTACAATCCGGTAGCCGCTGCGGATGATGAGTGCGGGATGATCGTAGATGGGGACGTGCTCAACGAGATTAACGAAGCGGAGGCCGTAATCCCCACGGCCGAGCGTATTGAATCCGCTTTTGGTCAGAAACCCGAGCAGTTGGTGGCAGATTCGACGTTCGGCACAGGTGGCAACCTCTCGGCGTTGGTGGATCGCGGGATTGAACCTTTGATGCCTACGGGGACTTCGCGGTTGCCGGATGACAATCCGGCGGAACGTTCGGACCCGAGTACCCCGGTGCCGGAGGCGGACTGGGCTAAGCTTCCTCGTCGTCGTCAGACGGGAAAGCTGGACCGCGCCGCCTTCGTTTATCAGCGGGAAGAAGACTGCTATTACTGCCCACAGGGTCGCCGGCTGACGTTTGATCAAGTCAAGACGAAGGGTCGTGAGAACGGCGCCGATTCGGAATACCGGGTCTATCGGTGTTTGTCATGTGAGGGTTGCAGGCTGGCGGAAGATTGTCTATCCGGCAAGTGCAAGCGGCGAACGGTTTCACATGATCAACATGAACCGCTTCGCCAGAAGGTTGCGGCGTGGCTGAAGACGGCATCCGGTAAGAAGGACTACGCACGGCGGGCGCATCTGGCGGAGACTCCCAACGCAGTCATCAAGCATGCAATGGGGCTTCGGCAGTTTCTGCTACGTGGATTGGACAAGGTCCGAACCGAGTGGTTATGGGCATGCACAGCCTTCAACATAAAGAAACTGATAGCGATAGTGGGAGCTCTGCGCGCCGAGGGTCGGGTGAAAGCCATTTAAGAGGCCTAAAAGGGCTTGCGCGCAGGAAAAACCGTTCTATTAGGGAAGATAGGGAGTCTGATCTGCCAGGGACACCCACGATGACACGGATTGGATGAGGAGAACGTAGCCGTGCAACAGCGCGAGCCGCACGGAGATCGCTCACCCATACTCCGTCTGCTGCGACTAAACCGACAGGCCCTAAAGCCATGGGCCACCCGGCCTACTAGCGGCCCACGGCAGCAGGAACCCGATGACTCGCCGACAGCGACCGAGTGTGTTAGCATATCCGCCGTAACGGGCGGCGCGATAGCCGCGGAGGCTCCAACGTCGAGGGAAACGCAATGAACATTCTCGCCCTGCAGGGCAGCCCGCGGGAACACGGTAACACCCAGGCGGTCCTGGATTCTGTTCTATCCGGGGCAGCGGAAGCCGGAGCAGAAGCAGAAACAGTCTACCTGGCCGGGTTGGAGGGTCTTGTCGGCTGCAAGGAGTGCTTCTCCTGCCAGAGAAAGCCGGACCTGCCCGGTTGCGCGGTCGACGACGGCATGCTCGCGGTGCTGGATAAGGCTCTTGCCGCCGACCTCATCATTTGGGCGACCCCGGTGTTCTGTTGGTCCCCGGCCTGGCCGCTCAAGATGGCCATGGACCGGTTCTATTGCATGTTCAAATTCGGCGGCGACGGAACCATCAAGAGCCTCCTGAAGGGGCGAAAGATGGCGGCCGTGATTACCGGTGGCGGCGGAGATAACGACGGCGCAGATCTCGTCCAGGAGATCTGTCAGCGCATGGCCAAGTTCGGCCAGGCCGAATGGCTCGGGGCAATGGTAGCAAGCCAGGTGAAGTCGCCCGACGACATCCGCAACGATGCCACCATAATGTCACGGGCGCAGGCATTCGGACATGGTCTGGTTTCCTGATGAACGGTCGGTGCGAGTAAGGGCACGAGAATGAGCAAACAAACGTCACCACGCTGCGCGAAGTGCCGAACCCGGGAGTGCCGCGAGGGCAAAGACTGTTTCGAGGACACCGCGCAGCATCGCGCCTTATATGAAGACTCGCAAATCGCGCGGTTGCACAAAGCGGCGACGGCCATCGAAGGACGTCACTACTGCCGGGAGCCGCGCATTCGGGAGACAATGCTGTTTGCCGAAGAGATGGGGTTTCGCAAGTTGGGGCTGGCGTTCTGCGTCGGACTGGCGGACGAGGCCGAGATCGTCGCGGAGATTCTGGGCGATAAGTTCGAGGTCGTTTCGGTCTGCTGCAAGGTGTGTGGGATCGACAAAAGCACGCTCGGCCTCGAGCAGATTGACTCCGCCAAGGAAAGGGAAACGATGTGCAACCCGGCCGGGCAGGCAATGAAGCTGAACGAGGCCGGGACGGAGCTCAACATCCTGTGCGGCCTGTGCGTCGGACACGATGCGGTCTTCGGGATAACGTCCCGCGCTCCGGTGACAACGTTGATTGCGAAGGACCGGGTCCTGGCGCATAACCCGATCGGCGCAATTTACAGTCCGTATATTCGCCGAACGATGCTGCCCAACGCTAAGGCGTGATTCAGGGATTGGAGAATAGGAGTGGTGTGGGTGTTGGTTTCCGTTATTAACTTGGAGTCGTTTGATGGCGTCAAGCGTTGAGGAATCGTGTATGGCAACGGATGGTCAGATTGAAATCACGAAGCTGCGTAACCTGATTAGAGACGTACCAGACTTCCCCAAGCCGGGCATCGTGTTTCGGGACATCACCCCCCTGCTGCGCAATCCGGCCGGATTGTCGCTGGCCGTCGAGTACCTCGCCCAGCCGTTTCGAAGCAAAGCGGTTGATGCGGTTGTCGGAGTAGAGGCCCGCGGGTTTATCTTCGCCACCGCGGTGGCGGGCAGCCTCTCCGCAGGGTTCGCTCCCGTGCGCAAGGCGGGCCGGCTCCCGGACAAGACCCGTGCTCAGGAATACGACCTTGAGTACGGCACAGATCGAGTCGAAATCCACGAGGACGCCATCCAGCCGGGTAACCGCATCTTGATGGTAGACGATCTGCTGGCTACCGGCGGGACCATGGCGGCCTGCTGCGAGTTGGTTGAGGATCTTGGCGGAGTGATCGTCGGGTGTGCTTTCCTGATCGAGCTGGCGTACCTCGAAGGCCGCGAGAAGTTGGGGAAGTACCCGATTCACTCGATCCTGACGTACGACGGTGAATAATCCGGCTTGCCGCGCTGCGGCGGAGACCCCGAGTAAGCGGCCGACACGGTGACAGATCGTCGTCAGTCGCGACAATGCCGCGAGCAAACGGCAATATCCGGTCGGGGATGGTGGATGATCGTGGTGACCGGGGATCGACGGTTGACATTGAAGCTCGGGATCGTGGCCGCCGCCGCCGCCGTCGCCGCGTGGCTCGCCCTGGCCCAGCCATTTGTTCTCCCCGACGGCTTGCCCGGCGACATGCCCCTCGAGGCTCCGCAACGCTGCCTGGGGATCTTCCTGGTCTGCATGGCACTTTGGTTCACGAATCTGATTCCGCTCGCGGCTACCGGTTTGCTCGCCGTGGCTTTGTTGCCGTTGTTAGGCGTATTGTCGAAAGATGAGGCGTTCGGTCTGTTCGGCAACAGCGCCGTGTTCTTTATGCTGGGCGTGTTCCTACTGGCCGCGGCCATGATCTCGACCGGGCTCTCCAAACGCATCACGCTGGTGGCGCTACAGCGGTTCGACAGCAGTCCCGAACGGTTGATCGTCGGGATCACCGTATCGGCGTCGTTCATGGCGCTGTGGATGCCGGAGCATGCGGTCGCGGCCATGATCTACCCAATTGCCACCGAGATCGCCGCCACTTTGGGACTGACGCGGGGCAGCCATTACGCAAAGAAACTGTTCCTCGGCTTGGCCTGGGGAGCCATCATCGGCGGAGTCGGGACGTTCCTGGGCGGAGCCCGCACCCCTTTGGCGTTGAGTCTGCTCCATGAAGCCCACCCGACCGTAACGATCAGCTTCCTGAGCTGGATGGCGGCCTGCATCCCGGTCGTGGTGATCATGACCGTCGTGGCCGTGCTGACCCTGCGGCGGATCCCGAACGACATTGACGACATCAAACCCGCCACGCGCATGCTCGACCAGCGAGTGCGGCGACTCGGGCGCCTGTCGGGGCGCGAACGCCGATTGGCCGGGCTCACGCTTGTGACCATCGCAGCATGGATTACTGTGGGTCACACCGTCGGACTGGCCGTGATCGCCATGGTTTCCGGCGCATTGCTGTTCGTCCTGCGGATCGTCGATTGGAAAACCGTGCAGGACTACGTGAACTGGGGTATTCTGCTGATGTACGGAGGGGCCGTAGCCCTCGGGGCGGCGCTGACCGAAACGAAAGCGATGGAGTGGTTGGTTCACCGAATAATCGACTCCACCGTTTCGCCGCTGATGATTGTGCTGGCGATGGCAACCGTCAGCATCATCCTGACCGAAGGAATCAGCAACGCCGCGGCAGTGGCCATTCTCCTGCCGATCGGATACTCCCTGGCCGAGGTGGCGGGCGTCGGGCCGGTGATGATTACTCTGGCGGTGACGGTACCGGCCGGGTTGGCTTTCATTCTGCCGATAAGCTCGCCGCCGAACGCAATCAGCTTTTCGGCGGGCTATTACGGCGTGCGGGATGTGGTTCGCATCGGCTGGTCGATGAACGTGTGGGGGCTGCTCGTTGTTCTGGCAGTTATCGTGTTGTGGTGGGGGCCGGTCTTGAACGTCAACGCATGGTGAGATCTTGACGAAGAGCTTCACAATCTGGTTCACCGGTCTTTCGGGCTCGGGCAAATCGACCGTGGGTCGTGCGTTGGGCGAGGCCCTTCGTGGCCGAGGGCTGCGCATTGAAGTGCTGGATTCCGGGCGGATCCGCCAGACCCTGAACCGGCACTTGGGCTTCACTCGCGAGGAGATCGAGACAAACCTCCTGCGCCTGGGCTACGAGTGCCGGCTGCTCAATCGCAACGGGGTGACCACGGTCGTCGCGGCCGTTTCGCCCTACCGAGACGTCCGCGAGCGGATCCGCGAGGAAATCGGAGCTTTCGTGGAGGTACATTGCCGGTGCCCGATGGAGGTGCTGCTGACGCGCGGGGCGGCGGATCTGTTTGAGAAGGCGCGACGCGGCGAGATCAAGCACGTGGCCGGTGTGGATGCCCCATATGAGGAGCCCCTGAAGCCGGAGATTCTGCTGGATACCGACCGGATGACGGTGGCGCAGTCCGTCGAGCACACCCTGGCCACTCTGGAGGTGCTCGGGATGATCGGGCCGGTCGATACGGCCTGCTATTCTCCGGAGGAAGAAGAGATGATCCGGCGGCGTCTGCGGGATCTCGGGTATCTGTAGCCGACGGGAAGTTCTCCCTTATCGGCCCGCTCGTTTTCGCAGCCTTGACGCGCGCTTAACGGCGTGCATATTGACCGGACCGATCGCCCGCTACGGTTCGTATCCGCCGATACCTTCGGCACGATGCGGGTCAGCGGCGGACCGAACGGGGGTGTAGCTCAGTGGTAGAGCAACGGCCTTTTAAGCCGTAGGTCCTGGGTTCGAGCCCCAGCACCCTCAATCCCGGATGAGCAGGACTGCCGGGAGGCATTCAAACCGGTATCTCCAGGGCTCTTTGTGAAACACCCCCCAAGCGCAGCACGGTGACGGTGGGTCTCGTTCCTTGACCCTGCCCTACGAGCAGGGTCGTGTTGTGCGGAGCGCTTGCGGCAGGTCTCGTTCCTCGACCGTGCCCTACGAGCGGTCGTGTCGTGCGAAGAGCGGTAGGGCAGGTCGAGGCACGAGACCGGCCACGAAGGCGGACACGTGGGCGAGAGGCGGGGAAGGCTGTTTCTTTGACGGTAATTGCGTACAGACACCACCCCCCCCTGGATGAGGCGGCCCAGCGGAATCGACCGAGAGATTCTCCCGTCGAAAACTGTGGATAATCCAGAACTCGGGTGAATCTGCCCGGGAATCCCCTTGCATCGTATACGTCCGTTCTGCTATAATGACGGCTAGTAAAGTGCCCGTTTAGCTAACTCGTAGTTTTGTGTGCAGTTCATGGTGGCTCGGGCTTGGCCGAGCTGCCCCGGCAGACTTTAGCTTGGATGTGCGTTTCAGACCGAGTTGGTTCCGTGGTATGCGCGCTTGCGCATTAAGAGAATCGGAGGTCCGGAAGATGAAAGCAAGTAGGTTGTGTTGTGTTTTGGTTGTTGGGCTGCTTACGGTAAGCGCTAGTGGCCAAGAGCTCAGGTGGCAGCCGGTCGGGTCGTCGGGGACGTATACGATCATCGACAACATGGGCACGCCGGGTACGCCGTCTGAGATTCTGATTCCGGCCGGCGGTGTTACCGTCACGCTCGAGTTGAAGGTTAGCGGTTGGGGTGAGGCTCCCGGGGCGCCGCTGCTGGGTGCCTATCAGGGTACGTTGGATAGCGCGGCTTCGTACAGCAACGGCGTTGGCGCGGACATTGGTCCGCTCAACCCGCTGACCGAAGACGGGTTGTGGATTGACACCACCCGGACGGACTTCGTGTACTTCGGCCGTACGCCGCTGGCCGCGGTGTTCGTCGGCACGTTGGACTACGAGATGGGTTCGACCTGCATGGGTGGTTTCCCGCCCGACCCGGGTATTATCCAGTACGGTGCTACGCTGCTCCTGGACATCCCGGCTGCCGCGAAGGGCACGTACGAGATCACGTTGAACCCGGACTCGTCGAAGACGTTCTTGAACAACGATATCGCCGAGTTGATTCCGGGTCTGGTTCGCACGACCGGTCTCGTGACGATTGTCACGGGCCAGTGCTGCTACAACCTCGGCCCGGGCCTCGGTTGCGCTGACGGTATCACGGAAGCCGAATGTGATGCTCTTACCGATCCGGGCAAGGCCTACATGTTCTACGCGGGCGAGACGTGCGCGACACCCTGCTGCACGTGCCTCGACGACGCCAACTGCAACGATGGCAATGACTGCACCGAAGACACGTGCGAAACCTGCATGTGCCACAACACACCAACGTACAACGTCCTGACCGACTGCTGCGATCCGGACGGCGCTGCGTTGACGCCAATCGATGACGGCATCATCTGCACCGAGGACATCTGTAATCCTAACACCGGTGACGTTGCCCACAACGCGTTGCCGGCCGATACGGTTTGCGATGACGGCAACCCGTGCTCGATCGATGACGTCTGCGACGGTACGGCCGATCCGACGGCATGTTCGGGTGACTTCCCGGCGGACGAGATGATTCCCTGCACCGTGCTGGCTGATTGCCCCGAGGGCTGGTTCTGCGAGAACGAGGATACGTCCTCACCGATGTTCGGCTATTGCGATTGCAGCCTCGAGACTCCGCTGTGTATCGAGTTCGACGGGGTCTGCTACGAAGAAGGTGACCCGGTCATCGCTTCGGTCTCCATGGGTGCCGGTTCCGCAATCGTAACGAGTGGTCAGTTCCTGATGACGTATGATCCGACCTGTCTCGAGTTCGTAGGCATCGGACCGTGCGAAGGTGACGATCAGTTCCTGCTGGAGGTTGACTCCTGGGTCGACGAAGTTGCCGGTAAGATCTGGTACGCCGTTCTGGCGGCTGACGATGCGATGACCCCGAATTCGGGCACGGTCGGTCCGTACGACATGGCCTGCATCGAGTTCGTGAAGCTGGGCGAGTGCGACCCGTGTGGTATGTGCTTCATCAGCGAGAACCCGTACAACACCCTGCTGGGTGACTACCACGGTGCGAATGTTCCGCTGGACAACTGTGGTTGCAGCGAGGAAATCGTCCTCGACGGCGAAGTCACGATCGTCTGCCCCGAGGGTGCCGACGTGAATGTGGACTGCGGCGTTGTCGATGCCGAGGTTCTGTGGGATCCGCCTTACGCCGAGGACGAGTGCCTGGGCGCTTTGGACGTTGTTTGCATTGCCGAGCACGATGGTGGCCTGCCGATTTCGCAGGACATGATCATGAACGGTGGCAACTTCCCGCAGGGTAAGACGTACTTCCACTGCATCGCGGAGAATGAGTGCGAGAGCACTGCCGAGTGTGTCTGGACCGTCAATGTTTCGGACAAGCAGACCCTGGACGTTGAGGTTGACCTCTCGCCGGCGGTCGTTCCGGGCGCTCTGACGCGTTGCATCATGTTCGACCTGATCTACAACTGCGCCGCCCCGCAGACGGTTTGCGCGGAAGTCACGTTCGGTCCGCCGTACAACTTCCCGAACCACGGCACGGCGACGCTGGATGTGGATAAGGGCAACTTCGAGTGCATCGAGGCGCGTGATCCGCTCCATACGCTGCGTTCGTTCAGCGACATCGAGTGCGACGAGGTTACGGGCAATTGGAAGGTCGTCTTCAAGGGCGATCCGCTGATTGGCGGCAACTGGTTGGTCCCGGGTAACCTGGACTTCTATCAGGTTGGCGACAATGGCCCGAACCACGTTGACGTTCTGGACTTCGGTGTCTACATGTGGCAGATCGGTGCGGATTACGGCACCGGTAACACCGAGTGTGGCGAAGACTGTGCGTACGGTTCGTTCCCGAATGCCGACCTGAACGGTGACGGCATCGTGGACGTGGACGACTTCGATCTCATCGACGCCAACTTCATGGCTGAGAGCAAGCTCGGGTGCTGCGGTTACGCGACCGCCGGCGCTTCGGAGCCGGTGCTCGACATCAGCGTGAAGGAACTCATCCGCGACGGTCGCGGTGAGCTGGCCGCTGGTGATATCAACAACGACGGACGTCTGAACCTCGAGGACATGGCTCTGTACGCACAGGGTGCTGTCCAGATCCAGAAGGTGAAGCGCGTTCGCTAGTTGAACGTAAGTCGGACTAGGAAGGGTTTCGGCTCTTTCTAGGCTCGAACCTTGAGGAGGCAGCGTGTGGCGGCAACGTCATACGCTGCCTTCCTCTTTTTTACCGACCGAGAAAGAAGCTCACGGCAGGTCTCGTTCCTCGACCGTGCCCTACGGGGTGGCGTAGCGGTTGTAGGGCAGGTCGAGGTACGAGACCTGCCACGAAGGCGAACACGTTGGCCGGGTGGCTCACCTCTTTGGAGGTGGGGGACTCGAATCGCGACGCGAGTCTCGTGGGCCGCGGGTGTTTGCGGCAGGTCTCGTTCCTCGACCATGCCCTACGAAGGGCGTAGCGCAGGCTTGCAGCAGTCGATGGCAGGTCTCGTTCCTCGACCTGCCCTACGGGGTGGCGTAGCGGTTGTAGGGCAGGTCGAGGTACGAGACCTGCCACGAAGGCGGACACGTTGGCCGGGTGGCTCACCTCTTTGGAGGTGGGGGACTCGAATCGCGACGCGAGTCTCGTGGGCCGCGGGTGTTTGCGGCAGGTCTCGTTCCTCGACCGTGCCCTACGAAGGGCGCCGGATCTGGTGGGTGGTCTGGGTCAACTTGTTGACCCGTAGGGATTGTGTCGCGTGTTACGGTCAGGGAGGTGGTTGAGCGTTGCGGCAGGTCTCGTTCCTCGACCGTGCCCTACGAGGGGCATACCGGACGAAGGGCGAACCTGAGGCGGACAAGTTGTATGATCTTGTCGCCTGGGCGCTGCCCGGGGCGCGATCGGGAGACCGATCGGGGTGTTACCCGCGGCACCGTGCAGGTCGGCGAGCGGTCGCTGTCGCGAGATTCCCCCCGTTTCGCCGGCCAACGCCCTGGGCGATGAAAGATCTACGGCCGCCGCAACACCTTCGCCCGCCGCTTTCCGTCGGCTCTTCACACGTTTCCCGTGCCCCGAACCGAGGTCCACTCCGTCATTGGAAAAACTCGTCGTTTTCCGCTAGATTGCCTATCTGCCCGCTGTTTGCGCAGACGCGGGGAGTGGGAGCGTATCGTATCGGGCGAGCGATCTCGAAAGGTAGCGACAGGGACAACCCCATGAAGAAAACGATGAGTTTGACCACACGGGTTCTGCTGTTTGGACTGATGGCATGGTACGCGGTGCCGGCGATGGCCGAGCCACCGCAGCCGGCCACCGACGAGCAGATCAAGGAGATGATCGCTTCCGCTAAGGGAGCGAAGGACTACGACAACGCCGACTTCGTCTATGTGCTCGACGAAGCGGACGTCTACGTTCAGAAAAGCGGCTTGGCGACGACCGAGGCCTGTCAGGTAATCAAGATCCTGACGGACGCCGGGGTCCGTTCGCGCTCGGTGCTGCGATGGCAGTTCGACCCGGACACCTACCGGGTAACCATCAAGGCCGTGCGGATCCATCGCAAGGACGGGACTATTGAAGATGTCGACCTGTCGACGCTCATCACCCCGCCGTCCGCGTTACACATGATCTACTGGGAGGGACTCGAGCACCTGTTGGCGATTCCACGGCTGGAAATCGGCGATTCTCTGGAGATTCGCACGAGCAAAATCGGGTTCAACATCGCCTACCTGGCCGACTCCGGGGGGGGCGCCGGAGCGGGCGGCCGGGACGCCGGCGAGGGCCTGATCCCGCCGATGGCCGGGCACTGGTATGAGGTCACGCTGTTCCAGGGTCACAACCCCATCCTCAAGAAGCGGTATTCGGTGTATATGCCCAAAGACATGCCGGTCCAGTATGAGGTGTACAACGGGGAACTGAAGTCGTCCTTGTGGTTCGACGGCGATTACCTGGTCCATTCGTGGTGGGCCGAGGACATCCCGGCCGTCAAGAGTGAGCCGCGGATGGTCGCTTTGGATGACTGCGTTCCGAAGGTGGTCATGGCCACCCTGGAAGACTGGCACGCCAAATCGCGCTGGTTCTACGAGGTCAACGAGCCGCAGTTCGAGGCGGACGACGCCATCAGGGCGAAGGTGGCCGAGCTGACCAAGGGGCTAAAGACCGAAATGGAGAAGATCGAGGCCGTGGTACACTGGGTGGCTGACCACGTCCGGTACTACGGCACCAAACAGGGCGGCCCGCGCGAGGGATACACGCTGCACAAGAGCATCAATACGTTCCGAGACCGGGGCGGAGTATGCAAGGACAAGGCCGGCATGGCCGTGACCATGATGCGGGTCCTCGGCCACGAGGTATACCCGGCGTTGACCATGGCCGGGTCGCGAGTAGAGCGGGTCCCGGCGGACCAGTTCAACCACACGGTCACGGTTATGCGTAACAAAGACGGCAGTTTCATGGTCCTCGACCCGACGTGGGTGCCGCTGACCCGGGGAATGTGGTCGAGCTTCGAGGACTTGCAGGGGCTGGTATACGGCACGCCGGAGGGACAGGATCAGACCCTCTCGCCGCACTACGAGCCCGAGTACAACATGCGATTCGTTCGCAGCGACGCGAAGATCGACGCGGACGGCAAGCTCTCTTCGCATTTGTTGTTTGACCTGCACGGAGCGGCCGACAACCGACTGCGGCGGGCGGTGAACGGCATGCCGGTCCCGGATCGCCAAGCCGCCTTCGAGGAAGCGATCAACATCGCCCCGAACGCTCGGGTCTCCGGACTTAAGATGATCGATCCGTACGATTACTCGCAAGACGGGTTTGTCGACATGAAGGTGACGGCGGACGGCTATGCGGCCGGGGGCGACGGTCTGCACCTGTTCCGTCTGCCGCTGATGTCCCACCCGCTGAATCGGTTCTTCAGAGCGTCGCATATGGACCCGGGCAGTGCCAAGGAACGTAAGTATACTATGCGGTTCTGGGCGACTCGACTGCTGCGTTACGAGGAGACGATCAAGCTGCCGAACGGCTGGAAGATCGCACATACTCCGGACCCCGTGAGCATGGATTCCGAATCGGCGGCGATGAAGTTCGAGATCGAGCCGGGCGACGGCGAGCTGACCTATCGGTTCGAGTTGACGCTCAAGAAGGGCGAAGTACCGGCGGACGAGTATCCGGAATACAAGAAGGCCGTCGATGCCATGAACAAGATCGCCAACGACTGGATCGTATGCACCGAGGGTGACGAGGATACGCAAGTCGCCTCGCGGTAGAACTCCGGCGGACCAACGGAAAGCGTAAGAATGAGACGCAACCAGCCATCAACGGGCGGTGAGAAAATACGGCAACGGAGCATGGTTACCGTTTACATCTCGGCAGCCCGGGGAAGGCTGAGGGAATAACCCCATTGGCCCCGCAGGTGGGCCCAGACGAGGTAATACATAATGCAGCATAGCAGACTGAGTATGAGGGTCTTTCGGTGTGGCACGTTTGCGATGGCTTTTCTTACCCTGGCGGCGGCCATGTTCGGTTGCGCCGCCGCGCACGCGGGCGCGGTCGATCTGAGCATCAAACAGGCCGACTTTCCCGGCGATGACGCCGTGATCCTCAAATGGGAGCAGTATTGGACGATCAAGACCGACGGCACAGTCCAGCGGCGGGACCACAAATGGGTGAAGCTGTTCAACGTTCGCCCGATCGACCGGTATGGCGACCCCCGCCTCGCTTTCGTGAATGAACAGGAAGAGCTGATCATCCACAAGGCGCAGACTACAACGGCGGACGGTACCGTTCTGCCGGTGCCGGATTACTCGTTCAATATCGCCGCTCCGGACGAGATTGTGGGCTGGCCGGAGTACGCTGCATGGCGTGACCAGATCGTGTCATTCAGCGGAATAGAGGCCGACTGTGTGTTGGAGCTGGACTACGAAGTCGTGACTCCGGCCGGAGTGTTGCCCTGGCTCGAAGGGGATGTGCGGCTCAATGATGAGTATCCGATTGTCGAGCGGCTAGTCTCTGTGACCGTGCCGACCGAAGGCCCCTTCCATTACCAGATAGACCGCGACCCGGGCGCCCAGTTCGGAAAGACCTCTACGGTGGTAGGCTGGGGACCGGCTACCACCTACGCCTGGAAGATGCAGGATCTTGCCGGAGCCCGCGCGGAGCACCATGCCCCGGTGTGGCAGATGCAGTGCCCGCGCCTGCGGTTCACAACCTGTGCGGATCTGGAGACCTGGGAACGAGCGACCGCGGGCCGGGTAAACCAAGCCGGCGCGGGCAACGGGACGATTAAAGAGTTTGCCGAGGCCACCGTTGAGGGCGAGCCGGACGCGGCGGAGCGCGTTCGTCTGCTGGCCAAGAAGATCCACGACTCGTTCAATTTCGTAAGCGACGCAAAGGCGATGCACGGGCTGTCCTGCCGCCCTGCCGCGGACGTTCTGCAGGCAAACTACGGTAACCGGTTGGAGTCGGCGGCATTGCTGCTGGCCGCGGTGCGTTCGTTGGGCATTGACGCGTCGGCCATGGTTGGGGTCCCCTCCGCGGCGTGGGACAAATCGGACGAGGTCGTACCGATTGCTTCCGGGATTGATGCCGTAGTCGTGGCGGATGTTGAAGATGGTCCGATGTACGTGCACCCGCAGCACGGGGTCTTCATGAATCCGGGCTCGTGGGGACGGCACTGGTTGATCGGGCGTGACGCCGCCGGATCGCTCGTGACGAACTACATTCACGCCCGCGGCGAGAAGAAGCCGAGCGATCTTCAGATTGCAGGCAAAATCACCATCGACAAGGACGGCAAGGCGTCCGGCGATATGCGAATCCGTGCAACCGGTGCGTTCTATGTTCCCAAGAGGCTGGAGACGGCCGGCGCCCAGAAGTCGCAGGTTACGGGTACGGTCGGGCACGTTCTCAGCGGGTTGGACGTCACGAGCCATTCCGTCGCGAAGCTGTCGGAGAAGGTGTTCAAGGCCACGGCTTCGGTTGCCTCCGCGGACGCGCTCGAGACCTACGGCGGGCGGCACATGCTGAAGCTGGGCGACGGTCCGGCGTTCTTGGGCAGTATCCCGCTGCCGCTCGGGGCGTCCGAGCGGAGGAGCGATGTTTGGATCGGCGGCCGTTTGAACGAGCAGGTCGACCTGCTGATCGAGTTGCCGGAAGAGTGGCAGGCCGTAATCGTGCCGGAATCGCTCGAGCCAATCACCGGACGTTGGGGCCGGGCTGTTCAGACGGTGGAGATCGACGGCAAGAACGTGCATTTCCACCGCGAGATTACGATCGACCGCGAGCGAGTCTCGGCTGCGGAATTCGCCGGTCTGCGCGAGGCCGTCAATAAGCTGAAGGCAACGCGGAGCCTGGTGCTGGCCGTCGGCAAGTAACAAAACCGGCGCGGTAACAAACCGTGCGTTGATGATAGCGGCCCCGGGTCAACCCGATCCGGGGCCGCTTCGCATAATGCCGCCGATTCCGCAGGGCCGCGTCGTTCACGTAACGCAGGCACCCTGCCCGTAGGGCACGGTCGAGGCACGAGACCTGCCGCAACTTCTCAAACCGCACCGAACGCTCGACCTTCATACAACACGCCCGACCCGTAGGGCACGGTCGAGGCACGAGACCTGCCGCAACCTCTCAAACCACACCGAACGCTCGGCCTTCACACAACACGCCCGACCCGTAGGGCACGGTCGAGGCACGAGACCTGCCGCAACTTCTCAAACCGCACCGAACGCTCGACCTTCATACAACACGCCCGACCCGTAGGGCACGGTCGAGGCACGAGACCTGCCGCAGCCGTCACGTATCGCGCGAGCCTGTTGCAGTTCTCGTGCCTCGACCCGGCCAGCCCGGCTCAGACGGTCCGATCTTCACTTCTTCAGGATGCGCCTGAGCGTCGAGTTCCGCCAGAGTTCGCGTATTCGCGGCTCCCAATCGGGGCGCTCGCTGATCGTGCCACATTCCGGGCACTTCCGGGCGCCGTTGACGTCATAGTCCGGCTGACCGCGCAGGTCATACGAGCACTTACTGCAGGGCCGGTATCCTTCGGCCTCCTTGGCCTTCTCGCGAAACTCATACCTGATTTGCACGCCAATCGTCGTGAGCACGAAAACGCTAAGGAGTGGGAGCGACCAGTAAGGTGAAAACTCAAAGTTGGCCCACTTCGCCACCAACCCGAGCAAGAGGATAAGGGGCGATACAGAGAGCGCGGTAGCGGACCACACTCGGGCCCTTCTGACTCGGGGCGGAGGATCAGTCCGGGACACTGCCACACACTCCTGGGTGGTCGCGGCAACAGTCGTCGTACTTGTCCCCGCACAACGTCTGCGTTGCCATCATTGTGTATCGGGCTGACTCGATGTAGCATGCCGTGACAGCCGACGCGGCAGCCACCGCGCCGACGATACACAATTTCGCGCCTATTGGGCCCGTAAGAACGCAACACCCAACAGCCAAAGTAGCAGCTAACCCGATGCCTACCCCGGCTGCCGTCCATGCTTCCGCCTGGAAATTGTTCCAGGCAACGCTATTGCATCTCTGCTTCTTCCTGAGACAGAAATCGCCACCCCGTGTCGGGGTCGGGTCCAGAGGATCCCCGACATCTGCCGGGGCAATTGCCATGCACGGCGCGGCGTCTTCACGAAACCGCTCCTTCTCTCCGCTTCCAGGAGGCGGGGGCCGGTACGCCGCGAGGCTCTCGGCAGACTCAATGGCCTCGGGCAGATCAGCGCACAGTAGGATTGGCATGAAAGTCTGCATACGCACCTCACCGGCGTCAGTTTGCACCACGAACTCAGTTCTCGTCACCACCAGAATGAACGTCTCCTCTTCGCGCGTGAACGCTCCCGCCTCGACCACCTCTTCATACAGGAAGTCGCCTCCAAGTTCTGAGCCGTCGAACCATGTTTCGCTGAAGTGCACCTCGAACAGGGCCGTATCCAGCTCCTCGAGGTCCACCACCTCTTCGCCCTCGTAGACCGGCAGGGTGAGCGAAACGACCCCGTCCTCGATGAACATCCCGGCGTCATCGTCAGCGGCGGATCCCCACAGTGTATCAAACAGAGTGGGCGGGTCGGTAGAGCGATCACCGCCAACGCCCCCATCAGCCATCACGGCAGGCAGAATCGGCCCGAAGACCATGGATGCTACCGCGAGAACCCAGGAAGCAACCCAGCGGGCAGACCTACCTCGAAAGTACGGCTCCAGGAAATCAAGGGGGGGGGCTGAACGCCCTCCGCATAGGTCCTACTCGAGCCCGCGTCGGAGCGGTGGCCCAACGAACCCAGCGAAGTGATCCCTATACTTGCCAACAGCTTCTTCATTTCACTTCTCCGTAAGATATGAATAGCCTCAAACACATGAACACGCATCGCGAACCACAGAGTTGTCCCGCACTTGGCAAACATGTCCCTCCTTTCCTTATGAGCGCGGGCAAGCTCCCAACTTCACTGGAGATGCTACTGCAATCCTAAGCGAATCACACACAGATAGTCAAGGCGGAACGCTCGCATATTGCAGGTTCCTTCATCAGAGCTTGCGGCGTCCCGATATCGGAACTGAGATCGCCCGCCAAACCGACTGTGCGTAACGCAGGACCGAAGTCCAGGCAACACGCATAGCGGCGATCCACGGAAGCCGGTCGCCGATTCCGCGAACCGGCGTTGATGATTCGTAGGTCCTAGAGTGTCGGCAATTCGGTTCGAGCCTTCCGCACCAGCAGTCGATCAAGGACCTGCGTCACATCCGTACGTCGAAGGCGAATCCGGTGGCTTCTATGAGCGTTGCCGACCAGCAGAGTCGGCCTCGCACCACAGACCATGTGACTTTCCGCCGAACCGGCCGCCGGGGATTTCAGGATGAAGAAAGTCCCTTCATCCTCCACCGAGTATCGCAACCTCCGGATAGGATCCCCGCCCCCAAAAGGTATCCGGTAGATATCGAGAACCCCTTCTCCGACCCGGACCTCCTCCCGAATCCTGCACAAGAAGAAGTGAACGCCCCAGCCGGCGGTGGAGGCAACGGCTAAACCAAGGATGACCTGACGAAGTACCCACCCTTCCCAGTTCCTCACTCCCACGCAGAACATCCCAAGCCAGGTAAGCCACAGCGCAACGACCATCCACGTCCCCGGGCCTAGAGGCCTACCCGATCCGAGACTAATCGGTTGGCGCAATTGGTCGGGGGCCCGGAAAGACAAGGGCTCCGCGAAAAGTCCGTAGGCAAGGAAGATCGGCTCGGCGTCCTCACTCAATCGGCGCCGGGCCTTCTTCAGAATGACCCGGTCGTCCCAAATGAGTGGCAGCCCCAGGTCGCGATCCGGCTCCGGTAATGGGCCAACCTTGGCCCGCAGGTGGTTGTACGACGACCGGTGCATCCGCCAGGAAAGGCCGGCCCAGAACATTATCATCAAGAAGACGAGTATGATGCCTACGGCTACCGAATTGCTGCAAAACGCGACTGCCCGATCGTTATACGCAAGGAGACATGTCATAATTATGCCGCAAAGACAAACCGCGACAATGTACGCGGCGACTAATCGATCGCTGCGCGCCGGGATGGTAAGCAATCTCATACGGCTTCACGCTGACCCCAGAAGGCTTGAGTAGACGCCCGCGAACGTTGATGCGGATCGAAACACCTCCGCGCGTTCGATCTCAACGAAAGCGACACCCCACGTGGCGTCGGAGTGCCCTGTTCATGTCACTTTGTGAATGTGTCTCTGCATCCAGCGACAGCGGGCAACTTCAACACCACTGGGCAGTTGTTACAGTAATCGTACGCAGGTTGCGCGAAGATAGTCAAGGAAGACGCCCTAATCTCGCAAGGTGTCTCATCACCGATTGTGGTGTCCGGACATCGCGGCGCGGATTGCGGACCGAATCGGGTTTCCCTCAACGGGGATTCCCGGGGCGTGTAGCATACTCGCCGAATCGACTGCGCGCAGCGCAGGACCGCCAACCGGCGTTGATGATTCGTAGGGCACGGTCGAGGAACGAGACCTGCCGCAAACTCTCAAACCGCACCGAACGCTCGACCTTCATACAACACGGCCGACCCGTAGGGCACGGCCGAGGCACGAGACCTGCCACCAAGGCCGGGCAGCACGTCCTCTTGAGTTTGGCGCGTGTTCCGGCCCATCGATGGTCGTCCGGGTAAGTTCCCTTGTAGACCAAGTCGAGGGACGAGACCGTGCCCTACGAGGTTTTCGCGCGACGCTCGACTTCTTCTGGCAGGCCTCGTACCTCGAGCGTGTCGGAAGTGAAACACCTTGGGGCGACAGGTCCTATAGCCCCGCGGCGTAAGCCTGGGGGATTGTGCGGTCGCTTCACGCCAAGCCCCCTTGGGGGCGGCACAAGACGTCGAGGTTTGGATCGAACACCGGTGATTCAACATCATAAGAGGAGCACGTTGGCGACCACCGGGAGCTCTTCAATCATCGAAGTGCCGCCCCTGGCGGGGCTTGGGTTGACGTGCGACTCGATCCCGCGGCTGACGCCGCGGGCTAGGCAGAGCTGCCGCCCTAGCGGGCTGGTCCCGCGAGCCACGTGGGTGGCACATATTCGTGCGACTCGAGCCATTGCGGCCTTAATGGCAGGTCTCGTTCCTCGACCGTGCCCTACCTGCTGATGGTCCGCACGGCGGACCCTACGGACTGATATGACAGCATCGAGGAACGGGGCCGGCCGCCGTACTGGCGTGTTGCCTTAAAACAGCCGATGCAAAGGGAAACGAGAGGAGGTTCAACCATCGTGCTATTACCGAAAATCGCTCGCGTTGCAGCGGCGGAGTCCTGTTGTTTGGCGTGTCTGGTTCCTGCGATCAGCGTCGGGGGATGCGGCATGCAGGCGATATCCACGATCGACTCGATCACGAATGGGGGCGGGGTCCTCGACCAGGTGTCGGACGAGGGCATGCCCGCAAACGACTACTGCGATGCTGTAACCACTTGGACTACGAGTTGGAACACCTTCGAGGAAGAGGTGCTCGAGCTGATAAACCAGCGGCGGGCGGAAGGCGCGGATTGCGGAACCGGCGGCGTGTTCGAGCCGGCCGGACCGCTCACTATGAATTCCACGCTTCGCTGTGCCGCGCGGAATCACTCGTGGGACATGGCCGCGCGGGATTACTTCGATCACACCAGCCCCGACGGCGCCGGCCCGGGCGATCGGCTTGAAGACGCCGGCTACAGCGGATCCGCCTGGGCGGAGAACATCGCCTGGGGCTATAGCACGCCGGAAGATGTAGTGGCCGGCTGGATGGGCAGCTCCGGCCACTGCGCAAACCTCATGCAGGGCGAATACACCGAAACGGGGGTCGGCTATTACGCGGGCAACTACTGGACGCAGACCTTCGGCCGCCCGTAGCCGCTTCGCAATCCTAGCTCGTCCGGCGTCGGGCGAACACGACCGACCCCGCCGAAGCAGTAAGCAGTAACAGAACCAGCACCCCCCATTCCGACACCGCGGGAACGTTCCCCTCGCACGCATCGCCGATCCCGTCCCCGTCCTCGTCGGCCTGCCACGGGTTGAAGGTTGCCGGGCAGTTGTCACAAGCGTCCCCGGTGGCGTCGGTATCGCCGTCCTCCTGCCCCGCGTCGATGTCGTTCCAGCACACATCACAGGCGTTAGGAATGGTATCGCTGTCCAGGTCGACATCCGCGCTGATCTCAAACTCGAAGTCGGCGGATCCCCCATCGCTAGTGGTGGCCGTGACGGTTACCTTATCGATGTCACACATCCCCGCAGGATCCGGAGCAACGACGACAACGTCGAAATTCGTGGACCCGCCGGCGACAATGGGGATCACCGTATCAGACGTCGCCAGCCAACCGAGCTCATCGCTCAAAGACACCGTAATACTATCATCCACGTTAGAGAGATTGTGGATGGACAAAACCGTCATATAGTCGCCGGGCCCGATCATGCAGGTTCGCGAAACCGGGGCGATCTCGACCTCGTAACGGTCGGCTCCGGCGACCACGGTCGGGGCGGGGCTGAAGAGATCGGAGAGACTCACGCCCCCATCCAACAAGACGTTATCCGCGTAAATGGTGACCGGTTGGCTCGTCACAAGAACCGGCACGGTCGGATCGAGCCCGCGGAGATCGAGAGTCCCGCCGGATCCCGCGCACAGCTCGATATCGTCAAGATCCTCAACGGTATCTTGGGCGTCATCACCCAGCACCAGAGTCCCCCCGGCCGGTGCCCGCCAGGCTGCTGAGCTGTTCTCCTCCACCACTTCCGCCCGCGCACTGGAGGATTGCGTCCGGCGAATGCTATCGGATCGGATCCGGTGATATCCAATTCCACTGGCTTCGTCATTTGCGCTTCGGAAGTACTGATAATCGCCGTTAGTGCAGTTCATTCGGCTCGAATAGAACCGGTACACGTAGACCGATCCGTCACCGAAGTGGATGGAGATGTTGATGTTCTGCGCGGACCGAACGCAGGACTCCTCACACGCCGCCTGCCAACGATGATTCTCGCACCAACGAGAGATAAAGACCTGCGTGGCGCCCGACGGAGTTCCCGGCGGTGGGCCACCCATGGCCGGGTAGGCGTATTCCCGGTTGCAGCCGAGGAAGTTGAACATCCCGCCAAGCGGACCGAACCCGATAGTGGTCACGCCACGTTGGGCCTGAAACTGCTCCGCCATCGTTGCCCCGAATGCCGGGGCGGCGCCGAGAAGGAGCACGCCCAACAGCAGGATAACCGTACAACGCACCGACCCGCGACCGATTGAAGATGAGAACATCCTTCTTGCCCTCCGAACCCTGTTATTCTGAACTCTTGAGATGCGGGAATCACGCAACGCGGGGTGACGCCCCGACCGATTCACAAACCCTCCTGGTAACTAGTATAACGACGCCGACTCATCGATGTAAGAAATAATCCCGACCCCCTCGGTGGTCGAATCCGGCGATGCGGCTTGAGTTATCGCCGGCTCTCTGTTACACTTGAATCTTCCTATCAAGACCGTTCTTCTGGGATGGCGCGACAATGAGCGAAGCAGATCTAATGACACCCAAGGCCGGGCCGGTGGTTTCCGAGGTGGGGCGTAAGTACCTGCGTCTGCACTTGGCCCCCATGGTCGGGCCGATTCGGCTGCGGAACCTCATCGAGCACTTCGGGTCAATCGAGGCCGTCCTGGATGCGTCGAGAACGGAGCTCATGCAGGTCAGTCTGATCTCCGAGAAGGTGGCCGAGGCCGTCTTCCAAGCACGCGGCGACGCCACGGTCGATACCGAGATTGAACGGGCGAGCCAATGCGGGGTACGCATCCTATGCCTGGAGGATTCCGATTATCCCAAGCCGCTGCACCACATTCCGGACCCGCCGACTTGTATATATGTTCGCGGAACTCTCCAGCCAACGGACTGCGTGGCGCTTGCGATAGTCGGGACGAGAAGATGCTCGCACTATGGGCGCGAGCAGGCCATGCGGTTCGCGGAACTGCTCGGGGCCGCAGGCTTCACGGTAATCTCCGGGTTGGCAAGAGGGGTGGACGGTCATGCCCACCGTGGAGCAATCCGGGCCGGCGGCCGAACGATTGCCGTGCTGGGCAATGGGCTGGCCACAGTATATCCGCCGGAGCACAACGAGCTGGCCGAAGAGATCACGAGGACTGGGGCGCTGGTCAGCGAGTACCCAATCGACGTGTCCCCCACCCCGGAGAACTTTCCCCGGAGGAACCGGATCATCGTTGGGCTCGCTCTGGGGGTGATTATCGTTGAGGCCGGGAAGCGCAGCGGCGCGTTAATCACGGCCCGGCTGGCCAGCGAGTACAACCGCGAGGTCTTTGCGATTCCCGGGCGTCTGGACCAGCCATCGCTTACGTGCGGAACGAACGGTCTGATCCGTGATGGGCAAGCGAAGCTGATTACCAGCCTGGAGGACATTCTCGACGAGTTGCAGGAGGTCGGGGAGATTATGCGGGGGTACGCCGGAGACGAAGCGGAACCTGCCGGCGAGGCTCCGGCCGCCGCGTCGCCCGCCGGCGCAACCGAGCAGGCCATTCTGACGGTGCTGGCCGAGGGAACCGCAGACGCCGACGAAATCTGTATGTCAGCCGAGCTGGATATGGCACAGGTGACTTCGACGCTTACGGCGCTGCAACTGAAGGGCCTGATCCAACGCCTGCCGGGCAATCGCTTCGCACGCCGCAAGGCCCGCGCGGAAAGTTGACGCCCCCGGAACATGCCACAAGAATGGTCGCGGACTATGAGTGTACGGGCGGCGTAATGCCCCGATCCGTGAATCGGGAACTCCCGAAACCTCCAACCGGTGGCGAGATAATCATGCAAGATGCGGAACTGCTGTGGCAGCCATCTCCGGAACGTATCCAGAAATCGCAGATGCACGCGTTTATGACCATGGCGGCCAAAAAGTACGGCTTCGCTGCGGACTGGCCCGCGTTGCACCGCTGGTCGGTGGAGCATCGTGACCAGTTCTGGCAGGAACTTCTCGATTTCGCAGAAGTTGCCCCAACCAAGGCGGCAGATTCCGTAGAAAGCGGAGAGGGAATGCTCGGGACCAAGTGGTTCGCGGGTATGGAGTTGAACTTCGCTGCGCACCTGCTGCGGTTCGACGATGACCGCGTGGCCATCGAGGCCGAGGACGAGCTGGGGCGGACGCGGACGATTACCTACCGGGCGTTGCGCGCCGAGGTGGCCCGGCTGGCGGCGTCGATGCGGGCTGCGGGAATCACCCGCGGCGACCGCGTCGGCGGTTACATGCCCAATATCCCGGAGGCGGTCATCGCCATGCTCGCGGCCGCGAGTATCGGTGCGGTTTGGTCCTCATGCTCCCCTGATTTCGGAATCAACGGGGTGTTCGACCGGTTCGGCCAGATCGAGCCGAAGATGCTCGTGGCCGCGGACGGCTACACCTACAACGGCAAGACGATCAGCTCGCTCGAACGAATCGCCGGGATTGTCGAGAAGATCCCGAGCATCGAGCAGGTGATCATCGTACCGTTCATCGAGGCGGCTCCGGACGTATCCGGGATCAGAAGCGCCGTACGGTGGGGTGACTTCCTGGCAGACGCCGCGGAGCTGACGTTCGAGCCGGTCCCGTTCGATCATCCGGTATACATCATGTACTCGTCCGGCACGACGGGCATCCCCAAGTGCATCGTTCACGGGGTGGGTGGCACGCTCTTGCAGCACATGAAGGAGTTGATGCTGCATTGCGACCTGCGGCGCGACGACACGATTCTGTATTTCACGACTTGCGGTTGGATGATGTGGAACTGGCTGGTCAGTGCCCTGGGCGTCGGCGCCACCGTGGTGCTCTATGAGGGCAGTCCGTTCAGCCCGACCCCGGACCACCTCTGGCAGATGGCGGAACGGTTGGGGATCACGGTCTTCGGCACGAGCCCGAAGTATATATCCGCCTGCGAGAAGGTGCAGTTGGAGCCGCGGACGCAGCACGATCTATCGAAACTGCGGGCGGTCCTGTCTACCGGGTCGCCGTTAACGGTCGAGAACTTCCGCTGGGTGTATCGCAATGTCAAAGACGACTTGCAGTTGTCCAGCATTTGCGGGGGCACGGACATCATCAGTTGCTTCATCCTGGGCAACCCGATGCTCCCGGTATACGCCGGAGAGGTCCAGTGTCTTGGTCTTGGCATGGACGTCCACGCCTTTGATGCCGTGGGTAAGTCGCTCGTGGGAGAGAAGGGAGAGCTTGTCT
Source organism: Phycisphaerae bacterium (assembly GCA_963666835.2). Classification (GTDB taxonomy): domain Bacteria; phylum Planctomycetota; class Phycisphaerae; order UBA1845; family UBA1845. Next base: position 1,699,114 of record CAXXGO010000006.1, on the reverse strand, counting down.
GCTGTGCCCCGTTTCCGTCCCAGCCCGCAGGGTTCTGGCGCGATAAGGACAACGAGAAGTACCGTAGCGCGTATTTCGAGCATTATCCCGGAATCTGGCGGCACGGAGATTTCGTGGAGATCACCAAGCGCGGCGGGGTCATCGTCTACGGCCGGTCCGATGCGACGCTCAACCCCGGCGGAGTGCGAATCGGCACGGCGGAGATCTACCGGCAGGTCGAAACGATGGAGGAGGTGGTGGATAGCGTGGTGGTCGGCAAGCAAACCGAAGACGCCGACGTGCAGGTATGCCTATTTGTTGCCCTGCGCGAAGGTCTGACGTTGGATAGCGAGCTAATCGACAAGATCCGCAAGCGGATCGCCGAGGGGGCGACCAAACGCCACGTACCGAAGTTCATCAAGCAGGTGACCGCGGTTCCGTATACGATCAGCGGGAAGAAGGTCGAGCTGGCCGTCACCAACATGATCCACGGCGACCCCGTCCTCAACCGCGACGCCTTGGCCAACCCGGAAGCACTCGACCAATATTCCGGCATTGTCTGACATTGCGGGCCCCGCCCGTTCGACCGCAACGGCTTCATCGCCCCTTCCGCACCGTGGATTCGGCAGGGTCCGCTGTGCGGACCGGTTCACTCGCTGACGCAAATGCGGTTAGCAGACCGTAGGGCATGGTCGAGGCACGAGACCTGCCGCGGCTTTGCATGACACGCAGCCGGTAGGGCCTGCTGTGCGGACCGGTTCACTCGCCGATGCAAATGCGGTTAGCAGATCGTAGGGCATGGTCGAGGCACGAGACCTGCCGCGGCTTTGCATGACACGCAGCCGGTAGGGCCTGCTGTGCGGACCGGTTCACTCGCCGATGCAAATGCGGTTGGCAGATCGTAGGGCATGGTCGAGGCACGAGACCTGCCGCGGCTTTGCATGACACGCAGCCGGTAGGGCCTGCTGTGCGGACCGGTTCACTCGCCGATGCAAATGCGGTTAGCAGATCGTAGGGCATGGTCGAGGCACGAGACCTGCCGCGCTCGTCGCGTGATCCCTCTAACCGTCCGCCGGCCCTTCGGGACGGGAGCACATGGGGCGAATGGCACCCACGGGTTCCGCTACGCTCCACCCGTGGCTACCCGCCTACGTCCCTTCGGGACAGATCGCCGCATGCCCGGCCGACTGCTGTTCGGTGCGGGCCCGGGTGGCGTAGCGTTGCAGAGGCGGGGGCATTCGAATGGCCACGCAGACTCTGCACATCGTGCGCCCTTGTGGCAGGTCTCGTGCCTCGACCTGCCCTACAGATGGTGCCACATAGGTGTCATGGGACAACTCGTTGACCCGTGGAGCAGGCGCGGTCCGCACTGCGAACCAAAGCGCGGCGGAGCCCTGAACCGCCCGGTCCGCACAGCGGACCATACGGGCTCGAATCGCCACGCAGCCTTCGCGCATCGGGCGTCTTTGCGGCAGGTCTCGGGCCTCGACCTGCCCTACGGATGGTGACAATCTGGTGTCATGAGGTAATGACGATTCCGCGATGCTCAACAGCGGTAACACACCCGAGAATCCGGGTGCAACGCAGCCCTATAGTTCCACCGGCACCGGGCGCACGTTCCAGATCTCTTCCGCGTACTCGCGGATGGTGCGGTCGCTGGAGAACTTGCCCATGTTGGCCGTGTTGAGGATCGACATCCGGCCCCATTTCTCGCGGTCTTCGTACGTCCGGCCGACAACCTCCTGGCACTGAATGTACGAATCATAATCGGCCAGCACCATATACGGATCGCCGTCGCGAAGCAGCCGGTCCACAATCGGGGCAAACCTGCCAGCTTGACCGGGGCAGAACGTGTCCCCGAGAATCTGGTCGAGAGCCAGGCGTAGCTCGGGATTGCGGTCGCGGAACTTCCAAGGGCTGTACCCGGCCGCCCAGTGGGCTGCGACCTGCTCGGCGGTCTGGCCGAAGATGAAGATGTTGTCCGCACCGACCTCATCGCGAATCTCGACGTTGGCCCCGTCGAGCGTACCGATCGTCAGGGCACCATTCAGGGCGAACTTCATGTTACCCGTGCCGGAGGCCTCCATCCCGGCCGTCGAGATCTGCTCGGACAGCTCGGTTCCCGGGATGATGTACTCCGCCAGAGAAACGCCATAGTTAGCAAGAAAGGCCAGCTTGAGCCGGCCGGCAACCTGGGGATCGTCATCCAAGGTCTTCCCGACGGCGCACGCCAGCTCGATGATCAGCTTGGCCTGGTAGTAACCCGGCGCGGCTTTGCCGGCCAGCATCACCGTGCGCGGTACGATGTCGCTGCGACCCTCCTTAATCCGGTTATACAAGGTAATGACGTGAAGGATGACAAGCATCTGACGTTTATACTCGTGGATGCGTTTTGCCTGGCAGTCGAAAAACGTATTCGGATCGATCACAATGTCCTGGGTCTTGCGGAGATACCCGGACATCCGGTCCTTGTTGAGCTTTTTGATCTCCCGCCAACGAGCCCGAAACTCGGCATCTTCGGCCAGCGGAATCAGCTTACGGAGTTCATCGAGATTGCGAGGCCAATCGGCCCCGATAGCGTCGCTGATAAGGTAGGCGAGCGGGGAGTTGGCCTTCTTGAGCCAGCGTCTCGGGGTGATGCCGTTGGTCTTGTTATTGAAACGCGTCGGGTAGAACTCGTGGAAATCACGCAAAATGCTCTCGGTCAGAATGTGGGTGTGCAAAGCGGACACCCCGTTGACCGAATGACTGCCTACGATGGCGAGGTGGGCCATCCGCACACTTTGCTCGTTGCCCTCCTCGATTAGTGACATTCGAGCGACACGTTCCGGGTCGTCGGGATAGCGTTCGTGGAGCTCTTTGAGGAACCGCCGATTGATCTCGAAGATGATCTGCAGGTGCCGCGGCAGCAGCCGCCCCATGAGCGAGACCCGCCATTTCTCCAAAGCCTCGGGCAAAACCGTGTGATTGGTGTACGCGAAAGTCCGGGTCGTGATGCTCCAGGCATCGTCCCACTCCAGCCCCTTGTCGTCCATGAGCACCCGCATCAGCTCCGGAACGGCCAAAGCCGGATGAGTATCGTTGAGTTGGATGGCGGCCCGGTCCGGCAGGAGCATCCAATCACCGTGCTGAGCGCTGAAGCGATCCAGGATGTCCTGCAATGACGCAGATACGAGCAAATACTCTTGCTTGAGCCGTAGCTCCCGCCCCTCAGCAAAGTCGTCCTTGGGGTAGAGCACCTTGGTGATGTTCTCCGTCCGGGCCTTGTCCTCGCAGGCCCGCAGATAATCGCCATGGTTGAAATAGGAAAGATCGAACTCCTTCGTGGACTTGGCCGAGAAGAGCCGCAGTGAGTTTACCGTATTAGTGTCGTAGCCCGCCACCGGACTGTCGTACGGCAAGGCCATGATGTCATGCGTATCGACCCAGCGGAACCGCTCCCGGCCGGTCTCATCTTCGTACGCCTCCACCCGACCGTAGTATTGAACTCGGAATGTGTGCTCGGGACGAGGAATCTCCCAGGGATTGCCTAGACGCAGCCAGTCGTCCGGCTCTTCCACCTGACGCCCGTCGCGAATCCTCTGGTGGAACATGCCGTAGTCGTATCGAATGCCGTAACCATAGCCCGGCAACTCGAGGGTGGCCATGGAATCGAGGAAGCACGCGGCGAGGCGTCCGAGACCACCGTTGCCCAGCCCGGCCTCCTCTTCAAGTTCCCGGATTTCCTCCAGGTCATAGCCCAGCTCGAACAGAGCTTGGTAGCACTCGTCGTAAAGCTGGAGGTTGACCAGACTGTTGCCGAGCGTACGCCCCATGAGGAACTCCAGAGACAAGTAGTAAACCCGCTTGATCTCCGGATGGCGGTAGTACGCCTTGCGCGTGGCGATCCAACGTCCGATGAGACGATCCCGGACGGTCATGGCCAGGGCAAAGAAAAGGTCTCGTTCGGACGCATATCCGGGGACCTTCGCCTGCGTAAACCGCACGTGGTCCAGAAACGACTCCTTGAGCGGACCGCGTCCGGCGTTTTTCGGGCTTTCTGCTGCAGGGCTCGCGGCGTGCGCCGTGCTATCGGTCTTGGGCATATCCAGCTCTCTGAACAGGTTATCAGGGCGCGGAGACGGCACTACGCCGTCCCTCACCCCCACCGCTTCCTTATCGGTTGGCCGCCCCGACTGAGACCAACCGACCTTCGCGGCCACACGTCGGATTCGGGGAAACTCGCGAAAGCGGGCTCCGGAGATTCTCGCAAACAGGCTGCCGTTCTCAAGAAAAACCTTTCCTTGAGGAGGGGGAGTTTCCTATAATCGAGGTTCGCGCAGGATCGGGCGGTCTAAACGCTCACCCGACAATCTTCAGTTCGGGTTATATGACATTGCGGTCAGAGGGTGGTTCTCGGGCTCTGGCGGCGGTGATCGATCGTTCGAGTTCGCAATGCGCAAGGCAGGAGGATGCGATGAGGTGCAGCGTTGCTGTCTTCGGAATGATACATGCCGGTTGGCTGGTGGTCGCGGCAGTCGGGTTCGGGTTGATGGGCGAGGGAGTCTCGGCTCGCCAGCCCTACGACGCTGATGCAGCTCTGCGAACGGGCAAGGAACGGGCGGTACTCGACGGAAGGGTCATCGAAGAGCCGGCTCCGCCTAGTACCCGGGCTTCGAGAGAGTCCCTCGATGAGACCGACATTCTGCACTACGAGTTGGACATAGAGGTAACCGACGTCGATACGGTGGCCCACAACTGCACGGTCACCGGCACCAATCGCATGACCATCCGGAGCCTCTCGGCGAGCCTGACGGAGTTCACATTCCGATTGCGGGATACGTTTACCATCACCGGGGCGTTCCTGAATGACACAACTGCGGCAACAGTTACGACGGAGAGTGCGTCGACTCGACGCGTCGTGCTCGACCGGACCTATGGGCTTAACGAGGAATTCACGCTAACGCTTGAGTATAACGGCACTCCCGTTTCGCTCGGGTTCGGCTCGTTCGTCGTGGCGAACCAGCCGGGCGGCGGAGGTCCCGTCGTGTCATCGTTGAGTTGCCCGTACTACGCCCACACTTGGTGGCCGGCCAAAGACGGTGACGTCCAGGAACCGGGCGATAATTCCGACAAGGCCACGCTGGACTTCTCCATCACGGTCCCGTCGAACTACACGGTGCCGGCGACCGGCACTTTGCAGAGCGTAGACTCGCTCTCCGGAGATCGGGCGAAGTACAACTGGGCGACGGATTACCCCATCTCCACGTATCTGATCTGCTTCGCGATGAGCGAGTATAACACCTGGACGCTCGACTACGTTCACCCCGGCGGGACCATGCCCGTCGAGTTCTACATCTACCCCGCGTACGACAACACGGCCAACCGCAACGCATGGGGTCAAGTGTTGGACATGCTGGACGTGTTCACGACGCTCTACGGAGAGTACCCGTTCATCGACGAGAAATACGGTATCTACAACCTGCCCTTCGGCGGCGGTATGGAACACCAGACGATGACCGGGCAGGGAGGCTTCGGCGAGATTCTCACGGCTCACGAACTCTCCCACCAATGGTGGGGAGACATGATCACCTGCAAAACCTGGAGCGACGTGTGGCTTAACGAGGGCTTCGCGTCCTATTCTGAGGCCCTATGGGAGGAGTTCAAGACGGGCACCCCGAATCCGACCGCTTACTTCGCCCAAGTTCAAAGCAGGAAGCCCAGCAGCGTTTCAGACTCGGTCTACGTCTACCCGGGGCACCTTACCGTAAGTCGGATCTTCAATAGCACCTATAGCTACGACAAAGCTTCCTGGGTCTTGCACCAACTCCGCCACGTGATGGGTGACGCCGCGTTCTTCGACATGTTCACGCAATATCGGGCGGCCTACGAATACTCGGCAGTTACCACCGACGAGTTCGTCGCCGTGGCTTCCGCCGTTCACGGCGACGATCTTACTTGGTTCTTCGACCAGTGGGTTTACCAGATCGGAGCCCCGGCTTACGAGTATGGCTGGGACACGAGCAGTATCGCCGGCCAGGATTACCTCTTCGTTCAGATTAAGCAGGTCCAGAGTCCCAGCTATCCGGAGGTGTTCACCATGCCGGTCGATCTGGTCGCCACCGTCGGGGGAGTCCCGGAGACGTTTACGGTTTGGAACGACCAGGCCACGCAGACCTTCGCGATTGCCACTAGCGCCCCGGCCACGAGCCTGCAGTTTGACCCGGACGAGTGGATCCTGCGGACCGCGGCCACCGAGACCGAGTACCACGTGCAGGCCGCGGCGCCGGCGGCTCCTCCGCACGACGCGCCGAAGAACCGCTATATTTCGTTCGATCCGAACTGCGCGGGGAACGTGGCCTTTCAGGTGGAACTCACGGCCGTAACCTTCTTCCCGGGTTCGACAGCGGTGTTGGGTTGGGTCGGCGAGCCCTCCGCAGATGATATTTCCCGGATCGTGGACGAGCCATATTTCAGCGATGCTTGGCCTGACGTAGTTCACGTCGGTGATTGCGAGATAGTCCCGGCCGCGGAGTATGAGATTCAGACGACGATCGATGGGAGTATTTTCCTCAATCCTCTGACCGTTGCGACTATTGCCCAGCCGGCCCCGAAGTATTGGGCCGATTGTGTGGGAGATTTCGGCGGCTCGTGGGAGGCGCCCAACGGCGTAGTCAACATGAATGACGTAATGGCGACACTGCAGTTGTTCTCCGCAGCCCCGACGGCCCCGCCTTTGACGTGGGTGGATGTCGACGGCGAGTCGCCGAACGCGGTTTTGAACATGACCGACGTGCAGCGCGTCGTCGATGGTTTCAAAGGGGCCCCGTATCCGTTTATCGATCCGGCCGATTGCCCGTAAAGGAGGACGGCGCTTCGGCGCCCCCCCCCCGGCGGGAACCGGGCTTAGCCGAATCAGTTGCGGGTGCAGGCAACTCCTACGTCCTCTTGCTTGCAGGGGAGGAGAGGAGACGGGGCAGAAGCTGAGGGGGACCGTGTTATCACGGTCCCCCCTCGGGGCCTCTCTCTTTTGCGCCCACCAGTCGCCGCACAAAACAAAGACTCCCGACCCCTTTCATGGACTCAAGTATGTGATCGCCGGCGTGATCGCCCCAGGCATGCTGGCCATCACCCTCTTGAAGACCCTCGGCGCCACGCAAACACACTGGCGTAGCCACATACGGCAAGAACGTGTCACGGTGACGGTCCGGTGGGCTCATCCTCTTTCGGCGGATTCGTTAGGTGTGCCTCCTCGCGCATTCTCATGAAGAACTCGTCAATGATATCTCCAACGATCCTCATGTCGGTTGCCCGGATTATGCGTCGCCGCGGCAGCCAACTGCTCTGAATGCCGAAGAGATAGTACTTGAGGCTCCCTTGCGGAGTACGCTCAGTCGATACGATCGGACCTCCGCTCATTCCCTTGATCTCGTTGGGGGGTGGGGTCAACTCCATATCGAACGGCATCATCCGAAAGTAAAAGCAGCCGTCACATCCCCAGAAAGTTGTGGGTACATCCCCACGCCGATCTGGGATTCGCTCAAGTGGGAGGCAGTAGAGGGGCGCACTTAATGAGCGTTCAGCGAGTTCTCCAGCGATTCTCTCTGTTACCTCGCACCGTTCGGACGGGAAGCCGATTAGGTGAAAGCCTTCCGGTTTCGCGTTTTCCCTGCGGTAGTAGCCGCCCTGGTCTAAGAACGCTTTCCCTGCAAGGCTCATGAACAGTGCCTCGTAGTGGGGACGAAGGAAAACAAACCCGAAATCCACGCCCTGATGATCCAGCTGAAGATAACAAAGATCCCTGATATCGACCGGAATGCCGTGTCCTGAACCATCGTCCTGCAGATCAAGCCACTCCGCCTTGATGATATCAACACCGGTCTCCCGGAGGCGATCCAATTCAGATAAGACATGCCCCGCCGTCATCCACAATGGAATGCCCTGATGCCGGTAAAGGAAACCGCTGTAGAGTGCTTCGCCCGTGGTCTTGTCGCTCTTGTACACGACCAACAGTGCAACCATGTGTTTGGCATAGTGCTTGTCGAGTAACCGGCAGGCGGTTTCGTTCCTCCAATATCCATCGGGTAGCTCTGACATCGTTCTGATCATTAGACTCACCTCATCCTTGAGACACAAATCCTCGTCATCCCAACGAGTTCAGTGCATGTTTGCCGAAAGCGTCGCCTCGGAAGCCTGGGCCCGCAGTCGTAGGTCGATCCGTGAACGAAGCGACCTACGCGACAATGAAACGCCAAGCAATCATCGTCCCGGTTCCTTCATCTTCACTGTAAGCACATACTGCGCCAGGCAAGAGCGCAGGATGATGCAACTCCTTAACTGACCTCAGATAGTCCGTTTATGATAGGAATCCGCAGAAGTTGTTGGGCGTCAGGCGGCTATGACGGTTCAATGTGCCTGCCGATCTGGCAGAGAGCACGGCGACTCTGCCTGTTTGGCAGTTATCCGTGCCGTGATCGCACTGGGCACGCTGCCCAGTGTCTTTTTGACGACCCTCGGCGCCACGCAAACCCACTGGCGTGGCCACACGTATGGCAAGAGCATGTCAGAATAGGTGGGGAACTCGCCCCACTCTGTGCGTTGTGCGCGATATTGCAGGCAGGATGCCTGCGTTACGCAACCGGAGACTGGGGCAGAGCACTGTCATCCGGGCGGAGCTGACACGAAGCTTACATGCAGGCGTTCCACGAATAACACTATCAGCGCAGGCAGGACCAGCAGTGTCATATACGTGCCACACAGTAACCCGAAGATGATTACCGTAGCCAATGGCACCCACATCGGACCGCCGAACAGGGCCAGCGGCACCAGCCCCCCCACGGTGGTCAGCGTCGTCAGGGATAACGGGATAATCCGCAGCTTTGCGGATTCCACCACGCAATCCCGAAAAGCCTCTCGCGTCAGGCCACTGTACGCCCGCGCGCCTTCTCTCGGGCAGGCGGCCGGATCATCGAGCTTTTCGCGATTACGAATCTGCACGAACTCGATAAGGACAATCGCGCCGTTGATTACGACCCCGACCAACGACAGCATCCCCAGGTTCGCCATGAAGCCTAACGGCGTATCCGTGACGAAGAGACCGAACACGGCCCAGGTCACCCCGATTGGAACGGTAGACAACACGAGCAGCGGTTTGACCACTGAATTGAACTGCACCACCAGGCACATCACAATCAGTAACGCGGCGATCCCGAAGGCGCGCCCGATGTCGGTTTGGGAATCGGTGGTCTCAGCTTGCTCGCCGCCGATTTCTATGCGATAGCCGGGCGGCAATGTCGCAGCAATGCCTTGAATGGCCGGACGGGCTTCCCTCAAAACCGCGTTAGGCAGCACTCTATCCGTCGCCCGAGCCCGAACCTCCACGCAACGCTGCTTCTTGTACCGCTCGATCTTGGCCGGGACCCATTCCTTCCGGACGCTCGCCACCGAATCCAGCGGGACCTTGCCGAACTGCCCTTCAACGTAGAGTGCACCGACTCCTTCTATCGACCGTTGCTCGGCCGGAAGGCGAAGATAGACCGGAATCTGATGATCTCCCTCGCGGAATGTGGTCAGATAGTGACCGGAGAAGTACGCGTTCGTGGTCTGGGCAATCGAAGCCTGGGTGACTCCGGAAAGCTTGGCCTGGCTCTCATCCGGATCCACGAAAACCTGATACCCAAACGAGCCCCAACTGTCATGGACATCCCACGCCTTACCGGTCTCGCGTAACGCCGCCTCAACTTGCCCGGCTATCGCGCGGAGTATCGGAGGATCTTCACCAACCACGCGGATAGCCACCGGAGCCTTCACCGGCGGTCCTTTGGAGAGCTTGCGAGGGACGACTCGCGCCCCCGGTACTTTGCAGAACGCCGCTTCGCGCAGATCTGCCATGTATTCGTCCACAACATCCGGGGACGTAGTGTTGACCAGAATCATGGCATAATTTCCGGCCGGCTGCTCGGGCTCCAGGCTCAAGAAGAAACGGGGGCTCCCCTCGCCTACGAAAGTGACCAGATTATCCAACCGGCACGAATGCTCTGCCGACGACGACCGGCCGTGGTCCAGCTCCAAGAGGAGCCGCTCGACCTGCTCGGCAACCCGATCCGTTGCCCCGATCGGTCTTCCTTCCGGTAAGAAGATGTCCACAACAAACTGATCGCGCCGGGTATCCGGAAAGTACTGGGTTGGGATCCTCCCCGTCACCACCAACGACACCGCCAGTACAAACAGCCCGGCCGTCCCACCTAGTGTGATCAACCTGAACCGGATGGCCGGCCGGACCAGCCGATCGTAGACCCTCGCCAACGACGACTCCGCCTGATTCCGCTTGGCAGACGCTTCTCCTCGTCGACGCCGGAGCTTTCCCAACAGCCCCAGTGCCCGGGCAAGAGGGGCCGCGTGTCGACTCGGCCGCACGAAAGCGTAAGCCATAAGCGCAATCATCGAAAACGCCAATACCCAACTGCTCAACAGCGTCGTCGAGACCACGACCGGCAGACTGTAGAGAAACTCGCCCTGTGCGCCGGGCAGCGTGAGCATCGGCAGGAAGGCGAAGGCGCTGGTGAGCACTCCCATGAGGACCGGAACGGCCACCTGTTGGGCCCCTTTGACCGTGGCGTCGAACCGTCTGTGCCCCTCCCGCTGAAAACGATGGACGTTGTCGCAAACCTCCACGGCGCAATCCACCAGCATCCCCAAGGCAATAATTAATGAAGCAATGGAGATGGTCTCGATCTGCACGCCGAACATCCGGGAGATGCCGATCGCCGTCAACATCGTCATCGGGATTGCCGCGGCCATGACGACGGCGATTCGGAATCCGATCAAGGCGTAAGCCACCAGAATCACCAAGGTCACGGCCTGGGCGAGATTTCGCAGGAAGACCGAGATGGACTGTTGGACCTGGCGCGGCTGGTCCGAGACTACTGCCACTTTTATGTCACCCGGCAGGAAGGTCTGCTCCGCCCGGGCGATCAGCGCCCGGGCGTCGTCCCCCAGATCGGTCATCTTTCCGCCCTTTTTCATCGTGAACGACACGATGACGCAGGGCGCCGACTTATTCATATCCCGCGTACGTAATCGCGTGATTCTCCGGGGTGGATCCAGGTAGTCCCGGTTGACGCTGAGCCCGAGATCGCGCAGAAGCACGGGGGCCCGATCGCCGTGGGCTCCCACGACGATTCCGTCGATCTCGGACGCCTCCAACAACTCCCCGCCGATCCTGACCCCGTAGCGCCCTTCGATCGTATCGATGCTCCCCCCCGGAGCCACAATATTGCGCGCCTGCAGCAGACCGCGAAGGTCACCACTGGTCAGGTGCAGTTGACTCCAACTGCCGGCATCGGTCTCCAGGTAAATGACCTCATCCTGAACCCCGAACAGATCGACCCGGGCAACCGCCGGCAGCAGCTCCAGCTCGTCCTGCAAACGCTCGGCGATGATCTCCATTTCACGCGGCGTATAGGCCCGGATGATATCGCTGCGACCTGGCGGCGGCACCTGATAGACCGCCAGGAGCATGGCGGCGGTATCCGCGAAATCCGTGTTCACAAACGGCGCATCCGCTCCCTGGGGCAGTTCGGCACGAACTTGAACGACCTTAGCGCGGAGCTTGTCCCACACCGCATCCACATCCTCCGTGTCGTCCTCCAAATCAACAAAGACAACCGACTGGCCGACCGTTGTCGTGGAACGGACTTTGTCAACTTCGTCAAGCGTGTCTACGATCGTCTCGATCGGATCAGTGATGAGCTGTTCGACCTTCTCCGCGGTCGCTCCCGGCCAGCACGTCGCGATCGTACACGTGCGAATCGCGAACTCCGGATCTTCACTACGCGGAGCGGTCAAGAACGCCACCACGCCCCACGCCGATGTAAGGAGCGCGGCCATGACGACGACCGAGGGATGAGTGATAGCGAATCGCGGGAGGTTCATCGTTGCCCCCCGTCAGACTCGACGATCTCGACTCTCTCGCCCGGCAGCAAATAATGAGCGCCGCTTAGAACCACCAGCGTGCCTTCGCTTAAGAGACTCTCCTCCGGGTCGGCTGCCCGGATGCCCCAGAGCTCCCCCACGTTGCCGGACAGCTCTACCGGGACCTTACGCACCCGGTGATCGCCCGAGCCGCCCGGCTCGACCACGAAAACGTGGTGTTCCGTGCGGTCCGTCAAGATCGCCTGCATCGGCACATAGAAACCCGGACCGAGATTCCGTCGGGGGATTACGACCTCGGCGAGATCACCGGGATGGAACAACCAGCGCTCACGGGTCTTCGCCACGAAGTCGCCTTCACCGACGCCCTCGGGCACCCCCGCGGCCAGCAACGCCGGCTCCGCCATCGGGTCAACAAAAACCGAATCGCCTCCGTCGGCCAACTCCCCAGCGTCCTTAAGAATGCGGTATTTGAACAAGCCGACGAAATCAACGGTATCGTCACCCGGGACCACCCGCACCTTGTGCAGGCGTAACTTCTGTGCCAATCGACCACTCGCACCCGGGGCCTCGCGCTCCACAACGCGCCAAACGTAGCTGCCCTCATCGTCCGTGTATAAGCACCTCTCCTCGACATACAGCGGCCCGCGCCGGCCGACGACCAACGGCTGAGCCGGATAGACCTCTTTGATTCTCGGGAGAAGACCAAAGCCCGGCTCGGCCGCTTCGTCCGCGACTACCCAGCGATTACGCACCATGATCGACACCTTGAAGGTGCGAGTCTGGGGGTCGGCGACCGTGCTCTTTATGTACACCCGGCCCCGGATCGGCTCAGACCGGCCCGGCGGATAGACCCACACCTCATCAAGCTCTTGAATCTGCCGGTCTGTTTCCGGCGAGACCGCTAGCTCGATCTTGATCGGATCCATCATGACTACGGTGGCTACGGGCTGTCCGGCCGCGACTACCGCTCCGGGGATTACGTTGAGAGCCGAAACAACCCCGGAGAAAGGCGTGCGGAGCACGGTGTGTTCGAGATTGAGTTCAGCCTGCCGAACCCCTTCTCCGGCCTGCTGGACTTGGGCCCGCAATGCGGCAAGTTCGGCCTCCTTGGCTAGCCGGAGAGCCTCAATCTGCTCCACCGCAGCTTGAGCGGTCTTGAAAACGGTCGTTACGCGATCCAGCTCACGTTCGTGTTCGTTGCCGGCATCGAACAACCGGCGTACCCGGTCCGCCTCGCGTTCCGCGTGATCGCGTTCGGCAATAGCCTGGCGACGCTGCGCGGTTATAACGCTCTCGATTTCCTTCTGGAGAGCAACCGCCCGAGCCTCAACAGCCAGTTTCTCCGCCTTGGCCGCGTCCCTGGCGTACTCGTGACTACGCCGGCCAATCCGGGCAATAACGTCGCTTTCAACCTCGCGGCCCCCCGCCTCGTCGACCGCGAGCGATCCAACGGCCGTACCCTCCTCGACCATCCACTCGACCCGTCCGCCAACCTCAAAACCGACGTGCTCCTGTTTCCAGGGTTCTACCGATCCTGTAAGGCGTGCCTTCCGGAACAACTCGGAGCGAACGGGATCCAGCCGCTCCAGCCGAACCACCGCCACCGCTCGAGCGGAATCCGACCGTGCCACGGGCCCCTCGTCGCGGCATCCCCCGCATTGGGCCAGCCCCGCAAGAACAATGGTCAAACTGAGTCGTTGCCGTCCGTACATCGTAACCACCCTCATCCTCCATGGGACCTGAATACCGCTTGATTACCGCGTGTCCGCTCCGAATGCTGCGTCATGTACCATGTCGGTCCATCATCGGACCAGGCACCAGCGTCTGCTTGACTGCAGAGTGTACACCGCCCCGCCGCGACGTACCCCATCCAGTGCGGTCGGCCGGCCGGTACAGCCCTCATCTTGACGCCAACAAGCGTAACCATCGACCACACTAAGGGTTAAGGCAATCAGCCGTCGTGGGCCCGCCCGGACTGACTCGTCGCTTGCGGGGTCTTCGCCACTCGAACGGCGAACATTCCCCCATCCGGTGCCAACGCTGACCCGATAACCTGCCGACACACATATCGGGGTCCGCCCTCTGACGCCCGGGCGGAACGTGTGCGCCCCAAATGTGGGATGAGAGAATCAGCACTGCGAGAGCGGACGGTGATAACGGGACCGACAACTCGAATCCTGCTCGCAGCGGTCGCGGTCATGCTCCTGGCAACCGCCTGTCAGATCGGCACGACGTCGGCACCTGACCTCTGCGCAGACGTAGAGTGCGCCGACGGTGAACAATGCGTGAACGGTGAGTGCCTCCCGGACGACACCGAAGCCGAGTGTGTTAGCGACGCAGATTGTGCCGACGGGTGGATCTGCCTGGATAGTCTGTGTGAGCTCGATACCACTCAGTCTGTTTGTACGACCGACGAGGACTGCCAGGAAGGACAAACCTGCCTGGACGGGCTCTGCGAGGCCGTTTCAACGACGCCAACGGGGCTCGACGCCGAAAACCCGACGGTGCCGTTTGACAACCTGGTCGTAGATCAGACCTATGCCCTGGTCGCCCCCGCCCCGAGCAATCTGGAAGAAGAGACTTCGGACCAAGACGCCGACACAACTACCGACGACGAATCCGAGTCTGAAACCGATTCGGCCTCTGAAACGGACACCGAAACTGAAGCTGACTCTGACACTAGTGCCGCGAGGGTGGCTCCAGACACATGCGTTTGCACCTGGTCGGTGGAACCAACCGGCTTCGTCGAGTTCTCTCAAGCGGACCTGTGCTCTGCCGACGTCACTGTGAAACAGGCCGGCGATGCAACGTTGTTCGTCGATGTCGTATGCGACGCAGCCGAAGAGACTTTTTCGCGGAACATCTCCGCCGAGCTACCCGTGGTAACCTGCACCTCAGATGCGGATTGCGGCGAAAGCCAAGTGTGCCAGGAGAGTGTCTGCATCGAACGGACCGGTCCCACGATCGAGCTTATGACCGATCAATCGCGTTCCCCGTTTGTCGTAGCCTTCGACCTGCGCATAGAAGACGCCCAAGGCGACCCTATCCCGGATGGGTTGACCACCGACGATTTTCGCGTGTTCGAAGACGGCGTCGAGATCGAATACGAAGAGACCGGTATATTCGCGACCCCGGCCCCGGACCTCTCGCATCAGATCTTTTTGGTGCTTGACTACTCGCGGTCCATGGAAACGGCCGCTGCTATCACCCCTATGGTCGAAGCCACTAAGGAGTTCGTAGAGGCCGAGCACCTCACGGCCACCCAATCCGTCGGCATCATCGAGTTTCACGACCGCCTGGACGCGGAAGACGGGTTCGGCATTGCCGTGCCGCTAACCAAGACCGACACTACCGGCAAGCAGACCATCATTGACGGAATCCCGGTCGAGGGTGATTTGGAATCGGGACTATCGCGCGTCTGGGATGCCGTGGACCTGGCAATAACCACGCTCTCCGAAACCGAACGCCAGCCGGGCGAAGTCCACTCAATTGTATTCCTGACCGACGGAAAAGACACGACAAGCACGGCCGATGCCGCATCGGTAACCGCCGCGGCGGTCACCGCGGAAATCAACCTGTATCCGATCGGATTCGGTGATGTGCTTGACAAAACCGCCCTGGAGACCATGGCCGAGAGCACGGCCGGAACGTATTTCGCCGCAGCCAGTGCCTCCGCTCTCGAACGGGCCTTCGCCGATATATCAACGGATCTTCGCGGACAATGGAATCTCCGCTACGTCACCCAGACGAACACCGGCACGGCCAACGTACGCGTCGAGTTCTCTCACTACGGACAGACCGGCACCCTGGAAAGCAGTGTAAACGTGGATGAGATCGACGCGGACATTCACCAGGGAGTCATCCAGGTTATCGATCGCGTTTACGACTCCGACAGCAATAGAACGGAGTTTCTCCTCCGAGCGGACTACATCCCCAGAAACGTGAGCGAGTTCCGCTTCGCATTCGCCCAAGACGGCACGACGTTCACGCTTCCTCAATCCGGCGGGCTTACCAACGCAAGCGAAGGCTGGATCAGCATCCGCACATCGCTCTCACGATGGAAGGTCCGCGGGACTGAACCGGTCGCGTTTGGCTCCTTCGGCAATCTGGGCACGGCCTCGGTCCCGGGCGAAGTTGACCAGGTCCAGGTGATGCACGACGATGCGGTCTATGACGATCTGGTTCAACCAAAGACCATGTCGATCGGCGGAGAGGCGTGGCTCGCCCCGGTCTACCTTACGGTAGCCGTGGACCCTGAAGATTCTGGAAGCGTGGCCGCCAGCCCCACTAAGCTCGGTTATGCCACCGGCGAAGCGGTGACTCTGACCGCCACCGCCACCGGCGACTATACGTTCGACCAGTGGTCCGGCGCCGCCGGAGGCTATGAACCAACCGTCACCATCAACATGGACGAGGACGCCTCCGTCACGGCCGTCTTCCACCCCCCGCACACCCTAACGACCGTGGTTAACCCGGAAGGGGCCGGCACGATTGTGGTCACCCCAGCTAAGACCGTGTACAAACACGGCGAGCAAGTCACTTTAACCGCCGTTCCGACCGCATCGACATTCACCAGTTGGACCGGGGCCAGCGGTACCGCTACCAGCGTCGTCATTACCATGGACAGCGACAAGACCATTACCGCCAACTTCACTACGAGCTAGTGAGCAGGCTGACCTACCGAAACCGAGCTTGCCTCGAAACCGCAACCTCCCGGCCGAAGACGACATCAACGCGTTTCGGGTGCTCTCCCCCAGGCGAGGGCTACTCACCGAACACGTGTCACGCTAAGATCCTGGCGGGTTGCAATTGCCGGAGACGCACGATCTGGGATGTCCATGTACCGACGAAACAGTAGTCGAGTGTCTGGCCACCGGGATCCCGGGTTCACTCTGATAGAGTTGCTCGTGGTAATCGCCATCATCGCCCTGCTCATTGCCATGCTGTTGCCCTCCCTCAGCCGGGCTCGGCAGCAGGCCAAGATTGTCGCCTGTGGGGCGAACATGAACCAGATCGGCGTGGCGATCATGGCCTATGCCAACGACAACTGGGGCTCCATCCCGCGCGGACCGGACGCCGCCGGCCCCTTCGACTTCGCATGCTCCAACATTGCCACAAACCAGTTATGGATCGGCGAGTCCGACCAATCTCACCCGACGCAATACAACGGGATGGGCATTCTGATGCGAGACTACGCCCGCTCGAAGAAGATGTTCTATTGCCCTGCGGACGACTACATGAACGCAGAGGAGGAGCTACCTCGAATCGGCACGGCCGCCGACGCGTACGGCTCCTACACCTATCGACAGCTCGACTTCCTCCCGGAATCCGCTCGACGCGGAAAGCTGGCCGACCTGGGCATCAACATTGTGGAAGAGCAACAAGTCAGAGCCGAGACGCTGCTATTCGACACCAACAGCCTCGGACCGGAAGCGCTTAACATGCGGCACACGAACCATCAAGCCCGCACGTCCAATGTCCTCTATCGCGATGGCTCGGTCAGAACGTTCTCGAACAAGTTCGGCAGCTTTTCGATCCCCGCGGAGACTTTCCTCGCCCCCGAGAACATCCTGTCCCGCCTGGACCAGGTAATCCTCAACGCTGACTACGCATATCGAGGCCGTCCCGAGGCGGCCCCTCAGTTGGAGCGCGACGACGGATGATCGCCACAAGCAGCGGGCCAAGCCGTCCGACAACCGACCTCCCATCACTTCTCGGACGTTCGCGTGGTGCGTAAGGCCCGCGCTCCGGCTTGACGAGTTAGGGAAGGTAGCTATCCTGCTGACTGCCAAGACGGCGGCGGGTTTGCCCGATCGCCGTTGCAGAGCGGATGTGGCGGAATTGGCAGACGCGCTGGCTTCAGGTGCCAGTGGGCATTACGCCCGTGGAGGTTCGAGTCCTCTCATCCGCAAGTTCTTTTCTAAACGTAGGTTAGAGCCCTCCGACCTGCCGGTTCGCGTGGTCGCCTCAGCCGAATCCACTAGCGGGCCTCTCTCACGGGCAGACGCCGCATGAGGTTCCTGTTGTGGGCGGACAAGCCCGATCGTCAGACACACCAAGTCGGGCAGACAGCATCCGCTCCACGGCCCCCCCCCGACTTCTCGCTGGATGAGCATCCCCAGCAACTGAACATCGCGCCGAACTCCGTTATGCGTGCCCCTGGTCGGCTTCCACATTCGGTCCGCGGATTCTGACGCTTTGTTCGTCCACGACCCACAGATGCATGTCCAGAGGTTCGCGTTCCATAAGCGGCACGATCCGTCCGAGCGTATCCAGCACGCTTACCCTATCCTGTCGAGTAATGCGGAGGACGACCAACCCTGGATACTCTTCCGGTGGATATGCGCGGATGTCGGCGAAATCCAGGTCGAGCGTCACCAATGTCCGGCCTTCCGCGCGGCAGACCTCCGCCAGGTTCGCGTCTGGCGTCCCGCGCAGACCCTGGTCCCAGATGGTCACAGCGTCATGACCGTGGTCGCGCAGAAACGACGCAACGTCGGGATGGAGATTCTCATCGATCTTGAAACGTATCACGCCGCTCCCACCTTGAGCGGCACAATGCGCTCCTTGGACAACGCCGCGGCATACATCAGCGTAGCATGGATGTCGTCAGCCGTGAGTTGGTACGCCTGAATGATGCTCTCCGGCGACTCGCCCGCGGCAAGGTTGTCCAGAACCACGGAGACCATAACGCGCGTCCCTTTGATGCACGCCCTCCCGTGGCAAACATTGGGGTCCACCGAGATTCGATCCTGCCACACCATGACTTAATCCTCCAGGCGAAAGTGGCTTGGCCAGGCTGCACGGCCACTCCATAATATGATACCTGACACGCAAGCTTCTCTCCAGCTCGGCGATAGGTCCTATCGAACGGAAGAAGGCTCTCCGTACGGGCAGTGACATGTTCACGGATTACGCAGCGTCCACCACAGTCCGGTACGGATGGGGAAACTGGACAGTCTGACGTGCTGAGCGACGCTCTATTCAGGTTCCAGTGGGCACTACGCCAGTACGCGTTCGAGCCGTCTCATCGGCAAGTTCCGACACAGCAGTAGGTTAACCACCGAGCCAGCCACCGCGCTCGGATGGCCAAGCTGAGACCACTCGTCAAGCCTCCCCAGCGTCAGACGCCAAACGAGGTTCCCACCGCGCGGCATGCAGCGATTAGGGGGTGTTCCGGCGTGATCAGGCGCTGCTGATCGGCCACCTCGGTGATGGGGACGCTGGTGAGCCCGCCTTCCTGCATCGCGACCATCCGGTTGTACTGCCCAGCTACCAGAAGCTCGATGGCTTTGTGTCCGAACTGCGTTGCGAGGATCCGGTCGCGTGCCGTGGGCTTGCCCCCGCGTTGAACGTGGCCGAGGATGGTCGCGCGGCACTCCAACTTCGTCCGCTCGGCGATCTGCCCGCACAGAACCTCGCTGACCCCGCCGAGCCGAATAGGATCCGGCGACTCGTGAACCACGCGATCCACCACAACATCACCGCCGGCAGGTTTCGCTCCCTCCGACACGGCGATGAGCGTATACGCCTTGTCGCGTTTGCTCCGGTCGACACACCGAGCGCAAATCACGTCGAGATCGAAGCCGATCTCCGGGATCAGGATGATATCCGCCCCACTGGCCGTGCCCGCGCTGAGCGTGATCCATCCCGCATTACGCCCCATCATCTCGACCAGCATCACGCGATGATGGCTTGCGGCCGTCGTACGGACCCGATCCATCGCGTCCGCCGCTACCGATACGGCGGTATCGAACCCGAACGTGACTTCGGTGTGCATGAGATCGTTGTCGATCGTCTTGGGCACCCCCACCACGCGCAGTCCCCGCCGGATCAAGTTCGACGCTCCTGACATCGTTCCGTCACCGCCGATGCACACGAGGGCGTCCAGACCGCGCTTATGCACGTGTTGGATGACTTTGTCAGTAACGTCTTCGAACACCAAAGCCCCGGATCCGTCCCGGCCGGTGCAGTAACGAGTCGGGTCGGCCTTGTTGCTCGTCCCCAGAATCGTACCGCCCTTGTCCAGAATATTAGACGCGTCGTCGAAACTCAGCCGGCGCACCCGGTTCTCGATCAGCCCGAGGAAACCGTCCTCGACACCGAAGACTTCCAGGTTGTGCTCGTTAATGGCGGACTTGGTAACGGCCCGGATGACCGCATTGAGCCCGGGGCAGTCCCCGCCTCCGGTCAATACCCCGATGCGTTTGATGTTCGTCGGCTGCGACACGATATGGTGCTCCTGCTCGTCGATCTCGATCCGAATCACAAGTCTGGAAGGCGCTGTTCCACCCCGCCCTCGCGGCCATTCTCTTCTTTGCAGTCTACCAAGTCCGCGTTTGGTATCCACCCAAACCGCCCCGCGGTGCTCCAGGGAGCACCCAAACCCAAATCCATGATAACCTACCACCCACGACGCACATCAGGTACACTTGTCAGAATGAGACATTCTGGAAACGCCGCATCTTGCTCCGCGCGGCCGCAGTCGGGAGGTCGAACCGGTGAAGTGCCCACGATGTAAGGAATGGACGACCCTGCTTCAGAAGGCCTGCCCCAAGTGCGGCCTCGATTTGACGGTGCTGCAGTCGCTCGAAGAACTCAGAAGCGCGGTAAGACGGGCCCAAGACCACTCTGATGTAGTCGTGGACCGACTGCGCGAGCTGGAGCGGAAGTTCAAGTCGCTGGAGCCACAGATAATCGACCAACTGACGTCAGCAGCTCCCTCCACACTCTATGAGCTGCCGCAGCCGGAACCCGAAGAACCAATACGTGTTCCGAGTTCCGGCGAATCGCGCGCGAGCGAGACGGCGGGCGATCGCTGCGCCAAACCGCCGCCGTGGGCAATGCCCGCGGCACTCCGCGCTACTGAACGCGAGCGCGCGGCGGCCGGGGCTGCAGAGGTGCGCCTTGGGCAAAAATGGCTGCTGATCGCCGGCCTGGTTATTACGGTCCTGGCCGTTGGCTATTTCTTGAAATACTCGTTCGATCGAAACTGGATCGGGCCTACCGGGCGCGTGTCTCTGGCCTACCTGGCCGGGATCGTCATGCTGGGCGGCGGCGAGTTCTGCCGCCGCAAGAGACTGGATCCTTTCGGTCTGTACGTGCTGGGCGGCGGGATTGCGGTGCTCTACTTCGCAAGCTACGCGGCGTTCCAGATATACCATCTAATCGGTCAAGCTCCGGCCTTCGGGCTCATGGCGCTGGTAACCGCCTTCGCCGGGCTGCTGGCGCTATTCTACAACACGAAGTGGCTGGCCGTGTTGGGTATCATCGGTGGCTTTCTGACCCCGGTGGTCCTGAGCACCGGGACCGACAATCAGGTCGCTCTCATGACGTACATGGCCATCCTGAACGCCGGCATTCTCGGCATTGCAGCATTCAAACAGTGGCGTCTGTTGAGTTACCTTGGCCTGACGTTTACATGGCTGCTGTTCTCGGCATGGTATTTCACGGACTACACGGACTCTAAGTTCTGGACGACTACGGTATTCCTGAACCTGTTCTTCCTGACCTACGCCATTGCCCCGTTTGCTTACTACTTCTCTAAGAGACAGAAACAGCCGGTAATCGGATTCAGCATCACGATTCCCAACGTCTTCCTGGCATTCGGATTCTCGTTCGCGATGATCCGGGACCTGTTCACACTCCAATGGGTTAGCGTTGTCTCGGTAGCATACTCAGCCGTCTTCTTGACCATGGCGACCTACCTTCACCGCCGAAATCGGGAGAGTATCGACGCGTTCATTCTGCTTCTGGCGAAGGGGCTGTTGTTTCTCGTCATCACGGTTCCGATCTTGTTCTCCGCGCATTGGATCACGGTCTTCTGGGCGATCCAGGGTGTGTTCCTGCTTTGGGCGGCTTTGCGGCTCGGCAATAGCAGGCTTCGCGCCGGGGCGACTATGCTACTATTGATCGCAGTAGTGAAGCTCTTCATCCACGATTATCCCGCCGTGTTCGATCTGCAGTTGACCGACTTCTATTACGGTTCCGGGTTCAAAGTGGCTCTGCTTGAACGCTGGGTCACGATCGCCGTGGCACTGGGCGTTACGTTCCGAGCAGCTCAAATGTTCAAGGCCGCGGGGCTCGACCGCGCAAGCGGGCCGGGAAACTTAGCCGCCTTCTTCCTCGGCCTGTTCGGTGTTCTCCTGTTCGTTGTGTTGAACATCGAGGTTGCAGCTTGCTGCTACGATTACGCCCCCCGCGCGCGGTTTGCATCGATCTCCATGCTGTGGGCCCTGTTCGCCACCGCCTTGATGGTCCTCGGCTTCGTGCGAAACAAGGCGGTCTTGCGTCGATGCTCAATCGTCTTGTTCGCCGCTACGATTATCAAAGTATTCGTTCGGGATATGGCCAACGTAGATACGCCCTACCGAATCCTGTCCTTCCTTGTTCTTGGACTGATGCTCGTGGGCGCATCTTACCTGTATCACCGTTTCAAGGGGCGCATCCTCGCCGCGGATGAAAGAACGGAATCATGAGACCTCTTCTCTGGATCACGTACACCGCATGCCTCATTGCCGCAACCTCGGCCACTGCGGGGCCGTCCCCGGCTGACTTCCGCTTCGTCGCGGACGTACGCGGTGAGTATACGCCCAATGTTCCGATGGCCGCGCCGCTGACTCGCGAGATCATCGCGGAAGCTGAAGAGGACTTCGGTAACATGCGTCTGTTTGATGACCTGGGGCAGGAGACGCCTTACGTCATCTACCAGCAGACGGAGGCGCACAAAGCGCCGAAGTCCTTGGCTTTTGAGATCGTCTCTTATGATGAAACCGATGGGGTCGATGTCATCACCGTAAGACGACCCGGCGGTACTCCGGCGTTTCGGGAGATCGAACTTGTAATTGCCGGCCGCGACTTCAAGAAACACGTCCGAGTCGAGGCCGGGCCTACCCCCGACGCGATGCGGGAGATAGCCGCCGACACCATCTTCGACTTCTCTTCACGGATCGATCTGAGGAAAACCTCGGTCGCAATACCGGAAACTGACTCCGCGTTTCTGCGCTTAAGTCTTCGCGACGACGCGCCGGCGTTGGACGGCCCGGAGATGCGCTTGCGGTACGAGGGTCTGGAGTTCTGGACGGAAGGAACGAAAGACGGTCCGTTTCGCGTCGAGCGCATCCTCGGCTGGTCGGGTGAGCGGAGACCGGCAGAACACTACTACGACCACGTCACCATTGACACTCCGACCGTTATTATCGACGAGCACGGCGACAGCGTGATCGAGCTTCGCGGCAGGTTACCGGTAGCCCGCGTTACCTTCGAGGTCGGGAACTCGTACTATCACCGTCGTGTCGAACTCCTGACCGCCACCGACGACCGCGGTGCAGAGTATCGCGTCGCCGCCCGCGGAACCATCTACAAGATTCCCGGCATGACCGAGTCACATGACAAGATCAGCTTCAACCAGCCGTCGCATTACCTTCGGCTCAAAGTGCTAAACGAGGATAACCCACCACTCCGGATCCGTAGTGTCAAGATCGAGTGGATCCGGCGGAACCTCTATTTCGTCCCGGAACCGGGAAGAACCTACACGCTGCACGTCGGTAGCGACGTCGTTGCGTCACCGCACTATGAACTCGGTAAGCTGATCCCGTCCGACCATGCAAAGCTCAGGCATTTTGCCTCGTTGTCGCTAGAAGCCCTTCAGCCGAACGTCGGTTACGATCCCAGTTCGAAGCCGACCAAGCGGGAGGGCCTCGAACAAGCAGCATTCGTCGGCCTGGTAGTAATCCTGGCCTGCGCCCTCACAATCTGGGCGGTCCACCTACTCAAAAAGATGCCGACCGAAACAAACGAATAGGTAGGGCACGGTCGAGGAACGAGACCTGCCGCCGTTCTTGCGTATGGCACGGTCGAGGAAAAAGACCTGCCGCGATCTTCGAGCGACCAGCGACCTTGCGGCAATATGGTAGGGCATCGTCGAGGAACGAGACCTGCCGCCGTTCTTGCGTATGGCACGGTCGAGGAAGAAGACCTGCCGCGATCTTCGAGCGACCAGCGACCTTGCGGCCACTATCAGACGGCAAGCGTAAGCGACCCGCCCGTGGCCGATACGCGGCGACCCGCGGACTGCCTACGCCCGCAGCTGTAGGGCATGGTCGAGGAACGAGACCTGCCGCGATCTTCAAGCAACATGCGACGTCGCGGCTACTATCAGAAGCACAGCGAACGTGAGCGACCCGCCCGTGGGAGATACGCGGCGACCCGCGGACTGCCTACGTCCGCAGTCGCCAACGCTGCCACCAG
The DNA here is from genome assembly GCA_963666835.2 of Phycisphaerae bacterium. Taxonomy (GTDB): domain Bacteria; phylum Planctomycetota; class Phycisphaerae; order UBA1845; family UBA1845. The sequence goes on along the minus strand of CAXXGO010000006.1, from coordinate 1,674,973 downwards.
GGCTCAGTGACCGGGGCGGTGATCTCGGCCAGGCCGGGGCGGACGATCAGCTTGTCCAGGCACTCGGCCACGACGTTCAGCAACCCGTTGTCCACCTTCCCGCGCTTGTCCAGAAGCTTGGCCCAATCGTCCGACACCTCCTGCCCGGCCGCGTCCGGGTCGGGAAGCTGGTCGATGAGCTGCTCCGCCCCGAGCCGCCGGAAGCACTCGCCCAGCGCACCGAGCAGCTCGTCGCGGCTGCTCACCCTGACAAGGTCCGGTGTTTCATACTCGTTCTCCTCGTCGTCGCCGACCCACTCGTATTTCGCCGCCCCGGGGATCTGCAACATGATCGCCACCGCTCGGAAGTAGACGCCCAACCGCAGGTGATCCCGGGCCAGCTCCGCCATCCAGAACTCAAAGACCAACGGAAGCGGCTCGCTCCCGCTGGTGCATAGATGAAGCGGATACAGCTTATTCCCGTCCTTGATCTCCATACTGTCATCAAACATACCGATTCCCCCGTGCCGATGTGACCGTCATCTACACGAATAACTCTCGCCCACGCCCGGGCGAATGACGCAACCTGATTCTCTTCTTTGCCCCGGGAGAAAACTCCTTTAGTATTAATGGTTTGGCCACCGAAACGTGACTGTCCCAGACAAACCGCTCCGGGTTCGCCCGCCGGAGAATCTCTCGCGGATGCGCGGCACACGCCACATTGTCCCCGAAGCGACGCATAAACGACGCGACGTTCAGGATCTCGGGCATGGGATGCTCCGGGCGAATCCTGTTAGACACGGCCGACCTCCTCCATAAAGCATGAAATCGTGAACCCTAACAAATACCGTACTTAACCGCCGGAGTCAAGTGAGGAATCAGGTGACGGAAATTCACAACCGTAACAAGCCACCACAGTGCCGCGATGTCCGCGCAGCCCACCCCAAGTCAATCACCCACTCCCATCGGCAGTCTGTTCACAGGGTCGACGGTACGCCAATCTAGCCGTCGCGCGATCCCTTTAACCGTCCGCAGGCCCTTCGATGCGGATTTGGTGTACAATGCCCGGCATGGACGAGCAGCGGCTGGAGACTATCCGCAAGCAGATCGCCGAGTTCCCAAAAACTCCCGGCGTGTACCTGATGAAGGACGCCGAAGGCCGGGTGCTGTACGTGGGCAAGGCCAAGGACCTCCGGTCGCGCGCGGGCAGCTACTTCCAGCCCTCGGCCGATCTGCTAAACACTCGCGGTCCGGACATCTGCCGGATGGTCGACAAGGTCGCGGACGTCGCCTACGTCGAATGCGACAGCGAGGTCGACGCTCTCCTCAAAGAGAGCCGGTTGATAAAGGACATCCAGCCACCGCACAACGTCCAGCTTAAAGACGGCAAAACGTTTCCCTACATAGAAATCACGACCGGGGAGGATTTCCCCGCCGTCCGGGTGACTCGGACCCCGCGCCATTCCGGTAGCAAGCTCTACGGACCGTTCCTCTCGCCCATGGCGATCCGCGACGCCGTCAATGCCCTGCAACGGGTCTTCAAGTACCGTACCTGCGAGTTGGACATTCACGATGGAGACGAGAAACGCCGGTTCTTCAGGCCGTGCCTGCTCCATGCCATCGACCGGTGCAGCGCCCCCTGCGCCGCCCTCATCAGCAAGGAGGATTATCGCAAGGACGTCGCGCGCTTGAAGAAGTTCCTGGCCAGCAAGCGAAGCGTCGTACTCCGGCAGATGACAAACGAGATGAATGTCGCCTCGCAAGAGCAGCGCTTCGAAGAAGCGGCCAAGATCCGAGATCGGATCAAGGCTATCGAATCCCTGGCGCTTTCCGGTGACGTTCACGACGACGTGCAGCCGGAGGTGTTCTATGTGGACCCGCAAGAAGGTCTGAACAAGCTGGCTGACCTGCTCGGGCTCGAAAGTCCGCCGCGATCGATGGAGGGCATCGATATTGCCCATCTGCAGGGTGATGAAATGGTGGGCTCTTTGATTTGCTTCATCGACGGTAAACCGTTCAAGCCGGGATACCGCCGGTTCCGGATCAGAACGGTCGAGGGAATCGACGACTACGCGGCCATCCGCGAGGTGATCACCCGCCGCTATCGCTTCGCCGCCGACGGAGAGGAGCTGTTTCCCGACGTAATCCTGATTGACGGCGGGCTCGGACAGCTCCACGCCGGGCTCGAGGCCTTCAGCGAAATGAACCTGCGCCCTCCCATGGTCGTATCGCTGGCCAAGCGTGAGGAGGAGATCCACATTCAGGCGCGCAGTTCGCCAGTCCGCCTTTCGCGGAACAACCCGGCGTTGCGCCTGCTTCAGCAGATGCGCGACGAAGCGCACCGCTTCGCCCAACATTATCATCACATCCTGCGGCGCAAGAGGACTCTCGGTAAGGACGAAGCCGACGGTCGCCGGCCCCCGCGCGGGCCGGGGTGGAGGGAGAACTGACGAAACCTCCAAACCGACCAGCTTCCACGCCAGGGACAAGCCCTGACGCTACATTGGTTTGCGGCCTTCTCCTCGCTTGGGCGAATAACCCGGGCTAAAGTCCGATCTTGATAGCGGCTCCGCAAGCCATGACGACGAAGCCTGCCACGGCATGACTGTAACGCTCCAAGCGCGCAAACGGCAGAGCCCCAACGCCCAAATACGCAAAGGCGACGATCGACGTCATGGTGGCGATGGTGACCAAGCTGAAAATCACCGCTACCAGAACCGCGCCACCGATACTACCTTCGGCAGCCGGGTACATCAGCAGCGGGATCAGCGGCTCGCAAGGCCCGAACAGGAATATCGTGAATAACACCCACGGAGTCATCGATGCGGCCGAGTCCGCCGACTTGTCCGCCGGCTCGGTCTCGGCATGCACGTGAACGTGCTCCTCCGCATGCACGTGCTCGTGCGTGTGCGTCGAACCGTCCGCGTGAGCGTGGACGTGAGTATGCGGCTGATTGCGAATCGCCCGCCGCACGCCCCATGCAAAATACGCCAATCCGAACGCCAGCAGCAGCCACCCCGCCAGGTCTCCGCGGACAGACTCGAAACTCTCCAGCTTCAGAACCGCAATCCCGAAGGCTAATCCCAGCAGCCCCAAAACCACCGAACTCAGCACATGCCCGAGCCCGCACAGCACTGTTATGACCATCGTTCTGGTGAACGACCACTTACCGACGCGAGACATGGCCACGAACGGCAGATAGTGGTCCGGTCCCAGCACGGTATGCACAAACCCGATGGAAGCGGCGGTCCCACACAGAAGGAAGAGCCCTTGGTCCATTTCCCGATAGTCCTTTCTTTGAACAGCGCGTGTGGACTGCTCCTAGTCCTGTCGGCGCCTGCGCCATGGCACCGGAGGTATCGGCGCCCGCCTTGCACGGTCTTTCACGTTACATTTATCATGCCACCAACGCCACACCTTCGCAGCGGCAAGATGCGTCGATCACTCCGCGCGCGGCTCGAAAGACATCCCCGGTTCGGCGTGAAGAGCGGAATCGTCGTCACCGTGCTCCGATAACCGGCTCGCTCGCCATCTCAAGGGAACTTCTGCCCGCATCTCGGGCACACTCGCACACCGTCGCGCCACGTTGGGCTCACCCATCTCCCCCCACATTGCTTAGAATTGCACCTGCGGGCCTCGGCCCCGGTCCGGTTCTGACATTTCGGGCAGACGATCGGGAAATCATCGAAGCCCAATTCGCGGTTGATAACCCAATGATGGCCGCATTCCGGGCGCGTGCAGACCACGTGGAAATCAGCCGTGGTTGCCGGAGCCGTGTCCGCAGCCAGCGGCGGCGCGATTGAGTGGGCCACGCCGAGGCAAGCCCACATCGCGATCATGCCGACAAGGACATAAACCGTGTACCGAAGCGCCACCGTCTCCCACAACAAGCGCGGCTCCGTCCGAACGGCCTGGATCCAGTTCTCCAGATGCTCGCGAAGGATGGGAATCTGCCCCCGAATCGCGTTGACCCATTCCCTGAACTGACTAGGTTCCTCGTACGCCATCCGCGCATGCTCTCCGTATCAACCTGCCGTCATTCTATCAGTCCTGCAGAGCGGCGACATCGATCGCCCCCGGCGATTCACGGACCTGTTCCCAGCCAACAATCCACAGCCGGCGCATGCACCAGAACTACTTATATAACAATAGGTTACTATCTCTCGGCGTGGCAACTCCAACGGAAATACGTTTGACACCGTCTGGGGGCTAAGGTAGAAAGGCGGGCGTTCGGAATGAGTGAGGTGGCACGCTACGGTCGCGATCCGGGCTTCGCCGGACCTGCGGCCTTGCCACGATAGCGGCTCTTCTTAGCCGTGGCGGACTTCCAGGGTTGAGGCTACGCTTCGACCCTGGAAGTTTTTTTACGCCGAAAACCGCGGTTGATGAGATCGCGTATCACCCGAGAGAGAATCGACATGATCCAGGACGGCCACGTGGCGAACAACTTCTCGGTTTGCCGGGATCATTACCGCCTTACCCTTCGGCTACCGCAGTTTTCCGAGGCCGTTCCCGGGCAGTTCCTCCACATCGGCCCGCCTGCGGCGACACCGCACGAGTACCGAACTCTGATGACGAAGAGAGACACCGTGTCGCCCGAGTGGCTGGTGGAATGTACATCGCCAATGCTACGACGAGCCTTCAGCATCGCGGGGCTCCGGCGCAAAGGGGCCGAGACCGACGTCGACATCATCTACCGGGTCGTCGGCACGGCTACTCGGTGGCTGGAATCGCGCCATCCTGGCGATGTGGTTAGTGTTTGTGGGCCGTTGGGACGCGGTTTCCAGATCCCGGAGCAGCGATCCCAAGCCTGGGTGGTCGCCGGGGGAGTCGGACTGCCTCCGATGATCTGGCTCTGCGAAGCTCTCCGGGCGGCTGGGAAACAGGCCGTGGCGTTCTGCGGTGCGCAGACTCGCCAACTGCTCCCGCTGACGATGACCGCGCCCGAACCCGACACTGGGGCCCGGACGGCCACCCTTTCGGCGGCTGAGTTCTCGTCCCACGGGGTTCCGGTCGTTATAAGCACTGACGACGGCACCTTGGGCTTCGCCGGGCACATCGGACAGGCCTTGACCGCCTATCACACCGCCAACCCAGCCGAATCCGGCGATCTGACAGTCTACGCCTGCGGTCCGGAGCGTATGCTCCAGTTTGTGGCCGGCTTCTGCAGCACGCATGGAATCGAGTGTTCCGTATGCCTGGAACGGGCCATGGCGTGCGGCATCGGAACGTGTCAATCCTGCGTCGTGCCCATCCGGGTGGACGGCGAATCGCGTTACCGGCTCTGCTGCCAGGACGGGCCGGTGTTTCCCGCCGCGGAAGTAATCTGGGAGTAACGTGCCGGCGCGGCAGCCTATGTTCAGAGATTACCGGTCTCAACCGCGCCGGAGCCGTTTCCGATAAATAAACCGGGCGTCCGGTTCCGGCGAGAGGCCGGAGACGCCGATTATGCGCCTGGACACCAAAGCGAGTTGACGATGGCCGACACCTGTCGACCGAATCGCATGGAAGCCGCGCGACTCTCCCGATGTTGGCCCCGCCGTGGCGAGAGGATCCTGGGGATCTTCGCACTGAGCGTGGTCGCGTTGGCGGCACTGACGCTATCCACATGGGCCACCCGTTCGTCACGTTGGTTGGCCGGGCACATCCCCAATGCAACTAGGCTGGACAAGAACCTCAACCCCTTTCACACGCGGCACGCTCTTTATGAAAGTGGATTGCCGGTCTACGACATCAAGATCAAACCCGCCAAGTACCGCGGGATTCTCGAGCTAATCGAAAAGGCCAAGCAACGCGGTCAACTGACCGACGACCTGAAACAGTGGACCAAGGCCAAGTTCATCTACAACGGGACCACGCGCAGCGTCAAGATACGTCCCCGCGGCGATATGCGCAATCACTGGACCAATCCGCAGAAGTCCTGGCGGATTCGCTTTCCGGCCGACGCCCCGTTCCAAAGCCAGCAAGAGCTCAACCTCATTATTCTGTGCGATTCGAAAGGACAGACGGAACGTTTCAGCAACGCCGTGTTCCGGCAGTTAGGTCTAATAACGCTCCGCGACGGCTACGCCATTCTGCGGATAAACGGAGTCCCGCAGGGCGTGTATTATCAAGTCGAGCACTTCACGGAAGCGGTCTTAGCAAACCACAAGCGTCCTGTAGGAGCCGTCTTCAACGGATGGCACATCGGACTCGAACTGGGCGCTTTCGAGGAGCTTATCACCGACGGTGAAGAGCGGGCCTGGCGCGCCTTGCAGACTTTGCTGGACTACGAAACCGACCCGGTCCCAGAGAATTTCGAACGGGCGCTGGCGGTCACCGACGTGGAGGACTATCTCCGCTTCATTGCCGGCACCACGCTGTTTTGCTCGGACCATACGCGGTTTCCGAGTGACAACCACCGCCTGTACTTCGACCCCTCGCGGGGTTTGTTCTATCGCATCCCGTGGGACGTCACACTCGAGAGCATCCCCGGCATGTACTTCTTCGAGTCAGCAGACTACCATTCCACCTTCGATATCTTCCGATTCCATCCGATGTCGCAGTTTCGTATCGCTCTGCTTACCGAACCAAAGTACCGGCTGCGCCGCAACCGGATCCTCTGGGACTTGGTCAAGGATGATTCCCTGCTTGACCTTTGGGATGAGACGTTCGCTCCACTCGAGTTCCCTTTGTGGCTGGATGTAATGTCCAGCGAATACGAGCCCAGGCGCTTGGCAGACAACCGGGCAACGGTGGCTCACAACACCGCGCATATTCGGAACTGCCTTGCTGGCAATCGCGTGGAAGTGCGAGTTCGCGATGAGGCGCCGGACGTGGCGTCCATGCAGATTGCTGTTAACAACATGAGCGGAGTGCTTCTGCAGCAGCTTCGTCTGACCGGTTGTGATGCGGATCGGGAATACTCGTTCCATCGCGACGACAATCACAACGGGCAGTTGGACTCCTTCGATCACCGCATCGGCACTGTTCCCGCCGACTCCGATGGAATCGCCTGCTTTGCCGGACTGTCAGAGATGTTGCTTCCGGAGATGGACGTCGCCAGGGACCGGGAGACATACTTCACCCGCAACCTCGTGCGGATCGCGATCCATCCGAAGACCACCCGGTACGACTTTCTCCTCGCCAGGGAACCCGGTCCCGCCGCAGAACACGCGATGTTGCCGTCAATCGAAGTCGACTTCTCCAACGCAGTAACCGATGAGAAACTCTCAAGCAAAGACATCTTCGTTCGCGCTTTTCATCAAGGCGAAGATTGTCTTCCCACCCGACGCAACGTAGAACGTACCGTCTTCCTGAACAACAACCCCGGCTTCATTGCGGATCCCGACGATGACCAAGTAGTTGCACTGCCAACAGGACGTCACTTCATCACAAAGACCGTGGTCATTCCGCAACGGCTGACTTTGCGAATCGAGGCGGGCGCCGAGTTGGTCATGGGCGCAGAGACCTCACTCGTGGCGTACGGACCCGTCAAAGCTCACGGGCGGGCGGACGCGCCTATTCGAATCGTCTCAGGCTCCAGCCGGCCATGGGGCGCGTTGGCAATCATCCGCCCCGGTGGTCCGTCCGTCTTGCGTCACGTGCATGTCTCCGGTGGATCCGGGGCCACGGTCGACGGGATTACCCTGACCGGCGCCGTAGCGATTCACGACGGTGACGTGGTCATTGAACGGAGTCGATTCACCGACTGCCCGGCACAGCACGCGCTGAACGTCCGAAACGGCACGGTCAACGTCCGCGGGAGCTTCTTCGCCCGCAACGCCGGCGACGCGGTCGCTCTGGATTACGTCTCCGGCACGATAACTCGGTGCCATTTCGCTGACAACCTGGGCAACGGACTCGGTATCTCGGGAGCGGTGGTAACCGTGTCCGGCAATCGCATAGAACGCACCAGCGACGCGGGCATCATCATTGATGAAGAAGCGTGTGTAACCGCCGTAAACAACCTGCTGATGTACAATCGCATCGGCATCGCCGTCACCGATCTCTCGGTGGCCCACATCGACAACTGTACGTTCGTGAGTAATCCGACCTGCGTAGCCGCCCATCGCAACAACCCCATCTTCGGCGGAGGCGAAGCCCGAATCCGAGAGTGTGTTCTTCTTGATTCCACCGAACCGCTCACGGCCGACACCTTCTCCAAGATCGATGTATCCACAAGCGTTGTTCCACACCGGCTGAAAGGTACCGATTGCCACGTTGCCGCTCCCGGTCTGGTTGGCCGCCTGCGTGATCGGGCGTTTGTTATGGCCGGCTCACCCACCGGACCAGCCAACGGTACGCCCGGCATATTCACCGCTCCGATCGACCTTCGAGAAAGGCCGGTCCCGGATGATCAGAATCAACGAAGTGCCCTTCCCGTCGGCACATCCGCGTCTTCGACGAATCCCGACGGCCGGCACCGCGGAGGTGGCTGATGTTCTGTACACGACTCCGTTGCTTATTGCTAGCCTTCCTGCTTTGCGCCCTTCCGGCATGCCTGGTGGGTTGCGGGGCGTTGCAGTTTCCGACAGTCGCGCTGGATGACAACGCGGTCGCTGAAGACGCCTGCCTGGACTTGTGGAGCCTCGTCCACATCGGCAGCGGATATGCCCTGGGCTATGATCTTGACGACGAATCCCCGCTCCTGCCCCTGGGGCTTCTGATTGCGTACGAAGGGGCCGAGCCGTGGTTCTGGCCGGGATGGAACGAGAGCCAAGTGAATCAGAACTGCGACATTGCGGTCGGTACGCTCGGGTACCTGGTTCAGCAGCTCTCCCAGCGTTGACCGCCCCTGTGCCGGGGTCCGATCTCAGCTGAACGGCCTTTCCATACGTTGGCGAATCGCTGCCCCCAAGCCCGTTTTCCGCCACCGAACCGATACCTAACATTTTTCTAACATACCGCTTGGCGCCGGCCCGATAATGCGGTAAATTGTCGGGTGTTACGATTCCTGATAGGAGGTTGGGCATGGCGCTGCTTGTAACCGGGAGTATTGGCATCGACACCGTTTCGTCGCCCCACGGCCATGTGGAGGGCGTTCTTGGCGGGTCGGCGGTGTACTTTGCGTTTGCGGCATCTCAATACGTGCCGGTTCGCCTGGTTGCGGCGGTCGGGGCCGATTTTCCGGCTGAATTCCGCGAGATTCTTGCATCGCGGCGGATAGACCTGGCAGGTCTGGAAACCCGCCCCGGCAGTAAGACGTTCCGTTGGACCGGATCCTATGAAGGAGACATGAACGAGGCCGAGACCGTCGACGTCAGTCTGAACGTCCTGGCGGAAGCGTGCCCGAAAGTCCCCGCCGATTTCGCCGACAGCACTATGGTCTTCTTGGCCAATACGCACCCAACCCTGCAACGCGAGCTGTTGAACCAGGTTAGCTCACCTGATCTGGTGGTTTGCGACACAATGAACCTGTGGATTGAGAACGAGCGGGAGTCTCTGTTGAAGACGCTTGCTCTGGTAACCGGCGTGATTATCAACGACGCCGAGGCTCGCCAGTTGACCGGCAAGACGAACCTCGTAGAAGCCGGGGAAGACGTACTGGCCTTGGGGCCCAGGTTTGTAATCATCAAGAAAGGCGAACACGGGGCTCTGTTGGTAACCGCCGAAGGTCCCGTTGCGGTGCCCGCATTCCCCACGAAGCTGGTTCGCGATCCCACCGGTGCCGGGGACAGCTTTGCCGGAGGAGTAATCGGCTACCTGGCCGAGCAGGGTCGCTTTGACGTGGAAGCCCTGCGCCGCGCATTGATTCGCGGTACGGTGGCCGCTTCCTTCACGATCGAGGACTTCTCGTTGAAACGGGTGCAGTCACTCCCGCGCGAAGAGGTCAATGCCCGAGTGGATACGTTTTTGAATATGTTGCGGTTTGACTAGTCCTGCGTCGCACCTGGGCCTTGGGGTGTGCCACTGCTTTTGAGCAGTGCAAAAAATGGACGCATTGTGGATTGAGCCCGGACCTTTACGTGTGCCAAGACCCTAGGTAGTCAGACCGGCGGCTCGCCGTGTCCGGTGGGCGGTCGAGGGAACAGCCGTGCGATTGTTTGTGGCCATCGAGCTGGACGAAGTAGTACGGGCGGCGTTGGGGACGTCGCAGGCGGAGCTGGGGCGGCGCTGCCCCGGCGTGCGGTGGATTCCCCCGTATCAACTGCACATCACCACGAAGTTTCTCGGCGAGGTGCCGGATTCTCAGGTGGACGACGTTAGCACCGCGGTAGCGTGCGCCGCCGCGGAATCTCGGGCTTTCGATATGGTCATACGGGGCTGTGGGTGTTTTCCGCCGCGCGGTCCGGTACGAATCGTGTGGGCGGGTATCGACGAACCTTCGGGGGCCTTGCTGCAGTGCGTCGGCGCCGTCGAACGTCAACTGGGGGAGTTGGGTTTCCCCCCGGAGCGTCGGCCGTTCTCGCCGCACATTACGATCGGTCGTGTGCGGGAAGACCGCTCCGGCGGGCGGATCAGAACCGCGGCCGAACAGCTTCCGCTTGATCCTTGCGACCAATCCGTAAGGTCCTTGACGCTGATGTCGTCGGTACTGTCCCCTAAGGGGCCAACGTATACACCGGTCAGCACGTCGAATCTCGGCTAGCCGATCGGTTTGCCAAACATGGAAGGTGGTGTTGGGTGAAGGTCATCATGAATAGCGATCAGGATGCGAAACGCGATGAAGCCCTCGACCGGGCTCTCAAGCAAATTCAAGACGCCTACGGTAAGGGCGCCATTATGCAGCTCGACAAGTTCGATACCGACGTCGAGGGTATCTCCACCGGCGCTCTTTCTCTCGATCTGGCATTGGGGGGGAACGGGTTGCCGCGCGGTCGGATTATCGAGATGTTCGGCCCGGAATCCTCCGGTAAGACGACGCTGGCATTGCACGTCGCGGCGCAGGCGCAGCGCGCCGGCGGAGTGGCAGCGGTGGTCGACGCCGAGCACGCTCTCAACCCCGGTTGGGCGAAGAAGTGCGGGGTGAATCTGGAGCGTCTGCTGGTCAGTCAGCCGGAATCAGGGGAAGAAGCGCTCGAGATCACCGAGATGCTGGTGCGCAGTGCGTCGGTTGATGTAATCGTGGTTGATTCCGTTGCCGCCCTTATCCCTCGCGCGGAAATCGAGGGCCAGATGGGTGACACCCACGTAGCACTACAGGCTCGGCTGATGAGCCAGGCATTACGTAAGCTCACGGCGGCCATCGGGAAGACTTCGACCGTAGTGGTTTTCATTAATCAAATTCGAATGAAGATCGGCGTTATGTTCGGCAACCCCGAAACCACGCCCGGCGGACGTGCCCTGAAGTTTTACTCCTCGGTCCGCATCGACATCCGTCGGGTGTCGGCGATAAAAGAAGGCGACACCATTACCGGCAACCACGTTCGCGCCAAGGTTGTCAAGAACAAGGTCGCCGCCCCCTTCCGCGAGGCGGAGTTCGATATAATGTTTGACAGCGGGATCAGTGCCGAAGGTGATCTGCTTGATCTCGCGCTCGCCGCCAACATTGCCGAGAAGAGCGGGGCATGGTTCAGCTACAAGAAGGTCCGGCTCGGCCAGGGACGCGAGAACGCCAAACAGTTCCTCCATGACAATCCCGACCTTTTTGAGGAAATGAAAGCCGCCGTTATCGCCAAGCGCTGCGAGGCGGCAAAGACCGATGCGGAGAAGAGCTCCGATTCCAAAAAAGCCCCGGGCTCTAAGACCGCACCGGCCAAGCGAAAACGCGCGTGACGCAGCGTGCTGGGTTCGTCCCGGGCGGTCCTGACTTTAACATTGGGACACCCAATCAATGGAGCAGATCGTAGAGAGCCGGTAGGGTCCATTCCACGGACCAATCTGCTCACCGACGTACGTGTGGTTACGAATTCGTAGGTAATGGTCGAGCTACGAGACTGCCGCAATTGTCGCCTGCTGATCATCGGCTCCCCCACGTCCAGCGAGAGTGCCCTTGAATAGCCCGCGAAGGTTCGGACCGCACGACAAAGACAAAAGGACGTGGGCCACCCGGCCAAGGTTAGGTACCATTGGGCAAAGCCCGACCTACTTGCATTGCGTCACTCGGGGGCCGGCTCGTCGACAAACTGAGTTTGGCACAAGGTGCGATACAACGAGCAGCGTTCGAAGAGTTCTCGGTGGGGTCCGCCGTCGATCACCCGTCCGCCGTCCATGACGATGATCCGGTCGGCGTGCTGGATCGTGCTGAGACGGTGGGCAATAACCAAAGTCGTTCGTCCTTGAGAAAAGTCGCTCACGGCGGCCTGGATCTTCCTCTCCGATTCGCTGTCGATCTGGCTCGTCGCTTCATCGAAGATGAGAATGGGGGCGTTGCGGTAGATGGCTCGCGCGATGACCAGACGCTGCCTCTGCCCCCCGGAGAGGGTGCTGCCGCGCTCGCCCAAGGCGGCCTCGTAGCCGCCGGGGATTGCCCGGATGAATTCATCGGCGAAGGCCCGTACGGCCGCCTCTTCCGCGCGTTCCCGGTCCACCTCCGGTACGCCGAAGGCGATATTCTCTACCGGGGTCCCGGCGAAGATGATCGCCTCTTGGCTGACCAGGCTGATCTGCATCCGCAGGCTTCTGAGAGTCGCCTCGCGAAGGTCCAACCCGTCGTAAGTCACCACGCCTGAATCAGGGCTGAAGAAACGGGGCAGCATGCTCACCAGCGTGGTCTTGCCGCAGCCGTTGGGGCCTACGATGGCCACGGTCTCCCCCTGCGCAATCGACAGGTTGACGTTGCGGAGTGCCGGTTCGTCGGCACCCGGATACGTGAAGGTGACGTCGGAGAACTCTATAGAGCGCTGCAGCGGTTGCAGCTCGGTGGCAGATGAAGAAAGGTCACTCTCCACCGGCTGATCGAGTACCTGGAAGATCCGCTCCGCCCCGGCCGTGGAGCGCTGCACCCGCACATAAACATCCGTCAGCTTGCGCAGCGGGTCCAGCAGATTCGCCAGAATGAAGCCGAGAGTCGTAAAATGAGCCAGGTCCAATTCCCGACTCAGAACGCGACTTGCTAGCCACACGGTGACCAGGCTTCCCGCCATCACGCCCAAGCTCTCCATCATGGGGCTGACGAACGCTTGTAGCTTGGCCAGCTTGAGCTGCTGCCGGAACATCCGCCAGTCAACCGCCCGGAGCCGGTCGCGCTCGTGGTCCTCGGCGGTGTACGCTTTAACCACCCGCAGACTCTGCAAGCTCGTGGTCAAGGCTCCGATCATCATCCCGTAAGCTTCCAGCAGCTTGCGGTTCGCTTTCTTTACGCTACGTCCGACCAGCAGGAAGATCGCCAGGGCAATCGGGGCGACGGCCACCATCGCCAGAGTGATCCGCCAATCGAAGAACAGAGCCGCGGAAAGGATGAACGCGGCGCGAAGCGGTTCGCGGATGAACTTGCCGAACAGCGTAAGCAGCCCACGTTGAATCTCCTGAATGTCCTGCACGAAGCGCGTCACCAGATCAGCCGTGGGCTGACCGGCGAAGAACGACATGGGCAAGTGCAAGGTGCGTTCGTAGAGCCTGGCGCGCAGGCCCATGAGCGTGCGGAGGATCGCCCGGGCAATCATAACCTCGCCGACGTAGCGGAACACGTTGGAGATCAACACCATAACGACCAAGCCGACCAGGATACCCACAAGCAACCGCAGCTTGCCGCTGTCCGTATCGGAGTCGGCGGGAATGAAGGAGCCCCCCCACTGCAGCAAGCGCATCTTCCGATCAAGTGCCCCCGGAACGACGGTCAGAGGTTCGACCGTTTCGCGCGTCGGGCCCGCCAGGATCTCTACCGTTGCTCCGTCTTCGGCATGAGCCAGGTCGTGTAGCAGTACCGCCACCGTCCGGTTCTCGGGATCTGCGACCACATCAAAGGTCTGCAGCTCGACCGGAGAATCTTGGTCGATCTTCTGCACACGCAGGATCGCGCTATCGTCCGGTGGGGCGAACTCGACTCCCAGTCGTTCGCTGGCCAGCGTTCGATTCACGTAGCTGCTGAGCCCCTCGCGCTCCAGCAGAATCTGGAACACGGGGTATACGCCGACCAGACTCAGCGTGTGCAAACTGGCGAACAGAACCGTTACCAGCAACCCGACTGCCAGGGTCTTACGGTAGGACCAGGTAAGGGCGATGATCCGTCGCAACTCGCGCGGACGCAAAGCCCGGTCTTTTCTCTGTTCCTTCGACTCGACCGCAACCAGTTTCGGGTCCATCAGGTCCTACCGGGCAAGTTCCCGATAGAGCTGGGCATAACGCTCTACGAGTACCGACCAATCCAGTAAGGAACGCGCCGCCTCGCGAGCCTTCCCGACTCGTTCGGTGCGTTGTGAATCGAGGGACTGCAAAACATCGCGCAGTGCCGCCCGCATCGCCTCTCGGGTCGGCGCGAAGACATCAACCGCACCATCCAACCCGTCGGGAACGACGCGGTCCGATGCCAACACCGCGACCCCCGCCGCAAGAGCCTGCACAGTGGACGTGGCCGGGCGATAGTGCAAGGCCGGGGCGGCCACCACCGACGCCCGCGCCAGCCAGCCCCGCTGGCTGGGAACATCCGGCGCAGGCACGAACTTCACACGATCGGCTCCGCCCTTCCGCCGAACTGCCGCCTCTAACATCTTCCGCCACGAACCGGTCTCAGGCCCGGCCAGAATCAGATTCCATCCGTCAGCCAAGTCACCAACCTCGGCGAAGGCCTTCATGAACGGCACCAACCCCTCAACCGGATCGATCGGTCCGAGCAGTAGCAAACATGGGCCGTCCGGAACTGCCGGAAGGTCGGTTGTCGGCAGGTCGGAGTAGTCACCGAACGCCAATCCGTACGGCAGTGTCCGTACCTCTTGAAGCCCGGATTCCCGCAGAGCCGACCGCTCGCGCTCATTGACGGCGGCCACAAGGGCCGCACCGCGAACCAGCCCGTTCTCGCCCAGCAGCCCACGTAACTTGTCCCGCCAAGTCTTCCGGCGGAAAGGTCCCTCTAGCAGCCCCCCCACCGGGGAAATCAGATAGGGAGTCTTCGCTTTCCGCGCCGCCGCAGCCGCGCCGCGGGCGGCAACGGTCCCCCACCCGTGAATATGCACGACATCGGCCCGTCGGACCTGCTGTCCGATCGTGTTGGGGTCGAATCCCGCATGCGAGGCCAGACCGTCGAGCGCACCAGGCAACCGGTCCCCACCGATCGCGTCGGATTCGATCTCGTGAGCACCCAGAGCCGGAAACAGCCCGCGCAGGGACGCCGCCAACGAGCCCGCCTCGGGCGACGACGATTCAACCACGTGAAGAACGCGCACACTCATTCCGGTCGGGATTCTAGGCGAGACTTAACTGACTTGAAAGCGATACGGATCTATCGCGTAAGGTGGGGTAGAGTCTCCGTAACGGAGATCGGTGCTCACTCGAAGTGGCACAAGATGGGCAGGCTACTCGTTGCGGACGTCGAACAGGTCCTGTTCGTCGAGCACGTCGTACCCCCGCTCGCGCAGCACCACCACCGCCTGCTCGATGCTGTCGGGGACAATCGCCAAGGCGGCACACCCGCGAGGATGGATCAGGAGCGGATAGGCATAATGAATGTTGATCTCACCCCCGAGCAAAGCCGCCCAGGTTCCCAACAACGCCCTCCGCCCGTGCGGGAGACTAACCACGAGAAGTTCAGACTCGCTGACCTGGAAGCGGGCATCGCTCAATGCCTCGCAGGCCCGGTCCGGATCATCGAGGATCATCCGGCAGATCGCACAATCGACCGAGTAAACGACCGAGACGGCCAGGATGCGAATGTCCGCGTTGTCGAACAGCCTCGTCAGTTGCAGAAGCTGCCCGATGCGGTTCTCCACGAAGATGGACTGCTGGCGCACGGTGGGGACGCCGTGGGCCTCGGCGGTTTCAAACGGTTCGGTGGCCATAATCTGTTAGTTTATCGGCCAATGGCGAGGCCCAACCCAAGAATTCAGTGTCGTCGGGCGTGAGTCAAAGTGATCCGAGCGGGCCCAAACCGCCCCGGAGAATCTCCCCGGACTTCTGCACCTTAAGGCATTGTCAGAACTGGGGTTGCGACGCTTGTGGGCGATCCGCCCCCGGCGTCCGAAGGGCAGAATGCGCGTGACCGCCGGATTCCGGGCTCCCCGGCATCCGCCCGCCGCTGGATTTTACGAAGTGGTGCCCTACGGATGCCCTGTCGCACTCAGCAAGCGCGTAGCTCGCTGCCAGCGCAGTGTTCTCAATGTTCTACCACCTCGCAGCCCCGGGCGAGTAGGCGCAAAACCGGCCTATTCTCCGAAGCACCATCAAACGAAACGCACGTCAATCCGGTTTCCTCCTCACCACCGGCAGACTGGGCGGTACGATGGGCGAACCCGTCATCGAGGTCGAAGCGGGCTCCTCCCAATTCGGCACAGAAGCAGTACGATTCAACCGCTGCAACATCATGAAACGAAATGTCCCACAACTTCTCCCTCCAATCGCGAAATCTCATCTCCAAGCGCGCACCAACAACTCGATACTCGACGATCTCGCCATCCGCGAAGTCAATCCTCTGTAGCACATCCTGGATCATCATTATTGTCCCGGAAAAGGCTCATTCGGCAGAAACCCCGTACCTCTCCCGGGTCTATAGCTCTCCGGCTTCACCTTGACAATCTCACCGTGTCTCTCCGCCCGTCTCCATTAGAACTCGGCTGGCCTCGTCTCCACGTGATAATGGGAAGCAAGGTGGCTGACGGCCCGCTTCCCGCACACTGGATCCAACCGCCCTCCGACACCGCGTTTTCCTCTGCCAACGTGCCAAATCCGCAGTCCGTAAACCTGTCACGTTGGCAGACCACGGATGCCGCCCGAATCTGCCACCCATAACTTTCTGCTATTAAGTAGTTTACAGGGCTGAATCGTCAGGCGAAGCTGGCACGCCGTCTGCTCACCGGTATTGCGGATTACTCGGCGTGTCGTTTGGCGGCGCGCTTCAGGAGATGAAGGAGAATCGGATGTCGAAGATCATCGGAATCGACTTGGGGACGACTAACTCCGTCGTGGCGGTCATGGAAGGCGACCAGGCCAAGGTACTGACCAACGCCCACGGGCTTCGCCTTACTCCGTCGGTGGTGGCGGTCACGGACAAAGGCGACCGCCTGGTTGGGCAGGTAGCCCGACACCAACAAGTAACCAACCCGGAAAACACCATCCACTCCATCAAGCGGTTCATGGGACGCCGGCACAACGAAGTTGCCAGCGAGGAGAAGATGGTCCCGTACAAGATCGCCGGTGGACCGGAGGAACTGGTCAAGGTCGACGTTCGCGGCAAGGAGTATACGCCGCCCGAGATCAGCGCCATGGTCCTCCAGGACCTCAAGAAAACCGCCGAGGACTACCTCGGTCACAAGGTCGAGCGCGCGGTGATTACGGTCCCGGCATACTTCAACGACTCCCAGAGAAAGGCCACGAAGGACGCCGGGGAAATCGCCGGGCTCGCCGTCGAGCGGATCATCAACGAGCCGACCGCCGCCGCACTGGCCTATGGCTTGGACAAGAAGAAAGAGCAGACGATTGCGGTCTTCGATCTTGGTGGCGGGACCTTCGACGTCTCGATCCTGGAAATCGATCCGGAGATCGGCACTTTTGAGGTCAAGAGCACCAGCGGCGACGGGCACCTCGGTGGCGACGACTACGACGAGGAGCTGATCCACTATCTCGCCGAGGAGTTCCGCAAGCAGGAGGGTATTGATCTGCGGAACGATCCGATGGCCCTGCAGCGGCTCAAAGAAGCCGCCGAGAAGGCCAAGTGCGAGCTGTCCACCGTCCTCGAAACGTCGATCAACCTGCCGTACATCACGGCTACCGAGACAGGACCGAAGCACCTCCAGGTAACGGTGACCCGCAGCCTGTTCGAGCAGCTTACCAACAAGCTGACCGAACGCTGCCGCAAACCGGTCATGGACGTGCTCGAGGGAGCCAAGATCACCGCCAAGGACATTGACGACGTGGTCTTGGTCGGCGGTTCCACAAGGATCCCCGCCGTCCAGGCCCTTTGCAAGGAGATCTTCGGCCGAGAGCCGAACCGCAGCATCAACCCCGATGAGGTCGTGGCCGTAGGGGCCGCGATTCAGGGTGCCGTGCTCGCCGGCGACAAAGAGGATATCGTCCTGCTCGATGTCACCCCGTTGACACTGGGTGTCGAAACGCTCGGCGGTGTGGCCACCCCGCTGATCGAGGCCAACACGACCATCCCGACCTCAAAGGCAGAGACGTTCTCCACAGCGGCCGATGGTCAGACGGAAGTGACCATCCATGTTCTGCAGGGCAACCGGCCTATGGCGATCGACAACCGCACGCTGGGGCGTTTCAACCTCACCGGCATTGCGGCCGCGCCGCGCGGAATCCCGCAGATTGAGGTCACGTTCGACATCGACCGCAACGGGATCATCAGCGTTTCGGCCAAAGACAAAGCCACTGGTAAGGAGCAGTCCATCCGAATCGAAGGCAGCGGCGGTCTCTCCGCCGAAGAGATCGAGAAGATGAAGAAGGACGCCCAGGTGCATGCGGCCGACGATCTCAAGAAGGCCGAGTTCATAAAGACCCGCAACGAAGCGGAGAACCTCGCCTATCAGATTGAGCAGCAGCTCAAGGAGCACGGCGAGAAGGTCCCAGCCGATGAAAGGGCGAAGGTGGAGTCCGCGGTCAACCAGCTTCGCGAGACCCTCAAGGGCGACGATGCCGAGGCCATCAAGAAGGCCCAAGAGACCTTGATGCAGGATGCCCAGACGATCGGGAAGATCATCTATGAGGAGGCTGCCAAGCAGCAAGCCGCGGCCGGCGGACCGCCCCCGACCGGCGAAGCGCCGGAAGCCCCCAAAGATGACGATGTGATCGACGCCGAATTCGAGGTCAAGGACAGTAAATAGGCCATCCCCGAGGCCCACAGGTGCTCGTAGCGCCGAAAGCCGTCAGGCTCCCCAGCGGAGCCCGGCGGCTTTCTCTTAATTAGGGACAGTCACCTATTTTCTGGGGGGGGTGCGCAATCTTCAACCGCCGACCAAGTCAGTATTCTCAGCAACCGCAGCACGTGTCGGACCGCACACCCCGGCGAACGATCCGCGATTAGGGAGCATCCGAGCCTTGGCGATCCGCAGATACGAACCGCCAACGAAACTCGAAACTGGGCGATACAGGACTTGAACCTGTGACTTCCGCCTTGTAAGGGCGGCGCTCTGGCCAACTGAGCTAATCGCCCGCGCCGCCTGCAAGATACCACGCCGTCACCGGCTGGCAACCTCTGCAAGCCTATTGGCGAATCCGGAACGATATCGGCAGGAGAATCCAACCGTACAGCGAGTGAACCACGAAGGCCGTAATCATGTAGGTCGACGTCGTTCGTTCAGGCGAGAGGGCGTCGTGCTGCCCTCCGACGTACAAGCCCGCAACTGTGACCAGAGCCGATACGATCAGGGCAAGCGCGGCCAGCCGAGTGAGACCTCGGACGTTTCGCCCCCACGCCAGGCCGACAAACGCCATGACCACAACAAAAGCGCACCAGCCCGCTCGGAGGTGGTTCGGGGGGTATCCCGAACCGAAATCAGTCAGGTCACGGTAGACCTCCCACGCCAACCATCCAGCGCCACCGACCGCCACGAGCGTGCCAACCAAACGCAAAGCCGAGCCGCCCGCCCGACCAAGCAGAGCCCCGCCGGAAAACGCCAGAACACAAGACGCAATCGTCGCGCACGTCAGCCATGAGTACGCCGCCAAGATTATCGACGCCGTCGCATCAAGGCCCCCGGGCGCGACAGGCGCGGCGGCGGCCGGCGGTGCCCCCGAGGACGCCGCCGGAGCAATCATCCCAGCGACCTGATTGAGATCCACACCGGGAATAGGCGTCTTCATCGCCATCGTGCGATAGAGGAAACTGTCTATCTGCCACCAAGTGACGTACGCAAGCAGGCCGGCCACGCCCAAGGTGACGAAACCCAGAAGCACTCCGGACGATGGCGATCTGCCACTCTTTTTGGCTTTGGGCGGTGGCGGGGGCTTCTTCTCTTTCGGTGGCGGCGGCGCAGCCTTGCGGCGCACCTTGCGCGGGCGGGACGAAGAGCTGTAGATGACCTTGATATCCAGCGGTTCTGCGTTACCCATATCAAATCCGTCGCAGGCCGAAAAAAGCAGCGACATGCCCCTCCGGACAGTGTTTCATTGTCGTGATCGGCATTCTAACACCGAATCACGTCCCCGCGCCCCTTGGCGGCTCACCCTTGCCCGGCCCACTCCCCAGGCCCCACGACCGTCAAATGGCCCGCCCCGTCAATTGGGAAAGCCTCGAGGTATTCGTGGATAGAATCCGCGGTAACGGCATCGACCTCCGCCAGAGTCTGCTCTACGGTGCGCGGCGCTCCACGGCTCTCCATGTCCTCCATCAACTGCGTGAGACGATAATAAGGCGCTTCGCACTCGGCCGCCAATGAGGTCCGACGCCGGTTCTTTACGCGGGCGACCTCATGCTCTTGTACCCGCTCCCCACAGATTTGTTTCGCTTCGGCCCGCATTGCTTCCAAAAGACGCTCCGTACCCTCCGGCGGGCAGGTTCCGTACAGCAACATCGCTCCACAATCCGGATAGTCCAGGTGGTACACCCCCGCTCGCGAACTCAAGCCCGTCTGTATTATATCCCAGTAAAAGCGGGAGTTCTCCCCGCCCAGAATGGTGGCGGCCGCAGACGCGGTCTCCGACCGCTCGTCCGCGGAGCTGACCGCCGGGTACGTCAAAGCCACAAACTGCTGCTTGAACCGGTCCAACCGTAACGAGTCGACGCCCGAGTGAATCGTGGGAACTTCTCGGCGGGAAGTCGTTCCCGATGCCGTCCAGGCCCCACAATGAGCCTCCGCCAGCCCTATAATCTCCCCTTCGTCAACGTCCCCGGCTACGATGAGGAGCATGTTGTCAGGAGAGTATCGCTCGCAGAAGTAGTCCCACATGGCGTCCCGGGTGAGGTCGCTGACGGTCTTCTCGTAACCCAGCACCGGCCAGGCCAACGGGTGCCCGGCGAAGACCTTCTCCTGAAGGAAGTCGAACGCCAGGTGCTCCAATTGGTCCTTGGCCATAGCGATCTCTTCGAGCACGACATTCTTCTCCATGTCGAACTCTTCACCGGGCAGGGTCGAACGGATCATGTCGGCGAGCAGTTCGATCTGCCGGCCGATGTCGGCCCGGCGCACCCAGCCGTAATAAACGGTGCGATCCTCGCTCGTGAAGGCGTTGTACAAGCTGCCCATCCGATCGAAGTCGATTGTGATATCCCGCCAGCTTCGTCGCGAAGTACCCTTGAACATCATGTGCTCAAGGAAATGCGACACGCCGGCCAGCTCGGCGACTTCATCGCGCGCACCGGTGCGGACGAGAAACCCCGCCGCGGCGCTGCGGACATCGGGCATCTTCTCGATCACGATGCGTAGACCGTTGTCAAGCGTGTGTAACGTGTATGGATCGTTCAAGTATCACCGCCCCGCGCATTAATGAGAAACTAAACCTCTTGCTTCGCCCCTTCCTCATGAACGGAGACCGCCACCGTAGCGGCCTTCCTTTCTTACCCCTCGAGGGGCCTAGGACCGAGGGTAACTACACACAGTCGGTCCCGCGGATAGCCGGATAGATAACGACGGACGTCCGCCATCGTCACCGCTTCGATCTTGGCGATCCGCTCTTCGGAAGAGACGGGCCTGCCGAAGTAGAACAAGTCGTTCGCCAGCTCCGAACATTGAGCCCGCGTGCGGTCTCCGCGAGTTTCCCGCGCGGCGACGATACCCGTAATCGCCCGATCCAGTTCGTCCTGTTCAAGATCCTCGGCCAGGCGGTCCACCTCACGCAGAAGTGTCGAGTACGTCTTGTCACAACGGTCCGGCGTGGTGGAAGCCCCCATGAAGATCAGCCCCGTTCCGCGCGGCGTTTCGTGCCAGGCGCTTACCCAATAGACCAAACCCTGCTTCTCTCGAACCTCCGTGAACAGCCGGCAGCTCATCCCCCCGGACAGAATCCCCAGGGTTACCTGCTGTACCGGGTAGTCGTCGTGGGTCGCGTCCACGCCGGGCCAACTGATTCCCATCTGCTGCTGTTCCAGCTCCTTGTGGTGATGGAACCGCCCGGGTGTGAACTCTACAACCGCAGGGGAACGGCCCGCCGGCCGGGAGTCGCCGAAGCCGGCAAACTGCTCCTCGAACACTCTCGCAACGGTCTCCGG
This sequence comes from Phycisphaerae bacterium, assembly GCA_963666835.2. Classification (GTDB taxonomy): domain Bacteria; phylum Planctomycetota; class Phycisphaerae; order UBA1845; family UBA1845. The sequence goes on along the minus strand of CAXXGO010000006.1, from coordinate 1,652,829 downwards.
CTCAATCGCCCCAGAGACGGCCAGCAGCATGCGCCCGGCGTGAAAGCTCGCCCGCCAGTGGTCCTCGACGTCATCGCGTGAGATGGCCGCGAGCGTCTCGTTCTCGCCAAGCGGATGCCGGCCCAGCACCGAACCTAATGCTTGCCGATCCAGCAGCTTGCCGAGCAGACTATGGGCGTCGTCCTCCAACGCCAGCAGCTCCTGATGGGTCAGGTCCACGTTCACCACAAAGGCGTCCTGGGGGAACGTCGGAGTGCGGAGGAACTCGGCATGCAAGGCCACGGCCCGTTCGAAGTGCTCGGGCAGCACCGAACAGTTGAACGTGGTCGTCTCCCGCCCCGTCCCGGAGCTGCGCCCCGCCCCGATCGTATCGAAGGCGTCAGACAGCTCTCGCCCGCCGCGGCGAGCGGTGCCCTTTGTGATGGTCTCTTCCGCCAGACGAGCCATGCCGAGCTTGTCCGCCGGCTCCCCGGACGTTCCGGCAAGCACGCGAAGCTGGAAACAGACCAGGTGCCGCCGGGGAAGAGGCCGGACGGCATACTCGATCCCGCACGGCAGCGTGTCATGCACGAATTCGGTCATTCAATGCTCCCGCAACCCTGTTCTTATGCGGATCATCGCGCTCGGCCTGACTCGCGAACGCATGTCCCTGCGACATTCCAACGCCGAGCCCGATAATACCACCAACTCGTCCCAGAGCCAGCGCAAGCGGTATCAAAGTCGCGGAGTGCCCATAGCGTTCCCGGTACGAACCTCTGCGCAACCGGTGAATCAGGGAACACGTCGACCGACCGTGGGCCGATCGGAGCACCCGGCGCGAGCCCGGTGACACGGATGTCGGAACGCTTCTCCTGAGAGGATACCTCAGTTTGAGTCGGCCGGACCGGCCGGGTACGATGTTGACTTCCAAGCTGAAGACTGGAGAACCTCGGGGAATACGGAGTTGACTCCCGGCGTGTATTGGACATCTAGCCCCAGCCAACTGTGGTTTGTGTACTGCCTTGCTGTTGCCCCGTTTGTGCTGCAATTCGCGAGCAAGAGCGTGACGCGGGGACAGCCCCCATCGTATTCGCGTTGCGTGGTGGCCTGCGTGATCATCTACGTAGCATGTGCGATCGCGCTCAGGGTTGCCGTGGCGATGTTTCCTCCCGGGCCCTACCTCATATCGTTTGGTGGACTGCCTCAAGGTCTCGTTTTGGCGTTCTTGGCCACTACTGTGGTCATCAGCCGGATAATCAAGACCGGACTCGTTCGTGCTGGTATTATCTCGGCCTACTCGTTGTTCCTTTTCGTTGCACCCTATGTGGTCCTGTGGGCGGTCATGGTACATAGCCGTTGACTTGTAGGCCTCGATTCCGGACGTAGCTCGTGCGCCCCTACTTGGGCGTATAGAAGTACGGGGCTCGTCCGCGTCCGCGGGTCGAAACGCTCGACTCAAATGCGCGACGCGGCTCTCTTGCGGCGGCGAATCCCCCACCGCCAAAGCGATGGGCCACCCAACCAACCAAGTGTTGGCGTGCAGCCTTCCCCGAAGAGGTGCTATCCATTAGATGCACGTGCCATACGTGTGACGGCTTACGGATTCTAATACGGCGGTGACAAATCTTTGTCTCTTCAAGTCCCCCACCGCTAAAGGGGGCGTCGGTTTAATCAGTTTCGCGAGATTTAGATGGTTGGCTCGGAGCCAGAACATAGGTTGTCATTCTTGACAGCCAACTCGTGCGCTCGATTTCGAATAAACCGACAGGCCCTAAAGCGATGGGCCACCCGACTGCTGGCCCGTACCCTGACATTCTGCCGGCCCCAGGTTTGTCTTTCCGGGCCACGCCTTCGTGGCAGGTCTCGTACCTCGACCGTGCCCTACGAGTGGTATCGAAACGTACGCTCCATCCGGGCTATACGCCAACCGGTTCGCAGCGTTGACTTCTGGACTTATGGACAGCGCGGATTACATCCAGCAAATCCACGGTTCTCAGGTGTGAGCACTGAATCTGCGGGACGACCAGAGGTCGGTAGCCCTGCTTCGCCGCTTTCTCGAAGAAGTACACATCCTCGCCGATCAGCCTGCAATCGGTCCTTTGCTCGAACTTGAACCAGGGAAACTCCATCCCCTCGAGAACCGACCGCTCAATCAGGCAGCACCCCATCCCCCCGGCGTCCACCTCGAAGGGTTCGCTCTCGAAATCGCCCAGGAAGTCATACGTACCGTTCGCACCGCGCCGCGCGACGGACGTGCAGATCGTAGAGTGGGCCAGCATGAGCGGGTAGATCCCGCAGACGACAGGTCGGCCGGCGGCCAGCATCACCTCCAGAGCATCGTCGGGCGGAACCACATCGCTGTCGATGAACAGCATGTGCCTATGCGGAGAAGCCAAGAAGAGCCGGACACACTCGTTCCGGCAGAAGTCCGTAGGCTGGGCATGCACCGCCCGGAATTCCGCCCCGCCGGCATGCCGGGCGCAAATCCGGAACGCCGCTTCGGTCGTCTCGCTGCGAATATCGCTCGCGGTGGGGATACAAACGAACACGCTCATCCGACACTCCTTCCGCAACTGTTCTCGGGCTCAGTTAATCCATCGGCCGCTCACCGCCGCGCCTTGCCCGCCGCCGCCCTCAACCGCCACACTGCCTGAAGGTGCAGCCACCGACACGAATCACGAGGCCGATAATAAGCGTCCTCTGATTAATCTTGTTCGTAGAGCTCGCGGCATCTACTTTCGGCAGACGGGGTAACGGAGCGAGGTGAGCGGGTAAACGAAGCGGTCACACACACGCGAGCAAAGGCGTTAGTAATCCATGAGTTTCACTGAACAGCGGAGTTACGTAGGAGGTGATCAGATGTTGAAGAAGATTGCGTTACTTGTCAGTGTGGGAGCCTTGGTCGGCGCGATGGGTGTCCAGGCTTTCGCCGGAGACGAACGGGGTCCGAGCCGCAAGCGGCATAAGATGCCTGCCGTGCAACCCTGGAACCATGCTCACACCCGGCACGTGGATCTGTACGAAAAGGACCCCGCGACGTGGGAAGTTGTGGAGGACGGCGCGTGGGGAAAACTGCACTATGCGAGGTCCGGCCCGCTGTTTAAATTCACCTTCAACGCCCACGGGATGGTACCGGAGGCTGACTATACCCTCATCTATTATCCGGACCCGTGGCCGGGACAGGGTCTGATCTGCCTGGGAAGCGGCACGGCCGATGAATTCGGCAATGTCCACATCAACAACTCCCTGGAAACCGGCGATCTTCCCGCCGTATACGACGACAACTTCGGCGTGGGCGCGAAGGTGTGGCTGGTTCTCAGTTCCGACGTGAGCTGCGACACGCAACGCATGGAGCTCTGGAATCCTGCGGAGTACTTGTTCGAGAATGAACTGATCTTATTCGTGTCGGCCGCGCTACCGGGCGGCCCGCACCCCACTCATGGACGCCCTGACCGAACCAAGACGACAATGGGGCTATATGAGCGGTTGGAGGGGGATCCGGAAGATGTAAGGGGCAGCGGGGAGCTGTACGGCTGCATCAAGGCTCAGCCCGCGGCGGGGGAGCTCCTTTCCGTGAAGACCACGCTCAGGTACGCGGTACCCGAGACCGGCTTCGATGTCTACGTGAAGATCGGCGAGGATCACGCGGCGGCACAGAGCAACCCTCTGTGGATGGGAGAGATCTACACCGATGCGACCGGAGATGCCGTCGCCTTCTGGGATGTGGACGTTTCGATGTTCACCGCGAGTCAGGTGTACGTGCAGGTGGTCATCGTTCCGGTCGACGAGTCCGGAACGTTGGGCTACGCCACGGATACTCGCCCCGTGTTGCTTACTACTGAGGGGTGAAACGCCCCGAGGTGATTAGGGCGGACGGGTTTGGATTCAGCGGGCCTTAGAAGGTAAACGACCTAGTTTAGGGAGGAAATGACATGAAAGTTCCATTGGTATTAGCAGGCGTACTGGGTGTTGTGTTGGCGGCCTACCTTCCAGGGGCGGTATGCCTGGGATCGTCCGAGACCACGATCGACGTCACGATTTCTATCTCACCGAAGACGATCGTTCTGGGGTGCGACAAAGGGGACCGAGTAACCGTGCATACGGATATTGCGCTCGCTGTTGTCGATCGCACATCTTTGGCGTTGAGCGGAGTCTTGCCGGTGCTGGTCAAGGCGGATAGTCGTGGCAATCTGGTGGCCAAATTCGACCAGGCGTCAATCGAGGCGCTCGTGGCGCCGCCGGAGGCAACGCTGGTGCTGACCGGCACCACCACCGACGGAGTGCCGTTCGACGGTTCTGACACCGTCAGTGTGATCGAGGATCCGTCACCGCAGAGATGACCCTCCGTCGTCGACCGTGCCCAGGTCGTGAGACACGGGCCTGGTGCGGAAGCCGGAGGGACGATTGACCACTGCAGGAGGAGCGCCCCCGGATGGTATCGAGCCACCGGGGGCGACTTCTCACTTCAACATGCCGACGCGGTACGCTTGACCTGATCGGCCGACCATTGCGTACCAAGTCCCGCGTCAACGCACATCAACAACACCGGCCGCCGGCACCTGAACCGGTACACCCTCCGTGCATTATTAGAGGGTTCTTATCAACGCCCCCCTGCAGCGGGTTTCGGATTCAGTGCTGAATGTGCTACAATGACTCGGTCCGGACCGGCGATGGCGTTTGTGCGGCGTCGGGGTCTCATCCGGCGGCAGGTGCTAACGCCGGGCATGGCCGGCCGCGGACCGGCGTTCCGGTTGTGGATGTCCCAAACATGCGATCCGTCGTCCGAATCCGCCGATGTTTGCCACGGCTGGCATGTTGCGCGGCGTTGCTCTTCGCGTTGACGTCCAGTTCGGCACAGATCGGTTATATCGCCTTCGACGACACGCCAAACGACGCCGTACCGCGAGTCATGGATCCCGGCGCGGATACGCCCTTCGACCCGCAGGCGCATCGCCTGATCGACCTGCGGCAACTGAAGGCCGGTGCCTGGACCCCGAACGATCCCCAGACGGACCTGTTCGCGGGATCATTTACGGTCGGCGGTCCGTTTCTACGCCTCGAGCTGGTATTGAACCATCTGGTCAACCCGCCCGGCAACGTCGATCCATTGGCGTTCGATCCGTTCAGATACGGCGATCACCCCGTCTACGGATTCGTCGAGATCGACATGGACAACGACATTTGGACCGGCGGGGAGCTTGACGCACCGCACTACCGGTATCTCGGAAACATCGCCCGGTTCGGTGGGAGAGTCCTACGGGCCGCGTTTGGCAACCGCATGGCCACGCGGGAGGCGGACTTCGACGGCAACTTTTTGACTCCACCGTTCGTCGAGCGCCACGGAGAAGAGTTCCACCTGGCGCTGTTCGGCTGGCAGTTCGGGTATGGCGACATCGAGGAGGTTACGGGAGACGGAGACGGGATGTTCGAAGAGGGAGAGACCTGGGATATCATCGGGCCGTTCTTCCACCGTGCTCATGGCTTCGAGATGTTCAGCTTCGTGGAAGGTGGGGGCGTGCCCGGCGAGTACGCTCCGGATTCACACTTGCGGTTTCGCCATGATCCCGCCGGGGATGTCACGATTCTGTCGCTGGTATTTCCCATGACCAACGTCGGCGCGGGCCTGATGCACGGCGAGCCGCCCGAGCCGTCCAATCAGGATCCTACCGATCATGCCTCGGTGCAAGAAGCTCTGGACGACCTTGCGGACAGCGCGTCCTTCGTGATCGCGTATCCCACGGGGCTGCCCGAGGAGGACATCATCGTTGATTGGGCGGAGCGGATCTCCGCCGACCACCTGGATCCGGCAGACTGGTCGATAACGGTGCTGCTCGGCACGAGTCACACCCAACCCGATCCATCCGGCGTCTACTTCGTTTGGACCGACGCATATCCCGACGTGGTAAGTGGGGACGTCAACGGAAACGGGGCCTGGACCGAGCGTGATGCTCAGCTTATTGCCCAGTACATCACCCATCACGATGCTCACGACGGCGTCCAGGATGGAGTCGTCACGATCGAGGAATTCGCTTCTGATTTCAGCATGTACGACGTCAATTATGACGGCCTCGTCAGCGACCTGGACGTATCACGGATCTTCAGAGATGGGGACAGCGATCGAGACGGTGATGTCGATCTGATGGATGTGGCCGGCTTCCAAACGTGCTTTTCGCGAGGAGGGTCGGGCGGCATGCCCTGTGCTCCTTTGGACTTGGTTGTGGACAATCGTGTTGACTGCGAGGACGTAGGGGCGTTTATCGACGCCCTGACGGGACCGGCCAACGGGCCGAGGTGAAGCGAGATAGGCGCGAGCAATGGGCGGTGATCACGTTGCGTAGCGAGATGGATTTCCGGGGACTTCCGTCTGCGGTGGTGCTGCGCCGACCGCGCGCCGACCGGGCAAGAGCAGGCTCCGGTGCCTTCACGATTCTCGAAGTACTCGTGGTAATCGGGATCATTGCCGTCTTGATGGCGGTCCTCCTGCCGGCCCTCAACGAGGTTCGCACAACTGCCAAAACACTGCACTGTTCGTCAAACATGCGGACTATCGCGGTGGAGTTCGAGCTGTTCGCTTCCGGGAGGAGCGCGGAAGGACGCGGCGACAGCGAAACGCTCGGCCGAAACCGATTCTGGATCAACGACTTCCAAGATAGTCTGTACCGCCTCGACGAATTCTGGGACCTGCCGGAAGACCATACGGCGGAACTCGAGGTTGGCGATGAGCCGATGCTCTGTCCGGCGAGCGCCCGCAACCTGACGAGAAGACGAGGCTTACCGTGCAGCGGTGAGGCGGTCGGTCCGCTCGAGGACATATCGCTCGCTTTCAACATGCGGCTTTATCGTGCGACTGTCGAGTTTCGCAGCCGGAAAGTGCTTGCACCGGCAGCGTCTACGCGGGTCGCCTCCCGGGTTCTGAATCATCCATACGCGCCTCTGGTAATGGATGTGGACGGCAAAGCGGCGTTCCGCGCGGGAATCGACCCGTTCTACATAGCACCGGGACTGCCAAACGTTGACGACCCCTACAGCAACAACCGCTATTGGATGCCATCGAAACGGCATGGTGGAAAGACGATCGTGGCGTTCGTCGGCGGGCATGTTCTGACCAGTGCACACCCGGAAGAGGAGCGCTGGGATTGGGCGTATCAGGCTGAGGCCGGCCGATGAGCCTTCGCCGGCGCTTGATGCTCTTGCTGGGGGCCTTTGCGGTTTTTGCCGTAATAGCCGCAGCCGCCACGATATACGCGATTCAATGGCAGGTTGAACGCGCGGTACAGGAGTTCGAGCAGGTCACGGGGCAGACGGCACAGGTCGGGCGACTACGCGTCGACTTGGCGGTGCTGACCCGCCGACTTCACAATGTGGTAGATGGGCGAAGCGAAGCTACCGGCCCGTACTTCGAGGCGCGAGATGAGTTTCTGACGAAGCTGCGCCAAGTGGCTTCGTTCGAGCCGCACGCGGGGGGCGAAGTCCTGTGGCAGCCCGCCGTGAAAGTCGCCGAGGCGCTGGAGAGCGAGTCGGATGAGTGCCTCGCTCTATCGGAGGCCGGAAGGCTCGACGAGGCGGAGCGGTTGCTGAACGGGCGTATCGAGGATGAACTCGTTCCCAAGCTGGATTCTCACTTGTTTGCGGCCCAAGCGGCTCTCGACGAGATTCGCAATCACGCAACACGCGACGTCGCCGCCACTTCAACACAAATCCTCGCGTTGACAATCGCCGTCGGGTCCTGTGCCGCGTTGCTCGTAGTGTTTGGCGCCATGCTGATCCGGCGCTGGCTCTTCACTCCAATCGAAAGCCTCCAGGAGGCGACCCAGCGATTCAGCGAGGGCGACCTTGCCTTTCGGACGGTGCCTCGGTCCGTCGATGAGTTGGGGAGACTGGGACTAGCCCTGAATGAAATGGCTCAATCGGTATCCGATGCGCAAGCCGAGACGCAGGCGTCGGAGGCCAAACACCGGGCGTTGTTCGCGAACCTACGGGATGCCGTCGTGATCTGTGACCGCGACGGTAAGGTCATCGAATACCATGACGGCGACACCAAGTTACTGGGAGTGGAGGCCGGCACGCACGAAGACCGGATGATCCTCGACGTCTGGCCTGAATGGCGCTCGATAACCATTGACTGGTTGGGCGTCATCCGGGCGGCTATCACGGATGGCAGGCGGTATCGCGCCGTCGATGCGGAGTTCGCTGCACTCGCGGGTGACGATGCCGATCGGTTCGCCGATGTCCGCGTCTATCGCATCGATCACGGCAAGGCACGCTACGCTGCTATTGTCCTTCGCGATGTCACCGCGAAGCAGCGTCTTCAAACGAAGCTCCGCAGAGCCGAAACGATGGAGGCGGTAGGCACCATGGCGGGAGGTCTGGCGCATGATTTCAACAACCTGCTGGCCAACATCATGGGCACGCTATCGGCGCTTGCCGCCGATTACCCCGATTCTGAGAACGCTTCGCGGATTAGCTCGGCGCTGCGGGCGTGCCAGCACGCGGCCGGGCTGTCCAGGCGGTTGCTCAACTTCGCCGGCAGCGCCCACGGAGACCCGCAGGTGTTCTGCCCTGCAGATACGATCGAGCTGATTGTCAGTTCGATGGACCACGCATTCTTCGACGGCATTGAGGTGCAAAAGCGGCTGGCACCGTCTGTCCAGGCCCGTATGGACCCGGACCAGTTCACGCAGATCGTGTTGAACCTTCTGCGCAATGCGAAGGACGCCATGCCCGACGGCGGGCATCTGCTTCTTTCCGTGGAAGCCGTTACGGCCCGACACCCCGACGAGACAACAGAGGAACGGCCGTACACGCTTCTGGTTGTTCAAGACACCGGGAGCGGAATGTCCACCGACGTCCAGAAACGCGCGTTTGAACCGTTTTTCACCACGAAATCGCGCGCGGGTCGACGGGGACGCGGGATGGGCCTGGCGATCGTCTACGCCGCGGTAAACAACGCCGGCGGCTTTCTGCAAATACAGAGCAAGCCGGGCGCGGGGACGACCTTCCGAATATTCCTGCCTTATGCTAACGGCGCGGCGGAGCCGTTGAGGCCGGATGCAAGCGCCGACCAACCGGACGATGCCGAAAACCCGCCGGACCTATGACCTGTCGTCCGGGTCCTTCCTGGAGAGCATGTATCCGACCCCGCGGATCGTGTGAATCAGCCGCGGCTGGTCCGGCGATTCGATCTTGTTGCGCAAGTAGTTGATGTAGACGTTGAGCACGTTGCTGTCATCTTCGGCCTCATCTCCCCACACCGCCTCAAGAACGCGATCCCGTTGGAGAACCTCTTCCGGATGAGTCATAAGATAAGCAAGCAATCCGGCTTCGCGGTCCGACAGCGTGGCACGGATGCTCTGCCGTTGCACAGCTCTGGTCACCAGGTTAAGTTGCAGGTCTGCGTAGCGAACCAGATGGCGCGATCCGGCGCGCACTCGCCGCACGATAGCCTCGAGCCTGACCGCCAGCTCCTCAACATCAAACGGCTTGCAGAGATAGTCGTCCGCCCCGTGGCGAAAACCGGCTACCCGGTCGGGGACACTGGCTCTGGCCGTGAGCATCAAGATCGGGATTTCGCTGCCCGATGCTCTTAAATGTGCTGCCAGGTGCAGGCCGTCTCCGTCGGGGAGCGTCAGGTCGAGAATGACAACATCGAACCGGGGCTCAGACAGAAGCCGCAGGCCTGTTGCGATATCGGCTGCGAACTCGGCCGAGTATCCGCGGGCGCGCAGACAACCGAGGACGGTGTCAGCCAACGCCACATCGTCCTCGATCAACAGGACCCGGATCGGCGCCGCACTCGTGTCTGTTCCCGCCAAGTCAGCCATGATGCGATCCATAATAAACAAGGTGCCATCAAGTGTACACCCCTAAAAAGGGGTCGGGAGTCTTTGTTGCGCGGTCCCGCATGGCTAGCTTGCTGGGGCACGTGCCCAACAGAGACTCCCGCCCACTTATTCTGACGCGTTCTTGCCGTACGTGCGGCCACGCCAATGCGTATGCGTAACGCCGAGGGCCTTCAAGAAAGCACTGCCCAGCATACCCAATACTATGACGGCACCGATCACATACGTGAACGACCAGCATCGGCCGACCTTGAGCACCGGATAAAGCCGCCACATTACCAGTTGCTTCAGGCCCACAACCAATCCCCACAAGCCGACCGCCAGGGTCCAGGGAGAAACCGGCATCGCGGATGCCGTCGCCGGAGTGACCGCACCCGAGGCGGCTGCCGTCGGAGCCACCGTTGCCGAGGAAGTGTCATCCAACCCGGCCATCGCCCAACCAACCAATGCGGCAATCAAACTCAGCCAAGGCATCACAGAGAACAGAATCACGAGCGAAGCCGAGGTCGCCACCCGCGGAGCGGTCGCCAGGCAGCCATAGAAGATGCGGCTCCAGCCCCGCCACGACTCCGCAACGGTGCGGTACATTCGCGTGCGGTAGAGGTCGTCATTCTCGACAACACGAAGACGGCGGCCCATATCCTTGGCTATCCGGGCCATGTGGATATCCTCGCTCATTTTGTCGCGCAGGCGTTCGTGTCCGCCGATCGCGTCATAACAGTCGCGTCGCACCAACATGAATGCGCCATTGGCATAGGCGGTTCTTTTCGCCGGATTGTTCACGCGCGACGGCAGGAACCACAGAATCAACACCAACGCACAGACCGGCTGAGTGATGCGCTCCCAGACGGTGCGGGTGTCGAGCACCGGCGTAATGGAGAGAAACTCCACGTCACAAGCGCGGCACTCCCCCATCGCCACCGACAGTGTACGCCGCGACACCTGTCGGCAGTCGGCGTCGGTGAAACAGAGCCAGTCACCCGTAGCGACCTTTACCCCCTCGTGCATGGCGTTGTTCTTGCCGAACCAACCCGCACGCCGGCCTTCCACAGATACCACCCGGAGCCGCCCGGCGGCTTGTTGCTCAAAGCGGCGGAGAATCTCCAACGTCCGGTCGTCGCTGCGATCATCGACGGCGATCACTTCGAAGTTGGGATAGTCCTGCACCAGAAGCGTCGAGATGCACGCTTCGATGTTCTTCTCTTCGTCCCTGGCGGCCACCAGCACGGAAATCCGCGGAGCGTCGGCCAGAGGCCCGGCGTGTGAGTCGGACGTCAGCACGATCCGCCCGCGCAGTACAAAGCCCACCACAATCAAGCGAACCAGCCACCCCGCTCCGACAATAGCGGCCAGGGTGAGCCAAACCTGAAACCACCCAGACATCAGCAGTCGATCTCACAGAGAGCGGCGCGCGATCACCACTTCGCCCCCCACAGGCATAAACGATCCGCCGTCACCATTCGCCGAGTCCCCCACCGGCGGCTATTATGGACACTTCAACCAAACACCGCAAGAAGAAAGGGGTCGGGAGTCTTTGTTTGGTGTGTCCCCCACCGCTAAAGCGATGGGCCACCCGTGCAATGGTGCATCCGTCGTTGAAGCAGTGTGATGCGCGCCCAAAACAAAGACTCCCGACCCCTTTTTTTGGGGGGGTTCTGGTCGGAGGCGGGGTGATGTGGTAGTAGTTGTATGCTCAGGATCGCCCGTCATGAGAAAGCAGCTAATCCAATCATCGGACACTCTTATGCGCACCGCCCCACTTCTACCCGTAGCGGTAGGCATGATCGGCGGAATCCTGATCGACCGATCCACCGAGATGCCAATCACCGTTTACCTAATGACTTTCCTCGCCGCCGCGCTACTCGCGTTGCCGAAAACCATTCGCGCATTGGTCGGGCCTATACTGGTTTGCCTGGCCGCGGCCGCGCTCGGTGGGACAATGCACGCAATCTTCGTCCGACAGACCCCGGCCACAAGCATTGCTCGATACACAGGCCCGGATCGGCGGATTGCCCGTGTCACCGGTACGGTGGTATCCCCCCCAAGAATGCTCGCCGCGTCACCTCACCCCTTCTCACCGTGGACCTTCCAATCGGATCGGACGACATTTCTACTCGAGGTACATTCGATCGAAGGAACCAGCGGCCACCTCCCGGTCACCGGGCGAATCCGCGTCACTGTACAGGAGGCGCTTCTCGATATCGGTGAAGGCGAACAGGTGGAGGCCTTCGGCTGGCTCTATCGCCTGCGCCCACCGCAGAATCCGGGCAGCTACGATTGGGCTGAGCATTACCGAAGACAGGGTGTCGAAGCCGGGCTTAGTTGCGGGCACCGCGAGTGCGTCCGGCCAATTGAAACCGAGTTCGCCGGATCGCGCGGGCCGATAACATGGCTCCAACGGCGAGCCCGCGGCCTGCTCACGGACGACATTGCTGCGGGAGCAAGTGAAGAAGCCGGCCTGCTGGAGGCGATGGTGCTCGGGCATCGTTCGCAGCTCGATCGCCAACTCAATGACGTCTTCATCAACGCGGGCTGCGCCCACTTCCTGGCCGTGAGCGGCACGCACGTTGTCGTGCTGATGTCCTTCGTCTGGGCGGCAGCCAGGATGGCGGGTGTGTCGCGACGGCAATCAGCCTGGCTAATGCTGGGAGCGGTAGTCCTTTACGCAGCAGTCGCCGAGCCGCGTCCTTCGATCTTGCGCGCGGCGATCATGGCCGGGCTGTTCTGCGCATCGTTGACCTTACGGCGGTCACGGGCTCGACTGAATTGGCTCTCGGCGGCAGTGATTGCCCTTATCGGGCTTAATCCGGAGGCCATACTCGACGTCGGGTTCCAGTTGTCGTTCGCGGCCGTGCTGGGAGTCAGCTTTCTGACTCCGGCCTTGATCGAGCTCGCCAAAGCCACCGGGACCGTCCTGCGTCGGGCCGCCGGAATACCGTCACCAGCGGACCTGGGGATTGAGCCGTTCCCCACGACAGCCAACGAGGGCGTGTCGCTCGTCCGAATGGCCGCCCGGCAGACCGGCCGGCGAGTGATGCGCGCGGCACTGGTGCTGCTGATCGTGTCCGTGTCCGCGTGGCTGGCCGGAGCCCCCGTGATCGCGAGCCATTTCCACCGAGTCCAGCCGTGGGGACCTCTCTCTTCGGTTATCGTGTTCCCGCTGATGTCGGTGGTGATGCTGTTGGGCTTCGGGAAGATCATCATCGGTGCGGTGTCACCGACAGCGGGCTGTGCGATCGGTGTGATCGTGACCTTTGCCGACGCCCTGCTCATTTCGGTGGTCGAGCAGCTCGCAGCACTACCGGCCGCTTCGCTGACAGTGCCGACCCCGCCGTGGTGGTGGATGATCGTCTTCTACCTCCTTCTCGCAGCCGTTGTCTGGCGCTTCCGCCCGAGCAGGACTGCCGATTCCCTGAAGCCACCATCAACCACCCCACCCGGTTCGCACCTCTGGCAAACGCGCTCCTGTATCGCCGCTTTGGCGTTGGTCGTAGTCGCGAGTCTTGCCTGGGCTCGACCGAATCCTGTGCCGGGGCACCTTCGTGCAACGTTCCTGGCCCGTCGGGGCCGGGCTGGCAACCGTAATCGAGCTTCCGGACGGGCAGACCATGCTCTACGACTGCGGAACGATGAGCCCGTACGACATTGGACGGTCCGCGGTTGTCCCATTCCTGCAACACTGCGGTATTCCGCGGGTGGACCGCGTCCACCTCAGCCATCCGAACCTCGACCACTTCAGTGGCCTACCCGCAGTGCTTGAGGCGTTTGACGTGGGTCCCATCCTCGTGAACGAGCACTTCTCGTCGAGGAGCCCACCGAGGTCGCCCGCTAGGCACCTACTCGATGTCGTGCTTCCCGCGCTGGGCAGAGCTGTCACTGTGGAAGATGCGTCAGCCTCCTCATGGACAATCGGCGGGGTCACCTTCGAGCGGCTGTGGCCTCCGCAAACGGTTGACGACCGGCTTTCCGCCAACGACGTTTCGACGGTGTTGCGGCTGTCTTACAAGGGCCAGTCGATCCTCATGACCGGGGACATCGAAGAGCAGGCCCAACAGGAGTTGCTGGAGCACGGGCGGCTTTCGGCTGACGTGCTCGTACTACCCCATCACGGCAGTGTGGTCCCCACGACCGCAAAGTTCATCGCGGCCGTGGGCGCCGAGGCGGTGGTCCAGTCCAGCAATCGGTGGTCCGCGGACAATCTCGGCGGAGTGCAGGAACTTATCGGTGCGGTCCCGACGTACAACACGTGCGACATGGGCGCGATCGAAGTCACTCTCGAGGCCGGCAACGTTCGGGTCAGAGCAGTTGAGGACTAGGTCGCGGAAGTGCCGCTCATCCAATGTGGTTTCGACTGTGACAATTCTTCACAGGCCCCGGCTAGTAACACTGTTACAACCGATTGCATCGCCCCCGCCCCATGATATAGTCCAGGATCAGTGTGCGGTCTGACGTTGCAGCCGCGAGCGTAAACAGAGATCGGTAAAGGCGTACTGCTTTTCACGGAGCGTAATACACCATGATTGTCGGCGTACCAAAAGAGACGAAGACTCACGAGTACCGGGTCAGCGTGACCCCGGGCGGGGTAGACGAGCTGGTCAGGCGAGGGCATACGGTGCTCGTGGAGGATAATGCCGGTTTCGGTTCCGGCATTACGAACGAAGAGTACACCGCGGTCGGCGGGCAGATCGTCGACACCGCCCAGGAGGTCTTTTCCAAGGCTGAGATGATTATCAAAGTCAAAGAGCCTTTGGCACCGGAACGGGCCATGATGCGCGACGGCCAGACAATGTTCACGTACTTCCACTTTGCGGCGGATCGCGATCTGACCGAGGGCGTAATCAAGAGCGGATCCATCGCGGTGGCGTACGAGACGATCGTCGACCGCAAGGGGCGCTTGCCCTTGTTGACCCCGATGAGCGAAGTCGCCGGCAAAATGAGCATCCAAGAGGGTGCCAAGTATCTGGAGCGGCCGATGATGGGCCGCGGCATCCTGCTGGGCGGCGTTCCCGGGGTAGAGCCGGCCGAAGTGTTGATCATCGGCGGCGGTATCGTGGGAATCAGTGCCGCAAAGGTGGCAGCAGGTCTCGGAGCCAGCGTCGTCATAATGGACGTCAACCTCGACCGGCTGCGTTACCTCGACGACGTCATGCCGGCGAACGTCTACACGGTGTACAGTGATCGCGTCGCTTTGAAGAAGTACCTCGCCAGCGCCGATTTGGTCGTTGGTGCCGTCCTGATTCCGGGGGCTCGTTGTCCGATACTCATTCCCCGCGATTATCTCTCGTCGATGAAACCGGGGGCGGTCATTGTAGACGTCGGTGTGGACCAGGGCGGCTGCTGCGAGACCATCCACCCGACCACGCACGACGAGCCGACGTACATCGTTGACAACGTCGTCCATTATGCAGTCGCGAACATGCCGGGAGCGGTCGGCCGCACGTCGACTTTCGCCCTCACCAATGCGACCCTGCCGTACGCCCTGAAGTTGGCGGATCTCGGTTATGAGAAGGCTTGCCGGATGGACCCGGGGCTGGCCGAGGGCATCAACGTCGAACGCGGCAAGGTGACGAACAAGCCGGTTGCGGACGCCTTCGGGCTCGAGTACACGCCGTCGTCGGTAGCCGGTTAGTCTTGGATGACAAGGCTGCCGGTAGTTGACGGACGCGCGGCACCGGGATTCCTGCAGTGTTGAGAACCGGCCGGGCCGGGCAGGTGCCGTTCGAGGATTCGGATGAGTTTCGGCCAAGGAAGGATGCGTAACCATGAAGAACATCCTCATCGCGTTCTTCGTCCTGACGACTGTGGTGGTCGGCTATGTGGCCGCCACGGCCAAACTGCGAATGCCCATTGAGGGTCTTGAGGGTAAGACGGAGAAGGTCATTCGCGGAGACTTGACGTTGCCTATCAACGCCACCGGAGAGGTGCGCCCCGCGCGCCGGGTGGAGATCAAGTCGGAGGCCAGCGGCGAAGTAATCGAGATCCTCAAACACGCCGGCGACCGCGTGGAAACCGGCGACCTGCTGGTCAGGCTCCAACCGGACGATGAGCAACGGAATGTCAACCGGGCTCGGTTGGAGCTTGACGTGGCCCAGGCTCGGCTGGAGGAGGCGAAGTTGGCGCTGTTACAGGCCGAGACTTCGGACTTGAACAGCGCTCAGGCTTCGGTGGATCAGCTCGAGCCGTCGGTGCGCTACCACAAGTTCAGGATGGAGAAGCTCAAGAACCTGCCGGCACACCAACGCAATGAAGAGGAGATGATCCAGCGGGAGACAACTTATCAGAGCCAGCTTGCCCAATTGGAGAGCGCCCGAGCCGCTCTGGAGCGGGCCAAGCTGGCCATCCCTCGGGCCAAGCAAAGTGTGATCCAGGCCGAAGCGACTTTCGAAACGGCCAAGAACAACCTCGCCGACGCAGAGAAACGATTGGCCGAGACCGATGTCACCTCACCGATCGACGGAATCATAGGTGACATCCGCACGCAGATCGGAGAGGTCATCCAAGGCGGCAAGACCACTTTCACCGGTGGAACAGTCTTGGCCGTGCTGCTCGACGTCGACCGGCTGATCGTCCGTAGCGAAGTGGATGAGTCGGACGTCGGTCGGGTATTGGCCATTGCTCCAGAGTGGGCTACTCCCGGGCACGAAGGGACGGTCGTGATGCCCGAGGACCTGCAGGAGGCCGCGGCGGCCCGCGAACATTCGCCGGTCATCACGGTCGAGTCCTTCCGGGACGAGGAATTCCAGGGGGTCGTCGAGCGGATCTACCCGGAGCCTAAAACTCTCAGCGGAGTGGTCACGTACCTTGTGGATGTGGTAATTACCAGCGAGAACCGCAGCCGCCTCTTACCGGGAATGCGGGCCGACGTCCGGTTCACCTCGGAACACGTATCCAATGTCGTGTTGTGTCCGAACGAGGCCATTCGCGAGGGGAGCAGCGGCCAGCTCGGCGTGTACATCCCGAAGAAGGGAGGGTCGCCGGGCGAGCACCCTACGGAGTTCGTTGCGTGCAAGTTCGGGCTGGACAACGGGAACTATTCCGAAGCGCGCGAGGGGCTAACTGAGGGGATGACCGTCTATACCAAGCTCCCCGTTAAACGTGACGACGACAAGAACCGAGAGAAACGCAGAGGCTAGCGAGACCGCGGTTTACATCCTTTGATTATCCGTGCCAACCAACTCCGGCGAGAGTACCACATGGGCGAGACCGTGGTGCGCGCGCTCGATGGGGTCGATCTGCAGGTGGCCGCAGGAGAGTTCGTGGCGATTACCGGAGCGTCCGGGAGTGGCAAGAGTACGCTCATGCACATTCTGGGCTGTCTCGATCGGCCTACCGGGGGGCGGCTGGAGCTGCGCGGCGAGACGGTCAGCACGATGACCGAGAAACAGCTCGCCCGGATTCGTAATCAGCACATCGGGTTCGTGTTTCAGACGTTCAACCTGATTAACCGAACGTCAGCCATTGACAATGTGACCGTACCGTTGGTCTACACCCGCAAGCCATTCGCTCGAAAGACCGCCCGGGACGCGCTGGCCCGCGTGGGGCTCGACCACCGGGTCCGCCACCGCCCCAGCGAAATGTCCGGCGGAGAGTGCCAGCGGGTGGCTCTGGCCCGCGCCATTGTGAACAACCCGGAACTGATCCTCGCCGACGAACCCACCGGGAACCTAGACTCCCGCACGGGCGAGCAGATCATGCAGATCTTCCACGAACTGCATACCGCCGGGATTACCATTGTATTGGTTACCCACGAGCCGGACATTGCGGTTCAGGCGGACCGCATCATCAATATGCGAGACGGACGGATCGTCGAGGACACCATGGTCAGCGCAGAGCATCGCCGCGGGGTCCTGGCCAATGCCATGGACGCCAAGTCCCGCGTGTTCGAAGAGCGCGCCGCCGCCCGCGCGGGTCTCCCGCCGGCCGGTCCGGCGTCCGGTTCCTTGGTACCGGGGCGACCCGAGATCGCGGAGTGAATTGCCGATGTTCCACCTGCGCATAATGCTGATGGCCATCCGAGGGCTTCGCCAGAACCTCCTCCGCTCGCTACTAGCCACTCTGGGAGTGATCATCGGTGTCGGGGCGGTGATCTCGGCCGTGTCTATCCTCGAGGGCGCTCAGCGGAACATCCTGGAACGCTTCGAGACCCTCGGGGCCGACCAGGTTCTCGTTTTCAACGGAATGGATGAGCGCTCCCATCGCCGGGCGGCCAAGAACTCGCTTGAGCCGGAGGACGCCGAGCTAATCGCTGAAAACGAGGAGCTGATTATCGCCACCTCTCCCCAGTACAACGGCGGAGGGCAGGTCAAGTACTTCGAACGCAACGCTCCGAGCACAATACTCGGCACAACGGAAACGTACGCAGACATCTACAACTACAAGGTCTACCAGGGGCGTTTCATCACTCGGGAAGACGTTCGGGGCAACGCGATGGTGGCCGTGCTGGGTTTCCGCGTGGCGGAGGACCTCTTCGGCGCTTTGCCCGCCATCGGCAAGACCGTCAAGATCAACTCCAAGAGCTTCATTGTGATCGGCGTCATGGAGGAAAAGGGAGCCCTGGGGTTCATGGAAGTCGACAAGCAGGTCGTCATCCCACTCACGACTGCAATGGGGCGTATGTTCGGCAGCCGGTACTTATCCAACCTCGTCGTGCAATGCGAGAGCGCCGCCCGAGTTCCTGCATGCATCGACCACGTGAAGAGAACGCTACGGGTCTCGCATCGGATCAAGGCCGGCGACTCCGACGACTTCACGATCTTCACACAGGACCAGTTCAAACAGGAGCTGAGTCAGGTGACCATGATCTTCGCTGTGGTGCTCTACAGTATCGCAGGCATCTCGCTGGTGGTCGGAGCCATCGGCATCATGAATATCATGCTGGTCTCCGTTACGGAACGAACACGGGAGATTGGGGTGCGGATTGCAGTCGGCGCCCGCCGCTTCGATATCCTCAAACAGTTTTTGACCGAGGCGAGCATTATCAGCCTGCTCGGCGGCGGACTCGGCGTGGTATGCGGCTGGGCTATCGCCAACTTCCTGGGCGAGTTTACCCAGGTCCTCGAGACCTACACCCCGCCGATCGCGATCGCGATCGCTCTGGTTATGGCCGTGGTCGTCGGAGTTCTCAGTGGAATCTACCCGGCCATCCGCGCCGCCAGCCTGGATCCGGTAACCGCGCTGCGTTACGAGTAACTGCCCCACCTGCCCGACGGAACTTACTGTAGCGTCCGGCCTTGTGGGTTAAGCCACTGAAACACCGCACGCCTCCACGCCAGGGACAAGCCCTGACGCTACATTCGTTTGCGGACTACGCGACAGCGCGCCGCGCACTCTTCGTGCGTCTGCGGAGTGCTACAAGGCCAACAACGGCCCCGGTTGCCAGGATGGCCGTAACATATCCGGCCGGTACTCCCATCAGCTCCGACAGCAGGGGCTTCTGCACGTTGTAGCCGCTTTCGAGCAGCGGGTTGAGGCCGTAAACAACCAGGGCCATGCCGGGAATGAAGAAGGCGAATACAATCACGAAAGTCAGGTTGCCCTCTCCAATCTGGCGCAGAGTCCCCAGAATGCACCCGCCGCAAAGGGCTATCCCCGCCCCGAACAACATGCCGGACAGGAGGTTGTAGAACCCGAATCCGCGCAGTTGCCCAACGGGCTTGAGACCGAGCGATCCCGAGAAGTATCCACTGATGAGGAACCCAACGCTGGTGATGGCAAATACGAGCAGGAACATGCGGATGATCCGTTTACCTCTTCCAACGAAAAGCTCACCCAGCCCCTGAGAGAAGCACAGACCCGCCCGCTGTACGAAGAACCCGAATCCGATTCCAAACAGCACACCGAGAGCTACCAGTAGATAGAATGGCACGGTTATCGCCTCCTCAGGGTCTGGCTGTACACAATGAAAGCGCCGATGAAGATGCCGGCCGCGGACAGAAACGACGACACCGATAGCATGGGCATTCCCGTGACGAAGGCCGTCGTGCATGTGCCCGGCGCAACGGTGACGCCCATACCGATGAGCGTGCCCCCTACCATCGACTTGACCAGATCCCCTTTGCGGGGATACCGCAGACAAAACTCACCGCTCGTGTAGGCGCCCAGGAACGCTCCCACGACCACGCCCATGTTCACCAGAAAGGCGAAGAGAAACTTGTTACCTTCGCCCAGCATCCCGATCATGGGAAGAAAACTGCTACCCCCGATCCAGAACTTATGAATGGTCAGGTACATGACAACATTGAGCACTGCGAAGTAGCCCGTCATGTACATTGGGCTGGTCCAACGCCGTCGGCGCGGATGCACGGCCGTTCTCATCGAAGCCGCCGGAGTGCCGGTGACCTCGGCACGTGGCGTTTCTATCCGGCGCAGACGTTCTTCGACGTCGGGCCGAGAAGCGCTACCCGTCTTGTCGGCAACGTCAACGACCTCGCGGGCGTGATCGCGAGTCTGCGCATTCTCATCCATTACGGCTCTCCTAATTTTGCCGCTACTCTTTTACTACCGTGATCTCCCAGCCGGCCTCGAGCTTGGCGATGGTCAGCGAGACGCCCGGAGTATCCTCAATCTCCTCCGGCACCGACTTCAGAACGAGCGGATCGTCCACGATGCAGCGAAACGCCTCTCCGCTACGAAGTTGGTCTATCTCACGGTGGATCTCCACGACAGGATAGGGACAGACCTTACCACAAAGATCACGGATCTCTCGGCCCATCACACCACCTCCGTCTGCCGAACCCAGCCGTCCAAACCGTACCCGTCCCCTGACAAACGAACGGTAGCAGGTCCAGCGGTTTCACGTCATCGAGAATGCAGCGACCGCCCCAGCCAATCCGGCCCTCTACCGTCGTGTAGAACATCGACAAGCTCGCGCTGAGACTTCATCCGGGGGTATGTCCCGGTCGTAGCTCTGCAAACGGGCTGGACTATTCGGACCGAGTTTGCGGTAGCCCCCGAATAGAACCAAACGAAAGGTCCGCATATCCGGTAAGCCCACTTCAAACGGAGGGGGTTCGACGGTGGGCGAAGAAAAGCTCCTCGCGATACATGACGTCGTAACCGTTCTCCCGAAGGAACAGGCACCGATCGAGGTCGATTATGCTCCGGCAGACGTCGCTGTCCGGGGTGTTCCGGGCGACGGCGATCATGGTATCGGAGTCCACGATCTCGCGGGCCGCCCGGCTCCGCGGGTAGGCGTCCGCCGTATAACGGTCCGAGAAGTAGAAGCCCGTCCTTTTCCTTCGGTATCTTGCGAACCAGTAGTTCTTCCAAGCGAAAAACTCGTTGACCGGGCGACCGCGGCGTCTCACGATCGTCGTGTTACCCCCGATGTTCTCGTGGCAGCAGGATCTGCAGATTAGAAACGGTGAAGCCACGGCAATCGCATAGTCCATTCCGCCGTCCGTCACGGAACCGCAAGCTCCGAAGAACGTCACCGCAACGGGACGTCGAGTCGGATCAGGCTCGAAGACGCTCTCACGCACAAACCGGTAGTTCTTCAGGCGGCGATGCTTCCAGAACAACAGCCGATAGAGCCAACTCCATCGAGAGTCAATGTCGGTGCCGACGACCTCGAAGGCGGGCAGAACACGTGCCAGCCATCCGGCGTGCACACCGGCCACGGTCGCGGGATTAACGATAAGATGATCCCCCGCCTTCTCCTGGGTAACGCAGTCGACAATCAGTTGCCTAAGATAAGCATCGCGGCGTCCCCGGTGGCACTCCGCGGTGAGGGTGCGGCGTTTCCACGGAGCCTCGGGAAACTCCGGGAATACGCGATCCCAAGCCTCCCGGTGTTGCGCGAGATGAGTCTGAATAACGGCCGCTTCCTTGACTCGACTGCGATCCGCAATGTTCCCGCGGCGGAATTCGCCCAGCAGGGCATTCAGGGAGCCCCGAAAGTCCAGCTTCCCGCTCGTTTCGTGGAACATGTCCAGATCAAGATTGCTCATCGGCTCCCCCGGGTCCGGCACGCAGTGTAGCGGATGATCCCCGGCAGGTCGAACGATGTGTACGCTTCAATAGGACGCCCCCCCGGATGGGCGCCGGCTACGGTAGAGTGACAGGAGTTTTGACGGCCGCCTTGGCCTGCACATCACCGATGAGGGTTCCCTGGGACGCGTCGTAGTCCGTGAGAGTGGCTTTGCCCGTAACCGGATCGAGGGACACGAGTTTCCCAAATCTCCCTATGACCAACGCGATCTTCGCTTCGACACTCGGAGTACCATAAGTGTCGAACTCCACGTCGGACTTCGTGCCGGCACTCACCTCAGCGATGTCTGCCCCGTAGGGTTCCGCCGCCAAGTCGACCATATAGTTTTCGGAAGTGCCGTTGAGCCCCGGCACCCCGGGCAGGGCGTATTGGTTTCGCCCTTCGTTGAATATCACGCTCTGGGCGACACTTGTCGCGCAAGCGTGTTCCCGGGCCAGAGCCAGATCGGCAACAAGCCGAGCGGCCGCGGCATCCACGCGCCGCCGAGCGGTGAAGTTGGCGTAACGCGGTACGGCGATCGTCGCCATCACTCCGATGATGGTCAGCACAACCAACAGCTCGGCAAGGCTGAACCCCCCGCGCCTTCGGCGGCCATCCGCCTGTACAACCGAGACGCCCATCCTCGCCCGATTCGACGCCGGTTCCGGCAGCGCTGGTCCCAATAGTGCCGTTTTCAACAAGGCAGTCGGATTCCCTCCTCCCCTCCTTACTAAGGAGGGGCTGGGGGAGGTTCTTCTCCGTAGGAATGAACCCCCCTTTATCCCCCCTTGCCAAGGGGGAACGATCTTGAACGACCTTTCTGGAAACGGCACCAGGAACATGGCAGACAATCCGCTCTTAAGAGTCCGGGCCGAAAGCCCTTGTCCTACTACGGCCCGAGTTCAACCGCGGCGCCCCGCATCGCAGAAACGGCGGTCGCTTCCACGACGCCGATCTTCTTCAGTTCCGTCGCGGTCGCATTGATACCGAAGTAGCCGTGCGAAAGCACCGCAACCCACCCACAGGTGTCCGCCGCGGGAGTGGCCTCTCCCGGAGCCGCCTTGACAAACACCGTGCTCAGCCCGTTGGTAGGGTTTTTGGGAAACGGCTTACGCAGGTACGGTCCGAACCGAAACGTCGTAGAAGGCGCGGCATTCATATTCCCGGACTCATCCGTGTACATCAGAAGTTGCTTGACGAAGTTCTCGTCATTCCGCAAGCCGGTAGCCGGGGCATAGCCCGGGTACTTGCCGTGCTCCGCGTAATACAGGTCAATCGCCTTGCGGACCCCGGCCAACGTCGCCTCGAGGGCGTTCGCCTCGGCGTTGGCCGCAGCGCTGCTCATCCGCGGTACCGCAATCGACGCGATAACGCCGATAATAACCACAACGATGACCAGTTCCACCAGGCTGAACGCGTGCCCGGTTCTACATTCCCGCCGAGGTTGGCGCACTATAACCGCTCCCGAGGACTCTCTCGTACCCCAACGAAGAAACTTACAATACGGTGAGCAAGGCGCAAAAAAACCGACCCTGCGGGGACGGAAACCGTCTCTGCAAGGTCGGTTCATTCGCCGCGCC
Source organism: Phycisphaerae bacterium (assembly GCA_963666835.2). Lineage (GTDB taxonomy): Bacteria > Planctomycetota > Phycisphaerae > UBA1845 > UBA1845. The sequence goes on along the minus strand of CAXXGO010000006.1, from coordinate 1,629,463 downwards.
GCAAGGGCCTTATCGGCTCCTGAAGCACTGCGTGTTTCGGTCAGGTTACGCAGGCTGCGTTCTCGGTCGTTAACTCGGGGGGCACCAATGCGTCCCACAAGTCAACCGGTGTCAGCCACCGGGCATCCCGAGCATCAGTACTCGTTATACTTGTCTCCGTTCTCGTCCAACTCCGTGTCGGCCGTGTTGGCGATGAAGGCCCCGGTATCCGTACTGTAGGCCCACGCCGTGGAAGCATCCGGGGTGGGGTCGCCGGAGGTCTCAATCAGAAGATCGGACCCTCCCTTGTTGGCCCCGACGGAGATCGCCGGGAACCCTTTGCGCAAATACGGTCCGAAATCCCCGGACGCGTTGACGGTACCATCGAAGTCCGTCTTGTTGATGAGCTTCGCCTCGATCGCGTCCTGGTCAGCGCCATCGGGGAAAGCCCCGCCGTGCTCGGCGGCGTACATGTCGATGGCATTCCGGATCCCGGCTAGGGTTGCGCGCAAGGCAGCATCCCCGGCGCCGCGGGCCCCGCGACTTATTCGCGGAACGGCAATCGCGGCAATCACGCCGATGATCACGACCACGATAACCAACTCTACCAAACTGAAGCCGCGGGTTCTGGTTCTTGTTTTCATGCTTGTTTACTCGCCCCTTTGGGTTTGACTTACGAGCCCTACCTCACAGCCGGATGAAGTACCCGGTAGAGCCCACTTCCCGACCGTGCGTGTCATATCGACGCGCGGTTCCGGGCACTTTAGTCGTTCGCAGGGAGGGTTACTCCGCTCATTCTTAGTGACGCGATTCCGTCACTACATTCGAATCGGACCTCGCGTTCTTCGACCGATATAAGTTTGCAGTCGTCCAACGACTGCCCGAGCTGCAGCCAGACCCCGTCTACGATCGCTATTCTGAGACGTTCGTTGACCATCACCCCGCTGAGATGGTGTTGCTCCTCGAACAGATCGTGTTGCGGGCCTTGGTAGTTTGCGGACCTGGTCGGGTCGGGCTCGCGTTTATCGGAGTCCGCCACGTCCGGATTGCCCGGCCCGGCCGCCGGAGGCTCGAACAGATCACGCACCTCGGCGTTTAGCGCCAGTGACTTCAGACCGCGAGGGAACGGCAGCTCCGGAATGGGTAGTGAAACCGGCGCTGACGCCGGGCCAACAACGGGATGCACAAATGCCTCGGCCGCCGCCGGACCGGTTGCCGGATCGGTCATCACGCAGCGATCCACGAGCAGGGCAAGCCCGCAACAGACCATGATGCCGATGTACAGTTTCTTCTTCTCCATCGCCATCACCCCGACCCACTAGGTGTTGAAGGTGCGACCGGCAAAGCTGAGAACAAACTGACCGTTAGTTGGGCAACGCGGTCTCGCGGATCGTGCATCGGGGCGTTGGTGTGATTCGCAATCTCCAGGAAACTGATATCCGCCCAGAACTCCGTATGCTCAATCGACCGGAAGAAGCGAACCAGATCGAGGGTACTGCCGACCAGTTCGAGACTATAGCGCTGCTCGAGCAACCCGGGATACTCGCGCGGATCGATCGGGCTCTGCCGCAGCACCCGCAGATCATGCCGGGCGGTAAGCTCCGCCAGAGCCTGAAAGTACTCCTCAATCGGGGTATGATCCGGCAACTGTCCGCTATCTCCAAGCCGCTTGCGGCTCTCCGCCAATAGGGACTCCTGCTCCTCCTGCGCCCGGCGGACGTTGGCCAGATCGACGCTGGCCTTGTGCACCGCGCTGGTCAATTGGGCAACCTCCGCTCCGGTGTGATCCGTCCGAAAGACCGTCAGCCACGCGACGGCGGTCAGGCATACGGCGACGATGCAGGCTCCCACCGCATCCGCAACCAGCAAGGACATTCTGTCACCGTGAGACATCGGCTACCACTCGCAAACCAACTCGAACCTATAATACATCCCGCCGTGAACGGGCTGTCGTTGAGACTCCAGAACCGCAACGCGGGTGAACGCCCCCGTCTCCTTGAGAGCGGCAACCAGGGCGTGAGGCTCGGCGGCTTCGGTGGCAAAGCCCGCCAGCTTCAACTTCCGCGGCGCGTCGATAGTTATCGCCCGGGGCGCTTCCTCCGCGTCCGCCGCCCCGGGACGAGCCGGAGTTCGGCGAACCTGCCTCGTCGGAGCGGTAGGGTCAGTGGCAATGGAGGTCAGCCAACAGGTATCGGGCAGATTCTCCCCGATGAGCGTAATCAACCCCGACCAAGCCCGCTTGGAACGCAACGCGTTAGCGCGATCGATGCGAATTCGGGTTTGCTGGACCTCGGTGGTCGTCGCTTCCAGTTTTGCCCGGGCCTGCCGGAGACCCAACTGGAGCTGCTGACTGCGGGCGTGGAGTTCGCCGGCCTCGGCCCGACGCAGCCACTCATACCCTAGAGACACCGCAACGGCACTCAACGACAACATCGCCGCCACCAGCCAGCGCGCCGTATGGCGTCGCCGCCTCTGCGACATCTGCACGGGCGCCGGAATGAGGTTGATCCTGGTCATAAACGCCAACCGCCGGCCGTTTAGCCGATCCGCCGTCACCCGCAGGCAGCGGCGATAAACCTCGAAGAACGCATCACCCCCCAAGGACGATGCTGATTATCTCAATCCACATCTCCCCCCGGATTCCTAACTCTCAATCGCCACACCGACGGCCAGCGCCAGTTCCTCAATCCGACTCTGCCGGCCGCTCGCAAAACGCAGCCGGCATCCATCCCGACTAAGCCAAGCCGATGCCGGGCATACGGGAATCCCCAGCGCCTGCGCCAGGTACTCCGCCAGGTTCTTCGTAACCGCCCCGCCCCCCACGAGCACCAGATCGGCCGCCCGACGTCGCGGATAACAGCTCAACACGTATTCGTATGAACGCTTCACCTCACCGGCGAGAGTTTGCAGATCGTTCCGCAAGACTCCCGTCAGGATTGCGGCCAGCTCTCCGGCAGGCGTCGCGACGCCCTCGGCTCTAACACCACGACCGGTCAAGGCGAGACCGGCGTCGCGCTTCTGCACCTCCGCAGCTTTGACGGAAATCTCCAACGCCTCGGCAATCTGTGCGGTCCACGCCTCCCCTCCGGGACCGGTCGTGCGGACCAAAACCGGCACGCCGTCCACACACAAGATGGTGCGCGTTTCGCGGAGCCCGAGATCGAGGATGCCCCAAACCGCGTCCGACGGCCATGGGTTAAGCAAACTCCCGAACCGACTCAGCGCCGCTGCCGCCGCATCCACTCCCGAGCAGGTGAACCCGGCCGCAGCACACGCCTCGATGGACTGCGTAATCACCTCCCTAGCCGCAGCAACCCCCAGAGCATTCGGAGCAGAACCTCGCGTTTCCGGCAGCAGCCAGTGGCGAGTTTCCACGCTCCCGCTCGGCAAGGTGGTCAGCCGCTGTACTTCCCAGTGCACGATTTCATCAAGCTCGTCCCGCCGCCCGCCGGAAACCGCCGGGGGAAGCTTGATGGCGTGTACCTCGAGATCCGGAGAACTCAGTGCGGTCTCCACGAGCTTCCCCCGGCAACCGGAGGACTGCAGGCACACCCGCACAATATCACCGATCGGCCGATCCTGATCAGTGCCGATAGGCCGTCGTTCATGCTGGGCGGACCCAGACACCGTGTACACGTTTCCCGAACGCCGCAACTGCACGGCCCGTACGGCGTGACCGCCGACGTCCAAGCCGATCCGGGTCCGTTTCTTGCATTGGCTCCGCAGGGAAACCATTCGGTCTACTCCACCGATCAGCCCATAGCTGAGGTAAGGTCAAACAACGGCAGGAACAGAGAGATCGCCACCCCTCCGACGATTGCCCCCATGCCGATAAGAATGACCGGTTCCACCAACTTCGTAACTACCGAGATCAGCTCCTCGTTACTTTCGTCGAGAATGTCGGCACAATACGTCATTGCCTCACCAAGACTTCCGCTCTCCTCGCCGGTGCGAATGGCCTGGCAGATATACGGCTCCATCAACCCGGAGCTATCAAACGCCGCGCTGGGCGCTCCGCCGGAGGTCACGTTGTTCTCGACACTGTCGAAAAGATGCTGGAAACGCTGGTTCCGAGTTGCGCCGCGGGCCAACTCCAGGGCGTCGAGCAACCCGACCCTGCTCTCCAACAACATTCCCAACGTCCGGAGAATCTGGGCCTGGATCAACCGAGAACGCAGCCGGCCAAACACCGGAATGCTCAACTGGATATTCGTGAGCCATCGCCGCCCAGCGGTGCTGGTCGCCAACCAGGCAACGCCCAATCCGAACGCCACAATGCCCGCCAACACGAACATCCAGTTCGTCCGCACCGCCGCTCCGGTAGCCAGAAGCAACTCAGTGGAGGCCGGCGCCTCGACGCCCAGTTGCTCAAACATGTCGGCGAACCGCGGCAAAACAAAGAGCAGCACCGACTGCAGAATGGAAACGCACATTACGATGAGCAGCGCGGGATAGGCAAACGCCCCCAGGATCTTCTTGCGAATCGCCCGGCGTCTTCCGACTATGATGGCCAACCGCTCGAACATCTGGGTTAACGTACCGCTGGCCTCACCCGCTGACACGATCGCGCAGTACACCGGATCGAAGGTACGCGGGTGCTTGCGGAAAGCGTCGGTGAGCGGCGTACCGTCCTCCAATTCGGTGACAACACTGCGAAGCAGATCGGCTTGCACCGGCTTCTTCATCTGGCGAGCAATCGTGGAAATAGCCGGCACAACTCCGCTGCCGGCATGCAACAGCATGGCCATCTGCCGCGTGAACAGCGCCAAGACCTTCAGCGGCAGTCTGCTTCGATCACCGTGAGCGCCTGACGTCGCCGTTTTGGCCTTCGGCTCGGCGGATTGCTCGATGCGGGTCACGAAAAGCCCGCGTCTTCGCAGCAGCTCTACGGCCTCTTTCGAGTTGGGAGCTTCAACGGCATCGTGGGTGCGCCGCCCCTCGGCATCCATGGCTTCATACGTCAGGATCATAACTCTGCCTCAGCTCCGGCCCCCGTAGGATCCCCCACATCCAACGCCTCGGACCGCGTCACCCGCAGCACCTCCTCCAGCGTAGACTCGCCCCGATCGACAACGTCCAGCGCCCGGTCACGCAGAGTTCGCCATCCGGTCTGGGCCAGATAGACCCGCATCTCGGTCTCAGAACCGCTGCACTGAATCAGACGCTTGATTTCCGCATCGAGAAGCATGACCTCATAGATCCCCACCCGCCCGCGGAACCCGGTGTTGTTACATTCGCGGCAACCCTCTCCCTTCTGGAAGAGTTCATTGCTGCGGTGTTCCCAACCAACACTCTTCAGCAAAGCCGGGGGCGGGTAGTACGACGTCCGACATGACGGGCATATCTTCCGTGCCAGCCGCTGAGCAACGAAGCCTAACACCGCGGCCGACAATAAGTACGGCTCGATGCCCATATCGAGCATCCGCATCACCCCACCGGGGCAGTCGTTGGTGTGCAGCGTGGACAGCACCAGGTGCCCGGTCAACGCCGCCTGGATGGCGACCCGCGCCGTATCTTCATCCCGGATCTCGCCGACCATAATAACGTCGGGGTCCTGCCGGAGGATCGAGCGCAAAGCTCGAACAAAGGTCAACCCGACCCGCTCGGCCACTTGAATCTGGTTGATCAGCGGAAGCTGATACTCCACCGGATCCTCGATCGTCACGATGTTGGTGGCCTCGCTGCGGAGCAGGTCCAAAGCCGAGTAAAGCGTGGTCGTCTTGCCGCTGCCGGTCGGACCGGTCACGAGCATGAGCCCGTACGGACTGCGGATCATCGCCTCGATGGCGGCGCGATTCCGGCCCCGGATTCCGAGGTTCTCCAGCTCGAAACTCAGTTGCGATTTATCCAGAATCCTGAGCACCACCTTCTCGCCCAGCACGGTCGGCATGGTCGAGACGCGCAAATCGATCTCGCGCCCGTCGGCCACAATATGCACGCGCCCTTCCTGCGGCAGACGCTTCTCGGCGATGTCCATTCGCCCGATGACCTTCACGCGTGACACGATAGCGGCATGCATACCCTTGGGGGGCTTGAGCATCTCACGCAAGTGCCCGTCGATGCGATAGCGAATGTGCGTAGCATCACGATCCGGCTCGATGTGAATGTCGCTCGCCCCCGCCCGCATCGCGGTCAGAATCGCCAAGTTCACGAGGTTGACCACCGGGCTGCCTTCGACCATCTGATCCAGGTCGGCCACCGCCCCTTCGTCAATGGCCTCGTTCTCGGTGATGTGGATGTCGCTCTCTTCCATCGACGCCAGAAAGGAGTCCACGTTGACCTCGGCCGCCAGATACTTGCGTTGGTATTCCTGCAGGTTCTCCTCCAGAACCAACACCGGACGAATCGAACAGCCGGTGAGATTGCGGAGGCGGTCTTGGATAGGAAGCGATTGCGGCTCGACCATCGCCACGGTCAGTTCATCACGTACGCGGAACAGAGGCAGAACCTGCAGACGCTCCGCCTCCTCCTTCATAACCGTCTTGGCCACCTTCGGATCGATCAGCCCGTGCCGCAAGACGCAGCCCTTTACTCCCAGCCTCTTGGAGAGCGCCTGAACCAGCGACCCGGCTGAGATCGCCCCGGCCTGGACCAGCACGCCCCCGATCCGACCGCCCGTAGCCTCCTGGGATGAGAGCGCTTCGGCCAGTTGCTCGGGAGTGATCAGCCCGTCGCGAACGAGCTGATCTCCGAGCCTGGCAGCACCATCGATCATCAAGTTAGCCATAATAGCCAATCACGCTCCCCGGACGGCGGCGTTCCCCGCCGTCACAGATAGCTCCGCACGGCGTCTTGGACTTCGTTGAAAAAACGAAACTTGTCCGCCAGGCCGGTCAGCTCCAAGATCTCCCGGCAGGTGGACGGAACCGCCGCGAGTCTCAGGCGCATGGCACGGTCGGCCAGCTCATCCGTCGCATCGACCAGACTCTCCAGGGCCACGCTGTCCAAATAAGGGACCTCCGCCATGGATACCACGACCCGTGGATTGGCCGATCGCGTTCGTTCACGCAGCATCCGGGCGAGTTCTTCGGCATCTTCGTCGACCAGCGCGCCCACCGGGGTCAGAACGTTGACCGTCCCCATCTGTTGCTGCTCGATCCTCATGACGACACCGCCCCTGCCACCGGCGGAGGTTTCAAATCACTGGCGATCGGGATGTCCGCCGTTCGGGCCCGGTGGCACTGCATTAGGGCGCGCGACAGAAGGCCGCGCAGGTCCGGGTCCTCCGTACCGCTACCCGCTACCCCACAGCGCACCACGATGGATGCTTGCCAACGTGACTCCTCGCTGCAGATCTTCTCAAGCTGTGACATGATCTGGGCAACGATCAGCGACGCCAATTCGGAATCCACCCGCCTGAGCAACAGGACGAATCGGGAGCCGTCGAATCTCCCCAGACGATCATCCATTCGGACCTTTCGGCGCAGCGCCTGCCCGACCATCCGGACCAGTTCATCCGCCACTTCCCACCGCCCGGAGTCGTTCAATTCACGCAGCCGTTCCAGGGTAACCACCACAGCGGCGACGGGCTCCCCCTGAGCGTACGACTCTGCGAGAGACTGCTCGGCAACAGCCAAGAACGCCTCCCGAGTAAGAAGCCCGGAAACGGGATCATCCAAAACGGCTGAGCGACTCCTGTGCACCTCCAGTAACGAGCACCACAGCCGCACAACCAATCGCTCAACGGTGCGCAGAAACTGGCGTTGAAGATCCGGAGCAACCTCCAGATGACCGACTACCACTACGCCGAGGCGGGTCGCTCCCTGGCGAACCGCGAAACACCAGGCGATCGTCTCGGACGACTCCTCGGCCAGCCGGCTGACCAACTCTCCGTGAGTGCCGTCGTTGTCCAGGTAGGTACGACCCGTCGTGACTACATGCCCGATGATCCCCTGCCGGGCCGAGAGCGGATTCTCCTCCGAAAACGGATCCGCCTCGCTGAGCGGGACCAGTTCCTCGCTGTCCGCCATCAGCCGATACGGCCGCACATGCGTTGCACCGCAACAATTGTACAGTACGGTACGCACGAACTCGTCGAACTTGGGCCAAGGGTTGTTGTCCTTGCGATGATCCTCCAGCCAGTCATCGAATTGATCCAATATCGCGGAAACCTGATCCAACGGCCTCCGCTCGGCCGCGGCTGCCGCCGTGGTCGGCTCGGTTGACGCCGCCCGGTTCGACCGCGGCTCCAGTGCAATCTCGCCGGACCAACCCCCCATCGAAACAATCGTGACGGCTCCGGCAATCAGACCCGCTACAGTCCACGGGTGGAACCACACCTCCGCCCCGGCCGATGCTTGAACCAGGACGATCCAGAATAGCGCGCAAAGAATGCCCAGTCCGAAGCCGCGGGTGCGTCCCAGCAGGCGACCTCCCACGCCCACCCCCAAGATGATGGGGAACCACGTCAACAGAAGTGTCATATGCACGTCATTCTCCCTCGGAATCCCCCCCCAGGTCCTCTTTCTCCGCCTGCGCAAACGCATTAGCCTGTTCCACCAGCCTATCCCAGGCGTTGTCGTCACCATCGAGTAATCCGTGGATCAGCTCATCGAACACCCGGCACAGATTCGGATCCACCAGCTTCCCGGCCTCGTCCTTGAGAATCGCCAGAGCTTTGCGCCAATCATACGCCGCCCGATACGACCGCGTGGAAGTCAGAGCATCGAAGACGTCGGCAATCTGAATGATCCGGGCCTGCAGCGGGATCTCCTCCCGAGCGAGCCCCGCAGGATATCCGGTCCCATCGTAGCGTTCATGGTGATGCAGAACTCCCTCGAGGGCTCCGGCCAACTGGGGGATTTCCTGCACGACCCTATGGCTACGCGTCGGGTGCTCCTTGATATGATCAAGCTCCTCGGGGGTCAGCTTTCCCGCTTTCTTCAAAACGTCATCGCGGATACCGATCTTGCCGACATCGTGCAGCAACGCCCCCCACTGCAGCAGCTCTATGTCCACGCCGTGGAGGCCCACCCGCTTGCCCAACAACGTGGCGAAATGCCCGACGCGCAGGGAATGCCCGGAAGTGTACTCGTCCTTTTGATCGACGGCGTTGACCAACGACCGCACCATCGAGAAGGACATCATCCGCAATTCGCGCATCAGTCGATGGCTGCGAATCAAGTCCCCGCAGAACGTCGTCAGCGATTCGAGCAACGACATATCACTGGCGACGAACTCCGGAACTCCCCGACCGCGCGCAAGGACTATCGCGAACACGAAAGCATCCCCGGCAAACACCGGACCGACCATCGTCTCGGCAACATTATGATGCTCCATGTCGACCGGAGGGGTTTCGACCAAGACCGTGCTGGTATCGCGCGCCCGGTTAACCAGGCTCTTGATCCACTCGTCAACGGTCAGCTCGCAACCCTGCGTGGACCACTCTTCCCCGGGACCCTGGCGCACAACGAATACGACCCGGCGATCGAAGCTGCGGCGGAGGCTCTCGACGAACAGATCCACGACTTCCCGTTCGCACTGCACGGTGGATAGCCGCCCGGTGACCTCGAACACGATGCCGAGCTGCTCGTACACGCTGAGCAGTTCCCGGGCCATGCCGCTGTGTTCCGCCACAATCCGATCAACGGCGCCGGAGAGCCCCCAGAGAATCTGATCAATCCTGGCATCGGGCTTCAAGGTCGCTACCCGTGCGCGCAGCAAGTCTACCCAGCCTTGTACGTCCTCGGGACGCTTCAGCTCCGACGGAGACTGTGGGATCCTCGTGCCTACGGTCACGACTCGTTGCTCCGGGCCACTGTGGTCAACTGCAACATCTGCTCAATATCCGCCACCAGACGCGAGGGAATAAACGGCTTGCGGTAAAGCCGGACGTCGTACGGCTCCAACTCCTCACTCAGTTTGGCCTGGTCGCATCGCGCCGTAACCAGAAGAATGGGAACTGTAAGCCTCCGCTCCTCCCGCAAGACCTTGACCAGCCCCAGCCCGTCGAGACCCGGCATGTTCATGTCGGTGATTACCAGATCAACCGGATCGCGACTCAGTTTGTCCAGAGCTATCTCACCGTTCGTTGCGTGGGCAATGTGATGCCCGTGGCGTTCGAGCCACATGGTCATCACCCGCGCGATATGGGCTTCGTCCTCGACAATCAAGATCTTCGCCATGGCCCTACGCCTCCTCCTGCGTGCTCAACGCGGCGGCGCGGCTCTCCCGATGCGGAAGTCGAACCATAAACGTGGAGCCTTCATTCTTTTGACTGATCAGCTCGATATCCCCTCCATGACGGCGCACGATCTCCCGCGCCGTATACAGCCCGATCCCGGTCCCGGTCTCGCTCATGACGTCCGGGTCGTTCGCCCGCTGGAATTTCTCAAAGACCCGAACGTGGTCCTTCGGATCGATTCCGATTCCATTGTCTTTTATGGTAAGGACGATGGCATCGGCGGAGTATTGGCATCCGACGATTATGTCACCATCCGCCGGTGTGTACTTGATGGCGTTCCCGAGGAGGTTGTTCAACACGACCGCGAGCTTATCGCGATCGCCCCGAATCGGTTCGGTCTTCGCCGGAAGCTGAACCTGAATATCTATGTTCTTCTCGTCGGCCAAACCGCGAACGTCACGCACCCCCTCCGACAGCAGCGTCTTTAGGTCTACCTGGTCAAGATGAAGCTCGATGCTCCCGACCTCCAACTGAGATACGCTGAGGATGTCCTCGATCAACCGGGACAACCGGCGGGTCTCTTTGGTGATGACGTTGTAGCACTCGGTGATGACGTTGGGATCGTCGAACATCCCGCTGGATAGCGTCTCGGCATAGGCGCGGATATTCGTCAGGGGTGTGCGAAGCTCGTGCGTCACTTGGGTAACGAAATCCTCGCGAGATCGCTCGGCCCGAATCTGCTGGCTTACATCCCTAATGACTACGAGAGCCTCTCCGGCGTGGTGGGCGCGGTGCAGAGGAATCACCCACACCCGATAGGAGCTGTTGTCCACTATCTCCGACTCATCCGATTCCACCACTTCGGCCCGGGTCTCGAAGGAACCATCCGGGCGTTGGGCGCCGCGGATGATGTCCAGAGCCTTGCCCCCAATGCCCGCGGCCTGTGCGTCCGGCAGAGTGATCTGTTTCGATTGCTGGGCATCCCATCCGAAGAGCCGGTTAGCCGTCGAGTTGGCGTATTCGAAACGGACCTCATCGCTGATGAAGGCTATGCCGTCGGGGAGGGCGTTCAGCGCTTCGGCCAAGGCTCCGCCGCCGGAGCGCTCCAGCACCCGAGCAAGCTCCTCGTGGGCCTGAGAACGGTTGACCGTCTCCCGAAGTTCCTGGGTAAGGTCGATCAGCTTGTTCCACGTTGCGGTGACCGTGTCGGCCGCATCGGCAATGTACAGCGAAGCGAGTTCCTTATCGATCCGGTCTCCATAGAAGTGCAGGCGGTCCGCAATATGGCGGACCCCGCGAAGCTGAGCCCGCAAGCACCGAAAGAGACCGAACAGCACCCCCATGGCTACCAGGATGATCGTCAACGTGCCGACGTGTCGGGCAAGACCCGAAGCTTCAGGAAGTTCCGGCAACAGCCGGGCCTCTAAGAAGAACGCCGTTACCTCATTATCAGATTCGGCATCATCGCCTCCTGCCACGCCGGCCACAGTCTCCTTAGCCGATGAGCCCTGACCGTTTCGGATCGGGATCCTCACGAACCGATCCTCACCGTCGCCTTCGATATCTGCCAGGTCGCCCGGCGTCACGGTAGTCGCCCCGCCGACCTCCGAGGGTATCGTCGAGGCAACGATCTTCCCGGTTCCGTCGATCACATGCACCCAACCAACCGGAACGTGCGCGGCTAAGTCGTACAACCCCCGCTGAAACAAAGAGACCCGCGCAGAATCGGCCAACGCGCCCTTTGTCTCATCACCCAGTCGATCGGCGAGACTCTGCACCGCGTATTCACTGCTCGATCTGAAGTAATCTCGGGCCTCCGTGCGCACTTTGCTCATGCCGAACTGACCGACTGCTCCCAATCCCGCCAGATAGACCAAGACCAGCGAGAAGCCGAACCAGCGCGGAACTTCCTCGGCCGTCCAGAACGCTCGAAAACTCCGCCAACCAATGCTCACTAGGTTATCACCCGTATAGCCCCCGTGTGCAGACTCACTCCCCATCCCTTATCGTTTACGCGGCGCACAGCCTTGATTAGCCGCAACGGATCGGACTTCAGATGCGCAGCCGGCCCCCGGGCAGTGTCAGAGTCGTGACCCAGAAGGCGCTGTTACTATCGGTCCTCGAAGAACGCCTGCTGCCGGAGCTTTGGGGCAGGCCGCCTCCGACACCACGCGGAACGCCTTGCTATGGGACCGTCCGCGGCACAGGGTATTCTCGTGAAAACTCACAGGGTCCTTGGGGGTTTCCGGACCAGCCGGTACATAACCCGCGTCGCACCCGACCTCCGTCCCCGATGCGTTATGGGCCTTATCAGGTCGAAGACCGATTCAAACCGTCCGCTCCTCCCCCCCCATCCGTTTCGCTTGAAGCCCACCGGCGGCTAGACCCGATATTTAGTAACAAATAACGACGCGGGAGCCGGCCGACCGGCCCATCGCCAACGGCGGCGGTTCGGACGGGAAAGGCCGGCACAAACCGCCCGGATGAGTCACATGCGTGTGCTGGTTACCGGTCACCTGGGCTACGTCGGCTCGGTCATGACGACCGTCCTGCAGAATAGCCGTTTCGACGTGGTCGGGCTCGATTGTGACCTGTTCAGAGCCTGCGACTTCGGCCGCGTCCGCGATAGCGTGCCGTACTTCGCAGCAGACCTTCGCGATATCGAATTCACCGATCTGCTGTCCTTTGACGCCGTCATCCACCTGGCTGCGTTATCGGGCGACATGTCCCGAGCAATCGACGGGTCTGCAATAGAGCAGATCAACCGCGAGACCACCATGCGGCTGGCGGAATGCTGCAAGAAAGCAAGCGTATCCCGCTTCCTTTTCGCTTCGTCGTGCAGTGTGTACGGTCGCGGTGGTTGCGAGCTACTGAACGAAAACAGCCCGGTCCAACCCCTGACCCCTTACGCAAAATCAAAGCTCGCCAGTGAACACGATCTGACATCCATAGCCGATAGCGGCTTCATGCCCTTGTTTCTCCGCAGCGGCACGGTGTACGGAGTCTCTCCGCGGATGCGCCTGGATCTGGTAGTAAACGACTTCGTCGCCTCCGCCGTGACCACCGGGCACATCGCCATGCAGACTGCCGGAACTGCGTGGCGGCCTCTCGTTCACGTTGAAGACGTCGCCCGAGCATACGCCGCAGTCCTCCGAGATCCCGGATTCGGAAACAACTGCACTGTCTTCAACGTGGTCCCACCTGGCGAAAACTACCACGTCGTCGACATCGCCGACGCCGTCACCGAGATGGTCCCGCACATCGCGCGGTCGGCGGCGAACAACACTTACGACGAACGAAGCTACCGGGTGTCCGGCGCGCGGCTCCCAAAGACCCTCTCGCACTTTCGTTACCGGTGGAACCTGCGTCGAGGTATTGAGCAGCTCTGCAGCGCTCTAACCAACGCCGGCCTCACCGCAGGGGATTGGCGCTCGGATCGCTACCGCCGCTCCCTCCGCCTTAAGTACCTGCTGGAGAGCGGCGCCATGAGTCGCGAACTGCGATGGTCCACTCCCGCTGCGGTCGCATGAGGAAAGAACCGAACTAGGCGCTACCCCTTCCGCAGCTTGCCGGACCAACCACCGCAAGAAACACGGGACGGCATAGTTATAGGACGTTACCGCCGCCGCGCGAGATGGCGTAATCAGACACTTGTCATCATCAGGCTTCTATTTGAAGCGTGGTCCCAAAACCAGCGCATCTCGTTTCGGTGTTTATCGGCCACGCAATGCACTATCCACCCGACCCCGGCAAAGCCGCGTCCAGGGCTTCAAGCGAGCATCGGCCTCACGGGAAGGCTGCAGACAGCTTCTCTGGTCAACCGGTCCGGGTTCGGTAATCATGCCGGCGTGCAACGCGAAACGGATGTCTTTGACCGCACTCTCGCCCAATGTCTTGCGGACTGGCGGCTGCCCGCCACTGCTGCGCAGATTGCACTGCTCCGCGGACATTACACCATGGTAGTGCAAGCGAACCGTGTTACGAACCTGACCCGCATCACCGACCCGTGGGAAGCAGCCGTAAAGCACTATGCCGACTCTCTGGCCCTTCTGCATTGGCTCAACGCACACAAGTCCCCGCCCGCATCGATCCTTGATATCGGCACCGGAGCCGGATACCCCGCTGTGCCCCTGGCGGTCTTCTTGCCCGATTGGTTCATCACAGCCATCGATGGCACGGCCAAAAAGGCCGATTTCGTCGCCCGCTACGCCGCTCAGCACGGGCTCGCAAACCTGCGAGCGGAACATGCCCATGCGCGACACTGGCAGCCGTCGGCGGCATTCGAGATCGTAGTGATGCGGGCGGTCGGCCCGCTGGGCAAATGCCTGGAAGCGGCAACGCCGCATGTCGCCATCGGGGGCCGCATCATCGCTTATAAGACTGCAACACTCAGAAAAGGAGAGCGGGAAGAGGCCGGCAGAAGCGCGGCCCAATTGGGTCTTGAAGCCCAAGAGCCATACACCTACGAACTAGTCCTGAGGGAAGAACGCTTGCGCCGGTCGCTCCAAGTCTATCTCAGACCCGGGTAGCCCCCGAAACCAGCACGACGGAATCAGCTGCCGTAGTGATTACCGCCCACCAATTGAAGCACAGAGCACCCCCGGACACCATCAGTTCAGCAATAATTTATCTTGATATACGTAAACGCGATCGGTATATTAGTAGACTGTGGCAACCGAGGGACGGTTGTGCGCGGTTGAGCCACTGAGTTATGTGCGGGGAGATTCCCTGATCTGCCAAGAATCTGTCACAAGCGGTCAGACCGCGAGGATGACGCGCTGCCGCCGGGGAGTTCACCGTCGCTTCGCAACAGCGTTGCGGCAATATAGGTCCCCGGAGCAGTCGGGTCAGGAAACCCAAAAGACATCGCCGGGCCGCGGGTCGCCGGGCGGTGGACATGTGGCTCGTAGCGCAGAGGAAAGATGCGGGTGGAACCCACCCCGCCTCTGCGAAGTACGTAAAGGAGAATCTGTCGTGATGCAGTTGAACTCGCTGTCCATCTTCAAGCGGAGTGGATGCAGGCCGGTCGGGATGTTCGGCGCCGTTGCGATCCTGGCGTGCGTTTTTGGTCTCGTACCGGCGGTAAACGCCGATGCGGTGGTTGACCTTAACGTGGTGGACGGTTCGGCGGAACATGTGGTTCTGGAGTATGAGATCGGCCAACCCACCATGGAATCGGTGGAAATCAACGGGAGTAAGTACGTTGAGGTCTTTCTCGGCAAAGAGAGCCGGGTGAAGACGGTCGGGGTCCCGGCCCTACCGAATATCTGCCGCAGTGTCATCATTCCCGATGACGCTCAGATGAAGGTAAACGTGCTATCCTCGCGGTTCTACGAAATCAACGACATTGATGTGGCACCGTCCAAAGGGTACATCTCACGGCAGGTGAGCCCGAAGGAAGTGCCCTATACATTCGGGGCGGCGTACGACACTGACGCCTTCTTCCCGGCCGACGTGGCCGTGCTGCGCGATCCGTACATCATGCGGAACTACCGCGGCGTCGTAGTCGAGATCAACCCCCTCCAGTACAACCCGATCACGCGGACCCTCCGCGTTTACACGAACGTGTCGGTCGAAGTGGTTGCCGACGGTGTCGGGCGCACTAACGTGTTCAACCGCGCCGCCGCTCCGGCAAGAGCCAGCGGCGCATTCCATACGGTCTACCGTAACCACTTCGTCAACTACGATAACCTCATGCGGTACGACCCGATCGATGAGGTCGGCGACATGCTGATCATCTGCTACGATGCCTGGCTGCCCAACATTCAGCCCCTCGCGGACCACAAGAACTCTCGCGGGATCAACACGACGGTAGTGGGCGTCTCCACGATCGGCAATAACGACACGGCCATCAAAGCCCACATCCAGAGCACGTACAACAGCGGCGATCTGGCCTTTGTCCTGCTCGTAGGTGACGCGGCCCAGGTTGACACTCCCATATCGGTATCCGGGTACAACGGAGCCTCGGATCCGAAGTACTCTCTGCTGGCCGGTTCCGACAACTACCCCGAGATCATGATCGGCCGCTTCTCCGCCGAGTCCGCCGACGACGTGGACACCCAAGTCGAGCGGACCATCGCGTACGAGACGATGCCGGCCACCAGCCAGGACTGGTTCTGGAAAGGCGTGGGAATCGCCTCGGCCGAGGGTACCGGTGACGACAACGAAACCGACATCCAGCACATGAACAACATCCGGGCTGATCTGCTCGCATACGGTTACACCCTGGTGGACCAGATCTACGATCCGGGCGCCAGCCCCGCCTCGGTAACTGCCGCTCTGAACAACGGACGCGGCATCGTCAACTACACCGGGCACGGGGGCCCGACGTCGTGGGGCAGTTCCGACTTCTACAACAGTCACGTCAATGCCCTGACTAATGCGGGCATGCTGCCGTTCATCGTCAGCGTGGCCTGCAATAACGGCGAGTTCGATGCCTACACCTGCTTCGGAGAGGCCTGGCTTCGCGCCACCGACGGCAGCGGTGAACCTACCGGAGCGGTCGGCGCTTATATGTCCTCGCTCACTCAGCCGTGGGACCCGCCTATGGAGGGACAAGATGAATTCAACATCTTGTATACCGCAGAGGCGTACACGACTTACGGGGCGCTTTGCTACGCCGGATCCAGCTCCATGATGGATGACTACCCCGGCAGCGCCGACAGTTGGGGCAACGGGCTGGCAACGTTCAACACGTGGCATATCTTCGGGGACCCGTCATTACGAGTAGTAATGAGCTGCACCGACGCCGGAACCGTCAGCCTCGACCGGACCCTGTACGGCTGCGAAGATACCGTCAACATCCAGGTCATCGACTGCGGACTGAACCTCGATGACGGCGTGGCCGACACCGCAACCGTAATCGCCTCATCTCAGACGGAACCCGCCGGTGAGAGCATCATCTTGACGGAGATCGACGCGGCCTCGGGCCAGTTCATGGGCAGCTTCACCGTAAGCGGAACGGACTCGGCCGGCGTGCTCGCGGTCACCGAAAACGACACGATCACGGTAACCTACGTTGATGCTGACGACGGAGCGGGCGGCACTGACGTCGTCGTAACCGATGACGCCCTGGTGGACTGCACTGCTCCGGTCATTTCCTCCGTCGAGGTTCTGAGCGTCGGACCCCGCGATGCCAGCATTGCGTTTAGTACGGACGAACCGGCCCGCGGCACGGTACATTACGGGACAAGCTGCGGAACTCTGACCTGGTCCGCATCCGGTGCCGGATACGCCACGGACCCCCAAGTCGGACTCACCGGACTTGATGACAACATTACCTACTTCTTCGCGGTGGAAGCGGAAGACGAAGCCGGAAACTCCTCGATGGACAACAACGGCGGAGCGTGTTACCAGTTCACAACGCCTGAAGTACCGAACTTCTTCACCGAGAACTTCGACGACGAAGACAACGACCTGGCATTCACTACTGTGCAGTTCACTCCCGGCGGTGGGGTCGACTTCTACATCGGATGCTCTGAGGCCATCGACAGCCTACCCACGGATCCGGCGGGCGGCACCTCCTTCAGCATGAGCGTGGACGACTACGAGGCGGTGAACCTCACCGGCGGAGCCACCGTTTCACTCTATGGCACTGACTACAGCACGTTCTATGTCGGTAGCAACGGTTACATCACGTTCATCCATGGCGATACCGACTGGAACGAAACCCTGGAGGAGCATTTCTCCGGGATTCCGCGAATCTCCGCCCTGTACGATGACCTGAACGTGTCAGGCACCGGCGGCGGTACGATCAGTTGGAAGCAGTTGAGCGATCGTGCGGTAGTAACCTGGGAAGATGTCCCGGAGTATACCAACACCGGCTCGAACACCTTCCAGATCGAGATGTTCTTCAACGGGGTGATTACCCTCAACTACCTGGCAATCAGCGCCAACGACGGGATCGTCGGCCTATCGGAGGGAACCGGACTCGATGACGACTATCTCGAGACGGACCTCTCTGAAATGGGCTTGTGCATTCCTCTGGGAGACTGCGACATCGACGGAGACACCGACGAGGATGACCTCGCCGTACTGTGGGATTGCTTCTCCGGGCCGGGCGGTGGTGTCGGCTCCGGTTGCGGCTGCGTCAACTTCGACGGCGATAATGACGTCGACTGCAAAGACTGGAGAGAATTCGCAAAGCTCTGGTCAGTTGGCGAACCCCCCAGTTTCGCCCCGTGCTCGCCCCCGACAGCTTCCGCTGCGGGATCGCGGTTCCTGTCCGTCTCGCCGGCGGAGGGCAACGACCCCGTCGCACTCTTGGTGACCGGTGACCCAACGGACCCGGCCGTGTCGTGCATCTCCCTTTACGTCCAGACGGACGGGTCTTTAGGCGACGACCCGGTCTTCCGCCTGCCGAGTGAATGGGGCACGGCCCTGGTAAGCGGCGCTGAGATCGGACCGAGCACCGTCTACAATGTCCAGGGCGATTACGGCACCGCGGGAGCCCCGAAACTCTCGCCGGCCCAGTCGGTCGAAACCTGGGTCTGGGCTGATATAGACAACAACCTCATCACCAACTTGGCGGATGTTCAGCAGCTTGTGTTGGTGTTCAAGAGCGGCGGCGACAACCCACTCCCGTCCGTGGACCAAGCCGGCTGCGAACTGGACGGGGTCATCAACATGACGGATATCCAGTGGGCGGTATCCTCATTCCAGGGCAAAGGATATTGGGACACTCAATGCTCCGCACCGTGCGGAGGAAGGGAATCCACCCCGGACTTTGTCGGCACCGAAGCCGAGGTGGAGAGGTAAGCCAGGGCTGCGTTACCACCTCCATTAACGGAGACAATCGACTGGGGCGGCGCCGGGGCGATCCGGCGCCGCCCCGTTGTATTGTCTGCAACTGGCGCTTCTCAATGAAGTAATCAGAACCACAGCGCATCCACGACGGATTTCACGCAGAAAGGCGGGATCGCCCCACGTGATCAACGTGTCCGACTCAGAAAGCCCACGCTGGATTGAAAGACCTGATCGGGATAACCGCTGGGAGCCTCGTCCTGCTCCGTTTCCAAATCGCTCAGGTTGGCCACGCACATCGGACAACCCACAACGTCTAGGTGAAATTGCGTGTAGCCCGACCAAGGCTCCTCCAAAACCCCCATCAGATAGGAGCCCAGGGTGCTCCGTTTCAAGCACGTTAGCCGGTGCTCGCGCCATACACGCGCCACAGTCACTTCCGCGTCGGTCTCGGTCAGGCCTGCCCCCGCGGCCGGCTCCCGAGCGGCTAAGTACTTCTGCAGCCTCTGGATCGCCCGGAACTTGATGCCGGCCACCGCCTTCTGGTCTATATCCAAGAGGCCGGCCACGTCCAGATTACGTTTGCCAGCGTAGAAGACCAGTTCGATAACCTGCAGGTCGCGAAAGGCTTGCCGATCACGCAGCTCTTCGATGAGAGCGCGGAGAAGATCCACCAGGAGTCGCTCCTGCTGAGCTCGCGCCTCCTCATCGGCCGCAATCCCGCTCGGAGTTTCCGTCGAACTCGGAATGACCCGGTCCCACCAATCATCCGAATCGGCCGGCTCCGACACCATCGTCATCTTCCGCTGACGGAGCATGTCATACAGCTTGTAACGCAGGATCGTGAACAGATACGTCTCGAGCGAACGCGAGGTATCGTAGTGCGTCAAAGACTGCAGAAACCCCACGAAGGTCTCCTGAACCAGGTCCTCCGCATCGCTGTGGCCCGCAGTTCGAGCTCGCGCAAACGCCAACAACCGACCGGTATATCGGTCAATCAACTGCCGCCACGCCGCCTGACTACCTTTGCCGATCTCCTCGACAAGGAACTGATCCGCATTGCCGGGGTTCATTGCCGCGCCCACCTGCCGCCCAGAATCACCGAACGAACCGCCCGTTACCACCGGGCCGAAACACCATCTTCGGACACCGGTTCTTCCCGCATGTTACGACGATCGGCGTCGGTAAGCTACAGGCCCGCGTTCTCCTCAAGCCCGCGGACAGATTGACTCCGAAAGATCCTCTTCAAGCCGGCTCGACAATCCGATCTGCATCCGCCGGCTCCTTCATACCTCGCCGTTGGGGATCTGCGCTTCTGCCTCCGACCCGTCACCGACAAGGAACGGACGGGGACGTGCCTGAACGATACCCCAGACAAACGAGATAAGCAGCAATATGCCCGAAATGATTGAGCCGGCCACCACCAACGCCCGCTCGTCGCCGGACAGTCCGGACCAATGCCTCGTGATTGTCACGGTCAAACTGAACACACCGAAGAGCGCCACCGTCACAAGAAACGGCCTGAACCACTCCCGAGCGAACCCCAGTTGCTTTACCGGCGTGGTTTTGCGGATGGTGAAGACCATCACGGAGATGCACGCCATGCACCCGACTAGTAACCCGGTCTTGTCCTCATAACAGAAGCTATCCCCGATCGCGGCGAGCAGCGCCGTAATCACGGCCCCCCCCATGAGCAAAAAAGATAATATCCCCCAGCACCCGCGCGTGAAATCCCACCGCCTCCGCCTAGCCAGAGGATCCTCCGAAGACTCCTCAATATCGCATGGCGCGTCCGCCGGGCTCGCATCCGACGACGGCGACAAAGGCACCCCGAGTTTCGCGGCTTGCTCCACGCCTTCTGCCTCACCGGGCGGTCCGGCCACAGCTTCCGCTTGAGGAACACGCCGCCCTCCTACCGCCTGAGCCACCAGCGCAGCGATCCCGGCGATCGCTGCGGCAATCAACGCAAAGCAATCGGGTTCTCGGTCAGCGAAGCCCCCGGCCACCATCGTGGCAAGCAGTCCGCCGACCGCCACCCAAAGCGCCCCACGGAAGCAAAGTTCGCCCGAAGCCCCTGACTGAAAATGCTTCTTCCAATCAGCCAAGCCTGCCACGGCCAGCAACCCGAACCACATGCTTAGCCCGGCTTGCGATAGCTCAGCCGTGTCAAACATGGGGGCCGCCCCGATGGCCAATAATGGTGCGCAGCATCCCGCATGAACGACTCGCGAGGCCCAATTCTTGCCATACTCGACCCCGAACCAACCCACAGCCCATCGCGAGAGCATGACCCCGAGCGACAGCGCCCCCGCCATCAGTCCCGCCGCAGCCCCCGCCACATCGCTCTGCCAACAATCCAAGGTGTTGCCCACGATGAGCCCCAACCCGACAGATGATGCTACCAGCAAGAAGACCGGGAAAGCAGTCCGGTGAGGACGACTCGTGTGTGCGGCCGCGGGCGAAGCCACCCTTCCGGGCTCAGGCGGTGATACCTGACGTCCCCGAGCTTTCCGTGCAAGTTTCGCCATCCGCTGCTCGACTCGATTCGACACCCGGTCGAAGCGCTTGGCAATCCGATCGGGCAGCGGCGGTGGAGTCCCCGGCACACCGCGGGGCCGGTTCCGCCAATGCTCCGGCGCGATCGGTTTGGCAAACGGAGGCAACTCCTCCCGAACGGGATTAGGCGACGGCATCGGCGGGCGAACATGACGCACCTCGCCATTGCGGACCGCCCCCGCGAGACTCTGCGGGCTGAACCCATCCAGGCTCTTTCTAACGTCCTCGACCTCCATAAGCGCTTCGATCATCTCCCCGGCATTCTGATAGCGATCTTTCGGGTCCTTCGCCAGCGCTTTGCGGATTACCTCTCCAAACGGGTGCGGCAGATCATCCAGTTCCGGCTGGGTGGTCAGGTGCTTCATAAGCACCTCCGCCATGGTCGAACCCTCGAAGGGGACCTTCCCCATCAGCATCTCGTAGAACATCACCCCCATCGCATAGATGTCCACGCTTCGCGAGTAATCCCCGCTGCCGATCTCCGGCGCCATGTAATGCACCGTGCCGACGCTGGCTGTCTGGGCGCTGTGCCGGGACACCGAGATGAACTTGCTCAGCCCGTAATCACCGATCTTCACATAGCCGTCATCGTAGAAGATGTTGCCCGGTTTGAGATCCCGGTGCACGATGCCCCGATCATGCAAATACGCCAGCCCCTTACCGAGTTCCCGGAGGAAGAACGCCGCCTTCTGGGCGTCAAAACCGCTCGGCTCGGCGATCAGCAGGTCTCGCAATGACGGCCCGGAGCAATATTCCATGACAATGAAGTACTCGCCGTCCGCACTCTTCTTCACATCGAAGATCGACACCAGGTGCGGGCTCTTGAGATTGATGCAATGGCTTACGCCGCGGAGTTCCACTTGCGGATTGGATTTGAGGTACTTAAGGGCCACTTCCCGCCCGCCGTCGCTGACGGCATAGTAGACTTCCCCGAATCCTCCGCTGCCGACGGCACGTTGGATCGTAAAATCGTCCAGTGGACGGTCGCCATGTTTGAACGTATAGGGCATGATCTGCTACTTATAACAGTGCCAGTCGGTTGTCCTGATCCCCACGCAACGGCTGGAGATCGGTACGTCGCTCCATTCTATACTGACGAACCCGGCGTCCGGATTCTCATGGGACCCGAGCCCCTCCTTTCAAGGAGGGCAACCCACGGCACCCGAGCCCCTCCTTTCAAGGAGGGCAACAGATAGCGTCTGAGCCCCTCCCTTCAAGGAGAGCGGCCCATCCTACACCGACGGACCCGGCGTCCGGATTTTCCACGGCTCCAGCACCAGACCGGCTCCGCCGACTTCGATCGGCTCTCCGATTGTCAACCGGCGCGCCTCCGTATCTACATGCCCGTCGTTATGCGGGCGAATCCACAACGCCCCGCCGCGCTCGAACAGAACCAACGGCGGCACGGCATGTCGGCAATGAATGTGGGCCGTCGACCCGGGGCCGATGGTGGCATGATGGTTGAAAAGCACAACCCGCCGCACATCGTTCGGCATCTTCGTAGTATCACTCAAGTCCAGAACGGCCGTCGGACTCTTACGGCTCGGCAGGCGAAAGGTCATCTTAGCCTTCCTGCCGAACATCATCCGATCACCATCTCGAAGAAGCTGCTGACGCGTTTTGCAGCCGCCGATCTCGACATCCCGCGTGGCAAAAAGGAAATAGTCGTCGTCTACCCGAGTGACGTTAGCGTGACGCTCCGCTATATCGCTGAATACCGCCACATCCGCCGGATTCCCGGTCGCCACCCGCCCGATCGTCCCGACATTTCCGCGGAGGATCAAGAAACTGCCGCCGCCGTCGACCAGCAACAGCAAGCGATCCGGCAACCCCTTCGAAGACGCCGGCCGCGACGGAATCGCCACCGTGTCATCCAAAGCGGCAGACTTGCCCTCCACCGCCTCACCGTCCGGGCCCTTAAGATCCACTTGGTCCGACAGATCTCCCAAAGGCCCGGCCCGAAGCGCCATACGTAACTCATTCAACTGCCGCAACTGCTCCACTGCCGCCGCCACCCACTTCGCCTTCGGTGAGAACCGCTGCAGGCTCATAACATGCCGGCGGGCTTCCGCGTAATCGTTCGACTTCACACATCCCGCCGCCTGTCGGGCTAGCGCTAACAGATCCGTAACCTCGCACTTCTCCGGAAGGCGATCACCGAGCTTGCCCAGACAAGCCAACTCGTCAGCCGCGCGACTCAATCGACCCTCGTCAATCGCCCGCCGCGCCGCCTCAATAACCAAACCGCACAACGTGGTCTCGGCACGGGCCACACCTTCGTTGTGGCCGTCTATAGACCGGCCGCGGCGGATCCGATCCGCCGCCGCGGCAAGTTGCCCTTGCCCGATCAACGCCAACGCCGCATCGACACACTCCTGGGCATCTTTCGCACGAACCTCCGCGTTGCGGCGAAGCTCCAACGCCGGGCGGTCCCCCTCGCTAGCCTCTTCCAGTATCTTGCGTCCCGCAGCTAAAGAGCCCCCCTCAATCCGGCGCTTGGCGGCCTTCAATCGGTCACGGCGAGATTGATCCTGCCTCTGCTGCTCGGCTTGAACCGTCAACACATGGCCGCGCAGCTCCGCAATCTCCTCGGCCAGTACACCCCCGGATTCGGCACGATCCAGATCCGCCAGCGCCTCGACGAACCGGTCCGCTCGATAGTGAACCCGAGCCCTTTCGATGAACTTCTCAGTTAGGGCGGTCAACACCGCGGCACCACGCCGATGCCCCCGCAGGTCCGGAGCACCGGCCAGCCGATAGGCCTCGTCCAGCCGACCGTCTCGAAGGGCGTTCTCGGCCGCCTTCAACCGGACGAATAGCAACTGGCTGAGCATCTGCGTCTCCTGTTCAAAGCCCACTATGACGATGATAGTCGGCTCGCCCACCGGCTCAAAACGAACCGGCCGTGACCGCGTTAAAACAGAGCCTCCTAGGCACTCTGTGCGATCAGAAGTAGATTCGATGCTTGCAGGGCATTATTCGCAGGGAACGTACGTGTCCGCCGACCAGTCGGATCGGAGTCCCTCCTCCCCCACACTCCGATAACCCCACCGAACACGCGCACCGCGCCGCAGAGCTCGAACCCGATCAACAGCTAATGCCTGTGCTGCGAAAAGGGCTCTCCTATCGAGGGGCAGGATCGCTTCCGCCCCGCTGAGCTGCGGCCAGCCATTGTTTGAGGTTCCGCGCCAGGGTCTCGGGATCGCGTTGACTGGTAATATGACTTGAAATACTTTCCGGAATGCGAAGGGCGCGCATGGCCTTGGCCGCCCGCTCCCACAACGGCTTCGCCTTCGCCTCATCCTCGGCCAGGAACAGCTCCGTGACGATCTCCCCGAGCTTGGAGAGCATGATCTCGTCACGCCGGTCATAGTACCGCTCGATGATCTTCTGCTGATGCCGTGTGTATTCGGGCATGCCGTCTACGTAGCCGCGGCGAACCCCGCCGTCAAGCCAATCCGGCTGTCCTGTAGGGCAGCGTCGAGGTACGAGACCTGCCGCGGTCTTCGCGCATCGCGAGCCTTTGTGGCAGGTCTCGTACCTCGACCTGCCCTACGAGGATGAACGTACGCCGCGGGCGTTCAACAACGCATCACAGGGCAAGTGAAGCGGCGTAACCGCGGAGCGCCACCCTGGGGCACAGCCCCACTTCCCCGCCGACGCTTCAACGGTTGAACAGCGGCGTTCGGCTTGTGAGCCCCGTTTGAGGTTCAATCGACTCCACCCTTGGGACCCGACTCGGTAAAAAAGCTCCCGCCCCCGGGGCCGATGATACCGGCCTCCGAGGGCGGGAGGGTTAGAGACTATTCGCCGTTAGGCGATTGGACCCGAATTAGGCCCTCGCCGTCCGACGGCCGAAGTACACCTTTCCGGCAACCAACAACAACAGCGCCATAACGACCAGACCCCACTGCGACATCGTCGGGATCGCATCGTCACAGCCCTCGAAGCCGTCCATCTCCGGATCCCACTCGCCGAACGGGCAAGCATCGATGCAATCCGAGACGCCGTCGGCATCCTCGTCACACTCGACGTTGAAGCCGCACATCGGGCCTTCGCCACAACCGCACTGACCCGGCTCTGTCTTCATATCATCGAGCGGGCAGTTGTCACAGGCATCACCGAAATCGTCGCCGTCAGCATCTTCCTGACCCGGGTTCGGCGTGCTGCCGCAGTTGTCACAGACGTTACCGACGCCGTCACCGTCGCCGTCTTCCTGACCCGGATTCGGATTCACCGGGCAGTTGTCACAGACGTCGCCGAGAGTATCACTATCGGTATCGACCTGCTCACAGACCTCACCGGCCGGGCACTCATCGTCGAGCTGACACGGATCACCGCTAACGCTGCAAACCCGCGGGTTCGCGTCGTTCTCGCAGTTATCGCAGATGTCACCGACGAAGTCGCCGTCCGCGTCCTCCTGCCCATCGTTGTAGTCGAACGGGCAGTTGTCGCAGAAGTCCGGATAACCATCGGTATCAGTGTCATCCCAGGCACCGTAGCTGACGCTCTTGGCCGAGATCGAGACCGTGTAGTCCTCGGCCTCACCGTACGACGTGGTTTCGCACACGGTCGCGCAGGTGCTGTAATCCACCATTACGCGCATCCGGGTGTCACCGACCACCGCCGTCGCCGGAACGGTGATGTCCATATCCAGCGTAGTCGAGGCCGCATCGCCGAGATCGTAGTACTCCCCGGCATCGTCGAAGTCGAGGTCACCGTTCCAGTCGAACCAGGCCTGGACGCACTCGGTGTACGAACCCGAATCGAACGTCACCGCCAGGTTGTAGGTGCCGCCCTGAGACACGGTCGCCGCCATCGCGGTGTAATCGCCGTAGCTGCAAGGATCGCCTTCGAAACCAGTGGTGTTGTCGATACCGGCGAACGTCACGTTCGTGATCTGCTCGTCCGTATCGTTCGAGAAGCACGGCTCACAGTAGGCCGGCAGCGGGCACGTAAACGTGGCACACTCTTCGCCCTCGTACCAGTCACCGGCACAATCGGCCTCAAGCGTATCGTTGCACGTTGCGCCGTCATCGGTGCAGCATGCTCCCATCGGCGGCGTGCAGGCATCGATCGTCAGATCGAAGTCCGGCAGGCAATCCGGCGAGGACCAGGTGTCGACCTGGATGTAATAGACGCCCGGCTCGAAGTGCGTGCACTCCGTGGTCTTCGGGTTACCACTGCTGTCGTACACCGCCACGATGCACGAATCCGTCGGCGGGCAAGCATCGCCAATGGCCACGCCGCCATACGTCGTCCCCTTCGGATCCAACGTAAGCGTGATGTCCATCGCCTCAGTAATCGTCAACTCATAGATCATGTCCTCACCACTGTCGTAGTAGTACAGACAGTGTGTTGTGCTGGCATCATCATAGTTGTCGAGGCGGCCACAGTTCGTCTGGCTGGCATCGACGTACGGCAGATCCGCGACAGCGATCGAAACCGGCATCGGGTCACCACAGTTGTCACCAGCGGTTACCACGACCGGATCGCAGGTCAGAGTCATCTGATACTCCGCCCCACAGGTCACACCCTCGAAGACCGACGGGCCCGCGAAGATCGTGTTGGTACCTGCCGGAAGCGCGGCACTCACTTCGAGAACCGTGCAGTCGGCGGCGGTGCCGGACGTGATGAACGCAGCCGCGGAACAATCGCCACCCGGGATATCCACGAACCCGGCGAGGACGTCGAACTCCGCCTCGATGGTAATCGTGCAATCCGACAGCTCGGCCAGATCGAACTGATACCAGTCGGTATCACGATAGTTGGCCGGACCGCTGCCATCGTCAAACGTGAATGTACCGGCCTCACCACAAATGGTCTCGTCAACAGCGATTGTGCTATAAACCGGAACGGTGCTGTTGCAGCCACCGTTGTACACGTCGTCGTAATCGTCGTAGCACACCGGCTCACCTTCCGGCGTCGCCCCGGCGTCACACGTGATGTCACACGGCGGCGGACAAGGCGTGATCTCAAGATTGAACAGGTCGCAGTCACTGTACGACGGGCTGTCCATCATGATGTACCACGTACCCGTGGTAAGCTCGAGACCCTCAAGAACGTCCGGATCACCGTACAGGTTGTACGCGAAGCAGGTCGCGCCCGGCGGGCAAGCACTGTCAACCGCAATACCCATGTACTCACCAGCGCCGGCATTAGTCAGCGTGATGTTAACGCAGGTGTCCTCGGTGACATTCAGCTCGTAGATGATGTCCTCGTTGTTATCATAACCGCCGAGGCACGTGCTGTTGCTGCCGTAATCGTCACCGCGACCGCACGTCGTGTTGAAGCTCGAGTAGTCGAGATCCGCCGGCACGTTCACCAGAATCCCGTTCGCACAGGTCTCTCCACCCGGAACCGGGCAGGTGAACGTCGCACAATCCTCACCATCGAACCACGTCCCACCGAGCCCGTCACATTCGGGAGCGGTGTTCGTCGCGGCACATACGCCGGCTACACAGCACGCACCGGTCGGAACCGTGCAGTCGACCGGTTCCGGGCATACCGCGCCATCATCCACAATCGAGAACTCGATGTTGCCCGAGTTGGTGCTGTAGCCACCAACGTGGACGTAGTACGTCTGGCCAACTTCGGTGCACCACGAAGCAGTCGATTGCAGCGAGCTGTACGAGCAAGACGAGTCATCGTCGTTACCCGTCACGCAGACCATCGGGTTGCAGTCGCAGAAGACCTGAAGCTTCGTATCGAAGTCAGTTCCCGCACCACAGGTCGAGACGGTCATCGTGTTACCAGTACCGACAACCGAGTACCACACGCCGTGCCCCGGAGCACTGGTCACGCAGGTCGGCGTCGTATCATCATCAGCGAGATCGTTGTTGACGAAGATCGTCGCCGGAGCCGTGACGGCTTCCGCGTTGTCACAGTGATCATTGTCCGGAGGCTGCGGGCAGGGATTCGGGTCGCAAGAGAGACCCTCGCCCCACAGCTCGCCACCGGCTGCGAAGCAACCCGGCATGGTCATGTCGGGCGTGCAAACGCCGTAGTCACAGCAGGCACCCGTCGGGCAAGCGCCGACTTCGAGATTGGCCACGTAACCGGAGCCGCACTCAACACCGGTGAAGACCGAAGGCATCACCAACAGCGAGTACTCACCGGCCGTGACACAGGACGAAATCGAGACTTCCTGACAGGCGTCGGCCGACGCATTCAGGATGATCGTCGGATCGGAACAGTCACCGTGCTCAACCAGGAAGATGATGACCGGGAACTCGGCCTTGACCGTCCAGGTCAACTGCTCATCAGCCGTCGCGGTGTACGCGTACCAGTCGGTGTCACGGTTATCCGAACCTCCGACCGTGAACGTACCGGCATCGCCGCAGATCGTCTCGCCGGCGGAGACCGTACCGAACACCGGAACCGTACTGTTGCAGCCACCGTTGGTGACGTCGTCGTACTCATCGTAGCAGACTTCCTCACCCTCAGCCGACGCTCCGGCCGGGCAAACAATACCGCAAAGCTCGCACGGATCAGCCGGGCAGACGATGAAGTTGCCCATGTACTCGCCGCTGGCGGCCAGGCAATCAACTTCCTTCATCTCCGCACAGCTTCCGTCGGGCATGCAGCAAGCACCGGTCGCGTCACCGCAAGCCGGGTCAAGGTCGTCACAGGTCATGTTGACCTCGTAACGGCCGGCGCACTCGCCCATCAGGACGCAGTCTTCGCAGGTGCTGGTTACGTCTTCGCAGCACGCTCCGAAGAACATCATTTCCTCGCCGGTCAGGCAGAAGCTCATGTCATGCTCGTACGACGTGATGCCGGCACCGTCATCGACCAGAGAAGAACCGTCGCCATTGGCAGGCGGCGAACCCATCCACAGGAACCAGCAATACGGATCGCCGGCACCCTGAATCGAGATCCAACCATCAAACAGCATGCACGAGGTCGGCAGAACGGCCTCGTACTCGTACATGTCGAAAATGCCGTTGAAGTTCTCACCCGTAGCCGTACCCGAGAGCCACATGTCGTAGTCACAGACCGCCGCACCCGGCGCCCCGGCAACGTCCTCGTAGAACGTGATGTTGAACAGCATGGGGTCTTCGGTGCAACCGGCCCAGCCGCCGTCGTAGTAGCCGTTCAGCCCCCAGAAATGGACCGTCTCAATACGACCCATCAGGTCCGAGAAGCTGTCGTAGCGGATGTAGCCGAGGGCCTCATCCGTCGTACCCGCAGCCCACGAGTCAGCAGTCGTGTACGCCGGCTGACCGATCGCGGGGTTGTTCAGCGTATCGGCCGGGCACTCGATTGGCTCCGGCGGATCGCATTCGGAGAGAACCAGCTCGTAGTCGCCCTCTTCACCCGCACCGTACGCATCAACCACGATGTAGTAATCGTGACCAACCGTCATCGGCACACAGGAGAGGAACGAACGATACGGCTCAAGGAGGCTGTTGCTGCAGGCATCGTCGTTGCACGCATGGAAAGCTGCCGAGCAGTCGTCCTCGTACACATACAACTTCGTATCGAAGCCCGATTCGCAAAGGTTGAGGTCATACTCACCGGTAACGGTCGGCGAATAGACGTAAACGACGTCCAAGCCGCCCAGTTCGGTGTAGTCGCAAACCTCGTTGTAGTCATCGGCGAACCCCGTGGTCGTTCCGGTGATCGTGATCGGCAGTGCGCCAGACAGAGTCACCGCCGAGGCACAATCTTCGCCACCCTGCATCGAGACCGCCGGGTCATGCTCGATGGTCGGAGCGCCCTTGACGTCCGAATCAGCATGACGCGACTGCACGAACGGCTTATCCGTGGTTCGCAGCGAGTGACCGCTGGCCGATGACACCGTCGGCTTGCCGTTAGTGAGACCGAGGCCCGCATACGACCCGGCCTGCCAGTGCTCGCCATCCGTCACTTCGGCTACGGCCGTGCCTTCGCTCACATGGATGACTACCATCGCCTCTTCGCCGGCCGGCAGATCCACAATCGTGGAAGCCGTCCCAAAGACCGTGGCGATCTCCACCAGACCCTTGCTGTCCACTCCCTTGACGACCAACAGGCCGTCCGCGGAACTCGCCGCCTTAACGTCGTTCCACGTCACCGTAGCATCCGGCACGAGATTTCCGCTGGCATCCATCACCGCAATTTGTACGGCGTGGTTTCCCGCGGCCATCGCGAAGCCGGCGCCAAAAATGACGCCCATACAGACTAGACATGAAATGCCTATCCTCGCTCGCATAGCCCTTCCCTTTCCAAAATGAGACACGTGAGTACTGCCTTCCTCGCTAATCCGAAATACCAATGTCGACCCCGCAGACACGGCCCTGACACACCGCCGCCACAAAACCGACCCGTCTTGCGTACCATTGCACTCCGATTCCAAGACCCGGAGATTGAGAAAGGCGAGGCAACCGACTCCTTTCCCATCTCCTTACGCTCCGTTTCCTCCTACTCGTAAACCCACGACAATCCGTCTGCCGCAAGAAACCTTCCATATCCTCCCTAACGCCGCGCTCCAACGACGCGAAACACACCGCGCAGCCAGCCTCCAGCGCTGAACGCGGGCACGCGGAACTTCGCACGTTATCGCCATTATGGGCACGAACGTCCCCCGTTACAAGAAAAAAAATGGGAAATTGGGGGCATATCAACATTGTTACCGCCCCTTAAGTTGGGTTGCGGCATCGCACGGGAATCCCGCGGAGGAACATCGCAAACCGATCCCCTCCGAACGCCGATTGCACGCTAAACTACTATTATCCAAACACTTACGACGATGGCCCGACTCATCTGAAGACGTGCCCCGATTTCCGGGCGCACGACCTCGTACTCCATGGGCGATTGTCGGTCGTACAGTGCTACGACTTTAGTACCCTAAATTGACATAGACCGGTAATACTGGAGGTCTCGCCCCATAAAGGCGCGCAAGCGACAGGTGGGGTATCCCCATATCAGCTCCAGTCGAATACAAGCGCCCGCCAATCAACCGAAACGCACGGCTACGGATGGTGGTAATCCGGATTCGAAACACCTGCCTTAACAGCGAACACCTGCAGCCGCGATCGTTCGAACACGCTACAAACCGCCGGAACCACAGCAAACCTAACCGACCGAGCATCCTCGGGGGCGCCGGTCAACGGCGTAACCATCGCTACGGCTTTGTCCCACTCGCCTCCTTAACCCGCATGGACTACACTCCGATGAAAGCCGGTCCGGTAACAGTATGTCAGAACAACGCCGGCCGGTTTCTGCGTTGTTCGCCTCGCCGAGGTCGCTGACGCCACAGAATCGAGGGTCCCTCTTAATAATGCATGTAGCCTATCTCCATCAGCACTTCTCGACCAAATCCGGGGCAACGGGGACCCGGTCATACGAGATGAGCCTGCGCCTAATGAAAGCGGGACACAAAGTCACCATGCTCTGCGGCGCTTACGACGTGGGCGACCCGGGCCAGGGCGGATCGGACCGGGTAACCGAACACGACATCGATGGAATCCGCGTGTTGCGGATCGCCGAGCCCTACGGAAACCGAATGAGCTTCACCCGCCGAGTGCGTGCCTTTCTGGGGTTCGCCAAAACCGCGGGCAAACTCGTCGGCCGGCTAGACGCCGACCTCGTCTTCGCCACATCAACGCCGCTTACCGTCGGATTGCCCGGAATGAAGGGGGCCAAGCGACTGAAAGTCCCGTTCGTCTTTGAGGTACGGGATCTCTGGCCAGAAATAGCGATCGCTCTCGACGTGATCCGGAATCCGGGGCTGATCTGGTACACGCGCCGCCTGGAGCGGAAGATCTACCGGGCGGCAGAGCGGATTATCGCTCTTTCTCCCGGAATCAAAGACGGAATCTGCAGCACCGGGTATCCCAAAGACCGGGTCCCGATGATCCCGAACGGATGCGATCTCGATCTGTTCAAACCCCAAGACGGCGCTCCGATCGACGAGCGGTTCGGCTCCGCGGACGAGTTCCGGCTTGTGTTCACCGGGGCTCACGGCCTGGCTAACGGTCTCGATGCGGTATTGGACGCTATCGCCGAACTCCAGCGCCGGGGCGAGAACGGGTTCCGCTTCATCTTCATCGGGCAAGGAAGCCAGCGTGACCGACTCGTCGAGCGAAGTCGCCAAGAAGGGCTCGACCCGATGACAAGTTGGGTGCCGTCGATCCCCAAAAACGAACTCGCTTCGGTCCTGCCCCAGATGGACGTCGGCCTGATGATCCTGCGTAATCTCCCGTCGTTCTATTATGGTACTTCGCCCAACAAGTTCTTTGACTATATCGCTTGCGGGCTGCCCGTGCTCAACAACTACCCCGGCTGGCTGGCGGAGATGATCTCCGAACATCGTTGCGGCATGGTGGTCCGCCCCGACGATCCCACCGCATTCGCCGATGCCGTGGTCTGGCTACGGGACCATCGGGACGAACTCCCGGGAATGGGCGCACGGGCTCGACAGCTCGCCGAAGCCCAGTTCTCTCGCGATCAGCTCGGTGCGATGTTCGTCGACACGCTCGAAGCAGCCCACCGCGGCGGTCGAAGCCTATGACCCCGCTTCGGAATCCGTAGCCTCGTCAGCAGCGGCGTGGTGATCGAGGATTATTCGTTCGGCAACACGATCCGGCTTGGCCAGATCCATAATCCACGCATCTCCGTCGGCTTTGATCTCCCAGCGTTGGGTCTGGTCGGTACGCTCGGTGCAGCTCGCCGAGGCCGTCTCCCCCGGAGCCACCACGGTCACAACCCTCTGAGGCCAGGAAATGGCGAAAGTCGCTTCCACCGTCGGGATCGGATCGCGCCGCCCATAATATAAGGAACCGAAACCCTGCACTTCGCCCGGAGCGTCGCAACCCCGCACCACGGCCAACCGCTCCGCAGAAGCCGGATCACCCTCGAACGCCAAAGCGAGCTTCCCTTCGGATGTCGACAGCACAATGGAATGCTCGTCCGGTTGCTCTTCCCACGGCGCGTCCAAGAGGTGCCACCGCACAGTTGCGCGATGCCACTTACGCGCAAACAGGTCGTCGATAATGACCCAGACATTGCCGGCCAGCCCCACCAAAGCCCGACGGTGCCGCACGCCCAGTCCGCACCGTTCGTAGTCCCTGGCCTCACCTTCAAACCACTTAGCCGCCACGTTCCTGGGCTCGTAGTGCCGCACGCGGGCTTTGGGCCACGGCAGCCACAGAAAGCGCGATACCAGCTCGATCGGGTCTCGCCCGTCAATCTCAACCGTGTTGTGCCCGGCGATCGACTTGAAATAACGTTCAATGTCCCCCCGCCCGGGGATATAGTACTGATATGTCCCGCAGTCCCTGAGAATATTTAGCCCCCGCCACCACAGATCCAAGTGCAACGGATCAACGTGGCTCGGTCGGTCCCGGTAGGTGTGGCAACGGATCATCGCCCAACTATCGTCTCGGCGCAACGTGTAGTAGCCGCCGACCTCAAACCCGGTGGAGACCGGTTGCGGGTGTTCGTCGCGATCCGCCTCCAGCGCCGCGGGCCCGAATAGCCAGAGCAGATCCTCGTCCCACGGTCCGGTCGGAAGAAGACGCCGACCGGTAGCCAGGAAGTGGGCGGCCTGCACTACCGGACGGTAATCCGTAAAATCACATTCGCTTAAGGGAAGTACATCGGCGCCGTCGTTGTGACCGTAATTCGGAACCCGCCCGGTGTCGACGTCCATCACCTGGTGCAGAAACTCCCCCGCGCGCCCGATGCGATCGTACAGGTCGCGGTCAAACGGATCGCCGGCCAGCTCCCCCAACCGCAACCCCAGGAGCGACACGTGCAGCATTACCCGGTGGTAGTTCATGGAGTGCTGAACGTAACTGCCGTCCTCGTACACCTGCCGCCGCAACTCCGACGCCAGGACCTTACGACCGGTGGCCCCCCACCGCCGCGCCGCCCGAAACTCAGGAAAGAGGTGGCTGATCAGCAGAAGACCGCACGCTTCCGACAGGGCGTGGTTGTTCTTTTGAGAGACCGCATAGCCGATGTGGCGGGCAACGCGATATCCGGTTGCCCAGGCCAGCCGCGCGAATTGCATCCAGCGCTCCGCCGTGGTCGCCGGGTCGTTGGCCATAGCCCAGAACCCCAGCCCCGCCGCGATCATCCGCACCGAACTCTCCTGCCCGCACTTCCAATTGACCCCCTGAAACGGTTGATTGGCCGCCATCCAGGAGTCCCACCATGTCCAGAAGAGCTCCCCCGTAGCCGTATCCAGTCGACGAGCCCGCCCGCGGGCTAAGTCGATCGACCACGCCGCACGCGACGGTTCCCAGAGCACCCGCAGATCACCCTGAGCCGGATCGAAATCCGGGATTTCGCACCACATCTTGTCGGAGGCGCCGCGAGTATCGTCGAAGGGACTGTGGTGCCAGTCGATCGCCTCCGGGGACGGGGTGTACATGAAGTAAACACACCTGTTCTCAGCTAGCAGATCCAGCCGGGCATCTAGTGGCGGGGTGCGCTCACTATCTGAATCTTGCATTTCCTGCGGAACTACCGGCGGCTCTCCAAGGGAAAACAGGAACTCAGGTGGGTCGCCGCGCTTGAAAAGGGCATAGTCCGCCGGATCGGTGGGGACTTGCCGCGACATTACCGAGGCGAGGTCGATATCCTCCCACGGCCTGGGACGGAATGCGCGACGGGTGGACCCCAACGCATTGGCCAGATACACCCTCGCTCGCAGCCCCACTACTCTCGGGCCCAGGTACCGAGCTATGTAACAGCCCTTCTTCAGCGGGTTCATCTGATCGGCACCCTTACGTTCTCCAAACGGAGCAAACGCCTCCGGGCCGGCGCCCGGCGGGTCCAAGGACCGATCCCGAGCCCAGCCGGCATCGCCTGCCTTAAGCAGCGTCAAGTTCCATTATCGGTCAGTACGCCAATACCGGCCAGAATCCCGGCATTCACTCGCGCAGCTAACCAAGTTCGGCGTCCGCCGGTACACTACGTGCCTGAGCCCCGGATCGGGGTCAGACGAAACGGAACCGCGAGCCCCGGTCGTTGACGCGAGGCCGAAAGTAGATTGGCAGTAATGTCGCTCGCCGCATCCACCATTCGACTTGCCAAGACGATCGCCTCCCGCCCGCAGGATGGCTGGGACATTCGTGAGAACGCTGATTCCGAACATTGGTGCGTGCGGCGGGGCTGGTACGAAGCGCTGCTCGGACCGGGAAGCCCCGACTGGTTCGCCCTCGAGCGCGTTCCGTGCGCCACCTTGGTCAAGCGCGGGCACGGCCGAGCAACTTATCGGGTGGAGCTGGGAACACATACCGTATACGCCAAGTTAGCCCAGGAGACCGGAATCCTGGACAAGGCCAAGTCGTTCGTGCTGGGCAGCCCCGGTGAACGGGAATGGCGGCTCTTGACCAAAGCTGAGGTGCGCGGGGTCCCGACAGTCCGGAGCCTGGGTGTGGCCATCCGGGCTGGGCGGGCAGGGCAGAGTGTCCTGGTCACCGAGTGCCCTTCGCAGGCAGAGAAGCTGACAAACGCCTGGGCGCCGTCGCCCGAATCCCGGAACTCACCGTCGGCAATCGGCACCACAACTCCGATTATCGAGGCCGTCGCTCGATTGTATGCCACCGCCCACGGTTTGGGGTTCGTCCACGGCGACGGGCACCCGGACAATATAATCCTCAGCAAGGACCAAGACGGCGGGATAACCGCCATGTTCGTCGACGTTCACCCGTCCTCCCTGAGCCGCCAACCGGCTTGTGCTCCGTTATGCTGCCTGGCGCTGGCTCAACTCGACCAGCATTTTCATCGTCGCGCAACACAAACGCAGCGACTGCGGTTCCTTATCGCTTATGTAACGCTGCGTTGGCCATACGGAGCCGGATCGGCCACGCCCGCGCTGATCCGGCAGTTGGCGGGCCGAGCAGCAGCCCTCCGCATCGCGTGTTCGGCCGGGCTGGCCCGCCATCGCGACCGACGACTGCGACGCGACGGCAAGTACTTTTCGTCCGTCGCGGTGGGCAACGGATGGAAAGCCACGGTGGCCTTGATCCTGGAACGTCGTCATGTGTTTGCAGAACCCTCGGTGCCCGACCGTAGCCTCGACGAGTGGCGTCGGATCCTAGAAAAAACGCTCCTGCCCGGCGACGAAAGCGAGCCCCCCACCGATTCCGGACTCTCTGTGGAGATTCGCCGTGCGGGTGGGGTCAGGGAGCGGTTGACGTGGGCATTGACCGGCAGCCCGCACCGCAGGTCCTTCGAGCGATGCCACAAGCTGCGGCACCGGGATACTCCCGCGCGGCTAATCCTGGGGTTCGCCGAGCACCACTCGGCGGGCCTGATAGACAAAACCGCACTGTTCCGTCCCGACACCAGCACATCGCGGGCGGTGTTAACAGTGGAAGAAACCGGAGCCAGCGATGGAGAAGATTGAAATCGTACAGGGTGACATCACCAAACAGAAGGTGGACGCGATCGTCAATGCGGCGAACGAGACCCTTCTGGGCGGAGGGGGCGTGGATGGAGCGATTCACCGGGCGGCCGGGCCGGGCCTGCTTGAGGAATGCCGCAAACTGGGAGGATGTCCGACCGGACAAGCCCGGATTACCGGTGGACACTTACTGCCGGCTCGTTACGTAATCCACACAGTCGGGCCGGTCTGGCACGGCGGCGGTCAGGGCGAGGCCGATCTGTTAGCCTCCTGCCACCGATGCTGCATGGCTCTCGCCCGGAAACACGGCTGCGCATCGGTTGCGTTTCCGGCAATCAGCTGCGGGGTGTACGGATATCCCGTGAGTGAAGCGGCCAAAGTGGCTCTGGCCGCAGTTCGGGGCGAACTCGAAGTTCCCGGCGGACCGCAACTCGTGCGTTGGGTGTTGTTCGATGAAAAAGCCCTTCAGGCGTGGATCCGCGCCGGCGGGTAGCGTCAGGTCGATGCCCCCTAACCGGCGGATCCGCGTACCGCGTTACCGGTCCGAACCCTCTTCCAGGGGCTCGCGGCGCTTGACAGGCTGCTGACCCGCTCGAACAATACGGGGCGTTGACAGTACCGGCTGAAGGCGTTGAGGAGACTCTGCCCGCGGCAGAGCGCGGATGGATTAGCTCTAATGGGGTGAGCAGTCCGACGGCGAGTAATCCTCCTGGGCTTGTAGTATCGGCGGATGCCGGGTAACGCCTGCTTACCAGCGAGTCTTGTCGACGTTAGCTTTCGTGGGGATGTGCCTGCGAGAAGACAACGGAAAGGTGAACAGCGAATGATTTCTCTGCACGGGTTGTGCTGCGCAAAGTCCTGGTCCGGTCGCGTCCTGCGGGGCGCGGTGGTCATCGGCGTATTGACCGGCTTCGCCGGTTCCACGTTCGCCCAGGATCGGTTCGTGGTGAAGCGGGATGGGTCGAAGATCCGGGTGATCAAATCCGAGAACGAATTCGCGGTGAGCTTCGCCGACTCCGAATCCGTGGATAAATCCGCCCGTCGTCTCGCCTCCAGCGGCTACGGCGTCATTGAGGACATCCGGGGGACGAGTGATTCGCGCTACAAGCTAATGCGGGTTGCCGACACAACCGCCCGGCGTCGGGGGCTCGTGTTGCAGGACGCGGCCGTCACCGAAGTCCACCCGGTTTATTACTACGAAGGCTGTGACAGCCCCGTACTCTCGACCGGTACGATCGCCATGCGTACCCGTAGCGATCTAGGGGCGGAAGCCAGAGCCCAGCTCATGGCGGACTATCGTTTGGCCCTCGTCGAGGATATCGCCGGCATGCCGGGAGTATCGTGCGTGCGTCCGGTTGACGATGGCGACGATGAGGTGCTCAGAGCCGAGGCCATGACCAAGGATTCTCGAATCGTCTGGGCGCAGCCGAACTTCCGGGCTCCCCGGCATACTCGACAGACCGTTGCCGACGATGAGTATTACACCCATCAGTGGCATTTGAACAACACCGGGCAAGACGGAGGTACCCTGGGGGCGGACATCAGCGCTCCGGAGGCATGGGAGATGGGGGCCGAGGGCGTAGGCATCCTCGTCGGCATGCTGGACGACTCATGCGATGTGGATCACGAGGATCTCCGAGGTAACTATCTCGGCACCGGTAACGACCCCAGCCTGCCGTCCACGGCCAGCGGTTTTACGGATCCCCGCCCCAAGCAGTTGGGTGACAGTCATGGTACGGCGGTCATGGGGTTGGCAGTAGCCTGCGCCAACAGCGTCGGCGGTCGTGGTGTCGCATACCTGTCACGGTTCACGGCATCGCGCGGCCTGCTGATTCTCTCCGACGCGGAGACGGCCAATGCTTATCTGTTTGCTCGCCAGCAAGAGGTGGACGTCCACATTAACAGTTGGGGTCTGGACTTCGGCACGCCCATTCCCGCAATCCTGGAGGAAGCCCTCGAAACCGCGTTCAACGAAGGTCGGGATACTGACGGCGAAGACGGCGACTCCCCGCCGCGCGGAATGGTCCTCTTGTTCGCCTCGGGGAACGGAGTAAACAACTTCGGCCCGGGAGCGTACTTGGGAACGGACAGCGACCTGTCGACTTTGCCCACCGTGATAGGTGTCGGGGCAAGTAACATCAACGACAGCATCACCGAGTACAGCAATTATGGTCCGGACATCGACGTGCTGGCCCCGGGCGGCGACAGCTACGGAGAGTTGGTCACGACGGACAACGACGACGACGCAGATTACGTCGATGCGGGCTACAACATCGGCGGATTCGACGCATACGGTGATCCGGAACTGGACGCGGCCGGGCTGTATACCGACAGTTTCATGGGCACCTCGGCAGCCTGCCCGGTAGCAGCCGGCGTGGCGGCAATGATCCTGTCCATCAATCCGCAGTTGACCGCGACGGACGTACGTCTCATCCTTGAACACACGTGCGACAAGATCGACACCGAGGACGCCGACTACGACGGGATAACGGATCGAAGTCTACGATACGGCTATGGACGGATTAACGCCGAGCGAGCGGTCGAGGCCGCCAGCGAATCCCTGGACAACGGTGGCCGCACTTGGCCGGAACGTGCTGCCCAGGTTATGCTGGATGCGGACAATCATCGAATTACGTGGCTTAGGAACGGGGATACGCTGGAGTTCACGGAGGAAGATGATACCGCGGAAGAGGATCCCGACGACGAAGACAGCGATGTCGAGATTCTCCAGACGGTTGACGAGTATCTGGTATTGGAAAGCAGCGGACCGTTCGACTTCGTTCCGGAAGACGGGAAGTGCTATGACGCTGACCAGGTCGGATGCAAGAGTGCCGTGCTCGAGAATCTGCCGGCGAACGTCAGCGTACTGGCAATCGGATGCGGTCTGGTATGCGGATCCGCCGTGGAGGGCGATTGCGAAGCCGGCGAACAACAGTGCGTTAACTATGATGCTTCCGGGACCAAGTACTTCGCGATCTACGGGCGGAGCTTGATCGGGCGATACTCGTTCGGGGTCAGTCTGGACACCGACGGAAACGTCGGGGACAACGGGGAACTTCCGCCGGGCAAGACCGGCGATTCCGGTTCTGGCGGTTCGGGAACCACAACCGATCCGAGCGTCGGACCTAAGGTGACCATAAGCGTCTCACCTTTGGAGGGAACGTCACCCCTAACCGTGTACTTCAGCGGCAACGCGTCCAGCACGTTACCGATCGACGAAAGCCGTACCGCTTGGGATTTCGACATCGACGACTCGGTTACCGTAGACTCAACCAGTCGAAGCGATTCGCACACTTACGTTGTCGCGGCCGGCGAGTCCAAGACCTTCATCGCCCGGCTGACAATGTACGATACCGAGGACAACATCGGATACGCCCAGACGTCGATTAGGGTCACGGGAGCGGACGGAACGGACGACAGCGACACGGTCGGCGCGGCAGATATCCAAATCGTCATTGGTATCCCGGGAACGGTTGGCTCTGATATCGGCGGGGGGACCTCTCCGCTCCAGGTCGAGCTGAGTATCGACGCAACCGACGTTGACGGTACGGTCCAATCGGTCCTGTGGGATCTCGGCGACGGCACCCAGACTACCAGCCTGTTCGCCACCCACACTTACGTCAATAACACCGGAGTGGAGCTGCGGCTCCCAATCACCGCCACGGTGACCATTGCCAGCTCCAGCGGCGCGACCTTCACGACGACCGCTTCGAAACGTATTACGGTGTTGCCCGGAGATGACGACAACATCGTGGTAGAGCCGGTCTGTGACGGGTGCGGCGCAGAAGGCCCGGGGGGATCAGCTTCAATCTGCGGGGCAATCGGCATGATCCCGATGCTCCTCGGAATGGGATCCCTATTGTGGCTGCGGCGCTTGCGGTGGTAGGGGCGACTGACCAGGAAACGGTGCCGGCCAGACAAGCCGATCGAACCGGAGCGCCTCGGACGGCTTGACTTGCAGAAGTAATACGCAGAGCTTTGCGTTGAGCGGAGTCGACTCCTCGTTTCCGGGGTCCCGGCGGCCGCTTGCGATCCCCCGAGAGAGTGCGCCCTAATCCAATCCGGTGCCGGCCGCAGGCCGTGCATCGACACCCGATTACTCAAGGATTGACGCTGATGAAATACGTGATCGCTCTGGCAATTGCGCTTATCCTGAACGCAAGTGCAAACCTGCTCATGAAGATCGGGATGAAGCCGATCGAGCAATCCGGCGGAGTATTGCGGGACGGAATCGTCGCCGGCATCAAAGCGGTCGTGACCAGCGGGACGCTTATGCTCGGCCTGTTCTGCTTCGGAATCAACGCGGCATTCTACATGTACGCTCTGCAGAGTCGGGCGCTTAAGATCAGCATCGCCTATCCGATTATGGTCGGAGGCGGTTTCGCGCTGATTGCCGTTTTTGCCCGGGTCCATCCCGCGCTGGCAGAGACTCTAACCCGCCGACAGATGCTGGGCATCGGGCTGGTGTTAGCGGGGATCATCCTAATCGCCTCTCAGGCGGACTCCGGTACGGCATGACGCAGCAGCACCGGTCGCAGCCTTATCACGGAGCTACGGCCGGGGCAGGAAGGCCGGCCCTAATCACTTGGTAGATCGCCCGCGTGGAGGTAGACCTGTTCAACGTATAGAAGTGGATTCCGGCCACATTCTGCCTGAGCAGGTCTTCGCACTGCCGAGTCGCATGGTACATGCCGATATGACTGACGGCTTCCGCGTCGTCTTCGACCGCCTCGATCTTGCTCAACAGCTCGGGCGGAATCGTGGCTCCACAAATGCCGGTGAAGCGTTTGACCTGACCGACCGTCAATATCGGCATGATTCCCGCAATAATGGGCACCCTGATGCCCACCCGCTCTGCCCGCTCCCGAAAGGCCAGGAATAGACTGTTGTCGAAGAACAACTGGCTTATCAGGAACTCGGCGCCGACGTCGACCTTATGCCGCAGATGGTCCAGATCGCTAGCCTGGTTCGGCGACTCCGGGTGGCCTTCCGGATAGCACGCGGCGCCGACGCACAAACCACACCGTTCACGCACGAACCTGACCAAGTCACTAGCATGGGTGAACCCGCCCGCAACCGGGGCGAAGCAAGCCTGCCCATGGGGCGGATCACCGCGAAGTGCCAGGACGTTCTCGATCCCCGAGCATTCAATACGGTCAATAACCGCCCCGAGTTCGCTTTGAGACGCGCCGACGCACGTCAGATGGGCCATGCTCTCGATTCCAATGTCGCTCTTGATTCGGGCAACCAGATCGATCGTCTTGCGCCGGGTGGCCCCGCCGGCGCCATAGGTGACCGACACGAACGCCGGGGCGAGCGGCTTCAGGGATTCCACGGTTCGATAAAGATCCCAGAATCCCAGATCATCTTTCGGAGGGAAGAACTCGAACGACAGAGCGGGAGCACCCACCCTAAGTAGTTCAGAGATGCGCATGGCTCGCAACTATGCAAGTTTAACTGGGCGCGGAAGGATTCGAACCTTCGAAGGCATACGCCAACGGGTTTACAGCCCGTCCCCTTTGGCCAACTCGGGCACACGCCCAATCTTCATGCCCCGCGCAGACGGGACATCGGATTGTTCTGCATCTCTCTGGAGGAAGAAGCGGAGCAGCATCGCCCGCCCCCTCGCCAGTTGCGATCCGGGAGGGATTATCGGCAAACCCAGGCACTCCTGTCAACCCCGCGCGACCGGTTCTGAGAAACCACCGTGGTCGAGACACGTGCTATCAGGGCATCCTGAAACGCCCAGGTTACCGGCGCCACGCTGTCAGGCCGTCTGGACGATAAAATCCAGAACCCCGAAGTACACCGACATCAACAGCGCCGTGAATAGAACGAAAATCGACATCCCTGGAAACCTCCAACCCGACTCTCAAGAGCCGGCTTCGCTTCTGTTCAATCAGACCGTCTGCACAAGCGCAAAAAGCGACACCGCGTACGCTAGTCCGAAAAACAATATGGCGTAGATAATCGCGTTGAACATGAGGACTCCCTTCCACCATGTATCCCCGGCCTGACCACGGCCGACACCAGCCGGCCGACTCGTTGCCGACTGTACCCAGCCGCAAAGATCCAGGCAAGGGACGTCAAAACAGCGATCACCGAACG
Organism: Phycisphaerae bacterium; assembly: GCA_963666835.2. Lineage (GTDB taxonomy): Bacteria > Planctomycetota > Phycisphaerae > UBA1845 > UBA1845. Next base: position 1,586,612 of record CAXXGO010000006.1, on the reverse strand, counting down.
ACAGGCCCCGCTCAACCGCCGACTACTTGCCGGGTTCGAAAACGAAGTCCACCACCGTGGTCTCGCCCTTTTTGATCGTGACTTCCTTCGTCAATGTACCGAAAGTCTCGTGCCATGCTTCGAGTGTGTATGTCCCGGCCGGCATTCCGCGGAACTCGTACATACCGGTCTTGCCGGTAACGCCGAAGAACATGTTATTGAACACTCCAACGTAGCAGCTCATCCACGGATGCGTTTCCGACACGATCTTGAACGGGGCTTCGGCCTCCAGCTTGAACTGCTTCCCCTTCTCCAGGTCTTTCTTCGGCTGAGTGAACTCGTGCTTCCCGTTCGAGTGAGTCACAAAACGAATATGCCGTTCCGTATCGTCCGCGTTCAGAATCCGAAGCTCCTGGCCCGCAACAACGCCGACTACGTGGGGCCGGAACTGACAATCCTGCTGAATCAACGTCACCGGCTGTTCCGGGACCATAAACGCCCGCTTCTCCATACCTGCCTGGATAGAGACCAAGACGTTTCGGATCGTGGGCGGATCCGTCGCCTCGTTCAGAATCACGTTCTCCGTGCGGATCTGCTTACCCTCCTTGGTACAAGCCGGGTCCTTCGAGCAATCGACCTCCTTCTGCGGATACTTCGCCGGATCACCCTTGAAGACGACCGACCCCCTTATGATCGTCTGGCGGCCACGCCCCTCGGCAGACTCCATCGCCGCCAGTGCCACCACCGCGCCGATCGCCACTACCCAGGTTCTACCAATACGCATATCCGAATCTCCTTCGTCCTACGTTTCACGTGCGGCACCGGTCTTGCAGCCTCCCGATCGCCCCTCGGGCTCGGGACCGACTTCGAGCATCCCCGACCAAACGAACACCGGTTCCACAGATCCTCAGATGTTCATCGACCATTCGCCGAGCCCGATAATGTAATGCAGGTTCAGCGACCAACGGAGGACCATTTTGATCGGCAGCAACAGCATGGCAAGCAGTAGAAACGTCATAATGCTGTAACGGATAAACCCCATACTTCGGTATATCCTCCGCAGGACCGTCAACCTCAGAAGCAGCGGACCGGACAAGAAGTACAGCCCGAGCAAGACGATCCCAGGCAACTCCCGAACCAGGCAATGGCCCGGAATCTCGCCGCCCATCACGTCAACCCAGAAAAGGCTGCTAAGTTCGACCTGCGCGAGATCCCCCGGCCGGTGAGGATCCCAGAACTCAAACGGACCGTAGAAACTCCAGTTCGGACCGCGCAGAAAGGTCCCGATCACTATAAACAGGACGCCAAGGACGACGAAACCAAACAGGAACGTCGAAACCGCGAAAGGGCGCTCCGCCACGGTGTAATACCCGTTGCCGCGAGGGTTACGGTCGATGTACGGAATCGCCAGCAACCCTAATATGATTAACCCCGGGAACACCACGCCGGCCAGCCACGGATCGAAATAGACCAACATCTCCTGCAGCCCCAGGAAGTACCACGGAGCCTTGGCCGGATTAGGAGCCCAGTTCGGATCGGCCGGCTGCTCCAACGGCGCCGGCAGCAGAATCGCCCATACAATAAGAACGGCCGTTGCAAGCAGAACCGCGATCAGTTCCACGTACACCAAGTCCGGCCAGGTCAACACGAGGCCGTCATCGCCATCCGGCGAATCCGGCCGGACCTGCCCGCGACGTCTGTCGTTCATAGCAGCCGAACGCAACGCCCGCCCAAGAAAGAAGCCCAACGCAAAGACCAACGCGATGATCGCCACGTTGTCAGGCTTGGCGACGATGCTCCGGAAGTTCGCATCCTGCAAACCAAGGAGCAACGCCCCTACTGCCGCAAGCGCCGCCACCCCGCCCAACACCGGTTTGGCCAGCCGGCGATAGCCGGCAAGAAGCAGGGCGAGGGCGGCGGTAGTTGCGGCCATGAGTACCGGCGGACGGCAGGCCCAGTCGACCGCCTCTTTGGCGCCCTCGAAGCCGGCTAGGGATGTGTTGGCATCAACCATAGTCATTCAGCGCAAGTACCGTACGAGCCTACAGGGGCCCGCTGATTCCTCCGTCGCGGCGCACCCTCCAGAAATGCACGGCGACAAGAACGCCCGTAGCCACCGGAATCAGTACGCAGTGATACACGTAGAATCGCAGCAACGTACTCGGGCCGATCGAGCTTCCTCCCAACAGCACGAACCTTATGTCGTCCCCGGAGTGTACCACCGGCTCGCCTCCGACCTGCACCATGCCCGAGAGCGGCCCTTCGGCTCCCACCAGTGGCGCCGCCGACGCCATATTGGATCCGACGGTAACCGCCCACATGGCAAGCTGGTCCCACGGAAGAAGATAACCGGTGAACGACAGAAGCATGGTCATGACCAGCAGCATGACCCCGACGCACCAGTTGAACTCTCGCGGCGGCTTGTAGCTCCCGGTCAGAAAAACCCGCAGCATGTGCAGCCAAACCGTTATGACCATCGCGTGCCCGGCCCACCGATGAACCTCGCGCAGAAGGCCGAACGTCACGTGGGCGCGCAGGCCTTGAATATCCGCGTAGGCATGCTCAACCGTCGGACGATAGTAAAACATCAAGAGTATGCCGGTAGCGATCTCCACCAGAAAGAGAAAGAAAGCGAGCCCCCCCATGCACCACGTGAAAGAAGGCCGAATTCCCTCCTTACGCACGGCTACCGGGTGGATGTGCAGGAAGATGTTGCTGACGATCGTGGCCATTCGAGTGCGACGATCGCGCGGAGCTTGATGGCGAAAGATGCTCTTCCACACTTGCCCCGTGCGCAACCATCGTCCCAGACGCCTGAACATCGGTTTGGAGTCACCTCATTGGCAGAAGCCGCACAGCACCCGGCATCTCGCCGTCAACTCTCCACCGGAATATAGCTCCCCGGCAGATCCCATTGCCCGAGTTCCCCACGGTACACCTTGCTCTTGTCCACTACCACCGTCCCGTTCTCGATGAACAGACGGAAACGCTCTAAAGGGCGCGGAGCCGGGCCCTCGAAGTTGACGCCGTCTGCGCGATACCCACTGCCATGACAAGGGCACTTAAACACTCGATCTCTCGGGCTCCAATTCGGCACGCAGCCCAGATGCGTGCAGATGGTGCTAAGGGCGGCGATACGCCCTTTCTCTCGGATGATCCACACGCCGGAAGGTTTGAACTCCTCGTCGACGTCTCCCGGCACCATGTCCGCATAACGCTGCAGGCGACCGACCCGCACGCGCGGGTCCGGCTCTTCAACGACATTCGGCACCAGATACCGCCCTACGGCGGGCGCCATAACCACGCCGAGCCCGCCGCCCAGTATTACCCAACCAACCGTCAAAGCCGTGCCGCTTACGAAACTGCGCCGCGGGAGCGCCGTAGCCTCTTCCTCAGCCGCGCCGGGGGAAGCCTTGACCGTGTCGAACTTGATTACGTCCGCCGGGCATTTTTCGGCCGCCTCGAAGATCTCCGCCGAGCGTGAGGCCGTGAAGGTCGGATCCTGGGCAATCGCCCGAATCCGCGCCGTCCCCTCGACCATTACGAAGACATCGAAGCAGAGCGTCGTACACACATCGCAACCGATGCACCCCTCGGCGACCCATACTCGGGAAACAAAGTGTCGGTCGGTTGTCAAGTCAGCTATCTCCAGTCGTGACGCCCCGGCGTCCACTCCGGAGCAGAGGTTAGCATCCGTCGCGTCAATCGGCGGACCCGATCGCCCGATGATCCGCGAGATCCCCGGAGCACGCAAGACGAAGGAACTGCACCCGCTTCGCGGCCACCGAGCACTCCACCGGGAGGAACCCACCCACGTCCCCGTCCACCTGTACCGGTACGCAAACCGGCGAGCTTATCCGAACGCGGCGGCACTTCTGATAGATCGTCCCGCCGGCCGATACATGCCGCCGCAGGTACACGCGGATAAGATGAGGGATCAACACAATGCGCGACGAGCAGGGCAACACGCACAAATCGAGCCACCCGTCGTCGATCCGAGCATCCCGCAGGATCCGCACGCCTCCCCCATAGCGGCTTATGTTTCCGACGAACGCCAGGCCCCGCCCTTCAAACACTGTCGCCCCGTCAGCCTCAATCGCCAACGGGGGGAATCGATGGGTCCAAAATGTGCGCCAGATCGGCCAGAAGTAATCCGTGCGACCGATGTGCCCGCAACGAGTCTCGGTCATCCGCAAGACACACTCGGCATCCAGCCCGACCCCAACCATCGCCGCAAACGACTTCCCGTTAGCGACCCCGACATCACAAGCGCGAGTCTCTCCCTCAAGCAGCAACCGGGCGAGTCCCGCCGAGTCCGTCGGCATGCCCAGCTCGCGGGCCAACAAGTTCTCCGTCCCGGTCCGCAAGATCGCCAGCGGGATGGCCCGTCCGGCCAGGCCGTTGATGACCTCCCCCACCGTTCCGTCGCCTCCCACGACCAGTACCGCGTCGACCTCGGAACGTAGCTGCGCGGCCAGAACCGCGGCGTGCCCGGCCGTCTCTGTTTGGAGAGTATCGAATCGCCCGCCGCCACGGGTAACGAGTTGCCCGATACGCCGAACGACCGAGAGCATCTCGCGGCGACCGGAAACCGGATTGACTATCGCTGTGACTCGCCGCGCCATCGTCAGCTCGACCTGGGGGTTAGCACCGGCTGCCGGCGCGCGAAGCACTCGACCGCCTTCTACGACACCAGCGTACCGGACATCACTTCAACCGCCTGGCCGCCGATGCGTACTTCGTGACTGCCATCTCCCTGGCGTTGGACCAGAGCATAAACCACCCCCGCGCGCCCTCCCGCCTTGGATTGGATACACTGCAAACCGGCCAGATCATCTTCGACCGGCACCAAGCCGTGCATAACGGCATACACCGCCAGGGGTCCGTGAACACTACCGGTCACCGGGTCCTCGTTGATCCCGGCGGCCGGGGCGAAGAAGCGGGATTGGAGGTTAATCAGCGATGACAACGTCGTGGCGGTAGCCAGAGAGAGCCCGCGCATCCCTTCCCCGGTCTGCCATCGGGCAAGCCGGCCGAAATCGGGTTTGGCGTCATTAAGAGCAATGAAATCCTTCACCAGCACAATCAGGTCTTGGTCCTGCGTCCTCACGATCGGCACCGACGGATCGATTGCGTCTAAAGGCAGGTCCAGCATGTCCGCCAGCTTCTCCCGATCGATGGACTGCTCGACAAACTGCGGTTTGGGCATATCCAGCCAGATCATCAGGTCGTCAGGCTTGCCCGGAACGCCTTCTACAAAGGCCGTTAACGGGCCCGACAGGGTGTCGATAATCGGCGGAGCGGCAGCGACATCCGCGCGGTTCCAACGACCCGACCCCACCAGACCGACAACACCGGCAACCGTAGCATGCCCGCACATGCTCACTTCCGTGGTGGGAGTAAACCAGCGAAAGCGCACGGTGGATCCGGGATTCTGCGGCGGCAAGACAAACGTCGTTTCGCTCAGGTTGAACTCAGCGGCGATCGCCTGCATTTCGGCCTCTTCGAGACCTTCCGTATCGTACACCACCGCCGCCGGGTTTCCCGCGTAGCGCTCGCTCGTGAAGGAATCGAATATGCCGTAATGCCTTCCCATGGTTCGGAATCATCCACCAACGCCGAGATCAAGAAACCAGTGGACGATCGTAGCGGCATCGAACCACGGGGGCAAACCCGCCGTGCTCTATTCCCCTTGCCGCGCGATACTCTCCGCCGGACCGATACGCAGGAACCCGTTGAGCGATCCGCCGTCTTCAATGAAAAGGGCCGGGGCCTCGACATCACCTTTGAGCTGCCCGGTCTTACTAATCGTGACATGCCCGCGAGCGGTTACAGGCCCCTGCACTTTTCCCTTGACGGTCAGGTTGGCGACCTTAATGGGGGCCACGACGATTCCCTTCCTTTCCACCACAATATCTCCACACGTGGAGAACTCGATAACCGCGTGATAGCTGCGGATTTTGTAGTTTTCCAATATGACACGCTTGTGGCAGTGCGGGCAGGCGATGGACATGGCCCGCACCGACGCTTCGGACACGCCGCCGCAATGCGTGCATATCACCGTCCGCACTTCCGTGGGACGTTTCGTCGTAATCAACGGCTTTCTTGGCATTGATCCCGCGCCGCAGGCCGATCTGCCAACCACAGACGGCCACGAGGAATCACGAACAAGCGCCTGTCCGGGCTCGCCCCGAGTTCCCGCCGCGGCCCCCGCCGCTGGCCACCCGACCATCACGCCGAGACCCGGCAACTCGCTAAGCGAGGGGACTGGTGCCGAGTTGTTACCGGCTCACGGTCTCGGGAAGCACCCTCGACAAGGTGCCTGAACCCTCTTTCGAAAGACCGCTAGCGCCGACGACCTTCGTCCGCCTTGCCCTTCGCCGGCGGTGTGGGTGCCGGCGTCGACGTTGACGTAGTTGACGTAGACGTAGACGGCGTCGTCTTAGGCGCCGAGGCGGACGAGGCCGTCGAAGACGACGCACCGTTCACACCAATGGCACACCTTCCCACCAATACCGCCCCCTCGGCTACTTCCAGCCGTGCCGTCTGCAAGTCACCTTCAAGCCGCGCGCTGGCTGAGAGTTGCACCTTCGTATTGGCATTGAGATTGCCCTTAACGTCCCCATCAAGCCTTATTGTTCCCGCCTTGGCATCACCGACGAGCTTGGCGCCCTCGCCGATCACGAGGCTGCCGTCGCTGGTCACCTCACCCTCAATCCTGCCCAACAACTGCAGACCTTTCTCAAAACGAAGCTCCCCCTTGAAGACCGCGTCTTGTCCGATAGTGGTGGAGAACTCCTCATTGGCACTAGCCATTACAAACGCTCCTTTTCCGTATCCTCAACTTCGACCAGGGCTGAAAACGGGCCTCCTGCCCGACGGGCGAGGCATTTCAGACGCGGAATTATACTCCGCCCCACGCCATCTTCAACACGCCTACCACCCTCCAACAATGTTGTGCAAACTGCCCGTCTCCGCGCACTGAACGAAACCAGAACCCGAGCATTCCGCATCGCACAACCGCACCCCGTAAATCGATGCAGCGCCGGAGCTTGGCCCCGGCGTGGAACCGAGCTGTGTTACTGTGAAGCCACCCACAAGGGATTGCGCTACCGTAAGTTACGCGCATCTGCGCGAACGTCTTGAATAGTCCGCGCCGGATCCGGTCAGCGACAACGCCTCCAGGCAGTCAAGCAGGCACCGCTTTGGCGGAAGAAACCGGCGGCATCAAGTGACCAACCAGTATCACGAGTGGGACCAAGTAGAAGGCGTTGCCAAAGTTGCCCACTCGCAAAGTCGCCCCTTATCACGGAGTGCGCAGAAAAAGAGCCCAAAGCGTAGAGTGTTCGGGCCGGAGAGAGGAGCACGCTTTGGGCTACTGGTTGGGAAAACCTAACCTCTATCAATATACCCCACAGACTCGGGGGGAGGAATAGGGTATACTATCCATTCTTACACGACGAGCGTTTCCTCACTTGATGCCTCGAACCCTCTGTGCGGTCGAAGCCCGAGCCGGACTGTCCGAAATAACGGGACACCCTCCTCCCAGCGGAAACCCTCCGGAATCCCGCTTTTGGGAATGAGGGGATATTCAATCCACAGTGCTCCGGTCCGTAATTCCCTGCGAGTATAACCTCCCCTCGACGAAACACCCCAAGCAGGCCCCCGGCCATTCCCGCGCCTAACTCGCTACCAGAACATACGTTAACGATTCGGTCCGACCGGGTGACGCTGAAAAGCCAAAGACAAGGGGCCGACGCGCTAACGCCGGCCCCTTGAGTGTTATCCGCTAGCCCTACTTTCGCGGTAACCAAACACCTGGTTCGCTACACGACGAAGGACTGCTGCAGGCAATCTGCTGACCCAATCCGCCCGCCCCAGGGTTCATGGGGCATCTGCAAGATCGAACTAGGCGACCGTGATGGACTTATCTAAGTACACATCCTGTATAAGGTTGAGCAGCTTCGCCCCCTCTGCCATCGGACGCTGGAACGCCTTGCGGCCCGAGATCAACCCCATGCCGCCGGCACGCTTGTTGATGACCGCAGTCGCAACCGCATCGCCGAAGTCATTGTCGCCAGAAGCACCTCCCGAGTTGATCAGGCCCATGCGCCCCATGTAGCACCCGGCCAGTTGGTAGCGGGTCAGGTCAATGGGGTTATCCGTCGTTAGTTTGTCGTAAACAAGCTTGTTAGTCTTCGCGAAGTTGATCGCCGTAAAGCCACCGTTGCATTCCGGCTGCTTCTGCTTAATGATGTCCGCCTCGATCGTCACCCCCAGGTGGTTGGCTTGGTTCGTAAGGTCGGAGGCCACGTGATAATCGGTGCCGTCCTTCTTGAACGCGCTGTTCCTCAAATAACACCACAGGACCGTTACCATGCCCAGCTCATGCGCAAGATGGAACGCCTCGGCGACTTCCTGGATCTGCCGATTCGACTCCTCCGAGCCGAAGTAGATCGTCGCTCCCACGGCCGCACAACCCATGTCGGCCGCCTGCCGAACGTCGGCGAACATGATCTGATCGAACGTGTTCGGGTAGGTCAGCAGCTCGTTGTGGTTAATCTTGAGCAGGAACGGGATCTTGTGAGCATACTTGCGGGCCACGCTGCCCAGCACACCAAGCGTCGAGGCGACCGCGTTGCAGCCGCCCTCGATGGCCAGCTTGACGATGTTCTCGGGGTCGAAGTAGATCGGGTTCGGAGCAAACGAGGCCCCGGCCGTGTGTTCGATCCCCTGGTCCACCGGCAGGATTGACATGTAGCCAGTCCCGGCCAGCCGCCCGGTATTGAGGATGGCCTGCATGTTTCGCAGTACGGGAATCGGCCGATCCGTCAGGGCAAACACCCGATCCACGAAATCCGGCCCGGGAAGCGTTAGCGCAGACTTATCAATCGTGCCGCACCTGTGTTCCAGGAGGGACGAACCCCGATCACCGAGAAGACCGATAACATCACATTCTGATTCAGGCGCCATACATGTTGCCACGACCGATACCTCCCAGAAGCTAAGTAAGAGGACATGTTTACCTTACTAGAGCATCGGATCAAACGAGGCTGCCCTGAAGCCCTCGTCCGCCCTATCATACCCAGATAGGCGATTTTATACGACCTTACGGCGTACAACGCAACCCTAATCCGCAGGTCCCAAGCCCGCGCGAACACCAGATGAAGCCCGCGCTGCAGCCCAGAATGGCGACATGTTGGGGTCGCCTCGTTCCCGGCCTCGTGTTTCTCGCCCCCGATCCTGTAAGACTCTGAGTAAGACCCAGGTTCTGCGCAGGTTGCCTTTGCTCCTAAACACTTGTCGCGTCAGGACTTAGAGCGATTTTTGCGAATTTCAAGTTCTGCGCTGCGCAGGATGTTGGGGGCGGATAAGAGTGGTTCTGCGCTCGTTGCGTTTACTCGTAAGTCGTTGTGAATTCTGGGGCTTACGTCGCGGGCGCAGAACCTGAAGAAAGCGCAATGCGCAAGGGCAAGCGCAAGTTTCGGGGGTGTGAGGGCGGTTTTTCGGGGGGCTCGGCGCGGGAGCGGAGAGGCGGCGGCGAGCGGGTTTCCGGGAGCCGGAAAACGACTTACGTCACGAGCGCAGAACCTGAGGAATCGGCAATCGGCAAGAGAATCGGCAAGGTTCACCGTCCGGAGGCGGGCGCTGGGGGTGGGGAGCGGTGGGCGGGGTTTGGGGGGTGTTCGGGGGGGAGTCGAAGCGGGTTCGATTGGGGTTTGGACCATCTTCAGAACCCGTGGCGGAGGCGGTGGAGTAGCGCGGTGCGGTTCTTGCGGTGTGCTAATTCCGACCGTAAGTGTTCCAGTTCCGAGGCGGAGGTTTCGCAGAGTTCCTCAACGGAAGATTCGCCCGGAAGGCCCAGCACCTGGCGCAGGTGAGGCACACCGCGGGGCACGCGAACGGGCGGCCGTTGGGGCCCGTGGGTCTCGCGGGTCTCGCGGGTCTCGCGGGTCTCGCGGGTCTCGCGGGAAGCGTCCTTGCGGCCCGGAATCGACGTATCCGCGTTTTGGGGGTACTGGGGGTCGGGTCGGTCCTTTTGAGAGCCGTGAGCGGCCTTACAGCGGCGGCGAGTCTTCGTCTTGGCTTTGCCTTTGGGCATTCTCAGGGGCTCCCACCGCCTACGTCTCGCGGGCTCCACTTCCCAGATAGAGCACTTCACCAGGGACCTTCACTTGCAGCAGTGTCGCCACGTGAGCCATCCAGACGAGCTGGGCACGCCAAAGCTGACGGGCAAAAGCCGCGACGTCGTAGTCCCTGACAGCCTGTGGACGGCCGTGGACGGCGTCGTTCCGTACCTCGTTGAATCGCGTGAGCATCTCGATGTCAAAGCGCCAGGTAGGCGGACTGTACAGCCTCTGCGGGAGGCCTACTAAGTCCTCCAGTACCTGCCACCTCTTCTCCAGCGGGCACTTCCCAAGTTTCTTCCATTTCTTCTCGATACGGAGATCGAGCGCAGCATCAGCGCTTCCGGCACGGCGCAGGTCCTTCTCCGTGATCTTGCGATTCTCATCTTTGAGAAGGCAGATCGCTTTCTCCCGACTCGCAACCAAACCGAAACGAACGAGGCGCCAGAGGTAACGCTTGAACGCATCGTGCAGCATTGTCATGACCGCAGTCTTCCAGCCGTCATTTGCAGTCGAGTAGGCGTGTTCTACCAAGAGGCGAGCGATCTCTCGGTCGCTCTTCGTCTTCGAAGGCGTATCGAAGATAAGCCCCATATCCCTGCATAAGCCCAAGTCCTGATGGAACTGCTCGGCCAGGGCGTCGCGTGCCTTCTCAACGCGCACGTCCTGGAGGAAGTTCGCGACAATCATCGCTCTGCCATGCGCGGCTAGGAACTCGCTGGCGCATCGCCCCAACGCGAGGGCCAACTCCTTGCGCTTGGCGCCCCGAAGTGGGAAATTGGCGATATCGTCTGGCATACTCAGACTCCCCTACGTTTGCACGCTGCGGGTTCTGTCGGGCAGTGGACCCGCGGCGAATCGGGACGATCAAGCGGCCGTGGTGGAGGCCGGCGAGTCCAGGTACTTCTGCACAACCCTATACATGAAGGCCAGCCAGTACCGCGCCCCCGCCACGATTACATTCTCTTTGTTCCTATCGATCTGGAAGAACATTGTCGTTTCAGGAACGGACCAATCCATCGCAACCTCAGCGCCGCTACCCACCGAAAGCCGGGATCCTTCGTGGACAATCGGGCATCGGCAGTATTCCCACAGGACTTCTTCGATCGAGATGCCGTGGTTTACCATCTCGGCAGCGTAGGCGTCCATTGCTTCCGTCTGCTGTTCGCCCGACAGCCCATCCAAATCAGGCGGGGGAGGTCCGGGATCCTTCGGGTTCAGCACAGTGACCTTCCGAGGCGAGAACTGTTGCCGTTCCTCACTGAAGAACTTCATGAACCTCCTGCGGTTCTTGCCAAGGCCCGTTATGTCCGGATGCCGTTTACTGGCGATGACTTCCATGGCAAGCAGGCACATGGCGAACGCTCCATAGCCATCCCGGGCCTGAAGCAGGATCCTAATCGATTGGAGCATCCATCGTGCTTCTTCGTACATACGCGAGACTCCCGATTCGTACGGAGACGGGACCAGCCTACTGCCGATCGACGGAGTCCTCAACCAAGCCGCAGGCGATCAAGCGGCCGTGGTGAACGTCGTTTGGACGGCGTACTGCCAATAGCCGTAGGTCAGTTTATACCGGGCACGCACACCGTAAAGGTATTTCTCACGCAAGAAGCCTTCGTCGCTGTCCCCTTCCTTGGCGGTCCATTCGGCCTTTTCGCGGTCCTGGAAGACGAACGGGCGGATAGCCGAATCGGTCTTGAGGAGATACCACTTGTCGGCGGCGGTGAGCCACGGGAACGCGATTATCCGGGAGGCACCCTGGAGAACGTTCGTCGTGGAACCTATGACGGTAGCGTTTACCGCTTCCAGAGCGTTGACGTACAGGGACGGCGGGACGATGCACGCGAGACCGTCGGCCGTCAAGGACATCGGCTGCCCCTGATCGTCCTTGGACCCGAGCAACAGCGCAATAGCCTTGCGCAAAGCAGTCTTGAACTCGGCAACGGTGGCATCGTCCTTGTCGACGATTGCGAGGCTCTGGGTGTTGTCCTGGGCGGACTGCTCGCCGGATACGTGATTGGCAGAGAAGAACGGGACACCGTCATAGCTATGGAAGCCTGCGGTGGCGCCGTTGATGAGAAGCTGCGCCAGGAGGTAATCCTTGTGCGTCGCGGCCCGTTCGGCCATTTGATGGACGCGGAGCCGGATCTGCCCAAGCTGATCGTCGGAAATCTCGTCGCGGTCTACTTCGATAGTGCTTTCGTACTTCTCTGCGGAGACCGAGTAAGACTCGGTGTACATGCCCTTGGCCAGCCGACCCGTTCCCCACGGGCGCATCGGCGGAACGGAGCCGAGGAACTTGTAGACTTCCGTCTTCGTGTTGCTCGGCAGGACAGTAACCAAGTCCTGATAGAACGTCTTGACTTCGTCGTAGCGATTGAAGAATTCCCCGCGGATACCGGGGACGGTCAGACCGGTGCTAACAACTGGCATGATGCAATCCTTTGCTCTGAAACGTACCGACGATCGGTATCCTTACCGGTCGGTCCAGCGTGAAAACCTTACGGGCGAAAACGCTCCAATACAGCACGAAACGCGGCATGCCCGCACAGTGGGGCTCCGCAACAATCTCCGTCGGCTCACGTCTCCGGGAGCCGCTGTCAGAGTCATGACAGGTCAATCCTTCGGTGTCGCGGCTCTTCCGCGGACGGACGGAAGGTCGCTCGAAGACACACCGAAGTGCGTGAGGACGGCGTTAATGGGGTCAGACTCCCCGCTCATGGCAGCCTCCCAATGCGCCTTGCTTTCCTTGGCTTCCTGGAGCGACGATTGCCGGTCCGCAATATACCAGTCGATGTCCGGGTTCCCTGTTTCCTTGAACAGGGCCAACTCCGCCTCCAGCGTCGCGATTCGGTCGTTGGCCACCTTCAGCGGAATGTCGCTGACCTGAAGATCACCGCGCTCCAAGGCAACGGCAAGGCTCATCCAGTAGGGTTCAGGGTGAGGCTTGTCGAAAAGGTGCTTTATCACAGCGGCAGTCATCAGCCGCGTGAACGTCGCCCCCGAGGATGACTGTACAGCATCGATGACGACCGTGAGGTCTTCGTCAAGGAGTAGGCTGCGCTGTTTCTTGCCCATCGTAGTGTGTCCTTTCGCCGGAGAGTTTGCGGTAGACCCATCGGAAACGTTCATTGTACGCGCTCCTGTTGTCGCCACAACCTGTGGGCGAGCATCCTATTTTCGGTTTGACACGACCAAATCCATCGCGTATATTATGTTCGATGCCGAGAGCCTTGTCAAGCGTGAAGTCCGGCAAAAACGCCTGGCACGGCCCTGGAGAAGCAGGCGTAGCCGCCAAGCAAGGGAAACGCGGCGGTGCGGAAGCCGAGGGCACCGAGAAAAGGAGCGTTCGATGGACCGAAAGTTGACCACGGAGGTTCAAGTAAAGGGGGCCGAAAAGGCGGCGGACCAGTTCAGCAAGGTCGCGGCGGCGGAAGAACACGTCGCCAAGGGACAGGAAGGGACCGCGGCATCGGCGGAGAAGGCAGCCGAGGCAACGGACAAGCTGAACGCCAGCACGGACGATCTGACCGGCCTTCTGAACGCGGTTCACCCGGCCTTGGGGGGCTTTGCGGAGACGCTGTTGCGGGGGTCGAAGGTCGCGGGGGATTTGGCTTCCCGGAATATCAGCTTGGCCGGAGCCCACAAGAAGGCGGCGGCGATGGCGAAACAGCACGCCGGAGCGCTCAAGCTGCTGGGGGCGGGCGGCGCCGTGGTGTTGGGCATAGCGGCCATTGTGGCCGTGGTACAAGCCCTGAAGGCGGCCCACGAAGAAGCGGAAGAAGCGGCCCGCAAGCAGACCGAAGCGCTCAACGAGCAGATGGAGCAGTTGAAGGAACTGGAAAGGGCCTACAAAGCGGCGGCGAATGCCCGGATGGGGGCGGACGCGGTCGGAGCGGACGAAGCGGCCCGAGGGACGGAGCGGTCTACGCGAGTGGCGCGGCGGTATGACATAGACCCGGCACTAAGCGCCACGGTGGGCGGGGAACTGAGCGGGGTTGACGTCGACTTCCAGACGCAAGCCAGCTACACGATGTTGCGCGAGGGTGGACAGGCGGAGCCGTTGGATAAGTCAATGCCCGCGGGCGTGCGGCAGACGATGGTAACCGGAGCGGTGGAGCGGAACGCGGAATGGATTGCAGCGGACCGGAAGCGGCGTGCGGAAGAACGCCAGGAACTGGTCAAGCGGGCGTTCCATGAACTGCAAACCGCCGAAGGCGGGACCACCGTTGCGGCGGAGGAATACGTTTCCAAGGTGCTCGGGCCGGAGGCGGAAGCCAAGCAGATCGTCGAGTACCTGAAGGACGTGGGGTTGGACGTCACGGGGGCGCGGGACGTCAACCACGGGCTGACCACGTCGGGAATCGGGGAAGTGTTGCGGCAGTGGAAGGGGCGGAGCCTGTTGGCCAAGCAGGACGCCCCGATACCCGGTACGCCGTTGGGGTCGGAGTGGCTGGGCAGACGCTGAATACCCTGGGGGGCGACGCTACGGTGTCGGTTCCGGATTACATGATTCGGCAGATGGAAATCGCATCCGACAAACTGCGCGAGGAACTGCGGACCGGGATGGATAGAGTCGTGGACGCGGTGAAGAGCGGGGCCAGTCTTTCAACCAACGTCGGCGGAACGCACTTCCACCAACAGCCGAACCACGACGCGGTGACGAACGGACAGAGCTACAACCGGGACTACGAATAGCATGGCGGCGAACGAGACCAAACCAACAGCGCGGCAGGCGAAGCACAAGCCGGGAATGCCCGCGGCGAAAGCGATAAGACGGGATGACGCGGCGAAAGCTGCGGACCGGCACAACCCCACGGACCCCGGACAGGTGTTCAGAGTCCGACCGGAAGGCGACGGACCGGGGATCTGAGCGAAGACAAGGGAGACCACGATGGACATGGAGACTTTGACACAGACACGCCCGGTGCGGCGACGGACCGCGGCCGGGAGTGTCACACCAGAGACAGAGCCTTTGGACGTTAGCGACTTAGGCGAATCGAACGGGAAGGGGTCTGCGGCGGACCCGGACAACGCCCCACCGACCACCGATGAAGGCGGCAAGCCGAAGACCGGCGGGAAGCTGCGCTTGGTGGAAGGCGAATCGGAAGAGGCGGTCCGCAAGCGGAAAGCGGCGACACGGAAGGCCAGACGCGAGGCGGCGAAAGAGCGGGAGGCGAAAGAAACGGCCCGGCTTGTCAGGGCGTTCAAGCCGGAGGTTCGCGGGCGCAAGCTGGCCCGCGCTGTTCGGGACGCGTATGCGGCGATGTTGGAGTTGGGGCCGGAACCATTGGCGGCGGTGGCCATAATCACGGCGCAGGCGCAGACGAGGCCCATCCGACTTGGGGAGCGGTACGGGATTGACACCGGCTGTGCGGTGCGTGACGAATTGCTGGTTGCGGCGATTGACTACTTCCGCGGGGGAGCGGTTGACGGGGTCGAGACCCTGACCGCAGCGGTCCGCAATGGCGGGTGGCAGCGCAAAGGGGCGTGGCCGTCCCGGTTGGAGAAGCTGCAATGGGGGGCCGTAGTGACGCTCAGCGGACGGTCGCTCCCCCCTATGAAAGTGAACCTCAAGACGTCGTTGCGTCTGAAGCGGAAAGGTATGAAGTCCAATCGCGTTGTTCGGGACATGTTCGCACGGTTGATAATGATGGACCCGTTGGAACTGGTCATTGTTGTCATGTTCCTGTTGCGGAATCGATGGTGCGCCGGTTCCTTCCCGAAAGAGGCGTACGGGATCGCCACCGGTTGTGGGTTGCGGGACCGTCTGTTAATCGCGGCGGTCGGCGCGATGCACGAATTCCCCGCTTCGTTCACTAATGCCGACCTTACGCTTCGAGCCATCTTCAAGGCTCTTCACCGGGGGGACTCGATGATGTTCCCGAGCCCGGAGGACTTGAAGGCGTGGCGGGCCGGGGAAGGGTTGTACGCCAAGGCGGACGATAAGCGGTAATGCGGAAGCACGGAAAGTTCTGTCGGTGGCTGCCCACGTGGTGGGCAGCCTCTCCTTGTCGATCGCGGGCGGCCGTTGGGGGTATTGTTCGCCCCCCCCAACGGTTCGCTTCGCGGTTTAGAGTGACAACAATATGACAATATGCGACACGGCAACGAGTGAGCTATGGATAGCGGCGGGCGAACCGGCAACCGCGGGGGCGGCAGGTGAGATCGTCGAGAACCTGATCTGCCCGGCGGGACGCGTGGAATCGTCCAAAGGCAAGTTCATTATGGACGCGGAGGCGTGGAGAAGCGTTCAGGCGGCATTCAACGCGGGCACGGTACGCCCCCCCGTGGACTATGAACATCAGACGTTGGGCGGAGACTATGCGGCGCCGGACGGGAAAGCGCCCGCGGCGGGGTGGATAGAGACGCTTCGGTTTGATCCGGCACGCGGGCTGATCGCGGGCGTGAGATGGACCGACAAGGCGCGGGAGTACATTCGGGCGGGGGAATACCGCTATCCGTCACCGGTGGTGAGGCTTCGGCCGGACGATCGGCGAGTGATCGCCCTGCACTCCGTAGCGCTGACCAACAAACCGGCAATCGTGCGGCGCTGGGAAGCGCTGGCGGCCAAGGAAGCCCCGAACACTGGTAAGGAGACCAAGGCAATGCAGAACGACCTAGGAACGAACGGCGAGACCGTTGCAGACCCATCGGCAACGCTGGCACGTGTCGCGGAGGTGCTGGGAATCAAGGAAATCGCGGAGCCGGGGGACTTGCTTCGGGCGATTCTTGAGGCGGTACGGAAGCTGAAAGACACGGAGCGCGAGGCGGAACAAGTGGCTTCCAGTATGAGGCTTGAACCGAGCGACGAAGCCAGGCCGCTTCTGACCAAGCTGGCCGGGATCTTGGTACAGAGGGGGACGGAGCTTCCCAAGAAGCCGAGCACGGCCGACGTTATCAAGGCCCTTATCGACATGTTGGAGGGGGACGCGGACAAGAAGACCGCGGACGGGGCCGAAGAGGACGCCGGAGACGGTGAGGCCAAGGCCATTGCGGCGAGTGTGCGGCAAGGGCTGGGGTTGGCGCCGGATGCCGGACTGGAGGCGGTGAACGTCGCCATGCGGGAAAGTCTGTCCGGTGACGCGGCGGAGGCATTGGCAGCCATGAAGGAACAGTTGGCAGCCAAGGGGCGGGACGACTTCCTGCGGCCGTTCATAGACAAGGGGGTTGTTGACCCGGTCTCGAAGGACCGGCGCGAGGACTATGACATGGTTCTACGGGTGTACGCCATGAACCCGACGGACTGCCGAATGATGCTGAATCACCGGGTAGCGTCCCTGCCACCACCCGGCCGGATCGTCAACCCGGAGCCGGGGGACGGGCTGGGGCGAGCGTCGAACACCCGCGGAGCGCTGATCGATCAAGCGTTGGTGGCGTTCAAGGCGGACCCGGATCTTCAACGGGGCACGTCGGCCGTTGCCCACGTGAACCTTGCATTGCGAGACGCGGGGCTTGAGCGGCTGACCGACGATGAGCGGATGAACTATGCCGTTAACGCGGTTGTGCAGAAACTAGGATAGGTTGGGCGTGAGCCAAGGATGGCACAATGCGCGAGCGGCTGGCGGCGGCAAGGCGACTGCCGGTAGCACGCGGAGCACAACCGCAAACTCTGCGCTCTCGGGACCGGTACGCGGGGCACTTGTGCCCCCTGCCGGTTCCGGGTTTGCAGCATGCGATGGCGGACGGTTCGGCGGCGGGGTATCCGCGGCCGGAGGCGGTTGCCTGAGCTATGGAGCCATTACAGTGACGCTGCGGTTTGATGGCTGGCGGACGAATGGGCTCCGCGAGTCGGTTGCAGCGTTTGACGGGGTATCGAACCCCGTTCGGACCGACCACGAAGGCGGTTCGATAGGTCGTTGAAGTAATCGCATGAAAGGCTGTCTCCCGCCGGACGGTAGGATGTCCGTTCGGCGGTCGGGAGGACCAATAGGGAGACGACCATGAAGAAGGACAGAATGGTAGCGCAGATTGGCTTGGATAGCCACAGGAAGTTCAGCTCGGTGACGGCACGGGGAGAAGACAACAGGATTGTATGGCGGCAGCGTCTCGAGCACTGGAATCGGGACGAGGTACGAGAACGCCTGCAGTCTTGGCCGGTTGGGACTCCCGTGATTCTCGAGGGGACGTTCGGGTGGGGCTGGTTGGCGGACGAGTTGACCGCGGCGGGGTTGGATCCGCACTTGGCATCGAGTCGGAAAGTGGCTGGCTGGCGGGAGGTTCGGGGAATCGCGAAGTCCAACCGGACGGATGCAGATCTGTTGTCGGAGCTGTGGTCGGAGAAGTCGCGGTGGTGGGAGGTCTGGCTGGCGCCGCGGGCGGTTCGGGACGAGCGAGAACGGATGCGGTACCGAATGAGCTTGGTGCAGATGCAGACGCGGCTCAAGAATCAGATTCACGCCATCCTGCATCGGCACGGGATCTTGCATGAGTTTTCCGACCTTTTCGGCCGGGCCGGCCGGCGTATGTTGGATGGTCTGGTAACGCCGAAGGATGAGACGCTTCGAGCCAGCGCGAAGGCTGCGTTGAAGGGGTATCTGCAATTGCTCGATCATGTGCGTCGCCAGATTGCACGGGTCACGCGAGAAATTCGCCGGGAGCTCAAGAAGGATCCAAACGGCGAACGCTTGCGTACGATCCCGGGGATTGACGTGGTTTTGGCGTATACGATTCTGGCGGAGATCGGACGAATCAGCCGATTCCCAAACCGGAAACACTTGGCTTCGTACGCCTTGTTGGCTCCGCGCGCGGACGACAGCGGTGATGAGGACGATGAGACACCCAAGGGGCGGCATGTGGGACGGATCGGTCGCCGTACGCTGAAATGGGCGTTTATCGAGGCCGCCCGCGGCGCAGTACGGAAGGATAAGCGTTTTCGGGAGATCTTTGACCGACGCACAGACGGGGGGAAGAAGGACCGCAATCGCGGCTACATCACCGTGGCTCACGATTTGACGCGTGTGGTACACGTGATGTGGAAAAAGGAGATCGACTACATGGACGATCCGCCGGATCGTCCACGGACAGCATCAAAGAAACGCCGTCCGGCAAGAACGGCAAGGAAGCGACTTCGAAAGAAATCTCGTCCGGGAACGGGCCAGCCCGAGGACCCTATGGTCGTTGCTGTCTGAGAAGACGGCTCCAGGCCTCGTAGTAAATGGGCCGCCCGTACCGGACGAGATCATGCGACCCCGCGCCCGGTGTCCCATGGTGGCATCGGATCGACATCATGTTGTTATGTCGGCAGGCAAGCGGTAGCGCGAATGGATAGATGGACCGATCGAGAGATCTAGTCCGAACCGGTACACGGACGAGACAGATACGAGAAAGACACTGGGAAACGCCCGCGGGGTCGGGCTTTCCCGCCTACGGCGGAACTGGGGGCGCTGCCCCCAGACCCCCGGAGTTTATCGCTTTGGACCAAGAGCAGACTGCAGAACATATGATAAGAGGCGTCCACCAGCTACGATGGACGCCCCTGCCCTTGACCAGGTCGTCAAGAGTCTGCCCTCGGGTCTTGCGGGCGCTCGGGTCGCACTCCTGCGTTGCCCTACCCTCTCGCAAGACAACGCCAGGATAATCGGATTGACCCCAATCGAACAGCCCCGTTGCCTGCCGAATCAGCAAGCAGCCGGGCCGAATGGGAATGTTTTATACTTGACCGGGACATGCCTTTCATGGATAGGGTCCGGACGCTCTCGCGAGACGGGTTTTAGAGGGCGTGCGGAGGCGGTTTGCGCTATGTATCGAGCGCAGAACCGTTCTTTTCGGCGCAGAACCTGACTCTTCCTTAGAAAGACAATGTCGATTCCGCGGAAAAAGGCGAGATTCTCCTGGCGTTGGTGCAACTGATGTGGTATATTTCTTATATCACAATGCTATAGGAGAACGCTTACGATGGAAACGAAGGAACTGAAGACTACGACGTTCGGCGGTTGGGGGATGCTCACGATTCTCTTGCTGGTGGGTGTGGGGCTGGGGTACTTAAGCTACTTGGCCGTCAGCTCTGCCAATGCGGCGCAGCCGGTGACGGCCACCCATGTGGTCGCCATCGTGGCTTGTGCGCTGGCCGTGCTGGTGTGGGTCGTAATGCTGTTCGGGTTCTTTACGTTGCAGCCGAACATGGCCGCGGTGCTGATTCTGTTCGGGAAATATACCGGCACCGAACAGACCAGCGGATTCCGCTGGGCCAACCCGCTGTTGATGAAGGAGAAAGTCTCGCTCCGGTCGCACAACCTCAACGGCGAGAAGCTCAAGGTCAACGACCTGCGGGGTAATCCGATCGAGATCGCTCTGGTTATCGTGTGGCGAGTGGTCGACACGGCCAAGGCGGTGTTCGATGTCGAAGACTACGAGGACTACATCACCGTTCAAAGCGAGGCGGCTCTGCGTCACTTAGCCATGTCGTACTCGTACGACACGTTCGAGGCTGAGGAACTGTCCCTGCGGGGTAGCGTGGATGAAGTATCGGAGGGTCTGGAGAAAGAGGTGCAGAACCGCGTGGCTCGAGCGGGTGTGTTGGTGGAGGAAGCGCGCATAGCGCACCTGGCCTACGCACCGGAGATCGCCGGAGCAATGCTGCAACGCCAGCAGGCCGAGGCGATCGTGGCGGCTCGACAGCGGATCGTCGACGGAGCGGTCGGTATGGTGGAGATGGCTCTGGAGAAACTCGAGGAGCACAAGACCATCGACCTCGACGAGGAGCGCAAGGCCGCAATGGTCAGCAACCTGCTCGTCGTCCTGTGCGGCGACAAGGCTGCCCACCCGGTGGTCAACGCGGGAACACTCTATAGCTAGGTTCGGACGCGCGGCATAGGGTGGCGAATATAGTGCCATAAGAGCGTCATAATGTGAGTCAGCGTGCCCGAACCGGATTGCGATATACGGGCGTGCGGCGGAAAGAGAGCCCCGGGCGTGAAGCTCGGGGCTCGCGGCGCTGAAGCCGGTAACGGGTGATAGCATGGCTCAGCGAAAGTCATTCCTCTTGCGTCTTCCCCCGGACTTGCTCGACGAGCTGAACCGGTGGGCCAAGGACGAACTGCGCAGCCTGAACGCCCAGATCGAGTATATCCTCCGAGAAGCCGCCCGCCGAAAGCGGCGTACGCCTGACAAGCACGACAGCATGCCGAACGGTGAATAACCGGCACCCAGATGGGTGGGTGAGTTGTTGACCCGTGGCGTTCGACAGCGCGGCGTTGGGTGGCCCATGTCCTATTGAACCTGGCGTCTGCTTCGATATACCGCGAAACACACTGGGCAACGCACGCTGGACGTGGGGGACCCGATGATCGTTGACGGGACGACAATACATCGGAGCGGTTGACACCGTTCATCATCGGCTCCCCCGCGTCCTGTTGACTTTGGGTTGGGCGATTCTTGACTGGGCGGGACGCGCGCTAAGGCCAAGAGGACGGGCCACGCGGAAGGCATCGTGCCTGCAGGAAGCTGCGGGGCGACGTAGGCGGGTGTAGGGCAGCGTCGAGGAACGAGACCTGCCGTGATCTTCGCGCGATGCGCGCCTTTGTGGCAGGTCTCGTACCTCGACCGTGCCCTACCAGCTGAGTCCAAGACAACGTGGGCCACCCGGCGAGGAAAGACAACAGAGTTTTCGCTTTCTGGAATACCGAGTAGACTGGGATCCACGAACACGAAGCTCGCAGGACGGGACAACATCGATACCACCGAGAACAGCTCAGACGAATCGACGTCGAACAGCGGCTCGCCAACTGACGGTTCGTTGGACAACGGTACAGGCGGTTCACCGCAGGCGTCTCACGGTACCGCCGGCGGTAAACCGCGCAGACCCAGCTCCCTTTCTCGGATGAGACGCCGGCTCACGTGGCGGAGGCGACTCGCCATCGGCACCGGCCTCATCGTAGTGGGTCTGATCCTGCTGCGGGGACTCTGGGGGTTCGCGGCGAACCAACGGCTGGCCCGGCAGATCGAGCAATACCGGGCGGCCGGTCAGCTTGTCTACGCAGCGGAATTCAACGCCCAGTTGGATGCCGTTGAGGAAAGCCGCAACGCCGCGGTCCTGCTCGAGAAAGCGATGGACAAGTATGTCCCAACGACGGCGTCCGGCATCGACGCCTCCACGTTCTTCTACGAGCCGAGCAGCTTCGAGAAGAACGCTTCCGACGCGCGGGAGCTGATGGAGAGCAACGCCGAGGTGCTCGCCCTTGTTCGCCAGGCTCGGCAACTGCCGGACGTGGCGTGGACCAAGAAACTTGGACAACCCACAGCGGGAGTATTAAGCGCCCACCGACAGCTCTCTTTTGCGAGGTTCCTGTGGTTTGTCGCTGCTCACAGTTTCCGAACCGGCGATCACGCAAGCGCAGTGGCTACACTGCGGGACCTTCTAGCATTCACTGAAGCGGTCGGTGCTCACCCCGCGATGATATCACCCATGCTCGCTCAAGCGTACTTGGACATGGAGTTCAGACTGATCGAGGAGTATGGCAGTATCCTGAGGGTCGCTGGCCGCGCGCACGAGTCCGAAGAGACCCTAACGCCCGCAGCGCGTGAGCAAGTTGAAGAGCTGGTCCGCGAACTGGTGTCCGAGCGGTTAGCGCGAAAGAATGAGGTTCAGGCTTACCTCGGCTCTCGGTCCTTGCTCTTGGACACTTTGGAGACCTGCGGTCTGCTTGATGCCGTAGCACCGCAGAGTCTCGGTTCCCTGTTGGGGATCAAGCCGCTCAAGCATATAGTGGACTTCACATTCCATCCCGTGTTGGTATTGGACATCGGGCGGGAAGTACATTGCGACACACTTGCATCGGAGGCGGTCGCGGAGCCAACCTGGCGCGAGGCGGATCGTCGTTTTCATGATGAGCCGGTCAGCGCCCACCTGATGTACAGGCTAACGCACCCGATCACGTTTACGCCATTCGGCACTAGCTCCGCCAGTGTGCAACTGAGCGTGCGGTCCTTCTTCGAGTTTCTCGCGAGGAGGCGCATGGCTGCCGTCGCTCTGGCGATCCGGTTGTATGAGGTGGATCATCGAAAACGACCGGCGGAGCTTGCCGATCTCGTTCCGCACTACCTGCACACGGTGCCGCAAGATCCGTTCTCCGCCGACGGCGCGAAACTCGGCTACCTACCGGCCGCCGATCCGGCCCTTCTGTACAGCGTCGGCTTCGACGGTCGCGACCACAAAGGCCAGGAGATCCTGAAGCCGGATGGCAGTCGCAACATGGAAGAAAGTGACATCCCCTTCTACCTCGACGGCAAACCTGAATCTTGATGCCGACGCGTCAATCCGCGAGACTGAAAACGACGACAAGAACGAACGACACGATCGAGGGCAGCACGATCAGATACAGAATGCTCAGGCCAAGCCACGTAGCGGGAACGCCGAACGTTAAGATCGCGGCCTTCTTTCGCAACTGCGGCATTGTCCGCCGGACCAGGCGGACCAGGTTCCACCACCAGATCGCCACGGCGACTCCCCCGGCCACCCCGCAAGCCCACGCTCCGCCGACCGACCGGCTCCCGTCAATCGATATGAGACCGAGGACTACCAGAATGCCCCCACACAGAACAGACATCAGCGCGAGTGAGCCGCAAGTGTAGTAGCTCATCGCCATGATGTTGTGTTGTCGTCGAGCACTCGCTGACTTCGCCCGAACGAAGTAGCTGGGTTCCGAGGTGGCGGCGAACAGGAGCATTAGGAAGCAAACGTGCAGCAGCGCCGCCGGCCAGACTTCTATGTAGACCCGGTCAAAAAAGGACGAACCGTACTTCACCGCACCCGTCACCGCGACTTGCCAGATCGGGTTGCCGACTTCAGACCAAGGCGGCACTGTGGCGTATAAAAGAAGGGTAGCCAGCAGCACGGGGATGTATACGTGCAGAACGGATACGCAGCGGAAGGCGCGTGCATCGGAGAAGTTGACCGCGTGAGCGAACTCCTCGCAGAAGGTCTTGTGGCGGACGATTACCATCCACACGGTAGACCAGAAACTGCGAAACCGCCCTATCTCTCGCCGCCGGACCCACGGGATTCGGCAGACGCCTGATCTTATACTCGCCAGCCCGTAACCACATTCCGGACACTTCCCCCCGGGAGCGCCACGAAGGCTGTAGCTGCACGCCGGGCAGAAGACGTCGTCCGGAATGTCGCCCGGCGTGCTCGCGTCGCCTTGAACCGGCGAGTCGATGGTCTTCTCGCACGTTCTCTTGACCCGGCTGAACGCCAAGGTGGCAAGGGCGGCCACGCTCGCCACTGCGATGGTCACCGCAATGACCTGCGAGACGAGGTCGATCTCATACGCCCAAAGCAGCAGCGGGATCAGGCAGACCATAACCACGATAGCCGTCCCGAGTACCCAATGGATACGGAATCTCATGGTCGCGATTGTCCTCCGCAGGTCGCCGGGGTAAACGACCCATGAAGACCGGCCCGCTGCCACCCCAACGCGGCCCGCCTTCAGAAACTAGGTCCCACCCCGATTTCGACTTGTGGCCAGTGTAGCACAATACCCCGGCGTGGACGACGTCACGTCTGGTGGCTGCCCGGGCGAGGATCGAGAGACTGGACGCGATGTTCGTCATCGGCTCCCCCACGTCCGGGCGGCATTGGCTCGAGCGTTTGCCGATTCGGCGGGACGCGTGCTAAGGCCAAGAGCCTGACAAGCTGCAAGCCGGCTCGGTGTTCAGGCTGAAAGTCTGCAAGGTAATAGCCGGGGGCAAGGCCGCGCAGCGGCCGCCGCCCCCGGTGGGAGCCCAACAACCGCAATCACCCTGAAGGGTGAAACAGACGGCGTCGATGAGCCGCGCGTCCGTTTCCGCTATCCGGTTTTATCGAGAACTCGTCGAAAGACATGGCGGACTCGCGAGATGCATTCGCCCAAGGCATTTTGACCCCTACCGGGGTAAGGTAGGTTGTGGGGATCGGGTCCGGGGGCGGCGTCCGCCGATGGCGGACTTGCCCCCGGCTACTTCATCTGAGCCCTTCGGGCTGGAGAATCGCGATCGAAGATCAAACGGCTGTGGTTGGTACATGCGTCGAATAATGTGGAGAACAACCAGGGCTTGTTCCACGGGGGCAGGTTGGAAGCCTGCGCTGCGGGGCAACGTAGGCGGGTGTAGGGCAGCGTCGAGGTACGAGACCTGCCGTGATCTTCGCGCGATGCGAGCCTCTGTGGCAGGTCTCGTGCCTTGACCGTGCCCTACCAGCTAAGTCCCAAAGGACCACCCGGCCCATGCCACAAACCACGGGGGCAGGTTGGAAGCCTGCGCTACGGGGCGGCGCAGCCGGGTGTAGGGCAGCGTCGAGGCACGAGACCTGCCGTGATCTTCGCGCGATGCGAGCCTCTGTGGCAGGTCTCGTGCCTCGACCGTGCCCTACCAGCTAAGTCCCAAAGGACCACCCGGCCCATGCCACGAACCACGGGGGCAGGTTGGAAGCCAATAATGTCCGGAACCCGTTGATTTCACGGCGGATCCGGGCTCGCTGGCGTGAGCCGCGAGCTGAGGCGGTGCGCGGGCGGCGCAGGCCCCGTGGAGCGACGGGCGCAAGCTGCCTTACTCGGCGCATACCGATAGCCGCGCTGGTCGGGCTGCGGACCGGCGCGGAACGCTACTTCCTGTTTTTTTCGCGTTGCCGTTCGGCGGCGCGGCGGCGTTCACGACGCCGTCGCTCAGCAATCTCGAACGATCCTTGCCGCGGCATTAACCCGGAAACTACGGCTGAGACAATCACAAAGTCGTATTTCGATGGCCGCGAGCCAGTCTCGACCGCGATCAGCAGCAACGCCACCATCATCACGTAGACCTGCACGGTCATCCCGGATTCGTCTTCCGAGAAGAAATGCTGGAAACTCGCAGAACTCTTCAGCCATCGGAAGAACAGCTCTACTTGCCACCGGTGCTGGTAGATCAGCGCGATCATCCAGGCCGGGATGTCCAACAAGTCCGTAAGCAAACGCATCCGCTTCTGTTTACCTTCGCGGTCGGTGAACTCGACCACTACCTCACGTAAACGCGGTAAGTCGTGCGCCTCGGGATCAACGCCCAAGGTAACCTCGGTGTCGATCGCAACACCTGCGGCCACATCCTCATCGCTGAGCGGTTTGACCCTTACGGAATTGGTATGCACGTTCTTACGCAAACGCACGACGAAGGAACTCTTGACCTTAATGATTTCCTCGAGGAGGCCATACGATTGAAAACCGCGGTCCATGACGTACAGGCAATCGGGCTCAAGATGCGTTCCGAGCACCTTGGCTTCACGCATCTGTCCATCCGTGACCGTGCAACATTCGGGAACGCCCTTGAGGACATCGAAATCGACGTGCACGCGGATCTGGCCCTTACGGACCCCCTTCTTCTCGGATTGGTTGTACAACGCCCAGGCGATTCGCGGAGCCACCGCGAAGAAGGTGCCGTCGACGGCCAGGAGCTTCTGTGTCAGGCTATCCAGGCGGTTGTCATGTGGTTGGATGTCGGCACGCTCCACAAGCGAGTCGATCAACGGCAGCAGTAGGGCCGGGTCGAAGACCTTCTGGGCGTCGGAGACTGTGCTCTTGGGCATCCGAGGGATTCCATACCGCTTTCGAATCCGAGGATGTTCGAAGAGATCCTCGATGCTGCGCAGGCCTGTAACCGACGGGTTGAAGAAGGCCAACAGGTGAGCCACCACCAGTTGATCGTAGAACACGTCCCGGTTGGCGTGGGCCGGCTGGTCATGGAGGTGTTCGAGGTAGTCTTCGATCAATCGTGTGTAGCGGATTCCGATCAAATCGGGCGGCAACTTGGCCCGGCGCGCACGCCTTTTGCGCTTCTCCTCTGCTTTCTGGGCTTTCTTTCGCCTGCGCGTCATCGTGCCCAGAGTAGAGCACAAAGTGAGGCTGGGCGCAAGTTTGGTTTATGTTAGGTTGGCTGCACGCCTTCTGAGGGCCCGCGCCCACCGCCCCGAACTCCCCCGAGAATCCCGGACACTATTGGTTGGAAGCCTGCGCTGCGGGGCAACGTAGGCGGGTGTAGGGCAGCGTCGAGGTACGAGACCTGCCGTGATCTTCGCGCGATGCGAGCCTCTGTGGCAGGTCTCGTACCTCGACCGTGCCCTACCAGCTGAGTCCCAAAGGACCACCCGGCCCATGCCACGAACCACGGGGGCAGGTTGGAAGCCTGCGCCACGGGGCGGCGCAGGCGGGTGTGGGGCAGCGTCGAGGAACGAGACCTGCCGTGATCTTCGCGCGATGCGCGCCTTTGTGGCAGGTCTCGTACCTCGACCGTGCCCTACCAGCTAAGTCCCAAAGGACCACCCGGCCCATGCCACGAACCACGGGGGCAGGTTGGAAGCCTGCGCCACGGGGCGGCGCAGGCGAGTGTAGGGCAGCGTCGAGGCACGAGACCTGCCGTGATCTTCGCGCGATGCGCGCCTTTGTGGCAGGTCTCGTACCTCGACCGTGCCCTACCAGCTAAGTCCCAAAGGACCACCCGGCCCATGCCACAAACCACGGGGGCAGGTTGGAAGCCTGCGCTACGGGGCGGCGCAGCCGGGTGTAGGGCAGCGTCGAGGAACGAGACCTGCCGTGATCTTCGCACGATGCGAACCTTTGTGGCAGGTCTCGTACCTCGACCGTGCCCTACCAGCTTTGGCAGCTCGCCCCCCGCCTCCAAGGAGATGGACCAGCCGGCCGACCGACACCAATTGGCAATCATGAGTGCGCTTCCCAACAGACCACGGAGTGGCCTTCCGCAATCTCGGTCAAGACAGATCTTCGCGCGATGCGAACCTTTGTGGCAGGTCTCGTACCTCGACCGTGCCCTACCAGCTTTGGCAGTTCGCCCCCCGCCTCCAAGGAGATGGACCAGCCGGCCGACCGACACCGATTGGCAATCATGAGTGCGCTTCCCAGCAGGCAACGCAGTGGCCTTCCGCAATCTCGGTCAAGCCAGGTGGGCCGGCGGATTCCCCAGAACCGACGCCCGCACAGCGCGAAAGGACCTCACAACCGGTCGACGCGCAAGTTGCCGCGGTCTTCTTGTCGGCGGCCTCCTTGCCCGCACTCTCAGCCAGCCGGGCGGCAAGATCACAACGCGGGTGGAACGGGCAGCCGGCGGGAAGATCGGCGGGATCGGGGACGCGGCCGGGGATTACTTCGAGGCGATCACGATCATCGTCCAGCCGCGGGATGCAACGGAGCAGACCGTTCGTGTACGGGTGCAGCGGATGAGTCAACAGCGACGCGGTCGGGGCGTGTTCAACAATCCGCCCCGCGTACATCACGTAGACGTAATCCGCGACCTCGGCCACCACGCCCAAATCGTGCGTAATCATGATAATACCCATACCGGTCTGGGCCTGTAGCGACCGCATAAGATCGAGAATCTGCAACTGCACGGTGACGTCGAGAGCGGTAGTCGGCTCATCGGCAATCAGCAGCTCCGGCCGGCCGGCCAGAGCCATCGCAATCATCACCCGTTGGCACATACCCCCGGAAAGCTGGTGCGGATACTCGCGCAGGCGCTGGGCGGGCTCGCCGATCCCGACCCGGTCGAGCAGCTCGACGGCCGCGGCACGGGCGGCACTTCCGTGCATCGCCCGATGTAACGTCAATGCCTCGATAAGCTGATCGCCAATCGAATACACCGGGGTCAACGACGCGAAGGGCTCTTGGAAGATCATGGCCACGCGCTTACCACGGACCGCGGGCATCTCCCGTTCGGGCAGTTGAAGCAAATCGACGGGCTCCGCCGAACGGTGATCGGCCAGCAGCACTCGTCCGGCGGCAATCCGCCCGGGCGGCTGCGGAATCAGCCGCATTATCGACAGCGCCGTGACACTTTTGCCGCAGCCGCTCTCACCGACCAGCGCCACGGTTCTCCCGCGCGGAACGCGCAGCGAGACCCCGTCCACAACCGGCACTTCCCGCACGTCATTCGCAAACGTAACGCGAAGGTCCTGGACATCCAGCAACGGCGAATCGGCAGCGGAGTCCTCGGCCATCAGCTCGCCTCTCGGGCAACGGCGTCCCCCACCGCTGAAGCGATGGGCCACCCGGCGAGGGAACACCCGTTCATACTCATGTTGTGGGCATAAACTCACGTAAGTCAACCGCTCGTGCCTCGGAACCCTGAAACACGTGAGCCCAGCTTGCACAGAAAGCGCGGGTGCCCCATCCATTCCGGCGTTTGCTGAGCTGCGGCAAGCACGTTAACTCACCGCCGGAATGGGTGGGGGATGGATGAGACCCCGCGAAGGGCTGGCATTCGACGATCAGTGTCGGAGTAGGAATCCCGGTTACCCGGGACCCCCTCCACAGATCCCAGCGTGCGGGACTACCGCACTGGGCTCCTGCCTTGGGTCATAACGGCCAGGTGTCGGTCGGGGTAAGGATGTAGGATTTTGGGAGCAGGTATCCACTGCTTGGCCAAACGGTTCATGCGGGCCCAGGTAATCCGAGTCTTCTCGCTGCGACGCCGGAGCGTCCAGCGCCAAAGACGGACAACCTCATCCCGAAATGCCGTTAAGGCCGGGTAGTTCCGCGGTACCGCATAATACTGATAGTACCCGCGAACCACCGCCCGCAAATACGCGCCCACCTCTCGGACGGGGGCATGCATACGTCGCCGAAGCTCTTGCTTAATCGCTTTGAGCTTCGCACGCCGTCGTTTCGCGACAGTCTGCCGTAGTACCGTGAACCTCCCACGCCGGGTCTTGCCACAGATGTGGCGAAAACCCAGAAACTCGAAGGTCGCCGGTTTGCCGCGGCCTTCTCGCTTGCGATTGGTCGACGCAAAACGGCCGAACTCAATCAGACGAGTCTTGTCCGCATGTAGCTCCAGCTTGAACTTCCGGAGGCGATCCGTCAGCTCATCCCGAAACCGCTCGGCATCCTCTCGCTGTTGAAATCCCACCACGAAGTCGTCCGCATATCTCACGATAATCACCTCTCCGTGAGCTTGCGTCCGTCGCCATTGGCGGGCCCATAAGTCGAAGGCGTAATGGAGATAGATGTTCGCCAATAGCGGGCTGATACTGCCCCCCTGCGGCGTCCCCGTCTCCGTGTCCCTTCGACACCCGTCCTCCAGCACGCCGGCGTTCAGCCACTTCTTCACGTGACGCACGACACGCTGGTCTGCGATCCGGTGCTCGACGAACTTGATCAGCCAATCGTGGTCTATGGCATCGAAGAATCCACGAATGTCTGCATCCAGCACCCAATTCACCTTCTTCCTCTCGATGCCGACAGTCAGGGCACTTAACGCCTGATGGGCGTCCCGTCCTGGTCGAAATCCGTAGGAGAACCCGAGGAAGTCTGCCTCGTAGACAGCCGAGAGCACATCGGTCATCGCCCGTTGGACGATCTTGTCTTCCAACACGGGAATCCCTATTGGTCTCTGCCGTCCATCGGGTTTCGGAATGTAGACCCGCTTGACCGGCCTCGCTCGGTACGCTCCGCGCTGTAGACGTGCCGACAGATCCAAGAGGTGTTCTTCTAGGTCCCTGCCGTACGCCTCCCATGTCATGCCGTCCATCCCCGGTGCCGAAGCATGCTTGAGGCTCAAGTACGCCTCCCGGAGGCGAGCGACATCATAGACATGGTGCCAAAGCGTGGTGAACTGTAAATCCTTATCCTTTACCGCTGCCTGTCGTACCCGATCCAACCCGCTTTGCAGACGATCCCGGCTCTGCGTACGGTGCCTGTCGTGTCGAATCGAGTTGCCCTTGGCCAGGCCCCTTTCCTCCAACTGCTCCGCGGACGACCTCCCCGCCGGGGGATCACCGTTGTTCGCAGTCTTCTTCGGTACTATGGGCCTGTCCGACTTCCCGCGCCCGTGCATCAGTGTCGTGCTCCTATGGATTCACACTGCGGACCTCGATGCCATGTTCGAGGCCGAACGCGGGATCTCCCGGGTTCCGCGTGAGGAGTTTCCGTGCGTGCTCGGGTTCTAAGACCGCGCGGAGTCCGAAAGGCGTCTCGCGTTAACGACGCCCTCCGGTGTTGCCTTCCGCCTTGGGGGACGGCGTCGGCACTCCGGAGTAAAAGGCTTTCACGGCTCAATGGCCGGCCCGCACGTGCCCCTGTCAACGCTCCCGCCATGCCCTTGCGGACACCACAGTATGACTCGGGGTCGGTGTGGTTCGCTATTCCTTCACCGTATGGCTCTCTCATCCACTACTCCTCACCGGCTTACCGGCGCTTTCCCCCCACCCTTCGCCCGGCGGATAGCGCCTGCGCCGCAACCCCACCCGTGTCCGAGGCCCTCTTTCCGCTGCAACACAACACAGGGCGAAGGACGGGGCACCCTGCCACGTTAACTCGCCGCCGGAATGGGTGGGGGACGGATAAGACTCCGCGAAAGGCTGGCATTCGGCGATCAGTCTCCCACCCTTCGCCCGGCGGATAGCGCCTGCGCCGCAACCCCACCCGTATCCGAGGCCCTCTTTCCGCTGCAACACAACACAGGGCGAAGGACGGGGCACCCTGCTTTCGCTCCAGCAGGCTGGAATCCTGCGCTACGGGGTGGGGGGCGAATCTATCCCTCGGTACATAAAAAAGGGAGCGGCGCTGAAGCCGGTCATCGGAGGGACCGGCCGCAGCACCGCTCGAAGGCCTAAGTGCGCTGAGTCCTAGCGACGGCGCGTGCGTCGTCGCATACTCAGCAGGGTAAGTGCGGTCATGGGCAGGCAGAGCATACCGAACGCGCCACACATGCCTCCGCCGCTTGCACAACCGCTTCGGGTCCCGTCGTCAATGACGAGGGGGAGCGTCTCATCCTCGGGTATCCCGATGGCGAAACTCCCCAGAGTCTGAGTCTCTACCCAAGCCTCGTTCGCGTCGACGTCGACGCCGTAGTCGTCCAGTACGCCCGTCGCTTCGACGGCTCCGACGTCATTGGCGCCGGCCGGAACGTACTTACCGTCGGCGTTGCTGAACCGATGGAGTCTCAGTTCGGACTCATCGATTTCGGTGACGTCCTCATCGTCGTAGCTCAGCGCTACGGTAACCACGGCGCCTGACGCCAATCCACTCGCTGCAACTGTCACGGTCCCGCCATAGGCGAGCTCGTCTTTCAGACCCGGTATCAGAGGTACTACTCTGCCCGCCGGGGTCGATTCCGGTTCCTCATCGTACGTAACGACGAACGTCGCATCCCCGGTGCCGGCGGGAGCCATGATGGCGACTCCGGCCCGTTCGTCGGATGGGTCGGCAACGTCAACCAGAATGTTGCCTTCGTCGTCGGTTCCGGCGAAGACAACCGCCTCGTCAGGCAGGGAGTTCAGATCGAGCGTGACCGACATTCCCGCCGCGTCCGTGAGAACCACGGTCTGGTCACCCTCATCGTCAACCGAAACGTCGATCGTGCCGGCATTAGCCAAGCCGCCGACCTCGAGCGACAGAGCCTCGTTCCCGCTCGCATCCGTAAGAACGACGAATTGGTCACCGGCCTCGTCGACGGAGACGATGATCCCCGCTCCGGCTCCGAGCCCGTCCACCTCCAGGGCCAAAGCCGCATTCCCGTCGGCGTCGGTCAGCGTCACGGTCTGGTTGCCTTCTGCGTCGACGGACACGTCGATGTCAGAACCGACTCCAAGTCCCTCGACCTCCAGAGCCAGCGCTTCCGTTCCGTCGGCGTTCGTGAAGACCAGGGCTTGATCGCCGTTGTCGTCGATAGCAACGTCGATCTCGGCACCTTCATCCAACCCGTCCACGGTTACGGTCAGATCCTCGCCGATGTTGAGGGTCGTCTCGCCGTCCGTGGTTTCGAGGGTCACTTCCGTACCTTCGTCCACGCCATCAACAACTACGTCAACCTCCTCGTTGCCGACTTCGGCGGTACCGTCATCGCCGACCACGTCGGCTTCGTCCGTCGTATCGTCAGCCGTATCGTCGACGGTGTCGTCAGCAGTGTCATCCGTAGTATCGTCGGTTGTGTCGTCCGCGGTATCGTCGGTACTGTCCTCAGTATCGTCCTCGGTGGTGCCGCCGCCACCGCCTCCGCCGCCACCGTTCGGCCTCGGGCAGGCGCCCTCCCAGTTGGTGTTGTCGGAGACGAAGTCGATATTGGTCAGGGTGATCGAGTCGGCCTCCGCCGGGCAACCGGTGGAACTGGTGTAGGTCGCTCGAGTCAGGCTAATGTGATTGAAAGTAATCACTCCGGATTCGCCGCGATCTATGGTGAACGTGCCGGTATCACCGATGGTATCAAGTACGACCTCGTTACCGTTGGCCGCGGCGCCGAGAGTCAGAGTCGCGCTACCCGTCAAAGTGACGGTTGCGGACGGCGAGAAGTCGATCTTCGCCGTATCCGCCGTCATGATCAAGGAACCGGTGGTGTTGACGTTTACGTCGTTGAGCTGGAACATGAACGCTCCGCCTGCCAAGGTGTAGTCACCATCGGAACCGTTGATGTTCACGGTCCCCAGCAGGTGGAAGTCGTCATTCGCCGCGGCCGTGATGGTCTCCGCCCCGCCGGTCGAGCTGAGGTTGACGGTCGAGCCCGCGGCCGCATCCAGGTTCACGTTGGTCCCGGCGGCCCCGACGGTAAACGAACCGTAGGTCGTCAGAGTCCCGCCGCTGGCGACCGTGATCTCATCGGCGTCATCGTCGAACGTGATGTCGTCGTTCGTGCCGGCGGCACCTACGACTACGGTCCCGCCGTCGATATCGATCAACACCCCGGCAGCGTTGTCGAAGAGGGTGGTCAACCCGGAAGTTATGGTGACCTGACCGGTACCGTTCTTGTTGAAGACGTTACCTGCTCCGGTAAGAGCGTTGGCCAACGTCGTGATGGTGGAATTCCCGGTCCCGGTGAAGGTGAACGTGTTGCCGGCGCCGGGTAGCGCCCGCAGATCGCTGATCGTTGAGCCGCCGTCGTCCGACACCGTTCCGGTCGTAGCGTCGACTCGAGCGATCGTGCCGGTGCCCGTCAAGACAAGTGTAGACGTACCGATGGTCATCGTCCCGGAAAGCGTCTTTCCGGACGCGACATCGATTGTCGTCCCGGCCGCTCCGGTACCGTCCAGCGCCGTGATGGTCAGACTCTCGTCGACGTCCACGGTGAACGATGTGGCGTTGTTGTCGATTGACGAAACCGTGCTGGCGGCGTCAAGCTCCAACTCCACCGATCCCGTGACCGTTACCGTGCCGGTCAACGTTCCGGCATTGGTGAAGACCAGAACGGAATCGGTGTCCGCTCCGGTCAAGGTCCAGGCCGTGGAAAGGGTCGGGGTGGTGATCGTCAGAGTCTCGCCGTCGGCAATGTCGATGGCGGTCGCCGTAGCCCCGGCGTTGTCCAGCGCGGTTATGGTCGCGGTCTCGTCGGCATCGATGGTCAAAACCGTGGCGTTGTGATCGATCGAGGTGATCGTGCTCGCTCCGCCGATCCGCATCTTCGCCGAGCCCGTAACCGTAATCGTCCCGGTAAGGGTTCCGGCATTGCTGAACGCAATCACCGAGTCATCGGCGGCCCCGTTGAGAGTCCACGCGGTGGAGAGCGTCGGGGTGGCGACCGTAAGGGTCTTGCCGTCGGCGACGTCGATGGTTGTGGCCGTAGCCCCGGCGTTGTCCAGCGCGGTGAACGTTGCACTCTCGTTGATGTCGAAAGTCAATGCCGTGGCATTGTGATCGATCGAGGTGAACGTACTTGCGCCGTTGACCTCAACCTCGGCGGAACCGGTGACCGTCATGGTCCCGGTCAAGGTTCCGGCATTGGTAAACGCCAGAACCGAAGTCGCGGCCGCCCCGTTTACCGTGAATGCCGTGCTCAGAGTCGGCGTGGTTACGGTAAGGGTCTTGCCGGTGATGATGTCGATGGTCGTGGCCGACGCTCCGGCATTGTCCAGCGACGTGATAGTCACGTCATTGTCGATGTCGAGAGTCAACGCTGTGGCATTGCTGTCGATTGCGGTGAACGTACTAGCGCCGTCGACTTCGATTTCGCCGGAGCCGGTAACCGTTATGGTCCCGGTAAGGGTCCCTGCATTGGTAAACTTGAGTACCGAATCCGTTGCCGCCCCGTTGAACGTCACCGCCGTGCTCAGAGTCGGTGTGGTGACGGTAAGGGTCTTGCTCGCCACGAGATCGAGGGTCGTGGCCGTCGCCCCGGCGTTGTCGAGCGCCGTGATCGTCACATCGTTGTCGATGTCGAGCACCAGGGCGGTGGCGTTGTTGTCGATCGAGCTGATCGTGCTCGCTCCGTTGACCTCGATCTCCGCGGATCCCGTGGTGGTGATGGTCCCGGTAAGCGTACCGGCGTTGGTGAAGTTGAGCACGGAATCCGTGTCGGCCCCGTTCAGGGTGAACGCGGTGCTCAGCGTTCCGGTTGTAACCGTGAGGGTCTTACCGTCCGCAATATCGATCGTGGTGGCGGTGGCTCCGGCATTGTCCAGGGCGGTCATGGTGACATCGTTATTGATGTCCAGAGTCAGCGCCGTGGCATTGTGATCGATCGAGGTGAAGGTGCTCGCTCCGTTTACTTCGAGTTCCGCCGACCCGGTGGCGGTCAGAGTTCCGGTAAGAGTCCCGGCGTTGGTCAGCGCCATAACCGAATCCGTATCGGCTCCGTTGAGGGTCCACGCCGCCGAGAGAGTGGCGGTGGTAACGGTGAGAGTCTTGCCGTCGGCAATATCGACGGTGGTGGCGCTGCCTCCCGCGTTGTCCAAGGCCGTAATCGTCGCGCTCTCATTGATGTCCAGAACCAGCGCCGTAGCGTTGTGATCGATCGAGCTGATCGTGCTCGCTCCCCCGACCTCGATTTCCGCCGAACCCGTAGCCGTAATGGTCCCGGTGAGCGTTCCGGCGTTCGTAAACGCCAGGACCGAACTCGTGGCCGCTCCGTTGACCGTCACCGCCGTGCTCAGCGTCGGCGTGGTTACCGTCAGGGTCTTGGCTGAGGCAATATCGATCGTTGTCGCCGAAGCCCCGGCGTTGTCCAGCGCGGTAATGGTCACGTCGTTGTCGATGTCTAGCGTCAAGGCAGTGGCATTGTGATCGATCGACGTGAATGTGCTCGCTCCGTCGACTTCGATCTCGGCGGACCCGGTAACCGTAATCGTCCCGGTAAGCGTTCCGGCGTTGGTGAACTTGAGCACCGAATCCGCGGCCGCCCCGTTTACCGTTACCGCCGTGCTCAGAGTCGGCGTGGTAACGGTCAGAGTCTTGCTCGCCACGAGGTCGATGGTCGTGGCGGTCGCCCCGGCGTTGTCCAGGGCTGTTATGGTCACATCATTATCGATGTCGAGCACCAGGGCGGTGGCGTTGTTATCGATCGAGCTGATCGTGCTCGCGCCGTCGACTTCGATCTCGGCGGACCCGGTCGTCGTAATCGTCCCGGTGAGCGTGCCGGCATTGGTGAACTTGAGCACCGAGTCCGTGTCCGCCCCGTTAACGGTGACCGCCGTGGTCAGCGTGCCGGTAGTGACCGTGAGCGTCTTACCGTCGGCGATGTCGATGGTGGTCGCACTCGCCCCCGCATTATCCAGCGCGGTCATGGTGACGTCATTGTTGATGTCAAAAGTCAGCGCCGTGGCGTTGTGATCGATTGAGGTAAACGTACTCGCCCCGTTCACTTCGAGTTCCGCCGACC
This sequence comes from Phycisphaerae bacterium, assembly GCA_963666835.2. GTDB lineage: Bacteria > Planctomycetota > Phycisphaerae > UBA1845 > UBA1845. The sequence goes on along the minus strand of CAXXGO010000006.1, from coordinate 1,549,962 downwards.
CGGTGGCCGTCAGGGTTCCGGTGAGCGTCCCGGCGTTGGTTAAGGCCATGACCGAGTCGGTATCGCCTCCATTGAGGGTCCACGCATGTGAAAGCGTGGCGGTGGTGACCGTGAGAGTCTTGCCGGCCGCGATATCGACGGTGGTGGCCGTACCTCCGGCGTTGTCCAGGGTCGTAATGGTCGCGCTCTCGTTGATGTCCAGAACCAGCGCCGTGGCGTTATGGTCGATTGACGTTATCGTGCTGGCTCCGCCGACCTGCAACTCCGCCGAACCCGTGGCGGTAATCGTCCCGGTGAGTGTTCCGGCGTTGGTAAACGCCAGCACCGAGTCGGTATCGGCTCCGTTGAGGGTAACCGCCGTCGACAGCGTGGGCGTGGTAACCGTTGCGGTTACACCGTCGGCGATGTCAATGGTCGTTGCCGTTGCCCCGGCGTTGGTCAAGGCGGTGAAAGTGACATCGGCGTCGACGTCGATCGTCGTGGTTCCCCCGGTTACGACCGAGTAGATCACCGGGGTACCGCCGGATGCGATCTTCAGAGTATTGCCATTACCCAGAATGAAGCGGTTGGAGGCAACGGCCGTGCTGAAGGTCCCGGACGTTGAAGAGGTCAGGGTCAGCGTCTTACTGGCGGCGGTCGTCGAGAAGTCGAATCCGCTGCCGGTGTCGGTACCGGCAATAGTCAGCGTGCCGGTGCCGGACAAGGTAATGGCACCGGCGTCGTTCTTGAAGATGAGTTTGTAGTTGTTGCTGCTCGATCCGAAGTCGATCGTCGCAGCGACGCCGGTGGCGACCGTGATCGACGCGACTCCGGTACCGTTTTGGTTCATGGTCAGCGTCGCATCGGCCGTGAAGGCGATGATCCCGTCGCTGGTCACGCTCGCTTGAATAGCGCTCATGGTCGTGCTGCTGGAGACATCCGTAGCAAGAGCTTGGGGAGTAGCGCATGCGAATCCAAGCGACACAACTACGGCACTAACGAACTTGATTGACCTGGGCATACTCGTCACCGTCCTTCTTCTCGAAAATGTAACGTTCTCTTCTCGTCAGTTTCACGAAATGTGCGAACACCACTGCCGTTGCGAACGGAAGCGTAATCCGTGACCGAGGGGCTCCGTTTGCCCCATATCGATGACGTGCTTATCGGATTGTGTCGGCCGATATTGAATTACTCAGACCAGTTTGATGCGTCAGTACACCGGGATCGCGGGGTTTCCCTTGGGTTGTTTTCCAGAAAGTGCCACGCAAGAAGCACTGTCCTGCCGGGCATTCGCAACGAGTCCGACCCGACTACGCCCCGGCGGGCTCGGAGCAGCGTCAAGCGACAAGCGATAACCGCCCCACCGACCAGGGATGAAGGCAACCGGATTTACGCTCTCAGTTTCCCGCCCGCCGACCCTCGGCCGGCCGGTTATCGGGCAAGACCGCGCCTAATCTGCGGCCCGATTGACGTCGCGGGTCATCTCCATTAGAGTACCGGCGTATCCTGCGGGGCGTAGCTCAGCTTGGCTAGAGCGCAGCGTTCGGGACGCTGAGGTCGCTGGTTCAAATCCAGTCGCCCCGAGTGTTACGGAGATGATCGTAGCTCGCCGATCAATAGATGATGTGGCGCGCTGCGATCGTCGACCGTGATGGGTCGAAGTGCGCCTATCAACGTGTGCCGATCGTTCGCAAATACCTGTTTTCGGGCAGGTTGGGCGATTGGCGGGGTGATCGTGTTGTGCGTTGGGGCGAAGGTGTACTTTCGGCGGCATCCTCGTGAGGGACTCTCGGCTGACTCCTTTCACCGGAAGTCCGGTTCTCAACCGTGCAGACCTCGCCCTCCTATTGCATTAGTACACTGACAACGGAATGTCGGCGAGGGCGGTTTTTCGGCTTTACTGCCCCGAACGGGCAGGCCTAATATCAGGTGTGATAATCCGGTTCTCGCAGGGGCTGGGGGCCTTTGCAGCCGGTGGCACGGGCCTTTATGGGGTTGATGGTTGCTCCAGCGTGCCGACTTAGGTTTGCCGAGCGTCGTCGGCTGTTGGCCGCCCCGCCCGATTGTGTCCGCTGGCTCTCGCGGAGGTTATCGAGCGGATTTTGCCGGTCCCGACCGAAAGACAAGGGTAGCAGGACGACGTAGAGCACCCATTATCACGAAGCGGGGACTTAAATTTCCCCCGTTTTGCCTATAAGGTCTTGTTTGTTTGCGGCCTCATCGGTACTATGGCCGTGGCCTGGGTTTATATACCCGGGCGTCAGGGAAAGAGGAATGTTCGTTTTCGGACGTAATGCTGTCGTTGTGCGGCAGATTGCGGGTCGGATTGTGGGGTAATTTCATGCAAGGTCCGACGGGATGTCGGGCATTGCAAACTGAGGGGGTTTGCGAAGCGCGGGCTGGTTATTGCGCGGCTCGTGCGGGGCTCCAGGTGAGGTAATCCAGAGTAGTTTCTGGGATTCGGCTCGGTGGTGGGCCTGGGCTGGGGCTGTCTAGTTCGCGTTGGGTTATTCAGAGGAACAGAGGTGGACACGATGCGAAGAAGAATGCTTTGGACGTGCAGCTTAACGGTGTGCGTCTTCGCTGCTGTGATGGTAGGGGCTCATGCGGCGGATCCGGTTCCAAACCAAGTTTGCGTAACTGCCGGGGCGGCTCCTGCCCTGATGGCAGACGCCGGGGCAAGCGGCCGGGTCAGAGGTACGCTTACTCCACTGCCGGAGACCACCAGGGTGATTCGGCACTACGCCGACGGATCCTCGGGGATCGCGTCCACGCGGGATGATGATCCCGACGAGAAGTTAGTATACAGCAACACCTACGGGGACTTTCTATATGCCCCCGGTACCGGAATCCCGATCGCGGACGATATCGGTTCCGATGCGGTGTCAGAGTGCGGTGTGAAACGCATCATATTCCGGGTCAACGGCGGAGTTGAGGACGGGGACGATGAGTTCTCCGTCTCCGTCAGTGTCTGGGATCGGTGCCCGGGTCTTCGCAACGCCGTGAACCTCTTCGGTGCGGGCACCGAGTTCACGTTCGACAGCCTTGAGGACAACATCGAAGAGACTCACGAGCTCGAAGTCGATTTCCGCGACATCGGCATTTGCGCCAATGGGACGGAGTGCCTGGTTTCACACCAGAACTGCTCGGACTCGTCGATCTGTGAGCAGAATCTGCCCCAGTTGCCCCCGACGATCTGGCTGCAGTATCGCTTCGACAGCAACACGGCCGGCGTGATTGCCGGAAACGCGGCGGAATTGGGTTATTCTGCGGACTCGTACCATCACGTGTACGCTCCCTGCACCTCGTGGCTCGGTGGTTATCCGCGCTTCCCGCACTCCAGCTTCTGGTCGCAGGTTTCCGTACCCGGGACTCTCGATGACGAGGATCCCGACTACTGCCCGACGCACTTTCTGGCTTACCGGGCGGTGTCGAATAGCGGCGAGTTCTGGATGGCGCCGGACCCCACGCATACTCTGCTGTCCGACGATATCGAGCTGATTGTGAGCTCCGCGGGCGTATCGGGCACTCCCCAGCCGATCTCGTGCGAGATCAGCGCGGTTGAGATCGGGGTAATCGGCAATGCCGGCGACTTCACCCTGGACGTCGACCTCGCCTGGCCGGAACGCGACGATGTCCAGGATATGCACCAAGTCTACGAGGGGCGCGGTGAGGGAAGTCTGTCAGTAGCCCGATTCCTGTATGATGAGGGGCACTTCCTCAACACGAACGACCAGCCGTTCTATATCAACTGGTTGCCGAACATGGGTAACGTAGCGGTACCGATTGTCGGGCGCAACCAAGCCGGAAACAGCGATGTGTGGCTCGGCATGCAGGACGTTACCGATCCTGAGAATCCCGGTCCCTGGGAACTAGTGCGTCCCGGGTCCGGCGTTCCCGGTATTGCCCACATCGCGGTCTATTGCCGCGGTGACGCTCCGACCGGAGCCTGCTGTCCGGACCAGCCGGAGCAGCCCGGCCGCGATCCGATTTGCCGGGACGATGTTCCCGTCATCGGCTGCCCGTCGGCCCGTTGGATCATGGATGCCACCTGTGCGGAAAACAAGTTCGACCCGCCCTGCGGAACGCACCAGTGTTGCATGCCGAACGGTAGCTGCAACGATCTTACATACGATGATTGCCATGCTCTGCGAGCCCCGAACTACGACCCCGTCTTGTGCACAACCGACGACGACTGCCCGGGTTCCCGCACATGCGGCATTCTCGGAGAGTGCGTGGGTGGTTCCAAGGAACAGCAGGATTGTATGACTGATGCAGACTGCAATGAGCCGGGCGAAACCGCGGGAACGTGCGTGGGTGATGTGGTGCCGGGTGAATGCGACCTGAGCCGCGGGCATTGGGCACCCGGGACGTTCTGTGGCACGGATCCGGACGATGAGTGCATGATCTTCCAGTGCTACGATGCCGAGGGCGACTGCATGGACGGACCGGCAGATTTCATCTTCTGCCCCAACGGCGATTCCGATTGCCCGGATGGACGAATGTGCTACACGGCGCCGGGTCAGTTGCCTCGCTGCCTGATGCGGGCCGGTTGCGGAAACCTGCGTTGCTGCAACGCGGTTTGTGGTATAGACCCGTATTGCTGCAACGCGCTCGACGGCGGATGGGATAGAGGGTGCGCCAGCCGGGCGAACAGTATGGCCGATCTGGAGTGCCTATATCCGCCACTTAACGACGTCTGTTGGGATCCGGAGGATGAAGATGTGGGCGCCGTTGAAATCGAGATCCTGGATGAGGATACCGAAGAAGCGTGTACACAGATTTCGGAATCCTGCGAGGGATTGGCGGTCGCGAACAACAGCGGCGCCAAGACCTATGCGGACGATCCGGGCTTCTGCTGCAATAAGGCCGGGTTGGACAATCTGGGGGTCGGCAATATCTGGTACAAGTTCACGGCCGTTCACAGCAGCGCCAGGATCAACACGTGCAGTACGGCCTCATTCAAGCAGGATTCCCTGCTTCAGATTTACGAGGCCGGGGACGATTCGAGTCCGCAGGCGGCGTGCGAGTCTTTGGAGATCATCGGGTGCGACGATGATACCCCAGGCTGCGGTAGCGAAGGAACCATGTCGGACATCTGCGTGACCGGTCTTTCCTATGGGAAAACCTATTATATTCTCCTCGCAGGCAGCACGTTGGCCGGCGAGGATGCCAAAGGCGAGTTCGTTTTAAAAGTGGAGTCGCCTTGTCCGCACTCGTCGCTCCCGCCGAGTGGCAGCCTGTGTGAACTCGCACAGAGTGTGTCAGCAGGCACAACGTCGTTCAGCCTCCAGTACGCGGATCTTGACTGTCCGGGCGAGGACGACATGCCGGCGATGATGAACGACATCTGGTTCGAGCATGCCGCAAGCTGCATCGGGAACCTGGATGTGCGGACTTGCGGCCTGACGCCGGCGGACGAGGATCCCGGCACGACGCTTGCGGTTTACTGCGCTCCCTTCGGTGAGGAGAATTGCCCGCCTGACGCCGTCGCATCGGCCATGAATGACGAGTCTGAATTGAACAAGACGTGCTCGATCGGTGGCCAGGCGTGCGAGGACGCGGACGATTGCGTCCTCGGCTGTACCGGTTTGGGAATCCTCTGCAGCAGCGACGATGATTGCCCGGGCTCGTCTACGTGCGATCTGCGGTTGCAGGCCGAGTGCAGCGTTTCGGGTGGAGCCTGCTTTACCGATGCACAGTGCACGGCGGGTTACTGTGACGGTAACGAATCGGAGAGTTGCGATACCGCGGTCTTCGAGATGCGTTGCACCGAAGGATCGGTTACCTATTGCCCGAATGGAAAGGACGATTGCGATTACGGCGCCGAATGCGAAGCATACTGGCCGAGCTGCGGATGGACTGTGGATGGTAATGAGACCGTGGCCGTCCACTGCATCAAGGATGACGACTGTGAGCCGGCAACCTGCGACAGCGATTGCGCTCCGGCCTCTTCGGTTGTCGCACCGGTAATGCTCGGTGATATATGTAAGATCCGCATCGGTGGAGAGTATGGCACGGAGCCGGCGGGCGACCTTACGATCGCCTGTGTGCCGGACGACTGCAACAACAACCTCCTGCCGGACCTCTTCGATATCGCCGACGGGCGTTCTGAAGACTGCAACTTCAACGGCAACCCGGACGAGTGCGACGTTAATCCGAGCGATCCGGATGGTGACGGGATCGTGTCGGAAGACTGTGACGGCAACGGCATTCCGGACGAATGTCAGATCACGATCGATCCGGAGGTGATCTGTAAGGAGTGCATGCGCGGCGACACCCGCACGGGGCATAGGTGTAGCTACGACGTCAATTGCAAGACCTGCTCGGGTACCGGCAAGTATTGCACCACCAGTAGCGATTGTCCCACTGGTCAAACGTGCGAGTCCGTGGAAGTGTGCGTGACTCACAGCCCGTGCAACGCCGGACACGGCTTCTGCACACACAACTGCAGCCCCGACACCAACACGAACGGCATTCCCGACACGTGTGAGTGTGGGGACGGCGTGGTGACCTGGGTCGATCCGACGGACGGAGCGGTCGACGCCCGTCAGCCGCATCCGCTCATGAACGCAGCGACGGCGCAGGGTTGGGATACCTTCGAGGTCACCGCCCCGAGCTTGGGAACGGATTGCTGGTCGATCTGCCAGACCGGCGGCGGTGCCAACAGCATCGATAGCATCGTCGACCTCGGCGGTTCGTACGCAATCGTGCTGAATGACCCCGTCCCGGCCGGTGAGATGATCGAGATCACCTACCAGCCTATGGCTGGGGGGTCGCAGACCGGAAGCTTCTTCTTCCTGCCGGGCGACGTCGACGGGAACAAGGTCGTCAACGCGGCGGACCTCACGGCGTTGGTCGGATGTCTGAACTCCGGAACGTGCGATACGTGGCAAACCGACATCAATCGTAGCGGAGCGACGAACGCCGAGGATATTCTGCGGCTGATCGATCTGTTCAACGGTGCTCACGAGTTCGATGGATGGACCGGCGAGACCGTGCCGAGTACGTGTCCGTAATAACAACCGCGAGGCCGAGCCGGCCTCGACGATGAAGTGACCCTAACGGAGCCCCCCGCAACCAAAGGTTGCGGGGGGCTCTTTTATTTGTGGACCGCGATCACGGCCGCGTCGGGCAGAGCCCGACCCCGTACCTGGTAGGGCACGGTCGAGGAACGAGACCTGCCGCAATGACCCGCGTGACGCCAAGGTTATGCAAGTTGGATTAGCCCGCACAGCGGACCCTGGTAGGGCACGGTCGAGGAACGAGACCTGCCGCAATGACACGCGTGACGCCAAGGTTATGCAAGTTGGATTAGCCCGCACAGCGGACCCTGGTAGGGCACGGTCGAGGAACGAGACCTGCCACATTTGACGTGTGTCACTCCGTGCCCGACGAGCCGCTCCAGGCCGCTCGGGCTCGTTCGAACAGGATCGCCAGGGGCGGTTGCTTTCGACCGGACACGCCGAAGATCGCCGCGGCCTCGCGCCACTCCAACCCGACCGCATCGAACAAAACATGGAAATCGTCCGGCGATATCCGCAGCGCCCCGGCATCGCCGATCATGGCATTAAGCGCGAGCAAATCCGGAGCGGGATCGACCAGCACGACCGCAACCGCACCGGCCAAACCGAGAACCCGCGCCATCCGAACCGTAAGCGATTCGGGCTCCAATCCCGGGGCATCCGGGTTGTCCTGACGGCGAACTGCTTCGCAATACGCGGACGGGATCCCCCAGTCGTTCATCATCTCCGCGGCAAGATTGGTGTGGTCGATCTCGAAGGCCCCCCGCTCGAACACGGCTAGCGCCCCCGGTCCGCCCCCGCAGGCCTGACGGAGGACCTTGGCATACTCGGTTCGATATGTTGTGGCAAAGGCCAATCGACCTATCTGGCTGAGCAAGCCGCAGGTGAAAGCGTCGTCCGGCGGGATAGCGTCCTGCGTGATGGCCAACCGTCGGGCGGCGGCGGCACAGGCGACGGACTCTGACCAAAACGGATCGAAGGCGAACCCCTCGCACCGCACCCGCTTCGGGGCAAACACCATCGAGATACCCAGGACCAGACTCCTGACGGTCCGGAGCCCCAGCATCCTGACCGCGCCGGACACTGATGCAATCTTCCGAGGCGCGCCGACGATCGGGGAGTTCGCAAAGCGCAGAATCCTCGCGGCGATTGCCGGGTCGGTCTCGAGAAGCGTCGCCAAGGCTTCGATAGTAGCCTCCTCGTCGTTGACGAGCTGCAACACCCTCTTGGCTACGCCGGACGGGGAGGGGAACGAGTCCGTTGCCCGAATTCTCGCGTATGCCTCCTTCGCCAGGGCGTTAAGTCTCTCTGTTGTGTCATTAAGTGTCATAGGTGTAAATCCATTTCCACTCTTTCATGTCGGCCTTGCGAGGCTCAATTGGGAAGCACCACGTGCCTCAAATGTTGGCGCGCGGCCGAAAACCCGGTAACATAGTCCTAAACGAAAACCGTGGCCGAAGCGCTCACGGAAAACCCCAGATTGGGCGTTTTTTTTTAGGAAAACCCGCGAAGGCTGTTATCCGTCCGGGCAGACTGATGATCCTATCCGCAAAATCCGGCAAGCAGGCGGCCATGCAGAAGATGCTCCTTGCCCATGCGGAGCGTTTGCGTCAGTACATCGACGGTAAAATCCCGCGCGGGCTGCGAAGCGTAGTTTCTGCGGATGACGTTCTGCAAGATGTCTGGATTGCGGCGTTTCGCACGGCCGGGGGTTTCCGAGGGCGGCGAGACGCGGATTTCGAACATTGGCTGACCACGATTGCCAACCGCAAAACGGTGGATACGCTCCGGATTGCCCTGGCGATCAAACGCGGGGGTGGGGTTCCGGTGCAGGGTTGCGGGAGTGACCCTTACTCGTCAATCATCGACCTGGTGGCCGGGGCGGCGGCGCCCGGGGTGACCCCCAGCCGGGTAACTTCCGCCAAGGAGGCCGCTGCTGCCGTTACCGCGGCACTGGGCCACGTATCGGCGGACCGTGCCCGGGCGGTGCGGATGCGTCATATAGAGGGGCGTCCTCTTTCCGAGATAGCCCGGCTGATGCAGCGGACGGTTCCGGCGGTTCACAGTCTGATCTTCCACGGCCTGCGCGAATTGCGTACGCATCTCGGGTCCGCGGAGAAGTTCTTCAGCGATGCGCTTCCGTTGGAGGAAGTGTCCGGCGATTGAGGAATCCGCCGATGGACCGGTGGTACCGCTCGTCCGGGCTCGGCCCGCGGGGAGCCGTAGCGTCATGGATCGAAACGCCGAGATTGACCGCATCGTCGAGGACGTGCTCCGTCGTCGCCAGGCCGGTGAAGACGTTTCCTTCGAAGACGTAGAGCGACAACATCGCCACCTGCTGCCCGAGTTGCGTCGACGGCTGGCCACTCTGCGCGCGATCGAGGTTGCCGCCGAGTGTGCCACCGCGCAGCCGGAGTCGGGCGATGTCGACGGACCGACCGATGCCATGTTGCTGGGCGAGAGTCTTGCCGGGTATGAGGTGATCGAGCGCGTGCGTCGCGGGGGGCAGGGCGTCATCTTCAAGGCAATGCAGCTTTCCACCAATCGAACCGTTGCAATCAAGGTTCTGTTGGACGGGCCCTTCGCCACCGGTCAACAGAGGCACCGCTTCTCCCGCGAGGTCGAGCTGATCGCCCGGCTGCGGCATCCTAATATCGTCACCGTCTACGACAGCGGCATAGTCAACGGTCGGCCGTACTTCGCGATGGAGTACGTGGACGGGATGTCGATCGACGATTACATCCTGCTCCATGGGTTGAGTGGGACGGCGCGGGTGGAGCTTTTCGCCACGATCTGCCGCGCGGTCAGTTTCGCCCACCAGCGGGGGATCATCCATCGTGATCTCAAGCCTTCGAATATTCTGGTGGATGACGACGGCGAACCGCACATTCTGGATTTCGGCTTGGCTAAGGACTACTCGCCGACCGGCGGGAGCGGCTCATCCACCAGCATCTCTATGACCGGGCAGGTTGTGGGCACCCTACCGTATCTGAGCCCGGAGCAGGCCCGCGGCGCGGTAGACGATGTGGATGTTCGATCCGACATCTACTCCCTTGGAGTGGTGCTATACGAGATACTCACCGGCAGCTTCCCGTACCCGGTGGAGGGGGCGCCGCTCGACGTGCAGAACAACATTGTGGGCCGAGAGCCGATTCCACCGCGGAAGGCCTTGAGCGACGAGAGTCTGGACGGAGGCTTCACCCGCCGGGAGATGAGTGGCGATCTCGAAGCCATTCTCCTGAAGACCCTGGAGAAGGATAAGGGGGACCGGTACCAGTCGGTTGCGGCGCTCGCGGAAGATCTCGGCCGCTACCTGGCCGGTGATGCCGTGGAGGCGAAGTCGGCGAATGCGTTTTACGTGCTCGGCAAAACGATCCGCCGCTTTCGCTTGCAGGTGGCGATTGCCGCCGCGTTTCTCTTGCTGGTGATCGGGTCCGCGGTGGGCATGGGGATTCTGTGGCAAAGAGCGGAAACCCAACGGCAGAGAGCTGAAACCCAAGCGCGAATCTACCAGGCGGGACTCCAGATGGGCTCGTATCTGAAACTCGGTGCAGTAGAACGCGACGAGGGTCGTCTGGAACAGGCCATGGCGATGTTCGAGAAGGCCCTGGAACTCGCCGGGGATGACGTTGCGGGTGACCCGGTCGTTGATCGCTATCGCATTGGCGCGCACCACCGTATCGGGACCTTGCTGCTCGAAGAAGGGAAGCTGGATGAGGCCGAGCCGCATTTTCAGAGTCTCATGTCCTTGGCCGAGGAGTTAGTGCGGAGAGAGCCGGAGAACCTCGAGTGGCAGCGGTCGCTAGCCGACGCGCTCGCGTCGCGCGCGCGGTTGGCGATGGCTCGTGACGAGTGGGAGTTCGCACGGCGAGACCTTCAGAAAGTAGTGTCGACTCGTCGCGCGTTGCTTGGCGCTGATCCTGATAATGCCAGCTTGAGTTTCGAGCTAGCTGTCGCGCTCGGTCAAGATGGCGAGAGCCGCCAGGGAACGCGGGCATTTGGTGAGGCTATCCAATGTTACTCTGCTGCACGCGAGATCCTGCAGATGCTCTACCAGGCCGATCCGGATTCACTCGACTATACGATAGAGTTGTCTAGGACCGAGGCAAGGATAGCCATCGGGCATTTGTTCTTGCACGATCCCGAACTCTACGAGCTTGCGCGCGACCTCCTGGAACGGGCGGAGCGACGTGTGCTTGGGCTTGTCGAGTCCGGCAAGTCTGCTCCGCGCAGCCGGGATGTGTCGACGACGCTCCGCGATGTCCGCGCCGTATTGGAGTATCTCGCTAGGCGCGAGGCCGAGTTTTCCAACCGTACGGACTGACGTTACACGTAGCGGGCCTGGCAACTCGTTGACAGGCACACTCGCGTTGTCGAGTTAGTCCGCCTCCGTCCCCGAACCGGCCATCGTAGGCGGCTCGTCCTCGCCTGTGCTGACCGTTTCCGCAACGCCGGTGTACATCGTCTCTCCGGTGTCGGCGGCGTGGATATTGAAAGTCAGCGCAGTCTTGGTGCTTTTCGTCTCTGTTTCCGTCTCGGACACGGCAACGGCGCCCTGCAGATCGTATTCAAGGTCGGCATATTGCGAATCGACTGCGGTGGCCGTGCCCACCAAGCGCGGCGGTGTGGCGAATTCGGCAAGCACCGGGGCGGACGGATCGGCGTGTTCAACCCACCACAGACCGTCGGCCGTGTCGACCGCCGGGTATTCCGCGTACCAGACTACGTCGTCCTCCGATGTAGTTCCCGGTTCGCGAAACTCGGCGTAGGTGATCTCCCATCCGACCGCGGAACCCTCCACCTCGACCGCGGTGAGGCTCAGCCGTACAGACAGAGCAATGTCACTCGTAAGATCCTCGGGGATGGAGTAGACGTAGTAGTAAACGTCTCGGGCGGCGGGGATTGCCGCCCGCGCCGATAGGGCGGGGGCTCCAAAAGCTGCGACGGTCGTCAACAATCCCAGGGCCGTTCTGACGTTTCTGCGGTTCATCGTGTCACCTCGCTCGGTTGCCGGGGAGATGGACCGGGATCCCGGCGCGCAGACCTCGCGCGCGACACCTGGTCGAGGTGTTTAGACGGAGTCCCCGGAGTTCACCCCGTGGGCTATGGGCTACGTAAGGACGGCAGTCTGCAGGCAGGCGGTTGCGCACCTGAGGCCGCGGAATCGCGACCCCTCTCCCCTCATGCTACTTACGGAAAGCCTTCTGCCGGCAGTCCTCAAGGTAACTAAACGAAGAATCGTAGGCGCGCGCTCACGCGAATTTCGAACGAAACGATTTTTATGGGCTTAGCGATGACGCTTTCCGCTCACGCTCAAAACGACCGGGGCACCTCCGCATTAGACGCGGGGCAATACTCCGCGGAGGGCTCTTCCGATAGTAACGTCCCGATCGTGAACGTGACTGCGTAGCGACGGTTGATCCTCCCGCCGCACCGAACGAAATCAGCGTTTGATAGTGCGAAGGAAGTCCTGCACCTCGGGGATTTCGCCCTGAAAAATCAGGTAGCCGTTATAGGGCTCCCGCTCGGTGATCTCGTCGCAGACCGGAGTCAGCATGATCCGGCGGACCTCGTCGCGGTCATCGGACTGCCCCAGCGCCCAGGACAGTTTCATGAAGGCGACTTCCGGAAGCATATTGGCGGCCGGCACCACGCCCAGCCCCATAATCTCCCGTCCGGTTTCGTACACGTACATCTGCACGTAACCCCACAAAGTCTGAACCGTCATGTAGATGTGTACGCCCTTGGCAGTGGCGCGCTCGAGCGCCGCATAGAGCGGACGGTTGACGTGGCCCAGGCCCGTCCCAGCGATGACAATACCGCGGTAGCCCTTGTCGACGATGGCATCGACCAAGTCGGGCATCATATTTGGGTAGTAGTAGAGAATCGTGACCTTCTCTTCGAAGGCCGTATTGATCTTCACGTTGCGATCATCCCGCCGACGCTTGTAGTCCGTTCGTAGAAGTTCGATCTTCTCCGGATCGATCATTGCCAGAGGAATGTCACCAATCGTTCGGAAAGTCGATCGGTAGCTGGAGTGCATCTTGCGGACGCGCGTGCCGCGGTGCAAAAGACAGTACTGATCCGAAGTAGGCCCGAACATGCATACGCTGACCTCGGCGATGTCGCTCGTCGCGGCCGCCTTGACCGCGTTTATCAGATTAATAGCCGCATCCGATGAGGGCCGGTCGGACGAACGCTGAGACCCGACCATGACTATGGGAACGGGTGAATCCTGCACCATGAAGCTCAGGATGGCCGCGGTGTGGTGCATGGTGTCGGTACCGTGCCCGATGACAATACCGCTGACCCCCTGCTCGATGACCTCCTTGATTCGCTCGGCGAGACGGATGTACTGCTGCGGACCCATGTTCTCGCTGAAGACCCCGAAGAGCTTCTCGGTGGTGAGGTTGCAGATGTCCGCCAGTTCGGGGACCGAGCCGTACAACTCACCGGGAGAGAATGCGGGAATCACCGCTCCGGTGCGGTAGTCCAAACGGCTGGCGATGGTGCCGCCGGTGCCGAAAAGGGTGACGTTCGGTTTTGCCGCGTCGTAGGGGAACTCCTTCTCGGGGATCTTGTAGTGGGCTTCGCGCCGACCGTGCTGGACGATTTTCGTGACCGAGTCGGCCGCGACGCCGACGTTATAGCCGCTGGTGAGTTTCAAGACGATGTGCTTTTCGTCGGCCGTCTCTGAGCGCGGTAGGATAATGCCGCGGAAGCTGCCGTTATCGGTGTTCACCTCGACATCGCTCCAAACGGAGACGTCGTACTTGTCGAGCGTGGCCTTTCCGATCCCGCGATAACCCTGGGCTGTGTCACTCATGTTGTCTTCCTGAGCAAATGGACCACCGCAATTGTCCCGTGATCCGTATCGACTCTCTCACCTTTGATCTACGAAGCAGCGACCCTTGCGTCTTCGGGAGGCAGAACCTGCTCGATCCGGCGGGCAACCGTCGTCCCATCCACGCGTCCGCGGAACTTGCTCATCAACAGGCCCATCGCATGGCGCCGAACCTGATCCGCGGAGCTGAAGTTGGAACGATCCAATTGGGCAACGGTATGGGTTACGTCGGCGGCCAACTCATCTTCCGTTACGGGGGCGTACTGCTGAAGAATGTCGCTCACGGTGAGCTGTTCCGCGGCCGGATCACTTCGGCTCGTCAGGAGTTTCCTGATAGCGTCGACCACGCCTTCGCGGGCAAGCCGGCCGGTCGTATGGGCTTCGAACACCTCGAAGATGGTGTCGTCGGCAAGCCGGTCGAGGGCCAAGCCGTCCCGCCGGAAGGCCTTGAGCCGCTCGCAGATAACGACTGCGGCGAAGGTCGGAGCGCACTTAAGCTCATCCACGAGACGTTGGAACAGACCGGCCTTGCGCGAGAGGCACAACGTGGCGATGTGCTCCTCCCCCAGCCCCATTGATCGGTATCGTTGTTCGCGATCCCAGACATACTCGGGAAGCCGGGCCGCAATCCGTTCGAGGCGCTCGCTGGGAATCGCCATCGGCGGCAGATCCGTGTCCGGGTACATGCGATCGGCCCCCGGCAGGACCCGTTCGAAGCCGTTAGTGCCGTCCTTGAGCCCCTGTCTGGTATCGCTGGGCACGCCGATTGTGGCTTCCTTCGCCCGAATGGCGATTTCCTCCGCGGCGCAGCGGGTGTCCGCCTCGTCGCCCCAGACGAGGATCAGGGCATCGCCGTGGTCCGCCTTCATCTTGCGGTGCAGCTTCTGCCAATCCTTGCCGTAGAGGGACTCGGACGCCGTGTCCGAGTGGATGATGTTGGGCAGGCGCGTCAGGCAGGCGATTACGCGGGCGCGATCGGAGAATTCCTTGGCAAACGTCGTGTGCTCCTGTGTGGGTTCATTGAGGATTCCGGCGAAGCCCTTCAGGACTATGCACTTCACTCGATCACCCCGCTGGAGGGCGGCCCGCATCGGCTCATACTGGGTCTTGGCGACGATGCGAGTAACATCGTCAACGTAGTGTTTGAAGGTGTCCGGCGTGATGCCCCGCTCCTTCAACTGGTCGCGGATGGCCAGCAGGGAACATTGCCGACGAGCCTCGTTATAAACCAGGCGAGGAATCCGCCAGAGCTGGGGCACGCCCTTGATTTCGATACGGGTGCCGCCGGTCACACTGACGTTGACGTCCTGTCTTCCGGCTCCATACCCGGTGCGGACGTTCCCGGTGCTACGACACAGGCGACGGAGAATCTCTCCGACCTGGGCCGCCTCTTCCGGGGTGCGCATGTCCGGCTCTGTCACCGGCTCGATGAGCGGCATGCCCAGCCGATCCGTCAGGTAGACTCGGTCGTGGCCGATGTCCGAGACCTCTCGGCAGGCGTCTTCTTCCAATCCGAGCTGTCTGATCCGGATCTTGCGGTCCTTGAACGGGATCCAGCCGTCCACTCCCACAATAGTGGTTCGCTGAAACCCTGTTGGAATCGACCCGTCCAGGTACTGCTTACGGGCGATGTGCAACTCGCTGACGATGTTCAAGCGAAGCAACATTGCGACTTGCAGGGCGTAATCGAGAGCGTCGTCTGCGATGAAGAACGGCGGGGTGTCGTCGAACTCGTACGTACATACCGTATCGTGGTGGATGCGGTAATAGATGTTCTTCCGCGTCTTCTTCTCCATCAAGGCCGTGCCGTCATACTCTCCCAGCTCGGAGAGAGTCGGGCGCATGTGCCGGAGGATCTCGGCGTTGAACGCCTCGCTATATCGACCGGCGGGGCAGCGGCAGAACAGCTTGGTCTTCGTGAGAAGCTGTTGGTGAACCTCCAGCCCGCAGCGCAGTCCGATGTCTGCGTAGTCCTCGGGAGTCATCGCATTATACGGTTTGAAAGCGATCGTCATCGCCGGGTTACTCCTGTCTCGAACGTCGAGTTCCGCATTCTACGAGAGCGTCTACGTAGCAGCAAATCACCGGTAACCCGCCGCGAGCGGGCGAGCGGCTCGCAAGAGTCCGGTCGGCGTATGCGGCACCGCGAAAACCCGTGCAAACGGCGGGCCGGGTCGGATCGTATTATCGGAAGCTGCGCGGGGTGGAAACGGTCGCCACGCGTAAGCACGGGCGTAAGGCCGGAATCGGGCCTCGCCCGCTGAAGGCGGGTATGGGCTCCGAATCCATCCCCGGCTACGGTGGCGAGGGTCGCCTTCGAAGACTTGGGGCGCGTCCTTTCACAGATTCCCTCCGATTCCCGAAGCGGCAATCGGAAGAAAGACCTGACAAAAAACCCGCCCGGATCCGAAGGACCCGGGCGGGCTTTTGAATCGTGCCTTGGCCGTTCCTGACTACCGGCGAGTCTAGGAGCGTCCGATGCTACTGAATCAGAACCCTTCGTTGAAGCACATCACATCCTGCTCAGAAGTGAAGATGGTGGCGCCCACCAGCTCCGCTTCACCCGCAGCCGACTCGAAGAACTCAACTCCGAGCAGATGGTAATGCCCCCCATCGTGCCAGGTGCGGTCCGGTGTCGTGTAGACCGCAAGCTCGAAGGCGAGCATATCCGTAGCCGCGAGCCCGCCGCCCAGCTCCAGGCCCGGCTGGTCGACACCGTCGTTTATCGGCAGATCGACGACCAGGTATACGCCCTCGCTGCCGTTGTCGAGAAGGGTCTCGGAGATCGACTTCTCGACCACAACCGGTTGGTTGAGGTCGATCCTCACGTAGCGGGCGCTGCCGTCGTACGGTGAGACATCCTGGCCGTTGACCAGGCGGGCTGCATCCAGGGTGAAGACCAGACAGCCCTCGGCGCCTGGGCCGGTCCGATGGAATAACAGACGCATGGTGACGTCGTTCCCTTCCGCGTAATGCTCTGGGATAGCCATGCGATAGGCGATCACTCCCGGCTCGCCCGTATCCGGGTTCGGAGGACCGAGCGTGGGCTCGGAGATTGATATCGTCGCCATGGGCAAATCTCCGGGCGTGCTCCCGGCGATGGTGAAGAAGTCGTCAATGAAGACGCTGAACAGAGCGGTCCCGTCTTCTCCGGGATCGCCCTTCGGACCGGTGGGACCGGTCGGCCCAACGGGCCCCTGTTCTCCTTGCTCGCCCTGCTCTCCTTGCTCGCCCTGCTCTCCTTGCGGACCGGCCGGCCCCGGTTCGCCCTGCTCTCCTTGCGCGCCTTGCTCTCCTTGCTCACCTTGCTCGCCCTGCGCACCCTGCGCTCCTTGCTCACCCTGCTCGCCTTGCTCGCCGGGGACGCCCTGTTCTCCCTCGGGGCCTGGCAAGGCTTGTCCGGCTTCCGGATCGGTAGCGTCATCAGCAGTGCCGGTCTGGTTCGCCAGCAGCAAGGCGGCCGCGACACCGCCGACCAGCAAATCTCGCTGGTAGTCCTCCAGACCCAGGAAATCGCCACTACCGCAGCCGGCTTTGAACAGCAACGCTCCAGCAATCAGTACGGCAACGATGCCTTTTCCGTGTGTAGTCCTCATTTCAATGACCTCGCTATGTTCAGAGTCGTAGTAACTGCCTGCGCCGAACCGGTCTCCCGGTACCGGGTCAGCGACACAAGCACGTCGCTCACCATTGAATGCGTCATCCGCCAACTCGCCCTGCGTAATCCACTTGACCTGATCGCCTCGAACATCAACCGGGGAGCCCATTCTCCAACGAGCATTACGTTCCGAACCGGCTCATTCCCCGATCAGGGTGGCCAATCGACGGACAGAAAGACCCTCGATCTTCCTCTGAAGCATCGGCGAACCTGCAAGCGGTGTCAAGCGCGCGGCTCAGGTTCCGTGCCAGCTTCTCCACTACAACGCGCGCATGAGGGTAAACTAGTGAGCAATTGTCACCTCGCATTCATCCGACAGTTCGGCGAATAACGCGGGCGTATGGCGGGATTTTGACTACGACGTAACCCTGAGAGACAACGAGTGAGGCCGACTCAACAACCGGAAGTCACCGGGCATGTTGGCCCCTGAATGCACCGGTCTCCGCCAACCAGCCTCAGCACACCTCCCGCGTCGGCAGGTGATCGACGCGCTGCAGAATCTGCGCATCCGGCGTTGAACATAGCCCGATTCCACATTGATCCCGCCGTAGGGGGTGGTCTCGGATACTCCGAGATTCCGGATCCCAAAGACGGACTTCGTACGCCTTGCGAGCGCCAACCGCCGCTGAATCCGGACGCGTTTGTCCAGCGGCCGGGGCGCTTCGTCCTCCGTCGGCCCGTGATTTTCGGCGGCCGCCCTCTCCTGGGGTTTGCAAAAGGGGGCCCAAGGTGCCATAATACCGTTACGAGGGTTGTTCCGGATAACGAGCGAGCCCGCTGGTTCTTGACGTGCGCCGATGGCAGGCGTATAAAAGATACCGGATCGGATTCGTCACGGTGGGTTGTGCGCGGGTGCTCCGGTCCTCACTTTGGCACGCGGCGGGGAAAGTGTCGCGTCTCGATGGTCGATTTGGATAATTGAACAAGGGGAGAGCTGATGAAGCCGTCCATTTCTGTTTGTACGCAGGTTTTCGCGCTAGCGTGCGTGGCACTGCTAGTTCCCACGGTGGTGCAAGGCAGTCCGGTCCCGCAGGTCGACCTCGTTGGGGTTGAGCAGGATACCGGAAGGCTGTTCAGCATTTCGACCGCTGATGCCTCGCTCACTCTAATCGGATACACCGGCGTGGACAATCTCGGGGCGTTGGAGATGTCACCCGACGGCATCCTTTACGGGATAACGACGGATGCCCAGTTGTACTCCATCGATCCGACAACCGCTCTCGCTACAAAGGTTCTCGATCTCGACACCGGCCGCCTGACTGGATATGAAGGATCGTTGGCCTTCGGTTCAGACGGCACGGCCTATGCGACCAATTTCGGACCGGTTACGTACCCCAGGCTGCTCTCTCTGGACTTGACGACCGGAGCCGGCACGCAAATAGGTTTCTTCGACAACATGAGCAGCGTACGCCGCGACGTCAACGGACTAGGCTGGCGCGACGATGGCGTGTTGGTCGGGCTCGATCGCTACACAAATTCGCTGGTTGAGATCGATCCGACAACGGGAGTGATCTCCTCCACGATAACCACCTACACGGAACCGGTTTTCGGCGGGATCGGCGGCATGGCTTTGGGCAGTGACTACGGGTTCTTCGCCACGGGCGGCCCCATAAGTGACGCGAATGCTCCGGGCTCGAATGAGCTCTATTCGTTCGATCCCTACACCGGAGTCGCCACGAAGATTGGGAATTTCAATAGCACGATCTTCTCCGACGGTTTCGCTGGGTTGGCCGTTGTGCCGGAGCCCGCTACGCTGATGCTGCTCGGTTTGGGCGGCCTGAGCCTGCTTCGCCGTCGCCGCTAGGTTTGGCCGCGCCGCTCGGCGCAGCGCGTTTCGCTTTTCCGCGGGCCGTTCCGAACTGATCGGGTCGGCCCGTTTCTTTGCGCGCGGCGTACTTCCGCCAAACGGTAAATGAGATGTCGGCCAAGGCTGTTTAGAGCAACTCGTGGAGTCGGCGTTTCTGGATCTTGCCGGTCGGCCCTTTGGGGAGGTCTTCCCGGATTATGATCCTGCGGGGGACCTTGAAACCCGCCAGAAACTGCTTGGCAAAGGAACGCAGCGCCTGCTCGTCGACGTCCTTTTCTGGCTTGGGTATTACAAACGCTACCGGGACCTCACCCCGTAGATCGTCCGGGACCCCGATCACCGTTGCCTGAACCACACTCTCGTGCTGCTCGAGAACATTCTCGATTTCACGGGGGAAGACATTCTCTCCGCCGATGATCAAAAGCTCTTTGGCCCGACCTGAGATAGTCAGGAACCCGTCGGCATCCAAGTGGCCGAGGTCTCCGGTTGCGAACCAGCCGTCCGCGTCGATTGCTTGCCGAGTATCTTCCGGCCGGTCGAGGTAGCCCTTCATGACGCCGGGCGACCGGACGAAGATCTCGCCGTCCGTTCCCACGGGCGCAGGGCGGCCGTCGTCTCCCTTCACAAGTATCTCCACGTTCCGGAGGGGCTTTCCGACCGTGCCGTCCCGGTAATCGGTTGGGCTGGAAGCAGCGATCACGGGAGACGTTTCGGTCAGCCCGTAGCCCTCGTGCAGTGATACGCCGAACTTCTCGCGCATTCCGGTGCGCACTCTGTCCGGCAGAGGCTCTCCCCCGCTGACGGCGAGGAAGATCGACTTCAACGCTTCGGCCGGGGCGGATTTCGAGCGGAGCATGGCGGCGTACATGCTGGGAATCGCCAGGATGATCGAGATGTGCTCCTTCGCCGCCGTCTTGAGCACGGCCGCCGGATTGAAACGGGGGATCGCGAAAACGGTAGCCCCCAGAACCACCGGGGCGAGCACATTGGCCGTCAGCCCAAACACGTGAAACGGGGGCAGAATGTTCAAGAACCTCTGCGGGGCCTCTATATTAAGAGAGTGCAAAAGGTCGACGCAGTTTGAATACAGATTAGTATACGTAAGTTCCACGCCGCGAGGGCGTGCCGTTGTTCCGGACGTGAACAGGACCACGGCCGTCTCGTCCGCATCGATCTGCGGAGGCTTGGGCAAGCGCCTCAGCGAGGCGAAGACCATTCCACGCTTCAGGGGAAGGTCTTCCAGGAAAACGGCGCGTGCCGGGAGTTTCGCGGCGAGCTTGGCGAAGTGGCGAGTTGTGACGATTAGGTCGAGGTGTGCGTCGTCGATTGAAGGGGAGAGTTCCTCGTCGTTTAACAGGAAGTTCAAGGGAACAGCAGTCCTGCCGGCCCAAAGCGCTCCGAAGAGAACGGCCGGGAACGCCGCGGAGGCCGGAAGCATGATTCCGACCCGATTGGCGGATGTCTCGCGAGCGATGATCTTGCGGAGCACCGCAGCCAAACGGGCCAACTGTCGGTAGGTCAGTCCCCTGGTCCCGTCCGCAACAGCAAGCCGGGCCGGACTCCGGCGTTGGGTTTCAAGCAGTGCGTCGACGAGCATAAGCGATCCTCGTTTGGCAACGTCGAAGCAGCGTAGAGGCGACCCTGGATGCTGTCCAGTATGGCGGCGCTGTCAGGTAGGCCGTGGTCCGATAATTGAACTCCTGGAAACAGACAACGGTCTCGTTTATCGGCAGCAGTGGCACGGTGCGGTATGATAACGATGTTCCCTAGTAACCCTCGCGGGAGGAACTTCCGATATATCGGGCGAGACGGAGACCTAACTGAGGCAACGGGAGCGAGCCCACCATGTCCGATAACGCGCCAACGGCAGTACTAACGGAGCAGCCGGTGCTTGAGGCTGATACCCTTCTCGAGGTTATTCAACGGCATTTCGAGGCGTCTCGAGAGGTTCGCCGCGGAATCTGCCTGCTCAATGTGGGGCAGCATACGCAGGCCGTGGAGGCGTTCTCGCGCGCCGCCGAGCTGGGGTGCGTGGACCGATCGCTGCCCTCGTACTTAGCCGCGTGCTATCTCGCCAAGGGGCAGCCAACAGACGCCGCCGACACAATGGCCAAGGCGGTCGATGCGCATCCTTCGCGCGCGGAATTGCGGATACGGCAAGCGCTTAGCCAATGGGCGGCAGGAATGCGCGATGAAGCAATCACGACCCTGCGGGCGGCTATCAGCATCAACCCGGAACATGCGGAACTGCACTTCCAGCTTGGCACGCTACTGACGTTGGTAGAGCGCTACGACGAAGCAGAGTTACGGTTTACGCAGGCCTTGAACCTCGACGGCGACCACACGGATTCTCTGGTCAGCTTGGCGATGTGTTGCGGGGTTCGTAACGCCCCCGACGAGGCGTTTAAGCTTCTGCAGCGCGCCCAGTCTCGCAGGCCTTATGACGCTCGCATCGGGCTGCTGCTGGCCCAGGCCGCCAAGGCTGTTAGCGAACAAGGTGAAGATCACCGCGTTCGGGCGGTCATGCCGGAGGATGAGTTGGAGGCTGATTGCCGCGGTGTGGACGAGTTATCATCCGTAATCCAACAGGATCCAGGCTTCGTTGATGCTTTTCTGTCTTTGCCGTCCGGAATGGCGGGCCCGCGGATCTTCGCCATGTTGCTTCGTACCCTGGAGGTGGCGTTGGAGCGGCAGCCGGAACACGCCGAGCTGCACTTCCACTGCGGCCGCGTGCTGGAGCGGCTGGGGCGGCATGACGAGGCGATCAACCGAAACGAACGAGCGGTGAAACTCGATCCGAGGTTCACCCGCGCGCTTATCGAGCTTGGGCGGCTCTATCATCGCACCGATCGGAATGCGGATGCCGCTACTCGGCTGGAGCAGGCCGTGGCTGCCGGGGCGGAGTACCCCGATGTCTATTTCATGTTGGGCAACGTCTACCGCCAGGGCGGCGAGGTCACCCGGGCGCGCGACGCCTATGAACATGCTCTGGACCTGAACGGGAGCTTTGCGGCCGCGCGGAACGCGCTGGCGGCATTGTCGTCCTAATCCTCTCTGGGGGCCCGATGTCGCACCTGCTGGAAATCCTCGGGCGGGGTCTTCTTGCGGAGCTCTCCGCGGCGTTTCGTGATCTGCTGCACGATGACGGCCGACTCTCCACGCGCGAGTTGGCCGTTCGTATCGAGCAGAACCCTCAACAAGCGGAGTACCGGCGCCGGATGGGCATTCGAATGCTCGAAGACCGGCAGTTCTGCCGAGCGCAAGATGAGTTCACCAAAGCGCTGCGGCTGGATGAGTTTGATCACGTTGCCCGACTGGGACTTGCGTGCACTCATGACGAGCAAGGCCGAACCCGGGCCGCCGTCGAGCAACTGGAGATCGTCCTTCGGCAGCTTCCCGAAGACGGAGCGGCCTGGTTCGGGCTGGGGTTCTGCCAAGAGAAGCTCGGTGATGCGGAAGCGGCTTTGACTTCCTACGAGACGGCGCTCGACGCAATCCCGCAGCTCCGCAATGCCCATGAGCGAATGGCGGCAATCTACCTGAAGCTGGACGAGGTCAACCTGGCCGTCGTTCATTATGAGTACCTCTGCCGCTGTGAGCCGGATGACATACCAGCGTCACTTACTCTGGCGAACCTGTACGTCCGTATGGGTCTTTTCGAAGATGCGATTGAGCGATTCCAGTTCGCGCTGGCCATGGACCCCGACAATTGGGAGGCCCAGGCGGATCTGGTTACCGCGTGCGTCAATGCGGGGAGGTTTGACGAAGCCGCGGCGGCGCTGAACGAGCTGATCGAGCAACGTCCGGAATGTGCCGAGCAGTACCTGCAGTTGGGGGATGTCTACCGGCGGGCCGGTCGCGAACCCGAGGCGTTGGAGGCCTTTGTTCAGGCGGTGCGGCTTAATCCGGACTATCTCGAAGCTGCGGTCAAGGCCGGGACCGGTTACCTGCGCCGCGGCGATTACATGGAGGCGGCGCGGCTGTTCGGCCGGGCAGTGGAGATCAACGATCGGATCCTCAGTGCGTATCTCGGGCTGGGCGTTGCGCAGCAAGGTCTGGGCCGAACCGCGGACGCCAAAGCCAGTTTCGAAATGGCCGCCGGCATCGAGCCGAACAGTACTCTACTTTTCGCCGAGACTGCTCGCCTGCAACTGCTGCTGTCGGGGGCCGAGCAGCACAAGAAATACCTTTCGCCGCGAGCGGTCGTCGATACTCCGGAAGGTCCGCCCGGCTCGGGAATCTCGGAGATGATCGATCGGCAGATCCACAATCTGCGCACGACGCTTCGCGAGCATCCGGACCACGCCGACCTGCACTATCAACTGGGTATGCTGTTGCGTCATGTGGGCGATTTGACCGGGGCTATCAGAGCTTTCGGCGAAGCGGTGAGGATCAACCCGAACTACTCCAAGGCGCTCGCCAAGCTGGGTCTGGCCCTTCGCGAAGCGGGTGACACTAAAGCGGCAGTTTGCGCGGTCGAGCGGGCTATGCGGGTCGACCAGGAGTCGGTGGACCTGCATTACCAACTGGGTTTGATGTTCGCCGATCGCGGGGAGTTCGCCTCGGCTCTGGAGCAGTTCGAAACCGCCGCCGCCGAAGCCCCGGAGAAGGTGGATTACGTCGCGAATCTCGCTCTCTGCCTGCAGGACATGGGCCTGCTCGACAGAGCCCAAGCCGCGTGGCAGACCCTCTGCGACGCGATGCAAGGCACTCCCGCCGCGCGACATCTGGCCACCCGCTCCGCCGGCGATGCTGATGCTGACGCGTAATCGACAGCCGGTGTATCCGTCCTAACCGTTCGTCGCCGATCTGGATTGAACCCTCCGGGTTATGAGCGTGATGGACGCCGAGAACGTAACCTACTGCCACACCCGCGTTTATGTGTAAGCTCTTGTTCTGCAGAGACTAACCAAAACCAGCATGTTGAGCATGACGAGGACAGAATGATGGACGTTATGTTTACACTCGTCAAGCGACACTTGGTCACGCACACGCACCGAAAGTCGGAATCACACGATTACGTCGAAAACGTTCTTACCGATGCGAACGGAGAGGCTACCCTGACTCTGGAGCGCGCTGGTGTCTGGTTCTTCCGGACTCACCTCATCAGGCGAATCAGGGACGTGAACGAGGGCAACAAAGGCTCGCCTGCGGCTGACTGGGAGAGTTTCTGGGCGTCGATCACCTTTCATGTCCAAGATTAGACGGAAGACGATTGCCGAACGGCGCGCGTGAGTGCATCGTGTGTCAAGGAATGATCTCGATGTGATGATCGGAGGCGGCGCTCACCTCGCCGATCACCCACAGGGGGTGCCTGGCAGCGTCGAAGGCGGACTTCAGGTCATCGAGCCGGTCTGCCGGGATCGTCGCGATCAGGCCGCCGGAGGTCTCCGGCGTGTAGAGCAACTGTTCGACTTCTTCGATGACGCCGTCGGCCACGCGAACGCGCGATTGATATGCGTGCTTGTTGCGCGCAGTGCCGCCGGGAAACAGCCAGCTGTCGGCATATTCTTCGGCGCCCGGCAGGAAAGGTATGGTAGTGGCATGAATGCGAAGGCACACGTCACTCTTCTCGGCCAACTCAGAGCAATGGCCGAGGAGAGCAAAACCGGTGACGTCAGTGCAGGCACGGGCGCCATGTGCTTGAAGCAATTGCGACGCAGTGCGGTTGAGCCTGAGCATGGATTCGACGGCCGCCGTCATGTGCTCAGGACGCGCATGATCGGCCTTGAAGGCGGTGCTGATGATGCCGACGCCCAGCGGTTTGGTGAGCACGAGAACATCGCCGTGCCTGGCACCGTTCTTGGTAAGCACCCGGTCTGGATGGACAAAGCCGATCGCGGCCAGGCCGTATTTGGGCTCCTTATCGTCAACGGAATGACCGCCCGCGAGGACCCCGCCAGCCTCGTGGACCTTGTCAGCTCCGCCACGCAGGATCTCGCTGATGATGTCAACCGGCAGGCACTCGGAGAGGCAGCATATGTTCAGAGCAATCGCAACCTCGCCTCCCATGGCATAGATATCGCTGAGGGCGTTGGTGGCCGCGACGGCGCCGTACTGGTAGGGGTCATCGACAATCGGAGTGAAGAAGTCGAGAGTGGCGATGAGAGCCACGTCATCCGTGACTTTGTACACGGCTGCATCGTCGGTACCCCCTAACCCAACCAGAAGCTGGGGGAACTGATCGACCGAGAACATACCGGCTAGGGGGCGCAGTACCTGCGCCAGCGCGTCAGGCGCCATCTTGGCGGCTCACCCCGCGGCCGTTGTCAGCTGTGTCAGTCGTATTGGCGTGTTCGCGTTCATGTTAAGGTTCCACTGTCACAGAGGTTCGACTCGCTGAATCGGAACGCCGGCCTGCTTCAGCACTGCAGTGCTGGCCTCCTGGTCCGCAGCGTCGATGCGAATCGCCGAGCCACAGTCGCTACTGAGGTGCCGCGGCGTCGGAATCAGCTTGACGAGAAGGTTGGCCCTCTTCAGCACGCGCTCCGCCTGGATGGCGTGGCTGGTGCTGTGGACCAGGATGACGGCATACTTATTCATGTGTCGCCCCCGGCGATCTTTGCTACGGCGGCGATAGCCTGGTCAATCTCACCCTCAGTTGTGAACGGCCCGGGAGCAAAGCGAACCGTGCCGTCCGGCAGAGTGCCGAGTGATCTGTGAGCCAGCGGTGCACAGTGAAGACCCGGGCGGCACATGATGTCGAACCGCTCGTCCATGGCCAAAGCCGCCTCGGAGCAGAGCATGCCGTCGATCACGATGGAAACGATCCCGGTCTGTCTGTCGGGGTCGCACGGTCCGACAATGGTGATGCGCGGGATGCGGGCCAGCCCGTCGATCAACCGGCCAATGAGCCCCGCCTCATAGGCGCGGACGGCCTCGACACCGCGATCCAGGACGTAGCGAACACTGGCCGCCAGACCAGCTAACCCGAGAATGTTGGATGTGCCACCCTCGTACTTATCCGGTGGGAAGTCGGGTTGTACCTCGTGCTCTGATCGGCTGCCGGTTCCACCGTAGATCAGCGGAGGAAGGCGGCCAATGTCAAATTCGTCGCGAAAGGCCAAGCCGCCGGTGCCGGTCGGGCCCAGTAACCCCTTGTGACCGGTGAAGGCAAGAAGGTCGATGTTGTCGGCGCCAAGGTTGATCGGCACACAACCGGCCGTCTGGGCGGCATCGACGAGAAGCGGGATACCGCGCGCGCTGGCAACATCCCCAACCTGACGGATGGGCAGCAGAGTACCGCTGACGTTTGAAGCGTGGTTCGCAACAATGAGGCGAGTGTCTGGGCGAATCAGCTCGTCAACACTCGATGCGCGCATGGTGCCATCGCACCCACATGGTGCGATGCTGATCGACACACCACGTTGCTCCATCATGCGGAGCGGTCGCATGACCGCGTTGTGCTCCATGCCGGTTGCAACGACATGGGAACCAGGCGGCAAGAGACCCTGAATCACGATGTTAAGCGCCGCGGTGGCGTTGGGTGTGAAGACGATTCGCAACGGGTCTGAAAGGCCAAAGAGCGCTGCGATGGCCTCGCGGGCGTCGAAGCGCATACGTTCGGCCTCGTTGGCAAGTCGGTGGCCGCTACGTCCCGGGTTGGCGCCCACGTCGCAAAGGAACCGGGTGATCGCTTCATTCACACCGTCGGGTTTCGGCCAGGAAGTCGCGGCGTTGTCGAGATAGATCATAGCAGGCGCGCCCAGCAGTTACCTCTTGAACGTTAGTATGAAGACGTCCTCTTGTTCCTCGTAGCTCGCCTGCCAGCCGAGTTTCTCGGCAGCGCGCGTGCAGTTGTGGACCTGTGTCATCGTGTCCACTACGACAGAGACTTCACCTCTGCCCACCTTCTCGAGCGCGGTGCGGGTCATTATGACAGGTTGCGGACAGGAAAGTCCGCGGGCGTCGACTTTCTCAGGCATAATATCACCTCGCGGGGGCCAATCGTTCGCGGCCCATGAAGCCAATGATCATCACAAGGGCAAGACCGATCACGACTATGTAAGGTGCGGTCGGCTGCGCGGCGACCATCATGAAGTTGTGCGCCACCGCGGCACCGGTAAGCATGCCGAGCACGAACACCGCAGCATCGCCATCGCCTTCCCCGGCAAGAAATATCTGCCGTCCGGGGCAACCGCCAGCGAGTGTAAAAGAGAGGCCGGCAAGCAGCATGCCGGCGAGATTGAGCCAATGCGTCGTGTGTGCAGCCGGTTGTTGCAGGATCTCCCCGGCGTCCTTCACGCCGCGCGTGAAACCTGCATGGAACTGGCCGAAGACTAGGTTCATAACAAAGGCAGCGACTAGAAAGGCGGCCACACCGCTGAGCAAATGGAAGTCGCGCATTAGGATGACATCACGAATGCCACCGACGGTACAGAATCGCGTGCGTTGGGCAAGAAAACCGATGACCAGACCAGCGATGGTTGACACGACGACAGCGGCGCTGGCCGCACCGGGCCCTTTAGCGCTTCGGAAGAGCGCGGCCTTTCCTTCCTCACCGAACTGAGGATATAGAAAGGCCAGAACCAGCAGCACAAGCATCACGGCGGGCATGGCCAGACCGGCGACCGTGCGGCTCCGATAGGATCGCCCGAGGTTAAAGCCACCACGCAGAAAGCCCACGCCGATGGAAATCCCCACGATCAGACCTACGATGCCGAGGATGGCGTTCCAGTCGCCACCGGCCAAACGCAACATCGCCCGCCAGGGGCAGCCGAGAAAGATCAGTGCGCCGATCATCGCGAACATGCCCAGGAAGAACCGGATGACCGGAGCCGAGCCGTTGCGCGGTCGGAACTCACGAAAGACCATCGCGGCGAGAAACGAGCCCAGGCAAAAGGCCGGGATCTCCGGGCGCAGATATTGAACGATCCCGGCGCGATGCAGACCCAACGCGCCGGCAATGTCGCGCGTGAAACACGCCACACAGACGCCCATGTTTGCAGGATTACCGATCCTTTGTAGCATCGCCGCCAGGCCGCCAATCACCAGGCCGACAACAATAATGCCGGCGAGCGTCGCGAAATAGTCCTTCCGTTTGCTCATGTCAGGAGACTCCTTTTTGGCGCAGGCGCGCCGTTGCTTTGTTGCAGCCGAGGCCTTGCGGAACCTAGGTCCGTGCGATCAGAAACGTGGCGATTACGCGCAGAGGTGTGCCGGATTCTGCGATCTGTGGCGAGAGCATCCAGCGAAGTGAACGGGCGCGGACTGATCAGTGCGCGCGGCGCACGCACGGAGCGACAGTAGTGCCAGAGCCTTGTCCGCCCTGAACCAGGGCGGCTGTCAGATCGAGTCATGTTCGTCGTCTTGCCATCAAACGTCGCGCCTCCATAACACTCCCATTCTAGTAGCATGTCCTCGACGCGTCCAGGCCAGACATGCAAGCGTCGTCGACCGCCAAGGCGCTGGCTGCTCCGGGTTATGAGCGTGATGGACGCCGAGAACGTAACCTACTGCCACACCCGAATTTATGTGTAAGCTATTGAAGGTAATCGGGCAATCGGGGGACACCGCGGGCAATCGGGGCGGGCAATCGGGGGACACCATACCTATTACTGTTGACGTGCCGGGCAATCGGGGGGGCAATCGGGGGACACCATACCTATTACTGTTGACGTGCCGGCGGGCGGCGTGTAGGGTCGTGCCATGCCTCGAATCGCGCGGGTTGTTGCTCCTGGTCTTCCGCATCATGTGACTCAGCGGGGGAACCGCAGGCAGCGGACGTTCTTCGGGGATGGCGACTACGAGGCCTACATCGAGCTGATGGCCGAGTGGTGTCGGGCGTGCGGGGTGGAGGTTTGGGCCTACTGCCTGATGCCGAACCATGTTCATCTGATTGTGGTGCCGGAGTCGGAAGACGGGCTGCGGCGCGGGCTGGGCGAAGCACATCGCCGATACACGCGCCGGGTGAACTTCCGCAAGCGATGGCGGGGCCATCTTTGGCAGGGGCGGTTCTCGTCGTGCGTTCTGGACGAGCAGCATCTACTGGCCGCGGCTCGGTATGTCGAGATGAACCCGGTCAAGGCCGGCCTGGTGGCGACGCCGCAGACCTACCGCTGGAGCAGTGCGAGCGCCCACTTGAAGAAGCGCGACGATCGCCTCGTTCGGGTGGAGCCGCTTCTGTCACTAGTCGGTCCGTGGCGTCGGTTTCTGTCGCAATCGCAAGACGGCCAGACAATCGAGCGGCTTCAGATGCACGAGCGCACCGGCCGCCCGCTCGGAAACGACTCGTTCCTGGCAAAGCTCGAGAAACGCCTGGGCCGCCCCCTCCGCCCCCGCAAACCCGGCCGCAAACCAAAGAGGCCACCCGTTGAAACGTCGCAATAGGTATGGTGTCCCCCGATTAATATGGTGTCCCCCGATTAAGGTATGGTGTCCCCCGATTAATGGTGTCCCCCGATTACGATTAGTCGATTAGGGAGGGCGCCCGATTAGGGCGATTACGCCGGATTACGCCGCGCCGGGATTACTACGCTCTCTATGGCAGATCGATTACGTGCGTTCGGCCTGGGCGCTCGAAGTACCAGTTGGCGAGGAGATTCGCGTAGTTGATGCCCTGAACGTGACCGTCAAAGAAGCGGGGTTTAGGCAACAACACGTGGGATCCCCAACGCGTGCAGTAGCCGTGCGGGAGCGACTGCATGAACGCGCGCACGTCTGCAGCAAATGCCTGGCCGTAGGGCGTGAACATCTGGTTCAGGCAGAATTCCCCAGTGTCGCACGCGGCGGACGTGTCGCAGCCGGGACGTCGCACACAGACGGCCATATCGGCAATACACGTCTCACTCTGGCGGCAACCGCCATCGGTGAGGCAGTCAACGCTGCGTGCGCAGACCGAGTTCAAACAGAACTCGTCCGACAGGCAGTCTACGTCCGACTCGCACAAGGGTAAGGGATCTGCGCAGAAGCCTTGGTCGCACACGCTTTCGGACGCGCACTGTCCGTCTTCCACACATTCACGCCCGAAGCACAGGCCGGCCTCGTTGCAGTAGCCAACGGGGCACGGTGTGTCGACATCGCAGGTCGGGCCCATGCAGATGTTCTGGAAGCACTCATCGTCCCCTGCGCACGGCTCCGCATCGCTGCACGCTTCTTCGAGGCAGAGGCCGTGGATTTGCTGCATGGTGAACGCATTCGCATCGAACTGATCCTGATAGACGTAACAGGGTGTCGACAGGTGATTCGGGACGACGTTCTGTGTATCCAGGCAATCCAAGGGGTCGGCCTCACTGGCCAGGCAGGATTCGTCGAGCTGAGCGTTCCAGAAGATGCTCTGCGTCAGGGACGTGAGCCGCATGGGCTCGATGAGTTCAGGGACGACGGTGGCGGCCGTAGCGGAATCCGCCACACCCTTGACGGGAGTGGGTGCCAACTGGGCGGCAACCCAGTCGAGGTTGTGGATCACTCCATAGGCGCCGGCCGACCCGCCGGTAAACATCGCCTCCGTAGCGTCGCCGAGGTTGGGGAGCCCGTTCGGCGGGCTGTGCAGGTCCTCCAAAACGGCTTGGATGATGCGGTGCCCGCGGAAGTGCCAGCCGTCCGTCTCGCAACTGGCGGGCCGGTCGCCGGTGAACAAGTCTGAGGAGCAGTAGTGCAAGTAGACCAACGTCCAGTCACCCCAATCGGGATTGCGCGTGGTATCAGGGTTGAGGATGCCTTCTGTCGGCGGCCGCCAGTTTTGGGTCCGTGGTCTCATCCAATGGGACTGGGCGCGCCAGCGCACGGCGCAGCTTTCCGGCGAGGCGCAGCCGCCACCGCCTTTCAGGAAGAACACCCATTTGTTTTCGTTGCCGTTGCGACCTGGTCGAACGTAGTACACGTACGGGCATCCGTCGTTGCACACAGCCCCGCGTGCCACTGCGTTCGGCGTGACTATGCGCCAGTAGTCCAACTCGGTTGCCCCTGGGGTCACGCTGACGGAATCCCTGCAAGCGCCGCACGAACGGCAACCGGTGAAGGCTGTTTGGAGCCGTGCGAAGTCTAGCAGGTCCACGTCACCGTCGCTGTCGGTATCAGCCTGCGTACAGGCAGAGGGCAAGGGCTGCCCCGCTGCGACGCAGTTGAGCAGCGACGCGAAATCGTCCAGGTCGACCAGTCCATTATCGTCAAGGTCGCCATAGCAGGACGTGCGGTCCGAACCCGAAGTGGGCGTCGAGGCAGGCGACGATTGAGCCAGGCACGTTGACAGAGCAATCGTCATGACAGCGATGGCGAACGTGCGCGAAGCGTACGGCGTTGTCGGGGGCATGTGATAGTCCTCCAGATACGACGGGGCAACACGCTTCGGTGGCCGCTCCGGCGGAGCGAACCGTCCAGGTCGTCAACATCGATTCAAAGCGCATCTGCCATATGCTGTCATTGTAGCAGATTATCCATTGAAGAACTATCGTCCGGTAATCGCGATCCAGAAGACCAAGGGCAACAACCCGCGCTATTCGTAGCATGCCTGCGCCCTACCCGTCGGCACGCCAACAGAAATACGTATGGTGTCCCCCGATTACCATTCATGTATGGTGTCCCCCGATTACCGATTGGATGGGCCACCCGCGCGAGTGTCCCCCGATTATCGCGGTTGTTCCCGGCCGTTTTGTACGGTGTTGTCAAGTCGCTTGCGCGACGTTGGAAAGAAGTCTAGAATACCACGCTTGCGGTGACATCCCCCGCGTGGGAGTGGTGGGGCGCACGGCTTGTTGAGCGGAAGGGTGATTCGATGAAGACAACACGTTGGCATGCGGGCTTGGTTCTACTTCTTAGTGTCTCGTTAACGTCACCACTACAAGCGCAGGACTGGTCGAAGGTTCGGATTCACACCGTGCCGCTGGCCGAGAACCTTTACGTGCTGGCAGGCGGCGGGGGGAACATCGCCTTGCTGGTCGGCGAAGATGGAGCGCTAATGGTCGATACCGGGTTCGAGCAGCTTGCCGAGAAGATCACGGAGGCAGTCGGCGAGGTCAGCAAGAATCCGGTCCGCATGGTCATCAATACGCATTGGCACTTCGACCACGTCGGGGGCAACGAGCACCTGGCCAAAACCGGGGCGGTCATTGTGGCCCACAAAAGCACCCGGAAGCTGATGACCGAGAAGCGCTTCATTGCCGTGATCGACCGTGAGATGGAGCCTTCCCCGGCCGCCGCGTTGCCGGTGATTACGTTCGATAGCCCATTGACCTTCCATTGGAATGGCGAAAAGGTGGACGTCTTTCCGATCGAGCCGGCCCATAGCGACGGTGACTGTCTCGTCTTCTTTCGCACGGCTAACGTCCTGCACGTGGGCGATACTTGCTTTAACGGCATGTACCCGTTCATGGACGTCAACGCGGCGGGCTCGTTGGATGGGATGGTGGCCGCGCTGGATCGCGCCTTGACGCTGACAGATGACAAAACCACGGTGATCCCCGGCCATGGCCGGCTGTTGAACAGCGTGGAACTTAAGACCTATCGTGACATGTTGGCGACGGTGCGGGACCGCGTCCGAGCGTTGATCGACCAGGGCAAGTCACGCGCCGAGATCATCGCGGAGAAGCCCACGAAGGAGTTCGATGACCGCTGGGGTCAAAGCTGGCTCGATGCCGATACGTGGGTCGGCTTGGTCTTCGACGGAATGACGGCGAAGAAGAGCGGGAACCGTTGAAGCCTCGTAGACCAGGTCAACGACCTGCCTGGGGTCGACGCCTCACCGTGAAGGCAGGTCGTTGCCCTGCCGGTTGAGCGGACCGCATTCGCGGCCGGACGTTCAGAGGACGATGGTCCGCACAGCGGGCGCTACCTACTTCGTGGGTCTCGCCACCACAGCGTAACCCCGTCTGGGTAAGTTCCTCTCTTGACCGTGGACCCAGGGTAGCCGCTGCGCGGAGACCCTGGGCTGGAGGACGAAATGCCGTTGGCGTACTCCGACGGAACGCAGTCCGTAGATCGGTGAGGGCGATGGTCCGCACAGCGGACCTGTTGCGTAGCACTTGGCAGGCAGGATGCCTGCGTTACGGGCTCGGACGTTACCGGACCCGCCAGCGTAACGGACCCGCCTTACCGCAACGATCCCGCCCCGCCGCGACATACGCCGCCCTAAATCACGGAGACCCCGTGACGATTCACATCAGTGTGCCTACCATTTGTTGTCGGGTAGGCCGCGTCGCTGGATAGCTGCTCTTGCGGAGCCCTTGTTTCATGCCCCGAAGATCGGAACCGAATCAGCCAGGCCGCGCTAACACGGAATCACCTCGCGCATCTAATCCGTCGGTGAGCAGTGTGGCCAGCGCTATTCCGGGGGTAGTGAATGAGGCGGTTGCTCCGCGCGCCGAGGCGGTGCCGAAAGGGGTAGATCACACGTGGGTGGTCCGGCTCATGAAGGTCGAAGGCCCCGCAATAACCCGGATGCTGTGGCGATTGCTCGGGAGCGAACCGGACGTGCAGGACGCATATCAGGACTGCTTCTGCAAGCTTGCTACTCGAGCGAACCGCGGGGATGTGAAATGTGAGAAGGCCTACGCGTTTCGCACGGCCGCGAACATCGCGGTCGAGATGATCCGCAAGCGGAACCGGCGTCGAGCACACTGGCCGGCGATTGTGGCCGATCAGGACCGAGAGGATGCGAGGAACGTCCCACAGACTGAGGAGTCCGAGAACCAGGTTGACCTTCGTGCCGCGCTGTCGGAGCTGCCGAACCACCTTCGAAATGTGGTCATCCTGCGTGACTTGAGCAAGATGACATACGAGGAGGTCGGCATAACCCTCGGCATTGCCCCGGCCACGGCCCGGGTGTATCGGCGCCATGCGGTCGTCAAACTGGCAGAACTCCTCGGTGAGGGAAGCGAGTCATGAGTAATACAGAACTGAATACGCCCGCTGATAGCAGCATCTGCCCGAAGCGGCTTTGGGTTATGTTGACGTTGTCCGACGACGAGCTGACATCCGGCGATGAACCGTTGCCGCTGGGTTTGGCGTCTCATTTAGCACATTGTGAGTCCTGCCGAGCCCTGGCTGAGCAGATCCAGGCGGTTACCGGGGCCATCGAGGGGCTGGCCGGGCTGGAGCCGCTGGAGGACCTTCAGCGTCGGGCTGAAGAGCAGGCGCTGGCCGCCCTGAAGAGCGGAGCGGTGCTAACGGGTCGGGTGGAAGTTCCCGATTTGGAAGAGCCGCGTGTGGTCGAGAGCCCGGGGGCGGCCGTGCGGCTGTTCTGGCCGAAGGCTGCGGCCGCGGTGATCCTCTTTGCCGTAGGGCTGTTCTGGGCGTCGCAGCGGGTCGGCCCTGGCGAACCGGCGGAGCTGCCGGCGTCTGCGCAGTCGGCGGACGTGTGGTTTGATCCGTCCGCCGACGGCGTTGATCCGCTTTCGGACGATGTTTACCCGTGGGAAGTGGAGACTGTAGTCGATGAATCCTCCTCCGAGGACGAGTTCGTGGCCGATTCGGAGCACAACGTCGGCCCCGTTTTGCCCCCCCGCACGATCTGCCGCCATCATTCCCACGTCGAGGCGGCGATGAGCGAAGGCACGTGTATCCACCGAGCCGTGATCCTCCCCGATCCGAATGAGCGCACCCTGGGATTGGGTGGGGAGTTTGACACACCCGCTCCGGTCGATTCTACTGAGGGACTGCTTGAGCAAAACTGAGCAGTCTCGAAGGGTGGTCTGAACGAGACCGGAGATTGAGGTACGTCTCAGGATGAAGGTGCGCAAGATGACTACGGGTGTCGCGAAGCCGCAGGACGCTGATCGAGGGCAACGCCTCGCAGAATTGAACCGGAACGACAAGGCCTTTCACGTCGTTCTGGCGCAGCAGTTTGACCGGACGGCGATCGAGCGGCTTTGTCAGTTGGCGGATATGATCCGCACGGTCAGCGGAACACGGCAGGGTACGCAGTATTTGTTGTCGCTGCTGAGCCACCGGCGGGCGATGTTGTACTTCATCCAACCGTCGACGCGTACCTTCCTGTCCTTCACGGCGGCCTGTCAGATTGTCGGGATGCCGTACAACGAGGTGCGTGATCGTTCGACTTCGTCCGAAGTCAAGGGCGAGTCGGAAGACGATACGATCCGCGTCTTGAGCCAGTATTTCGATCTGATCATCATGCGGCACCCGGCCGAGGGGTTCGCCGAGCATGTGGCGCATATCCTGAACGATATGCCCCGGACCATTCCCGTAATAAACGGCGGCTCCGGGCGGGATCAGCACCCGACGCAGGCGCTTTTGGATATTTATACTCTGTCGCGCTGCTTCGCCGGCGAGGGCGAAAAAGCGATCGAGCAGCGCTACATGCAGAATCTGTTCGAGGGCAAGGCGATCGCCTTCGTGGGTGATCTTCAGCGGGGGCGGACCGTGAGGTCGTTGACCTATTTGCTGTGCCGCTATCCCGGAGTGCGGCTGCTCTTCGTCTCGCCGCCGGAGCTGCAGATCGGCGAAGATATTCTGGAATACGTGAAGCGGCACAATGTCGAGTATGAAATAGCCGGCGATCTTCGGCGCCATATCGGGGATCTCGACGCCGTGTATATGACCCGCCTGCAGGACGAGCACGACGTCGACGGCGAGTCTAAGTTGATCGACTACAACAGCTTCGCCCTCACACCGGAGCTGGCCAAGGAGTTCAAGCCGGACCTGGCCATCCTGCACCCTTTGCCGCGGCGGCATGAGATCGACCAGCGGCTGGATTCCGCCCCCCAGGCGAAGTACTGGGATCAGGTTCGTAACGGAATGTGGATGCGCGCGGCGCTGATCGCCTCGATCTTCAACGTCGACCTGGCCATCCGCGACCACTATCACGCTTACTTCACTTTCTGAGCCCCGGGGGTGGGGGCGGGCAGAGTCAAAAACCGCCTCCGTTGGTTAGAACCGGCCGTGCGGCGGTCAGTCAATGCCGGGATTCGGAACCGGAATGTGCCGTGATTATGTCACTCTTACTGCGTGGCGTTTCTCGGCACGTTTGACGGCGTCGCCCCCAACTTCCCTTTCGAATCAGCGGCCTCACGGACAGCTTCACTCGCAACTCTCGTGCGCCGGTGGCATCTGTAGCGATATCGCCCACATATTCGCTTGCGAGTATGCGGCGCGGCATTAATTGTAGGTGAAAAAGATTCCATTTGGAATGGTGGAAGCGTACAATGGACTTCAGTGTTATCGCCCCGGGGATGGCGGCGTAGCGAGGAAGCCGAGATCCGAAAGGGTGGCTGACGATGCCGCAAGCAAGCCTGCCGCAATTCGATGTCGGTTTACTCCCAATTGGCTCGACCAAGACGGTCGCGGTCGGGTGGCCCACGGCTTTAGCCGTGGGGGGACAAACAACTTCTCGGCCCGTGGAGTGTCATTGTATGGGCACTTACGTCTCGAAGGTCGGATCATCGGGTCCCCCACTTCGAAAGAGGTGGGCCACCCCTTGGAAACGTAGGCGGGTATTCGCGCGATGGTCGTCGTTGCGGCAGGTCTCGTGCCTCGACCTGCCCTACGGCTGCGGTATTAGCCCGTGAGGGCGGAAGAGTAATCAAGGTGGTTCGGGTATTGGATTCAGATCGACCACATAAAGGACGGAGGTCAGACAGATGAAGGCGAGTCGTCGTACATTTCGGGCGGTCGTTGGGATTGTTGCGGTCATTGCGATCGTTGGTGGCGGAGCCGCGGTTGATGGGCAAGAGTTGCGGTGGCAGCCGGTCGGTGCGACCGGGGATTTCACCATCATCGACAACTCGGCGACGGAGGGTACGCCGTCGGAGATCATTCTGGATGCCGCCGGGTGCCAGGTAACGCTCGAGCTGAAGGTGAGCGGCTGGGGGCACGCGCCGGGCTCTCCGGCACTGGGTATTTATCAGGCGACTTTGGACAGCGCGGCGTCGTACGATAACGGGATCGGGGCGACGATCGGGGCATATCACCCGTTGACCGAGGACGGCTGCTTCATCGACGAAACCCGGTCGGACTTTGTTTATTTCGGTTTGGATCCGCTCGCCGCGGTCTACGTTGGCAGTCCGGACTATGAGATGGGTTCAACGTGTATGGGAGAATTCCCGTCCGATCCGGGTGCGATTCAATACGGCGGTACGCTCATCCTGGATCTACCGGGCGGGGCCAAGGGCACGTACGAGATTCAGATAGTGGATGACACGGCGAAAACGTTCATGAACGACGACTTCGCCAACCTGATTCCCGGTCTGGTTCGCACGCCGGGGTTGGTGACGATCGTTACGGGGCAGTGCTGCTATAATATGGGTATCGAAAACGGCTGCGCCGACGGCGTAACAGAGGCCGAGTGCGACGCGTTAACTTCGCCCGGCCATTCGTACATGTTCTTCGCGGGTGCGGTTTGTGAAGACTACTCATGTGATCCGTGCATGGGGGATTCCTACTGCAGCGATTGGAGCGATTGCACTATGGATGTATGCGAGTACAACGGGTACTGCTACAACTACCCAATCTACAACTTCATAACCGACTGCTGCGATCCGAATGGCGGGGCGTTGACTCCAATTGACGACGGTCTACCGTGTACTGTAGACATCTGCGACGAGTGGACTGGCGAGGTTTCGCACAATCCTCTCCCGGCCGGCGAGCCATGCGATGACGCCGACTTCTGCACAACGGAGAGCGTCTGCAACGGTACGGGTGATCCGGATGCATGTGTCGGCGTCATGCCGGAAGATCAGATGATCGAGTGTGTTTCGGATATGGAGTGTCCGGCCCCTTGGTGGTGTCAGAGGAATATGCTTGATCCAATGTACGGTTATTGCGATTGCACGAGTGAGCTTAACGCCGTAGTTATGCCGTGGCCGCCACATGATACGGTCACGAATCGCTATGTGTCCTTTGCCTTACTCAATCATTACGGTGCCGCAGCCTGCGAGGTCTCTCTTGTTTCCAGCACGCTGTTCCCTGCCTCCACGGGTGTCGTTGGCTGGGTTGGTGATCCGACGGAAGTTGCGTCCGGCGAATACGTGGTCCGCGTGGTGGATACGCCGGTCTACCGCGAGTGGCCGTATTCTTCCGTATTATTGCACCTGGCAGATTGTGAGATTACGCCGGCCGGCGTTTATCAGATCCGCACCACGACCGACGGGTTGGTCTTCGGCTCTCCGCTGCTTCGCGCGACGGTGGCAGAGCCGACTCCGAAACACTGGGCCGACGTGGTCGGTGAGTTTACGGGCGAAGTGTGGACGGCGGCGGACGGGGTCGTAGGGATGAACGACGTCATGGCCGCGATTCAGGGGTTCCAACATTCGGCGACGGCCCCCGTATGGACGAGGGTGGACGTTGACGGTGAGGAACCCAACGCGATTGTCAACATGACGGACGTCATGCAGATAGTGTTCGGGTTCCAGGGACAGCCGTATCCATTTAGCGATCCGGCGGATTGTCCGTAGGAACGCCGTCGCGTGGCCCATGGCTTTAGCCGTGGGGGACAAAGGCGGATTGGGTGGCCCATGGCTCTAGCCGTGGGGGAGAAGGACTCGACGGTGGGTGGTATGGGCCAACTTGTTGGCCCGTGGAGTGTCATTGTATGGGCACTAACGTCTTGAGGTTCGGATCATCGGGTCCCCCACCTCTAAAGAGGCGGGCCTCCCTGTGGGAATGTAGGCGGGTCTTCGCGCGATGGTCGCCGTTACGGCAGGTATTAGCGCGATGGTCGCTATGGTAGCGGGTCTTCGCGCGATGGTCGCCGTTGCGGCAGGTCTCGTGCCTCGACCTGCCCTACGGATTGCGGTATTAGCCCGTCAGGGCGGAAGATCTTCGAAGCCCGTGGCGTAAGCCGCGGGAATGCGGGAGTTAGGTGAACGAAGCCCCTACTGTCTTGACAGTTGTTCACCCGCGCGGTGCGACGATTGTCAAGAACGCCAGGGGCGGCACTTAGTTGGGATGGCGTAGAGTTTCGAAGGACCACATGCCAGATGGAGGTAGTGAAGATGAACGCATGTTCTCGAGAAATGTGGATGATGGTGGTTGTGGCAATGTTGGTTGTTTCGGGCCACTCTGGGGAGGTTTCCGGCCAGGAGTTTCGGTACCAGCCGGTCAGCACGACGGGGGCCGGTGCGATCATTGACAATTCGACGACGGAGGGCGTGCCGTCGGAGATTATCCTCGAAACCGGGGATTGTCAGGTCACGTTCGAACTGAAGGTGCGCGGCTGGGGCCAGGCGCCGGGTGACCCGGCGCTGGGGGCGTATCAGGCCACGTCGGACAATCCGGCATCGTACGACAACGGGATTGGGGAGCCGTTGAGTACGTGGCGTCCGTTCACTGAAGACGGCTGCTTCATCGATTCCAACCGTCCGGATTGGGTGTTCTTCGGGTTAACACCTCTGCCGGGGCCCCACGATGATTGTGAGCTAGGCAGCGTGTGTATGGGCGGTTCCGTGACGGACCCCGGTACGACGTGCTATGGCGGAACGTGGATCGTGGACGTGCCCACGTACGCAAAAGGCACCTACGAAATCCAGATGATGGCGGATACGTCGAGAACGTTCATGCACGATGAGATTGCGCAGTTCATCCCAGGTCTGGTCCGCACGTCGGCCTTGCTGACTGTGGTTACCGGCCAATGCTGTTACGACACCGGTAGCGGGGGCGGCTGTGCCGACGACGTCACCGAGGCGGAGTGTGCGGCGTTGGCGGACGGGGGGATGTACTCCTTCTTCTCCGACGGCAGCACCTGTGCGACGAACGCGTGCGAGCCGTGCACCACATGTGACGACGGGAACTCCTGCACAAACGACTGGTGTAATACGGAGACGGGCTGGTGTCACTTCGATCCAAACTACGAAGTCGGTACCGAATGCTGCGATCCGGATGGCGGCACGGTGATTCTCTTAGACGACGGCATCGAGTGTACGGAGGATGTCTGCGATCCGTTAACGGGCATTGTGGTGCATGATCCGCTTCCGTCAGGAACCGGTTGCGACGACGGTAACCCGTGTTCCATCGACGACACCTGCGACGGCACGGCCACGGCCGGGGCGTGCGTGGGCGGGCTGCCGGCGGACGAGATGATCGCCTGCCCCGGCGGCGACGTCGATTGCCCGGACGATTGGATATGCGAGACGGATCCGGTAGACCCGATGTACGGGTACTGCGTATGCTCTTTTGAGGTCGAGGCTCCGCTGGCGGCCGGGGCGCCGGACGATGTGCCCACCAATCGCTATATATCCTTCGTTCCGCAGAACGCGGGTACTCCGGTGGCTTTCGAGGTGATCCTGACTTCCAGCGAGCTGTTCCCTGATTCGGTCGGCGTGGTCGGCTGGGCCGGCGCGCCGGTGGAAACAGAGTCCGGGGACTTCGCGTCTTCGGTGGTGAGTTATCCGGTAGTGCGGCTCTGGCCGGAGGGCGTCATTCAACTTCGCGGCTGTATGATCGTGCCGGGCTCGGCTTATGAGGTCCGGGCGACGCTGGCAGGTGCGGGAACGAGCGATTCCATTGAACTCACGTCTACGGCGATACCGGCTCCGAAGTACTGGTGTGACGTTGTGGGTCCGTTCACGGGCGGGTCTTGGTCGGCTCCTAACGGGATTGTGAGTATGGACGACGTCATGGCGGCCGTGCAGGTCTTCCAGCGAAACCCGAGCGCCCCACGTTGGACCTGGTCGGACGTCGAACCCGAGGTTCCCAACGCGGTGGTCAATATGACGGACATCATGCGAATCGGTCAAGGCTTCCGGGGGCTGGCGTATCCGTTCAGCGCCCCGGCGGATTGCCCGTAGGTCGGGTGGCCCGTGGCTTCAGCCGTGGGGGACGAAGACTCGACGCTGGTTTGTCGGGTGGGCCGGCTTGTCGGCCCGTGGAGTGTCATTGTATGGGCACTTACGTCTCAAAGGTCGGATCATCGGATTCCCCACCTCTAAAGAGGTGGGCCACCCCTTGGGAATGCAGGCGGGTCTTCGCGCGATGGACGCCATCGTAGCAGGTATTCGCACGATGGTCGCCGTTGCGGCAGGTCTCGTGCCTCGACCTGCCCTACGGGCTAAGAAGAGCTGTAGGCCCCTGGCGGGGGCTGGTGATCCGAGATCGGATGTTATGAAACCGTCGAGTGGTGCGCGAGCCCGGGTTTTATGGGAACATCGGGTGGCGAGACGAGGTTGCGGCAGGTCTCGTACCTCGACCTGCCCTACGGCCTCCATGCCGGTTTATCCCGGCGCTTTTCAGGTTTCGTGTCTCCACCGGCCCGTCGGGTGACAAGTTTGCGTCATTTGGCAAACTTAACACAATACCGCCCCCGCACAATCGCGGGCCTTTTCGTACGTGGTAACCCACTTATCAAGAATGGTCTGCCAGTTGTACTCGCGCTCGACCATCTCCCGGCCGGCAGCCCCCATTTCCCGGCGGCGCGGCGGGTCTTCCAACAGCGTAATCAACGCATCGGCCAGTTGCTCGGGAGCCTGCGGCGGGGTGAGCAAACCGGTGACCCCGTGTCGGACCGTGTCCGGCAGCCCCCCTACGTCCGACGCCACCACCGGCACACCCATGGCCGACGACTCCAACGCGGCCGCCCCGAAACTCTCGCAAACCGACGGAACGACCGTTAGATCCCAGTTGGCCAGGTAGTTCGGGATATTGCGGTGCGGCTGACGTCGGACCCAGTTCACGCAATCGTCCACGTCGAGCCGGCCCGCGAGGGCCTTGCACTTTTCCAGTTGGGGTCCGTCGCCGATCAGGTCGAAACGTACGTTCGGAACCTCTTCCACGACCGTCGGGATCGCCCGCATGAGATAGGTGGCGCCATAGACCTCGCGAAAACCCTTGAAGAACCCGACCCGCAAAGGACGGCGTTCGTCACTCAATCGCGATAAATCCGGACGAAACAGAGCCAGATCGACTCCCAGCGGAAGCAGATCGATGTCCTCCACATCCAACCCGGCGTATTCCGCCACGATCCGGGCGAAACCGGGTCCCCAAGTCGTCACAGCCGTAGCGTGACGCAGCATGGCCAGCCGGGCTTCGGCAAGTTCGATCGGAGGAAACCCCTCGCCCGGCGGCTGGACGATATCCGAACCCCACGGCGTGGCTACGAAGCATCCGGAGGAGATTATCTCCGGGGTGAACCCCCAATCCTGCAAGAAATGGACGTGGACGACATCGAACCGGTCCATGAAATCCCGCAGGTACCGCCGCCAACGTCCGTGCCACCGGCGCAGGTTGTTCAGCCCGGGCGCCGGCACGGTGAATTTCTCAACGCAGGCTCCCGGCAACTCGGCCGGCTTGTGCGTCACCACATGGACTTCGAGCCCCCGAGCGATTAGCCCGGGCACGATCCGCTGAATGTGCACGGACCGAGCGTCACTGAAGATGCAGATCTTCACAGCAAGCCCCCGCGCGCACCGCCGCCGGTTCAACCGACGACCTCGCCACCGAGCGAACCGCCCCTTTCTCTAACGTCGTCCACTCATGCTCCAGGCAGAGAACTCCCGTTGCCCGGCCTTCGTCATCTACCACCAGCGGGAATCTAAACGGCGTATCCAGCTCGGTGGTCCCGCGATTAGCATCCCACATTCGCACGTTCCAGAAATACTGTCCGCCGCTGACCGGCAGCGCCGGAAGTGACAGTGCCACCGTCTGGACACCCTCCGCGACGTCAAATGTCCTACCATCCCGCCCCGAGTTGATACTGATCAGATTCTCGTTGACCGAGGCTCGCATGTTC
Source organism: Phycisphaerae bacterium (assembly GCA_963666835.2). Lineage (GTDB taxonomy): Bacteria > Planctomycetota > Phycisphaerae > UBA1845 > UBA1845. Next base: position 1,507,038 of record CAXXGO010000006.1, on the reverse strand, counting down.
AACTCGACGACCAACCGAGAGACCGGCCGTCGCATTCGGAAGGTCACTTCCGCGCGAATCTCGTCGCGCGAACGGACCCACACGAGCTCTTCACCGGCGGCGTTAACGAAACGCACGTTGACCAACTCCGCCGCCTGTACGTCTTCATGATCTTCAGCGGTCATATCCGTAGGCTGCGTGGTGTAGGCCTTGGACATAGCCTGCAGATAATGTCCGACCGCTTCTCGCGACGCTCCCGCAAAAACGGTCCGACCATGATCGAGCACCACCGCCCGTCGGCAGATGGATTGCATCTGGTCCAGATTGTGCGTAACGAACACGAGTGTAGTCCCGCGGCGCACCAGCTCGTGCATCCGGTCCGCACATCTCAGCCGGAACACGGCGTCGCCGACGGAGAGAACCTCGTCGACCAAAAGCACGTCCGGATCAACGTGCGACGCGATACTGAACCCCAGCCGGGCATACATCCCGGAGCTATACCGCTTGACCGGCATATCCAAAAACCGCTCGATCCCGGCGAAGTCCACGATCGCATCGAGGTTGCGCCGGATCTCGGCTCGGGACATACCCATGATCGCCCCGTTAAGAAAGATATTCTCGCGCCCGGTAAGATCGCCATGGAAACCCGCGCCCACCTCGATGAGTGCCGCCAGCCTGCCACACACGCGAACCTCCCCGCCGTCCGGGCGCAGGATTCCCGCGAGCAGCTTCAAAACGGTGCTCTTGCCGGCCCCGTTCGGACCGATGATCCCGACCGCCTCCCCCTGGGCCACCGAGAAATCCACATCACGCAGAGCCCAGAACGTATCGCGCCCGTTGGAGCCGGCCCCGCGCCGGAAGACACGCCGAACACCGCTTGATAGCAGATCACGCAGGGAATCGTGCGTAGCGCCCAGGCGAAAACGCTTCGAGACCTCGTTGAAGTGCACTGCCGGAATACTCATCAAATGCACTCCGCAAACTTGTACGATGCCCGCCGAAAACAAACCCACCCGCCGGCCAACAGGATCACGGCCACTACCGTCGCATAGACAAAGCCCGTCGCAGCGGGCATTCGCCCGTAGATCACGCAATCGCGATACGCCCCGATCAACGGTACCAGCGGATTCAAGCTGATTAACGTGGCCAGCCAGGTGCCATCGCGCGGCACCGGAACGACCACAGCCGAAACGAACATCCAAAGCTGAATCACCACGCCGAAGATCTGCCGGACGTCCCGATAGAACAGGTTGGCCATCGCCAGCAACATCCCGACGCCTACCGTCAAGGTAATCTGCACCAGCAGAACCACCGGTAGGAACATCAGCGCCCAACTGGGCACAAACGCCCAATCTCCACGCAGGTGGAAGAAGACCATCAAGCCCACCAGGACCGACATCGCAATGCCGAAATCAACCAGACAGCTCCCCACGCACGAGAGGGGAAACACCTCGCGCGGGAAGTAGACCTTGGTCACCAGGTTACGATTGGCCACCAGCGAGTTTACACACCCGCTCAGGCTCATGCTGAAGAACGTCCACGGCACCAACCCGGCGTAAGCAAACAGGGCGTAGGGCATGTCGACGTGCAGCACCGAGCGGGCGTCGATCGCCCGAGTGAACACGAAGGTGAAGACCAACATCATGGAAAGGGGCAGCAGCACCGCCCAGGCGATCCCGAGCAGCGATTGCTTGTATCGAACGCGCAGATCCCGCCACGTAAGGCTGAGCAACAGCTCCCGATACCCCAACACCTCCCACGGACCGCCGCTGGTCGCCAGTGCGCGCAAGTCAACCGCCTCCTAACCACAAGACGTACCGATATTCTCCGGTGTTTTATCGGTCTAAGAAGGGTCCGTCTTTGGCTGCGCCGCACCGGCCAAGCGAAGCAGCTCAGCAAAGCACCCCGAGGGCCGGTTCCAGGCAGCACGCGCCGAGCGCCAAGCTACTCGGCGCGGAGCCGGCGGGTCATCAGCTTCGCGATCGCGTCCTGTGGGCGGACTCCGTCGAACAGCACGCTCGCTACCGCCTCAACAATGGGCATCTCCACCCGATGGCGGCGGGCAAGTTCCAGCACGGCGCGCGTAGTCGGGATCCCCTCAATAACCGAAGACGTGGCCGCGATGGCTTGTTCCGCCGTCTCTCCTCGGCCAATCCGTTCCCCGGCCGTTCGGTTTCGGCTGTGCCCGGAGACACACGTGGTGAACAGGTCGCCCACACCGGCCAAACCCCGGAAGGTCTCGGGCGAGGCTCCCATCGCCGCCCCCAACCTAGCAAGCTCCACGACGCCGCGGGTGAGTAGCGCCGCCTTCGCGTTATTGCCCGCGTCGATTCCGTCACAGATCCCCGCCGCCAGGGCAATCACGTTCTTCACCGCCCCGGCCAGCTCAACCCCCAGCACGTCCGAGCTGGTATACACGCGGAAGTAGTCCGTGCTGAACGCCTCCTGGGCGAACCGGGCAAATGGGGCATCGTCGGACGCCACCACCACACTCGCGGGTTTCCTGGCGGCTACCTCGGCCGCGATACTCGGGCCCGACAGGCACGCCCGCACCGGGTTGCTGACACATTCCCCGATAATGTCGGTCGGGCGCAGAAGCGTATCAACCTCAATACCCTTGGCCACACACACTATGGGCACCGCTGCAGGTACCGATTCCGCCAACCGGGTCCACACCGACCGAATGAACTGGCAGGGCACGGCCGACACAATCATCGCCGGGGTCCGAGCAAACGCCTCGGCGGGCTCATGCACAAGGGAGAGCGAATCAGGCAGTCGGTAACCCGGCAGGAACCGAACGTTCTCGCGCCGGCGGTTGAGTTGATCTACATAATCCGGAAACGCCCCCCACATGGTCAAAGCGTCCGCCTTGTCAGCCAGAAGAAACGCGCAGACCGTCCCCATCGCGCCGTCGCCAATAATCGTAACGCTGGGGATCCGGTCAGCCATCAATGTCAGATAAGGTTGAACGAGCTGTAGACCAAATCCTGCAGAACCGAACTGAACATCGCCGTCAACCAACCCGTGACGATCTCGTTGTCGGCGCATCCGCCCGCCTGGAGCAGAACTCCCGCCGTCATAGCCGTAGCGAGCTTCCTTCGAATCGACCACAGACGTTTTGTCACCGCAGACTCCCTTTCAAACAAAGCCGCCACAAGCGGAAACGCCGGATGTTCTCGGTGGGCTATTAGTCACCCTCTGCCCCGGCCGTCGCGACCGCGGGATCCAGCACCACCAACTCGCGAGCTACATAGATCGGCACCGGGTCCACCCCGCCGGGCTGCAGCCGCTGCCCGGAAGCCCGCACCCCCACGTACCGCCCGAGAAACTCGTTCACATCGATCACCAATTCCGCGGGAATGTCGACGTAGGCAATCGTCCGCGGCGGAGATTGCGTCGGATCGACAAGCCGATACCGATTCGGCTGCGTACCCGGCACATACAAAGCGCTGACGTGCAATTCACCCTGGGCGCTCAGCCCGCTCGGCACCGGGACCGGGGCGCTGTGCATGTTCGCCCGCTCCGCCATGAACTCTCGGCGCCGTGCGTCGGTCTGCTCGCCCATCCGCCGTACCCGCCGGATAGCCTCGGCGGCCTCGACCATGTTCTCGATCTGGGTGATCCGGGCCTCGGCATAGCGCCGGGCGAACTCGTCCTCTTCTTGCCCGGCGACCTTCCGATAGCGCTTGATCAACGAATCCAACTCGCGATCGAGCAGGGGTTTGGCAAACTCCGCGTCGGCATCGGCATCAATCTCGGCCAGTTGCCCCCGCTCAAACGTCGCCTGAACGGCGGCCAGCAACGAACCCGAATGCGGTTCCGCATCCTCAGGTGACACCTTTTCGTCAGTAACTCCTGCGCCGGTGGGCGCCGGCGTCACGTCACCGATGGGCGCTTGAACGGCCCGCTCGTGCTGCAGCCGCCCCGGTGACACCCGCTCGACGAAATCGGCACTGATCCACACCGTCACATCGTCCGGCGGGACTATCCGATAGAAGCCGTCCGGATTGCGGCCCAGGATCGACACCTCAGCCCCCTTCGACAGCTTCGTCTGAATCGTGTACTTGGAGTCGTTGAGCGAGGAGCCCGCCCGAACCCGAACATTGGAGCCGTTCACCACGCCGGACTTGCCGTCCGGGCTGTCCACGTAGTCACCGGAGATCAGGCTGAACACCCCCGCCGGCGCCAGAATCTCGTACCATCCGTTGCGCTCACCGACAATCGTCACCCGATCGCCCGCGTTCAGTTTGCATATCGTGTAATGGTTCAGGCTGGGCCCGCTGCGAACATAAACGCTCTCCGCGGAAACCTCCCCCTGCTCCGGCGCCGAGCGCCGCGGCGGATCCGCTGCATTAGCAGACCACACTACGGATGCTACAATCGTGCCAAGAACCGCAAGAAACCGGGGCAAATGCTGTCTTCTAAACATGATGGCCCGTCCTTTGACCGGTGAAGCCAACTCAATCCTTCGCGCGAAACCTCGGATTGCACGTTACCGATGCATCCGGCGGATGTCAACGCAGAAGTACCCAGACTAACGCATCGTCGCCGGCTCTGATATACTCCGCCCCGCCATGACCGCCGGCCAACGAACAGCTCCGCGCATCATCATCGAACCCTGTGAAATCCCCGTCAGCCCAGAAGCCGCGGCTGTGATTTTCTCTGAACACACAAGCCCGGCAATCCTCGAAAGCTCACTGCGCAACTCGCCTTACGCGCGGTTCTCCATCATGGCGGCGCGGCCCGCTGACGAGTTCATACACCCGGCTGGCGCCCAAGGATGCCCGTTCCACAGCTTCGCCGAGCATGTGGCCAAGTACCCGCCCGCAACAACTTCCGACATCGAGCCGCCCGGCTGCGGGTGGATCGGGTACTTCACCTACGAATCAGGGCTGGCTATCGAAGGGATCCGTTGCACCACCCGACGCGACGTAGATCTGCCGGCGGCGTGGTTTCGCTTGTACGACGCGGCCGCCGTCTTCGACCACCACACGCGGCAGTGGCTCCTCACCGCAGTCGACTGGCCCGGCCGGCTCGCCGCCCGGCGCCCGCCCGTTGCCGCGCGGCTCAATGACCTACGAGAAACGCTCAACTGCGCGGCAACAAGCAGGCTACCAGACCTTCCGCCAATCGACCCGACCAGAACGGCTTCGGCGAACATGACCCGCCGGGAATACTACGCCCGACTCGCGCGGGTGAAGCGGTACATCGAGGCCGGCGACATCTATCAGGCCAACCTCACCCAGCGTTTCACCGTCCGCACGGATGCCACGCCGGTGGAGCTGTATCGCCGCCTACGCCGAGCATGCCCGTCGTCCCACGCCGCGTTCCTGCCCTGGGGAGCCGCGGCCATCATCTCGGCCTCGCCCGAGCTGTTCCTGGAGCTGCGCGACGGGCATGTCGTAACCCGCCCCATCAAGGGCACCAGGCCGCGAACAGACGAACCGGATGAAGACCGCCGGAGCCGCGCCGATCTGATGTCCTGTGAGAAGGAGCGGGCCGAGCTGACCATGATCACCGATCTGCTCCGGAACGACTTGGGCCGGGTCTGTTCGTACGGAAGCGTGCGGGTAACCGCGGCCGGCGACCTGGAAGAGCACCCGACCGTGTTCCACCGCGTGGCCACGATCGTGGGAGATCTGCGTCCTGGCAAAAACTGGCTGGATTTGCTTCGAGCCTCGTTCCCCGGCGGATCGATCACCGGAGCCCCCAAGATCCGCGCGATGCAGATAATAGACGAACTCGAACCGACCCAGCGTGGAGTATACTGCGGATCGATCGGCCGGCTCGGGCTGGACGGTTCGATGTCTCTGAACATCGCTATCCGTACAATGACCCAGACGGGCCATCTCGTCCACGTTCACGCCGGCGGGGCTATTGTCGCCGACAGCGTGGCCGAGCGTGAATACGAAGAGACCCTCGCCAAGGCATCCGGTATGTTCCGAGCCCTCGGCGTGGACTTGAATGCCAGGAAACCAACCCCAAAGAAAGCCGCAATACCGTGACCCAATTCGTGTACTTCAACGGCAAGCTGGTTCCGGAAGACGAGGCCCGGATCAGCATCGACGACGGCGGCTGGCTCCACGGTGCGGGATTATTCGAGACCATGCGCGCCGAGAACGGTCGGGTGTTTCGGCTCGAATCTCACATTGGCCGCCTTCGGCGGTCCGCGGAGGTTCTTATCCGCCCCCTTGAGCGTGAGCAGCTTCCGTCTACCGCCGATCTTGAACAACTACTGGAGCGTAATGAGCTGAAGGTAGCGCGTTTGCGTCTGACCGTGTCAGCCGGCTCAATGGACCCCGGCGAGGACGCTTCCATCCGACCCACGGTTTGCGTAACGGCGAAACCGCTCGGCGCCCCGCCGGCTTCCGTGGCCGATACCGGAGTGCCGGTGGTAATCACCAAGCACCTCGTCTCCCCCAGTGACCCCATCGCCGGACACAAGACTCTCGCATACCTCCCCCGCCTGATCGGCCTGCGCGAGGCTCAACGTGCCCGGTGCTCCGAAGCCCTCTGGTTTACCACCGGGCGGCACCTGGCGGAAGGTTCGATCAGTAACGTGTTCATCGTTTGCGGTGGTGTACTTGTGACACCGCCGCTCGACACTCCGGTCCTTCCGGGGATCGCGCGCGGAATCGTCATTAAACTTGCCCGTAAGGCCGGCATCGAAGTACAGGAGCGCCCCCTTTCGATCGACGACCTTCTCGATGCCAACGAGGTAATGCTGACCAACGTCATTATGCAGGTCATGCCCGTAAGCCGGGTCGAGAAACACGACATCGCCGACGGCCGCCCCGGACCGATCACCCGGAGACTGCGGGAGGCCTTTAGAGACCTCGTACGAAAGGAGTGTGCCGGCGAATGAGCAAGGCAACATCAAGGAAGAGGACGACCGTAGCCGATGTATGCTCTGCTTTGGAGGATATCGCTCCGCTGGGGCTTGCCGAGAGCTGGGATAACGTCGGGCTACTTGTCGGCGATCGCAACGCTCCAGTACGGCGGATGCTGCTGTGCATCGACCTTACGCCGGCGGTCGCCGCCGAGGCCGTCCGCGCCAAGGCCGACTTCGTAATGAGCTATCACCCGCCGCTGTTCAAACCGGCGTCCGCGTTGCGCAAGCCGAGCACCGGCACGGACGCCGTTGTCTTCGACTGCATTCGTAACGGGATCGCCATCTATGCCCCGCACACGGCACTCGACGCCGCCGAAGGGGGCACTAACGACGTACTGGCCGCATTGTGCGGGCTTAAGGAGATCGAGCCGATCAAACACGTGGACCAGCCCGGGCAGAACAAGATGAAACTCATCGTGTTCGTTCCGGCCGAGCAGGCGGAGAAGGTCGCTGATGCGGTGTTCAACGCCGGAGCCGGGCAGATCGGCGACTATAGCCGCTGCAGCTATCGACTCACTGGACAAGGCACTTTCTTCGGAGGCGAGTCAACCAACCCGGCACTGGGGCAACGCGGGAAGATGGAGTACGTAGACGAAGTCCGCCTGGAGACAGTCGTCCCGGAGGCAGCCTTGCCGGCCGTAGTGGCCGCGATGATCGATGCCCACCCGTACGAAGAGCCGGCCTACGACATCTATCGTCTGACGGCCAGGCCGGTCGCGGGGGCGGGGCGCGTCGGCCGCCTGCCCCGCGTCACCACTACCGGCCGTTTAGCCCGCAAGCTTAAACGCGCTACCGGAGCACCGGGTGTGCAAATCGTCGGCCCGGCCGATCGCGGTATCGAGCGTGTGATCGTAGCGGTCGGCTCCGCCGGAGACACTCCTTTCCGCGTTGCCCTGACCGCCAAGGATGTGATCGTCACCGGGGAGATTCGCCACCACGATGCGCTGACCATCCAGCGCTATGGCTGCACCGCGATCGCCCTGAGTCATTGGTCCAGCGAACGCCCCGTGCTCCCGGTGCTTGCTGACCGTCTCTTAGGCGCGCTACCAGGTGTAGATATCGCGTTGAGCGACGCAGACCAGGAACCGTTCCACCCTGCGTAGCGCAGGCGTCCTGCAAGCTGTAGGGCAGGTCGAGGCACGGGACCTGCCGCAGTGTCGGGAGCTTGTCATCGGCTCCCCCATGTCCGACGTGTTTGGCGCTGCACGATCTGCGACGAGTCGCAACGCACTCTAAACACAAGAGGACATGGGCCACCCCCGTGGGTGGCATGGGCAAGCACGGATCTCGCGCGCCATTCCACCGGTCGCCACGCGGCTTGCCCGTGGCGAGTTTTGCAGACTGTAGGGCAGGTCGAGGCACGAGACCTGCCGCAGTGTCTGTAGGGCAGGTCGAGGCACGAGACCTGCCGCAATGTCGGGAGCTTGTCATCGGCTCCCCCATGTCCAACGTGTTTGGCGCTGCACGATCCGCGACGAGTCGCAACGCACTCTAAACACAAGAGGACATGGGCCACCCCCGTGGGTGGCATGGGCAAGCACGGATCTCGCGCGTCGTTTCGCCGGTCGCCACGCGGCTTGCCCGTGGCGAGTTTTGCAGACTGTAGGGCAGGTCGAGGCACGAGACCTGCCGCAGTGTCTGTAGGGCAGGTCGAGGCACGAGACCTGCCGCAATGTCGGGAGCTTGTCATCGGCTCCCCCATGTCCAACGTGTTTGGCGCTGCACGATCCGCGACGAGTCGCAACGCACTCTAAACACAAGAGGACATGGGCCACCCCCGTGGGTGGCATGGGCAAGCACGGATCTCGCGCGCCATTCCATCGGTCGCCACGCGGCTTGCCCGTGGCGAGTTTTGCAGACTGTAGGGCAGGTCGAGGCACGAGACCTGCCGCAATGTCGGGAGCTTGTCATCGGCTCCCCCATGTCCGACGTGTTTGGCATTGTACGATCTGCGACGAGTCGCAACGCGCTCTGAACACAAGAGGACATGGGCCACCCCCGTGGGTGGCATGGGCAAGCACGGATCTCGCGCGTCGTTTCGCCGGTCGCCACGCAGCTTGCCCGTGGCGAGTTTTGCAGGGTTGCGGCAGGTCTCGTGCCTCGACCTGCGCTACGAGCCCACCATGCCCCACAGGTCAACAAGTTGACCCATGCCACGAATGACAAGAATCTGTCATGAACTTTCGAGGATCAGCGCGAGCGTACTCGGCGGCGGGCGGTCTTGGCCTGCTCGGCCTCCAGCTCCCGCTCGGCCTGCAACCAGTCCTGAACGGGGTCACCGGGCACACTCCCCCGGCCCAAGTAGATCTCGTAAGCGCGCTTGCGGATATCTTCGACGGAGGGCATCGACATGCCCGAGACCGCAGAGGCGGCCATCGACTTCGTAACCGTCTCCGTCGTTCCCTTCGTGGCCCGCATCGTTGCCGCAGGCTTGGCCGCGGTCCTTATCGTGCCGGTCGTACCTTTGGCCTGATTCCCCTTGGCGGTCGCGCCGTCCTCATTGGTGCTCTTCGGTCGAGCCATGCCCGTAACCTCCTCAATACGCATGCTAGATTGCCGACATAGTGTTGATCGGCGATTCCACACCGTTTGGTACACCTCTTCCGTCTGAGCCGCCACGGTATCCCAGGAAAAACGCGCCTCCGCCTCCTTGCGCCCGTTTCGCCCCATCCGGCGGCCGTACGGCCTGTCGGCCAGCACCGTCCCGAGCCCCCATCCGATCGCCTCCTGGTCGTCCGAGACGGTCAGACCGGTATCCTCATGCTTGACAAACTCCGCCGGCCCGCCGTTTCGCGTGGCTACGACCGGCTTGCGTGCGCTCCACGCCTCGAGGATTACGATCCCGAACGGCTCATTGCGGCTGGGAACGCAGACTACGTCTGCACTTTTGAACAACCCCACTAGCTCGCGTCCATTGCGGTGCCCCAGGAACCTGGTGGACCGGTCAACCCCCAAATCGACGGCTCTGCGTTCCAATCCCGAGCGCAAGTCTCCGTCGCCGGCGAACACGAACTTCGCATCCGGGTGATCCCGGAGCAAACGCGGGACTGCCTCCATCAGCAAGTCGGGCCCCTTCTGTTGCGTCATGCGCCCCGCAAACAGAACAAGCGGGTCGTCGAGCCCCACGGCGCAGTTGTTGCGCGCCCGCCGCGTGTTCACCCTGGCATCGAAGCGCTCGACATCGATACCGTTGTAGACCACGTGCATCTTGTCACCCGGTACGCTGTAGAGCCCTTGAACCTCGTTGCGCAACATTCCGGAAACGCACAGAACACGTTCCGCCACGTAGGTCCCCTCCCACTCGATCTCACGAATCCTCCGCGAGGGGCCTTCGAAGAGCTGGTTGCCGCAGCGGCCGAACTCAGTTGAATGCACGGTGAGAACCACGGGAGCCCCGTGCCGGTTCTTGGCAGCCACCATCGCCTTGACCGCCAACCAATCGTGGGCGTGCACCACATCAAACGGTCGGGTCAGATAGCTCTCGGTCTCCGCGAGGTGCCAGACGAAGCTATCGCACATCCGCTGATTGTCGACGAAGAAGTCCGGGTGCGGTTCGTATTGACAGCGGTGATAATGCACACCGTCCACGCAATCGTAGCCGGATTGTCCTTCCCCTCTTCGGGTGTAAACATGCACCTGGTGTCCGCGACGATCGAGGGCGGAAGCCAATTCGGTGATGTGCTCTCCCAGACCACCGACTGCAACCGAGTGCCGGGACTCCCACGCCAGCAACGCAACCTGCTTCTGCTTCATCGGTTCCTCACGGAAGTAATCAGCCGGCAGTCTCCCGCCGACTCCGGCACACATAACAATGCCGGTCGAACCCAACTTCGGGCAAACACCGAACGGTACGCCGCGCCATCAACGAGCCGTCCCCGGTAAACAAATGACACTACCAAGGCACCGGGGTCACGCCAAACTCACGCCTCGCAACACAGTCTTCACACGTGCGCGGCCGGTTCACATCTCGGGGACTTCTAAGGAGCTGACCGCACCCGCGAATGCCCAATACGGCAATCGCATCCCCGTTCCTCCCCCGCGCCCAAGACCCGCCGTTTTTTACGGAGCGGCACGCCTCATCGATACGAACCTCACGACGGTTGCTCGCAACGTGAGCCGCTTACTGTAACACGTCAGCCGCCACAACGCCACTTTGCGTCACTAATCCGTGCCGGGTCTTCCGCGCTAGTGTTGCCACTATTACGCTTAACACGCGCAACTCAGGCACTTCGCTCAACCCGGTGACTTCCGGATGCCGACGCGAACGATCCGGAGCACGACCGTAACACGCCGGCCGGTGTCGCCCTAACGACGCTAACCGCCTACCGGACTGCGGCCGCCCAATGCTCCGGCCTCGCCACCAAACCCCCAGATTCACGGAGCAACATGAAACAAGGCAAACTGCGACAGCATCGCCCATCGATCCGATCAGCCGGGTACGACAATACGCGATAGGACAGCGGTCCTCTACACCGGGCCTGCCCCGTGGAACACGGCTATAGTCTCGGACGAGGGTCGCGCGTTCCCCAAGACGTGCGTACCTACCGATAGCCTTCTCCACGAGCTCGCGCAATGCCAAAACGGTACCTGTTCCGTTGAACCCTATCGGCAAAACTAAGGTGCCGTCGTAGTCCACCCATCGAGTCCTTGCCCAGGTTAACGCGACGGAACACAGTGCCCGGCACCTCCACTTGTGACATGTAGGCTAGACAGGCTAATCGCTCAGCGGCACCTCGCGAGCGAGAGCCCGTCGGGCCAAGTCGTGCGCGAAGCACCGTGTGGAACGCGACGCTTCCATGGCAAAATCAGAAGGTGATCGGGCTTCCGGTGCGCTCCCGAACACGGTATTATCCCAGAAGGGGAGGCCTCACTCAGGCAAAGGCGGTCGGAGCGATGGGATGAAGGACGATCTGCTCGGCGCATCCATAATGGACCGCCGAATGCCAACCAGGGAACACGCCGTATTGATTGAGAAGCAGACGAGCACCCCGTTCGTTTTCGAAGTCTCGTGGGAGGCCTGTTCGCAGACTGGGGGAATCTACACCGTCCTGCGAAGCAAATGTTCCGCCGCGGTAGAGGACTGTAGCGGAGACTACTACCTGATCGGTCCTTATCGCCCGGCCGCGGCCAAGATCGAATTCGAACCCGCCCCCCACGACGGTATCGTGGCGGACGCCATCAACGAAATGCGGGCCACCGGAGTAGGTTTGCACAGTGGGCACTGGCTGGTTGCCGGACGGCCCCGGGTCATATTGGTGGAAGTACCTACGGTCGCTCAGCACATCAACCAGATGAAGTACTTCCTCTGGCAAGACTTCGGAATAGGCACCCCGGACAACGACCCGGAAACCGACGAAATCATCGCCTTCGGCCATGTCGTCGCCGATCTTCTGGCGGCCATTCATAACCGCCTTGGCGAACGGGTCATGCTCGCCCAATTCCACGAGTGGCAGGGCGCTGTCGCGATCCCGCTCCTCAAGCATCGTAACGTGCCGGTTCCTACGGTCTTCACCACCCACGCTACCCAAGTCGGAAGGAGTCTGAGCGCTGCCAATCAAGACATATACGACAATCTGGCTGCGGTGCAGGCCGAGGCGGTGGCATTTGAGCACGGTTGCGGGCATCGCTTCCAGATAGAGCGGGCGGCCGCCCAGGACGCCAACGTGTTCACAACCGTATCAGATATCACTGCCCAGGAGTCCGAGCACTTTCTCGGCCGCCGCCCGGACTTCCTGCTGCCCAACGGGCTCCATGTGGAGCGTTCGGCCGCCCCGCACGAGTTCCAGAACCTCCACCAACAGTGCAAGGAGCAGATTCACGAATTCGTTATGGGGCATTTCTTCCCGAGCTATACTTTCGAATTGGAGCGGACGTTATACGTCTTTACGGCCGGGCGATACGAGTATAGGAACAAGGGCATCGACGTCTTCATTGAAGCCCTCTATGAGCTCAACCGCCGCCTGAAGGCAGAGGGTCCGCGAGGCGTGACCGTAATCGCCTTCATCATCGCTCGGGCACCGTACCGCGGCTTGAACGTCGAGACGCTCAACCGGCAGGCGATGTTCCACGAGCTGCACGACACCTGTCAGTCGATCAAGGAGGCAATGGGACGCCAGCTCTTCCGCACGGTTGCGGTAGGCCGCCTGCCCGATATCGACGACTTGGTCGATGAGGACACCCGAGTTCGCCTGCTTCGAATGATGCATGCGTGGCGACAGGGTCGTCAGCCGACGATAGTAACGCACGACCTCGAGAACGATGCACACGACCCCGTGCTGAAACACCTCTGCCAGCGCAACCTGCTCAACGCCCCGGACGACCCCGTGAAAGTCGTGTTCCACCCCGACTTTTTGAGTTCGACCAGCCCGGTACTGGGCATGGACTACGGGCAATTCGTCCGCGGGTGCAATCTGGGGGTATTCCCGTCCTATTATGAGCCGTGGGGCTACACGCCCATGGAGTGCATCATTCGCGGAATACCCGCGATCACCAGCGACCTCAGCGGTTTCGGCGCCTACCTGATGGACAACTTCCCCGAGCACGATACTAACGGTCTGTACGTGGCCCGCCGTCACCGCACCAGTTTCCAGAACATCGTCTATCAGGTCACCGGCTGGATCCACGCCCTCACCACAATGTCGCTACGAGAGCGGATCCGGCTCCGCAACCGCGCCGAGAGCCATGCAGAGTACTTCGATTGGAGCAATATGGCCCGCTACTATCGCGCCGCTCGACAGACGGCGTTGCGCGAATACTATCCCGACTTCGAATTCCATCACGCAGTGGACGATTAGGCTCGGCTGCAGACCAAGCCCGGATCCCGAGCCATGTTGCCGCCCGGCGGCGACCGTTCTACATTAGCTCAAAGGTGCCGTCTTCGAACGGCTTCGAGTGAGTTATGGTGTGGCGATTCTGGCAGGAATAGACGAGGCCGGGTATGGCCCGATCCTGGGTCCGCTCGTGGTATCGGGGGTTGCGTTCCGCGTGCCGGACGAACAACTCAACGCTTCTCTGTGGGAGGTGCTGCGCGCCACCACAACAATGAAGACCGGGCGGTCCGAGCGCCGGCTGCCCGTTGCGGATAGCAAGAAACTCCACCGGTCATCAACCGGGATAGCCCCGCTGGAGAGGACCGCCCTTACGATGCTGGTGGTCGGTGGGCATCGCGTGGCCGGATGGCGCGCACTGCTGGAAGTGGTCGCCCCGCACGTCTTGGACCAACTGCGCGAGTACCCCTGGTATCGCGCGGCGGATCTCCCATTGCCAGTCACCGGAAACGCCGATGCCATCGGCACGCAAGCCAACGCGGTTCGTCGAGATTGCGCCGCCAACAACGTCGAGCTACTCGGCGTGCTTTGCGAACCTCTGCCCGAAGGGCACTTCAATAGACTTGTGAGGAACACGCGCAACAAGGCCGCCGTGTTACTCAGCCTGGCTCTGCGAATTGCGGATCGAATACAACGTCTTGACCCGACCGAACGAGTTCGTATTTGCGTGGATCGCCTCGGCGGGCGTCAACACTATCGCGAGGCGCTCCAGCCGTTCATGCCCGGGCACGCACTTTACATCGTAGAAGAATCCGACCAGCGTAGCGCATACCACCTCGTGCAATCCGCGAGGCACTGCGATATCGAGTTCGCAACCAAGGGAGAGGAGCGCCACTTCCCGGTAGCCCTCGCCAGCATATACAGCAAGTACCTGCGCGAACTGTTCATGCACGCCTTCAATAGCTACTGGTCGAACCAACTCGATGGGTTGAATCCCACGGCCGGATACTACACCGATGCCCAGCGCTGGCTCGGCGACGTCGAGGCTCTCCTGGCAAAGGCCTCGATTGATCGTGGCATGTTGGTCCGTGATCGTTGATTCGTGGCACGGTTGCGCTCGTCTTTCCATCGACCGGATTGACAGTCGCCTGCCTGCCCGCTACGGTCCCCATGAAGTGCTAAAACCGGAGTCCGGCCGTGACAATCGAGAATTGGTCCGACAAGATCCTCAAAGTGGAGCTCCAAGACGACCCGGGGTTCACCGACGACCTGTCCTCTCTGCTTGATCGGCTTGACAAGGAGCAAGACCTCTCCGTCGTCCTCGACTTCTCCGGCGTCACGTATCTGAACTCCTCCAACATTGCAAAGCTGCTCAAACTGCGTAAGAAGCTACTCAACCTTCGGCGCAAACTGGTGCTCTGCGAGATCAACAACAATGTCTGGGGCCTGTTTCTGGTAACGGGACTCGACAAGGTATTCGAGTTCTCAGACAGCGTCGCAACCGGCTTGGCCGGCGTCCAGATCTCCGAGCAATAGATCCTCTCGCAGGCCTTTCTCCACGGCCGCGAAGATCGTCAATCGGGAAAGTGATCTACCGCTTCAACCGCCTCAACCCGATAGACGCCGTCTTCATCAAGACGGATTACCCTCTCCCAAGCCGGCCGCGCCTCGTCGAACTTCCCAGTCAGGGTGAGCAGCCGAGCCCACAGAACATGCACCTCAAGATCCTCATCGTTCATCGCCAGAGCGATCTGGAGCAGCTCTCGCGCTTCCGAGAAACGCCCATCCTCCATTGCGCGAAGCGCGCGGTCTCGCAGCAGCGCCAGACCTTGCCTGGCCTCCTCACCCAGAACGGTGCAGGCTCGGACCCAACCCAGCCACTGGGCCGCCGCCCACGTGCCGGCCCCCGCCACTGCGGCTAGGACGGAAACCGCCCAGGGGATACTGGCCGGCAGTATGAAAAAGCCCCACAACGCCACCTGAAGAAAGAGCGTGCAGAGAATCGCAAGACTCACGCCGAGCCACTCGCGGCGTAGTATGACCAGACCCGCCCCCGGCGCTATCACGTTTGCCAGCAGAACCAACCGGCGGTAGTGCCGTTCTGTGGTGTTGTGTTCCATAACTCGATCCGCCTGGCGCGCTGGTCGATGCTCCCTGCGCAGGACAACTGTGCGGGAGTCTAACCGGCTCGGACCGGACAACCAAGATCCGCCCTCTTGCACGCTCGCGCAGGTCGTTCGATAATACTCGCATGCCTATACAACGATCATTAGTCCTATCTGCGTGCGGTGTTGGGTTGCTCCTGCTTGGCGGCTGCGCTGCTCCGCAGCCCAACGCCGGGTTCGCCGTACAACGGCTGCCGGAAATCGAAGGGCCATCCGCCTTCGCCGCCGGCGCAATCGTCTTGCAGGATAATGGATGGCAGATCGACCACTACGACGCCAACGCCGGGGTGTTAACGACCGCGCCGATTCTGGACGTCCGGGGCGATGAGCCCTCCCGTCGGTCTC
This sequence comes from Phycisphaerae bacterium, assembly GCA_963666835.2. Taxonomy (GTDB): domain Bacteria; phylum Planctomycetota; class Phycisphaerae; order UBA1845; family UBA1845. The sequence goes on along the minus strand of CAXXGO010000006.1, from coordinate 1,490,890 downwards.
TGGGGATCAGCTCGCGCAGCCACACGCGGCGCTACGCGGAGCTCCGCGTAGACGACTCCGACGGCTTGGTCACCGTGTATTGTCGAGTTCTCATTCAAGAGCAGACTACACACACACATCGCATGGTAGCCGGAGATCGGGTAGGAAGGGACACCCCCAACGATACGCCAATAGAACGCGAGGCGGCCACTACCAGCCGGCAGAACACCGTCTGGCAGACTATCCGTCGAGACAAACGCGCCGAGCGACAGATCCTTGCCGAGCTCTCGGAACGCCTCGGCATTACCGTGCCCGGCTCGGCTCCCTGAAGCCGTCGTGTTGAGGTGCTCAAGTAAGTAAACGCGCGCAATCACTCGGGCGGCGGCCCCGCCGCCATGAGTTCCGCATAGAGGGTATCGAGCGCGTCGGGCATAACCCGAACATCGCCGATGACCGGCATAAAATTCGTGTCGCCGGACCAGCGCGGAACGACGTGCAGGTGAAGGTGGCCCGGCAAACCTGCCCCGGCGCATCGCCCGATGTTGTATCCCACATTGAAGCCATCCGGGTTGACGCGCTCTCGGAGCACTCGCACGCTGTGGCGCGTAAGACGAGACATCTCCATCATTTCGTCATCAGTCAAGTCCGTCAGGTCACCCTTGTGATCCGCAAGCGCGACCAGCAGATGACCGTTGGTGTACGGGAACCGGTTCATAACTACGAAGGCTGACTGACCGCGCCAGATCACGTGATTATCCCGATCCCGATCCGTCTGTTCGAAGTAGCGGCAGAGGAAACAGCCCTCCTCCTTGGCTTCATCACTGAACGAGCGGATGTACTCCATCCGCCACGGAGCCCAGAGATTGTTGCTTTGCTCGGCCATGATCCCTCCTACCTGTCAATCAGCCAGAGTGTAACGATCGGGATGGGTCGAAACAAGAGAGCTGCAGTATTGGCATAGTCCGGCTCCGCGGGTAAACTCGCTCGATAATGTCTACCAGAAGTCGAAGATCTTTCTTAGCCGCCGCTCTGCTCGGGACCTTTGGCGGGCTTGGTGCGTGCGACCGCGACGTGCGCCTGGCCGGACACACTATGCGAGACCTCAACACCGGCACGGTCGAGTACTACGGAGTGACTCTCGACCAGAACGCCTCGCCGGAACAGGTTGCGTATGTGTTGCTGCGGGCTATTCGGGACGACGCTCTCGCCGAAACCAAGCAGGCGCGCGATGCCGCTATCGACAAGTTGCTTGATGTATCTGCTGCCGAAAGCCTCGCGGGGGCGGGGAAGACCGACGCCGACCGACGAGAGGCCGTCTACCGGCAGGTTCACCATTGGACACCGGTAGTCTCGCACTATGCTGGTGATTTTGAAACGGAGTGGGAGGAAGCCGCGGCCCGGTTTGTCCGTCGGGCGCTAAGCCCGGGTGGGGATTCCAACACCGCAACAGAGTGCGCGGTGTTTATGACCCTGCAATCCCCTGACGAAGATCCGAACGCCGGAGTCATCCTCGTAATCCGATTGACTCAAGAAGACGGGTGCTGGCGAGTCCTGAACCTCGGATTCACTCCGGACCGGCGTACCCTCGGAATACGCCCCGTCGGCGAAAGCCAACCGGCACCGAACTGAGCGCTCTTCGTCCACGGTCGGCACCGCGCGAGTGCTTGGCAAAGCGGCTCGGCGCGTGACGGCGGCCAGGTGTCACCCGCCCATGGAACCTCGAACGATCACAGTTAAAGGTGCTCGCGAGCACAACCTCTGCGATGTATCGCTGCGCTTGCCGCGAGGAAAACTGGTCTGCTTCACCGGCGTATCCGGTAGTGGAAAGAGCAGCTTCGCCTTCGACACTCTCTTCGCCGAAGGGCAACGCCGCTACCTCGAGTCTCTAAGCTCGTACGCCCGCCAGTTTCTCGGGCAACTCGCCAAGCCCGACGTCGACCAGATCACCGGGCTGAGCCCGGCAATCTCGATTCAACAGAAGTCCAGCGGGTGGAACCCGCGCAGTACCGTCGGCACTATCACACAGATTCAAGACTATCTGCGGGTGCTGTTCGCCCGGGTCGGCCGTCAGCACTGTCCACAATGCGCCAAGCCCATCAGCGCCCAGACCCGTGAGCAGATTATCGCGCGAATCTCCGAGCTGCCGACGGACACGAGGGTACTCGTCCTCGCCCCCGTGGTGCGCGGTCAGAAAGGTGAATACCGGGACCTCTTCGAAGACATGGCTAAGCAGGGCTATGCCCGAGCCCGCGTCGATGGCGAGATTGTCACGCTGGCCGACGCCCCGGCCCTGGCTCGGCAGATCCGCCACAACATAGAAGTCGTCATCGATCGGCTAACGGTATCCCCAACGGCCCGCCCCCGACTGGCGGAGGCCGTGGAGAACGCCCTGCGGTTAGGTGACGGGACCGTTATCATCCAAACGGTCTCCGACGGAGCCGTGTCGAACCCGTCCCCGCCGGGATCCGGACGGGTTCGCCGAGCCAAGCCGAGGAGCGAGCGGTCGAACGATCTGTTGCTGTCGGCGCACTACGCCTGCCCGGATTGCGGGATCAGTTTCGAAGCGCCGTCGCCGCAGCTCTTTAGCTTCAACTCGCCGACCGGAATGTGCCTGACCTGCGATGGAATGGGTACCGCCTATGACTTCGACCCCGACCTGCTGGTACCCGACCCTCGCAAGTCGTTTCTCAATCTGGCCATCGAGCCGATGCGGACGCGAATCGGCAAATGGCGGCGGCACTTATACCGCGGTGTAGCGGCGCACGTGGGATTCGATCTCAAAACACCGTGGGGCAAGCTCCCGGAGAAAGCTCGGCGGGCGCTGCTTTACGGTTTGGGTGATACGCACGTCACCTTCGAGTGGCGGTGGTCTCGCGGAGTCTGGCGGCACGGCGGGACGTTCCCGGGCGTCATCTCCGAGCTCCGCGATAAGCACCGCAAGGCCAAGTCGAACTTCGTCCGGGCCTACTATGAGAAGTACATGCGCAAGGCCTCGTGCCCCGATTGCCGCGGCGGCCGGCTCAACGCTCAGGCCCAGGCGGTTCGCGTCGGCGGGCTTAACATCAACGAGGTGTGCGCCGGCTCGATCCGGGAAGTGGCTGAATTCTTCGCCGACCTCAAACTCACAGCCACCGAGCAGTTTATTGCCGAAGAAGTCCTCAAGGAGATTCGCGGCCGTCTGGCGTTTCTGTGCGATGTGGGTTTGGAGTATCTCACGCTGGCGCGTACGGCGCCGACGCTCTCCGGCGGGGAATCGCAACGGATTCGCTTGGCTAGCCAAATCGGCGCGGGGTTGGTCGGCGTATTGTACATTCTGGACGAACCCAGTATCGGCCTGCACGCCCGGGACAACAGCAGACTGCTCGATTCTTTGTGCCGCCTACGTGACATGGGCAATACGGTAATTGTCGTCGAACACGATGAGCAGACCATGCAAGCCGCGGACGAGATCGTCGACTTCGGACCCGGGCCGGGGTATCGCGGCGGGAAAGTCGTCGCCCACGGCACGATCGACAAGATCAAAGCGTCGAAACACTCGATCACCGGAAAGTACCTTCGCGGTGAAGAGGAGATCGCCATCCCCGAGCAGCGCCGCCCGATCAAGCCGCGGTGACCGCTCTTGAACAGCGCGGAATCGTAGCGCGCGTATGACACGGTGTTGCCATCCGCTGTAGGGCAGGTCGAGGCACGAGACCTGCCGCCGCACTTCCACGGCTCAACAAGTTGACCCATGCCACCCAGGTGGCCTCCCTCGTAGGGCACGGTCGAGGTACGAGACCTGCCGCGAAGCCTGCTCTTGAGCAGCCGGTAGGGCACGGTCGAGGCACGAGACCTGCCGCGAAGCCTGCTCTTGAGCAGCCGGTAGGGCATGGTCGAGGCACGAGACCTGCCGTGAAGCCTGCTCTTGAGCAGCCGGTAGGGCATGGTCGAGGCACGAGACCTGCCGCGACAACGCATATCGCGCGAAGGCCTAATATCATCAGGCAACCACACGACAATCCGTTCCGAAGGCGCGTAAGCGTCGTCCTGCGTGTTTTGCGTCACACTGCAGGCAGGATGCCTGCGTTACGTGCGGCAGGTCTCGTCCCTCGACCTGCCGTACAAATGTGCCGTCAGGGTGGATGGGCCAACATGTTGGCCCGTGGTGTGGTGATAATCGCCGTGTTTTGGGCCTTGATGTCGGTCTACGGCGTTAGTCCGTCAGGGCGCGTTGGAAGCCGGCGATGTCGTGCAGGTCGACGTCGTCGTCGTGGTCCAGGTCCACGATGTCGCACTCCGCCGGTGTGCCTTCGTGCCACGCCGGGCCGGTAATGCAGTCGGCTAATATCGCGTAGTCATCCAAATCGGCGTCCTGGTCTTCGTCGAAGTCGCCGGGGGTCGGCGGCTCTTGACCTACTGCGGCGATCGAGCTTGCGGCAAACGGCAGTAGCGCGACCACCTCGCCGGCCAATCCGGTCACGCGGTCGACGATCCGCACCTCACTCCCGATGAACGGGTTGGCGTTGGTGACCAGCACGAGGGTGGATCCGTCCATGGTGAAGTCGAGCCCGCCAATGCCGTGTCCGTCGAAGCCCAGCCCGGTTCCGACGGCCGCGCACTCTCCGGTAGCCGGGTTAATGATCATCAAGGCGTCCGACTCGGTATCGACGCCGTAAAGCACTCCCGTACTGAAGTCCATGGCCAAGCCGTTTATTGACACGTCATCGTCACCCGGTATCCACAGCGGAACCTGTTCCGTGAAGTCGCCGTTGAAGTCGATCCGGTACAGGGTGAGCGGTTCAGGACCGTCCTGGAAGGGGTCTTCTCCGGGTACGAACGTCTCGTCCGGGTCAATCGCGCACCAGAGATGGTCCTTCAGGTGGCTGTAGCTCATTCCGACGAAGGAGGTCGTGTCGAACGGCAAGACTCCGATCTGGGACGAGTAGCCATCCTCCAAACGCCAGATCCCGACCAGGCCGCCGACGTAATTCGACGAGGTGACATACCATCCGGAGGTCAGCGACTCCAGCACCATCCCGCGAACGTAGTTTCCGACGGTCGCCGTCAACGGAAAGTCGGGGCGAGCTTCCGCGGCGCGGCGGAGATTGAACGCGACCAGCGTATCGGGGTTGGGAATAACGTCCACGCCCACGAAGTTCGCGTCAGGCAGTTCGGTCGTGCTGCTAAGGGTCAGGCGGGGGTCGCCGAAGACCATGCTGTCGAAGTCAATCTGATCTCCCCCATCCGTGGCGATCAGCGTGAGGAAGCGCGCGCTGTCACTCAGGGGGATGTCGAGCGCCGTGGCTCCGTCAGCCGCGGTGATCCCCGAAGCGCTGTCTTTCAAGACCGCATCCTCGAACACCCAGAAGTCGGCCGAACCTACGGCCGGGTCGGCGGTGTCGTCGAGACCAACCATCGCGGTGAATCGTGTGACGTTCCTGCCGGGGTTCGCGGTTTCGATTGCCGATAAGTCGAAGGTAACGCCCTTATTCACGTGGAACCCGATCAGCGAATGCCCCGCGGTGGCATAATCGACGCCGTCCAACACGGAGCTGCCGAGCGTGTTGATTCCGTTCCACAGGTAATCCCAGGAGGACCGGGTCGTGTCGGTCAAGCCGGTGTAGCTGTCGCCGGATGAGTTAAGGTGGACCGCCCCAGCCCCGCCGTCGGGAGTGAATACCCCGTCCACAAACAACAGCGCGGGCACCGGCAAGTAAGCGGTTTCGTTGTTCGGCTGATTCAACCACTCAGTCTGCTCGGTAGCCACCGCCCCGGTGGTCTGATCGATACCCTGATTGCTACCAGTTCCGGTTCCGTCGCCCCCGCCCACGATGTCGGCCAGATCCAGTACGAGGTCCTCCCGGGCCGCGGCGGACCTTATCGAGTTCACCAGCGCCGCGCCGACGGTGGTAGCGGACGCATGCGCTGACGGGGATGTAGCCGGGGCAGCGGTGGTACCCAGCTCGGCACCCCTCGTGCCGCCGAAGTTGACCGTCGGATTCCCTTGAAGTTGAGTGACTGTCAAGGCCACCGCAGTACTTACGATCGCGATTCGGGCACGCATACGACTCATGATGAACACCTCAGGTACAGACTTCCCGGCCAGTCTCCGTCGGGGTGGCGGATGCCTGGCACCACGGTCTTCCGGCGGGCGTATTGGTTCCCGATTCCGGAAAACCGGTGAACAGGGAATCTGTCCGAAATGGGCTCCGCACCCTCCGCTGGCCCGGTCTCTTTAGGAGATCCCCGTATCTGACTATGCTACCGGAAACGGGTGACCCGCTCAACGACAATCAGCCAACGCCCGATAAGCCCGGCGCGAGGATAGTGAGGCTGTATCTCCGATCGAACGGCGGTTAGGTCACAGTGCAAGAGTGATGTCACATCGGTCTGTCGTCGCTACGGAGCCTTCGGATTGTCACCGTCCTCCAAACCGGCGAGGCCCTCTTCGAACGGCTCCACCATCTTGACCATGGTGCCGACGGCTGGTTCGACGGCCTGGGCGGTGGCCGGTCTTGCGGTCGTTTCGGCCACGCAATCGAGGTTCGCCCAGAATCCGGCGTAAACCGTTTCGCTCAGGTAGTAATTGCAGCCCCAGGGTGGGACATTGATGCCGAACACGTCCGCCGTCGACCCCAGTTCCGCTTCTTCCGCGATGATCCAGCCGGCCTCCGGGGTGGAAAAGTCCACGACCATCCACACGCTATCGGGGATTGTCACGTAGTTGACGATGGTGGCCTGCAGGATATAGGGTCTTCCGTCGTCCTGAACATCATACCAAGTGGCGGTCGTGCCGGAAATCGCCGTGCCTCCGTTGCCGGGACAGTCCGTATACAGAGTCGCGGTCACATCGAATTCGCCGCCGCCGGCACCGTAGACGGCCAGATCATAGTAGACCAATCTGCGCGCGCCGGTTCCGGATAGGGTCAGATCGTCAGCAAGAGCGCCGTATGAGTGTTGCGCGAAGAACCCGGTAATGAACTCGATCTCGTTACTGTACCGGCCGAACGGGCATACGTCGGATGCACAGGCAACGCCGATACCCTGGAACGAACCGCCACCGGCCACACACGCACTCTCGGTGACTTCGCTGCACGTTCCGTCCTCCGGATCACAACACGCGCCGGGGTACGGGCAAGTGTCCGGCCCGCACTCGGTGCCGATGCCCTGGAAAGTTCCGCCGCCTTCTGTGCAGGTTGCCGCGGTGACCTCACTGCAGACGTCGCCGTTCATTCCGCAGCAGGCTCCCCACAGTGATGCCCCGGAGAACACGTTCTCGAACGCGGCAAAGTCGGCCAGGTCGACGTCACCGTCTTCATCCAGGTCGGCGTTTCTGAACTGCTCTTCGGTAACGGGAGCCGGAGCAACCACAACGTTCGGACCGGCCAGGCACAGCGCGAATACGCTGTAGTCGTCCAAGTCCACGTCGGTGTCGCCGTCGAGGTCCGGATCGGGACCGAAGCCGGAGAAGCGTTCGAGAAGGACGGTGGCGGTGTTATCACTTTCGTCGAATTCTGCAATAGTGTCCGTCGCGTCGGCTGTGGCGAAGGCGGTAAGTCTGCCGGGCGGGGCCGACGACCACGTCAGCAGCAAAGCCTGCCGACTTCGGGGGGCGAGCTCTGCGATCGTCGCGGTATCCAGCACGGTTCCGCTTGCATCGCCGTCGCGGAGCACAACTTCGGCGTTTTCAACGGGCAGGGCTCCGTTATTCTCCACGTGCACCGTTACCAGCCAATCCTGAGCAACTGGAACGCCAGACAGGCTCGAAACCGTGAGGTTCGGCATCATCACCCCGAGTATCGCCGTGTTGTTGGTGCGATCTTCGTCGCCGGTGACTTGATCCGGATCCACCACCACGTAGACGGTGTGGCCGCTGGTTGATGCCGGCACGGTCCAGCCGACGCTTGCTTCGCAAACGTCTCCACCGACCAGGGTGCCGGCGCAGGTGCCGGTCGCAATCAGCGTTCCACCTGTGGCAGGATTCCCATCGTAGAAGGCCACGTCGATATCGGTAGCGGGCAAGTCCGCGATGTTGCGCACTTTGGCCGTCAAGGTGGCGAGGATGCCGGGCTTGGGGTTTTCCGGAAGAACACTGAGGTCTTCCGCGGCAATCGCCAGATCCGTGCCGATCTCGTGCCTAAGTTCATAGAGGTCGGTTTGCCCGGTGACCGGAACATTGTCGACCACGAAATCCTCGCCGCCAACGGAGAGTGTTCGGGTCTCATGGTGGATGTCGCGTTTATCGCATGCGACGACCAGCCGGTCGGCCGCGTCGAACGACGCACTGGGGGCGCTCTCCATGGCGGAATCAGCGGTGAGCTGTTGCGGTTTGCTCCAGGTCGCGCTGGTTGGGTCGTAGTAGACGTACCACAGATCGACACCTTCAGTGCTGATGTCCTGCCAGATAAGGGCGATGCGCCCGTCGGCGCCGCGCGTTGCGTGGAAATCCGCCGCCCCGGAAGAGGACGCTCCAAGAGACACTACCGTGTCATAGACGTCCAGATCAAGATCCGTGGACATGACGATCTCACCGTCGCGATACCAGAAGACCAACGGCGTCGGAGTCGGTAGTGAGGTGTCGTACATTACCTGCGGATTGGCGTCCTCAATCTCGTTATCCGTGAGCAGCGTTGCCGCGGACCAGGTAGTGCCGTCGAACGTCAGACCGTACAGCTCGCGATCGTCAGGGGTCGCGTCATCTCCATCGGTATCCGCAGAGTAGACAATCACGGAGTTGGTACCGTCGAAGCTCATGGCGCTCTTGATTACGGATGGTACGCCGGATACAGCCGCCGCGGGGGCGGACCAACTGGTGCCGTCATGGCGCGAAAAGTAGATATCGTTCGGGTAGGCCGCGGTACCCTGCAGCTCGTCGCCGGTATTGCTCACCCAGGTGAGCATCGCGGTCGCGTTGGCCGCGGTCGCGATTCGCGGACTCTGATCCAGGTGGACATTGTCCGTGAGGACCACCGGTGACGACCAGACGTCACTATCAGAATCGTAACGGGCGACCGCAATCTCGAGGTTCGCCAGCATGTCTTCAACGGTGGCGTCCGCGCTCAGCACCTGCTTGACGTCCATCCACGTTGCCCAGGCGTCTCCGTCCGGCAAGGCCGCAATCTTGGGATGGAAATCTGCGGTCCCGTCATCGTCGATCGCCGCCGGCGCAGACCAGTTTGCTCCGTCCCACACCGAATAGACGACCTCCGTTCGGTTCACCGCCGCCCGGGAAGGGTCGTCGTAGAGCCAGGCCAATGACAGATCGGTGCCCAGGTTCGCCAGAAACGGGTTCGACTCCGGAAAGACGTTCGTCTGAATAGGCGCTTCTACGGTCCCGCCACTCAGCGAACGGATCTGTTCGGCAGCCCCGTCACCGACGAACACGGCGTAGCCCCGACCGAGGTAATCGCGGTCCATCAGTTCCGGCTCAACGGGTTGCGCGGCCGGATCCCCCTGCTGTTCGAACCGGGACGGGCTCTCGTAGAGACTCCATTCGTAATTCAGTAGCGGTTGCTCATACTTAAACACCAACACGGTAATCCGCAGGCTGCCGGCCAGGCCGAGCTTGACCGCTTTCGTCTCCCATGCGGGGACGGCCTCGAATTCCCACGCCAGCGATCCGCCCAGCACGCCCTCGGCCGATACGGCGTCGGCCACGCCGACCCCCAGGATGAACTCCACTTTGGGCTCGAGCTTGAGAGCGGCGAGGAACGACGGTTCCGCCGGTCCGGCCCAGCCCTGCAAAGTGAGCGCCCCCTCCGCGGCAATGCCGAGTGATCCTCGCCAGTATGCCGGGACCGGAACGGGGCCGACCACAAAGACCGTGTAGGACGGCTGGGTCTGGAACTTCCCTTCAACGCCCACGACGGCCTCCCCTCCGGGCAGCCACTCGTCCCGGCGATACTCCCACAGAGCCTTGCCACTGACTTTCGTGTCGATCTCGATCCCGGCGACCTCCCACTTGCCCAGCGCCTCGGGTAGTTCGAGTTCAGCTTCGGCTTTGCCGTCGCCGGTCATCTTGGCGGCGAGTTTGCTCTTCGCCAGGAATCCCAAAACGCGTCCGCCGAATCCGGGGATGGCCTCGGGAATCGCGGCGGGATCGATCCCCAGTTTGACAACGTCGACCTCGAAACTCCCCTGGTACGTCAGGGTGTCGGCGAAGGGTACGTGTCCGACCAGCAGCTCCGGGAACCCGGTGGGCTCGGAGACAACCTTCAACCCGGCCAGGTATCGATCGGTGAACACGGTCGGATCATCGTTGCTGCTCCCCTCAACTCGGAGCACCCCATCCGGCGGGAAGTCCATGCCCATATCGAACGTCCGGCTGACTGCCGGGTCGATCCATGGCTGGTCGATCACGCCCCATGGAGTCAGCCAGGACAACAGCCCCGGGGTGTGGTTCTTCCAGTCCACTCGGGTCGTAATCGGCTCTTCCAAGGAGATGCCGTGGAGGAAGTAGGTGGTTCGTCCCGGCTCAAACCAACGACCGCGCACCTCTATTATGCCCGGGTCTGAACCGGTCAGCTCCGGCTTGAGGCGAATCACGGCGATGGTGCCGGAGTTCGGGACGACATTGGCCCACGCTTCGCTGCTGTAGTATCCGTCCAGGCTCGCTTCGGCGAGCACCTCTCCGGATAGAATGCCGCTGAAAAGCGCATAACCTTGCCAGTCGGTTTCGCCCTCGATTCCAAGCACGCTTACCGTAGCGCCGGGAAGCGCTAAACCCGTGTCCTCATCCTTGACGATCGCCAACAGATCGCCCGGTTCGGAATCGCGGTACGTCAAGTCGTCCATCCCGAAAATGCCGATTTCCTGCAAGATCGGGTCCGACTCGATCACGATGCGATCGACATTGTACAGGCTTATCGGAAACCAAGTTGCTTCGCCGCAGACATCGCGGAACCAACCGGTGGTTTCAACCTCGACCCCGCCGCGGAATCCGTGGACCCGTACTCCGAGCGACGCCCACCCGCTGGCACCGTGCTGGCCGAACCAGGCACCGAGGACGTCAACGGGACCGGGAAACCCGATACCGATCAGGGTGCTGCCGTAACCGTTGTAGATGTTCTTAGTGCCTGAATGGGGATTGTTCGGTGGGCCGGCCACATACCACGCGCCGTCGTTATTACCCAACTCCCAGTCCAGACCGGCATAGTCCCGACCGGAAAGCCGGTAGTCTGCCGGTAGGCCGTCAAAGTCGACCACGTAAGTGTCGGCCACAACCGGTGAATCAATCGCCAGAACGGCGCACATCAACAACAGAAGTTGTGCAGCCGTGTGCAGGCAGGATGCCTGCGCTACGGTTCCTCGAAATGCCCGTTGTTTCATGGCTTCTTTCCCTTCGATGACCGGCTTATCGGCTATCGGCAATGGGCGCAGACCCTCACAGCAAGATGAATCGTCGACCCATCGAGGAGATTCTAGCACCGTCAACCGGAGATTGAAAACGCCGAATACGCGGCGCGGTGCGATCTTGCGGAGTTATCGTCCCTTCTTTCTAGCCTGGGCTGAAGTTCGGTCGTCGGTTGGTCCTCTAACGTCGGGTCCCAGTTCGTAGCGGACAGTCCTCTTCTTCGCAGTATGCGCACAATGGGCAGGTGCGTGTCAGTTTGCGATCGCATCCCGCGGCGCCGCCTCCGGCGCAGGCGCATGCGCAAGCACAGGCCACGCATGCACAGGCGCACGAGACCACCCGGCCACCGGTTGCCGCATGGATGCCTGCGATACTGACGTTTCCTCCCCCGCCGTAGTCGCTCCCACGTCCGCCCTTAGCGCATACGAACAAGATGACAACGATCACTACCAGGAAGGCAAAAAACAGCAGGGAACCAACGACGGGCGAGACGCGCGAACCGCCCTGTTTGTCGTAGGGTGAGGTCTCCGCCAGCTCGATATTGTCGGGAAACAGAGTCGGCGGGAACGTTACGCCAACCCGAAACCGCTCGCCAGGCTGCAAGTTGGTTCGCTCCCACACCAGTTGCTGCGGCGCTGTTTCACTCGGCTCCGGGCCGGCCGAGACCCCGGTCAGTTCGGTGAAGAACTCCAACGCAACGGTGAGATTCCCGATCTTGCCCCGGTCATACCAGCCGGGGATGAAATCGAGCCGGTAGCCCGTGTCGGCCTGATAGAACAGCCCGCGCTGGCGGATCTTGAAACTTACTTCGAAAATCTCGCCTGGCAGGTATTCTCTGTCCAGCGCGATGTGTACCCCGGACCAGTTGCCGGAGCTCTTCGGAGTAACGCTGCGGGCGCTTCCGCCGGCACTGTCGGGTAGAACCGTGAATCTCCGGTTAGCCGTTCCTACGGTGATCCAGGGGATGTTCCCGCCGGTGACTCGCCATTCCTGATAGTAGGTGATCTCGACAACACCGTCTTCAAGCGGCACGAGCGTCACGCGGTACTCGGAAATCTCATAAGTTCCGGTGTCGGCTGTTGCACCGGTGGGGACCAGAGTGATGCCGGTGACGATGCCGATCAGCAGAGCGTAGCGGTTCATGGTCCCTCCTTGCGAATCTGTCCGTGTTCCAGGGGACAGCCGCCCCCGCACAACGCCAGCAGATCGCACTCCGCACATTCGGCGCGATCTTTGCCGAAGCCGTGATGGCGGAGCTTCTGACACACTGGGTGCTCCCAGATGCTCCCCCAGTCGTCCTCCAGAATACGTCCCACTGCCTCCGGCCAGCTTTGACAGGGCAGAACCGTGCCGTCCGGTTGAATGGTCATGTTGTGGGCCGCGGCCGAGCAGCTTTTAGGACCGAAGCCCAGCTCCAACGGATTCAACTCATGGTAGCACGTCGGCGTGTACCATTGCAGGTTGATGCCCAGCTCTTGCGCCGTACGGTTCGCGGCAGTCAAGATGCCTTTCAGGTCTTTAGGGGTCAGACTGTCGTCACGCTTGGCCGCGGTACCCCGGCCGCTGCAGATCAACGAGTTGCAGGCCATGTTAGCCAGGCCGAGGTCCCTGCCAAACCGCAACAGCTCCTCGAACCCAGCGGCATTCTCACTGGTGAGTGTCGTGTTAGTCGCTACTTCCATCCCGATTTCAAGGGCTTTGCGAATGCCGGCTACCGTCTGGGCAAACGCGTCCTCGTCACCGGCCGCGACCATTCGATTGTGTTTCTCCGGCTCGTGTGCCTCCAAGGTGACCTGGGCATAATCGAGGCTGGCCTCGTGGAGCGGCTCGGCCAGCTCGGCCAACCGCGTCCCGTTAGTTACCAACCCGGTGACAAATTCGTCGGCCTCGGCGATCAGAGACACGAGATCTTCGCGCAGGGTGGGCTCCCCGCCGGTAAACACGAGCTGCGGGATACCGATCTGCCAGAGCTTCTCCAAAACCCGCTTCCAATCATCCAGCGAAAGCTCCTCGGTCTCCTGCGGGCCGCCGGTGTAGCAGTGCGAACAGTTGAGGTTGCAGCGATAGGTGATTGCCAAGTCCATGCGCGCAGGGGCTGACCAGTCCTCCTGATGAATCTCCTGAGTCTTGAGCCCCGTCTCGAACGGGCAGCCGCCACCGGCCGCGACCATTAACGTCCCGAAGATCCGGTCCAAATCGGCCCGGATGCGTTGGCGGGTTACGCGCTGTCGGCCAAATGCCCAGGCCCGGCCGTACTGCTCGAACATGCGTTCGACCACTTCGTCGCGGACCTTGTCGCTTTCATCCCCGGCCCCCTGCTGGTACTTCCACATCGAATCGATGAGGTATCCGACGAACTCCGCGGCCACTTGGTCGAGTACCAGCGGCGGGGACCGGCCGTCGATCCAAAGGAAGTTCTCTTGGGTCGGATCGGTGAGCCGAAGGTGAAACCGATGCCCATTAATCGTTGCATGGCGGATGCCCTCGGCAACATACCGCGGGGTCCTGGACATACTCGTCCTCCCGAATCTGCCTCTCGCCCCGCCCGACCTTCGAGGCCGGGCGACGTTACTGTCAGATTACCGCAACCGGGTATTGAAGGGAACCGGGGCGGGTGCGATCACCCGTCCCGGTAGGGAGATCTTCAGTTGATCACATCAATCAGTGCATGGCATCGCCGCGGTACCCGGATCGTACGGGTAATCGTTGCCCATGAACGCGTTCACAATCAACAGGACGTCCGACATCGTCACGATGTTGTTCGGGCCCTCATCGTGGACGTCCACCCAGTGATCCGGTGGAGCCGTTGGCGCCCTGCTGAATGCCTGCAACGCAGCCATCAGGTCGACGATACTCACGTTGCCTTCCGGGTGTTGCCAGGTACCGGTAAAGGCCCCGACACAGTCGCCCCACTTCTTAAGACCGGGTCTGGGACTCGTCGCAATCACGAGCGGAGGCGACCAGCTACTAATACCATCACCGGCCCGGACTTCGAAGGTCGCGGCCGGGTGGATCATGCAGTCGAAGATATGCAGCGGATCTTCTGGCAAGACTTGGGCCAACGGCGTGGAGATCAGCGGATAGTAGCCGCCAGCCGTGACCGGGCCAACATACTTGACTTCTCCGACCGAATCCGGGAAGTACTCGCTGGATGCCACTTCGACGAGCAGCGCTGTTGGCATACCGTCATTATCCGCCATGATCGAGAGGTAGCGATTCTTCGGGCCATCCTCAGGGGCATCCGCCAAGACCGGCGGACTGTGACACATTCACCCATCCGCAAAGGAGAACTCCACCTCACCCCAACCGCGCGGGTTTCCGTAGGTTGCCGGCGATGACCAACCTCCGATGCGAATCAGGTACTCCAGGCCCGCGTAGACTGTCGTAGGCGTAATCTCCGATGGGCCGGCGAAGTCGCATTCATCGTCGCCACATTTGATCTCGTCACCGGCCGTCACCGGACATGTGACCGTATCATAGACCGCTATCATGGTATCCCACAGCGCTCCGTCGCTCACATCGGATGGGCACAACGAAACCGTCAACACGCCGCTTATCTGCGGGGTGAACCGGTACCAGACGTCGTAATGCAGATCGCCCACTCCCCCGCAACTTGTGGGCGGCTCGTTCTCTCGTGCCGCGCAGACGTTGTCAAATGTGATGATGCGATAACCAATACACCGACCTATGTCGTCGCCGTCATCCGGGCAGTCGCTGTGACAATTAGCGATATCGCACGGGTCGCCGTCGTTGAGGCCGCCGCGGCAGCGCCAACTGTCCATTCCCGCAACGATCTCGGCATTCTCACAGTCGTCGTTGTGCGGAGCGACGTCGGGACAGGCTGCGGTCGCGCAAGTGTGCCCCAACCGCCAGACGCCGGCCAGATCGCTAACGCATTCCGATTCGGTCAAATCCGGCGTGCAACCCGG
Source organism: Phycisphaerae bacterium (assembly GCA_963666835.2). GTDB lineage: Bacteria > Planctomycetota > Phycisphaerae > UBA1845 > UBA1845. Next base: position 1,475,650 of record CAXXGO010000006.1, on the reverse strand, counting down.
ACAAGTGCAGCAAGCTGCCACAACATCGTCACAATCAGTGGTGCCAGAGAGCCCCGTGTCCAAACAGAAGACGATGTCCACATTGTTCGCGTCTTCAGGGCCGTAGGATCCGTACTCGAGGTTGTCCCACATACTGTAGTCGTTGCCCTCGATGGCGGTGGACAAGTATGTATGGCAGCCATCCGGGCCTTCACCGTTGCCGGTAAGCTCCATCCAATAGCAGTCGCCCGGATTGACGTCCACCGCACTGGGAAGAATCGCGTGATAATCCCACAGGCGGCTTGTACCGCCGTGATGGTTCGACGCCAGAATAATGACTTCCTGGCCCCCGGCCGGTCCGACCTCTGTGCCCGGTAGACCAGCGTTATCCTGATAGAAACGCACGACCCAGGCGCCCCAGGGCGGGTTGCTCGAACACTCAAACTCGCCCACCTCATCGTTGCCGCCGTAGTATCCCGCCGTCCAGCAGATTTCACCTATCTGAGTGCCGGCCGGGCGGAAGTCGTCCGCGATCCGGATCTCGTTGGCCAAGTCGCTCATGACAATCTCGCTGTCCGGACATTCCTCCTTGCAGGTGCTGCTGCTCTCGAACGGGCATCCGAAGGGCACGAGATCACAGGTTATCCCTCCGTAAAACACACCCCCGAACGCCTCGCACTCAACCTCAGTGTCAAAAGCGACCGAATCATCGCAAACTCCATCAGGAAACAGGCAAACGCCCCAAACACACGGGTTCGGTGAGCACGTCTCTTCGGTACCGCTTTCGAACTTCAGGAATTGCCCGTGGTCTAGATCGCAGGTCAACCGCGTGCGAACCTCGCATGTAGTATTGCAGGTAGCCCCGGCACCCGGGCAATCACTGTCGTCCCAGCAAGGTACCAGGTTCGGCGAAGCCGAGTCGCTGCATGCGTTCAAGCAGCAGGCCGCCCGCGGACAGGCTTCGACGGTGATGTGACCGGTGTACGGCCCCGCTACGTCTACGCACGACACGCCCGGATCACAGTCGTCATCGGTCTCGCAACCGTGCATCGTGCCCTCGCAGATCCGACCAGTCGCAATCTGCCAGGAATGGCGGCCCGACCTGACCATGAACTGGCCGACAAAGTTGCCCTCCTGGCAGCAGTATTCCACGCCGTCGACCTCCACTTCGCAGTCCGGCCCCCAGCCATACTTGGCACTGCCGTCGGCGCGTCGATCGAGCTCGACCCAGCAACTTCCACCCGGACACGGGCAGCAGTCCTTCATCACGATGTAGGCCGGAATATGAATCGGATCGGTGCAGCATAAATCCAACGTGACGACCGCGCAATCGTACTCCGGGCCGTCATTGTTCGTAACGACGAAGCTCTCGTACCAGCCGGGGTCGGCAGCGCTCCCGAGGTTGCAGTCGTCGCCGTCTTCAGAAGTGAAGTACGGCTCGTGACCGCTACTGTCTCCCATGAACGTGATTACGTTCGGGGGGTCGCCGTATGTTGGTATATCGATGGCATACTCAGTCGGACCGGTTGCGCGGAGCAGGCAAGTCTCGCCGGCGCTGACGTCACAGTCTGGATCGCCCGGATCGCTCGCCCCGCACAGATCGTAGGGGGCGACCCAGTCGGTTCCGTCGTGGCACGCGTAGATGTCGCAAGCTGCGTCCGCCCCCGTTTCCGTCTCCGGCGGCGGGCAGCAGTTTGGCGCGCACGTGGTGCCGACACCGAGGAACGCGCCACCGGTGGTGTCACAGTCCTGGGGTGACAGATCCGGTGTGCAACTGCCGTCGGCGGCGCAGCAAGCCCCCACGGTGCGCCCGCAGGCGCCGTTTCGAACGTCGGCTCCGGTTGGCCAAGATGCGCAGGGGATTGCCTCGCCTTGTTCAGAAAGTGGGGCAACTCCCTCGGGATCACTCGATGCGCCTTGGCTGTCCCAACAGAACACCGCAACCGCTACAAACACCATTCTCGCGACTGCCGGCTTTACGCGGACTTGTCGTTTTTTCATCGTCCTTGACCTCCAAAAAAACAGATGCATGTCATTCCATTTGGCACTCGCCGCCCAAAGTGCACGGGGCGCTGCACGTACTTTGCCAAAGAGGTGCCGGCCCAAACGCTACGCCGGGCGAAAAACACGACGCTACGATTGCCGGGGCACTCCCCGGCCCACTCTGCGATCAGATTACGCGCACCGGTGGAAGACGTGGCAGTCCGCCGGCGCCACAACCTGCTAATTAAGGAGAGGGGCGGGTGCGGAGCCCGCCCCTCTCTGAGGTTACCCAAGTACGTTGCGGACAGTATCCAGCCACGGCACTCGGGTTCTTACGGATAATCTGCACCACTCAGCCATTGATCCGGGGCGCCGTTTGAAATGCCCCTGCCCTTTGCCAGACCAAACCTCCACCATGTTCTGAAGGCCAACTTCGTTCAGCAAGATGCCCGACGACTCCTGCAAAACAATGCCGCGGGCATGTCCCTTCCTTCCGAACTTCCGCCGGCTCCTGGTGATCAGGTCGGTGAGCCCCGCTGTCTCTCGGCAACGGCCGAAAAACGCAGGCTCATATACAATCGTAGCGGTTCGGATCGTCGAGGACAAGAAAAATCTCCAGCAGTACCTGAGGTGGGGCGCGGCTCTCGGGAAACGGAACCGGTACCGGTTTTTTGAACGTGTTGGTAGTCTCGCCTGTGCCACTGCGGTACGTGAAGTGCCCGCAGTTCGACGAGTGAAACGCTGCTCGCAGAACGGTGGAGTGACGCGAATCTGCACCCACCACCTCTCTGGAACCGGCGCTAAGTACTCAGCAGGTCGATCTTCATCCACGCCCCGCCGCGCCACCGCAGCCACAGGAAGATACCCGCGATAACGATGAAGCTCGCCGCAGCCAGCCACGGCCCCAGGCTGCCCAGTTCCGGAAAGAGCTTCGTGGCCAGCCACCCGCCACCCACGATGATGAGCCAGCTATTGACCACGAAGAAGACGGAGGGGATGAGAGTGTCTCCGGCACCGCGCAAAGCCGAGCTATAGGTGATGCCCAGCGCGTCGAACATCTGGAACACCGCGGCGCAGATCATCAGCTTGCCACCGATTTCCACCACGGCCGGGTCCGTGTTGAAGATCATGATCAACTCGTGGCGGAACACTCCGTAAACGAACGCCAGGGAAATCATATACACCCCCGTAATCGACACGGCAATCCGGGTCTCACGAATGGCCCGCTGCGGGTCGCCGGCCCCGATCGATTTGCCGACCAGGGCCGTCAACGCCTGCCCCACGCCCATCGCCGGCATGAACGAGATTCGCAGATACTGCCAGGCGGTGTTGGTAGCCACGAGGTGAGGCGTGCCGAACTTCGTTCCAACCAGAACCGTCACAAAGATCGACCACGCCAGGACTTCAGAGACCCAGTGCAGACCGCAGGGCAACCCGGCGCGGAGCAGTTGGCGGAGTTTTTTCGCCGACGGCCGCCAAGTTTGCCGCGAACCGTAAGTCTGCTCCATCGACGGCGTCACCAGAATACACGTCAGGCGGACCGTGCGATAGGACACCCCCGCAAACGTACCCCAGGCGGCTCCGACGATTCCCATGGCCGGAACGCCGAAGAAGCCGAATATCAAAACGAGGCTCACGGCGATGTTGACGACGTTGGCCTCGAGGACCGACCACATGGTCACCCAAGGACGGTGGATTCCGACGAAGAACCAGCCGAGGGCGTTCGCCGCCACAGTGGGACCGGCCGTGAATAGCGCCACACGAGAATAGGCCAGCTCCAGTTCCTGCACGGCCGGTTCATGGCCGATCAGGCCGATGAGCCCCGGCAGAAGAGGACGCAAGACCGCGGCGGTGATTCCGATGGCTGCGGCCAAGTACAGCCCCTGCCAAGCATAGGTGCTGCACTCACGATATTGCTGGCGCCCAAGTGATTGTGACGCGAAAGAGCTAACCAGCGACACAACGCCCATGCCCAGGATGATATAGACCCACATAATCATCTGGGCGGGCAGGATAGCGGCTTGAGCTTCACTCAGCCCCAACTGGGCGATCATCACATAGTCCGCGACATCCATGAGTGCGCGCGAGCTTGTGGTTATCACCACAGGAATGGCCATCGTAACCACACCGAGCAGCTCGGCTCGGCGTTCGTGCCGCCCGTCGTCCGACACAGGTTGTCCCGTTGCAGTTGCCATAGGTTCCCGCGTTTCGCCGCCTTGCCTCGTTCCCGCGCGGATTCGACGCGGGGCCCGATTCGAAGCCCCTTCGTCGACCACAACAAACGGTTGCCATCCGGTAGGGAGAGACTTGGCGACCCGGGCATCTTACGACGCAAGTTGCGGAGAATCCAGTCCCACCAAGTGTCAGAAAAATGTCACAAATGTCACGAGTTGTGAGCGGCCGGGGCCGTCCGCCGGGCGGACGATTCACCTTGCTGAAGTCTGGCGGCGTTAGCTTCGGGCCGACCTACCTTCGCCGCAGGGAGTCCTCTCGATCCCGGGGTATCGCCGGCAAGAGCCGGGTGTCACGCAACAGGGCGCGTTAATAGGACCTACCTCAACTAGCCGATCGAGGTCTCCGATAATCTCAGGAGTAAGAAGGCCCAACGGCCGTCTTGGTTGATTCGTACTTTAGTTAGTGCCTCCGGGAGTTGTTTTGCGATGCCCACCGGCTTCACGCCTCAGTACATCAACTTCACGCTCGGGCAGATTGCTCTGAATCTCTGTCTGGCGTTCGCGTTGGCGTATCTGTCGGCCACGGTCTACCGCAAGCTGTACACCGGTCCGTCATACTCCTTCTCGTTCTTCATGACCCTGTTGGTGACGCCGGTTACGGTGGCCATGATTATGATGGCCATCGGAAGCAACATTGCCCTCTCACTAGGGCTGGTAGGGGCGTTGTCGATAATCCGGTTCCGCACGGTAATCAAAGACACCCGCGACATGGCCTACCTGTTCCTGATGATCGGGATCGGTTTGTGCTGTGGTTCGGGGGGGTATGCCCTCGCGATTCTCGGGACGATTTTCGTGTGTACCGTCGTGATTGCTGTCCACTACGCCGCGCGCGGCGGCGCCGGTCCTCGCGAGTACATCCTCGTGTTCCGACAGCGCGGAGAGGATAACGAGGACACCGGGCGGTTGCTCGATAGTCTGCTCTCGTGGCGCAAACTGCACGGAGCCGCCGATTTAGGTTCTTCCGAGGGTTGCGAATACACCTACCGCGTACGCTTGAGTCCCGCTGTCGGCCCGGAGACGTTAGTAAACCGACTGAAGGCCATCGCCGGCCTTTCGTCTCCATCGCTGATTAGTCCGGAGAGCCAGTTGGCGATCTGACGAGGTCCCTGAAGCCTGTGCTAAGTCGCCGGCCCCGCCGTACCGGTGGTTCTCGGTCAATCTGGAGAGACGGCTTTGTCTTCCACACTGATAACCGCAGCTCCGGTGGCCGATGAGCCTCGAATCCGGTCAGTTCCTGCTCTTGCCCCATCTACATTGCTCCGTCGCCGGGGCGCCCCAGAACCGGTAAAACGCCGCAAGACCCCGCGTGTTTGGCGATACGAGTTCAAATACCTCGTGCCGCGGAGTGTCCGCACCCCGTTAGTGACTGATCTGCGGGCGTTCGTCGAACCGGATCGCCACGCAGAGCCGGACGGCTACTACGACGTGCGCAGTCTCTATCTCGATTCTGCGGATTGGGTCTGCTTCTATGAGAAGCTGGCCGGTACGTCCCAGCGCTGTAAGTTGCGCGTCCGATCGTACCTGGCCAACGGCAAGCCGGCCTCCCCGATCAAGGTCGAGGTCAAACGTCGCTCGGGTCTGCGGATCAGCAAAGATGTCACCATCGTGCCACTTGCAGAGTACGAGAGAATGCAACCGATGCTCGAATCGCGCCATCTGACGGACCCGCGCTGGGCGGGGCGTTCGTCGGAGCTGGACGCGTTTCTTCACGTCAAGCAGATGTACGGAATGGTACCCGTGGTCAACGTGCAGTTCCGGCGGCAGGCGTTTACGGCGCGAACCGATCACCGGGTGCGGATCACGTTGGACGATCGCTTGTCGTCCGGGCGTGCCCGGAGCTTGCTGGACCCGGTCCCAGCGGCGCCGGTGAGCCTTACCGCAGCTACCAGCGTTCTTGAAATCAAACTCGATCGAACCATGCCGTTTTGGGCTCAGCGACTGATCGCCAAGTACCGCCTCCGGGTGGAGTCCGTCAGCAAGTACTGCCGGGCGGTGGCCTGCGGCCCGTTCGGGTTGGACGGCATACTCTGATGTAGCCCGCGAATCAACGCAGCGCCGGGGCTTGTCCCCGGCGTGAAAGCACACTGTGCCACCCGCCCGTCACGAGTAACGAAGCACCGGCTCGGTCTTACAGCTCGCGCTCACTGGCAGCTTGGTAGGGCACGGTCGAGGAACGAGACCTGCCATTGATTACCGGCGGGTACCATCTTTGCCCCGTCCCACAAGCAGGCGACCCCATGACATCAACTCGCCACACGTGACGAACCACTGGTCCGGTCTTACAGCTCGCGCTCACTGGCAGCAGGTAGGGCACGGTCGAGGAACGAGACCTGCCATTGATTACCGGCGGGTACCATCATCGCCCCGCCCCACAAGCAGGCGACCCCATGACATCAACTCGCCACACGTGACGAACCACCGGCTCGGTCTTACAGCTCGCGCTCACTGGCAGCGGCGAAGGGCCTGAGCCCTTTCACCAGGGCGTGGAACTGCTCCGGATCCAGCGACTGCGACCCGTCGGACCAAGCCCGACTCGGCGCGTTGTGTACTTCGATCAGCAGCCCATCGGCTCCGCAGGCGACGGCCGCATTACTCATCGGGGCCACCAAATGACTGCGCCCCGTGCCGTGAGACGGGTCCACGATAATCGGCAGACGCGAGACCCGCTTGACCTCCGGCACTATCGCCAGCGCCAACGTGTTTCGTACATAAGCCTCTTGCGTGCGGATTCCGCGCTCGCAGAGAATCACATTGTGATTGCCACCCAACATGATGTACTCGGCCGCGAGAAGGAACTCCTCCAAGCTCGCGCACCAACCGCGCTTGAGCAGCGCCGGCGTGCTCTGAGCCCCTACCGTGGTCAGCAAGTGCGTGTTGTGCATGTTCCGCGAACCGACCTGCAGCACGTCTGCGTAGCGTGCCACCAGTTCGACATGCTCGCAACGCATCACTTCAGTAACGATGGCCAGCCCGGTCTCTTCGCGCGCTCGCGCCAGCATCTCCAGCCCGCGTTCGCCGTGCCCCTGAAAGGCATAGGGCGAAGTCCGCGGCTTGAACGCCCCGCCGCGCAAGCCGACCGCCCCCGCCTCCTTCACCGCGTGGGCGATTTCCAGCAGGTGACTCTCGCTTTCAACACTGCAAGGCCCTGCAATAAGACCGAGTTTATTGCCGCCGATTTCGGCTGCTGATCCTAGAGGAACTGCAAGAGTGCTGTCGCCCGGCTTGCGCTCACCCGCCAAAAGCGGAACCGCACGGTCGAGAACCCTGGAAACCATTGGGGCGCGCTCAAGCGCAGCGCGATCCACCTCGCCGTTACCGCCCAGAACTTCAACCGCCTTATGATCACACCCGTCAATCGGACAGCCGGTAACGCCCATCCGATTAAGAAGCTGCACGACAGCATCGATATGTTCATCAGCGCTGCAGGGGTCCATTACGACAATCATGGTCCGCCTCCACAATATGGCTACCGCTTGGTCGTGACGACCAATCGAACGCCGGTGCTATCCTCAACCACCGGCCTGGAACACGGCTCACCCCAGCGCTTCGCGACCTACCCCGTCCTTATCGCCGAAATGCGACCTCTGTCCCCTTCCGAACCTCCGAATGGATCTGCCCCTTGCCGGGACAACGATCTGCACGCCACACCGCCACCCAGCCCGACAGCGGCACGACGAGAAAACAGCATACGATCCTATACGCGATATGATGCCACCTTCAAGAACCTTTTGCAAGGAAATAGTCGGCCCCGAAGCGGCATATTATCGCCCAAAAACGGGCGTTCGCCCCAGACTCCGGACAGATCGCCAAGGTGCCGTAAACTCCTTGTTGATAACCTGTTACATGGCTCGACTCTTCGGAATCATCGCAATCGCCTCAATCTCAACCAGCAGCTCAGGCCAGCAGATCCGCGCCTCGATACACGTGCTGGCCGGCAGCGGGTCCAGTTGCTGCTCTTCGTAGAACGCGTTGCGAGTCTCGTTGAATTCGTCGTAGTACCGAAAGTCGGCCAGGTAGCACGTGGTGCGGATGATGTCGTGCCAGTCGGCGCCCTCGCTCTCGAGCAGGCCCGTGATGTTGTGGAACGTACGACGGGTCTGGGCCTTGATGTCGCCGCGATGGGCGTACGTGCCCTCGTCGGTAACGCTGGCGGTGCCGGAGATGAACAGCATGACGCAGTTGTCCAGTTCTACCCGCATCCCCCGCGTGAACGACACCTTCTTCTCGTAGTGGTACGCCTCACACAGGACGTTCTTGTTCTCGATCGGCGTCTTCTTGATTCTCTCCTTGTCATTCTTGCTCATTCTCTATCACCTTTCCTCATCCGGCGGCATCGACGCGAGATCTTACGCCACCATCAAACCCGACCTGATCACGTTGCGCGGTCCGCCACCGGTTCCGCGTAGTCCCGGCGAAACGTGGCCGAAACCGACCGCTTCCGTTGTTCACGAATGAAACGCATTATATTCGCTCGTCCCCGCCCTACCAAGACAGGAAAGCCCCTCCGCCATCGGAGCACCCCCTGAATCCCCCTTATTAATGGTGAAAAGCCCGTTGCGGCATTCCCGAATACGGCGCTAATCCCCGTTCCGAGCCGCAGCCTGCCCCACCTCCGACTTCCGGTTCAGAGTCTGCCCAGCGGCAGCCCCACCACTCCGAGCCCGTCCGGGTTGGGCCTCTTCGGGCAAGACGTCTCTAATCAAGCCCTGTCTAATCGTCACAACTTGGTCCGCCAGGACATCCTGCTCGACTTGGCGCGACCCGTCGGGCCAGATGACCTCGATTAGCTTGACCGATGCGTGGCTCCCGAGCCCCAGGTGGAGCCGCGAGTCATGCTGAGACAAGTAGCTGCCTGCGGACGCTCGCGGGAGGACCACGGTTCTGTCGCCCACTCTGCACCGCACAACCGCCCCGAGCGCGTCACGATTGGGCGGCTTCCCAACGAGGTTGATCATAAGCCAATGCCGACCACGCCGCGGAGTGTCGTTTCGCAGAAGAAGAGGGTGCGCATTCAAGTTGTTAACCAGCAGATCAAGATCGCCGTCGTTGTCATAGTCTCCGCGAGCCGCCCCTCGACCGACGAACTTGCGGCTGAGGTTGCTGACCGGGGAGCCACTGCTGCTTAGCACACTGGTGAACCGCCCCCGGCCGTCACCCGTCAAGAGGCAGTCGTGCTGAGCCTCCAACAAACAGGCACTGCCGTTGGCAAGATACACGTCCAGGCAACCGTCGAGATCAAAATCCGCGAAGACCCCGGCCCAGCTATGGCGACCGCTTACAACCCGAGAGAGTCCCGCACGGGTGGCGACGTCCTCGAACATCCCATCCCCGAGATTGTGGTACAAACAGCAACGGTTCATGTCAGGGATGAGCATGTCCAACCGCCCGTCGACATCGTAGTCGGCGACCTCCACCGCCATTGCCGCCGCCGCGTCACCGGCCTCCCCGAAAGCGGCCCCGGAAAACAACGCTTCGTTCACAAAGGTACCGTCGCCTTGATTGCGCAGTAGGAAGTTCTCCATCGCGTCGTTCGAAACGAAAACGTCCACAAGCCCGTCGTCGTCATAATCGATCGTCCCGACGCCCATCGCCCGACCCACCGGGCGAATAGCAACGCCGGCTTGGGCAGTTACATCCGCGAACGTTCTATCGGCTTGCCCGCGATAGAGCCGGTCCTGCTGCCCTTCATACGCCAGGGGACTGTGGACTCCCGCCGGCGTGTGCTGGCGACCTTCGTCCGGCTCATACGTGACGTAGTTCCCAACATAAAGATCCAGCCGGCCGTCGCGGTCATAGTCCAGAAACACGGCCCCGACACTGAACGCCGGGTCGGCAACGCCCCGAACCTTAGCCTCCTCCGTAAACGTGCCGTCGCCATGGTTAACGAACAGAAAGTTCGGGCCGTAGTTCGTAACGTATATGTCACAATCACCGTCACCGTCGAAATCCGCGGCCACCACCGCCATACCGTATCCCGAACGAGTCAACCCGGCCGCGGCGGTTACGTCTTCAAACGTGCCATCGCCCCGATTGCGGTAGAGGCGGTCGGTTGCCGTAGCATTGGCGCGGCGCACTTGCGGATCGATCCCTGGATCCGACAGCCCCTCCAGCCACTTACCGTTTACCAGGTAGAGATCCATCCAACCGTCGGCATCGTAGTCGAGAAACCCGCATCCGACGCCTGTGGCTTCCACAATATTTGATAACTCCAGGTCACCGATGGTCTCCACGAACTCGATACCGGCCGCGCCGCTCACCTCCGTCAGCACTACGGGCAACTCGGCCTCAGGCTCGGCTGCCGGGGAGTATCCGGCGACGATGAACACCCCCCCGGCGACGAACGCCGTAGCCCGGCGGGCGAGGCACGAGAAACCAGACACAACGTTGTCCATGGTCGGCGGAACCTGCTAAGGGAATACGAGTTCGCACAGGCTCTGGGGCTCAGCCGTCGGCGTTCCACTCACAGCCCGGTAGCGGAACACGGTTTCGATCGGGCGAGATCCAGTAGCCGCAGGATACCAGAACGGGTACGTCCGCCCAACCTGCCCGCCGGCAGCGTTTCGGCAACCCTGAAATACAACAGGCTCGTGCAAAGACTGGCAGAAGGCGCGTCAGGACGATAACCTGTCCCAGCGACGTTTCGAATAGCGTCGATCAGGACCCTCCCGTCTTGCCAAGGGGGATCGAGGGGGTTTATTCCGACGGAGAGGAACCTCCCCCAGCCCCTCCTTAGTGAGGAAACGGCATCAGCACGGTCCCGGCATTCCGCCGGCTTCCGGCGCAGGGGCGGCGGGCTCCGAACTCGGGCTCCGCCGATTCGTATTACGATTAGGTAGCCCGGTCCGGGGGGTGGGTCCGGGCAGTAATCCGCAGCACGAGGGACTGCGGCCGACAGCAGTCCGATCAGGCTCGGGGAGAATTAACATGTTGCAGTCAGTCGTCTGGATGATCTGTTTCGAGCTGGTTACGCAGTCGGTCACGGGTCAGCTCCCGCCAGCCCCGAAACAAGCGGACGGACGGGTCTTCGAGGGTCCTCGCCTCGTAGTTGCGAAGCGCCTCATTAAGCTCGGCTCCGTCCTCGAGGGGGACAAGGTCACCGTGAAATGGCACCTGGAGAATCACGGAACCGAAGATCTCGTCATCAGTCGCGTGAAGCCCGACTGCGGATGCACCGTGGTGAAGCTCGAAGGCGGCGAGTTGACCATCCCGGCCGAACAAGCCGCGGACCTGGAGGTGGAGTTCGACAGTACCCGTCGTCGCGGTGAGCAGACCAAGAGCATTACGTTGTTCACCAACGACCCGGTGGAAGCCGAGTCGAAACTGCGGTTCACGGCCGCAATCGAGGTCCTGTTCGAAACGAAACCATCGACCATGCTGAACTTGCGGGTGCTCCAACGCGAGGTGCCCTCGGAAACCGTGCTGGAAATCACCCCCGGCAAGGGGCGTAAGTCGGTTGAACTGTTGGGGCTGAATTACGCGGATAATGTGCCGTTGGCCCACGAGGCGGAGCCGTTTGATGGCCCGGAAGGTCGAGGCGTGCGCGTTCGGTTTGAAGCTACGGAGTTTGCGGGGCTCGGCGCTATCTCAACGAAAGCCCAAATCTCCCTGTCTATAGACGGGATCAAGCGGGTCCGGAGTATGCCGCTCCGGGCGGAGGTCGTGGGCGACCTGACCTTCTTGCCCAAGGTCGTCGATGCGACGCGGCAGGAATTGCGACCGGGACGGCATCTCCCACCGGTCACGGTCCGGTCGACCGACAAGCGCCCGTTCGAGATCATCAGCGCGAGTGCCGGACCGCTATTCGACGTCGCCTCCGAGACCAAAGGAACAAAGGGCCGTGCAACCAAATACGATGTCGAACTGACCGTGCGTGAGGGGGCCGCCAGCGGACCGGTAGGAACGATGCTCGAGATTCGAACCGACCTGTTGGACCAGCCCATGATTCTGGTCCCGGTCTTCGGGGTCATCGCCGAGCCGGTTATGGTGGATCCACCGCTCATTCTGTTACGCGGAGACGGTACGCCCATCGGCACTCGTCGACGGATTCGAGTCCAGGGCTCACCCCGCGATGAACTGGGGATTCTGAGCGTCGCCTGTCCAAACCCCGCGGTTACGGCTGCGGTGGATAAGGAAGCAAGTTCCCGGCTGCGCCACCTTCGTTTCCTCGACGTGGTTCTAACTGCCGACAAGCTGCCCGCCGGCACCCATGAAACGGTGCTGACCTTGACTACCGACATCAAGGGTGCCGAGCGAATCGAGATCCCAGTGGTTATCGAGATTCCGCCGGAAAGGTAGTATCGTTGCCCCCCATAGCAAAGGTGCTGGTCCCCGGAGCGGGATTCGGGTACTCTGCCCTTACGCTTTTCAGCCCGGGAGAATAAACGGATGAGCGAACAAGACGCAGATAATCCCACGAGCGACCCGACGGACGAGGCGGCAAAGCCCCTCACCATCTGGGAGGATCCAAGCGTTCCCGTGGGGAACGGCCCCCCGATGGCAAAGTGGCCGGTCGTCGGGTTTGCCATAGCCTGGGGCGCCTGGTTGGTGTTCCTTTTTGTCATGATGACAGCTTAACGTCATGCCGCCCGCAGCACCCGACGCCCAACCCGGCTGCAAGATCGCAGAATCTCCGGCAATCGCTCAGGGCAAGTTCTACGAAGCCAATCTCGCGGCACTGAACTCCTTCCAGCCGGACGTGGCTGATGAAGTGCGTGCCGTGGCCATCCCGGCAAGCATTGCGGCGGCGAAGGGCCGCGACGGCAGCGAGACGTTCGTCATTCGCGGAGCCGACGGTCGATCAACCTGGTTCGGCAGGTCCTCCGCCCCGACAATAAGCGCCCCCGCACTGTGCCGGAATCGCCAGAGTGACGACACCGGTATGATGCTGCCCGGCATACTCACCGGCTTAGAAGTCCACCTGCTCGCCGAGCGCATGTCGAACTTCAGTGCGGTATTCGTCGTAGAACGCGATCCGCTGGCCATCAAGTTGGCGCTGCACCTGTACGACTACACGAACCTGCTGCGCAACGGACGTCTCGTCTTCATCCTCGGCGATAACCTCGCCGAGCGGCTACGCACGTTCTTCGAGGCGCATCCCGGATACGAACTCCCACAGAGGCTTCTTAATGTCCCGCACCTCACCGCAGTGGAGATGACGGAGATGCAGAGGGAAATCGAGATCGCCGGTGAAGCGGTCGTGGAAGTGCAAGCGCGCGCGATCGATGCACTGGCGGGTGCGCTTCGCCGGCGGCGCTACGAATCTCTGCCGGATCGACCCGCCGTGGCGATTCTGAGCGTAGACTCGCGCGCCCATTCCCTGGCGGATGTGCAACGGATCGAAGAATCTCTGGGCGAGCTTGGCTGGGAGCATCGAACGTGCGTGCCGGATATGCCGGGCAATTGTCACCCGGCGGCACGGATGCGGGCGATAGTCGAAGCCGGCGCGGATTGTGTGCTGTTCGTCAACTGCGGACCCGGACGCCTGACGACACTGCTGCCGTCGGCGCTGCCCCTGGCCTCCTGGCTAACGACCGAAGTGGACTTAGCCTCAATCCACGCGGCACGAAACCTCGCCAATTATACGGTTTTTGCAGGCACGTCCACGCTCGTCGAACGACTTTCCGAAGCGGGGATACCGACCGACCGAATCGTTCGCTGCGAGCCGGCCGCAGACCCCGTCATGTGCCGCGCAGCGCAAACGGCACCGCCGAACCGATTTGGCGCTTCTGCGGGAATAGCCGTCCTTATGGACCTGCCCGACGATCGCCCGGAAGCCGTCAACCTGACCCTGGGAAGCCAGATCACTCTCTGGCGGGCCATGCAACAAGTAGCCTCCCGGACCGTGGACCGCTTTCAAAACGGCTTGGCCGAGGAGCTGTTCGACGCCGCTCAGAAAGAGTGCGGAGTAACCGTCTCCGACGCCGTGGTTCGAGCACCTTTCCTGCAGTTGCTATGCACACGCATCGGCCCCGCCGCAATCGGGCGGGCAACCGCCGAAACCCTGGCAAATAGCGGCGCCGCCGTGGCTTTGTGGGGGGAGAACTGGCCTGATTCGCTGAACGCATCCACGACTCGGCGCGGACCAATCCCCTCCGGCGAAGCCTTGGGCCGGCTTCTGGCTTGCGCCGGGATCGTCGTGATTCCGGAGCTGTCAGTCGGTGCGGTTCAGAGGGCTGTAGACGCGCTGGCGGCGGGTGCTATGGTAATCTGCCGGGGAACCTGCGAACAGTTCATCGGGGAGCACCCCGAGCTAACGGAACTTGCCGCGCACCTTACTTTCTACGAGAGTCGAACTGAATTGGCTGACGCCGTACGACAGATCCATGCGGATCCCGAAGCCGCCCGAAGCCGGACCAAGTCGGCTCAAGCCACCGTGGAAGACCACCACACCACCGCCCATCGGCTAACTGCCATCCGAGACCACTTCCGCGCCCGACAGACCTCTACCTGAATACGTCCCGTTCAGGGCGACCGCGCTGATCCGGTCGTTGCGGAGTCTTCGCCACCTCCGGCGGGCCAATCGCATCGCCGCCTTACAGCCCATCAAGAGTATAACCAAGACCCCCGGTGTCAGCAGCGTGACCGTGGCGAGCAGTTTCGGTTCCTCCAGGATTGCAGGGCGGGAAAACCGATAGACTCTATCACCGAATAGCGGCAGAAGCCGATCGCGCGTCCAGCGGGAAAACGCGTTCTGATCCCAGTTTATCGTGCTGACGTGGTGATATGGGGTCGACGCCCGCATGTAGTATACGTCAGCCTCGCGGGCCGGAGGAGCGCTGGCGCACAACTCGGCGATCCGGTTCGCCAGGATGTCCGGGTCGCGCCGCAAGTCCAGCAGGTCATAGAACCCCGCCGCGTTGGGCTTCGGGAAGTACAGGTCGTACGTCGGGTCTACTATCATCCGAGAGCCGTCACCCAGATCGGTCTCAACGATAGTGTGGGTCGGTAGCCCCGTTTGCGGGTCGAAACACATAACCGGCGTGGCCGAGATGTCCAGCTCCCGCAACAACGCACATAACAATCGCGACTTGTCCGCGCAGTCCCCGCCGTGGACGAATACCTGCCGCGAGGTCGGACCCCATCTTCGCACCGCGAAAAAGCTGCCGTTCTTATGCGTCGCCTGATCCCGGTGGATCGAATTCGACAATGCCAACACGCGGGCGGCCGGGGTTGTCTCGCCGGCCACGATCCGCCGGGCCATTTCGCCGAGGAAGTCCTGGTCCTGGCGATACGAGACAAAGCACGCCAGCGCGGCCGGCAGCGAGCATGCCAGGACAGCGTATCCCGTCATCCGCAGAACACGTTGCCAAGAACGTGTCATCATGAGTCCCGCTCCTTCCCGGGAAAATGATCGCATTTCTTTGCCTCCTCCTCACTAAGGAGGGGCTGGGGGAAGTCTTTCGCTGCCCGAATACACTCCCCTCGATCCCCCTTCGGTAAGGGAGGAAGGACCTGCGGTCGCCCGAACTGGAATTCCTCGGATTGCAGAGCCGTCCCGTCAGCACTCCGGCCGTGTTCCAAGAATCCGCCGTCGCGTAGTGCTTGTACGAGTCGTTCCGCGATCAGACGATTGCCGGCTTCACCCCAGTGGATGCCGTCGGGCCGCCAGAGCTGACGGCGGGTCAGCTCTTCGGTTAGCGGGATAGTGTCTGCATAGTGAACGTCTTTTGCAGAGTGGTCGCGGCAGACGCGCTCAACACGCTCGGCCAGACGGGGGATTGCTTCAGGCAGAAGGGCCGGGCTCCGCCACGGCGGCAAGGCGACAAGCGTGCGGCAACCGAAGGCCGAGGCAATTCGCATGATTTTGTGCAGGTCTTCGGCAACAACATCAATGTACGGCTCGTACTGGTCCGGGGCATCTATGGTAATGACCTGATTGTGCCGAGCCAGCGCGGTCTGTTGGGCATTGCGGCCCAGATCCGGATGGAAGTGCTGAAAAAGCCGGGTCCGCTTTACCAACGTGATGATCGGGTCCTCCTTCGGGAGCTTCCCGGCAAGCTTGCTGTGGAGGCGCTCTCGGATACGGAAGTCGAAGGGGAACCCGGGCCGGCGCTCGCAGACAGTGGGGTAGTACAGCACCTCCGGGCCGTGAAACACCACGATAATGTCAGGCTGATAGGCCAGAATCCTGGTCACCAGCAGCACGAGCGACTGACGCAATACAAGCGACGTGCCGCTGGCATTGACGACCCGAATTCGCCGACCCGCGGCACCTGCGGTGGATGCGAGAAGCCGTTCCATCTGTCCGGCGATGGTCGCGTCGTTCGTGGAACCGCGGAAGCCGAAGCTGCTGGCCAAAAAGAACACCCGAAGTTCGTCCGGCGGTTTCTCCACCGGCAGCGGCCCGTAACGGAAGCCCGCGTCATTAGTATCGATGAACTCGCCTTCCTGGCCTGCCCCGTGGTAGTTGGGCTCCGAGTAGAACTCTACGTACGGGGCCGGCGCCCGACGGGTGAAGCCCTGGGGGACATTGAATCCGCCCACACTCGCCGAAAGAGCCAGCTCGACGGCACCGAGAATAAAGACCATTCCGGCTACGAACAACACCAACCGTCGCCAGAGAGCCGCAACGGCCAACAGTCCGACCGGTGCTACCGGCGCCGCCTCTTTGATCGACTCGGCGGAGACGCGGCCGGCCGGATATGCGGAATCCCCGACGGTCACGGCTTCATTTGTCGTCAACACGGTCGTCATTACTA
This sequence comes from Phycisphaerae bacterium, assembly GCA_963666835.2. GTDB lineage: Bacteria > Planctomycetota > Phycisphaerae > UBA1845 > UBA1845. The sequence continues at coordinate 1,458,756 of CAXXGO010000006.1, read as the reverse complement.
CGCCACTACCTAGACACTACCATCAAAACTGAAAGTAGATGAACTGCTTCGTGCCGCTGAGCTGCCCCAGCAGCAACGTGCAGGTCGCCAGCGACCAATACCCGCCCCACCGTACCGCGGTGGGCAGCGTGTCCCACAAAGAGCGTTCACCATGACCAACGCGCCATTCCTCCCACACGTCGTACGCCAGCACGACGCCGATTAGCCCCAGCGAAGTAATCAGGTGCGTTGCGTACAGACCGCAGGAGATCCCCTGCCGAGCCCATCCCGAGAACATGTGCGTGAGAACATACCACGCGGAATCCACTGACTCCGCACGGAAGAACACCCACGCAACGACCACGAAACTCATCGTGATTACGGTCCCCAGTATCCGGGTCCCCGCCCCACCGCCTGCCGAGCCCGGCCTGATGCCGAAGATCCACCGGATCACCCGTTCGACCAGCACCATCACCCCGTGGACGGCGCCCCAGGCCACAAACGTCCAGTTCGCCCCGTGCCAGAGCCCGCTTATAAGAAACGTGGCCAGCAGGTTCACGCCCGCCCGCCCTCTTGGACACCGTGATCCCCCCAGTGGCACATATACGTAGTCGCGGAACCAGCTCGACAGCGATATGTGCCACCGCCGCCAGAATTCCGTCGGGCACCACGCCAGATAAGGCCGACGGAAGTTCTTCATCAAATCGAAGCCGAAGGTCCGGGCGCAACCGATGGCGATATCCGTGTATCCGGAGAAATCGCAATATATCTGCACCGCGAAGAACACCGTGGCCAAGGTCAACTGGGCTCCGTTGTGAGCCCCGGCGTCCGCGTACACGATGTCGACGTAAATGGCCAGCCGATCAGCCACCACTACCTTCTTGAACATCCCCCACAGCATCAACCGCAAGCCCGAAACAAGCTGACTCGCGTCCGCCTCGCGCGGAGTGTTGATCTGCGGCAGCAGCCGGCCGGGTCGCTCAATCGGACCGGCCACGAGCTGGGGGAAGAACGACACGTACAACGCGAACCGGGCTAAGTTCCGCTCGGCGGCGATCTTGCCCCGATAGACATCGATAGTGTAGGCGACAGTCTGGAAGGTGTAGAACGAGATGCCCATCGGCAGCACGACGTCCAGCATGGGAAGCTCGAAATCGGGAGCGAAGAGCCGCCCCAGCGAACTCAACTGGCCGGTGAAGAAGTTCCAGTACTTGAAGCCGGCGAGCAAACCGAGATTGACCGCCAAGCTGGCTCCGAGCACGAGCCGCCTTCGTCGGCTGTCTGACTGGCGTTCCAGCAGACGACCGCAGGCGTAGTCCGTCAGCGTCGACAACAGCAGCAGGACCACGTAATCCACCCGCCACCACATATAAAACACGTAACTGGCGATCAGCAGCAGATAGCACCGGGCCGAAGTCCCGCGCAGCGCGTGATAGCACGCCCACACAACGGGCAAGAAGATGAGAAACGCTATGGAGTTGAACAGCATGGCGTCTACAGACCCTCGGCGCGGCCGCCACCGGTATATCAGGACAGCATTCCAATTGAATATCGGCCGTTGCCCAACGCCGATGAAACAGGTTATGGGAACTTGGCCCGGATCGGGGCGCCGGAGTTCTGCTCAGACCGTTGGCTCCGTCAACCGATATCCGGTATTGGCTGCGCACCCGCTTCCTTGGGGGTCTCCTCGGGCATGCCGGGTCGACGTCCGGCCGGAAGCGGATACGGCAAGAAGGGACGGCATGGAAGCAACACCTGTTCAATCGCAGCGCGTCGCCGAAACTCGGCGGCGTTTGCGTCTGGGGTGGCGAGGGCATTTGCTCTACCGCGCGGCGCGATGGGCTCGGCGACGATTGGGCTCGGCGCGCGACCAGACCGTCCGGACCACAAGCACGTCACGCTACCGCGACTGGCGCATGGCCGAGCTAGGGCAGCAGTTGACCGAACACTTCCCGGTTCAGGGGATTGCCAACCGCGATGTTCTCGATTTCGGCTGCGGGACCGGAGAGCTAACCCGACTTCTCGCGGAGCACCAAGCCAAGAGCGTCACGGGCGTGGATATGTCTTCCGACGCAATCGGCAAGGCCAGGGAATCGTGCGTCCCGTGCGAATCTTCGATTCGGTTCTTGTGCAACGAGACGGAAGACGTCATTCCCTGCGACGACTCCAGTGTAGATCTGATCTGCTGTTTCGACGTGGTGGAGCATATCCCGAACATGCCGGCCATCGCCGGACAGTGGCGGCGAGTCCTTCGCCCTAACGGGCGGATCTGGATCTGGTGGTCGCCGTGGAAGGGCCCGTACGGGCATCATCTGGATTCCCTGATCCCTCTTCCGTGGGTGCATCTGCTCTGCCCGGAGAAGACCTTATTCGAAACGTGCGCGGAACTGTACGACGACCCGGAGTTCACCCCGCGGATCTGGGACCGCGACCCGGCCACCGGCACGAAGAAACCCAACAAATGGCGTGCGATCCAAAGCTGTGAGCCCTTCCTCAACAAGATCACCCGCCCGCAATTCGAAACATGCGCAGCCGAAGCCGGGTTGCGTATCGTACGGTGCGAGACCCACGGGTTCAGTGGGTCGCCGCTGAGCAGAGCTACTCGGGTTCTGCTGCCGCTCCCACTCATCGGGGAGTGCTTCGTCTCCTACTACATCTACGAACTAGCCCCCGCCTGACAGCCTCGTTGTTCTACACACCCTCTCACGCTCCCGGACGGCCGTTAGCCCGTGAGGCAGGCTTCGAGCTCGACACCTGGACAGGCTCTCGGCAAGGGGGGAAGATTCTGCACGACCTTACTGGAAACGGCACTCGTAGTCCGCGTTAGCGTGAATCGTCGAACGGAGGTTCCGGTGATGATCGCCGGAAGACCGAGCAAACAGGAACATCCATGGCCGTGTTGTTGACATGCCGGGCGGTTTCAAAAACCTTTGGTACCCGCGAACTCTTCGCCGGGCTCTCCGTCAGTTTCTCCGATGGCGAACGGGTCGGGTTCCTCGGGCCAAATGGCGCGGGCAAGACGACCTTTCTCAAGATCCTGGCCGACCTCGAGCACACCGACGGCGGTGAGATCAGCCGGCGCCGGTCGGCCCGCATCGCATATCTGCCGCAAGAGGACGTGTTCCCGGCCCAGGCTACGGTTGGGACGGTCCTGGCCGACGCCGTCGCAGACCAATACTCGCAAGCGTACGAACGCGACACCCAGGTGAACATCACGCTCAGCAGGTTCGGGTTCGACCGGGAGCAAACCGAGGTGGAGAAGCTCTCCGGCGGCTGGCGTAAGCGCTTGGCTCTCGCGCGGGCGGTCATCCGTAACCCGGACCTGCTGCTGATGGACGAGCCCACGAACCACCTGGATATCGAGGGGATCCTATGGCTCGAAGAGATGTTGCTCCGCGCGCCGTTCGCTTGTCTGGTGGTCAGCCACGATCGCTACTTCCTGGAACGGGTAACCACTCGGGTCCTCGAACTCAACCCCGTATACCCGGAGGGGTTCTTCAGCGTGGAAGGTCCGTACAGCAAGTTCATCGAGAAGCGGGCCGACTTCCTCGAAGCTCAGCAGGCCCGGCAGGTAACGCTGACCAACGTCGTGCGGCGCGAGGTGGCGTTCCTCAAATCGCACGCCAAGGCACGGCGCTCAAAATCCAAGTCGCGAATCGATGAGGCCTATCGCCTGAAGGACGAGCTGCGCGAACTTCAAACCCGCAACACCCAAAACGCCGCGGCCGGGATCGACTTCGACGGCACCGGCCGGCAGACGCGAAAGCTGCTGGAGGCTCGCGGGCTCGCCAAGACGCTCGGCGGCCGGCTCCTGTTCAAAGACGTTTCGCTGGTCTTGACGCCGGGAACGCGCCTCGGGCTGCTCGGCCTGAACGGCAGCGGAAAGACCACGTTGATTCGAGTTTTAACGGGCGATCTGCCGCCGGACGAAGGAACCGTCAGGCAGGCCGACAATCTGCGGATCGTCGTGTTCGATCAGCAACGCGAACAACTCCCGCAAGACATACCGTTGCGGCGGGCGCTGGCGCCGGCGGGCGACAGCGTCGATTTTCGCGGTCGCAATACGCACATAACCGCGTGGGCGAAGCGGTTTCTCTTTCGCGTCGAACAGCTCGACATGCCGGTGAGCGAACTATCGGGCGGCGAGCAGGCCCGGATTCTGATCGCCCGCCTGATGCTCCGCCCCGCCGACGTGTTGATTCTGGACGAGCCGACGAACGATCTGGATATCGCGTCGCTCGACGTGCTCGAGGAAAGCCTGACGGAGTTTCCCGGGGCGATTGTGTTGGTCACCCACGACCGGTTCATGCTCGATCGGATATCCACGGAGATTCTGGGGCTGAACGGCGGTGGTAGAGTCGGCAAGTATACCGATTGCGCGCATTGGCAAGCCAACCAGACTCCGCCGGCCGGGGCCAGAAGCAAGGACGCTGCTGAGGGTAAGCCGAAGAAGCCGCGGAAGCGGGTGGATCGCGGCGGTCTGACCGCCAGCGAGAAGAAAGAACTCGAGAACATGGAAGAGACCATCCTGGAGGCCGACGAGTACGCCGAGCAATGCCGCCGGGCGATGGCCGATCCGGCAGTCGCGGACGATCTGGCGGAGGTTCAGAAGCGCTGGGAAGAGTCCGAGGCCGCCCGCAAGCACGTCGAGGCCCTTTACGCCCGCTGGGAAGAGCTGGAGGCAAAGGCGCGGTGACGTCTGCGGTAAAGGAGGGACCCGGGTCGGGTGGCAAGGGTTAGCTTGTTGACCCGTGTATGTGCCAGAATCCGGTCACTTCTCTACTCGTAGGGCATGGTCGAGGAACGAGACCTGCCGTAATTATGAAAGGAGGCCAATGTGCGGTACTCCGTGACTCTGCCGTTTACTGTTAGGCAACAGGAAGATCAACATGAAAGACGAGTTCTTATCACCTTCAAGCCGGGCTCAATAACGATGACGTTCCCTGACGCGGCGTCAACAGTATCCGCAGTCGAGGCTCGGCGGCGACTCGGAATGTGAAGATGCAAAGGGACGAGGATGTTGCTTACCCTTGAGCAATTGCTGTCGCGTATTCGGGATTATCTGATGGGGAGAAGCGAGTTCTCTGATGTCCGGCGCTTCGTGTACGAATACTACGAAGCAGAGTCGGATCTGGAATTGGAGCCCAAGCTGGAGAACGTGCTCTCTGTTTTCCTGTCCTACGTTCAGTACGAAGAAGCTGAAGGCGATGCGAGTCGGCACTCGCGAGTCCGACGTTTCTTTGAGCTTGTGACAGTAGGCCAGTCCTGTCTTGTTGAGCGTACTGTCTTCGCGTTGGAGTTCGACGAGATAAGACGGTTGACGGAGAAACATGATTCAGGCGTGATCAGCACGGAAACGTATTACAATCAAATGAGAAAACTGTCTCCAGCGGATTACGATGGGGACCAGTTGATTCGTTGGGCGTGTGCTCACCGCAACTTGAAGGAACCTGTGGGAGAGTACTGTGTGGATATAGACACAGTTTGATGACGCAGCGCGCAGGGCAGGTCGAGGCACGAGACCTGCCGTGTTCTTTGTGGTAACCGTTCACGGGGTCGAATCGACCCTGGCGCTCTCCAGACGGCGTTTTTGCAGGCGCCGCGGACCTGATTCGAGCACTTTTCTGAACCGACTGCGACGAAAAGCCCTTGTTTTTCAGGGTGTGGACCCCGTGAACGGTTACTCTATGTGCGACGTGCATCTTCCGAACGTACGCCGAAGGCGTTCAACAACAAAGCCCAGGGTAAACGAAGCGGCGTAGCCGCGCAGTGCCACCCTGGGTCACAAAGCCCCTTCCCGCACCAACCCCGAAGCGGGTTGAACAACGCCACGACCCCGTTGATCTTCGATGTAACCGTGACCCCAGGTCGTAGGGCATGCTCGAGGAACGAGACCTGCCGTGATACCGTGTGTTATGCACCATACTGCAGGCAAGATGCCTGCGCTACGAGACCGGCCGCACTGGCGCGCGCATATCATCGGCTCCCCCATGTCCAACGTGTTTGGCGCCGTATGACCTGCGACAAACCGCAACGCGCTCTAAACACAAAAGGACATGGGCCACCCCGCCCGTTGGGAGGAGTTGGAGGCGAAAGCGAAGTGACCTCCACTGCGGTAATCGCGTTTCTGATCATACCGTTCCTCTGCGTCGGATCGATGGGTGTCGGGTCGCTTGCAGCTTACATAATCACAAAGATGAAGTGGTCCGCAGCATCTCCCGCCGCCCTCTGTCCTCTTTGCGGGTGCAGCCTCCCCGGGGCAGCCGCACTTTGCCCGCGATGCGGCAATCCGCTCGCGCCGTGAGCGCATCGCCCGTCATCCCGTGCTACGGAGCCACTCCGATCATTGTGGCGTAGATCACCGCAAACTCGCCAAGGTCAACGTTGCCCGAACGGTTGAAATCAAAGTCCTCCAAACACTCCGCTGTAGAAGTATGGCAGCAACGTTGAAAGCGGGCAAAGTCTGCCAGATCGACGTCCATGTCGTGGTCCACATCCGGGAAGGCCCAAGAGACTGTCGAATCCCAGGCCAGAGCGAAATCCTCATCGGCTCCGGAGTTGGGTACCGCCAGTCGCTGAACGACAAGTTGATAGAGGCCTTGCGGAGCATCGGGAACATAGATGTGCTCCACATTGTCGATCGTGCTGCACGATGAAGCCACCGGAACGCCGTCGCGGTACAAGGTCAGATCTAAGTTGTCCTGCGCGTCCCAGTAATCATGGTAGAACGTGTCACTGGAGTCGATCACATCGTTGTCGTTAGCGTCGTACCACAACGCGTGACGATCCCAAACGAGCGTCGCTTCCAGTTCAGCCTGAAAGGCCACCGGACAGCCAAGAACATAGACAACCTCTCCCCCGGACGGTGGCTCGGCAGCAGTCCCGACAATCATAGCGAAGTCGTAGCCCGGCACGACCACGGTACCCGCCGCCTGCTGACCGGCGGAGTACATAGCATGCACTCGCTCCAAATCGAGCACTCCGGTGCCCTGTTGGTTGTCGAGCGGAACCGTCTCGGAATGTGACCACGAGCTGCCGTCATCGTCCAACGCCTTGGCGGCTGAGTTCATAATGACGGCCTTGATGACTCGATGGTCCTCGTTCTGCCCGTGATGCCTCGCGTAATCGAGCATCTGTGCGACGGCACCCGTCACAAACGGGGTCGCGAAACTCGTTCCGCACCAACCCTCCGCCGCGGGAATACCGTTCCTCCAATGCGGATTCGACGTTACGGCGTTGGCGGAGTCGTTACCGAGTAGATCCGGCTTGCAGCGGCCATCGAGTGTTGGACCGTAGTCTTGCTGGCCCCATGCGCGCTCAAGACTGTCGTCAAGCCCGCCAACGGTGATGACGTTTCGAGACGAGCCCGGCGCCGTCGGCCGCACATAAGCGTCCAACTGATTGACCGCTGCCACACAAACGATGTTCCGGTCATACGCCAGATAATCGGCCATCAGGTTCGTCCACGCCGTCTCCCCGCTTTCCGAAGCCGCCCCTGTACCCGACCACCAAGACCAACTCATGTTTATCACATCGACGTCGTGATCCACAAGAAAACCCACCGCGTCCAGCACGTGCATAACGGGATGCCCGGGTATTTCGGCGCGGTTGATGAACTCGGCCGTAACATAGCGGGCATCAGGTGCCAAACCAGTGACGTCCCCAACGTTTGTGCCGCGAGCCAACACGATGCCCATGACTCCGGTCGCGTGCAAGGAGTTGACTGGACTGCCTCCCAAGCCCAGGGCGTTCTGGTGAGAGGCCACCAGCCGCGGACGACCAACCGAATCGGTTCCTGCAAACCAAGGATGAATGTAGTCGAAAGCGTCGTCCATCGTGCCGACGATCACGTCGGTGCCGTCTCCGAGCAACTGAACCCCAGCCTCGGCGTGCACCAGATCCCACTCCTCCGTAACGTCCCCGGACACGGGGAAATCAATCGTTAGGGTGTTGTCGAATTCGTTAGACTCGGCGATGGCGTTATTTGCGTCGAGGGTAACGGTGGTCGAGTAGATGCCGCCGTGGTGCATGACCCACGGTCCCCAATAGTGGTACCACCAGGTCGACCCACTGTATCCGCAACCCCAGTTGCCCTCCGGCGCCGTGTTCGACCAGCCATTGACTGTGCGGCGAATAGCATAGTCTTCACAAGTCGGATTCACGTACTCGAACGTGATGCGCACCCAGAAGCTATGCCCTGCCGATGCCGTGATGGGGTCGCCATACCGGTCCACGATGTCGACGGATAGCGCCGTCATATTAGTAGTGTCACTGCGATGGTCCGGGTGGGCAACGACATCACGCCTGTCAATCAGGCCGGCGGGGCAATCCAGACCCTCAGGAGGCGCTTGCCATGAACGAGCGACGAGCGTGCTCTGCAATTCCGCCGCAGGCTCGGCCTCTGCCGTGTTCGACAATGCAATGAGAACACCGGCACCAAGAACCACCAAGACAAGCCGTCGGGATAGTAAACCACGCATGCCTCTTCCCCTCGTCCGTTTCCCCGCGGATACGACCGACCCTGCCGGTCAAAATCGGACCCTGCTCCACCAACCGTATGATGCAACGATTAGGATAGCACAATCGAGCCGCATGTTCAAGCAACGCAACAAAAGCGGCGGGTGAGACATCCCGGCCTGGAACCGTCTCTCCGATCGAGCTGCCCCCCGGTCACAAAGCGAAACTCCACCAGTGATCGGCGACCAAGAGCTACGTCTTTCGATGCACCGATCACGGTGTCACATCGCGTCACTTCAGACTGCCTTCATCAACGGCTGCCTACCGCTGCAACACAAACTCGACTGCCTTCCGCAATTCCTCGTCCCGGTTGAGCGGGAACGCGTGGCCGACGTTCGGGTAGATGAAATACTCCGTCTCGAAGCCGGCGGCCGTGAAGTCCTTGGCCGCCAGACGCTGTTGGTCGGCCGGGACTACGGGATCCAGCGCCCCGGCCATGAAGTAAAATCTCGGCGCTCGGGAGCCGACGGCCGGGGTGGGCTTGTCGAACTCGGGGAGATAATCACACCCCATCGGGATAACGCCGGCGAACACGTGGGGCGGGCGGGGTCCGACCGATCGACAGACCGCTCCCCCCTCGGAAAAGCCGGTCAATACCGCCCGGTCCCAGTCGATTCGATAGTTCTTCGAGGCGAATTCGACAGTCAGCCCTAGCAGGAACTCCGCGTTATCTCCATAGTCGTAGTTGGTATCCGCCTTGTTCCAACTGAACCCGCCGCCGTGCCGGGTCACCGCCTGTGGGGCAATGAGTATCGCCCCCATCTCGGCCGCCAGCTTACGCCATTGGCCGGCGATCCCCGTAGCCCTGCCACCCTTTCCGTGCAAGGCCACGATCAACGGGGTGGCCTTGTCCTTGTCGAAGTTGGGCGGAAGCACGACGTGCATAGGCACGTTCTCGAACTTCGCCCGCAGCGCAACAAGCTCCTTAGCCCGGGTCTCCTTAACAACCGCCAGCGCCTCTAAGTACCCCGGGTGCGATCGCACATTGTCAAGATCAGAATCGTTTTCGAACAGCCTCAGCAACGAGAAGCCGTTCGCGGCCGCCCGATTGAGCCATTTGACGGCCTTATCCGGCTCCCCATTAAGCGAGTAAACGCAGCCCAGGTTGTACTGGTGCCTGCTGTTGTCGGGAACCAGTCGGTTGAACTCGAGGCACAGCTCGACGGCCCGCGGCCAGTCCTTCTGCTGATACGCCTCGACGTAGTCCTTCTGTATCCGCTCAATGTCCGCCGCCGCCGGGTCCTTCTGCGGCGTTTGCGCTTCCAGAACGGAAAGCGACCCGAGCAGTAATACCCCAACCAATGCGCACGCGCTTGCGCGCATAACGCTACCATGTCTGCGAACCGAGAAATCACTCATTTGTTTTCTCCCCAATAGATCGGAACCGCATTGTCACCCCAGGCCGTCATCTTACCGCAAACCGCCGTGGCAACACAAGTGCAAAAGCCGACGCCTCAACCAGAAGGCCACCTACGCACCGATAGCCGCCGCAGTGCGTCGCCCGGCACCTTCCCCGCGTAATTGTACGCCTGAGATACGTCGCACCCGTTGGAGAACCGCCGGGAATCTGGCTACAATCTTACCGGTAATACCTCCGGCGTGTGTCCCGAGTGCGGGCGGGCGGTTCTGGATGATATCGACCAGCCATTGCCGGCGCGCGTATCGCAAGCTATAGCAAAGGGGTGTTTGGGGGGCTATGACATGACTGCGACAGCTCCAGCAAGCGAACCCATCATAAACCACGCCGATGCCCTCGCACCGGACTGGGACGCTGTCCCGTTTGACGTCGCGTGTGCCAGGTGCGGGCACAACTTGCGTGGGCTCAGCAAGCCACAGTGCCCGGCTTGCGACTTGACGTTCGATTGGTCCGAGGCGATTCCGCTCGAGAAGCTCGTCTGTGGAGAGTGCGGCTATCACCTCTGCGGCCTAACCGAGACCCGGTGCCCGGAATGCGGTACGCAATTCACCTGGGAAGACGCTCTGGCTGAATATCACCGCCGCAAGAAGCTCGTGTTCGAGTACCGTTGGCGCGACCAACCCGTCAGGTCGTTGCTCGGAACATGGTGCCTGGCCGCCCGCCCGAAACGCCTCTGGTCAACGCTCGACCTGCATGACCCGCCGCAGATCCGACCGCTTCTCGGGCAGGTCTTCATCGGCTTCATTCTGTTCGGGGCGGTGCTCGTCCCGGTCATGGGGCTTGGAGAGTGGCTCCGGGCGCGGTGGTATCTGCGACTCGGGTTGGGCACATGGGGGCGACAGACTAACGGGAACGTAAGTGACTTGCCCGGGTTCATCTGGGATGCGCTAAGCGATTGGCAAACGTCATCGATAGTGGAGACGACCGGGCTCTGGCTGCTGTGTTCGTTTCTGGCCTTGCTGGTCTTTCAGCAGTCGATGCGCCGATGCAAAGTGCGAACTGCGCACGTGGTGCGTGTCTGGGCCTATGCCCTACCTTTGATGCTGGCGCCGTTCGTCGGTCTCGCTTTCTTGCTGGGCTACGTCCTTAGCTTAGCCTCGTACTCGTGTTTCCGGCCGCTTGACCCCGATGTTCTATGGTTGTTCCTTGTGGTTGTGGTTTACGCGCTTTCGCGAGGATACAAGCTGTACTTACGCATGCCGCACGCCTGGGCCGTGGCGGTGGCATCACAGCTGATGGCCGTATTGGCAACGGCAACCATCCAGGAAGTAACATGAGCTCCGATTCGCAAGGCCACTCGTGGCGAGGAGACTGTAAATCACGGGCTACCAAGTTGCCTAATGCCACCCGTCCGACACTAGGCGTAGGGCAGGTCGAGGTACGAGACCTGCCGAGACCTGCCGAGACCTCGTTGCCACGTCCGTGCTTCCACAACACCCGACCTCGCGCGCTACGTGCCGCTTTCATAACACTCAGCCTCGCGTCACCAGCCCCGCCAGGGGCGACAGCTCTTCTGAGCCCGCGGCGTCAGCCGCGGGTCCGAATCGCCCCATGCAACCAAGCCCCGTCAGGGGCGACACTTGAACCAATGCGACGCTCGTCATCCGCAAGCCCGTGCCGCACTAGTAACACCGCATACTCCTGCTCGCACGTCCGTCGCTGCCGCGTGCGCGACATATCGAACGCCGTCCTTACCAAGTGCCGCCCCTACCGGGGCTTCGTTCACCTGGCTCCCGCATTCCCGTGGCTTGCGCCACGGGCTCTGAGGAGCTTCCGCCCTCACAGGCTAATACGGAAGCCGTAGACCAGGTCGAGGTACGAGACCTGCCACAATAGCGCGCGACACGCGAAAACCGCGGCAGGTCTCGTGCCTCGACCTGCCCTACCTCATTGTCACAGACTTGTCGCTTACTGCTGATTCCGCACGGCCGCCAGCGCCTCGCGGGCGGCCTTGTGGCTGGGCTGGATCTGTAACGTCCTCTCGAACGACTCGACCGCCTCGGAGACTCGGCCCGCCTCCAGCAAAGCTGCGCCCAGGTTATAGTGTACGTCCGGATGATACGGCTGCACCCGAAGGGCATCTTGGTATTCCCGAATCGCGTCCTCGATCAGACCGCGCCGAACCAACGACTTAGCGATCTTGATACGAGCCTTAACATGGCCCGGGTCGATCCGCACCGCCTCGCGATAGGACGCCACCGCCTCCTCCTCGCGCCCCTGAATCATCAGAGCGTTCCCCAGGTTGTAGCAAGCCCGCGGATGATCCGGGACCACCCGTAAGGTCTCGCGATACTCGGCGATCGCCCCTTCAATATCCCCGGATTGGCGGAGTAGCACCCCCAAGTTCAGATGGCCACTGGCGTGGTCCGGATCGAGCCTCACGGCCGTGCGGTACGCGTCCATCGCCTCCGCCGTCTTCTTCTGCCTCTGCAACGCCACCCCCAAGTCATAATAAGACGGAGCGTGGTCGGGACGCAGACGAATCGCCTCATGCGACACGGGGATGGCATCAGCAATCCGCCCGGCCTTGAGCAGTGCATTAGCCAGGTTATACCGGGCACGACCGTTGTCCGGCTGCTGGTTAACCACATCCGCCCACATAGTCATCTCACTGGCATAAGCGGTGTTGCGCTTGAGGGTCATGACTACGAAGAGCAGGACTACGACCACGATCATCGCCGCGGCAATCCTCTGCCGCACCCGGCCGGCAGGAGCCAGGCGAACGAGCAGCGCGTGCCCTGCAAGCACAATCGCAACCAGGACCGCAGCCAGTGGGAGGTACATCCGATGTTCGAAAACAGGATCACGAATGGGCACGATACTGGACGTCGGCCCCAGGATGATGAAGAACCACGCCCCCACGAACCCCCACACCGGCTTGCGCCAAAGACCCCACGCCGTAACCAACAAAAGAACAACGATAACGGCACCGGCCGGGATAACCTCGCCAATCGATCGGGCAATCGGCCACTCGTAATCCAAACACAGCGGATAAGGCCATATCGAAAGCCTCAGATAATGAAGCAAAACACCGGTCTGGGTCAGCAGATACTCGAAAGGCGTAAAGTCCTTGCACGAGAATCCAACCGAAGCCCGGGCGTGGCTCGTTCCGAGCACACCGCGCACAACCCCCGTGGGAACCAAGACCAGCCACGTGGCAAAAAGGGCAACATACAGCCCCCACCGGCGCCGAAGCGCAGCACGGAAAGACCCCCCGATGAACGTCCGGTCGAAGAGCAGCACAACCAACGGGGCCGTAACCATGACCGCCTTGGCCCCCATGCCTAAGGCACAGCTTGCGACGGCCGCTGCGTACCAGATCATACGATGCGGCGATTCCGCTCCGCGGATCACGCAGTAGAGCGTCAGCAGGTAGAACAGCCCCATTAGTGACTCACCACGCTGGATTATGTACGTCACGCTCTGCGTCTGTAGCGGGTGAACGACCCAGATGAGGGCAACAATGAGGGGCAGCCAGGTTCTTGCCGATGCCCCGAAAAGCCGGCTCAGCACCGGCCGGTCGAGGGTCGCGCGTAGGACCCCGGTCAGGGTCATCGCAGCCAGGATGTGTACTATCAGATTGAAGATGTGGAAGCCGCGGCTGCTCTCGAGCCCCCCACCCAGCGCATAGTTGACGGCCAGCGACAGCTCGACGACCGGGCGGCGGGCTCCGGCAATAACGTTCGTCACCGGCGAAAGCTGGGTAATGCGGGGGTTGTTGACGATGTGGTACGTATCGTCAAAGACAAACGCCCCGGAGAAGCTGTTGGCGTACGCGATGACGGCCGCAGCCACGATCAACAACGGAGCAAGGCGGGGCCAACCGGCCTGCGAAGCGTCTTCCGTCAGTTGAGGCTTGGGTGGATCGGCCGGTTTTTGGGATCTTCTACGAACCACGTGGTCTCTCCATTATCACTCAAATCGCGGACCGCAACGGGTGCTCACTTCGCCAAACCGACGCCTCTCGCGGCCATCGCCGCTCGCGAGGTCGACAATCCGTTCTACGCCGAACGGGATCTTTCGGCCATAACCCCACCGTCCCGCCCGACCATCGCACACTTCTACTTTAGCGGAGTTCTGGCGAAACCGACAACTCGGATAACACTCTTGGTAGCCGGAAGTAGATCGTACGCCCGTTGGCACTTACGATATGTCCGGTCGAAGATCGTTCGGGTCGCGTTTTGCACCCGGATCGGGGTCAGTTGCCGGCGTTACGTGGATGGTTTGCATGACGGATAGCCCATCACCATCGAATGATAGCCTGCCCGCCGAGGTCATCGCGCGAACGTTTGTAGTGATGCCGGCGTTCAACGAATCCGCCTGCATTGCTCAGGTTTCGGCCAAGGTGCGCGCACTCTATCCCAACGTGGTTGTCGTGGACGACGGTTCGACGGACGACACCTTCGCCGCAGCGCGAGACAGCGCAACGTACGTGTTGCGTCATCCGGTCAACCGCGGCCAAGGGGCGGCATTGCAGACGGGGATCATGTTTGCCCTCGCCCGCGGAGCTGAGTACATCGTCAGCTTCGATAGCGATGGACAGCACGAGGTTGATGATATTGCGGCGCTCGTGGCACCGATTCACGCCGGCACCTGCGACGTGTCTTTGGGATCGCGGTTCTTGGGCGAGACGTTCGAAATGCCGCTCTCGCGCCGAATGCTCTTGCGCCTGGCCGTACTCTTCACGCGCGCCGTCAGTCGCGTGCGGGTGACGGATACACATAACGGACTCCGGGCATTCTCGCGGCCGGCGGCGGAGCAGATGAACATAACCCTCGATCGCATGGCGCACGCAAGTGAGCTGCTCGATCAAATCAGGCAAAACCGGCTCGAATATCGCGAGGTACCGGTTCGGGTGCGTTACACGGATTACTCCCTGGCGAAGGGGCAGTCGGCGCGCGGAGCAATCCGGATTCTGATTCACTACATTTTCGGCAGGATGATCCGATGAACGCCTTTCAGATCCTGGCGCTTGGTATTCTCTTATGCCTTTTTATTGTCACTATCCTGGCGATAGCACGGGGGATCGTTTCCCGGCGGGACGGGATCCTCTGGGCGTTGTTGTGGCTCGCGGCCGGCATCGCGATGGCCTTCCCCGAGCTTACGGTAGCCGCGGCGCGTAGGCTGGGCATCGGTCGCGGAGCCGATCTCATTCTGTATTGCGCCGTTGTCGTCATGATGACGGGATTCCTGATGGTATATTCACGCCTGCGTCGGCTGCAGCGCGAAGTCACGCTGCTCGCCCGCCATATTGCCATCACCGAGGCACTCGATACTGCGGCCCACCCAGGAAAGTCGTCGTCAGACGTGGATAAGCCGGGCGCCGGCAACGAAGCCTGACCAACGACCATAGCGCCAACGCCGAGCTCGCGAAGGTAGTCAAAGCTGCCCCGCTCAGTCTGGCGGGACCTCAGGTTTACGCGTCCACCTTCCACCTCGAACACGGATCGAAAACCAATTATGCCCGGGACTGATCCTGTTAAATTGGGGAGTAGTCCCTACATCCACAACCTGTAGCGGACCGCACCTCCGAAGCACGCCGGATGGGGTGGGTTCCATACGCTGGAACGTTCAGAGCCATGACCCTGAGGAGGATTACCCAATTGCCGGTCCGAGAATATGGGGTAGATTATAGGTGACGCGCACCATGAGGGGGTCGCGCAGCCCACGCCATTAACACACCCGAGGAGGTGTGGGGACTCGCCGGGCACGGATCGCCCGATTCACTGCTGAAAAGTGAAGTGTCACAAGTGTGTCGGTGTTTGACGACAGGATGGTCACCGGGATCATCCCTGACCACTGTCTTCGGAGCCGACCCGAGCAGCATTCGCAGGATCGCCTCCATCCGCATGAAGGAGGGGGCTATCGACGTCGTCCGGACTGTGTCGGCCGAGCCGGCGGACGGCATCTTCGAAGCAAGGAGGCTGAGACGATGCATGATGACTCTAACGAGGTGCAACACCATCAGGGTTTGGATTACTGCTGTGGGCTACCCCGATGACCCCCTCGCTCTTCGCGTTGTGTTGCATCAGGTTACGTCATCCGTCCCCGCGCTCGGTCGGCAGTTCGGGCGGATCATCCCCCACGCAGTCCCGGACTCGGCCGGCTCCTTCGGCCCGAACCTTTCCCTCTAATCGCAACCGTATTCCATTCTTGGAAAGGAGTCCTGAACATGAATACGCGCGCCCGGTCTCAAAGTGAACTGTGGGAACGATTCGCCCGTTCTCGTGATAGCGCAACGCGTAACGAACTTGTCGTGCGTTACAGCTTCCTGATAAAAGCGCACACTCGGAAACTCGCGCGCCGTCTGTCCGTCCAGGTTTCGCCCGACGAGATCGCCAGTGCAGCGTTTGACGGGCTATGGACGGCCATAGATACGTTCGATCCGGCCCGTGGAGTCAAATTCGAGACTTTCGCAAGCAAGCGAATCAGCGGAGCGGTTCTGGACTGGCTCCGCGCAACGGACCCGCAGCCCCGGGCAGTGCGGGAGTTCGAACGCCTTCGCTGTCAGGCCGCCGAGATAGCCGGCTCGGAAACCGGCCGCCAAGTGACGGACCGCGAGGTGGCCGCCCGCATGGGATTGAAGTACCGCGAGTACGAGCGACTGCTGCGCCGCGCCCGGGCAGGGGTCTGCATCCAGTTCAGCGCCTTGCCGTCGATGAACCACGACGATTATGCCCACCGCACCGGGATACCGGAAATCGCAAGCATCAGTGAACCGGCCCCCTGGGCGAAAGTCGCCCGCGAGATGCTGCGGAACTACATAAGCCGCGGATTGTGTGCGGCGGAACGAACGGTTCTGATCTTGTACTACTTCGATGACCTGACGATGGCAGAAACCGGAGCAGCGATGGGTCTTTCCGAGTCGCGCGTGAGTCAAATCCATCGGCAGGTAATCGAAAAACTGCGGAGTCGCTTCGGATCACCGGAGGCGCGCTATGCTCTTGCATAATCACCCCACGCCGGGTTCATCATGCGCGCCGAGAATATGCACCGGGAGACAATCCCTGCGCTTCTGCGTCTACAGACCGGGTTCCTCAAAGAGGTCGTGGAGGTCACCGTGATAGTCAACCACGCGGATCGCGAGATCATCAAATGGGCCGTAGATCGCATGCTGCCCTGGTATTACACGCGGGAGCGCGGGCTCCCGGATCCATGCCTGAAGGTCCACTTCGGGCATATCACGGCCTACATCTATCGCGGACAACTCGTGCGCCTGTGGACGCAGGCGGATCGGGGCAGCCTGGATGACATGTTCTGCGAGTTGATGGTACTGTTCGATCTATGCGGTTCCCCGCGCAGTATCCTGTTCTGTGAAACACCCGGAGGAAGGCTAGGGCGACTCCAATCCGGCGATGAGGAAGTGTGGGGATAGCCGTCGGCGTTGTGCTGGCCGTGATTCTCGCCTGCGCAAGGCGTACCGCGGTCGGCATCCGACACGATCCCGGTCACCCTGGCCGTCTCCTTCGAGATGCCGCGCGCCACTCGGCGCGAGCACGTAACTGCGCGCGGCGGATTACGCCGGCACGCCGAGGATCGCCCAATCGGATTGAGATCATGCCGGTCCCGCCTGGGCAGAATCCACGCAGACCCAACAGGGTTCGTCGGCTTGGCGGGAAAGTTAACGTACTACGGTATTATCTTGACAATGACGGTCTGGGGTCCTACAAGAGAGTTTGTTTGCATCTTCTACTGTGGGTGTGACCGACCCGCGGATCTGGCGGCCGGAGACTGGCCGGACTGGAGTGAGCTTCGTGCCGGGTCGGAGGAAAGGCGGTGCGCGAGAGGGCAACCTCTCGGGCTCGTCATCGTTGGAACGGCAGAAACGCGTCGGACGATCGGGATGTCGACCGGCGATTTCCGTGGTACGAGGGCTGGCCCATGTTCGCGACGATACTGTTGGCGATATCCGCCGGTGTCCAGTTCATTGCCGCGGCTCTGGCACTTCGGCTTGTGAGAGTTACTGGCCGCCGACTGTGTTGGCGGTTGATCGCAACAGCCTTTTGCTTCGCGGCGGTTCGTCGGCTCGTTACGCTCTCGGCGATTGCCACCGGGCACGTTCTTCGCCCTCCGGATCTTGCCTCCGAGCTGGTCGGGCTGACCATCTCCGCGCTTATGCTGGCCGGCGTCGCTACCATTGGACCGTATTTCCAGGCGATCGCCCGTTCGCAGGACGCCCTGGCTCGGGGTGAACGCCGGTTTCGGCGGCTGGCTAATGCCACTTTCGAGGGGATGGTGATTCACGACGAGAACCGGATCATCGACGTCAACGAAGCACTCGGCCGGATGTTGGGATGGGAAACTCCGGCCTTGGTCGGGAACCGGCTGTTGCGGTTTGTCGCTCCAGGGGATCGTGCCACCGCGCGCGACCGGACTCGATCCGGCGCGGTGGAGCCGTATGATATCCACGCCGTCAAGAAGGACGGTACGCTGTTCCCCGTTTCAGTTTGCACCAAGCCCCTCTCAAAGGACAGCTCCGACGTGCGAATCACGGCGGTGTTGGATATGACCGAGCGTCGCCAGGCGGAAGAAGCGCTGCGTGCTACCGAAGAGCGTTCCCGAGCCATCGCCGATTACTCCTTCAATTGGGAACACTGGGTCGACCCCGATGGAAAAGTGCTCTGGATAAACCCGGCGGTGGAGCGCATCACCGGCTATTCGGTTGACGAATGCTTGCGGATGCCGGGTTATCCGTGGACGTTGATCCACGAGGACGACCGCGCAAGGATGGCGGGCGTCTTCGAGGAAACCGTCACCAAGCGCACCTCCGGAGAGGACGTCTCGTTTCGCATTCGTCGCAAGAATGAGGAGATTCGATGGTGCGCTGCCTCGTGGCAGCCGATCTTCAACCCGGATGGAGATTGCCTCGGCCACCGTTCGAGCATTCGCGACATTACCGATCGCAAACAGGCGGAAGAAGCCCTGTGGATAGCCGAACGCGAGAAGGCCGCGGTTCTCGATGGAATGCAGGAATACGTCGTTTATCACGATACGGACCTGAACATAATCTGGGCGAACCGCACGGCGCTGGCTATGGCCGGTGACAGAGGCGGGAAGGTCACCGGAAGGAAATGCTACGAGGCGTGGCACGGTCGGGGCGTAAGCTGCGAAGGTTGCCCCGTGGTTGAAGCCGTCCGGACGGGCCGGTCGCAGGAAACGAAGATGAAGATCTCCGAAGACCGTGTTTGGCTCGTACGCGGTCATCCGGTACGCAACAACCGAAACGAAGTCGTCGGCGTCATCGAGGTCTCCCAAGACATCACCGCCCGCGAGCAGGCGGACCGCGAGAGAATCGAACTGGAGGAGCAACTCAGGCACGCCCAGAAGATGGATGCCGTCGGCACCCTCTCCAGTGGTATCGCTCATGATTTCAACAACTTGCTGACCGTGATCTTCGCATATACGGACCTGGCCAGAGAGACCTTGCCCGAAGGGCATCCGGCCGTGCGCTCGCTTGACATCGTCGAAGAGGCTTCCCAACAGGCCAGCGGGGTAACCAAGTCCTTGCTGACCTTCGCTCATAAGGTGCCTACGACGAAGGCCCTGGTAGATCTGGTGAGTGTGGTGCGCGAGTCCACTCGGCTGCTGCGTCGGGTGCTCTCGGCCGGGATCGAGATCACCGACAATACCGCCTCCGCACCGGCGGTGTGGGTCAACGCCGATGCCACGCAACTTCAGCAGGTCATCATGAACATGGCGCTCAACGCCCGCGACGCCATGCCGGACGGGGGCGCCTTGAACATCACGGTCCGCGCGGAGTCGGATGGGGCGGAGCTCGGCGTACCGCTGGGTTTCGCCGACCATCGGCGCGCGGGCGTGGTTCTTGCGGTTGAAGATACCGGATGCGGCATCCCCGCGGACAAGGTCGGCCGGATCTTCGAACCGTTCTTCACCACCAAGGGCCGCGGGAGAGGTACGGGGCTGGGATTGTCGGTCATCCACAGCATCGTGGCCGACCATGGCGGGCACATCGGTGTAAAGACCGCTTGTCAGAAAGGCACGCGCTTCTCCGTCTGGCTGCCAGTCTGCACGGTCCCCCCGGACGTGGTGCCGAGTTCGCGCAAGGACAGAACGCCCTCCGGACGGGGAGAGCTGGTCCTGCTTGTTGAGGACGAGTGGCACATTCGGTCAATCATGGCCTCAACTCTGCGGGCGGAGCATCACGAGGTCATTCAGGCGAAGGACGGGGTCGAGGCTATGGATCTCGTCGAGGAATACGGTCCGGGCTTGCGGCTGGTGGTGCTGGACATGGACCTGCCCAAGAAGAGCGGACGCTCGTGCCTGAGCGATATCCGAACGTCCTATCCCGATCTCCCGGTCATCATCGTCACCGGAGGCACAAGCCCGGAGTTCTCTGACGAACTCGGTAAACGACTATGCGTATTGCGGAAGCCCTTTCAGATGGGTGAGCTCACTTCTCTGGCGGCATCTATGTTCGCCGAACCTGTAGAGGAGGCTGTGGTCGAAGCATGAACAGCAACATTCGCATTCTAATCGTGGACGACCACGCGCTGGTGCGCGGGGCCGTCCGGGAAAGACTCTCCCGCGAGACGGATATGTCGGTGGTGGGAACTGCCGGCACAGCCGATGAGGCCATCGAGAAAACCATGGACTCTAAGCCCGACGTGGTCCTGATGGACATTGACATGCCGGGCCTGATTCCGTTCGACGCGGCGCGGAGAATCGTCGATTTCCAACTCGGGGCGCGGATAATCTTCCTCAGCGCGTTCTGCCACGATCGCTATATCGAGCAGGCCCTGCAGGCCAAGGCCAGCGGGTACATCACCAAGCGCGAGCCGCCCGAGGTTGTCGTAACCGCCATCCGCGAGGTCGCGGCCGGAGGAGCGTTCTTCTCCGAGGAGGTCCGCTCGCGCATCGTTATCGACTCCGGATCCATCAAGCTTGCCGAGCGATCCAAGACGCGGGTCTCGACGCTGACCCCCCGGGAACACGAGATCCTGCAGTACATCGCCCGTGGACTGGCCAAAAAGGAAATCGCCGCCACAATGGACCTCAGTGTGAAGACCATCGATCGGCACGCAGCGAACCTGATGGCGAAACTCGGAATCCACGACCGCGTTGAACTGACTCGCTTCGCCATTCGCGAGGGTATGGCTCGTCCGTGACCTCACCCTAAGTGCGGTGCCAGTGACAGCAAATAGTCACTTTGCCGTAAGAACGGTTCCGTTCGGCCCGCCCGAAGCGGTCGGCCGGTGTACTGCCCGGATCGTCGGAGGGCCTAAGAGCTCTCTCGGGGCATCCCCGTCCGTCCCCGCGTCGAACGGCCAAAGTACGGTCCATAACCGCCGGCGAGACGTCCCCCCAACCGAATCACCCGATTGCGCCGCACCTTCCGTCGCGACACCCTGGCGGACCAGCCGCCGGCTCGGTATTCTGTACGCTACGCGGCGCCCGACTACGGACCGCCGAGCATTGACAACAACGTGGAGCCAGACAGGAGAGAACGGATGGACCAAGCGGCTTACGACTCCTACTACCGCAGATCGATCGACGACCCCACGGGATTCTGGGGTGAGGTGGCGGAGGATATTCACTGGGATCGGAAATGGGACCGAGTACTGGACGACTCGAACAAGCCGTTTTACCGCTGGTTCTCCGGCGGAATGATCAATACATGCTACAACGCACTCGATTTCCACGTTTTGAACGGGCGGGGAGAGCAGCCGGCCTTGATCTACGACAGCCCGGTCACCGAAACCGTGCGGAAATACACCTATCGGGAACTCCGCGACGAGGTCGCCGCGTTCGCGGGGGCATTGCGCCGCCAGGGCGTCCAGAAGGGTGATCGGGTCATCATCTACATGCCCATGATCCCCGAAGCAGTCGTGGCCGTGTACGCCTGCGCACGCTTGGGGGCGGTACACTCGGTAGTATTCGGCGGCTTCGCGGCCAAGGAACTCGCTACCAGGATCAACGATGCCAAGCCTAAGATCATCGTCTCGGCGTCGTGCGGGATCGAAGGCAAACGCGTTATCGAATACAAACCGCTTCTGGACGAGGCGATCGAGATCGCCGAGTCCAAACCCACGCATTGCATCATCCGCCAGCGTCCCCAGGCCAAGGCCAATATGATGGACGGGCGGGACCTCGATTGGGATGCGGTTCTGGACGGGGCCGAGCCGGCCGAGTGCGTGTCCGTTGCGGCAACTGACCCCCTGTACATCCTGTACACCTCCGGAACCACCGGGATCCCCAAGGGGGTGGTTCGCGACCACGGCGGCCATGCGGTGGCAATGAAATGGAGCATGAAGACGGTCTACAACGTGGACGCAGGCGATGTGTACTGGGCGGCGTCCGACATCGGCTGGGTGGTGGGCCATTCGTACATAATCTACGGACCTCTGTTGAAGGGATGCACGACCGTTCTTTTCGAAGGCAAACCCGTCGGCACACCGGACCCGGGAGCGTTCTGGCGGGTGGTCTCAGATCACAAAGTCAACGTGCTGTTCACCGCGCCGACGGCGATCCGGGCGATCAAGCGGGAAGACGCCGCCGGCGATTACATGAAGAAGTACGACCTGTCGAGCCTGCGAACCCTGTTCCTGGCCGGGGAGCGGTGCGACCCGGATACGTTGAACTGGTCGAAGGAGAGGCTCGGGGTACCGGTGATAGATCACTGGTGGCAGACCGAGACGGCTTGGTCAATCGCCGCAAACTGCATGGGGCTCGGAGGACTGCCGGTAAAACCCGGCTCGCCCACCAAGGCCGCTCCCGGCTTCAACGTACAAGTACTGGACGACGGTGGCGAGACACTGCCGCCCGGAAAGATCGGCAATATCGTGGTCAAACTACCGTTGCCGCCGGGCTGCCTGCCGACACTGTGGAATAACGACGAGGGGTTCAAAGACTCGTATCTGTCGGAATTCCCCGGCTACTACATCACCAGCGACGCCGGCTTCAAGGACGAAGACGACTATCTGTTCATCATGGGCCGGACCGACGACATCATCAACGTTGCCGGACATCGGCTGTCCACCGGCGGCATGGAAGAAGTACTGGCCTCCCACCCGGACGTGGCGGAATGCGCCGTCATGGGCGTGGCCGATCAACTCAAGGGCGAGATCCCGGTGGGCTTCATCGTTCTGAAAGCCGGGGTCGATCGCGATCACAGCGAAGTCACCAAGGAGGTGATTCAAATGGTCCGCGAGAAGATCGGTCCGGTAGCCGCCTTCAAGACCGCCACCGTCGTTCAACGTCTACCTAAGACGCGGTCGGGCAAGATCCTCCGCGGGGTCATGAAGAAGATTGCGGATGGTACCGAGTATCGCATGCCGGCGACGATCGATGACCCCGTGATTCTCGATGAGATAGCGGGGTCTCTGAGCAAGCTCGGTTATCCGAAGAACGTAGCGAGCAAGTAGGACACCGAGGGTCAAAATGAAAGTCGCGCACTTCGACTGCTTTAGCGGCGCCGGCGGCGATATGATCGTGGCCGCGCTGATAGCGGCCGGCGCGCCAAGGCAGGCGTTGTGTGCCGGACTATCCGGTCTCGCGATCGGGGGGCACACGCTCTCAATCGAGCGAGCCAATAAGCAAGGTTTCGCCGCGACTCGTTTCAAAGTGGACTTGGAGGACCCGGCCGATCAGCCGCACCGGCACCTGGCGGACATCCTGGGGATCATCACGGGTTCCACCCTGTCCGATTCCGTTAAGGACAAAGCGAGCCGAGTGTTCCGGAGACTGGCCGAAGCCGAGGCGGCGGTACACGGTTCGGATATCGAGAAAGTCCACTTCCACGAGGTTGGAGCGGTCGATTCCATCCTCGACATCGTGGGAGCGGTGTTGGCTCTCGAGCTGCTCGGCGTAGAACAAGTAACTTGCTCCCCGGTGGCGATCGGCTCGGGAACTGTCAAGTGCGCCCACGGCACCTTGCCGGTGCCGGCGCCGGCCACGATCGAGCTGCTCAAGGATATACCGGTTTGTCCGGGTGACGAAGTGGGCGAACTGGTCACACCTACCGCAGCAGCGTTGCTCAGTACTCTCGCGGCGGCATTCGGGCCGCCGCCGGCCATGACACTGCGGACGGTGGGTTGCGGTGCCGGCACGCGGGAGGGTCGTGGTCGTCCGAACATCCTGCGCGTCTTGGTCGGGGACATCCCCGGCAATACCGACACCAACCGGGTAACAGTACTGGAAACTAATCTGGACGATGTCTCAGCGGAGACGATCGGCTACTGCATCGAGCGTCTGATGGCCGAGGGTGCACTCGACGCGTATGCCGTGCCGATACAGATGAAGAAGTCCCGTCCGGGCGTGGTATTGACCGTTCTTTGCGAACCCGGACGAGTCTCGGCTCTGGAGAGGGTCCTGTTTGCCGAGACGCCGACGTTCGGTATACGTCGGCATGAGACAAAACGTACGATTCTGTGCCGCCACCACGAGATCGT
Organism: Phycisphaerae bacterium; assembly: GCA_963666835.2. Classification (GTDB taxonomy): domain Bacteria; phylum Planctomycetota; class Phycisphaerae; order UBA1845; family UBA1845. The sequence goes on along the minus strand of CAXXGO010000006.1, from coordinate 1,434,435 downwards.
GTCAACAACCTACGGCAAGTTGCGTATGAAAGTCGGAGAGGGCGGCGGGTTGATTACCGCCAGTCCGGAGTACGAGGACTGTCGAGCCGCCGCCGAGCGGCATGGAGTGCCGCTCCGTCAGGTTGTCGCCGCAGCCAACGCAGCATGGAGCGCCAAGACGGATCCCTCGGGTTAACAAGCGGACGTACGAGTAACGGCCAATCAAACGGGTCGCCGGAGGATGTGACCCGGGCATTGAAGGAACCGGAAGGTGTGGCATGGACGTCACGATACCGTTGACCAGTTCTAACGCGGCCTCTGCCGGTTTGGCGGCATCCTTCGGGGCGAATCCGGTGAGCACTTCCCAGCTCATCATGCTGGCTCTCGCCGTCGGAGGGCTGACTATACTAATGATCTCCACGTATCGCCGGCTGCGCGTCCGCCGAACGGCTCCGCGGACCTCCGCACGCGAGATGTATGCCGACCTGCAAAGAGAGTCCGCCGTCAGACATGATGTCGAGCGGGTGATGTTGGAATTGGACCAGCTCGCCCGGCAGATTCATGGGCGAATCGACACGCGGTTCGCCAAGTTGGAGACGGTGATCCGGGACGCCGACGAGCGGATCGAGAAGCTCTCTCGCCTGGCTCGGACCGTCGGCACCGGAGATGCGCTGGACGTAACCGTAAGCGAGGACGACGGAGCAGCCTCGCCCCCGACGGAAGAGGTGCCGGACGAGCGACATGCCCTCGTCTATCGCCTGGCAGACGGCGGATTGCCGATTGCGGATATCGCTCGCGAGGCCGAACGCACCACCGGCGAGGTCGAGTTGATCCTCGCCCTGCGGCGAGCAAAGTCGGAAGCAGACCAGCCCGCAGGATTCGCAGCGTCCGGCTCATGAACTGCCGGGAGCAGGCCCGCCATCCCGGCATCGGTAAACAACCGGACGGCTCACCCCGGTAACGATTCGGCCGGCGTCCTGAGTCGAGCACTTTCCCCTATGAACGCAACCCGGACAGTAACTGGCATTCCGATAACTCTGCGGGATAACAGCTTTCACGTCCGTTGTGACATGATCGTGCCGCGAGTCCGGGAACATTGCCCGTACCGGCGTGGCTCGGGGCCGATTCGGCGCCTATGATTTAGAATCGGCGGTGTACGTTCGTACGGAATGCGGAGTGCGTGGCGAATATGGGTTTGGGTGTAACGTTTGTCAGTGGTCCTAGACGCTCGGGAAAGAGCGCCGTCATCCGGACAATGGTCGATCGGCTGTGGGCGCATCGTCCACACTACATCCGCCTGGTCAGAAAAGGGGGCGACAAATTCCCGCCGACCAAGGGGGCCAGCTCTCCGCGAAAGTGGGGTATCGCCAGCGCTCGGTGGATCGACTACGACGCGGATCACGTCTTCGAAGTCCTGCCGGACGCGCTGACCGCCATACATCGCGTCGACCGTTTCGGGTCTGTGGCCGTAGAGGCGGACGCCGACGCGGCCCTACGCTACGCCTACCCCTACGACTACCGGGTCTTCGTCATGCCGACCCCGACGAGACTGGATGTCGTGTTCCGGGACCCGGTGCGTGCGGCGACCGAGTTTGAGCGGATTCTGGACGACACGCATGCGTTCGCTTCGGAGATGTTCGGGCTCGACGCCGGCACGACGATGGACGAGCCGCAACCTCCCGAGCAGCGTGACATGCTCACCCGATCGCAAATGAAGGCGTTCCTCTGTTCTCCGCTCGGTGACGAGCTGGCGACACGCGTCCAGCTCCAACAACCGTACCACGGACTACTCGAAAGCGACGTCGTAATCGTGAACACCGCCGCAAGCCAAGCCACCGATGAAACCGAAGAGTGCGTACGGAGGATCGGCCGGCTTCTTCGGCGTACCCGCGGCCGGGGCGATAGAGCGTTCTTCGTGTGTGACCCGTGCGACTGCGCCTGCCGCGAAAGCCGCCGCCTGTTCGAAGCCCTCCGCCCCATGTGCGCCGGCGGTAAGTAGGCGAGAAAGGAGAACGCCGCGACGCCTATCAGCTAAATCAGACGCCCGTTGCGCAATGCGGTTGCCTTCGCTTCTGCCAACGCTCCCGCGGTCCTCTTGGTGATCGCAGACCCAGGCGTCTATCTGTGTCGTTTGTTGTTGCGATGTACACCGTCGCTGTCGGATGATTCAGAGGGGTTGCCAAAAGTCCGACGCGGCCTAGTATTCGGCGGAGTGATGTGGCGGAATTACTTAGATTTCACAGCGTTGCACAATCGGACACAAGGTAAGAGCCCGCTTCGAGGGCGAAAACCGGGGATAGAAGATCATGCCAGAGCCAGTCATGTTCATCCGAGGTTACTCGCCGTTCCTTGAGCGCCCAAGCTCCATCCCGGGCATGGTGGACGACCTAAAGACCATCGCTAGCTTATCGGACGAAGAGATCCAAGGGATTCGGAAGCATTTGGCCAAAGCCGATAGGTTTCTAGATCTCAGAAGTCTGCTCACATCGATCCACGAGGTCATCCAAGACCGTAAGTCGGCGGACGCGGTGGGAAGAGCAATCCGAAACCTTATGCCTTCAGACGTGGAGCGTATCATCGGAGACTTGAAGCAGGCCATTGACGAGGAGCATCCGCCCTGCGACGAGGACACACTCACCCGGTTGACGCAAGCTTTGGGTGAATTGATCCAACCCTACCCTGCTCTGGTTCGTTATCGCAAGGCCGAGCGTCTGGCGAAAACGACCGGGCAGCAACTTGAGACGGTCGAGTTGATCTGCGACTTAAGACCGATCTTCGATCGGAATCGAGAGAAGCTTGAGGGGATGATGCCGTACACGCGTCTGCATATCATCGCCACTGGTGAGGACGGATTGCCAAAGTCCTTCGAAGCAGAGCTGACATACGAGCAGGTGGTAGAAGTTGCAGAGAAGGCCAAGAAGGCAAAAGGCAAACTCGACGTTCTCGGTCAATCCATAGAGACTTGGCTGCCTGGGCGTGTCCCCAATCTTCCGCTGACTCGCGGTATGCAGAAGGGACCGAGCGATGTCTGATGCAATCGAAGGTCAAAAGGGACAAACACCATCAACGGAACTAGAAGGCCGTCGGGTTTCAGATGGGCCAGATTGGCAGTACGGGTATGGTCCCTATAGATTCTGTAGTCCTGCACAAGACCAATTGCATGTCGAAGGCGAGTGGGGAGCAGTAAGTGGAATCCGGAAGCGTGGCGGGGACATCCAGTCAGACGGGATTGACGCGCCATCTTACGGGGCGAGCCGAGCATTCAGCCTTTCGGATATAGTAGCATTGATGCAGCAATGCGGGAGGTCGAACCGTGGCAGTTGTTGGGACGAGAGGACCGCTGCCGGTATGGTGTTGGCGGAGTCCGCCGCAGTTGAGAGGCCTTTGCATGGTCGGGACAGCGAAACCAATGCGGATGACATCTCGTTATGGGCTCCGGCGGTACTTGCTGCGGAGATCCTCCAGGCGGATGCCCAATCAGACCTGCCTCGATTGCGTAAGATGATCCTGCTCGCTGAGGACACAAGCTTCACCGTTAACGATAGCAGCCGACTCGCGCCCTGGTTCTTGAACTTTGCGAAACGGTATCGTGATAGCACTGACCCTCACGACGAGGCAGTCGTGTTGGCTGCGATTCGCACGGGTGCCTCGATGTTAGCCCCGGATGATGCCGACTCTCTGCACCCGTTACTGCAACCGGGTCATTCCGTCGAGACGAGTCTCGTGACCGTCAAGATGCTTGGTCGCATCTTTGAAGCGCAGCCCCCGATGGATGTGGACCGGCACGCGGATCTTGCAGAGGAAGTTGCCCAGATCGCGGAGTCCCTACTGAATCGGTACGCCATTACAGTAAGCCAGAGCGCCGCCATGGCGCACCTTGCCATCTACGCCCTGGCCGCGATGGCAAGTAGCGAAACATGCCGTGTAGTGAGTATTGCCCGGGATCTGGGCGCCGCGTGGTTCGTGCGGCGGCTGCGTCGCAAGCTGTGTGAACTGCGAGAGGTCTGGGCAAATCGAACTGCTGTGGTTCCGGATGCACCTCGCGCCTTGCTTAACCGCGCGATTGATGTGCTTGGGGCGGATTGAGTCTATGCATTCCGGAGTGCCAAATGCCCATTCTTGATCTTGCCCGCGGGCCGCATACCCTATCCAGGTACGATGTAATCGGAATGTATGCCGACAAGGAACGTCGCCTGATAGCGCACGTTGGTTTGCACGACGCAGATAGATGCTCTGCCGAAGCAGAGGACGATGTATACGCCGTTCACATGCGGCCGCCACTCGGGCGTGGAGAGGCAATGAAGGTGCATGTAGCAGGACATGTTCCGCTGACCAGTGATGAGATCAAGGAACTATCGGCATGGATCGCGGAGGTCGCTGACGAGTATCACACTGCTGGAGCCGAAAGGACGCGCCAATATGTTGTCGATCCGCCTTGGAAAGATGAGGTGGATCCAAACACTCGGGTGCGCAGGTATCGCCGATATAGCTGTGTGGGGTTTGTCCTCGACGGTTACCGCCAAGTGAGTATTGAGTTGCTGAAGATCGAAGCGGCAGAACTGCCTGAGGTCGACCGGCATACCATCGCAGCCATCTACCCGATGGCTGGTCAACAATCGAGATTGCTGCCCAAGTTCGGCCTATGTGGCGATGGCCCGTGGAGGGTCGTGCTTCCAGGATACGTACTTCACGCTTTGAACCGCACGTCCGCACAGATACGCCAAAAACCGTACTGTGCCGAATTCGGAAACGAGCGATTCTGACACACGAGGATCAAGCAGGCAAGGCCGGACGCGATGGCGTCAGGATCAGCTATCACGTCAACAAAACACCGCCCGGCAAGGGTCCCTTGCCGGGCGGCGTCAACTGCTACCTGCGTCACAATTCGTTTAGGGTGACGTTAAGCCGGCACCCAAGCCAGGTCCAGGATCGTGTTCGTCGGATTAGCAGTGTTGAACACGGCCTTCACCGGCATTCCGAATTCGGGCTTGCCTTCCTTCAACCAACTCATCAGCTTGGTGCAGACCCCTTCGATCTCGATGCTGATCAGCGGCGTGCCGGCCGGGAGCTTGAATAGCTCGCCCGGGTACGTCACCGTGGAGAAGGTGTATATCCGCCCCTGCTGGGGAGCTTCGACCCATTCGGTCTTGTGCCAGCAATCGACACATTCGCAACGGGGCGGCAGCCACAGCCGGTTTTCCTCACACTCAGGATTGGTGCAGCGCGTGGCGAAAAGCTTCTTCTCGCGCAGCCCCTTGAAGAACTTCCCCCAGCCGCCGTAGCTGTGGGAGTGATGCCACGTCTTGGCATTCTTGATGATCAACGGATCATCGTTCAGCACTTCGCATGCTGTGGTGGGCCATTCAATTGCCATAGTATTGACCTCTCGATGAATAGCGAATCATGAACGACAGACGGCGAAAACTCCACTTGTGAATGACACCGAAGTGTCAGCCGGACCGACGTCCGGCCTGCCCGCCGTCGGGCGTCCGGAATTCCGTTCCTACGGTTTCTCCAGAATCGAGCACGTTACGTGACTACCGGTTCCGGCATGGCTGATTGCACAGCCGCGCTTCGGGCCTTTCACCTGCAAACTGCGGAACTCGGCGGGCTTCTTCTTGCCGAACCGGGTCCACATCTCCGGGTCTGCGTGGAACTTGTCCCACTTGCCCTGCAGTTGCCAGAGCACCTCGATGATCTGGAAAATCCCGGTGGCACCCACCGCGTGCATGGAGCCGATCAGACCGCCCGATAGGTTGGTCGGGAGCCTGCCCTCGAAGTACGCGTCACCCGACTCAATGAACTCGCGACCGCGACCGTAAGGACGCAGCCCGATATCCTCGTATGTCTGAATGTCACTAATCGTGAACGCGTCGTGCGTCTCCAGCAGGTCGAAATCCTCTACCGGGTCCTTGATCCCGGCCATGTTGTACGCCAGGTAAGCCGCCATGCGGGCGGCCAAGAACGAACTGAAGCCCGGCCATTCAGTGCAGCGCTCGTTGAAGTAGTTCTTGTAGGTCTCTTCCGTCTCATTGGGCAGCAGAAGGATCGGCATGTTTCGCCGGTCGGCCGTCCGCAATGTGTGCGAGCCACCGCAGATCGCCTTAAGCCGAATCGGGGTATCGGTCAGCTCATATGCGGTCTTCTCGTCCGCGAGGATCAGAACCGCTGATCCGACACTCATCACGCAGCACTCGAGGAACGTGAGCGGGTCGGACACAACCTCGTTCTTCAACACGTCTTCTACGGTGTACTTGCCCGGGCTCTGCGAGAAGGGTGAATACACGGCGTACTCTCGGTTCTTGCAGGCGATCTTGGCGAGCGTCTCGTGCGGCACCTGGTTCTCGTACTGATACCGCTGAGCCATCAACGCGTAATACGCCGCGTACATCCAGCCCAGCTCAGACTCGAAATCCTTGCACGCGGCACTCGCGATGTACGAGTTACCGACCTTCGTGCTGACATCGTCCATGCGCTCCCAGCCGACGACCGGTACGCAGTCCGCGTAGCCCGAGGCCACCGCTTGCGCGGCCGCCAGCACGGAAGAACCGCCGGTCGCGCCGCCGGTTTTGACCTCGATGTTGCCGAGTGGGTCGAATCCTAGATAGTCATGGATCTTAGAGGCGGCCAGAAGCTGATCCCCGAAGTGGTCCGCGAACTGGGAATACACGCACCAGTTCACTTTGCGGCGAAACTCCTCCGCGGAGACCTTCAGGTCATTCTCCTCGACCGCCATCCGGAGAGCTTCCGTGCAAAGCTCGGAAGTGTTCTTCTCCGGGTACTTCTTCCTGAAGTCGGTAAGACCCCCTGCGACCAGATAGACCGGCTTCTCAAACCGGGGGATCCGCAGGTTGCCGGGTCCGAATTTGATCATGGGTTATACTCCCTTTCTCCTTCACTGGGTCGCGGACCGCAAAACACTAATCACTTTTCAGAGTTGTGGATGAGGGTTGGACCTCCCCCATCGGCACCGACCGCCACCAGCGTGGGTGCCCACGCGCCCGGCGTCCGAGCCGGTCACTTGTTCCGCGACGGCCTCACGCCGGAGCCTGCGAAGCCATCATAACGCCCGCCCAACCCACGGCAAGTGCGCCTGTCCCGGATTCACACCCATCCGCTAAGGGCTTTCCCCGCTTTTTACAGGCTTGTTTTCCATGCCGCAGCTCCTAACGGTCTCCGAATTCGAACAAGCCATTACGGCTAGCCAATCTCAGTCCGGCATGAAGATTGCCGCTTAATCTCCCGGGGTAGGGTAAGAAGGCGGTGGCGCGCGGCGCGCAACCGCATTCGCCATGGCTTGATATCGCATGGGGAGCAGAGGATGAGCGGGACCTTTACGGAATCGCCAGCGTGGCAGGACCAGTACGCCGAGAAAATCGTAACTGCCGATCAGGCAGTAGCTTCCGTACGACACGGACAGCGGGTCTTCGTGGGTTCCGGAGCCGGTGAGCCGCAGAGTCTGGTCGCGGCGTTGTCCGCTCGGGAGGATCTCAGCGATACCGAGATCGTCCACATCCTCACCCTGGGGGTGGCCACCTATGCTGAACCGCGCTTCGGCAACCGGTTCCGCCATAATGCCTATTTCATCGGCCCGAACGTGCGCGACGCGGTCGCCCAGGGGCGGGCAGATTACACCCCAATCTTCCTGAGCGAGATTCCCGCCCTCTTTCGATCCGGGCGCGTGGTGATCGATGTGGCCCTTATTCAGGTCAGTACACCCGATTCGCATGGATACTGCAGCTATGGCGTGTCGACAGACATCGTCAAATCCGCAGCCGAGTCGGCCCGGGTGGTTATCGCAGAGGTCAACAGTCAGGCGCCCCGGACCCTCGGCGACTGCTTCATTCATGTTCGCGACATCGACATGCTGGTACCCAGCGACGAGCCGCTCTTCGAGGCTCGTCAGGGCGAGCCGGATGACCTGGCCAAGCAGATTGCCCGGCACATAGCCAATCTGGTCGAGGATGGGGCGACCCTGCAACTCGGGATCGGTACGATTCCCGACGCCGTGCTGCACTATCTGGGCGACTTCAAGAACCTCGGCGTCCACACGGAGATGTTCAGCGACGGCATCATCCCCCTGGTGGAGCAGGGCGTCATCACCAACACGGAGAAGACCCTCCACCGCGGCAAGATCGTGGCCAGCTTCGTGATGGGGTCGAAAAAACTGTACGAGTTCATCAGCAACAACCCCCAGGTGGAGTTTCACCCCACCGAGTACACCAACGACCCGTTCATCGTCGCCCAGAACGACAAGATGATTTCCATTAACGCCGCAATCGAGGTCGACCTGACCGGCCAGGTCTGCGCCGACTCACTCGGAACGCTCTTCTACAGCGGCATCGGCGGCCAGGTCGACTTCGTGCGGGGCGCGTCCCGATCCAAGGGTGGCAAGCCCATCATCGCCCTGCCGTCCACGGCCGCCGGCGATACGTACTCGCGCATCGTCCCCTTCCTGAAGCAGGGGGCGGGCGTGGTCACCAGTCGCGGGGATGTGCATTACGTAGTCACCGAGTACGGCGCGGCCTACCTCCATGGAAAGAACATTCGCGAGCGAGCGATGGCGCTCATTCAGGTCGCTCACCCCAAGTTCCGGTCGTGGCTGCTGGCCGAGGCCAAGGGTCGAAACCTGGTCTACCCCGATCAGATGGAACTGTCGGAGAAAAACCCGGTCTATCCGGAAGATCTGGAGCGGTGGGTGCCCTTGAAGGCCTCCGCCAAGGCGTTCATCAGGCCGCTCAAGCTGACCGACGAGTCTCTTCTGCGCGACCTGTTCTACAAGCTGTCGCCCGAGTCGGTCCTCCATCGCTTCTTCGGAATGATCAAGGCCCTGCCCCACGAGAAGCTGCAGGAGTTCCTGCGGGTCGACTACGCGGCGGACATGGCCCTGGTCATGCTCACCGATTCCACTGACAGTGGGGAGATCATCGGCATCGCCCACTATGGGAAAGACCTTCGCACGAACTTCGCCGACGCGGCCTTCCTGGTGCGCGACGACTGGCAGGGGCGAGGGGTCGGAACGGCTCTGGTAAGATCCCTGGTGGATGCCGCCCGCATCAACGGCATCGCCGGCTTTACCGGCGACGTGCTGGCCGAGAACCACGGAATGCTCCGCGTCTTCCACAAATGCGGCTTCGCCGTCGAAAGCGACCTCGAACGAGGCGTCTACCACCTTCGTATACCGTTTGAGAGTAAGCACTAGCAATACGTCACCCTCGGTCGGGTGGCCCGTGGCTTTAGCCGTGGGGGAAGTCCGTAGGACCGGTTTGCGACTGGGTACTGTGCAAAACCGGGGACTGTGCAAAACCGGTGCAAAACCGGGGACAGTCACCTATTTATGGCATTACGTTAAACCCGCGACAGTCACTGATTTGTTGACATGGCCAGACCCATCAATTTGTTCTGACCGCATGGGCCAGCGAATGGAAGCTGGAAAAGCGGCGGGGAATCCTGCGTGAGCCCGACGACCTGGAAGATTCGGCCAAGCTGCGTAGATGCACCCACCGCGGACGACCGCTGGCCACCGACTCGTTCTTGAGTAAGATCTAGCATAAGCTGAACTGTCGGCTCCGCCCGCTACCCGTGGGTCGCCCCAGAAGACCGCGCCCCATCGGAGAAGGCACAACAGTCATACAGAAAGGAGCCGGTGAATAGGTGACTGTCCCCCGGTTATTCCGGTTATTCTGATAAGAGGAGCAAGGCGATGGGTAACAAACGGCCGTGCCCGATTGTGGCGGCTATTCTGGCTGCACTGGCAGGAACGCAGGCGTACCCGTCCGATTTCCGTGCGGTCGTCCCCAACTCCCCGGCAGGCCGCAGCTTCGGTCTGTCCGATAACGGCCAAGTGATTGTCGGCGACAGGCCGTCACCCGCGCCTGGAGCCCGTGAGGCTTTTCGATGGACGCCAACTTACGGTCTCGAGTGGCTTCCGTTTCCCGTTTCGCAGGCATCCGACTGGCTGGGGTGCCTCGCTCGTGCAGTAAACGCGACAGGTTCGAAGATCTTCATGGCTTGTCAAACCGGCGTGCATCATGTGGTCAACTGGCCGATCGACGACGTCAAGCCGTTTGTGTATGAGACAGGTGGATTCACAGAGTGGCCGCGACTGCATGATCAGTCCTATCCGCAGGACAGCACTCCGGACGGTACTGTAGTCGTCGGGTACGACTATGAAGAATCTCCCGCCTTCATGCAGTACTGGCGCCGCGGTGTCCGGTGGCAAAACGGCAACATCTCCGACCTGGGCAGGTTGGATGCCGGCGATTGCGGATACGGTGCCGATGAGGACTCCTTCATGGTCGCCGTCTCAGACGATGGAAGCGTCATTGCGGGCGTAAGCGGGGAACTGGGCGATTACTTTCGCCCTGTCGTGTCGATCAGTGGAACGCTGTACAAGCTTGAGGACACCCGTCCATGCGGGCCGGATGACAGTTCTCTTGTCGCCGGCATCTCCGGCAACGGCGCCTACGTCGTGGGCCATTACATCAACTCCGACCACGACCCCAATTACCCCGTATACTGGACCATCTCTACACGCGCTATGACCATACTACCTCTGTTCGTGCCGGGTGATATACACGGCAAAGCCTATTGCACGAACCGCGACGGCTCGCTGATCGGGGGATCGTCCGGCAGCCGTGGTGTCATCTGGGAACGGTTGTCGGCCCCCCCCCGCAGCTCATCGAACAGGTGCTGCAAGCCGCCGGGTTGGCTCCCAAAATAGCAGGATGGAAGTTCATTGACGTGTTTCGTATCTCCGGTGACGGTAAACAAATGGCCGGACGGGGAATTCACCCCAATGGGCAGGAATGGATCTGGTGGGCAGACCTGCGTCCCAACCCGCCGGATAACGACGTTTGCGGCAGCGCCCAAAACATCACACCGAACCATACGGTGCTGCCGCGCCACGTCTTCACCGGCGTGTACGAGGTCACCGGATCAACCACCCAGGCCGTAAGCGACGCACCCCATAGCTGCGCCAGTTCGTTCGAACCAAGCGTCAACGTCTGGTACAAGTACAGCGCCCCGGTGGAGGGGTATCTTTACCTCAATCTGTGCGATACCGGGTCTCTCTTGTTGGATCCTTTCATCGCCGTGCACACCGGCTGCCCGGCAACCGAGTCCAATGAGATAATCTGCGCGACCGATTGCCCCGAGCTCGACGACTGCGACCGGCCCTGCGTCATGCCTCCGGCATTGCGCCTGAATGCCGGCCAGACCTACTACATCCAGGTCGGTGGTGGGGCCGATGACCAGGGATACCCTTTGACTCTCAAGCACCAGTTTCTGCCGATCAACGACGACTGCGACGACGCCGTTCAGGTCACGACCATCCCCTCTGTCACACCCGGCAATACCGGCCGCATGACCGTGGACACGGGCGCCGTCTGCGATGACCAGCCCGATACCGTGCCGACAGCTCCCGGCGTGTGGTACAAGGTCCTGGGCACGGGCACGACCATGACTGCCTCAACCTGCGGTTTGGCGGACTTCGACACTAGAATCACGGTCTTCTGCAGCGGCTGCGGCGGATTGACCTGCGTGGGGTACAACAACGACGCCTGCGGCGTGCAATCATCAGTATCCTGGTGCGCGGCCCCCGGGATGATCTACCACATTCTGGTCCACGGTTACGAGGACGAAGCCGGCCCCTTCAGACTGAACCTCTCCAGGGGCCGAACCTGCACACCGAACGTAAACTGCAACCCGGCCAACGAAATATGCGAGGAGGCCTTCCCGGTTTCCGAGGGGACCACAATCGCCGACAACACCGGAGCCAACACGAGCACGATCGGGACCTACTGTGCTCCGACCAGCAGTGACGTGTGGTTTACCTACGCCCCGCGCTGCGACGGCGAGCTGTGGGTGGATACGTGCCAGATCGATCAAGGCACACTCGTCAACTCCGTGATCAGTCTCTACGACGATTGCAGCGGCTCGGAGATCACGTGTAACGACAACTACGCGGATCAGACCGTGGACTGCGGTCTTCGCTCGGCGGCCATCGCTTCCGTCCTACAGGATCAGGAGGTCCGCATCCGTGTCGCCGGTTACGGTGTGCAGCCGTTGTATCAGGGGACATTCCCGTTACGGGTGGCGGAGGTGGCGGACCCGCTTACCGTCTACGGTGGGACGCTTCCCGACGGATTCCAGGGGCAGCCGTATGAGACCCAGCTACAGTACCATGGAAGCTGCGGTCAGCGCTTTGTTGCCGCCAATGGCGTCCCGCCGGGTCTGCAGGTGCATCACTTCGGCGGTCTGGTGACGGGAGTCCCCGAAGTGGCCGGCGATTATTCGATTCACGCCGACGTGTGCAACAACGACATCACGAATCCCGAGTGCGCCGGCGGCGATTTTGCCCTGCGTATCTGGCCGAGCAACGATGACTGTGCCGACGCGACCTCCCTCACGGAAGGCCACTACTTCTTCGGCAATACGGGGGCCACGACCGACGGACCGGATGAACCGGAAGCTTGTGAGTTCTCGGGATACACTCATGTCGAGAACGACGTATGGTACCGGTATACGTCGTCCTGCCAGGGTCTAGCCACCGTTGATCTGTGCGCCAGCGCGTACAACACAAAGCTGGCAGTGTACGACGGAGGCGCCTGTCCCACGGCGCCGGCGGCTTGGAGATGCAACGATGACGAGTGCGGTGGCCTCGGGTCTCTTGTCGAGTTTCCGGTTGAAGAGGGCTTCGATTATGTGATCCGCATCGGCGGCTACAACGGTGCCCAAGGCAGCGGAGAGATGCTCATTACCTGCTTCAACGACTGCAACGGTAACCATCAAAGTGATACGGAGGAGATCGTTATTGGTGGTGCACCGGACTGCAACGAGAATGCCCACCCCGACGAATGTGACGTGCGCGGCGACTTCAGCGATGATCGCATCATCAACCTGCCCGATTGGCCCTCTTGGCTCGTGTGCGTAACGGATCCGTGTGACCCCTCGCCGTGCGAGCCTCCGCTGTATGCCGATCCCTGCTGCGGCTGGATCGATTTTGTCCAAGACGGCGACGTGGATCTCCGGGATTTGGCAATCTTCCAGCAAGCCTTCGGCAGCGGGCTGGACGTAAACGAATAGTCGCCCGCAAACGATTGCCTGTTACAAAACCCGGCAAGACCCGGGGCAAAACCCGGGACAGTCACCTATTTAGATCCGGTATTTCAGGAACCGACCCTCGATTCGACCAAACCATGAACGATATCCGGGGCAAGTTCGGCGGGGCTGACGTTGTGCCGGAGAGAGACTTACGGGCAGTGGCCGTCAACACCCTGACAGTTCCTCGACAGAGTTTCGTTTCACTCACGCATGTAGAAAACCGGAGAAAACCGGGGACAGTCACCTATTTATGGCAAAACCGGGGCAAAACCCGGGACGGGACAAAACCCGACAAAACACGGGACAGTCACCTATTTAGATCCGGTATTTCAGGAACCGACCCTCGATTCGACCAAACCATGAACGATATCCGGGGCAAGTTCGGCGGGGCTGACGTTGTGCCGGAGAGAGACTTACGGGCAGTGGCCGTCAACACCCTGACAGTTCCTCGACAGAGTTCCGTTTCACTCACGCATGTAGCCATCGACATCATACGGTGCCGTAAGAGGCTCAAACTCCATCGGGTTGAAATCGCAGAGTAGCGTGGTTTGCCCCAAACCATCCTCGGTAACCCGCCCCGCGTAGAGCTTGCCGACGTCACTCCACACCAACCGCGTCCCATCAAGATCCGCCCATTCCCAGGAACGGCAATCGGTCGCGGCCCCCGTATTCCGGTTCACCAGCTCGTGTTCATCGAAATAGCCGCCGTTACCGGCGCGATCGTCTGCGTTAACTCGGGCAAGCTTCCGGAGAGTCCACGTTGCATCTATCGGTTTCTCGAACACGTCGATCGTATCGCGTTTGGCAACACGGCACTGAGCGACGAGTGTCCACCCATCGCGCTGCAGGCGCAGGTAATAGACCCCGCGGCATTCGCTACCGTAGTCGCCTTGACCAGGATAGTCGCCCACCCGACACAGCCAATCCGGCGTTCTTATCTCGCGATAAGGGTACGGGCCGCTGTTGATCCAGTAGGAATCGTCGGCCGTGAACAACCCACCCCCATGCCAGCAATCACCCTTGGCCCAGAGCCCGACCGCCTTGAGATACGGTGCCCGCGAGATGGCAGTCCATGACCCCTGCGTCTCGGACTTCCACGCCCCGTTCATAGCGAAGTAAATGAGGTACTTTCCATCAGGCGACAGGTCGCTCCGCCGTTCGTAGATTCGCCCTTTGAGCCATTGACCAACCTTGAACTCGTCGGTTCGTCGATGCCAGCCGATAGTGCAGACCCTCTTCGACGGCCCTCGGCGGATAACTACCCCCGTGGAGGCGTTCCGGGCAAGCAGAACGTGAATCCGAGCCGGAATGGCAGTTTCGTCAGGCACCGGTGAGACTCCCCAGCCTCTCCCCATCACGTTTGGGCGGGGGAGAGGACATTCTATGATCGATACATGATAATCGACAACAAGGGAGAAGCCACTGCTGGCCAAACCCAGTAGGCAGAACCCGACCGGGCTGACGCGGCTAGTATCCGGCGTGCTTCCGCGAAGTGACGAGATCAACGGCTGGCGGGTATCGGTAAGGGTGAATCGGGGACTGCTTCCCGTCGCGAGGGTCAGGCCAAGGGGACGCCGGAGAAACTCGGAGAAACCGGCGCCCCCAAAGACCATGACTCTGAGAACTTCTATCAGAATTCCTGCAGCTCCGCGCTGTCCGCCAAGAGGGGTTCATCAGTGAATCCACCTTGGTCCATCAGCTTCGTTTCGCCAAGATCGCCCGCCGCCTTGGCGCACGGCCCCCGCCGCAATCGCCTCTCTATTGAGCCGTAATGCCGCTCCGGCGTGTTCCGCTTCGGCGAGCGTACGGGGCGCGCCGTACTCCGAAGTTTGTTCCCGCCCACCATCGCCGACAGCTCGTCCACCATGCTCTTTACTGCAGCCGCCTGCGCGCTGAGCTCCTCGGCCGCACTAGCGGATTCCTCCGCTCCGGCCGCGTTCTGCTGAGTGACCTTGTCCATCTGGGACACGGCCGTGTTGACCTGATCGACTCCCTGGGCCTGTTCCTCGCTGGCCGTGGCAATACCGTCGATCAGTTCGCTCACTTTGGCCACCCCGCCGACGATCGCCTGCATCGCATCGGTGCCCTCTTTCGCTCTGCTGACCGAGTCCTCGATGAGCCCGGTGATCTCCCGAGACGCCTGGGCCGCACGTTGCGCCAGATTGCGAACTTCATCCGCGACCACAGCAAACCCTTTGCCGTGCTCCCCGGCCCGGGCGGCTTCCACGGCCGCATTCAACGCCAGCAGATTAGTCTGGAAAGCGATCTCCTCGATCACCTTGATGATCTTGCTGATCTGGCCGGACGACTCCGAGATCGCCCCCATGGTCTCGTTGCCGCTACCGGCATCTCGATGAGACCGCGCGGACAATTCGTTAGCCTCCTTGGCGTTGGCTGCATTCGTTCGAGTCATAGCCGCCATCTGTTCCAGGGCACTGGACGTCTCCTCCAGCGACGATGCTTGTTCGCTCGCCCCTGCGGCAAGCTGTTGGGACGCGCTCGACACCTGCCCGGCGGCGGCGTTGACCTGATCCGCCCCATCGTTGAGCCCGCCAATAATCCGGGTCAACTTCTTGATGATCCCGCGGGCGATGAAGAATGCCAACAAAGCGCCGCCAAGGACGGCAATGACCCCAACGAGGGTGACGTTCTCCTTGGTATCCCGGGCCGCAGCCAGCACGGCCTCGTCGCTCATGACGTTCCGCTTAACCTCCTCGCGGATGTTGTGGAGTAGCTTCTGCGTATTCTGGAGACTGGGCATAGTCTTCAACGCGAAGGTATGCTGGGCATGATGCATGCCCTCGAGAGCATCCACGGCGTGGTCGCGGCATTCGTGGATCGCATCTCGCATCTGATCCAACGCTACCAGGGTCTGTCCCTCGAAGATCTCCTGGGCGTTGTGGTTGGCCTCGACCAACTTCTCCTCGAGCCCGATTACGTGGTCGAAGGACTCGGCCACAGCGCTCAGCGCAGGCAGGGTCACAGTCCGGTAGATCCGCTCCGCTTCCTCACTACCCTTCACATTGCGGTCCTCGAGTGCAATCGCCTCTTCGAAATGCTCACTGACCGCATCCAGCTCGGTAAGCGTCTCCTGCTCGTAGATCCTGATCTTGCCGTCGCGATCCGCCGTTTCGGCGATCTTGGCGGCCGATGCATGGAGTTTATCATGGTGTACTCGCACCTCTTCGATCACGTCGGCAAACTCGGGCCACTCATCGCAAAGCTCGCGGCACTCGCTCCCGGCCAGCCACATACCAAACGCACACTTGGTCGGGTCGGTCTGCACGTCGATCTTCCGGTTGGTCAAAAGCGCGGTACTTACCTCCGCGGCCCATCGACGATGGTCGTCGAGTTGACTCTTCAGCTTCCCCTCGAGTCCGGCGTGGATTTTTCTCCACTTCTGCGCAATCTGCCCGGCCGAGGTGTGCAGTTGATTATGATATTCGGTGATCTCTTTGACGGCCGCATCGAATTCCGGCCACTCGGCGCATAATCGCTTGCACTCGTCCCCCGCCAGCCACCTGCCGAAGGCGCATTGGGTCGGGTCGACTTCAACTTCGACCTTCTGGTTATTGAGAAGCCCATCAGAAATCATCGCAGCCCACCGATGGTGATCGTCGAGTCGGAGCCTAAGGGTGTCGGTCAACCCGGGATGCACCGGCTTGTAGGCATTCTGGATATCTGCGATGGAGGCGTGTACTCTAGCGTGCGGTTCTTTCAGCGCTTCGAACAAGCGGGCGAGCTCGGGGTCGGCCTCTGAGGCCTTACGGACTTGCTCGCTTTCCAGCCACACCCCCAACGCACACTTGTGAGGGTCCGTGGGGACATCAACGAGTTGGGCCAGGTTCTTCAGAAACAAGCGGTTGACCTTGTCGGCACAGATGAGATGATCCACCTCACGCTCCGCCAGAATCCCGGGCAGCGTCGCATCAGCTTGCTTGAAGTGTTCACCTATCTCGATAGCGGAAGCATGCAGTTCTGCGTGGGGCTCCTCGATCTCTGCCAACAACGGCGCAATCGAAGGGACTAGCGTTTCAGCATCCTGCCGACCATCGCCATACAGCCACTTCCCGAAAGCGCATTTGTGCCCGTCCGTTTCGACAGACAGCTCGGTAACGTCATCGTGGGTCAGCAACGAACTAACTTCGTTAGCCCAGTTAAGGTGGTCCACCTCATTCTGAGCCAAATTGCCATCGAGGATCTTACCGGGAATACTGTCGCCGATCTTCACAACGCTCCTGTAGGAGATCGTCACCACAGCCGCCAACAGGGCCAACACCACCCCAAACCCCAAGCCGATCTTCTTCCCTATAGTAAGACTCGTAGCCATAATCCGAACCCCTTTATCACAAAACGAGACTGGTTTTCTAGCAAGATCCCCATCAACCGAGATCGCGGGATGTTCCGCGAGCCTCTTGCCTGAATATGGCCGTGCAACAACATGACCCCGCACTGCCCGGCGAATATCAGGTCTGTATGAACAACGCCCCATAGACGCCACGGGCCGCGTCAAACAACACCCGAGTCATTCGTATGGGCTTCGCTCGGGCATTCAGCAAGTTCGGCGAATGCTCTGCCGTCCCCACGCCTCTGGGCCCGGTCTTTCCTAACCGCAGGGCATATGAGTGGCCCATACAACGACACAACCGAGTCCATCAAGTCTGCTCTCGCTTAAACACGGGAGTTGGACTTTCGCGGGACTTGACTATAAACAAGTTCGTCGAAAGACAGCCACAAGTTGAACAGTCCCGGAAGGCGACTATTTTTGGCTCCTTTACCATACACCGCCCTCAACGGGCGGGCACCTCCATCTGGGTCACTGAAACGGCGATATTGCGGCGTCACCGGCTATATGTGCGTCAGGCATATGTCAAAGAGTTTATTCCCTTGCCAGGAAAACCCCATATGTGTTGGGGCAACTCGCAACTTCCGGAAGACGTCCCATTGGGCCGACGAGGGTGCCGGGGATCCACTTAAGGATAATCCCGTAGACTGGGCAGGGGACGTCCGACCGGAGGCCTCCTGGAAAAAGCCGGGACAAAAAGCCGGGACAAAAAGCCGGGACAGTCACCTATTTCTTGACGTTGCCTGCCGGAACTCGTAGGATCAAGCTCATGCCTCGGGTTGCCAGAAAAAACCCGGGACAGTCACCGATTTCTTGACGTTGCCTGCCGGAACTCGTGAAAAACCCGGGACAGTCACCTATTTCTTGACGTTGCCTGCCGGAACTCGTAGGATCAAGCTCATGCCTCGGGTTGCCAGAATCGTGATGCCGCAGATGCCGCACCATGTGGTCCAGCGCGGGAACAACCGGCAGAGCGTCTTCTTCACTGACGATGACCGCCGCGTCTATCTGGCAATGCTCCGAGAGGAATCGCAGCGATTCGGCCTGCAGGTTGTCGGCTATTGCCTGATGACCAACCACCTTCACCTCATTGCCGTGCCCGCACGCGAAGAGTCGCTCGCCAAGGCTGTCGGCCGGGCTCATTTCCCAAAAACCCGGGACAGTCACCTATTTCTTGACGTTGCCTGCCGGAACTCGTAGGATCAAGCTTATGCCTCGGGTTGCCAGAATCGTGATGCCGCAGATGCCGCACCATGTGGTCCAGCGCGGGAACAACCGGCAGGACGTCTTCTTCACTGACGATGACCGCCGCGTGTATCTGGCAATGCTCCGAGAGGAGTCGCAGCGATTCGGCCTTCCGGTACTCGGCTATTGCCTGATGACCAACCACCTGCACCTCATCGCCGTGCCCGCACGCGAAGAGTCGCTCGCCAAGGCCGTCGGCCGGGCTCATTTCCGGTATACCCAATACATCAACCGTACCCACCGCAGGAGCGGACATCTGTGGCAGAATCGCTTCTACTCTTGCACGCTCGACGACTTGCACCTGTGGCGGGCGATGCGGTACGTCGAGCGGAACCCCGTCCGGGCGAAGATCGTCCGCCTGCCGTGGCGATACCCGTGGTCGAGCGCGCCCGCCCACGTCGGCGAGCCGGACCCCAGCGGCCAGCTTGATCTGACCGCCTGGGCCGCCGAATGGAAGCCGGAGAAGTGGCGGGAAGTCCTGCGGGAGCCCGACGACCCGGAGGACTCCACCAAGCTGCGCAGATGCACCCACCGCGGACGACCGCTGGCCAGCGACTCGTTCTTGAGTAAGCTTGAACATAAGCTGAACCGTCGGCTCCGCCCCCTACCCGTGGGCCGCCCCAGGAAGCCACGTGCCAACGGAGAAGGCACGACGGTCATACAGAAAGGAACCGGTAAATAGGTGACTGTCCCCTATTTAGAACGATGAGCGAGCCGCTTGACGAAATGTTGAACCAGGCCGTCGTACTCGATACCGTCACCCCGATCCTGTACATCGGAACGTTGGCGGAGGCCACCGAGGCGGTCTTCGTGCTGGTCGATGCCGATATTCACGACTGTCGCGATGGGCACGCCAACAAAGAAGTCTACCTGGCCGAAGCCCACCGCGACGGCGTAGCCGTCAACCGGCGCCGCCTGGTCGTAATGCGGTCGGCGGTAATCAGCATCGCCCGGCTGGCCGATATCGTCACGGAGTGACCGCCCCGGCGACACCGGGCGCCGGCCCCGAAAGGTAAGGCCCCGGCCAGAGCCCTCACGCAGGCCCTTCGTAGCAGAATCCGCCGTGGTCGAGCCGTCGGCACCGCAAGGCCCGTGCGGCCTGGCTAACGAACCAACCATCGGGGTATCGCAACAAAGCACCCCTCGCGGTATCGTAGTAGCGTGATCGCGGGGGCGGGTTCCGCCGATCAGGCGAAGCCCGGAGTTCTTCGGAATAGCACCCCAGAACCGATAAATAACCGGTGCGCTGCGGACGGGATCAGAAACCGTTCGGGGCACCGGGAATAACAAGGCGGAGACGGCATTCCAGGTCGATCTTACGCACGGAAGCAGCTATGAATCTACTCGTAACGGGCGGGGCAGGGTACGTTGGCAGTCATTGCGTACGGGCAATGTGCGACGCCGGGCATGCCGTAACGGTGTACGATAACCTCGTGGGCGGACACCGCGAGGCGGTTGATCCGCGAGCCAAACTGGTAGTCGCCGACCTGGCCGAGACTCAGACGCTGGATCGCACGTTCACCGAAGGCGCCTTCGATGCGGTAATGCACTTCGCCGCCCTGCTCGACGTTAACGAATCGGTACGTGAGCCCCTCAAGTACTATCGCAACAACATAGTGAACACAATCTCTCTTTTGGAGCTAATGCGCAGCCACGACGTCAAGAAACTCGTGTTCAGCTCAACGTGTGCGACCTTCGGCATCCCCGCGTCCGTGCCGATCACCGAAGACATGCCGAAAGATCCCATCAATCCTTATGGACGAACGAAACTCGTCATCGAATGGGCGCTGCAGGACAGCGCCGCGATGTGGGGACTCGGGTCCACCGCGTTACGCTACTTCAACGCCGCCGGCGCCGCGGCCGACGGCATGTTGGGCGAAGATCATAATCCCGAGTTTCACCTCATCCCGGTCGTGCTGCAGGTAGCGCTGGGACAGCGCGAAGAGGTGAAGATCTTCGGACTCGACTATCCGACAGCCGACGGAACATGCGTGCGCGACTACGTCCACGTCGAAGACCTGGCCGCAGTGCATCGCGTGGCCGCCGATAGCCAAAAGGAAGGTGTTTTCCGCTGCTACAACGTCGGCACCGGAATGGGCGTTACGGTTAAGGAGCTGCTCGACGTAGCCCGGGATGTTACGGGTCACGATATCCCGGCCGTCCCCGCCCCCCGCCGCGAGGGCGACCCACCCGAGCTATACGCCGACCCGACCAAGGTGAAAACCGAGCTGGGCTGGCATCCTCAATACGCGGATATCCGCAAGACCATCGAGACCGCGTGGAACTGGCATCGCGCGCACCCCCATGGGTACTCTGGAACACCAAACGACAAACGCTGACCCCCGCGAGCGTTGAATCCGCGGCATCCCGAGCCAATCCGGTTGGCGTTGCCCGGGAACCCGCCCCGTTGCCGCAGAAACAAACGGCGGGCTCAAGGTCCTATAACTTGCCACAAATGTGAATTGTCCGCATCACCCCTATTGCCACGCCGGGCTGATCGGATATAGTGCTTGGTCCTGCCCGTATCCGGGCAGACGCTGGAACTGGTTATCCGATTGGCTTGAGGTGTTGTATGTCGCGTGTTTGTTTCTTCACCGGAAAGAAGACCCGAGCAGGGAATTCGATCGCTCGGCGCGGTAAGGCGAAGTATCTGGGCGGCGTCGGCCGTAAGACCACCGGCATCACGAAGCGCAAGTTCAAAGCCAATATCCAGCGGGTGCGCGCCGTCGTCGACGGCAAAGTCTGCCGCATCAAGGTATCGGCCAAGGCCATCCGCATGGGCCTGGTCGTCAAGCCGACCAAGCGCAACTGGAAGCCAGAGGACAACGTCGCTCCCCCGGCGGAAGAGTAGGCACCCTAAGGCTCGCTTACTCCTTAACCCCAGCATGTGCCCGACCGGTGGGAGGTGCGCGCGGTAGCCCGGATTGCGGCCGAGACCCCGATTCCAACCTAATCTTGCGGACCCGCCCGGTTCCGGTAAGTACATTCCTTAGCAGCACTTACGATAGATCTGCGCTTTTACTTGAATCACAGCCGCTGATTCCTTATATTCGGGAGGTTGCTCTCCCTAGTTATCGGGAGAACAGGGCCGCCGCGGTCTACAGTTCTTTAATGCGCACTGGCGGCATTCGGGATCGGGAAGCAAGAAGGCTGAAGCCTCGTTCGAGCGGGCTCGTCCGCCGATTCGGCGGAGGCTGTTCGGGCGTAAGGGGCATCAAGAGCAGTTCATACTTTGCGAAACAGGATGGCTTTGTGCAGCCGCCGCCGCAGGGCGCGGTAGACATGTCGTTTCGATGGCGGCCGCACGGGTAGTCGGAGGGAGCGTTACCGATGAAGACAACGCGGATGCAGATTGCGGCTTTGGTGTTGCTGGGGCTTTGGAGCGTAGCAGGCTCCACATCGCCGGCTCTGGGTGACAACGCAGCAGGCACGGGAGATGGCAGTACTAACGTCCCGTACATCGATTCCGACCCGGACGAAGGCATTGAAACGGGCGTCGGATCGGTCGTGATCGAGGTCGACGGGTATCACACCGGCTACCCGGACTGCTGGGTCTGCGACGAGATGGGCGACTACGCCTGCTCGCCGTATTTGCCTGCATATCCCGGCTGGGGCTGGCCGACCTCGGTCGGGTTCGTCGACCCGATTCCGGCAGGTCACTACGCCACCCGCATCGAGGCCACGGTCAACGGCGTCGGCTGTTCCACCGTATATGGCGGAACCGGGGAGACCACCGTGAACATCAACGGGATTGCCTTGGGGCACGCCTTCCAGACCGGCACCTGTCCCTGCGGGTTCTGCGATCCGTTCACCATCGTCGGACCGGATTCGCCCTGCGGGATGACCGGCTACAACTACGGTGGGGTCAATCAACTGGCCATCGTGATCGACGGGGTCTCCTGCATATCCGATGTCCATCTCGAGGTGTTCTACCGATCGGACACCCCGCCCACCTGTGATGCCGGCGGTCCGTACAGCGCAGAGTGTCAGGGTGCAACCACTGACATCCCGCTCAACGGCAGTGGGTCCGGCGATGACTGCGGTCACCTGACTTACCTGTGGGAAACGGACTGCCCGGGCGGCAGTTTTGACAGCGACACCATCGTCAACCCGACGCTGACCGTCGACTCGATTACGCCCTGCCCCCTCACGTGCAACGTCACCCTCACGGTTGACGACGGCATATCGCCGCCCGTGTCCTGCGGCGCAACGGTGACGGTTACTGACACCGCGCCCCCGGTGTTCACCACCGCCCCGGCGAATGTGTCCTTCGAGTGCGACGGGGCCGGCAACACGGCCGAGATTCAGGCCTGGCTCGACAGTGCCGCGGCCACCGATACCTGCGGTGGGGCAGTCGTCACGAACGACTATACCGGCTTGTCCGACGACTGCGGGGCCACCGGCTCGGCCATGGTCACCTGGACCGCCACCGACGATTGCGGAACCCAGGCCTTCCACTCGGCAACAGTGACAGTCGTTGACACTACTCCGCCGGTATTCACTTCCACACCGGGCGACGTGTGGTTCGAGTGCGACGGGGCCGGCAACACCGCCCAGATTCAGGCTTGGCTCGACAGTGCCGCGGCCAGCGACACGTGCGGCGGCGTAACCGTGGTTAACGACTTCGTTGGTCTGAGCGATGACTGCGGGGCAACCGGCTCGGCCTACGTAACGTGGACGGCCACCGACGATTGCGGCGTGCAGAACACTCATTCCGCCACCGTAACAGTGGTCGATACGACGGCTCCTTCTTTCACGTTCGCCCCAACGAATCTGACTATCGAATGCGGCAGCACCGACCATACCGCGGCCATCCAGGCTTGGCTGAACAGCGCAGCCGCAAGCGATGTCTGTGGCGGAGTGATGATAACAAACGACTTCGTCGCGATCTCTCCCGGTTGCGGCAACACCGGCGGTAGCTTGGTAACTTGGACGGCCGAAGATGACTGCGGCCTGCAGACCATCCACTCCGCGACGGTGCAGATAGTCGATACGACTCCCCCGGTGTTTACGACCGCACCGACGAATGTGACCTTCGAGTGCGACGGATCCGGCAACACGGCCGAGGTTCAGGCTTGGCTCAACAGTGCCGCCGCGACCGACCAATGCGCCGGAGTGATCGTTACAAACGACTTCGTCGCCTTAAGTGACGATTGCGGCGCGACCGGGTCGGCCTATGTAACGTGGACCGCAACGGACGACTGCGGCCTCCAGGAGACCCATTCGGCAACGGTAACTGTGGCCGACACTACCTCCCCGTCGATCGATACCGCCGCCGGCAACCTTACCGTCGAGTGTGACGGCGCCGGCAACGCCGCTGACCTTTCCGGTTGGCTGACGGCCTACGGCGGAGCGGCGGCGAGTGACGCCTGCGGCGGCGTATCGTGGAGTGATGACTACGCCGGCCTGACGGCGGGCTGCGCGGCGACCGGTGCGGCCTTGGTCACGTTCACCGCGACCGACGACTGCATGAACGACGCCTCGACGGCCGCCACGTTCACCATCGAGGACACGACCGCACCGGACATCACGTGCCCCGCCGACGCTTCGGTCACTCTGCCGGATCCATCGGATCCGAGTGCCACCGGTGAGGCAACGGCCGACGACGACTGCGGGACGGTGCCTGATATCGATTACGCCGACCAGGCCCCGGTACACGTGCAATACTGTCCCACGACTACGAACACCACCCGGGTGTGGACGGCCACGGACGAGTGCGGAATCCCGGCAACCTGCGAACAGGTGATCGAGATAATCGAGCCGATCCCCGCGGGTTACTGCTGTAATCCGACGGACGGCACGCTCACGGTTATCGACGACGGTGATCCCTGTACGGAAGACATCTGTAACGAGCTGACCGGAGCGGTCACTCACCCGGACAACGGTTTGTGTCACGCCTGCTGCAACCTCTACGGGATAGGCACGTGCGATCTGACCCTGCAGGCCGTCTGCCCCGACGCCGCCGAGAACTTCCATATCGGCGAAGATTGCTCGACGGACAGTGACGGCGACGGCGTGGCCGACCCTTGCGATATGTGCCCGGGAGTCGACGACACGGTCTACGGACCGAACTGCGGCGCCGCTATCCCGACGATGTCGGAATGGGGCCTGCTCGTGCTGGCACTGCTCATGCTCTCGGCCGGAAAGGTCTACTTCGGGACCCGCCGGATGGCGGCGGACTGATCGGCTGCAGCGAAGGTGACTTACGAACCCCAACGACCCGGCGCACATTCTGGTGCGCCGGGAACGAATGAGGTTATCGAGTCCCATCCTGACTTGGCAGGAGTGGTCAGCGCAGGGGTCATGCGCAATAGGGCGAAAGGGCGGTAGCCCCGTTTCACACGTCCGGCGTGTCTACGGATTGGAGTTTGCTGGCCCAGTCTTGCTCGTGGACGGCGTTGGTGATGCGCTCGGCCATCTCCACGGCGGCGTAACCCTCTTCAGCGCTCACGCCGATGTCCGCACCGGTTCGTGCGGATTCGAGGAACGACTCGATCTCCTTGCGCAGCGGTTCCACGTCGTCCACCTGGAGCGGTTCGATGTTGACCATCGACCCGTAATCCAAGTTCGCCATCTGAGATAGGTCTTCAAAGTCGCGCTCCCGAGCCATTCGGACCAGGTCGAGATTGTCCGCCAGGCGAATCGCCACCCCGCTCTTCTTCTGATAGTCCATCGAAAGGTAGCCCATCGAAGCGAACACCCGGATCTTGCGTTCGGTCTTGAGGGCCAAACGCGAGGCGGTCATGTTCACCACCGCCTGATCGCCGAACCGCACCCGGGCGTTAGCGACGTCCTCACAGCTTCCCAAGACTGCCACGCCTACGGCATCGATACTGTACTTACGCTGCTTGACCAGATGCAGCACGATGTCGATGTCGTGGATCATCATATCGAAGACCACGCCCACATCGGCGCTTCGAAAAGTGAACGGGCTGATCCGGTGCGTCTCGATAAACCGGGGCGTCAGTTCCATTCGCAGCATCGCCTGGACGACCGGGTTGAACCGCTCCGAATGACCGACCTGCAAAAGAGTATTGTGCTTGCGGGTGGCGTCGAGCAACTGCTTGGCACTGGTGCGGTCCGGGGCGAGGGGCTTCTCCACCAGCACCGCTACGCCACGTTCCAGCAGCGGGATCGCCACCTCGGCGTGATAGACCGTGGGAACTGCCACGGTAACGGCATCAAGATCGCCCTTTACGTCCGCCACCCGCGCCACGGCCTCTCCGCCGTGCTTGCCCGCAATCTCGCGTGCCCGGTCGAGGTTCTTATCGACCACAGCCACCAGCTCGCATCCTTCCAGCTCGCTATATACCCGGGCATGATGCCGCCCCATGTGGCCGACGCCGACTACGGCAACTCGCAAAGGCTGCTGCATGATGGACCTCTTTCCTGGCTCCTAGAGTTCTTCCGTAAAGGTAGCTGTCACCGTCTTGTCGCACGTAAGCACGATACTGGCCGGGTTCTGAGACCCTACAAGCCCGCCGTTCCAACCGGCGAACGACCAGCCCGGCAGCGCCTTGGCCGTAAGTTCATACTTCTCGCCCGCTTCGTCGCCGGCGGGACCGGCCTGCCGCTCTACGGAGCCGCGCCCTTCGACGCGGACCGTCAGGGTGTGCTTCTGCTCGGGTTTCCACGACGCCCGATGTACGGGATCGGCCCGCAGAGACTCGAGATAGCGCCCGTGCCGCCCGTGGGCGAATGAGCGCATCAGGAAGTCTCCCAGATACTTTACGTGCGGATTGACCGGCTTGCAGTTCAGAATCGCCTCGACCCGGTCACGAATGGCCGTGCCGTTGGTTCGAGCGCGGCGCGAGAACAGACTCATGAACGCCGCCTTGAGCGCGTTGATGTCCTCGTTGCTGTACCCGCTACGCTGCAAGCCCACGCCATTGATCATGCGGATTTCCGAACGGGTGCCACGGGCGGCCACCACAATCATAAACGGCGGCACATCGGCCGTGACCCGGGTCATACCGCCGATGAATGCGTGCTTGCCGATCGTGGCGAAGTGATGCACCGCACTGTGCCCGCCCATATTGACGTTCGCCTCAACGTGAACGTGCCCGGCAAACTGCACGTAGTTGGCAAAGATGCAGTTGTCGGCGATAAGACAATCGTGAGCCACATGCACGCCGACCAGGAACAAGTTGTTGTCACCGATCCGCGTTACCCCGCCGCCGTTGCCGGTTCCCGGATGTACCGTCACCATCTCGCGAAAGACGTTGCGCCGGCCGATCTCCAGCGTGGTCCGCTCGCCGGCATACTTCACATCCTGCGGCGGCGTACCCAACACCGCCTGCGGGAAGACCTCGCATCCTTCCCCCAAACACGTATGCCCCTCAACCGCGGCATGATGGTGCAACCGGCAGCCGTCCCCGAGGACCACGTGCGGCCCTACGAAACTGCAAGCCCCGATCTCGACATCACGACCGATTCGGGCCTTCTCGTCTACAATGGCTGTCGGATGAATACTCACCGGCTATCGTTACTCCACACTCAGTCAGACGGATTCCGCGTCCGTCAGAATGAACTTGATCTCGGCTTCGGCAACCAGCTCGCCCGCTACGTGCGCCCGACCCTTCACGTGCCCGGTCGTCGACCGCACTCGAAGAGCCTCTGCCTCGAGTATAAGTTGATCACCAGGCCTGACCGCCCTGCGGAATTTAACTTTGTCAAGACTTAACAGTACGGCCACCTTGCCCTTGTGCTCCAGCTCCTGGCTGAGCAACACCCCGCCGACCTGGGCCAACGCCTCAATAACCAGAACGCCCGGCATAATCGGATCGCCCGGGTAGTGTCCTTGGAAGAACGGCTCGTTAATCGTCACGTTCTTCAAACCGACAACCCGCCTGGTACCCTCAATCTCGACGATCCGATCAACCATCAGGAACGGGTAACGATGAGGCAGTATCCGCTGGACCCGATGTACGTCCGTGCTCGGACGTTGCCCGAGCATCGTCTCGCGCCGATGGGCCTCGAATCGCCCGAGCATCTCCCGAACCAATGCCTGATTGAGAGCGTGCCCGCTCTTGCGGGCGAAGATCCGCCCCACGATGGGACGCCCCAACAGCTTCAGATCCCCGATCAAGTCCAGGACCTTATGCCGGACACACTCATCCGGAAACCGCAATTGGTTCTCGATAACGCCGTCCTTACCGAAAACCAGAAGATCGCGATAAGTAACGTGCCGACCGAACCCGGCCGCCCGCATTTCCTCCGCTTCACGCTCGAGCAAGAAGGTCCGCGCCGGAGCCACCTCGGCCACGAAGTTCTCCGGCGTAACCACCACGCGCAGACTCTGATGCCCGATCGGATTGCCGGGACCGTAGTCGAGCTCGTAGCTGATCTCCATAACCTCCGATTCCGGGGTAAGCGAAGGCAAGGCCACGAGTTCCGAGTCCCCATCCGCCACCCGCACCATATCAGTGACCACGTACGGCTCACTGACCGCTTCCTGCTCACAGATCTGGGCGGCCGTGAGCTTCTCCACGAAAGGCAGGCAACTGCCATCCAGACCGGGTACCTCGTTCGCGTCAAGCTCTATCTGCAGATTGTCGATGCCCAGCCCGGCACAAGCCCCGAGACAATGCTCGACAGTCTCTATAGCCACCGTACCGTTGCGCAAGGCCGTTCGCCGGGACCTCTTCGACACGTTCTCCAAGCGCGCGGCAATGCGAATCGGCGGCGACTGATCAGTGCGAACGAACCAGATCCCCGTGTGCGGATCACCGGGGCGCAGACGCACTGCCACGGACTCGCCGGTGAACAGGCCGCGTCCCTCTAGCTCCACCTCAGTCGCTATGGTCTTCTGATGCTTCAAGCCGCTCTACCCGAGTGGCCAGACTCTTCAGTTGCTCGGTAAGGGCCGGCAATCGCCGCAAGGCGGCGCGCTCTCGCAGCTCCAGCCTGTGATCTTGAGCCGGGCAACCCGACAACGTAACCCCGTCCGGCGTATCCTTCTGCACAACCGTGTATCCGCCTGCGCATCTGGTCCGCTCGCCGATTACCACATTGTCCACCGCGCCGGCACGTCCGCCAAACACCGAGTAACGCCCAATCCGAACACTACCCGAGATCCCGCAAAACGCCGCGAGCACACAGTGCTCGCCAACCGTGACATTATGGGCAAGCTGGCAAAGGTTATCAATCTTGGTACCGCGGCCCACCACGGTATCGCCGAACTTGGCCCGATCGATACACGTGCAGGCCCCGATCTCCACGTCGTCCTCGACTATCACGCCGCCGATGTGCGGGACCTTATGATGCCGCCCCTCATCGAAGTAGAAACCAAACCCGTCGGCGCCTACGACCGCGTTGGGGTGAATGGTCACCCGACTTCCTAATCGACATCCGTCGCGGATAACGACATTCGGCCAGAGTTCGCAATCGTCCCCCACCACCGCGCCGCGACCGATAAAAACTCCCGCGTGGACGATGCAACGGGCTCCGACCCGGGCTTCACCCTCAATCACAACGAACGGGCCCAGCGCGGTATCGGTACCAACGTTTGCCGACTCCGATACGATCGCGGCCGGGTGAACGCCCGGCTCCGGGCGAGCCGGCGCAGGCGCGAACAACTCCAAGAGCCGGCCAACCGCCCGATCGACGCGGTCACAGAGAATGGCCGGCATGGGCGTCGGACCGAAACCACCCGGCACCAGCACCACCCCGGCCCGGCTGTCCGCCGCCTTCGCGGCATACTTTGGGTTGGATACCCAGGATGCCTCATTCGAGCCGGCATCGCCGAGCGAAGCCACCCCATCAATAACCCCGCCGTCGTCCCCGCGGACCGAGCCTCCAACTCTCTTTGCCAACTGCCGGACTGTGTACCTACGAATCATCTCGTTTCGCGCGGTTGTCCCGCCGAGCCGGCCACCGGAGCCGGGTCAAGCGACGCCTTGCCACCCTTCGCCGCGTATGTAGCATTAAGGCGAGTCACCACGGCGTCAGTCAAGCTCACTTGGGGGCTCCAGTAGAGCACCTTCTGCAACATGATCTGTTGGCGAACCTGCACCGCAGAGTCCGACACACCTTCGGGCATCCGATCGGCAGCCAGAACGATATCCACACCCTTCTCCTCCGCCACCTGCTGCACGGCCACCTGGATGTCATCAAAGATCGCGCGAAGAGACTGGGCCATGCCCTGCTCGATCGCCCGCGTCTCCGATTCCACGAAGTACTTCTCCTCCGCCTCGAGGAGAGCGAGCTGCTTGTGCCGCTGCCGATAGTCATCGGTTCCCGGCTTGAACTCCTCCTGTAGCGACCGGACTGTAAGTTCAATCCTCTGCCGCAGCGACTCGCGCTTGTCGTTAAGCTGCTTCCTAATCTCGTCGAACTGCGCCTCCAGATCCCCCGTCTTCTGATATCGCTCTGAAACCTCGGCCACATTCACCACGGCAACAACCGGCTGCCCCACGGCCACCTGCTGCCCAATCAACGTAACCGCCGCCATGCACGACAAAACCAGCATCCGCATCATTTCGATTTCCTTGTCAACTCGGATCATGACGAATCAAATCAACCGCATTGTCGCCGCGACCGCCCGCAGGACAACCCCCAGCGAACCACGGTACCCACGGGACCGCAAACGGGAAACCCCTCACCCCGGGTACGCGGCGAACCTACCCCTGCCGGAACCCCGCGCCCGGGACAGGAACCGGCGCGCCACGGAGCATGGATGGGTTTGTTCGAACCGGCAAACAACCACCCCGGACCCTCCTCAGTGAGGAGGAAGGAGGAGCCGCAGCCACCTTCTCGGGAACGGCGCTAGAACATACCGCCCATCACGAAACTGAACACTTGCTCCTCATCACCGCTGTCAGACGAGACCGGAACAGCCAAGTTCAATTCCAGAGGCATTGGCCCAAGCGCCCTGATAATCAAGCGGATTCCGGTACCGATCGATGCACGATATCCGCCCGTACCGGCCGTGCCGGTGTCCAGGAAGATGTGACCGCGAAGCGCCTCGGTATAGATCGGGTAGCTATACTCAGCCCCCATCAGAACGAGGAAGTCTCCGCCGACGTTGGTGTCATCGATCCCGTCCCGGGGGCCGACTCCGCGGAACTCGAAACCACGGATCGAACCGGTTCCACCGGCGTAGAAACGCTCGAAGACGGGTGCATCGCCGACGATTGCGCCCCCTTCCGCCCGGAGCTGCAATACGCTCTTGCGGTCGAGCAGATCCGTCTTGATCGTCTTATACCACTGATAGCGCGCTGACACTCTGCCGAAATTGTGATCGCCGCCCAGAACCCCGAACTGCTCGTAGCTCAGTCGCAGTCGATCGCCTGACGACGGCAGAAACCGGTTATCCGTACGGTCCCTTACCAGAGTGACCTTCGCTGAGGTCAACAGGTTCGAACCTTCGTCGTCCCGGACCTGGCCCGACGCAAACAGGTCGATATCGTCAATGTTGACGGACTCCAGACGGAGGGCCATCTCTCCGGACCAGCCTTGCAGACGGCCATGCTCGAACCGCTTGCCGAGGCTGAGCGTGGTCCCCGCCCGGCGCTCGTTGTACCCGTCTCGCCCGCGCTCAAACAGATAGGCACTCCAGTCGAAGCGGATCGGCTTGTCCATTAGATACGGTTCGGTGAAATCGATTCGGAACCGATTCACATCGGCACCCGGCTGGAGCTCGATCCGCATGTGTTGCCCCGCCCCGAAGAACGATCGGAACCTGAAGAACTCGCCCCAGCTTCGCGGCCAATCCCTGTAATCGAAGTTCTGCAGATCCAGCGTCAACGTCCCGACCAAGCCGCTGTTGCTGGTGACCCCGAACCCGAAGAGGAAATCGCCCGATTTATCCGCTTCCTCAACGTCGATGACAACGTCCCGCACCCCCGGGGCATCGCCGACCGGAGTAACGCGCCCGGCACTGAAGGCCCCCGTATCACGCAGGCGCCGTTCAGCTTCTTTGGCCTCGGTCATGTCGAACAGATCGTCCGGAGGGTAGAGGTTCAAGGCGCGCCGAGCGACCTTGTCTTTCGTTCGGGCGTTCCCGCGAACGACGATCTTGCCGACCCGATACTGCTCTCCCTCCTGAATATCGAACGTCAGCCGCACCAATCCGGGCTCCTCTGAAAACACCCGGATTGCCCGAACTGTGACGTATATGTATCCCTGCTCCCAATAGGCATCGCGCACGCGCTCAACGTCTCGGTCGACCTTCAGACGTTTGACCGCCGCGCCGACTTTCGACTCTACCAGATCGGTAAGTTCCTCCGTACTGAACACCGCGGAACCGCGGAACTCGATGGTCTCGATCGAGTACTGCGCCCCTTCCTCGATTTCAAACACCAAGGCAATATCCGTGTCGGACCCGCGATTCTCTACTCGATAGCCCACCTCGGCATCGAGGAACCCGTGATCGCGATAGTACTTCTGCAGCCTGGCAAGATCCGCCTCCACCCGATCCTCGTCGAACGCCCCGACCCAGAGGATCAGAAACGCCTGTTTCGTTTCGATCTGCCGCTTGAGCTCCCGCGCCGGAAACGCCGTGCTACCCTCAAAGCGAATCTCGCGAATCCGAACCCGAGCCCCTTCGACAATAGTGAAGACCAGCTCACCGGTTTGATTGAGAAGCTCCCGATCGTATGTCACCGATACGTCACCGTATCCGGCGGTTTCGTATTTCTCCGCAATCGCCTCGGCGCCCATCACCGCCGCGAATCGATCCACCGGGTCGCCGACCTGCGCGGTTACGACCTTGCTCAGCCGGGCGTCCTTGAACTTCGTGTTCCCCTCGAAACGGATGGCCGTGAGCACTTGCCGCTCGACCACGACGAACGTGATTCGCATCCCGTCCGGTTCTTCCGCCACGGTATACCGGGCGGAAAGAAACCGTCCGGTGCGTAGCAAGCGATCCACCGCCTCCTCCAGTTTCGCCGGGTCGAAAGCCGCGCCCGCCTCCACCTCAACGACGTCGCGCACATAGACCTCGCTCGATCGGGTTAACCCGCTGAATTCCACAGACTTGATCGAGAGAACTCCGTCTTCGGCGATCGCCGCCGGCACCAACGCCAGACAACAAAACCCCAGAACGTTCCGCAGCCAACGACGCTTTGTGTTTCTGTCTGTTTTCAACGCTGTATCCTGATCGCGATTGGGATCGAAGTCTCGGCGCGCCAACGAGCGGCATGTTACCACCCGTTCGGACCCGCGGCAAAGGGCACACTCCCGACGGCGCGGCCATGCGCACGCCCCTACCCCTCCGAAGACGCCACCCGTCCGATGCTCGTATTCGCGGGCTAGAAAGGATCCACAGGTCCGGCCGCGGCGGCGTACGGTTCCGGTACCATGGATAGATTGGTAAAACGCGTTAGCTTCTTGTCAAAACAGACCTTAACGGTCCCGGTCGGACCGTTGCGCTGTTTGGCAATGATCAACTCTGAAATGCCCTTGACCGACTCGTCCTCCGGCTTGTAGTACTCCTCGCGGTGAATGAGCAGTACCACATCCGCGTCCTGTTCGATCGCTCCGGATTCACGGAGATCACTCATCAGCGGGCGCTTGTCCTGGCGACCTTCCGACATGCGGTTAAGCTGGGCCATCGCAATAACCGGGATACCCAACTCGCGCCCAAGCCCCTTGAGCCCCCGGCTTATCGCCGCAATCTCAACTTGCCGGCTCTCGGCCTTGGGAGTGTGCATAAGCTGCAGGTAATCAACAAACACGGCCTGAATGTCCGCCCGCTGTTTGAGACGCCGAGCTTTGGATCGGAGCTCCATCGCCGTCATCCCCGGGGTGTCGTCGACATAGAACGGCGAGTCTTCGAAATCGGCGCACGCGTTGAGGAGTTGCCTCATATCTTCGTCTGAGAGCATTCGGCGGCGAAGACGTTGGAGGTCGATGCCCGAATGGGAGCAGATCAACCGCTGCGCGACCTGATCGTTGCTCATCTCCATTGAGAAGAACGCGACCGGGATCCGCTCAACCAAGGCCATGTGCTGGGCGATGGTCAACCCCAGAGCGGTCTTACCCATCGAGGGGCGGGCGGCCATGATGATTAGATCGCCCCGCTGGAAACCACCGGTGTACTCATCCAACTGGGTAAACCCGGTATGCAGCCCGGTAGTCGAGTCCTCCGAGCGGTCTTGGAGTAGCCGAGCCAAGCGCGTAACGACGTCGCGGATTCCGACCGCCTGCCCGGCGACCCGGCGTTCGGTCGTATTGAAGATCTTCTGCTCGGCACTGTCGAGGATCTCACGGGCTTCGTCCATCCCGCTGTAGGCCTCGTCGGCGATCTCTGCGGCGCAGCGAATCAGGTCACGGAGCATACCCTTATCGCGAACGATTCTGGCGTAATGCTCCGCGTTGGCCCATTCGGCGAAACTGTCCGCGAGCTGGACCATGTAGTCCTGTCCGCCCACGAACTCGAGCAGTTCCCGCCGACGCAGCTCGTCCGAGACGATGATCAGGTCGATCGCCTTGGTCGGATCGTCGTAGAGGTCGATGAGGACCTCGAACAGCCTCTGATGGACGGGCAGGTAGAACCAATGGCTCTCCTCCCGCCCGATGATTGGAATGACCTCGCTAATTGCGTCGCGGCTCATCATCATCGAGCCGAGCAAGGCCATCTCCGCGTCCAGATCTTGCGGCGGAAGCCGTTCCGAACGCGTTTGGGCCAACGGACTACTCGTCGGCGCGGTCGTCATCGGCGCCAACCTCCCTGTCGGCATCAACTTCCTCTTCGTCCTCGTCCTCTTCAGTCTTCTCGCGAACAACCCACACCTTGATAGTGCTGCGAAGATCGTCGGCGAGTTTCACCTCTACCGAAACCGTGTCCAAATGGCGAATGGGGCGGTCCAGGACGATCTGAGCCGGATCGATGAAGAAGTCCTCCTCCTCCAGAGCCGTGGCTATCTCGCGCGGTCCGACCGAACCGTACAGCACTCCATCCTGGTTCGTGCGCGCCCGTATCGTAACCTCCGCGCCCTCGATTCGCTCGGCCAGAGCCTGCAGCTCCGCGCGCTTGCGCGTACGCTCATGCTCGGCAATCCGGCGCTCCTCGGCCAGCGCTCGCATGTTCGCCTCGGTCGGCTCAGTAGCCAGCCCGGTCGGTACCAAGTAGTTGCGGGCATAGCCGGCGGAGACTTCAACCACGTCACCCACGATGCCCAGTTTGTCGACGTTCTTACACAGAAGCAGCTTCATCGTCCGGTTCTCAACTCTCTAAGTTCGCAGGCCCGCATCCGCGGGGTACACAACACTCTATAAACCTCATCTCGCCGCCGCGATCATCGGTCCGGGCCGCCAACCCCGTCCCAATCCCGTCTGCCGCGAACTAGAACGGGATGTTGTCGTCGGAAGGAGGCGGAGGCGCCTCATACGCAACAGGAGGAGCCGCCGCCACCGGCGCCGCTCCTCGGAACTCATCGTTTCTCGGCGGACCACCGCTGCTACCACCGTCACGTCCTCCGACGAACGTGAATGTCTCAACAACAACTACGTGCTTGCTCCGCTTGTCACCCTCCGGAGTCGTCCACTGGTCGTACTGTAAACGTCCTTCGACCAAAACCCCGCGTCCCTTCGCCATATATTGGTTGAAGGTCTCGGCCCCGCGCCCGAACAAAGTGCAATCGACAAAGCAGACCTCCTCTTGGAGATTGCCGTCCCGATCCTTCCACTTGCGGTTCGTCGCGAGCCCGAACTTACACATCGCGGTGTTGGCCGGGGTATAGCTCAATTGCGGGTCGCGCGTCAGATTCCCCATCAAGACCACACGGTTGTAGCTAGCCATAATGCCACCCTCCAATGAAGACAAAGGCGAACGAACAGCGTTATTCCGGTGCGGCCGTGCCCGACTCGGCGATCTTCTCGTCATCCGCGTCGTCTTCCGGCTCGGCGGCTACCGCGGCAACTCCCTCACCCGAGGGCTCCACCGCGCCTTTGCCGGCGGCAACAACGACGACGGGCTCGCCATCTACCGAAGATTCGTCATCATCCAGGAACTCCGTCCCGGAATCCTCACCCTCTTCGCCTTCAGCCGGCCGCTCTTCACCTCGCGCGGAGCACATCCGGTCCATCATTTCCGGGGTCACCCCGTCAGCCCTGACAATCAGGACGCGCAGAGTATTCTCACCGAGCTTAACGTCGCGTTCCATACCGGCAATCTTGTCGGGCGGGGCGTTGAAATACGTCAACACATAGACGCCCCGCTTCCGACCATTCACCCGGTAGGCCAGACGCCTCTCGTCCCAAACCCGGCAAAAGAGAAGCTCCGCGTCCGCCCGCTCCATCAGACGGCGAATCTCCGATTCGCAATTCTCGAACGAATCCCCAAAGGCGGGGTCGAACAGGAACATGGCTTCATACTGGTTCAACGTCTGTCATCTCCTACGTTATTCGCACCGAGCAGCATGCGGCGACCATTCGCTGCTCGACTACGGTGGTGGCGGATCGCCGTTGTAGCGCGTCATCGCCAAATCCACGCCGTTCTCCACCCAACACTCAACAGCTTCCGCGGCCAAGCTCCGCGCTCGCCGCATCGTCTCCTCTTCCACTTCGTCAAACCTGGTCAGCACGTGCACCGTCGGCACCCCAATGGGTTCTCCGATGCCAACTCGCAGCCGACTCCATTGATCCGAGCCGACGCGATCGATAACGTTCTGCAACCCGTTATGACCACCCGACGAGCCGCCCGCCCGCAAGCGGAGCCGCCCGAGCGGCAAGGCCATGTCGTCCGCAATAACGACCAGATCCTCCAACTCCAACTTATAGAACCGCCCGGCCGCGACAACCGCCTGCCCGCTGCGGTTCATAAACGTGGTCGGCTTCAGCAACACAATGCGCTGACCGCCGAGCTGCCCTTGCCCGAACCACGCGTGAAACTTCTCGACCTTCAGGTCCGCTCCGCACCTCACCGCCAGCAGGTCTACTACGTCGTAACCCACGTTGTGCCGGGTTCCGGCGTACTTCGCCCCGGGGTTTCCCAAGCCGACGATCAGCTTCACGGTGCGAAATCACCCGGGCCGAAGACTAGCCTTCGGCCCCACCCTCGTCCTTGCGTACCCGTCCGATCCGCTCGGGCATCGCGGCTTCCTCTTCGCCTTCCTCGCCCGGCTCGGGTTCGGCGGCTTCGACGAGTGCCCGCACCGTCGCGATGCGCTCGTCACCGTCTGTCAGGCACCGGACTCCCGGGGGCAGCTCCAGATCCTTGACGAGTAGCGACTCACCCAGGGCGAGACTGCTCACCAGCGGACGAAGCGTCTCGGGAATATTCGTTACTACGCATTCGACCTCCACGCTCTGCACATTCTGCTCGAGGATCCCACCTTCGTTGACTCCCACGGGAGTTCCGCGGAGTTCAATACCGACCGACACGGTTACCCGTTCGTTGAGATCAACCCGCGCCAAGTCAAGGTGGATCGGCAGATGCCCCAGATGATCGTATTGCACTTCTTTGATCAGGTACGGCTTGCTATCCCCCTTGACCGCCACATCCAGAGTACGAGCGCCGTGAGTCAGAGCCAATTCCACGTCATGCTGAGACAAGGAAATGCTCACCGGCGGCTCCCCGTGGCCGTATATCACCGCAGGCAACTGCCCGGTCTCGCGCAGCTTGCGCACTGCACGCGTTCCCGTGGCAGTTCGCGTCTCCGCCTTTAGTGTCAGATTCTCCATCGCTGTATCAGTCTCCAGTTGCTCTTAGCAAAACAATGCGCTGACCGATCTATGCTCGTGGATCCGTCGGATCGCCTCACCGACCAGGTCGGCCACCGAAAGTACCGTGAGATTGTTCAGTTTCGCCTTGATCTCCGACGAAAGCGGAATCGTATCGGTTACGACAATCTCATTGATCTCCGCCGCATTCAGCCGCTCAATCGCCGGGCCCGCGAGCACCGCATGAGTGGCGCCGACGAAAATATCCCGCGCCCCGTGTTTGCGCACCAGCTTGACC
This sequence comes from Phycisphaerae bacterium, assembly GCA_963666835.2. GTDB lineage: Bacteria > Planctomycetota > Phycisphaerae > UBA1845 > UBA1845. The sequence continues at coordinate 1,396,858 of CAXXGO010000006.1, read as the reverse complement.
GCCTCGCAAACCGTCCCGGCCGTTGCAATCATATCGTCGAACATCATCACGTTCTTGTCCTTAACGTCGCCGATGATGTTCACTGCCACCGTCGAGTCACCCGTGAGCCGCCGCTTATGAATGACGGCCAGCTCCCGCCCGATGCGCGCGGCGAAATCGCTTCCGAACTTTATGTTGCCCACATCGGGTGACACTAAAACGGCATTACCCAAATTCCTGTCCAGAAAATGGTGAGAAAGAACCGGCGCCGCCGTCAGGTGATCCAGCGGGATATCGAAAAACCCCTGAATCTGGTCGGCGTGCAAGTTCATCGTCAGCACCCGGTTGACTCCGGCTTTGGCGACCATGTTGGCAACCAGTTTGGCCGTAATCGGCGTGCGTCCTTCCGACTTGCGATCCTGTCGAGCATAACCGTAATACGGAATGACCGCCGTGATTCGCTTGGCACTGGCCCGCCGCAGGCTATCGATGAAAATCAACAACTCCATCAAGTTGTCGTTCACCGGCGGGCTCGTGGACTGCACGATGAAGCAGTCTCGCCCTCGAACGTCGTCCTCGATCTTGACCAGAGTCTCCCCGTCGGGGAACTTACTGACCACCGCGCGCCCACGGCGCAGGTCAAGATACTCGCAAATGCGCTCGGCCAGAACCGTGCTCGCGGTCCCGCCGAATACTACAATCTCTTCCGGATGTAAGTCTGGTGACATTCCACTCATCCCAGTCTCAGGAAGCTCCCGCGCCACGACTCAACACGGGCTGGACGACCGCCCCGTCGGGCACCACCTCGCCCGGAACGATCATCGCAAAAGGACCGATCCGGCATCTTTCCCCAAGCGTCGCGCCAACGCTGACGAAGGAGAAAGGATAGATGACCGAGTCACAGCCGCCCGTCACGTCGGCCTCAATCCAGGTGTTGTCCGGATCCACGATCGTCACCCCTTCGCTAATAAGGGACAACTGTATCCGGTCTTCCATGACGCGCCCGACCATCGCCAGATCGAGCCTGGAGTTGATCCCGCGCGCGTCCTCCGCCGGTACGGTAATCGTGGCAGATACGCCGTGCCCCGCTTTCCGCAAAACCTGCACGACATCGGTCACATAGTATTCACCGGTGTCGGGACTCACCTGAACCTCATTCAACGCCTCGAACAACCGCGCGCTGTCAAAGCAGTAGTAGCTGGGATTGACCTCTCGGATCTGCTGCTGCAACTCCGTGCAGTCGCGATGCTCGACAATCGCCTCCAAGCGTCCTTGACCGTCCCGAACGATCCGACCGTAACCCGTGGGATCATCCAGATGGGTCGTAGCCAGGGTCACGGAATCACCGGACTTCTCCCGAGACTGGATCAGCCCGGCAAGCGTCACCCGCCGAACCAGCGGCATATCGCCCGCGATCACCAGAACACTGCCCGAAAAGCCCTTCAAAGCCTCCGCACAACACTGCACCGCGTGCCCGGTGCCCTTCTGCTCAGCCTGCTCCACCCATTCAACGCCCGGATCGTCACCGAGAGACCGAACTACGTCGTCCTTGCCGTAGCCAACCACCACCACAATCTTATTCACACCCGCCAAGCGGCAAGCGTTCACCACGTAACTCAGCATCGGCCGCCCGCAGATCTCGTGCAAGACCTTGGCACGCTCACTGTTCATCCGCGTGCTCTTGCCTGCCGCTAAGATTATGGCTGCCGTATCGCCCACGCGACTCTCGCTTCTTTCACCAGAACCGGTCGATGCCTCTATCGCAGCCCGTATACCTCCACCGGAGAGGAGCCACCGAGCACTACCCGGCCAGGACTCGAACCTGGAACGCCAGGACCAAAACCTGGTGTGTTACCGATTACACCACCGGGTATTCAACGCTGCCCCGGCAGACAACCGGCACAACACGTAAACCCACAGGCCTGTGTACGAACTCGCCAAGGCCGCACCGATCAGGAAAGGATCGCGGCGGCGGTCCCCCAGCCGAGGCCTGAACGCTCCGCCGCGAAGAGGAACGCCCACTTGCCGGCACCTGCACCGAAACAGGCACCACCGACATCGCCCCAAGGGCTGCGAGAGAGATTCTAACTCGCCTGAACGGGCAAGGTAGCAGATACGAACGCCAAGTCAAGCTGGCAGGGAATACACCAAAAAAGCCGCAAAACTACCATCCCGCCCGCGCAATATCAAAATGGGCAATATGGCGGCGTTTTGTCTGCAGGAATCACAGCGGCATGCCCGATAACAGTGCCCTGGGATGATCCGAATCGACCTTACGCAAGGGGTTAGCCATGAAGGAACTCAGCTCCGTGGACCGGTTGTGGCGGCTGGGCGTGTGCCTCGGCGTCGTCGGCACCGTGTGGGGGACCAGTTGTAGCTCGTCGCAGATCCAAGCGGTGATAGTTGGGCTGGAAGCTGCGGCCAACTCGCTTGACGAAGAGGACGACGATATCAGCTTCGCCGATTGGCTTGCCGACGAACTCGAGGACCTTTAACCCGGGTTATTCACCCAAGCGAAGTGCCGCCCGTAAACCAATGTAACGCCGGGGCTTGTCCCTGGAGTGGAAACACGCCGTGCTTCAATGGCGTCACCCACAAGATTGGGTGACGCTACAGCGACTTACGCGCGTTCATGTAAGCGTCGTGAGCAATCCGGGCCGGCTCAACGATCGGCGCACGGAGAATCAGACCTAACGCGCACTCGGCGTCGCACGAGCGCCCCGCTCGGGCAGAGATAAGTCGACAGAAGTTGAGAAAAGCCGCTGCCGGGATTGCGCGAGCAGTTTCGCGTCAACGCCGCTGCCCCGCCCATCTGACCGCCATTCACCTACATGACGGTCGAACAACACCGAGCTAATCAACATTGCCGCGGGATGCTCCAAGTGCAGGTCCTTGGCCACCGTGGCCAACACGTGCCTCTCAACAACCGGAAGCTGCAATTTCAGGAGCATCTCCTGGAACAACTTTCCCGGACTGTCGAGTTCCACCTCCTTGGTCACGGTGCGTAGCCGGCGGGTGACTACGTATGTGATGATCACCCCCAGAACAACGACTAGCACCACCACCGCAATCGCACCGAAGGACCCGCCCTTCTGGAAGTGGTCACGGACCGCTCGCTGGATCTCAGTGAGCGGCGGAGTCTGGGTGGCCAGGAAACTGATCATGCCCGTCCCCCCGCCGTCGTCGCCTGGGGACCGGCGGCTCGATCTCCGGCTTCTGCGGAAGCCGCCAGCCTCTGCAGAATCTGCTTTGCCCGCTGTCGAACTCGGTTGTCCGGATCGTTGGTCCCAAGAACTTCAAGCCGAGCCAGCACGGCATCCAATCCAAGCTTCTCGATCACCCACAAAGCACTGAGCCGATTGGCCGGAGAAGAATCCTCGAGCATATCCAGCAAAACGTCACCGGCCTCATATACGTCGAGACGCAGAAGTGACTTGACCGCATTGGCTCGCACTCGGTTATCCAACGACTCCAGCTTGGGTTTGGTTTCTTTTTCGCGGTCCGTCACGTCAAGCAGATCCAGCGCTTCGATCGCGTTGGCCTGAACGCGTTCGTCCGGGTCGTCGACCGCCTGACGAAGAAGTCGACGAGCCGTGCTCCCGGGCAGATTCCGGAGCAGAGCCACCGCCTGGCTCCGCACCTGGGCATCCGGATCATGAGCCAGTCGGTAGATCTGCTCCTCCAACGCCTTGCACACACCGAGCACGTTCCCCATTTGCAGAGCCCGAGTTCGTTCGAACGCGGACGAGCTGCCGAGTTTCGCCCGGATGCACACAAGCAACGCCCCCGTATCTTTCCGGACTTTGTCCCTCAGGGAGACCGACTCCGTATTGTCCTTATCAAAGCACTCCCAGTATTCCTCGAACTCGTGCCGAATGCCCACTTCCGGGAGCGCCGCTCCGCCGGTCGCCATGCCCCGTTCCCGGAGATCGGCGGATCGTCGCCGCAATTCGCGCTTTGCAACTAGGCTGCCCCCAATTCCGGACCTCGCGGCCACCATCCGCAGTAACTCAGTAGCATCCTCCGACTTGTCCTGAACCAAAACCCAAACCACCGCCCGGTGCAGGTGCTCGCGATCAGCACCTAACAACGCTCGGTATTGCGCGATCTTGCGATCGTGAGACCCGCCGGTCATGGCCAGCAACCTCACCGCGCGCACGCCCAAGTCGTCTTCAAGCCGGAGGATCTCATCAACACCCTCATGCAGCCACCGCCCGGGAGGAATGCGCCGACACCCTTGCTCTATGTCCGCGTCTACCAAAAGCCAATCGCGCGCCAACAGGGCTTTGATAAAAGCCTCATCCTGCGCCTGGGCAATCGCCCGACCGGCCACCCCACGCAGTTCCGGCATCGCCAAAGCCTGCACTGTGAAACCAGCTAACCGAGGATTCGACGCGTCGGAGATCAGATCATTCAGTTTACGAGCGATCTTCGTGCGGGGGTCCTGGAGCTTCCGACGGATGGCCGTTTCGATCCGGCTGCCCATCCACAGTGCCGCCTCCAGAACCTGTGGCTGCAAGTGGATTTCCCACCGCCGGACGGCCTTCTTCAGGGCTTCGGCGAGGTAGTTATATAGAGACTCGACCGCCTCGATCTCAGTTGCCGGAGGCTCCGCCTCCAACCTCCGGAACAACCGATCCGTCATCAGCCGTAGTCCATTCGCGGCCAACTGTCGAGTTCGGTGACAGGTCGAACGAAGGGCGTCGGCCAGAAGGTAGACTAGCGGTCCGCAATCGCTCCGCACCACTATTTCAATCGCACCCGCCCGAGCTGCGAACTCGGGCGATTCGATCGCCAGCCGTACTCCGCCGAACAAACCGTTAACGTGTTGAACGACGGACTCCTGCAGATCAGCATCGTATTGGAAGAAACGCCCGACTACGGTAGCTAGGCTTCTCCCCCGACCTCGCGTTGCCAGCAGCTCGAACACAAGCGGGCGAACGGCAACGCCCACATGAGGGAGGACTTCGGCCAACGTCGCATCGACGGCGGCATTGCGGCTTAAGACCAAAGCCGCCAACGCAGGTGGAACACGGATCGCGGTCATATCACTAGTGGATATCGGCTGCCCGCCACCCCCCGCTTGCGGGCAATGGCAATCGGAACAGCGGCGGACATGCAATCAAGTGTCGCCGACCGGGCGGGTCAGTGCAGTTCCTTCTCGAACACTACCATGTTGCCCATGACGGCCGAGTCCCACCTGATCCCCACAAGATCATATCCCTCCGAAATGGCAAGGTGCAGCATCGGTCGATGCTGATTCTGGCACTCGAAGCGGATAATCTGGTAATGGTGTTCCTGCGCCCAAGCCTGCTGAGCATCGAGAAGCTGGGTGGCAATGCCGAGCCGACGAAAATCCGGCAGTACCCCGCACAGCCACACGAAGTACGTTGTGGGGATAAGCTCGAAGCCGACGATGATTCCGACGTGAGCCCCGTCGAGCATGGCCACTATCATGCTGACATTGTGCCGCCCCTGGAATCGGCGGCGGAAGTGCTCCTGGTCGACGGTCGGGCTGAAGACTTCATTGTATAGCTCGGTAACGAGACCGAGCTCACCCGGACCGATCACCACCATGTCGGCATTTGCCATCTAGAATCCTCCAGCGAGTCAACCGGGCGACTCCGGCCGGAACGCAACCCGCCCGGGGCTCGTACGAACCTCACCCAGGGCTGTCGCGGTACTGCCGTTGTCGGTCAGATCGCCATCGTGGATAAGCCCGCGAGAGAGCGGAACATCAGAGCCGATAAGAGGTTACTCGGGCGGCGGCTTTGGCGACATTGCGCCGCACCGGCGATTCCGAGAACAACGCCCGTGGCGAGCAAAGCGTGGCCCCCGACCTACCGACCGGACTCATTGCATGAACGCGTGCTACCCGCTAGCCTTGCCGGGCACTATGACTACTAAGATTATCCCCACTAGCAGAATCACCAACTTCGGTTTCCTCGGAATGCTATTGGCATGTTCCAGTACGGCGTGCCGGCTCCCCGGAAACACGTCGGCCTCCCCCGCAACGCGTTCGGACATTCTCGTCGGCGAGTATCCGGAGCTGAGTTCCGGTCGCTTCGCGGTCATCGCGGATTTCGAAGACGACGCCCACATGGAGTTAGTGCAGTTCTCCGGAGCCTCCGCCAAGGGAAAATGCGTCTTGAACGACAAGAAAGGCCGCCGGGAAACCGGACGTCGGTGCCTGCAACTCACGACCGGCTCCGCGGACGACGTGGTCATCATCAACAACAATAATGCCGTGCGCTGGTCACTCAAACGCGATTGGCGGCCTTACGATCTCTTGCTGATGGCGGTTCATTCACCTCGATCCGGATTGAGTCTCGACGTCGTAGTCGGGGCGGGAGCATCAACCGACCGCGCGGCCGTCGAGACCTCACTTGCTCTCGAAGAGGGTTGGAATGTCGTCCGGCTGGATGTCGGAGAGATCGGCGAGCACCTGGCGATTGACGACATCCACGAACTTCGGCTTTCGGTCTCCGGGCTGCAGAATCCGGCCGAAGTTCTTCTGGACGACGTCATCTTAACCGGTAACCGTCAGGACCTGCTGGGCGACTCCCGCGCGCGCGACGGCCGCCTGTATGTCCAGCGGGCGGGAAAACGATGGAATATCGGCGCCGGAGGGCGGTTCGAGTTGACCTTCGCCAACGGACAGATCGTCCAGTGGTTTAATCTCGCGGCGGACCCCTACCGTCTGCGGAACCTCGTTCTAGGCACAACCTTGGGCCCCAGCCCGGTCGTAGTGGTGTCGTCCGACGAACCGGTCGCCGACTTCGGCTCGCTCGGCGAGGCGGTCCTTACCCGTCCCAGAATCCTCGAGATGAACGAAGTACGTATCGTCGTCTCGTGCGAATGGCGTTTCGTCGACGACCCTATGGCCCCGGCGGAAGACCGCCCCTTCCAACGCTGGGTCTATACCGTCTATCGCACCGGCCAGGTCTACGCTACGGTGAGCTGCACCGCAGCAACACCCACGTGGATACCCGACCAACTGGGGCTGGCCGTCACTCTGGTCGCGGGAGATAATGAGCATCTCGAGACCTACACGGTTTCACCCACAGACTCCACGGCGCTGCCCGGCTGTCCCGCGTACGCCCTGGCCCGAAACCGCTCGACCGACACCTCCCTCCTCTTCGCCCTCGCCGATGAATCCCCATCCGCACGGGTGATCGAGCAATTCGATCGTGACCTGCAGCGAATGTCGTTCGTGGCCGTCACCGACCCACCCGATTCGACCATCAAGGAATGGCGTTGCGGGATCTTGCTCGGGCAGACCGCGAAGCTACCCTCGGAAGAGGCCGAAGACCGAGCGTTCGACTTTGCCAACCCCGGCCGCCTTACCCTCGCCCTCGGATCCGTTGACGGAGATGAGCAAGAGTCCGTCGATGCGTCCGGTTTCGACCACCGCCTCGGCTGCTACCGGCTCCGGCCCGACCAAGGCCGAATCCGGGCAGTCCTGGACGGTCGGGAACACCCGCTGTTCTCTCCGGCTTTTGAAATCACCGGCGTCGGAGGGGGCGAAGCGTGGGTCTACGTAAACCACCTGATCTTCGACGACATTACCGAGAAAGCAGGCAACTTGCTCTTCCAACTCCCCGATACGATCCGGGATGAAACGGTCGTTGAGGTGCTTGTTCGACGCCCGGCCAACTTCGATGGCGCTTGACAGCGAGATTCGGCGTTCCTATACTTCACCGCTTCGATTCGTGTTCCTCTTTATTTATCAAGGGGCCAGGGGGGGCCGCGACTCTCCCTGATATTCGGTGGATTCGGTGGCACAAAGCAAGCGAAAAACGAATAAAAGCAGCGCTACGCCCAAAGCTGCTGGTAAGCCCTCCCCAAAGGGGGCCAATACCGGAAAAGCCGCGAGTTCTTCCAGCCGGGCAAAGAAGACCGCAAAGAAGGCGCCTGTTGGAAAAAAGAGCGCAAAGAGAACAACAAAAGAGGCTGTTAAGAAGGTGGTGAAGAAGGCCTCTGCTAAGAAGGCCGTGAGAAAGGGCGTCGGCGCCAAGAAGGTAACCAAGAGCAGGACGGCAACAGTCGCCAAGTCAATCACCCCGGGACGCGCTTCCGCAGCCAAGACCGCCGGGGTCACCAAAAAGACCGCGAAGAAGCCGACATCAGAAGGGAAACCGCTCGTAGCGAGTAAGAAAACGCCCCCGGCACCTGAAGAGGAGAAGCCCGTGGCAGCGGTGCCGAAAACACGTTTGTCGCCGGCAGAATTGCAGGAGTTCAAGGAGCTGCTGCTGGCCAAGCGCGCGGAGCTATCGGGGGATGTGTGGAACCTCAGCCGGGAGACGCTGGACAATCGTAACTCGGGTGGGGGCACTCACTCCTCGATGCCGATCCACATGGCCGATCTTGGCTCGGACAATTGGGAACATGAGTTCACTCTGGGCCTTATTGAGAATGAACAGGTTCGCATTCGGGAGATCGACGAGGCCCTCGACCGGATCGCGAACGAGACCTATGGGGTCTGCCTGGCGACGCACAAACGGATCAGCAAAGCTCGCTTGCGAGCCAAACCCTGGGCAAAGTTCTGCATCGAGCATGCTCGGGCTTTGGAGGAAGGTCGAGTGCGCTGAGCCGGCCACGGACAATGACGCGTTGCCCTAACAAGACGAGTTCGAGCTGGCTGCCGCCGCAAGCGGCAATCACCCACGTCGTCTCGCATGTTCGATTCTGGCTCATGGCGATTGCCGTGCTGGCGCTGGATTTGTGGTCGAAACAGCACGTCTTCGCAACGCAGGACTCTCAGGAATCACGCCCGATACTCGGACATCTTTTCGAGCTGCGCCGTTCCATTAACGACGGAGCCGTCTTCGGGTTCTTCACCGGACAGGTCGGGCTCTTCATCGTGGCCTCTCTGTTCGCCTTCGCTTTTGTGTTCTATCTTTTCGCGTGCAGCCGCCGCAATCAGTGGTTCATGCATCTTGCCCTTGGCCTGATCCTGGCGGGAGCGCTGGGAAACCTCTACGATCGCGCGACAATGAAAGCTGACATCGTGATCCTCAAAGGGGGGCCGACGGGAGAGACCGGGCGGCTTCCGGGCAAGATCGTCGACCGTGCCACGAACGACAAATACGTGTACATAGGTAGCTGGCCCGACGGGGAACATCCGCGCCGCTTCGCGCGCGATGACATCGAGGTTCACCAACAGGGTATCGTCCGCGATTTCATCAAGTTTGTCCCGAAGTTCCCTGCCTGGGTACCGCGCTTGGCCGGGCGGGACATCTGGCCTTGGGTATTCAACATTGCGGACGCGGCGCTGGTTTGCGGAGTCGGGGCTCTGCTTTGCACGTCCTGGTCGGGGCGCCGTAGCGAACAGGACGAATAGACAGCCCACACCACGGGGGGATTGCCACCGTGAATTCGCGTAGCAAAGGCCGACCAGTCGCTGAGAATTCAAGCGACATCGACCGGAAGATGATGCGCCGCGCGATCAGCTTGGCCCGCAAAGGAATCGGTCGGGTCGAACCGAATCCGATGGTCGGCTGCGTAATCACACGTGGTGAGAAGATCATCGGGGAAGGGTATCATCGGCGCTTCGGCGGTCCGCACGCCGAGGTCGAAGCCCTGCGGTCCTGCAGTTCACCCCCTGAAGGAGCAACCGTATACGTCTCGCTCGAGCCATGTAGCCATTACGGCAAGACCCCGCCGTGCGCGGACGCGCTTATTGCGGCGAAGGTCGCCCGGGTGGTGGTGGGACTGCGCGATCCCAGTCCCGAGGTCGACGGCCGGGGAATCCGGAGACTCCGCCGGGCGGGAATTACCGTGGATTCGGGGGTCGAACAGGCGGCGGCGGCCGAGTTGATCGCCCCGTTCCTGACCCGGATTCTTCGCAACCGCCCTTACGTCATCGCCAAATGGGCACAGAGCCTCGACGGCAAACTGGCCACGCGCACCGGTCATTCCCAGTGGATCTCAGGAGAGGAATCGCGGCGGCTGGTGCATAAGCTGCGGGCTCGCGTCGATGCCGTGCTCGTCGGCTCAGGCACGGTCAAGCGTGATGACCCTCTGCTAACGGCCCGCGGAGTACGGGTACTTCGTACGGCTCGGCGCGCAGTGCTCGATGGGCGTTTGCGAACCCCGAATCAGTGTCAACTTATCGACACTGCTAACGAGATTCCCACCCTGGTTATAACCGGAGCAGACAGCGCTGCGTCACCCAAGGCACAACGCCTGCGCAACCGGGGTGCAGAGGTTGTGGCGTGCCGGCGAAGGCGAGGGCATTTGGACTTGTCCGCCGGCTTGGCAAAGCTGGCCGCTATGGGCGTTACCAACCTGCTGCTCGAAGGCGGCCCGACCTTGCTCACCGCATTCATCGAGGCCCGGTTGGTAGACGAAGCCTACATATTCACCGCCCCAAAACTAATCGGTGGACGCGACGCTCCGACGGCCTACGGCGGAACAGGCGCTGCCCAGATAAACGACTCCCCCGCAATCCACCTAACACAAACCCGCCGGCTCGGCGACGACGTGCTCCACCGGCTTCGATTAACTGATCCGTTGGACGTTATACAGCAGCCTGTCGTCGGCGCTTCGTAGTGCCGGGGTAGATGCTGCGCTCGCCGTCATGGCGAGCGGTTGCCTCAGCAAGGGTGCCGTGGTTGCAGCACCAATAGTCGGTGGACTTCTCAGCGGTCATCGCAGGTGCCGATTGTACAGCACTCGATTAGCTGTGTAAGAGGGGTCCGGGGAATGTCAGCAACGCATGTCAACCTGACTTCTTCCTGCCCCCTGCGGGCTGCTTCTCCCGCACGGCCGCTTCCTTGACTAGTGCTGCGATCTGTTGTGGGCGAAGAACCGGAACGGGCGGGGCCGGCAAGCCCATGCGGACCGTGGTTGACTGCACGTACTCGCGCCAATATGGCCACGCGTTGTAGACGCCATTCACTTCCCCAAAAGCATCGTAGTTCGCTTTCAGTAAACCCTCGAACGAAGGCACGCGGTAACGAAGATCGAACCTCGCCTCGATGCGGAGTAGTTCATCCTCAGCCCCTTCGTACTCGGCGCTCATGGCGAAACGCGCACTGACGGTAATAATCTTCGCCTTCTTCTCTACCGACGTCTGCGTATCAACATTCAACGTGATCTTAGCTGGCAGGTGGTCCCTGGCGGCCGTCCTCTTCGCCTTGGAGTCCACGAGGAGGATCTCCAGGATCTCGATCCGTTCGGAGACGGGTGCCGCCAAATCCATGAGGGAAGGTGTAGGCTTCTTCGCTTTCTTCTTCGTTGCCATTAGACCGCAATGCCCCGGTGGCGGGTTGTAGGATCGCTCGTGATCTGCATGTTTACTGGCCACGCCTTTTGCATCGGCCATGCCGCCTTCTCGCGCAGAGTCATCAACGGCTTGGCGCTGACAGTAGCCTCAATGTCGCCATCCTGAAAATGCAGAACGCGATTAAGCGCCGTGTAAACATCAGAAATCGTCCGTATGGTCATGTTAGCTCGGCCGTCAAGAAGCTGAGTGATGTATCCCTTCGAACGCCCCAGGCGTTTCGCAAGCTCGGACCGGCTCACGTTCGACTCTTCCATCAACTCACAAATGTGCTCCGTGACCTCCAAGATCGCGCGTTCCTGCTGATACAACCGCATCCCCTCAGCGGTCTTCGTCAGCTTCTCCGTCAGCGTTTCCGCCCTCATTATCGTGCCCTCCCCGCTTTCTCCTTCTCGGCGGCCTCCCGTGCCAGATGCTCCTTCATAATTCGCTCCGCGCGTTCTATTTCGCTCTTTCGCCAACCATCGCCCTTCTTGGTGAAACCGTGGGTCAGAACCCATCGGTTCTCGATCCGGAAACACGCGACGCGCGTCTGATACCGCTTGAACCCGTATATCTTACCTTCCACCTGCTTGAACTGCTCTCGGTTGAATATCTTCCCTGTGTCCGCCATTCGGCGAAACAAGGTGTCCAGCCGCCGCTGCTCGCTTTCGTCCAGCCTCTCGATGAACTCCTTGGCGGGCATCGACCCGTCGGCTCAGATCGCGTACTCGATCGTCCGCATGTTCCCGACGAGTACTATGGAATCGGCACCCTTGCTCATTGGAGTTTACTTATATCTAAACCTCGGATCAAGTCAAATACGGCCGCGTTTCTCCTCTGCGTATCGTGAGCTGCCCGCCGGCGGACTGCGGGATGAAGTCATGGTATCAATCGTATCGTCGTCGCGTCAAGGGTAAGTCCCAGAACTACGGGTCGTTTGCTTCTACCGCCCCCCCTTGCCCGTAATCCCAGACCGTTTCGCGCCTTACCCTGCTCGCCCCCTGGGACTGGGCGTGCTCGTTGGTAGGATCCCCCTGGAAACGTCTCCCGTCCGATTCAGCCTGCGAACAATCCGCAACGCTCGACTACCCCACCACACCACCGCAATCCGCCTAATCCAAACCCGCCGGCTCCGTGATAACGTACTCTACCGGCTCCGATCAACCGATCTGTGGGGTCTTATGTAGCACCCCATCACCGGCACTTGGTGCCGCTGGCCAGACGTCATTGGCAAACGCCGCCCTCCAACCTCGATGGAGGGGGCGTCAAGACGCAGAGCCCCCCAGCCCCTCCTTGGCAAGGAGGGGAGAAAGAGACGCAATCACCTTTTCGGGAAACGGAACACCGCGAGGCACCTCGGCCGCGCGAAACCGGCGGCACGTTACCGTACGTCGGTTACCACGATCATAAACTCCGCGAGGTCGGCTAAGTCCACATCGCGATCGACGTCAAAGTCGAACGCCGCCCGGCAGGCGCCTATGCACTCGGCCGCGTCCGCGGTGGGCGTCTCGCTCGGACCGCCCAGGCATCCGGCGAAAGCTTTGTAGTCGGTCAAAGCCACGTCGTAGTCGACGTCGAAGTCGCCGCCGTCAATCGTCTCGCACTCGTCGGGAGTGCCATTATCATTGCAGTCGAGACTCGTCGCGTCTTCGAGGTCGCACTCATCGGGAACGCCGTTGCCATTGCAGTCGAAGCTGGTTTCGTCCTCAAGATCGCAAGCGTCACCCACGCCATTATCGTTGCAGTCCCGGAAATAGGCGGTTTCATCGGCTCCCATGTCGGGTCGGCAGTGCTGAACGCGATCGTTGCCCTCGAAGTCGGCTGTCGTCGTGGCCGGTACCCCCGCAAGAGTCCCGGAGTCGATGCACGGCGAGCCGGGCCGCAAATGATAATCTCCTTCCACCCAGGAATCATCAGTCTCGTCCCCCGGAGTGCCGTTGTCATCCCAATAGCCGGCTGCAACAAAAAGCGGATCATGCCGGGGCAATTCGCCGATGTTACCCTCCCCCGGCCAGCCGCCCTGGACGTTGATACACTTGGCGCTCGTGCCGGCCAAGGAGCCCATGGAGATCTCATCGGGTAGATCTCCCCAGAGAATGGAGCTGCGTAGGGTTGCGACGCTGCCATTGCGCAGGCACAGAGCGCCGCCCCATTGGCGGGCGATGTTCCCCGAAAACGTGCAGAAGCTCACCCGCGGGTGACTGCTGAAGTTGTCCATCCCCCCACCGTGCCCCGCTGAATTCCCTGAGAAAACGCAGTTCGTCAAGATCGGGTCGCTATCCCAGTTATACAGCCCGCCCCCGGTTGTGCCGGCTCCGTTCCGCAGAATCGTACAGCCCGAAAGCGTAGGCTGACTGAGGCCGCGGCTGTCCATTGCACCACCGGTGCGCGTCGCCGAATTATCCGAGAAGACACAATCCTCTATGGTCGGGCTCGCGCAGTCATCGTTGCTCATCCCTCCGCCTTCAACAGCCATATTACCGAGGAACCGGCAGTCCGTGAGCGTCGGGTGGGCATAGCCGCAATTGCGCATCCCGCCGCCGGTGTTGCCGGACGAGTTGTCGGAGAAGACGCAATCCTCCAAGGTGGCGTTCCCGTGGTAATTGTGCATCCCCCCGCCGGAGGACGCGGCCGAGTTCCGCGTGATTGTACAGCCGAGGATCGTAGGGGCACCGCAAGAGCCGTTGAAGATCCCGCCCCCCTCATCGTGGTGCGGCTCGTTGGCGTTGCCGCCGACGATCGTAACGCCGTCAAGCACGCTCTTGCCGGCGGTAGTGACAACATGATAGCAGTTTTCCGCCCGCGTCGGCTCATCCAACAGATCACCAGGCGAAAACACGTCCGCGTCACCCCCGGCCAAATCCCCGCTGAGAATCGTCGCGTACAAAGCAGTGTTTCTTTCGTCGGGATCGCCGCCGGCGCAATCGCCGCCGGGGCAGCCGCGGTAGCCGCCCTCCACGACAACGTCATCAGCCAGCAGGAACGTGGCCATCCGATCGCCGGGGGTCACGTTGCCGGCTTCATCACGGTCGGGTCGGTAAACTCCTTCGGCCACCCTAATCGACCCACCCGTGGCGGCAAGGGCGTCCTGCAAGTGCGTAAAGGCAGTTCCCCAGGTGAGTCCGTCGCCCCCTGGCGCGGCATCGTCATCGACATATCGCCATAGACTAAGCACCTCATCGCTTCGATTGCCGGAACCAGAATCGGCGATAAGGCCATCGCGCGGCCTCTCATTGCTAACGCACTCGTTCAGAGAGATGTCCCTGTCGATAGTGTCACTCGCCGTCGAAATCGCCGGGCACGAAGCGCATGGAACCTCCTCGGCCGAGGCAGCGAAAGCACCCTCAATCGTGACGACCATCAGTCCCAACATGACAATACCGCACTTGTCGTAGATCATCTTCATGCCCCCTATGATAAATGACGAGAGTCTGTGACGTATCTTCCGTAATCCGCGCCCCCCGAATCACCACAATCCGCTGGGCAATACGTAACGTTTGCCGGCATCGCGCCGGGCGGGATTGAGTTGCTGCGATTCCGAGTTCGGAAAGACGCCGCGTGGGAGGTATTCGTGGCGTACGATGCCGTTGTCGACCGCAACTTCCGAATGAGAGGATGAATAGCTCGACCACTCCGTACCCCTAGCGCCCAAGCGCGGAATGCTCCGCCAAAGAAAAGACAGCGCGTTACCTTCGACTCGACAAGAACCCCCCACCAGCCGGATTCCACCGACCGGGACGCCGATCCGAGTGCATGCCTGCCAGACTCGCGACCGGGCGCGCGTCACCACTTACCGGATGCCCACCTAAAGTCCCCAACGCGCTCTGCTCTCCGAATAAGAAGGCCGAGCCCGTCATTCGGTCCCGAGCAATAGGCACCCATGAACATAGTAGGCACGAAAACGGACGTTGCCAAGAGAACATCCGAGAAAATCCGTCCGGAGTGCCCGTTTTGCAGATGAGCAGACCCCACTAAGGCGTATACGGCGTAGGCTTGGTCTGCGAGCTGTCCGCTCTCGTGCCGATCATCGCCGCACCAGCCTACACTCGGGCTTCCGAGCCAGGCGCGAGGGGCTTGAACGGCTCTGAACAAGCTTATTTCGCTTGAGTCGTACAAATACGCGCGGTACAGTGCGCCGAGCGGTTTGCCGAGCGGGGAACGTGAAGTCGGAAACCGACGCGGCGGCTGCTCGCTATGGTTGAGATTGCGGCAACGCGATTCGCCCGGCCGACCAAAGGCCGGGCCACGTCCGTGTTTGCCCCAATCCGCAACATGTGCAAACTCAGGGAGGTCATATCATGATTCGCCTTATCGCAGTTTCGAGTTTGGCCGTGTTTATGGTCGCGACCGCGACGTTTGCGGATGTCGTCGTCCTGGACGGCGGGACCTTGCCCCAGGACCAAGGGTGGGATTACCACACGACGATCGTCGGACCGCTGGATGTATCCACGGACGGAACCGCGCTAACCCTCAACACCATCGGAATGCCGTCGCTCAGTCAGCCGATGATGACCTTCTATCGCGACGTGGGCATCGACCCGGCCGCCGGCTACGCAATCGAGATTCGGCTGAGGGTCATTGCCGTTGCGGACCCGCACAACGCCTATGACGCCCCGATCGGGTTCTTCGGCGGTTTCACCTCTCCGTGGGGCGCGCCGTATCGCGGACAGCTTCTGTACTTCGACGAGGACGAAATCGGCTGGGGCGACCTGAGCGATTCAACGGCCATGGATACGACGGACGCCTTTCACGACTATCGCCTGGAAGTCCTGGCGAACAACCGGGCCTTTATGTTCGTCGACGGCGCATTGGCGCTGGAATACCCAAGTTACGGCACCAACAGTACGATCGCGTTCGGAGACGCCACCAACGGCCCCTATTTGGACGGGACCTTCAGCGTAGAGTACATCACCGTCGGAGCCGTCTGCCAAACCGAAGACCGCCCTGACTGCAATGCGAACGGGGTCTGGGATTTCTGTGACCTCGCCGCAGGCGACAGCGCAGACTGCAACGGCAACGGCATTCCGGACGAATGCGATATTGCCGATGGAACCAGCGCAGACTGCAACGGCAACGGCGTTCCCGACGAATGCCCCGAAGAACCCGACTGTAATGACAACGGCGTCCCCGACGATTGCGATATCGCCGCGGGCACCAGTGAGGATTGCACCGGAAACGGCATCCCCGACGAGTGCGAGCCGGACTGCAACGAAAACGGCGTGGCCGATAGTTGCGACATTGCTGAGGCTACGAGCGTTGACTGCCAGCCTAACGGCATTCCCGACGAGTGCGATATCGCCGAAGGAACCTCGTGGGATGTCAACGAAACCGGCATTCCCGACGAATGCGAAATGGTGGACTGCAACCACAACGGCATCCCCGACGAAACCGATCTGGCCGATTGCGACGGCAGTCCGTGGTGCGACGACTGTAACCAAAACACCGTTCTCGACGGCTGTGACGTGACCGATGAAAGCTCCCCGGACAGCGACGCCGATGGGGTACCGGACGAGTGTCAGCTTGCCCCGCCGACCATGCCCGCCTGGCCGGATGATGTGGTCAAGAACCGTTTCATCTCTTTCGTCCCCGGCGATCTCGATATCGCGGTAGCGTATCAGGTGGAGCTGGTGGATAGCAGCTTCTTCCCCGATTGCACGGGCGTGGTGGGTTACGTTGACATTCCGGATCCCGAAAACTCTTTGATCTCGAGAGTAGTCCCGGAGCCGATCTATCGCTTCTGGCCCGAGCCGATAGCGCGCGTCGGTGATTGCCGAATCGTCCCGGCCGCGAGCTACCGGATAAGGGCGGTCGTCCCCACGGAGCCTATCAGCCGATCGGATCCGCTTTCGATCGACACCACCCCGAGTCCCTATCCGAAGTACTGGTGCGATTGCGTCGGCGGCTTCGACGGCGTTTGGCAGGTCCCGGACGGGGTCGTGAATATGAACGACCTTATGGCCGCCATGCAAACGTTCCAATGGCACGACAACCGCCCCCCGGTAACCTGGTGCAGCATCTACTATCTGATGGAGTGGGTAAACATGGCGGACATCCTGATAATGGTGAGGGCGTTCGAAGGCAGCCCCTACCCGTTCTGCGCCCCCTGCGATTGCGAATAGGGGCTTTGCGGAAACGAGAGCCTCGCGCCCGGCGGCCCTTTGGAACGGAAGCGCCCAGGGAGCGAATCTCGCCCACGGGTTGGGCGTAGTGCCAACGGCGTAGGTAGAGCCGCGGTGCCAGGGGTAGGGCACGGTCGAGGCACGAGACCTGCCGTTGCCTCCGCGGAGCGCAGGCATCCTTGCCTGCAGCCCTTGCGTAGCGCAGGCATCCTTGCAGCCCTTGCCCGACGTGCATCTTCCGAACGTACGCCGGCGCTTCACGACAAAGCCCCCCGGTGCGCTAACCCCGAACCGGCTTGAACAACGGCGCAACCCCGTTGGGGTCCATCTTTTATGTGGCCGTGATCCCAGGGTATCCGCTGCGCGGCAACCCTGGGCTATAGGACGTAACGCCTTCGGCGTAGGTAGAGCCGCGGTGCCAGGGGTAGGGCACGGTCGAGGCACGAGACCTGCCGTTGCCTCCGCGTAGCGCAGGCATCCTTGCAGCCCTTGCGCGACGTGCATCTTCCGAACATACGCCGGCGGCGGACAGCCCCTTGGGGCGACACGTCCTGTAGCCCCACGGCGTAGGCTTGGGGAAACGTCCGGGCGTTTCGCGCCAAGATTTTGCGGGCGGCAGAGAACATCGAGGTTTGGATCGGACGCCGGTGATTCGGCATCATAGGGAAAGCATGTTGGCGATCACCGGGACCTGTTCGAGTATCGAAGTGCCGCCCCTGACGGGGCTGAAGCCAACATGGCGACGCGATCCCGCGGCTCACGCCGCGGGCTAGGCAGAGCTGCCGCCCTGGCGGGCTGGTCCCGCGAGTCACGCGCGTGTCACGTTTTCGTGCGATTCGGTCCATTGCGGCCTTGAGTTCGCTTGGGTCAGCGATCCGGGCTAAGAATGAGTCCCCTTTCGACAACCCCTCTCAAGAACCGGCCCCGGTGAATGACGCTTGAAGCAGCGCGAAGTCGGCCAGGTCCACGGTCCCGCTGTTGTTTACATCGAAGCACGCACAGTCGAGCTGCGCCTCCGTATCGGGACCAGCGAGACAGTTCATGAAACCCGCGTAGTCGTCAAGATCGACGTCGTCGTCCGTGTCACAGTCGCCCGGGAGCGGGCCGTCGATGGTCAGCGTGACGCTGGTCGGACCGTAGACGACACGCCACGAAAGATCGCCCATCAACGCCGGCAGGGACAACACGTCGAACTGGCCGGTATGGCTGCCGTAGGTGAGAATCGTAAAACTATCGCCCGGCTGCGGCTCGAAGCCGTTCATCAGTTCAACGATCAACTCGCCGCCGAGCCCGGCGATACCGCTGTGGTTTATCTGATCATATTGGGTTCCGGCAATAAGACCTTCGATTGAGAGGATGAGCTTGCCCACGTAATCCACGTTTCCACGATCCACGGCGGACGGATCGGCGAAGGTGGGATCGTCGGTGCCTAAGATAGTCACGTTGTTCAGCAAGCCCAGCCCCGTAACGTATCCGGTCAGCTCGATACGTTGGCTGGTCCAACTCCCCACGATGGAGTCGTCGTTGATCAGCCGTGTTGCAGGATCGTCAGGGGTATCGATGACGCCGAAGCCGGTAACATTGGCCCCGCCGGTCAACCTGAGACCATCGGGCACGGTCAGCGTGCCGCCGCCGATACTAATCGGATTGGAGACGAGCAGTGCCCCCTGCTTGCGGAGGGTTACCCGGTGGCTGCCGGTCTCGATCTCGCCGCCGATCTGCACACCGCTGCTACTATCGGCGTCACCAATCACCAGATCGCCGGTAGCCAGAACCGAGCCGGTTGTCAGGAAATCGCCGTTGAGCGTGCCGTGGTCCATAAGGTCGGAGTCATACAGGTTGATAACGGCCGCGTTGATCGTCCCGCCGGCAAGAGCCAGCTTGGCGTTGTCCGGGACGGTAACTTGAGCGGCCGCGGTTACTGTGGCACCGGGGCTAAGTGTCAACTCATTGACATGTCCGACGCCTTGAACGGTGGCACCGACCAACAGCGGCCCCGGCATGGACCAACTCGCATCGGCATCGTTAAGGAACACGGAAGTCGAGCCGTTGCCGAGGATCATACTGTCCAGCGTCCCGGCGCCGTCGATGTCGACCCGGCCGCCGCGGATATCGAGCATACCGGTATTGTACGAGTGGACCTGGCCGGCGATGTCGAGATCGGTCGTGATGATAGTACCGTCGTCGATCTCGACGACGAAGTCATCCCAGACCTTCATGTTCCCGGCAACGGTAACTGCGGCGCCGTAGCCGACGTCGAGCGTACCCGTTCCGCCGGCCGTGGCCGAATCGCCTCCGGCGTACAGCGCGCCGCTACAATTCCACTCGGTGCCCACGGCGTCGAGCGAGACCTCTGCCGTCGTTCCCGTTTTGGAGGCCAAGTGCGCGCTGCCGTTGGACATGGTCGCACCGTCGAGTAATGACAGTCGCGCGTCATTGACGCCACGGACCCTCAGGTCACCGATCATCGTCCAGCTTGCGAAGGGACCGGAGACTTCAGCGTAGCCCGTAACGGCGTCACCGGAGAGGCTCCCCACCGCGCCCGTGCCGCTGGTGACGGCTCCGTCGGACGTGATGGTCATAACTCCGTTCGAAACTGAGCCCACGCCCAGTTCGCCGGCAACCGAAAGGGATGTGGCCGTACCGATGGAGAGATCGTTGCCCAGCGGCTCCCCGTCATCGATGACCACTCCGTCGGCCGTGACGTTCACGGTGCCGTTTTGCCAAACGAGGCTTCCGTGGAAACCCGAAAGCGATGGAACAGCGATCGTGCCATGTAACAGACGGACCACACTACTCGGGGTCGCGCTGAACTGATCGGTAACGTGCAGGTGCCCGCCGGTAACCTCGGTCATCCCCAGCGAGTGCAGCGTGTCGCAATCGACGTGCCCATCAGCGCTGTTAATATCGAGAATGCCGCCGGCCCAGATTTCCAGGTTCGTGCAGTTAAAAGTCGCGGCCATCCAATCCCCCAGGACACCGCCCACCGAGACCGTGCCGCCGCCTCTGATGTTCACATCGTTAGCCTGGAAGGTCCCGGCGCTTACGCCAATCGAACTCGAACTCCAAACCGTTGTTTCCTGTTCTACCTGGATCAATCCGGACTCACTGAGGGTGATTGAGCCGGTGCCACCGGGCGACTGATCATCTCCGCCGACATACAGCGAACCCTCGCACTGCCAGCCTTGGGGGTCGTAAGATTGCTCCCAATCCGGCGCTACGTTCACCGTGCCGACCGACCCGGGCTTCTTGGCAATGTAGGCGTCGCCGGTGTTGGTAACGGTGTGGTACACCGACATAGTGCCGGTCCCGCCATCGCCGATGGTCAGGATACCGTTGTTCGTCCAGGTGCCCCAGATCGAGGCCGTGCCGACCGCCCCGGCCCCCATACCCAAAGTCGCACTGCTGTTGTTCATCCGGTCGGCGTCCTGGATCTCCAGCGACCCGTCGCCGTTGACCCCGACTATGGCCGGATAGGCACTGGTCCACAAAGTGGCTTGCGCGCGGCTGTCTCCGAGTACGAGGGTGCCGATGCTGTCCTCTGCCTGGGCAATCGTGAGCAGCCCGTCGGCAATGACGTAGCTGTCCGGGCCGCATGAGGAAACCGTGTCGCGAATACGCAGAGTCGCCGGGACATCGGGAAGCCCCCCGATGCTGACGGCGCCGTTGATGAACCCTCCCGAGCCGAGCAGGCGGTACAGCGCCGGCTCATCACAGCCGTCTCCCGGAACGCCCAGCAGAAGGGTGGTTATTCCGGATTTGACGCTCAGTTGCCGGCTCGCGGTGACGGAATCCGCGAGATGGATGAAGATGTTCTGCGTGTGATCGAAGACCGCGGCGTCCGAACTGCCCGGCACGCCCGACGGGCTCCAGTTCTGCGGATTGTCATACTCTCCGCCCCACATGTTCACCCATTCGTAGGTGTCGGCCTGCACAGAGTGCAAGCAGGCGGCCGGCGCCGCGAATACGCAGGCCAGAAACACCGGAAACAGGGCAGAGCTTCTTGTCTGGGTCACCTTCATCGTCTTTTCTTCTTTCTTCTGGTAACGACCGGAGGCGAGGCCGCTTGCCCCGTGGCGTTTTCAGGCCAACCAAGGGCCGGCGCAGCGTCTTTCCACCTCCGATCGAACGGCACATCTCACCGCCGGATTGACGCCGCGTAGCGTCCTCTCCGCAGGTGAAAGCTCGATCTCACCTGAAGGTTCGGACGGGATGACGGAATCAGCCCCGGAAAGGAAGAAAAACCTGTCTATTCTCTGAGGATTGCCCCGCAGGCCTGCGTACGGGACGGGAAAAGGGGCCGGTTTGAGGGGGAGGTTGCCCGTGCTTTGACCTGCGTGTGTACCGTCGCTGCAGGATTGCGTTTTTCAGTCAAAGGAGCATTTTGAACCCGGCAGGGGACCGGCGAAGCGAGCCGGTACACCGATACCGGCAGCGGCGCGGCCTTGCCCGGAGCATCGCCCGACTCACATCAGTCCCCGAAGACCGCTGCCGCCCTGCACGAAGGGCTACTTCCTCCCGCAGCATTTCTTGTGTTTCTTCCCACTACCACAGGGGCAGGGATCGTTGCGTCCCACTCGGGCGTCGTGGCGTTGATAGGTTATGGTCGGCGCGGGTTTTCGGCTGCGAGGTGGCGAGCCGAGTTGGGCAACAGGGTCGATGCCCTTCTTCTTCAATGTAGCATACCCGGCTCCAAGTTCGCTCAGTTCTTTCTGCCGTTGAGCCCGAAGCTGCTCTCCTTCCTCGCGCTTCCGTCGCCATTCGTCGGCTTCAGGGAGGTCAATACCCAGAACCTGAGCTACCGGAAGCAGTTCCTCCTCCAGCTCTACAACGCTCGAATCGTATTGCGTCTGAATCTCCTGCCTTACGACGTCAACCCCCCGGCGCGAGAACAGCTTGCACAGTGCGAAACACAGGTTCGTGCGGATCGTCAAGTCACTCTCAGTCTCCAGCAAAGCCATGACCGCGTCTTCGGACTCTTGGACCTTCATTTTCGCCAGCAGGCTCGAGGTGTAGAGCCTGTACGTCCACGACTCGTTCGGAAACGCCTCTCTGATCAACCGCACGGCTTCCGGATTGCCCATCTTGGCGAGGGCCTCAGAAGATCGCTCCAGCATGAAGTCTGCATCGACACGGAACTTGTCTACGAGAATCGGGATCGCCTCATCAACGCATCGTTCACCCGCCAAACCGATCAGGAATATCTCGAGCCAACTGTGTTCAGTTTCCGGGGACTTCAAGAGGGTGCAAAGCGTCGCGGTGTCCGGCAGACCGCGAGGCACTAGTGCCTCGATCAGAGCACTAACGTAGGAATGGTCGACATCGTCAACGTCATTGTCCTCGTCCCCCCGTCGAGCATAATCCTGAAGTTCTTCCCAAAGCTGTTGGTCGGACCAGGCAGCGAGTTCTCGCCGACGCCGAACGAATTCCATCATCTCCTTTGATGGGCGAGTGTTCTCCAGGACAACCGGCTCATGTTGAATCAGAAACTCCACCGGCGCTGCGGCGATTGCGCAGACCAGGTGATATGAAGCGTTGACACCGATCATGCCGGTGATCACGGGCAAACGGGGAACGCGTGCAAGCAAATCAAGAAACGTCTGTTCCGTTATTGGAAACCGTCGACAAGCAACCACGCCACGAACGTTCTTCTCCTCGCCAAACCGGTCGCAAGCCTCGAGGATCATCGGTACGATCCCCTCGTCCTGGCACCACATATCGGCGAAATACTCGACGGCCGCGCTGCGAACGTGCTCGTCCTCGTGCAGGAGATACGGCCTGATTTCTTCCGGGTTCAGCATGGAGTTTCCCCTGTGACTTCCTGGGATTTCATAACTGCTCATTATTCCAAACGGCGGTCGTTGGATTCCCCGATTATCGCGGGACAAGGGCATCAGGCAAGGAGTGCGTACCCGCGCATTGCCTTACGTTGAACCAACCCGTCCACCGGATAAGATGACGTCAACGCAACTCGGCGGACCATAGAGATGCCGGCCGTGGCCGAGAAGAAGACAACCGCAGGACGCATCAAGGACGCGCGCGGTCAGTGGGTACCCCAGCTCGAGCCGGTTGCGATGCACCTGATGCACCGGCCGGGCATTATCCCGCGCGACACTCTCGGCGATATCGCCGAGGATATAGGTTTTGGAACAACGACGGCCGTTCGAATCGCGCTATGGAGCTGGATTGTATGCCTGGTGTGCCTGGCAATCGCCTCGGCTATTCTGCTGGCCCGCTTGACCAACGGTGCCATCACCACCAGACGGTTCATCGTGAGCCTGGTTCCGGTCGTCTACAACGGGTACTTCGGCTCCTCACGCTGTTCACCCAGAAGCCCGTTGACGGTCTCCAGCAGTCTCGCCGTGTCGATAGGCTTGTCCAAAAAGACATCGACCGGCAAGTAGTTTTCATCGGGGGCGAAGCGGTACGGTACCGGTTTTCTCTCGTGTACACAGGACAGAATAACGATCGGCAGATCCTGCATGTTCAGGTCTTCACGTATCTTCCGCGCTACCGCGAACCCCTCATAATCACTCGGCATCATGACGTCGAGGATGACGAGATCCGGAGCGACGGTCTTGACCTTCTCGATCCCCTGGTCCGGGGTCCACGCGACCTCTACCTCATAGTGCTCCTTCTCGAGCATCAGGCGTACGGCGTCCAAGAAATCCCGATCGTCGTCGATTGCGAGAACTCTAGCCATCGAGGCTCTCCCTTCATCGAAAGTGGTCAGTCCCGGTCGCGCATCTTACTGATCGCCAACTCTGCGACATTCACAAGCGGATATACGATCGGCGACGCCGTAAGCGCCGGATGGGTACCGATTTGGAAGATCGCAATGTCCTCAACGGTCATCCGCCTCTGCACACAAGCCGAGACGGCGTTGATCATCTCACCTGTTGCCGTATCGCCCCGAACCTGGGCTCCCAATATGACACCACTGTGCGCCTCGAAGACCGCTTTCATCTTCGTCTTGACCATGCCCGGCATGCCGCCCGGGTGCCGATTGGGTCCTTCAACGGTCGCGGTCACGACGTTGTAGCCCCGTTGCCTGGCCATCGCCTCTGTCAGACCCGCGGTGCCGAGCGCAAAGTCGCCCACGCAGGTTGACCACGCTCCGACCGTCCCTGGGTTTTGCCGTTCAAGACCGAACAAGTTTGCCCCGGCGATCCGAGCCTCCGTTTGAGCAATGGAGGCCAGCTTCAGGCCGGACGGCCGACCGCCAAAAAACGAGATCTTCTCGGCACAGTCGCCACAAGCGAAGATCGCCGGATCGGAGGTCAGCATCGTCTGGTCCACTGCGATTCCGCCGGTCAGCCCGATGCGCAAGCCCGCCTTTTTCGCCAGCTCGACGTTCGCTACGGCGCCGATGCCCAGAATCACGGCATCGGCCTTGATTTCAACCCCGTCGGACAACGAAACCGACTCAACGTGAGTCTCACCCTGAATATGCTCGACCTTCGCGCCGGTCTTAATCGTAATCCCGCGAGAGACGAGCACCTCCTCCATCTCAATGCAGAACTCGTCATCGTAAGCCAGGCTGAGGCAGTGGGGCGCAACCTCAACAACCGTGATGTTGGCCTTGCCCATCTTGTTGATCTCATCGGCGAACTCGATGCCGATGAAGCCGCCACCAATGATCACGACGTCCTTGGCAGTTTGAAGTCGTTCGAGCAAACTCTGCAAGTAGTCAACGTCTTTCTGAATCGCGAAAACGCCATCTAAAGCAAACCCGGGAATCGGCGGCATGATCGGCAAGGAGCCGGTCGCCAGCACCAGGCGATCGTAGCGGATGTCGCCGCCGTCCGTGTGGAGAATCTTCTTATCCCGATCCAGTTCGGTCGCCGCGGCCTTGAGCAACTCAATCTTGTTCGCCTCGTACGGTGCGTCCGGCATTACGTTCTTCGCCGAATCCCCCAGCGTGCCGAAGATGTAGGGAATGCCGCACGGGATAAGGACCTGGTCTTCGCGCCGCACGACCAGGACCCGCTTGTTCGGGTAATGACGTCGAGCAGTAAGGGCCGCGGTTAAGCCCGCTGCGCTTCCACCTACAACAACTATGTCAGTTTCTTTCATCCACGTTTCTCCACACCATTATCAACCCGTCGGGTATGTGACTAATGCGCGGCACTAACAAATCTCGCCGCTCCCCGCAGGGCGTGCGTATCTTCACGTCTACCGTCGCTGCGATTCAGTTATCCCTCCTGCTCCAGTTGCTGAATCCGCTGCTGTAACTCGGACATTTGCTCGGCCATGGCCTCCGCCTGCCGCTTGAGCATGGCCAGCTCGCTCTCCTTGCCGACGCTCTGCCCCGGCGGCCGCATGGTAGCCGGATCGGGCCCCGGCGGACCACCGCCCCTACCCATGCCCATTCCACGACCGCCACCGCGGCCCATGCCCATACCCATGCCCATGCCGCGACCTCTCCCCATCCCGCGGCCACCGCCGCCGCCTCCCGGCATCGGAGGCTGTTGGGTCGGGCCAGGTTGGCCTTGAGCCATACCGCCCATGCCCGAATGGCCGGCAACGTTCGGCTGACTGGCGGCGCTGAACTGCCCGGTCTTGAACCGCTCGATCACGTCTCTTACGACGCCGCTACACCCGACGATCACCTCAATACCAACTGCCGAGAGAGTCTGATGCGCGTTGGGCCCGCAATTGCCGGTCAAAACGGATGTAACGCCCTTCTCGGCCATAAGTTGGGCCGATTGGATACCAGCGCCTTGACCGAGTGTTATACTGGGATTCTCCACCGCATCAAAAGTCAGATCGTCCACATCAACGATCAGGAAATATGGGCAGCGGCCAAAGCGCGGATCAACGGCGGCATCCAATGTCGGCTCAGTTGCCGTGATTGCTATTCGCATGAACGTCCTTCCTTTCGCACAACGGGTAAGATCGCGGTGGGCACGCCGTTGCGGTATGCCCGCATCCGTTCCTGGCCAGCGATTTCGCAGAGGTGACACTCACCTCGTTTAGCGACTTCACGCCGGGCCGTTGCAGGTGGTCTTCAGAGAACGAGCGAAGTACTTCCTGTCCGTCTCGTAATGACAGTTCTTGTACTTCTTACCGCTGCCGCACCAGCAGGGGTCGTTGCGGCCGAGGTGGGCGGCCTCTTCCGGCGGCCGGCGGCCGAATAGCCTTTTCAAGATAGACATATCTCTCTTCCTCGCTTCGCGTCACGCAACCTCCTGCGTTCATCTCGACGCTCACTACGAAAAGGAGTGCCCCGCCACACGTCAAGCACCGGCAACACCCTCGCGTCCCAGGCTTAGACATTCGCCCTCGCCTACGACAATACGAGCAAAGCACGCGCCACCGGATCGCCGCAACGACCGAATATGGCTTAAACTATTGATTTTCCATGTTTTACAGAGCTCCCCGGAACGGCTGGCCCCGACCAAAAGGCTTGCATAATGCGACACCCGGCGTAGACGATCGTTGCACATAGCAACGGCGACATCACAACCGGGAGGTTCACTCGGGCGTGGTTCGCTTCGGCAGCAGCGTCTTCCTGACTTCAACATCAGACCACCTGATCTCGGGTCTTCGCTGATTGCCGGCTCGCGGGAAGAATTCGCTTTGATAGCCGTGGTTTAGAGAGAATTGGCGTAGCTCGCCGGTGCGAGCGAGGAGGAAAATAAGGTGGTACCTTCAACCGGAGTTCTTTGGCGGTTCTCAGGAAGAAGGTACCACGATGCCACAAGCATTATTACCGATGATCCCGCATGGGGCCACCCAGATCAACGACCTGATCAGCGTGGTCCGTGAAGACCAGCAGTGGACCTACTTCTGTGGCGTCCAGCCCGTCTTCCAGCATCCGCCGGGCGATCGTCAGTCCTTTCGCATGTTCACCGCACAACTTTGTTGTCAAGGCGCGTGCACCCAGGCCCAGATTGTCCGGACTTTCGGAGTCTCCAAGAATAGCGTTCTCCGCAGCGTCGCGAAGTATCGCCAAGAAGGGGCCGCCGGCTTTTAGGCGCGAGGCGAAGAAGTGCACCTTCTCGCTCGTGCCGTCGCCGTATACAACACTCACGCTACCGAAGTCGTGCTGGCTGAACTCGCCCGGCATGCCTTCGAACCGAACCACGGGCGCTTGTGCCTTCCCCGAACGACTCCGCCAAGCTGCGCACATGCACCTACCGTGGACGACCGCTGGCCACCGACTCGTTCTTGAGTAAGCTTGAACATAAGCTGAACCGTCGGCTCCGCCCCCTACCCGTGGGCCGCCTTAGGACGCCGCGCGCCAGCGGAGAAGATACGACGGTCATGCCGAAAGGACCCGGTAAATAGGTGACTGTCCCCGGTTTTCGCCGTCCCCGGTTTTCGCCCCCGGTTTTCGCCCGGTTTTCCCCGGTTTTCATCCGCATTATGCATGTTGCGTGTGATGCGGTCGAAAGCGACGGCATAGACTCGGTCGAGTGCGCCGAGGTCGATCACCTTGCGGAGCCTGCGCATTCCCGGTCGATCAAGCGTCGAACCCGAGTAGCCTTCATCTTCGAAGTGCTGTCCGGTCCAGTAGAGTGAGGGGTCCCCGGATTGCTTGGCGTATTCCTGACAGGTGTGGAACTGGGCTTGGCAGGAGGAAAAGTCGGCAAGCCCTTGTTTCGATTGGCGAGTATAGATGGCGTAGCGGATTGAAGATTGAGTGGCCATGGAGCGGTCAGTCTCCGCATCTCCCGGATTGACGCTCAATCTCCTTGCGTATGGCGTCCAGAAATTCGCCGTATCCTGAAGCGCGAAGACGCTGTTCAGCAGCCTGCTGTTGGCGATCTCGCTCCTCGGCCTCTGTTATGGTCCAACTAAAACCCATCTCCGTTGTCACCGGCCACTCTCGAAATGAGCAGAACGGGATATCCGGAAGCATGACAGAATCAAACGGTTGGGATGCTTCAGGATTGAGCGCGCCCAAGACACAAACATTCTTGGGGTCGAGACCAAAGCCGCCAACGAGAAATCCAGAAATCGGTTGGTATTTCGCTTGCGCGATCGACAAACCGTTCGGCCCGTTCACTGGCCGCGGCGAGAGAAACACCGACTGGCTCAGGTCCGTGGACTGGTAGAGGTTCCCTTCGACTGCACCCGTATTCGGGTTGAACTTGCGCGTTATTTTCGGTGGCGACCCCATCGCAAACTCAACTGCTGTCCGGCTGATGCACGCGCGACTAGCATTCCAGTGCAGTGTTGTTACCGCTACAAGTAGGGGATGATCCGATTGGCATCGCGCCTGCTTCAGCTTGCCTCTAATCTTCTGCCGAATATTTCTCGTGAGCAAACGGTAGAATCCGGAAAAACGGTCTTTGTCCGGCATAGCGCTCGCGGCTGACGCGGCCTCGGTTGAAATATTGGTCACTTCAACGAGGAAACTGTGACCATTAACGATGAATTCGAAATCGATCCCGCCCGTGCCTGGTGCATCATTCAAGCAAGTCGAATCACAGCGACATCCAATGAAATCCCAGACGACAGCTTCAGCAATAGCACTCTCAACTTGCTCGGACTGGTTTGATTTGAGTCTTCGCAACCAAGCCTTGCCAGCAGTCTGGTTCTTAACATTGATCCAGTCAGAGAACGCCTTCAAAGACTTCGCCCACGGCTGCAAATCGACTGTCATGGCTGCATCCTATCTCTCCGGTGACTGGCCCTCTTGTGCCGGGGGCAATTCGACCTCTTCCGGGCGCACCCAGACGACTTTGCCATCGCGCCATTGGGGAACGAGTTCGCCGCGCAGCTTGGCTTCGCTGATCGCCTTGCGCGTGGCGCGAAGCATTGCCGCCTGCGTACCAGCCATGTCTTTATTCTTGTCTGACCAATTCATCATGCCTGGCCTCCTTCGTCGATGAGCACCGGCGGGGTCTTGGTTGCATCGTAGACCTGCCAGCTATCCACCAGTGCCTTGTAGGTGTTCTGAAAGTTCGACCAGCCCTGTTCAAATCGCCGTCGGATGACCGGTTCAGGAATGTTGTGCCCGCCCATGCGAACCCGATGCTGAACACGCGCAACGGCCATCTCCGGAGAATCCAGTCGTAGGAAAACGATCTTCACGACGTAGCCGACCTGTTTCCATTCACGGATCAGATTGGCGTAGGTTCGACCGGCCAGCGTCGATTCGACGGAGAAATCCAGCCGCTGATCGACACACTCACGAATACGTTCGGCCATCAGTCGCATGGCGGTGATGTTGGCCTTTTCCGGGGCAAATGGGGACAAACCAGCGGCGATCAGGTCCGCGTTGAGGAATGTCGGGCAGTGACCTTCGGCCGTGAGAAATTCCGTGGCGAAGGTGGTCTTGCCCGAGCCGTTGGGGCCGGCCAGAATCAGGGCGCGAGGCGCTTCGTTGGGCTGGGATGGAGTCATGCCGGGCCTCGTTCGCCAAAGAGTTCGAAAACGCTGCGGGGTCCGAAAGCAACCCGGCTGTTAACCCGGTTCGATCTGTTCACGAGAGAGTCCGAGAGTTCGCGGCCAGATTTTCGCACTGTCGAAAGCAACCATGATGGTTGCTCTTGGACCCCAGTTGGTCTCTTGCGAAACAGAGAATCGGGTTGTCGTTCGAAACTGGCCATAACCCTTTGGTTCCAATAGGTTACGAAAAAGCCCCGGTGGCTTTCGCTCCGGGGCTTTCCGTTAACTGTTAGGTCGGGGAAATACCCCGTTAAAATTTAAGCTCCCCGAATAGGACTCGAACCTATAACCTAGCGGTTAACAGCCGCTCGCTCTACCAATTGAGCTATCGGGGAATAGCTGTTTTGCCCTCTATCCGAGCAGGGCAAGAGGGCACTCTATCGATCGGGACGCACAGGTCAAGACTTGTTTTCAAACTCACCCGGAATCGCCCGTAATAAGTCCTGACTGCACGCCTTGGATGGACGGCCCGGGCTGCAGCGCGGGCTGGAGCCCCGGCTCGAACGCCACGCTGATTATCGCCTGAAGAACTTGAACGTTACGCTGATTGTCGGCCTGAAGAACCTCGCGGAGCACGGCCCCGGAGAAAGCCCAGAGATAGCCCGGAGTAAGCCCAGACAAGTTCCAGACAGGACCCGGCGGCGGTCCCCAGAGGATCAAACCGCCGATTCCGTCAGAAGATCAGATCGCCGCCGGAATCCAAGCGGTTCGAGCCGGGATCTTCCAGTTCTCGCCTCACCAGGCCTAGCCCGTGGAGGCACGATTCGAAATCATCGCTGAGGTGCCGAAACAGCGAGGCCGGGGGGGCGTCGTTCTCGGCCGTCAGCTCGGATGCGATGGCGTAAGAACGCTTCCCCTGGACGACGTAGTCCAGCAGGATGTCGGAGGCCCGGCGCCGCGCTTGGCGGAGCTGCTCCGGATAGACTCCCGCCCAAAACAGGGCGTAGTCCCCGATGTTCCGATAGAGAGTTCGATCGCGGTCCGGCCCGCTGGGCGGAGCGTCGTCTGACAGGACCAGCAGCAGAGCGGCCACTTGCTCAATCTGCTTGCCGCGAGCATTCAGCACGGCATTGAGTCGATCCGCCCGAGTGAAGCTCACCAGCAGGTCGGCCAGGTACCCGGTCAGCGCCGGATCGCAGAGTCCGATCTCGGCGTAGAACGCGTTCTCGATGAGTCCGGCGAAGTGACGCCTGAGCGGATGATCGTTGTTGATCTGCATCATCGGCATAGCTCCATGGTTGCGCGCGGAATCCACGGATTCCCGCGTTTACACCGGCACCAGACACATGGATCGCCCTATTAAACTCTAGGATTCACCCATACTCGGGGCAAACGACCGCCCCGGGATGCGGGCTATTCAGGTCCGATACTCAAACGTCGTTGAAGTGGAAAAAGCCGGTTCGTCGCACGACTGTCGCGGGTTGAGTACCCGGTCAGTGTGGTCTTGTTGTGCGGGGCAACTATGCTAAACCGGTTCTGTGCCAACGCAATGAACTTCAACCTTCATAAGATGCCAGCCTGAGTCGTTTCAGCAGGTCGTCGAGGGCGCCCCGTCCGATGGTCGTTTCGGCCAGTGAGCTATCTTCGTGAGCCTGCATCAACTCGTCCAGCAACCGCTCGTACTCGCGTTGGTGCAGA
Organism: Phycisphaerae bacterium; assembly: GCA_963666835.2. GTDB lineage: Bacteria > Planctomycetota > Phycisphaerae > UBA1845 > UBA1845. The sequence goes on along the minus strand of CAXXGO010000006.1, from coordinate 1,365,451 downwards.
GCCAAGTCCGCATCCTCGAGGGTACATCGCTCTTTGCCCTCGAGCTTTGCCGAGACCAGTTCGTCGATATACGGTAACCGGAATTCATCGTTCAAGGTCACCAGATTTGCCTCGATGCGACCGGTACGCATCAAGTGAATCCCGGTCAGAAGCACCCTATACACGTAGAGCAACGGTTTGACCCGCCTGGGCTCCTCTTTCTCGAACAGGACCCATTGTCTCCCTGCAAAGCCGAGGTAGTGATGGGCGTGATGGCGCGTAATGCATTCCTTTGCGATTCGCTTCAACTCGTCATGCTCAGGAGTCGTGTGCAGGACGAGCGGAGAGTAGAGCTGTTCGAGAACGTAACCGTTGTGCTTGAGCATCAACAGAAGGAACTTCTTGATGTCATGCGTGACCAAGTCGAGTTCCAGTCCGTCCCGGTCTCCGTAGTATTCCACGGTTTCTCGCGGCTCTGCGAGGCCGACGACCTCGTGCACCGGCAGAACATGCGTCCCACGGAGGTCATAGTCGGAATCCTCCGACGCAAACCCATACAGGTGCGCACCGCTGACCGTCACAAACAGCAGCGGGTAAGGCTGTTCGGTGACTATGGCTCGGAGCTTTGCGGCATGCGGTATAGGCATGTGGTCTCATTCCTCCAGCGGCTCGCGGCGGCGCAGCCACACCCTTGGCAGTCCAGCCTGTCCGACAGCCAGGGCCACGATTCCACCGACCATCGCGCAAGTAGTGTCAATGTCGCCCAAGCCTGCGGCAGTGTTCCACAATGCCTCCTTAAAGTCGGCGAGATAACGGCACGCGCACCAGATCGCGTAAGGGACCGTGTCGGATGCGAGGAGTTTCTGTCCACTCCCCAGTGCGACGGCAACGTCTGGCGCTCTGGCTGCCTGACCAACTTCCATAGCCCGCCCGATGCCGTCACGAGTCGGACCATCGGGGGTCGAGTCGTAAGCCTTCCTGAGGATGTTGCTGCTCGCCTCGTTTGAGTCGTCGCGCGTGCGCCAGGCCATGGCCGCCGCCACAGCGACTGCAATCGCACCGGCCCGACCCTCCGGATGGGCATGCGTGACCGCAGCGGAAGCCTTCGCCTCGAAGACAACACGGTCGAGGTCATCGGCAAAGTAGGCACCGACGGGCGCCGCCCGCATGGCCCCGCCATTCCCCATCGACCCATCGCCACCGAAGAGGCGGGGAGCTTCACTGCGCCAGTCGAATCCGGTGGCCACGCGCTCCAACAGCCCGATGGCTGCTGCACCATACCCACGATTCGGCTGCTTTCGAAACCTGTCGGCAAAGAGCTGAGCAAGCCGGTCCTGATCGATGCACCCATGCTCGGCCAGCACATCCACAATGCTCCAGGCCATCATCGTGTCGTCGGTGTAGAACCAAGGTCCTTCGGGCAACTCCCGCTTAGCGAGAGATTCGGTCAGTGACGGATCAAAGAAGCACTCGCCGAAAGCATCGCCGAGCGCAAGGCCTTCCAGCGAAAGCCGGGCGCGACTCAGGGGATCAGTATTCGTAGAGTCTAGTGGTTTCATCGTTCGCTCTCGTTAAGAGCCGTTCGGCGAGCCCTAATCAGAAAGTCGTTTGCTCGTTCGTAGTCCGGGCGTTCCGGCAGCTTCGTCTGCCGAAATGCCTCGTCGAATTCAATGTGCAGCCTCAGCCGCCACTCTTCCACGTGCTCCCAGTCCATGTCGCCGTCTCGAATGGCCAGGAGTCTGTCTCGATGCGTGTCCACCCGAACCGGCACGAATCCCTCCCGGAGCACCTGAATCCCCGACAGCAGCAAGCGGATCAGGTGCATCGCGTGTTTCAACTTAACGGTTCCTTTGTTGCGAATGTCCCGGTTGATCTTCTTAAATTGCGAAAGCACGTAGCCGTTGTACGTCTGATAGACCAGCTTTGACAGGAACAGCTCGCGCATGGCAAGCAGCTCGGTCGCCAAGGGAGCAGCGTGCTCGACCAAGGGGGTGTAGAGGCATTCCAAGACGTTGGGGTTGGCCTTGACTGCCAAGACAATGAACTTCTGCAGCTCCCAGAAGCACTCCTGCGACTCTTGGTTCTCCAACTGCTCCGGTGCGCCGAACAGGGACCAATGCAGCTCGGCCGGAGCCAGGTAGATCCCTCGATAATCGGTGTCGCTGGCATCGTTCTCGAGGCCGTAAGCGCGAGACCCGATCACGCATCGGTAGATGATGTGGTCCTGCAACTCATACTCATCCACGCCGCCCCGCAGTGACAGACCACCGGTCTGATGCTCGCGCAGCAGCTCGATCTCCGCCCGTCGTACGCTCACTTCCACGCCGTTGGCACAGCGGATGCGATAGGAATGGTCGTTGTCCGCCGGCGCGACCACAACGACGCCGACAATCCCGGCCGGGCACACCTGCCCTCCGCCAATCGGGGTCGTATCCACCTTCGTCACGACACGAGTTCCCACGGCGAGGATCAGGTTCGGATTATCCGTCTGTTGGCTCATTCTAAGTCCATCGGATTGGTCAGTCCCACCAAAGAAAGACCGACTCTGTTTTCTCTATATCCTCTGCCAGGGCGGCGACCGTGCCGGTGCCTTGGTCCACGATGTCGGGGCAGAACTCGTACAACTCCGTTGCGAAGTCCAAGATGTTATCCGGCATGCGCAGGAGTCGAAACGATATCACGTCCGTCGCGGCGCGCGTGATGTCTATCCCATATTGCCGGTTGTATTCCCCCAATCGCTGAATCAGATCATCCGTTACCATGCCGTAGTTCACGGCATCGGAGCGAGCAATCCGGAGGATGTCAAACTGATCCTGTCCGGCGCCGACAACGAGTTCCACGCCTTCATGCTGCTCATCTCCGAGCCAGGAATGAGTACCGATGAACGCCAGAAGTGGCGAATCAATGGCATTGCGCAATTGGTACAGCGTCTTCTCTGCCGACTCCTCTGGAACTACGATGGACACGCCCGACTCGTCCCTTGCACGTCCAAAATCGAAAGTGCAGTACGGCCTGACATCCAGACCTTGCTGGTTCGAGAGCCACCGCGTGACTTGTTGCAGCTCGATGAGCTTTTCATCTGGGAGCTCGGGAAGAACAACTGCGGCGCCTCGTCCCGCGACCCCCCTTAGAGACCCTGTCCCGGTCGCGTCGTTATCTCGCCGCCGCAGGGCATGGATGACAACCGCGGCTGAGAAGGCGAGGATCGATAGCAGAGCCCATTTCATGGCTGTTGATCTCCCGTGCGAAGAAGTTCAGGTGTCAAGGGATGCCTCCTGTGTGCGGGACCTCAATCGCAGTCACCCAAGCATAAAAAGCGCGTAGATCCGACCGGAATCCACGTCACAGAGCACCGTTGTTTGTGGCGATCCCTCGCCCCAACGGTAGATTTCGACGCAGTCCGTTGCAGGCGCTTGCCGCCATGACTCACCGGCGTACGCCTCAGCCATACCGCCGAAGAGGTGTCGCCAGACATGCTTGTTTCCCAGGTAAGGGTCAGACCATTGACGCTCCAGTTCGGCGTCGCGCTCAAACGACCGGTGCGACAGAAGCTTCTGTAGCTGGTCTTGGCTCGCTTCAAACTGAAGGAAGATGACGAGGTCACTGGCGCCGCCGGGAATGCCTCTGACGTAGTATCCTTCGACGACGATATCCTTGACCTCGGACGGCACGTCGGTTCCGAAGGCTCTGCCGAACGCGACTCCTTCTGTGAGCGTGAAACAAAAGCCTACGGACGCGCCGACCACCACGGCCGTTACGGCGCGTGGGGCCACCGCTTGTCTCCACCTCCGCGCCAAGCCGGACCAGACAAGAACATCGGTCAGGCATACACCGACCGCTCCCACCACGGCTGCGATGACGGGGGCGGGCATCGAGTTGTTTCTGGGGGCAAGCACGACGGCGAGGCTGGCCAGCGTGCCGAGGATGACGACGATCCAACGGCGCCGAGACAGAACGCCGTAAGATCTTGTCGTTTCGGCCTTCACCGACCATTCCCTCCGCTGAGCTATCGCCGAGTCGCAGGCGCCTGGTCTATTGAGATTAGCTGTGAAAAGGGGACTTGTCAAAAAAAGGGGCACGCAGCTACTGGCACAAGAATGGCGTTCTCGACCGTGCAACCGACGCTTGCCATCGGCCGGGCCGGTGGCATATTATTCAGCGATCAGAGTTCTCTTGTGCTGACGAGTACGTTTTGCAGTGATATGCATGGGGCTATGCTTGCCGACGCCATCAACTTCCCTGTCGTTGCAGCCGCCGGTCTGATCGTCTTGGGCCCGCTGGTACTGCTGGTAACTTCTGTTGAGTGGTTCGTCTTCCGGCATGTGGTTGCCGTTACCACCGGGTGTGTGTTTCGTAGGTTGCTCTGGGCGAACGTACTATCGACCTCTGCCGGCGGTATCGTATGTGTGTTTCAAGACAGCGTGATCGAAGCAAGCTCCATCGATGTCTCGGTTCCAGCTTTTGCCAAGGGCTACTGGTGGGTAGCCCTCATCTTGATCCTGATCTACTTCGCCAAAACCCTGATTGTAGAGGGTATTGTCATCGCAACACGCGGATTTGCGGAGGTGCTGGAGCGTTCGCGGCTTCGGCTACTTCGAGGCGTTCTGCTGGCGAACATTGCAAGTTACTGCATTGTCGGGCCGCTGTTCTATTTGGCCACTCGGCCTACCTTCGGGCATCTTGAGCTGCGAGAAGACACGACTTGGACGGCCAACTCTGCCGTGCCGGTCTACTTCATCGACAACGATGACCGGTTCATCAAGCGGATCAACATGGACGGCACAGGTGTGGCTACCGTGGTCCCGTTCCCGGCTGCCGCGTTCCTCGTCAGCGAGGACGAATCGACCTTTGCCTACCGAGGTGTCGATGGCAGCCTGTACGTCTATCGAGAAGGCGCTAAAGCATCGACGCTGATCTGGCAGACGCACGAGCGATTCCTCATGGACGGTGTGAGCCTGTCGCCGGATAACGCGGTGGTCGCCTTTGCGGCAAAGCCACTCGGCCGCGAAACGGGGTCAGCCGGCCATGAGCTTCGTGTCTTTGATCTGAACCGGGAAGAGGCCCACACGGTGGTCGGGTGCCAGCTTGCTGACTTCTGGCCATTCGTGTCGTGGTCGCGGTCCGGCGAGTTCCTATTCGGCCAGCAGGAGAACGACCGTGTCGTTGTTGTCCAAGGGAAGGCCCCCTGGAATGTCCTCGAAGTACGAGGCATGGACACGCTGGCACCCCCCGAGTTTCCTCTTAACTATGTCCGCTCGAACTCCGGCTGGTATGCGAGTCGCGATGATTGGGGGTCGGCGCTCTGGGAGGACTCGAAGAGCCTCGACCACTTGCGATGTCTGCCGGGATTGGGGGCACACTTTGTCGTGACGCGGGACGGTGAACCGATCATGCAGGTGGCTGACGGCTATGGACTCATGAAGCTCGGCAGGTCGTATCCGTCCTCGCCGACGTTCCTGCCCGCCGGAACGGAGGTGCTGCTGGAGTGGTGGGGGCAGCTCTACTTGCTGGACATCGATCAGCGACGACTGGGACTTCTGGCGGAAGGTGGCAAGTACATCGTGCCGCTGGAGAGGTTTCGCGTTAACCGTGAACGCTGAGGCAGGGACAGCAAATGCCCAAACCAGTACGGCGGCTATTGCAGATATTCTCAGTTCTGGTGGTCCTCGTGTTGTCGTGGTTTGGGTGGCAATTGTACCGCATCAACGGTGCCACCGAATCTATGGTCTGGCAGATCGAAGAAGGCGGTCTGACGCTCACCTACTTTCCGCTGAAGGACCACGCTACCCTGTTCGTTAGCGACGACTATGTCCGGGGGAGCGACAGGACCTGGCGGATGACCGAGCCGGGAGCGTCGAATCGCATCGTGGGCGCGATCCCCGTGCCCTCTCCGGAGCGGCTGTTTTCTGACGCGTACGTCTATCCGGTTCATAAGTCGATAGATGCTGACTGTGGCCCGGATGCGAGATACGGCCTGAAATGTTCGTCGGGGACAGGGGTCGTGAACCTCTACTCTGATGTTTCTGATCTACAAAGATCGAACATCATCTGGAATCTGGAGTATGCGTGCGAACGCGATGCTGCCTACTGTGTGTTCCTTAGCCAAGTGCGTGATCTCGCTGAGGAGCCGTAGGCATAAGTGCTCGAATGTCCGGATTATCTCGCACCGACCACGAGTATCCAAGCCGCAGCGTGCATGAATTACGCGTTCGACGCTGGCCCCCCAGCCCGCCCATCTGCGCTGCATATTGGGGCGCCCGTCCCGGTTTGCGGCCAGGCGTCGGCGAAAACGGGCAATTTCTGCCGTTAATCGCCCGGTTGACAGCGTTTCGTATTTGCGTATATTGTTCGGCATGCCGAATGAAGTTTGTGGAACAGAACTTGCCGGCCGTTTCCCGCGTGGGAGTGAACCGATGGTAGCGACAGCGAAACTCAGCGAGAGTCTCGAGGATTACTTAGAGACCATCTTCCACCTGGTGGCGGAAAAGGGGGCGGCCAGGGCTCGGGACATCGCCAAGCGCCTCGAGGTGGCCCGCTCGTCGGTGACCGGGGCGTTGCACTCTTTGGCAGAGAAGGGGCTGGTGAATTACGCGCCTTACGAGGTGATCACGCTCACCCGCGAGGGCGAGGCGGCCGCCCGCGAGGTGGTCAGGCGGCATGAGGTGCTGCGCGATTTTTTGGTCAAGGTGTTGGCGATCGACGAGAAGCTGGCCGACGAGGGGGCCTGCCAGATGGAACATGCTATCCCGCCCGCAGTCTTCGAGAGGTTCATGGAGTTCATCGAGTTTGTAGATGTATGTCCGCGTGCGGGGGTCAAGTGGATCAGGGGCTTCGGTTACCACTGCGAACATGGTGAACCTGAAGACTGTGAGCGTTGTATCACCGCCTGTCTGAAGGACGTCAAGAAGAAGGAAGCAAACGCTGGGAGGAGGGCTGTGACAACAGTAGTGTTAAGAGAACTGAGCCCGGGACAGAAGGCCAAGGTCGAGAGGATCAAAGGCCGCGGCGAGGCCAACAAACGGCTTATCGAGATGGGACTCACGCCCGGCTCGGTGGTGGAGATGGGGCGGGTGGCACCCATGGGCGATCCTATTGAGGTGAAGGTCAAGGGCTACCACCTCTCGCTGAGAAAGGAAGAGGCCGAGAAGGTCACGGTGACGCCGCTGTGAGTTCGAGAATGGAGCTGTAGCGGCCTCAAAGCCGCAATAGGAGAGATCGGGTGGTTCCGCTTTCGCTGATTGATAGTGGGTGCAGGGTGCGCTTGCACAGAATATGTGCGGGTCGCACGCTTACCGCTCGACTTGCGTCCATGGGGCTTGTCCCGGGGACGGAACTCGAGGTAATCAGCAGAAGTGCGAAGGGCCCGCTCGTTGTGTCCGTCGGAGATACTCGCTTGGTCTTGGGACGCGGAATGGTAAGTAAGATCCTCGTCTTGCCGTAGAGGCGGGTCGACGCGACGTCTTTTTTTTCGGTAAAAGTTCGGGATGACGAACATTATGCGTAATGCCGAATCTCGGCGACGAAGGGAAGAGGCCACGGATCGCCGATGCGTGAACGTGGCGCTGGCCGGGAATCCCAATTCCGGCAAGACCACGATCTTCAACGACCTGACCGGGGCGAGACAGCACGTGGGCAACTACCCCGGCGTAACCGTCGAGAAGAAGAGCGGCGTATGCCGGCATAAGGGCCTCGAGCTCAACATCGCCGACCTGCCGGGTACGTATAGCCTGACCGCGCATTCCGTTGAGGAGACCGTTGCGCGGGATCATCTTCTGGACGCCCGGCCTGATGTCGTTGTTGTCGTTCTCGACGCCTCGAATCTCGAGCGGAATCTGTATCTCGCAACCCAACTGATGGAGATGAACCTGCGGCTGGTGTTGGCACTCAACATGAGCGACGTTGCAGCGGCGCGCGGGACGGAATTTGATCTTCAGCTTCTGTCCCAGTTACTCGGGGCGCCGGTAGTGCCGACTGTAGGGCACAAGAAGGAGGGGATTGGTGAACTTCTCGATGCCATCCTGTCGACAGTTGAACACCAGCAAGACGCGCCCGTACAGGTCAGCTATGGCCGCGAACTCGAAGAGGAGATCGCCCGGCTCGCCGATCTGATCAAAGGCAGCAACGCCCTATCCGGCAAGTATGAGCCGCGCTGGCTGGCCATCAAATTGCTGGAAAACGATACGGACTTGCGCGAACAGTTGGCTTCGCATTCCGTTGTTGCGGCCGTCGACCATAGCTCGAAGCGCATTGAGGATCTTCTGGGTCATCCGCCGGAGGTGATTATCGCCGAGCGGCGTTACGGCTTCATTAGTGGGGCTTGTACGGAGGCGGTCCGGTCCACGGTGGAAGCCCGCCACACCACGTCCGACCAGATCGACGCCATCGTAACGAACCGCGTGCTGGGCCTGCCGGTCTTCTTCATATTGATGTACCTGGTGTTCCACCTGACGTTCACCCTGGGAGATCCGCCCATGGGTTGGCTGGAAAGCCTGTTCGGTTGGCTCGGTGGGGCGATCTCTTCGCTTTGGGCGCCGGGCTCCGAAAGTGCCATCCGGTCGCTTCTGGTGGACGGGATCATTGGTGGTGTCGGCGGTGTCCTTGTGTTCCTGCCCAACATTGTGCTGCTGTTTCTGGCGATCACCATCCTGGAAGACTCCGGCTACATGGCCCGCGCCGCCTTTCTGATGGACCGCTTCATGCACAAGATCGGTCTCCACGGTAAGAGTTTCATCCCGATGTTGATCGGCTTCGGCTGCTCCATTCCGGCAATCATGGCCACACGCACGATTGAGAACCGGCGGGACCGCCTTACCACAATGCTCGTTGTGCCGCTGATGAGCTGCGGAGCCCGGCTTCCGATTTATGCTCTGATCATCCCGGCGTTCTTTCCTCAGACGTGGCACGCCCCGATGTTGTGGGTTATCTACATGATCGGTGTCGTCCTGGCCGTGTTTGCCGCGAAACTGCTGAAGGCCACGCTTTTCAAGGGGCCGGCACCGCCGTTCGTCATGGAACTGCCGCCATATCGCATGCCAACGTTGAAGGGCATGATGCTCCACACTTGGGAACGGGCGTGGTTGTATCTCAAGAAGGCCGGCACCGTCATTCTGGGGATATCAATCGTTCTGTGGGCGATGACGAGCTATCCCAAGCAGACCCGTTTCTCGCGCGACTATGAAGGTGAGATTGCCGCGCTCGTATCGCAGCACGCCGCCGATTCCGACGCACACGCCGCAAAGACTGCCGCGATTGACCAGGCCAGGCAGGCCGAAGAGTTGGCCTACACGGTGGCCGGGCGAGTCGGATCCGCCATTGAGCCGGTGCTCCGACCAATGGGATTCGACTGGAAGATCGGAACGGCGCTGATCGGGGCCTTTGCCGCAAAGGAAGTGTTCGTGGCCCAACTGGGCATTGTCTATTCCGTGGGCGAAGCTGATGAGGAATCCGATTCGCTCCGTAATCGCTTACGGGAGAGCTACTCTCCACTCCAGGCGTTCTGCATCATGCTGTTCTGCCTGGTGAGTGCCCCATGCATGGCAACGATTGCCGTAACCAAACGGGAGAGTAACTCCTGGGGCTTTGCGCTGTTTCAATTGGGCGGACTGACCGCCCTGGCATGGATTCTGACCACCGCGGTTTACCAGGTGGGTAGCGTGTTCACAACCGGATAGATAGTGCGCTGTGGCGCCGTGCCATTGTCGCGGCGACTGTATGCAGTAATACGCAGAGAGGATGAACCGATGAAACTGTTTCGATGTCCGCACGGCTGCTTTCATCTCACCATTGAGAGTACGACAGTCCATCTGTCCAAGAAGCAGGTCAGGGATTTGGGCACGCTCATGAAGCAGGTCATGACCCGGTACGGTGAGGTTCTGAATGACGGCGCCAGCCCTGGACGCCTGGACCGCTGGCCGCTTTCCGACGGTGAGCACAACTAAACAAGACGTATCGCCGTCCGATGCGTTGAGCGGCGGCGACCCGGCGGGCAATGTCGGGGGTATGTAATAGGCTATCTTAGGAGGAGGGCGATTTATATGTATGTTTCCCATCAGACTTCGAGATCAAGCCGGCCTCGGAGCCCGGTTGGGCAAAGGGCTTGTTTGATAGGGCTTCTGGCAGGTCTACTCTCGGCGTCAGTGACGCAAGCGGAGACTGCGCAGTTCGAACCGGTTGCAGATAACTGGATCAGTTCATGCTCGACCGGTTGCACCGCCAACAACGGCGGAATGGAGGAGTTGCGGGTGCGCAGTGCATGGTGGGGCCCGCAGAGCAGTAGGGAGCCCAAGAACTTCCGCTCCGTGCTGGCGTTCGACGTTTCTTCCTTTGCCTTGCCGGCCGGCAATATCAGTCAGGCAACGTTGAACCTGTACTACTACGGCTACTCGCAAACCGACCCGGCCGGGCGTACTTACGAAGTAAGGCGCTTGACCAATTCGTGGGACGAACTGTACTCGACCTGGCAGGCCTGCGACAACTTTGATACGCCCGATCCTCTTTACTGGGACAGCTACGACGCGGGCCTGCCGGGCTACCAACCGGGAGGCGGTGACTTCGATGGAACGGTTTACGCGTCGGAGATTGTGCCGGCGACTGCCGGTCAGTGGATGTCATGGGACATTACCACTCTCGTGCGGGAGTGGGTCGAGGGATCCTGTGACAATCTGGGCGTGATTCTGCAGGACGGCGCGGAGATCGAAAGCGACCCCGGCGGCGGTACGGTCAGCCGGTTGGCAAAGTTCCGCAGTCGCGAGTTCGGGGACAGTGCCTTTCATCCGTATTTGGAGATTGTCTTTGAAGATGATGCCGACCAGGACCAGGATGGGGTTCCCGATTGTGTTGATCAATGCCCCGGTGTGGATGATGCGATCTTCGGCCCTGAATGCGAGGCGGCCATACCCACGACGTCCGAATGGGGGCTGCTCGTTTTAAGCCTGCTGTTGCTCACGGCCGGCAAAGTGTATTTCGGCGGTGCGCGGTCTCGGGCGACATTGCCATGGTGACGCCCGACGCGTAACGCAACTGGGGAGGGTGCCCCGGAGTCCGGTATTCCACGGAGCAACCACATGTATGCGGATAAGAAGAGGTGCAAACGTCGGGAACGTTCGGCTTCGGCGTTCACGCTTATCGAATTGCTGGTGGTAATTGGGATCATCGCTCTGATATTCGCGATTCTCTTACCGACTCTGCGAACCGCGCGTGCGAGAGCGAAGGCAGTCGTTTGCGCCGCGCACCTTCACGATCTCTGTACTGGTATGGTGAACTACGCCACTCAGTTCGATGATTGGATCCCCGGCGCTCCGGGCGGCTCGGGAGCGCCTCTCGCATTCTTGATACCGGGTTACAGCCCCGCAGATAAGACCGTGCCCGCCGAAGCTATCACCCAATCCTGGGATTGGGCGGGTCCGGTTGCGGTTTACGGTATGGGGCAAGCGGACCTGCCGACGGATCGCGCGGAGCGAATGGCCCGGTTACGCGAGCGTATCTTCCGCTGCCCCAGCAACGACGCCGTTGTCGAGACCTTTCACCCCAACTGCGCGGCCGACCGGTGGGGATGGGACGGCCCCGTGCCGGCCAACAGCTATTGTACGATCCGTAGCTTCATGTACTTCGGCTGGCAGTCTACGAATGCCGACTACGGTGAGCTGTACCGACACAATGCCGTCTATTATCCCACCTACTTCGGCGATTCCGCTCGAACACCATGCGGTTACAAGCCGACCTTCTCCGCCATCAAGAGGCCTTCCCGGAAAGTGTTGCTGGCCGAAGGGGTGCGCTCGGTAGATCGTCACGGACATACGTCCGACATCATCTACTATGCAGCGGATGGGGGTACGTTTTCGGCGGCTGGGCCGTGCAGCAGCCACTCGGCCGCGTACGTTAATGCCATCGGCGCCGCCGAACCGGATACCGTTCCGAGAGGAGATGAGTCCGTCTATCGGCATCGGCTCAACAGTGAGCCGGCGATCAACGCGGCTTTGTTCGACGGTCACGTGGAGATGATGACAAAGCGTAAGGCGATTGAAACCGTCGATCTATGGTATCCCAGCCGAACGGAGGTTCGGGAATCGGAGTTCGACGGCTCGGCTCCCGTTGATTCGTCGCCCTGGGCGCTCGACGTTGTTCCCCATGCTAAGCCACTCGCGTTGGACGCCATTCGGCACCGCCAACGAGACGCATCCGGCTGGTGGGCGATTCAGTAGGAACACAGAACTTTGTACATACATAAGAAAGTGAAGCTCATGATTGTTTGTGAGTGGCTTTTCAGTGCAACGGCGATTCGGAGCCGTATACGATGCTGGGGTATTCACGCGGCACTTGCGGTTGCCACGACGTTGTGGGTGGCGCAGTCGGTTGAAGGACAGGTTGTGCATGTCGAGTATGCTCCCGCGGCGGATACATGGTTCAACTCCTGCCCAACGGGATGGAACGGAAAGTACGGTTGTCCCACGGATGATGAACACAGCGAGGAACTGGCCTTGCGGGCTTGGGACTATGGCCCGCGGGTCTTTCGGTCGGCGCTTCGCTTTGATCTGTCTACGCTTGCGCCGGGGGTGAGAATCGCGAGCGCCACCATGCGGATTCACTGGTATGCAGGCCACTGGGCCACGCCGACCATACAGAAGACCGTGGATGTCCATGCGGTGACCACGCCGTGGGTGGAGGGAAACAGCAACTGGCGGTACCGCGACGATCCCGTGGAGTGGGATTCGGTCGAGTCCTGGGATGATTGGACGCCATATTTGAGCGGGCCGGCAGGAGCGGCCGGCGGGGGTGGCGACTACTCTTCGGTGGTTGTTGCCAGCGACGTTCTCGAGTGGGTTGCAGACGGTTCGGAGGCGGCTTGGTTGAGTTTTCCGGGCGAGTGGCTCGAGTTCGACGTTACCGAGCAGGTCCAGGCGTGGGTCGGTGGCGAGGAGGCTTATGGTCTTCTGCTGAAGCTACGTAGTGAGCCCGACGGTGGTGGGTCGACCGTGTATCAGTTCTATAGCAAAGACTGCACTATGGAGGGGGTGGGTTGTTTTGAGAACGAGAAGCCGTATCTCGAAGTGACTTTCTATGACTGCAACGCCAACAGCATTCCGGATGAATGTGAGATTGAGTGTGGTTCGACAGGCGGAATGTGTGATGTTCCGGGATGCGGTGAAAATCCGGACTGTAACGCCAATCGGATTCCCGATGACTGCGAGCAAATCGATGGTCCGGACTTCGGCGGCTCGGGTGGTGTCGGTTTGACGGACTACCGCGGGTTTGCCGAGTGCATGGGCGGACCGGAGGGGCCGCCCGTGCCGCCGCTCGCAGCCTGCGACAGCATGTGCCTGGGAGCGTTCGACGGCGACTATGACGGCGATGTGGATCTGAGAGATTTCGTAGCGTTCGAGACTGCGCTTGGCGCGAAAGCTGCCGGTTGTGAATAGACCGTAAACGCCGGGTGCCGGTGATAGGCACGGCGAACGGGAGCTTTTCGGAGGGGATCTGATAGGGGCCGGGGCGACGGCGGCCCGGACGCGTGGACAATGACTTAATGTGCAATAGAGAGCAATCATTGCACCAACTGAGAAGAAAGCGTAGTTATGCAACGTATTCAGAACCATGTTAAGAGGGCGTGTCGTCGACAGTCGCCGGCAAGGCTCCACTGGGCTTACGCCGCGATCGTTCTTTTCGCAAGCGCATTCGTACCTTTAGCAACGGCGGAGACTGTCACGCTTGAACCAGAGGCAGATACCTGGCTGAGTTCGTGCCCGGGTGGCTGGAGCCAGAAGAACGGCACCGGACCTACCGGGGCATACCAGGAACTGAGGCTGAGGGGCTGGGGGTATGGCCCGCGGGCTTTCCGAGCGGCTCTGCGGTTCGATCTTTCCGAGTTGAGCGGCGCGACCATTGAGGGAGCGGCATTGCGCATCTACTGGCATACCGGCCATTGGATTCCTCCTCAGACCCCGCAAACGGTTGACGTTTACAGAATGATCAATGCCTGGGCAGAGGGTAGCAGCAACTGGCGATACTCTGATGATCCCGAGAATCCGGGGGATCCTACAGAGGGCGAATGGAATTCCATCGATGTATGGAACGCCGCGTCGCCTTACTATAGCGGCCCCGACGGTAGTGCCGGAGGCGGCGGGGATTACGACGAGCTCGTGCGGATCGCCAGTGATACGCTCGACTGGACCTTTCCCGGCGGCCAGGAGTCGGACTGGGAGTCCTTTCCGGGCGAGTGGATCGAGTTTGACGTTGCGGAACAGGTTCAGGCCTGGATCGACGGAGACGACAATCACGGCTTCTTGATCAGATTGAACGATGAGCTGCAGGGTGGCCCCGGCATGACGGACGTCGGGAGCACGGTGTATCAGTTCCGTAGCAAGGAGTGCGAGGACCAGACGATTCCATGCAATCCGGCCCAGAAGCCGCACCTGGAGATCTCGTATAGCGGCGGCGAGTCGGTCCCGACGGTGTCCACGTGGGGCATGATCGTGATGTCACTGTTGGTGCTGGTGGCCGGAACGCTCGCGTTCGTCCGGCGGCATGCGACAACGGTCCGATGACGGTGGTGGAGTGAAGCACGGCGCACTTCACGGCGCGGTTACGCTGGAAACCGATGGTTGACAGAACCAGCGTCAAGGCGTAAGTCGTCCGCTGTCACGCTGTATAGGATACGGAGCGATCCCGGCCAACGATGCATCGAGCATCTTGCACGGGGAGGCACTCGAATAGCCGTGAGACGGACGATAAGGTCATATACCAAGCGCAACGCCCGCTGCATCACCTTGTTCCGGGTGAGATTGTCCCCGAGCATCCGTGCCCGGAACTGGTGACGTGCGGACATGGTGGCCGGTTGATTGCGTTAATGCCTGAGGTGTCCAAGTGAACGAAATCTCCCTGCGTCCGATCGGGATCATTCGCAGTCCGCACACGGCGTCCGAGCACACCCCCATTCAGCCGTCCTTCGCAACGGGAATTCCGGGCAAGGTCGAGGTCGACGCAGCGTATGAGGAAGGACTGGCGGACCTGGACGGCTTTTCGCATATCTGGCTTTTTTACCTGTTCGACCGTACCGACGCCGTAAGACTGACGGTGAAGCCGTTTCTGGAGGATGTGCCGCGCGGCGTTTTTGCGACGCGGGCACCGTCCCGCCCCAATCCGATCGGCTTGAGCCTGGTGCGATTGGTCCGCCGCGAGGGCTGCGCGCTGCACATCGAAGACGTGGACATCCTCGACAACACACCGCTGCTGGACATCAAGCCGTACATAGTCCGTTTTGATACCCGCGACGACGCCCGCTCCGGGTGGCTGGATCGAATCAGTGAGACAACCGCTCAGCAGCGCGGCCGGCGCGCATTCGAAGGGTGATTCGGTGGTGAGCAACCAGTTGACCGCCCGATAACGCTAGGATGGTGATTCCCCGCTCGGCCTGTTGTATCGCGTGCTCGCAGAGCGTTGTCGCTGCGGTCGCGATGCTCGCAACTCCAGAAGCGCAAAGAAGCGCAAAGGGATCTTTGCAGGACTTTGCGTAATCTCACACGGTCCTTCGAGGTCTGGTGGTTAACATGAACCCTATGATGTTTGGTTGGACGATTGTCCAGGCGGGCTGGCATGACAGCGCCAGGTCGGTGGATCCTGACACTCTGGGCAATCTCGCTCCGTCGATCACCGACTGTTTCGACGGTGCTGGAGGTAGTCGCATCCTAGCCTAGCGCTGTCATATTACGCCGGGGCAACGGTCGGGGAGACCTCCGGCCGGACGTTCGAACAGGGGAAAGTGTGTAACTGCACTCCATACAGGTCCACGGAAGTTACGAGGTACATGCGGAGAGGATAGAAGCATGTCGCATAGCACAAAGGTGATGGTGGCCGTGACGGCAGTGTGGTTCGGTGTAGCGACGGCCGCACAGGGACAGGTTCGTATCACGGAGTACATGTACTCGGGCAACGGTGCGGAGTTCGTCGAGTTTACGAACACCGGCGCGACCCAGGTGGACATGGCCGGGTGGAGTTTCGACGATAACAGCCGCGTGCCTGGGACGGTGGACCTAAGCGCCTTCGGGGTGCTCGATCCGGGTGAGTCGGTCATTCTGACGGACGCCGACGATGCCGCGACGTTCGTAGCCGATTGGAGCCTCGGCGCTGCCGTCGACGTGATTGCGCGCTCTTCCGCGGGTCTCGGCAGGAACGACGAGATCAACCTGTATGATGACACGGATGCGCTGGTCGATCGTCTGACATACGGGGACGAGGACTTCCCCGGTTCCGAACGCACGAACGACGCCAGTGCGTGGCCCTGCTCAGAGTCGCTTGGTCTGAACAACATCTATCAGTGGAACCTCTCGGCTGATGCGGATGCGCAAGCGTCCTACTTCTCCGCGAGCGGCGATCTTGGAAGTCCGGGTAGCCTCACGGAAGTCAGTTGCGGAGCGCCATCGGAAGGCGCCTGTTGTCTGACCGGAAACTGCACTGAGGGGCTTCAGGTGGACTGCGTCCTGATCGGTGGGGTCTATGAGGGAGACGGTACTGATTGTGCTACAACCACCTGCCCCGCTCCGTCAACGGGCGTGATCCGCATCACGGAGTTCATGTACAAAGGGTCAGGTGACGAGTTCATCGAGCTTACCAACCTTGATGCCAACCCCATCGACATGACTGGATGGAGTCTCGACGATGACAGCGACGTGGCGGGCACGGTTGATCTCAGCGCCTTCGGGACGGTCTCCCCTGGGGAGTCGGTAATCGTTACGGACGGAGATGCCGCTACTTTCGCTTCGGCGTGGGGGCTGACCGGCGTTCAGATCATAGGCAATAGTGCCGCTGCACTAGGGCGAAACGACCAGATAAACGTCTATGACAGCTCGGCAACCTTGGTGGATCGCCTGACTTACGGTGATGAAGACTACCCCGGGACGATCCGGACGAATGAGCTGAGCGGATGGCCGTGCAACACGGCTGTTGGGGCCGACAACATCGCGGAATGGCTCTACGCGTCTGTGGGAGACTCGCAGAGTTCCTTCACATCGAGCGACGGCGACGTGGGCAGTCCCGGCATCTACGTCGACCACGATTGTACGACCACGCCTACCGGAGCATGTTGCGACGACGTTGGCTTCTGCACGGACGTGACCGCGACGGCGTGCCTTATGGCCGAGAAGTTCTATCAGGGTGATTCCACGGATTGCAGCACTTTCACGTGCCCCGCTCCGGCCGACGGGAACATCCGGATCACCGAGTATCTGTACAGCGGAAACGGCGATGAGTTTGTTGAATTCACGAACCTGGACAGCAATCCCGTCGACCTGACCGGCTGGAGCTATGATGATGACAGTGATACTCCGGGCACGGTTGATCTCAGTGCGTTTGGGATAGTCGCCGCTGGTGAGTCCGTCATTCTGACCGACGGTGACGCCGCCGCCTTCGAAGCTGATTGGGGTCTTACGGGGGTGAAGATCATCGGTGGTTCGAGCGCGGGCCTCGGACGCAACGATGAGATCAACCTCTACGATAGTTCGGGTATTCTCATCGATCGCCTCACGTACGGTGACGAGGACTTCCCCGGCACCATCCGCACTAAGGACGCCAGCGGTTGGCCATGTGAGGATGCGGCCGGCAACAACGCGATCGCCGACTGGTTCCTGTCGTACCCCGGCGATCTGCAAAACTGCTTTGCGTCGGCGAGCGGCGATTTCGGCAACCCCGGCACGTTCAATCTCGTCGCTTGCGAGATCTGCGGCAACGGTCGGGTCGACCCGGGCGAAGATTGCGACGGGGGCGACTGTTGCACCGCTGTCTGTGTGTTTGTGGCTGCCGGCACGGAGTGTCGGGCGGCAGTGGGCGATTGCGACGTAGCCGAAGCCTGCGACGGTGCATCCGCCGATTGCCCCGCCGACGAGATGGAGCCCAGCACCACGGAGTGTCGGGCCGCGCCGGGTGATTGCGACGTAGCCGAGTTCTGTGATGGCGCCTCCGTTGACTGCCCCGCCGACGTGGTGGAGCCGGATACAACCGAGTGTCGGGCCGCAGTGGGTGATTGCGATATAACCGAGTTCTGCGACGGCGTATCCGTCGACTGCCCGGCCGACGTCGTTGAGCCGAACACGACGGAGTGTCGTGCATCGGCCGGCGAGTGCGACCCGGCCGAGTTCTGCAGCGGGTCCGACGGCGTCTGCCCGGATGACAGTACGATGTCCTCGGGAACGCCCTGCAGCGACGATGGCAACGAGTGTACGAGCGATGTGTGTGATGGTGAGAACGTCTACTGTACGCACTTCGATAACGAGCTCTGTGGGGCGTGTTGTCTCGAGAATCAGAGCTGCCGCGACGATGTCCTGGCGGCAACCTGTGAGAGCCTCGGCGGGGTGTTCAACGGAATGGCCGTTGCGTGCGGAGACGATTCGGACGGCGACGGTGTTGTAGATCTTTGTGATTTCTGCCCCGGGGTGGATGATGCGGTGTTCGGACCCGAATGCGTAAGCGCGATTCCCACCGTATCTGAATGGGGCTTGGCGGTTTTGGCGCTATTGCTGCTGACGGTTGGAAAGCTGTGCTTCGGCCTCCGCCACCGGTCGGCATCGTAATGAGGGACGCTTGATCCGCGCGGCAAAGGCACGCGGGATTGCGGAGAGGGGAACGGGGAGTCACCTGGAAGGGCTCCGGGTGTATTCCAAGCGTGTGTAGAAAGAGAGAGGGGAGTTATGAGGCATCTGATCGCGATTGGTGTTGTCATGTCGCTTACCTTGGCGGCGTCCGGCGACATAGTGATATCCGAGTGGATGTACAGCGGTACGAACGGCGAGTTCATCGAATTCACGAATACCGGGCCCGCGTCAGTGGATATGTCCGGTTGGAGCTTCGACGATAGTAGCCAGATTCCCGGAACCGTGGACTTAAGCGCTTTCGGCGTGGTTAATTCCGGGGAGTCGGTTATTCTGACGGAGGCGGTCGCGGCGGACTTTGCCACGGCCTGGGGCCTTACGGGAGTCGACATCATCGGCGAGCTGGCGGCTAATCTCGGTCGTGACGATCAGATCAACCTCTATGATGCCGGCGATACCCTGATCGACCAACTGGCATTCGGCGACGAGACCTATCCCGGGACTCCCCGAACTCAGAATGCAAGCTGTAACGTGCCGGATACCGACTACGGCGATACGGTCGCGCAGACGGACTGGACCCTGGCCACCGTTGGAGATTCGTTCGGTTCGTGGATGTCTGCCGGGGGCGATATTGCCAGTCCGGGGCGCATCGTTGGTTATGCCGCGAGCGATCTCGACGAAGATGGCGATGTGGATCTTGATGACTTCGCGGTGTTCAACGCGTGCATAACCGGACCGGACGTGTCGTACGATCCGCTTCCGGCCGGTTGTACCCTGACGCCGGATGCCGAGGGCTTCCTCGCTGTTGATTACGACGAAGATGGCGATTTGGACATGTCCGACTATGTCGCGGTGTTCCAGGTGTGTGTAAGCGGTGCCGGTGAACCGGCCGATCCCTCGTGCGGACACGACTCAGGAGAAACGCCCGGGGGCGCGAACATCATTCTGAACGGCAGCTCGATAACCGTCGAGGGAAGCGGCGTAACCGTTGACGGTACGACTGCTACGATCACATCTTACGGCACGTACAACATCACCGGCACGCTGAGCGATGGCCAAATCGTCGTGAACGCTGCGTCCGGCGGATTCGTTGAAATGGTTCTGAACGGAGTTAATATCACCAACTCCACCAACGCGCCCATCTACGTAATGAACGCCGGCGATGTAGAGGTTATCCTACCCGATCAGACCAACAACTACCTGTACGACGCCACTACGTACGTGTACGAGGATCCGGAGGAAGACGAGCCCAATGCGGCTCTGTTCAGTAAGGACACGATGCTGATTTCGGGTTCCGGATCGCTGACCGTGCACGGCAACTACAACGACGCAATCACCAGCAAGGATGAACTTACCATCACCGGCGGAACGATTACCGTGATTGCGGCCGACGACGGCATCCGCGGTAAGGACTACCTGCTGATCCAGGACGGTGACATCACCGTCACGGCCGAGGGCGATGCGTTGAAATCCGACAACGATGAAGACGCCGAACTCGGATACATCGCGATAGAAGGTGGGACCTTCAGCATCACCTCCGGCGGCGATGGCCTGGCGGCTGAAACCGACGTTTTGATCACCGGCGGCGACTTCGACATTACGTCGGGCGGCGGACACAATGCGACTCTTCCTGAGGATGTGTCGGCCAAGGGTATCAAGGGTCTGGTGAGCGTTGTAATCGGAGGCGGCACGTTCACCCTCGATTGCGCCGACGACGGCATCCACTCTAATGCCGACGTAACCATCAACACCGGCACGCTCACCATTGCCACCGGGGATGACGCGGTCCACGCCGATGAGCTGGTTGAAATCAACGGCGGTACGATCATTGTTACGGACTCCTATGAAGGTATCGAAGGTGCGGATGTCACCATCAACGACGGCACCATCAGGGTGACGTCGAGCGATGACGGCATTAACGGTGCCGGAGGCGATGGGTCCGGCGGCCCGCCGCCACCGCCGCCGGGCGACCATACTCTCTACATCAACGGCGGCTACATTGCGGTCTATGCCGACGGAGACGGCATCGACGTGAACGGCGACATTGTGATGACCGGTGGTACCGTCATCGTTCACGGTCCAACCGGCGACATGAACGGCGCGCTGGATTATGACGGGACGTTTAACATCAGCGGCGGGTTCCTCGTGGCCGCAGGCAGCGCCGGAATGGCGGAAGCCCCCAGTTCGTCATCATCGCAGCGTTCCGTGAAGATCACCTATAGTCAGTGGAAGTCGGCGGGCACGTTGGCTCATATTGAAACCACATCCGGCGGCAGCGAAATCGTGACTTTTGCTCCGTCGAAGATGTATCGCTCGCTCGTTGTTTCTTCACCGGACCTGGTGTCCGGTACGTCGTACGATCTGTATCGCGCAGGTAGCTCAACCGGCACTGTTACGGACGGATTGTACCAAGGTGGAACGTATTCTCCCGGAACCAAAACCAACACGTTTACGACGTACAGTATCGTTACGAACGTAAATGCGCAGTAACACCGCACCCGGCGCAGGCCTCGGCAGCGCGGCAAACGCTGTCAGAAGCCTGACGGGCATAAGATACAGGAGGGTCGATATTGAGTGCATTAGTAATCCTGGAAGTGGCATCGCTTATTGTCGCGGCCGGCGCGCAACAGACCGTTACCGTAACGCTCGACTCGTCACGTGACGGCGAGGTAGTAGCGGCGGGCGCCACAATCGACTGGGCCATCTCCTTCGCCGTGTCGACAGGAGACAACGCCGGGTTGGCGTCACTGCTGGTGGATCTTGAGCAGGATGAAGCCAACCCTGCGTTTCTCGATCTCCCATCAGCCGACGACGTACCCACGGCCATGGCCAACTTCAGCCTGCCTAACGGCATCTGTAATCCCGGCGAGTCCGGTTCTTCAACCGGGTATATCGGGCTGCAACGCGGAACCGCCGGCGCTATGAACCTCCGGCAGATTGGTGGTGCCCAGAACAACGCGGGCGCCGCTTTGCCCGCAGGTTCCGGTATCGCCGAGAGCGCAACGGTGGTCTTCGGGGTCGGTCAAAGCGGTGGGGTCATCCTGGCCAGCGGCTCTTTTTCCGCGCCGCACATCGGTGGTGAGTACACGCTCTCTCTGGGCGACATCTCGGCCACCGTGTTTTCGCAGGTCAATGCGTCTCCGGACGCATCCCCAGCCGTTGAGGCTACGACGGATACGGGCAACGCCGAAATAGTCTTCACCGTCCTCGGACCGTCGATCCCGACTTCGTCCGCATGGGGTATGATCGCCATGGCGATAGGCTTGCTTGCCATCGGTACGATCGTCTTCGAGAGACAGGGTATTCTCCAGTTCGTGGCCGCGACAGTTGGAGGCCGCCCGCGCAAGCGAATGTGATCTGATTGCCGAATCCGTCGCCCGTCGGGCTCGCCCCCCGACGCGGGACCGTTCCCAGCGGCTTGCGCACCTGGCTACATAACTTTGCCCTCCCGGGGCAGGTCTGGCTTTGTAGGGCACGGTCGAGGTACGAGACCTGCCATCGCTGGCCTTGTAGGGCACGGTCGAGGTACGAGACCTGCCATTGATCGCACCACGGTATACCGGGCTCCGGCCAATGATACTAATCTTGTCAGGCCGCCATGCGGGCAACTGTCCCGAAGGGAGACAGGCGCGTAGCCGCGGGTGGAGCGAAGCGGAACCCGTGGGTGAGATCCGCTCCCCACGTGCTCCCGTCCCGAAGGGCCGGCGGAGGGTTTCAGCTTTGTAGGGCAGGTCGAGGTACGAGACCTGCCATTGATCGCACCACGGTATACCGGGCTCCGGCCAATGATACTAATCTTGTCAGGCCGCCATGCGGGCAACTGTCCCGAAGGGACATAGGCGCGTAGCCGCGGGTGGAGCGAAGCGGAACCCGTGGGTGAGATCCGCTCGCCACGTGCTCCCGTCCCGAAGGGCCGGCGGAGGGTTTCAGCTTTGTAGGGCACGGTCGAGGTACGAGACCTGCCATTGATCGCACCACGGTATACCGGGCTCCGGCCAATGATACTAATCTTGTCAGGCCGCCATGCGGGCAACTGTCCCGAAGGGACATAGGCGCGTAGCCGCGGGTGGAGCGAAGCGGAACCCGTGGGTGAGATCCGCTCGCCACGCGCTCCCGGCCCGAATGGCCGGAGGAGGGCGGACCTCGAGGCAGGCTGGAAGCCTACGCTACGGGGTGTCCCGAAGGGCCGGCGGACGGTTTCAGAGATCGCCCGAAGACTTCATAGGACACGGTAGAGGAACGAGCTGGTTTACAGCCGCTACGTGGGAATGCTCACGGTCACATCAAAGATGAACCCCGACGGGGTTCCGCCGTTGTTCAACCCACTTCGGGGTTGGTGCGTCGGGGGGTTCTGTGACCCAGGGTGGCACTGCGCGGCTGCGCCGCTTTGTTTACCCTGGGCTTTGCTGTGAAACACCTTCGGCGTATGTTCGGACGATGCACGTTGCCCAAGGACTGCAGGCAGACCAACTACGCGAAAACCAACGGCAGGTCTCGTGCCTCGACCGTGCCCTACCCCTGGCACCGCGGCCCCACCGACGCCGAAGGCCTAATCGGACGGGACGCAGCTTCGTAGGCATGGTCGAGGTACGAGACCTGCCGTTGATCGCACCACGGTATATCGGGCTTAAGCCCGACGCCAAGCCTGGGTTCTGCCCGGTAGAGTCCGCTCCGCGGACCAGACTGCTTTGTCGATCACAGGTGTTGAAACGATGACCTACGGACAAAGGTTCGTACCATTGGGCACTGCCGAACGCCAAGCCGGCTACGTACTTTCGCCGGGGCGGGTCGTGAAACACAAGAGAAGCCCCGACACGACAGTCGGGAAGACTGCCGTGCCAAGGCCATCTGGTTCTAGTCAATCACGTGAGCGGCGTTCGGCGCCCGGCCATCCCGAGCCACCTTCGATCGCTTCTGAACCGAGCTGTTGTCAGACTCTTTCACGCGAACGTCGGTAACCAGTCCATAAGCATAACGCGATACCGCTTCGCCCTTGATCGGCCGGACAATCACCGTCGGCCCAACGCCGTCGACCAGGGCCTGCAGTTCCACGACCGAAACGCGCGTCCACCGGTCGGTCCCGTGGTTGGGCTCCATCGTGGCTCCGCCCAATCCGCGAACCACGCCGAAGTCTCCCTCCAGGTCGGATTCCGCAAAGAGGGTGAACGTGTCCCCCGGATCGACGGAGACAACCCGGAACTGCCCCGAGTCGAAATACAGGTCCGCGAACACGGCCGTGAGTCCCTGGCTGGACGGGTTGAAGTCCTTGGCCCAAACCTCCGCGAACACCCGCTCACCGGCCGTTACCCTTCGCAGATTCTGTACATCGAGTTGATCGACCTCGTAGTCCGACCGGTTATCCCGGCGAAGGCTCACGGCCAGCTCCACTACGTCCTCGGTGGTCCCAAGATCCCCGGCCAGGACCGGTCCGGCGGCGATACCGCCACTGCTCTGCGTTGCGGCCGCGTCGGCGCAGTAGACCGGTCCCTCACACTCGCGGCACGGCGGATAATCAGCAACGGGGTCGATGTCGTTGCAGCTCTTGTTCCACCCGGCCGCAAACCAAGCCAAGTCGCCGCCGCTTACGCACCCATTGCAGTCGAAGTCCTTATCCTGGCACGTGTGCTCGTCCCAACACGGCTGATCATCACAGCATCCCCAGCACGGAGCGAACAAGCCGAGATCTCCCGCCGCGATGTTGCAGTTGGCGTCCAGGTCGTAGATGCACGGACAGACGATCTCGACCGTGCAAGTGCCATAATCGATGTCCTCCGGCAGGATCAGCCCCCGTCCGTGGGCCGATGATTCCGTGTCAGCCGGCAACAACGCGAACTCCGCCTGCCCGACCGCATCGGCGGTGTATTCCCCAACGGCTATGCGAGCCCATTCCGGCTCGACGCCGATACCCGGATCAAGCTGGCTCCCACCAAGTTCGTCGACGATCGTGCCGTCACACACGCCATCCGGGAACAGGCTGAACAACGGAGACGACTGCGGCTCGTAGCACGTGACCAACTCCTCCGGATAGTCCAGGTCCGCATAGGCGCTGACCACGCCGGTGTTGACGTCCCCCGAATCGCTGGCCCAGAATTCGACGAAGAAGGTCTCACCGGCGGGAAGTTCCGTCAGCCCGCCGGGAAGCTCTGGGGATTGATCCTCCACGCTCGGCTCGTTAACGATTCTGCATTCGTATCTAAGATCATAACACGGGGGCGCTACGTGCAGCTCCAGAGTAGCATAATCGATGGCCGAGTCATCATAAACCGCGCAATTCAGTAAGCCATCGGCCAGTAACGGAAGCAGGTTATCCCCCAAGACATCGGAGAGGTCAAATGACAACACCGATGGCGTCCCATCCCATCCAAGATCCACCAGAAGCCTCTGCGGTTGCAACTGATCAAGCAGGATGAAATCAGTCTCCCACGGTTGCCCTCCATTCTGTTTCAAACGAAGAGTCAGCCACGCCCCAGTTACCCCTTCACCGTCCGCAAGATCGAAGACGAAAGAGAACGGAATCAACCCGCCTCGGGAAACCTGATCAAAGTCGAATTCATCCCCCGGATGTTCGGTAGTAACTTCGAGCCACCAAGCAGGGTCAATATAGACATCATCCTCGCTTCCCGGTCCTTCGTATTCATAATCATCCTCGTCGCCCAGCATGTACACCCGAACCTCCGAATCCGGGCAGGACGCCGATTGCAGCGCATCGCTGTCTGTGCCTGCGTGTGATCCTCCAGCAACCGAAAGTACGAGCACGGCGCCGAACACAAGTGGTATCGGTCTGTTGGTTAACATCTCTCTCTCCTCGAGTATTGGGCTACAGAAATCCCCTCAGGCAGTGCGAGACGATCTCGCACGCCTCGAGTTGCACGTGCTCGCATCTACGTGCGACAGATCTCCGAGAGCATCGCAGAAGATATCGCGTTTCCGAGATTACATGCGCAAAACGTCCGCGCACGGCGCAGAGAAACGCTCGGCTCTTTTCCAGATAGCTGACGACCCCGCGAACGCATCGGGCCCGGGAGGGTACCCCGCCGGTGGTCTTTCAGCGGCGAGCGGCGATGCCCTCGCGATCTGTCGACTCTCGGGAGGCCCTTGCTTCGTCAACGAAATGCCGGTTGACAGGGTCAAGGCCGGATAGGATTCGGTCCAGCTCTTCCATCCGCTTCTGGGCATCGGCAGCCTTGTCCGGCTCGCCGAGTTGGCGATACGTCATGGCCAGTACCGCCCAAACGGCCGGGAGCCTACTGTGGTTCATCCCCGCAGCCGCGCTGAGCGTGGCGAGCGCCTGGCTATGGCGTCCCAAGCGGTACTCGATAATGCCGACCATGGCCAGGAATGTCCCATTCTCCGGAGCAGTCTGTGCAGCGAGATTTGCCCATTCCAGCGCTTGGAGCAGCTCTTCCTCAGTTACCTCGGCGTTATCGACGGCGCGCCCGGCTCGCCGGTCAGCCCAACCGGGATGCACGTACAGAGCCGCGAAGTTATCGAGTACCGCATGCCGAACACTGTCCGGGAACGACTTCAAGCGGTCGGCGACCTTCCGTTTTGCCTCAGCCGGCGAGGCCAGCGGCGTCTGTAGTACGTCGCTCACCGCGGCCAGCGCTCGTGCACAATCCGCACGCACGACCAGCCGTTCGTAGCGAGAAGAATCGGGCTGGTTCGGAGCGTCCCATACCCGCGCCACGTTATCCGTTCCCATGAATCCCACCGATGTAGTCGCCAACCGAACGCCGGTAGCATCGAAGGTCAGGTCCGCAACCTGACCGACCTGCTCGCGAAGCGTGGCAACCTCGACCATCCGATCCGTATCCCACAGTTTAATGATCCCGTCTTGTGACCCGGAACAAAGACGTGGCTCGCTGGGGTGGAACGCTACCGAATACACCCTTGTGGCGTGACCTTCGAGAGTGTGTGCGCGCTCGAGACGGGGGGAGGAACCTTCCCAGACTACGCGCCAAACCACAACCGTCCGATCGAAGGACGCCGAGGCCAATAGCTGCCCGGGCGGGTCCATCGCCAGCGCGTGGATCGGCTGGTCATGCCCGCGAGCCGTGGCGACGTTCCCGGTGTCTGCATTCCAGATCCGGATCGCAAAGTCCTCGGGGACATCGTCTCCGCCAGTGCCGCCCGCGCTTACCAACCAGCTTCCGGAATCGTGAAGAAAGACGAGATCATTCACGAAGTAACGCGGCCCAGCCAGAGAGCAGACCTCTCGAAACTCAAGCTGCTTGTCAAGCTCCCACACTCTGACAACGCCCTGACCATCTCCCGCCGCAAGTCTTCGGGTATCTGCGCTGACCGCAATCGAATGGAACGAGGGCTTAATGCCATCGTCCGGGGAGAGAACCTGCACCCGCCGAGGCGCCTCAGGGCTGGTAACGTCCAGCAAGATAATGCGGCCTCCCGGCTCGTACGGCGGCGTCCGTCCGGTTGCTACGGCCAACAGCAGGCGATCATCTCGCCTGAAGGGTGTAACAGCATTAACGCGCTCTCGCTCGCGGAAGTAACGCTTGGCGACCGGTACGCATCGTTTTGCATCCCACACGATAAGACAACCGGAGCCATCGCCTGACACAACGTGTTGGTTGTCCGGCAAAAACGCCACGGCGTCGATGCTGGTGCTGTGTCCGTGAAGTTGCGGAACGTCTCGGACCTCCGGCCGCCAGAGTCTTATGCTCTTGTCGCCCGCCCCTGATAAAATCTGTCCATCCGGCAGATAGGCCACCCGCCGCACCCAACCTTCATGCCCGCGTAGGGCGGCAGTCTGTTGATAACGAGGCCTTCTCCAGGTCTGACTTCGTTGGAGATCCGACACGATCGCGTCGTCCGCCACATCCCACACGCAGATGAGTCCTGCATTGCCGCCGGAAACCAACCTCGACCCGGTGGAGTCGAACGCGACGGCTATGAATCCTTCATCGTGCCCACCGAGCACGCCAAGCTGCACGCCCGGAGCCTTGTCCCCCTCTGATTGGCTGCCGCCCTTGCCGGCGCTTTCTTCGATGCTTTTCGCGACGTCCCAGACCCGGATGGTCTTGTCGGTCGACGCCGAGGCGAGCCGGCACCCGTCGGGGCTGAAGGCAACCGCTTCAACATAATACGTGTGGCCGCGGAGCACGGCCAAGGCACGTCCGGACCCCGTCCGCAAGGACGACTCGACGTCCCAAAGGCGAACCGTATAGTCATGCGAGCCGGAGGCAAGCAAGTCTCCTCTCGGACTGAACGCCAGGCTCCTGATCTCCCATTTGTGACCCTGCAGGACCGCGTCGGCCGCCACCTCGGCCAGTTCATCTGATTCGAACCTTTCGAGGTCCCGGAGATCCCACAGGCTGATTGGGTGATCCCCAGAACGTCCGCCGGCCAGAATCCGGCGAGTCGGGTGAAACGCCAGCATCGGGGCCCCGACATCGTTGACTATCCAATGCGCCACCAGTGTTGAGGAAGCTGTATCCAACCTCCACAACGCGATAGTCCCGCGTCTATCCGTTCCTCCAACCGTCGACGCTACTGCAAGCAGAGTCCCATCATTACTGAAGGCAACTGCGCAAGGCTCCTGCGTTGGCAACTCGTGGATGATCTTGCCGGTGCGAATGTCGTACACGCGGACCACTCCGAGATACTTCAACGCAACCGCTAACTGTTGCCCCTCCTTGTCGACCGAGAAGTACTCGAAGGCCGTGTCTACTTGCATCAACGTCCGAATGCTCTGATCGACCCGGTTCCTGAGGTACCGCCATTCCCAACCGCGGGACTTCGGGTCCGCACCCTCCAGAGCGATACGCGCGGTTGCTGGGTCATCAGCGGCGAGCGCTGCTTCCGCGGCTGTTAGGTTCACCGCGTATGACTTGCTCGCCACATCATCGCGGGCCGCTTCGGCAACGCGGCGTTGTGCGGTTGCCTCGATCGCCGACCAGACACTGATGACCGTGGCCAGGCACAATCCGATTGCGGCCGCTACGATCGCTCGAAACGCGACCCGATGGCGCCGAGCATACAAACGAAGCTGATACAGCGCGGTCGTGCGTCGCGCGAGGATCGGTTCGTTCTTGAGAAAACGGCGAATGTCGGACGCCAGTTCTGCGGCGGATTGGTAACGCCGTTCCCTCTCTTTCTCCAAGGCCTTGAGGACAATCGTCTCCACATCGCCTTCGAGTTCGGGGTCGACCCGAGACGGCGGCTTCGGCGGCTGCTCGCAGATTGTGCGGGCGGCTTCGTAGATGTTCGCGCTCGGCGTGACGTATGGACTCTCTCCCGTAAGGAGTTCATAGAGGACCACGCCCAGCGAGTAGATGTCGGTGCGAATGTCGAGAGCGTGCGGATCGGCGTCGCACTGTTCGGGGCTCATGTATTGCATTGTGCCGATGAGCTGGCCCGTAATCGTCTGCTGCGCGGTGATCGCGAGATCCAAGTCAGTCGCGCGGGCGATGCCGAAGTCGATGACCTTCGGCCGGCCTGACGAATCTACCAGAATGTTGGCAGGTTTGATGTCGCGGTGGATGATGCCCTTCTGATGACCGTGATGAACGGCATCACATATCGTGGCAAAAAGCGCTAAGCGATCTGATATGCAGAGGTTTTCCTCTTGCGCGAATGCGGTAACGGTGCGGGCCCCGGCGATGTACTCCATCGCGAAATAGGGTATGCGGCTTTCGCCCAGGCGTTGCACGCCGGCATCGAAGACCTGGGCAATGTTCGGATGATGCAATCGTGCCAGAACCGCCGATTCGAGCTGAAAACGCCCCAGAGCTGATCTCGAGGCCATGCCGCCAAGCATGATCTTCAGGGCCACGACTCGCTGCGGTGCCTTCTGCACCGCCTCATACACCGTGCCCATCCCGCCGGATGCGATCAGGCCCGTGATGCGGTAGCCACCCACGATCGCACCGACCTCGAGGGTGCTACTGGATAGCGGAGACCGGATTGCAGGATCCGGCGGCCGCATGAACTCCGCGGGGGCTTGCTCATCATGCTCCAGAAGTGAAATAACTTCGGCGCGGATCGTCGGATCGTCACCGCAAGCCTCGGCCAGGAATGACTCGCGTTCGTCGGGCGCGCGGAACAGCGCTTTCTCGAATAATTCGTCAACGCGCTGCCGGCGATCGTAATTCATGAGTTAACGCGCGGCCTCCGCCGTATCGCCCTTCGACAGCGCCCGGTGTAGCCAGGCCCGCGCCACCTGCCAGTCGTTCTGGACGGTGCGACGAGACACATCGATCGCCCGTGCGGTCTCCTCCTCCGTCAGGCCGGCGAAGTAACGGAACATGACGACCTTGGCCTTTCGCGGATCGACCTTTTCCAGTTCGTCCAGGGCCTCATCAACCGCCAGCACTTCGGTCGGGTCCTGATCAAACATCGGTGGCGCACAATCGAGGTCCACGCGGCGGCGGTCGCCACCTCGTTTAAGCCCCCTGACGCGCCGAGCATCCTCGATACGGATCCGGCGCATGGCCTGCGCGGCTGCACCGAAGAAGTGCCTTCGGTTAGCCCATTTGATGTCTTCTTCGCGAAAGAGGCGGAGGTATGCCTCGTGTACCAGAGCCGTCGGCTGCATAGTCCGGCCTGCCGGTTCGTTCCGCATTTGTTGTTGCGCCAGCCGGTGCAGTTCGTCGTAGATGACCGACCACAACTGCCGTTTGGCCGAAACGTCTCCGTTGCCGGCAGATTCCAGCAGACGAGTGATCTGGTTGGGTTCCTGTGTCGACATCCCCGGCCACCGCTGAGAATCGCAGCTAGAACGGTACTAGATCTGTATCGTACCAGATCACGCAAGGTGAAAGCAAGCCTTGAATAGGGTATTGCCGTTGATTATGGGATCTTGCTTCCCCGGGGTGTAACGGCCGATTGGGCACCTGCAATCGCCGATTGCTCGGCCGTCACGATCGCGTCATCGTCGGGTAGAAGCCGTTCGGTGGTGATATCAGCACGGAAGTCGGGAAGCGTCGTCAGCCAACAACCCCATGAACGGCCAGAGAACCGAGGCCGGGCACCGGTTCGAGGCCGAACCGGTGCCGGAACCATTGGCATACAAATCCCCTGCTGCCCGGCGGCGTTACTGCACAGTTAAATCAGACGGAAGCCGGGGGCCGGCCCGGTTCTATGCAGTTTCCGATCGGCCAACTCCGAAGCGGAGTTTGCCAACCACCATCAGAAGCAGAGCCAGTACCAGCAATCCCCACCAGGAGACCGTTGGGATTGCCTCCTGGCACTCGGGGAAGAGGTCGTCGTTGACTCCCGGGCATTCGTCGCATTGGTCGTCGTATCCGTCGCCGTCGCTGTCACCCAGGCACACGGATCCCGACCCGAGGAACGTGCCGTCTTGCCCCTGACACGTGCCTGACAGCACGTCGAAAAGGCAGGTCTTGTCCGGCAGGCAGCACGCTCCGCACATGCCGTGGTTGGGGTGCGTGCAGTCAACGCCGATTCCGTCACATACGTCGTTCGTGCATTCGTCGCCGTCGTCCGGGCAGGCCGTGCCCTCCGGGGAGTACTCATCCGCCGGGCAGTCGCTGCTCGCGCCGTCACAGAACTCGGCCGGGTCGCAGACCCCTGTCGACGCCCGACACTCGTCCGTGCTTTTCAGATCAACCGGGCAATCGTCGTTTACCCCATCGCAGAACTCGGCCGGATCACACACCCCTTCAGATGCCCGGCACTCGTCCGTACTCTTCAGATCGACCGGGCAGTTGTCGCTGACGCCGTCACAGAACTCGGCCGGATCACACACCCCTTCAGATGCCCGGCACTCGTCCGTACTCTTCAGATCGACCGGGCAGTTGTCGCTGACGCCGTCACAGAACTCGGCCGGATCGCAGACCCCGCCGGATGCCCGGCACTCGTCCGTACTTTTGAAATCGATCGGGCAGTCGTTGCTGGCGCCGTCACAGAACTCCGCCGGGTCGCAAACACCCTCGGATGCGCGGCATTCGTCCGTGCTCTTGACATCCACCGGGCAATCGTTGCTTGCGCCGTCGCAGAATTCCGCCGGATCGCAAACGCCCTCGGATGCGCGGCATTCATCGGTGAGCTTCAGATCGACCGGACAGCTCGGCGCATCCCCGGGGCATACCTCTTCCACATCGCAGACCCCGGCGCTCGGCCGGCAAACCGTACCGGCCGGCACGTATTCGTATTCACATACGCCGGTAGGACCACAGGAATCGAGCGTGCAGGTGTAACCGTCATCACAATCCAGATCGTCATCACAGGGAGATTGCGGAACCGCACCTTCGATGTAGACGATCATGTCCTGATAGTCATGGTCGGAGCCGGGGTCAAAGCAGAGAATGTACGAGTTGGGCGGAGCGTCTTCCTTGTACAGGGAGTAATCGGCGCCGTCCCAGAAGTAGATGTCCATACCGGTTACGTTGACCGTGGTCACTCGATCCAACTCGCCGTCGCCGAAGGGCGTGTTCAGCGTCTGGAGACTCCAGGCCGTGGGCCGGCTGCTGCTGCCGTCGCCAAAGAGGAATATGCCGAATCCGCCCGGTTCGAACGTACCGGCGTCACCGAAGTCGTCGACCGGGGGCGCCGTCGAGATTTCCACGGTTCCGTCGTAGGCCGAATCGTCAAAGACCAGCTCTTGCCCAAGCGTGTCGCTCGGGTTGGCCATCCCGCCCCAGAACAGAGCGGACATGCTCACGCTGACCACATACCCCGCATGAGAGGCCGTTCCGACGTCCATCCAAACCTGATCGGAACTATCATCCACGCGCCGCCCGTCGGCCCCGCTGTTGAGATACGCCGTACTCGTCCACGAGAAGGAGCCGCCCGGATCGCGCGCGACCAAGTCCAGAGCTTCCCAAAGGTCCACCTCGCTGCCGGACGAAGCATCATTAATGGGCGTAAAGTCCGCAGTAGCGGCGACGCCGCAGGCTAGTACGACATCAACCACGAGAATCGTGACCGTGCTCTTCATTGCTCCTCCCTTTCCGATTTAAGTCCCGCCGCCGGCCCGCGCCGGCAGGAGTTATTACGCCGTCCGTATGCCACCGACACTACTTGCCGCGTCTGATCCAGGCGGGCACCAATCACAGCCAGGTAGATACCCTGTGAATCAGGGTCCGGACGTTCCGGCCCGCCCTTAATACGGCTGGCTCCGCGCAATGCAGAACCGCAACGTTGCAGCGCAGGAACGCTGGTCATAGGAGTCTGCGAAGGGAGGGAATTCAACGGCTCCCCGCAGCCTATCTAGAACGTCCAAAATACCATAGCCATTTTAGCTCGTCTTATAACACGAACACAAGGAAAAACTCTTCAGACCCGCGGCTTTTTACGGAGTATTATCGGACTACCCCCGCGTGGGAGCTTCTGTTCATCTCCACGCTGTTGAGCGGAAGCCGGATCGTCCTATGTTCACGTGCGCCGGGGAGGATCGCCTCTCCGGTTTCTCATTTCGGTTGGTCGACGGCGGAGGGCGACAGATTCGGCCCCTTGCCGGTGCTTGGGTTGGCTACGACTTTGAGTTGGTCTTCAAGGATGTGCGGCCGCGCATTGCAGCCGGATTGTGAGGCGGCTGTGCGTTGACCCGATCGCAGTTCCTTTGGGCGCGGCATCCCGACGATGCCGGGCGGCCACCGTGGATTCCCAACGTCTGCAATCGAGGCAGCGTTTTGCGTTTGCCGCTGCCAACTTGACTTGTTTGCTGAGTCCCGCTACAACAATGGTCGGTTTCAGTGTCTGGGAGGTGACCTGAATTCGCACCGGTGATATCAGTGTTAGCGCGTGCGGTATTGTCGTATCGCTTTCCAGGCGACCTCACGGTACAGGCGTGGATGCCCCCATTGGGAGTGGCGCTGCAGCATCCTCTTTTGTTTTTCACTAGGGCTTAAAGCGAGTCGGCCCCGGAAGCAGCTCACCGGGCCGGCGTATTGTCGAGTAGGCCAGTGCCTGCAAGAAGGCTTTGGACATGAGTGACGCAGTTGAATCGGGCGGGTCGGCGGAATATCCCGAAACTCGGCCGGAAGAGTACGTGCCCCCTCCAGTACCGGATGGCTTGCCCCCGGTGCCGTCTCCGGACCCTAATCCGTTACCGCCCGATCTCAACCGAGAGGTCGAAGAGGCGATGGGGGCGATGGACCCCGACGACCTCGCGGAACTGTGCGGCGGAACGCCCGATGTGGAATCCGGCGAACCTGCAGAGGGCATCGAGCCCGGCACGGAGTTGACCGGTACGGTCGTGGGCGTGTCGGAAGACGAGGTCTTCATCGAGTTCGGCCCGAAATCGCAGGGGTTCGTGCCCAGATCACAGTTCGGAAAGAAAGAGGTGGTCGAGAACGGCCGGCGGGTGGATGTCGTCGTAGAACGCTACGATGCCGACGCCAGCATGCTGATCCTGAACCGCAAAGGTGCCGTTCAGCGGGCCACTTGGACCAACCTTTCCGTCGGTGCCATTGTCCAAGGCCGCGCGACTGGAATGAACAAGGGCGGTCTGGAAATCGATCTGAACGGGATTCGGGCGTTCATGCCGGCCTCCCAGGTCGACAACATTCCGATGAAGGATATTTCCGTCTTCCTCAACGAGTCGTTGCGTTGCGAGGTGGTGGAAGTTGATCGCCGCGGTAAGAACGTGCTGGTCAGCCGGCGAAAGCTGATGGAACGTGAGTCGGCGGAAGCGAAAGCGAAACTGAAGACCGAACTGGCGGTCGGGCAAGTTCGCAAGGGGATCGTCGGTACCATTACCGACTACGGGGCGTTCATCGACCTCGGTGGCATTGATGGCCTGCTGCATATTCGCGATTTGAGTTGGGGATCGGTTGAGAAGGTCACCGACGTGCTCACCGAAGGCCAGGAGATCGATGTTCAGATCCTCAAGATCGACACCGAACGCGATCGAATATCCCTCGGGGCCAAGCAGTGCCAGCCGGACCCCTGGGTCGGCGCCGAGGAGAAGTACCCGGCCGGGACGGCTTTGAAGGTACGCATCGTTCGGCTCGCGGACTTCGGGGCGTTCGCCGAATTGGAGACCGGCGTTGAAGGGTTGATCCCCATTAGTGAGATGGGGTGGTCGCGGGTCGGCAAAACCTCAGACGCGGTGTCTGCTGGTGACATGATCGACGTGGTTGTGATCCGTTGCGAGGCGAATAAAAGGCGGATCGCGCTGAGTATGAAGCAGGCTCAGGCGGATCCTTGGGAGGGCGTCCTTGAAACCTTCGAGGCGCAATCCCTGGTGAAAGGGCGGATCACCCGTCTCGCCGATTTCGGCGCGTTTGTGGAACTAGTGCCGGGTGTTGAGGGCTTGATTCATATTTCCGAGCTGTCCGATCGGCGGGTGAAGTCTTGTTCCGAGGTCGTGCAGGCGGGCCAGGAGGTCGAGGCCCGAGTCCTGGGGGTGGATCAGGAGAACCGCAGGATTTCACTGTCTATCAAGGCGGTAGCCAATCCGGTGGATCCCGAGAGTAGCGCTCCTATGGAAGAGGCTGCACCCAAGAAGCCCCCGAAGAAGCGCAAGAAGCCGCTCCGCGGCGGTCTTTCCAGTCACTTCGACTGGTAGACCGTTCTTTCCGGCCCGCTCGGCGCAGGCGGGTCGGAGTATGGATCGCGGGGCGCCTGAGCCGGCTCGTACCTGAATGAAATTCGCACTGGTTGACAGCATTCTCGAACTGACCCGGGGCGAGCGGATAGTCGCCGTTAAGGCGGTTTCTCTGGCCGAGGAGTACCTGGCGGACCACTTTCCGTCTTTTCCGGTGCTTCCCGGGGTGTTGATGCTGGAGGCGTTGACGGAGGCGGCTGCCTGGCTGGTCCGGGACGCACAAGATTTCTCATCCAGCATTATCTTGCTCCGAGAGGCCAGGAACGTAACATACAAGAGCTTTGTGAAGCCGGGCAATCTGCTGAGATTGGAAGTCACGTGTCGTCGGCTGGCGCCCGAGGCAAGTGAGTTCACCGGCGTCGGCTATTGCCGTGATCGAGAGGTCGTTAAAGCGCGGTTCGGGCTGCGGCACTTCTCGAGCGGTTCGGCAACGGAGTCGAGTCCCGCGGACCGACAGATAGTCGAGGAGTTGAGGAGGCGATTCGCTCTCCTTCGTCAATAGGCTTGGGATATGACAGGACCGGGGTCCGGAGTGTGCGGCGGGCCGCACGAAGCTCGGTCGAGATAAGGAGGTCTGTGCGGCATGGCTGCGAGCCGTGAGGAAATCTTCGCTGAGGTGCAAGAGGTATTGAGCGACGCTTTGGGAGTTGACCACGATGAGGTCTTGGCCGAGTCAACCCTGCAGGGCGACCTTGGTGCCGAGAGCATTGATTTTCTGGACATCGTCTTTCGGCTGGAGAAGGCCTTCTCGATCAAGATACCGAAGGGCGAGCTGTTCCCGGAGGACCTGCTCAACAATCCGGAGTACGTAGATGGGGACACCATGACTCCGGTCGGGGTCGAAACACTCAAGGCCGCCATGCCCCACGCAGATTTTACGGAGTTCGAACGCGACCCCAAGGTCTCGCGGATGCCGGATCTGTTCACCGTCGATACGATCGTCAACTACGTGGAGAGCAAGGTCGCGGCTGCGTAGTCCTTCAGGCAGCTTTGCAGCCAAGCGCCAACGCGCGGCGGAATCGGCATGCGGTGGATCTGGATTGACAGCTTTGTCGACTTCGTTTCCGGGCAACGGGCCGCGGCGGTAAAGAACGTAACGCTCGCCGAAGAGCACCTTCACGACCATTTTCCCGGGTATCCCGTTCTGCCGCCGTCTTTGATGATCGAGGGGATGGCCCAGACGGCCGGCATACTCGTAGGAGAAGTCCGCGGTTTCGCTGAGAACGTCATTCTCGCCAAGGTGCGGCGGGCGGACTTCGCCGATTACGCCGGTCCGGGGGATCAACTGCGCTACGAAGCGGTTGTGGAATCGGTTGACGAACGGGCCGCCATGACCACGGGAACCGTGCTCAAGAACGGCCGGAAGATCGGCAACATCGACCTGATTTTCGCCCACGTCGATCAGGCGGAGAAGCCGCCGGAACTCCCCGATCACAACTTCGTTTTTACTGACCAGTTCATGGACCTGCTGGCGACCTTCCGGGGTGACAAAAGCAGCGGAAGTGAGGAGTCGAATGGAACGTAAGCGACGTGTTGTAGTCACCGGGTTGGGTGTGGCTACGCCCATCGGTATAGGGGTCGACGCATTCTGGGACGCCCTGATGGAGCAACGCTGCGGCATCGCCCGGGTGGAAGCGTTCGATCCGGCGGGGCTGGCGTCGCAGATTGGCGGAGAACTTCCGTCCTTCAAACTGGGCGACTTCATTCCTAAGACGTACCGAAAAAGTGCCAAGGTGATGTCACGAGACATCAAGATCGCCGTAATGTGCGCCTATCATGCAGTGACGGATGCCGGTTTGCGTACCAAGTGCATTCTGGAACGCGGCGAGGCGCCTGCCCCGGCGAACGTCGATAGCACCAGGTTCGGGGCCAACATCGGGGCGGGGCTGGTCTGTGCCGACCTTAACGAGCTGGCCGGAGCGCTGGCGACCGCCGCCGACTCCGAAGGGGCCTTCGATTTGAAGCTCTGGGGCGGTGAGGGTATGGAGAACCTCACCCCGCTGTGGCTGCTGAAGTTCCTGCCGAATATGCTTGCCTGCCACGTAACGATCATCCACGACGCCCAGGCGCCGTCGAACACGATTACGTGCGGGGAAGCGTCCAGCCATCTCGCTATCGGTGAAGCCTACCGCACCATAGCACGCGGCGACGCGGACGTGTGCATCTGCGGCGGGGCGGAAGCGCGAATCAACCCGATGGCAATGGCCCGCCGTGAGCTGCTCGGGCTGATCAATGTCGACGCCAACGATGATCCGACGCGGGCGTGTCAACCGTTCGGAGAGAGCCGGGCTGGTACCGTAGCCGCAGAGGGCGGCGGATTGGTTATCCTGGAGTCCCTGGAACACGCCAAGGCACGCCAAGCCAGAATCTACGCCGAGTTTGCGGGGTTCGGGGCCAGCAGCGACAGTTACCATTGGTCCAAGCCGGATCCGGAAGGGCGGGCGGTGGCGCTGGCTCTTCAGAAGGCTATGACCGCGGCAGGGATCGGCGCCGATCAGGTCCAACTGGCGGCACCCTTTGGGACCGGGGTCGTGGAGAGCGATGCCTCCGAGATGGCCGGGTGGAACGCCGTTTTCGGTGATCGACTCGACGATATTCCGGCATTGACCACCCGCGGCGCCACCGGCAATAACGGGGCCGGGTCCGGAGCCATAGACTTCGCCGCAGCCGTATTGGCGGTGCATCGCAGTATGGTGCCCGCCTCGCTGAATACTGACCAATCGGATTCCGTGAGCCGGTTCCGCTTCCGGCAGAATGATCCCGTCGACGCCAAGATTACGCACGCGGTTTCTTCGGGGCATGCGTTGTCCGGTGGTCAGATCGGCGCGGCGGTGATTAAGCGGTATGAGGAGTAATCCCGTGGAGCGACGCACTGTCATCACAGGCCTGGGGTGGATAACCCCGCTCGGAACCGACATTGAGGGCGTCTGGAAAGCCCTGCTCGCCGGTGAAAGCGGCTTAGCCCGCACCACTCTGTTCGACGCTTCGACGTTTCCGTCGTCGTTCTCGGCTGAGGTCAAGGACTTCGCGCTCGACGAGTTCCTCGGTGCCGACGCCGAGACGCACAAGGGTGCCAGCCGCAATACCCAGTTCGCCCTTGCCGCCGCCGTCAAGGCTTGGGAACACGCCGGGTTGAGAGCGTATGCCCAGCTTGATCCCACACGGGTCGGGATCTACCTCGGGGGCGGGGAAGGTCCGTTGGACTTCTCTCCGTTCGCGGCGGCGGCCCTTGCCGGTTGTCGAAACGCCGCCGGCGAGACGACTCCGCTCGACACCGTCCGATGGGCCGAGGAGGCCATGAAACTGCTCAACTCCGAGAACGAGTTGGAGCAGGAGCCTAACCTGGCCGGCGGGCATCTCGCCAACCTGTTCAACGCCCAAGGACCGAGCGTCAACACCCTTACCGCATGTGCGGCCAGCACCCAGGCAATCGGTGAGGCTATGCACCTTATTCGAAGCGGTGACGCAGATCTGATGATCACCGGTGGCAGCCCACCAGCATGATCCACCCGCTTGGTGTGACCGGTTTCAACCGTCTGACCGCCCTTTCGACCCGCAACGACGATATCGCCACCGCCTCTCGCCCATTCGACCGCACCAGAGACGGTTTCGTGCTCGGCGAGGGGGCAGGAATCGTTGTTCTCGAAGAACTGGAGCACGCCAGGCGTCGCGGGGCCAAGGTTCAGGCTGAAGTTATTGGATTCGGCTCTACTGCAGATGCTTTCCGGATTACGGACATTCACGAAGATGGCCGAGGGGGCATCGCGGCCATGCGAGCGGCGCTGAGCAACGCGGGGGTCGGCATTCCAGGACATTGACTACATCTCCGCCCACGGGACCGGGACGGAGGAGAACGACAAGATCGAGACGCTCGCGATCCGTAAGGTGCTCGGGGATCGGGCGAAGGATGTTCCTATAAGCAGTGTCAAGAGCATGCTGGGGCATCTGATAGCGGCCGCGGGAGCCGTGGAGGTTATCACCTGCGTTCTGGCGATTCGCGACAACATGCTGCCGCCGACCACCAACTACCGGGAGCCCGATCCGAATTGTGATTTGGATTACGTTCCGAACGAAGCCCGTGCGGTTAACGTCCGAACGTGCCTGTCGAACGGGTTCGGGTTCGGTGGACAGAACGACGCCCTGGTCATTCGGGAATTCGAGGGCTAATCGGCCCGGGCGGATGGAACGGGTATTGGGATCCTGTGTAATCTTGACAGAATCCCCTTTATCTTCAACAATCCCGGTCCACCGCGTGGTCGGATCGAGGCTGATCCGGCTTAGCAGTGGCGTTACGCGTGCTCCCTGGCCGGCGCTGCCCCGGCGACGGGGAGTGGTGTTCGGCCGCGGGGGTCGCGGTGGAAGACTGTTGGCGCGTGGGGGACGTCGCCTACTCGCAACCACGCAGAATCAGACTATTGGAGGTCGGTCGCAGATGGCCAGAGGACAGCAACAAGGCGCTGGCGCCATCACGGTGTGGATGATCATCTTCGTGGCGTTGTGGCTCACGTCTACCGTGTTCCTGGTGGTGCTCTACACCGGCCAGGAGGAGTTGCATACGCAGATAAACAGCCTCCAAGCGGACAAGGACAAGCTGATAAGCCCGGATGAACAACGTTCGGTGGAATTGGTGCGCAACGCCCGGTCGCGCGCTGAGGGTGGCCCGACCGTGGTGGGCATTCTGGAAGGCGAGCGCAAGAAGATGGCCGCGCTGGCGACGGTGTACTGAGACCGACGACGTTGAGACCGCCCGGCGCCGGTTCGAGCAGTTTGCGTCGACGATCGAGGGTGACAACATCGTCCCCAACGCCGACGAGTACCCCGGTGGGGCGATCTTGGGGAACATGGAGGCCCTGTACGATGCTTTTAAGGCGGAGCACGCCTTGCGCACCGAGGCCGACGGTCGAGTTGGCCAACTTGATACCGAGGTTGGCAAGTTGGTGGAACTCAACGCGCAACAGAAGAGCGATTTCGAGACAAGGGTCGGGGAACTCACCGATCAGCTCGCTCAGCTTGAGGCCGATCATAAGGCGTACCGCACCGAACGGGATGAAGCTGTTGCCCGGATGGAGCAGGACTTCGAGAGCAGTCGCACCCAGGCGGTGGCCGACCTGACCGCTGAGCGGCAGCGGGTCGCCAGTTTGGAGCGAGATCTTCGCGAGCTTCGCCAGCGGTTCGTGGACCAGCAGGAGAAGTTCGGTGAACTGATGATCGGCCCGGCGGAGCTGGTAACCGCCCGCCAGCCGGACGGACAGATTCTGACCGCGGTTCCCGGGGACGATGTCGTGTATGTCAACCTGGGCAGTGAGAACCAACTGACCCTCGGGCTGCAGTTCTCGGTATACTCGGCGAGCACCGGAATCCCGGCGAGCGGCTACAGCAAGGCCCAGATCGAAGTCGTCTCGATCGATCGATCATCGGCCGAGTGCAAGATCGTACGTCTCGAACCCAACCAGGTGGTGCTCGAAGGGGACTTGATCGCTAATCCGGTCTACGACCCGAAGCGTCGGCTTGTTTTCCTTACCATCGGTGGGTTTGACCTCGACTACGACGGCACGGTGGACCCGGACGGACGCGCCGCGATTGAGTCAATCGTAGCGGATTGGGGTGGCGAGACCACGAACGAGCTCACGGCCATGACCGATTTCGTCGTTGCCGGCGCCGCTCCGCGCCGCCCGCGGGCAGCCACGGGCGACACGGAAGTCCGGGGCGATCAAGCCGCTTGGCAGAGCTACATGGATACCTTGACGTCCGCCCGGAACCTGTCAGTTCCGGTTATGTCACAAGATGTATTCCTGAATTTCCTGGGATACTCCGGGCGAACAGCGCAACGATAGGGAATCATCAACCGAAACTCAGGTAAGAGCAGCCGCAAGTTCTTTGTGCGCATACGTTTCCGGTTTGACGGTCCGGGAAACGTGGTGTATAATTGAATTGCTCGGATATTCGAAACCCCTAAATCTTGACTGCCGCTAGTGGTTCCGGCGTAGTTTCTGCGGAGGTGGAAGAGGTCTCTCGCGATTTCTTCGTCGCATACTGAAGGTCGCTCATCCTTGCACGATTTCGAGTCAAAGAAACGACAGGTTCTTGAGCGCGTCGACATCGTTGATGTTGTGTCCGAGCACGTTACGCTCAAGCAGCGCGGGCGGCGATGGGTAGGCTTGTGCCCGTTCCACAGCGAGAAGACCCCGTCATTTACGGTGAACCCGGATCTCGGCTTGTTCAAGTGTTTCGGGTGCGGTAAAGGCGGAGACATCTTCTCGTTCGTGCAGGCGCGGGAGAACGTCCAGTTCATGGAGGC
Organism: Phycisphaerae bacterium; assembly: GCA_963666835.2. Taxonomy (GTDB): domain Bacteria; phylum Planctomycetota; class Phycisphaerae; order UBA1845; family UBA1845. Next base: position 1,324,068 of record CAXXGO010000006.1, on the reverse strand, counting down.
CATGAAGATCCTGGCAGATCGAGTCGGGGTGGATTTGTCCGACACTGCTCGGGGTCCGTCCGCCGGCGGGCCGAGCCGTACGGATCTGGCGAAAGTCAATGACTGGGCGACGCGGTTCTTTCGGCAGAATCTGCTCGATGGATCGATCGGGCAAAGTACGCGCGAGTATCTGGACACCAGAGGGATCTCTAAGGGGACCGCGGAGCGTTTCAACATCGGGCTGGCCACAACTGACGGCGGGGAACTGCGGAACGCGGCTGCCCGTGCCGGATTCGGAGAGGTTCTATTGCTGGCGGCGGATCTGCTGCGGTCCGACGAAACCGGTCGGACCTACGAGACGTTTCGCAACCGATTGATGTTCCCGATCAGCGATAGCACGCGCCGAGTGGTTGGTTTCGGTGGTCGTACGCTTGCGGACGATCGGGCGAAGTATCTCAACACCCGCCAGAACGCCCTGTTTGACAAGGGGCGCGGATTGTACGGAATCGACCTGGCCCGCGACGCGATCTCTTCGCGGCATCGTGCGATTCTTGTGGAGGGTTATACCGACTGCATCGCCGCGCATCAGGCCGGTTTCACGGAGACGGTGGCGACGCTGGGTACTGCTTTGACCGAAGCCCAGGTTAATCTCCTTCGGCGATATTGCGAGGAGTTGATTCTGCTTTTTGACTCGGACGCTGCCGGGGAGGCGGCGGCCGACCGGGCGATCCACGTGGCTCTGCCGCGGTGCATTGCGGTGCGGTTGGCGCGGATCCCGGAGGGTAAGGATCCGTCCGAATTCCTCAATAATGCCGGGGCAGAACGGTTTTCGGACGTATTGAATGGCGCGGTTGACGCGCTAGAATTCAAATGGTGCCAGACCCGAGCCCGGTTTGATGGGGGCGCGTCGGACACCGGACGCCGCGAGGCGATTCTAGATTTCCTTCGGGTTGTTGCAGAGTCTTTCAACTCGGGGGCGGTAGACGAGATCCAGCGCGGGCTGCTGGCCAATCAGGTAGCCCATGTGCTTCGGATTGATAGTCGGGAGGTGCTTCGCGCTCTTGCTCGCCTCGGTGACAAGCCGAGGGGGTGGGGGGCTGAGACCCATAACTTGCGCCAACGGACGCCCGATGTCCCACGCGGCCAGAAACAGGCGGTGTGGCGGCATATACTGGAAGTGCTGCTCAACGAACCCGGTTTGCTGGGGGTAGTGGGGAGTCCCGGTGATCCGAGCGCGATTATGGACGAGCGGGACCGGCGAATCGCCGGGCTCGTGCTCGCGTTGGCGGACGAATTGGGCGAGTTCCACCTGGCGGACGTGTTGGCCCGGTGTGTTGATCCGGCCGACGCCGAGAGGGTCACGGAGCTGGCATCACGGGGAGAGGAACTAGGGAATTACGAGGTAAGACTGCGGTCGGCGATTGAGCGCTTGAAAAGTGCGTCGTCCGATACCGCAGTGGACATGGCACGGCACACGGCATCCGGACTATCGAGTGATGGCGGGACGTCCGATCGGTTGGCAGTATGTCACGACGGCGCGAAGGGACATCGTCACTTCGCACCTCGGCGACTGATCCGGCGGACGATAAGCGATCCGGAGATCCTGCCCGAGGAATCGGTGGTGCCTAATGTCAGTCGGGAGCAACCATGATCGACGCTATGGACCAACAAGGTAACGAGCCGGACCCAATCCAGGTCGCGGTAGACGAGCTGCTGGGTCTGGGTAAGAAACGAGGCTATGTCACCTGGGAAGAGATGAATGAGATCCTCCCGGATGATGCCATCGACCCGGCCCGGCTGGAAATGATCATGGTCCGGCTCGAAGAGGCCAAGATCGAGACTCTGGACGAGATCGAAGCCCGGCGGCACGCGCGGCAAGCGGCCGAGACCAGAGCGAGTGAGGCTTCGAAAGACGACGAGCAAGATGCCGATTTCGACGGAGATGCCCGGGCGAAGAACCTCACCAAGGTTTTGACCGATGAGGTCGGGGCCAAGCGGATCGACGATCCGGTGCGAATGTACCTTACCCAGATGGGTGAGATTCCACTCCTGACCCGGCCCGAAGAGATCCGTCTCGCGAAGAAGATTGAGCTGACCCGGATGGCGTTCCGGCAGAAGGTGCTCAAGAGCGATTACTGCGCGGGCTTGGCGGTGGATATTCTGCAGCAGGTCCATGACAGCCGTTTGCCGTTCGACCGGACGATGAAGATCTCCACGTCGGAGCACGCGGCGAAGTCTCGGATCAGCGCCCGAATCCCCGTGAACCTTGAGACGGTTCGAGCTTTAATGGAGCGTAACGAAGAGGCTTGGCGCCAGTTGCAGGCCAGCCGACTGGCGGCCGCCACGCGCCGGGCTCTTAGTCGGGGAATCCGCGAGCGCCGTCGGAAAATCTCGAAGCTTCTGGAAGAGCTGTCCCTGCGCACGAGCCGTATTCAGCCGCTGATGAAGCGACTGGTTGGGCTGCATCGCAAAATGAGGGAACTCGAAAGGCACATCGCCGGGCAGAACAAACGGCAGACCATGCCGGACGAGGATCTGCAGGCCATGCAGGAAGAGCTTTCCGGGCTGGAGTCGTTGTGCTTGCAGCAATCGGAATCTCTGGCCGACCGCCTCAAGTCCATCCGCCGCGTCTTCAGCGAGTATGAGGACGCCAAGCGGAAGCTCTCCGGCGGGAACCTTCGGTTGGTGGTCAGCATTGCGAAGAAGTATCGCAATCGCGGGCTGAGCTTTCTGGACATCATCCAGGAGGGCAACACCGGGCTGATGCGGGCGGTGGACAAATACGAGTACAAGCGCGGCTACAAGTTCAGCACGTACGCCACGTGGTGGATTCGTCAGGCGATCACCCGGGCGATTGCCGATCACGCGCGGACGATCCGGATCCCCGTCCACATGATCGAGACGATGAGCCGGCTGCGCAATATCAGCAAAGAGCTTCTGCAGGAGATCGGCCGCGAGCCGACCATCGACGAAATCGCCCGCCGCGCGAAGATGCCGGTAAGCGAAGCCCGGCGCGTTCTGAAGATCTCCCGTCATCCGATATCGCTGGACCGCCCGGTAGGCGAGAGCGAGGATTCGTACTTCGGCGATTTCATCGAAGACGACAGTGCCGATTCCCCGGTTTCGACGGCCGGTGGGGAGATGCTCAAGGACCGCGTGGAAGAAGTGCTCAAGACACTCACGTACCGCGAGCGCGAGATTATCAAACTCCGCTACGGCATCGGGGACGGCTACACCTATACGCTCGAAGAGGTCGGCAAGATCTTCAAGGTCACCCGCGAGCGCGTCCGCCAGGTTGAAGCCAAGGCCATCCGGAAGCTGCAGCACCCGGTCCGCGCCCGCAAGCTCGAGGGCTTCCTTGAGAACGTAAGTTCGGTTTCCGCCTGACGTCGTGGCTGTTTGACCCGTGCAGGGTCAGCTTGGTAGGGCACGGTCGAGGAACGAGACCTGCCATCGATTGAAGGCGGATATCGTTAACCTCCGCGGTGCTTTGCTTCTCCTTTTGAACACGTCCCCGCCGGGTTGCTCGTGGCCCGAAGTTGATCCGTGGGCCGATCATGGTACATTCCGACCCACTACCCGGGAGTGTCCGGACACCTGGTGGGTCCCGCGGCCTTCAAAGCCGTTGAGGGGTCGTTTACGCGGCTCCTGGTGGGTTCGATTCCCATCCACTCCCGTGCGTTTCCTTGCTCTAAACTCAGAAAGGTATAGGAATACGAGCGACTCATGGATCGTCGGCAGCCCTGGCAAAAACCTAACCTCAAGGACCGGGCGAGGGCGAAACGTGGTTGCGAAGTGTCGGGGGATGCCTGAAAGCTAGCCAGGCGCGAGCGCCTTCAAGGCCAGCCAGTTCCAATGATGTATGTGTACTCCACCACGCCTGCTTCTGACAAGAGAGTCGGATGAGTTCGAGACGGATCACCCAGCCATCGCACGTCCGCACGGGATGCTGGGGGACAATAAAACCGGTTGGTTCATCGAGGATCTTGGTTTACCAGGCTTCTATGTTTCCCAATCCGAGTGGAATAAGGCGCGGATGCTAGTTTTCGTTGACGAGTCCGGCGACACGGGGCTGAAACTCAAGGAGAACTCCTCCGCGTATTTCGTGGTTGCCGCGGTGCTCTTCATGGATCGTCACGAGGCAACTCGCTGCGCTCGCGCGATAGAACGTCTTGCCCTTCGCCAAGGTCGCACGCATGAGTATCATTTCGTCGCCAGAAAGGACCATGTGCGCAAAGCGTTCTTTGAGTGCGTGCGCGAATTTGATTTCATCTACGCCTCGATTGTCATAAACAAGGCCAAACTCCATGGCGAAGGTTTCAAACGCACGCCCATCAATGAGCAAGGCGTAGTGTTCCTGTTCGGAATGGTCAGCGATGAACTAGGATACATCGTCGAGGCCGTTCATGCGACATTCCCAGATTGCGAAGCCAAGAGGCGCATTGACCAACGGAATGAACGCTGGCAGCGAGTTCGGATTGAGTTCGAGTTCCGGTCCCGGAACTCTCGTGACCACGGTCACGACCCCAACGCCTGCGACGTAATCGTCTGTTGGAAGCACAACTGGCCTGAATGCCCGATTGAGGTCGTCGAACTGCAGAAGGTCATTGACAATCTTGATCGTCGAGATAGGTATGCCTACGTTGTAACCGTTCACGGGGTCGAATCGGCTCTGGCGCTCTCCAGACGGAGTTTATGCAGGCGCCGCGGACCTGATTCGAGCACTTTTCTGAACCGACTACGACGGAAAACCCTTGTTTTTCGGTTCTTCCGCCGAATCTGTGGAAGGATTTCATAGGTTGAGGTGATCCTCGGCCTCCGGCTCGGGAGCTGTCCGGGGCGGCCCCTTCCGCACCGTCCCCCTCGGCGTCGGCCCTAGTCGGGTGAGACCGACGCCGAGGGTGACGGAGCTACAGGGGCCTGGAGGCAGCGTTTGGTTTACGTGACGGAACGGGCAGAGGCCGGCTTGTGTCCGGGACAAAAGAAGTGCATCGTTCGAGAATCCGGTAAATTGGTGTTTGCGAAGACATCAACCCGGAGAAAACGAACGATGCAAGTGAAGACCATCCTCAATCGCGTCCACAAAGTCAAGGGCTTCGTCTACGGAGACGTTCGATTCCGTGATTCGGATCCCATGACGCTGGAAGGCGAAATCCGGCCGCGACGCGGCAGCCGTCCGTTCTGCTCGGGTTGCGGCCGCCGAGGCAAGGCCTACGACCGAATGCCGAGACGATCGTTCTCGTTCATTCCGCTGTGGGCCTTGCCGGTTGTGATGCTCTACGCACCCCGCCGCGTCAAGTGCGAGGATTGCGGCGTGAAGGTCGAACTGTTGCCTTGGGCGGACGGTAAGAAGCGAATCACCAACGCTCACGCGCTGTTCCTCGCTCGGTGGGCGCGCCGCCTGAGTTGGAAAGAGGTGGCCACGGTGTTCAAGACCAGCTGGGACACGGTCTACCGCTCGGTTGCCTGGGTCGTCGAATACGGCCTGAAACACCGGGATTTGGACAACGTCGCCGCCATCGGCGTCGATGAGATTCAGTTCCAAAAAGGACATCGGTATCTGACGTTGGTCTACCAGATTGAGAACTCGTGCCGGCGTCTGCTGTGGATCGGGCAGGATCGCACCGCCAAGAGCTTCCTGCGTTTCTTTCGCATGATGGGCAAGCCGCGATCAGCCGGAATCCGTTACGTCTGCAGCGATATGTGGCAGCCCTACCTGCGCGTGATCCGGAAGAAGATCCCCGACGCGATTCACATTCTGGATCGGTTCCACATCGTGGCCAGGCTGAACAAGGCGGTTGACGAGGTCCGGGCGGCCGAGGCGAAGGAACTGGCACGCGAAGGTTTCGACCCGGTGCTGAAGCACAGCCGGTGGTGCCTGCTGAAGCGTCCCGCGAACCTGACGAACAAACAGGGAGCCAAGCTCAGCGAACTGATGCGATACAACCTCAAGAGCATCCGGGCCTACCTGCTCAAGGACAGCTTCCAGGCGCTCTGGGATTACGAGTCATACCACTGGGCAGGACGATTTCTGAAGGGGTGGATTCAACGGGCCATGCGCAGCCGGCTTGAACCGATTAAGAAAGTCGCGCGCAGTCTGCGTGCTCATGAGAACCTGATCTTGAATTGGTTTGCGGCGAGAAAGCAGTATTCGTCCGGGATCGTGGAGGGACTCAACAACAAGGTCAAACTGACCATCAGAAGAGCCTACGGCTTTCGAGAGCTAAAGGCCGCGGAAGTCGCCCTATATCACGCACTTGGCAAACTACCCGAACCGAAAATCCACCACAAATTCTGCTGAGGAGGCTGTTTTTCAGGGTGTGGACCCCGTGAACGGTTACCCTACGTTCAATGTGCCACTCCGTGCTCGCCACAGTCTAGACCCAAAAGCAGTGTTGCGTAGTGGGCAGTCTATCGTATGATTGCTTGAGGCTTACAACCGTGTTGGATCCAGACGGAGGATTTGAGATGTTGACGCCATTTGCTTGCGTATTGCCGTTAACCACAATGGTCACCGGCTGTCTCTTTCTTGTCGGATGCGGATGTTCGAGGCCGCTGCCCTGGCCGGAAAGCCCACTGTATGAAACGCCCGCGAACGATCCAGATTGGGTCGCACCGGCGAGCAAGGAAGAGGCCATGGCGGCCATGGCGGGACACTACGCCCACTACGACATCGTCGCCTACGACGGCGAGACGGCCAACGGCCCGCTAGCGACGTTCATCGTCTCGTATGGCTTCACGGACCTGATCATCGAAGACGGAGAGCTTGTCGCGTTCGACAGCTTCTGCCATGCCGAGTATATCGCCAACCAGCCCTTCGACACGTTCTTCTCCGATGCAGCCACACAGGCCATTCAGCCCCCTGGTGCAATCGTCGAGGTGTATGAGGAGAACGGTGTGTGGAAGGTATGGCGTCCAGCGACGCCGACGCTCAACGGCATAGACGGTGACCCAAACGTACCACTCTCGATGGACCGCAACGATCCCCTGATCAGCGACGACGACAACGACGGAAAGCCGGGTGTGACAGTGGTCGTAAGATTGTTCGGCCTTATTGAAGGTGAGATCTACATCGCTCGGCGTGAGATATTCGCAAACAATTTGACGCTCTACTCCGATGGCAGTCTGCGGGGCAGCGTTATCGATGACTCGGAGCAGCTCGTGATTGGCGCATCGCTCGCAATCCTGGACGTGCCAAACAACCCACCCCAGCGGCGCGACCCGGGCCTTAATCCGATCATTCTGATACCGGTCTCAGATGACATCGATTCCTGCGAAGAACTCATGGAGAATCGAGATTCACTGTTTCCCGCTGAGCCTGAGTTCTAAGAACGTGTGGACCGTTGTCCATCCCGAAAAACCCGTACTCCTGTTGGGACAAGGAGTTGCGCGTTGACCTCCTCTTCATCTCCATTACGGCAATGCACTCCGAAAGCGAGTCGAAAACATGGGCATCGAAGAAGTCATGACTGCGCCGCGCTAGCCGTGGCAGAATCGCGCATCGTCCAGTAGGGCACGGTCGAGGCACGAGGCCTGCCACAATATTCGCGCGACCCGCGCTTTCTTGGCAGGTCTCGTGCCTCGACGCTGCCCTACAAACGCCGACGCCACTCGGCGGAAGACAGGCATCACATCTCCGGTGCGGGCCGCGAGCCCCGCGCTCAAATCCAACCGGCGGGATAATCAACCATCGCTCGCTTTGCGGCTCGAACACCGCTAATCTGCCTATCCAATGCCAGAACTGTTCGACAATCTGCCGACCTTCATCGCCTGTGCCCTGATCATGGCCGGGGCTCAGCTAATCTACGCCACGATCGGTTTCGGGGCCGGCATGTTCGCGGTGACGTTGATGGCGTTGGTGCTGCCTGATCTGACCGGGGCCGTCGTCGTCCTGCTGATCGTCACCCTGGTCACCGAAATCTCGGTCCTCTCCCGCAATTGGCAGCGAGCGCGAATCCGGCTGGTGGGCTGGCTCGTACCGGGGATGGCCTTGGGCTTGTGGCTGGGGACGCAGGCTTTGGTCTCGACCGATGTCGGCCTGCTTAAGCGGTTCCTGGGATTGGTGGTGGCAGGAGCGGGATTGTACTTCATCTTCGATACTCGAATCCGCCGCGATCGCCGAGACTCCGCCGGCGCGTCCTCGCCATCTTCGAGAACCTCGTGGATCTCGGTCCCGGTCGGGCTGCTCTCCGGGCTGCTGGGGGCCATGTTCGGCACGGGAGGCCCCCCGGTGATCGTCTTCCTGCGCGCCTGCCGCCTGGACAAGAGTACGTTCCGATCGACTATTCTGACGTATTTCCTATTGATGAGCCTGCTGCGCGCGGTGACCTACATCGCGGCCGGCCTGCTGACTGCGGATCGCATCTGGGCGGCCGTCCTGCTTCTTCCCGGTTCAGTAGCCGGGGTCTTCATCGGCACGATCATCCACCACCGCATCTCCGAACGGCAGTTCAGTCAAGTGGTGTCAGTCCTGCTCGTCGGACTCGGGCTGCTACTCGCAGTCGGCGTGGGCCGTTGAACATACGCGCTACCCGTAGTCCCAATCCCCGGAATGCCACGAGCCCTGCAAGCCTGCCACCCGTGTGGCATGGGTCAACTTGCTGACCCGTGGAACCGGCAGGCCGTGTTTGTCAGTTGATGTTCTGGCCGGGTGGCCCACGTCCTTTTGTCTTTGGCGTGTGCTCCGAACCCTCGCGGGTAATTCAACGTCCTCCCCGCTGGACGTGGGGGAGCCGATGATCGGCGACGATCGCGTAGGTCTCGCCCTTCAATCCCACCCTGAGGACAAACGGTCCGGAGAGCGGGCCCTACCCTCTGCCACCTGGGTGGCATGGGTCAACTTGTTGACCCGTGGAGCCGGAAGTGTCCACTCCGCTGACAGATTCGCTCGCTGATGTCAATGTGGTTACGACATCGTAAGGGCACGGTCGAGGCACGAGACCTGCCGCAACCTCGCCCGGCGCGCGAGAACATGTCGACCTCATGCCACCTCACGGGCCAACAAGTCGAGGCAGGGTCCGCTTTGCGGACCGGTTCGCTCGCCGATGCAAGCGTGTTTACCACATCGTAAGGCAGCATCAAGCCCCTTGGGGCGACAGGTCCTCCAGCCCCATGGCGTAAGCCTGGGGGAATGTAGTGTCGTTTCACACCTAGCCCCTCGGGGCGGCAGAGGGCTACGGTGTTCGAGTTCGTCGCCGGTGGTTTGATATCATACGAGGGAGCGCCTTGGCGACGACCGAAACCTCAGCGAATCTCGAAGTGCCGCCCCTACTATCTCGACAATTGTTCACCGGCACGGTGCGACAATTGTCAAGATCGGTTGGGGCTAAGACGCCCGAGCCGCACCGGTGGCATGTCTTCTCGCGATGCGCGTCGTTGTGGCCGGTTTCGTTCCCCGACGCCGCTCTAAGAACAAACGGTCCGCAGAGCGGACCCTACCCGCTCTTCATTCCGGCGGCTGGCGAGAGACCGATCGAGGATCACGAGCTACTTCGTCAGATGGAGAGCGTCGAACACCTGCACCGAATCACGGGGATAGACTCAGCCAGGCGGTGAAGACCGCCGCTCGTCGGACAGGCACCTCGAAGACTGCACCGCCAGGGACTCGAACCCCGGACCCGCTGATTAAGAGTCAGCTGCTCTGCCAACTGAGCTAGCGGTGCTCACAGGGCCGCATTGAAGCAGGGCGCGACCGCCGAGTCAACCCTGCCGGCTCACCTATCCAGCAGCCGAATGGGAACCGCATCGCGCCAGAGGCATTATGGGGCGAACCTCGGCTACCGCGCGGGACCGCAGGAGGAGCCTGCCCAAAGAGGAAACCCGCCCTCGAACGGTGCCCGCCACGCGAAGCCCGTCGTCAGAGCAACCGATAACCGGTCTGTGACTGAAGCGTTACGCCGCCGACGTTGACGCGACCGCCGGAGACTTCTAGGCTCAACGTAGTATGGTAGGGATAAAGGTACTATCGATTGCCCTGTCGGCCTGGGCGCTGGTTGCGTCGCCCATGCTATGTAACGGCGAGTGCCTGGGCTCTGCGCACCATCACCACGAAGAAGGCGACTCCGATTGTGAGCACGGGCCTTCGTGCCCCGGTGATCCCTGCGACGCCGTCGTTGCCCACACCCCCGGCATGGCCGGCCGCTCACGAGTATCAACCCCGACCGAATGCCCGATCCTGACAGGATCGTCTACGACGCTGCAGAACTCGGCGCTTGCCGCCGGAGCCCGACCGCCGGACCTTTCGGCACGCGGCCCGACCGCACCCTACGCGCCGTCTGACATCCCGCTCTTGATTTGATCCCCCGTCCTGCCCGCACGCTCCGCGCCCAGGGTTTAGCCTTGGTTCGCGCCGCTTTTCGCCATTAGGGCCTACGCGCCGACCGAGAGAGTGTTGTCGCCATAATCAAGGAGCTGATTGCCATGCTTCGAAAACAGGCCATTGTTGCCTGCTCCCTTGTAATGCTGGGCAGCGGCTGCGCCACGGTGGACCCCAAACCGGACTACAACCAAGCGGCCCAGAGAATCGCCGCCAGCACCGGCCAAGGGCGCATCTACGAACCGGGCGAGGAGGAACTCGGCCGACAACGCGTCGAAGAACTCCTCTTATCGGGACTCACCACGGACGAGGCGGTCGAAATCGCGTTGTTGAACAACCGTACGCTTCAAGCCGCCTTTATGGACCTGGGAATGGCTCGGGCGGACGTCGTCCAAGCGAGTATCCTGTCGAACCCGTCCCTGGGAATCACAGCCGGGTTCCCCGCCGGGGGCGGACTGGCAGGCCTGGACTTCGGAATCACCCAGAACATCGCGGAACTGTGGCAGATTCCGCCCCGCAAACGAGCGGCGGAGCAAGCACTCGAGCGGGAGATCCTCGAACTGGCGCGCTATGCGACCGACCTCGCCGCCGACGTTAAGACGGCGTATTACCGTGCGATCGGAGCCGAACGCCTCTACGCTCTGAGCCGGGAAGACATCACGATCGCCCAGAAGGTCCTCGATCTCGCCGACGCCCGGCTCGGAGCCGGAGCCGCGTCCGAGCTGGACGTCAATCTGGCCCGCGGCGTGGTCCTGGATTCGGAACTCGCGGAGGAAGCCACCCGTCTCGCCGCAGCCGAAGCCCGTCGAAAACTGGCCCGCCTGCTGGCGTTGACCCTGAACGCCGACTCCCTCGTCCTGATCGATGGATATCCCGAGATTCCCGCTGGACTGCCCGACAACGACATTCTGATCGAGCTGGCCTGCGCCGCCTGCCTCGACATCCAGGCCGCACGGCTGGACGTGGCTCGAGCCAAGGAAGCGCTGAACACCGAGCGTCGCCGCGTCCTCCAGAGTATCAGTTTGGGTCTGGCCGTCGAACGGGAGAAGAGGCAGGCCGAGGGCGGCAGGAACCTCCTGGCGGATACCGCCCGAGCGTCTCTGGCGAACGGCCGGTTGACGGCCCCGGAAATCGAACCTCGCAGCGCCGGGCGTGAGCACACGGATATCACCATCGGACCAACCTTGGAGATCGAGCTGCCCATCTTCGACCAGAACCAGGCGCAGATCGCCAAGGCCGAGTTCGCGTTCGAACAGGCAGTGAAGAAAGCTGAAGCGCTGGAGCTGGCTGCCGTGCAGGAGGTACGCAGCGGGGTTGACCGAGCCCTCTCCTCGTGGCGTTTGGCCGGGACTTACCGAGAGCGGGCCGTGCCCATCGCGCAGCGGAATCTGGAGCTGTCACAGACCGCTTACCGAGCGGGACAGACTTCATTTCTGGCGGTCCTCGAAGCCCAACGACAGTTCCTCGATAGTCGCAGTCATCAAGCGGTAGCCGCCCGGGAAGCGGCCGAGGCGGTGGCCGAGCTGGATCGGATTACGTGTCAACCTCTCGACGACCTCATCCGTCGAGCCGCGGCCATTCAGAACGAAAGAGAAACCAACCCAAGCGGAGTGGAACCGTGAAGCAACATCCCCTGAAACTGAAGGACCTGGCCCTGGCAGTCTCGGCGGGACTGACGCTGCTCAGCGGCTGCACCGTGCCGGAGCAGTGCGAGACCTTCGTAACGGACCTGCTGCGAAACGCCGCGGCGGCCTTTCTATTTTGAATGAGGGCAAGACCACGTCCCCTTCAAGGGAGCATGGCAACGCCTTGTGCGGAGACCGAGACCTATGAACGGAAAGACAATCGCCGCAGCGTTGTTCGCCTTGGCCTTTGGCCTGAGTGCGGGTGGCTTAGCAGCTTACACATGGATTAATTCGACCTACCAGGCCGCCGGCACGGCTCCAGCCGCCGAAGACCATTCTGAAAGCGGAGGCTCCGGCGCGGGCCTGTGCGTAATCACACCTGAAACCGCCGGCACCATCGGACTGCGCGTGCACGACGTGGACTTCGGTCCGGTGGAGGAGGTGGTAGACCTATTGGGCACCGTCGAAGCCGCCCCGGATCGCAGGCACGTGGTAGCCCCGCGCACTGCCGGACAAGTGTTGCACGTTGACGTGCAAATCGGCGACGTCGTCCGCCAGGGCGATGTGCTCCTGGACATCGACTCCCCGGAGCTAGCCCGCAACAAGTACGAAGCCCGCCGATTGGAGACCTCCTACCGCGAGTTGCAGGTTGAGCTTACTCGCGCTCGAGGACGCGTTCGAGAGTTGGAGGTCGAACACGAAACTGTTGCCGAAGCCGCCGAGCTGGCCGAGGCCCAGGTCAAGAGGCTGGAATCAGCCGAGCAGGTGGTCGCTCTCAACGAGCTATATGACCGGCGGGCCGCGGCCCTGTCGGCGCGAGCGATGGTCCGCCGGAAGGCCGTGGAACTGCAGGTTGCCCGGGAGGAAGTCAAGGCTCTCGTAGAGCAAGCCGAGGCGTTGCAGCTCAGCCGAGAAACGCTGCTGGCCGTGAGCAACATCGATCCGGCCCAACTCGTCGCCCCAACCGATCTGTGCGACCGGGCGCACTGCCGGGACGCCGCCCAGCGTATGAGTCTGATCCGTCTGCGCGCGCCCATCGACGGGGTGGTGGTCGAGCGTAACGTCTCACGCGGCGAGAGTGTGGCGGCCGGCCGGCCTCTGCTCGTCGTGGCGGATTACAGCAAGGTCCAGATCCACGGCGAGCTTCCCGAATCGATCGTCAGCCGGCTCAGCCGCCGGAATCCGTCCCAGGCCCGAATCCGCCCTCGATCCGATCCCGATCGAGTGATCGACGGGCAGGTGCGGTTCATCAGCCCCGTCATCGACTCGGTTAAGCGGACCGCCCATCTAATAGTCGACGCGCAGAACCCCGACGGCGTTCTTCGGGACGGCGCCTTCGTCAGCCTCTCGGTGGTCGTGCGCGACATGATCGACCCCAAGGACTGGCCCGTCGTCGTGCCCACCTCTGCCGTGCTACAGGACGGACCGGCACACTTCGTGTTCAAACAGGCCGGCCTCGAAGAGCTGACGTTCGCCCGACAGGAGATCACCCCCGGAGCCGGCAACGACGAGTTCGTCGAAGTGCGCGAGGGCCTGTTCCCGGGCGACGTCGTAGCGAGCCAGGGTGTCTACAACCTGTCACAAATTCGCACGGGCGATAGCGAGCCCGTTGATCCGCACGCCGGCCACAACCACTAGTCGCGGACGGAGGTACGTTTATGTTAAGTGCAATCATCCGCACAGCGTTGAACAACCGGTTGCTCACGCTCGCCGCCGCGGTCTTGCTGAGCGCGCTAGGGCTCCACACGGCCCTTACCCTTCCGATCGACGTGCTGCCCGATTTGACCCGCCCCACGGTAACGGTGCTCACCGAGGCTCACGGCCTGGCTCCGGAGGAGGTGGAACGGCAGGTTACGTTTCACATCGAGAACTCGGTCAACGGCGCTACCGGGGTGGAGCGGGTCCGCAGCTTCAGCGGCCTGGGCATCAGCATGGTCTTCGTCGAATTCGGTTGGGACACCGACCTCTGGCGCGACCGGCAGATCGTCCAAGAGAGACTCACGACCATCAGTGAAAAGATGCCGGAGCACGTCATTCCGCAGATGGGACCCGTCGGCAGTCTGATGGGCGACATCATGCTGATGGGTCTTCAGGCACCGGACACCGATCCAATGGCGTTGCGTACCCTTGCCGATTGGGTAGTGCGTCCGGCTTTGCTGAGCGTCAAAGGGGTCAGCCAGGTCTCGGTCATCGGCGGCGACCTCCGCGAGTTTCAGGTTCGCGCCGATCCGGAGCGGCTCCGGCAGTTTGAGTTGACCTTGGGTGATCTCGAAACCGCCCTCGGCGAGTCAAACCTCAACAGCGGCGGCGGCTTCATCGTCGGCCCGACCCAGGAGACCGCCGTTCGCAATATCGGTCGAGTCCATACGCGAGAAGACATCGAAGACTCGCTCATCGCCATGCGCCGTAGCGGCGATCACGGCACCGCCCGACCCATACGGGTCCAAGACGTAGCCGAGGTCGTTGAAGCCGGTCGCTTGGTTAAACGCGGCGACGGGAGCATCAACGGTTCGCCGGCCGTCCTGCTCTCCATTCAGAAATCCCCCAATGTCGATACGCGGGCATTGACGGCGCGGATTGACGACGCTTTAGACGCTCTGCGCCCGAGTCTGCCCGATGGCCTCATGATCAATCGCGACCTGTTCCGGCAGGCCCATTTCATCAACCGGGCCATTCACAACGTGTTCGAAGCCCTGCGCGACGGTTCCATCCTGGTCATCATCATCCTGGCGTTGTTCCTCATGAACGCCCGCACCACCCTGATCACCCTGAGCGCTCTACCGTTGAGCCTGCTCATCACGGCACTGGTGTTTGACTGGTTCGGCCTGACTCTCAACACCATGACTCTCGGCGGCATCGCCGTCGCCGTCGGCGCCCTCGTCGACGACGCCATCGTAAACGTGGAGAACGTGTACCGGCGACTCAACGAAAACCGCCAAGCCGCCAAACCGCGGCGACCGCTGCAAGTCGTCTACGAGGCCTCGCTTGAAGTCCGCGCCCCTATCCTCTACGGCACGGTGCTCGTGTTGTTGGTCTTTCTGCCGCTGTTCTTCCTTCAAGGGCTCGAGGGGCGGCTCTTCGCTCCGCTGGCTGTCGGCTACATCACTTCCGTTTTGGCCTCGCTCCTGGTTGCCATGACCGTCTCGCCGGTATTGTGCTACTACCTTTTGCCGCATCTAAAAGCCGCGAGAGTCAAGGAGGACAGCCCCGCCCTGCGCGCCTGCAAGGCCGCCGCGCGAGCGGTTTACCGGGTGACTCTGCCGCGTCCCCTGACCGTTCTGGCCATCTGCCTGACTCTCCTGGTTGGCGCCGCCATACTGATGACCCGCCTGGGAACGGGGTTCCTCCCCCCGTTCAACGAGGGGACCCTGACCGTGTTCGTCAACGCATCTCCCGGAACGTCGCTGGAGGAATCCAACCGGATTGGGTCACTGTCCGAGCGGCTCCTGCTCGGCATTCCGGAGATCAAGAGAATAAGTCGACGCACCGGCCGCGCAGAGCAGGACGAACACATCCACGGCGTCCACATTACCGAAATGGACCTCCAATTCTGGACGGAGGATGACTTGCTCAGTTCCGGTGACGACTCGAACGACCCCGGTAGGCGTAAGCCTCCGTCCCTTCTGCGCTCGCAGTCGGAGATCGCCGCGGAGATCGAACGCGTACTTGCCCCTCTGCCCGGCGTATTCGTGGAGATCAGCGCCCCCCTAGGGCACCGAATCGCCCAGATGTTGTCGGGAGTACGCACCGACGTGGCCCTCAAGATCTTCGGAGAGGATCTTGACGAGCTGCAGGTCATCGCCGAGGACGTTCGCGATGCCCTGGAGACTATTCCCGGCGTGGTCGACCTGGCCGTCGAGCAGCAGACCGTAATCCCGCAACTCCATCTGAAGGTCAACCGCGACGCCGCCGCCCTTTATGGGTTCACCGTGGCCGAAGTGATCACGGCCTTCGAGATGGCTACCAACGGCAAAGTGATCAGCGAGGTGTTCGAAGGCCAACGCACGTTCGACCTGGTCGTGATGCTCAACGAACAATACCGCAATTCTCCCGACCGCCTGGCTCGGATGCGTCTTATCTCCCCCAGTGGAGCGGTAGTACTGCTGCGGGACGTTGCCGAGATCGCCGAAACGACCGGCCCGAACCAAATCGGTCGGGAGGGTACGCAGCGACGGATTATCGTATCGTGCAACATCCGCGGGCGCGACCTGGGCAGCACGGTTCAGCAGATTCAGCAGACCGTCGCCGCCCAGGTCGATACCCCCCAAGGATACTACGTCCGTCTCGAGGGGACCTATGAGAGCCAGCGGCGCGGCACTCAGACCATACTGACCCTGTTCGGCCTCAGCATCGTGGGCATGTTCGCGCTGTTGTATAACCAACTGCGGTCCGTCCGCGTCGTGATGCAGGTTCTCCTCAATATCCCGTTCGCCTTCATCGGAGCCGTGGTCGCCCTCCGCCTCGCCGGGGAGACGTTCAACCTCGCCAGCCTCGTAGGCTTCATCGGGCTATGTGGAATCGCCTCGCGCAACGGCGTGCTCATGATCAGCCACTACCTCCATCTGATCCGCGAGGAGGGGCTCCCCTTTGGAGAGGAACTTGTCATCAAAGGCAGCCAGGAACGCGTGGCCCCCGTGCTCATGACCGCCCTGACCGCCGCCCTCGCCCTGGTCCCGCTCGCCATGCAAGCCGGCCAGCCGGGAAAAGAGATCCTGTATCCCGTCGCAATCACGATGATCGGCGGGCTGATTACCAGTACTCTATTGGACTTCTTCGTTACCCCTACGGTCTTCCTTCGTTTCGGCCACAAGGCCGCTAAGCGCATCAGCGCTGAGACTATCGAAGCATAGACCGTTCAGAAATCTCAAGGAGCTTGACTATGAACGGAACCAGGCTAATTCTCGTTGGCGTCGCGTCCCTCGGTATGGTGCTGGCAACCGCAAGCGGCTGCCGTCGTGACGAATCCCCCGAACCCCACGAAACGACCGTCCCGAAGTCGGCAGACTCTGCCACTCCCAAGGAAACGGAGCACGCTCATGCCCATGCGAAAGTGCCGGCCCCGGCCCGGACGGAAGAGGCCGCACACAATCACGGGCACAGCCACGGTCATGAAGAGACCCCCACGACGTACATGGTCGCAATAGAGGCCGTCGCGACGGAACTCGCCGAGATCGAGAGGTTACTCGCCGAGGGCAACATTGCCGGCGCTCACGGTCCCTGTGACGCCATTGTCGGAATCAGCGCCGAGCTGCCCAAGCTGGCTATGGCCACGGATAGCGGCGTGGCGAAAGAAGACGTGAAGACCGTCAATCAAACACAGAAGCTCTTGGCGGCCAAGGCCAATAAAGCCCACGCGGCCTCCGAGGATGGCAACGTGGACGAGATACGGGCGATGCACGCGGAAATGCTCACACTTCTCGGGAAACTCCACGACCTCGCCCCGGCCGTCGAACACGATCACGATCATGACAATCACGATCATGACAATCACGATCACGGCGGCTAATCGGCCCCACCGTTGACGTTGCCGCCGGCCCCGCAATGGCGCGTAGTCCGGACTTCGCGGATTCGAGGTCGGGGCCGCTTCATGCAACGGTGACACCCTCTCATGGGATTACGTCACTCTAGGTGCAAGAAACTCCTCGCGTTCGCGGGCGGCAACCAGTAAAGTGGATTGGCAGTGAGAAACCGAATCGGCGCCGACGGCTCGACCTTCAGAGGATGTAGTCCACGTCGGTGAGCGCAGCAGAGTGGCTTCTCGGAATCATGCCTATCGTCTCGTGGCGGCACGGAAGGAAGGCGAATATTCTATGAACGCAATGGCAGGGTTGTTGATCTTGCAGGCCTCCGTGCTGCTGCCTGCGTCTGCGGAGCTGACCCGGGAACAGGCTGAGGCAGCCCTGGCTCGAATCACCGAGGTGTATCTTGAGGCCTCGCACATGTCGTTCGTCCTGGATGTTGAACAGGAACCCACGGGAGCCCATCGCATCCACTGTATTCATACAAGAGATTTTGTCTGGTTCGCGGTGGAGAACAAAGGCAAACAGATCTATCAGGCATCGGCAGTAAGCGTCGACGCGACGCTCCCGCCGGAGAAGTCTGTGGGAACCTGGATACTGATTGACAAGAACTACACTCTTGACGGGGCGATGAGCGTCTTTTCGCTTGAGAATGAGGAGTATCATGCCGGGTGGCATTCCGAGAACGATGCGAATATGATCCGCTGTTTCACTCATACAACGAATCGACCTATCGTGGGCCCGCGGAGCAAGCTGGTGCGGGTGATAGATCACCTTCTTGGAACGAGGGCGGATCTCCTCCCCGACCGGGAGTATATGGAGACCTCCGAATACGTGCCCTTTCTCCGGGAGGGGCAGTACATCGGCCCGGACTTTCCGACTGATGAGATTCTTCACATCTGGAAGAGGCCCGCGGGCCGGGCTCGCGCGGGCAATCCGGGGACGGACATGGTCACCCTCTGCATGAAGAACCACACATGGATTGTCCTGCGGCGGATGACCGTCAAGGGGAATGACCTAACAGTAAGAGATACATGGAAAGTGGATCCAAAGAGTGGGCTGATCGTCCGTTGGGACAGAGACTTTGGCCACGACCTGTACGGGTACGGCAGAGTACGAACGTGGAAGTTCACCTATCAGACGGATGACGCCCCGGGGGTGACTTTTCCGAAACAGGACTTGCCTCCCGGGCCTTAGATCATGCCGGGCAGGGTTAGTCGCAACTAGCTTTTTAAGCAGGAGAGAACGTTATGAGAACGGCGAGGCGAACGTAACGCCGGACATAAGCGCGGTGTTCCGGGAACCCGGAATGAGTCCGGGTGACTTGGCCCACGTGGAGTCGTTCGTCAACAAGCATACCATAGCGAAGCGGATGCCTCTACCTGAACAGAAGCCGCCGGTTACGTCCCCGATTGCTTGCGGACGATCATGTCGAAGTTGCGGACCAACCCGGTGTACACGCTCCAGATGATGAACGTGTAGAGCACGGCGGCAATGGCCGTCCCGAAGGCGGCCGCAGTGCGCAGCGCTATCTGCCCTCGGGTGAACGCGGCCGTCGACTCGAACAACTGCTCAGAGTCAACCAAATACCAGATGGAAGTAAACGGCGTAAACGGGGCCATGAACCCCCCGATCTCGTTCCCGCTTCCCGAGACCACGGCCATCCCCAGTAAGGTCGCCGCTCCATAGAGGAGAATCATCAATCCGACGCTGTACATCACCGCCGTTACGTTCTTCTTGGTGACCAGCGACACCCGCAGGCTAATCACGCAGGCAAAGGCCGTGTAAACCACCATCAGCAACGCCAGTTCCGCCCCGGTCTCTATCCAGATCGCCGGAGGAGCACCCGTGCTTCCCAAACCTAGAAGACCAAACGCCACCAGCATCAGAACCGGACCGGCCAGCAGCGGAGCGGCGAAACTCACCAGCCCCCGCAACTTACCCCACAGAATGTACTTGCTGGTGAGCGGAGTAGTGAGCATAAGGTCCATCGTCTTGGATTCCTTCTCCTTGGTCATCGACGTGGCCGCGGTGTTGGTGGCAATGATAATGGCAATGGCGAACTGGATCACAATCAAGGCCGCCAGCCATCTGCGCACCTCGCCGCCGGATAGACCACCACCGGCGTGCGCTATGAACAGCGTTACCGCTCCCGCCAGACCACCGATGATCAGCGCCCATCGCAGCCATGCCCCGCTGGCCACTCTGGTTCGAGCCTCGCGCCACGCCACCGGGTTCGCCCACACGTTACGCGGCTTGCGCATTCGCTCGCCTCGCGGAGCCCGCTTGAACCACCCCGCTATCACATTCAACACGGTCGGCTCTCCCACCTTGGCCCCGCGCCGCACAAAAATAACACTCACGGTCGTCAATACCAGCGCCAGCGTCAGGGTCCAAACCACATAGAAGCTGGCCGGGGACGCCCACGCGAATCGCGTCAGCGCCGAACAGTCTCCCAAGTGAGCCCGAGACGGCGCATAGACTTGGTTCAGAGCCACCTCCAAAGCCAGAAACGGGTGAAACGGGGTCAGCCAGCTCATCCTGCGCCCGGCCAGATTGGCCGGCGACGTGTCCAGCCAGGTCTGATCCCACAAACCCAGCAAGTAGAGACACAGCAGGTATAGCCCAATCAGCAAGTAGAACGAGAAGATCGTCCCGCGCGTCCCCACCCGCACCATCGCTACGAAGATCGCCAAGGACCCGGTCAAGACGGCAGTCGCCCCGGAAAGCGCAAAACTCTCGAAGATCTGGGCGGTTCCGACCCCACCATACGCCGTCGTCACCAAGAAGATCGGCAGCCCGGCCAGCAGCAGCAACACCACGAAGTAGAGCCGGCTCATCAAAGACCCGAACACAATCTGACCGTTGCTAAGCGGCGTCGAGAGGAGAATATTGAATGTCTGGGCGTCCCGCTCCTGCGTAATGGCCGCGGCCGTAAACACCGGCGCCAAGAAGCACATCATCGCCAGTTGCGCGACCGACGCCCACATAAACGTCTGCGACGCCCCCTTCGCCAGGTCCGTCAGCGACCCGCTCTCGCCGGTCATCGCCGTGATGAGCAGAAAGAGAACTACCAACAGCAGCGCACTCAGGTACCCCGCCCGCAGCCATAAATGCCGCGATCGGCGTGATGCCCCGGTGACCACCCGAATCAGAATCGGGTTGGCCGGCAGTAAATGCCAGACCCACAACCACAACTTAGCGAATACTGCATTCATTCACACACGCAACTTCGAGAACGGCACAAAACCGACAGCCGCGCTCTCCAACGGACCTCTACTGCACCATTCCCTTCGTCAGCCTCATAAACGCCGTCTCCAGGTCGACCTCTTCCTCCTTAATCTCCCTGATTCTGAACTTGTTCTTCAAGAGAAGATACGCCACGGCGCTGAAGTCATGGGTCGCCTTAGTCAACTCGACTACCAGTTGTCCGTTGCGCAATTCCACGCCCTTCACTCCCTTCGCCCGCTGCAGGGTCAACGCCGCTAGGTCCTGCTGTTCCGTAACCTTGATTACCAGCTTGGTACCCGTCCGCGCCCGGTCGAGAATCTCCCGAAGCGGCCCGTGGAACAACAGCTCGCCCTGCTCGATAATCCCCACCGTCGTACACAATTCCGCCAACTCATGGAGAATGTGCGAGCTTATGATAATCGTCTTGCCCATCCGATGCAGTTCTTTGAGCAGCTCCCGAATCTCAATCCGCGCTCTGGGGTCGAGCCCGCTGGCCGGCTCATCCAGCAACAGCACCTTCGGGTCGTGCAACAAAACCCGCGCCACGCTCAGACGCTGCTGCATCCCGCGCGAAAGCGAGTCCACCAGAGCTTCGCGCTTATAGACCAAGTCCGTCAGCTCGAGCACATCGCCCACCACCCGCATACGCTGCTTCCCGGTAATATTGTACGCGCTGGCGAAAAACTCCAAGTACTCCTGCACGACCATGTCTTCGTACGCCCCGAAGAAATCCGGAACATACCCGATCAACGGCCGAATCTTACGCGACTCGTAACCCACAACGTAGTCGCAAACCCGCGCCTCACCCCAAGTCGGCTGCAAAAGCGTCGCGAGAATCTTGATCGTCGTCGTTTTTCCCGCGCCATTCGGACCGATGTACCCGAAACACTCTCCCTCCTCGATATTCAAATGGAGGTTGTCGAGCGCCACCAGCTTCCCATACCGCTTCGTCAGATTGATGGTTTTGACAATCACGAGGTAGTGTCTTTAATCCTCTTCTACCGGGACGGCCTCTTTTTCCGCAACCGGGGTGTCAGGTTCTGCCGAGACGGCGCTGCCCGTCACCGAACCCCGCCTCACCACGGGAATCCGGAAACGATACATCGTCCGAGCCTCACCGTCGGCCGGCTCCAACAGACGATACCCCCGGTTTCCTGTTCTGCGAAACAACCCAATCGGACCGGGATCATCCGTGAAACCTATCAAATACACACAGTCCTTCTGCAGTTGATCACGCAAGTCAAGCGCCCTCGCTCGATCTCGCGACCAGGTCGGCAAACCGAATATATGCCTGCTCATGTTCGCGTCTTGACTCGGGTCGTATTCCCCCACGGTCGAGAGCAACATCAACGCCCGCTGCTCCTCACCCAGCGGCGGACCCTTCGGACGATCTCCGCCGAAACTCAGGTCTCCTACCAGACTACGAAACGGCGTTCCCCACTCCGTCTGCCGCTTGGCCAGGGTCACCGACGCCATAAACTGCGGCAGCGTCTGCTTCAACTTCGGCGTATAACACAACGGGTGCAGCAGCACGCGCTCCCCATCAGCCGGCAGATTCCCCAACTCGTACGCGTATACCGCATTGCTGCGAAAGCCCTGCTGGTCGTCGGCGTTAATAACCGGGTGCAACAGCCAGCAACTCACCAAGTCGACCCCCAGTTCGTTCATTACATAACTGTCTTCCGACATCTCGCGCCCCCGGACGAAGATCTCGCCGGTCAGCCGGCCGGCCAGCGGACCCATCCAACGCCCCTCGAAACGCTTCAGCGTCGCCCTCATCCGGACATCTTCAATGACCGCACTTGCCGGGATCAACCGATACTCCTCCGGGTCCGCGAAGCTCGTCCGCTCGCCGCTTGCATCCATCGTCCCCGGCAGTGGCCGAAGAAAACACGACGTCTCGTGAGGTTCTGAAGCGGCTTCCCGATCGGCCGGCAGCCACAAGTCCATCTTCCGGTCGATACTGGTCTTGAGCCCGAAATACGCCGTGCCCCAACCGACCGTATCACCGGCTTCTGCATCGATCACGGAAAGCTGGCGCAGAGTCGCCCCGAAGCCTCGCCGCGACTGCACCACCACCACGCTCAGGACACTCGCGGCAATCGCCGCCAGGGCAAACGCGTTCCAGCTATGATGCCGCCAACCACGCTTGGACAGAAAACCCCAAACGCCGAACGTCGCCAATAACACATAGGCCACCGAGGCCAGCGCCGCCACCAGCAAATACACGCCTCCGCTGGTGGCAAATGAAACCGGAGTAACCGCCGCATAAAACAAAGATATGCCACGCGGACGCTCTGTATCCGGATTGTCAAACCGGTTCAGATAGAAAAGGCGATCAAAAAAAACAGATGTCTCACCCGAGGCACTGAATAAGTCCTTCAACGTCACCGCGGAGTAGATCACATACCCGCCGCTTAACCGGCCCCGAGTAACCACCGGAAGACCCAGCGAATCCTCCTCCGCCTCCACAACACTACCGTCTCGCAAAGTACACTTGGCCACCGGCACCGGACCCGGAAACTCCGCCGCCAACCAGATGGAATCCGCGACCCGCCGACCGTCCTCGTCTTTTGGCGCCTCCAGAAGCTCGCGCCGGACCTCCCTGAGGTTGCGAACCGCCATGGTCTCGCCGATCGTTACCGGCAGCGCCTCCGCCAACGGACCGGAAAGCGTCAGCGCATCCGCCGAGCGCGACGCCGCAATCAACAACGTCCCACCCTGCCGGACCCACTCCAACAAGGCCCCAACCTGCCGCTCCGTCAATAGCTCCGGGTCTGCGTCATCCCAAACGATGTAATCAATCGCCTCCAGACCCATCCACTGCTCCGGAAGATCTCCCGGGCTAAGATGCGCCACTGATACCGGTCGGATGTAAGGCCTCTCGTCCCCCGGCGCCACCAGATCCTGCACTCGCCCCACCGTCCCCGCGGAAAGAGACAACACCACAACGGCGTCATCATCGACGTGCTGCGGAACCTGCCCCGGCGACGCTCGATACGTCAGCTCACCCTGCGACAACACCTCGACCGCCTCTCCCCGGTCCGTCAGGAGCTCTACCTCACATTTCCCCGAGTTACGCCCGGGGCTCGCTGGAACGTACAGGGTGCGCGTTGCGGTACCGCCGGTCTCAACTCGCAGATGCACCTCGACAGCGTCAATACAGGCATCTCCGTCGTCGTCAAACTGCGCCGTACGCAACCATCCGTCGAAGCTGCTCTGGTCGATCAAATCGAGATCCACCACGATCGGCATCCACGCCCCGTTTCGGATGACCGAGCCGCTGTTCAATGTAGGAAAACCGACCCGAGTTACCGTCACTTCCACCGTCGCCCGCGCCGGGCGCGGAGCCGGCAGCAAGACCAGGACCACGCTCAGCAACCCCGCCCAGGACAACCACGGACCCGGCTCTACAGGCCTTACCAAGGCCATTAGACTCCCTGCGAAGGAAACGACCGCCGACACGATACCCGGAGCGATTGGACCCAATCACACCCGAGATGCTCTCACATCCACTAACAGTATAATTCTAGCCACCCCAAGCCATAGCGACAACTCGCCCGGCAAGCAACGCGCAGACCACTGCCTTCCTGAGATTATGACGGCAATAGAAACCGGAAGTAAACCGCGAATGCCCGCCCCGCAGTCAGGCCGTACCCGCCAGCACCGCCTGCCGGACGATCGAGTACCGCTCGGCATTGTGCTGACCGATACCGTACTGAAGGACCCGCCCCGCCTCATCCGAAATGTTACCCAAATGGCGGTGCAGCGCCAGGGCCTCGATCTCCTCACTCTCCGACGGGATCTCGTTCTCACCCATCCCGCCGAAGAGGGTCAAAGAGCCGATCGAACCCTCCGACGAACTCACCCGCCCAATCGCCCGCTCCCAGTCGTCCAACGTCAGCGCCCCCGCGCTGAGCATCTCCCGAAGATCCAGGTACTCCTCCGCCATGGTCGGAGATTTGATGTCAACCCCGGCGAAAATGGTCAAAAAGAACGGCCGCGGAGGAGGAGGTCGGTTCGCTCGACGCCGCTCGCTGTAATCCTGAGCCTGCCGAGCCGCAGTAGGCCGAACCAGATCGCACCCGGCAAACAACGTGAAGTAAAACAGCTTGTCGGAGCGCAACTGCCCGTCGTGCCCAGCGAATATCGTGATCTGTACCATGTCTCGGCCTCACCACCACCCGGTTGAGTAACGTCTGTGATGGGATATTCGCCCCAACCCGCCGGTTATTCGCACCCCGCCCACGACTACCGCCCCGAAAGCCGCCAAGGTTATCGGA
This sequence comes from Phycisphaerae bacterium, assembly GCA_963666835.2. Lineage (GTDB taxonomy): Bacteria > Planctomycetota > Phycisphaerae > UBA1845 > UBA1845. The sequence goes on along the minus strand of CAXXGO010000006.1, from coordinate 1,299,116 downwards.
CGTCACCCCTCTTGCGCCGCTCAAACCGGACACGCTGCGTACCCCGCCGCACGCAACCGAGCTCAAACGGGCGCTCCCCAGATTCCCGCAAAGCCCGGAGGACCCCGGCAACGTATCGAGGCCGGACAAAAAACACGTAACCCACCCCCATATTGAACACCTTGAACATCTCGGCTCGACTGGTACCGAGCCGGCGCAGGAAGTCGAATATCGGCGGCGGACGCCACGCCGAGCTTCGCAGCACGGCATCACAGTTCACCGGCAACGCCCGGGCGACATTCTCCGTTAGCCCGCCCCCGGTTATGTGCGCCATGCCGGTGATTACCCGCTTGATCGGGTACGCGTGCAAAACCGCCTGCACCGCGTTCACATAGATCCGCGTCGGACGAAGCAGCGCCTCGCCGAGGGTCTCGCCCAGATCATCGTAGGTGCGGTCCAGCCGGCAGCGCCCGGCAAAGATGAGCTTGCGAACCAGCGAATAACCGTTGGAGTGAACTCCGCTGGACGGCAGTGCCAATACGACGTCACCAGGAGCCACGCGGGTCCCATCAATCACCCGGCCGTACTCCACCACCCCCACCGAGAACCCGGCCAGATCGAACTCGCCCCGGCGGTACAAATCGGGCATCTCCGCCGTCTCCCCGCCCAGCAGCGCACAACCCGCCTCCCGGCAGCCGGCGGCCACGCCCTCGATGACCTCCTGCAGCCCCGCCGGGTCCAGCTTGTTGACCGCCAGATAATCCAAAAAGAACAGCGGCTCCGCCCCGCAAGTGATCAGGTCGTTCACGTTCATCGCGACCAGATCGATCCCGATCGTCGAGAGACGCTTCAGTGCGATCGCGATCAGTACCTTCGTCCCGACCCCGTCCGCGCAACCCACCAGCACCGGCCGGCGATAGTTCCGCCGAAAGAGCTGCTCGTCATAATCCAGGCGAAACAACCCGGCGAAACCACCGTGACGCATCTTTGGCACGCGCGGACCGTACGTACTCCGCATCGCCGCCTGAATCGCCCCTACCCAACGAGCGTTGGCTTCAATATCAACTCCGCTCTGCCGGTATGTAATCGCCACTTCCGCCGAACTCTCCCTGTCGAATCACGTGCCGCGGCCCGTCACTGCCGCCCGCTCGAGCAACCCCCGCATAAGTCGCAATGTCGCCCCGAGCCGCCCCCCGGCAGTGACGCAGGTCTGTCACAAAAGCCCCGGGGAAACCGTTTTCGCAACCCGCCTACGTGAAGATACGCAACTGGTTCCGCTCCATCGCGAACTTCTCGACCGGCTCCTCTACGTCCATCGGGTACTTCCCGGAGAAACACGCCGTGCAATACTTCTCCGGTTTCATTTTCACGCACGAGAGCATCCCCTCGTGCGAAATATACGAAAGCGAGTCGACGCCCACGTACTCACCGATCTGCTTCACCGATCGCTCGTGCGCCACCAGCTCCGTCTGGCTCGGAAAGTCTATCCCGAAATAGCACGGGTGCCGGATCGGAGGACTCGCCACCCGAAGGTGAATCTCCTTCGCACCCGCCCGACGCAGTGCCCCGATCTTCCCCCGTGTCGTCGTGCCCCGCACGACCGAATCCTCCACTACGACCAACCGTTTGCCGGCCACCGCCTCTTTGATCACGGTCAGCTTCATCTTCACGGCCATGTCCCGCCCGGACTGCGTCGGCATGATGAACGAACGCCCGGCATAGTGGCTGGTGGTAAACGCCCGCCCGTACGGAATCCCGCTCTCGTCGGCGTATCCGGTAGCCGCACATTGAGCGCACGTGGGGATCGGAACGACCAAATCCGCCTCAACGGGCGCTTCCCGCGCCAAACACCGGCCCATCGCCTGCCGCACCATGTGGACGTTCTCGCCGAAGATCAGACTGGACGGGTCGGCAAAGTAAATCTGCTCGAAGATACAGGCCGCACCGCGATCGTCACCGACTGTGCCGAAGCGCCGACTTTGCACGCCTTCATCGCTAACCGTCACAACCTCACCCGGCTCCACATCGCGTACGTAACTGGCGTCGATCATGTCGAACGCCTTAGTCTCCGACGCGATCACGGTCGCCCCGTTGTCCATTCTGCCCAGACACAGCGGCTTGAACCCCAGCGGATCGCGTGCTGCCACCATCCGGTCCGGAAACAGCAACAGAACTGCATACGCGCCCTGCAGGTGATTCAACACGTGATCCAGCGGGCGACCCTTCGCCTGGTGGGCCGGCTTGGCCAGAAGGTGAATGATCACCTCCGTGTCACTCGTCGTCTGGTAGATGTGGCCGACCGCCTCGTAGTTGCGCCGCAACAGAGCCGCGTTGATCAGGTTCCCGTTGTGGGCAATCGCAACCTGCCCACCCGCAAACGAGAACAGCAGCGGCTGGCTGTTGGCCGCCGTGGAAGAGCCCGTCGTCGAGTACCTGGTATGCCCGATCGCCACCCGGCCCCGTATTTCGGCAAGGTTGCGCTTATTGAATACTTGGTTGACCAAACCCAGCCCGGCGCACCGCCGGAGGACGTCGCCGTTCGTCGATACGATCCCGGCCGATTCCTGCCCGCGGTGTTGCTGCGCGTAGAGCCCAAGGTGGGTCAGCGGGACGGCATCGTCATGACCGTAGATGCCGAACAGTCCGCAATAATGTCTGACAGAAGGCGTGTGCACGGATGGCTTCAAACATCCTGTACGTGGTTGACTGTCCGCGCCGGTGTCCAAGGCGGGAGTGTACCGGCCTACACCCCGCACGTCAACGACTCCTCCAACCCCGTTCGCCGCAATCGACCTTCGCCCCGTAGGGCACGGTCGAGGAACGAGACCTGCCACCGACTGCTGCAAGCCTGCGCTACGCCCTTCGTAGGGCACGGTCGAGGTACGAGACCTGCCGCAAACCACCCCGACGCACATGACCTTCCACGAACGCTCCGCACGACACGATCCCCCCGCAGGGCACGGTCGAGGTACGAGACCTGCCACCGACTGCTGCAAGCCTGCGCTACGCCCTTCGTAGGGCACGGTCGAGGTACGAGACCTGCCACAAACCACCCCGACGCACATGACCTTCCACGAACGCTCCGCACGACACGATCCCCCCGTAGGGCACGGTCGAGGAACGAGACCTGCCGCAAACACCCGCAGCCCACGAAAACTGCCGCAACCTCACTACTCACGCACATCCGGAAGCGCAACCGCGGACGACCCTGGCCAATGGGGATCGAGCCACCCGAGCGCTACGTGCCGATGGAAGCTCGACCACTGCCAATCTTCCGGAGCGTTCACATACCCATGCTTCACCGGATTGAGGTGTATGTAATCACGATGCTGCAGGTAGTCGCGTTCACCGCGGATACGATGCTCATAATATCGGGGCTGCCAGATTCCCACGCGCCCTTGCGCGCGTTGTTGATCGGTTACCCCCAACGCCACCCCACCCGTTTCCACGAAGCCTCGCGTGAACCGCTCTTTGATCTGCCGCCATCGGCGCGGGAAGTCGTCGTCACCATCAGCAAGAACCCAAACACAATGCAGATGGTCAGGAAGAAGAACGCAAGCCGGCATCTCAAAAGGCAATCGGCGACCCACGAACGCAAATGCCTCTCGCAGGATCCGCCGGGCACCCTCATCCGAGAAGATGTGACGGCGCTTATACGTAACCACGGTAAAGAAGTACGTCGCGCCCACCTCTCGCCAACGTACATAGCTGGGCATGGGGCGATCGTACCTCTCCCACAATGGACGCACAAGAACAACGTCCATGCGTCCGCCTTCGTGGCAGGTCTCGTACCTCGACCTGCCCTACAACCGCTACGCCACCCCGTAGGGCATGGTCGAGGAACGAGACCTGCCATCGACTGCTGCAAGCCTGCGCTACGCCCTTCGTAGGGCATGGTCGAGGAACGAGACCTGCCGCAAACACCCGCGCCCCACGAGACTCGCGTCGCGATTCGAGTCCTCCACCTCCAAAGAGGTGGGCCACCCGGCCAACGTGTTCGCCTTCGTGGCAGGTCTCGTACCTCGACCTGCCCTACAACCGCTACGCCACCCCGTAGGGCACGGTCGAGGAACGAGACCTGCCATCGACTGCTGCAAGCCTGCGCTACGCCCTTCGTAGGGCACGGTCGAGGAACGAGACCTGCCGCAATAACGCGCGCCCCACGAGACTCGCGTCGCGATTCGAGTCCCCCACCTCCAAAGAGGTGGGCCACCCGGCCAACGTGTTCGCCTTCGTGGCAGGTCTCGTACCTCGACCTGCCCTACAACCGCTACGCCACCCCGTAGGGCATGGTCGAGGAACGAGACCTGCCGCAATAACGCGCGTCCCACGAGACTCGCGTCGCGATTCGAGTCCCCCACCTCCAAAGAGGTGAGCCACCCGGCCAACGTGTCCGCCTTCGTGGCAGGTCTCGTACCTCGACCTGCCCTACAACCGCTACGCCACCCCGTAGGGCACGGTCGAGGTACGAGACCTGCCATCGACTGCTGCAGGCTGGAAGCCTGCGCTACGAAGACGGCGGCACGCGCCAGAATCCCCACGGGTCAACAAGTTGACCCATGCCACCCGCGAGTTCGGTCGTCCTCCGTAGGGCACGGTCGAGGAACGAGACCTGCCGTGAGCTTCTTTCTCGGTCGGTAAAAAAGAGGAAGGCAGCGTATGACGTTGCCGCCACACGCTGCCTCCTCAAGGTTCGAGCCTAGAAAGAGCCGAAACCCTTCCTAGTCCGACTTACGTTCAACTAGCGAACGCGCTTCCCCTTCTGGATCTGGACAGCACCCTGTGCGTACAGAGCCATGTCCTCGAGGTTCAGACGTCCGTCGTTGTTGATATCACCAGCGGCCAGCTCACCGCGACCGTCGCGGATGAGTTCCTTCACGCTGATGTCGAGCACCGGCTCCGAAGCGCCGGCGGTCGCGTAACCGCAGCACCCGAGCTTGCTCTCAGCCATGAAGTTGGCGTCGATGAGATCGAAGTCGTCCACGTCCACGATGCCGTCACCGTTCAGGTCGGCATTCGGGAACGAACCGTACGCACAGTCTTCGCCACACTCGGTGTTACCGGTGCCGTAATCCGCACCGATCTGCCACATGTAGACACCGAAGTCCAGAACGTCAACGTGGTTCGGGCCATTGTCGCCAACCTGATAGAAGTCCAGGTTACCCGGGACCAACCAGTTGCCGCCAATTAGCGGATCGCCCTTGAAGACGACCTTCCAATTGCCCGTAACCTCGTCGCACTCGATGTCGCTGAACGAACGCAGCGTATGGAGCGGATCACGCGCCTCGATGCACTCGAAGTTGCCCTTATCCACATCCAGCGTCGCCACACCGTGGTTCGGGAAGTTGTACGGCGGACCGAACGTGACTTCCGCGCAAACCGTCTGCGGGGCGGCGCAGTTGTAGATCAGGTCGAACATGATGCAACGCGTCAGAGCGCCCGGAACGACCGCCGGCGAGAGGTCAACCTCAACGTCCAGGGTCTGCTTGTCCGAAACATTGACGGTCCAGACACACTCGGCAGTGCTCTCGCACTCATTCTCCGCGATGCAGTGGAAGTACGTCTTACCCTGCGGGAAGTTGCCACCGTTCATGATCATGTCCTGCGAAATCGGCAGGCCACCATCGTGCTCGGCAATGCAGACAACGTCCAAAGCGCCCAGGCACTCGTCCTCGGCGTAAGGCGGATCCCACAGAACCTCGGCATCGACAACGCCGCAGTCCACATTCACGTCGGCACCCTCGGGGCAGACGATCGTGACTTCGCCGTCGAGAACGATCTCGTCGCTGCAGCCACAGTTATCCAGCGGAACATTCGCACCGTGATAGTCACCCAGCAGGGTGTTGTACGGGTTCTCGCTGATGAAGCACATGCCACACGGGTCGCACTCGCCCAACTTGGTGAACTCGATGCAGGCCATGTCGTACGGACCGACCGTGCCCTCGTTCGGGGTCATCGCATCGTCAGCCGCCAGAACGGCGTACCAGATCTTACCGGCAACTTCGTCGACCCAGGAGTCAACCTCCAGCAGGAACTGATCGTCACCTTCGCACGGTCCGATGTCTACGAACTCGAGACAGGTCGGATCATACGTCATCAGGAACTGACCACTCGTTACGATCGCGGAACCTGCACCAATGGCGACGGTCGCGATGACCGGATCACCCTCTTCGTAGCAGACACCGTCGAACTCGATGCACAGCGGGGTCTGCAGACTGCAATCGCAGAAGCCGTACATCGGCGAGGACATATCCTCATTCTCGCAGAACCAACCGGTCGGGCAATCAGCCAGCACGGTGCAAGCGATCATCGCATCGCCCGGGAAGGTACCCGCACATGCACCAGCATCGCCCGTACCGTCACACTCGTCGTCGATCGAGCACGGATTGCCGTCATCGCAAGTCGTGCCGGCCGCCAACGGGTTGTGGGCAACGTCACCGGTATCCGGATCGCAGACATCCTCGGTGCAGATGAGGCCGTCGTCGATCAACGTGATGCCAGCGCCATCCGGATCGCAGCACTCGGTCAGCACGTTGTAGATCGGCGCGTTCGTGCAAAGATACGTCGCAGTGTTGCACGTGTCATCCGTGCAATCGTCATTGTCATTGCAGTCGGCGTTCGTCTGACAGCTCGGGCACACGCGCGTCGAGCAATTATCGCCGCCGTAGAAGAGATACGCCTTACCCGGACTGGTAAGAGCATCGCACTCAGCTTCCGTGATGCCATCAGCACACTGGACAGCCGGTCCGAGGTCATAGCAGCACTGGCCCGTGACGATCGTCACGAGACCGGTCGTGCGAACCAGACCCGGAATCAACTCGGCGATATCGTTGTTCAAGAACGTCTTCGACGAGTCCGGGTTCAACGTGATCTCGTACGTGCCCTTCGCGGCAGCCGGGATGTCCAGAATCAGCGTAGCACCGTACTGGATAATACCCGGGTCGGGCGGGAAACCACCCATGCAGGTCGAACCCATCTCGTAGTCCAACGTGCCGACAAACACCGCGGCCAACGGCGTGCGGCCGAAGTACACGAAGTCCGCCCGGGCGGTGTCAATGAACAAGCCGTCTTCGGTCAGCGGGTTGAGCGGACCAATGTCCGCGCCAACGCCGTTGCTGTACGAAGCCGCGCTATCCAACGTACCCTGATAGGCACCCAGCAGCGGCGCCCCGGGAGCCTCACCCCAACCGCTAACCTTCAACTCGAGCGTGACGGTGACGCCACCGGCCGGAATCAAGATCTCAGACGGCGTACCCGGCGTGCCCATGTTGTCGTCGACCGAGAATGTCCCCGACGACGAGACCGGCTGCCACCTGAGCTCCTGGCCGTAGGCGCTTACCGCAAGCAGCCCAACAACCAAAACACAACACAACCTACCTGCTTTCATTTTCCATACCTCCAAAGAAATAGGGAAACCGTTCCCCAAACCTACCTGTACCACAAAATTGTAATCCAATCATTCCATCATCCCAGGGCGCGGCCGGAAGAAACTCGCTCGCACCGACAAGATGACACCCAACAACCACCTATGCGGGCTTGGCGGGCCCACCTCCTCCACAACTCCTTTCTTCCTTCTAGCGGGTCTCGCACACCTCTATTTCAAATTCCGATGACCCCGGCGGGGTGGGCGGGCCGATGCCCACCCACCCCGAAGGGTCTCAGTCAATCAACCTAATCAGCTACACGGTACGGCCGCGGTACCCGGATTGTACGGATACGCAGAACCACCGAACGCGTTCACCAACAACAGAACGTCCGACATATTCACCAACTGGTTCGGGCCGTCATCATGTACGTCCGCCCAGTGCTTCGGCGGAGCCGTCGCGGCATTACCGAACGCCTGCAGCGCGGCCATCAGGTCGTTCATACTCATGTTGCCTTCCGGCGGCTGCCACGTACCAGTGAAGGACCCGACGATGTCGCCGTGATTCTTCCCACCAGGCTTGGTAATCGTAGCGATAACCAGCGGATCGGACCAAGTACCTGCTCCGTCACCGGCCCGCACCTCGAAGGTAGCGACCGGGTGGATCATGCAATCGAAGATGTGCAGATCCTCTTCCGGCCAGACCTGTAGCAGCGGAGTCTCAATCAGCGGATAGTAACCGCTAGGCGTCTGCGCACCGACATACTTGGTCTCGCCGACCGAATCCGGGAAGTACTGGCTGGACGCTACGATCACCTGCAGCGCAACCGGGCTACCGACGTTCGCCGACCTGATCGAGATGTACCGGTTCTTCGGGCCATTCTCGGGGGCAGGCGCCGCAACCGGCGGCTCGTAGGCGGCATCGCCATCGATGAAGCTGAACTCAACCTCACCCCAACCACGCGGGTTACCGTAGGTGAGCGGAGCTGACCAACCACCGATCCGAACCGTGTACGTCTGACCGGAAGTGACGGAAACCGTGATCTCCGACGGACCGGCCGAGTCGCACTCGTCGTCGCCGCAGAGCATCTCGTCATCCGCTACCATCGGGCACGTGTCGGAATCATAGATGGCGACCATGGTATCCCACAGCGCTCCATCACAGACATCCGACGGGCACATCGACACCTTGAACTCACCGGTTCCCGGCGCGGTGTACTGGTACCAGATGTCGTAACGCAGATTACCGGTGCCTCCGCATTCGGTCGGCGGATTGGCGGTATTCTCGCGAGCCGCACAGACGTTCTCGAACCCGACAATGCGATAAGCAACGCAGTACCCGATGTCGTCGCCGTCATCCGGGCAGTCGCCGTGGACGTTGGCGATGTCGCACGGGTTGCCGTCGTTGGTACCGCCGCGGCATACCCAGGTATCCGCCGCCGTATCCGTCTCGGCATCGTCGCACTCTTCGTTGTACGGGGCAACGTCCGGACATGCGGCTGTCGCACAGGTGTTACCCAAACGCCAGACACCTTCCAGATCGTCAACGCACTCTTCCTGAGTCAGATCAGGCGTGCAACCCGGGCAGGTGCAGCAGGCCGCGAGAATATCACCGCAGTCGCTGGTGCCCGAGAGACCCGTATCGACACAGAAGATCATGTCCAGATTGTCAACGTCCTCCGGACCGTAGTTACCGTAATCCAGATTGTCCCGCATGCTGTAGTCGTTGCCCTCGAGAGCAGTCGACCAGTACGTGTGGCAACCTGTCGGACCTTCACCCATACCGGTGAGTTCCATCCAGTAGCACTCACCCGGCGTTACGAACACCGCGGTCGGAATACTGGCGGCATAGTCCCAGAGGCGGCTTCCGCCACCGTGCTGGTTCGACGCCAGAATCGTCAGCGTCTGACCACCAGGCGTACCAACCTCAGCACCGGGAACACCGGCAGCATCCTGATAGAAGCGCACAACCCAGTTGTCCGGCGGCGGGGCATCGGCACACTCGAAGTTACCAACACCGTCGCCTCCACCGTAGTAACCCGCAGTCCAGCAAAGCTCGCCGATCTGCGTGCCGGCCGGGCGGAAGTCGTCCGCGAGCCGGACCTCGTTGGCCCGGTCACTAATCACGATGAAGCCATCGTCATCATCTTCCTTGCAGTTCGTGGCCGTCAGGAACGGGCAGACATCGCACGGCTCGTGCTCGTCGCACTGCACGTAACCATGGTACACACCGCCGGCAGCCTCGCACTCGACCTCGGTATCGTAGGCCGCACCATCTTCGCAGGTACCCGCACCGGTGCAGCACGCACCCGTAGCACACGGGCTCGCCGCACACGTTACAACCGTGCCGGTGTCGAAGCTCAGGAAGTCGCCGCCATGATCCTCACAGGTCAGCTTCGTGCGGATCTCGCAAACATTGTTGCAGGCGCCGCCCGGGCAACCCGCATCGTCCTCACAATACTCACCATCGTTCGTACCACCGACGCACAGGTTCAGGCAGCAAGCCGCCCGCGGGCATTCCTCGACCGTGACGTGACCGGTGTACGGGCCGGCCGTGCTCACGCACGGAACGCCCGGCTGACAATCATCGTCGTCCTGGCAATCGTAGGTCGTATCGTCGCAAACCATACCCGACGGGATCTGCCAACTGTACCGACCGGAGGGAACCATGAACTGGCCGGTGAAGTTGTCATCCTGGCAGCAGTGGTCGACGCCGTCGACCTCTACGTCGCAGTCAGGACCCCAACCGGACTTCGTCGTGCCGTCCGGATTCTGATCCAGAGTGACCCAGCAGATGCCACCCGGACACGGGCAGCAGTCCTTCATAACGATGTAGACCGGGGTCTGAATCGGATCGGTGCAGCAGAAGTCGATCGTAACGATGGCACAGTCGAACTCGTCGGCGTCATTGTTGACAACCACGAAGGCCTCGTACCAGCCGTCGTCGACCTCACCACCGAGGTTACAGTCGTCGCCGTCAACTTCCGTGAAGTACGGATCGTGCCCACTGGCATCACCCATGAAGGTGAATGTGTTGGGGGCAGCGCCGAACGCCGGGATGTTGATCGTGTACTCCGTCGGACCGCTTGCGCGAAGCATGCAGGTCTCGCCCGCACCGGTATCGCAGTCCGGATCATCCGGATCGCTCGCACCGCACATGTCGTACGGATCGACCCAATCGGTTCCGTCGTGGCACTGCCAGACGTCGCAGGCCGCGTCCGCACCCGTCTCGGTATCCGGCGGCGGGCAGCAGTTCGGCTCACAACTCGTAGCAAAGCCGAGGAACGTACCACCGGCAGTGTCGCAATCGCCCGGCGTGGTGTCCGGCGTGCAACTGCCATCCGCGGCACAGCAAGCGCCAACGGTGCAACCGGTGAAGGTCGCGCAGTCTTCGGTCACGCCACCGACGAGATCGTCGTGCGAGGTCGGACCGAACCAGTTCTTAAACGTGCAATAGTCGCCCGGCGGGCAATCGCGGTACCAGCTACACGCCGCGTCGGGGTGCTCTGCGCAGATACCACACTCCCACATGTAGGTGTTGTTGCAGACACCCACAGCGCCTTCGACCGTACAGCAAGCACCTTCCGGCTGAATCCCGGAATCGATCACCTGGCCGACCAGCTCGAACGCCAGAATGTCGGTTGCCAAGTCGGGGAAGTCACCGATGACCTCGCCGGCCCCGATGTCCCACCACATCTCGGCAGCGTCGTTCAGACCGATGTCGACGGCATCCGTCGACGCCCAGGTGGCGGAAGTCGTGGTCTCGTGGTCGGTGGAATCGACGTATCCACGCATTACCACAAAACCTTCGGCCGGAATGACGAACGGCGGATTCTCGGGCGAATCCCCATTGTCCGGATTGATGTCGCAGTCCGGATAGCAGTCAATTCCGTAGCCGTAGTAGTGGATGCCCGGAAGCCCCATCGTAGCCGAGAACGAATCCACGAAGAGCCCGTTCGCATCGAAGAACATGAACAACATCGCCTCGCCAATGTCCTGAGCACCGCCACGGAAGCGGAACTCGTTCAGACGCATGGCCTTGCCACTCTCCAACGAGTAATCGTCACCGATGGTGAGATAACCGTCCTGGCACTGGTCAACATCCGCGACGCAGGGGTTCGCGATGCAAGAAATACCCGCATCGCAATCGTCGTTGTCGTCGCAAATCGCGTAGTTGCCGTCGTCGCACACTTTGCGGCAATCGTTATCGACGTAGCAAGCGTCCTCGGTGTACGTGCAAATCTTGTACGTGCCGATGACCTCAGCAACTTCATCGGTCTCGTCACCGCGGGGAGCAATACCACTGCCGTACTCCGGGCACCAGCAATGGCCCAGATCGTCCGGGTTGCCGATCCGCAACCACTTGCCGCCACCACCGGTACAAGAAGCCTCGGTCGCGAGCGAACACGTCAGGCCGTTGCAGCAACGACCCATACCGGTCGAAAGCTCGCACCAATCCTCGGTCTCGTTGCAGACCGCCGTTGCCCCACCGGACGAACGCGGCATACACGAACCCGCCGGGCAATCTTCGGCTTCGTAGCACCAGTTGCCGGCATTGTCGCCACCGACGCACGTCTTCGCGCAGGGGCTCAACGCGCCACCCGCACCGTCGCTCTTGGCAACGCAGACGACGTCTTCGCCGCTGAGCATGCACTCATCGCGGGTGCAATAGAGGCCGTCCAGATCGCAGGGGTTACCAACGAGCTGAGGCCTATGCGCACAAACGCCGTTGATGCAGGCGGCCACAAGGCACTCGTCCGCACCAGGCTCGACGCACTCGGCATCGCAATCGCAGGCACCGCCTACCGGAGTAGTGCCCCGTGCCAACGCACTCGCGCCACCCGCGGGCTCGGCCGAGATCATGATCGCCTCGCGCACGCGGAATTCCTCGCGCGGAGCGGCCATCATCGTTTCAGACCGAGACATCGCGGAACCGGCGTCAGGTACTCCCCCAACGTTGACCACCACGTCGTTTCCCCCCAGGTCGCCACTCGGCTCCTGGCCTGCCGGCGCTCCATGCAAGCTCAAACCATAGGCGATCATGCCTACGGCGAGAGCCGCCAAAACGGGACGCCATTTGAGATAACCCTTACCCTTCATAGACCCGCACCTCCATAGACTCTGAAAACAACGACCGTGCTCGATGAAACACCCTATGAACTCCCGCCAAGGGTGCCACGAACATGCCCCTTCCTGTAAATTAACACAACCCACGCCGCCGCGCGCAGGCACAAGCGCCTGAGCCCAACAGCACAACAACGCCTCTCATCGTTCTGTTTTCGAGATAGCCAGTTTCACCCTCCTGTGGTTTCGAAATGGCCCCACAACGGCGTAGCAACAATCATCACGACGGCGAAACACGAACCGGCGTCGGCACTTGTCCCGCAGCCGATTTTCCGCTCGAAGGCCGATAGTACACAATCCGACCCAGCGATGTCAAGAGTTTTCTATGTTGAGATCCACGCCGATAATCGAGATTCTCCACGTTACCTCCCCGAAGCTGCCACCTCACGCCACCCTCTATGTTTCATGCTGAGAACGGCCGGGAAAACCAACGGACGCCAGCAACACCACAATAACCCTCGAAAACGGGCCAAAACTACACGATATTCGGCCAATCGTCCATTTACACTGCAACCAACAACCGCTCCAGAGGGCGAAAACGACTCCCAGACCCCCAGGAGATCGCCCCCCAAACGACACCCGGACTTTACCCCGGGGCCGTTCACAAGGCTGGCAGCTCAGATTCAGGCTCACGCCCGTCGCTGAGCATTTCACCGCCGGTTTTTCGCGGGAGAACCCCGTCCGGTCGAGCCTGAACACCGGCAGACCCGCGCGGTCTCGGCTTCGCCCAGGCCGCGCGGAGACTCCTCACTACTGGTATCCCCGGGTTGGACACCGAAGCAGTACTGGTAGCCCAAGCCGAACGTCTATGCCGGGATTCCCTCCTTACAGCCGGCGCAGTGGCGGAAGCAGGCTGGAAGCCTGCGTTACGCCTGCAGCGCCTCGGGCAGGCTGGAAGCCTGCGCTATGATCCCTCCTTTGACATTAGGGCGCCAGAGTGCCCGTTTTCTCCTAATACGCGGAGTGGACTTCAGGTGGAACGCATGTTGAGAGGGATAAGTGCGCTATAACAGACGGTGGCGGGAGGTTATCGGCAATGAAAGGCCCCTAAGGAGCCCAGGCAGGGTTCGCCCTGGTGGAATCACTCCGCAGCTCGCTACTTATGCCCTGTTTCAGCGAGCTTGGGTCCGTCCCACCTTAGCCCGTCGTCAGACTACTTTACAGAGTATGGCTTCACAACTAAGTGGAAAGGATGGCGTAATCCAAGCAGCTCAGGCCGAGAACGACCGCCGAAGGCTGCAGTTGATCGTAACGCCCCCGCCCGGTCGGTACCGGCACGAGGATTCGCCGGACGGCAGAGTCCGAGGAGAACTTTCAAAAAACGACACATAAGGACGAAAATGCCTGTATACTACCTTATTGGTGTCGAGGGAGTTAGGGAGGAGACCAATGAAGCATCGTTCTGTTGAGTGCCGCATCGTCGGAGCGCTGGGCGCTTCGGTACTTATCGTAGCCGTAATGGCATCCGTTGTGCCCGCCCAAGGCGACGCGCCGCCGGACTACTACTATTCTTACTTCAAGCAACAGGTCCACCTGGGCCTGAACACCTCGGAGGTGGCTATCCGTAACGACAGTCCGTTAGAGGACGCCGGTCCGGAAGCTGCGTTACGAACTGCAGGAATCGCGCTCGAGGACACGCGACGGATGGCCGTGAACAATTGGTCGCGGGCGACGGTCCCGAACGGACACCGGACCGCATCAGGCATCGAAGCGGCGGTGGCGACCTTGGCGGGTAATCCGGCTATCGACTTCGTATCTCCGGTTTTTGAGGACAGCCACGGCGACCCCCTCATTATTACTCCGGACTTGCTCATCGGTTTCGTTGAGGACGTTCCTCCGAAGCAAGCCGAGGCATTTCTGGAAAGCTGGGTCGACGGGGTGATCAAAGACCGCGACTTCAGCAACATGCCGGGCGTCTATCGTATGACGGTGAATTCTCGCAATGGTTTCGAGGTCCTGTCGCTCGCCAATACTCTGGCGACGCAGCCCGAGATTAAGTTCGCCGAATCCGACATGATGATGACCGCCCGACGGATGTTGATCCCCAACGACAACTACTTCAACACGCTGTGGGGGCTGCACAACACCGGACAAAGCGGCGGCACTGCGGACATGGACATGGATGCCGTCGAGGCATGGGACGTCACAACGGGCGACCCGTCAATAGAGGTGCTCATTCTGGACGACGGCATCCAGCAAGACCACCCCGACCTCAACCAAGTCACCGGCTGGGATTTCACCGGGCACGGCACCGACGGCGGACCGCACAACGAGTGCGACAACCATGGCACGGCGGTGGCCGGCTGCGTATCGGCCGTGATCAACAACAGCATCGGAGTGGTCGGTTCGGCCCCCGGCTGCAAGGTTAAGGCCGCCAAGTACTCCGTAGCCAACACGCCATGTGACGGGGCCGGCTCGTTCTTGATCAGTTGGCTGGTCAGCGCAATCAACTGGTCGCAAACCAGCGGGGCGCGAGTCACTAACAACAGTAACGGCTTCGATTCGTCGAGTACGGTGACGACGAAGTACGAAACGACGCGGGACGCCGGGGTAGTCCACTTCGCGGCGTCGGGAAACGAAAGCGACAACTCGCCCTCGTACCCGGCCAACCTGCCGACCGTCGTCGCTGTTGGAGCGGTGAACCGGCACGGTAACCGGGCGTCGTTCAGCAACTGGGGTCCGGGACTGGCGTTCTCAGCTCCGGGCGTATCCGTCGGCACAACCGATCGCACCGGCACGGACGGCGAGGTCGCGTCAGATTACGATTGGGTCGATGGGACCTCGTTTGCCTCTCCGTACGCAGCGGGCGTAGCGGCGCTGATTCTCTCCGTAGATGATTCCCTGACTCCGGACGAGGTCGAAGACCTTATGGAGGAGACGTGTACGGATCTGGGCGACACCGGCTACGACACGGAATACGGTTGGGGGCTTGTCAACGCGTATGCGGCCCTCTCGGAACTGGCCACCGGAGCCTGCTGCCTCGCCGATGGTTCCTGCGTGGAGGTAACGTCCGACGAGTGCCTGCTGTACCCGGGAATCGCCAGGCCGGCCGGCACGGTTTGCCCGCCGGATCCGGCATGCGAACCGGTGGATGGCGTGATGACGCTGGAAGCTGCCGCCACGGGGGTCGCCCCCGCCGGCAGTACGAAATTCACGGTATACCTTGAGGAGATTGACGACCTGATGGCCTATCAGGCGACGCTCGTCATCACGCGAACGAGCGGTTCCGGCACGCTGTACGTCGATTGCCCTGAGGGAGTCCAGGTCGATGAAACCAGGGCGGATTATGTGTTTCAGTCGGTCTCGTCGCTCCCCGTCGCAGGCTGCGAGTTCTTAGAGATCGTGGCGATCAGTATGAGCGACAGCGTCGACGTCGGGGCCGATCGCAAGTACCTCGGGGATTACACGTTGACGGTCTCACCGGACGCAACCCCGGGCAGCACGTTCGAAGTCGCGCTCGTGGACGACCCCGCGAGCACGTTCCTCCGTGACTCCGGTTCGTACCTGATCCCGTTCCGAATCTCCCCCAGTGTCACGCTGTCTGTGACCACAGGCGCCTTGAAGAGCCGGTACGTGTCCTTCATTCCCGAAGAGCCCGGAGCGGTCGCTCTTCAGTTGGAGATGATTTCCAGCACGCTCTTCCCGGGCTCATCGGGGGTCGTGGGCTGGATCGATGAACCCAACGGTGACAGTATCTCGCGGGTCTCCAGCGTGCCGCTCTTCCGGGTGTGGAGTGAGGCGATGATCCACGTTGCCGATTGCGAGATCGCCCCAGCAACAAACTATGAGATATCCGGCACCACCGATGGCGTGGTCTTCGGCGATCCGATCCCGGTTGCCACTGCCGACCAGCCTGTGCCTAAGTTCTGGGCGGACATCGTGGGCCCATTCGACGGGTCGGGCTGGGGACCCCCAAACGGCTTGGTCAGCATGGACGACATAATGGCCATGGTCCAGAAATTCCAAGCCAGCCCCACCGCCCCGGACATCAAGAGAGCCGATTTGGACCCGGAAATACCCAATCTGATTCTCAACATGACGGATATCATGCGGTGCGTGCAAGGGTTCGAGGGACAGCCTTATCCATTCTCTGACCCGATTAGCTGTCCGTAATAGGGACACCACCTTAAGAGGCACGGTTATCACGGGGGAGGAGCGGACACATTCGCTCCTCCCCTGTGTCTTGCGCCGGGGCTTGGCTTTTTTCGTCCCGGAGCTAAAAACGGGTTACCCCTTGCATTTTTCGGCGGACTACGCGAGACTATATAGGACGGGTTGTGTTCGCTGAGTTCGACCACCCAGCCGGGAGGCCGGGCATGGGTGGCAACTGCGGTAGGGTGCATCGCGATGGCGTGTACGCTTCATCTCTCCCCGAGTGTCCACCTATCTCGCTTGTGCCTGCACTTTGCGGCCCGATGACTGAGGCCGCGTCCGCCCGCTGCGAGGGCTTTTGGTGCCTCGCGGTAACGTCTGTTGAGGGGAAGTGTGACCGCATTAGACGTGAAGGTGGTTCGGAAATAGACCGAGACTTCGCGGCGCCGATATGGTAGTCCGTGGGCAATTTGGAGGATGGAACGATGATGACCGCGAGAGGATGGTTATTGGGATGTGGTCTAACGGCGGTGTTGACGGTATTCGCGCAAGGCGCGGATATACAATGGGTACCGGTGAGCGCGACCGGGGACTACACCATTGACGGCAACACGATCACTCTGGTCGGTGGTGACCAGTTGGTGACTCTGGAAATCAGGCTATCCGGTTGGGACCCGGAGATGGACGGACCGAACCTGGGTGCGTACCAGGGCACGATCAACGCATCGGGATACGACAATGGGAACGGGGACCCGCTGGTTCCGGATGGTTGGCCCAGCTCGCCCGGTGACGGAGCGTACATCGACTCGGGGCGTACCGACTACACGTTCAATGGGGTAACCAGCATTCCGGTAGTCGCCACCGTTACTCTGGATTATGAGTACGGAGCGGTGGTAATGGGCAGCGGGAAAGCCGACGGTGGTCTTGAGTATTACAGCGGCACGCTGGTCATCTACGTGCCGGCCGGAGCGGCGGGGGTTTATACGGTCGACTTTGTGGAAAGCGACAGCTTCACGTTCATCCGCGACGAGATCGGATATTTGATCGAGCCTCTGATCAAAACGTCGGCGACCATCGCAATCGCCTGCGCCTCGAACGAGGATTGCGATGATGGAAACGCTTGTACGGACGACGTATGCCTGCCCAGTCAGACCTGCGAAAACACGATTAACTACGACGACGAGGTCTATTGCTGCAACCCGGACACCGGAATGCTAACGACGATAGACGATGGGGAAGAATGCACCGAGGACGTCTGTGACCCGGATACCGGGGCGGTCACCCACCCGGCGCTTCCTTCGGGAACGGCTTGCGGCGACTCAACGGAGAGCGAGTGCGACCACGCCGATACGTGCGACGGAGCGGGCAACTGCGACGAGAACCTGGAGGACTACGGCGAGCCGTGCGGCGATCCGACCGTGAACGAGTGCAACGGTGCGGACATCTGCGACGGGGCGGGCTTGTGCATGGACAACCTGATCGCGGCGGGCGAACCATGTGGCAGTTCGGAAGACACGGACTGCGACAACCCCGACACCTGCGATGGGGCCGGATCGTGCCAGGATAACTTCGAGATCAACGGAACCGAGTGCGACGACGGGGAATATTGCAATGTCGACGAGGCTTGTCTCGACGGTGTTTGCAGTGGAGGCGTCGATCGCGATTGCACCGACGGATTGCCGTGTACGACGGACACGTGCAACGAAGTAGACGACATCTGTGAGAGCACGCTCGATGCCGGGTACTGCCTGATCGACGACACCTGCCGCGCCACTAACGACCTCAACCCCAGTGACGACTGCCAGGAGTGTAATCCGGGGCTCTCGACCGAGGATTGGTCTCAGAGGCCTACAGGCAGCCTCTGCAACGACGGTGACCCTTGTACCGATGATGATGCGTGCGACGAATACGGTGTCTGCGTCGGAATCTATAACCCCGAGTGCAACGACAACTGCGAGAATGCCATCCCGGCCGTGGAAGGGTCCATGACCAGCCAGAACGCCAGCGCGGGGGAGGACTCGGTGGAAGCTTCGTGTCAGCCGGACTCGAACCATGACATCTGGTTCGTGTACATCGCAAGTTGCAGCGGTGACGTGTTCATCAGCACGACGGGCACATCCATGGCCCCGTCGAACGACCCGGTCCTGAGTGTATACGACGAGTGCTACGGTGCGGAGATCGCTTGCGACGATGACAGCGGAATCGATCTCCAGGCGGCGTTGACTCTGACCACCGTCGCCGGGGAAGACTACTTCATCCGGGTCGCCGGTTTCGAAGAGAACGTGGGCGATGTGGTGCTCAACGTGGATACGGTCAACGATTGTGTGATCGGCACGGTTTGCTACGCGGACGGCGATCGCAATCCCGGTAATGATTGCGAGATGTGTATCCCGGAACTGTCCACCTTCACCTGGTCGGACGCCCCGGAGGGTACATCGTGTGGAAACCCGGTGCCTGATGACCCGGATTGCGACGCCCCGGACGCCTGCGACGGGGCCGGATCCTGCGAGACCAACTATAAGCCGGATGGAATCGCCTGTACGGACGAAGGGAACGAATGCACGTTTGACGAGTGTGATTCCGGGCTTTGTGCCCACCCGCCGCGCCCGGAACTGACCCCGTGCGGTGATCCTTCGGACTCGGAATGCGACCACCCGGATACTTGTGATGCCGTCGGGGTCTGCCAGAGCAGATTCGAGGCGTACGGGACGGCCTGCGGCGACCCTTACGAGGATCAGTGCGATCTGCACGACATCTGCGACGGGGCGGGCCTGTGCGACGTGAACTACGAGATCAACGGTACGGAATGCGACGACGAGGACATTTGCACCGGCGATGATGCGTGCCTTGACGGCGAATGCGTGGGAACGGCTATCCCGGTCGAGCCGCTAATGGTAACTGAGGGACCGAAGGCGTTCACTGTTACTCCGCAGCCGATGGGCTCGGTGGCGCCGGTGGCTCTGCACGTAACCTCTCCGACTTGGGGCTGCCTCGACAAGTTCATCGACGTGGACGGTTCACTGGTCGATACGCCGGTAATCCGCCTGCCGAGTGAGTGGGGTAATACCATCCTCCGCGATGTGAACATCGTCCCGAGCAGCACTTACGAGGTCGTAGCAGAATGCGGGGCGTATGCTTCACCCGCCGCTTCCGGGACGACCTGCCTATGGGCGATGTCGACTGCAACGACACGATGAACTTCACGGACATCCAGTTGATCGTCATGGCCTTCAAGGGTGATTTCAGCCCGGGCATCACTTTCGCCGCGATGGATATCGATCCGTGTGTACCGAACGCGGTAATCAACTTCACGGATATCCAGCGCGACGTGCTCGCGTTCCAAGGCCAGACCTACGCGGAGACCGGCTGCCCGATCCCGTGCCCGTAGGCTCGCCGGACCAAGCTGACGGCCGTGGGGCCGTCCAGTGACTCGTTACGACGCCGGCCGCCCTCTCTTGTAGGGGGCGGGCCGGCTTCTTTTCCTGCACGGGGCGTAAAGGCGGGTTTGTCCGGCAAGTTTTCAGCCCGCCCGGATTCGTATACGATACCGTCTGAGGCGGATCCGGACCGCAGCGAGCTGAGTCGCGCGGCTACGGTACGGCGATCCGGCGGAAGCAGCCGGGTCGGTCATCAATAGAGCCAATCTTCGGAGAATCATCGGATGTTCAAGAATGACAAGGTCTTCTTGCGAATCGGTTGCGTTGTTGGGGCGTTGACGGCGGTAGCATCAGCAAGTACTCACCACGTTCTCAGTGGAGGCGGTGGCCGTCGATTCCGAGTCCATGCCGAATGGCCCGACGGCGATTGTAGCGGCGGCACCGGGCAGCTCCCTTACCGTGGACATCTTTGTGCGCGACTGGTCGCCCACAGAGGAGAAGTTGGCCGCCTACCAGGTCCAGATCGAGCCGTCGGGCTATACCAGCGGAGCGGTCGGTTTCATCGAGCCGATCGCGTATGCGTCCACTCAGGAGTCCGGGGAGGAGAACCGCGAGAACTTCCTGATCGAACCCGTCGCGGCGCTGATTTCATCCACGCCGGCGTCGCGACGACGCCCTCGTGCTTACCGACACCAGATCAGAGGGATACCGCGGGGCCAGTATCCTGGTAAGCTCCACCGGGCCGGTAAGCAAACAGGACGGCACGAAGGCGTATCTGGCGACGTTGAAACTCCTGGTGTCGGACAATGCCCGCGGGACGTTCACCATTGGGCTTATCAACGATGTCGAGTCCAGCGCGAATGCGGATCGCAAGCGGAATGGCGATCGAGCCCGTCGCGTACGAGCCGCTCCGAAATAGTCGTCCTTCCGGATCTTGCCGCACTGATGGCCGGGCTCAACGGGGCGGAGGTCGGTCCCCGAGCACAAAGGTCGATCTCGACCGCAACGGCAAGCACAACGCGGCCGACGTATTACTCGCCATCAACATGGCCAACGAAGTCCTTTAGCGCTACGCCGCGCAAAAACGTGCGCGGGGTGCCAACCGGGTGTCATGGGTCAACCTGTTGACCCGTGGAGCAGATGCCGGTCCGGGGAACGGATCCTACCTGCTGACCCGGCAGGACCGGCGGGTCGCTCACGCTTGCCGTACCGATTGGGGCGGGTCGCTTACGCCCGCTGCGCTGATAGGGCAGCGCAGGCCGGTGTAGGGCATGGTCGAGGAACGAGACCTGCCGCCGGTCCTTGCGCGACGCGTGCCATCGTGGCAGGTCTCGTTCCTCGACCGTGCCCTACAGGGGGGTGACAACCGGGTGGCATGGGTCAACTTGTTGACCCGTGGAGCTTGGCGAGCCGCAGGCATCACGGGCAAGGCTGGAACGGTCCATGACCCTAACGCGAGATCGAGTGACGACCGGTACTTCGCTGCGCAAATCGGCGACGCTTGCCCATGCCACCCAGGACGGCAGGTCTCGTGCCTCGACCCGTGCCCTACGAGGTCCGCGCGCGACGCGCGCCATCGTGGCAGGTCTCGTTCCTCGACCGTGCCCTACAGGGGGTGCCAACCGGGTGGCATGGGTCAACTTGTTGACCCGTGGAGCTTGGCGAGCCGCAGGCATCACGGGCAAGCCGGAACGGTCCATGACCCTAACGCGAGATCGAGTGACGACCGGTACTGTCGCTGCGCAAATCGGCGACGCTTGCCCATGGCCACCCAGGACGGCAGGTCTCGTGCCTCGACCGTGCCCTACGAGGTCCTCAGCGCGACGCGCGCTATTGCGGCAGGTCTCGTGCCTCGACCTGCCCTACGAGGTCCTCGCGCGACGCGCGCTATCGTGGCAGGTCTCGTGCCTCGACCGTGCCCTACGAATTCCGGCGGGTCGAGAAAGCCAGTTTGCTCAGGGTCATTAGCAGCAGCGTCAGTACGACCAGGCCCCAGGTTGAGACGGTGGGGATGGTACTGGGTGCAGTCCGGGATTCCGTTGCCGTCGTGGTCGTAGCGGTCGTCCAAGCCTTCGCATTGGTCGATGCAGTCCGGGACGGTGTCATCATCCGCATCGAGGTAATCGCTTACTCCGCAGCCGCAGATACCCGGTTCGATCTTGTCCGGGTCGTTCCTGCAGGCGTCGAGGCAGTCCAGTGGTGCCATCGTTGTCGGAATCGATGTCGGGGCTGCCGCATCCACATACGCCGGGATCGGTCTTGCCGACGTTGTTCGGGCAGGCATCGCCGCAGTTGCCGTCCACGCCGTCGCCGTCGGCATCGCCTTCACACGCGGTCAGCTCGCCCTGCGGGGTGCCGCCGGCGGTGGTGCAGGTCTTCGGCCGGGAGGTTTGTGCAGCTACCGTCCGCCTGGCAGCAGGCCTCCACGGCGCCGTAGACGTATTGGACCACATTGACGGCGGCGCCGTCGTCGAAGGTGAACGTAGTGGTCTCGCCCGTCGTCAGGGTACGGTCCAGGACGACCTGCACGGTATCGACGTCGTATTCCTCAAGGCGTAGTACCTGGGGTGACCACGGGCACGGGCCCGCCGGTGACCTCTACGGTGATCTCATCAGTGTACACGTTGTTGGCCGAATCGAACGTTACGCTGAACCGATCGAGGCCGGGGTATGAAGCTGTGTCGATCTCGCCGGCGGGCGGATCGGTGGCGATGATCTGCTCCCCAAGCGAGACGGTCCCGTACCGCAATGCGTCCCACTCGTGAATCTTGTTGGTGGTCCAGTCGCCGCACGCGTTCCGGCTGGAGAGCTGTACGTAGCTCATATGTGTAACCTCCGTGCTCGGGCATGTACGAGAAACACGATACCGTCGACCGAGTACCGGTAGTTGGTGCCGTCGAGGCTCTCGAACCTATAGGTGTGGAACTCGTCAACATCGAGTCCTGTTATCGAACCGGTTCCGCCTGCCGAGAACGCCGAATCTCCGTAGATTTCTATCCAATCCACAATCTCGCGGAAGACCACGGTGAGGCTGGCGTCACATTGGGTGAAGATGGGCCCGACCGGAAGGTTGGAGCGAAAACGCCATTCTACCACAGGGTGGGCGGCTGTTCCTCGCCTATCTCGGTGATGTCGCGGTTGTAATGGGCCTGTCCGCAACAGTCCGACCAGTGGAGAATGAAATGGCCGTCCGCCAAGCTCTCGCTGCACGGGTCCACGCATTCCTTGAAGACGTCCCAGCCCTCCGAGGGATCGTAGGGCAGGACGTCGCCCTCGTACCGATAAAGGACCTCATCAGCGAAAACGGACGCGGGCGAAAACCGCAAGAAGAACAACCAATAACGACAGTCGCCTGGGCATGACCTACCCTCCCTCCATAGAAGACCGCGTACTACGATATCCAATCTCGACGCCCATGTCAAGGTGAATTAACAATATGTCAGTGAGCGGATTATCGTTCGGTCGGTACCCGCGACCGGTGCGGGAGCGGCCGTGGTGCGCGCCCAGGTCGCCGGCCTATCGGTACCCGCGACTGGTGAGAGAGCGGGCACGATGCGTGGCCAGGTCGCTACGTATCGCTCATGAGGCGGGTCGCTCACGCTCCGCCGTCTGATAGGGCGGCGCAGGCGCGTGTAGGGCATGGTCGAGGAACGAGACCTGCCGCGGTCCTCGCGCGACGCGCGCTATCGTGGCAGGTCTCGTTCCTCGACCGTGCCCTACGTGGTCCTTGCGCGACGCTCGCCTTTGTGGCAGGTCTCGTGCCTCGACCATGCCCTACGTGGTCCTCGCGCGACGCTCGCCATTGTGGCAGGTCTCGTTCCTCGACCGTGCCCTACGAGGTCCTCGCGCGCCGTTGCGGCAGGTCTCGTGCCTCGGCCCTGTCGCAAGCCAAGCCCCTTGGGGCGACAGGTCCTGTAGCCCCATGGCGTAAGCCTGGGGGAACCGTGCGGCCGCCTCGCGCCAAGCCCCCTCGGGGGCGGCACAAGACATCGAGGTTTGGATCGGATGCCGGTGATTCAACATCATAAGGGGAATACGTTGGCGCTGGCCGGGACCTCTTCGATCATCGAAGTGCCGCCCCTGGCGGGGCTTGGGTTGACTTGCGACTCGATCCCACGGCTGACGCCCGCGGGCTAGGCAGAGCTGCCGCCCTGGCGGGCTGGTTCCGCGAGGCATGCGCGTGGCACATATTCGTGCGACTCGGGCCATTGCGGTCTCGATGGCAGGTCTCGTTCCTCGACCGTGCCCTACGAGAGATGACAAACCGGGTGTCAACGACGATTCTGCACTGCTCAAGAGCAGTGCACACCAGCCCGTGTGAAGATCTTGTGGGCGGCACATCTTTGCGCGACAGGCGTTTTTGCGGCAGGTCTCGTACCTCGACCGTGCCCTACGAAACTCGCGGTCGATCCTATCCTCCATGGCACCCGGCAAGCGTGGGTCATGGCACCCGGCACATCTTCGCGCGACAGGCGTTTTTGCGGCAGGTCTCGTACCTCGACCGTGCCCTACGGAACTCGCAGTCGATCCTATCCGCCATGGCCACGCAAGCGTGGACCATGGCACCCGGCACATCTTCGCGCGATAGGCGTTTTTGCGGCAGGTCTCGTACCTCGACCGTGCCCTACGGAACTCGTAGTCGATCCTATCCTCCATGGGCCACGCAAGCGTGGGCCATGGCACCCGGCAGCGTGGGCCATGGCACCCGGCCAGCCAGGACGGCAAGGTCTCGTACCTCGACCGTGCCCTACGAAACTCGCGGTCGATCCTATCCTCCATGGCCACGCAAGCGTGGGCCATGGCACCCGGCACCTTCTCCTTCGAACTCACGCCAGCCGAAAAGGGAGCGATGTCAAGGGTTCACTTCAGTCAACCCCCCCGCCAGGGATTACGGGTTCTCCCTCGGTTGATTCCGGCGTTGCCCGGGTCAGGCGTACGGGGACGATCTCGCCTGCCGGGATCGCGGTCGGGCTCTCGAACGAAACCTCGAAATAGCGGGCGGCCCGTCCTCGGCAGTGCCAACGGGCGTTCTTCCCGCTGGCGTCGCCTCGGTCCGCAACAGCCTCCACGAGGACGCTCTCTGCGGTTCCGACGGCATCCCGGCGGAATGCCAGGGAGCAATCCCGCTCGACTTCGCCCAACCGCAACATTCGGCGGCGGACCACTTCGGGCGAAACGAACCGATCCGGCCGGCGGGCGGCGGCGGTACCGGCTCGGGGACTGAAGGGGAACGCATGGATCTTGACGAACCGCGCTTGCCGGGCAATGTCGACCGATAACTCGAAATCCTCCTCGGTTTCGTCCGGAAAACCGACCGATGATATCCGTGGTAATCGCGGGGCGGTCCAAAGCGGAGCGGACCCGTTGGATCACTTCGACGTAGTCCCTCGCGGGTGTATTGGCGGTTCATCCGCTGCAAAACGCCGGGACTACCGGACTGTAGGGGCAAGTGCAGGTGTGGCACACAGTTGGCGTGCCGGCTAAGCACGTCTAAGAGTGACTCGTCAACGTCACCGGGCTCGAGACTGGAAAGGCGGAGCCGCTCAAGACCGCTTACCGCCGCCAGCGCCTCGACCAGCCCCGCAAGCGGCGAAGGCCCTCGCGCGAACCGACGGCGAACCGCGGGTAGCCCGGCCGTACGCCCCGAGATAAATCCCGGTGACGACAATCTCGCGGTGTCCGGCGCGGACCAGATCGCGGGCTTCGGCGACGGCGAGGTCTCTCGGCTTGAAGGCCATGATGGTACGGAGCCGCGGGACGATGCAGTAGGTGCAGAACGCATCGCAGCCGTCTTGGACCTTCAGGAATGCGCGTTGGTGTCCTGCGAAGCGCGTGATCCGCTCCGTCAGCGCTCCAGCATCCTTGACAACGGAACCTAAACGGTGAACAATGTTATCGGTTGGCGAGCTCGTGCACCGGGGTGCCCGTATCGGGTCTTTTGGGCCCGAAGAACACGGTTTCATCCATACGTCATTCCCGTTGGCGCCCGGATGCTGACGCGGTGCCTTCCCTCTGTCGACGACCTCCGCACTTGGCGGAGGCGGGGTTTCCGGTATGTGAGCGGCGATGAGGGTCCGCAGCGTTGCGCAGACATCACAGTCGCGTCTGACCACGGCGGTCACGCCTTTGAGGCTGCGCAGGTGTTCAGCATCCGCGGAATCAATGCATCCGACAACGAATGTGACAGCTCCGCCGCGTGCTGCGCGGCGGATCATCTGGCGGCTTTTGCGCGCGGCACCGGCGGTGACCGCGCAACTGTTGATGACGGCAAGGTCGGCAGCCTGATCGGAGTCGGCGGGTTGGAATCCGAGCGACTCGATCAGCTCACGAATCCGTTGCGTCTCGTATTGATTGACTTTACAGCCGAGCGTCCTCAGCAGATACTTTGCGGCCATGCTCGGGAATCTACCCGCGAGCAGGGACATAGAAAAGGCAACCCTCGACAGCCGGCCGGCCTGGAGCATGGCCGCCGTTGTCGTGGAGCGTGCCGGGACATCACGGAGAATAGGCCGATGGCGATCACACAGGCGGCTTGGGGGATAGATGTGGGCCGTTGCGCCCTCAAAGCCATCAAGGTGCGGATCGGGGCGGAGGGTAAGGTCGAAGTTCTGGCACATGACTTCGTCGAACACGCTACGATTCTGTCCCAACCGGACGCCGATCGACAGGAGTTGATCGCCAACGCATTGGAGAAGTTCCTTTCGCGCAATGACCTGTCCAAGGATCGAGTGGTCATCAGCGTTCCCGGCCAGCACACCCTCGCCCGGTTCACGAAGCTGCCGCCGGTCTCCGCCAAACGGATACCCGACATCGTTCGGTACGAAGCGGATCAGCAGATTCCGTTCGATATGGACGAGGTCATCTGGGACTATCAGACTTTTGAGCAGGAGGATCTGCCGGACGTCGAGGTTGGCATCTTCGCAATGAAACGCGAGTTGCTTCGCGAGCACTTGCTCCACTTCGAGCAAGCCGCAATCGAACCCATCGCGGTCCAATGTGCGCCGCTCGCGGTGTACAATGCCGCGCAATACGATGGGCTGTTGGGTCCGGAAACGACCGTCTTGCTGGACATCGGGGCGGATAACGCAGACCTGATCATCGCCACGGCCGGCAGCCTTTGGACTCGCACGATCCAGCTCGGGGGCAATCGGTTCACCGAAGCCCTGATGAAGTCCTTCAAGCTGTCGTTCGCTAAGGCAGAGAGCCTCAAGCGCACGGCCGAGTCGAGCAAGTATCGCCGACAGGTCTTCCAGGCGATGCGTCCGATATTTGCGGACATCGTTCAGGAGCTGCAAAGGTCGATGGGGTTCTACTCGTCCACCCATCGCGATGCCCAGATCGACAAAGTCGTCGGCGTGGGCAACGCCTTCAAACTGCCCGGGCTGCAGAAATACCTGGAGCAGAACCTCGGAATCACCGTCGAGGTTCCCAAAGCGTTTCAGAACATCGTTCCGTCTCCGGCGGCATCCGCCGGGGCTCTTACCGACGACTTCCTCAGCTTCGCAGTGGCATACGGATTGGCCCTGCAGGGTCTGGAACTTACGGCCATAACGAGCAACCTGCTTCCGGTCGAAATCGCCAAGCAGGTGGTCTGGCGGAAGAAGCGTCCGGCTTTCGCTGCCGCCGCGGCTTGCCTGGTTCTGGCCGGCGGAGCTATTTGGTTCAGGCAGATTACGGACATGGGGGCTCTTGCCGCCGGGGCAGAGGAGATGGACCGAGTCCAGGTGAACATCGATCAAGCGCCGGGCATAATCGACAATGGACCGTCGTCATCGCTGTCTCCGTGGGGACAAGCCGCGATGGTCAAAGAGGCCGCCAAGGTACTCAAATCTCGCCTGCAACAACTAACGAACGAAGGGCAGGATGAGCGTGAGGACACCGAGTCACTGATCGCAGCACAGCGAAACAAGGGCATCGTGCCGCAAATCCTCCAGGCCATCCACGAATCCGTCCCAACGGATCCTGGAGCGCTCGGTCAGGCGCAGACGCAAACAGAGTTGCTGGCGGCCATCGCCGCGGGCGCTCCTCCTCGCGCCAAGCGACAGCGCGTGTCGATCCGGTCCGTGAACATGGAGTACTTTGCGGACCTGAATGAACTGGAACTCGGCGAGAGCCTCATTGAAGCCGGGTATCGGATCAACGACTCGGGAGACCCTCTCCCGGGCTTCGGCATTCGAATCATCTGCCGGCTACCCAACGATGGCGGGCCCAAGTACGTGGGCGATACGTTCATGACTACGTTGCGCGAGAATGGCCGCCGCCCGAACGCGGGGTTCTACTTCGACAGAGTGTGGCTGCTTGCCGGCGGTAAGGTATCCGGCAGCGGTTCACCGGCCGGTGGTGCCGGGTGGGGAGGCACGGAATCGAAAAGCGAAGAGAACCGTGACCCGGTCACCAACGAGCCGACGAATGATGATTGGGAGTTTGAGATCTGGGTGGACGCGATTCTCGAGGACCTCCCGGAATCGGAGCTCGAGGAGGAATCCGCCGAGGAGGAGGAAGAGGACTAGTGACCTCGGGCGATCTCGAAGAGAAGCAAGCGGCGTTCGGCCGAGACAAACAAGCCGCAAACCGCGGTATTGAGGGAGTCTAAGCCCATGGAGTTTCTGCGACGACACGCGTTCTACATCATCTGCGGGTTGGCCGCGGTCGGCGGCATCGCCCTGGCTGCCACCGGCCTCAATTCCATGCCGAAGGTGGTGCGCGAGATGGAGTCGGGCAAGGGGCTAATCGAGGAACTGGACCGGCTCCAAGTCGGGGCGGCCAACCAGGACAGCATCGCAATCCAAGAAGAGAGGATCGATCGGACCGTCGCAGACCGCGACGCGGTCTTTGCTCAAGCGAAGGGGCTCTACCACTATAAGCCGCTGATGGAAGGGGTCTTCCCCACGGGAAGTGACAACTCGTTGCGGAGGTTCCGCGTGGTGTACACCGAAGCAATGGAGCAGTTGTTCGCGTCGCTGAACTCCACTCGGGTACCTACGCAAGCCGACCTGGACGCGATGAAGGACAAGATCGCCGACGAAGAGTACCGGGCCCAGAACCTCGGTGCCGACGCCGGCGCGGCGGCAACACCCCCGGAGCAAACCGGCCCTCCGCGGTCTCCGGCGGGCGTCCTCACCAAGGCCGGGGCGCGCAAGAATGCGGAAGCGCGCGCGGCTATGGCCCTGGCCCAGAGCTACTACTGCTACGCCATTCATCACACGGACAAAGACGCGTTGAAGCCCAACATGGCCTCAAGCCTGAGCTTCCATGTGGAAATGGTTGATACGGGACTCGTAGATGCTCCGTACCCTGAGGACGTCTGGGGAGCCCAGATGGACTACTGGCTACAGAAGGACGTGGTCGATGCGATCGTCGCGGTCAACAACGAGGCCGCTTCGGCCGCCCGAGCCCGCGGTGAGACCATCTGGATCGGGATGATGCCCGTCAAGGAAGTCGTCTCGATCCGTACCTCGGAGGGTTTCATCCTTCCGGACGCCGGAGAAGCCGGCGGAGCGCCGGCATCCGGCTTCGGCGACGCGTTTCCGCCGACCACCGGGGACAGCGTATTCACCAAGACGAGTTCGACACGCACCTTCGAAGTCATGCAGTTCACCGTCAAGTTGGTGATGGATCAGCGGGATATACTCAAGCTCGTCGAGAAGCTAACCACCGGCACGTTCCATACCCTGCTGCGGGTGTCCTACTCGGCGGTCCCCCCGAACCTCAACATGACCGGGAAGGTCTACGGATCCGAACCGACGGTATTGGTAGTGATGGATTTCGAAACGGTGCTGCTCGGCGAGGTCTTCCGACCGCTCATGCCGCCGGCAGTCCGTGAGGTTCTTGAAAGCGCCGGATACGGCGCAGTGTTCACGGAGCTGGAAGAAGAAGAGGAGGAGGAGACCGACGAAGAGGGTTGATTGCCCGACCCTCCCCGGCGAAAGCCGCGTACTGAAAAGGCGCTTCGGCAAGACGCCGGGGTGCCGCCGACCCTCGCCGGCAGCATAGCCCGACCAGCCGTCCGCGACGACGCTGACGAGAAGAGCAGGAGAATTAGACGATGGCAAAACAGGTGGTCAGCCCGATCGAACGGCACGTCGAGAAAGTCGTGCTGGGGCTCATGGGAATCGGTCTGATAGCGGTCATCGCAATGTACCTCGTGACCTCGCCGAACCAGATCGAACTGGCCGGCGAGATGGTCACGCCGAGCACGATTGACGAGAAGCTGGCCCGGAAGGCGACCGACGTGCGCATGCGCATCCGGAACTTAGAGCCGGATGATCCCGGGTTCGAGCCACTCGAAGGAACCTTCGCCGCCGCTCTTAACCCGTTTGACGGCGACCGGCTGTCTGACGAGCTGGCCGCCGTGGTCCGAATCGGGCCGGACGTGCCGATCATTGACCCCCCGGGCAGGATCGCCGGCCAGGCCAAGCTCACCGACGTTGTCCCGTTCGACAAGCCGCTGATTACCCACGGGCGCAGCACCTTCGAAATCACGGGCGAGTACGAGAATTCATACGTTGTTTCGAACTGGGTGACGATCTCGTCGCTATTCAACCGGGCCGAGCAGGTAAGACTGCAGGCGGATGCCTATGGTAGCCAGCGAAGCGAGGTTATTTTCGGACCGGCGGAGGTTCAGAAGCGAGCCCAACGGCCGGACGGCACCTGGTCCGATGACGATTGGGAGACGGTACGGGCCTGGCCCGCATTTCCCATGCCGCAAGAGCCCGCTATCCCATTCGAGGAAGAGGACGGGGTGATCTTCGTTCCATCGGATGAGCGGGGCGCGGTCGACCGGTATCAGGGCGCTATCGTAGAACCGCTGACACAACTCGAGATCATCAGGCCGCAAATGGTCACCGTGTTTAACGGCACGGAATGGGAAATCCCCCCCGTAGTACCGTACATCGAGCTACTTAGGATGGATGATGAGTACATCCACCCCAATTTGCTCGAACCGATCCCGGATGCGGAGCTTGAAGACCGGTATGGTCTGATGGAGACCCCTGTAGCGGCAGACGCCGGGACCTCGGCCGGAGCATCGAGCAATGCCGACGAAATCGAAGCCCTGTTCGATACCGCTCGCAAGCTCGCGGACAAGGCCCGCACAGACCGCTCCGCAACCGACGCGATGCTGGCCTACAACACTTACATTGACATCTATCGCCACGTAAATGCCTCCGCGTCGCAGAAGATGCAGGCGGAAAGGCTGGCAGACGAGGTTGACCAGCTCAGAAAGGACATCATTCGCGAAAGAGAAATGAGCGACGGGGCGGGGTCCGGGAAGAGACCCCCGATGAAAGCTACGATGAGCGGGTCCTGCTGCCCAAACAGCAGGTTTGGGCGCATTGCGCCGCCCCCGGGGTTTTGCAGAGCGGAAGGACTTACCAGCTCCGGATCCGGGCCACCCTGTATAACCGCCTGGTTGCCGAGCCCGACAAGTTCGCGAACATCGAGGATGCGCGGGTATTGTATGTGGCCGGAGACTGGTCGGAACCGTCCGAGCCGATTGTATTCGAAACGACGAGCTGTTACTTCATCACCGGCGCAGATCCGCGGCGTGATGGAGCCAAAGTCGAGTTCTATCAGTGGTTCGACGGCTATTGGGTCACAACTCGGGCGACCTTTGGTCTCGGCGACCGAATCGCGTTGTCCAAACGCGTGCCAATCGGGGTCCCTGGGGCTCCGAACGAGGTTGACCGACCTGAAGTGACGTTCGATCCCGGCGCTACGGTGGTCAGCATCGAGTTCGAACACCCGTATCGCGAGCGGAAGGCACGAGGCGGCGGGATCCGGTTCCAGCCGACCCTCTCCAGAGAATGCGCTGTGGTCCTGGTGGACTCGGAGGGAAGGCTGACGGAGCGGTTCGCGCCTACGGATAAGGCCCACAACGGCAAGAAAGCGCTGGCGGACCGGGTCTTCAAGGTCCCCAGGGGGGGTAATTAGTCCGCCGGATTCGCCGGCGGAGCCCAAAGATCGAGTGGCGCATCGTCGGCGTTCGCCACGGGGTCTCAGGGCGATGTTGGACTGGGTGGTCCAACGGCAAAACAGGCCGCTCAGGCTCATGGCGGGCGGTTACCGTGGGTCGGAGAAATCCGGCCCGTAGAAAAGTGGAGCAGTTTTGTTCATGGGGTGGGGTCGGGAGGCTTGCGAGCTGCGAGTCGACCACCTAGAATCCGGCTTTTCAGTGCCTAGAAGGCGCGCCGACAGCACTGAGAGTACGGTGTATTCCACAGGTGGTGAGTTGTCTGCTCTCCGGCGCTGAGGCTGTCGGGTTCGGCATTTATGTCCGGCGTGGTAAACCCACCCGACAGTCCGGCCGAGGGAAACTCCAGACTGGACGCCACAAGGAGGATCTTCCGTTGCCAAGAGTAAGGTTTCCGGCAGGTGCCGCGGTGTCGATGGCGCTTATTGCGCTGTGCTTTTTCGCCGTTCCCGCCACAGCCAGCGATTCGACAGAGGCGTTGAAGCAGGCTATCAAGCTCTTCAACGACGGTGACTATCTCGCCGCTCAGGAAACGCTCCTGGGCATTGATCGCGATGCCCTGTCTCAAGACGATCAGGCGCGACGCGACGACTACGTCAGTCGCGTGCAGGTCGCGATCACGATGTACGAGAAGTCGCTCGGCGACCTCGAGGATGCTGAGACGGCAATTGCCGAGCGCGAATACGACCGGGCGGAGAAACTCCTGAACGGGGTGCTGGCCAACGAGTATTCCGCCGAGTCCGTGCGTCGGGCGGCGACTGCGAAACTTCGTGACCTCCGCGAGCGTGACTCTCTGATTGAAGAGTCCACTGCAGCAGCCAAGTCCACCACACCGACCGATAACCATCCCGCACACTTGGTTGGGGATGACGCGGCGGCGAGTTCAGATCAATCCGCGGTCCAGCGGGCGGCTGATTTGACGGCCAAAGGTAACAGCCTCGTAGAGGCCGGCCGATACGCGGACGCCGAAGAAGCCTATCGCGAAGCCCTGGTTGCGGTTCCGGGATACCCCGAAGCCGTCGATGGCCTTAACGTTGCCCGGCAGCACGCGGCGAATGCCGCCGGTCCGGGCGGGCAGTCGCTCATTGACCGAATCCGGCACGAAGATGCTATCAACTGGCAGCGTGCGGTCGCGCGGTATCGCGAAGCGGAGAACGCAATTAGGGATTGTGTTGCGAATGAGCAGTTCGACGAAGCCAACCAGATTCTCATCCGAGCTCGTCAGATCGTCGAATCCGGCAGGCAGTTCGCTGAGCCGGTAGTCAAGTACGAGAGTCTGCGCAGTGAGTACGACGCCCTGGAAGACCAGGTTCGGGCTCAAGAGCGGAGATACCACGAAGAGAAGGTGGCGGAGACCCGCAGGGAGATTGAAGACGCCCGGCAACAACACCTTCGCGAAGTGGAGGCGAACCGTACGCGTCAGGTAGACGCCCTGATGCAGCAGGCCCAACAGCACCGCAAAGACGGCGATCTTCCCGCAGCCATCAACGCCCTCAGGCAGATCACCGTGATCGACCCGAAAAACAAGCCGGCTCGATTCATGATGGATGTCCTCGAGGACCAGCGGTTGCTCAGGCGGGAACGCGAGATCCACGATGATTTCTACCGGGAGTCTCGCAACACGCTGATTGGGGTCGAGGAGGCCAAGATCCCTTGGCATCAGCAGATTCAGTACCCGGATGATTGGATCAAGATCATCTCCCGCCCGGAACGAAGCCGACCGGGTGAGACCCGGCAGGACAGCCTGCTCATCAGCGCTTTGAACCGCCCGACTACCGCAGATTTCCAGCGGCAGCCGTTCGGGCAAGTCATCGAGCGGCTGGCCGACGCACACCGGTTGAACATAAGCGTCAACTGGCATGATCTCCAGCAGGCGGGCGTCGAGCGGGATACGCCGATTGAACTGGTTCTGCCGAGCGAGATTACCCTGAAGAAGGTCCTTACGGAAGTACTCCAGCAGGCCGGGCAAGGCACTGTCGATGTGGGGTTTGAAGTTGCGGAGGGCGTGATCTCGATCGCCACCCAGGACTTCTTGGATCAGAGAACCTACAACGCGGTGTACGACATTACGGACCTGTTGATGGAGATTCCGGATTTCACCGACGCGCCGGCCATGGACCTTCACGCCATGACGAATCGGAAGCGTCCGCGGGTTTCTGAGGAGGCGGATCTCCCTTGGCAAGTCGGGGACGATGACGATGACGAGCCGGAGAGCAACCCCGCCCGGGAAAGTCGGGTCCGCAAGCTGATTTCGTTGATCCAGGATACGATCGCCCCGGAAAGTTGGTACGACAACGGTGGGTCTATTGGCCGCATTAGCGAGATCAACGGACAGCTCGTGGTTACGCAGAACTCGGCTTCGCACGCCAAGCTGAGCGGGCTACTGGATAAGCTGCGGGCCGAGCGGGCGATTCAGGTAGCCGTCGAGGCGTTGTTCATCACGGTGTCCAGCCACTATCTCGAAGAGCTGGGTATGAACCTGAATATCACGCTCAACTCCGGAAATGCCGGGTTTGATATGATCAACGGCGGATCCGGCCCGCTGACGGACCCCGTATACGGCAACCGCTTGCTGCTTCCGCGGACATTCTCCCAATTGGGAATCACGCCCACCCCGCTGGGGCAAGGGGAAGTGCTGCAAGTGGGTGGTTCCGCGATCCAGCAGCCGTATGAGCAACCGTACCTGGTCCCCGGTAGCACCGGCGGCGGTGGCAGCCTGCTGACGCCGGTTCCGGTTACCTCCAGTGTTCTGGACTTCACGAACCCGGCCAACTTCCCCAGTGACATCCCCGGTAGCTTCGGTGGTCAGGCTCTCCCGGCCGCGCTGAGTATCTTCGGGAGCTTCCTGGACAACATCCAACTGGATTTCCTCATCCGGGCTACTCAAGCTGACTCGCGAACCTCGGTGGTTACGGCCCCGCGGCTGGTTGTGTTCAACGGCGCGTCGGCCTGGATCGCCGTGACCATTCAGCAGAACTTCGTCAGCACGCTGCAGCCGGTGGTCGCGCAACAGGCGGTCGCTCAGGAACCTGAGACCCAGACGGTTGATGCCGGTGCGAGTCTGTTCGTGCGGGCCACGGTGACTGCGGATCGGCGCTACGTGATGATGCTGCTCGCTCCCGGTGTGACCCGCTTGCTCGATCTGCAGACGTTCCGGTTCAGCGGTGGAACAGGAGCGGGTGATGCGTTCGTGCAGCTTCCCACCCTGTCGGCTCAGCGGATCCAGACTATGGTCTCCGTGCCGGATGGTGGGACGTTGCTAATCGGCGGGCAGAAGCTGGCCAGCGAAACCGAAGTCGAAGCCGGTGTTCCGATTCTCTCCAAGATCCCGATCCTCAAGCGGCTGTATTCGTCGCGATCGACGGTCAAGGATGAGCAGGTCCTGCTGATCCTGATTAAGCCGAAGATCCTGATTCAGTCTGAGCAGGAGGAGCAGGCTTTCCCGTCGTTCTCGCAGCGTTAACCGCTGATGGATCGGCCCCGGTCGGCAAAAGGTACCGGGTGCTTCGATCGGAGAGACGGTAGTATTCCGAAAACCGCTACGGCTTCCGTAGCGGTTTTCTTTTGCGCTGCTCGGCTTCCACGCCTGGAACAAGCACTGGCGCTCCGTTGGTTTACGGCCTGTGCCCCGCTTGCGTGGAGAATCCGGGCTGGAAGGTCTTCCAGTCGATATCTGAACATGCCGAGATACCCATGAAACAGAAGAGCATATCCACGTTGAATAAAGGTCGAGCACGATGCGTCGCGACGATCATCGCTCTCGGCGTCGCCGTTGCAGGTGTCTTGGGTCTGCCGTCGCCGCCGGAATCGCGCGGTGATCCAGTGGCGGACAAACCGACCCCACAGGAATACTCTCCCGGAATACGCATTGACTGGTCACGCAGGATCGTGGAGCTGGATGCCACCGTGGTGCTTCGCCGCGGGCCGCTCGAGCTGCTGGCCTGCAGTCCGCACACGCGGGAACACGAGAGCATCCTGGCTATCCCCGGACGTCCTCGAGACATCCACCATGCGATGGGCCTGATCGGATTGGAGCCGGGCAAGCCGATTCGCTACGACGAAGCTACGGAGCGGATCCTCCCCCCCATCGGCGAGCCGTTGAGTCTGACTGTCCGTTACAGCTCCATTGGCAAGGAGACTACCGTCCCTGCCGAGCGGTGGCTGTTGGATCGTAACCGGAACCGCCCGGTCGAGTCCGCCAAGTGGGTATTCGCCGGGTCCAAGACCCTCGCGGACGGCCGATTCGGGGCCGATCTTGAGGGAACGATTGCGTGCGTTGTCGATTTCGAGACCGCCCTTATTGCGATCGCCGATCTGCACAGCGCGGACAACGAGCTACTCTGGCTCGAAGCCAACACCGAAGCGATCCCCCCGATGGGAACCAAGGTCGTCTTAACGATAGGCCGAAACCCGGGCGAACCGTCGATTGAGCTTACGATCACCAAGGCCGGCAGCTTCCGTCTGGCAGGGGCTCCACTTTCTGCAAAGGCACTTTCCGAAACCGTCCGAGAACTGCGGGCTAAGCACACGTCACCGACCGTCAGGCTGCGTCGAGCCGCTGACGTGCCGGACAAAACGGTGGCGGATGCTATCGAAACCCTGGTTCACATCGGCTTGGACCGGCGGTCAATCGCAGTTTCCGAGGTCGCCGCACCGGCACCCTCCAGCGACAAGGTCGGGCCCGGTTGAGTAAACCCCCCGGCTCGATGATAATGCGCTGACGTATGGAGACCACCAGAACAAACGCGGGAACCAGGCCGTCCGACAGCGTACGAACGACGAGGAGCCCGGAGGCAATCCTGGCCCGCGGTCGCGCCGTGCTGGAACTCGAATCCGCCGCGATCCGCGATGCCCAGATCCGTCTCGGCGACAGCTTCGTGCAGGCCGTCCGAGCCATTCACAATTGCCGTGGGCGGGTCTGTGTTACCGGGGTCGGAAAGGCCGGACTGGTCGGCAACAAGATCCAAGCGACCCTGGCCAGCACGGGTACCCTATCCTACGGGCTGCATCCCGTCGAGGCCCTTCACGGCGATCTCGGCATGGTCCATTCCGACGATGTGGTGCTGTCGCTGAGCAAGAGCGGCGGTTCCGAGCTGGTCGAGATCCTGCCGCGACTGAAGGCCCTGGGATGTGTCGTGATCCTGCTCACCGCTTGCACGGACTCGGTGGCCGCCCAG
Source organism: Phycisphaerae bacterium (assembly GCA_963666835.2). GTDB lineage: Bacteria > Planctomycetota > Phycisphaerae > UBA1845 > UBA1845. The sequence continues at coordinate 1,262,033 of CAXXGO010000006.1, read as the reverse complement.
CACGCCGACTTCGTGCTCGACATCGGTTCGACTGCAGAAGCCTGCCCTCTGGGGCTGGCACCCAGTTCCTCTACGGCCGCCATGCTCGCTCTGGGCGATGCCCTCGCGCTTACGGTGATGGAACTCCGCGCGGTCCAGCCGGATCAATACGCCAGTTATCACCCCGGAGGCGCTCTGGGGCGATACCTGATGAAAGCCCGGGAGATAATGCGTACCGGACCGAACTGCCCCACGACGGCCGCGGATGCCTCGCTGGGGGCGTGTTATGAGGCCATCCTGAGCGCCCCGCAGCGCGCCGGCGCCGCGGCCGTGGTAGATTCCGAGGGCATCCTCGTCGGCATTATCACGCACGGAGATTTCTTTCGATTGTTCAAGAGCCGGGACGTGCTGGCGGACCGCCGCGTATCCGAAGTGATGACCCGGGCGCCGAAGCGCGTCTCCGTAGACGCTTCGGTCATGGACGCGTTGGAGTTGATGCGCAAGTACTCAATCGACGAGCTTCCGGTGGTTGAAGAGAACGACCGGCTGGCCGGGCTGATCGACATCCAGGATCTGATCGCCCGCGGTTTCTCGGTGTTCGGCTAACGCCTGGAAGTGAACAAGGGACCCCATGCGCCTTTCCATCATCATTCCGGTCCACAACGAAGCAAGGACCCTCGAGGAACTGCTTGCCCGAGTCTTGGCCGTAGATGTTGGGATGGCTCGCCAAGTGGTCATCGTGGACGACGGGTCAACCGACGGATCTCGCGACCTCTACCCGAGGATCAAAGACCGCTGGGCCGATCAGGACATCGTCGTGAAGCTCCAGCCAACCAACAAGGGCAAAGGGGCCGCCTTGCGCGAGGGGTTCGCGCTGGCTGACGGCGACATCATTCTGATTCAGGATGCCGACCTCGAGTACAACCCGGAGGATTACGGGCGGCTGCTTAGGCCTATCCTGGATGACATCGCCGATGTTGTCTACGGCTCGCGTTTTCGCGGAGGTGCGGCGCACCGGGTAGACCGGTTCTGGCACATGGTGGGCAATCGGTTCGTCACTCTCATTTCCAACATGTTCACGGATCTGAATCTCACGGACATGGAGACCTGCTACAAGGTGTTCCGAGCCGAGGTTCTGAAGGGCATGACGCTTCGGTGCAATCGGTTCGACTTCGAACCCGAGTTCACGGCCAAGGTCGCCCGTCCGAACCGGCAAGGCAAGTATTGGCGCGTCTACGAGGTCGGAATCAGCTACGCGGGCCGGTCCCACGACGAGGGCAAGAAGATAAGCTGGTTGGACGGCTTCCCGGCGTTGTGGGCCGTCATGAAATACCGGTTCATCCGCTGAGCTTACGTGCGTTGACCGGCGGACTTCCTCGTTGACCCCCCCGCCGGGACCATCATAATTGCCGGCATGCCTCTCCAGCCCAACGGGGAAAGACCATTTGACCCGGACCCGTCCCACAAACCGGACGATGGCTTTCTCATCGCCGGCATGCTGGGCGGGGACTCCGCGGCCTTGCGGGAGCTGATGAACCGCTACGATCGTTTGGTCAGGTACACGATCTTCCGACAGGCGCGGGACCGCTGCACCCGGGATCCGCAATGGCTGGACTCCATCGCCTCCGAGAGCTGGTCGGGGTTCGTTCGTTCCATGCAGCGCGCCGGGGAGCAGCCGCCCAAGTCGGCCGCGGCCTACCTGGCCCGGCTCGCCCGAAACCGGACTATCAGCGCCATGCGTCAGCTCCCCGCCGAATCGGACCCTGCCGTAGTGGAAGCCGGCGACGACCTCGAGTCAATGTCAGTATCGCTGGACGACCCCCTCTCAGAACTGACCCGCATAGAGGATCTGGACACCCTGCAGAGTTGCCTGAGCGAGTTGGACGACCGAAGCCGAGCGTTGACCGGGCAACTTGAAGCCATAACGGACAGAAGGTGGCGAGAGGCCGCGGAGGCGCTGGGCTTGAAGGAATCCACGCTCCGATCTCGGTGGAAGTCGGTCGTGGAACGGCTCAGCCGGTGTTTGGAGCGAAAAACCGGAAAACAGTTCGCGCCTGGCGACGATCGGAGCGACTTATGAGGTGCAGGCGGGAGTCCGCCGCATGGGATGGTCTTCTATGAACGCGAACCGAAAGCAGCTTGATCCACTCGAAAGCGTCCTTCTGGAGCTGAAGGATGCGGAGCAGGCGAACCTGTTCGCGCGGACTCCGGTGGACCCGGCGGCGCTGCTTCGCGGCAGCGTTTGCGAAGCGCCGCGGCTGGTTAGGCCCGGTTTGTTGCGGTGGGTATCAGCGGCCGCGGTGATTGGGCTGGCCGTGGGGCTCTGGCAGCTTACGCCGAACGGCGGGACGGGTCTACCCCTCGGACCGAATCAGATAGCGAGTGTCAGTGCCCCGGCCGGTGGCGATGCGATGGCTCGGGGTGATTTTCTTTTGTGTTTCTCTGGTCCCAGATCTGCCGCGGGGCAGGAGGGCGTTTGCGAATCACATGATTTTGATGCGGACGGCGACGTAGATTTGGCCGACTTCCAGGCCTATCAGCTCGCGTACGCCGGTCCGCACCACAAGACTCGCTAGCCATCGCTGGTCGTTCATATCGGCGATGTTATTCCATAGAGGGCGGCGACCGTATGAAGGGTTGCCGCCCCCGTTTTTTGCGCGGGGCGGGAATAGGGAGGTGTTGGGCAGAGCCCAATGGTACTAACCTTGGCAGACGAGACGAGAGAGCCCTGTTTGGTATGCGGGCTGCGTTCCGTCCCAATAGGCCTTCGACATCGGTGGAGCAGCGGTGCCAGGGTTAGGGCACAGTCGAGGCACGAGACCTGCCGCAACAGCGCGCGTCGCGCGAAGACATACGTAGCGCACGGTCGAGGTACGAGACCTGCCACAACAGCGTGCGTCGCGCGACGACCTCGTAGGGCATGGTCGAGGCACGAGACCTGCCATCAAGGCCGCGATGGTTTGAGTCGTACGAATATGTGCCACACGTGTGGCTCGCGAAACCAGCCCGTCAGGGCGGCAGCTCTGCCTAGCCCGCGGCGTCAGCCGCGGGATCGCATCGCACGTCAACCCAAGCCCCGAGGGGCGGCACTTCGATGATCGAAAAGCTCCCGGCGGTCGCCAACGTGCTTCGCGTATGATGTTGAATCACCGGTGTCCGATTCGCATCCCAATGCCCTCTGCCGCACACAAGGGGCTTGGCGCAAAGCGACCGCACGGTTTCCCCAGGCTTACGCCGTGGGGCTAAAGGACCTGCCGCCCCAAGGGACTTCGGTTAAGACACGGTCGAGGCACCCTACAGACCTTCGCGCGATTATTGAAACCGTCCGCCGGCCCTTCGGGACGGGAATACACCGGGACAAAACTGACCCACGGGTTCCGCTGCGCTTCACCCGTGGCTACGTGCCCACGTCCCTTCAGGACGGCGCGCCTCTCCTCAACACATGCCGAAGGCGTTAAACAGCAAAGCCAGGGTAAACGAAGCGGCGCAGCCGCGTTCGTGCCACCCTGGGTCACAGAGCTCCCTGGCGCATTACCCCCGAAGTGGGTTGAACAACGGCGGAACCCCGTTGGGGTTGATTTTCTATGCGACCGTGATCCCAGGGTAGCCGCTGCGCGGCAACCCTGGGCACAGGACGTAACGCCTTCGGTGTTTCCCGTGTAGTGCCGCATTCCCGTGTAGTGCCGCCTTTCCGGGTAATGCCCCATTCCCGCGCACTGCTGTATTCCGGCGCAGCGGCTGTAGACGAGCTCGTTCCTCGACCCTGCCCTACGGGAGATGCCACCTGCATGGCAACGCCAGTCTTGCACTGCTCAAAAGCAGTGACACACACGCCGGCGGGCAGCCCCTTGGGGCAACAGGTCCTCTAGCCCCACGGCGTAAGCCTGGGGGATCGGTCGTTTCGCGCCAAGCCCCGTTGCGGGCGGCAGAGCGCATCGAGGCCTGGATCGGAAACCGGTGATTCAACATCATACGGAAAGCACGCTGGCGACGACCGGGGCTCCTTCGAATATCGAAGTGCCGCCCCTGACGGGGCTAAGGCCGGTGGGCAACTCGATCCCGCGGCTCACGCCGCGGGCTAGGCAGAGCTGCCGCCCTGCCGGGCTGGTCCTATGAGCCACGCGGGTGTCACTCACGGCCGCACGTGAAGATCATCGGCTCCCCCACGTCCAGGCAACATGACTTCGCGTGATTCTCGACAGACTGGAGAATGCACGAAAGCCAAAAGGACGTGGGCCACCTAGCCTTCGGGACGGGAGCAGGTGGGAGCGAATCTCACCCACGGGTTCCGCTTCGCTCCACCCGTCTACACGCCTTCGGGACGGATTACCGCGCCTCATAATCCCCGGGCACCAACACGCCGTCACGGTACTCGGCCAGGATGTTCTCTCGCGAGGCCGAGCGGATTGCGAATGAGCGATCGCCGGTTCGCTCGTAGACGATGCTCCGTCCGTCCGCGTCGCCACGATTGGGGAGCCGTTGCCCGGAGGCGCGTAACGCCACGTCAAAGGACTCCGGAATCTGACCATTGACCAGCTCGTATTCAATCACGATCCCGGCCAGTCTGGCCAGATAGGCATTGTTCTTACAGACGTTCGCCTGCTCCGTTTCGAACGAGCACGCCATGAGAAGCAAAGCCGTGATCGCCCACACGCCCACAGAAGCGAACGAGGCATGAGGACGACGCCGAGAATGACGCCCGAGCGCACGAACTAAGAGAAGGACGGTTAATGACACAGTGCCGACAATGAGGAGGTCCAGGAGCCGTTGCTGCAAGTAATAGAACTCCCCGATCCGCAGCCAGAGGCCAACGGTTGTTGTCACCAGCGCTAGGACGATTGCTGCCCAAGGGACTCTGCTCATTCGACATTGCTCCCGGTCAACGGCCACCTCGCGAGGATTCAGCTTCCAGGACTATCGCAGTCGTGTTGAACGACTCCGGATCAGCAGCACTGCCACGACATGGCCCACTCATCTTGGTGCACTCCTGTTCCACGACCGAAGTAACCGACACCACTGTCACCCCACATCCAATGAGCCTTCGGCTCCGTATCAATCTGGAACGCATACTGTGGATTGTGGGGGTGCTTGTTCATTGGCGCCCAGAAGATCTCCGACTGGACATTAGATGGCCACCCTCCGACCTTCGTCCCCCCCACGTTCTCGAAGCCGAGTTCGTAGTAGGAATCGCGGAGCGCGCTTGGAGAATCCCAGGGTAGATCATCGTGCGTTGGGTAGTCGGCCTCGACTAACTCCCATCGTCCCGGAAACGGCCTGATCTTACTCTCGTGGGCCGGCTCGGTGATGACGTCGAGCCCCTCAAGCGTCGCTGAGGTACGGACCGCCCAACCTTCCCCTGCGTCCGTGTTCAATTCGTAGAACCTGGGATCGATGAACACACGGATGACGGCAATGTCGCTCAATGACGCGGGGCAGAACGGAAGCTCCCGCACTACGATCTGAAGCAGAGGCCACATCAAGCGACCCTGGCAGACGGGCCACATCTCCGCAGGCTCAGCCAAAGACACTCGCCCGAACCACGAAGTCGCCGGATTGTCCGGTGGGCGGGAGCCACCCACGGTCATACGGCTCGCTTTCCTGGCGAATCGCCGTCTCCAGTCCTCGACTTCCTTCATTGCTCACTCCTTTGCCGAAATACTCGCATCTGCGTCGGCGAGCAGATTCGGTCATCTTTCGGCGCGCCCGTCGTTGCCTCCGGCCGAGGCGTTGGATCTTCAGCGAAATGACCGACTACTCGTGCAGGTACGCCCAATCACCGACCCGCTCCAGACGATTGCCGCACCGAGTCGCTGGATAGTTCTGCAGAGGGTAGCACAGGAATTCGTCGAAGTTCAGCACACCCTTGGATGCAAAAACAGACAGCACCCACGGATTGCCGTCCCACCGCTGTGTTTTGCCGACGTGATACCGATACGTCGGGTAGGCGCCGATCCCCGTCTTGGGAATCGCGGCGATGAACTTGGGCACCAGCGCACTTAGCGATGCAGGGGGCTCCCCATGAATCCGCTCGTACGCTTTGATCGCTTCTACGAGTTCAGCGCTTCGTTCCGCCAGTTTGGCGAACGCGCTCATGCGGACCCGTTCTTTCAGCCGCATCGAGGTAACCAATATACCCATTCCGAGAAGGCAGGAGACAAACGCCACGAGGGCCGTGCGCCTCCGCCTCGTCACCAGGCACCAAGATACGATGACGGGCATGGCCAGCATCACAAGTCCTGCCAGCATCATGGCAATGAACTGCACTGTCCAGACATGCCTGAACCCGATGGAACTGACAGTGAGATACTCGCTGATGAGCACCACGCCCCCAGCGACCAGCGATCCCCCGACTATCTTGGCTCCGAGCAAGATGTCCCGTGGATTCCGCGCGCGGGATACCTCTGTCATACCTGCTCCCCACATTCCGAACACTGCCCGCTGACGTTGCCGGTCAGATTGTAGCCGCAGCTTCGGCAGTGGCCCGGCGGCGGGCGGTATCGATCTCGCCACCACAGCCAACCAGTCGGTACGCCGACAAGAAGAAACGGCAACCACAGTGGAATGAAGATATCGCCGATAGCAGGGCTCATGCCTGCGCATAGCACCCGCCACCCGTCCCGGCCATTCCAGCCCACGGGCGCAGCACCACTGTATGTTGGGCGGATGCAGCCGTCGATAAACACGGTCCCGCCACTCGAATGGAGATGCGCAATGATGAGGGGCGTACAGGAGACCGCCCACACCGTCCCGATGAGCAGGCAGACCGCCAGCCCCGTCCATTTCAGCAACCGTCTGACCCACGCGCGCCGCCGCATGAGAGCCAGTATACCAACTTCCTATCGTGCAGCATCCGGACCAACCGGGGCGATAATGTGTAGAACAACGCGCGCGTTTGCCGGAGTCCCCGCCTTATAGAACGGGATCATCGCGCGGTCGGCAAGCCCAACGGGCGGCAGACTCCGCAATCGGATCGCGCCATCATTCCCAGATGTACCGCTCGTGACACGCTATCTCGTGGCAGTGGGGGGACGCGATAGGCTCTTCCTGCGCGCTCGTTCGCTTCTGCCGCCCCTTCGGGCCTGATCGATATTGACCGCACCCTCACCAGGGGCTTGCGCCGCCTGGCTACACACCTGTGCCCCTTCGGGGCAAGCGCGGTTTCCATTTGTGGGCCTGCGTCGTCATACGCGAACACGTTCATCTGCTCATCTGCCCTACGGCATGCGCACCATGGCCACGCAAGCGTGGACGATGGCGACCCACCCCGGCCAAGCTAGGCCGCCGGTACGCGGGCGCCACACGGTGGTACGCGCACGGCGTTAACGCGCCGCACGATGCAACACCGCACCACGTGGGATAGCACCGAGCCCGTCATTCATGCTGTCTGAGTGCGTTCCGGCGCAGTAGGTCATCGGGGTGCCGCGAGGGGGACGACTCCTCATGGCCGCGGCGGTCAGGACCGCTTGCGGCCGCGGTCTACGTCGCTAGACTTACCGGCGTGTTCGGGTGGCATCAGTTCAATCCCGCCGGGGGTCAGGGCTTGAACGACTGCGTTCGGTGAGGGACCGGTCGGCGCGGTGGTGCCGTGCGATGATCGCTGTTGGGGCTAGCTAAGTGCGCAGGAGGGGCGTCTATGAAACGATTTCATTCACTCGTTGTTCTAATGGGTATTGCCGCGCTAACCGCGGGCGCGAGCGGTTCATACGCCGGCCTCATTCTGGATCAGGAGCAGTGGACCCACAACAGCGGAGTGGGTCTGAGCGAACAATACGCCGTCGCGCAGACTTTCGTACCGCAAGTAACCGGCTCTCTTGCTCGGGTGGATATCCTCGGCTATCCGGAGGGCCCGCGGATCACCGGTAATCTGGATACCAAGCACGATGTAATGTTGGATATCGTCCCGACAACTGACGGTGTTCCGAATGCGCCGGCATCGTCGCTCGGTTCGGTAATGATACTCGCGGAACAGGTGCCGAATCCCGGCCCTGATCCGGACTTCGCAGTGCAGGTCTCTTTCGACTTCTCAGGCTCTATGCCGGAACTGACCCTTGGGACCGAGTACGCGCTCGTGCTCCGTTCGCCCGACGCGACTGTTTGTGAGATGTTCTCTTGGGGCTCTGCAGACTCCGACGCCTACGCAACCGGCGGGGCGTTTTTGAGTCTCGACGGCGGAGCAACGTATGCGGGTATGGGCGTGGCCTGCGACATGACCTTTCGAACCTACATGGTTCCGGAACCAACCTCGGTGGTTCTGTTTGCCCTGACACTCGCCGGTATCGCCCGGCTGCAGCGTCGGCGCGTCGCCGCCTAGCCCGGGTTGTTCATGACCTTCGCATAAACGAGCGTAAACCACTGTCACACCGCCCTTTTCTGGGCGACGTCACAGTAATACAACGCGCTTCCGCGCCGGGGCTAAGCCCTGGCACTAAGTTGGTTTGTGGTTTGTACTCTTGACCGAGCGCACCCGTCTGAAACCGTATCCTGCCCTACCGGGTATTGATTCTCGTAACCGTGCCGGAGATCTGCAAGCTGAAACCAGTCGTCCCCGGCGTGTACGTTCCATCTTGATAGAACCCGTCCGTTGGCTCCCCGGTTACGCTTCCCCCATAATACACATTATACGTCGCACCCATTTCCAGCTCCGGCGACGAGAACGCTACTGACCGGTATTGCTTCTCGGGCGCAACGCAGAACAGCCCTTCACCACTGCTCGTTTCCACGTAGAACACCGTCCCGCCCCGGAGTGAAGATCCCAGCGTCAACTGCACCGAGTACTGGCTCGATCCCGACCCGGGTCCCTGGGCCATGCCGGCGCTGCCCGCGGCCACCAGCACACCTCCGTCGATCGTAAACGACCCGTGATCCAGAGCCCCGTTCGCATCCGACGTGGGGCCGCTGACGACCACGGTGCCACCTTTCATCGTCACGGTGCCGTTCACATCGATACCATCCCCGTCGGCATCGACCACAATGCTGCCGCCGTTGATGTACAGATGACAATCCCCCGACGTCATGAAGTCGTCCGGTCTACCCGGACGGAACCCGGAGCCATCAACACCCCCGGCCACGTTCAGGCCGTCATCACTCGCGACAATATCGATGGTCCCGTCGTTAATCGAGACGACCGAGCGACTTTCGATTCCCTCATACGATTCCAGAATGGTAATCTCCCCGCCGTTGACTTCGACACTCGCGTCGCCGTGAACGCCGTCATCGCCGGTGGAGATCACGAATGACCCTCCATTAATCGTCACGCTACCATTCGAATGTACCGCGTCATCGGCAGAGTCAATATCGATCGTACCGCCATCGATAATCACACTAACACTGCCCTTGATCCCTTTTAGCGACTCACTTCCGGCAAAGTTGTAACCGTTACTGCCGCCGCCCGCGACCAAGACCATATCTCCACCAGCGACCAGAACATCCGTCGCGGCATCAAGAGCGTCGGCTCCGGCGGTAACGTCGATCATGCCGGCCTCAATCGAAATGTAGCCCTTGGTATTATCTCCATCGTTATCCGACTTGATACCATCGCCCTCGGCATCAATCGTGATCGTGCCGCCTTTGACGATTACATAGTCCTTACCCCGTATCCCATCATCTGCCGAGCAAACGGTGATCACCCCACTCTCGATAATAAGGCCGTCCTTGCTGGCGATTCCGTCGTTGTAGTTGGCATCAACCGTGAGAGACCCCTCGCCGGAGATACTGAGGGCGCCCTTACTGAATACCGCCGCGTTGGGTTCGTCGCTTTCCGGATCATCGAGAAGATACGATGCGCCGTCTGTAATATAGTTATCGCTGTCTTCCGCCAGAATGATGATTGCTTTGGCTGCCTCGACTACATAAATAGGCGCCGTCGTGGAACTGTTAATATCGACGCCATCTAAAACGAGCTGAACCGCGTCTTCGCTGTCGGCATCACCGGTATCGACGATAATCTGTCCATCGTCGAGAGAACCGGCGATGTTGTATGTGCCCGGGGCGGTTATAGTCACGGTGCTACCGTCAACGCTTGCGCCGTTTCCGGATACGGATATGGGATTGCCGTTCAACGTAACTTCGGTAACAGCATCGTCGTCATATACATAATCGTCCGCGTCATCGTGCTGTTCCGCGTTGTCCGCAGATGTATCGTCTATTGAATCGTCATAAACGTCGCCGTTGGCATCGTCGTCGACCATGTTGTTATCCGCACCACCGTCAATCGGTTCGTCGTTGAACGGTAGTTGCGAAAGACCGCTACCGCATGCTCCAAGGAACGACGCCAGGCACACGCAAACCAGCAAAGAGAGTATGCGTCTGCAGGTCACAGCATTCCACGGGGAACGGTAGGCAATCTTCCTGGTCGGCGGTAGGTTTTCACGAAGCACAGTTATTCTCCAGTTTGAGAAGCTCGGGCAAACGCGCCGGCAGCATGTTGCTTTAATGTCAGATTCTTGTCAGTTATCAGGGTCGCGAATCCGGCAGGCGGTGGTGTCTCAGGTAACGATAGTCGCTTGTCCTCATAACGATGCCAGCTCTCACTCCGTGTTTCCGCCCGAATCGAGGCTAATCGTCACGGCCTCCCCGGGGATCAGACGAACATCGCCGTCGAGAGCCGCAACCACGGCGCGCCCCCATACGGGATACGTCGGCGCTAGCCGATAGCGCGGCGGAGCCTCAGCGACGGTAGCCGACTGACTGACAATGGTTCCGGGATACGCCCGGCGTACTCCGTCGGCCCCGGCAGTGCATTCAACGGTAACCGGCGCTCCCACCCGCGTGGAGAGGACCATATGCTCGGGGAGATAGGCTACTACGCGGTTGCTGCTGTTTGGCGAGACCATGGCCAGCGGATCACCTGCCCGGATTGTATCGCCGGCACGGGCGAGAAGCCCCGTCACCTGTCCGTCTATCGGCGCTCGCAGGACATGAGCATCGATTGTGCGCACAACTTCCTCTAAGTCTCGTCTTCGCACCTCGATCGACAGCCGTAAAGGCGTAAGTACCGGTTCAAACGTGGTGGCCACGTCCTCTCTCTGGGTAAACCGGAACCAACGCTGATCCGCTTCGTCGAATGCGGTTTTTTTCCGGTTCAGAACATCCATCCCTCTTTCAAGCTCTGCCCGCAGTGACTTGGCCTCGGTCTCAGCCTTGTTGAATTCACGGTATGTGGCACTGTCTTGATCGCGCAAGCCCTGAGTGATTTGCAGCTCTACGTCGGCCCAATGCAGCAGAATACGGTTTTGGGCGTTGATCGCTAACTGAGATAGATAGTCGATGTGGGCAGCCTCCCGGTCTATGGCAAAGCGCCGGGCGAGGTCCTCAACGTCAGCAACTGCCCGGGCGTTACCGGCGGCCATACTGACCTGCGCTGCCACTACATCGGCACCGAGGCGCTCAATGTCCTTCTCGATAGCGGCTAGCCGGATACGTTCCTCTCGGTCGTCAATGGAGATAAGAACCTGTCCGCAGTGGACCTGTTCGTGCAATGCTACGTGTACGTTTTGAATGACACCGGGCTCCAGGTGCGCAATCGTCACAGGCCGATCCTCGGCAAAAGCGGTCAGAAGCGTACCTGTGCGGATTCGTTGGTGCAGATGCACGGCCGCTACAATCGCCGCGATCCATACGGCAACCGGCATTATACCCAGCATATATCGGCGGATTCGACGCCTTTTCCGTCGCCTGGGCGTGTTGCCATTCGAGCCAGAAGGTGTTCTTGTTGCTTGTCTCAAGCCACTTCCTCGTGCTCCTGCTCAACAAGCAGGTGTATTGCGTGAATCCGAAACCTGTCTTTCAAGGCCGCCACGAGTTCGGGGCCTTCCTCGGCATCGTGCAGCCGAATCTTGTACGTACATTGGCAGGTTGCCTCACCGCCGGGGGTCGCCGGCGGCGACTCGTCCACCGAAATCACCGTTCGCCGTCGGCAAAACTCACCCAGAAGAAGATCGACGGCACCTCCCCTGACAGACGATACGTCGCACTGAAACCGCAGGAGGTTATCTCGGGAGTGCCAAGCTCCAAACCCGGTGAACTGCAGGTAGATCGCCACCAGATTCGCCGCAAGGGCCCCGACGACTGCCGTGCCGTAAAATCCGAAACCCGCCGCCATGCCGCAGATCAAACATAGGAACACGTAGGCGGTATCCCGCGCATCGCGAACGACCGTTCGGAACCGAATAATCGCCAACCCGCCCATGAGGCCGACGGCCACCAGGACTTTCGACGCCACAAGCGACATACTAAGCGCCGCAACTATTGAGATAAGCACCAGCGCCTGCGTGAACGTTCGCGAGTACGAGACACCCCGGTGAGTCCACTTGTAGCACCAGGCATTCGCCTGGCCAACAATAAAGCTGACCAGAAGGGCCAGAATCAAATGCTCGCCTGCTCGCGTAGCCGAGACCGGCGTTGTCTGGAATAAGCCGTCAAGCATATCCATGATGCGGACAAAGACCTCCAGTTCATATTATACTCGCGGTATGGTGATGCCCGCACCGCTCGCACAGATCAGGTACTTGCAAACGCCGCGCCGATCTACCTCAACACGACGAAGCATATCCAGAACCCAGAACGGATACACATTGGTGAACTTGATCTCGAGAATCACACCGCCGGGGTTGACCGGCCACCACATATCGCGGCCACCATCTTCGGGTCTACCGAGGAGCCCATAGTGTAGTTCGCGGTCCAAAGTAATCCGAATCCGTTCCGCCGAAGCGCCCTCGTAGGCCTCGCGCATATAGTATACGCCGACCACCGGCTCCGCGCGGATCCGTCTGCGCAGCTCCACAAACTCCTGTACACTGGCCTCGGTTGCGCTATCGTAGTCGCACTCGCCGGTCAGGAGGCTCCGGTCGCCCCAGAGGATCTCCTCGCCGTCTCTTGCGCGCAGCCTGGCTCGCGTTTTATGCACGACCCCTCCGGTCTTGCGTTTGATTTCGAAGTACTCTGGAAGACCGTTCGTCGGCGCATGGCGATCGCGATACGTGCGCACGCGAAGCTTGTAGCGTTCGGGGTGTTTATCGACCGTATGCTGAAGGAGTAGCCGCGACGGTGAATCGAGGTAGACCGAGAGAATCGGGTACGCAAACCCGGCGTCCGCCGGCGCATGCGGGTCCGGCGGCAAGTAGTCCCGGCAGTAGCGGCCGATCTCAGCCGCCTGGGCCTCGCTGACGAGGTACTTGGCCTCGCAGCGATGCCATTTCAGCGTTTTGTCACGATCGTCTACCATCTTGCAAACTCATGAGACTCATTCCCCGACAAGCCCACTACGGTGCGGTGCCCGGAAACTCCAGTACCATATCGCAACGTTGGGCTACGTGCGTGAGCAGACCATTCAATGCGTCATAGAACTCCTGTAAGTCGAACAACCTGGCGGCCATGGGTTCTTTCATCATTCGGTTACGGAACGGTGACCGTGGCCGCAGCCGTCAAGTCGCCGTACGATGCCTGCACGATTGCCTGGCCCTGCTGAACACACCACACCTGGCCGAGGACTACCGGCGCTACGGTGGGGTCCGAACTCTGATACTGTGTCCGGTTATCGGCCGTAACATCCACCAGACTTCCATCTCCGAACTCTGCGATCACCGAAAACTCCGCGGTTTCGGACACACTGCAGGCAATAGACGAAGGGCTGATGTACAGACCAACGGCTTCGCTCGAGGCGGCGGTATCCACTCCTACGCTCAACACACTCGTCACGCCCGAAACGGATGCAATGATGTTCGCGGTTCCTTCAGAACGACAGTATACCTGCCCGAAATACACCGTTGCAACCGACATATCCGTCGAGCGGTACGCGGCGGAGAGGCTAACGTCCGTCGTCGATCCATCTTCCCAGTATGCCAGCACCTGCACTGCATGCGATTCACCGGCAGTACACTCCAAAGTCGAGGAACCGAAAGCAATCGATTCCGGCGGCGGTTCTTCAACAGCAACATCGATCACTTCCGAAGCGTTGAAGTACCGCGTCGTAATCTCAGCACCCCCGTTACTGATGCAAACAACAGCGCCGTCAACCGTAACGAGCGCAACGTCGGTATCGCTGCTTTCGTACGTAGCCTGATCCGTAACGTCCTCAGTCGCTCCGGTGGCGAAGATCGCGAAGACCTTCAACTGAGTGTCACCTGATTCCGTATCACAGACGACCGAAGTCGGAGTGACGACAAGGTTATCGGGCAGCGTTCCCACCGCTACCACATGAACAACGGCCGTCGTGCTGAAAGTCCCGTCGCTGATCGCCACGACGGCCTCACCTTCTGCAACGCCGATTACGGCCTCATCAGACACCGCCGCAATCGTCTCATCGCTGGAGCCCAGGGTCAGTGGCGATGACACGGTCCTGGCCGCGCCGATGTCCATTACCGCCACTACGGTAATGTCCGCCGTATCACCGACCTCGACATAAACGTCGGCGGGTGACGCGGCAATCCCTACTTGGGTACCGCACCCGACACACAGCGACAAGCCGGCGTCAGCGGCGATCAGTATCACCAAAACAGTTTGTATATGGCGATCCACGTTTCGTGGCTCCTCAATAAGCAAAGGCAGATTACCGCACGCAATCGGCCAAGGCGTACGACAGCTTCGTGTCAGACGCTTCCCATCAGCGCCGTCAAAAGCGTTTCGGCGGCCAAGTTGGCAAATTCTGTCAGCAACGCCTCGTCGACTGTGCAACTGCCAACTTGAAGCAGCGTCGCACCGCTCGCAATCGCCGCGACTCGTCGCAAGACCCTGGTAATACTCGCCCTCTTATACATGCAGATCTCCCTGTTATTCGAACAGTCCTGTAATCGCAGGCCTGTGCAACAGACGGGCGCCCGTTCTCCTTCTCGTCCGGGCAAGAAGAAGAAACCCACGGGCGTCGGCTAGAAGCCAAGCAACTTACTACTTTGTAGGGCGTGAGCACGTTAGCGTCTGTCAACTAAGCGTGAAGTTCTGCAAAGATCGCGTTTGCGGTTCTTTGCGCGCGGAGATGGGTCTATCAGGCAGCTTCTGTCGATAAAAACACTGACCCACCAGCCTCAAGTGCGATTCGGCTGGACCAGGGCAAGGGTGAACGATGTCTTCCCTTGATGGCGGAGAGCAACGATGACCAGCATCAGCAGCATCGGCGGATTCGGCATGGAGCCCAATCAGTTCAACGTCCGGGCCACAGGACTGCAGGGCGCCAAGCCTGCACCTGCTCCGGGTGAACTTCCGGAAGGCGGGCAGAACCCGATGATGGAGCGAATCGAGTCGCTGGCCGTGGAAGCAGGCCTGGATCCGGAGACCATCGCTACTTTGCAGGAAGAACTACAGGCGGCAATCGCTGCTGCCCTTGAGAATGCGAACGAGACTGCTGAATCGGGCGACCCCCGGGAGGCCGTACATTCAGCCATCGAGAGTGTCCTCGCGGATTATGGGATCAGCGTGGAAGAGCCCATGCCGTCAAGAGGCGGACAGGACCCAATGATGGCGCAGGTCGAGACTCTGGCCGCGGAGGCGGGCCTGGATGCGGAGACTACCGCCTCGCTCATTGAGGAACTGCAGGCGGCGGCTTCCGCAGCCGTCCAGGAAACCGAAGATGAGGAGGAGGATGAATCCGACGGCTCGGGACAGTCCGTATCGGACGTTGTGAACAGCATCCTCGAGAAGTACGGCATCGACGCGGATCAACTCAAGCCGCCCGCCGGCATGCCCGGACCGGCCGGTGCCGAGAATTCGAGCGCGGGGTCAGTAGGCGAAGATCTTCTCGCCGAATCCTCGATAAGCACAAACCAGAACATCCTACCGTCTCTGCTGGATCTTCTCCAAGTTGTGGATGAGGAGGCGTAGAACCGCTGAAACGGCGGGGCATTCCGCGGAAACGGGTAGGGCGATAACAGTCCAAGCGTGTTCAAGTCAATCGGGCCTACTCCCGCAAGGAGCATCCGTCCGACCGATGCTCCTTTAGGGAACACGGCTCGATTGACACTTCTTTGCGCGGAACTCGATCGCTTGCCCAGCCGTATATGATAGAATTATGGACATGACGGAGAAGCCGACAGCTCAGCCGGATCGTCTGCTCGTCATCGATGATGACGTCAAGCTCTGCGACCTTGTCAGGGAGTATCTCGAACCCGAGGGGTTTGACATCGAGGCGGTACACGATGGCACACGCGGTCTTGAGCGGGCTCTCTCGGCGGCCCATGCGCTTGTCGTGCTGGACGTCATGCTTCCCGGATGCAACGGGTTCGAGGTACTGCGTCGAATCCGAGCCGAATCGAACATCCCGGTCTTGATGCTCACCGCTCGCGGTGAGGATGTCGACCGCGTCGTTGGCTTGGAGATCGGAGCCGATGATTACCTTCCCAAACCCTTCAATCCCCGAGAACTCGCGGCTCGCATTCGGGCGATCCTGCGGCGGGCCGCCCGTTCATCGGACGCCCAATCGGCATCCGCCGATACCGACCGGATTAGCGTGGGTGACGTAGAAATGGACCTGGGCGCTCGAGTCGTGCGCCGCGCCGGCGAGAGCATTGAACTGACCGGCGTGGAATTCACGTTCCTCGAAGCTCTACTGCGTTCTGCAGGATCCGTCGTGTCACGTACCGAGCTATCCAAGACCGTGCTGGATCGGGCCTTGACACCCTATGATCGCAGCCTCGATACGCATGCGAGCAACCTCCGAAAGAAACTGGGCCATCGAGTGGGCGGTGCGGAGAGGATCAAGACGATTCGCGGAGTCGGTTACCTTTACGCGATTGCAGGGGTGGCAGACGGGGAGTCCTAGATGAGAAGCGAGCGCCGGCTAGAGACTCAGCCATCCAATCACTCCTCGTGACAAAAGACAATGAAAAGCCTGGTTCTGAAGATCTTCGTATTATGTTGGATCACGCACCTCGTTGTCTTCACAGTGTTCATGCTTCTGGTGAGGAACATCGACTTGCCGGGAAGCCCGGACCATGGCCCGGGAGGTCGTGAGAGTCAAGATATTGTCATCCAATCGCCCGGCCCGTTATCGGGGAAACCAGACCGCGGTCCGAGAGATCATGAAAACCACGTCGGCATCGCCGGACAGGCGGCGATCTCCGCTCTGAGTTCCGGGGGGCCGCAGGCCCTCCGGGAATATCTGGACAGCCTTTCGACGGCAATGGACTCCCCGATCTACATACTCAACGATCGGGATCAAGACGTCTTGGGACGGACTGTTCCGGACGAGGCGGTCACAACGGCTCGGCGAATGCGTGACGGCCGAGGCCCCGGGGGCAAACCTTTCGATATGAACCGCTGGGAGGGTCGTCTCGTCCAAAGCCCAGAGGGTGAACGGTACGTTGCCGTCGGCCAACGCCGGTCGATTCCGCATCACGGACCGCATGGGTGGATCGGCCCCTCGATCATGCCGCTGCTCACCATAATCGTAACGGCCGGATTCGTTGCGCTGGCTCTGGCCTACTCTCTAACGGCGCCGATCAAGAAACTTCGGGCAACGGCTCAGCAGTTTGCCGCCGGCGAATTGGAGGCGCGGGTCGGCCCTCTGGTGGCGACGCGGCGCGATGCCATAGGCGAACTGGGGCGGGATTTCGACGCGATGGCCTCTCGGATTGAATCGCTGATCACCGCACAGCGCCGTTTGCTGCAGGACGTATCGCACGAGCTGCGCTCTCCACTAGCTCGCCTGAACCTGGCGCTCGGGATTGCCGCCCGAAAGGCTGGCGCGGAGGCCCAGGATGCCCTTGACCGCATCGAACATGAAGCCGAGCAACTCAACGAGCTTATCGGCCAACTGCTGACCTTGAGCCGGCTCGAGTCAACCCACGAGAACCTGGAACGAAGCAAGTTGGACCTTCTGGTCATCGTTAACGAGGTCGCCGCGGATGCGGATTTCGAAGCGGAAGCGAGAGGGTGCAAGGTCCGCGTCACCAAACGAGATTCATGCATCGTGCGCGGAGTAGAAACGCTGTTACGCAGCGCTATCGAAAATGTACTGCGCAATGCGATCTCGTACACGGCCCGCGGAACCGACGTCGAAGTTGAAATCTCCCGGCAAATCGAAAGCGGGCAACCACACGCCGTAGTAACCATCCGAGATCACGGCCCCGGAGTACCGCAAGAGCATCTGGAGTCTATTTTCAGGCCGTTTCACAGGGTCGAGGATGCCCGAGACCGAAACCGCGGCGGAACCGGGCTGGGGCTGGCCATTGCAGCCCGTGCGGCCCACATCCACGGTGGCTCGATAAGCGCAGACACGGCTCCGGAGGGCGGGCTCATTGTCAAGTTGCGCATCCCGGCCGTGACTTGCGAAACCGATTCGGTGTCCGAGGGCACTGCGTGAAGCGTTTTTTCGAGCGGCGGAGGGACTACTGATCCAGGCCCTCGCAAACCGTGCGAAACCGTGCTACGCGCATGGCAGTCCGGTCATTCGCTACTCATGCCGCAGAGCTTCGATGGGGTCGAGGTTGGCGGCGTGGCGGGCGGGGTATAAGCCGAACACGATCCCGACGGTCATGCTGATGCCTACGGCCAGCACGATGCTGTGCGGAGTGACAACGGTTGGCATACCGACTAAATGCGTGATGAGCCACGGAATTAGCAGACCAATCATCACTCCGATCAGGCCGCCCGCGGTCGAGAGCACTACGGTTTCGATCAGGAACTGGCCGATGATCTGACGCCGCTTGGCACCGATTGCCCGGCGGATGCCGATCTCGCGCGTGCGCTCGGTGACCGAAGCAAGCATGATGTTCATGATGCCGATACCGCCGACCAGCAGGCTGATCCCGGCGATCGAGCCGAGCACGATGTTGAAAGTTCGTTTCGTCGCCTCGGCCTGGCGGAGCAGCTCGAGCGGAACGCTGATGGCATAGTCTTTCCGCGCATGGTATCCCTCGAGCATCCGGGTCAACCCGTTAGCCACCGATTCGACATTACCGATGGAATCAACTTGAACGATAAGCTGATGCAGCTCCACCGCCTCGCGCAACACCGAACCGGCGCTGATCTCCGTGCGGAAATCGCCGTAGCGTTCGCGGGCGACCTCGACCGGGATGTACGCGTCAATGTTCTGGTCGGGCGTCTGGATGGAACCCTCCTGGGCCGACTCGCTTCGGACAATCCCCACGACTTCGTAGTATTCACCGCCGATACGCAGTGATTGCCCGATGGAGCGTTCGGTGGCCAGCAGTTTCCGAGCTCCGAACTCGGTAAGCACGGTCACGCCGCCTCGTCGTTGCGCGTCGCGCGGCTGAAGCGCGCGTCCCGCGATAAGCGGACGCCGCACCAGGTCGAACCAGTCGGCCGTCGTCCCCATAATACGCAGGTCGAGGGTGCGCTCCCCGAGGCGTCCTTCTTTCCGTACGATTTTGACCGGGACCGTCCGCTCGATGGCGTCGAACGTCTCCCGCGCCCGACGCTCATCCTCGTACAGCAATCCGTACATCACAACACTGAACGGCGAGCGCTGACTGCCGGATTCGTCCTCGATCGGTTTGATCGAACTGATGATGATGTTCGTGCTACCGAGCTTGCGGATCTCCTCCAGGGCCTCCTTGCTGGCACCTTCGCCCACGGCCAGCATCGCCACTACGCTGCCCACTCCGAAGACCACGCCCATCATGGTCAAAAAGGAGCGCAGCTTATGCAGCAGCAGGGTCTTGACCCCGAGACGGATGTTCTTGAGGAGCTTGGCCTGTCTCATGCGGAGTTCTCTTCAATACGGTCAATCAGTCCGTCCTGCATGTGCATTTGATGGCTTGCGTAAGACGCCAGCTCCGGCTCGTGGGTTACCATCAGGACGGTCTTGCCGTGCTCGTTCAAGTCGCTGAGCAATGCCATAATCTGCTGGCTCGTGCGGGAGTCGAGGTTGCCGGTGGGCTCGTCGGCGAGCAGAATCGACGGGTCCGTAGCCAAAGCGCGAGCGATGGCGACCCGCTGTTGCTCGCCTCCCGAAAGCTCGGTAGGCCGGTGTTCGAGCCGGTCCGCCAGCCCGACGCGCGCGGCCATCTCCTCTATCCGGGCATCGCTGTCGTGCGCGTCCCAGTCGAGGTAGTAGAGCGGTAGCTCGATGTTCTCGCGCACGGTGAGTTGGGGGATAAGGTTGAAGCTTTGGAAGATGAACCCGAGGTGGCGCAGTCGAAACTCGCTGAGCGCGTCGTCATTCAACAGCGCCACGTCCTGCCCCTCCAGCATATAGCGGCCCGAAGTCGGTCGGTCGAGACAGCCGAGGAGGTTCAGCATGGTGCTCTTTCCCGAGCCGCTAGCCCCCATGATTGCGTAGAACCCGCCGGCCTGGAAGGCGACGGATACTCCGGCCAGCGCGCGCACCCGGGCCTGGCCCATCTGGTAGACCTTGGTCACGTCTTCGAGCACGGCAACGACTCGCCGCGACGATGCGGGTGATACGGTTCCTGATGTCACAATATTGGGTGCTGACATTACTCGCCGCCACCGGGGTCGTTTTGCGGCCTCGCCGGCGGTCCTCCACGATCCGACCCACCGCCTCCTGACGGCCTTCTCCCGCCGAACCGGTTGCGCATCTTTTCCCGCTCCTCGGGGGTCATATTCCGAATGCGTTCGAACATGGCTTCCCGCTCTTCGGGCGACATATTCTCGAAGGGCCGGCGCATATCCCCTTGTGGCTGCCCGGACTCGCGTGATTCGTCTCTGTTGCCTCGGCTGTGTTCGGAAGGGCTTTGGGCCTGCGTCGTGGCCGTCTGCTTCGATTCCTCGATGCGTCGCCTCGTTAAGTCCGCATCGGAGCCGGCCTCGGTCAGTTGCTCTTCTTGGGCGGCTGCAGACGCTTCGAGCGGCGGGGTCAGGAGCACTTCCTGCCCCTCCTCCAGACCGGAGATTACGTGGACCTTAGAGTTATTATCTAACCCGATTTCGATCGATTGGGGTTCGAAGGTACTTCCGCGGCGCACGTAGACCGTCGGGGTCTGCCCGATCCGTGTCACGGCCTGCACCGGTACGTACAGCGCATTGGCATGTTGCTCGACAATAATCTCCGCCTGGCAGCTCATACCGGTCCGCAGCTCCGGGTGGCTGCCGTCCAAATGAACCTGGGTCGGGTAGACCTTCAGGTCGGGGTTGAGCCAGGCGCTCTGCGCGTCGGGTAAGGGTGCGATCTTGGCCACGCGTCCCGTGAACGACTGCCCCGGGATGGCGTCGACGGACACGCGCACCGGCAGTCCGACGCGGATCTTGTCCAGGCTGGATTCGTGGATCGGGATCTCGGCCATCATCGACTCGGCCGATGGTAGGTAGATCAATTCCTGCCGCTCGCGGACCGCCTGCCCCTCTTCGAGCGGTTCTTGCCGCCGGTGCCGGCCGCCGCCCTGGACCGACGTCGCGTAGACAACAAGACCCCCGCGCGGAGCTATGATCTTAGTCTTCGCTATTTGGGCTTCGGTTTTAGCGAACTTGGATTGTTGCTGGCGGAACTGGGTCTCGTTGGCTTTCAGATCCGCCTCGGCCTGGACGATGTCCGCGTTGGCCTGCAGTTTCACCCGCTCCAGAGCCATCTTTGCCTGGTCGACGTCGCTTTCCAGCTCGGCGATCTTGCGTTTTGACGTGTAGTCCTGGAGCAACTGCAGCGATGCAACGGCCAGCTCGTAGTTGAGTTGCTGACGGCTATGGGTGAGCCGATCAGCTTCGAGCTCGGTGTGCGAGATATACTTTTCTTCATAGAGTCGCTGCGACCACTTGAGTTGCTCGGCGGCCCGCTCCAATTCCTCGCGAGCCAGCGTAATATTGGATTCCGCTTCTTTCACTTCCTGCGGGTGTTCGCCGTCGACGTACTGCTTGACGTCCTCGATTGCGAACTGATAGTCCAGCTCTGCCCTGGAGATGTCACTCTCCGCCTGGTTCTTCGCAACGGCCAAGTCCTCGCGAGCGCGGATGAAGGACGCTTCGGCGTTATCCACCGAAATCTGCTGCTGGATCAGATCATCTTCGAGCCCGCTGGCGTCCAACTCGACGAGCAAGTCTCCTTTCTTCACCTGGGTGCCTTCCGGGATCAGGTAAATCAGTGTGGTCTGGCCCTCGACTTCATTCTTCAGGCTGACCTGTTCGAGTGACTTGATCGTGCCGGATTCGACGACGCTGATGGTCAAGGGACCCTGTTGCACTTTCTTGGTCGGCCTTGTTCCCTGCGTCGCCTTTGATCCGGTCGAGCGGGTCACGGCCAGCCCCCCCAACGCAACGACGATTGCGACGATGATCGCCGCCATGCGCCACCCGCCCTGCTTCGTTGCCGGCCTTTCCAGTTTGGCATTCATCTCGATTCGTCCGTTTCTCTAAGGAGTATATTCCTGCCACAGGCCCTCTTCGTTGACCGCCAGCACTCCCATATCTCGCTGAAGGCTGAGCTCTCCGACCCGGTAACTCACTAGTGCCGCCGTCAAGGCATTCTGTGCCGACACCAGAGATTCCTGCGCCTCGAGGACGTCCCGGATCTCAGCCCGGCCGGCTTCTAAGAACAAGTTCGTACTGTCCACGCGCCGCTCGGCAACCGTGACCGCCATTGCCTGAATCTGAATCGCCTCGCGGGCTTCAAGCAATTCGCTGAGCCGGTTACGGGCGGCAAGCTTGATCTCGTCTTCCAATTCCTGCAAGTTCCGCACCGCCTGCTCCAGGCGGATAAGACTCACGCGATAGTCGTTCCGTTCCGAGGTCCGCTCGAACGGAAGGTCTATGGTCAGATAAGCCGAGTAGATTCCGCCATCGGGTGCCAGGCGCCCGTCGTCCATCGTGGCCGATGAAATCGAGCGGTGCTGGCCCGCGGAGCCGGTTCCCAGAAGAGTGACATCCGCACGCAGTTGATCGGCGGATACGGCCACGCCGCGCTGGGCGTCGTGGACCCGCCCCAGGGCGACCCGAAGATCCAGCCGCTTCTCGAGGGCCAGGAGAATAGCGTCCGTCTCATCCAGTTCATACGGCCCCGCGATACCCTGCCCGGGGGGGACGAGCACGATCGGATCATCGGCCGCGGCCGAGTCTTCCTCTTCGCGCGGCTCCTCTTCCTGGATGATCTGCTCAGCCCGAAGCGTGACCCTCTCAAGCTCCGTATAATCCAACGAAACGTCGGCATCGGGCGGCAGCCCGAGGGTCGTCTTGAAGCTATCGAGTCTCCGGTCGTAACTTTCGATAGCAGCCACCCACCGGTTGCGCGCCCGAAGTTCATCCTGGAAGGACTGATCGACTTGAATCTCCGGGAGCCGCCCGGCCTCGGCCAGCCGGCGAGCGCGACGGGTCGAAGTCACCAATCCGCGATAGTTCTCTTCTTCATTGCGGACCTGGTCATTTTGCTGCAAAACGCCCAAGTAGCTCTCCGCGATTCGGACCGCAAACTCCCGCTTGTAACGCTCGAACTCGTAGATGGCGTATACGACGTTGCGCTGGGCCTGGGTGAGCGGTTCGGTTACGACGAACTCCCCGGAGCCGCGCATCAGCGGCACCGAGATACTGGCGTCGGCCCACACCGACCGCGAGAACATCCGGTTCTGGGTAAGCAGAGCAACGAGATCGATGCCGATCAGGCCGGTGAAGGTCAGCCCGTTCTTGAAACGCTTGGACAGGCCGAGCGATCCGCCGTACTCGGCCCCCGAGACGTTTTGCGTATCGGTGTTACCTTCGTTGTCGATTACGATCTCTTCTTCGAGGTCGGTCTGGAACATCCCTTCGAGTACGCCCGACCACGTATGTCGGAACGAATCCCGTTCGAGGTCCAGGTGCAGAGCCGTTTCGAAGACCGTTTCCTTGCGGCTCTGATACTCGCGACTCTCATGGGCCGCGATCTGCAGGGCATCGACCAAAGTCAGGTTCAGGGGTTGGTCGGTCTGATAGGCCCCCGCGAGCCCTTCCCCGGCGTCGGATTTTTTGAGGTAGTCATCGTCGGGCCACTGCTCGATCGGCTCCAGATCGCTCGCGCCCAGCGAGGCACTCGCGGCGCGCGGCAAGTGTTGATCCAGCAGCAACCTCCGCCGGAGCGTGTCCGCCGGCGTCTCGATTGTAAAAGGCTCGTCACGTCCCAGGGCTCTCATTCGCTCCTCGGCGATGTTCCCGTACGCCACCCGATCAGCCGCCCGCCGGTGCTCCCCCGGCGAACGGCAACCAATAAGCGGAACCGTCACAACCACACTTAGCACAATAATGCGAATACAAGACATTGGTCTGCCTTCCGCAACGCTAAGCAAACGCTACCGGAATGGCCTCCGCGCCGGGCAGGGCTTGCGATCTTGTCCCTCGTGCCCGGATGCCTTGTCGCCATCCGAACACCTGGACTGGAGGCGATCGGCCGGATCGATGGCTCCGATCGCCTCTTGTTTATGACCCGCTAGGATCCCTGCCCGGCGGTGGATTCGCCTCGAAGAACGCTCGGACCGCTTCGCCCGTCAGGATGCCATCGCCATCCACATCAGCGTCTTCGGAATCAGACCATTCCAGCAGTTCCGCCTACGTATCATCCGGAAATCGGATCCTCACACGGCGGATGCTGCCCGCCATGCCGCGGACCCGGGGGTGGATTCTCCGCGAAGAACGCCTCGACCTCTTCGCACTTCAAGACGCCGTCGCCGTCCCCATCAATGCCGTCGGAGCCATGACGCTCCAGCAACCCTGCCTGCATATCGTCCGGGATCGGATCCTCGCACTGCGGGCGTTCGCCGCCATGCCGCGGACCCGGGGGTGGATTCTCCGCGAAGAACGCCTCAACCTCTTCGCACGTCAAGACGCCGTTGCCGTCCGCATCAATGCCGTCGGAGCCATGACGCTCCAGCAACCCTGCCTGCATATCGTCCGGGATCGGATCCTCGCACGGCGGACGCTGCCCGCCATGCCGCGGACCCGGGGGTGGGTTTGCCGCGAAGAACGCCTCAACCTCTTCGCACGTCAAGACGCCGTTGCCGTCCGCATCAATGCCGTCGGAGCCATGACGCTCCAGCAGCCCTGCCTGCATATCGTCCGGGATCGGATCCTCGCACGGCGGACGATGCCCGCCATGCCGCGGACCCGGGGGTGGGTTTGCCGCGAAGAACGCCTCGACCTCTTCACACGTCAAGACGCCGTCGCCGTCCGCATCAATGCCGTCGGAGCCATGACGCTCCAGCAGCCCTGCCTGCATATCATCCGAGATGGGATCCTCACACGGCGGACGTTCCCCGCCATCCCCCGGACCACGGTGTCCCAATCTCATCCCGGCAATCGTGGTCCCGGCAATCAACACGATCGCACACAGTACGCCTCCCGCAACTTCGTACTTCGCTCGTTTCATGTCTCGATACTCCTTGAAAGCTTACCTTGCATAACTTCACCCTGACGCGACGCCCGCCCGATCCGCACACTGTTGCGATACACCAGGCAACCGACCCCGCCCCGCGAGCGTGCTCGCGGGCCGTTCTCGTGCCCGGTTGCCACCGCGGATAACCCCGTAGTCCATTCACTTCAGCGTGCCCCGAAAGCTGGGCGGCAAACGTCCGCACAACAATGACCCAAGCCCGCCGGCCAACGCTCAACCGGCCGGCATCCACCGTGAGTCAGACTCACTAGTATTAAACGCTCCAACATGTCAGGAGCGTGTCAACCGAACGTGAAGTTTTGCAGAGATCGTCTTTGCGCATCTATAGATGCCGCCTCGCCGGACAAAGCCAAGGCATCTTGGTTGCAGCGCGCAAGCTCCCCGTTCGTGTCCGCGAATTCCCACGAAACGCCCTTAACAGTGGCTCAATCAGCATTCCAAGCGCGATTGCCCTGGACGACAGGATGGACGTCTGAACAGCAAACGTGCCCGTATGTTTCCCGGTGGACAACCCTGCCCCGGGGTCTTTCCGCGCCATTCTTAATCGAAACTTAATCTGCGCGGCGGCCGCTTCTCTGGTGCTGCGTGTAGGGTTCGAGAGCATCGCCGCAACGGAAGTGGCGAGCCTTCGCACAATCGATAACGTCCACAAACATGAGGAGGCTCACCGGCTTTTATGCCTGCCGCGTGTTCCCCAAAGCGCGGTAGTGATGCCCGGCGGCCTTTCGATTCGGCCTCGCAACCGCGACTAATAAGACACTTTGCGATTATCGGTTCGAGCGTCGCTGAGCCGTTTTGGCTCGCAACGGCGTGCCGGTCTTGTGGGAAAGCCTGTGGAGTTATGGGCGAGGCGGGCTTGGAGCAAAACGTACGGCCCCCGGGTCCGATACCGTCAGCCAACCGGCAATCGCGTTGACTTAGGCGTGTTCACGGCAATATAAGTGACCGGGGTCATCAATCGGATCGCCAGGAACACCACGGCGGGGGGAGCGGTTTATAGCGAGGTCGGAGGCGGCGGCCAGCCACTCAGACTGACCATCCCCATCTTTGCGTTGGCCCATGTGGCACACCAGCACTCCAGGATGTTGAACATGAAGCTACTGAGCGGAAAAGGTCGGGCGTGGCTGAGCGTTGTCTGTCTGTCGGCGGTATTCGGGTCGGCGCCAGTGGTTCGTGGTGAGTTAATCGCCTACGAAGGCTTCAACTACCCCGATGCCACAGTACTGCGGGGAATGACCGGTGGAGAAGGATGGGCCGAACAGTGGCTGGCCGGCACGAGTAGCCGAGTAAGGTCTCCGGGGTTGACGTACACGGACAGTACCGGCGCGGCCTATCCCGTGGTGGGCAACGCCATGTATCTCGAGGACTCCTTCCGGTTCAATACTCGGCTGTTGGCTGAATCGCAGGGCGCGACGGGCACTTCCGTCTGGTTTAGTTTCATCGGCAAAGGAAGCCTGGGTGGGGGAGCCGAAACACTCTCCTTCTACACGGACGACTGGAGTTCTGAGATTTCCATCGGGATGGTCAACGGCAGCACGAACTGGACGCTCGAGCTGCCCACCGGCTGGCACAACCTCGGAGTGCCTTTCAGCCAGAAGGTGTTCATTGTCGGCGTGATCGACATGAGCGCCACCAGCAGAATCCGAATATGGGTCAATCCCGACCTGGATACGCCGCCTGCCGACGGCGACGCGGCCGCGAACGTCACCTTCGCGCGGGTGCCGTTCACCAAAGTCAAGATCTCCGCGGTAACAGCATCGGCTGATTCGATATGGGATGAGATTCGGTTGGGCGCTGCGTTCATCGACGTTGCCTCATCGGATTATTGCCCTGATGATCCCAACAAGACCCACCCAGGGGACTGCGGTTGCGGTCAAGTCGAAGAGCCGGATTCCGACGGGGACATGGTCTCGGATTGTGTAGATAACTGCATCGCCGTCGAGAATCCCGACCAGCAGAACTCGGATACGGATCAATGGGGCGATGCTTGCGATAATTGTACGGAAGTCGCCAACGGTGGCCAGTGGGACCGCGACAACGACGGCGTGGGCAACGCCTGCGACAACTGCGTCAACATAGCCAACTCCGGGCAGAACGACGGGGACGGAGATGATGTGGGCAACGTCTGCGATAACTGCCCGGACACCCCGAACACCGCGCAGAATGACGCGGACGAGGACGATGTAGGCGACGCGTGTGACAATTGCGTAGATATTGCGAATCCGGCGCAAACGGATTCGGACCAGGACGCAACGGGTGACCTATGCGACAACTGCCCCTATGAAGCAAACGCAAATCAGAGCGACGGTGACCAGGACGGCGTGGGCAATCGTTGCGACAACTGCTCCGGCGATGCTAATCCTGATCAGGCCGACTGCGATGGCGACGGCGTAGGAGACGTTTGCACGATCGCAGAGTGCGTCGACGATGCCGGCTGCGACGACTGCAACAACAACTCTCTGCCCGACGGATGTGAACTGGGTGGAACCCACTATGAAGTTCGCTCAACCGGCTGGATCAACTCACCTCTAATGTCGCCGGGGGCGGTGTTTTGGCCCATGATGGTGTCGGCGGGCACAATTACTGACGTGGACGTTCGCGTAAACGTCAGACACAACACTGTGGGTGAGCTGGCTCTGCGCCTGGAACACGGCGGTCAGATAGTAGAGCTTGTGGTCAACCACGGCGGCACCGGAAGCGACTTCGCAGGAACCGTGTTCGATGACGAGGCGGAAGAGGTAATAACCGACGGCTCAGCCCCCTTCTTCGGCAGCTACGCCCCCGTCGGATTACTGTCCACGTACGACGGGATGGACGCCGGCGGTATATGGAAGTTGGCCGTGGTGGATACGCAGGCGGAGACACCTGCCGAACTTGGCGTGCTCATTCAATGGGAGCTCATGATCCGGACTCAAGTCGCGGCAACGGCGGAGGACTGCAACGGGGACGCGATTCCGGATAGCTGCCGCCTGTATCTGGCCGGGGATTACGATCAGGACGGGAACGTAGATCTGGGCGATTACGCAGAGCTGCCGGACTGCTTGGCTGGACCCGGTCTCCCGCTTAACGGCAATTGCTCAAACGCCTGCCTGAACGCTTTCGATCTCGATGACGATGGCGATATCGACCTCGCCGATCTTGCGGAGCTTCTGAATAACTTCCTCCAGTAACAGACACATTCCGGGGGCTGCGGTCCGCGTTTGCGTGGCCATGCCCGGCGCCGGAGCCGCACACGTACGCTCCTTCCGTCAACGAGCGATAGGTGGAAGAAGAGGCGAGGGAGTCGGAGATGATACTCACCTCAGACTCCCTCGCCGGTTTCAATGCCCGGATGCCCTCGACGCGGTTTGGCTATCGGTGTCGAATCGGCGATCCTCGATTACACCTTACTGCGCCCCGGTGTACAGGGCCGCAAACTCCGCGAAGTCTAACAGATCGACTTGCCCGTCACCGGTGATGTCTGCTTCCTCGCACCCGCTGGGCACCGGCAAGTCAGGGCCAATCATACAGGCACTGAACTCGGCGAAATCGTCCAGGTCAACATCGCAGTCCGTATCCAAGTCCGCGGGCCCGGATAGTTCGACTTCCAGGGTGGCCACGTGGCTTGGGGCGCTACCGCAGGCGTTTTCCACGATGACATCGTACTCGCCCGCATCCGAGGCGTCGGCGGACTCAATCTCCAGAGTATCCGTCTGAGCCCAGGGCAGTACAACACCATCCTTACGCCAGATGTAATCGAACGGCAGCGTTCCAACGGCCTCGACCGTAAACGTAACCGGGGTGCCCTCGCAGACCGATACACCGACCGGGTGCAACACGATCGTCGGCGCCACGTCAACCACCAGAACCGCATCGACACTGGTCACCGTCCCGCAGACGTTGGTTACTACGACGTCATACGCCCCGGCATCGGCTGTGGTGACGGCGTCGATCCTGAAGGTATCGCTCTCCTCACCGGGGATTCCCACGCCGTCCTTACGCCAGCGATAGTCGTAGGGCGTTGTCCCCGAAACCGTCACGCTGAGCACGAAAGGATCACCCTCACACAGGATAGCCCCAACCGGCTCGGTGATAATCGCTGGCGCGGTATTGACCACCAAAACAGCGTCGGCGCTCGTCACCGTCCCGCAGACGTTGGTCACTACGACATCGTAGACCCCGGCATCAGCCGTAGTGACGGCGTCGATCCTCAACGTATCGCTCTCCTCGCCGGGGATTTCCACGCCGTCCCTACGCCAGCGATAGTCAAGAGGAGTCGTGCCGGAAGCCGTAACGCTGACTTCGAAAGGCGCCCCCTCACAAAGAGTGGCCCCGACCGGCTCGGAAATAATCGTGGGTGCCGTGTTGACCACCAGAATCGCGTCGGCGCTGGTCACCGTCCCGCAGACGTTGGTCACCACGACATCGTACACCCCGGCATCCGCCGAGGTGACGGCGTCGATCCTGAACGTACCGCTTCTCTCGCCGGGGATCTCCACGCCGTCTTTCCGCCAGCGATAGTCGTAGGGCGTTGTGCCGGAAGCCGTAACGCTGATCTCGAACGGCGCCCCTTCGCAAAGGGTAGCTCCGGCGGGATCGGTAATGATCGTTGGTGCCGTATTGACCACCAGAACCGCATCGGCGCTGATTATCGTCCCACAGACATTGGTCACAACGACGTCGTACGCCCCCGCATCGGTCGTAGTGACGGCGTCGATCCCGAACGTATCGCTCTCCTCGCCGGGGATCTCGACTCCGTCCTTACGCCAGCGATAGTCGTAGGGCGTCGTGCCGGAAGCCGTGACGCTGATTTCGAGCGGCTCGCCCTCGCAAAGAGTGGCTCCGACGGGATCGACGATAATCACCGGTGCCGTGTTGACCACGAGAACCGCATCGGCGCTAATCGCCGTCCCGCAGACGTTGGTCACTACGACATCGTACGCCCCGGCATCGGCCGTGGTGACGGCGTCGATCCTGAACGTATCGCTCTCCTCGCCGGGGATTTCGACTCCGTCCTTACGCCAGCGATAGTCGAAGGGGGTGGTACCGGAAGCCGTGACGCTGATCTCGAAAGGCCCACCCTCACAAAGAGTCGCTCCGACCGGCTCAACCTCAATCACCGGCGGCGTGTTGACCACCAGAGTAGCCGGTTCACTGGTCATTGTCCCGCAGATGTTAGTGATCACGACATCGTACATGCCGGCGTCTTCAGTTGTGACCGACTCTATCGAGAGCGTGGCGTCCTCCTCGCCGGGGATATCTACGCCGTCCTTACGCCATTGGTACCCGTCCGGATCGGTCCCCGTGTACTCGACAGTGAACTCGACCGGATCGTCCAGACAAACGGTCTGATCCGTCGGTTGCTGAGTAATAACGGTTCCGATGATCGTGACAGTAACCTCGGTATCTGAGTAACCGACATCTTCGCACAGGCCGTCCGGCAGCCCCGCCACGGTCACGGTTTCGAACTCCGAATCCACTAACGCCGCCGTTAGAATGACGAAGCTGTCGCCGGGCATGGGGACGTAATCGTCAATCACGGTCAGGCTCAGCGTCCCGGCCAGGGCGGCCGTACCGGTCACTTCGAGGACGTCAAACTCACCGTCGTCCGTGCCCCCCAGCTCGATCCGCAGCTCGGCCTCGCTGGCTTGGTCATAGTCGTCATCGATGGTCAGGGTTCCGGCCGAAGCCCCCGGCCCGACGGCGCCGCCGGTGTTGCCGACATAGGCACTGACGAGCCCATTCCCTCCGAGCACACCACCCTGCAGGTCGATACCGGCGGAGACACTCAGTTCACCATGCACGGTGGTCAGCCCGGCAGTCTGCGGGTAATCGCCGCTGCGGGTCAGCACGCACGTCTCGTCGACGGTCACGGTCCCGCTCGTGGTAAACGGGGTCGGGGCGATGTACATCGTGCTTTCGTTGGTGACGTGCAGCGTACCCTGGTTATCGAAGCCGGCGTTGGAGAGGTCCAGCGTCATCCCTCCGCTGGCGTCGGCCACGATCGAACCCTGGTTGATAAGCCCCATGTTGTTCGCACCAATACTGCCACCGCCGCGTATCGTGTGATTGACGCCGTTAGTAAGTACATACGACCAATCGTTGGCGTAGATTCGATTGTACGAGTGATCCGCAAGAACGACCTCGCCGTCGCCGGCAAGGGTTGCCTCGGCCTGGTCGAGTCGCAAGTGTGTGGTGTTTACACCAGGCGAATCCACCCCAATCGTCCCGTTGTTGGTGACAATGCCACGAACATAGAGGTCGGCATTATTGCACACGGAAATGTGCCCGTCGCTGGTCAGATTCTCGATGTAGGCGGAGTGTCCGCCCGGAACGCGAATCAGGCCGCTGCCCTCCGTATGTAGCTCGCCGTTATACACGTGTGTCCCACCACCCAGGTCAACATACGATTCATCAAGAGCTTTGATTTCACCAGACTCGTTGTCGATCGGCGACGCATACAAGTACAGCGTCCCGCCCCCAGTGGCCTGCATGACTCCACCGTTGAAACTCTCTCCGCCGTTTGCCATATCTATCGCCATCGTCACGCCCGGCTGATCTGCTTCGATGAGCGACTCGTTGGTGAGGAGCATGCTGTTGAGTCCGAAGCTGCCGCCGCCGCGAATCGCATGATTGCCGGTATTGATAAGCCGGTACGTCCAATCGCTTGCGTAGATTCGATTGTTGGCGCGACTCGCCAGGACGACCTCACCATCACCGGTGAGCGTCGCCTCCGCTTGGTCGAGTAGCAAGTTCGTAGCGTTTGAACCGGATGAATCCACACCAATCGTGCCATTGTTTGTGACAACGCCACGAAGATAGAAGTTGGCGTTATTGAGCACGGAGATGTGCCCGCTGCTGGTCAGATTCTCTATGTAGGCAGTCTGTCCGTTCGGAACACGAATCAGACCGCTGCCCTCCGTATCAAGCTCACCGTTGTAGATGTGCGTCCCCCCGGACAGATCAACAAAGGACCCGTCAAGAGCTTTGATCTCGCCCGTATCGTTGTTGATTGGCGAGCCGCTCAGGGCCAGAACTCCACCTCCGGTTGCCTGCACGACGCCCGTGTTCAAGCTCTCCCCGCCGTTTGCCACGTCCAGCGACATCGTCACACCCGCTTGATCTGCTTCGATGAGCGATTCGTTGGTTAGGAGCATGTTGTTGAGTCCGAAGCTGCCGCCGCCGCGAATCGCATGATTGCCGGTATTGATAAGCCGGTACGTCCAATCGTTTGCGTAGATTCGATTGTTGGCGCGACTCGCCAGGACGACCTCACCATCACCGGTGAGCGTCGCCTCCGCTTGGTCGAGTAGCAAGTTCGTAGCGTTTGAACCGGATGAATCCACACCAATCGTTCCGTTGTTCGTCAGGGTGCCACGGATATATAAGTCGGAGCCATTGAGCAAGGAGATGTGCCCGTTGCTGGTCACGCCCTCGATACAGGCCGCATTTCCGCCCGAAGCGCGGATCAGGCCGCTACCCTCTGTGTCGAGTTCTCCGTTGTATATGTGCGTCCCGCCGGACAGACTGACAAAGGATCCATCAAGAGCTCGAATCTCACCGGAGTCGTTGTTGATTGGCGTAGCGTACAAGCTCAAAACGGCGCCTGCGGCGGCCTGCATAACACCCGTGTTGAAGTTCTCGTTTTCCGCATTGCCGGGCAAGTCCACGGTCATCGTAACGTCCGACCCATCCGCTTGAATGAGCGACTCGTTGGTGAGCAGCATGTTGTTTAGTCCGAGGCTGCCGCCACCGCGAATCGTATGATTGCCGGCGTTCGTGAGCCGGTACCTCCAATCATCCGCACTAATCCGATTATTCGCGTGGTCCGCCAACACGACCTCGCCGTCACCGGTCAGCGTCGCCGCAGACTGATCAAGACGAATGTCGGTAGCGTTGCTACCCGGGGAGTCCACGCCGATCGTCCCGTCGTTTGTAATTGCCCCACGGACATAGAGATCGGCGTTATTAAGCACGGAGACGCGGCCTGTGTTTGTAACACTGTCCAGGTAGGCATTGCTGTTCGCAGAAACACGAATCAGGCCGGTCCCCTCGGTGGACAATGTCCCGTTACGCACGTGGGTACCCTGGGTCAGATCCACGTAGGATTCGTTCTGCGCTTCGATCGTTCCTCCAGTGTTGTCGAGGGTGGAACCGCTGATCGACAGGATGCCGCCGCCGGTCGCCTTCATGATACCAGTGTTGCAGCTCTCATAACTACTGCCGCCGGTATCCACAGACATCGTCACACCGGCACAGTCCGCTTGAATAGTGGCCGCGTTGGTGAGCAACATATTGTTTCCGCCGATGTTACCGCCGCCGCGGATCGTGTGTCCACCCGTATTGGTAAACCGGTAGGTCCAGTCGTTCGCGTGGATCATGTTACGGCCGGAGTCTCCGAGCACGATTTCGCCGGTGCCGGTGAAGCCGGCCTCCGCTTGGTCTAGTCGGAGATACGTATTGCTCGTCGTAGCGTTCACGGATACCGTCCCGGGATTGTCAATCATTCCCCGAACGTAGCAATTGGCGTTGTTCTCAACAGACAGATCACCCGTGTTGGAGAGACTCTCGATCCATGAATCTCCGGTCACGCGGATTTGCCCCGTCCCTTGAGTCGCCAGCGTGCCATTGTAGATATGCGAGTTCCCGGACAAGGTCACCGCCGACCCATCAAGGGCCTGGATTACCCCCGCCGTATTGTCAATGGGCGACCCCGACAACGACAGCGTGCCTCCGCTAATCGCCTGCATCGTACCTGTGTTGTAGTTCTGATGCTCGGCGTTTCCGGCCAAGTTGATTACCAGTGGCGTGAGCTGGTCAGCCTGAATCAGGCTGTTGTTGGTGAGCACCATGTTGTTGCCGCCCACATCACCGGCCCCACGGATCGTGTGGCTTCCAGTGTTGGTCAGCCGGTAAGTCCAGTCGTTCGCGGAGATCCTGTTCCGAGAGCTGTCGCTCATGACCAACGCGCCGCTACCATCAAATGTGACGGCCACCCCGGCAATGCGTAAGTACGTGGCGCTGAGGGTCGCCTCGATTGCCAGCAACCCGTTGTTGAAGACGTTTCCTGTGGGGTACAGGTTGTGGTTGTTGCTTATGGTTAGCTGGTCTCCCGCATCGATAGTCAATGTGCCGACGGTATAAGTCCCGTTCAGCAGGACCGACGACGCCACACCGCTGTCCGTGTCGATCAAAACGTCGTACCCGGCGCCGTTGGGAACAACCGCAGGATCCCAGTTCTCCGCAACAGACCAGTTTCCGCCATAGGGCCCTACCCACGTCGCATCTGTCCCGGCCCTTGCCGCCGTCGCCGACAGCACGGCCAACAGCACGGCGGTAACGATCGCCGACACCGCCCTCGGGCGACCGGCCGTGCACAGGTTGAATCTTCGATTTGACATCTGACATAGCTCCTTTCCAATCCCCTACCCGCCGACACTGCTCGTAACCCTGCCGACGTCGTAACTCGGTTGTTCTCGTGCGCCCCGAGCGTTGGCACCGTCGCGGCGCCTCATCATCCGAAGCGCGTTTCGCTCGTACGCGCCACGCCCGCAAAAATAGAAATCGGAACGGGGCAGTACCCCTGGCGGGAGATACGGGTGAACAGGACGATCCACACGCCGTGGTCGGGCGACGAAGGTCCGGTAAAACTCGCACGCTACGATACGAAAGGTCCGGGGAGCGTCTCAGATGTCTAGTCCGGCCAGGAGCCGTTGAACACCTCGACGACCGGACCCGTCATGTACAGATGGTCGTCGCGCGCCCATTCGATTTGCAGGTCTCCTCCGGGAAGCGCTACGGTGCAAAGCCGATCCACACGGTCGGTCACAACTCCGGCCACGCAGACGGCGCACGCTCCGGTTCCGCACGCCCGCGTCACCCCGCTGCCGCGCTCCCAGGTTCTTACCGCTACGCTGCCTCTTGACTCCACCCTGGCAAAATGCACGTTGATCCGCTGAGGAAACTGAGGAGCGTACTCGATCGCCCGCCCGGCGCCGGCCAGGTCGACCGTTTCAAGGTCATCAACGAACGCGACCGCGTGGGGGTTGCCGACAGACACACAGGTCACGCGATATGCCGGGTCGGTGACGTCGAGGATAGAATCTACAACCTCGGGGGTATCGATATTGGCTGGAATCGCCGCCGAAGAGAGCGACGGCAAGCCCATGTCGACCCTCACCGAGCGCACGACGCCGCCAACCGATTCGCAGCAGGCGAGTTTGAGCCCGGCGTCCGTCTCGATTCGCACTTCCGGTCCGCCGACCCAGCCGCGTTCCACCACGAACTTGGCCACGCCCCTTATGCCGTTGCCGCACATCTCGGCGCGCGACCCGTCGGCGTTGTAGATCTCCATGCGAACATCCGCCGACGCGGTGGGGAACATCAAGATGAGGCCGTCACTGCCTACTCCGGTATGCCGCGGCGACAGCGCGCGCGCCAGCGTCGCCGGGTCGTCGATCCGCTCGGTGCGCATGTCGACGAATACATAGTCGTTGCCCAGCCCGTGCATCTTCGTGAAATCCATGCCGGACATTCTACACTGGAGCCCGGAGCACAAGAAACTCCGGGTTCTGAGACGATCAGGCTTCCAGGTCGAGATGAAGGCGACCATCGTCGTCGGTGGTCACTCCGCGGTCCGCCTCTGCCGGGCTTTCCCCTTCCTCGCCCTGCTCTTCTTCGAAGGGTCGACCTTGGCTGCCGGTACCCTCGGCATCGGCGTAGACTTGCGTTTCGGCGTCATCGGTATCGACCGTCGTCCCCGATTCATCGATGGACTTGATCTCGCGGTTGGCGGCGCTGGCCTGAGCAGCCAATCGGCCGGCACGTCCGATCCCGACTTCCCGAGCTTGGAATCCGGTTTGGGCAGACGAAGAGGCGATCTCGGATGGGATTTCTGCCATGATACGTCTCCGTAACGGTACCGCACCCGGATTCCCACCGCGCCGATTAGCGGATCAGCTCCTTGCAGCGTTTTCTAAGTACGGTCTTGAGGCGGTCCAGGATGGACGAGTGCATCTGCGAGACGCGGCTCTCCGAGAGATCGAGCGTAACGCCGATTTCCTTCATCGTCATCTCCTCATAATAATAGAGAATCAGAATCAGGCGTTCGGCGCGCGACAACCCGCGGGTAAGTAATTCCTTAACGTCGCGTTTTTGAATCTCGGCAACCGGGTCCTTTCCTCGGCGATCCTGAATCACGTCAATTTCACAGACTTCCTTGTTCGAGTCAGTCTCGCTGTACTTCCGCGATAATGACACCTGCGTGACAGCCGTCGCATCCCGCGACAGCTTCTCGAACTCCTCCCGGGAGATCCCCATCCGGTCGGCCGTCTCTGATTCCGTGGGCGGACGTCCGAGCATCGACTCCAATTCCCGGGAAACTCGCTCCAGTAGGTGGGCTCTGCTGCGCACAAGCCGCGGCACCCAATCCATGCTTCGAAGTTCATCGAGAATCGCTCCGCGGATACGCGGCGCGCAGTAGGTCTCGAACTTGACTCCACGCTCAAGATCGAAGGCCTGAATCGCATCTATCAAACCGAATACTCCCGCCGACACCAGATCGTCGCGGTCGACTTCATCCGGGAGCTTGGCCCCGATGCGTTCGGCGTTGTACTTCACAATCGGGAAGTACTTCTCCATGAGTAGGTTGCGTAACGACCGCTCCCCGGTGGCTTTGAAACGCCCCCAGGTTTCAGCAACATCCGTTTTCGCTACGGCTACCTGCATGAACCATACTCCTAATGCGTTCGCGAGATCCGTCCCACGAGCTGTCGCCCGCCACTAAACGTAAGCCTTGACTGCCGAGACAAAACGTTCCCCAGAGAGCCTCAGGCCGCCGACGGCGTGCTCTCCGTCCCGGAAACCTCCTCGACCGGCTCAACGACCTTAACCTCATCAGCCTCGTTGGGTTCTTCGCGGAACCGCTTGAGGATCTCTTCCTCTCGACTCCGCTCATGCTCGTTGATCACGATCTGCGCTGCCGCGCCCAGAACGAGCCCAATACCACAAAACACCACCAAAGCGAGGATACTGCGCGAAAGGACGACCATGACCGGGTTATGCACCAACAACCCGGCTATTGCCGTAATGGCGAAGGCCAACAAACCCAAACTGGCCCCGGCGAAACGGGAAACCATCAGCGCAACATCCGTGTCGCAACAACAGGCCTACCGGTTGTCATTCTGGAATGAACAAGGATGGACGTGCGACGGATCCATCCGCGGCCATTGCCAAACCGAGCAGGCTAAGGACCGGCATCCATGCTGATCCCTATTACCACGCGTCGCCGGCTACTCGGTTTATCCTACGCAAACAGGCCGACCACGCGTTTGAAGAAACCGCCGCGGCGGGTATGGGCCGAGTCGTTCTTGACCAGCCTATCCGCCATCGCAGCGATACAAGCGCTGGCATTCGAGGACGGATACCGAACAACAAACGGGCATCGCTCCTGAACCGCCAGCTCAACCGCAGTATCTTGCAACATATATCCGAAGTCCGCAATGGAAATATCAAGAAATCTGGATGCAACTCCCGAAAGCCGTCGATAGACCGCTACGGCCTCGTCCCGACTGTTGGCCATGTTGACGAACAAACCGACGCCGGCCCGGCACTCCGCTCGGTGCAGCGACTTGATCGTCACGTACGCGTCAGTCAGCGCAGTAGGCTCAGAGGTAGTTACCACCGCCACCCGATCGGCCGCCAGGGCGAAACCCATCACGTTCCGTGAGATCCCCGCCCCGCAATCCAAAACCATGATATCAGTGCTGTTTTCCAGCTCTTGGAGCTGCCCGATCAAGTTACGCCGCTCAAAATCGGAGAGGTTGGCCAAGTCGTCCAAACCCGAAGACCCAGGTACGAACCGCACCCCGCCGGGACCGGCCGTGCAAACCCCCTCAATGTCACGCAAACCCGACACAACATGCGAAAGATTGTAGCGCGTCTGCAAATTCATCAGCAAATCAGCATTGGCGAGGCCCATATCCACATCGACCAACGTAACTCGGTGACCGCGTGCCGCCAGGCAGATTGAGAGGTTCACGGCCACGTTGGACTTGCCGACCCCGCCCTTACCGCTGGTAACCGCCATGGTCATCGCGGTGCCCCGGGACCGCCCGCGGGTCAACTCCCGGAGTCTCGCGGCCTGATCCCGACGATGGATCCCGGTGTGAGCCATACTAGCAACCTATCCACCAATCAACCACTCGAGCGATCATCCGGCAGCTCCGCCGGCCAGTAGGCTCCGCCCCGACGCAGTCGTGGCACCGGCCCGCGCAGGCGTCCACACGACCTGGTCTGAAGAAGCTCGATCTCGGAGAATCAGATCGACGAGAGCGCTGGTCTCGCCGACTTCTATGTCGTCGGGCACGTCCTGCCCGGTAGTCACATAGGACAGCCCCGCGTTGGCCTTCTCCAGGCAGGTCAGGATGACCCCGAACCCGATCGCCTCATCAAGTTTCGTCAGTATGACGCGGTCGATCCCAAACTCGCGAAACCGTTCAACGGTATCGGCCAGCACGGCCTCCCCGCACGCGCTGGAGAGCACCAGATGCACCTCGTCCGGCTTGGCTACTGAGAAGAACTCCCGTAGCTCCGCCATTTTGCCTTCATCGCGCTGGCTGCGCCCGGCCGTGTCCATCAGAATGACCTCGCGGTCCGCCAAGCGGGTTACTGCCTCTCCGAACCGCGCGGGCGTATCCGCCACCTCCAGCGGCACGTCGATGATCTCCGCATAGGTCTTAAGCTGTTCGACGGCCGCAATCCGATAGGTATCCACCGTGATCAAACCAACTTTGCGATGCTCGCGCAGACAGAAACTCGCGGCGAGCTTCGCAATCGTGGTGGTCTTTCCCACGCCGGTGGGCCCAATCAGCGCAATCATGGCAGGCCGATCGCTCCGAGGGCAGCGGATCGGCCCGGCTACGGGCAGAAACGACTCCAACAGCGCCGCCAGCTTATTGCGGACGGCGCGGGCGCTGCGCAACTGATCCGGAGTGAGTTCATCGTATACCCGGGCCACTAATTGGCGGGCAAGTTGCTCGGCGACTTCGTTCTCCACCAACCGCTGATAGGTACCGTACAGTGCCTCGGGGATGTCGGGAGCTTGGGCTCTGCGGGTCTCCCCGATCAGGCTGGCGACCGCGGCTTTCAGATCTCGCACCTCGGCGAGAACGTCGTCCGACGGTGACGAAGACACGGCAGCAGGCGCAGGCGACACGGTTTTGGCAGCTCCATCTGCTCGACCGGTTTCCCCCGACCGGCCCTTTAGGGTACCGCGCCGCAATGGGATCGGCAAATCCGCCATTTCGCGCACTGCCGTTATCTCGACGTAGGATTTACCCCCGATCCCCAGGAGGCCTCCCTTCGTAAGGGTACGGGTGTTCAGTATGACCGCGCCACTTCCGAACTGGCGTTTCACCTGGCCGAGCGTCTCGGCCATCGTTCTTCCACGAAACGTCTTAAGCTTCATCCGTTAGAACCACCATTCCATGCGATTCGACCTCGAATCCACGAACAACTTCATTGTAGGACAGTACCGCAACCGCCGGGAGCTGGACCTCGATCATCTTGCGGACCCACGATCGGATCTGCGGCGGACACAACACCGCCGGTGGTCGCCCGCGCATCTGGGGACTGACCTTCTCCACCCGCGTGCGAATCGCCTTGACGATCTTGGTCTGCAGCTCCCCGGGCATGGCCAGGACGGACCCATGCTCCGAGCGTTGCAGGCTTTTGCTGATAAGTTCCTCAATCGAAGGATCCAGCGTGATACAATGAATCCTCCCGTCATCCGCCTTGTGCTGGTGACACAGAGTGCGGGCCAGGGCGTTGCGGGCGTACTCGGTGAGGATCTCCGTGTCCTTCGTACGAGACGCCCAGTCTCCGACCACCTCCAGAATGGCCTCCAGATCCCGAATCGGCACCCGCTCACGGAGCAGACTCTGCAGAACACGCTGCAGTTCACCCGGCTTGACTACCTCGGGAACCGTCTCCTCGACCAGCTTACTCGAACGCTCGCGGAGGTGGTCCAGCAGGCGGTTAACCTCGCTTCTGGTAAGCAACTCATCCGCATGGCGTTTAATCAGCTCGGTCAGGTAGGTATTAACAACGCTTGATGGCTCTACGACGGTGTAGTTGCGGTGCTCGGCCTCATGCCGCTGATCCTCGGGGATCCACAACGCCGGCAAACCGAACGTCGGCTCGGTGGTCTCCATCCCGCTGATCGGTTCCGTAACGCTCCCCGCATCGATCGCTAATACGTGCCCCGGCATGACCTCTCCGGTGCCAAACTCCAGTCCCTTGACCTTGACCCGGAACTGGTTCGGCTGTAGTTGGATATCATCGCGAATGCGAATCGGCGGGACTACGATCCCGAGCTCCTGGGCAATCTGCCGCCGGAGATTGGCGATACGATCGAGAAGGTCTCCGCCCTGCTTGCGGTCAACCAGTTTGATGAGTCCGTAACCGACATCCAGTTCCATAGGGTCGGGGGCTAAGTGCTTCTCAACCCGCTCAGGTCCCGTCGGCTTAGCCTTGGCGGCTACACTCTGCGCAAGGGCAACCTTCTTCCGGTTGGTGAGGACCAGGCCCATAACCCCGGCCGAGGCTGTCAACAGCAACAGCGGCGGTTTCGGCAACGGGGTCAACGCCAGAACCAAAAGGAACCCTCCGGTCAGAATCAGCGCAATCGGCTGGCTAACCAGTTGGCCCAGGATCTCCTCACCCAGATTCCGCTTCGCGGCGGACCGCGTCACAATCATCGCGGCGGAGATCGACACGATGAAAGCGGGGATCTGCGAGACCAATCCATCGCCGATCGTTAGAATCGTGAACCGACGCAGGGTCTCGGCGAGCGGCAGGTCCAGTTCGACCAAACCTACGAAGATACCCCCGAGGATGTTGATAAGCGTTATGATGATCCCGGCGATCGCATCACCGCGTACGAACTTGCTGGCACCATCCATAGCCCCGTAGAAATCCGCCTCCCGCGAAATGTCGGACCGCCGCTGCTTAGCTTCTTCATCTGTAATGGCGCCGGCGTTGAGATCCGCGTCGATGGCCATCTGCTTACCGGGCATGCCGTCCAACGTGAAGCGAGCGGCCACTTCCGCGATTCGCGTCGCCCCTTTCGTAATAACCACGAACTGGATGATCACAATGATCGCGAAAATAATCACCGCGACGGCGAGCGATCCTCGGGCCACGAAATCTCCGAACGTGAAAATCACCGTGCCCGCATCACCCTTGGTGAGGATCAACCGGGTAGTAGCAGTATTGAGCACCAACCGCAGCAAGGTCATTCCCAGGAGCAGCGACGGAAACGAGGAAAACTCCAAAGGACCGTTCATGTACATTACGGTCAACAGGATCACCCCGGATAGCGAGATGTTGATCAGCAGGAGCAGGTCCATCAGGGAGGTCGGCAGCGGAATCAGAATGACCAGAATCAGCGACAGCGCGCAGACCGGCAGCAATCCGCCCTGAAGCTTGGCGAAGTTCCGCGGAATCCACTGCTTGG
This sequence comes from Phycisphaerae bacterium, assembly GCA_963666835.2. Taxonomy (GTDB): domain Bacteria; phylum Planctomycetota; class Phycisphaerae; order UBA1845; family UBA1845. The sequence goes on along the minus strand of CAXXGO010000006.1, from coordinate 1,220,310 downwards.
CCACGCTATTCAACGCCATGAGCTGTTAGTCGACAGACTCTCCTTAATAGGCCGGGGCAACATTGCGTCTTGGTCCCGTCACTGATCGCCCAGCCAGCCCATAAACGTAGGCCAGGATCTCGGCAACCGCCTGATAGAAACGCTCCGGCAGGAACTGGCCGACCTCAACATCGGCGTAGATCGCCCGAGCCAGCGGAGCACGCTGCACGATCGGAATCCCGAACTCACCGGCAATCTGACGAATCCGCAACGCCAGGTGATCGGCCCCCTTGGCTACAACCTTAGGAGCAACCATGACCTCGGCGTCGTAACGGATTGCCACGGCCACATGCGTCGGATTGGTCACGATGACATCAGCAGTCGGAACGTCCTTCCTCAACCGCTGTAACGCCAACTGGAATTGCACCTGCCGGCGACGTTGCTTGACTCTCGGATCGCCCTCCATGCTCCGGTATTCGTCCTTCACTTCCTCCTTGGTCATCCGCAAGTCGCGCAAGTGCTTGTACTTCTGCCACGCGAAATCGAAGAGGGCTAAAATGACCAGCGCCCCGGCCAGCCGCAACCCCATCGTAAACATCAAGGAGGCCCCCAGGCGAAACACGTCGTCGTACTCGAGGGTGAAGGCGTAAATGATTGCCGCGGCACTGCTCGATATGGTCAGGTAACCGACCACCGTCACGACCAGAAGTTTGCCCAGGTTGGTAACCGCCATCATGAGCATGCGAAGGGAGAACAACCGCTTGAACCCGCTGATGGGGTTGATCTTCGAGAGACTGGGGATCAGCGGCTTGGCGGTCAACAGCCAACCCACCTGCGCATAGGTCACGGCCAGGAGCGTAGCGAACATAACCAACAGCAGCGGACCCAGTCGCATGATGACCTCCTTCGCGGTCACCAACATGAAAGGCCACATGTCGTCAAGTTGAGTGGGTGATTCCGAAGTGAAGGCCCCGCGGAGGATCTGCTGCATGGCGTCCCAGAGCCTCGGACCGAGCACTCCCAACCCCAGGAAACCGACGAACAGCAGCACGGCGGCGGCGAGATCCTGGCTGCGCGCCACCTGCCCCTGCTGGCGGGCGTCCTGGAGACGTCGCGGGGTCGGTGGTTCGGTCTTATCGCCGACATCCTCGGGCATCAGCCGGTCAATCCTATCGGGTCCGGATCAAGTCCCATTCCGACGCGTACCGTCTCCAACGCGTCCCAAACCGCATCAAGAAGCAGATCTTCACTGCCCGCGATGGCCAGCCCGGCAACTCCCAAAGCGATGACCGCCCGCACCGTGAAACCGACGGACAGAATGTTGAGTTGCGGCATGGTTCGCGAGAGAAAACCCAATCCGGCACTGGCTAAGAACAACGCCAACAACGCCGGACCGGCAAGACGAACCCCGAAGATAAACGCCGACGTCAGCATCTCCGTAATCAACACGACAATCGGTTCGCCGAATTGGAACGACATCAGCGGCATTACATCGAAGGTATCGAGCAACGCCGCCATCGTAGCGCGATGCCCTCCGGCCAGCAGAAAGAGCGTCATCAGGGTTATGCTGTACAGTTGGCCGAGGATCGACACTTCCGCGTTCTGCGCCGGGTCGAACACCTGGGCGAGCGCAATGCCGGATTGGCGTCCGACCATCATCCCTGCCAGCTCGACTCCGCTTACGAACACGCTTAGCGCCAGCCCGATGGTCAGACCGATCATCAGTTCCGCGACCACTCCCAGAAGCGCCCCCGTGAGCGTCAGACCAGCCGGAGCCTGACCGCCCACCTGCGGGAAGATCATCGCGGCGATCACCATAATAAGCGCCACCCGGACCCGGGCGGGAACCATCTGGCTGCCGTAGACCGGCGCGGTCAGAGCCAGACCCACCAGGCGAAACAGAACCAGAGCATAGGCGGGCAGAGCCAACAGTATGTCAAACAACGACCACGGCATCCGAGTACCTTATTCTCTCACCGCGCCGGTAGTTACCAAGGCAGCGAGCTGAACATCTCCTGCGTAAACACGACCATCCGATTCGCAATCCACGGAATGAAGATCGTCGCGGCGACGATCATGGCCGCGATCTTCGGGACGAACGTCAGGGTTTGCTCCTGCAGTTGGGTCACCGCTTGAAACAAGGAGATCGCCAGCCCGACCACCAGCCCCATAACGAGAATCGGAGCGGACGTCGACACTGCCATCCAGAAGGCATTTCGTCCCAGCTCAATCGCGGCAGCAAACTCCATAAGATCCTCCTATCCGGGCCCTATCGCCTACGCAAAGCTGTAAAGCAGATTCTCCACGATCAGGTGCCATCCGTCCGCCAGCACGAACAACAGGATCTTGAACGGCAACGAGATAAGCACCGGCGGCAACATCATCATACCCATCGAGATCAGAATCGTGGCGATCACCATGTCGATTACCAGAAACGGCAGGTAGATCCTAAACCCCATGATGAACGCGGTTTTCAGTTCGCTCAGGATGAAGGCGGGGATCATCACGGTCATCGGAACTTCGGCGACTTCAATCGTATCGCCGGGGGCCACTTGGCGGTTATCGCCGTACTCCAGGAACAGGAAGATGTCTTCGTCATTCCCGGCTTGGGCGATCTGGCGGTGCATGAAGTCCTTGAGATGGCCGGTCGTTATCGTCAGCGCGTCGGCCTGCCCCATCCGGTTGTCGAAATACGGAGTAACTGCTTCAGCTTGAATCCGGCTCCACGTCGGAGCCATGATCAACATGGTCAGAAACACCGACAGCCCGATCATCACCTGAGCCGGCGGCATCTGCGGAGTGCCCATCGCCTGACGAAGAAGTGACAGAACAATGACGATGCGCGGAAAGGCCGTCATCATCATGAGGATCGACGGAACCAGAGTCAAAACGGTGAGCAGAACGAAGATCTGCATCGTCGCAGAGACCCCTTGAGCGTCTCCGGCCGGAGGCAGAATCTTGGTGAGATCCGGAACCTGCAGAGAGTTGTCGAACGCCGGCGCAGGGGCGGTCTGGGCGCGCGCAACGCCCCCAAACATCGCGAACGCGAGAGCACCGACCACTAGACCGCGACCGATGCGCGAGCCTCCATGCTCGACGATCATGCGCTTCTCCAACGCGCCAAAAGCCCGCCGCATCCTTGCCGCGAGCCTACTCCTTTATCTTCAACTCCCGCAGTCGTAGCAGCAGCTCTTTCAACGGTGCGGCTCTTTCCGGTTGCCGCCGCGGGCGAGAGCGGTCATCCGCTGCTCCCTCCTCCTCCCAATCCTCACGATACTCGGACACCTGGCTGAACAGCTTGTCGTCGAAAGAGCCGCGCGAATTCCAAGTCCCCAAACCGGCCGTCAATTCCGCCACCTCGCTCTGATCAGTTATTTCGCAAAGGTTTCGCACCTGATCGGAACCTACGCCCACCAAAACCAGACGACGTCCGACCTGCAACAGAACCACATGCTGCTTGGGCGTCAAACTGGTGCGGGAGACAACCCGCATCAACCCGCTGTCGCCGGAGCGCACCGAAGGAACCCATCGCCGAACCCCAGCGTAAACCAGAGCCACCAGAGCCAAGACCAACCCAAGAGCCCCCAACCCCGTGCGGTACCAGGGTGAGGCCCCTTGATAACGCCCGACTCCGCCGGCCTCGGCCTCGGTCTCCAGTATCGGGCGACGCGCCACCGCTCGCCGACGCGAGAACGTCGGGCTCGGGGGACCTTCATTCGCCGAAGCGGCCACGGCTTCGTCGGGTAGATTGCTCTCCACCGCCGGCCCGGGATCATCCGGTAACGCCACGCTCTGATTCGATGACACCTGACCGTCGTTCGGCACAGCAGGCACTACATCCGGTGCCTGGGCGAACGACAGGGCTGCGGTCATACCCAGCAATACCGTCAGCAATCTCACCGGGCCGTTTGCACTGCAGCGGCACCGGTCACCAACCCCGGCCTGAGCGATCATGCCGTCACCCGATGGGGATCATTGGCCAGTACTTCGCTGATCCGTACACAGAAACTGTCGTTCAGCACGAGCACCTCACCGCGGGCAATCAACCGGTCATTAATAATCACATCCACCGGGTCACCGGCGAGCTTATCGAGTTCGACTACGCTTCCCTCACCCAGCTTAAGCACTTCCTCGACCAGCATCCGCGTCTGCCCCAACTGTAGCTTCACTCGAAGGTCAACGTCGTTGAGCATCGTGATCCGCTTGGCGTTGGTTTCGAGGCCGCCGCTATCGCTCAGGTCGGCCAGCTCGAATGCTCTTGTCTCAATGGGTATAGGAGGAGCCTGTGGCGTTGGCGGAGGAGGAGGCGGTGGCGGAGCACTGGCCGCTGCGGCAGCAGCCGCCGCTTTCTCTTCCTCGATGGCGGCCGCCATAGCCGCAGCCATTTCATCGAAGGGACGACCCAGCGTGTCTACCCGGGTATCCGGCTCCGGCGCAGGCGGGGTCTCCGCCGCAGCACCGGCCCCACCCTGCATAAGGGCATCAATATCGGCCTGGCTTATCTCGCCATCGCCCGCAGCGGCAGGAGGCGGTGCATCGCCGGCACCGGCTTGCATGAGAGCGTCAATGTCGGCCTGGCTTATCTCGCCGTCGTCCGCGGCGGCGGGAGGAGGTTCATCAGCAGCAGCACCACCTTGCATGAGGGCATCAATATCGGCTTGGCTTATTTCGCCATCGTCCGCAGCGGGCGGGGACGGCGATTCAGCCGCGCCGCCTCCTTGCACGAGAGCGTCGATGTCAGCTTGACTGATTTCGCCGGAATCCGGCGCAGGAGTCTCTTCCCCCTTCGCGTCTTCTCCGGGCGTCCCCCCGGAGAACAGTGCGTCTATATCGCTCTGATCGAAATCGCCCTGCCCAGGTTGTGAGTTACCATTCTCGTCCACGGGCTCCATCCCTACGAGGTACTTGAGCAGCTCTCCATGCTATCGGGTATTATCGGTGAATCCGGCGTGCGGCCGACACTCAAACGCCGGAGCTCGACTGCAACATCTCGGTGATCAAGACCTCTTTCACGATCGTGTCATCACCGAACACCCGATCAAATTCGAACTTTAATCGTCGACGGATCGTCTCCAAGCCCGGCTCATTCAGGTGGTTCAGTTCGGCGCTTCGGAACACGAAGTTGATCCGGTCCTTGAGTCGGGCCTGCTTGGTTTCCACAAGCGCTGTGGTCGCTTCGAGCCGTTCGGTATCCACCAGAATAGAGACCTTAACCTGGAACGTGATGAACTTACCCGACATCTTGTTGCTGGGGCGAGCCTCCCCCAGGGCAACCTCGGACAGCTCCATCCCGACGGCGCCCTCCGGCTCGGGCTCCTCGACCCCTTCGCCCGCGGCAGCGATGTCCGGTCCCGTGTGCAGGGCCTTCGCCACGAAGTAGATCCCGACGCCCTCACCGATCATCAGAGCTGCGACGATTATGATCGGCATCAACTTAGACTTGCCCGCCGGCGCAGCGTTGGCCCCAGTAGCTGGTTCATCACCCATTAGAGGACTCCTTAATCTCATCCGCCAACGTAGAGCCGGCGAAATCTTCGATAAGGTCCTCCGTAACCAGAATCTCCACGCGACGATTGAGCGCGCGCCGCTCCTCCGTGTAAGCCTGCCGCACCAGCGGCTCGGTATCACCCAAAGCAACTGGGATCAACCGAACACCCCGGACCCCGTGCTTCTCCAGTTCGCTGACCACCGCCTTAGCCCGGCGATACGATAAATCCCGGGCGTCATCATAAATGGAGTCCTCAGGAAGCGGCTCCCGCGTGGCGTGTCCGCGAACGAGGATCTTGGTATTGTATCCGCGCAAGCGTTCCGCAACCTCGGCGATTAGCCTCCGTCCTTCCGGCATCAACGTCGCGCTGTGGCGAGGAAACGTCACCCGGCCCCCCACAACCACTTCAAGCCCGTCGCGCACGTTGGTCACGCGGAACTCCCGGCCGTGGATCCCCTCGGTATCCGAGTCCCCCTTTTTGTCTTTCAACACCCGCACGTCTATCTCCAGCAATCGCTGCAACAGCGAGTTAGCCGGAATCTGCTCGACCGGCGTCATACCGACCTGGCCCACATACCCGCCGAACGTCTTCCGCAACGACTCCATTACTTGCTGAAAACGCTGATCCTGTTTGACCTCGCTCATGGAAACGATGATCACGAAGAAGCACAGCAAGAGCGTCATGGCGTCGCCGTACGTCACCATCCACTCTGGCGCGCCTTGCGGCGCTTCCTGCTTCTTCTTTCCGGGCATGGGCCTTCCTCGCCTAGGCGGCCTTGGCTTCCTTGTCTCCACCCGAGCGCGCCGCGTTCGGCAGGAACGTCTTGAGTTTCTGTTCTACGATTCTCGGGTTGTCCCCGGACTGAATCGCCATCACGCCCTTGATCACGATCATCTTGTGGGTCAGCTCCTCCCTGCTGCGCAAAGCCAGTTTGTCCGCCAGGGGCAACGCAACCAAGTTCGCCAGCACCGCGCCATACATGGTAGTGAGCAAGGCAACCGCCATCGCCGGACCGATACTGTTGGGGTCGTCCATGCCGCCCAACATGATCACGAGACCAACCAGCGTACCGATCATGCCAAAGGCCGGAGCGTATCGCCCGACGCTTTCCATGATGGCCTTACCGTCTCCGTGGCGAGCCTCCACGGCATCGAGATCGCTGGTCATTATCGCTTCGATCAAATCCGGATCGGTTCCATCGACCGCCATCTGGATACCGGACACCAGAAAGGGGTCGTCGATGTCGGCCGTGGCATTCTCCAAAGCCAGAATCCCGTCCCGCCGGGCGACCTCCGCGAACTTGACCATATCCGCAATCAGATCCATGGGGTCGAGCGGTTTCGTGAAGAAGCACTTCTTGATCACGTTCAGGGCACCAAGACAGTTCTTCAGAGGGAATGCCACGAGAACGGCGCTGGCTGACCCACCGATCACGATTGCCACAGACCCGGCATCGGAGAAGGCCCCCAGGTCGGACTTGCCCATAATGGCCCATAACAGAAGCCCGGTCCCCATGACCAGTCCGACAATCGTCGCGATATCCATCGCCTACTCCGACACTCCGGCACCAAGGTCGCGGATCCACACGTCAATCCGCGGCCGCCTCAGCACCGAACGGCTCAGCGCCGGTGGACATAACCCCGGCGCACAACATTCCCATATCATCCGATATCGACGCCCGAGCCATCCCTCGTTAGGCATCGGCTTCCCATCCATTGTGGAATCCACCGCCCGATAACTGCTCGGCTCGCAGACTCCCTCGCGGGTCTTCACAACCCTATACCACCTGGAAACTCCGGATCTGCCGGGCGTAGTCGATCGCCCGGCGAACGACTTCGTCAACCGGCTCCCGGACTATGACCGTGTCACCGTTGATCAGCGTGACGATCGTGTCCGGCGTCGCCTCCAGCATCTTGATCAACTCCGCGTTGATTACGATCACGCGTTCGTCAAGGCGAGTCAGGGTAATCATCGGGTGTTCCTCCAGGCAAAAGCCCCTAACCGCCGCCTCACCGGTTTTCCGACCGCAGTCATCAGCTACCTCGCCAGCAGCAGGAGTTCCTGCAAAAGGTCATCAGCCACCCGCACTACCCGGCTGGCCGACGAGATCCCCGTCTGGGCGGAGATCAGATTCACGAACTCGCGCGTTACCTCCACATTACTCTGCTCCAGATGCCCGGACCGAATAATGCCCGTGGCCGCCTCCCCGGGAGCCACGATAGTCGCGTCCCCCGAGTTCGGTCCGACCGTAAACGTATTGTCGCTCCGGCCCAGCAGCCCTTCGTTGTTCGCAAACTTGGCCAAGGCCACCTGTCCCAGCACGCGCTCCTGGTCGTTCGAGTACGACGCCGTCACCACGCCATCCGTATCAACACCGTATCCGGTCATTACTCCGGCAGCCGCCCCGTCCTGGCTCGACATGATTATCTCGGACTCGCCGTTGGTCCCGGCCAATCCCGTCATCCCGCTGAAATCCAAGTCGAAGACCAGCGGCGTCGTCGAGCCCACTCCGTCCCTATCGATCGACAGCTCCGTACCGGTGGCCCCGACAAACTGCCCGTTGGCATCGAAGGAAATCGTGCCCGTCCCGAGCACCGGAGTCAGATCGGTGTCACCTTCCGATTCGGCGAAGAACCGCCAGGTGGTTCCTGTTTCCGACTTCGATTCCATCGCGACGCGCAGGCGCACATCCACCGCATTGCCCAGCGAGTCGAAGACCTTAAACGAAGTCGTAGTCCCGTCGCCCCCCCCGCCCACGGCACTTGTGGCCGTCGTAAACGAAAACGGCGACGGTACCGCTCCCGTCGTGTTCGTTACGGACGAACTGTCCAGCTCAATAGCGTTAATCTCTCCGAGATTAGAGTTGATCACCAGCGTCCCGGCCGGGGCGGTCGTTCCGTCGCCGATCGTCACTCCCGGAGTCCCGCCGGTCGCCGGATCCGGATTGATCCCCAGGGCGCTCTCCAGATGTGCGGCCAGATCGCCCAGGGTGCTACCTGTCGTGCCCACAATGAACTCGGACTCGGTGACCGCAACGCCTCCGCGCGTCCCGTTGATCGTAAGTACATCTCCCGTACTAAACAGCGGCAGTCCGTTCTCGGCAGCCAAATCGGTCAGGGCCGTACCGGTTGTTCCCGCGGAGCCACCGGACGTAAGCAGAGGCTCTGATTGAACAACCGCCGCGGTAGACGCCACCGCCGTCGCCGCGTCGAGTCGTCCGTCCATTATGACTTCGGTGGTGGCGATTGCCTCGCTGGCGGTTCCCAGGGGAATCACCAGGTCAGTAAGAGTACCGGTATCGATATTCCCGGCGGCGTCGGCCGCGAATACCTGTACCGGCTTACCATTCGTGGCGGCTACCAGAGTCTGGCTCGAATCGAGATTAAAAGCCCCGTCGCGCGTGTAAGCCCGCTCACCCTCCCCTACGTCCAGAATGAAGAACCCGTCTCCATCAATCGCCAAGTCGCTGGGGTAGCCGCTCTCCTCCACGGCTCCCTGCCCGTAGTCCCGTTGAATCGCGGCGACGGTCGATCCGGTACCGACCTGGCGCGGTAGAGTCCCACCGCTGGTCTCCCCCGGACCCGAGCCTTCGCTAATCGTGTTATACATCAGCGTCTCGAACAGAGTCCGCTGCCCTTTGAAGGCCGTCGTATTGAGGTTCGCGAGGTTGTCTCCAACCGTATCTACCGCAACACTGTTGCTCCTGATCCCCGTGAAACCCACCAGCATGGCCGAGCTTAATGACATCCTGTTGTTTCCTGAAAAGTGGTCTCTGACAATCCCGGTATCCGCCTGCGAACCGGCAAAAGGGTCAAACCGCCTCCGCCGTAACGCTGACCAGATCCCGGAACCTCAGGTCCTCACCGGTATCCAACTCCAAGAGTACCTCGCCGTCGGATTCCACCTGGACGGCCGCAACCACTCCTTCAACCACTTCAGGGTCCGTCGCTTGTCGTTTGTCCACTCCCACAACGGTGCTGCCGATCAGCGCCTCCGCGGCCTGCCGCGGGGACTCTATCGTGTTGACTTGCTCGATAGCCAGCTCCGTCCCGTCGGATAGTTGGAGCACGGGGAGCCCATCCGTCTCGAACCGTACTCCAATGACGACTCCACTGGCGGCGACACCGGTCGAGTCCGGCAGCCCGGTCACATACTGTCCGATCAACGTCGACGCCGAGGCGAACCGCTGTTGTCCGGTAAGCCCCTCCAAAGTGCTGGTCAGCGAAGTGGACAGCTCAATATCCCGGATCGAGGAAATCTGGTTCAGCAATTCCTCGTTGCTGGTCGGCTCCATCGGATCCTGATTCGTAAGCTGGGCAATCAGTAGCTGCAGAAAATCGTCGCTACCCAACCCTCCGAGGGAATCGGCACTCGTGCTGGTCGCCTGCGTCTCGTATTGCGGGCTCAGGATGTTCACTTCCACATCGGTTCTCCTTGGAAGCCACCAGGACCAACCCGGCTCCGCCGAATCAGCCCATGTCAGACTACGGCCGCCCCGCGAAGGGTCAGGCTCTGATGTCCAGTCGAGTCTCCGCCACGACTGCCGGAGAGGAGTCACTCTCCATCCCCACCAACTGTTCGACCCGATCATCCGGCACCCGGTCTGAAGACCGGACTTCGGCCGGCGATCGTTGCTCACTGCCGGACCCGCCGGCCACATCCGCATTCTCGCGTTCGCTCACCCCTGCCTCGCCTTTGGGGTCCGAATCTACAACCACGTCCAACTGTTCTACGTTGATGCCGCTCCGCTCGAGCGCCGTGGTGAGCGCCGAGGCGCGTTGCGTTAGAAGTTTCCGGGCTTCCACGGTTTCAGCGCGGACTGCGATCCTGATGTCGTCTCCGCTCATACGCACGTCGATCTGCACCCGGCCCAGTTCCGGCGGCTCCAGATACAGCCGCGCCGAGGAGTTTCGCGTTCCGCCGCGAAGGCGAATCGCACGGATCAGTTCGTCAAACTCGGTGGGAGCGGTCTTGGCGCCGCCGCCCGCAGCCTTGGAGTTGGTTTCACCCGACGTCTGGCGCCCGGCAGCCTCTTGCGCGCTCTTGCGTTCGGCTGACGCCTCGCGACTGTCACCGGCCGCCGGCAACCCCGCGGCTCGGGCAGACTCCGGTTCCGCAATCCGCCCGGAGCTGAGGATCTCCGCCACATGTCGCGCGACCGCCCCGTCCGCCCGCCCGTTGGTCCCAACTCGTTCAGCCGCGCCGGTGGACACCATCTGCGGCACAGCGGCAGCCGTCTGCAATCCCATCATGGCCGGTTCGCGCGACCCGCGGGTTCCAGCATCTGAGCGACTCGCCACGCTGCCGAGCACATCACTGGATGACGACGCTGTGGCATCTCCCCGAAGAGCTGCCGGGTTCGAAGATTGCAGTGAAGACCCGGTGCCAGCGGTCCCGAGCTTCGACCGGCTCGCCTCCCGGGACAGATTGCCCCGCCCGGAAAGCTCTGACGACTCCTTGGCAACACAATCGCCCGCGCCGGCGCCCTGCTTGGCGCTGCGAGCCCTTACGCTCGTCGTATCCATACGCTCCGGTTGGGATCGGGCTAATCGATCGGCCCGATCCTCGGCCGCCATGGTTGTCCGGCGGTGTTCGCGGGCGCCGCTTGCCGCGGGCTCGAACATCTGCGATGCCGACGCCCGACCGCGACTACTCGATCCACGCAGCGAGATCCGTTGCGCGCTCAACAAGGCATCGAACAGGACCCCCAACGGCGCGGCCGTACCGCCCTCACCGAGCGAGCCTGAATCAGATTCCCTGCTCGAGGTCCGGTCCACCGCCGACGCAGCGTTTCGGACAGTCAAAGATGATCCTGCCACCGGTTCGATGGTCATTCTCCTGTAGCCAGTTCGTCCGAGCGACTCGGGGCAACCTCCCGCAGCCGCTGCAATGCCAACTTCATCTGTTCCATCTGGTCGGGCTGTTTGGCGGCCTCTACGATCTTCTTGGCCTTGCGCGTTTCCATCTCCAACAACATCCGCGCGATCTCATCCGAATCACCAATGGCCAGAAGGTGCTCTACAGCCGTCGCCGGCTTGAGGTTCTCGAGGATCTCAACCTGTTTGGCGAAACCCACTTGCTCAGTCTGCTCGCGATCGACCTGGTCTTCTCTGACAGCCGCTTCGCGCTCTTTGCGGAAGTTCTCGCGTTCCGTCGTAATCCGCAGGAGAATCCCGTTGTTCAACGCCAACCTCTGCCGGAGCTCTTCCTTAATGCGATCCGCCTCCTGCCGCATGATCTCCAGGTTCGGGCCGCCATCAGCAGCAGCAGCGCCCTGCGGCGCGGCCGCCGCCATTTGCTCACCCGCCGATTCCTGCCCCTCTCCCGCAACCGGCACTTCGTTTCCTTCGCCCTCTTCTGCTTCTTCCTCGCGCAGCGCCGCAGCCACTCTCTTTAGGGCCGGCCCGTTGAGCGCTCCGGAACCAATCAGGTAAGCCCCAAGACCGCCAATCACCAGAAGATTGAGGACGGCGAACAACGCTATCCCGTCGTATGTCTTTTTGAGCAGTGAGGAGTTCATCATGCCCTCCGCGCCTCATCGCGCTGGACCGCGCGTTTGCGCATGTAGCTCTGCGCCGCGGACTCGTCGTAACCGGCCTGTTCCTCGCGCCGGACCTCGGCCAAATACCGCATCCAACGTTTCTCGCGGAGCTTCTCGATAACCTTCAACTGCTTCGTGGTCTCGGCGAGCGTCTTGCGTTCATCTGCCAGCTTCTTCTTCCGCGCGGCCAGCTCTTCCTGAGACTCGAGAATTCGCCGGTGCAAGTATCCCCGATACACCTGGTTGCCCCGGAGCAATGCCAAGTCGGGCCGCGCGACATCCCGAAAGCTGCGGGAGTGGTCGATGGTGTCTTTCAACTCGCGGGTCGTCCGGCTGATCTGCTCCTGCGTCGTCGCCACCGCCCGAACAGCATCGGCCACGACCCGCTTCTGCGCGTTCTGGGCCTGCTGCCGGATCCTCCGGACAACGTCAAGCGTGAATCGGAACTTCTTCGCCATCAACTCAATCCGAATCGAGAACCGCCCCGCGATCCATCTGACTCACTCCCGTCTACATCCCCGGCGTTGCCGCCCTCTGCTGATAACGCGAACCGCCCATTAGGACGCCGCGGCGACCGCCCCGGATGCCCGTCCCGCCGACAACTTGGTTCGCAAACCCCTGATTGCCTCCGCCGCCTCGAGCAAAATCTTCCGCGATTCGCCGTAATCGGCGGGCTCGGCAATCGCCTGTTGCAGGAAGGCATCGATCGCCGGCTTCATTCGAACGGCCACGTCAAACTCGACGTTCGTGCCCGCCGCATACGCGCCGACGTTGACCAGATCCTCAATGTCGTTCCACACCGCCAAGACGCGTCGTAGCTCGCCGGCCGCCTCCAGATGCTCCTGGTCCACAACGTCCACCATCACCCGGCTGATGCTCTCCAGCACGGAGATCGCCGGGTAATGCCCGCGGTTGGCCAGATCGCGCGACAGCCAGATATGACCGTCCAAGGTCCCGCGCACCGCATCCGAGATCGGCTCGGTAATATCGTCACCCTCGACAAGCACCGTATAGAGCCCGGTGATACTCCCCGCCGCGGTCCGCCCGCTGCGCTCGAGCAGTTTGGGAAGCAACCCGAACACGCTCGGCGGATAGCCCTTGGTGGTCGGCGGTTCGCCCGCGGACAACCCGATCTGCCGCTGGGCCATCGCCATACGCGTCGTAGAGTCCATCAATAACAAGACGTCTTTGCCCTGGTCGCGGAAGTACTCCGCCACTGCGGTGGCGACGAACCCGCCGCGCACCCTCAAAACCGGCGACTCGTCGGAAGTCGACACCACCAGCACGACCCGCTTACACCCCTCCTCGCCCAGGTCCTTACGAATGAAATCGCCTACTTCGCGACCACGTTCACCGATCAGCGCCACAACGGTGACATCCGCCTTCGTGTACCGGGCGATCATGCCGAGCAAGACGCTCTTGCCCACCCCCGTTCCGGCGAAGATACCCAGACGCTGGCCACCCCCCACCGTGTGCAGCGCGTCGATGGCGCGAATCCCCGTTGACAACGGTTGTTCAATCGGTGTCCGCGTCAGCGCCGGCGGCGCGGCGCGATACACCGGATAATGCGCCTCAATCACATAATCCCTTTTCCCGTCGATGGGGCGCCCCAGACCGTCGAGCACCGCGCCGAGCATCTGCCGCCCGACCGGCACCCGTTGCAACCCCGGAGTGCTGGTCACCGCGTCGCCCACGGCCACGCCCAGCGGCTCTTGCAGGGTCATGAGAACCGCCTGATGCCCCCGGATACCCACCACCTGTGCCGCCATCGCCGCCGAGCCCCGCGGCTGGACCCGACAAAGGGTGCCCACCGGAAGCGCCAGTCCCTCGGCCACGACGGTTAGCCCGACTACCTCTACCACCCGCCCGGTGGTCCGGATGAAGTCCGCTTCCTCGATCAGCGAGCGATGGTTGGAGAAGAGGTCAAACATCCGTCGCTCTCCTCCCGAGCAGCAGCCCGACCATCTCGTCTATCTGTGTCTCAAGCGTGGCATCTACTTCCGTATCGCCGCTGCTGACCATGCACCCGCCGCGGGCCAAGGTGTCATCCGCCACCACCTTCGTATTCACCGTATCTCCCGCCGGCCGCAGGACCGCCGCGGCGAAAGTCTCGATCGCCGCCAGGTCATCCGGATGAACCCTGATGGTCAGATCGGTTCGGGATTCGACCAGTCGAATAGCCCGCTGCAGGTTGGCTTTCGCAGCCTCGTTATCAAGCCGGCCTATCTCGAAGGTGAGCCGGCGAGCCACCGCCACCGCGAAATCGAGCAGGTCTCGTTCCGCGGCCACCCGGAGCTCCTCCTTGTCGGCCTCGACCCCGGCGATGGCCTGCTCCATCACCGACACAATCTTGGCATTCTCTTCCTCATAGTGCCTCAGCGACTTTTCTAACCCTTCCCGGCATCCGGCCAGCGTCCCCTCACGCCGGCCTTCCTCATAACCCTCCTTGAACCCCGCCTCGCGAGCCTCGCGCTTCTGGCGCTCGGCATCGCGTTCGGCTTGGCCGGTGATCTGCGCCGCCCGACGGTGCGCCTCGTCGATAACCGCCTGGGCTTCTGCCAGATGGTCGGCCAGATCCACGGTGGACAACCGTGCGAGAACCGGCCCCGATTCGCCGACTTTGATCACCGTGCCCATCGTGCCCCCTCTACCCGGCGGCGATACGTTCCTTTAGGACGGCAAGCTGCGCGGGCGAACTCGATCATACGATCATTTCCTTCTCGCCGCCGCGTCCGGAGATGATGATCTCGCCCGCGTCCTCGAGCCGGCGGACCACATCGACGATCTTCTGCTGAGCCGCCTCCACGTCACTGACGCGAACCGGACCCATATACTCCATGTCCTCCCGGATCATCTCCGCCGCCCGTTCAGACATGTTCCGGAAGATCTTCTCGTGCAGTTCCTCGCTGGCGGTCTTGAGGGCCAACGCCAGATCTTCGTTCTCGATCTCCTTGAGGACGAGTTGGATACCCTTGTCGTTTACGAGCATGATGTCCTCGAAGATGAACATCAGTCGCCGAATCTCTTCCACCAAATCCGGATCCTGAGCTTCGAGTGCCTCCATGATGGCCTTCTCGGTGCTGCGGTCCGCCAGGTTCAACATCTCGGCCACCGACTCGACCCCACCGACCTTCTGGAACGTCTGCGATACCACACCGGAGAGCCGCATCTCCAACCCCTGCTCGACTTCCTTGATTACCTCCGGGTTGGTGTTCTCCATGTGAGCTATGCGAGAGACGACCTCGACCTGTTTGCTGGCGGATAGACCGGCCAGAATCTCGCCGGCCTTCCCACTCGTCAGGTGAGACATAATCAATGCGATAGTCTGCGGATGCTCGTCCTGGATAAACGTCATCAGGTTCTCGGAATCGGTCTTGGCCAAGAACGAAAACGGCCGCTTGTGGACCTGAGTCTCGATTACCCGAATGATCCGGGCGGCTTGGTCCGGCGGCAGGACCTTCTCCAACAGGTTTCGCGCGTAGAGCACTCCGCCCGACTGCGCGTACTGGGTCGCAAGGGCAAGATTGTAGAACTCCTCCACTACCCGGCCCTGCTCTACAACATCAACCTGATCGAGGTGGGCTATCTCCCGCGTGATCTCTTCGACGATGTCCTGGTTCAACTGCCGCATTACGGTCGCGGAAGTATCCCGCCCCAACGCCAGAAGTAAGATCGCCGCTTTGGTTATACCTCGCAGAGGAGGGGGTCCGTCACCCGAGTCGCCTTGTGGTTTACCCGCCATTTCGGCCGTCCTATCGATATCCGCATCGCGCGGTGTCAATTACCCGACACTCCCGGGCAACGAAGCTCGCCCGAGGGAACCACAGTGGTTTACCCCATATCTTCCACCCAACGTCGAATCAACTCGGCGGCCGCCTCGGGGTCGCCCTCAACCATCTTGGCCACCTCCGATCCGAGCTCCTTGTACCGGAGCGTCTCGCCGTCGACTTCCTTACCGGTCAACAGACTATCCGACAGACCCGCCTCGCCGATGGCCTGCGGACCTACGGAGAGAATGCCTCCCTCCAACTCCTCCGGCTCCGTTTCGGCCAAGACCCGGGCTCGCTCCCTCCCCGTGATCTCCGCGGACCTGCGCACCAGGCGCGTCATCATGAACAGGCTCATCATGGCCAAAACCAGCAGACCCACTTGGGGTCCGTAGGTGCGTGCCAGGCCGAAAGCATCGAGAGCCCCGGCTTCTTCGGTCGCCATAGCGATCCCGCCATCCCCTGAAATCCAACGGCGCTCATCCGGGCTCCACTCCATGTCCGGATAGACGTCGACCTCGACATCATCCGGGTCCTTGGCCATGACGATTCGTTCCACGCTCGCCTTGACTCGAGCAACCTGCGCATCGCGGACCGCCACGAAACTGGCGTCGTCGTCTTTGGGACCCGGCTGGTCCGGATGCTGGGCCGTGAACACGCCGACGATGAAACTCCGCGGGATACTCACGGCCGCGGTCGCGTGTTTCATAACAAACGGTATCTGCTCGACCGTCTCGGTCTCGCTCATCTTCGGCTCGAAGTATTCCGTCTTGGTATCGCCCGTGGTCATCGTCTGCGAGCTCCCTCCGGCGGTGAGGGCTTGGCCCAGATTCGCTTGGACTCCGGGTTCCGTCGGCTGGTTACCGGAAGACGACTCGCTGTTCTGCTCCGACTCGCTTTTGGGTTGCGCCGAGGCGTGCTTGACCTTCGTCGTGACCCGTTTGCTCGTCTCAAGCTCGACGGTCACCGACGCGAGAAGACCGGGAATGTCCGCAAGTTTGTCCCTGATTTTCTGAAGCAGATGAGCTTCGTGCTTCTTGACGCGATCAAGGTAATCCACGCTCATCGCGTCATCCGGGTGAGGCATGCTGTAGGACCGCCCGGTGCTCGAATCGGTAATGTTGACGTTGTGCGGTTGGAGCCCGGCGACCGCCCCGGCGACCAGCTTCGCAAACCCCTCGATCATCCCCGCGCCCATTTCCTTGCCCGCCGCCAGCCTCACCACTACGGAAGCCGTAGGACTATGCGAAGAACCGCCGATCCGCCTCTTTTCGCGATCCTGAATCAACACCGACGCACTTTTGACAAACGGATATGTGGCAATGACCTTGGCCAGCTCGTTTCCCTTGGCATACGTCTGCGCGAATTTGCGAGCTTCGGGAGCCAAGAAGGGGTTCTGATCGCTGACTACCGCCTGCATATCGAACAGACTCCCTTCCGGGAGCGCGTTTGCCGAATGAACGATACGCAGCGCGTTATGCCGATCCGCGGGGCGAACGAGAATTCTCGTACCGACCGTCTCGTAGAAAACACCGCCGGCGTTCAGCGCCTGTTCCGCCGCGGTCACGTCGTCGTACGACAGCTCTGTCGTCACCAGCGGTACCAGCTCCGGAGTGGTCGACCATTGCAGTAACCAGAGCAGCGAACCCGCAATCAACGCCGCGCAAAGCCCGATCGCCAGCCGTTGTGACACGGTCAGCACACTCATCTGCGCAGCAATGTAGGCCGTAAGTTGACGAAGCCGATCCATGATCGGTTATCCTCTTAACGCCGGCCGGCATTCGCGCGGGCGGCCGGGCGACTCGTTCTCCGAACTAAAGCGGACGGCAGATCGGACCTCCATGTCCGATCCGTTACTTGCCGCCCGGTTGTGGTGCCCTGTTGCCGGGTCGAGGGTGCCGGGACCGCCGGCCTAGACCCTCATCTGTTGGATGTCGCGATAAGCGTCCGTCAGCTTGTTGCGAACCTCCATCAGCAGGTCAAACGCCACTCCGGCCTTGTTCACGGCCGTGAGAACCTCCGCAACGTTGTCCGTCTCGCCGGTCACCAGCCGTTGCACCCCGGCATCCGCCTCGGTTTGCAGCCGGTTCACTTCGTCGAGGCTCTCCATCAGGATCGTCTTGAAGTCCCGCCCCTTGGGCGCCTCTGCCGCATTCACCTGCGACGCACCTGTGGCAGAACTCACCGGGGCAATCGAGCCGGGAAACTGAATCGGGTCCGACATCGGTTTCGCTCCTCGCCGCGTTCACCTTTAAGCAATAAGCCGTAGCGTCGTTTTCGCCATCGACTTAGTCATTTCCATCACGGTTATGTTCGCCTCGTACGCCCGCGCCGCCACCATCGCATTGACCATCTCCGTGTGATAGTCCACGTTGGAAAGACGCACATACCCGGCCTGCGGACCACTCTTGATCGCGTGCGGGTCGTCCGGTGCCCAGCGCAGCTCAAACGGGGTCGGGTCCTCGACTATGTCCGCTACCCGCACCCCCGGCTTACCTTGCGGGTCTGAAGGGTGCCCCGGCGCGAACAAAGCCACCCGCCGGCGGAAGGGCATCGCCTCGTCCCCCTCCATGCGGTAGGACTCCTTCATCCCGATGTTACCGGCAATCACATCGAGGTTAGTCCGCTGCGCTACTAACGCAGACGTAGCAGTATCCAGTGCTCCGTACATTAGCCGCCGCTACCTCTAATCGCCTTGCGGAGACCTTCGAACCGATCCCGCAAAAGCGAAGTCATCAGTTCATGCGTCATGCCCGTCTCGGCCAACGCCGCCATCTGCCGCTCAATCGACATATTGGTGCCGTCGTGGAACAGGATGTTCTCCACCGGCTTGTCGGTCGGCGTCACTTTCAGAAATCCCTGCTGGTCCGTCGTCACCTCGTCGCCCGCCTGCACCACAAACGGCTTGTTCGGATCGCTGCCCCTGGCTTCCAGAGCATCGCGGAGCGCCGCCTGAAAGGCCCGGGCATCCAGTTGCTTCGTGCGATACCCCGGCGTCTCGGCGTTGGCGATGTTCTCGGCGATCATCTTCAGCCGAGCCTCGTTGAACGCCATCGTCTTTACCAACGCGGGCGTCGCTCCCCGGTCAGTGATGTTCGAGATAAACATCAGTACCTCTCGTTCCGCCAGCAGCGGCTCGACCCGGCCTAGTCCGCTCTCCGGACGCGACGTCGGGCAAAGCCCCCTTTGCATCCGGTGTACCACGTTCGCCGGACCCGATTCTCAGTACCCTCAACCGCGATTCAGACTCGCGCAGCAGGGCAGTTTTTGCGCATCGGCCGTTATTGCGCTAATCCTCCTGGTACTTTGTCACACGTAGAGGTTCGGGGCCAATCCGCACCGTGTCCTATCCCTGCACTGCTCAAGAGCAGTGGCACACCCGAAAACCTACGTGTGACGTACCACTACCCGCGGCAAGCCACACCGGCGCATTCCCGCGCACCGGCCCCGACCATGAGCGACTGGTTCGCGGCATCCTCCTCTCGCCATTGCTTGAGCTTCATACCCAGCGTTCGAATACCCATCCCCAGGGCCTTCGCCGACTTCGCGCGGTGGCCGCCGAATCTCGCCAGAGTTCGTTCGATCAGCTTCCGCTCCATATCCTGAAGCAACCGACCGTCACGAAGCTGCCCGAAACCGGCGGAGTCGGGCGCCGTCGGGTGCAACCAAGGCTGAAGCAGCTCCGAGGCAATCGTGTCGGTAGCCCCCAATGTCGCCGCGCGACGACACAGGTTTTCCAGCTCCCGCACGTTGCCGGGCCACGAGTAGTCCATCAGCAACTGGACCGCATCCGGTGCGATACGCATCGCCGCGCGAGCCCCGTCCTGCCGGGCGGCGTGCTCCAGGAAGTGCTCGGCCAACTCGGGAATATCCTCGGTTCGCTCCCGCAACGGCGGCACTCGCACCGGCAAGACGTTAAGCCGATAGTAGAGATCCGCGCGAAACTGCTTACGCGACACGGCCGCATCCAAGTCGCGGTTAGTCGTAGCCAGCACGCGAACGTCCGCATGCCGGGTCACACTGCTGCCGACCCGCTCGAACTCGCCCTCCTGAAGCACACGAAGCAGCTTCGCCTGCAGCGGTAAAGCCATTTCCGATATCTCATCAAGCAGTAGCGTCCCGCCGTCCGCCAGCTCAAAACGCCCCTTCCGGGCCCGGTCCGCTCCCGTAAAGGCCCCGCGTTCATGCCCGAACAGCTCACTTTCCAGCAGATTGGCCGACAGCGCCGCACAGTTCAGGCACAACATCGGACGATCCGCCCGTGGCGAGCCCTTGTGAAGATAGGACGCGACCAGTTCCTTACCGGTGCCCGACTCGCCCGTAATCATGACCGTGGCATGACTGGCCGCAACGCGATCGAGCTGTGCCCTCAGCTCCGTCATCGCCGGCCCGGAGCCGACCAGGGTCCGCCCTTTGGAAAGATCGTCCACCGACGCCCGCAGGGCCTCGTTGTCGCGCCGCAGCCGAGCGTGCTCCAGAGTCCGTTCGACAAGAACGGCCAGCGAGTCCGCCTCGAAGGGCTTCTGGATGTAGTCGTACGCCCCGAGCTTCATGGCCTCTACCGCAGTCGAGACGGTCGCGAAGGCGGTCATCATAATGATGGGTGTCTCGCTACCGGCGGCGCGAATCTCCCGTATTAGGGTCAGTCCATCCATCCGCGGCATCTTCAGATCCGACAGAACCAGATCGAACCTCCCACGCTTGACCGCCGCCAGAGCTTCCACGGAATCCGCGAATGCCGTAACCGTGTGGTCCTCGCGAACCAAGGCGGTCGACACCGAATCCCGCATGATCTCCTTATCATCCACAACACAAATGTGAGCCATCTATTCGATTCCTCCCGGTTCTTCCGCCTTGTCTTCCCGGTCATGCACGGGCAGCCGCAACGTCATCGCCGCGCCACCTAAGCCGGCTCGTCCCGCCGTAATCACCCCGCCGTTTGATTCGACGATCCGGTGGACTATCGCCAAGCCCAACCCGGTTCCCGTGTCCTTGGTAGTGAAAAAGGGATTGAACACGCGCTGGGCAATCGCCGGCTCAATCCCCGGACCGTTGTCCTCGACAACGATTGGGAACAGACGATCCCCGTCGCGCGGTTCGCCGGCCCGCACGCGAACTCGCCCCCCGGCTCCAACGGCATCAAGGGCATTGAACACCAGATTCAACAACGCCCGTTCGAGCTGTCCCGCATCGCAGAAAAGTTCCAAGTCCGTCAACTTCTCATCAACTTCGATCACGGCTTCCAGAGCCCGCGCCTGTGGCGCAGTTTGGGTGGTCACGGTCTCGAGAATCTCCGCCACACGGACAACCTGACGGCGAGGTTCGGCCCCTCCGGCGAACGCCAGAATATCCCCGACGATACCCTCGAGGTTCCGCACCCCGGCTCCGATCCGCCGGCAGATCTCCAATTCGTTGGGTCGGTCCTGCAAATCGCGTCCCAGCAGCGAGGCGTACAACCCGATCGCCCCCAGCGGGTTCCGTATCTCGTGCGCGACCCCGGCCGCCATTTCCCCCAAAGCCGCCAGCCGCTCCCGGCGTTCCAGCTCTCGGTTCTTCTCCTGCAACTCCTCGCGCAGGCGGCAGACTTCCTGCCCGAGCAACTCGTGCGACTGCTTGAGCCGTTCCGTAACCTCGTTGTAGGTCTGAATGACGGTGGCCAGTTCGGCCCCGCTCACTACTGGTGCCGTGCTCATGACGCTTCATCCAAATGGCTGATCCGCCCGGGATTATCGCGGGGGGACCGATACGCCGAGAGAACCTGCTCCGTCGAATGACTCCCGCGTAAAGCCTTCGCCACCGCCTCCTTGCGCGCCGACAACAGCCGGGCGTCCTCTTCGTCGCGCTGAATCACATTCCGGAGCAACCGCTTGATCTCCTTCAGCAGCCGATCCGCCTCCTCGCGTTCACCCCCGGAAAGATTCTCCCGGTGCCGATCCCAATCACGTCGGATCGGTTCGAGCCGCCTGCGCATGCCGACCAACTCCGCCGAGAGCTTCTGGCGCTTGGCCAACAACGTAAGCAGCGGACCCGTATCCTCCTCCGCCACCAGGGATTGCTGCTTCGCGGCCAGACCCTCGAGCCGGCCGTACAACGACACCTGCTCGCGTAACAGAGAGACCACACCCGCCGGCGTGTCCACCGGAAGTTCGTTCGTCGCGGATACTGGAGTCATCTTATCGTCCACCATGTCAGAAGAGCTCCGATTCTCCCAGCCATTCGAAGTACCGTCTCCAATCATCCCGCGTTTCCGGCGAAACCGATTGATCGAACGCGTCCCCGGGTATTGAGTCAACCAGAATCAAGGCCCGGGCCAGCGCCGCCCGAGCCTCCAAAGGACGGCTGAGGAACACATGGCAGTTGATAATCTGCACGTACGCCGCCAACCCGGAACTGGAGTTCTTGAACTTGGCCGCCGCCTCTTCGTAGAGCTTCAGTGCCCGCCGGTAGTCACGGATCTCAAAGCAGCAGTCGGCCTCGTACAAAGCTGCGTGGCGACGTTGCAGTTCTTCCAACGGCGTCAGCTCGTCCGTTCCGCGAGCTTCGTACTCGTCGATCAGCCGCCGGTAGAGTCGGCCCGCCTGCTCGAATCTCGTCGTGGACTCGCGTTGCATCTGTTGCAGTTCACCAACAAATGTCGCTTCGGCCATCTTCTCTTTCAGAGCCAAAGCGCTCCGTCGATACGCGTCCGCAAGCAGAAAGTACGCCCGGGAAGCACGCGGGTCATCCGGATAACGTTCCAAAGCCTCTTCGAACGTGGCAATAGCTCGCTCATACGATCCCTGTCGACTAAGAACGTCCCCCAGCAAAAAGAGTGCGTTGGCGAACTCGGGGGCCTGCGGAGTGAATACCTGCGAGTCCTCCAAGACAATCCGCAGAGTCTTCTCCGCCAATTCCTCGTTGCCCGGCCCCTTGGCAAGATAACTCTCTGCCAACGGGACCAGAGCGCGCGAACCGTCCAAGGTTCGAGGGAATCTCCGATAGCACTCCTGATAAGCCGCAATAGACTCGTCCGGATGACCCATCGCAGAGTGAAGCTGAGCCATGCGCAGAATCGCCCGAGGAACCAACGGGTTTCCGGGACGCTCCGCAACAAAAGCGTGAAACAGGTCCACCGCCCGGGCAAGCTCTCCGGCCTTGACGAACAACTCCGCGGCCTGCCAGTTCCAGCCTGCAGAGCGCGACTCGTTCAGCGTACCCATCTTGGCGAGCCGCAAGTAAGTCGACGCCGCTTCGGCATACAGGCGTCGCATCGTCGGCGAGCCGGACGGGCCGGCCGATTCCGGATCAGCCGCGGCCTCATCATCCACTCCGCCAAGCTGACCGGCATGTTGCTCCAGAGCCCGAGCAAGCTGCGAAAGAAGCAGAATCGCCTGCTCCGAGTCCTCTCGATCGATCAACGAAACCGCCAGCCGAATGTACGCCAGCGACGCCTCCGAGTCACCTTTCTGCCTCTGCAGGTCAGCCATAACCCCCAAAGAAGTACGCAGAACCTCCAGATCTACCAGACGTTTGCTCCGCAGCGCTTCCAGATCCTCGATCGCCATTCGATACGTGCTGATCGCATCGTCATGGCGCTCAAGATGGACATACGCCTCCGCCTGCCCCACCCGACTGGCCGCCGCATAGGCGCTTCCCGGGTGATGGGCAATGACATCCGTGAAGAACGACAAGGCCTCGAGTGGGCGTTGCGGCTCTCCGTCGCTGAGCACTACGCGACCCAGCAGCCAGCCCGAGGCCGCATGCGTCTCCTCGCCGGGTCTTGTCCGATTCCGCAGAGTACGTAGGAAGGTCTCGGCGTCGTCGTAATGCCCCGTTCGAAAGAGTACGAGCGCCTTGAGGAAATCGAACCGATTCTGCAGGTCAGTGCCGTGGAAGCGATCCTCGTTGCGGACCAATAGAGTGGCTGCTTCCTCCAGCGTGCCCAGCTCCTCCCCAACCTCCAATAGCGCTTCGATCGCCCAAAGACGTAGATCCAGCCGGTGGTCCTCCACGTGAGCGAGAAGCTCATTGAGTAGTGCTTGCACCTCATCCGGCGGAGTGCCCAGCTTCTCTCGATGAAGCTGAACGAGGTGTTTGCGCAGCTCGGAGGCTTCTTCGATCCCCTCGTCGACCGCCTTTCTGAAGTCCTCCTCGGCAGCGATGTGATCTCTCTGCCATTCGTAAGCCCAGCCCCGGCGGACCCGATCGTCCACAGTCAGAGGAAGCCCACCGGAAACGGCATGCGAATAGTGTTCGACTACCGCTTGCCCGGCGCCGGCAGTCTGGACTCGGCTTTGGATGGCCTCGGCGTATTGAGCCCGCGCCATAGCCAGATGGACGGGGGCCAGTTCCGCCGGCGTGTGAGGCTCTTCATCTGCTAGAAGTCGCTCGCCGAATTGGATGACTTGGTCGTTAAGTCCGCCCGCCACCAGAGTGTTCAGATACTCCGAGATTTCGGCGAAGGTGGACGGAGTCGCGGAGGGAATAACGCGCAGAAACGCCCCTGCAAGCATGAAGAGCGAGAAAACGAAGAGCGGGATCTGCCACCTCCCGGCTACTCGCTCCTTAAGCGCAGACCATTCCGACATGGCGCCCATCCTGAGCAACGTCTCGAGTCACTTCCGCATCCTCCTGACGCGGTACCTGTGAATGTCGGCAAATCTTGCCGATTCTCTTGATTGCATTGGCACAATCCGCCCGCCTTCTGCACGGATCCGAGCCGAGCCGAGAATCTACGGTCATCTGCAGTAAAGTCAGCGCAACGCGTAGCTTAGATACCACGCCATCTGCCCGGGTGAAACTCGCAGCACTGGTATCGGGTATCCTGCCGCTGGCAGACTGCAGCGCAACACGCTCAGATTCCGCACTACCGCAAAGGACGGTCGGGGATTAACCCCGGAGAATCAGACAACTGAAAGCAGACGTGACGCTCGGGCACACCCCGGTTTGAGCCACCGGCGCGAGGAAAGGTCCGAAGGCAAGATGCCGAAACACCTCGTCCTCCGGACCTCTTCTCTCTCATCCTAACTCCGCCGACTTCGTCAGAAGTTGACGTTGATGTCGTAGTTGCTCGCCATCATGCGGGCCTTGGTCAACGGGATGAACGGGTTATCGCTGATCTTCGTTACATACAGCGTCTCCGTCCCGATGACATTGATCAGCGGCGAACGTCCCGGCGCAACGCCGTCGTCCGGCACGCGCAGGAGGTGACCGCTCCAGTTGCACACGTAGCAGCCCGGTTCGTTGATGTTCTCGAACGGCACCTTCGTCCAAACCTGAGTGTTGGTATCGTATCCCGTACCGGCATTGTTTCCAGTATTCATAAACCTTCTCCTTGCACTGTAAGTGAGCCTGCGAACACGTTTACAGCTAAAATGATCGGCACCGATTGCTGTAGAATGGGGGGATTAACTCCCCGACCGTCAACCCGAGTATCGGCCAGGTGAAAGACATTCTGAAGATAGCTGCCTGTTTTAGTTAACCGAGCGGGGTTATCCCCACCAAAAAGTGAACTGGCGAACTACGCGATGGCGGGGTATGTACCTACTCCGGATACCGCAATTCGATCTGAACGGTATCACGCGGCCCGAAGCAATCAATCGCTCGCCCCCGGTTGATGGCGATTTCCAGATAGCCCCCGCTTCCGAGAAAAGCCAAGGGTTGCCCCATGGGGACGTCAGAGAACGTCGTGCGGACTGGTCCGATGCTGGTACCGTTCACGAAAACCTCGGCGAATCGGCCGGGGCCGCATGACGCCCTGAGGTGCCGCTTCTCGATGTTGGTCACCATCGTTCCGAAACGATCGACACGCAGTATTCGACCGCCAACGCGCCCCTCAATCACCTCAACCTCTGCTACTGGCAGCAGCACCGGGCTCTCCAACTCCGGCCCGAACTGTCGCGGAGCAACGCCGTTGGCGAGGTGAGCCGCTACCGGAGCCATAACATCCCGGCCGTGGAACGTCGCCGAGACCTCATCGGGGAGAATCTCCGGGTTCGAAATGCAGAACAACCCCTGCGCTGCCAAGTCGCGGTGGATGAACGTAAGCAAGCCGTTGTCCGGTGCGACAACCCAGCATCCGGCGTACTTGCCGACGAGAAGCCGCCGATCCGAACCGACTCCCGGATCGACCACCGCCAGGTGAATCGTGCCGGGCGGGAAGAACGGCCACGCCTCTCTGAGAATGAACGCCCCATGTTCGACGTCGCCCGGTGCAATCTCGTGCGTGATATCCACAAGACTAACGTCTGGGCTAATCCGCAGAATCGCTCCCTTCATAACGCCGACGTAGTGGTCCTGCGTCCCGAAATCAGTGGTCAAGGTGATGACAGCCATTCAACCACCCTCCTTTGCCGAATGCTCCGAACCGGACTGACGCCCCGCTTCCCCCTGGATTGGCCTTGTTCCGCGCTTGTCTTCGTCTCAATCCGCAAGCACAATTGGCGATTCGTAATCTCCCGGCGTATAAGTGCCGAGGTATCCTTCGATGCCTAACAGTAGTAGTCAAATGACGGATTGGCGGCAACTCAGGTTGACGATGGTAGACGAGCAGATCCGTCGCCGGGGTGTTCGGGATTCCGCGGTCCTTACTGCGATGTCGAACATACCACGCGAGATCTTCATGCCGGACGACGTTCGGGAGCGCGCTTACGAAGACCACGCGGTGCCCATCGGTCTCGGGCAGACAATCAGCCAACCGTACATCGTCGCCTACATGACGGCCCAGCTCGCCGTAACGCCGACCTGCCGCGTCCTGGAGATCGGAACCGGTACGGGCTATCAGACGGCCATCCTGGCCTCGCTCTGCCGCCATGTGTTCACAGTGGAACGGATAGAAGCCCTGCACCAGCGCGCCGCCCGGACCCTGTCCGACCTCGGCCTGTCCAACGTAACGGGGCACTGCGGCGACGGCAGCCTCGGCTGGGCCGACCACGCCCCGTTCGACCGGATAATCGTCACCGCGGCCGCTCCTTACACCCCGCCCCCCCTGATCGAGCAGCTCGCGGACGGAGGCCGCCTGGTGGCTCCGATCGGCGGAGGGCACGAGCAGACCCTGGTGTGCATAGACCGGCGCGGGCCTCGGACGACGGAAACGCGCTCGCTGGGATGCCGATTCGTGAAACTCATCGGCGCGGACGCTTGGCAGGAAGACTGATCGCAGTTGATCCGGCGGGGCACCCACCACTTCGGCGCCGGCGGCGCTACCCTCCGCGCGAAGAGCCTCGGCTTTTTCGTTTCCGCGGCTGTTTCGGCATGTCGGAGTACGGATCATCCGGCTTTCGCACCAGCTCAGCTCCGCATTTCGGGCAATGCAGCCCGGCGGACGCCGGGGTCCAGTCCTGGCCGGGAATCAAGTAGGCCGACACGCGGGCGCGACCATCCGGCTCGGGCCCGAACCGCACAGCCACCTCGAATTCGCCATGCTCCGGGCAGGTCCAAATGCCCACAGGATAAGCCGGCTTCCCGCAACGCGGGCAGGCCCTCGGTTCGGCCCGCCCCAATTCGAAGAAGTGATGCCCCGCTTCGCACCGCCATTTCAATCTCGTCTCATTGACGTCCCGCATGTGCGGAGCGGCGGCCTCCTCAATACGCCAGAAGCGCCAGACAGCCAGCAAAAAGACCGCGGCCGCGGCAGTAATCAAAAAGCTGATGAGCGCCATGCGGGTAGTCGAGCGCGGCTCAACGATGCGCACCTTTCGGCGCTGACGACCTGACCCGCGGCCTCTCGCTTCGCGCGGTGACATGTGCTCTTAATCGACGTTCGTGGACCCGGTCCACCAGAACAAACGGTCCTTGGCGAAGGAGCAGTGATAGATGAAAGGTCTGCTGGGGTCGGTGCGGTTGCACAACGCGCACCCGCCGGCGGCACAGTCTTCGTAGTACACGCGGACTGACTCACGCATGACATCCACAGTCCGGGCGGACCGGACTCCGTTAGCAACTGTCAACATGTTGATGCCATGCCCGTGTCGCCGAGTCACCCAGGGGGCTTCTTCCTGGACCACGAGCGGATCATACCCGTCATCCCAACGGGCGACCGCCCCTTCCCGGCGCATGCCGGTCTTGCCCGAGCCGCTCGAACTCGCCCGATTCGACGCTATTCGCAGGCTGTCCGGGCCAAGGTCCGTCACGAGAATAGTATCCAACGGGCGCTTCGCCGGATGGCGGTCAAGGTCCGCCAGCTTGCCTCCCCCCGCCGTCATGATAAACCCGTTTATGCCGTAGCTGGCGCAGTCCCCAATATCGGGATCGTCCGGATGCTGCTTGAGCGATGGATCATCCCACCGCCGGATGGCTTCCTCCATCTGATAGCGATACGGATCCTCCGGACAGGTCATCACCAGAAGATCGCTCATGTACGTCGGGTACAGCCGTTGGAACCAAGCGTCATCATCGCCCATGCCCGCGACGGTGCCCGCTTCACTTGCATCATCCGTCGCAAGATCCGTCGGCAACCACCCGTCACTGTCCACCCGATACATCGTCAGCGAATTCCCGATCTGCACCAGGTTGTGCATGCAAACCGTCGATGCCGCCAGCCGCATGGTGCGCTTGAGCGAAGGAATGAGCATGCTGATCAGCAAGCCGATGATCCCCACCACAACAAGCAACTCGATTAATGTCGTCGCCTGTCGTCTTGCACCGCCACGCCGACGGCTCAAAACCCGGGATGGATGGCTAATCCTATACATAGCGCTGACTAACAGCCTACACGGAACCTCGGGAAAACGCAACACAATTGATGATACACGATTCCACAAAATTCCACGCTATTAGACTCATCGGCAAAACACGCCGTTCGACCAAACACTGATCGTTCGACACTTGTCAAGATAGTTGACAACGCTATCGTTACAGGACATGAACGCTCTGCCTGGCTGCAGTTTTTATGTAAAAATTGAATACAGGAACGTATCGTGAAGGAACTCACAGACCGCGTACGACTTGAGCTGTTGCCGTTCGTAGGTCAGCCGGGCCAGTACATCGGGCGAGAAATTAACCAGCTCGTCGAGCCCGGCGACTGGCAGGCGGCCGATTTGCGGGTCGCCGTAGCGTTCCCGGACACGTACGCCATCGGAATGAGCCACCTCGGTTGCCAGATTATCTACTGGATAATCAACCACACTGAGGGCTGTTGCGCCGAACGAGTGTATTGCCCCGCCCCCGACGCAGAGTCACTCATGCGTCACAAGAAGATCGAGCTGTTCACCTGGGATACCCGCCAACCGGTCAGCTCCGCGGACATCCTGGCCGTGTCCCTGCAGCACGAGATGGCCTACACCTCGATGCTCCAACTGCTCGACCTGTCCGACATCCCCCTGCGGGCCGCGCAGCGCGACGACCGCCATCCCCTGGTTATCGCCGGCGGGCCACAGGCCGATAACCCCGAGCCGGTCGCCCCGTTCCTCGACCTGGTCGTTCTGGGCGATGGTGAAGACTCCACCGCCGCCATTATCCAAGCGGCTAAGGAACTCAAAGCCGACAATACGCCGCGGCGTGAAATGATCGAGGCTCTCGCGAAACGTTTCGAGTGGATCTATGCTCCGGCACTCTACGACGTGTCATGCCACAGTGATGGCACAATAGAGTCCATCGTCCCCGCCTGCGCCGGCATCCCCGAGAGCATCCGGCGTTGTGGGACCCGCGACTTTGACGCCGCCCCGTTTCCCGAACGTCCCCTCGTGCCCCATGTTGAGGTCGTCCACGACCGCATGGCCGTAGAAATAATGCGCGGATGCCCCCGGCGCTGCCGATTTTGTCACGCCGGGCACACGAAGAGACCGATCCGAGTTCGCTCCGTCGCCACGATTCTCGATCTGGCCGAGAAGATGTACCGTGCTACCGGCATGGACGAACTCGGACTCCTCTCACTGTCCACCGGCGAGTATCCGCAACTGCGGGAACTCGCCGAGCGAATCAACGAACGCTTCGCCCCGCGGCGGGTCAACATTTCGTTGCCCTCGCTACGGATCGACAAGATGCTCCAGGATATTCCCTGGATGGCCGGCTCCGTACGCAAGAGCGGGCTGACCATGGCCATCGAGGCGGCCAGCCAGGATATGCGCGAGGCCATCCACAAAACCGTCACGAAAGG
This sequence comes from Phycisphaerae bacterium, assembly GCA_963666835.2. GTDB lineage: Bacteria > Planctomycetota > Phycisphaerae > UBA1845 > UBA1845. The sequence goes on along the minus strand of CAXXGO010000006.1, from coordinate 1,190,460 downwards.
AGATCTGCTCGACGGGGTCCGCCAGGCCTATGCGGCCGGCTGGCACACGGTCAAGCTCTATTTCATGTGCGGGTTCCCCGGTGAACGCCCGGAGGATATCGACGGCATCGTCCACGTCGCCCGCCAGGTCTCGGAAATCCGGCGGGAGCTCGGCAAAGGACCCGCCCGGGTCAACGCGTCGGTCGGTTGGCTGGTTCCCAAGCCCCACACCCCCATGCAGTGGTCCGCCCAAGCCACGGCCGAGTACTTCCACGAGGCTCGCATCAGGCTGCAAAGCCTCCTGTGGGGCACCGCCAAAGGCTCCAAAAAGAAGAAAGGCGGCGTCCGCATTAAGACCCATCTGGTCGAACGCTCCATCCTCGAAGGGGTCTTCGCCCGCGGCGATCGCCGCCTGGCCGACGCAATCGAACACGCCTACCGGGCGGGAGCGCGATTCGATAGCTGGGATGAACATTTCCGGGCGGACGTGTGGACATCCGCGTTCACCGCCACGGGAATCGATCCGGCTTGGTACGCCCACCGCGAACGCGGACGCGACGAGATCTTCCCCTGGTCCCACCTGCAAGGCGGGCCTTCCCGCGAGCACCTGCAGTGCCAATATGATGACATTTTCGTTCGGCTGGGCATCCCCCGCCCGCCGGGTTGATCCCTCGTTGTTCTACACATCTTTGCCGGGCGAGCGAAGCGTATCCGTCCGACTCCGCGGCGACGCATTCCCCAGCCTGACAAGCTGCAGGCCGGTTCGTTGTTCAGGCTGAAAGCCTGCAAGATAGTAGCCGGGGGCAACGCCGCGCAGCGGCCGCCGCCCCCGGGTGGGAGCCCAACAACCCCAATCACCCTGAAGGGCGAGAGAGGCGGCGTTGATGAACCACGCGTCTGTTTCCGCTGCCCAACCTCTTTAAGAAACCGATGGCAGGTCTCGTTCCTCGACCGTGCCCTACGAAGCGGGTGTCGCGAGGCACATTCGCCGGGCCCATTTGACCCCTAGAGTCAGGGAGGTTGCGGGGATCGGGTCCGGGGGCGGCGTCCGCTGCGCGGCGTTGCCCCCGGCTACTTCATCTGAGCCCTTCGGGCTGGAGAATCGAGATCAGAGATCGAACGGCTGCAGTTGGTGAATGCGTCGAATGATGCGTAGAACAACGAGGGGTCGACCCCGCCGCGGCCGTGCGACTGGCAAGTTCGGTCCCCCCCCCGATCGCTCAGTCCTTCCGCCGGGCCTGCCACGCAGCGACCTCGTCCGGCTTGCCCCACGCCTCATACAACTCGATCACACGTTCCAGAGCCTGCAGAACATAGCGGTCCTGCGGGCCGCGCACCGCCTTCATCGCCGAGTAACCACCTTTCACCAGGGGCTCGGCCTCATCGTAACTCCCCCGCGCAGTTAGAACCGCACCGAGAACGCTCTCGGCGGAGGCAACCGCCCAATGCCCGTCCGCAAAGACGTCTCGATAGATGGACTCCACCTCCCGCGCGAGAGCCTCGGCCCGCCGCAGGTCTCCCCGCGCCAGCGTCGCTCGGGCTAGCCCAAGGGTCGGACTCCCAACGCGAGGGTGTTTCTCACCCAAGCTAACCCGGTAAATCGTCCGGGCCTCGAGAAAGAGTGACTCTGCCTCGACATAATCCGCCTGATCCAGCCGGACCCATGCCAACTCGTTCTTGGTGCTGCCCACGTGCGGGTGATCCGGCTGCAGACGTTCGCCGTACAAAGCCAACGCGCGCCGGAGGTGGGACTCCGCCGCGGCCAGGTCACTCTGGTCGTGGCGTAGTCCACCCAGCCACACCAACACGGAGGCCGAGTACGGGTGCTCATCCTTGAACGTGCTTCCCGTAATCTCCTGGGCTCCGCGAATCTCCTGCTCAGCCTCGACATACCTGCCCGTGGCGCGCAACACGGCGGCTAAGGACTCGTGCCCGTCCTCGACATCGGGGTGCTCTTCGCCCAGCAACCTGATGCGCATCGCCAGAGCCCGGCGGACCAGAGCCTCCGCCTCCACATAGTCCCCGCGAATGCACCGCAAATCCCCCAGCTTCTGCAAAGTCACGGACACGTGCTCGTCCTCTGCCCCGAGCACTTTCTGTTGGATGGCGAGAGCTTCGCGCAGGGATGGCTCGGCCAGGGCGTAGTCACCCTTGTTCACTTGAGTCGCCCCCAAAACCAGCAGGGTCCAAGCCACCAGCGGATCCTCATTCCCCAGCAAAGATCGGCGGATCGTCAGAGCTTCCCGAAGCAGCTCCTCTGCGTCGTCGTAGTCCGCTTGGTGTTTCACCGACAGAGCCAACTCGTAGAGGCTGTCGGCCAATTCAAGGTGCTCATCACCGAAGACCGCGCGGCGCAGACGCACGGCCTCCTTCAATTGCTCGGTCGCCTGATCGTACAACCCCAGGCGTCGATACACGACACCGATAACGTCTCTGATCCCAGCCTCGACCGCGGGTTGCCCGTCAAGCTCTGACGAGATCCGCGCGGCCCCCCGATCGAGAATCTCACGCGCGGTGATCTCTCTTCTTCGCGTCTGATTCGGATCAGACGCCGAGAACAGCCCTTCAAGGAAGCGCACTACCTGGGTGGCCGTGGCGGCCTCTTTCGCAGCGCGGCTTTCCGCTTCGAGAGCCAGATCCCGGTTCTCAATAGCGATGCGGCGCTGAACGTGCTCCGCCTGGTAGAGTGACCGCATCCACACTCCGAAAGAGGCGATCAGCACAAGCACGACGACCGCGAACACCGAAGGCGCCTTGTGGCGGGCAACCAGTTTGCGGATCTGATAGAGGCTGCTGGGGGGACGGGCGAGGATCGGCTGGTTCGCCAGATAGCGTTCGACGTCCTCACCTAGTGCCGATGCGCTGGCATAACGGCGAGCCGGCTCCTTGGAAAGTGCCTTGAGTATGACCGTCTCGAGATCACCGCGGAGGCTGCGCTTAACGGCACTCGGGCGGCGCGGTTCGTCCTCGCAGATGCAGCGCACCGTCTCGTGAAGCATGGTGCCCGAGGTATCGTACGGCAGCGCATCGGTGGCCAGCTCGTAGAGGATTACGCCCAACGAGTAGACATCGCTCCTCAGGTCAATCTCGTCCGGATTGCCGCGGGCCTGCTCCGGGCTCATGTAGGGCAGAGTGCCTTGGATCCGCCCGACCTCAGTTACAATCGTCGTAACCGCGATGTCCACGTCGGTTATCCGAGCCAGCCCGAAATCGAGGATCTTCGGATGTCCGTCCGCGTCGATCAGGATATTCGACGGTTTGAGGTCCCGGTGAATCACCCCACGTTGATGGGCATAGTTGATCGCCTCGCAGATGACACAGAACATCTCCAGGCGTTCCCGGAGATTCAGCCCGCGGGCTTGAACGTATGCGTTCAAGCGTACACCCCGCACCAATTCCATGGCAAAGAAATGCTGCCCACCGTTCGTGCAGCCGGACTCGTAGATGGCCGCGATGTTCGGGTGCCGGACCCGCGCCAGAGTCTGGGCCTCCCGCTGGAACAAACGAATGTAATGCTGATCGATCCGCCGCTCGCTACGCACCACCTTCAGCGCAACCGGTCTTTTAGGGTGCTGTTGCTCCGCCTCATAGACTATCCCCATCCCTCCCTCGCCGAGCACGGAGACGACGCGGTAGGCTCCCACCATCATCGGACGCCCGGCAGCGGATACAGAACGGCGACTGCTACCGATGTCGTCGAACGCCTCCTTAGCGCGCGCAAGCAGCGCCTCATCACCGGCGGTTGGCGACTGGTCATTCGCAGAGCGATGGTCGGAAGATGACTCGCGCTCGGGGTCGCACACTGCGATATCCTTTGAAGTGCAAGTTGCCCGGGAGTTCCTGTTCGTGTGATCATAGTCGGTCAAACGGCGTGCGTCACGCGCCGGCATTCGAGCGCTCCGCGTGTAGGAGAGATTTGCTTTGCCTCGCCCACAACGACCCGTTAGAATCGAGGCCGTTGTAGATCGGCCCCAAAAAGGGGTCGGGAGTCTTTTCTCCGCGCACATTCGTTTCGTGCAGAGGAACTTGCGCACACGCATCGCAGACCAACACAAGAATAGGAGAGAAAAGACTCCCGACCCCTTTTTTCTCGGAGAAGAGCCATGTTCACGTCACAGCCTAAAAAAGGCGTGCGGGGGAGAGAAAAGACTCCCGACCCCTTTTTTCGCTTCGGCGCTATCGTCTTCACTGCACTGGCGAGCTTGCCCGTACACGCCGTCGAGTTCTGCTACGATCCACTGCTCGACGCCGGATGCACCAAGCTTGACCCCGGGAACCCGTCTGCCCCCGACCCGACGGTGTACGGCGTATTCGATATTAGCGCCACGCCTCGGAGGCTGACGTACTACATCAGAGTGGTACCACCGAGCGGAGACCTTACGATCGATGACGCCACGGTCTACTCCGGTGTTACCGGCTATCCGACGTGCAGCACAGCTTCGGCCACCATCGTCGAGACACTGTGCAACGGAAGCTGTCCCAACCCCCTGTACGGCAGCTATAGTCTTACGGCCCAAGAGCTGAACGACATGGTTGGTCAGACCCACTCCGTGTTCATCAGCACGACCCATCAAGCGGTCAGCGGCGAGGTCTGGGTGGATCTGCTCAAAGACCCACCCGGACACTGCCGCGCCAGCGCTCACGCCGAATGCACGGAAGATCCCCCCAACCCCGATCCGGAAGTAGCCGGGTATTTCAAACTGGACTACGCCACCGGTAATGTGGAATTCGATATCGGTTTTAATCCGAGCGGCGCACCGGGAGGGTTCACGGGCAAGGTCTACGTCGATGTCGATTACGTATCGTGTGACGCCGGCGGCGAAGTTGCCGACCTTTGCGGCACCGGGGGAACACCGGCCTGTGACAGCCCGATGCACGGCACGTATAACCTGGCGACCGTGGCCGACAAAGACGCCATGCTGGCCGGACGCCACACCGTCGTCCTTGACGACGGAACCGCTACCATCTGGATCGACGTCGTGCCCGCTGATCAGTTTCCTGACGTACCAACGACGTCCGAATGGGGAATGATCGTGATGGTGCTTATGCTGTGCATTGGCGGAACCCTCGTCTTCAAAAAAGGGGTCGGGAGTCTTTTCTCGCCGCACGTCCGCCTCGCACAGAGGAACTTGGGCACATGCACCGCAGACTAACACGACAACAGGAGACAAGAGACTCCCGACCCCCTTTTAGTCCGACCCCCTTTTAGTCCTGGAGGAGAACGGATGAACTTCGGTAAATCAAAAAGGCGGGCTCGAGCCCGTATCCCCACCGAGAAACGGACACGCTTGCGTCATCTTTCGCTCGGCGTGACAGTTCTAATGATGCTGGCGAGTTCGCCGGTCTACGCCGTAGAGTTCCGCTATGCTCCACTGCTCGACGAGCAATGCTCCATGTTGGACTCCGGCGACCCCTCGGGAGCAGATCCCGTAATATATGGCGTCTTCGACGTCAATACCATAACCATGAAGGTGACCTACTACGTCAGAATTGTGGCACCCGACCCACCCGGCGGAGACGTTACGATCGACAACGCCGCCGTGTATGCGAACGCCGCCGGCTATCCGACTTGCAGCACAGCCTCGGCGGACCTCATCCACACGATCTGTACCGGAAGTTGCCCCAATCCCCTGAAGGGCACCTTCACCATACTCCCGGACGAACTGGATGACCTGGGCAACGGGACCGTTACGTTCAACGCCGATACGACTCACCAGGGCGCCGGCGGAGAAGCCTGGGCCGGCCTCGCCAAAGATCCGCCCTCGCATTACCGTATGGCCATGCACACGTCATGCACGGAGGATCCCGGTAATCCGGATCCGGATGTGGGGGGCTACATGACGCTGAACTCAGCCACGTGGGAAGTGGAGTATGACATCGATTTCGATCCGACCACATCGCCGGGGAGCTTCACCGGAAGGACCCGCGTTGATGTTGGTTACGCAACCTGCAACGCCGAGGAATCGCATGTGGCCGCCGATCTGTGCGGTACGGTCGGAACCTCGGATTGCGAAAACCCGATGCACGGCACATACACCTTGACTTCGATAGAAGATCGAGATGCCATGATCGACGGCAGACACGCGATCATCTTCGAAAATGGTACCGCAGAAACCTGGATCAGCGTGTTACGCGTCATTAACCCCGATCCCGGACCCGGAGAAACGCCAACGGTGTCCGGCTGGGGGATGATCGTGATGGCTCTTCTGCTCGTCTCGGCCGCGACCTGCGTGATCAGGAGAAGGCAAGAACCCGACACGGGTACAAGCTAAGTACGTGAGGCCACGGACCGTTGCTCGATGCAGCAGCGGCAATCGGCGAGTGGTTCCGAGTCTCCGGCCGAGATTCGTTTCTCGGCGGCCTATCAGGACCGAGAATGGACTCTCGGTCCTGTCGTCCCCAAAAAAGGGGTCGGGAGTCTTTTCTCGGCGCACATCCGCCGCGCACAACGCAACTTGCACCCAAGCATCGCAGACCAACATGAGAGCAGAGGAGAATACGGGAGAAAGAGACTCCTGAACCCCTTCTTTCACGCGTCGTCGCCGAGCAGCTCGCGCATCTTGCTGCGCAGCTTGCGGGTGATCCGCGACTTGGCCGCGTAGACTTGATCCGCGGATAGCTCGAGCGTCTCGGCCACCTTCTCCACGGGCCAGCCGATCAGCACATGGCATTCAAACGCCCGATAGGTCGTCGGAGCCACGCTGTCGCGGATGAGGTTCAGGCAATACGTCAGGTGCTTCTTCTGCCACTGGCGCTCCCAGATTTCGTCGAAGGACTCCTCTCGCTCTTGTGGCCGGCGGAAATCGGCGGTCTGGGCCACCGGCAGCTTCTTCTTCTTGAAGAAGTCGTTGATGCGGTTGTTGGCGACCCGGCGCAGCCAGTGTTTGAACCCGCCCTTCTCGCGGGAGTATTCGAAGGCCGGCATCTTCTCGGCCAGCAGTACCATGCACTGCTGCGCAACCTCCTCGGCCATCTCGCGGTTCAAGCCCCGCGCCCGGGCGTATCGATATATGAGCGGCTGGTAGATCTCGACGAACTCCCGCCAGCTCGCGCCGTCTCGGCGGTCTCGCACCCGCTGCAACAGACTCGGCCGCGTAGTCATACTCACCGGCGACCCCCCAAAAAGGGGTCGGGAGTCTTTTTCTCGGCCCACGTTCGCCTCATACAAGGCAGTTCTTGCGCAAGCATCGCACACCAACACAAGAACTGGAGAGAAAAAGACTCCCGACCCCTTTTTTCTTCGGAATACGTCATGCCGAACACCCCCTTCGAAGCCGTACGTTATTCTCTCAGCTTCCGCGTCCCCGTTCAAGCCAGAAAAAGACTCCCGACCCAATAGTGTTCGGCACTCAGATTGCGTTTGATTGACGATACCGTCAAGCCCCGCTTCGGCACGACAAATTCGCGCCAGGCTTTGCTTGCGCTCGCGCCGCCGGTCGCGCATAATCGGGTCCATGGCGGGAAGGCGCAAGAAGAAGATCGAGGAGCCTGACTTGAGGGGCTTCAAGCACTTCAAGTTCCTCAACAGGATTCTGGAGCGGCTGCACGATACGGCGTGTGAACGGGATCGGGCCGGCAACCGCGATTTGCACTACGACCAGTACGCCGCACTCATCCTGCTGTATTTCTTCAACCCGATCGTGACGAGCCTGCGCGGGATCCAGCAGACCAGCGAACTCAAGAAAGTTCAAAAGAATCTCGGGTGCTCGAGAGCCTCACTCGGTTCACTCTCCGAAGCGGCTCGCGTGTTTGACGCCGACCTGCTTCGCGGCATCATCCAAGAGGTGGTCGACGAACTGCCGGCCCTTGCGGGTAACCGGGAATTCAAGGACATCCGTGGCATTATCACGCTGATCGACGGAACTGTGTTATCCGCCCTTCCCAAGCTCGTGCAAGCGATGTGGAGCGATGTGAAGGGTGCGCATGGCCTCAAACTGCACACGCACTTCGAGTTGCTCAAGGGGGTGCCAACCCGCATGGACCTCACGGACGGCGATGGCAACGAACGGGCTGCGCTCCAAAGAAGCCTACTGCCCGATCGGGTGTACGTGATGGATCGAGGGTACGCCAAGTTCGAGCTGTTCGCCGACATTCTTAAGGTGAAGTCCTCTTTCGTGTGCCGCGTCCGTGACAACAGCGTGTACGAGGTTCTTGAGGACAGGACCCCGTCCTCAGCGGACCACGTGGCCAAGGCCGGCGAAGTTCAAAGCGATCTAACTGTTCGATTCACTGGCGGCCAGGCCGCCAGAGCTGGGCTGAATCAGCCCCTGCGTCTGGTCAAGATCGTGTGCAACCCCCACCGGCACACCCACAAGAACGGGCGAGGCGGCCCCGAACAGGGCGAAGTGCTTCTGGTGGCTACCGACATCATGGACGTCGAGCCGGAAGTCATCGCTCTGATCTACAAGAACCGCTGGGCAGTCGAGACGTTTTTTCGTTTTTTCAAGCACATACTGGGCTGTCGACATCTGTTGAGCCACTGCGAGAATGGAATCGAGATACAGACTTATGTCGCGATCATCGCATGCTTGTTGATCGCGCTATGGACGGGGCGAAAGCCGACTCTTCGCACGTACGAAATGCTCTGCTTCCACATGAGCGGCCTGGCGGACGATGAGGAGTTGCTCGCCCACATCGAAAAACTGAAACCACAAGCATAGCCGCGTCGTGGCGCCCGCACGGAACCGGCCGCTGCGCATGCGCGGATTTCTCTCGGTACGCTCCTCCAAAAGACGCCCACTACCGAAACAAGGCCGCGCCCCTCCTCTGCGGCATCCATCGCCATACGCAATCTGAGTGCCGAACACTATTGCTCCCGACCCCTTTTTTTGGGTGTCAGACATCGCGGGCTCGCTCGTATTCACCCGCGGTCGACGGTTGTCGAGCGTGGGACAGAGCCGTCCGGCAGACCGGGCGGAGTCAACTTCGGGTGCGGAAAGGACCCCGATCATCGCCCCAACTCGCCCCCGGCAGCGGGCTCGGGACCGACCCTGAACCGTCCGAAGCAACGGCGCTCCGGACTCCATCGAAACTCCATGAGAGTCAATGAGACTCAACGATACAAGGAGAAACACGATGTACACGCAGAGCACATCTACTCGGTTGGCGGCAGTGATCCTGATAGGCCTCCTCTGCACGGCCCTGTCAGCACCAAGTGTCCGGGCGGACGACATCCTCAACAGCAGCTTCGAGGTCGACCCACCGGGAACGGAGAAAGACGACATCACCGATTGGGACTTCGAGATGGTCTCCGAATTAGGTACGGCACCGGAGATCAACGAGGCGGTCATCGTAGATGACTACTACTTCACGGGCGATCAGTCGGTCTACCTTCACCTGCAGACCGACAGCAATCCGCCGGATCATTCGAACTGCCGAGCGGCGCAGTACCTGTCGACGTCGGAGCCCGTAAGCACGGACGCCGACTACGTTACCCTGTGGGTCGGCGGCGCGGGCTACAGCACCAGCAGCAGATACTACTGGAACATCCAACTGCAGCTCACCGACGGCGTGCACAACTATAGTGAGAAGCTCCGCTGCGATTGTTGGGGGCTCAATGAGGGTTGCACGCCCAACCACTTCGACTACTACGACGCCACCGCAACCGGGGCGGACGGGCAGACCTGGAAACGCTATACTAGAGCCATCCCGCCGGAAATGGACAAATCGAACCTGACGGTGACGATCAAACACCATCGCAACTCGTGGGACTACACCGAAGCTGCAAGCTGGTTTCGACTCGACGACGTCTACTTCTCCGACGCCGACGGTAACCCCTGTGAGGACGGCGACATCGCCGTGGTCAGCGTAATCCCGGCCGCGACCACGGTGGAGCAGGGCGACTCACTCTCAGTCGACGTTACCGTCGAGAACCTGGCCAACTGCCCCGCAACCTTCGACGTAACCGCCCTCTACGGGTCCGGCACCATACCCAACAGCGGCTTCGAAGCGGACCCGCCGGGAACGGAGAAGGACGACATCACGGATTGGGACTTCGAAATGGTCTCTGAATTAGGTACGACTCCGGAGATCAACGAGCTACTCATCGTGGACGACTACTACTTCACCGGCGACCAATCCGTCTACTTCCACATGCAAACCGACAGCGCGCCTCCGGATCACTCCAATTGTCGGGCAGCGCAGTACCTCTCAACTTCGGAACCGGCAGTCACGACCGCCGATTACATCACCCTTTGGGTCGGCGGAGCCGGCTACACCACCAGCAGTAGATACTACTGGAACATCCAACTGCAGCTCACCGACGGCGCAAACAACTACAGTGAGAAGCTCCGCTGTGATTGCTGGGGGCTCAACGAGGGTTGCACGCCCAACCACTACGACTATTACGATGCGACTGCGACCGGGGCCGACGGGCAAACCTGGAAACGCTATACCAGAGCCATCCCTCCGGAGATGGACAGATCGAACCTGACGGTGACGATCAAACACCATCGCAACTCGTGGGACTACACCCAATCCGCAAGCTGGTATCGTCTCGACGGCATCTACTTCTCCGACGCCGACGGCAATGCCGCTCCCGGTGGTGCCATCGGAATGCAGACCGTGACTGAGCTCGACGGCGGCGCCCAAACAGGCCTGGCCTTCCTCTGGGATACGACCGGGGTGCCTCCGGGAGACTATCCCGTCTTTGCGGTTGCCCATCCTCTGGAGGATGAAGCCAACTTGGCAGACAATGTCCTGGTGGGCGATACGGTTACGGTCGAATTGCACTACGCCCTGACGATCTCCACCACCGACGGCGGGACCACGGATCCGGTCCCCGGAGAGTACGAGCATCTCGTCGATTCTATGGTGGCCGTCACCGCGATTCCGGATGAGCATTACGTCTTCGACCACTGGGAACTGGACTCCGTCGATGTGGGATCGGACAACCCGTACACCGTGCTGATCGATGACGACCACGCCCTGACGGCGTTCTTCGGTAAGCACGATGTGGCCGTCGCGGACGTAGTCCCCACAGACACCGTCGTGGCCCAGGGTGACATAGCCTCGATAGATGTCACGGTCGAAAACATGGGCGACTACACCGAGACGTTCAATGTGACCGCCTTCTACGGGGCCGGTACGATTGCCAACGGCGATTTCGAGCCGGATCCACCCGGAACGGAGAAGAGCGATATCACTGCTTGGGATTACAGCCTTACCGCCCACGACGGCGTGCCGCCAACAGGGGATGATCTCGAAATCGTGGACGACTACTTCTTCACTGGAAGCCAGGCCCTGTACTCATACTTGCAGACAACCTCCACTTGGCCCGACAGTAGCGGTAACGCATCATCGCAGTACCTGACGGCGGAAACACCGGTGGTCACGACGGCTGATTACGTCACCCTGTGGGTATCCGGAGACGGCTACACCACCAGCAGCAGGTATAAATGGCGAATCTCGTTGCTCCTTTCCGATGGGGCGAGCACCGAAACATACGATTTGAGATGCGACTGCTGGGGAAACCATGAGGGCTGCAACCCAAACCACTACGATTACTACGACTCCACTGCGGTCGGAGCGGACGGGCGCACCTGGAAGCGGTACACACGCGCGATTCCCGCTGGTATTGACAAGTCCAACCTGACCGTGGCCATAAAGCACGTAGAAGGCTCCTGGGACTACACTCAGGCCAGCAGTTGGTATCGCCTCGACGGCATCTACTTCTCCGACGCCGACGGCAACGCCCTGCCGGGCGGGACCATCGACGTGCAAACTGTCAATGACCTGCCACTCGGCGCGCAGGACGAACTCACTTTCCTGTGGGATACCTCCGTGGTGCCTCCGGGAGAGTACCTCGCTGGCGCTTATGCCGACCCTGTTGAGGACGAAACCGATACCGCGAACAACGGCGCCGTGGCGGACGACGAAATCACGATTCTGCCGCCGGCGCCCCTGCCGGAACCGGTCCCGGTACCGAAGAACCGCTACATCTCCTTCCAGCCGAACAACGGCACCAACACCATTGCATACCAGGTGGAGATGGTCGCCGGGCCGGGCGGTCCGATCGTCGCCTGGGTGGGTGAACCGGACGGCGACAACACCGCGTATGTGATGGACGAGCCCTACTTCAGCAGCTCCTGGCCGGCAGTTGTGGACGTCGGAGACTGCGAGATCGTCCCGGTGGCGGATTATGAAATCCGCGCGACCACGGACCAGGTGTACTTCTCCGACCCGCTGGCGGTAAGTACTATCCCGCAGCCGGGGATGAAGTTCTGGGCCGACTGCGTGGGACCCTTCGCCGGTACTTGGACTCCGCCGAATGGAAACACCTCCATGGACGACATCATGGCCGTGCTCCAGGGCTTCATGCACGCCCCCACCGCACCGCCGACGACTTGGGTAGACCTCCATGAAGAGGTCCCCAACAGAATAGTCAGCATGTCGGATGTAATGCTGGCGGTGAACGGGTTCAAGGGAGATTCGTATCCGTACAGTAATCCGGATTCGTGCTCCGGCGGGGGTTTCGTCTTGGCGAGCTCGGACGGGGGTGAAGCGGACGCTGCCGAACTCCCGTTCCCCGAGCAGTTGATCCGGGATGCCGGCGGAATCCTGATTGCTAACTCGGCTAAGGCCGCTGAGGCCACAATCACTCTCATTCCTCGAAAGACCACCGTGCCGGCGGGCGGCGCGGTGGCAATCGACGTGTTCACGACCGGCGCCCATGGCGTTAGTGCCTACGAGGTGGCTCTCGATGTGTCATCCGGTGACTCGGGATCGCTCGATGTGGATAGCCTCTTTATCGACGTCGAGCACGAGGACTACGCCTTTGCCTTGGTCGACGCGTTGCCTGCAGTGGACGAGATTGGCCGCCGGCTCGGAGCGGTCTCCCTGACCGACAGCGTCGACGCCATCGGCGATCTGTATCTCGGGACGTTCGTGTTGCAGGCGTCGCCGGATGCCGCCGGCACGTTCATCGTCAACCTCCAAGGTGGAGAAAGCACGTCCTTGATAGGCCAGTTCGCCCGGCCAATGGCCTTTGAGGCAAGCCCGGGGGCCGAAGTTGCTGTGGGCATTACGCTGCAACCTGCGTCGCTCGCAGACGACTCCAAGCTGAATCGACAATGTAGAGAGTAGCCGTGCGGCACAGGGTCGGCGCGGTCGATTCCCGCGCCGGCCCGGTCGCCGGCCAATCGGCCGTTTGAAAACCCGCCGCCACGTGCAAACTCGCGGGCCGCCGAAACTCCGGCGGCCCGCCTTCGCACAAGCGCCCGAACAAACCGGCAAGCAAGCGCCGTCTAAGCAGACCACTGGTCCCCGATCGCACAAACGCCCTCCCTGACAAACCCCACCGCGCCTGCAAGAAAGCCAGTTCGTCGCGTCGACGCGGGCGCTGCGCCGGCACGCACGGATAAGCCCGTGCGGGCCGGCCCACATGACGCCGATCAGTTCATGACTACTTGCCGCCGATCGATGAGCCGCTATCGACGCCGCCGGAGGATCCCAAGAGAACCTGCCAGGATCAGCGCCAGGGTCGTTGGTTCCGGAACGGTAACCGTAAAGGCCACGCCATTATCCACGGAGTGGAAAGCACCCATGCGGTCGGCCGCTTCGAGCATCTCGAGACTGATCGCATAATCCCCCGCCGTCATCGGAGCGGTCACAGTCAAAGTCTCCAGCAGCAGGTTCGGCCCGACCCCCGGGACCCCCGCCGTCGAAGCAGTCGTTCGATACAGATCGGGAATCAGCGGCGTCGCCAGGGGAGACCCCGCGTCCGCGGCATGCGTTATCGCGGTAGGCACGCTCCACGGAACGCTCCCGTTGAAACCCGCAGGAGCCAGCGCATTGTCAAAGGGAGCACCGAAGGTGTTGCCGGTAAGCACGAAGTCCTGGTTGGGAAAGTTCAACCGATAGGTGAACGAGTCCAGGTCCCCCTCGACTCCGCTCTCGGCGTTGACCTTGACTGCCACCACATCGAGGCTCACCAGTCCGCCCGGCGCAACTGTCGTGGCCGTGTTCGTCGTACCGGTCTCAAAGATCTGAAACACGGCCGACCCGTTTGCCGCCTGTACACCGATAAGAGCTGGAATAAACCCTAAGACCCACACGATTCTCTTGTAAGACATGATTTGATCCTTTTATTGAATGGGTTCCCTGCCAGCGCCGACACCGGCGTGCCAGTCAGACCGCCGGTGTCGGCACATCACACACTTCTAAGACTCTCCGTCTAATCCGCCATCTTCGTCGCGCGGGGATAAGCCCGAGACTCGCTTTGTGCGATGGATGGCCCTCCATTACCGATCCTGGCGCGAACGTAACTGATGTCGGTCCCTGTAACCGTGCCGGTCAGATTGCAGTCCGTTCGAGCGGTATCGCCGAAGATCACCTTCTCGTTCATTCGCCCCCTGACAAAGGAAATGTCCGTGCCGGTGACGATCCCACTGCCGTTGGCGTCGCCCTGCAGAATAACGACCTCGAAGTCGTCATCTCCGGTTAACGGGTCTCCATCGGTATCCACAAGACCGCCGAACACGAACTTGTATCGTTCCTGGTCACGAAGCGGCTCGTCGAACCAGATTCGCAGCTCCGTACCTTCTTGTCCGCTGCCCTCGAACCCTACGGTGTAATGCGGCACGTTTCCGGCAACTGCGGAAATCGCCACATCGTGCGGATCAAGCGACCCGTCGGCCGCCTTCACCGGCGTCTTGAAGACCGCCCGCACCTCCTTGATCTCTCGGCGCGGATCCGTGGTGGGCCGGCCGGACAGGTTCAGTCGAATCGGAATCTCCCCTTCATGCTGGTGCGATGCGATCGTATATGCCCGTTCCAGTCCCGGAGCCACGACTTCGACCAGCATCGCCACCCCACCCAGCTCGACCCGTTCAGGATTGCTCTCTGTAGTCGCCTCGAGCGTGACATCGAATTGTGCGATCGCCCCGATCGGAGCCCCCGCGGGCGGAACCACCGTAAGTTCCGCGATGATCGGGCAGCAGGTTGCTTCCATCACAAACTGCTTGTCAACATTCAGATCATAGTTCCAACGGTGCTGCCCCACGCGTTCCACATTCACGAACATCGTTGCCCGTTCGCCCGTCGGGTTCTGGATCCTGAACTCCTGTCGCGCCGGCGAAGAAGCGGCGATGTTGGTGATGTTCCGCTGCGTATAGTTGTTCGTGAAATCAGTGTCCAGTCCATAGTCTATCGTCGCAATAGCACACTGGTGACTCCCCAATTCCGGAGTCCAATCGAAAGTAACCGAGGTCGACGCCATGCCCCCCAGCGACCCGATGACCTTCGACCCCACATCGTACGAATCGGCCGGGCCCATTCCGGCCGAGTAGTTGTAGACGCCGCAACTTACAACGACCCCCGAAGCCGTTTGCGCGCTGCGGTTCTCGACCAGAACCGTTATCGTGTTGGCCTCGCCGGCGACCGGGTTAGGATCTCCCAGGACAATGTCAGTATCGTTGGCGTAACTATGCCGTCCCCCGCTGATTTGGCAGCGCCTATTGTCGGGGTAGTTCGGGTTGGCTCCGACACAAGCCGTGAAGGCGAGATCCGCCACACCCTCCTGCATGAGTTCTACCGCGTTATAGACATCCAGCAGTCCATACCCCCAGTTCTGATTGTACCGCGCATCCGTAGCGGCACAGAAAGCGCCTTGGGCAACCATGTCCGGAGTCTCATAGCTGCTTACCTTCAGCAGGTCCTTCAGAGCCCCGGGCGGCAGATCGGGTCTCTCTTCAAGAAGCAGAGCCATAGCTCCCGCCACATGCGGCGACGCCATCGACGTTCCATGCTTGTTCGTGTAGCCCGTAGTGGAATCCTTGGCGACAGAGCAAATCCCGGTGCCGCCTCCGACGTTCGTGCATGCGTGAGGGCTGGTGCTGTTTTCTCCGTTTCCGGGTGCGGCCAGGTCGGGCTTGAGTTTCGCAATGTCCGGCGACGCTGCACCGCAAACAAACCCACTTGCCGGACCAAACGTCGAGAACTCGGAGATCTCGTCGTTATCGCGATCCACGGTAACCATGTCGTCGGCAGATGCCACTCCCACGGACAGAGCAGATACCGCAACCGACCCTACACAATTCCCGCCGCCGTTACCCATGGCGACCGCGATCGACAGACCGTCAGCAATGACAGCGTTGAGAAGACGGGTGATGGTGTCGCCCCCGTCCGCCACCGAGTTGTCCCCAAGACTCATATTCACTACCTGAGCCCAGCCGCCCGCGGGGGCCGTGCCGATCGAGCCGGCCAACCACTCCAAACCGATCGCGACATCGCCATAGTCGCCGGGGTACCATCTCACATCGACTAAACCCGCCCCGGGAGCGACACCCGTCGCGTCGTTCGGAACAGAGCCGTCATCGGCACTCCGGCATCCGGTAGTCGATACGCCGTTGCCAAGGGCAATCCCCGCCACATGCGTCCCATGCCCGTTAGTATCGTCGGGGTTGGTCGAACCGTCGGCCGGCTCACAAACCCCTCCACCCCCCTCGCAATCATCATCGATGCCGTTCATATCGGCATCGTTCCATTCAGTGGCGTCGAAGCCCGCGACGAACCGCCCGGAGAAACCAGTGTGGGTAGTGCCACTCGAACCGGCCCCATCGTCATCCACGCCGGAGTCGATAATGGCGATGTTGACTCCGCTTCCATCCAGCTTGTACACATCCTCGATGTTCTCGTAGTCGTAAGTCACGCTGTCGCGCACGCGGATCGACCGCGTGGTGGTGTCGAGAGTCAAATCCGGCGTCCGCACCATCTCCACTGCCGCTACCGCGGGGTCCGATGCCAGCCCGAGCATTCGACTAACCGGCGCGTCTTCCACGATCACATACGCCAATACCCGACTGGCATACCGAATCCGGCCCGTGGTCAACACGCCTAAATCACGCAATAATTTGTAAACATCCTCCCGTTGTTGGCACTCGTTGAGTTGCACGAAGATGTTGACCGTGCCATCACGCGACATCATCTCGATCTCATCGTCCACAAAATTGTTATTCAGGTCCCGAGCCCAGTCTACGTGCTTTCGCTGCTCGGCCAGCGGCCCGGACTTAACCCTCCGCTGCCACTCCAAGGGCACAAAACCCTGCCCAATGGCAGACGAGCCGGTCGCAATGACCGCGCATCCAACCACAAACATCCGCATTATCTTCGGTCTGTTCTTCACACTAATCTCCTCACCTTCTGGACACGATACGCCAACCGCTTCCGCCCGTGCGCTTGTACGACACACGAGCGGAATCCCCAAAACAACCGTATTGATACCTACCCTTGCCTTCTAGGTAGATTGCATCGCCACCCACTGTAAAATCATATGCCGAGCGAGAGCAGTGCCGCGCGGCGGCCAACAGCCGCCACCCAGTAGCTAATATGTGAAGTTGCAAGGATATAGACTTTTCGAGCGACCCGCAATAGGGGATAGCCCCTCATTTCGCGATAGTTGCTGAACAACCTCATGGCACTGCGCATTCCTATATACCCCTAACCGCAATCTGCCCGGTCTCCAGGCGCCTGCACACTCCGAGAGCGCACCTCAACCGTGCATGCCTTCACACCCTCAGGCACACCTATCAAGAACGGCGCGTTGACCAGGTGTCATAATGGCACAGAGGAGGCAACCGGAGAGCATTCTTGAAGGCCAGAATACCGACCCGCACGACTGCCTGAGCCCGAGTTGCCGCACGTTTTTCGCTCACGTCCCCCTTAAGGCGCGGACCTTCCAATAGAACCGCATCACAGCCCGAGCCGGCGATAGGAGAATACCGTACGATCGGCCCGCCATACGTGGACCGCAATACGTCTTCTACCCCGCACCATCCTTGTAGGGGCGATTCACCCGACCAAATCTTCTGTCGCCAACCACAAAGAGACTATACGAAAGGACACCTTCCACGCCCTCGAGACCTGATCGCCAGTAAAGTACACTATTCCCGACTCCGGTTTCAATAGGGGTTTCTGCGAGTAACCGGCAAGAACCTCGCCCTTATTCTCGCGCGCCAACGGTGAGACAAGACCAACGCGACGGAGGACGTCAGTCCCGACCGGCGGGCGGCTCGATGGTTGCCATGCTGAGGCACAATAGGTGGATAAGGCACGACGTCCGGATTACCGCAATAGAGCGACCGCGCATGCCAAGGTGGAGAAGCCGGGAAACGCCGTCAGATGTAGTATGGCTGATCCGGGAAGCGCGCCAGATGTCGTGGATTCCCGGCAAAGCCCGTCGTCGGCGTCGAGGTGGTGCGGGCCCGTAAGGCCTCGTATGCACCATTCGGACAGAATCGCGGGAAGTACACGGGTAACCTCGGGCTCATCTTGCGGTACAATAGGCTGATGGAATAGCGTTAACCTCAAGATCAACTGGAGGAAGGTGGCCCATGGTATCGTGCAGAACCGGTCGAATAAGCAGAGTGCTCCTGGCAATCGTGCCTGTAATCGCGGTCGGACAAGTCGCCAGGGGCAGCGCCGACGATCCACCCCCAAAAAAGCAGCAACCATCCGCGCAACCCGCCGATCAGGAAGAAGCGGAGGATGCCCCGCACGGCGAACAGACCGCGGAACAAACCGCTCGCACCCGCGCCGAAGAGCGGCGGAAATCCTACGACATGCGACGCCGGCAGCGCGAACGGAATGCCCGCGCGCGGGCCGAATCCCGGAATCTCTATTCCATCGAGCAACTGGACGAACTCGAGGACGCCTATTGGGACGGCGTCCGCGATGGGCGAGATCTCGAACGAGTTGAGATCCAGGCGGAAAAAGGACTCTCCGGATATCGCCGCGCCATGTGGGACGGACACGCCGCCTTCTCCGCCGGCCAATACGGACCGGCCGCCAGGAACTTCCTCCTCGCTGCAACGCTGAACCAGGGAGACCCGGCCGCCCGAGTTTGCGCCGCTCATTCGCAGACTGCCTTGGGACGCTACGAGACGGCCGTACGGCTCCTTCATCGAGCTTTCGAACTCGAGCCCCGCATGGCCTACCTGCCCATCGATATTCGCAAGGCCTACGGTCAGCCGGGCGACTTCGCCAAGCACCTGGAGAAGCTCAGCAGCCATACCGAGGCCCAACCGGAAAACGCCGACGGCTGGCTGTTGCTGGGGTACTACTACTTCTTCTCAAACGACACAGAGCGGGCGGCGATGGCACTCCGAACGGCCCAGCGGCTTCGTCCCAACGATCCTCTGACCGAACTGCTGTACGATGTGGCCCGCATGACTACCCAGCCTCCCGGGAGCCAGAAACCACCGCAGAAGGCTCGACGAGTGAAACCGGCCAAGTCGCTTTCCCGCGCCGCGAGCCCTGGCGCGATCGCCGACCGCCACCTACGCGTGATTACTCACGCATGAACTTCGCCAAGCTCGAATCGGCTTGAACCGGAGCGTGCCGGAACACCCCCGAGAGCTTCCGCATCGGCCAACCGCGACCGCTTCCCACCGGTCGGGATTGTCGGCACAATCCTCGCATGGATGACTCGGACGAGAAGGACCGTCGGCGCGAAGAACAGCGCGGCAGAATAACGCTGATTTGCGGGTGCATGTTTTCCGGGAAGACTACGGAACTGCTGCAACGCCTCGCCGGTTGCCCGAACCATTCCTTCGCGGTCTTCAAGAACATCATCGATGATCGGTACGAGCGTGAGGCCGTGGTATCTCACCCGGGCGGATCCGTCCCCGCCACGAGAATCGGCTCCGCGTCCGAGATCTACACGTTGATCGACGCGAGCATAAGGACCGTGGCGGTCGATGAGGGCCACTTCTTCAACCACACCCTGATCGAGGTGGCGCAGGACTTGGCGAAGCAGGGCCTGACCGTCTTGATCACCGCGCTGGATCGTGACAGTTGGGGATCGCCATTCGCTGTAATCCAGCAGCTTCGATTCGTCGCTGATGAGACGGTCGTCAAGCACGCCTTGTGTGCCCGCTGCAAAGCCCCGGCCGACCACACCCAGCGGACAACGCCGATCATCAACGGCCGAATGGTGGGCGGGGCGGAGGCCTACGAACCCCGGTGTGCGGCCTGCTGGCACCCACCGCATGAGGAGCGGCGTCCCGGCGAATAATCGCTCTCAAACGGGAAGGCACCCGAGCCCCCCTGGACCCCTCCCCGTTACGGAATAGTGGTGATGCTCGCAAACGGCGACGCCACATGACTTTACATCAACTCACTCACAACCGTGCCCGGCTTCGATTGCCGGCCATGTTCAAGCTTCGCAGCAAGCTCGGATGGGCGGCGCCGAAGCGGCCGGAGATCCTCGATTCGGCCCTGTGGATACTTGACCCGGGCTGTCAATGTGGTAGAGTTGTTTTGACGATCAATTGAACTGAGGGTGTGGATCGCGCGGGTTTTTCTCGGGATCTACGGCGGCAGTTCTGTTAGGATTTTGGGCGGACCCAGTTCTGATGACGCGCAAGGCATGATACCGTCGGCTCTTGCCAGACCGTTATCATCGTGTCTGACACGAGACCATGCGTCACCAGGTCGGGATTCGCCCTTTGTCGTACCCGGTCCGCCTGTTGGCGGGCGGGTAGAGTTCTGAGAGAGGGAGATCGCGTCTGAAAGCCACATTGCCTGACGGAAGCGTGTTGGAGGTAGCCGACGGGGCAACAACTGCCGACGTTGCCGGTGCGATCGGGACGGGTCTGGCCCGCAAGGCGATAGCTGGTCGATGGACCATCGACGGCCACAGTGAGATTGTCGATCTCAACGCGGCGTTGCCGGGCGATTGTCGACTCACCATTCTCACGGCCAGCGACGAAGATCCGGACAGCCTCGACGTGCTGCGGCACAGCGCCGCCCACGTGATGGCAGAGGCGTTGTGCATCCTCTTCCCTGACACGAAGCTGGTATACGGCCCGGCCATTGAGGACGGGTTCTATTACGACATTGACCTGGACCGTTCCATCACCCCGGAAGACTTCCCGCGCATCGAGGCGGAGATGGGCCGCATCGTCAAAGAGAACCGCGCCTTCCGCCGTGTGGATATTCCGCGCGAGGAGGCCATGGTTCGCCTGCGCGCCGAAGGAAGCCGCTACAAGATCGAGAACGCCGAGCGAGCGACGGGTGACACCCTGAGCTTCTACGTCACCGGCGACAAACCGGGGGAGAACTTCGAAGACCTTTGCCGCGGGCCGCACCTTCCGGCCACCGGCCTGATCAAGGCCTTTAACATCCGGCAGGTCAGCCGCTCGCACTATCGCGGCGATGTAAACGACCAACCTCTGCAGCGAGTTTACGGGACCGCGTTCTTTAAGAAGAAGTCCCTCACCGAGCACCTGCAGCGGCTGGAGGAAGCAAAGAAGCGTGACCATCGCGTAGTCGGGCGTGAGCTGGACCTGTACGTAATGAACGAGCAGGTCGGCGGCGGGCTGGCATTGTGGACCGGCAAGGGAATGGTCATCCGCACCGAGCTGCAGAACCATCTTACCGGCGAGATGCTCAAGCTGGGCTACGACATGGTCTGCACGCCGAACATCGGCCGGCTGGACTTGTTCCGTACCAGCGGGCACTTTCCCTACTATGAAGAATCGCAGTTTCCGCCGATGTTCGAATCGCCGCGCGGCAAAGCCATTCAGAGCATGATCCAGCTTGCCAAGCGCGCCGCCACCCTGCACGGGCGCGAACGCGATGAGAGTGTCGCGGCGTTGTCAGATCTGGCGGCGGCCGTTCAGAAGGCCTTCGGACCGATCGAGGATCTCGACGCGAGCGCGCCGTTGGAACAGGTGGTGGAGAAGCTGCACGCGGCGCTGGTAACCGAAGAAGGGTATCTGCTTAAGCCGATGAACTGCCCACACCACATCAAGATCTACGCATCCCGTCCGCGCAGCTACCGGGAATTGCCCATCCGGCTGGCGGAGTACGGCGGCGTGTACCGGTTTGAGCAAAGCGGCGAGCTGGCCGGACTGACCCGGGTCCGCGGGTTCACCCAGGACGATGCCCACCTTTTCTGCACCCCGGACCAATTGGCAGACGAGGTGCGAACTACAGTAAACCTCACGCGCGGAGTGCTCGACACGCTGGGACTGACCGACTACGAAGTGCATGTCAGTCTGCGCGATCCGGACAGTGACAAGTACGTCGGCTCGGCGGAGAACTGGGAGAAGGCCGAGCAAGCGGTGCGGGCCGCGGCCATCGAAAGTGGAATCGATTACACCGAAGACCTAGGCGAAGCTGCGTTCTACGGGCCCAAGATCGACTTCGTTGTCAAAGACTGCATCGGGCGGAAGTGGCAACTGGGTACCGTGCAGGTCGATTACAACCTGCCCGAGCGGTTCGACCTTACCTACGTCGGTCCGGACAACGCTCCCCACCGCCCGGTGATGGTCCACCGCACCCCGTTCGGCAGTATGGAACGGTTCGTGGGAATCCTCATCGAGCACTTTGCCGGGGCGTTTCCGCTCTGGCTCTCGCCGGTGCAGGTGGCCGTCGCAACCGTAAGCGAGAAAAGCACCGCCTACGCCCAGGACGTTTGCCAGGCGCTAAGAGATGCCGGGCTGCGCACCCAACTGGATCTGACCAGCGATAAGATCGGGCCGAAGAAACACCGGCTCCGGGCCGCGAAGATCAACTACATTCTCGTAGTCGGCGAGCAGGAAGCCGCCGAGAGAACGGTTAACGTGAACGATCGGGATGGCCGCACGATCGGCAACATGGTCTTGGACAAGTTTGTCGGCGCGTGTCGCGCCGAAGTTGACAGCAAGGGACGCGAGTGTGTCAGCGCGTCGTGATGAGTGCTCCTGCACGTTGCCCGGGGGTGATTGCCCGGCAGCTCCGGTGCGGAAGCGTTTCCGTTATATTTTGAAAGGTAGACAGCCATAGCCAAAGCACTTCGATACAACGACCAGATTCGGATTACGCCAATCCGAGTCATCAACCAGGCCAACGAGCAGCTCGGTATCGTTCCGACGTTCGAGGCCATGTCGCTTGCGCGGGAAGCGGGCCTCGATCTTGTTGAAGTCTCCCCAACCGAGACTCCTCCCGTATGCCGTATCATGGACTACGGCAAGTTCAAGTACGACCGAAAGAAGCGCCAGAAGAACGCCGCCGGTGGCACGATGATCACGCTCAAGGAGATTCGTCTCCGGCCCAAGACCGATCCACATGATCGCGAAATCAAAATGAAGCGCGCTGCGCGGTTCCTTGACGCGGGCAACAAGGTCCAATTCACGATGCTGTTTCGGGGTCGTGAGCGGTTCCATCGGGAATTCGCTCAGGAGATCTTCAATACGATCATCGAAGAACTGGGCGAAGCCGTAAAGATTGAACGGGCGCCTTCGATGGATGGTCGGCGGATGACGATGGTCGTCGCACCGGCAAAGCACTAGGCGGAACGCTCAGCGCGTCCGTCACTCTCCGGGTGGTGGGGGCACAAGGAAGCGTTACCTGAAACCGGGCGAGCTCACGCGGATACTGCCGAAGGAAGTCGGACACCCTGATCGCGGAGTTGGCGGCTCGCCTGCGAGGCCCATCCGCGGTTTGCCGCCGGGTTGGCCGGGCTCGGGTGCAGGATCCGACCGATGGTAACTCCGGTGTCTCTCAGGACTTCGCGCGCCTGTCGTTCTGCAAACGCCCCTATTCCAATAACCCGCCTGACCCGCAGAGCGTCAACGGTCTTTAGCAATGCCCGGTCGCACACTGCCAACAGCGGGTCCCGCTGGGCCGCCGGCAGCTTGTCCGGAGTGAGATTCTGCCCGTTTTCCTCAAAGAACAGCAGTGGGCAGTAATTGGTCACGAAGAAATCCGTAAAAAAGCGGCGCGGCGTACTAAACGTATCTTGAGCCCACTCCCACAGCCGCTTGCCGCTGGCTTCCCGTCGACGGCATGAGAAGCCGGTCACCGGACGCTTCGGGTGAACGCAGTCCGGCGAACGAACCGGAGCCTCCAGACCCAGCCACTCCCGTACCGACACAACGTCGCCGAACGGTACGCCGGTCTGTGCCATCCCCCACGGACCGGGGTTCATTCCGAGCAGGAGTGTCTCGCGCGGCTCGACGCCATAGGCCTTCAAATACTGCACGTGTGGATCTCGGGCGTAGTCAAGCGGGTTATACACGCAGGCAACCGGCGAGCCAAAACTGAGGGTGTCCAGATCGGCCAGAAACGCGTTCATGATGCGGATGAGCTTCATCGATCCCGAGTATACCAGATCCTATCGATGAGCCACCGTGTCCCGGAAGCACCGTACGGTCGAGCCGATCCGCCCGGGGAAACCCGTTTCACGATTCTGGGAGATCCGCAGCCATCTGATTACTGCCGGCGGCAAGATCACCGCCGAAGCCACAAGACTCGCCCACCCGCAGCGGCGGGCGATCCGAGATAAGCGTTTGCCACTCCTGCGCCCAAGTTCTATACTGCTGGGGCGCTTGAGCGCTGGTGAGCGTTCATAGTTCAGCTCCATGGGCAGTCACGGTTGGAGACGGTGACGACTCTGCTGCAGATAGATCTTCTTCCGGGAATACACTCGCTGTACGAGCGGGTGGCCGAGCGCCCGTGGGTTGCGCTGATCGAGTTCTTCCTGATCGGGATCGTCGTGTATGCGATCCTGCGGTCTTTTCAGGGAACGCGTGGGGCGCGGCTGGTCCGGGCGGTTCTGACGATTCTCGCAGTGAGCTTCGCCGTGGTCTGGCTCATTGCGGAGAACCTGGATTCCGAGCGCATCAAGGTTCTCTATCCGTATTTCATTCTCGGTGTTTTCCTGGTCTCGTTGGTAGCGTTCCAAACCGAGCTACGCCGGTTCCTTCTGCGAATCGGCACCGGAGGCTGGTTACAGTACTGGGCCAAGGCATCCACTCAAGTCGTGGACCCGGTAGTCGACGCCGCGGAACGCCTATCGAAGAAGAAGATCGGTGCGTTGATCGCTATGGAACGGATGGGCGAAGTCGGAGCATTAACCGAATCCGGAGTCATCCTCGACGCGGCCGTCTCGCGCGAGCTGCTTGAGACAATCTTCTGGCCGGGCACGGCACTCCACGACCTGGGCGTGATTATCCACCAGGGGCGTATTGTCGCAGCCGGTTGCCAGTTCCCGCTGGTAGAGTCCGGGGAAGTGGACCGCTCCTTGGGTAGCCGCCACCGGGCCGCACTGGGCATGAGCCAGGAGGCGGACGCCGTCGTAATCGTAGTGAGCGAAGAGACGGGGACCATCTCCGTCGCGAGTCGTGGTCGTCTCCGCCGATCCCTCAGCCCGGAATCTCTGCGCGATCTGCTCATCAAGGAACTGACCGTCAGATCGGAGAAGCCGGCAGCCGCCAAACCGGCATCATCGGGCGGCAGCGACGGAGGGCAACGCTCATGATCGAGCAGGCCAAACTCCTGACCATGACCGTGATCCTAACCGCGCTGGTCTGGGCGAGCGCAGACAGCCTGGTGAACGAGGCCGTGTCCATCCGCGTCTCATTCACCGTAGAATCTCTGGCGAACCGTGACATGCTGGTGGACATCGACCCGATAGTCCAAGCCCGCCTTGTCGACGTGCAGGTAACCGGCCCGAGGCGGGTGGTCGACGACCTGCAGAAGCGTGAACCTCTGGAGCTACACCTCCGCATCGCAGATCGCCCGACTGGCCCAGCGACTCTCACCCTCGATCGCGAGACCATCAAGCGTGCCCTGACGGACCAACGGCACGAATTCGGCCGGCTGACCATCGTGTCGGTCCAGCCCTCCGCCCTGCCGATTGTCGTGGATCACATGATCACGCGCGAACTGGCGATAACGACCCAACGCCTCACCCTGGCTTACGATGAAGAGCCGGAAGTTGCACAATCGTCGACGACGGTGCGCATGCGCGAGAGCGTTTTCAACAACCTCCCGCTGCCCGACCAGCAAACCAGAATCGACATCTCCGCGGAGGTCGAGCGGCTGGTCAAAGCCAAGCCTCCGGGGCAGCCGGCGACGGTGGCGGTCACGCTGGACAACCAGCCCTTTGGCCAAGGAGCGCGGCTCGACCCCGCCCGCGTTGACGTGACAGCCACGATGCAGGCAGATCGAAGCGTGGAGAAGATCCCCACCGTGCCCATTAAGCTGGCCGTGAGTTTCGCAAACCTGGGAAAGTCCTATTACGCGGTGGCCCGGGACGGTTCTTTGATGACGCTGGTAACGCAGACGATTACGGTGGCCGGGCCGACGGAGGACATCGCTCGTCTGTTGCATGGCGAGTCGCGTGCCTACGGGGTGATCCAGCTCAAAGCGGCTGATCTGGAGGAGCTGGGCGTCCTCAAATCCTGGACCCCCGAACTGCATCTACCACTCCGAATCGAGCTGGCAGAGCCAGTTCAGCCGGTGGAGTTCATGCTGGCCGACATCGCGACGCTCGAGGCGCAGGACTAGGCGCCCCTCGTTTCCAATCCGAACTTTTTCTCTTTTTGGGTCTTGACGTAACGGGCGGGTTCGCTATTATCCGCGGTGCGGTGACAATACGTGCAGGGATACACCCGTTCCCATTCCGCACACGGTAGTTAAGCCTGTACGGCCGATGGTAGTCGCAAGGCGAGAGTAGGTTATTGCCGCATTGTTTTCTCTTGAGAATGCCCGCTTCGGCGGGTATTTTCGTGCGCTGGACGCTGCCGGGGTTCCCCGCACTGTGCGAAAGGGCTCACCCTGGCCCGCAGCCCCGCCCGGAGAGTAGCTCCACGGCGCCGCGAAAGTTTTCTTCTGAATGGAGGTAGTCGGGAACATGGCCAGCAGCTTAATTAGCACTCTACTTTCTAGCCTTCTGCCGATTCTGTTGAACTTGCTGATCAGCATGCTGTTCGGTAGTACGACGGCAGCCTAGCTCAGCATCCAGGCGAAAAGAGGAGCGGAGTCCCCCTCCCGTCGCTTGCGAAGCCTCGGGATGGGGGTTTTGTGCGCATTGCGCCTCGGCCAGCCGCAGTCCTCACCAAAGCTGGGGGCGAGTTCTGGTGTTGGACCAACGCGCAGAGCCCCCTCGAATACACCCAAATGGATAACGCCGGCTAACCAACCAACCCTCGGAGGATTCCGCAGCCCTCGCGGATCTTGTCGTCCGGGGCCGCGTAGCTGATACGGAAATGCGTATCGCGCGCGCTGAACACCTCACCGGGAATGATGAGCACGTTGTTCTTGATCGCCTGCTCGACGAACGGGGTGGCGGAAGAGAAGTTCGCCGGGCACTTCGGGAACACGTAGAACCCCCCGGAAGGCCTCACGGCCTCGAAGACCCCCTCCAATTCCGCGCATACCAGATCGCGCTTAGCGCGGTACGTGTCCACCTGATCTGACATGTCCGTGTCCATGGCGGTAAGAGCGCCGTATTGCGCAGCGTGCGGCGCGCAAACGTAGGTATACTGCTGCAGTTTCGCCATCTCGGAAATGACGTTCGGTGGGCCGGCCGCATAGCCCATCCGCAGCCCCGTCATAGCGTGGGACTTGCCGAACCCGCGCAGCAGCAGCGTCCGTTCCGGAGCAAACTCCACCGGGCTGGGGCTGGGGCAATCGTACGACAGAATGGAATAAATCTCGTCGCTCACAATGAGCAGGTCGTGCTTGCGGGCGATCTCCGCAAGGGCCCGCACATCGTCCTCGCGATGCACCGTCCCCGTCGGGTTTCCGGGCGAGCACACGATTATCATCTTGGTCTTGGCGGTGATCGCCGCTTCGAACCGCTCCGGGTGAAGTTGGAAGTCGTCGTAGAGGTCGACGAACACGGGCACGCCGGCCGTGAGCCGAACCAAGTGCGGGTAAGACACGAAGTACGGATCGCCGATCAGGACCTCGTCGCCGGGGTTCAGACAGGTCATCAGGGCCAGAAACAGGCCTCCCGAAAGCCCCGAGGTCACGAACAGGTCAGGTTCCCACGAGAACTCCTCCTTGAGCTGCCGGGCGATCCGATCCCTAAGTGGAGCGATTCCCCGGGTAACGGTGTAGCCGTTGTGATCGGTCCGGATCGCCTCGACCATGGCGTCCTTCACGGCCTCGGGCACCGGAAAATCCGGCTGACCAATCGAGAGGTTGATCGGGTCCTTCAGCGTCGCGCCCAGATCGAAGACCCTCCGGATCCCCGATGAACCAATTGGTTTGACATGCTCGGCAACAAACTGCTCTCCTGTCACGGCGTCAACCTCCATGGCAAACAACGAAAAAAGCCGCCAACGAAAGAATCGTGGCGGCGTTAGTTAGTCCGGTAAACCGGAATCATAAACACAGGGCGATTGCCGCCCCGCTACCGCCGCTACTTCTTCTCTTCAGCGGCTTTTTCGTCGGTCTTCGCGTCAGTTGCCTTGGCGGCCTTGCCCTTCTTGCCAACTGCAGCCTTGCGGTGACCGACCTTCGGCAAACCTATCGCGGTGGACTCCTCCGTCCAACGCCCGGTCTCTTTCATGACCCGAATCCGCTCTGCGCGGGTCAGGACATTGCGGTGCCGCTCAAGTGTGTTCTTCGACTTGAGCGATTTATCCATCGACATTCTATTGACTCCCGTTACCAGCTATCGCTCTTGAGCGTTTTGAAATAGCCTTCCAGCCGGTACCCGCCTCCCGAGGCGTAGTACTCGGCCCCAATATCGTGCTCCTTATGGAGGAGCTGCTCACCCAGCCGTCTCTGCGTCTGGTTGTTATGATTGTATCCCTGCGTGGTCACCAACTGAACCGCGCCGCTGGGCAACCGAACAACCGCCGTCGCCAGACCACGCTGGGCCAAAAACTCGCGGGCCGGCTCGACATCCTCCAGACGATCCGCCCGGAACTCCTGCGCCACGATGTACGTGAAATCACGAACCCACCGCGGCGACTCCGAATCGCCCTCGTCAGCAACCTCACCGGACAACGCCTCACGGCCGGCGCCGCTGGGGGCAGCGAGCAAGCTGCGCACCAGATCAGTAGCCGGTTCCTCCTGCCGGGCAATCTCAATCTCGTCCATGGTTCGGGCGGCGTACGAGTCCCGACCGGCCTCGTGCCCGCTTTGGAACCCCCGGCGGAACCCGAAATGCCCCCCTAATTCGTAGGCTCCGAGCAGCGCGACCAATCCGCAAAACGCACACACCGCAGCCGACAGGCTCGTAAACGAGACCCGCACACATCCGCCGTCAAGCTTGATGAATGACGAGCACTCGCCGCCAACCTCGTTGGAGATTGATTCGGGCGTCATCCGCAGGACACCACCGGCATCCGATCGATTATGCCCGGCTCTCGGGGCCACACTATCCGCCGCACCAAGCGGCCGCTTGGGATCCTCTTCGAGCAACTCGAAAAGCGCCGGTCCAGGCTTAGCCTTCGGCATCGCTCGCCTCCTTGCAGCCGATTGACATCCGACGGTGGAGCATAGTGACTCTCGCAGTTTTTGCAAGGGTGAACGGCTATTCCGTGAGATGCCGACCTATCCCCGCCCTCCGCAAGGCCCCGATACCCATCCCCGGTTTGTCGCCGAGATCCTTGATATCGTACCTGATGAGTGCTATATGAAAGCAGCTCGATGATAATGGCTCAATGAGCCAGGATCGCACAGTGGAAATTGATAATGTTCGCCCTGAACAAAAAGACCGGATACGCCTTGATCGCCTTGACGCATTTGGCCCGAAACTCCGGTGAGGTCGTCAGTGCCCGCACCGTGGCCGAGGAATGTCACATTCCACAGGCATTGCTCACGAACGTCCTGAAGGACCTCGCTCGGGCTGAGATTGTCCAGAGCCATCGGGGCGCTGCGGGCGGCTACCAGTTGGCGAACCCGCCGGAGGCCGTCACTTTGGACCAGGTCATTACGGCCATGGAGGGCGAGGTGCAATTCGTGAGGTGCGTTCTGTCGGGCGACGTCTCGGCCGCCGAGCCGTGCGACCTTGAACTGGCCTGCCCGATCCGATCGCCGGCGAGTCGAATCCACGAGCACTTCAAGCGGTTTCTTGAGAGCGTAACTCTGGCAGAACTGCTGGCGGACGATCTGAAAACGGTGCCCCCGGAGTGCCTGGATCGAGTACCCGAGATCGCCGGACAAGGGTGCACGAAGGAGCTGTCGGGATGAGCCTCGTATACCTCGACAACAACGCAACCACGCCGGTGGACCCCCGCGTGCTCGACGCGATGCTCCCGTATTTCAGGGAGGACTTCGGGAATGCGGCCAGCCGCTACCACCGCTTCGGGGAAACCGCCAAGGCCGCCGTGACCCGGGCGCGCCGCCAGGTTGCCGAACTGATCGGCGCCGACGAGAACGAGATCATCTGGACCAGCGGAGCGACGGAGGGAAACAACGCGGCTCTCCAGGGAGTCGCCCGGATGTACGTCGAGCAAGGTCGGCACATCATCACTTCCCCGATTGAGCACAAAGCGGTGGTGGACCCCTGCAAGTTCCTGGAAACCGAGGGCTTTGAGGTTACGTGGCTTCGGCCGGACCGCACCGGTCGGGTCAGTGCCGCGCAGGTTGCCGAGGCGATTCGCACGGACACCATCCTGGTGTCGTTGATGTTCGCCAACAACGAGATCGGGACGCTCAATCCGGTGGACGAGATCGGCGCGGTCTGCAAGGATCGCGGCGTCTTCTTCCACTCGGACGCGACCCAGGCGGTCGGGAAGATTCCGGTAGATGTTGGGGAAATGGGCGTCGATCTGTTGACGATTTCGGCTCACAAGATGTACGGGCCCAAAGGCGTCGGGGCGCTTTATGTTCGACGGAAGAATCCGCGGGTGCGCCTGCAGCCGATCATCTACGGCGGCGGACATGAGCGTGGCATGCGGAGCGGCACGTTGAATGTCCCGGGGATCGTCGGGTGCGGAGCCGCCGCGCAGCTCGCCAAGGCGGAGCTGACCACAGAGAGCGAACGGCTGCGCAGCCTGCGGGAACGGCTTTGGGACGGCCTTTCGAGGAAATTGGACTTCATCACTATGAACGGCAGTCGGGAGCACGGCCTGCCGGGAACGCTCAATGTCAGCTTCCTCTACGTGGAGGGAGAGAGCCTGATGTTGGGCATGAAGGATATCGCGGTAAGTAGTGGAAGTGCCTGCACCAGCGCGTCGTTGGAGCCGAGCTATGTTCTGCGCGGGATCGGGGTGGGCGATGACGTTGCCCATACTTCAATCAGGTTCTCGCTGGGACGATTCACCACGGAGGAAGAGATCGACCGAACGATTGCGGCAACGGTGAAGGCGGTCAGACGTCTGCGGGAGATGAGCCCGCTGTACGAGATGGCGTTGGAAGGAGTCAACCCGGCCGATATTGAGTGGCGAAGCCCGTAGAGACAAGTACCCAGCGCCGCTTGCCGGAGTAGGATCGGTACCGGATGCCGGCGGGGATAGAGAGACACCGAGATGACATACAGCGAGAAGGTCGTAGACCATTTCAACAACCCGCGGAACGTCGGAACTCTGGATAAGTCGCTGCCGAGCGTGGGGACCGGCATTGTCGGCGCGCCGGAGTGTGGGGACGTATTACGGCTGCAGATTCAGGTGGATGAGAACGAACGCATTACCGACGCGAAGTTCAAGACCTTCGGCTGCGGAAGCGCAATCGCCAGCAGCTCGCTGGCAACTCAGTGGATTAAAGGTAAGACGCTGGACGAGGCCCTTGATATCAAGAACACCGAGATCGTCGAAGAACTGGCTTTACCGCCCGTGAAGATCCACTGCAGCGTATTGGCCGAGGATGCGGTTCGGGCAGCGATTACTGACTTCCGACGAAAGCATACCGGCAAGGACCCGGCGGGCTCATGACGCAGAAGTGTCACGGCATGTTTGATAAGGAGCGGCTCTGATGATCAAACTAACCGAAGCGGCGGCCCGAGAGGTCCTCAGTATCATCGAGAAAGGGCGTGCCCAACAGCCGGATGGCCGCAAAGAGGGTTCCGAGGTGTACCTGCGGGTCAGCGTGAAAGGCGGCGGTTGCGGCGGGTTCAGCTATGGCATGGATCTGACCGACAGCGTCGCGGAGAACGACGAGCGCTGGCAAGAGCGAGGCGTCGAGGTCATCTGCGACCCGAAGAGTCATCTCTACCTCAACGGGACGACAATCGACTACGTGGAAGAGACCATGCAAAAACGGTTCGTCTTCGATAACCCCAACGCCGCGGGAGGCTGCGGCTGCGGTTCGAGTTTCTCGACGTAAGCCACAAATGCCCGACGAGACCCCCACAATCCCGGCGAAATGCCTGAGGTGCAAAGCCGATCTGGCGACGCCCATCGTCTGCGAAGGGTGCCGGACCCTCTACCCGGCCCCGCAGACGGCGGATTATTTCGACCTGCTCAACCTCGAACGCACTTACGCAATCGACGAGGGCAAGTTAACCGCCGCCTTCCGGGCGATAACCCGTAACATCCATCCCGATCGCGTCAGCAGCCAACCGGAGGAGGTCCGGGTGCTGGCCACGCGCCTCAGCGCCAACATCAACCAGGCTTACACCGTGCTCAAAGACCCCATCCGCCGAGCGGGTTACATGTTGGAGTTGGCCGGCGGACCCAGCGCCGCCAAGGCCCGTGATGTCCCCGGTAATCTGCTGGCGGAGGTGATGGCTATGCGAGAGCGGATTGAAGATGCCCACGCCCGACAGGATCCTGCCGAATTGGCGAACGTCCGTACGACCGTCCGGGCGCGCCGGGCAGAGACGCTGGCGATAATCGCGCAACGCGCCGATCAGCTCACAGACGCGGACGAGTCCGAGAAGACCGAGTTCCGAAGACTGATCAACTCGGTGAAGTACTTCGACAACATCCTGGCCGAGGTACACGCCGACCCGCTCGCCGACGATGGAGACCACAACCTTGACTGACTCTTCGGATGTCATCGTCGGCATCGACCTGGGCACGACGAACTCGCTGGTTGCCTATGCCGATCACGGCGGGCCGCGGCTGATCCCGGGACCCGACGGCCCTGACGACACAATGCTCCCTTCGGTGGTCGCATTTGACCCGCAGAGCGACCGAGTGACGCTCGGTCGCGAGGCCCGCGCCCACGCGGTCGAGAAGCCTCTGACCACGATCCATTCAATCAAGCGTTTGATGGGACGGGGGTTCGCCGATCTGGCCGACGACGTCGACTATCTGCCCTATCGCATTGAACGTCGCCAGACCGACTCGGCGGAACGGGACATCGCGGCCGTGACCGCCGGCGATCGTTCGTTCACGCCCCCGGAGATCAGTGCGCTGATTCTGCGGGAGCTCCGGGACCGCGCCGAGGCCCACTTGGGGCACCCGGTGTCCAAGGTGGTGATTACCGTACCCGCCCACTTCGACGACGCACAGCGGCAGGCGACGCGGGACGCCGGGCAGATCGCCGGGCTGGAAGTGCTGCGAATAGTGAACGAACCGACGGCGGCGGCGCTGGCCTACGGCTTGGACCGCGCGAAGCAGGGCACCATCGCGGTCTTCGATCTCGGCGGCGGGACTTTTGACGTCTCGATCCTGACCATCGAAGACGGGGTCTTTGAGGTTCTGGCTACCGATGGAGACACTCACCTGGGCGGAGATGATTTCGACCGCACGATCGGCGACCTGATCGCCCGCGAGATTCGCACCGAGTTCGGAATAGACATCACCACGCCGACGATCAAGCAGCAAATCCGAACCCTGTCCGAGAACGTCAAGATGCGGCTGGGCAACGAGGAAACCGCGTCGTTGGAGGTCGGCATCGGCACGGATCGGGTTTACCGCCGGACCATAAGCCGCGCGGAGTTCGAGTCGATGATAGCGCCGCTCGTGGATCGGGCGATTGCGGCGTGCTCGCGGGCCATGCTCCGCGGGGAACTGAAGCCGGATCAGATTGACCAGGTGGTCATGGTAGGCGGGTCCACTAGAGTGCCATACGTCCGTCAGCGAGTGGCGGAGGTGTTCAACTGCCGCCCGTACACGGCGCTGAATCCGGAAGAGGTCGTCGCTTTGGGGGCGGCCGTTCAGGCGTCAATCCTGGCGGGCGACGAACGGGATTTACTGCTGCTGGACGTCACCCCATTGTCACTTGGGATCGAGACCCTCGGCGGGGCGATGGGCAAGCTCATTCCGGCCAACGTCCGCGTACCTTGCCAGGCATCGGAGATGTTCACGACCTTCAAGGACGGGCAGACCAAGGTCAAGATAAACGTCCTGCAGGGCGAGCGCGAACTCGCCCGGGACTGCCGCTCTCTCGGCGTGTTCGAGCTGCAAGGCATCCCGCCGATGCCCTCCGGGTTGCCGAAGATCGAGGTCACGTTTCTCATCGACCAGAACGGGATCCTCAACGTCTCGGCCCGAGAACAACGCAGCGGGAAGATCGCCAGTATACAGATCATCCCTTCACACGGGCTTACGCGCGAGGAAGTAGCGCGGATGGAGCGGGAATCTCTCGAGTATGCTTATGACGACATGGACGCCCGCTTTCTCATCGAGGTTCGCACGACCCTCGAGTTCGACCTCAACAAAGCGGAACAGATGCTTGCGCAATTCGGCCATCTGATCGGAGATCAACAACGGCAGATGCTCAGTGACCGGCTGAACGAGATTCGCACCTTCGCCGCGGAATCCGATGATGCCGGCGCAATAAACGCCCGGCGGGAAGAGTTCAATCGGATGACGATCCCCTTGGCCGAGGCGGCCATGACCGCGGCCCTTAACGTGGACGACGACCGCCGGGCTCGCGACGCATCTCCGTCATCCGGAGACTGAAGTGGAGGACCATGTCCGTGGACGAAAACGACACGAACCTCGACCTGCCTGCCCCTGGGCACGTCCGGAAGTACCGGATGACCTTCCTCCCCGCTGATAGAACCGTGGACGTGGACCCAGACGTTCTGCCATACCAGGAGCACGGCCTCCCGGGCAGCATTCTGGATGTGGCCTTGGGGCACGGGATTACGATCGAGCACGCCTGCGGTGGAGTATGCGCCTGCTCGACGTGTCATGTTTTTGTCAGAGAGGGCACCGAGGCACTGACCGAGCCTTCCGATGAGGAAGAAGACCAACTGGACAATGCCCCGGGATTGCGGCCGACCAGTCGCCTGGCTTGCCGGGCGGTTCCCGACGGATCGGCGGACATCGTAGTGGAAATCCCCGGCTGGAATCGGAATCTGGTGTCCGGCGAGTAATGGGGTCGGCACCGCTGGGCGGCGGCCGTTAAGAACACGGTAACAGGCTCCCGGGTGTGAAGCTGCATGGCGGACGAACCTACATTGACGGAGCAGGACTCGAAGCCGGCGCTGCGGTCCAGACTGTTCAAAGCGGCTCGGCGCCTGCTTGTTATCATCCTGATCACGTATGCCGGGGTGTGTCTACTTGTGGCCTGCTTCCAGGGATATCTTATCTACTTCCCAGACCGCAAGATCGCCGCAACGCCCCAGGACGTCGGTTTGAGTTTCGATGAGGTTACCTTGCACACGTCAGACGGCGTGGAGCT
This sequence comes from Phycisphaerae bacterium, assembly GCA_963666835.2. GTDB lineage: Bacteria > Planctomycetota > Phycisphaerae > UBA1845 > UBA1845. The sequence continues at coordinate 1,155,237 of CAXXGO010000006.1, read as the reverse complement.
CTCCGCATGGTATCTTCCGTGCCCAGAGGCGAAGGCGACCGTGTTATTCTGCCATGGTAACGCGGGCAATATCGGCGATCGCTTGCACAGTATCCACGTTCTACATCATTATGGATACGCAGTCTTGATCTTCGACTACCGAGGATTCGGTCAAAGTGAGGGGCATCCGACCGAAACGGGTACATACCGGGACGCAGAGGCCGCGTGGCAGTATCTGGTGGAAGATCGCGCAGTGCCACCGCAACGTCTCGTCATCTTCGGCAGGTCATTGGGCGGAGCCGTCGCAATCGACCTGGCTCTGCGTCATACCCCGGCGGCGTTGGTAGTCGAATCTACGTTTACGAGTCTCGCGGATGTCGGCGGCATGCACTATCCGCTGCTACCGGTGAAGTACCTGATCCGGTACCGATACGATTCCGCCGGCAAGGTGGGCTCTATCAACTGCCCGAAGCTGTTCCTGCACGGCCAGGACGACCGTCTCATTCCGATTGCCCTTGGTCGGCAGCTTTTCGAAGCAGCGGCGGCGCCGAAACAGTTCATCGAGACGCCCGGCAACCACGTAAACGCCGGTTACACCTACACCACCGAGTACGCCGAGAAGCTGGTCGCCTTCGTTGATAACGCGCTCGCAGGAAACGTCCCTTAGCGGACGTGGTCTGGTTACTCGACACTGGACCCCACCGGGATAGCCCAGATTGCCAGCCCCTGCGCGACCCTATCGGACGCCCAGATCGCTTTGACAACGCCGTTTGAGGAACATACAGTCCCATGTTGGCAGGCCGAGCGGACGATGGGCGGACGCGCCCGGGCGTGGTGTCTGACAGCACGTTTCGAGGGGGATAAGCGACCGTGCGTCTGATCAAAACTCTGGTTCATCTACACACCGACTACTCCTACGACAGTGATATCTCGCTGGAGCGGCTCGCCCGTTACGTTGAGGAAGAGAACATCGGGTGCGTGGCCATAACGGACCACGACACCATCGAAGGTGCCCAGCGCTTCCGGCGAATGACGTCTGCCAGGGTCATCATCGGCGAGGAGATCACGACGACCGACGGTCACCTGATCGGGCTTTTTCTGACGGAACGGGTGGCCCCGGGAATGTCGGCTGAAGATACGGCCGCGGCGATTCGCGCTCAGGGCGGGATTGTGCTTCTGCCGCACCCGTTCGTGCGAGCGTTCAGTTGCGGTCTGCTCGATCGCGCCCACGACATCGCCCACCTGGTGGATGCCGTCGAGGTGAACAACGCCCAGAACGTCCGGCGCCGCCCCGACCGAGAGGCGGAGCGCTTCGCAGACCGGCATGATCTACCCGGTTACGTCGGAGCGGACAGCCACATGTCACTGAGTATAGCACCGTGTTATCAATACATGGCCGACTTCGACGGTCCCGAGCAGTTCCTCCGATCGCTTCGGACGGCCAAGCTGGTCAGAGGAATCCACCCGTTGGCGTTTTTCGTGGCGACCGGTCTTCGCCTGCTTGCCCACCTCGCCGGGCTGCCGCTCGGCGGAGGGTTCGGCGCGAACTTCGAGCCGGCTCGCGAGCCGGCCGGGGAACCTGCAGCGGCGTTGGTGCCGGTACCCGCCCGCGTCCAACGTTCTACCCGAATCTGATAACGCAGACCTCCTTGCAGGGGGGCGGCACGTGTAGGGCATGGTCGAGAAACGAAACCTGCAGCCGTCTTTGCGCGATGCGTGCCGGCTTGGCGTAGGCTGGGTGTCGCAGATTGGCTGGCGGCGCAAAAAAGCGACCGACCGCCGGGACGAATCCGCGACGGTCGGTCGCATACCACCGAGCAACGCCAAGACGGCGGCTCAGTGGGGCTTTGGTGGGTTAGCAGCCGGTCCTAGTAGCGGTCTCTGCGACCACCACCACCGCCACGGCCACCGCCGTAGCCACCGCCACCGCCACCGCCGTAACCGCCACCGGTACGCGGGGCGCGGGGCTTAGCCTCGTTCACAGTCAGCGCCCGGCCGCCGTGCTCCTGGCCGTTCAACGCCGCAATAGCCGCCTGGGCTTCCGACTCGGAATCCATCTCCACAAACCCGAACCCTTTGCTCCGCCCGGTCGACCGGTCGCTGATGACCTCCGCGCTCTGGACGGTACCGTGCGCCGCCAGCAACGACTCAAGATCCGCACTGGTGACATCGTAACTGAGGTTCCCGATATACAACTTTTTCCCCATCGCATTCTCCTGTCGATGGTGGTCTCGACCCACTGTTTTTCTTTCAGGGTCGTATGTGAAAGTGGCCGACATTCCGGCCCAGAAAGTAGGAAGACGATCCAGGCAAAGCGTTCCAGACTTGGTTTTCCAACGTCACGTGCGCGCCTCGTTCGACGAACCAACCGCACGCAGTATACCCCCGCTCGCCCGCAAGTAAACCCCTAACGTGGGTGCCGATAAGAAAAAATCGAAAACCACGTGATTTCTCGAGGACGCGGCTGGTGGAGACCACCGGGACAGGGGACCGGTCCCACCTCATCCCCCTTAGCGAGCCCTCTCCCGAAACAGCTCGCCATCCAGTGCCCGGCGAGGCGCGCGAATACGGACGCCTGGCTCTGCGACGATGGCAAGCGGGGAAAGACGGGGCTAACTGGGACCTCCGTCCGTTAATGGCACAACTTGCGTCCGAACTCGGACCGTCCATGATGGCCGGTGCGCCGGCGGCGAGGCGCAGCCAAAGGGGCGACCACCATGATGTCAGACGAACGAGAGACGCAGTGTTCAGCGGACACCGCTCGAGGCGAGTGGTTGGACCGCCATACGGCAGGCCTTCTCCGCCGCCGGGCATCTTGCCTGCGCACGGAGTCGTATTGGTCCTGGGCTCGACTTGCCTGTTTCGTGGTAACGGTGGCGGTGTGGGTGCTAATCGACGAGAAACCGGCTGCGGCGAGTGTTGTGGTCATCCTCGGCACCTTGTTGTTCGCCTGGACGGTCAGGCGGCATCACCATGCGCGACGTGTACGCCGATTCCACGATTCCCTTGTGACCATTGCCGAGGAGGCTCGACGGAGGGTCGGCGGTATCGTTACGCTGATCCGATCTAACGAGGCCCCGGCGCCTTCGGATCCGGAAACAACCGTCGGGTCTTTGTTAGCGGCGGAGAATACTTGGGCGTTCACCGAACAGGAGTCCGACGACTTGGACCTCCACGCCCCCCCGGTGGGTTTGTTCGGTCTGCTGAACCGGACCTCGACGTTGCTCGGCTGCCGCCGGCTGTACGATTGGTTTCTTAACCCGCTTGTGGATGCCGAGTCCATCCGCACGCGCCAGGATTCAGTTAGGTGGCTGGATCGGGATCCGGGGCGACGGTTCCAGCTCATGGCCGGGACGGCCGGACTGCGAGGGCGCGACGGGTACCTGGAGCAGTTGGTCAGAACCCTGCGTCAAGCATCTCCGCTGGGGGATCCGGCGCGAACGAAGATGCTCCGCATCTGGTCCTTGCTAAGCGGGCTGTTTTTCGTCGTGGCGATCTACCAGGCGGGGGTGGGGCGATCCGGATGGGGCATAGCCTTCGTCTCAGTCGCGCTGGTCAACGCGCTAATCTACCGCGGGCTCCATCGGGGGCTTGTCAGGTGTCTCGCCCCGTGGCGGCGAGTCGCCCCGGCCGTGGAGGGGTATTTGATCGCCGCGCGGCAAGCGGCAATGGACCTGCCGCACGAAGGTGAGCTGGGCAAACTGCGTCACGCCCTGGCGGCAGTTAGTGACGACCGGGTTCTACCGCTCTTGCTCAAGCGGATCGCATGGGCGCAGAGTGGCGGTCCGGTCCACGCCTTCTGCAATGTGCTGCTCTTCCTCGATCTGCACATCGCCGCGGCGATTCTGAACAAGGCCTTGCCGCATCGTGACGAGTTGCTCGACGGGCTATCCGCCCTGGCGGATCTCGACGCTTTGACGAGTCTGGCGTGTTTCGGGTGGGAACAGCCCGTCTGCTGCTATCCGGAACTGTCCAACGAGCAAATTGTCGCGATTACCGGGGGACGGCACCCATTGATCGACCCGCAGGAGGTGGTAGCTAACGACGTGCGGCTCGACACGACGACGCGCATGTGGATGGTCAGCGGGTCGAACATGGCCGGCAAAAGCACTCTTCTGCGAGTGGTCGGAGCCAACGTGCTGCTTGCCCAGATGGGCGCCGCCGTTGCGGCCGAGAAGATGGCCATTGGCCCGGTGCGTTTGATCACGGATCTGCAGGCCCGGGACTGTCAGGCCAAGGACGAAAGCTACTTCCTGGCCGAGGTCCGCCAGTTACGGCGGATGGTGGCTCCGCCCGAGGGGAGAGTCCCCGTGCTTGGAATCGTGGATGAGCCGCTGCGCGGCACGAACTCGCGCGAGCAGATCGCGGCCGGGGTGGCCGTGGTCGAGCATCTCCGCGATTCTGCCGGTTTCTTTCTTTTTGCGACGCACGAGCAGAGCCTGATGGAGCTGGCCGACGGGCGCGTTATTCAAAACCACCACTTTCGGGAGAGCATTGACGACGACGGGCTGGTGTTCGACTACCGTCTGAGGCCCGGTCCGGCGCAGACGCGCAACGCGCTACGCATCTTGGAGCGGGAGGGGTATCCCTCGAGTATCCTCGATCGGGCCCATCGATGGCTCGACGAGTCCCCGTGAAAGAGGGTGCGGGCACCTCGCCGAAAACACCTGTTGGTACCGTGAGCGAGGATCTGCTCGGAGCCAGTCCTTTTTTTCACCGCAAGCAGCCCGCCTATTGCGGGTTACTCCACTCGATGGTCAGACCGGCGAGATCACGTAGGTCTACTTCGCCGTCGAAATCGAAATCGAACGACTCGCAACCCGGATCTTCAAACGCAATCCCCGGGCCGGTGACGCAATCGGGCCAGAAGGCGAAGTCAGCTAAGTCGACCCGGCCATCGCACGTGGCATCTCCGATGCCCGACTCGTACGCGCCCATGTCCACCCGGCCACAGAGGATTCGAGCGTGCCCGTCCAGATCGGTCTCGGCCGGATCGGCAATAAGATCCGGATCACCGGCGTCGATCCCGGGAGAGCCGGGCCGAAGGCGCACATTGTCATCGGCGGTGCCGAGCACGTCGTCGGCGCCGTCGACATCGATGAACTGTGGATCAGCGCCGGTGTTGCCGAGACTGTTGGGGGTCTCCGACAGGCCCTGGATAATGCTGAAACCCCTCGCGGCATACCCGTAAATCTGCGAGGATGCGGTTATCCCCCTCCTGTCACGGTTGGCCCAGAACACGCTGTTGCTGATGGTAGCCGCAGATACGCTGGGGTTGGCGATTCCGCCTCCGAGCCCGTCCGTGACGTTTCCGACTACCGTACAGTTGTACAACCTCGATTGATAGGTGAACCTACTTATCGCCCCGCCATCGCCTACCGATGAGTTTCCGACGAAGGTGCTCGACCGGATTTCGGGATAGCTGTTGTTGTTGGACATCGCTCCACCGTTTCCGTCGGAGTGGTTTCCGAAGAACCGGCATCTTAGCCAAAGGGTCGGGCTACCGTCATTGAACGCCGCCCCGCCGCCCGCTCGGGCGTAGTTGGCGGTAAACACGCAGTCGCTGATCGTGGGCGATCCGGAAAGGCAATATAGCCCGCCGCCGGAGTCTTGCCCAGAATCGGTGCCGTCGGCCTGTCCGTTGCGAATAGTGAATCCGTCGAGCCGGGCCGCATCGTCAGTGCCACTACCGGTAACCACGTGATAGCTGTTCTCCGCACGGCCGTCCGGCAGATGGTCATCTTCGTTCAGGTCGCCGCTCAGAATGGTGGGATGATCCCCCGGGCGGCGTTGTTCCCGTTGGGTCTCAATACCGGCGAATCCACCGTATACGGATACTCCCGACGCCAACTGGAAGGCGGCCGTCCGATCGCCGTCGGGTCCGGCGGGGTGATACGTACCGGACGCCACCCAGATTTCCTCGGCGACATCCGACGCGGCCGCGGTGGTCAGGGCATCTTGCAGAGACGGATAGGCGTCCACCCAGGAGGTACCGTTGCCGAGTCCGCGGGTATCGGCATCAACAAACAGGACGGCCGCCTGGCACTCATCAGGCACCCCGTCCTCATCGACGTCCGGACTGGTCCCCGCCTCGATCTCGCAGAGATCGGGCCTGCCGTTGCTGTTGCAGTCGGGGTAGGTCGAATCGGCCAGATCGCAAGCGTCGGCTATGCCATTACCATCGCAGTCCGGCTCGCAGTTGTCCGGCACGCCGTTAGCGTTGCAGTCATCGACTTCGCCGGAGAGGATCTCGGAGAAATCCGGGATGCCGTCCCCGTCACAGTCCGGGTCGCACCCGTCGGGGACGCCGTTGGCGTTGTCGTCCAGGCAGGTTCCATCCGCGATGTCGCAGTCGTCGGGGATCTCGTTGAAGTTGCAGTCGTTACCGGCAAGCTGACACACGTCCGGGATGTCATCGTCGTTACAGTTGTCGCACAACCCGAAGACAATCTCGATGAAGTCCGGCAGGGCGTTGTTATTGCAGTCGCGGTTGCACTCGTCGGGAAAACCATCGTCGTTCCAATCGACGCTGTCACCCTGCATTAGGTCGCACTCGTCGGGGGTGCCGTTGTCGTTGCAGTCGCCCTCCACCCGGACGACCAGGCGGGCGTCGGCAAATACGGCCCAGTCATCGGCGATCCGCCCATCCAGGTCGGTGGTCGCGAGAGTCAAGAACCGGTCACCTTCGATCAACGGAACATCTACTGCAACGTGTCGGTACCGCGAGTCGTCTGGGATGGGTTGATAGAACCGGACGACTCCGTCCACGAGTACCCACGCCTCGAATCCCTTGCCCCACCGATCCGTACCATCGTTCCGCCCGGTCACTGCTTGGAACCCCCTCGGCGTATTCGCCGGCCCCGGAGGAACGATGGAGGCGAGATCGAAAGTGATTCCGGCGTTTGTGTTCATCCCGATCCCCGGCCGTTCGAAACGGACCGAGTCCGGCATTTGGATCGGCTCCAATACCGGATAATAGTAAGCGTCGTCGTCGAACACCGCGGCCCCGTGGCGGATGGCGTCCCACCCATAGCCGCCAGTGGCGGGGAACTCGAACGTGGTTCCCCGGTTATCAATCGGAGTGATCCCGTTGGGGACGAACACGCCGTTCACTGCCGGCAGGTCGACCGTGTTGTTGGTGCCGTCGGTGGTTATGAATGACGGCCCTTCCCCATCCTCCCCGCCGAAGACGTCCGGGGCGACCAGCGTGCCGGTGCGGGGATTCAGTCCGGTTCCGCGGGTCGCAATGCCGGTGCCGTCCCCTCCCACCGCAAGATCGCCCAGGTCGAGGGTGTACTCGTAGAACAGGTCGAAGTTGTCGCCAACTCCGTTGCCATTGCAGTCTTCGCCCGGAGTGGTGAGCTGGAACTCATACGGGCCCAAGTCGACCGAGAGGTATCGGTCCGCCGCGGCGTTTGGGATATCGGGATCGTCCACGAACCGCTCCTGACCATCGAGATCGGTCAAAACGTAGTACGGCCAATTACTTCGAACGCCGGCGTCGATGGCCGGTGACCCGGCGAGCAACCGGTAGTCTCCGTCGATCCACTCGTCATCCTCAGGGTCGTCCGGGGTGCCGCCGTCATCCCAGTAGCCGCGAGCGACAAACAACGGATCGCTACCGGTGTTTCCGATCCCGCCGAGGATGCCGGTAAGCCCTTCGACGCAACTGTGCTCCACGCGAATACCGCCCGTCCACTGTCCGGGAGGATCCTCGAATATCTGGGCGGACTCCGGATCACTACCGCTATCGGTATTGCCCCAGATAACGCTGTTGATCAACGAAGGTCGCCTGCCGGCGATGCCGCCTCCGCGGAGGTCCGCGTGGTTGTCTGTTATCGCACAGTTGATGAACGTCGCATCTCCACTGCAGATTCCGCCCCCAGACGAGCTGCTCACGTTCCCGCTTACCAGGCAGTTGACGAACGTTCCGTCTGCGTCGATGGCACCACACGCATCGGCGCGATTCGCCGCAAAGGTACTTGAGACAACCTCTGCTTTCCCCGCATCCAATCCGGCGCCGGTGATCGCCTCGTTTGCGGTGAACACACATCCTGTTGCCGACAGAAACGCATCGGCATGGACGCCTGCCCCACCGTAGTCGGCCGAATTGCCGGCGAATACACAATCCTGTAACCTGGCTTGTGCATCAGCGCAGATGCCACCGCCCGAGTTGGCATGATTCTCGGAGAACAAACAGCCACGAATGCCCAACGGTCTGGCTCCATCAAGCTCGATGTAGACGCCGCCGCCACTATAGGCCGTGTTCCGGGTGAATGTACAGCCTACTATTGCATAGTCTCGCAACGCATCGTAGGTTTCGACGAAGATCGCCCCGCCCGCGCCGTCCGCGATGTTGTCAGAGAACGTACAATCCTGAATTAGGAAATCGCTGCGCCAAACCACAACGGCACCACCCACATCCTCACCAATGTTGCCTTCGAACGTGCATCCGTTGAGGACCAGCGACGCGTAACTGGTGTATATGGCACCGCCGGAACCACGTTGGCTATACGTAGCGAGATTATTGCGTAACGTACAGTTGTTGAGAGTGAGAGTGCCAAGAACCTCGTCAGGATCGGGAGATCCGTAGGAGTCGCCATGAAAGACCGCCCCGCCTAATTCGCTCATGTTGTTCTCAAACAAGCAATCAGTCAAAACGGCATTGCCGTTGTTGACCTCAAGCGCCGCCCCGTTGCAACGCCAGTCCGGGCTCCCGTTATCGATAAAGCGGCAGTTAGTGACACGGGGTGTGTGGTATTCTCCCGAAGAGTTCGCCTGCTCTGATATCGACATGGCCGAAGTGTCGTAATACTCGCCGTGATGCCCCGAAAAGGTGCAATCATTGACGGTCAAATCGGAGACGGCAATCGCCATACCAACTGCGTTGGAGGCAGTAACCGTGAAACCATCGAAGATGCACTTGTCATCTACCGAGTCCGCCCGCACAACCCAATAGCTGTTGTTTGTGTCATCACTTTGACATACGTCCCGGCATCGGCTCCACATGGCACTCGCCGCACAGTCTTCGTCCCAGTCTTCGTAACAACACACTTCAGTGGAGTTCCCTTCGCATACTGCCCGCTCACAGATCGCGTCATCGCAGCCGGGGGAATCATGGGCGAAGCAGCAGTTGCTGGTCAGTTCGTCGTCTTCGTCGATGTCACCGCTGAGGATCGTCTCGTATTGCTGGACGTTACGTTCGTTGGGGTCCCCCGAGCCGCAGCCGCGGTAACCGCCGTAGAGGCGTAGCCCGCTGGTTAATTCGAAACTCGCGGTTCGGTCTCCGCCGGGCGGGGCGGGGTAGTACGTGCCGTCGGCCACGAGAATCGCATCACCGGGGGAAGCCGCGGCCAGAGCGTCTTGGAGATCGACGAAGGCGTCGCACCAACTGGAGCCGTCGTTCGCCCCGTAGACCGCCCGGACATCGACATACAATACCTGGCACTCGTCGGGGATGCCGTCATCGTTGGTGTCTTCGCTATCGCCGGACGCCACGTCGCACTCGTCCGGGACCAGGTTAGCGTTACAGTCGGTAGTGGTGCCGTCGGCCGTCTCGCAAGCATCGATCAACATGTTGTCGTTGCAGTCGAGATTGGTACCGGGCAGCAGATCACAGATGTCCGGTACGCCGTTGTTGTTGCAGTCCGCGGTCGAGCCGTCGGCCGTCTCGCATTCGTCCTCGATGAAGTTGCCGTTGCAATCGTTTATCGGGGCGTCGGTCTGATACTCGTACGCGCCGAGATCGACCATCAGACAATTGCCGGTGCGTCTTCCGGTGTTCGGGGTCTCCGGGTCATTGACGGTTCGCGGCGCGCCGTCGAGGTCGACCGAGAAACCGGAGGGCAGCGCAGTGTTGGAACCGGCGTCGATGGCCGGGGAGCCCGAGGCAAGACGAAGATCATCGTCCCCGGTGCCGATCACCCCGTCGGGCCCGACCGCGTCGATGAATAGCGGATCGGCGCCGACGTTCCCGTCACCGCCGAGTATGCCCGTAAGGCCCTGGATGCAGCAGTATTCGATTGCGGGCTCGCTGCCGGTGACGACAACCTGGGCGGTCTCGGTGGCTCCGGCGTCGCTTACGTTGTTCCAGAGAATCGAGTTGGTCAAGGTCAAAACGCTGTTGAAACTGCTGTAGATACCGGCCGCGGTCGAAGCGCTGTTCCCGAAGAAGGTGCAGTTCGTAACGGTCGACTGACCGGCGTAGTTGAAGATCGCCCCGCCGCTCCCGGAACCGACGACCGTATTTCCGGCGAATACACAGCCGGTTATGGTCGGATCGCTGCCGTTGTTGAACAGAGCGCCACCCTGGGTGCCGCCGGCGTTGCGCGTGAAGGTGCAGTTCTGCAAGGTTGCGCTGCTGTCGAACTGGTTGGCGATTGCGCCGCCGGCTAAGTCGGCGGTGTTGTCGACGAAGTTGCTATCGGTGACTGCCGGTTGGCTGGCGTTGTAGTTTGACATCGCCGCGCCGGTCCCGGCCGTGTTGCCATGGAAGACGCAAACGTCAATGGCCGGATTACTGCCGACTGAGTTGTACATACCGCCGCCGCGCACGGCCGCGCGGTTATTGGTGAAGGTGCAGTTTCTCACGGCCGGTCTATCGACCATGTTGTACATTCCGCCACCGAAGGAGTGCAGGAACTCGCCGTCGGCGTTTCCGCCGGAGATGGTGAAGCCGTCGAGCGTGGCAGAATACGGTACGGCGCGGGATATGAGGTCCTGGTAGTCCTCGGCCGTGATCGAATCGACGCTGTATCCCTGCGAATCGGCGGCGGCGAGGGCGGTCATGATGGGTTCGAAATCGGCGTTGACGCCAATGACCACGTGGAACGAGTTATCCGCGCGGTTTTCGAACCCGGGAAGATCGTCTCCGTTCAGGTCGCCGCTGAGGATCGTCGCAAAGGCGGGGTTGGTGAGATCGCGCTCATCGAGGCTAGTCTCGGTACCAGCGAAACCGCCGTACAGGTTTACATCCGGCACGAGTTGGAAGCTCGCTTGCCGATCGCCTGCCACACCGGCGGGAGTGTACGTCCCGGCCGCGACCCAGATCTCATCGACCAGGCCGGATAACGCGGCCATGTTCAGAGCCGTTTTCAGGTCGGGGTAAGCGGTAGCCCAGCTTAGCCCGTCCGGAGGAGAAACAGCTACGGCGCTCACGTACAGGCGGCTGCAATCGACCCCGTCCTGGCAGAAGCAGATGTCGTTATCTTCATCGCAGACCTGGCCGGCTTGCGCGCAAGGGGGCTCGGCCGCCACGCAGACGGCGTCGAGACAGGTCTCTTCTCCGTTGCAGAAGAGGTCGTCGGGGCACGGCATTCCGTCCGGCCTGGACGGGTGCGTGCAACACCCGGCGATACAGACATCATCGGTGCAGACGTTCCCGTCTTCGGTACACGAGGTTCCGTCGGGCGAGAGGTTGTCGCTGCACACTCCGGCGCCGTCGCAGATGTCGGCGAAGTTGCACTCGGTCTCCGTAGGATCTCCGCACGGGGTCCCTGCCGGGGCAACTTGGGTCAGACAGAGCCCCTCGCCGTCGCAAACGTCCGGCCCGCTGCACTCGAATTGTGTGGGGTCTCCGCAGGGCGTCCCGGCCGAGCGGTTCGGATGAGAACAGATGCCTTCGATGCAGATATCGTCGGTACAGAGGTTACCGTCAATCGTGCAAACCGTCCCATCGGGCTCGTGGTTCGGCCGGCACACGCCGGAATCGTCACAGGTGTCCGGCGCGGAGCACTCACTATCTACGGGGCTGCCGCAGGCGGTACCGCTCGGCACGGCGGGGTGAATACAGACTCCCGATTCACAGTAGTCGTCCGTGCAGGTGTTGAAGTCATTGATGCAAGCAGTCCCGTCGGCGATCCAGTTATCAAGACACGTACCCGCGCCGTCACATGTATCCGCTCCATTGCACGCGTCCACGGCGGGATCCCCACAGGATGTCCCCATGGAGACGTTCGGATGGGTGCATTCTCCGGAGCTGCAGTAATCGCCGGTGCATTCGTTTCCGTCGTCGGTGCAGGAGACTCCGTCACTGACGTGGTTGGGGCTGCAAACGCCGTGACCGTCGCAGGTATCCGCCATGTCGCACTCGGTGACGCTCTGATCCCCGCAGGCGATGCCTTCCCACAAGTTGGGATGGGTGCACACGCCTATGTAGCAGACATCGTCGGTGCAATCGTTATCGTCGCTTTCGCACGGGGTGCCGTTAACTCTGTAGTTCCCCATGCAGTGGCCGATTTGATCGCACGTATCCGGCATGTCGCAATCGGTTTCGGAAGGATCTCCGCAGGCCGTCCCGAACGGCAGATATGGATGCTCGCACACGGCGTCGGTACACACGTCGTCGGTGCATTCCCGGCCGTCATCGGAGCACGGCGTGCCGTTCGGACTATCCGGATGCCGGCATTCGCCGTCGATACACACGTCGTCGGTACATTGGTCGTCGTCTTCGCTGCACGGTGTACCATTCGGCAGGTGATTAGGCACACATAGTCCGGCACCATCGCACGTACTCATCACGCCGCATTCGGGATCGGCCGGGAACCCGCAATCCGTACCACTCGGCACAAAGAAGTGAACGCATTCCTGCTCTTGGCACACATCATCGGTGCAGGCATTGCCGTCGTAACAGTCCATGTCGTCCTGACAGGCTACGCAGGAATCGGAAGCTTCGTCGCAGACGAGGCCGAGCTCGATGCAGGGGTTGCCGCTGGACACACAGGCCCCGTCCACGCAGGTCTCGACCCCGTTGCAGAACAACGCGTCCACACATTCCTCGGACTCGACACACTCGCACTGGTCGGGGATTCCGTTGCCGTTGTCGTCCGAATGCGTGCCGGCGGCGATGTCACACTCGTCCGCCACGCCGTTATTGTCGCAGTCGGTACCGACCGTTACCTTGAAAACATAAGCCGCCCCCGCGGAGGAACCGCTATCGTCATCGCCGTACGCCCCGATTGCAGCATAGTCACGGCCGAGAGCCAAAGCGCATCCGAAACGATCCCCGGCCTCTGCGTCGTTGGCGACCAGCTCCGCAACCTGTACCCACGTGGAGCCGGTGTGGCGAAAGACATACGCCGATCCTGACGAGCTTCCCGCTCCGTCCGTATAATCCGCCCCGACGAGGAGATAGTCGCCCAGTATCGAAACCGATCGGCCGAAGCGGTCCGACGCGGCCGCATTAGCCGCGTCGAGTTTCTTATCGATTGCCCAGCCGGCCTCGCCCTTTTGGAAGACATAGACAGAGCCGGTATTCGACAGGGCGGAGTCGTTACCGTTGGCCCCAACGGCTATGCGCAGCCTGTCAATCGAGACCGCGGAGCCGAACTTGTCGTTGGCATCAGCGTCGCTGATACCATCGTCGTCGACGGCCACGAGCTTCTGCGTCTGAGACCAACCGCTTACGGCGTCGAACCGGAAGACGTAGGCCGAGCCGGAGCTGGAACCACCGTCGTCGTCCGATTCGGCACCCACCACGATCCGATCGCCACTGATAGCGACAGCCCGCCCGAAACCGTCGGCCGAAGCGCCGTCCGAGGCCCTCAGGAATCCGGCTTCGGACCAGGTCCCGGTGGTGCCGTCGAAGGCATACACATAGGCCGAACCGGCCGATTCTGCCACCGCGTTGTCACCCGGGCAGCCGATGACCATCCATGATCCGTCGATGGCCACAGCCTCCCCGAAGCCGTCGTACATCTCCCGGTCGGGTGCCAGGATCGTGTGTTCCAAGCACCAGATGTCCGCTACGGTATCTCGTCGCCACACGTAGACGGCTCCGACATCCGGCAGGCCGTCATCGTCACGATTGGGGGCTCCGATTACGACGACATCGCCGTCAATGGCCACGCTGGTACCGTAGTTGTCTCCAAATTCGGCGAGCCCTCCGGTCAGCTCCTGGATCGGTACCCAATAGAGCCCCGCCCGGCGATAGAGATATGCTGCTCCGCTATCTAGAACGGCATGGGGGGCTCCGACGACCACGCATTCACCGTCGATGGCCACGGCTGACCCGAAATCGTCGTCCGTCATCCCGTCATCCGCAGTTATCTTGTTGATCTGGCATTGCCCGCGGGCCGGATTCGCCCCGGCGCAAAAGCCGAGGGTCGTTACAACTACGACGAGCAGAGTCAGAGTCGGTCTCATGAAAAACGGCACTTCGACACCCTCCCGGTACCCATTATTCCCCGCCCTGAAGTTATTGGCGGGGAGTATTGAACCCGTTCTGCAATAACGCTAGATCCCCAAGATCGACATCACCATCGGCATCGATATCACCGGTTACACAACATGCATTGTGGTAGGCCGGTGCATCGAGCGACGTCCCTTCGCCCGCCCCGGTGAGGCAGCCGAACAACCCGGCGCAGTCGTCCAGATCCATCAAGCCGTCGCCGGTCCAATCTCCGGCCTCGCACTCGTCGGGCAGGCCGTTATCGTTGCAGTCCTTATTGAACGCCGCGATGAGGTCGACATCGTCTATGAACCAGTAGTGATCGTCGCTGCTGGCGAGAGCGCGGAACCTGAGCTTGAACTCCGAATGCAGCGCACCTTCCGGGAGGATCATCGCTTCTTCCTGCCATTCGCCGACAAGCGGGTATCCCGGGTGCTCGACCCACGGCATCCAGACGGCGCCGTCCCAGTACTCCAGAATGAGATCGTCCCCGCTCTGCGTTGCGGAATTCTGCCAGAAGTAGACCAGCTCGGCGCTTTCCGCGGTGGCTAAGTTCACGGATCGGCTCTCGATTTCGTCCGTGCCGGCCAGCTCCAGCGAATAGGGCAGGCTCTGTGATAGGGCGTCGGTCGTGCCCGCGCCCCACACAATCGGCCAGTTGTCGTAGTCCAGATCGACATTCGGGAAGGAGTCGACCAAGAGTGACCGGGTGAACTGAAGTTCGCACTCATCGGGGACGGAGTTCGAGTTACAGTCGTTATCGTGTTCGCAGTCGTCGGGGATTCCATTCGAGTTGCAGTCGTTATCATGTTCGCAGTCGTCCGGAATCCCGTTCGAGTTGCAGTCGTTATCGTGCTCGCACTCGTCTGGCATACCGTTGTAATTGCAGTCTCTTGACGTCGCCGCTGTTATGGTGATATCGTCAACGTATGCCGCCAGCGAGGAACTCCCGACTCCCAAGAATCTTATCCTCGATCCCTCGTGAATGCCGCCGTTCGGAAGCTCGATCGTCTGTTCCTGCCACGATGTGCCGTAGGGGGTCCGGGGATGGTGCGCAGCGGTTATCCATTGGCTGCCATCCCAATACTCGAACAGGAGCGCATCGGTGGCACTACCGCTGTATGTCCACCAGTAGTAGGTTACCATCGCTCCCTGGCCTGCGGACAGGCCCAGGGGGCGCGACTCTATAAGCTCCCGCTGTCTGATCTTGATTGAACGCGGTGAAGTTCGCCACACGCCTGAATAAGTCCCCGCCGTGCAGACCGGCCATAGGCTGGAATCCGGGTACATGGTCGGGAAGTCGTACGAAAGGAGAACATCAACGAATCCGAGGTCACATTCATCGGGCACACCGTTGGGCTGGCAGTCCACGGAGAAACCGCTCGATATATCGCATTCGTCCAGGGTCTCATTCTCGTTGCAGTCCAGACTCGGGTCATCGGCTAAATCGCAGGCGTCCGGAATGCCGTTTTCGTCGCAATCAGGCTCGCACGCATCCAGAATGAGGTTCTCGTTGCAGTCCGGCTCCGTTGGGTCGAGCATCTCGCAGGAGTCGGGAAGGGAATTCTCATTGCAGTCGACGATATGAACCGATTCGTCGGCACCAATATCCACGCGGCAGAAGCGCAGACGGGCGCCGCCGTATACGTCCGTTGCGTCGCCTTCCGGGCTGAAGGTCGGATCGCCGGCGTCGATGCAAGGTGAGCCGGGTTGAAGATGGTAGTCGCCGTTGGCCGGATCAGCCAGCAGCGGATCGGCGTTCATGTTGCCCGGCCCCCAACTGACGGAGGCATCGTTTTCTTGAACACCTTGGCGCCCAAAACGAACGTCGCTGTAGGACACGGCAATCGAGACTCGCTTGCCGGATAAGTAAATAAGGGTCTCTTCGCCGTTGCCCCAAACGATCGTGTCGGATAGACCTAAATGAACGTAGGTACCCGAGGAATTGACAAAGACAGCATCGCCGAGATCGGCCTGGTTTCCCGTTAGCGTGCACCCACTAATCACAGCCGACGCTTCCTTGGCCTGCGAGTCAGTTACATAGACCGCGCCACCCTGTTCTCCCGCGGTGTTCTCGAAGAACACGCTGTCCGTAATCGCCGGGCTGCTCGCATAGGCGGCGACTGCGCCACCATAGCGTGCGACATGGTTGGCCCTGAATACACATCGCGTGATGGTGGGACTGCTGTTTCCGGAACAGAAGATCGCTCCGCCGCTGTTGTTACCAAACGTAACGGGTGGCTCACCGTTCTCGATCGCGAATCCGTCGACGACCGACGCGTGCGTCTCCTCATTGTGAAAGAAGAACGCTCGGCCCAGCGACTCGCAATCGATGACGCAGTTGGCGGCACCGTTTCGGCTGCGCAGAACGGCCGACGTGCCGCGGAAATCGATGTCGCGGTTGCCCGAGCCGGTATACGTGCCGTCCTCGACGAGGATCACGTCTCCACTAATGGCGATGTTCAGTGCCTTCTGGATGGCATCAAAGGGATGTTCCGGTGTGCCGTTCTCCGCCGGATCGCTCACCTCCGGGTCGCCGGGACCGGGATCGCCCGGGGCGTCGTCATCGATGTAGAACGTATGATTGAGTTCGCAATCGTCCGGGATGCCGTTGAGGTTCTGGTCCTCGCTGGTTCCCGCAGCGAGATCGCAGAAGTCGAGGATGCCGTTACCGTTACAGTCGGCCCCCGGTTCGCACTCGTCGGGGACCGTGTTCTCGTTGCAGTCGTTGCTGTCACCGCTCAGGATGTCGAGATCGTCGGGAATCAGGTTGAAGTTGCAGTCGGGATCACACTCGTCGGGGATGCGGTTGAGGTTACAGTCTTCACTGGTGCCGTCGAGGATGTCGCACTCGTCGACGATGCCGTTGGCGTTGCAGTCGGATTCGCACTCGTCGGGGATGCGATTGCCGTCGCGGTCCTCGATGCCGCCGAACATGATGTCGGCGACGTCGGTCACCGTGTTGTGGTTGCAGTCGTTATCCGCTCCGCAGCCGGGGGACAAACCGGAGCCGGCGCAGAATTCGTCCCACTCCCATTCGCAACAGTACGGGTCGCAGGCGCAGACGGCCTGGCAAACTTCGGGATCGCGGCAGCCGGGGGAATCGTGGGCTTCGTAACAGCCGCCTACGGCGTCGACGCAGACCTCGCTGGGGCACGTTACGCAGATCTCTATAGCCTCGCGGGCGCATAGGTCGTCCCAGGTGTCGGTGCAGCAATAGGGATCATAGGCGCAAAGGTCCGCGCAGCAGTCCGGATCTGCGCATCCGGGGGAATCGTGCCCCACGCAGCAGTCGCCGGTGGCGTCTGCGCAGACGTCGACGCACGGCTCCGCGGTTACGCTTATTACGTAGTCGCCCTCTAAGCCCGGCCCGGACAGCACCGGATAATAATAGACCCCGGCCGGGAGGCAGTCCCAGACAAAGGCACGATTCCCGTCGCCGTCAACGGACACCAGCGCGGCCTGCTCCGACTCCCGGCAGGGACAGCCGCGGGTCACCAGATCGGCAGCTTCCAGCATAGGCGGGTTAGTGCCCGAATAGTCCACGGTCACCATGCTCCGAGATGCCACGCGGAAGGAAACCCAGGTGTGGCTGCCCGGAACCAGTTCGCATTGGCGAGCGGCGTTGGCGCTGTTGCCCGTGAAGGTGGCCGGGAGATCCTCGGCCTCCGCCTCCGCGCAGTCACTTTCCACCGAGAGGTCGCCGCAACTTATGGTCAGCATCCCGGGACCGATGTCCCCCAGGCAGCGTTCGACCGCCAATTCGATGCAACTGTCGTCCCAGCCGGGCGTACAGCACCCCGGAGCGTCTTCACAGACCACACTTTGGCAGATGGTGTCGGAGCATCCGGCAGAATCGTGCGCAACGAAGCAATCGCTGCCCCGTTGGGTGCCGAAGCCGCCCACTCGAATCTTATAGAACGTGCCCTGCGTGGTCGGCAAGGACACCTGTGACTGAACGGGCAAGACATCGCCGCAGAACTCGTCGCTGGAGGCGATGGCCGCTTCAGAGGGCGGGCAGGTGGAGGAATCGTACACGGCCAACTTGGTATCGAATCCGCTTCCGCACACGCTGACAGTCAAGGTCGACGAGCACGAGGCCCGGTAGTTGAACCAGACATCGCGGTGGACCTGATGGTCGCCCAGCGGGAAGAGGTCCGGCTCGACCGGCCCGTCGGTAGTGGCCGTAGCGGTGTCGAAGTAGGTCACTCCGTCGATGACGGGAAGGGCATTCTCGCAGGCGTCGTTCAGCGGGGCCGGTCTGCTGCCGCAAGCCTGCCAGCGCAGTACGTCGAGCCCGAAGGCAAAATCCACGGCAAGCCGGTCGGCAGTGTCGTAACCGTCCATCGCCCCGGTCGGTGGTCCGTCGCAGACGGCGTGCAGATTGCCGCCGCGGCCGGCCCGCCATTGCCAAGTGCAGTCGTTCAACTGGGCGTTGGAAATCTCGATCCAGTAGCACTCGCCCGCGAGAACCAACACCGGCTCGTGGTCTGCGGTGTATTCGACCTCTACCAAGCCGTCTCCGCCCGCTAAGCCGATGCGGGCCGGGCCTCGCACAGACAGGGATCCGTCGATCTGAGAAAACGGTCCGGCGAACACTTCGCCCGGTACGCCGCCGGCGTCCGTGTAGTAGCTGATTTCGAAGGCGTCCGATCCTGCCGCGAAGCAGTCGCCGTCGCCCCCGGAGTAGCTGCCCCACCAGCGCACCCGTTCGATCTCTCCATCTTCGGTGGGCGAAAAGTCGTCAGCAGTGCGTGATTCAATCCGATCGCTGGTGAACCCCTCCCATTGATCGCTTTGCTGGCAGATCTCCTGCTTGGATCCGCTTGACGGGTCCGCGGGGAGATCTGCGCAGGTGATGGCGAAGTTGCCCGGGCCTGGGGACGACGCGTATGCGCCAGGAAAATGCGCGGAATACTCAGTCCCGAGGACAATAAGATATTCCTCACCGGTCTGGGCCGTGAAGGAGGTCCGCGACTGTCCGCCACACGACGCGTTGTCACCAGCGAGGAATCGATCGGTGAGTCCTGTGCAATCACTCCCGGCGAATACGGCCAGCCCGGTGTCGACCATGGTCCCGCCGCAAGTGTCGACAATAACCGTACCATCGCAGGGCGATGTCCAGAGGTACCACACGGTGTCATACGCGTTATACCGTTCATCGTCGTATATGCAGTAGCTGCCTGTTGCCCCGGTGTTATCAAATGGAAACAACCCCGTGCCCGAGATTGGTTCCGCATTGACGCATTCGTCATTACCGGGCGGGTCTACTAACGCGACGCCGCCGTCGGACAGTGACTCCATCGAGAGTTCGACCGGCCAGGTCGAGGCAGCACCGTCACCGGCGCGCTGGTTACCGAAAGAAGCCGATGGAGTTAAACAAATGGAGACGATCAGTATGGACAATGTCTGGCATCGCATGGTCTGTTGATCCCTCAGTGCCGACGGCAAGAAACACATCCAACAGTCTGTCGAGAAACGTGACGCTGCCCGCCTCGATTGACGGCGGACAACCGCCGCCGAGCCCATCGGTCGATCGAGAGCCCTGACGCGGCGTTGGATCCGTTCAAGCAAGCGAACGGTTCCCGGTGGAGACTTTCGGAATGAGCCAAGCCGGACACGCCTAAGTGCAAACTCTGTTGATCGGTCGCGGCAGACGGGTCAAACCGCAGAACACGACCATGATTGTGCCCTCGGGGCGCCCGACTTTGGGTCCCTCGCCCCTGGTGCAGCGCGCGGCTCCTTTCGCGTTCTTCCAGAGCAATCACCATCGCCGATCGTGGGGTTTCCCCTCAACAAATGGTTGACTGCTCGCCTCCGATGTTGGTATGATAACAGCTCGTGTACATCAATGCAAGTGCTGCGGTTCTGCTGTTTGGAGGGCGATCATGAAACCACGGGTGGTTTATCGACGCAGAATGGCGGTCTCCGGGGGCCTTTTCGGGCCGCTTCCTCGTTCGCATCGTCCGGCGTTCTCATTGGTGGAGTTGGGCGTGATCGGGGCGATCGGGATTCTGCTGTTTGCGATTGTCGGTCCGTCATTGCAGGTTGCCCGCAACCGGTCCAAACATAGCGTATGCACAAGCCGCCTGGGTACGATCGGCCAGGCGACCCGGATATACATTGCCGAAGATCCGAACGGGTGGAGCATCCCGGTTCATGCAACCCAGTTCAGCCAAGACCCGAACGACCCGGTCTGGGTTGGGCCCTATGAATGGGGCGGTAAGTCGGGCATTGGGGCAACGGGGTTCGTGATCGGCCCAACTGGTTACTACGCCTATCTGACCAGCAGGTACGGCACCAAGGCCGGGTTCGGGCCGTCGACCAGGCCATTGAATTCGATTCTGTATCCGCTGGGCTTCAAGGACAGTCTTAACACCTCAACAGGGTGGGACCGAAACGGATGTACGAGCGACACGAAGTTGTCGCTAGATGCCTATCGCTGTCCGGCCGACGACGGCGCTCCCAGCGGGGCTCACTGTCCGAGTTGGATAGCGAACCCGAACCGTTCGTCTTACGATCACTTCGGTACCAGCTTCTCTGCGAATACGTTCTGCAGTTCGTACGTAGGCGGTGGTCCGGTCTACAGCAACTCACCGTATCTGCGTCCCGTATCGCGCGTTCCGAATCCTGCGCGGACCATAAGGTACGAGGAGAACATCGGCCGGTTCGCGTGGAATTGCAGGAATATGGCACCAAAATGCGAGAGCACCATACCCGGCCTCGCCGTGGACCCCGGCCCCACGAAGGCGGTTCGCGGCTGGCACGGCAGAAACTGGACGTTCAACCGCGCGTTTGTTGACGGGCATGTGGCGACGCAGAAGGTGTTCATCGAGGGTACGGAGGATAGCGCCGGTTATTCCCAGCACTACAGGATTGAACTGGTCTTCCCCGACGATCCGGAACGGCAGAACACCTCGGCTTGCATAATCATCCGCGGGGACGGTTGGCAGATCGACACCCTCCCGGCCGAGGGGATCTTCACCGGGCTCGCATGGAACGGGTACGGACGCGTATCAACGGGCATGGGCTGCGGCACAAACTGGGGAGACAAGGCCACAAGCTCGGCCGACAGCCGGCCGGCATGTCCGGGCGGTCCCGTGCTGATCAATGCCGCCCAGTAGTTTGCGTCGGGCTGAGCCCAATGGTACTAACTTCGTTAGGCAATCGTGCGGTAACTCGTCCCGAAGGGACGAAGGCGAGTAGCCACGGGTGGAGCGAAGCGGAACCCGTCGGTGAGATCGCTCCCCACGTGCTCCCGTCCCGAAGGGTCGGCGGACATTGTCAGAGATTGCCCGAATGGCCACACACCGTCGACTACAATCGGCTTCGAAGGTCTCGCCACCACGCCGCAACCCCGTCAGGGTAGGTCTCCCATCTGACCGTAATCCCAGGGTAGCCGCTGCGCGGCAACCCTGGGCTGGAGGACGGAACGCCGTTGGCGTACTCGGACGGGAGGCAGTCCGCACATCAGATCAGAGAGGACTCTCTCGTCTCGTCTGCCAAGGTTAGTACTATTGGCCTCGTCGGTCCTACGGGCAATCCGCCGGATCACTGAACGGGTAGTCCAGTCCCTGGAAACCTTGGACGACCCGCATCACATCGGTCATGTTCAATACGAAGTTGGGATCCTCGCCGTCCACGTCCACCCAGGTCATCTCCGGGGCCGTGGGACTGGACTGGAACCGCTGAACCGCTGCCATGATGTCATCCATACTGACCACGCCATTCGGCGCGCTCCAAACTGCGCCATCAAAACTACCGACACAGTCGGCCCACTTCTTGGGGCTCGGTTCTGAAGTAGTAGGAATCTCCAGGGCATCGCTGAAACTGGTTCCGTCGACGGTGGCCCGAATCGCATACGAGGCCGCGGGCACGATCTCGCAGGCACCGAGGTGTACCAGCTCTTCCCAGTTCCGGTTGTAGTAAGGGGCATCCACCACCCGGGCAACGCCGTTCTCATCGACCGAACCGACCCAGCCAACCACTCCCACTGAACCGGGGAAGTGCGTGCTACTGGTCAATTCCACCTGAAACGCCGTACGAAGGTCGGCGCAATTGGGATGGAAGGACAGGTAGCGGTTCTTCGGAGTATCGTGCGGCGCCCCCGGCATCACAGGCGGCCCCAGCTCGCACTCGTCGGGAACAATGTTGCCGTTGGTGTCCCGGCTGGTCCCTTCCGCTATGTCGCACTCGTCGGGGATGTCGTTGGCATTGCAGTCCAAGCTGGTCAGATCCGCCAGATCGCACTCATCCGGGATGAGGTTGCTGTTGCAGTCCTCACTGGTTCCGCCGGCGATGTCATCCGCATCGAGGATCCCGTTTTCGTTGCAGTCGACGAAACAGCTTCCCAGCTCGGAAAGATCTGTATCGAAGTAATCCACCGGCAATCCTCCGCCGTTGGACAGCCCCACAATTCCGTCGTCCGCTTCAACGGCAAGGTAGCTCAACACGATCGACCCGTTGAAGAACATCTCCACCTGGAAGTTGCTGTAGTCCGAAGTGTTGTACTCGGGGACGTTTTCGAACGTAACCGCGACGCGATCTGCAAGCTGTTTCCAGCTAACCGGACCGCCGTCCTGCGGGCTGAAGTCGTCGTATAACACGGAAATCCTCGGCTGGTTGAAATGCTCCGCCAAGGTCTCATCCCAGTCGTCATCGCCGGAGTTGAAGGTGATGTAGCCGTTTCCACCGACGTAGAACGTCGTGTACGACGTGCCGTACAATGAGACGTCTGCGCCGCCGGTCAAAGTAACCGTCGCGTAGTCGTCCTCGCCGATACTCAGCGAAGTCCCCCCGGTCGGATCAGTGGGGAACTGCGCATCCGTGATCGGCTCCGCACATCCGTGGTAGAAGTCCACCGAACCATCGGGAGTAAACACGAGAGTCGAGTTTTCCAGATCGTTCGCGGCGGAATCGAAGTTCTCCGTAAAGTAGTTGGGAATGTCGGTAGTAGTGAACGTGTAGCAGGAACCGCCATTGTCGTCGGTAACTGGATTGCCGGCCTCATCCTCCGCATCAACAGCGAAGTAGTGCAGCGTGTCTTCCGGCAGATCCGTCAAGTTCACCGTCGGAAACAGATGGTAGCCGCTGCCTTCCGCAGACTCCCCGAGCGCGGCACATGCGGTTCCATAACGGACCGTTCCGCGCACCGGCTCATTGGCATCGAATGCGACCGTGGCGCTGTGGGCCTCGATGTCCGTTACCGTGATGCTTGAAATCGAAGGGGCGACGCAGTCCACGGCCGCCGTGTCCGTAACCGGCACATTCGTCCCTCCGAGCCCGTCATCGGCATCGGTATAGGTCACAGTGATTAGGTCCCCGTCTTCAACCAGCAGCGTCCCACTCGCATCGGTGGCACTTATGATAATCGAACCCTCGAACCGAGCCGTCGAAGCTGCGGTCTCCGTGAGGACGATCTGCTCCACCCCCGTCTCGGAGTCGGAGTCCACATCCACGGTGACGAACTCAACCGTCTCGTCGTCCAGGTTAAGACCGCAATCCAGCACGGTGACGGTTACGCTGTCTTCGCACGAGTATCGATTCCGCTTCGCCTCAACCGTGCCGGCTTCCATACAGTAAGGATCGCCGATGCGGATGAAGTAGACATCCTCCTCGCCGTTGAAGGTCGCCGCATACGCCAGGTTGGCTCCCATATCGTCCGACACCATATCGAAGTAGTCGCCCATCTTCTGCTGCACGGGCCAGCCCACATGCGGGTCAAACGCGGGGCTGAGGGCTTCGTTGACCGACCAGGTTACGCCGGCGTCGTCGGAATAGGAGTAGTACAGCTCGGAGAGATACGTCCCCGGGTTCGCCCGCGTGTCGTTCCAGATGACATCAATGCGGCCATTCGGAGCTACGGACATCGTGCCGAACCACTGGTAAGCCCCGTTACCCTCCGGATCGTCGTTGACCCGCACCGGAGCACTCCAGGTCGATCCGCCGTCGGTGCTGCGGGAGAACATGACGTCGAGCGGGTCGGAAGTTGAAGACCGGTTCACCGAGCACAACAGATAGACATAGCCGCGACTCGGACCGTCGGAGTGATCGACCGCGATCCAGACCTGTCCAAGCAAACCGCCGGGGTTCGGACCGCCGCTGGACGACATACTGCCGTCGAGGTCTACGGTCCTTGTGAAATCCCATTGAGGGGTCAGGCCCTCGTCGTACATTGTCGAGGACTTCGTTACGGTGAAGCCGTCCCCGGCGATGTAAAGTTCGCTGTCCGGTCCGACGGCCAGCGTGCCCCACAGCGGGTTTCCGTCGACGTTGATCGTGGGCAGGAAGCTCTGTCCGCCGTTGTACGAACGGGTGAAATGCCCGGAGCAACCCGGGCACGTGTACCACCGCGTCCAATAGGCATACATATTGTTCTGCCCGATTCCATCGTTCAGATCGACAACCATCCACTGCTTGTCACCACCGTAAGCGTAGGTCCCGGCGTCCCAGGTGGCCCCTCCGTTGGTCGACTTGTAGACGTGGCACCAGAACTCGCTCAGGTCGCCGGACGCGGTAAGGCTGTTGTAATAGAAGTCGCCTTCGGTGTCGGCGCACAATACCGGGTCCGATCGGAACACGCCGGGCTCAATCGCACCGGGGAAGGTCCAGGTACGTCCGCCGTCGTCGGTGTAGCCGTAGCCCGCCTGCCTGAAGTCGCTCGCAATGTTGTCGAACTGCCGCCACCCGATTGCCATGCGATTGGGATCGTTGGGATCAACCGCGATCGATGGCTCGTTGGCCGCGTCGTTCAGGATGTTCACCCCACCGGGTCCTACGTTTACCTGCACGCTTTCGTA
Organism: Phycisphaerae bacterium; assembly: GCA_963666835.2. Lineage (GTDB taxonomy): Bacteria > Planctomycetota > Phycisphaerae > UBA1845 > UBA1845. The sequence goes on along the minus strand of CAXXGO010000006.1, from coordinate 1,130,292 downwards.
GCCGTCACGGCTCCAGTATCCGGCAGGACCCGTAGCCTGCTTCTCTCGGGAGACCGGAAGGTACGGATCGTTCGGCACTTCCATGTGTCCGGGCGGAGGAGCACCCAGCTCGTTCGCTGCGCTCTTGGTCGCAGAGGCTTTGCCCCGATCATCGTTCTTGGTTTGAGCCTGCGCGATGTTCGTCGAGGTCAAGAAGAGACCTATCACCGCAATCTTGAAAACTATTCGGACTGTCACGAGCACCCTCCCTCAGATGGCCGGCGGTCCCAGAGGGACCTGGACAAATCGATCAGTGACGGATAGCGGGCACGCAGCAACGTGCCGGAGTGTAACGGGAAACCCTCGCCTTCTTCCTGTAAATATCCGGCCACTCCCCTCCCGGTGAGCGTACCCGTCTCGGCCGGACTACAAGCGGCGTTATATTACCAGGATGGAACGGCAATCGCAAGATTCAATTGCCACACCAGTCCTTCTTGCACGGCGCGGAGGGTCCCCATACATAAAAATACAATTCCCCTCCCAGGGAGATGCAAAACGACGGTCCGGCAAAGGCGTCAAGGGCGGGGTTTGCCGTGGTCGAAGGTCTGACGCCACTTGATCTTGCCGTTGCCCTTCCAGACCGTCCACTCCCCGTGGGGGCGACCGGCGGCATAGTGCTCTTCCTTCACTTTGTTACCGGCAGCGTCCCAGACGTATCGGACCCCTTCCTTACGGCCGTCCACGTAGTTCTCTTCTATCCACTTCTTTCCGTTCTTGTGCCAGAGAATCGTCACTCCCTGTTTCCGGCCGTCGACGTATCGGGCTTGATACTCCCTCCCTCCGTGCTTGTACCAGCTTTCGTACATGCCATGTAAAGGGGGTTGTTCACCGGCGAGGTTCCGCACGTGCTTGCGCAGGCGGAGCTTACCGCTGGGCCAGTATTCCTCGACCACCTCCACGCCATCGGTGGAATCAGGCGCCGCCGTCGCGGAAGACGACTCGGGAGCAACAGGCGTAACAGGCTTCTTGCCACCGGACCTGCAGCCGGTCAGCAGGAGCGGCAGTACGGTGACAACACCGATCAGTAATCGCGATTTGCCGAGCATTCTTCTACTCCACCGGCGGCGGCGTTGGGGCACTCCCGACCACGCCAAGCTGTAAGTACAAAACGAAGCCCATCCCACGGCGGTCATCCTCTCGCGGGCCCTTATATGCCAACATCGTAACGCGCCGGCAATGCCCGGCAAAGCCTCAATCGCGGACGGACAGGTGCTGAAGCACTCGTTCGGAAGAGAGCCGATCCAGCGCGTTTCACTTACGGCACCCGAAACAGGCAGCGCGAGCGGCAGGATCCGCCGGATGTGGTTGCCCAACCCCGCAGCACACCGGTATGCTATCGGCAACCATGGCAAAGAAGAAAAAGACAACCCGGGATCGGGAGTGGGCCGACGCCAAACGCAAGTGTCGCCTCAACGCGGAAACGGTGCGCATGGCCAAGGAGCTGGGGATGAACCCACGGAAGCTCATCAAGAACATCCCCAGCAAGACCGAGCGGTGGAAGGCACCGGTGCATATTTGGATTCGCGATCTGTACGAAAAACGCCTGGCCAAGACGCAGCGGAAGCAACGCAATAAAGCCGAGGAAACCGGCGATGGAAGGCCTGCAGCAGGCGGCAATCCACCGGCCACTCACGAACATACGAGCACCGGCACGCCTTCCCAACATGATACTCATCAAGAAGATCATTTGCCGCCCCCCGACTTCTTGGAAGAGACGGAGTATCCTCTTTTCGAGCTGTACGAACGGAACCTGCCATCGGAGGACTCATCCTACGAGAATGACATTCCGTTCTGAAAGAGAGACGCGCCCGGTACAGCGGGGATAGGGTTTCGGCGGGGTGACCCGACAAACCTACCTAGCGTGGTTGCACAAACATACACTAGAGCGTTATGCTGTCATACCATGAGAATCTGTGACTTACGGAGGATCCCGGAACACTTCATTGGTGTCACATGCAAACACTCGATCAGCAAACGAACGAAGCACCGCCGCCCAGCGCGCGGGAGACACTGCAGCGCATATTCGGCTTCGACGAGTTTCGCGAGGGCCAAGAGTCTGTCATTACCCGGCTGCTCGCAGGCAAGAACGTCCTCTCAATTTTCCCAACCGGCGGCGGAAAGAGCCTGTGCTACGAGCTGCCGGCCTTGCTTCTGGACGGGCTCACCGTCGTAATCTCGCCGCTTATTGCACTGATGAAAGACCAGGTGGACTTCCTGGTATCGCATGATGTGCCGGCGGCTCGACTGGACTCGAGCCTTGAGCGTCAAGAGATCCTCGAGGTCTACGATGCTCTTAACTCCGGCTCACTTCGACTGTTGTATATCTCTCCCGAGCGACTCGGCAACGAACGGTTTCTGCACTCGCTGGGGCGCCGGAAGATCTCACTTCTGGCCATCGACGAGGCCCATTGCATCAGCGAGTGGGGTCATAACTTCCGCCCCGACTATCTGAAGATCGCCCGCCTGGCAAAGCAGTTGAATGTCGGGCGTGTCCTCGCCCTTACCGCCACCGCCACTGTCGAGGTGGCGCGCGACATCGCTGAGGCATTCGCGATCGAAGAGGAGGACGTGGTTCATACCGGCTTCTATCGCCCCAACCTCAGGCTCCGGGTATCACCGTGTACGGCCGCGGAACGCCCTAACCTGCTCCTTTCCCGCCTGCGCGAGCGTGCCTTAGGCCCGGCGATCGTGTATGTAACACTCCAACGCACTGCCGAGGAAGTTGCAGATCTCCTGTCCGGTCTCGGCTTCGACGCCCGCGCCTATCACGTCGGCATGGACACCGAAAATCGTAACGCGATCCAGGACGCGTTCATGGCATCCAAGCGCATGATCGTCGTAGCGACAATCGCGTTTGGTATGGGCGTAGACAAGGCCGACATCCGGTATATCTACCACTACAACCTGCCGAAAGGGTTGGAGAGTTACATGCAGGAAATCGGTCGGGCCGGGCGCGACGGCGGAGAGTCGACCTGCGAGCTGTTAGCCTGTGCCGACGACGTCGTAACGCTCGAGAACTTCTCGTACGGCGACACACCCACGCCCGAGGCCGTGACAGCAATAGTCACGGAGCTATTGGGGCGCGGTGAGGTTTTCGACATTTCGGTTTACGAGTTATCGTCGAAACACGACGTGCGCCCACTGGTCGTTCAGACGTTACTGGCTTACCTGGAGTTGGAGAACGTCACCCGGTCGACCGGCCCGTTCTACTCGGAACTCAAGTTCCAGCCTCAGAAGTCGTCGCAGGAGATACTCGCTCCGTTCGACCCGCACCGCGCCGATTTCCTGCGCAGCATCTTCCGCCAGGCACGCAAGGGTCGTACGTGGTTCACTCTGAACATCGAGCAAGTGAGCCAATCAATCGGCGAAACCAGAGACCGCATCATGAAAGCGCTTGGCTATCTGGAAGAAAAAGGCGATCTGGTAGTTCAGGCCTCGGGTCTGCGCCAAGGCTACCGCAACCTGCAGCCGTCATGTGACCTCGCGAGTTTGGCCGAGAATCTCAGCGCGCGCTTCGTTCGACGGGAGGAACTCGACATCGCGCGCACCCGCCGCATGCTCCGATGGGCTTCACACGACGGCTGCCTGACCAGACATCTCCTGGACTACTTCGGCGAGACGCGCGACGATTGTGGGCATTGCGCCCGTTGCGAAGGTAGTCCCGCTCAGCCGCTGCCTCCCGCACAATACACCGGCCCCGGCGAGGCGGAGATCGGCTCGTTGAAGAACCTCTGCGCGGAAGGCCACCAGGCTCTCGCCACACCTCGCCAGCTTGCCCGGTTTCTTTGCGGCATCGCGTCCCCGGCCACCACACGTGCCAAACTACGCGGGCATGGCATGTTCGGCGTATTCCAATCCGTACCGTTTCAGGAAGTGCTGGATTTCGTGCGGCAGACAACCGGGCAAGATGCTTAAGACACTCCCCGCCCTGTGAGTTCTTGCGTGATTAACCGGGGCTGCATTACACGTGGGTCTTCGGGTGCGCTGCTGCTCGTGAGCAGTACGGGACAGGGGCACGGTGGCAAAACCCTTCAACGTAGTGATAATCGGCACGAACATGAACGGAAGGACCGCGGGGCCGAGGAAACGGCGTACCCGCGGGTTCTTTGACCCACTCGGCCGGGACGGTTGAACAGTATTGTCGGCTCGGGGCTGCTCGGCGCGGGGCGCCGCCCCGGGAATTCTATCGCTGATCGACCATCAAGGAGGGAGACGTGGCAACCGCTGTCAAGAAGAATACGGGTCGGATTCTAACGCTCAAGGATCGCCTATCGCGTCTGACATATCGTCAGGCCTGCCGACTGCTCGGGGCGGATGCAGAACAGCTCATCCGCCACGGCGGAGCGTATGAGGTGGATATTTCCAGCGACGTGCATCTCGGTGACGACCTGTTCCGCATGCGCCTCAACGGAACCGTGGTTACCATCACCTTGATGGCGGAGGCCGACCAACGCATGCGCTGGAACTGCACACAATGTGACGGGGCATGCGTACACGTCGGCGCCGCCCTTTCTCTGATCCTCGAGGAGAAGATGGCGTTGGGTCTCGCCGCCCCGCCCCCCGAGCGCGTACCGGTCGAGAGTCTCAGCGAAGAACAGCTCATCGAGCGGGCGATTGCCGAACGAAAGGAGCGGGCGCGTACGGAGCGCATGACCGTCCGCTCCACAAACCCGAGGAGATTGTGGGCGGACTATCTCGTCACGAACGCCGAGTCCGGAAAGACCTATCGAGTGGCCTTGCGCGGTTGGGAGCCCGGCGATTCATACTGTTCGTGCCCCGATTTTCGCAAGAACACCGTGGGCACGTGCAAACACATTCTCGCCGTTCAAAACAGAGCGAAGCGGCGGTTCCCCGCATCGGTGCAAAGGCGGAAGTACGTCCAGAAAGATATCGCCGTACACCTGAAGTATGGGAAGGAACTTGAGCTGCGCCTGTTGCTCCCCAACCGGCTCGACGACCCCGTCGAGCAAATTGTGCAACCGTTGAGGGACCGCGCCATTTACGACGTCCTCGATCTCGTGCGACGCCTCGAAAAGCTGGAGAAGCTGGACCACAGCGTAACGGTCTATCCCGATGCGGCGGAGTACATTGACCGAAAGTTGTTCCTGCATCGTATCGAATCTACCGTAACCGAGATTCGTAAGGACCCCAAGCGCCATCCGCTGCGCAAAGAGCTTCTGAAGGTCGATCTGTTGCCCTACCAATTGGACGGCATCGCGTTTGCCGTCGGAGCGGGTCGCACCGTCCTCGCCGACGATATGGGGTTGGGCAAGACCATCCAAGGCATCGGAGTCGCCGAACTTCTGAAACGGGAGGCGGGGATCAGGCGGGTGTTGGTCGTCTGCCCGGCCACCCTGAAATCGCAGTGGCGCAGCGAGATTGAGCGATTTTCGGAGCGCGACTGCCAACTGGTGTTGGGCAGCGCCGCCGAACGGGCCGGCCAGTACGACAACGGCTGCTTCTTCACGGTCTGCAACTACGAGCAGGTGCTTCGGGACATCCTCGCCATCGAGAAAGTGCCGTGGGATCTGATCATCCTGGACGAAGGTCAGCGCATCAAGAACTGGGAAGCGAAGACCAGCCGCATCATCAAGGGCCTGCGGTCCCCGTTCGCTCTGGTGCTTTCGGGCACGCCGCTCGAGAACCGGATTGACGATCTGTTCTCCGTGGTGGAGTTCATCGATGATCGGCGGCTCGGTCCGGCCTTCCGCTTCTTCAACCGGCACCGAGTCGTGGACGAGAAGGGCGGCGTCCTCGGGTACAAGAACCTCGCAACGCTGCGCAAGCGACTCGCGCCGATCCTCTTGCGCCGCACGCGAAGTTCCGTAATGCGCGACCTGCCGCCGCGGTCGACGGAGGTGGTCCGAATCGCCCCGACGGACGAACAGGCGGGACTCCACGGCGCCAATCTGCGTATTGTCAGCTCGATCGTTGGGAAGCCGTACATCAACGAGATGGACCTTTTGCGCCTTCGCAAAGCCCTGCTCATGTGCCGCATGGCCGCTGATAGCACCTTTCTGGTGGACAAACAGACCCCGGCGTACTCCAGCAAACTGGAGACGCTTGACGAACTGCTCGGAACGCTATCGGCCGAAGAGAATCGCAAAATCGTCCTGTTCTCCGAATGGACGACAATGCTCGGGCTGATCGAGAAGCTGCTCAAAAAGCACGGCATGGACTACGTCCGCCTCGACGGCTCGATTCCGCAGAAACAACGCCAGCCGCTCGTTCGGCAGTTCCAGAAAGACCCCAACTGCCGACTGTTCGTCACCACCAACGCCGGGGCAACCGGCTTGAACCTCCAGGCCGCCAACACGGTAATCAACGTCGACCTTCCCTGGAACCCGGCCGTGCTGGAGCAGCGCATCGCTCGCGCCCACCGGATGGGCCAAAAGCAGCCCGTCCAAGTCTTCATCCTGGTTACCGAAGAGACAATCGAAGAAGGTCTGCTCACGACCCTGTCGGCAAAGCATGAACTCGCCATGGCCGCGTTGGACGCCGATTCGGATGTCGACGCCGTCGACCTGGTCAGCGGCGCGGAAGAGCTCAAAGGTCGGCTCGAGGTCCTGCTCGGGGCCAAGCCCGACGCGCCGGTCGACGAGAGTGAGAAGAGCAGACAGGAGATGCTGGCCGCGAACCTCACCCGGCGTGAGCAGGTCGCCTTAGCCGGTGGGCAGCTCCTTGGCGCCGCGTTCTCGTTCGTTGAACAGTTGTTGCCTCCGCGCGGCGAGTCGGAACAGTCGAAGCAGCTCGCCGAGACCCTCAAGAAGCGCCTGGTCGAATGCGTAGAGCGCGATGACGAAGGCCGCCTGAAGCTGACCGTGACCCTGCCCGACGCCGCCGCCGTAGACAACCTGGCCGGTTCGCTCGCGCACCTGTTGGAGGTGGGGTCGTAAGGGCGATGCAATCGAGGTTCAGCCGGTAGGATCTGCTCCGTGGACCAATCTGCTCACCCTCATACGTGTGGTTATGAGCTCGTAGGGCATGGTCGAGGTACGAGACCTGCCGCAATGGCTGCTGAAATGCCGTGCGTCGCACTGCAGGCAGGATGCCTGCGCTACGAGGCTCGTAGGGCACGGTCGAGGTACGAGACCTGCCGCAATGGCTGCTGAAATGCCGTACGTCGCACTGCAGGCGGGATGCCTGCGCTACGAGTCCGTAGGGCATGGTCGAGGTACGAGACCTGCCGCGATTGTCGACCGCTGCTAATCGGCTCCCCCACGTCCAGCGGGAGTGCCATTGAACAACCCGCGAAGGTTCGGACCGTGCGGCAAAGACAAGAGGACGGGGCTCCGAGGGCTCGGGCTCCGTCGCAGGCGGATTCCGCATGGCCCAGAAGCACGTCACCATGGTCGGGCACGAGATACGTCAGAAACGTCTCCATCATGCCGCGTGATTGGTTGTCCGGCATCAGCCACACGCCGAGCTTCAGTCCCTCAGCGTTCTCGTGGATCAAACCGCCGGCAGGCAAGTCCTTGGGGAGGTCCGGGAAACTCCGTAAGCAGCGATTGCGTACGGACTCCCACCTTCGCTCCGCATCACTGTTCGCGTCGGCTATGATACCCAACGCCTCCCGACCGCTGACTTTGAGCTCAGTTTCAATCGCCCCCGGCTTGACCACATTCTCAAAGCCATCACACTGGCTGATCTCGACGATCCATTCGTCGCTATTCTCTCCCCAGGGAATCCCATGGGCTTCGATCAACTCGGGGACGACTCGCTTGTCTTCATCGCCTTCCACGAGGAGTTTCTTGGGGTGAGGTCGTCTCGCCATGCCTAGCGCACCTCGGTTCCGCGCTCGGCCGCTACAACAATCTCCTGCTCGCTGTAGGCGACGGCGCGGCACTTATCGCGCTCGAGTCTCTGAATCGTCACATCGCTGTCGCTATCGACCTCGGGTCGTGAAATCGCGGCCAGGCTATCGACCGCGTCGCGACTGTGCGTGGTCGCAAACACCTGCACGTTGAGCCGTTTGGCGGTTTCGCTGACCAACTTCCACATGTCGGACATGACCGTGAAATGCAGGCCGGTGTCAATCTCATCGATCAGCAACACGCCGTTCTCTGCGTGCACAAGCGCAAGAGCCACTCCGAGTATCCGCCAGATCCCGTCACCCAAGCTGCCAATCGGAATGCGCTGGTCGACGCCCGCGCATTTGACGACGATGCCACCCCTCCCTCCCGAGCGGTGGTAGCGGGGTTCCTTGCTCGTCGTCGCAACTCGGTCGATCGTCGGTTCGACGGTCTTGAGAGCCTGTGTGACGAGATCCTCTTCAGGTTTCAGGACAATACTCTCATACAGGGAAACCACCTCATCCGGCAACATAGACGCAGTGGCAATGAACCACGTACTCGGCTTCGCGTCATCCTGGATACTGCGGATTCTCCGCGCCACGTCGGACGACAGACCACCTTTACTGCTAATCAAGTAGTTCTCATCCGTACCGACGAATCCCTCGCCCTTCAGGGTAAGCCCGAGTGAACCAACGTAGTCATCGTCTTCTTCGAAAAGAGCCTGCTGGTCATCATCAGGCGTCGCCTGCCGGATCGTGGCGGTCAGGGTCCCCTTTGTTGAGTCATTGACTCCGCTCAGCCGAAACTCGCTGCCAACGTCCATGACGTGCCCGTGGAAGAGGTGGCATAGATCAACAAAGCTCCTAGGCCCGCGGTCCGATTCATCAACCAACCGTTCGCCTCGTCGTAACAGCGCACCCCAGATGGAACGTACGTGCCCGGTCGTGAGGATCTGTATCGCTTCCAGGACCGAAGTCTTCCCGCTGTTGTTCATCCCAACAAGAAGATTGACACGCCCGAGATCGCACATCTCGAAGTGCTCAAACCCGCGGAAACCGTCGATTGTCAGTTGTCGCAACATGGTGCCTTAGCCCTCACCGCTGCACAGCAGCATCACACACTGCTCCAAGGACGGCTGACTCCTCCCAACATAGTAACCGGAGTATTGAGTCCCGAACCCTCAGCCATCGAACCATCGCGCGAGCCGTCTCGCCTCAAGGGTCCGCGCCGCAAGTGCTGGGACATCCTATCATGCGACACGCCGGCTGACCATCGGCCACCTCAAACCCGCCAAACTCGCTTCCGGAGCAGCCGCAAGACGGTCGGCCTAAAAAGAACCGCCTCCGCAAGGCGGCTGAGGCCTGCGGAGGCGGGACGTACTTAATCCGGGATGGGCTTTTAGTCGCCCAAGTTCACGATTTCATCGGCGGGCGGGAAGAGGGCTGCCCACAAATCCGCCGTGTAGTCCTGCACAAAACTCTGAGTGCCGGCAACGAGGTTATGCCGTATATCCACGGCGCTACACGAGGCGAACGCCATCCCGCCCCCGAGAGCCATGGCCGTCAACAGCCGAACCTTCCGCCCTCGCAGCTTACGCATGTTCATCATAACAACTCCCTTAGGAACTCTCTCACCACTAGAACGAAACTCGTAACCGCAGACCACCAACGAAGGCGTCTCGGCCGTCATTGTCACCACCGGGATTCGTAACAAACTGCAAATCCGGGGTGATTACACACCATGGAGTCACTTGATAGGCATAGTACAACTCATAAACCGTTTCACGGTCGGCGCCATCGTCGATTTCATCGTGATACTGGCCCGACATTATGCCCTGGGCGAAACCGAGCCCCAGCGTGTCCTTGTCACGTCCGGGGATCAGTCCCGTGTACTGGCCGCCGAAAGACCAGAAATGGTCGAAGCGGTTCACATCGCCGTGGGCATAACCGTAGCGTGCGAACACCGAAACTCCCTGCTTGTCACCCTCGTCATCCGTCTCCTTCCATATCATTTGGTCGATGCCGATATAGAAGCCCATGTCGCCCGACCGAGACCGTGGGGCCAATAGGCCGCCCAGCGTATTACGGTAAACGGCCTTCGGATGAGGCTGATACCACGTGCCCACGCGGTAATTGCCCGGCAGCTTCCCGTTGGCCGAATCGAACTTCGGAGTCAAATCCAACTCAGCGAACGCTCTGGCACGGTCGGATCCATGGAAGGCAGTGTCGAGGCCGACGCGCCGCGCAACGGACTCCGGGTCAACGACGAGCGTACGAAACCCAATCCAATCAGTGAATTTCACGTGGACGAAGACTCCCATTCCGGTTTTGTGCGGAATGGTGGGGTTGTAGACCAGCGAGGCATTCATGAACTGCGAGTCCTCGTCCCCCGCTACCATGTTTCGGTCGATGAGGTCCTTCACCGCACATAGACGGCCAAGCCTCAAATCGACGCGATCCTCGAAGAGCCGCTGCTGCCACCACCACTTGTCGACGTAAATGGGCTCCTCAGTGCTCCCGTCCGTGTTGGTCTTGAACAGGCCGCCGATCTTCTCCCTGTCGAAATCGCTTACTTCACCGCCTGAGGTTCCCTTGATCCGAAAGAACAGCGTTCCACCCGGGATGAGCTTCATCTTCTCGAGATCGAACAGCAGCGTCAGATCATAGCTGGATCCGAAGTCGTTACCGTTCTTCGTTTCCAGGCCACCGTGCATGTTGACCATGTATTGCGTCTGGGAATACAGCTTGAGGGTGATCCCGGCGTCTTCCAGAGAGGTTCGAGCCCCCCCCCAATCGCCGGTCAACCTCTTCCTGGTCCACAGGTCATCAACCTTGTCTTCGGTTACCGCTTCGGACGTTTCGCCCGACGCCTGGCTGATACGCAGCCCATGCATCTGGGAATCCGCTACATAGGGGCCATCCGCCCATGAAACGTGAGACACCAACATAACCAACAATCCGCAACCTACGACGATTCGGACTGTGCCTTGGGATGCAAAGCGCATTGCAAGTCTCCGCATAAGGTCCGCGCGAGTTATCTGGATAAGGACGAGGTTTTACATTTGCCGATTGCACTTATCGGCCAGTGGACCCGAATCCTGTGAGATTTTCCGCGCACAATCTCGGCAGAACTCCGGGCCGCCTGTCACGTCGCGGCAGGCTACGCTTTCCGCTACGCTGGCACAAGTACTATCGGTCGATGGACCACATTTGCAGGAACAGAATCTCCGCAGCGCCTCAAAAGCGAACACGCCCCGCCGGCCCGGCGGGACAGAATCGTGTTTTCAAGGACACGTTTCGCCCGGCGTTGCCGCGGCCGGCAGCCTGGACGAAAGAAACGGTGGACCCGGCTCACTAGACAACTTATGATCGTCCGTAACGACTTCCGTAACGACTAGAGAGGGCTACTCCATGATACTCCCCCGCTGCGTTACTCAGGCGGTCTACATCTTGTGCCATCTTCGCCGGCAAGACGCCGCCTCCGTGACCGCGGCCCGCAGTATCGCAAAGGCCGTCGGGGTTCCGCCGGAGCAAGCCTGCAAGATCCTCCGCAGTTTGTCTCAGCGGGGGCTCGTCAGGTCCACCCGCGGTCGAACGGGCGGGTACGCTCTGGCGCAGCCGCTCTCGGAAGTGTCTATGGCCGACATATTCGACGCGGTAGTGCCGCCCGACGAAAACCGGCACCGGCGAACCTGCGCTGTTGCCCCCACCGATGCCTGCACGGCGCAGGAGGGGCTATTGGGGTTTCACCGACGCTTCCAGGTCTTTCTGGAAAACGAGAACGTGTCCAGTATTATCAACGGCTCGTGCGTTCCAAGCCCCGCAACCGAAGCATGCGGGGTGTGCGAGGCGGATTAGCTACGCCACACGGCAAGCGCCGGATTCCACCGTCCTACAGCGTCATTCGGGCTACTCGTTCGTAGTATCAATCACTTGGACGCCCGGCGGAATCCGCAGCACAAACCTGTGCGGCTTGATGTCCTCGCCCAGCTTGATGTCGCTAAACGTGATAGTCGAATCCGGTTTTCCGTCCGACCCGATACGCACCACCTTCACCGCGAGGCCCAGCTCCTTCGCAATGAACATGACGGCCCTCGATTCCCCCGCGTTGGGATCCTTGGGCTTCGACTCGACAACCCAGACCGGCCGACCGTCGATCTTCTCGTCCGGCAGGAGCTTCAGCGTGTTCTCTTTGCGCAGCCCGCGCATCATGACGGCGGCGTTGCTGCTGTGGATGTCCTCCGCCTTCATCCTGCGAGCGATCGGTTTGCCACCCTGATCGGCATAGAGCTGCATGACCCCTCCCATGATTACCGTGTTCATGGTGGCCTCCACGCTGGTCCCATCTTGTTGAATCAGACCTCTGATATCCATCCGGGACATGTAGTCATCGTCCAGGCGCGCGTAGATGAAGGTCCCGTCCCACTCCACATTGACGACGCTGCCAGCCGTGAGCATCTTCCCGACCACGTCTACTTTGGCCGACAGAGTCTTGATTCGACCGAAACTCTCACCGGCCTTCTTCTCCACGGACTCCACGGTTTCGCCCGCAACGGCGGGCATCACCAACCACGTCAGACCCAGCACGATACCCCACACTCGCAGTCTATTAGCCATCACTGCCACTCCCTCGCTCGGCGCGTTTCGCCCGGCGCCGTTTCAGTTCACATGTCCGGACCATCAGGGGGCACCTTGTTCGGCGGAGCCCCCCAAGTCCTAAGAAACCACCCAAGTACAAGCCTCAACCGCGCGTCTGTTCCTCCAGAACCGCCAGCAGGTACTTCCACGATTTTTGGACCGACGCCACGTACACCCGCTCGTCGGGACTATGGGCCCCCTCAATCCGCGGGCCGAACGACACCATGTCGATCTCGCCCACCCGTTCACCGATGATCCCGCATTCCAACCCCGCGTGGATCGCCGTCACGTTCGGCTGCTCGCCGAAGAGCCGTTCGTACACGCGGCGGCACTTGGCAAGAATGGGCGAGTCCATGTCCGGCTCCCAGCCCGGGTAGGCGCCGCCGATCTCCACGGCCGCCCCCGCAAGATGACCAACCGCGGCAATCTGGTCGGCCGCCTGCTCCTTACACGTAGCGGAGGAGCTCCGCGTCAGGTTGCCGACGACAACCCGTAAGACGCTGCCACCATCCTGCACCGTACCGGTAACCGTAGCGACATTGTTGGACGTCTCAACCAGCCCCGCGATTTCCGTTTGCATCCTGAGCACGCCGTGCGGGAGAGCCGCCAGCGCGTCCAACAGGCGTCCGGTGTCTTCCCCGGACACCGCTCCCCCGATTTCGGACAAGTCCGCGTCCTCGACTTGGATCGAGATGCCCTGCTCCCCGGATTCCCGGACAGCTTCGGCCGCCACGGCTTGGGCCGCCGCCTTCACCGACACCAGGGCCTCATCGTCTCCCACGACCACCGCCTCAGCTTCGCGCGGGATGGCGTTGCGCAACGATCCGCCGCGGAGCGACGCCAAGCGTACAGAGCCGTTGCCACCCCGCCTTAACGTTCGAACAAGGAGTTTGATGGCGTTGGCTCGGTTCTCGTTTATGTCCGATCCGGAATGACCTCCAAGAAGCCCTGACACGTTCACCTTACAGGCCGACGCACCATCGACGGAACGATCCAGATCCAGGTCCCAAATAAGGGTGCAATCACACCCGCCGGCGCAGCCGATGTACAGAACGTCATCCTCTTCCGAGTCCAGATTGAGCAGGCACCTGCCCTCAAAAGAACCCGGTTCCAGGGCTCCCGCCCCGGTCATGCCTGCTTCCTCGTCAACTGTCAGGAGGATCTCCAGCGGGCCGTGGACTACATCGGAAGACACCGCAACTGCGAGCCCCATCGCAACGCCAATGCCGTTGTCCGCACCCAAAGTCGTACCGGTTGCCCGTACGACCTGCTCGTCTCCCTCCGGGGCCTGCCCGAGAACCAGCCTGATCGGATCCTTCTCGAAGTCGTGGCTGCAATCCGCGTTCTTCTCTCCGACCATATCGACGTGGCCCTGAAGCACCGTTATAGGAACATCCTCGCAACCCGGTGACGCCGGGACGACTATTACCAGATTCCCGGCGGCGTCCTGGCGAACGGTCAAACCGTGCTCTTCGGCCAACCCCCGCACCAGTTTGCAGACCTGGGCCTCGTGTTTCGAAGGATGCGGCACGTCGGAGATTCGGGCAAAGAAACTCCAGACCGCCGCCGGTTCCAGGCCGGCTACCGTGTCAACGTTGTTCGTTGTTGTCATGCTCGTCTCCTATAGCTTCCCCACACGGGAAAACTATCATCGCCGCGGCGCAGCCGCTGTCCAGATCTTGGCCGCTCGGGATGATTCTGATGATCGAAGCAAACAAGTTGGAGGATAGGGTCTTGACGTAACGTCGCTGAGATCCTAATTCTATATCTAAATAAGAGCAGGCCCCCATCGTCTAGCGGCCCAGGATATCAGGTTCTCATCCTGAAGACAGGGGTTCGAGTCCCCTTGGGGGTGTCGACAGAGCCACCGCGGCGTTTGCGCCGGGGTGGCTTTCTTCGTTGACCTCGTCGAGCTTTCCACAGTGCTGCCGAGTTATCGGAGCATAAGCCTCCGGCGTCCGCGTCGGAAGACGCCCCATCTGCAGCGGAAATTCAACCTTGAATAAGGTCCTCCTCGACGGAGCTGCGCGCTCCGGTGACGCATTTTCATGCCGGAAATACCCTCAACAAGTCCGTGCCCGGCGCGAAGAACACGAACGGCGGCGCCGCAATGCCGATAACCGGGGCGTGTCTTGCCCTAGGTCGGGGGGTGGATTGTCAGAGAGTCGGAAGATCGTGTTTCTGGGTTGATACGTGCGTTCCCGGAGCCGGCACAGCCCCTTCGTCTTCGTTGTGCTGTTGATCACGCTGGTCAGCGGTTCGAACCCGTTGCGCGCCGCTGGTCCGCCTGCCGACGACTCCGCAGTCCAGGTAGCGGTTCTGTTTCGAGCCAACCCAAGCCACCGCGAAGCGGCTACGGCCCTCAACCAGACCTTGGCCGAGAGCGGATACGAGTCGATCCTGATCGAACTTCCGTCGGGAAAAGACACTGCCGCCCAGAGACAGGCCCTCGACGCTCTCGCGGCTGCGAAGCCGGACGTCATCGCTACCGGCGGAACCAAGGCAACCCTGCTTGCCCTGCAGCACGTGGCGGATGTGCCGGTCATCTTCTTCATAGTCCCCAACGCCCTCGATGCCAGTTTTATGTCAGTAGACGGGCCGCATCGCGATCGAGTCGCCGGAATCACTACGGACATCGCCCCGGACGAGCAGATCCGATGGTTGACCTCCCTCTGTCCGGGCATTCAGAACGTCGGCATTCTCTCCAGTGCCCGCTCCCTTAAGACGGCAAGCAGAATCCGAAACGCGGGAGATAAAGTCGGGATTGCCGTCCAGCTCATTGACGCAAACCGCGACGAGTTCCCGCCTGCCATCGAGGCGCTCAAGCGTCATAAGTGTGACGCCGCGCTGATGATCCCGGACGCCCAGGTATACAACTCGCTGACTGTCCAGCGGCTCTTGCTGTGGGGCATTAGTCAGAAGAAGCCGATCTCCGCATTCTCTTCCCATGTTGTAACGGCCGGCGCTTTGACCGGGATCTACTGCGATAACCACGCGATTGGCCAGCAGACCGCAGAGCTGATCGATCGCGTCCTGCGAGGAGAGAACGTCGAAGCGATCGGGCTGCAGTATCCCCGGCGGGTGATACGCGCTGTAAACGAGAGAACCGCGGAGCTGATCGACATAACTCTCGACGAGAGAACGCTCGGTCCCGACACCGCAAGATTGGGAAACAGATGACCGGACGCGAAGGACAAAACCCATCGCGCGACCATCGAAAGGCGCGGCTTACAAGGCTCGCCGCGTTGCCCGAACTCCGCGCTTCCGCCGCCCGGACGGTCCTCACGTTGCTCGCCTTAGCGTTGCTGACGGCATACTGGCAGCCAACTTCCGTTTTCGCCCAAGAGGATCCGGAGTTACCGCCGGAGGCGGCCCCGACGGCCAACGAGACTCCGGTACATGATGACATCGAAGACCTCGACCTTCTACGCCTGAAAGTCCCCACCGTGGTCACGGCCGGCCGGCATGAACAGAAGATAACCGCCGTCCCGTACGCCATGAGCGTCATCACGGCGGCGGACATTCGTCAATCCGGTGCCCGGTCGATTGCCGACGCCCTCCGGCTAGTTCCCGGGATGGACCTCGCCGACCTCGCCTACGGCATTAGCGGGGCATCCCCGCGAGGCAGTCACGGCGCCCTTTCCAACCAGGCGCTCGTGCTCGTGGACGGAAGGCAGATCTACGATTCGGTTTTCGGAGGCACGCTCTGGGATAGCTGGCCGTTCCAGTTGGAGGATATCGAACGCATCGAGGTGATCCGAGGCCCCGGCGGCGTCACCTGGGGAGCCAACGCGGTCAACGGAGTGATCAACATCATAACCAAAGACCCCCGAGATCAGCTTGGTCTGACGATTACGAGCGGCGGGGGATCGCGTGGGACGTTCAAGCAACATATAGGGTACGCCTTCGAAGACGGCAGGTTACGCCTGCGTTTCTCGGGCGAATACGAGGCCAGTGACGGATTCCACAAGGGCGGGTCCCTTCTGCGCCGACTTGATGATGACTACAAAAGCGGTCGCGCAAGCGTCCACGCCATTGTTGACGAGGGGGATGACCGCTTGACGCTCTCGGCCGGCAACGCCCTGCTGGACGGAGGCTATCCGCCCCCACCGGCAGGGTTGTTGATGAAACGGAGAAACTCGGGCTCGCAGGCCTCGTTCATTCTCGGCAAGTGGGATCACCGAATCGCGCCCGACAACAACCTCAGCGTGACCGGATACGTAAACGACTTCCACGTTTCCAACGGCGTGCCGTCGATAGACTATCGATACCAACAATACGCCCTGCAATTCAGCCACACCTATCGCCCGAGCGATAAGCACACACTGACCTGGGGGATCGATACGCGTCTGGATCATGCCGATGCCACGAACTCCGATCCGCTCATGCTCTCGAAGGATCCGGTGAACATGTTCATCGTCGGTGCTTATGTCCAAGACGGATGGAGGCCCACAGACCGCTGGACGGCGACGATCGGCGCCCGGCTGGACTATGACTCCTACGGCGGGTTCGAACCCAGCGCCCGGGCGGCGATTTCCTATCAACTGTCAGACAACTCCAGCATGTTCGGCTCCGTTTCCCGCGCATTTCACATGCTCCCGGGAACGGCACGCTTCCTCAGCTTCCCGTTGTTCGGCGGGTTGGTGGAGGTCCGGAGCGATCGCAACGTTCGACCGCTGACAGTAATAGCCTATGAACTGGGCTACCGGGGTCGTCATGCGCAAGACAGATTGCATCTCAACCTGAACCTCTTCTGGCACGAGCACTCCGATGCTTACACCCTTACTCCTCGCCTGGGGCCTCCGGGGTTGGCCTGCATCTACCTCGACAATCGCGGCCCTTACGCTCTGTACGGAGTCGAGGCCGACGCCCGCTACGCCCTGACCGATTCGTTCACCCTTTTGGCGCACTACACGTATCAACAACTGAACTGGTCGGTAGCGGCTTCCATTGACGAGCAAGACGTTATTACTCCACCGAAGCACAAAGCCATGATCGGCGTCCGGTACAGCCCGACGGCTGACCTCCACTTGTCCGGTCACCTGCACTTCGTAGATGCCACCTGCGCGCCGGACCCCGGCAATCCGTTCGCTCCTCGCCACGTGGATCCGTACCTGCGGTTGGACCTCCGCGGCGAATACGAGTTCTGGGATGATCGGGCGTCCATCGCTGTGGGAGTGCGCAATCTGCTGGATCCGGATCACTATGAAGGAGGCTCCACGTTCTTCAACGATGCGGAAGTCCCTCGCATGCTCTTTGCCGAGTTTCGATTAGCGATCAAGTGATGAACACAAAGGCAACATTCCGGACGTGGCTTCAGTGGCTCATCATCCCACTGCTCGCCGCCGGTGCGTCGCCGGTAATTGCCCAGGACCAACTCGATTCCAGCGATTCCGGCAAGGCCGAGCCGGTCGCGGAAACAGATGACCTCGACGATCTCGACCTGCTGGACCTGGAGATTCCCGTCGTAATCACGGCGGCCCGCCACGAGCAGAAGATAACGACCGTACCGCACGCCATGAGCGTCATCACCGCCGCGGACATCCGCCAATCCGGCGCCCGGTCGATCCCCGACGCCCTCCGCCTGGTCCCCGGCGTAGATATCGCCGACTTGGCCTTTGGTGCCGCCGCTGTGTCACCCCGAGCCTCTTGCGGATTCCTTTCCAACTACGTGCTCGTTCTCGTGGACGGAAGGCAGATCTACGATTCGGTCTTCGGGGGCACGCTCTGGGAAAGCTGGCCGTTTCAGGTCGAGGACATCGAACGCATCGAGGTGATCCGCGGCCCCGGCGGGGTCACCTGGGGAGCCAACGCCGTCAACGGGGTCATCAACATCATAACCAAAGACCCCCGCAAACAGCTCGGACTGACGACCACGAGCGGCGGCGGATCGCGCGGGACGTTCAAGCAACACGTGGGGTACGCCTTCGAGGATGATCGGCTCCGGCTGCGCGTCTCTGGGGAATATGAGGCCAGTGACGGATTCCGCAAGGGCGGGTCTTTCCTTCGCCCACTGGCAGATGACTACAAGAGCGGTCGCGCAAGCGTCCACGCCATCTTCGAAGAAGGTGATGACCGCCTGACGCTCTCGGCCGGCAGCGCCCTGTTGGACGGGGGCTATCCGGCCCCACCTGCGGGGCTGTTGATGAAGCGGAGGAACTCAGGCTCGCAGGCGTCGTTCATCCTCGGCAAATGGGACCGGCGGATCGCCCCCGACAACGACCTCAGCCTGACCGCCTACGTGAACGACTCCCACGTGTCCAACGGAGTGTCATCGATAGACTATCGCTATCAGCAATACGCCCTGCAGCTCAGCCACACGTTTCGCCCGGCCGAGAGGCACACGCTGACCTGGGGGATCGACACCCGCCTGGATCATGCCGACACGACGAACTCTGATCCATTCATGCTCTCGAAGGACCTGGTCAACACGTTCATCATCGGCGCCTACGTCCAGAACCAATGGAGGCCGACAGACCGCTGGACCGCGACCCTCGGCGCCCGGCTGGACTACGACTCGTACGGCGGAACCGAGCCCAGCGCGCGGGCGGCATTCTCCTATCAACTGACCGACAACTCGAGTGTCTTCGGAGCCGTCTCTCGCGCTTTTCACATGCTCCCGGGAGCGACCCGTTTCGCCGACATCCCGTTGTTGGGCGGCTTGATAGTAGTCCAGAGCGACCGGGCCATCCGCCCGGCAACCGTGATGGCCTACGAGCTGGGGCATCGGGCGAGCTACCAAGATGATCGACTCCACGTCAACCTGAACGTGTATTGGCATCAGTACTCCGACGTCTACACGCTCTCTCCGCGTCTCGGCCCCCCGGGGCTGATCCACATCGATATTGACAACCGCGGCTCCAACGCGGTGTACGGATTCGAGGCCGACGCACGCTACGCCCTGGCTGATTCGTTCACCCTCCTGGCGCACTATACGTATCAGCATCTGGATTGGCGGGTGAAGGCCCCCCTTCATGACAAGGACGCCATTAGCCCACCGGCGCATAAGGCCATGGTCGGCGTTAGGTACAGCCCGACGCCCGATCTCCATCTATCCAGTCACGTGTACTACGTAGACGCCTCGTTCGCCCCGAACCCCGCCAATCTATTCCATCCTCGCCACCAGGCACCATACGTTCGGGTCGACCTCCGCGGGGAGTACGAATTCTGGAACGACCAAGCGTCGATCGCGGTCGGCGTGCGCAATCTTCTGGACCCGGATCACTATGAAGGAGGCTCGACGTTCCTCAACGATGCGGAAGTCCCCCGCATGTTCTACGCCGAGTTCCGTATGGCGATCAAATGATGCACAAGAAACCCACGGCAACCCTCCTCCTCTGCGCCGCCATCGCAGTCTCTATCCCCGACGTGTCTTCCGCACTCGCCGAGGATCAGCCCTCATCCGACCCTGCGGCCCGCCCTGACGAATCCGAGCCCACTTGGGACCCGGATGATCTTGATGACCTCGGGCTCCTGGAGCTGGAGATTCCCACGGTCACCACGGCCGCGCGACACCAACAGGACATCTCGACTATCCCGCAGGCCGTCACGGTCATCACCGCCGAGGACATTCGGCGTTCCGGGGCCCGGTCGGTTCCGGACGCCTTGCGATTGGTTCCCGGCATGGACGTGGCGGACCTCTTATACGGCGCGGCGGCGGTCTCGCCGCGCGGATTCCACGGCTTCGCCAACCGCCAGGTCCTGGTTCTCGTCGATGGGCGCCAACTCTACGACTCGGCCTTCGGCGGAACGCTCTGGGGAGCTTGGCCGCTTCAAATCGAAGACATCGCCCGGATTGAAATCGTCCGCGGCCCCGGAGGAGTCACGTGGGGTGCGAACGCCCTCAACGGCGTGGTGAACATCATCACCAAGGACCCGAAAGACCAACTCGGTCTAACGGTAACGTCCGGCGGCGGTTCGCGCGGTTCCCTCAAACAGCACGTAGGCTACGCCTTCGAAGACGAGAGGCTGAGAATACGAGTGTCCGGCGAGTACGAAGCCAGCGATGGTTTCCTCAGGGGAGGGTCCTTTGTTCGAGGCCTCGAAGATGACTTCAAAGCGGGGCGGATCGGCCTCTACGCCATTTTCGACGCGAGCCCGGACGAGACCTTCACGCTCTCCATCGGGAACGGGACGCTCGACGGCGGGTTCGCTCCCGCCCCTACCGCGGGGATCGGCACCCGCAAGAACCCGGGGGCCGTCGCGTCACACATATTGGGTAGTTGGACGCGCCAGACCGGAAACGGAGGCGAGCTGGAGTTGACGGGGTATGTCAACGACTTTCAGGGATCCGCCGGATTCTCCGCGCTTGACTACCGCTACCAACAGCTCGCCCTACAAGTCCGAAAAACGACGAGGCCAACCGAAGGACACGTCCTGACCTGGGGGGTGGATGGGCGCGTCGACCTGCTGGACGGAAGCAACGCCGACCCCTATCTGCTATCCAGGGACTTCGTGAGAACGGCGATAGTCGGCGCGTACGTGCAGGATGACTGGCAGTTCGCCCCGCGCTGGGCTCTCAGCCTTGGCGGACGTCTCGACTATGAGTCCTACGGCGGCTTCCAGCCAAGCGCCCGAGCGGCCTTGTCGTTTGCCCCGAACGAAAAGTCGTTGCTCTACGGTGCCGTTTCCCGCGCAGCGCATATTCACCCGCCAGGGCTTCGGTTCCTCGAGATGCCGCTGCTCAACGAGCTGGCCGTCGTGACTGGCAGACGTGATTTGAAACCGGAGACCGTAGTAGCATACGAGTTGGGATACCGCGTGCGGCCGACCGGCAACCTGGAAGCAAACGCGAACCTGTTCTGGCACGAAGCTGCTGACATGTCTACGGCATCCCCGACTCTCGGACCTCCCGGGTTGCTTCGTTTCGATATTGACACGCGGGCGGACTCATCATTGTACGGAGCGGAACTCGATGCCAAGTATCGGGTTAGCGAGCAGCTCACCGTTCTCGGGCACTATTCTTATCAGCGGCTGAACTGGAGATCGTCCGTCCCGTTCCATGAGAAGGAGCTGATCTCCCCCCCCGAGCACAAATTCATGGTGGGCGTGCGCTATGACGCCACTGATGACCTTCACCTGTCGGGCCATCTGTACTACGTGGACAACGTGAAAACCCCCGACCCCATCAACCCGTTCGGCCCCAAACCGGTAGACTCGTACTTCCGCCTCGATCTGCGCGGAGAATATGAGTTCCACGACGATCACGCGTCCATCGCCGTGGGAGTCCGTAACCTGCTCGACTCGCACCACTACGAGGGCAGCACGCTGTTCCTCAACGATGCGGAAGTCCCCCGCATGTTCTACGCCGAGTTTCGATTGGCGATCAAGTAACGCCGAAGCCCGAAGGCCCCGCGGCAAGCGGCCGCACTGTCCGGATTCCTACGAGGGCATTTGGGTGTAGTCCAGCTCCGAGCCGAGCAAGCTGTGCGGCGTAAGGAAGATCGCCAGCAGCACCAGCGACGCGGCAATCGCCCAACCCCGCGGATGCGCGTTCTTCTTTATCCGCCAGAAGGCTATGAGCCAGAAGACGAAAGCGACTGCCGTCTTATTGTCGGTCAGATCGTGGCCGAAGGGCCAACCGGTCCAAAACGCATCGAACGCGTACTTCTGAACCACCGGACCACCGATCAAACCTCCCACGAGAAGCAGGCCGATCGTCCAGATCGTTAGCCGGCTTATCCGCGAGCCACCGACCAGACCCTCCAGTCCGGTCCGCGTCGAATACAGCATCGCGGCGAAGATCAGGATGATATGCGGGATCAGCGCAAACGCCGGGACGCCACCGCGAAAACGAATGATTACCGGTTCATTCGTTAAGGACACGGCACTCTGTCCGGGCTTGCTTAACTCGATTCGATACATGACCTTGCCGGCCGGCGGTTGATGCGGAACCTGTGCCACCAGCAAATCCCCTTCCCGAGCTAGCGATTGCTTGGCCCAATCATCGTGGCTGCGATACCGCCGGTACTCCATCACCCCGTTAACGGACTCGTCCGGAACTTCGAGGCGCACCTCGGCATCGCCCGCACCGCCATGGCTGCGGGGCAGCCGAAACGCAACTTCCCCCCCCCCGCCGACGACGACTTCCCCCCGCACGGGGTATGTCGGCCCGGTCATGCGTTGAAACACCGCGGAAGCCAACGTCAGTACAAAGGCCAAAACCCACAACCATCCGGACCGCATCTTCATAAGAACCACCTTTGCGCCGCAAAAGCCGCATCGCTTCCTCCGCAACCGCCCAGACCCAAACCACTTCACCGGCCCGAAAGCCCGCCTTAACCGAACAAGCAACTCTCATTCATCACGCGAACGTCAGCACAGACCCTGCTGCTACCGACACGAACCGGTCCGGATTGGCGGCCAAAATCTTCGCCGTAGCCTGCAAAGCCGTGCAATGGGCCGGGCCGATTCGTTGAACGTCGTGCCGCTGAAGGGCATCCAACACGCGCGCGACCTTCTCGTCGGACGCCCCCACCAAGTGGAAGCCGCCCACCACCGCGTGGATCCGACTCCCGCCCGTAAGGTCCGACACGTAGTCCAGCGTATTGACCAGACCGGAGTGACCGCAACCCATCAACACGACCACCCCGCGCGCCGTTTCAACAAACAGGGCCTGGTCATCCCACAGCGGGTCCGGCTCGGTACACGCCTCGTCCAGAAAGAACGGCCCGCCGGTATCTTCGAAGTCGTGCCGGCGCGGAATCTGTCCGGTAACCCAGACGCCCTTCGCCAGTTCCGTGGGCTTCTCCGTCCACACAATCCCAGCAACATGTGCGGCAATCGTATCGACCGCGGCCAACGGCGCGCCGACGGGTCTCCCGCCCTCCGCAGGGTGTCGAACGTACTTCTCCTCAAACGCGCGAGGATGCACATACAGCTTTGCTCGGTCGATCTTCCCGAACAGGCTCTCGAGTCCGCCGGTGTGGTCATAATGACCATGACTGAGCACGACCGCATCGGCCGTGGTGAGGTCGACTCCCAACACCTCCGCGTTGGAGTTCAGAACCAGCCCTTGCCCGGTGTCAAACAGGATGTTCGTAGCGTCGGCCTGGACCCAGCACGCCAGCCCGTGCTCGGCCCGCACACCACGAGCACCCGCGAGGTTCTCCGCCAGAACCGTCATGCGCAATTTCGCAATCATCGCAATCTCCTACGCAACACAACTTCTCACACTTCGCGAGTTCGCGGCCTGGCCCGTGCCCTGGCCCCAATAGACCATGTTAGTGCAACCAGGCTCGAAAAACAGTCCCCGGCGATAGGCCTTAGGGGTTCAGCGGTGTACGGATTGGCCGATTTCGGGTAGATTCTCGCCGTATCGACGGTATTCAAGCAAGTGACGATGGGGAGATTCCAGACGATGACGAAGCGAACGAGACTGTTGTTAGTGGCCGGCGGGTGTCTGATCGGGTGCGTGGCGTGTGCCCGGGCCTCGGTCGCCTGGACACAGTTGTCCCTGTCGACCTGCCGCGTCGACGAGTTTATAGCCGCGAACCCCGCCGGCGACGGGCGCGGGGTGGTTATCGCCGTGCTCGACACCGGCGTTGATCCGTCGATCCCCGGGCTAACGCACACGCCGGACGGAGAGGTCAAGGTCATCGATGTTCAGGACTTCAGCGGTCAGGGCGACGTCGAACTGCATCGCGTGCAATTCGAAGACGGCAAGCTGATCGACTACGACGACGATGGCGCCCCCATTCATTACGTACCGCCGACGGTGCCGGCCGACACGTCCGGCGAAACTCGGCGATGGTGGCTCGGGTTCTTCACCGAAAGCCGGTTCGTTAACTCCGATGTCCCGGACCTTAACGATAACGGGACTACGGATGATCGGTTCCCCATCTGCGTGACCGCCCTCAGTGGCGACGGTGACGATCAGGCACTGGCGTTCGTTGACAGGAACCTGGACCGTAGCTTCGGCGACGAGAAAGCACTGCGAAACTACAATCTCGCCTACGACACCTTCACCCTCTTCCGGGAGAAGCCGGAAAAGCAGATCGTACCAGTTGCCTTCGCCGTCAACATCTTTCTTCGCCAGGCGAAGATCTCGGTCGTCTATGACGACGGAGCCCACGGCACGCATGTGGCCGGCATCGCCGCCGGATACCGCATCAACAACCAAGACGGCTTCAACGGCGTCGCCCCCGGAGCAAAGGTCATTGGGCTGAAGATCAGCCAGAACGCCCGCGGCGGACCGAGCACGACCGAAAGCGTCAAAAGGGCTGTGGAGCACGCCGCCCGCTTCGGTCGCGAGCACAACCTCGCCGTCGTCTGCAACATGTCCTTCGGCGTCGAATCGGTCATCGAAGGCCACTCCGACATCGACAAGCTGCTGGACAAGTTCCTGGTCAAGCACCCGGAAGTGGTTTTCTGCACCTCGGCAGGCAACGAGGGGCCCGGTCTGTCCACGGTCGGCACACCCGCCGCGGCCGCTCAGGCCGTCACCGTCGCCGCCCTCCTGGCGGCCGACTCCGCGCGTGACGTGATGGGGATCGACATCGACCAGGCCGTAGCCACCGGGTTTACCTCCCGCGGCGGGGAGTCGAACAAGCCGGACCTCGCCACCCCCGGCTGGTCCACCTCGACCGTGCCGCGCTGGGTGACTCGGGGTGATTTTTGGGCCGGTACGAGCATGGCCTCGCCCTACGCGGCCGGGCTTTGCGCGGCGCTGATCAGCAACGCCAGAACCCACCACGCCAAAGTCCGGGCGTGGGATGTCCGCCGGGCGCTGTGCCTGTCTGCCGCTCCCGTGCCGAACGCCACGGTCTTGGACGTCGGATATGGCATGCCCGATATGCCCAAGGCAGCGAAGCTGCTGGACAAGCTTCTCAAAAGCGCCCCGGACGACCCGATCATTGGTTACGACATAAACACCGCTTGTCCGCACGGTTACGGCGGCAAGGCCCGAGCGGCCTACTGGCGGAGCATCTATCATCCGACGGCTGAGCGCCAGACCTTTGTCATTGAGCCGGTTTTCGCCCCTACGGCCGACGCCGGCGCCCGGACCGAGTTCACCCGGAAGTTCGATCTGCGCTCCAACAGTCCGTGGTGCAAGGTCACTCAGCAGCAGGTCTACCTGCGCAGCGCGCAGTCGGCCAACGTGTACGTCGAGTACGACGAGACGCAACTTACTGAGCCGGGCTTGCACGTTGGTACGGTCGACGCCCTGGCCGACGGCGAAGTCGCGTTTCGGCTGACCAATGCCATCATCGTGCCCCATCGGGCAAAGGCCGAAGACAACTTCCGCCTGTCGTTCAAGGGGCAGACCGTCGATGGCTGGAAACCGGACCGCTATTTCCTGACCGTGCCCCCGGGAGCCTCTGCCATGAAGCTGACCCTCGCGGCTCCGGAGAATACGGAGTCGAAGGCGCGGATGAGTTCGATATACGACCCTAACGGTGCCCAGCTTTACCGCCGCAATGCTCGTCTGGACACCACGGACGCCAACCGCGAGGCGGAGTGGACCCTGACCGACGAGCTAATTCCCGGCGTCTGGGAGATCCCGATTCTGGCCGACCGGCCCGATCGGCAGTGGCCTTACGACTTCGATGTGCGGTTCTTCGGGCTGCACGCCGAGCCGAAGCGGATCACCGAGTGGTCCGGCTCGCCGCCGGAGGGGGAAGTGACCGTCACCAACCTGTTCGAGCGTCCGCTGCCTGCGACGGTCGACGGCCTCTTCGAGGGTTTCCGCAAATACGCGGAGGACAACTTCACGGGACTTAAGGACAGTCTGACGTACACGCTCACCTTGGACGAGGATTACGATAGAGTTCGCATCGACCTGGAAATGGACCCCGAGGCCTACGCCACCACTACCGACATCGGCGTGACAGTCGAAGCCGACGGCGAACAAGTGTATTCCTCCGCGTTCAGCAATCGCACCATGGAAGCCACCATCGCTATTCCCGACGTGGGCGAAGACACAAGCGTCACGTTGACCATCACCGGCGGGTTCGCGGCGGCTGATGACAAGCGCGAGACCCCGATCACCGTCCGGTTCGATCAATTACTGGCTAAGCCGATCGCTATCGACGTAACCCACGGCGAAGCCGGGAACGTGGACTTCGTACCGAGCGTCCCGATCACGCTGGACTTCGCCGTGGAGGAAGGCGCGCCCGAAACGCCCGGCGGCCTGAATCCGATAGGCTACCTGCGCATCCGCGAACGTTCGACCAACGACGTCGCCCTGCGCGTGCCGATTACGATCGGCGGATAGACCGCCCGCGCGTAACGGCTGGGTGGCCCACCTCTTTAGAGGTGGGGGACTCAAACCGCCGCACGGGGGCGCCAATCGGGTGTCATGGGTCACCTTGTTGACCCGTGGAGTGCCATGATGGCCGGGTGGCCCGCTTCTTTAGAGGTGGAGGCACTCGAACCGCTGCACGGGGGTACCACCTAGGTGCCATGGGCCAACTTGTTGACCCGTGGAGCGTGACCTGCCGCGGGCATCCACGGGCAAGCTGCGAGCGTCCATGCCTCCAACGCGTAATCTCCGGACGTGCGGCAGCGTGCGTTATGCACGGGCGACGCTCGCCCATGCCACCCAACATGGCAACTTTCGTGCCTCGATCTTACGGCAATGTCATGATCTCCGTGCGCCGCGCACGTCCTGAACATACGCCGAAGGCGTTTAACAACAAAGCCCAGGGCAAACGAAGCGGCGTAGCCGCGAAGTGCCACCCTGGGTCACAAAACGCTTTTCCACACCAACCCCGAAGCGGGTTGCACAACGGCGAAACCATGTTGGGGTTGATCTTTGATGTCACCGTGATCCCGGGGTAGCCGCTGCGCTCCACCCGTGGCTACGTGCCCACGTCCCTGAAGGTACTGCTCATCGGCCAAAGGCGGGTCGCTCACGCTCACCGCACTGATTGCGACGGCCTCCTTGTAGGGCAGCATCCACGGGCGTAGGGCACGGTGAGGTCCGAGACCTGCCACCCGTCCCGCAATGGTGTGAGTCGCACGAATATGTGCCACCCGCGTGTCTCGCGGGGCCAGCCCGTCAGGGCGGCAGCTCTGCCCAGCCCGCGGCGTAAGCCGCGGGATCGGGTAGCAACTCGCCCCTAAGCCCCGCCAGGGGCGGCACTTTGATGATCGAAGAGTTCCCAGCAGTCGCCAACGTGCTCGCCTTAGATGTTGAATCACCGGTGTCCCATTCGAACCTCGATGCCCTCTGCCGCCCCCGAGGGGGCTTGGCGCGAAGCGACCGCACGGTTTCCCCAGGCTTACGCCGTGGGGCTAAAGGACCTGTCGCCCCAAGGGGCTTCGCTTACGACACGGTCGAGGCCCGAAACCTGCCACAACAGCGCGCGGCGCGAGAAGACCACGGCAGGTCTCGTACCTCGACCGTGCCCTACACCCGCCTACAATGCCCTATCGGTACGGCGAGGGTAAGCGACCCGCCCTACGCCCCTGGCGCGCCAGAATCCACGGGTCAACAAGTTGACCCATGCCACCCAGCTGGCATCCCACGTTGCGCGTGGGCGAAAGCGTTTCTTACGACGCAATCCGCCCACAATGATGCATGTCGCGCGAAGATCAACGGCAGGTCTCGTACCTCGACCGTGCCCTACGACCGCGTGCGCCGATCTGCCCGTGCCGGCGGCGTTATTCGACGTGCTGTAGGCAGGATGCCTGCGCTGCGCGAAAACGGCGGCAGGTCTCGTACCTCGACCGTGCCCTACGACCGCGTGCGCCGGTCTACCCGTGCCGTCGGCGTTATCCGACGTGCTGCAGGCAGGATGCCTGCGCTGCGCGAAAACGGCGGCAGGTCTCGTACCTCGACCGTGCCCTACGACCGCGTGCGCCGGTCTGCCCGTGCCGGCGGCGTTATCCGACGTGCTGCAGGCAAGATGCCTGCGTTACATGAGGGATGCCCCGGAACGGGGCTGCGGACCGCTGACCGACGACCGGCCGTCTTCCGGGCCGGGCGACGGCGGAGGCAGTTCCCGACGGGCGCGATACTCAAACGGCTTGTCGGCCAGGAGGAAAGGACGGCGCTGAGAAACACTGATCAGCAGCGCCACGGCCAGGAAATTGCTCATCACGCTGCTACCGCCGTAGGAAACGAACGGCAATGTCATTCCGGTAATCGGCATCAGCCCGACAGTCACCCCGATATTGATGATCACCTGGGTGGCGATCAGCACCACCACGCCGACCGCCAGAAGGCGGGCGAACGGATCACTGGTTACCGAGGCAATGCGCACCCCGGAAACCACAATCGCCAGATAACAGGCCAGCACCAGCAGGCACCCGCACAAGCCCCACTGATGCCCGATGATCGCGAGAATGAGGTCGTTGTGGCGGTCGGGCAGGCGGTCGTAGTCGACGTAGATCCCGTTGCCCCAGCCGTAGCCGAAGATCCCGCCGCTACCGATCGCGTTTTTGGAGTGGACGAGTTGATAGCCGGAGCCGGCCGACCATTCGATCGCCTGGCGTTTGGTGGCAATCTCCTTGTACGGTGCCGGATCCGCGATGATCGCCCGGCGCAGGCTGTCCGATTGCAGCAGCACGGCGGTAACCCGCAGTCGCTGATACGGCTTGAGCTCGCGCCAAGCCAGAGGAACGAGAGCCACCCCGATCATGGCAATAATCAGCAAGTGCCGCACCTTGGCACCCGCCATGAACAGCATGGTGAACAAGACCGGAAGCAGGAGAATCACCGTACCCAGGTCCGGCTCGAAGAGGATCAGCGACAGGGGGATAACCGAGATCAGAAACGGCAACAGCAGCCCGCTGAACCTCAGGTAGTTCTTGCGATAGCGAAGGTACCACGCCAGGGCGATCAGATAGGCGACTTTCATCAGCTCCGACGGCTGGAGCTGGAAGCCCGGCAGGCGGATCCAGCGATAGGCTCCCTTGATCGGCGTGGCCAATCCGCCGAAGGTGGCGCCCGTCTTCTTGGCGATAAGCAGAGGTACCAGACCCAACACCGCTACGACGAAGATCAGATACGCATGCCGGGAAATCTCCTGATAACCGATCCGCAGTACCACCAAAGCGAATAGCGCACTAGTCAGGACGAAGGCCGTCTGCTTAATGGCGTTGCGCAGCCCGTCATGACCGGACGCGTAATGCGTATCGGTAACTGCAATCGTTGCGATGCCCATCGAGACGAGAATGCCGATCGCGATGAAGATCACCCAGCCGGGCTCGGTCAGGTCTAGCGGCGATCGTCTCATGGGCTCACCGTAGGCCGGGTCGGCGCATCGAAGTCCAAGTCGGGGCCAAAAAGGTCAATCAGCTCCATCGCAACCTGCTTGGCGAGTGGCCCGCTGGTGCGCCCGCCGCTGCCGCCGAACTCCACCAGAACCGCAATTGCAATCCGCGGCTCCGCCGACCAATCCGGTTGCCGATCGGGCCCGAGCCGCTGGAGATAACCCCCGAACCAGGCGTGAGAGTATTCCTGCCCCTCCGGGAGTTTAACCAGTGGCCAGTGGCTCGCCGCAACGATATCCTCCGGATCGAACGTCGCCAGCGGATGCTCCAGAGTGAACTGATCGATTGCGTGCTTTTTGATCCCCGCCGGCACCACGGTGACTTGCTCTTGTCCGCCCGCATCCAGATATGGAATACGATACGAAGTGGTCCACGGGCGAGCCGTCGCGCTGCCGGTCTTGCCGCACAGGGCGATGTGGTCATCAACGAGGCGCGCAGTCTTGTAGGCCGTGCCGTCCGGGTCGTTCACCACCCCGTAGATCCCCTGCCGGACCGCGGCCCAGTGCTCCGGCTTGAACGGCAGATTCCACTCCGGGGACGGCTCGCCCCCTCGAATAAGGCGCACCCAGCGATATCTGCCGCTGGCGTACGTGGCCATAAGGTTCGCCATCTGGATCGGGGTCACGAGAATCTCACCCTGACCAATGGCGAAGTTGCGGGCATGTGCCGGGTAGACCGGTGAGTTTCGGGATGCCAACCAGCTCGGCGTCGGGTTGATGCCCCATGCTGCCTCGTCCAACCCGATGTGCGGGTCCTTGCCGATTCCCATCATGTCGAAGGCGCTGCACAGTGCATCTACCCCGACCATCTCCCCGACCTTATACATGAAGACGTTGCAGCTCCCGGTAAGCGCGCCGACCACATCAATCGAGCCGTGCGCCTTACGCATGCTCGTGCCATGCACCTGCCAACATCGCCAGTGGTCTCGGTCGTTGGGGAAGAGATAACCCGTGCACTCGATCCGCGTGTCCAGCTCTATCCGGCCGGTGTCGAGTCCGACGAGACATGTTATGGGCTTGACCGTCGAACCCGGAGCGTATTGATTGGCCAACGCCCGAAACCGAAGCGGCAACGACACGGTATCGTCGCGAAGGCTGTCGTACAGCTCGTTGAACCGGTTGGGGTCGTACGACGGATAGGACACCAGGGCGAGAACCTCGCGGCTGGCCACATCCAAGACCACAATCGCCCCCCCGGACGATTCGGGAACTTGGTCCACCGTGGTCCCGAGCAATCCGTACAACCGCCGCTGCAGCGCGGCGTGCAACGCAACCGTTACATCCTGCCCGTTCAGCGCCGGGATATCTTCGATTATCTCTCCACGCCGATCGCGGGTAATCTGCCCGCGCCGCCCGCGGAGCGTTCGCTCGGCGGCCCACTCCACCCCCGAGATACCTACGTGTTCGTCGGCCAAGTACTTCGCCAACGGCTCATCGGCCATGGGATCTTCCGCCACGGTCTCGGCGCTTACTCTACCCAAACGCCCGAGCACATGCGCAAACGGCGTACCGTAATCGACGTATGTTCGCACTGACGACGCGACTACATGGATCCACGGGAAGTCCGGAAGCAGATCGTGAGCCTTGATCAGACCTTGCGGGTCCAGCCCGGTGACTATCGCGTGCGGGATGGTCTCCTCCAGAACGGGGCTGTTGAACCCCCGCCTCCTCTCGACCGCCCTGCGAATTCGCTGAACACGATCAACGATGACGCGGGCCCTGTCCCGCAGAATCTCGGTCGACAGCGGCTCCGCCTCCGTACTGAACAGAAATGTGATCTCGCGCCAGGTAATGTCCATCTCGTCGCGGAACGCGCGTTCGGCCTCGTCTTTGTTGGCCGTTCTGCCGCGATAGCGCTTTCGCCAGGTCCCCAGCGCCCGATCGATCGCGTTGGGTTTCCTTTCCTTAACGTCCTTAGCGGGCGGGCCCTTCTCTTCGATATCCGCCGCGAGCGCGACGAAGTCGATGCACAGATCCCAACCCGG
Organism: Phycisphaerae bacterium; assembly: GCA_963666835.2. Lineage (GTDB taxonomy): Bacteria > Planctomycetota > Phycisphaerae > UBA1845 > UBA1845. The sequence continues at coordinate 1,098,619 of CAXXGO010000006.1, read as the reverse complement.
TTCGTCGGCAACCAACACTTCTCCCGTACGATCGACAACACTGCCGCGCACAAAGGGAAGCTGCTTGGGCTTGAGCCGCAACGACTGCTCCGCCCGCTTGCGATAATAGCCGGCGTTGATTACCTGAAGGTGGACCAGGCGCCCCACGATAACCAGACCGGCCAACGAGAAGACGATCAGCAGGATCTTCAAACGCCTATCAAACACGTTCGTCGTTCAGTCGTACCGAGCCGGTGTATCCATACCGCGGCCGGCCGATCCCCCAGAAGTACGGTGTGGACATCAGAAACCGGTGCAGCAGCGGCGCCCACGCGGCCGTGTAGACTGAGCCGAGCAGCACCCCACCAATGAGCCCCGCCAACAAGGGCTCGCCGGGCTCATAGAGCGATCGCGAGTAGACGCTCCACGCGAGCCGAACCATCATTGCGGCCGCGAGCGTCACGATGAACTGAGTCAGCGCCCGGTATCTGAAGAAGTACTCGCGAACCGAAGTAATCAGCAAAGCTATGAGCAGGTACGTCAGAGCGATCAGACCGACGCGTTCAATCGTGAGAAGATCGGCACCCGCCCCGATGACCCACGCGCCGATCGCGGCGTCCTTGGCGGGAGAATACAGGGCGAAGAAAACTACGACGGCCAGAAGCCAGTCCGGTCGTGCCCCGAACAACTCCACGCGCGGCGCGATTGCCGACTGTACGGTCAGCAGGAGTAACGCTCCCGGAATGAACACTATCCACCGCATAATCCGCTATCGCCTTATTCCGGTCTCGCAGGCAAAGGGCAGCCCGTCGTCCTCGTTGGCCTCCACGATCTCGAGAACCGCCCGCGCAGCCGAGACCTGAAGTCGCGGGTCGTTCTGATTCTCCATATGGTCTCGCAAGAGCGGAAGGGCGTCCGCTCGACCGATCGCCCCGAGCGCCTTGGCCGCCAGTTGGTGAATTCGTAGAAGCTGCCCCGCGGGTGAATCGTTGGGGTCTCGCGTGGGTGCTTTTCGTAAGCGCAGAGCCCGCATCGCCAGAGCGAACCCCTCGTCCGAACCCAAAAGGCCCAACCCGTATGCCGCCGCCAGACGAGTCTCCAGATGGGGGGCCGCGGAGAGCTTGTACCGATACGTGTCGGCGTAGGTCCGATCGCGCGTCGCCGCCAGCGCACAAACGGCAAAAACCTCCTCGGATCCGATCCCGGCCGAAGTTACGAAAGTCAGCTCCTTCTTCGCGTCACGGTTACCCAGCCGGGCCATAGCCTCCAAGGCGTGGTCTCGCACTCCCGCGTCCGAGTCGCGCATCGCCCGGGCCAGCAGCTTGACGACCCCGGGCTCCTCAAACATGCCCAAGACCATCGCCGCATTGCGCCGCACGGCCGGGTCCTCATGTTTGAGTAGATAAGTAGCCAACTCTCCCGTCTGTTCGGTATGCCCGAGCCGGTGCATAGCGAATAGTGCCGCCGCGCGGACACTAGGGTCGTCGTCGCTCAGCCGATCGCGAATCGCCGTTTCCGCAACCGTGTCGCGCAGGTTGCCGATCGCCACACACCCGGCGAAGCGAACCGCGGGGTGCTCGTCGAGCAGCGCAGTCCTGATCCACGGCAGGCTCTGAGCACAGGGGCAGGTCTCGAGGGCTTCGACCGCCGCCACCCGCACGGCCGTATTGGGCCTGAAGTCGACCGCCGCTCGAAGGCACTCCATCGCCCTGCGGCGGAGTTCTCGTTGGCTGACCACGTTCCCCGTCGGGCCGGTCGTTGCGCATCCGCCCAGGAATGCTACGATCAATCCCACACCCACCGTTTTCCTGGGATATTTCACTGAATCCGACTCCTATGCAGGGGCCCCGTCCTTCGCCCTGTGTTGTATCGCGGTAGACATCAAACGCCTTGTATATAAGCGTAGTTACGGCATACGTACTATGCCCCGGTTCTTCCAGCCCGAAGGGCTTAGATGAAGTAGCCCGGGGCAAGTCCGCCATCGGCGGACGCCGCCGCCGCGACCAGCCTGACCCTGCAAGGGTCAAATGGCCCCGGCGAATGTGCCATCCAACGACGCCATTCCTTTTGACGCATTCCGAAAGAGGCCGCCCGACTGAAACAACAGCGCGGTTCATCGACGCCGCCTCGTCCACCCCTATCGGGGTTGGTTGGATTGTTGGGGCCTCACCCGGGGGCGGCGGCCGCTCCGCGTCCTTGCCCCCGTCTACTATCTTGCAGGCTTTCAGCCTGAACACGGAGCCAGCTCGAAGCCTTCAGGCTGAAAAAGGACCCGCCTTTTTCATAGCACCTCCTAACCATCACCCCGCGTGCGCACGCGGATGACCCAATAGTCCAGGAATATCGCCAACCATACCAACGCACATAGCCAGGCAAACCAATCCCCGTGTCGCGAGTAGAACGAGTAGCGCGAATCGACCCCGACGTTCGCTACGGAGAACCCGCTCACTCCGGGCCATGTCGTGTTAGGATCGCCCGTCACTACATCATGCACTCGACCGTCGGGCCGAATAAACGCGCTGACGCCCGTGTTGACCGCCCGGGCAATCCCCACGCGGTTCTCAACCGCGCGGAACACGCATATCGCCAGGTGCTGCGGCTGTTGCACGCCGCGCCCGAACCAGCCGTCGTTGCTGATGTTCAATAGCAGATCGACGCGCTTGCTCGCCCCGCCGCCCGAGACGAACTCCCGGCTCACATAAGGCATAACATCTTCATAGCAAATCGGCACTCCGAACGAATAGGACTCACCCGGCTGCGAGGTCGGATTCATCGAAAACGTGCGGAACCCCTCGCCCGGGAAGATCGAATATTCTCTCTTTCCGTGATCGCTGAACGGCATCAGCTTATTCAGCCAGAAGTAGACGAAACGCAGCCGGCCGAACCTAAACGGCACGACCTCACCAAAGTAGACCAGATGGACTTTGTCATATCGCTCCGGCTCGGTGCCCTCCGGGTTGAATATCGTTGCCGAGTTGTACCGCCGTTCGGTGGCCAGCAGATCGTACGGAGTCTTAACGTAACTCGCGCTGCCGGTCACCAGATACGCCCGGTCGCGCATAGCCCGGCCGCGCAACTGCGTGTAGCTCTCCCGGTAGGATGCAAAGTAGTCTCGGGCCTCTTTGTTCAAGTACATGGACCACGGCGATTCCGGGAGCAGGTACAGGTCCGGCTTCTCCTTGGAGGCTTCGTCAATCAACCCCAGGTAGACCCGCCTCTTCTCCTCTTCGCTCGCTCCCTGATCGTAGACGGCGTTGACGAAATCACCTTGAAGCACGGCCACGCGCGGACCCGGAGAGATCGTATCCTGGCTGAGCCGAACCCACCCGTAAACGGTCGTCACCACCAGAAGGGACCCCGCAAACGCCGCACTGAAACGCCACGATCGCCCCGGCACCTTGGTGGAATCCGCACGGCGCGCCGCCGATCTGGCGATGATGACATCCGCTATCGCTCCGTTAACGGCCGCCACCACGAAGCTGACCCCGTACGCCCCCACGAGATCGCTGATTTGGATCAGCGTCAGCACGCCGTGAAGGCTGTGCGACAGATAGAACCACGGGAACCCGGAAATCACGACTGCCCGGAGCATCTCGCAGCCGACCCAAACGAAGGGAACTGCCACCGCCAAAGGCCAGCGGCGCCGGCGCACGATCGAGCGGACCGCGCATGCCATCAACGGGAAGTACGCCGCCAGGTATACCGCCATGGCCACGTACCCCGCCCCCGTCGCCGGATAGAGCCATCGCACATTGATCAGGAAGAACACCAGCCCCATCAGGTAGCTATGCAGGTACACTCGCGGAGCCAGAGTTGCCCCGCCCACCATGAGCAACCACGGAACGAGGCAAACGAACGCCAGAGGCCACCACGAGATCGGCGCGAAGATCAGGCTCTTGAGGATCAGCGTCAGCAACCCGAGCACAATCAGCCCGCGGTGCGTCGCTACCTCAAACCCAACCCCCGGCTCCACAAAGGGGGCTCCGGATTCACTCCAGCTAGTCTGTGAAGGGTTCGACTTTCGCAACTGACATCCATCCCTGGTCGGTCGCCGTCCGGCCGGTCACCCCGCGCACACCCGCGGACGGCGTGCCCGAAGGACGCAACCGCCCCCGAACCCACCACCGCGCCGGGTGGATTCACCGAACCGCCCCAGGATAACGCTTCACCGCACTCGTGACCACGTCCGACGCCCCGCCCACGGCAATACCCCGGCGGAACTCGAGCGGGCCGCCCCAGGGTCGAGGCCTCATGGATCGGGTCACCTCGGACAAATACCCCAGCTTGACCGTACTGCCCCGGAGGCGGTACGATACGCGGCCGCGCGGCATGGTGCCCCGGGGATAGGCAAGACGACGTAACCTCCATGATAGTAGACTGTTACACGCACACGTGGGAGACGGCGGCCCAGCTTGGTCGTTGTGTGGCCGGGGTCGATCCGGAAGCACGCAACGGAACCGATCCATGCGGCGCCGACATCGCCCGGCACCTCGCCGCCGCCGAGCCCATCGATGTCACCCTCGTGCTCGGGTTTCAGAGCCGGTATCTCGATGCGGACATCCCCAACGATCGCGTGGCCGCGTACGTCGGACAACATCGCGATCGGATGATCGGCTTAGCGGGGATTGACCCGAGCAACCCGAAGGAGGCGATTGCGGAGATGACTCGGGCGCGCACCGAGCTATCCATGCCGGGGCTCAACGTCGCCCCGGCCGCCCAGGATTTCCACCCCAACAGCAGCCAAGCCATGCTGGTCTACGCCGAAGCCTCCCAAGCCGGAATGCCGATCCTGTTCCATACCGGCGTACACACCTCGGCGGCCACGAAGCTGGAGTACGCCCGCCCGGTGCTGCTTGACGAGATCGCCCGGGAGCTGCCCAACCTGAAGATCGTCATCGCCCACATGGGCTTTCCGTGGGTTGATGAGACAATCGTGCTACTGGCAAAGCATCAGAACGTGTACGCCGAGATCAGTTGGCTTCTGGAGCAACCCTGGCGGGCCTATGAGGCGTTGCTCAGCGCGTACCACTGCGGGGTGACGGGCAAGCTGCTGTTCGGAAGCGGCTTCCCAAAAGCCCCGGCCTCCCATGTGATCGAGGAGCTGTACGGTATCAGCCACTTAATCCACGGCACGAGCCTACCGACCATCCCGCGCGAGCATCTGCGAGGTATCGTCGAGCGCGACACGCTAGCCCTGCTCGGTCTATCCTCCCACCGCCGCACGCCCGCTTCGCCGAAGACGGCGGACGACGCATCGGAAGAGCTGTAACGGATTGCGGCGGTCATCCGAACTTGTTGGGTGTGGTGTACGCCGAGTTCGAAGCTACAAGGCGAGATTCTCGTTCACGTAGGTTGCCAGCTCTTGCACGGCCGCCTTGTACATCGCCTGCGTCTCATCGTCCAGTGGCGCAGACCTCTTCTCGACGATCGAGTCGTCAAGTATTGCGGCCACCGTTACGCTCAGTGCCGTTAGTATGCGTGCGCTGAAGCTCGAGTCGATTAGATCCAAGTGCAGGCCGCTCAACGCCCTGGCCTGATCGAACTTCCACGCCATCTTCTCATCCACGTTGTAGCACAATTCCACGTCGACAAAGAGCTGCCGAAGACACCAGCCGGCAACGTGCCAAACCGAATCGTCGCCAAACCCAATAACAGCCATCTCAGAATCCTAGCCGTTTGATTTCCGCCTGGGAATCTCCGGGCGGGGGGCACCAAGCGTATTCCGCGGCTTAATCCGACGACCTCGTCGGTCTGCGGGGGCGTTGGAGGCGACCCCGGCGTCTTTCGACCTTTGCCCAACGCGTCAACAGAAAACGGTATGTCCCCCGCGTTTGCGCAATTGCGGATTGGCTGTTGGAAGAGTGTCGCTTCGGCACTGATGAGTAGACTCGGAGCCCTGCCTCTGGCGTACATGGAGAGTAGAACGTTGAGAAAGAGGACCGGTTTCGAGCAGGTTCTTGCTCACTGCACCGGCGTGCAACCAGAAGATTCACGATGCTCCGACGACGAGGTGCAGCTTGTTGGCCGCAGGTCGTACCGTCAGAACGCTTCCCCAGTCAAAGGGCAGGTTGTCGTCTTCGATTCCGTCGCCGAAAACCACGCCGTTCGCACTCACCTCCGAAACTACTACGAGTTTCTCGGAGTCTCGGATCAGCCCCTCGGTAAGTTCGGTGCCCGAGGTTATGCTGGGGAAGGCTTCACGCACCAGGAAGGCCAACTCATCGCTCCCCGCGTCGGGCATGATCAAGTTCGACTGCCGTTCCCCGAGGATCGACCGCGCCCACCCGGTGGAGCCGGTTCCCGTCGCCACGATCAACCCCGATGAGCACTGGTGCTCCACTTGGTTACCGAAGCGCAGCGAATACCGCGCCGACTGATGGGTGCGGACGCCGACGAAGAGTTCGTTGAGTGCAAGTAACCTCTGCCCGTCGTCGAGTCGCGCTTCGACCATCGTACGCGGCTGCACGGTCGCGGTTCCGTTTGCGGCGCTATCCAACGTGCCAGCGACGGCGTCGGCGTCGGGGGCATGCAATACCAGGATACCGTCGAATCGCGTCGGATCAGGATTGACGCCGCGAAATTCGGGGGCGAAATTCGGGGGACACCATACCGATTTCGCGAGCGAAATTCGGGGGACACCATACCGATTTCGCGGCCTCATCGGTTAGTCTCTTCGGTTTGCGGCCGGGTTTGCGGGGGCGGAGGGGGCGGCCCAGGCGTCTTTCGAGCTTTGCCAGGAACGAGTCGTTTCCGAGCGGGCGGCCGGTGCGCTCGTGCATCTGCAGCCGCTCGATAGTCTCGCCTTCTTGCGATTGCGACAGAAACCGACGCCACGGACCGACTAGTGACAGAAGCGGTTCAACCCGAACGAGGCAATCGTCGCGCCTCTTCAAGTGGGCGTTGGCACTGCTCCAGCGGTAGGCCTGCGGCGTTGCCAGCAGGCCGGCCTTGACCGGGTTCATCTCGACATATCGAGCCGCGGCCAGCAGATGGTGCTCGTCGAGAACGCAGGACGAGAACCGCCCCTGCCAGAGATGCCCCCCGCCAGCGCTTCCGGAAATTCACCCAGCGCGTGTACCGGCGATGTGCTTCACCCGACCGAATCCACAAGAAGCGACAGACCGCCCGCTACCCGAGGCATCGCTCCGAAGTTACGATGACCTGGTTCTGGTCTGGATGAGCGCCCGGGATCCGCTGTTCGACAGACGATTCTCGTACCAAGGAGGCTGACCAATGCAGGATACATTCCAAGACGTTGGAACAGTACCGACTTCACCTTCTAACCCGGCTAATCGCGCCATTCCCCCTCTTGGCGCGGTGCTTGTCGTCTTGCTGCTTAGTGTCGGCGTTGTGTCACCCCCCACGTACGCAGCGCCGCCGACGGTAATCCGCACAACCCCCGCCGACGGCGACTTCGACGTTGACCCCGGCCTGACCGAGATCCGCGTCGAGTTTGATCAGGATATGGACCATACCGGCCATTCGGTGTGCGGCGGCGGGGACTGGTTCCCCGAAGTGGTCGGCGAGGCGAGTTGGCAAAACGCCCGGACGTTCGTACTACCCGTCAAGCTGAAGCTCAACCACGACTACGGCTTCAACCTCAACTGCCCCTCGGCCATGAACTTCCGAAACGCCGGCGGAGAGTCCGCGGGTCCCTATTCGCTCAACTTCGCTACCCGCGGGGGATCCAGCGACGTGCCGCCCGAGAAACATCGGGCGGCCTTCAAGGAGCTGCGGCGTTTGGTTAACGAGGAATACTCCTATCGCGCGGTGCGCGGCATAGACTGGGACAAACTTTTTGCGGATTACGAGACGCGGCTCTGCGGGGCGGCCACACCGGAGCAGTTCGGCCGCTACGCCGGCCGCATGCTGGCCGCGGCCAAAGACGTGCATATCTCCGTGAGCCTCCGCGACCGCTGGTTCGCGTGCTTCCGCCGATTCGTGTCACCCAACGCCGACCAGCGCCGCTTGCCCGAGCTGGTTCCGGAGTTCGCGAAGCGCTCGGCCGCTGTCTTCTCCGGCCGTTATCCGGATGGGATCGGTTACATCCTGATCTCCACCTGGCGGAACCGGGAAGCCGGAGCCCATGAACAAGCCTTTGTCGCCCTGGAGGAACTCGCCGACTGCCCGGGGCTGATCATTGACATGCGTTTCAATTCCGGCGGTGCAGAGTTGGTGGCACAGGAGTTCGCCGGGTGTTTCGTGGATGAGCCGGTGGTGTACGCCCAGCACGTCAACTGCGACCGCAAGGCCCCGAGCGGCTTCACCGCGCCGACCAAACGAGTCCTCGAACCGAGCCGGGACCGGCCGAAGTACCGCGGGAAGGTTGCCGTGCTGACCGGTCGTTACGTCATGAGCAGTTGCGAGGCCTTTCTGCTGATGATGAAGACCGTGCCCGGGTGCCGACTGGTGGGTGAGCCGTCTTACGGCTCCAGCGGAAACCCTCAGCCACACGAGCTGCCCAACGGCATTACGGTCAATCTGCCGAGTTGGAAGACCATGTCGCCGGACGGCCGCGAGTGGGAGGGCCAGGGCATCTCGCCGGATATTGAGGTCGTAACCGAACCGGCCGATTTCAAAGACGGCGACCCGGTAATCGCCGCGGCGCTGGCGTACTTGCGCAAGTAGGCGGCGGAGCAGATATGCCACGCGGGTGGCATGGGCCAACTTGTTCACCCGTGAGCCGGCATGCAGCACGCAGGGCACGGTCGAGGAACGAGACCTGCCGTGGTCCTTACGCTCCGCTTCTTAACGTGCGCCGAACGCGTCTGACAGGACAACCCCGAATAAACGAAGCGGCGTAGCAGGTAGGGCACGGTCGAGGAACGAGACCTGCCGTAGTCCCTACGCAACGCCCCCCTTCTTAACGTGCGCCGAACGCGTCTGACAGGACAACCCCGAATAAACGAAGCGGCGCAGCAGGTAGGGCACGGTCGAGGAACGAGACCTGCCGTAGTCCCTACGCAACGCCCCCCTTCTGAACGTGCGCCGACGGCGTCTGACAGGACAACCCCGAGTAAACGATGCGGCGCAGCAGGTAGGGCATGGTCGAGGAACGAGACCTGCCGTAGTCCCTACGCAACGCCCCCCTTCTGAACGTGCGCCGAAGGCGTCTGACAGGACAACCCCGAATAAACGAAGCGGCGTAGCAGGTAGGGCACGGTCGAGGAACGAGACCTGCCGTAGTCCCTACCCAACGCCCCCCTTCTGAACATGCACCGAAGGCGTCTGACAGGACAACCCCGAATAAACGATGCGGCGCAGCAGTTAGGGCACGGTCGAGGAACGAGACCTGCCATGGTCCCTACGCAACGCCCCCCCTTCTGAACGTGCGCCGACGGCGTCTGACAGGACAACCCCGAGTAAACGATGCGGCGCAGCAGGTAGGGCATGGTCGAGGAACGAGACCTGCCATGCATCATATGCCACTTGCGTGTCATCGGCCAGCTTGTTGACCCGTGGAGCGTCACCCGTGGCGGCAGCGTACTATTCGAGAACAGTAGCGCACCCGCCGGAGTGAAGCCCCTTGGGGCGACAGGTCCTGTAGCCCCAAGGCGTAAGCCTGGGGAGACCGTGCGGCCGCTTCACCCCAAGCCCCTTGCGGGCGGCAGAGAACATCGACGTTTGGATCGGACGCCGATGTTTCGGCACCATACGGAGAGCATGTTGGCGAAGGCCGGACCCCCTCCGAGTATCAAAGTGCCGCCCCTAGCGGGGCTGGCGTCGACGTGCGACGCGATCCCGCGGCTCGCGCCGCGCGAGCTAGGCAGAGTTGTCACCCTGGCGGGCTGGTTCCGCGAGGCACGCAGGTGGCGCATGTTCGTGCAGATCGAGCCATTGCGGCGTTGATGGCAGGTCTCGTACCTCGACCGTGCCCTACGTGGAAGCCAACTTGGTGGCATGCGTCAACTTGTTGACCCGTGGAGCAAATACGATCCGCGGAACGGACCCCACCCGCTACAGCCGGTGTGAGGGAATGCGGCATTGCGCGGGAATGTTCGACGTACCGAACTACGCCGTTACGTCCGGTAGCCCCGGGTTGCCGCGGAGCGGCTACCCTGGGATCACGATCGCATGAAGAACGCACCCCAACGGGGTCCCGCCGTTGTTCAACCCACGTCGGGGTTGGTGCAAAAGGCGGGTTTGTGCCCCAGGGTGGCACTTCGCGGCTACGCCGCTTCGTTCACCCTGGGCTTTGTCGTGAAACGCCTTCGGCGTAGGCTCAAAAGCGCGCACGTCGCACAAAGACAGCGGCAGGTCTCGTGCCTCGACCTACCCTACAAGATATGCCACCTGGGTGTCATAGGCCAACTTGTCAACCCGTGAGCCGGCATGCAGCGCGTAGCGCATAATCGAGGAACGAGACCTGCCTGCCTCGTTTCGTGCCGTTACCCTACCATTCTCGGCATGACGCTAATCATCAGCACCACCGCCCGCCGCGACGGCTCGCCCGCACCAGTGTGGTGCGGGGCGTTCGGGCCGGATCGCCCGGCCGTCGCGGCGCGGCGGGTCGGGTGCGAGCCCTTAGGCAGATTGTGCGGAAAACTGACCCCATGGTGTCATAGGAATCGGTGATCGCCGCTCGTATTCCGTCTGGCAGGCGATGCAGCGCGTTGCCTCCGGTTTAGCGTGAAGGCGGGCCGCGGGGATCTTCTTCTCACAGTCGGCGCAGATGCCGTACGTGCCGTCGCGCATCCGCCGCAGCGCATCGATGGCCTCCGCCGCACGCGACAATCCTCCGCCGGAGTTGACGTAGATCGCCTCTTCGGCCGCCAACTCGCGTAGCATCTCCTGTCGCCGCTTCGCCCGTGGTTTCGAATCTCCTCGTCGCATCGTCAATACCTCCATCTCTAATGGTCTTACCGGTTGCGGGAGACCCCAGCCCCCAATCCGAGCCCCCTCCGGCCGCGGATCATCGCTCGCAGAACCGGATAAGCTCGATCCACCGGTCGCCACCCCGAAGAGTCAATCTCCCCGAAGTGCTTCCGCTCCCGACATGCTCTATCACACGACGCGTGCCATCCGCGGCCCGCGTGAGAAAAGCTCGTAAACCCTTATCCATTAGAGCATTACGTAACTCGTCCGCCTGTGCCGAACACGCCGACATCGGACACAATATGACCATTCTGGACAGATACTGACCAGTATGGTCACACAGAAATCAGTCCTCGGATTAAGAGCCCAATTCGATGGATGTGGTCGTGCGGATCCCGTGCAGGGCTACCTTCTTGCGAAGCGTTGTACGGCTGATGCCCAGCATCTTGGCTGCCGAGGCGAGCCGGCCACGGGTACTCTCGAGGCAAGCGCGAATCATTTCACGCTCGATCATCGCAATCGCGGTCTCGTGCAACTTGCCGTGTGCCGCCGGTTGCGCGACCAACTTCTTCGCAACCGTGCGGGCTTCGTCATCGGGGGAGCCGTCCGGCGGGCGCGCGATTGTCGCCCGGTCAACCGAGCCGCCCTCCGCGCTTTGCCGAATGTGCTCCGGGAGGAAGTCCAGCCGGAGAACGGAACCGCGAGCCACGACCAACGCGGCCTTGATCGCGTTCTCCAGCTCGCGCACGTTGCCCGGCCAGGGGTATCTGATCAACACGGGCAGCACATCCGGCGCGAATGAGCGAATGTCCGCCCCGAGGCTTCGGTTGTAACGCCGCACGAACTTATGCGCGAGCAGTACGACATCAACCTCGCGTTCTCTGAGCGGCGGAACATTGATGCCGGCCACGTTAAGCCTGAAATACAGATCCTGCCGGAACTTCCCTTCACCGATCAGCTTCTCGAGCGGTTGGTGCGTGGCCCCGATGATCCGCACGTCGCTCGTAATGAGCTCGGTTCCGCCGAGACGTTGAAACGAGCCGTCCTGCAGGACCCGCAGCAGCTTGGCCTGGGTGGCGAGCGGGATGTCCCCGATCTCGTCGAGAAAAAGCGTGCCCCCGTTGCACTGTTCGAACTTGCCGATCCGCCGCAAAGCCGCGCCGGTGAACGCGCCCTTCTCATGCCCGAACAACTCGCTCTCAATCAAAGTCTCGGGGATCGCAGCGCAGTTGACGGCCAGAAACGGCTGGTCTCGGCGCGGGCTGTGGTGCAGGACGGCCCGGGCAATCAGCTCCTTACCCGTTCCGCTTTCGCCGGTGATGAGCACGTTAACATCGCGCGGCGCGACGCGCCCGACCAGCTTATAGACCTCTCTCATTGCGGGCGACTGCCCGATGATTCGCTCGACGGTTACATCGTCCTTGAGATCTTCATAGACCGCCGGCACGTGGATGTCACGGCTGACCCGGAGCGCCTCGCGGATATGCTGCGCCAGGGCACTTGTTTCGATGGGGGTAACCAAGTAATCCAAGGCGCCGCGTTTGATGGCTTCGATAGCCTGCTCACTGTCGGCCGGTTCAGTGTAGAGCAAGACGCAGGCCCGCGGGAGTTGATCGCGCACAAGCTCGAAAGTGGCGTAATCGCAGAGAATCAGATCGGCGTCCCTGGCGGAAGCTCCCTCGGCGACACTATCCAACGTGTCAAGATGCGTCAGGCTGACCTCAAGCTCCCCGCACGCCTCCCGTACCTTCCGCGCAATAGTCCGGTCTTTCGTAATCAGCAGAACGGTCTCGGCCATCCGTGGCAGCCCTCGCAAATTCGTATCGCTTACTGAAACCCCCTGCGCCGCCCTGGTCAGCCGACCGAGTCGGCAGGTTTGTCGGAACGCAGTCCCTCACCGAGCGGTTCCATGTCCGCGTTAATACCGATGCGATCCATGACCGCCCGCAACATCTCCGACGCCGCGGACGTCTCGTCTACTGTCACAGAGTCGGCACCGACCTCGGTAAGCGCCGCCTGCTCGCTGACTACGCGCGTCCGGGCGGCAATGAAAATGTCCGGGGCGCGCCGGCGGGCAACTGCACAAGTGCGCAAAACGGCCTCTTCGTCGGGAATGGTAATGACCAAAGCATCCGCGGTGCCGATCCCCGCCGACTCGAGCACTTCCGGATTACCGACGTCGCCGAAGATGACGGTCCGACCTCGCCGAGACTGCTCCTGCACGGTGGCCGGGTTGAGTTCCACAATGGTGCAGGTGCCGCCCGCCCGTTCCAGCTCTTCCGCAATCAACGCTCCGATGGGACCATGACCGGCAATGATCACGTGCTGGGTCCGCTGGGACGGCGGCACATGGCCGGACTCACGCAGCAGCGCTGTCTTGATCCACGGGGCGGGTCCGATCTTGGATGCCACCCGAGCGATCCGGCCGCCGAGTTCAACCAACGCCGGTGTGATGATCAGCGACATAACCACAATGGCGATGGCCGTTGCCGCCGTCGCATCATCGAGAATCCCCTTGCCGTGCGCCGTGTCGAGCACGATGAGGCTGAACTCCCCCGCCTGGGCAAGCGAGAAGCCCACCGCAATGGCGATGCCGGCCGTGGTTCCGAGCGCCCAGCAAACGCCGGAGATCAAGACGGCCTTGAGCGCAATCATCACCGCCCCGCCCGCCAGAATAACCCACCACCACTGGGCGACGATACTCGGATCCAGCTTCATACCGAGAGTCGTAAAGAACACCGCAATGAAGATATCCCGCAACGGCCCAATCTGGCCGCTGAGTTGGTGCCGAAACGGTGTCCCCGCAAGCACGAGCCCGGCCAGAAACGCGCCCATCTCCAAGCTGAACCCGATGCCCTGCGCCGTAACGGCCGCAAGAAGCGCCGCCGCCACGCCGGCAAGGGTCATCACCTCCAAGGACCGCCCCTTAAGCGATTCGCGCAGAATCCGCGGAAGGACGAGTCGGCCGAGGACGATAAGCGCTCCCGCCGCCGCGACCCGGACGGTAGCATCTGCAACGAATCGCAGCCAGCTCTTGGGGGCGCCCGCCGAATCGGACTGATCCACCGGCGTACCGACGGCGACGTCGGCCCATTCGGCCACCGCCGGCAGTGCCGCCAACATCCCCAAGACGATCATGTCTTGAATCACGAGGATCGAAACTGCCAACCGGCCGCGCGCCCTGCGAATCTCCCGCCGTTCCGCAATGATGCGCAGAACCACCGCCGTGGACGAAAGCGCCAGCGCCATGCAGACCACCAGCGCCGCCGGAGGCGTCAATCCGAACCAGATCGCGACCGGCCAGCCCGCAGCCACAGAGAGCAGACAGGATCCGACCCCCACGAGAACCATACGCGCCAAGCGGTGCCGCAGGACCGAAAGGTGCAGTTCCAGTCCGATCCCGAACAGAAGCAGGATGATGGCCAAGTGCGAGATGGCGCCGAGGTTCTCCGACGAAGGAACCAACCCGAGTGTCCGCGGCCCGACCACAGCGCCCGCGATCAGGTAGGCAGGAATCGCGGCCAGCCGCATGGGCTGCATGACTACGGCCACGACGGCGGCGCTTACCAGGATCACGACCAAGTTCGTGATAATGGCCCAATCGGTTTCCGAGGCGACGGCCAACATGCTGGAGATCATGACCTGACTCTACCTCCAGTCGCTCCAACGGCTTCCGGCAGGCCTCGTCCGCAACGCCGAACACCGCGAAGTGCGTGGACTTCCTCTCAGCCAAGATGGCGCAGACCCGGTCCCGCACAGACTCCAGACGGACCACCGCCCGGCACTGTACTGACGTAACACGTGGTTTTCAACAAGTGTCATCAACGAGGACAGGCAGACACCCACCGGGCCGCACCCGTTTGGTGGCGTGGGCCGACGAATCATGCCGATATCAACTCCGTGGGCTGCCCGACGGTCCGCACCGTGCGAGTTCAAAGGGAGAACAGAGCATCACGAATTCTCCGCTTCTTCCGTCAGGTAGCTTCGCAGGCTGCACCCCGTCCTCGGTTGCAGAGTTTTCGTACCGGCCTTGCGATCGTGTGTTTCCGGCGCTAGCCCGATGGCACTGACGTCGTCGCCTGCGTCGAGGGGCTGCCGGTTAAACCAAAGAACGAAGGGAGAGCCGGTGGAATCCGGCTCCCCCTCTTTGGGCTGTCTTCTTCCGATCAATACCGCATGTTGGCGCGTCGGCTATTCAGTCGACATGCTAGCGGCCGGATAGTCCGGGCACTCGCCTTTCGGGCCGGCACAAGCGCACCCGCATATACCGTTCTTCGCGTCGGCTTTCACCCAGCAGACTTTGCCCTGTCCGCAACCATCTATCGCGTCCTTGGTGCAGGACTTGGCGAAGTCGCTGGGTTGCTCGGCCACCGCCTCGTCGAACTCGTCCATTGTGCCGGTCCATTCGCCGAAATGCCCTTCGTATACCACCAGAGCAACTTCTCGATATCGCCGGGCACATGCGTCCTCGAGAATCGCGTACTCCTCGTCGTCCTCGCCGACCCAGCCCGCCAACGCCTCCTCGGCCGCGAGGTACTCCTCATCCACGGCCAGCCGGGCTTCGAAGTCCGTACGCCAGGCGTCCCAAGCGGCGTCCTCCTCTTGCTCTGCCTGCGCGTCGGTCGACTCAACCGGCTCTGGGTCGGCGGCGTACAGAAGTGACGATACCCCGAGCAGCCCCGCGCAAAGCCCCAATACCGTTAACCCCGTTAGCAGCTTTTTCATGACACTTCTCCAGATATGAAAGCACTCCAAGGACTCCACGACACCCCTCTCGCGTGAGGAGTGCCCCACCATCCCGGGCGGGCCGGCCAAGTCCCACCGCGATAAGAACGACGACCTTGCAGTTGCCCAGCATATGCTATCGACGAATATTGCACCCCCTCTGACTCCACGTCAAGCGTATCCGTAGAAGCTTCCCCTTAAGGGGTACTAACATCCGGTGGAGGTACAGTGTTGCAGCATCGAGACGTGATCATCAGGCTATCTGGCTTCCTGGTGCAAGATACCTCGGTTGGCCGGGCTGGGCAGCATCCGGAGCCCGACCGCGCTGCAGCCTGCTGGGGTGAAGCCGGGGCCGTTCCACGGACCACCAAGGTCCCCGACGAGCCACGAGACCTGCCGCAGCCTATGTGCGTACCGAGGGCCGGGCGCTGAGGCTTGCGGTACTGACGGTAAACCGACCTCGGCCGGCCTGTCGGCCAAACCGGGAGACCCCGACCGAGGAAGGCCGGTCGGGGTCTCCGCAAGGGAAGGGACTCGCAGTCCCTGGACGCAGCCGTCAGTGGCCGGGGGGTCGAAGAACGGGGGCACCGGCCCGTTCCAGTTGACCGGTGCCCCACCCGGAGGGAGGATGAATCCTGCGGCATGCGCCTGCACTTCGCCAGTGAAGATCCCCAACCGCGCCCTCCGTACCCCGACATCTGCCCCGACCGTCCGCCATAACTACCTGCCACACCCGTGGCATCTCCGCCCGTTGCCCTCGTCAATCCGGGGACTTGCCCCGGCCTCGATCTGAATCTCCTTGACCCGCTGGAGCGTCTCGGTGCCCAGCAGCCGTTCAAGACACTCGGCGATCACGCTGAACAGCACCTCGGGCCTGCACCGATCGAGCAACGCCTCCAACGCTTCGGGCAGACGTTCGAAATGAAGCCCCTCCTGCCCGATCACCTCGCGCACCGCCACCAACGCCGCGAAGTACCGAGCATCCGCCTCATTGAGCATCCCGACCGCCTCCGACAACTCGGCCCCGCCGGCGCGCACCTTGAGCACCCACCGCGGCCAAGCCGCTTCGCTTCCAATGAACCAACTACCGCCCCAAGACTCGATACCCGCCCGGTATCACCTGTTCAGGTGATAAGAGCTACCACACCCGCGTCCCCCTCTTCCTCCCCTCCTTACCAAGGAGGGGCCAGGGGAGGTCGTCCTCCTGCTCTCCTCCATGCCAAGGAAGGCCCGGGCGAGGTTGTCCTCTTACTCCCCTCCTCACGAAGGAGGGGTTGGGGGAGATTTCCCGCCCTTTCGAGTCAACGGCTTACCCAACGCCGCATCTCCCGCGCAGACTCCCCTCAATCCCCCCTCGTTAAGGGGGGAAGTCAGACAGCCAACATCCGCACGCAACCACATGCCGTCTACGCTCCGCGCGCACCTCACCCGGCAAGACAACCACCGCAGCTTGACTGACGGCCCTTCGGGCAAGTATCCTGAGTAAGTTCTCCTCTCACGACGGCGGGGAACTTGACTCTTCATGGACGGCCAGAAGGATCTTGTACGTGCTTTGCTCCGACCGTGTGTACTCAGTTACTTCCTTGCGCCCTTTCCGACAGGAGCGTTGTGAAACTTGTTTCCGCCACACTTGCGCTCGGCGGGATCCGAAGTGCGGGCTCCGTCCTGTGCCGTTCGCCCAAGCACTCGCCTCTATTGGAAAACATACACCGTGAACCCCACCGAGTCAAGAGAAAATTCACCGTTTTGGGAGATTTTTCGCCGTACGGTGCGGGCGCAACTCCAACTGAAGGGCCTGCGACAGCGCGACTTGGCCATCGGGATTGGCGAATCGCAGGGGAAGGTCAGCAAGTGGCTAACGGGAGTGGCAAACCCTGCCCCCGATGACATAAAGAGAATCGCGGAGTTCTTGGACGTGTCGGTGGAGAGCTTGGCGTCGCCCGTCCCTGACGGCGGGGAGTTCTGCGTCGTGCCTCGGCGTCTCCTTTCGGAAATCCTCAAGAGCACCCGTAATGTCACACGGAAGCTTGAGCAGATCCTGCAAGGAACGGAGCTGTCGGACCCAACGAGATCCAAGGAGTCCGATGCAACACCACGACGGAAGCCGGCGAAGTGAATGCGGTACCTGCTATCGCACTTCGTGCGTGCATACTTCACCGAACAAACCCCCGTCAAAACCGAACGTAAGCTCCAATACCTGCTGGGCACACCAGTCCGGCTACATGTTGACACTCTTGACGACCTTCTTTGCCTGCCTAACACCAACCGCACGGTGCTTGATGACATCGAGGAACACGCGCAAACCTGTTGCCTCGGAACTAACGGAAAGGCGCTTCGCAACTATTTCGCCTTAGGTAAAGACTTTGGCGTGAGCCCAGATCCGGGGCAAATGCAGATCGACCACGGCATTGCATCGGCGATCATGTTACTACGCTCCTATCGTGAGCTGTCCGGGTATATGACCAGAGTATCGGACTACATCAGGACCCCGGGGGCGCCGTGCAGGGCCAGTGCGCATAAATGGGACGAATAGGCAATATGGGAAACCCGACCGCAAAGCTGCAATCCCGCCTTCCTCGAGAAAAACGCTGTGGGAGTGCTTGGGCGGCGGACTGGCAGTGTCACAATTCCCCTGGGGACACGCCGTTGGCAGACTGTAAGTCCTTGTGACGCCAGGGATCTAATGTGCGCTGGCCCTGAAGCCGTGGCCGGGTCTAGTGGCGGGTCGAGGGCGGCCACTTCATCGATGTCGTGCGACTGGTAGCCGTAGGCACCGGCGTAGCCATAGCGGCGGTTCGTCCCGTCGATCTGAGCACCGAAGGCCTCGTAGCTGGAACTGTCCGCGGCCGCACCGGTGGCACCGTCCGACGTGAACCGGGTTGTGCCCAGATGGTCAGCGTGATAATACCGCGTGCCCGCCACGGCCGTGGGGTCCACCGACATCCCGACGCCGGGCTCGTAGATCCGCGAGACCTCCGGCACGCCGCCGTCGAAGCTGTAATCGGCGTAGACCGAATCCCCGGAGTAGTCCGACCACGTATCGCGCAAAGAGACCAACTGCCCGGACTCCTGCAAGGCCGCGGGATCCAACTGCCGATTCAGATACCTCTGCCGACCTCCATCATACCGAAACTCGCGCGCGTATGTAATCTCAAAATCCGTCGGATCCCCGCCCGCGTCCGGATCCCACCGCCACCGCTCGCCCATCACGAAGCCGACGGCCGTACCGTTAACCGCATACCCAAACCGCACGGCCATGTACTCCCGCTCGCCCGCCTTCGGGACGTCAGCGGTGCCCGTGAACCGTGCATCCGGCAGAACCTCCTCCGACCCCTCCCTGCTAAGCAGGGGAGTAGGCGAAGGAGTCCCGAAGGCTGCGGCCATGTCGGAATCCAGAGCCCTTGCCGCGGCCGCGATTGCAGCCGTCGAACCCGGCTCGGTGACCACCCGCAGAGGATTGCCCACGGCGTTGTAGAAGTAGTACGTCGTCGAAACCGGCTCGGAGTCTCCGTCCCATCCGGCCCCACCCGAGTCTGCTTGCCGGTGTACCTGTGCCAATACGTTGTCTCTCCCGACACCTGAACACGCTCACGATCGTACGTGAATGCGCGACCCACAAACCACCCGCGGCACCGAACGGAGCAACCCGCCCGGTGCCGCAAGGTAGCACGAATGCAATGACTGTGGTCGGCCGGCAAAAGGACGTCAGATCCCCGTTGTTCGGCCTCAGGACTCCGGCGCCTCATCGTCCGTTCTTGCACAACCCGGTAAAGGCGCGGTCTCAGACGCGCCCACGGATGCCGAAAATCCCTGCTTCGTCGTACCGAGTTCCTGGTATGTGAACTCCCGCCCACATTCGGAACAGATTCGGTCAACGGCGCCGAGGATGTTGTAGCCGCATTGCGGGCACATCGTTCCATCCTGGATTACCACCGGCCCCCACCGGTACCGGCTGGCTACCCAATAAAGCAAGCAACTCAAAAAGCAAAGCGGGATGGCCGTCGGCGTAATAATGAACAAAGGCAACGTCCCACTTCGGCCGAAACCAGGCAACGGCGCATCCACGTAGCCTCCCCATATGACGTTGCCCCAGTTGCTGAACTGCTGGATTAACACGAGACTCAAAACGTACACGATGACAAACTGTAGCGTTCGTAGCGTCGTCGTCCGTTTCGCAATATATGTGACGGGAATACCAACGAACGCTGCAAAGAGAATGAAATAGCAGACTATTCCTCCGGTGTCCGGCGCCGTTCCCACAACCAGCACAAGGCGCATAACGATGTTGGCGCAGAACGCAAAAACGAAGCCCCTGAGCAACGTTTGCTCCGCGGTCAACAGATGGCTACGTAGAAGCACTATCATGAGATCAGGAACAACTCCTCTACTGCCCCATCACCTCTGAATACGATCGAACTGTCGAATACCTTCACCAACCTCAACGCAATCACGTCGACCCGCCCGTTCAACATCAGAAGATTGCGTAAGGGCGCAGATTGAACCGATGCGAGCGAAACCACCACTCCAGTTTGATCGCCTCGACCGTCATCTGACGCATGCCGTAATCCGCAGCACAGCCGAGAATCACCGCGTATCGGTTCTGGCGCATCCTCTGTTTGGCAACGGACACTGACATGGAGACCCCGACGTTAAAACTAATTTAGGGCTAAGCAGAACGCTATCAACGCTGGCCACCGCGACCGACGCCGACGCGGCCAATACCGAAATGGCCGCTGCACAACCGCTGAACCTCGTACTTCTCATCAATCGCTCCTCCGCCTTCTTGTATTGCCGGTATGGATGCCTCCGCCCCGCTATGCCTCCCTGGCACGTGGGCTCTATTGCAAATGCCGCGCAGCAAACGCCGTAGAACGGCCCACGCGGCACCGAACGGATCAACCCGCTCGGTGCCGCATGGTGACCCTGAATCAATGGCAATGGTCGTCCCGGGAAACGCCTCCCTTTGTCTGCCTTGTGTCTTCCATAGGCGGGGGCCCGCTTTGTCCGCGGGTCGACGCGTTCTCCGGCGTCAGGGAAAACGGGTTCCCGCACTCCGGGCAGCGTTGCTCTATCTGTCCGCGAAGATCGTAGCCGCATCGACGACAGACGATAGTACCCTCCGCAATCAGTCGCTCGCGAAGCACACGAATGATCGCTATCCTAGCCAAGTGCAACTCAACCAACATGATCAACACGTCAATAATGACTACAAAGAACCCCAAGACATACACATCTGGTATATCCTCGGGAATCGGCAAGACGAACACCAATATCATGGCCGCAGTCATGGAGGCAACGCCGTGAATGAAAGGCAGGGGCACCTTCCACACATACCGCTTCCTGGTAAAAGGGAATGCTTGCTCCAAGGCGATGTTCCCGGCGGCGCCGTCGTAATGCTGTAGCTCCATGGCGAACATACGAGATGCCAATGCAACACGTAGTCGCCCACCGATCAGTCCAGACAGAAGCGTCGTTGCGACACCCACCGAAACAAGAGCCGCAAAGGAGAAAGAGAACATCCGCATACCTCCGTCCTAGTTGCTCGCCCGCTACAGTAACTTGGAGATCAGCCAGCCCGCGGTGCCGAGAGCCGCAGCCTTTCCTAGCGTCCCCCAGTAGCCATCCCAGAACTTGCCCCCTGCTGACGCTCCTGCTCGTCGAACATATGGCCAAGC
This sequence comes from Phycisphaerae bacterium, assembly GCA_963666835.2. Lineage (GTDB taxonomy): Bacteria > Planctomycetota > Phycisphaerae > UBA1845 > UBA1845. The sequence goes on along the minus strand of CAXXGO010000006.1, from coordinate 1,077,425 downwards.
TGCCCTTGCGCCGCATGCGATAGCGGGGCCCGCTGCTCTAGCACCACTTGCGACAACCCCTGGCGTAGCAGCGGCCGCGCTGGCGACGTAAGGCGCCGCGTACCACGCCGCCATGGCCGTTCCGAGACCTACACCGACCATCAGTCCGGTCTTGAACTCATCGGGTGCCATGCGTTCCATTTGCCTGCTAGCGCTGGACGGCGAATGACCCTGTTCACGCCAGCTCTTATACTGCGCATTGCCCTGGTGAGTGCCATGGTTCCAGGTGCCACTCGGATCGATCGAGGCCACCGGATTGCTGGAGCAATACTCATACACATTTACCCCGCCCATAATCCCAATCGGATCCCGCTGCAGGAACCGACCCGTATCCGGGTCGTAGTAACGGGCTCCGACGTGGAGGAAGGGGGTGTCGGCGTGGGATTGGTAGCCGTGTTTGCCGGCGTAGCCGTAGCGGTGGTTTGTGCCGGATACCAAGCTACCGAACGCGGTGTAGAGGGACTCGTCTTTCGACAGGCCCTCGTTGTCGCTCAGCAGGCGGGTTGTACCGATGTGGTCGGTGTGGGAGTGCGCTCGATCGAGGACGCCAAACGGGTCTTCCACCTTGCCGATACCGGGCTCGTAGATCCGCGGCACGGTCAACGTCGACCCATTAAGCGTGAAATCCGCGTAGATGCTGTCGCCGGCATAATCCGACCAGGTTTCGGATAGCACGACCATGTTGTCACCCGTCAACGCGACCGGATCAAACTCGCGATTCAGGAACCGCTGCCGGGCTCCATCATACCAGAACTCCCGGCCGAAAGTCACGGCATAATTCGTGACTTCGGAGGCGGTGTACCCGTTCCAATCCCACTCCTTGCCCAGCAGATACGTTACTGTTTCCCCGTTCGTCGCGTACTTCAGATACGTCGCGTGATACTCCCGCTCCCCGGGCTCCGGATTCGCAAGCTGCGTCACCTTCCGTGTGATGTTGCCGTAGTTGTTGTAGTAATAATACGTTGTCGAGACTAAGTAGTGACCGGTGGCCGTCTTGAACGTCTCGAAGTACATCAGCCGGTTGTTGGCGCTGCCGTAGACGCACTGCGGATCGTCCTCGACGTCGTAATGATACACCGTCTCGACGTCGTTGGCCTCGTCGACCGCGGTCAGACGATTCCCGCCTAAGTCGTAGGTGTACCTCAGATCGTACCACGGGTTGATCTTATCCCCCGGCGTACGCTTCTCGCGAGCCAGCCGCCCCAGCCCGTCGTAATAGAGCCTCGTTTCGGCCCTGATTCCGGTGTCCACCTCCTCAGTGATAACGGTGGGCAGCCCACGCACGTCGTGCGGATTGTATTCATAACTCAGCCGCAACATGATGCCGCCGGCGGCGTTCAGGTGATTGATCGCCGTAATCCGCCCGGCCGCGTCGTACGTGTACTCGACGGCCGCGCTGTTGGCATAATCGACCCGGCGAAGCTGCCCGTTGGCAAAGTAGGAATACTCGGCCTGAAGCAGCGTCGCGCCGGTGTCTGCCCGCCGCCGCAAAACCGACTCAACCCGCCCGGCCGCGTCGAGTTGCGTGACAGTCTCCGTCCCATCCGGCCCGACCCGCGTCTGCTTACCGGTGTACGTGTGCCAATACGTTGTCTCTCCCGACACCTGAACACGCTCACGATCGTACGTGAATGCGCGACCCACAAACCACCCGCGGCACCGAACGGACTGACCCGCCCGGTGCCGCGTGGTGGCACTCATTCAATCATCGTGGTCGGCCGTCAGAACAACTCCCGACCCCGTTTGCGACCTGGGATCGTCCCGGCCGATCGGCAGGATCGAGAAGATGCACTGTCTCGCCGGATTAATCCACGCGAGCGTTAGTCATCCCTCCGGCCGTGTTATCGGGTCTCCCTATCCTCCTGTTCGCAGCGTTCACAAGTGTTCTCGTCTTCCTGATGGCTCTTCCAACCCTTATGAAACAGGGGCTTTCGGAGAAAGAAGACAAAGACCCCGAACAGGATCCCCCAGCCTCGTAAGAAAGGCACCCAGTCTACCCGACCTGTTTTCCAGTCCATTTCAAAGACCAGCAGGTCAATCACCAGGCAGATGGAAAGGCTACCGAATGCCCTTGATAGTACCCAAAATCTGCTGTGCTGAGTCACTGTACTCTCCCCGCATTTCGTACGAGCGAGCCACGGCTAGAAGCACACTCTATCCTACTCTCGTCTGGGCAGGACAAGGACACCCATCAGCTCTGCTGAGCTTGCTCACGTCAGCGGGCTAGCCATGCCCGTGCCTTGGTCATCCGCCACGGCGGACGGTTGAGTGTCCTTATCCTGTCCCGTTAGCCTCGGGCCGTCAACAGGCGGCGGCTGATTCCACACCGGTGTTCCAGCTCGCATTGGCCCCATTCCACAGCGAGAAGCACTGTCACACTGGACCTCGCTCGTCAAAGCCGCTCGTAGATCTCCTTAATCATCCACGCAACTAGCCCGGACTTCCCCGGGTTCTTGGCGATCACTTTCTCGAGCTTCGCCTGCGTTTGCCAAACCCATACGCCAGCCTTCCAGGCCCATCTTCCTCCCGTCCTCGCAGCAATACGGCCTGCACCAGCAACGGCTGCGGGAACGCCAGCTTCCACGGCAACCGCTGCCACAGCTGCGGTTGCGAAGCATGCAAGCGCTACTCCAGTGCCTCGCTGAGTCCCTTCGATCTCCGCCTCGTCTCTTGGCCCAAACGGCAGTGGACTCCAATCGTCGTAGATACTCCTGAGCCCATCAGGATCGAAGGCTGCACTCGGGTGGTTGTTCACATATACATACACATTCCCCCCCCCGCGAATCCCGATCGGATCCCGCTGCAAGAACCGGCCCGTGTCCGGGTCGTAGTAGCGGGCTCCGAGGTGGAGGAAGGGGGGTTCGGCGTGGGCCTGGTAGCCGTGTTTGCCGGCGTAGCCGTAGCGGTGGTTTGTGCCGGTGACCAAGCTACCGAAGGCGGTGTACACGGCCGGGTCGCGCGGTTCGAAGAAGTCGCTCCAGCCGAGCAGACGGGTCGTGCCGATGTGGTCGGCGTGGTAGTAGGCCGACTCAGGAACGTCAAACGGAGTCTCCATCTTCCCGATCCCCGGCTCGTGGATCCGTGCCACGGTCACGGTCGACCCATTACGCGTGAAATCCGCGTAGATGCTGTCGCCCGCATAATCCGACCAGGTTTCGGATAGCACCACCCTGTTGTCACCCGTCAACGCGACCGGATCAAACTCGCGATTCAAGAACCGTTGCCGGGCACCATCATACCAGAACTCCCGGGCGAACGTCACCGTATAATTGTAGACCTCGGAGTAGGGATTCCCGTTCCAATCCCACTCCTCGCCCAGCAGATACGTCACGGCCTGCCCGTTCGTTGCGTACTTCAGGTACGTCGCGTGATACTCCCGCTCCCCGGGCTCCGGATTCGCGAGCTGCGTCACCTTCCGCGTGATGTTGCCGTAGTCGTTGTAGTAATAATACGTCGTCGAGACGAGCTCGTGCCCGTACGCGCTCGTGTCGAACGTCTCGAAGTACATCAGCCGGTTATTGGCACTGCCGTAGACATACTGCGCCTCGTCCTCGACGTCGTAATGATAAACCGTCTCGACCTCGTTCACCTCGTCGATCGTGCTCAGCCGATTCCCGCCCGCGTCGTGGGTGTACGCCAGATCATACGACGATGCCGGATCGCCAACCCGCGCCTCGTGTTTCAGCCGTCCCAGCGAGCTTGACCCGAGTGTGCTCAACGGTGTACCTGTGCCGATACGTTGGCCCACCGGAGACTTGAACACGCTCGCGGCCGTACGTGAATGCGCGACCCACAAACCACCCGCGGCACCGAACGGACTAACCCGCCCGGTGCCGCGTAGTGGCACCTATTCAATCACTCCGATCCGCCGTCAGAACGACTCCCGACCCCGTTATTCGTCATCTTGCCCTCGGTGCCCGAGACAGTAAAAGGCGTCCCACATTCCGGACAGTTGGGTCCCGGAGCCCCGAATAGAATATACCCGCACTTGCGACATCGCCCAGGTGGCGTCGGCCGTGCTCGTCGGGTGATTCGAATGACGATTAACGAGGCACCCAGTCCCGCACTACCGGCAAGAAACAGCATGCCAGGCAGTCGCCACTGGTGGTCGGCTATATGCAATCTGCTTAGCAGATCGAAAGCAAGAACGCCTACCAGAAGAAACACGAACACAGCTCCAAACACTCGCGCGATCCACTCGTGAGTTCTCTCCTGATACATCGGCTTCCCATGCTCCTCGATAAGATGGATCGTTATTGCGGGCATGACTCCGCGCGACGAAGGACCTTCACCCGCTTCTCCGATTATCGCTTCATTATAAGACGTACTGTCGATCAAACACCACCACGGCTTGGCCTACCACGCCTCCTGATGAGTTTATGGCCGATCCACGTGAAAGTCGGGTCTTCGTCTGAGTAGAAGCCCCAGGTGCCACCCAGGTCTTCACAGTTGTCTTGGTTATCTTCGTGCCTTCCAATCTGACCGAAGGACGCTGGCTTACAGTATAGCAATGGGGTTAGGTATATTCGGACACAAGTCATTACACAGTCATCCGCATAGGGAACGGGTGTTGGAACCAATGGCTGAGGCGGACGTACCGAAGGCGCAGGAGGAGGAGTAATCCCGTGCCCATCGATATCGGGAAGATGATGCTGCGGCTGCCCATCAATCGCCCAGTGTAGCCCAGAAGGATCGACCTGCAACGCGGGGTTGTTTAGTGCATACACATACACATTCAACCCCCCATCAATCCCAATCGGATCCCTCTGCAGAAACCGCCCCGTTGCCGGGTCGTAGTAGCGGGCTCCGACGTGGAGGAAGGGGGTGTCGGCGTGGGACTGGTAGCCGTGTTTGCCGGCGTAGCCGTAGCGGTGGTTTGTGCCGGACACCAGACCTCCGAAGGCGCTGTATACTGACTCATCGTCCGCGCTGCCGTTGTACCCGCTCAGCAGACGGGTCGTGCCGATGTGATCGGCGTGGTAGTAAGCCGCGCCACCGACAGATAAGCCGTCCACCTTCCCCATGCCCGGCTCGTAGATCCGCGGCACGGTCACGGTCGACCCATCAAACGTGAAGTCGGCGTAGATGCTGTCGCCTACATAGTCCGACCAGGTTTCTGATTCCACATCCACAATGCCATCCGTTAGCGCAACCGGATCAAGCTCGCGATTCAAGAATCGCTGCCGGGCACCATCATACCAGAACTCCCGGGCGAACGTCACCGCATAATCCGACTCCGGATAGGTCCACTCCTCGCCCACCAGATACGTCACCGCGTGCCCGTTCGTCGCGTACTTGAGATACGTCGAACGATACCTCTTCTCGCCCGGCTCGGGGTCCGCCAACTCCGTCACCTTCCGCGTGACGTTCCCGTAGTCGTTGTAGAAGTAGTACGTCGTCGAGACCAGCTCAGCCTCGGCACCGCTGGTATCGAACGTCTCGAAATACATCAGCCGGTTATTGAAGCTGTCGTAGACGTACTCCGGCTCGTCCTCGACGTCGTAATGGTACACCGTCTCGACGTGGTTCACCTCGTCGATCGTGCTCAGCCGATTCCCGCCCGCGTCGTGCGTGTACGCCAGATCAAACGACGACGCCGGATCGCCAACCCGCGGCACCGAACGGAGCAACCCGCCCGGTGCCGCGAGGTGGCACTAAGGCAATCACTGTGATCGGCCGTCGAAAAGACCCTCGACTCCGTCATTCGCCCAACAGAGACTCCCAACCCCTGTGTCTGCTCCTTCACTCCTTCGCAACAACGTCATACTCGACCGAGGGCTCCTCATCCGCTTGACGGGTGATCTTCAGCCACTCCTTCGGAAACGGATCCCCGCACTCTGGACACCTCGGCTGCTCAGTAATTCCACGGAGTGAATATCCGCAAGCCATGCAGAAGCCTGTCGGTTCCACAATATGCTGCCATTCCGTGGGCACCCGTTTCCCAAACCCCAATCGCCTGATACGCCTGCAGTGCGGGCACATTACCACGCGTACGGGAAGTGCCCCAGTCGCAGATGCCAGGAGTCCGCCAAGTATAGGCGTTACCACGAGGAAGTTCACGACTGTCCTTGTCGACGCGTTCCACGACGTATACGTCGCAAGGAGCACGCCGACGACCCACGCAACGACACCCACTGTCAGGCAGATGACCAGCACAGCAATCGCAAACATGCCGATCCCCACAATGCGCGTACGCGCGCCGCGCCCGGCGGCTTCTCGCAGCCCGACCAGGACGACACCGCCACTGTGACAGTCTGCACAGGCCTGCCCGATTCCAATTCGAACGGGCGTGGCTCCACAACGCGCGCGCCTACTCGCCTCGACAGGCTGTGTTCCTGTGCTTTTCCCGTCGATGCCGACTTCGCAGGCTCTGCACACCAGGTGGATCTCAGGGAACAGGCGCGTTTTGCTGCGGCAACGCCGGTCTGCCTTGCGACATCGAACTTGGCGAAATCGGACTCCGCGAACAGATTGCCACTGAACCCATCAAGATCCCGAGTAGGCTAAGGACAATCGCTACAACGCACAGCTTTCTTCCGTACGTCCAATTCATAAAGACCGGCTCCTTCTTTGTGAGGCACGGACGTTGTTTCCCGATGACTCCGGTATTGCGTGCAGAAGTCTACAACTGTGGGCGTTCCCCCGGCTTGTACGGAACGAGCGGGCCGATATCAACCCATTCGTCCCTGATGACTTCGGGGTTGAAGGCATACGCGGCGCAGGCTAATCCACCGACACCTTCTGCCAGGGCCAACGTGCCAGCGTACTTCGTTATCGCCGGCTCTGGGAAGGCGAGGGCCGCCGCACCGAACACAACTGCTGCCGCGCCTGCGGCAATAGACGCCATCCCTGCATCGTGATCGTCGTAGCTAAACTGGTGCTGCTGGTTCTGCCAGCCGTCCTTGGTGGCCTTGCGTCGCTTACCCTTCACCTCCGTCCAAATCTTCAGCCCGGACGGGTCAACGGCTAGTGTGGGTGACGAGTGCGCATAGGCGTACACGTTTCGGCCCCCATCAATCCCAATCGGATCCCGCTGCAGGAACCGCCCCACGTCCGGGTCGTAGTAGCGGGCTCCGACGTGGAGGAAAGGGGTGTCGGCGTGGGCTTGGTAGCCGTGTTTGCCGGCGTAGCCGTAGCGGTGGTTCGTGCCCCCGACCAGGCTACCGAAGGCAGTGTACACTGAATCGTCTTTCGGCAGGCCGTCGTTGTCGCTCAGCAGGCGGGTTGTACCGATGTGGTCCGCGTGGTAGTAGCCCGTGTCCCAATCCGCCATGTCGCCGAACGGGTTGCCAACCCGGCCGATACCCGGCTCATAGATCCACGGCACGGTCACGGTCGACCCATTAAGCGTGAAATCCGCGTAGATGTTGTCGCCCGCATAATCCGACCAAGTTTCGGACAGCACCACCATGTTGTCACCCGTCAATTCGACCGGATCAAACTCGCGATTCAAGAACCTTTGCCGGGCGCCATCATACCAAAACTCCCGGGCAAACGTCACGGTATAATTCGTGACCTCGGCGAGTGGATTCCCGTTCCAATCCCACTCCTCGCCCAGCAGATACGTTACGGTTTCCCCGTTCGTCGCGTACTTCAGGTACGTGGCATGATACTCCCGTTCCCCGGGCTCCGGATCCGCAAGCTGCGTCACCTTCCGCGTGATGTTGCCGTAGTTGTTGTAGTAATAATACGTCGTCGAGACGAGCTCGTGCCCGTACGCGCTCGTGTCGAACGTCTCGAAGTACATCAGCCGGTTATTGGCACTGCCGTAGACATACTGCGCCTCGTCCTCGACGTCGTAATGATAAACCGTCTCGACCTCGTTCGCCTCGTGGATCGTGCTCAGCCGATTCCCGCCCAGGTCGTACGTGTAAACCAAGTCATACGACGATAACGGATTCGCCACCCGCGTCTCACGGACCAGCCGGCCCGGTCCGTCGTAGCGAAACGTCGTCACGGCCTTGGTCACCCGACCGTACAGCGTATCTTCTTCCTCCGTGATCCTGGTCGGCAGTCCACGAGCGTCGTGCGGATTGTATTCATAACTCAGCCGCAACATGATGTAATCGAGGTAGTCGCGGTGCGTGATTGCCGTGATCCGACCGGCCGCGTCGTAGCTGTATTCGACCGTCGCGTCGTTACTGAATCGAACCTGGCGAAGCTGCCCGTTGGCATAATACGAATACTCGGCCCGAAGCAACGCTCCGCCATTGTCCACCCGCCGCCGCAAAGCCGACTCAACCCGCCCGGCCGCGTCGAGTTGCGTGATAGTCTCCGTCCCGTCCGGCCCGACCCGAGTCTGCTTGCCGGTGTATCTCTGCCAGTGCGTTGGCCCGCCCGGCACTTGAACACGCTCACGGTCGTACGTGAATGTGCGAACCACAAACCACCCGCGGCACCGAACGGATCAACCCGCCCGGTGCCGCGTGGTGGCAATCATTCAATCATCGTCGTCGGGCGTCAGAACGACTCCCGACCCCTTTTCCGACTCATACGTATGTACACTTGACGACGTGTTGCGCGTCATGCCAAAACGTAAGCCAGCCATTCGGACACAGCGGTTCAACCGTGTCAATCAGTGATGCCAGCCCGTCGGCACCAAGTACCTCTCGTGCCTCTTCTTCGCCCAAGGGCTGCCAATTCTGAGATTGGATGCAGCCCCTCTCTACCAAAGTTCCCCAGAACGTGTCCATACGTGTCGGCGCATACAGGATGTTGCAATGTCCTTGCGAGGAGCTTGCAGCCACCAACGCCGTCTTGTAGTGCCGAAGATACTCCCGGTTATCGCTGTACAGCAGTGTCACATGCCTGTCAAGCCCAAGATGTTTCGCGTTTCGAAGGAACTTACCACGCACAACTACAACAGATTGGAACAGAAGACTACTGTCAAGCGCATCAATTACATGACCGATAAGCTGATCGTCACCCATGACGCTCTCCGTGACGCCAGGCGCGCAGCAGGTTTCATACTGTTCGAGTATTGCAGACATATTACCTCCATTTACGCCGTAAGATGCTCTTCAGGTTGCCCCACCATCCGCGAAACTGTTGTGGAAGATGATAACGCCCTAGTTCGCCAGCTCTTCGACCGATGTGGAAGTGCCACGCGCCTCCCATATGCCCCTTAAACGGACCGTGGTGTATCCGAGCAAACCGTGCTAGATACTTTCCGCCACGGTACAACGCCACAGTGCCAACGGCCGTGTAGCCGGCCACCCAGGCGCAGGCCTCGGCATCTCCCATTTTCGGGAGCCGACTCTTGGCTGGGTTGATTGGGTGCATCCAGAACTTCCGTGCGATCCAATCGTGAAACGCGTTGTTTCCATCCCAGAAGCCGTTTCCACTTGGGTCAGTTCGTAACACCGGGTTGTTGTATACATACGCATAGACATTCAACCCCCCAGCGATCCCAATCGGATCCCTCTGCAGGAACCGTCCCGTCGCCGGGTCGTAGTAGCGGGCTCCTACGTGGAGGAAGGGGAAGGCGGTGGCCGGGTCTAGTGGGGGGTCGAGGGCGGCTACTTCATCGATGTCGTGCGACTGGTAGCCGTAGGCACCGGCGTAGCCGTAGCGGTGGTTCGCCCCGTCGATTGGGGCGCCTAAGGCCTCGTAGGCCGAACTGTCCACGACCGCACCGGTGGCACCGTCCGAGGTGAACCGGGTTGTGCCCAGGTGGTCAGCGTGGTAGTACCGCGTGCCCGCCACGGCCGTGGGGTCGACCGACATGCCGACGCCGGGCTCGTAGATCCGCGACACCTCCGGCGCGCCGCCGTCGAAGCTGTAGTCGGCGTAGACCGAATCCCCGGAGTAGTCCGACCACGTATCGCGCAAAGAGACCAACTGCCCGGACTCCTGCAAGGCCGCGGGATCCAACTGCCGATTCAGATACCTCTGCCGAGCTCCATCATACCGAAACTCGCGCGCGTATGTAATCTCAAAATCCGTCGGATTCCCGCCCGCGTCCGGATCCCACCGCCACCGCTCGCCCATGACGAAGCTGACCGCCGTCCCGTTAACCGCGTACTCAAACCGCACGGCCGCGTACTCCCGCTCGCCCGCCTTCGCGGTGTCGGCAGTGACGATAGACCGTCCATCCGGCAGAACCTCCCCAGCCCTTCCTTGGTACGGCGGGGAGCACACGAAACCATCCGCGGCACCGAACGGAGTAACCCGCCCGGTGCCGCGTGGTGGCATTCACTCAATCACTATGGTCGGTCGTCAAGCCGTCACTCGATCCCGTTGTTTGCCCATCGGTTGTATCGGCACTCGACTGTTCTTCGTCTCTCGCCGGCGCCAGCACCGTCTTCCCTTCAACTGACTTGTCGATCATCGCCTGAATGTCGAACGCGTTCGTCGGGTAGACCTGGGTGATTGCTCACCCAGGCCCCCCACAGATCCGGACGTGCGGAATTACCGCATCCGGCTCCTCGAATCTTGGTTTCGCTGTCGGTGGTATACTGAATGCACGATGACCGGTTTGGGGAGCGGGTAACGCTCCATGAGGCGGACAAACGCTGCCCAGTTGAAATAGCTGCGTTGGGATCTTCGCCCAAGCCATTTCCGCCACGCACGTTTGACGCCCTCCCAGAACGCTGTCAGAGAACTGCCATTACCCGTAATCCCGTAGTAGGCATAATGCCCGCGTATCTTCTGCGTGAGCCGTGCATGCTGCTCGCGCACCTTCAGGTGGCGATGGTCACGGCACCACGCCGAGATGTTGCGGAGCGAGCGGCTCAGGCGATCAGAGGCCGTCTTACGAGAGACAACCCAGTACCCTCGCCAGGACTTCCGCCAATGGTGCGTGAAGCCGAGAAAGTCAAACGACTCCGGCCTATCGCCCTTGGCTGTAGAGTCGCGATCGTTCGGCCGATTGAACCGGACCAATCGCGTCTTCTCCGGATGAACAGTCAGGCCATACTTACTGAATCGCTTCGGTAGTACCGCCAACACCCGATGGGCATCACGTTCATCGGAAAACCCAATGACGAAGTCGTCCGCATAGCGGATAAGAAACGCCCGGCCGTGGAGCCGTGGGATCACCTCCTGCTCAAACCAAACGTCCAGCACATAGTGCAGATAGACGTTTGCCAGGATCGGTGAGATCACGCCCCCTTGCGGGCTGCCGGTGGTCGAGCGGGTAACCCGTCCGTCCTCCAGCACGCCTGCTTTCAGCCACTTACCAATCAATCGTGTCAGTACACCATCTCGCACCCGTCGCTTGAGAAACTCCCGAAGATGAGCATGATCCAGAGCATCGAAAAATCCCTGAACATCCACGTCAAGAATCCACCCCGCCCGCGTCGCTTTCTGCTGCTCGTACAAAGCCTCCAACGCCTGATGGGCGCTGCGTCCGGGGCGAAAGCCATACGAGCAGTCCAGAAAGTCCTCCTCGTAGATCGATTCCAGCACCATCGCCACCGCACGTTGCAGGACCTTGTCCTCGAACGTGGGAATGCCGATGGGCCGAGTCTTGCCACCGGTGCCTTTCGGGATATGAACCCGACGCACCGGCGGGGCTTTGTACAACCCAGACTTCGCACGGTCCAACAGGGATTGGAGGTTTGCCCTCAGATCCGTTGCGTAGGAGGCCGACGTCTCTCGGTCGACGCCGGGGGCTCCATCCTTGCGAACCTGATCGTACGCAGAACGTAGCCACGCTAAGTCAATGTGGTGGGCTAACGTGGTGAAGCTCATCTCCGGACTTCGCTTCGCACGCATCGCTATCCGCCGTCGTTTTGTTGACACGCTCTCGAACGTCCGGGCGTTCGGCGTGTGTCCCTCTAACGGTTCCATGATTCGGTACCGCCTTTCCTCCACGGGGTCTCCCACGGGTAGGATTCCCCCGGTTCTTTGGTACTATTCGGTACTCCGACTTCCTGCCACCCGTTTCGCCGCACTTCGTTTCCTTCGCTTGGCAATACCACCCGTAGCGCCGGCTCTTCGTATCTCCCATGGAATCCGACGCCGATCCCTGGGCCAGGAGATTGGCTCCGGCTCTCCCGAAGCCGCTTTGTTCCGGGTGGAGATGACAGGACCTCCCACGTTCCTGGGGGACCCTCGTGTGTACATGCCCTGCTCTTAGACCCCGGTGGGATCGGATACGCCAGACCGATTGCGGCGATCCGATGCTGCCTTCCGTACAGTGCGGACGACGTCGGCTCCCACGAATAGCCCTCTTTCGAGGCTCGATCACACGGCCTGCACACTCGCTGTCTACGCTTCGCAGTGCAGGTTACCCGTACACCACGCAAGACTCGCTTCCGGCTGTCGGTCTACTTTGCCGGGCAGGATTGGATACCTGCCGGGTCCCGGCGAAAGGTTTCATGCAGTCATCAAGGACCCATGTCGCAATCCTCCTTTCCCAGGCTTTCCGTGGCGCACCCGCACTCCGGGCAGCGTTGCTCTATCTGTCCGCGAAGATCGTAGCCGCATCGACGACAAACGATAGTACCCTCCGCAATCAGTCGCTCGCGAAGCGCGCGAGTGATCGCCCTTCTGGCCGACCATAGCTCAATCAACATGGTCAAAACGAATATAACAAACAGGATCGAACCCCACGCAAGTGCATCTGGGACAGAGCTCGGAATGCGTAGCAGGAGGACTAGAAGCGTCGCGATCGTCCCCGCGGCGAGCCCCTGCACGAGGGGCAGCGGGTACCGCCACAGGGACTTGCTTGCGCTGAACGGGTTCGCATTGTCCAATGCTGCCTTCCTATCCCGAGCATCACCAAAATGCGATAGCTCCGTGGAGAACATGCGATCGGCGAACCGCTTACATAGGCGCCCGCCAATCAGCCTAGATAGCAATACCGCCGCAACACATCCCGGGACGAACCAACTGTTCATTGGCGTTTCTCCGTTTCGTGCTTCCACCCTGCTAAAGAAGCTGGCTCGCTGCATAGGCGCTCACCAGCGCGCCGGCTGTCCAGGCCGCCCCCTTCCAGAATTCACTCAGTCCCGACGCTCCTGCTCGTCGAACATACGGCCAAGCTGCCCTTGCGCCGCATGCGATAGCGGGGCCCGCCGCTCTAGCACCGCTGGCGACGGCCCGAGCACCACCGGCGACGACCCCTGGCGCAGCAGCTGCCGCGCTGGCGATGTAAGGCGCCGCGTACCACGCCGCCATGGCCGTTCCGAGACCTACACCGACCATCAGTCCGGCCTTGAACTCATCGGGTGCCATGCGTTCCATTTGCCTGCTGGCGCTGGACGGTGAGTAACCCTGTTCACGCCAACTACGATACTGCGCATCGCCATTGAGGCTGCCGAAGTTCCCGTTTCCACTCGGATCGATCGAGGCCACCGGATTGCTGGAGCAATACTCATACACATCCAGTCCGCCGAATATCCCGATCGGATCCCGCTGCAAGAACCGGCCCGTGTCCGGGTCGTAGTAGCGGGCTCCGAGGTGGAGGAAGGGGGTTTCGGCGTGGGCCTGGTAGCCGTGTTTGCCGGCGTAGCCGTAGCGGTGGTTTGTGCCGGTGACCAAGCTACCGAAGGCGGTGTACACGGCCGAGTCGCGCGGTTCGAAGAAGTCGCTCCAGCCGAGCAGCCGCGTCGTGCCGATATGATCAGCGTGGTAGTACGCTCGATCGAAGGTGCCAAACGGGTCTTCCACCTTGCCGATACCGGGCTCGTAGATCCGCGGCACGGTCAACGTCGACCCGTTAAGCGTGAAATCCGCATAGATGCTGTCGCCCGCATAATCCGACCACGTTTCGGATAGCACGACCATGTTGTCACCCGTCAACGCGACCGGATCAAACTCGCGATTCAAGAACCTTTGCCGGGCACCATCATACCAGAACTCCCGGGCAAACGTCACCGCATAATCCGACTCCGGATAGGTCCACTCCTCGCCCACGAGATACGTCACGGCGTGCCCGTTCGTCGCGTACTTGAGATACGTCGAACGATACTTCTTCTCGCCCGGCTCGGGGTCCGCCAACTCCGTCACCTTCCGCGTGACGTTCCCGTAATCGTTGTAGAAGTAGTACGTGGTCGAGACCAGCTCAGCCTCGGCACCGCTCGTATCGAACGTCTCGAAATACATCAAACGGTTATTGAAGCTGTCGTAGACGTACTCCGCCTCGTCCTCGACGTCGTAATGATACACCGTCTCGACGTGGTTCACCTCGTCGATCGTGCTCAGCCGATTCCCACCCGCGTCGTGGGTGTACGCCAGATCATAGGACGACGCCGGATCGCCAACCCGCGTCTCGTGTTTCAGCCGTCCCAGCCCGTCATACTCAAACGTCGTCACGGCCGTCGTCACCGTGCCGGCCAGCGTGTCTTGTTCTTCCGTGATCATAATCGGCAGCCCGCGGACGTCATACGGATCGTATTCGTAATTCAGCCGCAACATGATCTGACCGGCGGCGTTCAGGTGATTGATCGCCGTAATCCGCCCGGCCGCGTCGTACGCGTACTCGACGGCCGCGCTGTTGGCATAATCGACCCGGCGAAGCTGCCCGTTGGCATAGTACGAATACTCGGCATTCAGCAGCGTCGCGCCGGTGTCTGCCCGCCGCCGCAAAACCGACTCAACCCGCCCGGCCGCGTCGAGCTGCGTGACAGTCTCCGCCCCATCCGGCCCGACCCGAGTCTGCTTGCCGGTGTACTTCCACCAATAGAACAACGATCCCGCTGCGGCCATGACCCGCTCGCGATCGTACGTGAATGCGCGAACCACAAACCACCCGCGGCACCGAACGGATCAACCCGCTCGGTGCCGCGAGGTGGCACGAATGCAGTAACTGTGGTCGACCGTCAAAGCGACTGCCGACCGTATCTGCGATCTAAACGCAGGCTTCCACCGCACCTAGCTCGACCTCCGTTTCGATCCGTGCGCTCAGAACTGCGCTCAGGAGGCCATGCGGGTTGAGAATACTCCGCAGATCGATCGACATTGTCTCCTCGGTCGTACGTATCCTCAAGATGCCCTCCGCCAAATCGGCTTCCACGGCCGCCGCACTTAGCGGTATGACCCGACTTGCAGTAACGATCAGTCTGTTACGACGCTCCACGATTAATGATCCACCTCGGACGATGTATGCGTGCCTTTCGAAAGCGTACTGAAGCAGAAGTGTCACATCGGCACCGAGACAAACCAGTGAAAGCGTTACCGGTGAGCACTCCAGCAACCGCATTCCCGGCAAGACGACCAAGACAACCGCCAGAAGCGCGGCGTGCTGCGCAGACGTGAGCCCGGTGCGAAAACGCCAGCCATCCGGCTTCCGAGGCAGCTGCCGTGCCAGAACTCGTTGCATCTGGGCTGCCCGCCCCGCGATCTTGAACGAAGCTAAGATGCAGTCCGGCAACGTCCCAGGCCCCTCGCGCGCGCGACGATCCAACAGTCTCTCGCGCAGCCAGAAGCAGGGGCCGATGGCAAAGGGGGCGAGAATAGCCATGACCCATATCCCGCTGGCGTTGGTACCGACAAACAGGGGGCCAAAAAGGTAGCACACGCCACCGTAGTAGGCGATGAACTGGAAAGCATCGAAACAACAAAGCGGGTCACGGAATCCCCATAAATGAGGCTTCCTTATAAACTCAATAACCATAGCATACTCCTTCTGTCAGTAGGCCGTCTGGGAGAATAGGTCCTTCTAACGCAATAACAGACAGCACTATGGTCAAAGCGGACCTCCCAGCGGTGGCTTGAGCATCCCGTGTTTTGGCGCGAAGGGTATCTTGGGAAGCGTTGCTATTCCGGCACCCAAGGCACCTCCATCCAGATAGTCATCCACTGCTCGACTCCCAGTACTTATTCCGCCAACGCGAGCCCCTCCCCAGGCCACAGCAGCATATGGAGCGGCAACCGGAAAAGCACAGGCGAGAACCAAGCCCGCGCCGAGACCCTGCATTCTACGTTGCGCACTTTGCACACTCAAAGGATTATCCAGCCACGACGTCCGACCACCGGTTGCCAAAAGGTAGACCTTGGCACCCCATACCTTAATATCGAACCATCCATGTCCACTCGGGTCAGTCTGTGACACTGGGTTGTTGTACACATACGCATACACATTCATCCCCCCGCCAATCCCAATCGGATCCCGCTGCAGGAACCGGCCCGTGTCCGGGTCGTAGTAACGGGCTCCGACGTGGAGGAAGGGGGTGTCGGCGTGGGCTTGGTAGCCGTGTTTGCCGGCGTAGCCGTAGCGGTGGTTCGTGCCGGATACCAAGCTACCGAACGCGGTGTACACGGCCGGGTCGCGCGGTTCGAAGAAGTCGCTCCAGCCGAGCAGACGGGTCGTGCCGATGTGGTCGGCGTGGTAGTAGGCCGACTCGGGAACGTCAAACGGAGTCTCCATCTTCCCGATGCCCGGCTCGTGGATCTGCGCGATAGTCACGTCCGACCCATTAAGCGTGAAATCCGCGTAGATGTTGTCGCCCGCATAATCCGACCACGTTTCGGATAGCACGACCATGTTGTCACCCGTCAATTCGACCGGATCAAACTCGCGATTCAGGAATCGCTGCCGGGCGCCATCATACCAGAACTCCCGGCCGAAAGTCACCGCATAATTCGTGACCTCGGCGAGTGGATTCCCGTTCCAATCCCATTCCTCGCCCAGCAGATACGTCACGGCCTGCCCGTTCGTCGCGTACCTCAGGTACGTCGCTTGATACTCCCGCTCTCCAGGCTCCGGATTGGCAAGCCGCGTCACCTTCCGCGTGATGTTGCCGTAGTCGTTGTAGTAATAATACGTTGTCGAGACGAGCTCGTGCCCGTGCGCGCTCGTGTCAAACGTCTCGAAGTACATTAGGCGATTATTGGCGCTGCCGTACACATAATCCGCCTCGTCCTCGACGTCATGATGATAAACCGTCTCGACCTCGTTCACCTCGTCGATCGTGCTCAGCCGATTCCCGCCCAGGTCGTACGTGTAAACCAGATCATACGACGATAACGTATTCGCCACCCGCGTCTCGCGGACCAGCCGCCCCGCTCCGTCGTAGCGAAACGTCGTCACCGCCTTGGTCACCCGACCGTACAGCGTATCTTCTTCCTCCGTGATCCTGGTCGGCAGTCCACGAGCGTCGTGCGGATCGTATTCATAACTCAGCCGCAACATGATGTAATCGAGGTAGTCGCGGTGCGTGATTGCCGTAATCCGCCCGGCCGCGTCGTAGCTGTATTCGACCGTCGCATCGTTACTGAATCGAACCTGGCGAAGCTGCCCGTTGGCATAATACGAATACTCGGCCCGAAGCAACACTCCGCCCGTGTCCACCCGCCGCCGCAAAACCGACTCAACCCGCCCGGCGGCGTCGAGTTGCGTGACAGTCTCCGTCCCATCCGGGCCGCCCCGAGTCTGCTTACCGGTGTACCTGTGCCAGTTAGTCGGCCCGCCGGACACTTGAACACGCTCACGATCGTACGTGAAGGTGCGAGGGTGTGCCATCCCCCAAGCCTCGCGGGCGACGGTGATCTCCTCCAGCTCACCGACGTCGTTGTATTCCATCATTCGAAAGTGCCGACCGGTCGTCGAGTGGGTGACGGAATCCGGCTCGGGTACCCACCAGTTCAGCAACTCGCCTTTGGGCGAATACTCAGCCTTCCAGTCAAGAAAATGATAATCGAGCGTCGGACTGACCGCCAAACCCGGAATGCGCGGGAACCCGTCCGGTGGGGCAAAGTCGCCCGCCGGGGGACACGTTCCCTTGCACGCGAAGCGACAACTGCTGCTCGTCGTGTAGCTGTTCGCGTTGTGTGTCATGGCCCCGCCCCCCGCGGGAAGCGAGCTCTTGTCGCTCGGATCCCTCGGCCCGGGACCGGCCGGTGCGACGATGTTCGGGCGTGATCCTGAATCATTGGACGAATACAGCCGGTAGACGTAAGACGGGTCACCCGATGTTGCTGTGTCCCCCTCGGCATAGAAGCTCGGCTGGCCCCACTCGTCGTAGTCAAAGGTCGTCACCACCCCGTTCGGGTCCGTAACGGTCTTGGGCAGGCCGTGCCGGTGGGCACCGTCCTCGAATCCCGGCGGATCTTGCAGGTAGTATGTGAAGAACGTCTCTGCGTCCTCGACGCCCGCGGGGCTCTCGGCGCGCCGCGTCGGCAGCGTGGGGTAACCCGGTTGATCGTAGTCCGTTATCACCCAGTGACTCTGCATCCAGTCCGTGTAATACCAATGATATCTGACGTTGTTGTATTCGTCGTACTCCCAATTTCGTTCGTGCCCAAGCGGGTCGGTGGCCTTGGTCATGTTGCCCCGATCATCGTATTCCTGTGTCCACTCGTTTCCGAGAGCATCGCGTTGGACCGTCTTGTTGCGGTCGTCGTCCCACTCGTAGGATTGCCGCTCGCCGAGCGGGTTCTCAATGGCGGTGAGCGGACCGTTCGTTATCGCCTCGCCATAGGCGGGTTAGACCGGATACTCGCACGTGTACTCGTACGACCAATCGTGCCCGTGATCGTCGGTGTGGGTCATCGCCCCGTGGAAGTCCACCATAGAGCGGCTGGAGAACTCCTGGTAAACGCCGAGCGGGTCAACCACGCGCAGCAACGCGGCTCGATCGACGTTGCCGGCTTCGACGTACTCGAAGACGTATTTCGGGGCGGTGTACCCCGACTCCGGAACGTGCTTATCGCTGATTTCGTCGATCCGCCCATCGGCGTCACGCTCGATGGATATGAAGTAACCCATGGGATCCGTAACGCCGTGGAATTTGCCCCAGTTCTCCGAACAGATCTGCCACACCCGTTCGCTGATAACATCACCATCATCCCCGGGTTCGATGGGATCGGTAATGGTCATCAAGTAATCGAACTCCGAAACACCGAATTCCAGCTTGCGGTCAGCGGCGTCCTTGATCGCGGTCATCTGTCCACTCGCGTCCCGTTCGATCTCCAGGGTGTTGCCCACGGCGTCGACCACGGCCACCAGGAGCCCGTCGGCATCGAACGAATGGTACGACTGATCCTTGTGCTTCAGGGTGTAGTTGATTCCATCGAACGTGAGGACATCATGCACGCCCGGAGGGGCATCCCAACCCTCACCGTTCGGAGTGTACAGATCCTGCGTTCCGTCGTCGGCGATCACCAGTTTCCCGAGCGTCTCCATATCGACAATCTGCGTGCTATAGGAAGTCGTCCAATCTGGTCGGATTCGAAAGCCCATTCCGCGGGTGAGATCGAGCTCGGAATCGAAGTTCGCCGAATTGTGATAGAGCGAAAATGACACGTCCGGCCCGACGCCCGACCAACTGACAATCGGAATCACCGTAAGAACGTTTCGGTTGACCGCGTTCATCGTGGAGTAGGGCGAGACCGAGATGCCCGCCTCCCACGGCCTGGGCGCCCCCGGCTGGGCCACCGGATTGCACGACACGTGCGGCGTCGGCTCGATCGGCTCGACCGAGAAGGGGTTATCCAGCGGATCGGGCGGAAGAACCTCCGCCGCGGCCTTGTTGGCATCCCCGCCCGGATAGCTGGTCGAAACAACCACCACGGCCACCGCCACCGCGGCGGTTACGAGGGCTCCGCCGATCAGCAGGCGAGCCCAGCGGCGGTTGGCCCCGCTTGGGCCGGGAATGGGCGTTTTGCCGGATCGGCCCTCCAAGAGAGTTGTCGCCGGCGTTGCACCGGTTGAAGGCCTCCGTCCCGCGGCGAGATCGCCGCGCCTGCTCCGATCGCCTCTGTGATGCTTCTTCTTCATTACTCCTTATCTCCAAGAAAGAGCCCGGCCCGCGATTGATTGGCCGCGAGCCTGAAGCCAAAAGACCGCCGAATCCCAACGGCGGCAGATGTGAATGACCTGAAACTTGTGTATCGGGACTGCTGCCACGCGACAGCGACGAGGGATGCTGGGTGCCATGGCCACGCGCGAAGGAAAGCTGCAACCTCGACCCGCTTCGGCGTGGCCATGCTTGTCGGCAGAGTACTGCAGCATCGACGCTGCACTGGGCAATCGCGTAGGCGTCGTGTGTGTTCGAATCGGCGACAGTGCAGACCCGTGCATTCTCCCGTCCACCTCCTATACCATCTAAACGAAAACTGCGCTCGGCGCGCTCATGGAAAATCCCCTTCTCGTCAAAATCTTCTTCTCGCGCCACAGCAAAGAGACAACAGCGCCACGCCGTCGCCACAACACCCCTACACCTAGTGAACACAACGGTCTTCGAGCGGCACTCCCGCAACCATCCCGCCGCGTAAACGACAAGGCCGTGATTGAAGCAACGCGGCAGTAGCACGGCCTTGCCCGCGGCGGGAATGGCGTGCGGGTACTCGAAGCAACGAAAAGACGGCGCACGGGCAGCGCCTTGCGCCCGAAGCGCATTCAATGATCGCGCGCACCTTGAGCGTTTGCGCACCTTATATGTCACCAACGACCGACCCGACCGGCCAGACAACCTTCACAAAAACGATATGCCACGCAGGATAGGGATTGAATCCCCCGACCTAATCGTGCCTATATGCATATACTACCACACCCACGTCGGCATGTCAAGTGTAACTCGGTGGATGATATGAAAATATCCCGCACAACTCGGCGCGGGTGCCCACTCAACAAGAGCGAAGCATGGTAGGTTGGGCTCCGCCGGTTAAGGCAAGCAACTCCAGAAAGCGTGGGGCAAAGCCCAATGGTACTAACCTTGTCAGGCCGCCATGCGGGCAACTGTCCCGAAGGGACATAGGCATGTAGCCACGGGTGGAGCGAAGCGGAACCCGTGGGTGAGGTTGCTCCCCACGTGCTCCCGTCCCGAAGGGCCGGAGGAGGGCGGACCTCGAGGCAGGCTGGGAGCCTACGCTACGGGGTGTCCCGAAGGGCCGGCGGACGGTTTCAGGGATCGCCCGAATAGCCGCAAACCGCCGGGTGCCATGGCCACGCGCGAAGGAACACCGGAACCTCGACCCGGTTCGGCGTGGCCATGCTTGTCGGCCGGGTATTACGGCATTGGCCACCGGTCCCCCACTCTCGCTGCGCAAGGACGAGGCACGCATAGCCCGGATTGTTCATCGGGCTTCCACGCCAGGGACAAGCCCTGGCGCTACATTCCGGGGAACTGCGAAGGCAGGTCGACGACGTGGTCCGCGGAGCTTGTGGCGCAGGCATCCTGCCTACAGTGTGTGGCACCGTATAGCGGCAGGTCTCGTGCCTCGACCGTGCCCTACGAGATCTTCGCGCGATGCGCGCCGTTGCGGCAGGTCTCGTGCCTCGACCGTGCCCTACGAGATCTTCGCGCGATGCGCGCCGTTGCGGCAGGTCTCGTGCCTCGACCGTGCCCTACGAGATCTTCGCGCGATGCGCGCCATTGCGGCAGGTCTCGTGCCTCGACCGTGCCCTACGAGATCTTCGCGCGATGCGCGCCGTTGCGGCAGGTCTCGTGCCTCGACCGTGCCCTACGAGATCTTCGCGCGATGCGCGCCATTGCGGCAGGTCTCGTGCCTCGACCGTGCCCTACGAGATCCTCGCGCGATGCGCGCCGTTGCGGCAGGTCTCGTGCCTCGACCGTGCCCTACGAGATCTTCGCGCGATGCGCGCCGTTGCGGCAGGTCTCGTGCCTCGACCGTGCCCTACTTTGCTAATCGATCGCGTAGCCCAGTAGAGGAGTGCCGGATGCGGGGGGAGCTTGCTGGTCGGGCGACCGGGCAGCCCAATCTTGGGGCAGGTGTACGGAAAGCAGTCCGCCTTCCGGGATCAGGGTCTCGTTCAAGGCAGTGATCAGCGCGTTGACGCATAGCTTCTGCGCGAAGGAGATCTCGCCGCCTAGCGGTTGGGCGACCTCGATCCGTACGGTCTGCGGAGCGTCGATCAGAGCCTGCTGGTCCCGCCAGTAGCGAGCCCTGAGCGGGCAGCCGTCGCAACCCACAAAGAAGTGGCAATCACGCGGCCTCGCCCCGGCGGCCAGCATCGCCGACGACCGCGGACGCCCGGTGACGACCTCGATCTCGGTCCAGTGCCCGTCGTATCCTCCGAGGTCGGCGTCGACCACGGTTCGAGCCAGTCGCACCATCTCGGCGGGGGTGGGGGTCGCGCGCGTGAGCGATTGCGACGGGTCCATCCACCCGAGTAATAGCGTCGTGCCCGTCATCGCCGCGACGAGACACGCCAGCGTTTTACACATCCTTGCTCGCTGGTCCATGGATTCGTTGTTAGCTGCTGGTCGGGTCAGGGGTTAGAGAAAGAGTGACCGCTTCGCCTCGGACACTTTCTACACTTTTCATCGGCGCAAATCAAAGATTTTCTTTGGGAATATTCGGCGCTGTCATTCAAGAACGTTTCGCGCCGATTATTGGCGATGAAAAAGCGCTGGTCACCGGAACCGGCCGCGCCGTTATTTCCCGCAATAATCGATGATCCGCGCGATCTCCGACCGGAGTTTGGCACGGCGAACGATGCGGTCGACGAAGCCGTGCTCGCGCATGAACTCGGCGGTTTGGAACCCCTCGGGCAGCTCGGCGTTGATGGTGTTGGCAATCACCCGCGGGCCGGCAAAACCCATCATCGCCTTCGGCTCGGCCAGGATGATATCCCCAAGACTCGCGAAGCTGGCCGCCACGCCGGCCGTCGTTGGATCGGTGGCCACGACGATGTATAGACCTTTGGCATCATCCAGACGGGCTAGCGCTGCGGAGGTCTTGGCCATCTGCACCAAAGACACCATGCCCTCCTGCATCCGAGCCCCCCCGGAGGCGGTGACCATCACCAGAGGGATGCTCTCTTCCTCGGCCCGTTCGATGGCCCGGGTGACCTTCTCTCCCACGACCGCGCCCATCGAGGCCATGATGAACGAAGGGTTCATGACCGCGAGCACCACGCGCCGCCCGCGGATGAAGGCCTGCCCTACCACGATAGCCTCGGTCTCGCCCGTCTTGCGCTGCACTTCCTCGAGGCGGTCTTTGTAAGGGATGCGATCAACGAACTCCAACGGGTCGGCCGACCGCAAATCCTGGGCAAACTCCTCAAACGTGCCGGGGTCCGCCAATTGCTCGATCCGTACCCGGGCGTCAACCCGGCGATGAAACCCACACTCCGGGCAAACGTGAAGAGCCTCCGCGACCTCTTTCTCGTAGACCATGTGCCCGCAGCTCTCGCATCGGTTCCACAGCCCCGCGGGAACGTCCACTCTATCCTGCATCGTCCTCTCCACTGCCCTCCGTCGGGTCGTCGACTCGCTCCTCCTCGCCACCGATGGCCTGCCAAGCCGGCGCCACAGCCTGTCCATCCGGGTTCAGCGAGTATGCCAGCGGTCGGTTGTTCATCATCGAGCGCACGGCGTGAAGCTCTGTCGCCTCGATACCACATCTGGCAACCGCGAAAGCCAGCGGTCCGAGCACTACGGCCACGCTCCGGTCCCCCTGCTTCCGCATGACCTTCTCAAGCGATTCGCTGAGTCGCTCGAAGGCCTCCGTGATCCCCTCACCTTCGGGGGGGCACACGGCCGAGGGGTCCTCGTTCCACCGCTTGTACGCTTTCGGGTATCGCCGCTTGAGCTCCTCGGTGGTGAGTCCATCCCAAAGACCGGCATCAACTTCCGCAAACCCGACACTAACCTTGCGCCGTGCCTTGGTGGACTTGGCCACGATGTCCGCGGTTTCCGTTGAAGCCTGCTCATCGCCCGAAAACACCGCGCTAATCCCCGCACCGGCCAATTGGCGGCTCCAGTTCTCGGCCTGATCGCGGCCGGCGTCACTCAAAGGCACCGGCGAACGACCACCGATACGGCCGGACGCACTCCACGCCGTCTCAGGCCACGGGATTAATACAAGCGAACCCATGCGCGTAGCATACCCGCCATTGCCATGAAATACGAGTCTATCAAGCTTAAGTTCAGGAAACGCCCCACGAGCCCCTTGCAGACTCGGCCAAACGGCTCAGCTCGGCCATCGCCTGCCCCCGGTCGGGACGTCCGAAAATAGCGGTCCCCGCGACCAGCGTATCAGCCCCGGCAGCCGCCGCGGCCTCGATCGTGGACACGTCGATCCCGCCGTCGATCTGCAAGCGCTGATCCGGCCGGAGTCGCCCGGCCAGCTCCTCGACCTTCGGCAGCACGTCCGCGATGAACTTCTGACCGCCGAACCCGGGCCAGACACTCATCACCAACACGAGATCCACCCGGTCGATCACGGCGTCGATTGCCGACGCGGGGGTGGTGGGATTCAGACTCACCCCGACTTTCGCACCCAGGTTGCGGATATGGTCGGCCACCTCTCGCGGCTCGTCCGTCACCTCGATGTGGAAGGTAATCAGGTCGCTACCGGCTTTGACGAACGCCTCGACGTACCGCTTGGGCTCGGCGATCATCAGATGGGCATCGAAGAACATCTCGCTGCACTTGCGAAGCGACTTGATGACCGGCACGCCGAAACTGATGTTCGGCACGAAGTGGCCATCCATCACATCGAGATGGAGTATCTCCGCCCCGGCCTTTTCAACTTCCGCAACCTCGTCGCGCAGACACGCGAAGTCCGCTGCCAGCAGTGATGGCGCCATACGGACCGCAGGAGTTTCCAATAAGAAGCCGGCCCTCGGCGATGGGTCAGGTTCGATTGTTATGCTTCCTTCCAAAGAGTTCGTCTATGCGTCGTCCAACACTTCGATGGCTGCGAATGCCTTGCCCTCAAGGAACTCGAGCGACGCCCCCCCGCCGGTCGAGATGTGGGTCATCCGCTCGGCGAGTCCGGCTTTTTCTATCGCCGCAGCGCTGTCGCCGCCGCCGATTATCGTCGTCGCCCCATTGTCGGTAGCCTTCGCCACCGCCGACGCAATGGCCATCGTCCCGGCGTCAAACGGCGAGGTCTCGAAGACCCCCATGGGGCCGTTCCAGACGACGGTCTTCGCAGCGCCGATCACTTCTGCATAAGCTTGCACGGTCTTAGGGCCGATGTCCAGACCCATCCGTTCGCCGTCGATGGCTCCTTCACACACGTCCACGGAGATACCCTCGCGGATTTCGGTGGCAACCACCGAATCAACGGGGACCTGCAGCCGGCTCCCCGCTTCGGAGCGGAGCTTGCGGGCGGTATCGAAGAGATCCGGCTCGACCAGGCTCTTCCCGACGTCCATGCCCTCCGCCGCCAGGAACGTATACGCCATCGCCCCTCCGATCAGAATCGTATCGCACTTGGTCATCAACGACTGGATGACGTTGAGCTTGTCGGAGACCTTGGCTCCGCCCAACACGCACACGAACGGCCTAACCGGCTCCGCAACCGCATCACCCAGGAACGCCAGCTCCTTTTGCACAAGATAACCCACAACTCTCGGCTTCCCCTCCATCATCCGGGGGACCGTCAACATGCTGGCGTTGTCGCGATGGCACGTTCCGAACGCATCGTTCACGTAGACGTCCGCCAAGCCTGCCAGCTCAGCAGCGAACGCCGCCTTCTGATCGCGCAGAGCCGGATCCGCGGCCGCGTTTTTGTCCTTGATCGTCTCTGCGCCGTGGAAGCGGAGGTTCTCCAGCAGGCAGACATCGCCGTCGGCCATCGCCGCGACGGCCTTCTTGGCTTCCTCGCTGGGATAGTCCGCAATCAGCTTGACCGGCTTGTTGATCAGTTCCCCCAGGCGTTTTGCCACCGGGGCGAGTGTGAACTTCGCGTGGTCCTCCGGTCCGCCCTCCGGTCGACCCAGATGGCTCATCAGAACCAATCGCCCCCCGCCCTCGATCAACCGCCGCACGGTGGGCAACGCCCCTCGAATCCGCCGGTCATCGGTGATCCTCCGTTCAGCGTCCAGCGGCACATTAAGGTCAACTCGAACAAGCACTCGCTTACCACATACATCAACGCTCTCAACAGTCTTCTTCATCGCAATCGGCATCCTTGAAACAAGGTCAAGCGGCAGACAAGAAACGAGCCGCAGATTTCGCCCGGGCGGTTCTACACCGGTCGAGACCTACAGCTCGCTCAGGATTACTTATAGCCATAACAATGACCGGATAGACTTACATCGCCCCGGCCTTGGCAATCAGATCAACCGTACGACACGCGTAGCCCCACTCGTTGTCGTACCACGACACGACCTTGACCATATTGCCGCCGTCGCCCGGCATCGTCATCGTGCAGGTGGCATCAACAATCGAGCTGTGCGGGTTCCCGACGATATCCGAGCTGACGATCGGATCCTCGGTGTACTCCAGAATGCCCTTCATCTTGCCCTCGGCCGCAGTTCGCAACGCTGCGTTTACCTCATCGGTCGTGACCTTCTTCTTCAAGGTCGCCACGACGTCGACCACCGATCCGTCCGGCACCGGAACCCGCAGGGCAAAGCCGTTCAACTTCCCGGCCAGATCGGGCATGACCTTACCAACTGCCCGAGCCGCCCCGGTAGTGGTCGGGATGATATTCATGGCGGCCGCCCGCGCGCGCCGCGGATCGCTGTGGATCAGGTCGGCGATACGTTGATCGTTGGTATATGCATGCACCGTGGTCATCAGACCTTCGACCATGCCGAAGGAGTCGTGGAGAACCTTGACCACCGGCGCGAGGCAGTTCGTCGTGCAGCTTGCGTTCGAAATGCAAAGGTGATCAGGCGACAACTTGTCATCGTTGACCCCGAACACCATCATCAAATCAGGATCGTCCTTAGCAGGGGCGCTGAGGATGACTTTGCGAGCCCCGGCCGTGAGGTGATCGCCATAGCCGCCCTTTTCAGTCTTGCGCGAGGCAAACACCCCGGTCGACTCCAGCGCAATATCCACGCCGAGCTTCTTCCACGGGAGCTTCGCCGGCACCCGCTCGGCCAGAACCTTGATCTCGCGTCCGTTGACCATCAGCGAGTCGCCCGCAACTTCGACCGTTCCGGCGAACCGGCCATGGACGGAGTCGTACTTGAGCAACTGTTTGAGCATCGAGATATTGCTCAGGTCATTGATAGCGAGAATCTCAAAATCCTGCGGCCGCGCCGCCATCGCCCTAAACGCCAGGCGCCCGATTCTCCCGAACCCGTTAATGCCGACTCGCACTGCCATTGCTATCACTCCAGTTCGATCTGAGAAACGAAAGTGGGCGAGAACTGGGCCGCGGCATCCCGAGGCTTCGACGCTCGCACCATCCCTGAAAACGAACGCACGCACAACCGAGTACGTACCCTACGACCTAGTATATCGGCGGTCAAGGATCAACACGTTACCCCCGAGCCGTAGCGGTTTAAGGCGGGATTACCAACGAATACCCTCGGGCCTCTGCCGGGCTCTCCACTCGGGGCCGCATGCCCCCATCGCGCTGAAACTCCGGCCTCCCTGCAGGGAAAAGCATGAAACGCACCAAGTGTGTCGTTACCACCGGTTACAGCAGAGGCGAGGGCGCGCCTTCTCGGCTGATCGTCAACGGCGCGGCGGTTCGGGCATAGTGACCGGAAGCGGAATACCCGGTCCGCCGGGCGAGGTCGGGGGTTCCTCTTCCCACAATCCGGCGATTTTGGCCGTGCAGAACGGGCAGGCCCCGCCTTTCATCAGGTTCTCGTCCACCACATACCCACGTCGCCGGATGACCCGTTTGCCGCAAGACGGGCAGAAAGTGCTCTCCCGCTCCCCGACCCCGCCGCCGACGTTCCCCGGATATACGTACTTCAAACCGGCCGCCTTTCCGAGGTCGTATGCCCGCAGCAGGGTGCTCACCGGCGTGCGCGGCGGACCTGTCATTTTGTAGTCGGGGTGGAACGCACTCACGTGCCACGGAATGTCGAGCGAAACGCTGACGATGAACTCAGCGATCTGCCGAAGTTCATCATCGGAGTCATTGAATCCGGGCACTACCAGCGTGACCACCTCGACCCAGAACTCCATCTCGCTGAGCCGCTTGATAGACTCCAACACGCGATCGAGGATTCCACCGAGGTCGTGATACTGCCGGTCGTTGAACGTCTTAAGATCGACGTTGCACACGTCCACATAGGGACGGAGGAACTCCAGCACCTGCGGTGTGGCGTAGCCGTTGCTCACCAAGCCGCACCGCATGCCCTCGGCCTTGGCAAGTTTGAAGATCTCCACCGCCCAGTCGGCGGTGATTAGCGGCTCGTTGTATGTGCTGACGACCAGCGGCACGTTCTCTGCAACGGCTGCCGCGATTATCTGATCCGGATTGCAGAAGTTCGGCCTGGTTACGGCCGAGTCGTCGCGCAGCGTCTGGCTGGTGACCCAATTCTGGCAGAAGCTGCAATGGAAGCTGCAACCCAGCATCCCAAACGATAACGCCTCCCGCCCCGGAAGCGCGTGGTAATACGGCTTCTTCTCAACCGGGTCAATCTGCAGCCCGGCCACGTAGCCCGCCGGGACCCGCAGTTCTCCGTCTCTATTGAACCGCACCCGACAGATTCCGGCTCTGCCTGGAGCGATCGAACACTGGTGGCCACAAGCCAGACACTGCACTCGCCCGTCCTCTTCTGCGGTTACGAGCTCGGGCGCGGCCGGCATCGTGTTGCTATCGAGAAGCTCCTTGAGTCGAAGCGATGAAGACATGGGATTCAGGCCTCCAAATACCGCCGAAAACGAGTACCCCGATTATAGGACCAAGGCGTACCGAACGCACGTCCACTCGATCGTCGAGAAAGGGTACAGGCACCTCGCCGAAGACCTCTCTTGATGCCGTAAGGGGGAATCGTCGGAGCCAGTCCCCTTTTTCAACGGCCGCTTACGAGGCTTCGGCGGTCTCAGCTTCGCCCGCATCCGCAACGAATGCCGACAACCCTCCGGTGAGGAACGAGACCAGAAGCCAGATGAAAACGGGAACGGTAAAGGACACCGTCGGATTGGAGACCAAGACCTCTTCGGCACGAGTCAGAAACTGAGTCCAAGACTCGCTCAGACCGAACAGGGCATACTTTTTGTCCGCGGCGAAGCCGTTAGCAGCAAGCGTCAGCGAGACCCTGACCACGATGAACACGTGGATCGCCACTAGCCCCCACAGAATCCCCCATCCGCGGCGGCGCCAGGTAGTCGGCGTTGCCAGGAAGAGCGACAGCAACACGGCCGTCGGCTCGAAGCCCATCAACCTGCTGCTGGTACGAAGCTGTCCGAAAGACCCGGGAGTCGTCCGGTTCTTCAAGACCATCAGCGTGTCCTTGGCGCCTTGCTTTCGCGGGACCTGGAAACTGGCGGGGAGGTTGACCGAACTGGCATCGATCCGATCGCCCATCGCATCCTGCACGTGGCGCCGGAAATCTCGCTCCACCTGGTCGCGCACATCCGGAGCATCAAGGTCGAAGAATGCGACGCTGCCATCGCCCCAGAACCAGAATCGAGAGAACACCGTGTCGCCACCGAAGCGAAACAGCGCAGCGTAAGCGTCCTCGGTCCATAAACGTACCGCGGTCATCAACGTACCGCAGGCGATTACGAACACGACAGCGAAAAACAGAAGTCGTTTAGGTTCGAACATGGACCGGTCTCGGATGCTTCTTCGTCGCCCAGGCCGCCCACAGCGCCCAAAGGAGTATCGCGAAGAAGATAAACGCGGCCTGCCAGACGTCCAAGTGCATTATGTCGAATGCGCTTCGCCAGTGTACGGCGGTCAGGAACAGGCTGATAATCCGAAACAGATTGATGAGCATTAGCAGGATGGTCCCGGCAACGGCTGCCGAAATGCGCGAGAAGAACGGGACCGGCGACGCCAACACGGCCGCAACAAACAATGCCGACGGCTCGACGGCATCACAGCCGCGCTCTACGGTGATGGAACCGTTCGGCGAAGTGAGCGACTTGCCTGTCCGGGTCATGTCATCGTAGCCGAAGAGGTGAACGACACCCGCAGACACCTGCGCGTTCAGCTCGAGATACCACTCGAACCCGGCCTTGGCGACGTCCGTGGTCGTAAAGGCGTAGTAAGCCGTCATGATCGCGGCGAAGATCGCGAGAAAACGCAGGTCCCGGCCGTGGGTCTGCATCCAGGTCTTGCGGCGCGGCCGCGTACCGTTTCGCCCACGCGCAGCTTGCGGACCTCGATCTCGGCCGGAACGTGGACTACCCTTGTCATCACCTAAAGGCGGTGAAGATGAGTGGTCCTTGGGTTTCTTCTTTCCCTTGCTCACAGCTTCTCTCGGTCCGGACGACGGCCGGACACTCCGGCTCCGCTGGGGTTATTCGGCCCTATCGCACAAAGACCGCCTGCAGCCTTCGAAAAGACCGCAGGCGGTACTCCTTTGCGCACTTATATGCCAGCGACACGTCGCAATCAAGCGACTTCCGGGGCTGACCCCGGAATGGTCCGTTATGCGGACCCGGTTCCCGCCGAAGTCGGACTCGGAATCGGAATGGTCTGCCCATCCTTCCCGGTGGGCAGGCTCACCGCGTCAGTCCAAAGCCGATACCAGCCCCGAGGGGGCATGACGGGAGAAAAAGCGGCGGTCGCAGGAGGGGGTCGTTTTCGGACCCCCTCCGCAGACCACCTAGAACCTGACAGGTCGTCCGACTAGCACATCTCGCGACGACCGAAGTAGACCTTACCAGCAACCAACAGCAGCAACGCCAGAACGACCAGACCCCACTCGGAGACGGTCGGGATGGCCGTGTCGCAGCCCGGGAACAGGTCGTTATCGATGCCCGGGCACAGGTCGACGCAGTCGGCATAGCCGTCACCGTCAGTGTCCAGCTCGTTGTCGAAGCCGGCCATCGGGCCAACGCCACAGCCGCACTGCCCCGGAACGCTCTTCATCGGATCCAGGACGCACTCGTCATCCGAGTCGCAGAAGCCGTCGAGGTCGCTGTCGTCGGGGTTATCAAACGGGCACGGGTCAACGCCGTTGCAGACGCCGTCGCCGTCCATATCCTGATCGGCCTCATCGGCCTCGCAGGCATCACCCTCGCCGTCGCCGTCACAGTCGGCCTGGTCGGCGTTCATGACATCCACGCAGTTGTCGCAGAGGTCGGCAACGCCGTCAGTGTCCGTGTCGGTGCAATCAGTCAACGCACCGATGATGCTGGGGTACCAGACGCCGCCGGCGGCATCGCAGTCGGCTTCGCTGATCACGCTGCAGGTGAAGTCGGCCATGCAGCAAGCACCAACCGGAGTCGCACAGAGATCCGCGAGGAAGTTGGTGGCACCACCGGCATCCCAGGTCGCCCATCCGCCGACCAGGGTGAGGTCATACAGAGCCGCAATATCACTGCTGGCTCCCAAAGTTGCAGCGCCTTCGGCCGCAATCGGACCACCGGCGGTGTCCGTCGGGGTGACGACGTACCAGAGCATATCGGGCAAGGTCGCCCCGCCGGCCGGCGAACAGTCGGCAACGCAGAACCCGGCAGCAGCACAGTCCACGGTGCAGGCGGTGTTCGGAATCGCGGGGCCCGGCTCGTTGAACATCAAGCAGGCTTCGGTTCCGCCATGACCGACACAATCCGCATCCTCGGTGCAAACCGCGTAGTCGCCGTCACAAAGCTGGGCGAACTCGTGCAGCTCGACGTTGACCTGATACGGCGCCGTGAAATCGCTCGGAAGCATGTAGAACAAGGACCAGTAGTTCTCCAGGTCACGACCCAGGCCCGGCTGGAGATACCAGTCATCGCCGTAGCTGGCCGGAATGAAGCCCTGGCTCGACCACGAGTCCATCGGGAAGTAGGTCGTGCCCATCACCTGCGCCTCGTACACCAGGCACGGATCCGGGTTCACACAGGAATCCGTCGCTTCGTCGCAGCTCTGGTAGACCTCCGGGCAGACGATCGGGGTACCGGCTTCGCACATGTACGTGGCGGTGTTGCAGGTCTCAACGCCGTTGCAGTACTGGCCGTCGTCACAACCCGCATCATCAACGCAGCCCGGCATGAACGAATACGTAACGGTGTACGTCGTCGGGACAATGCCCTCGTACTGGCCGTCGTCAACGACGATCTGGTACGTCGTGCCGGCAGTCAGGTACGCCGTAACTTCCGACTCCCAGTGGTCTACGTGACCGCTGTCATCATCACAGGTGATGAAAGTCCCGGGGCAGGCACCCTCGAGCAGCATCAGGCTGGTGTCCCAGCCGGCCGCCACGGTGCCGGTATCAAACGTCCACAGGCCGTCGGCCTCGACGGTGAACTCGAAGATCTCGTCCACACCGCCGGCACCGTACCACGGGCAGTAGGTGTCACACGCGCCATCGGTGCACTCGAAGACATTCGTCATGCCCGTCATGTCGCTTGCGAAACTCCCGCCGGCCGTCAGCAACTGACCCAAGTCAGTAGCCGGGCAGTCATCAGAGAAAACGCTCGGGTTATGCTCACCAGGGGCTCCGGCAACGCCCGAGGCAATCGCCTTCGTGACCTTACCCGTGGTTTGCATATTGTGACCGGCCGGCTCCAAAGCCTGGACGCTCGCCGTGGCCATCAGGCCGATCATCGCACATACAGTCAAACACTTAACCAATTTCATCCTCAAATCTCCGCATAAATCCAGTAAGCAAAGGACCGAGCCTTCACCCACCGTACTTGGGTAACCTCAGTGCCACATCCGCCGAACACGATCAGACGCTTGCGACACCCGCCGTAAGACGGGCCATGGTCGCTGGCAGCGCACAACAAACGCTCCCCACGCCTCCGGCACATGCAGCCAGAATCGGAAGCAAGCGCTTCCGCTATTCCTGAATCTGATACAAGAGAATCTACCAACGCGTACTGCACCTGAGGCGTCGATCTCGGACTGTCCCCGACTTAGCGCAGGAACACCGCGTCACCTGCGTGGCAGGCCGACGCCCCATAAACCCCGTTTCAGACCGGGGGAGCGCGCGGTTGGCTAGGACTGAAGACTTGGTAAAGGTAGGCAGGTAGTTCTGTCGGAGAGAGCCGCGGTGCCGACCGCGTCGAACGCGGGGCCACCCGCAGCCCACTATGCGAAACGCAAACGTCGCTCAACATCGACAGCAACGATGCGTTTACATACGCAACCAGGAAAGCCACCACAACGTAGCCGGATAGGTAACCCATCGTCCGAACGATGAGCCCCTGCCCTTGCGTCCCGGCAAGCAATCCGTGTCTGATGCCCAGCGGCTGCAACGCCAGCTCGACACCAATCCAACCCAAACCCAACAGCAGCGGACTGAAGCCCGCCCGCCGGGTAATCAGCGAGCCGACCAGAGCATATAGCCCCGGCGCGGCCGTAAGCAGCGCCAACGCTGATAACGACGGAGCAAACGGTGCGTCCGCCGATAGGCTGCTGAA
Organism: Phycisphaerae bacterium; assembly: GCA_963666835.2. Lineage (GTDB taxonomy): Bacteria > Planctomycetota > Phycisphaerae > UBA1845 > UBA1845. Next base: position 1,044,303 of record CAXXGO010000006.1, on the reverse strand, counting down.
CAGGAAGAGGCACAAGCCCCAAAACGCCCCCGCCAGCGACGCCCGCAACGGCGTCAGGATCCTGATCGAAAGGAACAGCGGAATCAAAGTGAACCACGCCAGGAGCGAACCGGACCGAGCCTGCAGCGCCACCCCCATCAGGCACGCACTGACCGCCAACCCGATCCCCAAGACTGCCGCCTTGGAAGCACGGTTGGCGATACTCGTTCTATCAGATGATCCGGCTGCCATCACTCTAAACGGTTCCCCTGGCACCCATGGGCACACCGAGCGACAATCGTCGCTCTTAACCCAATTACCCACCAATATACTAGCTTAGCTAGCTGCGATTCAACAAAAAAACGACGATTAACGCCGCCGCCGCCATCGCTCTCGATTGCGATAACTACCTATTATGGAAGAAGTTGCGCATACTGTCCCACTTGGCCAGACAAAAACAGACAATCTTCGTGGGCCGATAATACGGGGGTTAGTAGCATGTCCGCAGGGTGACCTTCGGAAGACGGGCATCTTCCCATTTTACCACGTTCCATCGACACGGCCGCGATGAGGCTCGTCTATGATCAGCGGCGACTCCGGGCAACCGGTGTCAGCCCTGTCCACCGGCGGGTTCGTGTTGCGGGCTAGTGCACGATTGCCGAGCTGACCGCAGCCGGCCATGAGCGTGCGACCTTTCGTAATCCGGCGTTTGACGGGTTGTCCGGCCTCGTCGAGCCAGGAAACGAACCGGAGAACCGATTCCTCCGTCGGAGCGTCCCACGGCGAATCGTGACGTGGGTTATATGGAATGACGTTGACGATACACGCTAACGGACGCAGGTACTCGGCTAACTCGCGGGCATGCTCGCGGGCATCGTTCAACCCGGGGATCAGCACGTATTCGATCATGAAGAACTGGCAGTTCCGCAAGGGATAGGCCTTAAGTGCCTCAAGCAGGGCACTCATAGGCTCGACCCGCGCGATGGGCATGATCCTGGCGCGGATCTCGTCGTTAGGAGCGTTCAGCGAGATTGCCAGGTCGAGACGTTTCCAACCGACCGCGGCCAACCGGCGGATGCCCGCGGTCACCCCGGCCGTGGATACCGCGATTCTCCTCAGCCCCAACGACAGGCCGGAGCGGTCCGTAATAACTCGAATGGCGTGGACCACCGCGTCGAAGTTATCGAACGGTTCGCCCATCCCCATGAAGACGACGTTGCGGAGCTCGTCCCCGTGTTCGCGCCGGGCGGCGACCACCTGCCCGACAATCTCCGCACAGGACAGGTTCCGCAGCAACCCAAGACGGGCGGTCTCGCAAAACGCGCAACCCCTGGCACAGCCGACCTGCGAGGATACACACAGCGTCTTCCACGTCCGAGTGTAGCCTCGCATCGGAACGACCACGCTTTCGGTTTCGAGTCCGTCCGGGCAGCGCTGAATGAACTTGGTCAGCTCACCCTCTTTTGCACGACGAACGACCGGAAGCACTCCGACGCGAAGAGAGTTCTCGCCGACTTCGCCGCGGTGCAGCCGCTTGTAATCGGCGCGCAGCTCCTTCACGCGGTGGGGCGGCGTCTGCAGAGCCGCCCGTACTTCATCAAACGTAAGGCCGAGCACATCCAACAACGTTTCGTCTCTCTCAAAAGTCCCGCTCCCGCACTGCTCAAGAGCAGTGGCACACTCGAAGACCCCGGTGTGACTCAGAGCTAGTTCATAGAATACGGTTTTTCGGCATGCGGTTAACAGGCTGCTGGAGAAAGGGAGCAACTCTGCCCAGATTCGCGCTCATGGCATCCCGATTTGCCTTCGGCACCGCGCCGGTGCCCTATCTTCGATGAACGGTTAACCGGGGCATGAAAGGCCGATAAAGCGTGCGCGGCACGCCGGTGCCGAGCGTAAAAGAAAAGCGGGAGGGTCATTACGTCCTCCCGCTCGGCTGTGGGTCGGCAGTTTCAGGTTGAAGCACGGGTCAGGTAGAGCGGTTGGCCTCCTCCGTGTCCTTCTCCTTGCTCATTTCGTGGAGCATATCCCGAAGCCGGGCAGCTTCTTCGAACTGCTCACGCTCCACGGCGCTCTGCAGGGCCTTGCGGGTCACCGTAATCGAATCTTGCGGAGCGTTCTGAGCCAGCTCGGCGCCCAAAGCCTGCAGCATGGCGATTTCCTCACACGTCTCCGCCGCCTCCGGCATCTCCAGTTCCTCGTAGTGGTTCCGGATATGCATGATGCCGCGGTTGATGTGGGCGATTACGCTGGTGTACTCTTTCAGCTCGTTGGCGCGCAAGGCCCGCGACCGCGCATTCATCATCAACACATAGGAGCGGAACGACTCCAGGCAGGATCGATCCTCACCTTCGCGGGCGTAATGCCGGCAAAGATCGAAGATCTCCAGGTTGTGGGCCGTGTCCCGGACAACGTCGTCGTACTCTTCCAGCACGAACAAGGCAACATAACGGCGATAGAAGAGCGAGGCCTCGACGCGCAGGTCGTGGCACTGATACGGCGACAGCGAGAAACCGATCGTCGTTCCGTTGCGCTCCTCGTACTTGGCCAGACGCTCTTTGTGGTAGTCCAGCATCGACCGGCAGCCGTGCGGCTGAACGCCGTCGGGACGCCCCTCGGCCTCCATCTGCAGGACCCCGAGCTCGACGCGCATCTGGATTCTGACCAGACCATCCGATCCGAGGATTTTTCGGACGGAGATCTGTTCGGCATCGTACGGCCACTCGGCCAACGTCGGTTGCAAATCGATATAGGACATCTCTTCCAGCCCCCTCGGAAAACACCTTTCACCTCAGTAAAGGACCTCAGAGTCGTTTGACCCCATGCGAGTCTACAATTCAGCCGACCCGCAAGCCCAATCAAAGAGGGGGAACTACCGATACGGATGCGCTGATATTTCCTTAGAGACGTATAACATCTACTGACAACGGTATGACCCTCTGAGAAACAGCGCGCGGGCGGGTTTTATCGGGCAAGGCGCGCTCGGCGGACGGTTCAACGAACGCGGCGGCGGATCGGGCGAGCTACTTCGCTTCCGCCCAGGTACGACCCCAAGCCACATCAGCCACCAGGGGCACGTTCAAAGACATGGCGCTTTCCATCTTCTCTCGAACCATCGCGGCCGTCGGCTCAACCAGCGCGCCGGGGACCTCGAAGACCAGCTCGTCGTGGACCTGGATCAGCATGCGGACTACCTGATCGTCCTTCGCCAGCGCGCGGTGGATATCGATCATGGCCCGCTTGATCAAATCGGCCGCGGAACCCTGTACCACCGTATTAACCGCGATCCGCTCACCGAGACCGACTTGCTGGCGGTTGCGGGAGCGCAGCTCGGGCACCTGACGCCGCCGGCCCAGAATCGTCTCGGCGTAGCCGTTGGCCTTCGTGCGCGCGATACAGTCATCAATGAACAGTCGGATTCCGGGATAACGCAGGAAATACGTATCGATGAACATCTGGGCTTCGCCTACCGGAATATCCAGGGCCTTGGCCAGCCCGAACGCGGATTGCCCGTAAACAATGCCGAAGTTGACGGCCTTGGCCGCGCTGCGCTGAGCGGTGGTGACCTCGTCCACCGACACGCCGTTGACCTGGGCCGCGACGACTCGATGGATGTCCTGCCCGCTCTGGAAGGCCTCGAGCAGAGTGGTATCCCGGCAGAAGTGGGCCAGGAGCCGCAGCTCGATCTGCGAATAGTCGGCCGCCAGCAACACATTGTCAGGCTCACCCGCCACTACCGCGGCCCGAATCTGCCGACCGGTCTCAGTTCGAATCGGGATATTCTGTAAGTTCGGATCGCTGGAGGAGAGCCGCCCGGTGATCGCGCCGATCTGGTTGAAGCTGGCGTGGAGCCGTCCGGTACGCCGGCAGATCATCTTCGGCAGCGTATCCACATAGGTGTTCTTAAGCTTGGCCAGCTCCCGATACTCGAGCACAAGTTGCGGGATCGCGTTATCTGTCTGCCGCGCCAGCGTGTTGAGGGTCTCGGCGTCCGTGCTCCTGCCGGTCTTGGTCTTCTTGACCGAGGCCAGCCCCTGCTCGTCGAATAGCACCCCGGCAAGCTGCTTGGGCGAATCGATGTTGAACGAATGCCCGGCCGCCTGATGGACCCTCGCGGTCAGCTCGCTCAACCGCTGCGCGATTGTGAAACTAAGGCGCCCGAGCAACGCCTCATCCAAGGCAATACCGTTGTGCTCCATCGAGGCCAGGACTTCAACGAGAGGCATCTCCGTGTCATGGAACAGACGCTCGACGGGGCTGCCGGTTATCTGAGGCTCGAAGAGCTCCTTGAGCCGCCAGGTGAAATCCGCGTCCTCCGCGGCGTATTCACCAGTGCGGGCCGTGTCGATCTGGTCCATAGTAATCTGGTTCTTGCCCTTACCGATCAAATCCGAGATCGGGATCATCTCGTGTCCGAGCAGGTTCCGAACCAGCGCGTCCATCGAATGCGAAGACCGATGCGGATCGAGCAGGAAGCTGGCAATCATCGTGTCAAACGCGACCCCCGCCACCTCGATGCCGACCTGGCGCAACACGACGAGATCGTATTTGATGTTCTGCCCCACTTTTCCGACTGTGGGGTCTTCGAGGATTGGCTTGAGCTTCTCGACCACCACCGCTTCAGGCAGCACCGCCCCGACCGACGCCCGCACCGGAAGGTAATACGCTTCCCCCGCCTTCCATGAAAACGAGAGCCCGACCAACTTCGCGGCCACCGGATTCAAGCCGGTGGTCTCAGTATCCAGGGCGAACGCCTTACCTTGCGTGTCCGCCCGGAGCTTCGCTACGAATTCGTCGAGCGCCTCGATGCTATCGACAAGGTGATACTCAACGTGAATCTCCGGCTCGCCCGCGTGTTTTAGTGACGCAGAGTTGTCATCTACGGGCGAAGCGGCAGGCTTGAAACCGTCCAGCGTATCGAGAAGCCGGCGAAAACCCAGCTCCGAGAAGATCGGCCGAACGGCGGAGAAGTCGACATCGTCGGCCCGGCAGTCATCAAGGCGAAAGTCCAGCGGCACGTCCTTCCGCAAAGTCACCAATTCACGAGTGACCGGCAACTGCTCGGCGAACGCCGCCACGTTCTCGCGCATCTTCGGGGTAAGCTCGGCGGCATGCTCCAGCACCGCCTGGGCCGAGCCGTACTTCCTGACCAGCTTCGCGGCCGTCTTGATCCCCACCCCCGGCACGCCGGGGATATTGTCCGCCGAGTCGCCCGCCAGCGTCTGCACCTCGACCGCCTGCTCGGGGGAGTAGCCCTTCTTCTCCAAAAGCACCCTCGGGTCGATCACCTCGTCCTTCTGCGGGTCATACAGCCGCAGGCGGTCGGTCAGCAATTGCTCGAGATCCTTGTCGCGGCTTACCAGGCATACGTCGACATCCTCGTCCCGCATTCGATGCCCGATCGTGGCCAGCAGGTCGTCCGCCTCGAAGCCGGGCACACAGTGAACAGGAATCCCCAAGGCGGTAACGATCGAGACGATGCGGCGGGCTTGAACGTAGAGATCCTCCGGACCGGGGTCACGATTGGCTTTGTAGCGGTTGTCGATCTCGTACCTAAAGACGCCTCGTTCTTCGTCCGGCGGCGGATCCAGCACCATAGCAAGGTAATCCGGCCGACGATCGCGGATCAGGTTCAGAAGCATCTGGCAGAATACGTACGTTGCGCGAGTCGGCTCGCCCGTCGGACTGTTCAGCTCGCGGAACGGCGCGTAATACGCCCGGTAGATCTGAGCGTGCCCGTCAATGAGATAGAGCGTCTTTGCCATGTTGCCCGGGGCAGGTCCGCGGCCTCGTTCGTCCGGTCTCCGCGCGATGGACCGTAGACCCGCAACCCACGTGTGTCAAGATGAAGACCGCATGGCTTCGGCCGGACTACACCTGCCCGCCTACATCTTCCCGCGATTCATCGTCGGAAACGGCCCAAAAAGACAGGCACCTGAGAACTCAATACCGCCCGGGGGCATTAGTATGAGCCGCGATCCCAACATACGCCGAAGATAGTGACATATGTCCACCGCGACCGTGTGGCGATCACCGGGGGCTTTGCCCCCAGACCCCCAAGGTTTGTCGCTTGGGAGCCAGAACAGGCCAGGGAGAGCGAGAGCCCGCCGTGCATGCAGACTCCCGCGCCTGTCCCGGCACTGGTACGAGCGCTCGGGGTGCTCCTCAGCAGAGCCCTGTCCTCTCGACCAGCACACACAAGTCTGACGTGCTGTGCCATCGAGTCAAGCATGCTGGCCCTCCAACTCATGATCGATCTCCAGGTACTCCTGAACCAGGAAGATGCTGCAACCTAAAGCATGGGCTGTCTCCTTTGCCGTCAGCCCCTGAAGATGGCAGTGGCGGACGCGATCGTACTGGCCCAGGTAACGATCCACAGCCTCAAGGCTGTGGTACGTTTCCCGAGCCACTTCGTTAGCCGCTTTGCCTTCTGCGTAATGTTTGAAACAGATGATCCGTTTGTGCGTAAGCCCTGTGCCGACATCGTGGACAGTAGCGCGACGTGGGACGATCTGACCGGTCTCGCGTTCGTACGCCGCCAACAATCGCGAGACGTCCGACGCATTGACTGCTAACAACTCCGAGAGATCAGAGTTGGACAGAACGCCCCCTTGTTCGTACGCCTGTCGGCATAACCTCAAGCTCTTTTGTAAGAGCAACTCTCCACGTCCCTTCTTCTGCAAACGCATCTCGATATCCTCGAAGGTACTCACGTCCAAGACCACCGGAAGCAGATCGGTATCCTCAATCCGTCGACGCTGACTCGGGGGATCTGCGCTGCTGATCGCCATCCAGAGTATCTGACCATGTTGGATATGCTCCTTCGGGAGAACGTGGGCACCGATGACCTCAAGGATCATCTCTGCGCACAGGTTGCGAATCCGTGGGCCGCCTATGCGTGGAAACTCCGTTTCGATGCGGTGAGCCAACACGTTTCTCAGCGTTTTCGCCTGCAGGGGACTGTATCTTCTGCTGTTGGTGTCTCGCGGCTTACCCATCGGATCTTCCCTCTTCACCGTGTCCCTTTTTCCCCCCGCCACAACAACCCAGGCGCATCAGTTCTTCCAGGTGATAGCCCATGTTCTTGTCGACCGCGCATTCGTCGAGGAGATCAAGGTACTGTTGTACCAACCGCTTGCCTCTCCGCAGAAGGAAGGCGATTTGCCCGACCTGCATACCTTTCTTTGCCAACTGCGCACAACGGGTGAATGTCGAGACGTAGTTCGCTACAGCCGCCGGTGAATGGCGAAGCATGGTGCAGATCTGTGAGGTCGTCTTTCCCTCCAGAGCCAAACGCACGATTTGGCTGCGATGAGTCAACACGGGACCAAGATCGTGTACGATTCCTCGCAGAGGAATAAGCACCCCGGGATACGCACTCCGGAGAGCGTTCAAATCGCGCGTAATGGTTCGTGGCGTAACAAAGAACATCCGGTAGGCCAGATCTTCGCGCGTGAGCAGCCCACCTTGACTCAGGGCTTCTTGGCAAAGCGGTGGGATGCGGGCTTGTCGAAAGCCGACCGGCCCCTCCTCCTCCAGAAGTCGATCATCCTCTGCACCTCGGTGGATTGTCAGGCACACGTTCTGCTTCTGGCATTCGCAGACGGGTTTCCCGGCAGGCTCGTCGGCGTCGACGACGACCAAGCCAATCTTGCCAGGTGGGGCCTTGCCGGCGTGTTCATCGAGGTACGGGAAGTAAACTTCCTTGACCACATCGAGAACCGCCTCGGCCTCGAATGGCGAACAATGGAGTCCGTGCTTGATTTCGTGCAAAAACTTGGCATCCAGTGTCTTCGAGTCAAGACGCTCAAGCCTCTCCTTCTTCTTGTTCCGCAGCCCCATGCGTAGTCCTCCCAAGTCCCGAAGTCCGTTACCAAGGTACCCGGGTGGACATATGTCAGGAAGGTAGGCGTTACGTCCTATAGCCCAGGGTTGCTGCGCAGCGGCTACCCTGGGTACACCGACGTTGCGTCTCTTCGACCCCAACGGGGCGCGCCCGACCTCTCAATGACAGAACCATGACACAACAGCGCGAAGAACCAACACGCTTTCCTGGATCCGCCATAAGAAAACACGGGCCGCCCCGTATCGGAGCGGCCCGCGATCTTCAACACATAAACCTGTCGGTCTTACGCGACGGGCGAAGTCCGCCGACCGAAGTACACCTTACCCGCAACGAGCAGCAGCAGAGCCAGGGTAATCAACCCCCACGTCGACGTCGTGGGAATCTCGTCTTCCCAAGGCGACCGGCAGAAGTCGTCCGCCCCGTCGCCGTTCCAGTCACCCTCGCACGCCGAACCGGATCCGCCGGGCACTCCGCCCTGATCCACACAGCACGCCGGGTCCATATTCCGACAGGTATCGTCCGGATAGCAGCACGCCTGATAGGCACTGCAATAGCTGCCGGCGCCCTGCGGCGAGCCGCCCTGGTTCGCACAGCACAGCGGGTCGAGCATTACGCACACGCCGCTGGCCGGGTCGCAGCATGCCTGCTCTTCCGTACAGACCGTGCCGGCGCCTTGCGGTGTTCCGCCCTGCTCAAGACAACAGAGCGGGTCGAGATCGGTACAGGTGCCGTCGCCGAAGCAGCAGCCCTCAACGGCCGTGCAAACCGTACCGGCACCCTGCGGGGTCCCGCCCTGGTCGATACAGCAGAGCGGATCAAGCGTAGCGCACGTTCCGTCGGCAAAACAGCAACCTTCTTCAGCCGTGCAAGCACCACCGCCGGCCTGCACCGTACCCCCGAGTTCAACACAACACAAAGGATCGACCATCAGGCACGTTCCGTCCGCCAGGCAGCATGGCGCCACATCAGTACATTGCGTACCGGCACCTTCGGAAACACCCCCCAAGTCGGCACAGCAGAGCGGATCAAGATCGGCACAGGTGTTATCCGGCAGGCAGCAGGCCTCCACGGCCGTACATACCGTACCGGCACCTTGAGGAGTTCCGCCCTGGCTGGCGCAGCAAAGCGGGTCAAGCTCAGCACAGGTATCGTCCGGCAGGCAGCAGGCTTCCGCGGCCGTGCATACCGAGCCGATACCCTGAGGAACGCCACCCTCGGCCGCACAGCAGAGCGGGTCCATTTCGGCACAGGTTCCGTCCGAAAGGCAGCAAGCTTCGACGGCCGTGCAGGCCTGGCCGGCTTGGGTCACACCGCCGAGATCCGCACAACAGGCGGGGTCTGCCATAATGCACGTCCCATCAGGAAGGCAACAGGCATCAACGGCGGAACATGCCGTTCCGGGCCCCTGGGGAGTACCACCCTCCGCGATGCAACACAGTGGGTCGAGATCGGCACAAGCGCCATCCGAAAGGCAGCAAGCCTCGACGGCGGTGCAAACAGAGCCCGCACCCTGCGGAGTACCGCCCTCGGCAGTGCAACATAGCGGGTCCAACGCGGCACAAGTTCCGTCCGGCAGGCAACAAGCCTCGACAGCGGTGCAGGTCGTACCGGCGCCTTGCGGAGTACCGCCCTCGGCGGTGCAGCAGGCGGGATCCAGCTCGACACAAGTGCCGTCCGGCATGCAACAGGCTTCGGGAGTGGAGCACCACCCCGCCACAGAGTCGCCGCCCTGCTCAAGACAACAGAGCGGGTCCAGGTTGGCACAACTGTCGTCCGGCAGGCAGCAGGCGGCCGGCTCGGTGCAAACGGTTTCAGTTCCCTGCGCCGCGCCGCCAAGGCTCTCCACGCACTCCATCGGGTCGACGTCAACACAACTACCGTCCGGCAGGCAGCAGGCCTGCGTCTCCGCACCGCCCTCGCAGGCGTCGTCAATCCCGTTGCCGTTGCCGTCCCCGAGGCAGTACGTACCCGGGCCCTGCGGGGTCCCGCCGCCTTCGTCAATGCACGCATCCGGCGGCATGTTGAAGCACACATCTCCGTCGCCAACGCAGCAGGCTTCCGTATCCGGCAGAGGGGCCGAGGTCGCCGGATTGGCCGTAAGGCCCAAGAACACGAGCACAATCACCGCAACGAATCCGCCCCACAAATGACGCCACTCCATCTTCCACTCCTTTCCCGAACGACCCGCCCTGGCCGCCGGCGCACAGTTATTTCCCGTATTCAGAGGTGTGGGCTTCCGCTCCCTTTTCTCCATCGTTGAAGTGCGCGGCCCGTACCCCTGATACGCGCACTCCCGAGTCCGATAGCCTAGCTTAACCGGGTCCGAAAAACAAGTCTTAATCCGATAATCTGCCGGCGCGACCGGAGCCGGACGGTTACGGGCGTCATGGGGCATTTTGGACGGTTACAGGCGTCCCGGACGCGGATATGTGGCTAGTGGCGTCGGATCACGGGCGTCGTGCGATGGTCTCGACGGTTATAGCCGTTACGCAATGGTTTGGACGGTTACAGGCATCGTGCGGTGGTCTGGCCGAACATGCTCCCCGCGGCCGCACCCCGGACCGACCTGTCGGGCACGGTCGAGGTACCCCTTACGACCCGATCCGCCACAGCGCCGCACATCGCGCGAAGACCTCGTAGGGCACGGTCGAGGTACGAGACCTGCCACAACGGCTCGCATCGCGCGAAGACCAAGTAGGGCACGGCCGAGGCACGAGACCTGCCACAACGGCTCGCATCGCGCGAAGACCAAGTAGGGCACGGCCGAGGCACGAGACCTGCCACAACGGCTCGCATCGCGCCGACCTAAGGTGAAGGGTCCCGAAGGGACATAAGGCAAGTAGCCACGGGTGGAGCGCAGCGGAACCCGTGGGGGCGATTCGCTCTCCACATCCTCCCGTCCCGAAGGGCCGGCGGACGGCCTCGCGAATCGCGCGCGGCGGCAACCCGTAGGGCCACGGTCGAGGCACGAGACCTGCCATCAAGGCCGCAATGGCCCGGGTCGCACGAATATGTGCCACCCACGTGTCTCGCGGGACCAGCCCGCCAGGGCGGCAGCTCTGCCCAGCCCGCGGCGTCAGCCGCGGGATCGCCTCCGACGGCAACCCAAGCCCCGCCAGGGGCGGCACTTCGATGCTCGAAGAGGTCCTGCTGGTCGCCAACGTGCTTTCCGGATGATGTTGAATCACCGGTGTCCGATCCAGACCTCGACGCCTTCTGCCGCCCACAAGGGGCTTGGCGCGAAGCGATCGCACGAAGCCCCAGGCTTACGCCGTGGGGCTACAGGACCTGTCGCCCCAAAGGGCTTGCCTTACGGCACGGCCGAGGTACGAGACCTGCCATCGAGGGCGGCCGTGCGGTAGGCCATCCCGTTAGGGACGCAGGCAAGTAGCCACGGGTGGAGCGTAGCGGAACCCGTGGGGGCGATTCGCTCTCCACATCCTCCCGTCCCGAAGGGCCGGCGGACGGCCTCGCGAATCGCGCGAGGACGGCGGTAAGCCGTAGGGCACGGTCGAGGTACGAGACCTGCCATCAAGGCCGCAATGGCCCGGGTCGCACGAATATGTGCCACCCACGTGTCTCGCGGGACCAGCCCGCCAGGGCGGCAGCTCTGCCCAGCCCGCGGCGTCAGCCGCGGGATCGCCTCCGACGGCAACCCAAGCCCCGCCAGGGGCGGCACTTCGATGCTCGAAGAGGTCCTGCTGGTCGCCAACGTGCTTTCCGGATGACGTTGAATCACCGGTGTCCGATCCAGACCTCGACGCCTTCTGCCACCCACAAGGGGCTTGGCGCGAAGCGATCGCACGAAGCCCCAGGCTTACGCCGTGGGGCTACAGGACCTGTCGCCCCAAAGGGCTTGCCTTACGGCACGGCCGAGGTACGAGACCTGCCATTGAGGGTGGGCAAGCGCCGCCGATCCGCGGAGCAAAGTGCCGTACGTCACTCGATCTCGCGTTAGGGTCATGGGCCGTTCCAGCTCGCCCGTGGATGCCCCCGGCGTGCCAAGCTCCACGGGCCAACAAGCTGGCCCATGCCATGCCCCACGCTTGCGTGGCCATGCACAAAGCTAATATTGCCGCGACGAAACCGGGCGTAACGAGGCAGGGGTTTGGTCGGATCTCGTACGTGCTTCACGAATCCCGGGCACGTTAATGAGAACATACTCACGGGCTCCGCTCAATGCCGCCCCGAGCGCAATGTACTTCGAGTTCCCCGGCTCGGGGCAGCCCGGCCTCCCCACACTCAGGACAAACGCCAGAGGTATTCCCAGTGAGATCGTATCCGCACTTGATACACTGGCCGAGCCGGCGGTGAACATATCGGCGCGAAGCTGGAGAGTACCCAACCACGGCAATGGCCGCAAACGCGAAAATCGGAACATAGAACGGGATCCAGACTCGCCAGGTATCCAGGTACGATCGCACGACCATGCGGGGGAATATGGGCCCCGCTGTTCTGGGTGACGGTATTCTGGTTGGTACTACCGTGAGCCCGGAAGCAAACGGGGGAGTTCTCGGGCCAGAGAACCAATCCGGGGTGAATCCCTCAACACGCAGTACTCCCCCCGAAAGCTCGATGTTGATGCGACACCCATGGCTCCCAAGGCCAACCGTGACGTAGCGGCTTATGATCCAACCGGCCAGACACAGAAGCATAGACAGCAGTGCAAGCGATCGGTGTCGCCAGGCCCGCCTTGTGAATCGGAATAGGAGACTACTTAAACCTCGGCGGCACAATTGTGAGCGTTTCGTGCAACTGAAAACCAGTAGTCCTGCGGCCACAAGACCGGTAATCGTGGCAACTAGCTGCCCCGTGCGTTCAAGCCCGCAGGCCCACAGCAGGACCGGTATGAGGGCGGCGGCGCAGTAGGCCACAAGCCCAGTTGCGCTCAGACGCGCGCTCGTTACGCGTGGACGCATGTGACTCAACTCTCCTCGCAAGATCAGAAGGGCCCAATACCTGTTGCGCAGCCTCGCCGGAAGGCATAGGCCCAGGCAGTCGGAAGCGTAACTCGACGCTTCCGGTAGCTCGTGACCCGCCACGAAGCTCGAATCATCGGCTCCCCCACTTCTAAAGAGACGGGCCACCCACCCACGCCGTTAACATCTACTGCGCCGCATTACCCGGCAAAGAACGGGGGCACCCTCGAGTGATTCAACGTCGGGTGCCCCCAAGTCTTCGCAATCCCTAGATGTCCCGCCGCCGCTCTACGGGGTGAGCAAGAGCGTGAAGCCCGAGATCTTCACCGTACCAGTTACCGGCGAAACCACTTCCAGGCAGACCGCGAACTGGCCCTGGTTGAGCAGCGCGACCGTAGTGGCGCTGAGCGTGACCGACGATGGGTCTATTGAGACCGGAACGTAGTTCTCGTCGAGCGTTACGCTGAACGGACCGTACGTCTCCCCCACCCCGGCGTCGCAGATGGTCCCGGCCAGGTCGGCCGCGCCGATAGTTACCGTAATCTCGAGAACGCTGGTACTCTGCTGCCGCGGGGCGAACTTGCCGGGAGCGTTACTGTCAGGGGTCACCGTAATGTCATCCGGATCGAGTACGACGGATCCGCTTCCGACGGTGTACTGCGACGTGTCGAAGTTCGTGGTGAACGCGTTGGTGCTCGGCGTATCGGCCTCGACTTCAAACGACCCGTTCCCGCCTGCGTCCGTGTTCAGTTCGAAGGGAACCGGAATCTGAATGACACCGCAACCGGCGATCTGCGATCCCACGAAAGCCACCAGGCCCAACATCATTACATTTGTGAATCTGCGCATCGACTCATCTCCTCGAAAGTGCCAAACATCCTTGTTACGGCGCGATCCGACCGCTGCCGCATCGCCGCTCACTCCCCATAGCGCGTCAGCCTAACACGGAAGGACGACGGATTCCAGCGGGAGGCACTTCGGTGGCTTGTGCTAACCCGGATTCACTACGCAGAATAAACCCGCCTGGCGAATTCCGCTTTACGCTGGGACGGCCCGTTGAGGTGTCTTCGATGGGCCTTCCCGGTGCCGTTTCCAGGAGAACGGTCGTGTTTGCTCTTCCCGTCCTTGCCAGAAACGAACGGGGGGAGGGTCTGGGACTCCCGACGTCACTTGTGCTCCGGCGGTTTCACGAGTTCGTAGATGCCCCGGCCGCTGTACTTGAGCCGGCCCTGCCTGACCAGCTCGTCCCACACGGCCTGGGGATATTGGTTGGGCGCGGGGACCCCGACGATGTCCGACACCGATCCCTTGGTCATCGCCCGGTGCCCCAGCCGCGACTCATCGTCCAGCCGGGCGAGCTTCAGGCGCTTCTTGAACGCCTTAAGTGCCCGGCGCAGCTCCTCGGCCGAGGGAGCCCCCGGGGCCGAGCCCGAATCAGTCCCGTCCGGCGTGTTCCCGACATTGTCCGGCTCTGGTGCGGTCATCCCTTGCACTCCCTTTGCAACCTTCGTGTTCGGCGGCAGGCCCTTGCGGTCGGCCGCTCGATTGGTTGCATTGTAACGCTTCCTTGCTGGATGACACCAGGGGAGACAGACGCGCGGGCGCCCGTTCATTCCGGCGGGTATCGGGCTTGAAAGGTCGCGTCCACCCGCCGCCGGAATGGGTGGGGGACGGATGAAGATCCGAGAGACACTCGCGTACCGCAGTCGGCGCTTGTAGGATTCGCGCCTTTGCGGCAGGTCTCGTACCTCGACCATGCCCTACGAGAGCTGATCGATTCCCCACCCTTCGCCTGGTGCGCAGTGCGCGGGTGCCCCATTCATTCCGGCGGGTATCGGGCTTGAAAGGTCGCGCCCGCCCGCCGCCGGAATGGGTGGGGGACGGATGAGAATCCGAGAGACACTCGCGTACCGCAATTGGTCTTCGCAGGGTTTGCGCTTTTGCGGCAGGTCTCGTACCTCGACCGTGCCCTACGAGAGCTGATCGATTCCCCGCACAATCTTGACACCTGAGGTCCTCTTACTCGATCAACGTATCCGGAGCGCGGGTGCCCCGTTCATTCCGGCGTTTACCGGGCTTTAACAGCCGCGCCCGCCCGCCGCCGGAATGGGTGGGGGACGGATGAAGATCCGACAGACACTCGCGTACCGCAATTGGTCTTCGCAGGGTTTGCGCTTTTGCGGCAGGTCTCGTACCTCGACCGTGCCCTACGAGAGCTGATCGATTCCCCACCCCGCATAGTCTTGACACCTGAGGACCTCTTACTCGATCAACGTATCCGGAGCGCGGGTGCCCCATTCATTCCGGCGGGTATCGGGCTTGAAAGGTCGCGCCCGCCCGCCGCCGGAATGGGTGGGGGACGGATGAAGATCCGACAGACACTCGCGTACCGCAATTGGTCTTCGCAAGGTCTGCGCCTTTGCGGCAGGTCTCGTACCTCGACCGTGCCCTACGAAAGCTGATCGATTCCCCACCCCGCATAGTCTTGACACCTCAGGCCCTCTTACTTGATCAACGTATCCGGAGCCCGGCGGATCAGGCCGGTGAAGTCGTTAAACAGCAGCCGGCCATCGGCTAAGTCGATGTCGGCGTCACCGTCGAAGTCAAAGGCTGCGAGACAATCAGTGGTCGGGTCACCCTCTGCCGGACCGCCGCTCAACAGGCACGCCCGATACGAACGGAAGTCGCGCAGGTCGATGTCGCAATCGCTCACAAAGTCGCCGCGTTGACTGCCGACCTCGGTGACAACCGCCCCCAGCGGAGTGAAGTTGCAGACATCGAATTCGTTGACGATGCCGTCGCCGTCGATGTCCGGGTCGCAGCCGTTGATGTACCCGTCGCCGTCGAAGTCCGGGGAGCAAACATCGGGCACCAGGTCGCCGTCGCAATCGGCAACGCTTCCGCCGGTGATCTCCGTGATGTCGGGGATGCCATTGCCGTTGCAGTCGACGGCCGGCTCAATCCGCGCAAAGTACACGTCCTGCTCGCCGTTGAACGTGGCCGCGTAAGCCAGGTTAGCCCCGGCGTTGTCGGAGATCATGTCGTAATAATCGCCCAGCTTGTTCTGTTGCGGCCAGCCGACGTGGCTATCGAAGACCGGGCTGATCGAAACGTTCTCCTGCCAAGTCACCCCGCCGTCGATGGAGTAGCTGTAGAACACTTCGGACAGGTCGTCCTCGCCGGTGTCGCGTGTGTCGTTCCATACGACGTCGATCCGCCCGTTCGGAGCCACCGACATCGTCCCGAACCACTGCCAGGCCTCGCTGTGCGTTGCATCGTCGTTGATCCGCACCGGTTCGCTCCAGGTCAAACCGCTGTCCGTACTGCGTGCAAACATCAGATCCAGCGGGTCGTCGCGGTCCGGCACTACCGAGGCGAGAAGGTAGACGTTTCCTCGCCCGGCGCTGTGGGAATGATCGGTCGCCACCCAGATCTGGCCGAGTAGCCCGCCGGGGTTCGGCCGGTCTCCATATGAGGTTGGTCCTCCGATGTCGGCCGTGACCGGTTGGTCGAACACGGTGGCGCGGTCCGGATTGCGAGCGTTGGTGGACCGGATCACGGCCGCACCGTTGCCTCTCCGGCCGGCCGCGTAGATCGCGCCGTCCAGTCCCACCGCAACGGTCCCCCAGTACGGATCCAGCGGGATATCAATAGGATTGCTGTAGGTTTCCCCGGCGTCAGTCGAGCGCGTGAAATGCCCCGGGCAGCAACTGAAGGAGCTCGTCCAGAACGAATATATATGATTGCGGCCGGAGCCCGATGTTCGGTCAATCTCCATCCAGGCCTTGTCCCCACCGCGGGCGTCGACCTTTCGCGCCCAAGACACGCCGCCGTCGTACGACGTAAACACGTCACAAACGTAGTCGGTACCACGAAGCGTCAGGCTGTTGTAATGAATGTTGCCGTCCGCATCGGCGGCCAGGATCGGATCGCTACGGAAGACATCCGGCTCGAGAACTCCCGGGAAGGTCCAGGTGGCCCCCGCGTCGTGGCTGTAGGCCCAGCCCGCCTGGCGGAAGTTGGATTCTATCGTGTCGAACTGCCGCCACCCGATTACGATGACGTCCGGGTCGACCGGCGAAATGGCAATAGACGGTTCATTGGCGGCGTCCCCGACGATGTTGTCGCCCTGGTCGTCAACGTTGACCTGGACGGTCGAGAACACGCCCCCCTCCCACGAACCGGCGTCGCAGAAGGCTGCGGACCGCTCCCGGACGCGCACGGCCACCGGAGCGTCGTCCGGTATTTCGTGGTGCGCCTCGGCGGGATTCGCCATGGCGGACGAGAGCGGCTCTTCGTCCGCAAGTGCCGTGGGAGAGGCACTTGACTGCGCGGGGGATGGACCCCCCGACTCCGGTTCCAGGATAACGCTCGCCAAGTCTGAATCGACGGTGCCGGGACCGGCGGCTTGTGGGCACGGAGACTCCACGGTGAGCCGATACCGGCCCTGCCCCGCCGCGGTCTTCGACGCCAACTGCACACGGTACGATACGCCCGGTTCGATCCCTGTCACGCACACGTCACTCTGCAAACCGTCCGCTCCGCAGCCCGGCGCGTCGTCGGAGCACGCCAGAGGGGTGAGAGTCTGACAGTCTTCATCGCCCGGGTCGACGGCGTAGACCTCCAAAAGCGAATCACCAGCTTCGGCATCGGAAGCGCAGGTGTGGAACCGGGCGGAGGTCTCCGCGGCCTCGAACTCGAACCAGATTGACCCGTAGCCGAGCGTACCGGCCCCATCCGAATGGCACACGAAACCCGGGTCCTCGATGTCGTCGTCGGCTCGGACGTTGTTGACCATCACCTGCCCTTGCGAGGCCAGCGGCATCGGATTCGAACACTCATTATTGGCAGGCTCGATTTCGCATAACAGAGAGGCCTCTTCGACACACTGCTCATCCCAGTCATTCTCGCAGCACCAGGGGTCGGCCAGGCACACCTGGTTACAGCATGAAAAGTCCTTGCAGCCGGGCACGGGCCTGGGGAAGGTGCACTCCCCCCCACCGGCTAAGCCGCACACTTCCCAATAGCAGCGCAGGTCGTTGTCGCTGCAATACGACTCTCCCCGCCAGCGGCCGCCCCTCTGGTCGCATTTCTCCTTAGTGATATCCTCGCACGTGGCGTCAGGCAGGCAGCAGGCCGCCCATCCGCAGGGTGGATCGAAGTCGGCCTCCGCACATGTCTCTCCGGGAGCCCAACGCCCCCCCAAACACGTCAGAACATTGGCTTCATCGATGCACTCCGGTACGTCCGAGCCTCGCAGACTCGTGCAGCACGCCCCGGTGGGCGCTTCACCGCGGCAGAAAATAGCGATATGGAAAACTGCTGCATCACCATTTGGGATGTTGTACCATTCCCACTCGCCGGGTGATCCCGCCGACGTATCCAACATCGCGAAGCCATCGGAACTCGACCCCAGTTGGGTCCTTCGGACGTTGGACACTCCGACATTGGCGCAATCGGGCAACCACGTCACGTACAGCGGCTGATCTTCGGGCGTAATGAACAGCCCCGGCTCGTAGAGGAACCGGGCGACCTCCAGACTGCCGTCACCGCGACCGGTGAAGACTCGCTGGGTCTGCGGCCTTACATCCTCCAACTGGGGCCAGCGGACATCCACGTCGATATCAAACTGTCCGTACGCGCCGATGACGCCCAGCTCCAAAGCGCTCAGCTCGCACGTAAGCGGTGGATCGTCTATGCCGAACGACAGCATGATGTCATCGGCCATGCGGTGCGTAGTCCCGCCGGGGGCGAAAGCGGTTCCGAAAGAAGACGCCGCCCAATAGGCCAGAAAGTGTGTCGGGCAGTAGTTCGGATCCGCCTCGTCGGTCGTGCCGTCGGCAAAGATCTGTGC
Organism: Phycisphaerae bacterium; assembly: GCA_963666835.2. Classification (GTDB taxonomy): domain Bacteria; phylum Planctomycetota; class Phycisphaerae; order UBA1845; family UBA1845. Next base: position 1,025,705 of record CAXXGO010000006.1, on the reverse strand, counting down.
CCGGAAGGCGGCATAAGGGAATCGCGGATAGCCACCGAGGTTGTTAACGCAAGGCGAGTAGGGATGATGGTAATTGTCGGCGGAGAATCCGACCTGTGCCGGGCTGCCCAGGATCACTCCGGCGGTTGACGTATCGAAGCGATAGCTCAGCCAGACGGTCGTAGGCAGTTCCGGCAGGTCCTGCACACAAGGCGATTCGTCGGCGCAATCCTGATCAAGCACGCTGCACGCACTCAGGTCATCGCAGATCCCCACATCACGGAAGTCAATCGCCAGTTCGTGGTCTTCTGCGATGTCGTCCGCGAGCCCGGCGAACGTCGTTTCCGTCCCCAGAAGATTCTGCGCGCCGGACACCCCCGGGCATTTGTCCCACAAACCGATGGCGACGGAGAACTCACCGGTCCCGTTCTCCACGCCGCCGTTAACCCGCGTTGTGATCAACTGTACGCCGCAATCCGTAACGGCATTGGTCGTCAGGTCGTCGGCAATCGTGAGGTTCCTTCCGGGCGCGTAGAGAAAGTCGCCGTGTGGATTGCTGTAGATCAGCTTACTTGCCCGATCAACATCAGACCCGGCCGATACGTCGACCCGTTCCGTCGAGCCGTCGGGGTAGTGTCGCGTTACCCCCGCGGCAACCGGCAGCCGAGTCAACTGCCCCGAGCCGGCTTCTCCCACCAAGACCCCGTCGGCTGAGACGCGAGGGCGACCTCCATCGTCACCCGCCCGCACCTCGGACCCCGCGGAAAATGTTACCAAGACCATTCCAACGAGTACCGCCAATACGCGAACCAGTAAAGAACTCATGATATGCCCCCATATCTCTACCCCGTGTGCCCCGTGCAAAGCGGCCGATCGTTCCCCATTCGACATGGCCGCACCGGCTCGGGCCGTGCGATCCGACACTAACCCGCCGATTCTGTTACCGTACCTGAACCGGGGTCGCAAGAGCAAGCAAAACCCGAGAATAACAACCGCGGCCCGCATCCGCCCCGAGTTTTCGCAGCAAATGCGCTGGTTCTGAGCCGATCGGCAACTTGGGCAACTGCCTTACCGAGCGTGGCTTGCGCCTCGCCGAGCAGGCGGCGGCTGACGTTGGGTCGGGCAGGCTGAAAGTCTGCAAGATAGTAATCACCGGGGGCAAAGCCGCGGAACAGCCGCCGCCACCGGGTCGGATCCCGTATTCTGCGCACCGCACGTCAGGCCCGAGCCCGTAGCGGAGCCCGCAATCCCCCTCTTCGTCCGAGCCCCTCCCTTTATCCAAGCCCCCTCGTCCGAGCCTTTCCCTTTATCCGAGCCCCCCTTCCGCCCGAGCCCCCCCTTCGCCCGAGCCCCCCCTTTCAAGGGGGGAGTATCGATTCAATCGCCACGAATCCGGTATATGACAAGAGTGTGGCAGAACCGTGTGGGATCGGGGCCGAACACGGGGCAGCCGGTGACGATGCCCCTGCAATCGACGGCAGGTCTCGTTCCTCGACCGTGCCCTACCAAGCCGGAAGCCGGTGGTACGTAGCGGAGGGCCGGTCTGCAAGCCGGCTCGGTGTTCAGGCTGAAAGCCTGCAAGATAGTAGCCGGGGGCAAGGCCGCGCAGCGGCCGCCGCCCCCGGCTGACGTCCCAACAATCCAAAACACCCTGACGGGGTCTAAGAGACGACGTCGATGAACCGCACCGTCGCCTCGGCCGCACGGCGTCTTTCAGAAGGCGCCGAGAGTTATGGCCGGGTGCATGTTGTATTGAATCTGATAAATGACAAGAGTGTGGCAGAACCGTGTGGGATCGGGGCCGAACACGGGGCAGCCGGTGACGATGCCCCTGCAATCGACGGCAGGTCTCGTTCCTCGACCGTGCCCTACCAAGCTTTCGGGCTCGGGGAACCGGATTGAAAGTCGGACGGCTGCTGTTGGCGCGAGGCGTCGAGGGCGATAATCCAAGGGCCGGCGGGCAGGTACGCCCGAGGGTGTATCCCCAACGAGACGTTCCCATCGCAAAGTATTCCACGACAAAGATTTACAACAATATCCCCTCGCCCTGTTGACACGGTGCAACGCGCGTTTAATACTTGCGTATTAAACAGTTGTATCATGGGCTCGGCGTTGTATGGGTAACTCAAAGGAACAGACAAACCGGACGGCGACGGAGGGGGGGACTCGCGAGCGGTTGCTGGAGGCCGCAGGGGAGATCTTCGCGGAGAAGGGGTTCCGCAAAGCTACCGTTCGCGAGATTGTCAGGAAGGCGGGGGCCAACCTCAACGCCGTGAACTACCACTTCGGCGATAAGGAGGGGCTCTATCGGGCGGTGTTCGAGCACGCCCTGCATGTGTGCGGGCATCTTGATCCTGAGACGATCAGGAAACTCGCCGGCCCGGCTCCCGAACAGCGCTTGCGGGCGCACGTGGCGTGGCATCTTCGCGGGCTGTTGAGCGAGCAACGGCCGCCCTGGCTGGCCCGGTTGCGCGTTCGGGAGATGACTGAGCCGACCGGGGTGTTGGATCTGCTCGTCGAACGGCACATCCGCCCGCACTTTCTCACGCTGGTGGGAATCGTCCGGGAAATCGTCGGGGATGGTATTACCGAGGATCGCGTGCGGCTGTGCGCCACCAGTGTGGCCGCGCAGTACCTTCACTATCACCACGCCAAGCCGGTGGTGACCCGACTCAACCCGGAATTGAAGTTAGACGATGCCGGGATCGAGGCCTTAGCCGACCACATTACGCAGTTCTCCTTAGCGGCGCTCGAGAACCTGCTGCGAGACGAGGAGGGCTCGGCATGAGAGCCAATCGGCTGACATTCTGCATCGCCGCTTTGGCGCTGAGCGGGGTTTCGTGCGTATCCCTGCTGCCGCAGCGGGCAACGTCGCCCGAAGGTCGCCTTCCCGAGTCCTTTTCGGAATACGAGGCCCAAACGGAGCGGTCCGACCGCTGGTGGGAGGTGTTTGAAAGTGACGAGCTTACGTCACTGGTGCAGGAGGCCCTCTCTGATAGCCTGACCCTGCGCGAGATGTGGGCCCGGCTGGACCAGGCCGGGGCGGCGGCGACCATCGCGGCCGCGGGGCGGTATCCGGAGCTGAGCCTGGAATCAGGGGCGTCCTATGAACGCCGCTCCACGACGGTCGAGGGCGCGGACGCCCCTTCGGTAAGTTCGCAAGTGCTGTCCGCCACGGTAGACGCGGTGACTGAAAGGGTTGCCCAACAACTGGGCGTCACCACCGGCGGTGGATCGGGTACTGCGGCGGCAACGACGTCGACCTCCAACACGCGGGTGCTGTCGGAGATCAAGCAGTTCAGCTTCGGTCTGGCCGCCGGTTACGAGATAGACCTTTGGGGGCGGGTCGCGGCAGGGCATAACGCGGCCCGGCTCAACTTCGAAGCCTCGCGCGATGACCTGGAAGCGGCGGCGATGACGGTGGCGGGCGAGGTGGTCGATCGATGGCTGCGGATCATCGAGCTACGGGCTCAAAAGCAGCTACTCGCCCAGCAACTGGAGACGAGCCGGACGTATCTGGAGCTGGTCGACCTGCGTTTCAGAAGCTCTCTGGTGTCGGCTCTGGATGTTTATCAGCAGCGTCAAGTTGTGGCCGACATCGAGAAGCAGATTCCGTTGATTGAATCGAGCGAGCAGGTTCTTTTGCACGAGCTGGCGGTGCTGCTGGGCAAGCCCCCGGGTGCGAGTTTGGAACTGGGGGAGTACGACCTGGAGACGGTGCCGCCGCTGCCGGCTGCCGGGCTGCCGGCCGAGCTGCTGATCAACCGGCCGGACATCCGCGCCGCCCGGAAGCGTTTGGAGGCCGCTGACAACTCTCTGGCCGCGGCGCGGGCTGATCAGCTTCCGGCGATTAGCCTGACGGGGCGGGCGGCGTATCAGGCCGGCGAGTTGGAGTTTTTGCTCGATGATTGGTTCGCGAACCTGGCGGCCAATCTGACGGCGCCGCTCTTCGACGGATCGCGGCGTGCGGCCGAGGTCCGCCGCAACCGGGCGGTGATCGAGGAACGCTTGGCGGCTTATCGTGCCGCGGTGCTGGCAGCAATCAAGGAAGTTGAAGACGCCTTGGTAACGGAACGGATGCAGCATCGCCACATTGCCGCCCTCGAAAAGCAGATCGAGTATGCCGATCACGCCCTACAGGAGGCGGAACAGCGATATCGCAAAGGGCTCAACGATTACCTGCCGGTCCTGACGAGTTTGCAGACGACACAGCGTCTGACCCGCAGTCTGGTCGAGGCTCGGCGGAACCTGCTCGTATACCGCGTCCGGCTCTATCGAGCTTTGGGAGGGAATTGGACCGACGATTTGGAACGTCCGGCGCTTATCAGTGAAGAAACCCAACCCGCCGAAATCGAGGATTGACCAAACGTGGGGAACCGAATCATGCACACGGACACAACCGAAGGGACCGGTCCGACACCGAAAGGCGGTTTCGGGCGACGGGTGGCGCGCATCTTAGCCCGCGGTGTTTTGCCGCTGGTCGTAGCCGCGGGCGGGGTGGCCGGGGCGATCCAGATCTATCGAACCGCCCCCGAAGCACACCGCGTCAAACCGGCGTCGGTGGCTACGTTGGTCGAAGTTAAGGCCGCGCAGCGATCGGACGAACGCGTGATCGTGCGCGCGATGGGCACGGTGGTAGCGGCACGCACAGTAACCCTTCAACCGCGAGTCAGCGGCGAGATTATCGAGCTGAACGACGCATTCATGCCCGGCGGCTTGCTTAACACCGGCGACCCGATTCTACGAATCGACCCGCGAGATTATGAACTCGCTTTGGAGCAAAGTGACAGTCTGGTGGCAGATGCCCGGTATGGAGTGAAAATGGAACTGGGGCATCAGGAAATCGCCAAGCGCGAGTGGTCGCTGCTCGGGGCGGAGAGAGACGCCAGCGAACTCGATCGGGAGCTGGCCCTCCGCAAACCGCACCTGGAAAAAGCCAACGCCGCGCTGACCGCGGCACTGGCGGCCCGCAAGAAGGCGGAGCTGGATCTGCAATACACGACGATTCGAGCCCCGTTCAACAGTATCGTCACTACCAAGGGCGTAGACCTGGGCGCCCGCGTATCCACGCAAACCCAACTGGCCACGTTAATCGGTACCGACGAGTATTGGGTGCAGGTTTCCATCCCCGTGGATCGGCTCAAGTGGATTGCCTTACCGCGCGGTGAGACGGAAGTCGGGGCCGGGGTCCGCATCCACCAGAGTATCGGGGATGCGGCACATGCCGAGTGGGCCGGCCGGGTGGTTCGCCTGCTCGGAGATCTCGAGCCCGTGGGCCGAATGGCCCGCCTTCTGGTGGAGGTGGAGGACCCGCTCGGCTTGCAGTCCCCGGACCAGCCGCGTCCCCCGCTGTTGATCGGATCCTATGTGAACGTCGAAATCGAAGGCGCTGCGTTGCACGATGTAACGGTGATTCCCCGGAATGCTCTGCGCGACGCAGATCGCGTGTGGCTCGTCGGCGAAGACAATCGCCTTGTGGTTCATCAAGTCGAGGTCGTCTGGAGGAATCGCGATCAGGTATTCGTGCGTGGCATTGGTGAAGGTGCGCCGCTCATCGTCAGCGCTTTGGCCACGCCCGTGGAGGGCATGACCTTACGGGTCGAATCCGCTGAAGACGCTCCGGCGACTACCGAGCTCGAAGCAGAGGGATAGCCGATCATGAGCACATCGCCAACCACCGCCGATCGGCACGGCGCCATTGCCTGGATGGCCGGCAACTCCGTAGCCGCGAACTTGCTGATGCTGGTTTTGATTGCCGGCGGCATTTTGTGGTCGATGCGCATCAAGCAGGAGGTCTTTCCGGAATTCGACCTTGATCGGGTAACGATCAGCGTAGCCTACCCCGGAGCGAGTCCCACGGAGGTCGAACAGGGCGTTATCCTGGCAGTTGAAGAAGCCGTCCGAGGTCTGGACGCGGTGGAAGAGATAAGTTCGAGCGCTGCGGAAGGCGCGGGGCACGTCTTCGTTGACATCCTGCTCGGAGAGGATGTGAACAAAGCCGCGCAGGACATCCAGAGCGAAGTCGACCGCATCAGGTCTTTTCCCGAAGACATCGAAGAGCCGGAGGTGACCATCGTCAGCCGCCGACGCCAGGTGCTGTCGGTGGTGCTCTACGGCGATCAGGACGAGCGGATCCTCCGGGAGTTCGCCGAGCAGGTCCGCGACCGCTTCGTGCAGGATCCCGAGATCACCCAGGTGGAACTCTCGGCCGTGCGACCGCTGGAGATTGGCATCGAGGTGCCGCAAGAGTGTCTGCGCGCCTATGGCCTGACGCTCGACGATGTGGCTCGAAAGGTGCGGGAGGCGGCCGTCGAAGTGCCGGGCGGTGGCATCAAAACTTCCGGCGGTGAGATTCTGGTCCGCATGAAGGAACGCCGCGACTACGGCAACGAGTTTGCCGACATCCCGATCTTAACCAGCAACGACGGAACCAGGCTGCTTCTGGGGGATATTGCCACAATCAACGACGGGTTCGAGGATACGGACCAGTCGGCCTGGTACAACGGTCACCCGGCCGTGATGGTCGGGGTGTACCGCGTGGGCAACGAGACCCCCGTCGGAGTATCCGAAGCCGTACACCGCCATACCCGGGAGTTGGAGCAGATCCTGCCGGAGGGAATCGGCCTCGAAGTCTGGAATGACATGTCGGACATCTACCAGCAGCGAATGGACTTGCTGCTTCGCAACGGCTACCTCGGTTTGACGCTGGTGTTCGTGCTGTTGGCTCTGTTTCTCGAAGCCCGGCTGGCGTTTTGGGTGACGATGGGTATTCCGATCTCGTTCCTCGGTACGGTTCTGCTGCTGCCGCTCATGGGTGTCTCTATTAACATGGTGTCGCTGTTCGCGTTCATCATCGCCCTGGGCATTGTGGTGGACGACGCCATTATCGTTGGCGAGAACGTCTACGAATGGCGCCGCCAGGGTCTGCCCTTTCTTCAGGCGGCCGTGCGGGGAGCCCGCGAGGTCGTGCAGCCGGTTACGTTCAGTATTCTGACGAACATTGCGGCATTCATGCCTCTGTTCTTCGTTCCCGGGGTCATGGGCAAGATCTTCCGGGTGATTCCGGCGGTGGTAGTCCTGGTGTTTCTCATGTCGCTGCTGGAGTGCCTGTTCGTTCTACCCGCACACCTGGGCCATCAAAAAGACTTCCGCGCCGGAGGTATTCGCCGCTGGGTTCATGGGTGCCAGAAGCGTTTCAGTGAGTGGTTCTCCCGGATGATCCGGGAGCGTTACGGCCCGCTGTTGCGTAAGGCGCTGGAATACCGTTATGTCACGTTGGCCGTGGGATTGAGCCTTTTGATGCTGACGGCAGCGTATGTCAGTAGCGGCCGGATGGGGATGACCATGTTCCCCCGCGTTGAATCCGATCTGGCTTTGGCTACCGCCGTGCTGCCGTACGGAACGGCGGTGGAAGTAACCGAGCAGGTCCAGGCGGATCTGATGCGCGCCGCCGAAGAGATTATCGATGAACACGGCGGCGACACTCTGGTTGAGGGGATCCTCGCCGAAATCGGCGGATCTACCGCCGAGGGCGGACCGATCTCCCAGGGTGGCGGCGGAGCGTCGGGAGGGCACACCACCACCGTGCGAGTCTTTTTGACTCCGCCGGATCAGCGACCGCTGGGTACGGCTGAGTTCGTCAAACTCTGGCGCGAAAGGGTCGGTTCAATCCCCGGCCTGGAATCACTGGCCTTCAGATCAGATACCGGCGGACCCGGTGGCGGGGCCGCGTTGACCGTCGAGCTGAGCCATCCCAAACTCGAGACTCTGGAACAAGCCGGCGCCGAACTTGCCGAGGTAATTCGCACTTTCCCCAACGCCCGTGACGTGGACGATGGTTTCACGCCGGGCAAAAGGCAGTTCGACTTCCGCATTCTTCCAACCGGACAGAGTCTCGGGCTGTCCGCCTCCGACGTCGCCCGCCAGGTCCGCAACGCGTACTACGGAGCCGAGGTGGTCCGGCAGCAACGGGGCCGCAACGAAGTCAAAATCATGGTGCGGTTGCCAGAAGCCGAACGCGTGTCGGAACATGATCTGGAGGAGCTGCTCATTCGCGCGCCCTCCGGAGCCGATCTCCCCTTGCGCGAGGTCGTAACCGTAAGCCGCGGCCGGGCGTATACCACCATCGATCGCCGGCAGGGCCGCCGGGTTATCACCGTAACCGCTGATGTGGACCCTCCCAGCCAAGCCGGCATGATCCTCGCAGCTCTTAAAGCCGACACGTTGCCCGAGATGCTTACGAAGTACCCCGGCCTGCGTTACGGGTTCGAGGGCAGGCAGGCCGAGATGGCCGAGAGCCTTGATAGCCTCAAGATGGGTTTCGTGCTGGCGATGATGGTGATCTACGCGATTCTGGCCGTGCCCTTTAGAAGCTACGTGCAGCCTCTGATCGTCATGACCAGCATCCCGTTCGGTTTCATTGGGGCCGTGTTGGGGCACCTGATTATGGGGTACAGCCTGAGCATTGTAAGCATGATGGGCATGGTGGCTCTCGCCGGCGTCGTTGTGAACGACTCACTGGTGTTGATCGAGTTCGCCAACCGGGAGTATCGGGCAGGCAAGAGCCGGTTGGAGTCTATAATCGCCGCCGGACTGCGGCGGTTTCGCCCAATCACGCTGACCTCCCTCACCACGTTCGGAGGGCTGGCTCCGATGATCCTCGAAACGTCTCGCCAGGCCCGGTTCCTGATCCCCATGGCCCTGTCGCTGGCGTTTGGGATTATCTTCGCTACCGGAGTGGTGCTGTTGCTGGTCCCGGCTCTGTTCATAATCGTCGAGGATCTGCGAGTCGTGCTGCATCTGAAGGAAGCCGAGCGCGACGAACCGGAACTTATCGAACCGGTCCGGGCGTAGGGCACACATTCCCCAGCCCTTTGCCCGGCAGGAGGTCAGAGCTGGTGACCCCGGTTACGGATGCATGGATAAGGCCCCCGCCCCCCTTGCATCCCGCTGCGCTCGGTTTACCCTGATGTCGCGTGGTAGATTCCATTCGGTACCCCAGCCGGTATGCGGGGGTGGCAAGGATCGGCCGCGGGCAGAGGTGCATTATGAGTAAGAAAGTCAAACGCTGGGCGATCTGGCAAATCGTCGCGGCCATTGTCGGCTGTGCGGTGGCCGCGCCCGCGTTGTTCTGGGTCTCGACCCTGTTGGATGTTGACACCGGGGAACAACCCGCGGACCCCCTCGCCCCGGCTCCGATTATGACGATTTCGAGTCTGGTGACGATGCTGGCCATGTTCGCCACGTTGCTCGGCATCCTCGCGATCGTCTGGCTGGTCGTCCGCATCCGTAACGACCGCATCCCCGCCTGGGAGAAACAGGCCCGTAAGAGCCGTTTCTGACATAGGACTGGCACGTATTATTGTAGCGCAGGCATCCTGCCTGCAGAATAGTGCCGCCCCCCCGCTCAGGGACGGGCGGCGATTCCCCAACGCTAAAGCGATGGGCCACCCAGCCGGACGAGTGGCCAATGGCTTCAGCCGTAGGGGACATCCGGGTCCGCGGCCGATAATTCCGTCCCATGCACGTCGTTATGCGACACGTTCGCGTCATCAGAGCAAGCCGTTCTCCAAGCAGGATTTTTGCCAACCGCCGTAGCATGGTCGGCCGATAGTCAACCAGACGCGCAGTTGGTTTGCGACTAGTGCGTCCAATACGCACGGCGATATAGGTTTGATTAGAGAAGGCCCCTGGCAGCCCGCCGGTGAACGCGGACTCTGCCACAACGGCGCAGAGGGCTTCCCCCGCGGGAGCGGCGCCGGTACCGGCTTTTCGGTGCTTCAGGGGGCGATTATGCTGGTTAACCGGTGTGCAGGTGTCCGGTAAGGCGTTGACTCGCGTCGACGGGCACTCCTAGCATTCAATGGCTTATCGGATGCGATTGGGGCGGTATCCGTTGACGAGGGAAACGAGTCGGCGGGCGGCAATTGCGCGCGGCGATGGGCTCCGAACACTCTCGACAGGGTGACGGTGGGGCTCGTTCCACAAAGCGTACCGACGGCCGCATCTGTTTGGGAGGTAGTCGCCATGGCAACAGCTCAGGACATTGTCTCGGTTGTAGAAGGTAGCATGAGCGCGGACCGGTTCCGCGAGCAGCACTGGGAGGGTTCCTTCCACGAGTACCTGGATCTGGTCGCCAAGGACCCGCGGATTGCGCGTAATGCCTTCCAACGCATTTATGACATGATCATGCACTTCGGCGTCGAGCGCTACTCGCGCATGCGCGAGGAACTGGTTCGCTACAAGTTCTTCTCGGACCCGATCGACGACGGAGCCGACGCTATTTTCGGGCTCGATCGCGCCCTGATGAACCTGGTGGATTTCTTCAAGTCCGCGGCTCATCAATACGGCACGGAACGCCGGATCCTGTTGCTGCACGGGCCGGTGGGGTCATCCAAGAGCACGATCGCCCGCTTGTTGAAAAAGGGACTCGAGTACTACTCCCGGCTCGACGAGGGCGCGATGTACAGCTTCTCGTGGAACGTCCCCGACCACGACGGCAACAACGTGGTGTATCCCTGCCCGATGCACGAGGAGCCGTTGAAGCTCATTCCCATCGAGGCCCGCAAAGCCGCTTTGGGCAAACTCAACGAGGGCATGCGCGAAGGATCACAAATCCGGATCGAAGGCGCTCTCGACCCCTTCTGCCGCAAGATGTTTGACGATCTGCTCCTCAAATACGACGGAGACTGGCTGAAGGTAATCGAGCACGTTCACGTGCGGCGAGTGATCCTCAGCGAAAAGGACCGGATCGGAATCGGCACCTTCCAGCCCAAAGACGAGAAGAACCAGGACTCGACCGAGCTGACCGGCGACATCAACTACCGCAAGATCGCCGAGTTCGGCAGCGACAGCGACCCCCGGGCGTTCAACTTCGACGGCGAACTGAACATCGCCAACCGCGGTCTGGTCGAGTTCATTGAAGTCCTCAAGCTCGATGTGGCCTTTCTCTACGATCTGCTCGGCGCGTCTCAGGAACACGTAATCAAGCCGAAGAAATTCGCGCAGACCCACATTGACGAAGTGATCATCGGACACACTAACGAGCCCGAGTACAAGAAGCTCCAATCCAACGAGCTGATGGAGGCCTTTCGCGACCGGACGATCAAGATCGACGTCCCGTACAACATCAAGCTCGAGGACGAGGTCGCTATCTACGAGAAGGACTTCAACAAGGAACGCATCCGCGGGATCCACATCGCCCCGCATACGATCGAGATGGCCGCAATGTGGGCCGTGCTCACACGACTGGACGAACCGAAGAAGGCCGGGCTGACTCTGATGCAGAAGCTCAAACTCTACAGCGGCAAGAGTATCCCGAACTTCACGGAAGATTCCGTCCGCGAGCTGCGCGAGGAAGCTCCACGAGAAGGGCTGCAGGGTATCAGCCCACGTTACATCCAGGACAAACTATCGAACTGCCTGGTCAACGACCAGGCCATCCAGGAGAACTGCATCAATCCGTTCATGGTCATGAACGAATTGGAGGCCGGGCTCTCGCATCACAGCCTGATCACCGACGAAGAACAGAAAACGCGTTACCGCGAACTGCTCGGCTCGGTCCGTGAGGAATACGAGGATACCCTGAAATCCGAAGTCCAGCGGGCCATCAGCGCCGATGAAGACGCCATCGCACGCCTGTGCTCGAACTACATCGAGAACGTCCGGGCGTACACCCAGCACGAGAAGGTCCGCAACAAGTACACCGGCAAGGACGAAGAGCCGGACGAGCGCCTGATGCGTTCGATCGAAGAGAAGATCGACATCCCGGAGAGCCGCAAGGATGACTTCCGGCAGGAGATCATGAACTACATCGGAGCCCTCTCGCTCGACGGCAAGAAGTTCGAGTTCCATACCAACGCTCGTCTCCACAAGGCTCTGGAACTCAAACTGTTCGAGGACCAGCGGGACACGATCAAGCTCAAGAACGTGGTCTCCGGAGTGGTAGATGACGAGACCCAGGCGAAGATCGACGTCGTCAAGCAGCGCCTGATCAAGTACTTCGGGTACAACGAAACCAGCGCTACCGACGTCCTGAACTACGTGGCCAGCATCTTCGCGCGAGGGGATACGAAAGCGGAAGACTAGAAAGGGAGAGAGCCCCGGAACTTCAAGAACGCCGCAAAGTCGAAGCTGCCCGGTCGGACTTTCGACGTTCCGAAGTCTCGGCGTTCTGATTCGGCTATGGTTCTCCAGATTAACAACGACCACCAGCGCTTCCGCAAGATCGTCAAGGGGAAGATCCGTCAGGATCTGCGTAAGTTCCTCACCCGCGGCGAGCTGCTCGGGCGCGAGGGCAAACGTTTCGTCAGTATCCCCGTCCACGGTATCGAGATTCCCAACTTCCGGTACGGCGACAACAATGACGCCGGGGTCGGGAAGGGCGAAGGGCAACCAGGCGATCAGGTCGACGGGGAAGGCGAAGGCATGGGCCCCGGCGGCGAGCAGGAAGGCCGGCACATCCTGGAGGTCGACGTTACCCTGGAAGAACTCGCCGAGATCCTCGGGGAGGAACTGCAACTCCCCCGAATCAAGCCCAAGGGTAAGCACCGCATCACCGCTGAGAGAGACCGCTACAGCGGAGTCCGCCAGTCCGGCCCGGAGTCTCTGCGACACTTCAAGCGTACCTTCCGTCGCGCCTTGCGCCGGCAGATAATATCCGGACTGTATAACCCCGATGCCCCGCGGATCATCTTCGAACGGCGCGACAAGGTCTACCGCAGTTGGAAGACGGTGCTCAGCCCGCAGTCCAACGCCGTGATCATCTATATGATGGACGTTTCCGGCTCTATGGGCGACGAACAGAAGGAACTCGTCCGCCTGGAGGCGTTCTGGATCGACGCCTGGCTGCGTAAAAACTACCAAGGCATCGAAAGCCGCTACATTGTCCACGACGTTCGCGCCGCGGAGGTCGACCGCGACACCTTCTTCCGCATTCGCGAAGACGGCGGGACCCGAATCAGCAGCGCTTATCGCGCCGCTCGGGAGCTCATCGAAAAGAACTACGCCCCCAATGACTGGAACATATACCTGTTCCATTTCTCCGATGGTGACAACAGCAGCGAATCCGACAGCCGGGAGTGCTGCACGCTGGTCCGTGAACAGCTTCTGCCGAACCTCAATATGTTCGGCTATTGCCAGGTGGCCAGCGCCTACGGGAGCGGGAACTTCATCAATGTCGTCCATGAGCATCTACCCGACCTCGAGGCCGTGATTACCAGCCGGGTGAACACCAAGGACGACATCTACGACAGCATCAAGACGTTCTTCACGGCGGGTCGGTAACCGCCGCTACGCGGGGATCGTGCAGCATGAACAGACTGTTGCCCAAGGAGATCGCCGAACAGGCTGAGATCATTGCAGAACATGCGCGCCGTGAAGGGCTCGATTTCTACCCGACCGTCTTCGAGATGCTCACGAGCGAGGAGATCTCGCAGGTGGCCGCGTACGGCGGATTCCCGCGGAGATACCCCCACTGGCGTTTCGGAATGGAGTACGAGCGGCTGCGCAAGCAGCATCGCTACGGGCTCGGCAAAATCTACGAAATGGTCATCAACAACAACCCCTGTTACGCCTACTTGCTGAACGATAACGCCCTCGTCGACCACAAGACGGTGATCGCCCACGTCTATGCCCACTGTGACTTCTTCAAGAACAACATCTGGTTTGCCCGCACGAATCGGCGCATGATCGACGACATGGCCAACCACGCGACCCGCATCCGCCGCTACATCGGACGCCACGGGTTGGAAAGGGTCGAGCAGCTTATTGACATCTGTCTGTCACTAGAGAATCTGATCGACCCGCACTCGGTCTTCATGCGGCGGGAAGCGGCGCCTCAGCCGACTGCGACGACCAAACAGAAACCGGAACCTACCGTCACCCGGTTTCCGGCCAAAAGTTACATGGATCGCTACATCAATCCTCCGGAGCGGCTGGCCAGCGACCGGGCCGCGGTGGACGAGAACTCCCAGCAGGCCAAGAAACGCTTCCCCGCTCGCCCGCTGAGAGATGTTCTGGCTTTCCTGCTGCAGAACGCTCCCTTGGAAGACTGGGAAGCCGACATCCTCTCGATCGTCCGCGAGGAGGCCTACTACTTCGCCCCCCAAGGCCAAACCAAGATCATGAATGAAGGTTGGGCGAGCTACTGGCATTCCACGATGATGACCAACTACATCCTGGGCGACAACGAACTCATCGATTATTGCGAGCACCACTCCGGTACGCTGGCGACCTCCCCCGGGCGGCTCAACCCCTACAAGCTCGGCATCGAACTGCTCCGCGACATCGAACGCCGCTGGAACACCGGACGTTACGGGCCCGAGTACGACGCCTGCGACGACATGGCCGCCCGCCGGGAATGGGGCAAAGACCGGGCTCCGCGCGGGCGCGTTGTCGGACCCGACTCTCCCGGACGGGCGAAGATCTTCGAGGTCCGAACTATCTACAACGATGTCACCTTCCTCGACGAGTTCCTCACCCCGGAGTTCGTCGACGAGCAGAAGCTCTATCATTACCGCCAGGACCCCACCACGGGACGCATGGTCGTGGTTAATCGTGATTTCGATAAGATCAAGCAACAGTTGCTGTTCATGCTCACCAACCATGCCCAACCGTACATCTACGTGACCGACGGCAACTACCGTAACCGCGGGGAGCTGTACCTGGCCCATCGGCACAACGGCGCGGACATCGACATCAAGTACGCCGTGGCCACGCTGAAGCAGCTCCACGCCTTGTGGCGGCGTCCGGTTCACCTCAACGCTCGAATCGGCGATGAGGTCATGCTCTTCACCTTCGACGGCGAGCAGTCCAGTCAGCAGCGCGTTGACGAGAAAGTCGACAACCCCGCCCATTTCCTCTAAACGCCTCACTTGAAACCGGTCTTCAATCCGCCTTCTCAGAGACGGTAGGGGCCGAGTACATGGTTATCGGCGCCTATCCCGGAGGATGAAAGAGGGAGATTGGTACAGCGGCGAAGGCCCCCCGGTCCCACCGCAGCAGGGAGAAGAGGCACAAACTCCGCAGCCTTCCTCGAAAAACAACCCGAGATGATCCAACCGTTGTTCCGGCTCTTTTGTGTTGCATCCGCCGTCGCTGCATTGGTATCATGCAACTTCATGTAGTTGTATGAAATTGTCTGAAATTGGTGCCATGGCGGAGTTTGACAGAAACCAACCCGGGGCTTCTCGTCCCACGCAGGCTCCGGCAGCCGGTCGTCGCACCGGCCGCCGCAGAAGTTCGCGGGCGCGCCCCGCCATGCCGGTCGTTGCCGCACCCCGACTCGACGAGCCGGCCCTCTCCCCAACCGGAGATAATCGCATCAAGTCGGTGTTTCTCAGGCGCCTTTGCGCGTGGACCTGCCTGGCCGGGCTGTGCGCGTTGGGCATGTATTACATGATGATGCCGGTCTTCAACGGAGATTTCGGCTGGCACGCGGCTTTGGGACGTTATGTGGTCGAGAACCACACGGTACCGACCACCGAGCCCTTCTCGCACACGGCGCGCGGAGTGCCGATGGTCGCCCACGAGTGGCTGTCGCAGGTTGCGTATCACCTCATCATCAAAGCTGCCGGGGTCCTCGGGCTGCGGTGGGTCCATGCCTCATTGGTGGCACTTATGTTGATCTGGCTCTACGGGCTGCTGCGGCGCGAATCCGCCGCCCGCGCTCTGGCGGTCTGCGGCGTGTGCCTGTTCTTCGTACTGGCCCACGATCGGTTCCAACACCGGCCGTACATGTTCCAGATCACCCTTCTGCTGCTGATGTACGGATATCTGTTCGTTTACCGCCCCGCGCTGACGGCCGGCCAACTTGTCGGCATCTTCGTGGTCATGGTCGTCTGGGCCAACGCCCATGCGGGGGTTGTTCTGTTCTCCGCATTAGTCGTGCTCTACGTCATGGTCGAGTGCGGGCAGCAGAAACTCGGCTGGCGGCGTCCCTCGGCCGGCGAGTTGGCCGGAGGCGATCTGCGGCGTCTCGGGCTTCTCGCCCTTATCGCCGTAGTCGCACTGGTCATTACCCCCAATCACGTGCGTCTGTTCCCTTATCTGATTGAGTCAAAGCGTTTCAACAGTACCACCAGCTCCGAGTGGTTGCCGATACTGGACTTCTGGTCCGATCCCAGCCTGAAGTACTCCGTGAGGACCTTCGTGGCGGTCGCCGGAGCTACACTCATCGCGGCCGGGTTGACCATCCGGCGTCGAGGACTTGCAGAAACGGCGGTGGTGGTGTTCCTGACTTTGTTACCGCTTACCGGGCTGCGCTTCATCGCGGCCGCGTTCGCTCCGATCCTGTTACTGCTGCCGGAGCTCAGTCGCTGGTCGTCATACGCGGATGTCCCCTCTTTGCGTCGCCTGCGCCGGCTGGCCCGGCAACTGGCGCCGGTCGCCGCGTTGCTGCTGGTGAGTGCAACGCTCTATCCGGTCCTCTGGGACAAAGTGACACCATACCGGCAGCGATTGTCAGCGGACTGGAACTTCCACAAGCCTTCGTTTCCGATTGAGGCGATGGATTTCCTCGATTCGGTCAAACTCGAAGGACGCCTGTTCAACCCCAAACGTTGGGGCGGATACGTCCTGTTTCGTACCTACCTGGACTACCCGATCTTTATGGACGGGCGGTGGATCACCTTCGGTCCGAAGCTCTTTGAAGACTCGCGCACGATCCGTTGGAAGAAGGCGGGCGCCGAGGAGAAGCTGGACGAATACGGTATCGACATCCTCCTGGTCCACCGTGACTACGTCACCGCCGACCGGAGCGATCGCGAGAAATGGACGCCCGTGTTCGAGAATTACAACAGCGGGGTCTACCTGCGCAACTCGCGGCGGAATGCCCGGAACTTCCGCAAATGCGCCGAGTACTACCGGGCGCACGGGATTCCCTTCAACGCCCGGGGGTTTGACGAACGCACCGCCTACATGATCAATCGCGATTGGGCCGAAGAGGCCGGCGTCTCCCGAAACCACATCAGCATGGGCCAGAGGATGATGGTGCGCGGCTGGTAACCGGTGCAAACCACTCGTCAATCGTCGAAGATCGGCGAGGGTGCCCTATCCTCCGCCCTGTACGGTCTTTCAGTAGACAAGAACGCCCCGTAGTTAGGTGCAGTTACGGCATACGGACTACTTCCCACGCGAAGGGTGGGGAATCGATTGCGGATGACGAGTCCTTGTTTAAGTTCTTGCGGCAGGTCTCGTACCTCGACCGTGCCCTACAAGGTCTTCACGCTTCGCGCGCCTTCGCGGCAGGTCTCGTACCTCGACCGTGCCCTACGCATTCCGTCCCCCACTCATGCCGGCGGTGAGGCGGTGTGGCTGTTCCAGCCTGGCAAACGCCGGGATGGATGGGGCACCCGGCAATGCCACCATCGCGACACATTGAATCCCCCGCTGCTGGAGAGATGGCGCGGCCGGCCGTGATCTTCGCGCGCCGCGTGCCTGCCGAACCTACGCCGAAGGCGTTGAACAACAAAGCCCAGGGTAAACGAAGCGGCGTAGCCGCGAAGTGCCACCCTGGGGCACAAAGCCCCCTTCCACACCAACCCCGAAGTGGGTTGCACAAACGCGTTTGGTTCGAACGGCGTGCGTTCTTGCGGCAGGTATCGTTCCTCGACCGTGCCCTACGCAATCCGTCCCCCACCCGTCCCGGCGGTGGGGCAATACGGCTGCTTCAGCGCGGCAAACGCCGGGATGGATGGGGCACCCGGCAATGCCACCATCGCGACACATTGAATCCCCCGCTGCTGGAGAGATGGCGCGGCCGGCCGTGATCTTCGCGCGCCGCGTGCCTGCCGAACCTACGCCGAAGGCGTTGAACAACAAAGCCCAGGGTAAACGAAGCGGCGTAGCCGCTTTAGTGCCACCCTGGGGCACAAAGCCCCCTTCCACACCAACCCCGAAGTGGGTCGCACAAACGCGTTCGGCTCGAACGGCGTACGTTCTTGCGGCAGGTATCGTACCTCGACCGTGCCCTACAAGGTCTTCACGCTTCGCGCGCCTTTGCGGCAGGTCTCGTTCCTCGACCGTGCCCTACAAGGTCTTCACGCTTCGCGCGCCTTCGCGGCAGGTCTCGTACCTCGACCGTGCCCTACGCAATCCGTCCCCCACCCGTCCCGGCGGTGAGGCGGTGTGGTTGTTCCAGCCTGGCAAACGTCGGGATGGATGGGGCGCCCGCGACGGGATGGTACCCGCTACTCGTCAATCGTCGAAGATCGGCACTTTCTGCCGGTTCTCATCCACCGCTACGAAGACCACCTCTGCCTCGGTGACCTCGACGTGTTCGTCCGGATCGCTCCTTCGGCTGGATACCACGCGGACCTTGATGGTTATAGACGTCCGGCCGATGCGCTCCGCTTGGGCGTAGAGACTCAAAACGTCACCGACGTAGACCGGCTCGTGGAACTCGATCTCCCGCATCGCGACGGTGACATAGCAGTGTCGCGCCTGACGCACGGCCTCGACATACGCCGCCTGGTCGATCAACGAGAGGATCACTCCGCCGAAGATCGTGCCCTGAGGGTTGGTGTCCCGCGGCATCATGACCACGCGAATGGCCGGCTCACTGCTCGGCGCTTTGGGAACGGAGTCCATGCCATCTCCTCCTGCCGCCCCGCGCGGGCTGGTCTATAGGACTCGGAATCCCATCACAATAGCCGCGATCAGCCCCACCAAAACACACCCGACCACAAGCCTGAACAGTCTAGGGTACTTGAAACGGTACAAACGCCCAAGGTGCCTCAGGTACCGCATCTGCTCAGCGGCACTAAGCTTGCTGATTCCCGCCGTTCGAGCCGCGAAGCAAATCGGCACCTCCGCCGGTCGCGTGCAGCGACCCTTGACGTAGAGCTCGAGGGCAATCTTGTACCCGATCGGATCCAGCGGCGCCGCCCCCTCCCAGCGTTCGCGCCGCAGGGCAAAGAAGCCCGACATCGGATCGCTCAGCGGTACCAGAGGCCGGGCAAGTAACGTCGCCGTTCGACTCACAATGCGCCGGTGGAATGGCCAGTCCTCGGCTATTCCCCCACCGCCGCCGTATCGCGTGCCGATTACGAAATCGAAATCGCCTTCGTCGAACCGCCGTATCAATACTGGGATCACCTCCGGCGGGTGCTGAAGGTCCGCGTCCATTACCACCAGTCGCCCGTACTGCGCTTCCTGGAAACCGGCCAGAACCGCACTCGAGAGCCCGCGTTCCTTGCGACGCACGATCAACCGAACGGGGTATTCGGCACTGAGGGCGGCGACCACATCCTCTGTCCCGTCCCGCGAGTTGTCATCGACGATAATCATCTCCGCGGTGATGTCCGCCGCCCGCAGTGCTGCAAACGCCCGCTCGACCAGCGGCCGGAGATTTTCCGCCTCTCGATACGTCGGGACGATGATCGATGCGTTCGTCAAGGAGTTCGCCATATACCAGATAGTATCCGCCGCGCCCGCCGAGGCAAAGCACGATCCGGCGTTTGACAGGCTAAAGCCGGACCGTTACATACCCGAAGTCCCGAGTAGTCGACCCTACGCCTCGTGTCACGGATGAACGCGATGATTTCGGCGATCGGTGCCAAAACGACCACCTCCATCTCCGCCCTCGGACGCGTAGGTGTATTCACCTGGCAGATGATTCGCTGGCTGATCCCAGGGCTTATTCGGTGGCGGACCTGGGTCCGAGCCATGCCCCTACTGTATGAGGTCGGCAACCGGACCCTTCCGGTGATTATCGTTACCGGCACCTTCGTAGGTCTCGTGCTGGCGGTGCAGAGCTATGACCAACTCCGCGCCGCCGGGTTTGAGCAGCGGATGGGCGTCCTGCTGTCCGCCACCCTGGTGCAAGAGCTGGGCCCAGTGCTGGCCGGCGTTATGGTCGCCGGGCGGGTCGGCGGAGCCTTGACGGCCGAGCTGGGCACGATGCGCGTGACCGAGCAGATCAGCGCCCTGACCGTTATGGGAGCCGACCCCATCCGCCAACTGGTCGTGCCGCGCTTCATGGCCTGTCTGCTGCTCACCCCACTGCTTACCTTCTTCTGTGACCTGTTCGGCTCGATTGCCGGCTGGTTCGTGGCCGTGGTCCTCAAGGACATCCCGGCCGGGCCCTACTGGTGGTACATTTCGGACGCCATAGAAGCCTGGGACGTCGGGGTCGGTTTGATCAAGAGCCTGGTGTTCGGCGGGTTGATCGGCATTATCGCGTGTTACAACGGCTTCCACTGTCGCACCGGCGCCGAAGGTGTAGGCCGAGCCTGCACCGAGTCCTTCGTGGCCAGTTTCATTACGATCCTAATCACCGATTTCTTCATCGGGACGTTCCTCTCGGGGGTCTACCGCGGGATCTACGGTTTCAAATCGCTCGTATGATCACTTGCCAACCCAACATGCCTACACGCGAAGTTCAACCCGAACAACAACCGGTCGTTCGGCTTGTAGATGTCCATAAGCGTTTCGACAACCTGGAAGTGCTGCGTGGAATCGACGCGGAACTCCAAGCCGGCCAGACCACCGTCATCATCGGCGAATCCGGCTCGGGTAAAAGCGTCATCCTCAAGCACATCGTCCGCCTTTTGCGTCCGGACCGGGGCGAAGTGTACTACCGCGATCAGCGCATTGACGGTCTTCCGGAATGGCAGTTGGCCACCCTGCGTCCGCGATTCGGGTTCCTTTTCCAGCTCAGCGCCCTGTTCGATTCGATGACCGTTGAACAGAACGTGGCCTTTCCGATCGTCGAGCACACTCGCCTATCCCGCGACGAGATTCGGGAGATCGTCAAGCGTAAGCTCACCATGGTCGGGCTGGACGGGATTCAGGATCAATGGCCGGCGCAACTCTCCGGTGGGCAGAAGAAACGCGTCGCCCTCGCCCGGGCAATCGCAGTCGATCCGGAGCTGATCCTCTACGACGAGCCTACTACCGGGCTCGACCCGCCCCGGGCCGACGAAATCAACGAGCTGATTGTCAAGCTCAAACGCGAGCTGGGGGTCACCGGTGTGGTGGTCACTCACGACATGGCCAGTGCCCGGAAGGTGGCTGATCGAATCCTCATGCTCCACGAGGGCAGGTTCATCTTTGATGGAACTCCCGAAGAAATTGACAGGACCGAAGACCCCCGCGTCCGATATTTCGTAGAGGGACGTTGTGCGGAGGACGTCCTCCGGAGTCTTCACGGCAAGAATCCATCATGACTGAAACTTCCCGCAACCTATGGGTAGGTCTTTTCGTCGTAGTGTCCCTGGGCGCCTTGGGCATCCTCATGGTCTGGTTTGGGGAAACCCCGACCTGGCTGGGAACTGGGGAATGGACGCTCCGGATCGACGGGGTGCGCGATCTGCGCGGGATCGGTGACGGTTCGCCGGTAACGCTCAATGGCGTCGAGATCGGCCGAGTGCAGCGATTGGATTTTGAAGACCGCTCCCGCCCGGATCAGGGTGTGGTCATCGTCACTCGGATCAAGAAACAGTACTCCGTCCCGCGGGGGGCCACGGCCAGAGTATACGGGGCGACTCTCGGTTTCGGCACGGGCCACATCGCGATTGTTGTCGAACCCGGCCTGCGTTCCGAACCGCTTCCCAAGGAGCTGGCAAGTATCCCCGGCGAGATGCGTAGCATCATCGGCGAGCTTATCACGAAGGAGATGGTCAACTCCGTCGAGCGAACGATCTCTCATGTCGGCAGTCTGACCAAAGAATGGACTCCGGTGGGCACGAACTTGGCGGAATTGCTCGAGCCCCGTAGCGTCTCAGCCGTCGAGCAGCCGGGGGCCGAGGCGGACGGGCTTACCCCCAACATCTCCACCATGATCGAGCGCATCGACGACCTTGTCGCCAATATCAACGTGGTTCTCGGTGATGAGAACGTCCAGGGGGACGTCAAGGCCGCCATCGCGGACCTCAAAAGCGCCACCGAACACCTCAAGCAGACCATGACCCTCTGGCAAACTGAAAGCCAAACCGTCGCGGATAACCTCAATCAGGGCATTGATCGCACCGAAGAGAACCTTGACGAATCGTTCGCCAACCTCAACGAGTTCCTGCAACACCTCGATGACAGCGCCGCCGATGCCGCCCGCGTTAGCCGCGCGATTGCCGAAGGAGAAGGTTCGGCCGGATTGCTCGTCCGTGACGACCGGCTGTACGAGGCCGCCGTTCTGTCCCTCGATCGCTTCAGCGAAGCCATGGCCACCCTTCAGCGCATTCTCGGCAAAATCGAGGAAGACGGGTACGTCACCGTCGGCAAAGCCCCCGACGGCCTCTTACGTAAGCGTTTTCCGATCCCCGCCGCCCAGGCATCGGAGAACAAGTAAGCCGCAAGTGTCACTATGCGGGATTCCCTACAACGAGCTCGCGCCGACCTACGGTACAGTGTGGTTAGACAGCCGTTGAAGCCGCTGATTTCGTCAAGTGCCTGCTCGACGCTTCCGCGCTGTGTTCCGGGAATCGACCGGACAGCCGATCCGATTCCAAATTCACAGGCATGACCACGCCCGGCCACGCGGGCGCCTCCTCGTGTAAGTGCCGTCCTGTAAATAGGTTCAGCGACTGCGCCTGGGGTAAACCTATCTGCATTATCCCGAATCCGATTGGTCTTTCGGTCGATAATCAACTGGCTCTATCTGCCGACTGCCGGCGGCTCCGTGAAAGGGATGCGCAAAAGCAGCCTGTTGCCGGCGGGGTTGGCCTTCGATGCCTTCTATAAGGGAGTTTCGCATGTGTTCCGCTTTCGCCCGTTAGGGTGGGAAGAACAACGAGCGATTCTCTTGGAAACGGCGTTTACTCCGACATTCTGCACTCGATCGAAGCGAGGATTGGACGATGCGCATCTTCAACCTGATCATACTCACGGCGTTTGCGGCCATGCTGCCCGGAATCCCCGGTTGCGGGGACTTTGACCCGCTAAATTGGAGCGGTCGAAACGCGAGCGATTACCTGGGCATTCCTCTGGAGACGTTCGGCGACACCGAAGCTCTTACGATCCAGCAGGGCACCGTAGGGGCGGCGTCTACTGAAGTGACCATCCCCCAGACTCTGCTGGAGAGTGCTCCGGACGAAGCCGTCATGATGGTGGAAGACACCGATGTTACGGTAACCGTCGATGAAAGTGACGACGACATATCACCGGCCGGTGCAAACTATGAACGACACGCCGCCGTCACATTCCGAATAGCCTCGCACGGATCGAATGCATGCGAATCGGGTGTTCGTATCGGTCCGTTCGGAATCACGGTGGTCAACGAGCAGATTACGCTGACCAACGAATCGGTAACACTCTCTACCGAGGCCCGGGAGATCATCCGGACGGGCTCCTTCGGGATCTGTGCCCAGACCCTGGCAGATTTTGACGGGGAGCTGTCATTCAGAAGGCTGTCGTTGGAGTTTGGAAGTCTCAGGGCCAGCGAAGAGAAAGTCGAGCTCTGCCACATCCCCGCGGGCAACCCGGACAACCGCCACACCATAAACGTTGGAGCATCCGCCCAGGCGGCACATCTGGCACACGGCGATTACCTCGGCCCCTGCCGGGACCTAATCGAGGATCTCAAACTGACCTCGGTGTGCTCTGACGACCCTGAAACACAGCTTCGCTGGCGGGTTAGAAACCCCAATGACTTCGACGTCGATTACACCTGGGAGCTTTACCAGGGTCCTCAGACGGGTCTCCTCCGCGGAACTCCGGGTGACACGTATTTCTACACGGACCGCATTGGCGACGCGGATACCGTTATCATCACCTGGCGCGACGCGACCGGCGAAGAGCAAACTCTGGCGGTGGTCTCGACCGCCGCGCAGTGTCTCGAAGACGCAGATGAAGACGATGTACCCGACGCTGACGATCTTTGCGCGGACACCCCCTCGTCGGAAACGGCCGATTCCGACGGCTGCTCCTGTTCTCAGAGAGACACCGACGCTGACGGAGTGTGCGATTGCGACGATGAGTGCCCGAACTCGACCAGTGGAGCCACCGTAGACGAGAGCGGTTGTGAAGCCGTCCAGCTTGACGAGGACGGCGACGGCGTCATTAACGGTGACGATGATTGTCCCGACACGCCGAGCGGAGAAACGCCGGATGAATCGGGTTGCTCCTGCTCGCAGCGTGACGGTGACGCCGACGGGGTCAATGACTGTGATGACGAGTGTCCTGAGACGAGCCTCTCCGAAAGCGTGGGCGATAACGGGTGCCCGTTGGACGAACTCGACAGCGACAATGACGGCGTGCTAGATGATTCGGATGCTTGCCTTAGCACGCCCGCGGGCGAAGCGGTTGACGCCAACGGATGCAGTTGCAGCCAGTTAGATGAAGACGATGACGGGGTCAACAACTGCAACGACCTGTGCCCCCAGACACCGACCGACACGGCCGTGGACGCCAACGGTTGCGAAGTCGCCCTGGCCGATGCCGGCGAGGACGTCACCCTGGACGAAGTCGGATGCGTGACGTTGCAGGGCTTCGCCAGCGGAGGTACGGAACCTTACACGTATTCCTGGTCGGCTCCCGGATGGGAAGGCTCGATGGAGCAGAACCCCACGGTCGTACCTGCGGAGACGACGACGTACACGCTCACGGTTAGCGACTGGTCCGTGCCCCCCATCGTTGTTACGGATGACGTGACCATCACGATCAACACTCATGACGATCTTCAATACGAGATCGTTAATCTCGGCTCGCTGAGCAACAACGCCAGCTACCCCTCATCGCTTAACGACGCCGGTCAGGTGGTTGGATATTACTACACTGATGACTGGCTGAAGCACGCGTTCCTATTCAGTGACGGAGTGATGTCAGATCTGGGGACGCTCGGCGGGAACGAGTCTTACGCTCGAGACATCAACGAGGCCGGCGAGGTCGTCGGGCAATCGCATGACGCGCAGGGCAACCTGCGCGCGTTCATCTGGAACTCAACCGACGGCATGAGTGATCTGGGTACGCTCGGAGGAGACACCTCCGCCGCCTACGGCGTCAACGAAGACGGAGAAGTCGTCGGGCAGGCCCATACCGGCTCCGCAACGCATGCGTTTCTCTACCGCAGCGGCACCATGAGTGACCTTGACACGACCGAGTACTTCCAAAGCGGAGCCTTCGACATCAACGACGACGGCTTGGTCGTGGGTACGTATCTGGCTGTCGGCTACGATCAGCAGGTGTTCCTGGATGACGCCGGGACGTTTATCGATCTGGGATCGCCGCTCCTCAGCGGTAGCCGGCCGGTCGCCATAAACAGCGACGGAATGGTTACGGGCTTCTCCTGGGGAACGGGAGAGTACCGATCGTTCCTTTACGCATGTGAGACGGTTACGGATCTCGGAGCTCTCGCCGGATTCCCCAAGACTTACGCCTGGGACATGAGCGACTCCGGGCGGATCGTAGGCTACGCCAGTACAACCGACGGGACGTTGTCTCACGCTTTCATCTACGCCGGCGGTCAGCTTCACGACTTAAACGACCTGCTGATATCCGGCCACGGCTGGGAGCATCTTACCGTTGCGTTCGGGATCAACAGCCTCGGCCAAATCGCCGGTTACGGGAGAATCAACGGGGAATACCGCGCATTCTTGCTCACGCCTACGCCGTAACCCGCGTTTGCGTTTCCTTGGCAACCGGCCCGTCCACCTTTCATGGTAATGGCGGACGGTAACTGACAAAGAACTGACATCCCCCACGGTCGAAGCCGAGCGATCCCCACATCCCCTGCGGCTAATGCCGTGGGGCACGCTCCTCTTGTGCACTCAAACCGCGTGCCGACCACGCCTTCACATTGCGGGCCTTTGCGGATAACATTGTGGCCTTCTCGTTTTGGAGGTGGCTGGATGATGGCGAAGAAAACGGTAGCAGTCGTCGGAGCGTCAGGCAATCGCAAGAAGTACAGCAACAAGGCCGTGCGAGCCTACCAGAAGCAGGGTTGGGACGTGTACGCAGTCAACCCGAAGGGCGGCCGGATCGAGGGTCTGACCGTGTACACTGCGGTGGAGGACATTCCCGTGAAGATCGACCGGGTGACGCTCTACCTTCCTCCGGCCCGGGGGATTGAGATTCTGCCCGGCATCGCGGCGCTTGCGCCGACGGAGTTCTTCGTCAACCCCGGAGCGGAAAGCGACGAATTCGTCCAGCGGGCGCGAGAGCTGGGGCTCGATCCCATTCTGGCGTGCAGCATCATTGATCTTGGAGTTACGCCGGTCCAGTTCGGCGAGTAGCGACCGGCAGGGTTCGATCCATTCAAGGGGTTCGGGTACACTCCCGCCACATGTTAGCGTCCTCTGGCTGGTTAATCGGTGTGCTGCTGGCGGCGTGGTTGGTTCCCGGTGGGATGGCCGCGGCGCAGGCGGTGATGTACAAGCGCGATTCCCGCAGCGCGGTCATTTGGGCGTTCATCAGCTTGGCCCTGCCGATCATCGGTCCGTGGCTGTATTGGGCACTGGGAATCAACCGGATAGAGCGGCGGGCGTTGCGTCATCTGGGCCGGCGGGATCGACCGTTCGATGCGCGGCCGGTGAGCGAGCCGCAAAGCCAAGGCCCACCCGGCGCCCCCGGTGAACATCTGCTGAGCTTGCGTACGGTAGCCGACCGGGTTACCCGGCTGCCGTTGCTGCCGGGCAATCTGATCACGCCTTTGCATTGCGGGGAAGCAGCGTATCCGCAGATGCTGGAAGCTATACACCAAGCAGAACAATCGGTCACGTTGGCCAGCTACATCTTTGATTGGGATAAGGTAGGGCACGACTTCGCCGCCGCGTTGGAGGATGCGGCCGGGCGCGGAGTGCGCGTATACGTGCTGGTTGATGGAATCGGGGCTTTGCAGTCATTCTCTCGCATGGGGCGACGCCTGTTGAAATCAGGGGCGGAGGTGGCCGTGTTCTTTCCACTCCGGTTCCCCTTCGGGCGGCTCCGGCTAAACCTGCGGAATCACCGTAAGATCATGGTGGTAGACGGGCGGCGGGGGTTTACCGGCGGGATGAACATCTCCGAACGGTATCTGACGGCCAACACGCGCCCCACCCGGGTAGAGGATCTGCACTTCGAGATCGGCGGACCGGTAGTGTCAGAGATGCAACACACCTTCGTCGAAGACTGGGCTACGGCCACGAGTGAGTTGTTGACCGGTGAGGACTTCTTTCCTCCGTTGGCGCCGGTGGGGCCGGCAGTATGCCGGGGAATCTCCAGTGGTCCGGACGAGGACCTGGAGATTATCCACTGGATTATGCAAGCGGCGTTCTCCTCGGCCCGACACCGCGTTCGGATCGTCACGCCTTATTTCGTGCCGACTTGGCCTCTGATTTCGTCGATGGCCATGGCGGCGCTGCGCGGGGTCGACGTGGCGTTGTTGTTGCCTTCGAAGGTCGATCTTCCGTACATGCGGTGGGCGGCGGATGCCTACCTGTGGCAGTTGCTTGAACACGATATTGCGGTGTACCGCCGCCCGCCGCCTTTCGCACACACCAAGCTGCTGCTCGTTGATGATGAGTGGGTGCTGCTCGGCTCGGCCAACGTAGACCAGCGGAGCTTCCGGCTGCATTTCGAATTCAATATCGAAGCTTACGACCGGGAGCTGGCCGGGCGGCTGGGAGCTTGGCTGGATGAGATCCTCGCCGGTTCCGAGCGGGTCACGCTTAAGCAGGTTGATTCTCGGCCTGCCTGGCGCCGCTTGCGCGACGGCATAGCGAAAATAGCTTCGCCGCATCTGTAACGGACGGCGAGGCTACTCCATCACCCACGTGGGGACTCGCCCGGGCGTCCACGGGGCCTCGGCGTCTTCCAGCTTACGTTCCAGCCCCACGATGTCGCGTTCAATCAACGTTCGCAACTGGGCGAGCACTTCGGTGAATTCGGCACCGGCGATTCCGTAGGCGTCGCGCTGGGTTTGCGTGGGCCCGGTTGTGATTTGCCACTGGTTTGACACTACGTTGGCAATGCGTTCGCTGATGGAAAGTGAATCCGGGGATTCTCTCTTTCGGCGGGAGGGGTCGCCGCGCAGGCGGACCAGCAGCCGGTCGAGCCGCTGCTGAGTCTCCCAAATGTCGGCCAGCATCGCCTCGTCCGCGGCGGGGGTGTCCATAAGCGCCTGCCGCAAGTGGTTCAGGCGGGTCTCCGCCTCACCCCCGGCCCTGATCGCCCCCTGTACTGCCCGATGCAAACGCGCTACCTTGGCGTGAAAACCGGAGGGGTCGGCCTCGCCTGGAACGGGAGATGGTAGTGGAACGACGTTGAACGGCACTGGTCCGGCCAGCGGGATAACAACCCCGTCGGTCTCCCGGGCAAGAGTTACGGTGTAGCTGCCCACCGGAGCCAGCGGTC
The DNA here is from genome assembly GCA_963666835.2 of Phycisphaerae bacterium. Taxonomy (GTDB): domain Bacteria; phylum Planctomycetota; class Phycisphaerae; order UBA1845; family UBA1845. The sequence continues at coordinate 997,463 of CAXXGO010000006.1, read as the reverse complement.
CGGTAGGTGGACGCCACCACGGGGACTGCTCGGCTGGCGGCTTCACCACGGTGGGGTTCGTGGAGGGACGGCGCAGGTCCCAGGCGACCCGATGCAGACCCTTATCGCGCGGTCCGGTGACGCGGCGTACGACCTTCCCGACTGAATCACGCACGGTCAACAGGACCTTTGGTTCTTCTTCGAGGTCCTCGGCGTGCAGCTCGTCCATCGTTGGATAAGGCGCCGTGGTGCCGGCCTTCTCGTGATCCTTCTCGTTGGCCCGGCGCCGTTCGGCGCGGGACATGATCTTGTTCTTGAGGTAGTAGGTGAATACGGCTCCGAACGGTGGGTTGGGGGCGGCAAAGAACGACGCGCCTTGCGAGCCTATGCCGGTTGTGCCGCCGAGCCGGCTGGTTGGGATATAGCGAAGTGCGTCTCTGACCGGAAAGAGCACCGATTCCTGCTCAAGCAGCTCAGCGTCGACTGTTCGGAGTGGGGTATAGTCGTCGAGGATGTATATTCCCCGGCCGAAGGTGCCCAGGACGAGGTCGTTCTCGCGTCTCTGCAGTTCAAGGTCGCGAACCGCGATTGTCGGGATTTCTCCGGTGAGGTGGATCCAGTGTTTGCCCCGGTCGCTGCTGAAGAACGCGCCGAACTCCGTTCCGGCGAAGAGCAGATGGGGGTTGACGTGGTCTTCGGCAAGAGCATAGACGATGTTGCGCTCGGGCAGATCACCGGAGATTGACTCCCAGTTGCGTCCGCGGTCGGTACTGACCAGAATATACGGCTTGAAGTCGGCGTTTTTGTGGTTGTCGAAGGCGGCAAAGACGGTGTCGGCATCGTGCCCGGATGCTGACAGATAGCTGACATAGGCCATGTCCGGAACTTCGGGGAAGAGCGCAATTCGGCGCCAGGTTTCGCCGCCGTCGTCGGTTACCTGGACTAGCCCGTCATCGGTGCCGGCATAGATCAATCCCTCCACGAGCGGAGATTCATCCAAGGCTACCAGATTGCCGTAGAACGATGTGTGGCTGTTCTTGGCCACCGCGTCGGCTCGTTGGATTCGCCCCATCACCTCGAGCTGGTCGCGATCTATCCGGCGGGTGAGGTCTTCGCTGATGGCCGTCCAGCTATCACCGCGATCATCGGAGCGAAAGAGTCTCTGGGCTCCGAAGTACAGGCGGTGAGGATTGTGCGGACTGATGATCAATGGCGAGTCCCAGTTCCAGCGAAGCGGATCTTCACCGGGGTTCTCGCGTGGTTTGATGTCCAGGCGCTGACCGCTACGGCGATCGAACCGAATGAGCCCGCCATGCTGCCATTGGCTGTAGACGATGTTCGGGTTCTGCGGATCAATGCGCGTCTTGAACCCGTCTCCACCAACGGTTACGAACCAGTCTTCGTTGCAGATTCCCGCCGGGCTGGTCGTACGCGAAGGCCCGCCGAGAGTGTTGTTGTCCTGAGTTCCGCCGTAGACGAAGTAGAACGGCTCCGAGTTGTCGACACTTACGCGGTAGAATTGGGTCACCGGCAGATTGGGCATGTATCGCCAATTGACCCCGCGGTCAAAGCTCTCGTACACCCCGCCGTCGCAGCCGATTAGCAGGTAGTCCGTGTCGGTCGGATCAATCCACAACGCGTGATCGTCCACATGACGATGGTCGCGGGGAACGCGTTGAAAAGTCCGCCCGCCGTCCTCGGTCACGTGGAGGATAGTGTCCAACACATAGACACGCTCCGGGCGCTGCGGATCGCAGACGATTTCGTTGTAATATTGCGCACTGGTGGTCTTGTAGTCGCTCTGTCTGGTCCAGGTTTCGCCCCGATTGTCCGAGCGGAAGAAGCCGTCCTGGCCCTCCGCGGCCTCGACGATCGCGTAGACTATATCAGGGTCGACCGGGGAGACGGCCAGGCCAATACGTCCCAGGTCGACCTCGGGCAACCCGTGGGTGACCTTGCGCCATGACGCGCCGGCGTCAATGGACTTATAGACTGCCGACTCCGGTCCGCCGTCGATTAGCGTCCAGACGTGCCGCCGCCGCTGATATGACGTGGCGTAGAGCACGTCAGAGTCGCGCGGATCAAGATGGACCTCGTTAATGCCGGTGTCGTCGCTGACGTGGAGAATGCGTTCCCAGCTTCGGCCACCGTCAATGGTCTTGTATAGACCTCGGTCACCGCCGGCTCTCCAGAGCGGTCCTTGAGCGGCTACGTAGACCGTGTCGGAGTCCCGCGGATCTATGAGGATCTTTCCAATGTGCTCCGAGTCGCGCAGGCCGAGGTTCTCCCAGTGGGCTCCGCCGTCGCGGGTCCGGTAAACCCCATCGCCGAACGACACGCTACGCTGACTGTTGTTTTCGCCGGTGCCCACCCAAACCACGTGAGGGTTGCCCGGATCCATCGCCAGACACCCGATCGAGTACGAGCCTTCCTTATCGAAGACCGGGGTCCAAGTGGTGCCGGCGTTGGTGGTCTTCCACACGCCCCCGGACGACACCGCCGCGTAGTAGTGGCTTCGGTCCGCCGGGTCGACTGCAAGGTCGCCGATCCGCCCGGACATCAGCGCCGGTCCGATCCCCCGGAACTTCAACCCGGCGAAGGTCTCCGCCGACGTCGGCGTTACTGGTGTCGCGGTAGGGTCATTAGAGCCTCGGGAGTCTACGTAACCAGGCAACGTTGCCCCGAGCATCGCCGTAGCGGCAAAAACGGCTGAAAACGACTGCATACTCATTAGCGTTCTTCCTCGGTTTCCTGGAAAACCCCGCAACCGGCTGCACAACCAACGGCACCCGATTCGGGCCACCGATGATATCGGACGTTGCGGGCTCTTTCTGAAAACAACGCCCCGGACGACATTGGGAGGCAAGGTACCGGCCGCGTCAAGAAAGCGATAATACCACGATCGGCGCGAGCCCACCCAAGACCCGGCCGGGAGCCTGATAATACCGGTCGCCGTCGGCGGTGATGTTGTGCTTCTTGGCTTCGTTGGCGTGGAAGCGTCTATAGGGTGACACTGCACAACACAACCAAGCCAATCGTGGTTCTTCCGGAGCGGACGTCACCAACGTTAACCTCGCGACGGCGGCATCGGCTTGCAACCGGCGCGTCGTCCGGAGGAGCTCGCCTTAGAAGAGGTGTTGATTACCGGGAAAACACCTCTGGAATAGCTCGCCACCGCGAGCCGATGAGCGCCTGTAATGCACCTGCGGGTCAGGTCGTCAGGCACTCTCGATACCGGAATGGAGCCATCGTCGGCAAGAGGTTGAAGCTGGGAAAACGCGGGGCTCTTTTCGAGCGGAATAGGCCGGCGTTACGGTTGCTATCGCGTTTACGGGTCTACGAGACGGTAGCGTGTTCGGAGATTCCAGCAGTGGAGTATGCCAGATACCGGTGTAAGCCCCTTCTTTCCATGCGCACGCCGGGTTAAGTCGAAGCGGTTTCCGGGAGGACGGTCAATGAGGATCTTGGTGGTCGACGACTCAGCGTTTACCCGGCGGATGATCATCCGCATGTTGGAACTCGGAGGGCACGAGGTGCTCCAGGCCGAAAACGGGAAGGCGGCACTGACGGCCATCGAAGACCACCGGCCGGACTGCGTGTCACTCGATCTTCTGATGCCGGTGATGGACGGTATCGATGTTCTGCGGGCTATAAGGAGTCGAGGTTCCACCCTACCGGTGATCGTCGTATCTGTTGACATCCAGGCGGACGTCCGCGCGGAGTGTCAGGCTTTGGGCGTCTCCGCCTTTCTGGGAAAACCACCTAGAATCAAAGAGATTACGGCGTGTGTCGAGAAGATACGTGCCGAGGCGGAGGGTGTGACGTGAACCTGTCGGCCGACCAGCAGGACATGCTCTCGGAAGCAATTAACATCGGTGTCGGCCGAGCGGCATCCTCGTTGAGCGAGGTGGTCGGGGGGCGCGTCAAGCTGAACGTATTAAGCCTGCGAATCTGCGGGTTGGCCGAGATGAAAAATGTAATCAACCTGCGAGAGGGAGCTTACATCGCCGTACGGCAGAACTTCAGCGGCAAGGTCCGCGGTTGCGCGTTGTTGCTCGTACCTCCGGCCAGTGGTCAGATGTTGGCCGGCCTGCTCGGAGCGGCGGACGACGACGGCGCGCCGGCGGACTTCGAGATCTCCGGGATTCTGACGGAGGTCGGGAACATCGTGTTGAACTCGGTGATGGGTTCGGTTGCCAACCTGACCGGAACGCGGTTCGTATTCGATGTGCCGGTGTTCTCACCGCATGATCGCCTGGCGGAAACCGTAACATCGGCGTTGCAGTCGCCGGACCGAGAACCGGACGTTGCCGTCGTAGCCATCGCCCACTTCGACGTAATCGGGCGCGGCATAAAGGGAACCGTGGTTCTTGTGTTTGAACTAGGTGGGATCGACGCGCTGTTGGAAGCGCTCTCGGCGATCAACATGGGCGCGTAAGGAGACCGGCGAATGCTCGACGATATCCGCCGCGAGTTGATAAGGCCGATAATCGCATCCGTCGTCCGCAAGATCAACTTGGTGACGGACGGCGCTTTCTCCGAACGACGTTTCTGCAACTGGCTACCAGGGGCAGCCGATTAATCCCTACAGGACAGTGGTGCGTCAAGTCGCCAAAAAGACTCGATCCACGGCTCGGTTCGCCGGGCACCGGCGCATGCGGATCAAGCGGATGCTCAGGTCTTCTTGAACCGCAGGCGCACAGAGTCTCGGTCACTCCGGCACTTTCGGAGCGCCGGTGACGCCGGGCTCAAGGGTCCGCTTGGCTTTCCGCGCAGAGTTGTCGGCCGGGGGCTGTGCAGGACGCGACCGAGTCGGGGAAGGCCACCGTGTTTGCTCGAAGGGTCCGCGTATGAAAGTCCTGGTTGTCGACGATTCGTCTTTCGCCCGGCACATGATCGCCCGCATGGTAGAGTCAGGTGGGCACGAAGTTGTCGAGGCCGACAACGGCCAAGCGGCATTCGCCGCTATCGAGGAACACCGACCGGACTGCGTTCTCATGGATCTTCTGATGCCGGTAATGAACGGTTTCGAGTTCCTGCGAATCCTGCGAAGTCGGGATTCGGCACTACGGGTAGTTGTCGTCTCTGCCGACATCCAAGAGAGCGCGCGCGAAGAGTGCCAATCGTTGGGAGTCTCAGCCTATCTCTGTAAGCCGCCCAGAAGTACGGAAGTTGAAGCATGCCTCGCCCGAATCCGCGTCGAATCGGAGGGCGTGACGTGAACTTGACGCTTGATCAACAGGATATGCTCACTGAGGCGATCAACATCGGCGTGGGCCGGGCGGCATGCTCCCTGAGTGAGCTGGTCGGCGAACGCGTCGACCTGAGCATCCCGAACGTGAAGATCTGTGTGGCGGCGAAGCTGACCGAAGTGGTCAGCGTACCGCAGGAGACTCTCGTCACCGTACGACAGGACTTTACCGGGGACGTTTGCGGGCGGGCGTCTTTGGTCTTCCCTCAGGCCAGTGGCCACACGCTGGCCCGGCTGCTTGGTGCGGCAGGCGACGAAGGCGACCTTACGGATTTCGACGTCTCGGGGATTCTGACGGAAGTCGGCAACATCGTATTGAACGCGGTGATGGGTTCCATTGCCAATCTCGCCGGTATGCGGTTTGTTTACAGCGTGCCGAAATTCTTGCCCAACGACTCACTGGCCAGGATTGCAACGCCCGCGACCTCGCCGCCGAATGAGGAACCGGACGCCGTCGTCGTGGCCGCCGCGCACTTCCAAGTGGCCGAGCGGGGCGTCGACGGCACTCTCGTTCTGGTGTTTGGCTTGGGCGTAATCGAAGCGTGGTTTGACGCACTGTCGGCAATCGACAAGAGGCCGTGACATGACCCCGACAAGCGAAGCAACCGTGGGTACTACGAATCTGCTGGACCTCGGCTTGAACGAGGTTCTGGACATGCTGTCATTGGGCGTGTGCGTTATCGATCCCGATCTGAACATTCACGAGTGGAATGTCACTCTGGCCGAGTGGACCGGAATCCCACGCGAAGAAGCCCTGGGCAGCAACCTCGGGCAGCGTTTTCCCAACCTGCGCGAACCGCGCTACGGCGAACGGATTGGGCAAGTGTTCACAACCGGCACTCCGGCCGTGTACTCGGCGGCGCTTCACCGTCACGTCCTTCCGATCGAAGTAAAGTGCCGGCAGGGCACGTCCCTTATGATCCAGAAGACTCAGGTCCGCCTGATCTCGAACTCTCCCCCGCGCGCCCTGCTCGCAATTGGCAATGTGACCCCGGAGTACGATAGGCTTGCAGAGCTCCAGGAAGCTCGAACCGCCCTGAGTGAGCGTGCTCGGGAGTTGGAAGCGTCGCGCGCCGAACTGGAGGCCACGGCCACCCGGGCGAAAGAAGCAAACACGGCCTTGCGGCAGAAGAACGAGGAGCTTGCGGAATTCGCCTATGTAGCCAGCCACGACCTGCAGGAGCCCCTGCGGAAGTTGATCTCGTTCAGTAATCTGCTACGCGCGGATCTGGGGGACGACTTGCCGGAAAGGGCCGATCGAGATCTGGAGTTCATCACCGACGCCGCTCGGCGAATGCGAACGCTGGTAGAAGACTTGCTCCAGCTTTCTCGCGCCGGCAGTTCGGCAATGAGGCACGAGCCCATTGCGTTGCAGGATTGCGTTAACAGAGCTCTGGAAGCCTTGGCCGGCCGGATCGAGGAAGTGGAGCCGACAATAACCTCGGATGACCTTCCGATAACGTCCGGGGACCCCACACTTCTTACTCAGCTTTACCAGAACCTGATCGGGAATGCCCTGAAATTCGTTGCGACCGATCGGCGACCATCCGTTCAGATCACCGCGGAGAAGGTCGACGGGGAATGGCAGTTCGGCGTCCTGGACAACGGCATCGGCATAAAAGAGGAACATTTCGAGCAGGTATTCACACCGTTCAAGCGCCTGCACGGTTGCAGCGATTACGAGGGCACGGGAATCGGGCTGGCGATCTGCCGCAAGGTAGTGGAACGACACGGGGGACGTCTGTGGGTCGAGTCAAACATCGATCGAGGCTCCCATTTCAAATTCACGTTAGGCGAAGGACCGGCGGAATCCGGAACGAAAAAGGCGGGGTAACGCGCGCGGAATATGGCTCTCCGGAAGAGGTGAGGGCATACGGGGCCTTGAGACGATGGCAACCGAACGGACCGAGACAATCCTGATCATCGATGATGAACCATCCATTCGGATGTTATTCCGGGCCTTCCTGGAAGATCACGGGTTCACCGTGTCGGAGGCGGAGAATGGCCGGATCGGACTCGATATGTTTCGGCGAGCTCGGCCGGACCTGATTCTGATAGACCTACAGATGCCCGAGTTCTCCGGGTTGGACGTGCTGGACGCCGTAACGCGGGAGTCTGCGAATACGCCGGTTATCGTAGTCTCCGGCACGGGGATTCTGGCTGACGTGGTCGAAGCACTGCATCGCGGAGCTTGGGACTTCATCCTCAAACCGGTGGAGGAATCGGGCGTTTTGCTGCATGCCATCGAGAAGACCTTGGATCGAGCACGCCTGATTCGAGAGAACCTGGCATATCGGGAGCACCTGGAGGAGCAGATCCGGGAACGCGCTGCTTCTTTGGAGCGCCGTACCGAGGAACTCAACGAACTTACCTATCTGGCGAGCCACGATTTACAGGAACCGGTGCGCCAGTTGGTCGCTTTCAGCGGACTATTGCAGGTGGATCTCGGGGAAGACCTTTCCGAGAAAGTGAGCCGAGACCTCCATTTCATTTCTGCCGCAGCCCGCCGTGTGAGCCGGCTAATGCAGGACCTTCTGGAACTTTCCCGGATTGGTCGCCTCGAGGTGGATCGGCGTCCCGTGGCCCTGTCAGACTGCGCCGACCGGGCGATTGCCGCGTTGGTCGAGCGTATGAACGAAACCACCGTGGATCTCTCCCGTGATGAGCTTCCGCAAATCGAGGCAGACGCCGTTCAGGTGTTCCAGTTGTATCTGAGCCTCATCGACAATGCGATTAAATACCGCGATGCGGACCGGACTCTGCGTATTCGGCTGACGGCCGTGCGCGAGAATCAGCAGTGGGTCTTCGGCGTACGCGACAACGGCATTGGGATCCGCAAGGAGTATGCCGACCAGGCATTCGTACCTTTCAAGCAATTGCACGGACGGGACGAGTCCGGCGGTACGGGTATGGGGTTGGCGATCTGCCGCAAGATCGTCGAGCATCACGGAGGGCGAATCTGGGTCGAATCGGAATACGGGCATGGGGCTCATTTCAGATTCACCTTAGGTGGAAATCCGAGGAACGAAGCATGCGTACCAGAAGCGGCCGACCCGGTGTCGTGCTACTAGCAGAAGACGACCCCGGCGATCAGGAGTTGATCAGGCGGGCCTTAGAGGAGCACGATATCTCCGTGGACCTGCGCATCGCGTCCGACGGCGAGGAGGCGCTGGATTACCTGCTCCAGCGCGGGCCGTTTGCCGATCCCGCATCGGCTCCGCTCCCGGACCTCGTTCTACTTGACCTGAACATGCCCAAGCTCAATGGGCGGCGAGTATTGGAGCACGTGCGTTCCACTCCGCATCTGTGCCGGATTCCGGTGGTCGTATTGACGACATCGAAACACCACGAAGACGTGATCCGCTGCTACGAACTGGGATGCAACTCCTTTATTACGAAGCCTATGGAGCTGCACGATTTCGTAGATGTCGTCCAGAAGTTGAGAGTGTATTGGTTCGAACTGGTAACCCTGCCGAACTAGGGAGGCGGAGGGCCTGCAAATATGTCTGTGACGCGTCTAGCGGTTCTCGTGTTCGAGGACGATACCGATCATGCGGAACTGTTGCGCCGCCAACTGGAGGAAATCCCGGACGTCGATCTCGACTTCGTTCACTGCCCCACTATGGAATCCGGTCTACGCGAGTCGGCCTCAAGGGAATTCAATGTCATACTCGTGGATTGCCGGCTCGGTGCAGAGGACGGTCTCGATGTGGTAGCCGCCCTTCGAGATTCGGGAGATCTTCGACCGATTATCGCGTTCTCCGCCCATAGCGATACGCAGATCGCCAAGGAAATCATCCGCGCCGGAGCAGATGATTTTCTACTCAAAAATGATCTCACCCCAGGGGTTCTTGCCCGCGCAATCGAACATGCGTTGCTCCGCTATGAACGACGCCGGCCCGGAGCCGATCACACTCAGCCTCCCGAGAAGCCCGCATGGCATATCGCCAGAGACCGCGAAGGGGTCTCGCCGCTCGGCCGCGTAGACACGTTGACCGGTCTGCTGACCCAGGCGACCTGGGCGGAATCGGCGAGCCTGGAGCACGAGCGCTCAGCGCAGGATGGGCTCGCCTACAGCGTCATAATCGTCGGCATCGACAACTTCATGGGATTGGTCTTCGCGCAAGGGCGCAAGGCCGGAGATGAATGTCTGCGACAGGTTGCCGAGTGCATAACGGATTCCTGTCGAACGCGCGATCTCATCGGCCGGTTCGGACGCGAGGAATTCGCGGTCCTCGCCGCAGAAACCGATTCCGACAACGCTCAGGTGCTGGCCGCGCGGATTCGCAAGAAGGTCAGAAACCTCAACATCGTACACTCCGGCAATGCCGGGCAACCATTCGTTACGGTCAGCTTCGGCATCGGATCCGCCCCGGCGAAGCATTGGGAAGATGTGGTCGATCTGGCACAAGCGGCGCTGGCAGAAGCAAGGAACGAGGGGCCCGAATCGATGCATTCGGATGCATCCTTGGGAAGCTGGCCGCCCCAGAGCGCTCGCACCGGACCACGCACCGTGCTGGTCGTCGACGACGACATCGGTGACGGAGAAATCCTCCGCCGAATGCTCGAGGACATCGTCGATTTCGAAGTCGAATACATCCAACGCACTAGCAAAGCGGCCGGCCTGACTGAGTTAACTCAATACCAAATCGACGTAGTGTTTCTCGACTATCTGCTGGGAGCCGGCAACGGATTGGAAGCCCTCAAGGAAATGCGGTCATCGGGGTATCTCGGACCGATCATCATGCTGACCGGTCAGGGCGACGAGAACCTCGCCGTCGAGATCATGCGGGCCGGAGCGGATGACTATCTGGTCAAGGACCTTATGAGCCCCGATGTTCTGGCCCGTTCCCTCAAACACGCCGAGGCGCAGTACCTCCGTCGCAAGGCCGAAGCCGAGCTGCAGTCCAAGAACACTCTCCTGGCGGACCTGCTGGATCGTGAGAAGCAGATCACGCGACTGCTCGAAGAAACAACATTGCGGGCGGAGGCGGCGAACCGGGCTAAAAGCGAGTTCCTGGCCAAGATGTCCCACGAGCTGAGAACCCCGTTGAATTCGATCATCGGCTTTACCGAGATGATGATCGACGATCAGAAAGACCCGCCCAACGACAAACGCGCGATGCGTTTGGAGAAAGTCTTCCGCAACTCGCGCAATCTGCTGGCGCTGATAAACGACATCCTCGAGCTCTCCAAGATCGAAGCCGGGCGGATTACGTTGAGCCAGGACGACGTCGATATCGTCGAGTTGATCACCGAATGCGTGGAACTGGCGCGTCCGTTGGTCAGAGATCGGCCGATCGAGATCGCGCAACAGGCGGACGCCAAGATCATGGCGGGGCTCCGTTTGCAGGGGGACGCCGCGCGGATTCGTCAGATACTGATCAACCTGGTGGGCAACGCTGCCAAATTCACCGAGGAAGGTCGTATCGACGTCCGCGCTCGGGCAACAGAGGAAGAGCTGTTTATCGACGTGGAAGATACCGGAATCGGTATTCCGGCCGACCATATCGAGACCATCTTCGAGCAGTTCCATCAGGTGGATTCCTCCAGTACGAGACGGGCAGGTGGCACCGGATTGGGATTGAGCATCACGCGCAAGCTGTGCCTGGCCATGGGGGGCGACGTCACGGTCGAGAGCACGCCTGGCGTCGGTTCGTGTTTTACCGTACGACTCCCGCTGGGCGGAACGTCCGCGCCGCCGACACCGGAAACGCCGCAGGCCGGGGCTAAGAACGCGGTGGAGGTCGGCGCGGTCCACGACGCGCGGGAGGTGTCCGTATCATGACCAATCCGGCCAAGACGGACCCCCGGGAGCTGTCGGGCGAGTATCACGTGCTCGTGGTCGACGACGTCCAGGACAATCTGGATTTGATGGTTGACGTGCTCGATGCCGAACCATACCGGCTGTCTACGGCCGGCGACGCCGCTGAAGCGCTGAGGTTGACCGCCGAAGTCCAGTTTGATCTGTTCATTTTGGATGTGCGGATGCCCAAGATCGACGGGTTCGAGCTATGTCGGCGACTTCGTCAAGAGCCGGCGACCCGGGACGTGCCGGTGATCTTCGTAACGGCTGAACGGACTGCGGTTCGAAATGTGATTGAAGGTCTGGATGCCGGAGGTTTCGACTATATCACCAAGCCGGTCGACCGGGGAGAACTCCTGGCTCGGGTTCGCGTGATGCTCCGACTTCGTCGCATGGAAAAGAGGATCCTTGCGTTCCAAGACGCGCTTCTGGCCCAGAATGAGCGTTTGGAGGCTCTCAACAGCCGGTTGATGACGACCTGCATGATCATGCACAAGCAGCGTGCCGAATTGTCCCAAAAAGCTCGGGAGCTTACCCACGCCAGCCGGGTCAAGAACGAATTCCTGGCCAAAATGTCCCATGAATTGCGTACACCCATGAACTCGATCACCGGGTTTACGGATTTGATGGCAACGGACCGAAAGGAGCCTCCCAGCGCGCGGCAGGCGGCCCGGTTGGAGAAGGTAGGCCGAAACGCCCGCCGATTGCTGGCCCTGATCAACGACATCCTGGATCTCTCCAAGATCGAGGCAATGCGTTTCGACTTGGATGTGGCTCCGGTGAACGTCCCCGAAGTCGTCGATGATTGCGTCGAGCTGATTCACCCGCTACTGCTGGCCAAGCCGGTGACCCTTAGTGCAAAGCGGCCAACCGTCATGCGTAATTGGGAAGGTGACGAAGTCCGCCTGCGCCAGATTATCACCAACCTGCTGAGTAATGCCGTCAAGTTCACCGATACCGGCAGGATTACCGTGACCGTCATTGAGAGTTCGGAGGGGCTTCGGATTACCGTATCGGACGACGGGATCGGAATCGCCCCGGAGCACCTCCCCTATGTGTTCGATCCGTTTCGCCAAGTGGATTCCTCCGGAACGAGGCGCGCAAGCGGAACAGGTTTGGGCCTCACTATATGCCACAGCCTTTGCAGGCTTATGGGAGGGGCGATCGAAGTACGCAGTGAGCTCGGAGTCGGGTCGACCTTCGAAGTCGTACTGCCGTGGCGCGTGGAGCAAACCGGCGCGAACCTCGCTTCACCGTCGACCGTGCCGGAGTGCGCAGTAACCCGCACCCTTCTGTTGTGCAGCGCGGATCCCGGAACAATCGACTTAACACAGGCCAACTTAGCCAACTACGGCGTTCACGTCCGTGCCGCGGAAGATCTCGACTCGGTACAAGAGGCCGTAACGGACGAATCGCCGGACGGCGTTCTGATTGACGTCCGGCTGCCCGCCGCCGTCGCGGTGTTACGTCGGTTCACTACCGGAGTATCCCACCCCGTTCACGTATGGTTGACGGCCTGGACAGAGGACCACCAGTTGGGTTGCGTGTTTCCGTTAGATGCCTTCATCGCTGACCCGGATGACGAAAAGACGCTGGAGGCCGTGGGCTGCACTGCCGGCGCCGCGGTAGTGTTCATGCCTGCTGACGAAACCCGCGCGAAGCTCGTAGCCGCACTGACGAGAATTGGGCGTTTTGACATTCGGGCAGTTGACAATCCGGATGCGGTAATCAGGGAGCTATCCTCCGGGGACATAGCCGCCCTGGTTGTGGACCTCTGCGATACAAAGGCCGACCTGGTCGACCTTCTCGGACGGATCGGGGCAATTGCCGAGTGGGCCTCCGTGCGAATCGTCGGCGTGATCCCCCCACCGGTCGAACCGGCGGGTGTCAGTCGACTGTTCCGTGCCGAGGACGCTTCCATCCGCGAACACGGCATTGCGACGCCCGCGTTGCTTCTGGACATTGCCGAGTCCCTCGTGGCGGAGTGCAATACCGAAACCCTGGAGTCCATGTATGAGTACCGTTCTTGTTATTGAAGATACTCAGGACAACTACGATCTGATCGAGGACGCCCTGGAGGACGCGCACAACATAGTGCATGCCGTCACCGGGCAGCAGGGCCTGGACCAGGTCAAAGCGGCAAAGCCCGATATTATCCTACTGGATATGGCATTGCCCGGTTTGGATGGTTGGGAAGTCACTCGGATGCTGCGGGCGAACCCGGAGTCGGCGGATATTCCCGTTGTGGCCTTGACCGCGCACGCCATGGCCGGCGACCGTCAGAAATGCCTCGAAGCGGGTTGCGACGAGTACTTGGCCAAACCAGTCAATATTAAGGAACTCCGGAGCATGATTGATCGATTCCTCGACCGGCAGAACGCAAATAGTGCCGGATAGACCTGACCGCCGTACACCAGGCCGGCACTGACGGCCGCATTCACTTGGGAGATTGCATAATGACAGACCATCTCACGCACGATGAGACCCATGCTGCGGCCGCGCATAGCCGGTGGCCCAAGGTGCTGGTCGTGGACGATAACCAGGATAACCTCGATCTCATTGTAGAGCTTTTTCAGGGAGAACCCTGGAATGTCAAGACCGTTGATAGTGGCATCGACGCTTGGGCGATAATCAAACGTTGGCATCCGGATCTGATTCTGCTCGACATTCGTATGCCCGGCGTTGATGGACGGCACATCTGTTCCGCCGTCCGCTCGCAATCGGAAATGGACGACATCCCGATCATCTTCCTGACGGCCGAGCATACGGCCCCGGAAGAAATCGAGGAAGGGCTCAAGATGGGGGCGTGCGACTATCTGTGCAAACCCATCAACAAGGCCCTGCTGCTGGATCGGATCCGGGCGGCGATCCGGGCGCACCAACGACATCCCGCCCGAGCATGAACCCGGCGGATCGGCGATTCGGATGTGGCGCCGCCACAAGTCGCCGTACTCGCGGCGGCACCCGGGAGCTTTGCGAGGTGCATATTACCCAAGGCCGAAGTGCGGATCCAGAGATATGGCCATGACCGGTTTCATGAACGACGGCGAATTGGAGGACGCCCTGTCGGCCCTCGATAAGGCCCGGCAACCGACGGTCTTGGTTGTCGATGACATATCGGACAACCTCGAGCTGATCGTGGATATCTTCGAAGAAGAGCCGTGGACGGTAGTCACGGCACAGAACGCAAGAACCGCCTGGGACATCGTGAAGCAGGACCCGCCCGATCTGGTACTGCTTGATATTCAAATGCCGGATGTCGACGGGCACGAACTGTGCCGCGCGATGAAGCAGCACCCTTTTGCGGCCGAAATCCCGGTGATCTTCCTGACTGCCGAACGGCTCAGCAGCGGCGACGTGGTTGCCGGATTGGAGTTGGGAGCGGACGACTATATATGTAAACCGTTTGACAAAGCGGAACTATGTGCCCGGGTGCGAAATGCCCTCCGGCGGCACTCGGTAGGCACCTAGTTTAAGGTTGCCGAACGATACGGCTCAACGGGGCCGATGTGAACCATAAACATGAGAAAAAAAACCATCTTGGCGGTAGACGATGATCTCGACTCGTTGGACCTGATCCGGGAGTCCCTGGACTTGATTGACCTGCCCGTCGTTTGTGCCACGTCGGGACCGGAGGCCCTCAATATCCTGAAGGATACCGTCCCGGATCTCATTATCCTGGATCTTATGATGCCGGATATGAATGGGTTCGCTCTTCTGGATATAATCCGGGCAAACCCGGATATGGAGAGTATCCCGGTCATTATCCAAACGGCGTTTCCCACCAAGGAACACGGCCGCCGGGTGGTTGGAGCCGGGCTTGCGTACATGCTCTGCAAGCCACTGGACGTTGGAGTCTTCCTGGCCGCGGTACGAGACTGCCTGGGAATGCCGGTGACGGCAGGAGCGGACGGTGGCTGAGGGACCCGGACTTTTCTCGCAAGCCGTCCTCGCCGTCGACGATATCCCGGACGGCTTGGACCTGATCGAGGAGTTTCTGGAGGACGAAGTATGGAGCGTACTGCGCGCCGAATCCGGAGACGAAGCCATCCGCTTGGCCGGCGCGCACCACCCGGACATCATCTTACTGGACCTGATGATGCCGCGAATGAACGGGTTCGCGGTGATTCGAACGATAAAGTCCCTGGCCGAGCTCAGCGACATCGATGTCATCGTCCAAAGTGCCGCCTGTAGCAAAGACAATGTGATGATAGCCCGCCGAATGGGCTGCGATCATCTCTTGTGCAAGCCGCTCAGCAAGGGCCGTCTTCTCGAAGAGATACGTGACTGTGCAAGACGCCGGGGCCGCAACGAGCCCCCCCCAAGAGAACTGCCGGTCGAAGAGTTCCGGGAGATGCGGATGACACTCCAAGACGCCAAGATCATCACGACGGCGGAACGCGGCGCGGATCGGAACGAGCTGATCGAAGCAGGCAGTTTTCGGGAGCTGATTCCCGATACCAGTTTGCTGGGTGAAAGGTTGATTCGGCTGGCTAATACGCCCGAGTACGCCGGCAACAGGCCCGTCCGCCACGTGGCTGAGGCAATCGTCCGCATCGGAACGCGCGAGATTCGGGCCCTGATCCGCAAAGCGTCCTCGCCGACCGTTCAGGGAATCAGCGTTAGCCGCGTGAACAAAGCCCTGGATTTGCTGGACACTCTCCGAACCCTCTTTCCGGACCGGATGTCGACTGCCGAGGGGACGATCTCACTGCTGGAGGAACTTAACGTCGCGGCGCAGCCGCAGGAACCAGCCGCCACGGACTCTGCTAATCCTGAGAGTCCGGGAAACGCTGCCAACCCTGGCGCAGCACGGAATGAACAGGACTGACCGGCGTGAATTCGTTTGACTTCTGCAAGATCCTCGTTGTCGCCGATTGGGAGGCCGATCAATGACGGTTGACCCACCCGCGAAGATCCTGACCATCGATGATGACGCGGTCATCTGCGAGAGTTTCGCCGCGCTTCTGGAGGACCACGGTTATGACGTGCTAATGGCGGAGAACGGCCGGGTAGGGCTGGAGCTGTTTCGCCGAGAGAAGCCCGATGCGATCCTCGTTGATCTGCGAATGCCGGAAGTCAGCGGTCTGGAAGTCCTCGAAGCCGTTCATCGCGAGTCTCCCGATACCCCGTTGGTCGTGATCTCCGGGATGGGTACTTTCACGGATGCAATCGAAGCTCTTCATCGCGGCGCCTGGGATTATTTGCTCAAACCGCTGACTGACATGGAGGTGCTCCACCACACCGTTCAAAAGGCCTTGGAGCGTTCCCGCTTAATCCAAGAGAACCGCAGATACCAACGGGACCTCAAAGAACGAGTTCGGGCACGGACCGCGGAGCTGGAAGCGGCCAACAAGGCCTTGAGCCGGGAAATCGCCGAACGCCGCTCGGCCGAGCGAGCGGCCTGGCATTCGGAGGCCCGTTATCGAATCCTGTTCGAGACGAGCGCAGATGGAATTCTGATCTGCGATGTGGAGACGAGACGACTGGTCTACGCTAACCCGGCGGTTTGCCGGCTGCTGGGGTACCCCGAGGCTGAACTGATCCGACTCGGCATCGAGAACATTCACCCGCCGGAGAGCCTCCAAGACGTGATTTCGGCCTACGATCGGTCCGCTGCCGGCCACGTCCCCTTCATCTCCGACGTTCCTTGCCTGCGTCGGGATGGTTCAATTGTCTATGTGGACATCAGCGGAGCCAACTGCATGATCGGCGGCCGAAACTGCAACGTCGGCTTCTTCAGAGACATAACCGACCGCAAGAAAACAGAGAAAGAGCTTCAGGAGTACCGCACTCATCTTGAAGATCTCGTCGCCGAGCGCACCGCCAGCTTGCGGGAGAGTAACGACCATCTTCAGCAGGAGATTATCGAGCGGAAACGGATGGAAAGAGAATTACGTGACGCGAAGGAAGCCGCCGAATCCGCGACCCGATTCAAATCCGAATTCCTGGCCAACATGAGCCACGAGATCCGGACCCCTATGACCGCCATCCTCGGCTTTGCGGATAGCCTACTCGATTCCGAGCTTTCCGAAGAAGAGAGAGTGCGCGCCGTCCAGACAATATGCCGCAACGGGGCGCACCTCCAACAGATCATTGACGATGTCCTGGACACGTCGAAAATCGAGGCCGGCCGCGTGGAGATCGAGAGGATCTCCTGCTCGCCGGTTGAGATCATCGCGGAGATTCAGGCCCTCACAAAGAACCGCGCAGTCGACAAGAAGTTGGGTTTTCGGGTCGAATTCGACGGCCCGCTTCCTGCGAGGATTCTCTCCGATCCCACGCGGCTCCGACAGATCCTGGCGAACCTGATAAGCAACGCAATCAAGTTCACCGACAAGGGTCGGGTCCGATTGGTCACCCGCCTTGTGGAGCAACCCGAAGCCGAGCCACTCATCGAATTCGACGTGGAAGACTCCGGCATCGGGATGAGCGATGCACAAATCGCCCGGCTGTTTCGCCCCTTCACCCAGGCGGACGCGTCGATGACTCGCAAATTCGGCGGTACCGGGCTGGGGCTCACCATCAGCAAACGACTGGCGCAGATGCTCGGCGGAGATATTTGCGTCCTCGAGTCTCGAGAGAACATCGGCACGCGCTTCCGCGCCACCGTGGCCACAGGTCCGCTGGAAGGGGTCCCAATGATAGAGGATCCCGCCTCGGCCGCCGCCGTCTGCATGGACACCCACCGCGCTGCCGCCGATTCCGACCTCCCGAGCCTGAGCGGACACCGGATTCTCCTGGCGGAAGACGGTCCGGACAATCAGCGTCTTATCGTGCACATCCTCCAGAAGGCCGGAGCGGTGGTCGCCGTCGCCGAGAACGGAGAGGTGGCAGTCCGGATGGCGCTGGCCGCCCATTTCAGACGAAGATCGGACGATCCCGCACCGTATGACGTAATCCTGATGGACATGCAGATGCCGATCATGGACGGGTATGAAGCGACCCAGACCTTGCGGAAGCAGGGCTATGAACGTCCTATCATCGCCCTGACGGCCCACGCCATGGAGGCCGATCGCGGAAGATGCCTAAGCGCCGGCTGCGATGACTACACCACCAAGCCCGTCAACCGTCGAGAACTGATCGAGGCTATCGTAAGACAATCCTCCCTTCGCAGGGAACAAGCTCCCGATGCCGTTACCATACTCGCCGGGCCAGCCGAAAGCCCATCATCCACCGTCAGCCGTTAACCCATACCGACAACGCCGGCACTAACCTAGTCTGACAATCGAGTGTTTATAGGGCAAGCGAGTGTTATCGGCGAATACAACGGAAGCAATACAGGGGTAAACCATCATCGATTGGAGCACCTCAAGCGTCGATGGATGAGAGCCCGGATGGGAATGGTCGTCGTTTTCCAGCGCCGACTAAAGGCAGTTCAGGGGCAGGTTGGAACTCGGCACTAATCACAAGTGCTTAGACAGGCATTCGGCAAGCAAACGGATGCCGAGCAGATCAATTGGGAACATTACGAACTGAGTCGGGGCATCCAAGGCGGGTGCCGTAATGACCCGGTCACGGCGTGACAAATGACACACAGGTCATAACGAACAACTCGTGTCGTTGGTGGTCGAGGCAAACGGAGACATTGAACATGAAGCTCGGAACAAAACTGGTTGCGTGTTTTCTTGGCTGCGGCTTAGTCCCGCTCCTGGTGGTCGCCTACGTCAGCTATAGCACTGCTGATGATGGTATGGGGACCATTCGCGATCGAGGTAGTGCCGCATTGGAGAAGAACGCCTACGACCAACTCACGGCGCTGCGGGACGTAAAGAAGAAACAGATCGAGTCTTTCTTCGATGAACGCCAGGCCGATATGGGCGTGCTGGCAGAGACGGTCGGCACTCTTCGGGCGGAGGCCTTCGCCAAGCTGGAGTCCATCCAGAAAATCAAAAAGTCCTTCATCGAGAACTACCTCAACGGCATGAAACAGCAACTGCGCGTGGTGAAGGACGATCCATACACGGCCCAAGCCCTGCTCGAACTGGAAAAGGCCTTCGAAGAGGGCGGAGGCCGGATCGATACTCCACAGTGGAAGACCCTGGCGGAGAAGTACGAAGGGCGCATGAGGGACCTCATGGAGGATAACGGGTGGTATGATCTGTTTCTGGTTCACCCGGACGGCAACATTGTCTATACGGTTGCGCGTGAGTCGGATCTGGGGATGACCATCCCCAACAGTGAACTTCGGGACAGTCCGATGGGCGACGCCTTTGCGAAAGCCCGGAAGATGAGGTCTGATGAGATCGTCGTGGCGGACTTCGCTCCCTATGCCCCGTCAAACGGAGCCCCGGCCGGCTTCATGATGGGCCAGATGCACGACGAGGCGGGTAAGCTCGCCGGCTATGTCGCGTTTCAGATTCCAATCGACAAGATCAATGAGATCATGCTGATCCGCGACGGCATGGGGGAGACCGGCGAGTCTTATCTGGTGGGGCAAGATCTTCTGATGAGGTCGGACTCGTTCCTGAATCCGGACAAGTACTCTGTTGAGGCCTCCTTTAAGAGCAACAACAGAGTCGATACTGAAGCCACCCGGGGGGCACTCGCCGGTGGTGAGGATCAGAAGATCATCGGTGACTACAACGGGAACCCGGTTCTGTCCTGCTGGAATGCGGTGGAAGTCGGCAGCGGCGTTCGTTGGGCGATGGTGTCGGAGATGGATGTGGCCGAAGCGTTCTGCCCTAAAGACGAAGCCGGTACGTACTTCTTCAGCAAGTACACCGACCTTTACGGTTATTACGATCTGTTCCTGCTGAACCCCGACGGCTACTGCTTCTACACGGTGGGGCGAGAGTCGGACTATCAGACGAACCTGATCAACGGAAAGTACTCCGATTCGAGCCTGGGCAGAGCAGTGCGACAATGTCTTGACACAAGGAGGTTCACCTTCGGTGACTTCGAGCCGTATGCCCCGAGCAACGGCGTTCCGGCGGCGTTCCTTGCCCAGCCGATCGTGTACGATGGCAACATCGACATGATCGTGGCGCTGCAGCTTTCGGATGCGTCGATCAGCGAGATGATGGCCGCGGGCTCGAGCAAGGAGAAGACCCTCGAGGCTTATCTGGTCGGGGCGGACGGATATATGCGGTCCGACTCAATCCTCAATCCCGATCGGTACACCATCGCGGCCTCGTTCGTGCAGGGCAACAAGGTGAACACCGACGCCACCCGCGGGGCACTAAGCGGGACGACCGAGGCCAAGGTCATCGAAGACTACCTCGGAAGCTCCGTATTATCGGCGTGGGCGCCGTTGGACATTCTCGGCACGAAATGGGCGCTGGTCTGCGAAATCGACGAAGCCGTTGCGATGGCTGCGGTGACGGGAATGAACGAGACGGCTAATGCGGCGGGCACCACCCTTCTGACCTGGGTCGGTATGTTGGCCGTCGGTGCCGTGATTGTGGTGACGGCGGTCAGCCTAATCATCACCCGCGGAATCACCCGTCCGTTCAGGGAGATCTTCAGAGGATTAAAGACCTTCAGCCCCGCCGAGCTAAAGGAAACGGCAAAGACCTTCAATCGGATCATCGAGGGAATGTCCGAGAACGCCGCCCAGGTGACGGATGGCTCCAACCAGGTATCCACCTCGGCCCAGGAGCTGGCCGCCGGAGCCAGCGAACAAGCTTCCTCCCTCGAAGAGACTTCGAGCGCCCTCGAACAGATGGCGGCCATGACGCGCACGAACGCGCAGAACGCTAAGCAGGCGAATGAGCTCAGCGGAAGCGCCCGGGCCGCCGCCGAAGAGGGCGATCGTACCATGCACCAGCTCAACCAGGCGATGACCGGAATAAACGAGTCGTCCGGCCAGATCAGTAAGATTATCAAGGTGATCGAGGAGATCGCGTTCCAAACCAACCTGCTGGCACTGAATGCGGCGGTTGAAGCCGCTCGCGCCGGGGAACACGGCAAAGGTTTCGCAGTAGTAGCCGACGAGGTTCGTAACCTGGCCCAACGCGCCGCCCAAGCCGCCCGCGAGACTACCGGGCTGATCGAGGATTCCGTCCTCAAGGCCAAGGAGGGTGCCGACGTGGCCGACGAGGTGGGAAAGGCCCTTAGCGTGATCGTAAGTGATGTCTCCAAAGTGACCGGACTGATTGAGGGGATCGCCCGGGCAAGTGAAGAGCAGGCCCAGGGCGTCGAGCAGGTCAACACCGCGGTGTCGCAGATGGATCAGGTCACGCAACAGAATGCCGCGGGTGCCGAGGAATCTGCCGCGGCTGCCGAGGAGATGTCGGCTCAAGCTCAGGCGGCCCAGATTCTCGTGAATGAGTTGGTTCAGATGGTCAAAGGCACGACGAACGAAACCACTACCGTCAGTGCCCCGCCGATGGCGGCCGCCGCTCCACCACCGCAGGCGCCCCAGCCCACGGCCGGTGTCACCCGCCTCCACCGGGAACCGCAGCGCGCACCGGTTCCGGTGGCTGCCTCAGCCGGCAGTCATTATCAAGAGAACCTGAAGGTGGGCGGCAAGCCGTGCGACGGGCACGCCTTGCTGGAGGAAGATAGAGAACTGGGTGATTTCTGACGGCCGCCCAAAGCGTCTTGGTTTGGGGGCGGATGCCGGGTTCTCCGAGTTTCTCCGGTGTCCGCCCCGTTTGTTTACGAAGAGCACGGGCTCCGCATTCGAGACAGATCGCAACCGACGCCGGGCGTGATGATCCCGCCGGCAAGCAGCGCGCATAACAGCGGCAACGCCGTTCGTAGTTATTGGCCACTCCGCCCGCCCCGCAGTACGAATCACCTCGAGTAATCCTCGGCTGTCCCCTGTAAAAAGTGGATCTTTGCGGGTATCCTCGCGTAATCCGGTAGTTGGTAATAGCGGGAGAGGCACACGCCCCGGTAAGCGACCGGGGTCACCTCTTCCCAAGCGGGCCGACTACGGTCGGCATAGCCGGATGCACGGCACGGAGAGTTCTATCATGAAGAAATATCGGACCCTAGTATTCGGAGGGGCGCTTCTGGCTGCAATTGCGGCGACAGCCGGAGCGGCGGTCCCCCAGTTCGCTCTCGATTGGTTCACCGTCGATGGCGGCGGCGCGATGCGAAGTACCGCCGCCGGTTTCGAGCTGAGCGGATCGATCGGCCAACCGGACGCAACCACGCCCTTAATCGGAAGAGGCTTCGAGCTAACCGGGGGCTTCTGGTTCGGCTTGGTCCCGGACGACTGTAACAGCGATGGCGGGGTCAACTTGTACGACTACGCCGACTTCGAGTTCTGTCTCGCGGGACCACGGCTGACGCCTCCCGAGCAATGGTGCAGTTGCTTCGATCAGGACGGTGACCGTGACGTGGACGTGGCGGACTATGCGGAATTCCAGGTGCTATTGCAAAAACCGTAACACGCGAAGCCGGCCGGGAGCGGTCGGACCGTCGATCGGTTGTGAACATATATTCGGACGATCCGGCACAGGATCATGTTTCGAAAAGGAAACGGAAGATGAACAGGTATAGGATAACTACTGTCGTTCTGACCGCGGGGCTGCTTGCGGTGAGTTTTGCGCTACCGACCGACGCGGCTGCGCCACCCATCACTTACCAGGGACAGCTCAAGCTGGACGGGGCACCGTATGACGGTCTGGCGGATCTCACATTCACCCTGTATGACCGCGAAACCGGCGGTACTAGGCTGAGTGCCGTTGCATTGACAGACGTTGATGTCCAGAACGGTTTATTCACCGTGGAGCTTAGCTTCACGGGGACGGATCTCTTCACCGGCGATCGCCGCTGGGTTGAAATCTACGTCAGCACGCGCGACGGCAGTGCCACTTTGGATCCCCGTCAACCGGTGACCGCCGCACCATACGCCCTGTATGCGTTCGACGCTCCGGGCGGGTCGGGGTTCACTCTGCCGTATGAAGGTACCTGCCCCCTCGACAGCGGTGACGCATTCCGGGTCAATCAGCCGAGTGGATCAGTTGCCGCTATGGTGGCAGCGGCCTCCGGCGAGGAGGGCGTGGGGCTCTCGACCAGTGCCACCGGCTTGGAAGGTGTAGCCCTCAAGGCCGACGCTTCCGAGTCCGCCAATTTTGCGGTCATGGGCAGCGCAACCGGAGTGGGAGCCAACGCAAACCACGGCGGGCACTTCAGCGCCAATGGGACCGGCGCGATAGGCGTGTATGGATACGCCTCGGACAGCAGCGGCGCAAACTACGGCGTCTACGGACATACCAACTCGGCCGACGGTTACGGCGGCTACTTCAGAGGACGCGGGTACTTCCGCGATGAAGTCGGCATCGGCGTAACCGATCCCGCCGAGATGCTCGACGTGAACGGAACGATCCAGACCACCGGCTTTAAACTCACCACCGCTCCCGTTGCAGGTTGGGTCCTGACCTCCAACGCGTCGGGCGTGGGAGCCTGGCAGCCGGCCGGGAGCGGGGGATCCACCCCGTGGAGCATCGACCCCAACGACAACATCTACTACGGCGACGGTTATGTCGGAATCGGTATGGGCGCCGACCAGACACCCCTGTATCCACTTGACGTCGTCGGGACGGCCGCCGTGGACAGTCTGAAGGTCGGAGATGCTGCAACGGCCGGGCACGTTCTGACCGCCGACGCTGACGGGTTCGGTACGTGGCAGGCGCCGACCGCCGCCGGCGATTGCTTCTGGCGGATCGATACGGAAGACAACATCACGTACAGCGAAGGTAAGGTCGGCATTGGCGTGATGACTCCAACCGAGAACCTCGAAGTATACGGCATCATCAAGACCACCGGCCTGCAACTGACCACCGCGCCGACGGCAGGTCATGTGCTCACGGCCGATGCCGGCGGAATCGGAACCTGGCAAGCGCCGAGCGGATCAAGCGTGTGGGATGTTGATGAGAACGACCACATCTACTACAGCGACGGGTACGTCGGAATCGCAATGGGCTCCGGGGTTAGTCCCCAGTACGCCCTGCAAGTCGACTCCACCGTCAAGGTGGACGGACTGCGAGTCGGTGATACGGCCACGGCCGGCCATGTGCTGACCGCCGATTCCGCCGGCGTGGCGACTTGGCAAGCCCCAACCGGCGGCTCTGAGTTGTGGAAGGACGGTCCGGACGATGACATCTACTTCGACGATGGCAAGGTGGGCATCTGGACCCAGAACCCGACGTATCCGCTGGACGTTGGCGGCACGGTTGCGATGGACGGTCTCAGACTCGGCGACGAATCCTCCAGTGGCTATGTGCTGACGTGCGACGGAAGCGGATTCGGTACCTGGCAGGCTCCCCCCGGCGGCGGGTCCGGATTCTGGAAGGACGGACCCGACGACGACATCTATTACGACGACGGCTACGTCGGAATCGGAACCACCAGTCTGGCAAAACCCGTTCAGATGCTGGACGTTGAAGGCAGTGCCTATATCCGGGACGACCTCGGAATCGGTGTAACCACACCCGACTACCCGCTGCATGTGATCGGCGATGCCGATCAGGTTGTGTACGCCGAGTCTACCTCGACGGCCGGATCCAGCGCGGCGTTGGCCGGTGAGAACAGCGCCGTCGACGGCCGAGGTGTGTACGGCCATTCCACCGCAACCACCGGCAATGGTGCGGGCGGTTATTTCGAAAGCGATAGCATCTACGGACATGCCGTTCGCGGGCGGGCCGAGGCCACCAGCGGAGCGGCCATGGGCGGGTTCTTCTCCGCCAACGCTCCGAATGCCAAGGGTGTGCTCGGGCGAAATGACTCGCTTACCGGTAACTCCGTCGGCGTGCAGGGATACACCGAGAGCACCACCGGGCGGGCAGTGTACGGTTGGGCGGCCGGGACCACCGGAGAGACTTACGCCATCTACGGGCAAGCCAACTCCCCCGACGGCTTCGGCGGCTATTTTAACGGCAGGGGATATTTCAGTGGCTGCGTGGGAATCGGCGTGGAGCCGATTGATGGGGCTCCACTCAAGGTCAAGAGGGAGGCCGGCACGGGTGCCGGGCCGGCGATTACCGGTTCCGCCACGGGTCAAAGCGTCACCGGAGTCTACGGGTATGTCGACGATACGGCGAATTCCTGCTTCGGCATTCGCGGGGAGGCCTCCAGTCCCCAGGGAGTCGGCGTCCAGGGGAAGGCGACGACCGGATCCGGAACCAACTTCGGAGTCAAGGGTATCTCTGAGTCGCCCGCTGGGCGCGGCGTTCAGGGTGAGAACAACGACGGCGGTTGGGCCGGTTATTTTCGCGGGCCGGTATTCATTGGAAGCCCATCGGGCTCCGGCCCCACAAGCCCAACGACAGAACTGGACGTGGACGGTACAATCACCATGACTGGCTTGAAGCTGACCGATTCCCCGTCGGCCGGGTACGTGCTTACCTCGGATGCCAACGGGGTCGGAACGTGGCAGGCCGCAGGCGGTGATTTCAGCCTCCCGGTCGATGAGACGATAGACGCCGACGGCCAAGTAGCGTTCAAGATCACGAACACGGGAACTGGGCAATCAACCGGTGGAATTAGTGCGGTCCTCACCAATGCCGCCAGCGAAGAGACCAGCGCCGGGTCATTTAAAGTGATCGGGTCGGGCAACGCGGTTACCGCGATCTCCGATCACGGCTACGCGGTCTACGCTATGAGCGACGCAATCGCGGTTTGGGGTTCGTCCGACGGCAGCGGTGGCGGCTCCTTCAGGTCCACCCAAGACGGCGGGTATGGCGTCAAAGGCAGTTGTACGAGTAACGGAACTTCCGGGGAAAGCCGCGGCGGCTGGTTCGAAGCCAGCGGGGCCAACGGCCGTGGTGTGTACGCCAAAGTGACTGGTGCGACCGCCAGAGCGGTTGAAGCACTCGCCCCGAACGGTGAGGGTATTGGCGTCTATACCGAATCGAGTTGGGACGGTCTGGTTGCCAAGGGTGGGCGTTACGCCGCCAAGTTCTACGGCGATATCGTGGTGTTGGAGCACGGCACTACCTCCAACGACATCTTCCGGGTCAATGACAGTACGGGCATTACTACGGTCAAGGTTCTGCAACTCGAAGGCGGCGCTGATTTGGCCGAGCCGTTCGACGTGGGTGGCAGCGCTGGTGCCGCCGAGCCCGGTATGCTCGTCAGCATCGATCCGGACAACGTCGGCAAGCTCGTGATTAGCACGTCGGCGTATGACTCTAGGGTAGCCGGCGTGATAAGCGGCGCCGGCGGGATCAACCCGGGAATGGTCATGGGACAGAAGGGCAGCATCGCCCACGGTGAACACCCGATCGCCTTGACCGGACGTGTCTGGACGCATTGTGATGCGTCCAACGCTGCGATCCAGCCGGGTGATTTGCTCACGACTTCGGACACCCCCGGCCACGCAATGAAAGTCGAGGATTCCTCACGGGCCCAGGGCGCTGTTATCGGCAAGGCTATGAGCCGCCTCGCCCAAGGCGAACGGGGCCTGGTCCTGGTGCTGGTCAATCTGCAGTAGCAAGAAAAGAGGAGAGGACGGGGAGGAAAAGGTGTCAGGAAGAGCTTCCAGGGCAAAGAGAGGTCTTTCTGACACCGCCTTCCTTCAATGACGTTTGACGAGGAGCGAATACTGTGAATATCAACTGTGTGAAACCTATGATTGGACTCAGCCTGATGGTTCCCTTGCTGGTAGTGATGTTGCCCACTGCCGCTCAGGCCGAACCCGCGTCCGATGCAGCTCCGCCCGGTGAACTTCAGCTCGATGGACGCGGCGTGCCCATTGGCTGCGACCTGATCGAGGGCGACATTATCTACTGCGGATCTCCGGGTGATCGCAGCCCGTACACGACGGCTCTCTGGCCTGATGGCATAGTTCCATACGACTTCGACTCGAACGTGAGTGCCGTGAACCAGCAGCGATCGATCGACGCGATGGCGGTATGGGAAGACGTGACCGCCGTGGATTTCGTCCCGTGGGTTTTCGCAGAGCACGGTTTCGCTCGAATCAGGATGCGTGATTCCACCGGTGATGACGAACCAACCAACAGCTCGTTCGTGGGCAGACAGGGTGGCGTGCAAATCGTCAACATCGTCAGTTGGACCGCACGCTTCATTATTGCGCACGAACTCGGCCACTCGTTGGGATACTGGCACGAACAGTCCCGGCCGGACCGCGACGACTACGTGCAGATCGAGTGGGATCGTATTATCGACGGCAAAGACCACAACTTCGACCTCCACTCGATGGCGGGCTACTACGGTCCGTACGACTTCGAGTCCATTATGCACTATGGCCAATGCGCGTTCTCGTGCTGCGGCGCGGATCCGGATGTGGCATGTTCGCCGGTAAGCTGCTCCTCGGACCTGGACAACTGCCGGACGATTACCGTCCTTCCACCCTACGACACGCAGTGGCAGAACTCACTTGGGAACCGCAGTTACCTCAGCTTCTGGGATGCTCGAATCATGTCGTTTCTGTATCCCGAAAGCGACTGGTATTTTGTGGGGGATCCTCCGGTCGGAGCGGGGTCCGGGACCTTCATGGATCCGTACTACAGTTTGCCCTTGGCCTATCTGGTCTTTGCGCCAGAAGGTGGGACCATCTGGATGCTGGACCCGGGTGATAATCCGATCGGAACCGACACCCTTGAACGTCCCATGACCCTGCGTGCGGGCAACGGAATCGTGACCTTAGTACCGTAGCGACTTGAGAGGTATAGGAATGTCTCCCGAAACGAATGGCAAGTCAAACCTCCGGCGTTGGTTTGGTGGAGCCCATTTCGTGTGGGCGCTGTTGGTTCCAACCGTCGCGTCGGCCGAGCCGATCAGTGACATCGATGTGACCTCAGCGGTCGAAACCTGGGTTCGGCACGTGACCGCCGACGCGCGACCTGACGCCGCCGTAGCCCGATTGGAGCCGCATGTAGTAGACGGCCAAACCACCGCCTACATCGCTCATCTCACTGGAGGCGGGTATTGCCTGTGCGGCGCGGATGACCTGACCCTGCCGGTATACCTCTATCGGCCCGAGGGCACTTATGATCCGACCAACCCCAACTATGAGTACATCCTCTCTCAGATCACCACCCGTCTGCACGCGGTGCAGGAGGCGAAAGCGCAGAAAAGTCGGGAACTGGACCAGTATGAACCCGAGCTGGCTCGGCGCGCGGCGTATTGGGATGATCTGATTGCTCGGCGGGTCCCCAAGTCGAACACTGCAGAAGGTAGCCGGGCCACTCCGACGAGTATGTCGGTGCGCTTGAACTCGTATTGGCATCAGGGCTCACCGTACAACGACCAATGCCCGGTGCTCGAGCCCGGCACCGATGAACGCTGTGTGGTCGGCTGTGTTGCCACGACGGCCGCCCAGATCATGTACTACTGGCAGTGGCCGAACACCGGAACGGGCAGCGGTAGTGTCGAGTACGATCGGCGTTATCGCGTAAGCTGGGACTCCGAGCCCCTGACGCCGGATCCAAACCTGCTCTTGACTTCGTATTGGGACGATCGGCTATATTGGACGTCGGCAGCCGGCGGACTACTGTATATGTCGGGTATTTGGGACTCGAGTGTATTGGGCAAAGCCAAACAAAAATGCAACGGCGCGGTAGACTGCGAGAACGAAGACTATTGGGATGCTCTCGGGGCCCTCTGGGGTCGGTTGTTCCTCGATCCGACCACGTGTGCGGCCAACTTCGGATCCACAACATACAATTGGAGCATATTGGAGGACGACCATACGGACGACACGATTGATAGTGGTGACGTCGAGGTGGCCGAGCTCTCGTACCATGCCGGGATTGCGGTGGGCATGCATTACGGGCGGTTTGTGTCACTGGCGGGTATGATCCGCGACGGCATCGTCGACCATTTTCGCTACGACAGCGATGCGAGCAAGGTCGATCGGGACGTCGACACGATGGTCGAGGAAATTCAATGGCTTCGCCCGTTTGAGATTACCGGAAAGGGTGACGGTGATATCGGCCATTCCTGGACTGTCTGCGGCTATAACCAGAATACGAGTCCATGGCAGTTCCTCATGAATATCGGTTGGGGAGGCGGCAGCACCGAATGGTATAGCGTGGACGAAGTCTATCCAAACAAGCAGCGCAACACGATCCGCATCGCCCCCGAAGAGGGTGTCAAGTTCGTAGGGGGGGGCACTCGCGGGGACGGCTCACCGGATTCGCCAATATCTAGTCTCGAGGCGGCGTTGGATTCCGTGGCCGACGACACCCTGCTCATCATGAAGGCCGGAACGACGCACACCCTTCCCGTAGCCAACGGTTACGCCACGCTCGATAAGCCGGTCAAACTGACCGGACACGCAGTGATCATCACCCCGGAATGATCCCCCCAGTCCGTAGGGCATGGTCGAGGCACGAGACCTGCCGCGAGTGTCGATCGCTGATCCTCGGCTCCCCATGTCCGGCGGGAGTGCCATCGAACAACCCGCCATGGTCCGGACCGCACGGCAGAGACAAAAGGACGTGATCGTCCCAGTTCGTAGGGCATGGTCGAGGTACGAGACCTGCCGCGATTGTCGACCGCTGTTCATCGGCTCCCCCACGTCCAGCGGGAGTGCCATCGAACGACCCGCCATGGTCCGGACCGCACGGCAGAGACAGAAGGACGTGATCGTCCCAGTTCGTAGGGCATGGTCGAGGTACGAGACCTGCCGCGAGTGTCGATCGCTGATCATCGGCTCCCCCACGTCCAGCGGGAGTGCCATCGAACAACCCGCCAAGGTCCGGACCGCACGGCAAAGACAAAAGGACGTGATCGTCCCAGTTCGTGGGGCACGGTCGAGGTACGAGACCTGCCGCGAGTGTCGACCGCTGTTCATCGGCTCCCCCACGTCCGGCGGGAGTGCCATCGAACAACCCGCCATGGTCCGGACCGCACGGCAGAGACAAAAGGACGTGATCGTCCCAGTTCGTAGGGCACGGTCGAGGTACGAGACCTGCCGCGAGTGTCGACCGCTGTTCATCGGCTCCCCCACGTCCGGCGGGAGTGCCATCGAACAACCCGCCATGGTCCGGACCGCACGGCAGAGACAAAAGGACGTGATCGTCCCAGTTCGTAGGGCATGGTCGAGGTACGAGACCTGCCGCGAGTGTCGATCGCTGATCATCGGCTCCCCCACGTCCAGCGGGAGTGCCATCGAACAACCCGCCAAGGTCCGGACCGCACGGCAAAGACAAAAGGACGTGGGCCACCCGGCCTGTTTCGGAAGATCATCCCGGCACGTACGGTCAGGTGCCGGCGGTATTCCCGTAAAGCTCGATGTGCAGGCGAGGGCAGAAGCGGAAGCCGCGATCTTTGCATAGTTCGGCAACCCACCTCCCTCGGTCCGCCAGTTCGTCTCTCGTCGATCCTTGCGGCATCAGCAGAACGCGGGTCGGCTCGTACTCGCCAAGCTCCCCCAGCAGGGCATCAACCTCGACGAGGTCGTCCGGGATCGCTATCACGAATTTGAGCTGGTACGCGCCAAGCTCCATAAACCGCCGTACTATCGTTGCGTCAAGCCGGGCGGATTCGTGCTTCTCCACCCACCGGCCGGCTTCGCGATCATGCGGGGTGGAATTACTCGTCTTGGGGCTCAGGCTGGCCAGATCGCACACGACGTCCTTCCAGACCGTCGCGGCCGTCTCGATCGTAAGGTGATAGCCCGCTTGAGTGATCTGCCGGGTCAGCGCCTCGACGTCCGGGGCAATCAGCGGCTCGCCTCCGGTGAGCACCACATGCCGCGCGGGGTAGCGGCCGATCCGGTCGAGAATCTCCGCAACGGTCATGGAACCCCCGACAGGCTCCCACGAAGCGTAAGGCGTATCGCACCAACAGCACCGCAAGTTGCACCCGGCCGTGCGAATGAAGACGCTCGGCACCCCCGCTAGCACCCCTTCTCCCTGAATACTGTGGAAGATTTCGTTAATCCGCACACTTGCCCCCCCAGAAAAAGGCCCAAGAAGGTGTTAGGTTGATCTTCTCCCAGTGAGGGCTACTCCGTGGCCGTCGTCAGACGGAATACGAACGAGCCCAACGGCACCTCGGCGTCCAACAGGGCTCTAAACTCCAGAGTGTACGTACCCTCCGCTACAACTCCGAGGTCCCGGGTCGCGTATGACGATCCGTTGAAGTACAGCAACTCGTCACTGTCGAGGGTCGTGCCGTCCGAAGCCGTCAGAGAATACAACAACGGAGTCGGACCAGTGGCACTAACTCCCTCAAGAAGGATGATATCGTGGTTCCCGGCCGTGGTGAACGTAAACACCAGGCGCTCGCCGATGTCGTCAAAGACTCCGGTGGTCTCGGTGTCGAGTGCGCAAGCCACCGGCTCGTTGACCGGCACCCGGTGGATCAACATTTCATAGTCCGGGAACCGACCCTCGAACGGAGCCAGCACCACACGATGCAGCCCGGTAGCCGACAGCTCGTACAGCTCGTTCCCGATTCCCGGATCCTCCTCAGAATAGTCCCTTGGCGACAACGAGACCCCGTCCGGCCCCAGGAGCCCGTAGGTGAACTCAATCCCAAACGGATCGCAGCAGCGTTTCTCCACGAGGATCTGCTCGCCTGCGTCGCCTTCGAACATCAGCGCCGCCGCCCGATTGTCTACGTCAAACGCCCCCACAACCGGCGACCCGACCGCGAACTCGTCCGCCGGAGAATCGACGGAGAACGTATACGGGGACGCGACCCCTGCGGCGGTCGAGAACACGCGCAGCTCGAACGACCCACCGCTGCCCAGGTTAACCACGTCAAACCCGCCGTCTCGTGACATTTGAATGACACCATCCTCCGCAGCCAGGCCCGCCAAAGTACCTATGCCGCCGGAGAACGATACCTGCAAACTCTGGGCGTCGGCCGCGGTAAATCCCCAGGCGGCTACGGGGGCATCATCACTGAGGGTCCCGGCCCCCGGCCGCCCGAGCGCAAGCGATTCGAACGTCATCTCCCGAGCCAACCCCCAAACAGCCGGCGGACGCAACTCGTCCATCAAAACCTTCTCCGAAACCGGCGCAGCCGCCAATCCAAGCTCCCGGTCGGCCACAAGCACGATACAATCTCCGTCGAGTGTACCGGTAGCGTCGCCCAACTGCACTGATCCGGCCCCGTCTACGATCGTCCCGAGTTGCGTGGTGCCGAGATTGGGGCAAACGCGCTGGATGGAGACCCCGCTCGTGTCGGCCTGGTCCTCCAGCGGCGCACTAACCGTCTGTGCGAAAGCCAGCGCGGTATTCTCCATAACAGTAAGTGCTTCGACCAGCGCGTCGTAGGCTTCGGGGGGAGATGTGTACGGTTCGAAACCGTCGTATGCTTCATTGAACTCGCCGGCGATTTGATGAAACGCCCCCAGAGTATCGGTGGTCAATAGCCCGGGAGAGCCGTAATACACCGCCAGGGAACCCGCCGCCGCGGCCAGCCGGTCAAACTGCGCGGCAAAAGCCTCGACATTGGCCGAGATCGCCACCGACAGTTGGGCGATATCGCTGTGAGCGTCCTGTCGCTCGTCCCAATTGCCGTCGCACACCTCATAACCCAAGCAGGTCGTCCCCGCCGCCGCTAGAGCCGGGTCAAGCCCTTGGAGATCGCCCAGATCTCGATAGAGAGCCTGATACTCGAGGACCGCCGTCGAGGCGATCTCAAACAGCTCGGAACTGATCTGCAAAACCGCCTGAGCCCGGTCAACGGAACTACCGCGCTCGGCCAGCGCTGCATTCAGCCGTCCGAACACGGTGACAGCGCCGGGCAGTTCAATTTGCCGAAGTTGCCGGATTTCATCCAGAAGCTCCAGCGCGGACTGGTAACAAGCCCGCGCTTCGCTGCCATCGCTGCCGTCGCAAGGCCGCCGGAGGGTAAAATCCAATTCGGCCAAGACATACCACCCGCCGCCGCGCGCCCCGCCGATGGTCGTGTAGATGGTGTCGCCGTCGGATTCCGCGAAGCCTACGTTAGAGAACTCTCCGGCGTCCGGATCAAACCACCATAGTGCCATCCGGCTTATCCCGGTCGTCCCGCCCGATGTTTGGGGGAACGTGACCGGCACTTCGACCGGGAAACGCACATCGATCGGCTGAATGGAGATGATTGCCTCGACGCGCCCATCGAACCGGGCAGGCAAAGAAGCTGGAGTACGCCCAGGAGCAATGGCCAGCACGGAGATCGGTCCGTCGTACTCCTCCTGGCCCACGCGTGCTCCACCCGGCGGAATCTCAAGCGTAACCCCCCCATCGCCCGAGACTGTGGTCGAGGAAGCGGGATCCACCAATCCGGCGGAGTCGTCCGGCACGAAGGGCAGATAGACCGGGTCGGTCAGTAGCCGATCCTCGTGCTCGGTCAGCTCCATGGCCGTGGCGAACTGTCCGTAATGTCCTTCGTCCGTACCGACCGCCGTTCCATCGCAAAGCAGGGTCTGTGTTCCATCGAGGGTATTTAGCAATTCGAACGTGCCGTCGACGCTGCTGAGGGTCCACGCGTCGCCGAGTTCCACGCGCACTCCGGCAAGCGGAATATCATCCTCGACATCGGCAGATCGAATCGTACCGGATACTCGAGCGGTACCGCTGCCCACCTGCCCGGTTGCCGAATCAGGGTCGGTCCCGTTGTCCCCCCCGGAGTTACCGTTCGGAGCCACGTCACAGCCGACCACCAGAGCCAAAGTGAGCAGCCCACCCCATAGAGCGCGTCGTCGCATTCCGTTCATATTCAGACCTCCTTGCTACTACGTGTTGTAGCCTCGATTATCCCGGTCGGCAACGGTACCGGGCCGGTCCCGGCGCCGGCAGGTGGGAACACGCGGACCCGACGGTAAACACATGGCGGCAATGACCTCCATCGTTCGGGCGGGAACATTACCTTCTTGCAGGCGGGCAATAGGGGTGACACCGTTCTGTCCTTTACCCCCGCCTGTCGCTGCCTTTGCTTCAAGTGGCAAGAGTCGGCACCGGGGTCCTTTGTCCTGAGCGAGGCGGTCCTCAGCGGCTCATTGGAGTGTAGCTGCTACGCCACTTCGTAGTGCCCGGAGTGTCCCTGGGATGAAACGGCGTTTGCGTTGAGCCACACTGCACAGAGCGCCCTGAAGGGCACATCCGATACAAGGGGCATTTCGATGGTTGCCACTAGCGTCGTATCGAAGTACAATAGTGCCTACTTGCCGTGTTTGCACAGTGCTGCCGGCGTCTATGTTACCGCTCGGCCGAACTGATTGCTTCCCAGCGAAGGAGACTGTATTAGGAGGTTACGCAGATGACCAATCTCACCCCAAGCCATTCCGCCGAACAGCGTCAAACTGGAGATGACACGATAAAGTCATCATTGGCCGCGATTGAAATTCTGGTGCAGGAGGGATCCTGGCAGACGTTCGACATCGCCGGTTTCGAGGCGGTGGAGGAGGCCCTTCGTCATCTGCACGCGAAGATCCGGGTACATCACGCCGTCGATGCGCTATGCGGCACTCAGGTTGATGGGGAAGCGTGCCGGCCGGAGTTGGCGGACGATCAAGCCCGGCTCGCCCGCGAGCACACCACGATTCTCGGCATGCTCGACCGGATCATCCGCGCGGCCGGGACGATGGCGGACCGCACTCTTGAGGATCGGGAGGTCTTCTTCGCCCGCATCCGGGAGATGATCGCAATCGTGCGCCGACACGAGGCCGAAGAGGACCGGATTATCCACCTGAGCATGTGGCGGGACATGGGCGGGGAAAGCTGACGGTTCGCTTGAAGTGGCTACGCACGAGTCAGCGGTAAGGTCCGATGATGCGGACGTCCACCCCGTCTTTTTCGGTCCTACTTTCGGAACGTAACGTAAGTCAGCCCCATAATAATTCACCGCCTAAGGGTTGTGCCATATCTTCTTGAATCGGACCCCTTTCTATCGTTAAACTAAAGGTGCTCCCTACTCATCGGAGTGCGGGCTTGGTGCGGGCGGGTCCGCGGCTGCACGGAGAGGATTGTGCGCAGAAATCGGGTCTGTTGGATAGCTGCTCTTGCGCTGGTGTTCTGCCCGGTGGCAACTGGGGTGCGCGCTCAGCACATGTTCTGGACCGGAGGCGAAGAGATCCGCGCCGCCGGTCTCGACGGCACGCACATGCACAGCCCGGTGACTTCGGGAATCATCGAGTCTTTGGGGATTGCGGTAAGCCCGGCTGTCGGGAAAGTATATTGGACCGATTCGACTGCCGGCAAGATCCAATGCGCCGCCCAGAGCGGCGGAGTCTCACAGGATCTCGTCACCGGCTTCATGGACCCCTGGGGCATCGCGATCGACCCGGCCGGGAGGAAGATGTACTGGACGGACTCGGCCACCGGCAAGATCCAACGAGCGGAACTGGATGGCACCGCGGTTGAAGATACCGTTACCGGCCTGTCTTTTCCCGCGCGAATCGCACTCGACACGGATGCGGGAAAAGTGTATTGGACCGACAGCTATTCGAACAAGGTTCAACGCGCCGACCTCGACGGGAGCAATGTGGAAGATCTCGTCACCGGTCTCGGGGAACCCACCGGTATGGCTCTGGACTTGGCGGCGAAAAAGATCTACTGGACGGACAACTTCTTCCACAAGATCCAGCGTTCGGACCTTGATGGCGGAAACGTCGAGGACGTATTGACGGGGCTTGGCGGAATCCTGGATATCGATCTTGACCTGATCGCCGGGAAGATGTACTGGACCGATTATGCCGTCGGCGATGTTCTCAGAGCCAATACGGATGGTTCCGGAATCGAGACTCTGATCACCGGATTGCCGGGCAGCAGCCCCTTCGGCATCGCATTGGATCTCAGCAGGCACAACCTTATGTGCACTTCCGCGGATTACTCCGGCACGACCGTGTACCACAACGATTTCGAGGATACCTTAGACCCGCTGACCGAGTGGTCGGACGACGCCCGAGAAGTCACCCCCGTCGCGGAAAGGGAGTTTCTGGGGCGACATTCAAACGGCACCCTGACTTTCACTCTGAACGCTCTTCCCGATCATGGTGTCATTACCATGTCATTCGATCTGTTCATAATCGGATCGTGGGAAGGGAATCTGAGTTCCTCCGGTCCGGATGTCTGGGGGGTTACGGTGGATGGGGGCAACACGCTCCTGCAGACCACATTCTCCCACGAAGGCGGCTCGACGCAGGCTTACCCCGGCACGTTCCCCGAGGCGCGATACGCCCGGCGCGAGGGCGCGAACGAAACGAATACGCTCGGGTATGACCGTGACTCGGTCTATATGCTCAAGTACACCTTCCTACACTCGGGCGAAACCCTGGTCGTTGATTTTGTCGGGCTCGGGCTGGAAGGAGTGGCCGACGAGTCCTGGGGACTGGACAATGTCTGGGTGTGGGCCGCCCCGGCGGGATCGGAGAGCTTCTACTTCAACAACTTCGAAGACTCCGGCAACTCGCTGGAGGAATGGTCCGATCCCGCAACCGATTCGACGCCTGTCGGGGGACGCACGTTCCTTGGACCATTCTCCGACAGTTCCGTCATCCTGACCCTGAACGGGCTGCCGCCGCACGACACCGCCACCGTAGAGTGCGACCTGTTTGTAATCGACTCCTGGGACGGTAACGGGCCGACGTCCGGACCGGACATCTGGGATCTGCGCGTAGTCGACGGGCCCGCCCTTTGGTGGACGACGTTCGCGGACTCGCCCGGTACGTTCCAGGCTTATCCCGGGGCGTATCCTAATGGAGCTTACGCGGGACAGACCGGGGCCACGGAGGTAGGCGCACTCGGTTACACCGCCGATTCGGTTTATCACATCGTGTCGACGTTCGAGCACTCGTCCGATGCCCTCGCCCTCAGCTTCGCCGGTGTTGGGCTCGAGGGGTTGGCGGACGAGTCGTGGGGGCTGGACAACGTCGCCGTGACCCTGACGGAGTGTCCGGAACATGACATTCCCACGATCACGGAATGGGGCATGTTGGTGATGACGATTCTGCTCGTCGTTGTCGGGACCAGGCTGTTTGCCGGTCGCCTTCCCGCCGACTCCGAATAGAACGCCGCCCGCACCCCGTCGAGTATCGCAACTGCTCTGAACCGGCTTCCCTGTATGCCTCAATCCCGGCTCTCGAAGAGAGTGGATAGTCCCCCCAACACCGAACCTTCGCCCTTGCCTCCCCCGGGGCGAACGTTGGCCAGGATCCGGCCGGCCAGCCGCGTAAACGGCAGCGATTGCAGCCAGACCTTCCCCGGTCCGCGCAGGGTCGCCAGGAACAGTCCTTCCCCACCGAAAATGGCGTTCTTGACACCGCCGGACATCTGGATGTCGTAGTCTACAGAGGACTGCATCGCTACCAGGCAACCGGTATCCAGTCGGAGCGTCTCCCCGGAAGCCAACTCCTTCTGATGGATCATCCCGCCGGCATGCACAAAGGCGATTCCATCACCGGTGAGCCTCTGGAGGATGAACCCCTCACCACCGAAGAGCCCGGCCAGGATTCTCTTCTGAAAAGCAATGCCAACTTGCACGCCGCGGGCGGCGCAGAGGAACGCGTCCTTCTGGCAAATCAGCTCCCCGCCCAGTTCGTCCAGGTGCATTGGGATGATCTTCCCGGGGTATGGTGCGGCGAACGCCACTTGCTCGCGCCGGCGGCTCACCGCTCCGAACGTCGTTAAGAACAGTGACTCGCCGGTGACCACCCTCTTGCCGGCGTCGAGGACCTTCCCCAGAAAGCCCTGCTGCTTGCCGGGGTCCCCGAAGACCGTCTCCATCTTGATTCCCTCGGTCATGTACATCATGCCGCCGGCTTCGGCCACAACCACCTCGTTGGGATCGAGGGTGACCTCCACGAACTGCATGTCGTCACCGTAGATCTCGTAGTCGATCTCATCCGCAACACGGGTCTTAGCGAGCCGTGGCGGAGGACCAACCGGGCGCGCTCCGCCCGCCCCGAGTGCCGCTACGTGTTTGGCGGCCGTCCAATCCGGGATTCCGGGTCCCCACACCGGGGTCTCAGGCCCATCTGCTCCCGGAAGGGCTGCAATGACCTCTGCAAGGGACATAGGGCCCATCGTTTGCCCATTCCGCACGTAGTACCACCCACCGTCGCCCGCCATGTCGTAGACTCCCATCTTACCTGTGCCGGTGATCCGGCTGCCCAACACGCCCGCTTGCCCCGAGGATTGTCCTGCCGGCGACAAAAGTCAAGGCAACGCCATGCCGGCCTGTTGATTACCTTCCGGGGCGGCCTGGAGCCGTTGGAAACGCCTCACAGCGTCGGAATCGACAGCCTCTGCGGTGAGAAACGTCAGCCGCCCATCCGGAAGCACCCTGCACCACAACGGAGGACCCCGGCGAAGAGCCCCGCGTGGCAGAGCCAACCGGGCTCCGGCAGCGCGGGTGCCGTTCGCATCGACCACACCGCAACGTGATTCGTGTTTGTAACCGGGGGCTCGAACGTGTTATGATTATACTTGGCCGTGTCGAGGGACTCGCCACACAGGGTCGCAGAAGCCATTAGGAGAACGCGAATATGTCAGTCATGACTCCGAAGATCGTGACGGTTCAGCAGCATATCATTGAGCGGCAGCGACTGCACCATCCGGGGGCTAGCGGAGAGTTCAGTTGGCTGCTCTCTGGGATTACCCTCGCAACCAAAGTGATCTCCGACCACGTTCGGCGGGCGGGCCTACGTGACGTGCTGGGCTCGGCCGGCAAGACCAATGTCCAGGGTGAAGATGTCCAGAAGCTCGACGTGATCGCCAACGAGACCATCATGGCCTGCTTGGGCTATCGCGGTAACGTCGGGATCATGGTGTCCGAAGAGGATGACGAACCCACGATAATCAAAGAACTGGAAGGTGAAGCAAGGTACATCGTACTGTTTGACCCGTTGGACGGATCCAGCAACATTGATGTCAACGTTTCAATCGGGACGATTTTCTCAGTGCTCCAACGCAGGGAGGGAGTCGACTCCGGGAAGGTTATGGATCATATATTGCAGCCAGGGTACAGGCAGGTCGCTGCGGGGTATATGGTGTACGGCAGCAGTACGGTCATGGCCTACACGACCGGGGACGGCGTTCACATGTTTACTCTCGATCCTTCGATCGGGGCTTATCGCCTGAGCCAGGAACATGTGAAGATGCCGTCAGGTGGGAAGACGTACAGCGTTAACGAAGCATATCGGACGCAGTTCCCCAAAGGCGTACAAGACTATCTCGATTGGTGCAAGACTGATGAGGCGGGCTCCAGCCTTCGGTACATTGGTTCGTTGGTGGCCGACTTCCACCGAACGTTGCTCAAGGGAGGCGTGTTCCTTTATCCGCCGACCAAGAAGGCCCCTGGTGGAAAGTTGCGGCTTCTCTATGAAGCCAACCCGTTGGCGTTTCTGGCCGAGCAGGCCGGTGGGGCGGCGACCGACGGAACACAGCGGATTCTCGACAAGGAGCCAACTGCCCTGCACGAGCGCACCTCGCTGATTATCGGAGGTAAAAGTGAGGTTGATCGCGTCCTTTCTTACTGGCATAATTAACGGGGCAGTGCTCGCGTTGCACGCCCCCCGCGGAGGATAGCGCGCGAGACTCCATCGCTGAAGCGGCAAGGAGAAACGGACCGGGGGAGCCCGACGTTCTGTTTGCGCCTACATGTTGCTGGGCCGGAACAATTGGGGGTTTTCCCCCGTTGGCTTTCTGACACAAGCGCGCTATAATCCTTCGGACAGGTCCAACGGTTATCGGGCAAGACATAAATCGCGGATGTACACTGAACAAACAGGGGCTTCGCTATGATTACAGGTGGCGACGTGTGCGAAATCGCATTGGGCGACCTGCTTTCCAACTCGGAAGACGGGCTGTTCATGATCGATCGCAACCGCAACTTCGTTCTCTTCTCGGAGAGTCTGGAACGGATCACCGGATACCCGCGCACTGCGGTGCTTGGAAACCATAGCGCGGGACGCGAGGGTCCTGGTGGTCGCGAAGGCCAGGGTAAAGCGTTGGTCGGAGCCCTCTGCCCGAGCACCCCGATTTTCAAAGGCGACCGACCGGCTGTACGGCAACGGCTATGCGTCCGACATCGCGAAGGGCATCATATCTGGATCGAGACTACATACTCGGCCATTTACGATAGCGATAGCAACGTAACGTGCATCGTGGGGATAGTCCGAGAAATAACGGAAGCCAAGAAGATGGAAAACGAACTACATGGTGCGTCCGGCGGCAACACGGGAGGATCTGTTGGAATCTGCTCCCCGTTGACCGGTGCGGATGTGGGAGAGATGGGCGGCGGCGATTCCCAAGACGGAGATGGGATCGGTTCGTTGGATCGAATCCTGACCGGCATTGAAAAGCGCGAGATTCTCAATGCTCTCAGTCGGGCAAACGGCCAACGAACCCTGGCGGCGCGGCTGCTCGGAATCTCTCGGAGCAGGCTATACCGCCGCATGGAAGCGCTGGAGATTGACCCGCGCAAAGTTGGGCCGAGCGAGGTCGTTTGAGCAGCGGTCAATCACCGAGCCACGTCCTTCCGTTGGCGGACCGGCCAAGCCCCCTTTCAGCTCCTTTGGGCAGGGTCGTTGCCGCGGATAATCTGGCGTTCATGGAAACGCTGGAGACTGGTTGCTGCGATCTCATCTACGCCGACCCGCCGTTTAACTGCAATCGCGTGCACGTTGCCGCAGACCGGCCGGGCGTCACGTTCGATGACCGGCACGGGCGCGGTGTCGCCGGATACCTGGAGTTCCTCCGCCCCCGCTTGGCGGAGATGTTCCGCCTGCTCTCTCCACATGGGTGCCTTTACGTTCATCTTGATTGGCGTACGGTGCATTATGTCAAGGTGATGTTGGATGAGATCTGCGGCCCGGAACAGTTCCTGAACGAGATCATCTGGCAATACCGCAGTGGCGGGCGCTGCGGGCAGTGGTTCGCTCGCAAACACGACACGATCCTGGCATACGCCCGGCAGGCCGGTCGGCAGACGTTCAACCGGCTTCGCGGAGGATCATACCGCACACGTGGTCTGAAGACCGCTGCAGATGGTACCCCCTACAAGTCCACGCGGAACGGCCCCCTCAAGTTCCACCCCGAGGGACCGGAACTGACGGATGTCTGGGATATCCCGTTTCTCTCTACGGTCGCCAAGGAAAGAACCGGATACCCGACCCAGAAGCCGGAGGCCTTGCTCGAGCGGATCATCCGCGCCGGTTCCAACGAAGGAGATGTGGTCGGTGATTTCTTCTGCGGCAGCGGAACGGCGCTGGCGGTGGCACACCGCTTGAACCGGCGTTGGCTCGGATGCGATGCCAACGTGCAGGCCGTCGAGATCACCCGGCGGCGCTTGCCCCAACCCGGCCGATCCGCATGATGACAATAATCCCCACGGCGCAGCCGTACATCAGGCACGATCAATCGCTACGAATCCGGCCCGGACTACTCATGACGTTCGCATGATTACACGTAACTCGCGGTAGCGTCATTCCTTGTGGGTGACGTAATGGTAACACGGCGTGCTTCCACGCCGGAAACAAGCCCTGGCACGACACTGACTGGTGCCCGATCCTTGGCTTGGATGAATGACCCGGGCTAACCACCCGAAGATGGCAATTCTCTGCAATCACCGGCCGTGAAAAAAAGACTCCCGGGGCGGTCTTGAGCCGCCCCGGGAGCTTCGGTGGTTCTGCTACGCTACGCAGTGTGGTGACGCAGCTCTGTCACACGCCTATTCGCACGGGTCGGTCGCCGAACCGTAAGGATACGGATCGCCGCGGAAGCAACCCACTTCAATCATGACATCGCTCATGTTGACCACGCGATTAGGACCGTTATCGTGCAAATCACCACGGGTCATGTGGAGAGCACCGGGGGTTGCCTGAAACACCTGGAGAAGCGCCATCACATCGTCCATGCTCACCGTGCCGTTGGGGGCCGTCCACTCGCCACCGATGAACGGTCCGGCGATATCTCCCCAGTTCTTCGGGATGGGTTGAATGATCGTGTACAGCGCTAGGGGATCAGACGTTGCCACTCCATCTGTAGCACTAACCGCATAGACTGACGCCGGGACAATGTGACAACTCCCGACGTGAACCGTTTCCGGCCAGGCACTGCGGTAGATCGGCTCCGACTCTACGCCAGCGAGGTTATCCGCATCCGGGTCACCGATCCACCTGGTCGTCCCGACCGTATCCGGGAAGAACGTGCTATCGGTGGTGTCCAACCGGTAGGCGACTTCCGTACCGCCCGCATCGATCGGACTGAACGAGATATAACGGTTCTTCAAGACAGAATGCTCCCCGGCCGCGTGCTCCGGGGAGGCTATCACACACGTCTCGAACGCAGGTGGATCTCCCCCTGCGGTCCAGGCCAGAACGAACTGGTCCCAATCGTCGCAGTCAACGTCGTCATCTTCGTCAAAGTCACCCGGAGTACAGGCCGGATCGATCGGACCACCGTCCGGCCCCGTGAAGCAATCGAGTGTAAACGTGTCGTAGTCCTCCGAGTCCACATTGCGATCCCCGTTGAAATCGCCCGGAATCGGGATGAACCACCTGGCGGCCTGGTATACCTCGGACGGTCCGGAACTCATGGTATTTTGAGCCCAGGCGATGATCTTGATGTCGGTTTTGTTCGTCCAACTGGTCGCATCGAAGGTCATCGTATTGACGACCTCTTCACAGGCGCCGGGGGCGACGGTGACCGTTGCTTGCGGAGCTGCCTGCTTGAGCCCGTTACGAGAATACGATGGGCTGGACGGCCAGTAGTCAAGCACTTGCGCCACATGCACCCGCATGGTCTTGGCGGTGCCGCCGGGTTCGATACAGACATTCGCCGTAATCTCATAGGTCGCTTCGCCTACCGGCTCTCCGCTGATGTCGATTGTAACATCGGTCGGCGTGTTGTAGCGGGTCGTGTATCGCCCCTCGTACAGATGCGTATCTCCGACGAGGGAATACCATCCGTCAAACCACGCAGTTGGGGTGTACTCGATGTTGTAGAAGTTAGCCCGGTTGTTACCCCAGGTCGTCGAATAGGCGTCTAGGTGAATCTGAATATACGTGAAGCTGTCCGGATGAGCCGTCAGAACGGCGTTAAGCGCGGTACCCGCGCTGCTACACCCCCCTCAGTTCACGCTCGTGAATTCCTCACAAATCACCATCCGTTCCGCCGCCTGTGCGCCAGGTGAAAAGGTGAAGGCCACCACCAGTGCGCCCAACGCAACCACCGACAACGCTCTATCGCTTGTCTGAAAACGCCGCTTCATGATCCCGATCTCCTGAGTGTTGCAGTAAAGTCAGGGTAAGACACCCAACCGGCCGGCCATCGGAAGATGCACTTCACCTTATGA
Organism: Phycisphaerae bacterium; assembly: GCA_963666835.2. Classification (GTDB taxonomy): domain Bacteria; phylum Planctomycetota; class Phycisphaerae; order UBA1845; family UBA1845. Next base: position 954,273 of record CAXXGO010000006.1, on the reverse strand, counting down.
TGGCACACCAACCCCACAATAATCGAGACTATCGAAACGGTTATCGAGAGTCAACATAATTCGCTGACCACGTACGACAGCGCAAGGTCGAGGTGCGGTCCACGCCTGAAGTTACTACAAGGGTCGCAGGCCACGGACTCGAGAGACCGTCGCGAAGGGACCGTGGAACCGAGTCTTGCCGCAAGGGGAGATACGGATGCCGAGAACTCGAGCGCCGTTCCGCGCACTTTCGTTGGGCCCGGTCGGATGACGTCCCATAAACGGAAGATAGTGGCCCGGTTCCGGGGAAGCCTGCGGCCTCAATCTAAACGTGCCGGGCGCCCGGGCTGATTCCCGACCTAATCGGACCGCTTAACCTGCCGACAATACTTGGGCGGCCGCGCACTCGGTGGAGCGGTGCTCCCGGAGTCGTCGCGGGAAGCGGCGTACGCGCGCGTCGTTACGTGGTGGGCATGGCTGGCGGAGGCGGTCCACGTTACTATTCTCTGATGATCCGGGCTCACACGCCGGTAACGCCGATACCCGGAGAGGCATGAAATCAGTTGCCGAGCGATCGGTCGGCAAAGTACGAGAGTAGGAGAGCCAAACCTATGTCATTACACCGCAGGACAAGAGGGAATCGAACGGTGGCCGAACGCCTGATGATCGCCCTGGCAGCGGCGTTCTTCTTGGCTGCCGGCACCGCAGCCTCTGCACAATGGCCCCAGTGGGGCGGCGAGAACCGCGATTTCAAGGCTGCATCGAAAGGGCTGGCCGCCAAGTGGCCCGCAGAGGGCCCGCGCGAACTATGGCGCCACCAACTGGGGGGCGGGAGTGGTTCTATCGCGGTTGCCGATGGCGTGGCTTATGTGATGTATCTCTTCGACGCGTGGCAGGAAGCCCTGGTGGCGTTGGATATGAAGACCGGAGAGGAGCTCTGGAAATCACGGTATCCGGCGCCCCTGACGAGCAAATATGATCTGAGCCACGGCGAGGGTCCGAGAACAACCCCTCTGGTTCTGAAAGACGGCATCTATACCGTGGGGTTCACGGGGAAGATCTACGCTTGGGAAAGGGCGGACGGGAAGTATCGATGGACCCGCAACGTGTTCATGGATTTCGGCGGCACCTTCCTCCCGACGGGCTACGCTTCGAGTCCGATTGAGCACAATGAGCTGATTATCATCCAAGCCGGCGGAGGGCGAATGGGGTTCGCCGCGTTGGCCCCCGAGGACGGGCGCGCCGTTTGGAAGTCGGCACCGTTTCGAAACGGTTTCAGCTCGCCGATCGTGGTCAACTTCCAGGGCGAGCCTCACCTCATCCTGCTGGGATCCCGCGGCGTAATCGGGTTCAGCGCAGTTGATGGAGAATTCCTCTGGAGTGCTCCCCACGACGCCGTGCCGACAGTCAGCCAGGCCAACCCGGTCTGGGGACCCGGGGATCAGCTCTTCTTTCCGGGGAGCGAAGGAACGCCGGGGCGGATGTTCCACCTGATGAGGATGGAGGGCAAGATGGTCGCGGCCCAGATGTGGGAGTCAGTTCCGGCCGCCCTTGACGGCCCGAATGTGATTCGCCTGGGCGATTACCTGTACGGATCCGGCCTCGGCAAGGACGGAAAGCCGGCGCTGATCGTCGTGGAAGCCGCCACCGGAAAGGTCGTGGGACAACAGGAGGGCTTCGCCAGACCGCACCTGGTCTATGGGGACGGCAAACTGATTATCCTGGATGAGACCGGGGTGTTGGCCTTGGCGACCGCCAAGGGTCCGGGACTGGTTATCCACTCCAAAGTCAAGCTGTTGGAAACGCCGTGTCGGGTGACGCCGACGCTGGCGGGTACGACTCTGTTGATTCGAGACCGCAACGCGGTAATCGCCCTGGATTTGAAGGAATAGGCAGATCACCCGGCAAAGGCACTGCAAGGCGTTTACGCTGATCGAGCTGTTGACGGTCGTGGCCATTATCGGCGTACTGGCCGGGCTGATGCTCCCGGCGATGAGCCGGGCGCGGGATCAGGCGAAGTCCACGGTCTGTGCCACGCGATTGCGCACCGTGGGGCAAGGGCTGGTGCTCTACGCCAACGAGAATGAAGATGTTCTCGTGCCCGGCAGAATGCCCAAGGTCGACAGTGAGCAATGGGCCATAAGGGTCGAGGGCGGGCTCAAGTACCGGCCGAGCTTTCTGGCGATGATGGCAACGCAGTTGGGTCTTCCGCCCTTCGACGACCCCCAACCCACCAAGAACATAATAGACCGCTATCAGCAGCCGGGCGATCGCCAGAACTACTCCAACGAGTTCTACGTGTGTCCGGTCGTGCCGACGTGGACGGACGAACGCAACGGGTGCTACGGGTATAATTACCAGTTCCTTGGCAACGCCAGACTTCTCGACAGTAGTGATCCGACATCCTTCAAGAACTGGCCGGTGCGTTATTCAAAAGTGCGGATACCCGCAGAGTGCGTGGCTGTGGCAGACAGTCTGGGCACGGCCGCCTCGTTTCCGGTGAAGGAACGCACCAGCTATGAGGACAACCTCCCCGGCGACAGCGCCAGTGGGCGATCGGTAACCGCCGTGGGGAACGAGGGGTTCAATCTCGATCCCCCATGCGTGGACCCTGACATCGGCGAAATGGCCTGGCTCAAGGAATCGGAGCAGGCGCGCACGGCAATCCACGAGCGTCATCGGGGGCGGGGCAACGTGTTGTGGGTCGACGGCCATTGTTCCGAGGAAACGCTCGAATCTCTGGGTTACAACGTCAACAAGTCGGGGGTCGTGGAGTTCGACGGCGACAACCGGCTTTTCTCGATCAACCATCGGGAGGGAGCGTGGGTGGATCCGGTACGGTCGCGCAATTCCGGAGCGATCAATCCGTAGGAGGGGTGTCGGTCGCCGTCTCGGGAACCATCTTCAGGCGCAAGCGAACGATCCGACGCGGGTCGGCAGCAATAACCTGAATCCCGATGTTTTTGTGGCCGCACGATTCGCCGACTTCGGGGATCTTCCCCAAGGTGCTGAAGACGAACCCACCGATCGTCTCGTAGTCTTCGTCTTCGGGCAGGTCTATGTCGAACTGATCGTTCAAATCGTCGATCCGCATCCGCGCGTCCACTTCAATGGTCTGGTCGTCTATCCGGAATAGTTCCACCGGCTCGGCGCGATCGTATTCGTCCACAATCTCCCCGACGAGCTCTTCGAGAATGTCCTCGATCGTTACCAACCCCGCGGTCCCGCCGTACTCATCCAAGACAACCGCAATGTGGACCTTCTGAGTCTGAAACTCGCGCAGAAGCTCGCGCACGAGCTTCGATTCCGGGACGAACAGCACCTTCCGCATGATGGCGGTCAAACGGAAGGGAGTGTCTTTGGTCTGTCGCAAAAGGTCTTTGGCGTAAAGGACGCCCAGCACCACGTCGATCGTCTCATCGAAGACCGGAATCCGCGAGTGCCCCTTTACCCGCACGATGTCCAGGACGTCGTCAAGCTCGGTATTCTTGTCGAGGGCGACTATATCCGTCCGCGGAGTCATAATCTCCTCGACTCGCGTTTCAGACAGCTCGATGACCGACTCGATCATCTCCTTCTCTTCCTCATCCACCGCCCCGTGGCGCTCACCTTCGCTGACGGCGTTGAGAATCTCCTGCTCGAGCTCGTCGGCATAGGACCGCGCGTCACGCACCGGCACCCCGGCCAGGCGGCGAACGAACGGGTCGAAAACCGCGAGAACTACCGTCACCGGAAAACACAGAACGCGAACGGCCGCTAGAAGAGGGAGCACCCGGACAATCAGCCACTCGCCGCAGTACTTCGCCCAGGCGTTGGGGATGGCTACGCCGAACACCAGCACGAACCCCAAGGCCACCGCACCCGATCCGGCCGTCGCTGCCCCGGGACGCTCTGAACCGACGACGTCAAAGTACGCGAATACCGTTACCAGCAGCAGCAAAGTGAATATCGACCGCAACACAGCCGTGGCGAGCAAATACTGAGGACGCGCGGCCACGAAGTTCTCGAACACGCTCTCCCGCTGAACCTTCTTGAGTTGCTCTGCCAGCCGCGCGCGCGACAGGACGTGCAGTGCATGGTTCAAGGTGGAGAACAACAGCAACGCTACGAGCGCCAGCAGCCCGACCAAAATAGTCCAATCGCCCACCGACGGGCCTCAATGCAGACAACTGCAATATCCAGAGCCTCGAGGCGATCAGTCTGCATGATCGCTGAGGCGAGCTTCAGGCGCCACCCCCCGTGTCCTTGGGTGGTGGTGCCGGGATCTCCACCCACAGATTCGAATCGGGAGTCTCAACGGCCCGAGGGAGTGTATTCCCATCCGGCCCGCATGCAAACGTGGTTTCCGATCCGGTTCCGTCCGGTAACGGAAGCGGCTGACCGGGCGGAGCGGCCACGACCCAGTACGCCCCTTCGGTCTTTGCCGGGTTGCCACACAATCCGGCGACCACCTGTTCCTGAACTCGGCGCAGCTTGGCCTTGCCCGCTACGGCATAAGGCCAGGCGATTACCATCTCACGCCGCTCATCCGGGTCGCCGCCGTCGAACCCGGCCGGCGAGGCCGATCCGATCAGCCCAATCCTGCCTCCGGGGCTGTCCCAGATCTTGACACTGTCAGGAGGAGTGTGGCTCACAGCGATGTCCCCATCCGGGTCAAAGAGCAGAGCCGCGTTTTCGATGGTGTCGCCGGCAATGGAATGCACTCCGACGGCGATGAAGATCCCCCACTCGCGGGCCTTCCAGGCTACCATCTCGGCCACACGGTCCCGCGCGGATTCCGTCCAGCTTGCGCCGACCTTGACCCCGCCCGTGTCGCACGCTCCGGGCAACACAAGAAGATCGGGCGCCGGACTTGCCCGCCCGGCCGCGTTGATCGCCGACATTATCCCTTGGACGTTGGCGGCCTGGCTGGTCGGCTCGAACTTGGGCTGCAACAGCGCCACGATCATCACGCGGTCCCCCCGTAGACCGGTCCGAACCCGAGGGACACGAGGATCTCGTCTTCGACCCCGTGCATCCGCGCGGCCTCATCCGTGGTCTGGTCATCGAACCCGAGCAGGTGAAGAGTCCCGTGGATAACGTAGAGAGCCAACTCTGCATCGAGTTCATGTCCGCGAGTCCGCGCTTCCCGGTCTGCAGTATCCACCGAGACCACGATCTCCCCCTCGATCGGGTCGCCCGCAACTGCCGCACTGCCGGACTCGGCGTCCCGAAGATCGAACGTCAGCACGTCGGTAGGACCCTGATGGTCAAGGTGAGCCTCGTTGAGCTGGGTGATTCGGTCGTCGTCGACCAAAGCTACGCTGATTTGAGCCCGGGAAACATGATGCCGCTCGAGGGTCGCCCGAATCGCCCCGGAGAGGCATTCCTCCGAAACCGAAGCGAGCCCGCCGGTGCGGGCAATGGCTATTTCGTAGGGAGAATCGTCTTCCATTAGACTTTTCAATCTGCCCCCCGGATACCCGGCAGGCAGCTACACGCTGACCCTCGCAGGCTCTGCCGGCATCTCCGCCGGTTTTGAGGCTTTGGGATAAGCCACCCGCCCATGATAGATGGCACACAAACTCTTGACCAGCGATTCCTCTACCTGGCGTAGCTGTCGCATGGTCATATCGCAGTCACTGAGCTGACCGTCGGCCATCCGTCCGGCTACCATTTGGTGGACCGTACTCTCGATTCGTCCGACCGTCGGCTCCGCTTGAGCGCGAACCGCGCTTTCCACTCCGTCGCACAACATGACCACTGCCGACTCGCGCGTGCGCGGTTTTGGTCCGGTGTAGCGGAACTCGGCTTCCGGAACCTCGCGATCATGCTTACCGCTGGCGATTTGGGGCTGTTTCTCGCTTGCCATGTGGTGGAAATATCGCACCACCGTCGTACCGTGATGCTCCCCGATGAACTGATGGAGAACTCGTGGCAGTTTGTACTCCTTGGCCATCTCGACCCCGTCCTTGACGTGCCCGAGAATGATCAACAGGCTCATCGTCGGAGCCAGATTGTCGTGGCGGTTGATCCGCCCTTCTTGGTTCTCTGCAAAATACCCGGCTTTGGAGATCTTACCGATGTCGTGGTACAGCGAACCGACCTGGGCAAGGAGCCCGTTGGCTCCGATCCGCTCGCACGCGGCCTCCGCCAAAGTCCCCAACACCAGGCTGTGGTTGTAGGTCCCCGGGGCTTCCCGGGCCAGAAGCTGCAGAAGAGGCTTGGTCGGATCGCGCCATTCCAATAGCGTCAGCGATGTCGCTACCCGAAACAGCCGTTCGATGAACGGCAGAGTGCCCGACAATACGAAAGACGCCAGCAGGGCGCAGCCACCCGCCCACAATGCGTGGTACCAAACGAAGTCCAGCGTATGGCCGTGGACTAACCCGTCGGCGGCCGAGGTCACCGTGATTGCCAAAGCCGTCAACAGCCCGGCCGTGATGATCTTCGTCCGCGACCGAATCTCGTGAAGTTGAAACGCTATGACCGTCACGCCGACCAGCAGCGTGAGCAAGTACGTGAAATCCGCCCCGAGCGACACGGTTACCAGTGCAATAGTGATACAGGACGCTCCGATGGCGAATCGCCGAGGGTATACGATCGCTAAAATACTCGCCGACAACAGGCATGGGGTGAACGTCAGTTCCGGAATGTGACCCCATTTTGAGCCCAGGATCCGAGCGGCCAGCAGGGTAGCCAACAACAACACCGAGAACGCCGCGCTACTGGAACGTACCTCGAAGATGCGTGGCTGATGCATGTGAACGTAGACCAGCAGGCCGACCGACAACATCCCAACCAGAACGACCAGCCCCAGTTGCCGGAGCAGTTGCCTCTGGCGCAGCTTGTGTGCCAGCGGGTCGTCTTCTCTTAAGAACTCTACATAGGCGGCTTGCTCTGCCTTGAGAAGCTGATACTCGACCGTGCCGAGCACGCCGGGCTTAACAAACGGCTTGTCTCGTTCATACGTGGCCAGCGCTTCCGGCGTGGCTTCCTCGGCCGCGCGCATCTCCTCGACCGTCCGCTCCTGGTCGAAGATAATCGTAGGCTGCGCCTGAAAAGCGGCGAAAACAATCGCTTCGATCGCCGGACGAAGTTCATAGATCGGAAAACGCCGGGCCACGTCCGCGGCACTTCCGCGTAGGGCTTTCTCACGCGCTTGCGAGACGAGTTGCGAATGCGGTACTTGAGTGACCTTCGCGTCACCGTCCCCGGCCGACGTGTCCAACACAATGTAGTCCGTCGTGCTCGCCGGGTGGCGGAGTTCCTCGCGTAAGCCTCGCACTACATACTCGTTCTCCAGCGGCAGTGCGGCAATCCACTCCTCAAACTGCTGACGCCCGGTATCCTCGGGCCGGTCCACCAAAGCGCGCAACCGCCGGTAAACACCATCGCTGACCGCCCAGTCGACATCAGCCAGCGCCTTCTCGAATTCCTCGTACGTGGCCGCGTCCGCCGCAGTGCCGTAAAGCCGTCGAAGCTCGGCGCGAACGCTGTCGTACGTCAGCGCACTTCGGTTCGGAGTATAGTAGCTGGGGGTGGCCGCCCGCGCCGCGCGGCGGTCATCGGCGGTTTGCTCCACATCGGGCACTCGGAAATCGACCCGGGCGTAAATGGGGTACGGCACCCGTTGCCCGACCGAGTACGGCAGCGCCGCCTCACCCCAGACCGTGATAGCCGATGCCCCGGCTACGAAAACCAGCCCAACCAATACCGGCCAGGAGAAGATCCGCGCCGCCAAGCGGGTCCGCACCGGAACCGTAATGCGCGCGCGATGCTCGCGAACCTGTCGCCGTCTGATCTTGGGCTTTTTTGACCAGCCAAACATCGCTTTCGAATCCGAGTGGCTCCGTGTTATCCCCGGCTTCGTAGGATTATCGACCCAAAGGGTCTCCAACGCACACCGGAGCCCACGGTAGGCCGTCAAACCGCGCCAGGGGCTCCATTATAGGACGTTAGGCTCCCCTCGCCCGTACGCCTCCACCACACGCTGCACCAGCGCATGCCGCACGATATCTTCGTTACCCAGCCGGATCACCGCGATCCCGTTAACACCCTCGAGCTTGTCGACTGCGTCGGTGAAACCGCAGGCGCTGCCTTCCAGGTCCGTCTGGCTGTCGTCGCCGGTGACGATCATCTTGCTGTGATGACCCAACCGAGTCAGGAACATCAACATCTGCCCGATAGTCGAGTTCTGGGCCTCGTCGAGGATGATCGCCGAGTTATTCAGAGTACGCCCCCGCATAAACGCCAACGGAACAACCTCGATTACGTCGTCGTTCATGAAACGCCTGACCTGCTCGAACGGCATCATGTCGTGCATTGCGTCGAACAGCGGTCGCAAGTACGGGTTGACTTTCGCCTGCATGTCGCCGGGCAAGTAGCCAAGCTTCTCCCCCGCCTCCACCGCAGGACGAACCAGCACGATCCGCTTGATCTTGCGGTGCTTGAGCAGCGAAACCGCTATCGCCACGGCCAGGTACGTCTTGCCGGTCCCCGCCGGGCCCAGGCAGAACGTCAGATCATGGTTCTGCACAGCTTCTACATAAGCGCGCTGCCCGGATCCTCTGGGGGCGATGGACGCGGAAGGAAGAAACACATCGAGTTCCGGCTCGGCCGGTGCTCGGGTGACGGCACGGGCTCGGTGAATAGAATCTTGGACAACATCTTCGCTGATGCTCATCCGGTGCCGAAGCTTGTGTTGAAGTTCCTCAATGACACACGCCGCCTTGCGGACGCCTTCCTCCGGACCACTGATATGTACCGTGTCGTTCCGGGCGCTTACGCGGACGTCAAACGCCGTTCTGATCAACCGAAGGTGGCGATCCGCAGAGCCATAGAGCACGTCCCGCTGGGTCGTATCTTCGATCGGTACGTTGATTTCCAAGTGCTTCGCCACCAGTCCTCCTGAGATTCCAACAGCGCACTGAGCGAGCCCACTTGGGCTACACTCGCCGGCCCGCCTTCGCCGGTCGGATCGCTATTGAACCGACCACACGGCCGTCAACAAGAACCACGCAACCGGCATCGAAAGAACCGGGCTATCGATCAAATCTAGTATACCCCCAAACCGCGGCATGATCCTGCCCGAGTCCTTCACGCAAGCGTCACGCTTAAAGCAGGACTCTAGCAAGTCGCCAAGTTGTCCCGAAATCGACATGCAGATTCCAAAGATGGCCGCCCTAAGGAACGGAATAGAAGCATGAGGTACGATGAACAGACCGAGCGCCGAACGGAACCCCACTCCGTCCGGCCCCGACGTTTCCCCCTCGGGAACGGTGATCATCGCCATGCCGCCGGCAACCAGCAGGACCCCGGCACCCGCACTGGCCAGCAGACCGCCAATCGCACCTTCGATCGACTTGGCCGGGCTGATCGACGGACACAGTTTGTGTCGTCCAAGCATCGAACCGACGAAATATGCTCCGATGTCGGAGGCCTTGGTTACCAGAACCGTGATCAGCAACACCCAGACGCCGGACAGCTCGGGGAAATCGCGCCCGCAGCAGATCTGCACGCCGAAGGAGCCGAGGAACCCGAGGTACATGATGGCCAGCAGGGTCGTTCCGGCGTCGCGCAGTGAGCCGGCGGGGTTGCCGCGGAAGACAACTCCCAACCCAACGCCGAGAGCGGCGACCATCAGCCAGACTACCTGCCAGTAAACCCCCTCGACGTGGGCCGCGCCGGATCCGAGCCAGCCGGCCGCCGACAACCAGGGCGTAAGCAGCAGAAGTGCGATCATTATGAACGTGAACGCCCGGTACGGTTGAGCACCTCTGGCCTGCAGCAGGTTCAGGAACTCCACCGCCCCGAGCAGAAAGAAGAACAGAAAGGCCGCGGGAATCACGCTTCCGCGCCGCAGCAGTTCCCCGATAGGCCCGGGCATTTCGAACGCCCGCGCCGCGATCAGAGATTCCGTCATGAAGAGTATTAGGAGCACAGAGATGGACAGTGCCCCATACGCTATGCGCTGGGCCATACGTTCAACGTCTCCCGTAGTACGGCTGTGAATTCTCCATCCGGACGCACCTTAGCTATCCCCTTGGAGCATGTCCAATCACCCCGCCGGCACGTGTAACGCACGCATCTTGCCTACAGAAAACCAAATAACGCCGGCGGCATCTGTAGGGCACGGTCGAGGAACGAGACCTGCCGCAACACTGTAGGGCACGGTCGAGGCACGAGACCTGCCGCGATCTTTGCCCGCCGCACGCCTTCCGAACCTACACCGAAGGTGTTGCACAACAAAGCCCAGGGTAAACGAAGCGGCGCAGCCGCGAAGTGCCACCCTGGGTCCCGAAGCCCCCTCCCACACCAACCCCGAAGCGGGTTGAACAGCCGTGCCCATGTGCGGAGCCGCGAAGGCGTGCGTAGGGCACGGTCGAGGCACGAGACCTGCCGCAATGGCGCGCGTCACCCAAGGGCATGTCGTCCACGGCCCGAACCTCCCCGCCTGGCTCGCCCTGAGGGAATACCTCAGGATTCCGAACTGTCGGTTCGCGACGGCGGCTTGGCCGTCGCGACCGGGCAGGCGACGGCGCATTCCCAGCAGAGTCCGGAGATCTGAAAGCGGTGGCTGACCACGTGGAACCGCTCGCGCCGAGCGATTCGGGCGCGGAGCTCTTCAACTTCGTCTGAGCGGAACTCGATGATCCGCCCGCAGCGCCGGCAGACCATGTGGTCGTGCGGGCCGGCCCCGAAAGCGTGCTCATAGTGGGCCTGCTTCACATCGAACCGCACCTGTTTGAGGATCCCGCAATCCACCAGCAGGGGCAGAGTCCGATATACCGTGGCCTTGCCCACCCGGTGGTTGCGTTCGGTGAGCATATACAGCACCTGCTCGGCCTCGAAGTGGTCCTGCAGCTCCAACACGGCGTCGAGAATCTTCCGCCGGGCCGCGGTACACTTGATGCCCCGATCGCGGAGGTAATTGACGAACACCTCGCGAAGTGCTTCCGGGCTACGAATGTTCTCGAGATTGGCCATGAGCCCCACTCGCTCTCGGTCGTTGGTGGCGCGCCGGTCGTTAAGTTGCCGGGAGCCCGTAGAGTCCGCTGTGCGGACCGTGGTCCTCACCGGTCCACGGCCTGCGTCCCATCGGAGTACCCCAACAGCGTTCCCCCGAATCCAGGGTACGCCAACGGCGTTCCGTCCTCCAGCCCAGGGTTGCCGCGCAGCGGCTACCCTGGGTTCACGGCCAAGAGAGGAACTTACCCCAACGGGGTTGCGCCGTAGCGGCGAAATCCTCAAAGTCCGTAATCGCTGTGCAGACCGTCCGCCGTCGCCAAGGGCGGCGCATCTCTTTCGGGCCGCGTATCCACCAATCAACCCTGGCGATTATGCCGCCCCCCACCCGCCTGGCAACCCGCCCCCGTGCATCGGCCAAGGCCGGGTCGCTCACACTCGCAGTGCCGATGACCTCTCTTGTGGGCACGGTCGAGAAACAAGACCTTTGACAAAGACGCATGCCGCGCGAAGATCTGTGATCGAGCGAGGGAGCACATTGATGAGCGAGGGGAGCGACTTTGAGTCTGTTCGGCAGGTTCCGGTCGGCGTTTGCTGCTGCCGGTGTGATTATGATCTGCGCGGATGGCACGATAACGCGGTTTGCCCTGAGTGCGGACTGGACATTGCGATCTCGCTCATCCCCCTTCGCGTTGTCACGGCCACCCCGCGCCGGGCTCGCAGAGTAATCTGCGGCATCAACTGTATCGAGGCAAGCGTGCCGGCCACGCTATTCGCGTTGCCCGTTTCAGGCGCTCTGTGGGATCTTGGGTGGCCGTTGCCGGCCGTGCTTGCATTACCATTCTCCGGCGCCGCTCTCCGTGGAATCGCGGTGTGGCTACTCACAATGCGTGCCACCGGCGACTCGCCGGCCGGGCCAAGTTCGTCCGAGGCAACGAAGTACCGAGCAGTGGCCGCTACGGACATTTTGTGCCATATCCTTGTCGCCATTGCCATCGGTGTGGGCGCAGGGTCTTGGTGGTTCAGCTTGTCGCTCACGCTCGCCGTACTGATGGCGGCCGCAGCGTCGAGTGTCGCGCGAAGATCGCGGCAGGTCTCGTGCCTCGACCTGCCCTACTACTACGCGACGCAGTCCTGTGTCGTTTCGCATTTCAGCCCGTCAGCTCTGCCGGCCCACGGCGTGAGCCGCGGGATCGCGTTGCCATGTTGGCGCCACGGGCGGCACTTCCGCATACGCTCCGGCAACGACTCATCTTCGCGTGCTGCCGAATCTGCGGCACCCGTTGCGAACCCCGATGCCCGGTGCCGCCCACGAGGCTATGCATGAAACAACCGCACATTCCCCCAGGGGCTTACGCCTTCTCCCCTATCGCGACGTTTCTGGTTACGCCCGCGGCCCATCAGCGCAACAGGTTGGAGCCATCGGTCGCGGTCGAAGGCGGGCTCGGGTTTGGACTTGCTGCGGTTTCGGTGGCGGCGTTCGGTGCTGCGGGTCTTCTGGCGTTGGACGTGTTCTTTGCCCTCGTCGCGCGCTGCATTTCGCTGCGCGGCGGAGCACCGCACAGAGCCGAGCCGCCTCGGTCAAACCGATAACGGAACGTATCTTGCTAGAGGTGTGACCGGGAGTATCCCTGCGCGGAGCGTGGTGTGCGCTTCGCGGTGGGCTGTAGCGGCACGCAATCCCAGGTTCTCTGTGGGATTGTCTGATTCTGTCGCTTGGAATTGAGATTGGATAGCGATGGTTGACCGCGACGAGTACATGCCGAACGAACGAGTCCTGCTGATTGTGGGCAACTACGGGTCCGGCAAGACCGAGGTGGCCGTGAACCTGGCGATCCGGTTGGCGGAGCGCGAAAAGGTCTCCATCGCAGACCTCGACATAGTCAACCCGTACTTTCGTTGTCGAGAGGCGAGGGAGGAGATGGAGGGGCACGGAATTCGGGTGATCAACCCGAGCGGCGAGTTCCAAGACGCGGATCTTCCGATCATTCTACCCGAAATCCGAGGCGGAGTGCGCGAAAGCGCAGGACCAATGATCCTCGATGTGGGCGGGGACGACGTCGGTGCCCGAGTGCTCAGCTCTTTGGCTGACGTGTTTGGGGGCACAAGTTATGCTATGCTGCAGGTTCTGAACGCCAGGCGGCCCTTCACGGATACCGTAGACGGGTGCCTAACGATCAAAAGCGAGATTGAGGCCGCCTCCCGCCTCCGTGTGACCGGGTTCGTTTCCAACACGCACTTGTTGGACGAAACGGACGCCGCTACGGTGCGGGAGGGGCTCGACTTGGCGCGGGAGGTTTCGCAAGCTGCCGATCTGCCGGTTTCTTTGGCCACGGCGGACGAATGTCTTCGTGGGGAGCTGGCGGCGGATGAGTTGGGATGCCCGGTGTTGTGGATCAAGCGACGCATGCTTCCCCCGTGGAAGTTGCGGAGCATGACCGACAAGGCCGAGCGGGTGCTCGGCAGAGATGCCCGACTTGGGAACAGCAGCAGTGGCCGTCGCTAGAAGCGAGGTGAACAGGAATGCCGAGAATCGTCGTTGATGAAACTAGATGCAAGGGCTGTGAGCGCTGTAAGGGGGTCTGCCCGCAACAAGTGATCTCGATGTCGACGAAGCTGAATGAGAAGGGCTACTTCTATGCGGTGCCGACCGAGCAATCCAGATGCGTGGGTTGCCGGCTGTGTGCGCTGAACTGCCCCGACGTGGCTATCGAGGTTTTCGTGCACGGGACTCACTATCAGTTCTTCAGCTACTAGAAGGGGAACTTCGACTATGGCCAAGGTTCTCATGAAAGGGTGCGAAGCGATCGGCGAAGCGGCCATTAGGGCCGGTTGTCGCAACTTCTTCGGCTACCCGATTACGCCTCAGACCGAGATTCCCGAGTACCTCGCCAAGCGCTTTCCCCAAGTTGGGGGGGTGTTCGTCCAGGCGGAGAGCGAGGTAGCCTCGATCAACATGCTCTACGGCGGTGCGGGAGTGGGTAAACGCGTGTTGACCAGCTCCTCAAGCCCCGGAATCAGCCTGATGGCCGAGGGGGTCTCTTACCTGGCCGCGAGCCACCTGCCCGTGGTCATGGTCAACATCGTCCGCGCCGGACCGGGGCTCGGGGGCATCCTGCCCGCCCAATCAGACTATTTGCAGGCGACCAAAGGGCTCGGCCACGGCGACTACCGCATGGTGGTTCTGGCTCCGTCCTCGGTTCAAGAGGCGGTCGACCTGATGTACGAAGCTTTCGACCTGGCCGACAAGTACCTCAACCCGGTCATGGTGATGGGTGACGGGATGATCGGGCAGATGATGGAGCCGGTCGACATCCCCGAGATGCGCGATCTCGACGAGCTGCCCGCCAAGCCCTGGGCGGCTTGTGGGGCAAAGGGGCGCGACCCCAACATCGTAAACTCTCTTTATCTCACCGAAGAGGCGTGCAACGCCAACAACTGGAAGATGAAGGAGAAGTACGACGAGATCGAGGCCAACGAGAAGCGCTGGGAGACGTACGACTGCGAACCGAAAGAGCTGGACGTCCTGGTCGTGGCCTACGGCACGATGGCCCGAATCTGCAAGACTGCCGCGGATGAGCTGCACAGCAACGGTGAGGCGAAGGTGGGCGTCTTTCGACCGATCACGCTCTGGCCTTACCCGTACGAAGCGCTGGCGAAAGAAGTTAAGAAGGCCAAGAGAGTGCTGGTCGTGGAAATGAGCACCGGGCAAATGGTCGAAGACGTCAAGCTGGCCGTGCTGGGGTCGAAGCCCGTCGACTTCTATGGCCTGACGGGTGGAATGGTTCCGTCGCCCGACAACGTGGCGGAGAATCTCAGGAAGATCCTGAAGTAAGGCGAGGATCCAAGCTATGAAGAAGGTTTTCGGATATCCGGATTCACTGACGGCCCTACCCACCCACTATTGCCCAGGATGCACTCACGGCACGATCCACCGGATGGTGGCGGAGTCTTTGGACGAGCTGGGCCTGCGCGAGCGGGCCGTGGGTATCGCTCCGGTCGGCTGTTCGGTGCTGGCGTACAAGTACTTCAATTGCGATATGTTCGAGGCCGCCCACGGGCGGGCTCCGGCCGTCGCTACCGGCGCAAAGCGCTGTCGACCGAACCTGATTGTCTTCACTTATCAGGGTGATGGTGATCTGGCTTCCATCGGTATGGCCGAGATCGTCCACGCCGCCAACCGGGGCGAGAAGATCACGGTCATTTTCGTTAACAACGCCATCTACGGCATGACCGGCGGGCAGATGGCTCCGACCACCATGCCGGGGCAGGTGACAACCACGTGCCCCGCCGGGCGTAACCCCGGTCACGAGGGTTATCCGATCCGCGTGGTGGAGCTGCTGAGCACCTTGCGGACTCCGGCGTTTGTCGCCCGGGTGGCCTCGCACACGCCGCACCATGTGATCGAGGCCAAGAAGGCGATCCGGGAGGCGTTTCGGCTGCAGTCGGAGGGCGTGTGCTTCACGATGGTTGAAGTGCTTTCAATCTGCCCGACGAACTGGGGCATGACCTGCCAGGAAGCAGACGCGTGGCTCCAGGGCAATATGGTGCCGTACTACCCGCTGGGGGTCTTCAAGCGGCCGGACCCGGATGAGACGACTGTTGCCGAGGTCGCGGGATCTCGGAAAGGAGCGTGAGATGCAGACCGAAGTGATCATGTCCGGTTTCGGAGGCCAGGGCCTGATGATGATCGGTAAGCTCTTGGCTTACGCCGGTCTGGAAGAGGGCAAGGAGGTTACCTGGCTCCCTTCGTACGGTCCGGAGATGCGCGGCGGGACGGCCAACTGTACCGTGGTAGTGGGCGACAAGCCGATCGGTTCGCCGTTGATTACCACGCCGCAAGCGGCGGTGGTCATGAACCAGCCGTCGCTGGAGAAGTTTGCTCCGATGCTGCGCAAGGGCGGTACTCTGGTAATCAACAGCTCCATGATCCCGGTGAACTCGGATCGCGATGACCTGCGAACCTTCCGGATCAAGGCCAATGATCTCGCCACGGAGCTGGGCAACCGGCGATCGGCCAACCTGATCATGCTCGGGGCGTACATCGGTCTCGACGAGGTCGTTTCCCACGAGATGTTGATTAAGACTATCGAGAAGACTTTTGCCTCGAAGAAGCAGTTCATCGAGGTCAACTGCAAGACCTTCATGCATGGCTACGAGCTGGCCAAGGCAGGAAAGAGCGATGAGTAAGACCTGTTCCGTTGATCTGGACAAAGCCCGAGCGATTCTCGAGAAGTACCCTGAAGGAGACTCCACGGGACTGATTCACGCCCTGCAAGACGTTCAGGCGGGGTATGGCTACGTCCCGTGCGAAGCGGTCGAGATCCTGTGCGAGCGGCTGGGGGTTCCGATCAGCAAGGCGTTCTCCGCGGCTACGTTCTATAAGGCGTTCAGCCTCGAGCCCAAGGGCGAAGTCGTTATTCGAGTATGCACCGGAACGGCCTGCCATATTCGAGGTGCCCAGACGCTGGTGGATGAAATCTGCACGGCGCTGGATCTCAAGCCGGGTGGCACAACGAAGGACCTGAAGTTCACGCTCGAGACGGTCAACTGCGTGGGTGCCTGTGCGATGGCCCCCGTCATCTCTCTCAACGGCGAGTACCACGGCAACGTTCAGCCGGGGTCGATCATGAAGAAGATCCAAGGCGGAAAGTAGACCAATGCCTATTAAGAGTATGAAGAGCCTGGAGACTGCGGCGAAGAAGGCCCGGAGCGAGCGCGAGAAGATCAAGACCGAAGTTCTGATCTGTGCCGGAACCGGGTGCCTCGCCAACGGCAGTCTCGCGGTTACCGAGGCTTTCGAGAAAGCCGTCCGCGAGCAGAAGCTCGACGTCGAACTCGCCCTCGGGGTAAAGACAACCGGGTGTCACGGATTCTGCGAGAAGGGACCCCTCGTCGTAATCCAGCCGAAGGGCATCTTCTATAACCGCGTAAAACCCAAAGACGTGGAAGACATCGTCGAGAAGACGCTCAAGAAAGGGGAGATCGTCGAACGACTCCTCTATCGTAACCCCAACACCAAAGAGCGTATCGAGCAGTACACCGCTATCCCGTTTTACAGCAAGCAGCTTCGTATCGCCCTGCGCAACATCGGCAAGATCGACCCGGGCAATATCGAGGACTACATCGCCGTCGGCGGTTATCTCGGGCTGGCGAAGGCCCTAACCAAAATGAAGCCCGAGGAAGTCGTGGACGCCGTAACGGCTTCCGGCCTGCGTGGGCGCGGCGGCGGCGGGTTCCCCGCCGGGCGTAAGTGGAAGACGTGCCGAGATGCACCAGCCGACACGCGTTACGTCCTGTGCAATGCCGACGAGGGTGACCCCGGGGCATTCATGGACCGCAGTATCTGCGAGGGCGACCCGCACACCGTGCTCGAAGGCATGGTAATCGGGGCCTGGGCCGTCGGGGCTTCGAAGGGCTACATCTACGTACGCGAAGAGTACCCGCTGGCGGTCAAGCACCTGGAGCAGGCAATCGCCCAAGCGCGGGAACACGGGTTCCTCGGCGAGAACATCCTGGGGACGGGGTTCTCCTACGACATTCACATTGCGCGCGGCGGCGGAGCGTTCGTCTGTGGCGAATCGTCGGCGCTGATGAAGTCGGTGGCCGGGGAAGTCGGTGAGCCGCGGGCCAAGTACGTTCATTCGGTCGTTCGCGGATTGCACGATAAGCCCACGGTTCTGAACAACGTGGAGACGTGGGCGAACGTCCCGTGGATTATTACCGAGGGTGCCGACAAGTTCGCTGCGCTGGGTACGAAGAAGAGCACGGGCACCAAGGCGTTCTCTCTGGTCGGTAAGGTGAAGAATACCGGGCTCGTGGAGGTCCCCATGGGAATCACCCTCCGCGAGATCATCTTCGATATCGGCGGGGGGATCATCGGCGATCGCCCGTTCAAAGCGGTTCAAACCGGAGGCCCGTCCGGCGGATGTCTGCCCGAGAGCATGTTGGACCTGCCGGTGGATTTCGACGGGCTCACCGAAGTCGGCTCCATGATGGGGTCCGGCGGGATGATCGTCATGGACGATCACACCTGCATGGTCGATACCGCCCGGTACTTCCTCGCGTTTCTGGTGGACGAATCGTGCGGCAAGTGCGTTCCGTGTCGCGAGGGCGTCCATCAGCTTCACGGGATCCTCGAAGCAATCTGTCGCGGAGAGGGCCGGCCCGGTGATGTCGAGAAGATCGAACAACTGAGCGACACGATCGTCAAGGCTTCGCTGTGCGCGCTGGGGAAATCGGCGCCGAATCCGGTTTTGAGCACCTTGCGGTACTTCCGGGACGAATACGAAGCCCACATCAACGATCGCAAGTGTGCGGCCGGGGTGTGTCGGAATCTGTTTACGTTCCGGATCTCCAAGGAGAAGTGCATAGGTTGCGGGGCGTGCGTGAAGGCGTGCCCCGTGGATTGTATCGTCGGGGAGTTGAAGAAACTCCATACCATCGACGCCGACAAGTGCACGCGTTGCGGAGCTTGCCGTAACGTCTGTCGTTACGACGCCGTCGATGTGGAATAGAACGCCCGCCGGTAGAAGGCGGATGGACGAGCCGGCTCCCCGGCCGAGGTAATTCAATGACAACTGAGCAGACCATCAATATCGAGATAGACGGCCGGTTCTTCCAAGCCCGCCCGGAAATGACGATTCTGGAGGTGGCGCGGCGCGAGGGGATCCCGATCCCGACGCTGTGTCATCACGATGCCTTGGAGCCGGTCGGGGCATGTCGCCTGTGCCTCGTGGAGATCAGTCATCCCAACTGGAAGGGCTGGAAGGGGCTGGTGACGGCTTGCCTGTACCCGGTGGAGGAAGGCCTGCGGGTCTCCACGGGTAACGAAGAGGTTCGCAAGGCGCGGCGGACGGTTTTGGACCTTCTGCTGGCCCGCTGCCCCACCTCGGCGGTCATCCGGAAGCTGGCGGCCGAGCACGGGGTGACGGCCACGTCGTATAAGGAAAACGAGGTCGAAACGACGTGCATTCTGTGCGGGCTCTGCGTGCGGGTCTGTGCGGAGAAGGGGTGCAACGCAATCGGCACGAGCGGGCGCGGGATCGAGAAGGCCATCTCCATCCCGTTCAAGCAACCGCCGCCCGATTGCATCGGCTGTGCAAGCTGTGCCCACATCTGCCCGACGGATACGATTCGCTATCGCGATGAGGACGGAGTGCGGAAGATATGGGGGCATTCGTTCCCGATGGTAAAATGCACCTCGTGCGGGCAGCCGATCATGCCCGAGAAACAGCTCGAGTTCGAGGTGGCCAAGTCGGGGCTGAGCGCCGAGTACTTCCAGACTTGCCCCGCCTGCTCTCGAAAGAAAACCGTTACTACGATCCGAACCGCCTTCGACATGAGCGCCATCGAGTCCGTCGAGGTTTCAGGCTGATAGGATACCGAACATGCTCAAGACACTGACGATTACTCCTTCGCGTTGCATCGCCTGCCGAACTTGCGAGATGTCGTGCGCGTTCAAACACGCGGGTTCAAGTGGACTCGGAGTCGCCCGGATCCAGGCCTTTATGATCGGCGAGGGGCAGAACCAGCTCCTTACCTGTTTCCAATGTGCCGAGGCCGCGTGCGTGAAAGTGTGCCCGGTCAACGCATTGTCACGCAACGAGCAAACCGACGCTATTGAAGTAGACGAAGCCCGCTGCATCGGCTGCGGATTGTGTGCCATCGCCTGCCCGTTCGGACACATGGGCCAGGACGGCAGAGTCGGCGTGGCGATCAAGTGCGACCTGTGCGGCGGCGAGCCGGCCTGCGCCGCCTTCTGCCCCACGAAAGCCCTGGAATACAAGTAAAACGCCCACCGCGCGCGGATTGTAACACCGGGACGTAACAAGCTCATGTCACGGCGCAACTCGTTGACCCGCGGCGGGTGACATGGGTCAACTTGTTGACCCGTGGAGCGTCTAAGTGGTCCGCCTCTTTTTAGAGCCTGGATAGCCCGCCTCTTCGGAGGTGGGAACCGCAAACCGCGATGAAAGGCTGCGTCGCGCAGCAGTAGGGCAGGTCGAGGCACGAGACCTGCCGCCATCTTCGCGCGACATGCGACGTCGCGGCCGCTATCAGTACGGCGAGCGTGAGCGACCCGCCCTTGTGGCCGATACGCGGCGACCCTCCGATGCAGGAGGGCCACTCCCCGACGGTCGCGGTACTTGATACGCGGCGACCCGCCGATACGCCACGGGCCAACAAGTTGGCCCATGACACCCCGCTGGCAGTGCTGTAGGGCACGGTCGAGGCACGAGACCTGCCGCCATCTTCGCGCGACGTTGCGACAGTGTAGTAGGGCATGGTCGAGACACGAGACCTGCCATTGACTGCAAGCGGGCGTCGTCAACGACCAAAACGTCAGCTCGTGCGGTGCCCCAGCTCCGGCACTCCACCAGTACGTGAGCGTGAGCGACCGGCCTCTGGCTGATAGACTTTTACAGGGCAAGTAGTGTCGTTTGCGAGGCGGGGTCGACTGTATTCGGGCCGTCCGCGCGAAGCGCATCCGAAAGCGGTCCCGGACAAAGGAAAGCCGCCGTTCGCCCTATTCCGGTTGAGCTCCGCCTGGAAGCCCAACCGGTCAGGCGCACACGTCAGTTGCCCTTACGGTGCAACATTGAGGTCTGGAACTTGACGCTCGGGCCGGGGCGACGAGCCGGGAAGGCGATCCCATCGTCTTCCTCGTCGTGACACTCGCTGCAGGTCGGCGGCTCTTCGTACCTCTGCCCGGAGTGGCAGTCCGTGCAATCGGCGTCGGCGTGATTGTCGTCCAGAACCTGCCCCGTGACCCGGTGATCGAAGCTGTCCGGATCCCAATCCTTGTGGCAGGCCTGGCAGTTCTTGTCCAACTTGGCGAACGGCACCCGCTGATGGCAGTCGCGGCAGTTGGCTCCCTGGTGATAGTCCTTCAGCGGCCAGCCGACGTCGGCGTGAGCAAACTGCGCCGGTTTCGGCTCGTCCTTTTGCCAGTGGCAGCGTTTGCACTCGGCCGCCTCGTCGGTGCCGCGCATGTCCTGCTTGTGACAATTCAGGCAGTGGCGGTGGTGTTGGGCAAGAGTCTGCGGAGTGTCGCCCCCCACGTCGCGCGTGTGGCACCGCGTGCAGCTCGGCTCGCGATGGCAGTCAACACAATTAAGGCCGAAGCCCTTCACGTGCTTCTGGTGGCCGAAAAGAACGAGCGAGTCGCGATCTGCCGCGGGCTGCCCGCCGAAATAATCCGTATCCGGCTCGGGAATCGGCGGGTGAATGCGCCCCAAAAGCCCCGTCACCTCGGTGGCGGCGCCTCCGGATCCGGCTCCCGTCTTGGCAACGTGGCACTGCGCGCAGTCCTCCTGGCCGGCCCACTCCCGGTGGCAGTTCATGCACTGCTGGTGGTAGGCTCCTTTAAGGCCGGGCTTGTGGATGTCGGTACCGGCCACCATCAAGTCGTGGCAGGTCACGCATTTGGGGTGCTGCTCACCCTTGGGCGTAAAGTGATGGCACGTCGTACAGCCGCCGCCCATCTCCGCCATCTTCGCGTGCCCTTCGTGATCGAACGGCACCGGCAGATAATTGCCCTCAAGCATATCGAGGAAGATTACGTCCGGGCCGTGATCTTCGGCCGTTCCTGCGGGCAGGCGGCGTTGCCCCCTGGTACACACGTGCACCAGGCACTTGCTCGTATGCGTAGGCGCACTGCAGAAGTGGCATTGGCGACAATCCGGATCACCCGCCTGCTCACTCGCGGCATTAGCCGCCGCGCCGGAACCATGAGCCCCGTCCGCCGGCTGCTGGGCCGAGACCAGGGGCATGTTTACAAATGAAAGAACCCAAACTGCAAGGAAAAACACACGTACCATTTCTTAAATCCACCGGTCAACAGGTTATTGAACTCTCAGGATGCTTTCGCCCGGCTGGGCTCATGACTGATAACGGGGAAGAACGTCGCAATCACCCGCCAGAGGACTATCAAAGCCGCCAAAGCCCCGATAGTCACCGCCCATTCCACGAATGACGGGAAGTACATCTTGTCAGTTCGCGGCGGCTGATAGCCGATCCAATAGACGTTCGTTCGATTCAAGACCACGCCCAGCATAATAAGCCCGGTAGCCAGACCTAGCAATCGCGGCGAGTTCCGAACTCGCTCCGCCAACACCATGGCGAGCGGGATGATCAGCAGAATCATCTCCACCATGAACGCGAAGCTCTGCAGAGATCCATCGGTCAAATGAACGTAGCTCCCGCGGATGAGCATGTCGCCGATCTTCAACGCTACGTAGATGCCCAGGAAGAACGGAACGAACTTAGCCAGACCCCCTAGCATTCGCATGTCCGGCTTCAACTTCATCGCCCAGGAGGAGAAGACCGAAACGGTTATCGCGGTCGGGAACCCTACGGCAATCGCCGACACGAGGAACATCAGGGAAAGCACGGGAGTGTACCAGAGCGGATGAAGTTTCGAGGGCACCAAGACCATGATGTGCCCCAGGGACGACTGATGCAGAAACGAGATCCCCACGCCCAGGACGATGAAAATAAACATCACCTTGCCGCTTGTACGGTTGACGAACTCGCAGATCCGCCCGAGCGTCGGGAACCGGCGATCGCCGATAAAACGCTCGCAGAAGATCGGGATGAACTCGATGTACATAACGGTCGCGTAGCACATCACGCACATCCCGACCTCGAACAACGCAGAATTCCCTTGCCAACACATCGGGAGCACCGGATGCCAGATGTTGTAGTACCTCCCGAGGTCGGCCAGCAACGCCACCGTCGCGAAACTGTACCCCAGCAGCGCTGCGACCAGGATCGGGCGGGCCAGCGCATGATACGCCTCCCGGTGAAACACGTGGGTCAGCGCGGCCATTGTGAAGCCTCCGGCCGCCAGGGCGATGAAGGAGACGTCGGCAATAATCCAGATGCCCCACGGGTATTGCTGGTCCAGATTTGTGCTGGCCTCGAGGCCGAACGCAAAACGGTAGACCCCGGCAAGTAAGCCTATGCCTGCCAAGGCCAACAAGCCCCAGACGCCCGGGGTCAGCACTCTCCGGTTGACCGGCGAAGGTTCAAGATGAGCAGTCACTGCGGTATTCCTCGTTTCTCGTATCGTGTTCTTCCACTCACAATCGTATCCAGGCGCTGAGCCTACTTCTCTTCATGCTCCGGCGTTGACCCGTGACCGGGATTCTCCGGCTTCGTCATCCACATGGCCATCGCCAGGATCCCGCACCACGCCACCGGAGGCATGAAGTGCTTGAAAACCCCGTGCTGAATCGTCTCGGACAGCCGTGGAGGGGCGGCCTCATCGACTTTCAGGAAACCAACCTCTTCGAACGGCACGCTCGACAGGTACATCCAGGAAGTTCCGCCGGCCTCATGCTCTCCGTACACGTGATCGATGTAGAGATCCGGGCGGTCCTTGATTTTCTCGTGGGCGCGCTTCAGCAAATCAGAGCGTTTGCCGTAGGTGAGACTCTCTTTCGGACACGCCTTCACACAGGCCGGCACACCGCCCTTGTGGGGGTTGCCTTCGTTCTGGCACATGGTGCATTTGCGGACCTGCGGAGTGAAGGCGTTATCGTACTCGTAGGTCGGAATCTGGAACGGGCAGGCCACCATGCAATAGCGACAGCCCATGCACTTCCAGACATCGTAGACCACCGGCCCCTCCGGTTCCTTCCGCAGCGCATTGACGATGCATGCCGAGGCGCACGCCGGGTCGATGCAATGCAGGCAGTTAGCCTTGGCGAAAATCGGCTGCCCTTGCGGGCCCTCGAACTGGTTGACGGTCGTATAGGCATCCGGACTTAGCGGACGGTTTTCGTCAAACACCGAGTAGTCCTTCAGCTCTTCCTCGGTCGGCACCTCGAACCCGGCCGCCTCTTTACAGGCCGCCTCGCAACGCCGACATCCGTTACACTGCGTCAGGTCCACGAGAACGCCCATGGCATCTTCCGATGCGGTGCGCGCTCCATGGGAAGCCAAAGCCTCGCTGGTACTTCCGCCCAACGCCGTTGCCCCGAGCCCAGCGGCTCCCATCCTCTTCAGAAAACCTCGCCGACTGACATTCACAGCTTTCACCTAATCCAGATTAGCGCCCTAACCCCGTAAACACACACTTGCGGCGCCCTGCGGGGGCGTCGCAAGTGTCCTGTATTCTTCGCCCCCCGCCGGTCTCGGCCGGCGTACTCCTAACTACTCCAGCTCAGCTCCCCACCTTATCCTCAGAATGGCAGGAAGTCGTAGCCCTGCTCGCCGAGAGTGGCGATTCGCGAACCGGCTCCCGGCACAACCTTCACGCCCGGCAGCAGATCTTCCGCGGTCCACCCGTAGTCCCGCATGGTCTCGGCGCTGATCTCGATACTAACACCGGCCGCAACCAGATCCTCAACCACGTCGTGGTTCGGGTTTTCCGCCACCTTCGAGGTGTGCTTCCGGTACGGATCATCCTTGAGCATCCAGTAGCCGGCGTCACCGTCGAACACCGCACACACGTGGATATCTTCAGCGGGAATGCCCAGCGACCGATACTCGTCCACCAGCCTCTTCACGCGGTCCAGACCCCGACCGATGCTGTTGGTCCACTGATCATCCTTAATCCGGGCGGCGACGCAAACACCCCGCTCCGCGACGGCCGGGTTCACATCGGTCGGCGGCTTCGCCCATCCCCAGGAATCATAGATGTCGGCGCCTTCGGCGGAAGCGAGGAACTCCATGAACTGCACCGCCGACGGGTTACTCTTGCCGCGCTCGGTCAGCGAGATGCTGCACTCGCGATAGATGCGGTAGTCCTTGCTGATCGTCACGATCTGAGCACTATCCCGTCGCGGCATGTGCCAGACGTTCCAGGTCAACCAGGCGTCGATTTCCGGCTGGGTCTCCCACTTCTTCATCGCCGCGGCCGTCGTCTTCTCGCACAGCACAACGTTCTTCTGCAACGCCACCAGATTCTGCAGACTCTGCAACTTGCCCGTGAGGTTCTCCCACAAGCCGGTCTGCCCCGATCCGTTCACCATCATCACCTTCATCCCCGGGCGCAGAAGATCCGGGAAGTCCCGAATGTCCTTGGGGTTACCCGGACGGACCAGAATGGCCGACGGGCGGAGGTACAGCTTGGTCAACGAGGTCCTATCGACCGGGACCACGCCGGACCTGACGAAGTCCGTCATGATGAACTCGCCGGTACTGTAGATGAAATCACCATTCGCGGCCGCGGCGGTCTGCCATTCGTCCGGGGTCCCGGCCACGACGTTCACGGTCACGTCACTCTGCGATGAGAATGCTATCGCCGCATCCTCGATGGCGGGTGAAAGACCCATCGGGCCGTACAGGTTCAGAGTCTGCTGCGCCAAGGCACTGCCGGCTCCCAGACATCCCACTGCCAAGGCCACGGCCAACACGATTCGATACTGAGCTGAGCTGGAATACATGACTTTTCTCCTCTGCTTCTTT
Organism: Phycisphaerae bacterium; assembly: GCA_963666835.2. GTDB lineage: Bacteria > Planctomycetota > Phycisphaerae > UBA1845 > UBA1845. Next base: position 928,929 of record CAXXGO010000006.1, on the reverse strand, counting down.
CTGCCGTCAGGCGGCCCCACTTCTACCGGGTTCGTACGATCGGACGTCTTTTGGGGAAGCCCGATCCGCAAATGTTCTCATTCTTTCGCAACGAAGGCCGGATTTCGGCCGTTCCGTCGCGACTGTTCGCCAACACTCCTATGGATCCTTCGGCCCTTCAGATGCGGCCTGATAACACAACACCATCTCCCTGGAGATGTGTTCCGCTAATGCCTCAATCGTGTCATCACAGAAGGTCATCCGCCCTCCGTCCTCTGCAGGGGGCTGCACTACCAAGGTCGTTACATTCCCGGAGTGTTCACACAACACCGAGGCGAATTCGCCCAGGGTGTCGCGAACCAGAGATCCCGGGAGACGGCCCATATCCTTCTCCAACAAAATCAACAGGCGATGACACTCGTGCGCCGCGTGCAGGATCGTAACCGGGCTGATCCCCTCTTCGCTGCCGGTCGCGGTCTCCACGGTAAAGAGACGATCGCGCAACCGGTGAATCACCCGGCGGGCCAACCCTTGCTCTTCGCCCAGCAACCCCGAAGCGGCGAGCAACCGCACCTTGCGGCCGGAGCCGTTCGTAATGCTGATTCGGCTGATCGGCGCCGCGGCCGCCTTGCCGGCCTTCGCGGGGCATCGACTCGGTCGCCGACACCGGAACGCGGCATCGAGAATGTCCACGATCTCGTTGTCCGCGAAGGGCTCGACTGCGTAGTAGAAGATCTTCCGTTCGCGGTAGGCGCCTTCCCACTTCGAACCGGGCGATGCCACCACTACTACCTTCATCCCGGCCGCCCCCGCATTCACCCGCCGGACCATCTCCGGTCCGCGGTCTCCCAGCGATCCGGCATCGACCACCAACAGGGTGCCGTCCGGATTCGCCAGATACGGCGTCAAGTCCTTCCAAGTTCGAACGACGGACACCTCACAACCGAGGGAAGCGAGCTTCTCGGTTTGCTCCCCGGCCGAGCCCGAATCCGCCGAAACCAGCACTACCCGTCGCCGCTCGCAGCACGTGGCTTCGTTCTCCAACCGCGTCGGACAGATGCAGGCGATCCAGCCGTTCTTACACGGATCCGTCGCCAGCAGCTCCGGCCGCGCGAGCAGGCTCTCGTTGACCGCCACCACTACACCGGAGGCCGGCGCGGGAATAACCTGCAGCGGCTTCTTTGCGGTCTTCAGCGCCGCGTACGGCAGGCCTTGGTAGACCGTCTCGCCGATCTGCGGGAGGCGCACGCCTTCAAGCCCCTCGCCCTGATCGCGGGTCAACAATGCTCCGACCCGTAGCGAACCGTCTTCACCTCGCTGGAACCACGATTCGTTCTTGAAATGGAACTCCTGAGCTTGCGGAACCCACTGCTTGAACACTCCCGACGTAAAAGCGCAACGGCTTTCGTCTCCGTTATCCGGAGTACTGGGCCGCAGCGCTCGTCGAACCGCTTCGGTAATCTGCTCAGGAGCAAAGGGCTTGGTAATGTAGTCCACCGCCCCCAACCGCATCGCCGAAGCGGCACTCTGGATGCTCGGGTATCCCGTGATCAGAATCACCGGGAGGTTCGGCTTCGTCTTTCGCAACTGTTCCAGAAACTGAATCCCGTCCAGCGCCGCCATTTTGATGTCAAGGAGCAACGCCGCGAAGTCTTCCTCCGCGGCCAGGCATAACCCGTCGATCGGATCGCGACTGCTCTCCACCCGGAAGCCGTGCGGCAGGAAGATGCGCTCACAAGCCTGGCAGATCACCTCTTCATCATCAACAACCAGCAGTCTTGTGTTATCGAACATCGCTTGCCCTTCAACGGCTTCTCTTCCGCGTCCGAACCATGGTTAGAGCAACGGGCGTGCCAGAAGAAATAACTCTCTCTCGAGGTGACATAACCGCGTCGCTGCAGGAGCCGGCCAGCCGCCGCGACTCCGTGAAGCGGCGTCGGCAAGCGTGGGTAAAGGCCGGTAATATCGCGACTGAGGAGCTGGAAACAGCGATCGGACTCATTCGACGTCCGGGTAGACCGCGACTTGCATGCCACCAAAACGATGATCGCCGGTTGTGCTGACGAGACTAGCTTCGGCGTAAGATGTGTATGCCGCGACCATACACTGTATGGCGCGCGATCTTGTTAGGCGGACCTTCCACCGGCTGAGAATGGAGTCTATGAGGAAGATGCAATCCGGGTCAGGAGACGGTGTCGGCGCTCAAACCGTACTTGCGCATCAGGGCGTGAAAGTTGGTGCGCTGCATGCCCACGTCCTTCGCCGCCTTGCTGACGTTGCCTTCACAACGCTCCAACGCCTCGGTCAGAAAACGACGTTCCAACTCCTGACCCGCCGCGTCCCGCGCTTGCTGCTTGATCTTGCGGAACTCCTCCCACTGATGCGGAAGCTGCGAGACGGACGCGAACGACGATACCTGGCGGATCTCGGTGGGGAGATGCCACAGCTCGATTGACTCCGAGTCACAGAGAACGCTGATACGCTCCACAATGTTCCTCAGTTCACGAACGTTGCCCGGCCAGTGGTAGCTTTCCATCTTGGCCATTGCGTCCGGCGTGAATCCCCGCACGGTGGACCCTGAGATCTTGCGACATCGGTCAAGAAAGGTCATTGCCAGACGGGCAATGTCTCCCTGACGTTCCCGAAGCGGAGGAAGATACACCGGTACGACGTTAAGCCGATAATAGAGGTCCTCGCGAAAGGACTCCTCCTTGACCATCTCCGAGAGGTCGCGATTCGTGGCCGCGATAAGCCGAATGTTGATTGCAAGCTCCGCGGTATCGCCCACTTTGCGGACCCTCTGGGTCTCCAGAACCCGCAGCAACTTCGCCTGCGTCTCCATGCTCAGATTCGAGACTTCGTCCAGAAACAGCGTGCCCTTATTAGCGGCCTCGAACAAACCCTGCTTGGTGGCGACCGCACCCGAGAACGACCCCTTGACGTGGCCGAACAACTCGCTTTCCAGCAGGGTCGGAGCCAACGAGCTGCAGTCGCAGGCCAGTAGCGGAGCGTCCTTGCGACGGCTGAGATGATGAATCGCCCGAACGAACATCTCCTTGCCCGTGCCGCTCTCTCCGGTAACCAAGACGGTGCTATCGGTTGGGGCGACTCGCTTGCAGACCGAGAACACCCGCTCCATCGACCGGCTCTCACCGATGATGCCCTCAAACCCCTTGTGAATCTCCAGCTCCCGGCGAAGAGCCGCGTTTTCGCGCATAAGCGCCGAACGCTCGGAGACCTTCTCGACCACGATGCGGAGCTGGGCCGGCGAGAACGGCTTGCTCAGATAGTCGGCCGCCCCCTCTTTCATAGCCTCGACGGCCGATTCCACCGTGGAGTGCCCCGTGATTATCACAACCTCCGACGTAACCCCGGCAGCCTTGATCCGGCGGAGCACCTCTAAGCCGGACATCCCCGGCATCATCAGGTCGACGAGAATGATGTCGTACTCACCGGATAACGCTACCTGTAACCCGACCTGGGGGTCGTCCCGCGTGTCGACGTCGTACCCTTCCGGCGTGAGCGCCCGGTGGCAACTCAGACCAATCAAGGCCTCGTCATCTATGACCAGGACTCTTTGCTGAGCGGGACAGAGTTCCTGTTCCGATTCAGGGATACTCATAGGTCCTTCTTCTCGTCGTCCTTCGGGGATTGAGCACTCGCGGCCGCAGGCAGGATGATCGTCAGCGTGGTCCCTCGTCCTTCCTCGCTTTCCACCTCCAGGCTGCCTTGATGCTGTCGGATGATACCGTAACTCACACTCAACCCCAAGCCCGTACCCTTGCCAACGGGCTTAGTACTAAAGAAAGGCTCGAAGATCTCGTCGAGATGCTCTCGACTGATGCCACAACCCGTATCGACCACATCTACATAGACCTTGCCGTCATGCGCCGTGGTGCTGACCGTCAGGGTCCCTCCGTTCGGCATGGCCTCGCACCCATTCAAGAGGACATTCAACAATACTTGCTGAAGCTGATTCTCGTCCCCGACGATCTTCGGCAGCTCGTCCGTCAGACTCTCGACGATCTTAATCTGCTCGATCTGCTTCTGGCTCCGGATCAGCTTCATCGTCTGCCCGACGACCTGGTTTATGTCCAGTTGCTCCTTGATCGACGGTCTTTCCCTTGCAAAGTCCAGCAACCCCTTAACGATTTCACCGACTCGCGAGGTCTCTTTGATAATCACATCGAGATCCTGCTGGTCCTGCTCCGTCATGTTCTCCTTCTGCCGCAGAAGGTGAGCGAAAGTCAGGACTCCGGTGAGCGGATTGTTGATCTCGTGTGCGATACCCGCCGAAAGCCGTCCGATTGACGCCAGTTTCTCCGTGCGACCGATGTGCTGCCTGGTCGCCAATTTCAACTGGGCTTCGCGAAGGCTGACGGCGTTGGCCATGGCATCAATAGCCTGGCATAACCTGCCCATTTCCCCCGGCGGACGAATTCCCACCCGAGCGGTCAAGTCGCCTCGGACCACATGCTGGGACATCGAGACAATGCGCCCGATCGGCCTAAGAACCAACTCGGTAACGAAGAAGATCAGGGCCAGGCTCGTTAACGTAGTCGCGATGACCGCCACCAGGAACATCCCGACAATCGCGCTCTCCCGATCGGCAAACGGAGCCTCCAACAGGCCAACGTAGAGAGCCCCGATTATCCGGCCTCCCGGGTCCCTAATCGGCTCGTAAGCGGTGATGTACCAGTCATTGACTACAAACGCTCGATCGGCCCAGATGCTGCCCTCTTCGAGGACCTTGCCGTGAACCGCGTCACTGAGCCGCGTCCCCACCGCCCGCGTACCGTCAGCCCGCGTAACGTTGGTAGAGACCCGAAGGTCCCCCTGGAAGACCGTCACCGTACCGACCTGCCGACCTTCGTACACCTTGTGGGGGAATACCTCGTCCTTGATCTCATCAACGATCTCATAACGCCGGTTCAGAAGGTCTCCGCCGTAAAGCACTCCCAGCATGGTCCCGTGCGAGTCCAGAATGGGCACGGCCGCAGCGAGGACCATACCGTCTTCTCGAACCGTGTCCTCGGTAGGTCGTGCGGCCGGGGTGGGAAGAAGCGTGAACCGGGCTCGTGCGGCCAAGTCCGCCCCCTCCCTCTCCAGGGACTCACGGGACAGGATTATGGTCCCGGAAAACGGAATTCTCTGCTCGAGTACCCTCGCGACGATGGGGTTCGATTGCATACTCTCGGCGCGGCTCTCCGGGTTGCGGGGGCGATAGCACACTCGTCCCTCGGCGTCGAGCACAACCAGAATGTCCATCCCCCCGCGCGAATACACGACCTCCAAGAGCCGATCCAATGTCTCACCGTCGCCGTCCGCCAAGGCGGAAGCGATCCGGCGATCAAGGCAGACCGCCTCGAGGAACTGAGCGATCCCCTCGATATGGTTGTTGTACGCAGCTCGGGCGGAGTTGAGATCCAGGCTCACGCTGGTCTGGACCTGCTCCAGCCAGACCCGGCTGATGTACTTGACGGTGAACATCGACAGCAGCGCGTTGGCTACAAAGATCACGGCAATGACGGCCATCGTCAGTCGGAGTCTAATCGTCATGCCGAGTTCCAGCTTGCGCTTGATACGGACTAATCAAGGCCGGCGCGGACACGTGCCCCGCCGAGTCGAACACCGCGGAACCTCGGGACCAGCCGCGACCCCGCCCTCCGTCGTGTGCCGGTGGCACATTCTACGCGCATTTTCGTCGAGGAGGTATTCCACGCCGTCGTCAGTGCAGCCGTCCGCTTCGGAGAATGGCCCAGCTCAACGCCAAGCCGAGTATCCCTGCGATCAGATAACCGACAGCCCCGAAGTGCTGCACCTGGATCCCGAACAAAGTCAAAGCGCTGTCGGCGCTGATGACGACGGAGCTGCCCACGATGATGGCTGCGATAACGATCGAAAAGGCAAGCCGGTTGCTGGAGCGATCCAGCTCGCGGATCAACCGGTCGATATTCTGATGCCGAATGTCGAGGCGCCACGTTCCCGCTGATACCCGACGCATCATCTGGCGAAGATAGCGCGGGGCTTGACGGGCGATGCTGACCATATCCCAACCCACCAGCGCCGCCGCCCGGGCGAGTCGCGCCGGAGAGAACCTTTTAGATAAGGCCTCCTTGAGCCGCGGCTGAAGCAGTTCGAGCATATCGAGATCGGCGTCCAACCGGATCACGACCCCCGAGACCGTCCCAATCGCCTTGAACAGCATCATCAAATCCCGCGGGATCAGCACGTCGTGCCGGCGGACGACGTCGGTAAACTCCGCGAGCACCGTCGGTAAGTCGAAACGTTTGATCGGCAGGCCGTGGTATTTGTCGAGTAGCGCCTGTAGCGCCCGGTGCAAACTGCCCCGGTCGGTCTCACGTCCGACCGCACCCATGTCGGCCAACGTATCGATCACCACGTCAAGCTCATTATTCACGCACGCGTAGACGATGACGATCAACTGTGTCATCAGCTCGTCGGTGATCGTGCCGACCTGTCCGAAGTCGATAAGCCCAACCCGCGCCACCGGCTCGACCAGGATGTTCCCGGGGTGCGGATCGGCGTGGAATTGGCCCAGGTCAAAGACCTGACGGACGTATGCATCTGCGAGCCGCCGGGCTACCAGCCGCCGATCAATCGGTTCGGCCTCGCCATCCGAGCGCTCGAGCATCCGGTCTACATTCGTACCCGGGAGAGCTTCGAGGGTCAGCACGCTCGGACCCGATAGATCCCAATCGACCGCGGGAATGCGGATGCCCGGCACTCCTGCGAACGCCTCCCGAAAGCGGGCGGTAGCCGAAGCTTCGTTCACGTAATCCAACTCGCGCTTGAGCGTCTGTTCGAGCTCATTGACGAACATCACCGGGCGGAAGCTCCGCGCCTCCGGCAGCAGGCTCTCCAGCGACTCGGCCAGCCAGCGAAGAAGCTGCATATCGAGCGTGATCGTCTCCTCGATATGCGGGCGGCGGACCTTCACAACGCGCTCGGTGCCATCGTGAGCCCGCGCCTTGTACACCTGTCCGATCGAGCCGCTGGCAATCGGAGTGTCACCAATCCAGTCAAAGCACTCCTCGACGGGGCGACCGACCTGCGCGGCGATGATTGCCATCGCCTCCGCGGTATCAAACGGCGGCACGTCATCCTGCAGAGTCCGCAGTTCCTCGACCACCTCCGTCGGCACGATGTCGGGGCGAGTGCTGACAAGCTGGGCGAGCTTGATGAAGGCGGGGCCCAGCTCCGCACACGCCTCGGCCAGGTGTCGTCCAATGGACGACGGGCGCTCGTCGACCCGCGCGGCGCGGGTCTTACGCCGCAGCATCCACACCGGCACGAACCGCGCGAGATTGAGTTGGGCGACAATGTGCCCGAACCCGTGCTGGGTAAGAACCCTGGCAATGTGCCGCAGACGGTTAAGGCTGCGCACGCTACGGGTAAACTGAAGAGGGGTCATGGTCCGATAGCGTCGCCTAAGCCAATCGAGTCGTCAAACGCTACGATCGCTCCCGCTCCCTACGGCATCCTTGATGTGGGAGTTCCCTCGCACCGGTGGCGAGCCGTCTTCCCGAACCCGCTACGTACCTCGCCGGCAATCTGAGCAGAACCTCCGCCTGATCCGTCCCAAATAGTCACACAGAGAAATCCATGATGTAAGTGCTACAGAATCAGTTCTTCCAACGTTGTCCTGCAGTGTAGTGTCAGGCACTTCTTTGGTTTATGGGAATAAAAAGTCGCGCCTGACGCGGTCGCATGCGACATGTTTGGTAGTGGAGGTGGTCCAGGGTTGCCCCCGGTGCCGCAGGTCGCGGCCAAGGTGGCGAAAAGGCCCTGGGTTGCCGTTTACGTTGGTTGTCTTTTTTGGCACGGTGTGGGTCGGACCCACGCTTTTCTTAATGGAGCGGATGTTATGAAGAGGATGTTGGTCTTTGCGTTGGCGGTGGCCTTGTGCGGCTCGGTCGCCACGGCAACGGATATCAATCTGACGGTTAAGTCGGGTGGTGAGTCGACGGTAAACGTGGGCCCGGGTGCGACCGTGGACTACACCGTGATCGGCGAGTTGACGGATACTGCGAACGAAGGTCTTGCTCTGGTGGGATTCGACCTCGAATTCACCGGTGGGGATCTCGCTCAGGCGGATACGCCCACGACTGCCCCGATGAACAACTTCGTGCGGAACCTCGGGATCACGAACCCGGCCGGGTACGGTGGTACCGTGCAGTCCGGCAAGCTGATCCAGTGCGGTGGTGCTCAGAACACCATCATGAACGGGCAAGTGCTGTGCGACGACAATGATGACTGCCCGAGCGGGTCCAACTGCGTTAGCAATGTCTGCGAGCCGGTTGCGGCTTTTCCGGTCGGTACGGTAATCACCGACGTTGCTGCTTTGGGGAGCCCGCAGGTCTTGCTCACCGGTTCGCTGACTGCTCCGATGACGGTGGGCACCTACTACCTCCGCATCATGAACGCGGCCCCGAATGTTCCGTTCGCGAATGTGATTCAGCAGTATGAAACCGGCGTGCCTTTCTGGGCCACGGAAGCCGCCGGCGTGGGTACGGTTACGGAACTGACGGTCAATGTGATCGACGTTTGCAGCTTAGATTCCGCTTGGCCGGAGCACGAGCACAGCCTATGGCGGACGCAGAACAACTACGCTTTGCTGACATTGGACTGCGACGTCCCGGCCGTGCCGGCCGCGGGCGATCTTAAGATCCGCCAGATGTTGGCCGGTGGTGCGTTCGGTCCGGACCTGTCCGGCAGCTTCACCTTCACGATTGACGCGGGTGACGCGATGACTTTGATGGTGCAGGAGGTTGGCGCGAATCTGACTCACAATACGTGGATTGCGATCACCAATGACGGCAGTTGGGCCGGCGTGGACCCGTTCGAGGTTCACTATCTGGTCTTGATGGGTGATGTGGACGACAACGCTCGCGTACTGGCTCTTGATGCCGGTGCGGTTTACCCGGCGGTGCCGTGCGTGAACACGACGCTCCCGTGCTGGGATCCGCGTAAGGACGTCACCGGCGACAACCGGATTCTGGCCATTGATGCCGGGGCGGTTTATCCGAACGTCCCGACAATCGGAATCGCCAAGCCCTCCGGCCACTAGGCCGCGGCCTGATTGACTAGGTCTGACAACCGGTGCCTCGGTGGCGGCTAATACCGCTGCCGGGGCACCGCTCTTTTTACCGATGAACTTGTTCGAGACTCTTGATTGCGCGCATGTGCTGCGGATTCGGGGCGCGACTGCAATTGCTGGCGTTTCGTGTCTTGGAGCTTGGGCGGACCTGGAATATACTGGCAAGGGACGTTGGTGGACCGACGGGTGTGGGCCAGCCGCATCAATCGGTTTCACCCGATCGCAGGACCGGCTCGGGGCAGGCGTAGCCCGCGTGGCCGGGAGAGCAGGAGGCGAATTGCGACGGATCCGTTCGAACGTTCGGGAGGCTACAATCATCTCATCTGCCTCGTCCGCTAGTGTCCGGGCTCTGACTGGTTTTCGAAGATTCAAAGGCTGCTGCGTTTCGGTGTCAGCGGGTGCGCAAGGAGGTTTGCGCGCCGGTGCGAGGCCCCAAGAACGGGAGACCACTGATGGAGAAGTGCGTTCAATTTTCCGTGTTTCTGGTTAACCGACCGGGTGTGTTGTCCAGAGTGTTCCGCGAACTCGCCAAGGCTAAGGTCAACATCCGAACGATCGCCATGATGGACTCGATGGAGCACGGGGTGCTCCGGTTGATCGTGGACGATCCAGCGGAAGCCCGCACTGTATTCCACAGCCTCAACGTGCCGTGCTCCGAGGCCGAGGTCCTTGCCGTTACTCTGTCCAACCGTCCGGGAGCGGCAGCAGACCTGTGCGACCGGCTCTCGGCGGCGCATATCAATATCGGTTACATGTACTGCACCGGTGGGGCCCGGGGCGGTAAGACCACGATGGTCCTGAAGGTCCCGGACATCAAAAAAGCCATGAAAGTGGTGGAGGCAACCCGAACCACCCGCCGTGACATGAAAGTGAAGCTGCGTCGCCCAGCGGCTAAGCGACGATAGCCGGACCACCCGCAGAGGCACCGAACCCGGCCATTCCGATTGGGTTCAGGTTGGGACGCGGAAGCCGGCGCATCCGGGTACCGTGCGGTTTCTTTGCGCGCAAATCCGAGAGGTGTCGGGTCTGCCGAGCCCGCGTGCAAGCAGCTTCGGCCGAGCGGGTCTCGGTCCGGTCGTTCCAGGACTCGCGCGCCGTACGACCCTCTGGAGCAAGCCAGTACCGGCAACTGGGACCGTTCCTGCCGCATTTTCTTAAGAGCACTCTGCGGCCTGGGGAGGCCGAACCTTGGCTTGCCACCTATCCGAATTGCCTGTACAAGGGCACATTCCCGTGTTGTCGTGCGGGTAGTATCGGAGAATCGGCAAGGTCCGAACGAGATCCTCTGTTAGGACAGGATAGGGCGAGCCGCGTTGATGTAGGCAGGACGGATGGCCTAGCGGCGGTGGCGTGCAGCCTACGCCCAATCGGAACGGGCTCGGCGCCGGATTCAAAGTGAAGCGTCGCCGGCGGGGGTCTAATCGCCTCAAGCCTTGCGGCACTGCAACTGGATTTTTTGGCAAGAGGTACTCATGTTTGTGATACGCAAGGCCGATTGGTTGGCCCCTAAGGTTCGGCAGTTCGTGGTAGAAGCCCCGCGGATCGCCAAGCGTCATCTTCCCGGCCATTTCATTATCTTGCGAGTTCGGGAGGATGGGGAACGCATTCCGTTGACGGTTGCCGCTTCGGACGCTGAGGAGGGAACCATCACGCTCGTAGTGCAGGTGGTCGGCGCGACTACCGAACAGCTTTGCGATCTCGACGCGGGCGACAGTATCTTGAACATCGTCGGCCCGCTGGGCCGGCCGACGGAGATTGAGAACTTCGGTCACGCCGTTCTCGTCGGCGGAGGCGTCGGCACCGCGGTGGTCAACCCCCAGGCAAAGGCACTCAAGAAGGCGGGCAACACGGTGTCGGCGGTTATCGGCGGCCGGACCAAGGAATACGTCATCTTTGAAAAGGAGTTGGCCGAGTACTGCGACGCCGTATACCCCTGCACTGACGACGGAAGCTACGGCTACAACGGCTTCGTTACCGGCAAGCTCCAGGAGCTGCTGGAGGATAAAAGCGCCAAGATCGGGGCCGTGCTGGTCGCCGGTCCGGTACCGATGATGCGGGCGGTGGCGAAGGTGACCACGGCCTTCTCGGTCCGCACGATTGTCTCGCTCAACCCGATCATGGTCGACGGAACCGGCATGTGCGGTGGCTGTCGGGTAACGGTGGGCGGTAAGATGAAATTCGCCTGCGTTGACGGCCCGGAGTTTGAAGCCCAGGATGTGGACTTCGACGAGTTGGTCGATCGGCTCACCACCTACCGCGACCAGGAGAGAATCGCCTGGGACCGGCTTCATCAATGTAAATGTGATAAACCGTAAGGAACGCTCATCGTTGAGCAGTCAACGAACCGCGGGCTCGCCCGTTGATGTGATGACCAGGATATGAAACCATCTGAACGCTTGAAGATCCCCCGTCAGCCGATGCCTGAGAAGGACCCGGTTGAGAGAGCTACCTGTTTCCGCGAAGTCAACGACGGCTACGACCCGGCCACCGCTCGGAAGGAGGCTCAGCGCTGCCTGCAGTGCAAAGACGCCAAATGTGTCGAGGGCTGTCCCGTCGGGATCGATATCGCCGGCTTTGTTGGCGCTGTGGCCGAAGACGATCTCAACAAGGCCGCGGACATCCTGCTGGCGTCCAATGTGCTTCCGGGAGTCACCGGGCGCGTGTGTCCCCAGGAGACGCAATGCGAGGAGCTGTGCATCCGCGGAAAAAAGGGCGAGCCGGTCGGCGTGGGATATCTCGAGCGTTTCGTAGCCGACTGGGCGCGTGAGAACCGTAAGGATCTCTTCGAGCCTCCGCCGCCGACCGGTAAGAAGGTGGCCGTGGTCGGCTCCGGGCCGGCCGGGCTTACCTGTGCGGGCGAGCTGGCGAAGATGGGCCACGCCGTTACGGTTTTCGAAGCTCTGCACAAGGCCGGCGGGGTGCTGGTCTACGGGATTCCGGAGTTCAGGCTTCCCAACATTGTGGTCGAAGCTGAAGTCGAGACTCTGCGGACGCGCGGCGTGGAGATCCTTACCGATGTGATTGTCGGCCAGACGTATACGATTCCCGACCTGATGAAGGAAGAGGGTTTCGATGCGGTGTTCATTGGCAACGGGGCCGGGCTGCCGGTCTTTCAAGGTATCCCCGGCGAGCATCTCAAGGGGGTTTACTCGGCCAACGAGTTCCTGACGCGCGTCAACCTGATGGGCGGTTATCGGTTCGGCTCCGGCGAGACCGACACGCCGGTGATTACCGCGGCCCAAGCCGTCGTCGTGGGCGGCGGGAACACGGCCATGGACTCTGTGCGTACGGCGAAACGCCTGGGGGCGAACCCGGCAACGTTAGTCTACCGCCGTTCGCGCGAGGAGATGCCGGCCCGGGTCGAGGAAGTCAAACATGCCGAAGAAGAGGGCGTGATCTTCCGGATGCTGAATAACCCCATCGAGATTCTCGGCGACGAGAACGGCTGGGTGCGCGCAGTCCGGTGTATCAAAATGGGACTGGGCGAGCCTGATGACTCCGGTCGGCGGCGTCCCGTGCCAATCGCCGGCAGTGAATTCGAGATTCCCTGCCAGGTGTTCGTCGAGGCGATCGGCACCGGAGCGAATCCGTTGCTGACCCAGACGACCCCGGGGCTCGAGCTCAACCGCTGGGGTAACATCATTGTCGACGATAACAACATGACGAGTATCCCGGGCGTGTTCGCCGGGGGCGACATCGTCCGCGGTGGTGCCACGGTCATTCTGGCCATGGGCGACGGAAAGGGCAGTGCGAAGGCGATCCACGAGTATCTCATGAGCCACTCGTAGAACGGCTGACGGAATTCTTGCGCGCCAATCGATGGCGGACTAGCCCGAATTATTCGTGACATTTGCACGAATTCGCGTGACCCCCTGCAGCGTTACTCCTTGTGGGTGACGCCATCGAAGCACAGCGCGCTTCCACGCCAGGGACAAGCTCTGGCGCTGCATCGGTTTGCCGCCTCTTCTTCGCTTGGGTGAGTAATCCGGGTGAGTGACACGCTTCTGTCGCCTGACCGTTGCGAGTTCGGAAGGTCTCGAATCGCCATTCTGCCAGGGTATGTCCGCTCGGCAACGCGCAACGTCCTTTACGTGGACACGATCTTGCTTTCTGCGACAAGAGCTTACAGCAGTACACTTGTGCCGGCGGCGATAGGCCGGTAGTGTTGTATTCGGTGGTCCGGCGCTTCGTCGCGCGGGGCACGGGGCTCATTGGGAGGACCGTCTTCCGCCGGTTCCGGAAGGTACTCCAGGGTCCCGGCGCGACGGCGATCGACCACGTAAGGGAGCGATCATGTACGGACATATTTTACGGAATCGCCGCGCCGTCTGCGGGGCTTATCTTGCTGTCATCTTGGGACTTCTCGGGGGGCTCACGGGTTGCGCGACCACGCCCAAAGAACCGCCTCTGACGGTCGAGCAGCGCCAGCTCAATCTCGAGTCATTCGACTACGTGTGGACCAAGATCAACGATACCCATTGGGACCCCGAATTGGGCGGGGTCGACTGGGCGAAAGCGCGCGATGAACTGCGGCCGAAGGTGGAACAGGCTGCAGTCATGTCCGAATCGCGGGCGGCAATGAACGAACTGATCGGACGGCTCGGGAAATCGCACTTCGCCATCTTCCCGGCGGAGCTATATGACGACCTGCAATCGCCGGCCGGGGAGGGCGCCCGGGACGGCGGAACCGGCATTGATGTACGCGTGCTGGAGGGGCAGGCTCTGGTCACCGCCGTAGAGGAGGGATCTCCTGCTGCCGCAGCGGGCGTGCATCCCGGCTGGGAAGTCCTCCGGGTGGATGACGAGGACGTGACCGCGATCGTTCGGAACCTCATCGATGAGCTGGAAGAGACCCCGAGCAAGCGTTACCGAGTTACTGGAGCAGTCGCCTCGCGACTGAGCGGCCCGGTCGGCGAACCCGTCGCCGTGACGTTCCGTGACGGCAATGACGACATGGTGACGCTCGACATCGTGCGTGCGGAGAACAAGGGCCGGAGAATCCAGTTCGGACACCTGCCGGCCACGTATGTCTGGATCGACACCCGTATGTTGGAGGGCAACATCGGCTACATCGCGTTTAACATGTTCTTCGATCCGACTAGGGTGATGGGGACGTTCAACAAGGCCATGACGAGCTTCCTGGACGCCGACGGGGTGGTTATCGACATCCGGGGGAATCCCGGTGGTATCGGAGCCATGGCCATGGGGATGTCCGGCTGGCTCGTGGCGGAGCGAGATCAGCGGCTCGGCACGATGTACATGCGGGATAACGAGCTGAAGTACGTTGTCAAACCGCGCCCGAAGACGTATGACGGTCCGGTTGTTTTGCTGGTGGACGCTCTCTCCGGGTCGACCTCGGAGATACTGGCCGGTGGCTTGCAGGGCTTGGGGCGTGTCAAAGTGGTGGGCACGACGACCGCGGGTGCGTCTCTTCCTTCGCATATCGAGAAGCTTGCCAACGGTGACGGCTTTCAGTATGCAACGGCCAACTACATCTCGGAAGGCGGCGGGGTGTTGGAAGGGGTCGGTGTGATTCCGGATATTGAAGTTCAGCCCACGCGTGCGGCTCTGCTCGAAGGTCGGGATCCGGCTTTGGAGACGGCGGTGGCTTGGATACGTGATCAGGGTTAACAGGCCGTTGAAAAAGGGGGCCGGCTCCGAGCCGATTCCCACTTACGGTATTACGAGACGCCTTCGGCGAGGTGCCTGTACCTTCTTCAACGGACTGTTAGACGGCCGGGCTCTGTTCGAAGGGGCACTCGGCAGGATAATGCTAGATGGAGGCGAGCTTGAGGATGATTAATTCAGACAAGGGAAAGACGGTCGCGAGCCGGTTCGGGTGGTTCACTACGGCACTGCTGCTGGGGCTGCTGATCGCTCCCGCCGCGTTGCTGGCGGGCGATGAGGCGTTGCCCAAGGGTGAGGACGTTGTCGACGATTTTGTCAAAGCCACAGGAGGCAAAGCCGCGTACGCCAAGATCCACAACAGTGTCAGTAAGATGACTCTCGAATTCGTGGGGATGGGGATCAAGGCCTCGGTGATCGGCTACTCGGCCGAGCCCAACAAGAGTTACGCCGTGGTCGAGGCAGATGCCCTCGGAAGAATCGAAGAGGGCACCATCGGCGAAGTGGCGTGGAGCAAGTCCATGATGGAAGGCCCGCAAATCAAGGAGGGCGAGGAAAGAGCCGGCACGTTGCGCCGAGCGGTCTTCGACAGCACGCCCGGCTGGCGTAAGGTCTTCAAGAAGGCGGAGTGCGTAGGCGTTGAAACCGTCAACGACAAGCCGTGTTATAAGGTCGTAATGACCCCCAACGAGGGCAAGCCGGAGACCCGGTACTACGAGAAGGAATCCAAACTGCTGGTAAAAACCGAGCTGACGATTACCACTTCGATGGGTGACATTCCTCTGGTGGTCTTCTCAAGTGATTACCGGGAGGTGGACGGAATCAAAACTCCGTTCGTCGAGGAGGTGACGGGTGCCGGACCGAAACGGCGGATGACGACCGAGAGCATCGAGTACAATGTGGATATGCCCGAGGACCGCTTCGACTTGCCTGATGAGATCAAGGAACTGCTCAAGGAAAGGAAGGCGGAATCCGGCGAGGAGTCGTAGATCTTCTTGCGAATAAGACCGAGCGCGCCTCTTTCTCCTCTTCTTCCCGGAGTCTAGGGACCGGACAGCGTGACCCGCCCCGCGGACCGGACCCTAGTGCCGGATGAAGGGGGAAGGCATGTAACCAGCCCGACTGCCGGTGGGCTGCGGAAAGCACGGCTGGGCGATGATGTCTGGCGGACATTCATCGCCCAGCCGTCCATTCTTGCAGGTTAAGCGCTTTGCCACACGTAAAGGCCCGGGTTGAATCCACACCGTATCCCGCTGGTCCACTGCTCGAGAGCAGTGGCACACCCGAAGGCCCCGGGGGCGACGTAGCACCACGTTGCGGGTCGCCCGGTTCAATACCGATAAGGCCGGTCGATCAGCATCAGCTCGGGGGGGATGGCGTGATGATCGAGATCGGCGGAATCGCGCAGGGCGTGAACCAGATCTACCAGTTGTTTCGGTGGATGGCCCTCGCCTTCGCCGGCGGGTGAAATTGGTCTCTCGGCAGGGTTACGTTCTTCCCACGCCCGAAGGGTTTCGTCGAGGATTACAAACAGGCGGATCTGGGCGTCGGCGTTCATCCCTTCGATTATCGTGTGGATGGACTCTTCCACGGCAATGCCTCCCTTCGGTTCGACGAGTAAGGTGTCGAATACTCGCGGCTTACCCGCACGCCTATTCATCGGGCACCCGCAAGGCAGGGCAAAGGACAATCTCGAAGCACATAAAGCCCCGGAGGCCATTCGGCAGCCGTGATTATCGCCCTTTTTCAAGTACTTTGCCGCACGGGAGAGGTTATGGGTATCCACCAAAGGAGATTGTCGCCGTGCCGCGTAGTCCGGTCCGTACCGCACCGATCGCCGTGCCGTGGACTGGTACAGTGCCATAGTATGGTCACTCGCTTGGCTTGTTCACGATGTTCGCATACATGCGCGTAACGCACTGTAACGCCATCCCTCGTGGGTGGCGTCATCGTAACACAGCGAGCTTCCGCGCCAGGGACAGGACCCTCGTTGTTCTACACATCTCTGTCGGGCGAGCGAAGCGTATCCGTCCGACTCCGCGGCGACCCAATCCCCAGCCTGAAAGGCCGCAAGGCGCGGCTTACTTTTCAGCGAAAGGCGTCGAGCCGGCTCGGTGTTCAGGCTGAAAGCCTGCAAGATAGTAGCCGGGGGCAAGGCCGCGTAGCGGCCGCCGCCCCCGGTGGGAGCCCAACAATCCCAATCACCCTGAAGGGTGAAAGAGGCGGCGTCGATGAACCGCGCGTCTGTTGACGCTATCCGACCTTATTGAGAATGCGTCGACAGACATGGCGGCCTCGCGAAACGCATTCGCCCAAGGCATTTGACCCCTACCGGGGTCAGGGAGGTTGTGGGGATCGGGTCCGGGGGCGGCGTCCGCCGTTGGCGGACTTGCCCCCGGCTACTTCATCTGAGCCCTTCGGGCTGGAGAATCGAGATCGAAGATCGAACGGTTGCAGTTGGTGAATGCGTCGAATGATGTGTAGAACAACGAGGGGCAAGCCGCGGCGCTACGTTAATTCCATGGACCATCCGGATACACCTTCTTCCCGAACGATAGACCTAATCCGACAGCGCCGGTCATTCCGCGCATCTTGGATCAGGATGTTCATCCGGGCCACTGAAACAGCGCAGGAACTGAGCAGCATCCCGCAGATCAACATCGTCGTCACCGTCGTAGTCAACATCTGCAAGTTCCGCGTCCGGCTGCGAGGTCCCCGGCCCGGTCATAGCGGCCGCCATCTGAACGTAGTCCTGCAGGTCGATATGCCCGTCGGATGCAAAGTCCCCCGGCACGGACCGGTTGAACACTACCGCAAAGTCGGCGGAAGGCTCGTACCGGTCTTGCTCGTCGACTAACCTATAGACGGCGTAGATAAGGTCATTCTCGTCGTAGTCCGCGGCCAACACCCAGTAGTCCACGTGTACGTGGTGATAAGGGACGTTGCTCAGGTGAATCCGGTCCCCCTCAAAATACCAGGTATCTGCGTTTGTCACGTACACGTAGAGGCTGGGAGACAGGGCCACGATATCGAGCCAGACGTCGTACGTTGTCTCCGGCGTTCCTACTAGTTCGTGCTCGGGGTCATTCTCAATCTGCTCGGAACCCGGTTCGCCGTTTACGTAGGCGTTGAGATACCACGAGTAATTCAGTGGGTAATGGCTTCGATACGGCTTCCCCGTGTGCGTGAGGTACAGTTCCTCAACATCCGCAAAGAGCTTTCCCTGCAATTGACCAATTGCAAAATGGTCAAGTGGTCAGCCGTGGTCCGCACGGACCGGCTGGAACGCCACGAGCACAATAAGGGACGTGGCCGCGGCTATCTTGTGTGGCAGCATCATGGTTTCATCTCCAGGTGTTGTAATAGCAATGTTGTCTCGCTCGACGTTCCGCACCGTGCCCCGTCCCTGCACCGCCCAAGAGCGGTGGCCCACCCGAGAACCCAGGTGTGACTTAGTAGTAGACTGCCGGACGACGTCAGGGTTTCGGCGGCGGTGTCGGCGCCGTCAGATCATCACTCCAGGTGGGCGCGTTTTTGGGATCCCAGAGGTTCCGCTTTCCCGGCTCCCAGGTATCCGCCAGGGTCAGGGTATCCACATGCCCGTCCACAAACAGGTAGCAGGCCTTGCCGAGGTGGCGTTCGATGGCCACCTGGCGTTCCGGGGGCATGAGCAGGAACCGCTCCGGATGCACGTGGTCTACTCCCGCCAGCGTGTCCGCCGCCTCAGCGATGAAGATCGTGTGGGTGGGCTTTTTGATTCGCGAAAGGCGGTGGCAATACGGGTTGGGCTCCTTGGCCATCAAGTAGTTGAGGGCATAGCTGCCCCAGCGCTTCTCCTGGAGCTTCGTGAGGAACTCGTCGTCCACCCCCTCCCAGTCCACCTTCTCCCAGTCAACGAAATTCTCCGCCGGGTCCGTTGGACATCGGTAGAGCAGCGAGGTATTGACATCCGCGCGGGCCAACACGTTGAACCACCAGGTCTGCGGGTCTGCGACACCGCCATGCCCGCCGCTGAGGGGAAAGCGACCGAAGTTGTTCTGACCGTACAGCTCGACGGCCAGTCCGATCTCCTTGCAGTTGTTCATGCACCTCATGGTCTTGGTTTGCGCCCGAGCTCTCTGCAGCGACGGCAACAGCATGGCGATCAGCAGGGCGATGATGGCAACAACGACAAGAAGTTCGATCAGCGTAAACGCCTTTGTCCTTCTCACGGCGGGCCTCCTTTCGTGTTTCCGCTTAGCGAGTATCGTCCGAGGTCGGCGCGGGAGGGTCCGGCAGACCGCACCCTCCGCGCCGACCGTCAGACCTTTGTCATACGTGACTCATCCTGGTGCGACGGTGGATGACCAGCCCGACCCCGCCGAGCATCAACATGCTCAGAGTCACAGGTTCGGGTACGACCCTGAAGCGGAAGTCAAACGCATCCGATGGGGTGTACATGCCACCAGCGTCGTAGGCGCTGAACGTCGCGACAACCTCACTCCCCAGGTCGCTTCCATCAGCGGCGAGCCAGAAGTTGAAGCTCATGTGCTCGTGCATGCCCCATGCAGAGAAGTCATCGAGCCACCTCTTTTGCAGAGCGTACTCGTCACCGTCGGCGGTCAGAACGGTCGTGCCATTCGGCAAGGCCATGAAGAAGTCATCTTGCGCAAGGCTTACACTCTCGCGCACCAGACGGATGTCCCACGACGGCTCGGTTGCCTGGTCGACGCTCTCGAGGTTCCAAGCCCCCTGCGGGCCGTGGGCCGAGTGCCATCCGTCAATATGAAGTACCCCGTTCGGATCGTCGTATCCGTCGACGGCGCTGTACATGAAAGAACTTTCGTACAGTATCTGCGACGAGTCTCCCGGCTTGTAGATCGGATCGCCGTTCGGATTAGTCGCGGGCGATAGTAGCAAGAACGGGGTACTGTTCTCTTCTCCCCAGTTCGGCCAGCCCGGGGTAGGCGCAACCGCATGCACCGGCGGAATCGAGAACAACCACAGTTTGTTGTCATCGGTCGGGTCCGGATCGGTGGCGCCGGCCGAGTTGCCGGGGTCACTCCAATCCGGCCTCCATGTCGGGTTCTTGCCGATATGGGTATGTGCCAACGGGCAGGCACTACTGTCCTGGGATGAAAGCGACGTCGCAGTTCCCCACGTTTCGCCCCGAGCCCGTCCCTGCAGCGCAGACCCGACAAACAACAACACCGTAAGAATCACCAAGATCGGTCGTTTGATCATTGCACCCTCCATTCACCGGGCGTTGAACCCGGCGCGTACTCCAAGTTACTCGCGCACCGAACGGTTACCGCGAACTATGCACGGTTTGATTTACCCGGCGCGCTATGGTCAGCGCATAACTGCGCCGCGAACACCCACAACGTCGAACCGCAAACTCAACAATGTTCTAGGAAACGAATTCAGGGGGGGCGCGGGGAGTCGCCGATCGGAACTCGACCGGCCCTCGAATCCGAGTGGACGGTGGTTGATGATCATCAACGGAATAAGCGACCTCGAGCATATCCGCGGCCGGAGCGACCTGCAGGCCTTGGGACGCCGCCACCAACGTCTGGCAAACAATGCAACGGTCCGAGTCGTGATGAGACCCTTCTCTGTGATGCTCGTGGCAAGCCTGCAGATGAGACGCCGCCGGCCATCCGCTGGCCACCACAGTCAACATCGCCCCAAACGAGATTGTCAGAACCGATCGAATCACCCTAGGTTCCACCCGCATCGTGGAATATTACATCGTAACACCCCCATCCTATCGGATCGGGCAGCCCGAGTCAAGCCCTAGCGCTACATTGGTTTGCCGGTGGCATGGAAGGGTGGTCGGTCCCGGGCGTTGCACGTGGAGATTCCCCCACCGCACATGTCGCATGTTGACTGACTGTCACGGAGTTTCGACGGTCAGCGAGGATTCGCGGAGCCGGTAGAGCGGAAGGGTGGGGTCTTCGCGCCGGAACCGGGCGACCGTCTCGGGGTGGCAGGTGAAAAACAGAACCTGGTGCTCCCGCGCCAGTTCGAGAATCGCCGCGGCGGCCCTGGTGGCGCGCTGCGGGTCGAAGTTCACCAGAATATCGTCCATTACGATGGGAAGCCGCTCGTGATCGGCGGCACGCAGGCGGATATATCCAAAACGCAGCGCCAGATAGAGCTGTTCCGTCGTTCCACGGCTGAGCTGGTCGGGGGTCCGGCGCTCGGCGTCCGCGGCGGTCACAACTTCGAACGTATCAGCACCTACTGGGGCAACGACCCTCTCGTACTTCCCACCGGTCATTCTGCCGAAGAACTCGGCCGCGTCACGTACTACTCGGGGTTGTTGCTCTTTCTCGAATCGCTTGCCCGCCCGGTCCAATAACATTTCGGCAAGAGCGTAGCGGGTCCACTGCAGTGCCAGCGGGCGAATCTCCGCGAGAACTCGCTCCCGGTCCGCCCGTAGCCGCGAAACCGTGTCGGCGGTCCTCATGGCCTCGATTCTGTTCGTCAGTTCCGCCTTCGTATCGCGCAGGTCGTGCGACCGCTTCTCGAGTTCCTCAACCTCCCCAAGGACCTCGCCCTGCCGCACGTCAAGTTGCTCCCGGGAGGTCTCCGCCAGCTTCGTCTTCAGAAGCTCCAGGTCCATCTCGCCGGAGATTCCGCGAATGGTGGACTTCGCCTGCTCGATCGCGTCGCCCAGGCCGACCCGCTCGGCGTACAACCGGCCGTACTTGCGAAATGTATCTTCATCAACAACGTCGGCCTCTTTGAACAGCGTCGCGATCGTCTGGGCCGACTCCTCCGCCTGTCGGCGGGCTGATTCGATCTGCGCGGCCAGGTGCTCCGCCTGCCGCTGCATGGTGTCTTGGCGCGTGGCGTCGTCTCTGTTGCGCGCCAACTCCCGGCCAAGCTCCTCAACCCGTGCCGCGAGATCGTCAGACCCGGGCACCGAGCGGTTCAGCTTCTCAAAAACCGCGGCCGCAGTCTGCTCGTAGCCGGCAGTTTCCGCATCCAGCCGTGCGATCACGTCATCAAGCTGGTCACGTTCCCGAAGCATCCTGACCCCGTCCTCGATGAGTTTCAGGGTGTCCAGCGCCGTCGGCGGTGACATGTCCCCATCGAATCCGCGCTGGGTCAACCACTCCTGCCACGCGGTCTGTGCGGTGGTCTGCCGCCGAGCGGCGGTGTCCAGGGCTTCCCGGGCCTGTTTCAGCGCGTCACTTGCGGCCATCACGCGCCGGCCGACCTCGGCCAGGTTACGCTGGGCCAGCGCCCGTTCCTTCATGTTGTCCTGTTGACGCTGCACCTCCTCCAGAAAGCGGTCCACCGCACTGAGCAGATCCGCCGGCGGTCCCTCGCAATAAGGAGCAAGCGGAGGAGCCTGTCGAGCAAGATCCAGATAGCTGTCACGGCCGGTGGACATTCGCGCGATTCGCTTCTCGAGCTCTTCGAGCCCGGCGATCTGATCCCGCACGGCCGCCACCTTGGTGAAGATGAGCTGCACGGTCTGGACCGCACTCTCCGGAGCGAGCCCCAAGTGCTGCTGGTGATTCCGCCAATCGTCTTTCACGCCCGCCATTTCGTCGGCGTGCGCCTGCAATACCCGATCGGTCTCGGCCAGCTTGTCGGTAAGGCGTTGCACTTCTTCGTTGCGTTTGCGCAGGTCGGCCTCCAGCCGATCTCTGCTCTTAAGTACATCCAGGTCGTGTTCGATGCTCTCCCGGGCGGTGCTGATCTCCTCGGCATCGGCCTTGGCAGACAGAGCCGCCGCGCGGGCGTGCTTGTCGATCTTCTCTTCGCGGGCGACCTCGCCTTCGGCAAGTACCGCCAGCTCGGATTCGAGGTTGCGGATCTCGCGGCTCAGCTCTTCGACCGCGGCGGTATGAGCTTTCTGCGCTCCGGCGGATCTCGCTTCGGTTCTGCGCCGCCACGCAAAGCACAAGACGGCGACCACCGCAAACAGGGCACTAACACCCCCCGCCTCCGGCAGTTGGCCAAGCGCCCACCCAGCAACCGGCGCCGCTGCGGCAATCAAGAGGGCCGGAAACGGTACCCACCGGGGCACCTTGTTCGACGCGGGAGACTGCAGCTTCAGTCGGGTCAGCTCTTGCCGCTTGTCGCCGAGCCGTGCCTCGCTGAACCGGATCTCCCGGGCGTTTTCGGTGCGCTCGCGTAGTGCGCCCTCCAGTGCGGAAATCGCGGCCAGGCGCCGGGTTAGTTCATCCCGATCGAAGCCTTCGGGCAGTTGCTCCAACTCTTCCTGGACAGCGTCGCGTTGCTCACGGCCGGCCCGCAACAACTCCACCGCGGCTATACGGAGCGATTCGGCCTTATCCCGATCCTGCTTCGTTATCTCGAGTCGGTCGGCGAAGTCTTGAATCTTCTGCTGCGCCGCAACGGAGACATCGAAGTTGGCCACGTTCTCAACCGTCCACCGGGCGTCGATTTCCCTGACGTTCTGCAAGACGCGAGCCCGGGCGGTGTTCAGATCGGCTTGGACTTGAGGCAAGTCCGTCGCCGCCTCGCGGAACAGCTCGCGTTTGGTCTGCAGTCTACGCACCAACTGTTCATCAACCGCGTCGGAATCGGCGAACTGCTCTACCTTCTTCCGAGCTCTCTGTTCATCGGCGACAGTCTGCTTGTGGGTCTCCTCTCGGGCGGCCGCGTCTTGCTCCGCGCGGGCGAGCTCCTCTCCGGCAACAGTCAGACCCTGGTCATGCCTGCGAATAGCCTCCCGCGCTGACACAGAGCAGTCACTCGTGCGGATCTCCTCCTCCGTCCAGCCCGGCCCCAGGCGTCGGCGCAGTTCCGCAATCTCGGCATCGACGGATGCGTGGGCCTGTCGCTTCAAGGGAAGGTCCGCGCGGGCGGCAAGGTATCCCGCACGGCTTTCGGTCAGAACGCTGATGGTCTCACCGGCTGCAAGAACATCAGGATCGACGTTCAGGTCCGCAATATCGCGGCGCAAAATCGCGTGCTCCTCCACCAGTTCTCGCAGACGCTCCCGGTTTTGCAGAAGGACCTGGTTCGCGGTCTCCAATCGCCCCAGCCCGTCCTCCGGGAAGGACTCGACAACAAGAGGCAGGTTTCTCAGGTTCTCCTCACAGTCTTGGAGTTTGACCCACTCAGGCCATACTTTCAGAAGCGTATCGATCCGCCCGGATTCAATCCGGCTATCACGCATCCTACTCAGCAGTTCGCCGAGCTCCGCTTCCGTCTTCGTCAACTGCGTGCATGCCTCGTTGTATCTATCGATGTCCTTGGAGGTCTCGCGCAGGCTCTCGTTGATGGCATCAAGTTCTGCAAGCCGGATGTTGATCTGCTGTTTCTGTCCGCGCGATTTGAACGTATCGTCGAGCTTATCGCTGATTATCTTCCGGGCTTGCGGCAGCGCCATCAGCGCAGTGCCGGAGGCCGCTCCGTAGATCGCGCCTTTGACACCGTCAGCCTGCAGTGAGTCGATGGTGTGCAGTTCGGACAGGCTGAACGCGTAGATATTGCGATAGAGCTGCGCCGTGGTTCCGCCAAGTAGGTCGTGAAGGCTCCCGCTGCCGCCGGCGGAGTCCGTAATGGTCACCTCTCCACCGCCGCGCACGCCCCGGCGCGCTATCGTGTACGGAATGTCGTGGTCAGTGACAATCTCCAGGCGTCCGCCGTGAGTCTCTCCGTCGCCGAGTCGATAACCCGGATCTCGCGACCGTCCGTCGGGATAACCGAAGAGAATGCCGCGGATGAACCACAACAGCGTGCTCTTACCGGCCTCGTTGTCGCCTTGGATGAGTACGAGCCCCGGCGGCACGTCCGGCAGCGACATTCCGCGGAAGATGCCGAAGCTGTTGATGTGCAGGGCGGTGATTCTCATTCGTCTCTCGCCAGCAGGTCAACACAAAGCAGCTCCGCATCGGCCAGCAACCGGTGAAGCTCGTCGGGCGAGAGCGGATCCAACACCTTTCTGGTCCGCGAATCCTCAAAGAGCGGAGCGATTGCAGGGTGCAGTTCCTTAGAGAAGGTCGGAGTCCGCCCGAGTTCCTCCGCGATCGAAAGCGCCTGCCCCAACAAGTCGCGTTCGTCGCGGAGCCTGGCCAAGTCCACGTTCGGGCGGGCCGCCATTTCGATCTCCTGCACCCACACGAACGGGTCGTCAGTGAGCCCACTTTCTTGTGCCCGGATTAGCAAGTCGCCGATGCCGTCGTTGCGAAGCAGTTCGGGATACAACACGCCGCGACCGGTCAAGGAGAGTCGGCACACAACCGGGCGACCGCCACCTTTCTCCCGCAGTTCCTCCACCTTGGTCGACAACGCCCGATCGATAGCGTCGATAGTGGTGTGATTGTCAATCGAAACCTCGTCGGCCAGCCATTGCACGGCGTTAAGTGGACAGAATTCCAGGTCGACCTTGCCCCCGTCGTCCACCGTAACCAGGAAAGCCCCGCGCTGATCGGTCTCACGAATACTGCGCCCTTGCGGATTTCCGGGATAGACAATCCACGGGTCTTCGCTTACCACCGCCCGAGTGTGAACGTGCCCCAGCGCCCAGTAATCCAAACCGACTTGAGTGAGATCCTCCGGCAGGCAGGGGACATAGTCCTCATGGGCCGTGTTGCCGCCGCAGTTGCAGTGAAGGAGCCCGATCTGAAACAGCTCCGGCCGGGTGGCCTCGAAATGCTGAAAGAGCTTGCGGTCTTCGCGCCGATTCCTGTAGCTGATCCCGGAGACGGCCGCGATTGCCTTGCCGAGCACTTCGACCTCGACGGTCTCGACCTCGTCCCCGCCGAAGATGTGGACGCCGTCGGGCCAGTTGATCGCCGAGGCCCAACCATCCAGCGGGTCGTGGTTACCGTGAACGACAAACACACGGACGCCGTGGCGGGCGAGTTCATCCAAGCCGTCGCGAAAGCGGAGCTGCGCGCGCAGGCTGCGATCGGCTCCATCGTACACATCGCCGGCAATCAGTAGGAAAGCGACTTCGCGCTCGATGCATAACTCGATCAAGGCGTCGAACGCTTCAAACGTGGCCGAGCGTAACGCCTGAGCGACGGTTTCGGATTCGGCAGTGATTCCCTTGAACGGGCTATCCAAATGCAGGTCGGCGGCATGAACGAATCTGAACATCTGTCCGCGAGCGCCTTGTAAGAGTCATCTGCCGTGTTGGCTGTGCAGACTGCATCCGCCTCATGGCCACGCAAGCGTGGGCCATGGCACCCGGCACCCGGCACCCGGCAGGTCTCGTACCTCGACCGTGCCCTACGTCAAGTCTGATGGTCCGCAAAGCGGACCCTACCGGCCTTACTCACCGTACTTGGCGATGATCTCCTCTTTGGTCTTGCCGAGGATGTCGTACTTCTTGCCCACCTTGGTGAAGGCCGCGATGGCCTTGTCGACGTGGGCGGTATCATGAGCCGCGGACATCTGGCAGCGAATGCGGGCCAAGCCCTTGCCGACCACCGGGTAGAAGAAGCCGATTACGAAGATGCCCTCGGCGTACATGTCGCGGGCGATATCCTGACTGAGCTTCGCATTGTAGAGCATGATCGGGACGATGGGGTGATCGCCCGGCTTGATGTCGAAGCCGGCCGCGGTCATTCCCTCGCGGAAACGCATCGTGTTGGCGATGACCTTATCCCGCAGTTCGGTCGACTTGGTGAGCATGTTGAACACCGTGATCGACGCCTTCACCACGATCGGCGAGACCGTATTGCTGAACAGATACGGGCGACTGCGCTGCCGCAGCAGTTCCACAATCTCCTTGCGGCC
Source organism: Phycisphaerae bacterium (assembly GCA_963666835.2). GTDB lineage: Bacteria > Planctomycetota > Phycisphaerae > UBA1845 > UBA1845. Next base: position 902,489 of record CAXXGO010000006.1, on the reverse strand, counting down.
GGTTGTGAACCCGCCGGAAGCTCCGCCCAGCGCCTTGCCCAGCGTACCGGTGATGATATCGACGCGGCCCATGACGCCGCAGTATTCGGTGGAGCCGCGGCCGTGCTTACCCATGAAACCCGTGCAATGGCAATCGTCGACCATGACCAGAGCATCGTACTTGTCGGCCAAGTCGCAGATCTTGTCGAGCTGGGCGACGGTCCCGTCCATGGAGAACGCCCCGTCGGTCGCGACGATCCGGTAGCGGGCCCCCTGGGCCTCCTTCAGTTTGTCCTCCAGCTCGGCCATGTCGTTGTTCTTGTAGATGTAGCGGGTGGCCTTGCAGAGCCGGATTCCGTCGATAATCGACGCGTGATTGAGTGCGTCGGTGATGATCGCGTCGTCTTTGCCCAATAGCGGCTCGAACAAACCGCCGTTGGCGTCGAAGCAGGCGCAATAGAGGATCGTATCTTCGGTCTTGAAGAACTCGGCAATCTGCTTTTCGAGCCGGCGATGGATGTCCTGGGTTCCACAGATGAACCGCACGCTGCTCATGCCGTACCCGTGGGTTTCGAGGGCGTCCTTGGCCGCCGCTACCACGTCCGGGTGCGAAGAAAGGCCGAGGTAGTTGTTCGCACAGAAGTTAATGACATTCTGCTTCGGAGCACCTTCGGGATACTCGACGCTGATGTCCGCCGCCTGCGGGCCTAGAATGTAGCGCTCTTCCTTATACAGACCAGCCTCCCGTACCGAGGCCAACTCCTTCTGGAGATCATCCTTCATCCTGCCAAACATGTTCGTTGCTCCGATTAACTTCAGCCTGGTCGCCGTCCGCGACGTTTGTTAACACGTTGAATCGTCACCCGTCGTCGAGTGACACGACTTCACCTTACTCTAACCGCGCCGCTTCAAAGCCGCCTGGTATTCCGTATCGTCGGGGAACAGCACGACCTTCGCACTCGTACGCGGCCGTTCCATCATCTTCCCGAAGCCCTTTTCGAAATCGCCGAGGGTGAAGATGTCCGTGATCACCGGAGTCGGATCGAGCCGACCGGCGGCGAGCAGATTGCAGTTACGATACCACGTGTCGAAGATCTTCCGGCCGTTAATGCCGTGAATCTGGCACCCTTTGAAGACGATTCCGTTGTTGTAGTCCACCGGCAGACGTGATTCAGCGGCGATCCCGAACGCGGTGAGCCGGCCGGCTTTGCGAACCATGGCGAAACAGTCGTTCACCGAGTCCTGCGAACCGACCATCTCGAGGGCGATGTCCACGCCGTTGCCGCCGGTGTGGTCCATCACGAACTGGAGCCGCTCCTGAGCGCTCGTCTTGTTCGTATACATCTGCAGATCGGCCCCCATCTTGCGGGCGATCTCCATGTTAGTGTCGTATTTGCCGAAGTGGATGATCTTGGCGACCCCGACCGTTCGGGCGACGCCGATGGCGAACAAGCTGATCGGTCCGTCACCGGTGATGACCATGCTCTTGCCCGCGACGTCCGCGTCCTCTCCGAGCACTGCATAGCAGGCGTTGCCCAGCGGCTCCTGGATAGCCGCGACTTCCGGCGGGATGCTCTTGTCGTTCGGCCAGCAGATCGATTCCGGCAAAGCAAAGTACTCGGCGAAACAGCCGTCGAAATCGACGCCGAGGATCTTCATGTGAGCGCCCACATGCAGCGAGCCGAGCATACTGGTCAGGTCACCCGGATCGTAGATGTGGGTTTCGGCCGAGATGTAATCACCGACCTTGATCCGCTGACAATGCGGTCCGACCTCGACGACTTCGCCGGCTACCTCGTGCCCCAGAATCTGCGGCAGCGCCTTGGCCCCGATCCGCCCGTCAGACCACGGATCCCATTTGTATATGTGTACGTCGGTCCCGCAGATGCTCGTGGCCCGCACCTTGACGATCAACCAGCCGGGAGCCGGCTTCGGCATGGGCTTGTCCTGGAGCTCTGCTCCGAATTCCGGTCTAGTCTTGACGACCGCCTTCATAGTATCCATCAGAAATCTCCGGTGTGTTATTATCGGGCGCAAGTTTGATGGCGACTCGCGACAGTGCCGTATCTAACATCCCCGCTCGTGAGAGACTCCTCTATGACCTCGCAAACCGCACTATCAGTGCTGGGAAGTAATCGAAAACTCTATCGGAGCAGGGTACATCCACCCACGTCGTGAAGCAACGCCCCGGCCGCACCTTGCTGAGGAACCTGCCTCAGTGCGGCTCAATCGGTCGAGGCGGCCTCTTCGGTGACAACCTCGTATTTCTTCCACGCGGAGGGCCGCTTGAAGGCCGCCGCCGGCACGCCTGCGTTGAGGGACTTCTCGCTAAGGTCGGGGAAGTCGGCCGCGTTGACCTCTTCCCCATCGTTCTTGGTCACCACGATCCGGCTGGGAAGGTGCAGATCGCGGCGAACGAAGAACTCCATCTTGTCGTACTTGCGGTGCATGCGAGTTTGCGGCTTGGGCACGCACACCAGGTGATCGGTGTTGGCCGGGTCCGTCTCGGCCGGCGGGACCAGCGTAACCTCGAAGTTTCTGAGGATCTTCTCCTTCTCCTGGCCGAAAGGCAGGGGGAATGGAGCAGTCTCCAGGTCAAACAGATCGATCTTCTCGCCCGGTCGGGCGATCTGCCGCTCGGTGACCTGCTTAATCCGCTCGATCGCCTCGTGCAGCCATTGCCCGTCGAACAGATACCATTCCTGCGGACGCAGCATGCCGTCCACCTCGGTCTTCTCGAAGTGGATCAAAAACAGCGGATTAGGCTCTGCGATCAGAAAGAGGATACTCCCGAACTTCCGACGGGTAGTCATGTTGATCTGGTCATCCTCCACGAAAACCACCTTGCACCGGATGTCTTTGAGTCCATCGCTGCGTTTCTCAAGCTGACTCAGAATCGTGTCGACCTTTGCCGCGGAGCTGTCGGCCGGCTGACCACCCAAGCAGGTTCCGGCAACGATGAGAGAAGCAAGAGTCAGGATCACTGGTTTCATGGCCTAGCCTCCGTGCCGCCGAGCGGCAGATGGCGGCCCGTCGGGATTCAGACCGCATTCAGGGTACTCACCTTTGTACAACGAGGCGGCATTGTAGAGCGGCGGGCGTTTCCGGTGCAAACGGCCCGGCCGATTCGATTGCTGGGCGGGCAGGATGAGTGCCGCGGAGCCACCCTGGGGCGTTTCAGTCACTGCTCGCACCGACCGATAACTTCCGTGGACGTTGTGCGGACGGTGCGCGCCCGGATCGAAGGCCGGTTCGGGTGTCGCTCTTCGACCGAGCGCCGGCCGGTAGGTAAATACGCTTGACGAGCGACAGCGCCAACCTGACTCAGGACCATCGCGATTCCGTCCTCGGCCGCTCGCCCGGTGCGAGTGCTCGGGACGGATCCACCACGTGGGCACATCGTGGGCTGATCGTTGCCATCGTCGTTGTTGGGGCGTTCTTGCGATTCGCTGCTCTCGACCAGTATCCGTTGCCGCTGCACCAGGACGAACTTTCTGATATCTATGACGGTTACAGTCTAGCCACCACCGGGGCGGATCGGGCGGGTGAGGCCTGGCCGATCATCATTCGCGGAATGGGCCCCGGTGACTACCACCCGGGTCTTTACGTTTACCTCGCGGCTCTGAGCACCGGTATCGGGGGATTCTCCGTATGGAGCGGGCGGCTCCCGGCCGCTATCGCCGGCGTGTTGACGGTGATCCTGGTCTTCGCCGTCGCCCGGCGCCTGCTTGGGCCGCGGGGGGCGGTGTTGGCGTTGCTGCTGGTCGTATTCTCTCCGATCCACGTGTTGTACTCGCGGCAGGCTCACACCGGCGGGTGTCTGCCGCCGCTTTTTGCGGTCCTGATCGTCTACCTGCTGTTGAAGACACTCGATGCCCTCGGCAGCGCGCGGCGGCAAGTAGCGCAGGCTTCCAGCCTGCCCGCCTGGAGCAAACCTCTTGTAAGGCGGGAGAAAGCTCCGGTTTGGATTGCGGCGGCCGGGCTGGCAATCGGACTATCTACCAGTGCGTACGGAGCGTTGCGGCTCAGCGGTTTGTTGTTCGCGGTCTTCGGAGCGACGCTGCTGGTGAGCCAGGTAGGCGTTCTCCGAGGGAAGTGGCGGCAAACAGGTGGCGTACTCGTCCTCTTCGCGGGTTGCGTGGGCATCGGCGCCGCTCCGCAGCTTTACGCCATGCTGAGCCGGCCGGAGCATTTCTTCACGCGGGCTGTCAACGTGGTGCCGCCGCTGACTAACGGGCTGCACTGGTGGTTCCGGAAGGTGATCTTCAACGCCGGTTTGAACCTGGACCCGCGTCATCTGTTCTTCTCGTTCGGCGAGGACAGCATCCTGAGTGCCGCGCGGTTGAGTCTGGCCTCGCTGCCGTTTCTGTATTTCGGAATGCTGGTCGCTCTCGTGCGGACAGCGTGGCGGCGACACCTTCCAACGTTGCTCCTGCTGGGCGCGACGTTCATCTGCCTGATGCCCGCTGCGGTCGGCCGGCTCAACCCGCACCCCATGCGTGCATCGGGCGTCTGGGCGTTGTATCCGATCCTGGCGGCCTTGGGGGCCGTGACGTTCGGGACGATCCTCAGCCGTGGATGGGCAAAACTGCAGGGCGGCGCGGGAACGTCCTCCGTACGAGCGGCTTGGGCGGCTACGGCAGCGGTGGCGGTGCTCATCGCTGCGGCCGGGACGTTCAACGTCGTTCGTTATCTGCGGCAGCCCGATTGGCACGGAGATCGAGCTCAGAATGACCTGGTCGCCATCGGCCAATGGGCCCGCGATCATGGCGACCAGTATGATCGGATTTTCGTCGACGCCCCGGGTTTGTTTCCTTATCTGTATGTGACGGTCTTCTCGGGCATGTCTCCGGCCGAGTTTCAGAATACGCCGCGGGATGGGACGGTAACCGCCTTCGGCTGGGAGAAGTTCTCGCGATTCGGTCGCTTCTGTTTTGCCACGACGGACACCGCCTGGGAGGCGTGGCGGGCGTCGGACCAGACCGAGAGCTGGGTGGTCCTTTCGCCGGATGCCCAACCTCTGGAGTTTCACGCGCAACGCCACGCGGAGGCTTCGCTACGGCAGAACACGGAAAACCGAGGCACGAAGCAATAGGAGAGTGTTTTGGTTTCTGCAGGGGACATGCATGGTCGATCAGCTTGTCGGGTCCCGCCGCGGCTCGTCCTTGTCCTGTTCGTGGCGGGAACCGTGCTCGGAGCGCTGCTGCTCTATCAGGCAAGCTGGCGTTTTCGACAGTTCGTGCGCGGAGTAACGCGTCCCGCCCCGGCTGCCGCTATGCCGTCCAAGTCGATGTACGATCAATCTTGGGAGTGCTTCTCAGGTCGACCCGTTACGCCGGCTGACATATCGCGTCCGCCCGCCGACTACGACTACCGGTTCACGGTCGCGGGCCATCTTCGATCCGAGGTGGATCCGCGGTATCCGTTCATTGGGTCATTCGTCACCGGAATGGAGCGCATCAGAACCGCCAGCACGGCGTTGGCGATCCTGGGCGATATACAGACGACTACGGGGGAGGAGAACTGGGATCTCTACGACGCGGCGGTGCGGACGCGGGTTTCCGGCCCGGTGTTGTTGGCCCTTGGCGGCCATGACATTCGGATGAGACCGACCCGCGAAGAAAGCCTGGAATGGTACCGGGCGAGATACGGTCCCGAGTATCACGCGACCCGCCTCGGACGCAGTCTGGCGATTGTGCTTTGCACATTGGATTACCCTCAGGGATTCGACGGTGCCCAGCTCGATTTCCTGATGGAAGCACTCCGGGAAGCCCAAACCGACGACACAATCGATCACGTGTTTCTCTTCATGCACCGGGTGATGTGGTTCTGGGGCAACGAACGCTATCGCAACGTCATCCCGCTCGCCAACGCGACCTCGATCGATGCCGCGGGTGATCTTGACCGGCAACAGACCATCCGGCACCCTTTCTGGGATGTTGTCTTTCCGTTGCTGCGGGAGCTGGCCGTCGACAAGCCGGTGTATCTGTTCGCGGGCGACGTCGGCAAGAACGCTCCGATCATCTACGACCGACTCGACGGCGTGCATCTAATCGCCACCGGTTGCCGAGGGTATCTCCCCGAACGCACTTGGAACCACGTCATCGATGTCTACGTGCAAGGCAAGGACGTCCGGCTGGTTACCGTCGGCCTTGAAGGGGTACCGCTGGCCCGGCCGGAGCATTACGACCTCGACTACTGGGCCGGCTGCAGCACCCGGTAGGGTCGAGCCCCCTGCTCGACGGGCATCGAACAGTCCTGCGGACTGAAGATCAGGTCGTCGCGGTTGGTGCCGATAACTCAATCATGGTGAAGAGTTCTCGGACCTCCCGCGCCCGCAATCCGGGCGGGACCGGATCCGGGTTTAGCAGAGAGAGAATGAGAGACGGCCAGCCATGATTGCCGAATCCAGCCGTGAGAGCCAGTTGGAGCCCTCCCCGAAGAACCAGACGGGCACGCCCCGCCGCCGGCGATGGCGTCGATGGGCGTTGCACGCCCTGCTTCTGACGGCGGTGTTTCTCGCCGGGGCGTACGCTAAGTGGCAGCACTGGGATTGGATTGCGGTGGGGAAGCTCAAATCCGCCGTAGCGGCCGCAACTAACGCGCCCGAGCTTATCTCCGAACACTTCGCGAAAGTGGCCGCGGAAGAGCAACTACCAGTAGTCCTCGTGGATATCAAACCGAAGCACATCCGCAAACTGAAGGAACAAGGCGAGACCGCTCTGCGTGACGGGTTCCTCCGCCAAACCGACGAGGATTTCGTTCCCGGGCAACTCACTCATGACGGCCGCGTGACTCCCGTGCGGATCAGGCTCAAGGGCGGTCGGACCGCCCATTGGAGCACGGACAAATGGTCTTTCCGAGTGAAAGTGAAAGGGGATGATCGCCCGTTCGGCATGCGGACGATGTCCTTCCAGCATCCTATGACCCGCTTCTACCTCAACGAGTGGGGCTTCCTGGAGAACCTACGTCGTGAGGGGATACTCGCGGTGCGCTACCAATTCGTTCGCTTGGTTATTAACGGAGAAGACAAGGGCATTTACGCCCTCGAAGAACATTTCTCCAAGGAGCTGCTCGAAGCCCACGGTCGCCGCGAGGGCGTAATTGTGGCCTTCGATGACTCCGGCGAGTGGCGTGGCGACGAAGTCTCGCGCCGCTGGGTCTGGTGGAACAACGAGACCGATCTGCGTGGTTGGCGCTGGTCCGATTGGGACATCGCCACACGGATGTCGGCATGGCAGGTTCAGGATCTTAGGTCCTTTGATACTCACCGAGTCAAAAGAGACGGCATTCTCAGCGCGCAGCGCGATGAGGCCTTCGAAGCCCTTCGGGCGTTTCAGGAGGGCCGCCGACCGGCGGATCAGGTCTTCGATGCCAGAAAGTTGGCACGTTACACGGCCATCGTCGATCTGTGGCGGGCGTGGCATGCCGTGCTCTGGCAAAACAGCCGGTTCTATTTCAACCCGGTCACGGCCAGGCTCGAGCCTATCGGCTTCGATGCCATGCCTCTGTGGGGGGATTCCGACGCCGTATTGATCCCCGGGCAATTGGACGATCGCACTATCAGCGGCCCGTTACGCGACCCCGCCGTCGCCCGGCTGTACTTAGAGGAACTCGAGCGGATCAGCGACCCGACCTACCTCGAGCAGTTGCGTAAGGAGCTGGAACCACGGTTCGAGCAGTTGCAACTGGCGTTGAAACGGGAGTTCGAGTCCGATCCGAAGTGCCGGACCGGATCCGATCTTACCCCACCGTGGGGACAACTCGCTCAGCGTCAGCAGTATATCCGCGAGACCATCCATACGGACAACATGGTTCTCGCCTCGGCTACCCGGGACCGCACCGCGGGGTTCGAGCATCCGGTATTCGCCGTGGATTTGCGGAACACGACGGTATTGCCGATTGAGATCGTCGGTTTTCGCATAAACTCCGGTCCGTTGATCCATGCATCGCGGGTGTGGGTCGGCGGGCGACAGATCGGCGTCTGGGAGAACCCGGACCACTCAGTAGCGATGGTACCCTCGGGTCTCGACGAGATGAGATACCGCGAAGACGAACTCCATTCGCTGGTATTGGCGTCATTCCGCGTGCCCATCGCTCCGAGCGGACCGCGGAGCGAATCCGGAAAGACCCCGGACATCGAAGTGGCCTTGCGTTTCCCCGGGCAGGGTGACTATCGCTGGGCGAAGGTGCCGAAGCGCCCGCCGCGTTCCGAGCAAGGCCCGGTCCCGCCTCCGCCCAGTACCGAAGAAGTTCTCGGTTCACATCCGTTCCTCGAACGCACCGATGACAACGCGTTTCGGGTCCCACCGGGAGACTGGAACGTCGAGGGCGACCTGGTTCTGCCTGCGGGAGCAAGCCTGGACATCGCAGCCGGGGCCACGCTTCGGTTTGAACCGACGGCCGTTCTGTATTCGACGGGGCCGCTGCACCTTACGGGCACAGCGGCAGAACCGATCGTACTCGACTCACAATCCGGCAAATGGGGAGGAGTAGCGGTATCCGAGTCCCCAGTCGAGTCCACTTGGGAGCACGCGGTAGTCCGCCACACTTCCGGAGTCCATCGCGGCGGCTGGCTGCTCACCGGAGGTGTTACATTCTACAAGAGTGCCGTGAGTCTGGCTCATGTGGATTTCACCGACAGCCTGTGCGAGGACGCTCTTAACGTCATTCACGCGCGCAGCGATATTCGTCAATGTACATTCTCCCGGTGCGCCTCCGACGCTTTCGACGGTGATTACATTACCGGTGTGATTGAGGACTGCCGGTTTGCGGACATCGGCGGTGATGCGCTCGATTTCTCCGGCAGCACCGTGCGAACGGATCGGATCATCGCCGAGCGAGTCAGCGACAAGGCCGTGTCCGTCGGCGAGAAGAGTCATGTCACAATCACGTCACTCACCGCATCGGACGTCGGTATTGGGGTGGCCGGCAAGGACGAGTCGGTCGTGCAAATCTCAGGCGCGGCGATCAGCCGAGCCCGTCTCGGACTTACCGCTTACCAGAAGAAGGCGGTCTTCGGCCCGGCGAGTCTCACCGCCCGAGATGTCGTCTTCGACGGCTGCGCCCAGACCACCGTCGTTCAAACGGGGTCCGAGCTGTTGCTTGACGGCGTGCCCCAAGCGGCTCGACCCGTCGAGGTGGCCGACCTCGTCGCGGCGCGTTCCGACACCGCGCCCTGATTGGATTCTGCCACTACCTTCCGCTCGGCAATCCCCATTTGGTTACGGGCAGGATACCGGATCGCCGAACGGGTACGGCATGCCTTTGAACCCGCCGACCGCTTGCTGAATATCCGTCATATTAATAAGACCGTTGGGCGTTTCGCTGTCGAGATCGACCCAGGTCAACGGCGGGGCACTCGGGGACCCGGAGAAACGCTGCAGGGCCGCCTGGATGTCGCTCATGTTGACGATCCCGTTCGGGCCCAACCACGCATCGCCGACGAACCCGCCGACCATGTCCGCCCAATACTTCGGAGCCGGTACGTCCGCCGTGTTAACCGTTGTCGGATCGGACATCGTCTCTCCGTCGAATGAAGCCCGGAGTTGGTATTCGGATCCCGGCACGATTCCGCAGTCACCAATGTGAACGGCCGATTCATCCCAAGTGCGGAAGACCGGAGTATCCCCAATACCGGCCAGACCGTTTGCGTCCGGCTCCTCCACCCAGCCGAGCATTCCGCTGGAACCCGGGAACGGATCGCTGGCCACCAATTCCACTTGGATGGCTGACGTACCCACGGCCTGGGCATTGAAGGAGATGTACCGGTTCTTGGGCTCATCGATAGCCAGAGGGGCCGAAGGTATCTCGGTCACGCGCAGATAGAAATGCTGCTCATCATAGAAAAGGCCGCCGTCGGCCGCCCATTTGCCCGCTACCGCGAAAACCAGGTCATAGTAGTCGTAGGGTGCATCCGGTTGCACGGTCAGATCGAAGCTGAATGCTGTCGGATCTGAGCCCCATTCATAGCTAATCGGCGGTTCTGTGAAGTATTTTCCGGGCTCGCCCCAGTAAGGCCACGCACAATCACCGGTGTACGTCAGCTCTTTGCCGGAGACAACTCCGAGGAAACGCAGCCGCTTGAGCTCGACCGCATAAGTATCTTCGGGGGACAGCCCGACCAGCTCCATCTCCAGCGTCTTGGTGTCACCCGGGGAAGCCATGAAAACGGGAAGGCTCCCGCGATCCGGTGCGCCGGTGGCGCTCTCGTCGGGATCGGCCGTCCCGTCTTCGTTCAAGATGAACACCGTGTCGGTCTGCCAGCCACCGTGACAACTCAAACAGTTGACGCCCCACGCGGGCTCCGCCCAAGCCGTTCCGGAGAAACCCAGCGCTGCCAAAAGGACTATCGATGAAAGTGCCAAACGCTTCATAATGAGCTTTCTCTTTCCGGCTCTTGCCGCGGAACGGAGCCGCACACGCCACTATCCACATCCGCCATCACCAGCTCGATGATCCGCGGGACCAACCGCGAGATCTCGGGGGACAGATCCAATCCGCACTCCACCACTTGGGGTTGGACGCCGTAGATAACCACTTCCTCCGGAGCGGCGCCAAGCCGCCCGGCAATTGTCAGAGTTTCCAGGAAGCCGACCTCGTGCAACGAGACGCTCTGCCCGGGGCTGGGAGTCAGATCCTCCGGACACAGCCGCAGTACGGTGCCCGGCTCGCAATGTCCGTCCATCGCATCGATCACGATGACCTTGCGCCGATCGGCCAGGGCATCGAGCAGATCGATCCCGGCCGTGGCACCGTCGAACAACTCGACGCCGGGCGGGATCGGGCGTTCTCCCATCGCCTCTATTACCCGCACGCCCACGCCCTCGTCGCGCATCAGGATGTTGCCCACGCCCAGAATGAGGACCGGACACTTCTCCACGCGGGCGCGTTCGGTTTGTCGTGGTGGCAAGATCATGTCAGTTAGAACCTACACCATCAGCCGGCCGACCCGGTCAGGCGATACCCGGCTGAATCACTATTCTCGAACCCTTCGATCGATCGTCCGGCCGGACCATGTGGACCGCACAAGCCAGGCACGGGTCGAAGGAGTGAACCACGCGCAGAACCTCGATCGGCTGGCTCATATCCGCAACGGGAGTACCCACCAGCGCCGCTTCGATCGGACCCGGTTGATTCAGATGGTCCAGCGGCGAGGCATTCCAATTGGTCGGCGTAACCACTTGATAACGCAAAATCACCGAGCTATCGATGTCCATCCAATGCCCCAGCGCTCCGCGAGGCGCCTCCGTCAGCCCCACTCCACTGGCGGTAGTTGGAATCGAACTGGACTGATAAACCGGATCGCCCGGAACCAGTTGATCCAGCCAGCCGTCCATCGTATCGGCAATCAGCTTCGCCTCCTGCGCCCGGGCTACGATCCGATCGAGCACGGATACGCCGTTGGTGTAATACCCGTTGATCCACATCCGCGCCAGCGGTCCCAGTTCGTGCGCCTTATTCAGATAGCGCGGGGCCTTCATCCAGGAATAGGCCCCGGGCTTGGCGGCGTCCGGCTCCGTCGCGCCGGCGGCGGGGTTAAGGTCGTCGCAGGCCGGCGTATACCACGAATACGTTACCCGTTCGGTTATGTCGGCCGGGTCCATCGCTTGCGCCGAGCCGTCCGTACGCCGCCCGCTTGCGAAGAGTCTGCTGGTGCCCGCGGAGTTAAGGTCGAAAGCGCCATAGGCAAGCAGATTGCCGTTTCCGACACCAAGCGAGTAGTAATCCGGGAACAGACCTGCCACCGTCGTGGCATCCGCTATATACACGTTATCGATGAAGCTGCGAATTTCCGTCAGGAGACTCCTAAACTCGGCGATCTTCTCCGCGCTGACTACTTCAGTGACCCCACCGACCACAAAAGAACCGGTACACGGGAGCTTGCCTCCGAAAATAGCCCCCATCTGATGCGCCTTACGTCGGATAGCAAGTGCCGCGAGGTAGTTGTTCACCAGCGTGCCGGCCGTAGCCCCGGTCGCCATGTCCGCAGTGACGTAGCGCGGAGCCCACGGCGAAAGATCCAGCAGTCCCGTCGTATCAATGAAGTCTACCGCCGAAAGGTGGTAGAAGTGTAACACGTGGGATTGGATGAAGTTCGCCCCGAGGATCAAGTTGCGCACGATCCGGCCGTTGTCCGGGGGAGTGACCCCAAAGGCGTTGTCCAGCGTCCTGGTCGAGGCCATCGCATGAGACACCGGACACACTCCGCAAATGCGTTGGGTGTATTGCGCGGCATCGCGCGGGTCCCGACCGGCCAGGATCATCTCGAACCCGCGGAACATCTTCCCCACGCTCTTGGCGGAGATGACCTGCTGGTCACCGCCGACCAGATCGACGGTCACTTCGATCTCGAGGTGGCCCTCAATGCGGGTTACCGGGTCAATTGTGATCGTCGTCGCCATATATCTCTCCCCAAATGACTAGGGCTTCTTAGCTCACCAGCCGGTGTTTCAACTCGGCTTCTTGTCAATCGATTGCGGTTTGGTCTGCAGCGTTTCGGAGCCGGCGCCCCCCTCGAGTTTCTCCGGGGTAGGCGAATACACGTAGAACGGAGACATCCCGTCCGGGAAAGTGGGCTCCACGCAACCAAGACACGGACTCCGCGCCCCGATGCACCAGTTCACACCGCTGCCGCCCTCTTCACCGCTGTTCCACTTGCGGATCGGGCAATCAGCGTAGGTCTTCTTGCCCTTGCAGCCGAGGAACTCCATGCAGCCCTCTTCGCTGAGGTTGGAGGCAAAAACCCCGGTACCGCAATACTCGCGCCGCTTGAAGCAGTTGTCGTGAATCCGCTTGCCGAAATACTCCAAAGGCCGGTGATACTCATCCAACGGCGGAGTATGCCCCGTGGTCAGCAGGTACGTCAGAGTGCCCACAAGCCAATCGGGGTGGGCCGGACAACCTGGGATGTTAATCAACCGCGGGTCGTCTCCGATGATGTCGCCCACACCTTGGGCGTCGGTCGGGTTCGGCGCCCCACCCGAGACCCCCCCGAACGATGCGCAAGCCCCCAACGCGATAATACTGCCGGCGTCCGGGCCGTACGCGAGCAGGGCACTGTGCATCGTCATTCCCGACCACAGCCGGCAATACTGGCCGCTCGCTCCGGTGGGGACGGCCCCCTCAACGATTAGGATATAGCCGGGCTCGGCGGCGGCGGCTTGCGCGATCGATACCGCAAGATCACCGGCCGCGGCCATGAGGTTGTTTTGGAACTCCAGATCGATCGTGTTGACCAGCAGGTCGTCGACCGTCGTGTAATGCACGGAATTCAACAGCGAGATCGCACATCCGTCGCAACCCGCCCCTTGCAGCCAGATGACTCGTGGCGCGCCTTCGCCCCGCAGAGTCTCCTGCAGGTTCGCGAATGCTACGGGAGCCATCTTCCCCGCCGCGACCATGGCCGCAGCCGCTTTCAGGAACTCACGTCGAGTGATCCTCATCGGCCCACCTCCGCTCCTTCTGCAATCTCCAGAACACCGTCGGCCGGCGCGGGAATATCGTCTCCTCCCGGTTGAAGCAACCAGGGTGTGATCCCGAAAAAGAACTCAGTCTGGGCCAGCAACGCCCGGGCGTAGCCGGGATTGTGCGCGCCGTGGGACCTGTCCGCGATCACGAACTCGTAGTTGAACTTGGCAACGTTGTACCGGGCCAACTGCTCCGGGGTCAGGGTCGCCGGGTCAACATACAGCGGATCACCAGGATCGAAGTAATGGGCGATGCCCGCCAGGCGTGCCGAGATCTCTCCCTGCAACATGCCCAGCAGGGCGTTGGCGGATTCTTCCGTGTGGCACGGGCCGCAAGCCCGCCGGTTCGCTTCGAAGGTGTGCCCGCTGTTGACCGGCTGATCCGGCCCGCCGTAGGGCTCGGCGAACACATGGCAGGCGGCGCATTCCGTCGGGATTCCCCACCAGTGCTCGGTATAAGGCCCTTTCAACGAGGTGCCGTCCAGCTTGAAGCCGCCTTCCCCGTGCAGGGCTTCGAGTTGCGGTTGCTCGGGCTCTTCGCCGGGCACCACCACGCCGGTGGTGTGGCACTCGGCACACAACTGCCGCGGCGGCAGGCGAAGCTGGCCGACGTTGGGCCCTCCGTGAGCGTCGTGGCAGGCCACGCACTCTAGATCGAACACTACTTCGAACAGGCCGGGCTTATCCCCTGCGGGGGCCATGCGGTAGTCCGTGGAGTGACATTCGAGGCACTCTGCAACCGTGCCGGGCTCCCACTGAATGTCGCTCAGCGCCGTGGAGTGCTTGGACTCCGACCATTGTTCGAACTGGGGATGGTGATCGTCCCCGCACAACCCGTGGCATGACTGGTGGCACGCTCCGCAGAGGTTCGAGGCCAGGTCAATCGTCATCGACGCGCTGCCGGGAGACGCGATGTGGTTGCTGCCGGCTCCATGGCAGTTTTCACATTGAACGTCCGCAAGTTGCGGTGTGGTGGCCAAGTCGACGAAACCGCTCGCCTCCGCGTACCCCACCGTGTGGCACGGGAAGCACAAGGGGTTGTCTCCGTCTCCGCTCGCTACCAGTGTATCGAACGCGGTGGCGTGGATGGTCTCGGCCCATTCCGTGTGATTCGTCGAGTGGCAAGTAGAACAGGCGGTGGACCCGGTGTACAACGCCGGCCCGACCAGCGGGCCGGTGTAGTTCTGATCGAAGATCGCCCGGTCGCCCAGGTCGACGTCAATGTCTCCGTCGAGATCCGCCCGGGCGAAATCGGCCGGATCACATCCCGGAGGCGGTTCCGTGATATCCGGACCGGTGAAACACCCGTTGAACAGGGCCAGGTCGTCGCCGTCCACGTCGCAATCGAGGTCGATCGTTCCCAGGGAACGCCCGTCTTCGTCCACCCCGCCGGGAGCGGAAACGTCGGGGCACCAGTCGCACGGATTACCGACCCCGTCGCCGTCGTTATCGCCCTGATCGAGATGATGTAGTGCCGGACAGTTGTCACAGGCATCGCCGACGCTGTCGTCGTCACCATCGTCCTGGTCCGCATTGTCCGTCGTATCGCAGTTGTCGCACACGTCGCCGAAATCGTCGGTGTCGCCGTTGTCCTGGGTCGGGTTGTAGTGCTGCGGGCAGTTGTCCGCCCCGTCCAGAATGCCATCACCGTCGGCGTCGCCGGGGGCGGAGACCAGCGGCCAGTTCAGAACCGCGGCTTGGTACATTTCGACCGGACCGGCATCCTCCGCGGCCTGGGCCCACGCGATGATCCGGATCTCCTCCTGATTCGCCCAGCTATCCGCGTCGAACGTAAACATCTCCACCGCAGCATCGGTCTCGCCGGGAGCGAGGGTGATCTCTTTGACGTCGCCCGCTTGCTTGAACGTGTTGCGCGAGTAGCTCGGCGACGCCGGCCAGTGGTCCAGAACTTGCACCATGTAGACCCGGACGGTCTTGCCCGTTCCCCCCGCCTCGATGCCCACGGTGGCCGTGATCTGGTAAGTCTGCCCGGTAACGAACTCACCGGCCAGCTCGAGCGTCACATCCGTCGGCACCGCGCGCTGCGGGAGAAAGTGGTTGGTTCGGAAGATGTGATACTGCTGGTTAGTATCGCTGATTCCGCCCTCGACGTAATCAACCCCGTCGAAGATGGTCGTCGGAGTGTGCTCGGCGCCGAAATACGACCACCGACCATCGCTCCACGGGTCATCGTAGTCGTCGAACATGTGATACTGTACGAACGCGAACGACTCAGGGTAGATGTCGACGAGGTAGCCTAACGCGGGACCCGCGTAAGAGCACGCCGCTCAATATTGGTTCGTGAATTCCTCGCATAACACCATGCGATCGGCCGCGTGTGCCGCGCCTACCCCGCCAAGGGTCACGATACCGAAGGCCACGGCAACTCCGAGCGAACCGGCCCGCTGAAACCGGCGGGCGACCCGGAATGGATAGTCATTCATCACCAGCACTCCATGCTGCTTGCATCAAAAACGTATTTGCAGAGACACCCCGTTCGGATTGGCGAAAACCGACCCAAGACGCCCCGCGTACCTGCTCTTAATGAATACCAATAATAGCTGGAGGAGCATCCGAACTCAAGAAAATCCGGGGTTTCGGCGTCATCAGCACATCGCCTCAATCACAGTCTGAGTGCGAGCGTAGTGCCGGCGAGAGTAGCATCGACGCAGTACCACGCGCAACAAAGACGCCTTTCCCAGACGGCATTTGCAGTTGGTGGTTATAGGAACCAAAACGCGGTCTTGCGAGGCGATCAGGGCTTGGAGTCGCACTCGCAAACAAAATGCCCGCATCCCGGGCAGCCGTTGCCGTACTTGGCGTGGAGTGCCTCGGTCAGGTCCACGTTGTTGATGTTGGCCAGGGTCACCAGCCAGGCGATCACGTCGGCGAACTCCGCGCACTTCTCCGCGTGAGTGCCTTCGCGCAATGCGGACGCCAGCTCGCCGATCTCCTCGGTCAACCACAGAAACGTCGCCGGCGTGCCCCGCGCTCTGTCTTTGTCACTGTACATCTTCTCGATGATCGCCTGTAACTCGTCAAATGTCATGTGTTTTAGTCCTCATCCTGACCTTGCGCGATGATAGACCGCCTGACGATTCGTGCAACCGTGCCCCCCAACGCCTGGAGAGGGACTTCTTCGGTGCCCGATTAGCGAAAACCGGCGCCGAATACGGATTGCCTAATAGAGGGATTGGTTGCATTATACGATGCCCTCGGTTTCCGGCAGACTAAGGAACCGGGGTCGCCGTCGTCTGGTCGTCAGCTTCTGGGGAGGGCCATGTGGTGCGGATGCAGGGGATCGCACCCGGCGGTAGGTTTGTCTCTGTGAAGGCGGCGCAGTGCCGGTAACCGGTGTTGGACCGCGCCGCAGGAAGTGCGTATCGGGACAGACGCCTTTCTAGAGCCGTATCCTGAGGAAGTAGTGCGCAGATACGGGTGTGCTGATACCGCTTGAGCCGTGCCTCGCATCCCGCGAGTTCAACACTGCTCACAGCCCAACGGCAGCTTGAGATCCGCGGCCACCTTCCGGGAGCGGCATTGAGTCGGTCGAACGGCGAGAACGGTAATTCCGGATGGCGGAAAGTGCCGCCTGTACACACGAAGGAGGCGTTTTATGTTGAGAAGCATGCGAGCAATCTGCGCGATCGCGTTTGTGTTCGGGTTGTTGACGGCGGGGGCCCCAGCGACCGCAGACACGATCTTCGAGTCCTTTGAGGACGGGTTCGGGCCCTGGCGCGCTCGGATCGGCAATCCACCCATCGCGTGGTCGGTGTGGCCCTCCACGGAGCAGGCCCAGGATGGTCTGTCATCACTTGATTTCACGGCCGACGGCAGGAATGACGACGGCCAGGTCTACATGGTGCGTGAGCTGCAGCTCCCCGCCGGCACGTGGACGATTGGGCTGAATTATCACCTGTGGTCCGATGGCCATAACGACCTGACGTCGTGGTACGCGATCGGGTTCATCGGCCCCTACGAGCCCACCATGGAATCGGATTTTACGCAGACCAGCTACGGAGAGCGCATCGACGCCATCACTGAGGACGGTTGGGATTCATTCAGTATGCAGCGGACCCTGTCGGTCAGTTCTCTCACCACGGTATACGTCGCGTTCGGCTACGACATCGTCTGGGAGACGCAACGGACGCACTTCTTCGATTCCGTTACGTTGACGGGAGTACCGATTCAGTGCGGCAACGGCACGTGCTTTGCCGGCGAAGACGGCTGCAACTGTCCGGCCGATTGCGGAGCTCCTCCGGTCAGCGAGTCCACCTGCGGCGACGGCAAGGACAACGACTGTGACGGCTTCCCGGATTGCACCGACCAGGATTGCTCGGCGGATCCGCTTTGTGCGGACGTTGTCTGTGACGGGGACCTGGTGTGCGATCCGGGTGAGATTGCCTGCGATTGCTTCACGGATTGCGGGGCTCCACCGCTGCACGAGTCGGTCTGTGATGACGGTATCGACGAGGACTGCGACGGCTACACCGACTGCGACGACCTCATGGATTGCGGCCTGCAACTGGTCTGCATGGGAACGGGTGACTGTGACTCCGACGGGACCTGCGAAGTCGGAGAAGACTGCAACAACTGCCCCACCGACTGCTTTGCCGGCAGCGGAGCAAGCTGTGGTAACGGCGTGTGCGAGATCGGCGACGGGGAGGATTGCCTGTCGTGCCCGGCCGACTGCAATGGGAACCAGGGCGGCAAGCCCAGCGGCCGGTACTGCTGCGGTGACGGCGCCGGCACGAACCCGGTCGGCTGCGGCGATGCGCGCTGCACCGCGAGCGGCAACACCTGCACCACTGAGCCGGCGGTCGGCTCGTGCTGCGGTGATGCCGTCTGCGAAGGGACTGAAGACGAAGTCAACTGTGCCATCGACTGTTCATTCACGTGTAGCCTTGATTCGCAGTGCGCTGACGGAGACTCCTGCACGATCGATACGTGTGACGCGGGCCTGTGCGTGAACACCCCGATGGACTGCGACGACGCGGACGCCTGCACTACCGATAGCTGCTCGGGCGGCACGTGTGTCAACGATCCGATCACCTGCAACGACGGCGACGAATGCACAACGGACACGTGCGATTCCGTGAGTGGGTGCGTGTACACCCCGATCCCCGGATGCACGTCGTGCCTCTCGCGCGGCGAATCGTGTTCGTCGAACGACGAATGCTGCTCGAACCGGTGCTTCAAAGGAGTATGCAAATAGCACGTATCCCGGACCCGACAGGCGTAACCGTCAGGGCTTGGCAATCGCGGGCGGGATCGGCTTCGGCCGATCCCGCCCGTCTTCTTCAATGACACGCGGTACTGGTGAAGAGCCGCGTTTGTGGACTTCCGCCGATCGGTGCGGTAGGGTTGAAAGGTCGAATGCCGGTACGGACGCCGCGGAACCGACGACCTCGAACGAGGCGCGGCCGGACGAGCGAAACCGGTAGAGGATAGAGAGACAGACGCGGTATGACTGTGATTCTCGGAATCGAGACCTCTTGCGATGAGACCTCGGCCGCAGTCGTGGTCGACGCCAAAGATGTGCGCAGTAGCGTCGTTGCGTCGCAGGTTGATTTGCACCGCAAGTACGGCGGCGTCGTGCCGGAAATCGCCTCGCGGGCGCATCTCGAACAGCTCGACGCGGTAATCGAAGAGGCTCTGTCCGACGCGGGCTGCGCCGGCAACGACCTCGACGCCATTGCCGTAACGAACCGGCCGGGATTGGTGGGAGCGCTTCTGATCGGCGTCACCGGGGCCAAGACGCTCTCCTGGGCCTGGGGAAAGCCGTTGGTCGCCGTGAACCACATTCACGCCCACGCCTACAGCGCCGCCATCGAACTGGACGAACCACCGTGGCCCGCCGTCGGACTGATCGTATCCGGCGGGCACACGTCGCTCTTCCGCATCGACAGCCCCACACAGATCGAAACGATCGGATCTACCACGGACGACGCGGCCGGGGAGGCTTTTGACAAGGTCGCGGCTATCTTGGGGCTCGCCTATCCCGGCGGTCCCCAGATTGAAGCCGCCGCCCGCGGCGGTGACCCGGCAGCCGTGAACTTCCCGCGTACCATGCTGGCCCACGGCTCGTTGGATTTCTCCTTCTCCGGGATCAAGACGGCCGTGCTCTACCACGTCCACGGTCACGGAAAGACCAGCGGCGGATTGGAGAAGCTCTCGGCCGGCGAGCTGTCCGACATCGCCGCTTCGTTTCAACAGGCGGTGGTGGACGTGCTGGTCCGCAAGACGATGTTGGCGGTCGCTCAAACCGGCCTGTCTACGGTTGTGCTGGGCGGGGGTGTTGCGGCCAACAGTGCCTTGCGTACGTCACTTACGCAGGAGTGCGAGCACCGCAACCTGAACATCCACGCGGCCCGGTTAGCCTACTGCACGGACAACGCCGCCATGATCGCAGCTTTGGGATACCACCTGCTCGAAGCCGGACAGGTCTCCCCGCTCGATCTCGACGCCCACCCCTCCGCCTGACGGCGGGTGCCCCATCCTTCGCCCTGAGTTGTGTCGCAGTGGAGAAAGAGCCCCGGATACAGGCGTAGTTACGGCGTACACGCTATTCACCGCGCGAAGGGTGGGGGATTGATTACGGAATGCGAATCACGCTCGCGTCTTCGTCCGTCCCCCACCCAGCCCGGTGGTGAATCGGCGCGGCTTTCCCAGCCCGGCAAGCGCCGGGATAAATGGGGCACCCGCGGGCTGTATGTTACAGAGCATTAGAGCAGGGACAGAATCTGGGCCGCCTGCTGATTCGCTACGCCCAGCAGAGAGATACCCGCCTGGATCAGCACTTGCTGCTGGTTCAGCTCGGCGGTTGCCACGGCGAAGTCAGTGTCGCCTAGCACGGTTGCCGCTTCGGTCAACCCGGTCTGGCTGGCCTGCAGGGCGTTGATCGCACTGCCGACCTGGAACTTCTGGAACCCGCCGATTCGCCCCTGGATGGACGCGACGTCGGAGATAGCCGCCCGAATCGAATCCAACGCTCCGGCAACGTCGGTCCGCAGATCGACGGACCCGCCGGACTTGAGCTCAGACAGTCGGGCAATCGTCCCTCCGCCGCCGAGGTTATACGTCGCCAGCGAATCGAGCCCGATTGTCGCTCGGGTGGCGGAGCTGGTCCCCAGTTGGAAGGTAGCCCCTCCGGTAGCCCGCACGGTGAAGGTCGAGGATGTATTCGCCCCCGTGTTACCCTTGCCGAAGTCCTCATCGAGCGTGAAGGACAGGCTCAACCCGTTGGCGCTGTAGGATACATCGAGGCCGTCGGTGCCGGTGCTCTGTCCGTTGATAGTGATGACCGCATCCGTACCGATGGTCTTACTGACGTCGGCGAAGTCGTTGGCCGTGCTGCTGTCGCCGGTCGCGGTTCCCCACGAGCTGTTGACCGTACCGCCCGAGATCAGCTCGAGGCTTACGAAGGCGTCGGCCCCGTAAGCGGTCGAACTCAAGGTGATCCCGGTAGCGGCGACCATAGCGGATACGCCGGTCTGGTCCTTGGCGGCGTTGATCGTGGCAACCACCTGGGCCTGGGTCTGCCCGCTGACGATCGAGAGGGTGGCCGCACCGTCGGCGCCCGCAACGACGATTTCCGTCGTGCCGGTGGTTTTGGTGGTAGCGGCCGGGGTCATCAAAGCGGCGGTGGCCTGGGCGGTAGCCGCGGAGGTCACCCGGGACACGGCGAGAGTCGTGTTCGAGGTGCTTTGGCTACGGGAATAGACCCGAAGCGACTCGACGTAGTCCGAATCGACATTAGCGACCGCGATGCTGAAGCTGCCGTCGATCAGTTTCTTGCCGTTGAAATTGGTCTGATTGACAATGCGGTCGATGGCCGAGAGAGCGTCGTCAACCTGCGACTGGTTGGCGGAGATCTCGGCGGCGGTGAGATTCGCGTCGCTGGCCGACGACTGTACCAGCGTCTGGATCTCGCCGAGCAAGGTGGATACTTCAGCGATGGCCTGGTCGGCTACGGTGAGCATGGAGTCGGTGCGCTGGTTATTGACCAGGGACGTCTCCACCGCGCGCAATTCGGCGTTAAGCCCCTGCAGCGCGATCAGCCCGGCGGGATCGTCCTTACCGGCATTGATCCGCTTGCCGGTGGTAAGCTGCTTCATCGTGGTGGTCTGGGCGGACGTCTGCCGGTTGATGATGTTCAGCAGCGTCATCGTCTGAGTGTTCGTGATCGTCAGTGCCATGTGCGTGACTCCTGTGTCGCACCGTTCGGACCGGCGGGGCTCGGTCGCGCCCCATCACGTCCGTATTCGCATTCTCCCCGATACCGTCTTCGGTCTGCGGAGACTTCTCGCATTCCAGGTTCTGCAATCGGGCAACCTTGCCGCGTAATTGAGTCCCTTTTGAGAAAAAATAAGAGGACCGTGGTTATCGAGCGTAAACGGCGCAGAGTGCCAGAGATATGACATTATACCTCGCCGGGCGGGCTCGGCGTCCGATCAGGAATCCGTGAAAGTCCGATCTCGGTAGGGTTCCAGGGCTACAAGCCATTGCGACGCTGCGCAACGAAGTGATTACCGGTGGTCATAAAAGACGGCGAAACCGGTTACCGGATGCCAGGTGGTTATCCGGCGGTAGCGGCGGCGGTAATGGGACGCTCCACCCACGTGCCGCGGTCCGCTTAGCGGGGGCCGAGAACCGGCGGACTTATAGGGGCATTGCCGGCGACCGTCGTCGGTCCGCCGGTTTAACGGTGCGTTACGGGCGCGCCGCGGCCCGCACCGCGGATACGAAATCACGGCAGGCACTTTCGATCGCTCCACGCCAGTCACCACCGCTCGGTTCCTTCTGATAAGCGTAGATAACGCTGCGCGAAGCGTTCACGATCGAGCCGGTGCCGTCCGGTTTGAAGCACAGCGCGACCTCTTCAGCGGAACGCCCCTGGGCACCGAAGCCCGGAACGAGGAAGATGCAGTTGGGCATCAATGCCCGAATCCGCCGCGTCGATTCGAGATCGCGCGGGGATACCACCGCGCCGATACAACTGTAGCCGTGATCCCCAACCAAGCCATCCGCGGCCGCCCAGCTCTGCACCAGCGAGGCCACCTTCTCGCCCACCGTTGAACCGTCCGCCGTCTCAATACCCTGCACTTGAACGGCCGACGGGTTGCTGGTCTGCACCAGGACGAACAGACCGCCACCCGTTTCGCGGGCGAGGTCTATGAACGGCTGGATTCCGTCCGAGCCGAAATAAGGATTGACCGTGACGGCGTCCGGCGTGGCAACCTCCTGCAAGCCCGGATGCGAAAGAGAACCGAGTTGGGCTTGGGCATACTGTGCGGAAGTGTGGCCGATGTCGGCCCGCTTGACGTCCCCGATAACGAGCAGGCCCAGCTCGTCGGCGCGCTGCACCAGGCGATGATACGCCCGAATGCCGGCGGAGTAGTAACGCTCGAAAAACGCGATGTTAATCTTCACTGCCGGAACGAGCGGGGCCACGGCCTCGATCACCGCGGTCCCGAACGCGAAAATCGCGTCCGCTAATGCTCCGAGGTTCGCGCTGGTCCGCACGTCGAGCGCCTGCTCGGGGTCGATACTGTGCTCCTTAAGCAGCGCGGCCGGCAGACGCTCGATGAGCGGGTCCAGCCCCACGCAGACGGGTGCGTCCTTCTCCCGGATCGCTTCGACTAAGCGGTCGCCAAAGTTGTGGTCCACGGCTACTCCTCGGTTTGAACGACTATCGCGAGGGCGGCAGAACCCGCCGCGCGTCCTGATCTGCCGAGCAGTCTACGGAACCGGCTCGCGGTACGCAAACGAGGGGTCCCACCGCCGAAGGATCCGCGACGAAAAGGACGCCGCTCCGGATTGACGCTTGACATTCGGACGTACTATTCCGAACAATAGAGGCTAGTGGGTAAACCAGGTGGACATGGCGGCAAGAAAGGCAAGAAGGTCCGGGTTGCTTTCCGGCGCAACCGGACGAAACCGGCGCGCCGTAACGACTGGACCGAGCAAGCCCACCAGGCCGACGGGCACGAGATCGACGCGCAGCACTCCGAAAGTGTTGTGCCCAAGGGCGAACTGTCGCGGCAACGTACCGTTAAAGCTGATGAGGATAAGGAACCGCCGTCGGACTTGCAGCACGGCGTCGTGCTGGCGATGCGCGGATTGTACGCAGATGTCGACGACGGAGACCGCATCTGGCCTTGCACCGTGCGGAGGGTCCTTCGAACCCGGCTCATCGAGCAGCGTCACCCGGTGACCGTCGGCGACCGGGTCGGGTTCCGGGTTGACCCCGCCGAAGACGATCGGGCGGGAGAAGGCGTCATCGAATGGGTCCGGCCGCGTCAAGGCGAGCTGTGCCGAAGAGTCGGACGACGGATTCACACCATTGTCGCCAATGTAGATCAGGCGATCATCGTCAGCTCGGCCGGTCAGCCGGACCCGCGGCCGAACCTGATTGATCGGTACATCGTAGCCTCGCTGGCCGGCAGGATTACTCCCGTGGTCTGCATGAACAAGATCGATCTCGACCAGGCCGGCTGCGCAGCGTCCTTGCTCAAGGTTTACGCTGAACTCGGCTATGAGGCGTTGGTCACCAGCGCGATCGAGGGCACGGGAATCACCGAGTTGCGCGGGGTTCTTGCGGGCAAGGCCAGCGTGGTAGTCGGCCAGAGCGGCGTGGGGAAGAGTTCACTGTTGAACATGGTCCAGCCGGGCTTGCAGCTTCGCACCGGCGAGATTTCGGAGCAGGTCAACAAGGGTCGTCACGTAACGACCACGGCCAGTTTGATCCGGCTCGAGATCGGCGGTTTCGTAGTGGACACTCCGGGGATTCGCTCGTTTGATCTTTCCACTGTGCCGCGTAGCCAGTATGAGCTGCACTTCGCGGAGTTCGTGGAGCACGTCGCCCACTGCAAGTTCCCCGATTGCAGTCACACGCACGAGGCGGATTGCGCGGTCAAGGCGGCCGTGGAGACCGGCCGGATAAGCCAGGACCGCTACGAGAGCTACGTCCGCCTTTTCGAGGATTCCAGCGACCCGATCTCTTAATTGGGGACAGTCATCTATTAATTGAACTCGTCCTCCGCGTTCATATCCACGTCCCGCGCGTGTGCCCCATCCATCCCGGCGTTTGCCGAGCCGGGACCACCGCGCCAACTCCCCGCCGGGATGGGTGGAGGACTGACTGCCTTCGATAGCCGGAGCGAATGCCAAGCATGCCCCGCCAATACACTGCACGGGGAGATGTTCGCTTATTGACAAGTCTCGTCCCATGCTGGTTGCAGTTCTTGCCGCGATCCTTCCCCCACCCTTGCTGCGCAAGGATGGGGCACACTCGCTCCCATCTCTTGCGCTCATCCCCTGCTCTCTCCACTCGTGTCGACCGGTATTATGCATACGGATTGTATGTCAAGGACAACAACGTAACGCTCATCGGGAGACCAGAAGACATCAAGCCCTGTTTTGACGGATATCATCGGGATAAGTATGGGCTCCCCGACCCACGCACGCTCGTCCACCGATAACAACTGACAGTAATGCTGGGCAGTGCAGCCTGCATAACCTCCTATGAACGGGAGGTTCAGTTGTCCGTCCGCATCCGCGGACAGCACGGCAGCAAACCGACCGCTCGGCGAAAGCGCCATCTTGTGAAACCAATCTCCCGCAGCTGGTATGATGGTACCACCCGCTTTCAGTTGCCATGTGGACGTGTCACGACGAAAAGGCTTGGGAAGGCGCCTGGCGTACGTGTAAGTCGAGACGGAGCCTATTGCCTCATCCCACCTATCCTCGCCGACCTGCGTCAGCATCTCAGCCATTGGATCGAAGCTGTAGTAGTAGTCGCGGTCTTCCTGACGGGTCCCAATCCTGCCGGCTCTGGCGTTGACACCCTTCGAGCTGCCTGCTCTAAGAGACCGGATCAAGAGGATCTCGCTGTCCGGGAAAGTCATCAACTCGACCCCGCCTCGATTCCGCCCCCAGACCGGCGGCGTGAAGCACTTAGCCTCCGCGTAGCGTCGGCTCGGTACATCTCTCATGTAAATCGTCAGACAAGCAATCGCCGTCGCGCAGAGCAAGAACACAGCAATCGTCCATCGTATGCGTGCAGGGCGTGTGCGTTTCGTCATGGGATCAAGTCTCTGGAGCTCTGCTCGGCATATCGCGAATCCGGGATAGTCGCCTATCAATGAGTCCGTCCCCAGCCGTTCCCGGCGAAAACGCGTACGCTACGCTCGTATTATTGCGGGAACTTGCGTGTGGTGCTACTTCATCCGAAACCTCCGGGCGGTGTGGGCCGACTGGAAGATCGGCCGGCCTGCAAGAGCGGACGAAGCGGGCACCGACCACCCGAAGAGACTTGCCCCTCGAGCGCCAGGGCCGGTTTCACCGCGTAAACGGCTTCAATCGGAGAGGCTGTTTCGCGTGGCGGATGGAGCAGGGCGGCTGGCAATTGTCGGTTTGTATGTCCTCTAAGAAGAAAGTCTGGGCTCCCACGCGATGATCCGCTACAATGCGCCAGAGTCGTTTCCGCAAACAGGAGGGGTAGGTATGACTTCGAAGTACAAGGTCCGCTTTCTAGCCGTCGCACTGGCCTGGAATCTGTCCGCCGCCGCCTTCGGGGTGGAGCCGGATCTGCCGGACTCCGGCGCATCATTTGTGGACCAAGCGTCCGCCGTTCGAGTGACCGAAGCGCATCTGGCGCGGCACGGGCTGGCCGAGACCTTCACGGTCGGCGAGGTAGGTTCGGTTACGAACGACGACGACAAGGTCACCCTGTACCACCGATTCGATCTTCAGCCGCGCGGCTTTGTGGTCGTGGCCGCCGACCGAGAGCTGCCCCCGGTCATCGCCTACTCGTTCGACAACGACTTCGGTAGTGATCTTGAGCGCGCCAACCCGCTGGCCGCGATGTTGCGGGCGGATCTCAAGCGCCGCCTGCAGAACGTACCCGTTCTTCCGGATGCGGTCCGCCGGGTCCGCCATCGGGCGTGGGCGGAGTTGCTCGATGTGACCCCCACCGCCCCGGACGGACGGTTGCTCGAGCAATGGCCGGCACCGGGGACAACCTCGACCGGCGGCTGGATCGAGACCAACTGGGATCAGGACCCACCGTACAACAACTACTGTCCGATCGATTTGTCGAGTGGATCTCGGAGCATCGCGGGCTGTCCGTCGGTGGCGATGGCGCAGATCCTCAACTATCACGAGCGGATAAACGGTACGCGTTTCGACGACGGCGACGATTACTACCACAACTACGGCGGTAATCAGTATTGGATCGACAACGATTACGCAACGTACGATTTCCCCTCATTTCCGGAACTCAACGGCTACCTCGATACGCTCGAAGACCACTACGCCGGAGGTATCGCGCTGACTGCTTCCGACAAGGCGGCTTTGACTTTCGCTTGCGGGGTCGCGGCCACCCAGGTCTACAACCCCGGCGGCTCCGGCACGTTCGGAGTAAGCCAGGCGATGGCCGCGTACACGAAGTTCAGTTGCACCACGGCCGAGCTGCTGGACGACGGCGACGCCGACGTCTACGACCGCCTGGCGCAGAACATGAAGGACGCCTACCCGGCCCATCTGGCGGTGGTCAACGCGGAATGGACTTCCGGGCACAACGTTGTGGTTGACGGGTACAATTCGGACGATTACTTCCACCTGAACTTCGGCTGGGGCGGGCCTTACAACGGCTGGTACTTACTGCCCGACGAGTTTCCCTACGGCCTGACCGTTCTGGAGGGTGTTATTGTCGACATCATGATCGACGGCGACGACATCCCGACCGTTTCCGCGTGGGGTGTCATTGTTATGACCCTTCTGGCCCTGGTGGCCGGCACGGTTGTCTTCGCCGGCCGGCGTTACGTGCCGGCCAAAGCAGGGTAGAGCGTCGTTAGCAGTACAGGTTTGAGTTCAATCCACACCGTGCCGCGCCCCGGCACTGCTCAACCGCATCCACTTCTTACCGCTGTCCAACCGGCGTCACGGACGCTACGTCCTGCAAGGTCCGAATAAGCACGTCAAACGTGAGTTCTTCGCCCCCCCCCCCCCGAGAGAGGGCCGCCCTCGAACGCGGAAAACGGACCAGGGATTCTCCAAAGAAACTTGACTCAAGTCGCGTCTTGGGGCCCTGAAACGAAGGACCCGGCGGACTTTGCCGGCAAATGCTTGGCACCTTCGTTTTTATATCCTACGTTTCAACCGAGCTAGTATGGCAGAGTCCCAGCACCGAATCCGGTGTGATAAACGAGGGTCGAGATTATGGCACTCACGATTACGAATTCGAACACAACGACACTGCTGAACATCCTCAGTCAGCAGGCGGCCGCCCAGTCCACGACGATGTCGCAGCTTACGACCGGTAAGCGGATCAACGCCGGCAAGGATGACCCGGCCGGGCTGATCGCCCTGCAGGGGATCAACGCCGAGCTGCGGGCGGTGCAAACGTCACTGGTCAACAACCAGCGAACGGATTCGATGCTCACGGTCGCCGACCAGGCGATCACCGAAGTATCGAACCTGCTCGGCGAGATCCAGACGCTGGTCCAGGCCTCGGCGAGTGATGCCAACCTCACCGCCTCGGAGATCTCCGCCAACCAATCGCAGGTTGATGACGCCCTCTCGGCGATAGACCGCATCGTCAACCAGACCAACTTCAACGGCAAGAAGCTCCTCGACGGAACCTTCGGAATCGCCGTGGCTAACGTCGACTCCGACTACGTCGAGTCGCTGAGGGTCTATTCCCGCAGCCAGAGCACGTCGAATACCACCCTCTCAGTATCGCGGGTCACCTCCGCCGCGACCGCTCAGGCCACCGCCGCGTTGATGACTCCGGCCGCTACGACCAAGACTACCGGCACGACCGAGATCGTAGTCGCCGGCGCCGACGGAGCAGCGACCCTCTCAATCGTCAGCGGGCAGACCCAGGCCCAGGTAGTCGCTACCATCAACGCCGCCAAAGACCAGACCGGCGTGTCCGCGATGGTCGCTGCCACCGGTATCACCTTGAGTTCCACCGCGTACGGAGCCGACGCCTTCGTGAGCCTCGAGCTGATCTCCGGCGGTACGGTCAATAGCTCGTGGGGCACCGCGACCAGCGACAGCAGCACCGCCAACGACTTCACCGACGTCACCAAAACCGTGGGCACCGACGCCGTCATCACCATCAACGGGCAGACCACGGGAACCGATGGCCTTGACGTTTCCTACAGCGCCAACGGGCTGAGTATGTCGTTCACCCTTGACGAGGACTTCGGCAAGGGCAACACGGGGGCCAACACCTCCTCGACGTTCACGGTCCGGGCCACAGGGGGCGCCACCTTCCAGCTCGGAACCAAATCGACCACCCGGGCTACGATCGGGATAGACTCGCTCGCCACATATAACCTCGGCGGAGGCGGCGCCGTCTCGCGGCTGTCAGAGCTCAAGTCCGGTGGTTCCGTCGACTTGCGGACCGACGTGGCCGGAGCGCTGGACTCGATTCGGGCGGCCATCTCCGACGTCGCCTCCATTCAAGGACGCGTCGGGGGCTTCCAGAAGTTCCAGGTCGGTAGCGCAATCAACGCGTTGCAGGCCAGCCAGACCGGTTTGACCGAAGCGTCTTCGGTGATCGGCGATACGGACTACGCCATCGCGACGGCGACTCTGAATCAACAGCAAGTGCTCATGCAGGCGGGCGTTGCCCTGCTCGGAGTGGTAAACCAGCAAGCCACCCAGATTCTGTCGCTGCTCTAGCAGCGGACGCCGGCACCGCACGGTAGTCAATGGGGGGAGACGCTTTAAGAGTCGGGGCTAAAGCGGGCGGGTCGAAGGTGCGAGCCTTCGGCCCGCTTCTCTTCTTGGTGCCGCCTCCAGAAAGGTAATCGCATTCTTCCCTCCACGGGTCAACAAGTTGCCCCATGATACAACGTTGGCATCCCCCGTAGGGCACGGTCGAGGAACGAGACCTGCCGAGGAGGGTGGCATGGGCATCGCCGATTCGCGTAGTGAAGTACCGTTTCCTACTCGACCTCGCGTTCGGGTTATGGGCCGTTTCAGCTTGCCCGTGGGTGTCCGCGCCGCGTCACACCCCACGGGTCAACAAGTTGCCCCATGCCACTCGGGCGGCCCCCTCGTAGGGCACGGTCGAGGAACGAGACCTGCCATCAACGCCGCAATGGCTCGAGTTGCACGAACATGCGCCAACTGCGCGCCTCGCGGAACCAGCCCGCCAGGGCGACAGCTCTGCCCAGCCCGCGGCGTGAGCCGCGGGATCGCGTCGCCCGTCAACCCAAGCCCCCCGGGGCGGCACTTCGATAATCGAAGAGGTCCCCGCGGTCGCCAACGCGCTTTCCGTATGATGTTGAATCACCGGTGTCCGATCCAGACCCCGATGCGTTCTGCCGCACCTAGCGGGGCTTGACGCGAAGCAACCGCACGGTTTCCCCAGGCTTATGCCATGGGGCTACAGGACCTGTCGCCCCAAGGGGCTTGACTTGCGGTACAGTCGAGCCACGAGACCTGCCATCGCGGGTGGCACTACGAGGACGCCGCACCGCGCTTGGCCGCAATCCGCTTTCGCAAGGCGGCCAACGTGAAGCAGTTGACCACATCCTTCGGCGTAGCCCCGCCGCGCCGCGCCGTGAGAATCCCATAACGCAATTGCCCGACAATCGCCGTCTCGTGAGCGTCCGTATTGATCGTCAACGCCACGCCCGCATCCAAGGCCTTGCGAACATGTGTATCCTTCAGATCAAGACGCTCGGGATGGGCGTTGACTTCCAGGATCGTCCCGGTCCGTGCGGCCGCTTCGATAACAGCGTTGATATCCAGATCCATCGGCGCCCGCCGGTTGATCAGCCGCCCCGTAGGATGCCCGATCGCGCAAACGTACGGATTCTCCATCGCCGCCAGGGTCCGGACCGTCGGATTGTGCGGGTCCGCCCGCCCGCGACCCATCGCCGAGTGAATACTCGCCACGACCCAATCGCATTGGGCCAGAATCTCGTCCGGATAATCCAAACTGCCGTCCGAGAGGATGTCGACCTCGCAACCGACCAGAACGGAGATCCCCGCGACCTTCCGGTCGGCCGCCCGGATCGCGGAAATGTGCTTCTTCATCTCCGCAATGGACAATCCCCCGGCTATCGAGCTGCTCTTGGAGTGATCGCAGATCGCTAAGAACGCGTACCCGCACCGTTTTGCGGCCAGAGCCATGTCCTCTATCGAATCGTGACCATCGCTGGCCGTGGTGTGGACGTGAAGCTCGCCACGCACGTCGTTCTCGGTCACCAGGTTGCCGAATTCGGCGTCAGGCTCGAACTCCCCGCGATCCTCGCGCAGCTCTGGAGGCACCCAGGCCAACCCGAGGCGACGGTAGATACCCTCCTCGTCGCGCCCCGCAAGACGCCGCTCACCGGTGTAGAGTCCGTATTCGTTCAACCGCCAGCCCTTGCGAACCGCCCGCTCGCGCAGCCGAACGTTGTGCTGTTTCGACCCGGTGAAATACTGCCATGCTGCCCCGAATGACTCCCCCGCAACGACCCGCAGGTCGATCTGCATCTCGCGTCCGCTTGCGGTTTTCAACGTGACCGAGCCCTTGGTCTCCCCCCGGGCCAGCACCCTCTCAACCTCCTCGAACTTCACGAATTCGCTGACGATGCGCTTCCCGTCCGCCGCGTCGCAGAGCAGATCCACGTCGCCGATCGTCTCCGCCCCACGCCGGATCGAACCGGCAATCTCCACCCTTCGGACGCCCGGCAACAGCCGCAGCCGCTCGGCCAGGCTCTCCGCCATCGGCAGAGCGACCCCCAGAAGGGCCCGATCCCGGTTCCCTTCCAGAAAAGCAAGCCCTTCGGCGATCTTGGCCACGCTTTTCTCGCCGAGCCCCGGCAACCCGGCCAGCTCCCCCGAGCCGATCGCCTTCTTGAGGTCAGCCAGCCCGCCGACACCCAGCTCGCGGTAGGCTAAGGCGACCTTCTTGGGTCCCAGGCCGGGAATCTCGAGCAAGGCCGGTAGCCCCGCCGGGAGCTTCTTTTCGAGTTCGGTCAGTACATCGATTCGCCCGGTCTGAATGAACTGCAGAGCCCGCTGGGCCGTACCCTTCCCCACACCGGGAAGATCCGTCAGACGGCCCTCGGACGCCAGATCCGCGGCGTTGTCGGCCAGATCGGCGAAGACCCGCGCCGCCCGGCGATAGGAGTTGATCCGGAAGCGGTCGGCCCCGTCGATCTCGAGCAAATCGGCGATCCGCTCAAAGGCCCGGCCTATCTCCGCGTTGATCATCACATGCGCATTACCACGGGAATGAAAACCACCCCCAAGGGGACTCGAACCCCTGTCGCCGGCATGAAAAGCCGGTATCCTAGGCCACTAGACGATGGGGGCTGGTAAAGCCGTAACTACCGACGTCATCGGACGCACAGTCGGGCAAATGTAGCGAACGCCGTACAACCCGTCAACGGTCTACATTCCAATTGAGCAACCGCGGGGAGGACCCGCGCGTATCCCCACCTCCGGCGCCGCTTGTGATCCGATAAAACACAAGAAGGTGCCAGGATGGCCTAGGGGACGGCCAAAAAAAAACTCATCCTGGCACCTTCTTCACTGCTATGCAACGACGACCGGCCTCGACCGTTGTTTCGGGGGACGCGAAAGCCCCGCTCGTTGCAGCGGCCGCCCCGGAAGCTCAGCCCGCTCACGCCGTTCGGCAAACATCGCGCCGATGGTCGTACCGCAAGCCACGATCCGAACCCGCGCGTTCTCCGGCGGCCGACCGAACACCAGCAGCCGAGCAATCGCCGTCGTCACTTCCTGCTCAATCGTCCGGCGCAGGTACCTTGCCCCACAATGAGCGTCGTACCCTCGGCGAACCAACAGATCGACCGCATGCCGGTCCACCTCAAGAGTCAGACCTTGCTGCCTCAGCCCGATACGCGACTGAAGCTGCCGCAACTCCGCAATGACGATTTCGCGGGCGTCGTCCTCCGTCAAGGACCTGAAACGAACCACGCGGTCAAACCGATTCAGCAACTCATAACGAAAGTGAGTTGCCAACTCGTCGACCGGGCTCTGCGGCCCGTTCAAGCCGGGTCGGAACCCGACCGCCGTTACTTCGCCGTGCGCGTGCCCCGCGTTGGTCGTGACAATAATGATGAACGACCGGCACGAAACTCGCTCCTCGGCACCGTTGATAAACTCACCTTCGTCCATCAGCTGCAAGAACCGGTCGTGGACCGCCGGATGGCTCTTCTCGAACTCGTCCAGCAAGAGCACGCCCAGCGAATGTCCCGCCATTCGCGACGTCAACTGGCCACGCCGCAACGCGGTGTTGCCGTCACCGGGAACGCCGAACAACAGCAACGCGTCCGCTTCCGACTTGTAGTCGGCCATGTTGACCCGGATCAGGCGATCACGCCGTCCGAACAGTCGCGTGGCAATGGTCTGGGCAATCAACGTCTTACCCACCCCGGTCGGTCCGGTGAACAGCATCGCCGCCAACGGGCGACGCTGATCGGTCAAACCGGCTTTGATGACACCGATGGTGTCCACCACCGCCGCCACCGCCTCTTGCTGCCCCACTACCGACTTGGCTAACGAGTGCTTCAGCTTCGTCAAGTCAAGCGGGACGTCCGGGTCGACCAACACACGCGGGATTCGGTACTGCGCGGACAACCGCTTGATGACGGCCGCCGCCGTTACCGGCGTTTTAGCATTCGTATCCGCGGAAGCGTGCTTCAGCAGATCGATTGCCTTGCGAGGCAGCTTGCTCCGCGTCAGAAAACGGTGCGAGAGTGCTACCGCCTGCTCGACCGCAAGGGCGGAGAACTCCTTCCCTTTCTGTCGCAACGCCCAGCCGTTTACAATCCGCGTGGCCCGATCCCAATCCGGCTCCTGGACCCGAACGATCCCGAAACGATGCTGCAAAGCAGTTTCCTGCTCAAGCAACGCCGACACCGTTTGCTCACTACCCTCGCCGATGAGGATAACCTCACTGGCACAGGCCAGCCCGGCCAGTTGGTCCTCCAGATCGAAGGAGTAGGCCAGGTCCACGTCGCGAATGAACACGACCGGAGGGCTACGCAGATTCCGGATCCCGTCGAAGAGCTTTTGCACCTCTCCGTAGATCTCGTAACGCTGCGCCAGACCCGACAGCCGCCGCCGCAACGAAATCTGCAGGACCACCCGACCCCTCAGCCGCAACGAACCTCGCCCTTGCGTCGCCCGGGCTACTAACTCATGCACCAACGTGGTCTTTCCGACGCCCGACTCGCCCACAACGATCGCGTTCAAGCCGGCGTCGATCGTATTAGCCAGCTCCTGCAATGCATCATCCACCTCGACAGCGCGCTCGAGCTTTCCAGCGCGGGCCGCCCGGGTCAGATTCAACTCCAACCAATTCTTGAAGATACTCATAGTTCAATGCCTTCATTCAATCGAAGGAGAATAGTCCTACCGTTCAAAACAACTGATCCGTATTGTCCATCCAAACGGATTACAGGCCGTAAACCAATGTAGCGCCAGGGCTTGTCCCTGGCGTCAAAGCCTCCGGTGTTTCCATGACGCCACCCGCAAGGGGCGGCGCTATAGTGAGTCACGCGCGTTTATGCGAACGTCATGAACAATCCGGGATGAGTTTCAACTCGATGACGCACGCGCAGCGCGCACACTCTCCGCATCGCAGCGTGCTCGGCCGCTGCATCAGAGGGCGGCTTCGGCTCATTCCACAAAAAAAGCCCCAGCGACCCTGGTCCGGGCCGCTGGGGCTTGAGTGCGTGCTCAAACACCCTAACTACGACCCGGTGGGAACTCCCTCGTGCCCGCAGTGTTCGCCGCTAACCCGTCATCTTGCTTGACGACCGGACGGCGCGAACGACTTTCGTCATTGCGGGGGGGTGTTACACCAGCATGCATCTGTTTCGACCAACGGAGCAAAAGTACTTCTCCTCGAAGCAACCAATCAACATCGTAGTCTCGGTACGAATCGCGGGATCATACCCATAAGTTTGGTCAGTGCAAGGGGTCTTATTGAAAAAAGTGCGACGCCCCGCTCGCGTAGGGTGACCACTCTCGACCGAAAAGACGCAGGCTATTCGTCTGAAGTCTGTGGCGTTATCCTGACTTCCAACGCGTAGTCAATAGCGATCTTCAGCACTTCGGGAGGGCTACCGGATCGTGCCCTTTCGAGCGCGGCTTTCGCCTCATCGCCACCGATCTCACCCAGGGCGTGCGCCGCGCTGCCTCTTAGTGTCACGTTTTCGTCATCGTCGAGGAGAATCGCGCACAAACCCGGCACGGCCGCCGGGTCTTTGCGGATCAGCAACTCCTCAACGGCAAACGAATCCTTCTGATCCCGGGCGATTCGAAGGAGCTCGTCCGTGCCTCTCGTGGGATACTGTGCGCGAATAGCGTCCTGCCGCCGGGAACCGGCAACGTGCCAGGCCGTTGCCACCAGCACTAACGCGGAAACCAAGAGCACCACGCCCGCGCCGACGCGCGGCGCCCGGCCTTCCCTCTTCCATGCAAAATGGAGGACCACGCCGCTCAGCAAAAGAGCGACCGCCGGGCCCGCAAGCAACATGAGGCGCCCCATCACTTCCAACCCGTACATGTCCCCCACAAAATGCCCCGGGTACATCAGGTCGTACAGGCAGTACCCCAACGCCAACAGCCCGACCGCAAGGACCACTCGACCAAACCACCGGTTACCGCTGCGGCCCATCGTCTCGTTACGGTGTTCTTCCATGATTCGTTGATCCGTAAGTGCTGCCGGCTCCCCGGTCCCGCGGTGTCGAAGAGCTTGCCTCCAGGATCGCACTCAGCCATGCCGAGACCATTTCCAGAACGCTCGTTCCCGTCCCGGTTCCCTCTGCAACGGATGACAAAGGGGCGTCCTTATGGATGGACAGGGCCCACGATCGTCCCGACTGAACGCCATCCTTCAGCTACGCATTCTCGAGGACTATGCCGTCTGTGCCAACAACCAGTCCCCGAGCGACGGCGCCAGCTCCTGTCCGTCCGGCCAGGTTACTACCGGGCAATCGCCGAACTCCCCGGGACGAGTAAGGTCCAGCGTCACAAACTGCTGGCCCTTCCGCCCGATAACGAAGAAGTTGTGGGGAATCCCGCGTTCCAAAGCCGCAGAATGGGAACGCAGCAGGTCGCCCCCCCGTTGGAGCCTCCACGGCCCGAGCGGCCTACCCTCGAGGTGCTCCCACAAATACTGTAACGCGTCAGGCAGTTCCTCGCTTTCATAGTGCGGAAGAGGCCCAATGTCCGCCTCTTCCCAGCGCTGCATCTTGTTGCGAAGATCGAGCCTCAGCGCCGCCTGCATATACTCAGGTAGTTCAGCGTAATCCTCGTCCAGTTCGACGGGCTCAGGATACTCACCCGCCAGAGCCCCCATCACAACCCCAAAGGAGTAGTCCTCCGCGGCCTTGATCTGTCGATCCTCGGGGATCTTCTCCCAGAACTCCGCCACCGTCTCCGCTCCCCCGCCCTCGTCGAGCGATGCGGTCGGATCCGGGGTCGGTTGCTCGCATTCCATGACTTCCCGCCACTTGTCAATTGCCCGCAGGATTGGCCAGTTCACTACGCTGTCCAACAGCCCCCTGAAGGTCTCGATTCCCTCGATCTCGTGGATTTCGTCCACCTCACCGACGAGTTCATGATCGATAATGTGGATAGGAGCCTCCAAGTCCGTCGAACGCGAGGGCGCAATCAGCCAATAGGCATACCCCTGCCACGAGCCCAACGAGAAGTACCCCGCCTCCGTCAATTCAACCTGCTCCTTCTTCCAACCGTCGTCCGGGCCGTCGAGTCGAAGCACGCTGACCTTTGCCCATAGTTCGTCATCGAGATCCTCCTCGTACACGTACATGTCGGCATCGAAGATCGCGGCGTTAGTCCACAGCTCAGCGTACCAGCGCGGGACGATCTCCCCATAGGCATTCATGCTCCGCGCGACCTCTTCGGAAGAGTACCGCTTGCCGCGGCCCTCCAACATCGATTGGATTTCGTCGATCGTCATTCCAGCCCCCTTTCACTGTGGTTCGCCCAGGACGACTGTCTCCGCATACGCTGATACGCTCGACAACGAGCAAAATACCAGATGCGACGACGCGATGCATCCCCACGAAGTCGCCCGCCCCTTCAAACGCACTGAACACGGCTGCCGGCAGCGTGGAATGCGCTGGGTATCATGAACAACCCCAATAGGCCGGGCCGCTGATGGAGGACTTCCTTGTCATGGAGCGTCGCGAGCAGGCGTGGTGGAGCAAGACGAGGCGGGAGCTACTCCACTTCCGAACTCACACGGGCCGTGAGGTAGACATCGTTCTTGAAGAACGGGAAATGGTGTCAGGCTAGAGAACTACCCTGACACGTTTCCCGCCGGACGACCGCGAAGACCACCGGCGAACGTCCCGGCAGCCGTAAGTCCTTTCCTAGTCAGGAGTTCGGAGCACAACGGCAACGTCGCGTCATGCCGCCGGCCGGTCGGCTACATAGGTCCACACAGGTGAAAAACAACCACATAGTGGACGATATTCAGCCACGAATCTGCGCGGCGCACGATATTGGGAGGAAAAGGCGCCACTGACGCCTTTCCTCCCTGTTGACCGAACCGCTAATCGACGAACGAGTACTGGAGTATGGCCAAGTCGCCCAGGTCGACATCCTGGTCGCCGTCGAGGTCGGCGGCGGAGCAGGTCGGGGCGATACCTCCGTTCGGGCCGGTCAGGCACTCGGCCAGCTTGGCATAATCAGCTAGGTCCACCTGCCCGTCCCCGTTGATGTCCGGATCGGCACTGACCACCGCCACCAGGTTGTCAGCATTATCGACACCGCCGTTTAGCACCAACGATTCGTAATAGACCGCATGCTCGCCCGTAGCCAACGTTGCTCCGGATTCCACGATGAGGTCGCGCACATAGAGCGCCTCCCGAGCGGCCTGCCCGAGGTTGTCATTGTCGTGGGCATCAACCAACACCACGGTCGTGGCCGTCGGTCCGACCCGAAACGTCCCGATCGGAAAATGCCCCGGTCTTCTGCGATCAAGCCCGATGGGGTCGGCTCCGATATCCGTGCTCATCACCTCGACGGTCTGGGTCTGCCCCGTGCCGACGAAGGCCAGCTCGGCTTGCACCATGTCAAACCGCGAGCTGTCGTTCACCGCATTGTCATACCGCCCCTTGACGGAAATCGCCCAGACCGCATCGGGCATGACCAGCGCAGAGAGCGCCCCGGCCATGTAGTCGCCCTGAACGGCGATTCCATCACCATCTGCCCGCTGCCCGCCCATCTTCCGCGCGGTTTGTAGATCTCCGACGATCGTGCCGTTATTGGTTAAGGACCCGATCAGGGTCGTTGTTCCCACCTGAACAGTGATCTCTCCGCTTGCGTTGTTGACGAGATCGCCGACGATCAACGTGTCAGCCGTTGTTATAATCTCGCCGTCGTTGTGAACGTCGGAGTAGAACTCCCCGTGAGTGATCACGCTCCCGGTTGACAGCACCGCAAGCTCCCCGGCCACGAATTCGACGTCGGACAGATGCATGGTCCCACTCGTCGAAGCCATCTTGAATAGCACAGAGGCGTCGAGGGCGGTGAATGTTCCGCTATGGGTCCACGAGCCGTCCACGATCAACGCCGCCCCGGGAAGAAGGACGCTCTCTCCGGTATCCGTTATGCGGTGGTTATCTGGCACCCAACCCTTGAGGGTGCCGAAGCCACCACATCCGAGTCTCGGGATTTCGCTCCGCGCGCGGTCACAAAGACCCGTGTACTGCACCGATGACGTTTGGTTAAGCGCGCATTAACGGACTAACGCGCGCACCTTGTTCTTAGTCCTATACACTGCCCACCTCAGCTCAGACCGTCAGGCTGGAAACCCTTCATCAACATCTACGTCTTGTTTGGCGATATCCTGTCTGTTGGGTTTCGTGCCGTTCTGTTGGGCTCAGTTCGCAAGGAGGTGCACGTGAATGCAACTCGAGAAATCCTGACCATAAGGCAGGTTGCTGAACTGCTGCAGGTCTCGCCAGATACGGTCTACCGACTAGCTGCCAACGGGGAGCTTCAGGCATGGAAGATCGGACGAATATGGCGCATTCCCAGGCACGGCATTGAGCACTACATGTGCAAGCACGCTGAGGAGCGCCCTACCACCGCTGCGGAGCACCGGGCACTGTCTTTATGAGGCAAACGTGCACCGGTCTGGTGCACTCGAGTGATCTATGAGCAGACACTTCCCATCCTGCTGTTCAGCTTCGGAAGCGATGTCATTGCAGCAGATTGACATCGTCGCCGGGCCGCCATGACGAGGATTCGTCGATGAAGATCACACACAAACTGACCTTGGCAACGGCGCTGCCAGTTACCTTAATCTGGGGGGTTGCCTTCTACGCCGCGGCCGCCAGTCAAGATAGCCTGCGCCAGGCCATCGAACGAACGTCTGCCGAACGCGCCAGAGCAATCTTGGACGAGATCAACCGGGTGATGCATACTCGAATCGCCGAGTGGAAGGCCTACACACACAGCCCGCTCGTGCAGCGCACTCTTCGCGATTCCAATCTCGAGTTCGAGCCTCTCAAAGACAGGCAACGCCACATCGACGAGCAGGACCGTGAATGGCGCGCTGCCGCAGAAGACGCACCGACGTCGCTTCTGGAGCGTCTGATGAGCAACGAGTTGGCAGAGGACATGAGCATCCGACTTGATATGCTCGAGCAGGAAAACGGCTACCCAGTCTTCGGCGAAGTGTTTGTCACCAATCGCTACGGAGCTAACGTCGCACAGACCAATCGGACCTCGGATTACCGCCAGGACGATGAAGACTGGTGGGTGTTGGCCAACCGCGACGGTGTCTATGTAGGCGACGTGGAATTCGATGAAAGCGCAGCCATATTCTCGACCGATCTCTGCATGCGCATTGATGACAATAGCGGCGTGCCACTGGGGGTTCTCAAGGCTGCCCTGAATATCCAGGAGGTCCTCAACATCATTGACAGCAGGGCGGTCAATTGCCACCACGCTGATCACAATCACCCACTTGTTCTGTTCACCAAGGACAAGCGCATCATCCGGTCCTCTGCAGAAACCCCTGAGGCCTTCCTCTCCGATGGTTCGCGCTACTTCAGCAACGTCACGTTTGTCACGGACGAAGATGTCTTGATGACCGAGCGCTTCGACAAGGCGACGGGGCAGAAACACCTGACGGTGTACGCAGAGTCCCAGGGCTTTGGCAGTTTCGACGGTCTGGGCTGGATCCTGCTGCTCGAAGACCCTGCCGATACGGTTTTCCAGCCTGTAGCTGCACTCCGAGGCAATATTCTGCTGATTGCCGCCGGTGCTACGCTTCTAGCCCTGGGACTGAGCGGCACGGTTGCGATACCGCTGTCTCGGCGTGTCAGACGCTTGGCGGACGCAAACGTTGCACTTGGCCGGGGGAACCTAGACGCCACCGTCGGCGTAAGCGGAGCCGATGAACTGGCACAGCTGGGAGAGTCCTTTAACCGCATGGCAAGAGAACGCAAGAAGGCGGAGGAAGCGCTGCGAGCTGCAAAGGACTACACCGAGAACATCATCAAGTCCATGATCGACATGCTCGTCGTTGTGGCGCCAGATGGCAGGATTGTCTCCGTCAATGAGGCTACCTGCAGGTTGCTGGGCTATTCGCAACAAGAGCTGGTCGGACAGCCAGGAAGCGTGCTCTTCTCCGAAGAAGAAGAAGAAGAAGAAGAAGAAGAAGACACCGCCCAGCCTATTCTGTCTCAGAGGGCCCTGCCCGTCAAACGCACGGTGCTGCACCACCTCGTGGAAAACGGTTTCATCAGCAATATCGAGAAATCACTTGTGGCCCGGAGTGGCGACAAGATCCCGGTGCTCATGTCAGGGTCCGTAATGAGCAACAATGACGGCACGGTCCACGGGATCGTGTGCATTGCCCAGGACATCACCAGCCGCAAGCAAGCGGAAACGGCGCTACGGAAGAGTGAAGAGAGGCACAGGAGACTGTTTGAAGAAGCCCGGGACGGTATATTCCTCGCTGACGCGGATACGGGCATGTTAGTTGACTGTAACCGTGCGGGTGCCGAACTGGTTGGCAGAGACAAATCTGAACTGATCGGGCAACATCAGTCGATACTGCATCCTCCTTCGGAGCTCGTTGATGGACTCTCCGGAACCTTCAGGCAACACACTCAGGACAGCGAGGGGCTGATCCTGGAGACGCAGATCATCACCAGCACGGGCGATATCAAAGAGGTTGCCATCAAAGTCAATTCCATTCAGATAGACAATGTGAGACTCCTGCAGGGGATGTTTCGCGACATCACCGACCGCAAGCGCGCGGAGGAACAACTCGCAATGTTCCGGGAGTTTGCCGAGGCGTCCGGTCAGGGCCTCGGCTGGGCAGATCTTGAGGGCCGCATCCAATATACGAATGAATCGCTGTGCAGGATGTTTGGCGAGGAGAGCCGCGACGACACGATCGGTAAGGTTGTCGCCGGGTACTATGATCAGGAAACGCAGCAAAGACTGGTGGCCGAGATATTCCCCACGGTTCTCCGAGAAGGTCAATGGGTGGGCGAGTTGGACATCCATGGCGCGAACGGTGTGGTCACTCCGACCTTCAACAACATATTCGCGATCCGTGACGAACACGGGGTCCCCAAGTGGTATGCCAATGTGCTCACCGATATCACCGCCCGCAAGCGGGCGGAGGTGCAGCTACAAGAAGCGCACACGCAAACCAAGCTGTTGCTGGAGTCCATCTCATCCATACTGATCGGCGTAGACAGAGACGGCAGAGTCACGGCGTGGAATGCGGCAGCTGAACGCACGTTCGGCATCAGGGCACAGGATGCTCAGGGGCGCGTGTTCGATCGACTGGAGATTGAATGGGATCAGGCCGCGGTTGCGGAGGGCATATCGGAGTGCCTCACCAAGACCAAGCCGACACGCCTGGACGAAGTACGCTTCAAGAAGCTGGACGGTACGGACGGGTTCCTCGGCATGACCCTGAATCCTCTGAATGGTGGCCCGGACAAGCATGGTGGGTTTCTCCTTGTCGCTGCGGACATCACGGAGCAAAAGATCCTCCAGCACCAGCTGGGCGAGGCCCAGAAGCTGGAGTCGATCGGACAGTTGGCCGCCGGCATCGCCCACGAGATCAACACGCCCACGCAGTACGTCGGAGACAACACACGGTTCCTCCAGGACAGCGTACAGGACCTAATCAAGATTGTGGATCGGTATGCCGAACTCCTGGCCCCCGACAGAGGACCGCGCAACTGGGATGAACGAACCGCTGAGATCAAGGCGGCCCTGGAGGAACTCGACATCGACTTTCTCAGGGAGGAGATTCCCAAGGCGATTGCCCAGTCGCTGGAGGGGGTGGAACGGGTGGCCAGGATCGTGCGGTCCATGAAGGAATTCTCGCATCCCGGCGGCGACGAAAAGCAAATGGCCGATCTTAACAAGGCCATCGAGAGCACGCTCACGGTCTCCCGGAACGAGTGGAAATATGTTGCGGAGATGGTCACCGACTTCGATTCATTGCTTCCACTCGTGCCTTGCTTACTGGGCGACTTCAATCAGGTGATCCTGAACATGATCGTCAACGCGGCCCACGCGATTACCGACGTAGTGGGTAAGGACAGCGGTGACAAGGGGACCATCACGATCTCAACGCGGCGGGACGGTGACTGGGTCGAGATTCGTGTCAGCGACACGGGAACCGGCATCCCCGAGACTCTCCAGTCCAAGGTCTTTGACCCGTTCTTCACTACCAAGGATGTCGGTAAGGGAACTGGCCAGGGGTTGGCCATCGCACGTACCACGGTAGTCAAGAAGCACGGCGGCGAGCTCAGCGTTGAGAGCGAAGCAGGCCACGGGACCACATTCGTCATCCGTCTACCGCTGGAGGCGAAACCTGGTGAGAACGCAAGAGCGGACTCTCATGAAGAAACGCATTCTCTTTGTTGATGACGAGCCGAGCGTCCTGGATGGACTGCGGCGCATGCTGCGCGCCGAACGAGGCCGCTGGGACATGAGCTTCGTTGGTGGCGCAGATGCAGCGTTGGAGGTGATGCACGCGAGCGATTTCGATGCCGTTGTGTCAGACGTGAGCATGCCAGGAAAGGACGGGTTCTCCGACGAAGAGTGGGAGATCATGAGCGCACATTGCCAGATCGGGGCAGAGATTCTCCGGGAGGATCCCCGCCCCCGAAGCGCACTGCTGGCCTCATATGGTGAGCCGGCGGTACCGCTGACGCGACCTCGGAATCCGGTCCTGGCCATGGCCGCCTCAGTTGCCCTGACCCACCATGAACGCTGGGACGGCAGCGGCTAT
Source organism: Phycisphaerae bacterium (assembly GCA_963666835.2). Classification (GTDB taxonomy): domain Bacteria; phylum Planctomycetota; class Phycisphaerae; order UBA1845; family UBA1845. Next base: position 859,748 of record CAXXGO010000006.1, on the reverse strand, counting down.
CCGGCCGGACTGGTGGGAGAAGAGATTCCGCTTGAGTCGCGGATCGTTGCCGTCGCCGACGTGTACGACGCCGTGCGCTCGGAGAGACCATACAAGCGAGCCCACTCTGAGGACAAGGCACTCGAGATCATCGCGAATGAAGCCGGACGGCACTTTGCCCCAGACGTGTACGCTGCCTTTAGCGACACGATCGACGAGTTCCAGGCAATTCGAGCCGAGTTGGCGGACGATATGTGTTGTTCAATAGGTCGGGGGGCCCAGCTGTGACCAGAATCCTATTCGTGGATGACGAAGAAAGCGTACTGCAAGGGTTACGACGCATGCTTCGCCCCAAACGGCGTCAATGGCAAATGAGGTTCGCATCAGGCGGTCAAGATGCTCTTGCAGTGCTGACAGAAGAGCCCTTTGACGTTCTTATAACCGACATGCGGATGCCGGGCATGGATGGCCCAACGCTTCTGGCCGAAGTCGCCCGGCAGTACCCGCACATCATCCGAATAGTACTTTCCGGGCACTCGTCCAAGAAGACCGCCGTCAGGTCCGTGGGCCTGGCACACCAGTATCTGACTAAACCATGTGATAGAGAAGCCTTGGAAAGGGCCATTGCGCGGGCGCTTGAACTCCGGGAAACACTGCGAGATCAATCACTTGCGCAGCTTCTAACACAAGTAGAATCCCTGCCGAGTCTGCCGAGTCTCTATGCAGAGCTCATTGCGGAAGTCCAGGGCGAGGGGATGACCGTCAAGAAGGTGGGGGACATCGTAGGAAGAGACCCGGCTATGACAGCCAAGGTGCTTCAGCTCGTCAACTCAGCCTTCTTTGGTATGCCTCGGCACATCTCAAGCCCCTCTCAAGCAGTCGCCCTGCTGGGCGCCGACACAATCAAGGCACTCGTGCTGGGTGTCGGTGTGTTCTCGCAATTCGGCGATAGCACTTCGGCCGGCCTTGATTTTGAGACGCTGTGGGACCATTCCGTCCGTGTCGCGACGGCGGCAAAGCAAATAGCCCTCGCAGAGCGCTTGGATAGGCAAGAAACAGACGAAGCGTTCACGGGCGGTCTTCTGCACGACGCCGGCAAGCTCGTCCTTGGCCAGGCCCTCGCAGCGCAGTATCGAGATGCATTGAACAAGGCCAGCGAACGAGGCATTGAACCCGTGCAGAGTGAACGCGAGGTATTCGGTGCCACACACGCGGAAGTCGGCGCGTACCTGCTGGCTCTGTGGGGACTCCCGGATCCAGTGGTGGCGGCGGTGGCATACCACCACACACCCGACGCGCTGGCGGGAGTTGCGTTCGGCCCCGTAACCGCCGTCCATGTCGCCAATGCGTTCGCCCACGAGCGGCAGGTCCAGCACGAGTGCGGTAGTCGCAGCCAGCTTGACACCGATCATCTAAGCCGACTTGGCCTTGCCCCCCGGGTGGACGCGTGGCGAGAGCTCATCGACCCGCTGCTTGTCGATGAAACCTGCTGGTCTGGCAGCGAGGGGATAGCCGGATGAAGAGCATTCTGTTTGTCGACGACGAACCGAGCGTACTAGAAGGCCTCCGACGAATGCTCCGACCGATGCGCCGCGAGTGGGATATGGCGTTCGCACAGAGTAGCCAGGAAGCCCTTGGCGCCCTGGCCGAACGGCCGTTCGATGTGATCGTCTCCGATATGCGCATGCCTGGCATGGATGGAGCGGCCTTGCTGACGGAGGTCACACGGCAGTACCCACAGGTCGTACGTATCGTCCTTTCAGGACAGTCCTCCAAGGAGGCGACCCTGAAGTCAGTCGGCGTGGCACATCAGTTCCTGGCAAAGCCGTGCGACCCGGAGAAACTGAAGCAGACGGTAAACCGGACTTTCGCCCTGCGAGACCTCCTGTCAGATGAGACACTCAAGCAGGCATTATCGCGCGTGAAATCGGTTCCCAGTTTGCCCGCCTTGTACACGGAGCTAATGGAGGAGCTGCAATACCCGGACGCATCGGTAGCACGCATAGGGGATATCGTAGCGGAAGACCCCGGCATGACGGCCAAGATTCTTCAACTGGTCAACTCCGCGTTTTTCGGGCTTCCCCGGAAGGTCTCCAGCCCGGCGCAAGCAGCGAGCCTGTTGGGCACTGAGACAATCAAGGCTCTTGTTCTTAGCATCGATGTTTTTTCACAGTTCGAAGGTGCCGCAATTGAGGGCCTCGTGCCGGAGTCGCTGCAGAAACACTGTGCGGAAACCGCGGCGATAGCAAAGCAAATCGCCATAGCCGAGAAAGCCACGAAAGAGACCGTAGATGCCTCTTTTATGGCAGGGTTCTTACACGATGTAGGCAAACTCATCCTGGTCCAGAACATGGCTGACCAGTACGGCGAGGTCATGGTGTTCATGCGGGAGAAACGTGTCTCACTCTGCGAGGCGGAGCGAGCGGTCCTCGGGGCAACACACGCGGATGTGGGGGCCTACTTACTCGGTCTTTGGGGTCTCCCGGAGTCTATGGTGGAGGCCACCGCCTTCCACCACTGCCCGAACAAGTCCTTTGGTGACTCCTTCGCCCCGCTCACGGCCGTACATGTCGCCAATGCCCTGGCACACGAGTGGTACGGTGAAGACCGGGCTGCAGCTGTAGAGGGGCTGGATGTCGATTATCTTAATCAACTCGGCATGGCGGATCGAGTTCCGGTCTGGCAATCAGCGCGCAACGAGGTCTCTCAGGTCGGAGTAGAAGCATGAGCGCGAGAATCCTCTGTGTCGACGACGACGCGAACATCCTGGACGCCTATAAACGCGGGCTACGGAAACAGTTCCAGATCGAAACGGCACTCGGGGGCGAACAGGCTCTAGGGATGCTCGATCCCCAGAGTCCTTATGCGGTGATCGTGTCCGACATGCGCATGCCCGGCATGGATGGCGTCCAGCTTCTCGCCACCATGAAGAAGCGGGCGCCGGAGAGTGTGCGGATTATGCTCACCGGCAACTCGGACCAGCAGACAGCCATGGAGGCCGTGAACGAAGGCAGCATCTTCCGGTTCCTCACCAAGCCCTGCCCTCCGGACAAGCTGGCAAAAGCTCTGACCGCCGGAATAGAACAATACCGCCTTGTCACCGCAGAAAAGGAACTGCTGGGAAAGACCCTCCGGGGTAGCATCAAGGTTCTCAACGACGTCCTCTCGCTTACGAACCCCACGGCATTCGGCTACGCTTCGCGCAGTCGCCGTCTCGTCGGTCAACTCTGCAAGGAACTGAACGTCGAACGGGCCTGGGAGGTCGAAGTCGCAGCCATGTTGTCTCAGCTCGGATGCGTCACGATACCACCGGATACGCTGGAGAAGATCTACCATTGCAGGACGCTCACACCTGCAGAATCAGAGATATTCGAGTCGCACCCGGCGGCCGGTCGTGACCTGGTCGTCAACATCCCAAGACTGGAGGGTGTTGCCCAAATCATTGCCTATCAGCAGAAGCGTTTCGATGGAACAGGCCCGCCAGTGGACTCTGTCGCTGGCACAGAAATTCCACTCGGAGCCCGTGTTCTGAAGGTGGCGTTGGACTACAACGCGCTCAAATGGACCGGCCTGACCGAAATAAACGTGACCGTCGAGCTGCGTCAACGCTCGGGGTGGTACGATCCCGATATTCTCAAGGCACTCGAAACGGTGATCGGCTTTGAGGAGACTTTCGAGATTCAAGAAGTCAAACTGAAGGATCTTACGGCCTCAATGACGTTGGCGGAGGATGTGACGACGGAGGATGGCGTCATACTGGTTGGGAAAGGGCAAGACGTAACGTCTTCAGTCTGCCAGCGGCTAAAGAACTTCGCCCGCAAACGCAAGATCAGCGAGCCTATTCGCGTTCTCGTACGAAGCGATGTCTGTTCTCCCGTGACCGCGCGAGCGTAGGCGAATTGGAGAAGATGATATGAGCCACACCGTACTTCTTATCGATGATGAACCCAACGTCTTGGATGGACTGACTCGCGTTCTGCGCAAGGAGCCGTACGAGATTCTGACCGCCAACTCAGCCGAGGAGGCGGCCACACTCCTCGAGGATCGCAGTGTCGATCTCATTGTCTCTGACGAAGAGATGCCCGGCATGTCTGGGACAGAGTTCCTTGGCAGGGTGGCGCAGGGGTACCCGGATACGGTCCGGATCGTACTAACAGGAAACCCAACACTTCCGACCGCGTTGCGCGCCATTAACGAGGGGAAGGTGTACCAGTTCTTCACCAAACCCTGCAACGAAATCGACCTTGCGATAACGATCCGTCGCGCCCTCGAACAAAAGGACCTGCTCGCGAAAAGCCGCGACTTGCTTGAGGTCACCAAACGCCAGTCAGCACTTATTGAAGAGGCCAGACTTGCCCGCCGATTGCGTGGTGCCAGCCATGGCGACCGTGCGGAAACCATCGCCAAAGAAGGCAAACCCACTGATACCCACGAGTTGCTTGAGGCAATGGACGGCGCGGTCCGCAACGGTAAGCAGCTTCTGAGAGAAGTCCGGAACGGGGTCGACTCCCAGCCCGATGCAAAGACCTCCGCGGCGTCAGCCCCGCGATGACACGCGGAAGAAGGCACTGTCCCACCTCCGCCAGTCGCGCGCCCCACGGCTCTTGACAGAGAGAATGCTATGTAACAGCGACCTCAACTCCGGTCATGCGCGAAGAGCGAGTACCCGATGAAACTGGTCTCCGATGGTGCCCGATAGTCTCGACGGGACCGCCGACGGTGTCGGGAGGACCGTCAGCAGACGGCAACCGGACCGGCCGAACCCACCGAAAACGGGTCGAGTTTGCTTACACCAATGCTTACACCAAACTCCGGCAAACGGTGCATATCGGGGGCAATTTCTGACAGAAGCGTGTCACCGGAACCGAGAAACCGAAGTGCCATAAGTGGCGTTGCTGGCAAGAGTTATGGACGCCAGACAAACGCTGTCAACACGCGCCGGGCGGGACTCGAACCCACGACTTTCGGATTAGAAATCCGATGCTCTATCCAACTGAGCTACCGGCGCATCGCCTTCGGCCTTGCGTTATGCCGGAGGCGGTCGGGGGGCAGCAACCGTGCTGATCCACCCGTGTTCAAAACGCCGAGATGGCTTTGAGGCCGCCTCGGCCAAGCCCTAGCCTAAACGCCCGATCGGCAAGCGCCAAGAATGGGCTGCTGATTGTGGTCCCCGGATCCCCCGGGGCATCCCGCTCTGCGCGGCAACCCCGTATCGGGGGTTGGGATACAATCCGGAAGGAGAACACCGGCAGGTCCGGCGCCGAAGTCAATCCGGTCTGGTGTAGACGACCTTCCCGCCGACGATTGTAAGATCCACTCTGACGTCGCCGATTTGATCCGGGCTCAGCGAAAACGGGTCATCTGCCAGAACGACCAGATCGGCCAGCTTGCCCGGCTCGATCGTTCCGAAACGGTCTTCGCAGTGGATCGCACGCGGCGGGGACACCGTGTACGCCCGCAACGCCTCTTCAAACGTCGTCGAATGCGACGCTAACCACACCTTGCCGTCAAGAGTGCGCGCGTTGACGGCTGACATCATCCCCAGAAACGGGTTGAGCGAAACCACCGGCCAATCGCTGCCGAAGCACACTAAAGCGCCCGAGTCGAGTAATTGCCGGTAGGCGTATGACCCGGCCAGGCGCTTACGCCCGAGGGCCTTTTCGGCGTAGCGGCCGTCGTCCGCCTTGTGGAGCGGCTGCATCGAAGCCACGACGCCGAGGGCGGCAAAACGCGGGATGTCCGAAACCAGCAGGTGCTGGGCATGTTCCACCCGGTGGCGAGCGTCGCGAGCTCCGTTCTTAGCGGCGGCGGCTTCGTAGGCGTTAAGTAGAAGGTGGTTGGCTTCGTCACCAATGGAGTGAACGGCCAGTTGCAGGCCGCGAGCGTCTACCGTGGCAACGCGCTCTCGAAACGACTCCGGCGGATCCGCCATGGCGGCAAGCTGCCCGCGGGGGTACGGCGCATCCGGGGCGGCGTCACTATACGGTTCGCGCATGTAGGCCGTTCGGCTACCCAGAGATCCATCCATGAATCCCTTGAACCCCGGCAAGTGGAACATCTTCGTGTTCAGGGTTCCTGCCGAGATTTCGTCGAAGAACACCGTCCAATCACTGACGTCCATCAAGTACGTGGTAACGCGCAGGGTCATGGCACTGTCAGCGGCAGCCAACCGGAACGCCTCCAGATCCGCCGGCACACTCATATCGTGGACCGAGGTGATGCCAAGCGAGTTCGCATGCTCCATCGCCCGGCGGAAGGCCTCGTACCGTTCGGCGGCGTCCGGCTCGGGGATCAGATCTTTCACCAGGTCCCGGGCTGATTCTTTAAGAATCCCGGTCGGCTCGCCGGTCTTGGGATCTCGTTCGATCTCGCCTCCGGGCGGGTCCTTCGGGCCGACGGAGTCTATCCCGGCCAGTTGCAGCGCCGCGGAATTCACCAGCGCCTGGTGCCCGTCCATACGCGTCAGGTACACCGGGATATCACGTGTAGAAGGATCGATCCAGCTCTTGTTCGGGGGCGTTGGATCACGCCAACTCTCGACGCTCCATCGACCGCCCAGCAGCCACTCACCGGGCTTCTTGGCTCGGGCCGCTTGCTCCACCGCGCGAACGAACTCCTCTCGGCCACTCACATCGCGTAACATCAAGCGCGCAAGTTGAAAACCACCGGCAATCAGATGCGTGTGGCTATCGGTAATCCCAGGAATGACCCGTCGACCCTTCGCCTCGATAACTGTCGTGCCCGGACCCACGAGCGTCCGTGCGGCCGCATCACTTCCCACGACGGATATCACTTCACCGGTGACGGCCAGCGCCGTGGCAAAGCCCGGGCGAACGCTACTTGCCTCGCTCTTGGGTACGCCGGTCCAGATCTTGGCTCCAACGATCACCAAATCCGCATGCGCCGTTGCGGGATCGCCGAACGGGTCTGGTGCAGCGCAGCAGATTACCGTCGGCCCGGCATTAAGAACCGCCGCCGCGATAATAGCGATACCGATTGGGATTCGGCCGGGGCGCCCCCGCTCGAGTATTGGCCGATACATGATGAATCATCGTTCCTAACGGTGGTGCCATCCTGGCAAACCCCTGCCTCACAGGTGTGGACGGCGGGTGCCGAGTGCCCGTATACTACCGTCATTGTCGTGCCGTTGGAACGGTTGGCCGGCACCTGCAAGGTGCCCTTCCAAGGATGGAGCCGGAACGTGAAGAGTAAGGAACGCGGGTACGGCGGGGCGAGCACTACAACGAGCGTACTGCAGTGTCCCCAATGTGAACGTGGCGTTCTGTTCGATCGCCAGTGTGCGAGACTGTGCGAGCGTTGTGGATACGTCGAAGGATGCGAAGACAGCTTCGTGCCGAACCAGGCGAATCCGGCGGAGGAAGTCGTTCCATTCGGCTAGGCCCTCGGCCGGCCGTTTCGGCTGGGCCGTCGTAACCCATTCACAGTGGCAGGCAGTGCTTACACTCCGGATGAGCCTCCGGCCCGTTTCATGTGCGCCTGCCTCGTTTGCAGGCGCTATCCGTGTCTGTGTTTCAGATGCTCCCCGGGGAGGAGTGCAATCGCGATCCGCAGCGCCGGCGTAAAGCCGGTAAGGTAAAGCAAGCTCATCCGAATGGAGCCCGTCGATTGTGAACGCCGAAGACCATAATGCCCTGATCCTGCGCGGCGCGCGCGTTATCGACGCTTCCGTTGGTCGGGACGAAGTGGCGGATCTGTTCATCGAATGCGGGAAGATCACGGATACCGCCCCACCGCAGGCCGCAGTCGTTGATCTTCCCGGGTGCATCGTCTGTCCCGGACTGGTCGATCTCCACGTTCACCTTCGCGAGCCGGGTCAGACTCACAAGGAGACGATCAAGACTGGGCTGGCAGCTGCGGCCGCAGGCGGTTTCACGTTTGTGGCGTGTATGCCCAATACGCAACCTCCGATCGACAACGAGGATACGGTTCGCTGGGTGCTTCAGAAGGCCCGGGAAGCCGGAAGCTGCACGTTAGGCCCGATCGCCGCGATCACTCGCGGGCGGTCCGGACGCGAATTGACCGACTTTGAGGCCTTGTTGAAGGCGGGGGCCGTTGCCTTCAGTGATGACGGTGACGGCGTCGAGGACGACCGGGTCATGCGGGCGGCGTTCGAACTGGCCAAGAAGACCGGGGCGGTTCTCATTCAGCACTGTGACTACCGGGACATGTCGTCGGGCGGGGTAATCCATCTTGGCGAGGTGTCGCGCCGGCTCCAGGTCGCCGGAATCGACCCGTGTTCTGAAGAGGCGATGATCGAGCGTGACATCTCGCTGAGCCGCGAGACCGGAGGGCGTTACCACGTCGCCCATATTTCCACGTCCCGCGCCGTTGAACTGGTGCGGAAGGCGAAGGCGGAGGGGGTTCCGATAACTGCGGAGGTGTGTCCTCATCATCTGGCTCTGACCGAAGACGCCTGCGTGGCGGGCAACGCAAACAACAAGATGAACCCTCCACTGCGGCCGCGGGCCGATGTGGAGGCCTGCCGGCGCGGTCTGGTGGACGGGACGATCGACTGCATCGCGACCGATCACGCCCCGCATACGGCGGAGGAGAAGCAAGCCGGGCTCCTCCGGGCTCCACCGGGGGTCGTAGGGCTGGAGACGGCGTTGTCGGTAGCGGCCCGGGTGATGGTGGAGTCCGGGTTAGCGGACTGGCCCGACTTGGTGCGGTGGCTGAGTATCGCACCGGCCTCGGTGCTGGGTCTTCGTCGTTCGACACTCCAGCTTGGCGAGCTCGCCGATCTGACCGTTTTCGATCCAAATGTCGAGTGGACCGTGGATCCGAACCGGTTCGTTTCGATGGGCCGGAACACGCCTTTCGGAGGCTGGACTTTGCCTGCCAGGGTCATTGGGACCTTCCACAACAGGGTGTTTCATTATAGGACGCATCTTTGATATTTTACGTCCAATAACTGTCAATGGACTAGTTTTGCCGAGTGTGTTCGTTTGGGAGGACAACGTCATTCGGTCAAAGATTGCTGGATGTTCCGGGGGGCATTTCGTTGGACATCTGATCCTAGTTTACCTATAATCAAGTCGCTTGTTGGGTCCGATGGGCTTGAGGAGCGCTGGCGGGTAGATTCTCCGTCAAGAAGTATTGATTTTGTTGCGGGGTCTCGATAAGCTGTACGCTTGGGGTTCGGCTTAATCACGACGGGCCGATTGTCGAAGGATAGGGGGCGGATCGGCTCTTTTCGTGACGGGTTTTGGCTCCCGGGGGGTACTTAGGGCGGTTTCGAAGCCGGCCGTAGCGAGTTCTTCGTAAGTTTAGTTATAGTGGTGTGTTACAGCATAAGTTGGCTGCCGGTGATCGGGTCGTGACTTGTGTTGAGAGATGGGATTTAACAGGTTAGACTGATTTAATTGGCGATGCCGGGGACCGTGACGTCCTCCGCGATCTGCTGTTGAAGAAGGGGACAAGCAATGAGAAAGTCGGTGTGGTGCTTCTGTCTGGTTTGCGGCATCGTGGGGTTCCTGGCAACAGGCTCCGTCGTTAACGCATCGTTGAAGTATGCGAGAGCGACCTTCGCCGTCAAGGCGGTCGACGTTCTTCGTTTTGACGAGGGAACCTGGGAGTCGGCGTACAATGGCACCCCTCTCACGGATGAGCTGTTTGACGCAGACGTGACAGGCGGACTCCAAGAGGGGGACTTCATTCTTGTCAAGGTGTTCGTACACGACTGGGACAGCGACTCAACGGAGGGCAGATGCTGGCTGCATCGTGACAATGCCATTTATGACTACGGTTTCTGCGATCAGGCGTGGAGCGGGGAAGAGGGTAGTTCGAGCGATCCCTGTAAGTTCAAGCACTGCCAGGGATTGAAGGATCGAGAGAGATGCGACGACGACGACGATTGCGGGGCGGCGTATGGGCCTTGTGTGCACGACACGTGCGATCCGTGGCCGAACGTCGGGCAGTTCCAGTGGACACTCGATGCTGACGCTTCGCTCTGGAACGGGGGAGTGAACCCGGGGATGGCGATTGCCGCGGTGCCCTGCGGATATGAGGATGGCGACTGTTACTGCTCGTGGGACCAGACATGCTACGACCACTGGGATTTGAGCAATAGTTTCTGCACGTGCGACAGTTCCGAGTGCATAGACGACGTCTCATGTGGACGGGAGTCGTCCGTGTATATCGACAAGGCTGATGACGATTTCATGTTCAGGGGTGTCAACATCCTCGCGGTCGTCTTCCCCGGTGACGAAACGAACGAGAGTGTAGAGGTTGGATCCGGGATCATGCCGGGGGCTGCTCCGGTTACCATGCCTTATGGTGCGGACGAATCTGAACTGTATTATCTGGGCGCGATGCTGCTGGAGGTCAAAGAGGGCAATTGCGGCACATTTGAGGTCCAGTTGCGGTTCGATAACCAACTGCAGACAACCTACATGCAGACCGACGAGGGTCGCCATTCGGTGTATTACCAGGATCCATTAGTAGGTGGACACGAGTCGCTGATGGTCTACTTCGGTGGTGACCAGTGCACCGGCGTCACCTGCGATCCACCGGATGATCCGGACTGCTTCGTGGCCTTGTGCGATCCCTGCACCGGGCAATGTCACGAAGAGTCAATCGTAGAATGTGGCCCCGGTACGGTTTGCCTCGGTGGCGACTGCGTCGACGACTGCAGTATGACGGATGTCGTCTCGATCTTCCCGCCGAACTGCGAGGTGGACGCACGGCAGCCTCACGGGATCAACGACAACACCCTGGCCGATGGCTGGGACAAGTTCGTTCTGACCATGCTGTGCGATCCGCACGTAATGGAGGACGAGATCGAGAAAGTAGATTTCTCGATTAGCACCGCCCCGGCCGAGCTAATCCCGCCGGCCATAGACTCCATCGAAGCTGATGCCAATTACAATACAATCACAGTTCGGCTGGATCGCTCGATCACCGCGGACCACTGGACGTGCCTGAAGCACATAGCGACGGACCAGGAATGGTGCATGGGATACCTGCCGGGCGACGCGGATAACAGCGGAGTCACCAATGCGGCCGATATCCAGGGGCTGATCGATTCTCTGAATGGCCCGCCGGGAACGCAGGTTGAGTATCACACGGACATCAACCGTAGCGGTGCTTGGAATGCTGCGGACATCCTCCGCGTGATCGATCTGATCAACGGTGCGGGTGAGTTCGAGGTATGGAATGCCAGGAGCATGAGCCGGACGTTGTGCCCGTCGAGATAATCGTCTACGGCGTTTGGCCTGAGTAACTGTGGAATTTTCTAAACGGTAGCGTAGCGGCAAATGAATCGCCGCTACGCTGCCGTCTTTTTTGGGGCCCGCCTTGTCGGAGGGGCACGCAAGGGGGCGTAGACCAGCAGTGCTCGATCTCGGGCGGCCGGCGCGAGATCGGAGGGTAAAGAACCTGTAACCGAACGTATCACTCGCTGGACCGTTTGGTCGATAAACGGGAGCACAGCCTCAAACTTCGCGGCCGGTCTGTTTCCCGCCGCTAGCTGTTGCTCCCACGCGATGACGGAGCGCAACGGGTGGGAAACCACCTGATTCGCGTTCGGCATAACAAGATTCCCGTTGCGGAGAGGGGGAAACATGAACACGCGCAAAGGTGTATCCGGCATTCTGGGCTCAGGCCTGCTACTTGCCGCTATTGTCGCCTGTGCCACGACGGCCGATGCGGCCGTAGAGATCCGCTGGCAACCAGTCAGCGCTACCGGCAATTACACGATTACCGATAACGAAGGCACGCCGTGGGTCGCCTCGGAGATCCTGCTGGAGGAAGGCGTCGCGCAACAGGTTACGCTGGAATTCCGTGTCAGCGGATGGGGTACGGCTGCCGGCAGTCCGACATTGGGTGCGTACCAGGGTAGGTTGGATGCTGCGGCGTCGTACAGCAACGGCTATGGAGCGGACATCGGCCCGCTGAATCCACTTACCGAGGACGGCTGCTTTATCGACACAAACCGCACAGACTTTGTGTACTATGGCGAGAGTCCGTTGGCCGCGGTGTTCGTCGCCGACCTGCAATACGTGTGGGGTTCGACCTGCATGGGCGATTTTCCGGTGGACGGCGGAGGCGCCTATTACGGCGGGACCTTCATCATTGACGTCCCCGCGGATGCAGCAGGAAGATACACCATAACCTGGGACAGTGATTCCGAATGGACGTTCATGAACGACGACTCAGCCAACCTCATCCCCGGCCTGATCCGCACGCCGGCGGTGATCAAGGTCCCGCCGCTATGCGACCTTAGCGCGGCCAACATCACGGACGTGTTCCCGCCGAACTGTCACGTGGATGCCCGTCAGCCCCACGATATTTATGACACTGCGGTGTCATACGGATGGGACGAGCTGGTCCTGACCTTGCAGTGCGATCCGACGGATATCACCGACGCGACCGCTTCCGACTTCACCGTATCAGTGACCCCGTTTGAACTGTCCCCTCCCGTGATCGACACGGTTGATCTGGATTCGGTCAATAACACGGTGACCATAACGCTGGATCGGATCATCAGTACGGACCATTGGACCTGTATTGAGCACACCCCCACGGGGGGAGAGTGGTGCATGGGTTACCTGCCGGGCGACGCAGGCAACGACGGAAAGAGCAACACTCTGGACATCAACAGCCTGGTCAGTTCGTTGAACAGTCCGGGGACGTCGCCCGAGTACAGCACGGACATCAACCGTAGCGGCGCAACAAACGCTCAGGACATCCTCCGCGTGATCGACCTGCTCAACGGGGCCGGCGATTTCGATGCCTGGAGTGGCAAGAGCATGGACCGGAATCTCTGCCCGAGCCGGTAGTCGTCCGCAACCACGGACCGACTCGTTCTGCGTTTGGGTTGGATCGTCAATCGAGAATCACGAAGGCGCGGTGTCGGCATAGGCCGGCGCCGCGCCTTTTGCATATCTGGAAAACCTCCTCCCGTAGAACCCGGACAGGTCGCCCTTCTCCTTAACCGGGCACACTAAACGTCCGATATCAAATTGCGGTCGCGCGCCCACGGTGTGCGCGGGCCGCCGGACGAGGGTCTCGGTATGCTGTTCAACAGTTTCGCGTTTGCGCTGTTCTTCGTCGTGGTGTATGCGGCCTACCTGGCCTGCATGCGGCGCCGGCGAACGCAGAACGCGCTGCTGTTGGTGGCCAGCTACTTCTTCTACGGCTGCTGGGACTGGCGGTTCCTCGGGCTGATTCTCGCCTCTACGTTGATCGACTACGCCTGTGGGCGGGCGTTGGATCGGCGTCGTTCAGATGGCAGCGGCCCGATAGAGGACGCGGCGCCCTACGCCCATTCCGCTCGCGCGCGCCGGGCGATCCTGCTGGTCTCGGTCGGAGCCAACCTGGGGATTCTCGGCTTCTTCAAGTACTTCGACTTCTTCGTGGAGAGCGGGGCGGAACTGCTGCAGATGATCGGGCTTCCGCTCACCCCGCGGCTGCTGGCCATCGTGCTACCGGTGGGCATTTCCTTCTACACGTTTCAGACCTTGAGCTACACGATCGACATCTACCGCGGCCAGCTTCGGGCTGAGAGAAGCCTACTCGATCTGGCGTTGTTCGTAGCGTTCTTTCCGCAACTGGTGGCCGGGCCGATTCTTCGCGCGAAGGACTTTCTCCCCCAAATAGCACGCCGGCGGCAACTAGTACTCGAGCAGGTGTATACGGGCGGATACCTGATTCTGTGGGGGCTGTTCAAGAAGGTGGTGTTGGCGGACAACCTGGCCGTGGTCGTCGACCGCACGTTCAGCTCCGACGGCAGCCCGTCGGGCGCGACGGTGATCATTGCCGTATACGCCTTCGCCCTGCAGATCTACTGCGACTTCTCCGGGTACACGGACATCGCCCGGGGCAGTACGAAGATGATGGGGTTCGAGATCCCCTTGAACTTCAACCTGCCGTATTTCTCGGCCACGCCGGCGGAGTTCTGGCGTCGTTGGCACATAAGCCTCTCCGGCTGGCTACGCGATTACCTGTACATTCCGCTCGGCGGCGACCGCCGCGGAAGGCGCCGGACGGCCATCAACCTGCTTATCACAATGTTGTTGGGCGGGCTGTGGCACGGGGCGGCGTGGACGTTCGTATTATGGGGTCTGTTCCATGCCCTGTTGATCATCGCCTATCGCGGATGCGTTCCTGCGGTTTGCGAATTCGCCCGGACGTGGTCCGAGCGAACGCGCATGGTGGGGCGATGGGTCGCGGTCGCGGGGTTCTTTCAACTGACGTGCCTCGGGTACCTGATCTTTCGGGCCGAGTCGGTGGCACAGATCGGAACGATGCTTCACGCGGTTCTTTCACCCGGAACTCTGCGGGGCACCGGGGTAACGGTCCTGGTGGCCTGCGCGGTTCCGTTGCTGGCAGTGCAGTTTCTGCAGCATCTACGTGGTGACCTGAACGCGTTGTTGAGTTGGCCCGCGCCGGTGCGCGGATTGGTGTACGTTGGGTTGTTCTTTGGCCTCGTCATCTTTGGAGAGCCGGTTGCCAAGCCCTTCATCTACTTCCAGTTTTAGCGGTGTTGCGAACGTCGGCAGTCTACCCGTTCCACTAGCCCCGGACCGCGTGGTCGGGCAGCGCCGGGTTGCTCGGACCAGGGCAGGCACCGTCACGCGAGTGATCCGCCGTTTGCCGGCCGGAGCGATCTGGGCGGTTGCGATAATCACTCTGATCCACGCGATTGTTGCGTTCGTTATCGTTCCTCGACCCGTAGCCTCCGAGCCGTTGCGGCGCAAGATAATCGCTCTTACCCGAACGGACCGCCCGGCCCTTATCATCGCCGGCGACTCACGTGCCCAAGTACATGTCGGGCCGAGTATTGTCGCTGAGCAACTAGGGTGGTCACCGGACCGAGTAGTCAATATCGGCAAGCCGGTTTGCGAGGTTGCAGCGGTCCTGGCTTCGTATCGGGAGTTTGCCGATCGGTTCGCTCCGTCGCCGATCGTGGTGGTCAGCGTCTCTCCTTACAGTGTGAACGACGGTACTGAGGATCCCAGGTTCATCAACGACGAGGTTCTGTGGTCGGTGGGTCTGATTGATCGGTTTCGGCTGGTTCCCGCCGGGCGGGCGATTCGAGCCGCCTTTCTGCCCGAGAGGACCCTGTGGCGTTTACTCACGGGGCGAGCCTATGAGCGGGCTACACCCGTGCATGCGCGGGGTTTTGTGGGTAAGCCGGCCTACGCTTCCGAGGGGTTCGCGCCGGCCGTGGTTAAGAAGCAGTTGGCCGAGCTTCTGCGCTGTTGGTACGCGATACCGAAGGTCGATGGTATTCGATGGCGTCAGCTTCAAGCTGATCTGCGCGGTCTGCAGGCGGCCGGGGCGCAGGTTGTCGTGCTGGATTCGCCGCTGCACCCGGCTTTCTTTGAACTTGCCGCAGGTACGCCCGCGGCCGCCGCGCACGAGCGGTTCCGCCGTGGCATATCGCAGTTGTGCGAACGGTTGGGAATCCCGCTCCTCCAATACGACGTCGCCGACCTGCCCGGCCGGGACCCGGACGAAGTGTTCTTCAATCTGACACATCTGAATCACATCGGAGCCAGAATACTCTCTGCTCGGGTCGGTGCCGACCTTCGCCGGCTCTTGGAAGAGGGCAAGCTCGACGTTCCGCCTGTTTGAACGAACACAGATAATAGGGTAGACCATCGCCCTGCACGGGTGCTATGTCCTATGCTTGTGTAGGCACGGGGTCGGGATAGAACTCGGGCGCGCGCGCTTTTAGGTGGAGGGTTTCCAGATCCGCCCTTTCGGTTGCGGAGTGGGTTCACAGTTCCACCATGAGCCACGTTTCCCGAGGCCCCCCTACGATCCCGGACGGTCGGATTTCCCGAGTCCGGTTCTGACCTTGGCTTGTCCCGCCACTGCCTGCCCACAACCAAGGAAACTCAAACGCTGGCTCGTATACGCCCCTCTTGGCTGTGGTTTGCATGCGACGCTCGTCCACTCTTTAAGGGTACGCTCGATCCCAGCTCAATGTCCGGGAGCGCCCCAGGACCGCCAAGTATCCAGGGTCCCTTTGCACGCTTCGGGCGTTACCCGTCACGTCGCAGCCTCGCGGGCTACGTCAGCGGGCATTACCCCGCCTTCATCGCTCATACGGGCCCATACGCCGGACCAAATCCCTCTCGCCGCCTACGGTCGTTGCCTTGGTCGGCGAGTCTTCGCAGGTTGTCGCCAGTCCCTGCTGGGAGATGGCCCTTCCCGACGTTATCTCTGCAGATCTTTCCTTGGATGCCTGGGCCCCTACCGCGGCGGGTCGTCGAGGTGCACATTCCCGTTTCTTCCCTCGATGACGTCGGCCTTCCCCGCATGGCAATCGGGTCGGCTTTCCCGCAATAATCCGCTCCAGCGATTTCCCGAGCGGGCGTACTTTCGCAGCTGCAGCCATTCACTAATGTTCAGGCCTCCAAGTTTGCTTGCCACCCCGATCGCTCCCACCGCTGCAGTTCTGAGCCTGCAGGGCAGCCGTGGCGTTTTCGTTCGAGCAGAACACGTGCTGTTACCAGACACGTGCATCGAATAAGCTAGCCGTCCGAACCGGGAAACTGACGGCGAGGGGACTCTCACCCCATAAGATCCGCAGCCTTGTCGGCTGCTCCTGCCATGCCCCACGCTTGCGTGGGCATGCAGAAAGCGAGCAGGGTAGTTGACATGCCTTCATAGTGGAGCGTTAGGGCCTCCACCACGGCTAAAGCCATGGGGCACCCATGCTGAAGCCATAGAGCACCCGCGCCGTTGCGGCAGGTCTCGTACCTCGACCTGCCCTACGGGTTGGGCCTCGGTTCGCCTTGTTGCGAATTCGAGAAGAACGCCACCGCCCCGTTGGCAAGCATCACCAGCGCAGCAGACAGAATCACAAGGGCAACGTATTTCACTACAGGTCTCCGGATCCGACAGACTCGTCAGGAGGTCGGGCGTTGAAGCGCCTTCAACAGCCACGCCATGTTCTCACCCAGAAGCTGCATCGTCCGGATGCCCTCTTCGTCGTCGCTCACTTCGCCCTCTTTCAGGCCGAAGCCCATGTTCCAATAGCAGGAGCCCGGGACGATCATCTGGTTGATCAGGAAGAAGTGGTTCATGGCGTCGAAGACGTGAACGCTGCCCGCCCGGCGCACGGCCACCACCGCGGCCCCGACCTTGCGTTTGAACATGTCGCCGTTCACCTTGGCCACGAAGCCGGCCCGGTCGATCAAGGCCTTCATCTCCGTGCTGACGTTGACGAAGTAGGTAGGCGACCCGAGGATAATCCCGTCCGCCTCGAGCATCTT
Organism: Phycisphaerae bacterium; assembly: GCA_963666835.2. Taxonomy (GTDB): domain Bacteria; phylum Planctomycetota; class Phycisphaerae; order UBA1845; family UBA1845. Next base: position 842,520 of record CAXXGO010000006.1, on the reverse strand, counting down.
CTCGATGCAGTCGTTCACTACATCGTCATCCACCACACAACGCTTATTCCTGTTCTCGGCGCACTTAAGACACGCCCCGCAACCTCGGGTCTTCTTGCCGCCGATTTGTAGAACCTCCGTCTCGATTCCCTCCTGTTGCAGCGGCGTCAGGACGTGGTTGATCAGGGCGAACGTGTTGCCCTCTCTTCGGGGACTGCCATTGAATGCGACGACCTTCACTGCTTGCTCCTACACCATAGAGGGGCGGCCCACCTCGTTAGCGCAGCGCTGAGGTGGGGGAGCCGATGATCCGAGCTTAGCGTTGTTGCTGTCCGCAACGCGCCGCTCCACGGGCCAACGAGTCGGCCACCCGTCAGTCTACCTCCAAACCAGCATCTCCCACGGCTGAAGCCATGGGGCAGGCGCCATTAGCGGTGACCATCTAGTGGTACTCCAGGGGCCGACCAGCCCACAGGGCAGATCGTCGACCGGGCCTACCAACTCGCGGCAAACACCTTCATGGCCACGCAAGCGTGGACCACGCCACCCGCCATGGGGCACGCGCGCCGTTGCGGCAGGTCTCGTACCTCGACCTGCCCTACGGATTGTTGGTGTCCTCACAGTGCCACTCCACGGGCCAACAAGTTGGCCCATGCCACCCTGGACGCGTTGACCGGCAAAGGCAGGTCATTGACTTGCCCTACGGGCTGAAGCCATGGGGCGCCCGCGCCGTTGCGGCAGGTCTCGTGCCTCGACCTGCCCTCCGGGTTTTTGGTGTCCGTTCAGTGTCACTCCACGGGCCAACAAGCTGGCCACCTGAGCCCGGCGTCGGTCTACCCTGCCAGAAGGGCCTTTAGCTTGCCTTCCGAGTCGGCTTGAACCGTATCGTGCAGGCTCTGCCCGTGGGAATCCATGGTGACCACGCAGGGGAAGTCTTCGACCCTAATCTCCCAGAAGGCCTCGGGTACGCCGAAATCCAGCTTGTGAACGTCGCACACTTCCTTGCAGCACTCGGCGATCAACGTGGCCGCCCCGCCGATCGCGTGCAGGTACACCGCCCCGTGTTCCTTGCAGCCGGCGAGGGTCTTGGCCCGCATCCCGCCCTTGCCGATGACCGCCCGGACCCCGAAGTGGCCGATCACATCAGCCTGATAGGGCTCTTCGCGAATACTGGTCGTAGGACCGGCGGCCACGAACTCGTACTTGCCGTCGTCGCGCTTCCGCACCACGGGTCCACAGTGATAGATCACCGACCCGGCCAGCCCCTTCTTGAGGACCTCATACAGCTCCTTCTCGGATTCCGGGCACGAGCCTTTGACGAAGTTCTCGATCATGTACTTATGGGCGGCATCGCGTCCGGTGAAGATGGTGCCGGTCACCAAGACTTGGTCCCCCACCTTGAGTGCCCGAATCTGCTCTTCGCTGATTGGAACGGTAAGTTTGGTTGCCATTAGCGTGTCTCCGATCACCCCGGGTCACGGGGCCGCAATCGTAACGTTGCCGTCCTTAATAGTCATGATCTTGCGCCGATCCGCCCAGCACATGTAGGCGATCGACACGAAGAACGAAGCAGGAACCCGGTGCAGGGCGGTCATCTTAACGCCCAATACGGTAGTCTTGCCCCCGAACCCCATCGGTCCGATCCCGAGTTCGTTGATCTCTCGGTGAAGCTGCTTTTCGAGCTTGTCCAACTCCGGGTTGGGGTTCGCATCGCCCAACGGACGGAAGAACTGCTCCTTGGCCTTGACCATACTCGATGCCCGGTCGCCGCCGATCCCTACGCCGAGAATGCCCGGAGCACAGCCCAAGCCCTGAGCCTGGAACGCCGCATCCAGCACGGCCTTACGCACCCCGGCCAAGTCGCGCGACGCGGCGAACTCGGGCGAGGGAATGCTGTATTGCCTCCCGCAGTTCTCGCTGCCGCCCCCTTTGAGCATCAGCCCGATGCGCAATTCAGACCCGCCGCATTCCTCGAAATGCACCGAAGGAAACGCGACTCCGGTATTGTCGCCGGAGTTCTTGCCGGTCAAGCTGTCCACCGCGTTGGGGCGCAGGAACGACCGCTCCGTGGCGATGCGCACGGCCTGGTCGATCTGCCCCGCAATCTCGCGCTGCGACCCACCTTGGGGATACCAGACATAGAAGACCGGAGTGCCGGTATCCTGGCATATAGGCCGGGCGGTGTCGCGCGACATCTCCACGTTGGTCAAGACGGCCTCCAGCGCCCCACGGGCCGCGGAGCCCGCTTCCTCCTGCGTCAGCGCGCTTCGCAAAGCGTCCTCCACATCGGGGCTCAGCGCCGTTGACGCCGATTTGATCAGTTCAACCAGATGATCCGTAATGTTCTGCATGAGAAACCCTCGCCTGCCAAGAGTCCCGAGATTCTGTCGTTGCGCTAGGTTCCATTATGCACTAGTCAGGAATAAAGGCAAACGCCCGGCATCCCCCCGGTGCCATCCCGCATAGCCGGCATTGGCTGCTATCGGGGACTGGTCGTAGTCCCGGCGCTTGCGGTCCGCACCAACGCGGCCGAGCGTTCGGTCACGGTAGGCGAGAACCCCAGCGAGGTCTCCAGCAACCGCAGCTCGACCGGCATTCCGCGCCGCCGCAGCCGCCGGATTTCGCGCCGGCGAACGCGCAGTTGCATGAGGGCCGACGTGCCGTTGGGGTCTTCTTTCAGCAAAGTGGATTCCACCCCGTCGGTCAGCACCATCAGGGCACGGTCCGAACTCTCCGCCCGGTAGCGGCCCATCAGATCGTCGGACAGATACCAACGAGATTGCCGGCTCCACGCGTCGATGGTCCGCCGGAACTCCCGCCGAATCGTCAAAGCGTGCATGCTTTTGAAGAGCAGCCGGTTGAGTGGGTATGCCAGAAACGTGTCAGTAATCAGTCCCGCCAACACCTCGTGATGCGGATCGTGATCGTCATCCAAAACATCTTCCAATAGCCGCCACGATGATTCGGCTTCCGCCGCGTCGGCCCGAAGTTCCCAATACAGATGCCCGAAATTCACCCCGCAGCCGCTGACCACAATCTGGTGCGGCACGAACTTGCCGTGTGCTACGGTGTCCGCCGCCAAGTGCGTCAGATACCCGCAAGCGAAGGCCCGAGTCTGCTCGCCGCCGGCCTCTTCCAACAAACGAAACGCCGTCGACCAATGGTGGCAAAACTGCTTGGTCTTGCTGAGTCGCTTGGCGAAGACGACGTCCGCGGCAATATTCCCGAACAGGTAGGCCAGCCGATTCCGCGCCAGAACCGCCGCCAGGGCGGCCGGCAACAACGCCAGGTTATCGAGAACCGAGGACGCAATCCCCACGTGCATAGCCGGGCCCCACGCCCACGCTCGATCCGCGTTGAGCAGCACGAGCCCCGCCACAGCCAAGATCACCCAGGTCCTACGTCGCATTATGTTCCGACCTGCAAACTGCCCTTCCGCAGCACGCTGCCAGACCGCCTCGCAAGAACTCTACCAGCACACTCCCGCGGGACCGACCCCCATCGATATCTTGACAGTACTGCCCGCCTGCCTAGACTGTAGCGCTGAAGGTTCTGTTTTCAAGCCACCGTAAATGAGGGAGCGTGGCCGTCATGACGAACGAGCAGCCTCACCTGACGATCATTGAAACCGGCGGGGTGAGTATTGTCGAGTTTGCGGACCGCAAGATCCTCGAAGAGCTCTGCATTGCGGAGATCCAAGACACCCTGCTGAAGCTCGTGGCCGAGACGCCAAAGATAGACCTGTTGCTGGACTTCGCCAATGTCGACCATTTGTCCAGCTCTGCTCTCGGAACGCTTATTACACTGAACAAGGCTGTCGAAGAAGCCAAAGGCCGGCTCAAACTGGCGAATATCACGCCGCAGATCTTCGAGGTCTTCAAGATCACGCGGCTGAACAAGCTCTTCCACATTTACGGCACGAAGAAGGAAGCACTGGAGAGCTTCTAACGGTGTCGGACATCACGCCGTGTTGGTCCGGAGGTTGCCTCTTCGAAACGGTTGTCAGTGTATCGTGTGGTCACAGGGGGATGTCCGAAACTCCGGCCCGGCGTTAGCGTATGACCAACGTTGATCCCGACAACGAGGCAACGTTCCTCGTTCATGTGATTGCGAGCAACGTTCAAGAGGCGTCCAAGCCCAAAGAGGCTATCCTGGGCCTCCTCAAACAACACAGTTTCTCTAAGGAAGCCACCTTTGCGGTGAAGCTGGCTCTGGAGGAAGCGCTAACCAACGCAATCAAGCACGGCAACGGCTACGATCCGTCGAAGACGGTAACCGTGCGTTACGCCGTGTCGCCAGAGAAGGTCGTCGTTATCGTGCGGGATGAGGGGCACGGGTTCGCCCCGGAAGATGTCCCGGACTGCACCGCCCCCGAACGGCTCCGCCAGCCGGACGGACGTGGGATCATGCTGATGGAGTCGTACATGGACGAGGTCAGCTACCGTGACGGCGGTCGGGAGATCCGCCTGATGAAACGCCGCGACTGACCCGCCGGGCCGCTGGAGAGGGATATGAACGGTGCCGCCACACCTCAAGGTGATCCCGCCGACACACGCCGAACCGTTTACTTCTCAGGGCGAGTGCAGGGAGTGTTCTTCCGTGCCACCGCTCGGGACGTCGCCGCTCCGTTCCACGTGACCGGGTTCGTGCGGAATCTGCCCGATGGACGGGTGGAGTTGGTGGCCGAGGGGGCTAGATCGCAGGTAGACCGGTTTATCGAAGCTCTTACCGTCGCTATGCGTTCCAACATTACGGACATCAGCAGCACTGACTCGCCCGCGACCGGCGAGTTCGACTCGTTCTCGATCGCTTACTAGCGAGGCCGGTGAGAAACGAGGGTCCGAGCCTCTTGGGCCGGTACTGCCCATCTGCGGGGTTTTCCGCTAACATATCGACCCCGAGACACTCCGGGACGCAAAGAGTGGGCAGTGTTACCAGTACTAGGAGAGCAGCACATTGAGAATTCTAACCGTTGTTAAGCAGGTCCCCGACTCCAACGCGACCGTTAAGGTGCTGCCGGACGGGACCGGGATCGATCTCAACGGGCTCAAGCTCGTGCTGGACCCGTTTGACGAGTTCGGCGTGGAGCTGGGCCTCCAACTTCGCGAAAAGCGCAGTGATGTAACCGAGGTCGTGGCAATGATCCTGGGCCCGGACAAAGCGAACGAGGCCCTCCGCGTCGCCCTGGCCATGGGCGCGGACTCCGGGGTCCACATCAACGATCCGGTATTCGAGTCCAAGAACGAATTGTTCGCCGCCCATGTGATCGCGGAAGCGATCAAGAAAGACGCCGACGGCTTCGACTTGATCCTCTGCGGCAAATACACCATCGATCTGGACGCCGGAGCGGGCGGACCGGCTTTGGCCGAGTTCCTCGGACTCCCGCACGTGGGCGCTGTAACCGCGCTGGAAGTCTCCGACGACGGCAAGAGCTTTGCCGCTCGTCGGCGCATCGAGGGTGCCGAAGAAGTGGTCGAGTGCGATCTGCCGGCCGTCCTTACGATTGAAAAAGGGCTGGTCGAGCCGCGGTACCCCTCCCTGCCGAATCTGATGAAGGCGAAGAAGAAGCCGGTCAAGGTGCTGACCTCGGCGGATATCCCCGGGGAGAATGCGGCCGAGGCGGGAACGCACCTCGAGTCCGTCGCCCCACCGCCTCCGCGACCGGAGTGCAAGCTTATCGAAGGTGAGCCGGAAGAGATGGCCAAGGAGCTCGTCAGGGTCTTGCGCGAGGAGGCGAAAGTAGTTTAGCTATGAGTACTAATAACATTCTCGTTTTCATCGAACAGCGCAGCGGCAAGATCCACCCGGCGTCTTTCCAGTTGCTTGCCCTTGCCGGTGAGCTGGCCGGCACCTCCGGCGGACTGGCGGAAGCCTGTCTCGTTGGTGAGGGGGTCGGTGGTCTCACCGACGCCGTCGCTGCCCAAGGGGCGAAGAAGATCTACACGGTCGACGATGCGGAGCTGGCCATGTACCGGCCGGAGCCGTACACCGCGGCCGTCGCCGCAGTTCTCGAGGCAGCCGACCCGAGGGTACTTCTTGCCCCAGCCACGGCTTTGGGACGCGACTTAACCGCGCGTGTCGGCGCCCGCAAGCGGGGGGCCCTGGCAATTGACTGCACCGAAGTCGTTTTCGACGGCGACGATCTGATCGCGGCTAAGCCGATGTACGCCGGCAAGTTCAGCGCGAAGTTCCGGCTCGATAAGGACCGCTTGCAGATTGCGGCCGTGCGGCCGAATGCGTATGTCGCAACCGAACCGCAATCCGGAGCTACCGCCGATGTCCAGGCCGTGGCGCTGACGCTTTCGGATAACGACAAGCGTCTGAAGATCAAGGAAATCGCGGCAACCGGATCGGGCATCAAGGATGTCACTGAGGCCGACACCATCGTCTCCGGTGGCCGGGCTCTGAAGTCCGAGGACAACTTCAAGATTCTGCTCGAACTTGCGGAGGTGTTGGACGGCGCCGTAGGTGCCTCGCGCGCGGCGTGCGACGCGGGCTATCAGCCCCACTCGCGGCAGGTCGGACTGACCGGCAAGGTGGTCACACCGGTGCTATACATTGCCTGCGGGATCGACGGCGCGATTCAGCACCTGGCCGGTATGCGCGGCAGCAAGGTGATTGTCGCCATCAATACCAAGGAAGATGCTCCGATTTTCAAGGTAGCGACTTATGGTTGCGTTGCCGACCTGTTCGCGGTTGTCCCGTTGGTCACCGAGGAACTGAGGCGACTCAAGGGATAGTACGCTCAACTAACCTCCCGATACCGCGTTTCACGGTCTCGCGATCCGGTGCCGGAGTATTGGGCGTTTACCCTGCTCCGGAAGGCGTCACGGCTTCCTGATCAGCGCCGTGGAACGCGGTCTCGGGTTTCAATCGAATCCGGCAGAGGATCGGCGGCCGCGCGCGGCTTGGTCCAAGACAATTCCTGTCATAGACGAAAGGAAGAGAAGGCTTATGGGTCCGGTGATTATGGCCGCATTGCTTATCGTGGGCTGGGGAGTCTTCGCCTTTTCCGCCGTGCGGCGATGGCGGTTAATGATGGTCGGAGCTCCGATCAACCGCGGGGACGATCGTGTCGAACGATTGCGTCGGACCGTGACCTTCGCCTTTGCGCAAATTCGTATGCCGCGTTATCCCGTGGCGGGCATCGCGCACATTCTGATCTTCTTCGGGTTCCTCGTGCTTCTGCTGCGATCGCTGATCCTGTGGGGGCGCGGCTTCGACGAGTCGTTCAATATGTGGCTGTTCGCGTCGGACCAACCGCTGGGGCACATCTACGCGTTTCTCAAGGACGTGTTCGCGGTCTTGGTTATTCTCGGTGCGCTGGTATTTGTCTACTACCGAATGGTCAAACGCCTGGGGCGGATGACCCTGAGCACCGAGGGGCTGATTATCATTTGGATCATCGTCGTGATGATGGTTGCAGACATCTTCTACGACGGGGCGGACATTGTCCGCCACGCCCGCGCAGAAACGCCGGCCGCCGCGGTGGCCTTCAACATGGCCGAGCCGGCCGGGTCGTTCGCGGCGCTCATGGTCCAGAACTTACCCGACGGCGCGTTGAATTGCGTTCGGCACGCCGGTTTCTGGATCCACGCCGCGCTGGTGCTGATCTTCCTCAACCTGCTGCCGTACTCGAAGCACTTCCACGTTATTACGGCGATCCCAAACGTCTACACGCAAGACCTGAATCCCCCGGGGCGGCTACCGCCGCTCGTGGATATCGATGGCATGCTGGAGCGCGAGGAGACCCTCGGGATCAAACGGATCAATCAGTTCAGTTGGAAGGCTATCCTGGACTTCTACACCTGCACGGAGTGCGGGCGATGTACCGAACAATGCCCGGCCGCCAGCACGGGTAAGAAACTCTCGCCCAAGCAGCTTACGCTCGACCTGCGCGATTTCCTTTACGACCACGAGAAGGAGCTAGTCGCGGCCAAGGTGGCCGGCAACGGCGAAGCCGCCGCGGAAGGCGATGTGCCGGAGCAGGATAAGGACCTGGTCGACGGCGTGATCGACCCCGAGGTGCTCTGGGCCTGCACAAGCTGCCGGGCATGCGAGCAGGAGTGCCCGGTGTTCATCAGCTATGTAGACAAGATCGTCGACATGCGACGGTATCTGGTCCAGGAACGCGGCGAGTTCCCGAACGAGCTGCAGGCCGCCTTCCGCTGCCTGGAGTCCAGCGCGAATCCCTGGGGCTTCCCCAGCGACGAGCGCGATAAGTGGGCCGAAGGCCTCGGCGTCAAGACTCTGGCTGAACACCCGGACGCGAAGATCCTGTTCTGGGTCGGTTGCGCTCCCGCGTTCGACGAGCGTGCCAAGAAGGTGACTCGCGCCACTGCGCGGTTGATGCAGATGGCCGGGGTGGACTTCGCCACCTTGGGCAACGAGGAACAGTGTACCGGCGACCTTGCCCGGCGCGCGGGCAACGAATACCTGTTCCAGATGTACGCCCAGGCGAACGTGGAAACTCTGAACGGGTACGGGGTCAACAAGAAGAAGATCGTGACGACGTGCCCGCATTGCCTCAACACTCTGGCGCATGAGTACCCCGACTTCGGCGGGCATTATGAAGTGATTCACCACACGACGTTCCTGGCCGACCTGGTTCGTCAGGGCAAGATCAAACCGACCAAGCCGATCAACCAACGGGTCGTCTACCACGATTCCTGCTATCTGGGTCGATACAATCAGGTGTACGACGCCCCGCGTGATGTTCTGCGGAGCATTCCGGGCATAAGCGTGGTCGAACCGACCGCGACCCGCGACCGCGGCATGTGCTGTGGAGCAGGCGGCGCCCAGATGTTCAAGGAAGAAGAGGAAGGCAAGGAGCGCATCGCCAACGTGCGTACGCTGCAACTACTCGATACGAACCCGGATACGATCAGCAGCGCCTGCCCGTTCTGCCAGCGGATGCTCATTGACGGCCTGGCCGACAACGAAAAAGAGGACATGCCCCAGATGGACATCGCCGAGCTGCTGCTGGAATCCGTGGGCGACGAACCCGCCCCGGCGTAGCGCGCTCGGGCCGAAACCCCTTCAATAAAGGGGAGTAACGCGTCGCTCATTTAGAAGCACGGTTCGGTATTCCTTCTCGCGTCAGGCCGGGTGCCCCATCCGTGCCGGCGTTTAGCGTGCTGGAATAGCCGCATCACCCCGCCGCCGGCATGGGTGGGGGACGGATTGCGTAGGGCACGGTCGAGGCACGAGACCTGCCGCAACCGCGCGGAATGCACAAAGACCTCGTAGGGCACGGTCGAAGTACGAGACCTGCCACGAAGGCCCGCATCGCGCAGAAGTCTGTGGCAGATCTTGTATTGCGACGCCGCCCTGCAGCAGTTTGGGCCGCAAGCGTAATGACAATGTTCTACCAGGCGCTTACGCCGCGATTCAACACTCGCACTTGACATCCCCTGCGAGCGTGGTTATGTTTTTCAGGTACACAGCGGTCCCGAACTTGGAGGCCGCGGGCGGGCCCGCCGATCCCATCGCTAAGTTCACTCGAACAGCGGCCCAACAGAAGGGAGTACAGGTTATGAACGTGCGTCGTACGACGGCCGGCGCGGCGATACGCCGGGGCGGGCAAACGGGTTTTCGTCCTTTGAACAGGGGGGGGGACGCACTGCCGCCCTTGTGAGAATGGCGCTGGTCGCGGGGCTTGGCGTGGTTCTCGCCATGCCTAGCACCGCGTGGGCGCAGGCGGCTCCGGTCTACCTGGGAGAAGCTAGGAGCATCGATGGATGTTACCGGGATGAGATGGGAAACCTGCACTGCGGGCCGGTAGGTGCGGACCCCGGTCCCCCGGGGCAATACGATCGGATCGAGCACCTTGCCGATTACTTCGCGTGGGCTGACGAGGATCTCGCCTTAACCAGCGGCAGTTATGTAGGGCATGGTCGAGGTACGAGACCTGCCACAGTAACGCGCGTCACGCAGAAGTCGCGGCAGGTCTCGTACCTCGACGCTGCCCTACAGGTGTCGGAGGGCGGATCGCTCGTGGCGACGGGCACGGTTACGGCGGTGTTCGAGAGTTGGGGTTCGTCGGTCGACGCGGTCGTGCAGCTTACCGAGGGCTCGGTAACCCGCACGCTGGAGCTTACGGTCTCGGTCACTCCGGGCGGGCTGGGCGTCTGCGGCACTCTGACGACCACGGCCGGTGACCCTCCGGTGTCCGGGGGCTGGTTGTATTCGCCTGCGGAGGGCGTCTGGGAGGATCCCGCCTCGGAAGCGGGCTTTCACGACGCCGTCGAGGCGATGCTCCACTGCCAGTTGCTGGACCGTCAGGATGACCCTCGCGGGCTGAGCCTGGGCAACACGTTTATTCTGATCGGCAACATCATCGGGCAAGTGGTTACGGCTATCCTGGACGCGATGATCATCTACACGCCCCCGATTGCGTACAAGTGCGACGGCCCCTTGGCCATGGACGGCCCGGGCCAGAGCTGCGAGGGCAACACTCCCCCATGCATCGATAACCTATCCAGCGTATACGACAAGATCGACGAGATCCCGGACGTCAGCCTGGCGTTCAAAAAGTGCATGAAGGGCCGCCTAGGTTGCGGCGGCTCCCACTTCAGACGGACGCGAATCGATTGCGCCGACCCGCATACCTGCGGACCTTGCGGGGCTCTTCATCCCGCCGGGGGATGTAGCCTCGGAGGATCGCCGATGTGGTTCTGTACCGTCGGCACTCAATGCGATTGTGCGAATACCGTCTTTCACGAGATTGCGCATTCGTGCGGCGCATTGGACCAAACGGGCGATTCGCATCGTATCGGCAACTTCTTTGAGGACGAGTTTCACGTGGCGAACCCGAGCATTCCCTGCATCCCGGTGGACTGAGTAGGGCAACGCGCGCGACGGTGTAGACGGCCCCGTTTGGAGAGAAGCGGGAGCGCATATGGCGAGGAACCGAAAATGAAGAAGACAAAGCGCATCAAGGCTGCTGCCTTATGTTTGGTCATGGGCACCATCGGTCTAGCGTCCGGATTGGCGTGTTTCCCCTGTCCGCTTTCGTTTACCGGCATGCTAGTGCGTGGGCAAGTCGATACGGATGGCACGGTCGCATTGGGGGATTTTGACGTCGCGGGCTATACGTCGACTGCCGGCGAGCATACGGGGACGGGGACGAGTGAGGCGGGCTTTATTGACAACGTGTTTACTTGGCAGGACGGTACGTTTCAGATTCTCCTCCGGGCAACTGACAGCGTAGCTCTTTGCACCGGCCCGTTCTCTTCGGAGGTTGAGGTTCCCGAGTATCCAGTGCCGGACGAGATTCACTTGGTGGTTACGCACAACGGCTGCGAGCAGACCTTCGAGATAACCATAGCCGCGGAGATGGTGACGGATTATGACTATCCGGAGTACGACATTCTCCAACTGACGGAGCCGTTGGTAATCGGCGCATGCCCGGAGGAGTGACAAGAATATGTCCCGGCGGGGTGCCCCATTCATGCCGGCGTTTGGTGCGCTGGAATCGTCGTATCGCCCGGCCGCCGGCATGGGTGGGGGACGGATTGCGTAGGGCACGGTCGAGGTACGAGACCTGCCGCGAAAGCGCGCGTCACGCAGAGGATTAAGCATGCATTCTGAGGATCTGGCAATGAGGACAATGAATCGAGTCAAAGTCGCGGTAATGCTGGCACTGGTGGGGGCCGTCGGTCTCGCATCTGGTTTAGCCTGTTCCGCGTGTCCGTTGATCAAAGCACAAATGCTGGTTCGGGGCAGAGTCGAGACAGACGGCACAATGACGTTGGGTAGTCTCGAAATCAGTGCGTATACTTGGACGGCCGGTGAGAACACGGGCACCGGGGGGGCAACCAACTCACCTTTGAGTGCCAGCTTCATTTGGGAAGACGGTACCTTTGAGGGTATCATCTGGGGCAATGAATTCGGAAGATGCCCTAACCCGTTCTCTTCGGAGGTTGAAATCCCTGAGTATCCAGTGCCGGATGAAGTTCACTTGGTGGTTACGCACGCCGGCTGCGAACATGTCTTCGAAATAGAGGTGACGGGCGACATGCTTTCCGAGGACCATTCCTCGGATGTCGTCGTAATCCAACTGACCGAGCCGTTGGTAATCGGCCCGTGCCCGGAGGAGTGACAAGAATATGGCCCGGCCGGGTGCCCCATCCATGCCGGCGTTTGGCGTGCTGGAATAGCCGCATCGCCCCGCCGCCGGCATGGGTGGGGGACGGATTCGCATTCTGAAGTTATGTGGGCACGGTCCTGCCACGAAGGCACGCAATGCGTGGAGGTTTCGTAGGGCACGGTCGAGGTACGAGACCTGCCGCGAAGGCGCGTGTCGCGCGAATCCCTAACCGCGTCACGCGACCATGCGATGAACCGTCCCGTAGGGACTGTGGCCACGTAGCCACAGGTGGAACGAAGCGGGACCCGTGGGCCGCTTCGCCCCCCGATGCTCCCGTCCCGAAGGGCCGGCGGAGAATCGACGGGGTGACGCGAAGACATCGTACGGAACGGTCGAGAAACGAGACGTAACACGAGAGCGCGTCGCGCAGAGGGGTGACAATTGTCAAAAAGGTAGGGGCTGGATCCGAAACGTTCGAACGGTTCCCCAGGCTTACGCCGTGGGGCTACAGAACCTGCCGCCCAAGGGGCTTAACACCGGTTTCGTACGACATAGGCGAAGTTGCGTACGGGCATCCCCCACGACCAAAGCCACGGGCCACCCGGCCGCATAGTGGAAGCCCGCAACCCACCTTTGACTACGAGCGGATATAATCATCGGCTCCCCCGGGTCCCCCGGGTCCGATGCGTCCTGCTCCAACGACTTATCATAATCCGCAATGCGCGGAAGACTCAAGAGGACCCGGGCCACCCTGCCGTTCTTCGGGCTATTGACTCTGAAACACGGCGAAATCGGCCAGGTCTACATCACCGTCGTCGTCCAGGTCGAAGAGCATGCAGAAACCGGTTGCGGGAACATCGGGCCCGTTCAGGCATTCGGACATCGCGGCAAAGTCGGCCAGATCGAGATCACCGTCGCCGTCCCAGTCGCCCGGCAGGGCCGGAACCCACGGACCGCGCAGAACGACATCGGTGGCATCTACGGTCACGTTCACTACCACGGAGTTCACACCCGCGGGCAGCTCGCCGGCCGGAATATCAACCTCGAAGGCCGGAACCGCGATGCTATCGAGGGTCAACGCGCCGGCAGCTTCCCTAATACTCGCATCAAGTTGTGCCAAGCTGACGTCGTCGATCACCCTAGTCTCGTTGACGCCCAGAGCATTGCAGACGATGTGCGCGGACCCGGCTACATGAAACGGCACGTCAGGAAACGCCGTATCGCCGGTCGGCGCGATGCCCCCATATGCCGGCCCGGTCGAATCGAGAGTCAGGTCGGTGAACGTCACCTGCGCCGTAACGAAGCCGGCGAGGAAGCTGTAACCAAACACCACGGTGTCCATCTCGAAGTGGACCGAGTGGAGGATAGCGTGAGAGAACTGCGGATACGTCGGCAGAAGCGTCATCTCCGCCGTCCCGGTAGTCGCCGCGGTAGTCGAGTCGGTGCCGTTCAAGTTGCCGAAGGCGGTGGTACTGGCCGTGAACGCCACCGTCACGCCCGCCTCGGAGCCTGCGTCGGTCACCAGCGACGCCGTTGATTGGGCGCACGCCCGCGTCGCCATAAACCCCATTAACACCGCCAAGCCGATTCGATTCGTCACCATGCGCATGTTCCCCTCCCCCAAGTAGGTCGGCCCGTGGATGCCCCTCCGGATGGACATTGTACCGTCGCCGTAAGGCGATTTACAGGGGTCCGAAGCTCCGTCTGGAATTGCCGCCACTCGCGCGGGTCAGATCGATCGGCGTATAATCAAACGTTTCACCCGCATTCGCAGGTTTTTCTGTCGCATTCTGACGCGGTTTTCGCTAGATTAAAAGAAGACGTGTCTTTCGATTCGCCGCCGCCCGTACGCAGGAGTACTATCGCCGCGCGGGCCAGTCAGGAGAAGTCGCAGCACGTCATGTTTGTCCGCTCAGTCTGCCTAAGGAAGCTCGTTCGGAGGATCTGTCATGCGGTTTACTGTGGTGATAGCTTGTTTGCTCTGCTTGACGACGACAACGGCAGTGGCTTGGGAGCACGTGCACGATCTGGGCGTCCAAATCGATACGCGAGACGGAGTCGCCACCATCGCTGGTGACGGATTCGTTGCCACGGGGCGGTATATGAGTGCAACGGGGGTGCGGCCCTTCCTTGCGCGGGTGGATGCCAATGGGGCGTTGCTCTGGTCGGTGCTGTATGATCAATACACGCTTTATGATGCCGGGTGGGGTGTGGCCGCGGCCTCCGATGGTGGGTTCATCATTGGCGGGAAGGCGCAGCCGGTGGCCGGCGGGCACTCGGACGACATACTGGTCATCAGAACGGACGCCGACGGCCAGGAGCTCTGGCACAAAATCATCGATCTGGAAGGCTCGACCCAAAGCGAGAACGGCTTCGACAGACTCTGGGGTATTCGAGAACTCAGTAGTGGAGACCTTATCGGTTGCGGAACGGTCACAATCCGCGACGGCGAGGCCCATGATGCCGGCTTGGTCAAGATGGACAGCCTGGGGAATCTGATTTGGGCGCGTAACTATGGCCCGGCGGAGACCACGGAAGTGGCCCGGGATTTAGCCCTGACCTCGGACGGGGGCTTCGTGCTCGCAGGCTACTACGGCTACGACGGAGCGAATCTGGAGAGTCTGCTGTATGTGGTCCGGACTGATGCAGACGGCAATGAGATGTGGTCCGCGACGTTTGGAGATCCGAGCGTATGGAACACCGCCCGGTGGATAGCTCAAACCGCTGACGGTGGTTTCATCGTGGCCGGGCGTTGCGGAGAAGCACTCTACGGGACTGACGGGTGGGTATTGAAGCTCTCCCCGACCGGGCAGCTTCTCTGGCAGCAAGTCTTGGGCGGCGACTACAACGACTTTTTCCTCGGGGGCACGCTCACCGCCGATGGCGGCTGTATGCTGACCGGTCTGACTCAGTCGTATTCATCCGACCCCGGAACTGAGAATTCCAATCGGGACGCATGGGTGGTCCGACTGGATGCCGACGGTAATGTCCTGTCGAGCAGTACGCATGGCTCTTCCGGCAGCCAGGAGTTCTTCGCCGATACTGCAGAGCTGGCCACTCCGGGAGAGTTCATCAGTGCAGGCGTAAGCAACGTCAACCTCTATGTCTCCGACGCCGACGGTACGGGACAGCCGCCGTGCGACGGCGTCGGGGATAACACCTGGGATGGGTGCGACGCAGACGCGTGCGCCGTGTGCGCGGAGAACCTCACTGAATATAACTGCTATTTTGAGCATCATCCTGCGTGCGTTCTGAGCACAACGTGCGATGGAGAGTTCTTCGATTGCGACGCCGCTTGTCCTGCTCCAACGGCGGCGGACCGCTGTGCTTGTGACGGAATCGGGGACAATACGTGGAACGGGTGCCGTGGAAACGGTTGCGCGGTGTGCCAGGAGAAGCTGATTGGCTACGACTGCTACTTCGAGAACCACGCAGATTGTGTTCTAAACACTACGTGTATGGGGGTCTTCTATGATTGTGATTCCGCCTGTCCCCCGCCGACCGAGGCAGACCGGTGCGTCTGCGATGGAATCGGTGACAGCACCTGGGACGGGTGCGGCGCGGACGGGTGCGCCGTGTGCGAGGAGAAGCTGGTCGACTATCCCTGCTACTTCGACAATCACGCGTCATGTGTTCTGAGCACAACGTGTGCGGGGCAGTTCTCCGATTGTGATTACGCCTGTCCCGCACCGACGGAAGCCGATGAGTGCGTTTGCAGCGGTATCGGTGAAGGTGTCTGGGACGGGTGCGGCGAAGATTGCTGCACAATATGCAGCGAGAAGCTCGTGGGCTACGATTGTTACTTTGATAATAACCCCGCCTGCGCATTGAACACCACCTGCGCCGGAATCTACAACGACTGCAACGTCTATTGTCCTCCGCCCACAGAGGCGGACCGTTGCGTGTGCGACGGGATCGGGGATGGCACGTGGGATGGGTGCGGCGGAAGCGGATGCGCCGTGTGCGAGATGAAGCTCGTGGGCTACGACTGCTATTTCGAGAATCACACGGCTTGCGTCCTTAATAGAGCCTGTATCGGGCCGTACGAAGACTGCGATGCCGCCTGCCCTCCGCCGACGGAGGCCGACCGGTGTGTCTGTGACGGGATTGGCGATAACACGTGGAATGGCTGCCGCGATAGCGCTTGCGCCGTGTGCCAGGAGAAGCTCGTTGGCTTCAACTGTTATTTCGATAATCACCCTCAGTGTGTTTTGCACCAGTCCTGCAACGGGCAATTCTCCGATTGCGATACCCTGTGTCCTGCCCCAACACAAAACGACGTTTGCAGACCCAAACCCAAGGAAACGAACAGCATGGTCGGGCGCAATGCGGCGTCTGCGACATTCCCGGGTACCACGGAAGAGAAGAAAGTCGACGGAGGTTGATTCGGATCCGGGAATCCTCACTGCGCGTCCATCAGAAATGCTGCTCCAAGGAATGCCGGAGCCCGACCTGACCCCGTCGCCAACGTCACCGGTCCGCTGCGTCGGGGCAATGAAGCCGATCAACGCCACGTCACAACTAGGTTCTCGGGTGTGCCACTGCTCTTGAGCAGTGCACGCGGTGTGGACTTGACGCGAAACTCCACGTGTGACAAGCCGCCTGTCAGACCAGTCTCTCGCTATCACGCGTCGCTTACGGTACGGCTTTTGCCGGACAACCAAGGGACGGTGTTGCGGTGCACCGCCGCCCGGCGGCGGTGTTGCGATTCACGGCGGTTCGCCCTAGGCTGTCCGGTGGAAGATCCGACGGAATCAAGCCATTGCCGCCTTGGTGAATTAATACTGGAAAGGGGCTCCGAATGCCGCAAACTGAATTAACCCCGCCCCACGGGGGTTTCCTGGTCAATAGGACGGAAGCGACGGAAAGCGCAACTTCGCCCGAGTTAACCGTACAACTGACCGAGCGCCAGCAGTGCGATCTGGAGATGATCGCCATCGGGGCCATGAGTCCGCTGGAAGGTTTCATGGGTGAGGCGGCCTACCACAGCGTCTGCGACCACATGACGCTTCCGGACGGCACCGTCTGGCCGATGCCGATTACCTGTGCCGTCGACAACGCAACAGCGGACAAAGTCGGCATCCGGCAGCGGGTCGCCCTGGCCGACGATGCCGGACGGCTGTTGGGCTATCTGACCGTTGACGAGAAGTACAAGCAGGACAAGACGAAGCAGGCTCTTAAGGCCTTCGGCACCGACGACCCGGCCCATCCCGGGGTCAAGGTGTTGATGGATGAGGGCGACACGTGTTTGGCCGGGGCGATAGACGTCGTCACCCCGCGGCACAATCCGATGTTTACCGAACATCGTCTGACGCCGGCGCAGACGCGCGAGGCCTTTCGCAAGCGCGGGTGGCATACGGTCGTCGCTTTTCAAACGCGCAACCCGATCCATCGGGCGCACGAGTACATCACAAAATGCGCTCAGGAGATCTGCGACGGGTTGTTGATCCACCCTCTAATGGGCGCGACGAAGGATGGGGACATCCCGGGCGAGGTCCGGATGAAGTGCTATGAGGTCTTGATCGAAAACTACTATCACCCGGACCACACAATGCTGTCGGTCATGCCGGCCGCGATGCGTTACGCCGGACCGCGCGAGGCGATCCTGCACGCGATTCTCCGGCAGAACTACGGCTGCAGCCATATTATCATCGGGCGAGATCACGCCGGGGTAGGTAATTACTACGGTACGTACGACGCGCAGGAGATCTTTGAGAACCTGCCGGGCAGCGGGTTGAAGATCACCCCGCTGAAGTTCGAGCACGCCGCGTGGTCGAAGAAGGCCGGCGGCATGGTCAGCGGGAAGACTTTCCCCAAGTTCGAGGGGGACCAGATCTTCCTGTCCGGTACGAAGGTCCGCGAGCTGCTGCTCAAGGGCGAGAGACCGCCGGCCGAGTTCACCCGGCCGGAGATCGCGGATATTCTGATCGACTCGATGAAAAATGCGTAACGAGTGGCCCTCGGCCTGGGATTGTTGTGACCACGACAGTCAGCCCCGTATCGACGGAGAGTGTTCCTGGTGACGTGCTTGAGGCACTGAAGCGTCTGCGCGCCCCGGTCGTGATCGGGCACGTCGTGCCGGACGCCGATGCCCTCGGGGCGATGCTGGCGACGGCCCGGGCGTTTGCCGATGAGTCGTGCCGGCCAACCGTGGCGCTACCGCCGGGATCGCTTTCGAAGCGGCTCGAGTTCATGCCGGAGTGGGCCGAAGTGCCTTTGGCGAATCGGGACGCTTTCACGGCCGCGGACGGGTTTGTCGTCTGCGATACTGCCAAAAAGAGCCGGGCCAACGTGGGGGCCGAACTTGCCCAGACGGACTGGTCGGCCGGTCGGCCCGTGGTGAACATCGATCATCACGGCACCAATACGCAGTTCGGCGACGTTAACTGGGCAGAGGAGACAGTCGGGAGCACCTGCGAGCTGGTCTACTACCTGCTTTGCGCGGACGGGCGGGCGATAGATGCCGTGACCGCGTCACTACTATACGCCGGGATGCTGACGGATACTCTGGGTTTCTCTCTGCCGACCACCACGGCTTCGGCGTTGCGGGCCTGCGCCGCGCTGACCGAAGCCGGGGCGAAAGTCGGCGAGCTGGGCGAGCGACTCTGCCGGAGCCAGCGCAAGAGTGAGTTCGATCTGCTGCGCATCGTTTACGCGAACACCAGAATCGCGGCTGGCGGCGATCTGGCATATAGCTCTGCAAGCTACGATGAGATTCACGATACCGGGTGCTCGGCCGCGGATATTGACGACCAGATAAACATCCCGCGATCGCTGGACGGGGTTCGATTGGCGATACTGTTTACGGAAGGCAAGCGGGGCAAGACGCGGATCAACTTCCGCGGGTCCGGCAACTTAACTGTAGTCGAGTTGGCTATCCGGTTCGGCGGCGGCGGACATGCCCAAGCGGCGGGTGCCGTCCTCGATTGTGGGCTTCAAGAGGCGATGGAGCAGGTGGTTCCCAAGGCCATGGAGTACCTGGAGTCGTAACGCAGGTTTTTAGCCTGCAGAAGTCGTAGCGTAGGCTCCCAGCCTGCCTCCTGGATGAATCCCTTGTTAAGGCGGCGAGAATCGCACCTGACGCTGCGTTCCGCAGGGTCTTGCGGAATGAGGCCTTCGTCAGAAGGACGCCCTCTTTGAAGCGGTGTTTTTCCATTAGAGTGCGGCAACGTGACACAGGCGAAAGAAAGGACTGGCGGTGAGCGAGATTAACAAGGTCGCGGTGTTTGGATTGGACTGTGCCGAGCCTTCGCTGATGTTCGAGGACTGGATCGACCAGCTTCCGCACACGAAACGGCTGACCCAGGCGGGAGCCTACGGCAACCTTACGAGCACGATCCCCCCCATCACCGTGCCGGCGTGGAGCTGCATGGCCTCCAGCAAAGACCCCGGCACTCTGGGGATCTACGGCTTTCGTAATCGGGCGGATCACTCCTACGACAAGCTGGCTATCGCCACGTCCTTGGCAGTGAAGCAGCCGCGCATCTGGGACACGCTCGGGATGTACGGCAAGCAGTCGATCGTCCTCGGATTCCCCGGGACGTATCCGATCAACAAGAAAGTAACGGGGCACATGGTCACGAGCTTTCTCACGCCGGATACGAACGATCCCAAGGTCCAGTGGACCTATCCGCCGGCGCTGCGTGACGAAATCACCGAGCTGGTCGGGGAATACATGGTCGACGTGAAGGGCTTCCGGACCGACGACAAGAAATGGCTGCTCGAGCAAATCTACGTCATGACGGAGCGACGGTTCAAAGTCGCGAGGCATCTACTGAAGAACAAGCCGTGGGATATGTTCTGGATGGTCGAGATGGGTACCGACCGAATTCACCACGGCTTCTGGAGCTTCATGGACAAGAACCACCACCGCTACGAGCCGGGCAATGAGTTCGAAAACGCGATCCTCGATTACTACAAGTACACCGACGAGGAAATCGGTAAGACTCTCGAGTGCATGGATCTGGACACCACGGCCGTGTGGATCGTCAGCGACCACGGAGCCAAAACTATGGTCGGCGGGTGCATGTTCAACCAGTGGCTGATTAACGAGGGCTATCTTCGTTTCAAGGAGCCGGTCAAGCCTAACCAGCGGTTCAACGTAGCCGACGTCGATTGGTCCAAGACCACGGCCTGGGGCGAGGGCGGATACTATGGCCGGCTGTTCATCAATGTGGAAGGACGCGAGCCGAACGGACAGGTCAAGCAGGCCGACTACGGCACGTTCCGCAACGAGCTGGTCGCCAAGATCGAGGCGATTCGAGACCACGAAGGAAACGTGATGGGCAACCGGGCATACAAGCCCGAGGACATCTACGACACGGTGAACAACATCGCTCCGGATCTTGTCGTAATCTTCGGTGACCTGCGGTGGCGCAGCGTGGGTACGGTCGGCAGCGACAGTATCCACACGTTCGAGAACGATACCGGCCCGGATGACGCCAACCACGCTCAGCAGGGCGCTTACCTGTACAGCCATCCGTCCCTGCCCGCCCGCGGTCGGGTCGACGATGCGTCCATCTATGATGTGACTCCGACCATCCTGAAGCAGCTCGGCGTACCGACTCCGCCGGGAACGCGGGGTAAACCACTGCACTGATGCCGCCGGACGCGGATTCTACGGTCGCCAACATGAGCGGGCCGGGTGAGTGCTACTGTTGGCTGCCGGCCGAAATCGGCGCAACCGCCCGGGGTATTGGCGTGGACTTGGACGTCGCGGCCTGTTCGCGAATATGCACAACCCACATCAGCAGGGCGATTACTGCAACGATCAACGCGGCCGCAACCCACGTGACGGAGATTCGCCCAACTCGCGGCGGATCGTCCCAGTTCGGCTCGATGGCACCGAGGTCTGCGCGATCGACTGCTGCGGACAGCTCGCTCAGGTGATCCAGCGGCGCGGCGGACTTGACAGTAGTCTTCGGCGTGGGCTTCTCCAGCGAGAGATACGCATGGCAGGCTTCGCAAGAGGTGGCCGTCGGCGGAACCTTGGCGTGGCAGCGCCAGCAACGCCCAAAGTACCGGCACAGCCCCGGTGTTTCCACGGCGAAGCGCCACTGGTAATCCGTGCCGGGCCCGCGAACGATGGAAGTCTCGGTCAGCAACCCCCGCCTTATCTGGCGAATGACCCGGTCGAGGTTGACCCCGGGAAACGGGTGCAGGTGTTCGAGTACGTACCACGGCCCGGCCATGGCTCGCATCTTCTCGAGCATGTTGTGGCTAAGGTCCTGCCCGCAATGGGCGCATTCCTCGTGGTCTCGTTTTACGAGCTGCCCGCACGATACACAGGGCGTCCCCTCTCCGTGCCACACGTCTTTGGCCTGAGAGCTGAGTGGTCCGAACCCCGCCCGGGCCGCGATCTCCAACGGGTGATCTCCGGGCGGCAACTCGCCTGCCGGCGGTGGAGTAGGTTGATCTACGCTTGCGGGAATCTCGGATTCGTCCACGGTAGAGGCCTCCTGCCGCCGCCCCGCCCAGCCTTGGCGACGAACAGTCAATTCTATGTCCCCACAACTGGCCGGACAACGGCTCAAGAACGCGAGGCATATTGCCCTGCCCAGTCTCGCCAGCCGTTTCCGAGGCACCTGCCACCCTGAACTGCGAACGCACCGCCCATTGACATCGCACGGCTGGTAGAGACGATTAGGATGCTGGAGAATGGGCGGCTGGACTGTCCGTACGGGCTGTTTGTTCGCTCCGGCCGGGGGCATAGGCGGCTGGTTCCTCGTTGACGGGACGGTCTGCCAAGGGCACATGGGTCCAAAGTCGGTTGGGGATGCACGGTGCGCCCCATAGTGGCGCGCAGTGACCTTTAGGCGGGTTCGGGCGCAACCACGGCCGATACGCCGTGGCCCGGTCATTTCGGAGCACAGGAGCCCGAGTGTTTCAAGACTACCAAGTCGCGTACCTTCGCCGGCATGTGAAGGTGAAAGAGGCCCGGCGACTCAGCTTTCTGCGCAGGAGCGTAGGATACGTTCTCTCTCGCTCGGCGCGCAAGGTTCCCCACGCCGCGGCGATATCCCACTTCGACTTGACCAACCTGGTCGAGTACAACCGCACGGCCACAGACTCGGATAAGCAGAACGGAGGTTCGCGTTCGAGTGAAGAGCGGTTGGCTCGAGCCCTCCGCCGGAATTACTCCGCGTTCTTCCTCAAGACCATCGCCCACTGCCTGCTTGACGTTCCGAAGATGAATGCGTTCCTCGACTACGCACCCTGGCGGACGGGCGGGACTCTCTACCTGGCCGAGGACATTAACCTGAGTTTCACGGTCCACACCAAATACGGCGTGGTCAAACCCATCGTGCGGAATCCGCACCTGAAGGACCTCAATACGGTGGCGAGCGAAATGCGAACGCTGGCCCGGCGAGCGCGGCAAACGGACCCGGAAGATCTGTACCGCAGGGCTGCCCGGGCGTACATGGGAACGGCGCTGCGGCAGCTCGACCTGAGCGGACTGCCGGGGCTCTGGATCTGGTTGCGCTCCAGCCTGCGTCCGTACCGCCCGAACCCCGAATTCAAGGACATCCCGGAGGACCGCAAGCTCCAGGTTTCCGACATCCTGGGCGCTACCTGCACCCTGGCGAACATCGGCATGATGATGTCGGGGCATCAGACCGTGACCGTGATAATCCCGCCGGAGGTCACCATGTTCGGCATCGGGGATGTACATCTGGCCCCTGCGGTCGTGGACGGGAAAGTGGAAGCCCGCCCCATGGTGACGATATGCGCAACCTGCGATCACCGGGCCTTTGACGGCGGCGAAGTCTTCCCCTGTTGTGAGCGCATCAAGCACTACATCGACAACCCCGCGCTCATCTACGACTGGAAGCCCCCAAACAAAGCCTGATCTGTCGTGGCTCGGCTGCGTTCCCGCGAATAGGAAGAACAGATGGGTCTGAACGTCATCTTGGCCACGCTAGGCAGCTCGGGAGACGTCAACCCCTTCATCGCCATCGGAAAGGGACTGCTCGCCCGCGGGCATCGCGCGACCCTGGTAACGAATCCACACTTCGAGCCGGCCGCCCGCCGCGCCGGGTTGGATTTCGCCCCGGTACACACCGTTGAGGACTATGCCAGAGTGACGCAGGATCCCGATCTGTGGCACCCGGTGCGGGGGATGTTGATCCTGAGTCGGGAAGTCATCGTTCGCGGGATACCACCGGTCTATGAGGCCATCAAGGAACGGCATGTACCCGGAGAGACAGTCGTTGTGGCCAGCGGCCTGACGTTCGGCGCTCGGATAGCCCATGAGACGCTCGATGTACCACTGGTAACGGTCTTTCTACAACCGCTGTGCGTGCGGAGCTTGGACGCTCCGCCCGTACTACCGCTGCGGGCGCCGATGCGGGTCTTCGGCCGATGGGGTACGCGGGCTCTCTACCGCTTCGGCGATTTCCTCATTGATCGGATTGTCGGCCGGCCGACCAACGATTATCGCCGTTCGTTCGATCTGCCACCGGTGCGGCGTCTGTTGAACACCTGGTGGATCTCGCCGCAATGTACTGTTGGGATATGGCCTGCCTGGTACGCCCCGCCTCAAGCCGACTGGCCGCAGTGCGTCCGGCTGGCCGATTTCGTCTACCACGATACGGGCAGCTCCTCGGAGCAGGCGTCCGCGGCCGAGGATTTCTTCTCCGCCGGCGACCCTCCGATTGTGTTCACACCGGGTACGGCGATGCGGCACGGGCGCGACTTTTTCGTCGCCGCGGCCGAGGCGTGTCGGATTCTCGGGCTACGTGGGGCGCTTGTTACACCTTATGCGGATCAGGTGCCGGATCGGTTGCCGGAAGGTGTCACGCAGCTTCCGTACGTGCCATTCGGAGAATACCTGCCCCGCGCCGCGGCTATCGTTCATCACGGCGGCATCGGGACTGTGGCTCAAGGGGTCTCGGCAGGCATCCCGCAGGTGGTGCGACCGATGGGGTTCGATCAGTTTGACAACGGTGCCCGGCTCGAGCGTTTGGGAATAGGTGCTGCTATTCCGCGGCGCAAGTTCCGCGCTCGCCGTGTTGCCCATGTGCTGGATAAGCTGCTCTCATCGGATCGGGTGGCTTCCCGTACGCGAGAACTCGCCGGAGAAATCGAACCCGACCGCGGAGTCCGCCTTACATGTGAGGCTATCGAGGCAACCGCTGGAGGCGCGTAACGGTGGGATGATGCCGGCGGATCGTACGTAAGGGAACATCCGTCGCAATGAAGAACCGAAATGAAGAACCGAGGTGAGCCATGCCAAAGAACACTCTGAAACTGGCCGTGTTGATGTCCGGGGGAGGGCGGACCCTGCTCAACTTGCATGAGCGGATTAACGATGGTTCCCTGGACGCAAAGATTCAGACTGTCATCAGCTCGCGCGAGAAGAGCACCGGGGTGGAGCGGGCTCGGAAGGTGGGGATGAACGTAAAGGTGGTTGACCCGCGCACGCTGAACCCCGAGGAATTCCACCGGCGTATTGACGAAGCCGTCGGTGACGCCGACCTGGTGTGCATGGCGGGGTTTCTATCGCTGTGGCGGATTCCCGAACGGTTGGCCGGTCGGGTAATCAACATCCACCCGGCCTTGCTGCCGGATTTCGGGGGCAAGGGCATGTACGGTCATCACGTTCACGAGGCGGTCCTGGCCGCCGGGCGAGCGGTGAGCGGATGCACCATTCACTTCTGCGACAACGAGTATGACCACGGCCCGATCCTGCTGCAAAGAAGCGTTCCGGTCGAGCCGGGGGACACGGCCGACACCCTTGCGGCTCGTGTGTTCGAGCAGGAGTGCCTCGCGTATCCGGAGGCCATTCGGATGATTGCGGATGGACGGGTCCATCTCGCAGGGGGCGAGGTTCGGGTCATTTGAGCGCCGGCGGCGGGTCCGCCGGGGCGCTTTGCAGAGGTATCATCTGCCCTGGTGCGAGCCTCCCTGGGCTTCGAGACGGTTGTTCTCCAGGTCGTAAAACGCGCGTTGGACCTTGCTGATGCTGGGCGCTTCGCCGGGCTTCTGCCGGACGATCCTGGCCTCGCGACCCGGAGCGCCGAATATGGAGAGGATGTTGCGGTCTCGTTCGTAGACTATCCGGTCGGCGGTGACCTCCGGAAGATAAGCAGTCTGGTCTTGCAGTGTCACCGATCTGGAGGCCTGAAACTGCCGTAGTTGATCGGAACTCAATCCGCCCATTCGTTGGCGCTTTGCCGGTCGGGCACCGGACGATCGACCGAGGAAATCAACCGTAAGGAGCCCACATTTCAAGAACGTCGACCGTCCGGCGGCGGCGTCCTCGCTGACAACACTCTGTCCCAAAGCCCGGGACAACGCGGCGCCGCTGAAGTGCTTCAAGTCGACGTCGCCCTCGAACCGGGTCTGGTTGATCGAGAAGTCGTACCACATCGACTCGTCCCACTTAATCACCGTCGCTGAGGGCCCGGCCTTGCCATCGATCGAGAATAGTCCCTCCGCATCGGGCTTCGCTGACTCGGACGCGTCAGAAGCAGGGCGGAGATCTTGGAGGAACAACCGGCCGGCACCTTCGATCAGCATCTTCGAGACTTCCGGCCTGAGGTTGACCGACAGCCGCGGGCCGGACAAGTGGGCGCGACTCCGGGGCTTTCCGGTAGTCTCATCGAGTTCGGCGGTTTCGACGGTGACCTGCCCGGTAGCCAGGATGTATGCCGGTTCTTTCGAGAATCGGGTGCGGGGAACGCCGGCGCTGCCGTTGGAATCCCCGCCGTGCTTGAGGCGGTCGGCAAGATCCTGGAAGATCCACCAATCCTCTTTCGACCCGTCCTTGGGGTCATTCTGAGCCTTGTCGTCGAACTCGATGAGCAGCTCGCTGCTGTCGAAGGTTGTTGTCGATGCCGAGACGGCGTGGACGTTGCCCGAGAACACGGCCCGGTTCTCGCGTCCCTGGTACTTCATCCGCTCGTCCCAGGTGATAGAGATATTCGTAGGGTGGTCGGTTTGATGTCCGTCCAGGTCGCGGTGGGTTCGTAGGGTCATTCGCCCGGCTCCGGGGACCTGGGCCCACTCATCCGGCACGTCAAGCCTGATCTCGTTGCCGGTTACCGAGAAGTCATTCAACCGCACCGATGCCGGATGCCCTTCGTGTCCGGAGACGAGAGCGGTTTCGATCTCTCGCCCATCGACGATGGAACAGTCGACCTTCTCGGCCTTGACGTCCATGCCCTGCCGAGGATCGACTATACTAACCGCCCCGGCGGCCCGGAGGCGCTTAACGGCGACTTCGGTGCGTAGCGTAGCCTCGTAAGCGCGGCGGCGGGCTTCCCAATCGATCTTCGTGGGATCAAGTCCTGCGGCCTTGGCTGCGGCATAGGCTTTGGCCGGGTCGAACCGCGCAGGAGACCGGCTGACCATCTCGAAATCAACCGTCAGGGTCTCGCCGGCTTCGATCACCCGCTCGCCTTGGGCGGCCTCGACATTTCCCCGGGCGGTCGCAGTCAGGGGCGTGACCTTGCCGGTTCGATCCGTGCTGAGGGCAATGTCTATCTCTTGGCACGAGACGTTGTCGCGCCCTTGGCTCATCACCACGTTTCCGCGACCCTCCAGCCGCTCGATGGATTGCTGGTCACTGCGGCGACTCGGCGGCTCGCCGAAGTGGGCCGTCACCTTATCTGCGGCGAGATCGGTATCGGCGGCGCGGAGTTTGACGCCTCCGAAAAAGGTCGCCGTATCGAAGACGCGGAACTCGCGTGAGGCGATCCCCCCGGAGAAAGTGGGCCACGAGCGGGTCACGAACCGCCCGCGCACTTCGAGCCGATCGGCGAACTCGATTGCGGGTGCGACTTGCGCTGCGGGATCCTCCGAGAGTATCCCGCCCGGCTCATCGCTTGCCGACCGGTCCATTGTTCCCGGGCCGGTGACGCGCACGAACAGCTCGTCCTCGGATCGCTCGGTGTAAACCTGCACCCCGCTCAGAGAGCCCTGGTCCGCCGATTGCACCACTACTGGCGTTTCCTCCGTTCCGTTAAGCCAGACGTGGGATTCGTCGGGACTGAACTCCAGAGTCACGCAGGTGGCATTCCATTTCGGGCTGGAAACAGTTGCCGGCGAGCCGGACGCGGTGATCTTGGTGGACTCATCTTCCGTCCAGCGGGCGTGATCCGGAGAGACGGCTTCGAGCACGAGCCGACCGCCCCATTGCAGGACAAGGGTCTCCCGCGGCAAAGCCGGCTGGACGGCGTCGCCCGGCGGTGGGGTCGATGATTTCGAGCGGACCTGCTCCTTGTCATCCTCGGTGAACGCTCGGAGTATCTCCAATATGTCGGATTGCAGGCGAGCCTGCACGACTTCGCCGTTCAACTGCCTGGCGTCGACATTACCTTCAATGTGCGCGAAGTATCGCACCGCCGGTTTCGGCAGGTCCTCCTCATCGCCGGTATCCGGCTGGAACACGGGGATTCCGTCTTCGGTTACGGTGGCCACCGCCGCGGGCTCGGGTTTCGGCGGCTCGGGAGTCGCCTGCGCCTCCAAAGTCGCCTGGAGAGTACTGCGCAGCCAATTGACCAGCGTGGCCCGGGTCTCCGATTGGGCCTCGGTGCTGGGGATGGACAACCCCAACTGCCCACCCAGGTCGCGCAGTTCGATGCGACCGCCCCGGTTGATTCGCAGATACTCGACCCGGCCTTCGTCTTCATTGAAACGAACTTCCAGATCTTCGGCCTTAAAATCGATGTCGCTGGCCGATAAGTGCAACGGACCGCGGGGGACCAGGATCTTGGCGTAGTCGAGATCGAACTCGATTGTCTCGACCTCAACTCGAACGAATTGGGCCGGGTCGACCGCGTCCGGATCACTCCCGGGCTGGGCCAGTTCGGCCCGTTCCTGTTCCGTCAGGCGATCGATGTCGATGACCACCCCACCGGTGAGCCGCCCGCGCCGCGGTTCCAGACCGCCGCCACTTTTGCGCTGTGCCTCCAGAAAGCCCTCGCTCGCGATCACATGTACCGCCCGGCCGTCACTGGTCCGCATGCGGATTTCCGGGTCGACCAATCGGAACTCATTCGAAGACCCTTGGACCGGGGTGTAGTCTCGCACGGCTATCTTCAAACGAGCCCGAGTACCCTCGCGCATGTAGATAGTCAGCGTGATGTCGCGTCCGCGACCTATCTTGGCATCGCCCACCTGGACCCCGGGTCCGTCCGCCACGTCGATATCAGGATCCCGACCAGGTGCCTCGGGCGGGCTGGGAAGACGAGGCTCGATACGTTTGGCCGGCTCCGGTTCGAGCTGGCTGTATTGGTATATCGAGAAGCAGACCAGCAGAATCGCCAGAGTAGCCGAAGCCACGACGAGAGTTCGGACCAGCCCACTGGCCTCTCTCCGGCTGCCGTCTAATCTAGGACCGTCCA
Organism: Phycisphaerae bacterium; assembly: GCA_963666835.2. Lineage (GTDB taxonomy): Bacteria > Planctomycetota > Phycisphaerae > UBA1845 > UBA1845. The sequence goes on along the minus strand of CAXXGO010000006.1, from coordinate 814,101 downwards.
TGACCTGCACTTGTTCTTATACCTCGGTGATCAGGGCTCGGTTCCAGCGGCCCTGTTTTCGCAGCAGGAACTCTACAACTTCAGCCACCGCCCCGCGCCCCCCTTCGCGCCGCGTTACATACATGGCGGCCTGTTTGACAGCAGGCCTGGCGTTTGCCACGGCGATGGGCAACCGCACACGGGCCATGGGCCCCAGATCCGGCAGATCATCACCAACGTAGGCAGCAGCGGCATCGTCGCACCCGGCAGAATCGAGAATCTCCTGGAAGACAGCTAGCTTATCCCGCACGTTGTTGTGGACGATTTTGATACCCAGTTCCTCAGCCCGCCGAGTGACTATCTCCCCGCCTCTACCGGACAGGATGGCGGTCTGCCGGCCTGCGCGCTGCCACAGCTTGATGGCGAACCCATCCTGAGAAGAGAAGGTCTTTGGTCCCCCGCCATCGTACGACGGCATGACCCGGCCATCCGTGAGAACGCCGTCGACGTCGAGAATAAGTAGTTCGATGGAATCCGTGTTCATACCGTTCACCGCCGCAGCGAAGCCAGCAAGACGTTGGAAAAGTGCGGCCACCCCTCGTGAGCGGCGAGAAGCCCCTTTAGCGCCGCCCCAACAAGGCTGCGTCTTTGCGGCGGAGCCCGCGTTTCTCAACGGACTGCTGGGGCGCGAGTATCCCGCAGCGCTATCAGCCGGTCAAGCGACCGCCCCGGAAGCCCTCGGGCGGCATCCATCGTTGTTCTACACATCTTTGCCGGGCAAGCCGAGCGTAGCCGTCCGACTCCGCGGCAACGCATCCCCCGCCCTGGCAAGCTACAGGCCGGCTCCTTTTTCAGGCTGAAAGCCTGTAAGATAGTAGCCGGGGGCAAGGCCGCCCAGCGGCCGCCGCCCCCGGGTGGGAGCCCAACAACCCCAATCACCCTGAAGGGTGAAAGAGACGGCGTCGATGAACCGCGCTTCTGTTTCGGCTACCCGGGCTGTTGCAGAATGCGTCGAAAGGCGTGGCGGCCTCGCAAAACACATTAGCTGGAAGCATTTGACCCTGTCAGGGTCAGACTGGTTCCGGTAATGTCCGCGAGTTTGGTCCAAAGATGGGGATCGCGTGGCAACGCGGATGCGCGGCGAGGGACGAATCACGCCGGCGCCGGCGTCTCCGAAGCGTGTTGCCCATAAGGTTCGCTGCTCAACAGTGCTTCTCATCACACGTCGAAACTCGGCTGTGCAGATGTCCGCTTTCCCGCTGAAAACGGCCAAACGACGCTCGTTTCGGCACGTTGACGGGCATCATGATGTAGTTATCGTAGGCGGCGCGTCGATAGTCTCCTGTTTCGTTCGTAGAGGTGCGACCATGCATGATTTTCTCCAGAAACTTGGAATCGAGTCCGCCAACCTCGGCGGATTTTGTGGCGAGTGGCTCGGTAGTGGCGAGAAACTCGACTCTTTGTCCCCGATTGACGGAAAGAGCATTGCTTCCGTTACTCAGGTAACCGAAGCGGAATACGAGCAGATTGCCGCCCGCGCCCAGGAGGCGTTCCTGAAATGGCGGATGGTCCCGGCGCCGGTGCGCGGCGAGACCGTTCGGCAATTGGGTAACGCCCTTCGGGAGTTGAAAGCGGAACTCGGGGCGTTAGTGACGCTCGAGATGGGTAAGATCCGCGCCGAGGGCGAGGGCGAGGTCCAGGAGATGATCGATATCTGCGACTTCGCGGTCGGTCTCTCCCGGCAATTGCACGGGCTTACCATGCACTCCGAGCGGCCGGGACACCGCATGTACGAGCAATACCATCCGCTCGGCGTGGTCGGGGTCATCTCGGCGTTCAACTTCCCCGTAGCTGTGTGGGCGTGGAACTCCGCGCTGGCCGCGGCTTGCGGTGACTCGGTGTTGTGGAAGCCGTCCTCGGCAACACCGCTTACCGCCATCGCTTGCACGAAGATCGCCGAGCGCGTCTGTCTTGCCAACGGGGTCGATCCGGCCATCTTCAGTCTGGTTGTCGGACGCGGCAGCACGGTCGGCGAGAAGCTCATCGGCGACCGTCGTCTTCCGCTGGTTTCGGCTACCGGCAGTTGCGCGATGGGTTACCGCGTCGGTGCGGTGGTCGGCGAGCGTCTCGGCCGGACCATTCTCGAGCTGGGCGGAAACAACGCCATTATCGTTACCCCGAACGCCAACCTGAAGCTGGCCATTCCCGGGATCGTGTTCGGATCGGTAGGCACGGCCGGGCAGCGGTGTACTTCGACCCGTCGAATCATCGTTCACGAATCGGTCCGGGACGACCTGGTGAAGCGGCTGATTGCCGCGTACGAGCAGGTTCCGATCGGCGATCCGCTGGACACCGGCACTCTGATGGGACCGCTGATCGATACGGACGCCGTGGACACGATGATGGCCGCGATTGAGGCAATCAAGAAGTCCGGCGGCGAGATCCTCTACGGTGGCAAGAAGCTCGAAGGCGCCAAGTACGCCGGCGGTTGTTATGTCACTCCGTGTATCGCTTCGGCCAAGAACGACTACAAGATAGTACAGGATGAGACTTTTGCCCCGATCCTCTACATCATAACGTATAAGACACTTGACGAGGCGATTGCCATCCACAACGCCGTGCCGCAGGGGTTGAGTTCGGCGATGTTCACGCAGAATCTGTTGGAAGCGGAGCAGTTCCTGTCGTGCCGCGGCAGCGACTGCGGTATTGCGAACGTCAACATCGGCACCAGCGGCGCCGAGATCGGCGGTGCATTCGGCGGTGAGAAGGAGACCGGCGGCGGACGCGAGTCCGGCTCCGACGCCTGGAAGGCTTATATGCGTCGACAGACTAATACGATTAACTACTCCACCGAGCTGCCCTTGGCTCAGGGCATCAAGTTCGGGTAGTAGCCGGCTGACTTCGGCGGGCCAGCCCACGGACGGAAGGGTGCGATAATTCTCCGAATACTCGAGACATGCTTCCGTGCGATCGACCATCCGTCCGTGGATGGCCCCTGCCGAGTCGTGTTCGCCGAACCAGGTATCACCATCGGCCGGAGTCAGTCCAGCCGATTCCCAAGACGTTTCCGACCCACCATAACAAGTCCCCGAGAACATCGTCCTACAATCGCCCCGCCGGCGCGTAACGAACCCACTCGTAGGGAGGGTGCTCCGTGAAATTCCTGAGCGTAGAGTCCTTCCGCCTGGGTCTCTCCAACATTCGGCTGCACAAGCTCAGGTCGTTTCTGACGTCGTTGGGGATCATCTTCGGCGTGGCGGCTGTGATTTGCATGCTGTCGATCAGCGAGGGAGCCTCCGCCGACGAAATGCGTTTGATTCGGCTCCTCGGCACACAGAATATCATCGTCAGCTCGGAGAAACCTTCGCAAAGCCGTCAGGTGGCACAGGGGAACAGTAATCTCGTCGAGTACGGGATTACCCGTGACGACGTGTCCATCATCGAGCAGACGGTCCCCAACATCGCATGCATCGTCCCACTTAAGACCGTGGGCTTCAGCGCCCGGCAAGGTGAGCACCAAGCCCCGTTCAAGACCGTAGGGACGACCTCGGAGTTTTTCGATATCGTCAACATAAGCGTGGCGCGCGGGCGGGCGTTTGCGCCGGAGGACGACGCCAACGGAAGCAACGTCTGCGTGATCGGTAAAGACGTCGCCAACGAGCTCTTCCCGTCGATGGATGCGCTCGGCGAGACTATTCTGGTCAAACGTCACCCCAGCGCCGTCCCGTTCACGGTCGTCGGGATTCTGGAGACGGTGCTGACGGCCGGGGCTCCGGCCGAGGGAACGGACAAACGTGACCTCAACCGGGAGATTCTCATTCCGTTCTCGACGGCCGCCACGCAGTTCGGGGAGACCACCGCCCGCCTCGGCGCCGGCTCTCGCGAGTTCATCAAGATGCAGTACTCCGGCCTCTACATCGCGGCCGATGAAGTCGAGAATGTGATCCCGATCTCGAAGAATGTCCAACGGGTCTTCGAGCACGGGCACGAGGCCCAGGACTATAAGATCAGAGTGCCCTTGGCGCAGCTCGAACTGGCGAAGCGTAAGAAGCGGAACCAGCAGATTATTCTCGGTCTTATCGCCGGGATTTCGCTGCTGGTCGGCGGTATCGGGATCATGAATATCATGCTGGCTTCGGTGACGCAGCGGACCCGCGAGATTGGGATTCGGCGGGCGTTGGGGGCGCGCCGTCGGCACATCACAGTGCAGTTCCTGGTCGAGACGGTAGTTCTCTCGACGAGCGGCGGGTTCATAGGCGTCTTGCTCGGGGTACTGAGCGCTTACGTCATCTCTACAGTCGCCGATTGGAAAACGATTGTCAGCGTCTGGTCGGTGGTCGTGAGTTGCAGCCTGTCAGTGCTGGTCGGCATCTTCTTCGGGATGTACCCGGCCATGTCCGCTGCCCGACTGGATCCGATCGAAGCACTGCGCCACGAATAGCCGGTTGGACACTTCGCTCCAGAGTGTGCAATCTGGCTGCACAGGTGTGGTTTTTCTCACGTTTTCCGGGCTTTATAAGACGAAAACTTGTCTCAGCCCGTCCCGTGTTGTATACTGAAGGTGCAGTTGGTACCCCCCTACCAGTGTTCGTCTCCCCTAGTTGATAATTGTAACCGCGCCACGCTTCGGACGTTTTGCGTCCAACGCCGACCGGGGTAACGGATTGTCTTTTTTTGCGGACGGTGCGCCCCGACCAGGTGTGGTTGACGTAGTAGAAGTAGGGGTTCGCCCGTGCCGTGTGAGCCGACCGGCCGGCGGCGCATGGGCGATTGGCGAGAGGAGTTCAGTCATGGCCACGAACACGCTTGAAGCCGTTAAGAGACAAGCCGCGCATGACCCATTGCTGATCAGGAAGCCGCCCAGCAATATGACGGTCGAGTCGTTATCCGACGAGGACCAAGCTCTCTTGGAGATACTGCTGACTGAGCCGGCGTTCTTCATGGATCATCCGGACTTCGCCAAGGCCGGTATAGAGCGGAAACTGTTCGGCGGCGTGGCCAAGTTCGTCAAGCGTAACGGCACGCGCTTCATCGAGACCGATGACCAGGTGCTCGATGCGGTTGCTTCCGGTGGCCGGGTTCCGACGCTAAACCACGAGCAGGAACAGCTTCTGTTCATGCGGTTCAACTACGCGCGCAGTCAAACTGCGAAGATCCTCAACGAGAGTACGGGGAAGCCGCTAACCGGCGTAGCCACCCGGCAGTTGCTGGCGTGGGGGCATCGCGTGCGTGTCGCCCGCGGTGCAATCGTCCGCATAAACCTGCCGCTCGTCATTGCCATGGCGAAACGAACCCGACTGAGCAACATCGACTTCAACGAGATGATCAGCGAGGGCAATATGGCCTTGCTGCGCAGCGTGGAGAAATTCGACTGCTCCCGCGGGTTCAAGTTCAGTACGTATTCTTGCCGGGCGATTTTGAAGAGCTTCTCGCGCGTGGCCATGCGGGCCAGCCGGTATCGGGGTAAGTTCCCCACCGAGTTTGATCCGAGCATGGAGCGCAGCGACTTCCTGGACCGGAAACGGGATCACGTTGAAGAGGATTGCGTGGACGAACTCAAGCAGATCCTCATGGCGAACATGGCCGAGCTGAGCGACGTAGAACACACGGTGATTATCGAGCGTTTCGCTATCGGGAAGCCGGCGTTCAACGGGGCCGACGCTCCCAAGACACTGGAACAGGTCGGGCACATTATTGGAGTAACCAAAGAACGCGTCCGGCAGATTCAGAATAAGGCGTTGAAGAAAATCCGTGGCGCACTCGAGGAGCACTATCTGGCTGCTTGAGCCCGCCGTGAAACCAGGTTCTCCTTCTCCATGGTGACCTTGCCCGGGTCGCACGAGGGGTCCGTAAGACCACCTTCGTGCGACCCACTTTTTTTGGTCACCCGTCTACGGTACCGCCGGAGCCGCAGGCTCGGCGGATAACGCACCGGCGATCTGCGATCGGAGTTCAGTGACATAACCAGTGCATTCCGGGTCGGCGCAGTTCTGTTCGCAAAGGTCCGCAAAAGTCTGCGCTGCCGGTATCTCTCCCTCGGCGATCCAGATCCGTGCTGCCAGGCAATACGTCCACGGGACATCGGGCTGTCGCTGAACGAATCCCCCCAGTGCCCGCAACAGGCGGCGGCGGGCATCGGCTCCGCCTTCACCCGTTTGGGCAAGCCTCTGCACCTGGGCCCGGGCCTCAGCGAACTCGCCCTCGGCCAGGGCGATGTGGACCAGCGTAGCTGTGAGCAACGGAAGCGAGGAGCCGGCATCCATAAGGGCGACGGCTTCTCTACTCGCCGTGCTTTGATCGCCGGCGAGGGCCCGCGACCAAGCCAGAAACGCCCGCGATTCCGTTACGTCGGGATAACGCCGGCTAAAGTCGCTCCAGAGCGTCACCGCTCGCTCGGGAGCTTGCCGGACGATCAGGAAATCGTGAACCGTTACGGTTTGCAGGACCGAATCGAACCCTTGGGACATCGCCAGCTCGAATAGCGGGATTGCCCGCGATTCATCCCCGCGAGCCAGGTGCAACACGGCCAAGTTCAAAGCTGCGGTCGGGTGCCCCGGCACAAGTGCCAACGCTCTGTCATACGCCTCCGCGGCCTCTGCAGATCGACCGAGGGCGTTGCGAACGACTCCCAGGTTCACCCACGCATCAGCGTTTTCCGACATCCACCCCAGCAGCTTCTCCAGACGTTCTTCTGCGGCGCGGTATGATGCGCTCGTTGCGACCTCGATGTCCAGCTCCGCCAGAGCCATCGTAGCCATTGGATCGAATTCGTTGTTCTGCAGAACCTGCTCGTACAACCGGCGGGCGTCGGCGGGGTGACCTAATCTGCGGTACAACGAGGCCAGCCGGAGGATTCGGGGGTTCGCCAGCGGAGCGTCGGCGATTGACTCCTCATAGAAACGCACCGCATCCTGCAATCGGCCCACTTCCTCGAACATCTTGGCCAACTGATACTTGGCTTTCGAGTCCTCCGGGTCGATCTCCAGGGCACGCTTGAGTGAGGCGAATGCCGCCTCGCGGTCACCAAGGCGGAACTGCGAAGCCCCGATCACCTGGTATATTTCACTAACCGGGTCTTCGTTCCGGCGAAGTCCTTCTTCGGCCCGGGCGAGGGCCTCCTCGTATCTGCCGGCGTTGTAATAGGTCCAGGCGGCGCGCTCCCACACGTGAGGCGTGTCCGGGAAGATGTCTGCAATCCGTTGGCTCTTCTTGACGGGAGTCTCGTAGAAACGGGCTATGGTCCTACTCTGCGAGATAAGGGCGATCGCAACAGCTACGGCGATCAGCGCGACTCCGGCCCGAATCGGCCCCGATACCGCTCGACGAGCGGCAGCATACCAGCCGGTGCTCAGCGCATTGGCGACAAACCATAACAAACCGATGATCGGCAAGTACATATAGCGATCCGCCGCCAGAGTGTTCCTCGCCGGTACCAGTTGAATCGCCGTGGCGATCGTCGCAAAGAACCACACAAAGCCCAGACCCGCCGCCCGTGAACGCCACGCCGAGCAAGCGGCAAGAGCCAGTACCGAGCCCACAATTGCCATCGCCCGAAAGGTCGCGGGGTCGGACCAGCGCACCAACGGGGCCGCCGGGTACCAACTCGCCAACCCTGCCGGCCACGCGAAGTGCTGAAAGTACCACGCCAGCGCCAGCAGTGCGCGAACCGGCCGCGGACCGTGCAGAGTCTCCGCCGCCCCCGAGAACATCCCCGCCTCGGCGGTGGCGTGGAGGTTCACCAGAACGAACACCCCGGTCACCGCAGCACTGATTACCCAGAGCAACCCGAACCCGCGAGTCATTCGCAGTCGCATGGCCGGCGGAACGAGCAGCATCAACACCGGAAGCCCCACGCGGATCTTACTCATTGCGCAGAACGCCACGAAGACCACAGTAAGAACCGCCCAGCGATACCCGCCCCGGCTCAGCCACCTCATTAACGTCGCCAGCGCCGCCAGCCCGAACAGAGTGGAGAGCAGCATCATGCGGCCGTTGACCCACGCTATGACTTCGACCTGCAAAGGGTGGATCGCGAACAGGATCGCCGCTATCGCACCCACCATATCGGCTGTGCGGCGGTTTTCGCCGCGATGAAGCCCCCTTACGACTATCCACACCATAACCGCGTTAACCGCGTGCAAAACGATGTTCGTCAAATGGAACAGCCAGGCGCCGCCGGAGAGACTCTCGTCGAAGAGGCCGAACGCCCCCGCCACCGCAAACTCCATCGAGAAGCTCAGCATCGGCAGCGGCTGGTACAGGTCACGGTGGACCATGGTGAACAACTGCACGGCGTGCTCGAAGGAGGGATGGTTGACCAGGACGTGATTAAGCACCAGACGATGGTCATCGCCTCCGACGAACGTCCCCTGCAAGGTCGGCCATCCGGTGACCAGGGCGCTGCCCGCAATCAGTCCGACAATCAGCCATACTCGCCCTCGGCCGGCGCTTGCGGTTTGGTTGTTCGCTTTCTCGTCAGCCATCAGTTCGCGCCCGTCGGTTAAGTCCGCGGCGAATGGTCATGCGGCCTACAGAGGGTCGTGTTCGCGATCTCGACGCGCCACCGGCACGAACGAGAGGTCACCCGCAGAAATTGTATCGCAGGCAACGCAAGGGAGCCACGTATCCGTCCGTCACGAGGGATCGGCGTCATGGTCCGCCCTTCGCCGAATCTTGAAGGCCGCGGTACGCCGGCGTATATTCACCGCCTGTGGTGTGGATGGGTTCGATACACGTTCCTGATTTCAGGAGCAGCTCGCCGAAGGGAGGCCATCATGGTTCGGCCGAATGACGTCATCATCGGGCAACTCGCTTTCGGTCGTACCCTGATCGAGAAGTTCACGGCCGACCTGACCGACGAAGATTACTTCACAATCCCTGCGGCGGGCACTAACCACGTCGCGTGGCTTTTGGGGCACACGGCTGTCGGTGAGGATTGGGCGGTTCAGGTGGCAACCGGCGCGCCTTCGGCGATTTCCGAGTCCGTTCGCGGGCTATGTGCCCGCGGTAGCGAATGCCGATCGAACGCCGACGAGTATCCTCCCCGCAGTGAAATCGACCGGCTGTTTCTGGATCAGCGGGCGCGGACCATCGACGCTCTTGAGCGGTTCGACCCCAGAAGGTGGGACGAACCCACTCCGAACGACGTCCCCCAGGATGTCTTTCCCACGCTAGGCGCACTGTGGAGCCTGACGGGCACCCACCAGTTCTGGCACATCGGCCAGCTTACCGCATGCCGGGCGGCTTTGGGCAAGAAGAAAGCGCTTTAGCACCGTTTTCAGAAAGCGGGATAGGGGCCGCTCTGCGGGCCACTGTGCGGTGGGAAGCAAACGGTCCGCAAAGCGGCCCCCTACGATCTCGGTTCTCGGACCCTGTGGTCATGCCGAAGCCGGCGCGGTGTTCCGACGCTGTCGTTCGGCGGAGCCAGACGGTCGTACAGCGGACCCAAACTACAAACTTCGTGCGCCGATAAGGGCGGGGGCTCGTACGGGGTGCGCGCGGCTCTTATGGGTTGTCGGTCGCTTGTCCGGGGCGATAAGCGGGTAGGGTCCGCTGTGCGGACCACCGTGCGGAGCGAGCCAAATGGTCCGCACAGCGGACCCTCCGGATTACCGGTTCGTCCCTCGTTATTCCGCCCGTCGATTGCGCGGCTAATAACCCCTAAGTGACACCATGTGGCACTCGTGGATTATCCCCGGGGGCACGCTTTTTTCGGCTGGATAAAGCGGTTTCCTGAAACGGACGGGGTAAGCAGGACGTCGATTCCACTTCTGCCCGGGCGAGTTTTCGCACCTTACCCGAGCCGATAAGGGGCTGACGCGGCGAAGCTAACCCACGGCTCACCTCATGACGATATGGCCAGTGACGTGATCAATCCCAAGGCTTGGGTCGGGACAACGCAGTGGAAAAGAACAACACGATTCTGATCCTGCATCACAACGCCGATACGCGGTGTCGCCTGGCGAATCTGCTGGCCCGGCATGGCGTGCGCGGGGTCGCGGTGTCCGACTTCGAAAGCCTCGAAGGCCGCGTCGAAGGCGATACGGTTGCGGCGGCGGTGATCCCGATCGAGGCGGGCAAGGACTCGTCCATCGACCGTACGTTATCCACCCTGCGGCGGGGAGCTTCCGACATTAGAGTGATTGCCCTGGTTCCCAGCGGCGACGCCGCCTCGACGCGCGCGGCGTTCCGGGCCGGGGCTTGGGATTGCCTCGAAGAATCGTTCGGCGCGGACGAGTTTCTCCGGGTAATCGATGACGCCCGGCGTACGCCGCTGTTCCGGACGGGCGCGGCCGCCGCCCCCGATTTGCGGCACGGGACTTTTCTCGAGAGCCTGGCGGCGTTTCGCGGACGTTGTCGCCGGCAGGGCGAGCCGCTCACGGTAATGATGTTGGACCTTGATCGGTTTCGCGATTGCAACGACCGCTACTGTCCGACCTTCGGTAACCGGGTCCTGGAGTGGTTTGCGATGACCCTGGGGAACGTGTGCCGCCGCTCCGACATTGTGGCACCGTACGGCTCGGATCGTTTCATCGTCGCCCTACCCGGCTCACCGGCGGAGCAGGCGTTGCGTTTGGCCCGCCGGTGCCGCGGACAGATGCGCCGCAATCCGGTGGTGTACGACGGGGAGAGCCACGAAATCACGGTCAGTATCGGCGTAGCCGAGAGTACCAGCGGGTTCATTGAGTCGGAACAGCAGCTCATCCGCCATGCCCGCATCGCTCTCGATCACGCCAAGCACCAAGGAGGTAATCGGATCGTGTCCTGGCACGAGATAGTCGGGGAACACGCCCTGCACCGCGATCTCACTCGCGTATCCGTTCGCGATGTCACCCAATGGAGACAGCGAGTGCGGCAGCAACTGCGCTCCACATATCTGGAGTCCACGCGGGCTTTGGCGGCCGCCGTCGAAGCTAAGGACCCGTTCACCCGCACCCACTGTATGACGGTAGCCGGCTACGCCGAGACCATCAGCCGGCGAATGAAACTGCGTAACCACGTAATCGGCTCGATCCGCGCGGCCGCCCTCCTGCACGACATCGGTAAGATCGGGGTGCCCGACGCCATCCTCACCAAACCGAGCCGATTGACCGACGAAGAGTTCGACGTGATCAAGCGGCATCCGGAAACGGCTCTTGATATCCTCGGCCACGTGTCGTTCTTAGCCGACGAGCGGCCTTTGATCCTGCACCATCACGAGCGTTACGACGGCAACGGATACCCGTACGGGCTCGGCGGCGATCGAATCCCCATCGGAGCGCGGGTGTTGGCTCTGGCCGATGCGATCGACGCGATGTTCTCGTCCCGAAGCTACAAACCGGCCTACGACACCGCGCGCGTTCGATCGGAGCTGCACAACAGTGCCGGCCGGCAGTTCGATCCGGATGTAACGGAGGTCGCGCTTGACTGCCTTGACGACGGGTCGATCATGGCAATGGTCGAGGAGCCGGCGCCTGCAACCCCCGCGGAGGGTGCCCCGTCCTTCGCCTTGGATTAGACCGCAGTAGACGAAGAGCATTGTACCGGGACAAAAGCACGGCATCCGCATTATGCACCGGGCGAAGGGTGGGGAATCGATTGCGCTATGTAAACTCGACTCGGATACTCATCCGTGTCGGAGTAGGAATCCCGGTTACCCGGGACCCCCTCCACAGATCCCAGCGTGCGGGACTACCGCACTGGGCTCCTGCCTTGGGTCATAACGGCCAGGTGTCGGTCGGGGTAAGGATGTAGGATTTTGGGAGCAGGTATCCACTGCTTGGCCAAACGGTTCATGCGGGCCCAGGTAATCCGAGTCTTCTCGCTGCGACGCCGGAGCGTCCAGCGCCAAAGACGGACAACCTCATCCCGAAATGCCGTTAAGGCCGGGTAGTTCCGCGGTACCGCATAATACTGATAGTACCCGCGAACCACCGCCCGCAAATACGCGCCCACCTCTCGGACGGGGGCATGCATACGTCGCCGAAGCTCTTGCTTAATCGCTTTGAGCTTCGCACGCCGTCGTTTCGCGACAGTCTGCCGTAGTACCGTGAACCTCCCACGCCGGGTCTTGCCACAGATGTGGCGAAAACCCAGAAACTCGAAGGTCGCCGGTTTGCCGCGGCCTTCTCGCTTGCGATTGGTCGACGCAAAACGGCCGAACTCAATCAGACGAGTCTTGTCCGCATGTAGCTCCAGCTTGAACTTCCGGAGGCGATCCGTCAGCTCATCCCGAAACCGCTCGGCATCCTCTCGCTGTTGAAATCCCACCACGAAGTCGTCCGCATATCTCACGATAATCACATCTCCGTGAGCTTGCGTCCGTCGCCATTGGCGGGCCCACAAGTCGAAGGCGTAATGGAGATAGATGTTCGCCAATAGCGGGCTGATACTGCCCCCCTGCGGCGTCCCCGTCTCCGTGTCCCTTCGACACCCGTCCTCCAGCACGCCGGCGTTCAGCCACTTCTTCACGTGACGCACGACACGCTGGTCTGCGATCCGGTGCTCGACGAACTTGATCAGCCAATCGTGGTCTATGGCATCGAAGAATCCACGAATGTCTGCATCCAGCACCCAATTCACCTTCTTCCTCTCGATGCCGACAGTCAGGGCACTTAACGCCTGATGGGCGTCCCGTCCTGGTCGAAATCCGTAGGAGAACCCGAGGAAGTCTGCCTCGTAGACAGCCGAGAGCACATCGGTCATCGCCCGTTGGACGATCTTGTCTTCCAACACGGGAATCCCTATTGGTCTCTGCCGTCCATCGGGTTTCGGAATGTAGACCCGCTTGACCGGCCTCGCTCGGTACGCTCCGCGCTGTAGACGTGCCGACAGATCCAAGAGGTGTTCTTCTAGGTCCCTGCCGTACGCCTCCCATGTCATGCCGTCCATCCCCGGTGCCGAAGCATGCTTGAGGCTCAAGTACGCCTCCCGGAGGCGAGCGACATCATAGACGTGGTGCCAAAGCGTGGTGAACTGTAAATCCTTATCCTTTACCGCTGCCTGTCGTACCCGATCCAACCCGCTTTGCAGACGATCCCGGCTCTGCGTACGGTGCCTGTCGTGTCGAATCGAGTTGCCCTTGGCCAGGCCCCTTTCCTCCAACTGCTCCGCGGACGACCTCCCCGCCGGGGGATCACCGTTGTTCGCAGTCTTCTTCGGTACTATGGGCCTGTCCGACTTCCCGCGCCCGTGCATCAGTGTCGTGCTCCTATGGATTCACACTGCGGACCTCGATGCCATGTTCGAGGCCGAACGCGGGATCTCCCGGGTTCCGCGTGAGGAGTTTCCGTGCGTGCTCGGGTTCTAAGACCGCGCGGAGTCCGAAAGGCGTCTCGCGTTAACGACGCCCTCCGGTGTTGCCTTCCGCCTTGGGGGACGGCGTCGGCACTCCGGAGTAAAAGGCTTTCACGGCTCAATGGCCGGCCCGCACGTGCCCCTGTCAACGCTCCCGCCATGCCCTTGCGGACACCACAGTATGACTCGGGGTCGGTGTGGTTCGCTATTCCTTCACCGTATGGCTCTCTCATCCACTACTCCTCACCGGCTTACCGGCGCTTTCCCCCCACCCATCCCGGCGGGTAGTCGGCGCGACTAATCCAGCCCAACGCACGCCGGGATGTATGGGGCACCCGCGTCGGGGATAGTCTCTCAATCCTATATTCTCGTAGGGCACGGTCGAGGAACGAGACCTGCCGCGATTCCTGGCGTTGTGCGCATTCTGCAGGCAAGATGCCGCGCTACGCGAACGGCTTCCGTTCCTGCACTGCTCAAGAGCAGTGGCACACCCGCTACCGCGAACCTCCGATGATAGTCTCTGAACCCTGTGAAGCAACGTCGAGTAGGCAGGGTCTGCTGTGCGGACCACATGTGCTCCCGCTGATCATTGGCTCCCCCACGTCCAGCCGGGACGGTGCTGATTGACCCGCCGCGGTTCGCCGCATACGCCAAATACAAAAGGACGTGGGCCACCCACTCTAGTACTGGCACTCGTCCGGGACGCCGTCATGATCAAAGTCGAGTGACGTGCCCTCGGCGATATCGCACTCGTCAAGCACCAGATTGTTATTGCAATCGGGCGAGACTACAAGCCAGGGCGGACCTTGCTCGAGAACGCCGTCGGCGGTGCCCGCCGAGTCGAACGCAACGGACCCGCTCCCGGTATCCAGCCGCCAGTAACCGACCAACCCGGTCTCGGTCCCCGTCAACGGATTGAACATCTCCGCGGCAATCTGATCCTCGGTGCGAACCAGGTTCCACACCCGAACTTCATCCATGGCCCCGTTGTAGTAATACGTCTGCGGTCGCGGATCACGTGCCAGCATGGTATCGTGACCGATGGAGTATCCGCCAATAGTCGATTCGCTCGCGTATGCTTCTTCACCATCGACGAACATCCGGACATATCCATCAGGAGGAAGCTTGCGCACGACCGCCACGTGATGCCAGACTCCGTCTGCCACCGTGACGTCATCATGATGGTCCTCGCCCGCGAGGTAGACCCGCAAATGTCCCGAGCCCGGCTCGTTGGAGTGCAGCTCGAAGCTCCAGGCCGGGTTTTCGTTATAGTTGCCGATCAAGATACTCCGCGAGGTATCAACAGTGCGAATCCACGTCTCTATCGTGAAATCACCCACCGCAAGTTCCGTCAAGGATGAAGGCGTTCCCAAATTCACGTACGCCGTCTGCCCGTCGAACAGAAGCCCGTATCCCTCCGGCGGGCCGAACCAGCATTCATCGGGCACGTTGTCGAAGTTGCAGTCGTCACTGGTGCCTTCGTCCAGATCGCATTCGTCCGGAACGGCGTTCCCGTTGCAGTCGAAGCTGGTGCCGGCCGCGATGTCCTCGGAGTCGGCGACACCGTTGTCATTGCAGTCCTGGGCCTCGCATTCGTCGGGAATGCCGTTTTCGTTGTTGTCGGATGATCCGCCCGGGTTCTCCGCATCCGGGCCGACCGAGTAGTTGTCCGCCAGATCCTGCGCCGTCAGCGCCTCATCGTAGACTCTGAACTCGGCAACCGTAGCATACAAGAAGTTAGCATCGAGAATCGACTTTCCGAGAAACGCCTGAATTCCCGTTCCGAGGTTGGCCGGTGATGCCAACACCGAGACACTCGGTCCGTTGGGCAACCCGTCGATATACATCTGCCCCAACTGCGTCGTCGCGTCGTACGTCACGGCCAGGTGCGCCGGCGAGCTTTGCAGCAGGGAATCCGTCGCCACCACAGAATCCTGCGAGATCCCATTCCGGGTGATCCGGTACCGCGGCGGTACGGGCCAGCCGCCCCTCTTCGGAGTCAAGAACAAGTAATTGGCACTGTCTCGCCCACACTCGAACAAACGCGGATCGTTGACGCCGCCGTGCAGAGTCAGCCACGCCTCCAAGGTGAAGCTCGTCGTGGTCTCCATGGTCGATCCGATAGGAAGCGCCACGAAGTCGTCCTCCCCGTCAAGATACACGCCCTGATCGGTCAGACTCGCCCCGTTGTGCAGGGTTCCGTCGGCGTCGCCGATGCGGTCCGCTGCACTGGTTGTGAAGCTCCAGCGGTGCCGAATGGAATCCGGCAAATCCCCGGGGACGATGTCGCATTCGTCCGGCACATCGTTGCCGTTGCAATCCGGGCTCGCCGGAGGGGCAACCGCATCCGGTCCGGCCGTGAAGCTGGCGGATACCTCGGCGGACTCTAAGGCTCCGGCATAAATCCTAAACTCGCTGATCCGACCGTTGAAAAACGGGTCAGGCCAGAACGACTTGCCCAGGTAGCCGATAGCAGACTCGCCCAAGTCGGATGGACTCAGGGTCACGGTCGGGTTCTCGGCAACCGGCTGGCCGTCGATGTACAGATAGCCCTGCCCGGCAGCGTCATCTATGACGACAGCCACATGGGTCAGCCCCGTTGGAAACGCATCGAGCGTCTCGATGATTTGCTCGTTCTGGGTCGGGGACCGGATGGCGAAACGTGGATGACCGGCGACATTCGGCGTCAGGAACATGTAGGCGCTGGTATCCGTTCCGATATCGAAGATGCGTTGCCAAGTGCCTCCGCTATGGCTCCAATCCACCCAGGCTTCGATCGTGGCATCCGTAAGCGTGCCAATGGTCGCCCCGATCGGCAGTTCCACATAGTCATCGACCCCGTCGAAAACGACCGCACCGCTTTCGATAAGCGCCCCACCGTGCATTACACCGTGTGCCACGCCGATGGAATCTTCCGGTCCGGTTGAGAAGCTGTAACGATGGACAAGGTCGGGGTGGATCGGACCGCCCGGAGCAACGTCGCACACGTCGAGAATGCCATTCCAGTTGCAGTCGAAGCAACTACCGTCGGCAATCTCACATTCGTCCGGAATGGTGTTTGTGTTGCAGTCGTCGCTGGTGCCCTCGTAAATGTCCTGTTCGTCCGGCACCCCGTTGAGGTTGCAGTCTGCGGGGCTCGCCCCAAACACATTGAGCACCGCGGCCACATCGTACATGTCCACGTCGCCATCGGAATCGGCGTCACCCGGGGCACACTCCGGCGATTCCCCGCCCGCCGGGCCCAGCAGACAATCAGCCAGGCTCGCCATGTCGGTCAAATCGACGTAGCCGTCGTCATTGAAATCGCCAAGCCCGTCTGAGAATCCGTCGCCGCGCACCATAGCGGTCGGCACAACAACACAGACAACCAAACACAGTATTATTGCGAGCGAACCGGTAAAACGTGAGAGTACCATAATCCCCTCCTGCTCCTTGCGCAGCTTCGTCCCCCTGTCGACGAGGGAGCCCCAACCACCTACGAAGGATCCATCATACCGGAGTTCAATCCTGATTCGCAAGGTCCTGTATTCGGGCGTAGTCCACCTTAGCAAACCGCGCAGTCGCTGCGCCAGGTGCCGATAATAACAAGCCGGCGACGGTTTGAAGGACCCCTCAAGCAGAGAAGAAGGTAAGCAGTCTCGTAGGGCAGGTCGAGGCACGAGACCTGCCGCGGTTCTCTGTCAGCGCCCAGATGCCGCCGATCGTCTAGTACACGATAAGTCGGCCGTCGGGCCATTCGCCCTCCCATCCGCAAGGCCAGTGGCCGGCGCGATACCAGTACCACATGTCGCGCAGCAGATGGACATCCGTCAAATCGGCCACGACCATCTCACAGGCAATATAGATACAATGATGGTGGACCGAAGCCTCCCAGTAGTAGTCCGGCTCAACTGTACGAGCGAGTCTGTAATAACCCGGGGCTTCATTCCCTCCAACCTCACATGCGTAACCCTCCGATGCTTCCCCGGCAGCATTCTTGAGGTGTTCCGTGCGGCCGTGTTCTGCAGCGAGCGCCTTATTCCGGAAGTGCGCGTCGTCACACTGTGACAGGAACGCCAAATAGCGGCAATTGTCTGGTGAAGCGTCCTCGAGGCTGTAGTCCATGGCCTCCTGGAAGACGCCCCAGTCCCAGATACGTTGCACGGTTGCGTCCGCCCGATCGGTTTTCCCGAGATTCTCGAATAGGAAGCCCTTGTGGATCTCCTTCAGGTACCCGTCGACCAGCTCCCAGTTCGGACCGTATTCGTCTTCGGCCTTGTTCATGAACCGTAAACCCCCTCAAAGGACCACCATCGTAGTGGTTGCCCGTTCATCGTGCGGCATCGCTGACCACGGCAGGTCTCGTTCCTCGACCTGCCCTACGGCGCGCAGCCCGTTAGGGCGACAGATCCGTCTAGCCCCACGGCGTGAGCCTGGGGAATCGTGCGACCGTTTCGTACCCAGCCCCTACCTTCTTGACAATTGTCCCACCGCGCCAGGGTTTGCCTTGGGGGCGCTGCCCCCAAACCCCCGAGGTTTATCGCTTTCTGGCCAGAACAGGTTGGGGGAGCAGGAGCCGCCGTGAGGGTAGGCTCCCGCACCTGTCCCGGCGTCGAACCGAGCGCTCGGGTTGCCCCTCAGCAGAGCCCTATCCTCTCGGCCGACGTTTCTGATGATGACTACGTCGTTGCACTTGTCAATCATACAAGCATTCAGCATTGTCTCGCACCTTCCAACTCCCGATCGCCAGATACTCGTTGACCAACGCGGCGCGGCAATCCGCTTCTCGGATAACCGCCAGACAAAGACGAAGCTCACGAAAGCGGCAACCGCAATCGGAAGGCCGATCAACGGGGATTGTCCAGCCACAACGCCACCGACAATGGTCGTCAACAAGAGCACCGCTGCGGAGAGAGTATGTGCCAGGTCACTCCGGAAAACGGGGTCGAATCGAGAGACAAGAGAGGGCGCCAATCGTACGAGTGTTGTATAGACTTCCGGCAGCCCAGTGCCGGCAAACCGGCTCAGCGGCGCGCTGGGCCGCAGTTGCGACGTATCCACGCCTTGGCTTTCCATAAGCGCGCGGATTGTGAGAAACGCCCCGGCCGTGCGGCACGACCGGCCTAGGATCGTCACGGTCGGTATCTCGGGTACTATCGCGTGCGCAGCCACAAACGCGGCCACGCCTCGGAGGGTCTTCGACTGAGTTGGGTTCAGAACTTGGTTCCACTCT
Source organism: Phycisphaerae bacterium (assembly GCA_963666835.2). GTDB lineage: Bacteria > Planctomycetota > Phycisphaerae > UBA1845 > UBA1845. The sequence goes on along the minus strand of CAXXGO010000006.1, from coordinate 795,635 downwards.
CTAAGCGGTACCGCGATTCCGAAGAGCGCGTTTAGCCGGCGGGCGTTGCCGACCCACAGTCGCGACATGTCATCCGCCCAGCAGAGCCAATCGTCGACTTTGGTATCGACGGTGAGGTCGATCTCCTCCGCCAAGTCGTATTGCGCGAGCCTGGCGTGCTCGTGGCGCAGGAGGTCCATGACTTCATCGGGCGTCATCCGTCGAGTTGAAGGAAGCATGACATCCATGGTCCTGGCGAGTTTACTGGCGCCAAACGACAAAGCAAAAAGCTCCAGAAGCCCGAATCCGAGCCATGTGGTCCGCATAGCGGGCCCCACCACGCGTGTGGGTCGCCGAACCAGCCCGCAAGGGCGGCACCGATTCCAGCCCAGGGCGTCAGCCCTGGGAACGGGCACCTCAGACGTCTTGAGCCCGACAGGGCGGCACTTCGGCACAGGCTTGTGCGCCGGCTGGGGCCAACGTCTCCCTGTCTGATGTCGAATTACCGGGCACGCGCTCAAACACCGATGCGATCTGCCGCCCACAAGGGGCTCAATACAGAACGGGCGTACATTTCCCCAGGCTCACGCCTGGGGCTACAAGATCTGTCGCCCCAAGGGGCTTGACGCCGGCGAGCGTGCCACTGCTCTTGAGCAGTGCAGAATCGTGATTGTCGTATGACATACACCTAGCATCCCTTGTAGACCAAATCGAGATACGAGACCTGCCGTGGTCTTCGGGCGATCCCTTTGACCATCCGCCGGCCCTTCGGGACGGTTTTCCGCGTGGTTGCCTGACGAGGTTGATACGCTCGCGTACAGCCGACCCAAAAGACGTTCATGGCCACGCAAGCGTGGACCATGGCACCCGGCACCCGGCGGACCCTGCCGGTCTCGTAGGGCATGGTCGAGGTACGAGACCTGCCGCGGTCTTCGCACGATCCGTTTGACCGTCCGCCGGCCCTTCGGGACGGTTTTCCGCGTGGTTGCCTGACGAGGTTGATACGCTCGCGTACAGCCGACCCAAAAGACGTTCATGGCCACGCAAGCGTGGACCATGGCACCCGGCACCCAGCGGACCCTGCCGGTCTCGTAGGGCATGGTCGAGGTACGAGACCTGCCGCGGTCTTCGCGCGATCCGTTTGACCGTCCGCTGGCCCTTCGGGACGGTTTTCCGCGTGGTTGCCTGGCGAGGTTGATACGCTCGCGTACAGCCGACCCAAAAGACGTTCATGGCCACGCAAGCGTGGACCATGGCACCCGGCACAGCGGACCCTATGCGCTCGGCTTGGACGTCGAGGGTGCGGCCGGGCCACACCCTACTCGGCTCGCGCTGCGCGCCCTTGCTGGCATCGTGGGGCAAGTGCGGTAAGATACGCGAAGCAAGGTTGTCGTCGCGTCCGGCGTGGAGCGGGGGAGAACGGGACGGACGGCGCCAAAGCGGGGGAATCCGCGATCGGCGGTATTGGGCCAGATGGAACGACACTTCAAGCGGCGGACGGGTTATGATTAAGTTACTTGCCCAGGAGTTGCTGGCCGAACGGCTCATCAAGCCTGACGACAGTATCGTGGTCGGGGTCTCCGGCGGTCCGGATTCGATGGCGCTGCTGCATCTTCTTCTGGCCTTGAACGAGAAGGCTGACTGGAGCCTGCGGCTGCACGTGGCCCACCTGAACCACCAGTTGCGCGGCGACGAAGCGGAAAAGGACGCCGCCTTCGTTCAGGCGGCTTCGGACAGCCTTCACCTGCCCTGTACGATCGGCAAGCGCGACGTGGCCGCTATGGCGCGGGAGGAATCGGCGGGAGTCGAGGAAATCGGCCGGCGCGAGCGCTATGCCTTCTTCGAGCGGGTCTGCCTGAAGGTCGGCTCGCGGATCGTGGCCGTCGGGCACCATCGCGACGACAACGTCGAGACGATCCTCCAGCGGATTCTTCGCGGAACGGGCTTGCGAGGGCTGAGTGGTATTCCGCGAAGCCGGCCGTTGGCTCCGGGGAGTGACGTACGGGTAGTCCGCCCGCTGCTACGCCGGAGTTGCCGGTGGTTATTGGAGTACCTTGCGGACGCTGGAATCGCATTCAGAGAGGATCGAACCAATTCATCCAACGAGCCGATGCGGAACCGGATCCGCAACGTGATCATTCCCACGCTCGAAGCTGAGGTGAACCCGCAGGTTCGCGACGCGCTGGCGCGGCTGGCGGAGCAGGCGAACTGGGTCGAAGAATACCTTGCCGAAACGGTGCAGCGCACGTTCGAGACTCTGATCATCTCGCACACCGACCAGGTTCTGACCTTGAACGCCGAGGCACTTTTGAGGAAGAGCCGCATTGTCCAGACCGAGATCGTCCGCCTGGCCTACCGGTCCTTCGGACTGGGCGAGCAGGATCTGGCTTTCGCTCATCTGGTGTCGGCGCTGGATCTTCTGAGCGATACCGGCAGTGGCAGGCGTGTGCAACTGCCCGGAGGAATGACCGTAGAGAAGCGTTATCACCAGTTGGTCTTCTCGCTCCCATCTGATGAGCCGCGCGAGGATATCGCCGCGGAGATCGCGGTACACCTGCCGGGGGAGACGGTGTTGCCGGTTCGCCGGCTGGCCATCGAGTGCCTGATCAAAGACGTTGCGGCCCAGGATATTCCCAGTATGCGCCGTAATGCCGAGCGGATGGAAGAGTACATAAACGCCGAGGCCGTACACCCGCCGTTGATCGTGCGGGCTCGCCGTTCGGGTGATCGTTTCTGTCCGTTGGGGGCGCCGGGATCGAAGAAGCTCTCGGATTTCCTGACCGATTCAAAGGTAAGCCCCGAGGAGCGCCGGCGTGTCGCGGTGCTGTGCGACCAGCTCGGGCCGATTTGGGTCATCGGCCATCGCATAGACGATCGGGTCAAGTTGACGGAGCTGACCCGGCAGGTTATCCATCTTCGTGCAAGGTCATTGGAGCGGTGAACCGAACATCGGTAGATGACGGTACCGCGTCACTTCGTCGGCGGACCGGAACGCTCGCGGGGTGCCGCATGTATCTCGGCTTGTTCCTCGTCGCCCTGGTCATGCGGGCCGGCTGGGGGACCTTTGCTCTAATGCGAGCCGATGACCCTACGCAGCTTTCGCTGCCGGACGAAGAGCAGTATTGGCTGGTGGCCTCTTCCCTGGCCGGCGGGGACGGACTTCGCGACGAGTTGGGTTTTCAAGCCACGCGGATGCCGCTTTATCCGGCGGTGTTGGCCCCGTTTACGCGGGTTGCCCACGGAGTAGTGCTTGCGAAAGTGCTGCACTGGCTGGTCGGAGCGACGGTTGCGGTTTTGACCTTTGCTCTGGCGGCGGCGCTGTTCGATCGGACCATCGGTATGTGGGCCGCCCTGGCAGTGGCGATAGACCCGTTCTTGATCTTCACCTCATCACTGCTTCTGACCGAGACTTTCTGCGCCGCGGCATTGTTGGCGCTGTGGTGGGCTGCGGTGCCGCTGCTGAACGAGCCGCCGACCGGTCGTCATGCGTGGTCTCGCTGGTTGGGTGTCGGCGTCCTGGCCGCAGCCGCGGTCTACGTTCGCCCGTCTAACCTCGGTCTGGTTGTAGCGTTGGTTGTCTTCGTGGGGTCCGCGCGCCGGTGGCATGGGCGTACGATCCTCGGAGCAGTTGCCGTCGGTGGAATCGTGACGGCATCGCTGGTTCCATGGGCCGTGCGTAACCACAAAGTAACTGGTGAATGGTGCTGGCTGACCAACCGGGGAGGTATCTCTCTCTACGACGGCGTGCATCCCGGGGCCGACGGGAGCAGCGACCTGGGGGACATTAAACAGATGCCGGCCGTCGCCGGCCTGAAGGAGGGCGAGTGGAACCGCTACTTCTTCCGCGAGTCGCTCCGGTTGATCCGCGAGGATCCCGGGCGGGTAGTCGGGCTGGCCGGGGTCAAGCTGCGACGAATGTGGAACCCGTTCCCCAATGTCGAGACCCATCAATCATCATCGGTACGGCTGGTATCTGCCGGCTGGGTTTTGCCGGTCTATGCGCTCGGCGCATGCGGGGTCTTTCTGTTGTTGAAGCGGCACGGCGCGGGTGAGGCGCAAGCCGCCCTCTTCCTATTGCTTCCGGCCGTCTGTTTGACCATGCTGCACAGTCTGTTCGTCGGAAGCGTACGGTATCGCCTGGTGGCGATGCCGATGCTGGAGATTCTGGCCGCAGTGGCTTTGGTTCAGTTATGCCGGCGCGTGCGCGGGCGCAGCTCAATTGGAGGATCTGCCGTTGCCTGACGATCCTCAGACCGCCGAACGCACATCGAAACTTCGGTCGAAGTGGCTGTGGCTGGGGCTGCCCCTCGCGATTGTCGGCATCGCCTCGGTGGCTACGTGGGTAACGTACGCACGGTACACCGATCCGGAACGCGTCCGGAGCATCGCAGAGTCTTACCTGCAGCAATTGACCTTAGGGCGTGTTTCGGTGGGTTCGGCCGACTATTCCTGGTCCGGTGGGATTCACCTTCGCGATGTCACGGTCCTGGAACCGCTGGACGACACCGCCGCCCAGGCGGGGCTCCACGATGATAGCCGGTCCGAGCCGGTGTTCTCCTGTCGCCGGGTCGATCTTACTCACGATTTGGCCTGGGCGGAGTCCGGCCGTCTTCAGATCAAGTCCATCGCGGCCGAGAGCCCGACCTGTGTGATCGTCCGGGATTCTGCGGATGGTGGAACGAATCTGCACGGGCTGTTCCGCCGCACTGAGTCATTCGACACGGAGTTGCGATATCCTCTGCCGACCATCGAGTTGATCGATGCCCGCGTGAAGGTAATCCAAAGAGAGTCTGAAATCGACCGGGTGGTGGATGATCTCACGCTAACTGTTCGCGCTCGACCGTCGCGCCGCGATCGCGGGGTGTACGATGTGGTGTGGAACGGCGGCGGGCGGCGCAACGCGGAGGGGCACTCCGAGGTAGACACCGTAGCCGGCTGCGTCCGCAACATTCGGGGTGGGCTTCCGTGGATGTCGATAGAGGCGGTTATGATCGCCATTAACGCCGGTTTCGACACGGCGGGAACTTGGTCGGACCTGCTGGGTCTGGACGGAGTCGTTCGAGCACGCGACTACAACTTGGGGGGAGATTCGGGCGGTCCGCGATCCGCCACGATCGAGCTGGACAACGCCGGCCTGTCCATTCCGATCAACGAGCAGGAGCACCAACTCCCCCCCGATCATCGCTATTTGCGCTTCGAACGAGTATTCGGGACGGCCACCCTCACTGCCTCGGGGATCGATGCCCGTTTCACCGGGCGATTCCATGGGAGCCTGTGCAACGTATCCGCCACCATCTCCGGAGGGGATGAACAGTTTCCCACTCTCGATGATATCGATTTCAGCGTTCGTTTTTCGGTCGAGGACCTCGAGCTACCGCGCAACGACTCCGCCGCGCTGCCGGAGCACGCCCGGTTCATCGAGCGCTGGCCGGCACTGGCCAAGTTCTTCCGAAGGTACGACCCTCACGGGCGCGTGGATGTCGAGATTGAGGCGGAAAAACGTGCCGGTCCGGATGAGGCGGTCGTAGCGCGCCGAGTCCTGGTTACCGCGCGTGGCTGCGACGCCTCTTATCACAAGCTGCCGTATCGAGTGGTGGACATGTCCGGGTCTGTCGAGTTCACGCCCGACGGCGCGACCATCCGGAACATAAGCGGCGAGCACGACGGCGGGGTCGTAACCGTGGACGGCAGCGTAACCGGGTATGGTCAACAGGCCGCGGCTGAATTGAACATCACCGGCACCGAGATTGTCATCGATGACGCTCTCATACAGACGGCTCCGGCTCGGTTTCGCGACTTTCATGACCGGTTTGATCCCAAGGGCGCACTGGGTATTTCGGTGGACCTGACCAGGCTGGCCGGTACCGCAGAGCAGGCCGCTCCGTGGAAAACTGTCACTACTTTGTCATTTGAGGATCTTTCCGCGTGTTACTCCGGGTTTCCTTATCCTCTGAAAGACATGAGTGGTACGGTAACCCTCGACGGCCCGCAGGTGCGCGTGTCTGACGTGAAGGGTGCGGCGGGGGGTGCCGGAGTGGAGATCGACGGCTCAGTGGCACTCGATGCGGGCGTACCGGTCGCCTTGGACCTTACGGTCCGCGCCCGGGGAGTTTCGCTCGACGATCAGTTCGTGGAATGCCTGCCGGCGACGATGCAGGAACAAGTAGGGCGATTTCGCCCAACGGGTCGGTTTGATACGGTAACTGTGCTGGGATTGGACCCTTCCCGCCGTACTGTCACCCAAACGTCAGATGTCACCCTGCTGGGCGTAACGATCGAACCGGAGGCGTTTCCACTGCGCATAGAGGGGGTCGAGGGGCGCTTGAGGTTCGATTCAAACCGGATCCTGTTGAACGAACTCTCCGGGCGCTACGGCGAGGCGGCGTTGAGCGCTACCGGGACGCTCGACCGCACGCAACCGCCGCTTGATACCGCGGTGGCCATCGAGGCGCGGGGCGTGACCATTGACGATCGGTTGGTCTCGGTCGTTCCCGAAAGAGCCCGGCAGGCTCTGACGGCGTGGCAGGTAGAGGGGCCGATTGATGCTGATATATCAGTGCAAAGTACCCCCGGTGACATAGATGCGACATTGGCGGTGCGCACGATAGCGCGGTTGCATGGTGCCACGGTACGGCACAACCGGTTACCGCTACCGTTGACGGGAGTTACCGCTGAAATCGTTGTCGATGAGCACGGCATGCGAGGGTCGGGAGTCGCCGGACGATTCGGAGAGGCCGAACTCGAGGCCGACTTCGAGGCGACCTTTGCGGGCGCTGGTGAGTCTGGTGACATCACGTTGACGGTCAGAGATCTGCCCTTGGATGATTCGGTCCGAACGGTTCTGCCGACCGGTTCGCGGGTGACTTGGGATCGGCTCGGAGTTGCCGGCAAGGCGAATGTCGGCTTCGCTCGAGTCCACTTCGAACGAGCTCATCCGGAGGCTTCGCCGGTGTGGTCATTCGCAGGGCACGCAGACCTGGCCTCAGTGGCTCTGACGGGGGTGGCCGGAATACGGGAGATTGATGGGACGATCAACGGCGAAGGGCAACTGATTGATCGCCTGGCCGGCACGACGTTGGCGGGTACTTTTGAACTGGACACGCTGAGGGTCCTGGGGCGAAAGGTCACCGCGGTTGCCGGACCGTGGGCGTATGCTCGCCGCGCAGACGGGCTCGGGCGACTCACTCTGAGCGACATTAGGGGCGACATCTACGGCGGGGCGTTGACGGCCCGCGTGGACGTGTCTTTCGACGAACACCAAACCGATTATCAACTCAAAACCGTTCTCCACAACGTGGATGTCAAGCCGTTCCTCAACGATTCCGGATCGCCTGCTTCCGCAGAGACTGAGCCTATCGAGGCCAAGGGCGTTGCGGATCTTCGGCTGCACTTGTCGGGCGTGGCGGGAGATTCGAAATCACGGCGCGGCGGTGGGCAAATGGAGATTGTCGAAGGCCAGATGTACCGCCTGCCGATTATTCTGGCTATTCTCCAGGTCATTAACCTCGCGGTCCCCAACGAGGACGCCTTCCATACCGTGGAGGCCGGCTTCTTCTTGACGGGCAACCAATTGGACCTCAAACGTGTTGTGCTGGAAGGAAACGCCTTGGCCTTGGCGGGTTACGGAACAATGTCGCTTCCCGACCAGGGGCTGGACCTCCATCTCGTCAGCGCCAGTCCGCACGATTGGGTCCGCGGCTCCGGTCTGGCGGATCTGGTGGAGAATGCGTCTCGCGAACTCGTCGAGTTGCACGTCACCGGTCCGCTCTCGCAGCCCACCGTCCGACCGGTACCGCTCCGGCGTCTTACCGAAGAGTTCGCCCGCTTGTTCCAAAAGAAGAAACCGAAGAAGATGCAGACTGCCGCACCCTAGTACCGATTTCACAGAGGTTGTTTCTGGTGCTACGTCACACCGCGGTTTCGGAGTGTGCCACTGCTGTTGAGCAGGGCCGGGAGGGGACGCGGTGCGGATTGGACCCATGCCTTCCACGAGTGGCAATGCACTGGGTTCTTCCCCCTTCTGCAAGGGGGCGTCGGGCAGGCTGGAAGCCTGCGTTACACGGGGCAGGCTGGAAGACTGCGTTACGGGCGCCCCAAGGGCAGAGCGAAAGGAACCGGTAAGTATGTCGGCGATCGAAGCTGACCATTCAGAGGCGAGCACCACGCCCAACGGCGCGGGTCTGCCCGTAGTCCGATCTGTTGCAGGCGGCTTCTTGATGGGCCTTGCAAACCTCGTGCCCGGGGTCTCGGGCGGAACGATGATCGTGGTAACCGGGCTCTATGACGAGTTCATCACCAGCATTGCCGACGTGACCCGTCTGCGGTTTTCGCGCCGCAACATTGCTTTCCTGGCGATCGTCGGAGGGGCGGCGTTCGTGGCGATAGCAGGATTCGCCGGAATTCTCAGCCGGGCAGTTGTGCTTCATCCCGCCCCGATGTTCTCGCTCTTTATTGGGATGACCCTCGGAGGTGTCCCCCTTCTCTGGGGCATGCTCGCCAAGGTGAATGAGCGGGCGGTGATCGGGCTTGTCGTCGGTCTGGTCGCCATGACCTTCGTGGGGCTATACCAAAAGGAGCCGCCGGACAAGGAGGCCATGCGTGCGGCGGTAGCTCGCGGAGAGGTGGTTCTGGAACCGGACTACGGGCGCGATTTCGCTGCCGGGGTTTTGGGTATGTCGGCCATGGTGCTGCCGGGCATCTCGGGAGCCTATATGCTGTTGATCCTCGGGCGCTATGAGACAATCCTCGCCGCGGTTTCGGCGGCAAAATCCTATGCGATGTCCATGGGGCAGGAGGGTGACCCGATGGTGTTCCTTCGGGTGATTATCCCCACGGCCATCGGAGCCCTGTTGAGCATTATCTTCCTCAGCAACGCGCTCAAGTGGATGCTGCAGCGACACCGAGATGCAACGCTGGGGCTCTTGTTGGGAATCCTCCTGGGTTCCGTGGTGGGAATCTGGCCGTTCGACGCTGCCAGTGGGCTTGGCGACTATGGATTGGGAGCCGGGCTGGCCGTGGCCGGGTTCGTGGCGACAGCACTTCTATCCCGCCTGAGCAAGTAGCCGTCGCCGAGGACCGCATCGTAGCGAGGGCGTCAGTCCTTCGTGCCGATGTCAGTGCAGAACACGAAGGTTACGAGCAGGTTCTCGTCGTCTTCATGATGGTCCACATAGGACAGGACCCGGTCGATACGCCGGCAGACATCGCGGACGAGCAATCGGTCATCCGGCTTTAGCGCGTACAGAGCGTTGTGGATCGAGTCCATAATAACTCCCAGCTCCGCGTGCTCGTGCTTGAGCCGTTCTACTTCCGCGGTCAGCGTCGGGCGCTGCTCGATCACCGCGGTCAGATATCCCTCGCTTTCCTCCAGGCTCATGTGTCTGGTTAAATGAGCCCGGTAGTGGTCGAAGCTCTTGCAGATTTCGGAGATCCACCTCTCGATACTTGCCCGGGGAATGGCGGCCACTTGCGCGCGCAGCGCGTCGGTCAGCTTGGCCACCGTCGCATGTTCTTCCCGCACCCATTCTGCGATTCTGTGACTTGTCATTTCGTTTCCTCCGGTAATGGAGATCCTCCGAGGAGCCTGTTCACCAACGTATTCGGCCGACCGCGGCTCCTCCATGAGACTGATGGTTACAAGGCCGCAAGGGAGCTGCTATCTACGCCGCCCGGCACCTGGGATAACGGTCTTATGATCTATTCTCGGCTTGACTTCAAGTGCTCGGGGGCTCGCCGGCTTGACACGGGGCCTGTTCGGGCAAAACCCGTAGGGGCTTCTCAGGGCATGCCGGTCCGAATCCAACACGGCGGATCCCTCTCTTGGCCTTGTACGGCACCGGTCTTGCTAGTACGGTTTACGATTCAGCCGGCGTAGGGGCCGGGAGGCGTACGCATGCACATTTCAGGTGTTTTGGATCGAGGCGAAAGACCATGGGAAACTCAACGGTAGCCAACAGCAAGGCGAAGCTCTCGGAATCCACGCTCAAGTATCCGAGGGGAAAAGTAAAGGCACCCTGTACTGGGGCGGGTCTTCTTCAGGACCCCGTTCTCAACAAAGGGGCGGCATTCTCGGCGGCGGAGCGGCGGGATCTCCATTTGGAGGGGCTGCTGCCCCCGAAGCACTTCACCATTGAAGAGCAAGCCGAGCTGGAGATGGAGCACCTTCGCGAGAAGCCGGACGATCTTGAGAAGTTCATCGGGCTGGCCGCTCTTCAGGACCGCAACGAGACCCTTTTCTACCGCGTGCTGGTTAAGAACATGGCCGAGCTCATGCCGATCGTCTACACCCCGACGGTTGGAAAGGCCTGCCAGCGGTATAGCCACATTTTCCGGAGACCCCGGGGAATGTGGATCACGCCCGATGACATCGATCGGATTCCCGAGCTGCTGCGTAGTGCCCCCCACCAGGACGTCCGCCTTATCGTGGTTACGGACAACGAGCGGATTCTGGGGCTCGGCGATCAGGGTGCCGGCGGAATCGGCATTCCGATCGGCAAAATGGCTCTGTATTGCGCCGGAGCGGGAATCCACCCAACCAATACGCTGCCTATCAGCCTTGATGTCGGGACTAACAACGCAGACCTGCTCAACGATCCAAACTACATCGGATATCGCCATCGGCGACTCCGCGGTGAGGAGTATGACCAGTTCATCGAGGCCTTCGTCGGGGCCGTTCGAGAGGTGTTCCCCCGGGCGCTCATCCAGTGGGAGGACTTCTACAAAGACATCGCGTTCACGTTGCTGGATCGGTACCGTAAACGGACCCCCAGCTTCAACGACGACATCCAGGGAACATCAGCGGTGGCCCTGGCCGGAATGCTCGCTTCTCTGCGGGTGACCGGGCAGAAGTTGTCCGATCAGCGGATCGTATACATGGGTGCCGGGGCAGCCGGAGTCGGGATCGGGCGGCTCGTGGCGGACGCGATGGCCGAAGAGGGAATGGATCGCCAGAAGATCCACGAGGCCCAGGTGTTCATCGATAGCCAAGGACTGCTCTATCAGGGGCGGGCAATCAAGGACGAGCACAAGAAAGAGTATGCCCTGAATGCTGAAGCGATGAAGCGATACGGCTTCAGCACCGACGAGCCGGCCGGTTTGCTCGAGGTCGTCCAGAAGGTGAAACCTACCATCTTGCTTGGGGCTACTACCAAACCGGGCACGTTCACCGAGGAAGTCGTTCGTGAAATGGCCAAGCACGTTGAGCGGCCGCTCGTGTTCCCATTCAGCAACCCGACTTCCAAGGCGGAGTGTACCCCGGAAGAGGCGATCACGTGGACCGACGGCCGTGCCCTGGTGGCAACCGGCAGCCCCTTCGATCCGGTTGAGTACAAAGGCAAGACACATATCCCCGGACAGGGGAATAACGTGTACATCTTTCCCGGGGTCGGGCTGGGTTGCATCCTCGCAGAAGCTCACGAGGTCACCAACTCGATGTTCCTGGTCGCTGCTCGGACCCTGGCAGGTCGGATAACTCAGGAACGGCTGGATGCCGGGGCGCTGTACCCCGATCAAAGCGAATTGCGGGATGTAAGCTGTGCGATCGCCTGCGCGATAATCCGCGAGGCTCGCCGGCTCGACATCGGGCGGAGGATCCCGGACGACGCCATCGAAGATATGGTGGCCGAGTCTATGTGGTATCCGGATTACCCTGAATACGTGGTCTGATGTTGAGGACAACCGTCCGTTGGCCGAATGGTCGACGGAATGACTCCTGAACAACCGTCGCCGGGGCGAGTTCCGTTCAGCGGAGCTCGCCCCGCGTTCTTCTGAGGAAACCCGGGTAAGCGATGCACGAGCTCTCTATTGCAATGTCGATGCTGGAACTCGCCGAAGGCGAAGCTCGGCGAGCCGGAGCTCACCGGATCACCCGGATCCATTGCCGTATCGGGTGTCTGCGCCAGGCCGACACCACAATGTTGAGCGAGGCGTTCGACTTGGCCAAGAGCGGCACTCTGGCGGCGCGCGCCAAACTGGAGGTGACCACAGTCGGAATGCGCCTGGAGTGCTCCGCTTGTGGGACCCACACGGAGTTGGACGCCTGGCAGTTCGAGTGCCCCAGTTGCGGTGCGACCGAGATTCACCTGGAAGGTGGCGACGAGATTGAACTGACGTCCATTGAGCTGGAGATTGACGATGGCGATTGAGGTGCTCAGGAGAAGCCTGTTTGAGAAAAACGACCGCGCGGCCGAAGAGAATCGCAGTCTGCTGAGCAAGCACGGCGTTACCGTCGTCAATATCATGGGCGGAGCGGGGTGCGGTAAGACGACCCTCCTGGAGCGAGTGATTCCCGGGCTGCGGCGGACCTTGCGCGTGGCCGTGCTGGAGGGCGACTTGGCCACGACCAAGGACGCGGCGCGCATCGAGGCCCTCGGGGTGCCCGTCATTCAGTTGCTTACTGAAGGTGGCTGTCACCTCACGGCCACCCTCGTTCAGCAGGGGCTTCAGCGGTTGCCTCTGGCGGAGATTGACTGTCTGCTGATCGAGAACGTCGGCAACCCGATCTGCCCCGTGAACTTCGACCTCGGCGAGCACGCCCGCATCGCGGTGCTGAGCGTTACCGAGGGCGACGATAAACCCGCCAAATACCCCTTCCTGTTCCGGGCGGCGAATCTGGTGGTGGTGACCAAGGTGGATCTGCTGGGCTCAACCGATTTTTCCCTGGAGCGGGCTTCGTCCGACATCCTGGCGTTGAACCGGGACCAGATGATCATCTCGGTGAGTTCGGGGGACGAATCTTCGGTGCAACAAGTTGTGGATTGGCTGCTGGAGAAGTGCCGGGCAACCGGTTCCGGCGATTGACCCTGGGATGGTGGTCTCTTTGCGATCCCAGTCCGTCCCCCACCCATGCCGGCAGTGGGGCGATGCGGCCATTCCAGCCCGCCAAACGCCGGCATGGTACGGGGCACCCGCAGGTCTTCGCGCGACACGCGTTGTTGTGGCAGGTCTCGTGCCTCGACCGTGCCCTACAAGGTCCTTGAAATCATTCTGTGATCCGATCCCGGTTCTCGCCGCAGGCAGCGCCGTCCGTCATTTCGGCAAGGGCTTGCGCAACGCCCCGGATGGCCTCGTATTCGCTGTGCAGGCCACTATCAATGAGGTCCCGGGTGACCATTGACGGATCGACGATGGCCGGGGCGGTCGTGATCGGGGGGATCTGATCGGCGGTCAGGTCGTTTGACAGAAAGGTGGCGAGGGAATCCCAGTCATTGAACGTCCGGTCCGGGCGACGTTGAGGCGGCGTTGCGTCCTCCGGATCGCGCGCGCCGTATTTGCCCGCCCGCAACCGCACGGTCGTTCCCACCTCCAAGCCCAGCAGATCGATCAGCGGCGCAAGATCCTTATCGTAGCGGTCGCCCACCATTACGAACCGAAGCGGCCTTTGCTCCCACTCTGCAGCCGGCACGAAAACCGGATGGCCGAGGGACAGCTCGGGCCGGTGCGGGGCATTCTGCACGGCGTGCAGACACCGGCCGAAGAACCACGGGGTCTTGCTCTCCCACTCCCGGATCAGACAGCGATAGTGCCATAGAAGCGGCAGTTCGGGCGATTCCGTATCCGCGCCGGTTGTCATTCGTTCGCCGATGAGCCCCGCGATGGCTTCATCAAGCTCCTCAAGCCCGGTCACCGCGGCGACCTGCTCGGTAATCAACACGCGATCTTGAAAGAACTCTGCGACCTGAAGCCGATCGAGCTTTGCCGTCTGTACGCGGAAACGCCCCTCAGAGATCACCAATAGCACCGCCTCGCGGCGAACCAGGGCGTCCAGCAACGGCCGCACGTAGGCCATCACCTCGGCGCGGGCGAGTTTCTCATAATGCTGGGCCCAAACGGTGATCCGGGGCATCGCGGCCACCCGTCGCACCTCGGCGCAGAAGCGCGGCAAGCGCGGATCGGTCGCCCGGAGACGCTGAAACTCAATCTCCGCGGCCAGACGGGAGTCGAACGAACCGCGCCTAGTCTTGTCATGCAAGCCGGCCAGTTCAACGATCAGCTTACGCCAATCCGGCTGGTCGACCGGGTTGATGCTCAGATCGCGCAAGAGGCCGCGGTGAGTAGCGCGGGATAGGCACAGGGCAGCCATAGCCTCCGGATTATTGCGCTCGTGCAGCGGGCTACCCAGCCCCAGTCGTTCGAGAGCGTCGCCGCGCATCCGCAGCCCTTCGTAGGCCCGGAGCACTTCGCTCGAGTTCAAACCGATATCGATGAACCCGAGGAAGTTGGCCGTGGTGCGGCGATAGGTTTCGCCGTCCGGGTCCACGAGCGTGTTGTCGAGGTCGAAGGCGACGACAACATCAGTCAGCGCGGACCCGGTGCCGGGGGTGACGTTCATAGCTTTCTCAAACGTTCGCCCCGATCAGCCCGCGGATGTCTTTGACCATCTGGACGGTGGTCGCTCGCAGCTTGGCCTTCTCGGCAATCAGCGTTTCGCGGGTCGGATGGCCGCCGAAAAGCTGAACGTGGAAGCGCAGCGCGTTGGACGTACCCGACGGGCGGATCGTCAGATGGGATCGACGCTCGTCGTCGAAGTAGAAGCGGTACCCCTCGTCGGGGAAGCCGGCCCAGTTCACTGCGTCGTACTTGCCGGTGCGATAAACGGTGGCACTTTTGACCGGCATCCCGCCCAGCTCAAACGGGCGGGCGGAGCAGTTGGCGAACAGGTCCTCCGCCTTGTCGAGAATGCCGCGCTTCTTCGTATAGCCGGCCAGCCCTTCGTATTCACCGTCCAGCGGGTCCGGCTCGTAGTGCGTTACGTACAGGCCGATGTCCGGATCGAGATAGAGCTTCTCATCCACTAGGTCGAGCAGGTTCTTACCGTGTTCTTTGGCGTATGCGGCCAGCTCCGCGACCAGCACGGCCGCGAACGTGCCGTCCTTATCGCGCACGTGCCCCTCCCGCCCGAGCGAACGGTCGTCCGGCGGCGGTCCGCCGAGGATGGAGAATCCATTACTCTGTTCGAGAGCTCCGACGTTGATACACCGGCGCGGGTCGCCCATATCCTCCCACGAATGAATGCTCCGGTTGCAGACGGTATCTTCGGGGTTGCGGCGTCCTTCGTCGTATTTCGGGAGGCGGCCGCCTTCGGTCAGACCGGCCGTGTCCTTACCGGCGTGGAGATCCCAGACCGCGCGGGTCCCGGCCGCGAGTTGAGCGAAGCCGACCCAGGTCTTGAGTACGCCCAGCCCGAACTTGCGAGCGACGCAAGGCAGCAGGTCGGTAGTGGTGTGCGACAGGGCGATGAACCTCTGTTCGGCGTCGAGCACCTTACCGTGCTGTTCGACTTCGTAGTTGAGTCGATACCACAGGATCAGCGACCAGGCCTCGTCAGCGGAGATCAGGGCGTAATCGCGCAGCTCGCCTGAACCCGGATGCGGGTAGGCTATGCGTTGGTGTTCGGGGACTTTGACGATCACCCCGCAGCGATCGGCGTCGGGGTCCGTGCCGATGATCAAGTCGACGTCGTCCCAGGCGGCGCCGTGTTCTTCCTTGAAGGCCGCGACGGCAATATCGGCCGCCCGCCAGTCGCCGGGGTCGGGTTGTTGTTCTTTGCCGGGATCGCTGCAGAACGCGGGGAACATGCCATCGAGCGCGTCAAGTTTCATGATCCGCTTGACGTCTTTGAAGCCGACCTCGTTAAGCAGACGCGGCACGGCATCGCGCCCGGAGCCGTTAAACGCGGAGTATCCGAGGGAGAGCGGTTTCTTCGCTTCGATAATCATGCGATCGCGCAGCAGGAAGGTCTTGACGTGGTTGATGTGCATCGTGTGCAGATCGATGATCCGGTCTTCCCGGCCGGCGTAGAGATCCTTGGTTGCATGGGGCAGCGGATCGGCTAGCGGCAGTCCGGAATGGTCCCCGCTTTGAACGACCTTTCCGCTTTCGCTCTTGACCCCACCGAGGAACCAGAGCTTGTCCGCCGGAGCCTCGGTGAGCGGGACAGTCTTGATGTCGGTGAACTTCATCTTGGCGATATAGTCTTTGTACAACCGGTCGCGCTCGGCCGGGTCGAACTGCGAGCCGTTCTGGCAGGACAGTTTGTAGCCATTATAACGGAAGTCGTTATGGCTGGCCGAGATGAATACGCCGACGTCGGCCTTGAGGGTCGGCACGGCGTAGGTAACGCTCGGATAGAGGCAGGCCTCGTCGAACAAGTACACCGTGTAGTCATAGGCCAGGAACAGGCTGGCGATCATCCGGGCGAAATCCGAACCGCGGACCCGGCTGTCGAACCCGATGACGACCTTGCTAAGCGGCGGTTTGCGTTCGATGCCGAACTTGGCTGCCCCGGCCGAGGTCAGCAGGTAGATTACATCGTTGATCGTGTTGGGCCCTTTGATGATCGGCGCGTGGATTCCCTCTTCTTTCAGTTTGAGGACCACATCGCGCTCGGCGCCCATCTTCTCGCGGATTCCGCCGGTTCCGAACGCCACGTCGCGCGAGTAGGCGTTGGCCAGTGCTACCCACTGCCGGTTCCGGATGGCGTTGCGCAGACCGTCGCGCAGGTTCGGCGAGATCCGGTCGAGCTCCTCGGCCTGCAGCCACTTGCGCAGGTTAGGTCCGGTCTTGGCCACCGCGTCGTCGTAGTAACTTCCGGCGATGCGACCCTGGTCGCGCTCAGCGTCGAGATAATCTCTAATACCGTCTTCCGCCTGTCGCAGCAGTTCCTGATCTTCCGTAGTCATGGCGAGCAATGGATCAACTCCTCTTGCGATTGTCAAACGCGTTTCACAAAGTAGAGCACTCGGAACGCCGTCTCTCCCCGGCAGTCCGTACGGACGGAGAGGTACCTCCCCGGAATGGGTGGCCCACCTCACTAGAGGTGGGGGCCCATCGCTTTGGCGGTGGGGGACCCTCATCGCTTCAACGGACGGATGCCCCATCGCCTTAGCGGTGGGGGCCCCGGACGGGTGGCCCATCGCTTTAGCGGTGGGGGACCCTCATCGCTTCAGCAGTGGGAGACTCCAACTAACCTCGAACTCCCGCGCCCGCACGGTAATTCGCCGCTTCAGACCCGTCAACACGAGCATTTGCGGACGGCGCGCGCCCCTCCCTTAGTTCTTCGGCAGATTACCGGTCTTGGGCCAGCGGACCGGATCCGTTCACTGGTCAAACCGGACGGCTCCGAATACGCTACTCACCGCGCCGGTCGAGGGTTGCCCGGCGGATTGGAGCAACTTCGCCCCGTGAATCAGACCACTCTTCAAGACAATCCGTACGATCCGGCACCTTCGCGGGGGTCCGCAGCGCCTGCCGCGGGCGGGCGGCCCTCGTCGACCGTTCTTGAATCGCTGATCGTGCTGGTCATCGGGGTGGTGTTGATGAGCTACATCCACGCCGCCGGCAGCGACCGCCCTGCGGAAGCTCGGGGACTACCCGGACACGACTCGTTCTATCACGTCAAGATGGCCGCGCTCATTCCGGAGCACGGTCTGCTCGACGAGCTTCCCTGGTTGAAGTTCGTGTACTTCACGGACGAGGGGCATGACTTCGTCAGTCATCACTACGGTTTCCACGTGTTCCTTACCCCGTTCGTGCAGTTGTCTCATTGGCTGACCGGGGACTACTTAGCCGGCGGGCGCTGGGCGGTCACCGTGACGTTCGGGCTCACGTTGATGTTGTTCAATTTGCTGCTCATTCACGGGCAAGTGCGTTGGCGCTGGCTGTGGTTGATTCTGTTCATCCTCATGCCCGCCCAGTTCTTCACCCGGCACGCTTACATTCGCGCCATCAGTCCTTCGTTGACGTTCATGTTGCTGGTTCTGGTTTTGATGTTCCGGCGGCGTTTTCTCCTGACGGGGCTGGCCGTGGCGCTGTTCACGCATCTTTACCTTGGCGGAGTGTTGTATGCCCCGGTTTTGGTCGGGCTGTTTGTGCTATCGTCGGTGCTGGTTTCGCCGGGCGCGCGGGAGGTTCCGTGGCGGCTGATTCTGGCGGCGACCACCGGGTGGGCGATCGGGGTTGTGGTCCACCCCTACGTGGGGGGTATGGCCGAGTTCCTCAGGTTGCAGGTCTTCGGAACCGGGCTGTCCCCCGATATTCCGGTCGGAAGGGAGTGGAAGCCTTACGAGGGCGTCTGGTGGTTTGTGCAGTCGGCCGGAGTGGTGCTCGTCACCTGGGTTATTGCGGTTACCGCGCGGTTGCGGTTGGGTAAGCCGCTTAGTGCCACTGATTTGACCCTGCTTCTGTTGAACTTCGCCTTTCTGGTGTTGACCTGCAAGGCCCGGCGTTTCATCGAGTATTGGCCGGTCTTCTGTCTGCTAAGCGCTGCTTATCTGTTCGTACCGGTGGCCGATGCCGTATCGTCGTGGTGGCACCGTGAGTATGTTGCGGACCGCACGCCCCGGCGGGCGTGGTTCGAGGTGGTTGTGGCGCTCTTGGTCGTCGGGGGCGTAGCGGCGTTGATTCAGCGCGTTCGCCGGTTGCCCGATCTGGCCAGTTTCGCAGACGAATGGCCCGTGTGGTTGATTCTGGTCGGCCTGTATGCGCTCGTATCGCTTTGCGGGATTCGGCGGCGCTGCGATGCCGATGCTCCGCCGGTTAGGATCGGGGAGGCGGGCAGACAGGATGCCTGCGTTACCAGGCGGCGGGATGGCGGCGCTGTGTTGGTTGACGTGGCTCGCACGGTTACGGTAGCGGCAATAGTCCTGGCGGTTGTGATCGGCTCAGCCGCGTATCCTTGGTCTCAGATCCAACGTGGCGTCCGGTGCGGTTACGACTTGCCGGCCATTCGCGCGGCGATGGAGTTCGTCAAGGGCGACTCCGCGCCGGCTGAGGTAATCTTCACCGACGATTGGGACATCTTCCCGGTGTTCTTCTACTACAACTCGTACAATCACTACATTGTCGGGTTGGATCCGAAGTTCACGCACGCCCGCCGGCCGGACCTGTGGAAGCGCTACGTGAAGATATCGCGCGGGCAGGTCCCCGCCGATGAATCCGTCGAGATCATCGATGAGGCCGGAAGTACGTTTACCGAGTCTTTGCACATCGCGCTTACGGACATTCGCGACTACTTCGGCGCACGTTATGTGATTACGGATCAGGATCACAAGAACCTGGCGCGGAAGTTGGCCAATGCAAGAGAATTCGCAGAGCTGGTCTATCCGTCGAACTCTTACACGGGATCCCGCGACGCCCCCTATCTGGTCTTTCGGATCCGCGGTTGACCGCCCGGGACTCGAACTGCCACACCAGTGGCAACACCATATAGTGTCGGTAATCCGTCACTATCTACCACGGGCAAGCTAAGCCGGCCGGTGACCCTAACGCGAGATCGAATAGCGGATGGCGCTCCACTGCGTGAGTCAGCGGAGTGCCACCCATCATGGCAGGTCTCGTGCCTCGACCGTGCCCTACGCGATCCGTCCCCCACCCATGCCGGCGGCGGGGCGATGCGGCTGTTTAAGCACGCTGAACGCCGGCATGGATAGGGCATCCGCGCCGGCATGGATGGGTACTCGCCACGGCGCGAGAATACTCCGGCGTACCGAAGTACGCCGAAGGCGTTACGCCCTACAGCCCAGGGTTGCCGCGCAGCGGATACCCTGGGATCATGATCACATCGAAGATCAACCCCGACGGGGTTGCGCCGTTGTTCAACCCACTTCGGGGTTGGTGTGGAAAGGGGGCGATGTGACGCAGGGTGGCACTGACGCGGCTGCGCCGCGTCGTTTACCCTGGTCTTTGTTGTGAAACGCCTTCGGCGTAAGTTCGGAAAACGCACGTCGCGCAAAGACTTGTAGGGCATGGTCGAGGTACGAGACCTGCCGCAATGGCGCGTGCCATGAAAAGGGTACGACACGTCTCGCACCCCGACCGTGGCATACGGGTGACCGACGGCCTCGCGCGGCTTGCGAGGCCTTCCGCCGGCCCTTCGGGACGAGAGGATGTGGAGAGCGAATCCCCCCACGGGTTCCGCTGCGCTCCACCCGTGGCTACTTGCCTGCGTTCCTAACGGGACGGCTTACCGCACGCCCGCGTGACGCACGCCCTCTCGGCAGGTCTCGTGCCTCGACCGTGCCCTACGCGATCCGTCCCCCACCCATGCCGGCGGCGGGGCAATGCGGCTGTTTAAGCACGCTGAACGCCGGCATGGATAGGGCATCCGCGCCGGCATGGGGCACCCGCCTAAACGCCGGCATAGATAGGGCACCAGACCCGGACGTTTACCAGCCGTCGATGCCGTAGCCGTAGAGATCGCCCTGCTCGGCGCCTTGCTTCATGAGTTCCAGCAGATCGCCGGCCAGCTCGACTTCGGCGGTCAGGGCGTCGTTATTCAGAGATTCCACATCACCGGAGAAGCGAGCCAACGCCACCTGCATCGTTCCGATGGCCAGCTCTTGATCTTCGGCGTATTCCGTAGCCGCCTGGTTCATTGCCGAAACCAGCACGGCCAGCGCCACCGTTGCGCCGACCGAATCCTGCTCAAAGAACTGCCCGCGTTCGTCGAGCGGTTCCCCCGCATAGGTCGATTCGATGCTCTCGGTTACTGCTTGACCATCGGGAGTATCGTAAGATAGATCACCGGAAACGCTCATTCCCGTGAACTCCTCAGCCTCCGCAGCGGCAAGACGTAACAGCAAAGCCCCTTTGCGGCGACTCAGGAACACCGTGGCGACGTCGTAGCCGGTAGCTACCTCGTCATCACCCGATGGGAACCCGTACGCATCGGCGACTTCAAAGCCTACGCTCAGGGTCACTTCCATCGTCAGGTTGTATGCGATCGGGCTTACCAGGAAGGGCCAGTCGTCCGTCAGCAGGTCCGTGACGTCTTCATTGTCGAACAGGCTGAACGCGTTGCCCCCGCGCAAGTGACTGATCGCGTTCAGAAGCTCCTGGCCCAGCCCGACCCCGACCCCCATAACGGTCAGACCTACCCCACCGTTCGCCCCGTTCGCGACGATCTCCTCGAACTCGCTCGGCTCGGTTGCCCCCACATTGGGCTGCAGATCGGTAAACAGCATCACCCGCACTTGTTCGGTAACGCCGCCGGCTTCCTCGGCAAGCGCGTAAGCGTCTTGGAGCCCCGCTTCCATAGCCGTCACGCCGCCCGTGCTAAGGGCATCAATAGCCGCCTGAATCGTGACCTGATCCTCTCCGTTGGTCAGCGGCAATACGGTCTGCGATTCCGTTCCGTATGTGACAATCGCAATCTGATCTTGCGGCCCAAGTTCGGCGGCAATCGCCGAAAGCAGGTTTCGTGATACCTCGCCGGGGGTCGGGTACTCGGTGTTGGGGGTAGTGTACTCCCATCCCATAGAGCCCGAGACATCCACCGTGGCGATCAGACTAAGACTCGGGCGTTCGAACGTATCCGGGTCGATCGTCGAAGACAGCCCTACCTGCAACCAACCGCTGGATTCCCCGTCGATCGAGGGTGCAATACCGATAGCCGATCGCAGGCAGAGAACTCGATCGCAAGCCTCCCCCTCCAGCCCTAAGTCGTGTTCAGTGAACATTCCCTCGACGACGAACGCTTCAGGCGGCGGCACCCGGCCACTGGCGATTAGTTCACGGGCGGCCCCCATATCCTGCACGCCGCCTTGAGTAGCCCCGAAGTCGCCCGCGTTCGCGAAATTCCCCGGTGTCGCGGGTGACGGGCAACCACCCAACAACATCACCAAGATCAGCCCCGTGCATGTACAAGCTATCCGTCGGACGGTATTGACATGAACCATAATCGTCTCCCTTTGGTTTGCCGTTTCTCCGCGGCGATTCCGGCCGGGGCTGACTGGTACGCATGCCCCGGCGAGTCTCGCCCTGCCCCTGCATGGGGTCGAATGTGTTCCGTCTGCACCGATTCTCCGGCGACACTTGGTGTCCGAAAAGGTGGAAAACCCCGAACGTGGTTTCGCCGCGCACCCGGCGGAGACGCCGCTACAAACGCAAAGGTTGCGGCAGGTTTTGTTTCTCGCCCGTGCCAGAACCGGATCGCCGGTCAACCGCGACGACGCGCGTCGATACCGTTCATGCACACATCGCAACGACAGCAAGAGATGTCATCGGAGGACGACAGGTCGAGTTCCGGGTGAAGGTACTCGAGAAGCTGGGCGTGCCGGCAGTACGTTGACCGGCAGTACGCATCCATTGCGTGCAGTTGGTCGATCCGCATCTTACAGGCGGCATCCGGTCGGACCACACGCAGATTCACCGCCCACCTCCGTACGTCATTGCGCGAATAGAGAATCAGACACTCGGAACACCTACGTCCCCGGGTGGCTACGCGAAGATCCTGAAGATACATGGCCAGGGACCGTGGCATTGAAGTGTGCAGTACGTACTCGACGTCGGACCGGTCGATGCCCAAGCCTCGGCCGACCCGAGCGATGATTACGTTCGACCGACCAGAGTTGAATTCCTCGGCCTTCGCCCGCGGTGGATGAGCCTCCTCCCCATTGCAGTAGTGTACGATGCGGATGCCGTTGCTCGTAAGCTTGTCCGAAAGACGGTCGGCGGCGGCCCGGTCCGCGGTATACACCACGCCCGGGCGTCCGGCGCGAACCTGGACAAAGGACAAGATCTGAGCGATCGCTGCTTCAGACCGGGGCTCCACCGCGAGGCTCACGTTGTGGCGAGTGAGGTCACTTACCACAACTATGGTATCCCGATGACCCGCTTGAATAACGCTTAGAGCCCGTTCTCCACCGGACGAAAGAGCCCGCCGTGCTATTACCCGGCTGGTCGGGAAGCACGTGGCAATCTCTCGCAGGAGTTGATCGTCCGACCGGCCCCGACCCGCCCCGGCAACCGTGGCCACGTCCACGATGATCTGCCGAATCGACACCCCGCGGAGCACCCGATCGAACCTCGCCGAAGTGGCGAACGCCGGCGAAACCAAAGCCAACGGATACCGCCGAAGACACTCCGCAACCTCGGCCGCGTACGGCCCGTCCGCCTGGTTTTCACCGACCGCCATGCCTCCACCGCCCAGACGTTCCGTCACTACGATTGTCAGACCGTGCGAGACCGCGGCCGGCAGATACACCGAGTCCGCCAACCCGACATCGCGCGCTCCGACAAACCGCAGCTTCCAGGCAGGCGTTGATCGACCCGCGGTCGCCTCCTCTCGGGTACCGTGAGTCATATATCGCTCCGCCAAGAAGCCGGCCGAACGCTCTGAAGAGTTGCATAATAAGGACACAGGTCTCCCCTTAGTCTAAATAATTCACCCCTAGAGGCCGGTCTTCGCAAACGCCACGTTCCCATAGCCTTCTAATGGGGAAGACGGCCGGGACTTTACGCGCATTAGCAGGAAAATCTCGTGTTTTTAGCGCCCGTCTCCCATCCATTCCGGCGGGGAGTCGGCACGGCTGTTCCTGGCGGGCAGACGCCGGAATGGACGAGACGCCCGCGCGGGGGTACCGGGTGGACGCTAACGAAGCGCCGGGACGTCTACGGTGCAAACCCTGTGATCTGCCGGCGGGCGGCGGTACAATGGTCTTGACTGCAAGTATGGGCGGACGTTGGGACGGCGAAGGGAGCAGTTTGTTGATTCCGAATGCGGCGAATGTCCAGCTTATAGAACAACACTTCTGCGAAGAACGTGATGCCATCCGTAGGTTCATCAGAAGGCGGGCCGGGGCCGACATTCTGGCGCGCACTTCCGTCGATGACATCTGCCAGGAGACTCTCGCCCAGGCTCTGGCCAGTGCTCCGAAGTTCGTGTTCCGCGGAGAGAAGCCGTTTCGCGCGTGGATCCGCACCATCGCTCGCCGTACCATCGCAGAGTCGATCTACCAGAGCAAACGCTGCCCGGCCGAGGTGCCGATCAGGCGTCAGTCATCCACCGGTATCGGCGTGCCCGAACGACATCTGCTTTCGAAGAACAGGACGCCGTCGAGTGTTGTTGCCCGGAACGAACACCAGAACCGGTTGAAGCAGGCAATGCTCGAACTGCCGGAGCATTACCGAAACGTGTTGGTGCTCTACCGCCTCGAGGGGCACACCCTGGCCGAGGTAGCTGAGCGCATCGGCCGAACCACCGGGGCGACCGTTCAGTTGATCCGCCGAGCGAATCGGTTGCTTAGTAAGAAGCTGAGGACGCCATGAACTCGCCGGGTGGAAGTGGTCCGGATCTCGAACGGGCTATTGCCGAGTACTTAGCCGGAGTCGATCGGGGTGAGCCGCCCGACCCTGAAGAGTTCATCGATCGGTTTCCCACCTGCGCCGTCGAGCTGCGCGAGTTTCTTGACGATATGCAGACCGTCGACGCGGAACTGGCGGGTGATCGGGCGGGTTCGATGGGTATCACGGCCGGGCGGGTAATTGCTCCGCCCGAGTCCAGTTCTCTGCTGGCCTGGGGTGAAGACGGCGGCTCCGCGCAGCTTCCCAAGATCCGGCGGTTCCGCCTGTTGGAGGAGATCGGTGCGGGCAGTCAGGGGATCGTCTACCGGGCCGAGCAACTGGGAACCGGGCGGACCGTCGCCCTCAAAGCGATCCGCGAAGGGACGTTCGCCTCTCGGGCCGAGCACCGCCGGTTTGAGGCCGAAGTCGAACTCGCCTCCCGCCTGGACCATCCCAATATAGTTTCAATCTACGAATGCGGGCGGGAAGACGGTCACGACTTTTTCGCCATGGAGTACGTCGACGGCGACCTGCTCGGCGAGTATCTCGCTAAGACCGAGTTTAACCCGCGCGAGACGATCGAGCTGTTTCTGCAAATCTGCGATGCCGTGGCTTACGCTCATCAGCGCGGAGTCCTTCACCGGGACCTTAAGCCCGCAAACGTGCTGGTCGACTCGTCCGGGGCGGCTCGGATTGTCGACTTCGGGTTGGCTAAACCGATTCCCCTGGGTTCGTCGGCGGTGGTCTCGCTTGGAATAACCGAGCCGGGGGTGCTGGCGGGCACTTGGTATTACGCTTCGCCCGAACAAGCCCGGCGTGACCGCAGTCGAGTCGACGTGCGCAGCGACGTCTACGCCCTCGGCGTGATTCTCTTCGAAATGTTCACCGATGCGCTTCCGTATCCGGTAATGAACGAGCCGCGCGAGGTTATCGCCCGGCACATCCTCGATACGCCGCCCCGCAAACCGTCCGGCATTCGCCGGGGACTCGATGACGACGTCGATACCATCGTCCTGCGCGCTTTGGATAAAGAGCCGAGCCGCCGGTATCAGTCGGCGGCGGCTATGGCCGATGACCTGCGGCGTTATCTTGCCGGCGATGCGATCGAGGCCAAGCGGGACAGCACCTTGTACGTGCTGCGTAAGACTCTGCGGCGTTATCGCTGGCGCGTGGCCGCGGTGCTTACGGTCCTGGTGGCGCTGGTCGCCTTCGCTGTTACCACCTTCGTGCTATATCGTCAGGCCGTGGTCGCCCGAGCCACGGATCAGGTTCGCGCCAGGGCGGTTCGCCGGAACCAGCGGTTCATGATGGACCAACTGGACGAGGCTTACTGGGCGAAGAACCGGTTGGCGGAGATTGCCGCAATCTATCCGAACCTGCCGGAAGTGCGAGCGTTGAACCGAATTCCGGATGACGACTTCGAAAGTCGGGTGGCTTCTTTCTTGGACGAGATCCCGCTGCACGTCGCCGAAACCGTGCGGGTCGGCGATGCCGCTGCCCAGGCCGAGGTCCGGGCGATGTTGGCGGCGCACGAGTCGGAGCTGGCCGACCTGGTCGACGCCTGTCGTACCCATCGCTTTCAGTTTGGGGTCGAAACGGCCTCATACACCAAAGATTGGGTCTCTCGAACACAACAGCCCGC
Organism: Phycisphaerae bacterium; assembly: GCA_963666835.2. Lineage (GTDB taxonomy): Bacteria > Planctomycetota > Phycisphaerae > UBA1845 > UBA1845. Next base: position 769,954 of record CAXXGO010000006.1, on the reverse strand, counting down.
CGCGCTGGCGGGTTGGAAAGGGGCTGAAGCGCTGATTGCCCGGGCGTGGGTCGCTCACCTTTCCGGCGAACGAGAGCAGGCCATCGCCGGGCTGGACGCTGCCCGCTCGATCGCCGTAAACCTGTCGGATGGGCGCGGCCCCCGCCACGTTTCGAGGGCGGTGCTCGTCAGGATCAACTTATACGCGACCACTTTGGCGATTCTAGAGAATATTGGAGAGGCGGGAGCAGCGCCCGGTGACTATTTGCCTTGGACATTGCGCGACCCTGTGCCGCCCAGATGGGATCTGTCCAAGATTCGGCACCGGATTCGTGATCTTCAGATCCTCGAGCAGGGGCTGGTGGGCACCGGTGAGGATGATGCCGCGTACTTTGATCTCGACCTGCTCAACAAGCACGGCGGCAACATGTACGGCTTTGCCGGACTGATGCACGACGAGGGTCGCGCACTGGCCCGCACGATTTCGATGGAGGAGGTCGTTGCCGTATACGACTTTCTGGACTATGAGCTGGACCAATGGCATTCGGTTACCTTCGACGCCCTTGGCCGGCGGCTCGATAATCTCGTAGAATCGCTGGAGAAACGACCGGCGTGGGTGTTGGTCAGTCCATGGAGCCCCATTGGACTGGGTCGCTATCGGTGCAGGGGGTGGCTACGGACTCAGCGCTCGGCGACGATGGTTGCGGCACTCTTGTGCGAATACCGCAATCGGGAGGGCTCCTGGCCGGTGGAGCTGACGGGCGCCCTTTCACCTGATGACCCGGTGAACGAGATGGATCCGTTCATGGGGGTCCCGTTCGGCTATCGTTTGATCGACGGCGAGCCTGTTCTGTATTCCGTTAATGAAGACGGCGTCGACAACGGCGGCCTTGCCGGCAGACGGGGCGAAGCCGGCACGGACATAGTCTTTTTCGCCCCCGGCCGCGACCCCGTACCCTGCCCCTTGATACCGATCCTGAAGCGAAAACCGCCAGCCCCATAGCCGTCCGGGCGGCATGGCCTGGCTGGCCCATGCTCTGGCTGCCCCATGCCACCCACGCAGCCCCCCTGTAGGGCAGGTCGAGGAACGAGACCTGCCGCAACGGCTGTAGGCCATGGTCGAGGAACGAGACCTGCCGCAACGGCGCGCGTTGTCCGAAGCCATGTCGGGGCAAGGATGTCGTTCGGTGCATTGCGCGAAATGCAGGCAAGATGCCAATAATGTCCGGAACCCGTTGATTTCACGGCGGATCCGGGCTCGCTGGCGTGAGCCGCGAGCTGAGGCGGTGCGCGGGCGGCGCAGGCCCCGTGGAGCGACGGGCGCAAGCTGCCTTACTCGGCGCATACCGATAGCCGCGCTGGTCGGGCTGCGGACCGGCGCGGAACGCTACTTCCTGTTTTTTTCGCGTTGCCGTTCGGCGGCGCGGCGGCGTTCACGACGCCGTCGCTCAGCAATCTCGAACGATCCTTGCCGCGGCATTAACCCGGAAACTACGGCTGAGACAATCACAAAGTCGTATTTCGATGGCCGCGAGCCAGTCTCGACCGCGATCAGCAGCAACGCCACCATCATCACGTAGACCTGCACGGTCATCCCGGATTCGCCTTCCGAGAAGAAATGCTGGAAACTCGCAGAACTCTTCAGCCATCGGAAGAACAGCTCTACTTGCCACCGGTGCTGGTAGATCAGCGCGATCATCCAGGCCGGGATGTCCAACAAGTCCGTAAGCAAACGCATCCGCTTCTGTTTACCTTCGCGGTCGGTGAACTCGACCACTACCTCACGTAAACGCGGTAAGTCGTGCGCCTCGGGATCAACGCCCAAGGTAACCTCGGTGTCGATCGCAACACCTGCGGCCACATCCTCATCGCTGAGCGGTTTGACCCTTACGGAATTGGTATGCACGTTCTTACGCAAACGCACGACGAAGGAACTCTTGACCTTAATGATTTCCTCGAGGAGGCCATACGATTGAAAACCGCGGTCCATGACGTACAGGCAATCGGGCTCAAGATGCGTTCCGAGCACCTTGGCTTCACGCATCTGTCCATCCGTGACCGTGCAACATTCGGGAACGCCCTTGAGGACATCGAAATCGACGTGCACGCGGATCTGGCCCTTACGGACCCCCTTCTTCTCGGATTGGTTGTACAACGCCCAGGCGATTCGCGGAGCCACCGCGAAGAAGGTGCCGTCGACGGCCAGGAGCTTCTGTGTCAGGCTATCCAGGCGGTTGTCATGCGGTTGGATGTCGGCACGCTCCACAAGCGAGTCGATCAACGGCAGCAGTAGGGCCGGGTCGAAGATCTTCTGGGCGTCGGAGACTGTGCTCTTGGGCATCCGAGGGATTCCATACCGCTTTCGAATCCGAGGATGTTCGAAGAGATCCTCGATGCTGCGCAGGCCTGTAACCGACGGGTTGAAGAAGGCCAACAGGTGAGCCACCACCAGTTGATCGTAGAACACGTCCCGGTTGGCGTGGGCCGGCTGGTCATGGAGGTGTTCGAGGTAGTCTTCGATCAGTCGTGTGTAGCGGATTCCGATCAAATCGGGCGGCAACTTGGCCCGGCGCGCACGCCTTTTGCGCTTCTCCTCTGCTTTCTGGGCTTTCTTTCGCCTGCGCGTCATCGTGCCCAGAGTAGAGCACAAAGTGAGGCTGGGCGCAAGTTTGGTTTATGTTAGGTTGGCTGCACGCCTTCTGAGGGCCCGCGCCCACCGCCCCGAACTCCCCCGAGAATCCCGGACACTATTGGCAGGATGCCTGCCTGCTGCGTGAACCCACCTGGCAAGAGCGGGGAGGACCTTTGATGATCTTCTGAGAAACGAAACTGGGCGATCTCGGAACATCGTTTTACCTCGCACGCATAGCGATGGGGAGAAGACCCCATCAGAGGTCAGAACTGTGGATCGCGACCCGCAGGCATGCCTATAGTTGACTGGCGGGCGGAAGGTCAACAGACGCGATGGCTCCACAACGGCGATCCTTCCCGCCATCGTGGAAGGTACTTTCCGCCTGCCGTTCTGCGAACCCACCATTCTCCGGCGGTGGTAGTCCTTCTCCGGCGAGCGTTTTATTGGTTCGAGTCCATGGACGGCGTCGGGTGTCGACGCGGCAATTGACGGGCGACATCATCGCCCGAGTCATTCATGACGTTCGCGTGAATGTGCGTAACTTACTGTAACGCCATCCCCCTTGTAGGTGCCGGTGTAATGACACAACACGGTCCCGCGCCGGGGGCAACCCTCGCGCTATATGAATCTACGGGCTATGCTTCGCTTGAATGAATGATCCGGGATAGCGTCGCAACTGCCGCGCGGGTGGCATTACACGGAAGGGTGGAAGGGACGATTCTGCGCATGGGCTGGAAAACCACCGTGGCACTTGTTCCTTCCGCGGAGACCGTATCGAGAACCTACTTCTTCGTTTTGGTCGGTGAGAGGGAATGGGCGTTTTCCTTTAGTATAGAGCTGCAAAACGGACGCCCTGGATCAAAGAACGAGTGTCACTGAGTGGACATCTATGCGGGAGGATCCTATGGTAATATTAGCGGGCGGGACTCGCTGGCAAGGAAGTCTGCAGCGTCACGAACTTGTTAAAGACTACCGACCCGGTCTCCCGCCCGTATACTTATCTGTCTTTCCCATCTTGTTGGCAGTGTCGAATCCCGGCACAATCTCGGACGTATCGCTTTCCCGGGAATCTTGCTAGCGCTGCGTTACACCTGTTTCTCGGGTGTGCCACTGGTTCTGAGCAGGGTAGGGGCTGGACACAGTGTGAATTGAACCCGGACCCGGCGTGCCGCGATTTTTCCACCGATACCGCCGGGAAGTGGAAACCGCCCGCCGGCGTGTCCTATACTGTAATGGCGGGTGGGGCCCGGCCAGACACACCGCCCCGATAATCGCAAGAACGGACCGGACTCCAACCCGCCGACTTAGGCTGACAAGCCCCTGGCATTCCGGGCGGTTCGCCGGGCGACGGCGTAAGCTCGATGGAGGGGGCGACAATATCAAAGGGTGCCGCTGGCACCCGCACCGAGAGGAAACCGTCCCGGTCGATCCAACTGGGACGGTTTTCGTTTCCGAATCACTTGATCGTAACGGTCGAGTACTTCTCGACGAGATAATCGTAGACATCTTTGACGTCTTCGTTGTACATACGAATACAGCCCAGAGACGCCTCCCGGCCGATGGACTCCGGCTCGATGGTCCCGTGGATCCCGTAGCGCTCTTGTCCCACCGCGTTACCGGCCGTGCCGATCAGGCCGATCCAGCGATCCCCCAGAGGATTTCGCGGATCGTCCGCGCCCATAATGTCGCCACCGCGCGGCGGGTAATACGTCGGGTTAACCAGTTTCGTACCGACGCGCCATTCACCGGTCGGAGTGCTGCCCTCGGCCCCCAAGCCGACGCGATAGTGCCGCACCAGGGTGGTGCCCAGGTAGACATCCAGCGAAAACGAGCGCTTGTCCACTATGGCACTGAACGGCCCTTTAACCAGTTTGATAGTCCGCCCGGCCCGGATCAGGTTCTTGTTGGCGATGTTGTTCATGGACGCCAGCAGATCGGCCGACACTCGATTTTTCGAGGCGATCTTAGCCAGCGAATCGCCCGGCTGGATGATATACCGCTGCACCAGCGGGTCCCCATCGAAGATGCGCGGCGAGAGCAGCGTTTCCGTACCGATGCGGCTGAGTTCCGCCCGCAGGAACGTGGCCTCCTGCTCGTCCACGCCGAGCAACATAGCCTCGCTGAAGTGGGCCCGCGCTGCGATCAAGTCGTTTCCGGCAAGGGCCTGCCGCCCCGCGTCAATAAGGGCACCCGCCCGCTTGATTTTCTCGTCACTTGCAGGCTGCGGGTTCTCCGGCCGGGGGTTCGTGCCCTTCTCGGTTATGTCTGGCTGAACGGGAGTATCCGGAACGATCTCCGGTCGATCCGAGGTGAGAACCGGCTTGGGTGCCAACGCAACCGTCGGGCCCGACGGTGATTCCGGACTATCGCCGGAGTAGACCCACCACCAGCTCAGCACGATTGCTACCGAGAGGATCGAAACGGTGAGGACCATTCCGCTGTTGTTCTTTCGCCGGCGCCTTGCCATGACCGAGGCCTCCATGCCAGAGGAATGCCGCCGGGGTACCGAAGCTGTGACCCAACCGGGGAATCAGCATCGTCCGACGACCCGCCAGGATAAGGCAATTCGGCCCCTGCGCGAAGGCCCTGATCGGCGGTCGTTACAACTCCCGACGCGGCATCTGACAAATCACAACCCCGGCGGTTGTTGTGTGGTGCGGCTTTTCTGCTGGGGACGTCGCCGTTGCGGATGCCGTTTCCTGGAAGCGGCTTGACGCGGCGGCACGGTCCTTCTCCAATGGCTGGCGGCGGCGGTCCGTTTGGGCCGGTTAGAGTGGGTCGGTCCGCGGCAAGCACGATTAAGGACTCTAAAGCAAGATGGCGCAACAGTGGCAGGTTGATCCGACGACCGGGGTGTGCGTGAACACGGGACGCAAACTCGAGGAGGGCGAGGAGTACTACACGGTCCTCTTCGATGACGGGGACTCGTTCCGGCGGATCGATTACTCGCTGGATTCCTGGAAGGCCCCGCCCGAGGACTGCTTCTGCTACTTCAAGACCCGGGTCCCGGTGAAGGAGAAGCGAAAGAGGCTGCTCGTCGATGACGAGTTGCTCGTCAACTTCTTTCTGCGGCTTGAAGACGAGACCGAGCCGCTTCGAATACAGTTCCGGTTCGTCCTGGCGCTCATCCTGATGCGCAAGCGGCTTCTGCGTTACGATAACTCGACCGTCGAGGACGGTGTTGAAACCTGGCAGATGACCCTCGTTCGAGAGAAGACCGAACATCGCGTGGTAAACCCGCGTCTTACCGACGACCAGATCGACGGGGTCAGCCAGCAGCTTACCGCAATCCTCCACGGCGATATGGGGCAATGGGCAGAGTTGCCCGCCGAGGGAGAATCCGACGCCACGGCGACCCCCGCGGAGAATAACGAGGTACCTGATGGCGACTCGTAAGATCCCGGTGGCAAGCGCGGCAATTGCATCCCTGATAATCGGGAGCGGATGCGTCTCGCCCACACGTCCCCCGCCTTTTGACCCGATCCCGATGCACCAGGCCGTGCAGATCGTTAACCGGAACGCGGCCGGCATCGGCGGAACGCTCAAGGCCGGCGGATCGGTGGACGGTCGTTTCGTTATCGATGGGCGTACCCGCAACTATCACGTGGACGCGGTGCTCTTCTATCTGAATCCGTGCTACGTTCGCTTCGAGATGAAGAAGCTGGGGAACAGCCAGTTTCTGCTGGGCTCAAACGACAAAGGCTACTGGTACCGGGCTGAGGAGAACGACCCACTCTACTGCGGACAGCACGGCGCCCCGGAGGATCTTCCTGCGGGCATCCCGATTCGCCCGGACCAGATCGCCGACGCGCTGGGTTTGAGCCCGATTACCGGGGCCAACGCGTCCGGACCTCTCGTGCAGCGGATTGTGGACGAATACCAGCAGGTTTTGTTTCTTGAACACGACGAGTCCGGACATCCGATGATCGAGAAGGAGTATTGGCTGGATCGGTATCCACCCCAGCTTATCCGCCGAGTGGTCTTTCGAGACCTCAACGGCGCGGTTGAAATGGAATCGCGGTTGGACGATTACCGACCGCTGACACCGAATGGGCCCCTGCTGCCGCACGCGATGGCCGCAACGTGGCCGAAGGAGCAGACGGAAATGTGGTTCCGCGTGGCAAAGTGGACTCTTGTCGAGCGGGTCACGCCCGACAGCAGGCAGTTCGCCACCCCGCAAGAGTGCGATGAGCGGTAAGGGCGGCGATACGGCCATGTCTGTCGCCGTCCGTAATCGGCCTGCGGACTTCGCGTGCCGCCGGCCGGGGTTGCCTCCGGTGTGGACACGGATAACAACTGCGATGGTGTTGGTCGCAATGTCCGTGGCGGCGCCGACATCGTCGTTCGCGGCCGACCCGCCGATGCTTGAGCTTTATGGTGCCGACGAGGTCCTATGGATCTATCGCCACAACCTGGAACTGGAAAGCGACGAGCACCCGCGTCAGTTCGCCTATCGTCGAGCGGCAGACCCCAGAGGTAAGACGTTTCTCCCGTTGTTAATCGATGCGGTTCGCGGACAGGTGAAGATAGGCGCCGCCTGCGGGTCGGACCTGCACGTGTTCTTCGGTGACGGCACTCACCGGCGTTACGTCCCTCGAAGAATCTCCTGGAGCCGGACGCCTTCGCCGACGCAGTTTCCCGAGCTATCCCTGCCGTCCGCCGCCCTGCCACTTGCCCTGGCCGGCGATCGAAGTCGCGGCGTCCTGTACGTAGCGGTCGAGGCGTACTTGGCGAGTGGCGCAGGGGACGCCGATTCGGAACTGCTCGGTCCCTGGCAAGCCGACGAGCGAGGTGATTCAGCGATCCCCCGCGCTGCCGGAATGCCGACCGACTTTGCCATTGTGCGTTACGAGGGCAACCGCTGGGTTAAGGACCGCAACATCCCGGCCGACGTTACGTTTGGCGTAAGCCTGGCGGCGTTGTTGGTCGACGAAGGGCAAATCCACCTGTTGTACCGACCCGGCAAAGACGCCTCTGCCTCACTTATCTATCGCTTCTCGGCAGCGCCCGACAAGCCTTGGGGAGACGCGTGCCCCGTGTCTGCAGGCCCCGATGCCAAGTTGGCGGGATCCGGTTGGACGAGCGGGCGTCCGACGGTAATGCTCACTCAGCGGTACGACGAAGGAGAGTCCGTATACAGCGTTGCCCTGATCGACGGGGTTTGGGAAGCCAAGCCGCATCTGCTCGACGAGTCAGGGGCACCCGCGAGGTTTTCCGGTCTGGCTGGGGTGGCGGCGCACAATCAGTCAATCGCTATAGCTCACCTCGACGACGCCGGGGTCGTTCAGGTGGGCCTGTGGTCGGGTGAAACCGGGATAGCGGTCGAGCAGTCTGCACCCGTTCTCGCCCTTTCCCACCCAATGTCGAACCAGGGCGACGTGACCGTTCGGCTGCTGATCCAGTACGGGATACTGGCCGGGATGCTGGTCGTCGTGTTCTTCTGGCGGCGTGAGCGGATTCTCGACGTCGCCCCAATGCAGCCCGGCCAGGCGATCTCGCGGCTCTGCCGACGCAGCCTGGCGATGGCCATCGACATTACGGTCCTCTTTCCGGTCTGGGGGCTGACTCTGTACACGCTGTGGGTCCGGGAGGCCGGGGGGTTCACCTTGGCCGAATGGCTGCCCCAGGGTGCCCAGGACATGACCTCGTGGGTGTACTGGTCGAAGGCGGTCATCGGCGCCATCGTCAGCGTCTACGCCGCAATCCTGGAAGTGGTCATTGGGGCGACGCTCGGAAAGTGGCTTTTGGGTCTGAAGGTCACCGGCGAGGGCGCGACGCGGTGTTCTTTCGCCACCCTGGTGGTCAGAAACCTGGTGCGGATCGTGGAGTTCCAATTTCCACCGCTTATCCTGTTGCTTGCCGTGACGCCTGCCCAGCAACGGCTCGGAGACATCTTAGCCCGCACCGAAGTCGTCGAATCTGCTAACGTGCCACCCGCCGATGCTGGCAAACCTGACGACAAGACCGGCCCGGATTATTCCTGATGTTCGCATGAATGTGCGTAAACCACTGTAGCGTCATCCCTCGTGGGTGGCGTTGTGGAAACACATCGCGTTTCCACGCCAGGGACAAGCCCTGGCGCTACATTGGGTTACAGGCCGTACTTCGTTTGAGGGAACGACCCGGTCTGGACCGCGCCGCGGCGACAGGTGCAGCCGGTAGGGCCTCACCGTGCGGGCCATCTTGGCAGGGTGGCAAGCCCCGGCAAGACCGTCCCGCACGGCGGACCCCGTTGGATTGTCGCTTCCTACGCGACCTTTAAGTCCGAAACCGGCAAACCTCCGTCCCGCTACACTGCCGCAGACCGGCGTTGCCACCGAATCACAATCGTCCCCGCGGTCAGCACGAAGAGCGCCATGATCATCAAGCCCCATTCGGATACAGAGGGAACCGAAGGGGCGCACACATCTGTTGTCTCTTCCAGACTGCCTTCTACATCAGCGAGTTTTGCGCTCTTTCCAGGCGTGTCAATGTAGAAGAGCCTATACGCGACGCCACCATTTACGCCGTTCCAACATATACTCCAATCACTGGGAGATGTTCGTTTTGTATATGTTCTTGTAATCGCGTCAATCTTCATACCAGCGCCGTTAACAATCTCAATTCGAATCGTGTACACTTCTCCTTCGAAACCGGTCGCGGTTCCGGCTAGGTGGTATTGCGTGCGATTAGGTGCCGCGACGGCGGCGTTTCTCGTCGCTGTAGTCACAGTAGTCGATCCGTCGGCCATCGCGGGCGATTGAAACGCCAGAACGGCCAATAGCGTCGTGATCACTCCATAACAGAATAGACTGCGCGCTTTCATAACAGTGTTGTCCTCTCGTCGTTATCATGTAAGGCGAGTTCGCCCCGCCATTGGTTTGGTCTGCGATTTCTCATCGTGGAATTGGGTTACGTGACTTCAAACGGTGATTCAGAGCCGCACCGGCGGTCCGCGCGGATAGACTTGGCGTAGATTCCAAGACTGGATTGCTATAGATACGGACATTGGCAGTCGCCCGACGAGGCTGGGCGCTTTCGCCGATGGCCGCAAGGCGGGGAAAGTGAGGCGGAGCCCGCTCAAGAAACCGACCAACGAGGCGTTAATGCAAGCCACCGCAAAAGCCGAGCAGACGTAGCCCAGCAAACGGGCAAACCAGTGAAGCGACTCGCCTTCGCCCGTCGCGCCGGTAAGCAAACCCTCTTGTGGCCCCGATACTCTGAACAGATGAAGGACGACCTCGATCAACGTCCAACCTAGGGCCAGTGTAAAAAGCCGGTTTGCCGAAGACGCTGACAATACCCCGGCACTGCGCCGAGTGGGTCGGGCCGCCAGACCGACGTAAACCGCGGGTATTGCGATCAACAACGCCAACAGCCACACCGACGGACTCGCTTGCGAGGGTTCGTGCGCGGATGGACCGATTGCAGGATTCGCTCCGGCCGAGACGAGGAGGTACAGACAGACGCCCCAGAACCCCCCGGCCAGTGCGGCCGCGGGCGGCCGCAATGATCGAACGACCGCGAACAGCGGGAGGAAGCTGATCCAGGCCAGCCCCTGCCGACCCGGAACGCGCAGAGCTACGACAGTGAACAGGGCACTCAAAGCCAGCGCAGCAGCCAGCGCCACCGTTTGGGAACTGCACGGCATCGCGCGGCCCACCTGTGCGGCGCCCTTGACGATGCTACCTACGATCAAACTGGCGATTCGGCGCGGCAAGACCGCCTCCGGTGCTTCCTGTAACAGGCGTTTGAACGCGATACCTCGTGGCCGCGTAAACACCAGACTCCCTCCGCTTGTCTGGACTTCGATCTGCCCTGTGGATCAGGCCGTGTAGGCTCGCGAGAGTCGTCCGGGCTTCTCTGACCGAAAGAGGGGCGTGGCCACCCTTCGAGCCCGCGCAACGGAATCTGCTCGAACCCACCCCGCTCTTCCAGCGACCCCAGCGCGCAAACCCGTCACGCACGACTCACACCCGGCCGATCAGACAACCCCGACCAAGTGGAATCTCCGCCTACTGTCCGAACCCACTGCACAACTGCGACAGATACAAGAGACGAGCTGCCACCGCCCTGGCCGTGCCCACAAACCGGCAAGCCGGCGTTGTCAGTGGCGAGAGCCTGCCTGTCCCACAGAATCCACGGCAGACTCGCCTGCGTGGAACGCAAAGACCCGCAGGCGCACGTTCTTATTCGCTATCGCGGTCGTGACCGAAAGAAAGGTAGTCCTCGCTCTGCCTTATAGCAGTCCGGCAGATCACGACGGTTCCAGACCCGCGCTCGGTGACCGATGTGGCTGAGGCACCAAGCTCCGCCGATGCCGTCGCGTATGCCGAGAATGCCCCGTCAACGCGATGGCGCTAATGTATAGCCTGAGCGTGCTTATGTCAAGGTCATTCAATGGGAATCTCCGCGCGTATCCGTGAGTGTCTCGAAGATGCTCAACCACCCCGATCTGGTCCGCCGGTTGGCGCGCGCGCATTCCCCTAATAAGGTGACTCGATAACGTCATCGCGCGTGCGCCATTGCTCTTAAGTGATACAGAAACGGAACACGGTGTGAATCAAACCCGAACGTCCACGTGTGACAGAGAGCTAGTCCGCCCGCCGGGCGCGCGGGCCATTCAGCTAATGAGGTGACTCGATAACGTCATCGTCGCAGGGTGTCACGCAGGCATGCGCGAAACGTGTTCGGAACGCGCCCAGCGCCCGTAACGGAGGCATCCTGCCTGCAGAGCGCGCCCGCATGCCGGCTCAATGGGTACGGCGGCTTCGGCGGGTGTAGGGCACGGTCGAGGAACGAGACCTGCCGTTGGTCTTTTCGTCATGCGGTTAATCCTCCGCCGGCCCTTCGGGACGGTTCACCGCGTGGCCACGTGACGCGGTTAGAGATTCGCGCGACACGCGACATCTCGGCAGGTCTCGTACCTCGACCATGCCCTACAAGGTCTTCACGCATCGCGCGCCTTCACGGCAGGTCTCGTGCCTTTTTGAACGTACGCCGTTCGACAACGAAGCCGAAGGTAAACGAAAGCGGCGTAGCCACGGAGCGCCACCCTGGGTCACAAAGCCCCGTTGCTTGCGCAGAACTTCTACGAATCCTGGTCGTGGATGCGTGCCAACGTTTGCGAGAAGTCGGGAAACTCACCGACTTGGACACGCTTGATCTCTAGATTAGCCAGTTGTTCTCGAGTGAAATCGTATCTGATGCAATGGGCGTAGCCTGATTGGGTCCAGCTGAACCGATCGCCGTGAAGTTGCGAGCAGAATGAGTCGGCCAGCCTTCTTCCCCACTCAAACGCTTGTTGCTCCGAGCGAGCTTCAATCACTATCGTCAGCGAGTCGTCGTCATCCCAACCGTGTGCATCGTTGTTCTTCAACTGGCGCGGCGTCTCGTACCCGAAGAAGAACGCATACTCTGGCATAGCACACCTCAAGTAGGCAAGTCTGCTGACGGATCATCACCGGACACTCGCCCCCGGAACACGACCCAGAAAGGAATCACACAATGAAACCGGTCCAGGACCGGTTGGTCTGTAAGAAACCGCCTCGATTCGGCAGTCGCGCTCACGCGATTCGGCCGTACCTCCTGCGCGCGTGGCACCTTCCCGCACCAGCTCAGCAACGGCCGAGCAGCGACGTTCGGCTTGCGCGGTCCTTCGTAAGGTCAAACCGGGTCCAGTTCTCGGACTCGATTCGGTGAAGAAGCTCCGCCCCCGGGGCCGACTGTACCGGCCTCCGAGGGCGGGAGGGTTAGAGACTATTCACCGTTAGGCGATTGGACCCGAATTAGGCCCTCGCCGTTCGACGGCCGAAGTACACCTTTCCGGCAACCAACAGCAACAGCGCCATAACGACCAGACCCCACTGCGACATCGTCGGGATCGCATCATCACAGCCCTCGATGCCGTCCATCTCCGGATCCCACTCGCCGAACGGGCAAGCATCGATGCAATCCGAGACGCCGTCGGCATCCTCGTTACACTCGACGTTGAAGCCGCACATCGGGCCTTCGCCGCAACCGCACTGACCCGGCTCAGTCTTCATATCATCGAGCGGGCAGTTGTCACAGGCATCACCGAAATCGTCGCCGTCAGCATCTTCCTGACCCGGGTTCGGCGTGCTGCCGCAGTTGTCACAGACGTTACCGACACCGTCGCCGTCGCCGTCCTCCTGGCCCGGATTCGGATTCACCGGGCAGTTATCCAGGTCGTCCGAAACCCCGTCACCGTCCGAGTCCTCCGCCGTGCAGACGTCCGGGATACCGTTCCTGTCGGCGTCAGGGTCGCACTCCTGCGTGCAGAAGAACGGGCCCGATTTGCAGGGGCTATGGCTTACACAAACTTCCACACTCTCGCATACCTGGCCACTGGGGCAATCGTCGTCGCTCCTGCAATATCCCCCGGCACCGGAGCAGGTGTAGCAATCGAAATCGTAGCTGCACCGACGGCCCGTACGGATGTCGCCACGCATGCACTCCTTGCAGATCACCTCCGGCCAAACGGGGATCTGGCATTCGTCCGGAATGCCGTTGCCGTCACAGTCATCCGCCACGGTCCCGTCACCGTCCGGATCGCTCGGATCGACATCGCACTCGTCGGGGTTGCCGTTGAGGTTGCAGTCTGCCGAAAGCCCGTGCTCGATGTCGATGAGGTCCGGCACGAGGTTCCAGTTGCAGTCGTCTTCCACACAGGCAATCGTAAGATCGCCCACCGGCTCAGAGCCGTACTCACCTCCGATACGGATCTTACATACATCACCGGGCATTACCGGCGCGACAACCGAGGAGGCCGGAGCACAATCGCTATCGCAGGTTGCCGCCTCACATTCGTCGTCCTTGACGCACTGGCGGGCTACAGTGTCATCGCCATCCACGGTCCATCCGCAGCTTGGCCAGTACTCCACGCATTCCGCTCCGTAATCGCATTCATCTCCATTCGGGCAATAAATCACCGTTCCTTCGGTGCACCGCATCTCAAAGACCTCTGTGTCGCAGCTTACTAATTCATTATTGTGGCAATAACCCGCCGTGCAATCCGAATCGGTAAAGCAGTTCACGCCCGAGACGCTGCACTCGGACTGCAACCGCAGATCGCATTTCGTCGTACCCGGGCAATCATCATCGCTCTGGCAGAGGATCCCCAAACCGGTGCATCCGAGGACGCAATCGCTCGCTTCATCGCACGCCTGTCCACCGATTGAGCAGGTTTTGTTCAATTCGGAATCGTCATTAACGGCCGACGCGACTGCGACGGGCGGGCAGTTATCTTCACCGAACGGCGCGCAGTAAACCGCCAGGGTCGTGTCCGGATCCTCATCTTCCGGTGTCAGGCCGCAAGTCCGCACCTCCAGGTTTCCGATACAGGTAGGGGCATGCGCAAACCAAATGTCATTCATCATTGCCGGCAAGGCGTCTTCGCCCGGACAATCAAGATCCGCATACTGGAGGCTGAACGGCGTTGTCCCCTCCGGGACGTACACGGCGAGTTCGCACAGGCTGCCGTCCGGCGGGAGCGAGGGACACGGGGACTCTATGTCCAAGATGTACTGCCCCTTCGGCTGTTCTGCCAGAGTACTCCCACCCACAACCACGTAGTAAGTTACACCTTCGGAAAGACCGGTGACGCAGACCTGCGACATGGATCCCACTTCACCGCAGCCTGGAGTATCATCGTCGCATCCGATTATCTCCAGGGACTCGCATGCGGCCTGCGGCGTCGAATCGTCCCCGGCCTCAAACACCTGGATCAGAGAGTCCATTGTCCATCCCGGCGTATCACACGTACTGATCTGGGCGCTGGAGTGCACGGCGGTGAACTTGTACCAGAGGTTTCCGGCACCCGGTAAGTTCAGCCCCGCGAGGTTGCAGCAGTATCCGGGATCTGTCGGGTGAGACGTTGCGGTGATGTTGTTGGCCATCGCCCAGCCCGAACAGTATTCCGACTCCGGCGTACAGGGGTCGCCGGTATCTTCTTCGAGGATTTCTATCTCAGTAGCACCTGCTTCCGGATTGCCCGGATCCCAGCACCTGTCGTTCTCCGGGGCGTAGGAACATTCCGCATCGGCCATTTGTCGTGCCCGACTGGCGCATCCCAGATCCCATCCGCCGTCAAGAGCGTTGCAGCAGTAGGGGTCTACCTCGCAAACCGCGTTGCAGCACTCCAGATTGCCGCAACCGGCCCGCATAAGGCACCTGGCCGGCCCAACCGGCGGCTGGTAGCACATTCGCCCATTCGGGCAATCGGAATCGCCGCTGGGGCAAAGGATGAACTCCACATCCCCTTCCATGCAATCACCCTCGGCATCGTAGCACTGGAATATCGTGCAGGGGTCGCCTTCATCACAGAATGTCCCGGTTGTCCATTGCCCGCGACTCAGGTCGCATTGCCCCGGCACGACGTCGCCCACGCAGGTACCCGCGGTCTCACCCGGCTCATTACAGTCTGCGTCAGTTTCACAATCTTGTTGTTCCTTGGAACCACCCACGCATTCTCCGAGAATACCACACGTCCGGGAGCCCGGGCAGTCCTCGTCAACGGCACATATAACGGGGTCGAACTGCGGAGCCCGTAGAGCATGGCATTCATCGTATGTTAGATTGTCACAGCTGCCGTTCGGCATACAACACTGGTGCGTCCCGCAGGGGGGGGGCGAATTCGTTGGCGGCGCAAGTGGAATCCATGATCCAACGCGCCGACGGGCAGCTGGTGACAGGAACATCGTCGTGACAGACCGGGTCCAGACCCGGCTCCGCCGACTGGTCCGGACAGCAGGCCCCGGTCGGCGTTTCACCGCGGCAATACACGGCGATGTGAGCGATTCCAGGAATGCCGGAGTCAGGACGGACAAGTTCCCAGTCACCCGGATTATCCGGATCGGTAACATCCTGCATGCCAAGCCACACATCGCTAGCGCCGGCTTGGGTACGCCCGACAATTGGCACTGCTACGTTGCCTATGTTCGGCAGCCAGTTCACATAGAACGGCTGGTCATTGGCGTTGATGAAATGTCCCTCATCATACAAGAACCGGGCTACCGATAAACTTCCCTCACCGCGTCCCTCGTAAGTTCGCTGCATCCCCGGGACTACATCATCGCGCTCCGGCCAGCGGACGTCGACATCCAAGGTGAAGTCCCCGGCATTACCTATCACGCCGATTTCCAGGGCGCTGATCTCGCACGAGATAGGCCGGGGATAGGGTGATCCGGTCACGGCCCTAACCAACGTAATGTCGTCGGACACCATGGTGTGCATGGGGTCCAGCGGCAAAAAGAACTCGCTGTTGGTGGACACCGCCCGGTAGGCCAGAAAGTGCGTAGGGCAGAAGTCAGGGTGTTGTTCGTAGGGAGTCCCATCCACGAAGACCTGCACCCAGAAGCTGGAGTGCGGATGCCGCGGATAGCCCCCGAGCCATGCCCAACAGGGCGCGTATAGGTGGTGGTAGGCATCTGAGGAGAATCCCACCTCTGCCGGGCTTCCCACGATCACCCCGGCCGTGTTGGTGTTGAAGCGGTACATCATCCAGATTGTCGGAGGAAGTTCCGGTACCGTCCGAGGTTGGCATTGCGAGCCGTCCGCGCAGTCCTGCTCCGACACCCGGCATAGAGCCTGGTCGTCGCAGGCTCCTATATCCGCGAAGTCAATCTGCAGTTCGTGATTCTCTGTGATGTTGTCCGAGAGGCCGTCGAATGTGAACTCGCTGCCCGGACCGAAGAGGTTCACGGCGTCACGAAGGCCCGGACATCGATCCCAAATGCTGATTTTGACGGAGAACTCGCCGTCGCCTGCCTCGACCCCGCCATTCACCTGGAATACGATGCGTTTCACTCCGCACTCCGCCACCGCGTCGGTAATAATGTCGTCCGCGATCCCCAGTCCGGAACCGGGAACATACAGGAAGTCCCCGTACGTGTTGCTGTAAATGAGCTTCTCTTCGGGGTCGTCCGCCCCCGCCAGTCTGCCGGGGACATCAATATAATGCCGAATCACCTGCGCAGACTCCGGCAGGGGAGTGAGCACACCCTTAATCCGGGCGCTGTTCACGCTGGAGACCGCTACAGCAGAGGCTGCCCTGGCTGCCGTAGGAGCCATGCCTGGAACCTGATCCGTCTCACGAGCCCCTACCGTTGTCGCAGCCAAGACGGACGCCATCAGGCTGAACGTCCAGAGATTCGTTGTTTGCATCGTGTTTGCCCCTTGCCCGTTTAAGTAACCCAATATGAACTTAAAGACGTCGGTCCAAATTACCAATGGGCCGAGGCGCGGTTCTTTACCCTTGGCTGATCTTCGAGACAAACCGCACATAGGACCCCTGAGGCACGGAGGATTAGCGGACCCCTCCGAAGCATAATACACCCCGAAACCTGCTACGACAAGGATAAAGCTGAGGTTTTTTTCATGTTGGCCAACGAGACGAGTGCCGATCTGGCCTGTGTTGTCGAGTGCGCTCGCCGCGACAACCGACACGATAGCTTTGCACGGCCGGAACGTCCTGTCGCCAGCGTAAGCCGTTGCCGTGGGCGAAAATCGTACAAATCTGCCATACGCGACTTCGATCATGTTGTGAGAGGCCGGCATTGAGTCGTTTGGAGCGACAGCCCATCCAGCCCCACGGCATAAGTCTGGGGGGGGCCTCCAGGCGTTTCGGACCCGGCCCGTCGTGGGCGGCACACCCTCGCACGACACGCGCCTTCTTCCGCGACCTCTACATGACGCGCACCTTCGAGGCAGGTCTCGTGTCTCGACCGTGCCCTACGTAACTTCAGGACCGCAATCCGTCCCCCACCCATGCTGGCGGCGGCGCGATGCAACGTTCCGGCGTGGCAAACGCCGGCATGGACGGGGCACCCGCTCGGAGATTTGCCACCCTAAACGGGATGCACCCCCTTGATGCGGCAGATAAACCGACCCGGTTGAATCCGGCGCTCTGTTCCGGTAAGATCAATCGTTCAGGGTTGACAAGTGGGCGACCCTGGGCGGATGCACTTGGCGGCGTCGTGGGCCGAACGCACCGGGGGGTATCCGTGGGGAAAGGCATGTGCTGCTTTTGCGCTTCGTTTTTGGCAATAACGCACAAGGTCGGCATCGAGTCGATGCGCGCGGCCCGGATACCGCGCGGAGTCCGGCCTTTGCGGGGGAGAGGATTTATGTACACAAATGCGAGATTACTTCGAGTTCACAGTTTCGTGATGTTGTTGGCGGCGACATTAATGCCCGTTGCGGTCATGGCCGTCGATCTGCCACCCGGCGGCAGCGCGCCTTTGTCCGGCGTTTCGGGTGGATGCGGTCCGGGGACGGTCATCCACGAGACCTCGATTCCCTTTCAGATTAACAGCAGCGGCGGGACACTCTTGTACGAGGGAACCTTGCGGGACCGCATTGTCCGCCTCGATGCCACCGGAACGCTGGCGTTTGTCAGGCAGGTCCGCGGATCGAACGGGGCGCTGAACGGCCGGGTGGCGGAGGTCGCGTGCTCCGGATTAACGTCGTTTCTGACGGACGTGGATTACTCCACGACGAGCGTGGGTACGGTCACCCCGGATACTGGCTGGCGGAGCAACAGCGGATCGGTTGTCGGATTTCAGTTCAATGAGTCGCCGGTCTACGGCGCGCAGCATTCGAAGTTCCTCCATGCCATAACGGAGGCCGTGGAGTATGAGGAAGCTGGGAAGTGCACGATCGCACTGACTACCGGCGAGAAGGCCACGATGCTGGTCAAGAGTCCGGTTCGGTATACCGAGCCCGGCTGCCGTCCGATCAGGTTCGAAGATGTTCCCGTGGGGACGATGTTCCCGGCCGGGGGCAGCTTTGCATCCAACGGGGTGCTCATGCACCTTGAAGAGTTCTACTGGGATGTAGGCAGTTGCACGAACCCGACCATGAACGGGTCCGTGATGATCGATGATGACGGTTTGGCCTGCGGTTCCGGACAGGATCTGATGGTCAACAACGTGAACGTCGCGTTCGATTACGGCGAGCCGCTAACGGACTTGGTGATCTACTTCGGCGAATACGGTGGAAACGTCAATCTCACCGTTAACGGGCAATGTGTCAGCGAAGCCTATGTCAGCAATTTCCCACCGATGGTCGGCGGGGTGACCGTAGACGTATACGAGCCCAATCCGGGGAACGGCTGCGGTAGGATCGTATTGGAGGGCAACATCTACGAAGTGAGCATCGGCGGTCAGGAATTCTGGATCGACAATATCCTGTGTACGCCTGATGTCTGCTTCGACGATGATGTGCCGCCGATCGCGGAGCTTCTCGCCCCGCCGCCGGCCACGTGTGTCTGTGATCCCACGCAGATCATCGGCACGGCCGACGACGCGAACTTCGACCAGTACTTGCTGGAGTATCGCGGCGTGACGGAGGCGACCTGGCACGAGATCGAACTGGGGACAACGCCGGTCGTCAACGGCCTGCTCGGAACGTGGAACGCCGCGGGGCTTGCGCAGGGGCACTATCTGATCCGCCTGACGGTCAACGATGCGTGCGGGCACAGCGCGACGGCCGTTAACATGGTCTGGCTCGGCACGGTGTTCGACAATCTGACCGTGCGCGAGCCCGACGAGGGCGACATCTTGGGCGGTACGGTCTGCGTTGATGGGACTGCGTGGGACAATTACTGCTTCGATGAATACTACGTCGAATACCTACCGCAAGGTGGATCCGGATGGAATCCGGTCGATCCGACGCAGCCGGTCTACACGGCAACGGTTATCAATGACCCGATCGCCCATTGGGAGACCATCGATCTCGGTCTTCCGGACGGGGAATACGCCTTGCGCGCCCGGGCAACCGATGACTGCGGCAATGGGGCCGAGGAATACCGCAAGGTCGTTATCGACAATACCTGGCCCGACGCGGAAATCACGAGCCCCGAGCCTTGTGACTACGTCGAAGGCGCGGTGAACGTGATCGGTACGGCCTTCGACGCCAATATCGCCAGTTGGAGATTACAGTACACCGGCGGGGACGCATCGGGTTGGGTAACGATCGATTCGGGAACGACATCAATCGTGGACGGCTCCCTCGGCATCTGGGACACGACGTCCCTGGAGCCGTGTGCGTACACTTTGCGATTGCTGGTCACCGATCAGGCCGAGGTCAACTGCAACAGCGCCGTTCATCACTGGAGTGAGTACACGGTTTCGGTGAACGTGGGTACTTGTGGCGATTTCGACGTGGACGACGACGGGGACGTCGATCTCTACGATTACTACTGGTTCGAGCAAGGCTTCACCGGGCCGAACCCATAAGCTCATCGGATTACCATTGGGTTTGACATTCAGCCGCCTCCGGTTACGTGAGTACCGGAGGCGGCTTGCGTAATAGGGTGGACTATCGCCGAAGCTTCGACGCCAGGGACAAGCCCTGGCGCTACATTGGTTCACGACGCATACTTCGCTTGGATGAATGATCCGGGATAGGGTGATGTGCCCGGCGGGGGGCGAAGGAATGCGGCACCGTCAGCGGGGTTGCCGAAGCCAATCTACAAAGCTCCTCAGGCCGTCCGCCAATGCCGTGGACGGCTCGTACCCGAGTTCCTTCTGTGACAATATTACGTCAGCAAAGGTGCGCCGGACATCGCCCGGCTGCAGGGGGAGATGTTCGATCTGGGCATCTTTGCCGAGGGCTTGCTCCAACGCGGCGATAAGGTCGAACAAGCTCACCGGCCGGCTATGCCCGAGATTGTAGATGTGGAACCCACTGCAGCGTTCCATTGCCCGCTGTACGCCGTCGACGATGTCGTCGATGAACGTGTAGTCGCGCATCATACTCCCGTCGCCGAAAACCGGGATGGGGAGTCCCTGCTCGATCAGCCTGGCGAATTTGTGGATCGCCAGGTCGGGACGCTGTCGCGGCCCGTACACGGTGAAGAGCCGCAGACACGTGATGTCCATGCCGTGCAGGTGATGAAAACTGTGACAGAGCAACTCCGCGGCCTTCTTGGTGGCGGCGTAGGGTGAGATTGGGAAATCGACGTTGTCCGACTCGGCGAAGGGGACCTTCTCGTTGTTCCCGTACACGCTCGAGCTGCTTGCGAAGATGAACTTGCCGACGTTCTTACGGCGGGCCGCTTCCAGCAATACCGTGGTCCCGCCGACGTTGACGCTTTCGTACAGCAACGGCTGCTCGATCGAAGGCCGCACCCCGGCGCGGGCGGCAAAGTGCAAAACGGTCTCGACGTGGTGTTTCGCCAGCAAGGTGTCGACGCAATCCGCATCGCGAATATCGCCTTCGACGGCCGTGAATTGCGGCGACTGCAGGCATCCGTGCAAGTTGGCGCGCTTTATCGCCGGGTCGTAGAAGTCGTCAAAACAGTCGAGGGCAACAACTTCGCACCCGGCGCGCAACAACGCCTCGCAAACATGAGACCCGATGAACCCCGCGCCGCCGGTGACCAGTACGCTCATTATATGAAAAGCCTCCTGTGCGGCCGCAGCCGCTACTCGATTGGTTTCGAGTGACGTTGCGAAAGTACCCGGCGGCGTCGGCGCACGGCGATCTCCGGAGCCTCTTTGATACACGTCCAAAGAATCCGCAGAGCCAACGCGATATGCTTGGCCGTGCTGCGTACGAATCCGGGCTCGTCCTTGCCGACCTGAGGGTAGCCGTTCTCGTCGGGATCAACCGAGCCGAAGTTCTGGAAGAGCCGCCCCCACGCGCTGCTCAGGGCCTTGCGCATCTGCGGTTTGCCGTGTGCGGGATACCAGAACGTATCGTGATAGACAACGCTGGCAATGTACGACCAGGGCGCCAGCCAGGTTTTGAGGGACCACTCCAAGAAGCCCTTGAGCCATCCCCAGTAGATCAGATGCTGCATTCGGGCGGCGAAGGTCATCTTCTTGAACGGGCCGACGAGGTGCCAGTTCTCTTGTGCCGCCGCGTCGTCACCAACGATCTCGATTTCCCGCGGATCACCGCACCCAAGGCCGCGCTCGTGGGCGAGGCGGATGAACTTGATGTCGGAGAGCGGATCGAACCCCATCAGCTTGGCCGCGACGGCGTCAATCGCTACCTGGTCGCTCGAGGCCAACAGCACGTTCTTCACATGAGGGATCATGCAGCGCGGTCCGGGCCCGTCGCCGACGAAGGTACCGTCCATAACCGCGAACACGCCCCGGTGGATCTTCTGCTGGATCATCAACAGGTCGACGAGCGTCTCGTGAATCACCGGGTGCGTCCAATGCCGATGCTCGTTGAGCAGCCCCCCGAAGGCGTTCTTCATCGCGCCGGTCGTGGTGGTAAACACGTGCGTCTTAACCGTCGGAAGATGGATGATGTTCTCACCGATGAACCGCCGGGGTATGCTGAATCCCTTGGGATACACCTCGTTGAGACACAAGAACTTCTCGGTCAGATCGCCTACCGCGTCGCGAATGTCGATCCACTCAACGTCTTCTTCGTAAAGGTGGATGTTGCGCAACCCGTGCGCTTCAACGACGTCAACCTGCTTATTCTCCCGCTCGCCCAAGCGGGCATCGATGACCACCGTGCGGTTGTGGCAGCCGTGGATCAGATTCGGGTCGTAGCCGTCGCGCTTGAGAGTGCGGATGACACCCTCCAACTGCCAGGGCGTCGTCGACGCGGCCGGGTAGAAGAAATGCCAGCTTATGTTGATCTTCAAAGCTGTGTCGACATCCTTCGCCACGACATCTTGATATCCCGCGAGGTTCATGAGCCGATAGTAGTCGGCCAGTACGGTTGCAGGAGAAGTGCGTACTACGGCTACGGTGGAATCAGTCATGGTGCCGGTGCCCCCATCCATCCGGTCAGCCTGGTCAGACCTTCCGGGCCGAACAACCTCGTTTGGTAGACGATAACGAGCGCCGCTATTGCCCAAAGGGCCACGGTGGCCGTGAAGGCCTTGTCACGCAGAATGATCTCCGTCGGGCCGGCATAGGCGCCCAACTCGGTCAACATGGCGAAACGGAAGATCCCGTAAACGACCAGCGGCAAGGTGTAGAACAGATGTTCCTTGTGGAACGGAACCGGGCTACGCGATGGTTCCATGGTGTACAGCAGGAAGGTCACGATGGCGATACCCGCGGAGACCGTAATCAAGTGATTGAGCAGGTCGGGCGTGTAGCGAATCAGCGTCCGCCGGTGCTGCTCGGCTTCCTCGGCGCGACCGATCATCGCCACTTCACAGCGCCGCTTGCCGAACCCCATGAACAGGCACAAGGTGAACATACACACCACGAGCCACTCGGAAGTCACTACGCCGACCGCCAGCGAGCCCGCCCAGGCCCGCAAGACAAACCCCGAAGCGATCACGATGACGTCGATGATCATGTGGCGCTTGAGGACCAGCGAATAGGCCAAAGTCAGAAGGAAGTAGAGCAAGACCACCAACGCCGCCGAGCGGTTCAGAAACACCGCCGGCAAAAGCAAGGCGGCCGCCAGTAACAGACCTCCGGTGATTAAGGCGGCCGCTGGAGTGATGGCCCCGCGGGCAACGGGCCGCTCGCGTTTCTCGGGGTGGGCGGCGTCGGCTCGACGATCGACCACGTCGTTAAGAGCGTAGCCGGCGCTAGCCACCAGGCAGAACGCGGCGAAAGCAATCAGCGCCTGCCCGAGCGACTCTACCGAGACCAGTTTCAAAGCCGCCACCGGTCCGGCGAACACGACCACGTTCTTCACCCACTGACTGGGGCGTAAAAGACTGGCGTAATCACGCAACATCGCTGCCCGCAAGGCTCCCTGATTATGCTCCGGTCACGCTTCGGTGTTCACCATCGCCCGGCCGCCTTCTTGTGCCGAGAGAGTCAAGAGACAATCCCGACCTATCAGGCTACGTTTACGTCGGCGAGCTGCACGCTCACCGGGGTTGACACTCCCGGCTCGGGCATCGTGATGCCGTAGAGGCGGTCGCCGATACTCATCGTTCGCTTCGAGTGCGTAATGACGATGAACTGTGACTCCGTTACGAATTCCTGGATGATCCGATTGAATCGATCGTTGTTCGCCTCGTCCAGCGCAGCATCGACCTCGTCCAGGAACGCGAACGGGGCCGGGCGACTCTTGAAGATGCTCATGAGTAGGGCGATGGCCGTCATCGATTTCTCACCACCGGACATCAAGGAGATGGACTGCAGCTCCTTGCCCGGCGGCTGGGCGACGATGTCGATCCCGCATTCGAGAACATCCTCCGTGTCCTCCAGGATGATGTCCGCCCGCCCGCCGCCGAACAGCTTGCGGAACATACCGCGGAAGTGCTCGCGAATCTGCTCGAAAGCCGCCTTGAACCGATCACGAGATTCCGTATTGAGCATCGCAATCAACTGCTCGAGCTGTCGCTGCGAGTCCGTCAGATCGTCTCGCTGGGTGCTCAAGAAGGTATGGCGTTCCTCGAGTTCCTGCAACTCGCTGATGGCGTCGAGGTTGACATTACCGAGCCGGTCCATCTTCCCGCGTAGATCGGCGATCTCGGCCTCGACGGCCTCCCAGTCCTGCTCCTGGTGTTCGTACTGTTCGTATCGTGCGGCCAGGTCGATGTTCAACTCGTCGCGCACGCGGGTAACCAGTTCATGGCGCCGCACATTCGTCTCCGCGAGGCTCATCTGATACTCGTGGAGTTCAGCTTCGCACGCCGCAAGCTGCCCGCGCGCGGCTTTGATGGCCTGGGTTCGGCCGTCCATATCGAGCCGGAGCTGATCCCGTTCGTTTCTCAATCGCCCCGCCCTGCCTTCCAGTTCACCGATTCGATCGGCTAGCACGGAGAGCTGCTCCCGGCCGGCGGACATGGTGGCTTCAGCTTCCTCGATCCGCGTGGCACATTGCTCGATGTCGCGCCGGGCTGTAACCAAAGACTCTTCGACTTCCCGAATACCGCGCCGCAACGCATGGATTCGGTCCGCGGCTGCGGCCCGCTTCTCGGTAAGCTGACCGATCTGGACCCGAGCTTGGGTAAGCTGTTCCTGGACCTCACGCCGCGCCGCCACGGTTTCATCAATGCGCTGCTGATGCTTCTCGACGCTTTCTTCGCGCTCCTTGTTTCTACGCTCTAACTCCTGGAGAGACCGTCCGCCCTCCTCGCTCTTTTCGAGCACTTCGTTGATCTGCTGTTCGATGAACTCCACTTCCCGGGTGATTAGGGGCTGCTCGTTCGTGAGCCGCTCGATGGTCTCGGCAATACTCTGCAGAGCGGCGGAGGCTTCCACCTTGGCGGTATTCGATTCGTAGATAGCGGTACGCAGTTCCTGCTGCACGCCGTCAAGATGGCGGACTTCGGCCTGGGTGCGATTAAGCTGGTCGGCCAGCGATGTAATCCGTCCATCGATAGATGTCATCTGACTGTCAATATCGCGCAGCTCACTCTTACGCGAGATCAGACCCGCTCCCGACGAAGTCGGACCGACGCGAACGCGCCCATCCGGCTCGATCACTTCACCGCCTAACGTCACGAACCGGTGACCGGCCACGTCATCGGTCGCCATCTCCAGAGCAGCGGCGAGGTTCTCCACCACCACGGTCTTGCCCAGCAATTGCCCGGCGAGTTGCGTGTGTTCTTGAGAGAAGCGCACCAGATCCAAAGCCCGCGTGACGAACCCCGGCTTATAGGAGAAGTCTCGCTCGTTCACCAGCGGCGGTAAGCGGTCCAGGCAGATCGTGTTCAGTCGACCGGGCAGTTCCCCGGTTCGCGCCAAGTAGCTAAGGAAACGGGACGTGTCGGTGACGACCAGATTCTGATCCGAATCTCCCAGAGCCGCCTCAATGACGCGAACGTGGGCTACATCCGTCTCGAAAAGCTCCGCCACGATTCCGGCAACGCAGTCCAGTTCCTCAGCGGCATCGTCCATCTGCCGTTCGTCAATAATGCTGCGAACGGCCGCCCCGACACCTTCCATGCGTTGCTCGAGATCCTGCAGAACCTCGCGACGCGAGAGCAAAGCGCTACGCCGCTCCCTCGTAGAGGCTAGTTCATCTTCGAGCCGCTGTTGGAGGGCACTCATCTGGGCGGTTTCGCGTTTCTTGTCCTCGAGCCGCCGCGTTTCTGCGGCGATCAGTTCCTCGACCTCGCGCAGACGCATTTCCAAAGCAGCCCGCTGCTCAAGTTGAATCGCCAGCTCACTGGAAATCTGCTCGTCGCGCTGAGAGAGCCGCCCTTTTTGGCCAAGCAACGACTCTCGGTGAGTGTTCAGACGGATGATCTCATTATGCGTTTGCGCGCTTTGACGGAGCAAGTCGATAATGCCGGCTTTCTCGTCCTCCAAGATAGCCTGCGCCTCGGTCAACTCGCGGGCCAGCGCCTGGTCCCGTTCGTGCAGCCCGTCAATCTCCGCTTGCCGGTCATGGGTCTGTTGCTGCAGGGCAACTGCCGCCTGCTGCACCTCGTCCAGTTCCGACCGGGCTTCGGCCATTCGCTGGTCATCGGTGGCCAGCCGTTCCCGCAGCCGCCCGCGCAGAGCCTGCTGTTCTTCAGCACGACGCCCGGCCGCCTCGATCCGCTCCTGCTGCGCCGCCAAGTCGGACTTGGCCTGAACAAGCTGATTGTCTGCGGTGCTGATCTCCTCCGCCAGTTGATCGAGCCGCAGAGTAACCTGGGAGTTCTCCGCTTCGTTGCGGTCTATTTCCGTGCGGAGTGCCGTTGCCCGATCGGTGCGCGTTTGGGCCTCGCCGGTCAACCGGCCGATCTCTTCGGTAAACCGGTGATACTCTGCCAGGGAGAAGGTCGATCTAAGTTCGTTCAGCCGAGCCTCGTGCTCCTTGAACCGGCGGGCTTTGCCGGCTTGCAGCCGGACGCTGCGCAGCCGTTTCTCCATCTCTTCGATAATGTCCGCCACCCGGAGCAGGTTCTGCTGGGTCCGCTCGAGCTTGCGTTCCGCCTCGCGCCGCCGGGCTTTGTATTTGGAGATTCCGGCCGCCTCTTCGAAGATGGTCCGTCGTTCCGTGGGGCTGCTCTGCAGAAGACCGTCAACCCGGCCCTGTTCGATGACCGAGTAGGCATCGACGCCCACCCCAGTGTCCATGAAAAGCTCGCGGATGTCCTTCAGCCGGCTCGCTTCGCGGTTGAGCAGATACTCGCTTTCCCCGGACCGGTAGAGCTTGCGGGTTATCGTTACTTCGTGGTGGTCGATCGGCAGTGACTGGTCGCTGTTGTCGAAGACCAGGTCGACCTGGGCCATACTGCTGCTGCGGCGCGAGCTCGACCCGTTGAAGACCATATCGAGCATTTGCCGGCCACGGAGAGACCTGGCCGACTGCTCCCCCAGCACCCATTTGAAAGCGTCGACGAGATTGCTCTTACCGCAACCGTTGGGGCCAACGACACACGTCACCCCCGGACCGAACTCGAACTCGACCCGGTCGCAGAAGCTCTTGAAACCGTAAAGTGTGGCGCGTTTGAGGAACATCGATTCGGCTACCTCCCTGTGCCCAAGCAGGCCGCACCTCCATGAGCGGCCGAAACAGGTCGTGCGCGATCCTCCACGGGTCCGTCGCACCGCTCTAGGCTACCACACCTCACGAGGCCACGCAAAGCGATAATGAGGTTTCGTCTGTCCTGACAGGACCGGAACTGGACCCAGGCGTCGGGCGTAACGCTCGTGATGAGCGGTGCGCACGGGCATGTTCTCATGACCGATCCACAGGATCCTCGGCTTGATATCCCGGATTATGGCACTGAGATAACGACACTCGCGCTTGCGCGCAGGACGGTTTGTCGGCAGACACATCAGACAGTTCTCTGCACCGAACTCACGGGCGAGTCCGGTAACGCCTGAATTTTGACTGTGGCCGAATCACCTGTTTTCGGGTAGACTAACCCTATGTCAGAAGGAACGGCCCATCAGCTTGCCATCGAGATGGCCCGCGTCGCGCATGACGCGCGGGCCACGGATGTTGTCGTGCTGGATCTGCGCGGAATCAGCCCGGTTACTGATTTCACCGTCATCGCCACCGGCACGTCCGACCGGCAGATCCGGGCGATGGCCGACATGGTGATCGAACGCGCCAAGCAGCACGGAGAGCGCCCGTTCGGCAAAAGCGGGTACGACCAGGCCACCTGGGTCCTCGTGGACTTCGTGACCGTGGTGTTCCATGGGTTCGCCAAGCCATATCGGACGTACTACGACCTGGAGCTGCTCTGGGGGGACGCACCTCGCGTAGACTGGGCTCGTAGCGAGTCGGCCTCGGCCTGATCCGCTCGTCCGTGGGATCCACCACCCTTCCCAGCCGCCCATCCGCGGGTACTATCCTCTGCTCAGAGGCCTTTTTCCCCTCCGGTCAGATGGAGTTTGCGAGCATTGAAGTCTATCCATGATGAACTCTCACGACGTGTCCAAGAAGCGATTCAACGAGTCGGCGGAGTCGGCGACCCACTGATAACGGTGGCCCAGAACCGCAAGTTCGGAGACTACCAGTCAAACTGCGCTATGGGGTTGGGCAAGCAGCTTGGCCGCAAGCCACGCGACATCGCCGGGGCGATCGTGGAGCAGTTGGACATCGATGATATCTGCGCACCGCCGGAAATCGCCGGACCCGGGTTCATCAATTTCAAGATCAGGCCGGAGTACTTCGCCCGGTGTCTGGAGGAGATCCCACCGGTTGGAGAGCCCGACGGCGATCGGTTGGGCATCGCTCGGGTGGCGGAGCCGACGGTTTGCGTCGTCGATCTGTCCAGTCCGAACCTGGCCAAAGAAATGCACGTCGGCCACCTGCGCAGCACGGTGATCGGCGATTGCGTGGCCCGGGTTCTGGAGTTCGAGGGGCACACCGTCCATCGCGAAAACCACGTGGGCGATTGGGGCACGCAGTTCGGGATGTTGGTGGCCCACCTTCGCCGGGTCCGCCCGGACGTGGCCGAGAGCCCGGACGAGCTGGTCATCCGCGATTTAGAGTCGTTCTACGTCGAAGCGAAAGCCCGGTTCGACGCGGACGACGATTTCAAGAATGAATCGCGCGAAACCGTGGTTGCCTTGCAGCAGGGCGACCCGCATACCCGGAAGATCTGGCAGGCCTTTTGCGACGAGTCCTTACGCCATTGTCACGCCATCTACGACCGGCTCGGGGTTGAGGTGATCGACCGCGGCGAGAGCTTCTACACCGCCGGGATGGAAACCCTGGTCCAACGACTCAAGGACATCGAGAAAAGTGAACCGGGTGGGGCCGTGCGCGAAAGTGATGGAGCCCTGTGCGTCTTTTTGGAGGGTTTCACTACGCGCGACGGTGATCCCCTGCCGTTGATCGTGCAGAAGTCCGACGGGGCGTTCAACTACGCGACCTCCGACCTGACCACCATCGTGCATCGGGTTGAAGAGCTGGCGGCCAAGCGTCTGATCTACGTGGTCGGGCTGGCCCAGAAGCAGCATCTGGACATGGTCTTCGCGGCCGCTCGGAAGGTCGGGCTGGCAGGCGACGACGTGTCAATGGTCCACCTTGGTTTTGGGAACATGCTGGCCGCCGACGGCAGACCCTTCAAAACGCGCGAAGGCGGTACGGTGAAACTGCGGGATCTGTTGGACGAGGCCGTCGCACGGGCGCGGCGGGTTGTGGAGCAGCAGGTTGACGATGCGGGCAAGTCCGATCGGGCGTTCACTTCGGACGAGATTACCCGAATCGCCGAAACGGTGGGCCTGGGAGCGGTCAGATACGCCGATCTGTCGCACTCTTTGGCAAGCGACTACAAATTCGACCTCGATACCATGCTGGCTTTGGAGGGGAACACCGCCCCGTACATGCTCTACGCCTACGCCCGGATTCGTTCGATTGCCCGCAAGGCCGATATTGACTTCGAGACGCTACCGCGCGATCTGCCGGTGGCGCTCGAGCATCCGGCGGAGCTGGCGCTGGCCGCAAAGCTCTTGCAGTTCGTCGACGTCGTCAGGATGCTGGGCCGCGACTTGCGCCCGAACCTGCTGACCGATTACCTGTTTGACCT
Source organism: Phycisphaerae bacterium (assembly GCA_963666835.2). Taxonomy (GTDB): domain Bacteria; phylum Planctomycetota; class Phycisphaerae; order UBA1845; family UBA1845. Next base: position 740,480 of record CAXXGO010000006.1, on the reverse strand, counting down.
GGCCAAGCAGTTCAGCCGGTTCTACGACAAGAAGCTGGGCGTTCGCGTCATTGACGCGTCGCCGGAAGCCACGCGGCTATCGCGCTTGCGGTTGTGCGATCTGACCGCCCGCACCCTCCAGCTCGGGCTGGACCTGCTGGGCATCAAGACTCTGGAGAAGATGTAAGATTGTGCGGCCTCCCGGCCGTAGGCAAAATACGCCGAAGCCGGGTGGCCCGCCTCTTTAGGGGCTGTCGATTTAATCGAAATCGAGCGCACGAGTTGGCTGTCAAGAATGAAAACCTATGTTTTGGCTCCGAGCCAGCCATCTAAATCTCGCGAAATCGATTAAACCGACAAGCCCTTTAGAGGTGGGGGACTCGAATCGTCACGCAGCCTTCGCGCGATGCTCGCTGTTGCGGCAGGTCTCGTACCTCGACCTGCCCTACGTACGGTGACACCGGAGTGTCATGTGGCTGGGTGGCCCGCCTCTTTAGAGGTGGGGGACTCGAATCGTTACGCAGCCTTCGCGCGATGCGCGCTGTTGCGGCAGGTCTCGTGCCTCGACCTGCCCTACGTACGGTGCCACCTGGGTGTCACGTGTCAACTTGTTGAGCCGTGGGGCGTGACACGCCCAGGGGCACGAAGCGGGTCGCTTACGCTCGCCGTACTGATTGCGTAGCACCCAGACGACGGTTTGAGTCCCGCACGGGTGAAGCCATGGGCCACCCGGCCGCAGGCGAAATACGCCGAAGATAGTGACATATGTCAGGAAGGTAGGCGTTGCGTCCTATAGCCCAGGGTTGCCGCGCAGCGGCTACCCTGGGATCACGGTCACATCGAAGATCAACCCCGATGGGGTTGCGGCGTTGTTCAACTCACTTCGGGGTTGGTGCGCAAGGGGGCTTCGTGACCCAGGGTGGCACTGCGCGGCTACGCCGCTTCGTTTACCCTGGGCTTTGCTGTGAAACGCCTTCGGCGTGAGTTTACATGGTGCACATCGCGCGAAAACAACGGCAGGTCTCGTTCCTCGACCATGCCCTACAAGGGTGCCGCATGGGTGGCATGGGGCAACCTGTTGATTCGTGGGCGTGAGAGACCGGAGGCATAGAGCGGGTGGCTCACGCTCGCCGTACTGATTGCGGCGCGCCTAATGTCACGGGCGCAGGCACAATAAAGCACCCGCGACACCAACTGCATCGCGGGCGCTCGACGTTCTGCCGAAAGGAGGGTGGACCGGCTCCGGGCAGATGCCCGCTCGCGTCATCCAGAGATGGTCTCGGCTGGGTACCCGCCCGCCCCTCTTCCCAAAGCCGGTCGTAGCGGGATCTACTCGTCCGCTTCGGTTTCGTCAGCCTCTTCGGGCTCCGGTTTGGCGACCGTAACGGTAACCGTAGTCATCTCGCCGCCGACGCTGCCCCGCAATATTGTGGCGGGCTCCTCAATATCGGCGATGGTTATGGTCGCGGCGCCGTCCTCCGACACGTCGGTGAAATGAACGGTTTTCGGCTCGCCGTCTTCACTTTGAATGGTGAACGCGCCGTCCTGATCAGGATCGGGAGCGATCGTGATCCTGGCCAGAGAAGGCTGGTCCGTGTCGGTGGCGATCCCGGTGCGATCGAGCCAAACGGCGATTTCTTCATCGCTTTCGTAGATCTCGATTTCGGCGGTGGTTTGAACGTCGATCTGCTCACCGTTCACCTCTACGGTAATCAGCCAGCTCTGAACCGCCTCGATCCCGCCGGCCGCGGCGAACCCGACACTGCCCAGAACGAGCAGGCCCAAGATAGCCATCAACACGCGGCGGCCGCCCCCACGGGCCGCCGGATTATTAGGTCCGATCTCCTGCATGAGCTTCTCCTTAATCTGATGTTCGCGAAAACCTGCGGGTCGTCCTCGGCCCGCAAGAGACTCGAGCGCTTCGTCAACCGGATCGTTATGATCTTGCACGGTACTGTCTCCGTTCGCTCAGTTTCATGCGGAGTGCGTCACGCGCTCGCGCCAATCTTGATCTCACCGTGCCTTCGCGGATGCCCAGAATCGCGGAGGCCTCCTTACCGGAGAGGCCCTCCAGGTGGCACAGCGCCAGCACGGCCTGGTACCTCGGCGGTAGCGATAACAGCGCACGCTGAAGGTGCTCTTCGTCGCCTGCGCCTTGTGAGGACGACCCGGATTCGTCGATCAGTTCGTCGGCCTTGAGGGACTTCAGCGCCCCGCGCCGTTGCCGCCGAGCCCAGCGATTCACGACATTCGTCGCGATCCGCATGAGCCAGAACCGCACGGGGATTCCCCGGCATCGGTACCCGGAGATCTTCCGAATGACGATCAGGAACACGTCGGCCACGAGGTCTTCGGTGGCATGCACGTCGCCCGTCCGGCGATACACATACGCCGAGAGCATCGGGCAATACCGCTCGTAGAACGCACCGAAAGCCTCCCGATCTCGCGCTACCCGCTCGATCAGCTCGTGCTCCGGCTCCATCGCCGCCGTAGCGATCTCGATTGCACCTGCCTGGGTCTGAACCAAACTCACTTCACCCTCACGACCATGATCACGTCGTCCTCACACCCATAATAAGACCCCCGATCCGAATCTGTTCCCGAATTAGGTGTCTTATTTTGCCAGTTGGATCGCGAGGGCACACCGACGCCCGCTGCAATCCACCCACGGCCATATACCCGCGTCGCCAACGGGACGGTTTACCGTACGGCAGCGAGTGTAGGGCATGGTCGAGGTACGAGACCTGCCGTTGGTATTCGCGCGATCCCCGCAAGCGTCCGCCGGCCCGCCGGGACGGGAACACATCCGAGATCGCACCCACGCGGGTGGCTCATGGCTTTAGTCGTGGGGGACACCATCACGTAGCGCAGGCATCCTGCCTGCAGCACCTCGCGCAATGCACCGAACAACGCTGTTCCCCGGACATGGCTTGGGACAATGCGCGCCGTTGTGGCAGGTCTCGTACCTCGACCGTGCCCTTCACCCGCCGGCGCTGCTCGATCCATTCCGACAACGCTATCCGCCATCTGCGCGGGTGCCCCATCCATTCCGGCGTCTGTCGATCTGCAGTAGCCACGCCGCCTCCCCGCCGGAATGGGTGGGGGACGGACGAAAACCCGAAAAACACTCCCCCTCCGCAATCGATTCCCCACCCTTCGCCTGAAACGTGGCGCGCATACCGTAACCGCGTCTGAATACGAGGCTCTCTGCCTACCGCGATGAGCCCCACGGCGAAGGACGGGGCACCCGCAGAGACACTCCACAAGACCTCGCCAAAAAAAAACTCAAAAAAATACCACGCGCGCGAAAATCACGCCCTCGAATCTGTCCGGGTAAGGGTAGACGACGAGATGTAGAGCCTGAGACACCCCCAAAGGTCGCGGGGGCGGGCGAGTTTGTCTCGCCCTAAAACGCGGCCTGGTGCGTTTGAACGAACTTCAGCGCGCCGGCGGGCTTGCTCTGCGCGCCGAGGTCCTTCGGGGCCTTCCTGCCGACCGGGACGCCCCGACCGATGCAGATGCACCGGTCATAGCGGGCATCCCGCACGGCATGCACGCGTTCGGTGTTTCGGGCTTACATCCCCGCCGTCCGGTTTGTGACCGCGGCACATTCCTAATCGGAAACGGCTGATGTGTCAAACGCTCGGCACCTCGGTCCCGGAGAACGTACGCGCTCAGAAGATGAAAGGAAGTGTCAAATGTCGAGTGACTATGGGAGTATCGCACGCCGGTTGGTCAATACGAGGACTCTCGGAGTAAGCTTCATTCTGCTGGGCCTGTTGGCGGTTATGGTCGGAGCCGATGCCTCGGCGAAGGACGCGGCGGTTGACGTTGCTCCAACGCCGCTGCCGGCGGCTATCGAGCCGGTGCAAATGCCCGACGCTTTGCGCGCAGATCCGACCGATCCCGGAAACGGGGAGCCGATGGCGGTCTGTTGTTGGGATGGTCTAGACTGTGAAGAACGCTTCGGATCCGGCTGTGAGCAAGACGAGATTGAGGTCGCCTGCCCGTGCGGGACGATTTAGTAGTCCGCGGTCGGCGGGTTGAATCTGAAAGCGCGCTCGGAGCCGGTGGCTTATCGCCCCGGCTCCGGGCTCGCCATCCGCCGGTTAACAGCCGTTGCGGCAGGTCTCGTTCCTCGACCTGCCCTACATTGGTGCCGCGTGGGTGGCATGGGCCAACTTGTTGACCCGTGGGTCACGCCACGCCGATGGCATAGGGCGGGTCGCTCACGCTTGCCGTACTGATTGTGTAGAACGGGTGGCCCATGGCTTTAGCCGTGGGGGACGCGCACCCGTAACGCAGGCATCTTGCCAATAGTGTCCGGGATTCTCGGGGGAGTTCGGGGCGGTGGGCGCGGGCCCTCAGAAGGCGTGCAGCCAACCTAACATAAACCAAACTTGCGCCCAGCCTCACTTTGTGCTCTACTCTGGGCACGATGACGCGCAGGCGAAAGAAAGCCCAGAAAGCAGAGGAGAAGCGCAAAAGGCGTGCGCGCCGGGCCAAGTTGCCGCCCGATTTGATCGGAATCCGCTACACACGACTGATCGAAGACTACCTCGAACACCTCCATGACCAGCCGGCCCACGCCAACCGGGACGTGTTCTACGATCAACTGGTGGTGGCTCACCTGTTGGCCTTCTTCAACCCGTCGGTTACAGGCCTGCGCAGCATCGAGGATCTCTTCGAACATCCTCGGATTCGAAAGCGGTATGGAATCCCTCGGATGCCCAAGAGCACAGTCTCCGACGCCCAGAAGGTCTTCGACCCGGCCCTACTGCTGCCGTTGATCGACTCGCTTGTGGAGCGTGCCGACATCCAACCGCATGACAACCGCCTGGATAGCCTGACACAGAAGCTCCTGGCCGTCGACGGCACCTTCTTCGCGGTGGCTCCGCGAATCGCCTGGGCGTTGTACAACCAATCCGAGAAGAAGGGGGTCCGTAAGGGCCAGATCCGCGTGCACGTCGATTTCGATGTCCTCAAGGGCGTTCCCGAATGTTGCACGGTCACGGATGGACAGATGCGTGAAGCCAAGGTGCTCGGAACGCATCTTGAGCCCGATTGCCTGTACGTCATGGACCGCGGTTTTCAATCGTATGGCCTCCTCGAGGAAATCATTAAGGTCAAGAGTTCCTTCGTCGTGCGTTTGCGTAAGAACGTGCATACCAATTCCGTAAGGGTCAAACCGCTCAGCGATGAGGATGTGGCCGCAGGTGTTGCGATCGACACCGAGGTTACCTTGGGCGTTGATCCCGAGGCGCACGACTTACCGCGTTTACGTGAGGTAGTGGTCGAGTTCACCGACCGCGAAGGTAAACAGAAGCGGATGCGTTTGCTTACGGACTTGTTGGACATCCCGGCCTGGATGATCGCGCTGATCTACCAGCACCGGTGGCAAGTAGAGCTGTTCTTCCGATGGCTGAAGAGTTCTGCGAGTTTCCAGCATTTCTTCTCGGAAGACGAATCCGGGATGACCGTGCAGGTCTACGTGATGATGGTGGCGTTGCTGCTGATCGCGGTCGAGACTGGCTCGCGGCCATCGAAATACGACTTTGTGATTGTCTCAGCCGTAGTTTCCGGGTTAATGCCGCGGCAAGGATCGTTCGAGATTGCTGAGCGACGGCGTCGTGAACGCCGCCGCGCCGCCGAACGGCAACGCGAAAAAAACAGGAAGTAGCGTTCCGCGCCGGTCCGCAGCCCGACCAGCGCGGCTATCGGTATGCGCCGAGTAAGGCAGCTTGCGCCCGTCGCTCCACGGGGCCTGCGCCGCCCGCGCACCGCCTCAGCTCGCGGCTCACGCCAGCGAGCCCGGATCCGCCGTGAAATCAACGGGTTCCGGACATTATTGGCAGGAAGCCTGCGTTACGTGGCGCCGCGCGCCGGGGTTGAGACGCCGCCGAACCGGCGTTCGCGGTTGGCATAGTCAGTGATCGCAGCGTTCAGCTCTTCGGCCCCGAAGTCGGGCCAGGCGGTGTCACAAACGTGAAACTCGGCGTAGCTGATCTGCCATAATAGGAAGTTACTCAAACGCCGCTCGCTGGCCGTGCGGATCAACAAATCCGGATCGGGCAGCCCGGCCGTGTAGAGTGCGTTCGATATCATGGGCTCGTCGATCTCCTCGGGTTTGACTGTCCCGGCCACAGCGCGATTCGCAATGGCACGAACGGCTTCGACGATCTCATCGCGCGAACCGTAGTTCAGCGCCAAGCACAGCTTGAGCCCGGAATTCGCCCGGCTCATTTCGACGGTCCGGTCCATTTCGGCGAGCACCGCGTCCGGTAGCCCGCTACGCCGGCCGACGTGGAGGAACCGGACGTTGTTGTTCATGATGGTCTCGCGCTCGGCCATAAGGTACCGCACATAAAGGTCCATCAGGAAGTTGACTTCATCGGGAGGCCGCCGCCAGTTCTCGGTGCTGAAGCTATACAGGGTGAGAGCTCCGATTCCGAGGCGGGCGCAGTGAGTGACGACCTTGCGGACGCTCTTGGCACCCTCTTCGTGCCCGCGGATGCGGGGTTCCCCGCGCTGTTGAGCCCACCGGCCGTTGCCGTCCATGATGATCGCAATATGCCGGGGCAGTTGCTCGGGGCGGAGCCCGAGAACTTCCTGGGGGTCGAGCGGCGGTTCGGTCATAGACTGAGTCAAGGTGCAGAATCCCCCGCCGGCTCCAACATGTTCTGAAGATCTCCACGGGCCAAGGTCTGGGCGCGCTCGGGGCCCACCCCGACTATGGATACCGGAACATGGACCAGAGACTCTATACGCTGGACGTAGCTTCGGGCTGCAGCGGGCAGATCCTCGAACTGCCGAACCTCGCGCAGGTTCTCCTTCCAACCGGGCACCATTTCAACTACCGGTTCCGCCCGGGCCAGCAACGTCGCATCTGCCATTACCGTGTCATAGGTATGGCCGTCAACGCGATAGGCAACGCAAACGCCCACCCCCTCAAAACCGCTAAGCGTGTCGAGGTGCATCAGGGCAACGTCGGTGGCCCCGCTTCTCTGTGCCGAGTAGCGGCAGGAAACGGCGTCGAACCAGCCGCAACGGCGGGGGCGACCGGTAGTGGTGCCGAACTCGTGCCCGGCCTGGCGGATTCGTTCGCCGGTCTCGTCGTGTAACTCGGACACGAACGGCCCGGCACCGACGCGCGTGGCGTAGGCCTTGGCCACCCCGATCGAGCGGGTCACGCGGGCGGCGGGTATGCCCGCACCCGGTCCGATCCCGTGCGGGCCCGTGTTGCTCGAAGTGACAAACGGATACGTCCCGTGGTTCACATCGAGCAGCATGCCGTTGGCACCTTCAAAAAGGATCGCCCGCCCGGAGTCCATGGTTTGCTGAAGGAATTCGGTAGTATTACCCACCAGTTCGCCCAGGCGTGATCGCGCGGTGGCGATGTCGGCAATCACGCGATCGGCATCGAGCCCGCCGTCGTCGCCATACATCGCCAGTAAGGCCGCTTTCCGGGAAGCGACGATCGCACGGACCCGCTCGTCGAGCCCCGGGTCGTGAATGAGATCGTTGAAGCGGATTGCGGTACTGCGCTTCATCTTGTCGGCATAGCACGGGCCGATTCCGCGGGCCGTGGTTCCGATTCGGGCGGTATCGGTCGCGGCCCCCTCGCTGAGGCGGTCTTCGATCTTGTGATACGCCAGCACCAGGTGTGCTCGATCACTGATTCGCAGCCGGCCGGTTACGTCCATCCCGCGCTGGGCCAAGCCGTCAATCTCTTCGAGCAGAGTGATCGGATCGACCACTACGCCGGGCCCGATTACTCCCGTAGTGTCTTTGCGGAGCACGCCGGTTGGGAGCAGATGAAGGGCAAACTTCTGATCCCCGATGCAGACCGTGTGCCCGGCGTTGGCCCCGCCGTTAAAGCGCACAACCACATCGAAGTTACTGCAGAGCAGGTCGACGAGCTTACCCTTGCCCTCGTCGCCCCAGCTAAGGCCGAAGACGCACGTGTTGGGCATCGTTGGAGAACTCATTCCGGGCGTCCTGGATTACTGGTCACTCGTAAAGGTCCGGATCCAATCCACACCATGTCCCGGCACTGCTAAAAAGCAGTGGCACACCCGAGAACCAGGTGTGACGTAGCGCCACGAGCTCCAAGCCGGAAATCCGTTGTAGAATCCCGGGCTGTATTACAACGAGGGCGACGCTACGCTGTTCCGCCGATCGTCTGATCCCGGCAAAAAAAGGGGGCCGAGCTCGGCCCCACAAATATCCACCGCTCTTTTTCGTAACCTACCGCCCCCACCCGAACGTGTCAACGAGGCCGGATGCGGGTAGTAGAGCGCACTTCTGTTGCGGCTACCCGGCCTCTTACCGAATGCATCACAAGGCACGGCGGCATCACGAGGCAAATTCGCCGGGACCGTTTGACCCTTCGCAGGGTCAGATTGGTCGCGCCGGCCGGTCCGGGGGCAGCGTCCGCGGATGGCGGACTTGCCTCCGTCCATCGCTTAGCCCCTTGGGCTGGGTGGACCGGTTCGAAAGCCGAGCGACTGCAGTCCGTGGATGCGTCGGATGATGTGTAGGACAATCAGGACTCGCGCCCGGCTTTCAGATCGAGCTCTACAAAACTTCGTGCCAGGAGAGTGGCAGCAACGTCGGCAAGGCCGAGGTACGAGATTCGCCGCGGGGTTTGCGGCGGTACTCGCTCGTACCATCGAGACGCCAAACCCACCGCGCCCCGCTGACGAGACCGTTGTGGTTATCGGGCGTCACATGTAACTTACGCCAAGATCGTCCGGGTTTGGCCGACAGGAGATGTAGAGACGGGCGATGGTCGAGTGATCGTCCGCGGTACGGTTGACAGAGTCATCGGGCAGGATGGAGTAATCATGGAACGAAACCACCTTCGCGGGTTTCTCGAGATTCCGTACGAACGCCTGGAGGAGATGAACCTCGAGGCTCGCCGCGCACGTTTGGAGCGGGTCCCGCGCGAGACGGTCGAGCAGGAGCGTCGCAAGTACCTGACCGACGAGAAGCTCATCAAGGCGGTTACGGTCTGTTTCTCGGACCTCGAAGGCCGCTTCCACATGCTCGATTACGACAAGAAGTTCCTTCTGGCCTCGGCGGACAACCTCACTTTCGACGGATCATCCATCCGCGGGTTTTCTGCGATAAGTGAATCCGACCTGAAGCTGATCGTGGACTGGTCGGCGTTCTACTGGCTTCCGGCCGACATCTTCGGCCCGGGCAAGGTGATCGTGTTCGGGGAGGTCTGCGCCCAGGACGGCAGCCCGTATCCTGCAGACTTCCGCTCCCGCCTGAGGCAACTTACCGAGCAGCTTCTGCACGACCAAGGCGTGATTCTCAACGTCGCCCCGGAGATCGAAGGGTTCCTGTTCAAGGGCATAGACGCGGAACGGCGCTATTACGAGACCGGTCAGTTCGAGTTCATCTCAACCGGCGGCTATTACCATTCGTTGCCGCAGGACCCTCTGCGGCAGTTCATCGATCGGGCCGCGGAGACTCAGCGGGCGATGGGCTTCCTCAACGAGAAGGACCATCCGGAGGTCGCGCCGTCGCAGTTCGAGATGAACTTCGCGTTTGCCGAGGCGATGGTCACCGCAGACCAGATCCAACTCTACAAGCTCATCTGCCGGCAGGTAGCCGCTAATCTCGGGCTGACTGCGTCGTTTCTACCCAAGCCCAAGGCCGGGATCAACGGCAACGGGATGCACTGCAACCTCTCACTGAATCGTGAGGGCAAGAACCTCTTCTTCGACGCCGCGGGCAAGGACCGTTTGTCCGAATCAGCGTGGGACTTCATCAGGCGAATCCTGGCCAACGCCGGCGACATGTGCCTGGTACTCAACCCGAGCGTCAACGCCTACCGCCGCCTGGATCCGAATTTCGAAGCCCCGAACCAGATAACCGCGTCGGCCACCAATCGGGCGGCGATGGCCCGGTTTCCGCTGGCCAATGAACGCACCGCCCGGATAGAGCTACGTTCAATCGCGCCGGACGCCAATCCGTATCTGCTGCTTTACACCCTGCTGCGGACCGGGCTGGAAGGACCCATCGGTGAGTCCCCTTCCTCGGCGCGGAGTGGCTCAGAGTCAGCGGTCCTGCCGGGGGATATCTACGAGGCCATTCGCTTCTTCAAGGCCAGCAATTGGATGGCTACCATTCTCGGGGAGGATTGCCAAAGCAGGATTGCGGAGGTGAAGCTAATGGCCGCCGATCGATGCCCGCGGGAACTCGGCGCGCTCGTCAAACGCGGTGAAGTCATGTTCCACCACGAAGTAACCAACCAACACCTGTGGAATATGTTCTAACGCTTTGGCACATGTAGAAGCTCGGGGCCCATCCACAACCGGGCTCTATCCCTGCGCTGCTTTACGGATGGTCGTTAACGAGTATTCGCCGCACCGTCGATCAGCTCCCGCAAGCGCGCCGCGGCGGCTTCACTATCGGTTTGGGAAACCACCGATCGGCAGACACACAAGCAACAGGGCGCTGCCGCAAGAACTTCGGCGGCGTTGGGTTCGCCCACCCCTCCAATGGCTACCAATGGGAGGGCCGTTCTTTTCCTAGCGGCGGTCAGAGCCGGCGGACCGGCGAGGTACTCCTGCGGCTTCGTTACCGTAGCGAACATCGGTCCGACGGCGATGTAGTCGGGAGCTGCCTCGACGGCCGCATCCAACTGCCCACGCGTGTGCGTGCTGATCCCCACAACGGCGGTCGCCGGGACGACTCGCCGCGCCTGCGCAACCGAGAGGTCGTCCTGGCCAACGTGAACTCCGTCCGCTCCGCTCAAAGCGGCGATATCCGGGCGATCATTGATAATCAACAGTGCTTCGTGTTCATGGCAGAGCTCGGCAAGACGCCGCGCCCGTTCGAGCAACTCCCGATCGGGCAAACCTTTCTCGCGAAGTTGCAGGCAGTCCGCTCCGCCCCGCAGAACCGCTTCGGCGGTGGCGAACCAGTCGCTTTGGCACAGAGCCTCGGTAATGAGAACGTACAGCCGAATTCCGGAGAAGCGCTTCCGGGCGGTTGTGACCAGGCCGATTCGCCGCTCCAGTTCGTATCCACGATAACGGAGGCTCTCGATCGCGGCCGCGAAGTCCGGACGGATGGTCTTACCATACTCCTCCAGCGCCCGCAGCGCTTCGCTAAGTCGTTTCCCGGCCGCTTGGGCAACGTGGCCGAGATCCGCCCGCTCATATTCCCCGGGCGTGGTTACATTCCGCCCGACATCGCCGACGATATCCCGGTGCCGTATTACGGGGTCCGACTGCCCCGGTGATATTTCCGCGCCCGCCCCGAGCGATTCTGTTTCTCCCGGTTGCATGGCCTGTTGCCCGCGCTCTTCGAAAGCCGTAATACTCCGGCCAAGGTCGTGGCGAAGCCCTTTGACTTCAGATGCCAGCGCAGCGTCATCAAGCACAAACCGGGCATACTCCTCCATAACACGTAGTGCCTCGCGCGCCCGGTTGAAGTTGGCGTCGATGATCCGAAAGGCAACGTTATTGCTCATGATATCCCTTCGATTCAGCGCTCTCCGAGGCGACCTTGACCCCGGCAGCGTCAGTTTACCATACCGTGAATCGGTAGCCATCCGCCCGCCCCAGCGGGATTCGGTCAGGGTTCTCGAAAGCGAGAGTTCCGCGTTCTTCGGTCCGGGGCATATCGCAGGCTGTAGGGCAGGTCGAGGTACGAGCGGGGTGCCCCGTCCTTCGCCCTGGGTTGTCTCGCATTAGGCCGAGAGCTCTCGTATGCCGGCGCAATCGCCGGATGCGCGCCGTGCACCAGGCGAAGGGTGGGGAATCGATTGCCTAGCGTGGTTGCTTTTCGGATTTTCGTCCGTGTCGGAGTAGGAATCCCGGTTACCCGGGACCCCCTCCACAGATCCCAGCGTGCGGGACTACCGCACTGGGCTCCTGCCTTGGGTCATAACGGCCAGGTGTCGGTCGGGGTAAGGATGTAGGATTTTGGGAGCAGGTATCCACTGCTTGGCCAAACGGTTCATGCGGGCCCAGGTAATCCGAGTCTTCTCGCTGCGACGCCGGAGCGTCCAGCGCCAAAGACGGACAACCTCATCCCGAAATGCCGTTAAGGCCGGGTAGTTCCGCGGTACCGCATAATACTGATAGTACCCGCGAACCACCGCCCGCAAATACGCGCCCACCTCTCGGACGGGGGCATGCATACGTCGCCGAAGCTCTTGCTTAATCGCTTTGAGCTTCGCACGCCGTCGTTTCGCGACAGTCTGCCGTAGTACCGTGAACCTCCCACGCCGGGTCTTGCCACAGATGTGGCGAAAACCCAGAAACTCGAAGGTCGCCGGTTTGCCGCGGCCTTCTCGCTTGCGATTGGTCGACGCAAAACGGCCGAACTCAATCAGACGAGTCTTGTCCGCATGTAGCTCCAGCTTGAACTTCCGGAGGCGATCCGTCAGCTCATCCCGAAACCGCTCGGCATCCTCTCGCTGTTGAAATCCCACCACGAAGTCGTCCGCATATCTCACGATAATCACATCTCCGTGAGCTTGCGTCCGTCGCCATTGGCGGGCCCACAAGTCGAAGGCGTAATGGAGATAGATGTTCGCCAATAGCGGGCTGATACTGCCCCCCTGCGGCGTCCCCGTCTCCGTGTCCCTTCGACACCCGTCCTCCAGCACGCCGGCGTTCAGCCACTTCTTCACGTGACGCACGACACGCTGGTCTGCGATCCGGTGCTCGACGAACTTGATCAGCCAATCGTGGTCTATGGCATCGAAGAATCCACGAATGTCTGCATCCAGCACCCAATTCACCTTCTTCCTCTCGATGCCGACAGTCAGGGCACTTAACGCCTGATGGGCGTCCCGTCCTGGTCGAAATCCGTAGGAGAACCCGAGGAAGTCTGCCTCGTAGACAGCCGAGAGCACATCGGTCATCGCCCGTTGGACGATCTTGTCTTCCAACACGGGAATCCCTATTGGTCTCTGCCGTCCATCGGGTTTCGGAATGTAGACCCGCTTGACCGGCCTCGCTCGGTACGCTCCGCGCTGTAGACGTGCCGACAGATCCAAGAGGTGTTCTTCTAGGTCCCTGCCGTACGCCTCCCATGTCATGCCGTCCATCCCCGGTGCCGAAGCATGCTTGAGGCTCAAGTACGCCTCCCGGAGGCGAGCGACATCATAGACATGGTGCCAAAGCGTGGTGAACTGTAAATCCTTATCCTTTACCGCTGCCTGTCGTACCCGATCCAACCCGCTTTGCAGACGATCCCGGCTCTGCGTACGGTGCCTGTCGTGTCGAATCGAGTTGCCCTTGGCCAGGCCCCTTTCCTCCAACTGCTCCGCGGACGACCTCCCCGCCGGGGGATCACCGTTGTTCGCAGTCTTCTTCGGTACTATGGGCCTGTCCGACTTCCCGCGCCCGTGCATCAGTGTCGTGCTCCTATGGATTCACACTGCGGACCTCGATGCCATGTTCGAGGCCGAACGCGGGATCTCCCGGGTTCCGCGTGAGGAGTTTCCGTGCGTGCTCGGGTTCTAAGACCGCGCGGAGTCCGAAAGGCGTCTCGCGTTAACGACGCCCTCCGGTGTTGCCTTCCGCCTTGGGGGACGGCGTCGGCACTCCGGAGTAAAAGGCTTTCACGGCTCAATGGCCGGCCCGCACGTGCCCCTGTCAACGCTCCCGCCATGCCCTTGCGGACACCACAGTATGACTCGGGGTCGGTGTGGTTCGCTATTCCTTCACCGTATGGCTCTCTCATCCACTACTCCTCACCGGCTTACCGGCGCTTTCCCCCCACCCATTCCGGCGGGGAGCCGGCGTTACTGTCCCAGCTTGGCAAATGCCGGAATGGATGGGGCACCCGCGATATAGGGCAGGTCGAGGTACGAGACCTGCCGCAACCGCTTCAAGCCTGCGTTACGCGAGTCACTCGACGCCTTGGAGGCAGACTTCGTCGGCTGGCTTGGTTACGGCGGTCGCTCGGCTTACGGTTTGGCCTTGCCGGCCGGAGTGGCCGTCGGTCAGTTCATGGCAAAGCAGGCCCATGCACACGATATCGCGATAGGCGCCGTCGATGTAAGTGTGCTCGCGCGCCCGCCCTTCCTCGCGAAAACCGCAGGTCAGGTAGCTGCGGATGGCCATCTCGTTACCGTCGACGACTGACAGACAGATTCGGTGAAGATTGAGTTGCTCAAAACCGAAGCGACACAACAAGTACACGGCCCGGCGTCCGAGGGCCCGCCCCCGGTAATGAGCGTCGCCAATGTAGATCCACAAGTCCGCATGGCGGCAGCGTGGATGAATGCCATTGAGTCCGCAAAGCCCAATCGTCTCGTCGTCATAGCCGATGGCGAAAGCGACGGCATCGTTCCGCTTGACCAGCGATTCATACCACGACTGGTGTTCAAGGCTGGTCACGGGCAAAACGCGATCTACGGCCCGACACAGCTCGGGATCGTTGATCCACGACAGCACCTTCGGTAAATCGGTCCGTTCAAATGGTGCCAGCGTTACCGTACCGTCTGAGAACATATAGATACCCTTCAGCCGACTTCAACGGCGGTCAGCGCTCCGGAAAGAAGCACGTCCAGGCTCTGTGGTCCGCAATTGAACAGCAGGTCGACAACCGACAGGTGCGAGACGAACGAACCGTACCGTTGCGGGTACGTCGGATGGACATAGTCTTGGAAAACCGGTTCGATCCCCGCGTTTCGGAACGCGCGGACATCGAGATAGACCTGCGCGGCCGCTCCGGTGTAGTAAGTCCGGCAATCGAAGTGGCGGCAGATCTCGATCAGTCGTTCATTGCGCCGGCCGGAGATGTTCAAGGCCGAACTGCGCTCTATCTGACGACTCAGTGACATCTTGGCACAGAGCAGATCCACGAGGGCGATATCCAGCTCCGCGAGGTTGGTCCACGCTCTCGTCAGCATCTCCGCAAGTTCGGGGTACAGCCAATCGAAAAACGGCGTGGCCCCGTAGTTCATACTGAGGCTCTTGAGATGCTTAGACGCCCAGTTCGCTTTGGTTCGGTCGATCAAAACGTCGTTGATCCGCGGCTGCTTTAGTCCGCTGATCCGCACGGGCACCGTGAGCCACTGTGCTCCGCTCGGCCCCTTAATCTGGTTACGGTTACGCCAGCCGTGCTTGTCGAACTGTACGTCATCGAGGTAGACGAATGCATCCGCGCGGTACAACTGCTCGAAAAACCCCAGCCAGGGCAGGTAGCCGGGCTGCAATACCACACACGTTCGGGTCGGGCTGTCTGGTTCGGTAGTCATTTCCTCTGTCCTGGGCAGGTAAGCGTCTGCCCTTCCGTGCAACCGGCGACCTCAGCGGTGAGGAGCGCGTCGGTAACATGAGTCGCAAATCGCCCCGGTCCGAGTTGCTCGATTGCTCCGGGGCAGCTTCCGTTACGATCGGCGGTCACAGATAACGCTTCGACGCGATAACGCCGCCCGGAGTAACGGATGAACACTCCGGGGTGCGGCGTCCGAGCCCGGAACCGCCTCAGGCAACTCTCCGCAGTCTCATTGCCCCATTCAATGTCAGCTTCGCGGAACCGGGGTTCGTACGTGGGAGCACCTTGCTGCGGCATGGGCTGCAAACGCCCGGTAACCACCCCTTCCACCACCTCCGGCAGAACGCTGGGCAGAATCGACCAGTCGAGCCGCTGCCGTAGGCTACCGGCCGTCTCGGTGCTTCCGACCGGAGTACGGCACTGATACCAGACCGGGCCGGCGTCGATTTCGGCCGTGGGCTGGATGAACGTCAAACCGGTCTCGCGGTCGCCGCACTCGATGGTCCAAGCCACAGGCGTCGGTCCGCGGTGCCGCGATAGCAGCGACGGATGACAATTGATAACCCGACCTTCCATAGCATCCACCAGGTCCTGAGATACGATTTTGTGGCTGGTGGCTATGATGAATGCGTCCACGCCGACATTCCTGATCCGCCTGGCGTTTGCGGTGCTTCGAAGGCTCATTCCCGGCCAAACCGGAATTCGCCACGCGAGACACTGATCGAACAGTTCCTTGCACGGATAGTGAGGAAACCCGGGTCCGGGAAGCGGATCGGCAATGACGGCGACAACCTCGATCCCGGCGGTACGCAGGGCGCTGAGCGCTGCGTTCCCCATCCCAGTCATTGCTGTCAATAAGACGCGCATCGTTCTACCGGTTCTTTCGGTAATCTGCGCTTCGGCCTCAACAACCGTCCATTGCCGCAGCATAAGTCCGGCAAGCCGTTTCCCCCGGCGATCGAGCGGCTCCAGCTTGTCGCACGACTCCGGGCCTTTGCCCGACCACCCCGAGGAGTTGCCCCAGTCGCGCTCCCCTCCCGAAGTCGGGCTCGGTGTACTTCTCGGACAGGGGTGCGTAAGGCCAGCCGTTGATGTACCGCAGACCGACGAAGCCCTGCTCTTCGAACCAGCCCTTCACTTCGGGGACCGTGTGCTCGTGATGGTACCGGGGCATGTACCAGTCGTGGTTGCAGAAGGTACGCAGCTCAGCGGTGGGATAGAGACTGAACCAGAAGAATCGCTTCCACCACGACGGGAAGGGCAGGTGTCGCAAGCCACCCATCGCCCGGCATACCCGTAAGGCCAACCGTTCCGGCAAGTTACGAACCAGAGCCCGAGCCAGCGAGTCAGTGATTCGCAGCGGTAGCCAGGCCTTGAAAAACACGATCAGTTGGAAGGTTCCGCCCTCAGTGACGAGCGGCGCCAGCTTCTCAAATGCCACCTTGGTGTCTCGGCTATGATGGAGCACGCCATGGCTCCACACGTAATCGAAGCGTTGGGGGGCAAACGGGGGGGCGTGAGCGTCGGCCTGCACGAACTCGCAGTTGCCCAGGTGCCGCGTGTGCCGGCGGGCCCGGTCTACTCCGACCGACAGGTCGAAACCGACTAACCGCCGACAGTGCTGCCCCATTACGCGCGAGAAGCGCCCGACGCCGCACCCGGCATCGAGCACGACCTTGCCGGCCAGCGTTTCCGGGGTGCGGTCACTTACGGAGAAGAACTCCCGCTCGTCCACATCGCGCCAGGAATCGAAACCGTTCCACTGGTTCCCGAAGCTCTCTACATAAGTCTGCTGCAGGTCCGCTTCGCTGCGGATGCCTTCCACCAGACGCGGAATACCGCGGATGATCGGGTACGCCTGGCCACCTGCCGGCGTCACCAGCATGCCGCTCTCGATGTCGTCTCCCTGCCAGATCGCCTGCTCCAGGCGAAGCGGGGCGCCGGTCTTAGGGCAACGGAGGTAGTTGAGCAACCATTCCTTCATAGATGTCGGCTCCTGGTCACCGTTATGGCGTGACCGCCGCGTTAGCCTGCTCCAGTCGCGTTTCCACACGAACATCTGAAGCCGGGTTATGTCGCACAGGTGTCATATCTAACGCGTCATGCCGGACCACTGCCGACTCGTCGGCACCGTAACCGTCAACAGCGCCCTCGTACCAGGTTTGAAAACAGTAGAGAGCCCACACCTTGTACTGCAGGTCCGTCTCTCCGGCGTAGTACTCACGGACCAGGTTCTGCACGCGCTGCGGGCGGAAGAAGCCGTGCCGAGCGAGACGTTTCGGGGTAAGAGTCTGTTCGATAGCCTGACGGAATGCGCTTCGCTGCCAGGCGTTGATCGGCATTACGAAGCCTTCTTTGGGGCGATCGACGATTTCGTCCGGCAACCGCCGACGCCCGACCTGTTTGAGCAACCACTTACAACAGCCGTCGCGGATCTTCATCCGCCCGGGCAGGGCAAAGGCGTATTCCGTCAGCTCGTGGTCGAGGAACGGCACCCGAGTTTCGATCGAATGCGCCATGGACAACCGATCGTTGAAATTCAGAACCAGATCCGGCAACAGGGTGCGACAGTCGTATTCCTGTTGGCGGTTCTGGACGTCGTTGGTCCGGCACCTCGCAAAAGTGCTTCGCACCATCGCCGCCGTGCTGAACGTCGCGAAGGCGGGATAGTCCGGGTTGAGCAACTCGCGTTTCTCCTGATCGCTGAAGACCAGCAACGATGCCCGCCACGCCCAATCCTGGCGGTGCGCGACGGCGATTACGCGTTCGACCTCTTTTTCAAAGGGGGCGAGCAGGTGGGGCGCGCGTCGAACCGCATCTGCGCCACGGGACAGTACCTGTCGAACCGGCTGAGCCAGACGGTGCGCCAGGTACGAACCGAACAGCTCATCAGCTCCGTCTCCCGACAGGCACACCTTCACGTGCTGACGAACGAGACGGTTAAGGAAATACGGACTCATCACGCCGGCGAACGGTTCGTCAAACGCCCGCAGCGCCCCCGGCAGCCCGGCGAGCAACTCCTCGTGCGTGGTGAAGTGCTCGTGGTGCTCCGTGCCGAACAGCCGGGCGACCTTGCGGGCCGCCTCGATCTCCGCGCGCTTGTTGGCGAAGTCGTCGGTGAAACCGAGAGTGAAGGTCTGGAGCGGGCGATCGCTCAACTCGGCCGCGTAGGATACGATCAGGCTCGAATCCAACCCGCCGCTGAGCATGGCGCCCACGGGAACATCGGCGATCATCCGCCGCTTTACGGAGCGGGCCAGCGCGGCGTCCAACCGGTCGACCGCTTCCCGTTCATCCATAGCCTCGGTGACCGCGCCGTCAAAGGACCAATACGAACGGCGTGTCACCCTGCCGTCATGAAAGACCACTTGCTCGGCAGGCCGGACGGCCGACAACCCCTCATAGATGGTTAATGGAGCCGGAACGCACTTGAACGACAAATAATGGTAAAACGCCTCCAGGCTGATCGGAGGAGGTTCACCCAAACCGGCCAGAATACTCTTGAGCTCACTACCGAAGAAGAAACGCCCATGCCGTTGACCGAAGAAAAGGGGCTTGATGCCGATCCGATCGCGAGTCAACAACAGCCGCCGGTTTCGAACCTCCCAAACCGCGATGGCGAACTGCCCGTTCAGTACTTGCGCAAAGCCGTCGCCGCACTCCTCATAGAGGTGGGGGATGACTTCGGTATCGCACCGGGTGCTGAAACGATGCCCCCGCGCTTGGAGTTGCCTCCGAAGAGCATCGGCGTTGTAGATCTCGCCGTTGAAGACGACGACAATCGAGCCGTCTTCGCTGGTCATCGGCTGCCGGCCGTGGTCCACATCTACGATGGCCAGCCGCCGTGCCCCCAGACAGGCTTGATCGCTGACGAAAAATGCCTCATCGTCCGGGCCGCGATGGCGCAGAGCGGCAGTCATCGCGGCCAACTTCGACCGGTCGCTTTTCCCAACGAACCCGCAGATTCCACACACTTGTAGACCTCTTGGACGATCGGGCACACCCCCTTCGCCATAACCGGAAAGAGCAGACCCGAAGGCCGATAACACACCTCTCAGAGGGAATATCGGACATTCGCAATAACGAATTTACGACCGTAACACAGGCATCTTGCGTGACGCAGGCATCCTGCCTGCACGGTCGCGTAACGCGGGCATCCTGCCTGCTGGATTGTGCAACGCAGCCATCCCGTCCGCCCGCGCCCGGCCCGCGCGACCGATAACATCAGTACCCCCCGGCAACATCCGATAAACAGAGATGGCAGAAACCGCGCGCGCCGTCGCGTGCGCGCCGTCATAGGTCTGCCGTGAGGATCAACTATGGCTCGGGTAGCGTTGTGTCAGGATGTGATGATGGAGTACATGGGCCTGATGTCCATCTCCGCCGTCCTCAAAGAGGCCGGGCACTCCGTCGAGGTCTTCATCGAATGCGAAACCGACGGAAACCGGCTTCTGCAAGAAGTTACAGCCTTCCGACCGGACATCGTCGGTTTCTCGATCCTGACTCCGACAGTTCCGTGGGCCCTGCGAATGGCGCAGCGCGTGAAGGAAACAACCGGGGCCGTCACCATCTTCGGCAACGTCCACGCAATCATGAATCCGGACATCATCGAGAATCCCGGCGTGGATATCGTCTGCCACGGCGAGGGCGAGCTTCCTATGACGGAACTAGCCCGTCGCCTCGATAATAAAGAACCCTTCACGCATCTTGAAAGCTGCTGGGTGAAGACGGAGAACGGAATTATCAAAAACCCTCACCCGAGCGCGCTGCTCGACATCAATAAGCTGCCGCTCCACGACCTGGAGCTTTACGACAAATACCCCCGGTTTCTTAAGAGCGGCCACCTGCGGATTGCCGCGGGCCGCGGCTGCCCGTTTTGCTGCGCGTTCTGCGCGAACGCGGTTTTGTCCAAGCACTTCGGACGCGGCTACGTTCGCAAACGCCCACCCGAGGCAGTCATTCAAGAGATCGAATTGAGGATTCGCCGGCGACCGGTCAAGATCAAGGAAGTCTATTTCACCGACGAAGTGCTCTGGCTGGATAACAGGTGGCTACGCGAGTTTCTGACCCTTTACCGCGACCGAATCGGTCTGCCGTTCAAGGCCAATTTCCGCTTCGGCGGGATTACTACGGAGGATGATATCCGTTTGATGGCCGAGGCCGGGGCGAAGAGTATGGGGGTTTCCGCCGAGACCGGCAGCTACGCACAACGTCGCGACATGATGAACAAGCACGTCCGGGACGAAGAGTACTTGCGAGTCGGACGCTTGCTCAGGAAATACAAGATCGAGTACGTATCCGGGGCCTTCTTCGGGCTCCCGGGAGATACCGTACAGGATCACGTCGACCGCCTTCCTTTCTACCGGGCGCTTAAACCGACGTATCTGTGGACTACGTTCTTCCAGCCGTATCCCGGCATCCCCATGACGGAGCTGCCGGAGGTCCAGAAGTACCTTCCGGCCGACCGCGAATTCGATTCCACGTTCCATCACGATATGCACCTGGATCTGCCGGACCGCCAGCGCCTTGCCAACCTCAAGAGAGTGTACTACCTGTGTATGATCTTCCCTCGGTTGACGCCGTTGCTGGTGTGGTTAACGAAGTTCCGGCTGCCCCTGCTGTTCAACGTCCTCTTCATGACGCACTTCGCCTTCTACGTCTACAAGTTCGGCGGAGTCTCCTTCGGGCAATACCTGTCGCACATTCGCCTGTTCGGGATCAACCCACTGCTGCGAAAACTCCGTCGGCGGCGGAATAAGCGCTGGAGACCCGCCCCACTCTCGGTAGGTGATACCGCCCCCGAAACCGCCCCAGCCATGACTGGCTAGCCCGAATTGTCCATCAAAGCGAAGTGCAACCGGTAAATCAATGTGGCGGCGGGTGCCCTTTCATTCCGGCGCGGGCCGACCTGGAACAGCCTCGCCGATTCCCCGCCGGAATGGGTGGGGGGACGGATGAAGATCCGAGAGGTGATCCTGTTCCGCAATCAGTTTTCGCGCGCCGCGCGCCTTTGCGGCAGGTCTCGTGCCTCGACCGTGCCCTACGGGGCTGCCGACCTTCATGGCCACGCAAGCGTGGACCATGGCACCCGGCATGCCGCAACTACGCCTATACACGAGACCTCTCAGCCTACTGCGATATCGCCCAGGGCGAAGGACGGGGCACCCACGCTCTAGCAGGCTAAAAGCCTGCGTTACGTGGCTGCCCAGGCCTGTCGGTCCGAGAAAAGCGCCGTTTGCTTATCCGGCATCGGGGATAGACCGATATCCTACATGGTAACCGCCGGGCCGATGACCTCCCGGGGAAATACCTCGTACCGGCGGCCAACACGGTCGTTGCCGGGAGGACTGCATGAGCGTCGCGAAGAAACTCCGGGTCGTCTCCGCCATGGGTCGGGCACTTGCCCGCCCGCGAGAACCGGCGTATCTGATCCTGTACGTCAACAACATGTGCAACCTTCGTTGTGACATGTGCTTGACGTGGGGACGAATGCAGCAGCGCACCAACGACCTGACTCTCGAAGAGTTCACGACGCTGTCGCGGTCGTTCCGTAATCTCGTGCAGCTCACTCTGACGGGCGGCGAGCCTACGCTTAATCGCGACCTTCCCAAGATCGCCGAGGCTTTCTACCGCAACTCCCACGTGGCCAAGTGTACGCTGATCACCAACGGCACCCTTCCCGATCGGGCGGTCGAGCAGGTGGAAGAAATCCTCGATCGCTGCCCGGATCTGGACCTGATGGTCACCACCAGCCTGGACGGTCTGAGGAAAACCCACGAGCGCGTTCGCGGGGTGGCCGGGTGTTTCGATAAGGCCTGCCGGTGCATCGACCGGCTCGTTGAACTGCGCGACCGGGCGGGTCGCCGCGATCACCTCAGCGTCGGCGTAACCTCCGTGGTCAGCAAATACAACTGGGAACACACAACCGAGCTATACGAGTTCGTCAAGGACCGGTTCGCCGTCGATTCGCACGCCTATCTGCTGGCCCGCGGCTCGACCAAGGAGCCGGATGCCAAGGATGTGCCCCTTGAGGCCTACGAAACCATGACGGATCTCCTGCACCGCGAGGAGAACCGTTCCGGGCAATATCTCAGTTTGCCGCTAAGAGCCTTGGCCAACGCGATGCGCTCCGTGGTAACCCGGGTGGCCAAGCACGATGAATACGTCATCCCCTGCGTGGCCGGGCGCAAGCTGGTGGAGGTTTACTCCAACGGCGACGTCGTACCGTGCGAGATCCTCGCGGACCGCCGGGAGTCCCTGCTCGGAAACGTCCGCGATTATGATCTCGACATCGTTAAGCTGCTCGGCGACAAGAACGCGCGGAATATCCGCGATTATATCCGCAAGAGCAAATGCCGGTGTACTTTCGAGTGTGCCATATATGCGTCGCTGGCCTTCAATCCGCTGCAATACCCGCGGGTGCTGGCCGGTTTGCTCCATCAAACAAAGGACCATGATGGAAGAGACTCCGCGCAATCCGGTACTGAGCGTCGTAGTCCCGGCGTACAACCGGCCTGACGACATCGCCACCCTCCTTAAGTCCCTGGAGGGCGACCTCCATCGGATCGAAGTGATCGTGGTCGATGATTGCTCGCCGGATCCCGGTATCTACGACCGGCTCAAAAGCCGCTACCCGCAAGTGTGTTTCGTTCGTCAGGAGCACAACCGGGGCCCGGCCGCGGCGCGCAATCGCGGTGCCCGCCAGGCCCGGTGCGAGTTGCTCTTCTTCGTGGATTCCGACACCGCGGTGGTGCCGGGAGTCATAGACGCGATTCTGCAGATTTACCAGGAGCATCCCGACTTCCTCGTATGCGGCGGATCTTGCGACCGCCACCCGATCAACTCGGGGCTCTTTCCGGAATACAAGGCCCTGCTCGATGCCAGTTGGGTGATGGACCGCGAAAGCGGAATCACGTACGTCGGACACATCGGTGCTCGGGCCTTTACGATAAAACGCTCGGCAATGCTCGCTGTGGGCGGCTTCAACGAAGACCTCCCGTCGGCCGATGTCGAGGATTACGAGTTCGGTTATCGCTTCCGCCGGGCGCACGGCATGATCCCCTTCAGTACCAACATCCGCGTGCGTCATAGGTATGACACCCTGCTGAATCAGGCTAAGCTATACTTCCGCCGGGTCATCATGTGGTGGGATCTACGCTCGGAATCGCCCGGCGCGGACAGCGTAGGGAGCACCAGCCGCGAGGCCGCGGTGGCCATTCTGTCAACGCTAACTTGTCTGACTGCAGTTCTCGCCCTGTGGCACCCGCCGGTTTGGACTTTGGCCCTGCTCTGCGGCCTGGCGGCGGTCGGATTGAACCACCGGTTCCTGCGGCTGTGCCTGCAGGAACGCGGAATCGCATTCGCCGTAGTAGCCCTGGCCATGCACACCTTCCTGAGCTGGTTCATCTGTGCCGGAGCGACGGTAGCACTGCTGCGATCCGGGTTCCGGTGGTTGGGTAGCCTTACCCGGTCGGCGCCCCGGCAGCGCGCCGCGGAGGCCGGCGATGTCTTCTGATAAACGCGTCGAGTTCTTCCGGCACGCTCTCGGAGACGAAGAGAAGGCCGCGGTGCTGGCCGCTCTTAACGACCCGATCCTCACAACCGGAGCCGCGGTAACCCGCGCCGAGCAGGCTCTGGCCGACTATCTTGACGTGGCCGAAGTGGTCTGCCTGGATTCCGGCACGGCCGCGCTCCACCTGGCCCTGCTGGCCGAGGACATCGGCCCCGGTGACGAAGTCATCGTCCCGGCGATGACATTCGTGGCTACGGCCAATGCCGTACTCATGGCCGGGGCGGTCCCCGTCTTCGCGGATGTCGATCCGCAAACCGGCTGTCTGACCGCCGAAACCGTAGCATCGCGGGTAACCCCGCTCACTCGTGCTATCATCCCGGTCCATCTGTACGGTCTGCTTTGCGATATGGAGTCGCTGAGCCGCTTCGCCCGGGCGCGAGACCTCTCGCTGATCGAGGACAGCGCCCACTGCGTCGAAGCCCGCCGCGGCGTGGTCCGGCCGGGCAGCCACAGCCGCGCAGCCTGCTTCTCGTTCTATGCCACCAAGGCCATGACCTGCGGCGAGGGTGGGGCGTTGGCCACTAATGACCGAGCGCTGGCGAAACGGGTTCGAAGACTGGCGCTGCACGGAATGACCTCGTCCGCCGCAGATCGTTATCACAAGCCTTATCGGCATTGGGACATGGACGAGCCGGGGTGGAAATACAATCTGGACAACATCCGTGGGGCGTTGCTGGTCCCGCAAATCCGCAAGTTGGACGAGCAATGTGCGCGGCGCCGGGAAATCTGTGCACGTTACGAGGATGCCTTCGCAGGCCTTGCCGGGCTCGATATGCCCTTGGTGCAAAAGGCGTCCTGGTCGGCACGGCATCTGTTCCCGATTTGGGTCGATGCGAACAGGCGTGACAAGATCATCGCCGAATTGGAGCGGCGCGGAATCAGCGTGGTCGTCAACTACCGGGCGATTCACCTGCTCCGCTATTTCAGAACGTCCTTCGGGTTCCGGCGCGGCGACCTGCCCCACGCCGAATCCATTGGCGACCGGACCCTGAGCCTGCCGCTATTCCCCCAAATGACCGACGACGAGGTCGAACGGGTAATCGCGGCCGTGGTCGAGACCGTCGGTAACGCGCAGATTGCCGCGGAGCAGCCGGTTTGCGCAGCGGTGACAACTAACTGATCCAAGACCTGAGGGCTGAAACGGATGAACAAAGAGAAACTACGGGCGTTGTTGGGAATAGAAGCGAACCTCAGGGAGCACGACTTTCCTCCGCAGATCGTGGCCGAGACGACGGCGCTGTGCAACTTCCAGTGCAGCCACTGCCACCACGCCGCGCTGCAGCGGAAGAAAGGAACCATGAGCGACGAGCTTTGGACGAAGATCGTCGAAGAGGTGGCCGAGAAGGCTCCGGATGCCGAATTCTGGCCGACCTTCTACGGCGAGGCGCTCGTACTGCGCGATCGGCTCTATTCTAAGATCCGCCAAGCCCGCGAACTCGGTCTGACCAACATCGTGTTGAATTCCAACGGATCGTTCTGCCGCGGCGAGTTCATCGACGAGATTCTGACGTGCGGCTTGCGCCGATTCCTGCTCAGCTTGGACGGGTTCACCAAAGAGACGTTCGAGCGCATTCGCTTCACCCGCGATCCCCACGGGAAGTTCGAGCCGGTCTATGCCGGAGTACGCGAGTTGCTGGAACGGAAACGCGAGCTGGACTCTTTGGGAATCGAGACGCCGCTGATTATCTGCCAATTCTCTAAAATGGACGATAACGAGCACGAGGCCGCGGCCTTCGCCGAGTATTGGCTCAGTCTCGGAGCAGACGTGAAGATCCGCGAGAAACTCACCTGGACGGGGCACGTCGAGGCCGTCAACCTGGCCACCGATTACAATCAGCGTATCGCCTGCCCATGGGTCAATAACACCTGCACTATCCAGTGGAACGGCGACGTCGTAGCCTGCGCCGTTGACAGCGAGGGGCGTTTCGTCGGTGGAAACGTCAACGAGCAGTCCATCGAGCAGATCTGGACCTCGACTATGCGGCAGCTCCGCCAGGACCATCGCAACCACGAATGGAATCGGCTACCTCCGGTCTGCCGGGATTGCGTAGACTGGCAAGCGGTTGGAGCAGAGTACTTCAAACCTTGCGGAGAAGTGTATAGGTCCGTAGTGGCCGTCGACTGATCCCACCGCAACCGGACCCCAACGTTGACCGGCTCAAACCGGTACTGCGCAGCAATCGCCTGCTGATTTGCGCGTGACTGACCTTCGCAACGCATGCCCTCCCACCGGCTCACGAAGAATCAAAAAAAGCGGTGGGTCGCCACCGAAGGTTCGGCAGCGCCCACCGCTGAGTTGTCAAGCTCCCGACCGCAACGATCTACCCGGCCGGTTGTCCTTAAACGCCGTCCTACTCACTGAGCGCATCGTCAACACTGGCGAACATATCGTTCACCGACGAGCCCAGCAGCGATACCGTGGCAATGCAGGCGACGATGATCAGCGACAGCATAACAGCGTATTCCGTTGCCGTCGGGCCGTCTTCGGACTTCAGGAACCTCTTCAACGTATTCATATCTTCAACTCCTCTTCCGTTTTTGGGCGGATCATGCCGCCTTCGAAGGACGAGCAAAGCCCAAACTGGGGCCTGGTCCCTCGATGGAAACCCGGACCTCCCAGGGGTCGCGGATTGTGGTACAGGCGCGGTGTCGACTAGTCACGATCGCTTCGCGACGCGTTGCCGATAGGACTGGACGATGAATGCTGCTTCTTTCGCCCTCCGGATCGGTCGACTTCTGCGTGTCCAATGCTCACACTTATGATGTAAGAAACAATCCGGGCTCGGGCAAACAGGTTCTTTAGGAAAATCTCGTTACTGGAATTCAGTGCCGCCAGTCTGGCTCTTATAGGGCTTCCGCTTCAACCGCTGAGACGCAACCCGCGAGCACCGCCGGCCAACCGCCCAAACAACCGCGTCAGTGTCCGGTAACCGCCGCCGCGCGCCCGGCGCGGGTGCCCCATACCGGCGCCCGCCGCCCTCGAACAACCGCGTCAGCTCACCGCCGGGATGGGTGGGGGACGGACGATAATCCGACGGACACCCGCCTTCCACAATCGATTCCCCACCCTTCGCCCAAAACGCAAAGCGGGTGCCGCGTCTTTATCTGTGTACGAGAGTTTCTGTCCACTGCGATATAACACCGGGCGAAGGAAGGGTCACCGCGGCGTCAAACCACGAGTCTTATCCGCTCGGTACGAGCGCAGCCCGCAGCAACGTAGTCGCGGATCAGACCGGCTTCGATCTTGCGGTAGAGTTCCACAACCTGGCGGGGGTGGTAGTCCTTGCGCAGGTAGAGGCGCGGGTTGGGCACCGGCCACTGCGGGACGGGATTGAATACACCGTTCTCCAGATCGGCCAGCACCCCGATCATCGCGGTGATTCCGGCCTGAATCGCCTTGCATCCGATTGTATGAGGCATATCGGCGGCGGTAATCTCGGGGCGGGCATGACGCAGAATCGGACCATTGTCGATACCGGACGCCAGCACGTGGATCGTCGCCCCTACATACTGCGGCTCTTCGTTCAGAAGTGGATAGAAGTTCGTGGCCGTCCCACGGTAGTACGGCGAAAGGCCCAAATGGAGGTTGATCATCCGATCGCCCCACCGCCCCAGCAGCGGCGGCTTGAGCAGGTTCGTTCCATAGACCGCCACCGTATCTACCCCGGCATCCTCGAACGTCGATACGGTCTCGACGTCGTTCAACGTACCGGGCGCCAAGTGGATAACGCGAATCCCGGCCTCGTCGTTAAGGAACTCGCTATCAGTCCCGAAGAACAGCTCTTCCTGTCGGGAACGCTCGGCGAAATGACGCTCGACAACACAGGCCTCTTCCGGAGACAGGCCGGTTGGGGATACTGCCGCCGGCGAGTACCCCGTTTGCTCATAACCAACCGCCACGACCTTAACGGCGCGAGCCAGCGCCCGCGCAAAATAGCGATGGCGGGTGTCGACGCTGGTGAGGATTCCGACTTTCATAGACGCTCGCGGCTCATCCTCCGGCTCTCGTCAATGCAGAAAGCAACGGCAACGTAACGCAGGCGTCCAGCCTGCCCAAACACAGGGCAACCGCAACAAGACACGCTCCCGTAACGCAGGCTTCCAGCCTGCCCCTGGGAAACGCCGGCTCCACGGTAACGGAATACGCCCCCCGTAGCGCAGGCTTCCAACCCACCCCCGGAAACACGACCGACGCCTCCCGCGGCGGTGTGGCTCATCCGGTGCGGGCAACAGAAACGGGAGCCCAAGCGACCGGCGCTCGGGCTCCCGTAAGTCGTTTGCAGATTATTACGCCGTTCGGCCGATTATCCCAGCGACAGCGAGTACATCAAGCCGGCACCAAAGTTCGGGTTCTCACCGGTGTGATCCAAGCCGCCATGCACCGACATGCCGAACTTATGCCTGTCCGCGGTCCATTCCCAACCGAGCTCGAGAATGTCCAATTCGTCTCCGCCATCGAACCGACTGCTGCGGTGGACGTAATCGGCTACCCAGCGGACCGCTCCATCAGCACACAGCGGGCCGTCTGCACCGATGACGACACCCCATTGGGTACTGCGAACATCCACGTCGTCGCGGTTATCCCACCACCAGCGGTAGTCAGGGTTGACGCTCTCCAGATTATCGTCGTCCACCGCCTTCACAAAGGCATTCAGATGCGAGCGAATGCCGTTGTCGTAGTTGTGCGTCATAACCAAGCGGAGCTCACCATCCATCCCACTCGAGCTGCAGCCTGTCGGGATGCGTACAGCGGCCGATAGGGCGATACTCGGTAACTGAATACACCCGTGCCCCGGGCACTCGTCACCCTGCTCGTGGATGCGCCACAGCAAACCGACGGTAGTATCGTGGTTGCCGTCTTCGAACGGTCCGACATCACCGCCGTCACCCAACCAGCTTCCTACGGCAAGCGACAGCTCCAGATTCTCGGCAGCTCCCCAGACAAGCGCCGACGTCAACACGAAGTCGTCGCTGGATTCACCGAGATTCGCGTGTTCTGACTCTGTAACCCAGGAGAAGCCCAGCCGCAAATCGAGCTTGCCCGTCTCTAACGGCGTAGCGTCTTCCATGAACCAAAGCTGGGTCATCAGATCTTCACCGCCGCTAACCGTTGTGGTTACTGTGGTGATCTCCGTCGATTCCGACTGTTGAGCGAACGCGGCGGTCGAAACCACCAGAATGCATACCAGACTGAGCACTCGTTTCATAATCATACTCCGTTCTGAACTAACGCGTGACTAAACACGGGTTGCGCGCTCCGGACCGCGCCGGCGGAACGCCGCACAACCGATAACATTGAGTGTACCGTCCAGGTAGACGGCGCCAAGCCGTTTCAGTTAGCGATCTATCAAGATCCTGTCGATTCTCTGCCCTTGTTCCACCGAAGCGGCAATACCCCACAGTGGGCACCGCACCATAACCTTCTTTATCAGCATAGATTACGGCGGCCAACCCGAACGCCTCGACGCTACCGAGGTCGACGCCGCAATCGAGAAGCGGTGCAGACCCTCGTTGGTCCTTTCCGCAAGTTTGTCCTCGACCATCACTTTCAGCACGTAGTCACCGGCCACAAGGGTGGGCGGCAGAACGATCCGCTGAGCAACGAAAAAGTCCGTCCGCCGCTCCCGGCACGTGTCCACAATCTCGGGCTCTTCATGTTGCCAAACGGGTTGCCCGGCCGCAGTGAGCACCTCCAGCCGGGTGGCGAGCCGGGCTTGGTACCGCCCGTCGGACGTCTGCTCGGACCGCAAGTTGCGAATGCTCGAGTAAACGATCGCCGCGACGGACCGGCCGGCGACGAACCGATCCGCATCCAGCTCCTCAAACACCCCGAAAGTGACAACCTTGCGGCACAATGCTATGGTCGAGATGATTGGATCCGCTCGGTCGGCCAACTCCAAACGGAGGTCATCGACGCATGTGAGCGCCTCCTCCCCGGATAGAAGCGGGTTCCGGGCGACCCGTCGGGCGGCGACTCCCACGCGGATCAGGTCGGTCAGGATACTCCAAGCGTTCGGACTGAGGTTCGTGGCGGATTCACCCGATTGATCTTCGCGATTCAGAGCCGCTCTTACGAGACGAAGCTGCCACTCAGAATCAAAATCCCGATTCTGCTGATGGGCAGCCTCGAGGTGCTCGAGAAACTTGTCCACCGTAACCACCGCCTCATTCGGGTAGAACTCCATCGGCTCGTTGGTAGTGTTATCCGGAGGCGCTGCTTGCGGTGTCGGTTTCGGCTGTGCGGAACGAATCGTAACACGTTTGACCACCGGCAAGGCCGGACCGGTCGCGGCCGGCTCAGCGTCGGTCAGCACCATGCGGGTGTTGGCGATAGCCGTCTCCGGTGCGACCGCTTCAGAAACAACCTGCCGCGGTTCGACAGCGGCGCGTGCGGCTCGGGGACCGGCCGGTGCGGAGTCCCACGAAGGCGGCGTCACCGCCGTGCGCGTGATCTCGGGAAGGGGCTGTGTCTCGGGACTCAGCCCGTATTCACCGGTCCGCTCCAGAAAATCGGCGATTGCGGCAAGCATCTCACGTTGCGGCGGCTCACCGGCCGGATCGGGCTCGGCGGCGGTTTGCGGCTCGACTTGGGCCGGTGCCGGAGTGGTCTGCACCGGTCCGGAATAATGCGGTTGGAGATTCGCACAGCCGGCCAAAGACGCCGCGATTGCCAGCACCAACAAGCTATGCCGGATAGCCGAAGAAACGTGATTACCCGTCATGATGCGTTTCCTGTTCGCCGAGTATGCGCTGTTCGTCGGCGTTCGCTGTGCTTCACAATGAACTTCTCGACCCCGATATCTGCGGTTGTGGCGCCGGTCTTTATGGCTACATCCGCAGAGAGAAGATCCTGTTGTTGGTCCTCGAACTCCCCGATAGTGAAACCTTCCAGCCGGTCTCGTAACACTCCGGGGTCCACGTACATCCGGCGGGCCAGTTCGCGAAGATCCGTACCGTCCGCCCAATCACACTTGGCCTGCAGCAGACGCCGGACCCCCCACGCCAGACCGGCGATAGCTCGAGCCGGAGCGGCGCGATCCGTGGCCAGCACTTGCCGCCAATGGCGAAGTGCCGTCTTAGTGTCGCCGGAGGAAATCGCATCGGTAATGGCAAACACCTTCTCCTCGCGATGATGCCCGGTAAGGGCGCTGACATCTTCCGGGGCAATCTCCGGACGTGATCCGACGTAAGCGGAGAGCTTGCCCAATTCGGCATCAAGGAGTCCGGGGCTGTCGCCGATCTGGCGGCGAAGCGCCTGTGCCGCTACCGCCCCGAGGTTCTTTCCATGAACGGAACGGGCTCGAGCCGTGATCCACGCGGTCACCGCGCGACCTTTCGGGGGCTCGCAGTGGATAACGACATTCTGTTCGTTGATGATCCGATAGAGGCGCGTGTTTTTCGGCAAAGAGTTGCAGCCGAGAATAAGACACCCACCCGGAGCCGGCTCCGCACAGTAACGCTCCAGAGCGGCGCGATGGGCGGTAATAAACGGATCGGCCCCATCGACGACTACTACCCGGCACGAACCCAGCAGCGACATAGTTCGGACACCATCGAGCACCTCGGCCAGTACGGCCGTAGCGCCTTCGACCCGCTCGATATGGTCGAAATCCTCCCCGGCCTGCGCGAGAATACCCTGCAGAGCTTCCCGGCGCAGAAACCGATCGGGTCCGACGATTGCGAACACCGGTTTCAGTTTTGCCGACGGTGCTTCCATTCAATCAATGTCCTTTTTGCCGATATGATCGCGAAACATCCGCCATCAACGCGAGCCGTTTCCCCGCCTGCTCAATGACCACCGTGGCCTCCGGGTCGATCTGGGTAGCACGAATGTAGCATTCTCGTGCCAGAGCCTCGTCACCCTGGAAAATGCCCACGTCCCCGAGGAACATCCAGGTCTCGGCGTCGTTCGGGTTATACCTGAGAATCGTCCGCAGGTGCGCGGCCGCGGAGGCGTAATCGTGCTTCTGCCGGAAGACCTTCGCCGCCCCCTGCAAAGCGGAACGCAGTGCGGGTTTCTGTGCCAAGGCTATGTCGAACGCGGCCAGGGCTTCGTCGTAATCACCGAGCAGGTAGAGCATCGCCCCCATCTCGGAAAACGCTTCCGCCATCTGCGGATCCAGCTTGACTACTTCACGCAGCCGCGACACCGCTTGGCGATAATCACCGAGATCACGAAACGCTAAGGCCTCCCTGTAAAGCTGACGGCCTCGAAGGGCGTTCCGACCTTCGAAGTCGGAACTGGTGGCCACAGCCACCTGCTGGCGAGAAGGCTCCGCAAGGCCCGTCGCAGAGAGCCCCACAGGCGTTGCATGCCCTGGAAGAGGAAGGATCTCGACAATCTGCCGTTCGCTGGCGACGCGATGCCCCCCGCAATCGTTGACGAAGAGACGCACCGCTGCGGAGCCTGCCAGATCGTCCGGCAACCGCCAGTCATAGCGACCGGTATTGGCGATGGGATCGTCGACCACGGAAGTCGCCTGCCCACCGGGTAGCCGCTGGTATTCGATCTCTATAGGCCGCGGCGTCAGATTCGCGTCAACCGCCGTCCAGCGAATCTGAACGACGCGCTGCCCCAACATGGTGGTCTGCCGCAACTCGTGAAGCTGAACGACCGGCGGAGTTTCGTCGACGAAAGCCCACTGATGGGGAATGGTGGACGAGCCCGGAGGTGTACTGGACACCCCGGTCGCGTTCTCGAGCTGGAAGAAGACCCCGTATAAGCCCTCCTGAGTTGCATGGAACGTAGCCGGTGACACACAGTCCTCATCGTTGGCGTGCGCAGTCCAGGTTCGCCCTTCGTCTAGAGTGTACCACAGACGGACGGCAGTCAGCGGAAGAGCCGCGGGATTGACCTCGTACTCAATCTCGAAGGTGCGAGACTGCACGCGTACGGGATCAACGTCGCCGGCCAACGCCGGTACGCAAGTGACGGCCATGCCGATGAGGCATCCGTGCCAGATCGTTGCAGATCGCATCATGCACCTTCTCTGCTGGGTTTTCGCCTTCTCGAACCGGTGTGCCGCCTCCATGCGAACACGAGCCAGATATCGGACGCATTAAGAAGTTCACTATACGAATTAGGCTCCGCTCTCGACCGATCACTCTTGCCTCAGGTCGAATTGTCGAATCTGCGATTTCAGTATTATTGGAGCCTCCCGGCGGCCTTAACTGGGTTGTCACGCGGGATTCAGGCTTGGGGCAGGCCGAGAAAGCCTATCCCCGTAAAGCCTTAAAAATACATAGGTTACGTCGCAAGACAAAATAGGGCCGGATTAACGGTTCGCTGATCCGGCCAATAAAAACTGCGTTACAGCGTACGCCAGCACGGTTTTTACGCGGCCGGGTCCTTTGCAGCCGCGCCCTCGCTCTGCTAGACTTTCTGCCAACGTGCGGTTGCGTAACGACCGCACCCGAGGGCTGCTACTAACGGGAGGTCCGCCGGCATGGAAGAATACGAACGCCTGAGAGAGCTGGTTGAGGCGGCTGCTGATGATGTCAGCAAGGCGTCGGGCGGCAATAAGGCTGCGGGTACGCGTGTTCGCAAGACAATGCAGGATGTCAAGGAGGCCGCGCAGGAGGTTCGTAAGAAGATCCTGGAAGTCCGCGCGGAAGATAGAGCGTAGTACCAAAGTGGCTCGACCGATCGGTTGGGTGCCTTGCTCCGGCTTGGCGAGGGAGCCGCTGCTCCATCGAGGCTCGGGGGCGCGCGCCGACCGACGGGTCGGCCTTGCCTGTGGGGAATGACCGCGGCCCGGCGCGGTGCCGGGCATACGTGGACAAAGTGGATGGAGCGGCCTTCATGCCTCCCCCGTTCTTGGTCAACCTTGACGAAACCGACCTGAGCCAAACTCGTCTGACCCAGGAGCAGATCTACGAGCTTCTGCCACACCGCCACGAGTTCATGTTGCTGCACGGGATCTGCCACGTAGACCTCGATGCCCGACAGATCGTGGCCTACCGGGACATCCGCCCCGATGACTGGTGGTTCCGGGGGCACGTGCCGGACAGGCCTCTGCTGCCGGGGGTGCTTATGTTGGAGATGGCGGGGCAGGCATCGGCCGTACTGGCGAAGCTGCTCAACGTCTACGACGGGTTCATGGGGTTCGGGGGCATTGATCAGTGCAAGTTCCGCGATGCGGTCGTGGCCCCCTGCCGTCTGTACATACTCGCTGCGGGGAAAACGTACCGGTCCCGTCGGATCATCTCCGCCACGCAAGGTGTGGTTAACGGGAAGATGGTCTTTGAGGCGGAAGTAACCGGGATGATCCTGCGCGAATAGTGCCCGGTCACCCGGTGATTTCCAGCGTGCGCACCACGGGCTGGTTTTCTCGGCCATCCGGTGCGCTTAAGGGGCCGAATCGCTCCGGATCGGCTTCCGACAGTGCGGACAGGTGGCGGATTGAACCCGCGCCCATCGCTGGGCTACTACGTGCTCGCGGCGCTTTAGTTCATCTGCCCGACGGGCAACTTCTGCTTCCCGTTTGGCTAGGTCCGCCATCGTTGAGGCCAGCTCGTCGCGCTTCTCCTGAATGCGGGCGGCCTCGGCGGCCAGCTCGCGCTCTCGCTCCAGGATCTGCTCGTTGTAGCTGGTGACATCATGCAAATGCCCACGAAGCGCGGCGTCTCGAGCATCCAACTCGGCCTCGCGACTGGTCAGGCTCTCATCCTGCTCGCTCAGGCGGTCAGCGTCCTGTCGGAGCTGAGATTGCCAGGCGTTAAGGCGATCCCACGACTCAGAGATGTTGGAATGCAACGAGGTCAACTCGGTCTGGATCTCCCCAAGTGATCGCGCCGGCGCGTCCTCGCGCCGGGGTAACGGCGGCGGCGGCGCCTGGGGCCGCGGAGGAGCTTCCGCCCTGCCTGACGCCCCGAGGTTCTCGGCACGATCGGATTGTGGCTGGGGCGTAGCAGGCGTCTGCGGCGCTGCTGCCGGCACATCCGCCAAGCCGGCAAGCAGACTGCAGGCTCCCAGACCTATGCACGCTCCGCTGGGAATCCGAGCCAATGAACAGGGCTCGCCGTTTACGGAGGTCCCGGTGCGACTCCCCAGGTCAAAGACTGCCACCTCTCTGGCAAAGCGAAACAAGATCGCGTGGCGGGTGGACACGTCCTCTTTTTCGATCCTTATCGCAGCCTTGCGGTGCCGGCCGATCAGCGTCACGGCATCTTCAACCTGCCATCGCCGATCCGTATGCTCCAGCCGCAGGGTCAGTGGTTTGGGGAGCTTTGTGGGCTCCACATACTCGATCCCGCAACCCGAGTCTTCGTTAACATCCTGCGAAGCCTGAATCGCCACCTGGATCTTCGTCCGCCCTATTGCAACAACATCGCCGTCGTTGAGCACAATCAGATCGATAGGATCGTTATTGCGTAGCGTGCCGCCGGTGGTGTGCAGGTCCTTCAGCAGCACTTCGGTTCCCGTATGAACGATAACGCAATGGGCAACGCTGACGTTGCGATCGTGCAGGACGATGTGCGCAGGACGCCGTGAACCGATTAACGTCACCGGACGCCGGATGTTCCAGGTCTTCTGCCCTGCTGAACCAACGCCGGCCGTAACGCGAACGGTAGGTGCGCTGCTTGGCAGATCGATGATCGACCCGCTCGGATGTGCCGTAGTGCTGTGCATGCCCCCTCTCCCTCGAACATCCAGACGTTAGACCCTCCAGTCTTGAAACTGACTGGGCATCACTTCTTATCCCGTCGCAATGCGACGACCGCACGCTCCCCCGACGCGATCGACTCCGGCGCGCCGGTGAGATCGGCCTCGGCAGACGCGCTTGTAGAGCCTGGGCAATTTGGAGTATCTAGCCCGTTGAAGCCTACGATTGGGGAGCGAGCCCGGCCAAGTAATATAGTTGGTTCTCCGTGATCCGGGTTTATGGGAGCGAGTGTTGCCCGTAAGTCGAGTCCCGCCCCGCGGCGCGGGTCTTGCAAGGTTTGAACACAAAGTCGGCGATGCCGTTCGGGCAAGGTGTACCCCGGGCCCGGCAGCTCACCCGCAATAAAGCGAAACACCAAACATGAATATCATGCTTACCAATGACGACGGATGGGACGCTCCCGGGATTCTCGCCGCCTATCGGGCTCTGGCCGGGCTGGGCAAGATCTACGTGGTCGCCCCCGCCTCAGAGCGCTCGGCGTGCAGCCACATGATCACCCTGCGCGGACCGATAACGGTGGAGCACAGGACTTGCGACGTGGCCGGGCAGGTCTTTGCGGTTGGCGGAACTCCCGCCGATTGCGTTCGACTGGCCCATGCGGAACTGATGAACGGCCCGATCGATCTGGTCGTATCCGGGATAAACCGGGGCGCCAACTCCGGGGTGGATGTCTTCTACTCGGGGACGATCGCCGGGGCGCGCGAGGGGGCCATCCTGGGCATTCGCTCCATCGCATTATCCCAAGCGATTCGGCGCGGAGTCGAGCTCGATTGGACCAGAGCCGCCGAGGTGTGCGCCGCCGTCATCCCCGATCTTCTCGATGAGACTCTACCCGGACCGGGCTTCTGGAGTGTCAATCTTCCGTCACCCATTCCTCCGGACGCGTTGGACCGGATCCACCGGGTACCGGTAGCCGTCGAGCCGGTCCCCATGCAATTCGACCGCCTGACCGCGGATAGCCCGGAAGTAGCCACCTTCGGTTACGGCGCTCCGTATTGGGATCGCAAGGTCGAAGGACCCACCGATTACAGCACCATCCGCGACGGCGACGTTGCGATCTCCGCCATCCCTCTTCTCGGCAAGTTCTAGGGCTGCTTCACACCCAGTCTTCGGGTGTGCCACTGCTCTCGAGCAGCGCGGGGCGGCAGCGGTAGTGGAGCCCCGTTTGGGCGACAGCCGATAGGGTGCGACCCAGTCGCACCTATTCTCTCGTGCCTCGACCATGCCCTACAGGGGGTGAC
Source organism: Phycisphaerae bacterium (assembly GCA_963666835.2). GTDB lineage: Bacteria > Planctomycetota > Phycisphaerae > UBA1845 > UBA1845. Next base: position 703,764 of record CAXXGO010000006.1, on the reverse strand, counting down.
AACCGGGTGTCATGGGTCAACTTGTTGACCCGTGGAGCTTGGCGAGCCGCAGGCATCACGGGCAAGCTGGAACGGTCCATGACCCTAACGCGAGATCGAGTGACGACCGGTACTTCGCTGCGCAAATCGGCGACGCTTGCCCATGGCACCCAGGACGGCAGGTCTCGTACCTCGACCGTACCCTCCGTGGTCTTCGCGCGACGCGCGCCATCTCGGCAGGTCTCGTGCCTCGATCGTGTCGCAAGCCAAGCCCCTTGGGGCGACAGGTGCTGTAGCCCCATGGCGTAAGCCTGGGGGAACCGTGCGGCCGCCTCGCGCCAAGCCCCCTCGGGGGCGGCACAAGACATCGAGGTTTGGATCGGACGCCGGTGATTCAACATCATAAGGGGAATACGTTGGCGCCGGCCGGTACCTCTTCCAATGCCGAAGTGCCGCCCCGGGGCGGGGCTGGGGTTGACGTACGACGCGATCCCGCGGCTCACGCCACGGGCTGGGCAGAGCTGTCGCCCTGACGGGCTGGTTCCGCGAGGCACACAAGTGGCGCATGTTCGTGCAGCTCGAGCCATTGGCGGCCTTGATGGCAGGTCTCGTGCCTCGACCGTGCCCTACGTGGTCCTCGCGCGACGCTCGCCTTTGCGGCAGGTCTCGTACCTCGACCTGCCCTACGGGTTCGGCGTGGTCTTGGCCGGCTTAGGTTCTTTCTTCTCGCCAGACTTCTTCACCTCGGCCGAGGTCCTCTTCTTGATTTGAGGCTTCTCGTCCTTCTTCGGACTAGTGTCTTCGCTCTTCTCTGAGGTCTCGCCCTTGTTCTTAGCGGCGAACAGCTCCAACTGAGTACTCGTGAGCAAGCTCTTAAGCCGGTCTCTCATCTCAGCAAAAAGCTGATACACCGGCTCGAGCAGTTTCTTACGCGAAGCGTCCGCCTCGGCGGCCTTCTTGTAGTCCCGATCGCGCACAGCCTTGGCGCGGGACGATTCAATCTGAGCAAACTCGGCCGACTTGGCACTCTTGAAGTCGTTCGCCTTGGCCTTGAACTCCTTCAGGATGGATCGGGCGGTTTCCTTCTGAGCCGCATCCAGGTTGTAGTCCTTGATGAACTCCTCGACGAAAGTATCGAAGATCGTAACCTTGAAGAACTCCTGCTTCGGCTCGGGAATCGTCCCCTCCGCCGGCTTCGACGGGCGCGGCGGACTGCCGGCCATGTTGGGCGGCGGGAACATCGGATCATGCGTGTGCTCACCCTTCTCCCAACCACCAAGAGTCTGGTCCATCTTGTCGAAGGTCTTTTCCATTTCGGCCAGATCGAAGTCGTGTACGGCCTTCTGCTCGTCGGAGAGCATCTGCCGCCACTCCGCGTTGGCGCGGAAGATGGCATCCTTGGCCAGCGCCGCCAGTTCTCGCGCCGACTTCCCAAGCCGCTTGAGCTCCGCGGCGTTCTCGGGCGGCTGAAGCTGCTTGGCCAGCAGCTCGCGGATAACGGGCCAGACCAGCTCCTCATGTTCCTCGATGAACTTGCCGACCTCCCGCTTCATCAGCTCGCTGGTGGTTCGGGTCTGTTCCTCGTTCAGGTTGTAGCGGCGGGCGATATTGCTCACGGCGGTATCGCATATCCGTTCAACGGTGGCCGCTGCCGCAGGCTGGCTTAAATCCAGATCCGGGAGTCTGGTTGATGCCTTGGGCGCTTCGGTGCCGAATGCCCCACCGGCCGGGAAAAGGGCCGCTACCGCGATAGCCAGTACCCAGTACGTTCGCTCGTGCCTTGCCATGTTTGGACTCACCTGCATAGCCAACCTGTTTCGCGTCGACGCACCCTCCGCGTCGCCACTTGTTATTACGTACGCGCCACCGTTAGGTTGCAGCACCGCGAAAAGGGTCCGTTTGCGCGAGGGTGCTGTCAAGACCTCTGCAGAACGGCCCGCCCGCCCCTGCCTGTGAAATACGGACCATTCACATGTGATGATAGACAAGATCGGACGCGCGCCCGGTTAGAGCGACCCGGCGCTTCCTCCAATAACGTGATCGCGTCACCTCCTCCCCGTCTTACCGGGGCCGCAGACCCCGGCACCGGAGAACACACTTCTACGTCGCCATCCCCCCCTTCTGTACACCTCCCTGGCAAAAAGGGCGAGATCGTGACCGATCTCGTCAGAAACGACACCGGTCTCGCGCCCGAATGTGAACAAGCTGCAGATAACGTGTGCGTGAGCGGTACCGGCGAGGCTGTCTCAATCACTGTTATTGCCCGCCGCCGTGCTCATCCGCAAACTGCCCGGGCTCATCCGGCGCAACGTCGGGATCGAACGTGAACTCCAAGACAATCCGGCTCCCGGGCTTCGTTTCCCAAATGTCCGATTCGATGGTGTCCCGAATCGTACACTTGAAGAAGTAATCACCCAACCGCTTTTCGGCAACGTAACAGTACTGCCAGCCGTACTCGTTCGGTCGCTCCATGCGAGCCCCGTCGCGCATTGCCTGGTCGGCGGTCTCGAGGACCTCGACCCCGGCCGCCACGAATCCATCGGGCGCTACGCCTGCCGCAGTTGGAAGACCCGCCCACTCGTTGCGCGCTGCCCCGAAGAGATCCTCACCGTATCGCCGTCCTTCCTCTCCGACAGTCAGCGAACTAACCGGATCGGCACCCGTCAGCCCGGCGTTAAGCCGCCACTCGATCTCGAAAGGCAACGCACCGGGTTTGCAGAGCCGGCCGGCTCCGCCGATTACCATGCCCAAGGCCTGACTTGTATCTATCTGTCGGCCATTGGCGTCCCGGTAGTCTCGGGCTGACAACTGTTGGGCCATAGCCCGTAGCAGATCATAGTGCGATTCTGCCGCCGACTTGGCGTCCGAGGTTTGCGGCTGATCCCAGTCGGCTATGTCCGGTGGCAAGGGGAGTTCGGCCTTGGCTCCTGTCTCCACAGGCTCCGTTCGAGTCGCCCAGAAAGCCGTGACCGCGACCAATGCCAGCACGGCGGCCCCGGCCCCGACGAACGCTGGGGTCTTGAGTCCGCGCCGATTCCTCCACGGCACTCCGGCAGAACCGGTCCTTCGCACCGGCGCCGGATTCGCCCGTTCGGCAAGAGCCGCTGCCGCGGTGCGCAGTGCGGCCTCCCGCGCGGCATTGGCAGCTTGGGCCGCAATCCTCTGTAGACGTTGTTGTTCGGTGGTGGCGTGGGCAATCGCCTCTTCTTGCCGCCGCCGGTTCTGCGCGACGATCTGCCGGGCGTATTCGCGCCGATAGGCTCGTAGGCTTCTCGTTACACCGCAGTGATCGCAAGTAACCACAATGCCACGGTCACGTCCCGGCGGTTCGTCCAGTTCGATTGGGAGCTCCTGGTGACACGCAGGGCATGCGGCGATAATGGTGATCACGCCTTTTCCTCCGTGTTCTGCAGGGTTCGGCGGCGCAGCACGCTACGCAACTCCGGGCGATTCCCCACACCGCCCGGCGACGCCCCCGACCAGGGCTTGCTGGACACCCCGTCGTGGAATCAACCCCGGAAAGTAACCTCCCCGGGACCCGATCACGGGATACTGTCGAGAAGGCGCCGCATTTCGCGGGCGCCGTGCCCATCGTCGGCCTGTTGGGCCGCCGCGATTCCTCGTGTCAGCACAACTCGGGCATCGTCGCGGCGTCCGGCGAGGATCAACAGCGTACCCATCTGCCGATGGGCGGCCGTGTAGCTTGGGTCAAGCTCAAGAACGCGGTTGAATCGCATCAAGGCGTCATCGACCAACCCCTCTTTGGCCAGCTCCACCGCCAAGCCAAAGTTGAGGAAGAGATCATCCGGCTCCGCGGCCAGCAGTTGCTCGATCTGCTTACGTGTGGGCATCCGCTACTCCATCCTCTGATCGCTGGCAAGCCCCTTCTTCTTGCAGACTTTATCGATCCACCCCCGCAGACGTCAATTGGCCTCTGTTTGATTGGACAAATCGGGGGAAGTAGAATGGACGGGCCGGCCCAGGTTCGGCAAGCCAAGCCAAGCCGGTAACGATTGTCTTGCGCCAGAGCCGGCATGGGGACCCGGCAGGTGTGGAACCCCGGCATACCGGCAGGAATCGGTTCTCAGGCCGACGGCCTTTACTGTTTGGGAGTAAGAAAGTGACTGCACAATCACTGACGCCCCAGGAGACGATGGACAAGCTGTTGGCCAGCATGGGACAGCTTGACGCCTCGGACCTCCATTTGAAGACCCGGTACGCCCCGTACTATCGCATTGCGGGCAACCTCCGCAAAGTGGACATGGCGCCTTTGAATGACAGCGAGTTCATCGAGGCCATGGTGCGCGGCATGGTCCCGGAAAGCCGCATCGAGGATTTCGATGCGCATAAAGATCTGGATTTCTCGGCCCGCGGGGCGACCGGAGACCGCTATCGGATCAATGCGTTCCGTTCAGGAAGTGAACTGCACGTCGCGATCCGGAGGGTGCAAAACGAGGTTCCCACGTTTAGTGATCTGCATCTGCCTGAGATCTATACAACCGTGGCCAGCAAGCAGGTCGAGGGTCTGATCCTGATCAGCGGGATTACCGGATGCGGCAAGAGCAGCACGATGGCGGCGATGCTCGAACACATCAATCAAACTCGCAATATGCACATAATCACCATCGAAGACCCGGTCGAGTTCATGTTCACTCCGAAGAAATCCATCATCTCACAACGGGAGATCGGTATCGACGTGCCCGATTTCGAGAAGGCCCTCCGCTTCGTGGTCCGGCAGGACCCGGACTGCATAATGATCGGCGAGTTACGTGACCGGGAGACGATGCTGGCCGCGTTGCAGGCGGCGGAGACCGGTCATCTCGTGCTGGGCTCTTTGCACTGCAGCGACGCCCCCCAGACCTTCAACCGTATTATGGAATTCTTCCCGCGGCAACAACACGCGTTCATTCGCTCCTCGCTATCAACCAGCCTGAAGGCGATTCTCTGTCAGAAGCTCTTGCCGGGCATCGATAAGGGGACCCAGTTCCCCGCTACCGAGGTCCTGCTCAACAACACGGTCGTCAAGGACAAGATCTGCCGTGAAGAAGACGATGATCTTGCCTCGATCATCGCATCTTCCAAAGAGGACGGCATGCGCTCGTTCACGTTCTCATTGTGCGAGCTGATCGAACAAGAAAAGGTCCACTACGATACGGCGATGGAGTACGCCCCGAATCGCGAGGGACTCAGCTCGGCCGTCAAGGGTATCTCGACCGCTTCCTCCGGCCTGGTTGGGCGCAGCCGCGGCCACTAGCAGTCTCGTAGCGTAGACATCCTGTCTGCATGATTGAGCGGGATAGGGTCCGCTGTGCGGACCGCCGGGCGTCGAGGCACTGAACCGTACCGCATCGTAGGGCACGGTCGAGGAACGAGACCTGCCACAAAGGCCGATTGAGTGCAGGTGACGTGTGTCAACCCGTTGACCCGTGGAGCTGATCCATGATGTATCTTTGCACGCCGCGCCTGTTAAGAACTTACGCCGAAGGCGTTTAACAACATAGCCCAGGGTAAACGAAGCGGCGTAGCCGCTTTAGTGCCACCTTGGGTCACCGAACCCCTCCCGCACCAACCCCGAAGCGGGTTGAACAATAGGTAGGGAATCGATTGCGGAATGCGAGTGGCTTTCGGATCTCTGTCCGTGTCGGAGTAGGAATCCCGGTTACCCGGGACCCCCTCCACAGATCCCAGCGTGCGGGACTACCGCACTGGGCTCCTGCCTTGGGTCATAACGGCCAGGTGTCGGTCGGGGTAAGGATGTAGGATTTTGGGAGCAGGTATCCACTGCTTGGCCAAACGGTTCATGCGGGCCCAGGTAATCCGAGTCTTCTCGCTGCGACGCCGGAGCGTCCAGCGCCAAAGACGGACAACCTCATCCCGAAATGCCGTTAAGGCCGGGTAGTTCCGCGGTACCGCATAATACTGATAGTACCCGCGAACCACCGCCCGCAAATACGCGCCCACCTCTCGGACGGGGGCATGCATACGTCGCCGAAGCTCTTGCTTAATCGCTTTGAGCTTCGCACGCCGTCGTTTCGCGACAGTCTGCCGTAGTACCGTGAACCTCCCACGCCGGGTCTTGCCACAGATGTGGCGAAAACCCAGAAACTCGAAGGTCGCCGGTTTGCCGCGGCCTTCTCGCTTGCGATTGGTCGACGCAAAACGGCCGAACTCAATCAGACGAGTCTTGTCCGCATGTAGCTCCAGCTTGAACTTCCGGAGGCGATCCGTCAGCTCATCCCGAAACCGCTCGGCATCCTCTCGCTGTTGAAATCCCACCACGAAGTCGTCCGCATATCTCACGATAATCACATCTCCGTGAGCTTGCGTCCGTCGCCATTGGCGGGCCCACAAGTCGAAGGCGTAATGGAGATAGATGTTCGCCAATAGCGGGCTGATACTGCCCCCCTGCGGCGTCCCCGTCTCCGTGTCCCTTCGACACCCGTCCTCCAGCACGCCGGCGTTCAGCCACTTCTTCACGTGACGCACGACACGCTGGTCTGCGATCCGGTGCTCGACGAACTTGATCAGCCAATCGTGGTCTATGGCATCGAAGAATCCACGAATGTCTGCATCCAGCACCCAATTCACCTTCTTCCTCTCGATGCCGACAGTCAGGGCACTTAACGCCTGATGGGCGTCCCGTCCTGGTCGAAATCCGTAGGAGAACCCGAGGAAGTCTGCCTCGTAGACAGCCGAGAGCACATCGGTCATCGCCCGTTGGACGATCTTGTCTTCCAACACGGGAATCCCTATTGGTCTCTGCCGTCCATCGGGTTTCGGAATGTAGACCCGCTTGACCGGCCTCGCTCGGTACGCTCCGCGCTGTAGACGTGCCGACAGATCCAAGAGGTGTTCTTCTAGGTCCCTGCCGTACGCCTCCCATGTCATGCCGTCCATCCCCGGTGCCGAAGCATGCTTGAGGCTCAAGTACGCCTCCCGGAGGCGAGCGACATCATAGACATGGTGCCAAAGCGTGGTGAACTGTAAATCCTTATCCTTTACCGCTGCCTGTCGTACCCGATCCAACCCGCTTTGCAGACGATCCCGGCTCTGCGTACGGTGCCTGTCGTGTCGAATCGAGTTGCCCTTGGCCAGGCCCCTTTCCTCCAACTGCTCCGCGGACGACCTCCCCGCCGGGGGATCACCGTTGTTCGCAGTCTTCTTCGGTACTATGGGCCTGTCCGACTTCCCGCGCCCGTGCATCAGTGTCGTGCTCCTATGGATTCACACTGCGGACCTCGATGCCATGTTCGAGGCCGAACGCGGGATCTCCCGGGTTCCGCGTGAGGAGTTTCCGTGCGTGCTCGGGTTCTAAGACCGCGCGGAGTCCGAAAGGCGTCTCGCGTTAACGACGCCCTCCGGTGTTGCCTTCCGCCTTGGGGGACGGCGTCGGCACTCCGGAGTAAAAGGCTTTCACGGCTCAATGGCCGGCCCGCACGTGCCCCTGTCAACGCTCCCGCCATGCCCTTGCGGACACCACAGTATGACTCGGGGTCGGTGTGGTTCGCTATTCCTTCACCGTATGGCTCTCTCATCCACTACTCCTCACCGGCTTACCGGCGCTTTCCCCCCACCCATTCCGGCGGGGAAATGGCGCGGTTGTCCCAAGTTCGCCCGCGCCGGAATGGATGGGGCACCCCGCCAACAAACGCCGGAATGGATGGGGCACCCTCTCAAAGCTGTGCCGCATGACGCAGGTCGGCGAGGGGACAGCCTTCGCAAACGGCGCGGACTCGGCAGTGTCTCTTCGCCAGCGCCACCAGCAAGGCGTGGAACTCATTGTACACGGTGACATCGGGCGGGATCGCTTCCTGAAACAAGTTCCGAACCGTTTCATAGCCTGCCTTACGGTCGATGACATGGTGGCGACGCAAGATCCGCTTGGTGTACGCGTCGACGACGAAAGTCGGACGGGTCCCCGCGTAAAGCAGAATTGCGTCGGCTGTCTCCGGGCCGATCCCATGAATACCCAGGAGTCGCTTCCGGACATCCTGCAGATCCCCGCGCAGCATCGTCCCAAGGGAGCCGCCGTGCTTGTTCCATAGAACATCAACGAACGCCTTAAGCCGCCTGGTCTTCACCTTGTACGTACCCGACGGCTGGATCAGCTCGGCCAGTCGGTCGTCGGCCACGTCACGCAAAGCAGTCCAGGTCAGGCAACGGGCACTCCTGAGATTGACGATCGCCCGCGCGACGTTCTTCCAGGCCGTGTTCTGCGTCAGGATCGCACCGACGACGACCTCCGTTGCGGTCTTCGCCGGCCACCAGTGCTGCGGCCCGTACGCAGCCCAGAGCCGTTCGTATATTCCGCGCAGCGTTTTGGCGGCTGTCAGAGTCATTTCACAGGCCAGCCCCGTAACGCAGGCTTCCAGCGCGCCTCCCGCAACACAAACCTCCAGCCTGACCGTGCCGTCTCCAAGAACGTAGCCGCGTTTCTTCGTCCCCTCCTTACCGAGGAGGGGCCGGGGGAGGGCCTTCTCCGTCGGCATGCGCCCCCTCGATCCCCCCCTTGCCAAGGGGGGAAGGTCTTGGACGACCTCTCTCGAAGCAGCACGAGAGGCAACCTCGGGGGACGCACACTCTTGCATCTCGGTCGCGAGTCGCCACGATACGCCGTTAATGGCCCAGCAACAACCATCATCGACCCGCGCTGAGCAACGTAGGCTGCTTGCGCGACCGCTGGATGCACTGGCGTTCCTGCTCCCCCTAATCGTCTTCTACGAACTGGCCTCGGTGGCTCATCCGGATCGGGTGATCGCGTTCGATCTGCTGCGGCGGTTCTTCGAGCTGTTTGGCCACGTCGGAATGTGGGCGCCGGGCGTGGGGATCGTTGTGATCCTGTTGGCCACGCAAGTCGCCTCGGGAGAGAACTGGCGAATTCGCTGGACCCGAGTCGGGCTCATGTACGTCGAAGCGGTCGTCGCGGCCGTCCCGCTGTTGGCTCTGAATTGGGCAATCCCGCTCCAGGCATCCGGCGGAAACGCGCCGGGTCTGGTCGGCGAGTTAGCGTTCGGGATCGGCGCCGGCATTTACGAAGAACTGGTCTTCAGGCTGATTCTGATCTCGCTGATTGTAATGGTCGGCGTGGATCTGTTCCGGTTCAAGCGTGCCAGCGTCGCCTTGGCGGCGATTGCGATCTCCGCATTGCTGTTTGCGGCGCATCACTACCAGCCGATCGGGGTGGACTTGTTCGATTGGACCAGCTTCGCTTTTCGAGCCATCGCCGGGGCCTACCTGGCTCTTATCTTCTGGTTTCGGGGCTACGGCTCTGCTGCGGGCTGCCACGCGGCCTATAATGTAGGCCTGCTGGCCGTGGGCGCGGTGGCTGGCTGACAAGCCACCGCGGCAGGGCAACGGCATCCGCAAGCGGGTTCCCTCGTTTGACAGTCTCGAAACCGCGTCCGTACAATGCTCGCCGTAGCCTGAAAGCGTTTTACAGTGCAGCAATTGGATCTGCCGCGTGACCGGATTGAAACTCAGCCAACTGTGCAAGACCTGCGGCGATTACGGGTTCGCCGCCCGCGTCGAGGGTGAGGATCTGACCGTTAAGGCGGTCAACGCACTTGAGGGCGCCGGTGCGGGCGAGGTGAGCTTTCTCTCGAACCCCAAGTATGCTGAGGCCGTCGCGCGGACCAAGGCATCCGCGGTGATCTTGCGCGATGGAATAGACCTGCCGTCCGGGGTCTCGGCCATTCGCTGTGCGGATCCCTATGCCGCGGTTACGGTGGCGATTATCGCATTGCACGGCTACCGGCGGCATCCCCAATGGGGGCTCAGCCCCAGGGCGGTTATCGATCCGGAAGCGACGATCGGAGACAACCCCAATATCGCCGCCGGAGCCACCATCGCGGCCGGGGTCACTATAGGGTCCGACTGCACGATCTACCCCGGCTGCTACATCGCTCCCGGTGCCCGGATCGGCGACGATTGCGTCTTGTTTCCCAACGTCGTGGTGTACGATCATTGCGTGCTGGGCGACCGCGTAACGGTCCACGCCGGCTCGGTCATCGGGCAGGACGGGTTGGGCTACGCCCCGCACGGCGAGAAGTGGATCAAGATCCCCCAGGTCGGGCGGGCGTTCATTGGAAACGACGTTGAGATCGGGGCCAACTGCGCAATCGACCGGGCGACTCTGGGACAAACTGAGATCGGCGACGGTACGAAGTTCGGGAACGCTGTGGTAATCGGGCACGGCGCCAAGATCGGACCCGATTGTATGCTGGTCGGGCTCGTCGGTATTGCCGGCTCAGCCACCGTCGGACGGCACGTGACCCTGGCGGGTCAGGTCGGCGTGGGCGGTCATCTGAAGGTGGGAGATAACGTAACCGCCGGCGGCGGAACGGCTATCGTTCAGGATGTTGAGCCGGGTGCGACCGTACTGGGCTACCCGGCCCTCCCGGCCGGCGAGTGGCGGCGTCTGGCGGTCGCCCAACACAGCGCAAGCAAGTGGATGCAGCGCGTAAAAGACCTGGAGCGGAACGTGCGCGAGCTGCGCTCCAAGCTCGAGAGCCAGACTGGTGACACAGGCTGACTCGTATGACATGGGCCGACTTGTTGGCCCGTGGCGGGTGTGCCACTGCTCTTGAGCAGTGCAGAAAGGGTGGCATGGGCCAACTGGGCCAACTTGTTGGCCCGTGTAGTGGCATCATGTGGACACTAGCAGCGAGAAGCTCGGATCACCGGCTCCCCCACCTCAGCGCTGCGCTAACGAGGTGGGCCACCCGACACCCATTCTCGCCGTGTGCCACTGCCCTTGAGCAGTGCAAGCAGGGTGGCATGGGCCAACTTGTTGGCCCCTGTTGGATGTGCCACTGCTCTTGAGCAGTGCAGGTACACTGCCGAGCGGAATGCCGACTCGACAGCCGAGGATGACTTCGGTCGATCCAGTATGAACCAGAATGCTCCAGTTGATGACAGTTCTCCGGCACCGCGGCTCGGGATCATTGCCGGCGCCGGCCGGTTTCCCTTTATGGTGCTTAGCGGCGCGCAGCGCGCCGGGTGTCATGTTACGGTCATCGGGCTGAGCGGCCTGGCCGATCCGGATCTCGCCCGCCGGGCGGACGTCTTCCGCTGGGCCGGCCTCGCCCGGCTGGGTAAGTGGATTGGCATACTCACGCGCCAACGCACCGATAACGTGATCCTGGCCGGGTCGGTGAAAAAGACCGCCATGTACGGACGGTTCCGGCTTCTGCGACACATACCCGACTGGACCGGCTTCAAACTCTGGTTTCTGAAGCTCAAAGACAAGCGTAACGACTCGGTGCTCTCCGCCGTCGCGGACGAGTTCGCCGACCATGGGATCATCATGCAGGATTGCATTCACTACTCGAAGGAACACCTCGCCCCCGCGGGCGTGCTGACCCGCCGCCGACCCTCAGCCGACCAGTCCCGCGACGCGGAATTCGGCTGGAATATCGCCAAAGAGATGGGCCGGCTCGACATCGGCCAGTCTATCGCCGTCAAAGAGACCGAAGTCATCGCCGTAGAGGCCATCGAAGGCACCGACCGGATGATCGAACGGGCCGGAGATCTTTGCCGAAACGGCGGCTGGACCCTCGTCAAGGTCGCCAAGCCCGACCAGGACATGCGTTTCGATGTCCCCACCGTCGGACCCGAGACCATTGCCAAACTCCACAAGCACGGCGCCAAGATGCTCGTGATCGAGGCCGGCAAGACGTTCGTGGTCGATCGCGAGGAAATGCTCGCCGCCGCCGACAAGGCCGGCATCGTTGTCGTGGGCCAGTAGCGTTTTCGTAGGGCACGGTCGAGGAACGAGACCTGCCGCAAAAAGACGGGCGCTCCACACCTTCGCCCTGGCGGGTGCCCCATACCGGCATCTGTCGGGTTGGAACAGGCCCTAGCGCGACGCGCGCCTCTGTGGCAGGTCTCGTACCTCGACCTGCCCTACATGATGGGTGGCCCGTCCTCTTGGAGACGGGGTAAAAAGAAACAAGCCGCCCGCACAAGGCGGACGGCCCGTTTGAAATCGTCGTTCTTAGACGCTATGCGTCAGATTACTTCCTGCGACGCAGGAGGCCAACCGCCCCCAGCCCCAGCAGAGCAATCGTGGCCGGCTCGGGAACTACCGTAACCGTGCCCATACCAGCCAGAGCTTCCGGGACACCGCCAGCGCCCAGAGCACTGAAGCCGTCCATGTCCGGATTGATGTAGAAATCGTACGTATCGCCGTCCATCGCACCGGCCGGGATCGTCGTGGTGATCATGCCAAGAGCAATCGGGCTCGCAACGGCCGTCGGGTTTCCGCCACCGACGTACACATCGTTCGTGTAGATCCCGATGGCAGCCGGAGCGAACGTGCTCGCGAACGCCGCAGTCCAAGCCGGATCATAGTCGAACGTGAAAGCCAAGTCGCCACCGATGACGACGTCCGCACTGTCGAAACCGGTATCGGCGTTCGTACCCACCGAGATCGCCAACTGGACGGTTTCACCCGGAAGACCCGTGGCGTCAGTAAACGTAGCAACCGAACCCAAAGCACTGGTAGCGGCGAAGGCCACCAACATCATGCTAACCGCAACTTTCCTCATCTCTCAATCTCCTTCTTCATGCCCCCCTGGCACCACCCGGCCAGGCCGCACTTAATTGACCATCTTCCTCAGAAACTTGTCTTCAAAAACCCGAATACTTTCACCGAACGGCCCAATTGTATCAGTGGCCGGCCGGCTTGGCAACACCAATCGACGGAACACGCGGATAAACTGCACCGGCGTCCAGAGCCAGAATCTTGTTGTTCCCGTCGATGTCCTTCCGCGGATTCCAGCACGGCATCGTGATGTTCACACAAGGAACAGACGGATAGATCGCACCGGCGTCCAGAGCCAGCACGCGACCGTTGTTGTCCACGTCACCCATCAGGACACGATACTGAACCTCAAACCACTCAGCATCATCCCAACTGACATTTTCAATCCCAAACCACTTATTGTGCGTCAGGTTTGCACCAACTTCCTGGACGATCAGGGTCTTAGCATCGCTCGGATCGATCGTGAAGGTGAAGTTGGCCGACAGGTCCGGTCCGTAGGCACCACCGGCGAGCAACTCGCGAATCGCGATCTCGCCCGCAACCGGAGCAGCCGGAATATCGTTGTCGAACGTCAGCAAGGCATAGTTGTTCTGCGTCCGCCACAGGTTCGTCTGATCGGCCGGCCAAGCGGACTCGAAAATGATCTTGTCGTCACCACATTCTGGGGTGATGTTCACCATCAAGACCCCGCCGGTCAGGCCTGCGCCGGGGCGTACGTACGTGACGTCATCGCCGGCAGCAACGCCGAATCCGTAGGAAACGACCGACTTGCTGTCGTCGGCGGCGCCGTTGGCCCGCAGAACGTTCAACTGCCGAGTCGACTCGACGTGCGGGCAGGTAATCTGAAGCGTGCCGACCTCGACGTAGCTGCCGTCAGCCGGGAGGAGCACCTGTTCGGCCGAATTAGTGGTCAGACCCAAGTACGCCGCCGCCAGACCCGGCTGAGCAACGTCCTGGTAGTGGTTCGTGCCGAAGGCCGCATCCCACGCAAAGGGGCCGACCGTAAATTCCGCGGCGGTCTCGTACGTGAATAGACCCACCATCCGAAGATAAACATCGGCTCCGGAATCCTGGCTGAGACTCACCGTGAAATCCAGTGTCTCGTCCGGCAAACAGCAATCCGGGGCCAACTTGATATCCACGTCCGCCTGTGCGATCGACGCCAGCCCGAGCACTAAAGTCAGCGCTAGTCCGCGTTTGATCATTACCAATACCTCCTCACAAAGTTCTGGCCTGTGTGCCTGGGAAGTCGGACCCCGCCGACCCTGAGCGACTCTTTCCCTTCAACACGAACCGTACACATGCTGTCCACGTAACCGTGTGACATACCCCTTGGCGTACGGCTCGCAACCCCATACAGCACGCCCCCGCAGGCATCATTTGGCCCACGCGAAGCGTGCTGTTAATTTAACGGGGACGTGGCAACTGAGTCAAGTGACTTGCGTTATCTTTCGCTTTTTTTTCGCCCATTGTGACGTCAGCGGCGATATCAATGCTCGGCACCACCAGATAGATATAGGAACCGATTTAAGCTAAACAAATACATGAGCAGTGTGAGAGTACTCGCGTATCGAAAGGGGCATATACGAACGCCCTGACGCCGCGCGATGATCGGATGGCGGGGCGCGGCTGTTCGGCACTGAGCAGTATCGCCGAGTGTGCCACAATCACGATCGGCCGTTCCACGCAATTGGGGATCACCGGCCGCATCGAGAGGTCGGTCAATGACCCTCTGCGCGGCCGAGGAGCCCGACCCATTGGGCATTGTCTAATGGACACCCCCACATCTTGTAGAGACACTGACGAGTTGGCGGAAAGCGGCGGCGATGGGGATCGCGTTCGATATAGACCGATAACCGGAGAAGACCGCCGGGATCCCGATGCTGGAGACCGCAAAGTCTTGAGGTTGTGGCCGCGCCGAGTATAGTCGGCCGACTCGCAGTGGGCCTGACGCCCTGAATGCGTCGGCTGCGGGGTCCGGGAAGGCAAAACGTACGAGCCCGGGTGCTAGAACCGGGGTCACTCGGCGAAGAGTGGGCTCGAATCGGCTTACTGTAAGGAGACTACTTAAGATGAAGACGGCCCGAAAGAGGTTGGGGGCACTGATGTTGGCGGCGGCCATGCCCGGTTTTTGTGCGTTTTCGTGTTCAGGCACGTTGGCTCGGGAGTTTCGGGACGCTGCGATCAGCGGAGCCACGTCGGTAGTGGAGCAGGCCGTGATTGACGCTCTGAGCAGTGTACTGCCGGACCAGGATGATGAGTAGTGTTGCGTCGCACCGACGATTTTCGGATGTGCCACTGCTCTTGAACGGTGGCACATCCGAGAACCTGGATGCGACGTACCGCTAATTGCGGGGTTTGCACATGAAAGAAGCCCCGGGTCGGCCGGGGCCGTCCCGAGGCTTCAACTGAGCTGCCAGGACTCGAACCTGGAACCTCCTGATCCAGAGTCAGGCGTTCTACCAATTGAACTACAGCCCAATCAGGCCCTTCATTGAACCCTCCCCAGCCGGGTATGTCAAGAGATGCCGCCCATTCTATGTCACCGCATCGTTGCCGGCGTAGCCCGACCTTCGTTGAGCGACATGCGCCTTCGCGGCAGGTCTCGTTCCTCGACCGTGCCCTACACGCTATCCCCGGTTTGGTACCTGTCGGATTCCCGTCCATGTCGGAGTAGGAATCCCGGTTACCCGGGACCCCCTCCACAGATCCCAGCGTGCGGGACTACCGCACTGGGCTCCTGCCTTGGGTCATAACGGCCAGGTGTCGGTCGGGGTAAGGATGTAGGATTTTGGGAGCAGGTATCCACTGCTTGGCCAAACGGTTCATGCGGGCCCAGGTAATCCGAGTCTTCTCGCTGCGACGCCGGAGCGTCCAGCGCCAAAGACGGACAACCTCATCCCGAAATGCCGTTAAGGCCGGGTAGTTCCGCGGTACCGCATAATACTGATAGTACCCGCGAACCACCGCCCGCAAATACGCGCCCACCTCTCGGACGGGGGCATGCATACGTCGCCGAAGCTCTTGCTTAATCGCTTTGAGCTTCGCACGCCGTCGTTTCGCGACAGTCTGCCGTAGTACCGTGAACCTCCCACGCCGGGTCTTGCCACAGATGTGGCGAAAACCCAGAAACTCGAAGGTCGCCGGTTTGCCGCGGCCTTCTCGCTTGCGATTGGTCGACGCAAAACGGCCGAACTCAATCAGACGAGTCTTGTCCGCATGTAGCTCCAGCTTGAACTTCCGGAGGCGATCCGTCAGCTCATCCCGAAACCGCTCGGCATCCTCTCGCTGTTGAAATCCCACCACGAAGTCGTCCGCATATCTCACGATAATCACATCTCCGTGAGCTTGCGTCCGTCGCCATTGGCGGGCCCACAAGTCGAAGGCGTAATGGAGATAGATGTTCGCCAATAGCGGGCTGATACTGCCCCCCTGCGGCGTCCCCGTCTCCGTGTCCCTTCGACACCCGTCCTCCAGCACGCCGGCGTTCAGCCACTTCTTCACGTGACGCACGACACGCTGGTCTGCGATCCGGTGCTCGACGAACTTGATCAGCCAATCGTGGTCTATGGCATCGAAGAATCCACGAATGTCTGCATCCAGCACCCAATTCACCTTCTTCCTCTCGATGCCGACAGTCAGGGCACTTAACGCCTGATGGGCGTCCCGTCCTGGTCGAAATCCGTAGGAGAACCCGAGGAAGTCTGCCTCGTAGACAGCCGAGAGCACATCGGTCATCGCCCGTTGGACGATCTTGTCTTCCAACACGGGAATCCCTATTGGTCTCTGCCGTCCATCGGGTTTCGGAATGTAGACCCGCTTGACCGGCCTCGCTCGGTACGCTCCGCGCTGTAGACGTGCCGACAGATCCAAGAGGTGTTCTTCTAGGTCCCTGCCGTACGCCTCCCATGTCATGCCGTCCATCCCCGGTGCCGAAGCATGCTTGAGGCTCAAGTACGCCTCCCGGAGGCGAGCGACATCATAGACATGGTGCCAAAGCGTGGTGAACTGTAAATCCTTATCCTTTACCGCTGCCTGTCGTACCCGATCCAACCCGCTTTGCAGACGATCCCGGCTCTGCGTACGGTGCCTGTCGTGTCGAATCGAGTTGCCCTTGGCCAGGCCCCTTTCCTCCAACTGCTCCGCGGACGACCTCCCCGCCGGGGGATCACCGTTGTTCGCAGTCTTCTTCGGTACTATGGGCCTGTCCGACTTCCCGCGCCCGTGCATCAGTGTCGTGCTCCTATGGATTCACACTGCGGACCTCGATGCCATGTTCGAGGCCGAACGCGGGATCTCCCGGGTTCCGCGTGAGGAGTTTCCGTGCGTGCTCGGGTTCTAAGACCGCGCGGAGTCCGAAAGGCGTCTCGCGTTAACGACGCCCTCCGGTGTTGCCTTCCGCCTTGGGGGACGGCGTCGGCACTCCGGAGTAAAAGGCTTTCACGGCTCAATGGCCGGCCCGCACGTGCCCCTGTCAACGCTCCCGCCATGCCCTTGCGGACACCACAGTATGACTCGGGGTCGGTGTGGTTCGCTATTCCTTCACCGTATGGCTCTCTCATCCACTACTCCTCACCGGCTTACCGGCGCTTTCCCCCCACCCATTCCGGCGGCGAATGGGCGCGGCTGGTCCAACCCGACAGACGCCGGAATGGAGGGGCACCCGCGCATCGTTGCCGGCTGAGTACGACCTTCGTTGAGCGACATGCGCCTTCGCGGCAGGTCTCGTTCCTCGACCGTGCCCTACACGTGCGCGATGGTCGGAGTCGAGCCACAGTTTTCAGCTCTCAGGTCTTTTTCCGAACCGACACCCGCGGTATCGTGACGCGCTATGGCGGATTTGAAATACAAGAGAGTGTTGTTGAAAATCAGCGGCGAGGCCTTGTGCGTACGCGGCGGGACCGGGATCGACGGAGCCCGGCTCCAACGGCTCGCGGAAGAGGTCAAGCTGGTGGTCGAGCTGGGCGTGCAGCTTTGCGTGGTGGTCGGCGGGGGCAACCTGGTCCGTGGAGCGGCTATCGCCAAGGACTCGCCCATCGAAGAATCCACCGGGCACTACATGGGCATGCTCGCTACGGTTATCAACGCGCTGGCCGTTCAGGATACGCTCGAGTCGATCGGCGTCGCCACCCGCGTTCAAAGCGCCGTGGCCGTGGACCGCGTCTGCGAGAAGTTCATCCGCCGCCGGGCTATTCGCCACCTGGAAAAAGGTCGCGTCGTCATCTTCGCGGCCGGCACGGGTAACCCCTTCGTAACAACCGATACCGGAGCGGCGTTACGTTCTGCAGAGGTCGGAGCGAACGTGCTGCTCAAGGCTACGAAGGTCGACGGGGTGTACACGGCCGACCCGGTAACCGACCCGACGGCGACCCGGATCGAGCGGCTCACATACAACCAGGTGATCGACCAGCGGTTGCAGGTGATGGACGTCAGTGCGGTCGACCTTTGCCAGCGAAGCGGGGTGCCGATCATTGTGCTGGATCTGAACCAGCCGGGTAATATGCGGGCGGTTGTGCAGGGGCACGGCGTTGGTACGATCATCGACGCAGGCTGACGGCCGCCCCCGGGGCTTGAAAGAGCAGGGCGCGAGGCCTTGCGGGGTCCTTTGGGCACCGCCAGCGCGAATCGGCTCGGCGGCAGTCCCCGTTTTCGACGGACGTCGCGTTTTGGAAGCGGCGCGACGGGCTTGAGTGCATCGCAAAGGAGAGTAACGAGATGGCGACGGGTGCTATCGAGAAGCAGTGTCAGGCGGGCATGGAGAAGGCGGTGGAGTTTCTCAAGCAGGAGCTGCGCGGTATTCGCACCGGCCGGGCACATCCCGGGTTGATCGAGCATCTCAAAATCGAAGTCAGCTCGTATGGTTCGACGAACGAGCTTCGGGAGCTGGCGACCATCAGCGTACCGGAGCCCAGCCAGCTTCTGGTAAAGCCCTTCGACCCGGGCACGCTCAAGGACATCGAGAAGGGTCTTGCGACTTCGGATCTCGGGGTGAACCCGATGAACGATGGCAAGGCCATCCGGCTACCGATTCCGCCGCTATCCGGCGAACGCCGCCAGCAGCTCGTTCAGCAAGTCAGGAAAATGGCGGAGGCCCAGAAGGTGGCGATCCGCAACGCCCGGCGCGACGCCAACAAGGCGGCGGACAGCGCCCAAAAGGCCAAGACGGTGAGTGAAGACGAAGCGTCCGACGTGAAAGACCGCGTTCAGAAACTCACGAAGAAGCACGAAGACGAAGTGGACAAGCTGGTAACCGCCAAGAGCAAGGAGATAGAAGAGGTCTGAAGGTGCAATGCCGGCCCCCTGTGGCTACATGCCAACGTCTCTTCGGGACGGATCGCCGCCGGTGTGGGGGACGGACGGAGACCCGACAGGCACTCGCGTTTTGCGATCGACTCCCCACCCTTCGCCTGGAACGTAGCGCGCATACCGTAACCGCATCTGAATACCGGGCTTTCTGTTTAATGCGATATTCCCCAGGGCGAAGGACGGGTCACCCGCACCGGGGCGTTACGCTCCACGGGTCAACAAGTTAGTTCATGCCATCAATTTGGCACCATGCGAAGCGATGCTCTACCATTACGGCCTGACAGAGTTCCCGTTTTACACGGTGCTGCTCTCGGTCTCGCGCGGCATGGGCATGCTATCATAGCGCCTCCTGAACCGAGGTCCTGGGCACGGCCACTACGCCTTGCCCATAAATAGGTGACTGTCCCCTGTTTTGCCCATAAATAGGTGACTGTCCCGGGTTTTACTGTCCCGGGTTTTAGTCGTTTTGCCCTGTTTTGCCTGCGCTACGTGAAGGTGGCTTCGATGGAAGCTTCGATAGTAACACGGAGTGGCCCGCAGCCGAGCGCTGTGCGAACGTCACAGTTGCGTTGTTCCGGTTGACGATGCACGCGCACGCCCGTATCAATAAGCTGGATGGTGAGGCCAAGAAACCGTGCAGGCATGCCATGTTAGAATCGAGCAACGATCCGACTGACACCGAGAAGTCACCGCAAGGCGAGTCCTGCGAGGGCGCTGCAGAGCGCATGCAGAACGCACACGTTCTCGAAGGCGACCGGCACCAACTGCTCGCCGTTTTCGCCAGTATCGACGAACCGGTTTTCGTGTACGACCCGAACAGCCACGAGCTGTTGTACGTCAACGAGTCCTTTAGGGAGCATTTCAGAGGAGACGTCGGCCGGAAATGCCATGAGGTCTTGCGGGGGCTGGCCACGCCGTGCAGCCCCTGCGTAGCCGCACGGGCTTCCGGCAAGCCTGGCGGTCATGCGTTTGTTTGGGAATACCGTAACCCCGTTAACGGGCGATGGTATCACTGCGTTGACAAAGCGATTCGCTGGCCCGATGAGCGCGTCGTGCATTACCAGATGGCCGTGGATATCAGCGCCCGCAAGAAAGCGGAAAAGGAGAACACCAGGCTGACCGATCGGCTCGAAGAGCTGCAAAAGCAGGAGGCCGTCGGGCACCTCGCCGCCGGGATAGCTCACGATCTCAACAACATCTTCACGGCAATGTCCGGAGCAATCGGAGCCATTGAGCGGAGGGTTACGCACGACGAGGACGCACGGCTGGCCGCGGACATGTTGGGAACCTCCGCCCGGCGGGCGATCGAGATGACCCGGTCGCTTCTGGCCTTCAGTCGGAGAGTGCCGAGCGAGCGGCAGCGCCTTGATCTCTGCGCTTCCGTCGAGGAAACTGTGCCGCTGATCAGGTATGTCCTGCCGACCTCGATTGGGCTGACCATCGACACCGCGTGCGATCCCCGGCCGGTGGTTAGGACCGACCATGCCCAACTCCAGCAGATCCTACTGAATCTGGCCGTAAATGCCCGCGATGCTATGCCCGATGGCGGCGCACTTCGGATTGCTGTCGCGCGGTCAACCTCGGCAAGCGGGGACATAACCGGAACGAGTCGGCCGACGGCGTGTCTGATCGTCGAAGATACGGGGGAAGGCATCTCTCCGGAGGCCCAAGCGCGGATATTCGACAAGTTCTTCACTACCAAGCCCCGGGGACAGGGGACCGGCTTGGGCCTGTCGATTGTCCAAGATGTCGTTCACGAACACGGCGGATCGATTGAGGTACAGTCCGGGCAAGGTTCCGGGACCACGTTTACGATTCGCCTGCCGATTGACGATGCGGTGACACTGCCATCGCCGGAGCGGTCTTCGGAGAGGTCGGCGTAGGTACGATGCGACCAGCCTGGGCATCGAATAATAGACGTCCGCGTTTACCCTACCCGGCGCCAATGTCGCGTTCGTAACGGAAACCGGAGCGTTTTGCGGGGTTCGAGATGCAATTCGGAATGGAATCCCTGGTCTGCAGCAGCGCGCTTGATGTTGGCGTGGCGGATTCGCGGGTCGGTTTGGGGAAGACACCTGATTGCGCAAACCCGCATTTGCTCCGATATTAAGGGGCGTCTCGGTGCTGTGCGGACCGTGCGGTTGATCCATAACGGAGATGATGCCGTTGACAAGCGAGAATCGCGTCGACGGCGGTGCTGCTTGGGACTGCTACGGAAACCACCGTATCAAGCACTTCACTTGCTCAGCCGATGACACAGGAAGTGTCGGAGGCGGTGGCGTCGGGCTGCACCGCCAACCGTAGGAGAAACAAATGCAAGCGCTGGAGCGATCGTTCGAGGGGGCCACTGAGGCAATCCGCAATCTGGCCAAGGATGAACTGCGCCGTCTGGAGGACTGCCTGCGGCAGCTTAGCCGCGCGCAGATACTGTTCGTTCGTGACACCCTCGAGGTGGCTCGTTTGGAAGAGCGGATCCCGCTTCATCACATCAGTTTCCTGGAGTATCTGCTGCAGGAATGGTGGGAGCACAGCATCGAGACCAAACTGGCCGTCATTCTCCGCGTGGTCTCGATATCCGATTCGGGTGTCTGGCCCGAGGACGATGAGGACGACCCCGTGATCGGAGGCCTGCTCGCGCAGGCGGAGACTGCGACCGTGCCGGCCTGAGCGTCGCCGCGACCGCCCGCACCGACGACCCGGGCTTCGGGTCTCTCAACTCGATACACAATCTGACCAGCCGCAGCTAGCCCGGCTTATCCATGGGTTCTGTATAAACGCGAGCAACTCGCCTTAGCACCACCCCTTGTGGGTGACGTCACTTTGTAGCGCCGCCCATTGTGGGTGGCGCCACGGTAACACAGCGCGCTTCCACGCCCAGGGGGACAAGCCCCGGCGTTACATCGGTCTACGGCCCGTACCTCACCTGGACGAACAATCCGGGATAGAGACTCTCCCTGCTCGAAACCGGGCGCCCAGCCTAGTTATATGGAATTGTTGCCGTGTTACAGGATTACACCTGAGCAATGCGGGCGACGGAGCCTGTGCGTACGCATGAACTTGTCTGGCGAGCGAGGCCGGAGCGATCCCGCGCCGATCCCGTCCTCGTCCGTAACTTATAGGGACCGCACTGGCACAGAATATGCTCGCCCGTACCAGGAGTGGTGGCCGGTCCGCGCTGCTGCGCGTGGCTAGCGGCTTGGGTTCCCTTCACGATCGCATTATGCCGGGGTTCCCAGGGAGGCGGTAAGCCGAGGGTGTTTCGAAACTCGGCGAGTCTCTCCGCGAGGAAGGCCGCCCTTATGGCACAAGTAACCGGTGGAAGGTGGAAACCATGACTGAACTTCTCTTGGGCGACGAGGCCGTCGGCATTGCCGCGATCGACGCCGGCATCAGTGGCATGTTCTCGTATCCGGGCACGCCGGCCACGGAGATCTTCGAGTTCGTCGAGCGGCGTACGGCCGGCGACGATTCGGTAGTCGCGCGTTGGTCAGCGAACGAGAAGGTGGCCTACGAAGAGGCTTTGGGGATGTCGTTCATCGGCAAGCGCTCGCTGGTGGCGATGAAACATGTCGGGTTGAACGTGGCGGCGGACCCGTTCGTCAACTCGGCTTTGACCGGGGCTTACGGCGGGCTCGTGTTGGCCGTAGCCGACGACCCCAGCATGCACTCATCGCAGAACGAGCAGGACAGCCGGTTCTTCGGCGATTTCGCCCAGATTCCGATGTTCGAGCCGTCCAATCAGCAGGAGGCTTACGAGATGACGCGGGAGGCGTTCGAGCGGTCGGAGTCGTTCGGGCTCCCGATCCTGCTCCGCCTGGTAACGCGTCTGGCCCATAGTCGGTCGAACGTGATCCGGCGTGACGCGGCGAAGGCCCGGGCGATCGACGGCTATCCGGACACGCGTGATTGGACTTTGCTTCCGGTGAATGCCCGCCGGCGGTTCCGGCGTTTGCTTGATCTGCAAGAGTCGCTCCGGGGTTACTCGGAGGAATCGCCGTTCAACTCCCTGACGTTGCGGGGTCCTCGCGGCATCATCACCTCCGGAATCGGGCACAACTATGTTCGGGAGGTACTCGGCGACGATTCATCTTATTCGATCCTGAAGATCGGGGTCTACCCGCTGCCGACGAAGTTGATCCGGCAGCTCATCGATCATTGCGAAGAGATCTTCGTCATGGAGGAGGGTTACCCGTTTATCGAGGACCGGCTAAACGGTCTGCTGGGCATTCCGGGCAAGGCGATTATGGGCAAGCGGACCGGGCATCTATCGCTGGATGGCGAACTTACCGCCGACACCGTGCGGGCCGGGCTGGGGATGACGGCTTTGGACGCGCTCAAGCCCGCGGACGGCCTGCCGCCGCGCCCACCGGCTCTTTGCAAGGGGTGCCCGCATATTGACACTTTCCAGGCGGTGCAAGAGGCAATTAAGCCGTTCGACAACGCGATTCTGTTCAGCGATATCGGGTGTTACACGCTGGGGGCGTTGCCTCCGTTCAATGCGGTGGATTCCTGTGTGGACATGGGTGCGTCGGTCAGTATGGCAATCGGGGCGGCTAAAGGCGGGGCTCATCCGGTCCTCTGCGCGATCGGAGATTCCACTTTCACCCATTCGGGGATGACCCCGCTGCTGGGGGCGGCGCACAACGACAACAACATCACGGTGATCCTCTTGGACAACGCCACGGTAGGCATGACCGGTGGGCAGCCGACGCTGGGCACCGGGGAAGGCCTGCTCAAGATAGTCGAAGGGCTTGGGGTGAGTGCGGACCACATTGTCCAGCTCGAACCGCTCAAGAGGAATCACGAAGAGAACGTCAAACTGGTTCGCCGCGAGGTGGATCACAAAGGGCTTTCCGTTATTGTGGCCCAGCGGCCTTGCATCCAGATTCGGCCGCCGGCCAAGCCCACGACGGAGAAGGTCACGGCATCGGCGTAGTGAGAACAACCGGGCGCATCTGGGGGCCCGCGAGCTAACGATTGAGGTCAATCTGATGGAATGCAATGTAATTCTCGCCGGGGTTGGCGGACAGGGGATCCTTACTATCGCGCAGGCTATCTCCCTTGCTGCGATTGAGCGCAACTGGCACGTGAAACAGGCCGAAGTACACGGGATGTCGCAGCGCGGAGGGGACGTGCAATCTCACCTTCGCTTTGCCGACCACGAGCTGCACAGTGATCTCATCCCGTTCGGCGGGGCGGATCTGGTGCTTGCTATTGAGCCGCTCGAGGCTCTGCGGTACGTCCAATACCTGAAGAAGACCGGGTGGATCGTGGCGAGTACGGCGCCGTTCGTGAATATCCCCAACTACCCTACCGCCGAGAGTATCCTCGACCGGATCAGCGGGTTCCCCAACCACGTGCTTATCGACGCGGCTGAACTTGCCAAGGCGGCGGGTAACGCGCGAGCGGTCAACACCATCATGCTGGGAGCCGCTTCGGAGCTGTTGGGACAGGATCTCAGCGAACTCAACGCCGCTTTGGCCAAGATGTTCGGCCGCAAGGGCGAAGCGGTCGTCGCGGTGAACCAGCGGGCCTGCCGGATCGGTCGAACCGCAGCGACGACTTATCGAAAGGGGCTCGAACAGGGGCTGTCGTCACCAGACGTTCTGAAGTCCATCGCTGCGCTGACCCCCGAGCAGCTCGAGGGTGACGGTGCCGCGCTTCTGTCGGTCGGCGAGCAGCCGCCGGCAGAACAAGCGGATCTTACTCCCGAGGCGGAAGAGTCCATTGCGCGGATTATCGGGAAACTCCAGTTAGAGAACCGCGGGCAGTTGTACGAGCACGAGGTCTATCACCTGCTCGAGGTCGCCGGGGCTGCGACGCCTCCCAAGCACCGTTTCATTGCCAAAGGCGAGACCGTCTCCGCCGAACATCTGCAGGCGTTTCCCGGTGATAAGGTGGTGCTCAAGCTGGTCTCCGAAGAGGTCGTCCACAAGACCGAGGCCGGGGCGGTTCTGTTCGTATCCAAGGACGCCGATACGGTTAACCGCGAGGTCGCCGACCTTATTGCCCGGCAAGGCGATAAGAAGGTGGCCGGGGTGTTGATGGTCGAGTTCGTCAAACAGTCCAATCCCGGATTCGGCGGCGAGCTGTTCGTCGGTATCAGAGCCACGCGTGAGTTCGGCCCGATCATTGCGGCCGGGCTCGGCGGGGTCGATACCGAATACCTCGCCCGGCAGATGAAGCCGGGCGTTGCGGTGGCGAAAGCTCTTGCGGCCGATACTACGGCGGCGGAGTTCTTCGAGCTGTTCAAAAAGACCGCCTCTTACGATGTTCTGGCGGCGAAGGCCCGCGGACGCACCCGGGCGGTCTCCGATAGTGAGATGACTCGTTGTTTTGCCGCCTTCCTGGCAATCGCCCGCCGGTTCTGTGTGGGTGGCCACGCGCAGCAGTTGGGTCTGCGCGAGTTGGAAGTGAACCCGTTTGCGACCGTCCGGAACCATCTGGTTCCGCTCGACGGGCGCGGGCAGGCGGGTCCGATCGGCGAAGCTCCGGTCGCCCGTCCGGTTGCGAAGATCCGGAATATGCTCGAGCCGAAGTCGATTGCGGTAATAGGCGTCTCGGCCAAGCGGGTGAACTTCGGCCGGATCATTCTGGCAAATGTGCGAGCGTGCGGGTTCCCGGTCGATCACGTTTACGCAATCAAGGAAGGGATCGAGGAGATCGACGGGGTCCGCTGTGTGGCGGACGTGTCCGCTCTTCCGGAGACGGTCGACCTGCTGGTGATCGCGGCCGCGTCGGACAAGATGCCCGAGATGATCGAGTCCGTTATTGACAGCAAGAAGGTAACCACCGCTATTCTCATCCCGGGCGGATTAGGGGAAACCGAAGGCTCCGGCGCAATCGAAGCGGAGATCCGCAAGGTGATCCAGGACTCGCGGGAACGAGCGGACGGCGGGCCGGTGTTCCTCGGGCCCAACTCCATGGGTATCCGATCGCGCCCGGGCAGCTACGACACGTTCTTCATTCCGGACAACAAGCTCGATCCGCGGCGTAACGTACCGCCGCGGCGCGTGGCTCTGGTTTCCCAAAGTGGAGCCTTCATCATAACGCGGATGAGCAACGTCGAATCGCTGGATCCGGCGGTGGCGGTATCCGCCGGGAACCAGATCGACCTGACCATGTCCGACCTGGTGCGAAACGTCGGACAGCGCCGCGACATCGACTGCCTCGGTGTTTACGTAGAGGGCTTCAACGATCTCGACGGGCTCGAGTTCACGCGGGCGGTACGTGAGATTACCGCCGCCGGTAAGACCGTGGTCTTCTACAAGGCCGGGCGGACCGCGCCGGGTCGGGCGGCCACGGCCGGGCACACGGCTTCCGTTGCCGGGGACTACGATGTGTGCCAGGCTGCCGTCTCCAACGCCGGGGCGATCGTAGCCGACACTTTCCGCGAGTTTGAACAGCTCATTGAGTTGGGTACGGCTCTGCACGGGAAGAAGGTCGCCGGTTCGCGGATCGCGGCGATCAGCAACGCCGGGTTTGAAACGGTCGGCATGGCCGATTCGATCCAGGGAGCCCGATATCAGGTCGAAATGCCGGATCTGTCGGAGAAAACCGCGCAGAGCATCGGCAAGAGCCTCGCTGAGGCCAAGATCGACTCGCTGGTGAACGTGCGGAACCCGCTCGACCTTACCCCGATGGCCGGGGAGCGGGTGTTCGAAGCTTGCGCCCGGGCGATGATGGAAGATGCCGAAATCGATGCCGTGATCGTTGGTGCCGTACCATTGACACCGCAACTGGCGACCACGGCCGCGGAGCTGGAGAAGTCTCCGGGCCTGACCACGCTGCTGCCGAAGCTGCTGGCAGAGTCGTCGAAGCCGTTGGTGGCCGTTATCGATGCCGGGCAGCCTTACGACGCCATGGCGAACGCCATCCGGGCGGGCGGGGTACCGGTCTTCCGTTCGGCTGATCAGGCGGTTCGGTCTCTGGGCCGCTATCTGGAGTATCACGCGCCGGGTAACACCCGGGTGCGATTGGTGAAAGCCGCCTCGAGCCCGAAAGAACAGGCCGCCGGAACATCGTGCGAAGTTACGGCGTAGCCCGATAGGGTCTGCTCCGCGGACCAATCTGCGCACCGACGTACGTGCGGTTAAGTGTTCGTAGGGCATGGTCGACGTACGAGACCTGCCGCAAAATGTCGACCGCTGATCATCGCCTCCCCCACGTCCAGCGGGAGTGCCATTGAACAGCCCGCAAAGGCTCGGACCGCACGGCAAAGACAAAAGGACGGGGGCCACCCGGCCAATGTAGCGCCGGGGCTCGTCCCTGGCGTGGAAGCGCGCCATGTTACCATGGCGCCGCCCGGTAGCGGTTATGTCATGACTATGTCACTTGATGGGGTGATCCGCGGTTCCCAGGTGGTGCTGACCGAAGGGGCGGTGATCGAACGCCTCCGCCGGGATCCCACGGTCACGCTTGATCCGCACGTGCTCCACGCGGGGCTGATCTATCAGCCCGACGGGTGGGCGGCCGTCGCGCGAATCTACCGGCAGTACTTCGAAATCGGCAAAGCGTGCGGGCTCCCCATGGTAGTCGGCACGCCCACCTGGCGGGCCAATCCGGAGCGTCTGCACGCCGCCGGTCTGGAGGACCATCCGGATGTGAACGGGGACGCCGTCCGGTTCCTTGCCGGAATTCGCAAGGACCTTGGTGACTACGCTTCACAGGTTCTCATCGGCGGATTGACCGGGTGCCGCGGCGATGCCTACGACCCGGAGCAGGCGTTATCGTCGAAGGACGCGGCCGAGTTCCATCGCTCGCAATTGCGTGCCCTTGCCGATGCCGGCGCGGATTTTCTCATGGCCGCCACAATCCCGGCCGTGAGTGAGGCGTTGGGTATCACTCGAGCTGCGGCCGAATGCAGCGTTCCCTTCCTGCTGAGCTTTGTTATCCGTCCGACCGGAACCGTGCTCGACGGGACTCCGCTGCACGAGGCGGTGCACCGCATCGACGCGGAAACCTCGCCCCGGCCGCTGGCGTACCTGGTCAATTGCGTTCACCCGTCTGGTTTCGCCGCGGCGCTCGAAGCGGAGACGAAAGCTGCGGCCGGGCTCTGTTCGCGGGTGATAGGCCTACAGGGAAACGCCTCGCGATTGGACCCGGCGGAGTTGGATGAAAGTGCCGAACTGGACCTGTCTGAGACTCCGGAGGCGTTCGCGGAGCTTATGATGGATGTCTGCGACAGGTTTGGCTTGCGAGTTCTCGGCGGCTGCTGCGGGACCGACGACCGTCATATCCGCGGCATCGCCGAACGTGTTGTTGCCTTGGACAGAGGCTGAGCCGATCCACCGTTCCCGGCACCGAGACCCGGGTTTACCCGCAGGTCGGTGCCCCATCCTTCGCCCCGGGTCATATCGCAATGGACGAAGAGCCCCGTATACAGGTGCGATTGCGGCGTACGCACTACGCCACAGGCGAAGGGTGGGGGACCGATTTCGGAATGCGGGATTCTCCCTAGTTCGTATCCGTGTCGGAGTAGGAATCCCGGTTACCCGGGACCCCCTCCACAGATCCCAGCGTGCGGGACTACCGCACTGGGCTCCTGCCTTGGGTCATAACGGCCAGGTGTCGGTCGGGGTAAGGATGTAGGATTTTGGGAGCAGGTATCCACTGCTTGGCCAAACGGTTCATGCGGGCCCAGGTAATCCGAGTCTTCTCGCTGCGACGCCGGAGCGTCCAGCGCCAAAGACGGACAACCTCATCCCGAAATGCCGTTAAGGCCGGGTAGTTCCGCGGTACCGCATAATACTGATAGTACCCGCGAACCACCGCCCGCAAATACGCGCCCACCTCTCGGACGGGGGCATGCATACGTCGCCGAAGCTCTTGCTTAATCGCTTTGAGCTTCGCACGCCGTCGTTTCGCGACAGTCTGCCGTAGTACCGTGAACCTCCCACGCCGGGTCTTGCCACAGATGTGGCGAAAACCCAGAAACTCGAAGGTCGCCGGTTTGCCGCGGCCTTCTCGCTTGCGATTGGTCGACGCAAAACGGCCGAACTCAATCAGACGAGTCTTGTCCGCATGTAGCTCCAGCTTGAACTTCCGGAGGCGATCCGTCAGCTCATCCCGAAACCGCTCGGCATCCTCTCGCTGTTGAAATCCCACCACGAAGTCGTCCGCATATCTCACGATAATCACATCTCCGTGAGCTTGCGTCCGTCGCCATTGGCGGGCCCACAAGTCGAAGGCGTAATGGAGATAGATGTTCGCCAATAGCGGGCTGATACTGCCCCCCTGCGGCGTCCCCGTCTCCGTGTCCCTTCGACACCCGTCCTCCAGCACGCCGGCGTTCAGCCACTTCTTCACGTGACGCACGACACGCTGGTCTGCGATCCGGTGCTCGACGAACTTGATCAGCCAATCGTGGTCTATGGCATCGAAGAATCCACGAATGTCTGCATCCAGCACCCAATTCACCTTCTTCCTCTCGATGCCGACAGTCAGGGCACTTAACGCCTGATGGGCGTCCCGTCCTGGTCGAAATCCGTAGGAGAACCCGAGGAAGTCTGCCTCGTAGACAGCCGAGAGCACATCGGTCATCGCCCGTTGGACGATCTTGTCTTCCAACACGGGAATCCCTATTGGTCTCTGCCGTCCATCGGGTTTCGGAATGTAGACCCGCTTGACCGGCCTCGCTCGGTACGCTCCGCGCTGTAGACGTGCCGACAGATCCAAGAGGTGTTCTTCTAGGTCCCTGCCGTACGCCTCCCATGTCATGCCGTCCATCCCCGGTGCCGAAGCATGCTTGAGGCTCAAGTACGCCTCCCGGAGGCGAGCGACATCATAGACGTGGTGCCAAAGCGTGGTGAACTGTAAATCCTTATCCTTTACCGCTGCCTGTCGTACCCGATCCAACCCGCTTTGCAGACGATCCCGGCTCTGCGTACGGTGCCTGTCGTGTCGAATCGAGTTGCCCTTGGCCAGGCCCCTTTCCTCCAACTGCTCCGCGGACGACCTCCCCGCCGGGGGATCACCGTTGTTCGCAGTCTTCTTCGGTACTATGGGCCTGTCCGACTTCCCGCGCCCGTGCATCAGTGTCGTGCTCCTATGGATTCACACTGCGGACCTCGATGCCATGTTCGAGGCCGAACGCGGGATCTCCCGGGTTCCGCGTGAGGAGTTTCCGTGCGTGCTCGGGTTCTAAGACCGCGCGGAGTCCGAAAGGCGTCTCGCGTTAACGACGCCCTCCGGTGTTGCCTTCCGCCTTGGGGGACGGCGTCGGCACTCCGGAGTAAAAGGCTTTCACGGCTCAATGGCCGGCCCGCACGTGCCCCTGTCAACGCTCCCGCCATGCCCTTGCGGACACCACAGTATGACTCGGGGTCGGTGTGGTTCGCTATTCCTTCACCGTATGGCTCTCTCATCCACTACTCCTCACCGGCTTACCGGCGCTTTCCCCCCACCCATCCCGGCGGCGAACCCGTGCGGCCGCACCAGCCCAGCGAACGCCTGGATGGATGGGGCACCCGCCAGGTATGGGGGCACCCGCATGCTCTCGCAAAAACTCAGCCGGGCGGCAGCCGATAAGAGGGTTAAGAAGTCGAATTACCACCTG
Organism: Phycisphaerae bacterium; assembly: GCA_963666835.2. GTDB lineage: Bacteria > Planctomycetota > Phycisphaerae > UBA1845 > UBA1845. The sequence goes on along the minus strand of CAXXGO010000006.1, from coordinate 673,378 downwards.
TCTTTGCCCGGCGAAAGGACCAAGAGCATGTCCACACCGAAGCCCGAACCCGTGATGGAGCGACCGATTCGAGACCTCATCTGCCCGGGACTCGAGACGCCCATTCCGCACGGCGACATTGGCCCCGAACATCGGCGCTGCCACCGCTTCGCTCGGCATCTGCCGGCCACCATTACCGCGGACGGCGTCGAGGACACGGCCACGTGTGTGGACATCGGGTACGGCGGCGTCGGGATCGTGGCATCTAACAAGACACATGTCGTGCCCGGCCAGCGGGTGGATCTACGGATTCACCTGGGCAACTTGGACTACCATGACGAGTTCTCTGTTGTGCTCAGCGAGCACACGGCTGAAGGCACTAAGATCCGATTGAGCATGTAACAACGCCGCGCGGAATGCAGTAGGGCATGGTCGAGGCACGAGACCTGCCATCAGTACGGTAAGCGTGAGCGATCCGCCCTTGACCGATACGCGGTGATTCGTCGCCTCCCATGTTGATACTGTAACCGGCAGTAGGATCCGCCCTGCGGAACGCGTCACGCCTCACGGGTCAACAAGTTGACCCATGCCACCCTCGTAGGGCATGGTCGAGGCACGAGACCTGCCATCAGTACGGTAAGCGTGAGCGATCCGCCGCAACGGCGTGGGATGATCAGCGCCGGCGGTCAGGGTTCGGATTCCTGCTCCGCGGCACCGTCCGCGCAGTTCCAGCACTCGGAGAATTGCCCTTCGATTTGCTCTCCGCAGGTGGGGCATATCCACGGCTCGTCTTCGAGTTCCGCCTGCACCGCTCCGGACTGATACCGCTCTACAACCACTTTGGCGCGATCTTCATCGGCGTCGTTTATGACCCAAAGCTCGGGCTTCGCCGACAGGAAGGGCACTTCGGGCATGACCGTGCTGATCGCTTCGTTGAGGATTACGGTTTCGATTCCCTCTTCCGCCATTAGAGTCTGGACGATCCCCATCTCTCCGGGGTCCATCGTTCTGAACACCTTCTTCATAACTTGCTCGCAACTCCGGCGGCCGCTCTACGTAAGCGGGTTGATCGTCAAGCCGGTCGCCAGTTTCGGGTAGAAATAGGTGCTCTTTTGCGGCATCAGGCCGCCCGCCTCGCTCACCGCCTGCAAGTGTGCCATCGGAGTGGCCTTTACCAACAGTGCGACTCCCAGTTCATCACGCGCGGTCTGCCGGGCGTCCTCGGCCGACTTGACGTACCGGATCTTCGGCTCGGCACCAAGCTCCTTCTGTAACAGCTCATCCAGAAGATATCGATGCAAATACGCGGCATCGAGATCGTACCACGGCCGGCACTTGTCGGCTTCGAGTGACGGAAGAATGTCACGTTTCGCAAAACGCAGCGGAGACTCCTTGCCGGTTGAGCCTTCATACAACACGATATCAGCTTCCCCTACCGGGCACGCCTCGGTGCCGGCGCTCCAGGCGTCCAGCACCGTATCCAGATCAATCCCGGCGAGAGCCCGGTTGTACGGCAGAATCAGGCAGCCGGGATCGTCCATACTCGCCAGAACCAGCATAACGAAGTTCGCCGGGTGGTCTGTGGGCAAAATGCCGCCCTGCTGCTCGGTATACCAGTCGCGATAGTTGAGGGCCGTACCGTAGCGATGATGACCATCGGCAATGAACAGCTTCTTGTCGGCCATGGCTGCGACCACTTGGCTGATGACCGCTTCGTCCGTGACAATCCACATGCGGTTTTCGATACCATCGAGGTTGCCGGTAATGTCCGGAGCGTGCTCGGCCGAGGCGGCGAACGCCTTCCCAATCTCGTCAGCGGGGTCTGAGTAAAGCCCGAACACCGGAGACAGATTGCACTTGGTCGTCTTCATCAAGGCCAAGCGGTCTTCCTTCGGACCGCCGAAGGTCTGCTCGTGGGGGAGCACGACACCGTCGGAGAACGGGTGCAGGCGGACCCGGGCGATGAACTTCCGCCGCGTGTACGTTTGGCCTTCGTGTTTGAACACCTGGTGATACAGATACAAGGCGGGCTTCTGTTCGCGGGTTAGTGTTCCGCCTTCGAGCCACTCGGCCAGCAGGGCGGCGGATTTCTCGTACGCGGCGGGCGGGCCCAGGGTCTTTGGCGGGATGTGGGGCAGGTCGATGGCCACGATGTTGTGCCCGCTCTTGCCGAGCAGTTCGTCCTTGTCCTTTTGGTTCAGAACGTCGTATGGTGGAGCCAGCAGGGCGGACAGATCACCGTTGGTACGGGTGTGGTCAAAACGAATGGCGGGAAACGGTGCGATCTGAGGCATAGCTGACTCCTAAAGGTTACGGCAACAAACGTCGCAGTAATCGGTGCAATACGACTCTCTCGGGCGCTGTTACAAACTGCGTGCCAGCGTCACGTTCGGTTTCGGTGTCCCGGGTCCACCGAGCATGCCGATAAGTATACAAAGTGAAAGCGTATCGCGAAGGAGGTGGCTTCGTGGAATCGATCGTTGCCATTACAGGCGGAGGGATCAAGGGGGCGGTCGCCGCCGCCCGGTACGGCCGCGACCACGAGATTACGTTCGTACACGTGGACTACGGACAATCCGCGGCGGTGCCGGAGAAGGAGGCCGTCCGGGCGATCGCCGCCGCCATGCCGAAGGCTCGGGCGATTACGGTGGCGTTGCCTCACGTGGTCCAGGTCCAGGACTGGCTTCACGGCTTGGCCCGGGAGCCCGGATCCAAGCGTCGCGGGGAGGCGGCGGGTCCGCAGGAGCCCTCGGCCGTGTCCCTGCTGGGGCTGGTGCCGGTCCTGCTATCCGCCGGGGCTCAGGTTGCGATCCAGGTGGGGGCGAGCCGCCTGGTGACCGGGTTATCGGCCCGATGCGTTGCCACTCACCTGGGGCTGCCGCAGCCGGACGGGCACACCGACCGGCTGCAGGAGCTGATCCACGCCTTCAACATCATGCTCGAGACCGCATCGTCCGGCCGCTCGGCCGTTGTGGCGGAAGCGCCGCTGATGAACGTTGTGTATCACGACATAATCAAGCTGGCCCAGCGGTTCGAACTGCCTTTGCAGAGGACGCGAACCTGTCTTGGCAAGAACCCGCACCCCTGTGGTCGTTGCGAAGCGTGTCTGGCCAGAGACGTTGCCTTCACCGATGCGAGCCTTATCGACCCGCTACACGCCGTGGGGACCGGCTCGTGAGGCGTTGCGACTGAGGCAAAGGATGCGTGTAACGACGAGGGTGCAAGCCTGGTGACACTAATGGGGTCGGGATCGCATCGGAGTCTGTAGGGCGGGGGGGCGATCCACCGGCGGGCTCGTGTCCCCCACGGCTAAAGCCATGGGCCACCCGTCCGTGCGTTAATCTCCACAGGCCGGTGAGTTGGGTTATGACATCCAGTCGTCACTTCCTGTAGGGCAGGTCGAGGTACGAGACCTGCCGCGATGATACCGTCGCGTCCCCCACGGCTAAAGCCATGGGCCACCCGTCCTGGAGGACTGCGCGGCCGTCTAGTACTCGACCCCTTTGGGGCGGCACAGCCTCGCGTGTTAGGCGAGATTCTGCGGCAGGTCTCGTGCCTCGACCGTGCCCTACATAGAGTGCCACCGGCAGGTCATACGCCAACTACAATCCTGCATCGCTCAAGAGCAGCGGCACACCCGCGTAGAGAGTGGCCGGTGTGTTTCGGGGCAATCGGCTAGTGACCGCGTGCCGGGTCGCGGAAGCGATCGTGGCACGAGGTGCAGGTCGTTCTGATGGAGATAAGAACGCGACGCATTCGGTCGAGGTTGGACGCGCAGGCCACGGCCTCCAGTTCCGAAGCTTGCGCTCGCAGCACTTCGGTTTGCGCCAGAAGGGTCCGCTCGTCCATTTCACAAAGCTCGATACCGGCCACGGCGGCCGGGATCTTATCCGCCGCTTTGACGAGTCCTTCAGCGAGCCAGCAGGCTTCCTCGAGACAGCGCCCGGTTTTGGCCGCACAGGCGGACGAGTACTTGTCCTCGATCCCCTGAGGCCAATACGTTGATACTTCGTGGTCCAGCTCCCGCATGATCTTCCGGAGTCGGGCGTTGTCTATCCACTTCTCGCCGTGGCGCGCCATTTCGTGCCGCTCGCACGTTCTCGCACGAGAGGATACGCAGGACGTTACCGCCAAACCGACCACACCCAGAATCGCTACGACAATCATTGGCTTGCGCATTCGAACGACTCCTCAACCCGGGCAACCTGGTGCCATTTCCATGAAGGTAGTTGCGTTTCTTCCTCCCCTCCTTACCGAGGAGGGGTTGGGGGAGGTTCCGCTCGGTCGGAATAGACCCCCTCGATCCCCCCTCGGCAAGGGGGGAGGTTCATGAAGGACCTTACTGGAAACGGCACTGGATTCAAGACCTTCACCTCTCAGACTACGCCTTCCGGCGATCTAGTGCAACCGTCTTTTTCTTGCACCCCGGTGTGCCCAGCGGGCGGCCTGCTGCGGCCTGCGGGAGCGAAACGGGGCGGGGTCCATCCAGACAGAGCAGGACCGGTTTTGAGCCTCTCCTAACCAATCCGCTGAAAACGCAATACTGATTCCCGGGCCCCGGCCTGGGCGGGCCTGCCGGTGGAACGACCGGTCGCCGCTTAGGATTGCATTTGGCGCGGCGCGCGACCGGCGGGTCGCACAGTAGCGCAAGCATCCGGCCTGCAGTATGATCGATGACGCCGGCGGCATGGGCAGCCCGTCATCGGCGGTTGTAGGGCACGGTCGAGGAACGAGACCTGCCACCACATCGTCTTTTGCGCGAAGACGTGTCGACATCATGCCATGACGCCGTCATGTGGGCATGCCTTGGTGCGCGCCGCGCCGCCTACGCTCGCACACGCACCCACCATGGCAGGTCTCGTACCTCGACCATGCCCTACGAGGGCTGCCACCTCGGTGGCATGGGTCAGCTTGTTGACCCGTGGAGTGTCACACGTCGCGGGCGTCCACGGCCAAGCTGCAAGCGTCCATGCCGGCAACGCGTAATCCCCGAGCGTACGGCGAGCTGAATTGCGCACGAGCTACGCTTGTCCATGCCACCAGCCATGGCAGGTCTCGTGCCTCGACCATGCCCTACGAGGGTTGCCGCTGTCAGGTAACTGTCGCTACGCCTTCGGTGAATACCTTCAGGCCTACGTCCAGTTGGGCTTCGTTGATGCACATGGGGGGACAGAAGCGGATTCCGGATTCGCCGCAGGGCAGAAGTAAAAGCCCGCGCTCGAAGCAACTGTACAATAACCTTCGCCGGAGCCGCACATCCGCCTTGCCGGTCTTGCGGTTGATGGTGTCCACTCCGCACATCAGCCCGAGACCGCGCACGTTGGATAAGACTTTGGTCTTACCTGCTATGTCGGTCAAAGCGTCTTTGAGAATGACACCCAGACGAGCGGCGTTGGCCATGTACCCGGATTCGACGAGATCGAGTGTCGCCAGTGCCGCAGCGCAGCTCACCGGGCTGCCGGCGAAGGTACTGCGTTGCGGCCCGTTGGGCCAGTCCGTGACCGCGGCTTTCGAAACAACCGCTCCGAGCGGCATGCCGCTGGCAATCCCTTTGGCCAGCAGAACGACATCGGGCACAACGCCGAAATGCTCGAAGGCAAACCACTTCCCGGTCCGCCCGACTCCGGATTGAATCTCATCGCAAATCAGCAGAATCCCATGCTCGTCACACAGGGACCGCAAGCGAGGCAGAAACTCCGGCGCGGGCACGTTATAGCCGCCTTCGCCCTGAATGGCTTCGACGAAAATGGCGGCCACGTCTTTCGTCGGCAGTTTGCCGCGCAGGACGTGGGTCTCCAGCGCTTCGACATCTCCGAAGGGCACGTGTTCGACTACGGATTGGAGCGGGGCCCCTTCCCACTGCTCGACCTTCGAGCAGGTAACGGTGAGAGCCCCCATAGTACGCCCATGGTCCGCACCTCGAAACGCGATTATGCCCTTGCGCCCGGTGTGATGCCACGCCAGCTTGATCGCCGCCTCAACCGCTTCTGCGCCACTGTTGGTCAACAGGACGCGCTTGGGCTCCGTTCCGGGGGTGATTGAGACGAGACGTTCCATTACCTCCGTGGCAATCGGATAATGGAAATCGTGTCCGGGAATGTGAATCAGCGAGTGAAGCTGCGCTTCGGCGGCGGCAGCCACCCTCGGGTGGCAATGCCCGGTTGCGCATACCGCAGTACCTGCACCGAAATCCAGGAAACGGTTTCCGTCGACGTCTTCGAGCACCGAACCGTGACCCCGACGCACCACGAGCGGGAGAGCTTCGCTGTAGGAGTGTGAACTTACCCGCCTATCGCGGTCTATCACCACGGCCGCATCCGGTCCGGGCAGAGCCGTTTGAATCCACGGAGCCGGACCGATCCAGCGAGCCCCCTCGCGGTCCGGTCTGTCTTGTGGCTTGATTCCCAGCATCTTCTTTTCCTCGAACGGACTCCGCAGTCCCGCCTGGGGGCACAGCGTCAGCCGTTCCCCCAATCATCGGCCAGCAGACCGTCATCACGCCAATTGCCTGCGGACAGGTAGAGTCCCGACCCCGAGAATAGGGCACGTCGCATGCCAAAGCGAGGCTTACACCTCTCCCCTCCGCGGGAACATGGCATCGGGCATGTTATCCAAGACAGCCCTCGCCGGCGAGTGCGGCGAGAACTGCTCACACCTTCTGACTTGCGGTTCTGGCGGCTCGAGAACCGTCGGGGAGCATCAGATCCTCGTAGTCCCCGAAAATGCCGGGGGCTTCCCGGCGGAGAATGTCGAGCATCTGCCCGGCGACCGCGCGGATCTCCGTCTCGGCGTGTTCGTTGCACCTCAGCTCGATGAAATGTCGAAGGGCTCGGGCGTTCGCGCTGACGAAGATCTTGGTCTCGGTGGCGTTGGGGAGCACGGACCGGGCTGCCTGGCGAGCCATCTTCCGGCGGAGCGTCTTGTCCTCGATCCCTTCGAACCGCCGATTCAGCCCGTTTACCAACTTCACATACGCCTCCTGGGCGGATTCTACGGCCGCCCGCCAGGTTTCGTGAAGCTCCGGGTCGGATGCGATGCAGTCCGGCTCGATGAAGTCCGCCACGGACTCGTCGACGTACCTCTGGGACAACTGGGAGTACCCGAATCCGGCCCGGTGGCGGACCAGCTCATGCGTGAACGAGCGCGAGACGCCCGTAATGATGAAATCCCAAACCGTGTGTTCGAGTACGCTGCCGTGCCCCACATCTTTGATGTGGTCCAGATACGCCTTGTTTCCACCCGGCCTGGGCTTCGCAAAGCTCATGTAGCACAGCCGGCCGGCGATTTCCGGCAGCACTTCGCCGGCGACGGTTGTGTCGGTATTCCAATCCGGCACGTCGTGGTCCTTGAGGAAGCGCCGGACCTCCTCTTCGTCCAACATCTGGCGACCGATGAGGTAAACGCTGGGGTGGCGAATGATCTTCATTGTATCTCGACTCCGCCGCCGCCAAGTAGGGCCAGCGAGGGTGCTAACAAAACCTGATGCTGCGTTTCCGGGCCGCTTTGCCGCACGTTCCGACGGACAGTGCAACGGTTGCGACCGACGCTGGGGGTACTGTTCACACCGGGCACGATACCACGAGTGGCCCGGAAGCTGCTAGCGTATATAGTCGTACGGTCGCCACGTTGCAAACGTCAAGGCCGATCACTAGACTCCCCGGCCTTGAGAACGGGGCCGGGCGGATAACGACCCGAGGTTCGGAGCACTTACCCCGGGCCCGTGCTCGGGAGAGGTGTTGGAGGATATCATGAACACACCTGCTGGGGAACGCGATCTGCCCGCCGGCGCCGAGCGCGTGCTCGTTGTCGGACTGGACGGGGCAACGTTCGATGTGCTGAACCCGCTTATGGCCGAGGGGCACATGCCGCGGCTGCGCGAAGCCGTGGAGTCGGGGGCGGCGGGGACGTTGCACTCGACGGTCCCGCCGATCACCCCGGCGGCTTGGACGACCTTCTTGACGGGAAAGCAGCCGGGCTCCCACGGGATCATCGACTTCGAGCGTTACGACGTTAATACGAACCAACTGGAGATGAACAGCACCCGGTGCCTCGAGCACGTGCGGAACCTCTGGCAGATTCTCAGCGATAAAGGCCTGAAGGTCGGGAGCGTCAACGTCCCGATGACCTATCCGCCGATTCCCGTAAACGGGTTCTTGGTCAGTGGGTTTGAAACCCCCGGTCCGGACTCGGACTTTGTCTACCCACCGGAACTCAAACCCCAGATCCTTCAGCGCTGGCCGGACCCGACGCTGCGGTCCAAATGGCGGCGCAAGACCTTTTGGGGAGATCGGCTGTTTGCGGAGAACATCGCCTACATGTCGCGCAGCTTCCACCAGGGCGCCGAGATGACGACCTGGTTGGGCGACGAGCTCGGGTGGGATGCGTTAATGGTGGTGTTCAAACTCACCGACAACCTCCAGCACAAGACCTGGCGATATCTCGACCCGCGCTGGTCGGACCGCAACCCGCACCGCCGCGACCTCGCCAAGCAGTGCTTCCACGAGGCCGACCGGGCACTCGGAACGCTGCTTGATTATGCGGAAGACCACCGCGCGGCCGTGATGATCGTGTCCGACCACGGCCACGGCAGTCTGGAGGGCAAGGTACAGCCCAACCTCCTGCTGCAGCAGTGGGGATACCTGGTTCTGCGTGGCGGAGCCGCCCAGAAGGCAACGCGGGGTCGGTATATGTGGGACCGCTGGCGGGGGCGGACGAAGCGGTTCGCCCGAACCGGAGATATCGGGCACGACCTGGCGGTTGACTTCGCAAAAACGAAGGCGTGTGTGATGCATGCCGGTATGGCCGGGTTCCTATACTTGAACCTCGAGGGTCGCCAACCCACCGGAATCGTCCCTCAAGCGGAATACGACTCTCTGCGAGATGAACTGCGCGACCGTTTTCTGGGCGAGGAATGTGCGGTGCGAGACCCGCAGGGGCGAACCGTGCAGCTCTTCAGCGCCGCGCACAAACCGGAGGAGCTTTACGGATGCACTCGCAAGAGCCAGCCGTGGCTTCCGGATCTGATTCTCACGCCGCATGATTCGCTGGCGGTGGTGCGTAAGATCCGCGGCCGGAAACCGGTGCAATGGCTGCCGTTTCGCCGGTTGGAGGGTACCCATCGCCCCAACGGCGTGTTCACGGCGTGCGGGCCGGGGATTGCCAAGGGAGTGACGGTTGATTGTCACCTTGTAGATTGTGCCCCGACGATTATGACGCTGCTCGGTTTGCGCATTCCCGACGACATGGAGGGCAGGGTGGTTACCGAGGCCTTCGCTACGCCGCCGATCATTGAGACCGAGACCGCTCGAGCGGCAACCGCCGACGCCACGGACGGCGAGGCCTATTCCGAAGAAGACCTGCAGCAGGTTACGGACCGGCTGGCCGACCTGGGTTATCTGGAGTAGCCTCCTCCGGTAACTGCGGGGCCGCCGCTGCGTCTTCCGGCCGATAGAGTACGGTGGATTCGGGTCGGGGCACTTTGATACTGGCCCAGTAAAGGTCCGCCATCTTATCCCAGAAGTTGATCTCCCGCGAGTGTAACAGGCCGACCGGGCGTCCACTGATATACGCCGCGGGGGTGCCGCGCAACTCGAGTTCGTTGGCCTTGTCGCAATCTTCTTTGATGCGTGCCGTGATCGCTTCGGACTCCATCGTCTCGCGCAGGGTGGGCAGATCCACTTGCAGAAGTTCGGCGATCTCGTCCGGAGTCACCTGCGCGCGCCGCAGACGCGCCGAGTTATCGTAGAGATAATCGTGTACCTTCCAGAAGCCGTCGTTACCGGACAAGATCCGGGCTGCCTCCGCCAAGCGTGTGCCGTAACACGCGTGCGGATGGACTTTCTTGCTGACGTACGGATTGCACCTGGGGTCCAGGGGATAATGCCTGAAAACGATCGCCAGGTTGTTGTCGAACAACGGTTGGACCTTGTCGTGCAGGAAGTGGCAAAACGACTTGCAGGCCGGACACTCCATGTCGCTGAAAACGACCACGGTCATCGGAGCGTGCTTCGATTCGGGAGACCGCCAGATGGGGTCGTCGGCGCGAATCGGAATCTCGTGCGCCTCGGCCGACTTCCATTGCCGGACGAGTTTGGCGCCGTCTTTCTGAATGGACCGCACCTCGGCCAGCAAGCGCTTGTACTGGCCCTCGATCGCTTTGGCGTTCTTGCTCAGGATTGACCGGCCCATGAGCTGCAACTGCCCGAAAGCCACGAGCAGGATGGCAAGAACCGTCATTAGAACCAAGCGAGACGAGGGGTGTTGGGACCACTGTCCCTGTGGCGGGTGGTGTTCGGCGACTTCATCGGGGTCCGAATCCTTCTCTTCTTCCGTCGCTCTCGGCCACATGAACACCAGGCAAACCGCTATAAAAACATTGAGCACATGCGTAACCATGCACCACGGGCACCACTGCTCGAGGTCCGTGAAGAACATCAGATAGGTAAAGAAGGCGGAGCTGAGCAGGCCCAGCGATATTACGATCATCGGAGTGAGAAGGACCCAGCGCCGGGAGCGTGCCGGACGTCCGATGCCTACGAACCACAGCGCTAAGCCCGAGTAATAGACCATGCCGAGGAAGGCCGCGGGAAACTGAAAGCCGATGCCGCCGAAGACGTACTTATCGGGCGGATCCCCTTCGTATTTCGGCGGCAAGTAACTGAATGGCGTCGCCAGGACTGCGTCACAGTTCGCCCCGCCGCTTTCGGAACCGCCGGCTTCGCAGGTGGCCTCGAACCAGGAGAGGCCGGAAGCCCCGCGGATGTGCTTGACTAACAGGTTGAAACTGAAATAGGCGGCCATTAGCGCGAAAACGATCGCCAGCCCCTGCGGCAGTGTCCGTCTCAACATTCGCTATATCCCTCGCTAAGAGCAAACAAAGGGGTCAACTTCCGGAATCCGCCCCGCCGCCCAGTGCGGCACTCGCGCGCTAGTGGACCGCGTATGCCCGGACAACAAATACTACGACGGAAACGGATGCGGGTTCTCCCCGGATCCCACCTGCGGGTGCCCTCACGAACATGGTATCGTCGGGGCCGTCTTCAGGATGGAGGCCGGGACCACCGGGAGCATCCCGCTACTCGGTTTCGCTCTTACCGGTCCTTTTCAGGCACTCCTGAACAGCTTCGACCACTCGGTCGATCTGCTCGTCGGTATGAGCTGCCGAGATTCTCCAGGGAGCCTTCGCCAAGCCCGGCAATAACACGCCCCGGTTCAACATCGAACCATGGAACCGATCCGGCGGACCGGTACCGCCGGCGGTGTCCGAGTACTCAAAAGCCAGCAGGCTTCCCGCCCGCTCGATCCGAATGGGATAATCGGCCGCGACCGATCGAAGGCCCTCCTCCAAACAAGCCGCCTTGGCCACAAGTTCGGTGAAGAACCCCAGCTCCCCAACGGATTGCAGGGCGGCAACGCCGGCCGCCATCGCCAGCACGTTTTGCGACCGGGCACCCAACTGACTCGAGACTCCCGAGCCGGTGGCGCCGATCGGCCCGCTCTTCTTCCCGCCGTAGGCGGCCAAAGGTAATCCGCCCGCGACGTTGCAGCTCAGGACCGTCAGATCGGGGAGCACGCCCCCGGCCGTCGGGGTTGCGCCCGGGCCGGTGCAAAAGGCCGTAGCGGTTTCGTCAAACACGAGCATCGCCCCGTGCGCGTCGCAGAGTGTCCGCAAAGCGGGAAGGAACTCGTCGGGGGGCGTCATTAGCCCGGAATGCGTTGCCAGAGGTTCAACGAGCACGGCCGCGACCTCACCACCGCATTCGTTCAGCAACTTCCTTACCGCCGCGGCATCGCCGTAGGCGAAGCTCCCCGGCTGCGGCGCATCACTTTCGTAGTCGACAATCCTGCGCAGATAATCGGGCAGGCCGGCGCCCACGGTGATTATTCGGGTCCGGCCCGTATGAGTTCGTGCCAGGAAAGCGGATTCAAGCAGCGCCTGGACCGGGGAGTCCACAAAGCGCACAACGTCGACGGCGGGGAAGCAACTGGCGACCAGTTCAGCCAGGCGCACTTGCGTCTCAGTCATGTCACCGACAAGGTAGCCCTTCGAGGCGGTCTTGCTGATTGCGGCGGTGATGCGTTCGTCCGCATGCCCGAGAACGCCGCCTCCGCCGGTAAGGTCGACATACTCGTTGCCGTCGACGTCCGTAACGACGGCCCCTTTCCCCCGAGCGATGACCGGGGAGTTGCCCGCTTCAGCCGACAAGTCTATCGGCATGAGCGAACCGCCCGCCCGCCGTACGGCTCGGGACTTGTCCACCACTCTCTCCGTCTGAGTCACATCCATATCATTGATCCCAGAATCATAATCATCGAGCCGGGCCGAGCACGGCTTTCGTTTATCCTCCGGCCGCGGCGCGTTTCCGTTTCTTGACCGTACCGCGTGCGGTCTTTTTCTTGACGGCAGGCTTCTTCTTCCGGGTTCCTTTTGCGGCTTTGGCCGCCTTCTTCTTGCCGGCGGTCTTCTTCTTACGCTTCTTCTTGGTAGTCTTCGTCCTGTCTCCGAAGATGAGATTAAGCGCCGTGTCGATCGTGTCCACCGGAACGAATTGGATCTGTTCTCTGATGTCCTCGGCGATCTCCTCCAGATCTGAGACGTTTCGGGCCGGGATGATCACCTGCTTGAGCCCGGCGCGATGGGCCGCGAGAGCTTTTTCACGTAGTCCGCCGACGGGCAACACGCGCCCGCTCAGGGTTATCTCGCCGGTCATTCCGATAGTCGGGTCAACCGGTTCGCCGGTCAGTATGGAGATCATTGCGGCCAGAATCGCCACCCCGGCGGACGGGCCGTCTTTGGGGACGGCTCCGGCGGGCACGTGAACATGGAAGTCGAAGGAACGATAATCACCCGGTTGAACGTCCCACACCCCGAGGCGGCTGCGGATAATGGAACTCGCCGCCACGGCGGATTCGCGCATCACATCGCCGAGCTGCCCGGTGAGATTCAGTTGACCGGTGCCCGGCATCTTGGTCGCCTCGATGAAGAGAATCTCTCCGCCTACCGCGGTGAACGCCAACCCGGTCACCACGCCGAGTGCCGCCTCCTTGGCAGCCACCTCGGATTCGAACTCCTGCGGTCCCAGGGTTTCCTTTATCTCTTCCGGAGTAACCGGCCCGTTTACGGCGGCCTGCCGCACAATGGCGGTCGCCCGGGCGCGGCATACGGCGCCGATCTTCCGCTCCAACGTGCGCACCCCGGCCTCCCGGGTGTAATCTGCGATGATTAGTGCCAGTATTTCGTCATCTATTTCGATCTGCTCGGGGGTCAGACCGTTCTCCTCGAGCTGTCGCGGCAGCAGGTACTGCCGGGCGATCTTCAGCTTCTCGTGCCGGGTATAGCTGTTCAGCTCGATCACTTCCATTCGATCGTAAAGGGCCGGCTCGATGGCGCCGATGTAGTTGGCGGTCGTGATGAACAACACCTTGGACAGATCGAACGGGATCCCGAGATAGTGATCGGAGAACGTCGTGTTCTGGGCGGGGTCGAGTACCTCGAGCAGAGCCGACATCGGGTCACCGTGCAGATCCTGGGCAATCTTGTCGATCTCATCCAACATAAAAAGGGGGTTGTTGCTGCCGGCCCGGCGAATCTCGCGGATGATCCGCCCTGGCATGGACCCGATGTACGTTCGCCGGTGACCTCGGATGGCGGCTTCATCATGAACGCCGCCCAGCGAGATCCGGATGAACTTGCGACCCATCGCCCGGGCGATACTCTGACCCAGGGAAGTCTTGCCTACTCCGGGCGGTCCGGCGAAGCACAGGATCGGACCCCGCGTATCCTTGCGGAGCGTGCGCACGGCGAGGAACTCGAGAATCCGCTTCTTGATCTTGTCCAGACCGTAGTGATCCTCGTCGAGAATCTTCGCGGCCTGGTCGATATCCAGCTTGTCCTTGGTGCTGACCGACCAGGGCAGTTCCACAAGCCACTCGACGTAGTCCAAAGCCATGCCGTATTCGGGAGAGGCTTGCGGGATATGCTCCATGCGATCGACCTCGCGATATGCTTCGGTCTGCGCCCCCTCCGGCATCTTCGCTTTCTCTATCCGATCGCGCAGCTCGATAAGCGTTCCGGTCCGACCGTCCTGCTCACCGAGTTCCTTGCGGATAGCCTTCATCTGCTGGCGCAAGTAATACTCGCGCTGTGATTGATCGACCTGGCTTCTGACCTGTTCCTGGATCTTGCTGGATAGCTCAACCACATCTAATTGAGCCGCTACCGCCAGATTAACTTTGCGCAGCCGTTCGGTCACATCGAAGGTCTCGAGAATATCCTGCTTGTGGACAAGGCCCAACGGCAGATTGGCCGCCAGGAAATCCGCCAGCCCCCCCGGCGTGTCAAGATCGCGGAGCACCTGTTGAGCTTCGTCGGGGACCTCGGGCGACAACGCGAGGATCCGCTCGGCAGCTTTCCGCACCGTATGCACCAAAGCCTGCTGCTCGGTCGTGACCTCCTCCGCATCGCGGTGCGGGTCCACCCGCGCTTCGAGATAACCCTGCTCTTCGTTGATTTCCTCGACGCGAACCCGACGTAACCCGTGTACTACGATCGTCTCGGTCCCGTCCGTCATCTTCAACATCTTGAGGATGAAGCACGCCGTACCCACGCTATACAGGTCTTCCAATCGCGGGTCCTCGGTCTCGGCGGCACGCTGAGCTACCACCGCAATCAACCGCGAGCCGGCCAATGCCATGTCCAAGACGCGCTTGGATTTCTCGCGCTTGATCTGCAGCGGCATGACGGTGCCCGGGAAAGCTACGGTGTCGCGAATCGGCAAAACGGCCAAGCGCTCGGGGATTCTGACAGTTTCCGAATCAGATTCATCCCGGTCGCCGCGGGATACTTCCACGATTTCCTCGATGTCGTCCGGCTCGTCGAACGAGTTCTCCGCGGGGACGGCTGGGCGCGTCTCGCTATCATCGTTCATTGGCTGGTTTTCCGGAGGTCGGATCGCGAGGCAGTGTTATCCACAGATACCCTTGCCGATACAATGCGCCGATCTTCTCGGAAACTACATCGGTCGGCAACGGCAGCTTGCGATGGAAACGGCCGGAGTCGATTTCCATCAGGTGGACGCTGACCTCCGCCGTGGCCTGATCGGGCGGGATCGGTTTTCCGCGCGAACCGCAGATGTGCAAAACGCCTTCACCCGCGCGCACTTCGATACTCTCGCGCCGGGTCCCGGCCAGTTCCACGCAGACAACGTAGCGGGCTTCGGTCTCGTAGAGGTTCATGCGCGGAGACCAAGTCTCCGAGGCGTGCGACCGAAAGTAGTTGCGCCCGCCCATCTCCCCCATCATCGTATGTACCTGGTTTGCCAAATCGTCGAAACTGCAACCCCAGGCTTGCATGTTGACCTGCATCAGCACCACTCCTTCAAACAGGCGCCCCTTCTCAGACAATAATCTACCAGAACGGCCGACAAAGAGCCAATATCCCCTCTGACGCTTCAGGAAGGGCCTCATTACGGTGAATGACGCGTTTCTCCGCCGTCTTGTCAATCGGCGACCCTGAGCATATCCTGGCTCGTATGAGTCCGCGGACCAAAGTATCGATCGGGACCCTGCGCGCGTGGAAACGAGAGTCACGTAAGATCTCTATGATCACGTGCTACGACTACGCGATGGCGCGATTGATGGAAGAGGCCGAGGTCGACTCGCTACTCGTCGGTGACACCTACGGCGAAGTATGCCTCGGGCATACCACCACGTTGCCGGTTACGATCGAGCACATGGTGACGTTGGCCGAGGCGGTCCGTCGCGGCGCCCCTTCGGCGTACCTGGTCGGCGACATGCCATACCTGAGCTATCAGGTGTGCCCCGAGGATGCCATCCGCAACGCCGGCATGTTCATGGCGCGCGCGGGCTGTGATTGCGTCAAAGTCGAAGTCGATCGTCGGCTGGTCAAAACGGTCGAAGCGATGGCCACGGCCACCATCCCCGTGATGGCCCATTTGGGGCTGAAACCCCAATCGATTCAGAGCCTCGGGGGCTATCGAGCCCAGGGCAAACATGCCCGGGAAGCTCTGCAGATTGTCGAAGACGCCAAGATGATGGAGGAAGCGGGGGCGATAGCACTACTGCTTGAGGCTGTACCGATGGAGCTGGCCGCCGTCATCATGGAGCGTTCCGGCGTTCCGGTGATCGGTTGCGCGTCGGGGCCTCACTGCGATGGACAGGTGGTAGTGTTGCACGATATGCTCGGGTTCGGCGGCGGGCATCCGCCGCGCTCCGTGAAGCAGTATACTCGCCTCCACGATCAGCTTGTCGGCGCGTTCCGTTCTTACGCGACGGATGTGACCGATGGGCGTTTCCCCACGGTGGGAAACAGCATTGAGATGGTGCCGGGCGAGTTGGCGGAGTTGCAGCAGGCGTTGGAGGATCATTCTGATTAGGGGATGGTCCGCGGATCGCCTGCCCGTTACAATGCCCTATGGTGGGGAGTACCTCCCGGCCTGCGGAAGTGTGTTAACTTGACAATAGCCCACCCGCCAATAGGGTGGTCTTTGACCTCAGCGGAACGAATCATCATGCTGGTACGGATGGTTCTCGCCCGAATTGTCATCGTCGACGCCGACGACGAGAAGATGTCGATGATCATTCTCCGTGAGGTCAACGGTGAGCGGGCGTTCCCGATTCTGATCGGGATCCACGAAGCCTACGCGATTGACCGGCGCACCAAGGGCATACCGGTGCCTCGCCCGATGACCCATGAGTTGATCGACCGGATCATCGGTACGTTGGAATGTCAGCTCGAGCACATCGTGATCAGCGATTTGCGCGACTCGACGTTTTATGCCAAACTGGTGTTGCGGCGCAACGGCGAGCTGGTCGAGATTGACTCGCGACCGTCAGACGCTATCGCCATCGGAGCCGGTACCGGCTCTCCGATTTTTGTTGAGGAAACGGTTCTTCAAGATGTATGCTAGCCATCAGAGCATCGATGTGACCAAACAATGCCAGGACAAGAAACAGTAGTATCGCAAGTCGGAACAGTATCCGGCGTGGCTGCGCCGGCAGCGGCGGATGACGCCATGCGGTCTCCGCTGGCTTCCGCAGTCCTCGAACGTCTGCCGGTTGGTGCAGCGCGCTGCGTTGCATCGGCTCCCGGCCGTCTGGATGTTATGGGCGGCATCGCCGAATACACCGGAGCTCTGATCCTCAACAAGCCGATCGCCCACCATGCCTGTGTCGGGGTGCAGCCGCGCACCGATGGAATGGTCTCGATTACCGACTTGGCAAGCGCCGACACCTGCCTCGAGCTGCCCCTGGCCAGGCTGTTCGGGGACGGCGCCGGACCTCGCGCGGCCGATCTCGCCGATGACTTATCCGATGCCGGGCGGGCATCGCGTTGTGCGCTGGGAGTCCTCGTGGAGACCGTCCGGGCGAACGTAGCTCCGGATTTCAACAGCGGCGTATCGATCGTCGTGAGCTCGGAATTGGCGGAGTTTACGGACGCCGGGCACGGCGCGGCGGTTGCGGCGGCTACGTTAATCGCCACGGCTCGGGCTTTGGATTTCACTGTCGAACCGGAGCAGGCCGTGCGTGTTTGCCAACGGGTGGAGAATGAGTGGCTGGACGCCGCCATCGGCGCCGGGGATGCCGTGTGCGCTCTTCTGGGTGAACCGCAGACGATCCGGCAACTGCGCGGGGAGCCCTATTCGCTGGGACGTCAGGTGCCCTTGCCGGACGATCTGGTGCTCGCCGGGGTGGATACGGGTGTGCTGCATCCCGAGTCCAAGGCCAAGTACGAGCAGGCGCGAGTCGCGTCGTTCATGGGCCGTCTGTTGATCGATCGGATCATCCGGCACGAAGGCGGCGACTTCATCGAGTGGGACGGCTCGCTGTCGCGGATCTCCATTAACGACTACGTCGAGCGTTTCCGCGACCGAATCCCCACGAAACTGAAAGGCCGCGAGTTTCTCGATCGGTTCGGCGAAACGGGGGATGCGCTTACCCGAATCGATCCGGACGTTATTTATAAGGTCCGCTCGCGTACGGAGCACCACATCTATGAACACACGCGGTCCTGTCAGTTCGTCGAGTGCCTGTCTCGATCCATCCGTAACGGTGATTATGGTATCCTCGCAGAAGCCGGCGAACTGATGTACGCCTCTCACTGGAGCTACGGGCAACGCTGCGGGCTGGGCAGTGTCGAGACCGATCTGCTGGTCAATCTCATTCGCCGCCACGGGGCCGAAGCCGGTGTTTACGGGGCGAAGATCTCCGGGCGCGGCTGCGGCGGCGGGGTCACCGTCCTGCTACGGGCGAGCGGCGAGGCCGACGCGGCCTTGGAAGCGGCCTTGCATGAGTACCACCGGCGCACCGGTTACGAACCAAAACTCGCCCGCGGGTCGTTCCCCGGCAGTATGGTTGCCGGCGCACAGTGCCACTAGCACGACACGAAAGCCGTGAACCCGTGTCGTGTCAAGCTGCTGTCGCTCCAAGTGAGTTTCTTCCGTAAGCGCTCACCAGCACCATGGGCCGATGCGGTCGGTTACGGTGGGTGGTTGCGAAACGGTACCCGTGGGTGAGATCGCTCCCCACGCGCTCCGGTCCCGAAGGGCTGGTGGAGGGTCACCGGGGGTGTCGCGAAGACCAACGGCAGGTCTCGTGCCTCGGCCGTGCCGCACGCACGCCGTCGCTGCCCTCATACGCAGGCGATGCTCCACGAGAAGGTCTGCGCAATCAGTTTGGCGGGGACAACGCGCCGGTCTATACTCGTCCTTCAGGCATAGCCGCATTCGGGAGGGGGAGCGTCCCGACGGACGGTGAACCTCTCGGGGAGGCGTGAAGGAGTGACTCTGTGGACAGACCCCTAGCCGATCGGGTGAAGTCGATCAGGCAATCGGACATCCGCCGCTACTCGGCGATGTGCGCCGCGATGGGAGGCGTGAACCTCTCCCAGGGAGTATGCGATCAGCCCGCTCCCGACGCCGTCAAGCAGGCCGCCCGACAAGCCATCAACGACGACCACGCCGTCTACACGAACCTCCGCGGTATCATCGAGCTTCGCCGGGCCATTTCCGATAAAATGCGCGTTTTCAACCGCATAGAGTGCAATCCCGAGACCGAAGTCGCCGTCACCGTGGGCTCGGCCGGGGCGTTCGCTTGCTCCTGCCTGTCGATTCTGAACGTCGGCGACGAGTGCGTGGTTTTCTCGCCGTTCTACGGTTACCACGTATACCTATTGCACATGCTGGGCGTGAAGATCCGCTACGTCGACCTGCAGCCGCCGAATTGGGAGTACCGGGCACAGGACCTGAAGGCCGCGTTCACCGACCGGACGCGGATGATTGTGGTTAACACCCCGGCCAACCCGACCGGGAAGGTGTTTACTGAAGCCGAGCTACGGGAGATCGCGGACTTAGCCCAGCGGCACAACGCCTGGATCGTGACCGACGAAATCTACGAGTACATCACCTACGATCGCCCCCACCTGAGCGTCGGTAGTCTTCCGGAAGCTCGCGAGCGCACGATCACCATCAGCGGTGCCTCCAAATCTTATGCCGTCACCGGCTGGCGGATCGGCTACGCGGTCGGACCCGCAGAAGTGATCGACCGGATAGGCGTCGTCAACGACCTTTTCTACATCTGCGCTCCGGCCCCCTTGCAGCACGGGGTCGAAGCCGGGCTGAGACTGCCGGACTCCTATTACGACGAGATGCGACGGGACTATCTCTTGAAGCGCGACCTGCTGGTCGACGCGCTGCGAGAGGTCGGCTTCGAAGTATTCGTCCCGGCGGGGAGCTATTACCTGCTGGCCAGATTCGAGGACGGGCGGTGGGCTGATGCCACCGCGGCCACCGAAGCGATTCTGGAGAAAGTCGGCGTGGCGACGGTTCCGGGTCCCAGTTTTTATCGGAACCCGGCCGACGGCGCACAGCAGTTGCGGTTCTGCTATGCCAAGAGAGCCTCCGACCTGGAGGACGGCTGCCGACGCCTGCGGCGATTATCCGTGAACTAACTGCGGACCATTCATGTATACCCACTAAGCGCCGACTCGGTTAGACTACGCTTAATCCGGCGGCGCGGTTCAGCCGGGCGTATCGCTTCCGGATCGATCGGCGTCAGGGCCGGCACGGCGGGATTAGTCGAAATAGAGCCTAGATAGAAGTCGTCACGGATTTCCTACACCTGCCCGGGGCATGATTCGGGTCTGGTGTTCGTTTTGGAGGCACACGAGTGGATGGTCCGCTGAGGGAGGACGTCCTCGTTTGCGACTCCTTGACCGATACCGAGTGGTTTGCCAACACGTGCGGGAGTCAATCAGAATGAAACGTTTCGCCGTATTGCTGTCGACGGTAGCCGTAGTGGTCCTGCTGTGCGGGCCGATCAACGCCGCCGGGTTGAGTGTCGGAGATAAGGCCCCGGCTCTCTCCGTATCCGAATGGGTCAAGGGCGATCCGGTTGACCTGGCCAGGGATGCGTCCAGACGTGTTCACATGGTGGAATTCTGGGCAACGTGGTGCCCTCCCTGCAAGGCAACGATCCCGCGTCTTACGGAATTCCAGAAGAAGTACGGAGACCGGTTGGCCATCATCGGAGTTACGACACCCGACAGTATCGGCAACACTCCTTCGGCGGTGCGCAGGTTCGTACGGAAGCTGGGCGCGGAGATGGACTATCGGGTGGCCATTGACAACGGGACGAGGACGTCGGATGCGTACATGCGGGCGGCGGGGGTCTCGGGGATCCCTCATGCGTTCATCGTGGGCAAGTCGGGAAACATCCTCTGGCAGGGCAGTCCGCTGGACCCGTCACTGGAGGACGTGCTTACCGACGTCGTAGAGGGAACCTACGACCTCTCGCGCGCGAAGGTCCAGGCGGAAGTGGAGCGGCGTTTCCAGGCTCTGGAGTTGCCGGCCCAGATGGGGCAGTTCTCGGTAGTGTGGGACGGACTGGTGGGCATCCTGAAACTGGACCCCTCCAATGCCGGAGCGATTGACGTTCTGGTACAGATCTACACTAACGAGACCCAGGACAAAAAGGCCATGCGGGACTGGGCGAGCACGCACATCGCCACCAACCGTAATAACGTCCTGGCCATGCAGCGTCTGGCGGCGGCGTTGTCCTCCGGTATGGACATGACGATGCGCATGCCGGATCTGGCACTGGAGGCGGCTAAGGCGGCCTACGAAGGCGCGGAGGGTAAGGACGCATTGGCAACGGCCCTTTATGCCCGCGCCGTATATCAGGTGGGCGACGTCGATCGGGCAATCGCCCTGCAGGAGGATGCGGTCGCCGCGGCGAGCGCGGAGGATCGTGAGCTTCATCGCGAGATTCTGGAGTACTTCCGGTTATGCCGGAAGCTGCGGGACGGCCTGAAGTAACATGCCGGAAGTTATCCCCTGGAGCGGTTACGCATGAATGGGGCTGCGTGGGCCATAGCTTTCCACTTTGGTGATCGGGGATTCCTGTGTGTCGCCCTGGTGGCAGTTATCGTCTTCCTGGCGACCGCGACCCGCCGCTCCGCCCGGCGATGCCCGCGCTGCAAGGAAGTCAACCGCGAGGGAGCCGTTTACTGCGCCCAGTGCGGAACCCACCTGCACGCGAGGAAGTAAGTGCATTAAGACGCCGGTTTCGCCCGGTTCACGAAGGCTTGCGTCTCTTCGAATAGGGCGCCAAGCATCTCAGCCTCCGAAACGGTGCGCACCCGCTCTCCTTGTACATAGATGACGCCGCGACCTCTCCCCGCACAGATCGCAACGTCGGCGCCTTCCGCTTCGCCCGGACCGTTTACTATGCAGCCCATCACCGCCACCCGGACCGGAGCCTGAATAGAGGCCAGCTTCCGGCGCACATCGTCCACCAGCCTGACCAGATCGATCTCAGTGCGGCCGCAGGTTGGGCAGGCGATCAGCTCGAGCCCGGCATGCCGGCGCAAGCCCAGCGTGCAGAGCAGTTCCACGGCGTCTTCGACTTCGTGGATCGGATCACACGCATAAGAGATGCGAATGGTGTTTCCGATCCCGCCCGACAGCAGCGCACTCAACGCGGCGACGGAGCGGATTCTCCCGGTCTCGGGCGGGCCGGCATGCGTGACCCCTAAGTGAAGTGGAAGGTCGAATCGGCCGGCGGCAGCACGACAGGCGTCAATAGTCATTGCCGCATCGGAACACTTGAGGCTAATCACGACGTCGCGAAAGTCGTTCTCATCGAAGATGCACAGATAGCCCTCCAGCGCTTCGATCATGAGCCGGACCATCTGCGAGCGATAGTCCCCGGCCAGCCGTTCTTTCTGCGCGGTGCGGAGGACCTTGTCCGTTCGCTCGACGACACTGCCCTCGTTCACTCCGACGCGGATGGGAACCCCCCGCTCGCGACAGGCGGCGATCACGCGGTCGACCTGCTTGCGGTCCTTTATGTTCCCCGGGTTCAGCCGGATCTTGTGCGCACCGGCCTCGATCGCCTCGAGGGCGCGCTCGAAATGGAAGTGAACATCGGCAATCAGCGGAACCGGCGATTGGCGGAGAATCTCGGGTAGGGCGGCCGTATCGCTCTCGTCTGGAACCGCGACGCGGACCAGATCGGCCCCGGCCTGGGCAAGCCGACAGATCTGCGCAACGGTGGCGTCGATGTCGCGCGTGCGGGTGTTCGTCATGGACTGGATCGTGACCGGTGCGCCGCCGCCGATCGGAACGGGCCCGACCATTACCTGTCGCGTTATCTTGCGTTGCAGCATGCTGGGCAGCCAAACCGAGTCAGATCAACGCGAATTCTACGGATCTGCAGCGAGAGCTGTCAAACAGGCCGGGTACGGCTTGACGGGTCGGTCCGCCGATGTTCTGCTATGTAGCTGCTTCTTGTCACTTTTCGAGCAGGGTTTGCGGATTCGGATTGGTAGTCCGCATCGCGGCGTAGCGGAACGGACTGATGGCACGGTAATCCGACTGTCGCTTATTAAAGGAACGGAGATCTTTGATGATGAACGGGAATCGCGCCTTGGTACTGGTGATTGGGCTGTTGGGGATATCGACCCTGGCGGGATGCGCGAGCCACGAGACGGCGGTGGTCAATTTCAGTTACGCCGTCGAGGCGACTCGGGGCCTGCCCCCGGGAATGAGCACGTTGATGATCGTACCGGCAGAATTGGGGGCTACGACTGACGAGCAGTGGTCCGACATGTGCGTCACGATTATGCAATCGCTGGTGAACGAATCTCGCAACAGCTTCGGAACGAATGTCGATGTGAACGACCGCCGTGATACGCATATCACCTTCGATGAAGCAGACTTAGCGGCCGCGGGGATGTCGACGGGGAACGCCGGTACCGGGGGCAAGCTCGTGGCGGCCCAGGGGGCGATCCTGAGCAAGGTCGATGTGAAGATCGAGAAGCATGTCGGCAAGCAGCGCACGCTCTCCGGCCTGAGCCTGTGGGGCGGCGGCGGACACGGATACGGACACGGCGGCGGGGATGTACGAACCGAGGAGGTCGAGACCGTATCCCGCAACGTCACGGTCCAAACGGCGTTCAAGTTGCTCGACACCGCCAACAACAAGGTCTGGGAGTACTACTCCCCAAAAACCTTCCGATCGACCGACAAGACGAAGGCCAGCCCGATCTTCGGATCGAGCCAGACCGAAGCGGAACTGACTCCGACGGATGCGATCATCGCCACATTGGTGGAACGCGGTGCCCGGGAGTTCATCAGCCGGCTCATGCCCTGCCGGATCGACGTTGAGGCGACTGTCGAATCGAGCGGGCAGGAGAACTGCGTCCAGGGGACCAAGCTGCTCCGCGCGGAGGAGTTCGAGGGGGCTTTGTCCAACTTCAAGATGGCTATAGACGCGAACCCGAACGACCACGCCGCCTGCTATGGCGCCGGGGTGGCCTGCGAAGCGTCCGGCCGCTATCAGGAGGCTCTTAAGCACTACAAGATGGCTTGTGCCGGACAGCAGAACGCGGTTTATCGGGAAGCTCGGGATCGAATGAAGACCTACGCCGACCGCGTGCGGCGGTAGGCAGCCGATTTCCCGCCTTGAGCGGAAGGGGCACCAACCACCGGTGTGTTCGAGTGTCCTACATGGTGCATGGTCGCATTGGGCATGCACAACAGCAGTCAATGCGGGATCCGGCTGGGATCGGGTTCCCGGACGATGAGGAGGCGTTTTGATGATACGTGTCAAAGGTATTGTGTTGTTTCTGATGGCGCTCAGCTTGGGCGCCGGGGCGGCTCTGGCAGACGATCTGGCGAAGGCCGCACAGAACAAGCTGCTGGCGAAGCGAGCGGCGGAGGCGGACTGCTATCGCAAGCTGGCGGAGACGGTCTACGGGGTTCAGATCAACTCCGAGACGTACGTGCGCGATTTTGTCACGGAAAGTGACGAAATTCGTGCAAAGGTGGATGCATGGGTCAAGGGCGTTCGGTTGGGGCCGCCGCGCTATTACGATGACGGCATCTGCGAAGTGGACGCCGAGGTAACCGTGGCGAAGCTGATAACGTCGCTCAAGGAGATCCACACCCAGCACTACAAAGGAAACACGGTCCGGACCACGGACTTCGAGCAGATCAAGCAGAGGCTTCAGAAGGACATCATTCGCGTGACCGGTGCCGGCGCACCCCGGCCTGAGGTTCCCCCTCTTCCGGAGGGCTTTGAAGATGTGGTCTCGCCGCTGCCGGACGGATACGTCATCCCGACGTCCGTCCCGGCGATCTGGAAGGCCGTTCCTCCGCAGGCGCGGCTGATGGCCGAGCGGGCGGCGGAAATGGATGCCATGCGTCAGTTGCTGGAGCGGATCAAGGGTCTCCGCCTCAACTCCAATACGCTTGTGCGGGATTTCGTCACCGAATACGACGAGATCTCCACCCAAGCCAAGGGGTTGGTGGTCGGCGCGGGGAAGGTCAGCAAGTTCCTGCACAATGATGAGCTCATCGTGGAGGTCACGATGGAGATCCCGGTGGAGAAAGTCATCACCCGGGTGAAAGAGCTCCACTCGCAGCATTACAAGGGCAACCGCGTCACGACGACTGACATCGTCAACACGAAGAAGTCAATCCAACGCGACACCTTCCAGGCGACCGGTTGCGGGGTGCCCCCCTCGCGGTTCCTTGGGCAAGCCAAGAGTTCGGGAATCGAGCAGCCAAGCTGGATGGGTGAGCAGATAACGGCTGTCGGGCAGGGAACTGATCCGGAACTGGATACGGCGCAGGGTAAGCTGCGGGCGGCCCGGGCAGCCGAGCTGGATGCGAAACGCCGGCTGGCTGAGCAGGTCTACGGTTTGACCATTGAGTCGAGCACCTCCGTGCGAGACTTTGTTACCCAGTACGACGAGATTGGCACGCAGGTAGACGCCGTGCTGATCGGCGCTGTGGCCGAGCCGGCCGTATACGAGGGCGGTGTGGCTTCCGTGAAAGTATCACTTCCGGCAGCGGACGTGTGGTCGGTGGTACATCAGCACATGTTGATCGTCGAGCGTCGCGGGTAGGACGCGGACCGCGTCCGAGCCGCCTTGTTTGGAGAGCAGGACAATGCGTAATAAGTTCAGAGCGCTGCTGGCAGCTGTGGCCTTGATCGGTTTCGCCGCCGGATGTGCGACCTCGTCGCACAAATCAGTGCGGACCTACGAATACGATGAGAACCCGCCACCGGAGCGGCAGGAGGAATCCGAGTCAGGCTCGGATTATGAGATGACCTCACCGGGTGAGATGGTTGTGGAATAAGGCGGCAACCTCGCGATCCGGCCGGAATATCGCCCGGAGCTTGACGTGCAGAACCAACAACGCCCGCGGGAGCCTTCTTCGGCTGCCGTGGGCGTTGTTTCTGAGTAGGTCGGGCCGCAGTTCCGACGTCGGATCTACCCGGGCACATCCGTCACGGTAGTGGTGACGTCGAAATCGAGATTCTCGTAGCTGAACGTGAACGTAATAACGTCTCCGCAATTGAAGTCCTCGCCATCGCGGAGCACGTCGGAGCTGGTTTCCGGCCCGAGTCCGATGAGCATCTGAAGATCAGCGTCATCGACAACGATCGCCTGCGAATCCTCACAGCTCAGCGCGAACGAGGCGGTCTGGCCTGCCAGGATAATCTGATCGTGCTGCTGCCCGAGCTCGGTAATCAGGAGCGATTCGATTCCGTCGTCATCGTGGGTGTATATCTCGGCGTCAACTGAGTATGCGGTGTTGTTGACCAGCCTCACGGTTACCGTGGTGGCCGACAGCAGCCCGGCCAGGGCATCGCAGCCCGCTACGGCCGCAAGGGCACCGAAAAGGGGAAGGAGTATAGTCCGATAGTTCATGATCCGACCTCCAAACAGATTAGCAGACTCGTCCGTTCGTTTCTTGCCCGCGGGTGTCCGTCCGTGCCGCGCTGCGGCAGTTGGTGGTCAGCCGGCGGTTTCCCGCTGCGTCGGTCAAGGTTGCGGATACCGCTTTGGTTGTCAACCTGCGGGTGTTCCTCACCCCTTGGGCTGGATGGGTAGCGGAGAAGATGGAAGGTTTACCGCAGTTTGGGAAAAGAACGCCCATAGCGGGGCGGCCTCAGATTCGATAGGATACGTGGCTTCCGCGCGAGGGTTAGCCCCGCCGCAATGTGGATCTCGCGCTGTTTGTGTTAACCGTTTGCCGACAGGAGTGAACGATGGCTGTCTTGAAACCTGACCAGTATCGAAATATCGCGCTCATTGGACACACCGGGGCCGGGAAGACTTCTCTTGCAGAAGCCCTCCTGTATAAGGCCGGGGTTACGAATCGGCTGGGCAGCGTTCAGGACAAGACCTCCATACTGGACAGTACGGAAGATGAGCGGGAGAGACTATGCACGCTGGAATCGGCGACGTGCTTCCTGACGCACGGGGACGTGCATGTGAACATCGTCGACACGCCCGGTTCGAGCGCGTTTTGTGGTCAGGCAATCGCGGCGTTGGCTCCGGTCGAGTGTGCGGTGGTCGTCATCTCGGCCTCGTCCGGAATCCAGGTCAATACTCGCCGGATGATGGAACGAGCCCGGGAGTACGGTCTGGGCGTGTGCGTGGTAGTAACTCACATTGACGCGCCGAACCTGGATCTGGAGGCCACCGTGGGGCAGATTCAGGAGTCGTTCGGGCAGCAGTGCGTTCCCATGAACCTGCCGACCGGTGGAGGAACGGGCGTGGTTGACTGCTTTGCGAACGAATCCGGCGATTCGGACTTCTACAGCGTGGAAGACGCGCACACCGCGGTAATCGAGGCGATCGTCGGAGCGGACGACGAGCTGATGGAGAAGTACCTCGGGGGCGAGCTCTCGGATGACGAGGTGCGCGTGGCTGCGGCCAAGGCGGTTGCGCAAGGCGAGTTCACACCGATTCTCTTCACGAACACCCGGGGCGACGTCGGCATTGCGGAGATGTTGGACGCCATAGTGTCCTGCTGCCCGAGCCCGATGGTCGGGAAGCGGCGTGTTCTGGTCAGCGGTGAGACGGAAACCGAGATTGAGCCGGATGTCGACGGGCCATTCGTAGCTCAGGTGTTCAAGATCAGCACGGACGCCAAGAGCCATATCAAGTACGTCAGTCTCCGGATTCACTCGGGGAAGCTGACCTCGGATATGTCGTTGAAGTCGGTCGGTGATACGAAGGGAGTGCGTCCGGGCCAGCTTCTGCGGTCGCTTGGCTCCGAACACAAGGACGTTGAGACCGGCTTGGCCGGCGACATCATTACTCTTGGCAAACTGGACTTCGACATCGGGGTCGCATTGACCTCGGGGAAGGGCGGCGAGATTGCGATGCCGGCTCTCCCCAATCCGATGTTCTCGCTGGCGTTGGAATCCAAGTCGCGCGGGGACGAGGATAAGATCGGAGCGGCCCTCAAGCGGTTCTCGGAGGAAGACCCCTGCTTCATCTCGGAGCGGGGCACCGGTGGAGAGCTGGTAGTCCGGGGTATGGGTGACCAGCAGTTGCGCACGTATCTGGCGCGGATGGCCAAGCAATACAAGCTCCAGGTGGATACCAAGCCGCCGCGGATCCCCTATCGCGAGACGATCACGGGTCGGGCCGACAACGTCGAGTATACCCATAAGAAACAGACCGGCGGCGCGGGGCAGTTTGCTCGCGTGTTCATCAACATGTACCCGGCCGAACGTGGTGAGGGGTATGAGTTCATCGACAAGATCTTCGGCGGCGCGATCGACCAGCCGTTCCGCCCCAGTGTGGATAAGGGAATCCGGGCGCAGATGGCCGAGGGCGTGCTGGCCGGCTATCCGGTGGTGGACGTCAAGGTGGAACTCGTCGACGGCAAGACCCATCCGGTAGATAGCAAGGACATTGCGTTCCAGATTGCCGGGAAGGGCGCCTTCAAAGAGGCATTCGCCAAGTCGAAGCCGGCGATTCTCGAACCTATCGTCGTGATTGATGTAACCGTTCCGGCGGAGAACGTTGGTGACATTCAGGGCGATCTGGCGTCGCGGCGGGGCCGGCCCCAGGGGCAGGAAATGCTCCCGGGCAATATGGCGTCAATCAAGGCGATCGTACCGCTGGCGGAACTAGCAGACTACAACTCGCGGCTGTCGAGCATCACCGGGGGGCAGGGTGCTTACTCGATGGAGTTTTCGCATTACGAGGCGGTTCCCGGCAACGTCCAGCAGCAGATTATCGACGCCGCGGCGAAAGAACGCGCCGCCGCCCGCGAAGGCTAGCAGAGCTTCCATAAGGTGTGTAGGGCAGTCTTTCTCGGCAGGTCTCGTACCTCGACCATGCCCTACGTGAAGCCGCCAAGCTTGCCAGCGTTGATGGCCGATGAATCAGCCGGTCTACCCCTGCAGGCAGGATGCCTGCGCCGCGCGGGTTTGGTGAGGTCCGCTGTTCGGCCCAACCCAATCGGTTCGGTTCAGGTGGCCGTTGCTTGGGGCATGTCCGGCGCTGCCGTCTGGGCAGCTTGGTTCACGGCGAGGGGCAACTCGATGATGAACCGCGTCCCCTTTTCCGGCGTCGACTCGACGGTCATCGTGCCGTTGTGGTTGTTAGTTATAATCATGTAGGAAACCGACAGCCCCAAACCGGTACCGGCACCGACGGGCTTAGTGGTGAAGAAGGGCTCGAATACCCGCCGGCGAACGTCTTCGGACATACCGGGTCCGTTATCCTCAATTTCAATACGAGCCACGTTGTGGTTGTGTCTTGTCCGGAGGATTAGCCGAGGTTGGGTGTCTTGGGATGCCTCTTGCATTGCCTGGCCGGCGTTTTTCAGCAGATTCAGGATGACTTGTTCAATCTCGGTCGGGACAACCTCCACGAGGGGAAGGTTGGGGGCATAGTCACGGACTATTTCGATGTGGCGGAAATCGAACCTCTTCTTGAGATCGTAATCACTGGCGGCCAGCTCGACGGTGTTGTCGATGAGTTTGGCCAAGTCCGCCGGCTCCCGGTAGGAGTCGCTCCGGCGGCTGAATTGGAGCATGTTGGCGACGATCCGAGCGGCGCGGGCGCCGGATTCCCGAATGCCATCCAGAAACTCCAAGATCTTGCGTTTTTGGAAGTACAGCCTCATGCCCTCGAAATCCACTCCGCACTCCCGCGCGATTTCGATGTTCTTGGCCAGGTCCTTCGAGACGCGACGTTGGATGTTCTGGGCGCCCTGAATAATCCCGCCGAGCGGGTTGTTGATCTCGTGAGCCATCCCGGCCGCGAGCCCCCCGACTGAGATCATCTTCTCGGTCTGGACCATCATTTCCTCGATCCGCACGCGATCGGAAACGTCGTCGACGCGAATGACGGCGCCCTCCACACCGTTGGCAACCAACGGATAGACGGTCATATCGCAGTAGTGTCTCTCGCCGTCTACGTCCTGCGGAACCTTGAGATCCTCGCACACGCGGCGAGAGCGGATCGCCTCGCGAACTCGATCCATACCATTGTGAAGTTGCGGATAGACGTCGGGTAGATAACGCCCGTGGGCGTTTTCCGCGCGCGTTCCCGTAGCCCGTTCCGCGCCGCGGTTCCACTGGGTGACGCGACCGTCCGCATCGACGCCGACCAAGACGGAAGGCATCGAATCGATAATGTTGGAAAGGTAATTACGCAGATGGCGAAGGTCGTCTTCCGCTTGCTTTCGTTTCGTAATATCGTGATCCATGCCTATATAGCCGGCCACCTCCCCGCCTTCATTCAGAACCGGCATACCACTCGTTTCTGCGACCACGCGCCGGCCGTTCTTATGTAGCGTGACATTCTCCAACGCGGCGAACGGTCGGCCCGCAGTTGCCAGCTCTGCGAAGACCTTTCCGATTCGTTCTGCCTCGTCCGGCGGCATCAGGTCGAAGGGCGTCTTACCGATAACTTCCTGCGGCTCATATCCTAATATGGCCTCAATCTTGGGGCTGACATACGTATAAATACCTTTTGCGTCTACCTCCCATACCCAGTCGGACGACGACTCGACGAGGCCGCGGAACTTCGCTTCGCTAAGGCGGTGCGCTTCCTCCGCCCGCCTGCGATCGGTGATATCCACAGACGCCCCGATGAGACCCACCACGTTTCCTGATGCATCTCTAACCGGCGACTTGTTGGTTGAGACCCATCTGACGGCCCCGTCTGCGCACGGCATCATCTCCTCTATATTGACACGGGGCTTCCCCGTTCGCATTACCTCGGCATCATCTCGCCGATACGCCTCGGCCTCTTCTTGCGGGAAGAGCGAGAAATCAGTCTGGCCCGCGATGCGGTCCTCGGCAACGCCCACGGCTTCGGCGAAGAGCTTGTTCGCCGCGATATACTCCCCTTCCCGATTCTTGATAAAGACAATGGCCGGAATAGTCGAGAATAGGACCTTCTGTTTTTCAGCCTCTGCTATCAGGTTTCCTTCCCTACTCTGCAACTGCGAGAGCATCTTGTTGAAGGACAAAGCCAGAACACCGATCTCATCGCGCGATGAGTCGTCAAACCGCGCCCCCCAGTCGCCCCCCGCTACTTCCAAAGCTCTTCGGCTGAACGTGATCAGCGGTGCCACCGCCTTGCGGGACAACAGATAAGACGCAACCGCAGCCAGAACAAGCACGCCCAGGCCGACACTGCCGTAGAAGTACATCTCCATTCTTAAAGGCGCCGTCACCACGCTCTCCGGAATGAGCAACCCGAAGCCGTAATCGGCGGACCTGATTCTCTACTTGACTCCGGCGGCTAAGTACGGTATTTGTTAGGGCTTACGATTTCATGGTTCATGGAGGAGGTCGGCCATGTCTGACGAGATTCGCCCGAAGCATCCCGTGCCCAAGATCTTGGATGTAGCGTCGTTTATGCGTCGCTTCGGAGATGATGCGGCCTGTGCCGCGTATCTGCGAAAGGCTCGCTGGGGACCGAACCTGGAACGGTTCGTCTGCCCGGACTGTGGGCATAACCGCGGATGGTGGCTCCCGACCCGAGGGCTCGTCGAGTGCCGGGAGTGTCACCATCAGACCTCACCGACGGCCGGCACGGTGTTTCACGGTGCCCGCGTGCCGCTCTGGAAGTGGTTCTGGGCTATGTATCAAGAGGCTCACTCGAAGAAAGGCCTCGCGGCCACGGCGTTGGCCAAGCAGATCCAGGTCTGCTACCAGACTGCCTGGATGATGCTGCAGAAGCTCCGCGAGGCCATGCGTCAACGATGCCAACGTTATGTCCTGCAGGGACTTGTGGAGGTCGACGAGACATACGTTGGCGGCCGGGAACCGGGTCGGCCGGGGCGTGGAGTGGAGAAGAAGGTCCCAGTGGGAGTGGCCGTCGAGCTTGACGAGAACGACCGGCCTAAGCGAATCGCCATTCAGGGACTGAAAAGCGTCGACGCTCGAAGCCTGAGGGGTTTCACGACGAGACACGTAGCGAAGGGCTCATGTCTCCGGACGGACGGATGGGGAAGTTACGTTTCAGTGGCCAAGGCCGGGTACGAGCACGAGGCAATCGTGACGGGCGGTGGGAAGAATGCGGTTCAAATTTTCCCCTGGGTTCACACCTTCATCGGCAACCTGAAGCGGATGATTGTGGGCACATATCACAGCGTTTCGCCCAAACACCTCGACCGTTACCTGGCCGCGTTCACCTATCGGGCCAACCGTCGCTGGATGGAAGCAAAACTCTTCGATCGCCTTGTTATCGCGGCCGTAGCTGCCAAACCACTGACATTAAAGGAGTTAACCACCGGAGCGAGGTAGAGAATCAGGTCGGCGGATTCAACGGGAGCAAAAAAGCAATATGTGCGTCCCTGCTCGGGTATTTCGACAATTACATGCCCGCTCTCGCCCGCCAGGATACGGTGGCCGGCCTCGGCCAGTTCGTTTCCTTCCTCGGTGATGTTCGGCACGATAGTGGACAACTCACCGATGGCATTCCGGACCGGCACCCCGGCATCGTCAAGCTCAACATGGATAGCGTTCGTCTTATCCGAATGGTATACATAGGTACCGTTATGGGACACGAGAAAGCAGCGCGCATCTGCGCCGAACTTCCGCAGGACATGCCCCTTGACCTCTTCGTCTATCCTGGCCAGCTCATCCCAGGCTATAGACCCCGATACCATTCCCGCAACGCGCCGACCGTCCTCGGACAGGATCGTCGCGGCAACCATAATCTGGCGCACGCCGGTGAAGTAGGAGATCATCGGGTTGGAAACATATACGCGGCGCTCGGCATTCGGATTGTCGCCGGCGGTGTACTGCCAGTAGTCGCGTTGGGCGATGGACTTCAATCGAGCATTGGGATCCTCATTGTCAAAGCTCAGCAGTCCTCCGAAATGCGGGTTACCGCCCGTAGTGATGTAGTAGTTGCCGGGCTGGTCCGGGAGGCCCAGAAGCAGTTTCTCATATATGCCGCCGTGTCTTTCGATCTCGCTTGTCAAGAACGGGCCGATCCGCTCCCAGTCCATGCTCTGCAATAAGGGCATGTTGGCATAGGCGGAGATTTCGGCCTTTCTCTTATCGAGATGGGCCGAAAATACGTTGGCGCCCGATTGCGTTACCACTTTGGCAAGCTGGAGAATCCGACCCTTCTCGTTCTTCCAGGCAAATGCCAGATGGAAGACCGAGCCGACAATCAACGGCAGAAGACCGCAGCCGACAATGATGAGAGAC
Organism: Phycisphaerae bacterium; assembly: GCA_963666835.2. GTDB lineage: Bacteria > Planctomycetota > Phycisphaerae > UBA1845 > UBA1845. The sequence continues at coordinate 640,387 of CAXXGO010000006.1, read as the reverse complement.
AGTCTCGTCCTGAAGGTCATCGACAAAACGTCCTATCAACCCGACGACGTTTCCCTGAGACTACTGCTTTGTCACACGCAGAGGTTCGGTTTTATCCAGGCCGTGTCCCGTTCCTGCACTGCTCAAGAGCAGTGGCACACTCGCGTTACCTTCTAAGACCAGTCTGGTCGCGGCAATCGTCGCTTACCTGTCACCGTAGCGGCAACTCGATCACGAACTTCGCTCCCCTCTTCGGTGTCGATTCCACCGTCATGCGGCCCCCGTGGTTGTTCGTTACGATCATATAGGATACCGATAGTCCGAGCCCGGTCCCAGTACCTACAGGCTTGGTGGTATAAAACGGTTCGAACACCCGGCGGCGGACCTCGTCGGGCATTCCGGGGCCGTTGTCCTCGATTTCGATGCGGGCCATGTCACCGACGGACATCGTCCGGAGGATCAGCCGGGGCTTCTTGGTTTCGGAGTCGGCCAGCATCGCCTGGGCGGCGTTTCTCAGGATGTTCAGAAGCACTTGTTCGATTTCAGGAGCCACCACCGATACGGTCGGCAAGTCGGGGTCATACTCACGGATAAGTTCTATGTAGCGGAAGTCGAAGCCTCGGCGGAGATCATAGTCACTGGAGGCCAACTCGAGCGTATTGTCGATCAGCTCAGACAAATCGGATGGAGTTCGGTGTGAGTCGCTTCGGCGGCTGAATTGGAGCATGTTTCCGACAATGCGGGCGGCGCGGGCTCCGGATTCGCGAATGCCGCTCAGGAATCGGAGAATGTCGCGTTTCTCGAGGTAGGCGCGCATGGCCTCCAGATCAACGCCGCACTCGGCGGCGACGGCGACGTTCTTCGGAAGATCCGACGAGACGCGTCGCTGGATGTTCTGCGCTCCCTGGATGATCCCGCCGAGGGGATTGTTGATTTCGTGGGCCATGCCGGCCGCGAGCCCACCGACGGACATCATCTTCTCGGTCTGGACCATCATCTCTTCGATCCGCACACGGTCAGTGACATCGTCCACGCGGATAACGGCACCTTTGACGTCGCTGGCGATCAGGGGGAAGACAGTCACGTCTTCGAATCGCGTCTCGCCGCCGTCGCGCCGGACCCGCCTGGGCAGAGATACGGTCTGGCGCTGAAGCATCGATTCATGAACCGACTCCATCACATCGCCGAGGCGCGGGAATGCCCGCGCAAGAGGTTGCCCGGCGGCTTCATCGGATGACATGCTAGTGGCACGCTCCGCCGCCAGATTCCACTGAGTGATCACGCCCTCGGCATCCACGCCGATCAACACGGACGGCATGGAATCGATGACATTCTTGAGGTAGTTGCGAAGATGCCGAATCTCTTCGAATGCCTCCCGGTGTTCGGTAATGTCAAAAATGACGCCGTTGAGGCAGGTCAGTTCTCCGGCATCGTTCCACACTCCCCTACCCTTCTCGTAGACCCACCGGATGACTCCGTCCGCGGCGATGATACGATACTCGAGCATGAAGGGCTCGTGATCTCGAATACCCTGCTGGACGCCCCGATCGACCAGCTCGACATCGTCGGGGTGGATGACGTCGGCATAAGCCCGGACCCGGTTCTGCACGAACTCCGCGGCGGGGTAGCCCGAGATTCCCTCAATAGCATCGCTAATGAAGTGCACCGTCCACTGCGGGTCGTTTTCAGACTCGTACACCGCCCCGGGGATGTTCGAAACCAGGGTGCGGAAGCGCCTTTCGCTTGCTTCGAGGTTGCGCAGGAATACCAGGCTACTGGTAGCATCCGCGATTCGACGACCGATCTCCTGGAAGATCCTCTGATCCGGTTCCGTCCACACCCGGCCATGGGAACATTGATGCAAACCAAAGACCCAGGGTTTATCCTGCTTGGGGTACACGGCCATGCACAACTGCGACTTGATGCCGTACGGCTCGGCGGCTTCCGCGCCTAATTGGCTATCGCTTTGGGGGTCATAGCGTACCGGCCCGTCAGTGTCCAACAGCGTCTGAAGGGCTTTCGCCAAATCGGCGTTCATCGGCATGTCGACGCCCAAGGCGTGGACTCCCGGGTACTCCGGGCGCGTACTCTCCATGGGAACTTGCCAGCTCGTGGCGCTCGGATCGCATGGATACAATAACCAGGCTCGATCGCATTGGAAAACCGAAAGGGTCGTGTCAAGCACATCGGTCAGCATCTGCTCAAGATTGGTTGTTGACCGGATTGCTTGATCGATTCGTTCCATACTCTCCAAGTAGTGAAGGTGGGCCAGATGCTCCTCTTCTGCGCGTTTACGCTCGGTGACGTCCTGACCGATGGCCTGGTAGGCGACGGCTTGCTCTGCGGCATCGAAGATCGCCCGGTTCGTCCAGCGGTGCCAGCGAATCTCCCCGTTGGCAGCGATAACTCGGTGCTCGTGAGATTGCGTCGGCGACTCAACCGTCAACATCGCGATGTCGGCCATGACGGTTTCGCGGTCCGCCTCCGGAATCAACGGCAGAAAAGTCTGCCCGACCAGTTCTTCGGACGTTTTGGCGAAACTCCGGCAGAACGCGGCGTTGACGTAGGTGATTACGCCCCCGGGCAGGAACCGACAAACCGGAACCGGGGTGTCTTCCGCGATCGCCCGAAAACGCTCCTCGCTTTCGCGGAGGGCTTTCTCGCGCTCGGCGATGCGCCCGGCCATGTCGTTGAAGCTATCTGCCAGAAGCCCGATCTCATCATCGCCCGTCTTCTCGGCCCTTGCATCCACATCTCCGGCGGCAATCGCTTTGACGGCGCGCGCAAGACTGGTGATAGGCATTGATATGTGGACGGAGAAGAACCAGAGGCCGACAACAACCAGAACCAAGACGGTGCCCGTGGCGAGGTAGTTGCGACGGGCTTGACCGCGAACCGCCGCCATAGCGGTTCGCTCGGGAACGCTGACCACGAAACCCCATTGGGTTGAGTCCATCGGCGCATGTGCGGCCCACTCGGGTTCGTCGGAGACCCAGCCGGACACTCTCGTTATGCCGCTTTGGCCGGCGGCAATCGCCTTGGCGAGTTCGATCCTCTCATCCCCGGCGTCCGAATCGAACATTTCGAAGATCGACCGGTTTATCCTCTCGTGCACCGGGCTGAAGACGAAGGTGCCTTTCCTAGTGATGATCGTGGGGGCATGCTGCTCCGGCATGGGAACATTGGCCAGCTCCCGGAGCGGTTCCAGGGGGATATCAACCGTGGCGACGCCCCAGAATTCACCGTTGCGGAAGAAGGGTACGGAGTACGTGCTCATCAGGATGTTGCCGCCACCTTCGTCGTAATAGGGCTCGGTCCACAGCGGCTTGCCGGTGTCTCTGGGGACGTGCCAGTATTGTTGGTTCTCGGTGGTGTAGTCGTACCCGGTGGCTGCGGGATCGACTCGCCGCAAGGACTCGCCGTCCCGAAAAACGTAACGCACCACTACGCGCTGATTAGAGTCGTATTGGTAAGGTTCGAAACAGATAGCGGAGCCGTACACCAGGGGGCTTATCTCGAGATTGGCTTGAAGCAGGACGTATATCTCATCCGACGTCAGGTGCGGGTGGTTCTCGATGTAGGCGGCAGTCATCCGCGCGCAACGCGCGGTTCCGCGCAGGCGACTGTCGAAGAGCCGCGCGCCGTGTTGGGCGAGTTCATTCAGACGCCACTTGGCATTGGCTTCCGTAAGACTTCGCCCCTCGGAAGCGTCGAGGACCATGAACGCCGAATAGACACCGAGAACGGGCAGAACCGTGAAAAGAGCTACTTTCCAGCGAATCGGCAAGCTCATTCCGCGGTTTCCTTCCGAGGTTCAATGAACGACGATATTGCCGGATTCTGTTTGCAGCCTTCCTCGGTCATGGATGAGAGTCCTATTGCCGTAACGATCGGTCGAGGTTCCCGCATGTCAAAATCCGGCTCATCCCGGGAGAGACCTTGAAGTCTCGTCGGTTCGGGACACACCGACCTTCTCCAGAAGTGCTGCCGTCCCGGATTCACGGTGCGCCAGGGGCAGTTCGATAATGAACCGCGCTCCGATTCCCGGAGCTGATTCCACGACCATTCTGCCCTGATGGTTGTTAGTAATAATCATATACGAGACCGACAGGCCGAGTCCGGTACCGGTACCGACGGTCTTCGTAGTGAAGAACGGCTCGAACACTCGTCGCCGAACCTCTTCGGACATACCGGGGCCGTTGTCCTCGATCTCGATCCGGGCCATGTCGCCCGCAAGCCTGGTTCGAAGCACAAACCGAGGATGCCGGTTGCCGGGGGCTTGCTGCACGGCATGGGCGGCGTTTCTCAGGAGGTTCAGGATTACTTGCTCTATCTCCGTCGTGACGACCGGCACGTGCGGGAGATCCGGGTCGTAATCGCGGACGATTTCTATATGCCTGAAGTCGAATTTCTTCTTGAGGTCGTAGTCGTTGGCCGCCAACTCGACGGTGCGGTCGATCAGCTCAGCCAGATCGGCCGGCACCCGGTGAGGCTCGCTCTTTCGGCTGAACTGGAGCATATTCGCAACGATCCGCGCGGCGCGGGCGCCGGACTCGCGAATGCCCGCCAGGAACTTGGGAATCTCCCGTTTCTCCAGGTAGAGCCGCATAGTGTCGAGATTCAGCCCGCACTCGCGAGCGACCTCGGCATTCATCGCCAACTCCGGAGACAGGCGGCGTTCTATGTTCTGAGCGCCCTGGATGATTCCGCCGAGAGGGTTGTTGATTTCGTGAGCCATACCGGCCGCAAGCCCGCCGACGGACATCATCTTCTCGGTTTGTACCATAATCTCCTCGATCCGCACCCGGTCGGTCACGTCGTCAACCCGGACCACGGCCCCCTGGTTGCCGTCGGTAACCAGCGGGTAGACCGTGATGTCGCAGAAGCGTCTCTCTCCTGCGATCTCCTGCACGACTTTGGGGTCCTTCCGGGCTTGACCGGAGCGCACGGCCTGGTCAACCATGACCATGGCAGATTGAATTGGGGGATAAACGGCGTTCAACAGTTGTCCTTGAGCTTGCCCGAGCGGCATGCCGGTAGCTTGCTCCGCCTGACGGTTCCATTGCGTGACCCGGCCTTCAGCGTCGACGCCAATCATAATGGAAGGCATGGAGTCGATAACGTTGCTAAGGTAGTTGCGGAGCCGGCGCAGTTCCTCTTCAGCCCGATGGCGCTCGGTGATGTCCACCCACTGACACACTACGTTCGTCAGCTCGCCGGCGGCGCTTAGGATCGGGAACATGGATATGTCGACATATCGATCGCGTGCGCCGCCGAAGTCGATGTTGCCGACCTCCCCGGGCTTCCACGACATACTGAAGCGCGCGGGCTCGTGCTTCTCGAAGACGTCTACCACCGCGGGTTTCAATCCCTGGGCATCGAGGTTGGCATCCGCGAGTACATTGTAAACACCGACGAGCTGTTTCTCCGTCAGGTTCAGAGCTTCGCGAAGTGAGTGGTTGGTCCTTATGAGCGTTCCTGCGGGGTCGGACACCCACATGGGGAATGGGCTCATATCAACAATGGTATCGAGGAACGACGTAGTTGCCGCAAGATCGTCCTCCGCCCGCCGGCGTTCGGTAATATCTCGGGCAATCCCCCACAGGTAGAGTGGATTCCCGTGTTCGTCGCGGTGGGCATACGCCTGGATTTCCACAGGGATGATGTTCCCATCGCTTCGCATGTACTCCTTCTCGTAGACGCCGGAGTATCCTATTTGGAGCAGCCGGTGTCTGAAGATCTCGCTCTGCTCCCAGTCGTGCCAGCGCTGCGGCGTTATTTGGTAGAAGTCCTTCATACTACGCAGCTCATCGAGCGAATACCCTACCATTTCGCAATAGGCCTGGTTGGCATCGGTGATCCGCCCCTGCGTGTCCACGATCACGAAGCCGTCGCGGCTGCCTTCGAAGACCTCCCGATAGCGCCGCTGAGATTCCAGCATGGCCTCCTCTGCTTGCCGTCGCTCGGTGACGTCGATCATCATCACAAAATCAGCAGGAGCGTCGCCATAAGTTATTGTCTTCGAAAACGACTCGACTCTCCGGACCAAGCCTGACGATGTGAGCAGACGCCATTCATAATTGAGGACAACATCACTGCTGCCATTCTGTTTTCGCCGCGCCTGTTCCATGACCATGGGTCGATCATCGGGGTGAATTACCTTGATGAACTCGTTGGGTGCCCAGCTCAACATCTCGGCCACCGAGTACCCGCACATAGCGGCGGTTGCCTGGTTGACGTACTCGAGCACGCCGTCGCGGATGATGTGAATACCCATGAGAGCTTGATCAGAGAGCAGACGGAACTTCTCCTCACTCTCGCGGAGGGCGTTCTCGGCGTGCTTCCGGTCAGTGATATCCATGATCATACCGAAGGCGCCGGCGAAACACCTGTCTGCATCGAGTATCGGGCTGGCGTTGATGATCGTCCAAACGTCGGATCCGTCCTTCCGGCGAAAACGCAAGTCGTACTGCTCATTCACTCCCTCTCGACGCGGCTTGCGCCGGGAAAGGAAGTCGGCGCGGTCCTCCTCGTCGAGAAAGTCTGTGACACGGCGACCGATGATCTCCTCGATGGAGTACCCGATCATTGCCGCCATTTGTCGATTGACGAACGAGGTGCGTTCGTCTTTGTCAAGGATCCAAACGCCCTCCCCGGCGGTCTCGACGATCGTCCGGTAGCGTTCTTCCTCCTTGCTTAGAGCCTCCTCTGCCCGCCGGCGATCGGCGATCTCTTGGCGAAGCTGCTCGTTGGCGTTGGCCAGTTCTGCCGTTCGCTCGCTGACCATCTCCTCGAGATGTTCGCGGTGCTTGGAGAGTTCCTCTTCGGCCTGCACGCGGGAGGTGGTATCGCGAATCGATTCGATCGCCCCGACGACTCTTCCCTGAGAGTCGCGCAGCGCGGTGGCCATGCCCCACAGATGAGCCCCTCCTCGAAACGTGGTCGCGAAGCCCTCAGTCGTAAGGATGTCACCCTGCTGCTCCATGGCGGGATAGTAAGCCGTAGCACCGCGTTCGGGGTCCAGAGCCTCGTCTATCAACATCGGCCGGCGCTCGCCATAGAAGTGCAGTGCGTATTCATAATCCCCCCGGCCGAGCATCTCTTCGGCGGCAACGCCGGTCAGTTCCGTCATCGCCCGATTCCAGGTTATAACAACTCCGCGGCGGTCGATTACGAAGGTCGCCTCCGGAAGGAAGTCGACGATGTCGGCAAGTCGGCGTTCTGATTCGCGTAACGCCTCGTGAGTGGCCGCAAGTTCTGTTGTTCTCGTTTCGACGAGTTCCTCGAGATGATCGCGATAGTCGGTCAACTCCGCTTCCGCTTGTCTGCGTTTTCGCTCGATTGTGGCGCTGTGGCAAACCACATACAACGAGAGCGCGCTGACCGCGGCCAGGATCATCAGGCATACTCGGGTCAACCTCCCGGTAACGGCGGCAATCTCCATGCGCACGTCTTCCAGGTACATGCCGGTCCCGATGATCCATCCCCAAGGTGCGAATCCTCGAACGTATGACAGTTTCGGGACAATGCGCGTGGCGTCGTCCTTCCATTGCCACCCGTACTCGACGAAGCCGGCCTCCTTGGCTTTGACGGTTTCGATGACCTCGACGAAGATCAATTTGCCGTTCGGGTCGGCAATCTTCGAGATGTTCTTCCCTTCCAGATCATTGCGGTACGGATGCATGACCATGATTGAGTCCATGTCATTGATCCAGAAGTAGTCTTTCCCCTCCGGTCCGTAACGAATGTTACGGAGGCGCTTCGCGGCACGGGACTGGGCGTCCTCGAGAGTAAGCTCGCCGCTGGCCACACGCTCCTCGTAATCTCGCAGAAGCGTCCAGGTTACCGTCGTCATCTCCCGGAGCATATTGCGCTTTCGGGTCATGATGTCGCGTTCGAGCGACGGGAGCAGGATGTGAAAGAGGGCAAGCCAGAACAGCGCCACCGAAAGCGCGGCCGGAGCAATAATCTGGAGGCTGCGAGCGGGAATCCGCATCAGTCGTTCTCCAAGACTGTTGTTTTAGTATCCGACGGGCGACTTTGAGAAGCAACCTCTCTTTCGAACATTTCCACTACGTCGTGGAACATGTCCCGGCAGGTGTCGTTCATGTCCGCCAGCGCTCGATGAGCTTCGAGAATGAGGCGGGCTCGGGCTTGGACTTCGACATCGGCGGCCGGCGTTTCGTGGAGTTCTTCCCCGGGACAGCCGGCGGAACCGACTACGGTGAAGGCCTCGTCAAACCCCATGCTCTCGAGGACGGCATCGACCTCCTCGCTGCCGGACACCAGGATGGGCGGATCCCATTTGTTCTGCATGGTCTGGCGGGCGATCTTGGCCAACAGGCCCAGATTCGTGCTGTCGATGAAGCGAGTTTCGCTCAGGTCGATGACGAAGGTGTTTGTCTTCCCGTCATGAAAAACCTGGTTGATAAAAGCGTCCAGGCTCGGACTAAGAGGGTGGCGAATCTCCCCGACCATCTTGACGAAGCACTGATGACCGTGCTCAGCGTGGAGGATCTTATTCGGAGCCATTGGCGTTACCTCTTTTGATAGTCAGCACGGTAATGTCGTCCGGAAGGTCCGTGTGAGATCTGAGCCGGGTGACGAAGTCGGCGATGGTGGTTTCGCTTCCGAGTTTTTCGAGGAACCCGAGCTTCTCCGCCAGAGTCGGCTGGGGAAGAACGTCAAGCACCCCGTCGGAGAACACTGCGAGAAGGAACTGCTCGGGAAGTGGTCGGTGGACGTCTTGAAAAGTCACCCGGGGAAAGAGGCCGACGGCGCGGCCCTTCTCCTTGATGGTCTCGCAAGTATGATTGCTCCAGATGATAGGATACGGAAACTGCCCGCCGTTGGCAAACGTCAGGGTGTTTTCAGGGACGTGCAACACGCCGTACAACATGGTGACGTGCTTGTCGAGATCTTCTTCCAGGAGCTCTTCATTGAACATCTGCAGAAGGGCTCCCGGCCTTAGAATCGTATCGCCGTTGCGGTTGGCGTGTCGTTCCAACTGTTTGCGAATGAAGCTTTTGAGAAGAACCGTGACCAGGGCGGAGGACACGCCGTGCCCGGAAACGTCGGCGGTGTAGAATGCCACGTGTTCGTCATCAATGTTGAAGTAGTCGACGAAGTCACCGCTGAGGTCCATCGAGGGCATCACGTGCCGGGTAAGTGAATAGGGGCCCAGAACGCTGATGGCGGGCGGAAGGAGTTTGCTCTGAATCTTACGCCCGGCCTCTTCGTCATCCTTGATCTTCTTGAGCGTTTCTTCGAGGTGCCTTTGGTAGGCTTCGTTCTCCCGGCGGAGGCGAGCCCGCTCGAGGCAGCGTTGGACGGAGTGGAGCAGCACTCCCATATCCTCGATGGGCTTCAGAACGTAGTCCCAGGCGCCGGAGCGCAGAGCTTCGACGGCATCGGCGATCACCCCCGTACCCGAAACCACGATAATCGGGGTCTGGGGGGCGCGCCGGGTGATCGCAGAGAGAACCTCGAACCCGTCCGCCTCGGGCATACGCAGGTCTACCAGAACCAGATCAGGACGCGCCTCCTGGAAGAGACGGATACCTGCCACGCCGTTGTCCGCCTCGATCGTTCTGAAGTCGCAGTCCCTCAGGTACGCCGCGATACTCTCACGAACGGCGGGGTCGTCGTCTATCGTGAGGACCGTCTGAGCCGGTGCGGGTCTTATAACCTGATGCCCTGTTCTCGGAGTGAGGTTGACATCCACAGCCCCGGCAGTATCCGGGATTGCCGCAGGATCATGTTGCTCTACCGCAAGTGCGCGGCCGGACTCCGAGCCGACTTCTTGTCCCGCCACTCGACCGCGCCAACCGGCAGGAGGATTCTCTTTGGTGACGGACAAAACAAGTTCTCCGGACGACCTCACTCGCGCGTTACGAAGTGTGTGATGGTATACCACCCCCCCTGCAGCGCCAGTCGCCGCTCGCGGGGAGATGTCGCCGCCCGCGCGCTGATTCTCTTCCAAAGCTGCCGGGCTGCGCCGTACTGCTACTCAGTACATCGACCGAGATCGGCAAAGGCTGGGCTTCGGTGCCAACAACCTCGGGTTCGGGAATGCGGGGGACCCCATACCGTAAACCCTAGACCGGCGGGCAGGCCCTGCCGCACAAGACAGGTCCCGCGGACGCCGACCATAGCCGGCACAGTCCGGTACTTCGCACGCTCGACATTGACGCTCGGAGACGACGCCAATCTGGCCGCAATCGCCCGTTCATAAGACACGGGGGCAACCGTTACTGTTCAAAGTCAAACTTTAGTTGTTCGCCCGTTCTCTCTGTCTTACCACCGGTCGAATCAGGGACGCGGTTGGCGAGACAATCTACACAAGGCGAGAGCCCACCCTTGCCGAACCCGTGCTGGGCCAGCGAAACCTCAAAGAGGCCGCGAATGCTGTCCCAATAGGGCCCGTGGCCGCTGAAGCGCTCTCCGAAACGAGGGTCGTTCAAGCCGCCTCCGTGGATGTCTCGAATTCGGCTGAGAACACGGTTTGCGCGTAACGGCATCGTTTCGCCTAGACGCTTGACGAAGACGCCGGCCACATTGCCAGGCAAACGAAGGGGCGAATAGCTGACGCCTTGGGCTCCGGCCGCGGCGGCTTTCTCTACTATGCGAGGAATGTCCCGGTCATTGAGGCCGGGGATAATCGGGGCCATAAGCACCCCCACGGGCACCCCCTTTGCGCGCAGACGCCGCACGGCCTCGAAGCGTCGTTCCGGCAGCGCCGCTTGCGGCTCCATCAGGCGGCTGGTTTTGGCATCGGCGAAGGGGATGCTGATCTGCACGCGTGCCGCGGCGACCCGGTTCAACTCGGCCAGCAGGTCGACATCACGTATGACAAGGCACGATTTCGTCACGATGCAAGCCGGGTTGCCCAGGTCCAGACAGACCTCGAGACAGGCGCGGGTAAGCTGATAGGTCGCCTCGAGTGGCTGATAGCAATCCGTCGCGCCGGAGAAATGCACCGCTTCCCGTTTCCACTTCGGTGCAGTCAACGCGTTTCGAAGGAGGCGGGGGGCATCCGGCTTGACCACCAGCTTCGTGTCGAAATCGGTACCGGCGCCGTAGCCGAGGTACTCGTGCAGGCGGCGGGCGTAGCAGTAGCTGCAAGCGTGCAGACAACCGCGATACGGATTGACCGACCACGTGTGCGGAAGGTCGGGGCTGTCATTCCGCGACAAGATGGAATTGGTCGTTTCTTCAAACACCTCGACCCGCGCCGGCGGAGGCGGCTCCAACCACTCTGCGTGTTCCGACAGGTATGGGTTCGGCGGGTTGTCGATTGGGCGCAGCTTCATCTATCGCCCGCCCGTTGAGCCCATCGCGGTGATCGCCGGCCGGTGAACATGCCCGGCATTATATTCGGGGTTTGTTCGGTGAGCAACTGGTAAGGTGGTTTTCTAGGACGCCGTCCCCCTGTGATTTGTTGGGCCCGCTGTTGGTGGACCTTACCTTACGCTTCGTTGCGGGACGCGGCTCTTGCTCGATTGGTGAAGCCCGTTACGATATCGCACCGCGACGGAGTTGATGAACCTGTAAGGCCAGGGAGGAATGACCATGCCGCCGGCAGTCAACCGGATTATTCAAGGCGATTGTGTTGCGCGCATGCAGAAGCTCGACGCCGGCTGCGTCGATCTGATCTTCGCCGATCCGCCCTTCAACATCGGCTACGATTACGACGTTTACGACGATGAGCGCTCTTGCGATGAGTACCTCGATTGGTCCAAGGCGTGGATGAGCGAGGTTAAGCGCATCTTGATGCCGACCGGGGCGTTCTGGTTGGCTATCGGGGATGAGTATGCGGCCGAGCTGAAGGTGTTGGCCACCCGCGAGCTGGGCTTCACCTGTCGCAGTTGGGTGGTCTGGTATTACACGTTCGGGGTCCATTGTCACTCGAAGTTCACGCGTTCTCACGCGCATCTGTTTCACTTCGTGAAGAACCCGAAGCTCTTTACGTTCAACGATATGGAGATTCGAGTGCCGTCGGCGCGTCAGCTTGTCTACGGCGACAAGCGGGCCAACCCGAAAGGACGGGTCCCGGATGACACCTGGATCATCCGCCCGGCTCCCGAGGAATCGTGGATTCTGCGTCCTCAGGATCACCCGGAGGGGTTCACGGCCGACAGCGATACGTGGTATTTTTCCCGCGTATGCGGCACGTTCAAGGAGCGCAAGGGCTTTCACGGCTGCCAGATGCCCGAGCATCTGCTGGGGCGTATTATCCGGGCTTGCTCCAACGAAGGCGAGCTGGTCTTCGATCCGTTTTCCGGAAGCGCGACCACCCTGGCCGTGGCGAAGAAGCTCAAGCGTCAATGGCTTGGCACTGAACTGTCCGAAGAGTACGTCAAGCAAGGCCGGGCCCGGCTTAATCGCATCACCCCCGGCGACCCGCTGGACGGCGCCGAGAACCCGCTGCTGAGCGTGCCGAATACCGCCAACGGGACCATCCGCACGTCAACCGGCAAGCGGATCAAGAAGAGCGGGTCAGGCAGGCGCGGACGCCGGGAGGAAGCCTCCCCGAGCGCGACCTTGTGGGACTGATGCTCCGATACGACGTTGCGGCGAGCGGGAGCCCAGGTGGTGTCGCCCGTATGACAGGTCATCTCCGGTCGGACGTCGCCGCGCCGCGAATGGCCGAACGGAATAACGCCCGGCACGATGTTTGGCTGAGGAACAAACCCATGCCTGCCAAGTTCGCCTGGTTCGAGCGGAAGTTCGATTTCGCCTTCCCGGTTACCAAGTACCCGGACATTGTCGAGCGGCTCCGGGGTACGCCGGCCCGGCTGGAAGAGAGAATCGGGTCGTTGCCGCCGGAGATTCTGACCTTACAGGAAGGCGAAAGCTGGTCCATTCAGCGAAACGTGGGGCACCTGGTCGACGTGGAGCAGTTGTGGATCGGGCGGATCGACGACATCCTCGGTGGCCAGGAGACCATGCGCCCCGCCGACGTCACCAACCGCCGGACCTGCGAAGCCGATCACGACGCCGTCGAAATCGGGCTCTTAACCGCGTCGTTTCGCCAAGCACGGACCCGGCTTGTGACTCGCCTGGACGGCCTGGACGAGGAGGCCTTCGGCACGGCATGCCAACACCCCCGCCTGCAGAAGCCGATGCGCCTGGTAGACCTTTGCCTCTTCGCCGCCGAGCACGATGACTACCACCTGGCACGAATTACGGAGCTGGCGCGCATTCTGCCTCGGTAAGCAAGGCGGAATCCGCAATCAAGAACCGGCAGCGTAGACCGATCACCTATGCAGCGGTCAGAGCGGGGACAGCAGGTTGAGGACGGTGCCGGCCTGTTGTTGGGCGATCTGCAGGGTCTTCATGTTCGAGTGTACGAGGATGGTGTTGCGGGTCAGGTTGCCGGTTTCCACGGCAAAGTCGGTGTCGACAATCATACTCCTGGCTTCCGTCAGGTTGGTGATCGCTACCTGATTGGAGTTGTACCGCGGCTGAAGATCGTCTTTCTGAAACGTGCCGATTCGACCGCGGGCAGTGGCTACGTTCGTGATGGCGCCGGAGATGGCCGTCTGGGCCGCTTCGAGGTTGCCGCTGCGCAGGTCGTTGGCTCCGCCGGTTGCCAGCGAGGCCGCGGCCGAAGCCGCCGAATTCAGCATCGCCTCGACTTCAACGTTCCCATCGCCGGACATGGAGATGCCGCCGAGCGACGTAACCGCGTCACTAGTGAACCGTCGAATGCTGTTGACGATACTGTCCGCCTGCATCTGGTTGGCTTCGATCTCCGCATCGCTCATTCCGGCCTGGTTGGCACTGGATACTACCAGACCGTTGAGATCGGCCATCAGGCTCGACAGTTGGCGGGTGTGGCCTTCCGTGACGTTAGCGTTGGCATCCGCTCGGCGTAGGGCGCGGCTCTGGGCTTCCAGTGATCTGATCTCAAGGCTCAGTTGCTCGCTAGAGATCAGGCCCGCCGGATCGTCCTTTCCGGAGTTGATTCTCTTGCCGGTAGACAGCCGTTGCAGGTTCGCCGCAAGGCTGCTCTGGTTCCGGTTGAGCGCGGTCTTAGCGGCCAGCGCGCTGGTGTTGGTAATCGCTGATATCACGAATCAAACCTCTGATATCCCCGGCGCCGAGACAAGTGGAAAACCCGCGGGTCCGAGAAGAACGCCATTTCAAGATGCACGGCACGGGTTCGGATGGCGGAATCGACTCGTCTTCTGCATATGGGGCTTCGCCGTGGCCTCGCAGCACTCCCGCCGAGCCGCGATACAGGATCGCAACGAGCCACCTTGCCCCGCCGGCGTTTCCCAGGTAACCGCGGGCGACCTCGCGGTGAGAAGATGGTTTTGCCAGGGCAAATAGGGTATCCTCGGCGTCCAGCGCGGAGCTCGTTTGGCCGTTCGGTCGTGCGCGCCCGCGCTGTCGACAATCCGTCGCATCCATCGTTCCACGGAGGTCGTAATGCGCATTCTGAAAACGGCTTGGCATCGCCTTATTGGCCGGGGATCCTCGAATCCCGGCCGTGGGGGTGCCCGGTCATGGTTGCTGGGTGTCGGGCTATTGGTTCCGACACTGTGCTGGCCGGGTTCTACGGAGGCCGCGGGTCCTTCGGACCCTCATGGGCTTAACGATCCGTGGCGCTGGCGTCATTTCTCGACGGAGAGCGGATTGCCGTCCGGGCGCATCATCGACATCTGCGAGGCGGCGGACGGGACCGTCTGGGCATCCACGACGGCGGGGCTGGCGTGGTATGACGGATATCGCTGGAGAACTGTCGGACCGGCGGAAGGGTTGCCTGCGGCGCCGCTTACGGGCCTCGCCGCTGACGAAAGGGGCAAGGTGTTGGTTTTTGCAGGCGGCGTTTTGTATCGCGGCGGTCGGACTGGGATGCAGCGGTTCCGGCCTACGTTGGATGACGCTGAGTACGTGGTAGCAGCCGTCGCGCCGCTCGGGCAACACGAGTATTTTCTGGTAGGGAGAAACCGTCGAACAGACCAGTCTGTTCTGTTCATGGCCGACCGTTGGGAAGTGACCCGCGTCGATGGGCCGAACCACCCGCAGGACCCAGAGGTGTTCGATGTGTGGAGCAGTTCGGATGAGAGTATTCTGGCTCGTGCTCGCGGGGGTCTGTATCGATGGGCGGAGGGTTCCTGGGTTTTGCACTTGGCCAGCCAGGCGCCTCGGGGAGACATCACCCGAGTGTCCGAGTCGGATGGGATCGCCTTCGGCTGGGTCGGGCGTGGCGGGGTCGACCGGGGGCTTTGGGAATGGTCGGAGGGCCCCGACCCGGTTCTGGTCCTGCCGCAGCACTGTGGCCGGTTCAGCGCGGTGGCTTCGGGCTCGGACGGGTTTGCCCTGGCGGTGGAAGACACCGGGGTAATCCACGTGCGGCAGCACGGAGTGTGGGCCGAGTTCGAGTCGGGTGGACCACAGTTTGCGGGGGTAACGTCGCTGGAGTTCAGTTCGAACGGGGACCTTTGGGTCGGAACGGATCACGGGCTCTACGTCCACTCTGCGGTCATCCGGCTCTGGGATCACTGGAAGGATCGGTCTCCGGGCAGCCTGAACCGAATCACTGAGATTGTAGAGGCGCGTGACGGTCACATCTGGATTACATCGACCGAGGGCGTGCAGGTCCGCGATCCGGACGGGACGGTGCGGCGGATCAACGATATCGCCGGTCAGAGGATGTGCGACTCGACGGGAATCGCCGAAGACGGGAGGGGCGCAGTATGGGTGACGAGTGGGGGGGCCTACGAAGGGGTCTTCCGGTTCGACGGGTCGAACTGGCAGCACTTCGGCTCTGAGCAGGGACTTCCCGGTTATCGTCACAAGGTGCGCATAGACCGGCGCGGTCGACCGTGGTTTCTGGGGTTAGGAGATGCTCTGGACAACAGCAACTCTTATGGCGTGGGAGTGGCGGTGTATGAGAACGACCGGTTCACCCATTGGACGACCCGCGACGGACTTCTGCATGACCGTGTATATGCATTCGCCGAAGGGCTGGAGGGCGAGTACTGGTTCGGGACCGCGGCCGGGCTCAGTCGATTGGAGGATGGCGAGTGGACGCATTGGACCATCGCCAATGGGTTAGCGAAGAGCCGAATCTGGGCAATAACCGTTGACCGGGACAACACGGTGTGGTTCACCGACCGGTTGAACGGCCTGGGAACCGTGCGGGACGGAGTGCCTCAGTATCTGACCACCGAAGACGGGCTTATCGACAATCAGATTCAGGATGTTCGGGCCGATCCTCGTGGAGGGCTGTGGCTTACTTGCTCGGGTGCGGTTCAGAAGTACCGGCAGGGCCGGTGGTACACTTTTCGAGCAGCCGATGGCCTCGGTCATTCTTCCTTCTGGCCGGTACTGCCCACCGAGGATCACATTTACGTCGGCACGTTGGGTGAAGGCGTAGCGGTACTTGACCGACTTGCGCTGGAAGACGCCGACCTGCACGTGGAAGTGGTCAAACCGGCGATGCGCGAGGGGTCGGCATTGCTGCATTGGCATGCCACCGCCCGGGAGGCGTTGGTCGCGGAATCCCAGATTGAGACGCGGTATCTTCTCGACGACGAGGGATGGTCGGAATGGTCGGTGGAGCATCCGGGGGCAGTGGTCGTCGGCTCGGGGAGTCATAGCCTGGTCGTCCAAGCGCGCTGCCGGTTGGCGGATTCTCCGGCAGCCAGCGCCCGGATCAGCTTTGACATTCCCTATCCGGTCCATCGCCATCCGTTGTTCCTGCTCATGACGGCCGGAACGTTCCTGGCCGTGGTTCTCTCGGCGGTGATGATGATCATTCGCCAGAGCCGGAGTGTGGAGGTATTGCGCGAGAGCGAAGGCCGTTTTCGCACGATGGCCGATACGACTCCCGTGATGGTGTGGATGTCCGGCCCGGACGGGGCGATCACCTATCTCAATCGGACGTGGCATGAATTCACGGGTCGCACCCTGGAGGAGGAGTACGGCGCGGGGAGCCCGGTCAGCGTGCATCCTGAGGATGTCGAAGAAAGCTGGGCGGCGTACCGCGCGGCGGTCGCGGCTCGGGTGCGCTGGCGCTCGGAGCATCGTCTCCGCCGAAGTGATGGCGAGTATCGATGGGTACGCGTTACCGGCGTTCCCCGGTTCGCGGCAGACGGATCTTTCTTGGGCTTTGTCGGTTCGTGCGTGGATGTTGACGATCATCGGCGCGCGGAGGAGACCTTGCGGATCTCCCACACCGAGCTGGAAGGACGGGTGGCGGCTCGGACCCGGGAACTTCAGGATGCCAACGACAGGTTGCGGAAGGAGATTGCCGAGCGGCTGGCCGCCCAGCAGGCTCAGAGTCACAGCGAAGAGCGTTTCAGGCTCTTTCTGAATAATCTGAACGACGTTGCCTACGAAACGGATACAAGAGGCAATGTGACTTATGTCAATCGGGCGGCTGAGAGGTTGACGGGCTTGCCGGTTGAGGAAATCGTGAACCGGCCGTTCTTGCCGTTGTTCGACAATGAAGGTCAGAAGGTGGTGATGGGCATCTATGAGCGTTCGCTGGCGGGAGAGAGCCTCGAGTTTGAGCTGACCTTAGCGGCGGGCCCGGTATGCCAATTCAGCAACACTCCGATGCGAGATAAGGAAGGGAAGATCATCGGCGTTCTAGGTACGGCCCGCGATATCACCGAGCGAAAACGCACTGAATTAGCTTTAGCGGCGAGTGAAGAGAAGTACCGCTCGTTGTTTGAAAACGCTCCGATCGGAATCTACCGCACAACTCCTGATGGACGAATCGACGGGGCAAACCCGGCACTGATCAGGATGTTGGCGTTTCCAGACTTCCGTGAGTTGGCCAAACGCAACCTGGAGTCAGAGGGGTTCGAACCCGAGTACGGCCGACGCACATTTCGGGAGCGGCTGGAGCGGGAAGGGGTCATTGGAGGGCTTGAGGCGACTTGGATTCGGCAGGATGGCTGCCCGATCATCGTCCGGGAGAACACCCGAGTCGTTAGAGATGCTTCCGGAAAAGCGGTCTTCTATGAGGGAACGGTTGAGGACATAACCGAACAGAAGCGCGCGGAGAACGCCCTGCGAGTGTCCGAGGAGTGGTTCCGCTCCGTCTTCGACGGGTCGCGGGATGCAATCTTCATCGTGGATGAGAACGCGGCCTTTGTCGACGTCAATCAAGCTGCCGCAGATCTCACGGAATACTCTCAGGACGAGCTCCGCGGCATGACGATTCCCGACGTACACGGACCCGAAGATCGGACGGCGCTCGATAAGCACTTTGCGGAGATCATGGCCGGTATCCCGATTACAAGCCAGGCTAAGCTTCTCACCAAGAGCGGCCGGAGGGTGACTACGGAGTTCAGCAACCGCCGGATCACGGTCGACGGGATCGACTACATGCACACGACCGCCCGGGACATTACGCAGCGAACCCGGATGCAACGGGAGCTTCGGGATAGCCAGGAACGATTCGAGCTGGCCGCGCTGGGATCCAGCGACGGTCTGTGGGACTGGTCGGACCTCAGCAGCGACGTTGAATGGTGGTCGCCGCGCTGTTTCGAGCTGCTCGGCTACGCCGTCAACGAGTTCGAGCCCAATGCGAAGTCGTTTCATGAACTATTGCATCAGAACGATCGCGACCGCGTGGCCCGCGCGTTGCGGGAGCACCTCGAGCGACGCGCGGCCTACGATGTCGAATACCGCCTTCGCACGAAGTCCGGCGAGTACCGTTGGTTCCGCGCGCGCGGGCAAGCCCTGTGGAACAAAGCCGGCAAACCGACCCGAATGTCGGGTTCGTTCCAGGACATCCACGATCGCAAGGTTGCGCAGGAAGAGGAGAGACGGCTGCTGGAAGAGATGAGATTCCTCTCGCGGACGACGATGGAGTTTGTGGATCTCCCCCCGGAACAGGATGCTTTCGAGTTAATCGCCGAGCATCTCCATGAGCTTGTCAAAGACGCCGTCGTAGTCACTAGTGCCGTAGATGCGTCACACGAACGGGCGGTCATCCGCGCGATTCGTGGAGAAGGACGGCTGTTTGATGCATCTGACAGCCTGCTCGGGCAGAATCCGGTTGGGTCGACTTTTGTCTTCGAACGCAGCTTGCAGACGCGTGACTTACGATCCAAGCTGACGAAGCTCCGGGGAGCGCCTCGCGAACCGCCGGAGGGATCGGTCCCGGATTGGATCTTGCAGACGCTTCATCTGCTGCCGGGGATCGGCGACCTGTACACGATACCCGTCTTGCGAAAGGGCGAGATTCTGGGGAATGTTACCATCGGGCTGTACGAAGGGGCGCATCTGGGTAATGCCGAGCTGATCGAGACCTATGTGAACCAGGCCTCGGTTGTTCTTCAGCGAAGGCTTGCCGAAGAGGCTCTTCGTGAAAGCGAGCAGCGTCTCGACCTGGCAGTTGCCGGATCCCATGGCGGTTGTTGGGATATTGTGCTCGATCCATCCAGTCCGCAGACAATCCCAGAGGACGTCTTCCTGTCCAACCGGCTCAAAGCCCTAATCGGTTTTGCAGAGAAGGAGTTTCCGGACTCCTGGCAGGCGTGGCGCGACCGGATTCCCCCGGAAGACCTGAAACGGTTGGACGAGGACGCGCAGAAGCAATTAGCCGGGCGCGAGGAACTCTCCGAGATAGAATACAGAATACGTCACCGCGACGGAGGCATCCGGTGGATGCTGTGCCGCGGACGAATCCAACGCAACACCCGAAACGAACCGGTTCGATGGAGCGGAATCGACTGGGACATTACCGAACGCAAGAACATAGAGGAGGCGTTGGAGCGACATCGCTTCCACTTGGAGGAGCTTGTGGAGGAGCGTACGCGCGAGCTGGACAAATCGCGCGAGCAACTTCGCCAGGCCGAACGGCTGGCGTCGATCGGCACTCTCGCTGCCGGCATCGCTCACGAGATCAACAATCCGGTCGGGGGAATCCTGTTGGCCGCCCAGAACGCTCGGGAGCTGATGGAGCAAGCGAACGATCCCGAGTTGCTGGACACGTGTCTTGAGGATGTCATCGACAATGCCAAACGTTGCAGCCAGATCATCCAGAGCGTTCTTCAATTCGCCCGGCAGAGAGAGACGGAGAAATGGGCATACAACCTCAACGCGGTGATCCGCCGGGTCGCCACTTTGACCCGCCAGTTCGTCGAAAATCGGGGAGGACTCGTCGAACTCCAGTTGTCTCCGGACGTACCGGCGACCGATATGAACCCTTTCGAGCTGGAGCAGGTATTCGTTAACCTGATCCGTAACGCTCTTCAAACCGGCGATGGCATGGTGAGCGTGCTCATCCGAACGGAAAAAACCACGGAATCAGTCCGAGCTATCGTCCAAGACAGTGCCGGCGGTATCCCCGTGGAGCATATAAAGCACCTGTTTGACCCATTCTTCACTACTCGCCGGGAATATGGCGGGACCGGGCTTGGACTGAGTATCGTGCATGGTATCATCACTGAACATCAGGGTGCGATCGATGTGCGGAGTCGCCCGGGGAGGGGTACAACCTTCATAATCGACCTACCGCTATGCTCAGCAACCACCACGGAGGAAGGGAATCGTGAAAGTTCTGATAGTCGATGACGAGGAAGTATACCGGCGCCAATTGGAGATCGCGTTGGCGCCGGCCGGACATGAGATCCGCACGGCATCCAGCGGCCGGGAGGCCATCGATATCGGTATGCGATATCGACCCGATGTCCTGGTGGCGGACTGGATGCTGAAGAACCACATTCACGGCTTGCATGTGGCCCGGGTGCTGCGGGCGGTGCGGCCTGATGTCGCAACGATTCTGGTGACCGGATTCGCCTCTGCCGACCTTCGGGCAGAGGCCGGCAAGAGCCGGGTCTTCGATTTCGTCGAGAAACCGTTTGATGTAGAGCAGATCAGATCGGCGGTCCAGGCCGCCGGTGCGGGAGTTCCGACGAGGAACGGCGGGGCGGTGGTGGCCGTGCTGGAGGTGGATCGCGCCGGAACGATCACGTATGCCAACGCTCATGCCCGTGAGATGCTCGGTGAGACGCGGGCGGGGGGTGAAGCCGCCTCGCTGACCGATCTATTCTCTCCGGACGCGATTCCCGATCTGGACGCGGCCGTTGAGGATTGGGTGGTGGTATTTCCGAAAGCGGCTGAGTCAGTGACGTGGCACATACGCGCCCAGAGGGCGAGCGATCTGCGTCTTGTTGTCCTGCGGCATCCGGACGATCCCCAGTATCTCGATCTTAGCTTGCTGGAGATGTTGCTGGGATTCAAGGATCCGGTACACGCCCGGTGGCCCTTTGAAGAAAGAGTGCTCGTACTCGACGACGAAGTATTGAACCGCACGTTCTCTATCTCTCTTCTCGAGAGCGTCGGAGCCAGCGGCCACGCGGTGGAGTCTCCGAACGAAGGGATCCGCCTCCTGGAACACGACGAGGGTCTGAAGTTCGTCGTGATGGACTACAACATCCCGAACACGAAACCCGCGGAGACGGTCAAGAGGATTCGGCAGGCCCGACCGGACGCGGTCATCGTTGGCACGAGCGGGGCCTACCACCGCGATGACTTCGCCGCGTTGGGGGTCAAGCACTTCCTTCAGAAACCGTGGCGGATTGATGACCTGATTAACACCTTGACGGGTCGGATCGGAAGCTGTATCGACTGCGGCTTGCCGATTCCGCTGCGGCATGCCCGGACGGACGTAGGTGAAACTGCTACCGGCTGGATCTGCCAGGGGTGCGGGGCACGGTATCATGCCGTGTTCGACGACGAGGCCCCTACTGAGACCAGACGGAACGCTCAACCGGCCGGAAGCGCCTGAGGGGACCTCGCCGCGGCGTAGAAGAAGTGCGCGGCGTCCGTATTCGGGTGCCGACCGCGGAACGAACGCACGTCGGCACGACAATTGCATGAGTGCAAAGCGACGCCCGACTGTGCATGCAAAGAAAGAGTGGGATCCTGCGACGTACTCAGAACTTCAAGACGGAGATCGTAATATGAAAGTGCTCATTGCCGACAAGTTCTCGGATCAGGGAATGGACACGCTGCGCGAAGCGGGCTGCGAGGTCATCTTCAACGCGGAGCTGAAGGACGAGGAACTGACCAAAGCCATCGCCGAAGTAAACCCGACCGTCTTGATCGTACGCAGCACGAAGGTGCAGAAACCGATGCTAGAGGCGGGCACCGATCTCAAGCTCGTAATCCGGGCAGGATCGGGATACGACACCATCGATACCGCACAGGCCGGCAGCCGCAATATCCGCGTGTGTAATTGCCCGGGGATGAACGCCGTCGCCGTGGCCGAGCTGTCCATCGGACTGATGATCGCCCTCGATCGACGGATAGTGGATGAAACGGTCGACCTTCGCAACGGCGTGTGGAACAAGAAGGAATACAGTAAGGCTCTCGGCCTGAAGGGTAGGACCCTGGGCGTGATGGGGCTCGGGCGGATCGGTTACGAGGTGGCCAAACGGGCGGCCGCGTTCGATATGAAGCTGATTTACACCGACGTAATCGACCAGAAGACCGCGGAGGCGGAGCTGGGCATCCGCAGAGTCTCGTTTGATGAGCTCCTGGCTGAGTCCGACTTCATTTCCTTACACGTCCCCGGCGGCAAGGACACGAAGCACGTAATTGGCAAAGAGCAACTCGCCAAAATGAAGCCGACGGTGTTCCTGTTGAATTGCAGTCGCGGCGGAGTGATCGACGAAGTCGCACTCGCAGAGGCGTTGCACAGCGGGACCATCCGCGGGGCGGCGTTGGACGTCTACGAGCTGGAGCCGGCCGCCACGGACAAGGACTTCGCTGATCCCGTCGTCAAAGCCCCCAACCTCTACGGGACCCACCATGTGGGGGCGTCGACGGATCAGGCCCAGGACGCGGTCGGCGAGGAAGCGGTTCGCATAGTTCTCGCCTTCAAAGCCAACGGTGAGTTCATCAACTGCGTGAACCCCGCTTGATCGCGCTAAACGGGCTGCTTTGCCGGTAATCAACTTCACTGTCATAAGGGCCGGTGCCACTGCGCCGGCGCGGCGGGGGTTGTGTTATCGGGCAGAGCGGGCGCGAATCGAGCGGCCGCGGTAAGCGTCGAAACGGCAACGTTATAGGGCTTACTACGGATTACATCCGGCTCCGCCTTAGATGTGAGGCCCAAGGACCGAGTAGAAAGAGAGAAGTTTGCCTTCCGCCGGGCGCCGGTCCTAGAGTCTGGGTGAAGCGGGGGGACCATCCGGCAGATTAGATGTGGCGGAAGCTCCCCGGATTTTGCACGTTTGGAGGTGTGCCCCGGCTCAACTCGTGAGGGGTGATCTCGCAACCGATATTCTGTACGGGAAGAGGGATGTACGATGCCGTCTTGTTCAATTGAGACTCAGCGGACTCTCACTGCGTTGATCGAAGCCATGGAGGCCGAGGCGGCCAAGACCGTTCCGAACGGAACGGACAGCCGCTCCGAACGCCGCCGGGTGCTTCAGGCGGAGTGTGAGATTTGCCTGTTCGGCCCCACCGGCGAGCCCGTAATCGTAAGTGATGCGCTTACCCGGAATCTGACCTTTCTGGGATTGTCGGTGGTAGCGACCCTCGCGCGGCCGGTATCGGTTGGTCGACCGGTCGAGGCGATCGTGGTCGCTCCGGATCACACCCGGAAGCACATTGCCGGAACGGCCGCGTTCTGTCGCGAGGTCGACGACGGGTGCCATGAAATTGGCATTTCCGTCAAAGCCGCCGGGAACGCTCCGATATTGATGCACGATGTGGGCTCCGCCCGTGCGCGGTACGACTGGTTTGCCGCTTCCTTGGATACTCCCGAGTAACCGTACCGTTTGCTATCGGGACTAATCGGGAAGGGCAATCGGCTTTGGAGTTGCCTGCCGTCATCGGGCTGACTGCGCTGACACCATCCTGCGGGTGCCGGGCGATGTGCCCGTCCATCTTGAATCCGCAGAGAACTTCCAAGCCGCGACGTATCTCCGGCCGCGCCGGCCAAGCCTCGACCTCGCCGCGCTGACGCGGCGACCTCACGGAGTCATCTTCAGCGCCATCGAAGATGGTGCCGCTTTCAGAATCAGTTGAGGCGACCCGTCTTTCGATCCCACCGCCTACCCCGATTACCTCGATTCAGAAAAGCCCCTGCGGTTGGTACTACGGATGGGGCGGGCATGATCGCGTTGCGGGTCCGCGGCTGTGGTGAGACCTCCGAACGGCGAAGCGAAATGGAACGGGGTGGAGGTCGTCGGACATGCTTGAAACGCTCCCGGGCGACTAGTCCGGAGAGTCCATTGGGGTGTTGTCTGCACTCAAACCGCCGGTTGCGCCCCCTTCAGCGGGGTTTGAAGATGGTTGCGACGGCTCGCCTGGATCAGTTGCCGAGCCTGGCCGACATTATCTAATGGCCGTAGAGCGAGGAGCACGGCGCGACACTGGAAAAGATCATCCGATGGCACTATACTTATCCGATGGGGTGTCTGCGGTGAATTCCGCCGATCGCACGAACGGCGGATTCGGCGTTGCGATTCGTATTTGTGCTGAGCCGAGACGGGAGTCGCGCCTTTGACCACAGTCAACGGGCCATCTGCAGGTGTGCCGATCGTGGCGGATTCCGCTCCGCGAGTCCGACTGAAGATCGAGAAGGGCCAAGGGGTCGGCACTACGATAGAATGCCGTCGGGTGGTCACTCTGGTGGGTTCGCGTTCCGGATGCAAGCTGCGCTTGCAGCACCGGCAGGTATCTCCCGTGCACGTTGCGCTCATCAACAACGGGCGGGAGATTGTCGCGGTTGATCTGATAACTCGCCAGGGAACGTTCCTCAATGAACTGAAGATGGAACACGAGCAGCTTTCGGACGGTGACTTACTCACCATCGATCCGTGGCGGATTCGTGTGGAAATCCAGCAACCCCAGAGCCGTGGAGACGCCGACCTTCATCCGTTCAGCTTGGAGCCGTCACCGCAGGTGATCGCGTTGGAGCATCTGACCACCGGACGTATCCTCAAGCCGAATCGCGACGGATGTGTCATCGGGCGCCGAACCGGCTGCGATATTGTTATTTCCGATCGGCGAATCTCGCGCACCCACAGCCTGCTCCTCACCTATTTCGGTCAGTTGGCCGTCTTCGATCTGCTCAGCCAGAATCAAGTCCGGGTCAATGGCGAGCCGGTGGTGTATCAGGTCCTTCAAAACAACGATGAGCTGGGAATCGGTGATACCCGCTTCCGCGTCCGCATGGTCGAATCGAAAGTCGGTAACGGCCGCGCAGGTAAGAAGGCGGAACCCTTTTCACCAGGGGTTTCGCTCTCGGAGGACCACCCTCCCGATATGATCGATATCGAAGCCGTTGAAGGTTCGCAAAGCTGGAAGATCGCCGATAGCCTCGAAAAAGCCCGCCGCCGATCACCATCCACATGAGCGCCGCGGGTCCGCGGCAGGTCACGTGCCTCAGTACTGCCCCACATGCGCTGATGCTGCCTTTGCGCCCTTGCCGGGCCGGTTCGAGGTGTCTTGCGGCCGGCGGCGAGGCAGTCATATAATGCCGGACTAATCGGCTGCGGCGGCGGCTGATGCTCGTACGTAGTTGTTTCGTGCCAAACCAGGCTATGGGGAACTAGTAATGATGGCAGCTTCGAAGGGTGAGAACGTTCGGACCGTCCGAGCGCCGCGTGGAACCGAGCTGACGTGCAAAGGTTGGCAGCAGGAAGCCGCCATGCGCATGCTCATGAACAACCTCGACCCGGATGTCGCGGAGAACCCGGCCGAGCTGATTATCTATGGTGGTAGTGGCCGTGCCGCCCGCAGTTGGGCGGACTACGACCGCATCGTAGCGGCGCTAAAGGACCTGGAGAACAACGAGACTCTGTTGGTTCAATCGGGGCGCGCGGTGGGCGTGGTCAAGACTCACCCCGACGCGCCACGGGTCATTATTGCCAACTCCCTACTGGTTCCGCACTGGGCTACGTGGGACGAGTTCCGCAGGTTGGAAGCGTTGGGTCTGACGATGTACGGGCAGATGACCGCGGGGAGCTGGATCTACATCGGCACGCAGGGGATTCTGCAGGGCACTTACGAGACGTTCGGAGCGGCGGCCCGCGAGCACTTCGGCGGCTCGCTCCGCGGACGCCTGGTCGTCACCGGGGGGCTCGGAGGGATGGGCGGTGCCCAGACCCTGGCATGTACGATGAACGAGGGAGTGTGTTTGTGCATTGAGGTCGACGAGGCGCGCATTCAACGACGCATTGACACGAAATACTGTGATCGCTGGACGGCGAGCCTTGACGAAGCTCTCAAGTGGGTTAACGAGGCGTTAGAACGAAAAGAGCCGCGGTCCGTCGGCCTGCTTGGCAACTGTGCCGACGTTCTGCCGGAACTCATCAAGCGCGATGTTATCCCCGACTTATTAACCGACCAGACTTCAGCGCACGATGCGCTCAACGGATACGTGCCCAACGGTATGAGCTATGATGAAGCTCTGCGGCTTCGAGAGAGCGACCCGGACCGGTATATTACCGAGTCGATGCGTAGTATGGGCGAGCACGTTAAGGCTATGCTCGAGATGCAACGACGCGGAGCGGTGACGTTCGACTACGGCAACAATATCCGCGGGCAGGCCAAGCTGGTCGGAGTAGAAAACGCTTTTGATTTCAAGGGGTTCGTGCCCCTGTTCATCAGGCCGTTGTTCTGCGAAGGGCAAGGGCCTTTCCGGTGGGCGGCCCTCTCCGGCGATCCGGCGGACATCACTCGTACCGATCGCGCCATCCTCGACACCTTCCCCGAGAACGAGCACTTGTGCCGGTGGATTCGCATGGCCGGTGAACAGGTCGCCTTTCAGGGGTTGCCCTCGCGAATTTGCTGGTTGGGGTACGGGGAACGGAGCAAGATGGGACTCATCTTCAACGAGCTGGTCGCCAAGGGTGAGATTTCCGCGCCGATCGTCATCGGACGCGATCATCTCGATTGCGGGAGCGTCGCCTCCCCGAACCGGGAAACCGAAGGGATGAAGGACGGATCCGACGCTATTGCCGACTGGCCGATCCTCAACGCTTTAACTAACGCGTCCTGCGGGGCGACCTGGGTATCGGTTCATCACGGCGGCGGCGTGGGTATCGGATATTCCATCCACGCCGGGCAGGTTATCGTGGCTGACGGAACTCCGGAAGCAGCCGCCCGATTGGAGCGGGTCCTCACCGCCGATCCGGCTACCGGGCTGTTCCGTCACGCCGACGCCGGCTACGAGAAAGCCCGCGAAATCGCCAAGGAGCGTGGTGTTAATATCCCCGGCTGCTGACCGAACCATGGCGGCCCGTTGACAATGATGCCGTACCTACGAAGCCTCGGAGCCTCGTTGCCCGAGTCCGCGCGTTGCCAAGTCGGCGATGGTCGTTCACAATAGCACGAAGCTGCGTGGCCGGCGGGGCGTCGGCCGCCAACCGCCAGGGCAATCCATCTTGAATTGAAAGGGTTGGGACCATGAAGCGAAACGTACTGATATGCGGGTCGATGTTCGTAGCTGTGCTGCTTAGCGGCGTAGCGGTTTCGTCGAAGGCTGAAGGCCCGGGAATGACCGACCGGCAACTGGTCGAAGCCTTGAGGAGGGCCGCCGCACCGACCGACATGCACAAGGTGTTCAAGACGATCAAAGGCAAATACGATCAGGCGATCAAATGGTCGGCCGCCCCGGACAGCGAGCCCCGCACCGCAACCGCCCGATGCGAGGCGGATCGCCCGCTGGGAAGCACGTTTGTCGAGGTGACCGCCAGTGGGAAGTGGCTCGATTTCGAGTTCGAAGGACGCGGGGCCATGGGCTACGATTCCGGCGCCCAAGAGTATGTGATCGTGTGGATGGACACGCTGAGCACTCGCATTCTCGTTTGCCGGGGCACGATCGACGAAGCCACCGGGGCCATCAGCCTGTTTGGAGAGTATTACGACACGATTGCCTCGAAGATGCGCGAGATCAAGATCGTCATGACGATCTTGGACAAGAAAGGCGCGGCGAACCTCAAGGTCTACGATATCACTCCTGGATCTCCGCAGTTCATGTTCCTCGAGATTGACTCCTCACGACACGAGTCCCGCGCGGCGTAGCTGTTGGCGAGCGACTCTAGGGAAACTACCGAGTCGACTGAAGATACGGGAGAATCCCACCCGCCGGACGCGCGAAACGCTCGGCGGGTGGGATTCGTTTCCGGTACCGGCGGATTGACCGTCCCTCCTCTCCTCACGTCCAGTGTTCTGACGTTCCGCCCTCGCGCCACACCCCTCGTTGTTCTACACATCATTCGACTGATCCATCAACTGCAGCCGTCTACTATCTTGCAGGCTTTCAGCCTGAAAAAGGAGCCGGCTTGACACCTCTCGCCGAAAAAGAAGCCGCGTCTCTGCGACGTCGCGGCGTGGACCGTATCCGGGCAGGTTCAGCGACGCTCCGGATCCGCCGACAATATTATCGGAGCCTGCGCCGGCAGCGGATGGTGAGGCTCCGGCGTTGGTTGACCACAGGGAATTCCCGAAATGGCGTCGTCTCAAGCACTTGAAACCAGCAGTGATGCCCTGAAAACCGCCACCTCGAAGAAGTGGCCCGTCTGGGCAATTGTGTGGTTCACAGCCCTGCTGGCCGTGATGCTGGCGGCGCTGCTGATCGATCCGACCGGGTGGCTCGGCTCGGACGACGCCTACTACCACTCGGCCGCGGAATACGTGCTGGCCGGTGAGACCTTCCATCGCGTCCATCATCATTTCGCGCGGATGGCGCTCGTCGTGCCGGTGGCCGCGTCCATCGCTTTGTTCGGCGACAGCCCCTCGATGGTAGCGTTGCCAACGGTGTTGGCGGCATTGTCGTGCGTGGGGGCGGTGGTGATCCTTGGGCGGCTGCTGTGGGGTTGGGCCGAAGGGCTCTTAGCTGCCGGAGTGGTGGCATTTCTCCCTTACTTCCGGGTGATGTCCACCGCAGCATATCCCGACGTGCATACGTGTTTGTGGGCCGCCGTGGGGGTGTTGCTGGTCGCATGGGCCGTGCGAGCGGTTCACCCGCGTCGCGCCTGGCTGCTGGCAATCGGCTGCGGGTTCGCCGTCGGGTTGGGGTCCTCGGCCAAAATCTTCGCGGGGATGGCGGTGATCCCGATCATCTGGATCATCTGGCTGCCCCACGGTTGGCAGCTCCGTCGGCGAATGGGCATGCTAGCCGCAGTCGGTTTGGGGCTGGCGGCATACTGCCTGGTTGATGGACTGTTCTACTTGCGGTTCGGCGACGACTTCTGGTTCAAGCTGCACGCCCTGCAAAGCGCACAGGCGGAGGACCACTACTTCCCGAAAACCGGGTACTACCGAGCTTCAACGTACCTCGGCTTAGCCTGGGACCGGATGACGATGCTGTTTCACCCCGGCATTTCCGGATGGGGGCGTGTGGCCGTGCTGTTCTTCCCGACCGCGATCGTGGCGTTCTTTCTCGACGGCCGAGGGCGGGCGATGGCGGCTTGGGCGATAGGGGCTTACGCGGTGATTGCACTGGTGCCGGTCACGCATCACAACGGCTGGCACCCGTTCACGCCGTTCGATGGTCGCCACATTCTGGTGACGTGCATACCGTTCGCGCTGTGCCTGGGTCTGGTAGGGTGTCGACTGATTACGCGGATGATCGGCCCGGGTAGACTGCAGCGCGCCTGGCCGGTAGTCCTGGGCCTGCTGGTGTGGCTGTCGTTCGCGGACGGAGGCACGGTTAACGGTTTTCGTGACCGGCCGACTTCGCGGGTCGGCGTTGCCCTTCAGCGTCTTATCGCGTCGGCAGAGTTGGATGGGGATTACGAGATCTTCGTGCCGGCATCGGTGTACCTGCGTTATCGCGTGCTGTTCCCGCAAGATCTGCGGAACCGGCTGCGGGTGGCCGTCGATGCAGACGCTCCCGATTGGTGGCGTCAGGCGTGTGTCAGTATTACGTCGCGGCACAGGCCGTTGCCGGCTCCGACGCAAGGGTGTTTGATTGCCTCTCCTCGGCAGTTGGAAGGCGGGGTACATTTCTGGGACTACGGTGTCGGCCTGCCGCGGCGCGACCTGGACGCCTGGCAGAACACAACCCCGCAAGCGGGAGTAAGTCGCTTCGAAGATCGGACAATCGCCTTGAATTCCGCGCGCGCCGAAAAAGGCTCAGAGTTGTTGTTGCTTCTGGGGACGGGGGAGAAGCGTGATCTCGTTCTGCAGCCGGAGAAGTCGTTCAAAGGCCTCTCCCCCTTAGCAAGGGGGGAATGAGGGCGGTACAAGTTGCTGGGAGCACCGTCTTGCGATCTCTGCGGATCACCGAAAGCCTGCTCGGATGTAAGCCGCTGGTCCGCGCCATCATGCGCCGGCGCCTGGCGCGTTCCGTCCTCGATCGCAGGCCCGCTCTCATCGTGCTTACTTACCATGCGGTGGATCCCGAACCACCGACCTATATGTCCGCGATGGGCGTGGCGACCAGCCCGCGCGATTTCGATTGTCACATGCGCTGGGTCAAGGAGCATTACGAAACCGTTTCGCTCGCCGACGGAATCGCCTGTTGGCAGGCCGGTGAGCTACGCCGCACCAGCGTAGCTGTGGCTTTTGACGACGGATTCCTGGCGACCCTGGAGCATGCTCTTCCGATCCTGGAGAGGCTCGCCATCCCCTGCACGTTCTTCGTAAACGGCGCTTTCCTGAACGGCGGGCGATACTGGTTCGACGACGTTGTCTCTCTGGAGTCCGCGGGAAGAACGGACGTTCTGCATGCGGCTTTCGGTCCGTGTCCAGGTGCCTCATACTCGACATACCTGCGGCGGCAGGCCGGCCCGGAGGTTGTGGCCAAGCGGCAACATCTCGCCGAACTCATGTTGGAAATGGACGGTCCCAACACCCGGTATTTCGACGAAACGCGTCTGACCGGACTCTCGCGGAATAAGCTGGTTGAACTCGGCAACCACAGTTTCGACCACCCGCGGTTCTCGCAGATACCCGCGGAGGAGCAACGCCTTCAGATCGAACAGAACGAGGCCTTGCTGGCCGGGTTCTCGAACTACCGACGCCTCTTCGCGCTGCCCTTTGGTAAGCCGACGGACTGGAACTTCGATACGCTGGCCGCCGCGGCGAATACGAGACACGAATTTGTCACCGCCTATGGAGGGATCAACTCGGCGACCATGGCCGGACTCGATGTGCGCCGGATCATCTGTGATGGAGTCGGGGCGAACCAACTGGAAGAACATCTTATCGCCGGGGGGCTTGGGCTGTGAAGAGACGGACCCGTACGACGGACTGCGACGTCCTGCGGTCGGAGACACGAACGTGACGGTACTCGCAACCGGAAACCCGATTTCCGCAACAGCTTCCGCCCCGGCGATACGCCCGCTTCGACGGGCGGACATTGGGCAGATTGCTCAACTACACAACAGCCTGCTGCTGGGCGACGACCGGCCGCCGCATGAACAGCTTTGCGATTACATGGATCGGCTGTTCTTCTCCGATCCCTGGGTCTCGGACAAGCCCGCTTTGTCACGCGTGTGTGTGGATGACGATGGCCAAGTGCTCGGGTTCTTCGGCGGTCACCCTCGGCGATTCTCTTTCGAGGGACGAACGGTATCCGCCGTGGCAGTCGGGCAACTAATGGTACACCCTTCCGCCCGCCGCCAGGGGATTGCCCAGCGCCTGGCTACAGCCCTGACCGACGGTTCCCACACCGTGACGTTAACAACCTCAGCCAATCAGGCTTCCGCGGCCGTGCTCCGGAAGCTCGGCTTCTGGCATCCGCCATTCGGCGGGCTGAAATGGCGAAAGTCCCTTCATTCGGACGAAACGAGAGTCTCCCGGCTACGGGGCCGTTTGAAGCGACTGCTCGGCCGCAGCGGGGTTGCCGACAGCGAAGACCACTCTCGGAGAATTGCGTGCCGTCCGATTACCGATTCCGCGGAATGGCATCGGTTACGGCTTGCCGCCCGCGAGTTCTTTCCGCTCTCTTCGCATTACGATGCGGATCATACCCAGTGGCTTTGGGACATGATGCACGACTCGCCGGCCCGGGTCCGGCCGTGGGCTGTTGCGGTTGTTGATGACGAGAACGGGGCAATCGGTTGGGCAATCGGCCAGGTTTCACCCGAGGGGGCGGTGACGCTGCTGGAGCTGGCCTGTCGTCCGACGCTCTGGGCGGCGGCGCTGGGCTCTCTGTTCAGGCATGCCGCGGGCGAAGGGCTGACCATGATTGCCGGGCCCTGCACTGACCCGGCGCTAACCGCTGCGGCCGTTCGGCACGGAGCATCTTTGAAAGACATGTTCTGCGGATGGGCGGCGCACTCGAAGGATCCTCAGATCGGCTTAGCCATGACCAGCGGGCAGGTCTTCTGGTCCGAGCTGGATGGTGAGGCCTGGCCGACGTTCCGGGCTTTTCCCAAGACGGCGTCGGCTTAAGCAGAGCAACATCGGCGGGTGTAGGGCAGGTCGAGGAACGAGACCTGCCGCAATGGCTGCAGGCAGGATGCCCGCGTTACGGGGTTCGTAGGGCACGGTCGAGGAACGAGACCTGCCACGAAGGCGCGTGTCGTGCGAAGACTGCGGCAGGTCTCGTACCTCGACCTGCCCTACAAGACTTCTCCGTTGGCGATCGATATTGGAATGATCAGGACCCGCCAGGCAAGACGCCAACGTCTCATCGCTGCCGGACTGGTGGTATGTCTCCTCGCTCTCGTGCCGCTTTTGGCCGGTCTTGTCTACGAGGTTGGTTACTTCGGCGCACAAGGCGGGTTCATGGTGGCTGGCGGCGGCCTAGGTTTGCACCTCGCCCCCTTTCCGTCTCATTGGCCTCCTGGGTCCGTGGTGAAGCCGGCGGAGAGTGACTACCTGCTACTGCCGTACATAGGTCGGAACGCCAGCAATGGGTTTATGGTGTTGTTGCCTCTTTGGCCGCTGGTCGTGGCTGGGGCGGCGGGTGCCATGCTCGTTCGGCGCTACTACGGTCGCGTCCTGCCCGGTCATTGCAGAGAATGCGGATACGATCTGACCGGAAACACGAGCGGACGATGCCCGAAATGCGGAAACGGCGTCGTGACAAGCGTAGATGGCCTCGGAGCCGTTCCGGAAAGTCCGAAGCGTCAATCATACCGTGATGGGACCGCGAATCAGCTCTATCGGAGCCCCCCTTCTCAACAAGACCCCCCTCAATCCCCCCTTGGTAAGGGGGGAAGCCATGCTGAGGATTAGGGAGGAGGTGCCGGAGGTCATGGTCCACGCTTGCGTGGCCATGGAGAGAGAAGGTTTGACCGGGTCACACCCGGCTTGTAGGGCAGGTCGAGGAACGAGACCTGCCGTGATCTTCGCGTGACGCAGGCCTTTGTAGCGGATCGAGTCCCCCACCGCTAAAGCGATGGGCCACCCGTCCATGCCGAGGGCGAGCGATTAATCCGTGAAGTGCCGGCCATCGTGGCAGGTCTCGTGCCTCGACCGTGCCCTACGCCCGCCAACGCTGCCCTACCTGCGCTGCGAGCGTTATCTGTCATATTGCAGGCAGGATGCCTGCGTTACATACTGCGGATGCCTGCGTCACATAGTGCGGACGCCTGTGCTATATGGGGCGACCGTGCCCTTCGAAGCGGCTACGGGCAGTCGGCCGGGGCGCTGAACGGATACGGACTGCCTTTGTACCCGTTCAGAATCTGTTGGACGTCGGTCATATTGACGACTTGATTCGGCGTCTCGCCGTCTACGTCGACCCAGGATGAATGCGGGGCGGTGGGAAGGGCCTGGAACTTCTGAATCGCGGCCATTAGATCGTTTACGTTAACTAACCCGTTCGGCGGGCCCCAGGAGCCGACGAACTCGCCTACGCAGTCAGCCCAGTGTTTCGGCGTCGGGGCTGCGGCCGTTGCCACATCCAGCGGGTCGGATTCACCCACTCCGTCCGTTGCCCGAATCCGATACGTCGCCGCCGGCGTCACCGCACAGCCCCCGGCATGCACTACCGCAGGCCAGGAGTCGGTGTAATACGGCTCACTAATCAATAGTGCCAACCCTTCGGCATCCGGAGCACCGACCCAGCCGACCGGACCGGTCGAATCGGGAAACAGCGCCGACTGCGTCAGCTCCACGCGGAACGCGAGATTCTCGCCGGCGGCGGGAGCGAAGGACACGTAGCGGTTCTTAGGACCGTCGTGAGGTGCCGGGGCCGGAAGCGGAGCGGCAACGTCGCACACCGCCAGTGTCGGCGGGGCACCGGCCTCAGTCCAGGATAGCTCAAACTGGGTCCAGTCATCACAATCGACGTCGCCGTCGGAATCGGAATCACCCGGGGCACATTCGGGAGCGATCGGTCCGCCGCCCGTACCGGTGAAGCACATTACGAACGAATCGAAGTCGTCCGCGTCAACGTCGCCGTCGCGATCGAGGTCACCGGCCTTGACCGGACGAAGCGTCGGGTCGCCGTTGAGGACCATGCCGTAGTACCACTCACGTTCCCACAGGTCGAACGGGGCTTGGGCGTCAAACCACTCGAGAAAGGCTGTGCCGATTGTTTTGCCTTCACCAAGCGGAGCGGTGAAGTCTGCGAAGTTGAGCATGCTGCCGCTCTTGGATGACGCAATCGTAATCAGACCGTATGTCGTGTTGAAGATATACGACCCGGCTAAGTAATTGTCGTCGGTAAACCGGCCGGGCCCGCACGCGAACAGATTGTAGAAGAGCACCGGCGGATCCTGTTGTTGGATGTCGGCCGAGGTTACCCACCCGCCGTCGCGTTCCAGAGGGGCAACCAGGTCGACCGGGGCGCCGGTGGCGAAGAGGCGGTTCCACACTTCGAACGCCGCGGGATCGCCCTCGCTGGGTGTCACGGTCGCTTCATCGCCGAGGTAGTCCTGGCTCAGCCGGGTGGCGTCGTCGACATTCCCGTAGGGCCCGTTGATGAGCCAGTCTGCAATGAAACTTATCGGCGGCGGGTCCGGATCGTACGTCAGGCCGGCGACCGCCCCGCCGTCCGCCTGGCGGAACTGGGCAGCCAGACCGTGCGGGCCCACCCACTCCGACACTTTGATGAGCAGCCGGTTCTCTCCGGCAGTCAGATTCACATCGATCTTGGCCAGGTCCAATTCGAAATCACCGTAGCGATTGTCCGTAAGCACGACCGCCCCATTCAGCCACACCCGGGCGCCTTCGTCGTAACCAAGCCAGAGCTGACAACTCGTGGCCTCCACCGCGTACACTCTGGTGAACGCGTAAGAAGCACCGAAACTCAGCTCATCGCCGGGATCCATATTGACATAGCCGCTGTCCGTCGTGTAGAGGGTCCAAGTCTGACCGCCCATTACATCACCGGCCGTTGGGTTGATTCTGTCCTCATCCGTCCCCAGGTAGTTCGTGGTCAGATAACTCCAGAAGTTGTCCGAGATGTCCTCGTGAAACCCATTGAGCAGCCAACCGCGAATGAACTGTTCCTGCGATACGAAGACCGTCGGATCATTCACTTGATAGGTAAGATCGCTAAACGATGAGTACGCCGGATCCGTCACCCGGGCCGAGAACCCGTAACTGCCCCCGGCTTGGCTGACCTTGCACAACAGGCTATTCCAGCCCTCATCAAGCGTCACGTCGACATCGAATTGATCCGCTATCCAACCCTGATACACGTCCTCGGTCAGGACGTTTGCGCCGTTCAGCCAGACCTTGATACCATCGTCGCTGCCGACCAGCAGCTTAGCCGCCCGAGCAGTCGGGCTGTGGACATACACATGGGCATAGGCCGCCGCCTCGGTCGGACGTTGGCCGAAGTGATGACCGCCCGAGTAGCTGTGGGCACACACCTGGACGAAATGCTGTCCAATATCCATCTTCTCCAGGTAATCCGCGGCCGTGGTGGAGAACCCGAGATCGTACCGGGCGACATCACCGCCGTAGACCTGTTCCAAATCGACCGACATGGAGTACCAGTCTTCGTCGACATACTCCAAACCTCGCCAAGGCTGGGTCAGAGTACCGGTGCGATAGGCGTGGGCCTTGGCCAGATACGCGCTGACCATGTTGGCTTCGGTGTCGTAATCGAGAGTGTGGGCGTACATGCGGGCCACGTAGATCTCCGGGCCCTCGTCCCCCGCCCCGGCCTCATGGACTTCGAAGTCCCCATCCCCGTCCTCGTCCGCCCACAGCCCGTCAAGATCCATATAGAACAGATCGCTGGGAAAGACCGATTCCGAGACCTCCGCCCAGGCGGCCGTGATATCTCCGATGAAGATCACTCCGTCGCTTCCGGTGGCGTGTTGCCCCGCCACCCACCCCTTGATCTCCGCCGGCGTGCCGCCGGAGACGCTTCCGACCCGGACCGTATATCCCTCGGCCGAGAGGTCCGCAACGTATTCGTCCAGCGCAACGGAGATCAGTGGTTGCAGATCGGCGTCGACAAGGATAGAGAGGATTACGGGCTCGACTCCCCGTGCCGGTGGTGCGGCCGGCATTGTCCGCTCGGGTAAGTAGCGTGCCGTCTCGAGTGGATGGCGGCGCAGATACTCAGCGTACGTACCGGGTAGCTCGCCATGCGGCGAAGTCCACTTCAAACGGGGAATGTCCCGCGGATCCTGCCGAACCCTGCCGGTTCGTTCAATACCGCGCAACTCAGCTTTCGCCGTGACTAGCGCGTCC
This sequence comes from Phycisphaerae bacterium, assembly GCA_963666835.2. GTDB lineage: Bacteria > Planctomycetota > Phycisphaerae > UBA1845 > UBA1845. The sequence continues at coordinate 603,862 of CAXXGO010000006.1, read as the reverse complement.
GGGCTCCTTGTAGTGACCTCGGCCACGGATTCCGGATCCGCGCCCGTCACCGACGCCGCGGTCGCCAGCCCGATGACAACCCAAGCTACCCACTGCACCATGGTCGACTCCTTCAGTCGCCGCCGTTGTCGACAGGCAAAGTGCTCAACAAGCGCGGCGTTCAACGCGCGCGGTACTCAACCCCTCTTGCCACGGGGGGAAAGAGTGGGCCCAGTCTCTATTACGAATGCGCTGCGGTCTTCTGCCGGTCAGCGCGTCCGTGCTACGGGCACGCACCCGGATCACAGAACGGATACGGCTCTCCGCCGAATCCCTGAGCAATCCGCATAATGTCGGTCATATTGACCACCTTGTTGGGTTCCTGGGCGTCGACGTCCACGCAGGTCACATGCGGGGCGGACGGCGCGGCCTGAAAGACCTGAACGGCGGCCATTATGTCGTCCATCGTCACATTGCCATCCGGCCAGGACCACTCTCCGATAAACGGGCCGACGCAGTCGCACCAGTATTTCCCATTCGGGCTGGTTATCGTAGGCAGCTCCAGCGCGTTGGTCAGCATTACTCCGTCCCCGCTCGCCCGGACTTCGTAAACCGCAGCCGGGACGATCCGGCAGTCACCTACATGAACAACCTCCGGCCAGTCCCCGGTGAAATACGGCTCGGCAACGATGCTCGCGATTCCATCGGCGTCAGGTTCACCGACCCAGCCGAGCACTCCGCGGGACTCCGGAAAGTACTCGCTGTCGGTCAGCTCGACCTGATACGCCGTCCACATTCCGCCACTATTAGGTCCGAAGGAGACATAACGGTTCTTCGGTCCTCCCACGGCTATAGGCGCCGACACGTCGGGTATATCCATACTAAGATTCGGATTGCCCCATAAGGCCCCCCACTCGAAAGTCTCATACTTGGTGTAGTACCACAACCCATTCGTATACATCTCGCGCATTGCCCGCTGCAGGGCCGCGCCCTGCGTGTAGTCCCCGCTGGTTACATACGAAGTAAAGAAGTAGTCCAGTGATTGGCTCGATCCGTCATAGGGGCTGTTCCAGCCGCTACAGCCGTACGCCACTTTGGTGGCCCCGACGAACCCCACCGCGCCCTGCCTGAGCATCTCCTGGCCTATGTTGGTTTCGTCCGTATCGGAGTTGCTGCAGGCGTCCGCGAAAATAACGGCGGGATAATCATCGTTCAGGAATCCGCAATCGTACGAGTTCACGAAGGCCGTGCCCCCGAGTCCGTAAATGTGGGTCGAGGTTGGAGAACCATGCCCGGCCCAGTTGACGAATGCGAATTGACCGTTCCGCCATACCGATTGGACATTCGCACGGGTAAGCGGGTAGTCACAGGCATAGGAGGACCAGTAATCGCCGTTCTTCTCGTAGAGCTTGGTAAACGTCCAATCCGCCAGCCAAGGTTGGGCGGTCTTCTCTTCCATCAGCTCGGCGTTATCCGTATTCGCCCAGAAGTAGGCGGCCAGCAGCAGCATGTTTTTCTTATAGGTTGGATCGCCGTTCTGCTCGTAGGCCACAGATTTTTCGCAAATGTGCTGAACCGTATCCCGATCGCTCCACGGGATGCGCCCGACGTTGACCTCCGCATAGTAGTCGATCGAATCACTGTACTCCCCATACTGCCGATCGCCGTCGCTATCCCACGAATCGCTGTCCGCTTGCGAAAGCTCTGCATAGTAGAAGTCCGTCTCCGGTCTTCCGTAGCCTTCGTCCTGAGCGGTGCGGCGCATGGGCACTTGATCGTAATGCCCGACGAGCAGCACGTCCTCTATACCCCACTCCCCGGACGGGTATTTGTCCCGAAGGAAGTTGCGGATTCTCTCCGCGGTATCATAACCCGAGTAGTTGGAGTTGATCCACGACGTGGTTACCACCTCGACCGTTCGCCCTTTGTATGTCTCCCAATCAACCAAAGACGTTACGGACGAGGCCAGGGAGTCGGTCGTGACGATGACGTAATCGTGGAGTCCGCGACCCGCCCGCGCAGACCGCGGATACCAATCGGAAACCTCGTCATAATTAGCAATGATCTCCCGCGCGATCCGTTCCGTGCGGGGCAGGTCGTCGATAATCGCGGCCCGGGCCGTATCCGGCAGATCGTACTGAACATGGACCGTCACGTTCGGATAGTACGTCAACTCACCCAGCAAGGGACGATAGGCGAACGGCGTTACCCGCACATCTGCAAGGTTATACTTGCGATACCCGGCCGTGCGGACCAGCTCCGCCGCGAGCTTTGGGTAGGCGTCGGCGCTTTCGTACACGGCGGTGAAGTTGCTGTCATAGGTCGCCTTTTCGCGGGCATAGACCGTCGGATCTTCCTGCCCGATCACACGCGGCAACGGAGCCGGAGCGATATCGAAAGCCCCGGGTAGCAGTACGCCTTCGCCCATCTCGACGTCGATTGCCTGCACTTGCGCGCCGGCGGGGACGGCAATGGCGAAGATCCTGGACGGCAAGGTCGGGGTACCCGGCACGAGCGAGTAGCCGAACCCGTCCAGAAAGGGCTTCACCCCATTCTCCGTGTCGATTATCTGACATTCGCCGGGCGATATCGTCAGGCTGACTGCTGAATCACCCGCGAAGGCCCCGCTCGCACTGAGCCCAACGACAACTGCCAGAATCCAATACGCCCTGCAATGAGGCTTGCTGGTACAACCGGTCATACGTTGCATCGTGACGTTTCCTTTCATTCGAGGACCCGGCAGGCCCGAGGGCAAAACGCTCCCAGTGCCGACCGGATACCTCCCCTGCTCCCTTACGGACAGCCTGCCGGATCGCTGAACGGGTACGGCTCACCCTGGTACGCGTTCACCACCTGAAGCACATCCGTCATGTTAATCACTCGGTTGGGCGTCTGCCCGTCGACATCCACCTGCATCGTCGGCGGAGCCGTCGGTACGGCCTGAAACCGTTGGACAGTCGCCATAATGTCGTTCATACCCACCAAACCGTCAGGTGCCGACCAACTGTCGCCCGTAAACTCGCCAACTACATCGGCCCACGCCTTGGGCAACGGCGCAGGCGTGGTCATTACCTCCAAGGGCTCGCTAAAGAGCGTCCCCTGGGTGGTCGCGGTAATCGAGTACGTTGCGGCCGGGACGATCAGGCAATCGGCCACGCGCACCACTGCGGGCCAGAAATCTGAGAAATACGGCTCCGAGACAATCTGCGATACCGAATCCGGCCCCTGCTGCCCGACCCAACCGAAGACTCCGACCGAATCCGGTGAATGCACACTCCCGGTCACCTCGACCCGCAGCGCGACAGCGCTGGAGTTGTTTGGTATGAATGCGATGTAGCGATTGTAACTGATATCGTACGGGGCTGGGGCCGCCAGCGGCGGCTCAGCCTCACATTCGTCCGGGATGTCGTTGCCATTCTCATCGGCCGATCCCCCGCCGTCGAGATCGCACACATCCGGAACCCCATTCGGCTGACAGTCCTCGCTCGTACCGTCGAGAATATCGCATTCATCCTCCACGCCGTTCTCGTTGCAGTCGGCGACCGGCGTATGAGTACAATCGCCCGCGTACGTGCATACTTCCGCTCCATTACAGAGATCCCCGTCGTCCGGGCAGTCCTTGTCCTCTACGCACTCGACACACTGGTCATCGGTCTCGCGACACATCTGGTCCGGAACACATGGAGCCACTCCGGTCAGACAACCGGCCACCGGATCGCACGTTTCCGCTCCGTCACAGAACAGAGCGTTGTCGCACGCCGCGTCGCTGGGAATGTTATTGCACGTATCGAGAAGCTCGTTGCAGGAGTCTACGGTGCAGTCCACGTCATCGCCGCACTCGATGGCCGCGCCTCCCTGGCAACCGGTCAGAGCATCGCAGATCTCAACCCCGTTGCAGTACAGGCCGTCATCACATCGCGTCGCACTCGGCAGGTTAACACAGGTGTCCGCGACCTCGTCACACGAATCTACCGTACAGGCAATGCCGTCGCCGCAATCGATCGGTGTTCCCGGTTGGCAAACATCGCCTACGCAAGTTTCTATCCCGTTGCAGTAGAGTCCGTCGTCGCACTCCGGGGCCGTCGTGCAAGCGATGTCCACGCACGCGTCGCCGGCGTCATCGCACATCTGGCCCGGGCACGGGTACGCGCCGGATCCGCAGTGCCCGAGCACGTCGCACACTTCCCCACCGTTGCAGTAGAGCCCGTCGCCACACTCCTCGTCGGTCAGGCATTCGCAGGGCGGGCACGGCCCGCCGCAGTCGATGCGCTCTTCGCCCTGGTTCAGTACGCCGTCTGCACAGGTCTCGAACGACGTATCCAGAGCCCATACCTCGACATCGTCGATATTCCAGCCGCAGTATCTGTAACTGGTATCCGTAGTACCCATAGTCCAGCGAACGTATACACTCGGCTGATCGTCGGCGACGGAGGAGATGTCATACTCGCACAACTGCCAAGTGGTGTCGGTGACTTCCTGCTCATTCTCCCATACGGTGGTCCAATTCGTACCATTGTTACTAACTCGAACGTATGCATGATCCCAGCGCGGCTGTTCGACCCCCAGCCAACGCTGGAACATCAGCTTCACGTTGCTCTTTGCGCTGCAGTCGATGGCCGCGCTGGTCAAATGCTGCTCGACGGTAAGTTCATCTTCGTAATCACCGCTGAGGTTATAGCCATAGACGTTATCACCGGTGTAGCCGCTCGTCGGATCCGGGCCGCCATGTTCCCCTCCACCGCCGGTCGGCGGCCCGAACGCCCACAGCCCCTCGGTAGTCCAGCCGGGGTCGACGTCAAGAGGATTCTCGAAAACCGCAGCCCATAATCCCACCGTTGCGGTGTAGACCGAGCTGGGCGCCGCGGCCGGGTTGAGCACCGTGCTGCCCCCGTCGCCCTGAGCGCTGATATAGAACTCGGGCGTAGACGCACAACCGGTCCCCGGCAGAGTGGCGATATAGTAATCCGCCACATTGTGGGTGAGCGGAGTCGTCAGATACACTCCGCCGTCGTAGCGATAATGGAGCATGCCTGAGCCCGGCACGTAGGTCTCGGACCCACTCTGAATCTGCACGGTAAACTCCGTGGCGACTCCGGGCTCCATATACTCCGGCGGACCGTCCGGCAGTTGAATCTTCATAATCGGCGGTGGGCCGATTCGCAGATTCGGATTACCCCACAACGCGCCCCACTCGAACGTCTCGTACTTGTTGTAGTCCCACAGCCCGTGGGTGTACATCTCTCGCAGACCCCACTGCAGCGCTTCACCTTGCGTATACTCGCCGGAAGTTACGCACGTAGTGAAGAAGTAGTCGAGTGATTGGCTGGAGCCGTCATAGCCGCTCGACCATGCGTGAGTACCCAGAGCCACCTTGGTGGCACCGACAAATCCGACCGCGCCGTGCTCCAGCATGGCCTGGCCGATATTCAAATCGTCCGTGTCCGAGTTACTGCACGCATCCGCAAAGATGATCGCCGGATAGTCGTCGCTCAGCGAGGGGCAATCGGACGAATCGATAAACGCGGGGGCTCCCAGACCGTATATGTGCGTCGACGTCGGTGAACCGTGCCCGGCCCAGTTCACGAATGCGTACTGCCCTGTCGGCCAGACCGACATTACGTTGCTGTTGAGCAGCGGATAGTCGCAATCGAACGATGACGAATAATCCGTATTCTTCTCGTACATCCGGGTGAACGTCCAATCGCTCATCCAGGGTTGATCGATCTTGGCCTCCATGAGATAAGCGTTGTCGGTATCCCACCAGAAGAACGCCCCGAGAAGCAGCATGTTCTTCTTGAACGCGGGGTCCTGGTTCTGCTCGAATGCCACCGACTTGTTGCAGATACTCGCGACCGTAGTCGGCTGGCTCCACGGAATCCGCCCGACGTTCACTTCCGCGTAAAAGTCAATCGCATCGGCGTCCTCGCCCCATTGGTGGTTCCCGTTGGAATCCCAGGATTCGCTATCCGGCAGCGACAGCTCCGCATAATAGAAGTCAGTCTCCGGCTGGCCGTATCCCACATCCTGGGCTGTCCGCCGCATCGGGACATCGTCGTAATGCCCGATCAGCAACACATCCTGTATTCCCCATTCACCGGACGGGTACTTCTCCCGCAGGAAGTTGCGGATCTTCTCGGCCAGGTCGTATCCGGTGTAGTTGGCGTCGATCCAGGACGTCGTGACGACGTTTACATTGCGACCTTTGGACGTCTCCCAATTAACCAACGGCGTTACCGCGGATGTCAGAGTATCCAAAGTGACAATAACGAAGTCGTACAGCCCCTTGGCAGCGGCGTCCGTCTGCGGATGCCAGCCGGCCGCCTGGTCGTAGTTGGCCACGATCTCCCGGGCAATACGCTCGTTCTTGGCCAGGCTGTCCACGATAGCCTGCTTCGGAGCAGACGCCGGCTCACAGTGGACGTGAACCGTGATAGCGGAGTAGTAGCTCAGCCGGCCGGACTTCGGATGATAGGCGACCGGGGTGACCCGCACATCGACAAGATCATATTTGCGATAGCCGGCCTGCCGCACGGGCTCCACCGTCAACGATGGGTAGGCATCATCGCTGCCGTACACGGCTTCGTAACGCTCGTTGAAACGCTGAAGATCTCGGGCGTACAGCGCGGGATCCTCCTCGCCGATGACCCGCGAGAGCTTGGCCGGAGCGACGCGATACGTTCCGGGTAAAACAACCTCGGCACCCAAATCAAACGTCACCTTGGCGACTTCGCTCCCCGGGGGAATTCCGATCGCGAAGATCTTGCTGGGCAGTGCCGGCTCGCCGGCGCAATGGAGGTTGCCAAACCCCTCGACCCGCAACTCGCTGCCCTCGTCACCCGGGATCACTTTCGGCGACTCCGCCGGGATCGTCATGGAAACAACGATCGGCTCGGATTGACTCGCCCCCGCACTGCGTCCCAGAGCCGCGGCGAATACGACCAACATCACGATGCGGAGAAACCTTGCATCTCGGGCAGCGGTCGGCTCGTACATTTTCGTTCCATTCCTTTCTACATATCATCCGGGGCACACTTCCCTGAGAAAGCGCTCCGTAGAGATTCTCCATCTATGGACAGTCAGCCGGAGCACTGAACGGGTACGACTGACCTTTGAACGCATTCACAATCTGCTGGAGGTCGGTCATATTCACGACCCCGTTGGGCTGTTCGCCGTCTACGTCTACCCAGGTCAAAGGTGGCGCTGTTGCTACCGCCTGGAACTTCTGAACCGCCGCCATGAGGTCGTCCATACTCACAATACCGTTGGGTGCGGTCCACTCTGCACTGCCGAACGGTCCCACGACGTCGGCCCATACCTTGGGTAGCGGCTGGTCCGCCGTCATGACCGTCAAAGCGTCGGAGAAGTTGGTCCCGTCAGCGGTGGCGCGGACTTCGTATTCCGAACCCGGCGTGATCCGGCAATGGCCCACATGAACGAGCGCCGGCCAGGCCGAGCTGTAGAACGGCGCCGCAGCAAGCGAGGCCCGTCCGGTTCCGTCCGGCTCCGCAACCCATCCGGACGCGCCGACAGAGCCCGGGAATAAGGTGCTGTCGGTCATCTCGACGCGGAGCGCTACGGTTTCGGTATTGTTCGGGTTGAACGACAAATACCGGTTCTTGAGTACGTCGTGGGGCGGATCGGCCGCGACCGGCGGATACAACTCGCATTCGTCGGGGATATCGTTGCCGTTATTATCCACGCTGAACCCGCTCTCGATATCACACTCGTCCGGAATGCCATTGCCGTTGCAGTCCGGGCTCGTTCCGCCGGAAATATCCAAATGATCCGGAATACCGTTGTCGTTGCAGTCGGGCGGGCTACCCACCGCCCAAATGGCTATATCGTCGATATTCCATCCGCAGAAGACGTCGGCGGTATCCGTAGTACCCATCGTCCAGCGCAAATAGACGGTCGCCTGATCGGCGGCCACCTCCGAGATGTCCAAGTCCATCTCCACCCACGTCGAGTCGGTCACTTCATCCTCGTTTTCCCAAACGGTGACCCAATCGGTCCCATCATTACTCACCCGAACATACGCATGATCCCAGCGCGGCTCCTCGACGCCCAACCACCGCCAGAACTTCAGATGCACGTTGAGCAGGCCGGTGCAATCGATCGCCGTACTGGTCAGGTGCCGCTCAGGTTCGTTAACCGAGTAATCGCCGGCCAGGTTATATCCATAAACATTACTGCCCGTATAGCCGCCACCCATCGGATCCGGATTTCCGGAAGATCCTCCTCCGCCCAACGGAATTCCGAACTCCCACTGCCCTTCCGTGGTCCAGCCGGGATCGGTATCGAGAAGCCATTCATATTGCAGGGTCGGGTCTCCCACGGCCAATAGCACCGGACGCTCCGTATCGCCCAGGTGATCCGTGGTGTTGGTGATGTACACCGTGCCGTTATACGCTCCGGAGCTCAGAACGTCCGCCCCGCTGTTGATCTCGACGGTTATTTGCGCGGTCTCCTGCGGGTCCAGGTTTCCGGTAGTGTCACCGGTAATCGTGAACCACGTGTCCCCAGGGTCCTTCGTTACCTCGAAGTCGATCGCATGATCGTCCTGGTTCGTTATGTCATAAACGGCGGAAACCGGCTCGAACGGACCGCCGACCGGCCCGGCAGCCAACAGGCCCGTGTCGGGAGTGACCGAAAGCCCCTTCTCCACCGCCAACCCCTTGATACAGAAGTTGGCCGTCCCATCCCACGAAGAATCGGCAAACTCATGATCGTACAGGTCTCGCCAATCGGAGCCGTTATGATAATAGCTCTCGCCCGGCCCGGCCGCCGACTCGACGATCGTGCGATATCGCGCTCCGAGCAGAACCGGCACATCCGACGTGCGATCGAACGGGTGCCCCCCGGCGGATAGCTCTACGTAAATGTGGAAGTCGTCACCCGCAGACAACCCGACGGCACTGTCCAGATCGATGGTGTGAAAACCGGAGTACTCGATCAGACCCGTAGTGCTGGAAAGCTCATCCAGTAGCACCCCGCCCTCGAACCGGTCATAGATCCGCACGGTATACGTCACGTTGTCCGCGGCCACGAAGAAACTCACCGCTTGCAGCGTTTCGTCGGCCTCGGCCGTGAACGTGTTGAACGCCTCGGTGATTCCGGTCATCGTGTCCCGCCAGCCGTGATAATCGTGGTAGTAAATGTTATCGTAGGCGAACGGTTCGACGTTTCGGAAGGTCACGGCGCCCATCTCGGGCTCCTGGCCGGCCCACTTGTCGTAATAGGAGATCCAGAAGCAGCCGTCATTACCCCAGCCGGACCCCCAACTGTTCTTGCAGAGCCAGGCGCCGTCCAGCGGGGCCTGCGTCGCCTGATCGTCATCCCAACCGATGATCGCCACCGCGTGATTCGGGAGCATCGTACTGGTCGGCGGCTGATAGTGGATGTAATTGGAGATGAAGCTACTGCTGTACGCCAGGCACGTACCCATGACTCCTTCGGCCATGATCTTGTTCTTGAGCGTATCGATGTTGCTCAGATCCGCCCCGGCCGTGAACCACTCCACATCGCGCGGGTAGTAGTAATGGTAACCCGGTTCCGACCGGGAGGGGGGTGAACTGTACGATTGCCCGTCCTCGTCCCGAACCGCTCCTTCACCCCGGCTAAGGTATGCGGTCGCCACGCGATAGTCGCCTCCTTCGTGGACTACCAGCCCACTGCCGGACGGAGGATCAAGGTCGTCGTTGTTGTGCTCGTTGAAACCGTTCCACCAGTCGAGGTGATACTCGGCCAGGTTCGGCTCTCCGGTTTCGCCGGCCGCCGTCCAGGCGCCGGTCATCAACAGGTTGCCTTCGATCGCCGCCATCGTTCCATGCGTCCAGCATGTCCCCCCGGTCTGGCTTTTTATTGAGGTGACGTAGTCGATTCCGCCCACGTCGCGCAGATCAAACGAGGATGGCGGGTCTGCCAAGCCGGTACCGCATAACGCAGTCGCGAACAAGATGCTCGTCAAAAAGACGGGGAGGCAATTAGTGCTGATCATCGGACTCTCTCCTATGCCGCATGAATAACATACGACGGCTTGCTCTCCGGCGCGGGCATACGCCGACTTCCACAAACGCCCGGTACGGGTGACTCTGCACGCGCACCCGCACGACTCCGATACGCGGCGCTCCCTGCTTCGCCGCCTTCTTCCTACGACGGCCCGCCGAAAGAAACACGAGCATCTCGCGGAAGGCTTCGCTTGCTACTGCGAGCGGGAATCGACTCGTTGCCGGTTCCCTTCATCTACCCGTAAGCTACGGGCAATCCGCCGGAGCGCTGAACGGGTAAGGCAGACCCTTGAATCCACCCACCATCTGCATGACGTCGGTCATGTTGACCACCTTGTTGGGGACCTGCGGATCAACGTCAACCCAAACAAGCGGCGGCGCGCTCGGCGAGGCCTGGAACATCTGGATGGTGGCCATGATGTCATCCATGCTCACCACCCCGTTCGGCCCCGTCCATTCATCACCGATGTAACTGCCCACCGCGTCGCACCAGTACTTGGGCGACGGTTGCGAGACAGTATCAAGTTCGAGATCTTCGGAAAAAACGGCCTCATCCGCGGTCGCCCGAACATGATAGGTCGCTGCCGGCACTATCCAGCAGTCTCCAACATGAACGATCGCGGGCCAGCCGTCGGTATAGAACGGCGTGGTCGTTATCCGGCTGATACCCTCGCCGTCCGGCTCCCCGATCCATCCCAGCAGCCCGGCCGAATCCGGGAAGAACACACTGGATTCCAACTCGATCTGCAAGGCAACGCTTACCCCGCCGCTGTTGTTCGGCGCCAGCGATATGTACCGGTTCTTGCCGAAACCGTACGGCCAGGAAGCCGCCAGCGGTGCACTGACTTCACATTCATCGGGGACGGTGTTGCCGTTCAAGTCCGTGCTGGTCCCTTCGGCAATATCACACTCATCGGGTACTTCGTTGACGTTGCAGTCTTCGCTGGTCCCTTGCGCGATGTCCAGGTTGTCCGGGATGCCGTTGGCGTTGCAGTCCACGGGATCGCCGATCGCCCAAATCTCGACGTCGTCGATATTCCAACCGCAATACACCTCCCAACTGTCGCTGATACCCATCGTCCAACGCAGATACACGGTCGACTGGTCATCGGCCACCGCGGAAATGTCCAGGTCCATCTCTATCCACGCGGTGTCGGCGACCTCGCCCGTGTTCTCCCACACGGTGGTCCACGCCGTGCCGTTGTTGCTCACCCGCACGTACGCGTGGTCGTAGGTCGAAGTCTCAACGCCCAGCCACCGCTGGAAGACCAGGTGGACGTCCTCCAGTCCGGTGCAATCCAGAGCGGTGCTGGTCAGATGATACTCCGGCATGCCGTTGGCATAGTCGCCGGTGAGGTTGTATCCGTACACATTGTTCCCCGTGCTCCCCATCGTGGGATCGGGACCGCCGTTGGCTCCCCCTCCGCCGGTGGCCTTGCCGAAAGCCCATTGCCCCTGCGTGGTCCACCCGGGATTGGTATCCATCGGGAAATCGTAGAACAACTGCGGGCCGTATAGCGTGATCTCGAAGTCAGCGTCGGAAACGTCCTCGCCGGAGTTGGTGTCCGCATCATGTGCCACGATCCGGACCCGGCACTCCGTAGATGGGGTATTCGGCACCAGCCACGTAAACGATCCATCGTCCGGCTCGCCCAGGGCGATAACGTGAGGGTAAGTCGCCCCACCGTCCGTCGAATAATACAGGTCCACCCCGGTGATCCCGACGTCATCGTGCGCCGTCCACGTGATGTCATACTCCTGACCCACCGTCCGGTACTCGCCCCCGTTCGGAGAAACCACCTTGACGACCGGAATCGGGTCCGCGTACGCCGGCACGTGCATTACGATGCAGTGCATCGCCCCGGCCGCGTGGATGATGCTCGAACAATCCACCTGGATAACCTGATACTGCGGCGCGGGGAACGCGGTCTCGAATACCGTCAAAGCCTGGGCGTCCGGGGTCGTGTACGAGCCGCCGAAGCGCGGCACAAACACGATATCGTTGAAGATCACCGCATTCGTGTAAGTGTAGTGAGTCCCGCCCGAGTTCCAGCCCGGCGTGCGGTGAACCGTGTACCCGCGCGACGTGAGATCCGTTACCGCGTTTTCCGTAATCGTGTACGGCTGACCCGCAGAACTCGAATACTGCCCGATGATTACCTCGTCGTCCCCAACCGGGAGCATCCACATGTCGATGTGCTGAGTCGAATCGAAACTGGTGGGGAAGCCGGGGTATATCGTCAAATCGAGATTCTGGTAATCCGCGTACCGGTCTTGAACCTGCGATTCCGTCCAGCCGGAGTTCTCGTCCAGAATCAGGTCTGTCATGAAGGCGTCACCGGTGGCGAACAGATGGAAGTTGCCGCCTCCGTGGGTCAGACCAATGTCGTACAACGGCTCGCCCCACTGCGAACTCAAAAACGCCGGGAACGCGTCATCCGACGGCCGCGGGCGGTTGTAGTCGTGATCGACTATCGCCCGCACTCCGTCCTCGAAGATGAAACGCGGACCGTAGTCGCGTATCCAGACGGTGTTGGTCGAGTACGTGATGAAACTCACCTGGCTCATGTCCGCCCCGGCCGACGTCAGCGTGCTGGTCGCGCTACTCTGTTCCGACGCCCCGCTGACCAGGATGTACATGATGCCGTCCGGGTCGCCCGTGGTCACCCCGACCGTCATGGCCGTCAGCACGTCGTTGTACGACCCCCAACTGATCAGCAACCCCTCGTTCAGCTCGTACTCCGCCGGGGTATGTACCGTTCCCGTCGGGGGCGCCGTCGTTTGCAGCACCTCGAGAGCAGTGCGGGTCTTCCGCGGGATCAGCCGCTCCGCGGGCGTCAGGTACTTCGGAAGTGGGTTCGGATCGTTATCGACGATGCGATCCAGCACATCCTGGGGAACCGTCTTGGCCTGCTGGGCAACACTCCACGGCGTGATTGCCAGAACGGTCAGAGCAATTAAAACCAATTGGCGCATCGTCTCCTCACCTCCTCCTCTTATTGGGACGGTGTGCAAACCCCTCAGTGTATCACCCGCGGCCGTCGGATCCAAGTAGTTTTACTGTTATTTTGTAAAGTGCCTATCTTCTCCAGACAGCAGCAGCGGATGCCGATGGTAAACCGACCATCCGATAACATCGAACGTCCCGATCATGCTTGGATGTCGCAAGTCAAACGTCCGGGCGGTACCACACAGGCCTAGTACAGACCGTCTCCACTGGCCGACCGGCTGCCGTCTCGGGCAACCGATCCCCGGGCGTGAATTCGGTCGGTGGTGTCCGTCGCCTTCGACATGTCAGGTGTTTAGCTGTCCTGCCAGTAGAATGGAGTCGTGGTGGCCAAGCCCTGCTCGCTGGAACCCGAATTCCCCACGTCTTGCCATGCAACCAAGTCAACGTCGACTGACGCGCTGGGAAAAACCCGAAGACCCTTGTCGAACGAGCGGCCTTGCGGTGTAGGGTTCCCCCTAACCAAAACGCCGGATATACAGACCCGATCGTCGACGGCGAGCTCCTATTCGGCCAGGCTATTGCGAGACTGGCCTTCTCCCAATTTCCCCAAGCAGTGTTGCACTAATCTGGATTATTTTGCCCGCCATTTACTGTAGCCTCCCTGTGCTGATACCGATCAAATCAAATGCTGGGTAGTACGTTGCAGAAGCCGCCATAAGACAACTCCCGCGGTGTTCTGCCGGCTGCCTGCACGACCATTGCAGCTATCTAGGTGACTTGTTTTGTAAAGGCCTGTCCGTTTCACATATACCGGCCGGCGCACGCTGTCCGACCGGACCTTTCTGGGAGCTACTGACGATGCTGAAGAACCTCGGGCTAGGTATGAAGATCTTCGCAGGTTTCGCCTGTATCTTGGTTTTGCTTGTTGCCGGATCCGTCGTATCCTGGAATGCTCTAAACGAAGCGCAGGACGGGTTTGTGGAGTATCGCGGTCTGGCGCGCGATGCAAACCTCAGCGGGCGCTTGCAGGCGAATATGCTCATGGTTCGAATGAACGTCAAGGACTTTCTCATAACAGGCGCTGACAAGGACATACAACAGTACGACGAGTATTTCGAAAAGATGGCGGGGTTCATGGCGGAAGCCCAAACGGAAATCCAGAAACCCGAGCGGGCGGCCCTGGTCGATTCTGCAGAGGACATGGTGGATCAATACGGCGCAGCTTTCGAGCAGGTCAAACAGTACATGGCCGAGCGGGACACGCTTGTCAACGATGTTCTCAATGTCAAAGGACCGCTTATGGAGGACAATTTGACCGGCATCATGACATCCGCACACGAAGACGAGGACTTGGCGGCAGCCTATTTGAGCGGCATTGCCATGAGGCACATGATGCTGGCGCGGCTGTATATGGCAAAGTTCCTCGACACCAACGATCCATCGGCGGTCGAGAGAGTGAATAAGGAACTAGAGACGATGGCCGCAAACCTCACCATCTTAAATGAAAACCTCGAAAACTCCGAGCGGCGCGGAATGCTGGCTACGGTCGTAGACGCCCAAAAGACCTACTCTCATACGTTCAATGAACTGGTCGCAACCATCAATGCGCGAAACAAACTCATTGAGGATAAGCTGGATAGGCTCGGTCCGGAAATCGCCGAGGAGGTTGAGGGAGTGAAACTCTCCGTCAAGACGGACCAGGACGCGTTGGGTCCACGACTGCAGGCCTCAAATGAACGAGCAGTCAAGACAGTCATGAGTGTCTCCGCAGGCGCGATTGTTTTCGGGATCATCCTCGCCCTGCTCCTCGCCCGCTCGATCACAGGACCTATTAATCGAATCATCAACGGGCTGAACGACGGAGCGGATCAAGTTAACGACGCCGCCGAACAGGTATCGACCGCCTCGCAGCAGTTGGCCGCCGGCGCCAGTGAACAGGCGTCCTCCTTGGAAGAGACTTCCAGCGCTTTGGAGGAGATAACCGCAATGACGCGAACGAACGCGTCCAGAGCTCAGGAGGCCAACGAACTCTCTGCGCAATCTCACCGGGACGCCAGTAGCGGGAATGAGACGATGGGAGCGATTTCGGAGTCGTCGGGCCAGATTAACAAGATCATCAAGGTGATCGAGGAGATCGCGTTCCAGACGAATCTGCTGGCGTTGAACGCGGCGGTTGAGGCGGCCCGCGCCGGGGAACACGGCAAGGGCTTTGCCGTCGTAGCGGATGAGGTTCGCAACTTAGCCCAGCGGGCAGCCGCGGCGTCTCGAGAAATCACCGGTCTTATCGAGGATTCCGTCAGTAGGGCGCGCGAGGGTACCAACGCAATGGAGGCGATCGTGGGCGGCGTCGCCAAAGTCAGCGAGTTGATTGAGGGCATTGCCACGGCCAGCGAGGAACAGGCTCAGGGGGTGGATCAAGTCAACACGGCCGTCTCTCAGATGGACAAGGTCACTCAGCAAAACGCCGCTGGGGCTGAGGAATCGGCCAGTGCCGCCGAGGAGCTCAGCGCTCAGGCTGGCTCCGTCAAGGCAATCGTGGGCGAACTCATCGGCATTGTCAGAGGAGCCAAAGCAAACACGTCAGTCAGTTTGCAGACAACATCCAGGCGCAACGCCAAGAAGAGGACCGCAGTAGCCGCCCTTGGGGGCGCCCCGGTAGGCGGCCACCTTGAAACTGAGCAAAGAGAAGCCGGCTATTCATCGGATGAGTTCGCCTCGATACCGGAGAGAGAGTTGCAGGACTTCTGATTCGTACCGAGAGAAACGGTCTTCAGGCGTGCGCCTCGGATGATTGTGCGCACGCCTGTTGACGCGCTGGCCTTCCGCATCACTTGCTTCGATCCAGTCCGTCCCGGCGGACTACGCTCAACCCGTCCAGCCGGAAGCTCCCGTTTCAGAGAACGGTCCGGGCGCCGAGCTGAACCTCTCGCCCGTACCGGGAGGCCTCGGAGCGCGTGGCGGCACAATTGTGAACCGTCGCTGGGGCACCGTTCGCGGGTGTACGGCTTACTTCCGTCAGTAAGCGAATATCGCTTGAAGACGGCGATCTGTCGAGGTACGCTGCCGGAGAATCGTGCAGTGGCCATGCGCCCCTCGCCCGGAGCGACCGGGCGTTCCTACGCCCGGTTGGGTTTGGCCGCCGTTGCCGAATTCGTCCTTTGGGTAGGTCGCGCGTTGAGACGCTGGGAGAACACGAACATGCGCAGCAACATGAAACTCAGCTACGGAGTCCTCGTGGTCATGGGCGTCGGCCTGATAGCCGCATGCACGGTAACGGTCACGACGAATGATGACGGCGGGGCCACCGTAGGATTCACGATCGGAGGAGCGACCTTCTCGATTACCCTGGGCGGGAACGGCATCTTCGACGTGGCAGCCGACGGACCGGGCGTGGAGAAGTCTTTCGCCGTGCAGCTGTTCTCGGAGGCTCCCGAAGACGAGCCACTTGGTGCAACTTTGATTCTCAACGCTGAGAGTGTCGAGTTCATCCCCAACGACACGTCCGGCAAATGGCAGCCGACGGCCACCGCGGCCGGAGAGCGGGACGAGGGGGAGGACGGCACCGCGGATCTTCTGGTGTTGATTGACGTTTTCA
Organism: Phycisphaerae bacterium; assembly: GCA_963666835.2. Lineage (GTDB taxonomy): Bacteria > Planctomycetota > Phycisphaerae > UBA1845 > UBA1845. The sequence goes on along the minus strand of CAXXGO010000006.1, from coordinate 587,331 downwards.
TCGGTGACACGGGCATGGAGAATCCCTGCGAGGACGGGGTGTGGGTCGGCACCTATGAAGTCATGTGCTTTGGCAACAACGTGACCTACTTGAATGACAGCGAAATGCAGATCCAGGACTCCCTGCTGGAATCCGTGCGAGCGGGTCTGTTCAACTTGTGCCTGAGGGTCACGGGCAAACAAACCGGGCGGGTTCTGATCGACGGTCTGCAGGTTCGCTTCGACGAGACGGACGGCGACGGCAACACGAACCAGAACGACAATGACAACGATAACACATCCGACAACGGGAATGACGACGACGATAACGACAACGCGGATGACAGCGCCAACGATGATACGACCAACGATAACGTCAATGACAACACCAGCAGCGACGATGTCGATGACGAAGACAATGAAGATCCGATCGATTCCCGTGATCCGGACGGCGACGGCAACTTCTCGGCCGATGCATGCGACGCCTCGACGTGGGTCGAGATAACCGCCGAGAACCCGCCGCGTTACTCAGGAAGTGCGGGCAACGAGTCGTGCCTGGCGAAGATCCACTTCAAGAACGTCGGAACCGGCACTATCGCCATCTGGTGGCACGTTATCAAAGACAATCCCTCGACCGACGGTGTCGAGACCGACGGCTGGTACAGTACCGGCCTCGATCCCGGGGCGGAGATCGACAGCGTCGAGAGCGCGTGGATTAACTCGGTCAACGAAACCGCACTTGACGTAGGCACTTCCGAGGTGATGGTGAGCCGGTGGGGTGATGAATACGCTGCCGGTTGTCTCTGGATCAGTAATGCGATCCACGAGGACGCTTCCGCCGTAGGTTTAGCCGGTATCGATGTGTCGGATCTGGATCCATGTGATTAGCAGGCTCTCCCCCGAACACCCGACGCCGGGCCGGCGTCCAGTGTCGGCGGTTCGACCACCAGTGCAACAAGGTCGGCACTACGGCCGAAAGCCGGCAACGTGCTCGGGTCTCGCGGATTCGCAGTCCCGCCCGGTGGCCTGCCGCCTCGGGAGGCGGAGAATCGATGATCCGCAGTGAGTCGCTCCTGCGACACCGGCAGCTCAGCGGACCAGCGTCGAGACACGAGACGTACTTCGTCTGCGGACGGAGCAGACGAGTGTCCCGAACGCCTTAGTACTCGCCCGTGTGTCGTGGCAGATCCCGCATCTCGACCGGTCCCCCGAGACCGCTTATCATGCGTTTCGCAACGATTCGGGAATCAGCTACGATGCCGCACGGGCGTCGGTATGCCCGGCGTGGCAGTGACGAATGAGGCCCGACGAAAATAGGTGACTGTCCCCATTTTAGGGAGGTGCCATGGTGTTGCAGAACTTTCTGGTCGGGGCGTTACTGGCTTTTACGGCCGCCGGGCAGGCGGAGCCGAAACCGCTGAATGGGGGTTCGCCCGTGCCGCCGTACTCCGAGGCGCTTCTGCGACAAGTTCCGCGTTCGGAACAGGACGTCGCCGACCGCATCGCCCAAGCCCAGCAGCGGATGGCGGAGCTGGGACCGCTCCTGGCCGGGGACCCTCCCGACCCCGCTGACGAGAACGCCACTGCCGTCCGCGCTCTGCAGGAATCCGCGTATCGCGCGTGGGAGGGGTACGCCAACCAACTCGGGCGCTCCGGGCCTTTGCGAACCAGCATCGCGAACTTGACGAGTGAGGAGTATCTGGCGGCGACGAACGAGAAGCTGGCGCAACTCCAACGCGATACGGACAAGCTGAACGAAGCAGTCGACCCGGATACAGCGGGAGACGTGCAAACCCAAGAGCTTACCACCCAAGTCGGTAACCTCGAAGTTCAGGTCGCAACATTGTCGGATACCCAGGCTCGCCGGCTGCAAATGTTGACCGGCGGCCTGGGGCAACAACAAGAGCAGCTCGAAGCAGAGTTGGCCCGGCTGCGCGCGGAGAGGGAAGAACTTAGGAAACGGGCAGATGCCAATCACGCGGCCGCCGCCCCGGATAAGCAACGACGACTGCTTCTTGAACGCGAACGGCTCGACGTGCAATCGGCCACGGCCGAGCTGGCGTTGGAAACTCTGCCCATGGAGCGGCAGGAGGCGGAACTCCTGAGTAAACAGGACAAGCTCCTACTGGAGACCAGCCGCCGGAAACTGCAAGCCCTGAACCGGCGGATCACAGCGCTCGGCGAGGCCCGAAGCCGAAGCCGGCTCGCGAACCTGGAAATGGAGCGAGCCCAAACCACGGACCCGATCCAATCGACCCTGCTGGATCTGCAACTGCTCGGAGAGAAGGCCCGGGTCCACTACTTCCAGCGACCGGAAGAGCTCGAGGCCCTTCAACGCCGTTTCCCACAGCGGGCTCTCGAGCGTATTACTGAACGAATCGCGCTTTCGAAGACCTATTGGGATCGCACGATGAGATCCCTGGGATACTGCAGCGGCGAAGAGGCTGCCGAGCTTCAGCGACAGCTTGAAGCGGAACGGGCCGAGTTCGCCACCAATCCGGCCATGGTCCGCGCGCGACTCGCTCGCACCATGGACGAATCCCAGGACCTGCAACTTGTGCGCGAAAACGTGCGAAAACGATTCTCCTCCCTTACGGATCGGCTGACCGCGGAGCTTGCCGCTTTGGATGTGCAGGAAAGGGCTCCGCGTGACGCGGAAGTGGCAAACCTGCGCGCAAGCCTCGAGGAGTCAATGCGCGATGCCATTAAGACCTGGGAGGACGTGGCCGGCCGACTCAACGACGCACTCTCCGGTCTCGAGCAGCACGAACTCTACCTGCAGAACATCGGCCAGCAGTTACGGTGGAAGCGCATCACGAGCCGTGATCCCGGTCTAATGGGGATAGGCTGGTCGGCAGCCTGGGTGGAACTGGCTGCTCTGGCGCGTCCCCCGGAGCCTGAGCTACAAACCGACGTGGAGCAGAATGCTCGGGAGCTCTTTCACGAAGAGCTGTTTGGCGATGACGTCGAAAACGGCGAGGTGTTGCAGGCGCTGGCGCGCGGGGGGCGGGCGGATCTGGCCGCCGCCTCCGCAGGAGACTGGGTCTGGGTGGCGTCGGCCATTGTCGCGTCGCTGGCACTCGGGTTCCTGCTCTTTCGCGTCGCCCGGCGAAGAGGCGTCCGCCTGGCACGTGACATTGTGGTTCAAAGCGAGAACCGTCCGGACGGCGCGCCGGTCGGCTCCGGTTTGAGCATGCGTGTCAACCTGATGGCTCTTAACATGGTCGGTGATTTGGCGATTCCGCTCCTGCTGGCATCCGCCCTCGTATTCGGGGCGTGGCGCGTGCTGGGCCATGACCTTCTGTGGATGGGGATGCTGGCTTTCTTCGCCGCAATTGCCGCGGCGATAACGGCGCTTCGATTGGTGCATCATCTGTTCGAGGCCCACAGCCCGGTCCATCGGCCCATTCCTTGCAGCGATCCCGTCGCCCGGCATTACCACTGGTGGCTGTCGATGCTTGTCGTGCTCTCGCTGGTGGCGTTGCCGATACCATTGCTGCTGCGCGTGGTCGGCTTAGCCCCGGCCCTTCACGATGTTCTTGTGGAAACGTACAAGGCGTGCTTTCTGGTCTTGTTGCTGCTCTTTTTGCTTCGCAAAGAGCGGGTGCTCGGTCTTGGCGATGGGCGGCGGCGGCACTGGGGCATGATGGTCGCATGGATCGTCTATCCGCTGGCCTTGATCCTCGTCGTCCTGCTCCTGTTGTTACAGCTTCTGGGATTCGGGGCGCTGGTGACGTTTGTCGGTACCGGACTGCTCCTGGCCACGGGAATCGTTCTTATTCTGGGTGCTGCGACGGAGTATTTGGCCGACGTCATCGACCGGCATGTAGGCCTTCCCGTGGAGAATTCCGACGAGCCCCCGGCCGAGTTCGGCGGTGGAATGGGAGACCTTGACGAAGGTCGCACCCGGTATTCGTTCAAACTGCTCAAAGCCCTGGTGCGTCTGGGGGGACTGGCCGCGGCGGTCGTGCTCGTTCTCTGGGCATGGGATATTCCGTTCCGGTCGGAGTGGCTTGCGTGGCGCAAGGTCGGGTTCGGCGCCTTGGTGGTCGTGGTCGCCCTGATGATCGACCGCGTCGCCTTTGCCGCACTGTACACGCTCTTTGCCTCCGGACGACTTCCGATTAGCACCGTCAACATAATAAGGCGTTGGGCGCGCGGGGTGCTCGCCCTGCTGGTTGTCTTGATAATCGTGGCCTTAGCTGGCTTCCAGATGGACAGCCTGTGGACGTTTCTGACCGCGGTACTAGCCATGGTTGCGATCGGGTTCGTCGCGGTTTGGAGTATTCTGAGTAACGTCCTGGCGACGTTTGTGATTCTTATCTGGCGACCTTTCAACGTAGGAGAATGGGTCGAGGTCCTACCCGAAGGCCTGGAGGGCCAAGCGATTGACATCAACTTCCTTTTCACGACTCTGCGGTCCGAGGAGGGCAAGAAGATCGCCGTACCCAACAACCTGTTTGCCCAGAAGTTCATTCGCCGCAGCAAAGTCCAAGGCGCTCCAAAGCGAACCCTGGCCGAACAACTCGCGTCGGACGAACCGCTGGAAGAGTAGTACGGTAAGTCGGGCTCTGCCCAATGGTACTAACCTTGTTAGGTAGTCGTGCGGTAACCCGTCCCGAAGGGACTTTGGGCAAGTAGCCGCGGGTGGAGCGAAGCAGAACCCGTGGGTGAGATCGCTCCCCACGTACTCCCGTCCCGAAGGGCCGGAGGAGGGCGGATCTCGAGGCAGGCTGGAAGCCTACGCTACGGGGGTGTCCCGAAGAGCCGGCGGACGGTTTCATAGATTGCCCGAATAGCCGCAAACCGCGGACGGCAATCGGGCCGGGAGGTTTCGCCACCGCTCCGGGATCGTTGGGGTCCATCTTTAATGTAACCGTAATCCCAGGGTAGCTGCTACGCGGCAACCCTGGGCTGTAGGACGCGACGCCGTTGGCGTACTAGGACGGGACGCAATCCACACATCAGAGAGGACTCTCTCGTTTCGCCTGCCAAGGTTAGTACAATTGGGCTGAGCCCGACCTACCTGCCTTGGGGTCGTTCACCCGAATGAACTGCAGGCCGCGAATCAATGTAACGCCAGGGCTTGTCCCTGGCGTGAAAGCGCCCTGTGTTACCATGACGCCATCTTCAAGGGATGGCGCTAAAGCGAGCTGCGCGAATTCACGCGAACTTCGTGAATAATCCGGGTCCGCCCGCTTTCCGCTCGAGATAAGGCCCGATACCCACCTCCGATATGCGGGGCGGAAAATTCTGCCGAACTCGTCCGATTGGTATTGATAAGGTACAACAAATGCCTGCTCTTAGGTGTCACATGAACGTCATTATCGGTGGAATGGCGGGCGGGTCCGCATTTCACCGGAAGCGTAGCGGTTAGGCGGACCATGCCGGAAAAGGCATTGGACTTGTTCACTGCGCGAGGGCTAGGATTGCGAGCAACCCGGATACAGGTCAACGGGGGGGGCTCGGAATTGTCCGAGAACGAATAAGCGGGGAGGAATGCATCAGATGAAGGGCACTAAGCGGTTTGCGTGTACGGGATTGGTCGGGATCTTGACTGTGGTTATCGCGAATTCGGCATCGGCGAGCGTCTTCACTACTATCCACGACGCTACGTCGGGGCAGGAGCCGGACCTCTGGCAGGCGCTCAGCAGTGTGGCTCCGGGCTACGCCTGGACCAGTACGGACTACCTCAACAGCGGAGCAGGTGGGCGCCGGGTGCCTGACATGCTCGACAATGCCTGGCTCGGGAGCAAGATCGATGTCACCCTGCTGACCGATTACTGGGGCGGCTCCGCAAACCCCCTCGACACGCTCGGGCAGGAACTGGTCTACGACGGTATGCTGCTGGACGGCGCCACCGAGACCCAGTTCGCTCCGAGGGTCAACACCTTTGGGGCAACTTCGTCACTGAGCTTCTCGACGCCCACTTGGATAGTCTTCGGGGACGACTCCAATAACCCCACGGCCTGGACCGCCGCGCCGCTCAACGCTGCCTTCTCCAACGGTGAGCGTGACCGCGTGGTGACTTTCGATGTCAGCGGGTTGGACATCTACGGGTGGACTGCCAACGGATATCAGTTGGTCGTACCGCAGGCGAAAGACGGTTCGTACATTATGGCCTTCGACCCCGGTTGCGATCAGGATTACCAGGACATGCTGGTCCTGGTGCAGGGCGTCGCCGTTCCCGAGCCGGCTACTTTGGGGCTGATGCTGGTCGGCGCGTTTGCGACCCTTCGTACCCGCAAACGCCGGCGCTAAACTCGCTGGCCGCTACCGAAAAAACGCGCTGACATCCAATAGCGCGGTGGAGCCGCCGTTCCCTGATCGTCTCGGCAGTGGTATCTTGCCGTAAGGTCGACGGGGATCGGCGGCTTCGCTATGGATGAGGCAAGTTGTGGATACGAAAGGTGACAAGCGGTCCGGCAAGACGCGGCTGGTTCTGGCATCGGGCAGTCCGCAACGGTCTGCCTTGCTCAAGGACCACGGCTATCAGTTTGTTAAATCTCCACCGCAGATCGATGAACCGCAGCAATTGTCCGAAGGAACGTCCCCTGTCCGACAAGCCGAGGCCCTCAGCTACTTCAAGGCCCGGAGCGTAGCCGACCGACTCGATGAGGGAATCGTCATTGCCGCCGATACGGTGGTCGCTCTCGCCGAGACCGTATTCGGTAAACCCCGAGACCGAGCCGACGCCCGGCGGATCCTCACCAGTTTGGGTGGGACCACCCACGAGGTGATTACCGGCGTCACAATCCTCGACGCGGCCAAGCGGCGGCGACTGATCCGCAGTGAATCCACCGCCGTAACCATGCGGTTGTTGAGCGACACGGAGCTGGAGAGCTACCTCGATACGGGGGCGTGGGCGGGAAAGGCCGGAGCATACGGGATTCAGGACCAGGGCGACCCGTTCGTCAGGACTATCTCGGGCAGCTTCACCAACGTGGTCGGTCTTCCCATGGAACTTCTCTCCCGCATGTTCGCCGAACTGGCAGGAGCGCCCTGCGAAAGCCCCGGGCGCTGCGGTTCATATCCCGCGCCCGTCACCCGCAAGGTCGATGTCTGACCGCCTGCCCTAATCCAGTAACGACTCGTAGGCCTCCGCCGCAAGGTCTTCGGGAACATCGTGACGCACAACAGGCCGGCCGAGACCTTCGAGTAGCACGAACTGCACCTTCCCGTCACGAGCCTTCTTGTCCCGGCGCAGAGTCGTGATGATGTCATCGGTGGCGATTGGCACACCCAACGAGGTTGGGAGCCCGAACCGGTCCAGCAAACGCGCAATACGGTCGACCACGGGTCTCTCCAGCAAACCCAGCCTTTCCGACAGCCGGGCGCAGGCGAGTGTTCCCAAAGCTACACATTCCCCATGCCGCAGGGTAAAACCGCAACGTGCTTCGATCGCATGACCGATCGTGTGGCCGAGGTTCAGCATGATCCGCGCCCCGGTCTGTTCTCCGGGATCGCGCGTGACCACGTTCGCCTTGACCCTAAGGTTCTTCAAGATCAGCTCGGTCGCCGCCGTGCCTTCGAGGGCAAGGATCCGGTCTGCATGGTCCTCGTGCCACGCAACCAGTTCCTCAGAAGTAATCAGCCCGTGCTTGATAGACTCCGCCATGCCGGACCGAACGTCTCTGGGATCGAGCGTAGTGAGGCAATCCGGATCGACCGCGACGACGACCGGCTGGTGGAACGCCCCAACCAAGTTCTTCCCCGCAGGTATGTTGACTGCGGTCTTACCGCCCAGAGATGCATCGACATCGGCCTCCAAAGTGGTCGGGCATATCGCAAAGGGGACCCCGCGCATCCACGTGGCCGCAATGAACCCCGTCAGGTCGCTGACCACTCCGCCGCCCAGCGCGAGGAGTAACGAGTCTCGGCCAAGTTGCGCTTCGGCCATAGCCCGATAAACCTCTTCGGCCACGCGCAGGCTCTTCGACGCCTCCCCGGGCACGATACGGAACTCATCCGGTACGAAGCCGGCATTGCGCAATGAGGTGAGCACCCGGTCCGCGTAGAGCCCACCAACGGTCGTGTCCGAGACCAGGAACACCCGCGGAGCCGCCGATGGCCCGCGGGCGGCTCTGAGCAGCGTTCCAACCTGGCTCAAGACCGCAGGGCGCACCACGACGCTCGTTCTCGAGTCGGGATAGGAGACTTCGAAATCGAACATGGCAGGATTGTACCCGTCGAGGCCGAATCTGAGCCCCCGGCGTGCGCATCATTTCGTTGCGCGGGAGGGCTGTCCTCCGGCGGCGAGGCTGCTGCAGATGTCGGGCAGTACGGTTTTTTACGGAACTCTGCGCACTTTTGGGCCCATAGTGCGTATAATAGTGACGTGTTCTTCAGCAGTTGGTGCCCCCGCTTGGGGGTCTCCATGAACAGGGAAACTGGCGCAACCTGTTCTCTTTCAGGAAGTTACAGGTGTGGTCCCGTACTAGCTGTTACTGGGATATGACGGTACCGCGGATTAATCCGCATTGACGATATCTTGAAAGTTCAGTAAACTCATCGCCTATGACTAGGGCAACGATCGACAGACCGAAGCCGGCCGCCAAGGCCAAGGCGCTCGTGAAGCGTATTCGTACTTTTCGCTCAGCGGAGAACTTTTTAAACTCTCTGACGAACTACGAGCGCTCCGCGCGCACTCCGTACAACACCGACAACTTTGGGCTGGCCCGGATGAACCGGCTGCTGGCGGCGCTGGGAAACCCGCATAAGTCTCTGACTACCGTTCATATTGCCGGTACCAAGGGGAAGGGCAGCACGGCGACGATGCTGGCCGGGATGCTCCAGGCTTGCGGTATGAAGACCGGGTTGTACACGTCTCCACACGTTCTTTCGGTGCGTGAGCGCATCATGCTCGACGGCGAGATGATCACCGAAGCCGCTTTTGCGAAAGCGGTTTCCGCCGTTGCAGCAATTACGGAAAAGGCCCGGGTTCCGAATCCGACCTATTTCGAGGTCATGACGGCCGCGGCGCTCAACTGGTTCGCCCTGCAGGAAGTGGATATCGCGGTCATCGAGACGGGCTTGGGCGGGCGGTTGGATGCCACCAACGTAGTCAAGCCGGAGGTGGTCGGCATAACGGATATCAGCTTCGACCACCTCGCCCAGCTTGGAACGGACATCGCGTCGATTGCCAGGGAGAAGGCGGGAATCTTCAAGGAGGAGATCCCCGTGGTCAGTTCTCCGCAACGGCCGGAGGTCAAGGCGGTGTTACAGGACGCGGCCAAGAAGATGGACGCTCCGCTCCGGTTCGCCAACGAAGGGGTCGATTTCAGCTACCGGTTCGAGTTCTCACGGTCTGCGGGTCGGCACGCCCGGATCTGCCTGACCACACCGAACAGCCGGTTCGAGCATCTTCACGTCCCGTTGTTCGGCGAGCATCAGGCGCGGAACTGCGCCTTGGCGCTCAATATGCTCGATGTATTGAAGTCCCGGGGGTTCCCCGTGGACGACCAGGCGGCGATGGAGGGACTGTCGAAGGTCAAGCTGCTCGGGCGGATGCAGATGATCTCGGAAGAGCCGCGGATTCTGGTGGACGGGGCGCATAATGCCGCCAGCATCGAAGCTCTGGTACGCGGTATCGGGCAGCATATTACCTACGACTCGATGATCGTGATTTTCGCCTGCCACAAAGACAAAGATGTCACCGGGATGATCCGGCGGATCCAGCTTGGGGCGGACAAGATCATCTTCACGACGATCGGCTCGCCCCGATCGTGCGATCCGGCAGAGCTGGCCGCCGAGTACTCCGATCGTTGTGGGAAGATGGCTCAGGTGGCCGATTCGCTCGATGAGGCTCTGCAGATCGCGTACAGCGCCATTACCCGGGAAGACTTGATTTGCATCACCGGGTCGTTCTATCTGGTCGGCGAAGCAATCCGGAAGTACTCGCGGAAGTCTTGATAAAAACCCTGCCTGATCTCGGTTGCGGCTGACCTGGCGAGGGAGCATTATGCCGACTTGCGGATAATGTGGTTTCCAGCAGCCGCGTGGTGAGGTCCCCCTTTGGATCCTGCGTCAAACCAGTCCTATAACGCTACCTACCGGAATCACCAGGTACAGTTGGACGGCCCGGCCGAGTGGGCGGAGGGAACGCGGCTGGTGGTTACTCCGGCCCAGAGCCCGGCGGAGGGCGGAGTATCCGCCGGCCGGGTGATCGTCGTCGGGTTCGGCTTGGTGGGCCGCTGCGTTGCCGACTTGCTGGACCAGTCGGGTCTTCCTTACACCATCGTCGAGCGGAACTCTGCGGCCGTGGCAACCCAGCGGGCTCTCGGGCGCCGGATCGTGGAGGGCGACATATCCCAGGTGGAGACCATGGTGCAGGCCGGGCTCAGTAGTGCCACAATCCTGGCGTTGACCATTCCGGACGAAGATGCGGTTTTGCGGGCCACCTCTCTGGCTCGGCGGCTCCAGCCGGACATTTACATCATCGCGCGAACGAATTACTCATCGAAGGGGATGCAGGCCAGCCAGCTCGGCGCCGACGACGTGGTGAAGGCCGAACAGGCCGTCGCCCTGCATTTCTATGATCGCTTGAGCCGGCGCATTGGAGCGGGACCCACAGACTGACGGTCCGATTGCTTCGGGTCCGCCGCGGCGCCCTTTCTACTCACCCAAGCGCGTGTTGCGGAACCAGACCAGAGCGTCGTTGGTCAGCCCACTCAAACCGGCGCGATCCATGGGCACAATAAGATCGCGGGCTCCGTCGCCGTCGAGGTCCACGGCCAGAACCGAATTCATGAACGTTGTCCCGGCGATTTCAACCGGTTGCACGTTGGGATCGGTCGTGGCGGGAGAGTTATCCGTCGCGTCGGCCGAGATATCGTCGATGATGAGCGTTTCGCCCCACTGATCGTACACCGTCGGAGCTCGGGTGGAGTCGAACCATACCAGCCCGCCATCGGCGGTGGCGACGACTTCGGCCTGCCCGTCCAGATCAAGATCGACGACGGCGATGGCTTGCGGGGTGCGCTCGGTGAATTCCGCCAGGGTGTACACCTGCCAGGGAATACTGCGCACCGGGGCGGTCGTCGGTCCCTCCGGACCCTTTAGCCATTGGATAACACTGCCGGCCGACGAACGGACTACGACATCCAGAATCCCGTCCAAGTCAATGTCGGACAATTCGAGAACGTCCGCTCCGGTCGCGATCTGGGCCACCGTACCGACCTGCCACGCTCCGTCGGAAATGTGGTAATCATCCAACGTATCCGTCACGGGGTTGCGGTACCAGCGAACGTTCATCGCCGGGGCGGTTGGGTAGGTGGCAACAACGTCCAGATCACCGTCCCGGTCGATGTCACCCAAACCGATGTCCTTGACGGAATCACCCTTCGGAAACGAATCCGGAATCCGCTCAGCGGTCCAGGTCCGATCGTAGATCGCCGCCGGCCCGCCGTTAGTGAATATGACCACGTCCGTCGAACCGTCGTCCCCACATGAGGAGTTCCATGCCGCAACGATGTCCATGTCACCGTCCAAATCGATGTCCCCGACAGCCATGGCCGTATAGCCTCCGGTCTCGGGGCTCTCCGTAGCACTGCCCGCCCCTTGCAGGAAGGCCGCGCCGACCTCGATCTCCTCCCACGCCAGCGCCTGGTTGGCGGTCGCGGGATCGTCCGGACCGAGGTACAGCAGGATCAGCCCGGAAAGTCCTTCCTCCGGTTGCTCGGCGTCGATGCACTGCGGGCCGGTCAGTAGCGTCTCCTTCAGAAGCACGGCTATGTCGACGTGGTCGTCCTGGTCGAAGTCGGCCACGGCCAATCCCGCAACCGCCACGGCCGGGATGCTGCCGGCGAGCGTCAGCGTCTCGAAGGTAATCTCCCCCTCCGCGGAGCGTTGCTGGAGATGTACCTGCACGGGTTGCGATTGGTTCCACGCAGAGACGAGATCGAGCATGCCGTCCTCGTTGAGGTCCTCGGCCACAACGAACTGCGGCCCTGCGGAGTCCTCACTGGGCGGGTCTATCTGAAGCGCAGTGAAGTGGCTCAGGGTCCGACCCGTTGCAAGGAAATCGTCGGAGTCGGAAAGGCCCCCGTAATCCACGCGGCATCCGTTAATCGCGACGCCCGTGCAAACGACCGTGATGGTAGCCACCGCAATCAGCCCGGTGGTGAAGGGTACGCGTAGATTCATCAAACCTGCCCTCATTCAATGGCACTTGACCTGGCGTTGTAGACACCGCCAGAGTTATCGGCTGAGATTCGTCGGGTCTTTGGCACGGAGACCGATGACGCGACTACAATGATTAGCCCGGCGTGCGAGGAGCCGCGGGACGGCGTTTTCAGTACTGGGAACGGGGTCTATCAGCCGATCCGGGCGGCTAAGATGGTGATGTCATCGCTCTGCGGGGCGCTTCCGGCGAACCCGGCGACGCTCTTACGGACCTGTTTGACGAGCCCGTCGGCGCTGAGATCAGACCGGCTGCCGAGAACCTCGACCAGGCGCTCCAACCCGTACGTTCCCCCCTGCGGCTCGAGCGCCTCAACCACGCCGTCTGTATAGCAGAAGAACAGAGCCGGGTCCGGACCGATCTCCAGCGAAGTCGTTGTGTAATGCGCGTCGTCCACGATGCCCAGCGGGAAAGTCGCTTCGGTATCGACCTCCTCGACTTGCGCGCCGTCCTTGCTGCGGACCAGCAGCGGCGGGCAGTGCCCCGCGGCCGCGAAGTTGATTCTGCGCGAATCCGGCTCGACCAAGGCAAGCACGCACGTGATGAACTTGGACGAATCGGTGTTGCGATATACCAAGTGGTTCCACCGTGATAGCAGCTCGGCGGGGTCATCCGTATCGGTGGCCGTCACGCGGACCGCCGCCTGCAAGTTCGCCATGAGCAACGCCGCGGCCGGGCCTTCTCCCGTAACGTCCGCCACCAGGCACCACACGCGGCCGTCGTCGAGTTCGATTACGTCGTAATAGTCGCCGCTGACGCGTAACCCGGGTTCGTTGAGGGCGGCGATTCGCAGGTTATTCGTTCGGGGCAGAGATGCCGGGAGCAGCCCTTTCTGGATTGTGCGGGCCAGGTCGATATCGCGCTGGAGCCGGGCGGTCTCGCGTTGTTCATCGAGCAGTCGGCAGTTGATTAGTCCAACGCTTACCTGCTGAGCAATGCCGGCGAGGAAGTCTATGTCTTCGGTCGAGTACGTAGTGGACGTACTGATCCGGTCGCCGTAGATCACTCCGATCGTATCGCTGCGGTGGTGAAGCGGTACGCACATGGCCGAGCGGATCCCGTGCTGCACCATGCTTACGGTCGGGTCGGTGTTGCCCGCGCCGGTATCGGCGAGGATCGCGCGCTCTCCGTGTTGGAGGGCCCGGTTTAGGAGCGTATGGCTGATGGTCAGCTCACCCTCGCTGCCGCGGAGGTTGCGAACAACGGGCCAGTCGAGCATTCGCCCGTCCCGCCGCCGCACTCCGATCGCCCCGCGTTCGAAGCGGAGCGTCTCGAAGCAGATGTCCATCGCGTTATCGAGCAACGACTCGCGGTCTTGCAGCGTGGTGAGCCTCTCGCTCAGTTCGTAGATCATCTCCAGCCGCTGCTGCGGCAGGTTCAGTTTCTGGTCGCGGGTGATGTAGCGGGTGGCCGGGCTGACGCTTTCCCTGGAAATCACGATCGAGCTGGCCGGATCGGGCTGCGAATCGGAGTAGACCACGAGTACCGAGCCGATCAGAATCTCGTCTCCGTCGCGCAGCATTTGCGATTTGCTGGGCGTGTCGTTGACGAGCGTGCCGTTCTTACTGCCGAGATCGTCCACGACATACCCGCCCGCGGCCGGGGTGAACCGAGCGTGCCGGCGCGACGTGCTGGGGTCATCCACCGGAATCTCGCAGGTGGGGTCCCGCCCGATAACCTCGACCCCGCCGCCGAGCGTGTGGCGAATCATCCGCCCGTCCGTGAGGGTGATGCACAAGTTGGCCACGGCCCTTCTGCTCCACAGTCAGCGTTTTCGCCCGACCCGGTCCACCGGGGCGGTTACCGTCGCGAGCCTGCTAACTTGACCATTGTCCACCCTCGCGGCGCGACACTGGTCAAGATCGCCCGGCACGCCCGCCTATTTGTAGCCCCGAGCCCGGATTATTGCCAGTGCGCGCCCGCGCCAGGCCGCCGTTGCTCCGCGCACCGGTACGAGGATGCACTTGCGGACTGCGACTGAGTAACGTTGGAGAAAAGGCGACGCCCATGTAGGGCAGCGTCGAGGAACGAGACCTGCCGCGATCTTTAAACGATGTGCGTCTTTGTCGCACATTTCGTCCCTCTGCCGTGCCCCCCTGCCCGGAAGAGGTGGGCAGGCGCGTCTGCGCGGTGCCGGCACAAGTGGGTCTGGCTGAGCGCATCCTGAGGCTGGATGGGCGTCGATTCTGAAATGACGCGGTCGTACGATGGAACCTCCCGCGAAAAGCCCACCTCTTTCCCTCTAGATTCGAAGACGCGCGGTGTGCATGTTGAGATGAATGGCAATCTGCACATAATACGAAGTATGGACACATCGGAATGGCAGCCGGACGTTTTGATACCGGAGATTCCTCAGCAAGCGCGCGAGCTCGATCGCTGTATCTACACTGGCGAGAGTTTGATGAACTCGAGCAGGGCGTTGCAGGGAACCAGTGAGCATATCCCCCCGCAGTGCATTGGCGGGAGCCAGAGTGCGCGTGTGGCTTAGTTAAAACCGGGGACAGTCACCTATTTATCTGCGAGTTGCCCCTGTGGCGGGCGTTGCGGTACGTCGAGCGGAACCCGGTCCGGGCGAAGGTGGCTCGCGTGCCGTGGCGATATTCGTGGTCAAGCGCGCCCGCCCACGTGGGCGAGCCGGACCCCAGCGGCCAACTCGATCTGACCGCCTGGGCCAGGGAATGGAAGTCGGAGAGTTGGCGGGAAACCCTGCGTGAGCCCGACGACCCGGACGACTCCGCCAAGCTGCGCACATGCACGCACCGCGGACGACCGCTGGCCACCGACTCGTTCTTGGAGTAAGCTCGAACATGAGCTGAACTGTCGGCTCCGCCCGCTACCCGTGGGCCGCCTTAGGACGCCACGCGCCAGCGGAGAAGATACGACGGTCATGCAGAAAGGACCCGGTAAATAGGTGACTGTCCCGGGTTTTCCGGGTTTTGCCAACTCTTCGGCTCGGGTTTTCGTAGCGTGTTTGACCCGTGAACGGAATCCACTCCGCTTACGTCGCGTACAGGCGCACGTGCGTGCTTGGCGAGGCGTCGTTCCGCCCTCCCAGAAACCTCGGTGAAAAAGGAATGCCATGTGTGCGAGAAGAGCAGCAGCGCCCGCGCGCTGATCCGCCTGCACACGGAATTGAACACGTAACATCCGTTGGCAAGCAGGCAGCCTTCCACAGCATATCTGTCGAATGCCGGTCCCTGCGCTACAGTCCCAGGGACTTCTTAAGTGCTTCGGAGGCTACGCTCACCCCAATCTCACGTGCACAATCAAAAGCCCACCTTCCAGCACTTCGCAGGTGTTCTAATACCTTTGCACCATCGCCGGATTCTGCAGCTCGCTCGGCGGCGCCGATCTCACCAGTTGAAACGTCATGCTCTGGCGCGCTGGCCCTCTTTCGCATCGCAGTCCGTAGCAGGGAGAGCTCCTCCGGCAAGGACGCCAGGTCGATCTGCTCCTGTAGTTGGATCCACGTTTGCTGTAACGAGGCATTGCTCGTCCCAGTATGCGGGCCCATTGTTCCAGCCTGTACCGCTTTGTACGTATCGCCCATGTGTATGCTCCCAATGATCTGAAACAGCTGGCGCAGAGGCGTGGCCTCATGGCTCTGCTCCTGTAGGCGCCTTTCCACCTCCTCCCTGACAATCATCCGTACTGTCTCCTCGGAGAATACAGACGCGCTGGGAGCCGAAGTTGAAAACACACTTATCTGGGATATTGGACCTTCGCCAAGTTCGAGAAGTCGTCGGCGTAATTCGATGAAAGCCTGTGGTGTGAACTCCGTTTCCGAACGCCTGAGAAACGCTGCGTAGTCTCGGAAAGCTCTCAAGACGCTCTCTTCACGAATTCGATAGAGGGACTCAAGCTCGGCGCTCGCAGGCATCGGTAAGTAGACGTCCAAATTCTCGTGTAGGATGTCGGCGTTCGCACGAGTACCTGATGACGGCCCGCGGAACGAAGTCACCATCTTCTGATCATAGAAAGGTCGATACATCTGCCAATCACATACAGCCGCACTCAGCTTTGTAGACAGAACCACCATCGTGTTCACATCGTACACATCGTGTGCTGATCTACGCCGCAACTCGGCTTTGTCGAGCGGGATCCCCAGCAATCTCAGTTCAAAACGGGTACCGTCCAGTTCCGCTTCTCGTCTGGGATGGAACTTCCCACCCGGGCTAGTGAGGAACTGGCTCCAAAGGCGGCGAGACTCTCTGATCGACTCCGCAAGGTCAACCGCGTCCAAATCGGCCTCCGCACCTTCAACTATCCTGTCCACTTCACCGGAGAGGATATCTAGATAATCCACAGTCACCAAGATGCCGTCCCGGTGAAACTCCTGGAGGATCTCCTTACTCCTGCTCGAGATTCGAAAGCCTAGGACAGCATCAGCCAACAAGGATTGATAGGAACGCTTGTCCACGAAGACATGATCAAAAAGGAGAAATGGGAACAGTTCTACGCAGCCTGGGTACCGCGCGGACATTGGAGGAATCCCCAGATTGACTCGAGATCGCTCAGGAGTGCGATTACCCCGCGGACCACCGCGCGCGTGTGCCCAGTCACCTAATCCCCATGCGCCTAGCAAGACGTCCACCGCCTGGCCTCCTCAACTGTGCCCGTTGATGCTCCAGTTTAGCGTCAGAACCATTCGCGTGCTAGAGATCCGGGAGATCCAGATCACGCTCATGATAAGGTGCTCGTCGAAACCTGACATAATCGTCCGTCGTGGCTTCAGGGCGTCGAAGGACTCGCGACCATCTCCCTCGAGCTATCGCTAGTGGCAAACCACAGGATACCCCGGCTAACCTTGAGACTACCACCTGGAATGTCCTCCACGAGACAGGCTGACGCCGGCAGGGGTACGGATCTCGCAGAATGGCTCGCTTCCGCACTAAAGTGGAGCACCTGACTTCTCCTTTCCCGACGCGGCCTCTAGTTCGATTTCGATATATGTGGCTCTGTCTAGCCGCTTGAACGAGACTGCTGCTCCGTAGTATTTGAAGGCCTTTACGAACGCCTCCCAAGGAATAACGGGGCCACACAGCAGATTCGTATAGTGAACGTAGTGCGAGGCCAAATCGCACTCCTTGCTCTTGTTTGACAGACTGGTTGTTGAGGCCGCCACGACTATGGTCATCTGCATGCGACGAGTCCGCGTCCCTGCGCATGATATGATGGCTTCAATGGGCCGGTGATCGTCAGTTAGGCGGATATCCGTGAGATGGTAAACCAGGACGGGAAGAACCAGAATCGCCAACTCGATCAGCTTCTTATCGCATTGTACTTCCAAGGGCTCATCAGAAATGCCGGCAGTTCTTAAGAGCACGTTTGCGCGACACTCCATGAGCGGAGATAAGTACTGGACCTCGCCAGGTGCCTGCGGAGGGAAGAACTCGCGCAGCACGCCCGCCACATCACACGTCGCTCTGCGCGAGAACACGTACGAATTACTTACCACCCTAGCAGCGGTACAAGACCGATCGAACATGGTACGCAGGCGTTCGAGCTGAGCGGAGATGGAGTCACGCATGCCTTCGACACCCTCGAAAAATCGAGGGAGCCACAGGACACTCTTGACGTCATGCTGAACGCCCAACACTGCGTGTGCGAGTCGCAGCTCCTGCAGCTCCTTGCGCAACACTGAGTATTCTGCCATCACCTTCTTGGAGACTATGTCGGCGAATGCTCCCGGCAGGTTCGTATCCTCCTCCGGTAGCCATTGGCTGTTCAGGGTCTTCTGGTCCAGCTGTAATCGATTGCGGATCTGTCGCAGGAGCTCATCCACAAGATCCCGTCGCCCCTTCTCGATCAGAGTTACGCCCAGTCGCTCACACTCCGCACGTAGGTTGTCAGGGGCGACCTTGGATACCAGGAGTACGAGTGCAACAGGCGATACAGACCGAAGCTTGCGCGCCACGTCGAGACCCGCCCCGTCACTCTCGGGGCTCGAACGCTGAAGTGCGTAGTCCAATAGCGCGATGTCGAATCCGTGTTGTTCAATTAGGCTAGCTGCCTGTCCGTACGTCTGTGCGATGTGAACCGAACAATCCGGCAGGCTGCCATTCCTGATCGCTGCGGTGACCACGTCATTCCAGCCGGTTTCGTCTTCGAGGATGAGGATGGTGGCCATGGGCTAATTCCTGTGGATCGCATATGTCGGGAGCCTTGAACAAAGACGATGTTCACCAGTTTATCATCGTACTGTCGGGGACCTCTCCCGTCGACCCAGATAACCACCGGTCCCGGCCCTGCTGAATGCACTGAGCGGCATTCCATGTCGGGGTAAAACTGGCGATCCCGCGGGCTTATGCCTCTTGATGGATGCGGCGCGAGGGCGAGGCCCGCTCCGCTCTGTCCGAGCGAGGGAGGTACCCGCATGACTCGGGATTGCCACGCAACCGGTCGCGTAGGGATCCCTTATTGCGGCCTCAAGAAGACCGTCGCAAGAACAGGCGCGGGGATTGTATCCCCCGGCCTAGCCGTGCCTGCCTTCAGCCGGATACTCCGGGTCTTTGGGGACTGCCTTACAGGGCCGTCTGCGGCCCACTCGATCGTCCGTCGCCTGGTCCGTTCCGCCCGCCCTCCGGTGGTGTAGGCGCCGACCGATAGGGTCCCACTCCGCAGGCAGGACGCACCGTCGTTCCCTGCGTTGGAGGGCGGATTGCGCGCGTTACTGGATTGAGGGAAAACCGGGGACAATCACCTATTCGGGAAAACCGGAAAAACCGGCGAAAAACCGGGGACAGTCACCTATTGGCGAAAAACCGGGGACAGTCACCTATTTATCTGCGAGTTGCACCTGTGGCGGGCGTTGCGGTACGTCGAGCGGAACCCGGTCCGGGCGAAGGTCGTTCGCGTGCCGTGGCGATATTCGTGGTCGAGCGCGCCCGCCCACGTCGGCGAGCCGGACCCCAGCGGCCAACTCGATCTGACCGCCTGGGCCAGGGAATGGAAGCCGGAGAGTTGGCGGGAAACCCTGCGTGAGCCCGACGACCCGGACGACTCCGCCAAGCTGCGCACATGCACGCACCGCGGACGACCGCTGGCCACCGACTCGTTCTTGGAGTAAGCTCGAACATGAGCTGAACCGTCGGCTCCGCCCGCTACCCGCGGGCCGCCTTAGGACGCCACGCGCCAGCGGAGAAGACACGACGGCCATGCCGAAAGGACCCGGTAAATAGGTGACTGTCCCCGGTTTTGCCCAGTACGACTTCACGGGGGTGGCCATTACTGGTGCCTGTCCGCAACGTGGCAAGGAGATCACGCCATGATTCGCGAGATTCTCAGCATGCTGCGCGCTGCCATTATTGTTGGGTTGACGTTGGGGGCGGTGTCGACGGCATTTGTCGGAGTGTGTCTGTCTTATGGATCGTTGGGGCGGTACTATGGGTCGTGGTTTAGCGTGGAGGGATGGACAACCATTCCGTGGTGGTGCGACGCCTCCCTCTTGGAAAACGGTGTGGTGTACTTCGATGTTACTGTATGCCAGTACGACGCACTTTCGTACTGTGCTTATCCTCCGAGGATGGCATCTGAAGGTCTCGGCGAGGGATCGCGTTTTGAGCGAGTGATTGGTCTCAACGTCACCTACCCAAAGGGTCCGTCTTGTGAATGGGGTCTGTCCGCTTATGTATCGCCCAGGTGCCTTTGGGTTATTGCGTGTCTTCTGGCGGCCTACCCGGCCGTCACGTTCATCCGCGGCCCACTTCGCCGTCGCCATCGGCGCAAACGTGGCCTCTGCGCTGGCTGCGGATATGATCTTACCGGAAACGTATCGGGCGTATGCCCGGAATGCGGGTGCGCCACGGAAAGCCTGGGGTAGGAGGATTGCGACATGGATCCTTGATGACAGCATGAAACCTTTCGCCGGGACCCGGCGGGTACTCAATCCTGCCCGGCAAAGTAGACCGACAGCCGGAAGGGAGTCTTGCGTGGTGTACGGGTAACCTGCACTGCGAAGCGTAGACCGCGAGTGTGCAGGCCGTGTGATTGAGCCTCGAAAGAGGGCTATTCGTGGGAGCCGACGTCGTCCACACCGTACGGAAGGCAGCATCGGATCGCCTTGATCGGTTGGGCGTATCCGATCCCACCGGGGTCTAAGAGCAGGGCATGTACACACGAGGGTCCCCCAGGAACGTGGGACATCCTGTCATCTCCACCCGGAACAAAGCGGCTTCGGGAGAGCCGGAGCCAATCTCCTGGCCCAGGGATCGGCGTCGGATTCCATGGGAGATACGAAGGGACAAAACCGGGGACAGTCACCTATTTATCTGCGAGTTGCACCTGTGGCGGGCGTTGCGGTACGGCGAGCGGAACCCGGTCCGGGCGAAGGTGGCTCGCATGCCGTGGCGATATTCGTGGTCAAGCGCGCCCGCCCACGTCGGCGAGCCGGACCCCAGCGGCCAACTCGATCTGACCGCCTGGGCCAGGGAATGGAAGCCGGAGAGTTGGCGGGAAACCCTGCGTGAGCCCGACGACCCGGACGACTCCGCCAAGCTGCGCACATGCACGCACCGCGGACGACCGCTGGCCACCGACTCGTTCTTCGAGTAAGCTCGAACATAAGCTGAACCGTCGGCTCCGCCCGCTACCCGTGGGCCGCCTTAGGACGCCACGCGCCAGCGGAGAAGATACGACGGTCATGCCGAAAGGACCCGGTAAATAGGTGACTGTCCCGGGTTTTGTCCGGGTTTTGTCAGCGGAGAAGATACGACGGTCATGCCGGAAGGACCCGGTAAATAGGTGACTGTCCCCGGTTTTGTCCCGGTTTTGTCGTCCCCGGTTTTGTCCCGGTTTTGTCAAAAAAGACTCCCGACCCCTTTTTTAGCGCATACACTGCTTCAGTCGGGTCAGCGTTCGCGGCTTGCCGAGCAGAACAAGCGTGTCGTGGATCGACGGGCTTATCGTACTGCCGCTGACGGCGACCCGAATCGGTTGAGCGATCTTGCCGAGCTTGGTCTGACGTTCCACAACAACCCCATTGATCAGCTCCTCCAGAGGACCGGCCGACCAGTCGGTCACGGCCTCCAGCTTCGGTATCAGAGCCTCTAGCACGGCGTAACCTTCGCCGTCATTCTTAGCCAGGACCTTCTTGACCGCCTTGGGATCGTATTCAATAGCGTCGTCGTCCACGAAAAGGAACCCGGCCTTCTTGACAACGTCAACAAAGGTCCGGAACCCGGCGCACACTTCGAGAACGCGCGGCAGCACCGCATCGTCGGCCGTGGTCATATTCGCGGGAACATTCGGGTTGATAGAAAGGAAGTCCTTGAAGGCCTCCAACAGTCGCTCCGATGAAAGCCGCGCCGCCCAGTCCGTATTGAACGACAGAAGCTTCTCGCGATCGAACTTGGCGTTGGTTTTGCCGATCCGCTCGATGCGGAATCGTTTGATGGTCTCGGCTACGTCGATCTGCTCCTGATCGTCGCCGGTGGACCAGCCCAACAGCGAGATGAAGTTCAACAAAGCCTCGGGCAGGTAACCGGACTCGCGGAAATCGTGTACGTCTATCTCCGGCGGTTGGCGCCCTTCTTTGAGCGCCTTTTCCTTGTCCCGCTTGCTCATCTTGCTGCCGTCCATGTTGAAGATGACCGGCATGTGACCGTAATGCGGAGTGGCAAAGCCCAACGCCCGCTGGATGGCGATGTGCTTGGGCGTGTTCATAAGATGCTCTTGCCCGCGGAGCACGTGCGTGATCCTCATCAGCGCGTCATCGACCACACACGCGAAATGATAGGTCGGATATCCGTCGCTCTTTTGGATTACGAAGTCCTCGAGTTGGTCCGCCTCCAGGGTCACTTCGCCGAGGATCTCATCAACAACCGTGATGGCCGTGCCCGGCATCTTCAGCCGAATGACTACCGGGTGTCCCTGCTCCTTCGCGGCGAGTCCTTGGGCAATGGTCGGGACCGGATCCGGGCGGGTGTAGTTGACGTTGCGCTTCTCGCGCCGGGCCTGTTCGCGCATGGCCTCAAGCTGCTCCGGTGTCTCCAGGGCATAGTACGCTTCGCCGGATTCCAGCAGTTGCTGAAGGTACTTGTTGTAAAGGTCGAGCCGTTCGCTTTGGAAGTATGGTCCGCAGTCCCCGCCGACGTTCGGTCCTTCGTCCCAGTTGAGGCCGAGCCACTGCAGATCGTCGAGGATCTTCCCGACGGAGTCCTCGACGTGGCGGGTCCGGTCGGTGTCCTCTATGCGCAGGACGAACGTCCCGCCGGTTTGGCGCGCGACCAGCCAGTTGAACAGCACCGTGCGGGCTCCGCCGATGTGCAGATAACCCGTCGGAGAAGGAGCGAACCGCACTCGAACGGTGTCGGTAACATTGTCAGCCACGGCAAACCCTCGCGTAAGAGGCTGTTGAAAAGGGGGACTGGCTCCGAGCCGATGCCGACTTACCGTACCGTGAAGCGCCCTCGGCGAGGTGCCTGTACCCTTTTTCAACGGACTGCTAACTCACGAAACAGTCTGAAGATAGATTCCTCACCCCGGCCATCCGGCCGGAGAGCCCTATCATAACGCCCTCCCGCTCTTTGCGGTATCCACGAGCCTCGCAAGATCGATACCGCCGGGTGCGGACCTGTGGGGCGTTTGTCGCGAACTTAACGGTAAGTTAGTATCGCGGCCTGAAGCAGCGGACCCGGCCTCTGGGTCGTCCGTGCGGGCGCCGGATGCGATTGTGAGCCGCTGATGGGCCGGGGTCGGTTTTCCGCAGAGTGCTCTGCGGAATGCGGCCGGTCCGCCGACAGGGGCGAGGCCGCATCGCGCTTCGACAGACGGACCGAGACATGAAGCTGATTCCCCGACAGAAGATCTGGCTGGCCATCGTCATCGTTACGAACCTGGCGCTGTGGATCATTCCCAGCGACGTCGTCGAACAGATCGCCCGCGACCGGCACGTGATGCTGGGGCGGTACTCGAGAACGCACTTCACCTGGATTGTGGGCGTGTTCATCGTTTCGCTGATCAGCTTCTACGTCGATTGGTCCACGGGAGCGACGTACAAAAAGCGGTGGTTCCAGGTCGTAGCGACCTTGCTGGTTCTGCTGCCGGCGTTGGTCCTGGTGGATTTCCTTCTACGCAAGCCGGCAACCGAGCACTACGTCCGTGACAGCGTGGCCTACCATCGCCCACCCAACGGGGAATTCCACGTGGTGTTCGAGGATAAGCCGCAGGCCAGCCGAACGTACCCGAACGCCCCGCCCGGGTACGGTAAAGTCGATTGCCAACTGCACACCGACGAGCGCGGCTACCGTAATCGGGATGTCGAAGAGCAGTACGATGTAGTGGTGCTCGGTGATTCCTTTGCCGAGGGATCGGGCGTGTCCGACGATCACGTCTGGCCGGTCGAGCTGGGGCGGCGGAGCGGGCTGAGGGTATACAACCTCGGCATGTCCGGCTACGACCCGTTTCACTATCTGGAATCGTTGAAGGAACATGGTCTGGCGCTGAAGCCGCGATACGTGGTATGTTTGCTGTACGAGGGCAACGATTTCCGATCGGCCAAGAGCGATCGGAAGCGGCGGTCGCCCAGTGTGTCGAAGCGGCTGAAGGAATACGTCGAGCGTTCGGTTATCCTGCAGGCCGCCGACCGGTTCATGATCGATACGTTCGGTCCGATCAACCGGGACGGTCCGGTTCGCGGGGTGGAGGTGCTGGACTGGCTGCCGCTGGCCATCCCGGAAGGGCCCGAAGCCAAGCACTACGCCTTTGCGCCGAAGCAGCTTCGCGATCTCTACGAGAGCCGGGCGGAATTCGAAAGCGACAAACACTGGTACAATCCGCGCGGGCAGCTCGCCCAGATGAACAAGTTGTGCCAAGACGCCGGCATTCAGTTCATCGTCGCGTTTGCCCCGCTGAAAGCGCACGTTGCGCTGCCGCTGGTGGCGGACCGGCTGGATGCGGCCAAGGTCCGGGCGTTCATGAAACTGCGATATAAAAAGGACCTGCCGGAAGCAGCGGAGTTTCTGGCCAACCTGCGTCAGCGCCTCGATGCCCGGGAGGCGGTAATCGAAGAATGGTGCCGACGGGAGTCCATTCCGTTTCTTAGCGTGACCGCTCCGCTACGTACCGCAGTTGCCGGAGGCAGGCAAACCTACTTCACGTACGATCAACACTGGACCCCGGACGGACACGAGGTTGTCGCTGAACGAATCGCCCGGTTCTTAATAACCGAACTGCCGGGCGTACAAGTGTCACGATAGCCGGGCATTGCCGCAGCGAGGGGCGTCTCTACCGGATGTTATTCAGCTCATGTGCTTGATAACCGCCTGACCGAACTCACTGCATTTGAGCAGGGTAGCGCTTATGCCTTCGGCGCGCATGAGGCGCTCGAAATCGTAGGTGACTTCGCGGGCGCCGATGGCTCCGTCCATGCCCTTGATGATCAGGTCGGCTGCTTCGGTCCAGCCCAGATAGCGAAACATCAGCTCGCCCGACAGGATCACGCTGCCGGGGTTGACCTTGTCCAGGTCGGCATATTTGGGAGCGGTGCCGTGGGTGGCTTCGAAGATGGCGTGGCCCGTGTCGTAGTTGATGTTCCCGCCGGGGGCGATGCCGATCCCGCCGACCTGAGCGGCCAGAGCATCGGAGACGTAGTCGCCGTTGAGGTTCAAGGTCGCGATCACGTCGAACTCACTGGGGCGGGTGAGCACCTGTTGCAGGGTTATATCGGCGATGGCGTCTTTGATGAGGACCCGGCCGGCGGCGAGGGCTTGCTCTTGTTCGGTGTTGGCGGCCTCTTCGCCCTGGTCTTGCCTGGTTCGCTCCCAGTGCAGCCAGGTGTAGGTTCGCTCGGCGAACTCCCCTTCGGCCAGTTCATAACCCCAATCGCGGAAGGCCCCCTCGGTGAACTTCATGATATTGCCTTTGTGCATGAGGGTTACGCTTCTGCGGTTGTTGGCGATGGCGTAGTTAATAGCCGCGCGGATCAGGCGTTTGCTGCCTTCCCTGCTGACCGGCTTGATCCCGATTGCGCTCGTCTCGGGGAAGCGGATTCTGTCTACGCCCATGGCATCTTGCAGGAACGCGATGACCTTCCTGGCATCGGGCGTTTCCGCAGCCCATTCGATGCCGGAGTAGATGTCCTCGGTGTTCTCGCGGAAGATGACCATATCCACGAGTTCCGGACGGCGCACCGGGGAAGGTACGCCGGTGAAGTAGCGTACCGGGCGCAGACAGACGTACAGGTCGAGCATCTGCCGCAGGGCCACATTCAAAGACCGAATCCCGCCGCCGACGGGGGTGGTTAACGGCCCTTTGATTCCGACCAGATAGTCCCGAAATGCCTGTACTGTGTCATCCGGCAGCCAGGTACCGAAGCGGTCGTATGATTTCTGTCCGGCGAAGACCTCGAACCAGGCTACGCTGCGTTCGTTTCCGTAGGCCAGTTTCACGGCGGCGTCGAGAACCGCCACGGCCGACCGCCAGATGTCGCGTCCGGTCCCGTCCCCCTCGATGAACGGGAGGATTGGCCGGTTGGGGACGTCGAGACCTTGGGCGGTCATGGTGATGCGGGAGCCGTCCGATGGCGGCGTGAGGTCTTTGAACATAATGCTGGGCCCTTTCATGCCGGGACCAAGAGACGTTTGCAACTGAACTCGTCGGAGCGGCGCTCTGCCAAGCTACCCCCCGAATCGAACGGAATAGGGCCGGGATCGTACTCACCGGCCCCGCCAGCGTCAACAGTAAAAAGGGGTCGGGAGTCTTTTTTGGGCACGTTTCTCGTTGCGGAGCCTTATCAAACGTCTTCGCGGCGTCAACAGAAGTCCCCACCGCCGGCAAATGCCCCAAAAAAGACTCCCGACCCCTTTTTACTGCAAAGTGCCGTGGAGGGTCAGGGCGGTGGCATCGGTGATCAGAACGGTTGCGAGACTGCCGATGTGGTTGGTCGCGCCGGGGAAGACAACGATCTGATCACCGCGCGTGCGGCCGATTAGCTGGTCGGATTGGCGCCAGCCGATCTCCGCGCCACGCGACTGTTCCGCCTCCTGGGCTTTCATCGCCGCCTTGCTGAAACCCTCGACAAGTACCTCCACCGTGTCGCCGATCAGGGTCTGATTGTGGGCGGCGGAGATTCGTTCCTGAACCGCAAGAAGCTCCACATTGCGCCGCCTCTTCACCTCGTCCGGGACGTTGTCCGGAATCCGCCGGCCGGCCACCGTACCGGGTCGTTCCGAATACTTGAACACGAAGATGTTCTTGAAACGCGACCGCTCGATAAGTGCCACGGAGGCGTCATGCTCCTCATCCGTCTCGTCGCAGAAGCCGACGATGAAATCGCTGGCAATGGTGATGTTCGGCACATACTGCCTCGCACGAGCGATCAGATCGTCGTATTCACCAACGGTATATTGGCGGTGCATGCGTTTGAGCACCGCGTCACTGCCGCTCTGCACCGGAAGGTGCAAATACTCGCACACGTTGGGGAGATCACGCATCGCTTCGAGAATGTCGTCCGTGAAATCACCCGGATAGCTGGTGACAAACCGAACCCGCTCAATGCCCCACACCTCGCTGACCCGGGCCAGCAGTTCCGCGAACCGAACCGGACGCCCGCTCTCCTGATGCACGTAGCTATTGACAGTCTGCCCCAGAAGCGTCACTTCTTTGGCACCATGATCGGCCAGGGACTTCACCTCATCGATGATCTGCTGCGGCGGGCGGCTCCGCTCCGGACCTCGGGTATACGGGACCACGCAAAACGAGCAGAACTTGTCGCACCCGCGTTGAACGCGAACATAAGACTGACTCACCCTATCCGGCAAAGCGGGGGCCCGCGACTGATCGAGCGCCTCCACCGAGTCGAACTCCAAAGCCCGCTGCAGCGGGGTACTCTTACGCGACCATGCCTGCGACAGGGCTATCAGCCGTTTGCCCCCGGTGCGGGCCTCTTCGATCATGGCCGGCAGCTTGTTCAGCTCGGCCGGCCCGCACACCAGATTCACATGCGGCATCTTCTCGAAGATCCCGTCGGGATCGCGCTCACCCATACATCCGATAACCCCGATGACCATGTCCGGCTTGGCGAGCTTGGGCCGGCGCAGACTGCCCAAGCGAGAAAAGGCTTTCTGCTCCGCGTGATCGCGCACACTGCACGTGTTGAGCAGCACCAAGTCGGCGGTGGTCATGTCGTCGGTCGCTTCGTAATCGGCTTTGCGCAGCAGTCCCATAACGAGCTCGCTGTCGAGCACGTTCATCTGGCAGCCCATGGTCTCGAGGTAGACGGTTTTTCGGTTCATCATCGCTTACCGGCCGCTGTTCGGCTTGCCGTTGGCACTCCCGAGCGGGATTGTAGTTGACACGCGCTGTGCCGACAAACCGGGTGCGGCCCTAGCTCTTATCCGGCGGCATCGCGTGCTTGGCCGTGTGATACATGATCAGGTCGGCCAGCCGGTGCGAAACGCGGCGGATCGCGGAGATGGTCTTGCCCTCGGCGGTTAGCGTCACCTCGCGCCGGCGGCGGCGTGAGGAGCTGACCACCGCGCGGGCAACGCGCTGCGGCGTGTATTGCGAACGTGCGAACCGGACCGCCTTGACATTTACGTTGCCGGCCGCGTCGAAGAAATCGGTATTGGTTGAGCCCGGGGCCACGTTGATTACGTCCACCCCGCTGCCGCGTAATTCCATCCGCAACCCGGTACTCAGAGACGTTAATGCCGCTTTGGTGGCACTGTATATGCTCATCCGTGGAAT
Source organism: Phycisphaerae bacterium (assembly GCA_963666835.2). Taxonomy (GTDB): domain Bacteria; phylum Planctomycetota; class Phycisphaerae; order UBA1845; family UBA1845. The sequence continues at coordinate 559,485 of CAXXGO010000006.1, read as the reverse complement.
GGTCTGGTTCCCCACCACCGACGAGATGTTGACGATCTGGCCGCTTCGACGTGAGAGCATCCGGGGCAGCACCATTTGGGTTAGCGCGATCGGGCCGACGAAGTTGAGTTGGACCATCTGTTCGATGTGCTCCGGCGGCGTGCATGCTACCGAGCTGAAACTCGCCCACCCCGCATTGTTGACCAGGACCTCGACTGGGCCGAACCGCTCTTCGACGAACCGCACGGCCGCCTCGCGCTCGGCCGGCTTGGTAACGTCCAAAGGAAAAGCTGCGATGCGGTCGCCGCCGATCTCGGCGGCCAGGGCTTCGAGCTTATCGAGCGACCGCGCCGTGGCCACCACCCGCGCACCCGCCCGGTGATACTCAACCGCACACGCCCGCCCAATACCACCGGACGCCCCGGTAATCAACACAACGCGGTCTTTCAGATCATAACCCATCGCTGGTTCCTCGCATTCCGACGTCGAAGGGGGTGCCCCATCCTTCGCGCGGGTGCCCCATTCTTCGCCCTTTGTTATGCCACAATATTCATCAATCCCCAATACTAACGCCGGTACATCATTGGTACGATGGTCCGGGCGAAGGGTGGGGGACTGATTGAAACGCGAGTCCCTCTCGAATCCTCGTCCGTCCCCCACCCATCCCGGCGGCGAGCGGGTACCACCGTCCCAGCCCGGCAGACGCCGGGATGGATGGGGCACCCACGTGCGCCAGCCCGGCAAACGCCGGGATGGATGGCACCGGCGGCTCGCTTATACTCTGGCCTGCCGCAAGAAGTCCTAATCCGTTTCAACCTGCGCAGCAACGACCCCCTCCGCCTACCCGCAACCCCAATCAGGTTGGAGACTGGACAGAAAGTAGTGGATATCGCGAGCGTCTCCCCAGTCCAGTCGCGCACGATCGCAGTCCTCCTCAACCAGCTCAAAATCATCCCACCGAAAGACAGTCTCGCCCGACATGGAACCAAGTCTTGGAATCGTACAGAACGGCTGAGGATGTAGGTTGATATGTAGCTCGTCAAACAGCGCAAGCATGTATTCCGCCTCTTGCTCTGTCAGGGCGCGCTCCGGTAAGTAGGACGAGTCGGATTGCTCTTCGGTCTGAACCCCCAACACAACTACATATCCACCACTTGCGTCGCGCTTGATCGTGGCTTCACAGAGTGGGGAGTAGCCGGACCGAGGGGTGCCCTCCAGACATGGCGGATCAGTCTCTATGCGAAACTCGAATTCCTCGAAGTCGGAAGCATCATACACGTCGGGGTAGGAAGCAAAGAAACACCCACATGTGGAGAAACCCACGCACGCCATTAAACAGCCGCAAACTCGCCGGTAATTCTCAGCCATTTCGCCCGACCTCCGTTAGTTGTGTGCCCTTGAGATTTTCCCAACTGGATAACGCGCGGGTGCCCCATCCTTCGCCCTGTGTTGTTCCCTAGCAAGCATCACGTCCCTATATCGATGCCGTTACATCATTTGTACCATGCTCCAGGCGAAGGGTGGGGGACTGATTGAAACGCGAGTCCCTCTCGAATCCTCGTCCGTGTCGGAGTAGGAATCCCGGTTACCCGGGACCCCCTCCACAGATCCCAGCGTGCGGGACTACCGCACTGGGCTCCTGCCTTGGGTCATAACGGCCAGGTGTCGGTCGGGGTAAGGATGTAGGATTTTGGGAGCAGGTATCCACTGCTTGGCCAAACGGTTCATGCGGGCCCAGGTAATCCGAGTCTTCTCGCTGCGACGCCGGAGCGTCCAGCGCCAAAGACGGACAACCTCATCCCGAAATGCCGTTAAGGCCGGGTAGTTCCGCGGTACCGCATAATACTGATAGTACCCGCGAACCACCGCCCGCAAATACGCGCCCACCTCTCGGACGGGGGCATGCATACGTCGCCGAAGCTCTTGCTTAATCGCTTTGAGCTTCGCACGCCGTCGTTTCGCGACAGTCTGCCGTAGTACCGTGAACCTCCCACGCCGGGTCTTGCCACAGATGTGGCGAAAACCCAGAAACTCGAAGGTCGCCGGTTTGCCGCGGCCTTCTCGCTTGCGATTGGTCGACGCAAAACGGCCGAACTCAATCAGACGAGTCTTGTCCGCATGTAGCTCCAGCTTGAACTTCCGGAGGCGATCCGTCAGCTCATCCCGAAACCGCTCGGCATCCTCTCGCTGTTGAAATCCCACCACGAAGTCGTCCGCATATCTCACGATAATCACATCTCCGTGAGCTTGCGTCCGTCGCCATTGGCGGGCCCACAAGTCGAAGGCGTAATGGAGATAGATGTTCGCCAATAGCGGGCTGATACTGCCCCCCTGCGGCGTCCCCGTCTCCGTGTCCCTTCGACACCCGTCCTCCAGCACGCCGGCGTTCAGCCACTTCTTCACGTGACGCACGACACGCTGGTCTGCGATCCGGTGCTCGACGAACTTGATCAGCCAATCGTGGTCTATGGCATCGAAGAATCCACGAATGTCTGCATCCAGCACCCAATTCACCTTCTTCCTCTCGATGCCGACAGTCAGGGCACTTAACGCCTGATGGGCGTCCCGTCCTGGTCGAAATCCGTAGGAGAACCCGAGGAAGTCTGCCTCGTAGACAGCCGAGAGCACATCGGTCATCGCCCGTTGGACGATCTTGTCTTCCAACACGGGAATCCCTATTGGTCTCTGCCGTCCATCGGGTTTCGGAATGTAGACCCGCTTGACCGGCCTCGCTCGGTACGCTCCGCGCTGTAGACGTGCCGACAGATCCAAGAGGTGTTCTTCTAGGTCCCTGCCGTACGCCTCCCATGTCATGCCGTCCATCCCCGGTGCCGAAGCATGCTTGAGGCTCAAGTACGCCTCCCGGAGGCGAGCGACATCATAGACATGGTGCCAAAGCGTGGTGAACTGTAAATCCTTATCCTTTACCGCTGCCTGTCGTACCCGATCCAACCCGCTTTGCAGACGATCCCGGCTCTGCGTACGGTGCCTGTCGTGTCGAATCGAGTTGCCCTTGGCCAGGCCCCTTTCCTCCAACTGCTCCGCGGACGACCTCCCCGCCGGGGGATCACCGTTGTTCGCAGTCTTCTTCGGTACTATGGGCCTGTCCGACTTCCCGCGCCCGTGCATCAGTGTCGTGCTCCTATGGATTCACACTGCGGACCTCGATGCCATGTTCGAGGCCGAACGCGGGATCTCCCGGGTTCCGCGTGAGGAGTTTCCGTGCGTGCTCGGGTTCTAAGACCGCGCGGAGTCCGAAAGGCGTCTCGCGTTAACGACGCCCTCCGGTGTTGCCTTCCGCCTTGGGGGACGGCGTCGGCACTCCGGAGTAAAAGGCTTTCACGGCTCAATGGCCGGCCCGCACGTGCCCCTGTCAACGCTCCCGCCATGCCCTTGCGGACACCACAGTATGACTCGGGGTCGGTGTGGTTCGCTATTCCTTCACCGTATGGCTCTCTCATCCACTACTCCTCACCGGCTTACCGGCGCTTTCCCCCCACCCATCCCGGCGGCGAGTCGGCACCACCGTCCCAGCCCCGCAAACGCCGGGATGGATGGGGCACCCTCGCATCTCCTTACAACCGTTCCTCACGGTCTATTCCCGACATGGTCCCTCGCCGAAAACTTACTCGCCGGATAGCCGGGCGGTTAGTTCGGTGAGCGACCCCGGGTACATCGGCTCGATCCGGTGCGCTTGGGCGAGACTCTCTTGGGCGGCCTCTCGGTCGTTCTCGCGCAGAAGAGCTACCGACAGGTGAAAATGCGCCTCCGCGAAGTCCGGGTAGATTCGCACGGCCTGTCGGAAATGATCGATCGCCTCTTCCCGCTGCCCCAGGGTGGTCAGGGCGAAGCCCAGAGCATTGTGAGTGTGCGGAGCTTCGGCATTGATGTTCAGAGCCTCGCGGAAACGCTCCGCGGCCTCCTCGACCCGACCCATCGCAAACAGCACGGAGCCGCAATCGTGCAGGGCTTCAGCGAAATCGGGAAGGGCGGCAATAGCCTGCTCGAACTGGGTCAGGGCTTCGGGCAGCCGGTTAACGCCGGCGAGAGCCTTGCCGTAGTTGTACCGCACCATCGGGGAATCCGGAGCGGCTTGCACCGCGGCCTGGTATTGCTCCAGAGCTTCAGTGACGCGCCCTTGTCCCATCAACAGCAGCCCGAGGTTGCCGTGCGCTCCCGCGTGGTTGGGGTCGAGATCCACCACCGTCTGCATTTCAACGGTGGCGCCGGGCATATCGCCCCGCGTCATCAGCACCAGACCGAGCTTGAAACGGAACGCGGGATCGTCCGGGGAAAAACGAGCCGCCTCCGCAAAGGCCTCGGCGGCCTCTTCACCGGCCCCTAGTCCGTATAGCGTCTCGCTGAGCCTCAGATGCGCTTCCGCGAAATCGGGTCGCAGGGCAACCGCTTCACGCAGCAGTCCCTCCGCTTCGGCGAAACGCCGCTGCTCTAACCGCAGGCCGGCGAAGTGATATCGCGCCTCAGCGCTTTCGGGGGCAAGCTCCATAGCGCGGGCGTACTGCCGTTCGGCGTCTTCCGGGCGGCCCGCCCAGGTGTACAGACCGGCCAGCTTCAGGTTGACCAGCGAGGTCGGAACCAAGCCCCAGCGATCGCAGAACTCGAAATGAGCAATACCGCTCTCAACATCTTCGGCTATCGCTTCCGAGTCGAAAGTCTCGACCGCGTCCCACGGAACCGCAGCGAAGTGACGCTCGCCCTGCAATCGGTGGTACTGCCACATTCCGCTGTGTACCATGAAGATGACCACAGCCGCGGCGCAGACCGCATAGCCCCACCCGGCCGCCTTCATCCGGCCGGCGACCTTGAGTCGAAGATTCTGAACGCCCTCATCGCGGCGGTAGAGCAACCGGAGGAGCTTGACCGCCATCACCGCGGAGATCGCCGCGCAGCCCAGAGCCATCAGAAACGGGACTTGATCGTATAGACCGCCCTTGGCGTGCGAGCGAAGGGCGAACAGGCTCCCGCAAAACGCTAAGGCGAGCAGAAGCTCTTCACCCCAGGAGTAATCGTACGAAACGCGCTCCCGCGGAACTGCCGGCGACGAAGATCGGCCCAAGACGTTCGGAACTCCGGCACTCAGGGTGATCGCATCGTTGGGGCAAACGCCAACACAAGTCAGACCCCGCACACATGATCCGCTCACCACCTGACCGTGCTCGCGAATCTCCTCGTGCACTCGTATGTCCGACGGGCAGGCCGCCGTGCAATGTCCGCACTCGTGGCAATCGCCGGTAAGCCGCACCCGCCACGGAGCCACCCTCTGCAGCAGGCTGAAGCCCGCCCCGTACGGACAGGCATAGGCACAGAACCCGCGCGAGCCCAGGATGTAGACGATGAGAATGCTGCACGTCAGAAGTGTCAGTACCGAGACAATCCAGCCGGGGTTGGCCGCCCATACCGCCGTCGTGGTCCATTCAGTGTAGATCGCGGGGAAGCCCTCGCCTTTCCACAATCGGACTACCTGCGGCCACACGTACATGTAGATCATCACGATAAACGGCGCGATCCAAAGGAGTCGTGATCTAAAGGGCTTGACGGTGATACCAATCTTGCGAAGCAGCCACGCGGTGGCGTCCTCGAAGGCCATGATGTGGCATGCCCAACCGCAGAAGAACCGTCCGAAGAGCAGGCTTACGATGATCAGGACAACCGTGAAGACGACCCCGACGTTGATCAGCCCCATTTCGAGGAAGCTCATCAGCTCCGCCGGGTCGAAGACCGTTAAGGTCCAACCGGCGATCAGGAAGTGCCCCATGTGAACCAGGATGAGCAAGATGACCAGCGACAACACCGCGGCCCGCCACGGTCCGAACCGAGATCGGCGCGGCGGTTGTTCGGATCCCACGTTGCACGCGCTGTCACCACATCGGCAACTGTTCTCGGAAGTAGTCATGGGCGTTCCCCTCAATCTCTCATCGTTGCGAATTGTCGACTTGCGCAAGCCCTGTCGATCTGGGTGAATCGGCAGGGGCACCAAAACCAGCACCGTATTGTAACAACATCGACATAGGCTGACAAATTGCCGGGTTTTCGTGCATCCCGCCGAACAAGCCCAATATGCAGTCTATTGTCCATGTTGCGTGGCGCGGTCTCTGCCGATTAATTAAGAAGTTCCGCTTGGCGGGCGGGGCATCGACAGATGGGAGTTCGGTATTCGGCAAAGCGGTGCCGGTGTTCCGCCTGCCCACTTGACCGTCCATTGATCCTCGCTTTCCATAGAGGAAGGGCCGGGGAAGTTGATTCTCCCCCGGCCCTTCGGCTATTCAGACAACCGCAACCGGCTCGATTACGGGCACGGTGCGGCACATTGCCCGCCCCAGAAAGTGCTGCCCTGGAACGAACTGACCGCCCACTGGATGTCGGTCATGTTGATGACCCCATCCGGTATGCAGTTAGCTTGGTCCGCCGCCTCGATCGGTATTCCGCCGGGACTCTGGAACTCCAGAACCAAAGACTGCACGTCGGCGATGCTGACCACGAGGTTGTGGTCGGTATCAGCCCAGAGCCAGGTGGTTACTTCCTCCTCCTGAGACAGCATCGGGCTACCTACGGTCCCGTAGTCTCCCTGAACCGCGTATTGCGTGTTCGGACCGATCTGGGGGCCTGTGACACTGATAGTGCCCCATTCGCTCGGTAGCTGGAAGACCGGGTCGGGCCCAAGCGTTCCATCCGTCTGTACGTACACCGACAGACACGCTACGGCCGGATCGGCGGAGTCGCCGGTAATCAAGATGGCCGCCGGGTCGAGTCCTTCAGTGAGGGTCACCGCCAGGAACCGCGAACCTGCCGCCGCGGCCGTCGGGCGAACGCACGGCGGGAACGTCGGCGGATCACCGTATGTCCACAGATTCCTAAACTCGTTCCAGTCCTTGCAGTCAACGTCGTTGTCACGATCCAGGTTGACGCAGCCGCAGCCGGTTCCGACTCCCCCATCCGTACCGGAGAAGCAGTCCCAAAGAACAGCGAAATCGTCCTCGTCGGTGTCGCCGTCATCATCACAGTCGCCCGGCGGGGCACAGGGGCCCAGCTCGGAAAGGTCCGACTCGATGAAGTCCGGATCGATGCCCACACCCTCGGAGAGCCCGACCAGACCGTCCTCCACAGCAATCGCCAAATAGCTGAGCCTGATCGTGCCATCGAAGTACATCTCGATCTGGAACGTGTTGGAGTTGCTGGTGTTGTACTCCGGCACGTTCTCCCAGGTAACGACCGCCCGATCGCCAAGCTGCTTCCAGGTCACGCTTCCGCCTTCGCCGGGGTCCAGATCGTCGAACAGGCCGGAGATCCGCGGGATACCGGAGAGGTGAACGCTCAGAGATTCCGTCGTACCGGTCTCACCGTGAACAAAGGTGATATATCCGTTCGTACCGATGTAGAACGTCGAGTAAGCGGTTCCGTAGATCGACACGGTGGCGCCACCGCTCAAGGTGATAGTGCTATAGCCGTCGTCGTCTGTTCCGGAAGTCCACGTCACCGTGGTGCCCCCGGCCGGATCGGTCGGCAGGGAGAAGACGTCTTCCTCCATGCAGGCATCGTAGAAATCGGTCGAGCCGTTGGGAGCGAACTCCACCGACATGTTCGCCAAGTCAAACTCGGTGTCATCGAACAGTTCGGTGAAGAAATCGGGTACCTCGGGAGTAGTGAACGAATAGCATGACCCGCCGGCGTCATCGCTAACCGAGTTGCCGGCTTGGTCCTCCGCCTCGACGGCGTAGTAGTACGTCCGGTCATCCTGCAGACCCGAGAGGTTAACGGTCGGGAACAGAGAGTAGCCACTGCCGGAGGCGGACCACGCAAGATTGGCGCAGGTGTAGCCGTAATTGACTGTCCCCCGCACGGGCTCATTAGCATCTAAGGCCACCGTAGCGTCACGCGGCTCCACCACCGTGGTACGTACGTTCGAGATGTCCGGCGGCGTACAGTCGACCCCCGCCGTAGCGGTCACCACCACATTGGTTCCGCCCTGACCGTCATCAGCATCGATGTAGGTCACCGTTATCGTGTCGTTCTCGGCGATGAGCAGCACGCCGGCACTGTCCGTCACACTGACCGCGATGGAGCCTTGGAACTGCGCCGAAGCCCCGTCGGTCTCGGTCAACGTGACCACTTCGCCCGCTGCTTCCGAATCCGAAGAGATCGTCACATCAACGGTGTCAACCACGCCGTCGTCGAGATTCAGACCGCAGTCCGTCAGCTCGATTTCGACGGTATCTTCACATGCATAACTGCTTTGCCCCACCTGCAGCTCGCCGGCGTCCGAACAGGCCGCCGGAAGACCCAATGCCGGGTCACCCATCAGGTTATACATCTCGAAGTACCGCCGGGTATCCGAATCGGCGCCAAAGTGAGCGAGGAAGCGCAGCTTGGCTTCGTTGTACACCGGACCCGCTTCCGTTTTCACCGCATCCGCGTTGTCGAAGATGGCATCGAATAGGCGCTTCTCCAGGATGTCGTCCTCATCCCACCAACTGTTGACCGAGGAACCGCAGGCCGTGACGGCGCCGTTATCGGTCAGGACCCAGGTCTCCATGAAGCACTCGTCCACGGTGTAGGTCCCCGTGATGCAGGCAAAACTGCAGATGAACGCGTACATGTTCGCGTTGGTCAGATCTCTTACCTGAGTCTGGCTCAGCGGCGGGCCATCACCCCAAGAGTACGTTCCACCGTGCCCGCTGTAGACGCCGAAGAAACGTCCGTCGTTGAAGGAGTTGATGACGTCGTCCGTGTCCGCGCCGTACGTTACCTGGTATAGCTTATCTGACACGAAACCGTTCGGATCCAGGTGCGTGTTGATCACGTAATTGTGGGTCCCCTCGGAAATCGAGTAGTTGTCCACCGAAGCCATGAAAACGGCGCGTTTCTTGTACGTGGGGTCGGCCAGCGGACCGTTCTCGTAATACAGAGTCTTGTCGACGATGGTCTGCAACTCCGTGGCGTTATCCACCGGGAAACGCCCGATGGCGATGTCGGGATACCAATCGCTGCTCCCGTCCATGCATCCGTATTGGATGTCCGTGTCCGGGCTTCCGGTTCCGGAACCCGTCCACGCCGGGATCGTCTCAGTATCACCCACGAGCAGAACGTACTCGGGAGCGTCGGCCGTGCCCCACAATCCCTGGATGTAGGACTTAATGGTGCTGCTTGAGGTTCCCGGGGATACGGCATGAGTGGTCACGGTGAATCCCTGGGCGGCCTTGGCCGCTGCAAAACCGGCGATATCCGTCTCGAAGTTCGTCCCGGTTATAATCAGGTAATTGCCGTCGCCGCGAGTACCGCCTTGAGCCTGCTGCGGGTTGAGCACGATGCGGTTCAGCCCGGGCATAGCCGACAAGGCGCTGGCCGGAGCCGCTTCACCCTCAAAGTTGATCTCGACCTGCAGGTCCGGCCAGAACGTCAGCACATTGGCTGCCGGGGTGTAGTCGACCGGGCGTACTTCGAGAAGCATAAGATGCTGCCCGCGGACGATACCCAGGTCCTGGATGACCGCGCGCTCGGGGAGCATGTTGGCACCGGCCGCGTACGATGCGGCGTCCATGACGAAGACCGCGTTCTCCCGGGCGCCCGGGAGCTTCGGAATGGGCGGCTGGACCGGCTTGACCGGCAGCGCAATTCCCGTGACGTCCGCATCGATAACCAGGCTCTCGCCGGTGAATACCTCGAGGGTCGCCGTCATTCCATTCGGCACCACGAATAGCCGCCGAACGACGGGCAGACCGGGCGTACCAACCTCACCCGTCAGGGGGGCTTCCGTCCAATCCACGTTGACGAACTCCCCGCCCTTGGTCTTCTCGGCGGAGAACGCAATTCCTGGAATCGCTATGGCTACGTCGATCCCGCTGTCGTCGTACCCGCGCACGGTTACTGCCGGCGATTCGGAAACGGCCAGTTCTTCCACGACGGCTGATCCATCGCTAGCCATGCCGACCCAAACCGCGCCGGCGACGGGGCTGCCACCGAGCAGCGCGATCGCCAATGCACATAAGGCCAAACCGAGGCTCGATCTAAACGAGCGCATGTGTCCCTCCCTCAGGTGTTGAATCCTGGTCTAGTGTTAGCCGCCCTGGTGCCGATCCGACATCGGCCTGAATTGACGACTGCGTCGATAACATCCTCCCAAGCCGCCGTCCCCCCTGACGCGTATGCGGCACCGATACTGCAGATGAAAGTGCTGAGGTGGGACAAGAAAGGGCGCTTGCGGGGTAGAACCGACCATCGCGGAACACTCCGCCGGAATGACCGTGACAACCGTTGTTCATACCCACACCCCTCGTACGAGCCCGCCGCCCGTGCGGCATCGCCGTACAAACCGCGCCGACCCGCTTCCCAACGACCCCGGCGCGCATAACACCCTCCTCGTCGAGAACTACCAGAATAGTGATTCTGCTCCAGCCGGTCAAGGAAATTGACCGGGAAATGACCGATTGTACGGTGAAACTTGCCGTTCAATCGGCCGGACGAGGCACAAACTCCAGGTGCCCCGCTTGTGCGGTCGCAAGCGTTACGCGGGTTGGTATGATGGGGTTATGGACACTCCCCAACCGGCTAAGAGCTCACAGGGACCGGGCAGGCCGAGCGGCACTGCAGAGCCGGTGGAATCGCCTGCTGTGCCGAGCGGGTTGGACCTTTGCCTGGCTTTCGAGCGGCTCGGCGAAGCGATCCTGATCGCCGACACTGCGGGCCGTCTCGTTATGGCCAACCAAGCCGCACGCGAGCTGCTCGGATATTCACAGGAGGAGCTGCTCGGCCAACGGCTTTCCGATCTGACTCCGTCGACACCGTTTTGGAGCGCGGCGGGAGGGCCCGGGGACTCGACGGCCGATAAACTGCGGGCGGTAGAGGTTCCTATAACCCGCAAAGACGGGGGACGGATTACCGTCGAGGCGCGGGCCGCAGACCTTGGTGACGGTCATATCATAATCTCGCTGCGGGACGTCTCCGACGGGATAGAGAGGAAGGCAGATCTGCGGCAGGCGGGCGATCGTCCCCACAAGGTCCTTGGCAACCTGCAGACTCGCACTGATGAGATGCCGTTGGCGCACATTGTCTGGGGTGGCGATTGCCGCGTCATGGAATGGGGCCCGGAGGCGGAGCAGCTCTTCGGCTACAGCCGTGCTGAGGCGCTCGGTAAGACGCCGAACGAGTTGATCGTTCCGGCAGAAGAAGCGTCGGCGCCCGGCACGGTGTGGGCCGGCTTGGCTACGGGCACAGGGTCGAACCGCTTTGTTGCCGATAATGTGCGGCAAGACGGCACGAGATTAACCTGTGAGTGGTTCATAGCGCGTCTGGTCGACGCGGACGGTCGGATTCAGCGAGTTTGCTCTATGGCCGTAGACGTCTCGGCTCGCGAGGCTATGGAACTGCAGTTGCGCATGTCGCAGAAGCTCGAGAGTCTCGGAGTGCTGGCCAGCGGGGTCGCTCACGATTTCAACAGCTCACTCGCGGTAATCCTCGGCAATGCGGCGTTGCTGCGCTCGGTAGACGGGCTCTCTGACGAAGCGCTGGCACTATTGGAGTCCATCGAAGACGCCGGTTTTCAGGCTCGGGACTTCATCGGCCACCTGCTCCGATACGCTCGAACCGGGCGCTACAATCCTCTTCCCGCCGGATTGAACGCCATAGTGTACGATGCCCTCAAGCTGATCTGCTCGTCTATTGGCGGAAGGGACCAGCTTGACCTGCAGCTCGCGGAGGGGCTCCCCCCGATCCTCGCCGATAAGGGCCAAGTCGAACAGATCCTGCTGAACCTGTGCCTCAACGCCTACCACGCGATTTCCGGAAAGGGAATAATCTGCATCACGACCCAACTGACGGACCTTACCGCGGCACAAGCGTTGCGATGCACTCCGCACGGTGCCAAAGCAGGGCGCTATGTCGAGCTGGCCGTCGCAGATAACGGCTGCGGAATGGACGAATCCACCATCCAGCGCGTCTTCGACCCGTTCTTCACAACGAAGGTGGAAGGGCACGGCCTCGGGCTCGCCGCGGTCCACGGTATCTTGCGCCAGCACCATGCGCATGCTCTGGTGGAATCCGCCGTCGGCAAGGGGACCGTTGTACGAGTGTTCTTCCCCGCCTCCCAGAAGGCCGACGAAGCTGAGTCCGTCTGAGGGTTTTCCGTCCATACGCGGGTCGGCGCAGGGGCAAGCGGTTTGACAACCGACACCGGTTACGGCGGCGTGGTTCCCGGAGCTTCCGACGTCACGGGGTTCACCTGGGTCTCCCCAACCAGAGCGTCGAGCGCCGCGCGCGGGATCTCCTGAACTCGACCGTAAGTCTGTGGTCGCTGGATGCTCAGGTAGGCCATGGCTCCTGCGGCCCCGGTGAACCCGAGGCAAGAAACCAACAACAACGGTGTAATCACCGTTCTGCGAACGAGGATTCGGCGGCGATCCTGCGATGTCACGATCTCGTCAACAGCGTCGAGAATGGGCAAACCGAGCGAGCGGAGCACCTGTCCGGAACTGCGGTAGACGTGATCGAGCACTTCCGCCAGAACAACAAACAGGACCCCGGCGGCGATTCCGGCAAGCAGCGCCAGCAGAACCACCGTTCGAGCCTTGGGGTTGACGGGCACGATCCCCCCCTGCGCCGGCTCCCCTATCGACCAGTGCAGTAGCCTGTCCTGCTCGTTGGCTTTTATAGCCGGCTCGATTCGGGCGAGAATCGAGGTCACGTTGGAGTGCTCTCGGCGGGTATCGGAAACCCGGTCTGCGGCGTCGGCAAACGCCTCCTGAAGATCGAAAATCCGGGCCATTGCATCATTGAGCTGATCCGTCTCCTGCTTGTTGGACTCGATACTAATGTCGGTTTCCTTGATCTTGGCTTCCTGGGCGGCAATCTGCGCAAGGATGCGGGCGCGATCGCTCTGCCAAGGACCCGTCAATTCGATCACCGCTTCGGCTGTCCCCGCCGATACCGCGTCCAAACCGACGTTGGTGACCGCCGTTTCGTGGTCGTGAACCTGCTGCTCGCTTAGCTCGGCCTCCCGCCATCGCCGAGAGGTCAGCATCTCTTGGATCTCCGGGTGGGCGTCGGTCATTCCCCGAGTGACTTTGAGTTCGTCGATTTTCGAGTCGATCTCGGCGATCTCTTCCAAGAGGCGCCGAGCCTGCGGACTGTAGTGGACCACCTCAACGGGTTCCCGGTCTCGCTCGATCTTGGCCCCTTGAGCCTCGATTTGAGACTCCACCGATGCGAGCATCTGACGCTGCGCTTCCAAGTCCGCCATGTACTCGCGGCGGCGGCGAACCAGCTCGCTTTTGGTTAGTTCAAGCTGGGAGATTCTCCCCGAAATGGCTCCGGGGTTCTGGGGGTTCAAGAACGGATTGTCGAGTCGCAATTGCGTTTGGGCGGCTTCTGCAGCTCGCAAGTTCTTCAGTGCTTCAGCGGCCTCCGCGACGTAGTAATCCCGCAGACCTTCGAGATGTTGCTGGACCCATTCCATCGTGCGGCGAATGTAAGTGGCCTTCACCTCGTCGAGGAGCTTCTTCCCGATCTTCGGATCGGGACCGGTGTATTTGATGTTGACGATGTCGGTGTGTTCGTTGGGCGTTCGCGTGGTGATTCGGATCCCGCTTCCAAGGGTGTGGGCCAAACCGGTCCGCTGGCGTATTGACGCGGGAGTAAGCTCTCCGTTTTCGTCACGTTCGAAATCCTTGGTGAGCCCCAGGTTCTCGACGACTTCGATCATGTGCTCCGTCGAAGTAAGATCCCGTCCGATAGTCGTTCTAAACAGCTTAAACGTAGCGGCTCCCTGAGACAGAGACAGATCCGCAAGAATCGGATCATTGCGCCGCTCGAAACTTGTCTTGGCCGAGTAGGTTCGCGGGTAGTAGAGGCTTAAGATGAACGCTCCACTGGTCACGATGCAAAACGGGATGAAGAACGTCCAACGGTGCAGAGACAACATCCGCAACCCATCTTGCAGGTTGCGCCGTATCTCCGCAAATGGACGATCGTCTTCCTGTGCACGCTCCGTTTGCGGTGGCACTCCGCCATCCTGCCCACGGGTAGGGTCTGATATATGCCCTAGCTTTGTCACTGCTTATCCTGTCTCTTCCAGAGAAACGGATGCGCCGTCGCGGCGCCGATAACCCGCGCTAACTACACTGCCGTCGAGGTTCCCACCTTTCAGCAGAAGGCTCATATCGGGCCAGCCGACAGCGCGTAACTCCCCGCGCAGTCCGCGCGGAGAAACCGCGTACACTTGTCTTTTCGGACGCGAACGAGGGGCGCTTGAGGCTTAAGGACGGACGGTCTTGCAGGTGGACCGCACGGACCAAATTACAGGTTGCATTACCGGACCCTCCGAGCGCCCTCCCTACCGATGGGATCCCCACAGCCGACTCAGCGGGTGGGCTCGCCGAACGGCAGGTGATGGTCCCTATATTCGAAACACCCCCCGCCACCGCAGTGAGGTGATTCCCCAGGGAAATGGTCCCATAACCTTCGCCGGGACGGACGTCGCTTGATCATCTTGCCAACGAGAGGCTCTTGGGACCGCTTCTATCCGGCGTGCCGGTCGGTGCCTCACCCTCTAGCGCTCCCCGGGGATTGAGGAGGTCCCCGTAGTAACGCTCATACGCGGCGACGGTTTGCCGGAAATCGAAGCTCTCGACCCGCCGGCGGGCGGCCACGGCGAACTCCCGGCGTGTGCCGGAGTCCCGGGCAAGTCTCACTATTGCAACTGCCAGCGACTCGATGGAACCGGGTGCCGCGATCAGGCCGTCCACCTCGTCGCGGATGACGCGGGCATTGTCTCCCACGTCCGTCGCTACGACCGGAAGTCCCGAGGCCATAGCCTCCAGCAAGGCGTTGTTCATCCCCTCGGACAGGCTGCTGCACACATAGAGGTCCATAGCCGGCAACAACCTCGCAACGCCTTCGCGCCAACCGGTGAATCGGACCCGATCAGCTAAACCCGCGGAATGGGCCTTCTCTTGGAGGGATGAACGCTGCGGACCGTCGCCGACGATGCAGGCCGTAAGCGAAGGCACCGCCGCCGAAGCTCGAACCAGAGCATCCAAGAGCACCTTGTGGCCTTTGACCGCGCTCAGGGAGCCGACGATCCCTACCGCGAGATCCGATTCGCCAAAGCGCAGAACTCGCCGCACACGACGCCGGGCGGTGGATTGGGGTACAGAGAATCGCGTCAGATCCACTCCGTTGGCGATCACTTCGACAAGGTGGGGGGGGACCCCTGCTTGGTCCTGCAACTGCCGCCGACCGGCTTCGGAAACGCTGGTGAACCGTGCCCCCAGGCGTATACCCCAACGGGCCAGCCGCCGTTGCCGAACAGAGAACAGTTCACCGTTGTCCAGTCCATGGAACCCCAGAACAAGACGGATACCCGGAAGAAACAACCGGGCAAGCAGCGCGTCGGCCCAGCAGCACGTATTGCGGGCGTGGACGATCTCTGCGCCGCTTTTTCGAAGGACCCGGGCCAGCCGTAACCCGGTCAGCCGCGCACGCCCCTGCGCTTCAAGCGGTCGGCAAGCCGCGTGATCCGGCAAACGCTCGGCGAGCCGGCCCGCTTTCCGCAGGGTTACGATCTCGTGGCGCAGCCTGCGTGGATCGAACGCGGCCAGCAGAGCCGTGAGGGTCCGCTCCGTTCCGCCGCCTTCAAGCGACTCGAGCACGTGCGCTACCAAGCCCGGCCGGTTATCATCCATACTGCGGGCTCCGCCAAGCGGGGACGTGCTCCGCCAGTGCCGGCTGCAGCGCCGGAACCGGCTCCGATACCGGTACGTGGATCTCCTGATAGACGATGCGATACAGACACAAAGGTAGCGCCAGCACCCACCAGAACGACTCGCACGAGAAACGCTCGGTACCCAACCCGGCGACCAGATAGCTGACCACGGAAACGAGCAGGCCGTAGGCGATTAGCTTCGTTTCAAGCGGAGCGCCGGTCTGGTTGGCCAGCCGGGAGCATTTGTATATGAGCCGAACGGACTCCGCGCAGATGGCCATGAACAGAAGCCCGCCGAGAATACCGAGCTCACAGAACGCCATTACCAAAGTGTTGTGGGGGGACCGGTTGCGATGCCGGGAGTCGTACTGGCCGATGATTCGCGAGAAGTTGCCCAGACCCACGCCCATCGGGTGGTCGCTGAGCATTTCCGTAGCCGCCCGGACAATGTCCACGCGGGCGACCACCGCCTCGTCCTTGTCGAGGGTTTCGCGCGTGGTCAATGTGTTCATTCGTTCGCGGAAGTTGGAGTCGGTCAGCGAAAAGGCGACCACCGAGCCCACTGCCAGCAGCGAGTAGATCCGGTATCGACGCGTTCGCGGGGCCATCAACACCGCCGCGATAAGACCGCAAAGGAGCCCGACGAATGCCGAGCGGGTCCGGCACAGCACGACGGCATTGAAGGTGAACCCACCGGTAATCGCCGCGGCGATCTTCCATTTCCACTGCTTGGAAATCAAAAAGGCGATCCCGATGATCGGGAGCATAGCGACGAGATGCGCGGAGGCTCCGGACGACGTGGAGATGTCCGGACCGCCGAACGCTTCCAGGCGGCCGAGCAGGAACGAACGGTACGGTGCCGTGAACGCGTCATAACCGAGATAGAAGCTGCCCCCGACAATCGCCCAGATCAGCAGCTTCAGATTACGCCGGGTGGTCACCAGCCGCACGAGAATCAGCACAAACACCTGCAGCTTCCAGAACTTCTCGAAGGCGTATTGGGCGGTCCCGGAGTACCCGATTCCCAGGGGGATAGCCAGGACCGCGATGGCGATCAGGCCCAACACGCCGAGTTCCCACATGCTCCCCCGCGGCCTGGCGTCGGGCACGTGCCGCCGACCGGTGATGAGCCCCAGAAGCGTGAACCCGATCGCGAGCATCGAGAACCGCATCCCGATGTTCACCAGCGGAGTGCCCCACCAGGTAATCGGTGGGTTCATCTGGTAGGCCATCACATAATTGACGACCCCCCAGATCGGATTCACCAGGGCGGCGAAACACCCGAGCCAGAAGCACAGGAAGTACAGAATGGTCCTGAATGGCCACATACGGCGTCTCTGAGCCCGCCTCGCCCGTCCGCACGCCGGGTGCGGGCGGGGACTGCGCGCCCAAGGAAGAAGCTCCGATAGCTTGTCGACCGGAAAGCAACGCCACTTCAGACCGGCCCATAATAAGTAGTATCGGGCAGGCGAAACGCGCTTTGGTGCAACCAGACGTAGGTGCCATCACCCCGGACAACGGGGGTGTCAACGTCCTATAACGTCAACAGATCAGCTCTCGGGTCTTTCCGCGCCTCGCACGGCGTATCCCGCGGACCCCGCGTGAACCGGTTGCGGCCCCTGAGGCCGTGCATGCCGCATAAGAAAAGGGCGAGCCCGGGTTTCGGGCTCGCCCTCGATTGTTCGAGACATTTCTGGCGCCGCAGGTCTACCGGCTCATTCCCGGCAGCATGCCAAAATCGGCCGCCGGAACCGCCCCGGACGGCTGGAGCATCTGCATGCCCAGCGCCGGCTGCGGGTTGTTCACCAGACCCGGCATCGGCAGCCAGCACAACGGCATCAGCCGCTGCGAGAAGAACTGGAGCTGCCGCTCAAACGAAACCGGCTCAGCCGCATTAATGCCGTTCGAGAACGACTCCATCACCTGAGAGACGCCGACCGACGTAAAGCCCGCGAGCAACTCGCCCAGGCTACCCGCCCGCGGGTAGTGCACGATCTTCAACTCGGCGCTCGGCGGGATGTTGGCCAGGCTCCGAGCCGACTCAATCGCTTCCGCCAGGCCGCCCAGCTCATCTACCAAGCCGATCTCCAGCGCATCGCGCCCGCTCCAGATCCGCCCCCCGGCGATCTTGCGTACTTCGTCGGCGGGCATCTTGCGGGTTGCAGCTACGCGGCCCACGAACACATCGTAGAAGTTGTCCATATACTTCTGAAGGAACTCCCGGTCCGTTTTGGACAGCTCGCGGTGAGGTCTGCCGAACAGGGCCCGCTCGCCGCGGGCCACTTCGGCCATCTCGACGTCCATGCGGTTGTAGAGCGACCACGCACACTGGACCATTCCGATGACCCCGATGGAGCCGGTAATGGTCGTCGGTTGAGCAAAGATGCGCCGCGCCGGGCAAGACAGATAGTAACCGCCGGACGCGGCCACCTGCCCCTGACTGACCACCAACGGCTTCTCCTCGTCAAGCTGACGCAGTTTGCGCCAGATCACGTCGGAGGCATAGCCGGAACCGCCGGGCGAATCGATCCGCATTACCACGGCCTTGATCGACTTGTTCTTGCGCAGCTCGTCGACCACCTTACCGAAATCGTCCCGGCAAATCAGCGTGGAGGCGTAGGCGGACCCCAGATTCACGTCGATGATCGGCCCGCGGGCGTGGAGCACCGCGATCTTCGGCCCGACCGCCTTCTGGGCCTCGGCGGCTTCCTGCATCGCATCGTTGACCAACTCCATCAAGTCCTGGATCGAGTTCACGTTGGCCAGGTCGTCGTCATCCCCGCGCATCCGCTTCATCTTCTCGCGGCGCAGGACCCGATCGCGGTACTCGTCGTAATAGGCCAAGGTATCGACCAGCCCGTGCTGCAGCGCCTGATCGGCGTCGAACAGGGCCATATCAATGGCATCTTCAACGGCTTCCTCGGTAAGGTCCCGTCCTTCGGCGATCATTCGTTTGTAGTCGCCGAACATGCTGTCGAAGATGGCATTGTATTCTTCGAGGAAGTACTCGTTGGGCTGGCGGTTGTTTACCATTCCGCCGTATTTGTATTTCCCGGCGGTGATCACTTCGTACTCGATCCCGCGCATCTGGTAATAGCCCTTCATGAACGGCACTACGCCGCCGAGCCCCGGGATCATCAGGCCGCCGGTCGGACCCATCGCCACCTCATCCGCCGCGCAAGCCAGCAGATAGCCGCCGGGGCTGCTCGAATTGAGATAGGCCAAGACGTGTTTGTCCGCCTCGCGAAGCTTCATAATACCGGTGCGGAGTTCTTCCACATCCGGCAGCGGCAACGACAGCGACCCGACATCCAGCAAGATCGCGCCGATCTTATCGTCCTCGGCCCACTCTTCGAACCGGTCGAGAACGTCCTGCAGCGTCCGCGTCCTACCCGGCAACGGCAAGTTCACCATCCGCGCGGGTACGACGTATTCGTCCAGCCGCAACTCCGCCAGCCGGAGAATAGGATTCTCTACCGTCTTCTCGGCGTCCTCTTCCGTAGCCGCCGGCTTGTCAGCGGCGATAGCCGGAACGACCATCACCAACCCCAACAGCATTACACTCGCCCAACGTTTCATAGGAGCAACTCCTTTGTTAAGTTCGCAAGGTTCTCGATTGATTCCGCCCGTCGTCCTCCGCTGTCCGTCTGCAAAGGACCGCTCGGCTCGTCAATCGATCAAACCTCTCCGCCCTCGGATTCCTGCTTTCCCTCTTCCGTTTCCGTCTTCACGACCCGGTGGACTTCGCCGTCCTGGTCGATGTATAGCTTCTCGAGGTGTTCGAGCGTGTCGGGAGCCAACCCCAAGCGCCAGGAGTCCCGGCCCCATTCGATTACGTACAAATCGTCGTCGATACCCACGCCGACCCCGCCTTCTTCCTCTTCTTCCTCCAGTTCCTCTTCGTCTTCAACCTCGAATAACCCTTCGAACCAGTTGCTCCGCGCCTTGCGCGAGGATAGCTCCAGGTGGAGCAACCCGGGGTTTCCGGCGAAATCCACATAGCCCTCGAGTTCCGCCACCTCCGCCGGCCAGCGCCCCACATCCTTGTGAAACAGCTTGGAATGGTGATAAAGCACCTTCAGACGTTGACTGGCCAGTCGCTCGCGGGCCAAATCGCTCTCGCCGGACTCGTCCGGCGCCGCCGATATCCCGGCCAGCAACGGCACGACAAAGGCCCCCACCGGCAACGGTCCCGTATGGGCCACGCGCAAGCCGGAATATCTGGTCTTCATGGTGACCAGGCCGTCCGTAAGGTCGGCTGCCATATCATCGGCACTCGGTAACAGGCTGTCTCGCACGACCGCACTGAGCGCGGTATTGGCATAGGGGGCGATCCACTTGTAGACCTGCCCCCAATTGACCCACATCTGCCCGTTTGTCTTCTTCTTCAACGGCAGATGACGCGGATCTTGCCGCGGCTGATCCAGCCACCGCCGAACGAAGTTCCTCGGGCTGGTAGTGGTCCAACCCATGACCAGGAAGTTCTTGTCTTTGCCCAACGCGTCGGTCTCGGTAGTGGCAAACAACACCGGCCGCATGATGAACGGCAAGTACGCCCCGGGAACGTGCCCGGTGCCGTCGCTCCAGATCACCGTCCGCTCGCGCACGGTAGCCTTGCGCCACGCCGCCGGCTGCTCGCGCTCTCGCAGTTCGTCATTCACGTCCTCCGCAGCGAGCTCGAGATCCTCCATCAGCTCTTCGGGGTCCTTGATCTTCGCCTGCACGACGATATCCGGCGCCGGCAGAAAACCGGTACCCGGCATGAGCGTAACACAAAGTTCCGTTCCGACCGCCGCGACCAGCGGTCCGGGCGCTGGATCTCCCATAACGGTGATCTGTCCCGGAGATTCCATAATAACCTGCTGCCCCAGGCCGGCCATCTGCTCGAGTATTCCGGGAGCCGCCACGGTCTTGAAGGCCGCGGCGGCGAAAGCCTCTTGGGGAACGAAGAAGGTCTGTTTGACCTTGCCGAACATGGCTTTGGCCCCCATCCCGGCAATCGGCGGCCAGTGAACGTAAACCTCCTCGGCCCAGCCGCCGTCCTCCGCAACCCGACCGGCGTAGACTACGTCGGTCACAATGCTGAACGATGACATGAATGTGGCACCGCTGTCCTTCTCCGTACCGGCCAGGTTCAACCGGCAGACCACCAGCGGAGCACCGTCCTTAGTCGTCTCTTCCGTGCCGGTAAACGGCTTATCCGGCAGGGGAAGATCCGCATGCGACTGCACATACGCCTGAGCGTCGCCGGCCGAAGCCAGAATGCCCAGCGGCGTATCCCGCAGGACCAGCTCATAACCGCTCTCACCGCAGCCCTTCAGCGAAAGCCCTTCGAACATCTCCGAGGCCGCTTCGAGCTTGATCAAGGCCTCGATCCGCTTGCCGAGATCCTCGACGGACCAATCGAACCGCGCCGCCCAGCGCAGCCGGCCTTCGGTATCCGGCGCGAACACGCTGACGACAATCGCGGAATCCGGCCAGTCGCCGATCCGCTGCGCCAGAGCCGTGGCCTCGCCGACATCCACGCCCTCCGCAGAGGAATCGGCCAGTTCCAACATCATCCGGCTCAGCAGGCTTGCGAACTTGCCGCTCCGCGATCGCTGAAGCTCCGACGCCAACTTCCGGGCCGACGGAACGTACAGTTCGAAGCGCGGTTTGAGTTCCGGCTCTGTATCGGCCGGGGCAGCCTCGGCCACCACCGGTGCCGCCGCACTCTCAACCGGCTCGGCTTCCGCAGGCGGTGGCGTGGTCTCAACCGGCTCGGCTGTTGCCGGCGGTGGAGCGGTCTCGGCCGGCTCGGCTGTCGCCGGCGGTGGAGTGGGCGCCGCCTTCGGAGTCTGCGCCCGGCAGAGCGCGGCGGCCGCGAAGCCGACCAACAACACCGCCGGGAGAATCACTGACCTGAACACAATGGTCCTTCCCATAGTCTCTCCCTCCAATCTCGTGATGGCGCAAGTGCCGCCATCGCGTCAGACATCCACCTGCAGAATCTACGGTTGCTCCGGCTGCGCCGGAGGCGTTTCGGGCGGCGCCATCATCGATCCCATCATCATCATTCCGGCGTTCTTCCCAGCCACCAACAGCTCGGTCGGCAGGAACAAATCGCCGCGTCCCCATCCATCACCTCCGGTGACCTGCATGGCAATCGGGGCATCGATGATCGGCATTTTCACCGGCAAGCCCTCTTCCTCTTCCAGGGCTTTCATGATGTTGTCGATCCCGATCAGAATCTGGTCAATCGCAAGACAGAAGATCGCCGCACGCTCTTTCGGTAGGACCGCCGCCACCTTCTTGATTCCGGCGTCTTCGTCCAAGGCGGCCTTCTTCGTACCGGCATGCTTGATGGCCGAAGCCATGTGGTCTTTCCCACCGCCGAAGCCGATCACGACGGTCTTGGCATCAATCGGAGCCATGCGCACCATGAGTCCGTCTTTTCCGATGATGTTGGCCAGATCCTCAAGCCAGTCCTCGTCCTCCAAATCCTCAATCTTGGAGAGGTCGAAGCTCAACTGATGGACTTTGACTCCTTCGATGTCCTCCGCCTCGGTCTTATAGGTCGCGGCATCGACGAACATCTTGATCTCTTCTTCGTCGGCGCCTTCGATCTTGGCGGCATCGCTCGCCATCTCCTTGCCGAGGTCGAACAGTTTCCCGAACAGCTCGAAATGGCGCTTGCTGTCGGTCGTCTCGAAGACCACCGTTGCGCCGACCAATCCATCGCTACCGGGAGCCAATGACACAACACTGCCTCGCATGGCCGTAGTCATCGGCGCCAATTCCTTGACCAACCCCTTCAGCTTCGTCAACTTAGCGGGGTCGATTCCCTCGACGTCCTCGCCGATTTCGAAGAACGGATCGAGTTGATCCACAGAAGCCCGCGACGTGTCCGGATCTGCGGTCTGCCCGAAGGCCAACATGTACTTCGATCCGGAGAGTCCCTGTAGCAGCGAATCGGTTGTCGGCCGGACCTTGGTCTGCTTGGTCAATTCACTGCCGGGTTTGGACGTCCACGCCCCGCGCAGCCCCAAACCGGCCTTGTCCAACGCGAGCCCGAAGCTGACTGACAGGACGCCGTCCATGAACATCTCCATCCGCTTCTTGTTCATTTCGGCCGCCTTGGCATCCAAGCCACCGGCCGCGCCCTGCATCGCCATCACCGGACCCAGCAGCCCGTCGATCATGGGCCTGGCCAGGGTGAGGAGTTTCTCGCCGTCGAGCCAGACGGCTACGTCCAAACCGGCCAGCGCCTCGAGGTCGGAGGACTTGAGTTTGTCCTTGATACCGGCTTTGCTCTCCTTGACGGCCTTAGCCGTCTCGGCGCCGGCCGCCACTACCAGCCGCTTCTCACCCAACACCGCGAATGCCGGCTGCCCCATCATGTTGATGTTCCAGATGCCTCCTTCGCCGACCTGCCCGCCCATAGCCTCGGCCATGGCTTTGGGGTCTTTCGTGGGAATGAGCAACACCTGGCTGTTCTGCAACTCCATCAACGTCGCGGCCGGCATGAAGACCACACTGAGAGAGCCTTCGCCGTCGATTCCCTCCAGCATCGGCAGTTGCTGTTTGAGGATCTCTACAATCGAATTCATAGGCGGCGGTACGAACATCCCCAACTGCAGATCTTCAATCGCCTGAGCGTAGTCGGTATCCAGTTGTTTGAGACTGGGAACGCAGATGAACCCGATAGCGTCCTGCGGAATACCCGCCAGCGCCTCCTTCATGACGTCGCCGGCCGACGCGGACCCCGACAGCACCAGACTCAATCCCAGTACGAATACGGCGAGTTTACATCTCATCAAACACACTCCTTCTTGTTTGCGAAACTTCTACTTGATCGGAAAGGCCCCGCGGCCTTCAGCCCACCACCTGTTGCGCCTGCCGAGTGGCTTTCCTCGGTCGCCTGACCGCGCGAGCCAGGTGAGAGGACGCTTTTCGCTCAGAAACGTCTATGTCCCAAACCGCATAGACTCTAATCGTAAATCGGCAGATCCCGGTAATGCCTTTGGAGGTCGCGACGCCCGCACCGCGGCGATAGCTGCTCCCCTCCGAAAGCCCTTCGATCCGATACCGGCGCGTCTATTCGGTATTGCCCGAGTCTACCACGGCATTCGGCAGGACCGGATGCTGATCACACATTCAGACAACATCTTACGCGCAAACACCGCCCGTCACCAACCGCCGAATACGATGTGTATGGCCCTTCTCAGCCCTGTTAACGCCCGTGGCTGCGATACCACATGTTGCCAAGACCGGCGGAGTTGTACGCTCGACCTGCCTGAAAGCGCCGTTGGACGCGCCCTATTCCTCTACATATTGCGGTATTTCGGGCGGATCCTCATCACGGCCCGTCCCGGAGAACAACCGGTTGTGAGCGCCGTCCTCGACCTCATCATCCGGATCCAACTCGGCAAGAACGCTACACGTCTTGGCGCGCCCTGTGAACCAGTCGCCGGCATCGGCTACTCCGGTCGCAGGGTCCTCACCAGGGCTGGGCTCGCTCTCATCGGCCGGATCGTGGTCCACGAAACGCCCGAAACGGTTTGTACGATAGCCCAGCTCACGAGGAGGCATGCCCTCGCCGTGCCCGTCGGCGAAAACGACGTTCGCCTTCTCCTGATGGCGCGCCGCCACCGCCGTACGCGTGGAGTCCGCGCTGCCCGATCCGCGATCCGAGTCTTCGGTCAATCGAGGCGGATCCAACGTGAAACCATGGTTCCCCATACTGGTGAACGACGTGCCAAGCCGGTTATAGCTCGACCGCGACGAAGCGCGGTAACCGGCGGCCGTTCCCAGGCAATCTCCGAACACCACGGTCTTGCTGGGGGCTTTGATCCGGTGCATGGCCACCGGGAACCGATGGTATGTATCGTTGGTCTGGCGAGCGTTGCCGAGGAACTGGTAGTTGTAGCCGTAGGCGAAGTTCCGCTCATTGATCCAGGTTCCTTCCGTGGGGCACGAATAGAGCTCGTTATCGTAGTCCTGCCAATCGGCACGGATGCCGTCCTTGTCCTTGGTCAGAGGCTCGTTGAAGGCCGGGACCCCGACGTATACGCCGATTATCGCCGGCCAGCGAGGGCGGTACTTCTTGCCGTTGCCTACGTCGTACCAGTTCTCACGGTTGGTTTTGCCCCCGGGCTTGTCGTACATCCGGGCCGGAAGGATGATGCTCTCGTTATCGTCCGCGTACATCTGCCAGCCCTTGGCGAACTCACCGAGGTGGGCGAGGCAGACCACCGAACGACCCTGCAGCCGAGCCCGGCTCAGGGACGGAAGCACCAACCCAACCAACAGACCGATGATCGCAATCACGGCCAGCAATTCTATCAGCGTAAACGCGCGTTTGGTTCCGGACACGGGAGCCTCCTCAATCTCGAAAAGCCCTTGTTCCCGCAAACCCCCCAGTATACGCGCGAATCAGGTGGCCGACCACGCCTCCCCAACGGTTTCCTTGCCCTGCGGCGCGCCGGGTCTTGCGATAGTGCGGGATTCGCACCTGCTAAAGGACCCAACGGGGCACGGTCCGTTCTGGCCTGGCCTCCAGCCTGCCGCCTATTCGGTTAACGCAACCAGCCGGCGAAGTTGGGCCCCTCGAACGGGGCGGCCGGGCGGCCTTCGATTTTGGTAATCAGCCAGCGGTCACCGTCTTGCCGGAAGATGACCCGCCAATGCGAGTCCACGCGGTCGCTGAACAGGTCAGGCACGCGAACCAGGGCGCTGGCGTTGAACTCGGCTACGGCGTTTCCATCTTTCGAGAACTCCACATCGAAACTGCGCAAACGCGGTCGGTCGATGCGGTGCCGGGTGAGCATCTGCTCGAGGCGGTCGGCGAACGATTCGCGGTCGAAGTCGGCTACGGCGAAGTCGTCGTGCAGATGACGCGTTATGGCCGCAATGTCACCCTGATCGACGTAATCCGCCAACTCTTCGCACTGCTCGACTATCCGCTCGCGTGGCGTGACCACCAGGGCGGACATCACCCACAGCAAGGGCCCGGCGGCGAATCCGGCCCAGACCATCCGGGCGGTTAGGCGACTTCGTCGCCAGGACCACAGCGCGATCAGCAGAAACTGCCCGCCGACCCACACGGCCGCAAGCAGCCACAGGCTTTCAAACAGAATCCGCGTCAGCATGGTTGTCGCTCGTAACGCAGACATCCTGTCTGCATCTTCAAACGTGCCGTTAGCCCACCGCCCATCCAGCAGGCTGGAAGCCTGCGCTACGCGCGGGTGCCCCATAC
This sequence comes from Phycisphaerae bacterium, assembly GCA_963666835.2. GTDB lineage: Bacteria > Planctomycetota > Phycisphaerae > UBA1845 > UBA1845. Next base: position 533,557 of record CAXXGO010000006.1, on the reverse strand, counting down.
CGGCGTTTGTCGAGCTGGGACTGTTGCGTCCACCCACGGCCGGAATGGGTGGGGGACCGACGGAAAGCCCCGACGTAGTCCTCTTCCGCAATCAGTCTTCGCAGGGTGCGCGCCGTTTCGGCAGGTCTCGTGCCTCGACCATGCCCTACAAGCTGTGTACGAGGCTTTTCGTTAACTGCTATTTACGCCAGAAGGACGGGGCACTGTTTATTGGAGACCCCGCCGGCTTGTCCGGTTAACTCTTCTTCCCGAGGATCTTGAAAGCAAACAAGGGAGTCACCTTCTGCAGTTCATCGAGCTTCCAAACCTGCTCGAGAATCAGATCCGCCGTATCGCTGCTGATCACGCCATCGGCCAGCCGGTTGAACTTGGCCACGATCTCGTCGTCGGTCATCGGGTTCTCGGCGTGACCGCGCGGGTAATCCACCCGTTTGTTGACCTTCGTGCCGTCGGTGCAGGTGATCGTAACGTCGCTGGCGATCTTCTTCGGATACTCCTTGCTGAGTCCATCGTCTTCGACGATCTTGACCTTGTCCGTTAAGGCCAAGAGCTTGGGATCGGTGAGACGTTCTTCTGCGAACGCTGCCAGGGTAACGTCACCATCAAGCAGGGCGGCCGCACAGCAATAGGGCATCGAGTGATCCGCGGTCTCCCGCGAGGTCGGCCGGCGTTTGTCGGCCTCGTTGCCGATGACCCCGGCCGCGGCAGCGCTGGTCTTGATGAAAACCTCGTTGATCTCTTTGCCTTCGATCTGCGGCCGCAGCGCCAAGACGGCTTCAATAGCCGATTGCGAGTGGTACTCGGCCGGCCAGTACTTGACGTAGGTCTTGTCGATCATGAAATCGCCTTTGCCACCGAGGACGATTTCCGCCAGACCCGGTACGTTGAGCTGTCTGATCAGTCCGCGGGGCCCTTCGAAGATCTCGTTCGGGCCGGACAAGCCCCGGCGGGCGAGATCGGCGGCGCAAATGCCGTTCCGCGCCGCGTTGGCAAAGGCGCAACCCTTCCAATCCGCGAGCTGACCGGTAAGCGTCTGGCGGATGGAGATATTGCACACTCCGGCGATGCCCAGGGCGTGCTCCATCTGCTCTACGGTTGCGCCCCAGAGCTTAGCGGCCAGCAGCGCGGTGGATATTGCTCCGTAGATCACGTGATCCCAACCGCCGGCCCGCAAGCTTGCGGCGTCACACATGCGGCACTGGATCTCATAGCCGAGGACGGTGGCGACGATCAGGTCTTTCCCCGTGCCCCCGGTTACCTGGGTGACGGCCACCGCTGCGGGAATATTGTCCGAAGGATGAGCCGATTCCAGGCTTATGTACGTGTCGTTGTAATCGAGATATCGGACCATAGTGCCGTTGGCGAAAGCGGCACGTTGCGGGGGTACGAAATGGCGGCTGCCCCAAACGGTCGAGGCCGGCGGCATATCGCTGACCGCCTTGGCGCGAGCCCGCACAATACGAGGCGGCTGGCAGCGATAGGCTCCCAACGCCGTGCCCAGCGAGTCGACCATGCGGCGTTTTACTTCATGAACGGTCTTTTCCGGGAGATCTTCGTATTTCAGATTGTCGGCCCATTCAGCCAACCGGCGCGCGATGGTCATAGTACCCCTCTTTCTTGATTTTGCAGGTCAAACCACACCAGCACAGGCGGGAACGGTAACTCGCCTGATGGGGCAACACAACCACCATCAAAGCGAAAACCTCCGTTCGGCGACTGCGCCGGACTACATCTCTGGATCGGCCACCGGTCACCGCGAGCGCAAACAAACACCCCGCCGACCGGAGAGTGTCGGCGGGGTGTCGTTTGATCATCGACCGTGGGCCAATCATCGGTCTCCTGGACAGGCTCCGCAGTCGGCCTCGGCGAGGGCGACCAACTTCGCCTGCTTATTCCGTTCCGGGCGGCGCTGCGCCGCCCGCGACTTTGAATAGCCGAGGTCACGGCGCTCCTACATCATTCCGGGCATGCCACCCATGCCGCCCATACCGCCGCCGGGCATTCCACCGCCCGGAGCGGCCGGCTTGTTCTTCTCTTTGATCTCACTGATCACGCAGTCGGTGGTCAGCAGCAGGCTGGCGACGGAAGCCGCATTCTGGAGGGCGACGCGCTCGACCTTCGTCGGCACGAGCACTCCCATCTTCACCATATCGCCGTACTGGCTGGTCAGGGCGTTGAAGCCGAAGTTGGGGTCTTCGGTATTCTCGCTCACCCGCTGCCAGACGATCGATCCGTCGAGCCCGGCGTTTGTCGCAATCTGGCGGAGAGGCGCGGAGATTGCCCGGCGGACGATGTCCAACCCGGTCTTCTGGTCGCCCCGGAGCTTCTTGGAGAGCTCGTCGAGCACCTTGGCCGCACGAATGACCGCTACGCCGCCGCCGGGAAGAACGCCCTCTTCGACCGCCGCCCGGCACGCGTGCAGGGCGTCTTCGACCAGGGCCTTCTTCTCCTTCATTTCGACCTCGGTAGCCGCCCCGACGTTGAGCTGAGCCACGCCACCGGACAGCTTCGCCAGTCGCTCCTCGAGCTTCTCGCGGTCATAGTCGCTGGACGTGTTCTCGATCTCGATCTTGATCTGCTCGATACGCCCCTTGATCCCGTCGGTCGCTCCGCCGCCCTCGATGATCGTCGCGCTGTCCTTGTCGATCCGGACCTTCTTGGCCGATCCGAGGTCGCTGATGCTGACGTTCTCCAACTTCGTTCCGAGGTCCTCGAAGATCGCAGTGCCGCCGGTCAAGATGGCGATGTCCTCGAGCATGGCCTTGCGGCGATCACCAAAACCGGGGGCCTTGACCGCGCAGACCTGCAGCGTGCCGCGCAATTTGTTAACGACCAGGGTGGCCAGCGCTTCGCCTTCGATATCCTCGGCGATAATCAACAGAGGCCGTCCCGCCTGCGAGACCTTCTCGAGAATCGGGATCAGGTCCTTGATGGCCGTGATCTTCTTCTCGTGGATCAGTACGAACGGCTTGTCGAACTCGCAGACCAGGTCCTCGAACTTATTGATGAAGTGCGGCGAGAGATAGCCCTTATCGAACTGCATACCCTCGACCAGTTCCACTGTCGTATCGAGGGTCTTGCCCTCTTCGACGGTAATGACGCCGTCCTTGCCGACCTTGTCCATCGCGTTGGCGATGTGCTTGCCGATCTCGGCGTTCTGGTTGGCCGCACAGGTTCCGACCTGGGCAATCTGGTTCGTGTTGTTAACCGGCAGGCTGCTCTTCTGCAGCTCCGCGACAATGGCGGCTACGGCAGCTTCGATTCCGCGCTTGATCTCCATCGCCTCAGCGCCGGCGGTGATATTGCGGAGCCCTTCGTCGTAGATCGCCTCGGCGTAGATCGTCGCCGTCGTCGTGCCGTCACCGGCTACGGTCGAAGTCTTGGATGCAACCTCTTTGACCATCTGGGCGCCCATGTTCTCGTAGGCGTCATCGAGTTCGACTTCCTTGGCCACGCTCACGCCGTCTTTCGTGACGGTCGGAGCGCCAAAGGACTTCTCAATGACAACGTTGCGGCCGCAAGGCCCCAAAGTCGCCTTGACCGCCCGAGCGAGCTGCTTGACACCGCGGCGAATCGCCTCGCGCGCGTCGGTCTCGTATGCAATCTGCTTTGCTGGCATATTCTGATACCTCCCCTTGTCTTGTCGGAAAGGCAAACCTGAAACGGCGAAGAACGGCTCGATCGAGCCGCCGGCCGCGGACGCGCCGCTGACCTTTCGCCTTGTTCGGTCCGCCGCTCGCTAGCCGATGATCCCCAGGATGTCCGTCTCGTCCATTATCATGTACTCTTCCGGCCCGACTTTGATCTCGGTCCCGGCATAACTGGAGAAGAGCACTTCGTCGTTCTTCTTGACCTGCATTTCGCTACGGGTTCCGTCGTCCAGCAGGCGACCGCTGCCCACCGCCAGCACGATTCCGCGCTTCGGCTTTTCCTTAGCCGAATCCGGAAGGACGATACCGCCGGCAGTTGTCTCCTCAGCCTCGACGCGCTTGACGATCACCTTATCGCCGAGCGGTTTGATGTTCAGCTTTGCCATCTTCGTATGCACTCCTTTCGTCTACCAGACGTAGGCCCCGACGGGCCTCATTTCAGTTGCCGTTTGCACGGTCGCTCAGAAAACCGGTGAGCGTCCGTGTGAGTTCACTTAAATCAAGCGGCTGAGCCATCACGCTGACCACCCTCAGCGAAAGAGCGACTTCCAGCGTACGCCGATTCGCTCTCTCCGTTACCAGCCAGCAAGGCAGGTGCCGGTCGATCGACCGGATGATCCTCAACAGCGACAGCCCGTCGATCCGCTCCCGGTCCTCTACCAGAACGGCCCCGGCCAACCCGCCTTCCTCGACCTGGCGGATCGTGTCCGCACCAGTGTGAGCCCGGCACACCACGAACCCGGATGGCCGCAATACGTCGTCCACTCCGCCCAGCCAGGCGTTGCGCGTCCAAGCCCCACCGTGCGACAAAAGCACTTTCCGGCTCTCGGTGCAGCCCCAGGACGGCAGATTCGTCACGACACAGCCCTCACACCCTAGACATTCCCAACGGGGTAAACAGCATGGGCGATGCCAGAGCAAGGAGAACAGGCGGGATATCGCTTGCATTCTCTAAGCCCTTGCTAAAAAACAAGTTATGAATCAAGCCCCGCCTGTGACAGAAACGTCGCCCGCCCTGCACGCCCACCGCGGCTGTCATTTCGGGACCACCGCTGCGCTCCTGCTGCCAGTTTGGCAGATTCCCGCGGCTTGCACTCGACCCGCCAGTGGCGATTCTGTCGTTAGCCGCTGCAACGGGTGAGGTGCCAAGAGCCGAATCAGAGGCCGGCTCGGTAGCGCCGGCTTCCAGCCTGCCCCGAGTGAGCAAAAAAGTCAGCGGTCTGAATAACAACCTGGCCAAGAAGGAGCCCGACCGATGCCCATTCGTAGCCTAGCCTGCCTGCTGGCCGTGCTGCCGGTCCTCGACCTCGCCGCGCCGTCGAGCGCGATCGATCCGCTGGATTGGTACCCCATCCCCGAGCCGTTCGAGACGGGGTATTTGCGGGTATCTGACATCCACGAGATCTACTACGAGCTCTGTGGCAACCCGGAGGGTGTGCCGGTGTTGGTCCTCCACGGTGGCCCGGGCGGCGGGAGCTACCCCTCCCTCCGCCGCTTTCATGATCCGGAGAAGTACCTGATCGTCCTTCATGACCAGCGGGGTGCGGGAAGAAGTAAGCCGTTCTGCGAGCTGAAGGACAACAACACGCCGGCGCTGGTGGGCGACATCGAGCGGCTACGAGAGCACCTGAAACTCGGGCGCTGCCACGTCTTCGGAGGGTCCTGGGGTTCGACGTTGGCGTTGGCCTACGCTGAGGCATACCCCGATAATATCAGGTCGCTTGTCCTGCGAGGCGTGTTTACCGCGACCGCGGCGGAGATAGACCACTTCTACCACGGCGGCGTCGCCACCCACTTCCCGGAGGTCTACGCCCGGTTTCAGGAGGTCATTCCGAAGCCCGATCGGCACGACTACCCCCGTCAACTCCTGGCCATGCTGCAAAGCGAGAACACAGAAGTGCGCCGCCGGGCCTCTTTGGCTTGGGCGAGGTATGAGATGAAGATAGTGGCCTTGGAGCGATCGGACGAAGAGGTCGAGGCCGCATTTCTGACCTGGGACCCGTACGATTTCTCGCTGATCGAGAACCACTACATGGCAAACGGCTGCTTTCTTGAAGAAGGGCAGCTTCTCCGCAACGCTCACAAGATCGCGTCTATTCCGACGGTGATCGTCCACGGGCGATACGACGTGATTTGCACGCCGAAATCCGCGTTCCGCCTACATCAAGCCTTGCCGAAATCAGAGTTGGTGTTCGTGGAGTCCGCCGGACATGGAGGTGGCGACCCCCGGATGCGGGCCGCCCTGGTCCGGGCCACGCAATCCCTATACTAATCTTAAGGCTCCTGCCCCCGCAGGCTCGGACCGTTTTCCACCTCGTTTCAGAGTGCCGGCACCCCAGGCAAACCCTACCTGCGGTTACGCCGCGTGCTTGTTGGTGAAGTGGTGTCTTCCCTGCCGACGCACGTCCGGTGCTCGGTCGCCTGCGTGACAACGGGCCGAACTGCATTAGAATGTCGGCTCGGTCGATCTACACCGAAGCGGGGTCGGTCGGGGGTACCCCTGCGGGAAACGGGGGAGTTTGGCACGGATCGGCCGTTTTGCTATAGTCCCGCGCTCCAGCCGGAACGACGGCGTGGTTCGTTTTGGCTTGGATTTCTCAACATAATGGTACGAAGGTGGTTATGCCTCGCGTGTCCGCTCGCGGCGGCGCTGTGCGTGAGCGTCGGACGAACACCCTGCGAATCACAACACCTCGAATGAAATCGGAAGGAGAACCTGTGTCTAAGGCAACGCGATTCGGCATTCTGTCGGTGGTCTTGGTTGTAGGGAGCGTCGGGCTCTTCGCAACTTCCACCGTGTTTGGTCAGGAAGTCATGGAGCCGGTTCCACAAGTGACCGGGGACGTTGCCGGCGCCCAAGCGGAGACCGCCGGCATTCCGCTGTTGTGGTACTTGGCCCCGATCTGCGGGATCGTTGCCCTCTTCATGGCTAGGAAGTACTACCAGGAGGTCATCGACTCCGACGAGGGCGACGAGGACATGATCCGAATCGCCGGCTACGTTCGCGAGGGGGCGATGGCGTATCTGTTCCGGCAGTACCGCATCGTGGCCATCGTGTTCCTGCTGCTGATCGTCGTGTTGGCCTGGATGGCGTTTGGGCTGCACGTGCAGCACGGACTCGTGCCATTCGCCTTCCTTACAGGCGGTTTCTTCAGCGGATTGTGCGGTTACATCGGGATGCGGACCGCGACCATTGCGGCACACCGAACTACCGCCGGCGCCCGCAAGAGCCTCAACGAGGGGCTTCGCGTTTCCTTCCGCGCAGGGGCGGTTATGGGGCTCGTCGTCGTCGGCTTTGCCGTCATCGATATTACGTTCTGGTTCTTCGGACTCCGCATGTTCACGAACATGCCGCTGCACGAGATTACCGTGGTTATGCTGACGTTCGGCATGGGAGCCAGTACGCAGGCGCTTTTCGCTCGAGTCGGCGGCGGAATCTACACAAAAGCGGCTGACGTGGGAGCAGACCTCGTCGGCAAGGTGGAAGCCGAGATTCCCGAAGACGACCCGCGTAACCCTGCGGCTATCGCGGACAACGTCGGCGATAACGTCGGCGACGTTGCCGGAATGGGTGCCGACCTTTACGAGTCGTACGCCGGGTCGATCCTGGCTACCGCCGCCCTCGGCGTGGCCGCGGCCCACGCGCTCGGCAACACGAACATCGCGAGTGACGCGATGGCGTTTTTGGCCGTCCCGATGGTCGTGGCCGGAATGGGGATCCTCGCCAGCATCTGGTGCGGCATTAACTTGGTGAAGACCGAAGAAGGGGCCTCGATGGCCCAGCTCATGTCCGCGCTTAATCGAGGGCTGCTGATCTCGAGCGTTGTCATTCTGGCGGCGACCTATGCTGTCTGCGGGCTATTGCTTGGTGGAATCCCAGGTGTGGAATGGACGGGCGTGGCCTCTTCGGTGGTTGTTGGACTTGTGGCCGGGTATCTCATCGGGCAGGCAACCGAGCGTTATACGAGCTACGATTACGGGCCAACCAAGCGAATCGCCGAGCAGGCCAAGACCGGACCTGCGACGGTAATCATTGCCGGCGTGGCCGAGGGGATGAAGAGCACGTGGGCGGCATTGGCGATCATCATTCTGGCCATTCTGCTGGCGTTCAACTTCGCCGGTGGCGGCGACACCTTCATGCTCGGGCTCTACGGCGTCGGCCTTGCCGCGGTAGGCATGCTGGCCACACTGGGCTTCACGCTTGCTACTGATGCCTACGGTCCTATTGCGGATAACGCCGGCGGTAACGCCGAGATGACCGCCCAGGCTCCGGAGGTCCGGGAGCGGACGGACGCCCTCGATTCGCTCGGTAACACTACCGCGGCGACGGGTAAGGGGTTCGCGATCGGCTCGGCTGCTTTGACCGCCTTGGCGTTACTGGCCGCATACGTTGAGGAAGTGCGTATCGGACAGGTGCGTGAGGCTATGGCCTACGTCCACGTAGTCGACGGTGCTGCGAAGGACAGCGCCGGGGCGGCGGTCGGCGACATCTACTATATGGGTCATGGCAAGTTCGCGGAGAAGTTCGAACCCGGGACGGCAGAGGCGAACTACACGGGGCACATGCTGCTGAGCGGGCAAGCGCGTGAGGTCCTCGACAGTAAGCTGGAAGCCGAAGGACGCAACGGCGTCAAGTTGCCAAGCCTCCCGCCGGCTCGTCGCGAAGCCGATTATGTGCGTACGACGACAATCAAAGACGCCGACGGTAACGCGCATGAAATCCAGATCGTTTCGTCGCGCAAGGCATCTTTGGAGCAGTTCATGGACTTCTACAAAGTCACGCTCATGAACCCCAAGGTGCTGTGCGGAATGTTCTCCGGTGTGTTGTTGGCGTTCCTTTTCTGCGCTTTGACTATGCAAGCGGTTGGGCGCGCCGCGTATCAGATGATGCTGGAGTGCCGCGAGCAGTTCAAAACGGTTGCGTCGTATCTGATGGCCGAGAAGAACATGTCCGAAGCGGAGGCGATGGACTCCGAGAACTGGCCGCGCGGTCAGGTGGAGTTCCAGGGCCACAAAGTGCCTGACTACGCCCGCTGCGTGGATATCTCGACCAAAGGCGCACAGAAGGAGATGATCTTCCCGTCCCTTCTGGCGATTATTGTGCCGGTGGTGGTGGGGCTGGTGTTTGGGGTACCCGGGGTGATGGGCTTGCTGGCCGGTGGTCTGACCAGCGGTTTCGCCGTTGCCATCTTCATGGCCAACGCCGGTGGAGCCTGGGACAACGCCAAGAAATACGTCGAGAAGGGCCACCACGGCGGCAAGGGCAGTGAAGCCCACAAGGCCACGATTGTCGGTGATACGGTCGGCGATCCGTTCAAGGACACTTCCGGCCCGAGTCTGAACATCCTGATCAAGCTGATGAGCATGGTCAGCGTGGTGTTCGCCGGGTTGGTGGTCAAGTTCGCTCCGCAGATCAGCGCGGCACTGGGGCTTGGCTAACTGCATCCCGCGACGCGGGAACAACTGACGAATTCCCTGAAGTGGCCGGCGGTGGCGCCGGCCACTTTCGTATTCGCGTTTCGCGAACAAGGTATGCCGGGGGCCGCCCCTCGCGAAGCGCACGCATCCTGCCTGCAGTATGTCGGACAACGCCAGCCGTGTAGGTAGGGCAGCGCTGGCCGGTGTAGGGCATGGTCGAGGAACGAGACCTGCCGTTGGTTCTTACGAAACACACCCCTTTCCAACTTACGCCAAGGGCGTTCAACAGCAAAGCGCCGGGTAAACGAAGCGGTCTTTGAGGGTCTCGTGCCTCGACCATGCCCTACGGGGCTGCAGACCTTCATGGCCACGCAAGCGTGGACCATGGCACCCGGCAAGGCGCGGCTTCCTTTTCAGCGAACGGTGTCAAGCCGGCTCGGTGTTCAGGCTGAAAGCCTGCAAGATAGTAGCCGGGGGCAAGGCCGCGCAGCGGCCGCCGCCCCCGGATGGGGTTCCAACAATCCCAATCACCCTGACAGGGTGAAAGAGACGGTGCCGATGAACCGCGCGTCCGTTTCGGCTGCCGGGCCTCTTTGAGAACGCGTCAAAAGTCAATGGCGAAGCACATTTACCGGGGCTGTTTGACCCCTACCAGGGTCATGGAGGTTGCGGGGACCGAGTCCGGGGGCGGCGGCCGCTGCGCGGCCTTGCCCCCGGCTACTTCATCTGAGCCCTTCGGGCTGGAGGACGCAACGCGGTTGGCGTACTCGGACGGGACGCAGTCCACACATCAGAGAGAACTCGCTCGTCTCGTCTGACAAGGTTAGTACCGTTGGGCAGAGCCCGACCTGCCGTACCAAAGAGGCGAGCTACCAACCCTATGTAGCTCAGCCGGCGTCGACCGTGCTCTGGGGTCGGGTTCCGAAATAGACCTTCCCGGCCACCAGGAGCAGCAGAGCCAGAACCACCAGGCCCCATTGCGAAGTCGTCGGGATGGCCTGGAGGCAATCGGGGATGCCGTCTTCATCGAAATCGATACTGTCGTCGTCTTCCGGGCACTGATCGAGGCAATCGGGCACGGTGTCACCGTCCGCATCGGCGAAGTCGTCCAGGCCGGGGCAGACGTCGTCGGAATCACACGCCCCATCTCCGTCCGTATCGTCGGGATTATCCAGCGGGCAAGGATCGCACGCATCCAGCACCCCGTCGCCGTCGTAATCAAGCTCCGGCTGGCATTCGTCGGGAATCAAATCGCCGTTGCAGTCCACGCTCGTCCCACCGGCAATGTCGTCGACGTCGTCAATGCCGTTAGCCTGACAGTCGCCAACGGAGATGATAGCTGCTGTTCGTATCAGGCCGGGCGCCATCTCACAGTGGCCAGGATCCACAAATGTCTTTGACGGATCGTGCACGAACTGGATCTCATAATCACCGGCGGCGTCAGGAGGGATATCAAGAATGAGCGTCCCGCCGTATTTGATTGTCCCATCGTCCGCGGGGTATGTTCCCATGCATGTGGAGCCCAATTCGTAGTCCAGAGTGCCGGTGAATACTGCGGCTATCGGGGTCAGGCCGTAGAACGCAAAGTCCGGCCGGTCGACGTCGATGAAGCAACCGTCCTCGGTGAGGGGGTTAAGCGGGCCAATAGGCGCCCCAGAACCGGTCGAGTAGCTTGTGGAGTCAAGGGTGGCCTGATAGACGGCAAGCGGAGATTGTCCAGGCCAGTCCGCCCACGCGCTCACGCGTAGCTCAAGCTCCACCGTCACCCCGCCGGCCGGCAGGCCGATTACCGACGGGACGCCCTCATTGCCGGTAGTGTCAACAATCGTATGAAAACCCGAAGCGCCCACCGGTTGCCAGCGAATTTCGGGGCCTGCGTTTGTGTCAGGCGCATTCGCAACCAGACCGACCACCACGGCCAGTACGACCAACCCACGTTCTGCAGAAGTTGAGATTCGCATGACTGCCCTCCTTCGTTTCTGCGCCGGCGCGGCGCGACCTGCATAGCCGACTAGTGCGTTACAACGCTCAAAGACCCGGGTTCAATCTGAACCGTGTTCCATGCCCGCACTGCTCAAGAGCAGTGGCACACCCGAAGACCCGGTTGTGACGTCGCACCAAGCTGCCCGGGCGCCCCGCGGCGGTAATGCGGGGCTCCGGCGTAGTTCTCCGCAGCCGCGTAGGCTCAGGCTCGCCCGCGGCCAAGCTGCAATGCTCCGCAGATGAAAAAGCCTCAAGCAACCACGGCAAGCTTCAATTTAACACAAGTGAATACCCCAATGCAAGGATTTTTCGTCCTATATTGATGAGTCTGGTCGGAACACGCGTGGGTGCTCCGCGCTTTCAGCCGGCAGGAGGCCGAATCCAGGGATCCACCCTGGTCTTGCCGCCTCCTGCAACGAGATGGACCGCCGGGTGTTGGGCAGCATCGGCGCGTTGGCGCGCGGTGGCCCGCCAACCAGACGCCGCGTATCGCTCAAGGGCGGGTCGCTGACGCTCGCCGTACTGATTGCGTGGACCCTTCACAGGGCAGCATCGGCGGGTGTAGGGCATGGTCGAGGTACGAGACCTGCCGCGGTCTTCGCGTAACGCGGGCATCCTGCCTGCAGCCCGCCTTCGCGCGATCCCGTTAACCATCCTTCGGGACGCCCCGCAGCGTAGGCTTCCAGCCTGCCCCGAGAGCTGCCCTCCGCTGGCCCTTCGGGACGGGAACACGTTGGGGCCGAAGCGGCCCACCGGTTCCGCTTCGCTCCACCCGTGGCTACATGCCTGCGTCCCTAATGCCGAGACGGTTTACCGCGTGGTTGCCCAACGACGATAGGTCTTCGCGCGACATGCGCCGTTGCGGCAGGTCTCGTGCCTCGACCGTGCCCTACGGGATTGCAGACCTTCATGGCCACGCAAGCGTGGACCATGGCACCCGGCCCTCCGCCGGCCCTTCGGGACGGGAACACGTTGGGGCCGAAGCGGCCCACCGGTTCCGGTTAGCTCCACCCGTGGCTACATGCCTGCGTCCCTAATGCCGGGACGATTTACCGCGTGGTTGCCCAACGACGATAGGTCTTCGCGCGACATGCGCCGTTGCGGCAGGTCTTGTGCCTCGACCGTGCCCTACGGGATTGCAGACCTTCATGGCCACGCAAGCGTGGACCATGGCACCCGGCACCCGGCAGACCTTCATGGCCACGCAAGCGTGGACCATGGCACCCGGCTACGTGGGGTGGCCGCGCTGGCCGCGGCTTGGGCCTGTCGACCGGATTGATTTTCCGGGCCGGCGGTAATATTGTGGTGCCGATCGGCAGTATTCCGTTAAACCCTGAATTGAGGTGATGTTATGAGCGTTGCAACCAAGGCTGCCTTCAAGGCGATCGCCGCGGCGGATCCGGAGGTCTTCCCCATCATGCAGGCGGAGGTCGACCGGCAGCAGAACACTATCGAGTTGATCGCGTCGGAGAACCACGTATCCCAGGCCGTGCTCGAGGCGCTGGGATCCGTGTTCACCAACAAGTACGCCGAAGGCTACCCCGGCAAGCGGTATTACGGCGGCTGCGAGAACATGGACGGCGTCGAGGACTTAGCTCGCGAGCGGGTCAAGAAGCTGTTTGCCTGTGACCACGCCAATGTGCAGCCGCACTCGGGGGCGTCGGCCAACGCGGCCGTGTACCTCTATGCGTTGCAGCCGGGCGACACGATTCTGTCTCTGAGCTTGGCCCACGGCGGGCACTTGTCGCACGGTCTGAAGGTCCATATGACCGGGCTGCTGTACAACATCGTCTCGTACGGCGTGGATGCCAAGACGGAGCAGTTCGATTTCGCCGAGATCCGCAAACTCGCCCAAGAGCACAAGCCGAAGTTGATCATCTCCGGGGCGTCGGCCTATCCGCGGACGATCGACTTCAACAAGTTCTCGGAGATCGCGGACGAGGTCGGGGCGATCCACATGGCGGACATCGCCCATATCGCCGGGATGGTCGCGACGGGGCTGCATCCCAGCCCGGTGCCGTCGGCCGGGGTCGTTACGTCGACCACGCACAAGACTCTGCGCGGGCCGCGCGGTGGCATCATCATGTGCAAGGAAGAGCACGCCAAGAAGATCGACTCGCGGATCTTCCCCGGCAGCCAGGGCGGGCCGCTGATGCACTGCATTGCCGCCAAGGCCGTCGCCTTCGGCGAAGCTCTCAAACCCGAGTTCAAGACGTACCAGGAACAGATTCTCAGAAATGCCCAGGCGTTGGCCGAGGGGTTGGTTGCCAAGGGTAACCGGTTGGTCTCGGGCGGGACGGACAACCATCTGATGCTGCTCGATCTGCGGCCGGCGTATCCGGACGTGACCGGCAAGCAGGCCGAAGAGTGGCTGGGCGAGACGGGAATCGTGGTCAACAAGAACATGATCCCGTTCGACGAGCGTAAGCCGGTACATACCAGCGGTCTGCGGATGGGGACCCCGGCGCTGACCACGCGTGGTATGAAAGAGGGCGAGATGACGAAGATCGCCGAGCTGATCGACCGGGTACTCTGCTCTCAGGGCGATCCGGCCACGATCAAGAGCGTGTCCGGCGAAGTGCAGGCGATATGTGATCAGTTTCCGTTGTATGGCTGACAGGCCGTTGGCAGTGTAGGGATCGGGCGTCAGCCGTTTCTCCGGCAGTTGCCGATAGCGCTTGCTCGTAGAGGTTTCTCGTCCTCCCCTCCTTAACTAAGGAGGGGTCGCGGGAGGTTGTTCTTGGTTTGAGGGATTCGTCTTGAGGTGTGCCCGGTTGACGAGGTGCCGGTTTGTGCTCGGCGCGGCGGTGCTAACGCTCTTGCCGGGGTTGGGCTGCACGGGGCATGCGTCGATTAGCAAGATCCAAATGGGCGGGCGCAAGATTAGTGCCACCGCTCCGCTGGTGCAGGAGATCAAACCGAACGAGTGTTACTATTGGGTGAACGATCGCAATGAGCTGTGCATCGCCATGCGCCGGCATAAGCGGTCCCTGTTGGGGAAGCGGCACAGCAGCGAGCACTTGCTGTCGCTGGTTTTGGAGGGGCTGCCCGCTGACACGTCGCGCGATTATCCGGTGAGCCGGCGGACTCTGCGGATGCGATACAGTGCCGGCTACACGCATCTGCGGGCGGCCTCGCTTTCGGGGATCGCGACTGTGTGGGACTACGGCAGCCGGGTGATCCGCGGACGGTTCCGCATTACCGCCAAGCAGCAGGCGTACTCGGTGCTGACCGACTGGGGTTCGAACAAGGCCGTGCTGTTGGTCGGGGAGTTCTCGGCCGTGCCCGATCGCGAAGCCGGCGAGCGGATCCTGACCAGGACGGAGCGACGCGGGATGGGCCGCCCGGCGCCGGGATCGGAGCCGACTCTCGTGCCGGGCGGACATCGCGCAAGCGAGCCGGCCATTGCACCCGCGCCCCGCACGGCCGCGCCGCGTCCGGAACCGGCCGATACATCTGCGAGCAACTGAGTATCGCGCGGGTGCCCCGTCCATTCCGGCGTCTGCTGGGCTCGAACGGCCGCGCCGGTTCCCCGCCGGAATGGGTGGGGGACGGATGGACACCCGAGAGGTAGTCCTCTTCCGCAGTCGGTCTTCGCGCGACATGCGCCGTTGCGGCAGGTCTCGTGCCTCGACCATGCCCTACGAGGTTGTCGTGCGGTTTCTTTAGCCCACCGCCGGCGTGGGTGCCCCGGCCATTCCGGCGCGGGTGCCCCGTCCATTCCGGCGTCTGCTGGTTCGGGACAGCCGCGCCGGTTCCCCGCCGGAATGGGTGGGGGACGGATGGAAGCGCAAGAGGTAGTCCTCTTTCGCAATCAGTCGTCGCGCGACAGGCGCCGTTGCGGCAGGTCTCGTGCCTCGACCATGCCCTACGGGGCTGCGGATCTTCACGGCCACGCAAGCGTGGACCACCCGGCACAGATGATCGGTTGCCTAAGCCCGTGTAGGATACTCGAGTCGCCTGGTCTGCGGAGCGGACCCCACCTGCTCTCTCGCCTTTTCGATCAAGGTTAGTACCATTGCGCTGTGCGGACCGCGTGTGTTTGAATGTGTCGCCTGGTCGGCGAAGCGGACCTTACCTGATGACGAGTTGATGATGGCATCTGTGAGCAAAGACAGAAGAGGCTCTCCTTTATTCGTTATTCTGGTGTTGGTGGCCAGTGCCTTGCTGATCGCGGTTGGGGTGCTCGTCCAGAGACACGTCAGGGGGTTGGACCGGGAGAAGTCGGCCCGGGGCGCTACGCAGGTTGCGGCTCCGGTTCGAGTTGTGCAGGTCGAACGGCGGGTCCTGCTCGATCAAGCCGCCATCCACGGGTTCCTCACCCCTTATGTTGCGCTGGCAGTTTCGGCGGATGTTCCGGGCGAGATCGTGGAGCAGTGGGTGGATGTGGCGGACGAGCTCGAACGCGGCAAGGCGATGTTCAAAATCGACGACGCCGTGCGGACGATCGAACACGACGAGGCCCTGGCTATGTTGGACCAGGCGGAGCAGGACTGCGAACTGGCCAAGACGAACTGGGATCGGCTCAAAGGGCTGGACGAACAGCAGACCGCTCTGATCGAGCGAAAGCAGGGCGAGATCAAGTATCTCGCCGCCAAGGCGCGCAAGCACCAGGCGGAGGCGGCGGTTCGTCTGGCGGCGCTCATGCTGGACCGCACGACGGTTACGTCACCCATAGACGGGGTGGTATCGCGGATTCACCTGCGCCGCGGGGAGTACGCCCAGCCGGGGCACCCGTTAGCCGAGGTGATCGAAGTCGATCGGTTGAAGCTGTTGGCCGAGGTCGAGGACCGTAACGTGGTCTGGATAGAGGTCGGCCAGCCGGCGGTTCTCACCACGAAAGCGCTGCCTGGGGAGAGTTTCGAAGGAGTGGTTCGGCGCGTTCATCCGCAGGCGGTGCTTACGAGTCGCAAGTTCGACGTGGAGATCGAGTTGCCCAACCCGGGTCGCCGGCTGCACCCCGGGTTCTTCATGGATGGAACGATCACGCGAGCACCTGGGGCCGGAGTCGACACGGTCGCTCACCACATCCTGGCCATCCCGCGGGAGGCGGTGGTGGAGCTGTTCGGCCAAACATTCTGCTACGTCGTTCAGCCGCGTGATCCGGGCGGAGACTCGGCCGGCGGGATTTTTCTGGCCCGGCGCGTTGCGATAGACGTTCTGCCCGTCCTGTCGGACCCGCGGTCCTACCGGGTGGTCAGCGGCGTGGAGGAGGGTGCCATGGTGGTGACCAAGGGATTGCAGCATCTTTCCGAGCAAACCGAAGTTCGTCTCGAGGACTGACCCGCGACCATGAGTAACCCACTGAAAGGTTCCGGGGCAAGTATCACGGCCTTTGCGCTCGACAATGTCGTGCCGATGAATCTGCTCTTCATCGTGCTAGTCGTCGTCGGGTTCCTCGTAATCAACGCCATGCCGGTCGATGTCTACCCCGATTTGTCGTTGGGAGAGGCGACCATCGATACGATCTGGCTGGGGGCGTCGGCCGAGGACGTGGAGCGGCTGATTACCGATCGGATCGAGGATGAGATTCTGGACAATCGCGGGATTTCCTGGATTGTCTCGGATTCCAAGCCGGACGCGTCGCTGATCCGCGTGAAGTTCAGAGAGAACCTCTCGCCCAGCGGGCTCGACGCGGCGATGCGCGAACTGCGGGCCGCCGTCGATCAAGTAGCCGATCTCCCCGAGGATGCGGAAGAACCGATCGTCACCAAACTGTCCATGGCCGAGGTGTTCTTCCTGCAGTGGGTATCCGTGGTCGACGTGGGCGGGGTGGGCGAGGAAGTTTTGCACGACGTAGCCTTGCGCCTGAAGCCGATGCTGCGCGAGATACCCGGGGTCGCCAAGGTGGACGACATGCTCGTCCGCGATCGGGAGATCCACATCAAGATCGACCGTGACGCCATTCGCAAGCACGGTCTGGTTCTGCACGATCTGGCGGAGATACTCCAGCAGTACAATCGTGACCTGCCTTCGGGGACCATTCAGCAGACCGAAAGCGAGTTGAGCATTCGAGCGCAAGGCGGAGTGTTATCCCCGGAAGAGCTCGGCTCAATCGTCGTACTGAAGAACCCCAGCGGCGGGCATGTCTACCTGCGCGACGTCGCGTCAATCGAGACCGGCTTCGCCCGCAAGACGTTCTTTGCGCGTTGCGATCTCAACGAGTGTCTGGCACTGGGAATCGCCAAGAGCGACGAAGCGGACTCCCGCATAGTCGCCCAACGGGTCCGCGAGGCGCTGCCCGCCTTTGAGGCCTCGCTGCCTCCGGGGGTCGAACTCAAGATCTATAACGACGCCAGCGACATCATCAGTAGCCGATTGCACGTTCTCACTAACAACCTCATCAGCGGCGTCGTGCTCGTCTTCATCGTGCTGCTGGTGGCGCTGGGGCTGCGTAACTCTCTGCTGGCGATCATCGGAATCCCGTTTTCCTTCGGCTGCGCACTGATCTGCATGCACGCGCTGGACGTTACGATCAATGCGATCTCGCTTATCGGGTTGGTGCTGTGCGCCGGGATGATCGTCGATGACGCAATCGTGGTGCTCGAGAGCATCTACCGGCACGTCGAAGAGCGCGGGATCACCCGTGACGATCCCCGCGGACTGCTTCAGGCCATCATCCAGGGGGCCGGCGAGGTGTTCTGGCCGGTGGTGTCGTCGTCGGCAACGACCGTCGCGGCGTTCCTGCCGCTGCTGCTCATGTCGGGCGTATTGGGCGAGTTCTTCGCGATAATCCCCAAGACCGTGGCGGTCGTGCTGCTGGCCTCGTTGTTCGAATGCCTGCTGATCCTGCCGGTACACTACCTGGATTTCGGCTATCGCCGTCGGGCGGGCTTGGTGAGGAAGGAAGTCAAGGAGAACCTGCGGGAGTCCGGCGAGGGTTTGACGTGGGGCAAGGCCCTGTACGATCGATGCCTGGCCGTGACGCTCCGCCATCGTTATCTTGTACCCATTCCGTTGCTCGCTTTGGCTTACTTGGCGTATGCCGCATTACCCCTGGTGGACGTCGAGTTGTTCCCCTCCGATCAGGGCACCTTCTTCTTGGATGTTCAGACAGCGGACGAATCATCGCTGGATCAGACTGGAGAGGTCGTCCACGAACTAGAACGGATCGTGCTGTCCCTTACCGACCAGGTATCCGGAGTGCTTACCAGCTATGGCCTGATGATCACGGACGAGAACGCCGTGAAACTCCGCAACAATGTGGCCCAGATGCACGTTCAGCTCGCCCGTACGAGCCAGGTCGATGCCGATCCCACGGCCGTGATTACGACGCTCCGGGAACGTATCGGCGAATATCTTGCAGACAACCCGGCCAGTGGTGTGCGCTCGTTTCGCATCTGGGCTCCCCGTTCGGGCCCTCCGGTCGGCAAGCCGGTATATATCCGGATCGAGTGCCCGGACTTTAGAACTTCGAAGCTGCTGGCTGAGCGATACAAGGCGACCTTGGCGAAGATGGACGGAGTTTTCGGCATCAAGGACAACCTCGAATTCGGCCGGCAGCAGATCAACCTGACAATTGACGAGGACAGCGCTTCGGTACACGGGCTGACTTTTCTATCGCTGGCTTCGGTGCTGCGGACGGCCAACGACGGCCTGGTGGTTTCGACGTTCAAGGACACGAACTCGGGCGAGGATCTGGATGTGCGGCTGCGCATGGCCGAGCGCTTCTGCCGGCAGGTCGAGGATCTGATGGATCTCGATATCCGCTCTATTAGCAGGGAGATCATCCAGGTGCGTCAGATCGCTGACGTCGAGGTTAAGCAGGGCTATGCCGGGATCCCACACTACAACGGACAGCGCGTGGTTATCGTCAGTGCGGAGGTCGACACCAGCCAGGCTACGGCCCAGGAGGTTAACGATCAGCTTATCCGCCAGTTCGCGCCGACTCTGGCCACCACGCCCCAGGCGCGGGTCACGTACGGGGGGCAATTCGCGGAGACGGCCTCCTCGTTTTCCGGGCTGCGCCGGGCGTATATCGTGGCGCTGGTCCTGATCTACTTCCTGCTGGCCACCCAGTTCCGCAGTTACCTACAGCCGCTGGTGATCATCGCTACCGCCCCGTTCGCCTGCATCGGAGTGGTCGGCGGACTGATGGTGGGGGGGTATCCGTTCACGATAATGACCTTCATTGCCATCGTGGGAATGTCCGGCGTGGTCGTCAACGACTCGATCCTGCTGGTGGACTGCGCCAACGCCAAAAGGCCCGAGCACGAGAACCTGTTTGAGGCGGTGCGGGCGGCCTGCTGCCAGCGGCTCCGGCCCGTACTGCTGACTACGATTACGACGGTCTTCGGTCTGCTTCCGCTGGCGGTGGGGTTGGGAGGCAAAAGCCGAATCTGGTCGCCTTTCGCCTCCAGCTTCGTTTGGGGGCTGACTTTTGCGACGATCGTCACGCTGTTTATCGTGCCCGCGGTGTACTGTATCGTTCAGGACGCGGTGCGGCTGTTTCGCGGGCCGGAAACGGATTCTTGACAATCGAGTGCTGCCAAATGTCGGATGTAGCAATGAACAACGATCTTAGCGCCCGGGCTGCGGAATCTCGAGGCGACCCGGCTTCTTTCAATGAGCCGAGCCGCCGGGTCGTCGTGGTGTGGCTTGCGCTCTTTGGTGCCGGTACTGTGTCACTATTGTTTCTCCTCTGTAGTAAGGGCGGCTGGGCCGAGGCCGGGGGGCTGCCGGGTTGGGGGATGATCCTGGTAGGCATCGGTCTTGTGGTCGTAATGTTGTGGCTGTGCCTGCGCATTGCGTTTCGGCACGGAGCGGGTCTGGCGTATGCGGCGCGATCTTGCGCACCGGCGATCGGGGCCGGCGAATATGAGGCCCACGGGCTCGGTCCGGTGGCGGCCGACGGGACCGCCCCGGAGCTGTATCTCGATCTCATGAAGCGGGCCGTTGCGAACATTCTCTATCAGGATAAGCCGCTGATCTTCTATGATGATAAGCGGAAGCCGATCCTAGCTCGCAGGTTCGATCTCAGCCGGCGGGTTATGGGCGAGGACGCGCCGACGTATTCGCACACGATGATCGGTATCCGCCGGCTCGAGAATGTGCAGTTCTGCATTGAGAGCGTGATCCGCGACGGGGTCCCCGGCGATCTGGTGGAGGCCGGGGTCTTTCGCGGAGGGGCGGCCATCTTCATGCGCGCGGTGCTGAAGGCCCACGGGATTGCCGATCGATGTGTTTACGCGTGCGATACATTCACTCCGATCGCCCCGGCCAAGCCGCATTGGCTCGTTGTGCCGTTCATGCAGGGGATCGGTTCGGTTCCAAGCCGCTGGTGGCGGCGGAAGTGCTTCCATTTGTTGCAGCGACTTCTCTCCGAGCAGAGCAGTTTCCCGGTGTGCGAGGATCCCAGTGACGACCTGGTCGACTTTGTCATGTGGCATTTGCGGAACCCGGCGGGTATTCTGACGGAAGGCGGAACCAGTCTGGATGAAGTCAAATCGTGTTTCGCCCGTTATGGTCTTCTTGATGACCAGGTCGTCTTTCTCCAGGGTTTCTTTGCGGACACGCTTCCGACGGCGCCGTTGAAGGAAGCGGCGGTCATTCGGCTGGACGGCGATACGTACGAGAGTACCCGGGACGCTCTCACGCTGCTCTATCCCAAGCTGTCTGCGGGCGGTTTTTGCATTATCGATGACTATAACGCCTACCCGGACTGCAAGCGGGCGGTAGAGGAGTATCGCCAGGCGCGCGGAATCACCGACGAGATTCAGAAGATCGACCGCATCGCCGTATTCTGGCAGAAGTCGTAGCTACGGGCGTTTCGCCAGGTATCGGGCCTCGACCATCCCCTACGGCTGGCACCACTCGGGTGTCATGCGTTAACGGCAATTCTGCACTGATCGAAAGCAGTAGCACACCCCCCAGTGGCAGATCCCTTGCGGACAGCAGACCTTCGCGCGACGCGCGCTCCGCACTTACGCCGAAGGCGTTTCACAACAAAGCCCAGGGTAAACGAAGCGGCGTAGCCGCTTCAGTGCCACCCTGGGTCACAAGCCCTCTCCCACCCCAACCCCGAAGCGGGTTGAAGAAAGCCGTTCGGTTCGCGCGTCATGCGCCGTTGCGGCAGGTCTCGTACCTCGACCGTGCCCTACGAAATTAGCAAACCTCCATGGCGGCGCAAGCGTGGACCATGGCACCCGGCAGGTCTCGTACCTCGACCGTGCCCTACGAAATCAGCAAACCTCCATGGCCACGCAAGCGTGGACCATGGCACCCGGCACATTACGCGAGAACATGACATCATCATGCCACCTCACGGGCCAGCAAGTTGGCCCATGTCACCCGCCGCGGGTGCGGCTCGGATTAGCGGGCTCGGAAGACGACGGTGTAATTTCGTGCGGTGTTCGGCGCGTTGGTGAACGTAATGCCCTGTTGACCGGCCGTCGCGTCCACGGAGTATCCGGCGGTCAATGTGGTTGTGCCTTCGATCACGTAGACGATGTCCCCGGCGGCCGTCAAGACGCCGGAGAGGCCGAACTTAACGCCCGTGCCAACCGATACCTGGTCCGCTCCGGCGTCGGCGCCGGTGAAGGCAAACAAGTCGACCCGGGTCACTGTGGCGAACGGCACTACCCCGGTATTGGTGCTGGACGTCCCGGCCGAGGCGGCGATGCTGATAACCTCAGAGATAGCCAGCCCGCGGGCATCCAATCCGGTAACGCGGGCCGTGCCTCCGGTGATGCTGTTGTCGGCATCGCTGATGGTGAGAATGACGTTCCGCGGGTAGACAGGGTTGGTCAGGCCGGCCGTTATCTGCTGCCCGGGGTCCGCGGTTCCGGCCCAGACGTTAAGCGCCGTTCCACCCAACACGTTGTTGGTCGCGGTTGCCGCTGGAGCCAGGAAGACATTCTGCAGTGCCAGCGAGGTAACATCAAGGAGCATGCTATCGGTAAACGTTCGTCCGGACGCATCCGTGACCGTACAGATAATGCGATACGAGCCCTCGACTCCGCTGCCGGTCGGTGCTGTCCACGTATTGGTCGTGTCGGCGGCTATTCCGGCCTGATTAGTACTACCCAACGTGCCCGCGGCCGCTCCCGCCTCGTTCAGAGCGCTCCAGGCGTAGGTGTAGTTGGCAATCCCGCCGGTCTGGTCCCCGGTCAGATTCACGAGCTCGCCGGGTGCGACGGTGAGTTTGTCGGATCGAACGTCCAGCGAATAGACGTCCTGAGATGTATATACGACCGGCAACGAGTCGGTAAACGACTGCCCGGTGTTATCCGTAACCGTACAGGTAACGGTATAGCGGCCCTCGGTGGTAGTAGACCACGCGTTCGCGGTATCGCCGGCCTCACCGTTCTGCGTGGCATGCCCGGCCGCCCCGGCCCCGGTCTGCCATGTCCCGATATCGGTGCCGGCGCTGTTCCGGGCCAGCCAGGTATAGGAGTACGGGGTCTCTCCGCCGGATACATTCGCCGAGAACACGATCGCGGTGGAGGGTGCCGTGAACGTGTCGTTCGCCGTCAAGTCGAGCGAGAGCGGCGATTCTACGTTGACCTGTACCGAATCCGTAAACGTATCGCCAACGGCATCGGTCGCGGTCACCTGAATACGATAAGTGCCGAGCGTCCCCGCCGCGGCCGCAGGTGCGGTCCAGGTGTTCGTGCTGTTGCCGGCAACGCCGCTCTGGCTTGCAGCGCCCAGCGTTCCCGCCGCAGCGTTCGACTCATTCACGGCGGTGTATGCATAGGCGAACGGCGTCGCCCCGCCGGTCTGATCGACGGTGAGGTTAACGACTCCTCCGGGAGCCACAGAGACCTTGTCTACGGCAATGTCGAGTGCCAGAATATCGTCAGCGCCGACCACGATGGCGGTGCTGTCCGTATAGGTGAACCCCAACGCATCCGTCGCCACACAAGTAATGGTGTAGCTCCCGGTCACTCCGGCGGCCGCGGCCGGAGCTGTCCAGGAATTGGCCGCATCATCCGCTTCGCCGGCTTGGGTCGCGGCACCGACGCCGGTCGAGCCGGTCGCGAAGCTGCCCGCGGCCGCGCCTGAGGAATCCGCCGCGCTCCAGACATACGAGAAAGTCGTTTCTCCCCCGGACCGGTCGGCAGTAACGGTAGTGGCCGTGCCGGGTGCCGCAACCGTACCGTTGGCCGTCACATTAACGGAAAACGGATCGGAAACGACGACATGCACGGTATCCGTAAAGCTGACTCCGCCGGCGTCCGTAGCGGTTATGATAATCCGGTAGGTTCCCAAGGTCCCCGCCCCGCTGTTCGGCGCGGTCCACACGTTCGTAGTGTCATCGGCCGCGACGATGCTGGCCGCGCCTACCCCCGTCGAGCCGGTAGTGAACGTGCCGGAGGCGGCATTGCCGGCATTCACGGCGGAGAACGCAAACGTGAAATCGGAACTTCCTCCGGTTCGATCTGCGCTGAGGTTAACGGAGCCTCCCGGGCTGACATGGGTAGCGGAGGCCGACACGTCAAGTGAGAAGGCGTCGGTTACGGTGATCATCACGGTGTCGACGAAGCTGTGTCCACCGGCGTCCGTGGCGATAACCGACAGGCGATAACTTCCCAGCGTGCCCGGCCCCGCTGCCGGGGCGGTCCAGGTGTTCGTGGCGTCATTGGCAACGGTCTGCAAGGCGGCTCCCACTCCGGTAGCGCCGCTGCCGAAGGTGCCCGAGGCGACGCTGCTATCATCCACGCAGCTCCACAGATACGTGAAGTTGGGACTGCCGCCGCTGTGGTCGGCGAGGAGATTGACCGTTCCTCCGGGCGACACATGGGTGACATCACTCGATACATCGAGCGTGAAAGCGTCCGACACGGTCAGTTGCACGCTGTCGGTGAAGGTGCTGCCGGAGTCGTCGGTCGCAATGCACACCGCCCGATAGGTCCCGTGCATGGCCGCACTAGTGAAGGTCGCCGTGAAGTTGCTCGTCGAGTCTATCCGCGTGTTGTCTACTGCGCCGCTGGGATCGGTAATCGTCCAGGCGTAGGTAATCGGGGCGATACCTCCCGTAACGAACGCGGTAAGCGTTGCGGTCCCTCCGGACGGGGCGATCGTCAGCCGGTTAGTAGCAACATCAACAGAGAACCCGGCCGTGCCCAGGCTGGACCCGCTGACGACCACCTCGGCCGAATCAACGAACACCACTCCGGTCGCGTCGGAAGTAGTCAGGGTGAGTCGATAGGTCCCGGTGATCGCAGCGCTGGTGAATACCGGCGTCGCGGCCGTCAGGTCGCTGAGCCGCGCCGGAGCCGCCACTCCATCCGGATCGCGCACCGTCCAGGTATAACTGTACGGCGCCGCGCCACCGTTCACGGTGGTGAGTAGCTGAGCTTGTCCGCTGACGCCGCCGCCCGGCACCAGAGACTGCCTATCGACGGTCACATCGACGTTGAGAGGCTGCCCCACGACTATCGCGATGGAATCAGCCGCCACGTCGCCGAGAGCATCCGTCACGGTACACATTACCGTGTGAAGCCCGACCGTCGACGAACTGGTGAACGTGGTGCTGTCTCGATTGGTGCTATCCAAGCGGGCCGAGGCCTGATTTCCGGAGGGATCAACCACGGACCAGGAATACGTGTAGGGCGAGGCTCCGCCGTGAGTCGTTGCCGTCAGCTCGGATGACCCGTATAGCGACCCGCCGCCCGTCGCTAGAGACGTTCGGTCTGCGGTAACCAGCAAACCCAGGGTCCCCCCCATGGTCAGAACCACCGTATCAGCGGCTGACACGCCGTCGGCATCGGTAACGGTGCAGCGGACCGCGTACAGACCAGGTACGGTACCCGGGGCAAGAACGACCTGCATCCCGTCGTCGCGATCAAGCAGGTCGGTGTAATCGCGCCCGTTCGGCCCGCTGACCGCCCACTCCACGTCAACGGGATCGCTCCCCCCCAGGACCTCTGCGGTAAGCGCGGCCTCAGCACCGTCCGACTCGCCCGCCGGAAGCGTCATCCGATCCGACTCTACATTCACGGTTACCTGGCGGCCGACCTGGATGGTCGTCGAGCCAATGAGCACAACGCCATCGACATCAGTAGCTGCACACCGTGCCAGGTACGTCCCGGTTTCGTCCGGACTCTGGAAGACGGGAGAACGCGCCGTGGTGTCCCAGAGCAACTCGTTGCGGATCTCACCTTGCGAATCGATGATCTCCCAGTCGTACGTAATGGGTTCAACACCACCGATCGGGGTCGCCAGCAGGCGGGCCATCCCGTCCTCGCCTCCGCCCGGCACAATCGACGGTCGATCAACCGTGATGTCGAGTCCGGGCACCTCTCCGACAACGACTATCACGGATTCCACCGACGTATCACCGGAAGAGTCCGTTATAGTGGCCGTGAGGATGTAGATCCCGAGCTCGTCACTGCTCGTAAAGACGGGCATCAACGGGTCCGTGGTGTCGAGCCGGTCATTGTCCACGTGCCCGTCCGGCCGTGTGCAGGTCCAACTGACGTCGAACGGCGGTATTCCGGCGCTGGGGCTCAGTTGAATGGTAGTCTGACCCTCGACCCCGCCGCCCGCAACGACCCCCACGCGTTCCGTGCTGATGTCCAGGCCGACCTGACCACCGACGTGTAAGACCACACCTGCCGTGTACGCCCGCCCGCAAGAATCGGTGACCGTGCAAAAGACCTCGTAAGGGCCCTCAATCTCGCCGGCAGTGAAGTTGGTCGAGGCGGTGTCCGTAGAATCCAGAAGCACCTCCGCCCGGCTCCCCGCCGGGTCGACTACGGACCATTCGAAGCTGTACGGAGGCAGACCCTTTACGGGGGATACACTTAGCTGGGTTTCCAGGGATGAACCCGGAGCCTGCGAGAGCCGATGCCGGTCCGCACTGATGACCGCGGTTGGCGGGGAGGCGGGTAACAGCGCACACGCTATGTTGCCACATCCGGTGTTCAATGTGGCTATCGCGATCAAGAAAAACGCTGCGTAGGTCGCGGGTCGCAGATTCGGTACGCGCAGTAATCCCACGTTGAGTTGATCGGCACCCCAAAGGACCGATATTAGCTGCCTGAGCGTGGGTCATCGGCTGGATCGTGCCCCGTGGGAAGAGCAAGGCATGCGGACGGGCGGGCAGCTTACCCCAACAATCCCCCAGTGGGAACTTAAAAACTGTTGAATTCCTCGCGTATGTCCGGTATCATAGTGTCTCATTCACCTCGCGGCCTCGGTAGGGGCTTCGTCGCCCGGCCGGTCGCGGCGGCGTCACTCTCGGAGGAAGTGCGATGTCATCCATCAGATTCGTGCTGGCTTTGGTGCCGGTTGCGTTCTTCGCATCGGCTGTGCGGGCGGACGTGGACTTCGGGCAGGTACCCGCAAACAAATCGGGCGAAGCGTGTATCCAGAAGAACGACAAGCCCTATCACCCCGAGCGACTTCTGGTGCGGTTCCGCTCTGTCGCGGGCCGTGCGGATAAGCAAGCCGCGCACGCAGCGGCCCAGGTAAAAGGTGTTTTGCGGGAATACCGCATCGTGCCGGGTTTGCAACTCGTGGACGTGGCGGAGGCCAAGCTGGCCGATGCTCTTGCTTCCTACGAGAAGCACCCGGACGTTCTGTACGCGGAGCCGGACTACCGTGTTTGTGCCACCGACGTCCCCAACGACTCAGATTTCGGCGAACTTTGGGGGATGCACAATACGGGGCAAACCGTCAATGGCGATGCCGGCACGCCGGGGGCCGACATCAGTGTTCTTGGGGCGTGGAACGTGTGGACCGGGGATCCGGACTTCCGCATCGCGGTTATCGATACGGGTGTCGACTATCTCCACCCCGATCTGCAGGCGAACATCTGGACTAACCCCGACGAGATCGCCGGGAACGGAATCGACGACGACAGCAACGGCTACATCGACGACATCCACGGCTATGACTTCTACGATGAAGACAGCGACCCAATGGATACGAGTGACCACGGCACCCATGTGGCCGGGACTATCGCAGCGGTCGCGAACAACGGAGAGGGGGTCGCCGGCGTAAACTGGCACGGGCAGATCGTGGCTTTGCGGTTCCTTGGGGGCGGTGGGTGAGGCGGTGCCTCCGATGCCATCCGGGCGATGGAATACGCGATTGACAAGGGCATTCGGCTTTCGAACAACAGTTGGGGCGGTAGGGCTTACTCGGACGCGTTGCGTGACACGATCGCAGCGGCGCAGGCCATCGGGCACATCTTTGTCGCGGCGGCCGGCAACGACAGCACGAACACCGACAGCTACCCGCACTATCCCGCTGCCTACGACCTGCCCAACATCATCTCCGTAGCCGCCACCGACAATGATGACCTTCTCGGGGTCTTTCCGAACGGGGACACGTCGAACTTCGGTGCGACCACCGTGGACCTCGGAGCTCCGGGGGTGAACGTCTACAGCACTACGACGGGAGCAACTTACGATTACCTCGACGGCACTTCGATGGCTGCTCCGCACGTGGCTGGAGTAGCCGCCTTGGTCATGAGCCGGCATCCCGATTGGACGTGGTCGAAGGTCAAGAACTACATTCTGTTAGGCGTGCGCCCGGTTGAAGCGCTGTCCAAGATCACCATGACCGGCGGCGTGCTCAACGCGATGCAGGTGATCGACTGCAATGGGAACGGGATCGGCGACGAGGTCGACATCGCCGGCGGTACCAGCGAGGACTGCACGGGCAACGGCATGCCGGACGAGTGCGAAAGAGACTGTAACACCAATGGTATTGCGGATTCCTGCGATATTCTCTTTGGCACCAGCGAGGACACTAACGGAAACATGATTCCAGACGAGTGCGAACCGGACTGCAATAGCAATGGAGTCCCCGATGTATCGGACATCGTCGAGGGGACGAGCGCCGATTGCAACGATAACGCAACGCCGGACGAATGTGACGTGGCGGAAGGTACCAGCCCAGACTGCAACGTCAACGGTATCCCCGATGAATGCGATATCGCCGCCGGCGCGGAGGATTGTGACGCAAACGGCGTGCCCGATGCGTGCCAGGACACTAGCACCGACTGCAACGAAAACAGCTACTGGGATACATGCGATATCGCGTATGGAACCAGCCCGGACTGCAATGGAAACGCCATACCTGATGAGTGCGACATTTCGGCCGGCGCAAGCGTCGACTGCAACTCAAGCGGTGTTCCGGACGAGTGCGAGTGCCCACCGAAAATCCTCGTTAAAGCCCTTCCAAATCAGGCCTCTCCGAGTTTCCTTATGGGATTAACCGACCTGGGGTACGAAGTGACGGTAGAGAACAGCATAGAGGCCGCCGGAGGGTTGAACGAGTACGACACCCTGGTGCTGATTAGTGAAGCATGGCCATCTGAAGTCGGGGTGATAGAAACATACGTATTATATGGCGGTGGTGTTGTGTTCATACCCGGCCTCTATAGCCGCTTCCCATATAACTCCCCACTGTCTCCCATAGAAAGCGCGGAGGGGTGGGAGCGTCGCGCCGGAACGACGGTTGTCGACTGGACCAGCCCACTTGTTTACGGTCTTGCGGCAACGTCCGCGCTCGAGGGATGGTCCACGACACCCGTATTGAAGCCGGGAGCCGAGGTGGCCCTGAGTTGGGACGACGGCGTTCCTATGGCCGTCACCGATAACTACGGTTCCGGAAAAGCCGTGTTCATCAACGATCTATGGGCCTGGTACACTGGCAATTGGAAGTATGACGCAAGCTACGGTATGACGCTGATGCGCAATGCTTTGCGTTATTGCATTGGCAACGAGGGGATCTTTGACTGCAACAACAACAGCACTCTCGACGTTTGCGACCTCGCTCAGGGAACCAGCGTGGATCTCGACGATAACGGCGTTCCCGATGAATGTGATGCGTGTGGGGTCTGCAGCGATGATGTGTTCTGCAACGGGACGGAGTTCTGTGATACGACGGGGACCTGCCAACCGGGAACGCCACGCTGCGGGCGGCCGGAATGGTGCGATGAAGAGAACTGCTCATGCTTTGAATGCACTTACGACGACGACTGCGACGACGACTTGTTCTGCACGGCGGTCGAATCCTGTATCGAAGGAGCCTGCGCCGGTGGTGAGCTGCCGTGCCCCGGGCAGTTCTGCCGCGAAGCGGACCACCAGTGTGTCAATTGCCTCACGGACGCCCATTGCGACGACGGTGACGTGTGCAACGGGGCCGAGTCGTGCATGCCCGATGGTTCCTGCGCACTCGGTACGCTGACCTCGGACTGCAACGCCAACAACGTCGAAGACGTCTGCGATGTGGAAGACGGATGGAGCCCGGACTGCAACGATAACTCGGTCCCGGACGAATGTGATATCGCCGCCGGCACCGCAACCGACGGCAACGGCGACGGTGTCCCGGACGATTGCGAGGTTCGCAAGAACCGGTATATCTCCTTCGGGCTCGTGGCCGGGAGTGATATCCTGGCGTACCAGGTCACCCTGACCGCTAGCGAGAAGTTTCCCGATTCGGTCGGCGCAAGTTGGTGGGTGGACGTGCCCGACAGTGACGGCGTGGCCCGACTTTCCGGTACCCCCGTGTTCCGCGATTGGAGTGGGGATTCGAGGTTGGTCCACGTCGCCGATTGCCCGATAGCGCCGACCGGAACCTATGAGATTCGCACTACGCAGGACGGTGTAATCTTCAACGATCCCTTCTCGGTAGAGACGATCCTCGAGCCGGCTCCTAAGTTCTGGGCCGACGTGGTGGGCGGATTCTCGGATTACGCCTGGACAGGACCCAACGGAACCGTGAACATGAGCGACATCCAGGCGATCTTGCAGTGCTTCTCAGTCGCGCCGACCGCACCACCGCTGGCATGGACGGACCTCGACCCGGTGACCCCGAACGCCATTGTCAATATGACCGACGTCCAGCGTGCGGTAAGTGCATTCGTGGGCGACCCGTACCCGTTCCCGCAACCGGCGGACTGCCCGTAGGAAAGGGAATAGCCAAGTAGGTCGGGCAAAGCCCAATGGAACTAACCTTGGCAGACGAGACGAGAAAGTCCTCTCTGATGTGCGGACTGCGTCCCGTCCGAGTACGCCAACGGCGCTGTGTCCTCCAGCCCAGGGTTGCCGCCTAGCGGCTACCGGGGGATTACGGTCAGATGGGAGGCTTACCCCGACGGCAGAGGTTTTCTGGGGCTAGTTGATTGTTCCTATCATCCTCCTGCGATTCGTTGATTCGTTCGTGAGCTGCGGTTTCATGTTACGGGGGCAAAGAGACTTCCGGCGTCCGAGACCCGCCATTCTCCGCCTGAGAGTTCGCGATCACCAGCAATACTGGAGAGATACCCCGGACGGGCTAACGGAGACGCCATAAATGATCAGACTTTTCGGCCTGGGTATGGTAACCTCCACCGTGGACAGTTGCGTCACTGGACCTCGACGCGACGGCGAAGTCATGGAGGATCATGCAATGACCAACTTCGACCAGGCACGACAGGCGTTGGTGGGCCGCGCCGGGACGCTCCCCGTACGCGACGACGATGAGATGACACGTAAACTCTGCATGTTGCTGGAAGGCGAATGCGAAGGCCTCGGCCCCACCAAGGCTGCACAGAAGTTCGGCTTCAGCAAGCAACGCTACTTTCAGTTGCGCGCCGCGTTCCGCGAATCCGGTAGCAGCGCACTGCAAAGCCGCAAACGCGGACCGAAAACCCAATACCGTCGCACAGCCGAAGTCCTTCGCCAAGTCATCCGGCACCGCTTCCTCGACCCCCAAGCCTCCGCCGAAGTCATTGCCCAGAAGCTCACGCAGAGTGGCTGGACCATCAGCATACGGAGCGTGCAACGTGTCATCGAAGAGTTCGGCCTTCAAAAACAACTCCTCACAGAGTGAAAGAGAAGGTGTCGATGAACCGCGCATCTGTTGCGGCTGCCCAGCGCTTTTTGAGAATGCGTCAGAAGTCATGGCGAAACACATTTGCCGAAGGCACTTGACCCTTTCAGGGGCAGACTGGTTGCGGGGAGCGCGTCCGTGGGCGGCGTCCGCCGATGGCGGACTTGCCCCCCGGCTACTTCATTTAAGCCCTTCGGGCTGGAGAATCGAGATCGACAGCCGGCTACAGTTGGTGGATGGGTCGAATGATATGTAGAACAACGAGGACTCACGCCGCGGGCCTAGGCAGAGCTGTCGCCCTGGCGGGCTGGTTCCGCGAGACACGCACGTGGCACATCTTCGTGCGACTCGGCCCATTGCGACGTCGATGGCAGGTCTCGTCCCTCGACCGTGCCCTACGTGGTCTTCGCGCGATACGCGGCATTGTGGCAGGTCTCGTGCCTCGACCGTGCCCTACACGCGCCTGCGATGCCCCCTCAGTACGGCGAGCGTGAGCGACCCGCCTTTGGCCGATAGGCAATCCCTTTAGGAACGTTGGCATGTAGCCCGGGCGGTCCTCAGAGCAGTCCGCGCTCTTGGAGCATTTGCCGATAGGCGGAGCTTGGGTCGGCATACGCACCGCGTGGCGGCAGATTCCACTTGGCAAACAGTTTGGCATTGTCCTCGTCGCCGCGGCTCAGATCCTCGCGCTTACGCTCGTCGTGATGTTCCTCGTGGGCAATGAGCGCCCTGCGGCAGCCGATGACCTTCAGCCCGCGGTCGAGCTGGATCTTCAGTGACAGGTCCGGGTCGAACGCAAAGAAGTAGTACCGTTCATCCGCGTAGCCGACCTCCTCGAGCAACGTCCGACGGAGCAGACCGAAATTCGCGTAGGGATACCCGCGGACGTGGCACAATTCGTACGATGTGCCCTCATGCTCGACCCGATCGAGCACATTCCGCGGGCTGTGCCATTGATGATAGAAAGCCACCATACCCACGTCGGCCAGGTCGGGGCGTTCAAGGAAAGCCACGGCCGCCGATACGCTGCCGGGTAGTGGATAGGCATCATCGTTGAGCCACATGACGTAGTGGCCCGTCGCCGCCCGGAACCCCTTATTGAATGCCCTGACCGCCCCTTCACGCTCGGGTTCCAGAATCACGCGCAGTTCGCTCCGATCAGCGAGCCATTCGCGGGTGCCGTCGGTGGATCCGCCGTCGACCACGATTACCTCGCGCGGATGGGTAACATTCCGTCGGATTCTGTCGATGCAATGCTGGAGCCGCCCGAGGCGGTTGAACGTAGGCACGACAATTGAGACAATGTTCTGCACGTCCATGCGGATATCCCGGTTCCAGTGACCTTGAGCTTGTATCGGCGAGTCAGTGGCCGGAGCTGTCGCCGGTTTCCCCGCGGGTTGGTCTCGAACGAATGGCGGCGTAGAAGGGAGCAAGCCAACATGTCGGTGATAACAGCCCCTGCAATGGCGGTATTGACCCTGTTTGCCGGTGCGGCGGCCGCGCAAGTGGTTCCTGCTGACGAGTTCGTCGGCCCGGTGCGGCCGGAGCCGGTGGCGGGGATCTGGCCCACGCCCAAGCTGATGGACTCTCTGCTCACGCGCTGGGCGGACAATCTCAGTGACAAGTTCGAACTAGACGCCGAGCAGCGGGTTGAAGTGCGCGAGGCGATCGGCCGGCGTTGGGGCCGGTTTCTGAACGATAACCGCACAACCATCCAACCGCTGGTTAACGAGTTCCTCGAGATGAGGATGGCGGTCGATCCGCCGTCGAAGGAGGCCGTGCAGGACTGGGCGCGGCGGGTCGAACCGGTATTCCGGCAGTGTCGCGCGGAGCTTGACGCGGGCACCGAGGACCTGAGAGATGCCCTGAGCCCGTTGCAGCGAGCCAAGTTCGAAATCGAGGTGATGAAGTTCGGGGTCGGGATGAGGGTGGCCGAGGGCAAGCTCCACCAATGGCGGGAGGGGGACTTCGACCCCCGGGAGGTTTGGATCCCGCCGCGGTCCCAGCGCCTCCGGGAGCAAGAGAAGAAGCGCGATCAGCAGACGGAGCCGGCTCGGGCGAAGGCATCCGCACCCGCCGCCCCGCCGAGCGAGGAGGCCGCCGTCCCGGTCGATCAAATCGCTCTGGAGTTGGAAGCTTGGGATGAATACGTTGCCCGGTTCATCAGAATGTATGGTTTGGGCGACGCCCAGCGCGACGCCGTTTCTTCATGTCTGGTCGAACTGAAACAGCGGGCCTTGGCCCATCGCGATCGGCGGCGCGAGGACATTGCCCGCCTCGAGCAGCGCATTCGGGAGAACGATGGCAGTGACGCGTCGCTGGCAGAGATAAAGGTGTCGGCCACCGAGCTGTACGGCCCCGTGGACGACATGTTCGCCGAGCTGAAGGAGAGAGTTGAGCGCGTCCCCACGTCCGAGCAGCGCGCCCGAGTCGCCGAGCGGTCAAGCAAGGAGCTGGGAAGCTCGACCGAGTAAGGAGGCGCAGACGCGGTTCGGAGCAGCGCCCGACCTACTCAGTCGGTTGTGGATCTAACACGTGTGTCCGCGCGCGAGGCGACCACCGTTAGGAAAGGGGGACGGGACGATGACAGGTTTCAAGATCTACAATGCGACGATTGTAGTGATTACGTGTTTTGTAGTCGCGTGGCGCAGGCCTACGCTGGGCAGTTTTCTTCTCATGTTCCCCCTGCTGGTTATGGCCGATTCCGAGCTGTCGTGTTGGTCGAGTATGTGGTACACGTATGGAGCCCGGTGGCCGTTGTGGCGAACGATCTTCAAGCAGGCAATTACGTACGACATTCTGGTATCGGTGGTTCTGACGGCCACCTGCGTTGCTCTTTGGCGGAAGTGGCCGGAGGGTGGTGGTGCTGGGCGGAGTGCGAGCACGGAAGGGGCGTCACAGAATTCAGAAGACGGCAATACCGCGTAAACCCGGGACAGTCACGTATTTATTAAGCCAAGCCAAGTAGGTCGGGCTCTGCTCAATGGTACGAACCTCTGTCAGGCCGCCATGCGACCAATCGTCCCGAAGGGACGAAGGCAAGTAGCCACGGGTGGAGCGAAGCGGAGCCCGTGGGTGAGATCGCTCCCCACGTGCTCCCGGCCCGAAGGGCCGGCGAATGGTTTCAGAGATTGTCCGAATGGCCACACACCGCCGACAGCAATTGGCATCGGAGGTCTCGCCACTGTGCCGCAACCCCGTCGGGGTAGGCCTCCCATCTGACCGTAATCCCAGGGTAGCCGCTACGCGGCAACCCTGGGCTGGAGGACGGAACGTCTCGTTGGCGTACTCGGACGGGACGCAGTCCGCACATCAGAGAGAACTTTCTCGTCTCGTCTGCTAAGGTTAGTTCCATTGGGCTTATCCCGACCTACTCAGTCATTGCCGGCAGACCAGGGGCAACAGCTCCTCGAGCCGGCGGATGACGTAATCCGCTTCATGGGCGTAGTCTGGCTCGCCGCCGTCACCGATCATGAGTACCGTTTGAGTCCCCGCCGCCTTGCCGGTCAGGATATCAAACCGATAGTCTCCGATCATCCATCCGTTTCGCGGATCGGTGCCCAACTCGGCACAGATGGAGAGGATTCCGTCCGGCGAGGGCTTGATGGCCCCGTCCTCGCGCGTCCGCATCGCATCGATGACGAGGTGGTGGCTGTCGAGCACAAGCTTGACGGTATCCCGGGCGTTTCGGGTGAGGATTGCCACCGGCAACCCCCGGGATCGTAGCGCTGCGATCGTCTCGGCCGCCCCCGGCTGCAGTTCCGCGTTGCGCGCTGCATCCCACTCGTGCCGCAGCAGGATTTGCTCCGCCCGGTGCCGGCGGTCCGCGTCCATTAGTTCCATCGCTTCGAGAATCGGACCGGCGACCGCCCCGATTTCCTCGCGAATGGCGTCGAAATCCAAATAGGGCCTCGTAAGGGTCCCGTCAAAGTCGAAAACAATGGTCGTTCGGGGCGTCACCGTGCCGTCTTGCTGAGTTGGGCCGCGGACTTGCGAAGATCGAGCGCCAGAGCTTGATCACACCGTGATGCCGCTGGCTCGCGGTGAATCGGCCGGAATCCATAGCGTTTGTACAGCCCGGCCGCCTCCGTCAGTACCCCCGTAGTCTCCAGCTCGACGCGATGGAAGCCGGCCGATTTGGCCTTCCTAATCAAACGGTCGAGCATGGTCTTTCCCAGGCCCTTTCCTCGCGCTTCGCGGAGCAGGTACATCTTACGCAGCTCGGCTACGCCATCGCCCTTGGGCACCATCCCACCCGTGCCGACAATCCGCCCCTCATCGGTCTCGATTACCTCGAAGACGCCGCCGGTTTCGATGTAGGCGGCCTCCACATCGTCGAGATCGGTGTCCACTCCGCCGCAATCGATTTCCAGACCGTATTCGAGCAGGACGGTGGAGGCCACGCGCCTGATGTCGGCGGTATCGGCATTGGTCGCGGAGCGGAATCTCATGGTCCGATTATACGCCTCCGCGCCTCTTTCGCACCAGACGCCCGGCAACCTCCGGATTCGAGCCGTGGTCCGCTTCGCGAGGTAATACCACTTTCGGCTCATGCAACGCTCACGATCGTAAGTCGATTGCTTGAACTGGGTTACGGCGATTCCCCGATGGTCATCATACGGTTATCGGTCCATCCTGTGCGCGTTTGGGCATCGGGGGTGTGCTTAACAGCGGTGTCCGTTTCGGTGACAGTCGTACCTGAAAGTGGGAGTATCGCCTCCGGAAGAGAGTAACGTTTGTTCGCTCGATTGGTCCTTCGGCCGGGTCCGCGCTGGTGCAGGCCATCTTCGTTTCAGCCTCTTTCCCGCCGCTTTCGCCCCTGTGACTTGCCGGCACATGGCAATCTGTTAGACTTCTTGGCTGTTACCGCGCGAGCGGTATGCTCTTTTTTGGCTCCTATTCGGAGGTATTTTTTTGGCTTCGGATTTGGTTCGGCAACTAGTGAACTCTGGTATTCACTTCGGCCATCGCGCGAGCCGCTGGAATCCCAAGATGGCACCGTACATCTTTGGGAAGCGCAACACGATCCACATCCTCGACATTCGAGAGACGGTGTTGGGTCTGTTGCGGGCGAAGAAGTTCATCGCGCAATCGGTGGCCCGGGGTGAGGATGTCTTGTTTGTAGGTACCAAGCGGCAGGCGCGGATACAGATCCGGGAGCATGCGCGGCAGGCGGGCATGCCCTTCGTGGCAGAGCGCTGGCTTGGTGGGACCTTAACCAACTTTCGTACGATTCGATCGCGTTTGTCGCGTCTCGAGGAACTTGAGGCCGCGGAAGCCGACGGCACTGCACTAGAGTACAGCAAGAAGATGATAGCGTCGCGGGCACGCGAGCTTCGCAAGATCAGACGCAACCTCGAGGGCATCCGCACGATGTCCAAACTCCCGGGTTCCGTCGTTGTGATTGACGTACACCGGGAGCGCAACGCGGTGCGCGAAGCCAAGAAGCTGGGGATTCCGACGATTTGCCTGATTGACACGGACAGCGATCCCGATTTCGCCGACTTGCCCATCCCGGGTAACGACGACGCGATCAGGGCGATCGAGGTCGTTTTGACCCATCTGACCGATGCCATCGAAGAGGGCAAGCGGGCGCGGAAGGTGCCGACGCCGGAGGAGGATCGACCGCCGGCCGAGAAGCGCGAACGGCGGCCCAAACCGCCGGCCGAGCCGGTTGCAGCCGATGTTGGCGCGGCGGGTACGCCGCCGCCGGTTGAAGCGGCCGAACCCGGAACCACGGCACCGGCAGTCGACGCTGGTTCGAGCGCCGAGGGGTCGTCGTAGACTCCCCGGATCGATTCCGAGGGCCGCGATCTCGGTCTGACGCGGCCTTCCTGATTTGAACATGGAACAATTGCGCGGCAGGCCCGCGGAAGCGCGCGGACCCCGTTTGTTAGAGACGGCATGGCCACGGCGAGTATCGTCGGGCCGGAATGTGGAAGGTATCTGAAGATGGCAAGTATTACGGCTCAAATGGTCAAGGAGCTGCGCGCCAAGACCGATCTCCCGATGATGGAGTGCAAGCAGGCGCTGACCGAATGCAACGGCGAGATGGAAGCCGCGACGGAGTGGCTGCGGAAGAAGCACAAGGGCAAGCTCGCGGACCGTACGGATCGCGCGACGGGCGAGGGGCGAATCGGGATCTACATCGACGACGCGAAGAAGGTCGGTGCCATTATCGAGCTGCAGTGCGAGACGGCTCCGGTGGCCCACAACGATTTGTTCATCGAGCTTGCCGACGCGTTCGCCCGCAAGGTGGCGGCCGGCACGGAGACTTCGCCGAACCCTGAAGAAGTCCGCAAGGATCCGGAGCTGGACACCAAGTTCACGGATGTGTTCGGCAAACTGCGGGAGAACATGAATCTGACCTCGTGCCGGCGGATGCAGGGCGAGTATCTCGCGTCGTACCTGCATCACGATGGCAAGATCGGTGTGCTGCTGGCTCTGGACGCCGAGCCGAAGTCTGACAAGAACGTTGCTGCGGACCTCTGCATGCATACGGTGTTTACCAAGCCGGTGGCTGTGGATCGCGCCGGCGTCTCCGCCGCGGACATCGAGAAGGTCCGCGAGCAGGCTGTCGAGATGGCCAAGGCCGAAGGCAAGCCGGAGCAGATCGTGGCCAAGATCGCCGAGGGCAAGGTCAACGCCTACTATTCCGAGCGAGTCTTGATGGAGCAGTTGCACGTCAAGACGGACGACTACGGTAAGGCCAAAGTCGGCGACGTGCTAAAGGCGGCCGGGGTGAACGCGGTTACCGATCTGGCAGTAGTGAAGGTCGGCGGTTAACCGTCAGTACGCAGACGCTTTCGACAGTATGCCGGCCGGCATTGGTCGGGCAGAAGACTCAGAGAGGGGGGCAAACGCCCCCCTTTTCCTATGCGCGGCGTGGGTGGATTCGGGGGAAGAACGTCAGTCTTTGCGGCAGGTCTCGTGCCTCGACCGTGCCCTACTTGGCGCGGGTGCCCCATACCGGCGTTTGTTGGGTTCGAACAGCCGCCCCCATTCGCCGCCGGAATGGGTGGGGAATGGACGAGAATCCGACAGGCACCCACCTTCCACCATCGATTCCCCACCCGCCAAACCAATTCCGGGAGGTGTTGGCCGGAGCCCAACCTTCTTGGCTTGGCTTCATGCGAGTTCGTAGAGTCCCGGCAGGCGCGAGGTCTCAGGATTCCACATACTCCGGCCGCGACTCGTGAGACAGAATAGCGCCCCCGCGATGTCCGCATCATCTTCGTATCCTCTGGCCCGCTTGACCTCGATAATGCCGTCGTCCTCCAGTCTCTTGAGCAGCAGGACCAGTTCGGTCATTCGTATGGATACACGATAACGCATGAACACATTGTCTTCCTGGCGGAAGTTCACACCGAGAAACAGCTCCTCAAGTTGCTCGTCGTCATCGATTAGCAGATCGAGGATTCGTGTGTTCATCAGATCCATCGTATTCGTCACCTTCTCCTGGCAAACGGCAGCTACCCCCCGCTTGGGGGCTCGGGGGTGAAGTCGACTTTGGGCGCGGTCTTGGCTTCTTCCGTGACTTCGAAGTACTCCGCCTTTTCGACTCCGGCCAAGCCGGCGTAGAACCGCCCGAGCAATCGGCGCGTGAACGTGTTGAGTTGCTTAACCGCGTCGTTATATCGCTTGCGCTCGACGGACAGGCGGTTTTCGGTGCCCTCCAAAGAGTCCTGCAGCTTCAGGAACGATTCGTTCGACTTGAGCTGGGGGTATGTCTCCCGCAGAACCAGCAGACGCGACAGCGCAGACTCGAACATGCCCGCGGCCTTGGCCTTCTGCTGGACCGATCCCGCCTGAAAATACGACTTACGGGCGTCGGCGATACCGAGGAAGACCTTCTCTTCCTGGGCGGCGAAGCCCTTGACCGTTTCCACGAGGTTGGGGATCAGTTCGAAGCGCCTTTGGAGCTGGTTGTCGACCTGGGCCCAGGCGGCTTGGACGTTCTCATCCAGAGTAATCGCCTGGTTGTAGCCGCGGTAGACGCATCCACCCACAATGACCAGCGCACACAGTAGCGCCAGCAGGATTATGACCAGTACTTTTCCAATGCTCATAGTTCTCGACCTTTCGGAAGAGGTGTAAGGACGATTATCCAACCATCGCCCGATCATTCTTCTTAGTTACCAACTCGCTCCGCCGCCGCCCCCACCGAATCCGCCTCCTCCACCGAAGCCCCCGCCTCCGAAACCTCCCCCGAATCCTCCGCCACCGAACCCGCCTCCTCCGAACCCGCCGCCCCACGATGAACCTCGCCGGCCCATCGAGTTGCTCAATATGCTGCCGAGCAGCAGTCCCTGCCAGAGACCTCCCCCGCCCCACGCCCCGCGATAGCGACCTCGCCGCCCCATCGATGAGAACACCAGAAGAAGCACGATGAAGGGCACCATGCCGCCACACGCCAGCCCGCCTTTGGGAACCCGGCGGGAGTGGCGACCTGGCTGCGGCTGATTCGATAGCCCGCTTAGACTGACATTCGCACTTTGGGCGACCTTATTGGCCACCGTGGCGACGAGGCGGGCAGACCCTTCAGACACCCGCCCTTCGCGGAAGTACTCTTGAACGACATCGCGCGAGACAGCCCCGCACCAGGAATCCGGGAGCACCGCCTCCATGCCATAGCCGGTGTGAATGCGGACCTGTCCCTTCCGGCTCCCGACCTTGGGCAGAACCGCGATCAGCGCGCCGTTGTCCTGCCCTTTAAGCCCCAGCTTCCACAGCTCGGCGTGCCGTTGAACGAAACCGAAGAAATCCTCGCCGTCTGTTGTGGTAACGGTGAGCAGTTTGATTTGGACCCGAGTCTTCTGCTGGAGTTCGCCCAACCAACCCTCGATCAGCCTTTCATGGGATGCATCGATAATGCCGGCCTGGTCCATCACGAACCGGCCAGAGTCCGGAATGGTGACCTCACCTCGAGCCACGGCCGCCAGAGCGAACAGCACCGACATCATCGCTAGAGTCTTACCAGGCATCGGCGACCTCCCCGATGGCTTCGACATCCCGGTAGAGCCGCTCGAATTCGGGCCAGCCGTGGGCGGCGTTACCATCCAGGGCGGTACGAATTCCGGGCAGCTCGCGTTCGGCAATCTTCTCAACTTCGGTAATCACCGTCGCGGCCGGCTTGGCATCGCGTTGTCCTTTGAGCCACAGCAGCCCGCGCAACGTGCGCATCAGGCCTTCGCCAACGTCTTGCGCGAGGGCTCCGAGAAGCTTCTCGCTTCCGGTCGCGGCCAGGAGCCCCTGCCGAAGGCCGATCAGAATGGTCTTCAGCTCGCGTTCGCACTGCAGGCGAATGTGGGCTTCGTCGAAAGTGAGTTTGTCGAAGTACTCCTCGCCGAGCACGGTGATATGGTTTTGGTGAATCTCGATCATCTCCAGCGGGAAGGTGTCGAGCGAGGACTTGATGTACGCCGGCGTCATAATCAGCGGGGCGGCAATGCGGCTCTTGCCGAGCTTCAGCCCGTGTTGGGCCAGCCGTTGCAGTGCCGTCAGATCCACCCGCTCGACCACCAGAACGCTCCGCGCCGTGTGCCGGCTTCGATCGAAGGACCCTGCGGCAATCGCCCCGAAGAGGGCCAGGGACTTTGCTCCACCGCCCGTCGCCTCGGTAACCACGTCTATGAGATGACCGACCGGCTCGCGCATGCTCTCGTCGATTCGGTCCATACTAGATCGAGCATTGGTCATTTCGGGCCTTTTCCTCTCTGCGGCGTCGGACGGCCGTTCTTTCTTTGTAACCGCGAGCCACCTGATACCGCGCCGGGGGGTTGGCTGGCGATTATAGGATCTTGTTATGGTTAGAACGTCCCGAATAACCGGCGGTTCGGGAACGCAATCGTAGTCTTCGGTTTCCGGACGTCCACCGGGAGCACCTTTCGCTTACGGCAGTCGAGCCGGCCGCCTCTTCTATCTCAGCTTCCGGTCGTAAAGGGACGAAGTATTCACCAGGGCATTTACGGAGGGGAGGCCGCACCGGGGTTTCTGCCGAGTGGTGCCGGCTCGAGGGTCGGCAGCCTGAGTCGGGGCAGTTCACTTCGGGCAAGTCGTGGGACTCGAAACAGGGCCGTAAGTGGCAGGTCGGGGGGACCGATGCATAACTTGGTGCAGGCAGCAACCGAGCCGTCGGCGGATGTCCGCCGAGCCTTCGAGAGAATACGCGATCAGGGGAGTCTACCGTCTCCGAAGGGCGTCGCGTTGCGCATATTGCAGCTTTCCCGCGACGACGCGGCGACGATGAAGACCATCGCAGCGGCGATCGAGTGCGATCCGGCCATCGCCGCGCGGCTGCTCAAAGTTGCGAACACGCCCCTGGCCGGGGCGAATCGGCGGATCGCATCGATTCAACGAGCAGTGACTTTTCTGGGGACCCGTGCGGTTACTTCGCTGGCTTTGGGCTTCTCTCTGGTTTCGGACAATCGCCAGGGTTCCTGCCGGGGTTTCGATTACGACCTGTTCTGGGCGGAGTCGTTGGCGTACGGGGTGGCTTCGCGTCATCTGGCCGGCCGGTTGGGGAGCTTCGCCCCGGACGAGGCCTTCGGGTGCGGGCTGCTGGGGCAGATCGGACGATTGGCGTTCGCCGTCGCCTGCCCGGAATCCTATGGGGAGGTGCTGAGTGCATGGTCGCAAGATAGTCGCAATCGGCTGGCGGAACGTGAGGTAGCGACGTTCGGAATCGACCACTGCGCGATGACTGCGGAGATGATGAACGGCTGGCATCTTCCGGAGGTCTTTTGTCTGGCGGTTCGACACCAACTGCATCCCAATTCCGGGGAGTTGGAGCAGGGATCGCGTTCCCTGTCGTTCGCGCGGATCTTGCAGCTCGCCGGCGGGATCGCTCGGGTGTTGCCGCGACCGAACGCACATACTGAGGTTCTTTCCGATTTCGTGGTCCGAGCTGCCGGGCTGGGGATTCCTCCGGGGACGTACAACGAGATGTTCGATTCGATAAGCCGCGAATGGCGAGAGGCCGGGACGATCTTCGCGATTCGCACTCGCCGAGTTCCGCCGTTGGCCGAGATCATGGGGGAAGCCGTGGCGCAGCAAGGCCGGCTTGGTTTCACCACGGACGTATCCGTGGAGTCAACGATTGACGCAGGGGGGGCTGATGTACGAGGTTGAGCGCGAGAAGCTCCGGGTTCTGGTAGTCGATGACGATCCGGCGGCGGTAACGCTTCTGTCGGCGTTTCTGACGCGGGAGGGACATGAAGTACTGACCGCGGTGAATGGCAAGGACGCGCTCAAGACGATCCTGGACAAGGGCCCTTCAATGGTCGTCACCGATTGGATGATGCCCGAGATGGATGGGCTGGAGCTGTGCCGGGCCATCCGCAGCCACGAGGGCATCCCCTTCACCTACGTCATCATCGTCACGGTACGGAGTGACGACGAGAGCATGGTTGAGGCATTCGACGCCGGGGCGGACGACTTCATTATCAAGCCGATGAAGCGGTGTTCTTTGATGGCTCGAATCCGGGCCGGTCAGCGGATCATCCGTCTTAAAGAGGATGTCGACCGGAGAAACCGCGAGGTCCACCGCTTCAACGCCGAGATGGCGATTGCGCATTCGAGATTGGCCGACGCCAACGAGACCCTCAATCGGATGGCGACGACCGACGAGCTGACCGGTCTGACTAACCGGCGAGAGGCGCTGATTCGCTTGGAGGAACTGTGGACGGCAAAGAAGGCTAAGGACCGCATGTTGGCGTGCGTCGCCTTGGATATCGACCATTTCAAGAGCTTCAACGACGTCTACGGGCATGCAGTGGGTGATCTCGTTCTCAAGGACACGGCCCGAATGCTCCGGACAATGACGCCGGAAGGTGCGCTGGTCTGCCGCATCGGCGGGGAGGAGTTTCTGATTGTCTGCCCGCGATGCTCGGAGCCGGCGGCGGTTGAACTGGCGGAACAGCTTCGTCGGAGTATTGAAGAATCCGTGATCCGGACCGACGAGCTGGAACTCCGCGTTACTGTGAGCCTCGGGGTCGCCGAACGTACGGTGAGCATGACTCGCGTCGACGATTTGCTTCGGGTGGCCGACGAGGCTCTTTACATTGCCAAAGACTCGGGGCGAAACAAGGTGTGCTCGGCCGGCGGGATTGCAGCACACGCGGCCCCCGAGGGCACCGTTCAGAAGCCGACAACGCCAAGCTCCGGTTATGCTGCCGAGCAGGGCGCACATGTTCTGATAGTTGATGACAGCGGCGCCGATCGGACGTTGTATCGCGCTTTCCTCGAGCGGGCCGGATACGAGGTGACGGAGGCGGTCAACGGACGCGAAGCCCTGAGCCTGATCGGGGTCGTTCGTCCGGACGTCGTACTCATGGACACGAACATGCCGGAGATGTCCGGTCCGGAATGCACTCGGCTTCTCAAGAGTAATCCGGATACGCGCGAGATCCCCGTAGTGATGACCACCGCCCGGACGGACGCGACGGATGTCGAAACCTGTATCGAGGCCGGTGCGGACGAGTACCTCAACAAGCCCGTCGACGCGCGCGAACTTCTCGTGCGGATCAGGTCCATGCTTCGTTTATCGCGTAGCGACTTGGCCCTGACCAGCAGCTACGAAGTGCGCGGTGAACAGAGCAGGGCGTTGAGTCTGCTCCTGGACTATTCGCGTGATCTGGCCATCGCACCGAGTATGAACGCCATACTCGAACGGACCCTGCAGGTTACGTCCGAGCTGACCTGCTGTGCCCGCGTGGCAATTCTGCTCCCCGATCCGAAGCGGGAACTCATGACCATAGCCCGAGCTGTGGGAATCAACCTCAAGAATGACGACCCGATCTGCGTGCCGGTCGGTGCGGAGATTACCGGGAAGGTCTTCAGCGAAGGAAGCACGCTCGTGCTGAACGACGCCGGGGATATGACCGGCCATCACCCCGAGGCGGACGCCTCTTTGTTCGACGGCTTCCCCTTGGTTTCGAAAGCGATGCGGGTTTCGGAGTCGACGGTCGGCGTGTTGCACGTTGCCGGTTACCGCGGGGGTACGCGGTTCGCCCCGCACCAGCTCGGGTACCTGGATCTGATCTCCAGCGCCGCCGCGGCGGCTATCGATGAACGCCTGACCCGCCGGGCTCGTGACGACGCCCAGGAGTCTATCGTCATTGCG
This sequence comes from Phycisphaerae bacterium, assembly GCA_963666835.2. Classification (GTDB taxonomy): domain Bacteria; phylum Planctomycetota; class Phycisphaerae; order UBA1845; family UBA1845. The sequence continues at coordinate 489,610 of CAXXGO010000006.1, read as the reverse complement.
TTAGCAAAGCTGGCCGAGTACCGCGACTCCGATACTTCACAGCATGTCGAACGTGTGACCCAGTTCTGTCTGGCGCTGGCTCGACAGCTTCAAGAGAGTGACCGGTATAAGTCGCTTATTACCGAAGCGTTCATCCAGGACCTCGTCCGGGCCGCGCCGCTGCACGATATTGGCAAGGTTGGAATCCCCGACCAGATTCTCAACAAGCCGGGACCTCTCACGGACCAGCAGCGCGGAGTGATGCGCAATCACACGAGAATCGGCGCCAACACGTTGCGGACGGTACTGTCGCGGACGCCCAACGCCCGATTCCTGTCCATGGCCGAGGAAATCGCCGGCGGACATCACGAATGGTACAACGGACGCGGTTATCCGCAGGGGCTTACCGGGGACGAGATTCCCCTGGCGGCCCGTATTGCCGCCGTGGCGGATGTCTACGACGCCCTCACCACCAGGCGCGTCTACAAGGAGCCGATTCCGCACGATATCGCGATAGGGATCATCTTTGAGCTTTCAGGGCTGCAGTTTGATCCGGACATCGTCGAGGCGCTCCGGCAGGCGGAACTGCGGTTCGAGCAGCTCGCTTTCGACCTGGCCGATGACCCGGAAGCCGCCCAAAAACGGGCTTTGGCCGGGTTTATTGAAGACCTGACCCCTCTGGACCCTTTGCCGGCCTCGTGACGCTGCCAGTTGCCTCCCTTCGGGCCGACAAGTAGACTTCGACCGATAAACCAACGACGGTGATTCCGTGCGGCGGCTTCAAGATCCGCCCAGGCGGGGGTGGCGAAAGCTACGGCGCGCGGAGGTGGGATTTGCAATGTCGGCAGCAGCACTCTTAGCACGCAGAACGGGTCGTATAGGCACTCTGCTGATGGCGGCGGCGTGGGTTGTTCTCGCCGGCTCCGGATGCGCGACCCTCCAACACGGGATCGTAGAAGGCTGGGGCGCGGACTTCGACACGGCCGAGAAGCGCATGCGGAAGTCAGACCGCGATATGCTCATCTGGTACCGAAGCGTTCATCGCGGCCGTCCGGACCCGCTCCAGGCACCGCTGAAAGAGCGAAACGTAAGAAAAGCCAGTCGCGAGTTCGTGAGGTGTATGCTCTTTAAGAGCTATGAACCGGACCGCCGTTACGTCGCCCAGTTCGGAGTCGAACGAGCTCCGGCCTTGATTGTAGTCCGTAGCGACGGCACCTATCACGCCCAAACCGGGGCCATGACCACTGCGCAGGTCGAGCGGTTCTTGTCGGATGCGGCCGAGCCCGGGCAAGCACCCCGAATAAACCCGCTGGTTCCTCGTCGCGTGGAATACGAATGGCGCAGCCTGAAGTCCGCGCAGAGGTTTGCGGAAGATACGGGCCGGCCCATACTGGTCGTTTACTATCGGCAGTTCTCCCGAGATTGGAGTGAAATCGAGGGGATGATCGAGCGTCCGGAGGTGTTTGCTCGTTGGCGCGGGATGGCCCACGCCCGAGTCGGTTCTTGGAACCCTTGGGCAAAGGCCCGGCGCACTCCGTATGGAGAGCTGCGCTTGCCCGCTTTAGTATTGGTTTACGCCGACGGGACCCACCATGTTCTGGAAATGCCGGGTTCGTACGAAACTATCGTACGTTTCGCGGACCGGTGCGAAGGTGGGACCGCCACGGCGGAGCTTAGCGCCGACTCTGTGCCGCGATCCGAGTCCGCTTCTCCGAACTGAGTTAGACCTCATGACCTGGCTCAACTGGCCGAATCGAATCACCATCGCCCGGATCATCCTGGTCGCACCGCTGGTCATTTGCATGCTGAATCTGAACGCCGACTGGTCGGGGTGGCGACGCCTGGCCATCGGGCTGTTTGTGGTTTCGGCGCTGAGTGATGCCCTCGACGGCTTCCTCGCCCGCCGGCTCAACGAAGAGACCCCGCTGGGGCGGTTCCTCGACCCGGTGGCGGACAAACTGCTGATCGCTTCGGCGGTGATAATCCTGGCGGTCGGATCGTCGGCCGTGCCTGGTTATCGGATCCCCAGTTGGGTACCGGTGATCGCTCTGAGCAAGGACCTTCTGACGGTGATAGGCTGCGGGTTGGTCTACGCCACCACGGGGAAGTTCTTCATCCAACCGCGGTTATTGGGGAAATCCTGTACTCTGGTACAATTGGTGATGATCGCGGCGGTTCTGATTGCCCCGGATCTGCCGTCGGGCCTGGCACGGGGTTTGCCCGTGTTATGGTGGCTCGCCAGCGTTCTGGCGATAGGCGCGGCCGTGGATTACCTGAGAATCGGTAACCGGTTCGCCGCCGCACAACATGCAGAAGCGCAGAGGGTTCGAGAATGAGTAAGTCGCCGTTTTCCCCGATTGAGCAGGCCTTCGCGGATCTCCGCGAGGGGAAGATGATCATTTTGGTGGACGATGAGGATCGCGAAAACGAAGGCGATCTGGTGATGGCCGCCCAGAAGATCACTCCGGAGGCGATCAACTTCATGCTCAAGGTGGGTCGGGGCGTGCTATGTCTGCCAATGAGCCGTCAGAAATGCGAAGAGCTTAACCTGCACCAGCAGGCATCTCCGAACAACACCAAGTTCGGTACGGCGTTCACCGTTACGGTCGATGCCCACAGCCGGTTCGGAGTCACTACCGGAGTATCGGCGGAAGACCGGGCCAAGACGATTGAAGTCGCCTGTGCTCCGGACGCCCGCCCATCGGATCTGGTCAGGCCGGGGCACATCAATCCGCTGATGGCACGCGACGGCGGAGTGCTGGTGCGGGCGGGGCAGACGGAAGGTTCGGTGGACCTTTGTCGTCTGGCGGGGCTTACTCCCATGGCCGTCATCATCGAGATTCTCAACGATGACGGCACCATGGCACGCGTGCCGCATCTGACGGAAATCGCCCGCGAGCACGGCATTCGGATGTACACCGTGGCCGACATCATTCAGTACCGCATGCAGCGCGAGCCCTTTGTCGTCCGCGGCGTTACCACAAAACTGCCCACCCACTTCGGCGATTTCTCGCTGATCTCGTACCATTCTCCGATCGATCCGGAACCGCACCTTGCTCTGTGCTGCGGAGGGGTCGGCGACCTTGATTCGAATGGACAACCGATTATTCACGAGGAGCCGGTCATCCTGCGAGTCGAGTCGGAGTGTTTCACCGGGCACGTTCTGCATTCCGCCCGGTGCGACTGTGGAGAGCAGCTCGATGTCTCGATGAGGATGATCCAGGAGGCGGGCAAAGGGGCCGTGATCTATCTCCGGCAGGAGGGGCGCGGCATCGGGCTGCACAACAAGCTGCGGGCGTATGCCTTGCAGGATGGGGGACTGGACACCGTCGAAGCCAATGTCGAGCTGGGGCTGCCGGTGGACCGGCGCGACTACGGTGTGGGGGCTCAGATTATTCGCGATCTCGGTCTGCGCCAGCTTCGGATCCTCACGAATAACCCCAAGAAGGTCAATCGGCTCGAAGTCTACGGCATCACCATCGCCGAACAGCTTCGCCTCGAGATCAAGCCGAATGACCACAACAGTTTCTATCTCGCTACCAAGAAAAGGAAGATGGGCCACTTGCTGGACGAGGTCTGATCCTGCTGACAAAGCCAAAGCGCCTTGAGGCGTAAGGTGCGGATCGACGCGCAGGCAGGTGAAGACCGCCGACAACCCCGCCCGAGATCGTCATCGGGTCGGGCTATAAGTGGAAGGACGTTTGATGCACTTGTTGAGAAGGGCCGCCTGTAACGACGGGTATCGCCCGCCGGTTATCGCGCTGGGAATGACCCTCGCTCTGCTTACTACCGCCGCCGCCCAGCCGGCAGCCGACCAAGCGGCCGAAACCGACGATCTCATGCACCGGACCCGCCTGACCGGCGACTGGGGCGGGACGCGCACGACTCTGGAGGATGCAGGCGTGCGCCTGGACCTCTTCTACAACCACACCTACGGCGTGAACATGCGCGGCGGCGCGGATACGAACAATGCCCAACGCAACAGCGGCACGCTGGACCTGATCCTTTCGTTCGACTTCGGTAAGATGGACCTGATCCCCGGGGGCAGCCTGGTCTTGCACACCAAGAGCCACTTCAGTCGGAACATTAATGACAAGGTCGCGGCTCTTTCCGACCCGTTTGACGACGCCGACGGCGATGAGTCGCTCTACTTCGGCCGGCTCTTCTATGAGCAGCGCTTCCTGGAAGACAAGATCCGGCTGCAACTGGGTTATCTCGACATGCAGATTACCGTGGACAACAATGCGTACGCCCATTCGGAAGATACGCAGTTCATGGCCACCTTCCTGGATAACAACAACGCGATCGTGCCGCGCCCGGTCGGGTTGGGGGCGTCGCTGATTGTCGAAGCTACCGATTGGCTGGAGTTTCGGTTCGCCGGGGCCGACAAGGACGGACGCCTGTTCGAGGCGGGGTTCGATACGGCCTTCCACGGCGACGCCGGATTCTACGGGCACTTTGAGACCCGGTTCCATGTGGATCTGCCGACGTCCCGCGGTCCGCTGCCCGGCAACTACCGCTTCGGCACCTTCTACGACCCGCACTCGAAGGAGAAGTTCGAGACCCGCGGCCGGAACCGGCGGTCCCCCGATTACACGACAGGCGACTTCGGCTTCTACGTTAGTTTCGACCAACTCATCTATCGTGAAAGCGAGGCCGACCGGCAGGGTCTGGGTCTGTTTCTGCGCTATGGTTTCCGGCACGATGACGTTAACCGGCTGGCGGAGTTCTGGTCGGGCGGGGCGCAGTACGAAGGTCTGATCCCCGGCCGGGACCGCGATGTACTGGGCCTCGGTATGTACACCGCCCGCGCTTCCGACGACTACCGGCTTCTCATCGACGACGACTTCGTGCGTGAGACCGGTTACGAGCTGTATTACCGCATCTTCATAGCCCCGTGGCTGTACGTGACTCCCGACCTGCAGTACATCCGCAACCCCGGCGCCCGCCCCAGCGCTCGCGACGCTTTCGTCGCCGGCCTCCGCGCCCGGGTTACGTTCTGAATGAGATCCGGCGCCAACAGTTTGTCCGTGACACCCGATTGTCAGCCGTTGTAGGGCACGTCGAGGCACGAGACCTGCCGCCGGTCTTCGTCCGACGTAACTCTCTGTCCGGGTGGCTTGCCTCCTCAGAGGTGGGTGACTCAAACCCCTACAAGGGCCTGCGTCGCGCACCGTTGCGGCAGGTTTCGTGCCTCGGCCTGCCCCACACAGACCGACGATGTAGGGTGGCCCATCGCTTCAGCGGTGGGGGACTCGAATTGACACTCAGGTGGCACCATCGACGGATGAGCCCGCTCTAGAAAGCTGCGTCGCGCATCTGAGCCGAGGGCGCCAGCCCTCGGACACGATCTGTTGTTCAACCCATTTCAGGGTTGGTCTGGGAGGGTGTTCCGTAACCCAGGGTGAAACGCCGCGGCTGCGCCGCTTCGTTTGACCCCGGGCTTTGTTGTTGAACGCCTGCGGCGTACGTTCGGGGCATACCATCGAGCACGTGTGAAGGTTTCGGGGCGGTCTCGTTGGGCAGCCAAGTAGGGCATGGTCGAGGAACGAGACCTGCCACAGTGGCGCGCGTCGCGCGAAGGTCGCGGCAGGTCTCGTCTCTCGACGCTGCCCTGCCCATGCCGACGGCGTCGTGCGACGTTTTGCAGGCCGGATGCCTGCGCTACACAAACCGATGTCGCGCGGGTATTATGATCGGCGGCGGGATCTTCGGGCTGATTCCGTCGGGGCTTTTTCTGGGGTAACACGGAGGGTGGTTATGATGCGCACGTTCTGGTCTGTTCTCGTCTGTCTAAGCTGTACATCTGTTTTCGGTGGAATCGTTCAGCACACGCCGCAACACATTGCCGGCTGGCGCGGGGGTTGGAACGCCACCTGGCATCCCAGCATAGAGCTGTGGCCGCAAGCCGGGGCGGGGGCGAGTTTCGCGGAGTTCGATCCGGCAGCAATAGAAAGTGAGGTCGACAACGTCCTGACCACACACGGCGGATGGGATGCGCGCGTCATCGTTTCGCAGGTGGAGTGGGTGGACGATCCTGTTCCGGCGGATCTCGATCCGGTAGCCGGGTCGGTGGATATCGACCCGGGCACGCTTTCCTGGTTCTCAGCCTACGCTTACAACGCCGGGGCCGGAAGCTGGCGATATGGCTCAACGAACTACGGCAGCTTCGCGGCGGCCGTCCTGGCCGGCGTCGCCACGGGTGACTCCGCAGTCTTCGAACCGAACCCGTCACAGTGGCAGGCGATCTGGAAGTCCTCCGCCGAGAACCCGCACGCGGGCCGCGACTATTGGAACGTCGTTATCGACGTTCCCGAGTCGCTAATTATGCACTACCTGCGTAACCCGAGCGCGGACGGCTTGTTCGTCGGATCCCGCAAGACCGACGGCGACATCGACGTCTTCGGGTACGACCAGTGGGGCGGCTCGGTTGACATTCGAGTCGAAATTGCTCCGCCTCCGCAGACGGCCCCGTGGATCACGCCGACGCCGGCGACGCTTACTCTGATGATGCACGGCGGAGACCCGATATCGCCGCCGTACAGCGTAGCGGTCAATAATGCGGGTAGCGGCATGCTCTCGTGGACTGCGGCCGAAGCTCCGGAGGTGCCCTGGATAACGCTTGCCAATCCGTCAGGCAGCAACGGAGACACCTTCGACGTGACCATAGATGTCACCGATATGACACCGGGTGAGTATTCCGGCCGTATTGACATCACGGATGCCGCGGCGGCGAACGCACCGGCAAGCGTATGGATCGATCTAACAGTCTTTGCGTCCGGGTCACCTCAGATCGAGCTGGCCCCGAGTGAACTGAATATGGATCTCGCCCCCAGCGCCGCCCCCCCGGCCGCAATGCCGGTGGTCGTTGATAACCCGGCGTTCGGCGTGCTGAACTGGACGGCCTCGGTCGTTGACGCGCCGGTCGGCTGGCTTTCGCTCAGTAATACAACGGGCAGCGATGGCGACACGCTATTGGTTCACGTGGACCACACCGGCGTTGCTCGGGGCACGCATACGGCACAGATTCAGGTGAGCGATCCTGCGGCCGAGAACTCGCCGCAGTTCATCCCGGTAACGTTGGTCGTGCGCGATCAGGATGCGGACCTCGACCTGGCCTGCGGATACGACGACGCGTGGGAGGACGGAGCGACCGGCTGGGTCGCCCATGGGCGGGAACTCTATGGCAGCAAGGACCCGGCCGTGCAAACCCACGGGTTCGTCGTCCGGCTGGGCGATTCGATCACGTATGCCAACCCGGGTGGGCAGTGGGCGCAGTATGGTTCGGGCAAGACCGCATCCGACGCGGCAATCTGCAACTGGATGCACTCCGGCGATACCTGGCCCGACCCAATCCACAATAACTCGCCCAACGGGTGGTACCTGTCGCGGGTGGACGTACCGGGGCGTAACGGCAGCTACACCGCCCGCAGCTCGATCACCACCGAAGGCATGCTGAGCGGCTGGGGCGGGTTGCCCAGCGCGGATCAGATGTTCACCGCGGGGGATACGAACCCCGACGGCAAGCAATATCGCGACGCCGAGATCGTGGTGATCCTGCTGGGTACGAACGACGTCAGCGGACCGCGTCCGACCGCCTCGTTCATCGCCGATTTGGAGGCAATCGTCGATCGTGTGGAGGTCAATAACACCGTCGTAGCGCTAACGACGCTGCCGCCGCGGCGGAATCGGGAGTCGGCAGTCGCGGACTATAACGCGGCCGTGCGCAGTCTGGCGCAGAGCCGACACTTGCCGTTGATCGACTTGTATGAAGAGATCGTGCGTCGCCGACCGGACGACTCGTGGGACGGAACGTTGATCAGCTCAGATGGGGTCCACCCCAGCGCGTCGCACGGCGGCTATTCGGCGGCGAGCAGTCCTTATACCGACAACGGCGCGGCCCTGAGCCATTCGGGATATCTGTTGTGGTGCTGGCTGACCGTTCAGAAAGTAAACGAGATCAAGGGCAAGTGTTTCGACGAGGAGCCGCCCGCCGAGTGGCTCGATCCGGACGATCCTGAGGTCGATGTCGTGCTCAATACGGAGGATACGGGGTTAGCGTTTTACGCCGGACCTCGTAACCAGGCGGAGTGGCTGATTAACCGCGGCACGTCGTCGACGGTGCGGATCAAGAACCACGACGACCCGGCGCTGCTCAAATGGGATCTGTCCGTCTATGCGGGACAAACCGTTACGCACGCGGAGCTGCACGTCGCCCGCTCGAATCCGAGTTCGGAGGTGTTCGCCCTCGCCGCCGCCACGATTAACACCGATTGGGATGAGGGCACTACCGGTAACGGTGTCGATGGGAACCCGTGCTGGCGATATCGCGCCTACAACGCCGCTTCCCCGGAAGAGAGTGTCGAGTGGACCTTCCCCGGCAGCGACTTCACCACGGCCAGCTTCGGGAACTTCGGCTCGCTTACGACGCTCAGCAGCAAGCACGGCGGCACGTTCAAGACCTACGACGACGGCGGGCAGACCTGGATTGCGATGAAGCTCGATCCGGCTCTGGTCCACGCGATGGTGTTGGACCAATACGGGCTGACGATCACCGACGGGCGAGGTCGCACCTGGGTCAATCCTTCCATCTATACGAGCGAGCAAAGCAGCGCGCTGCAGCCGCGGCTTTATCTGAAGACTACACAGGACGATGTCACTGGCCCGGGTGATGTAGCGGGTTTGACGGCAAGCCCCGGCGAGTGGGACGGCGAAGTCGTGCTCAGTTTTGCTGCCCCGGAAGATACCGAGGACGGCCGGGCTTTCGGGTATGACGTGCGCTATTCCATCGGATCGGATTTCGCCGCGGCGATCCCGGTCGATAGATGGCGCATTCCCCGGCCTCTTGATGCCGGTACTGTCCAGACGGTGTTCATCGAGCATTTGGATCCCCAGCAGGAATACCACTTCTTCGTGCAAGCATACGATAAGGCCGGCAATAGAGGGAACGTGGTTTCCACCGTTTTGACTTTGCCGGCAGCGAGTGACGTCCCCAGTCTGATCGACGGCGGCTTCCCGGTGCCGGACCCGACCGGCAAGCCGATCCTCGGGGTGTCGGGCGTGCTCAGCCTCTGGGCCTGCTCCGATCTGGCGAAGGTGAACCCGGCGACCGGCAACCGGATGAGCGACGGCTACGCCGGCGCGGGTAATGACGACTACAAGAAGGCCAACGCCGTGTGGGATTCCGCCACCGCGACGGTTGACCTGCCGGCCGGCAGGAACGAAGTGGTCGCGTTCCAGTTGATCATCGAGCGTTTGGCAGAGAGCCTTTCGAATGTGTCGGTGGCCGGCAGCGATCTCGTCGGGCCGGGCGGCGCGACCATCCCGACCGCGGAGTATCTGGAGCTGTTCAAACTCCACTACGTCAGCGACGACGGCGTGTATTATCCCGACCCCGCGATCCCATTATCCGCGCCGTTCGCCGGCACCTTCGACGTCCCGAGTGTCAATAACCCGGGCGGAGTATGCCAGAGTGTCTGGGCGGATCTCTACGTGCCGCGCACCGCCGACGCCGGGACCTATACCGGTACGATCAGCATCGACTGCGATCAGTTGGACGACCCGTTGAACATCAGCCTTACGGTTCGAGTCCATCCGGTCACCATACCGGACAAGTCGACGTTCTTGCTCGATCTGAACGGGTACGGCAATAAATGGAGCAGCGAAAGCTCGCGGTATCAGGTCTTTCAGCTTTGCCATAAGCACCGGGCGGTGCCCAACACGTTGCCCTACGGCTGGACGGGCGGCGTTAACGAGGACCGGGCTCCGGTGCTGAGTGGGACCGGGGCATCGACCACAATAGACGACTGGAGTCTGTTCACCGACCATTACGGACCGTTCTTAGACGGGACCGGATTCTCTCCTACGCACCCCACGTATCCCTATCACGGGCCCGGCGAGAACACGCCCGTCGCTGACTTCTACACGGCATTTCACGAGGGCTGGCCGGTCAGCTTGACGGACTCGGTGTGGGGCTTCGACGCGAGCGGTTCGGGATGGGCTTACTGGAACGGACTGGTTGATAGTGACGACACGACGGCCTGGCACGATATGCCGGACGCTTTCGACGCGTTCGACGCGGAATATGAAACCGGCTACCGCCAAGTGGCGCGGGAGTTTGCTGAGTATGCTCAGGACCGCGGCTGGCACGATACCGCCTTTCAGATGTATTTGAACAACAAGTACTATTACGACCCGTGTATCTCCCTCTGGACGTTGGAGGAGCACGCTGTGGCCGACGATTTCCGAGCCACGGCCTACTTCCTGAATCTGGCTAAACAAGGCGCGGAATCGGCGGACGCGCCCGACGTCGACTGGCAGTGGCGAATCGACACGAGTACGCGCTGGGGTCAGAACTGGGGACAGTTGCGTGGCACCTGCGACCTCCGGGTGATGGGCGGCGATATCGAGTGGTACTACCGCCAGGCACGCTATCGCCGTTTCGCCGAGCCGATCGACGAGAGCTGGTGGTGGTACGGAACCGGACCGGCCGCGACCGATCCGCTCACCGGGCATAGCGCCGATACGCTACGGCATTGGTCGCACGGCCTCGACGGCGCCCTGCCCTATTGGGACAACTACCACACGGATTGGGCCAACGCCGACGCGCTGGCCGTGCTGCCCTCCGGCGACAACGTGCCGGGGCACGGATCGTTCGACGGGCGTATTGCCACGATCCGGTTGAAGGGCATGCGGCACGGGGTCCAGCTTGCGGAGCATCTGAATGTGCTGTCCGGCTGCGAAGGGTGGAATCGTACGCGGGTGGCTCGCGCGCTCAGCGAGCGGTACGGCGATCACACCGGGTATGCCTTCGATCCGTTCGGCGGCGACGCCTACGACAGCATGAGTATTCTGGATTTTCATCGGCTTCATGCGGACCTGCTGGCGAGCATCGCCGCCGCACAGTCGATGTGCGACCTCGATGGCCAGGGCGGCGCCGATCTGGCTGACTTTGCGGTGCTGTGGAACGCCTTAGAGGGGCCTGGTATTGCGTCCGACTCGCCAGCCGATATGGACGCAGACGGCGACGTAGACCTGCGCGACTATGCCGAGTTCCAGCTTTGTACGTTGGGTGAAATAACGGTCGACACCGCGGAGGCAACGGGTGATTGGGGCGCCCGGCCAACTTGCTGGCCCGTGACGTGTGAAGACTGATTGCGGGTGCCCCGTCCTTCGCCCTGGATTGTGTCGCATTAGACGGAGAGCTTTCGTACATAGGCGCAGTTGCCGGATACGCGCCACGCATCAGGCGAAGGGTGGGGAATCGATTGCCCAACGCGAGTGCTTCTCGGGTCCTCATCCGTGTCGGAGTAGGAATCCCGGTTACCCGGGACCCCCTCCACAGATCCCAGCGTGCGGGACTACCGCACTGGGCTCCTGCCTTGGGTCATAACGGCCAGGTGTCGGTCGGGGTAAGGATGTAGGATTTTGGGAGCAGGTATCCACTGCTTGGCCAAACGGTTCATGCGGGCCCAGGTAATCCGAGTCTTCTCGCTGCGACGCCGGAGCGTCCAGCGCCAAAGACGGACAACCTCATCCCGAAATGCCGTTAAGGCCGGGTAGTTCCGCGGTACCGCATAATACTGATAGTACCCGCGAACCACCGCCCGCAAATACGCGCCCACCTCTCGGACGGGGGCATGCATACGTCGCCGAAGCTCTTGCTTAATCGCTTTGAGCTTCGCACGCCGTCGTTTCGCGACAGTCTGCCGTAGTACCGTGAACCTCCCACGCCGGGTCTTGCCACAGATGTGGCGAAAACCCAGAAACTCGAAGGTCGCCGGTTTGCCGCGGCCTTCTCGCTTGCGATTGGTCGACGCAAAACGGCCGAACTCAATCAGACGAGTCTTGTCCGCATGTAGCTCCAGCTTGAACTTCCGGAGGCGATCCGTCAGCTCATCCCGAAACCGCTCGGCATCCTCTCGCTGTTGAAATCCCACCACGAAGTCGTCCGCATATCTCACGATAATCACATCTCCGTGAGCTTGCGTCCGTCGCCATTGGCGGGCCCACAAGTCGAAGGCGTAATGGAGATAGATGTTCGCCAATAGCGGGCTGATACTGCCCCCCTGCGGCGTCCCCGTCTCCGTGTCCCTTCGACACCCGTCCTCCAGCACGCCGGCGTTCAGCCACTTCTTCACGTGACGCACGACACGCTGGTCTGCGATCCGGTGCTCGACGAACTTGATCAGCCAATCGTGGTCTATGGCATCGAAGAATCCACGAATGTCTGCATCCAGCACCCAATTCACCTTCTTCCTCTCGATGCCGACAGTCAGGGCACTTAACGCCTGATGGGCGTCCCGTCCTGGTCGAAATCCGTAGGAGAACCCGAGGAAGTCTGCCTCGTAGACAGCCGAGAGCACATCGGTCATCGCCCGTTGGACGATCTTGTCTTCCAACACGGGAATCCCTATTGGTCTCTGCCGTCCATCGGGTTTCGGAATGTAGACCCGCTTGACCGGCCTCGCTCGGTACGCTCCGCGCTGTAGACGTGCCGACAGATCCAAGAGGTGTTCTTCTAGGTCCCTGCCGTACGCCTCCCATGTCATGCCGTCCATCCCCGGTGCCGAAGCATGCTTGAGGCTCAAGTACGCCTCCCGGAGGCGAGCGACATCATAGACATGGTGCCAAAGCGTGGTGAACTGTAAATCCTTATCCTTTACCGCTGCCTGTCGTACCCGATCCAACCCGCTTTGCAGACGATCCCGGCTCTGCGTACGGTGCCTGTCGTGTCGAATCGAGTTGCCCTTGGCCAGGCCCCTTTCCTCCAACTGCTCCGCGGACGACCTCCCCGCCGGGGGATCACCGTTGTTCGCAGTCTTCTTCGGTACTATGGGCCTGTCCGACTTCCCGCGCCCGTGCATCAGTGTCGTGCTCCTATGGATTCACACTGCGGACCTCGATGCCATGTTCGAGGCCGAACGCGGGATCTCCCGGGTTCCGCGTGAGGAGTTTCCGTGCGTGCTCGGGTTCTAAGACCGCGCGGAGTCCGAAAGGCGTCTCGCGTTAACGACGCCCTCCGGTGTTGCCTTCCGCCTTGGGGGACGGCGTCGGCACTCCGGAGTAAAAGGCTTTCACGGCTCAATGGCCGGCCCGCACGTGCCCCTGTCAACGCTCCCGCCATGCCCTTGCGGACACCACAGTATGACTCGGGGTCGGTGTGGTTCGCTATTCCTTCACCGTATGGCTCTCTCATCCACTACTCCTCACCGGCTTACCGGCGCTTTCCCCCCACCCATTCCGGCGGGGAACCGGCGCGGCTGTTCCGGCCCGGCAAACGCCGGAATGGATCGGGCACCCGCGCGAGTGCAGGCAGGATGCCTGCGCTACGCGAAGGCCAGCGGCAGGTCTCGTACCTCGACCGTGCCCTACGGAATTGTCCGGGAGCTCGGAACGTCGATGATATAGCAAAGAATAAGGGCTCCGGGTAGGCTCTTAGTATGGACCGTTCCGAATCGGAAACCCCCGTGACGCTTGAGCGGATCACGCGTGTCGTGAAGCATTATTGGGGCTTCGAGTCCCTGCGCCCGCTGCAGGAAGAAGCGATCCGGGCGGGAATCAATCAGAACGACTCGGTGGTGGTCCTGCCGACCGGCGGGGGGAAGTCGCTGTGCTATCAGGTCCCCCCGATCATCGCGGAGCGGACCGACATTGTGGTGTCACCGCTCATATCGTTGATGAAGGACCAGGTGGACGGACTGCAGGCATGCGGGTACCCGGCCGCGGCGATTCACGGCGGGATGGACCCCGGCGCCCGACGCGAGGTGGAAGGCGGTATCGCCCGCGGGCAGTACCGCCTGGTGTTCGTTGCCCCGGAACGTCTGGTGTCTCCGCCGTTCATGGATACCCTCGCCCAGGCCGACATCAGAGCGTTCGCCATCGACGAGGCCCACTGTATCAGCCACTGGGGTCACGACTTCCGGCCGGAGTATCGCCAACTTGCGTTGCTCAAAGAACGGTTCCCGCAGGCCTCGGTCCACGCTTACACGGCCACCGCAACTCAAAGAGTGCGCGACGATATTGCCCTCCAGTTGCAGCTTACAGATCCGACCGTCCTGGTCGGGCGGTTCGACCGGGCGAATCTCGTCTACCGGGTGGTCCCCGCGGTTAAGGTGAAAGCGCAGATACTGGAAGTCGTCCGCCGGCATCGAGGTGAAGCGGTGATCGTCTACTGCATCAGCCGCAAAGACACCGAACGAATCGCGCTATGGCTGCAGGACAACGGCGTGCCCGCCGAGGCCTATCATGCGGGACTCGATTCCGAACAAAGGCATCGAACCCAGGATGCGTTCGCACAGGAGCGGCTCGATGTGGTCGTGGCCACGGTGGCCTTCGGGATGGGGATCGACCGCAGCAACGTCCGCTGCGTGGTGCACGCGGCAATGCCAAAGTCGGTCGAGCATTACCAGCAGGAGACCGGGCGGGCCGGGCGCGACGGACTGGAAGCGGAGTGCGTTCTGTTCTACTCGGCGGCGGGGGCGTTGAAATGGGAGTCCCTCATCCGCCGTAGCTCCATGGAAGCTAAGGAACCCCAAGAGTGCCTCGAAGCGGCACTAGAGCTGCTCAAACACATGAGGGATTACTGCAGCTCGTTGCGCTGCCGACACGCGCTTTTGTCCGAGTATTTCGGCCAGCCGTACGATGGCGAAACATGCCAGGCGTGCGATGTCTGCCTGGACGAGATCGAGGGGCTGTCCGACGCTACGGTAACCGCCCAGAAGATCCTCTCGGGCGTCGCCCGGGTGCGCGAGCGGTACGGGGTGGGCTATGTCGTGGATGTGCTGCTGGGGACGAATCCGGAGCTGGTCCGCCAGCGCGGACACGACAAGCTGAGCACCCACGGTATTCTCGATGATATGCCGCGCGGGGCGGTGACGAGTATGCTGTATCAGCTCATCGATCTCGGTCTTCTAGTCCGCACGGCCGGGGACCGTCCGGTGGTCATGCTTAATGAGGCATCCTGGGAAGTAATGCGCGGCGAGCGTCCGGTGCGCTTACGGCAACCGCCGTCCAAGCCGGTGACCAAGTCGAAAGCGGACCGCGTATCGTGGGAAGGTGTGGATCGCGGGATGTTCGAGCACCTCCGCAGTGTCCGCCGCAAGCTGGCGGCCAAGCGAGGGGTACCGCCGTACATCATCTTTGGTGACGTGACCCTCCGCGAAATGGCGGCGTCCAATCCGACGTCACTCGACGATCTCCGGGGTATCCGCGGTGTGGGGGAAAGGAAGCTCGCCGACTTCGGAAAGGCCTTTTTGAAGGCCATCGCGGCCTACCGCGCGGAGGAGGGAGAATCCGCCGCACCGGGTCACTTCTGAAGCGCCGGCGTTATGTGAAGGGCGCAAGTTCACAGAACTCGCATCGCACGAAGGCGGGAGAGGTCTTGCACCTCGACCATGCCCTGCGTGAAGTGCCACGCTGGCGACATATCTTCGCCCGATGTTGCGGCAGGTCTCGTTCCTCGACCATGCCCTACGCAAGGTGCCACCTTGGTGTCCTCCGCCAACCTGTTGGCCCGCAACGTGGCGTGACGTCTTCGCCCGATGTTCCGGCAGGTCTCGTTCCTCGACCATGCCCTACGCAAGGTGTCACCTTGGTGTCCTCCGCCAACCTGTTGGCCCGCAACGCGGCGTGATGTCTTCGCCCGATGTTGCGGCAGGTCTCGTTCCTCGACCGTGCCCTACAATTTCGCTTCACCGGCCGGAGTCAAAGGCCTCGCGGCGCGCGGAGGATCTGGTTCACTGTGCCGGGGAGAATCGGTCCGCGAAGAGAGCCCTGCTACGAGCCGGCGCCTCTTCGGTTCCGGTCGAAAACGACGGTGCCGGCGATCAGAAGAACCAACAGCATCACGAGCAGCGTCCAGGCGGACGTCGCCGGCACGGCCGGGCTCCGGTATTCGTACGACCCCATATCCACAATGCCGTTAACCACGCGGGGGTTGCCGTCGAGATCGGTGGCAACGGTCACGGCCGCATTGTCGCCGACGTCGACACAGGTTGAATCTGCGGGCAGCCGGAGGTTATCATCTTGCGTCCCGATCACGTTGTCAGGCCCGTCGGCGTCGACAAACTGCGGGTCGTCGCCGTGGTTGCCGGTTCCGCCGAACCCGCCGGTCCAGCCCTCCACACAACTGTAGTCCACCTCTAGGAAGTTGCTGGGGTTGTTGAATACCTGAGCGGTTTCGCCTCCGCCGCTGCCATCAGTATTGCCCCAGAATATGCTGTTAACGAGCGTAACGCCACAGCCCACGTAATCATAAATACCGCCACCCTGGCTTCCCGCGTGGTTTCCGGAGACCGTGCAGTTTGCCAGGGTAACGGTTGTCAGGTCGTTAAATGCCGCGCCGCCGTCACCGCCGCCGGTATTCCCGGAGAACAGCACGTTGGTCAAGGCAAGAGTCGACGAAAACGAATAAATCGCGGCGCCGTCGTGCTCTGCTTCGTTGCCCAGGAACAGGCCGTTGATAAGTTCCAAGTCCGTCGCGTCGTCGTTGTAGATCGCCCCGCCGTGGTTGGTGGCGAAGTTCTGTAGGAACAGGCAATCCGTCATATCCGGCGCGGCGCCGCCCGCGTTGTGCATTCCCCCGCCGATTGCGTCGAGCGTGTCGCTGATCGTCCAGTTCCTGATGAAACGGCAATCCGTCAGGACGGGGCTGCCGCCGGTGTTAGCCATTCCGCCCCCGAGAGACTCGGCCTCGTTGCCGTCGAAGGTGCAATCCTCCAGAACCGGGCTGCTGTCGTAGTTCCGCATCCCGCCGCCGGCACCCGTGGCGCTATTGCCGTCGAAGAGACAATCGGTCAGAAACGCGTCGCTGTGGTCGTTGTTGTACATTCCCCCGCCGGACTGCTCGGCGGTGTTTTCGATGAAATCGCAGCCGGTCAAGGTAGGCGCGCTGCCGTAGTTGATCATCGCCCCTCCGATCCTGCCCCGATTTGTTCGGAAGGTGCAATCCGTGAACGTGGGGGCACCGCCGCCGCTGGCTACCGCTCCGCCGTTACCCGACAGGCTGGCGCACCAGTTCCCCTCAAAAACCCCGTCGGTCAGTTCGGGTGAGCTGGCGATGTTGCACATCCCGCCCCCGTCCTGCCCCGAGTAGTTCCCGGTGAAAGTGCATCCGGACAGCAGCGGCGCCGCCCCGGAAGCGTTGTACATACCGCCCCCATTAAACGTGACCTCGTTGTCCGTGATAATGCACTGGCCCAATGTGGGGCTGCCGCCGTCATTGAAGACACCGCCGCCCCGGTCGTGACTGCTCTCCGAGGGACCGGAGGCGTTACCGGCTGTTATGGTCACTCCGTCCAACCAGGCCGTGCGGTCGGTACCGCCGGTGGTCACCACGTGGTAGGTGTTGTCCGAGTTACCTCCGCCGGTGCCGTCGTCTCCGTTCAGATCGCCGCTCAGAACGGTTTCGTAGGTGGTGGGGTCGCGTAAGTCCGGATTCGGTGCGCCGCAGCCGGCGAAACCGCCGTTAACCGTTACCCCATTGACCAATTGGAACGTTGCCGTGCGCGGGTCGGGCAATCCGGCAGGGTCGGGCAGATACACACCGTCCGCCACGCGGATCTCGGTATCCGCCGCCGCACCGCCTAGAGCAACGTGCAAATCCGGATAGGCCGTACACCAGGTCAGCCCGTCGTAAGTAGGACCGGTGGCATTCGCATCAACGTAAACCACCGTATCCGCTGAGGCCGCCCCCGCCAGCAGCGCGACCACCGCCGCCCAGATCCGTTGTCCGGTTAGCTTCAACACGGCTCGTCCTCCCAAAGCCAGGTATGCTGAGGTGAGACCCCCTCCGCTGTAGTCACGGGAGAACACCCTTCCCCAACGTAGCAATATGAGAATCGAATTGCAAGGAAAATGACCCGGCAGATGGGGCTTAATATGACAGCGCCGCCTTGCCGTGTTTCGGCGTTCTCTGGGATTCGGCGCCGCTCGCGACCGGTAGTTTCGGCGTCACCAGACGGGCTCGCCTTGCGAAGCGGCGTTGTCATACCAGAGGGCGGCTGCTCGTTGTTGCCGGCTCCAGTCTGGTTTTCATGGCGACCAGGGTAAGCGAGATTAGATGCCACAACATCCGGCGGCGTTCCGAACGTCTCCAGAGAATCCGAGCCCGCGCCAGGGTTCCGAAAACGCCCGGGATTCCGAGCACGCGCCAGGGTTCCGAACATACGCCGGAGCGTGTAGGGTCCGCTCTGCGGGCCACATCTGCTCCACGGGTCAACAAGTTAACGCATTACACCCGCCGAATCACATCTGCCCCACGGGTCAACAAGGTGCCCCATGACACCTGCGTGGCACCCTCGGTAGGGCAGGTCGAGGTACGAGACCTGCCGCGATTGGGGAGCCGATGATCTGCGCGCAACATCGTGCCCACGCCTCACCTACGAGAAACAGCGAAGTCGCGCTGCTCCACGGGACAACAAGTTGACCCATGCCACCTGCGTGGCACCCTCGGTAGGGCAGGTCGAGGTACGAGACCTGCCGCCGTCTTCGGCGCGTGCCCCACCCATGCCGGCGTTCAGCGCGCTCGAACAGTCGCATTGCCCCGCCGCCGGCTTGGGTGGGGGACGGATGGAGACCCGAGAGGTAATCTTCTTCCGCAATCGGTCTTCGCGCGACATGCGCCGTTGTGGCAGGTCTCGTACCTCGACGCTGCCCTGCTGAGCAAGTCCGCGCAATCAGTACAGCGAGCGTGAGCGACTTGCCCTCGCTCGATACGCGGCGCCGCATCGCGTCAGCGATCGTCGGTGCCGGCTTTGGCGTACGGGGTGGACGGGCCGCCGAGGTGCCGCTCCAGCAGCGGGCGAACCCGCGCGAACTCGGCCGCGATGGGGCGATCCGGGAGCAGGCGAGTGATCTTGGCACCGATCGCCAGAGCGTTGGCGTAATCGCGTTTCTGAAGATAACCGGAGAACTGTCCCCGCAACGACGTTTCCGTTCGGGCGGTCAGCTCGTCCATCTCGGCCGTCAGAGTTGCCACCGCGTCAGGCCCGACCGTGTCGACCAGCACCGAACACAACGCTCGTCCGCCGGCCAAGTCGCCCGCTTGAACCGCCGTTTCCCACTTCCGCCACAACCGGTCCGACGTGACTCGCGGCTCACCACGGAGCTGTGACGCCGCGCGCCGAGGGGCCGCGATCGTCTTGTTCGCTGCCCCACCGGCCATCTGTTCGTCTCCGGTGGGAACCAGACGGGGGAAGATGCTCCGGTCCAGATTGGCGGCCGTCAGGACGGTCGGCGGTATCGGCTGCTCCCCGGCCAGCCCGAGCGTGTTCAACGTCTCATCTGCGGAAGCGGCGGCCGCACGGGTCTCGTGGATAACGCGGCTCTCCTCCAGTTGCCCGAGCCGGTCGTGAACCTGCTCGATGCGCTCAACCAGAGTAGTCAAACGGCTCCCGACTCGGAGCACGGCATTGACCAGCACGGCCGCGGCCAGCGTACCGCTGATGATCACGAACCCGAGGAAAGCACTCAGCCGGTCGCCCTCCAGAGCGGCGACGGCCGCGATAAGAAAACCGACAACCACGTACAGACCCGTAACTACGTAGAGCGTTCTTCTAGTATGGCGGTTGGTTTCAACCAATCGCGGATCAAGCGTCATCGATTATCACTCTCGCAGACAAGCGGGGCGAAACCCCTCTTGTTGCGGCTCCTGTTAATGTGTGCCAGCGCCACAATGTAAGCGGCGCCGACTCTACCGACCGACCGAGCCAAACGGGTCTCTCCAGTACCCTACAACCGGCTCGATTCTTGGCCCCCGACCTACTCGCTCATCCCTCCGACGGCTCGGAAGCCGGGATGGTGACCTCCAACCACACGCAATCTTCCATCGTCTTGATACCCGCGTCCTTCAAAGCGGCGGGAAACAGGACGGTATCACCCTTCTTGAACTCAAACGGCTCGGGCAAGCTCGGGCAGTCTATCCGGCCTCGACCCTGCAAAACCATCCAGATAGCGAACTCCTCGTACGGAGTCTGCCGCTCTACGCCCTCGTTCATCCGCACCCGTTCGATGACGAACGACCCGCACCGTACCAGACTGGCCACCTGCGTCCAGAGGTTGGCCACATGCCGGACGTCTTCGCCGGGGATAGGGGCGGTATCGTACGAAATGCACTCCAGAGCTTGCTCCAGGTGCAGCTCGCGCGGTGCCCCGGTCGACGGGTCGACGCGGTCCCAATCGTACACCCGGAAGGTAATGTCCGACGGGGTCTGGACTTCCGCGACGAGCACCCCCGCCCCGAGTGCGTGTACGGTCCCGCTGGGCAGGTAATAGCACTGCCCGGTACGGACGGGAATCCGCCGGAGGACCTTGTCGACCTGCTTCTCGGCGACTGCCCGCTCAAAGGCCGCGGCGTCGACCCCGTCTTGCACGCCACGATAGATGCAGCCGTCCGGCTCCGCGTCGATTATGTACCAGGCCTCGTGCTTCACACGCACCCGTCCGCCCAGCCTTCGAGCGGTGTTCTCATCTGGGTGGACCTGAACGCTGAGAATGTCCTGGGCGTCGAGGAACTTGATGAGCAGTGGGAAATGGCCCTCGAAAAGCGGCGCCCGACCGGTCAGATCCGTGCCCCATTCCTTGACAAGCTGCCCCAACGAGCGACCCCGGGCCGGACCGATCGAGACGATGGACTGATCGTCCTCCAGGTCGGCCAGCTCCCACGATTCTCCGATTGGTTCGTCGGCGGGCAGGTCCTTGCCCAGCAGCGATTCCAGCCGCCGTCCGCCCCAGATTTTGGGTTTGAAGATCGGCTCGAAGATGAGCGGATGGACATCCATACGGTCGCGGCTCCTTCCCTTGGCGATTGTAGACCGGGGCGGTTGGTTGGCAACCCGGCACCGACGCCACGCGTGTTATTATCCAGTCCGTTGGCCTCGAAGTAGTCGAGGCATGTATTTTGTAGGGCAGGTCGAGGAACGAGACCTGCCGTGGTCGTCGCGCGACACGCGCCATTGAGGCAGGTCTCGTGCCTCGACCTGCCCTACATGACGAGCCACCCGTCCGGTTGACAAACCCGGTGTCGGGGGTCTTGCCGGGTCGTTATAGTCCGGGCATGGATCATGACGTTCTTGGACAGACTTTCGCCTTGCTGGCCGCGTTCACCTGGGCGATGGCCCTGGTTCTGTTCAAGCGGAGCGGGGAGTACGTCTCGCCGTTGCCGCTCAACCTGTTCAAAAGCTCGGTCGCCCTGGTTCTATTGTTCGCCACCCTGCTGGCGATGGGCGATGGGCTCGACACGCTGCGGGCGTACCCGCAGGAAGACCTCATCCTGCTTATGTTCAGTGGGTTGGTCGGCATCGCCCTGGCCGACACGCTCTTTTTCAAGGCTCTCAACCTGATCGGGGTGGGGCTCATCTCGATCGTCGACTGCATCTACAGTCCGCTCGTTATCCTATTCTCGTTTATACTCCTCTCAGAGGAGCTTAACGCATATCACTACACGGGCGCGGCGCTGATCCTCATCGGTATTCTGTTCTCATCACGGCACGCTCCGCCGGCCAACCGGACGCGTGCCCAGATTGCTCTGGGCATGTTCATGACGGCCGTCGCGATCGCGATGATGGCCTTCGGAATCGTCATCGCCAAGCCGGTCCTGGACGTAAACGAGTTCCCGCTGATCTGGGCCGCGACGTTGCGGATCTTCTCGGGGACCGTGGTGCTGATGGTGCTGGCGGTGGTGTCGTCGCAGCGTAAGGAGTATTGGGCGGTGTTTCGACCTTCCGGGGCGTGGAAGTTCACCGTGTCGGCCTCTATTCTGGGCAACTACCTGGCGATGATATTCTGGATCGCGGGCTTCAAGTACACCAAAGCATCGGTAGCCGGCGTGTTGAATCAGACTTCGGTCATCTTCGCGATGGTGCTGGCTACGGTCGTGTTGAAAGAGGAGTTCACCCGGCGCAAGTTGATCTCGATTGTGCTGGCGCTTGGCGGGGTCCTGATTATCACGCCGAAAGGACAAGAGCTGGTCGAGAGGCTTGTCAAGCTGGCGATTTGAAAAAGGGTACAGGCACCTCGCCGAAGGCGTCTCCAAACACCGGGATGGCGAAGCGGCTCGGAGCCAGTCCCCTTTTTCAACCGGTTTCCTGAACCTGATCCGGATTAACCCGCGTTCGAGAGAACTCGCGCCAACAAGGCCCAAACGACGATCAACAGGCAGAGCAAAAGAGCGCATTCCGACGTTGCCAAACCACTGACACTCATCCGGCACCAGGCTGATAGGTTTCGAAACGGGTTCACTTTGTCATCTCCCGGCAGATCGTCTCAGGGCACACCGCGCAGGCCTTACCTTCTCGGACGATCCACAACCCTCTTTCCCCCGACCGAGATTGTCTCCCGGGCTTTCGGCAGCTTCTGAGTCTAGGATACCGCGGGCCGGTGATGCAAACGCAATCTCGCGGCGCCCGATCGGTCCCGGCAAGCCCCTGGTCCGACACCTATCGGAAGCCGCCGCAAGCCGGTTCGATTATCGGATAAACGGCGGCCTACCCGGCTTCGCCCGAAGGTACGGACGGTCGTCCCACGCAATGATACTCGAACCCCTTTTTCGCCAGCGAGCGCGGGTCGTACAGGTTCCGCCCGTCGAAAACGAGCTTCCGGCGGAGTTTCTCGCCGATCATGTCGAAGTCCGGCGTGCGGAATTTTGGCCAGTCAGTGAAAACCACGAGGGCATCGGCACCCTCCAACGCCTCGTAGCCGTCGTTGAACATCGCCACCGCCGCACCCAGCTCCCGGGTCGCGTTAGGCATTGCCTCCGGATCGTGGGCTCGGATCTTCATCCCGCTTTCGAGAAACATCCGCACGCCATCCACCGCGGGCGATTCTCGGATATCGTCCGTCTGCGACTTGAAAGCCAGTCCCCACACGGCCAGGGTGGTTTTTGAGCAGGCCTCGCCAAAGTAATCGATTACCCGACGGGCGAAGAGCCGCCGCTGCCGCTGGTTGACCTCCTGAACGGCTTCCACAATGCTCATCGGCCTGTCCAGGGCCTGCCCCATCGACACCAGGGCGCTGACATCCTTGGGAAAACACGAACCTCCATACCCCACGCCGGGGAACAGAAACGCGCTGCCGATCCGCGAATCGGACCCAACGCCCCGCCTCACCCGCTCGACATCCGCCCCGAACTTATCGCACAGACCGGCGATCTCGTTCATGAACGATATCTTGGTGGCCAGCAGCGCGTTCGCGGCGTACTTCGTCATCTCCGCGCTGGCCGGGTCCATTACGAAGATCCGCTCATCGCGGCGCATGAATGGAGCATAGAGTTCCTTCATGATCTCGGCGACCGCGGGGTTATCTACTCCGATTACCACGCGGTCCGGGCGGGTGAAGTCTTCGATCGCCGCACCTTCCTTCATAAACTCCGGATTGCTGACGTAATCGAAAGGGTGGTCCGTCTCGGCCGCGATTATCTCGGAGATCCTGCGGTGCGTACCGACCGGAACGGTGCTCTTCATCACCACGATGCGATAGCCGTCCATCGTCCGGCCGATCGTCTTAGCTACGTCCAACAGCCCGGTCATGTCGGCGGAACCATCGGCGGCCGGCGGGGTACCCACGGCCAGGAAGATGACCTTGGATTTCAACACCGCTGATTCCAGATCGGTCGTGAATTCCAGTCGTCCGGTGCCGGCGTTGCGGACCACGATCTCCTTCAGCCCCGGCTCATAGATAGGGATTTCCCCGTTGGACAGCATGCGGATCTTCCGCTCGTCGACGTCGACACAGGTGACGTGGTTTCCGCTATCGGAGAAGCACGCTCCTGCGACCAGTCCCACGTAGCCGGTTCCCACCACGGATAGTTTCATCGAACAGCTCCCGTCAAGATCCGTTCAGTCAATGACAAACTCGTGCCGCCTGCAAAGAGGCAGTCACGTTTCTTCTTCCCCTCCCTTAAGAAGGAGGACTGGGAGTCCTACCCACCGCGGCCCGGCGGCGGCGTGTCCAACAGGCGAGTTACGATTCGCTCCGCCGCCTGCCCGTCCCACATTTCCGGCATCGTCGTCGTTCGCGGCGGTCGGTCGCGAACCTCACGATACGCTTCCAGAATCCGCTCCGTGGAACTGCCGGTCAGGCGGTTCGTGCCCTGCGTGATGGTTACAGGTCGTTCCGTGTTCTCGCGCAGGGTCAGACAGGGCACGTTGAGTATGGTCGTTTCTTCCTGAATCCCGCCGGAATCGGTCATAACGACGGCCGCCTCTGCCATGAGCTTCATAAAGTCGAGATACCCGAGCGGATCGAGCAACTGGAGATTTTTGATCCGCGCCACCCGCTCCGATAGTCCCATCGTCTCCAGGTTCTTGCGCGATCGTGGATGGATCGGAAAGACGATCGGCATGTCGGCGGCGATTTCCTCGAACGCCGTCAGAATCGAACCGAACACGTCCGCTCGGTCGACATTGCTGGGGCGGTGCAGGGTGACGGCCGCGTAGTTCCCGGCGGTCAGTCCCTGCTGCGCGAGGATCTTGGACTCCCCCGCCCGCTCCCGGCTCCGCAGCAGGGTATCTATCATGACGTTGCCGACGAAGTGTACCCGCTCGTCCGCAACGCCCTCTCGGCGGAGGTTCTCCACGGCCGAAGGCTCGGTAACAAAGAGCAGATCGCTGATTGCGTCGGTCAGAACTCGGTTGATCTCTTCCGGCATCTCCCGATCGAAGCTGCGCAGGCCGGCTTCAACGTGAACCACGCCGATCCCCAGCTTGGCCGCAACCATGGCGCAGGCGAAGGTGCTGTTCACATCGCCCACCACAATGACCCAATCGGGGCGATGCTCCAGACAGACCGGCTCGAAGCGTTTCATCACCTCGGCGGTTTGGGCGGCGTGGGAACCGCTGCCCACTTCAAGGTTCAGATCCGGCTTGGGGATGCCCAGCTCGTCGAAGAATAGCCGGCTCATTCGCTGATCGTAGTGCTGCCCCGTATGAACAAGCAGGGTCTCGACCGACTTAGTGCGTTCCAAGGCCGCTACGATAGGCGCGATCTTCATGAAGTTCGGTCGCGCACCGCAAACACACACTACTTTGAGCATAAGCCGAGCCCAGTCTCTTGAAAAAGGGTACAGGGACCTCGCCGCAGGCTTCTATTGCCACCGTGAGCGGGAATCTGCTCGGAGCCAGTCCACTTTTTCAACCGTCCGATAACCTGCTCCCAGGCACGTCAGACCCCGAAACGCTTCGCTCTCCGGCCATATTATCGACCGTAGGACCCCCGGGCTAGACCGCAAACAGGGCGAGACGAGAGAGTCCTCTCTGATGTGCGGACTGCGTCCCGCCCGAATACGCCAACGGCGTTGCGTCCTACAGCCCGAAGGGCTCAGATGAAGTAGCCGGGGGCAAGTCCGCGCAGCGGACGCCGCCCCCGGACCCGGTCCCCGCAACCTGCCTGACCCTGCACGGGTCAAATAGCCCCAGTGAATGTGCTTCGCCATGGACTTTTGACGCATTCTCAAAGAAGCCGGGCAGCCGAAACGGACACAGGGTTTATCGACGCCGTTTCTTGCACCCTTTCAGGGTGCTTGGGATTGTCGCCCCCACCCGGGGGCGGCGTCCGCTGCGCGGCCTTGCCCCCGGCTATTGTCTTGCAGGCTTTCAGCCTGAACACCGAGCCGGCTTGACGCCTTTCGCTGAAAAGGAAGCCGCGCCTTGCGGCCTTTCAGGCTGGGGATCGGGACACCGCGGAGTCGGACGGATACGCTTCGCTCGCCCAGCAAAGATGTATAGAACAACGAGGCGCTCCACCCGTGGCTACGCGCCCAAAGTCCCTTCGGGACGGTTGCCCGCATGGCGTCCTGACAAAGGTCAGTACCATTGGGCGGAGCCTGACCTACCTGGCTGCGGGAGAAGGCTCGTAGGGCGGGTTTCGGCCTTCGGCCGGCCGTAGGCCGCACACAAAAGAGGGGCAAGCGACGAACGGAACCGCGGTTTCGTCCGTCGCTCGCCCCGGGGGGCTCGGCTACAACATCACCGAGCGGTTCTTAACGGTGACAACGATCCGTACGGGGACGTCGTCGTACTGAGACCCGCATCGCCAGTAGCCCCAGCCCGATGAAGGGCAAAGGTAACATCCCCGGAGTGCAGGGGAGAATCACGCCGGGCACAGGTTGCTCGGCAGGACTCTCACCATTGTCGTTGGCGTTGTCACCGTTGTCATTAGTGTTATCGTTATCGTTCGCGTTGTCATTGTCGTTCGCGTTATCGTTGTCGTTCCCTGCCGGTTCGACCACTTCGCAGCCGACTTCGTCAACTTCGGCGTCTTCCTCCGTGTCGGGGCACTCGTCGATGTCGTCAGTCACTCCGTCTTCGTCGGTGTCGAGCTGACTTTCAGCACACCCGACTGCGTCGACCTCCGCACCCGCCGGCGTGCCGCTGCACGAGTCGACGAAGTTCGGGACCCCGTCATCATCGCTGTCACGCTGACCATCGGAACAGCCCTCGTCATCGACCGCCACGCCCTCCAGCGAATCGGGGCACTCATCCAGACAGTTGTTGACTCCGTCCTCGTCATCGTCGTGCTGACTGCACGAGCAGCCGAAGAAGTCCGCATCTTCACCCTCGGGCGTAGCGGGGCATTCGTCCCGGCAGTTGTCGACGCCGTCATCATCGTCGTCGAGCTGGCTGCACGAACAGCCCACCCCATTCACGTCGGCCGACGGGTTCGTGTCCGGGCATTCGTCGTCGGCGTTTATCACGCCGTCAGCGTCATCGTCCTCGCACCACGGGAACGGCGTATGGGCACAGACTCCATTCGGACAGCGGTCGTTGGTGCATGCATTGTTGTCGTCACAGTCCTCATCCGTGAGGCATTCCAGGCATGCGTCGACCCGGTCATCGCAGAACGTCCCGCTCGCACACGGATTAGTACCGGCCAGGCAGCTCCCATCCGCCCCGCAGGTTTCCGTCCCGTTGCAGAATTTCCCGTCGTTGCAATTGCTGTTGCTGAGGCACTCCCTGCAAATATCCAATGCGTCATCGCAATAGGGACGCGCTGTGGTACACGGGTTCCCGCTCGGTTGACAGTTCCCGTCGACGCAGATCTCAGGACCGTTGCAGAACACGCCGTCCTGGGCGCAGTCCGAGTTCACCAGGCAACCGGTGCAGATGTCGTTGTTCTCGTCGCAGACCTCGCTGTCGTCGCACGGATACGTACCGGGCTGGCAATCCAAATCGGCATCGCAGGTCTCGACCCCATCGCAGAACAGATCGTTATCGCACAGCGCGTCGCTCGGATTGTTAGAGCAGGTGTGCCCATTGACGATCTCGTTGCAGACGTCCACCGTGCAACCGATTCCGTCACTGCAGTCTATCGCCGTTCCGGCCACGCACACGCCGTTGTCGCAAACCTCGGAACCGTTGCAGTACAAGTCGTCGTCGCACGCTTCCGACTCGGTGCATCTGCAGACATCGTTGACCTCATCGCAAGTCAGACCCGACCTATCGCACGGGTCGTCTCGGTCAACGCAGACACCGGCGCTGTTGCAGGTCTCGGCCCCGTTGCAGAATGACGCGTCCGGACAGGGTGTTTCTGCCGCCGCATAGTTGTCCAGGCAGTTGCCGGCCCCGTCGCAGGTATCGGCCCCGTTGCATGTCGTGTCAGTGCTATCACCGCAGGCGGTACCGGTATCCTTGTTCTGATGATCGCATTTGCCGGAATCACAAACGTCATTCGTGCAATCGTTGCCGTCGTCGGTGCAAGGGTCGCCGTCCTTGTGGTTGGGCCGGCAGAGCCCCGCCCCGTCGCACGTGTCCGGCGCACTGCATTCCGTGTCATCACCGTTACCGCAGGGAGTACCTTCCAGGAAGAAGGGGTACTCGCACGTTCCACTATTGCACTCCACGTCCGTACAGTCGTTTCCGTCGTCCGCGCAGTCGGCCGCGGTTAGACACTCGTGACACGCCCCGGCGTCTTCGACACAGAAGATCCTCGATTCAGCGCCTTCCGGCGGACACGGATCGCCGCTGGAAACGCAGATCCCGTCTTCGCACGTCTCGACCCCCGTGCAGAACAGGTCGTCGTTGCACGCCGCGGCACTTGTGCATTTACAGACGAAGTACGGGTCTTCATCACTCTCTTCGCAGGTCAGGCCCGCCCGGTCGCACTCCGGCTCACCGGCTACCTTGCCTCCGGAGCCGTCGCACGTTTCGATACCGTTGCAGGCGAAGCCGTCCGTCCACACGGTCCCGGCCGGTTCATCGTTCGGCCAGCAGATTCCGCCAGGCCGGCATGTGTCCGGATCAGTGCATTCGTCGTCGGTGCTGTCACCGCATGCTGTGCCCGGCAGTCTTTCGGGATAAATGCACACGCCGTTCATGCACTGGTCGTTTATGCAATCCCCAGCGCTTTCATCGCACGGGGTGCCATTTGCGGTATTATTGTTGGCACACTCCCCTTGCCAGCAGTAATCCGCCCCATTGCAGAACGTAGCGGTCTGATCTCCGCACGCGGTCAAGTCAGGCACGCTCCGGTGTTCGCACTCGCCGGCCAGGCAGACATCGTCGGTACACTCGTTGTCATCCGACGTGCAGCCGGTTTCGTCGGTCTTGTTGCTCCAGACTTTGGGGTCGGCCTCGTCGCAGACCTGGCACTCGTTTTCGCTATTCTCCGTGCCGGCCGCATAACAGACGCCGCCGATGGCGCAGAACCCCGGGTTCGGCGTGAACAGGCAGCGATGCGTCTCCCAGTTGCACGTATCCGCGGTACAATCCAGTCCGTCATCACACTGGCCGTCGTTGTCGCACTCGCACTGGTCGGGGAACCCGTTCCCATTGTTGTCGGTGATATCGCCGGTGTAGTACTCGCACTCATCGTGGACCGCACTGCCGTCGCAGTCGTCACCAAGCTCCACCGCGAAAACGAAAGCCGCCCCGGTATCCGATTCCTCCTTGTACGCCCCCACGACCAGGTAGTCGCCGTCAACCGAGACTGCACTGCCGAAGTACTGATTCTTTGCCGGCTCCGCAGCAATAGCCCTTGGTCCGTGCGTCCAATTGCCCTCGCTGAATCGGAAGAGATAAGCCGCGCCGGCGTTGTCTCCCGAAGGCAGATCAATCCTCGGCGCCCCCACGACAACCCGATCTCCTTCGACCGTCACCGAGGTACCGAAATTGTCGCTCTTAAGGCGATCATCCGCCAGCAGCCGGTCCTCGATCTCCCACGCATCTCCGTTGCGGGCAAAAACGTAGGCTGCGCCGGTGTTGCTGACCCCATCAGCATCATAGCCGGTAGCCCCGCAGGCGATTCGGTCTCCTCTTAGCGCTACACTAGCCCCGAAGCTGTCGGCGGCGTGGGCGTCGTCGGAACCGTACTTGGTCAGGGCAACGAGTTGCTGCACGCTTTCCCAGGTGCCCGTTCCGTCGTGCTTGAAAACAGCGGCAGCACCGGCACCGTCGTTCGTTCCCTCTGCTCCGGCGACAAGCCAATCGCCATCCATGGCGACCGCCCGGCCGAGCTTATCCCCTTGAGCGGCGTCGGCGGTCAGGGAATCCTGCTCGTCCCACTTCTCGGTGCTGCTGTTGTACCGAAACATCGCCACTGCCCCCGCACCGATCGCCACATCGGACCGACCCGGGCAACCAACGGCGATCCAATCTTGACTCGACGAATCGACCGCAACCGAGTAACCACAGGTGTCACTCCCGCTATTCCCGCTTGACAATAGGCGGCCCTCGAATTCCCACTCATCGTTGGCAGCGTTACGGCGCCATGCGAACGCAGCCCCTGCCCCGAGTGCGTTATTCCGGGCCCCAACTACCGCAACGTCACCATCAATCGCTACGGAGTAGCCGTACTCGGAGTCGGCCAACACGGATACCGGCGGAAGCTCCAATTCCTGGAACGACACCCAGTCGAGCCCATCATGTTTGAATATGAAGGCTCTTCCGGCTTCGGAGTTGGATCCCACGTCCGCATCCGGGGCTCCGACTATCATGTAGTCGCCGCTCACTGCCGTTGCCCAGCCGAACCGCGTGTCCGCCGCACCGTCGGGGTGATGCACCTTCGCCGTTTCACACTGCGCCCACACCGAAGAGGTACTGGCCGCACACACAACACCAGCCGCAAACGCCACGGCGACAATGGATCGTCTCATCTTCAAGGTTCCGTCTCCAACGAATCCAGGACCACGGTTTCTTAATTCAGCTCACAGGCCCAATAGACACCCTGCACGGGCAGGCAACGTATTCTAGGCCCACCCCATGCCCCCGGGCCAAGTCCGTTTCTCGCCGGCCGATAAGGCCGACAACATTACCGGCACGCGCCCGATGGACGTACGCCGGGCAAAGACCATTATTCTACCGCCGCGCGCCTATCAACACAAGGAAGACAGCGGGGCTGCAGATACGTTCCGCACGGCCATCGATACGAGCCCTTGGCATCGCGATCTTATCAGCCATGGACCGATAGGACGCCGCTTCGCCGAAGGCCCTGTATCAGGCGTTCCCCGGTTTCTCAGGAAACGGAGCCCAACCGGCGCTATCCGTGGGCACATTATACGCGGATCGAGGTGTCCCCCGATCACGCTGTCCGGCGCCCGGCGGCATGGGAAGGTCTTATAACTTGGAGCCTGTGATAGAGCTGCGTCGGCCCCGCCCGGGCAAGCCCCAAACGGACTCGTTCTGCAACGCTTGTTCCCCCAGAGGTGCCCCATTCCGAGCGCCGCCCGGTGAGTGAAGGCGACCGGCTCGGCGTCCCCAACCGAGGCGGGCGAATGGTCGATGTTATCGATGGGTCCGTGCTTCCGGACGCGAGAGAGGGCTGCATCACCGGAGTGAGGGGGCTGCAAGCTAGACAAAGGTCGTCATTAGGCAGGAGTCTATTCCATGGGTCTGTGGGCTTGGCTGACGGGAGAGAAGCAGCAGGACCAGGCGAGCGCGCCCGCGGCGTCCGCCGGCCCGGGGGAGACTACCGCGACTGTGGCGGTCCCGGGGTCTGAAGCCACAGGTGCCGAGGCGGAGCCCCCGTGGTGGGAGCCCGAAGAGCCCACCGTGCTCGAGCGGGATACGTCACCGCCGACCCTGTCCACCGAGGCGCGGGCGCTGGAGAGCGTGCTGGTATCGCACTTCGACGGGCACGACCTGAGCATGCCGCCGCTGCCGCAAGTGGTCGAGCGGACGCTGGCGCATCTTCGTACCCGAGACTGCAACCTCCGGGCGGTTGCCGATGACATCTCCGAAGACCAGGTGATCGCCGCGGCCGTTCTGCGAATGACCAACTCGCCGCTCTACCGCGGTTTGCACAAGATCACCGCGTTGCGTCCGGCCGTTACCCGGTTGGGGACCAAAGCTCTGCGGACGTTGATGATGCACGAATCCCTGCGGGCGGCGATGTTCCACGATCGCGTGGTCAACAAGGAGCTGGCCCGGATGCTGTGGAAATGCTCGCTGGCCAGCGCGTGTGTGATGCGGGGGCTGTCGCGGTTCACGGGCGTTGATGAGGAGGATGCGTTTCTTATCGGTTTGCTGCACGACATCGGTAACGTGATCGTGCTGCGAATCGCTACCGATCATTGCAAAATCTCCGGTTTCGACATCGACCTGGAGTCGTTTGACTATCTTTGTGATGAGTGCCATCAGGAGTTCGGCGAGCTGGTCGCCGAGGGATGGAAACTGCCGGACACGCTCAGGCAGATCATCGCCGCCCATCACGCCTACCCCGAACCGGACGATCCGCTCCGCACCGAGCGTCTTCAGCTTCAGGTTACCGATATGATTACGTCTTTGTTGCAGTACTCTCCGCCCGTGCCGTACAAACTGCTGGAGACCGCGGCAGTTAAGGACCTCGGCCTGCACGAGAAGCCGGGTTTCACCGAGTTTCTAAACGAGCTGCCCGAAAACGTAGCCGACACCCTCGACGCCATCTAATCGCGCCGGTTTCAAACGTACGCCCGTCAACAACAAACCCCCGGGCAAGTGAAGCAACCCGGACAACGCCGACCGCACAGATAGGGCCGCGTACGCGCGTGTAGGGCATGGTCGAGGTACGAGACCTTCCGCAACGGCTATCGAGCGCACGGCCGCGCGACCAAGTTGACACCCTCGCGCTCGGCCGACCCGAAAGACCTTCATGGCCACGCAAGCGTGGGCCATGACACCCGGCACCTCTGTCGTTAGTAGACTCCCTGTAGGTCAGCGTCGGGTGTAGGGCACGGTCGAGGAACGAGACCTGCCGTCGGTCTGAGCAAGTGGCCGCTATCAGAAGCGCCGGCCGCTTTAGTGGATGATAACATCTTTTATGTAAGATCGTCAGGAGTGGTCGTGACGATGCGCGTTGAAGGGCTCTCATGCGCCGGACGGCCCGCCGACCGGACTACGATCGCGTGAAGCTGGTCTGAGCGACTGCGAAGTCGAACAGGTCAACGGTTCCGTTGCGGTCCACGTCGAAGCAGCTGCATCCCTCCGCGGTGTTGGCGCTCGGTCCCGTTAGGCATATCACGAAATCACTGTAATCGAGCGGGTCAACACCGCCCGTGCCATCGCAGTCGCCGCGCGGCTCCTCGAACCAGAATCCTCCGGTCAGGGTAAAGTCCCCGCCCTCCATAACACCTGCGTCTGGTTGCCCGGTCGTACCCGACAGCTCGAATTCTCCTCCAGCACTTAACATCACACCGCCACCGTCGATCGTGGATCTGCCGATCTCGAAGTCATCGGCCACGGCTAGGCCGGCAGAGAAGATCAGCAGCCCGAGCAGTGTTCGAACAGATGTACAGGTCGTAATGATTCATCGTCTTGCTCGCTTCTTCGCTTTGTCCTCTTTACGTTCTCTCGCAACCAAGAAACCTGTGCGTTATCCCGGACATGCACCGGCACGCCGTGCCGCTGCCACCTAGTGTACTCCTCCCTGCCTATACTATTTCACGTTCGCACAGATCGCCCAGGCGTGGATCTGCAGCGTCGAGAGGTTGTAACGTTTGGTGCATTCCCAAGCGTTGCTACCGTAGGGCCGAGATTCCTCTATGTAATCGCCGTCGGTGCCGCCCGCACAACCACCGCCGAGCACCTTCTTACCGGCTGGACAATAGACCCTAATCGTGTTAACGTCGTACTCGTCCGCTGAGACAATCTCGTATCCGATGTCGATCGCCCCACCGAACACCACGTCGCCACCATCGATATTGAGATAAAGCGTCGATGCCTCTCCGTTGCTGCGGGCCATGATTTCGTTGCCGTCGATGGCAACGTTATTCCCGTTTTCCTGGCCGATTAGAACGACCCCGCCACCCTCCGGTTCCACGTCGTCCGTCGAATCGGCGTGCAGTGCGTAGCCGGTACCGTCGGTTTTGGCGAGCATTGCCGACCCGGCACCGACGGTGTATCCAGAAACCGCAGGCCCATCACCCGTCGTTGAAGCAGAAACCGCTGCTAGGTCGCTTGCGGCATTCGTGATCCGAAAATGACCGCAACGTCCGGTTCCTTTCTGCTCGGCATATATCGTAGGGCTGTCATTCGTAGAAGACTCAGTAACAAACGATGCGGCTCGACCGCTGCCCAGGGCCGTCCCTTCCACTGCCGGTCCGCTCGAGAGATTCCGCCCGAAGAGACTGGCCCCGCCGCCCACACTCGACGCGAAGAGGGCCACATCGTCGTTCGACGGATTATTGATCCAGAATTCGCCGGCAGAAGCCTGCCCCCCGTGAATCACAACAAATGTAGACTCATCGCTTGAGACATTGTTGGTCGCGAAGGTCGCAGCTCGGCCCCCGCCCGTCTGCGTGATGGCGAACGGGGTCGCAGTGCCGTTGGCGAGAGCAGAATACGGCAGGGCGAGGCCCTCCGCTGTGGCTGCGAACAACGCGTAAGGGGCCGGCGTTATATCCTGGCGCGGAGAAAGCACGGTCCAATTCCCTGCACCGGAAGGGAACGCCACCTCAATCTCGAGCCAATAGGCCGAGCCGTCAAAAACGCCATGGCCAAAATCAAGATCGACCTTGAACAGACCATTTGTGACGTCGGTGGATACCGGCCCCATCGAACCTGCAAGCGACCCCCCCTCCTGCGCACTCCACAGACGAAAGTAAAAGTCCGCCTTACCATCCATCGGCACTCCCTGGAACTTCAACTGTCCCTGGTAGGTGAACGCCGTACCGACTGGCTCGGCCCGGACGCTGAATCCAGGTGCGAAGTAAAACCCGGTGGCAACCAACAGTAGGCTCACTGTGGTTGATCTCATGTCATCATCCTCCGAAATACCCCAACGCTCTCGCTCGCTGAGCCCGGCGCGCCGGTCGTCCAGGCAAATGGCAACACGAGGGGACGATCGAACAGGCAGGATGGCCTCTCACCCCTGGGCCGGATCCGCTGTCGGTAGCGTCCCCAAGTTACTTTGCCATTGTATCAGGTTTAGCTGCCTGGATGTTCGGAATTCGTGTGACCAATTGCGACGTCGGATTCGTACCATGAGTTCTGCTTTGTGATCGTCCGAAGCGACTTTATCGGTCCGTGATCTGCCGCAGAAGCTTCGCATGCGGGCCTGTCGGATACGTGGATGTTGGACGCAACATCAAGCGGGCTGCAGGATGCGTGTGCCGATTTTACGCCTGACTACTCGTATGACCACCGCAACATAAGCCTGATACCGGGTCGGAGCATGACCGCAAGACAAGGCCTTGCCCTCCGGCTCCCGGGGCAGGCGTCAAAATGCAACGTAATGCCCGGTTTTGGGGCGCGGTTCTCCCTGAGACAGCTTCGACGTCCAGATGGCGTCTGGCGGCCAAGCGGGCCCTGAACGGCGAGAAGGTCTCCGCTTGGTGTAACGGAACGAGTTCCTCGACGCGCATGATGACAACCCAACCCCGCACCGTCCGCTCGGAGTCGGTTTACCGCAAGGCCCGCGGGCCGAAGTATAATTAAAACGCCCGGCGGATCGTGTTCGGACCCGCCGGGCGTTTAATATCAAGTACAGGCTTGTCGTCGGCCACCCCTCACAGGGTTGTCGCACTCACCCGAAGGCGAGCACCGAGGTGTGTTGACTATCTCATGACCGCCATATAGGCGATTCACGTCTAGATAATCCTCTAGAAAGGAGGTGATCCAGCCGCAGGTTCCCCTACGGCTACCTTGTTACGACTTAGTCCCAGTCACCGGGCTTACCGTCGGCCGCCGCATCCTAAAAGGTTAGCTAAACGGACTTCGGGTACTCCCAGCTTCCATGACTTGACGGGCGGTGTGTACAAGGCTCAGGAACATATTCACCGCGGCATGGCTGATCCGCGATTACTAGCGATTCCAACTTCATGGAGTCGAGTTGCAGACTCCAATCCGAACTGGGGCCAGCTTTCTGCGATTTGCTCCACCTCTCGGTATCGCGTCGCTCTGTACCGGCCATTGTAGCACGTGCGACACCCTGGGCATAAGGGCCATGATGACTTGACGTCGTCCCCACCTTCCTCCGGTTTGACACCGGCGGTCTCGCTAGAGTTCCCGGCATTACCCGTTGGCAACTAACGATAGGGGTTTCGCTCGTTAAGGGACTTAACCCGACACTTCACAGCACGAGCTGACGACAGCCATGCAGCACCTGTGCACGTTTCACCCGAAGGCAGCTTACTCCTGTTTCCAAGAGGGCATCCGTGCATGTCAAACCCAGGTAGGGTTCTTCGCGTTGCTTCGAATTAATCCACATGCTCCACCGCTTGTGTGAGCCCCCGTCAATTCCTTTGAGTTTTAGCCTTGCGGCCGTACTCCCCAGGCGGCGCACTTACCACTTTTGCTTCGGCACGATCGGCGTCAAAACCTCTCATACCTAGTGCGCATCGTTTACGGCGTGGACTACCGGGGTATCTAATCCCGTTCGCTCCCCACGCTTTCGCGTCTCAGCGTCAGGACAGGCCCAGTGACTCGCTTTCGCCGCCGGCGTTCCAACTGATATCTACGCATTTCACCGCTACACCAGTCGTTCCAGTCACCTCTACCTGCCTCAAGAATGCCGGTTTGCCATGCAATTCCCGGGTTGAGCCCGGGGATTTCACAAAGCACCTTGCATCCCGCCTACACGCCCTTTAAGCCCAGTAAATCCGAACAACGCTCGCACTCTCCGTATTACCGCGGCTGCTGGCACGGAGTTAGCCAGTGCTTCCTCTGGGGTTGGTCAGTATTCCTCACCCCTGACAGCAGTTTACATCCCGAGGGACTTCCTCCTGCACGCGGCGTCGCTCCGTCAGACTTTCGTCCATTGCGGAATATTCGTTGCTGCAGCCACCCGTAGGTGTCCGGACAGTGTCTCAGTTCCGATGTGCCGGGATACGCTCTCACGCCCGGTACCCGTCGTAGCCTTGGTGGGCCGTTACCCCGCCAACAAGCTGATAGGACATGAACCGATCCCAAACCACCGGAGTTTTGCCCGCAGCACCATGCGGTACCGCGGGGTCATCAGGTATTACCGGCGCTTTCACAAAGGGCCGAAGCCCGCCGCTATCCCTGTGTTTGGGGCACGTTGTCCATGTATTCCTCACCCGTTCGCCACTAACAGACTCTTCAGTTTCCGTCCGAGTATGTCCGTTCGACTTGCATGCCTTAGCCACGCCGCCAGCGTTCGTTCTGAGCCAGGATCAAACTCTTCACTTGGAAGTTCGTTTCCTAACATCCCGGGTCGAAACCCGGAACGATCAGATACGACTAAGGGCTATCATTCGTGTGTCCGTGAGAATGAGAGCTCGCCGACTCCTGGTAGGGTCAGCTAGTTTAGGGTCGTCCGCTGACCGGATAACCGATCAACAGGCTTTTAGAACCACGCGCGGCAAAATCAGACACGCCCCGCGAAGCACTCACACTCTCACGACGACAAACCTGTTCACTTGTCAAAGAACAACTCATCACCACCGTCAGTGGCGAATTGGCTATACTAGCGGCCTTAATGACCCTGTCAACCGGCTTCCTCATGGGTTTTTGCGAAGTTTTTTCGAAAAGAACGACAGCAAAAAAGCCAGCAACAACTTGAGTGCGAACCGCAAACGTCGCGGAAACGCAATGCCGTGCTGCAGGATCTTTTCGAAGCGGGGCCGATACTACCGCCAACGTCGCGAAGCCCCATTCTCCGCCGGACTGCTTCTGTGACAACGATTCGCGTTGAGATGGCGACCTTCGACCGCTCGCCCGTTATTATCCCCGAGCGGCTGGGCTTCGTCTCCCCCGGAATCGACCATGAAGAGTTCGCCCCTTCGACTAATCCTGCTTATCTGTTTCGTCGACCT
The DNA here is from genome assembly GCA_963666835.2 of Phycisphaerae bacterium. Taxonomy (GTDB): domain Bacteria; phylum Planctomycetota; class Phycisphaerae; order UBA1845; family UBA1845. The sequence goes on along the minus strand of CAXXGO010000006.1, from coordinate 452,451 downwards.
GGTTGGCTTCGGATTGATCATCCCCTTGCAGGCAGTGTACGCCGAGCGCCTCAACGCCACCGGCTTTACGCTCGGAATGCTCATGGGCGTCTACGCCCTGATGCAACTGATTTTCAACCCAATCCTCGGGCGCTGGTCGGACCGCGTAGGAAGGCGAAAAGTGCTGCTACTCAGCCTGGCCGGCAGCGTGCTCAGTCACGTTCTGCTAGGTGTCGCAGATCTGGCATCTTCTTTGCCCCTGCTATTTATCGCCCGGGTTTGCGATGGCGTAACGGGTGCCAACATTGCGACAGCTCAAGCCTACATTGCCGACATCACCACCGCCCGGGATCGCGCTCGCGGCATGGGGCTGTTCGGCGCCGCGTTCGGCTTCGGGTTCGTCGTCGGACCCGCCCTGGGCGCCGGGCTCGCCTTCATCGGGGGTTGGGTTAGCGGACCCGGGCACGGTTCAGCCTGGCCCGCCTTCGGCGCCGCTGCAATTACCTTCGTCGCCCTGGTCCTGGTCTGGCGCTACCTACCCGAAAGCCGCCCGGATGCTGTAGAAAATCGCTCCCGTTATCCCGGCGTGGATTTCTTGCGACAGTTGCGATCCGTTCTCGGCCACGCCCGACTCCGCGAGCTGTTTACCATCTCGTTCTTCAATGTGTTCGCTTTTGTCCTTCTCGAGGTGACCTTCGTCTACCTGTGCGTGCATCGCTTCGGGATAACCGAGACCGGGACCGGAATCCTCTTCGCCTACATCGGGATCCTGATGGTCATCGTCCAGGGCGGACTGGTTGGGCGGCTGTCACGAGCGTTCGGAGAGGCTAAGCTCATAGCTACCGGACCGTTTATCGCGGCGTTCGGCCTGCTGATTCTGTCGGGCGTTCCCCTGGTGGGTACTACCGCCGTCGCCTGGACGTGCCTCATCGTGGGGTGCATACCCACGGCTTTCGGCCAGGGACTGACCGGGCCGAGCCTCAACGCCCTGATCTCCCGCCAGACCGGGTCCGGGCACCAAGGCGGAGTACTCGGTCTGTCTCAAGGGGTCGGCTCCTTTGCACGTACGTTGGCGCCCCTGGCCGGCGGAGCGCTATACGATGTCGGTCCCTCTTGGCCCTATTGGGTCGGAGCAGCTCTGTTCGCCTTGGTCGGGCTCTTCGCGGCCGGCGTGCAAAAGGCTCAACAGCAGTCCATCGAAGGACCGGATTCCGCAAAACTGAGTCGCTAAAGTCTTATTAGACACCATTTTAAGAAAACCCCCGAGGTTAGCTAACCAATTTAGTTGTCGTGTGTCAACTATATCGTGATGGTGTATATATGTGGCTGTTCAGAGTGCGGGCGAACGCACGCGAGACAACGGAGATTGAGACCATGTTGCATCGAGCGAAGCGATTAATCTTGGCGCTGGCCTGTGCGGGGATCCCACTGGTAACGGTGGGCACGTGCGATCCATACACCGGAGCGTTCGACTTCTTCCGCGACGACGATAACGACTACTACTACGATGGGTATTACTACTACGACGATTACTACTACGATGACTACTACGACGACGGATACTACTACTATTACGATGATTGCTACGACTGCTGGTAGTCCGCATGGTCGGCGGAGCGGACCCTACCGGCTTCGCGCGTCGCACGCCAATCGCGGCAGGTCTCGTGCCTCGACCGTGCCCTACAGACTGCTGATAGACGTAGCAGTCCACGTGTAATCGAGTCCGCATGGTCGGCGGAGCGGACCCTACCTGATTGCGAGCTGGGGAGTCGGCGGTCTTGACCGTTGGGGGGGCCGTCGGTAGCCTCCATACTGATTGCCTGGGATGGTTCTGGACACTACCGGCGCCATCCCTTCTTGAAGCAGTCCCGAACGGGATCGTAATCGGCCGAGCGGGACCGTGCGTCGTTGCCGGTTGGTCGGCAGCTTGCCATGGTGTCAGGCCGAGTTGGGGGTGGGAGTCAATACACTATGCTGAAACACATCACGTTATGCGCTGCCGGGATCCTCGGGTTGACGAGCCTTATCTCTTCCACCGCGTTCGCCCAGACCGAGTCTCTCGAAGATGCCGCTGTGGAGCAGATCCGCAGCCGCGATGACATCAAATCGGGAGATCAGCGGCAGATCGAGGATTGGGTCGAGCTGCAGGCGACGAATCTAGTTGCGGCCATCGCGAACGACCCCAACGCCGGCCTGAAGAAGTTTCGTAGCGATTTGAATGCCCAGTATTCCAACGATCGGAATACCTCGCAGTTCCGCATGCACCTGGCCAGTCGCACGACGGCCGTGGCTGCCCGCTGGTTCGCGAAGGCGGACACGAATCCGGTGGTCTGGCGAGCGTTTGCGACCGTGCTCGTTGATTTCCGCCGCCTGGAGACTTTTGACGGACTCCTGGCCGGCGTTAAGACCGCCGATGCGGCCTGCCGGTTCCTGTGCGTCCGGGGATTGACGGAGCTCAAGACCGAACTCGCCACGGACCGGGCTCAGCTCGCGCAGGCGATTCAGGCTCTTCGAGACACCGGTCTGGCCGAATCCAGCCCGGTAGTTCTTGGCCGGATATATTTGGCTTTGGCGTATCCTGGTGAGGCGGCTGCGTTCGACGCATACATGGCGTTGTTCGACAAGCGGCTGGCTGATCGGCGGGCTGGCGGCGTGGTGGTCGATCGCGCGGAAGTGAACGCCCTGGAGTTCTTCCGGGATCCCGCAACAATCGGCCCATTAACGCAGCCGCAGAAAACTCAGCTTGTTAACAAGTTGGCGGTTTTTCTTCGGTTGGATGCCGAGCGGTACAACAAAGCCGAACTCGACGAATATGAGGCGATTGCCATCGAACGGCGTCTGGACGGAACGGAAGAGGTCCTTTCAGCCCTTCTCGGCGGTCGGGGCGGCGGCGACATCCGCGGCGAATTGGAAAAGGGCGGACACGAGCTGCGTGGCCAGGTCGTCGAGCAGGCGTATCTCTGGGTAGGCAACCCGCAGACGAAGGACGCCGGAGCCCTCAACACCGCCCCGTGGGACGTACCGGTCGGGGCTCCGTAGGCCGAAACCAAGCTCCAGCGCGGTCGAGGATATGATTCGCAACCTCCTGCTGGTCTGCGCTCTGCTCTTCGTTTCGTCATTGTCCATTTACTCGCTGTCCTCCGGTGACTCCCGGGCTGACTTCGCATACGTCAATCCGTCCGGCATCCACACCCTCGACCCGGTACGGATGAGCTGGACTCCGGACTTCCGCATCGCGCTGAACATCTGGGAGGGGCTCACTACCTCCGACCCCGTAACCACGGAACCCATCGACGGCGCGGCATTGTTCCCGCCCGACGTCTCCTCCGATCGGCTCACCTACAAGTTCACCATCCGTGACGATGCCCGGTGGTCCAACGGAGATTCCGTCGTCGCCGCCGACTTTGTGCGCGGCTGGCGGCGCGGGCTCGAACCCGGCACGGCCGGCGACTACCAGTTCCTGTTTACCGATCACCTTGCAGGGGCACGGGAGTATCTCACCTGGCGACGCGCCGGGGTCGCGGAGCTGACCAGCCTTTCGCGAATCCGCGATGGGTGGACCCTCACGCCCGATCAAGCCCGGGCCTTGGCCCGCTGCCCGACTTTTAGTCAGATCCACGCGACCGCGGACTCCATCCCGGAGCCGCCCGCGCAAGACGCCGCGGACCTCGCCTGGCAGCGGTTTGCGGATAAGCTCGACGGTCTGTCCATAGATTGGAACGCCTGCTACGAGGCCGCTTTTGCGGCCCACATTTCCGAAATGGATCAGCGTTTCACCAAAGTGGGCGTACGGGCATCCGGCAAACGGGAACTGACCGTGCGGCTGGCCCGGCCTTGCCCGTACTTCTTGGACATCACCGCCTTCCCGACGCTGCTCCCGTGCCACGAGAGTATCGAACGGCTCCGCGAGCGTTATCGTAAGGCTCCCATCACGGCCGAGGGTCTGGTCGTTTACGATCCGCAGTGGACCAAACCCGACTACCGCCGCAACGGATACCCCGGCTTGATCAGCAACGGGCCCTATCGCCTGGCCGACTGGCGCTTCAAACGCCGAGCCCGACTGGGCGTAAACCGGTTTCATCGGACGGCAGATGCGATTGCATGTCGAACGGTGGACATGGTCGTGTACGATAACGTTAGTGCCGCTATTATGGCATACGAAGCGGGTGACCTCGACTTTCTGCCGACTATGGACGTTCCGTACGATCACGAGATTGCCCGGCTGGCCCAAAGCGGCGCCCGGCCGGACTTTCACCTGTGCCAGACATTCGCCACTTACTTTCTGAGCTTCAACTGCGTCAGCGCTACCGTCGGCGGGAAGCCGAACCCTTTTATCGACCCGCGGGTGCGGCGGGCATTCAGCCTGGCCGTGGATAAGGCCAAGATTGTCAACAACGTGCTGAAGCGCGGCGATCGCGTCGCTCGTTCGTTCGTGCCGGCGGGGACTATCGCCGGATACGAACCTCCCATCGGTTTGCGCCGAGATGTGCCCGAAGCTCGCCGCCTGCTGGCCGAGGCAGGGTACGAAGACGGTCGCGGCCTGCCGCCGATCGAGCTGTTGTATGTAACGGCAGACGAGCGAATCTGCCAGGCTTTAGCCCGCATGTGGGAGCGCGACCTGGGCGTGCGCGTCGAGCTGCGCAGCAAGGAGAGCAAGACCTTCGCCGAGGACAAGGCGAACCATCGTTACATGATCGCCCGCGGAAACTGGTATGGAGATTATCACGACCCGACCACCTTTTTAGACTGCTTGATTACCGGAAACGGCAACAACGACAGCGGGTATAGCGGGGCGGCTTATGACGTCCTGATGAGCCGGGCGTCCACCGCAGCCGATCCCACCGAGCGGGCCGAGTTGCTGCAAGGCGCGGAGCGCATACTGGTGGAGGAGGATTGCCCGATCCTGCCGATATTGCACTACGCTCAGCCGATTGCGATCAAGCCGTATGTAAAGGGCCTGCACGCCAACGCCCGGCTGCGTTTTCCGTTTTGCTATGTGAGTATCGAACGATGACGACCCTACTCGTTCGGCGGCTGCTTCTCGGGGCGATGACTATCGGTTGCATCTATACCATCACGTTCACGATGGTGATTACCATACCCGGGAATCCGTTCCAGCAGTCACAGCGCAACATGCCCCCCGAGGCGGAACAGGCTCTCCGCGTGCGGTATAGCATGGACAACGATTGGCTCTACTTCTGGGAGTTCCTCGACGGCGCCATTCACCTCGATTTCGGGCCGACGTTCACCTATAGCGACTGGACGTGCAACCAGATTATCGCCGAGGCACTGCCGGTCTCGATTCTCATCGGGCTGCTGGCCATCCTGATCGCGGTGATGATCGGTGTTCCGGTCGGAGTGCTGGCCGCGGTGAAACGGGGCGGGTGGTTCGATTTCGCTAGCCTGGCGTTCGTGTTGCTGGGGATATCGCTGCCGACGTTCGTGGCCGGTACGGCTTTGCTCATTGTGTTCGGGGTATATCTGCCGATCACCCCGGTAGGTGGCTGGGGGACTCTCGCCCACCTGCCGCTGCCCGCAATAACGCTGTCTTTGCCGTTTACGGCTTATATAGCCCGGCTAACGCGCGTCGGGATGCTGGACGTTCTGGGCAGCGAGTTCGTTCGCGCCGCCCTGGCGAAAGGCCTGAGCCCGCGCACGGTCGTTTGGAAACACGCCTTCAAGGTCGCGTTCCTGCCGGTGCTCAGCTACCTCGGGCCGGCGACCGCCCAGGCCATGACCGGCTCGTTTGTGGTTGAGAAGGTGTTCGGAGTGCCCGGGTTGGGTCAGCACTTCGTCAATGCGGCGCTGAATCTCGATCCTGGGCTGATCATGGCCACGGTTTTGGTGTACTCGACGCTGCTGGTGTTGTTCAACACGGTAATCGACTTGTTATATGCCTGGCTCGATCCGCGAATAACGGGGGCGTTGTGATGGCAACGGAAACAACTCACCAAAACGTCAGCCCACCCGGTAGCGCCTGGCGACGTTTTCGACGGCACCGCCCCGCCCAGGTTGGGGCCGTGCTGTTGGGCCTGATCCTGCTCACCGGCTTGGTGACTCTCCCCTTTTCATTACGCTGGTACAACGTTCAGGAACTCGATCAAGCGGTGCGCCATGCCCCGGCGCTGTCACCGGTAACGTCTTATGCGCACTATGCTCCCAACGAATCGGTGCCGACCGACTACCTCGACGGTTCGCCGGCCGGCATGGGCGAGGCTTGGGCGCATGGGGCGTCATCCTGGCTGGGGCACGATGATCTGGGGCGCAGTCTGCTCTATCGCCTGTTACCGGGTTTCCTGGTGAGTCTCTCCATCGGTCTGGCGGCGGCGGTTATGTCACTGTTCATCGGTACGGCTTGGGGGGCGACGGCCGCACTGCTCGGCGGGCGGATCGATACGGTGATGATGCGCATTGTCGATGTGCTGTATGGACTGCCATACATCCTGATGGTCATTCTGTTGAAGATCGCCTTGACCCGCCCACTGACGACGCTCCTGGCCGGGCATGCTAAGGCGGCCGATCTGGTGATTCTGCTGATTGCGATTGGGGGAGTAAGCTGGCTGACCATGGCCCGGGTGATTCGCGGTCAGGTTCTTTCTTTACGGACCCAGCCGTTCGTCGATGCCGCTCGCGTGGCCGGGGCGGGTTCGTGGCACATTCTCCGGTGGCACATGCTGCCGAACTTAGCCGGGCCGATGGTGGTGTATGCCGCGTTGGTCGTTCCGCAGGCGATTCTGCAGGAATCGTTCTTGAGCTTTTTGGGTATTGGCGTCCAACAGCCGGTCCCGTCGCTGGGTCGCCTGGCCGCAGACGGGGTGGAGGCCGTCAATACTTTCGTGGGTTTCTGGTGGTTGCTCGTATTCCCGTGCGGCATGCTGGTAGTGACGTTGTTAGCGTTGAACTTCCTCGGCGACGGCCTCCGCGACGCGGTAGACCCCAAATCCACGGCGGCCACGTTGCTTTGACCGCCGCGAGGCGCCTGCTGACAGGTCCAGATAGCCTTCCGTGCGCGATCCCTGAAACGGCCGAACTTGTGCGCGTCGGTCCTGGCGGGCCGGACGAACGGGTGGACCCTCAACGAGCAAAGCCGATTCTCCTTGCGGTCGAGCGGTTCCGGTCGGTACAATGGCCGTTGAGCAGATTATGCGACGGGAATCCCGGAAACGGGATTCACGAACGGTTTCACACTTCTAAGAGGCAGTACTAATGAAGGCGGGACGAACGTTTGGTCGTGCGCGGCGCAGCAATTCTGCGAGCGCAGGGGCTGTACCGGGTTTGCTCGGGCGAAAAGAGGGTGCTTCTGTGCTTCGCAGCGCGTTGGTGCTTACGGCACTCACGGTGTACGGCTTACCTGCTGTGGCAGGCCCTCCGGTAAGCGAGCGGAACAGAACGGTGGACGATGTCGTTCAGGCGTTTGATAGCCTGCCCCATCATGGTGAGTGGATGGGCTTCCACCACGGAGCCGGGGCACCGGTACGCGAGAACCTCCCGGCCGCAGCTTGGGACGGATTCTGCACCGGGCGAGGGAACCACATCCAGGGCATTGCTCGTTCTCCTCGAATAGGTGTTCCATACTTCTACGTGTGTAGCGCTGGGTCTTTCGAGGATTCCGAATCGGAGACCGGTCCTTCCGACGCAAACATAATGGTCGTGAAGATGTACTCGCGGGACGAGGACGGTGAACGGCTACGGTCGAATCGGCTCAAGCGTGGTTACGAAACAAGCTGTACGGAACCACCGTCTATTAACGACATCGTCGTCAAGAACATAATGTCCCCGAATTACCGACACCCGGGCGGAATGCAGATGGTCGGCGACATCCTGGCCGTGCCGCTGGAGGGTCCGCGTAAGGACCTCAACTTCTGCGACGGTGGCGACCGGGACGGCGAGGACTGCTCACCCCACGACGGCTGCCCCGGCGGCATTTGCGAGCTGCTCGGTTCCTGCGTCGGCGGCAGCAACGCCGGCGCGGAATGCGACGCAGATGATGATTGTCCCGGCGGCACGTGTCCGGCCGTTGCGCTCTGTAACGGCGGAGACGGCGATGGTCTGCCGTGCACCTTCAACGACGGCTGCCCCGGCGGGGGTACCTGTGTTTTCAAGAAGTTCTGCGACGGTGGAGATAACGCCGGCAGCGAGTGTAACGATGATGAGGATTGCCCGGAGTACGGCGTGTGCCGCAACTTGCCTGGAGGGCGCATACTCTTCTTCGATGCGTCGAACCCGGCCAATCCAACGCTGATTCACACTATCAATGTCTACGGCGGAGACCTTGACGAATCGACGTTCTGTAACGGCGGGGAGGACCATGCCCTACCGTGCGCCACTGACGACGAGTGCAACGGCGCGTGCCGGGAGACCCAGCAGGCCTGCTGGGGAGACGAGGATTGCCCCGACGGCACGCCGTGCGACAGTCCACCACCGGGCACGTGCGACGTCATGGCGGAGGCAGGATTCATCGGGATCACTCAGGTATCCGACGGCCACTTCCTGCTTCTGCACGGAATGAAGGCCGGCAAGTGGATCGGCTTCTGGCGGTCCAACAGAACCAGCTTCTTCGAGGAGGGTTTTGCGTTCGAATTCCACGACTGGTGGAACTACGAGAACCTGCAAGGCGCCCCCGCCGGGCACGAGGACGACGACGACTGGAAGTGGCCCATCGGCACTACCTCCCACCAGAGCCTCAGCCTGGTCAACCAGTCTGACGGCCGTCTCTTTCTGATCGGCGGACGGAACGAGAACGTCGGGGCGCCGATCATGCCCGGGGATGACTTCCTGGTGCTGTACGAGATCGAGGGATTCGAGGACGGTAATCAGATCACCGTGACCCAGCTCGAGGCCCCTCGCACGGTCAGCTTCATCAACGATAGCTCCATACCTCCGCTCTACTATCCGCTCGATCCCTGGTGCGGCACCTGCGCTGAGACGGAAAACACCAACGCAGACCTGCTGGCCGGGGCTGCCACGCACATCACCCCGTCCGGCGAGTTGTTGGTGTATGCCGTATCTCATTACAGCGATGGTCCCGAGGGTCTGGGCGGTTACCCCACCGTTCGGATGGCGGAGCTGCGGCATATCCACGTGGTGCGCGACGATAGTCCCACATACGATCCGACGCTCGAGATGGGCGGCCCCTATCGAGTCCAAGAAGGCCGCTCTATTATGCTCGACGGCGCGAGAGGCACTCCGGCTGCCGCAGCCCCGTGGGCGCAAGTGTTCGAGCACGCAAACTTCGAAGGCCAAAGCGTGATGTTTGACTATGTCGACCGAATCAAGGACGACTACGACGACTTTGCGGAACTCGACGGGCAGCTATGGATCGATGTCTGCGTCGACGAGACGGCCGTGGCGGATGTAACTGCTGCCGGCAAGGAGGTCGACGAGGCCAGCCGGAACCTCACCGCGGAGGATTTCATTGACTATGCCTGCATAGGTTGGTGGCGTGACGGTATCTGCTGGTCGAAACTCCCCTATGATGGCGAGCGCGGTACGGTCCTGCGGCAGTGTTTCATTGACTCTGCCGGGCTCGTTCCGGGAATTCCGATCGGCAGCAACTGTTGGGTGCGGCCTCCCACTCCGGCGGTCAAGGGGCATAAGGACTGCTCATTCGGTTGCCCTTGCCGTCCGGCATTGCCGAACGAATCCAAGAACTGCACGCTGATTCCCGCCTTCGGCGGCGAGCGCGGCCATTGGAAGAACATATGCTATGTAGACCCTATAGGTGCGGTGCGCGGGGTCTGGGTCAACAACGTGTGTTATGCCGTCCCCCCCGTGCCGGGGATTCGCGGCGTCGTTGGGGCCATACCGGACTTCAACGCAACGGCTTGGAGTTTCTTTGGTAAGCTCGGCGTGCTGACCTACAAGATCGGGATCCTGGTGTCATCCATTAACGAGTGCGGTCGTTTCGCGGACGCGCTGGGACCGCCGCCCCCGCTCCCGCCTCTGCTCGACGTTTTGGATCCGAGTCACTACAGCGGCTTCGACATCAACAACCTCCCGGAGTTTGCGGAGAACTTCCCGGAGTTTCTGGCCGATCTGCGCGAGGCGATTACGCGACTGTCCGAGTATGTCAATCTGCTGGATGATTATGTTGATGAACTGATGGAGAGCCTCAAGGGGTTCAACAACCGGGCGTCATCGGTGCGGTGGTACGCGCCGCCGGGTGTGGACGTCGTCCTTTTCGCGAAGGCGGATTACGAAGGCGCGCATCTTACTCTTGCGGGAAACGGTACTGTTCGGGAGTGGGGTGATCTTCACTCCATATCAATAGGCGTCCCGGGCTCCGGCACAGCCTCCGCAGGTGACTTTCCCAGATCGATGAAGTTTGTTGGGGAGTTCACGAGCTCGGCTATCGAGGAATACTCGTGGAGCATCGTGTCTGCGGATCCGCCGAATCCGTTTGTGCTCCACAACGCGGCGACGCGGACGGCTACCCTTGACGCGTCCGGCGCCGACGGCCCCGGGACGGTAATCGTCGATCTCGTTATCACCGACAGCGAAGGCGGGGTTGCGGAGGCAACCACCAGCGCCGAGGTTTTCAACGTCGCCCCGACCATCGAGTCGATGGGGACGAATCAAACCGTCAAGGAGGGGGGACTGGTTGCGTTGGCGCCGGTGGTCTTTGGCGATGCGGGGGTGTCCGACACGCACAACGCGAGGATCGACTGGGGCGACGGCTCGCCGATCGAGAACGGAATGGTCACGCAATATCCCGAGGGCGGCGGTGAAGTCCACGGCGGCCACGAATACGGCGACAACGGCGACTTCACCGTGACCGTCACCGTCACCGATGACGACGGCGCAAGCGCCGCGGGCACGTTCAAGGTCAAGGTCGTCAATGTAGTTCCGTCGCTCGGTCTGGAGGAGGACGGCGCTATCAACTTCCGCGATGCCATGGCCTTTATGGGCCGGGTCGGCATCGGGCAAGCCCACCAGTTCTCGGCGTCGGATCCCGGATCCGATGACCTCGGCTTCGCCTGGACGGTGACGAATAAACGCACTGGGGATCCGGTCGAGTCCGGCGCGAGCATGCACTTCAACGACGGACACGGGCCCGATCCATACCCCAGCGGGCCGGGCGTGTTCCCGTTCGCCGCAGATGACACGGCCGTGATGACGTTTTCAATCCCCGGGGTATATGTTCTGGGTGTCGGCGTCGCCGACGATGATGGGGGCGCGGTGGGCGCAGACCGCGCCAAGCTGGTGTCGGGCGATACAACGCGGCCGCTGACCTTGGGCCAGTGGCGTCACCAGTTCGCCGGGAACGGCAAGCACAGCGTTATCAACCCCGGCGAGGACGATCCGACGCTTCTGGGTCTGCTCGACTACGTGAACTTCGCCAGCTCCTATTTCTCCGAGCAATGCGCGGCCGGGAGCATCGCCGAAGCGACGGCCATACTGCAGCTCGGAGAGCCGGATCAGGCCGGCGTGAGCGAGACCAAAAGAGGGAGAGCCCGGGATCGCACGGGCCGAACATCGAGCTCGGCGAATATGCGTGGATTATTGGCGCAACGCGTGTTTGTCGCCTGGCTGAACGTCGCGGCCGGTACGCTGGACCTGCAACAGGTTCTGCCTGACGGGGCAACCGTGCTAGAGACGTTGTACGTCGCGGAGGAAATGCTGGTTGAGCCCTCGATATCGCATCGCGAATACGTGCTGATCCTCCAGCAGATGAATGCCGTCAATAAACACGGTCGCCCATGACCTGCGAATGCGCATGTGGGAAGCGTTGAAACCAAGCGGCATCTTCGTAGGGCACGGTCGAGGAACGAGACCTGCCGTGATCCTTACGCGATATTCACCGTTGCGGCAGGTCTCCCATTGCTGAAGGGCCTGTCGGTTTAGTCGCAGCAGACGGAGTATGGGTGAGCGATCTCCGTGCGGCTCGCGCTGTTGCACGGCTACGTTCTCCTCATCCAATCCGTGTCATCGTGGGTGTCCCTGGCAGATCAGACCCCCTATCTTCCCTAGTAGAACGGTTTTGTCTGCGCGCAAGCCCTTTTAGGCCTCTTAAATGGCTTTGACCCGACCGTCGGCGCGCAGAGCTCCCACTATCGCTATCAGTTTCTTTATGTTGAAGGCCGTGCATGCCCATAACCACTCGGTTCGGACCTTGTCCAATCCACGTAGCAGAAACTGCCGAAGCCCCATTGCATGCTTGATGACTGCGTTGGGAGTCTCCGCCAGATGCGCCCGCCGTGCGTAGTCCTTCTTACCGGATGCCGTCTTCAGCCGCGCCGCAACCTTCTGGCGAAGCGGTTCATGTTGATCATGTGAAACCGTTCGCCGCTTGCACTTGCCGGATAGACAATCTTCCGCCAGCCTGCAACCCTCACATGACAAACACCGATAGACCCGGTATTCCGAATCGGCGCCGTTCTCACGACCCTTCGTCTTGACTTGATCAAACGTCAGCCGGCGACCCTGTGGGCAGTAATAGCAGTCTTCTTCCCGCTGATAAACGAAGGCGGCGCGGTCCAGCTTTCCCGTCTGACGACGACGAGGAAGCCTAGCCCAGTCCGCCTCCGGCACCGGGGTACTCGGGTCCGAACGTTCCGCCGGATTGTCATCCGGCAACCGCGAAGTCCCCGTAGGCATCAAAGGTTTAATCCCGCGATCCACCAACGCCGAGAGGTTGCCACCTGTGCCGAACGTCGAATCTGCCACCAACTGCTCGGGTTTCTGACCAAAAGCGGATTCAATACGCTCGGCCGTGGGGATTACGGCCTCCGCTTCGTTAATCTCGTTGAGCACGTCCCCATCTACGATCATCCCGCACTCATCATCCGCAGCGGCTACCGGATTGTAATTCGGACCATAGCCGCCCTCTTTATTGGGCATGATCGTCGAATCCGGATCGGCCACCGGAACCTTGGCCTTACGTTTCGAAGTGTTTTGGGACTTGCTATGCTTGGCGTCGATCTTCTTCGCAGCCTCCAAGGCCTTATGAAGTTGTTTCTGACGCTTCTTCAGATCGCCCAACTCCGACGGCAGGGTGTTGACCGAAACGCTGTCGCCGAACAGATCCTTCTCGCGACGATCTATCTGATCCGCCTCGGCCAGCAACTTATCGATCTGTTCGTCCAGAACACGTAATCGTTCTTCAAGCGTCTTGGCAGTGGCCGTCGCGTGTGGACTGCTATTCGCTTTAACCCGAGTCCCGTCCAACGCCACCTGATTCAGGCGTATCAATCCCATTTGCATAGCCACGCGGCCGATCTGTCGGAACAGATCCTTCAGTTCTCGTTTGAACCTCGTGCGGAAATCACAGAATGTCGAATGGTCGATGATCCGTCCTTCCGTCAGCCACATGAAGTCAACAGCGTTACCACACGCCCACTCCAGACGCCGACTCGATCGAATCTTGTTGGTCAGACCGTATAGAATCGCCCCGGCCACGATCTTGGGGTGAATCGGCGGCTGCCCCACCACCAGAACGTAATGTTGTTCCCAGCTTGCCCAATCCAGTCCATCGAGGATTTCCATCAAGAGCCGCACCGAGTGATTCTCGGGGATGCGGTCTCCCAACGTCTCGGGAATCAGGAGTATTTGGTCTCTGGGCAGCGGGGCTCGGTTCCATCTGCTCATGCTCGTTGCCTCCCTGCGACGCCTCTCTTCCTGACGCTCGGCCACGAACACCTGCCATCAAGAACCATGCCAATTAAATCGACAGGCCCTGAAGCGATGGGCCACCCATCCTTGCACGAGGCGTACCGTTGCGGCAGGTCTCGTACCTCGACCTGCCCTACAACTGGTGCCACTGGGGTGTCATGCGGCAACTTGTTGACCCGTGTAGTGTCCGGACGTTGGCATCTCTCGTACGCAATGCGTCCGCGCGATCTTGTACGTGGATCATCGGTTTCCCCACCTCTGAAGAGATGGGCCACCCATCGGGTGATTCTACTCCGCTTCGCGCAACGCAGGCATCGTACGTGCAGCATGTCGCACGACACGGTCGGCATGGGTAGGGCACGGTCGAGGCACGAGACCTGCCGCGGAGTTCGCGCGCCCTCTTATAGCGGTCCGACTCCCCCACCGCTAAAGCGATGGGCCACCCATCCTTGCACGAGGCGTGCCGTTGCGGCAGGTCTCGTACCTCGACCTGCCCTACAAATGGTGACACCGGGGTGTCATGCGGCAACTTGTTGACCCGTGTAGTGTCCGGACGTTGGCATCTCTCGTACGCAATGCGTCCGCGCGATCTTGTACGTGGATCATCGGTTTCCCCACCTCTGAAGAGATGGGCCACCCATCGGGTGACTCTACTCCGCTTCGCGCAATGCGGGCATCGTACGTGCAGCATGTCGCACGACACGGTCGGCATGGGTAGGGCACGGTCGAGGCACGAGACCTGCCGCGGAGTTCGCGCGCCCTCTTATAGCGGTCCGACTCCCCCACCGCTAAAGCGATGGGCCACCCATCCTTGCACGAGGCGTGCCGTTGCGGCAGGTCTCGTACCTCGACCTGCCCTACAACTGGTGCCACTGGGGTGTCATGCGGCAACTTGTTGACCCGTGAAGTGTCCGGACGTTGGCGTCTCTCGTATGCGATATGCCGGCGCGATCTTGTGCGTGGATCATCGGTTTCCCCACCTCTGAAGAGATGGGCCACCCATCGGCTGACTCTACTCCGCTTCGCGCAATGCGGGCATCGTACGTGCAGCATGTCGCACGACACGGTCGGCATGGGTAGGGCACGGTCGAGGCACGAGACCTGCCGCGGAGTTCGCGCGCCCTCTTATAGCGGTCCGACTCCCCCACCGCTAAAGCGATGGGCCACCCATCCTTGCACGAGGCGTGCCGTTGCGGCAGGTCTCGTACCTCGACCTGCCCTACAAGTAGTACCGGATGGGTGTCATGGGGCGACTTGTTGGCCCGTGAAGTGTCCGGACGTTGGCGTCTCTCGTATGCGATATGCCGGCGCGATCTTGTGCGTGGATCATCGGTTTCCCCACCTCTGAAGAGATGGGCCACCCATCGGCTGACTCTACTCCGCTTCGCGCAATGCGGGCATCGTACGTGCAGCATGTCGCACGACACGGTCGGCATGGGTAGGGCACGGTCGAGGCACGAGACCTGCCGCGGAGTTCGCGCGCCCTCTTATAGCGGTCCGACTCCCCCACCGCTAAAGCGATGGGCCACCCATCCTTGCACGAGGCGTGCCGTTGCGGCAGGTCTCGTACCTCGACCTGCCCTACAACTGGTGCCACTGGGGTGTCATGCGGCAACTTGTTGGCCCGTGGAGTGTCCGGACGTTGGCATCTCTCGTACGCAATGCGTCCGCGCGATCTTGTACGTGGATCATCGGTTTCCCCACCTCTGAAGAGATGGGCCACCCATCCTTGCACGAGGCGTGCCGTTGCGGCAGGTCTCGTACCTCGACCTGCCCTACAAATGGTGACACCGGGGTGTCATGCGGCAACTTGTTGACCCGTGTAGTGTCCGGACGTTGTCATCTCTCGTACGCAATGCGTCCGCGCGATCTTGTACGTGGATCATCGAGTCCCCCACCTCTGAAGAGGTGGGCCACCCGTCAAAACCTGAAGCAATGGGGCGATCATGCTAAAGCGATGGGCCACCCATCCCGGTCGCGGCGAGGGCGGGAGGGTTCTGCGATTCCGTCGCGGATTCGGGACCGGGGCGTTCCTGGCGCGGTCTCGCCAAGTGCTTTTGGATGGTTTCGAGCAGCGCAGCTCGATCGATGGGTTTGGTGGCATAGTCATCACATCCAGCCTTGAGGCACTTCTCACGGTCACCGGCCATCGCGTGAGCGGTCAGAGCGATGATCGGCCCGCGGTAGCCCCTCTGGCGGAGGATGCTCGTCGCCTCGTAGCCGTCCATCACCGGCATTTGCATGTCCATCAGTATTACGTCGAACGGATCACCCCTGCACCATGCGGCCAGTGCCGCTTCGGTGGCCAGCTTTCCGTTCTCGACTGCCGTTACCGTTGCCCCGGTTCTTTTCAGGATCCCATTCACGAGGGCTCGGTTGGTGGCGTTGTCTTCGGCAAGCAGAACGCCGCAGTCGAGATTGACGACTTGCGGTTTCGGCGCCTCCGACGATTCCGGATGGGTAATAGTGGCCGCGGTCGGGTCGTGTAGCATCTTCACGCCGTCGCGCGGCCCGGTGGCGATGGTCACCCGAAACATACTGCCCTTACCGGGAGTGCTTTCAACCGTGATGGTGCCGCCGAGGATCTCGGCTAACCGTTTACTGATCATCAACCCCAAGCCGGTCCCGCCGAACCGGCGGGTGGTCGAGGTGTCGGCTTGCGTGAACGCCTGGAACAACCTGCCCATCTGCTCTTCGGTCATGCCGAGTCCCGTATCGAGCACGTCGAATTGCATCTTGGGTTCGGCCGGATCATCCACGAAACGAGTCACGAGCCTGACCCCGCCGGTCTCGGTGAACTTGATGGCATTGCCGATCAGGTTCATGAGAATCTGTTTGAGGCGGGTGGGATCGCTATCAATAGTCTCGGGCACCACGCCAATGTACTCGATATTGAAGGGCAGGTTCTTGGCGTCGGCGCGAACCTGCATGAGCGACATGACATCGGCCACCACGTCGACCGGCGAGCAGCGGATTCGCTCGACGTCGAGCTTGCCCGCTTCGATTTTGGAGATATCGAGGATATCGTTGATAATCTGGAGCAGATGTTCGCCGTTGCGGCGGATGGTGTGAATCGCGTTTATTCTCTCGGAATCGGGCTGCTGGGGATCCAGCATAGTCTCCGTGAACCCGAGGATGGCCGTCATCGGGGTGCGAATCTCGTGGCTCATGTTGGCCAGGAACTCGCTCTTGGATCGTGTGGAGGCTTCGGCAACCACTCGGGCGGCCGCGATATCCTCCATCATGTTAATAGCGGCGATTTGCAGGTCCTCAAGGTGCTGCCTTTCCTTAGCCAGAGTGGCCTCGCGGATCTCGGCCTCACTGAGCTTCTTCGCAAGCTCGTGGCCAAGCTCTTGTTCCTTCTGCGCCTTGTCCTCAAGTCGCTGGAGAATCTCCTCGATTCGGGAAAACTGTTCGACGACCAGTTCTGCAGTGATATCCGACGCGCGCCGCGCGACCCGGACCTCTTCCCTCAGCAGAGCGTTTTCCTCATACAGTTCTTCGGCCGAGAGTTCTCGCTTGGTAGCTGTCATCCTCGGACTCCGGAGAGGTCAACGTGCCCGAGAAAGCCCCTTGCCCCACCTTCGACGGCAAGGCTCAGGCTCAACTCTGCGGCGGTTTCGACGGCACTGTCATTCGGCTCGCCCTGGATTCCAACGAGCAAAACCTCAGGAAGCTGCCCATCGAGAACCTGAGGCAGGACCCGCAGCAGATAGGCCAGCCCGGCCGCGTGGTCGAAGGCCGCCTCCGCACATACCGCCGCCTCGTCGGCATTCAAGACGAATACGCCGTCCGCCTCATCGAAACCCACCACGGCGTCCACAAAAACCACCCGCCGGGCTCCCTGAACGAACCGTAGCAGATCGAGTCCGGCCAATCCCCCGTCAACCAGCTCCACCTCCGGCAGAAGATCACGGCGAGCCAGCAGGTCGTACACCATTGGGCCGGCCGCATCACAAAAACGGTATCGATTGCCGATGCAGATGATTCGCTTCATGACCGTCTCACAGCGTGCGGCGACTCACGCTTCGCCCCCCTTTGACGGCATGGACGGTGCACACCAGGCACGCGTCGAACGACCTTACGACATGGCCCAGTTCCACCGGATTGGCAGGGTCTTGAACCGTAGTTCCGATCAGAGCTTCCTCCCACGCCCCCCGCACGCCGTTGGAATCGCGGGGCGATGCGTGCCACGCGGTTGGCGTGACAATCTGGTAGTGTTGGATCTTCTGATCCGCGATTTTCACCCAATGCCCAAGGGCTCCACGCGTCGCCTCGGTCAATCCGAAGCCCTCCCCGTCGCTGATTCGCGGCGCCGAAATGTAGAACGTCCCTTCGCAATCTGTTTCGGCCAGCCATTGCCTCATGGCCGGCATGAGTTCGGCCGGCCTTACCAGGCGAGCAAGCTCGCGTACGAACACGTTGGCACCGCCTCGCCCCACAAGATCCGTAAACAGTGGATTCCCGGATATGATCATTTCCGCCAACGGCCCTGTTTCAGCGGGCAAGCCGTCGTATCGGGGCGCCTTCGCCCAGGAGTACTTGTGATCATCTGTTTCGGGCGGCCGGGGGCGTGTTTCGCCCTCAAAGGGATGTCGCCCGCCGCCGTAGTCTTCAAACCACGAGTGGTAGACATGCTCGGTTATTCTCGCTTGTTCGAACGGACCGACGTCCGTGCCGCGGGCGAACCCGGCGGGAACCAGTTGATCAGTAACCTCGTTGCGCCGGCCGCGAACTTGCGAGTCGGCAGGTATATCCAGGCAACCGTAGCTGATGAAGTTCTGAGGTCCTCGGCCGATCTTCTCCAGGCCGATTCGGCGAGCAAAGCGGATGAAGAAACCCAAATCGCTGTTACGATGGGAGTCTTCTTCGAGCCAGGTTTCCAGATCGGCGGCGCTGTCCACTTCCAACCATCGTTCCACTGGGCATCCGAGAATCCGGCGTTCATACCAGGCTTGGTGTTTGGCCAGAAGATGGCGGCACTGCAGCAGATCGGCCAGGCTCGGCGTTGCGACGACACCCCCGGGGACCATATACGAGGAATGCGGCCACTGGCCGCCGAGGATGGCCACGATCTCGAGCAGCTCCTTGGTCTCCCTGATGGCTTCGATAACTGCTTCCCCTTTGAACGGCTCGAAACGCCTCAGCGCTTCCTCATAGAGCGGATGGCCCCGGTAGGCCGGGTTGGCGAAATCGGCCATGAACATCAACAGCCCGTGGCGCACGTCACTCTGGATGTGCTCCGTCATGAGTGCCAGATTGCGGATTCTGACCGCGTTAGCCGGTGGAGGTGTCTGGGAGATGGCATCCAGGGCTTTGGCCGCGGCGGTCAGGTGCGCCGTGCCGCAGATCCCGCATACCCGGGGAGTAATAACCAGCCCGTCGAGCGCCCCGCGCCCGCGGAGAATATTCTCGAACCCGCGGAACATGGTTCCCGTGCTCCAGGCGTCGGACACGCAGTCATCATCCAATTCCACGCGGATTTCGAGATCACCCTCGACTCGGTTCAAAGGGACCTTGAGAGTCCTTTTCACTACGCGAGTCTCCGGGGCATCGATCATCGTTGTTTCGGGCACGTCGCATATCCTCCGGTCGCTATATGTGAGTGGCTCTCTTCTTCAACCTGTCCGGGGCCGCCGCCGCGGCCATACCCTTGTATGCGAGGTAATGCGCTCGATCCACTCCATCGGGAAGCTCTCGCGGGATACCCTCAATGTTGCGCGTACGGTAGAACTCGTATTTCTGTGGGAAGTCCGGGCGGGTGCAACCGAAGCACGGCACTCCGACTCGGGTCTTTGAACTTCGCCGGTTCCACAGCACCTTATTGCACGGGCCGAACGCCAGGGGGCCCTGGCACCCCATGTGAAAGAACAAACACCCCTTCTCCCCGAAATCCGCTTCCTCAACTCGGTATTCATGGTATTCGTTTCGAGTGCAGCCCTGGTGTACCAGCAGGCCGTACCATGCCAAAGGGGCATTGTGCTCGTTCAGAGCGGGCGGTTCACCCTGCAGAAGGGCGGTCAGGACCCCGGCAAAAACGTCACAGTGGCAAGGACAGCCGGGTAGGTTGATTACCGGCAATCCACCGCGAGACTCGAAGTCCTCACCCAGAAATCCGCCTTTATCCCATTTGAGGAACTGGGCTCCGCAGGCCTCCACTTCGCCGTCGGCGCCGATCCCGCCGTAACTCGCGCAGGTCCCCACGGCCAGCACGAAGCGCGCCCGGGCCGCCAGATCCGCGAGCAGGTCCTTCTTCGGCCGACCGTCGATCACGTCAAACATACCGGTATCGTTCGGGCCGCGGATTATCGCCCCCTCGATGCACAGGACGTCCAAGGCCTGTTCGCCCGAGAGCATTCGCTCCCGCAGATCGTGATGCTCTGCGACGCTGCCATTGGACATGGATGGATGCCACAGCACTTCAACATCCAGCATAGCCAACAGCTCGACGATGTCAGGTGACTGGGCGTTAAGTAGCGACCAGGTGTCTCCGCCGCACCCTCCGCCCTGCAGCCAGTACAATGTGGCGGTCATATTCGTCTCCGTCATCCGACAGACTCGGCTGATCGAGCTTGAGCAGTTACCTCCCGAACTTTCCGGGGGGCTTCGTATCGGGGTGCTCTTTTAAGCTCATCCAGAAGATCGTTGACTTCCTGTTTCAACGCGACCATGCGTTGTTCTCTCTCTGTGGTGTTGGACACCAGAACTTCCAGGCGTTGCTTGGCCTCGGAGACTTCTCTGACGCGTTGTTCCAGCTCTTTTGCGGCCGCCGCCCCCCGCGCCGAGGCCCGCTTCTCGCGTTCCAGCCCTTCGAGCATCATGGCATTGAGCTCACGAAGCTCCTGCTCGGCCTTCTTTCGATCACTGATGTCGACGAAGCTCTCGAGCAGATGTTCCCGGCCGGCAAGGTTCAAAGGCGTAACCGTCTTCAGCACGGCAAACGCCTGCCCGTTCTGCCTGAACAAGATCTGCTCCGTGTTGTCTTGCGGAATTTCGGATTTGGCGATCGGACATTCCCTTTCATCCGCAGGGCAAAGGAACTTATGGCAGACGTGCCCCACGAACTCGTCGCGGCGCGCCCCGATCATCCGCAGTGCCGCGACATTGACATCAACAATTACGTGGGTTTCGGCATCGATAATAACAACGCCAGCCTGAATGGTATCCAGAATAGTCTGCAGACGCTCCTCACTTTCGCGGAGACTTTCAGAGCGCCTGCTCAGTCCCGATGCCATGTCTTTGAGACATTGCGATAGCTTGCCCAGCTCGTCGTTTGAATGATCCTCGGCGCCGGCCTGTAGGTTTCCTTTGCCGATCTCGATCGCCGCATCCCTCAACTTGGCAACTCGCCGAGAAAGCGAAACCGAGACGCCGATTCCAAGGGCCAAGCCGCCGATCGTGACCATGGCGGAGATAAGGAGGATATCACGCCGCAGAGCCGTGACCGGTGCGAGGATCTCGGCGGCGGCGCTCTCGACCACCAGAATCCAACCCAAACCCGAGTAGGCGTCGTAGCCTCGGGAGACCGCGCAAGCCCCGAGAAGTCCGCCCAACTTCGGATCATGTCTGCGATAGACTCGCACGCGCTCTTCGCCGGAGTTCTGATGGACATGTAGGATGTCCGAGCGATCCTCCAACTCTCCGAAGCCCGCGCCGTCGTAGATCAACCGTTTGTCGGAAGTGAACAGAGCCAACGTGTATTGTGACGACTCATCTTCCCGGGATTCGAACTTAGCGGCTTCGCTACGCAAGCTGTCGAGGATGCTCTCAACGTTGAGGACAACCTTGGCCACCCCAAGCGTTTCTCCGTGGGGGTCGTCCACCCGCATACAAATGCCGATTGAGTAACCGCCGGCGCTCTTGTCGTATCCGACATCTTCAACAAGGAGCCCGTCGCGTTTGGCATGTTGCCACCACTCTTCGTCATCCTGGCGATAGTCGGATGTCTTACCGCTCTGGGCTGTGTTGACGCCGTAGACGTTCGTCACGAGTACTTCTCTGTAAACGTCATAGCCCTTATATCGCCGGCCGGCGGCCAGTTTCCTTCTGAGTTCCCCAGATAGCTCGTTATCCAGAAGAGCCTGCATGAAAGGAATGACATGACCCTCGGGCGCTGCTTGCCAATCGCGGTCTTGCTGCTCGATAACATGCCGAGCATCCGGCAGTGTTGCGAATCGCTGATTGGATTCCCGAAGAAAACGTTGAGCCAGGGAACCCGCCCAGTACTCCCGCCAGTTGTCGATGTGGGCGCAGACGGCGCTGTCTACCGCATTGATTCCTGCTACGGCAAGCTGTTTGGAAGCCTGTTCGATGGCAGTCTGCAGCGACTGCCGGCCGACGGAAACTGAGTACCATCCGACTACCCAGAGCAGCGACACTAAGACTGTCGATCCTAAGATCAGCTTGTGTGCTATCTTCATGCCTGGTTCCGCCGAGAACATAACCCCGAAAGACGCCCGTGGTAGAAAGAGCCGCTCTTCGTTTTACCCTGGGCTGTCGCTTTATTCTCCGGCTTTGACGAAACGAGCAACCTCGACCGGTCCTCTCTAGGACCGCATTCTGCCGATCGCCGTTGGACATCGCGGGCTTCCACTTGCGCGTCGGCACCGGTAAACGGCCGCACGAGCGACCGCTTTGCCAACACCGACGAATACGAGGTCCGTTGCCCCGAATCCTCGATGGACTCGCACCGGAGATCATCCCATCAAAGCAAGCACCCCGATAATTCGGTTCCCCCAGTGAGCGCGCGCTTCGACAAGTGGATATCGGCTGGCAAAGAGAAGCCCGATAGACGATAGGAGGCGGCGCGGGAGAACCCCCGGCTCGATCGCCCGTCCCGAACCAAACGGCGCGCAACGAGAGAATCGAGCGGCCCGCGCCGACCCGTCAAGCGGGTACTATCGGAACGAAGGGTATACCCCGCCTGGCCTGCGGACCAGCGGGTCTTTCCGGCAGTGTCGGGTCCTGAACGACCTATGTGGAAGCGGTATCGGCAAACGCGCACGGCGCAAAAGAAACCGCCGGGGAGGTCATCCCCAGCGCCTTACTGTCTGTCGCCCCGCTGATCGACGATCGTTCGCCCGAAGCTTGCCGGGTGAGTGTGCCTCAATCGAGAAAGTCCTTCTCCACCGTTTCTCGCGCAGAGTTGAACGCGGCCGCGGCCGCCGCAAAATCTACCTTCATGGCCTTGAGCTGGGCAGGGCCTTTGATCCGCTCGTTCGGTGTCGAATTCCGGTTGAGCGGAATCTGCGCCGAACGACCGGCCGCGAGCCGCTGCTCCACCTCTGCCGACAGCAGATAGTCCACGAGTTGTTCGGCTTCCTTGCGGTGCGGAGCGTCCTTGACGATAGCCAACGTGTTCGGGAGAAACAGCGTGCCCAAGCCCTCCGGGTCCGAGTCGGCGTACACGATGCGCACTGGCTTACCGGACTCGACTTCGATTATGGCATCGTCGGTATCGGTCAGGGCGAAGGCGGTGGTGCCGGCCGCAACTGCGGTGGCGCATCCTTTGTTCCCCCCGTGAATCTGGATATCATTGGCCTTGAGCGAATCGAGATACGCCGTCGCCTTGTCCGGGCCCACCGCGGCAAACAGACAGGCCACGTGCGACGCCGTCGTGCCGAAAAGGGGCTTGGCGATCCCGGTCCGGCCCTTCCAGCGGGCGTCGGCCAGGTCGTAAATGGAAGCAGGGAAAGGCCCTTCCGGCACCAGATCCGTATTGACGATAATCACCCGCGCCCGGGCAGCGAAACCATACCAATAGCCCTCCGGATCCTTCCAGGCTTCGGCGTAGTTCGCAGCCTGCGAGGGGCTGCACCGCTCCAAAAGCCCTTCGGACTTGAGCTGCAACGTGTTGAGGATCTCGTTATTCCAGAACACATCACACCGCGGCCTGTCCCGCTCCGCCCGAATGCGATTGGTCAGCCCGACGGTCTTGGTAGATTCGGTGTCGTATTGCGGCCGAACCTCGATCCCCGTCATCTCTGTAAAATCCGCCAGAATCGGCTCGGAGAACCCGCGATCCAAGGCCGTATAGACCACAACCTCCCGCGTCGCCACTTCGGGAGAGCTATCGCCCTTCTCACATCCCGCGCAGGCCGACAACAGAACCAGGCAAACGAATGAACCAACGAGATTTTTTCTCATCTGACCGGTCTCCTATGTGGTTAGAACGCCAATACGTTCCCGCATCGGGATACGCCGAGCGCGTATCGTGACATCTTGAGCGGGAATCTCCCCGGAGCCTGTCCCCTTCCTCAACGGGCTGCTATGTCGCAAGAACACCGAGGCGCTCTTGCATTGGAATGCGCCGAGGGCGTTTCGTTCTTAAGCCCAATCCTGCCGCAAAGCGGCTACCCCGGGATCGAGCAATTCCAACGGGGTTGGACCAGGAATGAAACACAACAACCCTCTCCGCATATAGAAACAGTATAAGCATCACCCTGTCAACCGCGGTTTCAATAGCAGCAACAGGATACACGACGGAATGATAATACCGGCAATTGACAGCAGGCACAACATTGCGGCATCCGGATACATGCCATAGTGGAGGAGACTGAAAAGCCGGGCGCCCACGGTAACCGACCCCGGCGGGGTGACCAGTAGGGAACAGGGTAACTCGCCCACGGCCAGCACCAATATCACAAACGCGGTAACAAACACCGTCCGAAGGCACTGCGGCCAGACGATACGGAGCCAGACGCCCAGCTCGGAGCACCCGTCAACCCTTGCGGCGTGCTCGCAGTCGCAAGGCAGGGCGCGCACACTTGGAATGAGGAATATGACCGCCAGCGGCAGGAACCGGAAGACATAGGCCACCGTCAGGATCGCGGGGGAGTCGTACACATTGCCCATTATCCCCGGCCGGTTGAACAGCAGGATCATCCCGATCCCGAGAATAGGTGCCGGGATTGCCAGCATCGCCACCACATACGCCGCCAGGATCGGACGCCATCGCGGGCGCCTCACGATGTACCACGCCAAACCGACTCCAAGGGCCGCCGAGATAACCCCGGCCAGCCCGCCCGTAACCAAAGACGTGCCGACCTCTTCGACAAACCACGAGGCCACGTGCAACGGCTCCGGCGATTCCCGCAGAGGACTCACCAAGGCAGACAGAAGAGTACCCACCAGGATCAAGGGAATGCCGAGGACGACAAACGACAGCAAAGGCCGCCATCGGCGAGTCTTGAACTGAAACGTCGCGGTTACAGGCGGCGGGGCATCGGTTCCGGTCAGGTAGTGCCGACGTAACATCCACAGCACCACGCCGAAGAGAAGCATCTGCGGCAGGCATACCAACGCCGGCTCCTGCGGGCGGCCCTCCAGGGCATATTGAGTGTACACTTCCTCGGCAAACGTTCGGACTAACAGCGTGTCCGACACGGAGTAGTCTGTTGTGACCCAAAGGAGGACTATGATCGCCGCGGCCGCGAGCCCGCCGAACCCCATCCGTAGCGTCACGTGCCGGAAAGTCCCCCAGCGACCGGCTCCGTCGACCAGTGCGCTTTCCTCCGCGGCCGGGGGCACTGATCGAAAGGCCATCCCGATAATGATGACTACGAGCGGCAAATGTGCGAGAGCATGAATCAACCCAACCGCCGGTGCCGAGCCGCGGAGTGAATCGGCCCCGAAGATCGCGATTGCGGCCCCGTCAACCACGTACAGCGGGATCGCGGCGGCCAGAAGAAGCAGGCTGATACCTACGAAGCGACCGCGGGCGTCTGTTTTGAAGAGACACGCGGCCAGTGCGACGCCGACCGTCATCAGCACTGCCAGGGCTACGACGGAGACGATTGCGGTATTGCTCAGCAACGTCCCCCATCGGCCCCAGTCGGCGAACACATTGGCCCAAGCGGACAGGGAGAATCGGCCGTCATCGATGAACGTGCCGATCAGCACCAGCCCCGGCCCGGCCAGTGAGGCGACAAACACCGTTGCGTGAATCGCCACGATCAGGCCCCCGATCCCTTGGTGCCAAAGATCCGACACCAAAGGGCGCACGTGCCGAGGTTCGGATGTTCCTGCCGTTGGCAATGCTGCCTCCCGATCGACCGGGCGGAGTATGCGACGGTGCCGGATTCGACGCCGTCCGGCCCGTAAGATAGTGCCCCCGATCACACGTCTGCGCGGATCATAATACTCCGATCAAACGCAGGTCTGCAACCGTATTAGGTACGCACAGGTGCCCCATACCCAACAGACTCTTGATATCAAGCGCGGGTACCCATCCCTTGCCCGATGTTATATCCCAATCGTAGGGCACGGTCGAGGCACGAGACCTGCCGCGGTAGTCGACGCCCGATCATCGGCTCACCCATGTCCAGCGGGAATGGTGGGTGTAGGGCATGGTCGAGGAACGAGACCTGCCGCAATGGTCGATACCTGATCATCGGCTCCCCCACGTCCAGCGGGAATAGCGGGTGTAGGGCATGGTCGAGGAACGAGACCTGCCGCAATGGTCGATACCTGATCATCGGCTCACCCACGTCCAGCGGGAATAGCGGGTGTAGGGCATGGTCGAGGAACGAGACCTGCCGTTGGCCTTCGTGCAATGTGCAGCTTCTGTGGCAGTTCTCGTACCTCAACCGTGCCCCACAGGGGTGCCACCAGGGTGTCCTGGGGCAACTTGTTGATCCGTGGAGCTTGACGCGATGCATGACTCCACGGGCAAGCTGGAACGGTCCATGCCCCGAACGCGAGATCTTCGTGCAATGTGCGGCTTCTATGGCAGGTCTCGTTCCTCGACCGTGCCCTACGCGGGATGACAACCATGTGGCAACGCCGGTTCTGCACTGCTCAAGAGCAGGCGATCCCGCGGCTGACGCCGCGGGCTAGGCAGAGCTGCCGCCCTGGCGGGCTAATCCCGCGAGCCACGCGGGTGTCACATATTCGTGCAACTCGGTCGATTGCGGCTTCGATGGCAGGTCTCGTACCTCGACCGTGCCCTACGTGGTTCTCGCGCGACGTGCGGCCTTGATGGCAGGTCTCGTACCTCGACCGTGCCCTACGTGGTCCTCGCGCGACGTGCGGCATTGCGGCAGGTCTCGTGCCTCGGCCGTGCCCAACACCCGCCGACGGTACCCTGCGAAGCGGTCGGCGTAATCCGTACGGCAAGCGTGAACGACTCGCTCTTGCCCGATACGCGGCGGCCCGTTGACGTGCCACCACGCCGATGCCGCTCTACACCGGCTTACGCTGCCGGCCCGATGACACCCGCGCCGGCATCGCAAGAGATCCCACCGCTATGCTACCCCTCCTCGGTCCAGCGGAAGGCCCACACGCCGACGGTGAAGCACACCACGCCGACGGCGACCAGGACACCACACGGGAAGAGCATCTGCGCGAACGTAAACTCGCGCCAGACCGCTCCCTCCATCGCCGTTATGGCCCACTTGACCGGGCTGACGTTGCCCAACGTTCTCATCCATGACGGCATGACAAACAGTGGCACCATCCCCCCGCCCAGCATGGCCATCACCAGCAGCACCGCCCAGCCGATCCCGCCGGCCGATTGCTCGGTCTTGCCCAAAACGGAAAGGAGCATCATGATCCCGACGAACCCCAGCGATCCGCAGATCACGGCCATTGCCAACATGGCCACCGAAGTCGGTTGCACGCCGAAGGCTACCCGAGCCAGGAGGAACAATCCGACCTGCAGCGCCACCGTCGTAGCAAAGCACGCCAGCGCCTTCCCCGCAAGCACTTGCGCTCGGGAGATAGGAGCCATGCGCAGACGCACCAGAGTTCCGTGAGTGCGCTCTACCACCAGCGAGATACCGAACCCCGCCGCGCACCCCAGCAAGCCCCAGATCACGCCCTGAGGAAAGGAAACCTGGTAAGCGTTGGTTGGGAGCGGTCCCTTCGACTTGCGAGCGATATCGATCCTCTCGATCTTCGCCCGCGGGAACCCGGCGAAAGAGCCGTCACCGTCACCATCGGCATCTTTCGCCTGAGCCAGCGAACCCAGGAAGCCGTCCAGTGCCGGCAGAAAGAGCATTAAGGCACCACGGGTAACCGGGTCGGTGTCCTCAGACGCTCGCACCTCCTCCAGTGCTCCGCTGAGCTGCTCCCGCAGCTTGGCCGTGTCGGAGATGTTCTTCTGAATCTCCAGATACAGGTATTGCGTGAGAATCCCGCGCAGCATGCCGGCCTCGGCCCGGCGGGAGGGGTCTATACCCAACTCGAGCGTAGGCGAACCTCCCCAGAAGGGTTTCGCCATCGCCGCCCCGTACCCCTTCGGGATGATAACGCAGGCAACGTTCTTCCCTCGACGCACCGAATCCAACGCCTGGGCCCGGTCGGCGGTCTGTACGTTGATCTCCGCGGCCTTCTCCAGGGTCTGAATGAACAGCTGTGAGCTGGGGGTGCCGTCCTCGTCGACGACGGCCGTGTCCATCCCGCTGACCCCTCCGCCTCCGTACATCCCGGAGAAGATCGCGCCGAAGAAGACACAGTAGATCAGCGGCAGGAACAGCGTGAAGAACAATCCCGCCTTGTCGCGGAAGAGCAACCGCAGATCCTTGATAGCCAGGGCAATGACCTTGCTCATCAGTCCCGTAGATGCCTCCCGGTAAGATTCAGGAAGACTCGCTCCAAGTCGGGCCGATCCACCCGGAAACGCAGCAGAGGGCCCTGCGCCTGCTGGCGGTTCAGCTCGGCCAGCGGATCTTCGGTCTCCACGGTTGTCTCGCCGTCCTCCCGCTCGACGGTAAGAACACTCTTGCCGCCGTGATCCGAAATGAGATTGTCGACCGTATCCAAAGCCAACAGCTTACCGTGGTCGACAACCCCGACGCGCTGGCAGAGACGCTGAGCCTCCTCCATGTAGTGCGTCGTGTAGACCACGGTGTGCCCTTCTTCTTTCAGGGCCAGGATGTTCTCGAAAATGGCGTTGCGTGACTGCGGATCCACTCCGACCGTGGGCTCGTCGAGTAGCAGAAGCTGCGGGTTGTGGACCACGGCGACCGCCAGATTGAGCCGTCGCTTCATTCCGCCGGAGTAGGTCCTCAGGTAGTCCCGGCGGCGATCCCACAGACCGACGAAATCCAACGCCCAGCGGACCCGTTCGGTCAGCCGGCGGCCCGAAAGCCCCTGCAGCTTGGCGAAGAAGACCACGTTCTCCTCGCCGGTCAGCTCTTCGTATAAAGCCAACGCCTGGGGGGCGACGCCGATCTTGGCCCGCACGGCCGGGCTGGTCGGAGAACCGCCGCCGCCCACCACTACCGTACCGCTGTCCGGGGCGAGCAAACCAACGGTCATGTTGACCGTGGTGGTTTTCCCGGCCCCGTTGGGTCCGAGTAGGCCGAATACCTCCCCGCGCGCGATCTCCAGCGACAGATCGTCCACGGCGACCAATTCACCGAAGGCCTTTCGAATGTTATTCAACGTCAGCATGGCAGGAGCCAATTATAGGGCTCCTTCTTGTGATTAAAACCACCGCGCCCGCATCACACGAAACCTTAATATAAGACAGTACGCTGCCTTCCGAGATCCCGGCGTAACGGGCTGAGGCTATCGTAGTTTCGCGGCCTCGGCGCGGAGCCGGCCAACGGTTTCCCGTCCGAGCGGTTTGTTCTCACCTCTACACCGGTAATGAGTCGATTGGAGTAGAATATGGCGAATACCGGTACAACCACATCCTGCGCAGTCTCGGTGAAGATATCGCCGGACAAGATGCAGGCGATGCTAAGCCTTCAGACCGGGAATGGTGATTCCCCTACGCCCGATGGCGTAGCGGCGGCGCTGGAGTATGCCGGGGTATTCTTGAACGACGCGGTCCGGGCGCGGATCGATCAGTTCGTCAAGCTCGCGGCCGGGGGCAAGCTCCCCGCCGAGCCGTTCGTTGTCGCCCAGGCTCGACCGGCGGCCCAATTGGCCAACGAGTCCGTGGAATGGGATCCGGCGCTCGCCCCGAAGGTCCTGAAATGGGGCGATCCGAAGGAGCCGAGTTACGCTCCGTTCTCGGCCACGGTCCCGGTTTCGGCGGGAACCGTTGTCGGGAAGGTCGTCTTGTCGGGTTCGGCGGAGGCCGGAGTTGATGTTCTCGGAAATGCCCTCCCCCTCCCCACCGAGACCGGCCGAATCGAAGTAGGTGGGTCCCTGAAACGGGAGGAGAAGACGCCGTTTACCGTGACTGCCACCGCGGCCGGGTTACTCGTCTTGGCCGGGATGAACTTGGAGGTAGACGAGGCCTTCAACGTCGAGGGCGATGTCACGGCCAGCTCGAAGAAGATCGCCTCTCCTTTTGACGTGAACATCGAAGGCGTCGTCGAGAATCGCGCTGTTATTCGCGGGGGCAAGTCCGTGGTTGTTGGCGGGATGGTCGAAGCGGCCGACCTGCGCGCGGCGGAACACGTCTTCGTTCGGGGAGGGATCGTCGGACGGGGAGCCGGCATGGTCAATGCCGGCGGCGACGTCATTGCGAAATTCTGCCAGGAAGCGGAACTGCACGCCGGGGGCGACGTAAAGGTCTCGAAGGGGCTCGTCAATTGTACCGTTTTCGCTGATGGGGAACTCCTGGCCGAACGTGGATCCCTCGTGGGCGGACACGTGTGCGTCGGCGGCGATATCACCGTCGAGTCGCTGGGCAACGACGCTAACGCCGCCACGCGGATCGTGATGGGAATCACCCCCAGCGTTCTGTTGGAGATCATCCGTATCGAGGAGGATGTGGAACGCAAAGTCGCGGCGATTGCGGAGATGCGCAAGCTTCTGCAGCCGTTTGCGGAGGCCGGACCACAGACGTCCGAGCGGCATAATCAGGCGCGCGATTATCTCAAAACCGCCGACGAGGCGGAGGTCCGGATCAAGGCCGCCCGCAAGCGGCTGGAGAAGCTGGTTGCCCAGCTCAAAACGGCGGAGACTCCCGCCATTCACGCCGCCGAGAGGATCCACGCCGGTGTGACAATCGTGTTCGGCTCCCGCGTCGTCAAAGTGAACAAGCCGCTGAAGGGTCCGGTGCTGGTCGATCGTCGGAAGATCGACAACGTCACCGAAATCGCCGCGGTCAATCCGAAAACTGGCATGGCCCAGGCACTCGTCAGTCGCCGCGTTCCGGAAGAGGAGTTTCTCGCCGCGATCCGTCCCGGCGCGCGAACGGAAGTGTGACCGATCCTCCTCGACCACTTCCCCGATTGTCCACCGCACCCACCGTAACAGATGCGTCTTCCGGCAAGAAGCCGGCCGGGGCGGGCCCGGCAACTCCAACCTGCCCCCCTGTTCCGCATCACTCTGGTCGGGAGGCTTCGTCCAGTTTCTCCAGCAGGTAGGACTTGGTCAGGACCGTTTTCAGCACCATTGGCTTATCCGGTTGATTCGCACGGTAGATCAGGTTGAACGGCACGCCCGCGTGATTGAAGCGTTGCAGCTCGGCGGATATTGCGGCGTCCTTCCATGTGAAATCGCCCCTGAACGGGACCACCCCCAACGACTCCATCTTCGCCCGCACCTCTGCCGTGTTGGTGGCCAGCTTCTTGTTGGCTTTGCACTCGGTGCAGAACGCGGCCGTGAAATCCACGAAGACTATCTTGCCGGCTTCGACCTCGCGCTCAACCGCCTCCCGGGACCAATGCCGCCAGGGTATCCCCGTCGACCAGTCGACCGTAGCGTATCCGCCATGTTGGGCGAGATACCGTTGCCGCGCGGCTTCGGCGGCTTCGCCTATCGGGTAAATCCAACCGTAGACGGCGACCGCGGCGGCACCTGCGATCAGCAATGCGGTGACGCGATAGCGCCAGCGCTGTTTTGCGGGCATCGTCACGTCGATCCGTCCGAGCACCCAGCAGGCCATCGCCACCGCCACCATGAACACCAACGTCCACTGCAGCCCCGCCGCCCCGATCTGGGTTACCAGCGGATCGAGCAGCCAGACGACCATCGCCAACAGCAGGAAACCCATGATCCGCTCGAACGTGATCATCCAAGGACCGGGCTTGGGCAAGAAACTGAGCCAGTTGGGGTTGGCGCCCAGGATTATGTACGGACTGGCCATGCCCAAGCCGGCGACGGTGAACGCCGCCACAGCCAGCCCCCACGGCTGCTGGGTGGCCCACGCGAACGCCCCGGCTAGTAGCGGTCCGGTGCAGGCAAAACCCAGAACCGGAGCCAACGCTCCTTTGCCGAACGAGGCAAGCCCGCCCTCGCGCTGAATGTTGGCCTCGAGCTTGGTGGCGGTGGTGGGTACGTTCAACGTATAGACCCCGAGCATCCCAAGTGCCAGCGCCATGACAACTGTGGAGAGGGCAATGACCGC
This sequence comes from Phycisphaerae bacterium, assembly GCA_963666835.2. Classification (GTDB taxonomy): domain Bacteria; phylum Planctomycetota; class Phycisphaerae; order UBA1845; family UBA1845. The sequence goes on along the minus strand of CAXXGO010000006.1, from coordinate 420,608 downwards.
TACCGGGAAGTGCAAGATGTTTGTGCCCGCCCCGGCCAACAAACCCAGAACGATAAAGAACAAGATCACGCCGGCCCCGAATGCCAAGCCGAGCCCCAGAGTGCGTTTGCGCGATTCGTGGGCCTGCTGGACGAACCCAAGGACCTTGATCGAAAGCAACGGCAGAACACAGGGGGTGGCGTTCAGAAACAGGCCGTAGATGAAACAGCCGATCAGCAAACCAATCGCGCCCAATCGATCCAGAAAACCCGGGGGCTTGCCCGCTCCTTCCTCAGAACGTGTTTCCTGCGGCAAAAGTGCGGCAGGGGGCGGGCTTGACGGAATCGCAACCGGCGGCGAAGCATCACTCTCTGCAGGTTGTGACGCGGCAACGTCATTTTGATCACCTACCAACAGAGAGAAAAGCGCTCCTTCCCGCGGATAACACTCTTCGACCCGCTCGCAAGGCGTGTAAGCAAGAACACCCTCTAGACTCAAAGCTCCGGATGGTGGAACTTCGTCAATCTCGATAGGGACGCGGATCGTAAACCGACCGGTCGCGTAATCACGTTCGAGTTGCTGCGGATCGGAAAGTACCGGGGCTTCGAAGTAGACGCCGCCGATACGCTTCATGAACACGTCGACCCTCGGCATGCCGTGATCGTCTTTGCCGACCGGAAGACCGAGGCCCTCAGCAATATCTACCGCCAGGTCCAGCTCGAAGATCTGCCCTTGTGTAAGCGCCTTTACATCCGCCGTGGCCGTGACGGTAACGCGCTTACTCGCAGTACGGGGTAAAGCAGCGCGGGCTCGGTGAAAGAGATCCTCGTTGATCGATTTCGGGGTGCTCCCAGGAAGCTGGACCGGCAGCTCCAAACGGATCACGGCCTCTTCGCGCAGGCACTTCTCTCTGCAAACCAGGTAGTTGACCTTCGCCCCGAACGTGACCTTCGGATTCGCAATCTTCTCCGGCGGGGTGACGGTGGCCAGCAGAACCGGTTCGCCGGGCAGCACGTACGTCGACATCCCGAGCCGGTCGACGTGACGCTGGGGTACGGGAAACCGCAGAGAACCGACCGAGAACCCCTCCGGCAGATCCCATGCGACCTTCGGCGGCAAACCGCTGTCTCCGCTGTTCTGCCAGTAAGTGTGCCATCCCGAATCCAGCTCGATCCGAATCCCGAGTTCGAAGGGCTGGGCCGCGGTGACGGCCTCAACCGCCGAGACCAGGCTCAATCTCGCCTTCGGCTTGGATCCGGCGGCCCCGGGGGTCTGCGCAAAACCCGATGAGCCCAGGGCTACCGACATCACAACCAATACAACCCGCGTTAGCCTGAATCTCATAATCCATCCTGCATGCATGACTAGAATCCGCTTTGTTCCCGACGGTTCCGAAGGCGGCCTCTCCGCCCCGGTTCCCGGTGAGCTACGGGGATTATACGTCTCCCGGATCGAAAGGCTCATTCGGTGCGGTTAGAGACCGGCTTGTTACATAGCGCGGTGCGTAGAAAAGGCGGCAGGCGCCCCTCCGGACCGCCCACCGCCGACTGACTCCCGATGTCCGACCGAACCACCGAGCTTCAGAATTCCACGTTCAGATCCAAGTTGGCTGCCGCCGAGCGCGCTCTCGTCATCGGCAAGAACGGATCACTGCTGATCTTCGTCACGTAGAGCGTACGCCGCCCCACAATACTCAAAACCGGGGAACGCCCCGCAACCACACCGCCTGGGAGAACGCGAAGCAGATGTCCGTCCCAGTGGCTTACATAGCAGCCCGGCTCCGCGATGTTCCCAAACGGAATCGTGGTACCGGCAAGATGTCTGACACCGCTGGGCACGCTCAAAAACACACTCTTCGTCCGGGTGACTTGCCGCCGGTTAGCCAAAACGGCGCGTGCCGCCGCGCCAGACTCCGGCCGCCTATGTTCGGAGCCTACTTCCGCTTATGATCTCGAGAGACGCCTGCGCTGAGGTGTCTGTATTCATCCGCTTTGCAGCGGGCTGCTAGGGTTTGTACCACCCTACGAGTCCTTTATCGGCAATACCATCTCGAACTTGAGCACAACCGTACTTCCCTCCTCAAAGCCGGCACTTGCGCCTCACGTAAGGGACACCGACTCATCGACGATCGCGCGGCCCCGGGCTTGTTCAGACACGTCCTTGCCCGTCGATACGGCTTCCACCGCCGCCGGTATAGAAACGGGGCAGCGCGATCGGTTGTTCGCGCTGCCCCACGGTAACTCAAACTTGCCTCTCGCAGCGAGAGGGCTACTTGCCGCCGCCCCCGCAACCACCGCCGCAGCCGCCCTTGTTCTTGTCGGCGCTCGGCGTTTCTTTGCCGGTCGTCGGAGTCTTCTTGTCCGGTTGCTCAGTCTGGGTAGTACCGGTCTCCCCCGCCGACTTCGGCGGCGCAGTGGAGCGCAAGCTGGGGGCCGGTACCGCACCCCGTGGAGGTTGAGGTCCCCGGGTCTTTCTTACCGCGGCATACCTGATAGGCACCACCAACGTCTTCACTTCGTCATCGTCCGTCGTGAGGGTAACCGACGGCAGGCGCTTCGGGCGAACAAACCCGGCCGGGACCGTCAACACCAACTTCTGCTGTCCGCCCGGGGTCTCGTCTATCCGCACCCCGAGCTGCGGATCGGTCGCGCTGACGGCGGTGACTTTGTGGTTGACGCCCTCGTCCCAGACGATCATGGCCGTGTGTTCGGCTTTCTCGGAAGCCCCGGGGCGAATAGAGAAACGGTTCGGAACGGCGGCAACCCGCGGCACGACGTCGGCGTTAATCCGAAGCTCTGTTTCGGGAGCCTCCTTCATGCCGGTCTTGATTTTGAGGGACCTGGTCAACGGTCCGTTGGGCCACGGGGGGCTCAGCGTGACGTCGAGTTCGTACTTCTCGCCGGGAGTGATCTCGCGAACAGCGGTAGCCTCCGCAGGGAGTCCGCTTCTGACGACCGATGGTTTGATGGCACTGCCGTCGCCGCGCTCCAGAGTGATTGTCCGAGTTTGCGGGCCGGAATCTCGCGTGATCTTCCCGAAACTCATCTTCAGAGATCCGCCCTTGAACTGGTTACGAACCTCTGCGCGACACGAGAGCCGCACACTTCGGTTCTTGGGGTCGTTTGTCACGGCGGTGACATCGCGTTTGACCGTACCGGTGCGGCCTTTCGACTGCAACGTGATCGTGACGTCATCCTTCTGGCCGGGCTTAATTACGCGGTCGGACCGACCGCTCATTTGGATACCTCACCCCTTCTTCAGTTTTACGTCCAGATCGGCCGTGCCTTGGTTGGAAAACTCGAACTTGCAGACAACCGGATCACCCTGCCAGACCGGCTCGGCAAACACGGTCGGCTTCTCGCAAACCCACAGGGGCTTTGCCTCAGCCGGAGTGGCCGGCGTCTCGCCGGCCGCCGGGGTCGGGGCGGGAGTAACCTGTGCCGGGGCTGGTGCCGGGGCAGCCTGTGCCGGTGGCGTGTCCTTCTTCGCCGTGCGCTTTGCCTTGTGCGCCTTAGCCTTTCCCGTGGAACGCCTGCCTTGTCGCGGATCCTCGTTGGCGGATGCCGCACGCATCTTGCCGTCCGGAGAATCCGCCCCCGTCGCGGCGGCGCGGCTGGTGGATACGGTTGCGGCCAGCAACACCGCAAGGGCTAGAAGCCCAAATCGCCGAAAACCGGACGATCCCGGCACTCGGCGCTTCTTGTCTTGAGTTTCTCTCGCACTGTTTACCATCGTTGTGAATACTCCTACGTCGCCGCCTGACAAGCCTGCCGGTACTCACCGTCCTCGACGGCGAGAAGACTCAAAATGACGGGTAACGGAACACGCTTCGGACCCGTCCTCCACCGGTTGCGGGCGACCCTGCCGCCGGCGTGCTTTTCCAGTACCTAATGCCCCTGAAGGAAACCGACCAGATCACCAAAATACCCGGCCGGGTCCCCTTCGAACTCCAGGGAATGCCGAGCTTCGTCATATCGTGTTACTCGGAAATCCGGCCACCCTACTGTACGAATGAAGCATTCCGTCTGCTCGTTGTCAATGATTCGTTCGTCACCAGCCAGTAACAAGTGGATCGGAACCGCCTCCACACCCCCCAAACGAGCCACCGTCTTGTCCATCCGGCGCGAAGCCAGATAGAAGCCGGCGGTGCATTGGCGCAGAGTGAGCGGATCCGTACCGATATAGTCCTTCCACCGCGGCACGGACGTGAAGAACTCTGCGTCGTCCAGCGGAATATCGAAGAACTCTCGTGGTTCGTAGAGCATCGCGAAACCGATCTTGGCCATCATGCTCTTGGACACTCCGACGAGCGGGAACAGCCCCGGAGTCACCAGCGAGAGACTTCGCACTCCCTGCGGGTCGGTCACGTATGCCGTAACCGCCAGCTTTCCCCCCCAGCTTACGCCGACCACATGGTGCTCGGCAAAGCCCACCCGCCGTGCAAGTTCATCGCGCGCCGCCAGCGCATCGGCAATCAACTGGTCCGCCGACTCTGCGTGCCCCCGGTCAATCTCATTCCGCCCGCTGCCCCGGCGATCGACCTGAAGAACCGCATACCCCGAATCGGCCAGCCACTCCGCCGAAGCCTCGTACCACCCACAGTGTGACTGAATTCCGTGGTGATACAGGACCGCACCTCGAGGGCTGCGCGCTTCCCAGAAGCGCCCGTAGGCCTTGTACCCGTCCGGAAGAACGAGATGGAACTCAACGAATCTTGCCATACGCCGTATCGTAACTTGAACCCGACCACACTTCACGCCATATTCGCCATCAGAGTTTGCGAGTAAACGATGCTACCGCTCCCCGGTCGGCTCGGGGAACCGGAGACCACAAGAGAATGGCGAAGGACTCTGCCACGATTCGAGCGGCTTTGAGGCAACAGTTGCTGAGCGATCGGCTTTTGGGCCTGCGCAGCGTTCCGATGAGCCCGGTCCCGCCGGTCCGCGTTCGGGCGGCCGATACCGTTGTCGCCGCGAATATCGAAGATCGAGCCGCCCAACTTGCCGAGCTGGACGAGTCGGAAGTCAGAGGATGCACCCGCTGCGGTTTGGCTCAGACCCGCAATCGGACCGTATTCGGGCAAGGCGACCCCGCCGCCCGGCTCGTGTTCGTCGGCGAGGCTCCCGGATTCGACGAGGATCGGCAGGGGGTGGCGTTCGTCGGTCGGGCCGGGCAACTCCTCACCCGCATGATTGCGGCCATGGGACTCACCCGCGAGGAAGTGTTCATCTGCAACGTGCTTAAGTGCCGTCCTCCTGGCAATCGCGATCCTCTGGCCGACGAGATTCTCGCCTGTGCGCCGTTTCTGCGGCGGCAGCTTGCCATCATCCGGCCGGAAGTGCTTGTAGCTCTGGGAGCCCCGGCGGCCAAGACCCTGCTCTGCACCGCTGCCTCGATCGGAAAGTTGCGCGGGCGTTTTCACGAATATCACCTCTCGGCCACCGGGGCCGAGGGGCCTTCGATTCCGGTTATGCCCACCTACCATCCCGCTTATCTTCTGCGCTACCCGGCGGAGAAACGTAAGACGTGGGACGACCTGCAGATGGTGATGGCGAGACTCGGGCTCCAGCCGCCTCAACGATAGTACTTGATTCCCACGGTCAACAGGAGAGTGTCTTGGCAATCCACCCCACTGCGATCATCGATTCCAAGGCGGAACTGGATAGCTCCGTCGAGGTCGGCCCGTATTGTATAATCGAGGGACACGTTCGTGTCGCCGCGGGCTGCCGACTCTATCAAGGCGTTTTCCTGACCGGATGGACCGACATAGCGGAGAACTGTGAACTCCATCCCGGCGTAGTCGTCGGCCACACCCCGCAAGACGTGAAATACCACGGCGAAAGGACCTTCTGCCGGATAGGCAAGGGGACCATTCTGCGCGAGTACGTTACGATCCACCGGGGGACAATACCGGAATCGGAGACCGTTGTGGGTGAGGGCTGTTTCCTTCTGGCCGGATCGCACGTCGGACACAATTGCCTCCTGGGCGACAAGGTGACCATGATCAACGGAGCTCTATTGGCCGGCCACGTTACGGTGGGTGACCAGGTCACGGTCGGCGGCGGCGCGATGGTCCATCAGTTCACGCGTATCGGCGAACTGGTGATGATCGGCGGCAGTGCCCCCGTGCCAATGGATGTAGTCCCGTATTCTCTTATTAACCGGGACGGACGGGTGAGCGGTCTCAACAGCGTCGGACTTCGCCGGTCCGGCATGCCGCGCGAACATATTGTAGAACTGCGGCAGGCTTTCCACGCGCTATTCGGTCACGGAACGCCTTTCCGCGCGGGCGTAGCGCGACTGGCGGAACTAGTCAAGTTCCCACCCGGCTTGCGGTTGCTCGAGTTCCTGCAGGCCGAGACCAAACGTGGATTCGCCGGCCGATCGCGGTTGGATCGGACTCGCTCATGATGCTGCAATACCCCCGAACTCGCAGACCTTTAGTCCGATCAGAACCTCAGTTGGCGCGCCGTGATTCGGGTATATACTACGCACGTAACCACAAATGGATAGAATACCTTATTGCGTCACGTTCCACTTTGATGCATAAGTTATATGAGCGTTGCGGGAGTTCCTGATAGCCCGCACCGCCGCCACAATGAGAAACGGCGTTTCATGACGCTTCTTTCCCCTCCGGGAGACACCGGGCGGTTCCGACCGTCCGGTGTCTCTTTTTACGCAGCGCTTCTTGGCGCACCCGTGCCCCGATCAGAGCCGCGGGACATGCCGACGGCACCCTGTGCTTGTGAGTTTCTCGGAGTGTGCATCGCCGGGACCTCACTGCGGCCGCAGGATCCCTCTTGCTTAACATGCCGTAAACTTATATTCTGGAGACGTTTAGGCGGCGCGTTACGCCGGCGAGCCACGGTCGTGTCAGACTGGCTTCCGCTGAGCGCCAACGCCCGCCGTCGGAGGACGGCACGAGATGGTCATGCCTGCAGAAGATCTTAACGCGACCCGGCCGAGTGCCACTTCCGGCTCGGTCGCTATTCGGGTCTGGATTTTCTTCTGCGCCGCAACAGTCCTTGGCTACTCAGTTCATGCAGGCGCAGGCCTCGACGTTACTGCCGGCGGGCCGCGCGAGTTCACCGCAGATGCGTTGCGGGAAGGGCTTCAACCGGTGCCAAACGAGCAGCCGGTTCGTCGAATCAACCTAGGCGCAACAACCGATCGGCGCAACCGCCCGAGTGAAACCGGCACAGCGTTGGTCTTCAGCAACACGACCGGGACGTTCCTGTTTGCGCCCGGAGCAGGTGTGGCCGTAGGTGACGATCTGGCGACAATCGGCATTGAAGGCTGCGTTTTGGATTCCTACTCGGTCCGGGTCGCCGGTGGAGGGGATGGCACGGGACCGGGATTCGGAGTCGACCTGGCGCTCTTTGACGATTGCCCCATGGCCGGCGGAGTTGTCATCGCTCGGACGCAGCAATCAGTCGGGCTACCTGATGATGGGGTGTTCGAAATCACGGTGGATGTCTCCCACGCCCCGATGATCATTCCGCAAACGGTTTGGGTGCAGTTGATGTTCGACTCGGCGTCGGCCGGATGGCTCGCAGGCGCCCCGGCTGAAGTGGGTTTCTCGTATGACGGCTTCAGTTACCCGTTTGGCGGTTGCGTGGCATACTTCGGTGGCTATCCGCGGTTCCCGCACGCCAGTTTCTTTGCGCAGGTCCGCGTTCGGGACGACTGCCCCGAGGAGCACCCGGGCTACCGGGCCTATCGCGCTTCCGGTACGCAATACTCTGCCGGTGCCGGGGTTTTTACCGCGGACGACATTGCCCTGAATACTGAAAGCTGTGAGCTGGCCTCCTGCACTTTCGGCGTACGGGCGGGGGAAGGGCCTTATGCGATCGACGTGGAGCTGCGGGAGGATCCCGGGCCCGGCGACCCGATTCCGGGAACGGCTCGGACTTTTGCGGGGCTTGGCGACGGCGAGCTCGAACTGATCCGCTTCACTTATGAACGCGGTATCGATCTGCCGCGGAACTTCTGGGCAGCATGGAAAGCGAACCGAGACGGAGTGGGTGTCGTGGTCGCCGGAGAAGCGGACATCGGCAGCAGCGCCGACGTATACGCAACCCTTGACCCCGGTAACAAGGTCCGCGGTTGGAGCTTTCGCAACTTCGAAGGCGACCCGCCGGCCGTGTTCTTTGTTGTCATCGGGTGCCACGGCCCTGCGCCTACCGGGGCATGTTGCGTCGGACCGGCGGACGGGGCGGCAGCGTACTGTCAGGATGATGTCCTCGAACAGGATTGCGCGGGGGAGTGGATCGGTAACGTCACCTGCGCCGAAGATCCGTTCACCCCTTCTTGCGGTGCTTGCGCGTGCTGTCTGCCGGATGGCCGGTGTGAGGACCTACTTGAGCCCGATTGCTTCAACGCTGCCGGGGCTTGGCGCCTGGGCGTTCCGTGCGAATCCGGTGAGCAAGCGTGCCCGCCGGTCGCATGCCTTCGCGCGTCGGGCAGTTGCTTCGCGGTCAGTGAGGTTACGGAGTGTACAACCGGCGCCGATTGCCCGGACCGGCGGCAGTGTCTTCCCGACGGGTTGTGCGAGGGCCGCGCCGGTTGTTGCGTCACCGGATGCTGCCGGGCAGTCTGCGAAGCGGATCCGTTCTGCTGCGATACCGTTTGGGATGAACGCTGCGCCGATCGAGCGGCCGAAGTGTGCGATCCCCCCACGGAAAACGATCACTGCGCAGACCCTGATCCGGCGCTCGGGGCGATCGAAATCGTGCTGGATGCCGCCGGACAGGCTCTGGTGGAATCCGACAACGCAAGAGCCTGCTCGGCCGTGGATGAGCCCGGCTTCTGCTGTCACGGTCTGGAGCCTGGTACGCAGGGGTTCGGAACCCTGTGGTACACGTTCATCGCCCGGCATGCGTCCACCGATCTTCGAGTTTACGGCGCCAACGGCACGGCTGACGGCTTCCTTCTTCAGGTTTTCCAGGTCGCCGACCCAACGAGCGACGCAACATCGTGCGATAGTCTCGCAGTAATCGGTTGTCAGGATGGTGGAATCGGCGCGGATGGGAATCCGACAAGCGGCTGCCTGACCGGGCTGACCGTGGGCGAACGATACTACCTCGCGGTGGCGTCTCGCTCTCCGCTGGGTCGAGGAGCGTTTTCCCTGCGAGTCGAGTCGCCATGCCCCTCGCTGCCGGACTTGGAGTGCCCGGAGGGTCCGGTGACCTGGATCGCCCCCCCGGCCGGCGTGATAGACGCTGGACAACCCCATCCGCTGCACGACCCATCCATGCGGCAGGGGATCGATACGCTGATCGTCCGTGCCCCGAACCGCGCAGAGACGTCTTGTTGGAGCCTCCGGGAGCTGGGCGGGGAAGGTCGGACGAACGCGATAGCGAGCGTGGTTTCCAACGGAGACAACACGTATGTGATCCTGCTTGACCGGCCGTTGACTCCGGGAGCGTCCTCCGCGGTGACCTACACGAGCCGAACCGGTTGCGCAGACGCCACCGGGCTGTTCAGCGCGCTTCCCGCTGACGTCGACGCAGATCGGCTGGCGGACGTACCGGACATCCAAGGGCTTCTGGATTGCTGCTTGAATGGCACGAAGGTGCCTCCATTCGGGGACTATAGTTGCGATCTGGACCGCTCCGGGCACCGTGGCCCCGGGGATGTGCTCCGCCTGATCGACCTGCTCAACGGTGCGGGGCAGTATGAATCGTGGCGGGGGCGGCGGTTACCCGAGCCGGTTAATTGATGTTCTCGGACGCCCGCGCAAACGGCGTGTTGACAATCGGCGCGGCGCGGCTAGATTTTTGCGGCAGTGGGTGTTCGAAACGGTGGCTCGCTTGGTATACTGAAAGTGGGCGTTTCGGACGCACCAGGGGCTCATAGCTCAGTTGGCAGAGCGCGTCGCTGATAACGACGAGGTCCGAGGTTCAAGTCCTCGTGGGCCCAATGGCGAAGCTGAGAGACCGTCCCCTGTTCGGGAGCATTTTCGGGGCAGGGTCTGCGGGGGGCGCTTCGCGATCTTCCTCAGACGGTTCGTCCCGACCTATCGCGGCAGGGTGATCGATGTATCGCCGAGACCTCAATGCTGAAATCCTGCGGCCTTGGCTGGAGGCACGTTTCTCGCGTTCCCCCGGCCCCGGTGGTCAGAACGTCAACAAAGTGAGCACCCAGGTGACGCTGCTGTTTGATTTCGCGTCGTGTACCGCCCTTTCCGATGCGTCCAAACTGCGGATCCGTCGCAGGCTGGCCACGCGCCTTTCCGCCGACGGCCGGCTGCGGGTGGTGAGTCGGCGAGAGCGGACGCAAGCGCGGAACCGGGCGGCGGCGGAGGACCGCCTTGTGGAGCTGCTCGCGTTCGCCCTGCACCGCGCCAAACCACGGCAGCCTTCCCGCCCAACCGCAGCGTCGCGCTGGCGGCGACTGGATGCCAAACGCCGCCGAAGCGAACTCAAGAGCCGCCGCCGCCGTGTTCTGGCCGACTGACTGCGCTAGGTCATGCTCGGCCCTGGCTGCAGTAGGTCGGGCTCGGCCCGACGGGCGCCAGACTACCATGAAGAAGTGTGACGCGCCTTCCTCGCGCCATCGAACATGATTCGGCATACAAGCGGGAGGTGTCGGACAGAGCCTGACCTTCTTGGCTTGTCATGCACCAAGCATCCGTACCTTCCCGCACGTGCGTTCCGCGGCCTCGTCGCGTCCGATTCGATCCCGCCGGGGGCGCATAGGAAAAGGGGGGCTGTCCGGGGTGCCCCCCTTATCGAAGTGCCACGGTTTATGACAGGCCCCGAGCCCTTGTCAGGGCATTACCTCAACCTGCCGTACCGGCGGTGTGTCCGGCAGCTCCGGCAACGCCTCAGCACCGTCGTCGCACAAGAGTAGCCAACCAATGCAGGCGAGAACCCAATCCTCGGTCTTCTTCCCCAAGCACGCCTCTTCAAGCATGGCGCAGATATGCTGTCTCTTCGAGTTCTTCGCTACGACGTCGCCGCCATAGGCCTGGGCAGCACTGTCAACCGGCCCATCAGAACCAGAGATGTCCACCGCGTAGTACATGCCGATCACGAAACCCTGGTCCAGCAGAGACACTAGAACCGCACTTTCGTCAACAACGAACACGAAAATATCGTCGTGCGGGATCGATGGGACTGAGGCGTCGAGAGGCTCCAACTCCAATTCGCCGGGCTCCAACCTGAGGAGGGCCATTGTGAACCACCCCGGGTGCATCCCGAACGTCTCACCGTCATTGGGCTCGGTGAAGAACGGCACGAAGTCCCCGTCCTCATCGGCGAAGAAGTCGAGGAACATGGTCTCCCCGTTCACATCCGTGGCCGTGAGGAGAAGGCACTCGCCATCCTGGTGGTAATCCAGGGTCAAACCGGCGTTTGAGTTGGCTCGCGCTTCGGCCACCGCGGCCTCAGCCTCGGCTACTCTCGCCTTTATCGCATCTACATCAACCGCTTCATCCGCAGTCGCCGTCGCCTCAAACGACATGAACGCGACACCGATCAACACCCCCGCAAGCATTGCTCGCTCTCTGAACATGATCTGATTCTCCGTTCTCGAAATGTCCCGCGTCGCGTCCGTGAAACCGATCACGCTACGACGCCGAAGTAGCCCACAAGCCAGGAGATCTGCTCGACCCACGCCCCCGCAGTCGACAGCCCTGATGACAGTCCTTACCGGCCGGCTGGACCGCCACTTACGAAACGTGCGGTGTTACTATAACTAAACATCGGGTGCGCTTCAACCCAAGAATAAGAACAAACTTAAAAACGGTACACACCCTTAGACGAATGGCAGAAAAGGACCTTAACAGCCGTTTATTGGGGTCGATTTCCCTTCAGGCTGTCCGTTTACGGAACATCCAACCGTAGGCGGGATGGGCGACCTCGCAAGCTAGTGGGTTTCCCGTAAGGACGCCCACTATTTGTGGGTCGGTGATCCATATCGACCAGACAGGCGTTTCTGCTGCTGCCCAGGCAGAGAAACGCAGGCGCCCGGGGGTGCCCGATCGATCACCCTTAATCGTTTTTTTAAAGTTTTTCTAACGAGGCCGACGGGATTCGAACCCGCAACAACCGGATCGACAGTCCGTCTATAGACGTTTAAACACCAAAAAACGCGGTTTTGGGCCTCCAAACGCCCCTGTTTTGGAAAAGACTACTTCCGGATCATACGCGAATTGAACGCGAGAACTGCGGCGTACCGGGCTTCGCCGGAGGCCCGGAGATGTTGCGGGCCAAGACAGCATCGCCAACAACAAACACCGCTTGGCTAGCGATAGAGACGAAGGCCGGGGCAGTACGCGCGAGGCGGATCGCCGGTACAAGCTGGCCCGGGCCAAACGGGAGGAGCGGAAGAACCAGGAGGAGGCCGGGCTGCTGGTGCCGCGCGAAGAACTCATGCGAAACCGCCTTGAGCTGATTAAAGGGCTGGTCGGCGTGCTTGAAGGGCTCCCGGCCGCTTGGGCTCCCGAGATCGCGGGCAAGGTCTGGACCATCCCTGCTGCCCAAACCGTGATACGGGACCGCCTTGACGACCACCGGCGTTATCTCGTGGCTTCGAGTGCGCCGAAAGAAGGAAACGACTCGCAATGACTCGGACACAAGATCCGCAAAACGCTACAACGACGCCGACTTCGCAGCTTCCTCCGGAGTCTCGCGAACAAGGTCTCAGATTCCTGGACATCCTCAAAGAGGAGATCTTGAGCCAGGGGGGACGCCCTACGAACGCCAACGGCGGCCGGTGCTGGTGGGGTTTCGGGGGTTGGAGTCAATCTGCCGGGACATACGTCGTCGGATCCGCGCCTTCCACGGCTACTTTGGCCGTGCCGGTTGTGGGGGTGTCGGCGGTGCAGTCGACTACGAGTTGTACCGTTGTCTGAGTAGATTCGTCCCAGAGATCGAAGGTCAGGGATCCTGATTCCGGGGCGAAGTTGGCGTTGGCGTTCGGGTCTATGACCACGTTTGCCAGGACGGCCGTGACGTCGTCGCAGTCCGGAGCCGAAACCGTAAGAGTGGCGTCTCGCACGGACATCGCGCCGGTCTGCTCGTCGACGATCACCGTTGCCCCGCCGGTGATGGTCACGTCGCCGAGGGCAACGTTCACATTCACGGCAAAGGTGGCCTCGGCGGCGGATGCTCCGAACCCGCCGGCGACTCGGCCGGTAAGCACGTCGCCATCGATGTTCAGGTCGGTGAACTCGAGCTCCACCGCGTCGACGGCGTAGTAGAGTTCGCCGCTGACGGTTCCGTCGACTGAGACGTCCGGGTGATGGCTCGTGCCGCAGCCCGCGGCGTAGGCGAGGTCCAGATCGAGGACATCGGTCTCTAAGGCAACGTCCATGGCCGGGCACGCTACAAAGTCCGCGCCGCCTGCGAGCGAATCCTCGACATCTTTGACCGGGGCAACCACGGCAACGATCTTGGCCACCGCCTCGGTGGCGGCGATGATGTTGCCGACGGCCGTATTCTGCGCAACCGTCAGTGACGTGTCATCGTCGGAAACGGTGTCAGCTCCATCTGCGGTATTCTGGTCAACTGGTGGAGTTGCATCATTCGGAACGGTAACGACCCCGCATCCGAGACCGCAGAGCAGAAACACGGTCACCGTGACAAACGCAGTTCGAACGATCATTACGCTTCTCCTCTTGTACGGTCTCGTTGCCGAATCCGGCCCTCGTTGAACATAGGCACACGCACCTCGCCGAAGGGGTCTCATGTTCACCTGAATGCGCGTCGGCGTAAGCCAAGTCCCCTTCTTCAAAGTTGCGGTTTCCGGCTGTGCAATCCCTGATCGGTTATTCCGGCTTCGCTAGTCCCGACCCGCGTTTCCGATCTTACGAGTCTCAGAGTTCTCTCAGGGCAACCATGCCTGACGGGAACCCCTTCTCCCCCCTTTGTTAGGAGGGATAAACAGCGATCATTCCTCGAACAGTTGCGTCGGACCTTCCTCCCGGCCGACGCGGATCAGTTGCCCACGCACCCAGTAGTCCCACGGGCCGTCGTCGGGGACGCCGAGGAGCGTCTCCAGGACGGACTTCAAGCTATCGTCCTTTTTGCCGGCCTTGACGTAAGCCCGCGCCAGGTGGCGCATGACTGCGGCGTTCTCCGGATCGTATTCCAAAGCCGTCTTGTACTTGGTGATGGCGTGGTCCACTCGGCCGATCTCTTCGTATAGCAGGCCGAGATTGGCCCGCGGCTCTGCGGCGTGGGGGCTCAGCCGAATGGCACTTTGGAACTCCCAGGCCGCGTCATAGGGCTGGTTCTGCTGGAGTAGGACCAAGCCCAAGTTGTTGTGGGCCGGGGCGTAGTACATATCGCACAGAATCGCTTCCTGGAATTGTTCTCGGGCCGCGTCGAGGTTCCCGTTTTCCAGTTCCTCCAGACCGCGGTCATTGTGCTCGCGAGCCACTACCGGCGTGCGCAGGTGCGGCTTATCCGCGTCCCGCAGCCAGCGGGCGCGCTGCCCGGTCGCGCAGCCCCCGAGCAACACCAGTAAGACCGCTAACCGACCGAGTCGTTGCGGGAACGGCTGCATACGCGGACATCCTTCCATAACAGAACTTCTGCGCCGAGATTCTCGTAGGGATTGATTGTCCCCGACCCATCGAACAGTAGTTGTATCGTCCGGCACGGACGCCGTGTTGACCATCACTTCGGTTTTGGGCGTCATACCCGCAATACACCGCCGCCGAAGGCCAACTTCGGCATCATACCCACAGCTATCGGACGCAACGTCTGCGCCACATTCGGATGAGCTCATGAGGGCTATCACCTACACCGATATGAGCGTCGGTGGACATTCGTTCGGGCTTGGTCTGTCGTTGGGACCAAATGTGCAATTACCCCTTTGTGAAGGGTAAGAGGTCGGCAGCAGGTATGCGCAGTCGCTCGGGCGACGCCGCGGGTCGAGTGCGGCCGGTCGGGCACAACGCCTCCCACGACGGAAAGAGGCACTCATGCAGCAGCGAACATCGCAAACGGCCAAGCTGATCGGACCGTGCGGAGTGGCCCTAGCCGTCATACTCTTCGCCGCTACGGATGATGCCTCGGCCCAGAAGCGGCCGCGGCAGTCGCGGGCGATGCAGTCGTGGGCGGGAGAGAAGGGTCTCGACGTCGGCGAGACTATCAAGATAAGTTACCCGGACAAGGTCGATCTGGCGGCATTCGTCGACTATGTGAGCCAGACGCTGAAGATCAAGATCATCTATGATGATCAACTGAACGGCCGTTCCGTAGTGTTCCGCCCGACGGAGGTGGCAATCTCGCGTACACACCTTCTCGATCTTCTGCGGAGCATGCTGCGAATGAACGACCTGGCCCTGGTGCCGGGAGACATCGAGGGCTGGCTGCGCATCGTACCCACCGACGATATGCAGAGGCACGTCCAGGACATCCGCGCCGGGCGGCTGACTCCGTCGGCCGATTCCGGCCAGGTGGTCTCCCAGATTGTCGAGATCCACTCCGAGAACATGCAGAACGTGCTCAAGCACGTGCGGAGTTTCCTCTCTTCCTCGAAGGCCTCGATTATCGAGATGCCGGACCGGCATTTGGTGATCATCACCGACTACGAGTCCGCGGTGGCTCGGGCTATTGACATTATCGAGCTGTTGGACGTCGTGCCGATCCCGGTCGAGGTGACGACCGTGCCCGTTCGACATCAAGATGCGTCGGCCGTCGCCGAGCGGGTCCAACAGGTGCTGACCGACAAGGCCAAGCTGGGCGGCTTGAAGGAGCCGCCCGTGGCGATTCGCGCGAATCTGACCGACGCGGAGATACTGCTCATCGGACCGGCGGAGGCGGTGGCCGAGGTGACCGGCTTGATCGAGCGGTTCGACGTTCCGACGGAGGAACGGCGGCCGACTCTGGTTTATGCCCCCAGGCACATATCCGCGGACCGGTTGCAGTTGTTGATCGAGAACGTCCTCGTGGAGGAGCCGACCGGGGAGAGTACTCTGAAGCTGTTCCTGGATGCGGATACGAATCGACTGTATGTGACGGCCGCCCCGAAGATGCACACGCGCATCGGCCGTTTGATGGAGGCGGAGGATATCGCGGGGGTCGAGACTTCGCGTCCGCTTCGTTTCTATCACCCACGTAACCGGCTGGCTCGGGATCTGGTGGGTATTCTGTCTCAGCTTCTGCCGAGCATCTCGGAATCGGGGCCCCAAGACGCGGATCCGCAAGTGACGGAACCTGCTCACGTGGACAGTCAGCGGGTACCGGCGAACAGCCAGGGGCCAAGCAGTGTATCCGCCGCCCCCGAGGAGGCCGCGTCGGCGAACCCGGTGGAACCCGGATCGGTTCCGCGGAGGATCGAGGGCGAGGACTTCGTGCTGTCACATGATGAGCATACCAACGCGATCATCGCCATCGGACCTAACGAGTTCCACGTTCGCTTGCAGACTCTGATGGATGAGCTGGACCGTCGGCAGCAGCAGGTGATGATCGAGATGACGTTGATTGCGGTGACGTTCAACGACTCTCTGAGCATGGCCGTGGAGCTGGCCAACGAAGAGCTGATGGGAAGCTATGAATCGATAGTCTTCTCGAGCTTCGGGTTGTCCGGGATCGATGCAGAGACCGGGGTCCGCTCTTTCCAGCCCGGCGGAGGATTCAACGGCGTGCTCCTGGGCCCGCACGAGACCCCCCTGTTGGTTCGCGCTATCGCTGCGCACGGCAACAGCCGGATCATGGCGACCCCGAAGATCCTCCTCAGCGACGGTACCTCGGCTACGATCGGCAGCGTCGAAGAAGCGCCCTTCACCAGCATCAACGCCTCCGACACCGTAGCGACCACGTCCTTTGCGGGGTTCGAGTCCGCCGGCACCACGATGACCGTAACGCCCCACATAGCCCAAGGGGACCACATAACCCTCGACTACTCGTTGAGCTTCAGCAACTTCACGGGTAGCGGGTCCGTGGGGGTACCGCCGCCTCGAACCACGAACTCATTCTCCGGGACAATCGAGGTTCCTGACGCCTACACCGTTATTGTGGGCGGGTTGGTGACCGAGGCGGAGAGCGATTCGGTAACAGAGGTGCCTCTGCTCGGCCGGATCCCGGTCATCGGCGCACTGTTCCAGAGCAGCGACCGTCTCCGCACGAAGACAAAGGTTTACGCGTTCATCCGCCCGACGGTCCTGCGCGACGACGCCTTCGCTGATCTGAAGCTCATATCCCGGCGAGAGATGGATCGCGCCGCCCTGCAGGCCCGTGACTACCCGGAAAGCGAATACCTATGGATGCGCTAGACGGGACTGCCGCCAACACTCCGCCGCCGGCCGAGCCTGCGCCGCCAGTGAGCGTCACAGGAGCCGTCTTGTCGCGTCTGGGCGTTCACGACGAGGCGGTTGCGGATGCGGTGCACAAGGCTGAACGGCGCGGCTGCGCGCCGATCCAGGTGTTGTACGATCTCAACGACCAAGCCCTGATCGATGAGGCCCGGTACCACGAAGCGCTGGCTGATCTGTTGGGTGTGCCCATCCATACTGTGATCAGCGCGGAGGACGTCGACCCGGAGTTCCTCGGCAACATCCCGATCAGCTACGCTCGGCGGCACGGGCTTCTGGGACTGCGGCAGCAGGACACGCATATGCCGATCGTAGCGTCCGGCGCCGGGGACCTGAGCGTCATCGATCACGTCGGAGCGCTACTTGGCAAACCGGTGCGGCTCGAGTTGGCCCCCAGCGCGGTCGTGCGGAAGGCGATGGACGAAGCGTACGCGGATTGTGATACCGAGTTCGACGAAGTCCTGGACGGGGTGGAGGGAGTATCGCAGACCGCGGACGACATTGAGGTGTTGGGCGATCAGGATTTGCTGGACACGGCCTCTCGGGCGCCGGTGATCCGGCTGGTCAACATGATGCTGTTCGAGGCGGTGAAGCGCCGGGCAAGCGATGTCCACATTCAACCGCTGGCCGGCAAGGTGCAAGTGCGGTACCGGATCGACGGAGTCCTCTACGACATTCTCGAAGTCCCCGATCACCTGCTGGACGAGGTCGCCAGCCGGATCAAGGTCCTCGGGGGAATGGACATCGCCGAGAAACGCATCGCCCAAGACGGTCGAACCTCGGTTCGAGTGGGTGACAAGTCAGTGGACCTCCGCATCAGCGTCATACCGACCAGCCACGGGGAGCGTGTGGTCATTCGACTATTGGACAAATCCACCCGGCTATACAGCATGACCGAGCTGGGTATGGAGGACGATGAGCGATTGAGATTGGAGCGGCTTCTCGATCGAACACACGGGATCATCCTGGTGACGGGCCCGACCGGGTCCGGCAAGTCCACCACCCTCTACGCCGCCCTGCAGCACCTGGACTGCCAGGAGAAGAACATCCTCACCCTGGAGGATCCGATCGAGTATCAGCTTCCCGGGATCAGTCAGACCCAGGTCTCGGCCAAGAAGGGTATGACCTTCGCTACGGGACTCCGGGCCGTGCTTCGGCAGGATCCGGACATCATCATGGTCGGCGAGATTCGGGACGAGGAGACGGCCCGGATGGCCATCCAGAGTTCCATGACCGGCCATCTCGTATTCAGCACTCTGCACACCAACGATGCGGCCGGGGCGGTCACGCGGCTCTTGGATTTGGGAATCGAGCCGTTCCTAGTTGCCAGCAGTCTGGCCGCGGTCCTCGCTCAGCGTCTCCTGCGGGTTGTCTGCCCGGAGTGCCGCACCAGCGCAGCACTGACCGAGGAAGATCGGCTGATGTTGAACATCGCCCGAGAGAAGGCCGGGACTAGCGTCGCCCACCGCAACGGTTGTGAATCATGCGGGGGGACGGGCTACTCCGGTAGAGAGGGGATATTCGAACTGCTCGAGGTCGATGAGACGATCCGCGAGTTGATCATCGGGCGGGCCAAGTCGTCTGCCATTAAGCAGCGCGCGATGGCTGCGGGGATGACCACGCTTCGTCAGCAGGCGGTAGTGAAGCTGTTAAACGGGCAGACGACCGTCCAGGAACTGTCGCGAACCAGTTGCCAGGACGAACCCGGCGATGTGGTGGCGACGGTTGAGGACGAGATTCTCGCGCCGACGTATTACGGGCCAACCGGGCGCGACTGAAAGCGGGAGCCGACGGGACCTGACGGACGCGGAGGAGGCGTGGATTGCCGGTATTCGCATACAAAGCCCGCGATCGAGGGGGAGCCCTGACTTCCGGGGTGCTGACGGCCGATACGCCGGCGTCCGGGCGGCAGACCCTCAGACAGGACGGTCTGAGGCTTCTGGAGTTCGAGGCCGTAGCGTTCAAGGAGAAGAAGATCTCTCTCCGCCGAACGCGCAAGGCCAAACGTCAGGAACACGTGGCCGAGTTCGCCCGGCAGTTGTCAATGCTGCTCCGCGCCGGGGTGCCGCTGGCCGAAGCTATCGGGGTCCTGGCCCAACAGTCCCGCGGGAAGCTGACCCCGGTCCTTCGTGATCTGCGTGATCGAGTGCGTTCCGGAAGTGCGTTCGGCGACGCTCTGCGCATGCACGAATCATGGTTCGACAACGTCTTCTGCAGTGCCGTCGAGGTCGGGCAGACGGCCGGGAGCATGGAACGATCCCTGGCGGAGCTGGCGACGTTCATTCGGGAGCGGGAGAGTGTCAAGACGCGCGTGTTCAGTGCTTTGGCGTACCCGATGGTCCTGGCCGTAGTGGGGAGCGGGGTCGTGCTGTTCCTGATGTCGTACGTGATCCCGCAGTTGCTCTCGGTGCTGGAGGCCTCGGGAAGCTCGTTGCCCACCAGTACCATGGTGCTCAAGTCGATCAGCGATTGCGTTACTCAGCATTGGGCGGCGCTGGCGCTGGCTGGAGTGTTGCTGATCGCCCTGGCAACGGCGTTCTTGCGTTGGCCCACGGGTAAACGCTGGTATCACGCGGGGCAGTTGCGTACGCCGGTAATCGGCACGCTGATCCGCAAGGGCGTAATCGCCCAGTTCGCCCAGAGCATGTCGTTGTTGCTTCGTAGCGGCGTGTCGTTCCTGGAGGCTCTGCGCCTTGTACGGTCCACGACGGGGCATCTTCTGTTGGCGGATGAACTCGGCGATATGGAGCAAGCCATCCAGCGCGGGAGTGACATCGCCCCCACCCTCGAGGGATCGCGGGTGTTTCCGCCGCTTGTGGCCCGCATCGTGAATGTCGGCCAGAACACGGGGGAACTGACGGAGATGCTGACGCAACTCAAGGAAGGGTATGAGATGGAAGTCCGCCTGGCGATTGAGAAGGCGACCTCCATTCTGGAGCCGGTACTCATTGTCGTCATGTCCGCGGCAGTGGGTTACGTGGTCTTCGCCACGATGATGCCGATCCTCGAGGCGACCCGGACGATTCAATAGAGGTGGACGAACAGATGAAGAAACGTCTGATAGAGATCTTGGCGGAACGGGGCTTCACGCTCGTGGAACTTATGGTCGTGGTGGTGATCGTGGGTGTGATGGCCACGGCCGTTACGCTGTCGGTTTCGGACTACCTGGTCACTGCCAAGCAGAACGTGGCTCGAAGCGAAGTGGCCACGATAAAGAACGCCCTGGAGCTGTACTTCATGGAGAACGACCGGTACCCGTCATACGACGACGGGCTGGAAGCTCTGCGCGCCAAGACGCCACAGCATCCCAACGGCATGATAAGCAACGATCTGCAAGACCCGTGGGGAAACGACTACGTCTATATCTTCCCCGGCACCCGCGGCCCGTATGACCTGCTCAGCTACGGCGCCGATGGGCAGGAGGGTGGCGTCGGGGCTCAAGCCGACGTGACGAGTTGGGATGAGCAGGAGCCGGACTAATGGGCAGTTTGCGGCGGCGTTTAGCGTTCACGTTAATCGAGCTGATGGTCGTGGTGGCGGTGATGGTAACCGCGATCGGGATCGTCACCGTCGGCACGCACGGCCTGTCCGCCCGGGCGGCGTTCGGAGCCGCGGCGACCCAGATCGGAGCGGTCTATCGCACCGGATTGGTGAGAGCAACGCGTTCGGGGCGATCGCATGCTTTGAAGCTGGCCGGTCGCCGGTGTGTGTTGGCGGAGCCGGTCGAACGCGACGGCGAGTGGGGATGGCGCAGTATTGCCCAGGTGGACCTGGTGGACGGAGTGCGGATCACGGGGGTGACAATCGCCGGGGCGGATCAGGTCGACACCGACCCGACCGCGCCGCAACAGATAATGATCACTCCCAACGACACGAGTGCGAACCACGAGGTGAGATTGAGAAACCGAGCGCAGATGCGCGCGTGCGTGGTAATAGACGGCTACACCGGAATCGAGCGGCTCGAGTACGCTGACCAGGAGCAGCGGTGAACAGGACTATGACAATACGGGCCCGATCGCGGCAGAGGATGCGGGCGCTTACCTTGATTGAGGTCATGGCGGCGCTGACCATCTCCGCCGGAGCCGTGACGACTATGCTCGTGGCGATGTCGGCCGCGGTTGCGCGGCTGCATACGTCCCAACAGCAGCTTAAGGCGCAGCACATAGCCCGCGAACTCGTGGCCGAGTGGACTCTGGAGAAGGCGAACATCCAGGCAAACGGATCGGGGGCGGTAACCGGCTATGAGAACTGGACGTGGAGCCGATCATCCGGCTCGGTGAAGATCGCCGAGGGAGTCTCGGCCACCGAAGTGCGGCTTGTTCTGACCTTCGAGGACCCGCACAACCGGCATCGACCGTGGACTCGCGCGTTCGTCTGGTTGGTTGCCGACGAGGGGTCGTCATCGTAACGGAGACCGGCGGAATGAAGCGGCGACGCATAGTCCGACGACGGGGAGGCTTCACCTTGGTGGAGGTCATGCTCGCCACCATGTTGGCCGGAACGGTCGTCGCTATGACCTGTGGCATCGCCGTGCACGCCCTGCGGGCGGAGTCCAGCGCCAAGGCGGCCGTGGCCCGCCGCTGGGAGCGGGTGCGGGTGTACGAACAGTTTGAGGAGGATCTCCGCTCCGCGTTGACGGGGCTGCCCGAGGATGTTCAGGCCATCCGCATCAACCCGGAGCCCGGGCGGATCCTCGAGGTCTTTTGCCTCGCAGCCGTGCCGGATCCGGAAGCGTTCACCCGCCGCCGAATGCCCGCGAAGGTGAGTTATGTAGTGGAAGACGCTGGAACTCGAGACGGGAATCGGAAGCTCGTGCGCGAGGTTACGGACCTGACCCAGACCGTGCCGGTCGTACGTCGGCAGTATCTGACGAAACGCCTGACGGAGGCAGTTGTCGAAGCCAACTGGGGCAGCGGTTGGTCTGCCCGAGCGCCGGCTCAGGGCGTTGGAGAGAAGCGCCCAGCCGGACTTCGCCTTGCCTGCCATTGGGATGCGGACGGCGGAAAGGTCGAGACGCGTACGGTAGTGATAGAGAAGCAACGTGAGCAAAGCTAGAGTCGTTGCCATGGGGAAAACGATCAGGACAAGCGGCCGTCCGAAACGGGCGTTCGCGTTGGTGCTGGTGCTCATGCTCGTGGCGATGTTGTCCGCGACGGGAACGGGGCTGGCCATGCTGGCCGCTACCGAGACCGTGCGGGCCGACTACGTTGCCTTGGACCTCGATCATGAGCTGGCGGTGGACAGCTTGATCCGACATCTCCCCAAGTTGCTGGAGAAGGCCCCCGCTCCCGGCAAGGAAACTGATCGGCGGCTAGTCCAGATGACGGTCGGACCCTGCGAGGTCAAATGTGCCGTCCAGGCCGAGAGTGAGAAGCTCCGCGTTCGCGGGTCCACCGGCGAGGCCGGCCCGACGGAGCGCCTCCGCCAACTCGCCCGAGCCAATGAGCTGGCCGAGGAGGAGATCAAACTCCGCCCGATCCACCGGACCAAGGAGACCGAAGGCTGGCCGAGCTTCGTGTGGTTCGATCAGTTGGTCCAACCGCAGAGTCCGAACGGAGTGTTCCGTCGGCAATTGCAGGACCAAGATCCGTTCAAACGCGACTCCGAGAAGGTCTGGTCGGATCTACTCACGTTCTGGCAGGCCTCGGGCCGGTTGATGGGTCTGGAGGTCGTTACCTCTATCGGTCCGGACATTCGCCGGTGGTATGTCGTCGTGGCTCTGGACGGTGCCAAGCCCCAGGCTCTCTTTAGGGGGGCGATGTAGTGGCGACGTTGCGGTCGATCGGACGGATGGAGCGTCTGGCGCGATTCACCCAATGGGGCATCATAGCGGGTGCGGTCTGGCTCGCCATCGACAGCGTGCTGTTGATCAAACCGCTACCCGGCCCTCGACTCGCCTCGGCTGCCGGCGGCGCGGAATCGAATGAGCCCGGATCGGATGACGACCTCACTCTGAACCAGCTTTCCGGAATCTGGGAGCGGGACTTGCGCCAGGTGCTCATTGAGCCGCCGCCCAAACCGCCGCCCCCGCCTCCGAAACCACCGCCGCCCCCCAAGCCGGTGGCATTGCCGAAGCTGATAGCCACCTTCATCGAGCACGAGCAAGGATGGGGCGTGTTCATTACGACCGGCGGGGACTTGCGCGTTCGTCCGTCCGGGTCAACGATAGACGGCCTGGCCATCTCCAAAATCGGCCCGGGCTGGGCGAAGGTGCGAAGCGGGAGCCGGGTCTACGAGATCAAAGTGCCCGAACAACGCAAGAAGAGTAAGAGCCAACGAAGATGACAAGGTCGATATTAGGGATGGACGGTCTTCCGTGACACCGCAGACGATAATCCAGGTATCCGACGAGGCCACGTTCGTTGCCCGCTATGAAAGGCAGCAACGCCGCTCATCTTGCGTAGACCTGCACGAATACGCGATCGGGTGCGGTGTGCTGCCCCGAAAGAAGCACGATCTCGATCCGCTGGCGGATGAACTCTGTCCGCACCTTAAGAGCGATTTACCACACGGGTCCGCGTGCCGCCTGGTGATCCCGGCCGGCTGGTGCTTGATACACGTTGTAGATCTACCCGAAGACAAGTGGGACGACCAAGCCGCATTGTTCGAGTTCGAGCAATTCGTCCCGGTTGATTTGGAGAGCCTGACGTGTGCGGTCGGTCGGCTGGACCGCAAACGAGCGGTGGTAGTCGGCGTCTTCACCGACCCGCTGGCCGGACTGATCGAACGCATCGAAGCGTGCAATATCGTTGTCGAAGACATCGTTGTGGATGTATTGTTGCTCGGCGGTTCTATTGACGCTGATCGCGGTAGCGGTACGCACGGTCTGGCGCTGCTGGACGAGCGGCATATAAGTCTGGCCGTGTTGAACTCGTCCTCCGGCGAGCTTGCTCAGATTCACAACGCGGCATCACCGGCCACACCGGATGTCGAACAGGTAAAGCGGCAGATCGCCGGCGTAGCCCTGAGTTCCGCAGCGTCCTGCGCCCATTGGAAAGTCCTCACTTATCGCGCGGAGGGAGTCCCTGCGGAGTTGCTGCAGGCATTTGCGGCTGACGGCGTAACGGCGGAGGCAGTCGACCGCCCCGCGTCCCTCGAACTGATCCACAACGCGGCTTTGAGTGCTGACGTGGCAGTGAACCTCCGGAGCGGGGCGCTGGCTTCACCCGGGCAATGGCTGCCCGTGCAGAGGCGGCTCCAGCGTTGCGCTGTCGCTCTGGCCGTGTTCCTGTTGATCTTCTGTGTCCGGCTGCGCTTCCAGAACCTCGCCTGTGTTCATGGGGCCGAGGAGCTTCGGCCGTTGCGGAGCGCGGTGTATGCGGAAGTCTATCCGGGCGAGTCCGCACCCCCGGAGGCGGCGCTGCGACTCCGTTCGGAGCGAATCAAGCTGGAGGGGCTGACAGACGCCACCGGTGGCGATGGCGGCGAGCCGCGCCGGCCGGGCTCGGCCGTGTTGGAATTCATGCAGGGAGTGGCCGAGCATATCCCCGCCAAGCTGAAGCTCCACGTGACCGAACTGATGGCGGATGACGAGAGTATGACAGTTGCCGGCCGGACGTCGTCCCACGGTGCGGCTGGGGATCTTGTTCAAGCTCTCAACCGGGCTCCCGGCCTGGCCGCGGAGCCGCCGCGGACCAAGTTGCGCAAGGACGGGACCGTGGACTTCCGGATGACGATTGTGAGGTCTACTGAAGCGGATGACTGATAACCACAACCATAGTACTGTGCGCCGGACTACCGCGGTATTGGTCTGTCTGTTGATGGTCTTAGGCCTTTGGAGTTGGGTGGAGTCGCGGAGCCTGGCCTCCAACCGCAGCTCCTATGGAACGCTCGTTACGCAGTTGGAGCAGATGAGCGGGGATGTGCAGCGGATTACCGCCCTTCGCTCCGCGCCCCGGTTGGCCGCAGAACGCGAACGAGCCAACGACGAGCTGCTCGCCCAAGTCCGGAGTGCCATGTCTGCGGCCCAGATGGCGGAGGCCTGTTGGATTGGAAACGATCCCGCCCAGCCGGTTCGCGTACCGCGTTCGCCGTATAAGCGCTTGGGCACTCGGCTGTCGTTTGAGGAAGTCTCCATGCGGCAGTTGGTCTCCTTCGGATATCACCTGATCGATTCAGACGCCACAGTGAGTATCTCGAGCCTCCGCCTCAGCACCCCCCGCAAGCCGGAGCCCGACAAATGGAACGCGGAAGTGGTCGTAAGTTACCTGATCTACTCCCCTTACCAGAAGGCGGCTCCGTAGCGTCGATCGCGCGCCGGGGTTGACTCTCTCGCAGAAGGTCGGGGTGGTCGGCAGAGCCGAGTCTGGCGTCACCGCCTGGGGCCGCATCTTCCGCGAAACTGGGGTCCCTACAAGAGAATCAAGAGTGCCAGTGACACCTTCGGGGCGGCTTGAGCAACATAAGCCGATCGTCTTCGCGGATCTGCGGCGTCGCGTTTGAAGCCGCCCGTGCGTGTCCCCGGAGGCCACCCTCGTTCACGGCCACTGCGCCTCGTATGGCGGCGCTAAGTTTCAATTGATTCATTCTTCAGTGTTCCCCAGGACTTGTCGATAACCCTGCAACGGTCGGGGTACTGCTTACTGTCCTCCACCTGTCCTGTAAGGGCACACGGGCATACCCCACTAGTAAACACGGCAACACCGGACCCACGAGGGGTTCCCCAGTTAAGGGGCGGACTATGTTCTTGCTCAGAAGGAAAGTGCTCGTATCGCTACTCGCCGGCCTCTGCGTAGCGCTGTTCTACGGCGTCCTCAACTGGACCGCCGAACCCACCCCCAGCCAGGCCGCCCGCAGCGAGGGCGGAGGCTTGGAAGAACCGGACCAGGGGTACGAGATCACTATTCCCCCAGACCTCGCAGGGATCATCGATGCGCAGCTCGCTAACATCGTCTGCGATGGTGACGACTGCCACGTGTACACCGGTGGAGGCGGGGGAGGGCAAGATCCGGGCCCACTACCGGAACCGGATCCGCCCGAAAGAGCAATCGTCTTCGTAATCGACAGTTCGCAAAGCATGTTCCCCCGCATCGGTCCCGACTACTTCGAGTTGGCAAAAGAGGGGATCGCAGACTTCTTCGATCTTCCAGGCCTCTGGTCCGACGATACCTACACATTCGGCATCCTTCAGTTTCCACAGCTGGACGCCGCGCAATACGAATCACCAACCAACTGGATACCGATGACGCAGATGTACACGGAAGCTCGCCGTGAGGAGCTGATCCAAAGAGCACTCAACCTGGAGCCCTCCGGGCACTATTCAGCCGGCCTCATGGAGGCTGGCATCCGCGAAGCAACCCAGCTTCTGCAGGATCCGAATCAGGAACCGTCGCTCGCTGGTGCCGAGAAGTACATCATCCTCCTGAGCACGGGCGAATACCGCCTTCCGTCCCCGTGCCCGCCGGCGTGCTACGGCCAATCGGAGACCGCATGTAACGAGACCAATGTCGACTGCGCCGACGCGACCGCGTATTGTTACGATGACGAACTCTGCAACCGAGCCTGTCATATTCGTGACGTGGCGAACGCCGCGCGTGAAGCTGGTATCACGGTCAATACCGTTCGTCTCGGTCCCGATTGGCATCGTTCACTCTTTGTCCCCAACGGCTGCGAGGAGAAAGACGAGCCCTACAAGGTCGAAGAGGAAGGTGAAGAGCGTAACGACTACTGCCAACAACCGGCCGAGCCGGGCCGAGATGGATTCCTCAATGAAATCGCTAACGTGGCTAACTGCGCAAGTCCGCAGCCACAAGGCAACTTTGCCCGCATAGCCCCCCTGCCGCCTTTCTCCGCCGAACCGGGAACGGCACGCGACATCTCCACCACGCTGGCCGATTGGCTGTGCGCGTGGTACCCCCCCGATGCCGGTGGCGGCGGCAAAAATGACGTTGACGGTGACGAGCACGCGAATCCGTGCGACAACTGCCCCAGGACCCCAAACCCAGAGCAGCGTGATTGCGACCGCAACGGCATTGGCGAGGCATGTCAAGCGAGTAATGCCGCCACGTGCGACGATGGTGTTAGTGCCCCGTCCGTCTACCTGACCGACTACGATAATGACGGCATCTGTTTCGGTGCAGATGTCTGCCCGGATGGCGACGATTGCCTTGTTTCGGACTGGATCGACGAACTGGCCTGCGATTACAGTGGCCGATGTGATTGCGATTGCGACAACGATGACGAGAGCGATCTCTGCCGAGCGGCGGTCGATTGTACGGGCGATCCGACGCTCTGCGAGCCCTTTCCCGCGGTATGCGTTCCGGACGACGAGAACGGGTATATCGAGACCTTTGACGATCTTGCCGTCGCCCCCGATCCCATCGAGGCTGCACGCGATTCCGGGTGGTGGTTAACCGCTGATGGTTGGATGGAGTCGGACGGGGGCGATCCCCCCGTAGAGACCTGGCACGCCGGGGCTGCGATTACGGCAGAGGGCGACCCCGAGATTAGCCAGCTCGAGCTCTCCGTATTCGGACACGTTGAGGAAGGATTCACCTGGCTCGCGAAGACTCCCGGGCAGCAACTCCCGCTCGGGGAGTGCATCAGCGTTCCTGCCTTCGGCGAGCCCGACCGCGGTAATTGGAGCATCTTCGGAATTGAGATCGATCTGCAGATAGACGCAATGACGGCAGGAGTCGCCTTCGATCTTTATGTTCTGGATTCCTGCGGCGAGGATCTCGATGACGCCGAGCGAATCCACCTTAGATTGAGCGGCGATGGCGTACCTACGAATCTGATCAAGATCGAGTATGAGGATGCTGATCTCGAATCGGTTTACGGTACCTCGGACAACTTCAGCGCGCTGCGCGGGCCGACCGCCGTGGGAGACGCCACCTATTACCCGCGGAACGACCTGATCACGCTCCGTTTCCTCGTCAATACGAACGCCCTCTACTACTACGATTCGGAGTATGGTTGTCTATGGTACGGAGATTCTGAAACTGTGCAGATCTTCTATTACAAGGATGGGGGAAGCACCACCAACAAGTACCACACGGCGGCGTCCAGAGTCGCAGAATTGGGGCGTCTGGTTCCAGAGGAATCTCGCGGCGTGAAGGTGGCCGTCGGCGTGACCCGTACGACGGAACCCGCGG
Source organism: Phycisphaerae bacterium (assembly GCA_963666835.2). GTDB lineage: Bacteria > Planctomycetota > Phycisphaerae > UBA1845 > UBA1845. Next base: position 392,267 of record CAXXGO010000006.1, on the reverse strand, counting down.
AGGGTGATACTGCCACGTTGGCCAGACTCTCTATTGACAACATACACGTCTACCCGGCTGATCGATGCAAGTGGTGGCACGGCGACGACGTGTGCGATGGCGACGACGAAGTCTGCGCATACGCGTGGAAGAACGGCTCCAACCAGTGGGCATGTTTCGAGCTGCCGGATTGCGGCAACGGGAGTATTGATCCCGGCGAGCAGTGCGATCCGGGTTGTGGTAATGACTGCGGATTCGAGGATTGGCGGTTCTGCGATGCTACGTGCCATTGGGTCTGCGGCGATGGGGTTGTCCAAGGTGCAGGCACGGGGCATTGCGACGAGCTAACCGCTCTTGGCTACGAAGGTCCGTGCGAAGCGGGCGACGAAGAATGCGATTGGGCGAGCGCTGCGGAGGGGACTTCGGCATCCGGGGCGTGGTGGTGTAATCCATGGACCTGCGAAATCATTGATGGGACACCGCCACCGCCACCGCCACCACCAACGCCCAGTCCCTTGTGTGGCAACGGTGTGGTCGATGACGCCTACCTGTTCTGGCCTGCCGAGGAGTGCGATCGTGGGCCACTTCTTAATGGGGATCCGGTAAGTGGTTGCACGGAGGACTGCAAGATCGCAACCCCTCAATGACCACTCGCTTGGCGCAGCGATCAAACTCGATCTCGTGCGTCGGCATCGTTTGGCTGGAGCAGCACAATTGCAAAATAACTGGCTCGGCATGCCGGTACGCGGAGTGGCGAGCCTCATGAATAACGACGAACTCGAGGGGCGGCACGGTGCCGCAGACTAGTTGGGGTCAAGATAATGCATACGCAATCCGTAGACGAGATGACGGTCTGTCGGTTAGGTCTTGTGACTTTGCTTACGGTGCTGTACGTCGCGACGAGTTCCGTTTTGGGCGAAGATGAGTTTGAAGCCCACCCTGCACCTGAAGCGCTCTCGCCGTTTATGAACTCGATCCCACCGAGCAAGGACTTCTTCTGCGTGGGCAACGGGCCGGAGAATCGTATGCTCCACCCGGATCGCGCGCCCCATTCGCAGCTTGCCCGGCAGGATGGGGTGATTCTGTTCTCGGGGGCAGCCCCCCAACAGGGACTTAACTTCACGCTCAACGCCGGTGCTTTGGTGTACCGGAACCAGATGAGTACGTTGGGCAGCTCGGAGCCGTCACCGCAGGTCGGAACCGCAGGAACGCTTGCGCAAGGACCGAGCGACTTCTCGTTGCCCTGGACGGAAGCTCGCTGGCATCCGGGCGAGGACATCTCGTGGCACGGCTACCGCGCCAGCCCGAATTGGCTCGGGGGCCAGCCGTATTGGGCACTCGAATTCGGTCCTTCGCCGGACTATGGAGTGATCTGCCCCAATGAAGCCGAGACGAACGTCCACAAACCAACCATCTACAATCCATCTGCCGAGGTAGGCTTTCAGGGTTGGGGCCTGCGGTCGTCGTTCAACCTCCAACTGTCGCGAGGGTTGTATCAGGCCAGCAAGATCCGCGCAAACCTCGACGGGACGCTGACCGGGGAGTGCCCGTCGGCGTTTCGCGAGCCCTGGCTTCATGCTCGCGGCTTGGACCCGGTGTTCAATGTGTCGCTCGACCTGAACGGCAGCAACGTTCGCATCGGCAAAGATTACTTTCCGAACTACCACAACATTTACACGTATCAGAAGCTCGAACTAGACGGGGGACGCCTTCTCGTGGATTTCGAGCGCTCCGCCACGTGGCCGCGGCAAGCCACGATTCCCAACGGCGAATGGGACGAAGACGGAGCGGTGTCCGGAGCATCGGTAGCATCCGCCGTCGGGGACGAGTACGGCAACCGCGTGGTTTTTGATCGAGTACCCAAATACGGCTGGCACACCGACTTCAAGGTACCGCCGAACGGCGTTCTCCACGCTCCCTTCATCTCAGAGCAGAATCAGGGTGATTCCAGCTTTGGACACCTGCCGGAGGCATATCACCCAACCCCCAATGCCTGGCGGCTTCCGCATAAGAGACTGCGCACAGTGCGGCTGTTCTCGGCAGACGCGGATGAGACAGACCCCGCCGCGGCGGAGTGGACCATCGCATTTGTGTTTGAGCATCCCGAGAGCGATTGCATCTCTCGCGAGGATGTTCCGCCCAATGGCAATGACGCATGGCGACAGTGGCGGTCAATCTACTCGCATCTTCCGCAATCCGACTGGGAGTTCGGGCGTCTTCCCGAACTTATGGATGAGACAACCTTGTTGACAGTGCAGGCATACAAGAAGGGCGTAGATGACGAAGTTGCGCTAATCAACGGGGCGCCTTTCCAGGATGATTACTCGGTCTGGGGCAGCACGATTGGAGAGGGGGACGAGGCGACGAGATATCCACCGATCGACCTTTTGGGAACATCACCCGCGAGGCCAAACATGACCTTCAGGCAAAGCTTGGCGATCGAACCGATGGTGGATTACGTCGACAGCGACGGGCCCGGCGATACCACTCCGCCTGAGACGCCGGACGGATGTCCAGGGATACAGGGCGTGGATGATGATGGCGATTGGCTCACCGACGAAGACACCAATAACCAATTGCCATACCTAGCGGGCATCAACAGTCCAGCGGCTTGCACGGCCTGTCAGGACGTCATCCGCAGCGGGTACGACTCCGCGAGTGATTGTTGGGCGCCCGGAAACTCGCGTTACAGTGCAATGCCCTATTCGATTGGGATCTTCGGGGCGACGCCGGGCAATTACACTGAATGCAAAAACCCCCTCTATTGGAGGCCTGATTCAAATGGCGATCCGTCGGACACGCCAATGGATCCGTTCGCCCATTGGGATGACGACGAAGATGGACTGATCGACGAGGATGGTGAGGATAACCCGCTGCTCGTGCATCTTCGGGCGATTCCTTATGATGACACGGATCCGAACAGCAGCGATTGCGCCAGCGGCAGGCATCCATTCGTGCCCGCCACCTCCGGCGACCATGCGGCTATTATGCCGGGCGGTGACACCGCGCTGGATTGTCGCCCTGCGGGGGAGGCGGCGACGTTGGCGGACCCGTGGACCTATCAGGTGCAGTACGTCTACGCGCGGAACAACCCGATCTGGTTGTTGCTCGAACACGCCCCACCGGATGACGGCACTCCCCCGGACTACTACTACAACTTCACTCCCAAGGCACTCAATGCGCCGAAGTATTACTACTTCACTCCGTTTTCCGCGGACATCAACGGGGACGGGGTAGACTCCCTATTCTATGATGCGGATGGCGACGGTACATATGACGAAGCGGATGGGGACGCATGGGAATCGTCACTCTGCGGTGGGACGGGCATCGACTGCACCGTTATGGACAGCAGTACCGACCCCGCGGCAGCGCTGAACAAACCCAACGTGCACTCCGACTGCGTGCCGGACCCGAACTTCCGCGGGCCGCAGGATAGAGAGAAGCCGTGGATGGATGGTTTCACGTCGGACTCTCCCCCGGCCGCGCCGTCTGGAGTCAATCTCATAAAGCGCATCGTGCGGGTGCGTCCCGACCAGGACGCTCCGGACAACTATATCGAGCAGGTTTGGCTATACCGCTATAACGATTTCGGCTTCCTCAAGGCCGTCTTCGACCCGCAGGCCGTACAGGCGATTATCGATGCTGATCCGACAATCTCCGAACCGGACGACATTCTGCGTCTGGCCGACACGGCCGCCGTGGGTCCCGACGGCGATGAACTCCCGCTGATCATGTACGCGTCGCAGTGGTACACGTACTACAATCCGTACACACTCCGCGACGCCGGAATCGAGCCCTGCTACGATGACGCCCCCTACATCGGGCGTTGCTGGGACTATCCGACCCTCGGAATGCCCGACAGCCCACTGAACTACTTGCCGGCCAACGTTTGCGACGGCGAAGGACTCTGGCAAGACGCGTATTCACCGGAGATACACACCGACCCTGACTGCAGCCCGTTTGTGCGGCAGGATTGCGGCTGGTGCTTCGCCCGCTACGCGTGTGGTGGCGAGGGATGCAAAGCGGCCTGCTCTTGCCCGGAAAACGCCGGGACGTACGACCCCACCGAACTGGAGAGGATGGGTATTCCCGACGCCGTTCCGCGGCTTCGCAAACACATGATCAAGACCGCCAGAATGCGCGGCGGCGACGGTGAAATGCACCTATATCGGTTCGATTATCTCGGGGCCGCGTCCGGGGTCTACGCCGATGCGAACCGGATAACCTCGTTCGCCGACCCGCACAACATTACGATCGTGGATGAGATTCTCCCCCAGACCAGCGAGGAGTTCTACGGAGACAGCGACGATCGAAGCGATTTCCCGATCTATGAGGATGACTTCCGCCTGGTCCTGGATGCGGCCCCGGCCGAGGATCGTCCCGCCTCTTTCGGAGGCGTCTCCGGCCTGTCCCTGACGAGCCATTACTTCCGCATGCCCGCCAAGGTGAAGACCCGGCGAGTGGTAGTGATGAACTACTACGGAATCGCTCTGAGCGACCGGCTGATCCTCACCCCGGGTTACGACGGCGACCGGACCTCTCTGGTGGACGACCAGAGGTACGAACTGGTCAACGAGCGCGGGCAGGCCAAGCACATCTATGACGAAAGTTGGGTAGCAGCTCTGCGCCACAACGGCATAGAGGCCGTGAAGGACACGGGGCGCGTAGTGACGCACCTGTTCGGCGGCGAGGGTGGTTGGCACTCGGTATTGCGCGGGATCGCCAAGGGATCGAAGGGCGGCAACCTGTACAACCAGCAATGCAAGACGCCCAGTGTTCTGGAGAGTGTCCCCGTTCAACGGGTGATGCCGGAGCAGTTGACCATCGTCGGTCTGACGCAGCATTACGAACGTCAGCCCGACACCTCGGACCCCACGGTAGTCTTGGACTTGCCGCTCGTCGAAGCATCGTACTACGAATGGCCGGAACTCGACAGCGACGACTACGCTGATCTCGTAAACGACCCTGCCGGGACAGTCGGGACTGGGCAGTGCTGGATCGGCGATGAGGCCTTGTGCGTGGATCCTTCCGAATTCGGGCATAAACCAGGGTGTTTCTGCCCCGAGGGCTACCCCTGCATGGACTTCCTCCGCTACGTAGATCTCCAAAACCAGGAACCGGTAACCCTCCTTTCCCTGCCGGAGGACGGCGCCATCCTGGTCAACTACGACTACACCTTCCATGGCGAAGACGACAACAAGCAGGATGTCGTCAAATGGAAATGGCGTTGGGAGGAAGTCGTCGATCGCGAGAACGGCGGCACCGACAACGTTGCCCTGGAGATGTGGTATTTCGACACTAGCGGACGGCTCCGGCTTTATGGGCGCGGCAGCGGCGTAGCCCCCACGGTGTCGGCGCCCGTAGACCCCCCGCTCATCGGCGGAGGATCCCCGATCGCCGGGAAGGTTGTTCTTCCGGCAACGACAACCGCCAGTCACCCGACACCGACAGCGCCGTTCTTCCTTACGTATTATGGGTTTGACGATCTGGGTCGGCCGAACATCGAGATAAACGACTTCGATCTGGACGCTCTGGCTACCTTGGACAGCGAGGTCAGCGAAAACGCGACCTGCGCCGACGTCGGATTCGCGCGTCATGGGGACGCCGGGGCTCCGGACGCCGTTAACTTGGCCTCGGTCCGGCAGTTTGACGACGTCGGGTTGCTCAGCTCCCAAACCGCTGGAATCCCCATGTCCGGCGCCTTCACAGACGATCCGAGCTTATGGACACCGGACGATTGGGCACAGAGCATCCGCACCGACCACAAGATTCTGGCCAACCGAACCCTTCGACACACTAGCGGGAGCGTTACTTCGCTTGAATGGCAGGATCCGTACGTCTACGAGATCACCTACGAGGGCGTCGAAGAAAAGTCTGTGGGAGAAGGCTCTGAGGACCACGTCCACGGCACAACCACCGTCAACGTCATGGACAAGTCCGGCAAGTTCATCGAACAACGCATAATCGCGTGGAACGACGCCCGATCGGATACCACCGACAAGATCGAGGACTTCGGATGGGGCATCTCGCTTTTGGATTACGGGTACGATGGCGCGATCGACGCTTGGGGGGAGTTGTCCTCGGGTGATGGTATTCCGGGTGACAACTGGCTCAATTGCGGCGTCAACAACTGCAACCAGTATATCTACGGTCTCGGCGCCGGCGGCTGGACGCCGTCCATTCCCATGGAAGGGGCGGCCATCCAATGGCCCCCCGCCACCGGCGACCAACTCGTCACCCTCGCCCGCAGTTTCAGGGACTATCGCCAGGCCTCCACGCTCAAGCCGACTCACGATATCGTCTTCAACGAGTTCAAGAAGAACCCCAGCGACCCCGACGTCGATGCGCGGCGCACGGTTGTGCGTGAGTACGCCTACGATCTCGAAGACCGCATCGCCCGGCAGAAGGAGCCGGACGGGACCATTACCCGCCTGCTGTTCGACTCGAAACGCCGGCCCACGAAGATCTTCAAGGGCTCGGCCGACGGCTGCTCCGACTGGTTCCCGCGCGTCTTCTCGGGCAGCAACGACGACATGGTCCTGTCAGAACAACGCCTCTACAACGACGGCGATCCGGATTACGAATCCAACGACGAACTGGTCTCGGGCAATGACGACTTCCCCAACGACGCCGGGAAACTCGTCCGCGTCCGCCGCTTCACCGACAACGCCGAGTCCTGCATGACGTCGTTCGACGAGGATACCCCCAGCCGCGACACCCAATACACCTACGACTGGCGCGGCCGACCGGTTATCACCAAGGAGGTCGTCGTCGACGGCGCCGGGCACGACTGCGGCAACCCCGCACTGCTCTCGACGACCGCCACGGTCTTCGACAATCTTAATCGCCCCGTGATTGTGGCCACCTGGCCGCCCGGCGGCACCTTCCCGACGCTTGACGAGATCGAAGCCTGGGCGAAACTCGCCCCGGAAACCGCGGCCAACGAAGTCTGCGCGCGTACGAATCAGCAGAGTCCGCAGACGGTCTCCCTCACGCTCTACGACGAGCGCGGCCGCGTCTATGAACAGCGCACATACGATCCGAGTAGAAAGACCGACGACGACTACACCTTCACCAAAACCTACCGCGACGACCTCGACCGCGTCACGGCCAGCCTGACCCCCAACGGCATCACGGTCAACACTTACGACTCCCTCGGCCGGGTAACCGAAACCAGCTTCTGCAGCGAAGAGGGCTCCACCAAGGGCACCTGCGGCGGCACCGAGCTGACCCGCACGAAACGTACCTACGACGCCTTCGGCAATGTTCTTTCCGAGACGCACTTCGACCGCAAGCACGATACCACGGGAGGTATCGCTACCACCGGCAATGCCGTCATCACGTACACGTACAACTGGTACCACCCCTACACAAAACGCCTCATTGCCACGGCCAACTACGGAACGGGCGCCGCTGACGGATACACGACGAACACTGTGGCCCCGCTAGACTACAACGCGGGCGCTCCGCCGGAGTGGGTTGTCTCGGAGTACAAGATCGGCCAGACTCCCGTCTCACCGGACACCGCCATCATCACCCTCTACGACTACGACGCCGCCGGCCGGCGCGACTATGTCCGCGATCCCAAGGGCATCGTCACCAAGACCTGGTTCGACCTGCTCGGGCGGACCCTGCTGGTCGCCGAGAACTGGGACCCGGACGACGGGTTTCCGTACGAGGGCCCCGTCCGCTACAAGGCCTATCACTACACGCGCGGCGGCTTGCAGGACATGATCGTCGCCATCGTGCCCGAGGATCCGACCGAGTACCTTGATATCGACCCAACCTCGATCACCTGGACCGAAGACGCCGACAACGACTTCGCGGGCACCGGCGTGAGCGTGACCGACGCCACCGTCCAGGCCACCCGCTTCATCTACAACGCGACGCTGGTCAACGGGTCGGATTCGGACCATTCCGACGTAGTCTCCCACGCGCCGAGCCTGGTCGGGGCGATCCAATACCCCGCCACGGCCACCAGCGGCGGCGAAGCCGGCCAGCCCAGCGCAAGCGATATGCTCCAGTTCCGGTACACCGTGGACGGCCGCGTCGCCCAGCGGACCGACCAACGCAACATCAAACTCGACTTCCACTACGGCTCCTGGCCGACTGCGCCGCACGACCCCACCACACCACCGTTCGACCAGCTCACCGAGGTCAACATCACCTATCCGCCCCCGCTCCCGTCCCCAATGGACGAGACCCTCGACACCACGGTCGGCGTGTTGGCGTTCGACTATACTCCGCGTGGGCAGATCTCGACCGCTACGGCGTATTCGGCAAGCACGCCGGCCGAGGCGCTCAGCGAGATCACTTACGGCTACGACGGCTTCGGCAATCTGACCGACGAGACGCTCGACCCGAGGCCGGATGTGACGCCTTTGTTCGCCAAGACGGTCACCTACGGCTGGCAGTGGTATCAGGAGTCCGCCGGGAAACCCAAACAGAACCGCTTGACCGACATCACCTATCCCTCCGGCCGCGGATTCACCTTCGACTACACGCGCGACGGCCAGACCTGGACCAACGCCATCGGCCGCATGACCGGCATGTCGGAGGTCGGCGGTACGAACAACCCCCTGATCGCCTACACCACCACCGGCGGCGGGCGAAACGTCAAGAAGGTCTGGGGAGACGACAACGACGTCATCCTCGACTACACGACCCCCAACGCCCTCGACCGCTTCGGCCGCGTCGCAGCAATGACCTTCACGAGCAGTAACAACCCCGGCGTCCCGCTCCACATGTACGAGTACAAGCACGACGCCAACGGCAACCGTACCTCTGCGTTCATCCTCCAGGCCGGAGACATCTCAGGCTACAACTGGCAACGCTCATACATCTACGGCTACGACAATCTTAACCGGCTCGTCTTCGCCGAATGCGGAGAGCACGCTCTGGAGGGCAAGATCGCCGACGGCGGCACCGGGCAGGCGTGGAATCTGGACGTTCTGGGTAACTGGTCCGGAGGCAGCAGCAACGACAGCTTCATCAGCTATACGGTCGGTTCGCTGGCTGGTAACGATCCCGGCTACGACTTCGGCACCGACACGTGGATCGAGAAACGACACGACACCACCGACGAGGCCAACCGGATCAACACCCTCCGGACCGAGGCCAACGGCGAGCCCGTCGAAAACGACGACTTCTATTACGACGCGGCCGGGAACCTCGTGCTCGATGACGAGAAGTTCTACAAATACGACGCATGGAACCGGGTGGTCGAGGTGCACGATAAGGGTGACTACCACGTCGACGCCGCGGGCGATCTGGCCGGTACGGACCTGGGCGATCTCATCGCCACGTACGACTACGACGTCCTCGGGCGGATGATTCACAAAACCGTGTCCGGGTCGGGCGATCTCAACACCACCGGCGACGGGGATTACTTCTACTACGACGGCCACCGCCTGCTGGAGCACCACAAGCACAACGGCACGTCGCTGGCACTCCATCGCCAATACGTCTACGGCCTCGACTACATTGACGAGGTCGTGGCATATTACGACAGCGACGAGACACCAACCGATCCGCATTTCATCCTGCAAGATGCGAACTACAACGTCGTGGCCACGACCGATCACGACGGACACCTCGAGCAGCAATACAACTACAAACCCTACGGCGAACGTCTCGCGGCCGAGCGGATCGAATCGGACGGCACGATCACCGATATCCTCGGCACGCCCAGTCTGATCGCCACCACCAAAGGCCACCAAGGCCTCGACCACATGCCCGAGATCGACGCGGTTAACAACCGCACCCGCATCCTCAAACCGAAGCTCGGCCGCTTCATGCAGGAGGACCCGAACGAAACCTCGCTCGTGCTTGTCGACGTCATGCTGACGAACGCACAGAACGCTTTCGCCAGCGCCGCAATGTCGGCAGGTGGCCAACACATCGACGGCCCGAACCTATACCAGTACCTCGGCAGCAACCCCGTGAATCGCCGAGACCCCGCAGGGCTGTATGGTGACAACGCTTACGAGGGGCCCGAAGCCTGGGACCTCGCCATGCAAATCCCCGGCGACAACTTCGCCGCGTATGCCTACGCAACACAAACGCTCAACATCGGGATCGACGTTGTCAAGGGTTTCGCGCTCATGGCCCTGTCCTTCACGCCAGCCGGCATGGTGATCGATGCAATGGACGCCTATCAGACGCTCCGAAAGAACCCGGGCGATTGGGATTTTTGGGACGTGGCGAGCATCGGTGGCACCGCTCTCAGCGCCGCTGTCCCATTCGGCAAGCTCGTCACTTCCGCATTCAAATACGTCCGCAAAGGCATCAAGACCGGCAAGGGACGGCAGTTAGCCAAAGTGGCCGCGAGAGGAGTGTGCTTCCTCGCGGGCACCCTCGTCGTCACGCCGGAGGGCCGCACCGCGATCGAGTCGCTTCGCGTGGGCGATCGAGTTCTGACGACCGATCAAGGTCTGCCCTCCGAACCCGAGCCGGCCCCAGGCACTTGGCGGCAGGTTACGCTCAAGATGGTAAACCCGGAATCCGAGGGGGACATCCTTGACATCGAGGTATTGCGTCCGCTCGCGTGGGTCGAGTCGGTACGTGCCACGGAAGGCGCGACGATCCTCTTTGGCTTGCCGGAAATGGGCCTGAAAGGCCCGGCCACGGTTGTCTCGGTATCCGATTGCCCAGCCATCAAGCCCCCGCCCGGACGCGTCGTGCTGGGCACCGTTTCTCATCTGAACGGCTATGTGTACGAGCTTCGATTCGATGGTCACGACGAGCCGCTGTATCCAACCAGGCGACACCGCTTGTTCTCCGTCGATCGCGATTCGTGGGTACAAACCGGTGATCTGAGGATCGGCGAGAAACTCAAGACGATCGGCGGAAACGCCACGATTCGCTCGGTCCGCAAATACCCAGGCGTGCATCGAGTTCACAACCTTGACATCCAAACCGATGATTGCTACTACGTCGGGCATGTTGAGGCGTTGAGTCACAACACGAATCCCTGTGCTCGTGGTGCAGCGGCGGGAGGTGTCTGGACCAAAGCCAGCGAAGGCATGTCGGCCCAGGCAAGAGCGTACCAGAAACAGATCACGGGGCGGACCGGGCAGGCCTTTACGGTCAACGGAGTCAAGTTCGATGGCGTTACCGAGGCGGGAGTGCTGATCGATGCGAAGGGACCAGGCTATGCGAACTTCGTTAGAAACGGGCGCTTCCAGTCCTGGTTTGCCGGTGAGGGCGAGATACTCCAACAAGCCCGCCGCCAGACTCAAGCTGCGGCCGGGGGGCCAATCCTATGGCATGTTGCGGAAGGAGAGGCCGCTAGCGCGATCACAGATTTGTTCGCGCGTGAAGGTGTCATTGGTATTATCGTTATCCATACGCCTGTTGCGCCGTAGGAGGTCCTCAGAATGACCGCACGCTACACTGTCGGGGGTTATTGGCGGTCTCGTGAGGAGCCGGCAGCGGCTTGCGCCGCTCGACTTGCGCGGTTCTTGGCAGACCTATCGGGATGCGGCGATGTGTTCGCCGCGTGGTACAGAAAGGGAGGCTCGCGGGCGGCTGCGCTCGATAAACAAGTGGACTGGCGGCGGGCTGATATCTTGCTGGACCTCGTCCGGGAAGGCGCTAGTCGGACGGATTCCACCAGAGAGGTAATTCCTGACCTTGGATTCCATGTTGGATTGTGGAATGGTCGCCCGTCGGCAACCGAGGTCGGTCTGAGCGTCTGCTGCGGATTATACACAGCGACACCTGGTCTTTGCAATACCGCTAATCTCGATCTCCCAAGTGATCTTGGTGTGTTTGCCTATTCCAGTAACGTCAAAGCTCCGCTGCTCGCTGTCGTGCGGGCGTGGGAACCCGAGTGGGCAGGCGTGTTCTCAGTGCGCACGGTTTCCTCCCGTCGCACCTGCACTGCTTTCACACCGTATGTGGACTGGCTGTTGTATCTCCAAGATCCGCCTCACTGCATCGGCTCGCTACCGGAGGCCGTAGCTACAGAAGAGACCAACGACGGTGGCCTACTCGTGATCCTCAAGGACGAGGCGCCACAACCTAGTGATATTGCCCACAGAACCACAGTGGAGCAGGTGGGGCAGACGCTCGGCATTCCGACATAGGTGGTTTCGAGCCGAGACCGAGCCTGAAGTCGACAAGCACTGTGCCGCTTCTCCGCAATTGAGGAAGAAAGGGGGGAAACGAGAGGGAAAAGGAGGGGGAAGAGGAGACATCACTGATTCTCTGCTTCTTCCGTTCGACAGGAGCTGGGCCGGCTAGCGTCACATTCGAGGCACAACGTATCGACTTCGCCCGTGTTGCTCATCGGGCTTCAGGTCTCGCTCCCAACGGCGTAAGCCCTCGACACCACCGTCGGGGTGCTAACGTTCGACTACACTCCGCGTGGGCAGATCTCGACCGCTACGGCGTATTCGGCGAGCACGCCCGGCGAGGCGCTCAGCGAGATCACTTACGGCTACGACGGCTTCGCTAATCTGACCGACGAGACGCTCGACCCGAGGCCGGATGTGACGCCTTTGTTCGCCAAGACGGTCACCTACGGCTGGCAGTGGTATCAGGAGTCCGCCGGGAAACCCAAACAGAACCGCCTGACCGACATCACCTACCCCTCCGGCCGCGGATTCAGCTTCGACTACACACGCGACGGCCAGACCTGGACCAACGCCATCGGCCGCATGACCGGCATGTCGGAGGTCGGCGGTACGAACAACCCCCTGATCGCCTACACCACCACCGGCGGCGGGCGAAACGTCAAGAAGGTCTGGGGAGACGACAACGACGTCATCCTCGACTACACGACCCCCAACGCCCTCGACCGCTTCGGCCGCGTCGCAGCAATGACCTTCACGAGCAGTAACAACCCCGGCGTCCCGCTCCACATGTACGAGTACGAGCACGACGCCAACGGCAACCGCACCTCTGCGTTCATCCTCCAGGCCGGAGACATCTCAGGCTACAACTGGCAACGCTCGTACATCTACGGCTACGACAATCTTAACCGGCTCGTCTTCGCCGAATGCGGAGAGCACGCTCTGGAGGGCAAGATCGCCGATGGCGGCACCGGCCGGGCGTGGAATCTGGACGTGTTGGGTAACTGGTCCGGGGGCGCCGCGAACCACAAGAGTGTGATTGATTACACAATTGACGATAGCAGCCCCAGCGGGTTTACCGAGGATATTGACGACCCAGACGCTTTCATTCACCACGCCACCGACGAAGCCAACCGGATTGTCGAGCTGGCCGTCGACGCCGACGGGGACGGAAGCGACGCACCCGTTCACAGCGACTTCTATTACGACGCGGCCGGGAACCTCGTGCTCGATGACCAGAAGTTCTACAAATACGACGCATGGAACCGGGTCGTCGAAGTGCATGACAAGGGTGACTACCACGTCGACGCCGCGGGCGATCTGGCCGGTACGGACCCGGGCGATCTCATCGCCACGTACGACTACGACGTCCTCGGGCGGATGATCCACAAGACCGTGTCCGGGTCGGGCAATCTTAACACCACCGGCGACGGGGACTACTTCTACTACGACGGCCACCGCCTGCTGGAGCATCACAAGCACAACGGCACGTCGCTGGCACTCCATCGCCAATACGTCTACGGCCTCGACTACATTGACGAGGTCGTGGCATATTACGACAGCGACGAGACACCAACCGATCCGCATTTCATCCTGCAAGATGCGAACTACAACGTCGTGGCCACGACCGATCACGACGGACACCTCGAGCAGCAATACAACTACAAACCCTACGGTGAACGCCTCGCGGCCGAGCGGATCGAATCCGACGGCACGATCACCGACATCCTCGGCACGCCCAGTCTGATCGCCACCACCAAAGGCCACCAAGGCCTCGACCACATGCCCGAGATCGACGGGATCAACAACCGCACCCGTATCCTCAAACCGAAGCTCGGGCGATACATGCAGGAGGACCCGAACGAAACCTCGCTCGTGCTCGTCGACGTCATGCTGACGAACGCACAGAACGCTTTCGCCAGTGCCGTAATGTCGGCAGGTGGGCAGTACATGGACGGGCTGAACCTATACCAGTACCTCGGCAGCAACCCCGTGAATCGCCACGATCCTACGGGGCTTTTCACCTACGGCAACGCCGCGTACGAGGGCCCTGAGGCCTGGGAACTAGCCCAGCAAATGCCGGCCGACAATTTCGCCGCCTACGCGTACGCCACGCAGACCCTCAACATCGGAATCGGCGTTGTCAAGGGCTTCGCGCTCATGGCGCTGTCGTTTACGCCAGCCGGTATAGTGATCGACGCGATGGACACGTATCAGACACTCCGAAAGAGCCCGGGCGACTGGGGCTTTTCAGACGGGGCAAACCTCGTGGGAACCGCCTTGCTGACGGCTGTCCCGTTTGGCAAGCTTGTGAGTTCCGCGCTCAAGTACGTCCGTAAGGGCATTAAGACCGGTAAAGGACGGCAATTGGCGAAGGTCGTCGGAAAGGGAATATGCTTCCTGGCGGGCACGCTTGTGGCCACGCCGGAGGGCCCCAGGGTCATCGAGTCACTTCGGGTGGGTGATCGAGTTCTCACAACCGACGGCAACCGGGCTTCCGAGCCCGAGCCAAGTCGGGACATCTGGCGGCACGTTACACTCAAGATGGCGAATCCGGAATCAGATGGGGACATCCTTGACATCGAAGTATTGCGTCCGCTCGCTTGGCTTGAGTCGGTGCGCGCAGCGGAAGGTGCAACAATCCTGTTTGGATTACCGGAAATGGGCCTGAAAGGTCCGGCCACGGTCGTGTCAGTATCCGAGTGTCCACAGATCGAATCCGCACCGGGACGCGTCGTGTTAGGCACCGTCTCTCACCTGAACAGCTATGTATACGAGCTTCGATTTGACGGTCAGGATGAGCCGCTGTATCCGACCAGGCGACACCGCCTGTTCTCGGTCGATCGCGACTCATGGGTACAGACCGGTGATCTGAAGATCGGCGAGAAGCTCAAGACGATCGGCGGAACCGTCACGATCCGTTCGGTCCGCAAGTACCCGGGCGTGCATCGAGTTCACAACCTTGACATCCAAACCGATCACTGCTACTACGTCGGCCACGTCGACGTATTGAGCCACAATACGAATCCGTGCGGCCAAGCCGCAGAAATGGCAACAGCCCAACTGCTGCGTATTTCGCGTAAAGTAAGCCAGAAACAGCTAAGGCATGTTGCGGGTCGTTCCGAATGGGCAGCTCGCGGAAAGCCCAGCTATATGAGGAGCGTAGAGGACGCTCAGACTGTCCTGGATGCGGCGCACAGTGGAAGCGCACGCGTTTTGGGAACCACCAAGAACGGGCACGTCGTCGTTATGTATGATGGGGTCACAGGCTTCAACCACAACCCTGCAGCGGGTTTCGTTGACCAGCCGACCAACGTGTTTCTGATCAAGGGGACTGCCCACCCCAGCGTCGTTCCGACGTCCCCTGCATGGCAACCCTAGAGGAGAAGATGATGGGTCTTTACGAGGAGAACTCTCAGGTTCTGAACTTGATACAGGCCCTCGTGGGGGCTATTTCGCCAAACTTCCGTCTTATAACGCTGGAACTCACCGGACCTCGTGAGGTTTGTCTTCGTTTCGTCCTTGAGCGAGACGACCGTGATGACCGTGAGGAGATCGACGATATAACATTCGAGTTCGAGGCTCTTCAAGATACTCTCGTCGACGTGCGCGTGGATGTAATGTCGGACACCCGCTCATTTCATGAGATGGACATACCAGGACGGATAGTCTACGGGCGCAAGGAGTAGCGCGAAACAGACGGGCTCGGCTGGTACGGTATCGATTCAGCTGACGGCGAACCCGCGGCACCGTTCGATCAGCTTACCGAGGTCAACATCACCTATCCGCCCCCGCTCCCGTCCCCATTGGACGAGACTCTCGACACCACGGTCGGGGTGTTGGCGTTCGACTACACTCCGCGTGGGCAGATCTCGACCGCTACGGCGTATTCGGCAAGCACGCCCGGCGAGGCGCTCAGCGAGATCACTTACGGCTACGACGGCTTTGCTAATCTGACCGACGAGACGCTCGACCCGAGGCCGGATGTGACGCCTTTGTTCGCCAAGACCGTCACCTACGGCTGGCAGTGGTATCAGCAGTCCGCCGGGAAACCCAAACAGAACCGCCTGACCGGCATCACCTATCCCTCCGGCCGCGGATTCAGCTTCGACTACACGCGCGACGGCCAGACCTGGACCGACGCCATCGGCCGCATGACCGGTATGTCCGAGGTCGGCGGTACGAACAACCCCCTGATCGCCTACACCACCACCGGCGGCGGGCGAAACGTCAAGAAGGTCTGGGGAGGCAGCGACGTCACCCTCGACTACACGCCGTCTACCAACCCCGAGAGGCCGGCTGGGTTCGACCGCTTCGGGCGCGTCACCAGCATGGACTTTCAGAAGGCCGACGCATCGACCATCCACAAATACGGTTACGGCTACGACGCCAACGGCAACCGAACGTACGCCCGAATCACCCAGGCCGGGCACCCAAACAACCGGTCGTTCCTGTATGGTTACGACAACTTGAACCGGCTGGTCTACGCCGAACGGGGCATATTGAACAGCCTCAACAACGCCATCCTCCCCAACGGCAAGGGGCAGGCGTGGAACCTGGACGTTCTGGGCAACTGGTCGGGTGGCAGCAGCGACGACAGCTTCATCAGCTATACGGTCGGTTCGCTGGCTGGTAACAACCCCGGATACGACTCCACCAAAGACGCCTGGACTGAAAAGCGACACGACACCACCGACGAGGCCAACCGGATCAACACCCTCCGGACCGAGGCCAACGGCGGGTCCGTCGATAGCGACGACTTCTACTACGACCGGGCCGGGAACCTCGTGCTCGATGACGAGAAGTTCTACAAATACGACGCATGGAACCGGGTGGTCGAGGTCAACGAGAAGAACACGCTGGCCGTTCAGCCGGACGGCACCCTCGACGGCGACCCCGGCGATCTCATCGCCCAATACGAATACGACGCTATCGGCCGGCGGATCGCCAAGACGCTCGGCACGGCCGCGTCGCCTACCGACTACTTCTACTACGACGGCCACCGCGTGCTGGAGCATCACAAGCACAACGGTACCAACCTGGCACTACACCGCCAATACGTCTACGGCCTCGACTACATTGACGAGGTCGTGGCATATTACGACAGTGATGAGACACCAACCGACCCGCATTTCATTCTGCAGGATGTAAACTACAACGTAGTGGCCACGACGGATTCGGACGGCGCACTTGAGCAGCAGTACGCGTACCTGCCTCACGGCGGCTACCTCGCCATCGAGGACGGCACCGGCGCTGGGTACGAAGAAGAACCCGCCAACACCGCCTTCCTGGCACTCTCAAAAGGCCACCAAGGCCTCTGGTTCGACCCCGAAACCGGCCTCTACTTCACCCCCGGCCGCTACTACGACCCCATCCTCGGCCGCTGGCTACAACGGGATCCGTACGAAACCGGCCTGATGTTGACCGGTGGCAACACTTGGGGCGGGTACCCCGTCGCTCCCGGTGTCAGCGTTGACGGCATGGGCCAATACGGCGACGGGCCGAGCTTGTACGAATACATCCTCAGCGCACCGCACATGGGCACCGACCCGACGGGATACTGGTTCAGCGGGCTCCCGGGAGTGGGGGGCGTCGGAAGCGTCGCGCCGGCGGAGGAAGACGAGTGGACACTCGCGCCGCCCGCGGGTTCCCCATGGTCCCGGCTGGCTTGGGCGACCACCAAGGACGATACCACCAAGGCCTTGATATCCGCTGATGAAAGCCAACTGTGGCACTGGAGCATCGATTGGGGCGACGATGACTACGGCGACGCGATCGGCGACGTGCTCTACAACCGGGAGACCGCGCTGGATACGCTTCTCGTGGCGTACGAGGACGCCATCAAGGGCCGGGACCGCGTAAGCCTCTACGGCAAGCTGGCCGCGTACTGGGCGATGACCTACGCCACCACTTGTGCGCCCGAGACAAATGCGATAATATCCGCCGGTACCGTAATCGGAGGCAAGTTCGCCCGATACGCCCGTTCGACACGAGTTGGCTCAAGAGGGGCCAAAGTCAGGTATACTTCTGCTCAAATACGTGCCGGACGGGGAGCAGGCAAGGTTACGAAGGGAGGCACCTACAAGCTCGTCGATCCTCGGACGGGCAAGGTGATGCGAACGGGGCGCACCTGCGATTTGGCGCGCCGCCAAGCCGAGCATGCTCGGCATGCCGACACGAAACACCTTCGTTTTGAGGTTGATATGTACACCGACAACCATGCTGCGCAGCGTGGCCGCGAGCAGATTATCCACGATTTGTACGACCCACCTATGAACAAGATTAGGCCGATCAGGCGTAATCATCCCAACATGCGAGAGTACCTCGACGCCGCGAGAAAACTGGAGCCTTAGAATGGGACGCAAGAAACTGGCATATGGCGAGGGCGATTGGTTCTCGGTTCCGCTGGAGGATGGTACTTACGCGGTTGGCTTGGTAGCGCGCTGTCCGCAGGGAGGCAGAGTCCTTCTGGGGTATTTCTTCGGTCCCAAACGCGCAGAGCTACCTGGTGCCGAAGATGTCACGAAACTGACGAAGAAAGATGCTGTTCTTGTTGCGAGGTTTGGCGACCTTGGGCTCTACAACAAAGAATGGTCGGTTGTTGGCCGTTCCGAGCGCTGGGATCGTGATGCGTGGCCGATGCCGGTGTTCGCCAGAACGGCATCGACCGACAGTGGCAAGGCGTATCTTACATCCTACGCGGACGATGATCCCAATCGCGCATTGCGCGAATCCGTGTGTGACGCCAAGGAAGCCAGCCGATTCCCCAAAGACGGTGTTTGGGGATACGGTGCGATTGAGATGGCGCTGACCGATCTGCTGTCGGCATAAAGGGAGGCCCAGTCGTGGGCGCTTGGAGTACTAGTAGCTTTGGCAACGATGACGCGGTCGATTGGCTTTGTGACCTCTACGAGTCGAACGGTGATGCCCTACTTCTTCAGGGTCTGTCAGTGATAGCCGACGCGTCTCCGTCTGCGTATCTCGAAGCGCCGGATTGCTGCGTCGCCTTGGCTGCCGCAGAGGTCGTAGCGGCGGCGAAAGGCGTTCCGCCCCCTGATTTGCCGGAAGAGGCCAGACATTGGCTGAAGAGGCAAGCGAGCATAGCCAGCCCCAACCTGCTTGCACTTGCCCGCCGGGCCGTTGTACGCGTTCAAACCGACCCTGAGTCAGAACTGAAAAGTCTGTGGGAAGAATCTGATTCGGAAACAGAATGGAACCGTGTCATCGACAACCTTGAGCGAAGGCTGCGCCACTAGCAAGCAAGGGTGTGTCGCCATACTCGGCATTCTGAATTCGGGGCACATCATACCGATTTCGCCGGAGTGGCTCCTCGGACTTGAGTCCGGGCACGCGCAAACGACGCCCTCGACACCACGGTCGGGGTGTTGGCGTTCGACTATACTCCGCGTGGGCAGATCTCGACCGCTACGGCGTATTCAGCGAGCACGCCCGCCGAGGCGTTCAGCGAGATCACTTACGCCTACGACGGCTTCGCTAATCTGAACAGCGAGACGCTCGACCCGAGGCCGGATGTGACGCCTTTGTTCGCCAAGACGGTCACCTACGGCTGGCAGTGGTATCAGGAGTCCGCCGGGAAACCCAAACAGAACCGCCTGACCGACATCACCTACCCCTCCGGCCGCGGATTCAGCTTCGACTACACGCGCGACGGCCAGACCTGGACCAATGCCATCGGCCGCATGACCGGCATGTCCGAGGTCGGCGGTACGAACAATCCCCTGATCGCCTACACCACCACCGGCGGCGGGCGAAACGTCAAGAAGGTCTGGGGAGGAAACGACGTCACCCTCGACTACACGACCCCCAACGCCCTCGACCGCTTCGGCCGCGTCGCAGCAATGACCTTCACGAGCGGTAACAACCCCGGCGCCCCGCTCCACATGTACGAGTACGAGCACGACGCCAACGGGAACCGCACCTCTGCGTTCATCGTCCAGGCCGGAGACATCTCAGGCTACAACTGGCAACGCTCGTACATCTACGGCTACGACAATCTTAACCGGCTCGTCTTCGCCGAATGCGGAGAGCACGCTCTGGAGGGCAAGATCGCCGATGGCGGCACCGGGCAGGCGTGGAATCTGGACGTTCTGGGTAACTGGTCCGGAGGCAGTAGCAACGACAGCTTCATCAGCTATACGGTCGGTTCGCTGGCTGGTAACGATCCCGGCTACGACTTCGGCACCGACACGTGGATCGAGAAACGACACGACACCACCGACGAGGCCAACCGGATCAACACCCTCCGGACCGAGGCCAACGGCGAACCCGTCGAAAACGACGACTTCTACTACGACGCGGCCGGGAACCTCGTGCTCGATGACGAGAAGTTCTACAAATACGACGCGTGGAACCGGGTGGTCGAGGTGCATGAGAAGGGTGACTACCACGTCGACGCCGCGGGCGCTCTGGCCGGTTCGGACCTGGGCAGTCTCATCGGCCAATACGAATACGACGCCCTCGGCCGGCGGATCGCCAAGACGCTCGGCACGGCCGAGTCGCCTACGGACTACTTCTACTACGACGGCCACCGCGTGCTGGAGCACCACAAGCACGACGGCACGTCGCTGGCACTCTACCGCCAATACGTCTACGGCCTCGACTACATTGACGAGGTCGTGGCATATTACGACAGTGATGATACACCAACCAACCCGCATTTCATCTTGCAGGATGCGAACTACAACGTCGTAGGCGTGACCGATCACGAGGGATACCTCGAGCAGCAATACGCGTACCAGCCTTACGGCGGCTACCTCGCCATCGAGGATGGCACCGGCGCCGGATACGAAAACGAGCCCGCCAACACCGCCTTCCTGGCACTCTCGAAAGGCCACCAAGGCCTCTGGTTCGACCCCGAAACCGGCCTCTACTTCACCCCCGGCCGCTACTACGACCCCATCCTCGGCCGCTGGCTGCAACGGGATCCGTACGAAACCGGCCTGATGTTGACCGGTGGCAACACTTGGGGCGGGTACCCCGTCGCTCCCGGTGTCAGCGTTGACGGCATGGGCCAATACGGCGACGGGCCGAGCTTGTACGAATACATCCTCAGCGCACCGCACATGGGCACCGACCCGACGGGATGCTGGTTCAGCGGGCTCCCGGGAGCAGGAGGCGTCGGAGGCGTCACGCCCCCGGCGACCAACAGGTGGACACTCGCGCCGCCCGCGGGCTCCCCATGGTCCCGGCTGGCTTGGGCGACCACCAAGGACGATACCACCAAGGCCTTGATATCCGCTGATGAAAGCCAACTGTGGCACTGGAGCATCGATTGGGGCGACGATGACTACGGCGACGCGATCGGCGACGTGCTCTACAACCGGGAGACCGCGCTGGATACGCTTCTCGTGGCGTACGAGGACGCCATCAAGGGCCGGGACCGCGTAAGCCTCTACGGCAAGCTGGCCGCGTACTGGGCGATGACCTACGCCACCGCTTGTGCGCCCGAGACGAACGCGATAACATCCGCCGGTACCGTAATCGGAGGCAAGTTCGCCCGATACGTCCGTTCGACACGAGTGAGCTCGGCTGGAGCCAGAGTCAGGTTCAGTTCCGCTCGGGTGCGTGCGGGGAAAGGGGTCAACCGACCCACCGTAACTAATCCCAAGCTCCGGAACATTGTGGATGACTTGTACAAAGGTGCGAAAACCAGTAGTCCGATCGGCACAGGAAGTACCGCGGACGCCATCCGATACGAAACACGAACAGGGCAGCAGGTGGGCGGAAGATGGCATACTCGGAAGGGCCAGGAGTACGCCCGAGCTCTCGAGAAATGGCTGAGAAGGAATCCAAACGCCTCCTTGGGAGACAAGATCGCTGCGCGACGGATTCTGGATGACCTTCGATCTGCCTTGGCGGGAAACTGATATGAATATACCTGAGTCCACCGTGGTTCTCGTGAACAACCTGCTGCAGCAAGTGCCTGAGCTGGACGGTGTGTATCAAACGCACCTCGACGACTACGCTGAGCTTCTGCCCCATGTCTTCTTCGGAGACGTGACGAGGTATGTTGTTGGCGAAGTGCTTTCCCACGCAAACGGGTCTCCGCCTCAAGTGGCAAGAATCCTCAACTGCCTTGAGCGGTCAATGGCGTTCGGGGACGACGCCGTGCAGGAGTTGATCTGCGTGTCGTTCCTGGAGAACCTGGCTGAGTATGGCGAAGTTACGTCTCGATTGAAAGCCCTAGTTGGTCCAAACCTTGGCAGGGAGCTGGACCGCAATCAGGGATAGTCCTTTACAGTGAGGGAAAACGGGGACATCACTAGTTCTTTGCTTGTTCGATCGGGCAGTTTGGGGTTAGCGTCACATTCGAGGCACATCATATCAACCTCGCCCGTGTTGCTCATCGGGCTTCAGGTCTCGCTTCCAACGGCGTAAGCCCTCGACACCACCGACGAGGCCAACCGGATCAACACCCTCCGGACCGAGGCCAACGGCGGGTCCGTCGAAAATGACGACTTCTATTACGACGCGGCCGGGAACCTCGTGCTCGATGACGAGAAGTTCTACAAATACGACGCGTGGAACCGCGTGGTCGAGGTGCATGACAAGGGCGACTACCACGTCGACGCCGCGGGCGATCTGGCCGGTTCGGACCTGGGCCATCTCATCGCCACGTACGAATACGACGTCCTCGGGCGGATGATCCACAAGACCGTGTCCGCCTCGGGCGATCTTAACACCACCGGCGACGGGGACTACTTCTACTACGACGGCCACCGCCTGCTGGAGCACCACAAGCACAACGGCACGTCGCTGGCACTCTACCGCCAATACGTCTACGGCCTCGATTACATTGACGAGGTCGTGGCATATTACGATAGCGATCAGACGGCAGCGGCCCCGCATTTCATCCTGCAGGATGTGAACTACAACGTCGTGGCCACGACCGATCACGAGGGACACCTCGAGCAGCAATACAACTACAAACCCTACGGCGAACGCCTCGCGGCCGAGCAGATCGAATCGGACGGCACCATCACCGACATCCTCGCCACGCCGGAACAGATCGCCCTGTCCCTCGGCTACAAGGGCCTCTGGTACGACACGGAGACGGCGTCCTGGCACAATCGCGCCAGAGACTACGTGCCCTCCCTCGGCCGATTCCGCCAACGCGACCCGAACGAAACAGCGTTGCTGCTCAACACCGCCCTAGCTAGCAAAGCACAGGTTATATCCGCCTTTGCCTCCCTAACAGCAGGCGCTCAATACGGTGATGGAATGAGCTTGTATCAGCCATTTGCCTCGAACCCGATGGTGTTCAGTGATCCGAGCGGAGAAGTCATCCAGTATTTGGTGAGTGCTCTAGTGGGCGGCGCTGCGAGTGCCCTCTACAAGAGCATCGAGTTAACGCTGTCGGGGCGTGCGGCACACCAGGATCTGACCGATTCGCTCTACGAAATCGTAGGAGCAGCAGGAAGAGGTGGTATTGCCGGCCTTGCGTTCATGGCATGCGCCCATGGGGGCGGTGCAATCCTCAATATGACGATGGGGATTGCAACCGCATCGGGCACCAGTCTGGTTGGAGGCGCGATGGGCGTTGCGTTCGGTCTAAACGGGCTATATCAAGCGGATCAACGAAGTCAGAATGCTCTGGACGCTATGGATGAACTCGAAATGACCATGGCACTCGTCGATGCCGGTTTCTCAAGCGTAATGACGTTAGGAGGCGCAATTGGCATCCGGCAGGGACTCAGGAGCGGGTTCGTCGTACGAACACCGGAAGGAGCAGCGGTGCAAGATCAATCGGCTGCCGCCCTTTACGCGCGGGGACGAGTAGCTGCTGGCGCTCGGCTGTATCGTACGGGAATGCGAGGTATCAGCAGGGGAAGCGATTCGCCATATTGGGCGCTTGAAGATCCAGCGGCACCAGGATACTCTGCAAGGTACGGTGTGCCGCCCGAAAACATGGGGAAACCGGACTTCGTCTTGTGCGGTCGGCTGAAGGCTGGCGCCCAGTTCATTACACGGACAGCCCCTCGAGTCGGCGCAAATCCCGGCGGCGGAATTGAAGTGGTCGTGGAACCTGGCGGGGTAACCAACATACAAACGTGGCAAGGCGCTCCCGGTAGTTGAGGCAAGCACGGAGACTCAGATGTCCAGATCAAACTTCGATGTTTATGCTGAGGCAGCCAGACTGATCGCTGCGCTTACGGAATACGGGCATACCGATTGGAGTGAGCGCCTCAGCAATTCAATCGCCGGAGGAGCGACATCGGGTGAGATACTCACATATCTGGCCGTCGACTTGGATGCCCTCACTGCTGAGCAACTGGCTGTACCCGACGCGACGACCGAGCTGATTGCAAAGTTGCGCCTGGAGATCGCGAGGGCGATGCGGGGCAAGTACTACGCTGGCTAGAGCCGGAAACGGGAGCGTCGCATGCCCTACGCTTGCGTGGGCATGTTCGGGGTCAGCACCGCGTCCATGTGCATGCCCCGACTCCGATTGATACCATCGAGTTCCAGTCCTGGTAGAAGACGCAGGCGCCGATAGCCTCGCTGCCTCATCGCCACGTACGAATACGACGTCCTCGGGCGGATGATCCACAAGACCGTGTCCGGCTCGGGCGATCTTAACACCACCGGCGACGGGGACTACTTCTACTACGACGGCCACCGCCCGCTGGAGCACCACAAGCACAACGGCACGTCGCTGGCACTCTACCGCCAATACGTCTACGGCCTCGACTACATTGACGAGGTCGTGGCATATTACGACAGCGACGAGACACCAACCGATCCGCATTTCATTCTGCAGGATGTGAACTACAACGTCGTGGCCACGACCGATCACGAGGGATACCTCGAGCAGCAATACAACTACAAACCCTACGGCGAACGCCTCGCGGCCGAGCGGATCGAATCCGACGGCACGATCACCGACATCCTCGGCACGCCCAGTCTGATCGCCACCACCAAAGGCCACCAAGGCCTCGACCACATGCCCGAGATCGACGGGATCAACAACCGCACCCGGATCCTCAAACCGAAGCTCGGGCGATACATGCAGGAGGACCCGAACCAGACGTCGCTAGTGCTGTTCGACGTTATGTTGACGAACGCACAGAACGCCTATGTCAGTGCCGTGGTGTCGGCAGGTGGCCAACACATCGACGGCCCCAACCTATACCAGTACCTTGGCAGCAACCCCGTGAATCGCCGGGACGCCGCGGGTCTGTTCGAGGACACGCCGTACGAGGGCCCTGATGCATGGGAGCTCGCACAACAGGTGCCCGGAGAGTGGATGGCAGGCTTCGCCTGGGCTACTCAGGTGCTCAACACAGGGCTAGACGTTACCAAGGGGTTCGCGTTGGCGGCCCTCTCGTTTACACCTGCGGGAATCGCCGTTGACCTCTGGGAGGTATACAAGAACCTCGACAAAAGCCCCGGGGACTGGTCGCCGTGGGACATAGCGAGTTTCGGTGCTACGGCGATTACGGCGGCGATACCGTTCGCAAAATTGGCCAAGTCGGCGTTTCGCTACGTTGGCAAAGGCATCAAGATGGGCAAGGGACGGCAGTTGGCGAAGGTGACTCGGGGCGTGGCCGGGGCAATCTGCTTTGCGGCCGGGACCACCGTGCTGATGGGCGATGGCTCTGAAAAACCCATCGAGGACGTCAGCCTCGGGGATTACGTACGTTGCGAGCCCGACCCGACTCTCAACGGCGCAACGGTCCCCCCGCTCGTTGCAGACATTGTGAGTACGCCGACAGGCGACGTGGAATACCGGGAGGTTGCAGAGAACGCAAGTGCAATTGCAGACGAGCCGTCGGTCAAACACCGGGGCAGGAATGAAATAGGAGCGTACAATGACGATCTTCAGGAGTAGCAGGAGTAGTACGTGTGGCGCGCAGATTTCCTCCAAGCGGAGAGGCTTGCCGCGTCGATCTCGGTCGTTACCATTGACCACCGGAGGGAATTCCATGATTGCCAGGACGATCATGCTGGGCTTGTTGCTCGCAGTTATTCCGCCAAGAGCCACGGTCTCGTTTACATCGGATGGTGACGTCCCGCACCATGGCGCCTGTGTATCTGCGGAATCGGCTACGTCGCCGTTTCCGGATGACTACGACGAGATCATCGCGGATGACTGGCGGCTCATCCGTCTGCGGGCGGATCGGCGCGACGGAAGCGTAACGGACATCTCGCTTCTCCGTCCATTGCCTTGGCTCACTCACACCGGTGCAGAGGAAGGCGGAACCGTGGATTTGACGATGCCGGAGATGGGTATCCGCGGCCCCGCCGCCGTGGTGAGCATTGGTCCCTGTCCGGATTTGGCGGAGCCGCACCCCGGTGCCCGTCCGGTCACCGGCAAGTTCGTAACGACCAACGCCCAGACCATGGACCTCCACCTCGCCGAGCAAGAAAGGCCTATTACCGCCACGGGCACCCATCCGTTCTGGTCGCTGGATCGTGAAGATTGGGTGGTGGCCCGCGATCTCAAAAACGGCGAGAAGCTGCAAACCCTCAACGGGACCGCAACGGTTGAATCGATCAACCCGCGCCCGGGGCTGGAGCCTGTCTACAATATCGAAGTCCATCGGGATCATACATACTTCGCCTCAGATGCAACACTGCTTGTTCATAATGGGTGCAGCATTGGCGCGTTGGACGATCTCTATCAGGCGGCAACGATGATGGACCGCAACGGTTTTACATTCGCTGGGCGAGCTTTGCAGAAACACGCACATCGTGTAGGGAGCAAATGGAGAACAGCAGCCACAACCGCGTCACAGTACAATAACGACGCAGCCCTCCAGGTGATGGATATACTCACAAGTCCGAGTACGCAGTCCAGGATGGCCAATATGGGCCGCGTGGACTTCATCCATTCAAGCGGGCGCGGTATTCGCTTCAACGGGGACGGGTCTTTCTATTGTTTTCTGAATTGAGAATGCTATGACAGCTAAAGACATAACGTTCGATGATTGCAGAGTTCTGCTCGCCTCGCCCGTCGACTATGAGGAATGCGTTGTATTCGTTGAGACGAGTGATGCACTAGTGTTTGTTCTGTCGGACGAGCATCGTTCGGGCTCGTGCCTCCTGGAACTCCCCGGCGATGGAGAGCGTATCGCCAAGCGCATCCCGTTGGACGCATTTCGGACTCTACTGGATGCTGCCGAGAGGCAACTTACGGGAGATCGCACCTGACCGGAGCCAACCTGCCCCGCTTGCGGTTCGAATCTCGGTTAGTGCCGTTTGCCGCGTGAGTGCATCTCCAGGTTGCCCTGACACTACTCACTGAGCAATTGCCGAAGGATGCATCTGCTTCCTCGCGGGCACCCTCGTCGTCACGCCGCAGGGCCGCACCGCGATCGAGTCGCTTCGCGTGGGCGATCGAGTTCTGACGACCGACCAGAGTCTGCCCTCCGAACCCGAGCCGGCCCCAGGCACTTGGCGGCACGTTGCGCTCAAGATGGCGAACCCGGAATCGAAGGGGGACATCATTGACATCGAAGTATTGCGTCCGCTTGCCTGGATCGAGTCAGTGCGTGCCACGGAAGGCGCAACGATTCTATTCGGTTTGCCGGAAATGGGCCTGAAAGGCCCGGCCACGGTTGTCTCGGTATCCGATTGCCCAGCCATCAAGCCCCCGCCCGGACGCGTCGTGCTGGGCACCGTTTCTCATCTGAACGGCTATGTGTACGAGCTTCGATTCGATGGTCACGACGAGCCGCTATACCCGACCAGGCGACACCGCTTGTTCTCCGTCGATCGCGATTCGTGGGTACAAACCGGTGATCTGAGGATCGGCGAGAAACTCAAGACGATCGGCGGAAACGCCACGATTCGCTCGGTCCGCAAATACCCAGGCGTGCATCGAGTTCACAACCTTGACATCCAAACCGATGATTGCTACTACGTCGGGCATGTTGAGGCGTTGAGCCACAACGATAATACGTGCGCTCGCGCTGCCAAGAGTCGGGGTCTCTGGAAGGTCGAGCGATTCGACAAATCCGTGATGTGGCGTAACAAGCGGATCAAACGGGATCCAGATACAAAGTTGTGGTGGTCGAGAGATATGGCAAAACACGGGGAGAGTGAATGGAAGGTCTTCGAGGAAACCGAAAGGGGGCTTGCGCACTTCGCCGATGCGGACAAGTACGGAGATTTCATAATCGGCAAGCACAAGGGGCCTGTGGGACAGTTCATCCCTTGGAGTCAGACCCACTAAGGAGAATGCCATGATCGGCTCAGCTGAGGAGTTTGTCCGACTACGAAGCAGCGAATGTATGGAAGATTATCGCAGGGCAGCGGCGGAGGAGGCTCCTCTAGAAGTGTGGAGAGAGGTGATTGCAGAGTATCCGGATATGCGGGAATGGGTCGCTCATAACAAGACAGTACCGATCGAGGTGATCGAAATCCTCGCACGAGATCCGACAGCAAACGTCCGACATACAATAGCGCGCAAACGCAGGACCCCCCCGCACGTGTTAGAGCAACTGGCGAGGGACACCGACGATTCCGTTCGACTTGCGGTCGCCTGCAATCCGAAGATCCCACGAGGCCTCCTGGAGTTTCTTCTGAACGACAAATGGGCGGAGGTCCGAGTGACAGCAGCGAGTAGGTTGTCGCAATGAAGGCTGATTCTCCGCTTCTTCCGTCCCGTGGCCTCACCGGCTGCGATGCATTCTGGGTTGAGCAGCTTCGACAGGAGCTGGGCCGGTTAGCGTCACATTCGAGGCACACCATATCAACTTCGCCCGTGTTGCTCATCGGGCTTGAGGTCTCGCTCCCAACGGCGTAAGCCCTCGACACCACGGTCGGCGTGTTGGCATTCGACTACACCCCGCGCGGGCAGATCTCGACCGCTGCGGCGTATTCGGCAAGCACGCCCGGCGAGGCGCTCAGCGAGATCACTTACGGCTACGACGGCTTCGCTAATCTGACCGACGAGACGCTCGACCCGAGGCCGGATGTGACGCCTTTGTTCGCCAAGACCGTCACCTACGGCTGGCAGTGGTATCAGCAGTCCGCCGGGAAACCCAAACAGAACCGCCTGACCGGCATCACCTATCCCTCCACCCGCGGATTCAGCTTCGACTACACGCGCGACGGCCAGACCTGGACCGACGCCATCGGCCGCATGACCGGTATGTCCGAGGTCGGCGGTACGAGCAATCCCCTGATCGCCTACACCACCACCGGCAGCGGGCGAAACGTCTCCCCCAGCGTTGCATAAACCCGGACGATTCTTGTCAGGCGGCGGGGCGTAGGCGGTCGAGGATTCCGAGGAGTTCTTCTTTGACACTGCGGCTGCCGCTGATAGTCAGTGTTAGTTTGCCGCTCGGGCGGGTCAGTCGCCCGGCTCGCTGCAAAAGGGTCTTGCGCACTGTTGCGACCTGCTGGAAGATCCACAAAGCGGCGCGGTTGTCGGTTGTGCCCCGGACCGGTGCCTCGGTCTGCATTTGTAGTTCGCGTATGAGATTGTGAGCGAAGAGCCCGGCGAGCAAGTACATCTGGTTCCCAAGGCAACGACGCACCGGCACGTGCCCCATTGCGCAATGCGTCTTCAGCTCGCCGAAGATCCCCTCCTGGGTTCCGCGGCCCTCGTGAAATCGCAAAACCGTGCCCACGCCGACCCGCTTGTTGGTGATGATCACCTTGAACTCATATCCGTGTTCATAAGGAATGAACAAGTCCAACTGCACGGGGCCCTTCTGCTGCTTCTTCGTTCGAGTCCGGATGAACACGAACCGATAGGTTTGATCCCAGGACTTGGGCCTCCAAGACCTTTCGAAGAACGAGCGGTCGCCGTCGAAGGACTGCCAACGCTTGCGGGCTTCGATCATCCCTTTGAGCATCCGGCTCAGCGTGGCCACATCGGGCAGGCGTCGGAGTCCGAGCACTCGCTTGACCATCGGGTCGTCGCGGTAATAGGCGCTCTCGCGGAGGTCCCGGTAGCCGAGTAGCAGGTGAATGATCAGTTGGAAAAAGACCGTGGCCCGGCTATAGACCTTGCCGACGCAAATATGCCGAAAGCACCGCGCCACCTGGGCCGTAAAGCTGATGGCCGCCAGAAACGGCTGGAGAATCACCACGCCGGCGAAGGAGGTGAGCTGTTGCTGTTCGAACTTGATATTCGGGGTTGCGTAGGTTTTGCGTTCGACGCTCTTTCTGCTATGCTTCATGGTGATGAACCTCCTTGTGTATTTGTTTTTGTTTGTGACATGCACATTACACCAAGGCGGTTCATCATTTCAACAGTAATGTGCCAGAGTATTGGCATTTAATCAAAGAAGATGTGGAGGTCTGTGCCGTTAAACGCCCGGCGGCCGGACCTCACCGAACGTGAGGTTCACCGACACCCGCCAATCGGCCGTGAAGAACTGCGATTTGCCGAAAGAACCGGCGATTTCAGGCAACCCCGGCCGGCGATTCATGCCACGTGAAGGTTCACTTGGTTGGAAGAACGAAGGGACGCGGTAAAACGCTCCTTCGGCGAGCCGTTGGAATGGCACCGTTGTGAGAAACTGAAGAAGTCGTACATTGCGAAAGACTTTCGGGGAGGTTACCGCGACGATTCTGAACAATGGCCGACGATCCAGGATCGGATGATCCAGACCATGGTCAAGCTCGAAGAGGCCGTTCGACCGTGCGTGACCCAGTTGCGACAGGTTGTGGCTGGGTATGACAGCGGCCAAGAGGGAGGGGACGATAGCAATGGCAGTTGACCATCGCGAGATTGCCTTCGAAGACGCGATCGAGCATCACCTGCTCAACATTGCCGGCTACTCGAAGGCTGACCCGGCGAACTTCGACGGCAAGCGAGCCGTTGACCCGATGCGCTCGTTCCGTTCGTCAGCCATGCCCTCCGTTGTCTTCCCATGGAACGACTGCACCGTAGGGAGATGGGCTTCGAACTGGGCGCGAAGAGAACGCGATCGCTCCGGCTGCCCCGACAATATTGGTAAACTGTTTGTTTTCAAGGGGTTATAACGAGGCCGACGGGATTCGAACCCGCAACCACCGGATCGACAGTCCGGTACTCTAACCAATTGAGCTACGGCCCCTTGTTGTAAGCTGTCGGCACACCACCCGGAGACTGCAATCTCCACCGCGGAGACGGTAGCCGAAGCGGCGTCACCCACAAGCTACGGGGATTCATATCGTAACGTCTGGCCCACGTCAAGCGGCTCTGCGCACAGAGATTTTCGCGGGAACATTCCGGCCGGTGATCGATGCGAATATCGGGCGTTCGGCCGGATAATCGTCACTCTGAAGATTCAACCCGGTGCCCGGCGAGTTGTCGGCCCAGCTTCGGATACGCCGAGAGGCACATTCGCACTCCGATGCCTGGTCCGAAGCATCCATCCAAGCGAAGTGCAAGCCTGGAGGCAACGTAGCGCCCGAGCTTATCCCCGGCGGCAGCGGTATCACTGGGCACGGTCTGCTTGCTAGGGGCGATGGCGGGACTTATCGTGCGAGCGATGCCCGCTCCTTCGCGATTGTTCGCCCACGTTCGGTTGATCGCCGCATTGACCATGGGTTCGCGCGTGCTTGGGCTGGTGCGGGAATTCTGCTACAGCCACTTCTTCGGTACGTCCGAGTTGCTCTCCGCCTTCCGGATCGCCTTTATGGTCCCGAACCTGACCCGACGGCTGTTTGGGGAAGGAGCAATGTCGGCCGCCCTTATTCCCACGCTTACCGACAGCATCCAATCAGAAGGCGAAGAGTCGTCCCGGAGGTTCGTCGGCGCCGTGCTCACCATGTTGGTCGTGGGGCTGATTCTGATAGTAATCGCCGCGGAGGCGGTGGTGCTGGCCGGCAGAGCCCTGTGGGACGATCCGGTATGGGAGCTGACTGCAATAATGCTGCCGTACATGGCCCTGATCTGCACGGTGGCCGTGGTCAGCGGCATCTTGAATGTCCGACACCATTTCGCGGCCCCGGCGGCCGCGCCGATCCTCCTCAACCTGACCATCATCGGCGGAGTCGTTGGTGGGGCACTTGTCGCCGGCCTGCAGGGTATGAAGCTGGTGTACGTTGCGTGCGGCAGCGTGCTTCTCGGTGGAGTCGCCCAGTTGGCCGTCACGGGGATCGCTCTGTGGAAAGTGTCGTTCTTCCCCATCTTCAGCGGGGCGTGGCGCGATCCGCGAATCCGCAAGGTCTTCGTGATGATGGGCCCGATGATGCTGGGGCTGTCGGCCGTTCAGGTGAACAGCCTGGCTGACCACCTCATCGCCTATCTGTTTGTGGCTGAGGAAGGCGAGCGGGTCGGCCCGGCCGTGTTGGGTTATGCGCAACATCTCTACCAGCTTCCGCTTGGGGTGTTGGGAATCTCTCTGGCTACCGCGGTCTTTCCGCTGTTGTCCCGGAAGGCCGCCGAGGGAGATACTGCCGGGCTCGCCCGAACCACGGAGCAGGGGCTCCGGCTGGCGCTGTTCATGGCCTTGCCCGCGGCGGTCGGGTTGATCTTCGTTGCCCAGCCGCTGGTCGCCGTGATATTCCAGCATGGCCGGTTTGACGCGTCCGGCACGGAGCGGGTGGCCGGCACGCTTATCTTCTACAGTCTCGGCCTCCCGGCTTATTTCGCGCAGCACATAGTGGTCCGGGCCTTCTACGCCATGAAGAACAGCGTAGTTCCGGCGCGGGTGGCCGTCAGCATGGTGGCGGTGAACCTGGCGATGAATTTCGCTCTGGTCTTCCATTTGGAGGAGCGCGGGCTTGCCTTGGCCACGGCGACTTGTGCGGTGATCCAGGTCGTCTGGCTGTCTGCAAAGCTCAGAGGCGCCGTCCCCCAGATCAGTTGGCGTAACGTGGCAACCGGGGCTGGTGGATCGATGTTGGCAACCGCGTTTATGGCCGCGGTCCTGACGGGGGTGGTCTTCCTGCTCGCGGGCCGCGCCGATCGTTGGGTGACGTTGGTTGTGGTCGTGGCAGCGGGGGTTGCGGCTTATGTGGCGGCCGCCCGCCTGTTGCGGATTGAGGAGCTTGGGATCGCCCTGCGGGCGTCGCGGAAGACCTCGGACTCGGCTGATTTGCTCGACGAATGAGTGGGGCGTTTGATAACTTTGCCTAACATCCGATAATGCAGTCGCTATGGCCGAACCACCTCTATGGCCGTATCAGTGCCCCGCGAGCCACGCGGCCGTGTCGGCGGTTCTCCGTCGGCGGTCGACGAACCCGGTGGATGTTCGTGACGCGGCTTTGGGCGATGTTGATCTGACGTTTGCAGAGTCGGTGCTGGATCTCGGTTGCGGTTTCGGGTTTATGGCCGAGAGGCTTGCCGCGCGGGTCGCACCCGGGGCTGCCATTGTCGGCGTGGACGCTTGGCTGGAGAACGAATCGGCATACCTCGAGACGGCGTCTGCGGCCGGCCGGAGGGCGTCGTTTGTTTGTCTGCGGGTGGCGGACCGTCTGCCGTGGTCGGATCATTCGCTCGATCTGGTAGTGTGCAGTTACTCACTCTACTTTTTCATTGAGGTTCTTGCGGAGATTCCAAGGGTCCTTTCGCCGAACGGTCTGTTCCTGGCGATTACCCACAGCGAGGATTGCGTCGGCGGGCTGTTGCGTTCCACGGGTTTGACCGAGGCGGGGCCGGAGTTGCGTATGCTGTCGGCCGCGTTCTCAGCGGAGAATGGGGCTGAAGTGCTCCGCCCGCATTTCGGGCAGATCCGGCGGATTGACTATCGAAACAGCCTTCGGTTTGGTCCGGATGACGAGGAGGACATGCTGACCTACTTGCGATTCAAACTGCCGCTGCTGGTACCGGGGATGGGCCCGGGTGATGCGCTTCCGGAGTACATTGAACGGCATGCTCGCCAGTTGCTGGCGCGGAATGGTGAGATCGTCGAAGAGAAAAACGATGCGATCTTCTGGTGCCGGAGCCCGCTATGGCGTTGAAAGCGAAGTATTGTTCCCAATGTGGTGCCAAGATAGCGACACGCACCGTGGAGGATCGCCAGCGTGAGGTCTGCTCGGAGTGCGAGACGGTGTTCTACCGGAACCCCCTTCCGGTGGCGGCCGCGGTGGTGCTGAGCCGCAAGCGCGAAGTCCTGTTGGTCAAACGAAGGCGTGAGCCGCAGAAGGGGATGTGGTGTCTGCCGATCGGATTCGCCGAGATGGGGGAGACGATCGCGGACGCGGCCTGTCGGGAGCTTAAAGAAGAAGCCGGAATCGACGGACAGGTGTTGCGGTTGTTGGATGTCACTTCTCATTTCAGTGCTTTCTATGGCGATCTGCTAATCGTGACTTTCGAGGTGGCGAAGGTCGGCGGCGTGGAGCAAGCCGGCGACGATGCGGAGGACGTGGCGTATTTCCCGCTGGATCGTGTTCCGCCGCTGGCGTTTTCCTCCAACGAGAAGGCGCTGGCGGCGTGTGCCAAGATCCACGAAGAGGAGTGGGCTATCCAGGACTCCTTCGAGCACCTTCAGGCCGACGAAGGGAAGGAGATGCTCTCGGACGCGCTGGTAGCGCTGGTGGAAGAGCATTCCAACGAGATAACAAGATTGTGGGTCGCGGATGTGCGGTCGAATGCCACGACGAAGTCATACCGAAGGGTCGATCCCTCCGAGCTCTTCGATCGCGGGGATGCCGCGGTCGCGCAGTTCGGCAGGTGGTTCAAAGGGCACGAGGCCGACGAAGAGGTGCGCGTCTTCTACCGGAATCTCGGCCGCGAGCGCCAAACCCAAGGCATGGCCGTTCACGAAGTGTTCAGCTCTTTGACGTTGCTGCGCAAGCATCTCTGGGCCTTCAGCCGCAAACGCGGGTTTTGGGAAAGGCCCATTGAAGTATACCGCGTGCTCGAGCTGAACCGGCGGATCGCCGCTTTCTTCGATAGGGCGATGTACCACATGGCCCGTGGCTTCGAGCCGGACCCGCCCGCCTGAGCGCGCCGTCGCTTACCGGCTCCTTCTTCAGGCTGAAAGCCTGAAAGACAATAGCCGGGGGCAAGTCCGCGTAGCGGCCGCCGCCCCCGGGCGGGGTCCCGACAATCCCAATCACCCTGAGGGTGAAAGAGACGGCGCCGCTGAACCGCGAGTTTGTTTCGGCTGTCCGGATTCTCTCCGAATGCGTCAGCGGATGCGGGGGCGGTGTCCGCCGATGCGGGGCTCTGCTGAAACTCTGGATCCCATCCACCCGGTTGGCGGGGTGGGGATGTTCCCACTAGAATCACGCGGTGCGATCCTCTCGTAAGGACCCCAAAAACGGCTCAGGAGGCGGTCTTGGCGCTATCGCCAGAGGGCGTGATATCGCTGAGAATGGGGTCTCGAAAAGAAACTCAGCTTTGGGAAGGACTGCGATGAAGTACGCGATAATTCTGCCGGACGGTGCCGCCGACGAGCCGATCGAGAGGCTCGACGGCCGGACCCCGTTCGAGATAGCCAAGAAGCCGAACATGGACTGGGTGTCGATCAACGGCCGCCAGGGGCGCGTGGTCACCGTGCCGCCCGGCTACCTGCCTGCCAGTGACGTGGCCACCCTGTCGTTGATCGGCTATGACCCGGCGAAGTTCTACAAGGGGCGAGCCCCCTTGGAGGCGGCGGCTCGGGGGATTCCGACCCGCCCCGGGCAGCTTATCTTTCGATGCAACCTCGTGACGATCGTCGATGGCAAGATGGAAGACTTCACGGCCGGGCACATCTCGGACAAAGAAGCCGCGCGGTTGATCGCCGACCTTAACGAGAGCGTGGTCTCGGCGGGCTGCCGGTTCCACACCGGTATCTCCTATCGCAACCTGATGATCGCCTCCGACATCGACAACGTGAATCCCACGTGCGTACCCCCGCACGACTTCCCCGACCAGCCCGTGGCGGATCATCTCCCGAGCGGGCCGGGCGCGGACTGGGTCAAGGGTGTCATGGATCGGGCACACACTCTGCTTGCGGATCACGAGGTGAACGCCGTTCGGCGCGACTTGGGCGAGAACGCCGCGACGGACATCTGGCTCTGGGGGCAAGGCCCGCCGGCCGAGTTGCAGGCGTTCGCCGGGCGCTTCGGAGTGTCCGGAGTGTTGATCGCTGCCGTCGACCTGATCCGCGGAATCGCGCGGACCGCGGATATGGCCGTGCTGGATGTACCCGGCGCCACCGGCTATCTCGACACCGATTATGCCGCCAAGGGTAAGGCTGCAGTGGAAGCTCTTGACGACTACGATCTGGTGGTCGTCCATGTAGAAGCACCCGATGAAGCCGGACACCGAGGGAACGCCGATGAGAAGATCGAAGCTATCGAGCAGATCGACTGCCACGTGGTCGGTCCTGTTCTGGAGAAGCTCCGCACCTTCGACAAGTGGCGGATTCTGATCTCCCCGGACCATCCCACTCCGGTGGCGAGCAAGGTACACACGGCCACCCCACCGCCGTTCTGCATGGCGGGTCACGCCATCCACAGCGTGCTCAACAAGACCTTCTGCGAGAAGCACGCCACCCAAAGCGATCTGTACATCGATCCCGGACACGAGTTGATGGAGTACTTCCTGAAGACCTGACTGAGCACCCTACAAAGGTGCCGCCGAGGTGTCATCTCCGGTAGGGCACGGTCGAGGCACGAGACCTGCCGCAATGCCGCACGTCGCGCGAGGACCTCGTAGGGCACGGTCGAGGTACGAGACCTGCCGCAATGCCGCGCGTCGCGCGAGGACCTCGTAGGGCACGGTCGAGGAACGAGACCTGCCACGATGGCGCACGTCGCGCGAGGACCTCGTAGGGCATGGTCGAGGCACGAGACCTGCCACAAAGGCGAGCGTCGCGCGAGGACCACGTAGGGCACGGTCGAGGAACGAGACCTGCCACGATGGCGCACGTCGCGCGAGGACCTCGTAGGGCACGGTCGAGGAACGAGACCTGCCGCAATAGCGCGCGTCGCGCGAGGACCTCGTAGGGCACGGTCGAGGTACGAGACCTGCCATCGAAGCCGCAATCGACCGAGTCGCACGAATGTGTGACACCTGCGTGTCTCGCAAGATCAGCCCGTCAGGGCGGCAGCTCTGCCCAGCCCGCGGCGTCAGCCGCGGGATCGAGTCGCAAGTCAACCCAAGCCCCGCCAGGGGCGGCACTTCAATAATCGAAGAGGTCCCGGCCAGCGCCAACGTATTCCCCTTATGATGTTGAATCACCGGCATCCGATCGAAACCCCGACGCCTTCTGCCGCCCGCAAGATCTTGACAATTGTCGCACCGTGCCGGTGAACAATGGTCAAGATCGGCTATCTCGACAATTGTCCAACCACAGCATGTGGTGGATCGAACGGTGGCTGGACAATTGTCAAGATAGTAGGGGCTTGGTGTGAAGCAGCCGCACAGTCTCCCCAGGCTTACGCCGTGGGGCTAAAAGGACCTGTCGCCCCAAGGGGCTTCACCCCGGCCGGTGTGCCACTGCTCTTGAGCAGTGCAGAACCGGCGTTGCCACATGGTTGTCATCCCGCGTAGGGCACGGTCGAGGCACGAGACCTGCCGCAATGGCGTGCGTCGCGCGAGGACCTCGTAGGGCACGGTCGAGGCACGAGACCTGCCGTCCTGGGTGGCATGGGCAAGCGTCGCCGATTTGCGCAGCGAAGTACCGGTCGTCACTCGATCTCGCGTTAGGGTCATGGACCGTTCCGGCGTGCCCGTGATGCCTGCGGCTCGCCAAGCTCCACGGGTCAACAAGTTGACCCAGGACACCCGGTTGTCACCCCCTGTAGGGCACGATCGAGGCACGAGACCTGCCACGATGGTGCACATCGCGCGAAGACCACGGCAAGTCTCGTTCCTCGAACATGCGCCACTTGTGTGCCTCGCGGAACCAGCCCGTCAGGGCGACAGCTCTGCCCAGCCCGTGGCGTCAGCCGCGGGATCGCGTCGTACGTCAACCCCAGCCCCGCCCCGGGGCGGCACTTCGGCATTCGAAGAGGTCCCGGCCGGCGCCAACGTATTCCCCTTATGATGTTGAATCACCGGCGTCCGATCCAAACCTCGATGTCTTGTGCCGCCCCCAAGGGGGCTTGGCGCTAAGTAGCCGCATAGTTTCCCCAGGCTTACGCCTTGGGGCTACAGGACCTGTCGCCCCAAGGGGCTTGGCTTGCGACAGGGCCGAGGCACGAGACCTGCCGCAATGCCGCGCGTCGCGCGAGGACCTCGTGGGGCGCGGTCGAGGAACGAGACCTGCCGCAATGCCGCGCGTCGCGCGAGGACCGCGGCAGGTCTCGTACCTCGACCATGCCCTACACGCGCCTGCGCCGCCCTATCAGACGGCGAGCGTGAGCGACCCGCCCATGAGCGATACGTAGCGACCTGGCCACGCATCGTGCCCGCTCTCTCACCAGTCGCGGTACCGATAGGCCGGCGACCTGGGCGCGCACCGTGGCCAGTTCTTCGCGGTCGCGGTACCGACCGAGCAACAATCTGCCCACTACCAAATTGTCAGTTTATCTTGACGCGGGGGTCGCAATCGGATACCGTGGTGGGCGGTCTTCTATGGAGGGAGGTAGGTCATGCCTTGGCGTTGGTCGTTGTTGGTTATTCTTGTTGCGTTTCCGTCCGTGTCTGTCCCTGCCGACGAAGTCTTGTATCGTTACGAGGGGGACGTCGTGCCCTACGACCCTTCGGAAGGCTGGCTGCTCGGTTCCGAATGCGAAGATCCTTGCAGCGAGAGAGTGGAAGACGGCCATTTCATCCTGCATTGGTCCGGCTGTTGCGGGTTGGCCCATTACCACCGTGATATTACCAGAATGGGCGAGGAGCAGCCGCCAAGCCTCTGGGTCGAATGGCGCCTCCGCTCCAATTCGGCGGTCGGACCAATCTGGAATTCGTGCGACGCCTCCCTCGACGTCGTTTTCCGCAAGAGCCCTGATTACATCAACATCTACGGTGACTCGGCGTTCTCGCCGTCCGGTGCCGGCTGGATTACGGGACTCGATATCGACGAATTCCACACCTACCGGTTCGAGAGTCTTGACGGTTTCAACTATCGGTATTCGGTCGACGGTATCGTGTTTGTCGAACGCGCCATAGAATGTGAAGAGACCGTGGCATACGTGCAGCTCTCGGGGCGGAATTCCTGCGGGGATTGGACCACCAACAAGACCCACGAGTGGGACGCGTTGCGGTACGGGACCGTCTCGCACGGCGAGCAGATCATCGCGACCGATCCGCCCGCCGGCGAGATTGGCACCGCTTCCTATCCTGGTCTCGATCGCTTCAGCGTGACCTTCGACTCGGCCAACAACGTGTACACTAATGAGATCACCGTAGAGGTCACCGGCGGGCCCGTGCCCGTGGTCACCCAGGTACTACGCCTTGAGGAATACGACGTCGATACCGTGCAGGTCGTCCTGGACCGTACCCTGACGACGGGCGAGACCACCACGTTCACCTTCGACGACGGCGCCGCGGTCAATGTGGTCCAATACGTCTACGGCGCCGTGGAGGCCTGCTGCCAGGCGGACGGCACGTGCACAAACCTCACGGCCGAAGACTGCACAACTGCCGGCGGCACCCCGCAAGGCGAGCTGACCAGTTGTGAAGGCGATGCCGACGGCGACGGCGTGGACGGCAACTGCGGAGACGCCTGCCCGAACAACGTCGGCAAGACCGATCCCGGCGTATGTGGATGCGGCAGCCCGGACATCGATTCAGACAACGACGGGACCCTGGACTGCCTCGACGCCTGCAAGAACGACCCGGACAAGATCGAACCGGGAATCTGCGGCTGCGGAGTAAGCGACTTCCTCGACGCCGACCAGGACACCGTACCGGACTGCATCGACCAATGCGAAGGCCTGGACGACCGCTACGACCACGACAACAACGGAATTCCGGACTGCACCCAGTACATCCCCACCGTCTCAACCTGGGGCTTGGTCGTGCTGGCGCTGCTGCTAATGACCTTGAGCAAACTGGCTTTCTCGACCCGTAGGAATTCGTAGGGCACGGTCGAGGCACGAGACCTGCCACGATAGCGCGCGTCGCGCGAGGACCTCGTAGGGCAGGTCGAGGCACGAGACCTGCCGCAATAGCGCGCGTCGCGCGAGGACCTCGTAGGGCACGGTCGAGGTACGAGACCTGCCGTCCTGGGTGGCATGGGCAAGCGTCGCCGATTTGCGCAGCGAAGTACCGGTCGTCACTCGATCTCGCGTTAGGGTCATGGACCGTTCCGGCGTGCCCGTGATGCCTGCGGCTCGCCAAGCTCCACGGGTCAACAAGTTGACCCAGGACACCCGGTTGGCACCCCCTGTAGGGCACGGTCGAGGAACGAGACCTGCCACGATGGTGCACATCGCGCGAAGACCACGGCAAGTCTCGTTCCTCGAACATGCGCCACTTGTGTGCCTCGCGGAACCAGCCCGTCAGGGCGACAGCTCTGCCCAGCCCGCGGCGTGAGCCGCGGGATCGCGTCGTACGTCAACCCCAGCCCCGCCCCGGGGCGGCACTTCGGCATTCGAAGAGGTCCCGGCCGGCGCCAACGTATTCCCCTTATGATGTTGAATCACCGGCGTCCGATCCAAACCTCGATGTCTTGTGCCGCCCCAAGGGGCTTGGCGTCAAGTAGCCGCACAGTTTCCCCAGGCTTACGCCATGGGGCTACAAGACCTGTCGCCCCAAGGGGCTTGAGGCCGGCGGGTGTATCGCTGCTCTTGAGCAGGCCTTTGCATGACACGCACCATCGCGGCAGGTCTCGTTCCTCGACCATGCCCTACGAGCTCATAGCGACACCTGCAATCATCAGGCAAATTGGTCCGCGGAACGGACCCTATCGTCCGGCGGGAGACAGCCTTTCATGCGATTACTTGCTTCATGGCCACGCAAGCGTGGACCATGGCACCCGGCATAAGCCACCACCAACGGCGGAGATGCCAGATAGTTGGCCTTAACTTGCGCATGCACGCGACCCTCGAAGTTACGGTTGCCGCTCAGCACGGCCGCAGCTACTAACTCGCCGCTCTCGACGGCCTAGGCCACCATCTCGGGCAGGGGGGCCGCTATTGCCGATGCACGTTGCGCAACCATACCCCGCATTGTGGAAGCCGAGGCGGTTGAGCGGTCCGGTTAACCGTCAGCACAAGATCGGTGGCGGTGACGTCGTCCGGCAGCCTGCCGGACAGGTGGAACCCGACCACGTCCGGCAAGAGCATCGTAATCGGCTGGCCGAGCATTACCGCCTCCGCTTCGATCCCGCCCACGCCCCAGCCGACTACGCCGAGCCCGTTGATCATCACCGTGTGGCTGTCCGTGCCGACCACGCTGTCCGGAAACGCCTCGGTGACGCCATCGATGGTCCGGGTCGAAACGACCGAGGCCAGGTGCTCCAGATTGACCTGGTGGATGATCCCCGTGGCCGGCGGGACGACACGGAGGCCGTCAAACGCCTGTTGGCCCCACCGCAGGAACTGGTAGCGCTCCCGATTCCGTTCGAACTCGCGAGCGGTGTTAATCTCCATCGCTTCCGGAGATCCGAATGCGTCGACCTGAATCGAGTGATCGACGACCAGATCCACCGGTATCAGGGGATTGATCTTGCGGGGGTCTCCACCGAGCTTCGGTAACGCATCCCGCATGGCGGCCAGGTCGACCACGGCCGGCACTCCTGTGAAATCCTGGAGAATCACTCGTGCGGGGAGGAAGGGCACCTCTCGGGAGGCAGCCCGGCTTCCTGCTGCCCAACGGGCCACGGTGGCCACGTCGTTTTCGGTAACGGCGTGCCCGTCCACGTTACGCCAGACGCACTCCATCAACACTCTGATGCTGAAGGGCAAGCGGTCGATCGGTCCAAACCCTGATCCCGTAAGTCCTTCCAGTTTAAAGACTTGCACGTCCCCCGCCTTGGTGGACAGAGTTGTGCGGACCCCGAATCGAATTGTGCTTCTCTTCCGGTTCACCCAAGCTGAGCGTTCACGATAGGATCAGCGATATCGGGGGTCAAGATGAGACTATCGGACCGACTCGCCGGGTTCGTGCTGGGAGAATGTTGGCCGCGTATAAACGGGCCTGCGGCGGCTTGCGTCCGGGTCGGCATTCAATAGAATATGGGGCTCGTGTCGTTCTGCGGCGGATGCCGCCGACGGTCGGTGCCAAGGGAAGAATCGGCTGGTGGCCAGCGACAGCGGAAGTGTGTTCGAGTATCTGGTTTGTCCCGTTGCCCACGCTCCGCTCGTGCGGGTGGACGACTGGTTGTATTCGACTGACCGAGAGACTCGTCGCCGTTATCCGATTCGCGACGGCCTGCCGATCATGCTCGTGGATGAATCGGAAGTAGTCGACCTGGAAGAGTTCGACCGGATAGTGTCCGGCTTGCAGCAGTAGAACCGCTTAGTTGAACGGCGGAAGAAGGCAAAACAGAGGAACAGCATCGTGCAGAGAGAGCGGAAGACCACCACGTCATATCACACCAGTCGTCGTTT
Source organism: Phycisphaerae bacterium (assembly GCA_963666835.2). Taxonomy (GTDB): domain Bacteria; phylum Planctomycetota; class Phycisphaerae; order UBA1845; family UBA1845. The sequence continues at coordinate 349,866 of CAXXGO010000006.1, read as the reverse complement.
TCCTGACCGCGGCAATAGGGGTTGGGTCGGCAGTATTGTCGACTACAAGGAAATCGAATTGCTGCGCAAGTTCCTTACGCCGAGCAGCAAGCTGATGTCGCGCCGCCGGGCCGGCACCAACGCCCAAGAGCAGAAAGCCCTGAAAGAAGCGCTCAAGCGCGCTCGCTTCATGGCCCTGATCCCCTACCAGGGGAACTAACCGCCCGATAAGTTTCGCTAGAGTCGACCCACCCCGCGGGGAAGGTCTGCCTATCGATTGGCGCCCGCCCGCCGTGTGCCACTGCTCTTGAGCAGTGCTTCTCCAATCAGGCCGGATCGTCCGGACGCAGCGGCACGCTGACGCCTTCGTCCCAGGAGTACACTGGCGAGCGCACCGGTTACTCCATTACGCCCGCGCCCTCTCGGCTACCTCGACAATGGCATTCAGCTTCTCGGTTATATCGGGATCGATGTCTTCTCTGGGAGCGAGTTTTGCTAAGACATGGTAATCCGACTTTCGGAATGTGAGAGGGAGTTTCAGCTTCTTGAAGAACACGCGAAACACGCGGTCGAGCACGTCATCCGTTGCCTTCACGTCATGCGACCACGGATTCTGATCATCGATTTCGAGCAGGTGCGTTACCTCGTCGATGGCTTCATACATCAATGATTCGCGCTTCCTGGACTCCTCTTGGCCGAAGAGGTCGTCCGGCTGATCGTGCCGCACCCAGGAGAGTAACACCTCCTCAGTGCAGAAGTAGTTCTCGATCTCACGACGACTCCACATAAGTTCTGTCAAGTCGCTGCTCGCATCGAGGTTCTTATCCAGACGATCGAAGATGGCGATGCCGTTTAGATCGGGCAACGCCTCTCGGAGGCCGAAGAAGTGGTCGCGAGCCTTCTGTGGGAGATTCGTCGACACATAGTGTACGAAGGGCCTCACCAGATGCGACGCGGCCGGGTGCTCGAGGGTTTCGGCAAACGCCTGCAGAACCGCGAGATCGCTCGACCCTTCGAGGTACAACACCCACCCGGTTGCTTCGGCCTGGAAGTATTGGTCCCATCCGATGCTATTGAGGGCTTTGAGAACTTGACTGCCTTTGTCGTTCAGCACGTGAGGTTTCCCGACGAAGGCAACGACCTTGCCGCTACCCGCTGCTTCATTGAGCACCACCTCGGAATGGCTGGCCGAGATGATCTGCGAGTTCTGCCGGTTGGAGATCGAAGAAAGCAGTCTGAAGGTCTCGCGCTGTCGCAGGGTCTCCAGGTGAGCATCCGGCTCGTCCAACAAGAGTACGGTGTTTGGATTGGCGTACAGGTAGGCGAGCAGGAGAAGCGTCTGCTGCAAACCGCGACCAGCGCTAGAGAGATCGAGGCAAGCGCCTCCCTCTTCGTACCTCATGACTATTTCGCTTCGCTCGGGGATATACTCCGGATCGAGCAGTCTTGCACCAAACAACGACTCAATCTGTTCCGTTACGTTCCACCATGCCGCCGCGTCCTCTTTCTGGAATAACTGATGGCAAAGATTCCGAAGAATCTGGGCCGTCTGCCCTTGCCCAATCAGGAAACCTATCTCACCCTGCTGCTTGATGAACTCCCGGTCAGCCAGTCCCGACATGGGAGGCAGGTAGGCGATCTTCAGGGCCGTCGCCTCATTTGGGATTTCCGAGAACTGGGCCTTGCGGACGAGGGCGTCTTCGTACTCCGGCAGACGAAGGGGGCGGCAAACGAACGACTCTTCGTTGCTGTAATCAAACTCCAGACCGCAGGACCATGGTTTGTCGTTCGTGATTCCTTCAACGGTTACGTCGATCCGGATGTTCCGCGGTTGCTGCTTTCCGTCGACCATCTGCGACTTGCGAACGTCCGTACCGCGCCAGAGCAGATTCGTAGCCGGCGTGGGGATTGCAATAAGATCGCGCCGGTTGATCGTAACGCCGCGGTGCTTCTCGTGCGATCCTTTCACCCCGCGCTTCTCGCTCCAGAGACGAAGGCCCACATCCCACAGAGCGAGCGCTTGCAGGGCACTTGTCTTGCCGGAGTTGTTCTGGCCGATGAACACAACTGACCTGCCGAGTTCGATCTCGGCATGGTCAAAACGCTTGAAGTTGCGGAGTACAAGTCGCGTGAGCATGTGGTCTGCCTTTCACTTGGTCTGGGGACGTTCCAAGCGCCGTCCTAGCCTTGTTCCGCGCGTCGGTCGCTGAGACCCCAGCAATCCGAGCCTGGCGGGCTCAAGCCAGTTCGCATCATAACACAACAGACCGTTGATGGATCTGGAGGTTTCGGCGTCAGGCTTCTCTGCTATTCTTCTTTTCGTATCCACTTCGCCCCCCGCCCCTTCCCTTGCAGCACGATGACTCCCTCGTCTCGCAACTGCCTCAGCACGATGCGAATCATATCGCGGCTTACGCCGATGCAGTCGGCCTCGATGTCCGAGATGGAGAAGGGGCCGATCCGGCGGCTGACGATTTGCCGGACTTGTTCGGTCTTTGATCCCTTACCCAGCCCGATGGTGCCGACGCGATCCTCGAATTCGCGGTACGCGCGGAGCATCACCCCCCAGAAGTAGTCCAGCCACGGGGCCGGGTCGTGTTCACCGTCGTGCCATCCTGCGGAGCTGCGTTCGAGAGTCTCGTAATAGGTTTCCTTCGATTCCTCGAAGATGCGCTCCATGCTGATGTAACGCCCCACCTGATAGTCGAAACGGCACAGCAACAGGAGCGTCAACAACCTGGAGACGCGCCCGTTACCGTCGCTGAACGGGTGGATGCAGAGGAAGTCGAGGATCGCCAGAGGGACGATGACCAACGGTTCCTTGCGCTGCCCTTCGATCGCATCTTTGTACGCGATGGCGAGGGCCTCCATCGCCGGTGGCGTGGCCACCGGGCTGAGCGGCTTGAAGCAGACGCGCTTGATTGAGCCGTCTGCGTTTCTCTCCACGATGTCGTTGGAGGTCGCTTTCCATCGCCCTCCCTCGTTGGGCATGTAGCGGCAGAGCGTCTTGTGCAGTTGCAGGATGACGTTGACCGTAAGCGGCATGTGCCGAGCTGACTCGTGGATGAGCGCGAGGACGTCGCGGTAGCCGGCGATTTCCTGCTCGGATCGGTCCTTCGGCGTGGTGGACTTGAGGACCAGGGCTTTGATGCGGTCGTGCGGGGCGGTCACGCCTTCTATACGGTTTGACGATTCACTCGATTCGATGACCGCCACCTGCTGGAGCGATTCCAGGGTTTCCGGCGTCTGCCGCGCGAACAGGTCTTGCCTGCCCCGGTACTCACCGATGCGGTTCAACGTCGAGGCCTGCTCGACTGTGAGGGTGAGCCGTCCAAGGAACTCAGTTGTGAGTGATCGCACGTCTGTACTCGCCTCCCCGAGATCCTGCCCCCGCGCCGAAACCCAAGGTAGATTACGGGCAGATCGGCGCAGAGAACCTCCAAACGCGGTAAGATACGCCTAAACGGGGTAAGATCAACCCGATCTTACCCCATTGCAGGGTTCCATTACCCCCTTTCCAGGCTTGCTCAAGCTGGGAAGCGTCGTCCGATAACTGTCCCGGGAGCGCTGTAGCACCGTGGATCTCGACAGTCGTCGCACCGCGCGGGTGAACGATGGTCAGGATAGTGGGGGGCCGCCGCGGGCCCCCAACGTGTGCCACTGCTCTTGAGCAGTGCTTCTCCAATCAGAACGGGTCGTCCATTTGTAGACGTACGTTCGAGCTTCCATCCCAGAAGCGTGCGCTCGACCATTCCCACTGGGTCGGCTCATCCACGAGATCACGGCGAACCGGGTTGGCGTGAATGTAATCGACTACGGCCGACACGGTCCTTTCCCGAAAAACGTTGTGATCGAATCCACCGCCCGGCTGCCAGAACCGGAAGGCCGTACGCGAGGGGTAAACCACGGTCAGGGTCCGCAGCCAATTGGTGTGGTTATTCTCTTCGAGCCACTTGCGAGCCGCCTTGGCCACTGGTTGTTTGAGCGTCACGAGAATCCGCCGCATCTCATATTGAGGTGCGCGGGGATGCAGGAGCACGTGCACGTGTTCCGGCATGATTACGTACGCCCAGAGGGCGACGTTGAGTTCCTTTCGCGTACGCTCGAGCGCGTCGACAACCCATTGTCGAACGCGATCGCGGGACAACAGAGGGAGCCGACGGTGGCACGAGTATGTGAGGAAGTGAGCGTGCCCCGATTCATTCCAGTTTCCGCGGGTCTTTCGATAGCAGGTCCTCATTGCCGGTACTATAACACTGCTCAAGAGCAGTGGCACACGTACACGGCTCTCGCATTGCTCAAGAGCAGTGGCACACGTCGTGGTTTGTGGCGCGGCAGTATTCTCGACGGCGCAACGGGATGCCATGGGGGATCGCGCTGAGCGACGGCTCTGGCGACGGCACGAGCACTGCTCGAGAGCAGTGGCACACGTACACGGTTCTCGCATTGCTCGATAGCAGGGGGACACGTCCACCGCTCGCACACCGGTCAAGAATTGCGGGAGACGCATGCCGCTTATGCGCCGCTTACGAGCGGAGGTACGCACGTCGGTTTCAACTCGAGGGCGTCGGCGTAGCGATGTAATGCTGTGCGGGCCGCTTCGCCGTCCGCGGTTGTGGCCGGGCGGGCGGAGTCAGTGCCTTCGAAGTGGCACGACAGGACCTGCAACGTCCCTTTCTTGCGGTCGGCTTTGAAGTCGAAGCGGGCCGCCAGTCGTTCGCCGGCCAGGACCGGCATGCAGTAGTAGCCGTAAACCCTCTGCTTCGCGGGCTTAAACACCTCGAGGACTTGTTCAAAGCCGAAGAGACGCTGGACGCGGGCTCGATCCCACAGCACGGGATCGAACGGGGACAAGACCACGCCGCGATCGCTCCGGGGGCGAACGGTCTCCAGCCGCGCGGCCAGCTCTCGATCCTCCGGGCGAATCCACCCCGGAGTCGGGCGTCCGCCGTGGTTCTCCAGCCCGCAGCCTATGACCCGGCCCTTCTCGACCAAGCGCCGTAACGCGGCCGTGATCTCCTCCTTGCGGTTTCGCAATCGCCAAGTGGCCGCCAGGGTCGCCGTTGTAGCCCACCCGTGTCCATCGAGTGCTTTGAGCAGCAGCACCTCGAGGCCATTCCGCGTGGAGAGTGACTCGCCGCGCACATCATCGGGGATAACTCGCTCGGTCAGGTCGTAGGTTCGTTGGAAGTTCTTCCGCTCGCGGATGGCCAGTTCCCCGCTGGACCACAGGGCGGTCGCGATGCGTTTAGTGGTTTTCAGATCCCACCAGCCGCGACTCCCGCACCCCTCCATGTCGACCGAACGGAGGGGACCTTCCTCGCGGATGCGGCGGCGGAGTTTCCGCGCGATCTTAGGATGCTCGCTTACAATGTCGCCCCACCACGGGTGCCGCCGGAACTCGCGTCGGCGAAACGCGAAGGCGGGGTACAGCTCCAGGGGAATCCAACTTGCCTCATGCCCCCAATACTCGAAGAGCTTTGCCCCCGGTTGGAGGAGTTCCTCCCCGAGAACCGGATCGAACCCATCCAGCCTCGACATCAGCACTATTGTGTGACTCCGTGCCCCGGCAATTGAAACCGTATCGAGTTGAAGGTACCCGAAACGCCGAATGACCTCCGCGGCCGCGTCTCGGGCACGTTTCCCCCGCCCGGTCGCCCGCTGGGGGAACCCGGCCCACTCCCGTTTCAGCAGTCCCGCCCGGGCTAACGCCAGCCGACGAGCCTCGCGCAGGCTCAGCGTTTCGGTCAGGCCGGCGTTCGACCGGGTAGAGTTCCTCGGCAACTGCCGTGCCCGGGCGGAATCCTCCTTGGCCCGGGCGATGATGTCATCTATCAGATCGCGCTGTTCTAACAGAGCCTCTTTGCGTGGCTTCGAGAGTTTCTTGATGCGGTTCTCCACGCTGAGGGCCAGACCCTTGTCACCAATCTCCTTCTCTAAGGCCACGTGCAACGGCCCCTTGCCGCGCAGGTACTTGGCGCCCTTACCGCATCCGTTTCGATGCTCGTTCAACCGGCGCGCCACATCCGTCGCAATCCCGGTATAAAGAGCCCCGTTCCCGCAGCGCACGAGATACACGCTCCATCGCGCCGGCCTTGCCGGTTGTTCCGCGGTAAGCTCCATCGATCGTTCTACCACCCCCGCCACCTCAACAGGAATCCGGCGGTTGGATAAGCAGGCCGGATCGACATCCCGGACGGCACTTGTGAGTGTCTCTTTCCACCATGCGAGTGAACTCGCCGATGCGCACAGCGATTCCCCGATCAGGCCGGACTGGCCTCCAACCGTTGGAATGGTTCTGCGCCGACCCTTGCCACGGGCCACGCTGGTCGGATGAAACCGCGTAGTTAACTGCCGGAGGAGGGACTCGAACCCTCACTCTGTTGCCAGAACGGGATTTTGAATCCCGCGCGTCTGCCAATTCCGCCACTCCGGCGCGTTGGTAAGCACTTGTGCGGCCACTGTTTACGATGCCGCCGCCCACGATCCCCACGAAGGCGCTGCCCCCGAGGATGGGGCAATTCTACAACGGTCAGCCGGTGGTACAACTGGGGTGCAAAGGTCATTTGCAGGGCGCGGGGGAGCGATCGCGTGCCGCTGGGTTACAGGACGGGATGGCGGGGGCCTGATCGAGCCGGCCGGAATGTCGCCGGGGGCCACGGCAAGTAAGCGGCCGGTCAATGGTTCGTCCAGCGAGCAGAGATCATGCCCTGGTCTGCGGAAACCCATGCCCGCAACGGCGGAGATTACTCCTCCGCCGGCTCCAAGCTGCAGGACATGCTGCCGGCGCAGTCGGCGATACGCCAGTCGCGCCCGAAGGCGTGGATCTGATCGCGCTTGAATTCCGCGCGCTCGAACGTCGTGGTGTCGACGATGGCCCGGCCGGTTTGGTCCACGGTCTCGGCCAGCTTGAACGCATGCTCGGCCGTGTGCCCGAACAACTTACGCAGCATGCCGATCACGTAGTCATAAGTGTGGTCGTCGTCGTCCAGCAGGATGACATGATACGGCGGCTGCCGTTTGGGCCGCGGTGCCCGGTTCGGAGCTACTTCGGCAACTTGCACCTTCGGCGTTGCGACAGTCATCATACGTGACTATCTAACGGAATTGGGCGGATAATGCAACGTCAATGCGTGGCGAGTGGAGGCCGGTGAGTGTGCCACTGCTCTCGAGCAGTGCTGGGGCGGGGCGCGGTATGGACTGAGCCGGAATGTTCACGTCTGAGAAAGCATCGGTACCGTTTCCCCGAGGGGCAGGCTGGAAGCCTGCGTTACGGGCGTTGCTTGGAATCAAGCGTCTTCGAAGATGAACTCCATCCCGATGTAGTAGCCGGCGTCGTTGGCGGTGCAATGCCGTACGATCGCCCGACCCTGCAAGCTGGCAAGCGGCTGGTGAATGGCGATCGGCAACTCCTGGCCTGGGGATAAGGGCTCCTCGCAGAGCATTCCCAGGCCGTTGAGACTGAGGTTGAGGCAGGTGGCAAACAGGTGCTGCTCGTCACCGTGCTCGTCGGTTAGCCACATCTGCACGGTTCCGGGGAATGGCCAGCGCGGTGTCTTCCGCTGGCCGGTCTCCGGCGACGGAGTCTCATCGCGAACCTGAGCCGACAGTACCTCGGCAACGGCCTCCCGCGTGAGCGGGCAGATTTCAGTGGCGTCCATCGGGTAAACCTCCGGGAACACAGCAGCTTGCGGTTCTCCGTCTGGTTTTATCGATCATCGGGAGCCTCGACTTGCCCTGCGCGGGATCTGTGAACTGCCGATAAACACCGATCGCCCGCGACGCTCTTTCAGAGAGCCCGCCCGGCGGCCGGTTGGAGTGGTGAATGCGATTATCGGGCGCAAGTGGCCGCGAAGCGGCAGCGCGAAGTTGAACGGTCCTTCGCGGGGCGGTGTCAGAGGTTTTCTGATGCGTATGGTACGGGATCGGTCGCTCCGGCTTGGCGGAACCCCTCCTTACGGAGCAGGCAGCTATCGCAATGACCGCACGCCAGTCCGTCTGCCGTGGGGTCGTAGCAGCTATGCGTCAGACCGTAATCTACCCCTAGCCGCATTCCCTCGCGGATGATCTCGGCTTTGCTCATCGCGACCAGGGGAGCGTGGATCACGAACTCGGTTCCTTCGGCGCCGGCCTTGGTGGCCAGTTGAGCGACGCGCTGGAACGCGGCGATGAACTCCGGGCGGCAGTCGGGATAGCCGGAGTAGTCTACGGCGTTGACCCCGATAAAGATATCCCGGGCGCCGACGGTCTCGGCGTAGGCGAGGGCGAACGACAGGAAGATCGTATTGCGGGCCGGCACGTAGGTGACCGGGATTCCGCTGCCGATTCCGGAGAGGTCGGAGGACTTCGGTACCGCGATGGAATCCGTCAACGCGGAGCCGCCGAAAGCGCGTAGATCGATGGTCTGCACCGCGTGCCGGGCGACCGCGTTGGCCTGTGCGACTCGCGTGGCCGCCTCCATCTCCAGGGCATGCCGCTGCCCGTACTGAAACGACAGGGCGTAGAGTGCGAACCCTTGTTCGCGGGCGATCGCCGCAACGGTGGCCGAGTCCAAACCGCCTGAAAGGAGGATAACCGCGTTGCGTTGTTGCGACGTCATTGGCTGACCCTCTTATCGCCCCGGTGCCGGGCCGTTGCTCCTCAACTGCGCCGGAGTCTCGTCTCCAACTCTAAAGCAACAAAAACCCCGCGTCCAGGGAAGGGAAAAGTCGAGGGAAGAAGGGGGAAGAAGAAGGGGGTCGGGAGTCTTTTTTGGCGGAGTTGTGGGCTACTACCTCATGCCACCGACCTGGCACATAGGACTTCGACTGCGCGCGGAGCATGCCGAGGACGGCGCCCGGCAGATGCTCGCCCTGACGTTACCGGACTATGAAACGTGGCGTACGAGGCTTAGATTAAAGGTTCTTCCGCCGAATCTGTGGAAGGATTTCATAGGTTGAGGTGATCCTCGGCCTCCGGCTCGGGAGCTGTCCGGGGCGGCCCCTTCCGCACCGCCCCCCTCGGCGTCGGCCCTAGTCGGGTGACACCTTCTTCCGCCTTCGTTTAGCCAGCAGGCGCTTGTCCAGGTCTACCAGATACTCCCGCCCGTACTTGCCTTTCTCGAGCTTCGAATACAGATGATTCGGAAGATCCTGGGCGATTTCGGTGCAACACGCGCCGGCCGCGAGTGCGATCGCGGCCACCGTATCCGTATCACCCGTGAAGGAGACGCAGCGTCTAAGAAGTTTGCTCATGCACTCTGCCTGCGACACGGCCGTTATCGCTGCCCGCACGCTCATCCAGCCTTTCGAGCCGACGCGGCCTCGCCAGGGTTCATCCCATTGGCCCGGCACGTGCCGCTTGACAAACGCCCCCAACCCAGCCTTCGGGCCAAGATCGTGGATGAAGTAGTGTGCCATCAACGCCGCCGCCACTGCTGCGTTGCGACCATCACGCGTATCGTGAGTAATGCTTGCCTGCAGAGAACTCCTGTCAATGACTTCATCCACATGCGCGTACACGCCTACCGGCGCGGCCCGCATGGCTCCTCCGCTCTTGTCGCTGTTGGGCCTAATCTCGGCCAGAAACTGGCTCCCGTCCGTCACATGCTTCAGGAACTTGTAGAACCTGCCGGCGTACCCGTCTCTCGGGTCCCGCTTGAACACGTCCACGAACCTCTCCGCGATGTTCTCGCGCGTCCACGCGTCCCCGGACACGATCAGCTCCGCCAGCGCCAAGCTCATCTGTGTGTCATCGGTATAGGTCCCGGGTTTGCGGCGATGCCGCGGATGTGCGACGTACCGAGTCAGATCGTTGCACGACCGTACTACCCTTGCGTCCACATACTCAAACCCAGCACCGTATGCATCACCTATGGCCAGCTCGACCAGCATAGTCTCTCCAGTATCTTCACTTACGGATCTACGGATCGCCAGATATCACGCACGACACGCCCTTCAACTATCATGCAGAACTGCCCTCCGGCTCGACGCCAATCCCACGGCCCGCCGACGCGGTTCCACTCTCCCTGTGGGCCTACGTGAGTCAGTACAAGTTCTTCGAAAACGGCCATGCTGATCACATTCTCGCATTTTGGGCACCTTGGCTCTGCCTCTCGGCGGAATCTGCCTCCGCAACTGCAATTGTCAATGTGCTCCTCGTGATCCCTGCAAACTCGGTACTCCAGATGACTAATGTGCGACGGGAGCCTGGAGAGGTCGAACAGAGCTGTTTGACCGCACCAATCACAGTGGGCATACGCTGAGTCATTCAGTTGGTTGTCGACGAAGCTGAATCTGAACCCATGTCCGCAGACTTCACAATGTGCCTTGTAGTGCGTTGTGCACCTCCCGTTGTTCATTATGGCGCGCAACCCACAAGTCGGATTCCACGCGTGTTCTTGTCATCTCAGTTCAGTTGATCCGTTACTACGCCTTCGTTCTTCGCTGCCTCGGCCACGCCGCGGGGTCTTGGCCAGCCTCAGCACATTGGCCACGTCCATTCGCCCCGGGGCGAGCCCGGGCAAGAAGATGGGCGGCCTTTGCGCTCTCGTCACCATCTGCTCAACCACAATCGTGCCGTTGGGCGTCCATAATGGAGGCGGAGGGACTCGAACCCTCAACTTCCTGCTTGCGGGGCAGGTGCTCTCCCAATTGAGCTACGCTCCCAATGGTCTTCTACGCGGTTCGGCCAAACTGGCTACCGGTCAATACGACTCCAATGATTGGCTCGGCCCACTTCGCGGTGACCCGTGCGATTGCCGCCATGGCTGTGTGTGCGCACCGTCTCCACTGGGCTCACCCGTCGCCCAAAGCAAGTCCAGGAGCCAAGTCACCGGGCCATACGGCCAAGAAGAACGAAAGCAGAGAATCGCGCAAACAAAAAGCCCTGCAACCGTCGGTGGCCGCAGGGCTGAGCTATCCATCTTAGGACTTAGCGTTACCCTGTGGGCCACCTCCCTGCGCGCGTTGCCGTATCGGCTTCCGCGTCAAGTGCCGCAGTGTAGAATCTGCTACCAAGTCCCATCATTACCCTACCTCTCGTGAGTGAACGTAATCTCCACCACTCATCTAACAATCTACACGACTAATCGGCCTTGTCAAGCAGTTTCTTGACAATCATCCGATTCCTGAACTTCAGCCCGCCCCAAACAGATTAACGGGGAGGGTCTTCTCCGGCAGAGTTGCAGGTTATGGCGGGCTTCCGACACGCCCCGGCGACTTCGAACGGCAATGGGAGAGGACATGTATCAGGTTGTGAATCGGGCAGTCCGGCGGGGACCGTCGTTAGATAGGAGGGCTGAGTGCGGGGCGATGGGACGCATATTGGAGCAGGCTTGGGCACTGCGACGTGCCGGTCTAGGCAGGGCCGCGCGACCTGGTATCCTGAAGCAAGAAGTCGGACTGACGCGACGTCGGTCCTCTGCGGCCAGGCGCTGCAATGGAAGATGTGAAACAGACGAGCGGGAGGCGAGGAAATAGGTGGCTGTCCCCAATAAAATGACGCGGCGGGGTTTCTTGAAGCATGGCGTGCGCCTTGGTTACGCCGTCGGTGGCGGTCAACTGTTGACCGGGTGCGGCGCCTTTCGCGCGGCCGCGCCCGTTGTGCCGGAAACACCGTATTTGAACCCAGCTGAAGTAGCCATTATCCGCGGCCAAAATCTCGGGACGATGGTCTGCGAGGCGTTGGATGCGATCGGCGGGATCGAATCGGTCGTTCACGAGGGCGAGACGGTGTTTATCAAGCCGAACTTCGGCGGCGTTGGCATGGTCTGCCACGACACCGTTCGCGCGGGCGACTCGACCAAGCCCGACATCGTCATCGCCGTGGCGGAAAGGTGCCTGCAGGTGCGAGCGGCGGAGGTCATTATCGGAGAAGGAGCACAAGTACCCAAGTTCTCCTGGGATGACCTGACGACGCTGGCTTCGTCGGCGACTATGACGGCCGAGGTCGAGCGGCTTAACGCTTCTTATGCCGGCAAGGTGACACTCTCGTGCCTGACCGGCGAGTCACCCTCCTGGGTTGCGGTGCCCTCTCCGTACACCGGGCTCGACACGATCAAGGTCTCCAGCCACCTGACCCGCGCCGACCGCGTGATTTCGATTCCGGTGATCAAGACCCATCGCTGGACGCAAATGACCGGGTCGCTGAAGAACTTCGTGGGAGTCACTTCGGTCAATCAATACGGCGGCATGCAGTTCCGTTCCGACCTCCACAACTCGCCGGGGGGCATTGAACAGTGCTTTCTCGACATTGTGGCCGCAGTGGAACCGGACCTGACTGTGATCGACGCGTCCATCTGCTGCGAGGGCAACGGGCCGCACGTATTTCCCGGCTGGTGGGGTGACACGGTGGATATGCGGGACCGCCTCGGGGATTGGCTGGTCTTAGCCAGCACCGATCTTGCCGCCGCCGATGCCACGGCCGCGCGGATCATCGGTTGCGATGTCGCCGAGATCGCGCATCTCAACAAGGCCTACAACCAGGGGATCGGGCAGATTCAACAAGACCTGATCGAGATCATCGGCGCCGGCCTCGACAGCGTGAGCGTCGAGTTCAAACCGGCCAAGCAGACCGACGGCTTCCTCGACGTAATCCTGCCGGGCGTTATGCTGACCGCGCCGTGTTGAAGACGGGGTCGGGAGTCTTTTTCGCACAAGGGTCCGTCGTACGGCAACGCAATCTCAAAGTCGAAGGCGGTCCCGATTCGCCCTATCCCGGTTCAGAACCAGCTTGATCAACCCCACGCATGGCCGTTCGACGCATTCGCAACGTGAGCTCACACTATCGCGAGCGACAGGCTAAACCAGGATTGCTCCCGACCTGTTCTTCTTCGAAGAGCCCCGACAGCTTTGCACTATCGTCATGGCTGCCTCAGCAACACGGCACTGCATTTCGTTGAATTCGAGTATGCGGGGCTGTCCACGCCCACACCATGTCTCGTCTCAGTACGTGAGATAGTACCATCACCTGAGAAAGAGTAAGTCGTTACCACGTCATCATCCCACAGAAACGCGCCACAGTCCGCAAAATCGGTCAACCACGTGCATCCATATGGCTCGTCACAATGTCCATCATTCGCGGTTTCGCACGTATTATCCCCATTAACGACGACTCGACATTTGTCAGTCAATGTCACGACGTCATCGCCAACTATGATTTCCGTTGTCTCACAGCTCTCTGTACCCCATTCATAATCCCATTCCCGTACCTCTCCCACGTATATTTGAATGCCACCACGTATGGGAATGCCTGTTCCGCCGGAGAATACTCTGCTAATCTCCGATTCATAATCATCGAAAGTAGTCAAATCAGGCCCGTACCAACCGAGATACGAACACTCATTCGTGCCGGTGTATACTCCATCAGCACTAAGCATGTTTGCGACGTTTCCTGCACCGCATCCTCCGGTCGCCGACAGCAGCAGGGCGATTGACCAGTACTTCATGTCGGACTCTCCGTGTTCAAACGACTCGGCGATTACTTGCTCGCGAAAGGTGGTCTCATTCGTCCGAGTGCTCTACGCCCTCATAGCGTGGCACCCAGAAACGCGCAAAAAACAAGTCCGAGGTCTCATTCGCGCGAGATTTTATCATACGACCACGCAATCTCGGCGTCAACGCCCGTCCCGGCTTGCTCTATCCCGGTTCAGAACCTGTTCGATCAAGCCCACGCATGGACAGTCTACGCACGGCCCCTTCTGCCGCCGCCCCCGGATGGGGTCCCAACAATCCCAATCACCCTGACAGGGTGAAAGAGACGGCGTCGATGAACCGAGCGTCTGTTTCGGCTGCTCGGCCGCTTTGAGAATGCGTCAGAAATCAATGGCAAAGCGCGTTTGCCGGGGCTGTTTGACCTACCGGGGTCAGGTACGGGGGAGAACGGGTCCGGGGGCGGCGTCCGCCGATGGCGGACTTGCCCCCGTCTTCATCTAAGCCCTTCGGGCTGGAAGAGTCAGAAGAGAGACTCGTCCCGGTCAACCCCCTCTTTCCCGGGGATCAAACCGCCAATTGGCCGTTGGCGGCCGTGCGGACGTCGTTGACCCGGTCGGTCTTCTCCCAGGTGAAACCGTCGCCTTCGCGGCCGAAGTGTCCGTGCCGCGCGGTTTCGAAGTAGACCGGTCGGCGAAGATCGAGATACTCGATCAGCTCGGCCGGCTTGAGCGGAAACACCGCCCGCACGATGTCTTCGAGGTTGCCCGGTGACAGCTCGCTCGTGCCGAAGCTGTTGACCGAAACACTGACCGGTTCGGCCACCCCAATAGCATAAGCCAGTTGCACCTCGCACTGCTTGGCCAGCCCCGCCGCCACAATATTCTTCGCGATGTGCCGCGCCATATACGTGGCGGAGCGATCGACCTTGCTCGGGTCCTTACCGGAAAAGGCGCCGCCGCCGTGGCGACCGCGGCCGCCGTAGGTATCAACGATGATCTTCCTGCCCGTCAGCCCGCAATCCCCGTCCGGGCCGCCGACCACAAATCGGCCCGTGGGGTTGATGTGGGTGATGATGTCGTTCGACATCAGATTGGGGCATTCCCGCTCGATTACCGGGTTGATCACGTGCTTGATTATCTCTTTCGTAGCGTCCTCGGACAGGTCGTTATTGCGCGGATCGACCGCTTCTTCAGTATGCTGGGTCGAGATCACCACCGTATGCACCGCCACCGGAACGCCGCTCTGATACTTGACCGTCACTTGCGACTTACCGTCAGGTCGCAGCCAGGGCAACGTCCCGTCTTGGCGGGCCTTGGAAAGCTGTTCGACCAGCCGCTGCGCCAGTTGGATCGGCAGCGGCATAAGCGACTTCGTTTCATCGCAAGCGAAGCCGAACATCATGCCCTGGTCTCCGGCACCCTGCTCAGCGTGCCTTCCGTGCCCCTCGGTCACACCCTGGCTGATGTCCGGTGATTGCGCGTGGATGCGTGAAACCACTTCACATGATTTGGCGTCGAAGTTGACCTGTGGGTCATTGTAACCGATCCGCTTGATTGTGTTGCGAATCGTCTGCTCGGCATGGGAAAGCGCCTTGGCCGCCGCCGGAGTGTGTGTCGTAACCTCACCCGCAACGAGAACGAAGTTTGTCGTAACGAGGGTCTCGATCGCTGAGCGAACATAAGGGTCGTGTTTGATCATGCTGTCCAGAATCGCGTCGGACACCTGATCCGCCACTTTGTCGGGATGGCCCATGGAGACGGATTCGGACGTAAAAAGATGTTCGGCCCACTCGTCGTTTTGCGGCACTGGGAGTCTCCTCTGGAAGTTGTTCAGGGTTGATTCGGACATCACGGTCCTATCTTAAGGTCAAACACGCCAAGCCGCAACCGCGGCACGTTGGAAGTTGTATCGGCTGGAAACGTGCGATCACCCCCTACCGATGCGCCCAACGGACCGGACTACAGTAGCGCAACGTCATTTGCCGGCGGTTTCGAGGTCTGACGCCGTGCAGCGGGCCCGGCGGTCGTACTCGTCACTCAGGCGTCTAGTGATTGGGCCGACGTTGCCGTCTCCGACCGGTCGGTCGTCGATGGCCGTGATCCCCAGCACTCCAACCGTTGCCCCGGATAGAAAGACCTCTTCCGCTTCGTGCAATGTCTGGATGTTGAAGGCCTGCTCGGTCACGTCATGCCCCAGCGCTGCGGCGCACTCGATGATGAACCCCTGGGTAATGCCGTGCAGAATGGCCTCGGTGCGCGGAGGGATGAGAATCCGCCCGTCGTGTACGATCGAGAGGTTGGCGGCCGTACACTCGCGAACCTCGCCATCGGTCGTAACGAATATCGCGTCGTCATACCCGTTTCGCAGAGCCCGGTTCTTAGCCAACGTGTTCGGCAGCAGAGTGATCGCCTTCACGTAGCACTTGGCCCAGCGGGTATCCACGACGGTCATCACCCGGGCGCCGCGCTTCCGCAGCCCCTCATTCGGGATCGGCAGGGGTTTGAAGGTCATAACCACGGTCACTTCCAGCCCGTCGGGAATGACATGATTCCGCGATCCCGAGCCGCGGGTCATCTGGAGGTAGATCAAAGCATCGTCATACCCGCTACGCCGCAAGCCCTCCGCGATGATCGGTTCGAGCGGGGCGGCGTCGAAATCGTAGTCGAGTTCAATCGCAGCCGCACTGCGTCTGAGCCGCCGCATGTGCGGCTCGAGCAAGAACAACCGGCCGCCGTACGCGACGATTACCTCGTAGATCCCGTCGCCGAATTGAAAGCCGCGATCCTCAATGGAGACGGTCGCTTCGGCGATCGGGCAGAATGTACCGTTAACGTAAGCTAGTTCGTTCATCCCTGATTCCAGATTCCTGCTACTCCGGGACCGGCCGCCCCAGCGCCCCGCGTACCTCCGCCAGCCACTTACGGCACTGCGCCCGCCGGTCGTCATCGTGCAACTTTTCCATAGTTTGTGTCAGACACTCGTCAGCTTGTTCGTATTGTCGCAGATCTCGGGCGTAGATGATCCCCACCAAGAGCCGGACATCGTTCGCTTCTCGGGTATTCGGATAAGACTCCAGATATCGACGGAAAGTGGCTACCGCCGGAGCGAACCGGGCGTTGCGATAGAACTCCTGAGCAATCTCCAACTGCTGCCGCTCGGATAGACACTGCTTGGGGTCGACCGCCATCAACTTCTCATACGCATCCGCCGCCGCCGTGAGGTCCCGCGCGGTTACGGCTTCGGCAATGTCATCACGTAGCGCGGCCACCGCGTCGATCAGCCGATCCTCCTCCGCGCGTTGCCGCGGATCATTCGACGCAGCCCGCGCCACTCGTCCGTATCGAGCCTGTTCCGCCGCCCCGGGCTTAGCCATGGCCGAAGCGAACTCCCGCCGCAAACGCCAGCGGCGCCACAGCGCCAGGATGTCGAACTGGTCCCGCGGAATCGCGCGGACCAGGAGCATGCCGAGCGCCCCGGCGAAACCGAACAAGTACCCGGCCAGATGCGCCGAGTGGGCCACGTTTCCCGCCGGACCGAAGCTGGGGGCAATGATATTGTCCCAAACGATGATCTTCAGACCGATGACGAGCATCGCGGAAAGGTCGAAGAAGTAGATGAAGAACACCCAGACCATCACCGTTACGCGGGCTCGCGGGAACAAGGCAAGGTATGCAGTCGTTACTGTGGCGATCGCTCCCGAAGCCCCCAACAGAGTCGGAGCCCCGGCGGTCATCGCCGCCCATCCCCAAGCCGCAAACACCCCGCCGGCCAGGTAGAACAGCAGGTAAGGAACGTCCCCCATCTTGCTGTTGACGCTGTTGCCGAACACCCACAGAAAGAGCAGGTTCCCGAACAGATGCCAGACGTCCGCGTGCAGGAACTGGTACGTGAAGAACTGATAGAACGCCGGCTCAGAAGCGTCGAAAACCAGATACCGGTTCTTGATTACCCCCACCGCATCGCCAAAGAGCTTCTCGTCGAGCAGCAGAAACAGGAGCATGTTGGCCCCGATTAGTAGATAATTGGCAAGCGGAGGCCGGCGGACTTCGGATTGCGTGCGAATCGGGATGATCATGCTGTCAACAAAACCGGTGTTCCAAGACCCCGCCCGACATCACCGACCCGGTGGTTAACACCCTCGGCCGGGGCTAATCTCGCCACAAAGTTCACCGTGTCGGTAATACGTTACGCCCCCGCAGGCCCGGGAGGCCCCGAGCCGCCGCCGCTGGCCATCTGTACATACTGCATGCGTAGCTCATACAAGACCGTGTCCAAGACTCGTTTCTCTTCCTCGCTGAGATTGCCCTTGGTCTTCTGCTCCAGAACGTCCAGAAGGTCGATCTGATGCTTGGCCGCCGCGGGGTTGGGTGGGATTCGTTCCCCGCCCGGGCCCTGATAACCGCCCAGCGCGATCGCCGCTTGCATCGCCAGCATGTTCACGAGATCGGGAAAGCCCGCGACCCCGGGTGCGCCGGCGGAGGAGGACGCCGTTTTTGCTTCGGCCTCGGCCAACTTCTCCTTCTCGCGAGCCGCTTCGGTCTTCCAATCTGAGTCAATATGCAGGCCGCCGTCCGATCCTTGGTCACTCATGACCATCTCCTTGATTACGGGGGCACGCCGTTTTACCCGGCTCGGCGCCGCGCCACGCCGCCCACGTCCCCCGCCGGTTCCTCACCACGAAGCTACGATCACCGGACTATACCTGAATCCGACCCTTTGGGTAACTCCGATCAGCCCACCCGGTTACACATTCCGGGCAATTGCCAGCCTGACAATGCTGCAGAGACAGTAATTCGGCGGGCGGCTACGCACAGGGTCGAATCATGTCATCCGGCACGTTGTCCGGAAACCGTGGTAGGTACTGGACAGAGGTGCTTGGCCACGCCTACCGGCCGAGGAACTCCTTCACAACCAAACGCCAGGCGCAGCGACCCCGCCAGGCCGTGTGCTTTGCGAACAGCCGCGGGAAGAACGTCAGCGGGAGGCGCCCCGGCCGTTCGGTGGACAGTTCATAACCCAGCTCGGTCAGCGCCTCGCCACCCCAGCGTTCGAGATTGCCGAGCTGCTCTGGGGTCAACTGGGTCCGCCACAACTCGACTCGCGACACGTTGATCTTCCCAACGGCGCGGTCCTTCCATTCCCGCTCGCGCTCGGTTATCCCCGCGCGATTGCCGGAGCCGGTGGCCATTTCGGGCTCGTATTTCAAGTCAAGGAACTCCGCTATCCGGCGTAACTCCTGCTCGGGCGCCCGCACGAAATCCTCGTACTTGACGCATTGCAGGTCCATGGTGGGACACGCCATCGCCCAACGTTGCCACCGGTAGAACCGCAGCCAAACGGCAAAGTTGACATACAGATTGGATGGTCCCCACGGCACACTGCTCAGGCTCGACGCCACGTCGCGTCCGTCGCGGAAGATCAGCAGGATCTTGGCCTGCGGAAAATAGCGATGGATGCGCGGAAGATGCAGCAGGTGCCGGGGTGACTTCTCGCCGAAATACGCAACGTCGCTACGGCCCAGTCGCTCAACGTACAAACGCGCCATTGTCTCGTAGAAGTCAACGACGTCTTCGCGGCGCCGGATTCGGTGAGCAGGGCTCGGAAGGTCGATCTCCAAAGCGGCGTTGATCCGCCTGACATGCTGGCGCTGCCCGGCCCGAGTGTGCCCGAGGAAGTCGATAAAGAACCCGGTCTCGGGCGGAATGACGATCTGCGAATGCCGGTTGAGGGCTTGCTGGAACATGGTCGTTCCCGACCGACCACAACCGACGATGAACAGCTTCTTCATCAATCCTATGCCCCGGGATCTCCAATCGTGCTAACGAGGCGAGGCAGAAAAGCAGCCACGTTTCCGCCGGCACCGCCAGTGCTTTGTCACACGTAAGGGCACTGCTCAAGAGCAGTGGCACGCGCGGAAACCCACGTGCGACGCAGCGCTCGGCCTTCCGGGCCGCGCCGAAACGGCTCGTTCGCTGACCGGGGTATCCGAACCCGCGGCGATTCCCCCCGGCGTGATCCACCAATCCAACTTCCACCCGGCATTCTACCGCCTCGATTCGGCCCGCTCAACGAGCCCTCAAGCCCGCTCTACCAGTACTGATATCGACGATGCGTGCGGCAACTTCGCGCGGGCCGGCCTCGCCAATTGACGTCCGAGAAGCTCCGGACCGGCCGCGTCGTTGACCGATCTATTTCGCCGTCGTAGCGTCTTGGCTGCCCGATGCAGAAGAGGGCCGGCTACTATGCGAACGGGACATCAACAACAAAACGGCACAGAGCCGCTGGTGTTCATCAGCGCGGCCGAGCCCAGCGCCGACATCCACGGAGCCGCTCTGATCCGAGCCACGCGAGCGCAGTGCCCCGGGGTCCGGTTCGTCGGGGTGGCCGGTCCGCGAATGGTGGCCGAGGGGTGTGAGCGTATCTTCGATATGACTCGCCACTCGGCCATGCTGCTCGGAGCCCTCAAAACCGTCGGGCGGGGGCTGCGCATGCTTAACACCGCTGACGAGCACTTGCGGCGGTATCCGTTCGACGCGGCCGTGGTGATCGACTCGCCCACGTTGCACCTTCCGCTGGCCGGGCGAGCCCAGGCGGCCGGCGTGCCCGTCCTGTATTACATCGCCCCGCAGATGTGGGCGTGGGGCAGCTACCGAATCTACAAACTCCGGCACAGAGTGGAGCGGGTGGCCGCGATTCTGCCGTTCGAGGAGCAGTACTTTCGCGATCAGGGAGTCGACGCGACGTATGTGGGCCACCCGCTGGCGGAGCGCCTGGCGAGTCAGACGCTCGACCGCGCGGTAGTTGGCGACATTCGGGCGGGCGGCAGCCCCGTGGTAGCCTTGTTGCCCGGCTCGCGCAAACACGTGGTGAGCGAGGTTCTGCCCGGGCAACTGGAAGTCGCCAAGAGGATCTCCGCCGCGTTGCCCAGGTCGGCTTTCGGCGTATCGGTGGCCAACCCGCAGGTTGCTCCGATCATCGCGGCGGAAACGTCGAAGGCGGGCGTTGCGGTCAAGCAGTATCCCGACAACTTCGCCGAGCTGATCCAAGCGGCTGATCTTGTCCTGGTGGCCTCGGGAACGACGGCGCTGGAGGTGGCGTTCCACCAACGGCCCATGATCGTGATGTACAACGCCTCACGGTTGTTCTATCACCTGATCGGCCGCTGGATGATCCATACGCCGTATCTGTGCTTGCCGAATATCCTCGCTCAGCGCGAGATCGTCCCGGAGTTCATGCCGTATTACTTGTCCACGGATCCGATTGCCGATCGGGCGATTGAACTGCTTCGCGATGCGAAGGCCCGCGGACGGATGGTCGATGAGCTGTCCGCGCTGGTCGACCCGATGCGCGCTACGCAAGCCTCGGTCACTACGGCCGACATGCTGCTGCGTATGATCGCAGAGCATTCCTGACGGACCTGCGGCACTGTAAGTGCTACGGCACACCTATGTTCTCACGTGTGCCACTGCTCTTGAGCAGTGCGGGGACGGGACACGGTGTGGATTGAACCTGGACCGCTCCGGGACTACACTGCACAGCCATGAGCGGCGTTGTCTTGATTGCGATTGTCGGGCCCTTTGTCTTATCGCTCGTGGTGACGGGCGCGGTGCGGGCGTGGGCTCGGCGGACGGGGTTCGTCGACCGGCCTAGCGGCCACAAGGGGCACGAATCGCCGGTGGCGCTGGGTGGGGGTATCGCGATCTTCCTATCCGTCTGCGGGCCGATTCTGGTGGGTACGGCCCTCCTTGCGGCGGTCGCCCGGGATCCCGCTCCGGAGTGGCTACCGGAGTTCGTACGGAACCATCTTGGCGGCATCGCCTCGAAACTGCCGACGGTCCTGGCCATCATGGCCGGAGCGATTGTGCTCCACGTCGTGGGTCTTATCGATGACCGGCGGGCGCTGGGTCCGTGGGTCAAACTGGTCATCCAGATTGCCGTGGCGCTTTTCATCGCGGGTCCCGTCGGCATCCGGGCGGTGGAGGCCCTGCCCGCCCCGATGTCCGTGATAATCACCATGTTCTGGATCGTACTGATAACCAACGCCTTCAACTTCCTCGACAATATGGACGGGCTCAGCGGGGGCGTGGCCGCCCTGGCGGCGATCATCTTTGCCGTGGCGGCAATGCGCACCGGCCAGGTGTTCGTACCGGTCATGGCCTGGGTGTTGGCGGGCGGCATTCTCGGCTTCTTGGTATTCAACTTCTCGCCGGCGAGCATCTTCATGGGCGACGCGGGGAGCCTGGTAATTGGATATCTGCTGAGTGTATTGACCGTGCTGGTCACGTTTTACGATCCCCGGCAGGATCTGACGCCGTTTGGAGTCTTGGTTCCGCTGGTGGTCCTCGCCGTGCCGCTTTACGACGTGGTCAGCGTCGTCATTCACCGTTTTCGCCTGGGGATCAGCCCCTTCCGGGGCGACCGGCGGCATTTCTCGCACCGCCTGGTTCGGCGGGGAATGAGCCCGCGCGCGGCCGTGCTGACTATCTACCTGGCGACGGCCGCAACCGGCCTACCGGCCATCATCCTTCCGACGCTGGAGTGGTTCGGAGCGGTCTTACTGCTTTCGCAGTGCCTATGCGTTGTCACCATAATCGCGATCCTCGAACACGTCGGCGCCCCACCGCAAGAGCAAGAGTAGGGGCCGGCCAAGGCACGAGACCTGCCGCAACGGGTAGCATCTATAAGTAACCCCCTGCCATCGCTACGGCGAGCGTAGCTCATGTGAAAAGCGCTCCGCGGCACGCCCGACGATTACGCGCGTCAGGCATGCACGCTCCCAGCTTGCCCGTGGTCAGCAGTGCCAAGTGTAGGGCACGGTCGACCCGCGCGCGTTCGACACCACCGCAGCGACATCAGCCCCCCTGCATGGCCACGCAAGCGTAGGCCATGGCACCCGGCACGAGAGCCATGTTTGGAGGCAGCGTAACGGACACTCTTGGTCGCTTTCTCGGGTTGTTTATTGCATTCGCGTCTTACCCAACAGTCAGATTAGCTCTCTATGTCGCGCGTAGAATTCGCGACACTCGCAGATGTCGTCTCGCAGAGTGTGGGCTTTGCCCGCAGTGCAAGTATGACCTTCGCGGCAACGTATCGGGGGTCTGCCCCGAATGTGGCCTCGCTATCGAAAGGACCGGGAACGGCGGTCTGTAATGCGGCCCGTTGATCCAGGCGCCAACGGTCAAGGCAGGCGAACCACCTGCCGTACAACACTACTGGTCAGGCGGTCGAACCAACCTGGCTTGCTTGGCTATCTCAAGGGCGAGCAGCCGCTGTCGGTCCTTGTCATCCTTCGGCCAGCGGGTCACGTTGGCGTGGTTCGGGTTATCCGGCAGGTCGGCCCGACCAAGAAGAGGGTCCGCCAGAACTGAAAGATCCTGTTTGATGAAAGCGTTGGCAATGACGTCACCGCGTCCCTGCAACGTTCGCTCTCGAAAACTCGCGATTGCACTACCTGTGGCCCAGATTTCATCCTCGGTCGCGTCACGATGGCGCGTGACGGAAAGATCAGCATGCGGATGCGGCATGAACGCCTCGGGTTTGATCCCGTTAGCGCTTCCGCGGATGTGCCTGCGGGATAGAATGAACCGCGCCAGCAGTTCATTCGGTTCCACCTCGGGCACGTGCTCCGCGTCGATCATGAATAGACCCGTCGTACCAAGCTGAGAATGCTCTCCGGAACCTCGCCATAGAACGTCTCCGTGCCACAGGTCTTGTTGGGCCCGAGCAGGGCGGCGTAGTGCAGAAGATCGTCGTCGCTGACGGCGACGGACAAGACGCGCCGGGGGTTTCGATACCATTCGACCGACAAGTGCCCGTTGGGATCCGCCCCGATCGTCGGACGCGGGAAGCCGAGCGGCAGCGCCTGCAGAAACACATACATGTTCCGCAGCGCCCTCCATGAGACCGGCAAGGCATCGTAGCCGTCCCAATCGGCTCGCCGGCATTCGCCCCAGACGTCCGCGAGCTCCCCGCGCAAGATCTGGCCGAAGCCCACCGCCGAGGACTCGTCCATGAAACAACGACTGGAGTAATCCGCAGATGCGATATCCTTCGCTTCGTCACTGACTCCTCGCATGATTACCGCATGACTCATGACTTGGCCTCTTTCAGCCGCTCGATCGCTTGGCTCGTGAGCAACGAATAGAACGCTTTGTTCTTCAGCCAGCGCATTCCGCCCAATCGTTCATCGATGGCGGTATTGTCCAGTTCCGTCGTGGTCGTTGTGAGTACGTCAATGTCGACAATCAGCCCCGGGGCGTTCTCCGGTGGGGCGGGCGACTGACTCATCTGGATTACATGAACGCGGTACGGGTGCCCTGGCACGTCGAACTGGCTGCGATGCACAAAGTCCTCGATCGGCAGCACCAGCCCGCCCGGTGATTGCGGTGGCAGCGTCAGGATTTCGTCCAGCTTGCCAAGATCGACCGGCACAATCCGATTGATGAACCGCACGCCCAGCCGCTCGATTTCCAACGGCTCGGCCAGCTCGAGATGGATCTGCCACAACCGCTTAGCTTCAGCGGCGAAGCGGTCCCAGTTCTCGTATGGACGCACCCGACTGAAGACGAACCCGTTGCGCGTAAATTGCGCAATGTAGCGACGGTCCGTTGATTCGATGCGGAAGCCATGCCAACGTGCGCGTTGCGCCTGGGCGGCTCCCTCCGGGCCGATCTGCGCCTCGAGCTGCACCTCCTCCTGGGACTGCACATGCGGATAATCGGGCAGCTTGGCTCTCAACTCCTCAAGCAAGCTCTCGCGATCCACCTCCTTCTCGCTACGGGCGCGCCAGTGAATCACCGCTTCGACAATCGGCGCCCG
The DNA here is from genome assembly GCA_963666835.2 of Phycisphaerae bacterium. Classification (GTDB taxonomy): domain Bacteria; phylum Planctomycetota; class Phycisphaerae; order UBA1845; family UBA1845. Next base: position 325,657 of record CAXXGO010000006.1, on the reverse strand, counting down.
GTTCAGGTGTGGAAAGTTATCCGCCGGGTTGATCGTAAATGTGGGGCGCGCGTTCATCGGAATCGACGTCTCCTCTTTCACTGTACGATTCTAGCATTCGCCTTGTTCTCACGCCACTTCGCGAACACTGCCGGCGTCGATGGGCAGGTCGAGCTCGCACTGACGGAACGGCCATCGCGACCACATTGGTCGATGGCACCCGTGCTCTACCTACCCCTCTCCATGGCCACGCAAGCGTGGACCATGGCACCCAGGCACCCATGGCATTATTCGGTCAGGCGCTTGACGGCTTCGGCGTACTTGGCGGTGGTGTTGGCCACGATCTCGTCCGGGAGGTCCGGACCGGGCGGCGTTTTGTCCCACTTGCCCGCTTCGACAAGCGTGGTCAGGTAGTTCCTCACATACTGCTTGTCGAAGCTGTCCTGATCGCGGCCCGGTTCGTATACATCGGCCGGCCAGAAGCGAGACGAGTCCGGAGTTAGCACTTCGTCGATCAACAGGTACTGGCCGTCCCGCTCGCCCCATTCGAACTTGGTGTCAGCCAATATGATTCCGCGCCGTTGGGCGTACTCCGCTCCGCGGGTGTAGAGGTCCAGGCTACGATCGCGCAGCAGGGTCATAGTCGACTCGCCCACCAGGGCGCAGGCCTGCTCGAACGAAATATTCTCGTCGTGCCCCACGTCCGCTTTCGTCGACGGCGTGAAGATCGGTTCCGGCAGCTTGTCGCATTGCCGCATCCCGGCCGGTAATGCGATCCCGCACACGGCTCCGGTCCGCTGATAGTCCTTCCAACCGGACCCGGCCAGGTAACCCCGGACCACGCATTCGATCGGCACGACCTTGGTCTTGCGGCAGCGCATGGTCCGCCCGCGCAGTTGCGGGAGGTAGTCGTCCAACCCGGCGGGAGCCTGATCCTCGAGCACCTCGATAAGGTGGTGCGGCAGATCCGCCTCGAAGTGCCGGAACCAGAACTCGGAGATCCGAGTCAACATCGCCCCTTTCCGGGGGATCGGAGTCGGCAGGACCACGTCGTAGGCGCTGATCCGGTCCGTGGCGACCAACAGAATCTCGCTGCCGAGATCGTAGATATCCCGCACCTTGCCGCGTCGGACGGGGTGGTCGGGCAACTTCGTTTCGGTGACGACGGCCGGGGCGTCGGTAGCCATTACATTGCTCCAAACGAAATAATTCGGGAATCTCCTCTAACCCGGCCCGTACCCATGCCGAGCAGAGGTCTGCCATTGCGAATCTGTATCACCGGGTCCGCGATTCCGACCTGTCGGGCACCGATCGCCGAACCAGCCGAATGATCGGGCCCTTTATAGCCGGATCGCGAGCCGTATTGGAGGGGATCATACCGACTTCCCCATCCGACCAAAATCCCGACTCCGCGACTCGACTCAACCCATCCCTTCCGCCATAATTGCCGATCGACCCTGCGGGAGCCGGACACCACTTGGGAGTCCGATACTACGGCGTTGGGTCCGCCGTTGATTCGACTGGTACTTAACCTACTTTAACAGGCATCATATGCTGTCTTTTGCCGTGTACTCGAACGGCCGTCCCGCCGAAAAGGTCAACCTCTCGGGTGCGTACGTGGTCGGCAGCGACGACGTGCCGCTTCGCGCGGAGATCGCGTTCAAGAACGGCATAATCACGTGCAAGAAGCGGGCGGGCGGTCCCGCCGGTCTGGCGATATTGTGGGATGTTCCGGGGTTCGGGGCGGTCCTGACGGAGACGGCCCGTTTACAGGAACGGGCGAAGCCCTATGTGCTGATGGTGGAGCTGGCTCGCGGGCGGCTGACCCGGCTCAATCACAAGATTGAGGAGTGGGGTCTTTTCGATTACTCGGGGACGGAATCTCAACTCGCCCGGGTGGCCAAAGCTCGTCGATATCTGACCAAAGCTCTGCAGGCGGACTCCCCGGCCGAAGCCAGCGCTATTGCGGAAAAGGCCCTTGCGGAGGGCTTGCGGGCCAGCGAGGAGCTCAGCGAGTTCCACGCGGACATCTTCTTCACGCGTCGCCGCCAAGCCAACGGGTTCCCCCGTCGTGTGTTCGGGTGTCTGGTAAATTTGGACAAGCCGACGGAGACGACCCGCAAACGGCTGGCCTCGGCATTTGACTTCATCACCCTGCCGGTGACCTGGCGAGATATCGAGCCGAACGAGCAGACGTTCAACTGGAAGCCGCTCGACGCCTGGGTCGAGATGCTGTCGAAGCACCGCGTGGTATTGAAGGGCGCTCCGCTGCTGTCGTTCAACCGCGAGAACATCCCCGAGTGGCTCTACGTCTGGGAGCAGGATTTCAACACCATTCGCGACCTCGCTTTCGAACACATGCGCCGGGTGATGAACCGTTACGGGCAGCACATTCAGGCGTGGAGCGTGGTCAGCGGGATCCATGGGGACAGTTGCTTCGCGTTCAGTTTCGAGCAGCTCATGGAGCTGACCCGGATGGCTGCGGCGGTGGCCAAGCAAACCGCGCCCAACAGTCTGGCAATCATCGACCTGGTCGCCCCCTGGGGTGAGTACTACGCCCGGAATCAGCGGACCATCCCGCCGCTGCTCTATGCGGATATGGTCGTACAGAGCGGGGTCAATTTCGACGCCTTCGGGCTGCAGTTTCACTTCGGCCCGGCTGCGGATGGCATGTTCGTGCGGGACATGTTCCAGATATCCGCGCTCCTCGACTCCTTCGCCAAGTTGGGCAAACCGCTCCACATCTCGGCGCTTCAGGTTCCGTCCGACGTGGTTCCGGTCAGGTCGGCCGGGGGGGACGGGCCGGAGATCGCCGTGGACGGCGGCTGCTGGCACGAGCCGTGGAGCGAGGAGATTCAGTCGGATTGGCTGCGCGAGTTTCTGGTGGTGGCTTTGAGCAAACCGTTTGTGGAATCCGTCACGTGGCGAAACCTGGCGGATCATGAAGACCAGATCGTGCCGCACGGCGGTCTGCTCCGTTCCGATCTGGTCCCCAAAGAGGCCTACCACCAGATTACCAAGTTGCGGTCCGAGTTGCTGGCGAGCATGCGCCGGGCGGAGCGCGGCCCCGCGTCATAGTCCGACGTACCAACGACCAAGCCGGGGCTGGGGCAGCAGATGCACTTGAGGTGACTACTATGTGTCACAGTACCTCGCCGATCAGACCATCAGGCTCCGACCCCGTGGATTGCGATGACGTCGCCGGTCCATCTTGCGCCGCCCAGACCGATGCACGGGGAGTCGTTCACGTACGGCACGATCCGTACGCGACTCTCCTGGTCGGTCTGACCATCGGGCTGTGCATCGTGGTATTGTCGGCTCCGACGCCGGCCTCTTTGGAGAGTCCGCCCGCCGGTGCCGTCGCCGGAGTCGATCCGAACACCGCGCCCTGGTGGGAGCTGACCGCGCTACCGAGAGTCGGGGAGACCACTGCTCGGCGGATCGTGGACTATCGCGAAACCACCAAAGACCGCGTGGCCGACGATTGCTCCGCGGCTGTCTTTGCGATACCTGCCGACCTGACCGCGGTTTCCGGAATCGGGCCCAAAACGGTGCAGCGATTGGCCACCTATCTCGTTTTCAATCCGCCATCCGCTGCCGAGGTGGATTCACCATAACCCGGTCGTTCATCCGAGCGGCGTGCAGGGTGCCCCATACGCCGTGAGCTGTATCACAGTGGAGAAAGAGCCTCGGATACAGGTATAGTTGCGGCGTACGCACCATGCACCAGGCGAAGGGTGGGGGACGGACGGCGGAAGGCGAGGCCTTCTCGGTTTTCGATCCGTGTCGGAGTAGGAATCCCGGTTACCCGGGACCCCCTCCACAGATCCCAGCGTGCGGGACTACCGCACTGGGCTCCTGCCTTGGGTCATAACGGCCAGGTGTCGGTCGGGGTAAGGATGTAGGATTTTGGGAGCAGGTATCCACTGCTTGGCCAAACGGTTCATGCGGGCCCAGGTAATCCGAGTCTTCTCGCTGCGACGCCGGAGCGTCCAGCGCCAAAGACGGACAACCTCATCCCGAAATGCCGTTAAGGCCGGGTAGTTCCGCGGTACCGCATAATACTGATAGTACCCGCGAACCACCGCCCGCAAATACGCGCCCACCTCTCGGACGGGGGCATGCATACGTCGCCGAAGCTCTTGCTTAATCGCTTTGAGCTTCGCACGCCGTCGTTTCGCGACAGTCTGCCGTAGTACCGTGAACCTCCCACGCCGGGTCTTGCCACAGATGTGGCGAAAACCCAGAAACTCGAAGGTCGCCGGTTTGCCGCGGCCTTCTCGCTTGCGATTGGTCGACGCAAAACGGCCGAACTCAATCAGACGAGTCTTGTCCGCATGTAGCTCCAGCTTGAACTTCCGGAGGCGATCCGTCAGCTCATCCCGAAACCGCTCGGCATCCTCTCGCTGTTGAAATCCCACCACGAAGTCGTCCGCATATCTCACGATAATCACATCTCCGTGAGCTTGCGTCCGTCGCCATTGGCGGGCCCACAAGTCGAAGGCGTAATGGAGATAGATGTTCGCCAATAGCGGGCTGATACTGCCCCCCTGCGGCGTCCCCGTCTCCGTGTCCCTTCGACACCCGTCCTCCAGCACGCCGGCGTTCAGCCACTTCTTCACGTGACGCACGACACGCTGGTCTGCGATCCGGTGCTCGACGAACTTGATCAGCCAATCGTGGTCTATGGCATCGAAGAATCCACGAATGTCTGCATCCAGCACCCAATTCACCTTCTTCCTCTCGATGCCGACAGTCAGGGCACTTAACGCCTGATGGGCGTCCCGTCCTGGTCGAAATCCGTAGGAGAACCCGAGGAAGTCTGCCTCGTAGACAGCCGAGAGCACATCGGTCATCGCCCGTTGGACGATCTTGTCTTCCAACACGGGAATCCCTATTGGTCTCTGCCGTCCATCGGGTTTCGGAATGTAGACCCGCTTGACCGGCCTCGCTCGGTACGCTCCGCGCTGTAGACGTGCCGACAGATCCAAGAGGTGTTCTTCTAGGTCCCTGCCGTACGCCTCCCATGTCATGCCGTCCATCCCCGGTGCCGAAGCATGCTTGAGGCTCAAGTACGCCTCCCGGAGGCGAGCGACATCATAGACATGGTGCCAAAGCGTGGTGAACTGTAAATCCTTATCCTTTACCGCTGCCTGTCGTACCCGATCCAACCCGCTTTGCAGACGATCCCGGCTCTGCGTACGGTGCCTGTTGTGTCGAATCGAGTTGCCCTTGGCCAGGCCCCTTTCCTCCAACTGCTCCGCGGACGACCTCCCCGCCGGGGGATCACCGTTGTTCGCAGTCTTCTTCGGTACTATGGGCCTGTCCGACTTCCCGCGCCCGTGCATCAGTGTCGTGCTCCTATGGATTCACACTGCGGACCTCGATGCCATGTTCGAGGCCGAACGCGGGATCTCCCGGGTTCCGCGTGAGGAGTTTCCGTGCGTGCTCGGGTTCTAAGACCGCGCGGAGTCCGAAAGGCGTCTCGCGTTAACGACGCCCTCCGGTGTTGCCTTCCGCCTTGGGGGACGGCGTCGGCACTCCGGAGTAAAAGGCTTTCACGGCTCAATGGCCGGCCCGCACGTGCCCCTGTCAACGCTCCCGCCATGCCCTTGCGGACACCACAGTATGACTCGGGGTCGGTGTGGTTCGCTATTCCTTCACCGTATGGCTCTCTCATCCACTACTCCTCACCGGCTTACCGGCGCTTTCCCCCCACCCATTCCGGCGGGGACTTGGCCCCGGCTGTTCCGGGCCGGTACCCGCCGGAATGGATGGGGCACCCGCGCCACCCGCTACCGAGGTGGACTCACCCTAGCCCGTGCGATTACCCCGGGTGCGAAACCGCTGATTCCCTTCGAGGGCAGGTCGGGCCCGGTCTGTCATCGAGCAGGTGTTCGCGAGTTCGATCGGTCAGGCGCGCGAACCTGCTGCGCAGAAGCTGTTCGGCGTCGTCCGGGGACTGGCGTAGCACCGAATAGAGCATCCGGCCCCGATGCAGGGGATCAGCCCGGCGGTATCGGTGGATATACTCGTCAGTACCGGCACCCCGGAGCGACTCCTCGACCTCACGGTCGATTGGTGTGTCCCGGCCTCGCGGGTCTTGGCGAGCCAGTTGCCGTAGCGTGTTGAACTCCGGGTCGGCTTCGAGCACGGCACGCACGGCGCCGGCGAGTTGCTTCTCGCATTGGGCCACGCGGGCGAAGGAAGACTGCGTATCGCGGGCAATTCGGCGCAGCGCCCGCTTGTCCTCTTCGCGAGGAACGAAGAACCTCTCCTCAACCAGCAGTCGCACCAACCGATCTCGATCGCCGCGCGGGGACGGTTGCCCGGCCATGAGCGACCCCACGCGCCGCACGGCCCGCTCGTACTTGGTGCGTAGACGTTGCCCGATAGTCTCACCCGGCGAGGGATCTACGCCGTCCGTCCGCTTGTTCACGATTGTCGTCTCCAACCCGTTGGACAGACTGCAGACTGCGGGTCGGCGTGATCGGCATTCTTGCGGAGCATCGTTCGTCCCCTTGCCGCCGGTCGAACGGAACGGGGTCTTTATCATACTGAACTCGGAGTGCAGTGCGTGACTGACAGCGTTACGAATGCGCGGCAACGCAAAGGCCGCAAACGGAATACCCCGCTCTTTTCGGAAGGCGACGGCCGCGCGCATTAAGCCCAAGCAGCCCTCCTGAAACAGATCGTCCCACTCGCGGGTGTTTCGCGATACCGCGAGGTTCCCCACATACCGTCGCAAATGCACACCCACGAGCCCTAAGTTCCGCTGGACCAGCTCGCGCTGCTCGGATGTCAGCGGTATAAGCGCGTCGGATGCCTCTTTCATTGGTTTGCCCCCCCCCTGTTGAATGACAACGAGATGCGGTCCACCCACCCCAGGTGGACCAGAACAAAAACCGAACATACGTCTTTCCCAAAAGGGTGTCAAGAGCGGGGATAGCGTGGGCTCGCGTCGTCAATTATCCGGTTCGGGGTCGGTGCGGATGGAAATCGAGAGCTTGGCAAAAACCAGGCGCTGAACGTCCCAGTCTTCGTAGGCGGTATCGAGGAGGGTCTTGATGCTCGGCTCGGCCGGCTGGGTGTGTCGTTTTCGGCCATTGCACACGACGGTGACCGGCTGATCGAGGTCAACAAGGCCTTCAGTGAGGAGTATGTCGATCCGCGCGCAGCCGCGGGATTCAATGGTGAGGGTCTGGCCGTCGACGATGCCGCTGAGGAAGGGCAGCCGCGATCTTACCGTGTCGGCGATGAAGGCGTCCCGATCGGTGCCTGCGGCCGGGAGGATTGCGAGCTGGTCCGCTTGCCAGATTGGCTCGCGGGGTTCCGCCATCCGCAGCCAACTTGCCCGCCCTTGTTCAGGGTAACGGAACCGATGGGCAACGTTCCGGATGACGGGGGGGCGGCAATGGGTGAGGATCGGGGTAACGCGGCTAAGTGGCAAGGTCGTTGAGAACGGCGAGGTAAAAGGCAACTCGAGCCCGGTAATCGGAAGTCGTGCCCGACGGGCGAATTCGACAATCCCGCGGTTGTGAGCCGCGATGCGGAAACGATGGTCTGAGGGCAGCTCTTCGTTCGGGGGGGACCAGGCCGACAGGACCGGGACGTTTCGCAGATTCGGCAAAAGCAGCGGATAGACCTGCTCGGTATAAGGTGCCGGGGGACAGGATGCCATGACGACGGCACCTGCAAACCAATCCGCTTGCATAATCGCCGAGAGCCACGCGCGGTCACCGCCGGCCCCGGCGCCGAAGAGGTAGACCCGGTTGGTATCCGTGTGGATTCGGCGGCGCAGCGCGCGCATGAACCGACCCGTGTCGGAACTTGCGGCAAGCGGCTGGTGGAAGCTGCCGCCGATCGGTGTGCGCGGGCAAACCAGCACGAAGCCGCGGATGGCGTCGCCCAGAACCCGAGTGGCGTCACTGAGCGCGTTCAAGGCATTTATGGTGTTATCGGGCATGCAGATAAGCACCGGGTACGGCTTTCGGGGATCGTAGCCGTCCGGAAGGCGTAATGACACGTCTACGTCACTTCCGTCGCTACGTTCGAACGAGATGAAGCACGGGTGTCCCTCAATATCGGACCACAGGTCGACCTCGCGCACCGCTTGGGCGACGGCATCGACGGAACCGTCGGCGGCGCGGGCGATTACCTGGCTCAGCTCTCGCCGCTCGGCCACATCGTCCGTGTGAAAGAACCGGACGACAAGTCCATCCAGCGTAGAGGGCGGATCTGCCGTCGCCCCGGTCGGGGTTAGGATCCAGGCAAGCAAGCTTGTCAACACGATTGCTCGAGGTCGTGAGGTCATGATCAAATGGCTCCGATAACAAAACCATCGAACACTGCTGTGCAGGCGCCGTCAAGCTCCCGGCCTCGGGGGACGACCGCTCGGGGGCCGATAACCCGACCGCGCTCGAGCGACGTTTTGCGTAGCCTTCCGCCCGTGCCGGCCTTGGGCCTGCGGTACCGGTAAACCGCCAAGGTTCCGCTGCTTACTGCCGGGGGCACCACACTCTCGCTGCAATTGCCCTCGCGCGCGCGTTTCGGCCCATTGCACCATATCAAGCGTTCATTGAGAGCCGCCTGCACTATATATGCCGTTCTCTACTTGCTGAGTACCTTTGCGGGGCAAGCGTTGGGGTCTATGGTAGCGTGTACCCGCGACGGTGCTCAAGGGTGCATTCTCTGCTGAGTGCGGTACGGTGTGGCGCGGGCGGGGAAAGTCCGGGCAGGGCGAATTGACAGGCGCCGGTGCTGTCTTATAATCTGCGAGTTAACATCTTGACTGGGAGCGTGTCTCTCCCGGCCGAGTCTGAGCCCGGGCCCGTTCGTTGGAGCGGCCGGGGTTGGGTTGTGCGCTTCGTTGGTACGGCCGGGGACGGCTTACCGGCGGGTTGGTGCATAAGGGTGAGGATATGAAGTCGTGAGCCTGGTTGGGCCCACACGTGGAGTGTTGACTCGTGCGGACTAGTTTGTTCCAGCACGGGTCCGGCTATGGGCCGTGGCGAATGCGCCCGGCCGACTGGAGTGGCGCGATGCTCTGAGTTGCGACCTCCAATTCGCCGTTGGTTTAGCTCCGCGTGGGAGTGCTGTTCGCGCCCACGCGTTTTTTGTTTTATGGCTTGGTTGCCGGGGCGGTTTTCGGATGTCCGGGCGGGCGGATTGGTTTGTGATGGTCGCCTTTTGGGTGGCGTAAACAAGCGAGCACAGACGCCGGGTTTCTGTGCGACAGTGGTGAAGCACAGACAAACAGGATTGTTCTAGCCGCTATGAATGCCGATCTAATCAGGTTTATTGACTCGATCAGCCGCGACAAGAACATCGACAAGGAGAGCATCTTCGCCGATTTGGAGGCGGCTATGGTCTCGGCGGTGCGGAAGTCCGACGAGGGCGCCGATGATGTCGTGGTGAAGATAAACCGTTCGAGCGGAGAGATTGAGGCTCTGGCGGACGGCAGCCCCATCGACATGAAGACTCTGGGGCGGATTGCTGCTCAGACGGCCAAGCAGGTCATGATCCAACGAATCCGCGAGGACGAACGTAGTGCGGTCTTTGAGGAATACTCGGAGAGGGTCGGTACGGTCGTGACCGGAACGGTGACGCGCTATGAAAGTGGCGGGTTGACGGTCAATCTGGGGCGTGGCGAGGGCTTCTTGCCGCGCAGCGAGCAGATTCCCGGCGATACGCACCATCCGGGCGAACGCGTCCGCGGCATGATCCTGAACGTGCGCGAGGAGCAGAATCAGGTTCGGATCATTCTGACCCAAACCCACCCGGACTACATCCGAAAGCTCTTCGAGATGGAGGTTCCGGAGGTCGCCGAGCGGGTGATCGAAATCCGGGCTCTGGCTCGTGAGGCCGGTTATCGCACCAAGGTGGCGGTTTCGTCAATCGACTCCAAGGTCGACGCCGTGGGGGCGTGTGTCGGGGTCCGCGGCAGCCGCATTCGGAACATCGTAGATGAGCTCGGCGGCGAGAAGATCGATATTGTCCGTTGGAACGAGTCGTCGCAGGTTTTGATTACCAATGCGCTGAAACCCGCGGAGATCAAAGAGGTGTTCCTCTGTTTTGAACTCGGACGGGCCACGGTCATTGTCGAAGAAGACCAATTGTCGCTGGCAATTGGGAAACGCGGGCAGAACGTACGGCTGGGAGCCCGGCTTACCGGCTGGGATGTCGATATTCTGACACCCGCGGAATACAACAAGAGCGTGGACGACATGGAGCGCACCCTCAAGGGCATTGAGGGCGTCGAGGATGTCGTTCTCGATAAGATGTTGGCGATGGGCATGATCTCCCTGGGCGATCTGGGAGAGGTGGGCGTCCAGCCCCTGGTCGACGAGCTCGGTTTGGAGGAGACCCTGGCGAACCGAGTCGTGGAGATCGCCACCGAAGAGGCCAAGCGCATTGTGGCTGAGAATGAAGCGGCCAAGAAGGCCGCGGCTGAAGCCGCCCAGGCGGACTCGGAAGCTCTCTCTGACGTTCTTGCCGGCACAGATGCTCCGGACGCGGAAGCATCGGCCGAGGCGCTCGGAACGGTTGAGAGTGAGCCGCAAGTGTCCGGCGGGGTGGAGCCGTCGATAGCGGCGGCGGTTGGTGAGGATGTGGGAAGTGATCGGGCGGAGCAGGTCTCGGCTGAGGCCGAGGAAAGCGACGATCAAACCCCGGTCGAGTCGAGTGACCTGACGTAGGTCCGGAAGTGAAGCTGCCCGGCGGGGATTCCCGGCGGGGGGCGAGATAGAACGATTACTGCACGGAGATCGGCGTTGGCTGAGAAAATGCGCGTTCATATCCTGGCAAAGGAGTTGAACGTCCCCAGCAAAGCGATCATCGAAAAGTGCCGGGCGGAAGGTATCGACACGGTTAAGAACCACATGTCGACCCTCACGGCCGGCTTGCACGCCAGCATTCGGGAGTGGTTCAGTGAGGCGTCGTCCCATGACGCGCTGGAAACCGCCAAGCCGGTCGATCTGAAGAAGACTCGAATTTCGCCGCGGCGCGCGAAGGCCAAGACCTCTGCGCCTCCGGCGAGTGCCGTCGAGGAGAGCCCACCGGTGGCCGTGGCAGAGCCGTCGACCGCAGCGCCGCTCGTGGCGGAGGTTAGTGTCCCGCCGGCGCCGGTGGTTGCCCCAGAGCCTGCCGCCCCCGAGCCGCCGGAAGCGGCTTCGGAAGTACCCGAGGTAGTTGCCGAGGCCGAGACCGTTGAGCCGACGCCTGCGCCGGAAATCGCGGAGGTTGCCGAGGCGGTTGAGGCTCCGTCGGAGCCGGACGCTGCGCCTTCGCCCGAACCTGAGATTGTCGCGGAAGCACCGGCTGAGGGTGAACCTGTTGCCGAGGCGACCCCGGAAGTTGCAAGGGAGGAGGCGCCGGATGCCGAGCATACTCCGGAAGAGCGGCCGAAACCGCGCAAGCCGGTCAAGCCGGCCGGTCCGCAGCACGTGCCCGCACCGGCGAAGCTTCAGGGCCCGCGCGTAGTCCGGTATGAAGCTCCTGAGCGTGATCTGGGCCCAATCCGGCGCAGACCCCCGGCGGCAAAACGCGAAGAGAGTATAGACCTGGGGGACAGCTCGCCGCCGCCGCCGATCCCCGCGGAGCCAGGGAAACAGGGCGCCGCGAGTGGCCGCCGCCGCCGGATAAACCCGCGCCGTGCCGCCGGTACTCTGCGGGACGCGGGAGAACGGCTGGCCGAGTGGCGCGATCAAGACCTGCAAGAACGGAAAGAACGCCTGGCCGGGGCGACCGGGCGGAGAATCTCGCGCCATCGAACGACCGCTAAGACGACCGGCGGAGCCCAGAAGGCCGCCACCGGTCCGAAGACGCAAGCCAGGGTCCAAGAGCCGGTTCGGATCAAGGAATTCTGTTCGGAGACCGGGGTCAACTTCATGCAGGTGTTCAAGGTGCTGCGCAACGAGCACAACTTGATGGCCAACATTAACATGACGCTGCCCACCGAGACCGCGCAATTGCTGGCTTTGGAGTTCGGTATTGAGTTAACGGTGGTTCCCGCCAAGACATTGCTGGACGTGATCGAGGACGAGTTTGCCCAGCGTGAGCGCAAGAACCCTCAGCCGCGTCCGCCGGTGGTGGCGATGCTGGGGCATGTTGATCACGGCAAAACGAGCCTCCTGGACGCCGTGCGGCGCACGCGCGTAGCTGCCGGAGAGGACGGTGGAATCACGCAGCACATCAGCTCGTACCATCTGGAAACGGCGCACGGAGCCGTGACTTTTCTTGATACTCCGGGGCACGAGGCATTCACGGCGATGCGGGCGCGCGGGGCGCAGATCACCGACGTCGTGGTCCTGGTGGTTGCGGCGGATGACGGCATCATGCCGCAGACGATCGAGGCAATCCACCACGCCCAGGCCGCGGAAGTCCCGATCGTCGTGGCCCTGAATAAGATCGATCTGGGAGACGACAACAAACTGAAGATCTTCGGGCAACTCGCGGAGCTGGGACTAACGCCCAGCGGCGAGTGGGGCGGTGAGGTCGATGTGCTGGAGACCTCCGCGACGACGGGACAGGGGGTAACTGAGCTGGTCGAGCACTTGGCTGAGTTGAGCGGTCTGCTCGAGCTAAAGGCCGACCCGACGATCCCGGCCACCGGGACGGTGATTGAGGCCGAAACCAAGATGGGGGTCGGCTCAGTCATTCGAGTGCTGATCCAAGACGGCACGTTGCGGGTCGGCGATTTCGTAGCTTGCGGGGGTGCCGCGGGTAAGGTCCGGGCGTTGCTCAACGATTCCGGGCAACGAATCCAAGAGGCCGGTCCGGCTCTGCCGGTTGAGGTGTGGGGCCTGGACGACGTGCCGATCTCAGGTGACCGGCTCTATCAGGTAGAGAGCCTGCAGCGGGCCAAGGAGATTGCGGAGGAGACCAAGCAGGTCCGCGTGGAGAGTAGTCGACAGCAAACGCGTAAGGCCCGCACTCTTCAGGACATGCTGCAGCAGCGAACCTCCGACGAGATTCCGGAACTCAACGCCATCATCAAGGCGGACGTTGACGGCAGCCTGGCGGCACTGCGGCAGTCTCTGGGAGATTTGCCCTCGGATGAGGTCCGTCTGACGATCCGGCATTCCGCGGTCGGAGCGGTCAGTGATAGCGACATTCTCCTGGCGGCGGCGTGTGATGGGATTGTCGTGGCTTACCGGGTTGATGTATCCACCGGAGCGCGGCGGCTGGCGGACGAGCACGGGGTCGACGTTAGGCCTTACAAGGTCATTTACGACGTCTGCGACGATGTGAAGAAGGCTCTGGAAGGGTTGCTGGCTCCCGAGGAGTCGATTGAGCGTCGGGCTACCGCCGAGGTTCGCGAGGTGTTCCGACTGAGTCGCCGCGGCGGCGTGATTGCCGGGTCGTTCGTGACTGACGGCGTCGTGAACCGCAACCACTTCGCCAAGATCATTCGCGACGGAGTTATCATCCGCGACGAGACGAAGATTGCATCGCTGCGCCGGTTCAAAGACGATGCGAAGGAAGTCCGTCAGGGTATGGAATGCGGCATCAGGATCGAGGATTTTGACGATCTTCATGTTGGGGATATTGTCGAGACGTACGAAATCGTGAAGACCGCGCGGACCCTATGAGGTTCTGCGCACCAGCCGGATCGCCGGGGGAGAGGCCGTGGCTGGTAACGGCCGAAGCCGCAGTCGGTAGTTTGAGCACGGTGAAGGCGCAAACATGATCGAATTCAAGGCTGAATGTGGTCATACGGTTCGGGCTCGTGATGAGGATGCCGGGAGGTGGTCCGCTGTTCGTACTGCGGTAAACCTGCCGAAGTGCCTGACACCACCGGTGATGAGTTGGATTTTCTGTTCTCCGATGTACAGCAGACCGAGGAGTCTGCGGCGCAGCGGAAGCGTGGTGCGAAGTGGGGGGTCTTCACACGTCGCCGGCGCTCCGGGGAGTTCAATCCGTTCGCCGTGGTGCTTAAACTCTGCTACGCCGCCTTGCTCATCATCATTGTCATTTTTGTGGGCCGCAAGTTCGTCCAACCGTTGTTTCAGGACGGCGGGCTTGCGGACATAGTCTTCAACCCGTCGGATGGAGAGGACGACAAGCCGGCGAAACCGGCACCGGACAATTCGTCCAAGCCCGAGATTCGTTATGGGCTGCAGAAGACCGTCCAGCCGGGCCACATGTACGTAGGTTCCACACCTGCCGGAGCCGGCATCTACTTCATGAAGGAGGAGGACGCCCCGGAGGAAGGGAGGATCTACCGTCACAAGGACTGTCTGTCCTGTACCGGCGATTCCTGCCGGGTGCGCAGCGACGGAACATACGTTGTGGAGGTGGTGCTGCCGCTCCGCCATCCGGCCTTCCGTGACTACCCCGGCTACCGGGAACTGCGTCGACAGATACGCGACGCCAGGAGCAACACCCAGAAGGAGCGATTGATAACGCAGTATTTCCTGCAGGACGGCAGTGTCGTTCTGTTCGACAAGGCGGAGGGACAGGAGTTCATCGTTCGCCAATATCACAATGTCGTGATGCACAAGGAACGTTCCGCGGGGGTGCGGGCTCTGTTTCTTCCGCGCGTTTCCGATGAGGTTGGAACGGGATCGTCGATCGCTCGGCTGATTCAGGACGGGATTATCCCTTCGGAAACCCGTTATGGGTTCGACGTTCGTGAGGTGGAGAGTGAGCTGGAACTCTACAATGTTCCGAAGGCGGACTGGCCGTTCATTATCGAGGCCCTAAAGAGGATCGGGGTGATTCCGTACGTGACCACCGACGGGAAAACCAGGCTCTTTGAGATCGACATCCACAGAGGCCTTTTCGGAGAGAAAGAGATTTGTGACGCTAAGCCATGATTGTCGGAGTGTTGACGTTGGAGCTGGCCTTGTTCGACGCGCAATCACTCAAGGACAAACGCCGCGTTATTCAGAGCATCAAACAACAGCTCCGCAACACGTTCAACGTGTCCGTATCGGAAGTGGCCTTCAGAGACAGCGCCAAGCGCTCCCGGTTGGCGGTGGCGATGGTCTCGTCAGACAGCAGAGGCCTGCACGCTCGATTGGACAAGATCGTCGAGTTAGTCCGACGGTGCGGCGGATTGACGCTCTTGGAGTATGAACGGGAGCTTCTTTGATCGGGGGTCTGCCACAACGGCGCGAACGGCAGAATCGGGGCTCCTTGGGCGACGATCTCCGATTGTCGAGTAGATGTTGCACGCGAACCGCGAATGAAACCATACCGAAAGCAGAAACTAGCCAGCGTGTTGCGTGACGTGATCGCCGAAGCGGTGCATCACCGGGTGCAGGATCCGCGCATCGATCCGCTTACGACGATAACGCGAGTGGAAATGAGTGGTGATCTGTTGATCGCCAAGGTCTTCCTTACCGTGTCCGGGGGCGAGGTCCAGGAGCGTCAGACTCTACAGGCCATCCGGCACGCGGGTGGGTATATCCAGCGGCTGGTGGCCCGGGAGGTCTCCCTGCGTCTCTGTCCGGAACTTCGCTTCGAAATCGACGAGCGTGCCAAGAAGGTGCAAGTGACCTTGGACATCTTGGCGGAGAATCGGAGGGAGCGCGGGGAGCTCGACGACGAGCACGAGGACGCCGACGGCGAGGCGGATCCGGGGTCTGACGAGCTGCCGCAGGCCGACGACGACGAAAACGCGCAGAGGTCACAGGAATGAAGAAGGGAACATTCTACGGGACGCGACTGAAGAAGGCGTACGCCAAGTTTCGCGAGACGGTTCCAACGCCCGAGATTCCGGAAGCGGATGATCCGCTCCATCGGCTCGGAGTGGCCGTTATCGGCGAAGTAGTGGGCGATGTCGAAGCGCAGCGCGCCATCGATCAGCTTCTGGCGACGATGGTGGATTGGAACGAGATCCGGGTCTCCCGGCCTTCCGAGATCAACGACGCGATGGGCAACCCGGACTCAAAACGGCTTGCCCCGTGTCAGCGGCTTATCACCGTTCTGCAGTCTATCTTCGACCGGGAGAACACGCTCTCGCTGGATCGCCTCAAGCACCTGGGCCGCCGCGAAGCGCGGCAATATCTGGAGGAGCTGGACGGCGCCGGCGAGTATGCCGTAGCATCCGTCGTGTTGTGGAGTCTCGGGGGGCATGGCGTTCCCGTTGATGATCGGCTCCTAAAAGAACTGCAAGCTGCCGATCTGGTGCATCCCGCCGCTACCCGCGCCGAAGTGCAGGCCTTTCTGGAACGGCATATCGTTGCGGCCGAAGCTAAGGAGTTCTGTTTGATTATGCGGTCCTTCACCGGGGAGGCGAAGGGGGCGTCGGAAAGTCCCGCCGACGAAACGGTCTCGGAATGAGCCGGGCCGGGGCCTGGACCCGCGCGATCGCCCTCTCTTTGCTGCCGGTCGATTGGCTCGAAAAAGAGCCGCATGGTGATCCCTAATGCACGAGTGCGTATCAGTTCGGCGGGACGGGACGGGGTTTCTTCTGGTTCTGGCGCTCAGCATCGCCGGCTGTGCCACCAGTGCCACTTCGGCGCGGCGGAGTCCGGCTGCCCCGACATTAGCTGCGGATGTCGACCCGACCAGGGCATTCATTGCCTTGGGCGAGATTCAACCCGCAATGGCCAGGCCGGAAGGGCCTGACTCTCGCAAACCGCTGTCTGAACGATCCGCCGCAAAGCTCGAGACCGCGCAAGCGCTGATGGCGGATCAGCGTTACACCGAGGCCGCCGTCGAACTGGAAGCCGCATTTCGCTATGATCCGAACCATCCGGAAATCCACACGGCACTGGCGGTGCTTCATTGGGAAGCCGGTAACGCCGGGCGGGCGGGCGTGCATGCCGAGCAGGCGTTGATGCTCGATCCCGGCGACGTGCGGGCGCGTTTTGTCTCAGGACATTGCCGGGCAAAGGCCGGAGACTTGGCCGGAGCGATCACGGCCTATCGCACCGTTCTACTCTGTTCGGCCGCCGATCGCGCCGCCGGCTTCGTACTGCTCTGTCACTATGAACTTGCCGAAGCGCTGGCTCTTGAGGGCTATCTCACCGCGGCGCTCGAGGAGTATGCGGCTTTCGAGAAAGCGGCGTCTGCGCACCCGGTTGCCGCGGGCCCGCCGGCCTTGTCGGCGCTGCTACAGGTGACCAACGGATCGACCGGGGAATCTCGATCCGCAATCCTGGAGCGGCTGGGGAGGTTCTCCGAGGCGGCCGACGTGCTGACGCCCGCGGTGGCGGCCAACCAAGACGATGCGGCGCTCGGCATGCGGTATGTGCGGCTTATGATGCAGGCCGGGCGGCTCGATGAGGCTCGAACTGCAGCCCGCGCGATCAGTTCGGATGACGACGAGGTGATCGATCTGCTGCGCGAGCTTCACCTCCAAGCCGGGCACCCGGAGCGCCTGGCGGATGATATACGAGATCGACTGTCCGCCAGACCGGACGAGTCGCGGCTGGTCCTGCATCTGGCCGACGCCCTGCAGAACGCGCAACAGCCGGACGAAATGCGCCGGGTGTTGCAGGGGTATTTGCTCCGCCACCCAGACGCGGCTGACGTTCGAGGGCGGCTGATTCGATCGCTGGCCGGGGCGGGGATGTGGCACGAGGCTGTTCGGATTGCCGCGGATGGAATCCGGCTCGACCCGGAGCGGGCGGATGCACTGACGGCGGAGCTAACGTCCTCGAGCCGTCCCGCCGGGATCCCGAGTGAAATACTCGAGGAGCCGGAGGCGAGTGAGGACGACGAGGCAACGGCCTATGTCCGCGGGGTTCTCGCAAGCGCGTCAGAACTAGCGGAGTTGGCAGAGCGCTGGTTCAGGGCCTCTCTGACCCATCGACCTGAATTCCTACCGGCGCGGGTAAGTTTGGCGCGGCTCCTTCTGCGCGAATACCGTTACGCCGAGGCTCTCCAAGTTGCGGGCCGCCGAGAGGCGGAAGTGCCGGAAGCTGCGGTGTTGGAGAGGATTCTCGGGGAAATCTGTGATCGGTTGGACGATGAGAACGGAGCAGAGCAGCATCTCAGAGCGGCCAGTCAACTCGACCGCGACGATACCGAGGCCATGTTGGACCTGGCCGAGCTGTACCGGCGCTCGCGCCGGCCTCTCCAGGCCCAACGGCAACTGCGCATCTTGCTGGAAAGGAATCCGGACCATGAGCGGGCTCGCGAGTTGCTCGGCTTTCTGTATCTGAGAGAGGGTAAAGTCGACGCTGCGTTCGGCGAGTTTGAGGAGTTGAACCGGCGGGCCACGACGCCGGCCGTGAAGGGGCGTTGCGAAGCCGCCCTGGGCGATTTCCCTCCGCAAGACCCGGCGAAGTACCGGGCCGCGTTGCAGGATTCTCTCGGGCGATACCCGGCCGACGCCCGCACCTGGATCGCAGTGGCGGATAGCTATAGCGAGTTCGACGAGGACCAGGAACCGGTTCGCCGGGCATACCTTGCCGCTTTAGAGATCGAGCCGGTCAACGAAGAGGCGATGTTGGGGTTGGTGCGCGTCTGCCAGCGTCTGCTGCTCTGGGAGGATGCCATCGCTTATCTTACCGAGTTGCTGCCGCGCCGGCCGAACCGGGCCTCGTGGCGGCGACATCTGATCGAACTCCATCTGAACATTCAGGACTACGACACGGCGTTGACCCTCTTGCAGGAGTGGCTGGCACGTCAGGACCTGGACAAAACCGCCCGGGACGAGTACCGCCTCCTTCTTCTCGACACGTTGTGGGTGGACGAGCAATCGGCCGAAGCGATTGCCTTGATAAAGAAATGGGCGGCGGATGACCCGGACGATTGGGAGTGGGCCGCGCGCCTTGCCGGTGCTTTCGTTCAAGATGGACAGGCATCCAAGGCGGTCCCAATCCTCGAGGCTCGCCGGAAGACGGATCCGACCGACCGGACCGTTCAAAGCGCCCTAGCCGAGACGCTGGTCGCCGCCGGGCAGAACGACCGGGCGGCCCAGACGGCGCTCGAGTGGTTCTATGACGACCCGGAAAACGACCGGCCGGTTGCGCTTATGGCATCTGTTCTGGCCAATGCGGAACGGGCCGACGACGCCATCGAGCTGGTGAGAAGCCGGCTCTTGCACACTTCCAACCGGCAGGCGTTCCAGAACAGTATGATCGGCCTGCTGAAGCAGGCCGGGCATCAGGATGAGTGCATCAAGTGGATCGAAGATCTCCTCGACGGAGCACTTTCCGTATTGAGGGCGATGGAGGAGCCGGTCTTCGATCAGATGGCGAGCGTTACCGACCGCGAGGAGATGATCCGGCTTCCGGACGAGCCGTATGCGTTCTCGACAGTAAGCGACCGCCTTACCGGGCTGCGTCTGAACCTGGCTCAGGAACTTATCGCCGCAGAGAGATCGCGTGAGGCTGAACAGCAGATCCAAGCCTGGCTGGAGGAGGCCCCCGATCCCAACACGCGGTTCGGGTATCTGCTCGCCCTGGCTTGGGCTCAACAAGAACTCGAAGAGGATTCACAGGCCGCCCAGACTATGGAACGAGCCCTGATCCTCAGGCCGGACGACGTCCATCTGAACAACGACGTAGCGTACGGCTGGATCGATCGTGGGGTCCGGCTCGAGGAAGCCGAGGCGATGATCCGGTTCGTGGTCTGGCAGGCGCCCCGGCAGGGCGCCTATCTCGACACTATCGGCTGGCTGATGTACAAGAAGGGCGAGTTTGCCGAGTCCAGGAAGTGGCTCGGTAGAGCCAACCGCGCCCTCGCCGGTGGGGACCCGGTGGTTCTGGACCACTTGGGTGACGCCTGCTGGCGGTTGGGCTTGGCGGATGAGGCCATCGCCCACTGGACGGCTGCGGTAACTGCGGTCGAAGCGAGCGACCCCGAAGCGGAGGCCATAAGCGCCGATTATCGGCGTGTGCGGGAGTCTTCGCCCGCCAAGATTGAAGCGGCTCGATCCGGCGGGGTCCCCGACGTAGCACCGTTGGCGTCGGACGAACCTGCGGACGCGGAAGAAGTGTCGGCGGATTGAGGGACGAGATTGGACCGAAGGAAGTGATGAAGGAGTAGCGCAGTGTCCGGACATTCGAAATGGTCCACGATCAAGCATAAGAAGGCCGCCCTTGATGCCAAACGCGGCAAGGCCTGGAGTAAGCTGGCGCGCGCTATCACCATGGCCGCCAAGAACGGCGGTAACCCGGACGACAACCCTCGTTTGCGCCTGGCGATTGACAAGGCCAAAGGCGGCAATATGCCGAAGGACACCATTGAAAAGGCCATTAAGAAGGGCACCGGGGAGCTGGAAGGCGAAAGCTACGAAGATGTGTTGTACGAAGGGTACGGCGCGGGCGGGGTGGCCATCATGTGCCTGGCCGTTACCGACAATCGCAACCGGACCAGCGCCGAGATCAAGAAGATCTTCGAACGTGCCGGCGGCAATCTCGGGGCTCAGAACTGCGTGGCTTTCCAGTTCGCTCAAAAGGGCGTCATCGTTATCGATGTAGAGAAGGCTCCGGAAGAGAAGATTATGGAGATCGCTCTGGAGTCGGGTGCCGACGACGTTGATTCATCAGAGATGATCCACGAAATCACGTGCAGCCCGGAGGCTTTCGAGGATGTTCGGCAGGCGATTACCGAGGCCGGCATCGAGATTCAATCGGCGGATCTTTCCATGGTGTCGGAGAATCTGATCACGTTGGATCTGGCCAAAGCCCGCAAGGTGATGAGGCTGATCGACGCCTTGGAGGATCACGACGACGTGGATGCCGTGTACTCCAATTCCGACGTTCCCGACGACGTGATTACGGAGCTGTCCAAAGAGTAACTCCCGCTCGCGCTGAGCTTGTAGGGCAGGTCGAGGTACGAGACCTGCCGCAACGTCTGCGCGACGCGCGCGTTGATGGCAGGTCTCAGGCCTCGATGGTGCCCTACACCCGCCGACGCTGGTCTATAAGCAGGGCGTCGTACTCAGTACGGCGAGCGTAAGCGACTCGCCCTTGGTCGATACGCATTCCCTTAGGAACGTGGGCATGTGGCCACGGGTGGAGCGCAGCGAACCACGCTGTAGGGCAGGTCGAGGTACGAGACCTGCCGCAACGGCGCGCAGCTCGCGAAGACCTGCACGGGTGATGCCAATACCGCGGCGGCCGTGAGAACGCGGCGGATCATGGGCTCCCCCGGGTCCGGTGTGTTCCACTCCGACAACCCTCCATAGACCGAAACACACGCCAAGCCCAAGAGGACCGGGCCACCCGGCGGACACCGGTGATTCGACATCATACGGAAAGCACGTTGGCGACTAGCGGGACCCCTTCGAGCATCGAAGTGCCGCCCTGGGGGCTGGGACCGATGTGCGACTCGATCCCGCGGCTCACGCCACGGGCTGGGCAGAGCTGTCGCCCTGACGGGCTGATCCCGCGAGCCGCGCGGGTGGCACATCGTCGTGCGACCCGGGCCATTGCGGCCTTGCTGGCAGGTCTCGTACCTCGACCGTGCCCTACAAGTTATGACAACCGCGTGTCATGGCGCGGTTTGTTGACCCGTGGAGCGTGACGTGGTGCGGGCGCCGGGGTCACAGGGTGGTCGGGAGGCGGGCTCCGGGGCGGGCGCCGCGGACTCTTACGATCACTCCGGCGAATACTTCTGCGGCCCCGGATTGCCTCAGCACTTTGGCGCACTCCCCGATTGTGGCTCCGGTGGTTTTGACGTCGTCGATTACCAGCACGCGGGCTCGGTGTAATGACACCCCCCGGCGAAGGGCGAACGCCCCGCGGACGTTGCGGGCCCGTTGGGTGAAACTCAGCCCGACTTGCCGCGGCCCGGGCCGGACCCGCTGCAGAAGAGGCACCAGGGGAATACCGGTCCGGGCAGATACGATCTTCGCCAGGAACCGGGCGGGATAGAACGAACGACTGATCCGTCGCCGCCAATGGGTTGGCACATAGGTTACGGCCTCTACGCGATCAAGCCACGGAGCCTGGACAATCGCGTCGGCGAGCCAACCGGCCAGGATCGTGCCGAGATCTTCCCGGGCATGGAACTTGAACATGCGCAGGAGTCGCCCCAGATGATCCGCGTAGGGCCCGACCCGCACCGTGCCGGTCAACCGAGCCGGCCGATCGCGGCACTCGCCACAGCGATCGCCGGAAACCTCGTGCAACGCCACCGACGCGCCGCACGTCGGGCACGCCGGCTCGCTTCTTTCGCGGGCGATGCTCCGGGCGCAATCAGAACACAGTCCGATATCATCGCCCGCCGGCTCGGCCGGTCGCGCGCACAACTCGCAGCTTGCGGGGAAGAGCACGCTAACAGCCTGCTGAAAGAGGGTACAGGCACCTCGCCGAAGGTGTCTCTTGATACCGTAAGTGGGAGTCGGCTCGGAGCCAGTCCCCTTCTTCGAACCGCTGAGCGGTCGGACGCCAATCCGATTGACGGTTCGCGGTCGTAAAGAAACGTACCTCTTCTTCACAATATTATCCCGATAGCTATATTACACGCATTGAAAGGGTTTTGGTCCAGACGGACCGGCCTCCCTGGGGGGTGTTGCGGCAAAGATGCGAATGAAGACACGAAAGGCACTCGCCGGGGCTGTGCTCGCGGGGCTGGTTTGCTCGGTGAGCGTATCGGCGCAAATGCCTGCTACAAAGGTAGTTGTGGCAGAAGCCCGCATGGTCGAGGCGCCCTCCGCGATCGTATTGGTCGGGACTGTTCTCCCGGTGCGGCGAAGCCGGTTGGGGTCCGAGATCGCCGGGATAGTCGCGGAGATGCCGGTACGCCAGGGTGACAGAGTCTCGGCGGGCGACGTGCTCTGCCGCCTCAACAACGAGACCTTCACGCACCGCCTGGCAGAGGCACAAGCGCGCTTGGGCGCGCTAAACGCCTACCACGAAGAACTCCTGGCCGGAACGCGCCCGGAGGAGCTAACCCGCCGTAAGGCCCAGCTCGAGGAAGCGGTAGCCGAGTTCGACCGGTGGAAGTTCGAGATGGACCGCATCAATCGCTTGTACGCCGGTCGAGACTCGAACCAGAAGGAACAGACGGACACGCGTGCGAGTTTCCTGGCGGCCGAACAGCAGAAGATCGCCGCCCAGGCCAATTTCGATCTGGGGGTGGCCGGACCGCGGGCCGAGGAGATCGCCCGGGCGGCGTTCGAGGTGGCGGAGCAGCAGGCCGTGGTCGATCGGATCGCCGGAGATCTGCGCAAGACGGCCATCCGGGCACCGTTCGATGGCTACGTAATAGCCCGGAACACGGAGATCGGCGAATGGGTGCCGGAAGGTGGTCAGATCGCCGAACTCGTCGATTTGTCCACAGTGCTGGTGCAGGTTGATCTGCCCGAAGCAGCATTGCCGCATGTTTCGGAAGGGGACGAGGTTCGGGTGAGCGTGGATGCTCTACACGATTCGTTCATCGGCCGAATCAAACACATTATGCGTGATGCGGATCCGCGGGCGCGGACCTTCCCGGTGGAGATCGAGTTGGACAACTCCGCGGGCACGCTGGCAGGTGCGATGTTCGCCCGAGCAACGGTCGCGGCCGGCCCCCGCGGCCCGGTCATAGCCGTCCCGAAGGACGCCATTGTGGAGCAAGGGGGCATCGCGCACATTGCTATTACGATGCCCGACCAGATGGGCAATATTACCGGTATGTTGATGGGTGTTACGGTCGGCGCGGACACCGGAGAGTGGATTACGATCACCTCCGGCAATGTTCATCCGGGCATGTCAGTCATTACTCGTGGTAATGAACACATGATGCCGTTTCCCACGCCAATCTTGATAGTCGATGAAAAGGGCACTCCGATTGCGATGCCGGCCGGCAATCCGCCGGAGGGCGGCCACTAATGGGGATCATCAGATTCGCGATCGACAATCCGGTTAAGGTCTCCGTGGCGGTGATCTTGATGGTGTTGTTTGGGCTGCTGTGCCTGTTCGCGATTCCCGTTCAGCTTACTCCGGACGTCGACAAACCGATCATCACCGTTACGACGGCCTGGCCTGGGGCGAGCCCGCAGGAAGTCGAAAGCGAGATCGTCGATCAGCAGGAAGAGAAGCTCAAGAGCGTCACCAACCTCAAGAAGATGATCTCGACCTCGCAGGAGGGCATGGCCTCGGTTCGCCTGGAGTTCCCCGTCGAGGTCGATAAGGACATCGCCTACCGGGATGTCTCAGACAAACTCCGCCAGGTTCCCGACTATCCCGAAGAGGTGGACGAACCGATCATGTCGCCCACCGACGACGAGATGACCAACACGATTGCCTGGCTGATTCTCTACTCCAAGGATGGCGAGGATATTGCCAACCTCAAGACCTTTGTCGAGGACAAAGTCAAACCGCAGCTCGAGCGGGCGGAGGGGGTGGCCGAGGTACCGGTCTACGGCGGTCTGGAGCGTGAGGTCCAGATCGAGGTGGACGCCTTTCTCCTTGCGGCCCGCGGGCTGACGTTTCGCGATGTCGAGGAGGCGTTGCGGAGTCAGAATCGCAACATCTCGGCCGGAACGATTGCGCTGGGCAAACGCGACTACACGTTCCGCACGGTAGGCGAATACCGCACGATGGAGGACATCGCGAATACGGTGATCGCCTTTCGGGAAGGCGGGCCGATTTTCGTCCGGGACGTGGCGACGGTCATTGACGGGTTCAAGAAGCAGTATGCCTTCGTGCGCAGTAAGGGACAGTTCGTCTTGGCAATGCCCGCCCGCCGGGAGACCGGGGCCAACGTCATCAAGACGATGGAGAACCTGCAGGAGCGCATCAGATTCGTCAATCGTGAGCTGCTGGAACCACGGGGCTTAGGGCTCGAGCTGACCCAAGTCTACGACGAGACGGTGTACATCTGGAGCGCGATCTGGCTGGTCATCAAGAATATCTTCCTCGGCGGTTTGCTCGCTACCGTGGTCCTTATGCTGTTCCTGCGCAGCGCCAGCGCTACGGGGATCATTGCGCTGGCGATTCCCATCTCGGTGATCGGGACATTCCTGGTCATTACCATGCTCCACCGCACGCTCAACGTCGTGCTCCTGGCCGGGATGGCTTTCGCGGTCGGTATGGTTGTTGATAACGCGATTGTGGTTCTCGAGAACATCTACCGGCATCGGTCGATGGGTAAGAGCAAGGCCCAAGCCGCGCTCGACGGTGCTCGTGAAGTGTGGGGAGCGGTATTAGCCAGCACCCTCACGACGATGGCGGTCTTCCTGCCGGTGATTACGATTCAGGAGGAGGCGGGGCAGCTCTTCAAGGACATCGCGATCGCCATTGCCACCACCGTTGGGTTATCACTGGTTGTTTCGGTGCTTGTGATCCCACCGTTGGCGGCAAAGTACTTCCACGCCTCCCGAGCGCATGCGCTTGGCGAGGATAAGCCCTGGTGGGTAGCCCAGCGCGTGTCGACTATGGTGGCTGCGATCAACCGCCACGTGAGCACCCGCATAGCCGTGGTCGGTGGAATCTCCGGCTTGGCGTTGTTGGGGAGCTGGGCGCTCGCCCCGCCGGCGGAGTACTTGCCGGCCGGTAATCAGAATCTGGTCTTCGGGTTCATCTTTACTCCGCCGGGGTACTCGATGGAGGAGTTCCGGCGGATGGCGTCGGTGGTTGAAGAGGGCGATCCGGAAGACCCATACGACGGAATCCGCGCATCGTGGGAGGCTGAGTTGGGTTCCGCAGAGGCCAAGCTGCTTCCTCCGGTGACTATCCCGGTCGGCAGCACAACGGACCTCGCGCCCGGCCAGGAACCGGATGTTCGCACTGTTGTACCGCCGCCGGTTGAGGATTTCTTCTTCGTGGCGTGGGGCGGTCAGGCGTTCATGGGCTCCAGTTCGAAGGTGCCGACCAATGTGAAACCGCTGGAGCACGCCTTGACCCAAGCGGGGCAGCGCCTGCCGGGGGTCTTCGCCGCTTTCAGTCAAACATCCCTGTTCGGCGGCGGAGTTAGCGGTGGTGCAACCGTGGATATCGAGGTGCGGGGCGACGACTATGATGCGGTCGTGGCCTCCGCCGGCGCCATAATGGGCGCAGTGATGGAGAAGGGATACGAGTACCCGTCGCCCAATCCGGCCAACTTCGCCCTGGGGCGTCCGGAAGTGCAGATTGTCCCCGATCGCACTCGGGCGGCCGACGTCGGGCTCGACGTTGCCGACGTCGGTTTCATTGTGGAGGCTTGTATCGAAGGGGCGTTCGTCGGCGAGTACAACGATCATGGGGACAAGATCGACATGGCCCTAACGGTCGCCGGTACCAAAAGCGCCACCGTCGATGAGATTGGCCAGATTCCAATCATTACGCCTACCGGGCACGGCGTACCGATCGACTCGGTCGTCGAGTTCCGGCGTACTACGGCTCCGCAACAGATCAAGCACATCGAGGAAATGAGTGCCGTTACTCTGTCGGTAAAGCCCAAAACCGGCGTTGCCCTGCAGGAGACTATGCGGGAACTGCGCGAGGACGTCATCGGCCCGTTGCGCGCTGCGGGCATTGTTCCTTCGGCGGTATCGACGATCCTGGCCGGCACGGCGGACAAGCTGACCGAGACCCAGAGGGCTCTGGTGGGCGACTTTGCCGGTACGATCCGCGCTCGGGAGTTCTTCGGATTCTCCGGAACCACGGTCATCGGGGCCGTTCTGGCTTTGCTGCTGGCGGGGGCGGGAGTGACTTGGCGATTCGCCGGTCGTCGAATGGGATTGCGACTGCTTACCGGCGGCATTGTCGTGCTGAGTGTCGTATTATTGGCAGTAAACTATCCGCTGGTTCTCGCCGTCGCCCAATCGCGGGCCATTCTTGCCTTGCTGATTACGTATCTACTGATGGCCGCGTTGTTCGAGTCGTTCGCGTACCCGTTCGTGATCATGTTCTCGGTTCCGCTGGCAGCAGTCGGAGGTTTTGCAGCTCTCAGTATAGTACACGTTGTGAGCCTTTACGATGTCACTTCGCCCATTCAGCAGCTTGACGTTTTGACCATGCTGGGGTTCGTAATCCTGGTCGGAATCGTAGTGAACAACGCGATCTTGATTGTCCACCAGGCACTGAACTTCGAACGTCTGGAAGGCATGGCTCCCGGGGCGGCGGTGGTTCGGTCGGTTCAGACCCGCACGCGCCCGATCTTCATGAGTGCAATGACGTCCGTATTCGGCATGGCCCCGCTGGTCATCATGCCGGGTGCGGGTAGCGAGCTGTATCGCGGGTTGGGCAGCGTGGTCCTCGGCGGTCTGCTGGTCTCGACGATGTTCACGCTCGTAGTGGTCCCGGCCATGTTCACACTTTTCCAGGATTTGCAGAGTCGGTTGGCTGTCACTCGACCGGAAACACCGGCCGAGTAAGCCGCGCGGCGTACGCCTGTTCAGGCAGAACATCGGGCATAACTCAATGGTTCTAACCTTCACAAAGGAGATGCCCGAGTCCTCTCTGATGCGCGGCCGGGTGGCCCACGTCCTTTTGTCTTTGCCGTGCGCTGCGGGCCTTCGCGAGCCGTTCAATCACACGCCCGCCGGACGTGGGGGAGCCGATGATCAGCGGTTGACAATCGCGCCAGATTTCGTTCCTCGGCCGTGCCCTACGGGGATTTCGCGTGACGTGTGTCTTTTCAATTTACGCCAACGGCGTTTCACAACAAAGCCTAGGGTAAACGAAGCGGCGTAACCGCGTAGCGCAGGGATGCAGCTCTTGCGCGAGGTGCATCTTCCCAACACACGCCGAAGGCGGACAGCCCCTTGGGGCGACAGATCCTCTAGCCCCACGGCGTAATCCTGGGGAAACCGTGCGGCCGCTTCGCGCCAAGCCCCTTGCGGGCGGCAGAGGACCTCGAGGTTTCGATCGGACGCCGGTGATTCAACATCATACGGAAAGCACGTTGGCGACCACCGGAACCTGTTGGAGTATCGAAGTGCCCCCCCTGCCGGGGCTAGGGCCAACATGACGACGCGATCCCGCGGCTTGCGCCGCGGGCTAGGCAGAGCTGTCGCCCTGACGGGCTGGTTCCGCGAGCCACGTGGTTGGCACGTGTTCGTGCGATTCGGCCCATTGCGGCCTTGATGCGGAGGTCTCGTTCCTCGACCATGCCCTATGGGGCCTTCGCGTGACGTCTGTCTTTTCGATTTGCGCCAACGGCGTTTCACAACAAAGCCCGGGGCAAACGAGACGGCGTAGCCGCGAAGTGCCACCCTGGGTCACAAAGCCCACTTTCCACACCGACCCCGAAGGTGGTTGAACACCGGCGGATCGTTGGGGTTGATCTTGGAGGTGACCCTGATCCCAGGGTAGCCGCTGCGCGGCAACCCTGGGCTATAGGACGTAACGCCTTCGGCGTAGTTCGGTACCTCGAGCACTCCCGCGCAATGCCGCTATCTCTTTCGACGCGTGCTCAAAGAGGTCGGGCAGCCCAAACAGACGCGTGGTTCATCGCCGCCGTTTCTTTCGACCTTTCAGGGCGATTGGGATTGCTGGGCCCCCAGCCGGGGGCGGCGGCCGCTGCGCGGCCTTGCCCCCGGCTGTTGTCTTGCAGGCTTTCAGCCTGAACATGTGGCGGTCTCGACAGCGCTTTTGGATGGTGTTAGCCTCCCGATCGGTAAACCCGAAGCGGATGGGAGCGCACCTATGACGGAAGATCCCAAGAAGGCTGCCAAGGCCGCCAAGAAAGCCGCCAAGGCCCAAGCGAAGCTGGCCAAGAAGTCCCCGGAGCTATCCGCGGAGGCTCCGACCGGCCCAGAGCCCGTGCCCGGCGATGCCGCGCCGCCTCCGCCGACGGATACCGGGCCGACCCCCGCCGAGCGCTCCGCTGCGGCAGCCGAACGACAGGTGACTCTGCAGCGCTACCGCGTCTGGCTGGCGCTACTGGCCGCCTTGGTCGCCACGGCGGGCTTCCTGTTAACGGTCAAACCGTGGACCCTCATCGGGCAGAATAATCCACCGTCCGAAACGCCGACCGCGGTCGAACCGCAAGAGCCGTAGTTACCCGATCGTCGCCCTGTTCAAAGGCCCGCGGCGGCCTGTTGAACAAGGGTAGCGATTTCGACGATTCCCACGCGCGGTATCGCACGCCGCCTTCGGAGAAGGATGTTCTTTTCGCCATCGGAGGGTTAACGGGCCTGGGAGTATTGATAGGAGTACTGCTATGGAAGACAGGAACATCGGGTTGATCGGCACGGGCATAATGGGCGCGCCGATGGGCCGCCGGCTGCTCGAAGCCGGTTTTTCTTTGCACGTACATAACCGCACCCGCAACAAGGCCGATGCGTTGATCCGCAAGGGGGCGGTGTGGGAAGACACCCCGGCGGCACTCGCCAGGGGTGCGGACATCGTAATCTCTGTGGTCAGCGATTCACCGGATGTCGAGGCCGTGTACCTCGGTCCGGGCGGAGTGTGCCAAGCGGTGCGCCACAACGCCTTGTGCATCGACATGTCGACGGTGGCGCCGGAGACGGCGCGGAAGGTCGCCGCGGATGTCACCGAGCGTGGAGCGGCGTTTCTGGATGCTCCGGTATCCGGCGGCAGAACGGGAGCCGAGAGCGGCGCGCTTTCGATCATGGTCGGCGGCAGCGACGCCAACGTCGCCCGGGCGCAGGCGGTGTTCGACGTGTTGGGCAAGTCGATTGTCCACTGCGGCCCCGTCGGTAATGGGCAGCTCACGAAGTTGTGCAATCAGATTCTCTGCGGTCTGAACCTGCTCGCGGTGAGCGAGGCTCTCGTGTTTGCCAAACGGGTCGGGCTCGATCCGGAGACCGTGCTTTCAGCCGTATCCGGAGGGGCGGCCGGGTCCTGGGCTTTGGAGAACCTCGGCCCGCGTATGCTCAGCCGGGACTTTGCCCCGATGTTCATGGTTGACCTTCAGCAGAAAGACCTGCGTATCGCCCTGCGTACCGCCGGGGCGAATGACACCCCGCTGCCGGGAACCGCATTGGTGTCGCAGCTTCTGACCGCGTGCCAAGCCGCCGGTCATGGGCGTGAAGGGACCCAGATCTTGGTCAACACGTTGGAGCGCTTGTCCGGGATTGCTTAACCGGCAATCATCAAGATGGGAAGCTGCATGAACCTTGGTATCGAGGTCGTGAGAATCTGGGGCGTCGCCCTAAAAAGACAACCGGCGCCACTGCCTCCGCTAAGAGGCAGGTCACCGGTTGCTTTCTTCCCCTCCTGAAAGGTTGTCTATCTTCCCCTTGCAGGGTGGACCGTATTCCCCCGCGAGCAGCTTCTCCAAGAGCTGCGCCTGTCGACGACGTCGCGGCCGGCGACCCGCTGACCGTAAACGCCGAGGTCATCGTCGCATTTCCTACAACGACCCAACCCAGGAAACGGAGTGTTAATCTGTGTCTGTGTCCGCTACCAGATCGAGACGGACGATCAGGACATCGTGCCCTATATTACCGAGATGCCCCCGGCCCTGTCAATCCATGTATCCCAGTTTCTCCCTGCGAGAGCCCTCCGGCTTCCAAGGGACATCCACCGATTTGATGAATTAGGACGGAAAAGTTTCATCTTGGGTGGTCGTACACCGCTGGAGGGGCACGTCTGCGGGCTGTCGGTGAAGACGCAATACGCCCTACGTCCGAATGGATGGAATCGACGGCTTGCCACTTAGGGGGAACCGGACGTCTCGCCGAAGTTGTCCGGCGATACGGCGGCCGGCGATCGGCCGGGCCAGCCTCTTCTTTCGGTGATCCGGCGGGGACAACCCGAGCCCACGTTTACCCGAATACGCACAGGCCTGGCGTCGTCGGGCTCATGGCTCGGGTTACCCGAGTCGATGGACAGATCGAAGGATGATCGGTTCTTTAGTTCAGGTCGCCGCCGTGGCACGCAGTTGCGGAGGGTGGCGTCATTTTGGGGGACGTCGAACACCTCGCTCATCCGGGTGGCACCTCGGAGCGAGGATTACTCAACGATCTTGCGGGTTCTGCGCGCTGCGCAAACCGCGAGTTCGACGGGGGCAAACCCGGCCGGTGGACCCGCGGTATACCAACGACAGAGTTATGCCAGCGAAGGATTGTCATCTCGATACGACCGCCGCCGAACAAGCCAGGATCCTGGCGGTCGACGACTGCCAGGACAACCTCGATCTCATCTGCGATGTCCTGGAGGACGAACCCTACACCGTGGTGACGGCCCTCAACGCCGAGACTGCAATAACGCTGGCTGAGGAGCAATGCCCGGACATGGCCATCCTGGATGTGCACATGCCGGATGTTGACGGTTACGAGCTGTGCCGCCGGTTACGCAAGTCGCCGAAGACCGAGCAGGTTCCGGTGATCTTCCTGACTGCGAAGTTCACGACCAGCGCGGATGTGGCCCACGGGCTCAACCTCGGAGCCGATGACTACATCCCCAAACCCTTCGAGGCGGACGAACTTCGAGCCCGAGTACGGGCGGTGCTTCGGACAAGACGCGAACACCAGAGCACGGAGATCAGGCTCAAGGAATACGCGTCGACTCTCGAGTTGGACGTCAGCCACCTGGAGGACGCCAGGGCGGTCTTGGAGGACGTCGTGAGCAAAAACCGGCATCTGCTGGCGGAGCTCGAAACGACCTATCAGCGGTTACGCGACAGCGAAGCCATGAATCGGACACTGCTCAACGCGCCTTCCGACAGTGCCGTCCTGGTCAACCGAGACGGGGTGGTACTGGCCTGCAACGTGGCGGCGGGCCGGCGCTTTCACAAGAGCAGTGACGAACTGTATGGGGAGTGCATGTACGGCTACCTGCCGCCCGAGACCGCTCAGGTCTGCCGCGAGAACGTGACCGCCGCGTTCAGGCTGGGAGAGTCATTGAGTTACGAGGATCGCGACGGAGAGAGAATCCTCGATAACAACGTCTATCCGGTTCGCGACAACGAAGACAACGTAAGCGTTTGTGCTGTATTCTCCCGTGATATCACCGAACGAAGGCGAGCGGAGGCGGCTACCCAAGAGCTCATTCAGATGAAGAGCGATCTCGTGGCCAACGTCTCTCATGAGCTGCGCACTCCGATCTGCTCTTTGAAGGGAATGCTCCAACTGTTGGTAAAAGGTAGAGCCAAAGACCCGCAGGTTCAGCAGGAGTTCCTCACTCGGGCGTGCGCCGACGCGGACCGTCTGGCGATTCTGGTCGATGATCTGCTGGATCTCTCGCGGATGGAGGCCGGTCGGTTGGAACTCGACCTTGAGGAAGTTGACGTTGCAGGCCTGCTGACCGACACGATTAATTCGCTCGAGAGTCTCGCCGGGGAAAAGCAAATCACGCTCATTAAAGAGGTGTCGGGAGAGTGCCCACCGACGCGCGCCGATCGGCACCGATTACAGCAAGTTCTGGTCAATCTGATCGGAAACGCAATCAAGTTCTCAAAGCCGCGGCAGGCGATCCGGGTAACCGCCACGGCCGACGACCACACCGTCAGAATCCGGGTGGTCGATACCGGTCCGGGAATCGCGCCCGACGAGATGCCGAAGCTCTTCGATAGGTTCTATCGTTCAGAGACACAAGAGAAACGCCGGGGGAAGGGAACGGGGCTCGGGCTCTTCATCTCGAAACAAATCGTCGAAGCCCACGGGGGGGAAATCGGAGTTGAGAGTGAATCGGGTAAGGGAAGCGCGTTCCACTTCGTTCTGCCGGTGGGTGGCCCCAGCGGCGTGCCGAGTTGACGGCAGTAACGCAGGTGGTCCGAGTGGACGGGGTGGGGCGGCGACTGGAACAGCAGGATCCAGCAAACACAAGTGGATTGATGGGTAATGAACCGAAGAATAATGATCGTAGATGACGAGGCCAACGTCCTGCGGATGCTCAGTTTCGTACTCGACGCCGAGGGCTTCGGCGTCATTACCGCCGAAACCGGCGAGGAAGCTCTGGCCAAGATCCGCGACGACCGGCCGGATCTCGTGATCCTGGACAACATGCTGCCGGGGATCAGCGGAACCGAGGTGTGCAAAGAACTGCGCGCCGATCCGGAGACGATTGACCTGCCGGTGATGATCCTCAGTGCCCGAGCTCAGGTATCCGACCGAATCAGCGGAATCCGGGCGGGAGCCGACGAGTATATCACCAAGCCTTTTGATTGTGACGAGGTCGTGGCTCGCGTGGCCGGCATGTTGGACCGACAAGCCGAGCTACTCTATCGGCGAACCGCGTCCGAGAAGCCGTCGCGGGGGACTATGGTGGCCGTGTGCGGAGCGAAGGGCGGGGTGGGGCAGACGGTTATGGCCACTAACCTCGCCGTTGCCCTCGGTCGGGAAACCAAAGCCCGCGTGGCTTTGGTGGATGCGAACATCCAGGCCGGGGACG
The DNA here is from genome assembly GCA_963666835.2 of Phycisphaerae bacterium. Taxonomy (GTDB): domain Bacteria; phylum Planctomycetota; class Phycisphaerae; order UBA1845; family UBA1845. Next base: position 292,562 of record CAXXGO010000006.1, on the reverse strand, counting down.
TCAGCGCCATGCTGGAGCTGTACCCTAAATACACGGTTCTCGATCTTCTGGCCCGGGCCGATGATCTCGATTCGGAACTCATCGACACGGTGGCCGTTTCCCACTCGTCCGGTATTGAGGTCCTTGCCGCCCCCGAGCACCGCATTGCCAATGACAGCACCGAAGCCCCGCCGCTGATGAAAATGCTCACCGAGTTACGCAACATCTTCGATTTTGTAGTCGTGGATTCCGCCCCGTTCCCCGGAAAATGCTGCCAGGCCGGCTTGTCCGTCGCCGATCGGATCGTGCTGCTGACGACGCCGGAGGTCACCTCGGTCCGGCGAGCCCAGATGTTCATCGAGTACGTTCAGTCACTTCAGCCGGAGGCGACGCCCATTGCGGTACTGAATTGTCATGGACGCAAAAGCGAATTGCCCTCGGGGGATATCGAGCAGGCAATGGGCTACAAAATCACCGCCGCGCTTCCCAATGACCCCGCTCTCGTGTCCCACAGCATCAACGAAGGCGTGCCGTTCATCATCAGCCGCCACCGCAGTGATGTGGCCAAGCAAGTCACCAAGCTCGCGAAGCTGATCGCGGAGGGCAGCGGTCACAAAGCTGCGGAAGGCGTCGCCCAGCATGAGGTGTCCTGCAAAGGATAGAAAGGACAAATGCTGATGAGCGCCAAGATCCTGATCGTAAACGACGAGGCGAACGTATTGCGGATACTCGGCCGCGCTCTTGAGGCGGAGGGCCATCGAATCATCTCGGCCGAAACGGGAGAGGCCGCTTTGCGGAAGATCACCTCTGAGCCTTTCGATCTGCTGATCCTGGACGTCAAGCTACCCGACATGAGCGGGATTTCCTTTTGCAGACAGTTGCGCGCCCGCCCGGATACCGCCGAGCTTCCCGTCATCCTCCTCAGCGGCCGAACGGAGACCGCGGACAAGATCAAGGATTGGCAGACCGCGACGGACGAGTACGTTACCAAACCGTTTGACATCGACGAGATGGTAACGCGCGTTGCGGCGCTGCTGGAACGAACTCAGAAACTCCAGTATGGCCAAACCGGAGGATTGGGTCAGACTCTCGGCTTCGTTGGCGCAAAAGGCGGTGTGGGTGCCACTACCGTGGCGTTGAACGTGGCTGCGGCACTCTGTGCCGAACGACGATCCACAATCGTCGCGGAGCTACGGCCTTCCTTCGGAACTTGCTCTTTGGAGCTGGGGGAGGCGCCGACGGACGGGCTCGCGAGTCTGCTCGAACTCGAAAGCAGGAACATCACCACCCGCGAGTTGCGCCGGCGCTTGGTCAAGTACCGACCCGGTCTTCGAGTACTGTTCGGCCCCCGCCCCGACGAAGGGTATACGGAAGTTACACCGGACCACGCCCTGGCCGTAGTCTCCGGGCTGGCCGATATGTCGGAGTACACGCTGCTCGATCTACCCGGCGATATGTCTCCCGGAACAAGAGCAGCGATCGAGCGGTGCGATTACGTAGTGGTCGTGGCCGAGCATCGCGAATGCTGCTGGGATACCGCCAAGGCGGTCTTGGAACGAATCGACTCCTGGGGCGTCGGCAAGACCCGGCGAGGTATCGTGATGGTGAGCCGCGCAGCATCCTCCCGTCCACCCCGCGCCGGTGACATCAGTTTGGAATTGGGCGTGAATGTTATCGGTTTCTTCCCGCCCGCCGAGGACGCCTGCAACGAAGCGTATGCGTCCGGTGTCCCGATCGTGCTGTCGCAACCCGGCAGTACCCCCGCAATCGCCCTGACGGAGATAGCTCACAAGATTGAGGAGCGAGTCTCGACGCCGGTTGGAGTCTGAACGAACCACGAGTCAACGACCCGAAATCAGCGACGCACCTCGGATTCAATCATCCCTTCCATCACTTCTCTTCCCCGGATGATACCGCTTGCATTATAGGACGACGAATCCCTCCCAGCGTGGGCCCTTAGCATGTGTCGGTACAAGCTCGGCGCGCTTGCGTAGCGCCCAACGCCGATTCGCGCTTGGGTTAATGGCAAGGTCGATGGGCGACTTGCCGGCGGTCGGGGTCTGACCGGTACTCGTCCCGGAGGGGGGCTCTTTGACTTCGGACATTCCCGGGACCGGTATTTACCGCCACGAGTTCAACGAGCGTAACGAGGAGCGAAGAAGATGTTCGTCAGATCGAAGTCCACCTGCCTGATCGTCGCGGGCTTGGCGATGATGTTTGCCTTTCACACCGCCGTCGCCGGTGGGGCGACCTTGTATGTCGGCTCGGGCGAAACCTACACGACAATCCAGGGCGCCGTGGACGATGCCGAGGCGTACGATCTTATCATCGTTCGTGACGGCACGTACGTGGAGAACGTCGTCGTGGACAACTACGAGGTGGTCGGAGAATCGAGCAGCGGGCTCCACCTTCGTGACGGACTGAGCATTGAATCTGAAAACGGCCCTGATACAACGACCGTAGAAGGGGCGGACCCGAACCTGAGCGTGTTCTTGCTCAGCGCTTGCGAGATCACCCTATCCGGGTTCACCATCACCGGCGCCACTGATCCTATGGGCGATGGGGTCCTTCTCGTCGACGCCACGCAATGCCATGTTCTTGGCAATGACTTCATCGGCGACTATCGCGGCGTCCGGGCAAACCTTTCCACGGAAAACGTGATCTCCGGCAACGAAATCTCCGGCTGCACGGGGCCGGCCATCATCCTGGCCAACACGAACACCTACAACATCGTGTCGGGCAACAACATCCATGACATCGCCCAGGCCGGTATCTCGCTGATCGTGCACAGCGACTATAACGAGATCATCAATAACACGATCACCGCAAGCGAACGCGGCGGTATTCACCTCACTGACGACAGTCACCACAACATCGTAAGCGGCAATGCCGTAACGAACTGCGCGTACGACGGCCTCTATTTCAACAAATCGGACTTCAATACCATTACTCACAACACTTGTACCGGCAACCACACCGGTATCAACATGAACTACTCGGCAGATGACAACGTCGTCTACCTCAACAACTTCACGGGGAACACGTTTGCCAACGCCACGACCAGTGACTTCGCCTCCAGCACCTGGTATAGCCTGGAAGACCTGACGTACGAATACGATACGGGCCGCTTCACCGGCCGGCTGGGCAACCACTGGGGCGACTACGCGGGCGCAGACGATGACGGCGACGGGGTCGGCGAGGATCCTCACGATGTCTACACGCTCGGCAGCTCACAGCAGGACCTGTACCCGCTGATCGAATCCGCAGACCATTACGACGTCCTCGCCCCACCCGCCGTACACAACGTCGCCACCGATGAGTGGTTCTACACGATTCAGGAGGCCATCGACGACGACGATACGCTCGACGGGCAGTTGATCCAGATCGGCCCCGGTGAGTATGAAGAGAACATCGATGTCACCAAGCAACTGGTGCTGCAGGCCTACGGCGCGCCGCGCGACACGATTGTCCGGGCGGCGGATCCGGACGATCACGCGTTTGACGTCACCGCGGACTACGTGGCCATAATCGGCTTTGGTATCTTCGGGGCAACGGGGGCCGACGTCGCCGGGATTCACATCACCGACGGCGTCGAGCACTGCTCGATCAGCGACGTTGCTTCGAGCGGTAACACGTATGCGTTCCTCGGAGAATCCGGCACGGAAAACGCCGTCAGCAGACTTCAGTTGGCCAGCTACGCCACGTCGGTGTCTTTCCTCTATGAAGGCGGCGTCGGCATTCGAGAGGTGGCCACCGCCCCACCGCCGCGGGCGGATCAGGTCAGTATGGGGCGTTACGTCGAGGTCGTGGAGATCGCGGCCCCCGCCGAACTCCAGCTCTGGGTTAACTACGAAGACTCGGACCCCGGCGAGTTCAACGAGTCCAGCCTGCGCATGTGGCGTTGGGACGGCACCGAGTGGTGGGAAGTCGTCGGCAGCGGTGCCGACCCGGATATCAATCGCGTGGCCGCGTCCGGTATCGTCGAGTTCGGCATCTTCGCGCCTATGGGTGTTGAGCAGCACGGCGCCATCTGGACCGGAGCGTCCGGATCGCCCTGGAATGAAAGCCTCAATTGGACCACCCTGAGTTGGCCCAATAACACTTCGAAGCAACATTACAGCGTGTTTATCGACAGCGGCAACGTGGGCGACGTTACCGTCGTGTTGGAAAACGGCTTAACGGCCGCAATCGACAACCTCACCGTCGACCCGGGCGACAAGGTGCAGATCGGCGTAAACGGAGGGGCTGCGTTGCGGATCGACAGCGGACCGGGGATGGGCGTGGTTGCCAACAACGGCACAATCGAGCTTGCCAGCCCCCATTTCGGTACGTACTTCCAGATCAACGGAGATGTTACGCTTGGGGGCATTGGTGAGGTCATTCTCCGTCCGCAGGGACCCAACTACATGCGCGGACTCACGCCGACCGACCGCCTGACCAACGGCGCCGCCCACACGATTCGCGGTTCGCGACGCGTGGGCGACAATTACATGGCTCTGACTAACCAAGGCGCGATCGACGCCGATGATCCGGCGTATCCGCTTGAAGTGAACCCGACCGATACCGAGATCGTGTACAACACCGGGACTATGCAGGCCTCCGCCGGCGGCACCCTCCAACTGCTGGGGGGCACCTTCGATAACACCGACGGGCTCATTCGCGGCATGGACGGTTCCGTCGCCCAGATCACCACCGGGGCCGTTGTGTCCAACGGCGAGACTACCACCGTCGGTGACGGCGTCGTTGAACTGCGCGATTCCGCTGTGGCGTGTGACATCACCAACACCGGAACCCTCCGTGTGCCCAACGGCGGCGGCACCGGGTTCGTTCGCGGGACCATTACCAACCAGGGCACAATCGAACTAACCAGCGTCCATTACAGCACTGCGCTGTCCATCGACGGTGACGTTACGTTCGAGGGTGACGGTGATATCGTCCTCGGTCCGTCGGGACCAAACTACGTTCGCGGGGCAACCGCCACCGATCGCCTTACCAATGCCGCCAACCACACCATCCGCGGCTCGCGCGAGCTGGGCAAGAACCGCATGACCCTCACCAACGAGGGCACAATCGACGCCGACAACCCGGCCTACCCGCTGACCATCGACATGACCGACGGCGAATCCAACTACAACACCGGCACGATGCGGGCGAGCAACGGCGCGACTCTTCAGATTACCTCCGGAACCTACGACAACACGAATGGGCAGATCGAAGCCGCCGACAGCTCGACCGCCCAGATCTCAACCGGGGCGCTGGTCAGCGGTGGCCGGCTCGTTACGGATGGAAGCGGGAACATCGAACTACGCGCCGGCGGCGTCATCGCCGACTTGACCAACGACGGCGCGATCCTGCTGCCGAACGACGCCGGCGGAGGTGGCTACGCCCAGGGAACCATTATCAACCAGGGCACCATCGAACTAACCAGTCTCGGAAACGGCGTGAACCTGTATATGAACGGCGACGTGACCCTCAGCGGCACCGGCGAGGTGGTCCTCGGTCCGTCCGGACCGAACGCCCTGCGCGGGGCGACCGCCACCGACCGCCTTACCAATGCCGCCAACCACACCATCCGCGGATCGCGCGAGCTGGGCAAGAACCTGATGACTCTCACCAACGAGGGCACAATCGACGCCGACAACCCGGCCTATCCGCTGATCATCAACACGACCGACGGCGAAACCAACTACAACACCGGAATAATGCAGGGTAGCAGCGGCGGAACGCTGCAGGTCACTTCCGGAGCCTACGATAACACCGGCGGTCTTATCCGGGCCCTGGCCGGCTCAATCGCCTCTCTACGCAGTGCCTCCGTGCGAGGCGGTGCACTGGACACCACGGACGACGGGGTCATCCAACTCGCGAGCAACTCTTTGATCTCCGACCTGACTAACCTCGGCACCCTCATGGTACCTAACGGGCAGGGCCCGGGCTACGTTTCGGGCACTATCACCAACCTCGGGACCTTTGAAGTGCAAGGCGGCGGGTCCGGAACGAATCTTCTCCTGGCCGGCGACACCGTGCTGACCGGGACCGGGGTGTTCAGTATCGGCGGGCACAACGATATCGACAACGCCTACAATCTCACCAACTCCGCCGGCCACACAATGCGCATCCTTGGCAACAACGACATCCGGTCGTTCCTTATTAACGAAGGGGCTCTCGAAGTGCCCACAGGTAAGACGTTGCTATTGACCAGAGAGTATACGCCTTCGTCCGGCTCGGTTACCGAAGTAGACGGTACCATCACGGCCCCCGGGGTGACCTCGCTGAGCGGCACACTGACCGGTGACGGGACTTTCTCGGGCAGTGTCAGCAACGTCGAGGGTACGGTTGCCCCCGGGAGCGAAACGGGAAGCTTGCACATTCAAGGCACGTACATCCAAGATGCGGACGGGACCCTCGTCATCGAGTTAGGCGGGCTTGTCCAGGGCGACAGCTACGACCTGTTAACCGTCAGTTCCACGGCCAGGTTGGGCGGCAAGCTGCGGATCGTGCTGACTGACGGCTTCGTGCCGGCAATCGGTGACTCTTTTACGATCCTGACCGCCGGTGCGGTGGACGGGAAGTTCGATGAGATCCAATCGGCCGGGCAGTATACGGTTACCTATGACTCCGGCAGCGTCACGATTACGGTTGGGCAGATGTCGGGTGACTGGAACGGAGACGACGTGGTGGATCTGGACGACTACCTCGTTTTCAGTGACTGCATGGCCGGTCCGAACGCGGATCCGACCCCGAGCCTCCCGGGCGTAACCGCGGACGATTGTCTAAACGCCTTTGATTTTGGAGTCGACGGTGACGTGGATAGTGCGGACTTTGCCGTCCTGCAATCGGCAATGGAGTAATACGGATCCAGGCCGCCCGCACGGTAGCCAGGTAGGTCGGGCTCTGCTCAATGGCACCAACCTTGGCAGACGAAACGAGAGAGTACGGTAGGTCCGGCTTTGCCTAATGGTACTAACCTTGGCAGGCGAGACGAGAGAGTCCTCTCTGATGTGCGGACTGCGTCCCGCCCGAATACGCCTTCGGCGTGGGCGGAGCCGCGGTGTCAGAGGTAGGGCACGGTCGAGGCACGAGACCTGCCTTTGCTTTTCGCGTAGCGCAGGCATCCCTGCAGTGCGGTAGGTCGGGCTCAGCCCAATGGTACTAGCCTTGGCAGACGAGATGAGCGAGCCCTCTCTGTGATGTGCGGACTGCGTCCCGTCCGAGTACGCCCTCGGCGTGGGCGGAGCCGCGGTGTCAGGGGTAGGGCACGGTCGAGGCACGAGACCTGCCTTTGCTTTTCGCGTAGCGCAGGCATCCCTGCAGTGCGGTAGGTCGGGCTCAGCCCAATGGTACTAGCCTTGGCAGACGAGATGAGCGAGCCCTCTCTGTGATGTGCGGACTGCGTCCCGTCCGAGTACGCCCTCGGCGTGGGCGGAGCCGCGGTGTCAGGGGTAGGGCACGGTCGAGGCACGAGACCTGCCTTTGCTTTTCGCGTAGCGCAGGCATCCCTGCAGTGCGGTAGGTCGGGCTCAGCCCAATGGTACTAGCCTTGGCAGACGAGATGAGAGAGTCCTCTCTGTGATGTGCGGACTGCGTCCCGTCCGAGTACGCCCTCGGCGTGGGCGGAGCCGCGGTGCCAGGGGTAGGGCACGGTCGAGGCACGAGACCTGCCTTTGCTTTTCGCGTAGCGCAGGCATCCCTGCCTGCGCCCTTGCGCAACGCGCCTTCTCCGAACATACGCCGCCGGCGGACAGCCCCTTGGGGCGACAGGTCCTGTAGCCCCACGGCGTAAGCCTGGGGGAAACTGTGCGGCTTTGCGCCAAGCCCCTTGCGGGCGGCAGAGGACCTCGAAGTTTCGATCGGACGCCGGTGATTGAACATCATAGGGAGAGCGCGTTGGCGACCGCGGGGACCTCTTCGAGTATCGAAGTGCCGCCGCGGGCGGGGCTGGGGCCAACATGGCGACTCGATCCCGCGGCTCACGCCGCGGGTCAGGCAAAGCTGTCGCCCTGACCGGCTGGTTCCTCGAGCCACGCGCGTGGCACGTTCTCGTGCGATTCGGCCCATTGCGGCCTCGATGGCAGGTCTCGTGCCTCGACCGTGCCCTACGGGGTTTTCGCGCGATCCCGGTAACTGTACGACGTACTCCGTTGATTGGCTGCCCCGATGTTGAAGTCAGGATAAGCAACGCCCTCGGGTCCCTGGTCGGTTCCCGAGGGCGCTGCGTTCTCATCCTACCGGGCTTAGCCGGGTTTACTCTTCGGAGTCAAACTGCCCGAACATGGCTTCCAAAGCGCCCAGGTCGAAGGTCCGCGTGCTGGGGGTCACCACGCGATCCGAGTCGAACAAGTCCGGGTCGATCTCACCTTCGCCAATGACTATGTTGATCCGGCTGTCGGGCCCGCCGAGCCCTTCAATCCCGAAGGACCGGACCTTCTCTGTAGCCGGGTCGTACACGACGCTTAGCGTGCAGCCGATCAGTTCGTTGCCTTCGTCCATATCCAGAAGATTGATTTCAACGTCGGCGTCGGCCGTAACATCCGCGATAGCCTCTTCAGCCGCGGCTCCGGCAGAGGCGATGAGCATTTGCTCAAACCCGGCCAGCGCTTCGGCGTCATCTATCGATAGCGAAAGAAGCACAGTACCATCGGCTTGGTTCACGAGGTTAATGCCGTAGTCGGCGTGGGCCTCGATCAACTGTTGGAATATGGACACCAGCTCCCCGGACTGCAGTTCGTTCAGGCTGCCCAGTTCGGTTCTCACGTCGGCTCCGATATCCGCGTCGAGGGCTTCCTTAGGCAACAGAAGCAGTATTTCGCCGCCCGGCGGCATGAACATCGCCAGCATCGCCTGGGCCTTCGGGTCCGGAACCACCAATTTGCGGAGCAGCACCCAACCGCCGTCGTCGGTAATCCCCAGGGAAAGATCAACTTCCACCTCGAGCTCTCCGCCGGGCTGGTCATAGACCTGAACGGCCATATCGCCGGCCACTCCCTGCTCCGAGATCTGTACGGTCCCATTCACGAAAACCTCATCGACGCTCAGCGAGTCGATGGTCACCTCGATGCGCGGGTTCTGCTGGATCTGCTCGTCGAGCTTCTGAATGATGGTCGCGGCTTGGACGGTCGGACCGGTGCCGACCGGGAGGAAAAACCCCACGGCCACAACGATGGAAGCCGCCACTCCAACTGCCGACAAGACGGCTGGTTTCTTAATCATCGCAAAAATACTCCATTTCGTTGTTCGGTTGGCCGGGTCCAAAGCAGCGCGGCACCGCGCCATGGTCTGGCTTGAAGGTCCGTCAGGGACCTGCACTTGCCGACCCACCGAGCGTAGATTGTCGTGAAACTGTTTATCCGGATCATGTGGCGTATTCATCGTCCACCTGACCTTCCCATGCTGCGAAGAGTGTTCCGCAGCCGCTGCCGCGCCCGAGCCAATCTGGTCTCGACGCTCTTCTCCGTAATACCCTCGTCGCGGGCGATCTCCGCCTGGCGGCGCCCGTCGAAGTAATAACCAAACACAAGGCGTTGATCCTCTGCTGCCAGCTCTGTGACAGCTAACAACAAGGCGTCGGCCATCTCCTCCCGGATCAGAGCGTCTTGCGGTAGCGGACGCGCCTCCAGGCAGTCGGCCAGTTGGGCCGCCGCACTGTCCAACGGAATCAACCCCGCCTGCCGCTTCTGATCACGCCAGTGCCGGCGGAGCAGGTTACGCGCGATCCCCCACATCCAAGCCGCACACTCGCCGTTATCGGTCGGCGGTCGACGATGACGTGCCGCCTCATAGCACGTCTGCTGCAGAAGATCATCAGCCGTGTGCCGATCTCCACCCACACGCATCAGGATGAAGCGGTACAGCCCCTCCCCGACCCGGTCGAACACCTCCCGCAGCCGGTCGTCCCGGTTACAGGTGCGTTCGATCGATGCGGTTTGTCGCAGGCCGGCGGCCGCCCCGGCGATTTCCACGTGAATACTCCTCATCGATGATCTTCTACCATAGTAATGCCCGCTCCCGCCCTTACCCCTCGCCGAATCTGACGGGTTCTTACATCCCCCGCCGAAAACGGACGAGCCAGAAACACCTTCTTGACGTCGCAAGCGGCCACAGCTACGTATTGCAAACGGGGCACTGCCACGAGCGGTGTGCCGGCGGTTTGCTAATCGTACGGTGGCTCAGCAGGTGACGTGGGCGTCTCTCTTCCGAAGGTTCCCGCGTCGCCAAACATAAACACCTCGCCGTGTGGAACTACGCCGAAGGCGTTTCGCCCTGAAGCCCAGGGTTGCCGCGCAGCGGCTACCCTGGGTCCACGCTCAGATGAGAAGTCTACCCCAACGGGGTCACGCCATTGTGACACTGCTCTGTCCCTCCACGCTTGCCCGCCGCTTATGTTCGTTCGGTGTCCCCCGCGAGAAAGCACCGGATATTCACTCGCAACCGGGCGGCATGAGATGTCTCGCACCATTGTACGTCAGCGTGCAGGGCCCACTCCGTGGACCGTACTTGCTCCACGGCTCAACAAGTTGACCCACCCGGTTGGCACCCCTGTAGGGCACGGTCGAGGAACGAGACCTGCCATCGAGGCTGATTACGACGGCCTCCTTGTAGGGCGGCATCGGCGGGTGTAGGGCACGGTCGAGGAACGAGACCTGCCACCGAGGCTGATTACGACGGCCTCCTTGTAGGGCAGCATCGGCGGGTGTAGGGCACGGTCGAGGAACGAGACCTGCCACCGAGGCTGATTACGACGGCCTCCTTGTAGGGCAGCATCGGCGGCTGTAGGGCACGGTCGAGGAACGAGACCTGCCACTGAGGCTGATTACGACGGCCTCCTTGTAGGGCAGCATCGGCGGCTGTAGGGCACGGTCGAGGAACGAGACCTGCCACCGAGGCTGATTACGACGGCCTCCTTGTAGGGCATCATCGGCGGGTGTAGGGCACGGTCGAGGAACGAGACCTGCCACCGAGGCTGATTACGGCGGCCTCCTTGTAGGGCGGCATCGGCGGGTGTAGGGCACGGTCGAGGAACGAGACCTGCCACCGAGGCTGATTACGACGGCCTCCTTGTAGGGCAGCATCGGCGGCTGTAGGGCACGGTCGAGGAACGAGACCCGCGGCGGGTGGCAAGCATAGCCGGTTTGTGTAGCGAAGTACGGTTCGTCACTCGATCTCGCGTTACGCTGATGCACTGTTCCAGCTTGCTCGTGGACGCCTGCGCCGCACCACGCTCCACGGGCCAACAAGTTGGCCCATGCCACCCACGTACCATCCCCCCGTAGACGTTCGAGGTGCGAGACCCGCCATGCGGGCGCGCGTCCCGCGAAGACCTCGTAGGGCACGGTCGAGGCACGAGACCTGCCATCGAGAGTGGCATGAGCGCAGCTCATGTGCATTCCGCCGCACAGCCCGCGCTTCCAGCATGCACGCGCGCAGCTTGCCCGTGGTCGACAGTGCCGTATATGTGCCACCTGCGTGGCGTGCGGGACCAGCCCGTCAGGGCGACAGCTCTGTCCAGCCCGCGGCGTAAGCCGCGGGATCGCGTCGCACGTCAACCCAAGGGCGGCACTTCGATGATCGAAGAGCTCCCGGCGGTCGCCAACGTGGTTCCCTTATGATGTTGAATCACCGGTGTCCGATCCGAACCTCGATGCCCTTTGCCGCCAACAAGCGAATTGGTCCGCGGAGCGGACCCTACCTGCTTCAACGACAGGTCGCAGTCTCATTGTCTTCGCCGGTTTCGCAAATGCCGAGTACTCGAGGCGGAGGAGCACCGCCGGCCCCAAGGTCGGGTGGGCAGGGCGTATGGTATCGCCATGCCACAAGCGAGCCCGGGTTGCGTCGCACGCGATAGTCGAGTGCAATGACGGGGCCGTGCTACGATTGGTCTATTCAAATGAACCTCGAACGGGAAAGGCGCGCACCATGGCATCACCTCTCAAATACGACGGCGGGTTGACCTGCGGGATCCAGGTCGCGGATTTCGAAGGTGCCATCAAATGGTACCAGGAGGTGTTGGGTTTCAGCATGCTGTACCGCATGGACGACCTGGGTTGGTGCGAGCTGGCCACCGAAGTCGCGAACGTTAACGTGGGGCTATCGCGTGGCGATGCTGGCGGCGGATCCGGCGGCGTTGTACTCACTTTCGGCGTCGTGGATATTGACGACGCCCGCGCGCAGCTCGAGGCCAAGGACGTCCGTTTCGACGGCCCCACGCGCATCATCGAAGGTATGGTCAAACTGGCGACCTTCTTCGACCCGGACGGCAACACGCTGATGCTCTATCAGGATCTGCAGAAGAACTGCTGAAAGCCCGCGCGGCGAGCGAGGCCCGTCGCTCGATGCGCTCTTGCCGGCCGTGTCCGCTGGGCGGATGGGCGGTGCGCCCCGGCCGACTAGCCTGGATCGTTCATCCCGGCGAAATGAACCCCCTCAATCCCCCCTTGGCAAGGGGGGAGGATTCTGGACCACCTCTTACTGGAAGCGGCACTAGATCAGCCGTTGCCCCGGCAGTAGCGGCGGCATGGGGCAGGCCAGGGCGTCGCAGATGCCGCGGAGCAGCTCGGCCTCTTTGACCGTAACTTCCCGATCCGCGCCGACGCACGCCGCACACGATTCGACGAGCTGCTTCTTCAGCCGGGGCGCGACCAAGGCCAGGGCGTCCAAAGCGCTATCCAACTCCTTGAGCCCGCACTGATTCACCGGCGTCATACCCAGTTTGGGCAAACCCAAACGTGGGGCCGCAAGTTCGAAGGCTGACCGCGCTTGATCGTGGTCCTTGTGACCCGAATACGCCAGCGTGGATAGCAGCACCTCGCACTCCCGCTGCAGCCGACTCAAAGCGTAATACTGCACCCGCGGCGGCGCTGTCCGGACAAAATGCGGATCGAGATGGTGCAGCAGAATCCGACCGAGAGTCCACTCGAACAGATCAACCCTCTTGTCGGCCTTAGCCAGCTCGTCCACGTTGCGTTTGAAGATGTCATACTGAGCCGGAGAGAGTTCGCGCAGAGTCGGAATGAGCAGGTCGACCAAAGGCAGACGGACTTCGCTCCCCAACTGTTCTACCAAAGGCAACAGCCGTTCCGTCTCGGCGCTTACGCCTTGGTCACTGTATTCCGCGAGCCTCGCAAGCTGGGCGCGACGAGGCTCCGGTTCCTTGTCGATGAGCAGCGCATACACTACCGCCCGCGCCCCGTACGGCTCACGGGCGGCCGCGGTAACAGCTGCCGGCAAGCTCCTTATAAGCTGCCCCGCGTAGTCGACGTGGGCCTCCGTAAGCTGCCCGATCTGACTCACGGCCGGAGCCGGCTCCGCGGCCCGCGCAACATAAGGCGGCGCCGCGGCGAAACCGGCGGCCTGCGCGGCGGGCGCCCGCGCCTTGCGCTCCCGTCGGTCGCCTTTGGTGAATCCGCCGTCCCAGTTGGGTTCGATCCGTCGGATTCGCTCCGGGAGCGGCGGATGAGTGGCGGAAAGCGATCCCAAGGCCGAAGCCACCCCCCGAGCGAAGAACATGTGGCTCGCCTCTGGCGCCCCGGGGCTTTCGAGCTTCGAACCGGACGTGAACCCGCCGATCCGCTTAAGTGCCCCGGCGATTCCATGCGGGTTCCGGGTGAACTGCACGGCCGAGGCGTCGGCGAGAAACTCGCGCTGCCGGCTGACCGCGGCCTTGATCAGATTACCGAAGAACGTGCCCACATACCCGATGATTGCCAGGCCCGCACCGAGCGCCAGAAGCGGCACGGGGCTGCCGTCCTTGCTGGAGCGGCTCCGGCGATGCCCTGAATAGAACGACGACCGGAACATGAAGTAGCCGATGATACCGATCACCAGAATGCCGTGCAGAACACCTATCAGCCGGATGTTCAGACGCATGTCGCCGTTGAGGATGTGACTGAACTCGTGGGCGATGACGCCTTGGAGTTCGTCGCGCGAGAGCTGCTCGATGCATCCGCGGGTCACGCCGATCACCGCATCGCCCGGCGCGAAACCGGCGGCGAAGGCGTTGATACCCTTCTCGTGTTCCAGCAAGTACACCGGCGGCACGGGAATGCCGGAGGCGATGGCCATCTCGTCGACCACGTTGAGCGCTTTGCGCGCGTCGGGGTCATTGGTGGACGCGTGCACGAGCCGGCCGCCCAGCGTCTCCGCCACGACCCTACCGCCGCCATGAAGCTGCGCGATTTTGAAAAGGCTCCCGCCGCCCACTACTAGAATCGTACTGCCGGCGACAATCCCCAAAAGCTGCCAGTCCAGCAGATGCGACCACTGGAGGCCATGCGTTTCCGGATCCCGCCCCACATAACCCCAGAGCAATCCGACCAGAACGTGAACCGCGGCGATAATCGCAATCACGGCCAGGATGAACAGGATCACCAGCCGGCCGGTCTTACGCCGCGCGACATCCTGGCTTTCGAAGAAGTCCATGGCCATGTCGGAGTCTCAAGCGAGCTGGTGTCAACTGAAGGACACTTTCGGAGCCTCCGCAATCGCTTCGCTGTCGAACTCGAGCAGAGTGGCGTCCTGACTGTGCCCGAAGATGCCCGCGAAGAGCACCGGCGGGAACGTCTGCTTGTAAGTGTTGTAGAACGTGACCGCGTCGTTGAACGCCTGTCGGGCAAAGGCGACTTTGTTCTCCGTCGAGGTCAGCTCCTCGTTGAGTTGCTGCATGTTCTGATTGGCTTTGAGGTCCGGGTAGGCTTCCATGACCGCGAACAGTCGGCCCATCGCGCCGGTTAGCGCCCCTTCGGCTCCCATCAGCGCCTTCATCGCCCCGGCGTTGCTCGGGTCGGAAGCCGCCTTCTCCAGCCCGCTCGCCGCCTGGTTCCTGGCGGCAATAACCGCCTCCAGCGTGCCGCGCTCATGCTCCATATAGGCCTTGGCCGTCTCGACCAGGTTGGGGATCAGGTCGTACCGGCGCTTCAACTGCACTTCGATCTGGGCGAAGGCGTTCTGGTAACGGTTTTTGTACGTGACGAGCTTGTTGAACATGCTCACGGCCGTGCCGCCGAACAGCACCGCCAGAACCGCCACAACAATGAGTGCGATCAACAACGACGACATGGTCCGTCTCCCAGAGCCATCGACCCAATCCAACGAACGAAGCCCACCGCCGGCGCTTCGCCCCCTCTAAAACGGCCAAAACGAGTATCCCGGCAACGGGGTGGACCGTCAAGCGAAAGACGGGTGCCCAACCAAACATGTCGGCGGTGTTCCCAGCCCCGATGGGATCCCAGACCCTCATCACCTGGGTGGATTCTGAATGAGAACTACACGCGGAACGGCGTCAAACGGTTCATGGATCCTGACTGGGGGTACGGGGAAGGTGCCGAATCAGGTGCAATGATCGGCTATGTCCAGACGATGTCGGCGAACGACATCCTGAAGGAAGTGAACGGTTACGCGAAGAAGATCAAGGTTCCCGCGCTCGAGAGAGCGTCAGGGGGTTGGGTTGACCATGGTGTCACGCGGCTGGACCAAAGCTTTGATCGTGAGGTGCGTCCATCACCGTTCAGATTGCTGCATTTGTGGGTCGATCTGCGCCACCGCTACTCGACATGTGTGGGCGTGATTCAAGGCCCGTTATCTGGACAGTAGGTATTGTGGCCGTGGAATGAGGCCTCCGGCGGTGCGTTGAGACCGCGGGACGATGGAGACCGACGTCATCGGCTTGCGCCGCTGCCGCTCGCGTACGTGGAGTCACTACTTACTGCAGCAAAACACCCCGCGAAGGTTAGAACAGCCGCGACGAATGCACGAATACTACGCGATTGGCAGCTTCCGTAGTACGTGGTCGAGGCATAAAGCCTATCAAAGTAGCACATCGCGCGAAGCTGGTAGGTCGCCCAATGCTCCAGCGGTTGCGCTGCCGAAGCTTGTCCGGGCTTGCACTAACCGCTCAGACTTTCAAGCTGGCATCCGGTTTCTTCGCATCGAGCACGGTGCGGACTTTGGTCAACAACCCCTGTTGGGTAAACGGTTTCTCGAGGAACTCGACTCCTTCGTCCAGCACTCCGTGGTGGGCGATGACGTTGGAAGTGTAACCCGAAATGAACAGAGTCGGCAAACCAGGTAATGCGGCACCCAGTTGTTCGGACAGCTCCCGGCCGTTCATGCCCGGCATGATTACGTCGGTTATCAGTAGGTCGATAGACCCGGTATGATTCCGCGCGGCTTCGAGGCCTTCATTGCCGCTGCCCACCGCAATCACCGTATAGCCGGCGTTTCGCAGCAACTGAGCGGCCAGCTCGCGTACGAAGCGGTCGTCCTCGCACAGTAGAACCGTCTCGGCTCCGGTTGACGGCTTCTCCGATTCCAAGACCGGCGCCGGCTCTACAGGGGTCGCGTCAATCGCAGGCAGATAGACTCTGAACGTGGTTCCCCGCCCCGGTTCGCTGTAGACCACGATATGGCCGCCGGCTTGCTTGACGATGCCGTGTACCGTCGCGAGCCCGAGCCCGGTGCCTTTGTCTACCGCTTTGGTGGTATAGAACGGTTCGAAGATCCGTGCGCAGGTGGCGGCGTCCATACCGTGCCCCGTATCGCTGACCACCAACAACACGTGCGGGCCGGAGCGGGCCTCGGCGTGGCTTTCGATATACTCCTCCTCCAGGATGACGTTCTTGGTCTCCAGGGTGAGCCGGCCGCCATCGGGCATGGCGTGGACCGCGTTGACCACCAGGTTCACAACCACCTGCTCGAGCTGGCCGGCGTCCGCCCGCACCGATTGCAGGTTCGGGTCGGCGATGGTTTCGAGCGTCACATTCTCGGTGATCAATCGCCGCAGCATCTTGTCCAGGTCCGCCAGGATTCGGTTAAGGTCGAGCACCTCGGGCTGAATGACCTGCCGACGACTGAAAGTGAGCAGTTGCCGGGTCAATGACGCCGCTCGCTTGGCACTTTCGCGAACCTGCTCGATGCGTTCGACCGCCTTGGTTGCCTCCGGGAAAGCCGATTTGAGCTGACTGACCGCCAATTGCGTATTGCCGAAGATCGCGGTCAGGATGTTGTTGAAGTCGTGGGCGACGCCTCCGGCCAGTTGCCCCACCGCTTCCAGCTTCTGCGCCTGGCGGAGTTGATCCTCCAGAGCCGCGCGCTCTTCTTCCATCCGCTTGCGCTCGGTGATGTCCAATCCAAAGCCTACCAGATGGGGTTTGCCGTTGAATTCTCGACGAAGACCGGTGAAGAGATAGGGTATCCTCCGGCCGTCTTTGGTAGTGAGTTCCGCCTCGACCTCCGCACCGCCTTCGCGGAACACTTCAAGCATTTTCTCCTGAATGATCCTCCGGTCTTCTCCTTCGAAGAAGTCCGTACAGTACATGACGCTCAATTCTTCTGCGGTGTAGCCGGTGACGGTCTCCCACTGGGTATTCCATCTGACGAACCTAGTCTCATCGAACACATAGAACAGACCGGGTAGACTGTTGATGTAGTCTTCGGAAAGCAACTTCTCGCTCAGCAGCGATTCTTCCGCCCGTTTGCGCTCGGTGATGTCCACCCATTGGCACACCACGTTGGTCAGCTCGCCGGCGTCGTTGAGAATCGGGAACATCGAGACATCGATATACAGATCCCGCGCTCCTTCGAACGAGACATCACCGGCCTGGGTGGCCTTCCAGGGCATGTTGAATCGGATCGGCTGATGCACCTCGAACACCCCCTTCGTCAAGGACATCAAGCCGGCATCGTTCAGGTTCTGATCCTCGAGTACGTTGTACTTCCCGACAATCTCCTCACTTGCCAGATTCAGGATCTCGCACAGGGCGCGGTTCGTTCTGATGATCATCCCCGTCTCATCGGAGACCCACATGGCAAAGGGGCTCATATCGACAACCGTATCGAGAAACGCCGTGGTTGACGCCAGTTCGTTCTCCGCCCGCTTGCACTCAGTTATGAAGCGCGCCTGCTGCACGTTCTGAAAGGCGGAAGCGGACAATTGCCGAGCGATCGTGAACAGCGCCTGGGCGACCCGCTCGAACTGCTCGTACGGCATGACCGGCACTTCGCGGTAGGCCTCAATGAAGGTCTCTTCGTCCGCTTCGATCTTTCGGGCGTACTCCCGCATTCTCTCTTCAGTTTGAGTCTCGTTTCGCACCTGGCCAATCAGCCAGTTGGCAACGTGCTTGCCGCCCACGGTGATTGCGGCGCCGGCGTCCCAGAGTCCCCCACTCTGGCAGGGCTCGATAGTAGGTCCGTCGAGACGGAAGCAGCCTAGCTGGGCATCGGACTTATAGCAGTTGGCGCAGCCTTCCTTCGTCCCCCGGATGATATCGTTGCAGAGTCGGGTGAAGTTGCTTGGCTTCGTGAGGGGCGTCCCGTCGGTTTGGGTGATGATCGATGCGACCCCGGTGGCCTCGGCAAACCTGTCCTGCAGACGCTGGATATCGTCCAGATTGAACAGGTCGTCGAATGCAATGGTGCCCGTGTCCTCAAGCGGCTGAGTCAGCGCCAGCACACGTTTCTCCAGGGCTTCCTCGGCGCGTTTGCGCTCGGTGATGTCCATCGCGACTCCGAGGAACGTCTCCGGGTTGTGGTCCGCATCCCAACTAACCACTTTTCCGCGAGTGAAGACCCAGGCCCAGTCTCCGTTCTTGCGAAGGAGCCGATGGTTACCCTCGTAAACGGGAGTCTCACCCCGCAAGTGACGTTCGCGCTTGGCCATTACCGAATCGATCTCGTCGGGATGATGCCACCGCTTCCAGTCTTCCACGTTGGCAGGCAGCTCATTCGGGAGGTACCCGAGCATCTCATGGAAACGGTCATCCAGGTTTAACTCGCCGGTCTTGATGTTCCAGCGCCAGATGCCCGCCCCGCTTACGTCAAGGGCGAGAGACAGCCGCGCCTCGCCCAGCCGCAGGGTCTCCTCGGCCCGCTTGCGTTCGGTGATGTCCATCGCGAAGTGCAGATAAGTATCCTCGTCGATCGGGACCCAGCTGATCTCCGAGATCCCACCAAGGAAAGCAACGTCCGGCGCCGTCGCGGTCTTCGAGGTGCCCAGAGCTTCGTCGGCCAGGCAGAACGTGCAATGAGTACCGCTCGGCGGTGGGTTCCCGTGCTCATCGATGTAGGCTTTGTCTGCCTCGGAGATATAATAGCTGCGCCCGAAATCACGCCAGCATAGACCGCCGACTGTCGCTCCGAAATCACGAGCCTTGCGATTGGCAAAAAGAACCGTTCTATCCTTGCGTATCAACATGGTGGGATAGGGCAGGGCCTCGATCAGCGCATTCCGGGTCTTGTTCTGCTCCACGAGCGATTGTTCCGCGCGTTTTCGATCCGTGACATCAAGATGCGTCCCACAGGCGCGCAGGGGCTTGCCGTTGTCGTCACGATGGGTGACTCGTCCCTTGTCCAGCACCCAGACCCAATCGCCGGACTTGTGCCGCACGCGATGCTCGGCCTCATAGGAATCCGTCCTGCCCTCGAGGTGCGCGTTCAGCTCGTCCCGAACCCGCGGCAGATCATCGGCATGGACCATTCCCTCCCACGTGCGCACGTGAGGTTCGATTTCATCCAACGTGTAACCCAACATCGCAGCCCAGCGTTCGTTGAACGTCACCTTGCCGGTTCGAACGTCCCAATCCCAGGTCCCTAAGTCCGCGCCCTGCAGCGCCAGCTCCATCCGTTCTTCGCTTTCCCGGAGGGCCTCTTCCGCGTGCTTGCGCTCGGTGACATCATCATAGACGGCAACGACGTCTCCCGAGGGCAACTTGTATACCTGGTTGTCATACCAGGCGCGCGTATGCTGGTCCCGATACAAGCTCGCGCGGACACGTTCCGGCTCACCCGTCAGCCAGACTCGCTGGAGAACGTCAAAGAGACCCATCTCTTCGATGCCCGGGAACGCCTCGAGCACGCTGCGGCCCACAACGTCACCCCTATCGCAGCGGCTCGCCTTCGCGCCGTTTCGGTTCATGTCCTTAATGATGAAGTCCCGGCCGTCAGCGGTCGGTTCGTAGACGGCTACGCCATTAGCCATGTTGTTGAACAGCTCACGGTATCGCGTTTCAGCCTCCTGCCGCGCCCGTTCCGCTCGCTTGCGCTCGGTGATATCAATGGTCCTGCCCTGGAACCCCGTAATCTGATCATCCGGGCCCAAGATAGGTCTGGCCCATAGCTCACAATCGACGAGTTCACCATTCTTGTGAATGTGCTGAATCTGGAAGACCGCCGGCCGTCGCGAGCGCGTCATCTCGCTTATCGCCTCATCCACGATATCGAGTGACTCAGGCGACATTCGTTCCTCGATCGGTAGCTGCAGGAACTCCTCGACCGAGTAACCCAGCATCTCCTTGATCGCCGGGTTGATGTACGTCATTCGGAAGTTGTCTTCGCGGCCGGCACACGTCCATATCAGGTCAGCGGAGTTGTCCGCCAGCAGCCGGTACCTTGTTTCGCTTTCTTGCAGGTCCTTCGACCGCCGGGAGACGAGGGTGCGAAGTCGGTTGTTGAAGATCAACAAGATCACCACGGCGGCGGTAATTACCACGAGCCCAGCAACGACGACCATGGCAATGTTGTACTCGCCCTCCAACGGCGAACGAATGGACTCAACCGCCACTATGTCACCGACCTTCAGGTTCCACCCCCCGGTCCAGTTGTAGGCTTCCCTGAGCTCCGCCGGGGCGTCCTCCGGCTTGCCGTGGCACTTCAGGCAGCGCTGCTCGACAGTTAGGAACGGCTGGGCATAGAGCAAATACTCCCGGCCGTCCTCCTTGATGACCTCCCGGTAACTCTTTCGCGCACGGTCTTCATTGAACCAGGCGATCAGCTCCTGTTCTGCGGGGGTGGCCTTGTTCACCGGGTTGCGTGGGTTCACAGTCGCCATACGGTATCGCACTTCCGGCAACCCCGCCTCGCGCCGTTCCGTGTTATAGTGCCGGTGGATCGACCGCGCGATATACGACGATGACAGCAACTCCGGGGCGAAGAACCCCTGGGGCAGCCGGCCGTCTTCGATGAGTTTCTTGTATGCCGGGTGCATGCCACCCTGCACATAGCGGTGGAATGCGCGGCATTCAAGCATCGCATCGCGTACGCGCCGCTCCGCTTGGTCGAGGGCGTAAGTCCGGGCCAGGCAACCCAACAAGACGACGACGGCAATCGCAGCCAGTCCAGCTCCAAGAAGCCCCAGGACTCTTCCGGACTTGCCTCTCATTGGCCAACACTCCCTCTGTCGGACGCATGGTTCCGATCTGCGACGGTGGAGTCGCCGCGGCGCTGCTCTCGCCGCGAACCGGACGATCCGAAGCCTCGGTTTCCCCGGCGCTTTCTCGCACTTTCCGCGTTGAAGCTATGCGCGCGACCGGCCGAGTTCTCCGGCCATTCGCTTATCTGCGCGAACGCGATAACCTCCGTCACCGCGCGCCCGTTGGCTGCAGCTTCGCATCGAGTTGTTGCAGAAGGGTTGGCGCCGTTCATTCAATCCGTCCTCCTACCCGGGCCTTGGTGCCCCGAAGCTACTTCTGCCGGGCCGGCCTCCCGGTCTCGCCGTCGGCCTTCGCATCGCCCTCGCGTCCGTTCACGTTCATGTGTCTTACTGAAATGACCCGCTTCCGACCGGACGGTCGACGTTCGTAACGCCGGTTGCCCGACCCACGCGTCCTCGGGCCAGATGGCCCCGCCTTCGCTGGCGAAGCCATGATAGCACGAGCGACAACTCTGCCACAACCATCTTCCGCCCTGGCGCCGCCTGCGTAGCGCCGCGCGATGGAGCTGCTTGCGGCAGAACCACCCGCAGAAAAAAGAACGCCCGCTTTAAGTCTATCGGTCGCGACATCGCGCGCCCTGAGGCGGAATCCCAGGGCCGTCGCCCGTACCCCCCCCCGTATTCCCCAAGAAAATACTGCGAAAACACCTGTCCAAGTCCCCCGGACGTATCTTCTTGTGTAAACGCCGCCCAACCGTTTGACAGCGACCCTCAGTAAGGTATGTTGTAAGTGGATACTTACGTAACGGTCTTGTCGGATGGGTGGCGGATGGCCAAGCCTGACCAATCTGATGAACGACGCGGGCAGTTCTTGCCGATTCTCGCGCGGGCGTTCGCCGAGTTGGGCTATCGGCGAGCCACTACCGCGGAGCTGGCGCAACGGTGCGACGTTCGCGAAAATGTGCTCTACCGCCTCTGGCCGGACAAAAAAGCCATGTTTGTGGCTGCTATCGAACATGTCTACCAGCTTTCGGCCGAGGTCTGGGCGAAGCTGCTGCGCGAGGGGGAAACCACCGCGAGCCCGGCGGAACGTCTGCTCGATTACGAGTCTGACCATCTCGGAGAGTTCGGGCTGTATCGGCTGGTCTTTGCGGGTTTGAGCGAGATTGACGATCCACAGATCCGTGGAGCGCTGCGTAAAATGTACGGCCGGTTCCACAAGTTCATCCGCCAGCAAATCGTGGATTATCGCGGCGCCGAATCCGGCACAACGGAGCAGGAGGCGGCAATTGCGGCTTGGGCGGTTGTTGGGCTCGGCACCGTAGCGAACATCAGCCGCGAGCTGGGCCTGATCACCGCGCCCCAACGCCGACGGCTGATCGGTGACACGGGGCGCCTGTTGTTGAAAGGTAATGGGGAATGATCCCCTTTCTATTTGTCGTTATTGTAAGCAAACACTTACGTTTGCTCCAACCAGGTTTGAGGAGAAACGAGATGACTAAGAAACGAAAGCAGATAACGGGTGTGGTGGGCGGATTGGTTATGGTCGCCGGGGTTGCGATGATCCTGATCGCCGGGGCAAACGCTCGGGCGGAAGCGGATGACCTGAAGGAACGCCAGGAGCGCTTGGAGAAGGTGCAAGCAGAGGGGGCTGCAGCGTCTCTGACCGTGTTTCCAATCGTCCTGGCCGGTCAGCCGATGAAGGACGTCGCCGATGCGCTCGGGCTCCTTCTCGAGAAGAGCGGCATGAGCAACCTGACAACGACCGACGCCGTCTTTCAGTTGCCCAAAGACGTGGAGTTCGACGAAGCTCCCGTGCTGTTCGGACAATTCGTCCGCGAGAACCCGGTAGAGACGGAGTATGCCCTTTACGCCGAGTATATCGGCGCGCCGAAGACGGGGGTCGACGAAGTACGTGCCGTTCTGGTCAATCGCACGGGCGCCGCGGTCTGGCTCGATCGGCAGACGCCAAGCGATGCCGATTTCAAACGCGTCAAGCCGCAGTGCCCGATGAGTTGCTGCGTGCTGTTGGCCAAACGGTTGCACACGCCGTTCTCACTGAGTGAAGCCACCGCAGACGACAGCGGCGAAGGGAAGATGGCCAAGATGTGGGCCGAGAAATCCCGGCTCCCAGACCGAGAGGAACGCGCCGCCATCGAGCAACGAGCGAAGGCCATGCGAAACCGCGGACCCGAGACCTCCCTGGCGGTCTATCCGGTTCTCGTTGGCGGAACGGTCGACGCGGAGAGCGGCGCCCATCTGGCCGGGCTGGTCGCCGAGCAGAACCTAACCGCCGCGACGATGGCAGATGAACGCCCGGTCTTCGAGCTCGCCGGCGGGCGGAATGAACAGCGTCGCCTCTGGGACTTGGCCCGCGCCTTTCGCGCCTATGTGCGCGAGACCCCGCCGGATGCCGATTACGCCCTTTACGCCGAGTACATGATTAGCCCGCGCGACGGACGTGTGATGGCCGTACACTTCGTCGTTTGCGATCGAGCCGGAGAGTGGGTCATCGTCGACTTCCAGAACGATCACCATGCAGACTTCACGAGCGTCGCGCCGAAGTCCCACGACGACTGTGGCCGCCTCGTTGCGACCCGGCTGGAGGAATACCTGACCGTCACCGAATAACGCCAAGCCAAGTAACGCCGGGCCGAGGCACGAGACCCTGCCGCAACGCCGACCACCGCGCGAAGCCCCGTAGGGCACGGTCGAGGAACGAGACCTGCCGCAATGCCTGCATCACGCAAAGACCACGGGGGGGCTCGCCCCCCAACCGTGCTCTACAAAAGTGCCAATTGGGTGGCCTGGGTCAACCTGTTGACCCGTGGTGCGCGATGCGGCGCGGGCATCCCCGGGCAAGCTGGAACGGTCCATAACCCTAACGCGGAATTAAGTAACGAACGGTACTTCGCCGCGCGAATCGGCGACGCTTGCCCATGCCGCCCTCGGCGGCAGGTCTCGCGCCTCGGTCCGTTACGATTGCCCTACGTACGCGTAGCGACGCGTAAGCTCCTTCCGCGTGCCACGGCCAGTGCCCGCGGCTCAGGTTATCAGGCTGCTCGTCTACGCCGATTCAGTCCGAGCCGGGTTTTGCCCGCGGCGGCCAGGAGCAGGGCTAGGATTATCACGTGCCAGCCGGAGACCGTGGGGATTCCCTCCACCTCGATCAGGCAATCAGCGTCACACCCGTCGCCCGGGACGCGGTTGCCGTCGTCGCACTCCTCCCCCACACTTACGATCCCGTCTCCACATTGCCCGCCGTAGCTGAGCGTTTGTACGACGCGTGAGTTGTTACCGACGTTCTCATCCTCAGCCAGAGAAGTCGTCACCGCCACTACGTACGCCGTGCCTAACTCCAGTTCAACTGCCCAGGGGGCGAAGGTGTACTGCTCATCACTTCCTCCGCTAAGTATGAGAGTGGTTGTATCGCTATATACGGCCATACCATCTGTCGTGATGCTGCAGGCAACGTCTACCTGCTGGTCCGCCGCCCGGAAATTCCCCACTGTGGCCCTGGGTGAATAGGCTGCTCCGGCCACCACTTCGTCGGGCAGGTCTATAGAAACCACCCCGACGTCCGGGGCGCCCGTGCCCAGAACATAGAGGTTGCCGTCAAAGCCTCCGATATACAGATACCCGTTGTGATCGATGGTCGGCGAACTCTCGATGTCCCCGCTTGTCGGAAAACTCCACTTCACTGTCCCGTCAGCATGAAGGGCGTATATGTTCGAATCACGGGAGCCAAAGTACACCACGCCGTCGCGATCTACGGTTGGAGACCCGTCGACCGTGCCACCGGTAGGGAACTTCCATTGCAGGACGCCCGCGGAACCGGTGTCCGCAACGGCGTACAGATGGTGATCATAGGATCCGAAATATACGGTGCCGTCGGGGCCGATTGCAGGAGATGACTCCACTCCGTCACCGGTATCGAAAGACCACTTCAGGCTGCCATCTGGGTTTACCGCCCAGAAGCTGGTATCGACCGCCACGGGGGTATGGCAGCAAGAGCCATACGGGTCCGTGCCGAAGTAGATCGTACCGTCGGCACCGACCGCGGGGGACGAATCGACCATATGTCCGTCATAAAAATCGCCGGCCGCAAACTGCCAAACGGCTGCCTCCAAAGCTGGATCCAGGGCATAAAGCTGTTGGTCCTTGGAACCGACATACACGATCCCGTCATCGCTAATGGCCGCGGAGGAAAAAATGCACCAGCCCGTCGTCCAATCCCATTTGATGGATCCATCAGTCGGGTCTATAGCATAGAATGCAAAAGCCAGACCACCTACATAGATCGTACCGTCTGAGGCAACTGCAGGGGAGCTGTATGCGACGTCGAGTTGGGTCACCCATTGTACTTCCGCATGAGTACCGTGATCCGCAAGGGCATGGAGATTTCCATCGAGAGAGACCACGTAGATGATATTTCCCGGCCCCAGGGCGGCCGAAGCGAAGAACCCTGACGTCACCGGATACGTCCAGCGGACGGTGCCGTCAGGACGTAGGGCATAGAAATCGCCCTGGTTGCCTCCGGAGAAACGCCCACGAGTGCCTATGTAGATCGTCCCGTCGCGGCCCAGAGTTGGAGAGGCGAGAATCTCGCCGGAGGCGGAGAAAATCCAGGCGACGTCAGGCGTAGCCGGCCCCGTGTAGGGGGTATACCCCGTATTCCGCAGATCATGGCGGAACGTCGGCCAGGGACTGTCCGCCACCTCCCCCGGCAATGCCGGGGCGGCGAGAGGATCCGAGCCGGGCTGAGGTTCGCCGCCGTATGCGGTCGAGGATACGGGTGGGAATCCGAAAACAAGGAAGAGCAACACGGCCGCCGGCTCGGCAAGCACTTTGGCTGGTTTCGGGGTCTTCACGTGCGGTCTCCGTATTCGGGGCGGCCCGGTGGCGCTCGAGTACGGCTTGTCGACAGCGATCATATTGCTGCCAACCGGCGTACCGCATCGAGCGAACGCCCCGGATGTCCCTCCCCGATTGTATGGGAACCGCCACGCGGTTTTCAACAAAGTAACGGCGTTTCTTCCTCGCTGGGCCGCAAGACGCGTCGAATCCAAGAGGATCCGGGCCGCCCGGCACACTGCTCTGGACCAGGGGCACACTCGCCACCCGACCAAGAGCCATCATGACAGGTCTCGTCCCTTGACCGTGCCCTACGCGCTGCAGGCAGAATGCCTGCGCTACTGCTGCTTGAGCAGAGCGGACTCGGGATCGCGGCGTTGAGGTCGGTAGCGGGCGAGCAGCTTCCGGATGCGCGGTTGGTCGGGGTCCAGCTCCAGGGATTGGTGCCAATGCTCCAAGGCTTGGTCTCGCAGCCTCGGGTTCGTCTTGTCTTCAAGATACTGGAGCATGCTGATCGAGCCCAAACCGGCGTGGGCGCGAGGCAGCCGCCAGTTGCAGGCCAGCGCTTGGCGATACGCCGCCGCACCGGCGTCGAACTCCCGCAATCTGAACAGACAGTATCCCAACGCCTCATGGGCCGCGGCCAGTTGCGAATCCATGCGGATAGCCTGGTCCAGCGACTGCCGGGCCATCTTCAGCCGATCCTGGTTCATATACGTATGAGCGAGGTTGACCAGCACCAACGGCTGGCGGCTATCACGCTCGAGGGATTCCTTATAAGCCTTAATTGCCTCGTAGTACTTGCCCTGAGCGTCCAGAGCGACACCGAGGTTGACGTACGCGTGAGAGCGGTTCGGGTCAATCGCAATAGCCTTCTCGAACCGTTCGACGGCTTGAGCGTAGTCTCCGGTCTGTTGATAGCACGTGCCCAGATTCAGTTGAGCGTCGAAGTGGTCGGGCTGGAGTTGGACGGCGTGCAGGTACGCCTGGATAGCGTCCTTGATCTGCTTGGTGAAGTGGTACAACTGTGCTAAGTTGAACGTGTCGGCGAAAGAGAACGGGTTGCGCCGGATGGCCTCGATGAAACAGTCTATCGCCCGGTCGTATTCGCCCATCCGCTGATAGATGTCGCCCATCTTCGAATGGGCTTCGGCCATCTGCGGGTCGACCTGGGCCGCGGCCTGAAACTCGGCCAGGGCAGCTTCCAGGTTCTGTTCGGCCAGGTAAGCCTCGCCGTAGGAGACATACTGTCGAGCCCGGTATGTCCCGAGCGGCACGCAGCCGAGTCCGGCGCAGGCCATCGCAGCGGCCAGAAAGGCGACTCGGCCCATTGGCTTTGATCTTGTGGCAACGGTAGTTTCCGGCGACGTTCGATACATACGGGTTATTAGAAGTTCCGTGTTCGGCTGTTCGGATCCACGCTTTCAAGTTCTACCCAGCGTAGCACACCGGCGCGGATTCCCTCAAGGCGCCGGCGGTTGATCGGTAAGCAAGGCTCCGACGTCCTCCACCGCCCCTTCCAAGGGCGGCGGTTTGATTTTTCCGGGTCTGAGTCTACGATCCCCCGGCGTGCCTGACCAGTCAAACGGGGATTATCGCGAGGAACTCAGCCGGATGCCGAATAGCTGCCTGTTGGCGATTCCAGCCCTGAACGAGGGACAGACCATCGCTACGGTCCTGACCGAGGCCCGCCGCTTTTGCGCGGATGTTCTCGTCGTCGACGACGGGTCGACCGACGATACGCCGCAGGTCCTGAGCCGGTGCGGCGATGTGCAAGTTCTCACGCATTCGGAGAACCTCGGATACGGGCGGAGTCTGGCGGACGCTATCGAGTATGCCACAGCCCGGACCTACGAGTGGTTGATCGTCATGGACGGTGACGGACAACATGAGCCCGCGGACATTCCGCGGTTTCTCGCCGTAGCCCGGCAGGACAAGGCCGATGTGGTCAGCGGGACGCGCTACCCCGCCGGCTACGATGCAGGCCAGGCGGCTCCGACCGACCGACGCGAAATCAATCGTCGGATAACCGGGATCATTAACGCGCGCCTCGGGCTGGGAATAACCGACGCGTTTTGTGGATTCAAAGCCTATCGGGTGGCCTCGCTCGCGCGCTTGGCGATCACCGAGCCGGGGTACGCCGCGCCGATTCAAATGTGGGTGCAGATTGCCCGAGCCGGGTTGCGAGTTCGGGAACTGCCGGTTCGGCTGATCTACAACAACCCCTGCCGCTTCTTTGGGGGCGGGCTGGATGATCCCGTGACGAGGCTGGAATACTACCTTTCGGCGCTGACGGCCGAGCTGGATAGAAGCGACTCCCGGTCCGACTTTCCGCAAGAACACGGCCTGCTTTGCACGTGACCAGCCCAACGACGATTGATTATGCCTCGCTGCAGGCGCCTGCAAGGCACGGGGACGTACTGGTCGCGCCCGATCCGGCGCTGTGGGGCCGGATCGCGCAGGCGAACGCCGCGGCCTTGCGGCATGCTCCCATCTGTCTCGCCGGCGTCGCCCTTGCGGATTGCCGTCGCTCTGCTCGCAACGCCCTCGCCGGTACGGATGACAAGCTCATTGTCGTCACCGGGCACCAGCCGGAGTTCATGCACGCCGGGGCCTGGGCCAAGGGCATCGTGGCCGGACGGCTGGCGCAGGCTGTCGAGGGAATCGGAATCAACGTCGTCGTCGACAACGATACTCTCCGGCAAACGACCATCTCAGTGCCGGCGATACGTAACGAGCGCCTCACTACGGAGCAGGTGCGATTCACCGACCTCCCGGCCGGGCACACGTTCGAACAGGTTCCTCGTGCCGGGGTCGAAGACCTCAACCGTTTCGAGCAGGAAGTGATCTCTGCTCTTGGAAAGCGGTACGCCGAGTCTGCGATGCCGGACTTCATGAGCGCTCTGCGCGGGGCAGCAAATGTGCGTGATTGGGTCGATCAGATAATCGCGGGCCGCAAAGGTCTTGATGCGCTATGCGGAGTGACCCTTACGGACCGGCGGGTCAGCGAGTATTGGGGCGGACCGCTGCTGGTCGATCTCCTGTGTAACGCTCCGCGGTTCGCGGCTAGTTATAACAAGGCGCTGGCTGATTACCGCCGGGCGAACCGAGTGCGCGGGACGAACCGCCCGATTCCCGACCTCAAACAGAACGGGGATTGGTGGGAGGTACCGGTGTGGGCGCAGCGAGCAAGTTCACGCCGCACCCGGCTCTTCGCCCGGACCTGCGGCGGCGAAGTGCAGCTACTTGCAAATGACACTCGCCTCGGTGCTCTTCCCGCGATGGGCACGGCGGAGCCTGCCTGGCCCCCGGAGCCCTTCGGCGGATGGCGGCTGCGTCCGCGAGCCCTTACTCTCACGCTCTGGGCTCGGCTGCTGGTGGCGGATCTGTTCATCCACGGCATCGGAGGGGCGAAATACGACCGGATCACGGACGCGATCATTAGAGACTACTACGGCCTGACCCCGCCGCAGGTAGGGTGCGTGACCGCAACGTTGGGGTTGGATCTGCCGACCCGGCCCGCCACCGCAGAGACGTTACGAACCACCCGCCAGGCGTTGCGCGATTTGCAGCACAACCCGCAACGCAATGTCGGGCTCCGCCCGGACCTGCTTCCGCTGATCGAACAGCGCACCGATGCCGTGAACCGGGCAAACAGACTCCGGGATAACTACCCGCGGAACCACCGGGCGCGGGCGGCCGTCTTTCAGGAGATTCGCGACATTAGTGCGGCGATCTTGGCGGCTTGCCCCGAGGCCGTCGCCCAACGGCAAGCGGCCGTGGATCAAGCTGTCGAAGATATTCGCTGGAACGGTATCGCCCGATCGCGGGAGTTCTTCGTGGCCCTTTGTCGCAAGACCGCTCTGAAAAAGCTGGCAGAATCGCTTCCCGCGGTGGACGCCTTCCGGACGTAGCCCGAGCCCAAGGCGTCTGCCCGCCCGGGCGGACGCGCGAGAGTCACAAGGAGTAGGTCGGGCTCAGCCCAATGGTACTAACCTTGTCAGACGAGACGAGCGAGTTCTCTCTGATATGTGGACTGCGTCCCGTCCGAGTACGCCAACAGCGTTGCGCCCTCCAGCCCGGAGGGCTCACATGAAGTAGCCGGGGGCAAGGCCGCGCAGCGGCTGCCGCCCCCGGACCCGGTCCCCACAACCTGCCTAACCCCGCAGGGGGTCAAACAGCCCCGGTGAATGCGCTTTGCCACTGTTTTCGACGCATTCTCAATAAGGACGGGCAGCCGAAACAAACTCGCGGTTTCTCGCCGCCGTCTCTTTCACCCTGTCAGGGTGATTGGGATTGTTGGGACCCCATCCGGGGGCGGCGGCCGCTACGCGGCCTTGCCCCCGGCTATTATCTTGCAGGCTCTCAGCCTGAAAAAGGAGTCGGGCGGAGCTCGACCTACGCAGAAACCGCCCGGACATTGCTGGTATGCGGGCACTAGGTCGGGCGCCGCCAAGCTCCCAGGGTCGGTTTGCCTTCGCAGAACATCGGGCTGAGCCCGACCTACTCAGACACGGGCAAACCCGGGCAACCGGTTTCGGTACGGGGGCTCGACCAAGGCATCGCGCAACCTGTGACCCTTGGTACAGGAATGAGCTCGCTCTGGCCGATGAACACATCAACGACTCGAACAAGTTTGGGAGAACCGCTATGTCCACAACCATCATACATGTAGATGCCCGCGAGATCCTCGACTCCAGAGGCTTTCCGACTCTCGAGGCGACCGTCGTACTGGAGGACGAGACCTACGGGGAGGCGGCCGTGCCTTCCGGAGCATCAACCGGAGAACATGAGGCCGTTGAGCTGCGCGACGGTGATCCGAAACGATATGGCGGAAAGGGAGTCCTCAACGCCGTAGAGTTCGTCAACACGGAAATCGCCGAGGCGGTCATCGGCCTGGACGCCACCGACCAGGAGGACATCGATCAGACCCTGATCGACCTCGACGGCACGGAAAACAAGGGACGCCTCGGGGCTAACGCGATGCTCAGCGTGTCGCTGGCCGCGGCGAAGGCGGCCGCGAAGTCCTCCGGACTGCCGTTGTTCAGGTACCTCGGGGGCCCGCGGGCTCACGTCATGCCGGTACCCATGATGAACATCCTCAACGGTGGCAAACACGCCGACAACAACGTCGACTTCCAGGAGTTCATGATCCAACCGTGGGGAGCCCCGTCGTATGGCGAGGGCTTGCGCATGGCGGCCGAGTGCTTCCAGGTTCTCAAGAAGGTGCTCAGCAAACGCGGATATAACACGAACGTCGGCGACGAGGGCGGCTTCGCCCCCAACCTGAAATCCAACGAGGAAGCCCTCGAGGTCATCGCCGAAGCGGTCACGACCGCCGGCTACAAGCTGGGCGAGGATATGTTCATCGCCCTCGACCCGGCCAGCTCGGAAATGTTCGACAAAAAGACCGGCCGCTATCGGTTCTTCAAGTCAAACCCCGACAAAACCGTCACCAGCGAGGAGATGATCGATCACTGGGAGGGCTGGTGCGAGAAGTACCCGATCCGAAGCCTCGAAGACGGCCTGGCGGAGGACGACTGGGAGGGCTGGCAGAAGCTCGTCGCCCGCCTGGGCGACCGGGTCCAACTGGTGGGGGACGACCTGTTTGTGACCAACACCAAACGCCTCGCCCGCGGCTTGGAGATGAACGCGGCCAACTCGATCCTTATCAAGGTCAATCAGATCGGGACCTTGAGCGAGACATTCGCCGCGATTGACCTGGCCATGCGGAACGGCTGGTCGGCCGTGATCAGCCACCGTAGCGGCGAAACCGAGGACACGACTATCGCCGATCTCGCGGTGGCGACTAATGCCGGACAGATTAAGACCGGCAGTCTCTGCCGCAGCGATCGGATTGCGAAATACAACCGCCTGCTGAAGATCGAGGAACACCTGGGACCGGCCGCGGTATACGGTGCGGAGTTCTGGAATAAGTAGTCAATGACTGAGGCGAACTTCGGGTCACCGCCGCCGGCGCACCATCCGCCTCGTCACGGGGGGACGGTTGTCTTCTGGCTTCTTGTGCTGCTGGCCTTCGGTACGTTTACCCCGTGCGTGATCCTCCCGGAATGGCGGGCCTATCAGACGCTCGACCTGGCCCGTCAGGCGGAGGAACATCGGTTGCAACAAGTGCAGCGAGCGGTGGACCGGGAGCGGCGGCAGTTGGAGGCGATGCGGACCGACCCGGCCGTCATCGACCGCTTGGCCCAACGCGATCTGCGATTCCGCCGGATCGGCGATCGCACGGTCCGCGTGGCTGCCGCCGCCGATTACGCCCCGGTTTCATTAGTAGCCTTCGATGAGCACTCTGCGGAGCCGTTTATACCCCAACCGGCGGCTCCGCCGCCGCTGGTCACCAATTTTGCGAGTCATCTGCCGGCCTACGATTACGACCGCGTCTTCTGCGATCGCGAGACCCGTCCGGTTGTCATGTGCATGTCCGTAGGGCTTCTGGTCGTGGCTTTAGGGCTGTTCTGCGTCCCGCGGACGCCGGGTGGCCCATCGCTTTAGCGCTGTGGAACACAACTCACTACAAAGCGCTGCGCCACGCGCCGTTGCGGGTCGCACTAGGAATGGCCCTTTCGGGCCACCCCCCGCACAGATCCGTACGTGAAGAATTACCTCATACGGCTCCTACCTCGGGTCATAACGATCAGTCGATCGTACACCATCCAGCCCGATCGATGCGGGCTTCCCGGTTCTGAGCCCGGGCTTCCGGTGCTGTGCCCGGCCCGCAGCAGTCTGCAAGGTGTTGCCCTTGGTCGATCCCCTTCCCTCCACCGACTCCGCCACCGGTTACCCAGCTTTGTTCGCCAGCTTCGTTGGTACTATGAGATCGTCCGACTCCCCGTAGACGTACATGCCGGACGTTCGGCAAACCCCCTTCTCCGACCGTTCCCCGGTGCTATCCGCCGAGGGAGTCTTCGGGGCCTCCCGGTTCTCGCGCATAGAGCTTCCAAGCGTGCCCAGGGTCTTCGACTCCGTGGCGTCAAGCGACGGCTCGCGCTTATCGTCACCGCTCATGTGGCCTTCCCCGTGACCTGACTGGGTCGGCACGGCAGACGTACACGTTTTCGGAGCTCAATAGCCGGGCCCACCTGTGCCCCTGTCAACGCTTCGCCCGGGGCCTTGCGACCCCCGGCGCATGACTCGGGGTCAGGATGGGACGCTAACCCTTTCCTGTACGGCTCTTTCATCCGCTACTCCATGCCGGTTTATCCCGGCGCTTTCCAGGTCTCGTGCCTCGACCGTGCTCTACGGGGTATGCCAACGGAATGGCGTCTATGAGCGAGCCTCCGTCAAGGGGGTAGCGAAAAGAGAACGGGGGAGCCGGATGGGCTCGGCTCCCCCTTTTCTCATGCGCACTGACTGCAACACCGGCGGCCCTGCTCCGCTCAGGAGCAGCGGCACACGAGCCCGCCGTTGCTAGTAGCGGTAGTGATCCGACTTGTACGGCCCGGCGATGTTGACGCCGATGTACTCGGCCTGCTCCGGACGCAGCTTGGTTAGCTTGACTCCGAGCTGGTCCAGATGGAGCCGGGCGACTTTCTCGTCCAGGTGTTTCGGAAGAACCAAGACCTTCCTCTCGCGCCGGTCGGCGTTCTGGAACAGCTCCACCTGCGCCATCACCTGATTGGTGAAGCTGTTACTCATTACGAAGCTCGGATGCCCCGTAGCGCAGCCCAGGTTAACCAGCCGACCCTCGGCCAGCACGATAATGCACTTGCCCGATGGGAAGATCCACTTGGCCACCTGCGGTTTGATTTCCTCTTTGGTGATCCCCGGCGACTTTTTCAGCCCGGCCATGTCGATCTCGTTGTCGAAGTGGCCGATGTTGCAGACGATGGCCTGGTTCTTCATCTTCTCCATGTGGGCGGCCATGATGATGTTCAGGTTGCCGGTGGCGGTAACGAACAGGTCCGCCGTCTCGACCGCGTCTTCGAGCGGCATAACCTGATAGCCTTCCATACTGGCCTGCAAGGCGCAGATCGGGTCGATTTCGGTGACGATTACGCGGCAGCCCTGCGCCCGCAGGCTCTGGGCACAGCCCTTGCCGACGTCGCCGTAACCGCAGACCACGCCGATCTTACCGGCCAACATCACGTCGGTGGCCCGCATGATCCCGTCGACCAGCGAATGCCGACAGCCGTAAAGGTTGTCGAACTTGCTCTTGGTAACGCTGTCGTTGACGTTGATGGCCGGGAACAACAAAGTGCCGGCGTCCTGTCGCTGGTACAGACGATTGACTCCGGTCGTGGTTTCCTCGCTGACTCCCACGATCATCTCCGCCATGCGGTGCCAGCGCTTAGGATCGTTCTGCAACTCCTCCCGCAGAAGTTTCAGGATGCACGCTTCTTCCTCGTTGGCGGCCAAGTCCGGATCCGGCAAAGTCCCGTCCTTAGCGAAGGCGTTCTCTGCGTCGTAGCCCATGTGAACGAGCAGGGTGGCATCACCCCCGTCATCCACGATCAAGCTGGGACCGCCCTCGGGGAAGTTCAACGCCTGATTCGCACACCACCAATACTCCTCGAGCGTCTCGCCCTTCCAGGCGAAGACGGGCACGCCCGCCCGGGCAATCGCGGCGGCCGCATGGTCCTGCGTGCTGAAGATGTTGCAGCTCGCCCAACGGACGTCCGCCCCAAGCTCGACAAGTGTCTCGATCAACACGGCCGTCTGGATGGTCATGTGCAAAGAGCCGGTAATTCTCGCTCCCGCCAGCGGCTTGTCCTTCCCGTATTCCCGGCGAATCGCCATCAGACCCGGCATTTCATGTTCGGCCAGCGTAATCTCACTCCGCCCGAAATCCGCCAGGCTCAAGTCTGCAACTTTGTGATCCTGTACCGCAGTAGTCATCGTAATCTCCAGAAAAACAAGCTCTCTGTTGTTCCCGTTATCAAGGTCTAATCCGATCGCGCTACCGGCTCGTACCCGTGGCGACCATCAGATCCGGGGCGTCCGCCGCTCGCTCTACCGTGGCAAGGCGGCTCAATCGTACGTCGTCGAATCCTGCCGATTCCATCTGACCGGTAAGTGCGGCCGGCTCGAAGCCGAACCAGTGATCCTGCATCCGGTCGCGAAAGTTGTCGTGCTCGTGGGCGAACTGTTCGACGATCAACACGCGGCCGCCGGGGCGGACAATCCGGTGAATCTCCACCAGAGCCCGTTGCAGAACCGGTACGTGATGCAACACTAGAACCGCAACCGCCAGATCCACCGCCTCGTCGCTAATCGGCAACTCCGAAAGATCACCGTTGTGCAATTCCACGTTCGTAAGACCGGCCAGCGCTACCCTATGCCGAGCTCCCTCCAACATCGCCTCGACCGGGTCCACTCCGATAACCCTCGCGAAGTGGTTCGCCAACGCCGGCAGCATGTAACCGGTTCCGGTTCCCAAATCGGCTACCACCCACTCCGGCGGCAGCAGCGCCAGCGGAGCTTCGAGGTGGAAGCCGGCCCCGAAACTCTCCTCACGCAGAGTATCCCAGTGCCGACCGAGATCATGGAAGAACCGGTCGCTCATCTGGCTGCGTCGCTGGATTACCGCCTCCAACCGGCGATCCAGAGCCGACGTCGTCTGTTGCTCAGCGACCCAACTCAGCATCATCGCCGTCAGCGCATCCTCGCCGTTCCCCACTGTCGGCTCGACCACCGCATACAGCACTGTCGAGCCGTCCCGCCGGTCTCGAATCAGCCCGGCCTCCCGCAGTGTCTTTAGATGCCGCGAGACCGTCGACTGAGGCTGCCGGAGCACTTCCACCAGCTCCGATACGCTCAGCTCGTGCCGGCTCAGCGCGATCAACACCCGCTGACGCGTTCCGTCCGCCATGGCCTTGAAGACTATCTCCGGCTTCATCCGCACGCCCACCTATTCGAGCCCGACCCGCGCCCGAGAATCCGTATATCCGGATACTAGGATATATCGGCCTCGCGTCAACCGGCCAGTAGTTTTTTCCGATTTGGGGTTGAATGCGTGATCTTAGCGGACGATGCAGATCTCCCGCTCCCGCCGGTCACAGCGGAGGCTTGGACGCTCACCGGGAGCAGGGCTACCATGATCCGCCAAACGTAGAAAGCAGGACCGGCTCGAAGTTGCCGCGGGACCGAGGGAGTATCGCCATGGATATCGACATCATGCCGCCGGACGACAGCCGCTGGGGGCCCGATGCTCGGGGGCGGTTCGGGGATTTCGGGGGCTGTTTTGTGCCCGAGACCCTGATGCCGGCGGTCACGGAACTGACCGACGCCTACGCCGTTGCCCGCTCGGACGAGTCTTTCTGGCAAGAACTGCACGGCTGGCTGCGCGACTACGTCGGCCGGCCCAGCCCGCTCTACCGGGCGGATCGGCTCTCGAACCAGCTCGGCGGTGCCCGGGTCTACTTCAAACGAGAGGATCTCAACCACACCGGAGCCCACAAGATCAACAACACGATCGGGCAAGTGCTGCTCGCCCGGAGGATGGGTAAGCGGCGGATTATCGCCGAGACCGGAGCGGGGCAACACGGCGTAGCGACCGCTACGGCCGCCGCGGCGTGCGGGCTCGAATGCGCGGTCTACATGGGCGCCGAAGACGTCCGCCGCCAGAAGCTCAACGTGTTTCGCATGGAGTTGCTCGGGGCGAAAGTCGTTCCGGTAGAGACCGGGCAACGGACGTTGAAGGACGCAATCAACGCCACGCTGCGAGATTGGATGGCCACCAGCGACCACACCCACTATGCCATCGGCAGTGTTATGGGACCTCACCCGTATCCCCGCATGGTGCGGGACTTCCAGTCGATCGTCGGGCGCGAGACGCGGGCGCAGATGCTCGAAGCGGCCGGCCGGCTGCCGGACCGAGTCGTCGCCTGCGTCGGCGGCGGGAGTAACGCGGCCGGTATCTTCACCGGGTTCCTCGACGATGCCACGGTGGAGCTGATCGGGGTAGAAGCGGCCGGGGAGGGGTTGGTCGAAGGCCGGCACGCGGCGACCCTCGGCGTCGGTCGTCCGGGCATTCTCCACGGCATGCACACCTTCGTCCTGCAGGATGACGACGGGCAGACGCTCCCGGTCCATTCCGTTTCGGCCGGCTTGGACTATCCCGGAGTCGGGCCCGAGCACGCCCATTGGCACAAGACCGGGCGAGCTCGGTATGTGTCGGTGGACGACCGGGCGGCTCTGGCGGCGTTTACCAAGCTGAGCGAGATCGAAGGGATCATTCCGGCTTTGGAAACCGCGCATGCGGTGGCTTACGCTCTTGAAAATGCCGGCGATATGTCACCTGACCAAACGATGGTCGTCAATCTCTCCGGCCGGGGCGATAAGGACGTCGTAGAAGTCGGCCGCCTGCTGGGGCGGTTGGACGGTTCGGAGTCGCGCTTGCCCGCACCCCGTTCCTAGCCGAGAATACCGGCAGCACTTGCGGTGGCCGGGTAATACCAGCCGGATCAAGAAGAATGAAATGCTATTACCACCACGACCGAGATGCCCTGGGGACGTGCAAGTCGTGCGGAAGAGGACTGTGTGAGGAATGCCACGTCGTTGTCGGCAGGGGTCTGGCTTGCCGCAATCAATGCGAGGGTGACGTTCGGGCGTTGAACTATCTTATCGAAAGCAACATGCGGCAAACCCCAACCGGCAGTACTATCGTGGCCATGGCAAAACGCAGCGGAGTAATATCCGCGTTGTTCTTTCTTCTTCTTGGCATCAGCATGTTTGCGTTTGGCATCAACGACTTCGTCGATCACGGGACGGTCGACATGCGCGTGTTTATGGGAGGGATTGCAATCGTCTACGGATTAGTCGGTTTATGGCGAGTCAAGCAGATGCCGGCGCCCAACCGCTACCCGCCGGGACATTGCCGAAAATGCGGTTACGACCTGACCGGGAACGAATCGGGCACGTGTCCCGAATGTGGCGACCCGGGGCATTCGCCGTGAGGGAGTTCCCCACCTCTGGTTAGGTGGGCCACCCAGGCCTTTGCGCATATCGCGCGCCGTTGCGGCAGGTCTCGTGCCTCGACCTGCCCTACAAGAGTGCCAAACGTGTGGCCTGGGGCAACTTCTTGACCCGTCCGGGATGAGGGCGGGTCGCTTACGCTCGCCGTACTGATGGCAGCCGTTCGTGCCTGAAGGCCTCCTATCGGTTGGCGCGTATGCGGGGCTCGTATCCGAGGGCTGGCGCCCTCGGTTCAGGCGCGCGGAGCCCCTTGGGGCGACAGGTCCGGTAGCCCCAGGCGCAAGCCTGGGGGACCGTGCGGCCGTTTCATGCCAAGCCCCCTGCGGGCGGCACAGGCACATCGAGGTTTGCATCGGTCACCGATGATTCGACATCACGCAGGGAGCACGTCGGCGACAGCCGGGACCTCTGCGAGCATCGTAGTGCCGCCCCTGACGGGGCTGGGGACAACCTGGCGACTCGATCCCGCGGCTCACGCCGCGGGCTAGGCAGAGCTGCCGCCCTGGCGGGCTGGTCCCGCGAGCCACGCGGGTGGCACAACTCCGTACGATGCGGGCCATTGCAGCCATTGCGGCAGGTCTCGTACCGCGACCTGAAGATGTATGAAGACGGGGCGTCCTTGCAGCCCGGTGGTTATGCCCTACGAGGCCGGTGTGGAGAGGCATTGGTACGGCCGGGCGCACCCTACCGGGTGTCCGAGTCACTAGCCGAGACGTCTTAGTCTGCGGGCCAGTCACCGAGGCCCGCCTTCTGCCACATGGCCTTCAGCTTCGCCTGAACGTCCGGGGGAGCCTGTCTCCAAAACACAATATAGTTGCCGGCGTTTCGCTCGGCACCGTGGGGGTCATTGCAACGCGAGAAGGTCTGGACGGACTGAATGAGCCATTGCCCCGCCTCCTCAAACCGCTCTTGCCGCCCCGCAATGATCCCCAGTTGACCGTACGTGTTGGCGGCACCGTGTTCGTTGCCCTGCTTTTCCTCGATGGCCAGCGACTTGCGATACCACTGCTCGGCGCCGGAGAAGTCACGCTGCTCCGCGGCGATCATCCCCAGTTGGTGATAGGTAATGGCGGCACCGTGTTCGTTGCCCTGCTTCTCTTTGATGGCCAGCGACTTGCGATACCACTGCTCGGCGCCGGAGAAGTCACGCTGCTCCGCGGCGATCATCCCCAGTTGGTGATAGGTGCTGGCGGCACCGTGTTCGTTGCCCTGCTTCTCTTTGATGGCCAGCGACTTGCGATACCACTGCTCGGCGCCGGCGAAGTCACGCTGCTCCGCGGCGATAATCCCCAGTTGGTGATAGGTCATGGCGGCACCGTGTTCGTTGCCCTGCTTCTCCTCGATGGCCAGCGACTTGCGATACCAATGCTCGGCGCCGGCGAAGTCACGCTGCTCCGCGGCGATAATCCCCAGTTGGTGATAGGCAGCAGCGGCATGATGTTCGATGCCCAGCCTCTCGAAGACCGCCACACCCTTGCGATACCACTGCTCGGCGCGGGCGAAGTCACGCTGCTCCGCGGCGATAATCCCCAGTTGGTGATAGGCAGCAGCGGCATGATGTTCGATGCCCAGCCTCTCGAAGACCGCCACACCCTTGCGATACCACTGCTCGGCGCCGGCGAAGTCACGCTGCTCCTGGGCGATCCGCCCCAGTTGGTGATAGGTCATGGCGGCACCGTGTTCGTTGCCCTGCTTCTCCTTGATCGCCAGGGACTTGCGATACCAATGCTCGGCGCCGGCGAAGTCACGCTGTTCCTCGGCGATCATCCCCAGTTGGTGATAGGCAGCAGCGGCATGATGTTCGATGCCCAGCCTCTCGAAGACCGCCACACCCTTGCGATACCACTGCTCGGCGCCGGCGAAGTCACGCTGCTCCGCGGCGATAATCCCCAGTTGGTGATAGGTCATGGCGGCACCGTGTTCGTTGCCCTGCTTCTCCTCGATGGCCAGCGACTTGCGATACCAATGCTCGGCGCCGGCGAAGTCACGCTGCTCCGCGGCGATAATCCCCAGTTGGTGATAGGCGGCCGCTTCTCTCTCCGGATCTCCGCCCCTCTTTTCTATCTCAGCCAGGCGAGTGAACAGGCGGGCGGCACCGGCGTAGTCGCAGGTGTTTTGAGCATACGCGCCCAGGGACTGAATCAGCGCGCGGATGGGCATGTCCATGCCAAGCCGCTCGGCCTCGGCCAGAGCGTGATGGAAGTTGGCCCCGTGAACGTGGAAGCCAAACCGCTGCTCGTGGAGTTCGCGCGGGGCCAGTTGGTCGGCCAGATTCCCCATCACGTCCACAAAGGCGCGGGCCCAGGCGTCGCGGGTTTCCTTTGCGCCGGCCGGCAGGACCGCAGCACGTAGGAAGCCCGTCAACGCGGGGTGCATTTCGAAGACGGGCCCGGTGCGGTGGCGCAGCAGGCCGGCGCCGCAGAGAGCCTCGGCGAAGCGATCGATGACGGTGCGCGAGAACTGTTCGTCCACCTGCTTAGCCATGTACTCCAGATGATCCGCATCCACGAAGCCTTCGTGCAGGGCGAGGGGAATCAGCAGCGGACGTTGGTCTTCGGGCAGGGACTCCTCCACAAAGCGCAACGTGGCCGCCAGCTTGGCGCTGACCTCGTCGTCGGGCAGGTCCAGCTTGTCGAGGTTGGTGCGCAGGGCGGCGGCGATCCGCCCGGCGGGGAGTTCCGCGAGCTTGGGGATGACGGCCCGCATGGCCAGGGTGTGGCCTCCGAGCAGTTTCATCAGTTCCACCATGTCCTTGTCGTCACGGTCGACCGTCAAGCCCAAGTCGCGCAGGACGACCTCGCAATAGTCCCAGCGTTCGTCCCCCTCCAACCCGCCGATGGTGAGCAGGAAGCGGTTGCTGTCGCCCAGCCAGCTCTCCACCGACCGGCTGGTGATGATTATCTTGCTCTTGCCGCCCCGGAGCTTCTTGAGCAGGGCGAGTAGCAGATCACAATCCTCGGCGGAGAGGTTGGGCGTCACCGATGTGCCTTCGATACCTTTGGCGACCTCGAAATTATCCCAGACGATGACGAACCGGTTGTCCTTAAAGGCCGCTTGCAGGGCGTCGAGCTTCCGATCCATCGGGGCGGTGATGAAGTCGGCGCCGAAGACCGCCTCGCCCATGCGGTTGATGACGAACTCGGCGTTGTAGATGTCGTTGAAGGTGAACCAGAAGCAGCCATGCCCCAGCCCTTCGGTCGCTTCGAGCCATTGAACGAATCCGCGGGCGAGTGTGGTCTTGCCGATACCGCCCAGCCCGTGAATGAGGATGCCGGCGGGTGGGCGGAGCATGGCCCGCTCCAAGGCCAACAGCGGGCCGTCGCGGCCGACGAAGCCGTAGGGATTATCCTCGTCGTGGGCCCCCTCCGGCAGGCGGGACTTCCTGGGCTCGGCCGTTTTCTTCGCTTCTGCCGCGAAGGAGAAATCCAGCGGTTGTTGCTGATAGACGACGGGGACGAGCCAATCGTTGAGGGGGAACTCGCCGCGGGCGCAAATGCGGTTGGGGTGGGCGAACATCTGTTGGCGCCCGGCGCGGACGGCCTGGGCGACGTTGCCGGCGTCGAAGAGGCGTTCGTAGAAAGCCGGAATGAACTGCCGCCCGCCGCTGACGTAGAGCGAATAGGCCATCGCGACCACGCTACGAATGCCGGACTTGATGAGCGACGCGGCCACCGAGGCGAAGGCGTCTTCGGCGTGGGCGTCGATCATGGCCGATTGGCAGGCGTTGAGCACGACAGCGGGAATGGCCGTCTCACGCAGCAGGCTGCTGAGCTGTTCAGTATTCACCCTCTCGGGTTTTCCATCCTTGTCCTCAAAGACGAGAACGCCGTGCGAGCCCTGAAGGGCGTGCGCCGTGTTGTCGCCCGGGGAGCTTGCGCCGTAGCCGCCGTGGCCATCGAAGTGCAGGATGTGATAGTGGCCCGGGTGCTCGTGCAGGTGGCGGCGCAGTTGATCAAACGTCGGCGGGCGCAGGACGGTAACGTGGGCGGCGAGCTTGTGCTCGTCGACTAACTCCACCAGCGGACGGGAGATCGAACGGTAACGCACGTCCTCTTGGAACGGCCGGGCGGTGACCAGGAGGATGTTCACCCGATCGCGTGGTAGACGCTCATCGAGCGACGGCGGGTCGACGACCTCGTTAAGGCGGCGTTCGATCTGGCAGGTTTGGGCGAGGAGGCCGGCGCCGGAGTCTTCCAGCGCCTCCCACGGCCAGGCGAGAACGCGGGGGTCGTCACTGGATATCTGGAGGTGCAGCCGGTCGTAGTGGCCGTCATCCGTCGCATTGTCCAGAAACTTGCCCCCCTCCTTGGTATCGAACACGGCGTCGAAGGCCTGTCGGCCCCACTTGCGCAGGGCGTCAAGCACGCGGTCGGCGTGGTCGGTCTCCGGCTCAAAGGGGTAACCGAGAAAGGTCTCAAGGTACCAGCGGAGCTCGCGCATCAGGTCGCTATTGGGTCGACCCTCGACGGGGAACCCCACGGGCGGCCGAATGACGGCCGGCTTAGTGCGTTTGCCGTCCTCCAAGCGTTCGACGTGGAATTTGGGCTCGTCGTCGGGACCGCCGGTGTGGCGGACGATTAGCGTGTTCATGTCGAATCGTCTCCGCGAGGTTCGATCGAGCCCGCCGGCGACACCACCGGCTAGGCCGACGTGAGCGTGTCGAGTCCGGTGCCACGGGCTGCCCTGTATGCCCGTATACGCAGGTCACATAGGCCGACATATACGCCATAAGGCCGGTGCGCTCAAGACTAAACCGTAACTGGCTGGAACCCAACTCCGGACGTCGGGGGATTAGCCCGGATTATTCACGACGTTCACACAAATGTACGTAACTCACTGTGGCGCCATCACTTGTGGGTGGCGTCAGAGTAACACAGCACGCTTCCACGCCAGGGACAAGCCCTGGCGCTACATTGGTTTACGGGCTATGCTCCGCGTGGATGAACAATCCGAGTTAGGGGCGGGGGTTCGGGGCCGTCCCCCACCCGTTCCGGCGGGGAGGAGGCGTGGCTGTTCCCACCCGGCGAACGCCGGAATGGATGGGCACCCGCGCTACAGTTCTTGCAGGCAAGATGCCTGCGTTACGGTCGGGTGATCTGGGTCGTGTGTGCTAATCCAGTTTGCGGGGCTCGCCGGCCGGGTAGCCGGGGATAAGGAAAGCGTCCTGCTGATCGGTTGGTGCCTCGGTGCCGACATACTCGCGGACGTCACCCATTAGCCATACATTGTCACGCCTGGCCCCGTAGATCGGCGTCGTCATCCACCGAACGCTGCCGTCCAAAAAGAGCACGCTCTGGCCGGACCCCTTTCCGTGAACCGGAGAATTAGCCTTCGCAGGGTCCAAGCCGGGGTTGAACCGAGCGTTGGCGAACAACGGGTTCCGATCGCTCATATACGCAAGCGGGCCCGGCGGATGGAGGTTGGGCGTCTCCCCGGACAGATTGAGCGAGGCATAGCTCATGTTCGCGGCACTGGCAAAGTCATCGCGCAGGGCCAACTCGTCCCGACGCATCGGCTGCCCCGCCTTGTCGGCCGGGCACACGAAATCCTCCGGCTTGGCGTAGTTGAGCCGGGCGATCAGGTATGGATGGCGGCTGTTAGACGCGCACGCCGAGCCGGATTCGTCACACGGCAGCCACGCGGTGCCCGGACGGCTGCCCGCATAGGGCAACGAACCACCGAAGCTCTGTTCATACAAAGTCAGACCACGGAAGACCGAGCCGAGGTTACTGGCACACGCCTCGCGCTGGGAACGGGATCGGGCGGAGGATACCCCGGGGATAATCACACTCATCAGCAGGACGATCGATGCGGCTATTGCGACTACCTCGCGTAAGGTGAAGAACGAGCGCGGGCGATAGGTCTCCCCCGCACTTACACGAGACCGCGAACTGCTCTTTTCCGCCGAGGGCTGCTCAACGGCACGGAGGATGTTGTCGACCAGCCGGGCCGGGGTCTGCCCGACCGACCAATGGTCCAGCGGCCTCAAAACGCTGCCAAGTCGATCGCTCTTGGTCCGCAGCTCGGCGTCCCGCAGAAGTTCTGCCTCGATCCACTCCCGGTCGTCGTCGGCCAACTGGTCGAGATGGAAGTCGAGGAGGAACTCCTCACGTTTCTTCCGATCACGTTCCATAGGGGGTCAACTCCACGTGTCCCGCAGTCGTACTTCTTGCGACCGCGCCCCGTCAATCTGAAGCTCGATCGCCAAGCTGCTCTTTTACCGCCGCCCGGTACGCGGCCTCGAACGCCGTTACGGCCGCGTGCAGCCGGCTCTTCACCGTCCCGAGCGGAATACCAACGACCTCGGCAATCTCCCGGTATGGAAACCGGTGGAAGTACGCGAGAATCAGCACTTCCTGTAATCTGGTCGGCATCGCCTCCACGGCCGTCTTTACTACTCTACGTTTCTCCTCGCGAAGAAGATCGTCGTGGGGCAGCTCGCTATCGCCGGAAAGGAGATCGAGGAACCGCTGCCCGGCGTCGTCCTCG
This sequence comes from Phycisphaerae bacterium, assembly GCA_963666835.2. GTDB lineage: Bacteria > Planctomycetota > Phycisphaerae > UBA1845 > UBA1845. The sequence goes on along the minus strand of CAXXGO010000006.1, from coordinate 248,173 downwards.
CTGGACATTTGCGCATCGAACGGAAGTTCCCGCCGACGCTTCCTTCTACGAATGAAGTCCCGGGCTTTGTTCGCCGCAATTGTGAATAACCAGGGCTTGAAGCGACGCTGAGGATCGAAACTGCTCGCCGAGGTGTGCATCTGCAGAAAGGTCTCCTGCACGACGTCCTCGGCCGCGACTGCGTTCGTAGTGAACCTAAGGGCGAACTGGTAGAGGTCCGGTGCATGCCGGCGTACCAGCAGCTCAAAACTGGCCGACTTGCCCTCGAGGTATTCCTGGAGCAGTTTCTCATCCGTTGGCGCTTCCACAACCCCATTGTATGCTTACGTTTCGGCCGAGGCGATGTTCGGAGTTTCCTGCCAGTTTCTCGACCCATAACGCTTCAGTTGCTTATCGGTCCATAGGTGACGCGGCGTTGGTGACCAGAAGACAGTTAAAGAAGGTCAGACAAGAGGTTATGGTCGATTCCGGCGGAAACCCGAGGGGCATTACCCGGAGACGAGCGTTAGTCGCTTTCGGGGCGTCCCTGGCCGCGGTGGCGATCGTTGTGTCCGCAGGCTCCATCGGGGCCGGCGGATCGAACGCCGAAAGTACAGAGATCAAACTCGTTTCGCCACGGGTCGTGGTGCTCAAGAGCCAGAGGATCATGCACCTGTTCGACGGCGATGCCCTGGCACGGACCTACCCGATCGATCTCGGGACGAGCCCGGTCGGTCAGAAGCTCCACAAAGGCGACGGGCGTACTCCCGTAGGCACGTTCCACGTGGTCACCAAGAACGCAGCGAGCCCCTTCCACCGTTTCCTCGGGCTCGACTACCCCGGGGCGGCAGCATTGGAGCGCGGGCTGCGTTTGGGCCTGATCTCCACCGGCGAGGCGGCCGGCATCCGCCGGGCCCTCGCGGAAGGGCGGTGTCCGGACTGGGGCACAGCGCTGGGCGGCGGGATCGGCATCCACGGCCGGCGGCGCGGGGAGGACTGGACGGCCGGCTGCATCGCCCTGGCCGACGCTGACGTCGAAGAGCTGTTCAGCGTCCTGCGCGTCGGCGACGTCGTCGAGATACTACCGTAACCACCCATACATCGGGGCCCGACTACCCATGAGCGATTCACTCCTGAAAGAGCCCGAGCAGAAGCTCAACTGGCGGTTCCCGGCAACCTTCTGGTATGCCAACACCGCCGAGTTGTTTGAACGGGCCGCGTTCTACGGCATGTTCATCGCGCTGAGCCTCTACCTGACTCGCAAGGTCGGCTTCACCGACGTCGAAGCCGGAGTAGTAGCGGGCGGGTTCGGCTCGGTTCTCTATCTGCTACCGACGTTTACGGGAGCCATGGCAGACCGGATCGGGTTCCGACGGGCGTTGCTGTTGGCCTTCTCTTTGTTGACGGTGGGGTATGGTCTGTTGGGAGCTCTGCCGTTCGCGGCGAAGCCCCGTCTGCTGACCATGGGATATGGGCTCTTTGGAGCGCTGCCGTTCGCGGCGGAGCCTGGTCTTCTGAGTGGCATTCAGTTCAAGTGGGCGGTGCTGGCCGCGCTGGGGCTGATCATGTTCGGCGGGGCCATTGTAAAACCGGTGATCTCCGGAACGGTGTCAAAGTGCAGCGATGAAGCTCATCGCGCTCGGGCGTTTTCCATCTTCTACGGGGTGGTCAACATCGGCTCGTTCTGCGGGAAGTCGGCGGCGGCTCCCCTGCGCCAGCAGCTCGGCTTGGAGTACATCAACTTCTACGCCGCGAGCATGGCATTCTGTGCCCTGATCTGCGTGGCGATCTTCTACCGCAACCCCGATACGAAGGGAGTGGGCAAGACCCTCGAGGAATCGCTCCAGGGTTTGTTAAAAGTGATCACCCACGTCCGCTTCATGTTTCTGATTATGATCGTTGCGGGGTTCTGGTTCATTCAGGGACAGCTCTATGCCACCATGTCGAAGTACATGCTGCGCTTGTTGGGCGAGGGTGCGAAACCGGAGTGGCTGGCCAACATCAACCCCTTCGTCGTTGTTATCCTGGTTGTCCCGATCACCCACGTCATTCGAAAGTTCAAGCCGGAAAACGCAATCGCAATCGGGCTCTTTATCATTCCACTGTCGGCGCTGACCATAGCGCTTAGTTCCGCCGTAGAAGCGACATCCGGCAACTCGGTCTCCATCATGGGCTGGTTCGCGCTGCATCCTATTACCCTCATGGTCATCGTGGGTATCGCCCTGCAAGGCCTGGCCGAGTGCTTCCTTTCGCCGAAGTTCCTGGAGTATGCTTCCAAGCAGGCTCCGCCGGAGGATGTTGGCCTGTACCTTGGCTATTCCCATTTGACGACATTTTTCGCCTGGCTGTTCGGGTTTATCGCTTCCGGGTTTCTGCTCGAGGCTTATTGCCCGGACCCCAAAACACTCGACCCCGTCGTGCAACAGCAGCGTCTGGACGCCATCGCCAACGGCACGAGTCTTCCGGAAGTGTACGCCCACGCTCACTACATCTGGTTCATCTACGCCGGGGTGGGGGCCGCGGCGTTTCTGGCCATCCTGGTGTTCAAGTACGTTACCGCGGCCATGGACCGGTCGCGGGAAAAGGCCTCGGCGTAAGACGGGTCGCTTACGCTCGCCGGACCGATTACGACGGCCTCTTCCCGGGACAACGTCGGCGAGTGTACGGCTTGGTCGAGGAACGAGACCTGCCGCGTTTGTCAACGCCTGATCATCGGCGCGCAACTAATGCAGAAGCCAATCGACAACCGGGCGGGAGGCTTCGTCGAATTCATACTCTTCCAGATGGTGCTTCGGGACCCAGCGGATTTCCGCATAGGGACCCGGTTGCGGCGTACCGTCGACGATCCCGCAGAAGAAGTAACGCAGCTCCGCCTGCTTTCCGTCTACGGGTGCGCTGAGCGGCGGCTGGCCCACCACAATCTGCACGCGGATACCTAAATCCGCCAGAACAACTCTCCGCAGAGCCTTCTCGGGAGACTCGTCGGAGTGGGCGAGTCCGCGGGGAAACTGCCAATAGCGTTCGGCGTCCGTAGCGGTTGCCGGAAGGGCGATCAGCATTTGGTTATCATGGCGCTCGGCAATCGCGGCCACGAACAGTTCCGGTGATGATGACATAGTATTGTCAGCTCACGAATGGTCCGAATCGTCGGGGTCCGCCGCATCGCGCACCCGCGCGAGCCCCTTATCCGCCTTCCAACGCAACTGCAGGGTCTGCGAGCCGATCCCGAAGCCCAGAAGCCCGACGGATAGAATCACCCGCACCGCCCACCAAAAGCCCCGTTGCGGCTGATCGAGCGCGCGCGTGACCCCCTCAATCTCCCCACGACCGATGACGCCGCTATCCAGAGCCCAACGCATGTATCCCAACGTCCCACCGGGCGGGTATTGCCTGCCCAAGTAGTCGCGAATCTGCCCTGCAACGTGAACCTGGAACTCGTCCACCGTGCGACCACCGTAATCGATCCGCCTGCTACGCGAAGCCTCCTTCGCCAGATCGAGCGGCATGTCTCGGCCTTCCTTGGCCAAAGCGAGCCCCCAAATGACTAAGACTGCAAACGTGGTCCCCACGAGCAAGATCGCTCGCCCGTAAGGCCTGCCGGCAGAGGCGACCCGGTGAATCACCGCCCCGATCACCAATCCGAACAGAGCAAAGAAGAAAAGCCCGAGGAGAAACGGCAGAGTGGCCGCATACGACAGCAACCACGCCAACGGAAGCCCTATCACCACGCCAACAACCACGCCAAGCCACCAGCGCCCGGTCGACCGGCTCGCGGTATTGCCGGGATCGCTTCCGCCGCCAAGCCAACCATCGGTACGAAGGGCCTGCGGCGGTTCCTCCTTGCGCGGATCGCCTGCCGCCGCCGGCATTTCGTTTGAGGTTGGTTTGTCGCTGGCCGTTGCCGGCACGTCTGAATCCTTGTGCATGTACCTACCGCGGTCCGCCCGGCAGGATCCCTGTTCCTGCCCGGTTCACAAACACCAGAGCACAACCTTCAGGCCGCTGTGAACACGGATTCACCGCTCCCGGCGGGCTACGCGTGCTCTCGACGGCCTATCTTCGTGCAACACATCGAATGCCGCAACGGGGCTTTCGGCGATTGGCCGACACAATCCGGGCGAGGCGCCTACCGGTATGGCCGTGTTGTAGTGCGAATGAGCTCGACCATCGTGCAGGAAACACCACAAAAAACACGAGATCCACCGTTGGGCAGGCCGGAGAGCGCATTCCTCACCTCGTATTCGGCGGTGTGCGCCGAGGGCGTTCTTGTGATCAGCAGCACTGCGGGGTGGTTGTCGCCGCTTGGAGGGCTCAGGCAACCGGGTCCGACTCGGACAGTCGACGAACGGACGAGGTGCAGGGCGTCGCACCGCCCTCGCTGGGGCAAGTAATGTTGCAACGAAAGTGAGGATCGCAATCGATGGCAAACGGCCGAGATGCACGAGCGATCAAACGGATTCGCAACGAAATCCTCGTTGCGCTACGGACGGTCTACCCGGCCGCACTGACGGCCGAGCAGATCATGCACAGCCTGCTGGTGATCTTCCCCACGTTGGAGTTCGACCATACCCGGCGCGATCTCCACTACCTTATGGCCAAGGGCTACGTTGATCGGGTTGTGGCCGAGCGTGAGAACGGCAACGGGTTCACCCCGTGGCGCCGGCGATGGTTCCGCCTGTCGACCCGGGGGATCGAGCTGGCCGACCGCTGCATCCACGATCCGGCGTTGGAGGAGTGATGGCCGCTCGGACCCCTTTGCAGAGGCTCCTGCCCGCCACGGTCGTCCGGGAGCTCGAATCGGCAGCCCGTTCCGCTGACGACGTGAACGCCGCCCTTGTAGAGGAGCTTGACACCCGTCTTGCTCTGACCGGCCGGTATGGGATCACCCGCCGTCGACTTCGCAACTACCTGTCGCGGGTCCACCAAGCGGCCAGGGTGAATGACCTCGAGCAGAATGCAAGTGCGGCGGCGCGGGCGGGCGGCGTTTTGGTCCGACATCGCCGCCGGCAGGCGTCGGTTGCGGCCGTACTCGAAGGGATGTTCGGCCACCTGGCCGACTGCAGCCCGGATCTGTGGGATCACCGGGCATACCTGATGCTGGTAGGGCTGGTGTATGAGCGGCTGGCCCTAAATGAGCAGGAGATTCCCACCGACGAACTGGTGGCGCTGGCCAAGATCCTGGCGGAGAGCCGCCGAGCGGCCGTTCGGGTGGACAAGCCGCCGCCCGCCGACCAGCGCCGCGGTCCGACTTCGCCGTCGGCCGATCCGCTTCCCGGTGAATTCGCCGATATCGTGCGTCAGGTCTACGGGACCAACTTCCAGCCACCCGGCGAGATCGGATCGTCAGAAAGCCGACCGACTGAGCAACGCGCCGGATCGGATGGAGTGGGCGGATAAGCCGAATTCTGTCCGCCGCACAGGCGGCGTGGCGATCATTTATCTAGGCCGACGGTCACCCGCCGGCTCGAGCGCCCTACCCGCAGCTTCAAAGCGGAGTCATCGCTCGGCCGGTTTCGGCCGACGCAGATCCCCGCTCAACGAGACGGGCCGCCTCTCGCTGCCTATTTGGGCTTGCTGGCGGTGGGGTTTACCCTGCCACGACCGTCACCGGTCGCGCGGTGCGCTCTTACCGCACCATTTCACCCTTACCTGCCGGGGCATTGTCACCCGGAGGCACAACGCCCCGACATCGGCGGTGTCTTTTCTGTGGCACTTTCCCTCGGCTCACGCCGGGTTGGCGTTACCAATCACCGGGCCCTGTCCAGTTCGGACTTTCCTCCCGCGCGTGCTGATGACGTGCGGGCGATCGCCTTCGCCCACTCCATCCGGTCCGGCGCGCGGCAACCCACGCCCGGTCTCGATCGGTCCATTCTATCTCGAAAGCCGAAGACGCGAAACGTCAGTTAGCCAACCACCGCGATCGGCGGGGCGGAGGGTGCGCTGCGGGCGGATCGGGCGGCGTTGCCACCGGAGCCGGGGCACCCGGCGCTTTCGCGGGGCCTGGTCCGGCCGGCATCCCCGCGGGAACAGGCATGGGACCTCCCGGTCGCGGAATAACCGCGGGTTTCGGTCGCGCCGGGGCCGGTTTCTCCGGCTCCGGCTCCGACGCTTCCCCGGTAACGTTGATTCGGTCTTGCCGGCGCCAGTGGTCTATGATGTTGTCGATATCGTAGTCCGGAGCGCTCTCGGTCCAGAGTTTGAAGAAGTCGATGTTGGCACTCTGCGGGGTGGGCGAGGGGATATCCACCAGAGTACGCATCGGCATGATGACGCTGTCGCCGATTACGAACGCCTCGCCCGGTCGCAGAATCGGCAGCATCTGGATCAGACTCGCGAAGTGATCGCTGATGACTTTGGCAACATATTCCTGATCCTCCGGGTTACTCAGACGCATGGCAATGAAGCTGTTGCACTGAGCCAGAACGGTCTCCGAGAGCTCGGAAGGTCGTTGTGACACGACCATAGCACTTACGCCGTACTTACGGCCTTCCTTGGCAACGCGCTCGACCGCGGTTTTCGCGAACGTCGTTCCGCCGCGCTCGATGCGGGGGATGTAGTTGTGGGCTTCCTCGAAGACCAGAAGCATCGGGTGCCGCTGATGGGCGGGGGTCCAGAAGTTCAGATCGAACAGCAGGCGGGTGAGCACGGCCACGGTAACGTCGACGATCTCGAAGGGAATACCGGACAGATCAATTATCGTCATGTTGCTGCGCGGCTCGACCCGCCCGGTCAGCAGTTTGATCAGGTGATTCATCAGAGATGACGATCGCGCGGCACTTTCCACGCCCTGCAATTGACCGCGGAAGAACTTGGATTTCATTCCGTGTTCGATCGGCCGGAGCAAGAACTCGTAGCGGCGGTCCTGAAGTCGGGTGTCGATCTGATCGATCAGTCCCAACAGCTTCCCGAAGTAGAACGGGTGCGGGGTCTCTCCCTCGGGGTTACCACGATTGAACTGGCAGCGCTTCTCGCGCATGAGCAACTGCTGTTCCTCCGGGTCCATGGAGCGGAGGGCCAACTGGCTAAATGCCAGATGGTCGTCATTCAGCACAAAACGGGCTTCGTTTAGATTCTCTGCGTACGTCTTGAGCGATTCCAGCGAGAAGTAAATCGGAGTGTCCAAAGTCAGGGTCTTGCTCAACCCGAGCTGCCGGGCGGCGTCCTGCTTGAACTCCAACAGAGCGGTGCGAAGAAAGGAGATCTGCGTACTGATATACAGCGGGTTGGAGCGGTCCACGAAAATGGCGTCGAACTCGTCGTATTTGAGCAACCAGTAGGGCAGAACGAGGTCGTCGACGTCCAAGTACGTGACGTTGGCGTTCAGTTGCCCGTCACTGTCGGAAAAGGCGGTCTTGTACTCGCCGTGCATGTCGAACAGCACGACTTGCGCTTGTTCGAGGTCCAGAACCTCCTGCAGAACCTTGGCCGTGGTGCAGCTCTTGCCGCTGCCGCTGTTGCCGATAAGGGCGACGTGCTTGGCGAACATCTCGGTTCCCAGGATCTTCACCTCGAAGTCCGGGTTCAACGCAAAACGCCCGAGCGAGAAGCTCTGCGGGTGCTTCGAACCGCGCAGAAGTTGATCGAAACTGCCGAAGATGGCCTCGAAGTCCGCCTGCACCGCTACCCACACGTCGTCGCCGACGATGGGATACTCGTTGACTCCTCGAACGAACCGTCCGGCGCGGATCTCCCCCAGAAGCTGAGCCTCCATAATCAACTGCGGCTCGACGTCCACCATGGTGACCTCTTGTCGGCCGGCGTTCACAACGAAACCGACCAAGGTCCGGTCGTTCATCGGAATGGTGATGTAGGTACCGAGCTGACCCACTCGATAGGTCTTGGCGTCGTGGACCAGGTTCATCTCCGCGGCGGTGATTACCACCTGCACGCGACCGCTCTCCACACGGATTACGTTGCCGATCTTCAGCGGATTCATGCTTTTAGTCTCGCTCTCTGGCCCATCGGTGAACTGCCTTCATGATCGGATATCGTACTTCAGGCCTCCGGCCGGGAGGTACAAATCCCGCCGAGCAAGCGCCGCGGTATTATCGGGATTACCCGAGTATTCGACCGGGAGACGGGGCGCAAAGGTTCGATACGGGGGCGCGTTGTGACAGCTCCGTGTCGCTTTTCGGGAGAAACGCGGCCTGCGCTAAACAGCGTGTGGCGGACTTCCGATAAGTGGGCTGACACATGCTGATGAGAGGGCCAAAGGCGGCCGGTCAGTCTTCCTGGCGGGCTGCCGCATGTCGGTCGGGGTTGAAGGCACATTCTGCGGCGTCGACGGTAGTTCAACGCCGGGATTACATGTTGTTGGAAGGGCGATCCGGATGGGGCTCTCGACCGACGTGATCCGCGTCTTGCTGGTTCACGCCTATCCCATAGTCCGCGAAGGACTCGGTGATCTGCTCACCAAACGCGAGGGCGTGGAAGTGGTGGGTACCGCCGGCGACACCGCCACAGCCCTTCGCCTGATTGACGAACTTGATCCCCACATCGTTCTGCTCGACATCGGGCTGCTCGACGGCGGCACGATCGATGAAGCTGCGGAGATGCAGTCCCGCGGCCGGAAGCCCCGAGTCGTGATCTTCAGCGCAACCGAGCGCGATCGGGATATCGATGCCGTCTTTCGTACTCATCTGTGGGGCTACGCGGATCGAACGGCAAGCGTGGACTCGGTTCTGGAGGGGGTCCGCAACGTGGCACGCGGACGCCGGTTCTTCTGCCGAACGGTCGCCTCTCGGATAATCTCGCGTCTGTCTCGCGATAAGAAACGGATCGAGAAGGTCTCGCGACTGGCCACGCTCAGCACGCGGGAATTGCAGATCACGCGCCATCTGTCACTTGGGATGTCGGTGAAAGACATCGCCCGGTTACTGCGGCTCAGTGCCAAGACCGTGGACAATCAGAAGGCCAAGATCATGAACAAACTGGATCTGCACGACCGGGTCGATCTCTGCCGGTTTGCCGTCAGGGAAGGGATCATCACGGCCTGACTCCGACCCGCGCCCCTCTGCGAAGGGTTTACCCAGTAACGCGGGTTTCCAGCCTGCCGAACGGGCCGCAGATTAGCAGCACGTTTGAAGATGCAGACAAGGATGTCTGCGCTACGAGCGTCCGTCCCCCACCAATTCCGGCGGAGAGTCAACGTGCTTGCCGCGGCTCAGCAAGCGCCGGAATGAAGGGGCACCCGGCGGAATGGACGGGGCACTCGCATCGGACGTTCTTTCTCGGAGGACGCCGGGCCGGTTATCGGACAACTTCGGCCGCCGTGATGCACTGCCGAAGACGCCGCCCACCTATCGCATCTCTGAAAGGGCGGCGAGCCGCAACGTTGCCCCGGCTCGCTCATCGCCGGACCCTCGCAAACACTGCAGCCACAGACCGATCTTCTCGGACGAAACCGGCATGTAGTCCGCCCAGGGCTGTACCTAAGGGAATCTTCTCGATAGCTGCTTGATTGTCGGGAATGAGCCGATATACTAGATAATGGACGCGAGGGTCGGCAGTTTTCGCCGGAAGTTGCGTTCCGACAATCAGAGCTTCCACTCGCTGCGGCACCCTTTGACCGCGCCAATATTAATCGGGGTGCCGCACGCCTTTTTTACCGGGCCGACATGCTTATTGCCCCGGCCGTATTCCCCAAGTAGTCGAAACCCTCAGCGTAATAGCGGTCCCGCATCGTGGAGCTTTGCGGAAGCACTGGCTGCCGGTAGGATAATCCCGCGCGCCGGATGAGCGGACCGGTCCGCTCCAGGGGGAAGCGGAAGGGGGCCGCGCGGCGTGGGTGACGGAGACGGCTCGCGTGACCGAACGGCGGTTCGACGGAATACTCATCGACTTCTACGGCACGATCTGTGCGGGTGACCGGGAGGCCGTGGAAGCGGTCTGCCGCGATGTCGTCCAGACCTGCGACTTGCCCATCGGAGCGCCCGAGCTGGCCGTCACCTGGGGGGAGTGCTTCTTCGCCGTAGTCGACCGGAGCAACCACGACTCCTTCCGTAATCTGTACGAATGCGTGCGCGTCAGCCTAGTAGAAACCCTTGATGGACACCAGCGGCATTCCGATCCGGACCCGTTTGTCGCCCAGCTTGCCGAGTACTGGACCGACCCCCCTGTCTTCGCCGACGCGTTGGAGTTCATCAGAACGAACGACCTGCCGATCTGCTGCCTTTCCAACGCCGATACCGTGCCGTTGCTCGAAGCCATCCAGAAGCACGGCCTCCGGTTCGATGCGGTCGTTTCATCGGAAGATGCCCGCAGCTACAAACCGAACCGGGCCATCTTCGAGCAGGGGCTCAACGCATTGGGGATAGAGCCGGACCGCGCCATCCATGTCGGGGACTCGCTGCACGCCGACATCGGCGGGGCCGCCGGATTGGGGATTACTACTGCCTGGATCTGCCGAGAAGACCGTATCCACGACATCGGCACTTGCAAGCCGGACTTTACTCTGTCTTCATTAGGCGAACTGGCCCCACTCTTACGTAATGGGCATACGGAGGCAGGCTCGGCGATAGCAGGGTGATCCCGGCCGGTTCCCAGTGCAAACTTGCGTACAGCATCAGATTTCCCTTGCGTGACTCGTGAAGACGTGTTATTATTTAACAGATGAGTACTATTCTCTGATGGTGTTTTTTGCATGTGAAGATAGCCTGGGGCTAGAGTAGGAGGACGAGCCATGCGTTCACTGATTCGCGGACGGACGCTCCTATCGGCGTTGGTCGCCTTTGTCGTTGTGGCCGCGGAAGCACAGGTTCTGCAGGCCGGTCCCCCGAAGCGATCCAAGTCCAGGGCAACATCTGGAAGCTCAGGCTCGCGCGCTCGAAGCGGGCGGTCTGCCTCCACCGCTTCTCGATCGAAATCCGGAGGTAACCGCTCGAAGTCGAGAAGCTCGGCCTCGCGATCGTCGTCGCGTCCTTCGAGTAGGGCGAAGTCCAGACCGAGCCAAACAGGCACTAGACAGAGCCCGAGGCAGGCTACGGCTTCGTCATCGTCAAAGCGCGGAAGTAAGGGCACAGCTCGGGTCCGTCGCGGATCGATCGCGCCGAGTCCTTCCTCGAGGTTTTCAACCTCGGTGGCTCGGACAACAAAGGCAACACCGAGCCGGTCGTCCGGGGTCACGCAAACTCCGGCATCGTCGGCCGGCTCGTACCGCCCGTACATACGGTCCTCGTCTAGCCCTCGCGGATCGGAGCAACGCTCGACGAAGTACGTGACCCGCAGCACAGATACGTCCGACCGGTCGTTCTCCCACGCGCCGGTGCAAAGGGCTCGACGCGCATCGCCGGCCACAACTCCACGCCGCAAGGCTCGAGCCTACGGCTCTACCCCCACTTATGCACGCCGTAGCACGATCGGCGGGAGTCTATTCCGCCCGACCCCAGGCGAGTACCGCCCCGGCCGGCACGGTCCGTCCAACTACGGAGCTTTGTATTGGGGGAATCAGTCACGGATCCGGCCAGGCTATCCGCGCTCGTCGAGCTACGCTGGACCATCGTACTCGCGCTGCTACGACAGACCGCACGGTCACCGCCCCTACTGGGCGAGGCCGTACCGTCGCTACTACCGCCGCTTCCCGCGTTGCTACGACCTGGACTACGTGGTCTATAGCCCTTCGTACTACCGTCGCCTCTACGATCGAGATGACTTCCATACCTCGATCACCATCTACGATAGCGATCCGGTGGTGACGCGGGTCTACGATGCCGACGCGGTCTACGCGGATACGGTGGTGGTGGGTACGCCGACGGTCTCTGAAACCTACTACACGACGATTCCCGATACCGGCACACCAATATCGGAGTCCTCCGCCCCTGTCACCGGAGCAACAACGGTCATCCAACCGACGACCGAGTACGTCGAACCCGCCGGAACCACGGTGGTCGAGCCGGACGTCGGCACGCCTGAACCCGAAGGCGTCCCGACCGAGGCCGAGCAGGAATCCGAGGCTCCCGCGCTAGTCGGGCAGGGCAACGACGCGTTTGCAGCGGGCCTGTTCGAAGACGCCCGGCAACTCTACGCTCGGGCGATGCTGGCTGATAACGATGACGGGTTCGCCAAGCTGTTCTATTGCCTGGGCAATTTCGCCACGGGTGATTATGAGATCGCGGTCAGCGCCCTGCGGGCGGCGTTGCTCGAGGCTCCCGAGCTAATCGACAACCCGATCGACTTGCGGCCGATCTACGCGAACGCCGACGTGCTGGCGACGCACATGGCCGGCCTGAGCGTACAGGTGGCCGAGCACCCCGATAACCCGGGTTTGGCGTTCTTGCTAGGCTATCTGCGGTACGCAACCGGGGAGCCGCGACAGGCGATCGAGATTCTGCAGCCGCTGGCCGGTGCCGAATCGGACGACACCCTGGCTGTGCTCGTGCGCGACGCCGCCACCCGCGTGCTGTCACCAGTGGAAACTGCGGAGGCCGACGCGCCGAGTACTCCGTAGTGCTGCGTCGCCGGGTGCCGGGCGCCATGGTCCACGCTTGCGTGGCCATGTTGAGCGCCCACAAGGCATGCGGGCGACACAACGAACCGGGCCATGCCCACGCTAGCGTGGGGCATGCCGCCCGTCAAGCCGCGCAACTTCCGACATCCGTTCTGCTTCGAGACCGCTGGTCGCGGGTTGGCCCGCTCGTACAATACCCGCGCCCATGTTGGATAACCTCGGAATATACGCAGGCCCGGCCGCGGGTGTTACGACATCCCTTCTTTGGACGGGAACGGCCTTGTGCTTTACGAGCGCCGGGCGGCGTCTGGGGCCGACGTTCGTGAACACGTTGCGAATCGGCCTGGCTATAGTCTTTCTGGCCGTGACGTTCCGGATCATCAGCGGCAGTTGGATACCGCCGGCCGTGGCGGGCCAGGTGATGTTCTTGGCCCTGTCCGGCATCGTAGGTCTGGCTCTGGGTGATCAAGCCTTGTTCGTTGCGTTTGTGGATCTCGGGCCTCGGCTGTGCATGCTTGTCATGGCCACCTCTCCGCTCTGGGCGGCGTTGTTCGGCTGGCTGGCGCTCGGTGAAACACTGCACGGCGGCGCGTGGTTGGGGGTCGGATTGACCATCGGCGGGGTCTCGTGGGTGGTCCTGGAGAGGCCTCGCCGACGGGACCGCCCCAGGTCGGTTCACCACGCTCGGGGGATCGTCTTGGCTCTCGTGGCCGCGGCGTGCCAGGCCGGCGGTCTTCTGCTCAGCAAGCAGGGGATCGGCCACGGCTGGCTGCCGGAGGATGAGCACCTGACGGCACAGGCCGCCACGTTGATCCGCATGGTCTTCGCCGGTTTGGGGATGTTCCCGATCGTGCTGTTGCATCACCAGCGCGGGCGACGCCGGCGGGCGGCGGGAGTTCTTCCCGAGAGGATCGGTTCGCGCAGCGCAGGCTATGTGCTCACTCTCTGCGGCGCTTTCTTCGGGCCGTATCTGGGAGTGTGGATGTCCTTGGTGGCGTCGGATCTGACCGAGCTGGGCATCGCTCAGACTCTTTGTTCGCTGACGCCGGTCTTCATCCTGCCGTTTGCCGTTTGGGTCGAGAAGGAGCGCATCAGCCTTCGCGCCGCCGTCGGAGCAGTCGTGGCCGTAGCCGGCTCGGCCCTGCTGTTCGTCCAAGCCGGCTGACGAGCCCCGGCGGCAAACGTAGGGCAGCGACGGCGCCTGTAGGGCACGGTCGAGGCACGAGACCTGCCGTGGTTTTCGCGCGACATGCGTCTTCGCGGGTCGCGGTAGGAATGGCCCTTTCGGGCCACCCCCCGCACAGATCCGTACGTGGAGAATTACGTCATACAGCTCCTACCTTAGCCCTTTCCTGTACGGCTCTTTCATCCGCTACTCCATGCCGGTTTATTCCGGTGCTTTCCAGGTCTCGTGCCTCGATGCTGCCCTACAAGTGACGACACTCGGGTGTCATGGGGCAACGGGCTGTCATCTGGCCGGGGCGTACTGGACGACGGCATTTCAAGACCGCCCCCGGGTGATCAAATATCGAGGTTCTTGACGTTTACGGCGTTTTCTTCGATGAAACGGCGGCGTTGCTCGACGTTATCGCCCATCAACAGCCGGAAGATGCGGTCCGCCTCGCGGGCGTCGAGGTCTGCTTGCTCGAGGTCCTCCATGTCCTCGGAGATCACCACCCGCAGCAGGGTCCGGGCCTGCGAATCCATAGTGGTTTCCCAGAGCTCATCGGCGTTCATTTCACCTAGGCCCTTGAAGCGCTTGATAGCCAGCCCCTGCCGCCCGATATCGCGGACCCCCGGCGCAAGGTCGGCCAGGTTGTTCAGTTCCTTCAAGTCGCCGTCGGCCTTGCGCAGGATGAACTTGGCCGGAGGTAGTTCGCCGGTGACCAGCTCTTCGCGTTTGAGGAACAAGTCGTTTACCGAAAGACCCAGACTCTCAATGTTGCCAATAATAGTGTCAAGAACGCGGCACTCGGCCAGTTGATACCGTACAATGCGATGGGGTGGTTCCGCCTCTCCGTTGGTGCGGGCGCCTTCCGCCACTGCAAGAAGCACGTGCCGGGCTTCGGTCACCTCCACGTCACCGTGGGCCTGGTTCTCAACGGCCCGGAGCTCGTCGAGGTCTTCCTCGGTGTACAGGAACCGGCTCTCGGGCGTATCCTGGTTCGGGCGAAAGACGTAGACCAGCATCTTCGGCAGCCCATACTCCGGATGCCGGTGATTCTGGAGTAGTTCACGGAATGCCAAGCCTCGCCGGGAGAGAACGCGGATCTGCGTATCCAGGGTGTTCAGTTGATCGATAAGCGTGCGCAGCTCCTCACCCTCGAGGACACGTTCGGGCTGGTCGCCGTCCCGGATCAGCAGTGCCGTACCAGCCAGCCCGATCTCCGCTAGTTTCTGGTTCAGAGTGCCGTCATCGAGGATGTACTCGATCTTCTTACCTTTCTTGACCTGATAGAGCGGCGGCTGAGCTACATAGACCCGCCCTTCCTCCAGTAGGGGGCGCATGTGCCTAAAGATGAAGGTTAAGAGCAGGGTCCGAATGTGGGAGCCGTCGACATCGGCGTCGGTCATGATAATCAGCTTGCCGTACCGGCACTTGTCTACGTCGAACTCCTCCTTGCCGATTCCGCACCCCACGGCCGAAATGAGCTTGGTGATCTCGTCATGGGCCAGCATCTTGTCGACCCGCGCCTTCTCGACGTTGAGAATCTTACCCTTGAGCGGCAGAATCGCTTGGGTAAACGAGTCCCGTCCTTGCTTGGCGATCCCGCCCGCCGAGTCACCCTCAACCAGATACAGCTCGGTGTTGTCCGCTTCTTTGCTACGGCAGTCCCACAACTTGCCGGGTAGCCCACCGCTGCTCAGAGCACTTTTGCGCGAAAGCTCGCGCGCCCGCCGGGCGGCCTCTCGAGCCTGGGCAGCTTGCATGCCCTTCTGAACGATACGCTTGGCTTCCGCGGGATGCTCCTCAAAGTAATTGCCCAAACGCTCGTTGAGCAACTGCTGCAGAAAGGTCTCCACCTCCGGGTTGAGGAGCTTGACCTTGGTCTGGGCCTCGAATTTCGGCTCGCGCAGCTTTACCGAGACGATCGCGGCCAGCCCTTCACGCCAATCGTCCCCGGTAATGGTCGCGTTGCCTTTTTGGAGGTTGTTCTTGCGGGCGTAGCCGGCGGCCACACGCGATATCGACGTCTTCAAGGCGGACATATGCGTGCCGCCGTGGACGTTGTGGATGTTGTTGGCGAAACAGATCACGTTCTCGGTGTAGCTGTCGGTGAAGAGCAAAACGACCTGACAACTCAGCCCGGCCTCCTCATCTTCACCCTTGATGAGGATTGGCTCTTTGTGCAGCCATTCGGCACCCCCGGCCATGTGAGCGCAGAAGTCTTTGAGCCCGTCTTCGAAATGGAAGTCCGCTTCCTGACCGCTGACGTCGTCAACCAGACGGATGCGCAAGCCGTCGTTGAGGTAGGCCAACTCTCGCAGCCGGTTGTGCAGGGTTTCGTACTTGAACTCACAATCACGAAAGACCTCGAGATCCGGACGGAACTCGATCGACGTACCCGACCTATCCGTAGACGGCTCAGACCGCAGAGGCTGGGTGGTACGCCCGCGTTCAAACGCCATCGTGTGCTTGCCGCCGTCGCGATAGACCTCGACGCGCAGCCACTCGCTAAGCGCGTTCACCACGCTCACCCCCAGCCCGTGCAGACCCCCGGAAACCTTGTAGCTATGGCTATCAAACTTGCCCCCGGAATTGAGCACGGTCATCACGACCTCGAGCGCCGGCTTGCCGTTCAGTTTGGGATTCTCATGCCTGATCGGGCCGACCGGAATACCCCGTCCGTTGTCTACCACCGTGCAGCTTCCGTCAGCGTTAAGACGAACCAGAATCGAGTCACTATAGCCCTCCAGCGCTTCGTCGACTGCGTTATCGATAACTTCGTAGACTAGATGGTGCAGCCCCGCCTGCCCCACCCCGCCGATGTACATCCCTGGGTTCTGCTGTACCGCTTCCAAACCCTCCAACACCGTGATGCTGGATTCGTCGTAGCGCCGTTCCGTCACGTTCGTGTCGCTCATAGATGCTCGCAGTGCCTCGTCGGCCCCTCTTTGTTGCTCTCAATCGCCGTTTTCCGACAGCTCGTCCGACACCCGCCCTAACGGTTGGGTATCCGCACCCCCGTGTCCCCATACTCAAACAGGACGTTCTTCACCCGGTAGCCCAATACTTGGCGGATTCTGCTCGACCAGCGTTGCCGCATCACGTAGCCCCAAGCCGGTTCATCCACGTTGATGCGTAAGACGCCGCCCCGGCACTCAACCACCCGGCAGTGCTCGCGGAATTCGTCATCCACAATCTCGCTCAGCCGCCCGGCCGCGTCCTCCGCGGCGCCGTACGCCCCCTGCAGCACCTGCTCAGCCACGCGCTTGACCAGATCCCCGGCCGCACAAGCCCGGCTCTTCTCTGCCCGGTTCGCCTGAACCCACTTCAACTGATCGCGCTCAACCATCAGAAGTGGTAACTCTTAAGCCGACGCCAAATTCACCGGCATGACCACGTAGACGAAGTTATCACCGATCCGGATCACTCCCGGCCTGTCCGCCGCCCGCAACGCCAACGTAACCGTGTCCGAATGAGCCACCCGGAGAACGTCGGTCAGAAACACCGGATTAAAACCTATCTCGACCGGCTCACCGCTGTAGCTGACCGGCATGGAGACCGTGGCCTCCCCTTGCTCCGGCGCCCGGCTCGACAAGGTCAGATCGCCCTCCGTCAACGCAACGCGGACCCCCTTGGATTCCTCATTCGTCAGCAGAGCCGCGCGCTTAAGGGCACTGAGAAAACCCGTCGTAGCCAACTCGACGATGCGATCACAATCCCCCGGAATGACGTCTTGGTACTTCGGGAAGTTACCCTCGACGAGCGAGGTGCTCAACACGGCCCGCCCGACCCTGATCAGAAGCTGATTGCTACTGATCTTCACCCCAGCCTGGGCATCCGCCTCACTCGCCAGCCGGCCCAGGAGCGCCAACGCTTTTCCGGGAACAATTGCGCGAGGGATCGACCCGCTTCCGGCCTGAATCTCCCCACGAGCCATCGACAAGCGCCGCCCATCCGTCGCCGCCAGGGTCAGCCGCTCGCCCTCAGCCTCCCAGAACACCCCGTTTATCGCATACCGCGTGCTCTCTCGTGCCGCTGCAAAGATGGTCCAGTCGATCAAACGCGTCAGCACTCCGTATTCCATGGTGAAATCGGCAGCGTCATCCAACGTCGGAACAGTGGGGAACTCTGCGGTCTCCTGCGTTACGATTTGGAAGTGGCTGCCTTCACCGCGCACGTGCAGAGTACGCTCGTCTGTCTCCAGGTTAAGAGTCTCTTCCGTACATTCGCTAACGATCCGCGACAGCGTGTCGGCCACCACGAGTACGTCGCCCGGTTCGTCGACCTCCACTCGCGCCACCGCGCACCGCAAGCCTACTTCGAGATCCGTACCCGATAGCAGCAGTACATCCGATTGAGCCTCGATCCGCACACATCGTAAGACCGGCTTGGGGGTACGGATAGCGGCTACGCTGCATATCGCCCGAAGGGCATCGGCCATCTCATGTCGATCAAATCGCAGCTTCATGGGACCTCGCATTCTCTCGTGTGTCTGCCGGGGGGTTCTAGTATTGATATTACCTATTTGGATATAGTAGTCATATTAGAGCCCGTGAAAAGCGTGCCTTGTGCGGCGAGCCTTAGGCGCAAGTTCCTTGTCCACCGTAGCCTGGAATCCTCAACATCGCCACCGGTCTGTGAATCGGTTGTGGGCATCGCTGTGAGTTCACCTGTTGGAACGCACGGGGGCGGAGCGGTTACCAGTGTTGGCAAGCCGGTTCGGCGGATTCTGACAGAGAATCTAACGGCCTTACCAGTACTAGTAAGTCGCATTCTTCACCTCCGTGATGATCTCCTCTACCAGAGCCTTGAGCTTCGGATCGTCCTCGATCTGCTGCGTCATCGCCCGGGCGGCGTGGAGTACGGTTGTATGGTCCCGGCCACCGAAGTACCCGCCGATCTGCTCGAGACTCTGTCCGGTCAATTGCCGGGCGAGGTACATGCACACGTGGCGCGGCTGAGTGACCGTCTTGGAGCGTTTCTTGCTCTGCAGCTCCGAGACGCGAACGTTGAATTTGCGCGCCACCGCTTCCAAGATCGGAGGGATGGGGATCGGGCGGCCAGGCTCCGTCCCTAACGCCTCGTGAGCGACCTCGATGGTGATCTTCCCATCCCGCGTCTGGCTGAGGGCGTCGACCTTAATCAACGATCCCTCCAGCTCGCGAATGTTCGTTGCGACGCGGCTGGCGATAAGGCGAATGACTTCTTCGGGTACCTCGATGCAGCGCAGTTTGGCTTTTTTGCGAACGATGGCCATGCGCGTTTCGAGGCACGGCCGGTCGAGCAGGGCGACCAGCCCGGAGTTGAATCGGCTAACCAGCCGCTCTTCGAGGCTCGGGATCTCCGACGGCGAGCAATCTGCCGAAAGGATGATCTGACGTTGCGATTGATACAGAGCGTTGAAGGTGTGGAAGAACTCTTCCTGGCTTCTCTCTCGCTCCGCAAGAAACTGGATGTCGTCGATGACCAACGCGTCGACGTGCCGGTATCGGTACCGCAATCGGTGGAGAGCACCCCGCTCTACCGCTTCAATGAAGTGGTTGATAAACGTCTCGCAAGAGATGTAAAGGCTCTTGGCGCGGGGCTCGCGGTCCTGAATGGCGTGGCAGATGGCCTGGAGCAAGTGCGTTTTGCCTAAGCCCACCGGACCGTAGACGAAGAGCGGGTTGTAAGCTCGCCCGGGATCCTCCGCCACGGCGACGGCCGCCGCGTGCGCCAGCCGATTGCACGGGCCGGTTACGAAGTGATCGAAGAGATACTCCGGATTCAGCCGTAGCTCCTCATCGGCACCGTCGAATGAGCTGCCTCCGTCCGTCGGCTCATCGCCGTCGGTGTCGGTCAGGAAGGCCACAGACACAAGTCGCCCGGTGGCCGCTTGGGCGGCTTCGGCGAAGGCCTGCTGGCAGTGTTGTTCTAAGTATCGCGATTGAGCATGGTTGCGCGTCTTGATCTCGATTACGCCGTGATCGACGCTCACCAGCGAAAGCTCGGTGAACCAGCCGCGAATGAGGGGCGGGTGGCTCAGCCTTACCTGGCCAAGCATGTCTTCCCAGAGTGTTGCGGGTACCGTACTCATGAAGATCGCATCTGGTTGCGCGATGTGCGCGCAGCCACCGTTCGTTTCAGCAAGGCAGCCCGCGACCGCGAAGATCGTAACTACTGGCTACACAACAGATTGGATGCCCGGACAATGCCCGGCAGCCAATGCTCTATTCTACCTGTTTGAGCGGCCGACGCCAGAGGGAATCGAGCAACAGTCACTGCCGGAATCCTGTTGCACGCAGGTCAGCGCGGGATATGATAACGACCCAAAGGGAGTGGGATCGTGTCGAGTTGGAGGGCCATGGATGGCTAACCACCCGCCTGCCGGATTAGCGCCCGCATCGGCCGGGCAACTTACTCTGGCGTTTCCCCAGGCAACGCAGATGAACAGCGCACCGGAAACACAACAAGTGAGCCCCCCGCGACCGTCCGCTCCGCCGAAGCCGGCGCGAGCGAACCGCGGGGCAACGGCTGAAACGCTCGCCAAACAACAACGTGAGATTTCCGTCTCAGAGTTCTTCGCCAAGAACCGGCACCTTCTCGGGTTCGATAGCAAACGCAAGGCTCTGCTGACCACCGTCAAAGAGGCCGTCGATAATAGCCTCGACGCCTGCGAAGACGCGGCCATCCCGCCGGATATTGAAGTAACCGTTAAACAGACCGATCAAGATCGTTTTGCGGTAATCGTCCGGGACAACGGGCCCGGGATCGTGAAACAGCAGATTCCCAACGTTTTCGGAAAGCTGTTGTATGGCTCGAAGTTCCACCGGCTCAAGATGTCGCGCGGACAGCAAGGCATCGGGATCAGCGCGGCTGGCATGTACGGCTTGATTACCACCGGTAAGCCTATCCGAATTGTGAGCCGGACAGGCCCGCGGGCGCTCGCCCACCGATATACCTTGGCAATCGATACGAAGAAGAACCGGCCGGACATCATCAGCGACGACACCGCAGAAGTGGACTGGCCTCACGGTACCGAAGTGAAGCTCGAGATCGAGGCCAGCTACAACCGCGGGCGACAGAGCGTTGATGAGTACCTCGAACTGACCGCCATCGCGAACCCGCACGCCCGATTCGTCTACCATCCGCCGGTCGGCGCAAGCATTGAGTACTCGCGCGGCACCGAGGTCCTGCCGGACGAGACGAAAGAGATCAAACCGCATCCGTACGGCATCGAACTCGGTACGCTGATGAAGATGCTAAAGGATACGTCCGCTACGAAGATGGGGCACTTTCTGGCCAGTGAGTTCTCCAGAGTCAGCGCGGCTATAGCGAAGAAAGTGTGCGCGGAGGCCGGGGTGACCACAGCAACTTGGGTCAACTCCGTGACGCCGCCGGTGGCCGAGAAACTGTACAACGCCCTGCAAAACACGAAGCTCAAGGCACCAGCCACGAATTGCCTGGCGCCGATCGGAGCGGAGGCTATCCTTGCGGGGCTGCTCAAAGGGGTGAAGGCGGAGTTCTACACGGCCAGTACCCGCCCGCCGAGCGTTTATCGCGGGAATCCGTTTCAAATCGAGGTCGGGCTGGCCTACGGCGGTCAGCTCGGCTCAGACCATCGCGATGGCGACGGTGACGCCAGGGGCAAGGGCGAGCCGGCGTCGGTTCGAGTAATCCGCTTTGCAAACCGGGTGCCGCTGCTCTATCAGCAGAGTTCGTGCTCAATGTTCAAGGCGATCGTCGAGACGAAATGGAACAACTACAACTTGTCGCAGTCGTCCGGATCGCTGCCGCGGGCGCCGATGGTGGTGCTGATCCACATGGCCAGCGTGTGGGTCCCCTTCGTGTCGGAAGGCAAGGAGGCCGTCGCAGATTACGACGAGATTCGCAAGGAGGTCCGGCTGGCATTGGCGGAGTGCGGGCGGCGGCTGGGTATGCTCCTGCGCCGCAAGCGTAAGAAAGCCACGTTCA
Organism: Phycisphaerae bacterium; assembly: GCA_963666835.2. Taxonomy (GTDB): domain Bacteria; phylum Planctomycetota; class Phycisphaerae; order UBA1845; family UBA1845. The sequence continues at coordinate 226,628 of CAXXGO010000006.1, read as the reverse complement.
GCAAGCGACGTGATGTGTACACCCGCTATATCGACGAGGTTGTAGAGGCGGTGCGGAACACGGTGGTAGTGAACAAGGAGGACTTCCGGCGGTCGCTGTTGTCGCTGGCCAAGACCTTCACGGCTCAAGCCGATCTGGAGTTCGACGATCACGGCAAGATCGTGAAGAAACGCGCGGTTGGCAACGATCTCGGGCTGGCCGACACGGTGGTGGTAGAGGAGAACAACGGCAACGACGCCACGGTGGAGCAGGAGACCCTGTTCCCGGATCCGGCGACCCGTACCGCTGTCAAAAGAGCAACCCGCGCCAAGCCGGGTAAGAAGAAACGGAAGCGCTAGCGTGGTTCGAATTCCCCACCAGTTGGGTGGCCCACGGCTTTAGGGCCTGTCGGTTTATTCGAAATCGAGCGCACGAGTTGGCTGTCAAGAATGACAACCTATGTTCTGGCTCCGAGCCAACCATCTAAATCTCGCGAAATCGATTAAACCGACGCCCCCTTTAGCCGTGGGGGACGGCAACAGAGAAAGTCATCATGGTTACGAAGAAGACGAAGCCCCAAACGCGTAAGACCAGTACCAAAAGCCGCGGCGACGCGCGGAAGAGTATCGAAGGGCTTGCGCAGGCGGTAGTGGATATGGCCCGGCGCGAAGAGGATCCGGCCATTCAGATCCCCGTCCGGGCTTTGAGCAACGTTGCCTATAACGAAGACACCCGCCATGTAGAACTCGGAGCCAACAAGCAATCGCGTAATCTCTTCAACTATGGTCAAGCTAAACGGTTCATGCAGACTATGCTGGTTGCTTCCAAGTGCAAGGAGCTGATCGCGCGAGACAAGACGGCCAGCATCCGGCAGATCTACTATCTCAGCAAACACACTATCAAAGGCACGAACGAAAAGACCTTCGACGACCAGAGCGAATCCGACCCGGTGATCGAGGATTTAGAGGTTGCCATCGACTCATTGCGGGAAGAGTTGCACGTCTTCGCCAGCAACCGGGGCAACTTGGCCGGACCGATTACGCTGGTCGACGCGGGTAACACGTTGGATTGTGCGGCGATGGGCAGTGCGGGCTATGCGGTGCCGAGTATTGTCGAGTCCGACGTCATCCAGTTCAAAAAGTGCCAGGCGAAGTTCATCCTGCACGTCGAAAAAGACACCGTATGGCGGCGGTTCCACGAGGACCGGTTCTGGGAGACGCATAACTGCATCATCTCGCACGGCGGCGGTCAGCCGGCTCGGGGCATGCGGCGGCTCCTGCGGCGCATGCATGAAGAGCTGAAGCTGCCGGTCTTCGTTCTGCTGGATAACGATCCGTGGGGGTATTACATCTACTCGGTTATCAAACACGGATCGATCAACCTCGCCTACGAATCGCGGCGCATGGCCGTGCCCGACGCGCACTTCATCGGCGTGTCGAGTTTCGATTACGACCGCTGCGAGATGAGCGACGACGTGAAGATCGAGCTGGACGCCGGGGACGTCAAGCGCGCCAAGCAAATCGCCAACTACCCGTGGTTCAAGAATAAACGCCCCTGGCAACGCGAGATCAAGAAGATGATCTCCAACGGCTTCAAGATGGAAGTCGAGGCCATGATCAGCAAAGACCTCGAGTATCTTACCGGCGAGTACGTGCCGTCGCGCTTGAAGAACAAGAAGCTCTGGTTGGATTGACGCGGCGTTTGACCCGGGGCGCAGGTGGGGGATTCATGGGTTTGGTGGGGTGGCCCGCCTCTTTAGAGGCGGGGGACTCGAATGGCCACGCAGTTTTTGCTTGAGGCGCGCCGTTGCGGCAGGTCTCGTACCTCGACCTGCCCTACGGGAAGTGACAAATGGGTGTCATGGGCCAACCTGTTAGCCCGTGGCGGCTTGGGTGGCCCGGGTCCTCTTAGGCTTGGGATGTGATCCGGATTGTTGAGGGTCGTGGGAGTAGGATGGCTCGGACCCGGGGGAGCCGATGATGTTCACGCACGCCGGCGGGTTCTCCGGAATGCCGGAGAGCGCCGGCGGCATGCACAGGGCGGCGTAGGCGGCGGTAGGGTACGGTCGAGGTACGAGACCTGCCGCGGTCTCCGCGCGATGTGGGTCTTGTGAACATAGGCCGAAGGCGTTTAACAGCAAAGCCCAGGGCAAACGAAGCGGCGCAGCAGCTAGTATGGCAGGTCTCGTACCTCGACCTGCCCTACGGGAAGTGACAAATGGGTGGCATGGGCCAACTTGTTGGCCCGTGGCGGCTCGCGTTTTTTGAGCTGCACGTTGTGCAGCGTTCTGCAGGCATCATGCCTGCGTTACAGGGGGGTTCTGCAGGCATGATGCCTGCGTTACGGGTGCGGTCCCTACTGTGCGGGAGACGATTCAGATCCGGGGCGTGGTTTCGGTTGGTCCTTGGGGGCCGGCTTCGGCGACGCCGGTTTTGCGACCTCCAGGCAGATGACCAGCGTCACGGGCCGTTGAGACGATTCCCGGTCGAGGGGCTCATCCGGGGTCGCCGCCCACCGGCGCTCGCGGGCGGCTGAGGCCTGCCGCTGGTTCTCCACAGCTTCAAGCCGCCGCCGGACCAGCGAACGATGCTCCTGCTGCTCTGCGGCGTCGGCTCCTTTGGCGTTGGTCTCATCTTCACTACTTCTGTCAACACGGGCCACGGTTGGGGTCTCGAAAACCTCAACTGTTGAGCCCATCTCAGCGGCGGGCTCTTCCCTGCCGGGAGCCGGCGGGCCCACCAGCGGCTCCGAATCCGTGGTCGGCTCGGCGACTTCGCCGGTTGTAGGTGCCAGCGGGGTCAGGAGATCGGGGTCCAGCTCCACCAATCCGAACAGGCCATCAAACAGACCCGCGCCCTCCAGGTCGTACGCACGCTTTAACGAGCTTCGCTCGGCCAGGGCCTCGTCCGCCGGCGCGGAGCCCTTCTCCATACCCAGGGTCTGGCGAATACGCCGCAATCCGCGCACGGTAGCCGGTCCGGACGTCAGCGCCACGCGACGCTCCGGGGTCCGGTCAATCTCCTCGAGCACGGCCCCGAGGGTCTCCGGCGGAACACGTACGAGAACCCGGCTGTCGTCGGTCGCTTCGAAGTTGACCCCGGGACTGCCGTGGAAGAAGAACCCGGCGTCGGCCAAACCCGCGGCCGGCCGGTTACTCTCACCGGTAGCGAGGTCTACGGCCTCGTTCTTCGCGAGCGTGGCCAGGAGCCTCCCGGTCGCCCAATCGCGCCGGGCCGCGGTAGGAACCGTTATGCGCAGTTGGACGGGCTCATTGTCGAATGTGTGGCGGCGCAGCTCGCCTACGCTCGTCGTTGAAATCTTCTGGTCAATGGTGGCGTTGGCGTAGAAGTAGGCGCTGGCTCGGGGACGGATTGGTACGGGTATGTCGGTCTTTGCGATGGTTGCCAAGTCGGGCGCCGGCGTTTCGCTCTTAGCGTAAACCGGCCCCAAACTGGGTTGCGGTCCCTTCGACGGACCTTCTCCAACACTCTCCTCCTTCGCCCGCCTGGCGGTACGTTTCTTCGGCGAAGCCGCCTTAGACTTTTCGAGGTCTTTGTCCGCTACAACGAACGGTACGTGGGCCGTTTTTTCCTCTGCATCCTGTTCAGATCGTTTGTCACCGGTTTGCCGGCGGGCCGTCGTTTCGTCGTCACGGTCTCTAGCGATATCGTCCACAGTCGGCACGAGCGCCACCACCCCACTGCCGCTCATGTCCCCGTCCGCACTCCACTGCTCGCGGGCGTACCAGACCGTACCGAAGGCCACGATTGCGACGGCGGCGGCCATAGACAGCCAGGCGACTACCGGCGTGCGTCTGCCGCCGGGAGTGGCTATTGGCGCATCAAAATCCCCCAATAACTCGGCCCGTTCCACCTGGGCGCAGACATCTTCGAGAATGGAAGGTGGCGCCGCATGTCGCGGGAGGTCCGAGACCAGTTCGACGGTCCGGCGCAGCTCTTCCATAAGCTGCCGGGCTGCGGGATCATCGCGCAAAGCGCGCTCGACCAACTCCGTTTCCGAAGCGTTCAACTCCCCGTCCAGGTAAGCTGAGATCAGCTCGGCAAGTTGTTCAGGGTCGACGTTAGCCATAGCTCTTAACCGTTCGACGTCTCCCGGGATTGAGTGGGGCCCAGCGCTTCTCGCAGCGCCGCCCGCGCCCGGTGCAGTCGGGAACGCACTGTGCCCGGTGGAATATCCAATATCTGCCCGATCTCGTTGTAGTTCATGCCCTCTAAGTCCCTGAGAACGACTACCGCTCTTTGATCTTGGTCCAACCCCCCCAGCGCTCGCACAACCCGTGCCCGCAATTCCGCTGCTTTCGCCGGGGCGCTGGGGTCGTTTCCGCCGCGCTCTTCGACACGTTGCGCCAGCTCCGCCGCCTGAGTGCCGCTGGCGTCGGCCGCCTGATCAAGCGAGACCGTACGTCGCCGGGAGTCTCTTCGCCTCTGTGACAGCGCGAGGTTGACTGCCACGCGGAAGATCCAGGTGTAGAACCCGCTCTGCTGGCGAAAGGACGAGATGTTCTCGAACCCTCGGAGAAACGCATCCTGCGTCAGATCCCGAGCACTTTCGAGATTGCCGCAGATTCGCCAGCACGTGTTGAACACGCGATCTTGGTACTTACGCACGAGATCGGCGTAGGCGGCCGCATCACCGGATTTTACCCTTTCAACGAGCTCCAGATCCTCCAAAGGTATCGGACGTACCGCCTGTCCGGCGGCGGCTTCGTTCCCTGCGTTTGGACGCTCAACCACGGAGATGGTTCCCAGACAAGACGACCCCGTACCTGGATAATCCCAGCGTGTCGTCACGTATCATGCCCGTGCTTGTTCGGCAGGTCAATCACGAGCGCCCAATCCGTACCGGTCTTGGCGAGCGTCTCGGCTTGTGGAGATGGGGGACCGGGCTATAATCACCGTGGGGCGTTCTGCCGACTGTGGTCATGCTGCGGCGGGGCGTCGGTTGGCGTGGTTTTCGGGCTGTTGGGGGGGGCCTTGGTGACTGAATATGCCTGATCCGGCGGAGCACAGCTCTGAGGCGATCCAAGCCGTTCGGCGGCGGCAGTCACCGCACCCGGTATTCTGGGTGATCGCGGGGGCTCTGGTTGTTATCGCCGTGGTCCTGACGGTCCGTCCCGAAGGCGGGTCCGGTCCGCTGTTTGCGGGCTCGGCTTTCGCCCAGTCAATATCCAGCGGAGGCAGCCGCGGGGTGTTCGCGTTCTCCGGGCAGCTTTCGAAGTCGACTTACGGCGTGTACGTGGTCGACGTCGACGCGATGACCATGTGGACCTACGAGTATCTGCCTCAGAAGGGCTGCTTGCGGCTGGCCGCGGCCCGGACGTGGCGTTATGATCGATACTTGGAGAATTACAATGTTTGTGATCTGCCGCCCGAGGCGGTGGAGAAGATGATAGAGGATCAGCGGCAGTATCGGCTGCATTCCAGTGAGAGGGAGTTGCCGTAGCACCCCGTTCCGCGGGTGCCGGCAGAGGACGAGATTCAGACCTATGGCCAAAATGTTCTATACCGCGGCGGAGGCTGCCGAGCGGCTGGGCAAAACGGAAGACGAAATCAAGGAGTTGGTTCGCGCCGGCACCCTGCGAGAATTCAGAGACGCCGGATCCGTTAGCTACAAGGTGGAAGAGGTAGACGAGCTGCTTGGGGGCGATTCGCTGATCGATCTCGGTTCGGCAAGCGCGAGCGGCGAAGTCGTGCTGGAACCGGCGGAAGACTCTGGGATCGAGCTGAGCCCTGCCGACGACGACATTCTCAGCCTGGAAGAAGTGGACTCGGCGGATACCTCGGGCGGCACCACGAGTATCGGCGGGAAGGAAGACACGGCCAGCCGGGCAAAGAGCGATAGCGTCGTCCCGTCGGTCGGCATCAATGTATTCGACGATGACGAGCTGGACGAGTCGGTCGATCCTCTCGCCCAGACGGCCGTGACCGACCTCGGCGGGCTCGGTGGCTTGGACGGAGTAGGCAGCGGCTCGGGCATTCTCGATCTGACCAAGGAGAGTGACGACACTTCCCTTGGCGCCGAGTTGCTCGAAGAGATCTACTCCGGCGAGGATGCCGATAGCGGCGTCGAAGCAAGCGAAGATACGCGGGCGGGTGCGGAGCCTGAAGCCGAAGAAGAGGCCGGCGAGCCGTTTGCCGACGATACGGCGACCGGAATCGAAGGGGAACAAGAAGCCCCCGCCAAGGCGAAAGCAAAGCCGCAGGCTGCTGCGGTTGTTATGGTCGAAGAGGGCGGCGATGCCGTCTCGGCCGCCCTCACCGCGTTCATGGCGGTGGCGGTTGTGGTCATGTGGTTCGCGGGACTTGCGGGAGCGGCACTGGTGCGCGGGGTCGTTCCTTCCCTGGTCAAGGGCGCCTACGCCAACCTTCTGGTGTGTACGGCGGGTGCGCTCGGGGTGGCCGTGATTGCCGGAGGCGTGACCTTCGTCATGGCCCGGCGGTCCAAGTAGGTCGCGGCGGCGCGAACCGGCTGGAAATAAGCGAATTCAGCTCGGGGCGTACAGCCCCGGAGCTTTGGCCCGGCGGGCATTATCGAGTGGCGGATGCGTCGCGCTGTGGCCCCGGTTACTTGGCATAGGAGGCTAGTGATGCGCTGTGGCGGATGGATGACGAGTTTGGTGTTGGGTGGTTGGATGGTCACGTCTTTGGGCGGGTGCGTATCCCTGAATCAGTATCGCGGGTTACAGGCTCAGCACCGGACGGTAATCGCCGAGAAGGAGCAGATAAGCCAGGAGCTCTTTGACGCCCGGAGTCTTAATGACTCCTTGCGCCACCGGGCAACCTCCCTGGAGCGCGAACTGGCGGACAAGGATGAACTCGTCGTCAATCTGCGGAGCGAGAATCAACTGCTCGACGACATGCGTCGAATGCTGGAAGGCGAGATTGAAGGCCTGGCCAACCGGCAGACCGCCAGCACGATTCAGATCGCGGCTCCGAAGCTGCCGGCTTCACTGGACAGCGCGTTGAAGCGCTTCGCCGACGAGCACCCCACGGCCGTTGCCTACGACCCGGTACGCGGAACGGTCAAGTGGAAATCGGATCTTCTGTTCGCTTTGGGCAGCGACGTCGTCAAGCAGAGTACGATGGAGTCGTTGAGCAGCTTCTGCGAGATCCTCAAGTCGCCGGCCGCGGCTGATTTCGAGGTGATCGTGGTAGGCCATACCGACAACCGTCCGATCAGCAAGCCGAAGACCAAGGAGCAGCATCCCACCAACTGGCACCTGTCGGCGCATCGCGCCATTGCGGTGTCGTCCGTGCTTCGTAAGGATGGATACAGCCCGCAGCGCATCGGGGTGATGGGTTACGGTGAATACCGGCCGATCGCGGATAACTCGACCCAGGCCGGGGCAAGCCAGAACCGCCGGGTCGAAATCTACCTCGTTCCCGCGGGTACCATCGCGCCCACCACGGCCGATGCCGGAGCACCCGACGCCGGCGTGGCCTTCGCCCGCGTAACAGAATAAAGCTGCGCGGTCTTCACCGGCGCGGTTGCGGCCTGATAACCGCCCGCGCCGGTGAAGTTCGTTGCGCTGCCTGACCGAGTTCTTCCGGGGGGCTGGGCGGGAGTCGTCCTGAGTTCGCCGAGCTCTTTGCCTCCAGCGATGCTCGCCGCTCAACAAGAGGAGTCGCCTCGTGCCTGATCCGCAATTCCCACGTCGGTTCGTCGCTGCGCAGGATGTCCTGGATTCATGGGAGAAGATCGAACCCTACTTCGATCGGCTTCAAGAGCGAACCTGCGATTCGACCGACGCGCTGGGGCAATGGCTGATCGACTACGGCGAGTTGCTGGCCGCGATCGACGAAATCGGTACCGACCGGCACGTCAAGATGACCTGCCAGACCGATGACCCCGAACGCAAGGCGGCGTTTCTGGACTTCATCGAGAACATCGAACCGCAGTGCAAGCCACGGTGCCACGCGCTTAACGTGAAGTTCACCGAGAACCCGGCCGCGACCGAGCTGCCTGCCGAGCGGTACGGAGTGCTCGCCCGCAGTATCCGCGCCCGCGTGGAGCTCTTTCGCGAAGAGAACGTCCCGCTCCAAACCGAAGAAGCGAAGCTGAGTCAGCAGTATCAGGAAATCTGCGGGGCGCAGATGGTCGAGTTCGACGGCAAGGAGCAGACCCTGCAGCAGCTTGGGCTCTATGCCGAGCGAACCGATCGAGATCTGCGGCAAAAGGCGTGGGAGGTCGAGGCCCAGCGGCGCTTGCAGGACGTGGAGGCGTTGGAGGACATCTTCGATCAGATGATCCGCTTGCGCCATCGCATGGCCCGCCAGGCCGACTGCACCGACTATCGCGAATATGCCTTCAAGGACAAGGAGCGGTTCGACTATACCCCTCAGGATTGTCTGGCGTTTCACGACGCAGTGGAGCGGGCCGGGGTCCCGGCTCTGCGGACTATGCAGCATCAGCGCCGCGCCGCACTTGGCGTCGACCGGCTGCGCCCTTGGGACTTGGCCGTCGATGTGAAAGGGCGGGACCCACTCCGGCCGTTCGAGACCGTCGACGAACTCTGTGCGAAAGTGTCAAAGGTCTTTCACCGAGTGGACCCCGAGCTGGGGGCTCAGTTCGACGAGATGAACACGCGGGGCTATCTGGACCTGGCCAGCCGTAAGGGCAAAGCCCCGGGCGGTTACCAGGCGAACTACGAAGAGGCGCGCCATCCGTTTATCTTCATGAACGCCGTCGGTTTGCAGCGCGATGTGCGCACGATGGTCCACGAGGGCGGGCACGCTTTTCACTGCTACGCTGCCCGGCATGATCCTATTCTGGCCTACCGCAGTAGCCCGATCGAATTCGCGGAGGTCGCTTCCTTTGGCATGGAGCTACTTTCCCTCGAAGGTATGGACGAGTTCTACGATGCGGACGGCGTCGCCCGGGCCCGGCGGGCCCAGCTCGAGGGGGTCATCGCCATCTTCCCCTGGGTGGCTACGATCGACGCCTTTCAGCATTTTCTGTATTCCGAGCCCGAGCACACTCGGGAGGAGCGGCGGGAGCGGTGGCTTCAACTTCGCGAGCGTTTCGGCGGTATCGCGGACTTTGCCGGGTATGAAGAGGCCCTCGCCTACGCGTGGCAGCGGCAGTTGCACCTGTTCGAAGTGCCCTTCTATTACGTCGAGTATGGAATCGCCCAGTTGGGCGCCTTGCAGGTGTGGCGAAACGCCCTTGAAGATCGGGTGCGCGGCGTAGCGAGCTATCGGAAAGCCCTTGCCCTGGGCGGCTCGCGGCCCTTGCCCGAGCTGTTCGAAACCGCCGGAGCCCGGTTCGAGTTCTCCTACGATACCGTCGCCCCGCTGATCGACCTGGTGCTCAGACAGCTTGAAGAACTGCCTGTATAGCCGCCCATCCCGAAGCCAAGTAGGTCGGGCTCTGCCCAATGGTACTAACCTCGTTAGGCAGTCGTGCGGTAACCCGTCCCGAAGGGACTTTGGGCAAGTAGCCGCGGGTGGAGCGAAGCGGAACCCGTGGGTGAGATCACTTCCCACGTGCTCCCGTCCCGAAGGGCCGGCGGACGGTTTCAGGGATCGCGCGGGAACCCCGTAGGGCATGGTCGAGGCACGAGACCTGCCATCAAGGCTACAATGGGCCGAATCGCACGAGAACGTGACACGCGCGTGTCTCGCCGAACGCCGCCCCCGGACGCGCTCAAAAAGCGCTGGGCAGCCGTAACAGACACGCGGATCATCGACGCCGCCTCTTTCACCCTTCAGGGTGATTCGGGTTGTTGGACTCACATCCGGGGGCGGCGGCCGCTGCGCGGCCTTGCTCCCGGCTACTATCTTGCAGGCTTTCAGCCTGAATACCGAGCCGGCGTGCGGCTTGTCAGGCTGGGGAATGCGTCGCCGCGGAGTCGGACGGATACGCTTCGCTCGCCCGGCAAAGATGTGTAGATCAACGAGGACGCGAGCCCCTGGGAACGGTTCGCGTCGAGCATTCTGCATCCCTGTCTCCCATGCGGTTCCGTACCTCAGGGCCCGTCCGTTTCGCCTGCCGAATCACGCCTTCGATCTCTAGTCGCAGGTCAATCGGGAGCGTGCCCGTTTTTCCGTTAGAGAAACCAAGCTCAAGATGCCGAAACCTGATAATACACGGGAACTCCGGGATCTTCGCCCGACCCACGGGCCCAACAGCCAGACTAGCTCTAGACAAAAAGGGCCAAAGTCCAGCGGTCCGCAGTGCGGACCCTACCTGCTTGCGCGACCGTGGCGAGCTCTCACCGAGGGGGCGTGTTCGAGGGCCGCGATGCCTATCGGTTCTGTAGTCGCGCAAGGGCCGCTTGGGCGTCGCGGTCGGCCGGGTCGTTCGCCACGGCCCGGCGGTATTGGGCTAGGGCATCATCCAGGCGGCCGACCTGCTCGTAGGCCACGCCCAGGTTATAGGCCACTCCAGTCAGCGTCGGCCCCGCTCTGAGCGCCACCAAATAATGCTCGATCGCCTCGGCGTACTTCCCCTGCAAGGCGAGCACCTGCGCCAGATTGTACCGAGCCTCTGCGGATGCGGGATGACCCGCCACTGCCCGGCGGAAGTACGGTGTGGCCGCGGCAAGGTCGCCGGCCTGCGCTTCCGCAACGCCGGCGTTCATATAGGCCAGTGCGTTGAGCCGAGCCTCGGGGTGCACGGGGAGGTTCACGACCACCCCGGTAAGCAGCAGAACAAGGCTCCGCCCGGCGATTGGCCGCCATGCCCGCCGGGCGATGAGCCGGAACACGTCAACCAAGCCGGCGGCCGCGAACGGCACTAGCAGCGGTACGAGCGGGAAGCGGTACCGGGCCATGACGTAAAACGACGCGACGGCACACGCCATCGAGCCTATCAACGCATAGTAGACCCAGAGCCGGCGACGTTGCGACCAGGTAGCCACGATCCCCACGGCCGCTAGCGGCACCAATCCCCCGAAATGCCAGATCGATACCAGGCCTGAGAATATTCGTGATTGATTTGCGTAGACATACAGGCTCTCAGCATCGCCGACCTCGTACCGGTTCCACACCATCAGCATCTTGCGCCCGAGCAGTCTTAGCCAACCGGCCGGGTGTGCGCGAATGTCTTCCTGCGCCCGGGCCATCCAGTACTCTGACACCTGCTTGCTGCTCAGCGGCGTTCCGACGGCGGCCTCGGCCAGGCGCGTCGCGTCTGCCCGCTCGAATTGCGGCGTTTCGTGCCCGCGGACTAACGGCTGATATCGCCCGTCGGCGCCCGTGTGGTTCCCGATATAAAAGTTCGGGCCGGCCTGAAACGTCGAGATCGACCACTCTCCCCCGACCAGCTTGTTTCGCACGGCCACGGGTGCCAGTATAACCGTCGCCCCCACCACATACATTGCCAGTCGCCCAACACGCTGTCCGACCGTGCCGCCCGTTTTGCCCTTGCCGGCCCCGACCCAAAGCCCAAGAATCGGCAGCCAGACCAGCGCATTCTCGCGTGTCAAAACCAGTGCCCCGGCAACGATTCCCAGGGCCGCGGTGGTTACGGCCCTGCCCCTCGTCCCCGTCGTCGCGGTCAACGCGAACACTGCCGCGGTAAGCACACCTGCCAGGGACGCCTTCTGAACAATCCCGTCGAAGAACACGGCCGGCATGTAGAGGCCCAGCATGATTCCGGCGACCACGGCGGCCTTTCGCCCAAATAACCTCCAAGTGCCACACATCAGGCACGCCACCGCCACCGCCCCCCATACTGCTTGCACTCCCCGGACGGCCGCCACGCTCTTTGCGCCCAATGTCATCACCACGGCGAGGGCGTACGGATACAAAGGTGCTTGATAGAAGGCCTTATCTCCGCCCCACGCCCCGTCGGCGATCCGCTCGGCCCACGCCCAATAACCGGCTGCGTCCCCCACCAAGTGACGCCCTGTGGGCACTTCCGCCGTCCACCATGCCCAGCCCATGCGCACGGCCAGAGCCAGCAGTGCCACCGGTGCGACACTTCGCCACCCCAGCCCCTGTTTAGTGCCACACAATGGCACTTCGGGCGGTTTTTCCTCGTTGATTGCGTCCTTTTTCACGACGACGATCTTACCGCAGTCGGTGGAAGGCTTCATGTGTATCGCGAGGGAACACCGGATAGCGCATTCCTGCCCGCTAGCTTACGCCTGTCCGCTGTGTTCTCCACTCGTAATACGCAGTTCTCGTCGAGATTGCGTGTTCGAGCGGAGGGCAATGGTATGGACCGGTGAGAGCAGGAAACGTAAACGGTAGATGACCGTTTGACGGACGGAGGAGGCGGCGTGCCGGCTGTGAGGTCCCGGCAACCGAACCCACGCTGACGAAACGGAAGAGGCGACATCGATGAAGTGCGTTTTTGTTTCGGCTGCCCGGGCAGTCTCGGAATGCGTCGAAAGGCCTGGCCGGAGGGGCTCTGTCTTATTAAAGCGCACGATTGCCGAACTCATGCCAGAACCTCGAGAGATAGGCTTGCCTGCACATTGGCAGGCTGATAACGATACGCCCGCAATCGGTGGCAGGTCTCGTTCCTCGACCATGCCCTACACGTAGATCCGGGAGCGACCGCCACCCGTGGCGGACTTGCCGCCAGCAGCATCCTTCCTGACTTCGACACAGCGACGCCCAACCGATTGAGCAGGTCGCGGCGTGGCTTCTGCTCAGAGTCCATCCTGGGTAGGTCGGGCTCAGCGCGACGTTATGCCTGCGCAACGGGCGCTCTCGGATGCGCCGGTTGATGTGTTGACCAACAATCGCCTACGCCCCCGTATACGCAGCCGCGCGCCGCCGTGGATGTCGCCTTACGCCCGCCAGCAGAGATGCGCAAAGCTGTTTCACGTGAAACAACCGATAATCGCAGTGTTTCACGCTTGCCAACAGGCGTCGGTGTGTTATACATCGGCAAACTCAATCTTCGATCGAACGAAGGACGTAGCAGGGAGGCCCGTCATGCCCAAGATCACCAGACGCCTCGGAAGGGGGCTCGATTCGCTGGTCTCGAACCTCGCCACGGGAATGCCCCCGCAAATGCCGGGCGTGGTCGTTCCTCATACGGAGCAGGTCCTCGATAGCGGGGACGCACTCGGGGCGGTCAAAGCCACCATGCTCGACGTCGATGACCTGATCCCGAATCCGTTCCAACCACGGAGCAACGCGGATGGGGCTGACATAGCGTCCCTGGCACAGTCTATTCGCCAGAGCGGCATGGTTCAGCCGATTGCCGTCCGAGCGGTCGCAGGCGGATATGAGATAATCGCCGGCGAACGACGCTGGCGCGCAGCAAAGTCCCTCGGAATGGCTCGCGTCCCGGTGCTTGTCCGCGAGGCGAGCGAAGAGCAAATGCTCGAACTGGCCTTGATTGAGAACATCCAACGCGAAGATCTGAACGCCATAGACCGGGCGGCCGCGTACCGGCAGTTCTGCAACGCCTTCGGGTTAAAGGCCGAGGAGGTAGCGCACCGCCTGGGTGAGGATCGCTCTACCGTGGCCAACTACCTGCGGCTGCTGGATCTGCCGGACGAAGTCCAGAGACGGGTGGCAGACGGCAAGCTGAGCATGGGACACGCTCGATGTCTCCTGGGCGTGGACGATCCCATGCGGTTGATGCAGCTTGCGGAGTCGGTCATCAGCAATCAGCTCTCGGTGCGAGCGTTGGAGGAAATCGTCCGCCGGGAGAAGACCCGACAGGGGCCGCCGCCGGCGACCCCTCGCACCGAAACGCGGTCACCTCACGTCCTCGACCTGCAGAATCGATTCGAAGCTGCTGTCAGAACGAAGGTTACGCTCCGGGAGGGGAAGAAGAAGGGCACGGGGCGGATCACGATCGAGTACTTTTCGCTCGATGAGTTCGATCGAATCGCGAACCTGCTCGGCGTGGATATGGAGTGACTCTGACCGCTGGGCGGAGTGACGGAACCAACGCCATAAGCAAACGCGATCAGGCGGCCCTGCGAATACCGCAAGCAATGGAGCAATCAGATGAAAAGCGGCCTCTCTCTCCTCGCCTTACTGTGCATCGTTGGCGTCGCGACCGGGCAGGCGCTATCCGCCGAACCGGATGCGGCTGCGGGCCTTCTGCGGCTGATTCCCGCCGATCTACCGTTCACCGTGGTCGTGAGGGACCTTGAACGGTTGGATCGGAACGTCAAGGCCTTCGCAAAGCGGGTCGAGCCCGACAGCGATGGGCCCACCATGCTACTGGATCTCAAAGAAGATCTGGGGATCGGTGATTTGATCGACTTCAAACAGCCGTTCGCGCTTGCCACGATCCAAGACGGGCAAGCCGACGAGAAGATGGTGTTCTGGGCCGCAGTGCCGGGGTTTGCCGAAAAGGTCGGGGCGATCGCTGGGGCAACCAAAGACGGGGACATCTGGCGGATTCCCCGGGGTGATGATGCAACTGAGCAGGTACGCGCGAAACTCGTCGGCGGTTACGCACTCGTCGCCAAAGATGAGGCGGGGCTGTGCAGGGCGACCGCCGGAGAGGGCAACTTGGCCGAAACGCTGAAGTTGCGACCGGACGGACTACCTGAGCGTAATGTCTTCATGCACGTCAACATGGGCGTGTTGCGGCAGGACGCGGTGGCCAGCGTTGCCCAGACTGCCCAGATGGCCCCGATGATGGCTATGGCGCTGGCCCCACAATGGGGAGCTGACCCGAGCTTGCTCACTGCGGGGTTGACCAGCCTGTTCGAGGCCGTGAAGGCGTTTGTCGAGCAAGTCTCGTATATCGACATCAGGGCAGACCTGGGTACTGACGCTGCAGACATCACACTCGCAACGGGGTATCGGGACGGGGTGATCCGCAAGTACCTGGCGAACCAGAAGCCCGCGAGTATTGCGCCGTTTGCCCAGTTCGAAGAGCAACCGTACCTAATAGCCATGGCGTATCACATGCCCGGGGTCGAGTCGCCATTTCTTGACTTTCTCGTCGACCAGGCCGTAAAGGTGCTCCAGGCGCCGCCGACCATGGGCGCCCCGGGCGACACGGATGCGGCACCGGCCGTAGATGACGCCGCGGTGAAGCGTAGCGCCGAGATGACTCGGCAGCTTCTGCGAGCGATTGAGGGAACCACGGCCCTGCTGGCCATGAAGGGTGAGCAGGCCACGGCGTTGGGAGATTACATCGGGCCGAATCCGCAAAGGATTATAGATCTGACCGGGGAGTACCTCGTTGCGGATAACCCCATATTGAACGACTTCAAGGGTGTCAGCTACAAGGCACTCGGGCCGGTTGCCATCGGATCGACGTCGGTACGGCAATACGAAATGACCGCCGAAGCGGGGAGCCCGGCGGCCGAGATGTTTGGAGCGAATACGCACTTTGCTTTGGGCATTCGAGCCGAATGGGTGCGGTACTGCACGGGTACCAGTACTGATATCCAGGCTGCGTTCGCGCCCAAGGTAATCAGCCCGCTATCCGCGTCGCGCTATGTGAAGGAGGCCCTGGCAGCACTTCCCGCGAAATGGAACACGATCGTGTTGTTGGACCCGGCCGCGATGGTGCCGCTGCTGGGCCCGGCGATGGGCAAGCCGAACATCCGCCCGCTGAGCCCAGGCCCGGTCATTGCAGTCTCGGCAAGCCTCTCCGGCCAGCCGGCGCGGGTGGACATTCACGTACCCCTTCGGGCCATTGAGCGCGTGGCGCAGGCGATGTCACCAGCGAAGCCGACCGAGTAAGCTTCGCCTACGCGAGATGTGATCCGTCTGCTTGGATGACCTTAGCAAACGTCTCGGCGTCGTTGACGTTGCGCAGCGACTCCAGCTCAGGGTCGACGTCACCCAAATCAACCGGCGTAACGATCCGCGCGCCGCATCTGCTGGCGAAGTCCCGGGCTCGCAGTTCGCCATCCTGGAGCATCTGCGACAACAACGGCCGGGTAGACGTGCGGTAGATGGCCGTAAGCGGGTGGAGCCGGTCCTCGTACATCGGAACCGCCCCGGGGGCATCACCGAGAAGCTCTCCCATCCGCCGAATGAAACCCGGCTTGAGCAGCGGGTGATCACACGCACACACGAATGCCGCATCGCAATAGCGCGCAATTGCATCGAGACCGGATGAAATGCCCGCAAGAGGGCCGGAATCTTCGTACTCGTCGAACGCGAGTTCCACGTTGGGTGGGAGCGGCGGAAGGGACTGGTCGCGGTGGCATGCGGCCACGACCGGTGAGAGAACGCCCCCAATGATCCGAACCATCCGCTGAAGAAGGTATTCGCCTTCGCACGGCAGCCAGACCTTGGGCTTGCCCATGCGCCGGCTCCAGCCGCCGCACAACACGATTCCCCCTACGGCAGTCTCAGTGGGCAGCGGCAAGGGCATCAATCTCCGCGCAAAGGGCTCTCAAGCGGCGTTTACGATAACCCGATAACCTGAACCAGACGGACACAGGGAGTATAACATGAACAAGCGAAGAATCTCGTCGACAGTCAAGCTCTTGGTAGTCCTTGCCGCAGTGATGTCGGCCGGCTGTGACAGCGGTTGGGTGACGAGCGCTCTGCGAAGCAGCCTGGCCTCGTTCGCCAACACTCTCGCGACGACGGTCATCAACGCGACGATCAATCCGTAGAGCCACTCCAATTAGGTGGTAATCGGGAAGAACCCGACCTACTGCGTGCGTTACGCTTGGCGCGACGGGAGCACATGTCCCGCCTCGTTGCCCACCGATCCCCGCTACATACCGTGCGCGATATCGCGCCCGATTCTCTCCGGCGGACAAGGCGGACACGGTGTCCGTTTGCCGTAAACCCATGTAAACTCGCGAGTTACGGTGTGATGAGGCGACACGCTCCGCGCGAGCCCTTCGGGGCGCTCGAGGTGTCCGGACAGCGATTCGGCGGACAAAACGGACACCTTCATCGCGGACACGTGTCCGATATGGGCGATACGCGTGTCCGAAGTCGTGTCCGGTCAGTGGTTCGGACAGCGAATGGGCGACTATTGGGCGACGTACCCGGCCGAGAATGGCAGGCGATCGGCGGAACGGATTGACGATCAATCGGTTGTGAGGGTCGCGGACGTACCGCCGGTCGCCCCGTGCCGTTCATGGCGGGTGCATGAATGCGCGCAGAGCACTATGACGCTACTTGTGGGTGGCGTCATGGAGACACCGCAGGCCTCCACACCGTGGACAGGCCCCGGCGTTACATCGACGCACGGCCTGTACTTCGTTTGGGTGAATAGGCCGGGTCAACCGAGTAAACGCGGAGACGTGGAATGGCACAGGGCAAGACTGACCGGGTGCGCGGGCTCGTCATGTTCGTCGTGGCTTGGCTGATCGGGCTGTACGTTTACGAGGTTGTTGAGGAGGCGTTTCACGGGCCGATCGGCGTGGTTGCGGCCGTGGTCACCATGGGGGTCAACCTCTACGCCCGCAAGCGCGCGGTAGCGTGCGTCGAGGCGACGCTGACGTTCAAGTTCTGGCTCTACCTGCCGATTATCCTGTTCCTCGTGGTCCCCGTGGCGGTGAAGGTGATCGTCTTTGTAACCTCGAAAGACGATCGAACCTGGTGGGATCACGTCGGTGCGCTATTGCCCTTCATTCTGAAGCTCGGCGTCCCCGTGCTTGCTCTGCTGTGGGTGTATTGGTCGCTGGGGCGCGGAGGCGAGCCGGCGGACGAAGGCGAGCGGCCGGCCGTCGAAGCAAGTGAGCTGTCTTGACGATCGTGACGGTTGCCGCACCGCGCGGGTGGACAATTGTCAAGATAGTGGGGGCGTTGAGAAAGCCTGCGCGGCGGCGGTTTGATAAGTCCAGGGGCAATGACGCTGGGCTCTGCGCGTCATGGCCACGCGAGCGTGGACCATGCCACCCATGATGGTCTACGCCGCCCGTCACCTTCCGTTGTCGGGCTACAACATCGCCGGAACGCGTCTCGCCCACACCAGCGTCCCTGCCGTCAGCACGAGTAAGGCCATCGTTACCATCCCCCATTCGGAAACAGCCGGCACGGAAGCTTGCTCAAAGACTTCGGCAACACGAAACCCGAGGTAGTCGCCCTCGCGCGACGGGAGGCCGTTATAGCTCCGGTAGTCCGCGTGCAGGGCGCTGACGCCGAGGTAGCTGCTGAACGACCCGCCACGCAGACCGCGGCGCGTATCTCCGATCGCCGTTTCATTCCACTCCCAGACGTTCCCGGCTTGGTCGAACGTGTCGTACGGGCTCGCAGACAGGCTAAAGAAGCCCACCTCCGTACGCCAGTATGGGCTGCCTATCGTGTCGTCACCATCATCGAAGTTGGCCGAGTTGCCCGTGTCGCCTTCCGGATTTCCATTGTTCGGAACTGCGTCCGTGCTCATGGGGTAGTCGTAGTACACGCTACCGCCGTCGTCGTAGTACGCTGCCTTGTACCACTCGTCCTCCGACGGGATCACCCACGTGGCGTCCTCCTCGCGCACCACGGCCATCAGCTCGGCGTCGCTCGTCGCACCGTTCAGGTAGTACGAGCCGTCCTCAGTCAGGCCCGCATCCTGGGCCGGATCCCCGGTCAACTGGCCCGTCGGCTGGCCATTGTGCAGCCAGTTGGCAAACCGCGCCGCGTCGCCCCAGGAGACGTAGTTCACCGGGCGGTCGACCCAGTCAGCTTCCGTCCCGCTCGGACGTCCACTGAAGTCGTAGGTCGAACCGCTCCACGTGATCTGGCAACCGCATTCAATGATGTCCATGGCGCTGTTGTAGATGCCGTATGGATTAGAGCCCGCGGGGTCGACCGCATTCAGGAAATCCCGGTACTGCCCGGCGGTCACCTCGAACGTGCCGATGTTGTAGACATTGTCCACCCCGCCGAAACTGGCCACCGGCGGGTCCGGGTACCTCGGGTCGGCCGGATTCCCGGGGTTGCTGACGCTTACCGTCTGAATCTCCACCGCCTGAGATGCCGAAACGCATACCAACGCCGCGGCCGCGATCGCGGCGAACCTCGTCGCTTTGCTCATCATCCATACCCTCCTGCAGTCGATTCGCGACGCGTCACCCAAGAAACCGACTCTTCGGCTGTCCCGAGACCGATGGTGCTTACGGGCGATTCTGCCGTCGGACCCGCCGGGGCGCGCAGTCCCAACCTCCCACATGCGATGTCCCCCATTGTAACGCAACCGAGACAGGGAAACCAGCAAAAACGGCTGGGCGGACACGGAATCACTGGGTTTGACCGGGTTCCTCGCCGTGGCAATTGACGCTAACGATGCCACCTGTTTGGGAAGATCTTGTGCCTCGATGAGTCACCCTATGGGCCGGTTCCGCCAAGGACTACGCCGACGGCCGAGTTACCCGTCACCTTCTCCATCACTGCGGCCGCGTTCGTCGGGTCCACCACGTATCCGTTTACATGACATCGCACGCGTGTGCCACGGACTAGGCATTCGCTAGATTCAGAAGAACATGGGTCACCCTGCCTGACGGGGCTTGCTTGGCAGTTGTTCGAGACATCGAGCTGCGGGTCCGTCCGCCACCCTTCGCCTGGGGCGAAGGACGGGGCACCCGCGCCCCTTCGCCCTCGTTGTTCTACACATCTTTGCCGGGGGAGCGGAGCGTATCCGTCTAACTCCGCGGTGACGCATTCCCCAGCCTGACAAGCTGCAAGCTAGCCCCTTTTTCAGGCTGAAAGCCTACAAGATAGTAGACGGGGGCAAGGCCGCGTAGCGGCCGCCGCCCTCGGTGGAGTCACAAGGACCCCAATCACCCTGACAGGGTGAAAGAAACGGCGTCGATGAACCGCGAGTTCGTTTCGGCTGCCCGAGCTCTTTGACAATGCGTCAAAAGTCAATGGCGAAGCACATTCACCGCGCTGTTTGACCCCCTGCGGGGTCAGGTACGGGGGGGGAGCGGGTCCGGGGGCGGCGTCCGCCGATGGCGGACTTGCCCCCGTCTACTTCATCCAAGCCCTTCGGGCTGGAGAATCGAGATCGAAGACCGAACGGCTGCAATCAGTGAATGCGGTGGATGATGTGTAGAGCAGCGAGACTCATCGCCTGGGGCGACGGATAAGGCACCCGCGCTGCAACTCGCCATCAACTACGAACGGGTATTATCATCGGCTACCCCATGTTCAAACAACCTCACATCGCCCGCGTGTGCCACGGACTAGGCATTCGCTAGATTCAAAAGAACATGGGTCACCCTGCCTGACGGGGCTTGCTTGGCAGTCACGTGAGACATCAAGCTGCGGGTCCGTCCCCCACCCTTCGCCTGGGGCGACGGATGGGGCACCCGCGCTACCCCTGCTGCATCGCGTTTATCACAGGATGCTGACCCGTAGCGCCGAGATACGCGCCTATGATCATATTGAGTACGCTTGCTATGCCGCCAATCAGGCTGAGGATGATCCCGGCCATGGCCATCTTGCTGCGCTGGCGTTCGCGGGAAATGATACCAAGAACGAAACCGTTGATTGCTACGATCACCCCAATCAAAGGACACAGCCACAGGAACATACTGCACAAGCCGAGCACGAGAGCCGCGACGGCTTTACCATCGGGTTGGGTTGGCTGAGGGGGCTGCGGTATTGACGGGGCGCTCATAGGGGGAAGAGAATCACTCATTGACCTATACTCCTTTCCATTCTGACCCACTGCAATGACCTGTTTGATGCGGACATTATACAACGTGTCGCACCTTGCTTTCAACTATTGCGGGACATCCGGTGGTGGGAGGCTTGCTTGACCGTCGTTCGAGACATCGAGCTGCGGGTCCGTCCCCCACCCTTCGCCGGAGACGAAGGACGGGGCACCCGCGCTAGATTCAAAAGAACATGGGCCACCCTGCCTGACGGAGTTTGCTTGGCAGTCACGTGAGACATCAAGCTGCGGGTCCATCCCCCACCCTTCGCCTGGGGCGACGGATGGGGCACCCGGGCGATCGGTGGGGCGAGGTTAATCCGGCGTTCAGGTGATGCGTTGTTGGGGCATGTTCTATGCGGGCAGAGAGAATGCCGACGCGAGGGCCGGCTGCAATGTCCGACACCGGTAATGCACTCGCATGGGCACGTTACTATCAGCGCAACGTCATCTCGGAAACGCGCGGGTTCGGCAACCGGCGCAAACCCGGGCGATTGTCCCACTGCTGCCGTACCAGCGTGAAGACGTGGAAAGTGACGCCCGGTTTCGTTGGAACTGCTGGGCGCGGCAGACGGGTAAGAGCTTCACCAAATCACTACGCCGGATCCTCCGCGGACTATCTCGGCGGCGAACGCAGGTGTTCCTCTCGGCCGGTGAGCGGCAGAGTCGGGAGCTGATGGCCAAGGCTCGCCAGCATTGCCGGGCTCTGCAGATTGCGACGGACTATTACGACGATCGCTTTTTCAAAGGGCTCAGCGTCAAGCAGCTCGAGATCGTCCTGCCGGGCGGGGTCCGGGTCATCGGGCTCCCGGCCAACCCGCAGACGGCACGGGGTTTCACCGGTGATGTTCTGCTCGACGAATTCGCGATGCACGACTTCGATCGCGAGATCTGGGCGGCGATGTTCCCGACGCTTCTTCGCGGTGACGGCGAGCTGGACGTGGCGTCCACGCCCAAGGGCTGCGGCAACATGTTCTGCCAGGTGCGTGACAATCCGCGGTTCACCACCAGCTTGTTGACGCTGCCGGACGCGGTGGCCTATGGGTTAGATGTGGACGTGGAGCAGATGCGGCGGGCTATGGGCGACGAGACCCTCTTTCGGCAGGAGTTTCTTTGCGAGTTCATCGATGAGTCGACCGCGTTTCTCACCTATGAGCAGATAACCGATTGCGTGGACGACGCGTTGGTGTGCCATTGCGAAGTGGAGCCTCTGGCGTGCGAAACGCGTGAGCTGTTCGTGGGGGTAGACGTCGGGCGGGTGCGCGATCTGACGGCGGCGTGGGTCCTGGCTAGTGAAGGGTCGGTGTGGCGAACGGTGGCGGTCGTCGAGCTGGCCAACACCTCGTTCACGCGGCAGTTCGAGGTGCTCAGTACTCTGATGGCGCTGCCGACCGTGCGCCGCTGCGCGATCGATGCGGGCGGACTCGGCATGCAACTGTCCGAGCAACTCGTCGAGCGGTTCGGGGGGCATCGGGTCGAACCGGTCACATTCACGCCGGCGCTCAAATCACAGATCGCGGGCGGGTTGCGGATTGCGGTCGAGGCAAGGCAGATCCGGATTCCGGATGATGAGCGCATTCGCAATGACTGGCACGCCGTACAACGTGCCGTGACAAGTGCGGGGCACTTACGGCTTTCCGCACCGCGCGTGGAGGGTAGCCATGCCGATCGGTTCTGGGCGGCGGCTCTGGCGGTCTACGCCGCCCGCAGCAGCACGGGCAAGGCCGAGGTCATGAACGTCGGCCCGTTGCAGTTTGCGCGAAAGGGCGCGTGGTGAAACCCCCAAGGTCAATTGCCGTCCGTAGTTTGGGTCCATTCAGGCCGTCGCGCAATTCCGGCAACCGTCCGCCGGCCCTTCGGGACGGGAACACGTGTGCGATCGCCCCCACAGGTTCCGCTTCGCTCCACCCGTGGCTACATGCCTTATGTCCCTTCGGGACGCGTTGCCGCATGGCAGCCTGCAGAGGTTAGGACCGGTGCGCTGAGCGACGTTTAGTGTTGCGAGGGGAAGGGCGTTGGGCGGCCGTTGTTGGTGCGGGGAAGTGGCTGGACGGTCTTTGCTGTTGGGGGGAGTGCCCCCAACGGGCCTGATTCTCAAAGGGGATAAGTGCGGCTATGAACACGGGGAGGGTATGCCAATGAACTGGAGGCGATGGCTGGGTAGTGCGCGGCGCGCGGTGGGGATGAAGCGTCCGAGGCCGGGGCGGGTAGTCATGCCGGATCGTCGGGATGCGGTTCGAGATTATCCCAGCGCGGGTTTGACGCCGTCGCGGCTCACGGCCGTGTTACGTGCGGCGGACGACGGTGATCTTTGCGCGGCGATGCAGTTGTTCGAAGAGATGGAGGAGAAAGACGCCCATCTGTATGCGGTCGCCAATACGCGGCGGCTGGCGCTCACCGGGTTGGATTGGCGGGTGGTCAGTGCGGCCGAGGTGGACGACCGGGTGGAACGAGGCCTGGCGGACGAAGCGGCCGCTTATTGCCGGGAGGTGCTTGGCCGATTGGAGACTTTTGACGAAGTCTTGCAGCACTTGGCGCTGGCGTTGGGCCGGAACATCGCGATAGCGGAGTTGGTCTGGGAGATCGCCGACGGGGCGTTGAGTCTGGCGCAGATCGTACCGGTGGAGTTCACCCGGATCACTCTCGATTCGTTCGACCGACCGCGGATCCTCACCGCCCAAAACGAGGACGAGGGGATCAATCCGCCCCCCAACAAGTTCATTATTCACACGCCGCACAGCGTATCGGGTCATCCGCAGCGTGGTGGTTTGTTGCGGGTAACGAGCATGGTGTACCTGGCGAAGAACCTGGCGTTGAAAGACTGGTTGGTCTTCTCCGAGGTGTTCGGAATGCCGATTCGCATTGCCCGACACGATCCGGCGGCTACTGCCGAGGAGAAACGCGAGCTCTTGGAGATGTTGGAGTCGTTGGGGGGCAACGCGGCCGGGGTGTTCAGTCAGGCGATCGAGTTACAGGTGCTTGAATCGAACCGCGGAGCGGCGGCAGCACCCTATCGCCGGTTGATCGAGTTTCTGAACCGGGAGATAAGCAAGACCTGGCTCGGGCAGACTCTGACCACCGACATCTCGGGGCAGAGCGGCTCGGTGGCGGCCAGCGGAGTCCACGAGACCGTGCGGCAGGACATTCTCGCCAGCGACATCCGCAAAGAGGGTCGGACGATTCGCCGTGATTTGCTTGGTCCCTTGGTTCGGCTGCGCTTCGGGGACTGCGCGCCCGTGCCTTATTTCCGTCGGAACCTCAAGCAACCGCGTGATCTCAAGCAACTCACCGAAGTATTGGACACGGCCGTGAATCGTCTGGGGATGAAAGTGCCACAAGCGTGGCTCCATGACGTCTTGGGCGTACCCCAATCCGGGTCAACCGCCGCGATCGTGCCGGGGCGATCGACCAGCTCTGAGCGGATTAGTGAGCGCGCCGGTTGATATGTGGACAAAGGGGTTTTTCAGACCAATGGCCAAGAGAGGTAATCATGTCGACAAGCAAGGCAACGGGATTTGACGACGCGCGGGAGATGCGGGCGCTGAAATCCGCATCTTTGGCGGGAGACGACGTTCCGACGCGGGTGCTGCTGGCCCCATGGGGGAAGGTGGAGAGCGCCAACGGCAGCTTCGTGGTGGACGATGAGTCGGCCCGGCTGGCGGCGCGGGCGTTCGAGGAGCACGGGACCGATCTGCCGATCGACTACGAGCATCAGACGCTGGGCGGACGTTATTCGTCGCCCAACGGAAAGGCTCCGGCGGCCGGGTGGATCAAGAAGCTGGTGGCGGTGCCGAAAGTCGGTCTGTTCGCCGACATTGCCTGGACTACGCGCGGGGCGGAGATGCTGGCCGCCGGCGAATACCGCTATCTGTCGCCGGTGGCGATTATCCGCAAGACGGACCGGAAGCTCGTGGCCATTCACTCCGCGGCGCTAACGAATAAACCGGCAATCGTAGACATGCCGGCGCTGGTGAATCGGAGCAAGACGCCGGCTGATGGGGTGAGCGACGCGGTCGTATCTGCCTTGCGGTCCGAGCTGGGGCTCGAAGGTGGTGCGGACGTCGAGACGGTGCTCGCCGCGGCCGGCGAACGTCTTGAAGAGCTGCAGCGTGAGCGTGACGACCAGCGGGTGGCGCAGCGCATTCGTGAAGCGGCCGAAGCGGGTAAGCTCGTGGACGCCCAACGGGCGTGGGCTCAGAGCCTGGCGAGGCGCGATCAGGCGCTGTTCGACGAGTGGCTCCGCACAGCCCCGGTGGTGGTCAATATCGGGGCGACCGTGCCGCGGGTGGGTGAGCCTTCGAAAGACCCGGCGGCGGCCGTGGTGGCGTCGCGCGCTCGAACCGAGTTTCGTGCGAATCCGGATCTGGGGACGCTGACCACCGAAGAGGCCTTCGTACAAGACGCGCTGCGCGCCGCCGGGCATCCCCGCCCTACCGACGCTAACTGATTCGAATCAACCAACCGGAAAGGACGGCATCATCATGGCACTCACTGAAAACCGGGATGTGGACCATTATATCGATCAGGAAATACGCACGCTTCGGGTAGCGGGAGCGGCGCACATTTACAAGGGCGCCTTCGTCGGGCTCGCCGAGACCGGATACGCCCGGCCTTTGCTTGCCGGAGACAAGTTCGTCGGGCTTGCCTATGATGAAGCCGACAACACGGCGGGCGGCGACGCCGCAACCACCGTTCGAGTCTATACGCTCGGCGATTTCGGCCATCCCCTGGCCGGAGCCACCGCCGCCGACACCGGCCGTCCGGTCTTCGCCTCTGACGACGAGACGTTGACCTTCGACGCAACCGGCAACAGCTTCGTGGGTCTTGCTCAGGACGTATCGAGCGCGGGTGAGGTCATCCTCCGGCTGGATCCCGATCGCCGGCACGTGCGCACCATCACCTTTGTGGTTGATGATCTCGCCGCGGGAACCGACTTGCCCACTCGAGCAATTCACGCTTTCTCCGCCGAGGGCTGGATCGTGGCGGCCCGAGCGGTCAATCAGGACACCACGGCGACCGGGATAAGCAGCGGCAGTACCTGCGTGGTCACGTTGGCAATAAACGCCGGCACGATAGTCACGGAGACCTTCGATTCGAGCAATGTCTTCCCGGCAATCAACGAGGCTTCCGAACTCGGTCCGCTGGCCTGCGTGCATGCGGCGAGCGGAGACATTCTGACCTTGACCGTAACTAACGGGGCGACCGCCGATCCCGGTCCGTTCCTCGTGCAGGTCGACATCGTCTGAGAGTGCGTTGGCCAGCCGGACTGGTGCCGGCACCGCCTTTCGGCAAGTTCATTCCAGCCCGGCACAGGGGACATGTTGAATCACAGAATGAAAGGAGGGCCATTGTGGCCGTTATCAATACCGGATTGCTTACCAAGGGGCTCCGCAGCGAGTTCTTCGCCCGTTTCGGAAAAGCCCCGACCCACTATCAGGAGCTGGCCACGAGGATTCCGTCTAATTCGGACAGTGAGAACTACCGCTGGTTGGGATCCGTGCCCGGCATGCGGGAATGGGGCTCGGGCCGGTTGGCCCGCGGGATGCGAAGCGAGGCCTACTCGGTGGAGAACCTCAAGTACGAAGCCACGATCGAGGTCGACCGCGATGAGATCGCCGACGACAAGACCGGGCAGATCCGTATCCGAATCGGGGAATTGGCCGAGCGGGCCGCTTCGCATAAGGACTACCTCGCGGCCGCGCTGCTTATCAACGGTGAAACCGCCGGTTTCAACAGCTACGACGGAGTGAGTTTCCTCAGCGACGCCCACGAGTCCGGCGAGTCGGGCGTGCAGAGTAATCGGATCGGACTCGCGGTGGCCGATCCGACCGATCCGACAGTTGAGGAGTTCAAGGCGGCCCTGAAAACGGCGATTTCGAAGATGATGGGCCTCAAGGACGACCGCGGCGAGGCGATGTCGATTTCAGCGTCGGGTTTGGTGTGTGTGGTGCCGACGACGATGTACTTCACCGCCCTCGAGACGCTGAACGCGACCCTGATCGGGGATACATCGAACGTCATGGCAGGCGCGGCACGTGTGATCGCCCTGCCCTGGCTGAGTGACCCGGCCAAGTGGTATCTGCTCAAGACCGACGGTGTCGTTCGGCCGTTCATCTTCCAGGATCGAGAGCCGATCGAGTTCACCTCACTGACCGCCGACAGCGAAGAGGGCTTCCGCCGCGAGAAGTACCTTTACGGCGTTCGGGCACGCTACCGGGTGACGTACGGCTATTGGCAGTACGCGGTACGCGTGGAGTTCACAGACGCGTCGTAAACAACCGAATCCGCGGGAAAGGGCCTGCCTGACCCCACAACCACCAGAATGGCGAAATGGGGCGGTTGAACCACAATGGTCAGCCGCCCCGTCGCCGTCGCAGGCCGAAGCAAGCCCCCGCGTTCGCTAGGACGGGCCGTCCTCAGTCCGAAAGCCGCAGCCGGTTGAACCGGACACGGCGTCCCTGCAATATAATTCCGTCATGGTCGTGTCCGCCGGACATATCAGCAGCCATACCGGACACACATTCACGTGCTCCGATACCCTCAGCCCCGCCGGCAACTGTCCTATCTGTAATGCTCCCAACGACCACGACATAGTGATAATCTACACAGCGGCGGGATGTTACAGACACCGGACTTGGCGGTCAGCATGGTCGGCGTACGGCCGCGATGCCGATACCGTCGACGCTAGATTCCACCCGGACGCCGTTGGGACAATTCGCCGCGCAAAGGAGCCGTTTCTCCGTCCGGACACTACCAACAGCGCCTGTCCGGACAGCAGCGAATCGTCCTGTCCGGACATCAAAAGGACACGCGCGGACATACCGGACAGCCGTCTGGGGCTGGTGTTTGGGGTGTCGCCAAAGCCGCCCCTGCGGGCAACCGTCTTCATCCGGTTGTCCATCAAGCGCCGCCGATCCTTAGGCAAATGTGGTCCGCGGAGCGGATCCCCCGTAGGGCAGTGTCGAGGCACGAGACCTGCCGTAGCCGTCGCAAGATCCCGGTAACGGCCCGCCGGCCCTTCGAGACACTTCGCAACGTAGGCTTCCAGCCTTCCCCAAAAGCTGCTCTCCTCCGGCCCTTCGGGGCGGCATCTATGGGAGAGTCGATCGTCCCCACGAGTCCGGCTTCGCTCCACTCGTGGCTACATGCCCACGTCGGAACGGTTCACCGCATGACCGCCGGGCAAGGTTGGCCCTATTGCGCTACGCGGATCATACACGTTTGACTGCCGCACCCGTCCCGCAGGCCGGGCCGTATCAAACGGGCGGACCTCGCGTTCGCCCGTGTCTCCAAGAATGTGGTCCGCGGAGCGGACCCTAGCTGTTCGCGCTCGGTGTACCCGGGCGTTTTGAGCAGTGGCGTCGCCGCACGTGGCCAGTCTTCGAACGGCGCAGAAACATGTTGGCAACCGGCGGGTGTCCGGTTAGGATATCGGACGTGTCGGCACGGGTTTGGCCGACAAGTTGGCCGGTGTCCGCCTGCGGTCGGCTCCGGCGTTGTGTCCGCTGTTGACCTGCGGACGCCAGGAGGATCTGCCCATGTCATGGATGACTCAGACGGAAGCCGCGGCCGCGCTCGGTTGTTCAATACGCACCATTCGCCGCAGAATACGGGGTGGTCTGCTCCGAACGCGGCGAGACGGACGCAATATCCTCGTCGATGTGGACACGGACAAGGCTGTGGCTACGGTGACCCAGGTTGGCCGACATCTGGCCGAGGTGGGTGCGGCCGCAGCCATTCAGAAGAAACACGACACGGACACCCTGGCAGCCATTCAAACGACGTTCTCGGACACCGTGTCAGCCCTGTCCGCTGCCCGCATCTGTTTGGAAGATGACGCGGCCCAAGCTCGACGCTCGGCGCGCGCCGGTTGGGCGGTCGCGTTCATGCTCATTATCGCGGGCGGCGCCGGGGTATGCCTTCATCACACGACGAAGGCGGAGGCTGCCCGCAAGATGACTAAAGAGAAGACGGAGGTGGAAGCAGCCTTGCTCAGCGCCGAGGTCCGCCACATCGGGGAGATGAACTCGGTCAAATCGCGATTCGATGGCGAGTCGGCGGCTCTGCAGGGGGTGTTGGAGCACGAGCGAGAGCGGCTGAGCGAGCAGGAGCAGCGGGAGATGGACCTGGCTCGGGAGCTATCCGAGCGTTCGGTGGCAATGGCCGGGGTGATGGCCGAGCGCGACTACCTGTCCGCGGAAGTCGAGAGTCTCGCGGCCAAACTGCGCCGAACAACGCACGCCGCCCGGATTACCGAGTCGTTGAAGACTGCCTGGGGAATCGCGCGGGCGGCTATGCGCGGCGGCGGGGATCATGAGGAGAAGGCCCAAGCCGAATTGGCGGTCGTCGAGCAGCGTTATCACCGGCAGTTGGAGGCGGTTCAGGCCGAGTACGATCGGCAGTTGGCCGCGTTGCAGGCCCGGCATGACGGTGAAACGGGTGTTTTGCAGGACTCTCTGGCTCACGAACGCGAATCCGTACGGCGCTTGGAGAACCGGGCGGAGGTGATGGCGGACAAAATCGTGGCCGTGGTGCTCGAGCGGGCCGAGTTGGAGCGGCAGCGGGACGAGCTGGCGGACGAGGTAGAGCGGTTGAGCGAGGAGTTACGTGGGGCGCAGGTCGCCGCGGACTTATCGACGGCGCTGAAATCCGCATGGGACGAGTTGCGGGAGACAAAGCAGCCGGCGGACGCGGCCCCCCCGGCCGGCGAAGGGCACGTTTCGCTGGGGCAGTGACACAGACAAGTCATTTTAAGGAGAGATGGACGCCCCAATATATGCCAAGCCCGCGAACATGGTCGTCCGCGGGCTTCAAGGGGGCGTATTCAGAATCGTTAACGGCTATTACTGGGCGCCGTCGTCGAGCAGTTTGCGAAGCTGAGTGTTCTCTCGGCGCGTCGCCTCCAGATCGAACAGCAGATACTTGATGGCCAGGCGGACGAAGTCGATGCTCTCCTGAAGACTGCTTACGGTCTCCTTGAGCTGCTTATGCCGCTCGCGCGTTTGGGCGGCGAGTAGTTCGAGCTTGTCGCGTTCATTAGCCGGCAAGCTCCCGATTTCAGCAATGAGTTCAGCGAGTTTCCGCTGGAAAGTCTCTTCATTCATACGGCCTCTCCCCCTCCGTAGCCAGCAAGTGTCTCAATCCCCAAGGCCACCGTGATCGGACCGCGAGCTTGCGCCACGAATCCGCCACTCCACGGTTGCACAGGGGAAGGGGTACACCGGGTATGCCAAAGCTGCGGCGGGGAACAGAACCGGCGGCAACCTGCGTAACATTCGCATTGGACGGAGGTTACGCAGTTGCGTCCCAGAACGGGCGAGCCTCGATACGGGCCGAATCTGCAGGCGTGTTGACTCTACGCAACATGTAGCCGTTGGCGGGCATCATCACGACACGCCCCCGGCGCGGCGCCACGTGGGCGGGACCTGACTTGAACACCGGGACCCCCGGCCAATGGAGCAGGTCGTAGAGAGCCTGCTGTTCCGGGGCCATTCTGAGTAGGTCGGGCTCAGCCCAATGGTACTAACCTCGGTAGGTGGTCGTGCGGTAATCCGTCCCGAAGGGACTGTGGGCATGTAGCCGCGGGTTAGACGTAAGGCCTTCGGTGTACGTGGAGCAGCGGTGCCAGGGGTAGGGCACGGTCGAGGCACGAGACCTGCCGTTGCTTTCGCGTAGCGCGCACCTTCCCATCATACGCCGCCAGCGGGCAGCCCCGTGGGGCGACAGATTCTGTGGGCCCACGGCGTAAGCCTGGGGAAACCGTGCGGCCGCTTCGCGCCAAGCCCTTTGTGGGCGGTAGAGGACATCGAGGTTTCGATCGAACGCCGGTGATGCAGCATCATACGGGAACACGTTGGCGACCGCGGGGACCTGTTCGAGTATCGAAGTGCCTGGCGGGGCTGGGGTCGACGTGCGACTTGAGCCCGCGACTCGCGCCGCGGGCCAGGCAGATCTGGCGGGCTGGTTCCTCAAGCCACGCACGTGGCACGTTCTCGTGCGATTCGGCCCATTGCGGCTTTGATGGCAGGTCTCGTTCCTCGACCATGCCCTACGGGGTCTTCGCGCGATCCCGGTAAACGTCCGCCGGCCCTTCGGGACGGGAGCATGTGGGGGCGAATCTCACCCACGGGTTCCGCTTCGCTCCACCCGTGGCTACTCGCCCACAGTCCCTTCGGGACGAACTACCTCATGGCGCCCTGACAAGGTTAGTACCATTGGGCAGAGCCCGAGCTACTGGTGAGAGTCCGAGAAGAACGTCCCCGCACGGCACGACGCCTATTCGTCCAGTCGGCGGATTGCGGCTCCTACGTCGGCCAGCTTCGTTTCGATGTGTTCGTAACCCCGGTCTATGTGGTAGATGCGGCGAACACAGGTCGTGCCCTTGGCGATTAGTCCCGCGAGGATCAGGGCCGCGGACGCTCGCAGGTCGGAGGCCATAACCTGCGCCCCCACCAGGCGTTTCACACCGGCCACGATGACAGTAGGACCCGCTTTGCGCAATTGGGCCCCCATCCGGCTCAGCTCGCCCACGTGGAGGAAACGGTCCGGGAACACCTTCTCGGTAATCATGCTGTTGCCGTCGGCCAGACAGAGCAAAGCCATCGCCTGGGCCTGCAGGTCGGTCGGGAAGCCGGGATACGGCTGAGTCGTGATCTGGACCGGCTCGAGCCGGCGCGAGGATGACACGCAGAGGCCTTTGTCGTGGCGTTCAACGATGACCCCGACGTGGCGGAGCCGATCCACGACCGCCCGAACGTGTTCGAGCTTCGCTCCGGTAAGATCCAGTTCACCGTTGGTTATCGCGGCCGCCACCATGAACGTACCGACCTCGATCCGATCGGGGATTACGGTATGCTCGGCGCCGGTGAGCGAGGTGACGCCTTCGATAACGACCTGCGGGGTCCCGTGCCCGGTGATTCGGGCTCCGCAGGCGTTGAGATAATCGCCTAAGTCCACGATTTCCGGTTCGCAGGCGGCGGATTCGATCACCGTCCGGCCGTTCGCCAGGGTGGCGGCCATCATGACGTTGGCGGTCGCGGTAACCGAAGCCCCGAACGGGCCGCCGAGAAACAGGTCGGTCCCTTTGAGCTTCTTGGCCCGCAGCAGGACGTCGCCGTTGACGAATTCAAAATCCGCCCCTAGGGCCTGCAAACCCTGCACGTGCAGGTCGATCGGCCTATCCCCGATGGCACAGCCTCCGGGCATAGAGACCTGGGCGCGTTTGCGTTTAGCCAGCAGCGGACCCATCACGCAGACACTGGCGCGCATTTTACTTACCAGATCATACTCGGCATGGGTGTTCATCTCGTCGTCGACGCGCAGGTGCATCGCCCCGCTTTCGTCGCGCTGCGATTTTACCCCCAGCCGCCCCAGCAGGGTCTGAAGCTGGCGCACGTCCGCCAGATCGGGGACGTTGTGCAGGACGGTCTCCCCATCCACGAGTATCGAGGCGGCCATGATCGGAAGTGCCGCATTCTTGGCACCGCTGATCGGGATCGCCCCCTTCAGCCGACTGCCTCCGGTGATCTCAAAAAACTGCACGGTTCACCCTCTTTCCTTCGATCGAATACCGCCGTATCAATCAGCGCCGTTTGAACACCAAAACCCGCTCCTGCCCCACCACGGGGTCTTTCCAGGTGCTACAGTGCGAGAACTCCGGGCTTTGGTCCATCGCCTCCTGCACGGCCGGGGCCTGCCCGTCACCCACTTCCACAAACACCATCCCGCCGGGAACCAACAACGGGGCGGCTTCGGCGGCGATCGCGCGGTAGAACGACAGGCCGTCACCGCCGTCGGTCAGGGCCTCGTGCGGCTCGAAATCGCGCACCTCGGGGTCCAGCCCCGCCATCAGCCCCGCTTCCACGTACGGCGGGTTCGACATCAGCACATCGAACCCGTCGCCCCGGTCCAGGGAATCCGGCAAAGCCAGCCGATCGGCCTTGATGGCCGTAAAGCGGTCGGCAACACCGTGCCGCTCGGCGTTGGCGTAGGCGATGGTCAGCGCCGCCTCGGAAACGTCGGTACCGACCGCGCGGGCGTTGGCGAGCTGGGTCAGAGCCGTAATGGCCAGACAGCCACTGCCGGTCCCGACGTCGAGCAAAAAGGGGCTTCCCAGCCCCGCCGCCGTGCAATGGTCGATTACCTTCTCGACCAGAGTCTCAGTTTCCGGTCGCGGAATCAAGACCGCCGGAGAAACGGCAAACCGCAACGAGAAGAACTCCTTTTCGCCCACCAGATAGGCGATTGGCTCCCGGGTAGCGGCGCGTTTCACCAGAGCCCTGAACCGATCGGTCTGCTCCGGTTCCGGAAGTTCGTCGGGGCGAGCATAGAGGTCGATTCGGCGCCGGTCCGTTGCGTGGGCGAGCAGCACCTCGCTGGCCAGCCGG
Organism: Phycisphaerae bacterium; assembly: GCA_963666835.2. Taxonomy (GTDB): domain Bacteria; phylum Planctomycetota; class Phycisphaerae; order UBA1845; family UBA1845. The sequence goes on along the minus strand of CAXXGO010000006.1, from coordinate 193,752 downwards.
GCGTCGTCCACGCCACGTTGCTCGAGGTAGCCGGCGGTCCAGGACAGCAAACGACCGATCGTCCAACCGGATTCGCTCGTGTCGGGGGCAGTGCTCAATACGTCAGCTTCCGCCAAGTCTCGGGGATTCGCTCTGGTTTTCCGGCGAAGATCGTCCGAATCTTCTCCTGCCGCTCCGGAGTCTGCTCGACCCAATCCGTGCGGTCTCGCGCCTGGCTCTCTTTGACTAACAGAAGGGTCGCGTCAAGCTGCTCAACGCTGCGGACTTCCTCTCTTCGAACCGCCTGCGTTACGAATTCTATCTTGTCGGGCCGCTGCTGTTCGCGGATGGTCCACCCTTCGCACAAATGCTCGATGCGCTCCTGGCGGGCGGTCTGCTTGGTCTTGTACGCCGGATCCTGGCAACCCCCGGCCAGCAGCAACAGCGGGATCCCGAGGATAGCCCCCCACCGCACCGATTTCGTCAATCTTGTTGCCATATCAGCTTATCGACCAGATCGCCCCGAATCGTATACCGTTGCGGCCGCCGTCCGGATGCACGCCAAGTTCGGCTCCTGCCGGGCCACCCTGCAGTGCAAGCTTCCAGTCTACCCTTGAACACGCCCGGTTAGGCGGTAAAGCTCTGACCACCTCTCCGAAAACGGGGCCTAGCTGACTGAGCACCCAGGCTCGATCTCGGATTCCGTCGTGAGCGCCACGACCTGGCTATGATCGGCGTTACTGGCCGCCAGAAGCATGCCCTGGCTCGGCTGCCCCCGCATCATCCGCGGCGGGAGATTGGTCACGATAACCAGGTTCTTGCCGACCAGTTGCTCGGGCGTGTAGTACCCCTTCAGCCCGGCCACGATCTGTCTTTTCTCGTCGCCGAGGTCGACCTGCAGCACCAGGAGCTTGTCGGCGTTGGGGTGCTCGGCGGCTTCGACCACCCGCCCTATCCGCAGTTTGACCTTCAGGAAATCATCGAAGCTGATGAGATCACTGGGCGGAGGTTTCGGTTCCTCAGACATCGCACGGCTCCTTTGAAAGCACTTCGTAAGCGCCGGCAAGTGTAGGGTTTTCCGGCGTTTCCGGCAAACGTCGCCCTGACGGGCGAATGAAGAAGCCGGGTGCGGGTGCGGGTACCTCATACCTTCGCCCGGCGTCGTATCGCAGCTTCATGTAGGGCATGGTCGAGGAACGAGACCTGCCAGAACAAGCCGCGCATCGCGCGAATTTCAACGGCAGGTCTCGTTCCTCGACCGTGCCCTACGCGCACGTCCGTCCCCCACCCATTCCGGCGGCGAATCAACAGGGCTGTTCCAGGTCGGCAAACGCCGGAATGAATGGGGCACCCAGCCAGAACAAAGCGCGAATCGCGCGAGTTCTAACGGCAGGTCTCGTTCCTCGACCGTGCCCTACGCACGCCATCGCTGCCCGATCTATGCCGCCGGTGTTATCCGACATACTTCATCCGTCCCCCGCCGGTCGCGGTTTGACGTGTTTGTTAACAATCGGCTACAAGAGAACGTCATAAGGTAGGAGACCTTCGCTTCAGTTCGTTTTGGGGGGGATCAGCAAGGCGGGTTCGACAAGGGGGATCGAGCTCGATTCTCTGCTGGGCGTGGCGTTCGAGGGATTGGCGAAAGATCCCGGAGCGGGTCCTGATGGGTGTGTTGCTGACAGCTCACGATGTACGAGTCGAGTTCGGGCCGCTGGTGGCCGTGCGCGATGTGTCGTTCGAGATGTCGGCCGGGCAGTTGGTGGGCTTGGTCGGTCCTAACGGGGCGGGGAAAACCACGTTGCTGCGGGTGCTGGCCGGGCTGCACATCCCCACCCGTGGAATGGCCCGGGTCATGGGCAAGCCGGTTCTGGGCGAGCACGAGGTGGTCCGCCACCACATCGGCTTCGGTCCGGACTCCCCCCCGGCCTACGAAGACGTCACCATCCGCCAGTTTCTGGAGTTCATCGCCGGGGCCTACGAACTGAGCCGGTCCGAAACCGCCGAGCGTATGGACTTCTGGCTGGAACAGTTGTGGCTGACGGACAAACGCGACACGCTCATCAAGAACCTGTCGCGCGGGATGCGGCAGCGGGTCACTTTGGCGCGGACCTTCCTGCCCCGACCGCACGTGGTTCTGCTGGACGAGCCGTTGGTCGGCTTGGACCCGGCCGGTCGGGTCCAAATCCGCGGCGTGTTGAACATGCTCCGCGAGCAGGGCTGTGCGATGATCGTCTCTTCGCACATCCTTTCCGACCTGGAGGAGATCTCCAGCCACATCGCCATTATCGAGCAGGGGCGCATTCTGCGTTGGGATGCGGCCGACGCGTTGCATCACGATCAGGATCAGCGTCGCACGTATCAGTTAATTACGCTCGACGAAAGGCCCTATTCCGAGATTATAGAGGCGATCGAGGGGGTCGGCAGCCTGGATCGAAACGGCCGCACCTATACGTTCGATTACCATGCCGACGACCGCCAGGCCGCGGCCCTGCTCCGGCGGTTGCTGACCGCGGATGTTCCGGTGCTGTCGTTCACTATGGTCAAGGCCAGCCTGGAGGAGGCCTACCTTCGTTCCGGGATAAGGCAGGTGGATTGATGCGCGAACGATTCCAGATCCCGCTCCCGTTTTGGCGCGTGCAGTTCCAACTGCTCGGTGGATGGCGGCGCACGGGGATAGTAGCGGCGATCTGCATAGCGTTCATCGCCCTCGGGTCGTACGGGGTGAGGCGGCTGTTGTGGGCGGAACCACTCGTCAGCGTGGCAAGCTACATCCTGAACGGGATTGCCGGAGTACAAATCCTGGTACTCGTGTTGGGCGGGTGTAACGCCGTCTATCGAGCCATGTCACGCGATTACACAGGCAAGATGATTGAATCGCACCGACTTACCCCGATGTCCAATGCCGGGATAGTACTGGGATACCTGTTCGGGCCGAATCTTCAGATCCTGGTTCTGTTCGTCGTCAACTTGATCTGCGGCGGCGTTCTGACCGCCCTGGCCAAGTACCCGATTCCGGATTGGATCCTCGGGAACCTGCTCTTGCTCAGTGGCGCCGTGACACTTTGGGCCATGTCGCTGCCCCCTGGACTGCGGCAGAAGACGCCGATTTCGTTCGTTCCCTTTGCGGTCGGCTTCGGCGTATTCTCGTTCATCATTGCGCCGCTGCCGGCCGCTGGGGTGCTTTCCTGCGTTTATTCAATGGGGGCCGGCTTTCAGGTGATTACGGGGAAGCTCGCGGCATCCACCTCTACGGGGGTGGTCGGGGCGTTGATCGCGATCAACTTGCTGTTGGCGGCGTTTTGGCTGGACGTGGCGGCCGTGAAGTACCGTCGACCGGACTTGCCGGCCCTCAACACCTGGCGCGGGCTCGTTCTGCTGCTGTTCTGGCTGGGTTTCGGAATCGCGGGCATTGCGGTCGATGTGAAGGGCGGCGGTTTTCGCACCAGTTCATGGGACTTGATCGCGTGGCACCGCAATCAGTGGGTCGCCACGTTGGCCTTCTCGTTGTTGTTGGCGCTGCCCGCAATCGCCGGTGCGGTGGTGTGCCGGGCGCGAGCCTGCGCCGATTCCCCGGTGCGGGGTCCGTCCGATCGGGTGCCGGCATTGACGGTTGCGCTGATTGCGGCCGCACTCATCTGTCTGGCCATAGGTCTGATCGGGCCGGCGCTGTTCAAAGACGAGCGTTTCATGGCCGCGACTGTGACCGGAAAGGTGCTCAGTCTCGTGGCGTGCGTATTGGCCATGCTCACGGCGTGGGCGGTGTATCGGCTCTTCAACGCGATCAGTAAGCGGCCGATGACAATCGGGACGCTCCTCTTGATCGCCCTCTGGGCAGTCGCTCCCCTCGTGGATTGCTTTCGCGCGGACCTCGCCGCCACCCACTACGCGCAATCGGAATACTCTCTTCTTATGGCGTGCTCTCCCGCGGGAGTGTTTTACACCGCCTGGCAGCCCGGTCCGGTCCCATCATGGCTGATGAGCGGCGTGGTGATCCAGGGTGTCATCACGGCCGGGCTTGTGGTTCTCTCTCGGATCGTCACCCGCCGCAGCGCCTAGGCGGGCGACCTTCTTAATTAGGGACAGTCACCTATTTTCGGCGGGGGGTGCCTCGCGTAAGGGCCGTAGGGCATGGTCGAGGTACGAGACCTGCCATCAAAACGCATATCGCGCCAGGACTACGGCAGGTCTCGTACCTCGACCGTGCCCTACGCATGCCGACGTTCCGACGTCGCCGACGTTATCCGGCGTATTGCAGGCAGGATGCCTACGTTACGTGGGGGACGCCGGCGCTGTCTGAGGGATGCCAGCGCTACGGGGCTACCCGGACAAGGCGGTTGCGTCGTACGGCACCGACCAGGCTTCCCCTTCCACCCGCCAACAGGTTTCGTCGCGAGTTATATTGCGATAGAGCGTATCACGCTCCACAGGTTCGCAACCGGCTTCGACCATGAGCCGTTTGAGCCGGTCGACGGAAAGCTCCTGATGGACGGTTCCGCCGCCCTCGCGCTTGGTGATGTCGTATTGCACGACGGTGCCGTCCATATCATCCACCCCCCAGTTGAGCGACACCTGCGCGAGCTTGGGCGTCTGCATGATCCAAAACGCCTTGATGTGCGGGATGTTCGGGCACATCAACCGGGTAATCGCCAGCGTTTTCAGATCATCCAGCCCGCTCGGCCCCGGCAAGTGCGCCAAGGCGGTGTTCTCCGGAATAAATGACAGAGGAACGACACAATTGAAACCGGCGTTGCCGCGGCGCAGGCTCTCGGACTGGTGCTTGCGAAGCTTGATCAGATGTTCGATTCGCTCGGCCTTGGTCTCGATGTGACCGTACAACATGGTCGCGTTCGTGTAGATGCCCAAATCATGCGCGATCCGGTGGACCTCGAACCACTCGGTCTCGCCGACCTTGTTTTTAAACGCGTCGTCGTGGACCCGGTCGTCGAAGATCTCCGCCCCGCCCCCCGGCAGACTGCCCAGCCCGGCCTCCTGCAATCGGCGCAGCACCACTTCGACCGACAACCGCGGCTTGGCGATCCGGGCGAAGTGGATTATCTCAATCGCGGTGAACGCCTTAATGTGCAGGTGCGGGCACGCCTCCCGCACCGCGGTACACATGTCCGTGTAATAGGAAAACGGCAGCCGGGGGTGCAAGCCCCCGACCACGTGAATCTCCGTCGCGCCGGCGGCGTACGCGGTTCTCGCGCGGCCGACGATCTCGTCCACCGACAGCTCATAGCCGTCGGGAGTAGGACCGACCTTATTCACCCGGGCCGTCGGAAACGGGCGATAGAACGAGCAGAACCGGCAGCGCAATACGCAGTAGTTCGTGTAGTTAATATGCCGGTTGATGTTGTAATAGGCGCGGCGCCCGTTGATGCTCTCCCGCAATCCGTTGGCCAGCTCACCCAAGGTGTGGATGTCGACCGATTCGTATAAGCACACCCCATCCGCGGCGGTGAGCGGCTCACCGTGTTCGATCTTGTGTCGAATGTCCCGAATATTCGGGGCCATCGCGGCGGTTAGGACTCGGGCACGTCTATGACTTCCACGCCCTCCGGAGCCTTGAAGACGAACCGGGCGGCATCGACGTTTGCACCGAGCTTGATGTCGGTAACCGTCATGGTCATTATGGCCTCGTCATTCGGACCAAGCCCAAGGGTCTTAATGGGGATCCCGGTGTCCTTTGCGAAGAACAACTTGGTCTTGGCTATCTGCTGCATTCCGCCTGATTTGGGCTTCGCTTCAAGAACGTAAACCGCTTGACCATCCACCTTCTCATCCGGCAGCACCTTCAGCTCGTTGGTTTCCTTGAGAGTCTTGAACATCTGCTCGCCGCCCGGAGAGCCTTTGAAGTCCTCGGCCTTCTGTTTCATGGCGTTCTTCTGACCCATCATGTCCGTGAGGACGTAGACGTAGTCTCCCTCACAGACGGTGGACGCGCCTCCCTTCATCTCCTGGCCGGCGAAGCTCTGCGACATGGTCATTTCTATCCGGTACAGCTCCTTTTCGCCTTTCTTCATGTACTCCATCGTGCCCGTCGACTTCATCGACATGCCCTGCATGGTCATGTCCATCGTGGTCTTGGCCGTCATCGACGGAACTTTGGCCCACTTGGCGATGATCTTCTTCTCGATGGACTCAACAGTCTCTTCCGCGCGAGCGAGTCCGGAAAGAGCGAAGAACGGCACGGTCAACACGATAACGCCTACGCGACGGTTCATTTTGGCTACCTTTCGTTAGAGTCCGGCCCGCAGAACTGCGGGCTCTGCTAGGGCACGCAACCTAACGGCGATTGGGGGACTTGGCAAATCTGCGTCGCCCCGCCCTCCCACACCCCGGCAGCGGAGCGCTCCCCAAGAAGGTTGGGCTCTGCCAGACACCTTCCCCGGGGGGGGGCGGTTTGTCTCTACAGGCGGAATCTCGCGTCGGGCGGAGCCCGACCTACCGGACTGCGCGTCGGGCGGCGTTTTGCTGGCAGGATGCCTACGTTACAGGGGCGGCAGTCCGAGAAAAGCACGCCGCAGACCGCTGCCGAAATGGCTCCGACGTCCTTGTCCGCACGGATTGACAGGCCCGGCGGAGTTGACTAGGGTATTGTGCTGGTGTACCGAAGTGCGGGTGTAGCTCAGTGGTAGAGCATCACGTTGCCAACGTGAATGTCGTGGGTTCAAGTCCCATCACCCGCTGTTTGACAGGGCTTGCCTGTCGTTCGTAACTCTTGTCAGCCACGTCACTTACGACGCCCCGCCCTTCCGGGCTCGATGTCGCGCCTTTGTCACCAGATGCCCCGAATATGCACCGTTTGCCGGAATTTGGTGTAAGCATTGGTGTAAGCAAACTCGACCTGTTTTCGGTGGGTTCGGCCCGGCCGGTCGCGGTCCGCTGAGGCTCCGCCCGGTTTCCGTCGGCGGTCCCGTCGAGACCCCGAACACGCCCCGCGGGTACCGTCCGGTCCGTGGTCCCGGTCACCCTTTGCTGCTCGGCTTCGGGTCCCCCCCCGGCCAGCGGGAGGGACGGGAGCACGTCCAGTGCCCCGGCCACGTCCAGAAGCCGCGGATCGGTGTAGGTGTTCATCGTCAGGTCGATATTGCTGTGTCGCATCGCGGCCTGTGCGGTCCGTGGGGCAACCCCGCCCTTGCTCAGGTGGGTTCCGAACGTGTGCCGTAGCGCGTGAACGTCCACGGTCCGGCCCCGATCGTCGCTCTTGTCGACCCGCACCCGGCCCCGCTCATCGGTGACCAGCTTGGCTATCCCACACGCCACCAAGTCCCGGTCCATGATCCGCACCAGCGCGGCCGGAACGTCGAATACCGGAAGATCGGCCGGGAGCATGGCGGGAACGGGTCTGCCCTCGGCACGTGCTTCGGCTCGGAGTTTCTCCAGCCGGTCCGCCAGCCACTCCCGCACGTCTTCTGCCAAGTCGCCCCGAAGTGGTATCTCGGCTCCCCGTCCGGCCTTCTCATCTGCCGCATCGAGCACGATGAACGGTTGCGGTCCCGATAGCTCCAGGTGCCGGACCGTCACCGCGGTAAGCTCCCCCTTCCGCAACCCCGTTAGGACCAACGCCTTGTAGACCAGGGCCCGACCTCGCCCCCGTTCTTCCAGCTTGGCCAGATAGTCCGGCCGCTTGGCCAGAGCGTCGCGGCCCCGTTCGGTAGCGGCCTCGATGTCGTCATAGGTCAGCGGCTCTTTCTTCCAGGTCCGTCGGCTTCGCTTGTCGGTCGGGGAGTCGCCTTCCGCGGTGCGAACGGTCTTACGCCCGTACTCGGCTACCGGACGGAGCCGCGCCACCTTGAGCAATCGCCGGAGTTCATCGCCCGTGAGCGCTCGGCGAGTTCTCCGCCGGTCGGCCTTCTGGTCTCGCATCGGTAACCGGGTAAACGGGTTCGCAATAATCCGCTTCGTCTCGACACACCAGTTCCCGAACGCGGTCAACGCCGAAAGACAATCGTTGATCGTCCGAGCCCCCATGCCGTCGGCCTCGGCCCGGTCCGCCCACTTTTCCGCAGCTTCGCGGTTCAAGTCGCGGAGTCGCTCGAAACCGCATTGGGGGACGATCCGGAGACAATGCCGCACGTTCTCCACGTGGTGCGGTGATACCCTCGCCCGAGCCCCCTTGCCCCGCTTCGTCCGCAGGTAGGCCAGGTAAGCGGCAACGTGCTCGGCAATCGGCGTGCTCTTGTGGTCCAGGACCGCATCTTCGGCCGCGGTCCATCCGCCGGACCGCACCTTGTCGGCCCGGCCTTGAAGCTCGGTCAGCATGGACAATGCCGCATCCTTCGATCGGCACCCGGTCGCGACCGTCACGACGTGCCCGGCCCCGTTGCGGTACTTCGCGGTGTAGATGCCGCTCTGAACGAGAATACGGTCCGTTCCGTCCCGCCCCGTGGTTACCTTCGCGGTCCGCTTCCGGCCGCGCCCATCGACCCACCGGGCGACCCGTTCCCCCTTGCGGACGGATACTTCGGCCCCGTCGGGTAGCGGCTTCGTGTACTCTTGGCGGTAAACATGTCCCATCGCGGTTACCCCTTCCGTTTGGTCTGGCGGTATTCGATTCCGAAGTAAGCGGCCAGGATGTCGGCCTTGTCGAGTCGGAGCGTTCGTTGCCCGGTCCGGAACCGCACAAGCGAAGCCTGTTCAAGCCCGGTCGCCCGGGCAACCGCCCGCACCGATTCGGCGTTGTTCAGAGCTTCGCGGAGTACCTCGGTCAGCGTTCGTGATTCGGTGGTTTGCTTCTTCATGATGTCCAGCGTCATCCTATGTTCGGCCGGAGTCAAGCCCCACAGCCGCGCTTCTTCTGTCTTCCTACGGGTCCGTGCACGTCAGTGCACACCCGTGTTCTGGTCCATTCTGGACAGGCGGAAGCCTGCTTCCTGCGTGTGTGCGCGATTCTGCCGCCGTAACCGGAAGCACACTTCCGCCGTATACCGGAAGCATACTTCCTCCGTAAACCGGCAGTATGCTTCCGGTGTCAACGGTCATCCTTTCGCCTTGCTCGCACCCGATAGATGCTTGATCCGGCGTTCATCGAGCCGCGGTGAATTACCGTCACCAGCCCCGCCGATTGCAGTTGCCGGAGTGCCGCCCGAAGCGCCCGCACCGACCTACCGATTCGCCGCGCTAACTCGACTTGCGACACTTGCGCCACCCCGTCCGGCTTCGTGTTTCGGAACAGTTGAAACCACAGAGCCGCGGCCAACGGGGAAAGCGTCCGCATCGTCACGTCACAGAAGTAGTTCAGGGTCTGCCAGCGCCCGGTCGACCTCCCCGGCCGCGGACGGGTGTTGCCACCCGCCCGCTTGGTTCGGCCGGTTGAAGGTTCGGGCGAGTCCATCGCCGGAAGGGTCTGCCCGGGTGGAATGATGGGCGAATCCGAGTTCAAGACTCGCCCCGTCGTCATCATTCGCCGCGGGCGTCCGTCTCCACAACTCGCCAAGCGCGGCCGCCATCTTGCCCGGTTCAGCCTTCGTCCGAGTCGGCGCCGGACCCTCGGGCGTGAAGCGTTGCAGCCGCCGGTCGAAACACAAAGCCGTATCGACCGGTTCCCCGTGTCGATGTTTCAGACAACGCAACGTCACTGACTCCGGATCCCGCGGATTCGGTGTCAGGGCATAAGCGGTATCCGCCCCGTACTCCAGTTCCGACGATTCGCGGAAGCTCGCCAGCGACAACGAGTCCCCGTCATAGGACGAACGCCCCCGCCGGTCCTTCGTGCGCGCCATTGCGGAGACGCACAACACCGCGCAACCGACATCGACAAACCCCCGCAAGTATCCCATAACGGAATCAACCGAGCCGCGCCGATCGGCGTGTTCCCCGGGCGGCTTGATCCGCTGCAAGTAATCGAGGACCAACAGCTCCCCCTCGAAATCGTCCGCGGTTTCGGCCGTGTTGGCCAGATCGTAGGGCGGTCGCACGAACGCCAGCCGGTCCGCGATACTCTCCAGGGTAGCCAACGCCTGATCGATGTTGTCGGCGTGGCATTCGTCCAGCTTCCGCTTGGCGATAACATCGAGCGGGACCCCCGACAACCGGGCAAGCTGCCGGTCCAGCAAGACGGCCGGAGTCATTTCCACATTGACAACCACCGCCTTAAGGTCTTTGGACAACCGCAATGCCTCGACCACAAACTGCATAGTCAGCGCGGTTTTGCCGCCGCCCGGTAAGCCGCCGATGAGCACCACGCGCCCCGGCCCGATCTCGACCCGGTCAAACGCTCCCAACCCCACGGGATACAGAACCGGACGCTCACCGTTAAATAGGGTGTCCCTCCAGTCAACGAAGACATCGGCAGCAGTAGTGTAGTTCGCGTTCATGCGGCACCCCCTTCCGTAGTGGCCTCGGTCGGCCCTGAATGTACGGTAACCACTTTCCCGTTCACGGCTTCGCACGCGTCCCGCACCTGCGGTTGAACGCTTGTCCATCCGTTCTCTACCGCTCGGCGTACGTCCGTCGGTGGAAGCCCACAGTCAAGCCCCGCCTCAGACAGAAGCGCGTCACAAAGCCCCAAAGATGCCCCCGCCCCGGCCAGATCCGCCGCCGCGGAATAAAGCAGCCGATGCCGGTCACCGGTCGCGGCCCCGTTACGGATGTATTCGAGAGTCCCGCGGTTCAGCCTCACCGGTCCGGTCCCGCCATTCGGGAGCGCGGCCTTGGCTTCGGCTTCACTGCGGACTTGCCCGGCCACTTCGGCCCACAACCGGGAAGCCGGTTCGCTTCGGGCGGTCGGCTTCGGCAGCTCGAGAGGCTCCGGCTTCTTGGCCAAGGTCAACAGGGCCTCGGTAGACAGGTGCGAAGCTTCGTCCACGGTCAGCCTGCGTTTGTGAAGCCCTGTCTTGGGATGCCGAGAGTTCGGAGCCCGCCAACACCGGACCCGGTCATAAACGCCGTTGTCGATGTCGACCCCGGCACGTTCGGCCACGGTCTCGGCAAACCGCCGGACAATTCGGTGAAAGTCCCGCCCCGGCTCGGGCGACCACAACGCCGTGGGAATGCCGACATGGAAGCCCTTCGACCCGCTGAGGAACACCAGCAAGTCGTCTTCGTCAGTCTGCAAGCCGTCCACCACGGCCACGATAAGCCGCCTCAGAGGCTCTCTGACGGTCGATAGCTCCCCGTCCGGTGCATCGACATCCCACCAAAGCCAGGAAGCCCAGCACGGCCCGTGATAGCCTGCGGTTGAATTGGTGCCGTCCAGGTGACGGCGGAACCCGGCGTCAAAGCAGAACGCGGACAGGTAGGATTCTCGGTCCAACTCGCAACGCGCGTGACAAGCCGCATAGGCGGTAAGCGCCGCGCCGGCGTCGACCACCCGGCGCGGCTGTCGACAATCCCCCAAGACCCGAAACCCGAAGCGGAAATCATCAGAACGGTACACCGTCGCCCCCTTCCTCGGGGTCCGCCCCGTTCTCCGGTTCAGTGCTCTCGGGCGCCACCGGCGCGGCCTCATCGGGAGGCGCGAACGGGTCCGCCTCGGGTCCTTCCACTTTGACGAAATCGAACCCGCGGACAGAGTTGTACTCGGAGCCGTCATCCCCCCTCCGAAGTGCAACCCGCACCCGGCAGCGAATCCGCCCGGGAGTCAACTTCGCCGATTCGAGTTGTTCCAGCGTCTGGACCCCGAGTTTCCCAAGATCGCGCTTCGTTTGCGGGAGTGCCGCCGGTGTTAGCCACAGATCGGAATAGAGATTCCGCCCGGCGTGCTCGCCCTCGGCTAGCCGAAACGTCACCTTGACGCCCGGCGTCCCCGTTCGAGCGTTGAAAAGCTCGATGGCCTGAACGTGTGCTTCGTAGGTCCCGGACGGCAACAGGACGAAGTCCGGCGCCGCTTCGGTGCTCTCCCATTGCTTGGCCAGATTCTGTTGAGTTTCGCCCGCTAGAATGTCGCTTAATCGTGTCGGTTTGTTATAACCGTACATGAATATTCCTTTCTTGTTGATCCCTCGCCCGGTGTGCTGTCACGGGGTGAGGGTCTGCTTTCAATCGGAAGAGTCGGCGCGCCGCCGATCTCGTCTTGCGGGTCCTGGCGGTCCGGGTGAGTCGCCAGCCAGCGCCGCGCCGCCGCCGGATCCGCCAGTTGCCACACCAGAATCGGCCGTCGATGGGCCTGCGGCCGATCCGATTCCGTGAACCCCGCCTTCCGGATGATCCCGCCGCGGGCGAGTGCCCCCGGGACGCTCCCGAATAGCTTCGGGTCTATTCCCGGCGGAAGCTTGACCACGTTCCGGACCGCGTCGGCCGTAGCCTCCCCGGTCGCCAGAAGTGCGAGCAACAACGCCCGCCGCCCACGGAGCACGTACAGCTCCCGCCGCGATTCGAGCAGGGCGAGCGCTTCGGCCTTTCGCCGTTCACCTTCGGTGATTCCGCTATCCGCCCCCCTCATCGGCTCGCCCTCCGACAAGAGCGAACGGCCGGACAGCCGTCGGCAATCCACCGCTCCAACTCGGTCCGCGGCCAGCGAACCAACTGCCCCAGCTTGACCGGCCTCGGCATCTTCCCGGAATCCGCCAGCCGGTAGACGGTCCGGGTGGAGCACCCCAACACCCGAGCCACCGTTTCGACGTCGACAAGCTCAACCGGTACCCGATCGGCCTCGCCACTTCGTCCGCCCACGTTCGCCTTCTGAGTACAATTCATGTCCAATCTCCCATTTCATGTCGCGACCGTGTCAGCGACTGTTTGCCACCGATCAACCACGCTCGCCTTTAAAAAGGGGGAGAGCGGACCATCGGACCGGACCGGACCGTCCGCCGGGAGAGACTGAGATCCGCCTTTGAGAGCTACTAATCGCGATATGGGGGCGCTGATTTTTTTTGGGGGGGGTCCGTTTCGGTCCGTTTTCGGTACGTCGGACCTCTGAAGCTACGGTAGTTGGGATGCTCGCCGTATACTCCCCGTCGGGTTTCTCGCCCGAAGCGGAGTATTGCGACGGACGCCAGCTTCACGGCAATAGTGGGCGAACGTCTCCCATTTGTCGGGCAGCCCTTCACCGGCGCAACGGGGATCGTGCTGGAGCGAGTCGAATATCTCTTTGTACGTCATCGAGTCGGCACCCTCGACGTGCTCTAGCGCCCATTCGAACAGGCATTTCGCCTTCTTCCACGACGGCTTCAGTTTCTTAGGCTGATCGTGCGGAACATCCGCTTCGGGGGGCGCGTTAGGGCAGGTAGATTCCGCGGCCACGTCCTCACCCACAGCCTTTGAACCCCCAACAGGCGGCTGCGCGTCCGCAGAGCTCTCGCCGTTTTGTGCCATGAATCCGCGGTGTGCCTCCCTTTCCATGATAGGCTCTAGAAACAACTTTGCCTCGTAATGCGTATCCTTGTTTGGTCTCAACATCCATTCAGTGACCGGGTCCACTCCGGGTGCGTTCGGGTAGCTTCGCCGCCGTTGTTCAGCAAGCAAAGGTTGAACGTGCTTGTAGACATCCCTAGCGATGCGCCAGCAGATCGAGTTATGCCATTCCTGCAACGCTCGCTTCAGCAGACTCTGATCTTTGCAGATGAACAACATGGGTAACCACGGGCGAAACACATCGCATCCTAGAGCGTTTCGGCCAGCCCGTTTTGTGGATAGAAAACGCCAGCATGGTATGAACAGCCCCGCTTCGTCTGGCTCAGGAGCCCCGCCCATCCATCGTGATTCACGTCTGGCCACTCCGTCCACAACTTCAGCCTGTGGAAGACTGCAATCGGAGAACCTCCAGGAATAATTGCGGACAGCCAACTCCAGGCGTTGAATGCAGCTTAAACCCCTCAAGCACTTCCAGGAGTCCGTACAGTACGTTTGGGCCGTGCCTCGTTCGGCGAAGCCCGCTTGCACCGCGAAGCTCTCCCCGGAATGGTCTACATCACCAGTGTAGCGTGGCTTCCATGTATGTTCGGTTACGCAGGATCTTCGCTTGCTCGCCGACAACGCTAGAACGCGTTTAGTGAATCTCCGCTGTGGTGCTCCATCCGGATGTTCGAAGTCTAGTACAAGGTCGTCAGGACGGGCCCATTCGTCTTGTTCAGCGCGGAAGACTCTGTCCAGTTTGTGTAGCCAAAGAATCACCTTTTCGTCCGCCACATCGGTCAATTTGCATGCAGAACAGACCTGTCTGACGTCAATCACTTGCAGGAAGAACGGTGCGCGCTCTGTGGCGTTCTGCTCTAGGTGCCAATATCCGCCATGCCGTTCCACTTCCGCCAGGTCTCTGCGGCCTATCCTTACCTTGCGATTCGTTGCCGGCGTGGGCGTCCTCTTGGCGTCTGGAGTCTCGACGAGGCAGTCTGCTTCTTGGGGCATCTGTACAGTCCTTTCAGAGGGAGGCTGCCAACCGGTCGGCGCGCCGGACTGTACGAAAGCACGTCCGACCGGTCAGCAATCGGCGGTCATGAGCCGCCTACCTATGCCAGCCACGATACCGGCCTGCAAGCCTAACGCAAGCACCCCCCAACGACAGCCACGCGGCACAAACTCGTAAGTCGTTATCCTGCAAGGGGTTCGGGAAATGTTCGGGTGTGACCGGTGGATACGAGAAAGCACTTCGGAAGGCGTTCGAGCCCGTCTACTTGCGCGATTTTGTGCCGATCGGGTGTCCCGGCGGTCGACGTGCGGACCCCCGAAGCGGCCTTGCGCCAAGCTGCTACGGTTGCGCCTCGATCAGCTCCCGCCGCCGATCTTTCCAATACCGATCCACGATCCGCCGCACCTCTTGAGGACCCTTACCAATCAACATCGTCGACAACTCCGCACCCGCCGAGTCGCACATGCCGACGAAGCAGTCAACGACTGCCATGCGGCTCTTCTTGTGTTCGTCCATCGTGATGACCTCCCCGGCTTCGAGTTGGTTCTTGCGTTCCTCTCGGCTCGCCCGGGCGTTCTTCCACCGCCGGTCAGCTTCGCGGGCACTGGTCCCGCCGTCAGCGTCCGGAGTCTGCCCGGTGTTTGCAGCCCACCACGCGAACCACTCCCGAAGGTTGTAGCCCCGCTTGGCCTTCTTGGGCGCCCCGTCGCTTAGCCAACGGCCCACCGTCCGCTCGGTTACGCCCAGCATTGCAGCCAGTTGTACCCGGGAACACGCATACAACGGCTCGGTCGTCGTCTCGATCATTGTCTGTACTCCGGTAGGACAGGACATACTTTTTTACCCCCCGCGCGTTTTTTTCAGCCGATGCTGGGGGGTCCCCCCCCCCGGCCTACCCCTCCGGAAGGACCCAAACCGCTTCGGGGGGGTCCAGGTGGTCACCCGGTAGGTCAATCGGCCCGTACGCGGCACCCTCGAGCGCCGCCCAACCGCCACCGGACGCGGTCGTCACGGCCCCACGAACGTCAATTGATACCGGGCAAAGTCGGCCAGATCTACGTCGCCGTCGGCATCATCATCGGGACAAGCGCAGCTCTGGTCGACAACCGCCCCCGGCCCGCTTGCGGCCCAGCAGTCCTCGAATAGGGGATAGTCCGTCAGCGTGTCGCATAGTTCGATCCGGAAGGCGTTGTCAGTGACATATCCCGTCACGAAGACGTTGCCCGAGTCGTCCACGGCGATGCCGTGCGCCCACCCGAACGTTCTTCCATTGCCGTCGCCCGTCGAGTCGATGATCTCGGTGATGATCCCGTCCGGCGTAATCTTGAAGGCGTTGTGGCTGGAGTATCCAGCAACATAGGCGGCGCCTGAGGCGTCTACGGTAATACCGGTCGGATAATCAAGCGTGTGTCCTCTGCCGTCGCCCGTCGAGTCGATGATCTCGGTGATGATCCCGTCCGGCGTGATCCGAAAAGCGTTGTCGCTTGAAGCTCCGGCAACGTAGACGTTTCCGGAGTCGTCCACGTCGATGCCATGCGACCACTCAAGCGTCTTTCCATTGCCGTCCCCAGTCCCGTCGATAATCTCCGTGATGGCTCCGTCCGGAGTGATCTTGAAGGCGTTGTGACTCCAGTGTCCTGTCACGTAGGCATTGCCCGAGCTATCCACGGCGATGCTCCGCGGATCGACGAGCGTGTTTCCTCTGCCGTCCCCGGCCCTGTCAATGATCTCGGTTATGACCCCGTCCGGCGTAATCTGAAAGGCGTTATCGCTGCTGAGTCCAGTAACGTACGCGTTGCCTGACTCGTCTACGGTGATGCCGAACGGGGCGAAAAGAGCGTTCCCCATACCGTCGCCCGTCGCGTCGATGATCTCGGTGATGGTTCCGTCTGGTGTGATCTTGAAGGCGTTGTTACTCCAGTATCCTGTCACGTACACATTGCCCGAATCGTCCACGGCGATGCCGTGTGACCACACAAGCGCTCTTCCATTGCCGTCTCCGGTCCTGTCAATGATCTCGGTGATGATCCCGTCCGGCGTGATCTTGAAAGCGTTGTTACTTGCAACACCAGCGACGTACACATTGCCCGAATCGTCCACGGCGATGCCGCGCGGCGCGTCAAGCGTGTTCCCCAATCCGTCGCCAGTTTGATCGACGATCTCGGTGATAATCCCGTCCGGCGAAATCTGAAAAGCGTTGTTGCTTCGCTTCCCGGCAACGTAGACGTTTCCGGAAGTGTCCACGGCGATACACTCTGGCCCGTCAAGCGTGTTCCCCAATCCGTCGCCAGTTTGATCGACCATTTCGGTGATAATCCCGTCCGGCGAAATCCGAAAAGCGTTATTGCTTGAACCTCCAGCAACGTAGACGTTTCCGGAGTCGTCCACGTCGATGCCATGCGACCACTCAAGCGTCTTTCCATTGCCGTCCCCAGTCCCGTCGATAATCTCCGTGATGGCTCCGTCCGGAGTGATCTTGAAGGCGTTGTGACTCCAGTGTCCTGTCACGTAGGCATTGCCCGAGCTATCCACGGCGATACACTCTGGCCCGTCAAGCGTGTTCCCCAATCCGTCGCCCGTCGCGTCGATGATCTCGGTGATGGTTCCGTCTGGTGTAATCTTGAAAGCGTTGTTACTTGCAACACCAGCGACGTATGCATTGCCCAAACCGTCCACGGAAACGCCGCACGGCCCATCAAGCGTGTTCCCCAATCCGTCGCCAGTTTGATCGACCATTTCGGTGATAATCCCGTCCGGCGAAATCCGAAAAGCGTTATTGCTTGAACCTCCAGCAACGTAGACGTTCCCGGAGTCGTCTACGGCGATGCCGGACGGGTCACCAAGTTCGTTCCCCATGTTATCGCCGGTCGAGTCGATAATCTCCGTGATGGCTCCGTCCGGAGTGATCTTGAAGGCGTTGTTGCTGTAGGATCCTGCGACGTAGACGATTCCGGAATCGTCCACGGCGATGCCGGAGGAGTACTCGAGCGCGTTTCCCTTGCCGTCGCCTAGCGCGTCGATGATCTCGGTGATGACTCCGTCCGACGTGATCTTGAGAGCATTGTGGTAGCCTGCAACGTATGTGGCGCCTGCATCGTCTACGGCAATGCCGCGCGGCCAATTGAGGGTGTTCTGACCGTAAATGATCTCGGTGACGGTTCCACCGACACCCACTGGCGGAAGACAGACCAGAACCACAAGAACAAAGAACATTGCGGAACGTGCTCGCAACATGATATCCCCTCACAGCAAGAGACCGAGCTAGACCATGAAACCGCCACTGTAACATATTGAGTCCTGATATTTCAAGGGACATTCCGCCCCCGTTGGTGAGATTCCCGCCACAGCTTTGCTACCTTTCCCGGCAACCGAGACCGCGTTCCGCCCGATTCCGCACCGAGCCAACCGCGGACGGACACTTCGGGGGCTCTCCCGTTGGCGCGCTCCGCACCGCAACCGGTCCCGCCGGATTCGCTGTCCGCGCGGCCAACCGTCCACGCACACCCGCACCCCACGGGCAACACGCCCGAAGCTCTGGAGTACATTGCACGGAAGGTCACGCATCGGCCCCGCCTCCCGTCGGCTCCCGGCCGGTCGTGTCTTCCGGTCCGGTCGAGTCCTCCAATTCGGGTTGCACCTCCCCCGGTCCGCCCGGCCTGCCCAGCAACCGACGAACGGCCTCGGCTCGCTCCGCGTCCGTCAGCGGAAGCCGGTCCAGCATGGCCAGGGCATCGACCAACGCCTGAGCACCCGCCCCCGTGGCGGTCTCGACATCCGCCCCCGTGGTGGTCGCGGCATCCGGCCCGGCGTTGGTCTCGACATCGGCCCCGGCAACGGCCGCATCCTCGGGAGGGATGGCAGCCCCCTCCGCGGTCCGGTCGCCTTCGTCGGACGCCCGCCGGCCGGAGTCTCCGCCCCCGGTTTCGTTGACCACTTCGGCGGCCTCGGGGCGTACCGGATTCTGAGATTCGGTGTAAGCATTGGTGTAAGCGAATGCACCCCCGTCCGTAACCCCTTGTGGTTTCAAGGCTTGTACTCGGGGCTCACACGTTGCCAACGTGAATGTCGTGGGTTCAAGTCCCATCACCCGCTGTTTGTCAGGGGTTGCCTGTCGTTCGTAACTCTTGTCAGCCACGTCACTTACGACGTCCCGCCTTTCGTAACGGGTGGTGGGTGGCATGCCCCACGCTTGCGTGGGCACGGCTCGGTTTGCTGTGTCCTCTGCGTGCCTACCGCGTCGACATCCAAGACGATTGAGCATCATCGGGACGTAGGATGACGTACCACATGCGTGCGGTCCCGGCGCCCGGCATGGCCCCCCCGCGCGCGAACCTGCAGGGCAGGTCGAGGCACGAGACCTGCCGCAAAACCCGCGATGGCCCGAGCGGTTGCCCCAGGCTTACGCCGTGGGGCTACAGGACGTGTCGCTCGGAGGGGCTTCACCCGGGCGGGTGTGACGCTGCTCCTGAGCGGTGCGGGGCCACCGGTGTTGCAGTCGGTGCGCATAAAAAAAGGGGGGGGAGCCGGGCTCATCCGGCTCCCCCGTTTCGTTTGGTTTATTACAGACTCTCTATGTGTCCGGTGCCTGAAGAGCAGCCGACCGCGTGCCGTCCGCGACCGGCGCCGCGGTTTGCTCCCGTCTGCCGAGCCCACCGGGTCCTAACGCCGCTGACCGCCCACAAGGTAAGAAACGCCAGCGCCGCGAACAGCCCGCAGGCAAAAAACAGTTGATCGCACCTGCTGCTCAACCCGGCCGCCCACCGAAAGGTCAATAACATCGCCGGAACGGTGATGCCCGACCATAGAGCCAACGCCGGCAGGAACCACAGCCTGCGCGTAAGGCCGGTTGCCGAAGGTAGTGCGACTATCAGGACCAGGGAGGCCGGGAGCAGGCAAAGGAAGGGTGACACACCCTGTGCCTGCCCCATTACCACGGCGAGGACGGCCCACACGACAACGAACGCGGTGAGAATCACCTTGAGCTGGGTTGTTCTGAGCATGGCGTGCTCCCTAAGATATGTGAATAACCAGAAAAACCCCACGACACACCTCCACGTGGTGCGAGGTGTGCTAAGTCTTCCGATCGCTGGCGGGCAAAATAGGACGCCCGCAAGCACGGATGCGAAGTCTTTCGACTATCCAGCACGCGCTGTTGCTATACTCTACCCGCTACGCAGGCACTGTCAAGGCAGGGGCGGGTTTTCTCCTGTACTAAACAGAGGCGCGGGGCGTGTGAAGTATTGCACGTCCTCAGCGCGTTGGGAGGGAGAGCTGCCGCGGACGAACCTCAACGCGGCGCTGCGGTGCATGCCGCATGTCACCGAGCGGAGCGGCGCGCCGCGAGTCTCACTCGGCCCGCGTTTGTTATAGGCTCCGGTAACGCGCCCGGAGTGCCCGCAGGTCCGCCGACCACGATACCGCCGATAATAAGTGACAACCAAACGTCACTGTAGGTTTGCTCAGGTGAAGTCTGTTTCGTACGTTTTCAGTGGGTACATTCGGGCGTACCTGTGACCGATAAGGCGCAGGTCCAAACCAAACCGGGGAGCACCAACGTGAGCAAGCGCAAGAAGCAGCTACGTCAAATCCGCAAACGCAAGGATCGTCGGGTCCGTGAGACCAAGGAAGAGTTTGGCACCGTTGCCAAGCCGTCGTTCCGCACTGAAGCGCTCGAAGAACGTATTCTCCTTTCGGCCACCTGGGTCGATGTGGATGACGCGCCCGACACCGAAGCCGACGGCGCCGGGGAGGACGTGTTCGATGCCGAGGCGGCCGAGGTCACCATTGCCACGATTGACGACAATGGTGGTGAAGGACTCTTCGACGGCTTCGATGAACCCACGTCGGAGGAAAGTGCTCCCATAATCGCGGACGCCGACCCGGACTTTGCCACCGAGCCGGTCGACGAAGCTGATGCCGGTTTGGAGGAGGCGGTGTCTGCAGAGGAAGCGACCGAGACCTCGGAAGCTGAAGCCGAGGCCGGGTTGCCCGACGTCGACGACGGCGAGCAGGTGGACCAGGATGCTGAATCGGCCGGTGATACCGAAGCCGTTGTGGAAGACGACGCTGTCGACGACGCCGAGGATAGCGTCGAGGCCGACGTTGACGACGATGCGGACGAGGCGGGTCTGATCGAAGACGAAACCTCGGCCGAGGTAACGCCGCTCAAGATCGTGCTGATTGACTCGACCCTGGAAGATACCGAGGTGCTGGCGGATGCCGTGGAAGAAGGCGCCACGGTAATCGAGTACGACGGTGCCAACGAGTCGGCGGCCGCCGTACTGGCTCGGGTGGAAGCTCTGTCCGAGTCCGAAGGCGCCCAGATCGAATCGCTGTCGATTCTCTCCCACGGGGAGGGTGGACAATTCGACCTCGGGAACGAGACGGTTACCTCTGAGATGTCTGCAGAGCAATCGGCCGCATGGCAGTCTCTGGCCGACAACTTCACTGAAGACGCCAATATCTATGCGTACGGCTGCAACGTCGTTGACGGTTCCGGTGAAGGGCAGGATCTTCTCAATACTCTGTCGGGCTTAACCGGCACCGAAGTATTCGGCTCGAACGACGTTACCGGGGCCGGCGGTGACTGGGATCTCGAGGCCGTATCCGCCGGCGGTGAGGCGGAACTGGCCGCGGGCATAGACACCGATATAGATGTTGTCGAAGCAGCAGCCTATGAGGGCTCGCTCGCCGAGATAGCCGGCACCGAAGGCGATGACGTAATCGACTTCAACCACGCTGTGGCCGGGGAGACCTACACGGTCGACGGCGGTGGCGGCAACGACACGCTGGATCTAAGTGGCTATAACTTGGCCGACGCTTCGTTCAGCGACGGAGCTTTGACCATTGACATGGGCAACGGCGAGTCGTTCACGATCAATCACTCGAACATCGAGTCCATTCAGTTCGGGGATGTAAGTGCTACCGTCCTCCACGGTGACTACACCGGTACGGCCGTCAGCGGAACGAGCGTCTTCATCGAAGGAGACGAGGCGTTCAAGGTCGAGATGACCGGCGGCGGCACCGTTGACTTCTCGTATGCTGCCGATTCCAACACGCTGACGATCTCCGACGCCGACGGTGCAAGCACCGCTTCCACGCTGAGCATCACCGATCTCACCGGAGCGAATCTCAACGTCGACAACATAACTCTGGATACCGAATTGGGAGCCCTATCGAGCAACGTCAACCTGGACACCGTGACGATTGCCGACGGCACCGGCATCGGTGCGATCACTGTTGGTGGGGGAAACGGCACTATCGGCACCTTGCACTGCGAAGGTGACATCGAGACTGCTACTACAGTCAACGCTCACGTCGACTCGGTAGTCGTTGACGATGACATCGAGGCTGACGTCACCGTAAACGGCAATGTCGGGAGTGTGTCAGCGGATAGCCTGGATGCGAACTTGTCTGTCACAGGTAACCTCACTACCCTGCAGGTCAGCCGGATCGTTGGCGATGTCAGTGTTACAGGAGACGCCGGGACTATCACACTGCAGGCCGAGGGTGGTTCGGACGAGATGCTCGGCAACCTCTCGGTAGGCGGTGATCTGGGGACCCTCGACATCGGGGATGACCTTAAGGGCTCCGTAACCGTCGGCGGCAACGTCGGATCTATCTCGGCCGGCGATGAGATCAAATACGACGGCGCGATCACGATCGGCGGTGATGCCGGAAGTATCACGGCCGGCGCCGGTATCGCCAAGGACATCTCCGTCGGTGGGGATCTGACCACGCTCTCCAGCGGGGGACTCAGCGGTGACGTCAACGTCACCGGAAGCGTGACCACCATCACGCTGCAGGCCGAGGGTGGTTCGAACGAAATGCTCGGCAACCTCTCCGTAGGGGGTGATCTGGGGACCCTCGATGTCGGGGACGACGTCAAGGGCTCCGTCACCATCGGCGGCAGTGTCGGATCCATCTCGGCCGGTGATGAGATCAAATACGATGGCGCGATCACAATTGGCGGTAGTGCCGACAGTATCACGGCCGGCGCTGGTATCGCCAAAGACATCTCCGTCGGTGGGGATCTGACCACGCTTTCCGGCGGGAGGCTCAGCGGTAACGTCGACGTCACCGGCAGCGTGACTACCATCTCCGTCCAGGCTGACGGGTCCGGGGACGAACTACTCGGCGTCGTCAATGTGGGCGGCGATCTGGGGACGCTCGACGTCGGGGATGACCTCAAGGGCACCGTTAACGTCGGTGGCAATGTCGGATCCATCTCGGCTGGTGACGAGATCAGCGACAACGCCACAATCACGATCGATGGCGATCTGGATGCGTTATCCGTCGGTAACTTCACGAGCGGCACGCTCACGGTTGAGCGCGCGAGCGGTCAGTTCGACCTGAGTGACAACGCTTACACCTATAGCGAGGACTTCACCTCCCCTACAAAGGTCGTCTACTCCGGGGGTAAGGTCCCGCCGACAACGACCGCCGCTGAACCCGTTGAAAGCACGACCACGGCTCCAAACGCTGTCGATGACGCGGTGGCCACCACCGAGGATACGGCCGTCACTACGGGCAATGTGCTGGCTAACGATACCGACCCCGACGGTGATACTCTGAGCATCACGGGGTTCACCCAGGGCAGTAACGGTACGGTCACCGACAACGGTGACGGTACGTTTACCTACACGCCGAACGCTGACTTTAGCGGCACCGACAGCTTCACCTATACGGTCGACGACGGCAACGGCGGCACGGACACGGCTACGGTCAATGTGACGGTAGGTGCGGCCAACAACGACCCGGTGGCCGAAGCCGGGGCGGACCAGACGGTGGATGAAGGCGTCGAGGTAACGCTGGACGCTTCCGCGTCATCCGATTTGGATGGCGACAATCTGACCTACACCTGGACCCAGACCGGCGGACCGGCCGTGACGCTCAGCGATGCCAACGCTACGCAGCCGACGTTTACGGCGCCGGATGTTTCTGAGCAAACGCCTCTTACGTTCCAGGTTGAAGTCAGCGATGGCACGACTACCAGCATCGATACGGTGACGATTCTCGTCAACGCTAGCGATGACGCCTCGGCAGCTTCGCCGGCCCCGGTGGCGCAGTGGTCGTTCAACGAAGCATCGGGTACGACTTCGGACGAGTCCATCGGCGATTTGGACGGCACGTTGACGAACATGGATGGGGACGAGTGGTCCACTGGTCAGCACGGCAACGCGCTCACGTTTGACGGTGTGGACGATTACGTTCACTCCGATACGGACTTGGGTCAGTGGCTGAACGGCACCGCAACACTCTCCGCGTGGATCCAGACGGATCAGACCGGCGTTCCCCAGTCTTACTACTCACCGTCGATCGTCGGCAGTGAGCAGTCCGGGGGCACGAACGACATCCGGTGGGGGGCCATTGATGACCAGGGGCGGATCGGCATTTCGGTCGGAGATGAATCCGGCGCCCGGAGCGACACCGCCATCAACGACGGTCAATGGCATCACGTTGCGTTCACCCGTGATGCGGAAACCGGCCAGGTGCAGGTCTACGTGGATGGCGTGCTCAGCGGGAGTGCAAACGGATCGGCCGGCGTGCTCACCAGTCCCATTCAGGACATCGGGCGGACGTTCGACTTCAACGATGGTGATCCCGAAACGGCCTACTTCAAGGGAAGCCTCGACGAACTACAGATCTATGATTCGGTCTTGACCGCGGAGCAGATTGCGGATCTGGCCAATGTAAACGACACCCCGGCGGCCGAGTTGATCGTCTTTGCCGGACCTGATCAGGATGTCACGGAGGGAGCGACGGTTTCTTTGAATGCCTCGGCCAGCGCGGTAGCGCCGGTGACTTTCCAGGAAGGGAACGTCGACTCGTACGGGGGAATTGACCAGGATGTCGAGGCCACCATGGTGGTGGAGGATGATGGCGAAACCCTGCACCTCACCGGAAACGGGTGGAAATCCATAGACCACCCCTACACGGTCACCGCAGACACAATCCTGGAGTTCGACTTCCGCAGCGGTGTCCAGGGTGAGATCCACGGTATTGGCTTCGATACCGATGGTCTGCAGAGCGAAGACACGACGTTCCGGGTGTACGGAACGCAGGACTGGGGAATCGACGGGCAAGATCCGTACGACGGCTCGGCCGGGGAGTGGCAGCATTATCGAATCCGGGTCGGCGATTACTTCACCGGCGATTTCGACCGGTTGACGTTCATCAACGACCACGATGCCAGCGGCGCAACCGTAGAGAGCCTGTTCAGCAATGTCAGGGTCTATGAGGCCGACGAGGCCGTGGACGGCAACATGACCTACACCTGGACGCAAGTAGGCGGGCCGGCGGTAACTCTGAGTGATGTGAACGCTGCCGATCCGACATTCGACGCCCCGGCGGTGGACGAGGATACGGAGCTTGTATTCCAGGTTAACGCATTCGACGGAACGACTACGGTAACGGATCTCGTGACTATCACGGTCGAAGCCCAATACGAGCCGGAGTTGATCGTCGATGCCGGACCCGATCAGGTAGTTGTGGAGGGCGAGACGGTTTCGCTGGCTGCCTCGGCGGAAGAGGGCCCGATTGCTTTCCAGGACGGTAACGTCGACTCGTACGGGGGAGCCGAGCAGGATGTCAGTGCCACCGTGGCGATAGAGGACGATGGCGCCACTTTGCACCTTACCGGCAACGGATGGAAATCCACGGACCACCCCTACACGGTCACCGCGGACACCATTCTGGAGTTTGACTTCCGTAGCGGCGTTGAGGGTGAGATACATGGGATCGGTTTCGATACCGACGGGGCGATCAGCGAAAACACGACCTTCCAGTTGTACGGAACGCAGGACTGGGGAATCGGTGGGCAAGATTCGTACGACGGTTCGGCCGGTGAATGGCAGCATTATCGAATTCGGGTTGGTGACTATTTCACCGGCAGTTTCGACCGGTTGACGTTTGTCAACGACCACGATGTCAACGGCGCAACTGCGGAGAGCCTGTTCAGCAATGTCAGGGTCTATGAGGCCGATGAGGCGCCGGACAGCAATTTGACCTACACCTGGACCCAGAC
Source organism: Phycisphaerae bacterium (assembly GCA_963666835.2). GTDB lineage: Bacteria > Planctomycetota > Phycisphaerae > UBA1845 > UBA1845. The sequence goes on along the minus strand of CAXXGO010000006.1, from coordinate 168,457 downwards.
CGGCGGACCGGCCGTGACGTTGAGCGATCCCGGTTCAGCCCAGCCGACGTTCGACGCGCCGGACGTCTCTGAGCAGACGACTTTGACATTCCAGGTTGAGGTCAGCGACGGCACAAGTACCAGCACCGATACGGTGACCGTAACGGTCAACGACGCTCCGGTGGCCGACCCGCCGGCAACGGGTGGAATCGCGGGACAAGACGACGAACCGACCCCGGATGTCGCGCCGGAAGAGCCGGTCGATTCAAACGACGTACCGGATGTCGCGCCGGACGAGCCGGTGGATTCGATCGACGTACCGGATGTCGTACCGGACAATCCGCCCCAGCCCGATCCCGGTGACGCGGATGCTATTGCTCCAAGTCCTGATGATGCACCGGTTGACGATTCGTCGCCCGCGCCTGATCCGACGGACGACGTCGTGGATGTCGCTCCGGAACCCGATTCCGGCGATGCCGTTGTCGTCACTCCGGATCCGGTCGTTCCGGGTCCGACGGATTCCGTTGACGACTCCGGGCCGGTTCATGATGCGACGGAGCCGGAAACCCGCGACGATCGCGGGTCGGTGAAGGTCGAGCCGGACGCCTCGGCAGTTGCGGCCGCTACGGAGGAAACCTCCGATGTAACGGAAGACGATCTCGAGCAGCTTGGGGTGATGAACCCGCTTGAAGGGCTCGACGATGCTTTCGACGTCATGCCGGGTGACGATCAGATGCCTGCGGAGATAGGCTTCGACGTGGATGCGGAGGAGCCGGAAGAGGCATACGTGCCGGTTGGTGACATCGAGATCCCGGCGGCAAGATCGGTAGTCTCGGCCGCGACCACGCCGGTGCTTGCTCAGGTAGGCGACGCCACCGCCGAGGATGTCTTCGAGGCCGACGATGCGTCGGTTGAAGATGTGATGCGCGGGTCAGGCTACGACGAAGAGGATGGGGCTCAGCGAGATCTGTCGTCCGAAACGGTGCAGGTCCGGGGGCAGTCGATGGCCGTCACGGACGAGAATGCCGCTTCGGCCGACACGACTCCGCGCGGGTTCCTTGCCCAGGTCTGGGGCGTTCTCCGCGGCCTGGCCGGTACGTCGAACCGAAGCGACCAGTCCGACCAGCGTGGTCACCGGCGGCGGTAGCCCGCACCATTCGTCCAAGCCAAGTAGGTCGGGCTCTGCCGAATGGTACTAACCTTGGCAGACGAGACGAGCGAGTCTTCTCTGTGATGTGCGGACTGCGCTGCGTCCGACGCCTCGCGCGGGGTTGTTCGCCTTGGCAGGCGTGTGTCGGGCAGAGCCCACCCTACCTTGCTTCGGTGCGAGCCGATACGTCGCCTGAAAAGCCGACAACTTCATCCGGGATTGTCCGTGTCGCATTAACGACCGACCCGTTCCGGGTCACGGGCGATCCCTACGTTCTCACACGTCCAAGGGAATTCGAGCGCAACAAGACAGAGACATCCCGCAAGCAGAGCTAACCGCAAGCACGGCAGAATCCGACAAGCTAATGGTGAGATATGGGCTCTAGGTTTGCCCTGAACAGGCAGACGAGGTTTATCGGACGTCCCGATGGTGAGAACCGGATCGACAACTCGTGCGATCTCGCGGCGCAGCCCGGGCATTTGCGCATTTGGTGCTATGGTGGTGTGCGTCGTCGGATCCACCGGAAGCACGCGCGGCGAGAACCACGTTCCGGGCGATTCTCACCCATCCGGGAGGTCGCTGGTCGGCATGACCGCTCCTAACCAAGAGGCCACCCTGGCCGCGGTCCAACCGGGCCGGATCGGAGCGGTTCTCGTGGCGGAGGGGCAACCGGTTTCCCAGGGCGATTTGGTGTTCATTCTCGAAGACGGGGTGCAACGAGCCCAGACCGAGATAGCCCGGGCGACTGCCGAGTCGACTCTGGACATCGATTTGGCGGCCGCACTGTGGGAGCGGGCTCGATTAGAGCTGGAACGTCTTGAAGCCCTTAACAAGAAACACAGTGTTTCTATCAAGGAGCTGAACGACGCCCGCTCGGATGAGAAGACAACGCGGATCGAGCACGAGCTGGCCAAGTTCGAGCATCACCAAGCGGTGCTGGCCCATCGGCGCGAGGAAGAGACTCTCAAGGAGTACTCCGCCCGTGCTCCGTTTACGGGTTACGTATCGGAGCAACTCAAATACGTGGGCGAGACGGTTGAAGAGAGCGAAGGCGTCGTCACGTTGGTCCAACTCGACCCTCTCAAGGTGTTGGTGGATTGCCCGATCGATCTCGCCCCGCACATTCGAACCGGTGATCAGGTTCTGGTTCGGACCGCCGATCTCCATCAGTCTCAAAGATGGGGAACGGTAACGCTGGCATCTCGGGTAGCGGACGGGGCCAGTCAGACGTTCAAAGTGAAGATCAACGTACCCAACGAGGGCGCGGAATGGCTGTCGGGGCTGAAGGTAAACGTGGACTTGCCCGGCCGGAGACCCCCAAAGTCCGACGACATTGCTCTGGTCCCCGCGCCGCCGACCAAAGACGTCTCCGCAACCGCCGGTCTACCTGGAGAGGTCGAACCCGAGTAGAGGACCCGTATTCATGCTTGATGACATCGAGGGGCAGCCCAACAAGCTGACAAGCGATGAGGCGTTTCACCTGATGCAGGAGCTCGAACGTAACACGACCGAGGAGATTCGGCGTCAGCGCGCTCATTTCCGCCTGGCCGTGAAGGTCGGGGTGATTCTGCAAGCGGGCAACGCCAGCGAAGTTCTTACTTTCAAGGTCAAGGGAATTTCGGGGGACATCTCTGAAGGCGGGTGCAGTGTATTGTTCCCGATACCACCGCGGGTCGGCGATATATACCGCCTCCAATTCGACCCCAAGGCGATTGATCTCCCGCTGACCTTTGCCCGTTGCGTACGCTGCCGTCTGATTCGCGAAGACGCCTTCGAAGCAGGTTTCTCCTTCTTCCGGCCGATCTGCCTGCCGGAGGAACTGACCACGAGTGCGTCTGCGCTCAAGTAGCGCTGGCAAGAAGAGCGGCCGTTTCTGCGGGTGGGAGACCAGGGGTTTGACTGAGCATCCGACATCGTCAACGATCGACCAGGCTTCGCCGCCTTCCGATGGCGCGTTGGTCGATCCCTTTGTCGAGATTGCCGCCTTGGCAAGGCGCGGCGGATCGCACATTAGCTTCCTGACTAATGCGTTTCGCCGCATCGCGGCCTACTTCGCATGCCCGTATGCGGCCATTCATGTGAGCTACGCTGCGGAGGTCGTTCAAGATGACTGGCACACGGGCTCGACGGATCCGAACTTCTGGAAAAGCGGACTGCAGCAGTTTTTGACGGAATCACTGGCGGAGCCGGCGCCGAGGGCACGGCTATTGAGGTCCAGAACGGACCGGACAACCGCGGCATACCTGGCGTCTCCCGTCGTGGATGACAACGGTCGGCCCATCGGAGCCATAGCCCTGGTTCTGGTTCCGATCGCCGATGACGAGGTCGAAGATCGGTTAAGCACGCTCGGGACTCTGGCTCGGTTTGCGTCCTACACCGCCGGCTTGGTCAAATCCGGCGGGCAGGGAGGCGGTTCAACCGGTCCGGCGGCCGGCTCAGCCGCGCCCAGTGCCGCACTTGCTCGGGCGGCTACGTGCCGCACCATGGAGGAGCTGGCTTTCGCTATCACCAACGATCTGTGCAACAAACTCGACTGCGAACAGGTTGCTTTGGGGATAGTGGTCGGACGGCGGGTTCGGGTCGTGTCCATCTCCGGGATGGATACCGTGCGCCGCCAATCTCCGGGGGTCGTTCACTTGCGGGGAGCCATGGAGGAGTGTCTGGATGCCGGCACTCCGATCGCCTTCGATCGTGCAGGCGGCTGGGCTACAGATCAAATGAGCCAGAGCTATCGCCTGCACAAACAGTGGCACACCGCCACCCAGGGCGACGCCGTCGTCTCCATTCCCCTGCGCGAAGCGGAGAGAATCTGCGCGGTTATAAGCATCCGAAAACGGGCCGACGCCCCGCTCAGCTCCGAACAGATCGACAGCGTTCGCGAACGGGTCGAGCCGTTTGTTCCGGCTTTGCGCCTCACCGATCGGGCGGCCCGCAGTTTCGTGCGCCACGCTTGCGACTCGCTGGGCGAGTCGATCAAGGCCGTTATGGCTCCCCGGCGACTCGGCAGGAAGATCACGGTCGGCCTCGCCCTGGTGGCTGTGACGTGGTTCGCGTTCGGCACCGTCAACTACGATCTTACGGTCCCTTGCATCGTACGCCCGGCGCAGATCCGGCACGTAACCGCCCCGTTTGAAGGCGTGCTCGCCTCCGCGTCCGTCCTGGAGGGCGATAGCGTTAGACAAGGGCAAGTGCTTTGCCGACTCGATGACCGAGATCTAGTTCAACAACGTACCGAGCTACTGGCCGAGCTTGCAGTCCTCGAACGGACGAAAGACCGGGCCATGGCCGAGAGCATGCCGGTGGAGGTGCAACTGGCGCTGGCTAATCAGCACCTCGTGCAGGCCAAGTTGGACATCGTGAACCAGCGAATCGAACAGACGGTTCTGAGAGCCCCCATGGACGGCGTGATCGTCAAAGGTGACCTGCGCAAGTCGATCGGTTCCGTCGTGGCCCGCGGCGATCCTTTCTTCGAAGTGGCACCGCTGGGCGATTGGACGCTGGAGCTGGAGGTGGCCGAATCCGCCTCGGCCGACCTGTCGACCGCCATGACCGGGCTGTTCGCCGGCTACGCCCGCCCGGACGAAACCCACGAGTTCCGTATCGCCCGCGTATTGGCGGAAGCCCAAATCCGACAAGGCCGCAACGCATATATAGCTGAGGCGGACTTCACTGCGCAAGCCGGTTGGATTCGTCCCGGAATGGAGGGGGTCGCCAAGATCCACGTCGGTCCCCGCCCGGTCTGGTGGATCACTTTGCACCGGGTCATCGACTACCTGCGGATGAGTCTCTGGTTATGAGTGCCGCACCCGCGCAATCTGCAAGCCCGTCGCTGGCCTCCCGCCTTGGCGGAGTGCGGGTGGGCCTCCGCGAAGACCTCGAGGTCAGTCGCCACCTGTTTCGCGGCGCAGTTGCCTACGTGGTGCGCGACCCTATCACCTTCCAAAGCCAGCGGTTGGAGCCGGCGGATTACGATGTCCTTGTCCGGATAGACCCGACCCGCACTCTGGCAGAAGTCTTCGCCGAGTTGGTTGAAAGCGAACTGGCTGAACCCAAGGACGAGGAACACTTCTACCTGTTCGTCATGGGGCTGCACCGGCTGGGTTTTTTGCGGCTGCCGATATCGGACGATAAACTGCTCTATCAGCGATACGAAGCCCGACAGAACGCTCAACGCCGGGCGAGACTCATGGCGTTTCTGTTCCTGCGCGTGCCCATCTGGAACCCCGACGCCTTTCTCACGCGTACCGTCCGCCTCGCGCGGCCTTTGTATAGCAGAGCGTTCTTCATCCTCTGGCTGATGTTGGTCATTTGTGCCGGCGTAACCGTCATCCGCAATTGGGAACGGCTCACCGAGCCGCTGCAGGGCCTGCTCGCAACCCGCAATCTCATCCTGATGTGGGTCACCCTCGTAGTGCTTAAGGTCTTTCACGAGTTCGGCCACGCCTATGCGTGCAAGCACTTCGGCGGACACGTTCCGGAAATGGGAATCTTCTTCATTCTGTTCACTCCTTGCGCCTATGTCGACGCCACCGCCTCGTGGGGCTTTTCGAGCACGCGGGAACGGCTTATCGTTGCTTTGGGGGGGATGTATGTTGAAAGCCTGATCGCAGCACTGGCCGTGTTCGTCTGGGCGTTTACCGGGCCTTCCGTGGTCAACAGCCTGGCCTACAACGTGATGCTCCTGGCGAGCGTGGTGACCGCACTTTTCAACATCAACCCCCTGATGCGCTTCGACGGCTACTACATCCTCAGCGACTTGACGGAGGTACCGAACTTAAGGGCACGATCGACGCGGTACGTTCTTAACATCCTCAAGCGGATGACGCTGGGGATCAGATCCGACGACGCCCCGGTCGGCTGGCGGCTGGGGAGCATTTTGCTCTCTTTTGGGATTGCGGCAACGCTCTACCGGATGGTTTTGCTGCTGAGCATTTCAGCCATTCTGGCCATGAAGATGTTCGTGATCGGCATGGGGCTGGCCGTCGTGTACCTCGGGGGCACGATCATTCGCACCCTGCGGAGTCTGACAAAATACCTGTGGTGCGCGGAGGAGACGGCTCCGGTTCGCGTCCGAGCCGTGGCGGTCGGCGTGTTCGCTCTGGTGGTCGTGCCGGCGCTGTTGATTCTGGCCCCGGTTCCCAGCCGCGTGCATGCTTTGGGGGTGCTGCGTTCCGGGCACGAAACGGTGGTCAGAGCGGGGGCGACGGGCTTCCTCGAGAAGTGCGCGGTCGAGTCCGGCCAGCGGGTGGACGAGGGGGAACTGCTCGCCCGGTTGGTCAATGATCTTTATGTGGAAGACATCGCCGGCGCGGAAGCGAACCTGCGGGCGGCGGAGATCCGCCGGGATGCTTACCGGGTCGCGGAGCCCGACCGGGCTATGCAGGAAGAGGATCGCGCCGGGGTGTATCGAGCGGCCCTCGCCCGTCACCGCGCCCGCTCCGCGGATCTTCGCGTTCGGGCTCCGATGTCAGGCGTCGTCGTCAGTTCGCTTCGAGATACCGACTTGGGTTCGTATGTGCCTGAAGGCGCGCCGGTGGCGACGATCGCGTCCGGTAAGTGGCAGGTTCGTGTCATTCTCTCGGGTGAGCAACTCGCGGCGGTGGAGCCGAAACCCGGCGACGCCGTCCAGTTTCGCAGTGCCGCTGATGCGGGCTCGACTACTGCGGGCGTCATCGCACGAGTTACCCCCGCCGGAACCCGCTACGTTGGATTACCCACGTTTACGCACCTCGGCGGTGGTGATGTTGCGGTGGATCCGGAGACCGGTGAGGCCGCGGAACCGTATTTTGAGATCACTATCGATCTTCAACCCGAGGGCGACGCGCGGTTTCGCCAGGGGATGACCGGTCGGGTGCGGCTCAAAGGTCGAACCGAACCGATTGCCACGACCATCTACCGCAGGCTATCGCGCTTCATCGATCGGCTCATGCAGGACTGACCGTACGGAGCGGCCTTCAATACGCGCGGGTCAGCTTCGAGCCCGGGTAGTAGTAACGCAGGATGTCCGCCGCGCGTTTCCCCTCTAACGCCTGCCCCTGCATCCCCCATTGGCACATACCCAGCCCGTGCCCGAACCCGCGGCCGTTTGCAAAGATCACGTCTCTGCCCGACACCTTGATGTCACAATCGGTGCTGCGGATGGTGCTTGCCCCGACGGCCAGCCGGAAGTGCTCGGCCAGCAACTCATGATGCTCCCCGCTGCTTCCTTCGATGCGCAGCCGAATAGCCCGGCCCCCGGGAGTCCGCTCGATCGTGCGAATGTCGGTAATCGCCCCGAGCGAGGAGCATTCCGGATAACGGGCGACGATTCTCCTAAGCACCTCACCGCAGTTCAATCGCACCGGACCCCAGCGGTAGGTCTTGCCGGGAGCAATGCGGCAATAATCACATTTTACGCCGCCGGCCAACGGTGGAACGTCGTCGTTCTCTCCGAAGATCCTCGCCGACTGAGATTCCCCTCCGCACGCGGCACTGTAGTAAGTCGAAAAGAGCCGATCTCGACCGCTGTCTCGCCAAGTGCATACGATTCCCCGAGTGTACTCCGTTGCCGCCAGTGCCTGTCGGCCCGCTCGATCAGATCGCAAGCCGGTGTAGACTTGGGAGCCCTGCGTCGCCCGTACATCGAAAGAGGCGTTCCTGCGGCGTTCCATCTGATAAAGCACGAAAGTCCGCGAGGCAATCGCCTGGGCCCGGTAGGCTTCCACGTGGAAGGTGGGCCACACCTCCGCCGCCACTACGCCCGCCACATATCGCTCCACGCCGACGGCATTTACCACTCGCAGTCTTTTGCCTTCGGTGATGCTAACGAGCAGCCGGCCGGGATAACGCCGTTTGGCAGCCTTAGCTGGGGAATCGGGTGTTGTCAGTGCGATTCCGGCTGGTGACTCGGTTGCGATGGCAACTGCCGGCCCGAGGTCGGAGCCGTCGGCGATCGACAAGCCGCCGCCGGCGCCGGGGCGGATCTTCACCCACTCGGATGAGCTGAAGACCGTTGCGGCCCCCTCGCCCTCGACCGGTTCGATGACGATCGGTCCTTCGGCCCGCACCCTGACCATGCGAGTACTAGGAACGAGTAGGACCCGAACGTCTCGTACCGGAGGGGGCGGCTCAACCGTTGATTCCGTCCCGACCGGTTCGGATCTGACATGGGTAAGTGCTGCCCAAGCAAGCAGAACCGCGGCGGTTCCCAGCAATGGCGCGAGCCGTTGTGGAAAGATGCGGTTCACCTCAATACTCCCTGCATCGGCGATGCCGAGTATCGCATTCCATGAACCGGACCTGCGCTACGAAGCCGGGCCGCTAGGGTTGGAGAGCCAGCCCCAGCGCGGAAAGCTGATGTTTGATCTCCGCCAGTGACGTTTGCCCGAAGTTCTTAGAGGCCATCAGCTCGGTCTCGCTTCGCTTCATCAACTCGCCGATGGTCGTTATGCCCAGAGCTTGCAGGCATTTTCGGGAGCGTACGGAAAGTTCGAGTTCGGAGACCGGCCTGCTCAAGTGAGGGTTCGCCGAGGCGCCGATCGGATCAATCGCCCCCCCGAACGGACCGCCCTCGCCGTCCAGCGGCGAGATCGCCTGCCCCAACCGCAAACCTTTCTGGCGCAACATCGCCTGGATCTCGTTGAGCGACGTGTCCCCGAAGTTCTTGTAAGAAAGCAACTCCGCTTCCGTGGTTCTGAGCAGATCGCCAAGGGTCCGGATGTTCATCTGCCTGAGACAGTTGCGGCTGCGAACGCTCAACTCGAAATCGGTGACCGGTGTGTCCATCACCGCGAACCGGTGCTCGCGATCGCGAACGCTCTTCTCGTCGTACACCATCGTGTAGGTGCTCTCGACGGAACTGAGAAAATGCCGCGCCCGGCGGTGGTTTGGGTAGGTCGTCAGCACGCTCTTGAGGCACCACTCCGCGTCGCCAAGCTGCCCGTTCTCCTCGTAGAGAACCGCCAGGTTGATCAACGCGTTGACCGGCACCGAATCGTCCGACACACACCGTTCGTAGAGCTCGATCGCCCGGTCGTCGTCGCCGAGAAGGTCTGCAAGCAACGCGGCCCGAAAACGGGCTTCCTTGTGCTCCGAATCCAGGTTCAACACCTCTTCGTACGTGGCTAGAGCCCCACTACGATCATACTCGCCTTCCTGTACCCGTCCCTGCAGAAACAATCGCTCAGTCCGGTTCTCGTCAGTCTCGCCCATGGCCTCAAGAGCCTGCCGAGCTTCGTCAAACCGTCCCGCCTTGACCTGCTCCCGAATCGCTTCCGCCGTCATCGCGTCTTGTACCACCTTCTTAACTGGTTGCTGTCGCCGGTCGCCCCCATGTCGCCGGTAGGCCGCGCCGCTACAGCCCCATTACCTGAGACTATCGGGTATGCCGTCCGCTGCAAAGCGCAAACCACAAAGTGTACGGTCCGCCGCAGGGGTACGCAAGAGCACGATCCACCTCGCCCGCTGCCATGTTGCCGGCCCGTGATCCGTCCCGAAGATCCGACGGACGGCTACCGGGATCACACAAAGACTACGGCCAGTCTCGTTCCTCGACCACACCCAACGGCTTCCCGGGCATTTGCGATTGAGGGCCTGTGCCCGCATCGCGACCGCCCGGGAGTGCGTCATCGCGCGAACACACTGCTGCGCGCATCACGCAAAGGACGCGGCAGGTCTCGCGCCTCGACCATGAAAAAAACACGGCGAGTGAAACACCCTGGTCGACCAGCGTGTCCCTCGCCGTGTTGTTTCTCAACGTCTGTCCGAACTTCAAGGTCCGGGCTGCGTTTACGCTGTCGTGGTGAACATCCCCGAGTACAGCAGATATCCAACCACACCAGCAATAGCAATCCACCACCACCAAGTCATATCGATTCCTTTCGTCATAAAAAAGGGAGATATTCGCAGACGACCCGCCGGCATTGGCGGACGACCGCGTTCTCCAACAGACTCCGACCGCAACCGAGCACAGACTGCTCAGCTGCCCTTGTTCTCAATCATCCACCGGAGAAGCCCCCGGTTGGCACTTACGCTGTCGTGGTTCCCATGCCGTAGAAGAGGAAATACGCAACCACACCGGCAATACCAATCCACCACCACCAACTCATATCGATCCCTTTCTCTTCAGAAACTGAACACAACGCTTCACCCCCCCGCGCCGGAAGGGCATTCGCGAAAGTAGACGTAGTAAGCACTTCTCCAGGCGTCTGCGCTGAACGCTTCCGCCCCGTTCGCAACACTCCCCAACTGGTGGCTCGGCCTGACAAACACCCGAGCGATCCGCGCCAAGGAACACTCGCCGAACCACCTCTTCCATGCGGGATCGACAAACGCCAACAGGGCAACGAAGCTACGCGCCTTGCGTGCGTACATCCATCCGCTCCAGAAGCGGGGTCTTTTACTACGTTCCCCAACCGACCGCAACCCTATAACCGCCAGGTTTTTTGTCTTCGGTGGCCTGCGTGGCATGGGCGACCGCTTCGCAGCCGTCCCGGTACGGGCAAATATCTCAACAATGTTAGCATTCTTGCTGTAAATTATCCCCCGCGAGGCGGCATGGGGCGTTTTCGCATTCAATGTCTCGACACCATCCGGTCGGTGACCCGGAGGCAGGCGCCTCGGTCGGTCCATCAGGAAGCTTACTCGTTCAAGATCGCTGGGCGTAAGGACGGACCGAAGCTGATGCTTGGCCGCCCGGAGGTCGGTTCTTCTCGTGAGATGGATGAGCATCACCTCCGCGTCAGGGACGGCCGCGAGGACTCGGGGTAGTTGATCCACGTGAATGTGCCGGCCGGCTTGAGCGCGGACACGGTGGTCGTCCTCGAAGAAGGTACATTCCAGTAACACGGCGCGACTTTTCCGCACGAAATCCAGATCCAGGAATCGCCCGGGGGCGGTATCACCCGGGTATGTAAGCACCGGGATCTCCACGTGGTCCTCGATCTCGACCCCCTGTTTTTTGAGGGCAACCAGTTCCGGCCCCAGCTTGCCCTGGAGTTCCTCTTTCAGCCGATGCCGCACGTCGACTATCGTGAAGCCGAGCGAACTGCCAGTGTGGTTGACCGTGAAAGGACGAACGATGAGCCCCCGGCGAATCGGAACATCCTCGAGATGCTCTACGCCGTACACCTGTCCGGCTGACGGGTGCCCCTCGATGTCCGCCCAAACGTCCATGAGCTTCTGGATGGACTGCGCCAGACTTCGGTGAACAATGACCCGCCCGGGCGAATTGCCAATAAAGCACCGTTGTGAAAAATAATACGCAACGCCTGCCGCATGATCCATGTGGCCGTGGGTCAGGCACACATTGTCGATAGAGATCACCTCTCGCGGAGCCCGTCCGATGTCAAAACAGACGTTGTACTCCGGAGCCGCGACCACGCTCTCTTCTCCGGCCAGCGAGAACCCACTGACCAGAGTTCCGCCTAACTTCTTCTGCACCAGTCTTCCCATGTCCGGTACTTAAGCGAAGACCGGCCATTGCGTCCAGCGCCGGGGGGAAAAAACGGCGTTGACCGTGGCGGGCTCGGGCCTGCCTTCGTCCGGACCATTTGACACTCAACATCTGGTGTTGGTACGCTGTGAGTTGGTCCATATTGGACGTTCAGCCCCGTTTGGTGAGGGGTCGACCGACCGGACGGTGCGGTTGGAGACCCCTGGGATTGCTGATTGATGTTCTGCCCCTCCTGCAAAGAGAACAACAACAAGGTCATTGACTCTCGCCTGACCGAGAACGGGCTGGCCATTCGCCGCCGGCGCGTCTGCCAATCGTGCAACCGGCGGTTCACGACCAAAGAACGGGTGGAGCACGAACTCCGGCTCACGGTCATCAAGGCAAACGGACAGCGCGTACCGTATCATCGGGATAACATCCTGAACGGGGCGGAGCGGGCCTGCTACAAGCTGGACATCGCCGAGGATCAGCTCCAGGAGTTGGTCGATCGAGTAGAGGAAGAGCTGTTCAGTAATCACGAGCGGGATGTCACTACCGAGCAGATTGGTTCGTACGTGGGTAAGAACTTGCGCCGGCTCAATCAGGTGGCGTACGTTCGGTTCATGAGTGTCCACCGCAAGTACCGCACAATCGACGAGTTCATCGACGAGATCAGCGAAGTGAAGAGACGGGTCGCCCAGGACAGCCCGGCCCAGCAGTCTCTTTTTGGGATAGAATAAGCGCAGCATCGCAGTGGAAAAGAAAGAGGGGACCCGGGCTTACACCCGAGTCCCCTCGTTCTTGTATACCTACCGACCGAACGGCGTCAGACTACGGACACGCCGCCGGGTCGCTGAACGGATAGGCGAAGCCCTTAAACCCGTTGACCGCCTGCTGAATGTCCGTCATGTTCGCCACTTTGTTCGGTGCTTCACCGTCGAGGTCAACCCATGACAGATGCGGCGCGGTTGGGGAAGCCTGGAACGCCTGGATCACGGCCATGATGTCGTCCATACTCACGACCCCGTTGGGTGGAGTCCAGCCCTCGCCGTCCAGCGGCCCGACCATATCAGCCCAGAACTTGACGCCCGGCTGGGTGGTCGTCGGGATCTCCAACGCCAGAGAGAATTCCGCTCCGTCCGCAGTCGAAGATACTGAGTAGACGGCGGCGGGCACGATTTCGCAGTCGGCCACGTGAAGCACGTCCGGCCAGTCGCTCGTGTAATATGGATCCGCCTCGACCCGGGCGATCCCGTTTCCGTCCGGCTCACCTACCCAACCCAGCACACCGGTAGATCCTGGGAAATAGACGCTGGAGGTCAATTCGACACGGAAGGCAACGCTCAAAGCGCCGTTGTTGGGATCGAAGGACAGGTAGCGGTTCTTCGGCACGTTGTAGGGAGCGGGTGGTTCTTCGGGGCCCGCCTGCTCGCAGGCGTCGTCGACACCGTTGCCCCCCGGATCGCCCAAACATTGCTCGACGGGAGTACCGCCGGCGTTGGCACAGTCCTCCGGAGTAGCCGGAGCACAGATGCCATCAGGTAGACAGCAACCCATGGGCATCTCCCCGACAATGATCCTCCCGGGCAGAAGCCCCAAGCCCGGTAACAGTTGGACGTCCGGGTCGTCCATGAAGGTCATATCATCGTTGTCCACGAGACCGATCGAATACTCACCATCGGCTCCCGCCGGGATATCCAGAATCAACGTGCCTCCGTAACTGGCTCCGCCCGCGTCCGCGCGGGATCCGTAGAGAGCTGTGGATCCCCACACGTAATCCAGCAACGTCAAGTCCGTTCCCGCGAGTGGAGTCAGGTCCTTGAACGGGAAATCGTCGCGGGTCAAGTCGATGAACGCTCCGGTTTCCGGCGTGGACGGCCAGCCGACCGGCACGAGTGGGGCACCTTTTCCGCTTCCGTATCCGGTCGAGTCGACCTGAGCCTGATAGGCGGCTAATTCCGGAGCTCCGGGGGCGGTTCCCCACCTGGAGAGCTGCAGCTCCAGCTCAACCGTTCCTCCTCCTTCGGGAATGTAGATTGTGTTCCAGAAGATCATGTGTGTTCCCGACGCACCCACAGGCATGAGCGTGAAGTTCGGCCCCTCGCATTCATCGGGCACGCCGTTGCCGTTGTCGTCGTCACTCGTCCAACCGGCGACGTCGCAGAGATCGGCAATGCTGTTTCCGTTGCAGTCTGCCTGGCACTCGTCCGGTACACCATCGGCGGTGCAGTCCCCGCTGGTACCCGCCACGATATCGCACTCATCCGGAATGCCGTTTGCCTGACAGTCTGCGCTGGTTCCTTCGCTCAGGTCGCAGCCGTCGGGCACTTCGTTTCCGTTGCAGTCCTGGCAGGAGAGATCTTCCGTCGGGCAATCGGCGATGTCGCATTCGTCGGGGATCCCGTTGCCGGTGCAGTCTTCACTGGTCGCGCCTGCGATATCGCAACTATCGGCAACCTCGTTCATATTGCAGTCCGGCTCGCATTCATCGGGGATCCCGTTGCCGGTGCAGTCTTCGCTGGTGGAGCCCGCGATGTCGCAACTGTCGGCGATCCCGTTCGTGTTGCAGTCCGGTTCACACTCATCGGGGATCCCGTTACCGGTGCAGTCTTCGCTGGTGGAGCCCGCGATGTCGCAACTGTCGGCGATCCCGTTCGTGTTGCAGTCCGGTTCACACTCGTCGGGAATGCCGTTGCCGGTACAGTCTTCGCTAACCATATTGGCAATATCGCACTCGTCGGGGACGTCGTTTTCGTTGCAGTCCTCGCTATCTCCATTCTCGAGGTCGCACTCATCAGGGATCGTGTTCGAATTGCAGTCTTCGCTCGTGCCCCCGTCGATGTCCAGATAATCGTTAATATCGTTTTCGTTGCAGTCCTTGAACGGGATGATGTGTCGGATCAGGCTCTCGTTCATGTAGTGGCACCCCTCCCACGTACAATGCAAATCATCGATGGCAAACCACGTGTTCTGCGAGCCGCCCCAACCGTAGTTCATGTGGTATTGGTTCGTCCCGCCGGTGTCGCGGTAGCCGTCACACACGATGGCATGCCGGGAGATGCCGTACAACATGGGCCGCGCGGCGTTGATTTCAACCCGGATCGTATCGTACCAAGTCTGCGCCGTGTGGTTGTCGCGGTATTCACTGTCCAGCGAGTCCTCATACCGGAAGAACACGGGCATTATCTGCCGAGCGTTGGAAGTGTAAGCCCCGGACCCGCAAACTCCGTAGTCCATGTAGAAAGCCACCCCGACCTCGTAATTCAACTCGGCCAGAGCGGCTTGCTGGGCGGCGTCACATCCGGAGAAACACTCGTCGACAATGTTGTCCCAGTCGTACTCGTCGGAGAAATCGGCATAGAGACTCTCGCTCGGCGTGCTGCCGCCGCAAGAGTCGTCCCCGCTCCAGGTGTACGTCTGCTCGCCGGTACCGGAGGGCGGCCACTGGTGGTAAGCCATCAACTGGGCCGTGGCGGTCGCCACGCAGCCGACTACCGTGCGTCCGCCGTCACCAATCGGGCAGAGGTTGTTATACGGAGGGCCCTGGTCCCAAACCGTGGTCAACAAGGGTCCGAGCTGGACGATGGGGTCGGCCCTTTGCGAATCCAACTCCGCGGCGAACTGGTCACGGTCTATCGCGAACCGGTCCCACTCGTCGCGATGGGCGCGACCGAGGAGTACCTCGCCGGCGCGCGGTTGCTTCGCCTCAAGACTGCCGTACTTCTCGATGTACAAGCCTGTGCGGTGCTCCATTACGTCTCGCAAGAGCTGGGCCAGACCGTCGGTTTCATCCAGGTTCAGGTTTGATTCGTCCGAGTACATCCGGATCGGGGGAAGTTCCTTGAGAATCGGCACGACCACATGCCCCTGCGGGCCGATGGCAAAATGATGTGCCACAAGGGTGTCGCCTGCGTACACTTCCTGCACGTCGGCGATCCAGGGCTCGCGTTCTCCGGCCCAATCTCCGGTCTGGTCCACGATGTACGTCAGCCAGTTCTGACATACCAGTTTCATCTCGTCCGGGGTTGCCAGCTCCGCGCGAGCCGTGGACAGAAACAGCCCCAGCACAAGTGCAACCGCAAGAACGGTAGCGGTACGCATTTCTACATCCTCCATACGATCCAGTTTCGAGTCGTCCCTTTCTTCCCGCCGATATCGTCGGCGATACCGGCGCCGGTCGCCGGCGCGGAACGCACTTCCCGATAGCACATTCTCTGAATGACAACGGGAAGACACTTCACACCCCGACATCCACCGATCTATTCTGCAGCAGGGATGTAGTGCCCAACTTCGGCCCCGGTGGGTTGCCCGCCCGCTTTGCCGCATTACCTTGCCCTACGACGACCCCCTGTATGCCGCCGAAGAACGCTACTGCGCCGACTCAGACCCGGACCTTCGGATTTCTAAGCAACCCCCTGCTGCCTCGCCAACAGGCAAAATCCGAGCGCGGACCCGGCCAAGCACCCTAGTTTATCAGAATACGAGGGCTCGGGTCAAGTGAGAACGCGATTCGTTGTCATTGCACAATTGCCGCACACAGTGTTCTCTCGGCGGCAGAAAGAGAGTGCTCCTACGGAATTGGTCCCTTATGGAGTGTCCGGCGGCTCCGGCAGAAGGCCGAGCTGAAGGAGTTGCTCTAATATGGCATCTGCGTACGCCCGGGCACCGGCAGGATTGGGATGCCCCACCGATTGGAAGATGCATCCGATAAGATCACCGATCGCATCCGTATCAAAACATGCAGTTAGCCGGTACCTGGTGATGGGATCCTCAGGGAACAGCGCCAAGCCCACGTCGAGGCCTTCGAATACGGTATCGTCCTCCGTCAGGCTCCATAGCCAGGGGTCCGGGGCAAACACGGCGTTCTCAGGACCGAACCCCGGATCAGCGAACGCAATCACCGGGTCGCTGCCGATCGCCGTGTTAGCTGCCTCAACCGCAGAAGCCAGAGCAGTGTGTGCGGTCTCATGAAACACCACGGATCGCGACGTGAATACGTCGATGAGCGCCTCGACATTCTCAACCGCCTCGGCCTCGTCTTCGGCGGCTGCCACGCTAGCGTCATCGTCTGCCGGTTCGCTTACCTCGGAATCAGCTTCATCAGCGGCGTTATCCGTTTCGTCAGAGGGCTCGCTCGACTCGGATTCGGCCAGCGTTTGAGTCTCGAGCCACGTTTCAAGGGCAAACAGGTCGCTATCCGGGCCGACGATCTGAAAGTAGCCGGTGACCACGATGCGGGCCTGCGGTGCTATGGCGTGAACCTCCTCCAGCAAGACAGCCATCTCGTCTGCGCAGTACTGTCGAGTCAGCTCGGCCAGTTCCTCTTCCGGTACGAAGGGATCGAGAATCGTCCAGACACCTACGTCGTTGATACACCCGTCCATCAGAACCAAATCGATAAGATCGGGGCGTTCTATTTGCTGAGCCTGGACCAGGATCGAAGTGCGTACATGCGGCACTTCGCCGTTACAATTGACCTCGCAGATCCCGTCGCCCTCCGCCGACAGGATCTTCGCCCCGGAATGAGCGTATCGCTGTTGGATGACTCGCCGTCCGGTTTCGCTCTGAACAGTCGTGGCCACCAGCGCCGACATCTTGTCCTCTTCCCGCAACCCGTTGCCCCACTGGACCGAGTCGCCGATCACCGCCAGGTAGAAGAAACCGGAGACTAATTCAATGCTCGCAGCGCCAACCGGCGTTCCATCGCCCGCCTGCAGGGTAAACGCCTCAAGCTGGACGCCGGAAACCAGCGATTCCTCAGGGATAAGAACCCCGACCCGATAGGCCGACGCGTCAACCGCCCCACTGTCTGTCGGCCAGTAACAGCCACCACCACCGCGCAAGATAGAGCAACTCGCATCGTTGAACGCTCGCGGTTGGGCCGCCAACAACCGCTCGGCATCCGATTCCGGCGGACCTATCGCCGTCAACACCGTTTCCGTGCCGGATTCCCTGTCGACCATACGCAGGGTGAGCAATTCGGGCGCCGCAGTTGCGAAAGTAAGGAAGAACCCGGCCGCTCGCACGGCAACGGGATCGTCTTGTTCAATCTCGTGCAGCGTTGTCGGCGTGAACGCCGCCGCCACTCCCACGGCCGGCGGTTCGAGCTGCTCCGTGTCAACGAGGAAGACCGGCGCATACATGGCCGCGTCGTCGGCCGGCAGGGTCTCCGGCTGTAATGCGCAGCCACCCCCCAGGGCCATGGTGAGCAGATAGGTTGGAACACGAAGCAGCCACTGGCGAGTCCGATTCATGTGTTCAGTCCGGGTAGTCCGCCCGACAACGTGTCCGGGCAGCGGGTGGTCGAGTTAGTCCTCAATATCAAGGACATCTTGCACTTCCACGATGGTTCCTATCTGGCAGGCCAGCTCCAGATCGGTTCTGGTGGCTATCTCGAGACGGGAGGTCACTCCGGGTGTCGTTATTCGATCGAACGTCTCGTTGTCCACGCGGGGATTCTGGAAAAGGTGGTAGATGATGCCGTTATCACCGATCCAGACCAGGCACGGGCCGTCGGTGTCCTCCAGTGCGGCCGTTCCGCTCACTACGAACGAAGTGCCGGTCGAGAGCAGCGAAACCTGCTCGGGGATGTCGATGGTGATGCACCCGACGACGCCGATGGTCGCCAGCAGAGTCAGCATCCCGACGTGTAATCGTCTTTCATGCATGGAGTTGGTCTCCTTCGATGCCATGTACCTGTTGTCGCGCCGCCCAGGTCAGCTTCCGAGTTATGGGGTTTGCCTGGCGGTCCTCGCTCTAGTTATCGGCAGTTAGAGGGGGTCGCTTCGGCCGCTCGCGGCACTCGGTTGATGGTCCCGGTCGTGCTGCGAATCGCACGCTCATGGGAGGAACGCGAGTATTATAGGACCTCACCCTCCGAGCGGGTACGCCAAACACGGGTTGGCTGACCTGTCCAGATCGGATGGGCTGCGAAAGGACCCTGCCGGGCGCGCCCTCGCTCCTATCCGCCGGCGAGAACTCTTGTGGGTCCTAGGCCTCTGACGTTGTACCAGTCGCGTGATGTTCCGCCGTTGATTACAATTATCTGCCGCATGGTAGCTCAACTTCACAGTGTGACGTTTTCCGGGATTGAGGCTCTGCGCATCGAGGTGGAGGTCGACGTCGCCCGGCGGGGGTTTTCAGGGGCGACGGTCGTGGGTCTGCCGGACGCGGCCGTCAAGGAGAGCATCGAGCGCGTGCGCAGCGCGATGCAGAACTCGGGGTATCAGTTCCCGCGTCACAAGACGGTGATCAACCTGGCTCCCGCGGATTTGCGGAAGGAGGGCCCGGCGTTCGATTTGCCGATCGCGCTGGGGATTCTGTTCGCCAACGGGGACGTCGTGGCCGAGTCGGTGGATGGCTACCTGGTGACCGGTGAGCTGGCGCTGGACGGGCGGGTCCGCCGGGTGAACGGGGCGCTTTCCGCGGCGATGCTGGCGCGGGAGCGCGGCTTGCGCGGGATTATCGTTCCGGCTGCGAACGCCGCCGAAGCGGCCGTGGTGGAAGGAATAGATGTCATACCGGTGACATGTTTGACCGAAGCCACCGGGTTTCTGTCCGGTCAGCTTCCGCTCGAGCCGGTGGTGGTGGATGTCGACAGCCTGTTCACCGATGCCCGGACGTACGATTGCGACTTCAGCGACGTTCGCGGGCAGGAACACGTCAAGCGCGCTTTGACAATTGCGGCGGCCGGGCGGCACAATTTGTTGCTGATCGGCCCGCCGGGGTCCGGCAAGACCATGCTGGCCAAGCGCGTGCCGACGATCCTACCGCCGTTGGATCTGGAGGAATCACTGGAGGCGACGCGGATCCACTCGGTCTCCGGCACGCTGCCGCCGAACACGGCGCTTTTGGGTACGCGACCGGTACGCATGCCGCATCATTCGGCGAGTATCCCGGCGCTGGTCGGCGGGGGGAGCGTCCCCAAAGCCGGCGAAGTCTCCCTGGCCCATTACGGGGTGCTGTTCCTCGATGAGTTTCCGGAATTCTCTCGCCCGGCTTTGGAATCGCTCCGCCAGCCGCTCGAAGATGCCTGCGTCACTATTGCCCGAGCCCACAGCACGGTCAGCTTCCCGGCCTCGTTCATGCTGGTCGCCGCGATGAACCCCTGTCCCTGCGGCTATTTCACGGACGCCCAACGAACCTGCAAGTGCTCGCCGCAGCAGATTGACAGATACTTGTCACGTATTAGCGGGCCGCTGGTCGATCGGATCGACATTCACGTAGAGGTGCCGGCCGTACCGTTCAGCGAGCTGCGGGCCCGCGGGAACGGGACGTCCTCGGCCATCATGCGCGAACAAGTCCAGCGTACGCGACAACGGCAGCGCGAACGCTTCGCGGACGATCCCACCGTGGTCAACGGGCGAATGTCGTCGAAGGTTTTGCGGGACTGCTGCCGGATCGATGCCGCGGGGGAGACCGTTTTGAAGCAGGCGATGACCGAGCTCGGCTTGTCCGCCCGGGCTCATGACAAGGTCCTGCGCGTAGCCCGCACTGTCGCCGACCTGGCCGATCAATCCGATATCTCGGCGGACCACCTGCTGGAGGCAATCCACTACCGCCGCCTGGATCGGCAGCTCTGACCGCGCCACACGGCGATGGAGGCCCGGCAGGTGTTGCATGCACATCCTGTCTGCAGAATCGTGTAGACCAGCTATGCACGTAGCGCAGGCATCCTGCCTGCAGATCGCCGCCCGATTCCGGCTCAATGGGTACGGTGGCATCGGCGTAGGGCACGGTCGAGACACGAGACCTGCCATCGATTTGACGTGAGCTTCGCAAGCCCGGGCAGAAAACCGGTGACTGTCCCCCCGGTATTCATCGGGTATTCGTAGCTCAGTGGCCGAAGTTGTCAGAACTCTCCGAGTCTCCCGGCCGTTTGAGGCTGTGCCCGAACTCGGCGACGGAGTGGCCCTACCGGGCTACGGGCCAATCGGGTCCTGCCACTTTGGTCACGGCATCGCCCGAAGGTTGCTGATCTGGTCTGCAGGCCAGTTCGGCGATCGTGGAATGCAGAACGGGATGCACCACGCTCCCGGCGATTTCACAAAGCGGGGCCAATACGAACCGCCGCGTCGCCAGCCGCGGATGGGGGACAGTCAAAACGGCATCGTGGTGTTCGACATCTCCATATAGCAGCAGATCTATGTCGATGACCCGCGCTTCCCAGCGTTGCTCGCGGGTGCGACCCAGACCCGCTTCGATATCGAGAACCGCGGCCAGCAATCCGCGCGGAGTCAAAGCCGTCGCTACGCGCACGGCCGAGTTCAGATACGTCGGTTGATTCGGCGGGCCGCCGACCGGGTCGGTCTCAAATAATGCCGCAACTCCGGCACTGAGATCTACGTCGATCTCCGGGGACTTCTGAAGTGCCTCAATAGCGGCAATCAGATTCGCCCGCCGGTCTCCGAGGTTCGAGCCAAGGCCCAGATAGGCGATAGCAGGCCCGCCCGGGTCCATCACCAGGTGATCCGGGCGATACGCGCCAGCGCCTCGCGGGTCCGTTCTTCATTCACCGTCAGCGAGAACCGCACGAACCCCTCACCGGTCGCCCCCAAGCCGGCGCCGGGGACCACAACTGCGTCGGCTTCATCAAGGATTCTCGCCGCGACGGTCATCGAATCCGCCCCGTTCGGGCACTTCGCCCAGACATAGAAGGTCGCCTCCGGCGAAGTCACCGGCCAGCCGGCCTCTCGCAGCCCACCAATCAGCAGATCGCGCCGGCACCGATAGGTCTCCATCTGGTCGCGAATCTCGGGGCGGTCGATGCCGCGCAGAGCCGCGATGCCCGCCTGCTGCACGGCCATGAACACGCCGGAGTCGAGATTACTCTTGACCTTGGCGAGGGCGGCCAGCACTTGCGGATTACCAACCGCAAACGCCAGACGCCAACCGGTCATGGTGAAGGTCTTGGAAAACGAATGGAACTCGATAGCGACATCCCGCGCCCCATCCACCTGCAGAATGCTGGCCGGCTTATCGCCGAAGTAGAGCTCCACGTAGGGGGCGTCCTGGGCGAGGATGATGTCGTGCTTGCGGGCAAACGTGACGGCCTCCTCGAAAAACGACATCGGTGCGGTCGCCGCTGTCGGGTTGTTCGGGTAGTTCAGATGCATCAGCCGGGCGCGACGGCATACCTCCGCCGGGATCTCGTTCAGCGCCGGCAGCCAGCCGTTTTCTTCGCGCAGGGGCATGGAATACGGCTCCCCACCGGCCAGGATGGTCCCGCTGATGTAAACCGGATAGCCCGGTTCCGGGCAAAGCACTACATCTCCGGGGTTTACCACGCCGATCGGCAGGTGGCCGATCCCCTCCTTGGAACCCAGGAGTGCAACGACTTCCTTATCAGCGTCCAGGGCGACCCCAAAGCGCTTCTGGAAGTACTCGACCACGGTCCGGCGGAACTCGGGCAAGCCGATGCCGAAGGCGTAGGGATGGTTCGCCGGGTCTCGGATCGCCTCGGCCATCCGGTCGACGATGAACTGCGGCGTCGGCCAGTCGGGATCGCCCACTCCGAAGTCGATAATGTCGCGTCCGGCAGCGATGGCCGCCTTCTTCTTCCGGTCGATTTCGACGAACAGATACGGCGGCAGCTTTGAAAGTCGTTCAGCTCGGCAGTCAGTCATGGTGTATCTCCCCACCCAAATACCGCCCGCGGGCACCCGCCCTTTCGCGGTCGAGGGGCTGTTCTTACCGTCCCGGAGCGCGCCCGTCAATCCGTAGGCCAGTGCCGCGGCCATGTAGGGCCGCGTCGAGGTACGAGACCTGCCGCGTTTGTCGACGGCTGATCATCGGCTCGTTGACGTCCGGCGGAAACGGCCTTGAACGATCCGCGAAGGTTCGAAACGCATGGCAAAGACAAGAGGACGTGAGCCACCCGGTCAGTCCCCCACCCTTCGCCCAGGGTATGGTGCGCATGCCGCAACTTCATCTGGATGCGGTGCCTCTTCTTTGCTGCGATATAACTCAGGGCGGATGGGGCACCCGCCGGCCGGGGTTACGGGGTGGGGGTGTCGAGCACTTGTTGGAAACCGGCGAAGTCGCGAAGGTCTATTGTCCCGTCGGCGTCGAAATCGAAGGCCCTGCAATCGCACCGCCCGTCCATGCACTCGGCCCAGAAGGTGAAGTCCTTAAGAGACACAACTCTGTCACAATTCTCGTCACCGATCCCGAACTCATAAGCCCCCATGTCGATCCGGTCGCACAGAATCCGCGGGAAGCCGTCCAGATCGGTCTCATCGGGTAAGGTGTTCGTGCCGCCGTCTCCCTTGTTGATACACGGCGAGTCGGAAAGCAGGCGCAAGTCATCGTCGTCCGTGCCGGTGAGCCCGTCTGCTCCGACCGGGTCGACAAAGCGCGGATCGGCGTTGATGTTGGCCGGGCGCCCGCCGGATCGCGACAAGCCGCCGATACAACTATACGTGATTCCCGGCGTACCGCCGCCCGTTTGCAGCGACTCCTCGGGAGACACTCCTTCCCAGTGGTTGCCCCAGAAGATCGAGTTCCGGGCGGTCCACGTGCTGTCGAAGGCGTGCACGCCGGCGCCCCGCGGTTCCGGGTACGATTCGATCCGCCCAACCATGTTCCAACTGCCGTACTCGATACTCCCGGCCGCCACGCCCACCCAAAGATGCCCGAACGCCTCGGACATGTACCCGGCCAGCAAGGCGCCGGAAGGCTCGGCGCTGTCAGTTCTGATCCACCGCCGCAGCTCGACGAAATCCCGCCGGTCGTCCGTAAGCGCGTAAAGATGAGCGTAAGCGTCATGACCCGCCATGGGGTGGCCCGCAGTTGATTCCGACCCGGTGGTGAAGAGCACTTCGCCCTGGGAAGTCTCCATCCAGATCCAGCCGGACCCGATCACGTTTTCGGTGCCGATTCTCTCGACCGCTCTGGTTTCCTGATTGACGCGAAAGACGTGCTGCCCGCTGGGAAGCGCCGAGTCTACCGCCCAGTAGGCGTAGCCGTCACTTGCGATCAACAGGTCTACACTCCGGAAGTCCTGCGTGGTCGGACGCCCGGCGTCGTCGAGGTTGTCGTTAATGGTATACGCCGGGTCCAGGAGATGATCGTAGGCAACATCCAGACCCCAGCGCTGCTTCCAGACAAGGGGGTTGGCCAGCAAGTCGTCAATGTCGTCGCACGTCAGGATCGAGCTTTCGTAGCTATCATCACCGGTGAGGACGTAAAGCCGCCCCTCATGCTCCCCGAGCCCTGGTGCAAACACGCCGCCATGGAAGTGGCGAATCGACTTGTAGGCACAACGAAAGAGCGTTGTCCAGGTCTCACCGTTGTCGGTGCTGGCATAAAGGTACGGTATCGCACCGGGGTACTCGAAGAAGAACATGACTCCGCCGGGATGCATATCGGTAGGCCCGCAATACACGAGCGAACGCGGGAGCGCGTGGATCGATGTCGCGCCGGGCAACTTGATCTCGAACGGTTCAACTCCGTCGATGGACTTTTCGAGATACCCTAAACCGTCACGATAGGAGTAAACGAACGCGCCGGCGTCGTTGAAGTACGGGATCCGCGGGATATTCGTCGGCACCGTGTTCGCGCCGTCCGCAAATGACTCCCCGTCGAACGAGACCAGTCGGCGAAAGCGATATCCCCACAGCTTGTCACGCCAGTAACCGCAGACGAAACCGTACACACCGTTCGATCCGCCGGGGACGTTGGCGAGCTGGTCAGGCGTGTCGATCCACACCGGACCGTCGACGGTCTCCGCGTCGGTGTTGCCGGTGACGGTACACCCGAGCAGGGACGGCTCGGCCCCAAACATCCGAAGACCTCCCCCGGCGTTCCCGTTAATAAGGCAGTTTCTAAGCGCCGCGCTGCTGCCCATAAGACGCACGGCCCCGGCGTCGTCCGTCTCATTCCCGCTTACTCGGGTGTTTGAAACAAGCGGTGCCTCCTGGGTCGAGAAGATGGCACTTCCGGAGTTGTTGTCGAAAACACAACCGTGAATCGTCGCTGCTCCGGATCCCCCCACATGAACGGCCGCACCGCCGCCCCCGCTCGAGCGAATCACGCAATCCTGCAGAACGGCGCTTGAGTCACGGGCGATGATCGCGCCACCATCGATTGCCGCAGCGTTGTCTACAAAGGTCGAATCGGTGATAAGCGGGCTCGCCCCATCCCAGCAGGCTATCGCCCCGCCTCTGTCGGCCGCGTTCCCCGTGAGGACGCAACGGGAGATCGTCGGATCGCTACCAACGCACACGATCGCCCCTCCCGTCGGCCGGTTCCGCCCTCCGATTGCCTCGGGCGGTGCATACCCGTTTATTATGGTGAGTCCCATAACCTGGGTATCCCAGCTCTCTCCGCAACGAAAGGCAAAGGCCCGATGGGGGTCATCCGCATCACCTTCGCAATCCAGCACGGTGGCGGCCACAACCAAGTTATCGAACGGGTCCCGGCTACGCACAACGACGCTCTTGCCGGCTACGTCCAGATCACGATTCCCCTGGCCGGAGTACGCACCGGGCGCCAGCACCACCTCATCACCATCCACCGCCGCGTCCAGAGCCGCCTGAATTACCGGATATTGCTCGGGTACAAGTAGGACCTCGGCGCGGACCGGCAGGGCGCAGACCCCTGCGATCAGCCCCAGAACGAACCACAATGGCGTGCAGCTTCGCCTCACTACAGGCTCCGACTTGCGCATACCGACCAGGCGGCCACCACCGTGGAAAGCACGGGGTGCTCTTACGCACTGATTTGCATCGCATCCACACAGGCCGCGCTTGATGGTATGGGCAGGATACTCGTTCAAGCAAGATCACTCCCGGTGATGCCGCCGGACATATCAGACTCAGATCAGCGATGACGGACTGCGCCGTTCCGATATCTGATCGTCCAATACCGGCAACGCCTCCACGCAAGAGAATGGGACCGTGTAGGTATTGGACTTCGCCGTCCGTTCCGGGGCTGCCGTTGGTTGCCCGGCCCACATGCGTATCTTACCCTGTCAAGTAGAGTGGTATAGTGAAACTACGTAAACTGTAGGAATTCTGCCGCCGGTTTCCCACCGCGTCGACCGCTCGAAGCAAGCGGTCGGACATTGCGCTAGGGAAGTTCTGGTCCGGGGACGGAACGTCGCACGAGTGAAGCGACGTGTCCGTCGGTGCCAGGGTCCGCCTGCCACGATACACACTGCCTGTTCGAGGGGGATTGAAGTATGAGCCGGAACACGATGCCACCCGTATACCACGCGCGCCGGCGTTACCGATTGAGCGTCTGGAGCTTGCTTTGCGCCCCAGGGCTTACCGCGGTGATCGGCTGCGGGGGAACGCCATCCGACGACGGACAAACCGATCGTCCGACGTTGAACCAGAACATCACCGCGGCCGCCGGGGAGGATCCGATCATCGGTCCTGCCGGCGTCGATGAGACCCCGCCGAACGTGGCGATCAGTGCGGGTCCGGGGTTCTGCTGTAATCCGCTTTCGATAGAACTGGATGCCCAGGTAACCGGCGTGGATTCCGCCAACATTGTCAAGTACTCCTGGGAGTTCGGAGACGACCGCGTTGGCGAAGGTCCGGTGGCGAATCATACTTATCAATGGGCCGGTGACTACGAGATCACTCTCAAGATCCACCTGAACGATGGTTCGATCCTCACCGCGACTCAGACACTTTCTCTTGGCTTCGACGATCAGGGTGTCGTGGCCATTAGCATTTCACCGCCGCCCGCGACGTCGGATTCGAGCAACGAGCCGTCCGCGGATCCGATCGACATTGTGGATGACGATCCTAGTGACAGCAGTACGTCATCATACCAGTTATTTGCCGAAGCGGGCCCTCGTCAGTCCGTGGTTGCCGGTGATGACGTCGTGCTCGACGGCTCCGGGAGCGGCGGAAGTGAGGATGGCGTGTTGGTGTTTGCGTGGACCCAGGCCGACGGTCCGGACGTAGACCTAAACGACTCTTCCAGTGCGATGCCGGTCTTCGAGGCTCCCGAGGAAGTTGACGAGCCGGTGCTGCTGGTGTTCCGGTTGGACGTGTCTCAAAACGACTTGGTTGCCAGCGATCTGGTGGAAATCCTGGTCAACCCGCGCGACGACAATGTTGAGCCGCTGCCGGTAGTCACGGCCGATGCGGGACCGGACCAGCCGGTTCGGAGTGGTGCGTCGGTGACTCTAAGCGCCGCAGAGAGCTTTGGAACGGGCTCAGACCCTCTGGCTTATCATTGGACTCAAACATGGGGTCCTGCGGTTGCGGTCGCCGACCCGTACGCCGAGGTGATCTCGTTTACCGCCCCCGAAATCGAACTCGAGCCGCTCGTCGTTAGTTTCCAGCTTGTCGTCACTCAAGAGGAGGTGTCGGCCACGGACGAGGTCTTCGTCACGGTGACCGAAGACCGCGCGGATCCGACGGAGGCGCAGGTCCTGGCCTGGCTGCAGGAGCTGGATCCGCTTCCCAAAGTCCACTACTCGTACGCGGTCGAGCCGTTCTTGTATCGCCAACCGCTCAATCCGCTGATGTACGAGTTTGTGCGGATTACCAACGCGTGCAGCGTGCGCACCCGGTGGCCTCAGGAAACGGACGTCTACACCGCGGTCGAGGCGTGCCGGCAGGTCAACAACACGCACCCGGATATCCCGGCGACGATCGCGCTCAACTTCTCCCCTTGGCACATGGTCTTTCCCGAAGACGCCCCGCCCACCGACATGGGACCGGACCACGACGCGGAGATCGAGTTCTTCCGGACCACCGCAGAGCAGTTCAAACAGTGGGTGGCCGATGCCAACAAGGCCTACGGAGCCTCGATCGAAATCTCGGCGATCATTCTCGAGTCGGAGCGTTTCTTCACCAAGCGCGAAGGAGACGACGGCTGGCAGGAGTGGAACGAAGCGATTGATGTCAAGCACAACGCAATATACTCAATAGCTCGAGAGCTGTTCCCGGACGCCCGGATCGAACGTTACCTGCGCGGAGCCATCATCCCGTGCGAGGACCATACGACGTGGTGCCAAGAGAGATTCTATACGCTGAACGAGATGGGGGATTACTTCAGCACGGACTTCTATCTACCCTGGTACGTCAACACGATGGTCGAATCCTTCCGGAGAAACTGCCTCAAGGCCGACGATCACGGCATCAGCAGCGTGATGCCGTGGGTTTCGCTGGCCGCCGGCTGGGCCCGGGCCGGGGAGCGGTCGCGCAAGTGGGTGGTAGATCACGACTACGACACGGCGCTGTCCTGGCAGCTCGGAGCGCAGATCAACGATCCCTACTACGCCGCTCATCCGGAGGAATACGCTCCGTGGGACCGGGCCGAAGTCGTCTGCTTCTACCCCACGCCGTTCAACGCCCGGATACCCTCGTGGGGTAAGCACTTCGTCGCCTACGTACGCGGAGCCCACGGGATCGAGGAGCTGCCGTAGGCAAAAGCCTCACCAGACATGGCTCGCTCGCTCCGGCCGTGCTTGCGAGAGTAGCCGACTCGCAGGCGCGGCCGGCCCTTTTGCCGAAGAAGCGATCAGAAGAGCTCAGCGGGCCGAGCGCCGACGGAATACGAACGGGGCGCCGGCCAGCAGCAGGACCAACACGGCCGGCTCCGGCACGACCGTATCCGCAAACCGCGACGGGGCGGCGTCACTGTTGCCCGAGCCTTGTTCCGCCGCCAATAGTGACGCTAATTTGGCACTATCCGGAACAATCATACTGGAATCACTCAAAGCGGTGCCTTCGGCCAGTTGGCGAAGCGTTTCGGAGATGTCGTCCTGGGCTAAACTGGCTAAGCTGTACGCCCCGCTGAATTCGGAGAACACGTTGACCGTACCGGTTGCGTCGAAAAGCGGAGCGGTCAGCAGTGCCAGAGCGTCGGCGAAGACATTGCCGGAGATGTTGATCGGGCCCACGTCGAAGTCGTTGTCTTCGTTCTCGTTGGCGAAACGTCCCCGCGTGTTCGCGTCCTGCCGGGACGAGTACGTCAGGTCTATGTCATAAAAACCCAGTTCATTCACGGAGAGATTGGCATCGACATACAGACTCCCGCTGATCTGGGCCGTCTGATTACCCACGTCGGAGTTAAGCACGTACGTTAGCGGTTCCGCTTCGCTCCAACGGTCCAACGCCGTGCGGAACGAGACGTCGAACGTGCTGAGAAACCGCCCGCCGTAAGACGCCGACAACGATACGGGCCCGGCGACAGTCAGATCCGACGGCCCGAAGTCAATCGTGTTACCCAGAAGCTGGCGGTTGATGAGGAAATCCGCCCCGCCGCTGGCGTAATTCCGATCGCCCTCGATGTTGAAACCGGCGTAGAGCAAGCCATAGCCAATATCACGGAACATATCGGCCCGCGCCGAACCGGCCAGCCCGCCGCACAGCAACACGGCAATCGTAGCAACTCGCATACGCAACATGATCGGCTCCTCTACTCCGGGCACGCCCAAACGATTCGTCGGCCGCCGCTTGCTAACGTACTCGCGAGCAGGCAGGCAATGCAAGCAATGGCCTCGGCGCACCCATAGCGCCACCCTGCCGATATCGGTCATTCAATCCACCGGACGCGGCAAGAAAACCACGGCAACGGCACTCCGGCATTGAGAGTGGCAGATTGACAGTGCCAATGAACTGCCGGCCTTACTTCCCATCCGCCAGCAGGCGCATAAAGTGCGCCCCGGTCTTGGTTCCGTTGTGGAAGTCGTCCAGCCCGAAGAACTCGTTCGGGCCGTGTGCGTTGCAGTCCGGATGGCAGAAACCCATCATAAGGGAGTCCGCCCCGAGGACCTCCTTGAACAGCGGCAGGATCGGCAAAGAACCGCCCTCACGGGTGAAGAAAGGAGCCACTCCAAACCCCGCTTGCATTGCCGCGGCCGCGGCCTTCATTCCGGGAGAATCGAGGTTGCCCACGTAGGCCGGGCAAGTTGCGTGGGTCTTGATCTCCAGCCTGACCGAGTCGGGGGTTGCGGCCCGGACGGCCTGGTCGAATGCGGCCGAGATCTTCTCGGGGTCCTGATCCGGCACGATACGCATGGACACCTTCCCCATGACCTTCGCCGGGATTACGGTTGACGCCCCCTCGCCAGTGAAGCCGCCGAATAGTCCGTTGACGTCCAAGGTCGGCCGAGCCCAGCGGCTTTCCAGGGTACTGAAGCCCTTCTCGCACAGCAGCCCGGGCGCCCCCGTCGCGGCGAGGTATCCCTTTTCATCGAACGGCAGGTTTTTGATGTTCGTTCGTTCCTGGTCCGTCAGCTCGCGGACATCGTCGTAGTAGCCCGGAATGGTCACCCGGTTGTCGGCGTTTTTGAGCGAGCTGATGATTGCCGCGAGTACGTTCCCGGGGTTGGCCAGCGTTCCGCCGAATGATCCGCTGTGGAGATTCTGTTTCGGCCCGTAGATCAGTATCTCCTTATAGACCATGCCCTTCGTACCGTAGGTGATGGCCGGGACCCGCGCGTCGAACTTCGGCGTATCAGAGAGAGCGACGTAATCGCAGGCGAGGCGTTCGCGGTGCGTGCGGATGACCTCCTCCAAGTTGGCCGATCCGACCTCTTCTTCGCCTTCGACGAGGAACTTGACCCTGATAGGCGGCTTGCCGGCCACCTTCATCCAGCTTTCCGCGGCGACCATCTGCGCCAGAACCTGCCCCTTGTCGTCCGCGGATCCGCGGGCAAAGACCGCGCCGTCGCGAACCGTAGGCTCGAACGCCGGCGAGTCCCACAACGATTCATCCCCAGTAGGCTGCACGTCATAGTGCCCATAGATCAGCACCGTGGGGCCGCCGGTGGCGACAGGGCCGCTGTCGGCCAGCACGGCCGGGTGCCCCGGCGTGCTTATGATCTCGCATTCCATCCCCGCCTTATCGAAGAAGTCGCGGACCCACTCGGCGGCCCGGACCATGTCCGGCTTGTGCTCGGAATCGGTGGAGATACTCGGGATCCGCAGCAGATCGATCATACGTTGGATGTTGGCGTCTTTCTTCGACTCGATGTGGGCAATAACCTGGTCAATCACGGATCAGTCCCTCGACAAAAGATGGTTCGATGCAGTTCCTTCAGCACGGCCGGCGGCCGGGATGAATCACGTCTTACCGAAGCGATTATGGTAACGGCCGTTTGAAGAAGACGCCACCGTGGTGCCGGGGCGGACCCGTCTGAAGGTGTTTGGAATCCAGGTCTCGCGTGTTGGATGGAATTCGACAGGTGGGATGCCCCGGTTACGCCGATCCCGTAGGGCACGGTCGAGGTACGAGACCTGCCGCCGAGGGTGGCATGGGCAAGCGTCGCCGATTCGCGCGGCGAAGTACCGTTCGTTACTTGATTCCGCGTTAGGGTTATGGACCGTTCCAGCTTGCCCGGGGATGCCCGCGCCGCATCGCGCTCCACGGGTCAACAAGTTGACCCATGCCACCCAAGTGACACTTCTGTAGGGCACAGTCGAGGTACGAGACCTGCCGCAAATGCCCGCGGACCGCGAGAACTGCCGTACGCTCTTGCAGGCAGGATGCTTGTGTTACGCCGGGCGGGCGGCATGGGCAAGCGGGCAGGGTCCGCGCCGCGGACCAGATTCAGACCACGGGCTAACAAGTTAGCCCATGACACCCGTGTGTCAGTTCGAGTCCCCCACCGCTAAAGCGATGGGCCACCCAACCGGGGAGCAATTGGGTTGCTACAATGATCCGACTTCCGCGGCTTTTCGCGGCGACTCGGTCGAAGCGCGGTTCTTTGCTTGCCGTTCGTTCGGGATGTTCCCCAAAGTCGACACGACAGCGCGGAATTTGCCGTTCGGCGCCCGGGCGATCTCGTCCACAAACTCGCAATCGATCGTAATCACCTCACCCAGACGGTTGCGCAGTTCGCGCATGAGCGCCCGCGTGTCGTCTTCGCAATATGAATCGCGCCTGACGATCTTCACGACGATCCGTTCGAGCTCGTTCTGGACGATCTGCATCTCCTTGGCACCGGGGACCCACACGAACGCCTGGTTCATGCCGATGGCCATCCTGCCATCCGGCGTACGTACGTAGTCCTCCGTCCGTCCGTCGACGCTGCGAATCACGCGCGTGGCCCGACCGCAGGGGCAACGTTCATCGCTCGGGACGGCTAAGTCTCCCGTTTCGTAGCGGATCAGCGGCATGGCCCGGTTGGCCAGGCCGGTGGAGATGATCCGCCTGGCGCCTTGGGGGTCGTGCGGATTCTCCAACAGCTCCGGGATCGCGAACTCATAGTCCTCGTGGAACAGGCCGTGCTGACATTTCGCATAGTTGACGCAATACTCGCCGGTCCCGTACTGCTCGGTAACCGGCACGCCCCACACCTCTTGCAGAAGCGTCTCGAAACACGCGAGCAGGGCGGCGCCGCCGCTGACGATGTACTTGGGCCGGTTGGTCAGGCGGAGGTTGTTATCGCGCATGAAGTTGGCCAGCACGGCCATGGCGGACGGGTTTCCGGTGTAGAAGTCGAAGTCATTGTTGTTGAGGAACCGGACGATCTCCGGCATGTACTCGGGGGTCAGGTGTCCGGTGGAGAGGTACGTCTGGGCGAAAGCTCGGTTACGACGCCAGAACGGAGGCTTGGTCTGGGAGATCGGGATGGGCACCCGCGCTCCGAACGACAGGAACGGATCCCCCAGCCGCAGACCGAACCGCGCCTTATGCCGCCACCACACCGCCCATTGGAATTGCACCGCTTCGGGCGTGTAGTACAACTCCAGGGCCTTGCCGCTGGTCCCGGAAGTGCGGCCTTTCACCAGGTCCTTCTTGCGGTACGCGCGGGAGATCAGACGGTCGGTGTTCTGGCGGACATCCTCTTTGGTAAGCACCGGCAGCTTGGCGAGATCCTTCGGCTCGCGAATATCCGCAGGTTTGAGGCCCTGC
Source organism: Phycisphaerae bacterium (assembly GCA_963666835.2). Lineage (GTDB taxonomy): Bacteria > Planctomycetota > Phycisphaerae > UBA1845 > UBA1845. Next base: position 136,088 of record CAXXGO010000006.1, on the reverse strand, counting down.
GCATCGAACAGCTCTCGATAATACGGAACGGTCTCGTAGCAGTGGTCGATCAACCCGCGAAGTTGTACACGGTGGTATTCGGCGATGTCTTCGGCGCTGCCCCACTCCGATTCCCGCAGCGCCGCAAGTCGATCACGAAAGACGCGCCCGTAGCGCTGGCGACGCATCCGCAAACCCAGCAGAGACACAACCGTGTTCTGCAGAAACACAGGAAGGGAGCGGTAGATCGTTTGAGCTGTCAAGCGGTGCATTGACCACCCTTTCTACTGTCCCGGAGTCGGCCCCGTTACCTTCCTCGGATTCAGTTTGCCGAACATCATCAGGGTAGGGCGAGGTTGCCGCGATGCAAGGGGACGGCGTCCCCGTGCGTTCCTTTCCGCGACACGTCGAGTCGGCGTCGCGATGTCGGCGTCGACGCCGGCCGGTCCCGCCTCGCTCCATTTTGGCAAAGATCAACTCGTCGTGTAGTCGGTCACCGCGGTCATCGTGTTGCCGTTAAGGTCCTTCACTCCGGCGACGTCAAACTGATCGCCGGCACTCAGGTGGACACCGATCGTGGTCAGGGTCACCGTCCTGCCGTCGGTGGCAATCGACGTCGAGCTAGCTGACGCTCCGGTGGGCAGACCGGTGTAGTTAGTGACCACCAGGGCGCTGGTTCGGTCGACAACCTCGCTGAAGACGATGGTGATCTCGTGGACCCCGGAAACGGTGGCCGACGATATAGTCGGAGCGGTGGTCTCCGAGTTCGCGGTAAGGGGCACGTCCACGGTCGTGGTCGTCTTGTTGCCCGCGAAGTCGGAGACGTTTTCGGTCAACAGCGAATCTGAGGAGGCCAGGGAGCTGAACACCAATGCGACGCTCCTGCCATCGCTTTGCACGGTGGCGCTGGTCGGGTGGGCTCCGTCGCGCACGCGGGTGTAGTTGGTCAAAGTCTCCGCCGAGGTCTTATCGACCGCCTCACTGAACTCGAGGGTGACCGTTGGCGTAGTGCCGTTCGCGGCAAACGTGCCCGAGATTGCCCGTGGGTGATTGTCGTCCTCCGCGGAGTCCACCGTAAGATCACTGACCGCGGTAATGGCGTTGCCGCTCATATCGGTGATCGAGCGGATCTCCAGCTTGTCGGCTCTGGCGACGGCGGGAAAGACCACCCGCACCGTACGCCCGTCGTCCTGCAAGGTGGCCAAGGTCGCCGAGGTCCGGGCGGTACCCATCAGGTACAAAGCGGGAGCTTCGGCCAGCGTCTCGTTAACTGCTTCGCTGAACTCCACCTCCACCGTGGGGGAACCCGCGTCGGCGAGGAACTGCGCACTTACCACGGTTGGCGAGGTGGTGTCGGCGTCGGCGGCAATGTCCATCGTTACCGTTGCGATTGCGTTACCGTCGAGATCAACTACTCCGCTGATCTTCAACTGCGTGCCCAGCGGCATCGGACCAAAGGTCAGCTCGACCGTCCGCCCGTCGGACTGCATCACGGCCGTGTCCGGAGCCTGGCTGTCGGTCGTGCTGAGGTAGTTGCTTACCGTCTCGGCCGAGGTTTCGTCCACCGCTTCGGAATACGTAACCAGCACCGTCGGGCTGGAAGTGTCATCCAAATACGCCACCGACGAAGCCAACGGCTCGGTGGAATCGGCAGCGGCGTTGATCGCGGCATTCGCCACGGCCACGACTATATTACCCGAGGCGTCCACTACATTGGCAATCGCCAGTGTAGTCGTGCGGGCCAGTGACGTCGTTACCAACCGCACGGTACGCTGGTCGGACTGCAGCGTGGCCGACAGGGGGACCGCTCCGGTGCTGAAGGTGTAGTTGGTAACCGTCTCGACCGACGTCTGCAACATTGGTTGGTCAAACGCCACGTCCACCGCCGGCGTCGTCGAGTTTGCCACGAAGGTCGCCGTCGAGACCGCCGGGGCGGTTCGATCATACGTGAAGTCCACAGCGACCTCCGCCGAGTCCGCCATCACGTTGCCGTTAAGGTCGGAGATTCCGGAAACCTCCAGCGTACCGTCGGCAGGCACATAGTCGAAGGTCAGCGCAACCGCTGATCCTTCGTCCACAACGTCCGCCGCGGTAGGCTGCAGTGTGGCCGGCTCCTGCGGGCCGGAGAGCACATAATTCGTAACCAACTCTGCGGTATTGGGCGTGACGGCCTCATTAAACGTCACCTCGACAGTCAGTCCGCCGTTGCGTCCGGTCGGGCTCGCCGCAACCGGCATCGGAGGTGTCGAATCTTCGGCGCGGTTCACCTCGATACCGCTGGTCTCCATCATGGGGTTCTTGGCCAGGTCGGTCACCCCTTTGACATTCAGCGTAATCGGCGGCCGGATCTCGGAGAACACAACGGCGACCGTCCGCCCGTCGTCCTTTACTGCGGCCCAGGCCGGGGCGGTCCCCTCGGGCATGAGAGTGTAGTTCGCGACGGTCTCGGCGGTAGTCTGGTCGATCGCCTCGCTGAAGGTCACCTCGGCAGTCGCATAGGCCCCGTCGACGGCAAACGCGGCGGATTCCACCACAGGCCGCGTTTCTTCCTCGGCCGCCGCCACGGTGAGACCCAATCGATCCTCAACGGGCACCCCGTTGAGATCGGTTAAGCCCTCGAAATCGAGCCGGGTATCGGCTTTGAGCGCCGCAAAGGTCAGTTCGACCTTCTGGCCGCAATCCGTCATTTCCGCCGAGATGGGATGCTCGATCGTGCCTTGCAGCGCGTAGCGGGTCACATCCGAAGCGACGGTGGCGTCGAGGGCTCCGTCGAAAGACAACGCCACGACCGGCGCCGCGGCATCGGCGACGAAAGACGCGTCGACGAATTCCGCCGGCTCGGCATCTGCGGTATTGGTTGTTACCGCCAGAATGGTCTCGTTCGAAGTGTCGGCCCCGATGGCGATCAGATCGGCCGTGGTAACCGGCGCCGGAAAAGTCACGATGACGGCATGGACGTCGGGTACGTCTGCAGTATCCGTCGCGTACTCGCCGGTGCTCAAACGATAGTATGACGGCTTGGAGGCCGGCTGGTTCTTCACGGAGTTGTTGAAGTAGACAACGACCTCACACGCGGTGCCCTTCTCGAGGAACTGCGCGCTCGTCGGAGTCCTTTCCGCCCCCGCAAAGAGGCCGGACTCACATCCGGTCACGGCTCCGAGGACCACCAAGGCGGCGAAGACACACAGCGCGGTCCGCACGACGGCTCGCAGGCGTTGATGCACCATGAATAGCAACCCTGAATAAGAGGGCCCGATGGACGATCCGCCATCGAACCGACCACTCGGACGATTGGCGATAATGACCACCCAGACTCGGCTTTTCCGGGTGGTGTATCGGAACACCGCCGGGGCGGGCGTAATGGCGTGATCCTCGCTCCGCGAATCGTGGTACTATCGGAGTCTGCCACTTCCCGCCGAGCGGTAGGCCTGCGATCCGATATGCCCGATAAGCTTTCCGCGCCGCCGGGTTGCCGTTATCGTAGGGCGATGATGGTAAGAGACGTTCAAACAGACGTTTCGCGAGAGGATGGGGCTTTGCTCCGGATTGAAGGGGCGGGACGCATCTTTCGGATGGGCGAGGTGGAGGTGCCCGCGCTGATCGACGCCGATCTGCGGGTCGTCCGCGGCGATTTCGTCGTGATTCTGGGCCCCTCCGGCTCGGGTAAGAGCACTCTGCTCAATCTCATCGGCGGGATGGACCGGCCCACCACGGGGAAGGTGTGGTATGGTGACACCGATCTGTCTGTTCTGACCAGCGAAGCGCTTACCGACTATCGCCGCCTGGCCGTGGGCTTCGTGTTCCAGTTCTACAATCTCGTACCGACCTTGACCGCAGTGGAGAACGTCCAGGCGGCGGCCGAGTTGGTGGATGAACCTCTGGATGCCCGCGATGCTCTGGGTTTGGTCGGCCTGGCGGAGCGGGCCGGTCACTTTCCGGCGCAGCTTTCGGGGGGAGAACAACAGCGGGTCGCAATTGCCCGGGCCTTGGTGAAGAAGCCGCAGTTGCTGTTGGCCGACGAGCCCACCGGCGCGTTGGACCTCGAAGGGGCCCGCCGAATCCTGGCGATTATGCAGGAGCTCAACCGGACGCGAGACCTGACGATCGTGTTGATCACGCATAATCCGGCACTAACCGACGTGGCTACGAAAGTCGTTCGCCTGGTCAGCGGGCGGGTGGCCGAAACCCGCGTGAACGAGAATCCGATCTTGGCCGCAGACGTGAACTGGTAGCAGGATCGCGATCCCATGAGTGCCCTCAACCGCAAGCTCATTCGCGACCTGTTCGGCACGTGGGGTACGCTCGCCACGATCGTGGCGATCATCGCCGTCGGCACGGGTTCGTTCGTCGGGCTGGGGTCCGCCCACCGAATCCTCAGTGCCAGCCAAGCGGCCTACTATCGCGACTACCGCTTCGGTGATTTCTGGATTGATGTGAAACGAGCCCCGATCAGCGCCGTTGACCGGCTGGCCGAGTTCCCCGGGGTGTCCGCCGTTGCCGGGCGCATCGTGTTCGATGTCATCGTGGATCTGCCGGAGGAGATCCGCCCGATATCCGGTCGGCTGCTCTCGGTTCCCGAAGAAGGATTCGATCGGTCAATCAATGGATTGTGTCTGGTGCAGGGTTCCGGGTTCTCCGGCCGGCGCAACGAGGAGGTTATCCTCAGCGAGTCCTTCGCGCAGGCCCACGGTCTAAGGCCCGGTGACCGCGTCCATTTGATCCTCAACCGTAAGCGGGAGTCGTTCCTGATCGTCGGCACGGCCATCAGCCCGGAATATGTGTACTTGGTGCGCGGCGAGGGAGACATCATTCCAGACCCCGAGCACTTCGGCGTATTCTATGTAAAAGACCGTTATGCCCGCGAAGTGCTCGATTTCAAGGATGCTTGCAACCAAGTCGTCGGCCGGGTGTTGCTGTCCGACGGCAACGGCGACATCGAGTTGCTCCTCGATCGAATGGAACGCGTCCTCGAGCCGTACGGCGTTTTAGCCACTACGCCTCGAGAGCGGCAGGCCTCGCACCGGTTCCTCTCCGACGAGATCCACGGGTTGGTCGTTTCGGCCACCGTGATGCCGACGATTTTCCTCGTCGTGGCGGCGTTGGTTCTCAACGTCGTACTCAGCCGGTTGGCTGAGAGACAGAGGGTTGTCATCGGAACTTTGAAGGCCATCGGCTACACCGACGTTCGCGTATTCGTTCACTTCCTCAAGTTGGGAGTGGTGATCGGAGTCGCCGGCGGGATAGCCGGAGGCGGACTGGGAATCGCGATGGCCGCGGGCATGATCGAGATGTACAAGGAGTTCTATGACTTCCCGACCTTCTTGTTTCGGCCTCACCCGGATCTGCTGGCGGTCGGTATGGTTCTGAGCGTGCTTTTCGCCGTGCTGGGCGCCGCCAAGGGGGTCTGGGCGGTATTGCGGCTTCAGCCCGCCGAGGCCATGCACTCCAAGCCGCCTGAGCGGGGTGGAGCTATCATCCTCGAACGGATTCCCGGCTTGTGGCAACGGCTGGGGTTCCGCAGTCAGATGGCTCTGCGGACGATGTTCCGCAACCGCACCCGTACGCTGACCGGGGTGGCGTCGTCGGCCTTGTCGGTGGCGTTGATCTTCGCAGCTTTGGTCATGTACGACTCGGCGTTCTATCTGATCGACTTTCAGTTTAAGCAGGTGGCCCACAGCGACGTGGATATCGGCATGCGGGAGGAGAAATCCGTGGCCGCCCTGCTGGAGGGTCGGGAGCTGCCGGGGGTCGACTACGCGGAGCCGTCTTTGGGCGTCGTCTGCGAGCTACGCAACGGGCGCCGCGCCCGGCGGATCGGGATCGTCGGGCTGAGCGAAAGTCATCGGTTAACCACTCCGGTGCAGACGGACGGCTCGCCCATTGTGATCCCGCCGAGCGGGCTGGTGGTGTCGGGCAAACTGGCCGAGGTTCTGGACGTGAAAGCCGGCGATACGCTCGAACTGACCCCCGTGCGCGGACGGCGGGATACACGCTTCGTTCGGGTGGCTTCCGTCGTGGGCGGGTATCTCGGCATGGAATGCTACGGGGACATTCGTTACCTCAGCGGTATCGTCGGTGAAGCTCAGGCGGTTAACTCGATTCAGCTCGCCGTTGACCCGGCCGCTACCGCAGCGTTCTACCAGGCGGTCAAAGTCCTGCCCAATGCGCAGGGGCTTAGCGTTCGCAACGATACGAAGGCCAGCCTTGAAGAGACGTTTGTGCATACGCTGGTTGTTTCCCTGGGGATTATGATCATCTTCGCCGGAGTAATCGCGTTTGGGACGATGCTCAATACCGCAATGATCGAGATCGGCGATCGCATCCGCGAGATCTCGACGTTTCGAGTTCTGGGTTACCGCCCGGGCCACGTCTCCGGGATCTTCTTGCGGGAGAATCTGGCCACGTTTACAGCCGGGTTGGTTCTGGCCTTCCCGCTGGGTTATGCATTGCTCATCGCTATGGCGCAGGCGTATGACTCGGAGTTGTTCCGCATGCCCGTGTTCATCAGGCCGGCCGCGGTGGTGTTGACCGTGGTAATCGCCGGGTTCTTTGTGGCCGCGGTGCAGTGGTGTGTCCATCGGCAGATCCGGAAGCTGGATTGGCTGGCCGGCATTCAGGTGAAAGAGTGAGGTTTGGCTCATGAAGAAGGGACGTTTGACCGTCATTCTCGTCGTGGTCGTGCTGATTGCGATTATCGTCTGGGCGAGTTCGCGGCCGGCGCTGACGGTGGTCGTGGTGCAACCACAAAGACAGACTGTGCGGGCTTTTGTCGAGGAGCAGGCCGTTACGGAGCTGCCGCAGGACTATCTGATCTCGATGTCGATTGCCGGCTGGCTGGAACCGATCCTGCTACGCGAGGGTGACCCGGTTGCCGCGGGGCAGGTGGTGGCTCGCCTGGAGACTTTTGACCTGGCCGACCGCGTGCGGCAGGCGGAGCAGCGTCTGACGGAGCTGCAAGTCCAGATCGCCGAGACCGCGGACCATCGGTTGGAAGAGAACGCGTTGGTCGAGACGGAAGCAACCGTCAAGGCGATTGACGAGACCGTGGCCGCGGCGGAAGCGAAGCTGGAGGCCGCCAAGGCGACTCTCGATTTCACCCAGTCGGAAGTTAAGCGTCTGAGCGATCTCGGTGAGACCGGCTCTGCGGCCGACCGCGAGCTTCGCCAGGTCGAACTGGAGTTTCGCAAGGCCCAGGCGGACTATCGCAGCGATGTACTGGAGCTGGCCGCCCTGAAGACCATTTCGGCGGTGAGCTATATCGGGCCGAAGTTCATTCGCGATTACATCGACCGCAAGACGTTCAAGACGGATACGTGGAAGAGTCAGTTGGAGCAAGCCCGGGCCGAACTGGAGATCGCGCGGCGGAACCTGCAGCGCGCCGAGGTGCGCAGCCCGATAGACGGGGTAGTACTGCACCGGCATCAGACCCGTCGGCAGTTTCTCGCGGCCGGTACGCCGCTCTTGACGGTTGGGCGGTTGGACGAGATCGAGGTTCACGTCGAGGTGCTGACCGAGCGGGCCACCCGTATCGTCCCCGGGGACCCGGTGGAGATCTACGGGGAGGCTCTGCCCGACGGTCCGATCGCCGGGTCCGTTGCTCGGGTGTTCCCCGCGGGGTTCAAGAAGATCAGCTCGCTCGGCGTGGAACAGCAGCGGGTGAAGGTGGCGGTCAAGCTCGATCAACGTCCCGAGCGTCTGGGCGTCGGTTTTCGGGTGCATGTGCGCGTCTTTTACGATGAGGCCGCCGACGCCTTGACACTACCGCGGACCTGCCTTTTCCGCGGTCCGCGCTCCGGCTGGCAGGTCATGCTTGTGCGGAACGGCGTTACCGAGCTGGGCGCGGTGGAAGTGGGCCTGATGAACGAGGACCTGGTCCAGATCGTCTCCGGCGTCACGGCTAGTGACACCGTAGTGTCCCACCCGTCCCGGGAGATCTCACCCGGCCTGCGCGTGCGATCAGGTGGCCCATCGCTTTAGCGGTGGGGGACTCGAAGTGCCACCAACGTGGCAGCACCTGTAGGGCACGGTCGAGGCACGAGACCTGCCACCAATGGCGCATGTTGCGCGTGGACTGCGGCAGGTCTCGGACGGGGACCACGCCCTACACAAACCAACGCGAATCCGGCCACCCCGAAAAACGAAAGACGGTGACTGCCCCACCTTTCAACCTTTCATTATTCCCTTTTTGCACCTACGCCGAAGGCGTTAAACAGCAAAGCCCAGGGTAAACGAAGCGGCGTAGCCGCGCAGTGCCACCCTGGGTCGCCGAGCCCCTAACGCACCAACCCCGAAGTGGGTTGAACAACGCCGGAACCCCGTTGGGGTTCATCCTTGATGTAACCGTGATCCCAGGGTAGCCGCTGCGCGGCAACCCTGGGCTGTAGGGCGCAACGCCTTCGGCGTGGTTCGCCGCGCCGAGCATTGCCGCACACCCGCCCGGGTTGCCTGTCGCGTTAGCGCTGCGGGCTCTGACGTGCCGCAGCCTTGTCAGCTCCCGTAGGGCACGGTCGAGGAACGAGACCTGCCACCAATGGCGTATGTTGCGCGTGGACTGCGGCAGGTCTCGTTCCTCGACCTGCCCTACAAGAAAGTGCGTTGTATGAAGGTCTACGCCGGCTGTGCCACTGCTCTTGAGCAGTGCTGGGACGGGACATAGGGTGGATTAGACCCGGACCTTCACGGGTGACAGAGCATTAGTTCCCCAGCAGGTCGATGTAGGGACGATCGATCAGGTCGGCCTCGACGATTTCCAGTTGTTTCATCAACCCGCGGGCTACGATTGGACCTTGGCGTTGTTGCTCTTGGGTCGAGCAGACCACCTCCAGCTCTATGAACTCACCCAGGTCGACCACCTCGTCGAAGTGAATCTTCGTGTGCCCGACAAGGTACAGATGGCGGCGCTTTCGCACGACGCCGCGGGTCCCCAGCGCGGCCGACAGAACCGACTTGAGAAGTGCCGGGTCCGGCACCGGTACGATGGTGTATTCGGATTTCTTCGGCCCGGCTTGATCCGGGCGCCAGTAGTGGATCAGCTCGGCGTCGGCGTCGGCGAACTCCCGCAGCTTCAGCCGCCCGTTCCCAACCACAAAGAACGTATCGGTCTGCTCGAGCAGCTCGACCGGGGAATCGCTGATTCCGCCGGCTAGTTCGCGTTGCCGCAAGAAGTCCGTCGCCCGAGCCTTGATTTCGATGTTCACGGCCATGCGAAGCTCCTGTTTCTGCCCAGCCGACATTGCATATCGGACAAGCGCCCCCGTTTGATACTTGCTGTGCTGATTGCGCACCGCTTAGGCCCGGTGGATACCGCCCACGCGGAGTAGGTATCATACCGTTCAGCGCCCGAGAGCTCGAACGAACCTTGGTGGAGGGCTGCCTTAGAAACCTGTCGCCGTTCTCGCCAAGCCGTGGTTTTCGCTTGCGGAGTTGTACGTGGCCGCCTAGAATGCCGCACAGGCCGACCCAGACATTTCGGAGGGCCTTCGTTGCGGAAGTGAACACAGATCTTGGTAGGTGTCCATTCTGGAGGTAGAGTACATGAAACGTTCATTGACTGGCATTGTGGCGGCGTTTGTGTTGTTTGGCTGCGGTTCGGTTTGGGGCGACACGTGCCAAACGGTTATTCTGCACGACGACTTCGATGACCCCCCGTCCGGCATGCCCGATCCTGCGGATTGGGTGGTCAATCACCCGGGGGAACCGTGGTGGGTGCAAGGTCGCACACATTTCCCAGATCCCAACCCCTGGCTGGGAACGGGTGAGTTCCCCCGGGTGGAGAACGGTGTCTGTATTATCGAACACCATCTCTACAACCCGTATGACTTGGGTGATCCTAACACGGTATTTCTCGGTGGAGAAATTCATACGGTTCTCGAATTTTCCCCGGACAGTTGTTACTATTTTGAGGCTCGGGTTCGGTTCAACACAGTCTCTCCATACTTGCCACCCCCGGATGGGCTGGTGGCTTCGTTCTTTCTTTACGGCTATGATGGGGCCTTCTCGGACGAGATTGATTATGAATATGTGACCAACAAGATTAACGACGACGTTTCTTACCCGGCCGGTGATCCTGCATTGACGAATGCATGGAACGAATCGGCCCAACATCCGGAATACGTATACCCCGACGGACTTGATATGACGGAATGGAATACGTTTCGGATCTATTGGTGCGCGACGGCACCGAGCATCAGATGGACCTGGCTCGATCCGGTTAACGGCGAGGTCGTGCTGCGGACGGTGAGGGACCCCGATATCGTGCCGGATGAGCCCATGTCGCTATATTTCAACTTCTGGGCACCGGACGCCGGTTGGATGGACGCATACAGCGCCGATCTTCAGCCGGTGAACACGATTGGCGAGAACGAGATCTACGCATACGAGATCGATTATGTAGAGGTCTGCCAAACCAGCGGTCCGGTACCGGCCGTCTCGGAGTGGGGCTTTGTGATTATGACGTTACTAGCTCTGACGGTTGGCACACAAGTGTTTCTGCGCCGGCGAGAGGTGCCTTCGTAAGGTAAGCCCTCTTTCATGGAATCACGTCGGGTGGCCCATCGCTTTAGCGGTGGCGGATTCGAACCGCTACAAAGACGCGCACGCGATGCCACCCAGCTCGACGGGTGGCTCAGGTCACAGCCAGCGGCTGGGTGATTCGGGCTCGTCGGTCTTGGCGGCAAGGTATGCGGCCTCGATTACGGCCATGGTCGCTACGTAATCCTCGACCTCCAGCTTCGGAGCAGGGGTAGCGGCAGGACGCGCGAGGCACCCGTCGTCCGGTTGATCCTCCGGGGGGTCCTCGGCCAATCGGGCGACTCCGAAGGCGTGTACGGCGCCGGCTACCGGCGGCACGGTCCGCACTACGTTAGATTCCGTAGCTCCACCCGCAAGGGCAAGTTCCAGACGGTCGGGGAAGACCTCGGCCAGGCCTTGGGTTCCGATCAAAGCTACTCGCGAATGCGGCGCCGGAGCCCCGCGCCACGCGGCAACCGACGCGATGCGATCCCCGGCGAAACGCAGGCTCACCAGCATGGTGTCTTCGGTATCGTAATTGCGCGCCGTGCCCGGCAGGGCGGTCGCTCCGCACTGGGCGTACACCGACTCCGGCACGCCCAGCAGAGCCACCAGCATATCTACCTGCTCATAAGCGCTGTTTAGCAGAACTCCACCACCGGCGCGAACCGAGTCGCCGCGCCAACCCTGCGATCCGGCCGTCGTGCGTACCTCCGCAACGGCGGTGCAGACGCGGCCTATGGGCTCCGCCGGATCAATCAGGCAGGCGAACGCCGGATCACACTGCCAAAGGCGCGGCACCACAAATGACCGCCCCTTACCGGAGAACCACTCCGCCAAGCGCCGGGCCTCGTCCACGTTGCGGGCCGGCGGAGCTTTGTGAAATACGGCGATCCCGCGCTCGGCGGCCGCCTCCATGTACTCGAAAGACCGAAACGACTCCGCCGCAACGAAAAGAGCATCCAACCCGGCGTGCCCCATTTCCACGATCAAAGAACGGTAGTCCGCGTACTGCCGCAAAGAGGTGCCTTCCGTGCATTGCCGCAGAAGCGCAGCGTCACGGTCCGCCACGGCCACGACTTCGAACAGGTCATCCGCCTGAAGCGCGGAAAGATAATCACCCCCCACGCCTGCCAGCCCGATCAACGCCGCCTTGAGCCTTTTCACCGCACTCCCCGTGACCCGTGCCGAGAGAACCTCATCCGCCGAAACCGTGCAGTCCGATGATCAAACGAAAACGCGCCGATTGTAAATGACCCATTCCACAAGCAGAAATACCAGAGCGGCCAGGAGCAGATAACGCCAGGCCGGATTGTTGACTTCAATAGTGCCGGCCCGAGCCTCAACCGATTGCGCTCCCAGGGTAAGAGCCTCCGCGGGCTCGATTCGGCTCTCCACCGTGTTGAACAGGTTGACGGCGAAGACGTCGCGCCCGCGTAGCCCGGGCTCCGCCCGATACGTGCCGACCCGGCGGGTCCGAGCGTAGTGCAGCGTTTCGTAACCCGCGGCCGACAGCGACTCGGTCACGCCGTCCGGCCGGTGGATTTTCACCTGGCGCGTCCTTTTGGGAATCGGCAGTATGACCGGATCGCCCGGGCGGATACTCCGGCGGCCGACCGCGGCCGCATTCCCCGCCAGGTACTGTACGGAGTTCTGAACGAATACGACGAAGTCGACCGTAGTGGGCCAATAGGTATTCACCATCGGACCGCCCGCCTCTTCATCGTCCACGATCAGACTGAAGGCACTGATCAGATACTGGCTGGCATCCCGCGCGAGCAAGGCGATAACCGAACTCGTTTCCCCATCTACAATCGACACGGCTTCCGGCGGCAGATCGAGCTTCAACCACTCGTACACCTGCAAAGTCTCCACGGCCACGTGCCGAAGCAGCGGATGCGTCTCGTCCCAATTGAAGATGACCTCGTCTTCGATAACCCGCCCGGCCGCCACTCCCTCGATCAGGGGGACCCCGCCCCAGAACATGTAGTTTCCCCGCGGCAGCCGTTCCGTGGAATGCCGGTCCATCATTACGACGTCAAACGTGCTATGCTGGCCATCCTGCAACGCGTCATCGGGAGCACGTTCGTATTCCGCAGGCGTCATCAGCACCATTTCGATCTCAAGCGAGGAGAGGATACTCTCCAGGAACATGTTGCCCGCGGTCACCAGCAGCAACCGAACACTCTTGGGCTCTTCGATGACCGTCCAGGCCCGGTCGTCCGTCGACAAGGCGTCGTCTATGCGCAGGACAACCTCTACGACCCCGCTGCCGCCGAATTCGATGTCGTCGAACGCAATAATCCCCATCCGATTCTCCGCGGGGCGGGGCGGTCTCGCCGAGTCGTCCTCCACCTTCTCAAACGCGGCCTCGAGGCGCACGGTCTGCACGTCGACGTTCTGCCCGTCGATATACAACACCGCGTCGACGGTTACCGGCTCGGGTCCGAAGTTCTCGACCGTGGCGGCCACTTCCAGAATCTCCGGCCGTTCATAGTCCCGGCGGGCGTCCATCGCGATTATGCCGACGTTGTCGCTACGGCGGGCTACGTTGGTTACGCTGATCTTATCGAGGGCGAACTTCTGAAGCGCCACATGTTCGGAATCCTGAACCCGACCGTCTGTAAACAGAAAAACCGACGCCGGCGGCGCGGTCGAGTCCGGCGGCTTGTCGGCACCGGCCTCGTCGCCACCGATGATGATGTTCTGAGTATACGCCTCGGCCAGGCTCATCGCTTCGCCCAAGGTAGACGAACTGTCCGTCGGTTCTACCGAGTCGATCTTCCGCTTCAAAGCCGCGCGGTCGGTGTCGAATGATGACACTACCGTCGCCCGATCGCAAAAGGCGATGACCATGGCACGGGCGTCATCGCCCAGGTTATCGACGCAACGCTTGGCCTGCTCCTTTGCTCGCTCCAACCGACTGCGACCGTCGGCTTCTACCACATTCATCGAAGCTGACTGGTCTATCAGGATGATTACGGTGTCCAAATGACTTTCGGTTGTCTGCAGCATCGGCTTGCCCAGGGCTATGGCCGCGGCAATCAATACCAGCAACTGCAACAGCAACAGAAGGCTGCGCCGCAAGCGCTGGAAAGGCGAGTTCACGTGCAGATCTTCGACAGCCCGCTTCCACAGCAGCGTGGAGGGGACGAGGCGCACGTCGCGTTTGAGCTTCAGGAAATAGAGAGCGACGAGCGGAGGAATGGTGGCCGCCGCTGCAATCGCAATCGCCATTGGGCTCAAAAAGCTCACTCGGCCGTTCTCCCCATTCGCCCATCCCCGGCCGGATTGTGTAGTCGCCGGGGCATCACTTGAGCAGCCCCCGGTTTCGGAAGTACGACAGCACGACCTGATCGAACGGCACCTCGGAGCTGGTGAAGAAGTAGTTGATACCCCGCCGCGTGCAGTATTCCCGCAGTCCGCCGCAATATGCCTCCAGATTGCGCTTGTACCGGTTCAACAAAGCCCGGCTGACCGTTACTTCCGCCGTGTCGTCATCCTCGACATCCATCAGCCGAAGATCACCCACCAGGGGCGGGTCGATCTCCTCCGGGCTGAGCACTTGCACCGTGTAAACATCATACTTGCGGGCCAGCAGATACCGCAGCCCCTCTTCGTATCCGTCCTTCTCGAAGAAATCACTCAACAGCAGGACGATACCCTGCTGCGGATGGCGGATGGCGAACTGCTTACCGGCCGCGGCCAGGTTACTGGGACCGCCGTATTCGACCTTGTTGAGAAACTCGATGACTTTGAACATCAAACGCCGGCCGCGCACGCCGACCAGTTCATACTGCAGCCCGTTGGAATAGGCGTATACGCTCACGCGATCGAAGTTGACCAGGCCGATGTAGGCGATGGCCGCCGCGATCCGCCGGGTGTACAGCCCCTTGTTCGGGTCGCCCCAGTCCATACTCTTGGACACATCAACGAGCAGGCTGACGTGCAGATCCTCTTCCTGCTGGAACAGCTTGATAAAGAGCCGTTCGAGCCGGGCGTAGATGTTCCAATCCAGATAGCGAAGGTCGTCACCAACCACGTAGTTGCGGTAATCGGCGAACTCGGCCGAGTCGCCGCGGCGCTTGCTGAGCCGCTCGCCGCGCAGCTTGCTCGCGAAGATCTTGCGGCTGACCAACGAAAGTTGGTCCAGCTTCGCCATGAACTCCGGATCGAGCAACTGACTATCGCGCTTCGCGGCCATGATCATCCGTACAGGATACCTGCTCACGGGCCGGATTGGTAGCCTCACTCCCCCCCGCCGCCCCAGGCCCGCAACCCCCCGAGACACTTGCAGAAACCGCCCCCACACGGCGCCGCCCCCGTAGGGCACGGTCGAGGCACGAGACCTGCCTTGGACTACTCATGCGTACCGGCGCGTCGGCACCGCTGCAGCAGCCTCGTAGGGCACGGTCGAGGCACGAGACCTGCCGCAACGTTGCGTCCCCCGCCGCTAAGGCGATATGCCGCCCGCCCAACGGCTGGGGGGCAGGCCGCAGTCAGTACCGCGAGTGTCAACGAGCGGCCCTCAGCCGCTACTCGTGTTAGGTATAGCGCCCACTCCCTGACGGTCGTGGTACTGATGCGCGGCGACTCTTCCACGTGCCACGGGTCAACAAGTTGACCCATGCCACCCGGCCGGGTGGCCCGGGTCCTCTTGAACCTCTTGCCGCGTCCGACTTGTCTGAAACCGTCCGAACAACACACGTCGGACCCGGGGGAGCCGATGATCAACGTCCCAAACCTGATGACCCTCGATGTAAGTTCCGTAGGACACGGTCGAGGCACGAGACCCGTCATGGACTACTCGTGTGTACCGACGCGTCAGCAATGCTGCAGACGATTTTAGACGCGGTGAGAAAGCCAATGGCAAGGTCCCTGGTATGATTGCCGATGGAACCTGACGGCGCATAGCACGCCTGGGAGCCGACCCTATGAGCATTCTCGTGTGTATCCCCACCGCTCGCGATATCCACAGCCGCACGACCGAGGCCGCCTTTCGCGTTTGTGCCGGCCATGCGGGTGGAGTGGAGTTCTGCACAATCGAGGCCCAGCCGGCCGATTACTCCCGCAACCTCGGGGTCCGGCGCTTCCGCGAGAGCCGGCATTCGCACATCTTCTTCCTCGATAGCGACGTGGTTCCACCGGACGACAGTCTGGCCCTGATGCTCGCGGCCGGTCGGCCGATCGTCTGCGGGGTCTATCCCCTGCTGCTCGGGCGGCGGCTCTGCACTTCGGTAGCGAAACGCAACGACACCGGCGAACTCGAGTTTCTGGGCGAACTACCCGGGCAGCCCTTCGAGGTGGACGCCGCGGGGATGGGCTGCTGCCTCATCGAGCGAAGCGTGTTCGATCGCTTGGAGTATCCGTGGTTTACGTTCCGCCACCAACCCGGCGGCGGGATTACCGGCGAGGACATCCACTTCTTCGAACAAGCCGCACGGGCGGGTCTAAAGCCGCTGGTCATTCCGCAGGTTCAGTGCTCGCATTTCAAAACGATCGACTTGCTCGAAGTGATCCGCGTTGTGTGGAGCAGTCGCGCTCGGCAGCCGGATTCGGTCATGCATCAGGAGCGGCACCCGGTGGATTGCCTTTAGAACCGGGGGCGCGCTCGCGGTCCCGCATCAGATCGTCATTCGCAACTACGAAAGCTGCTCCGGCGGCGCGTTGAAGTCCGGCGGCTCCGGGTAGTCGGATGAACCGGGCGGCTGCTCGGACTTGGGCCGGACTTCGATCACGTCCAAGCGGGCCTCGCGGAGAAGCTGCCCGTCGCAGACCAGTTGCACGCGATACTCGCCGCGCTCGGGGAAGACAAGTCCGTGGAACTGCAAGGCCAGGTGGGCGATGGCCCTAGGGTCCTTGAACTCCACCTTGCCGCGCCCTTCGACGATGGGCGGGCGGGCGTCGTTAGCGTCGACGACGCGAATGGTCAGCTCGACCTGCCCGTAGCCCTCGGTAAGCGAGGCGAAAACACTTAGCAGGGGATGCGCCACCGGGAACTTGCGGGCGTGTACCCGGGCGAACATCCCGATCAGGGACTGCTTGCCCGTGATTCGGTCGGTGATGATCTGATCGCAGACGATCAGCGATAATACTTCCGGAAGAGGTCTGTCGGTTACCATGTCTTAGCGGTCCTTTCTTTCAGATACCCGCTATGGTACCGGACCGGGGGCGATCTGGACAGTACCGCGGCCGTATCGCTTCGCATGGGCCGTTGTAGGGCACGGTCGAGGCACGAGAACTGCCGCGGTTTTCCGCGAGATCTCGGCAACCGTCCGCTGGCCCTTCGGGACGGGAGCGTACGGGAGCGAATCCTTCCACGGGTTCCGCTGCGCTCCACCCGTGGCTACTTGCCTTCGTCCCTCCGGGACGGTCTACGGCCTGACATCCGGGTAGGGCACGGTCGAGGTACGAGACCTGCCGCAACGGCGCGCATCGTCCAAACCCATGTCCGGAAAGCGGCGTCGTTCGGCGCGTTGCGCGAGATGCTGCAGGCAGGGTGCCTACGCTACGTGATGGGTGGCATGGGCAAGAGTAGCTCGCGCGTAGAGTACTCCGCCGCACGACAAGAGATTACGCGATGGAGGCATGGGCGCTTGCCGCTTGCCCGTGGATGCCCGCGCTACAAGCCACGGGTCAACAAGTTGACCCATGCCACCCACGTGGCAGCGGTTGTAGGGCACGGTCGAGGTACGAGACCTGCCGCAACGGCGCGCATCGTCCAAACCCATGTCCGGAAAGCGGCGTCGTTCGGCGCGTTGCGCGAGATGCTGCAGGCAGGGTGCCTACGCTACGTGATGGGTGGCATGGGCAAGAGTAGCTCGCGCGTAGAGTACTCCGCCGCACGACAAGAGATTGCGCGATGGAGGTATGGGCGCTTGCCGCTTGCCCGTGGATGCCCGCGCTACAAGCCACGGGTCAACAAGTTGACCCATGCCACCCACGTGGCAGCGGTTGTAGGGCACGGTCGAGGCACGAGACCTGCCGCAACGGCGCGCATCGTCCAAACCCATGTCCGGAAAGCGGCGTCGTTCGGCGCGTTGCGCGAGATGCTGCAGGCAGGGTGCCTACGCTACGTGATGGGTGGCATGGGCAAGAGTAGCTCGCGCGTGGAGTACTCCGCCGCACGACAAGAGATTACGCGATGGAGGCATGGGCGCTTGCCGCTTGCCCGTGGATGCCCGCGCTACAAGCCACGGGTCAACAAGTTGACCCATGCCACCCACGTGTCAGCGGTTGTAGGGCACGGTCGAGGTACGAGACCTGCCGCAACGGCGCGCATCGTCCAAACCCATGTCCGGAAAGCGGCGTCGTTCGGCGCGTTGCGCGAGATGCTGCAGGCAGGGTGCCTACGCTACGTGATGGGTGGCATGGGCAAGAGTAGCTCGCGCGTAGAGTACTCCGCCGCACGACAAGAGATTACGCGATGGAGGCATGGACGCTTGCAGCTTGCCCGTGGATGCCCGCGCTACAAGCCACGGGTCAACAAGTTGACCCATGCCACCCACGTGTCTCGCAGAACCAGCCCGCCAGGGCGACAGCTCTGGCTAGCCCGCGGCGTGAGCCGCGGGATCGAGTCTTCGACGCTCCAAGAGATCCCGGTGGTCGCCAACGTGCTTTCCGTATGATGTTGAATCACCGGTTTCCGTTCCGAACCTTGATGCGTTCTGCCGCCCACAAGGGGCTTGGCGCGAAACGTCCGAATGGTTTCCCCAGGCTTACGCCATGGGGCTAGAGGACCTGTCGCCCCAAGGGGCTTCACCCCGGCGAGTGTGCCATTGCTTTTGAAGAGTACGCCCCCTTCGCGACACGGGTCAACAAGTTGACCCATGCCACTCGGGTGGCAGTTCGAGCTCCTATCGCAAAAGCGATCGGACACTCATCTGTGGGGCAGGCCGCAATCGGTACCGCGAGTGTCAACGAGCGGCCCCCGACCGATCCGTTGCGGCGCGCCGACGCGCGATGGCCACTCCCTGACGGTACTGATGCGCGGCGACTCTCCGACGCTCCACGGGTCAACAAGTTGACCCATGCCACCCGGGTAGCAGTTCGAGCCCCCACCGCTGAAGCGATGGGCCACCCATCCGGGGCGCGGACCACCCATCCGTGGGCCAACCGTTCTATTATGACATCTATCTGTCAGTCAAAGGCGTCTACGGGCACGGGGCCGCGCATTGGACGTCCCAGTAGGCTTTCCCCTGGAACGCCAGAACGGCCCATTGGACGTCCGTCATGTTAATGGTGCCGTCCAACTCGCATCCGGCTAAGTCCATCGCCTCGAAGTCCGCCAAGCCGGTGGTGCCCTGAAACGCCAATACGAGTATCTGAATGTCGGCAAGGTTGACGATCAGGTTGCCGTCGATGTCCGCCCACAACCGCGTCCGTACCGGCTGGGCCGGAGTCAGGACCGGATTCCCGGGAGTGCCGTAGTCGCCCTGAACCGCGTAGGGCGTGTCCGGTCCGATCTCCGCTCCGGACACGAAGACCGTGCCCCATTCCATCGGCAGGCGGAATACGGGGTCATCACCCAGGGTGCCGTCCGCCTGAACATAGCGGGCCAAACACGACACGGCCGGCTCGGACGCCCCGCCGGTCAGCAGCAGCGCCACCGGCTCGGTTCCCTCCGACGGGGTGACGGCCAGATAGCGCCCGCCGATCGCGTCGGCTTCGATGGACTCGCACGGCGGGAATACCGGCGGATCGCCTTCGGTCCACAGGGCCGCGAACTGATTCCAGTCTTTGCAGTCGACGTCGTTGTCGCCGTCGTAGTTCACGCATCGGCAACCCGAATCCACACCCCCGCCACTGCCGGAGAAGCAAGCGCACATTACGGCGTAGTCGTCTTCATCCGTATCGCCGTCGTTGTCGCAATCGGCGAAGGGAACACATGCTCCCATATCCGACAGGTCGGTTGCGTAGAACTCCGCACTGAGCCCTTCACCTTCGGACAAACCGACGATTCCTTCAGAGGCGGCGATCCCGGCGTAGCTGACTGCGATAGTGCCGTCGAAGAACAGCTCGATCTGGAACGTGTTGGAGTTGCTCGTATTCCACTCCGGCACGGACTGCCACGTTACAGCCACTCGATCAACAAGCTGCTTCCACGACACACTCCCGCCGTCCGACGGGTCCAGGTCGTTGTACAGCCCCGCAACCCGTGGTATGGCGAAGTGCTCCTCGAGCGTCTCGTTATGATCGTCGTCGCTGTCCCCGAACGTCAAATACCCATTGCTTCCTACGTACAAAGACGAGTACGACGTGCCGTATAACGACACCGTAGCGCCTCCCGTCAAACTGATCGCCGCGTAGCCGTCATCGTTGCTCGGGCTGAAACTCAGCGTGGTCCCACCGGCCGGGTCGGTTGGCAGGCCCGTATTGCCCTCGGCACAACCGGCATAGAAATCGCCGGACCCGTCGGGGGTGAAACTGATGGTCAAGCCGTCAAGGTCGAAGCCGCCGGTGAACTGCTCGGTGAAGAAATCGGGGATGTCGGTAGTGGTGAACGAGTAACACGCCCCGCCGGCATTGTCGGTAGTCAGGTTGCCGGCCTGGTCTTCGGCATCCACGGCGAAGAAGTACAAGGTGTTCTTCTCCAGGTCCACGAGCGGTATCTGGAATGTCGTGGCGAAGCCTCCACTGGGGACCTGCTCGTTCAGACCACCGCACGTAAACCCATAACGCACCGTGGCCGTGGACGATTCGTCTACCTGGAATTCGACGTTCGCCGAATACGGCCCGACATCGGTGGTCCGCACGAAAGAGATGATCGGCCCGTCACAGTCTACCAGGGCGTTCTCTGCCACAACCACATCCGTGCCGCCGAGACCGTCATCGGCATCGAGATAACTGACGGTTACCGCATCACCCGGCGCGACGAGAAGCACGCCGGCGCTATCGGTTCCGCTCAAAGAGATAGAACCCTCGAACACGGTGGACGCCGTCCCGGTCTCCGTCAGCAGAACGGTCTCGCCGCCCGGCTCGGAGTCCGAAGTAATCGTCACCGAGACGGTCTCTACCACTCCGCCGTCTAAGTTCAATCCGCAGTCGTCCACTTGAATAACGGCCACGGACTCGCAGGCGTAGCGCGGGCGATCGAGAAGGACACGCCCCTGCTGCGGGAATGGAATGTCGCATTCGTCGGGGATGCCGTTCCCGTTGCAGTCCGCACAGAGCGGATCACCGGGCGTGCAATCGGCGATGTCGCAATCATCCGGAATGCCGTTGTCGTTGCAGTCGGCCTCACACTCGTCCGGGACACCGTTAAGGTTGCAGTCGAGACTTCCGCCACATCCGGGCACATCGCAGGGCCCGCCGGCGACGCCGCAGTCAATATCGCACTCGTCGGCGATCTCGTTCAGATTACAGTCGGCCCAGGCGGCGAAGGCGTTGATAATCCCATAGCCGCGCACATACTGCGGGTCGAAAGTCCCGTGGGCTACGTAATAGTCGGAAGTGTAGAAAAGATGCTCCCGCATCTCCTGGACCGTCCAATGCGGATTGGCCTGGACCAGGCACCCCACGGCCGCGGCGACCAGCGGAGCGGAGAAAGAAGTACCATCGGCGCTGGTGTAGCCCGTATCGCTGCTCGGCGAGACCGTAGCGGCCCCGCTGCCCAGGGCGAGCACCTCCGGCTTGACCCGCCCGTCGGCCGTGGGACCGTCGGAGCTGAAGTAAGAGATACTGCCCGAGCTGGTCACCGCTCCGACGGCGATGACGTCGAAGCCGTCGGACGGGGCGATAATGCTGGACGTGCTCGGGTCCGAATCGTGATACTCGTTTCCGGCCGAGTTGCAGTGATGGATCCCGAGCGAAGTCGAGATGTTCACGGCGATCGTGGTCACGGCCGTCAGCCCGTCCAGGTCATCCTGCGTATACCAGTCAATGTAACCGAGTGATGACGTCTCCATGTCAGCGCCGTGTTCCTCTATGAACTCGAGCCCGGCCACATAGTTATCCTCTTCCGCCGGGTACTCGTCGGACGTGTCTTCGGTCTTAGCCAGTACGAACGAGGCGTCGTAGGCCCCACCGACCAAGCTGCCCACCTTGTAGGCGCCGATGCAACTGAGCGTCTGGGTGCCGTGGTTGTGCTGCGTTGACGGGTCACCCGCTTCCGGACCCACGTTGGGATCGTCGTTGACGAAATCGTAGGAGGCGATCACGTTCAGCGGATGCAGTGGGTCGTTGTAGGCTTCATGGGTAGTCTTGAAACCGCTGTCCAGCATGCCGATGATCACGCCGTCACCGGTGAAGCCCTGCTCGTGCAGCGCAATCAGGTTCATCTGGGCAAGTTGAGCCTGGGAAGCGCCGTAATCGACCCGGCTGTCCCCGCGCGGCGAGGACGGCGGAAGCAGAGGCTTTTCCTTGGCGGTTTGGTCCTGGTCCGGAGGAAGAACCCGCGCCGCCCGAGCGACCGGCTGCAGCTTGGTCACAAACGACAGCTTCGCAACTTCATCCAGTTGGTCGCGCGTAGCGTATGCGCTGACCGCGTTTATCCAGCGGCTGGTAACGTGGACCCGCGCTCCGGTGGCTTTGACGGCTTCGACGTACTCGCGAACTACCGGCAGATCATGTTGAGTGAATAGGGCTCCGCCGCGGGCGGCCGTGCCGCGCAATCGGCGGCGCTGAACCGCGCGGGGGTTGTACTCCGCCGCGACCTTGTCGATAGCTTGGGCGTACTCGTCCGGAGAGGTAGTGCCCTTGTCGGCGAAGAAGATCCAGGCCTTTACCTCTTCGCCTTCCTCGGCCAAGCGAGTCAGCAGCGCCGGATGGAGTTTCGCGGCGAAGGCCGCATCTTCAGGTTCAATTGCCGTTGCGGAATCCACCGGAGTCAGTCCGGCTGTGCCCAGACCAATGCCCAAGATCACCGCCGCGCTCCACAGGAGCAAGCCGCGCTTCGCTAACATGTTGCGTCCCTTTCAGTCAATGGCGAGCCCCGACCCCTGCGATCGAACGGCTCAGAACACCGTTGAGAGAGGAGACCGGTTCCGAGCAGATTCGCGCTGCCCGTGCCAACAATCACCTTCGGTGAGGTGTCCGCCCCCTACCTCAACGGACTACTAAAGCGCCATCATAGCAGCTTGGCCAGTCAGACCAAAGGTCTAAATGTCGAACTGCAAAGAATGAAGGGGTGACGTTCGGGTGCTTGAGGCGGTACGGCCGGTGGATCGCGGCTCCGCCGACCAGCAGTCTTGCGGCTATTCCGTTCCCCACAGAGGCGATACAGCATCATCCGCATTCCCCACGGCACCGGGGGCCGAGTTGCCGCCGAGAGGCTTATCTCCGCCCGCCGCCGTCTTCGTCCTCGGATGAGTCAGAATCGGCCGGTTCCTCCGCATCGTCGTCGGCCGGCTCCTCTCCTTCATCGTCGACTGAATCCTCGTCATTGTCGGCAGTCTCGTCGGCGTCATCGTCATCCGGATTGGATTCGGCCGTGGTTCGATCCGGGTCCAACGGGTAGGCGTCGGCGTTGTCCCCCCACTCCGTCGTCATCGCTATCGGTGTGCTCGGTGGGGTCAGCAGGAAACGCGTCGCTGACGTCCGGCACTCCGTCCCCGTCGTAATCGATTAGATCCGGGTTGATCGAGTAGCAGCCCCCGATCAGGACAATGCCGAGCACCAGCACCGCACACCGCGCCGTCATCGATATCGCCGCGCCCATGTTATGAGACTCCGTAGCATCCGTTGCGACAATGGACCGATAACTCCAGACCGGCCGACCCCGTTGCCTTGCTCGCCGGAGTCGGTCTCCCGGAAGGTTATCGTCAGGTCAATGTCCGGTCATGCGGCTTGCGATTGGGGAATGACGCTCGATAACGCTTCCGGCGTTTATTCGCGGCAAACCCGCCACTATAATCGTCCGGTGGCATTGTTCACGGTTTTTCAGCGGGCGGCCATCTAGTGCTACGTAACACCGAGGCTCTCGGGTGTGCCACTGCTCTTGAGCGGTGCAGGACTGGGGAATGGTGTGGATTCGCCCCGAGCCTCTACGTGTAGCGATGCACCAATAGACTGGGAGGGGAGACGTTCATCTTGCGTCCGTTTCGATTCAATATCACGGTGCTAACTTGCGCGCTGGGGCTGTTGCTGACCGCCGGCGCGAGCCGCGCGGAGACCGAGATCATCTACGTGGATCGCAACGCGACGTACCCGTACACCGGGCAGAGTTGGTGCTGGGCGTATCACACTATCCAGGAAGCCCTGGACGCGGCCGACTCGGAAGCCGATACCGAGATTCGAGTGGCCGACGGGGTCTACATCCCCACGCTTGGGAACGGACGGCTCAAGACCTTCAAGCTGCAAGACCGCGTCGCGATACGGGGCGGATATGCCGGTTGCGGGGCAGGCGACCCGGACGCCCGCGATTTCATTGCCTACGAGACTATCCTCAGCGGTGACCTTCTTCTCAACGATGACCCCGCACCGACAAGTACCTGCTGCAATGCGCACGACACCGCCGGCTGCGATAGTGCTACGTGCGAAACACTGGTCTGCGTCGAGGGCGGGGCTGGTACGGACCGGCCGTTCCCGCGACCTTCCTGTTGCAGCGAAGAATGGGACGAACAATGCGTCGCCCTGGCGGCCATGCTCTGCTGTTCGACCTGCGGGAATACCTGCGATAACAGCCATCATGTTATCACCGCTTACGAGGTAGACAACACGGCCATCGTCGACGGATGCACGATTACGGGTGGTTTCGCTGACGTTCACACCGCGCTTAAGGACCGCGGTGCCGGAGTATTCAATTACAACTACCTAGGCAATCCGATATTCACGAACTGCATCATCCGCGGCAACATCGCCACCGGCAAGGCGGCCGGGGTCTATAATACCGCCACCGACGTGACATTCACGGACTGTGTATTCAGCGGCAACATCGCTCCGTTCGGAGCGGCGATGGGGAATTACGTAAACGGTAATCCGACGTTGACCAACTGCACGATTGCCGGCAACACGGCCACGGATACTTCCGGGGGAATCTGGAACGTGCTGGACGCCGACGACTCGCCGACCCTGATAAACTGCATCCTCTGGGGCAATTTCGACAGCCGCGGCACGGACGAGCTGGCCCAGATCAACTTTGATACCGGGGGGGTGGTCGTTGATTACAGCCTGATACAGGGTTTTTCCGGTGCGTTTACAGGAACCGGGTCGGGCGGGGGTGATCCTCTGTTCGTAGACGCGGCCGGTCCCGACGCGGTGGTCGGCACGGCCGACGACGACTTGCGGCTCGGGATTGGATCCGCGGCGATCAATACGGGCGATCCATCTGAAGTGCCCGACGACCCGGACGCTACGGATGTGGCCGGCGCGCCGCGGCTGCAAGGCTGCCGCGTGGATCGCGGAGCGTACGAGTCGGACACCGTTCAGAGCACCGGCGACTTCGACGCCGACGGTGTGCTCCGGTTAGAGGATTACGTCGGTCTGGTTGACTGCCTGGACTCGGCGGGCGGCGCGGACGAGTCGGTGTGCTGGTGTACCTTCGATCACGACGATGACGAAGATGTCGACCTCGCCGATTTCGCCGCGTTTCAAAGCTCGCTCGACTCGCCGTAGCCCCTCGCCTGAAAATCCGTCTCGCACAACGCCGGCAACAAAGGTAGGGCACGGTCGAGGCACGAGACCTGCCGTAGCCGTCTGCACGTATAAGCTCTGCCATTGCCCGGTACGTCGGTTTCGGATTACAGTTCCCTGGAGAATCACGGCCGCGTTCGGAGGCGTGGCCGGCACGGCCAACGGGAGTGACGATTATGGCTGATGGCACCTATCCAGAGATGGTCACCGGTTTACCGCAGGCGGATATTCCGTTCCCCGGGGTGCGGGGGTGGCTGTCTCAGGCGGCGAGCCACCAGTTGGTGTTTCTGGACATCGACCCGATCGGAGCGGTAACGCCGCACACCCACGGGGAGCAATGGGGCGTGGTGATCGAAGGGGAGATGGAGCTGACCATCGGCGGCCGGACGCAGATCTACCGCAAAGGCGATACGTATCACATTCCCGCCGGCGTTGAACATGGTGCCACCTTCCTGACGCACTTTCGGGCGATTGACATGTTCGCCGACGCCGACCGGTACAAGGCGAAGCCGTAGCCGCGTGCCCCGCCCATTCCGGCGTTTGCCGGAATGGAACAGTCATGTTGATTCCCCACCGGAATGAGTGGGGGACGGATGAAGAACCGAGAGTAGCTCGCGTACCGCAATCGGTCTTTTCGGAATTCGCGCCTTTGCGGCAGGTCTCGTACCTCGACTGTGCCCTACGAGAGCTACACAGTCAATTCCCCACCCTTCGCCTGGTGCGCAGTGCGTGCCCCGTAACGGCCTCCTGGATGCGGAGCCCTCTCTCCACTGTGATATGACTCAGGGCGAAGGACGCACTGCCGACTCTTGCCTATATTATAGGACGATAGGTCTTCTCGGTTGCACCGTGTCTGAAATTGTCGTCGTTATCGGCCTCTGCCCTCGTTTCTCGTGGTTCGGCTCGATGAGTTACGCTATACTGATACTGTTATCCGTGCGGGTTCTCGTTCTCAGGGCGTGGCGTCCTGTCGGGTGTTCGTGTGTCCATCGGTCGTGGCTTATCGCTTGTTAGGCTCGTCGTCCTCGTGGGGACGATGTGCGCGTTGCCAACCACGCGGTCCCAAGCCCAATGTGAGCTGAGCACGGTCGTTCCGGACGACGCCGGCGGCGGAGACGGGTACGGTTGGTCCGTGGCAATCGACGGGTGTACCATCATCGCCGGATCCCCGTTTGACGATGACGGCTGTCCGCGCAGGGGGACCGACTGCGATTCCGGCTCCGCATACGTTCACCAGCTCATCGCCGGTGAGTGGGTTACGCTCGAGAAGCTAGAGGTCTCCGACAATGTCCGCGAGGATCAACTAGGCTGGTCGGTCGCCTTGGACGGGGACACCGCGATAGTAGGAGCGCCGGACAAGGACGTCACCGGCAGTGAAGCGGTAGGAGTTGCATTCGTCTTCGTCAGGGACGACAACAACACCCCTGACGACCCGGCCGATGACCGGTGGACCGAGCAGGCCGTGTTACACGGTTCGTCCACGATGGAACTGTCCCGTTTCGGCACGTCCGTGGACATCGCCGGCGACACGGCGTTGGTGGGCGCGCCGGGGCAGAGCCGCGCCTATGTCTATCACCGAGAAAACGGAATTTGGTCTGAGACAGACATTCTCATCGCCTGGGACTCCATGGGACGCAGCAGTTTCGGGCACTCCGTCGCCATCGAGGGAGACGTCCTGGTTGTCGGAGCCCCGCTCGAAAGCCGGGAGGGAATCAGCGCCGGCGCGGCTTACGTTTATCGCCGCAGCGCAGAGATCTGGTTCACAAACCAGAAGCTGATCGCGCCGGATGCCGAACAGGACGACCAGTTAGGCATAGCGGTAGCCTTGCAGGAAGCTGAGATCGTGGTGGGCTCCCTCAACGGCGGAGCGGAGTACGTTCATTCGGGCGCGGCCTACGTCTATCACGAAACCGGAAGCACCTGGTCTACACCGGTCAAGCTCGTCCCGGAGGGCGGGCTCTTCGCAGACGAATTCGGAGCGAGCCTGGTCATCGACGGCGACCTCATCCTGATCGGATCGCTCCGAGACGACCGAGCGGGATTGGATTCCGGTTCGGCCTACCTCTTTCGCCGGATGGACAACGGCACCCCGCAGATCGACGACGATGATTGGATCCAGGATACGGAGTTCGTGGCCGCGAACACCTCGAGTTTGGACACGTTCGGCAGCGTGTCGATGAGCAACGGTGTTCTGGCCATTGGTGCTCACCGGCATACTCCCGAACTGATGGGGACCATTACGGGTGCCGTGCATGTCTTCTCGGTAGCGAGAGGAAACCTCGATGGAGACGGGATGGCGGGTCTGGGTGATTTCGAACGGCTGTCCGCGTGCTTAACCGAACCCTGCCCAACTGAAGTCTGCGACCCCTGTCTATACTCCGGTTGCTGCTGCGAACTCGCCGACCTGGATGCCGACGGCGACGTGGACCTTGTCGACCTCAGTACTTTCCAGCTCTCTTTCGATAACCCCTGAAGAAGCACCGACGATCCGATTCTCCGGCTCGCGGTCTGTGCGGGGCCGAAGTGACCTATCCAGGTGTCCCCCTATCGGGTGATTGCGTCCCCTTATCCGGTGCGGGACAATCGGTCGGGCTTCGGGGAGCGACTCGACGAAGTTGCCCGTCTCTCGGATCTGGTCTGGCGTATTTCGACAAGTGAGGACGGACTATGGCAGAAGAGCCAAGAAGGACCAGGGCTCAGATACTCGAAGAACTGGAGAAGTGCCGCAGCCGTGTCGCTGAATTGGAGGCGCTTTGCGGTCAGCCGGTATCGGGCTCGGAAAGCGAGACTGCCGCTTTCGTCGATTCGCCGAGCAGACCCGTGGCCCGGCCGGGCTCACCCGGAGCCCGCCGGGAAATCACACATCACGCGGCGGACCCTGGCGAAGATCCAGCCCGCATCCTGGCGGTAGACGATGAACCGCTCGCTTTACAGGTTCTCGCGGCCCACCTGTCCTCCGAGAAGCGCCAAGTGACACAGGCCTGCAATGGCGCCGAGGCACTCGACGCGGTGGAACAGGCCGCCGCCGCCGCTGCGCCGTTCGATCTGGTACTTCTCGATGTAATGATGCCGGGAATGTCCGGATACGAAGTCTGCCGCCGTCTTCGACAAGCATATTCCCCGGACATGCTGCCGGTAATCCTATTGACCGCGAAGGACCGCGTCGAGGACGTTGTGGAGGGGTTGGAAGCGGGGGCGAATGACTACCTGGCCAAGCCCTTTTCGAAGGACGAGCTTCTGGCCCGGATGCACACCCAATTGACTCTCCGCCGGCTCGCCATCCAGCGAGAGCGAAACGAGGCGACGACCAGAGAACGCGAGACCATGATCCGGGCGTTGCTCGACGCCACCACCGACGCCGTCGTGCTACTGGATCGCGACGGCACAATCCTGGATCTAAACGAGGCCTGTGCCCTTCGCTTCAACCGGAACCGGGGTGAAATGCCGGGGCACCAAGTATGGCGATATCTACCCGATTCGACGGCAAAACGGCGCCGGGAATCGATCATGCAGGTCTTCGAGACGGGCCGGAGCGTTCGCGACGAGGACGCGCGCGATGGAATCTGGGACGATTGCGGAATATTCCCCATCTGGAACGACAGCGGAATTGTAGACAAAGTTGCCGTCTTCACCCGTGACATCACCGAGCGCAAACGAATAGAACAGGGATTGCGGGAGAATGAAGAGCTGCTCTCGCAGGCTCTGGAAGTAGCCAACGCCGCGGTATGGACGTGGGATCTCAACACGGATCGGATCACCGTAGACGAGCGGTTCCGCGGCTTTCTTGGTTATCAGAAAGATGAATTACCGAAGACCTCGAAGGACTTCGAGGCGATGCACCACCCCCACGAGTGGGAGGAGATGCACGCGGCCGTCAACGCCCATCTTCGGGGGGAGACCCCTCTGTATGTTCATGAGCACCGTTTGCTGAAAGAAAACGGCGAGTGGATGTGGATCGGCACACGGGCCAAGGTGGTGAGTCGGAACGAGGATGGAAGCCCCCGGCTGGTCTTGGGAGCGGCCATCGACATCACTGAGCGACGAACGGCGGAGGAGAGCCTCCGAGAGGCGGAAGAACGCTATCGCACGGTGGCCGAGAAGACCGGTCAACTCGTGTATGACTACAACCCCGCAACCGGGGCTATAAGCTGGCTGGGGGCGGTCGAGTTGATCACCGGATACACCGCGGAGGAGTTTCGCGAGGTCGATATTGTCCGCTGGACCGCGATGGTTCATCCGAGTGATCGTGACGCTACCGTGTCACTACTTGACAAGGCCATGAACGAATGCGGCACCTATGACGTAGAATACCGCTTCAGACGCAAGAACGGAACTTACATGGACATCGAGGAACATGGAGTGTTCCTGCCCGATGAGCGCGGCCGGGCCTACCGAATGCTCGGAACGATGAGCGACGTGACCGCTCGGCGCAAGGCGGAAGCGGCGAGTCAAGCCGCTCAGCGAAAGCTGATCGAACGGCAACAACATGAGAAGAAGCTGGTCGAAGATGAACTGGCCAAGACCCGGGATCGGCTCATCCGCACTACGCGGCTGGCGACGCTCGGACAGTTGGCCGGCAGCGTCGCCCACGAACTGCGAAACCCGCTCGGCGCGGTGCGAAACGCCGCGTACTTCCTCCGCGGCGAAGTGGGCGGTGGACGACCGGACCTGTCCGAACACCTGCGGATCATCGAGTGTGAAATAAACACGGCGGACGGGATCATCCGCGACCTGCTCGAGATGTCGCGCGGGTCCGAGCCTCTTGCCGCCGAGATCGAGCTCGACGGCGTCGTCAAAACCGCGTGGGATCGGGCCAACGTCCCCAACGCCGTGGAACAACGCCTCGACCTGGAGTGTCGACCGTTCCTCGTTCTGGCCGACCCGGCCCATCTCGGCCAGGCGCTGGCCAATCTGTTCCGAAATGCTCGCCAGGCAATAGCTGAGACCGGTATTATTTCCGTAGCGGCAACGCACGGAACCCGCTATGATGAGATTACGGTTCGAGATACCGGAGAAGGTGTCGCCCCCGAGATTCGCGATCGCGTCTTCGAGCCGCTGTTCAGCACTAAGGCCAAAGGTACTGGACTAGGGCTCGCCATATGCAGGCAAATCATCGAGCGGCACGGGGGAACGCTGGACCTGGTCGACACCGAGGGTCCCGGGGCGAGTTTCCGAATTCGTCTTCCCCGCAAGGACCAGAGCGGTGGCCTCGATTCCGTATGAGTAACCGGTGGTTTCGTTCGGGATATCAAGCGAGGTGCAAACCAGTCGCCGTCAAGCTGTCTACGGCTCTGGATGAATGCCCGGTGGAATCCCGTGGAAGGCAATGGGGAAGTCGACGAAAATGCCCGAGAAGACCCTGCGAGGCCGGATCTCTCGCGTGCTGCTGGTCGAAGATGACGATGCCCAGCGCTACACCCTGTCTAGTATCATCGAACGCGAGGGTTTCGAGGTCACCAGTTGCACAACGGGGGCAGAGGCCCTTCAGCACGCCCGCGAGTCGGAGTTCGGCGTTGCGGTAGTCGACCTGCGGCTGCCCGATCGCCCCGGCATCGAACTGTTGAGCGAAATCCGCAAAATCAACAGCTCCGTCCGGATCATCCTGAATACCGCCTACGGATCGTTCGACTCGGCCAAAGAAGCCGTCAACTTAGGAGCGTTTGCCTACGTCGAGAAGGCGGGTGATCCCGAGAATCTGGTCCGGCACATCCACCGGGCGTTCCACGAAAAAATCGGCGAATACACCGATGAGCTGGAGGACGCCGTGGCCCAGCGGACCGCATCTCTCCAACGAAGCGAAGCACGCTTCAGAGCTCTGATTCGCACCGCGCCCAGCGTCATTGTCTGCCTGCTGCCGAACGGGCGCATCACCGAATTCAACCCGGAGGCGGAGCGCGTCTTCGGCTACAAGAAGGCCGAGGTCCTCGAACGCAGCTATTTCGACCTCTTCCTCCCGGAGAGAATCCGCGAGCGGGTCGCTGCGGATATGCGGGCGGTGTTGACCGGTGAGCCGGTTCGCGAATTCGAGTCCCCCGTTCGAACCGCCGACGGAAGCCGACGGTTCTACACGTGGAGCATCGGCAGCACTCCGGACGACAACGGGCAGCCGATGGGAATCGTCGCCATCGGACAAGATATCACCACGCGCAAGCAGGCGGAGGAAGCTCTGCAGCGCGAAAGAGACTTCGCGGAAGAGCTGATTGACACCGCTCCCGTGATCGTGCTGGTCTTGGATAATTACGGACGGATTATCCGCTTCAATCGCTATATGGAGGAGATCTCCGGGTATTGCCTCGACGAAGTACGCAACCAAGACTGGTTCACCGTGTTCGTGCCCCCGTCCGAGCGCGACCGGATACGGGCCGTACATCAGAAGTCCATCGGAGGAACATCCACATCCGGCACGACGAATTCCATTCTGACCAAGGACGGCCGCGAGCGCGAGATAGAGTGGCACAACACTCACCTGACAGACCCGGCGGGAAACAGTATGGGAGTGCTCGCCGTCGGGCGAGACGTCACCGAGAGCCGGCGGGCCGAACTGGAGAAGATCGCACTCGAAGAGAAACTACGCCAGGCACATAAGATGGAGGCCATCGGCACGTTGGCCTCCGGGATCGCACATGATTTCAATAACATCCTCACGGCCATTCTCGGCTACGCCACCCTCGCCCGCCCCCAAGTTCCGCCGCGGAGCAATATCGGTGAGATGCTGGAGGGCATCGAGCAAACCGTGCGGCACGCCACGGCCGTTACCGGTTCTCTGTTGACGTTCTGCCGCAAAACTCCGGCCCACAAGACTCCCATTCATTTCGGGAACACGGTACTCCGGTCCGTCAAGATGCTCCGTCCGATGTTGCCCAACAACATTGAGATCGTCTTGGATATCGCCGACAGCGACGCTATGTGGATTTCGGCGGATGCCGCTCAGATTCAGCAGATTGTCGTGAATCTGGCCATCAACAGCCGAGACGCCATGCCCAAAGGTGGACAGTTGCGGATCTCGGTGAGGCACCAGGCTCTCGACTCGGCAGAGTGCTTCCCGACAATCGCCACCCGGAGCTTAGGGGCGGCGGTGCTAACGGTCGAGGACACGGGTTGCGGGATCGACGAAGACCTGCGCGCCCGGATCTTCGAACCGTTCTTCACCACGAAACCGCGCGGTCGCGGTACCGGTCTCGGTTTGTCGATGGTCTACGGTGTAGTCACGGATCACGGCGGACACATCGAGGTCCACCCGGGCACAGAGCAAGGTGCGCGGTTTGTGGCCGGCTTTCCTTGCTGTGACAGGCCGGTATCAGTGGAAGAACCCGACGACTCCAACCCGCACATCCTGGGGGGGGACCAGACGATTCTCCTGGCCGAACACAATCAACACG
Source organism: Phycisphaerae bacterium (assembly GCA_963666835.2). GTDB lineage: Bacteria > Planctomycetota > Phycisphaerae > UBA1845 > UBA1845. The sequence goes on along the minus strand of CAXXGO010000006.1, from coordinate 103,650 downwards.
TTCGATCGCTGGTTGAGGCGGCGCTCCATCACACCGGATTCAAGACCCTCTCCGCCCAAAACGGGCTCGAAGCAATGAGGCTGTTCGAGGAGTACCAAGCGGACATTCGGTTGGCAGTGCTCGATGCGGATCTGTCAAAGATGAGTGGCCGCGAATGCCTGGCACAAATCCGCCGGCGCGCCCCCCGGATACCGGCGGTCGTTATTTCCGACGATGTCGAATCGAGCCCGGAGATTGAAACCAACAATCAAACCGCAGTGCTTCGCAGACCGTTTCGGATGTCAGAACTGACCGCGACGGTCGCGCGCCTGCTCCTTAAGGTCGCCGACTCGGCGTGCTCTTCCCCTTCACAGCGCCGTTCGCCTAAGTGACCTTGAGATGGCCCTCCTTGTCCGGCGGCAGCTTCGCCGGCCGTGCTGCCAGCACCAATCCGACAATCAACCCGCCGGCTCCGATCGCCAGAACGTGAGGCGGGAAGTGCGGGCCGCTGCTCTCCCCGCCCGTGGTGAGGCCCAACCTCTCGGCCCACTCCGGACGGACCGTCATGAGCGTCACCAGAGTGTTGTGCAGAAGATGGGCGATAACGCCCGGGAGAATCGAACGGGACTGCCAGCAGAGATAAGCCAGAATCACCCCCAACACCGCCGTCACCGGGAACTTGAAGACGACGAAGTGGAACACCGCGAAAATGCCCGCGGTCACCAGCACCGTCGTCCATTTACCCGCCACCGAGCGCAGGCTGCCCAGCAGGAAACCCCGGAACAGAGCCTCTTCCGCTAATGCCGGAACCAGCCCCAACACAAGCACAATCGTCAGCGCCGGCATGGCGGACAGAGTATCCTGCATTCGCGCCAGGCTCTCCGTGAGACTCTCCGGAGGCTGCACCAGCGCCGTTTGGACCACGTTTATTCCGTGGGACAGGACCCACGCAAACGCCCCGATCAGCAAGCCGGCCGCCAGATGCCCCAAAGACGGCAGGCGCAGGGAGAACGTGTTACGAACATCAACCCGCCAGTACAGCAACACCGACACCGGCAGTACCACAAACAGAAGCGGCATCAGCACCCCGGAGGCGTATAATAACCCGCGCGCATCTTCGTCCGGACTCGGCGACAAAGCCGATTGAATGAAGAACCACACCGGAAAGAGCAGCGATACGACGAGCAGCCCCATCGATATCGGCGGGCGGGCGGACGGCTTGATCAACTTGCGCGAAAACAGGGTCCGCAACGACCCGGAATCGGCAAAGACCACCGATTCCTTGCCGAACACCCCGGCCGCCACGGCCACCGCCGCTCCCGCATATAGCGTCGTCGAGAGCAAAACCGTCGCGGTCTGCCAATGAGGGACCACGGCCCCGAGCAACAGATCCCGCGCCAACAGCACCATATTGCCCACCGGCATCACCAGCATCACGCCATCCAAACGCGTTGCCGGCAAGGCCGCTATCCCCCCGGGGATCAACACCGCCAGGATCACGGGGGTTACGTAGTTCTGGGCTTCCTTGAACGTCCGGGCATAGCTGCACACCGCGATCATGATCGCCGACATCAGCACGGCAAAGGGTATCAGGCACATCAGAATGACGGACATCTTCCCCAACGGAAGCCCACCTCCGCCGCTGGTCAGAAGAACGTCGAACCCTCCGAAGAACACCGTGGCACTGACGGCCGTCAGGTTCAGCGCCGCGCCCATGATGGCGACCGTTGTGACCACCAGGAACTTGCCCACAATCAAATCGATCACCGAGACCGGGCAGACCATCAGAGACTCGAGTGTCCCGCGCTCCCGTTCCCCGGCCGTCACATCAATCGCCGGGTAGATCGCCCCGGTAATCGTCATCAGAATGAGAATCAGCGGCAGAATCTGCCCGAGGATGGAAGAAGGCACGGCCAGGTCCGTCACGGTGGCGACGAACGGCTCGATCATCTCGACCGGGAGGTTCCGCACGGCCAGCCGGTGGGCACAGAGGCGATCATTCGTGCGCTGAATTACCGCATCCACCCGGAACATCGCGGTGGCACTGCGAACGTCTTCCCGATCCACGTGGTAATCAACCGAAATCTGCCGATCGATGTCCTCGAGCATGTGATCGGCGTCGAGGATAACCCCCAGATGAATCAAACGGCCATGAATCAGCCGGTCCATCTGCTCGACCGACTCGAGGATCCTGATATCGGCGTCATCGATCGGCTTGATCGATTCTTCTTCCTGGTCGGCATCGGAATCGGTCGGGGGATCGGCCGCCGCCAGAATCTCCGCATCTTCCTTTATGATCTTCTGCAGGAACAGCGCTTCGTTCTTGCCTACGACGCCGATGGCGATCCTCTCATCCTCGAGGGCCTCGGCCTGGTAGCTCACGGCCTGGATCGAGCCGAGCATCAGCAGCGGATACAGCACAATCGGCACAACAATCATGGCGACCAACGTGCGGCGGTCGCGGAGGATATCCGTTAGTTCCTTGCGGTAGATCGTACGAATGCGATCGGTGAAACTCATGAGCCGGAGACTCCGACCGGGGCATCCGCACCGGTGAGCTTGAGGAATATGTTGCTAAGACGTTGCTCACCGGAAAGCGCGCGCAGAGTGTCCAGATTCCCCTCCGCGATGAGGCGACCTTCGTGCAACAGGCCGATCTCATCGCACATCGTCTCCGCTTCGTCCAGGTAATGAGTAGAGAGGATGATCGTCTTGCCGGCATCCCGCTCGCGTTTAATGAAATCGAGAATCACCCGATTACTCAGTACGTCCAAACCGAGAGTGGGCTCATCCATAATCAGAATCGGAGGATCAGCAACAAGAGCCCGAGCGATGTTGACCCGCTGTTTCTGGCCTGTCGACAACGCCCCGCAACGCAGATCAGCGAACTCCTGCATATTGAGCCAGTCGATAAGGCGCTCGGCCCGCTCCCCAGCCTCGGCGCCGTCCATCTGGTGAAGTTGGGCGAAGTACTTGAGTAGCTCTCGGCCGGTCAGACGCTGATAGAGCCCGGTGTTGGCCGTGAGGAAACCCAGCACTCGCTTGACATCGTACGGATTGGTCTCCACGTTGTAGCCCGCGAGGATAGCCGAACCGTTGGTTGGTGCCATCAGCCCGCTTAGCATGCGCAGAGTCGTGGTCTTGCCGGCCCCGTTGGGCCCGAGCAGCCCGTAGATATGACCCTCGCTCACCGAGAAGCTCAGCCCGTCCACTGCCCGCTTTTCCCCATAGGGCGTAGGGAAGACCTTCTCCAGACTATCCGCAACGACCATGTCCATTAGTGGCTATTGTATCGGCAGATTCCCTCGGCAATAGTCTTCCGTCGAACGTACGAAACCGCGGCCGGCTCGCAACGGAAGAAGCAGCAGAACCGGAGTCGCTCGGCGTGTTGCACCGCCCCTGCAACCCGGCTATCCGCACGCATGAACTTCTCCGATTTCGTTGATTCTTGTTGGCCGGCCCCTATCACGTTAGGGTTGCGCTTATGATGCGTGATTGAGGGGCGATTCGGCGGTACCAGCCCTGGGATCCCCGATTGGCAATGCCGTCGCCGGGAAGCAGCCGGCAAGGCGTCCCGAACCCCGGAATAGACGAACTCCGCGAACACCGTCGCCGGCGATATCGGAGACGAAAGGGCTTTGGAGTCTGTGCGGACCGAAGGATAGCGAGGAGCCGGTATGATTCGAACGTTCATCCACTTGTCAATGATCGTCTTTGTGTTGAGCACCCCGGGCTGCGCCCGGTCGTCGGGAGCGGATGGCATCGAAGTGCAGCCGCCCACCCGGCCGGTTCTGCCTGCAGCCGGCGCCGGAAATGTCGATTTGCCGCGGTATCCGTCAATCAGCCCGGACGGAACGCAGATCGTCTTCTCCTGGCGCGGCGATCTGTGGATTGTGCCCTCGGTAGGGGGCACCGCTCACCGCCTGACCAGCCACCCCGGCGACGACTTGACTTCCGCCTGGAGCCCGGACGGACAGCGCATCGCTTTCGTCTCTACCCGGACCGGCTATCCCAACATCCACTTGATGAACAAGGATGGTACGGCTCTTCGGCAGGTGACCGACATTGACGGCCAGTGCATCATGACCGGCTTCGGCGTCGACGAAGAGGGGGACGAGGTGATTACCTTCGCGGCCGCGTTGGAGGGCGACGTCTACACGGCCCCACGTCCGTACATGGTCCGCCCGTCCGGTGGGGAGATTCGGCGAGTCCACGATGCCTTCGGCAGCTCCCCGGTGATCAGTCCGGACGGCACCCGCGTGGCGTTTACTCGCGGAGATGTCATCTGGACGAGGCGCCATTACCGCGGGGCCAACTCGCGCGACGTGTGGCTGTTCGATCGAAGGACCGATGCATTCACAAGGCTGACCCATTGGGCCGGAAACGACGGCAAAGCCCGCTGGGCCGATTCGCAGACCCTCGTGTTTCTCTCCGACCGCGAGTCTAACTGCTTGAATCTCTACCGGATGGACGCGGATAAGGGCGGCAAACGCGCCCGGCAACTGACTAAGTTCACCGAGAAGGACGTACAGGACTTCGCCGTGTCCGCCAACGGCGCGATGATCTCCTTTGTGGCGTGGGATACGCTCTATACGCTGGATCTGACTTCACCGGATGCCACGCCGGTGGCTCTGTCGATCCGGGCTACCGAGGATGAGTTTGACCGGCAGGAACTCAAGAAGATCGACCGAGAGGTAAGCGAAGCGGAGTTGAGCCCGGACGGCAAAGTGATGGCGTTCGTGGCCTACGGCGAAGTCTATGTGCGTAGTATCGACAAGGGCAGCCCGACGCGACGGGTCACCCGCAACCCCGCCCGCGAGAAGGAGATTACCTGGTCACCCGACGGGCTGAAGCTGTATTTCGTCAGCGACCGCGACGGTACCGAGTCCATCTACGCCGCTACCGTCGCCCGCACGCGCGGTGAGATCAAAGAAGACTTCGAGAAAGCGATCAATCCTCCGAAAGAGGATGAACCGGAGCCCGAGAAGGAAGAACATCAAGAGGCAACTCCTCCGAACGAGTCGGATCAAACCGCCGATGATGCCGCCGCGGAATCACCCGAAGGCGACGCCGAAGAGCAAACCGAGCCGAATGGCGCCCAGGAGGAAGACGACGAGGAAGCCACGACGGATGATGACGATGCCGCGGAAAAGGAAAAGGAAGAGGAACTCCCCAAAGAGCTTAAGCCCCAGCGCTGGCACGATGCTCTGGAGTTCAACATCGAAGCCGTAATCGCGGAGGAGACCAACGATCGCGAACCGAGTATCGCGCCCGACGGCAAGTCTCTTAGCTTCCGGCGCGGGCTCGGTGATCTGGCGATCTACGACTTCGAGAGCGGCGAGACGCGCGTTTTGGTCCCCGGCTGGGATGCCGGACTGCACTGGGAATGGAGCCCGGACAGCCGCCATATCGCCTACGTCCAGTCCGACCTCAATTACAATACGGATATCTGGATCATACCGGCGGACGGCTCGAGCCCGGCCGTGAACATCACCCGCCATCCCGACGACGATTCGTCACCGAGCTGGTCGGCCGACGGCAAGATCCTCAGCTTCCTATCCGAAAGAGTGAACGACGAATCCGACGTCTGGATGGTGTACCTGGACGCAAACCTTGAAGCCCTGACACCGTTGGAGTTGGAGAAGTACTACGAGGACGCCGCCGACGCCGCTAAGAAACGCAAACCGCTCGAGGTCAAGAAGCCCGAGAAGGAAGAGCACGCCGAAACCGAAAATGACGCGGACCCGGAAGAGAATTCCAGCAGCGCCGAGGATGACGCGGACGACAAGACCGCGAATCAGGCCGACGACAAGAAGCCCGACGCCGAGAAGAAGGACGATAAGAGCGACAACGAGGAAGAGGAAGACGAAGACGAAGATGAGCCGGTGGAGCTGGGACTTGATGACGCGTACTTGCGCCTGAAGCGCGTGACGACTCTGAGCGGCTTCGAGCATGATAGCGCCCTGTCGCCCGGCGGAGATCGCTACATCTTCACGGCCACGATCGGCGAGCGAGGCTTGTACTCGGTGAAATGGGACGGCAAAGATCGCACGAGGCTCGGCGAGGCGGCCAACGTTCAGCACGTCAGCCTGACCGGCGACAAGGTCGTATTCGTCAACCACGGCCGGGCAGGGACGGTCGGCCCCGGCGGGGGCGCGGCGGAATACGTTGACATCTCCGACGAGATCCTCATCGACCTTCAGGCCCAATCCAGTCAGAAGTTCCGCGAGGCGGCCCGGGCTTTGGGCGAGGCCTTCTACGACGCCTCGATGAAAGGGCTCGACTGGGCGAAGCTGACTGAAGAGTACCACCAACTCGCCCGCCGGGCGCGGACCGCCAGTGAGTTCAACTACGTCGCCAACCGCTTCATTGGTGAGCTGAGTGCTTCGCACATGGCCGTGTATACCCACAGCCCCAAGTTACCGAACGCCCAGCCGACCGGCACCTTGGGCACGCGGCATCGGTGGGTGGGTGACGGCTACGAGGTCGTCGAGGTGACGCCGGAGTCGCCCGCGGCCAAGGGCGACATGGCCCTTTTGCCGGGCGATGTCATCACCGGTATCGAGCTGACCCCGCTCGGGGAAACTGACACGATAGAGTCGCTATTGCGCGGGCGCGTCGGGCAGGAGACCCTGGTGAGCATCCGCCGTGTCCTCGACGACGGAGAGCCGCATGACCTTAACGTGCTGCTCACTCCGATCTCCGATCGGCAGGAAACGCAGCTTAAGTACAACGCCTGGCGGCGACGCAAGGCGGAGCTGGCCGAAGAATGGTCGGACGGACGGATCGGGTATATTCACATTCAAGCTATGGGCCAGGAGTCCCTCGACGTGTTCGAACGCGATCTCTACGCCGCCGCCGGCGACAAGGAGGGCCTGATAATCGACGTGCGCAGCAACGGCGGCGGCTGGACCACCGACCGGCTGCTGGCGTCTATCATGGCCCCGAACCACGCGTATACCGTCCCCCGCGGCGGCGACCCCTCGCAAACCGGGTCCTATCCGCAGGGTCGACTGTACATCCAACGCTATACGCTACCGATCAACATGCTGTGCAACGAACAGAGCTACTCTAACGCGGAGATTATCTCGCACGCATTCAAGACCCTTAATCGGGGGACTCTGGTCGGACAGACTACGCACGGATCGGTTATCAGCACAGGGGCGACCCTGCTCATCGATGGTACCTGGGTACGTTTGCCCATGCGTGGCTGGCATCTGCTCGACGGCACCGATATGGACAATCACGGGGCCGTGCCGGATATAATCGTCGACCAGACCCCCGAAGCCGAGTCGCGCGACGACGACGAGCAACTCCGCGCGGCCGTAAAGGACCTGCTCAAACGGTTGAAGTAAGGTCGTTTCGCAGCGCAGGCATCCCGCACGTAACGCAGGCATCTGCCTGCATGCGGCCCTCGCGTAACGTCGGCATGCCTGCACTATGCCGAATAACGCCGGCGACGTGTCACCGGCAACGCCCACGAACGTAGGGCACGGTCGAGGAACGAGACCTGCCTTCGGCCTTCGCCTAGCCCAGCGAACGTAAGGCACGGTCGAGGAACGAAACCTGCCTTCGGCCTTCGCCCAGCCCAGCGAACGTAGGGCATGGTCGAGGAACGAGACCTGCCGTGATCTCTGCGCGACGTGCATCTTCCGAACTTACGCCAAAGGCGTTTCACAACAAAGCCCAGGGTAAACGTAGCGGCGTAGCCGCGTCAGTGCCACCCTGGGTCACATCGCCCCCTCCCCCGCCGACCCTTTGGGACTGAAGCATGTGGGGGCGAATCTCACCCACGGGTTCCGCTTCGCTCCACCCGCGGCTACTCGCCTTCGTCCCTTCGGGACGGTCCACGGCATGACCGCGCGACGACGTTGATACCCGCCCGCTCGGCCGATCCCGAAAGACCTTCATGGCCACGCAAGCGTGGGCCATGGCAGGAGCAGCCGACAAGGCTGCGGATCTTATGGGGTGAGAGTCCCCTCGCCGTCAGTTTCCCGGTTCGGACGGCTAGCTTATTCGATGCACGTGTCTGGTAACAGCACGTGTTCTGCTCGAACGAAAACGCCACGGCTGCCCTGCAGGCTCAGAACTGCAGCGGTGGGAGCGATCGGGGTGGCAAGCAAACTTGGAGGCCTGAACATTAGTGAATGGCTGCAGCTGCGAAAGTACGCCCGCTCGGGAAATCGCTGGAGCGGATTATTGCGGGAAAGCCGACCCGATTGCCATGCGGGGAAGGCCGACGTCATCGAGGGAAGAAACGGGAATGTGCACCTCGACGACCCGCCGCGGTAGGGACCCAGGCATCCAAGGAAAGATCTGCAGAGATAACGTCGGGAAGGGCCATCTCCCAGCAGGGACTGGCGACAACCTGCGAAGACTCGCCGACCAAGGCAACGACCGTAGGCGGCGAGGGGGATTTGGTCCGGCGCATGGGCCCGTATGAGCGATGAAGGCGGGGTAATGCCCGCTGACGTAGCCCGCGAGGCTGCGACGTGACGGGTAACGCCCGAAGCGTGCAAAGGGACCCTGGATACTTGGCGGTCCTGGGGCGCTCCCGGACATTGAGCTGGGATCGAGCGTACCCTTAAAGAGTGGACGAGCGTCGCATGCAAACCACAGCCAAGAGGGGCGTATACGAGCCAGCGTTTGAGTTTCCTTGGTTGTGGGCAGGCAGTGGCGGGACAAGCCAAGGTCAGAACCGGACTCGGGAAATCCGACCGTCCGGGATCGTAGGGGGGCCTCGGGAAACGTGGCTCATGGTGGAACTGTGAACCCACTCCGCAACCGAAAGGGCGGATCTGGAAACCCTCCACCTAAAAGCGCGCGCGCCCGAGTTCTATCCCGACCCCGGCACCATTGCGGCAGGTCTCGTACCTCGACCGTGCCCTACGGGACTGCAGACCTTCATGGCCACGCAAACGTGGACCATAGCACCCGGCCCGAGCACCGATTCTGATTCGGCTGCGGAGTTATAATGGCCCGTTTGCCGGAATCGAGTACGCTCAAGACGGTATACCTTGGATTCCCGGCGAAGCAGTTAAGGAAACGTGGCTATGTCGACCGCGAAGAAACCGCGCCGATTCCGCAAGTGGGTTCTGCGAGGCATTCTTGTGATATTGGTGCTCGTGGTAGCCGCAACAGGCGTCCTGTGCTACGCCGCGAAATCGGCAAATTCGCGCTGGGACCGGTTGGCGCAGGAACTTCGTGACGATGGCCAGCCGATCACGTTCGCCGAAATCGATGCCCTGAGACCTCCCATAGCCGAGGGCGACAACGGAATCGGGGTGATCCACACCATCTTGGAGATGCTGGATGAGATTGAGGAACCGGATGACTCCGGCGTGGTTATTCTCGATTGCGAGTGTGAGGACGACTTCTTCGACGGGATCCCCGGCGATTGCGTTCCGCCGACCCGAGCTTACGTCGAGGCTCGGCGGGCAGCCCTGGACGAACTCGGCAAGCTGGCTTCGTACCCGACGGCCCGCTTCGATCTGTCATACGAGGGCAACCCGGCCGACGTTGTATCGATGATGTTGCCCGAGGTTTCTGGCTTGCGGCAACTCGGCAAACTCATCAGCGTTGACATCATCCTAAAGACAATCGACGGCGATACGGCCGGCGCGAGCGCCATGGTCCCGCTGCAACTTCGGCTGTCCGAGTCGCTCGCGAATGAGCCGAACCTTATCCAGCATCTAGTCGGAATCGCTACTGGCGCCTTGGCCAAGAACACTACCGAGACGTTGCTACGATGTCATGAGCTGACCGCGAAAGACCTGGCTGTTCTGCAGCATGCCTGGGAGCGACATATTGCTGCCCAGACGATGAAGTGGGCCCTACTCGGCGAGCGCGTGTTGTTCGTGCGCCTGACCGACGCGAAATGCGTGCTGAACGAGTTCGCGGCCTCCCCCGGCGCGACCGGGACCAAGCCCCGGCAGCAGCCGTCCGGTCGTGAGTCCATTCGCCGAACGGTCTTCTCCTTAGGCGATTGGTTTCTGCTCGAGAACCGGGTTCGTGGTGTGCCCGTCCTGAGCCGGTTGATTGCCGCTTCTGATAACTCGTTTGAACTCCTGACGGCAGCGAAACGAGAACAAGCCGCACAACCCAATATCAGATGGCCGTGGAACATGATGACCAAGACAACGCTCCCGGGTGTCATTCGGAGTATTGAATTGCACGCGATGGCGGTCGGGCAGTCGAGAGCCGCCTTGGTCGCACTCGCAGCAGAGCGTTTCCGGATCGCCAATGGCCGGTTCCCGGCCAGCGCTGGCGAACTCACTCCCGAGTTCATCTCCGAGATTCCGCGCGATCCGTTTGACAACCAACCCATCCGCCTGGTGCATACGGAGGATGGGCTCGTGGCCTACTCTATCGGCCAGAACCTCACCGACGACGGCGGGCGGGTGGTCCCACCGGAAGGCGAGCGACACCCGCCGGATATCGGCTTCCGCTTGATGCACCCGCACCTCCGGGGCGTCGTGCTGCTTGAGAGCCCCGCGACCGACGAGGAACACGCCTCGGACGAGTAACACCGACGCTTGCCGGGCGGTTGGAATACGCTGCAAGCACGGATATACTCATAGCTTGTTGGGCATGGGTTGTGAGATCGCCTTCTCAGTATTCGGAATGCAGATCTAATGCGTGTTGATGCAATGATGCCGCCGGGGAACGCTCCGGCGACTACGCGAACGAGCCTGCTGTTCATGATCGGCTTGCGGTTGGTCTTCCTGCTGATCCTGATGGCCGTGGGGTTCAGCCTGGCTTCTGAAGAGCGCTTCGCAACGGAAGTGCTGGCCGGGCACCGCGACCTGATCGTGATTATGTTCACCGCCGTCGGGCTGATCGTGATAGCGCTGGACATTTTCATTCCGCGTAAGTCGCTGGCGGCGATTTCCGGAGTCTTCTTCGGGCTCGTGGTGGGAATGGTCATCTCGTATGGGTTGTCCCTGGTGGTCGATCTGCTTGTGGCGGCCAACGTTACCGGGGGAGACTTGACCGACCCCGGCACGGCCTCATTGGTCAGCGCCTTGAAGTTGGCTTTAGGGGTGGTCTGCTGCTACTTCGCCGTTAGCTTCGTTCTCCAAACCAAGGACGACGTACGCTTTGTTATCCCCTACGTGGAGTTCGCCAAAGAAACAAAGGGTGCCAGGCCGCTGGTCCTGGACACGTCGGTAATCGTGGACGGACGTATCGCGGACATCGCGAATACGGGGGTCCTCGACTCGGAACTGGTCGTTCCGCGGTTCATCCTGCAAGAGCTGCAGACCATTGCGGACAGCAATGACAAGCTGAAACGCACGCGGGGCCGTCGCGGGCTGGATATGCTGAACAAGCTCCAGACTAACGAGAAGGTTGACATCAAGGTTCTGGAGGTCCGGCCGGAACGCAGCGGCATGGACACCCCCGTTGACGAGATGTTGCTGGACCTGACTAAGCAGTTGTGCGGCAAGGTCGTTACCAATGATTACAACCTGAACAAGGTGGCTCAGGTTCGCGGCGTGACGGTTATCAACATCAACGACCTGGCCAACGCGCTCAAGCCGGTCGTACTGCCCGGTGAGGCAATGTCCGTAAAGGTGGTCAAGCCGGGCGAAGAAGCGGGGCAGGGAATCGGGTACCTGGAGGACGGTACCATGGTCGTGGCCGAAGGGGCGCGAGAACGGCTCGGCGAGACGGTCTCTTTGACGGTTACGAGCGTGCTGCAGACCTCGGCCGGGCGGATGATCTTCGGGCGATTGGTAGGGGCGGACGTCCCGGAACGGCGTCGCCCGCGGCCACACCACAAGCCGACGGTCTAAAGACCACCGGGAGGTATAAAAACAGCTATGGCGAAGTATGCAGTGATTGTCCCGGCGGCCGGGAAAGGCGAGCGGTTCGGGGGGGGCAAGGGAGAGCGGAAGACCTTTGCCAAGCTGGACGGGAAACCCCTGTTCATCCAGACCTTGCAGCATTTCGTGAACCGCGAAGACGTCTGCCAGACGATCCTGGCCGTAGCGCCGGAGGACATCGACAAGATGAAGACCTCCTTCGGGCCCAACCTCGGTTTCATGGGGGTCAAGCTCGTCGAAGGCGGTGACCGGCGCTGCGAAACCGTGGCGCGGGCCTTGTCTGAGGTGGGAGAAGAGGCCGAGTTTGTGGCCGTGCATGACGCCGCTCGACCATGCGTGACCGAAGACATGATCAATCGCGTCTTCGCCGAGGCCGTCAAGAGTGGTGCGGCGATCCTGGCCTCTCCGATCACCGGAACGGTTAAGCGCGTGAGTAAAGCGAATCTGATCGAGGAAACCGTGTCGCGCGCGGGCTTCTTCGAAGCTCAGACTCCCCAGGTTTTCCGCAAGGAGCTGCTCGTCGCGGCTTATGAGCGGCTCGGCGAGACGGACGACGACGTTACCGACGATGCTCAACTGGTCGAGTTGGCCGGGAACCCGGTTTCGGTGGTCCTGTCCGACGCCAGCAACCTGAAGATCACCAGAAAGGCCGATCTAGGCCTGGCAAAGGCGATCATCAAGGCTCGCCCGGCCAAGGCGTTGCCGCGCCTGGGCTTGTTTGAGGAAGCTCAGTGGTAGCGGGCCCTGGTCCGGGGGAATGGAGTTCTCCTCAGCCAGCAGGGATTGTCTGCTACCTCGGGCGATAGAACGTCAGGCTCGGGCTGTTCAGCATATCGTGCATGGTCGAGCGGATTCCACATCCACCGGGTGAAGAATTCGAGAAATCCAGCTTGAATTTGCCAGAAGGTCGTATATACTGCATGCAGTGCTGCCATGCATGGGAGTGCCTATATATCGTCGCGGCACCTTAACGCCATCGACGACGCTTCTCGACGCCCGGCGCATGGCTTTTCGTTGGGCGGCAGTCTGTAGGCGAGTACATTGCGATAATGAACACGCGGTGGTACATATAAGTGACCCATGGCTAAGATCACGAAACATGAGGTTGAGCTTGAGAAGATTCGGAGAGCATACGAGTTTCGACAGTCCATCGTTAACGGTCTTACGTGCGTGTTCACCGTGTTGTCATTTGGCCTCCCGCTTTACTTCGTGAAGGAGGGTGTCGGATTGCTGGCTGGCAAGACAACATTGGTGTCAAGCGAAGCAAGTCAGCTTGTCGGGCAAATGGTGGGTGGCGGCTCTGCCCTGTGCGTTATCGTTGCACTACTTTTGAAGAATCAAAGGCAAAAGAGCGAACTACAGCGGCTTCGTTGCCGTTGTGATGAACTGGAGAGGTCATTCCTTGAGTCAAGCATGCTGGGGGCAAAGTAGTGATGGCGGATACTCAAGCACAACTACTTTTGATAACTTTCCTGGTGGTATCTACAGGGTTGTGGGCTTGTCTGGTTCTCATTCTTCCCCGCAGCTTGCGAAGCCTGTTTCGCTATCGTCTCTGGGTACTGCGAGATGAATTGGTTGATGATGTCATTGCGAAGAGGATCCCGCTTACCGATGCGGTACGTGATGTGCTATCGACAATGGAGGCCCTTATTCGCGACAGTAAGAACGTCACGCTGGGACGATGGCTATTGCTGCCCCGGAAATCCATGCAAGTCGCTAGCGAATATCACAAGGGAGTTGAGGCGGCGTTTTCCGCGATGACGCGTGAAGAGCAAGAAAGGGTCTCGTATTTTCGTCAATCGGTGGCGCGTGCGGTAGCAATGCGCCTGCTGATTGGGTCGCCGCTGGGATGGCTCTTTTCCGTCGTATTCGTAACGGCCAAGTATTCTTTCGCGCTCAACGAGCGGATTAAATCCCAGTTGACCGAGCGGCTCACGGCGTCCAGCGCTGTTCATCGGGACGGCAACAAGCCCCCTCCACTTAGCACCTGTGTCGGTTAGCCAGCCAGGCGAGGATCGTCTTGTGCTGCAAAGCGAACCACTACCGCCCGGTTAACCTACCTTGACATCGGCGCTGCGCGCGGCATAATACACCTTAGTAGTCTGGAATGGATTCGCACGCCCTGGAGCCAAGGAGAGGCCATGTACTCTGCCATTCTGAATCGGGTGAACCTCGCCGTATTGGTGGTGTTTCTGGGCTGTGTTCTCGCCGGCTGCAATGTCGACGGAATGTGGATAAGCGAACGGCCTCCCTCCGAAACATCGAGAACTCGCGTTTCGCACCCGAGGGAAGCGGTGGACATGGCCTTCACGGACCAGCAGGAGGTTGACTTGGTCGAGTCGCTCGTCGAGCATCGGGTGGCATACCATCAAAAGCTCGAACAGCTTCGGGAGTTCTACAAGCGGCGCGGCTATGCCCACAAAGAGAATTGGGCGGCTTTCGAGCTGAAGGGGCTCAAGTCGGTCAAGACGTTCCGGTATGTTCTCGATGCGGAAATACCATGTGAGTCGTTGCGTCCCGAGCTGTCCCTGGCGGAGGCCGACGCCCTTTACGAAGATGGGCTGAAGCTGATGCGCGAGGGGGGGCATTCCGTCCCGGCGCTGTACCGGCAGAGGAAAATGGTGGAAGCAGCCCAGGTCTTTCGCGCGTTGATCGAGCAGTATCCCAACAGTGACAAGATCGATGACGCGGCCTTTATGTGCGGGGAGATCCACAAGGAGTATCTGCGGGGGCAAGAGCTGCTGGCCGTGAAGTGGTACGAGCGGGCATGGACGTGGGATCCCAACACGCCGCATCCGGCCAGGTTCCAGGCGGCGATCGTACATGATTACCGCTTGCACGACCGGGATCGAGCTTTGGAGCTGTACCAGGCGGTCGTCCGGGAAGAAACCGACATCAAGAGCAATGTTCGATTCGCCACTCGTCGAATCCACGAACTGACTACCGATACGCGAACCGCCGAGGCGAACGGCGGTTGACGGATGATCGGCCCGAGCCCGGCGCGGGCTCGGATAGAGCGATTTAATGATGGGAACACGGCTCCGCGCGGGGGTCGGTTCGCCGAGCTTGTCAGGTCCGGCATAATCGATGCGGGACCATCAGGCGATTCCTCCCTCGCACGTGCAGCTATGCCGGCGGTTGAGGCCGCCGGTCGTTGCATCTGTCAGTTGTTTGACAGAAGCTGCGTAGGTTACGTTCTGTCAAGTTGTTGTGAGCGATCTGGTGGTTTACGCACAGGCGCCGACGGGTTTGCCGGGTTGATAACGGCTTGCCGCGGGTTGATGGGGTCGTAGAATCACTGATAGGTCGATGCCACGTTGTCGTTCGGAGTTGCTGTCAGTGGCGTGTCAGCTTTCCGACCGGATGGAGCAGTCCGGGGCGAAGTGACGTGAGGGCGGTGTTGGTTTTGTGCCCTCGGCCGGGTTTGGCTGGAGAGAATCCGACGCAGCACGGAGGCCCCGTCGGTATGTACGTGTGGCCGGGGGTTTGCCCCCCTCCAATAAGGGAGAACGATCATGCTGCTTTGGGAAACGCTATCGGGCAAGTCGGCAGACAATGGGGACTCCGCCGCGACACCCGAGAGTCGGCGCGCTGGGGGAACGAAGCGGCTTCCGTTTGACAAGCGGTGTGCGGGGGTCACCCGGGCGGGGCGGCGCTGTCGGGCGCGGATTCGGCAAGGGTCGGAGTACTGCTCTTTCCACGATCCGGCGATGACCTCGGAACGCCGCAAGAGTAACGCCGCCAAGGGCGGCCGCAGCCATCATCGTCTTTCCAATCTGCCGGACGGTTATCTGCGCAAGCTTACCAGTCGGCGCGCGGTGGGCGACGCCATGGATCGCCTCTATCGCGAAGTGCGCCTCGGGGTCATCACCCCCGAAATGGGAAGCGTTCTGTTCGGAATCCTGACCAGGATTATGGACTCCGGGCTCTGTGACGGCGGCGTGCCGCGAACCAAACCGTCAACCCGGTCCAAAGCCGACCGCATTCGCCCCCAACTGGCCGACTTGCTCACTCGGGCCGAGCGGCGGGCGTGGCGCAAAGCGGTCGCCAGCGCTCCGGAAGATTTCATTCGTAATCGGGCGATCCAGAAACGCCAGGAAAAAGCGCCGAAGGAATCGAGCGACTCTTCCGATACCGCTATCCGCCTGGCCTTGACGGCTTCGTAACCCGGCAGGATCCGTCGCCGCGAGACCCTTGACGCCGGCCGGTGTACCGCTGCTTTTGAGCAGCGCGAATTCGTGGTAGAGTGCGTGACACTTGGTCGTCACCCCGTAGGGCAGGTCGAGGCACGAGACCTGCCGCAACGGCGCGCGATGCACCCCTTTGCAGCGGTCTGAGTCCTTCACGACGTCGGGATCGAGAATCCACTGAGAGGCGTTGCGACCACTACAATAGGCGTTTCTGCGGCCTTCGCCGCTCACGGCTACTGCTCGAGAGGGGCTTTTGACCGAACGTGTTGCACACGCCTTCTACCGGCATTCATGCTACCAAGTGTGCAGGGGGTGTACCAGGTGGACCGCGCGATTCAGAGTTCGCCGTCGAGCAAGCCGAATAAGGATAGGTGCTGACCGTGGTTGCCTTGTGCCCGAAGGCCGCGTAATAATCAGGGCATGTTCACGCCGGAGATGCTTCTGGTTCTGTATCTGCTGCTTGCCATAGGCGTGTCGTTCGTGTGTTCGCTGACGGAATCGGGGTTGCTGTCGCTTTCGCACTCGCACGTGGTCACGCTCGTCAAGGCCGGGCGGCCCAGCGGGCGGATGCTCGAGCGGATGAAGGACAACATCGAACGCCCGCTCTCCGCCATTCTCACGCTCAACACTATCGCTCACACAGTCGGTGCGGCCGGGGTCGGGGCGCAGTCCTACCTCGTCTTCGGCAACGAGTGGGTCGCCGTTACAAGCGCCGTCCTCACCGTGCTCATCCTGATCTTCTCCGAGATCATTCCCAAGACGCTCGGCGTGGTCTACGCAGGTAAGCTGGCTTCATTCACTGCGTACACGATCACGGTCATGATCTATCTGAGCTACCCGCTTGTTGTTGCGTTTCAGGCTCTCTCGAACCTCCTGGGCCGCAAACATGAACAGAAGATCACGCGGGAGGAGTTTGCCCTGCTGGCCGAACTGGGGCAGACCGAAGGCGCTCTGCACAAGAAAGAACACCACATCATTCAGAACCTGTTGAGGTTGAGAAAGACCCGAGTGCGCGATGTGATGACCCCTCGGACCGTCGTGCTCATGCTCCACAAGGATATGACGGCGCAGCAGGCCCTCGACCAGCACGCCCCGTTGCAGTTCGCGCGCATTCCCGTGTATGATGATGGTCCCGATGACGTCATCGGGATCGTACTGCGGTTCGAGATCGGCGTGGCGGTTCGCGAGGGGCGGGATAACAGCACGATGGAGCAACTTGCCGGGCCCATCCATGCCGTGCCCGAACATGCCGCTCTCGATGACGTACTCGACGAGTTCATCCACCGCCGGGGCCAGCTCTTTCTGGCAGTGGACGAACACGGCGGCATGGCCGGCATCATCACGCTCGAGGATGTCATCGAAACGCTTCTGGGCACGGAGATCGTGGACGAAACGGACGAGGTGGTCGACATGCGCAAGCTGGCCGGGCGGTTATTCCAAAACAAACTCCGTGGCCGACGTTTCTGATAGCGGCCCATTCGCTCAGCAGAGAGCGGCAGACCGGACAACCGGGACGAACGACCTCAGACCGAGGACGCCCGCGACATCGGGAGCGGTCGCGTATGGTGGCCAACGTGAACCTGAACG
The DNA here is from genome assembly GCA_963666835.2 of Phycisphaerae bacterium. Lineage (GTDB taxonomy): Bacteria > Planctomycetota > Phycisphaerae > UBA1845 > UBA1845. The sequence continues at coordinate 86,069 of CAXXGO010000006.1, read as the reverse complement.
CGCGTACCAGCCCGGCTAGTTCATACACCCATCAGTCCATCCCGAAGTCCCCCTCAACCTGCACCAGAATCGGACAATTACGGAGGAGTGGCAATGACCTGGAAGCCACTACGCGCAGAATACGCGTTTTCAACGCTTTTGCCTCTGTGTACAATATTACTTGTCGCGAGCATGCAAAGCCTGATTCATCTATCCGGTCGGTGAGCTACGCGCAGACCCAACGCCACGACGCCGTAGTGTCGAGGACACGAGCGTAGCGAAGGTCCACACGATGGCCGACAAGCAGAACGTGCCACGGAAAACAAGAAAGAACTTCTCACGGGTACTCCGCGCATGTTCCGCACGTATGGCCAGGTGGTTTCGAACCGGAATGCGCAAGGACGATCTTCAGAAGTACCGGCCGAACGGGGAGGACGCCGAGAAGCTCAAAGCTTGGTTTGAGTGCGTGGAGTTGGCGCGACCGGTGCATCTTCGTTCGGGCGTCCTTCTGGCACTAGTGACGGCGGGAACAGCTATCTACGGAATGTACGTGCAGCATTCTGTATACAAGGGAAAGGAAGCGAAGTTCATTGAGCAGCAGAACCTTCTTACTGCAGAGAAGGTGAAACTCACAACGGACGCAAACCTCGCCAAGCTGAAAGAACATGAAGCAACGACGGCAAGAGATTGGGCTCTCGAGCAGACAGAGATCGCCACGAGGGCAACGGAGGCTGCAGAACGAACCTTGTCTACGGTCCAGGATCAGGTTACCTCGGCGCGAGCCCTAGTGCGCAGTTTGTACCTGTCGTATGCGGATGACAGCCCGCCGGTTGAAGCTCTCTGGTCGCTGGTTGTGCTTGGTGGGCAAGAGGGGATTGTGCTATCGACGGCGGAGCGCATGCGCTTGGCCGATTACGCCCGCCGAGTGCCACGGCTTGTGGGCATGATTGCCCATGAAGCACCAGTTCGAGCAGCGGCCCTGTTGCCGAAGTCCCCGGATGCCAATGTTCTGACAGCCGATCTGAGCGGACGCGTTTCGTTTTGGAGGACGACTGGGGACAGCAGGCCGCTGCACGTGGCCACCCACAACGATGCGGTGACCGAGATCGTCCTGTCTTCGGATGGCCGCCGAGCGATTACCGTAAGCCGTGACAAGACTGGACAGGTGTGGGATGCCGTCGAATGTAAGGCGATCGGGAAACGGCTTCAGCACGACGCGGTGATCATCCAAGCGGCGTTATCGGCCGACGGTACTCGGGTGCTAACGGCCGGACTCGACGGGATTGCGAAGGTGTGGGACGAGGACCCTGCCGGGGAGTTTCAACTGATCAGGTATTTCGAATGCGACAAGAGGACGCTCAGCGCCAACATAAGTCCGGACGGTACGCGGGTTGTAACGTGCGCTCCCGCGGTCGGTCCGGACGCCGCGCACTACGCGCGCGTGTGGGAGGTGTCGCCCGATCCGAACCACAAACCGCAGCGTCTTCGGCACGACGGTCGACTTACTTCCGTGCAGTTCGCACCCGACGGTGGACGGATCGTCACCACCAGCGCGGACGGCACGGCGAGAATCTGGAGCATCTCCGAAACCGGCGAGGCAGAGGAAGCTTTCGTACTGGACCACGGTCTACCCGTCCAGTCTGCGGTCTTCGACCCCGTGGGTAAGAGGATTCTAACCGTCAACGAAGACGATGTTATCAGCATCTGGAACGCGGATACGGGTGGCCGGGTTGGCATTCCGCTGACAGTGGGAGCTAAAGTGCGCCGCGCGCGGTTCTCGTCTGACGGGCGCTGCGTGGTTATTGCTGCGCCTGACGGTGTCGTACGTGTCCAGTATCTTGATGGAGCGAGGGAGGTGAGACTCCTCCGGCATCCGTCCTCTGTATGGGACGCCCGGTTCAGCGCGAACGGGCAAGGCGTGCTCACAAGCTGCAACGACGGAACGGCTCGGTTCTGGGAGTTGCCGTCGGCGCAGCGGCAGGTCCTCCGCGGCTCTGGTGCGAGCGGTATTGTATCGTCGGGCACGTTCGATTTGAGCGGCACGCGCTTGGCGACTGTGGACCGAAGCGGAACAGTTCACTTCTGGATGGCGGCTCCAGGGGCAGGATCTTGGCGGAAAGAGGACACCGCACTGTGCGACGCACCACACTTGACTATGGTTGAATTCGCAGGTTCCGACAGCGAGTACGTGTTTGGTGTGAGCGAAGATGGCACCGTCAAGTCCTGGAATGCTTCCGATGGTGTCCAGCGACAAAACAGCGCGCTGGCACATAGCGGTCCTGTCAGGGCGATAGAGGTTTCCAGGAACGGTGCGTACCTTGCAACTGCTACGGATCGTACCGTGGAGATCTGGGAAGTGCGGACTATGAGGCGGGTTGCCCTGCACCGGATCCCGCCGGATAGTGAGCCGAAGCTCGCCTTCAGCGAAGATGCGGCGACTCTGGCTGTCGGCAATGCCGACGGGGCCATCACTCGGTATTCTGTTGCTAACGGGACGCAGTTGGGGGAGCCGCTGAGGATCGAATCGAATTTCGCGGGCATACGTCTCGATCCCAGCGGTGAGCTGCTTGTTGCTACATACGGTGAGTGTATCCGGGTGTTTGATGCCGCCTCAGAGGAACCGCACATTTCGAGGGCTGAGTTTCGGCACAACGAGAACATCATTGGGTTGGAGTTTCTGTATGACGGACGTTTTCTGATCGCCGGCTCTGCCGAGGGTACCGTGACCGTCTGGGACCTAGGCACAAGCCAGCGCATCTGCGATCTCTTCAAAACGTCGCAGGGGTTGCTGTCGGTCAGCACAGATGTCGCCGGGCGCCGGATGTTTCTAGCCAGCGACTTGGTGGCCTGGGTGGAACCAATCCCGCAGCCCAAGCAGGGTACGGCAGGACAACTAGAGGCATGGGCTAAGTCGCTTACGGGGGTCTCCATGCAGAGATTAGGCGAGCTGGATGCCATCACCGCAGAGCAATGGCGAGAGGCCGAAGCGCAGCTCGAAACTGACCTAACCGAGTAGTTCCAACCTGCTCAGCACTGCGAAGCTTCGGGTCGGTTAGCCAGCCATGGTCTGGTAATCCAGTAGGACAATTTACTTCCGGAAGACGCGAACCCAGCGTTACGCTGCGCAGAAAGGCCGAAAGGTGAAGGACAACTAAGCGTCGGAAAAGACATGTGCTACTAACGGCGCAAGGCCAGTGCAGCGAAATCTGCAGCTTCGTTCCCCAGAGGGTCCACACATCCGCGACGGATCCGCTCTGCCGCCAGCTTGGCGGCCGCACGGACGTCCGGCTCTTCGTTTTCGTCGTTGGCGTATGACCCCAATATCTCCGGCACCGCACGGAGGATCTTCTTCTGAGATTCATCCTCCACAGCATCTTCTGATACAAGGGTCCACCCGCAGAAGTGAATCAAAGCACGGCGCTGGCGTGCTGCAATCTGCGCCAACAGCGCGCGACGTTCATCCGTGTACTCATCTCCCGGATCATTCGGCGCAAGATCCTCCCGCGCATCCTTAAGGAACTGGACAAGCTGGCGTCTGAACAGTCTGACGGCCTCATTGCTCAAGTACTGATGGAGCCTGTGCTCATTGCTGACTGCTCGGTTCAGCTTGTCTTCCTGCGATTCGTTGTCGACGTTGAACATCTCGCGGTAGAGCCGAATGACCCATTCCCGGGACACTGTCTTAGTCACCCGCTCGTTCGGAACGCCCGTCCTATAATACTCGGCAATATCGACGAGCAGCGCCTCGGTGTATGTACCGTTCTCTCTTTCCGAATAGGCCCTGTTCTGAAGCTCGTAGTTTATCTCCCAGGCCTTTTCGAACGCCTCGTCGTATCCGAGTTCTCCCTCTGACTGTGCCTGAGCCGAACCGACCAGCACGCCTGCGAGCAGCAGAGCAGCCAGTACACACTGACGCCCCGCAATCAAGATCACGGGGCATGGTCCAAAGCAATACTCTTGCATGGCGTCAATCCTATCTCACAAGCAAAAGAAGATACACCGCCACCGAGCACCAGCCGAAATATGCTTCGACTAATTCTCAAGGCTGCTCATCTTAAAAGCTCGTAAACAAAACCCGCGTGGGCGCCTTCCGATAACTTTCAACGCCCGTCTCTCCCCTCGACCTCTTAAGACCCTTGGCCTCCAGAACCAAGCGCCTCAATGGCGAACGAAACATAATCCACCTCTTGCTCAAGACCTGGCCGCGCCGCAACCACGCTCTCCAGTCGATCAAGCTGCGAAGGCGTGGTAGCCAAACAAGCTACGACCGACAAAAGACTTACGCGTGTAACAGTGCTCAAGGCGCGGTCGAGAGATCCTTGCTCAGCCAGCTTGAGGATGTCATCGACAATCCGGTCTTGCAGTTCAGGATCCGCGTTTTCCTGAGCCAAGCCAGCCAAACGCTCGATCACTGCCAGTGCGAAGAACTCGCCACGATTCGAATACTCCAGCTCTCCCGCGCGATCGCCAAACTCTGCATAACAAACAACCGAGATCATGTCAAGAGCGCCCGAACGATTGCCCGGATCGGCGGCGAGGTGAATGTCGGTGGCCGTTTCAAGCCACCGATCAACCAGCACCGACAAATCCTCCGTAGTATCTTCGATGCGTTTCTCGGAAAGTATGGCGTCGGCGGGATCGGCTTCATGAGTTGCCATGAACATAGACACGCGCGAATCCAACGCGCAGGTGAGAAGGCATAGCTCATAATCGTCCGCATCCTTGCATTGATCTTGGCAAAACGTGTCTGTGTGCGCACCCACGGTTGTAACCACTGTCTTGAGACGCCTGAGTTTCAATAGAATCAGATCGGATCCGGAAACCCGCGGTGATTGGCCGCAGCCTGCAAGAAGAAACGTAGATATGCAGAGGAAGCAAGCAAGCACGAAGGTGAGGAACCTGACCTTACCCCCTGCCGAAGACAACATTACTTGGATGATTGCTCGAAAGGGCTCGCGGCACAAACGGCGCAAATCCAGCCGAGTACTGACACCCTCCCGGCACGGACTGGCGAGAACCGACGACACCTTCACCACCACGTCAACTCCACGCCCGATTGCGCCATTACCCATGAGAGCACCTTTCCGACAGCACGACGCCACCGCCTGATAGGACAGTAGATGCATCGACACACTCATACGAAATGCTAAACATCAAGCTAACATTAGGCCTGAGAGATATCCAGCGAAAAATCCGATATTCTGAGAAAAAAGGGATGGGCGTCCGCGTTCGCGCGCCAACCCGGGTATGCCTACTCCAAAGCTGGCGGAAGTGTTCCGATATCGGTGCATTGCGGCGGTGGTGAGTGTCTCCACCGGATGACCCTCTATGCACGTGCCTAATGACCGCTCGGCCGAACTCGGGGCGTTTGAGGAGTGTGGCGTTGATGCTCTTGCCGGGTGCCGGGTGCCATGGTCCACGCTTGCGTGGCCATGAAGGTCTTTGGGGTCGGCCGAGCGCGAGGGTGTAAGCTCGGCCGTGCAGCCGTGCGTTAGATAGCCCTTGCGGCAGGTTTCGTTCCTCGACCATGCCCCACACCCGACGCCGGCCTACAGGGAGTCCACTAATGACAGAGGTGCCCGGCGATAGAGTCGTTACCAACGCCGACGGCCCACCGGAGGCAGTGCCATTGCGCGGACGCTAGGACGGATCGACGTTCAGAGCCTCCGGGCCGACATCCGTGCTCGAATCGGGAGTGAGCAAGCTCACCACAACATTAACCAACATAGCGGATACGAAGGCCAACGGCAGGTTGTAGATCTCCACTCCGCCATGCTCTTCGGCACGGAAGAACTCCTTCCAGATGATGGCGATGGCAAAGCCGGTGGCCATGCCGGCGGCGCATCCGGCATAAGAAGCTCGCTTCCACAGCAGTAGCAGGATCAACTGCGGGCCGAAGGAAGCTCCCAGAATCGCCCAGCCGTAATCCAGCACGTACTTGTAGACTTTCACCTCTTTGTCGATCACCAACAGCACCGCTCCGACGCCCAAGGTGAACACCGTTAGCCGGTTGACCAACATGTGCGAGCCCTTGCTGTTCTTGCGGAACAGGCGGGCGTAAAGATCATTGGCTGCGGAGCTGGCCGCGACGACAAGCTGGCTGTCCGCAGTGGAGCAAATCGCCGCCAAGACCGCCGCCAGGACCAGCCCGGCCACGACTTCCGGCAGAAGATGCATGGCGGACAGCACGAGCCCCAGTTCGGAGTTCTCGCCTTCGAGCAGCATTTGCCCCCAGGCCGCGCCGCCGGCGGTAATCGCCCGAGCCATCAGCCCCACGGTCACCGCCCCCCAATACACCAGCACCGCCCAGATTGCCGAGACGATTCCGCCGATGATCGCTTGGCGCCGGTCTTTCAGAGCCATAAAGCGAATGAGCACGTGCGGTTGTCCGGGGTATCCGAAGTTGATACCTAACGCCCCGGACCCCAGCAGGAACCCGAATAGGGCCATGCCGGACTTCTCCGGCATGAACCGCAACAGCGCCGGGTCTACAGACTGGAGCTGATCCGTAATGAAGCCGTACCCACCTTGATTGGCCAGCAGATACACGGGGAAGATCACCAACGTACCGACCATCAACAGAGCTTGCAGGAAATCGGTCCAACAGACCGCCCGAAACCCCCCGATTACGGTGTAGAGCAACACCACGGCCGCTCCGATCAGCACGCCCGCTCGGTAATCGAGCCCTCCGAAACTGGCCGAGAACGCTTTACCGGCCGCAGCCAACTGTGCGGCCACGTACAGCAGCATCGCCACCAGAATCACGATCACCGAGAGAGTCCGCAGGAGCGGAATTCGCTCCTTGAAACTGAAGGCGAAGAAGTCTGGAATGGTCAGCGCCTGCAAGTCGCCCGATCGGTCGCGCAAACGGGCGGCAAGCACGAACCAGTTGAAGAGAAACCCCAACAGGCACCCGGGAATGATCCAATACGCGGACACCCCCGAGGCGAAGGCCCACCCGACCAGCCCAAGCGTCACCCAGCCGGATTCGCTGGAGGCGGACGCGGAAAGCGCCGCGATCCAACCGCCGAGTGAGCGTCCGGCCAGGAAGTAGTCCTCGTCACTCCGGCGCGAGAACCGGGCGGAGTACAGCCCGACCCCGACGATGGCCAGGGTGTATAGCCCGAAGGAGATCGCGAAGACCGCCGTGTTAATCGTGCTGGTTTCGCTCATGACCTACCCTCGGCGGCGGTGCCTCCTGGAAGCTCGACGTGCCCCAATGCGGACTTCTCACCAGCGCAGACCGTGTCGCACCGCCCGTTGCGGGCAGCGCGGCTTGCCCCGGGCTATCGTCCAGGCATGGGCTGCTCGATACCGTCGACGTAGTCGATCCGTTTCAAGACCGTCCCCGCGGGATCCCAAATGGTAAACGGCCCCTGCCGCAGCCCGTCAACGTATTGCACTTCCATCTTCTTCATCCCGTTGGGATGCCAAAGAGTGTGCAAGCCGTGCCATGCCCCGCGCTTCAACGTAAACTCGCGCATCTTGGTGCCGTCCTGATACCACGTGGTCCAGCGACCGTCTTCCAACCCGTCGACGTGCCCGCCTTCCGACCATTTGCTCCCATCGCGGTACCAGGTTCTTTTCATGCCGTTCTTGTATCCGCAGTTGTAGGTTATGGAGAGTTTCTTCTGGCCGTTTTCCCAAAAAAACTCGGTCAGACCGTGCGCGATTTGTTCGCCGTTATCGTCCACGACGTAGTGCTCGCGCCGCAGAAGAACGCCGTCCTCGGCGAACTCCTCCGCCACCTCGACCGGGCGGCCCTCGCACATACTGTAGTCGGGGACTACCGGCGCTTTGTCCGCATCGGCGTCCTTACCCTTGGTAGTGGTGGCACATCCGGCCAGCCCGAAGCAGCACAGGGCGACACCCAATCGAATACATGGCGTAGCCATTGTTGTTCCTTTCGTCAGATGCTAATCAGTTCGCGTCCCCCCTTTAACGGAGGGTGCCGCGCCCATATCTAAGGCGCCCGGTTCGGCCCCAACGCGGCCCATCAACCGGTCAAGCCCGTATCATACCGTCTGACAGCCGTTCTGCGAAGCGGAGCGATCCTGCCGGGGGCTTGGCGGCTCGCGACTCGGGTGGCAAGGCCTCGTGCGCCCCTCGGAGTGTCCCGAAAGCAGGACCCGGAGTAGGAGCGCATCCGTTTGCGTCGAGGGTGCGGAACCTCTATCATGATCCGCCGCCACGGAGAACGTGGCAGCGTTTCGACTAACCGTTGGCGGCGGTTTGATTGGCTCGGTTTTCTTGTGAGGGAAGTAACATGAAAGCACGATTGGGAATCCTAGCGGTCGTGTCCGTAGGTGTCGGACTGTTTGTCTGGCAAGTGAGTTTCGTTTCGCCGGCTCACGCCGGTCCGGAGATCTCGGTGGCGACCGCGGCAGCAGTATTGCCGGCACTACCCGGCGACGAGCCGGCGTACATCGGCTCGAAGAAGTGCAAAGCCTGCCATAAGGCCCAGTACACGAGCTGGGAAGAGGGGCGTAAGGCCAAGTCGATGGACACGCTGATGCCCGGCAAGTTCGCAGAAGCCAAGACGGCGCACAATCTCGATCCGGCGAAAGACTACACCAAGGACGAGAGCTGCCTGAAGTGTCATACGACGGGTTACGGCCATGAGGGCGGATACGCAATCCCCGATGCGGCTGATGAGAAAGCCGTCAAGCAGGCCAAGAACCTCGAGGGCGTGGGCTGCGAATCCTGCCACGGCCCCGGCTCTGCTTACAAGGACCTCCACAAAGACATCAAGAAGGAGAAGCGTACGTACAAGTTCGAGGAGATGGTCAAGGCCGGTCAGTGGAAGATCGAGCAGGCCAAGTGCGAGCAGTGCCACAACGAGAAGAGCCCGACGTTCAAGGGCTTCGACTTCGAGAAGCAGAAGATGGACTCGTCGCACACGCACGAGCCGCTCAAGCAGCGCGAGGGCTAGTCGGGATTATTCATGACGTTCGCACGAATGCGCATAACTTACTGTAGCATCACCCCTTGTGGGTGACGCCGTTGAAGCACCGTGCGCTTCCACGCCGGGGACAAGCCCTGGCGCTACGTTGATTCGCGGCCTGTATTTCGCTTGAGTGAATAACCAGAGCTAGTCGCGAGATACTCCTCGCGGCGGTCTGGTCAAGAACAAACGGGACGGGAGGACGCCACGTCGGCCTCCCGTCCCTGTTTTGCGCCGGGGCATTGCCGCGCGGCGCTGCACCACTCGATCACGAGCAGGGGTCGTCCGGCAACTGTTCCTCCAACCACGGACGTTGCCCCCCGGCACCGTTGAGCAAATCAATCAACCGCAGGATGTCCTGCGCATCGGCCGTACCGCTGCGGTTAGTGTCGGTTGAGTAGTCCGACGCGGTGCGGCCGCGAGTGCCGTTGATCGAGTTTATCAAAACCCCAATATCGTCTGTGCGGCTGATGCCGTCGCCGTCCACGTCACCGGGCAGGTATCCCCAGCATTCGGTCCAGCCCGTGGGCACGTGGCTCAGCGTGGTCCACGCCCCCGGCTCCATCGGCTCGGTCAAAAGGACGGTGATGTCTCCGTCACCATCGGCGGTCACCTGGGCAACCTCCGGGGGCACCCCGTCGCCGCCGAACTCGCTGACGGTGAAACTGGCCGCGGGCGGCGTGGTCGGGTAGGCCGGCTCGAGGGTAATCAAATCCCAGCCAATCGCTGAGCCGTCGGTCAGGTTGGTATACGGCTGCCGCGCATCGATCGCCCCGCCGGGCGGAACCGTACTGACAACCTCGAGACACTCCGCCGGCGGGTGGATGCAGCGGAAGGCCACGCACGTATCCTCCGTGCAGGGGTCGGTGTCGGCGCAGTCAGCGTCTTCATCGCATTCGAATTCATCGGCGAGGATAACGTCGTCGATTGCAGCCTCGACCATGCTGCCCATAACATAGCTGCCCGGCCCGTCGCTGGCGCCGAAACGCAACCGTATGGTCCCGGTCAAATTGACGTAATCCTCCAGCGCGAACATCTGCGGTGTCCAGGTGTTGACGCTCTGGTTGTAGTCCAGGTACTCCAAGGTCACCCAGCTCGCTCCGTCGTCGTTCGAGACCTCGGCGGTGAAGAAGTCGCCGGGGTCCTCTCCGGCGTCCCGGTTGTAATACCAGCGCACATAAGATAGCGGGGCGTTGACCACGCCGCTCAGGTCGATACTCGGCGAGACCAGATAGACCACGCCGCTGTCCACATCATCGTGGGCAACGCCCTCCTCATTCTGAGCAGTGAAGGCGCATCCCTCACCGGCGAAGGCATCTTCCGGCTGAGAGGGCTCGCCGTCGTAGTCCGTCCCGATCGGGTCACCGATTTCCCAAAATCCGCGGATGGCCGTGTTGTCCGGGCTGTCCATTTCCCAACCGCGGCTGTTCCCGTTCTCGAAATCATCCCAGAAGAGAATCGGCACGCAGATGTCGGCGTCCTCGTGGCAATAGCCTACGCAGGGGTCGGTCTCGTAAATGCACTCTCCGGCTTGACAAACCTCCGGTCCGTTGCAGAACACGCCGTCGTCACACTCATTGGTATCGTCATCGGTGGAAACGCACGAGCCGTCGGACGCACAGACATCGTCCGTACAGGGGTTGTCGTCCGTGCAGAAGTTGCCCTCGTCGACCACGCTCACGCAGACGCCTTCCTCATCACAGAAGTCATCCGTGCAGGGATTGTCGTCGGTGCAGAAGGCGGACAAGTTGGGAATGCGATTGCAGAAGCCGTCTACGCCGCAGGAGTCGTCCGTGCATGGGTTGTTGTCCGCGCAATCCTCATCTTCCTCGCACAGGCAGGTATATACGGCGAAATCGTACAGGTACCAGCCGCCCGGGGCTCCACCGCATGAGTCCTTGCCAAAGCTGAACCGAAACTGAACCACATCGTCATCGCCGACGAACTCGCTCAAGTCTGCTACCGACTTACCCCACGTACCGCCCGCGCCGGTAAACGCCGTCTTTCCTGCCATCGGGTTGGTGTTGCCGTAAGCCTCGCTTCTGAGGGTCGCGCTGTACGGGTTGTACGTAAACGCCGCAAAGGGCACGAGAATCCAGGGTCCGTCGTTGACGCTGATCCACACGTTGCCGCCATCGTATCTGGATTCACTGGCAATCTGATGCGTGAACGTCAGGGTCGGCCGGTAGGTCCGCGCGGGGAAGAGAATCGGCGGGGTGGTCAGGGAATGGACCGCCGACTCGTCGGGCGGCGGCGAGCCGTAACAGTCGTCATCGATATCGGGGCAGTGCCAGGCCAGCCCGGTCCGACCGATCGGCATCTGGTCCACAAGAAACCAATCATAAGGAGTATCCGGATCGCCTATGCCGGACAAGGTCCATCCTGGAGCGCCGTCGTCGAAGCTCGTCGCGTAGACTTCCACGGCTTGGCCGCATTCTTCCGGGGGATCCGGATTAAGCAGATCAGCCGAGGCGCCGCAGCGCCCGTCCGTGTTCATCTCGACCGCCTGCAGAGCCAGATCCACCTGCACCGCGTCGTCGGCCGTGAACACGTCGCCGGGAAGCCCCGTCCGCGGGTCCAATGGTGCAGTACCGATCAGATCCAACGCGGATCGATTCAAGGCGAAGTAGGCGTCACGGAAGTCCGCGGCGACGGTCAGATACGTGGTCGCCGCTCGGTACCAGACCGCCGCGGCCTTGATCGGTCCGATCGCAGCCACGTCGTAGCCGCGATACGACTTGCCGTCCGTCATAATGGCGAAGGCGTGGTTCGGTGTTCCGTTGCCCGAATGCACGCCGCCCCAATCGTCCGGATTGCACGTCTGATAGGAGTGGTTGGCGAAAGGCGGATGACCGAAGCACGCCGGGTTCCACATATCCCGAATCGCCCCGCCGAAGCTGTGAGCATCCTCGCCAATCAGCCAGCGAACGCTCTCTTCGGCGTCGGCACAGGTGGTGGTGCGCAGAGCGTTAGGCGTGTCCAGCCCGGAGTTCACGTAGTCGTTGTCCTTGGGCCAGGGCGTTCCGCCCGGAGGGCCGGGGAAGGCCGTGTCCCCGTTGAACAGGTCGACCAGCTCCCCCCAGATGTCGGAGTATGACTCGTTGAGCTGTCCTGGCTGATTCTGGTATATCAACCCCGACGTAAACTGCGTGATGCCATGGCCGATCTCGTGAGCGGTGATGTCGTCGGTAACGGTTCCGCTGCAGAAGGCCATCTGCAGGAGACTGGAACTCCAGAAGGCGTTCGGGCACTGGATGGCCTTGGAGTTGACGGTAATGACAAGATACAGTCCGTGATCGTCGACACTGTCTCGGCCGAACGCCCGGTGGAAGAAGTCGTACACGTCGCCCGCGTAATCGTAGGCATAATTGGTGTCGAATGGAGACGTCACCGGTGGGTCACCTTCGGCGCGAACTAGGTTGCCCGGCAGTCCTTCGCCGCCCATCCCGTTATAGATCCGGCGATACCTCGATTCGTGATTCAGGGACCATTGGTCCAGGATCTTCCCTGTGTGGGCGTCTACGAAGAACGCCTCGTCCACCGAGGCTAGGGCATCGACCAGAATAATGTGATGCGCCAGGTGTACGCCCGCCGGCGGATCGCCGTACCAACCCGGATCGACGATAACCAGCTCCGATTGTTCGACCGACGGATCGTCGCCGGTAATCGCACCCATCGCAACGGCTACGGCCGCTTCGCTTGACACGCGCGGAGTGATGTCGAACTCCGCAGGGATCGGGTGGAAATCACCGTTGGCCGCGGCCACCTCCGCCAGGGCGTTCTGATGGACTTTCAGGATGCCGGAGAAGACCGGAACGCCTTGATAGACCTGCTGGTAGGTCGTGTGGCGATGGCCCAGACTGTCGGAACTTGCCCGGACCGCGCGAAGTTCCGCGGTCGAGTCGCTTACGCCGAACAGGTGACCGTATTGCCGGAGAAAGCCGGCCGGGCGATCCTGCTCGACCTGCGCCGTAGCGGGCAGAGCGATTCCGCTGCCATCCTCTTTCGTGACGAAAGTTGCGAGCCCGGTGCCGGACGAAACCTCGACCGTAAGGCCTTCCTCACCGGCCTCGCTACCGGCGGCACACGCGACAAGCGAGAACATTGCCCCCCACGCCGGGAACATAATCCACGAGAGACCGGGTCGACCGGCTGTCTCAGTCCTCATTCGGTTCACTCCTCCCCATGCGGGGCGGCCCCGCGGCTCAGCCCGGCTTTGCGCGTTGGTTCAGGGCATCCCAGCGCCGAGATGCGCACACACCCAGCGTCGAACCACTACGGATGATATCTGCAGTCCGCAGGCACCGGCTTACCATCGACATCCTGATCGGTGACGCCACCCCATAATTACCGCCCCCAACGAACGCTAGAGCATAGGTCCGCATATACGCCGAGACAACGAATATTACGACTACTTACATGTTCGAACCTGTGCGGTCCCGTCGGGAGAGCCGCCGTGCGCTCTTGGTTCCCCTTTGGCGGCGACGCTGAACATCGCCGGAAGGCCGATGACCAACGCCCCAATCCTGATGACGCTCGATCTGCTTTCCGTAGGGCACGGTCTCGTTCCTCGACCATGCCCTACACCCGCTATTCCTGCCGGACGTGGGTGAGCCGATGATCAGGTACCGACCACCGCGGCAGGTCTCGTTCCTCGACCATGCCCTACACTCGCTATTCCTGCCGGACGTGGGTGAGCCGATGATCGGGCGTCGACCACCGCGGCAGGTCTCGTTCCTCGACCATGCCCTACACCCGCTATTCCTGCCGGACGTGGGTGAGCCGATGATCAGGTATCGACCATTGCGGCAGGTCTCGTTCCTCGACCACGCCCTACACTCGCGTGTCTCGCGGGATTAGCCCGCCAGGGCGGCAGCTCTGCCTAGCCCGCGGCGTCAGCCGCGGGATCGAGTCGCACGTCAACCCCAGCCCCGCCAGGGGCGGCACCTCAATAATCGAAGAGGTCCCGGCCGTCGCCACCGTGCCCTGGTGCGATGTGGAATCACCGGCGTCCGATCCAAACCCCGACGCCTTCTGCCGCCCGCAAAGGGCTTGGTGTGAAGCAGCCGCACAGTTTCCCCAGGCTTACGCCGTGGGGCTAAAAGGACCTGTCGCCCCAAGGGGCTTCACCCCGGCCGATGTGCCACTGCTTTTGAGCAGTGCAGAACCGGCGTTGCCACATGGTTGGCATCCCGCGTAGGGCACGGTCGAGGTACGAGACCTGCCATAGAAGCCGCACATTGCACGAAGATTTCGCGTTCGGGGCATGGACCGTTCCAGCTTGCCCGTGGAGTCATGCATCGCGTCAAGCTCCACGGGTCAACACGTTGCCCCATGACACCCGATTGTCACCCTCGTAGGGCACGGTCGAGGTACGAGACCTGCCATCGAAGCCGCACATTGCACGAAGATCTCGCGTTCGGGGTATGGACCGTTCCAGCTTGCCCGTGGAGTCATGCATCGCGTCAAGCTCCACGGGTCAACACGTTGCCCCATGACACCCGATTGTCACCCTCGTAGGGCACGGTCGAGGTACGAGACCTGCCATCGAAGCCGCACATTGCACGAAGACCAACGGCAGGTCTCGTTCCTCGACCATGCCCTACACCCGCTATTCCTGCCGGACGTGGGTGAGCCGATGATCAGGTATCGACCACCGCGGCAGGTCTCGTTCCTCGACCATGCCCTACGGGGTCTTCGCGTGACACACGAGCGGCGGAACGTCCGAATGCGATATCGGACGAAAACACACAATTCTGCGGGGCAGAAATGTCAGGATTCGCGAACGCGAGCCTTGTAACATGGGATAAGGCGATTCTGTTGAGCGGTATCTGATCGGCCGGGCGGGGGCGACCGTTTTAAGAGAGGAGTTGATATGGCAGTCTCCAGGAAATCCGGGGCAGCGGTAATGGTCCTGCTTGCGTCAGCAAGCGCGGTGGTTTTGTGCGGCGGTAATTCCGACGTGTCCCTCAAGGGGGACGCGAATCGGGTGAGCGAATTGAGCGCTGCGAAGGACGCTTACGGGATTCCGATGGTGTCGTGGGCGTCTTCCGACATCTCGGGACCCCTGGCGGATGCCGGCTCGGGGCTCGATGCACCCCTGGCCGTGTGCTTCGCCCCCGGAACGCCCAAGGACATCGTCACGGCCGTCTATGAAGAGGTCCGAAGCCCTCCGGACGGGTCGAAGTACTTTGTCGGCGGGCGATGGTCCGGACTCCGCGGCACGCCGCGCGAACTGCGGTGGAGCTTCGTACCGGATGGAACCACGATCACCCCGGCCGGATCATGGGACAATAACGGGAATAGCGCTCCGAGCGAGCTGTTCAGCCGTATGGACACGCTCTTCAACGGCAACCGAGCGTTGTGGATCAGTTTGATCGAGAGCTGCTTTGCGCGGTGGGAGGAGCTCACCGGGATGTCGTATACGAGGATTACGTATGGTGGCGAGGACTGGGACGATGGGGCGGCGTGGGGCTCGAGCGGCAGCTCTACTCGCGGCGATGTCCGAATCAGCATGCGCTACATTGACGGAGGCAGCAGCGTCTTGGCGTACAACTTCTTCCCGTCCAACGGCGATATGGTGATTGATCGTAACGAGGGGTGGGGATCGACCTCCAACAACTACCGCTATCTCCGCAACGTCGTCACCCATGAACACGGACACGGTCTCGGTTTCCAGCATGTGTGCTCGGACAACACGAACCAGCTCATGGAGCCGTATGTCAACACAACGTTCGATGGTCCCCAGCATGATGACTTGCGGGCGGGCCAGCGCCAGTACGGAGACCCGTTCGAGGATATCGACTCGGCCGTTGACGCCGCCTACGTCGGCACGGCGGAGTTGGGAACACCTTTGATTATAGGTGAGGTTCCCTCGCCCAGTATCCCCGACAGTTCGCTCGCCAGTATCGACGGTAACGGCGAAGAGGATTGGTTCCGGTTCACGGTTACCGGGGAGCAGACGGCCGCCAGCTTCACATTGACCCCGATGGGCCGGCACTACGACTCGAGCCCGGAAGAATCCAGCGGCTGCACGTGCTGCAACTACGTCGACAGCTACCGGGTCGCCAATCTGAACATGCAGGTGGTCGATACGGACGGAGAGACGGTCCTGGCCACGGCCGATTCGCAGAACATGGGGATTGCCGAGACGCTTACGGATGTCATTCTGCCCGCCCCGGGAGATTACTACATTCGGGTGTACGAAGAGGGCGCCCCCACCGAAACCCAGTTGTACGAGATCGAGGTGACCATCAAGGAGCCCGGAGCATGTTGCATGGCAGACGGCTCGTGCGTGGTGTTGACCGACCTGGATTGCGTTGTGGCTCCGGGGATCTACTCCGGGCACGGCACCGGGTGCCCGCCGGATCCGGCCTGCGAGCCGGTGGACGCCCTGATGACCTTCGAACTGGAGACTACGGCCGCACCGCCCGACACGGAAATCCCGGTTGAGCTGTTTGTGGAAGAACTCGGCGATCTGGCGGGGTATCAGGCGACGCTCATGATCACCCGCACCTCCGGAGAAGGCTCGGTCACGCTCGATTGCCCGACCGGAGCTCAGGTTGACGATACCCGGCCCGATTATGTCTTCAGCGGCATCGACTCCTTGCCGGTAGCGGCGTGCGATTTCTCCCAGATCGGTGCCGCGGCGCTTACCAGCTTCGTCACCGTCGGAAGTGAGCCGAGGTATATCGGCGACTTCACGTTGCACGTTTCACCTGATGCAACGGCCGGTACGACCTTTGAGATTGCGATCGACCCTGACAGCGGGCAGAGCTTCGCGGCTGATTCGGGCAGCTTCCTGATACCCATGCGCGTCTCTTTGCCCGTGACGTTGACGGTGCTTGCTGGTGGTAAAAAGAACCGCTACATCTCGATCGCCCCCAGTGATACCGATCCGGTCGCCCTGCGCGTAGAGATGACCGCCAGCGAGCACTTTCCGTCGTCGACCGGAGTGCTCGGATGGATCGGGGAGCCGAATGATGATGATATCGCACTGGTAGTCGATGCTCCGGTTTATCGTGTTTGGGATGAGGGGACTGTACACGTGGGCGATTGCGAAATCGCCGCGGGATCCGCCTATGAGATCCGGGCTACTGAAGACGGGATCGCGTTCGGGGACCCGGCGGTGGTGGTCACGGTAGGTCGCCCTGCGCCGAAGCACTGGGCCGACGTCGTGGGGAACTTCGACGGGACGCGGTGGACGGTGCCGAACGGGATCGTCAGCATGGACGACATCATGGCGGCCGTGCAGAGGTTCCAGGCGGCCGAGACCGCCCCGGACCTGCTTTGGGTAGACGTCGACCCGGAGGTGCCCAACTTCGTACTCAACATGACCGACATAATGCGGATCGCGCAAGCGTTCCAGGGCGATCCGTATCCCTACAGCGACCCGATGGACTGCCCGTAGGACCGGCGCCCGAATGAACCGAGGGAGGATCGAGCGGCGGTTGGCCGCTCGATCCTCCCTCGTTTACCAGCCGGCTCGTCTTGGGAACCGCAGTTCGGCAACATCCCAATTGAGCCGTTTGCCTCCGCGCACCTCACCGGTTGAAGCGGGGCGAGTTGATTGTTACGCGCGGCTGGTTTTCTCCACGCACTTGATGTCCATGGTGGCCAGCTCGTCGAGGACCGGGTTGTACAGGTCCGGTGTCACCGGGATATGGACGCCCGGCTTCATCATCTTCCCGGTCAGAATCAGATTCGTAGCTATCGCGGCCGGCAGGCTAACCGTGCGCGCCATCGAAGAATCACCGTTCTCCTGACCGTAGTCGATCATCGTCGAGGTGATCTTCTCTTCCGCGCCGTCCGGGAACTTCGCCGTAAAGTAATGGCACAGCGCAATCATGTCCCGCTCGCCGGGCTTGTAGGGCATCTTCTCCAGCAGCCGGGCGCTGAGCACGTCCAGAGCGGTCGTCTCCTCTCCGGTGATGGCGATCACGTCGTCGGAGAACAGCCCGAGCCACTCGAGCCGATCGAGAATCGGCGAGGCCGGGTCCAGGTTCACCGCTGCGGCCACGTCCTTGCGGATGTCGCCCGAAGGAGCGCCCTTGAGCAGCGTGCCCATGTACTTCGCATAGGTTGTCCCGGCCGGGTAGGTGACGGGCGTCTCATCGAGCATGCCGAGGTCGACGACCTTCTTGAGCGTCTCGCACCATCCGACGTAACGGAATGTCCCGCGGAACATAGTCTCGATCCCTTCGAGACCGTAGACGTCGATGTAGCCCAGCGAATCCCGGTTCGGATACGCTTCCAGCTCGCCTACGCCGTCCACCTGCACGCGATGGTTGCACGTGAACAGATCAACACCGGGAACGTCGACCTGCTTACCGTCTTCCCGGAACCGCCCGTCGTTCTTGCCGGCCGTGCAGACCGCCCGCGGGCTCCACGAGAACTTGTATCCGAAGGGGTTATCGTTGCACTCCGGTGCGGGCAGTCCGCCGCAATACGATTTGAAGTGGGTGACCTTACCGCCGCGCTTCCTTACGTCGTCGATGATCCGCATTGCGGACATGTGGTCGATACCCGGGTCCACGCCGATCTCGTTGAGGATCATAACGCCGGCATCGCGGGCGGGACCGTCCAGAGCCTTCATGGTCGGGCTGACGTATGAGGTCGTGACCATGTGTTTCTTGTGCTTGATACACATCTCGGCCACCACCGGGTGAAGCGGCGCCGGCAGCAGACTTATTGCCAGGTCGTGCTCGCTGACGAGCTTGTCGAGCTTGGCGGTGTCATTCGCCAGAAGCGGAAGCGCCGTGCCTTTGGGATGGCCGTCGATCAGCTTCTCCGCCTTGCTGACGGTTCGGCTGGCGACCGTCACGTGGAAATCCGGTTGATCGAGCAAATAGCGAACTAACGGGCGAGTAACGAGCCCGGCACCAAGAACCAGAACCTTCTTCATAAGATCTTCTCCTGCATTCACGCAATCGCAACGGTACACCGCCAAGCCGGAAGCCTATAGTGGGAACTGCTCTGAGGCCAGAGCCGATCGCACCGTTGCGGGGTAGACTAATCCTTTACGAACTTCTCCAGGTAACGATACGGCTCGGTTAGCTCTCCATGATAGAGGATGGTGGCCCGCTGAAGCTCCGGAGGCATCCCGCTCTCCGCCAGCGACACACTGAAATCGGTTCGGTCCAGAGCCGGGATAAAGGGGCTCAGCGACCGGCTGAAGTACTGTGAAGCGTCCACCGGCAATTCGCAGGGCAGGTTGTCCACCGCGAGGATCACCGGACCGTTTCCAGCGACCCCGTCGCGCACCTGCCCGGTGGCC
Source organism: Phycisphaerae bacterium (assembly GCA_963666835.2). Taxonomy (GTDB): domain Bacteria; phylum Planctomycetota; class Phycisphaerae; order UBA1845; family UBA1845. The sequence goes on along the minus strand of CAXXGO010000006.1, from coordinate 66,870 downwards.
GGTTCATAAACGAAGACAGGCTCGTCCGATGTCGTAGCTTTGACCATGCACTCCACCGAGCCTTCGATATCCGCGGAGATGTCGGCAATCACGCGCAACCGCGGGCGCTGGGGCTTTCCGAACAGGTCGCGGAGTAAGTCGCAGGTAATAAGCCGCGGGTACCGCGGTTCCCAGTAAATGCCGTTGACCAACATGCTCAGGTGCGGCACGAAATCGGCGAACTTGCCGCGGTAGCGCTCCGGATGGTCGTAATACTCTTGCAGCTCGAACGGGGCGGATTGATCGACGCGAGCAACCATGTCCTTCTCGTAGAACACCGTCTTGACACATCCCTGCACCGACCCCGGCAGATTCGCCAGATCGCCCGGGGCTACCTCCTCAACCGGAAGAAGATCGAAGATCTGCTGGGCACCCTGTGACACCTGCCCGTAGCCGGTGAACCCGCAAACGAGCGGGCGACACGCCTCGGGAAGACCGTCCGCCCGGATCTTCTCGCCCACCTTGGCGATCTCTGCCTGGGCGTGTTCGAGGTTGTTGTATTCGTGGGCCGGGCGAATCGTAGCGAAGGGGCTGGCGATCCCTTCGTGCTGCAAGCGCTGTCCCAACGTCCACAACGCATCGATCATACCGGCCAGCCCGGCGAACCGGCCGAAGAAGACCAGCCGCCGACCCTGGTCGTCGACGATCTTCTCGTAGTCGATGAGCTGGCATTTCAGTTCCATCAAACGCCGCAGAGCCGGCATGTTCGCGGGCTGCCCCTTGATCGTGTGCGAGAAGAACATGTACGTTCGCTCAGGGAGGAACTGCTCGGGCGGTATTTCCTTTACACCGATGACTACGGGGCAGTCGTTCAGGTCATCGACGACGGTGGCGCCGGCTTTGGTGTAATCCGCCTCCGGGAACTTCCGGACCGGCGATCTCTGGATTCGAAACTCCAGGGCATGGTCACGGATGAGGGTTTCGATATCCTGAGGAACGAGCGGAACTCGGGCCTCCCAACGGTTCTTGTCTTCATGGCGAATGCCGATCATCGCGACTCTGCCTTCGTAAAACACTCTTGGAGTTAATCGAGGCGGGACGGTCTGCGGACGTCGCCGAAGCCGGGGCCTGCACCCCCTCGCTCCGGCTACCGGCCCCCCTCCGAACAGACGCATCGAATAACCCTCAGCGTCTCGGCGACCCGCCATACCGGCGAGGATCGTAGAAGACCGCCCTACGCCGGTCAAGAAGCGTGGGGCGTTGTGCCATCAACAACAAAGCAACACGGCGCGATGTGAGAAGAAGCGCGATCCGATGACGGACGACCGCCCCCACGGTACCGCCTTCAGATACTGACCTTATCGGTCTATGACTGCTACACCGATCAACCTGGCTGAGCCGTGTTCCCCACCGGATTGGGTGACAGGATTGCGTGGCAGAACTGCCAACCGCCGGCCGCCGTAATGACGACCTACTGACACCACGGTGAGGTCGGCTCCCGTTGCGTCCGGATCGGCCGGCTTGGCGAAAGTGGGTCTGCGGCGAATCTGGCCCGTGCGTGGAGGCGCGGCTTTGACCTCCGGCTACCGTCGATCCGGTCGGATGACAGAACGCGTTCAGAGCCAGATCACGGCCTCTGCTCAATGTGCATTTCCGGGGCGCCCGTGACTGGGCAACACCCCGAAGGGATCTCGCGGTCTACTCGCCCTTGCAGATAACCGGTTTCCACATACGCACTTACGATCGAATTCCCACATTCCGGATTATCCGCTCTGTGTTCCTGACGAGCCCGGATTCGCCCGCTCGAAACGCCGCGAAATTATTGTTTTAGTATTGACAGGCAATATTGGGGGCTGTTATTGTTTGGGCTTTGTTAGGTCTTCGCCGCGGTGGGGTCGTGGCGACAACGGGCTTGGGTCGGGGTGGCCCGAGCTCGCAAGACGTGCCTTGGGGGTTCTTTCCGGAGGGGGGAGCGTATGCGAAGCGGTGGGAGTTACGTTGACACGGTCGGGGCGACGGGATCCGCAACCGGCAGCGGGATGGAGTTCACTTGCGTTCGGCTGTCGCGGCCGGCTAGGCCGTCGCGGCGGACGGCCGAGATCGGTTCGAGCTTTGGGGTGCCGCTCGCGGCGGCGCCCGCTACGGTGCTCGAGCCGGTTCGGCTCGCCCTCGGCCCGGGGCGGATCGTGCTGATCCTCGGCCCGTCCGGAAGCGGCAAGTCGACCCTACTCGATCAGATCGCCCACCGCTTCGCTGCGACTTGTATGGTCCAGCGGGTGGGGTTTCCGCCGGATGCGGCTATCGTAGACGCCGTCGCCCCTTGGGCGCCGCTTGGGACGGCCGCCGCGATCCTCACCCGTTGCGGACTCGGGGAGCCTCACCTGTGGCTGCGGAGGTTCTACGAGCTTTCAGAGGGCGAGAGGTTCCGGGCGCGACTTGCCCGGGCACTTGCCCGGCATGATCGCGCGGGCACTGCGGCCCCGCTGCTCTGCGATGAGTTCTGCACGACCCTCCATCGCCGCGTTGCGCGGGCGATAGCGTTCAACCTGCACCGGGTAGCCTCGGTGTTTCCCGCGGCCACGGTCGTGGCGTGCAGCAATGACGACATTCTATCCGATCTTCAACCGCATCTGATCGTTCGGTTGGTCGGTCGAGGTCGAGTTCAGGTTGTTCCCGGAGAGCAGTCGGCAGGGCGGGTCTTTTCGCTCCGGCGGCGTTTGCGGATCGAGCCGGGGACGAAGCGCGACTATGCCGGGTTTGCTGCGATGCATTATCGTGCTGCGGACGAGCTGGGGTTCGTTGATAAGGTCTTCCTGCTGCGCGAGGGCCGTGGGGGCGAACCGCTCGGGATTGTGGTTTACGCCCACAGTCCGCTCGAGCTGGCTTTGCGTAACCAGGCCACCGATCGGCGTTTCTCGCGTAATCCGAAGCTGCTCAACCGGCGTTTTCGGATTCTCCGGCGGCTGATCATTCACCCGGACGTACGCGGGTGCGGGTTGGGGCACTATCTCGTGCGGCGAACCCTGCCGCAGGTGGGAACGGAGTACGTGGAGTGTTTAGCCGCGATGGGGGAGTTCAATCCCGTCTTCGAGCGGGCAGGTATGCGGCGGATCGGGCAGTACGAGGTCCCGGCCCGGCGGCGCGCTGCGTTGGAGAAGCTGCAGGCTATGAACGTCGACATCAACAGTGCGGGGTTTCCGGCCTTGGTGTCACGGCGGCGTCGCATACGGGAGATTGTCGCCCGCGTTGTATATGATTGGTACGCCGGCACCACCGGCGGAGGGCGTACCCGCGTCGCCCGGCAGTCACCCCGGACCCTCGCCCAAACCTTCCGCGGCCTGATCGCCACCCGACCGGTCTATTATCTATGGCGCAAAGGTGGATTGGGCTGACCCAGTAACGCAGACATCCTGTCTGCAGAATTCGTAACGCAGACATCCTGTCTGCAGAATCCGTAACGCAGACATCCTGTCTGCAAAACCCATAGCACAGGCATCCCGTAACGCAGGCATCGTGCCTGCAAAAGCCGCCGAACAAGCCGGTCAACGTACGACGAGTTTTGTAGGGCATGGTCGAGGAACGAGACCTGCCGGAAGAACGCGGGTTATGCCGGGTGCCATGGTCCACGCTTGCGTGGCCATGAAGATCTGCGCAATCAGGCGGCGAGCGTGAGCGACCCGCCCTTGACCGATACTCGAGGCAAAACGGGGGACGGCAAAACGGGGGACGGCAAAACGGGGGACGGCAAAACGGGGGACGGCAAAACGGGGGACGGCAAAACGGGGGACAGTCACCGTTTTTCGGGCCGGGGCTGCGGAGGTTACGCCGAGTAGTCAATGGCAGGTCTCGTACCTCGACCATGCCCTACACCGGCCGTCGCTGCTCTACCCACACTGCCGGCGTTATTCGACGTACTGCAGGTAGGATGCCTGCGCTATGCCGGTAGCGCACAAGAGAGGACCGCGCGCCGGCGAGCGTGCCGCCGGCGCGCGGTCCATCGCGCATATCGAGTATCAACTGGCGCGTATATGTCCGGGTCTTACGCGGACACGGCGGAGCTACGTAGTGGTCAGGCTGCTCGAGCTGCTGGTATCATCCTCCAGGGTGAGGAAGAACGCCGAGATCAGGGTTCAAAACGGGGGACAGTCACCGTTTTTCGGGCCGGGGCTGCGGAGGTTACGCCGAGTAGTCAATGGCAGGTCTCGTACCTCGACCATGCCCTACACCGGCCGTCGCTGCTCTACCCACACTGCCGGCGTTATTCGACGTACTGCAGGTAGGATGCCTGCGCTATGCCGGTAGCGCACAAGAGAGGACCGCGCGCCGGCGAGCGTGCCGCCGGCGCGCGGTCCATCGCGCATATCGAGTATCAACTGGCGCGTATATGTCCGGGTCTTACGCGGACACGGCGGAGCTACGTAGTGGTCAGGCTGCTCGAGCTGCTGGTATCATCCTCCAGGGTGAGGAAGAACGCCGAGATCAGGGTTCAAAACAGGGGACAGTCACCGTTTTTCAGGCCGGGGCTGCGGAGGTTATGCCGAGTAGTTCATGGCAGGTCTCGTACCTCGACCGTGCCCTACACCGGCCGTCGCTGCTCTACCCACACTGCCGGCGTTATTCGACGTACTGCAGGTAGGATGCCTGCGCTATGCCGGTAGCGCACAAGAGAGGACCGCGCGCCGGCGAGCGTGCCGCCGGCGCGCGGTCCATCGCGCATATCGAGTATCAACTGGCGCGTACATGTCCGGGTCTTACGCGGACACGGCGGAGCTACGTAGTGGTCAGGCTGCTCGAGCTGCTGGTATCATCCTCCAGGGTGAGGAAGAACGCCGAGATCAGGGTTGATGTCAGGCTCTGGGTCGTGGTCTCTAGTCCGGTCAACACGGTCGAGCGCACGGCCGGATCACAACCACTGAGCTGGAATGCCGATCCGCCTACGGCCAATGCCATGGTCAGCCGGACAACGCGTTGCCAACGGGAGTTCTTGTTCATTTCGTCTGCTCCTGAGCACGGGGCGATCTTCACCTGCCCGATTCGGTCTCGCTAGCAAGGGCCGCAGGGCAACGGGTTCATCCCGGCCCATCCGGGTATACCAGGAACCCGGCACGAGTCCACCGTTTACGGCGTCGTGCCGGCCGGCCGCTATTCTACTTACCTAATACCCCTTCGGCCCGACCGCGGCTGCGGTTTAGTACATCCGATATTTCCGTGCCCTCCCAGCCGCCGGCACAGTTATCAGACCATCTAGCGGTGGACCGAGGCCGTCACCGGCACGGTGATGGCCCTGCGGACCGCGGCGATGTCGAAGTTGCGTCCGGGGCAGCGGGTCTTGTGCGTGACCCCGCCGTGCGTAGTCACCCGACTTACGGGAATCCGGCAGGCCGCGCACAAGTACTTGACCAGCCGATTGAGCGAGGCGAGCTGACGGCTGGTGGGGCGGGTTTTATCGAAGTCGCCCACCAGGCAGATGCCGATACCGTGTTCGTTGAAGTAATTCGACGGCGTCTTACAGTGGGCGCCGTGCTTCTGCTTGTTCCAGCGGGGGCCGACTTCAACATGGCCGTCCGGGGTATCGGTTCCGTTACCAATCACGAAATGGTAGCCCAGCTCGTCCCATCCGTTATGTTGGCGATGATACCGGTCGAAGGTCGACGCACTGCCGTGCTTTGTAGCGCTATGGTGGATGACGATCGTCGTCCACCGCGGGCTGATCCTCTGACAGGTCGGCATCCAAGACCTGGGGCCCGTTTCGATAGCAGGTTTGCAAGCCGGGCTGCGGTAACTGCGGCGCGGGGTCGGAGGCGGCTTTTCGACGGACGGCTCAGCTTTGGAAGTTCGATACGTTACCGGCGGGCGCTGCGGCGGAAGGGTCTCGATACTCTCTGCCGGCACGCACGCACCCGCACACGCCGCGAGAATCACGGCGACCAATACCACATCTCGCATGCGTCACCCTCCTGGCCGACGTAATTACCCTGCGAGTTAACGATACTCCTCACGAACGTTATCGGCGAGAACCCCGATGATCGTCAAGCGAAACTCCAACCGGACAAGGAGGGACTACTTGTTCTGACACCCCCCGCGGCATCGCGCAAAGACGCGCGATGCGTTACGCACCCCTGTCACCGGTCGAACGGTAGATTCTCCGCACGTTACTTAGCCGGCGCCGCCTCGAGATGCAGGATCCGGCCGCAACAACTGCACAACTGAATCTCATCGCGAGTCTGTAGGCTGTTGACGGTTTCGAGCGTCACCTTCATGTTGCAGCCCCCGCACATGTACTCCTCCCGTTTGGGATGAAGTCTGGTGACGATCGCCATCGCCTCTCCGTCGTGCCGCTGGGCCACTCGCGAGAACGAGGCCAGAACCGCCGGAGCGATGCCCTTGGCATGCTCGTCATGCACGGCCTCCAACCGTTCGCGTTCGTCCTTGGATTCGGCGTCATAATCCGCCAGGGTCTTCCGCGAAGCCCCGACGTCCTCGACGTACTTGGTCTTCTGGGCTTCCAGGTCGGCCAATACCTGCTGAGCAGCTTGAATCTCCTCCATGAGCACCAAGATGCTGTTCTCCAGCTTGGCCGTGTCGGCCTTTTCGGTATTCATGGCCGCGAGTATTGCGCTGTATTCTTTGTTGGTCTTGGCCTTGTTGAGGGCCTCGCGGTGTTTGCCTGTGGACTCTTCCCGAGCGGATATTTCCAAGGTGAGCGCGTCGAGCCTGACTTGCCGGTCCCGCAGTAAAGCCCGTTGGGCTTCCAGTTTCTCGTCAGCCTGGGCGACCTTTCGTTCGTGAGTGTCCGCCCGGCGTGCTTTCGCTTCTCTCTTCCGTCGGATTGTCGCGAGCTGGAGTTCTATATCCTGAAGGCGACGTAAGGCTTCTAATGTCTCGCCCATTGTTGCTCCGTTGGACAACGGTTCCGAATCAGCGGACTCGGTCACGTCGAACGAATCCGAGTCCATCCATTATGCCATGCGTAGGGTGGTCTCGCAACCGGAGCTGCCCAATCCGCGCATCCCGGCAAAGCGGGGGGCCTCCGGGGCAACGTTCCGGTAACGGGCGATACGCTGTCCGGGGTTCGCTATCCTCGGGTAACCCGACAGGCAACTTGCAGGTGTGACGCTCTACCCATCGCCGCGGCGTCGCGGCAGAGGCTCTTTTCCACCTTTGCCCAGCTTCGTCGGTCTGCCGGGGTAGCCAGCAGGCCCCGATAATGGCGCATCGGCAGGACAGTCTTGCCGAGCAAGTCCAGCACTTCGAAGCCGGTGCCCTCGATCAGTCGTCGAAGATCCCCCGGACCGTACGTGTGAATCGGAAACTGCTCGTCGGCGTCTCTGGTCAGCCAGTGCGTTTTGCCGTCGCGAAGAAAACGGGTGAATGCCGCCCGGTCTCCGCCGGACAGATAGAAGTCAACGGCTGCCAGGCGGTTGTCGAACGTGGCCACCAGCACGCCGTCGTCGGTAAGGACCCGCCGAACTTCCTTCAAGGCCTTGGCGGGCGCCTTGGTGCATCCGATCGGATCCCCCATCGCTACGGCAAGGGCGAACTCGGCGGACGGCAGCTCGGAAAGGTCACAGAGATCCGCCTGCAGGAAGCACGCATCGTCGGCGCCGATTTCGTCCTCGATTTTGCGACGGGCCTGGTTCAGCATCTTCCCCGAGATGTCGACGCTCGTAACCGCATAGCCGCTCTTGGAGATTTTGGCGCCCCATTTGCCCGTCCCGCAGCCCAAATCGAGTACCCGGGCGCTCATGTCGCGCGGCAGATGAGGCTTGAGATAATCCCACGTCAGGGCGTCGTGCCATCGCCAGTACGCGTCTTCGTAGCTGTGGTCGTACTTTCCAGCTACTCTGTCGTGGTATTTCTGTACGGGTGACCGCCGGGGTTTACTCATGATGAGCCCATCTTAGGTTCGAGTCCGCTGGATTCCAAACACGCCGCGTGACGATCGTAGGACCGGCGAGTCCCGATAACCACCGGCGACCGGCGCCGATGCTGCGAACGCACCGGCTCACGGCTATTGACCTGGAGAACCACTCTTGCCACCATGGAGATCGGGAGTTTCTTAGGAAGTTGAGTTGGAGCTGCGGGAAATGATCAAGGCCGTCGACCTCCGCAAAGGGCGGACCATCATCTACGAAGGGCAACTGAGCGTTATTCATGAAGCCAAGCATGTTGCCAAGGGGAACAAGCGCAGCTACATGCAGGCGAAGGTGAAGAACCTCAAAAGCGGGGTCATCGCGGAGGTCAGATTCCGGGTAGACGACCTGCTGGAAGTGCCGTTTGTAGAATCGAAGACGTACGAGTTCCTATATCGCGAAGGGGAGAACTACATCGTCATGGATCTCGAGACGTACGATCAGTTTCCGGTAGATGCCGAGATTGTGGCGGACGCGGCCAAGTGGCTCACCCCGAACCAGAAGGTCTCCGTCGAGATCTTCGAAGGTCAGATCGTTTCTTTCGAAACGGCTCACGTAGTGGAGTTGAGGATCGAGGACACCCCCCCGGTCGTCAAAGGTGCTACAGCCACGAACCAGCCAAAGGAAGCTATACTGGAAACCGGAGCTAAGATCCGGGTGCCCTCGTTCCTATCGCCCGGCGAAGTAGTCCGCGTCGACACGCGAACTGGTGAGTACGTCGAACGGGCGAAGTAAGCCGGCAAATTCGTTTAGTTGCCTCCGGATTATCCTTGGGGTGTTTTCCGCGCCTCCGGGTGCTCTTTTCCCATTGTAAGGTCAGTGTACCGGCAAGCCGTTCGCCCTGCGCGACATCCGACCGACCGCTATCGCCTCCCGAGTGAACTTGCCGCGTCACTAAAACGCCGTGTCGCGCCGTCTGCAGACAGGATGTCTGCGCTACGGGAGGTCTGCGCTACTGGACGCCCGCGTTGGTTGGGCCGATGCGGCACCGGCGGCGTGGCGATTGACCGGCGGCGCGAAACGGCGGTGAGGTGCCGCCGGTCCACGGGAGTATCGATCGGGCTTGCGCTTTCTTTCACCGTTTGCACTCGTCCGCAACGACCCGAAACGGAGCTTGTGACGCCCCGCGGCACCGGGACGGACCCCCGCTCTTACATGCGGACGTCTGCACCAAACGCTTCAACGAGGGGCGGATTCTGCGCGGGTGCAAGGGAAAAATCGAAAAAATTTTCAAATTTTTTTCGTGGTTTCGGATGGCGTATTTGGGAGCCGATTGCAACGTTTCGCAACCGGTCCCGAAGGCGATCCGATCCGCGGATCCACGACCGCATACCAGTTCCAGAGATGACGGAAGTGTGGCATACTGTCACAATAGTGGCACACCGTATCGGCGGATGTTGTGTGATGAGACGATCGTGACCGCGCCGCACCCGGGCAGCGGGGAGAGTGCTCCGGAAGGGGGTGAGGCATTCCGGAAGCCGGGCTGTCGGATGCTGGTTTTTCTCGTTGTTTTTGACGATTTTTCGAAGAGGGGCCGTCCGGATGAGGCTCGCCGTGATTCGGAATCCGAGGGCGTCCGGCAGTGCGTTTCGGCCCGGCCGCTACCTGTCCGATCGGGCATTAGCACTTAGGCGCGACGCCGCGGGACGGCTTCGAGTCAAGCGCAAGTGCCGTTATCATGTCATGACAGATGTGCGTCGTTGTCCGGCTCTGACGGCTCCGATTGACTTAGGATCAACCGATGGAGACCTTGCTTGCGGGTATCGCGGTGACAACCGACCAGGAGCAGCAAGCGGCAATTTCTTTTTGACACGTCGCAACGATAGTGTAGGATTTTGTTAAGAAAGGAGGTGATGTGCATGGCGAAGAAACGCAAAGTGGCCAAGAAGACTGTCAAGAAGAAGACAGCGAAGAAGAAGGTAGCTAAGAAGAAAGTTGCCAAGAAGAAAGTAGCGAAGAAGAAGGTTGCCAAGAAGAAGGTAGCTAAGAAGAAAGTTGCCAAGAAAAAGGTAGCCAAGAAGAAGACCGCCAAGAAGAAAGCCAAGAAGAGAACCGCAAAGAAGAGTGCATTGTAGAAAGTAGATGCCTTGCCTGTCGATGCGAGAGGCCCAGCGCCGGCCGGCTTACGCCACGGCGGTCGGCGAGGTTTCGTAGTCGCGTTGACGTTCAACTAAGGACATCACTGGAATGGAGGGTGCCAGACGCCACGATGGCACCTTCCATCTTTTTTACGCGATGAATGGGGCAAACTGGGCTATTAGGGTTTGTCCGGAGGCTCCGGCGCGTCCGGCTTGCATACCTTGCAGGGGATCCTCCCTGCCGCTGAGGCCTCCGCAAATGTCCGGAAGACAATCCGATTCTCGGGTTTGATCCGGGCAACGTGGGGACAGCCGGCCCGATGGACGACCAGCGAATTGCGGCTGCCGATGTACTGGACTGCCGGAGACGGCGCAGGCTGGGCGCTCTCCGCCTGCGGTTCCACCTGACGCGGGGGCCAATCCGGGCGGTTCGCCGCCTCCCATGCCGATCTAACCAGCCCCGCCCCGAGCAACGCGGCAGCCTCCAAACGTGATTCCATAATGGGCAGCGCAAACTTGCCCAAGCGGTCGTAGTAGCAATTGGAGGCCGCCAGGAACGAGTGCGCATCCGTGGCTCCGGCCCGCGCAACGGACTCCGCGTCTATCGCCAGCAGGTCCGCCAGGCATGCGTGAGATTCTCGAAGCACCTCGAACGCCGCTTCCGTTGGTCGGTCGATTCGGCCGATTCGCGCGGGCCAGACGCGTACTTCGTACTCCAAACGCATCTTAAACCGCCTTAGAAGCTCACCTTGGAGGCGCTGCCGGGGCGTTCGATGCCGCCCCGCCTCGGGGGACGCCCCAGAAGCCTCCCATTTCAGATGTCCCTCTTGAACACCATCTTGGTCGGCGGTCGAGTTGAACGGCAATGCGGCATCCACGGCCAGACCCAGCGTCACGCCGGCTTCACGTAAAACTGCCTGCTCGTCGCCGCGCTCAAACGCCCGAACCAGATCATGATGGTGATCTTTGAGCACCCAAGGGAGCTTACCCCCCGCAGTAATCCCGTGTTGTTCAAAGAGCGTCCGCGCAGCGGCGCGGTGGATTGGAAACTCCCGGGCAGCGGCGTGCCGAGCTGCCCAGTCGGTGCCGACCGCCCCTACATCCAACATAAGATAGTGCCATTCCGCTCGGTCGCGCGGCCCGTGCTTCGAATCGGCCGTCCGCCGGGCACCACCGGCGTATTCCGTCAACTCGGCCTGGTTGGATTCGAAGAACGAACCGAGGGGGTCGGGGAGGATGGCCACGGCGGCCGAGACTGCGATATCGTGCGCGGTGGGGTTGTGCGCTTCGGGCAGGCCGGACTCCTCCGGACCGACAAGCAAAACGAGCACGGCTGCAGGTAGAACCCACGGCATGAGGCTACTCCTCGTCGGCATAGGGCACGACCCTCAAGCCACCGCCGCTGTACCCGTCGGACTAAGACGCCGGATTAACCGGCCCGCGGTGCTTCTTGCTCAAGCCCGGACTATCCCTCGGGAGCGGTCAGCCCTGCGCCGGCGAGCATCAAGCGCAGCAGGCGGTCCTCCATCGCGGCGTCGCGGCCCACGTCCAGCCACCGGTCGTGTTCCGCCGTAACCCGCGCCAGTCCCGTTGTCGAGGGAAGGCTATCGCCGAAGAACTGGTAAGCGGCGCCGGTACTATTGAATTGCCGGTCAGGCGATGAGAGCTGCTCCTTGTGGACCACAACACAGATCTGCTCCCAAGCCTGTTCGTCTTCGTTTGCCGTCAGCGATACTTCCGCTCTCCGGCGGATCGGGTTCAAGGTCGCCTCCCACAGGTCGGACCATGTGTCTACGTCATGTCGCCAGAACTCGAAGAAGTGCTGAGAGGTTTCCGGAATCGTCGTTATCACGCCGGCCCGCCGGTCCACCCGGTCAAGACGAAATCGGTGTCGACGGAGCGTGTCCTGAACCACCTCCCAAAGCTGATCAGCCTGCGGTGAATCAGAGGCGATTCCGATCTGCTGCGCAACAGCGTAATCGGTGCGCTGCGGAGAGAAGCAACCCGTAATCAACGCGCTGCCCACGACGACCATTGAGAATACCAGCTTGCGGATCATACCCCGGAGGATAATACGCCGCCCCGAACTCGGTCAAGCGGGTCGCATTGCGTCTTGGGCGAGATTGGGACAGTCGTAGTCAGACCGTTGCCCCACTTTTGAAGCACCGGAATCGTGCCGCCGGCGCAAGAACGTCTCCGCGTCCCGCGACTGCGTTGCGGGCAGGCAGGCTTATACGTGTCGCCCGTGAGGTGGACGAGCCAAGTTCCGCCGTCGCCCCGGCTCAGGCTCCCGGCGTGCCCTCGTCGACGAGGCCCTCGGACTCCTCCAGGTCATCCGTATCGGTAAGAGACGCCACGCGCGCCAATTCGTCTGTGGTCAGGACTCGGTCAATGTCGAGGAGAATCTTGACGTCCTCGCCCACCTTGCCCATCCCGAGGATGAATGCCGTGTCCACCGACCCGCCCATGGCCGGGGCAGGCTCGATGTTCTCGTTAATAACATCCAACACCTCGGAAACCGTATCCACGATAATCCCGACTTCCTTGCCCACATCGACGACGATGATGCATGTCTCCTCAGTGTGCTCCGCCTCCGGAAGCCCAAACTTCAGCCGAAGGTCAACAACCGGAATGACCTTGCCGCGGAGGTTGATGACACCCTTCATGTAGATGGGCATTTGGGGCACGGCCGTGATGTCCATTACCCCGATGATCTCGCGGACCTTGAGGATCTCGACCCCGTATTCCTCGTTGGACAACTGGAAGGTCAGGTACTTCCCGCCCAGGTCGTTGGAGTTCCGCTCCGCAGAAGTCGTACTAGTCTGAGGCCTTTCCATCACGTCTGTGCTCATTTGTTTCCGCCTTTCCAGCAGTTTCGAACGAACCGCGTTCGTTGCGAGCGGGTATCCGCCCGCGGTGCGCGGCCCCGTGCTAACCTACGTCCGGCCTCCCGAACCAGCTTTTCATTGGCCGAGCTCTTGGTCACCCAGAATCGGCGCAACCTCCGAGCGGTTCGGAGAACATTGTCGGAATCCGGTCGATTCGATACCGGTACCAGTATTTCAGTTAACTCGGCGTTCACATCTACTCGGTTTAGCACGCCTGTAATGGGGTGTTCACTAGAATGCCGGACAGGGAGGGGGCCGATCCCGGAATCCGCGGGTTATTCCCACCCGCGATTCGGTCATTCGGCAGACGCCGTTCCCTCGTGCCATGCGCCGGACACAAGGGCCGATTGGCGGGCAGCACCGGTTTTGGAGGACCGGTGTCACGTCAGTTAGTCGATGGGCGATACTTTATAAAGAGAGGCCGGCCGCCTGACTGGTGTGCAGGTCACGGGTCGCCTGAGCATGCAAAGGTGGCGTTTGCGAGGCGTTGTCTTGGCGAGCTCTTTGCGGGCGTTCTGTTCCGGCAGCGCGCCCGTATGTGAGAGCACCGTCGACGGTAATCGGCGTGACCTCTTGAAGGCCGCTGGACCGGGTTGTTACGGTTTTCGCCGATGGAGCCTTCGATTTTTCTCGGACACTTAGTGATGAGGCGATCGGCATATGTACGATAAGGAAGAATCTTGGCTTCTTGGCAGGATCCGTGTGCCCGACGGTCAACGGGGACGGAGCAGGTGCTATTCAAGCAGTTCGACAAGAGGCCTGTCTTTCCTTCTTTGGTTAGGAGATTGCTCAAATGAAGACGAAGAAAACTCGCACGAAATGTGCTGCGTTGGCGCTCAGCGGAGGCATGCTACTCGGGAGCGGGGCCTGCCTGCCGGATGACTTCTGGGTGAACGCCTGGGGAAACATCCTCAACTCCACGGTCGAGGCGGTAGTTGATGGTTACGTGATGGTCCAGGTGGAACAGCTTGTGAACCCGGATGACTAATCGGCATTGGCAGATGCGCTGGTAATTCAGGGACGTCGTGCCAAAAGGAGATAAAGTATGTTTGCACGCTCCCAGTTCTGGAGCCGGGGCGTCGGCGTGGTCGTCATGCTGTCGCTGGCGGTGGGTGTCGCCGCGGCTGATGACTCGTCGCTGACACTTAGGCCTGTTACCGTCCAAGAAGACCTGACTGCCGTGGGCGGCGTGGCCCTAATGTCGATGCAAGATGACCCGGTCTCCGAACGGACTGATATCACAATCGCCGAGGAGTCGACTGGCAAGCTGATGAGCTTCAACATCAGCTACGCACTGTATTCGGATTACGTTTGGCGCGGGATCAACCTCTCCGAGTATCGCGGAGAAGGACGCGAGAAACCCAACCATCAGTTGGATGTGTCGGTAGGCGTGGATCTCGGGCTGCTCTTCGATCGCGAAGCCGGCAGCTTGGGTACGTTCAAGGTGGGGACGTGGTTCGAGTGGTATGGAGACCAGAAGAAGCTGAACCCCGACGGCGGGGGGCAGAATCTGCAGGAGGTTGATTACAATCTCACCTGGTCGTACGACATCGAATCCATCGCCACCACCTTCTCGCTCGGCTACATTTTCTACACTTTCCCCAACGCCAAACAGGCGAACACCCAGGAGTGGTGGTTCTCCCTGGCGCATAACGATGCGTGGTTGTGGAAGGGGCTGTGGCCCGACAACGAAGCCGGAGTTCTCAATCCGAGCTTCGGTTTCTATCAGGATGTCGCGCTCGGCGCCGGCAGCTCAATGTTCATGACCTTCGGTCTGAACCACCCGTTTGAGGTTGCGCCGGACTTCACGATCACGCCCAGTTGGACGTTGTGTATTGATCACGGCTTCACGCATTACTTCGGTGGAGTCCGTGACCACAGCACGCGGATCGCGGGAATGTTGTGGGGTCTGGACATGACCTATGACCTGACCGAGGCCCTGCGGATTCCAGACGGTTGGGGCTCCGTGTCGCTCTCGGGCTTCCTCTACTTCTGCGATGCCGTGGGCAATATGGAAGACAACGGCGTCATTCAGGATGAGTTCTACGGCGGAATGTCCATCGGCTGGTCGTTCTGACGCTACACGCTCGACCGGATTCGTCCCGGGCTCGGTTTCCAACCGAGTCCGGGACGTGCCGGTCTTACCCCCCCCCGCCCTTCTCGATGTCTTATTTTGACACACGCCGTTGATGATCCCAGTTCGGCCGGTCATGCCTGCCTATAGGGGCGATAACCCGGCGTCAGGCGATCCCGTTGGCAGGCTCCTGCGCCTCTATACCCCGAGGTTTGCGCCTGTTTTCAGGCTTTCCCGCGCTTGCGCCGGTTGGGCGGCTCGATGCTCCGATTTTTGTTGCCCTTGTCCGATAAGGGGGGTAGAATTAGACGGTGGCATCTGGGGGAATCGGCTTGCGCCGAGATACAGGCAAAACGACAACCGATGAACGACTGGTTTGAGGCAGAGCAGAGAGTAGAACGAGCGCAACAGCTCTCGGAGTCTATGCAGTGGGTGGAAGCGCTGGCCGAGATCGACGTGGCGCTGTCCATCAACCCGCATAATGCCGCGTGGCATGCCCACCGCGGTTGCATCCTGGAAGAGCTGGGGCGAATCGCCGAGGCGGCGGAGGCCTACGAGCAGGCCCTGAAGATCGATCCGGACGATCGTGACGTGGCCGCGGCATTCGGAGTGACTCTTGCCCGCCAAGAACGTTTCGCGCGCGCTTTGGAGGTATTCGAAGGGCTTGCCCGGACTTATCCCGACTTCGAGCCGGCGTACTGCAATCGGATCCACATTTACGCGGAGCTCGGCCGGCATGATCAGGCCGAGGAGATGTTCTACCTCGCCCAGGAACTGACCGAAGAGTGTCCGCACTGCTTCTTCCATGTCGGCGCGTCTTTGGCGGCTCGGGGTCAGCACCGGCGGGCGGTTTTCTGCTGGCGGCGGGTGCTCGAGCTGGATCCGGACTACCTTGGCGTGAACCGGCGGATTGCGCGGGCCTATCGAGCGCAGGGTAAGTTGGACCGTGCCCGGGAGTACTACCTTCGCGAGGTACGCGAAGACGCCGGCAATACCGATTTGCTCTTCGAGTTCGCCGAGTTGACTCTCGAATCGGGACAAACGGCGACGGCCGCCGCTAAGCTCGCACAGATCCTGGAACTCGAACCGTCGCATGCTCGGGCTCGTTTAGCGCTCGGCAAGATTCTTTTGCGCCGCGGGCAGCCCGCGCAAGCCCTCGAGTGCATCAAGCGCATCGGACGCCACCCGGGCTATCGTAACGAAGTCCCGGAATACGATTTGCGAATGGGCGAGGCGCTATTCCAGCTTCGACGTTTCTCCGAGGCCTGCGATCACCTGCGCTGTGCCGTCGAGGCAAGCGACTCCGACCCGGACGTACTTATGCTGTTGGGTGACTGTCTGCTGGCGGCGGACGAGATTTCCGAGGCCGCGGACGTTTTCCGTAAGGTCCTGGCTAAGGACGCGCGGCGCCCCCACGCCCATCATAACCTGGGCGTCTGCTTGTTCAGGATGAACCAATTCGACGCCGGGTTGGAGCATTGTCTGGACGCGATCCGGCTTCGTCCGGATTACGTGGTGGCCATGCATAATGCGGCCGTCGCTCACGTTCAAATCGCGCAATGGTATGATGCCAAGACCATGCTCCGCCGCGCTTTGCGCTTTGACCCGCACAACGAACAGGCCCGCCGGCTACTCAACCGCCTCTGGCTCCACCGCCTGCGCCACTACGGCCGCAAACTGGTCGCCGTCTTCGGCATTCGACTAGGTTAGGCTTTTGCCTCGTAAGGCCTCTTGTAGGGCAGCGTCGAGGAACGAGACCTGCCGTGGTCTTCGCACGATGGTCGCCGTTGTGGCAGGTCTCATGCTTCGACCTGCCCTACAAGGCTGCGCCGGGTACCACGCTTGCGTGGCCATGAAGAGAAGAGGTGCGACCGGGCCGCACCCTACCGTCTCGGTCGCCGTTTCCGGCATTCGACTCGGTTACCCCGGGTGTAGGGCAGCGTCGAGGAACGAGACCTGCCGTGGTCTTCGCACGATGGTCGCCGTTGTGGCAGGTCTCATGCTTCGACCTGCCCTACAAGGCTGCGCTATTACGGTTGCAAGCTGGCTTCTATCTTCGGCATCCGGCTCGGTTAGGCCTGTACCGGGACGGCATCGGAACCCACGAAGGCAAGCGCCTCCTGTTCCGTGGTCGGTCGGGAAGTACTGATCCAACCGGCGATAATGGCCCAACCGGCCGACGCATGGAACGGAAACGACCAGACCTCGCCCCCGCACACGACCATGCCGCAGTTCGTCTTCATGTTGAGCAGAAGCGGCGTGTTCGCCGGCGTGAACAGAGACACTTTGAGTTCGCGGCGCCACGCGTGGTGTCGCCGGCAGATCAGCCCGCCGGGCACCAACCACCAACACCGTGCGCGCAGCGTCGAAGACAGCCACGCAGCACCGAGACCGCCCAAGACCGCTGCGGCTATCACCGATGCCCCGGACCACCCGATTCCGAAATACACCGACACGATCCAGGCTGTTAACACCGCTTTCATACCAAAGGAACTCCACTTTCGAATCTCGACCCGCCCCCGGGTGGATTCGTTATGACCAGCGGAGCCGCGCCGCACAGCCTCAGAACCATCCGCCGATAGGCCCTGTTGCTCAACATTGTGGGCGATCAACGCCCAGAGTTGATCGGAATCCTCGGAAACGTCAGCCGGTTCAAAACGCACGTCACTGCGGGCCGGTCTCGGCGAATCTAGAATCCTCACCCCATCAACGACGACCAGTTCGCCGGGGGCAATCTGGCGGAACACCTGCTTCATCCGCGCCTCGGAGAAGCCGAATGTCCTTAACGCCTGCTCCAGCAGGCGGTGCGGCAGCCTGCGCAGCGTTTTCCTCTCGCCGGCTAGCTTCGCGAGCCGCTGCGTTCGTCCGGCCGTAGGTCGCATCACGGTTTCGTGATCCTCGCGCGCGTAGAACAGCGTCCAACCCACCGGTGCGGCCGCAGACACCAACCAGAACAACAGGAGAAGCCAGTTATCATCAGGAGAACCACCGAAAAGCAACTCATCAACTAGCGATAGTATCACGCCGGTAGTCACCCACGTTACGATGATCCCGCCACCCAGGATTACCGCACGGCCGGCTTGGAGCGGCCGCGTCGGAATCCAGATTCGCCGGCCCCGGACTCCCACCCGCGCTGAATTCTCATGTGGACATTCCATAATGTTTTTGGTGACGATCGTATCGAAACGTACGCCCACAGCTCAGCGCGTGAGCCTTGGGAGAGCATTCGGACGTTTCGCGCCAGGCCCTTTGAGGCGGCATAGGGCATGAACGTTTGGAACGAACACCGGTAATTCAACATCGTACAGAAATACGTTGGCGACCGCCGGAACCTGTTCGAGTATCGAAGTGCCGCCCCTGGCGGGGCTGGGATTGACGTGCGACGCGATCCCGCGGCTCTCCGGCAACCGGGTTGGCCTGTGGCTGCTGATCCCTGAGCATCTGCGTTTGGGTACGTGGGATCTGCTTTGTGGCTGGAGCGGTCAACCCACTGAGCGAGTGGAACCCCGTTTGGCGCTTCAAATGGTTCATGAGGCGGCCTTGTGCGCCGCCGGCCTACGTCAGAGTCGATCGCTCAGCCAACGCGGCTTCGAGTTGGCCAACGGGTTACCATTCGTGGCCAACGATGTGACGATACACAGCCTACTGGATGAGCGCACTATAGCGCAAGGGCAACGACTTCAGGTTGCCTTGGGACGGATCCGTCGAGCCTCGCATCATTACAGAGCACGGCTCCTGGCAATCGATCCTCATCGGATACGCAGCTACAGCAAGCGACAGATGCGGCGGTACCGAAGCAGAGGCGCTCACCTTGGATTACCCCAAACGATGGCGCGTTGAAGAGTTCTTTCACACGCACCAGGCCCTCGGCTGGAACCGAGCCGGGACGCTCAACCTGCATATTCGCTATGGACAGATGACCATGGCCTTGCTCGCACAAGCCGCCCTTCACCAGCTCCGCCGCAGACTGGAGGGGCCTTTCTCCACATGGGATGCCGCTCACTTCGCCAAGTCCCTGTTGGTTGGTCTCGAAGGTGACGTGCGCGTCCGAGACGACACCATTGTCGTCACATTCTACAACGCCCCTGACGCCAATAGCCTTCGGACGCACTATGAGCACCTGCCTGAGCGACTAAAACAGGAGCACATCAGCCCCAACATTCCCTGGCTCTACGGTTTCAAACTGGACTTCCGCTTCCGGTGACCCGAAGCCCAGAAGCCTAATCAACTCGCCCGAGAAAACCTCTGCCGACGGGGTTGCGGCGTGGTGGCGAGACCTCCCAAGCTGATTGTCGTCGGCGGTATGTGGCCATTCAGGCCTTCGAGCAATCTCTGAAAACGTCCTCCGGCCCTTCGGGACACCCCGTAGCGTAGGCTTCCAGCCTGCCTCGAGGTCCGCCCTCCTCCGGCCCTTCGGGACGGGAGCATGTGGGGAGCGATCTCATCCACGGGTTCCGCTTCGCTCCACCCGTGGCTACACGCCTTTCGCCCCCTCGGGACGAGTTACCGCACGACTGCCTGACAAGGTTAGTACCATTGCGCTCTGCCCGACACCTTCGGGGTTGGTTTGGTGGGTGCCCTTGGGATTCCCGTTCATCCCCCACCCATTCCGGCGGCGAGTGGGCGCGGCTGTTCCAACGCAACAGACGCCGGAATGAATGGGCACCCGCCCGAGTTGCGCATCTGGCAGGCAGAACGTCGGCCTGAGCCCGACCTACTCAGTTGCCGGGGCAGAAGGGGGGCGTTCGCCCTTATCCGTTACATCAAAGCGCCGGCGCCTGAAAACAGTTTGCGCAAACGACCGGTTACGGTACAATACGACGGTGGCCGTAGCGAGATCTCAGGAGATCGCGCACGCATCGCGCTTACGAAACGCAACATGCGGACTGTAAAGGTCACTCGTTCACTGCGGTTGCGCACGCAAGTCGCGTAATAGCAAGAACTTACGATTCCGGGGTAGGCCAATCCGATAGCCCGGTGGGCCTGCGGCAGGGATGCCGATCAGGAGCTAGAAAGCACATGAAGCATCACAAACAATTCGCGCGAGTTCTGGGAATCGCCGTGATCGCGGCCGGCGCATGGGTGTGGTTGACGAGCTGCACGGTGACCATCGAACCGGGTCCCGACGGAGGAGGCTCCGCCTCGTTTACTATCGGCGGTAAGACCATCACGCTGACTTTGGGTGTCGCGGGTGTCTTCGACCTGACAACGGCCAGCGTTGTCCAGAAGATCGTTGACGCGGCGAACTTCCTCGGGGGTACCCCGACCGACACACCTTCGTCAGGGACGTTGCGCCTGCGTGCTTCAAGCGTGACACTTCGGGAGTCGACGTCCAGCAAGCTGCCCGTAACCAGCCAAACTATCACGGGCACCGCTCGGCTCAAGGTGGCCGTGGACTCCGCCGGTGCGACCGACCCGTGCCAGACGGGTTCCAGCGTTGGAACGTACGAGATCCAAGTCGGCGAGAACGGGGTTATTACCATTGTCGACGAGGAGCTGGCCCTTGACGTGACCGCCCTGAACCTGTTCTTGACCAACGACATCAGCATGTGTCTCGAAATGACGTCCGACTTCGCGGGCGTGTTGGAGATCGGCGGGCTCGACGTGATTTTCGGGCCGTCGGAGGATGAACCGAATGACGGGCTGACCGCCAGGTTCACGCTGATCAACGCGGACGCCACCCGGGTCCACATCGTCGCCCCGGGTGACGAAGCGGACGAGGACAACCTGGTGACACCCGGAATGCACGGGCAGAAGTACTTCGACAACTTGTCTATGAACGACCTGGTCACGTTCCAGGCCGTGTATTGCCCGAACTATACGGATCTGATTACCGGCATCGACGGAACGGGAACCGACGCGGCGAGCTGCACCGAGCCTGACGTGCTCGACACCGCCACTTGCCCGGCTATCAACCAAAGCGACTTCCAGGCCGTGGTTTTGTGGTATGACGACGAGCTTGTCTGCGGATACTTCGATTTCTCCGGCGAAGACAAGCAGGGCTGCTGCCTTCCCGACGGATCCTGCCTGGACATGACGTCGTCGTCGTGCTCCGATCTACAAGGCGTAGCTGCCGGGGCGGACAAGCTGTGTGCGGATACCGAGTGCAAGGGCGCCTGCTGCCTGCCCGGAGTCTGCTTCATCGATGACGACACAGGGCGGATGAGGTGCGGAAGCTGCGAGTCGATGACCGTGGCGGACTGCGAATGGGAAGGCGGGACGTACGAGGGCCTCGGAGTGGCCTGCGACCCCTGGCCCTGCTGGCAATCGGAGGACCTGACCGCGGACGTCTACGCCTGCTGTCTTCCGGCGACCGCAACCGCTGGGCCCGACTGCGCGGACGCTCCGCTCGAGTTCTGCGTGGAAGTCGGCGGTGATCCGCAGTCATCCGGCGTATTCTGCGATGATCGGCCTTGTCCGGAGGCTTGCTGCTTCCCGGACGGAACGTGCCTGGACCTTGCTCCCGACGTCTGCGCAACCGGCGGCGATGTAATGGGTGAACTGGCCGGTACTCCGGGCGGCGTCGGTACGCAGTGCGCAACGACGGAGTGCCTCGGCGCGTGTTGCACGCCGAACGGCTGTTGCGAGGAGACAACCGTTGACGAATGCGATGTAAACGACGGCGAGTATCAGGGCTTTGACGTCGACTGCGATTCGGACACGTGTCCGGAGATGTATACCTGTTACACGATCGTCAACTTCCCGGAGCCGTCGCGCTATCTGACGGTTCAAGACGCATGCGATACGATCGACTCGGGCATGCTTCTGAGCGAGTTCCCCGGCGGCGGCACGGACCCGGATGAGCCCGCGCTCTTCTCGGATGATGTGCTGTCCGGGCAGGTCTTTGCCACGGCCGAGGAGGCCGCCGCCGCATGCTGCGTCGGATTGACTGACTTCACGGACGACCCCGCGTTCATGGTGACGGCCACGCTCGACGGCGTGGAACACGGCCTCGACGACATCATCTACGACGAGTGCGAAGTGCTGGGCGCGTGCTGCACCAGTGACGGAGAATGCACCGAGGCCTCCAGGGAGGACTGCGAGGAACTCGATACCACCAGCCTCGGGCCGACCGACTTTATGGGCCCCGCGACAAGCTGCGACGACGTCACCTGCACGCCGGTTACTCCGACGACGGAGTATGTCGTCTGGTATACCAGCAACGTCTGCTGTTGGGGGGCGCCGCATATCCAGATCACAGATCGCGACAGGTTCGAGGCCGAGGAGCTGCGATCATCGTGGTCCGGCGGCGGCATCGATCCCACCGAACTGCTCACCAAGGCCGAGCTGCAGGGCGGCTTCGATTCGGTGGAAGAGGCCCAGGAGTGGCTTTGCCCGCAGTTTACGTCATGGTCGTATCACTACTGGTGCTACCGCCACTACCAGGGCCCGTTGGGCGGCAACTGGCAGGGTGTGGCCGGATGTACCTTTGACACGGACCTGCCCCAAACCGACTCGCCGCCGGAATTCGATGGGTGCCAATAGGGCGCGCGCACCGGCTCGCTAGGTCGCGGGTCGTGGTTTAAGATGTCGAGCTCTTGACGCTTTCTCTTAGCCGCATAACGTCAGGTGCTTTGTCGTGGCAGCGCGCGCAGATCGAACGGGAGAATAATCGCCGCCGCTTGCGATCCGAACTCGAGATACATGTTGAGCGGCAATCGAATACCGGCGCGATTCGTCGTAAGGAGACGATATGATGCGGGATAGCGGGAGAGCGTCGCAGCGGGTCACACAGATAGGCAAATCCGCCATTCATGAGATGACCCGGCTGTCAAAGGAAGTGGAGGATGTGGCGTTTCTGTCCTGGGCCAAGCCGACCTCCGATACGCCGGAGCATATCAAGGAGGCCGCCATTACTGCTATCCGAAGCGGGTTTGCCGGCGGGTACTCGGAAACGTCCGGGCTGCCCGCCTTGCGTGAGGAGATTGTCAAGAAGCTCAAAAGGGACAACAACGTCGACGCGAAGGCGAACGAGGTGCTGGTTACCGTCGGGGCCATCGAGGGGCTTGCGGCCGCGGTGATGGCCACAATCGATCCCGGCGATGAAGTCATCCTACCAACGCCCACGTATTCCACGCATATTCGGCAGGTCGTTATCGCTTCCGGAAAACCCGTCCTCGTGCCCGCAATGGAAGAGGAGGGTTTCATTCTCGATATTGATGGTATCCGAAAAGCTGTTACGCCGAGAACCAAGGCCATTATGTATTGCTCGCCGTGTAATCCGACCGGCACTGTCTATTCAGAGGCGCAGCTTCGAGAGTTGGCCGATATTTCACTGGAAAACAACTTGACGGTCATCACCGACGAAGCATACGAGTACTTCGTCTACGATGGACACAAGCACTTCAGCATAGCGGCGATACCCGAAATGCGCAAGCATGCCGTCAGTTGCTATACCTTTACCAAAACGTATGCAATGACCGGGTGGAGGATTGGCTATCTCCATACGGACGAGGAGTTCATTCCGCAGATCACGAAGGCACATATTCCGTTCGCGATCTGTGCGCCGGTCGTATCTCAGTATGCCGCGCTGGCCGCTTTGCAGGGGCCTCAGGATTGTGTAGCGGCATATAGGGAGCACTACCAGACTGCGCGGGACCTGATGTGTAGCAGACTCGACGGTTTGGGTGACACTTTCGCGTATGTAAAACCACACGGTTCTTATCTGATGTTCCCGAAGATCCTGCCGCCAGAGGGGCAGGATTCGCCCGCCTTCTGCAAGAGGTTACTCAAGGAAGGTGGAGTATCCACGACGCCCGGAATCGCATTCGGGCCGACCGGCCAGGGACATTTGCGGATGTCATTCTGCGTCTCAGAGGAAGAGATCAACAAGGCATTTGATAGAATGGAATCGTTCTTTGGGTGATTGCCGGATTAGTGCTGCGTCACACCCCGGGGTTTCGAGTGTGCCAGTGCTCTTGAGCAGTGCAAAGACAAGCGTACGGCGTGGATTGGACCCGGATCTTCACGCGTGAGAAGGCGATCCGGTTCGCGGACGAAGACTCTTTGGAAGTGATGATAACATGTCTGAAGTCGCCAAGATGGCCCGGCAGGTTCTGAATGAGCTGGATGCTGCACGTGCAGACGGGGAAGACCTCCGCCGAGAGAACCGCGGTATTGGAAGCCGACTGCGGTTACTGCTGACCATGACCGATTCATCGACCGGACCGATACGGCAAGCCCGACTCACGATCCTCAAGGCGATCGGACGAACCGAAGTTGCTGACGAAATCCGCCGCGGTGGAGCGTGCCATACAGCCGCCGAGCGATCGGTGCAACTTCCCAATGACACTGATGTTGATCTGCTTGCAGACGGCTTGCGGCGACTTGCCGGCTCCTCGAACGAAGCTACGTAGATCGCGCGGGATACTGACGTCCCGGGCGACGGAGGTATTGAATGCGTTACACTTGGCAACGCCTTTCTTCGAGACAGAAGGCATGGTTCGGCGCTTCGCTGGCGGGGGCGGTTCTGATCGTCGCAATTGGAATACTGTGCGAGCCCGAGCAAACGGGGTCGACTGACCTCCAGTTTGAACTCCAGATGAGTATCAAACAGCTCGCGCCGAGTCTGGGCGTAACCGGGCGAGCACTCGCCCGAGAGTTGGGGCTGCCGCTCGACGTACCCAAGGGGAAGCCGCTCATCGAACTCGGCATATCGCAGGACCAGCTTGACCACAGTACCGCCCACCTGCTTTCGCACGAGCCGGCGGTATTGAAGTACTATATCTATGCAGCTTTGGCGCTGTTTGGTTTGGTCTTCTTGACGCGGCTCGGGCGGCCGGACGAGACGCAAGTCTCGCAGCGCCGAATGTGGTATCCTCGCCTGCCGTATCTCATTGCTCTGGTCGTCAGTGTAATTGCCTGCGGATTCGTTTTGGGTAAGTCTCCCAACCCGATGGAAGGAGCCGTCAAGTTCTTCAAGTCTCTGGTGGGGCTATATCCATCGGTGGCGGATAAGACCATTGCCTTTGCCTTCTTCATTGCCTTGGCGATTATAGGTAACAAACTCATTTGCGGCTGGGCGTGTCCGTTCGGCGCAATACAAGAGCTGGTTTACAGTCTCCCGATCCTCCGCAAGCTGAAGCGATGGAAGCTGCCGTTCTGGCTGAGTAACACGATTCGCGGCGCGCTGTTCATCGCAATGCTCGTGCTTCTGTTTGGGATTGTCGGTGGAAGGAAGGGCTTCGTCGTCTATCACGCCCTCAACCCGTTCAACCTCTTCGATCTCGATTTCGACGAGTGGGTGGTTTTGGTTACGATCATCGTGTCGATTGCTCTGGCTTTGTTTGTGTATCGCCCGTTCTGCTTTGTGATCTGCCCTTTCGGCTTCCTTTCGTGGTTGGCGGAGCGATTAAGCCTAGCGCGCGTGCGAATTGATCGTGCAAACTGCACCAAGTGCGGAGCGTGCATCAAGGCATGCCCCTCACAGGCCGCGATGGGCATTGTGGAGGGACGCCGGTTCCCGGCCGACTGCACAAGCTGCGCGCGCTGCCTCAACGCCTGCCCGCAAGACGCCATTCGCTACGGATTCCCGAATAAAGGGGTCGGGAGTCTTTTTCGCGCGGAACCGTAGAGACTCCTGCCCCGTTCCTTCAACTTAACACAGGATTAATGCCGCCCTTATACCGCCTTAACCGGACAGTTGTAGTGTGCCCGGCAGGTAAGAGAAGCGACGGCGAGGAAACGAGGCACAGGCGTCGGGGGAAGGAGTACTCGCGAGGGATTGAAGCACGATCGCGGAGGGATGGGAGCAAAGGAAACGGCGGTACAGTCGGCACGCTGTCACACACGTCAAGCGGCTGGACCGCCCGTTTCCTGTTTTTGCCTTGAGAAAACGGGCGCAATCCTGTTCCGTACTCAAGTCGCTTGAGGCGAAACTGCACTGAAGCAAATGCTGTACCGAACAGGATTGCCTCCGACCCCTTTTTTCAGGCGCAGACAGCATCGGGGCCGATGAAGGCGAGGGCTTCTTGCTCGGTGGTTCGTCGGGCGGTGCTGATCCAGCCGGCGATGATCGGCCAACCGGCCGACTCGTGGAATGTGAACGACTGTACCTTATCACCGCGCACAACCATGCCGGTCCGTGCTCTCATATCGAGCATGAGCGGCGTGTTCTCCGGCGTGAAGAGATGCACCTTCAGTACCCGACGCCACAGGTGGTGCCGGCGCCAGATGAGCCCGCCGGGCACCAACCACCAGCCGCGCGCGAACATCATAATCACCAGCGCTACCCCGCCGATCACGAGCACGGACACGCATAGTATCTGCGACGTACTCGTCCAGCCGTCTCTGATACAATTCTGGATAAAGTAGACCAACCAGAATGAGTTCAACAGTATCGAGCCCCATCGACGAAGCCTGCGTCTCGATTCGCGGTGTTTGATCTGATCAGCAGTATCGTCATCCACGTCGTCCGCGCAGGCGATCGGAATGCCCTGCTGCTCGGCATTATAGGCAATAAGCCCCCACAGCTGTTCGGATTCCTCGGCGATGTCGAGTGGCTCGAAGGGCAGATCGCACGGGACCGGCCGGGGCGCATCGAGAATCCTCGGACCATCCACGACGATCAACTCCCCGGGGGCAATCCGCCGGATGACATCCTTCCCCGCATACTCGCGGCAGTGGAAAGTGCGAAGCTGCAATTCCAAGACGCGGTGCGGGAGCCGGCTCCGAAACCGCGCGTCTTCCGCCAGCTTCATCAGCCGCCTGGTTCGCCCCTGTGAAGGCGCCATCATCACGCGGTGATGCCAGCGGGCTTCGTACATAACCCAAGCCACCGCCCCGCCCGCACCGGCGAACAACGAAGATGCAACATACCAGTCAGGTTGATTTATATAGCGGTCGAAGAGGATCTCTCCGGTCAACAGGAAGAACACCGCAACCGCTGTCCAGGCCACGAAGATCCCGCCGCCGAGAACCGCAGCGCCGACGATCCCGCGCTTGCGATACGGGATCCAGATCCGCCGGACCCGGACCGTGCTCGGTGGTGCGCTGTCGGGTCGTCGTTCCATGGTCCTTACCCCCAAAAGGGGTCGGGAGCAATAGTGTTCGGCACTCAGATTGCGTTTGATTGACGATACCGTCAAGCCCCGCTTCGGCACGACAAATTCGCGCCAGGCTTTGCTTGCGCTCGCGCCGCCGGTCGCGCATAATCGGGTCCATGGCGGGAAGGCGCAAGAAGAAGATCGAGGAGCCTGACTTGAGGGGCTTCAAGCACTTCAAGTTCCTCAACAGGATTCTGGAGCGGCTGCACGATACGGCGTGTGAACGGGATCGGGCCGGCAACCGCGATTTGCACTACGACCAGTACGCCGCACTCATCCTGCTGTATTTCTTCAACCCGATCGTGACGAGCCTGCGCGGGATCCAGCAGACCAGCGAACTCAAGAAAGTTCAAAAGAATCTCGGGTGCTCGAGAGCCTCACTCGGTTCACTCTCCGAAGCGGCTCGCGTGTTTGACGCCGACCTGCTTCGCGGCATCATCCAAGAGGTGGTCGACGAACTGCCGGCCCTTGCGGGTAACCGGGAATTCAAGGACATCCGTGGCATTATCACGCTGATCGACGGAACTGTGTTATCCGCCCTTCCCAAGCTCGTGCAAGCGATGTGGAGCGATGTGAAGGGTGCGCATGGCCTCAAACTGCACACGCACTTCGAGTTGCTCAAGGGGGTGCCAACCCGCATGGACCTCACGGACGGCGATGGCAACGAACGGGCTGCGCTCCAAAGAAGCCTACTGCCCGATCGGGTGTACGTGATGGATCGAGGGTACGCCAAGTTCGAGCTGTTCGCCGACATTCTTAAGGTGAAGTCCTCTTTCGTGTGCCGCGTCCGTGACAACAGCGTGTACGAGGTTCTTGAGGACAGGACCCCGTCCTCAGCGGACCACGTGGCCAAGGCCGGCGAAGTTCAAAGCGATCTAACTGTTCGATTCACTGGCGGCCAGGCCGCCAGAGCTGGGCTGAATCAGCCCCTGCGTCTGGTCAAGATCGTGTGCAACCCCCACCGGCACACCCACAAGAACGGGCGAGGCGGCCCCGAACAGGGCGAAGTGCTTCTGGTGGCTACCGACATCATGGACGTCGAGCCGGAAGTCATCGCTCTGATCTACAAGAACCGCTGGGCAGTCGAGACGTTTTTTCGTTTTTTCAAGCACATACTGGGCTGTCGACATCTGTTGAGCCACTGCGAGAATGGAATCGAGATACAGACTTATGTCGCGATCATCGCATGCTTGTTGATCGCGCTATGGACGGCGCGAAAGCCGACTCTTCGCACGTACGAAATGCTCTGCTTCCACATGAGCGGCCTGGCGGACGATGAGGAGTTGCTCGCCCACATCGAAAAACTGAAACCACAAGCATAGCCGCGTCGTGGCGCCCGCACGGAACCGGCCGCTGCGCATGCGCGGATTTCTCTCGGTACGCTCCTCCAAAAGACGCCCACTACCGAAACAAGGCCGCGCCCCTCCTCTGCGGCATCCATCGCCATACGCAATCTGAGTGCCGAACACTATTGGGTCGGGAGTCTTTTTTGCGGTTCTGTCGCCTCTGAGGCGAACCCATTCTCCGATAAAAAAGACTCCCGACCCCTTTTTTGCATGGCAATTATGGGACCCATGGTACTGAGAAGCGGGGCAAACCGGCAACTGCAAACCTCAGGGCCGCGCTGTCTTGACATCCGAGCCGTCCTGGAGACATTGCTACGGTATGAGCGATAGCAAAGAGAACCGCAAGCTGGAGATGGACCTCGTTACGATGCTCGCCCGGTCGTTCCCCGGGCTTACCGTCGAGGTGGGCCACAGCGACCGCTGGGATCGGATGTGCGTGACCTTCCGCTGGCCGGGCTTCGCGGGCCTGTTGCCCGAAGAACGCTTCCAGCGTCTGGTTTGCGTTATCCCGGAGCAATACCGCCAGACGCGCCTCGATGGGTTCATCTGGCTGGAGCTGGCCCCCGGCGAGACGATTGACGATTTCCTGCGCGAGCCGCGTAGCGAGGACATGGCCGACAAGGAGGCCAGCATCCACGCCGAGCTGGTTCGAATCAGCTTTTTCGACGCCCTGCGCGAAGCGTTGGGGTCGTCACCGAAGACAGCCTGCACCGGCGGATTTGCCAAGTCCGTCGAGGTTCTCGTTGCCAAGCAATACTCCGACCTCAAAATCCGCGATGCCCGGCTGGTGTTCATTCGCCATGGGGCCTATTGCGATTGTCAGGTCCTCGAGAGCGTCCGGGCCGCCCTCACCGAGGGGCAAGCCGGCGCGGCCTGATCCCGCGCAACAGACGGTAACGAATCACAACAGCGACGCATGTTCTCTTTCAAAGTAACCAACACCGATGGTTCAGCACGAGCCGGTGCGCTGAGCACGCCGCACGGCGCGGTGGAGACGCCCGTCTTCATGCCGGTGGGCACGTCCGGCTCGGTGAAAGGCGTAACGCCCACACAATTACGCGAAACCGGCACCGGGATGATCCTGGCCAACACCTATCACCTGCAACTGCGACCCACGGCCAAGGTGGTTAGAGACCTGGGCGGGCTGCACGGGTTCATGGGCTGGGATGGTCCGATACTCACCGACAGCGGTGGCTATCAGGTCTTCTCGCTGGCCGGGATTAACCGGATCACCGACGACGGCGTCGAGTTTCGCTCGCACATCGACGGGGCAGCGATGCGGCTGGATCCGCGAATCGCGACCGACGTGCAGAACAAGCTTGGGGCCGATGTGATCATGGCCTTTGATGAGTGTCCTCCGCTGCCTTGCGATAAATCGACCCTGGTGACGGCCGTGGACCGCACCATCCGCTGGGCGGGTCAGTGCAAACAGGCCCACGCGCGGAGCGATCAGGCTTTGTTCGGCATTGTCCAGGGCGGGCTGGATCTTAGCGAGCGGCAGCGCTGTGCGGAGAAGCTCATTGAGATTGGATTCGACGGGTATGCAATCGGCGGATTGTCGGTCGGGGAGACACACGAGGAGATGGCGGCCGTGCTGGGTCCGGTGGCGGGCTTCCTGCCGGTCGACCGTCCACGGTATCTGATGGGGGTGGGCATGCCGCGGGACATCCTGGCGGCCGTGCAGGCGGGGGTCGACATGTTCGATTGCGTGCTGCCGACGCGTAACGGTCGCAACAGTCACGCGTTCACCCGATCGGGTCCGTTGAAGATGCGAAACGAGCAGCATCGGCTCGACGATCGTCCGTTCGAGGGTGATTGTGATTGCGAGGCGTGCGCGCGGTTCTCACGCGGGTACATCCGGCATCTGTTCAACGTGGGCGAGATGCTGGGGCCGACTTTGACTTCGATTCATAACCTCCGTTTTTATCAGAGGTTTATGACGAGGATTCGAGATTTGATTCGTGAGGGCGAACTCGCGAGAATCTTGCAGGAATATCCGATCGCCGCGATGGCGACGACTACTACCGACAACAACGAGGAAACCACATGAGTTCATGGCTTGCAGTCATCGCCCAGGCGGCTCCGGCGGCACCCGGACCGACCACCCCAAGCCCACAGCCGGGTAACCCGTTCTTCTTCCTGGCCATAATGATAGCCCTGGTGGCGTTCATGTTGCTCACCTCGCGGAGCCAGCGCAAGCGCGAGAAGCGCCAGCGTGACCAGATGTACGCCAGCATGGCCAAGAACGACCGGGTTCTTACTGTTGGCGGTGTGTTCGGCACGATCATCTCGGTGAAGGACAACGAGGTTGTCGTCAAGGTCGATGAATCGACTAACACGAAGATGACGTTCCTCAAAAGCGCTATCCAGCGCATCATCACGGACGACCAAGACCTCTCCAAAGAGAATCGGTAGTGCCGGTCCCGGAATAACGCGGGTGCCCCGCCGTAATGGTTACCGCACTGATCCTCCGCAAGCGTTAACAGGTTGGTGGTCCTGCTAACCGGTAGTACCGAAGACGTTCTGAAACTCGGCGAAATCTCCAAGGTCAACGTCGCCGTCGTCCAGATCTCCGCGCTCGCAGGAGGAGGTCGGATAGGCGACGCCGGGCCCGTCCATGCAGCCGGCGAACAGGGCGTGGTCGTCAAGATCGACGTCGTAATCGCCGTCCAGGTCGCCGAACCCGGGCGGAAACTGCCACCAGAATCCCGTACTGAAGGAGATCCCCGTCCCTCCCTCGGTGGAGACTGAATCAAAGCCGACGTTGATCGGTTGCCATGCCCAGTCTCCGTTGGGACTACTTGGCATGTAACCCTCCGCCAACAAGATCGCGACGAAGTCACCGGTGACCACCGCGATAGTGCCGCTATGGCCGGTGACCCCCGTCGAACCCGGATCCACCCAGGTAGCACCGCCCGTTAGAGCGATCGAGAACCTGACGCTAATCTGGTCGGTCCGCCGGCCTTGAGTTCGATGATACCACGTCAAGTGTGAATAGCCCGTCCAATACGCTGTCGTGGACGTGCTGTGCGTTGCGGAGAATACCAGGATCTCCGCACCGGAGTAGTTCTCGCCGTTATCCAGGGAGATGCGCATAGAGTTCGCGCTTGTTCCCCACCACAGATCGGCGAGACCGCCGCCGACCGGATCGAGGTTGCTGTATTGCCAGACCAGCCCGCCGGTGTGGCCCGGGCTTTCACCCGAACCGGCCCAGTCGGCGCCACCGGGCGGAGGCCAACCCGGCCCAACGGGATCACCCAAGGCTAGCGATACGGTAAGAACGACAACGAGCAGAAGTGCCGAGCGGGCTGGGTGCGCTTTCACTTTTCCGTCCCTTCTTCCAGATGTGACCGGCAATGCCATCGGAACTACCACCGATCGGCTGTGTTTATTGTATCGACCTGCACCCGTCGAGCCAATCGAAAACGTCGGGCCATTTTGAGGCGCGGGGTAGCATCTCTCAGCAGTCGATTTTGCCGACAAGGTTGCGACACGACGTTTCAACCCAGCGGTATCCGATCATGGCATCCTCGGCAAGCGTACCCGGCGCTTTGTCATACGTAGAGGATCGGGGCCGATCCCGACCGTACCGAGTCCCTGCACTGCCGGTGAGCAGTAGCGCACCTGCCGGCTTCCATCCACGATGCGGGTTTATCCCACAAGGTATTCCTGTATCGGGGATTCACTGTCGCACAACTGGCACCTCTCCCGTGGTCCGCTCTATGCGGCACGGTTCGGTGTTTGCCCACGGGTTTTGCAGAGAGTCCGCTTGACAGCTACACAGTCCCGGCGGCCTTGCCGATAGGAATCCGTACACGTGAAGTTGCGTTTGGGCTCCCCTCCTTTCCGAGGAGCCGACGAATTACGAATGATACCGTGCCAAGGTGCGGGTCCTCCAGGCAGTCTCAAGGCGAGTGGGGGGCTTGGCCCGTTTGGCATGGGCATGCGAAGGGTAGCACACATGGCCAGAGTTCTTAGAACATCCTACGTGCGGGAGTTGATGGAGAGAAAGGGGTGGAAACTGACCCACTCTACGGGGGATACCGTCTTCTTTGTCGACAACGCCGACCGGCTCGTGGCGATTCCGCTCCATCCGACCCGGCCCGACCTGATCCGTCTCGCAGATCTTACTCCGCGAGTTCCGGTCCTGAGGTGGGAGTTCAGCAACTCGGCATTCGAAGAGTTGCCTGCGGAAGATGCTTATCTCGATGTTCTGATCATGCGCGGCTCCGCTGACGACGCCGACATTCAGGCTCTTTTTGATGCTCTTAGCGACTTGAACGTTGCGCTTGGTGGGAAAGGGCTCACCTTCGAGCGAGAGGCGGTGCTCGTATGACCGGAGCCGGCATGAACGCAGAATACGGCGGCGACGAAGTTGAACGCTATCGCGGTAGATTGAATCGCGATCCCTTGACAGACGGCCGGAGCGAGCTAAGGGCCTTCCTGTGCGAGGCGGCACGCCTCCTGATCAGGTTCGTCAAGTTTCGAATCGACGACGCCCGTCAAGCCACTGCGACAGTTTACGAGTTGATGAAGTCCCTGAGAGTAGATCTCGAGATCGGGCTCCACTTGGGCAATCATCCAAAGACCTCCGCAGCGCCCTCCCCGCAAGAGCCGGATCCGGTCGACAATGCGGTCCGGGAAGTGGAACGTGCCGCCGAGAACATCCGCGAGAAGGGCGGAGTAATCGGGTTGCCAGACGGTATCTTGCAGCGGCAGATCGAGCAGGCGGCATGCGAGTTTCCCGACGACCCGGAGTTGGCCGCGATGGGCAAGAAGATCGCGTTCGAGCAACTTAAGGATACGACAAACTTGCCGTCCCCGCCCGGTATTGCTCTCAAGATCATGAAGCTCGCCGACGACCCGAACGCCAGTATTCAGCAGGCTGTTGATGTCATCAAGAACGATCCCGCGATCTCGGCGCGGATCATGAAATACGCCAACTCGGCCTTCGTGGGATTGCAGCGCCCCGCGAAGTCGGTCGAAGAAGCCGTCCGGCCTCTGGGGTACAGGACGCTGAAGAGCTTGATCCTGGCGTTCTCGTTGGTATCCGGAAGCCGGAAGGGTGGGTGCCCGGCCTTCGACTACGAGGAGTACTGGACGGAATGCGCGGCGCGGGCGGCCACGGCCCGATACCTGTTCACCCTGAAGAGGCGAAGTTGCGACCCCGACACCGCCTTCGCTGCCGGACTTCTGTGCCAGATCGGCCGGCTGGCGTTCGCCACGGCCATACCGAAGGAATACGCCGAGCTCCTGGCCTGCGCTGGCTCGGATGATCCGAAGCACTTGCTCAGTCTGGAGCACCACACCCTTCGCATCGATCACAACGAACTCGCCGGGGAGATGATGGCCGAATGGGGCCTGCCGGAGTTCTTCTGGCAGGCGGTACTCTATCAGAGCGAGCCGGACAACGAGCAGTTCCTGCCACCCGGCACTCTGGAGCGGGACCTGGCCCGGGCGCTGTTCCTGACGGAGCTAATCTGGACGGCCATGAAGGAGCCGGGCAAGCCCATCAACGATGCCATGAAGGAAGCCATTAAGGATCGGGCCGAGAAGATCGGCATAGCCCGCGAGGACTGCCCCGAGGTATACAACACGATTATCGACCATTGGAAGGATCTGGGCGTTATGATCGAGGTCAAGACCTTCCCGGTAGAGCCCTGGCTGGAGGCGGTCGGCTAAGCGCAGGCGGTTGAAAAAGGAGACTGGCTCAGAGCCGATTCCCACTTACGGTATCAAGAGACGCCTTCCGCGAGGTGCCTGGACCCTTTTTCAATCATCGTCCACGGGCTTCAATACGATCTTACCCGCGGACAGATTGGCCAGAGCCTGGCCGAATGCCGGCACCTGCTCCTGCGGAACGAGAAACCGCATCGCCACCTCGGCCCCATACTGCTCGTCTTCGAGAATGCACTCGTGCTCTGCGTACAAGCGGCGAACCTGCTCGAGAAGGGCGTACGGAACGTCGATCGCCACCCGGCAGCGCGTGACCTTCTCTTCCGTCTCCAGGTCTTCGAACACCATCTGAGCCGCCTTGGTGTAGGCCGCAACCAAACCACCGGTGCCGAGCTTCGTTCCTCCGAAGTACCGCGTGATGACCAGAACGACGTCTCCCAGATCGGTTCCGCGAAGGACCGCCAGCGCCGGCGGGCCCGAAGTGCCGGAAGGCTCTCCGTCGTCGCTCATTCCCTCGGACACGCTGGCTCCGTAGCCGACCTTGAAGGCGTAGACGTGATGGCTGGCATCCGGCATCTCGGCCCGGATCGACCGGATAAAATCCTGCGCCTCCTTCACTGAGAAAGCCGGCGCCGCCGTCGAGATGAACCGCGAGTTCGAGACCCGCAGCTCTGTCCGAAAGCGTCCTTTAGGAATCCGATAGCGACTCAACCGCTGCCCTCACCGATCCGGCTGACAACAACGACGGTCAACCGCTTTGCATTCGCCGGTTATCCAAGGCCGGCTGAACTCATCGATGTCCTCCACCCACAGTATCACGGGGAGCCCGGCGGGTCGAGCCGGTGCGATGACGGGCATGTTGATCGGCTTTGCCGGAGATGGGCTATCCTGGAATTGCCCGTCAAAAAGGGCGATTTCGGCAATCGTGCTACCCAAACCAAGGCCGAACCGGTAGGCTTTTGGTCGGTATGACCCGCAACGCGGTTTTCGCGGCGAGAGGGACTCGGACAATGGCGGATTCATGGCTCGATCAACTCAATCCCGCCCAGAAAACGGCGGTAACTCACGACGGTGGGCCTTTGCTCGTCATCGCCGGTGCGGGCACCGGCAAGACCAAAACCCTCGCCTGCCGGGTGGCGTATCTGATCGAGCAGGGGGTCGATCCCAGTCGAATCCTGCTGCTGACGTTTACCCGCCGGGCGGCGGCCGAGATGATCGGCCGGGCGAACCATCTCTGCGGGACCGCCGGGGCGGGAAAGGTCTGGGGCGGTACGTTTCACGCGGTGGCCAACCGCCTGCTGAGAATCTATGGCAAGGCTATCCGACTGGCCGACGGCTTCACCGTTATGGACGAGGGCGACGCGGGCGACTTGATGAACCTGATCCGTAGCGAACTGGGGCCGGCCAAGCGGAATCAGCGTTTTCCCAAGAAAACGACGCTGGTCAAAATATACTCGCACACGGTCAACGCCCAGCAGCCGCTGCGCGAAGTGCTGGAGACGCACTTCCCGTGGTGCGCCGACGATCTGGATGAGATCCGGCCGATCTTCGAGCGATACATACAACGCAAAGCCGCCCAGAATCTGCTCGATTATGACGACTTGCTCCTCTTTTGGAACGAGTTGTGTTCCACGGCGGAAACCGGAGCGGCGCTGGCGAATCGGTTCGAGCATATCCTGGTCGATGAGTATCAAGACACTAACACCGTTCAAGCGCGGATCCTGCGCGGGATGCGCCGTAAGTATGATGCCATCACCGTTGTGGGGGATGATGCGCAATCGATTTACTCGTTCCGGGCGGCCACGATCCGCAACATCCTGGACTTCCCGCAGGAGTTCCCGGGTGCTACCACGGTGACACTTGATCGCAACTACCGCTCGACCCAACCGATTCTGACCGCAGCCAACGCGGTGATGGAGCAAGCCCGGGAGCGTTACACGAAAAGCCTGTGGTCCCAGCGCGAAGCGGAACAGAAGCCGGTTCTGGTTCACTGTCAGGATGAAGCGGAGCAAACCGCCGAGGTCTGCCGGAACATCCTGGAGCAGTACGAACAGTCGATCCCGCTGCGGGAGCAGGCGGTTCTCTTCCGCGCCGCCCATCATAGTGCCGATCTGGAGATCGAGCTGGCTCGCCGGAATATTCCGTACCACAAATACGGCGGGTTGAAGTTCATCGAAACCGCTCACATCAAGGACATGCTGGCCTTCCTCCGCGTGCTCGAGAACCCGTACGATCAAATAAGCTGGTTCCGCATCCTACAGCTTCTGCCGGGCGTCGGACCCCGTACCGCTCAACGGATTATGGAGTCGTTGGCGGTAAGTTCCGATCCGACTGTTGCGGACTCCGCTGATAGCGAGTCGGCGATGCTCTCGCCGTTGATGCGTCTGTTCACCGAGCCGCCGGTGGTCTCTCCTTCAATCCGGCAACAGTTCAGCGAGCTGCGCGCCGCCCTTGCGGATTGTTGCGGAGTGAAGTTAGATGACACAGAGGAGACACCAACAGCCGAGCCGCCGCTGGCATCCCAGATCGAACGCATCGCCCGGGTCTATCAGCCCATCTTCGAGTGCGTGTACGACAACGCCGCCGTCCGGCTGAAGGACCTCGAGCAGCTCGAGCAGATTGCAGGTCGATATCGCTCGCGAGCCCGGTTCGTTACGGATCTGACTCTCGATCCGCCGTCGGCTACGTCCGACCTGGCTCAGCCGCCTCATTTGGATGATGACTACCTCGTCCTGAGCACCATTCACTCTGCCAAGGGTTGTGAATGGACTGCGGTGCACATCATTCACGTGGCCGACGGTATGATTCCGTCGGATATGGCCGTGCGCGATGAGGCCGGGATCGACGAGGAAAGGCGCCTGCTCTACGTCGCCATGACCCGGGCGAAGGACGACCTCTACGTGTACTTCCCACTGCGGTACTACCACCATCGTTTCGGTGGCCACGACGCCCACGGCTACGCCCAAATCAGCCGATACCTCTCCCGGACGGTCCGGGCGAACTTCGAAGAGCGGACCCCCGGGGTGAACGGCGATTCGGCCGAAGAACCGGCATCTTGTGAACCGGCCGGCGTGGAGGCCCTCCGCACCCGCTTGAACAAACTGTGGTCGGCATGACCAATACCGGCTTGGTGTCCCATGCCTTTCCTGACTTCCGCGCATGGCGGCTGGGTGGCCCGTCCTTTTGACTTTTGTGCATGTTTCAGTCTGTCGAGAATCACGCGAACTCATGTTGCCTGGACGTGGGGGAGCCGATGGTCTTCAGGCGCGCCGATGAGCGCCGCCCGCGCAGTCGTCGACCCGGGCGTTGCGCAGCGTTCTGCGGGCAGACAGCCGTAGGGCATGGTCGAGGTACGAGACCTGCCATCGAGGGTGGCATGGGCAAGCGTTGCCAACTTGCACAGGGAAGTACCGTCCGTTATTCGATCTCGCGCCACAAGTATGGGCTGCTGCAGCTTGCCAGTGGTCGCCCGAAGACTGATTACGACGGCCTCTTTGTAGGGCAGCGTCGGCGGGTGTAGGGCATGGTCGAGGAACGAGACCTGCCGCAAATGCGCGTTTCGCGCGAAGACCGCGGCAGGTCTCGTGCCTCGACCTGCACACTGATCATCGGCTCCCCCACGTCCGGCGGAATGGGCCTTGAACGACCCGCGGAGGTTCGGAACGCAAGGCAAAGACAAAAGGTATGGGCCACCCACCTTGCATTCCGCAATCAGTCGGCGATCTGTAGGGCATGGTCGAGGTACGAGACCTGCCATCGAGGGTGGCATGGGCAAGCGTTGCCGACTTGCACGGGGAAGTACCGTCCGTTATTCGATCTCGCCTCACAAGTATGGGCTGCTGCAGCTTGCCAGTGGTCGCCCGAAGACTGATTACGACGGCCTCTTTGCAGGGCAGCGTCGGCGGGTGTAGGGCATGGTCGAGGAACGAGACCTGCCGCAAATGCGCGTTTCGCGCGAAGACCGCGGCAGGTCTCGTGCCTCGACCTGCACACTGATCATCGGCTCCCCCACGTCCGGCGGAATGGGCCTTGAACGACCCGCGGAGGTTCGGAACGCAAGGCAAAAACAAAAGGACGTGGGCCACCCGGCCCGCTGGACGCGACGCTTGGCCAAGCCGGGCTTTCATCTGTCGGTGAACGAATGAGGGCCGGCTTATGGTGCCGCTTTACGGTGGCGGCACCAGAGCGGAAGCGACAAAGCCCGCCGCGATCCATCCGCCATGGTTATCGGGCTTGAAGAGCGAAATTGCCTTCCCTAATATTCGGTACTGACGTACACTCAGGGAGCGCGGGCCGTACGGGGTGCCAGAATGGTGGCGTTTCGCGAGAGGACGAGCCGTCGGCAGGGCGGCCGCGCTTCTCTTCGGAGGGGATTGTGTTCATGCCTTATGTCAACCGGTTAACGGTAATGGTCCGGCTGTTTGCGTTGGGTCTGGGGCTGGCCGTCTATGCTTCCTCGGCGGCGCAGGCACAGGTCCGTTCGACCCCAAACAGCGCTCTGGCCGATAAACCGGGCGGATACTCTTCCGAGCAGGTCGTTATGAAGCTCCGGCCGGAGGCGTCGCGCCGGGCAAAGGTCGCCCGGAGACTTCGTCGATCGGGTGCGGCCGCAAGCGTCGAAGAAGCCGTCGGCGCCGAAGTGCGGGAGGTCTCCCACAAGTGGGGTGCC
Source organism: Phycisphaerae bacterium (assembly GCA_963666835.2). Taxonomy (GTDB): domain Bacteria; phylum Planctomycetota; class Phycisphaerae; order UBA1845; family UBA1845. The sequence continues at coordinate 28,203 of CAXXGO010000006.1, read as the reverse complement.
TTGCGAATTCGTCCGCTCTATCCGAATGAGTTCGGCAACCCGGAACTGGCCGCAGAGCTGGGCCTGGATCGAATCTACGTGGTCGATGTCCCGCCGGGCACCGACACGCCAACCATGGCCGCCGACTTGCAGGAGTGCGCCGAAGACATCGAGGCGGCCGGGGCAAGCTCGATCGGCAGCCTCGCGCAGCTCATACCAGACGACACGTGGTTCTCCTTGCAGTACGGCATGCATAACACGGGCCAGAATGGCGGGACTTATGATGCGGACATCGACGCGCCCGAGGCCTGGGAGTTGCACACCGGCAACCCTGGAACGGTCACCATTGCTATCCTGGACACCGGCGTAGACCCGCATGTCGATCTCGCCACACGGCTGCTGCCGGGCGTGGATACGTACTCTTCGAGAGTATGCCACGGCGGGAGTAAGGATGGATACACCTGCTGGGATGAGGAGGATTGTCCCGGCGGATATTGCGACTATCGAACAACCACGTCCGACCTACACGGGCACGGGACTCACGTTACCGGAATCGCCACCGCAACGGGCAACAACGCGATCGGCTTCGCAGGAGTCCACTGGAGTGCGAGTATCCTGCCGGTCCGCGTCACCAACTCCGCTGGCTACAGTACAGTCGTAGCAGCGGCCTCCGGTTTGATCTGGGCGGCTAATCACGGCGCGGAAGTCTGTAACCTGAGTCTGCAGTATTACCAACTGTCGGACGCCAATGAGACCATATTCGAAGCGGCCGTTGATTATGCGCATGGCATGGGCGTGATCGTAATCGCCGCGGCCGGGAATACGAACATGAACCCCGATCCGGCGGATCCGGTAGCTGCTCCCGCCAAATACGCCAACTGTGTGGCGGTGAGCGCTTCCAACCGCGACGACGGCTTCTACACCGTGTCCAACCATGGCCCCGAAGTGGATGTTGCCGCACCGGGCTACGAAATCTACTCGACAATAGGCACTAGCGGGTACGACGAAATGCATGGTACCTCGCAGGCGTCGCCGCATGTCGCCGGGCTGGCCGCGTTGATCAAATCGTATGCGTACTATCTGACCAACGATGAGATTCGGACCGTCCTGACCAGTACGGCCGACGATCTGGGCGATGCGGGCTTTGACGAGCTGTTCGGCTATGGGCGGATCAACGCCTACGCCGCGCTTTCGTCCATAACCCCGAGCCTGATGATTGAGAGCAGTATTCCGCCGGACGGCGCGATCGACGCTCGGCAGCCTTACAATCCGGACGGCACCGACCCGGCCGGCTGGGACTCGATCGATATTACGTTCGACGGTGCGACCGCCGGGATGACCGCCGCCGACTTCACCATTACGGTGGATCCCGCGGGTACCACTCCGAGCATTACTGCGGTTACCACGGACGGCGACACCGTGACGTTGGACTTCAACATGGTCATTCCGGACGGAGCGTGGACCACGATCCGCCACAATGACAGCAACATGACGGTGCGGTTGGGGAACCTCCCGGGTGATGTCGACGCCGACGGGACCACCGACGCCGCGGATCTCCAGGACCTGATCGACTGGCTCGACGGCTCCGGCGGCCCGTACGACGAATGGTCAACCGACATCAACCGTAGCGGCAGCGATAGCCCGGAAGACATCCTCCGCCTGATCGACCTGCTGAACGGCGCTCACGAATACGACGCGTACCTCGGTGTTGCTCTTCCCGACTGATCCGCGCGCCGGCAGCAGTTGTAGGGCAGGTCGAGGCACGAGACCTGCCGCAATAACAACGAATGTCGTGCGAGGATCACGGCAGGTCTCGTTCCTCGACCGTGCCCTACGAAGATGCCGCGCTTCTGGTAGCTTCCGAGCCGCAGGAACTGCCGGTGGGCGCCTGGCCCATCGCTTCAGGGCCTGTCGATTTAATTGGCATGGTTCTTGATGGCAGGTGTTCGTGGCCGAGCGTCAGGAAGAGAGGCGTCGCAGGGAGGCAACGAGCATGAGCAGATGGAACCGAGCCCCGCTGCCCAGAGACCAAATACTCCTGATTCCCGAGACGTTGGGAGACCGCATCCCCGAGAATCACTCGGTGCGGCTCTTGATGGAAATCCTCGATGGACTGGATTGGGCAAGCTGGGAACAACATTACGTTCTGGTGGTGGGGCAGCCGCCGATTCACCCCAAGATCGTGGCCGGGGCGATTCTATACGGTCTGACCAACAAGATTCGATCGAGTCGGCGTCTGGAGTGGGCGTGTGGTAACGCTGTTGACTTCATGTGGCTGACGGAAGGACGGATCATCGACCATTCGACATTCTGTGATTTCCGCACGAGGTTCAAACGAGAACTGAAGGATCTGTTCCGACAGATCGGCCGCGTGGCTATGCAAATGGGATTGATACGCCTGAATCAGGTGGCGTTGGACGGGACTCGGGTTAAAGCGAATAGCAGTCCACACGCGACGGCCACTGCCAAGACGCTTGAAGAACGATTACGTGTTCTGGACGAACAGATCGATAAGTTGCTGGCCGAGGCGGATCAGATAGATCGTCGCGAGAAGGATCTGTTTGGCGACAGCGTTTCGGTCAACACCCTGCCGTCGGAGTTGGGCGATCTGAAGAAGCGTCAGAAACAACTTCATAAGGCCTTGGAGGCTGCGAAGAAGATCGACGCCAAGCATAGCAAGTCCCAAAACACTTCGAAACGTAAGGCCAAGGTTCCGGTGGCCGATCCGGATTCGACGATCATGCCCAACAAAGAAGGCGGCTATGGTCCGAATTACAATCCGGTAGCCGCTGCGGATGATGAGTGCGGGATGATCGTAGATGGGGACGTGCTCAACGAGATTAACGAAGCGGAGGCCGTAATCCCCACGGCCGAGCGTATTGAATCCGCTTTTGGTCAGAAACCCGAGCAGTTGGTGGCAGATTCGACGTTCGGCACAGGTGGCAACCTCTCGGCGTTGGTGGATCGCGGGATTGAACCTTTGATGCCTACGGGGACTTCGCGGTTGCCGGATGACAATCCGGCGGAACGTTCGGACCCGAGTACCCCGGTGCCGGAGGCGGACTGGGCTAAGCTTCCTCGTCGTCGTCAGACGGGAAAGCTGGACCGCGCCGCCTTCGTTTATCAGCGGGAAGAAGACTGCTATTACTGCCCACAGGGTCGCCGGCTGACGTTTGATCAAGTCAAGACGAAGGGTCGTGAGAACGGCGCCGATTCGGAATACCGGGTCTATCGGTGTTTGTCATGTGAGGGTTGCAGGCTGGCGGAAGATTGTCTATCCGGCAAGTGCAAGCGGCGAACGGTTTCACATGATCAACATGAACCGCTTCGCCAGAAGGTTGCGGCGCGGCTGAAGACGGCATCCGGTAAGAAGGACTACGCACGGCGGGCGCATCTGGCGGAGACTCCCAACGCAGTCATCAAGCATGCAATGGGGCTTCGGCAGTTTCTGCTACGTGGATTGGACAAGGTCCGAACCGAGTGGTTATGGGCATGCACAGCCTTCAACATAAAGAAACTGATAGCGATAGTGGGAGCTCTGCGCGCCGAGGGTCGGGTGAAAGCCATGTAAGAGGCCTAAAAAGGCTTGCGCGCAGGAAAAACCGTTCTATTAGGGAAGATAGGGAGTCTGATCTGCCAGGGACGCCCACGATGACACGGATTGGATGAGGAGAACGTAGCCGTGCAACAGCGCGAGCCGCACGGAGATCGCTCACCCATACTCCGTCTGCTGCGACTAAACCGACAGGCCCTTTAGCGGTGGGGGAGTCGGACCGCTATAAGAGGGCGCGCGAACTCCGCGGCAGGTCTCGTGCCTCGACCGTGCCCTACCCATGCCGACCGTGTCGTGCGACATGCTGCACGTACGATGCCCGCATTGCGCGAAGCGGAGTAGAGTCAGCCGATGGGTGGCCCATCTCTTCAGAGGTGGGGAAACCGATGATCCACGTACAAGATCGCGCGGACGCATTGCGTACGAGAGATGCCAACGTCCGGACACTACACGGGTCAACGAGTTGCCGCATGACACCCCAGTGGCACCAGTTGTAGGGCAGGTCGAGGTACGAGACCTGCCGCAACGGCACGCCTCGTGCAAGGATGGGTGGCCCATCGCTTCAGAGGTGGGGGAGTCGGACCGCTATAAGAGGGCGCGCGAACTCCGCGGCAGGTCTCGTGCCTCGACCGTGCCCTACCCATGCCGACCGTGTCGTGCGACATGCTGCACGTACGATGCCTGCGTTGCGCGAAGCGGAGTAGAGTCCAATGGACGGGTGGCCCATCGCTTCAGCGGCTGGGTGCCCCACCTCTTTAGAGGTGGGGGACCCGATGATCTACTCATTTTCCGGGCGCTGGCCGAAGGCAAACCCAACGCCGTCAACCTACGCTAAGTAGATCGCATCGCCTGGCTTCAGTCGGGGAACCTCGGCAACTCGTGTCCTGACCCCCTCCGCATCGAGCGCAAACGACGGGCCGATCACCACGGTTACCGCGGGCTCTCCGTTACCGTCGCGCGGAACCTCCACCCCTGCAGATTCCAACCATCGGCAGGCTCGGCGTACCTGGTCCCGCTGGGACGTCTCCAGCGAATCCACCCCCGTGGCGTTCTTAACCGGCGAGAACTCCTCGGCCCTATCCACCTCGAAGACCAACGCGTTTTGCGCCAGAGGCAACACGTCAAACACGAAAGCCTCCAGCTTCACCGCGTTCGGAGAGGTCGGCTTGACCACGGATCCGTCAGCCCCGACATACGGAACTACCTTGTCCGCTCGTCGGAACGGCATCTGTAGTGACTGGGCAATGACACGATCGACAAACGCCACGTCAAGAAGATGAATGGCGAGATTGCCCGCGTTGAACTTGCGGTGGCCTTCCGCGGTTCTGGCGTGAGCCAGTTCGTCCGGCAGGTCGGAATACTCGATGATCGTCACCCGCCCGTCACAGAGGCACACATTGCCGACCCGTTCAACATCGTCGGCCTTCGGAGTCACCTTCGTCGACATCTCCGATCCGGTCTTGGCGTGCAAGCCGATGAACAGCGGATCCACGGCGGTAACGAGCGGGTTGTCGACCTGGAAATAAGAGATCACCTCCACCCCGCGAGTCTGCATATCCCGCAAAGCCCCACCGGCCACCAGCGCCTTGAGCGTCCCCCCGTGCCCATCCGGAGCAAGGGCCAACCGGTGCTTCTCCTGCAGCAGCAAACGCCCGTCATGATCCATCGCGGGCAACACACCCTGGGTGAACATGATGACGTCCGCCTCGGGCAGGCCGAAGTAATCGTGCGCGCGGAAGAAGTCCAGGGTCTGCCCGTGGTTGGCCGGACTGGTCATGATGTACCAGGGTATTACTGTGTCATATCGCTGGCATGTCGCGGCGAGCGCCTCGGCGAACAACTGAAAGAGAGTACGCTCCCCCACCGGCGTGACCACTACCGCCCCTTTCGGTCCGTCGACCCCCAGCCGACTGCCCTGCCCGCCCGCTACGGTAAGCGCCGCGACCTTTCCCGCTCGGATTATCTCCCGCCCCGTGGCGATGCTGTCAGTGTAGAAGTCCACCTGACTCGGCTCGGGCACGTGCGGGTACACCTTCGGCGGCGCCAGGTCGTGCGGCACCGCGCGCGCCTTCGGATTGAGCACCAACGCCGGAATCAGCGGATCCAACACCTCCCACGGCACCGCTTCGATGTCGGCTAGCAGGGCCTCGCGCTTGGCTTGGTCTAACTCGTCCCACCAGCGCAAGACGTGCCCCTGGCCCCTCCGCTGAAGCAGAGCCTTCGAAGTCTGATAACGCGATTCGATACCGCCACTCTCGTTCATCTGCTTACGTCCGTTATTGCAACACCCGCGCCCGTCACATCCCCACGCGGCGGACGGTCGTAAACCGCCCGAACACCCGCTGCGCGAACCATAACGCCGCTTACGGCCTCAGACAAGTGCGGAAAATGGCCGTAACCGACCGCCAAACAGCACATAACCTATGTCATATAAACTGTTTACGATTTACCGCATTAGGCGAATCCCAAGACTCGATCTACTGTATAAGATGGCAGGGGCGGTCTGCGTTGACCGTCGCGATCTCGGTACAAACAGGGACCATCGGCTCGCCGCCGAGGGTCATTAAGCGGGGAACAGCCAGTGAGCCTGGGCGATATTCTGGTCCAGCGTCAGAAGGTCACGGCCGCTCAGTTGCAGCAAGCGGTCGAGATCCGCAAGTCCAACGAGCGGATCGAGCATTGTCTCGTTCGGCTCGGTTTTATCTCCGAGCACGACTACCTCGAGCTATACGGCGAACAGCTTTCGATTCCTTTGGTTGATCTCAGTGAAATCGAGATCGACCCCGAGCTGCTCAAGCTGGCCCCGTCCAAGGTCGTGCATCGCGATCGGGTCATCCCTATCGACCGAACCAACGGGTCGATTCGGGTCGCCACGAACAACCCGTTCAACCTGTACGCGTTCGACGAGCTGCGCATGCTCATGGGCGCGAAGATCGAGACCGTGCTGGCCACCAGCGAGGAAATCTCGCGCATCATCAAGCAGTACTACGGCGTCGGTGGCCGCACCGTCGAGGAGATGATCGGCCAGGACGACTCCGTCGAAGTCGTCAGCGAGATTGACGTCGACAACGCTGATTTGATCGAACAGGCCCAAGAGGCCACGGTCGTCAAGCTGGTCAACGAGATTCTGCTGGAGGCCATTCGCGATCGTGCCAGCGACGTCCACATCGAGCCGTACGAAGACGACCTGAAGATCCGGTATCGGATCGACGGCGTATTGCACACGACGAACGTTCCGCCGGAGATTCGCCGGTTCCACTCGGCAATCGTCAGCCGTATCAAGATTCTGTCGAACCTGAACATCGCCGAGAAGCGTCTGCCGCAAGACGGCGGTTTCAAGATCAAGGCCCAGAACCGGGATATCGACCTGCGCGTGAGCATCATTCCGACCGCATTCGGCGGGGCGGTAGTGATGCGTATTCTCGACAAACAATCGGTGCTCTTCTCCTTGGATCAACTGGGGTTGATTGACGAGGCGAACAAGGGCGTCAACCACCTGATCTCCCAGCCCTATGGAATCATCCTGGTAACCGGCCCGACCGGGTCCGGCAAGACCACCACGCTGTACGGGGCGCTCAACACGATCCGCAACGACACTATCAAGATCCTCACCGTGGAGGATCCGATCGAGTACTACCTCGACGGCATTCAGCAGGTGCAGATCAAGCCGCACATTGGGTTGACCTTCGCCTCCGGATTGCGGGCGTTTCTGCGGCACGACCCGGACGTGATTCTCGTCGGCGAGATTCGCGACCTGGAAACCGCCGAGGTTGCCATTAACGCGTCACTCACGGGCCACCTGGTTTTCAGCACCTTGCACACCAACGACGCGGTCACGGCCACGACCCGTTTGCTGGACATGGGCGTCGAACCGTTTTTGGTTTCCAGCGCGATAAGCGGCGTGCTCGGGCAGCGTCTGGTCCGGCAGATCTGCAAACACTGCCGGGAGGAGTACGTACCGGACAAACGCGATCTCCCGCCCGACTTCGCACTCGAGCCGGGCCAGAAGGTGTACCGCGGTACGGGCTGTCGGGAATGCCGGCAGAGCGGCTACCGCGGCCGGTTGGGTATCTTCGAGCTGCTGATGGTCAACGACGACCTTCGTGACATGATCTTGGCCCGCAGGTCCGCGACGGAGATTCTGGAAGCAGCCCGCGCCCAGGGTTTCAAGCTGATGCGCGAAGACGGCTGGTCCAAAGTCCGCAACGGCATCACCACCATCGAAGAAGTCGTCCGCGTCACCAAAATCGACGCCCTCGCCAGCACCTAGAAAAAGGGGTCGGGAGTCTTTGTTGGGTCGTTTGCCGGTGGTGGAGCCAAGTAGGTCGGCCTCTGCCCAATGGTACTAACCTTGTCAGGCTGCCATGCAGGCAACCGTCCCGAAGGGACGTAGGCATTTAGCCGCGGGCGGAGCTCCTCGTTGTTCTACCCGTCTTTGCCGAGCGAGCGAATCGTATCCGTCCGACTCCGCGGTGGCCCAATCCTCAGTCTCAGAGGCCGCAAGGCGCGGCTTCCTTTTCAGCGAACGGCGTCAGGCCGGCTCGGTGTTCAGGCTGAAAGCCTGCAAGATAGTAGCCGGGGGCAAGGCCGCGCAGCGGCCGCCGCCCCCGGATGGGGTCCCAACAATCCCAATCACCCTGACAGGGTGAAAGAGACGGCGGCGAGAAACCGCGAGTTTGTTTCGGCTGCCCGTCCTTATTGAGAATGCGTCGAAAACAGTGGCAAAGCGCATTCACCGGGGCTGTTTGACCCCCTGCGGGGTTAGGCAGGTTGTGGGGACCGGGTCCGGGGGCGGCAGCCGCTGCGCGGCCTTGCCCCCGGCTACTTCATGTGAGCCCTCCGGGCTGGAGGGCGCAACGCCGTTGGCGTACTCGGACGGGATGCAGCCCACATATCAGAGAGGACTCTCTCGTTTGCCAAGGTTAGTACCATTGGGCTCTGCCCGACGCAGCCCGGGGTTGGTTTGCCTTCACAGGTGGAGTATGCTTCTTGTATGTTGAATCATGTTCGATGGCGTGAGGACGGCGGGGCCCACTTTCTCACGGTGGTTTGGCGTTGGGCACCTGTGCGACGCAGTCGGGCGGGTTGGTAACTTGCTTTTTGGAGCTGCCGGATGATGTTTACGATAGGCAAACCGAAGGCCCTGATATTGCTCGTCGTCACCCTCTCGCACACCGGCATCGCGGCGGAACCGAACACCCTCAGAGGTTCGTTGGGACCCGTTCGGTCTGCGATTCTGCCGTGCCGTACCTTAGACCTGGGAAAGTACACGTATACGCAAACTCCGTTATTCTCAAGGGATGGAGCAACGCTCTTTGTCGAGTCTCGGATTGCCAATGAGGCTGCAAAGCGCACCGACGACTGCCCCTCCCGACGCTTCACCGACAGAATCCTGGCAGTCGATGTGTTGACGGGCAAGGTAGTGTGGACGCTCTTGGCCGATTGCGGTAGAAAGAATCGCTTGGCTACGTTGACGCGTGATGGCGATGCGTTGATCATCGTCTGTTCCCCTCCCCACGAATTCGTCGTCATCAACGCGATGTCCGGTGAGGTTGTAAGAAGGGTCAGCTTCTCGGTGAGTGCCGATGGCGCGGACCGGCCGCGCATCATAGGATTCTCTTCTGACCGACGAACAGCCTTTTTCCGACAGGAGACGGACGAAGCTGTAGGACACACGGAAGTGGTTGGCCTGGATCTCGAAAGCGGGGAGATTACGGTCCGCGTCGATATCGGGCAGCCTTCCGGGCGAGAGGACCGTCGCGACTTCCTCATCATCCCGGGCGCCGAGAGTATGCTTCTCGAATGGACTCGTCCAAAATGGAACCAACCTTCGCACGGCATGACGCTGCACGACGTCACTCCGCCCTGCGAGCCCGCGCGTACGCTCTCGGTGTCATATGCCGGGAGGCCGTGCTGGGTCAGCGAAGACGGCCAAGTGTTTATGGTGAATCGCACGACGTGGGATTTCCGAACGGGCACCGAGACGACTGTGCTTGTTGGCGGTCCGCCGGGTTGGCTGCGCGATTACCCTGTGTACGACTGCAACTTTGACCGCATCTTCAGCTTGATGATCGATCGCAACGCGCCGAGAGGCTCGAGGTTCCGCATTAGTGTCGCAAGTATGCGCGATGGCGCTTGGCTCGCCGACCTGGCCTTCCCTGCTGATGTTCTTCCGGGGCAGCCGCATCGGATTACGGTTTCGCCCACCGGCAACACGGTGGTTGCGTCAGTTACAAAGGCGGACGGGCCGAGCGGGAAGGCGCATGGCGCTAAGTTTGTATTTTGGGATCTCTCGGCTCTGGCAAGTCCCGGCGAAGAAGGCTGCACGCCACCGGGCGGGAATGCCTCACCGTGTATGAATGCCCCGCCGCCCGGGAACGCGGTATTGGACGGGAATACCTGGCGAAGCAGGTCGGACTTCGCCCAATCGTAGTAACCTTGGAAGACGAGGCGAGAGAGTTCTCTCTGATGTGCAGACTGCGTTTCGTTCGAGTACGCCAAGAGCGTTTCGTCCTCCAGCCTGAGGACCGAGCCGGCCTGCGGCTTGTCAGGTTGAGGAATACGGCGCCGCGGAGTCGGACGGATACGCTTCACTCGTTGGGCAGAGATGTGCCGAACAACGAGACGCCCCCCCGGGGGCCGAATGCCTGCATTTCTTCGGGACGGTTAGCCGCACGGCGGGCTGACATGGTTAGCGGCGTTGGGCAGAGCCAAACCTGCCGCACTATGTAGTTATGTAACGACTGAGACCGATCTATGTGGCACTGTCGCCGGGTCCATCGGCGGCGCGCACGTTTGCCAGGCTTTGTCGCAGCCGTCGCGCAAAGGCGCTGTGGCGCCGCATTATCCGTGTCGTGATCCAGACTGATGTGAGCATAAGGAGAACCGTGCCCGTCGCCTGGACGAAATCCAGGGCTAGTTGGAATCGCATACGATACACCAGTGGCAAGTCGATATTGGTAGACCACGCTTTGGGCGCAATCACGCTCGGGATTTGCCACAACGAAACGATGAGCCCCGGTAAGAGCAACACCGGGGTGGAGCTGCAGGCCGCAAGCAGACCGAGACGACGGAGAATGCGCCCATTCTTGCCGACGGATCTACTCCCTATCGCATACAAGCACCAAACACCCATACCCACGAGGGTCTGACCGAAGAACCACAATGTGGCGTAATGCCGAATCCCATAGAGCTTCCATCGCAAGAGACCGCCGCGAACACCATAGATGCCGAAGGACGCAAGAACGTTCTCCCGAGGCGGGTATTCGGGTGTGGCAAACATGAATCCGAACTTGGTTGCGAGGCAGAAGCCGGCAACTACTAACGCCGAACTGACGCACGCCGTCAGAAGTACTGTCACAAACGGAACAACCGGATGCCGAACGGCAAGCCGGGGCGAGATACCGCATCGCCATACGGCCGGAATCTGCCGGCTGAACCAATCGACTGTCTTCGCTGCATTCGGATGCTGCGCAACATACGCAAAGCCGCACTCGGGACACCGCCCCTCGATCGGCAGGCCCAGCAGACAGTAGCGGCAACCGGGGCACCGCAGATCGCGGGTGATGGCGCCGTCATGCCGGCAGTTCTGTCCATCTGACTGAGCTGAGCCGTCCATATCGCCTGACCTCAAGAACGCTTGCCGAGCCCATCGCCCATCATACTATAGCCCTCTGGTGACTCTTGAATCCACGGTATGCATCCGTCCAAACAGCAGTTACCCGAGCGGGTGCCCCGTCGCCCCCCCCTGACCAACCGCCTACGCGGCCTGCATGAAGATCCCGCAGGGCAAAACCGAAGACAGCCGAGTAGGTCGGGCGCTGCCCAATCGCACTAACCCTGGCAGGCGAGGCGAGAGAGTTCTCTCTGATGTGCGGACTGCGTCCCGTCCGAGTACGCCAACGGCGTTTCGTCCTGCAGCCCAGGGTTGCCGCGCAGCGGCTACCCTGGGATTACGGTCACATCAAAGATCAACCCCATCGAGGGTTGTGGCGTGGTGGCGAAGCCTCCGAAGCCGATTGCCGTCCGCGGTCTGTAGCCATTCGAGCAATCTCTCAAACCGTCCGCCGGCCCTTCGGGACGGGAGTACGTGGGGAGCGAATCTCACCCACGGGTTCCGTTGCACTGCACCCGTGGCTACACGCCTACGTCCCTTCGGGACGGTTAGCCGCATGGTGGCCTGACATGGTTAGTGGCATTTGGCAGCGCCCAATCTACCATACTCCCGAGGCAGTTGCTCCAAAAACCACTCCCGACCCCTTTTATCTGCACTTCGCCGTTCTGATCGCCGCGGCTATGTGGCGGCTTAGGTCTGCAATGGCTTGGCTCATTGCCGCGGCTAAGCCGTCGTAGCCGGGGGAGTTTGCTCTAACGACAAGGCTCGACTTTTTCATCGGGGCAATCTCGTCCCCTTCCGAGCCCAAGACCATCCAGCGGGCCACCAGTTCCACCTCGCCGCCCGGCGCGCCTTCAAAGCGGATCACGTCTACGGCCACCCGGTAGTCCAGCGAGGCCGCGCTTTGCCAGGGAGCCACCACCACGCGATCGGTGGCCAAAAGAACGGCGAGATTCTCCGCCAGAACCCGGGGAAACCGCTGCTTCACCGGCTCGGCCCACCGATCGAACTCGGCGAGTGTAAGTCGGTGGGAACCGCTGCGGGTGACGATCTGCGGGCGATCGAGATACTCCGGGATCTCTATCGGCCCGACGACCACCGTGATCTGTTTCGAGCCGGTAGCCGCTTCCCCGACCGTCGGTGTCGCCGTGCTCTGCAGCGTATAGAACCGCGCGTTTTCAGACCGGGCACAGCCACCAAGAGCCACCATAATGGCACCAAGAGCGATCGTTCTTAACAAGAGTGTCTGCATCATTATCCTCCCATGCCCCGCTTGCCTTGGAGCAAGGCTTCCGGATGCTGTTCAAGATAGTCCGCCAGAGACCGGATCGAACGGGCGGCATCTGAAAGCTCCTCAAGGGCCGCGGTGAGCTTGTAGTGCAGCTCGGAGTCCCGACCGATCACCTCGTTCGCCGTTTTGAGCAGCTCCTCCGCTCGGTTGAGTGAACTCCGCGCCGCCTCCGCGGCGGCCTCGAAGCTCGCCACCGCCGGTTCGACCTGACCGTCCACGTTCCGGATCAGTTTCCGTGCATCGTCGAGGGTCTCGCACAAAGCGACCTCGGCCGCGGTGATCGAGTCGGCCACCTGCTGGACGGCGTCGACCGCAGCGGTGACGTTGGTCTCAATATTCTGCGAGATCGGATCGACTTTGCTGTCCAAATGGCGGGCCAACTCCCCGTAATCCTTGAGGGTCTGGTTAAGAGAACGGATCGCGTTTTGCGCTTCTTCAGAGTGAACGAGCTGGTCGATCCCCTGGACCACGCTGCGAAGTTCCGCGGTGAGTTCATCGATAGGCAGATTCGCAATCGTCTTGGTCAGCTCCTCGATGGAGTTGGGAATGGTGGGAAGCTCAACATGAGTAGGGTCCGCCCCGGTCAGGTTGATGGGCGCATCTTTGTGGAAGTCGAACTGTACGGCCATCTGCCCGGTTACCAGGCTCTGCAGGACGAGCTCGGCGCGCAGCCCCCGCTCGACCATCGCATCGACAATCTCCCGCGGATCGTCCGGCTGATACCCGCCGCGCACCTCTTCGATGCGGCTCGAGTCGATCTCGATATACACCGGGACCCGTACGCTGTGATCTCGCCGGTCATAGCGGACCACGATATCAGTCACCGTGCCGATCTTGAACCCGCGGAAGTTCACGGGCGCTCCGGCGGAGAGCCCGGCCAGCGAGCCGTCGAAGTAAAGAACGAAGCTGCTGGTCTTCGCCATGAACTGCCCGCTGCCGAAGTAGATCACTCCGGCAACGCCCAGAGCTACGGCGCCGAGGATGAATCCGCCAATAACCGTCGGGTTTGCTTTCCTGCTCATAGCTCGTCCATACCCATCTCGGCGCTAGACTCCGATCTCGTTCGTCACGACGGCGAATACCGCATCGGTCATGATAATCAATACGATGGCCGTCACCACGGCCGAGGTGGCGGCAATGCCGACCGCGGCCGAACTGCGCCCGCACTGCATCCCGCGCAGGCAGCCCGAGAGAGCTACCAGAATGCCGAACACCACGCTCTTAGACACTCCGACCACGATATCCGCCAGGCTCACGGCCGCGATGGTTTCGTTGACGTACTGTGTGAAAGACAGATCGAGCATCCCGGTTCCAACGACCAATCCGCCCAGCATGCCGACCAGGTCGGCGTAGAGACATAGAAGTGGCATCATCAACGCCAGGGCTGACATCCGCGGCAAGACCAGAAACTCCATCGGCGAAATCCCCAGCGTCCTGAGGGCATCGACTTCCTCGTTGACGGTCATCGTGCCGAGCTGGGCGGCGAAGGCCGCGCCTGTACGCCCGGCCATGATTATTGCCGTCATCATGGCACCCATTTCGCGGGCCATGCCGATTCCCACAAGATCCGCCACATAGATCTGGGCCCCGAACTGCTGCAGTTGGATTGCTCCGACGAAAGCGAGGATCAGACCGATCAAGAAACTTATCAGGGAAACGATACCCAGGGCCTGGGCTCCACACTCCTGGACCGTCAGGGCGAAATCACACTGGCGAAACCGCGCCCTGCCGCGCACCAGCGCCGCGCCCGCAAGGGCGGATTCACCAAGAAAGCGGAGCATATCCGCGGCGGCGGTGCCCACGTTGAGGGCCTGTTCACCCAATCGCGCGACGAGTGACGGGCGTTTCGTTGTCTGCCTAGTGTCGGTCTTTTCCGGTACCGCCGAAGCCAGAGTCAGCAGGCGCCGGACCCCGTCCGGCAAACCGGATCGATCCGCCTCGAGGTTGTGGTCGGTGCAGTAGTCGAGGATCCGCAGTAGGAAGGTCAGCAAGCCGGAGTCCCAGCCGGTCAGCCCCGTTGTATCGAACGTGAGACGCCGAATCGCGGGGTCGGTCGTCAGTAGTTCGAGCACATCAGCGGACGGCGGTAACCCGGCGTGCATCTTCCAGCTTCCGTACAGCCGCAGATGCACGGTATCGTCCGCTGGTCGGCTGACGTCCATTCCGCTGCCCATCAACTCTTGCCGTTGCGATTCGGCCATTCTCAGACTCCGCCGATCGTCGTGGTGTACCGAGCTGCCGTTGCCGAGGTGCAGCCCGGCCGCCTGCTGTGAGCGGCCGCCTTCGTTTACGCTCTTCGCCCGGGTGCAGGCAACTCCTCGACCGGTACCGCCCCATGATCGTCGATGTTGGCCGCTCGCAAGTCAATGGCAAAAAGGGGTCGGGAGTCTTTTCTAGGGGGGGGCTGCTGCCCCCGAGGCACTCCCTCCTCTGCCCCCTAATAAAAGACTCCCGACCCCTTTTCTGTCTTTTCTGTGTGTTGACGAGGGCGGACGCGGTTGCTACGGTCCTTTTGCTGTCTCTTGTGTTAGGTCATGGCGTTCTTGAGCAAATGGAGAGTCAACGTGATGCGATCTCGGCTGGCCAAAATGCGCGCGAAGTCACTGGGGCTGCTATGCGGTTTGGGCGTGCTTTGTCAATTGGGCGGGTGCGACCTCGGCACGATTACGATAACCCAGACGCTGGATGGACGCGAGGCGATCATCCAACTGATCCGCGGTGCCATTCTCACGCCGTTGGACGCTTACATCACCGACGCCGTAAACGATATGTTTGATGTGGACGACGACTAGACGGAACCGGCTGCCGCTAAGTGGCGCCAGGCTCAAGGGTCGGCCGCACTGCACGGTTCGGCGCCACGATGCGATGTGATATGCACGGGAAGGCAGGAACGATGAGAAAATTCCGGTTGCAGGTGTTAAGCGTTGGCATCGTGTTCCTCCCGGTGGTGACGTTGTTGGCCGACGTCGTTACAACCTCCGACGGAACCAGGCTTGTCGGAACGGTCGAACAGATCTCCGGCGGGAAGCTCGTCATCCAAACCGAGATAGCCGGCAGATTAGAGATCGACGCATCTAAGATTACGGGAATCTCGACGGATAAGCCGGTTAATGTCGCGGTAAGCAGCGGCGATAAACTGGTAGGTGCTATCGATTCGTCGCCGGCCGGCGATACAAGTGTCGTCCGGTCTGCGCTGGGCGACATACCGATTTCTCCGGACACCGTTACGATGCTCTGGCCGGAAGGAACGGAGAGCCCGGAGATCGTCGCCATTCGCAAGAAGGCGGATGAGGAAATAGCGGCGGCCAAGCCCAAGTGGACGGTCGCGTTGGAGGCCGGCGCCAGTGCTACTGACGGCAACACCGATACGTTGGAGGGGCACGGCCGGTTCGACGCGAAGCGAAAAACGAAGGACGATCTGCTGCATTTCTACTTGGCCGGCAAGTATGCCGACGATAACGACCGGCGCACGGCGAACGAGTATTTCGGTGGTATCCGTTACGAGAACAAGATTACCGACCGCTGGTACTGGTATGCGCGAACCGAGCTGGAATTCGATGAGTTCGAGGGCATAGACCTCCGCGCTACTGTTGCGACCGGTGCAGGATACTACTGGTTGAAGAAGCCGGAACACGAGCTGAAAACCAGTGCGGGCGTGGGCTACCGGCATGAATCGTACGACACCGGGCGTTCGTCGGACGACGCCGTGCTGGACTTAGGGTTAGACTATCGCGTGGACCTTACCCCGTGGGCGCAGTTCACTCACTCGACGGTGTATAGCCCGGATTTCCTGGAGTTTGAAGATTACCGGCTCAAACTGGACACGGCGCTGGTCTTTCCTTTCAAGGATGATCGATGGGCCTGGAAGCTCGGCATGCGGAATGACTACAACTCCAGGCCTCAACCGGGCTTCGACCGCCTGGACAACCTGTACTACACGAGCATAGTGTTGTCATTGAAGTAAAAAGGGGTCGGGAGTCTTTTTTGTCGTTCTCTCGCCCCAGGAACGGATCCTCTCCTGTTTCCAAAAAAGACTCCCGACCCTTTTTACGCTATAGGTCCCGGCAGACGAGGCGGATGACGATGCCCTGGATGGCGAATTCGCGGGATTGATCGATCAGCAACGGGGGCGTTCGCGGGTTGTCGCCGCGGAGGATGATTACGGGCTCGCCGTCACTCCATTCCAAGGTGACCCGTTTTAGGGTCGGCTGGCCGTCGACTAGGCACGCGCAGACCCGACCTTGAATGTGCGCGGGATCGACGTCGGGACGGTAATGAACGAGTACAATGTCCCCGGGCTTGAGGGTCGGTTCCATACTGTCGAACGACAGTCGAAGGCAGTAGTGCTCCGGGGACCATTGGTGACGCAGTACGGGGAACAACTCGAACTGCTCTTGCGATTCGCTCGGCGCTCCGGCCGGGATCGAACCGAAAAGCGGTAATTCGCGCGTTTCCAGCGGTTGAGGAGAGTCGTGGTCATCCCCTCCGCCGATCAACACGCCTTGCGGCAGATTGAGCGCGATGGCCAGAGCGTCGATGGTCCGCGGACGAGGGTGGGCCAACCCCCGCTCGATCTCGGAGATGTAACCCTGGTTGACGCCGGCGGTCTCGGCCAGGGTGGTCTGCGACATGCCCAGCTCCCGCCGTCTCCGCCGGATCCGAGCCCCGATAGATTCGGTAGCCCGCTTTCTGATAATTGAATCGTCATCCCTGGTGGCCACGCGACCACTATGCCCTGGGAAACATGATCGGGCAACACGTCAGCGGCGAACGCAGTCGCTTGGCCCGCCGAAGTGGGTTGGCCGTGTGTGTCCGACGGTGCGGACCCTGTCGGGCGGGCATGCGGGCAACCGTCCCGAAGGGCCGGCGCCCGTTTCAGGAATTGCCCGACGGGCTGAGTGGCCATAGTCTTCTCGCGATACTCGTTTTTCGGCAGGTCTTGTGTCTACACCATGCCCTACGCGGGTGGGGCGTATCGGCGGATGATCTCGTCCGCCGATTTCAGGCCGTCGACGGCGCTACTGACGATTCCGCCCGCGTACCCGGCCCCCTCGCCCACCGGGAACAGGCCGGCGATGGATGCAGACTCGCGGGTTACGTGATCGCGCACGATGCGGACGGGGCTGCTGGCCCGCGTCTCCGGTGCCACCATGATTCCCTCGCTTCCGCAAAACCCTGGGAATCGAGCGCCGAACATCGGCAACGCCTGCTCCATGGCAGAGATTACGACGTCGGGCATGGCGGCGCGGAGGTCGGCCCATCGGCCACCGATCGGATGGCTGATGTTCAGGGCCCCATCTGAACCCTTCTTATCAAGGAAGTCGCAGATTCGTTGAGCCGGAACCTGATATGTGCCTTCGGTCAGGTCGTAGGCCTTCCGCTCCCATCGTTCCTGGAACGCGAAACCGTCCGCGGCGGTCATTCCCATCCTGGCCGGGTCGACGGTTATAACGAATCCGCTGTTGGCGAGCGGTCCGGATCGTCGCGAGTTGCTGGCCCCGTTGGTGACGATCAACCCGGGCGACTCGTTGGCCGGGAGGATCCGCCCACCGGGGCACATGCAGAAGCTGAATACGTTGCCGAATTCTCCGCCGGCGTCCTTCGCCACCATGTTGTACTCGGCCGGTCCGAGCCGCGGGTGCCCGGCGGCCTTGCCGTATTGCCAACGGTCCACCATCACCTGCGGATGTTCGATCCGCACTCCGATCTGGAATGGCTTGGGCTCGACCGTTACGCCCTGGCTCGCCAGCATGCGGATCGTGTCTCTCGCCGAGTGACCGACGGCGAGGATCGTGGGTCCGGCCTCGTGCCACTGCTCGTTGATCCTGATGGCCGTCAGGCGTGATCCTCGATGGGTCTCCGGCGAAACACCCGGGCGAATACCGTCCAGCCGGCTCTCGAAGCGGACCTCGCCCCCGAGTTTCTCGATCCTCCGGCGGACGTTGGCGCAAACCTGGGGCAGTAGATCGCTACCGATATGCGGGCGTGCGTCGACGAGTATTTCGGGAGGGGCGCCGTGTTGGTAGAGGGTCTCGATCACGTGGCGGCAGTGGGGGTTGTTGATGCGAGTGTAGAGCTTCCCGTCGCTGTACGTACCCGCCCCGCCTTCACCGAATAGCAGGTTGGATGAGGGGTCGAAATCGCCCCGTTCAAAGAAGCGTTCGGTGATGTCCCGCCTTCGGCGTTCCACGTCTCGACCGCGTTCGACGACGACCGGCCGGTAGCCGAGCTGGGCCAGACGCAGCGCCGCGAACATCCCGGCCGGTCCGAACCCGATAACATGCGGCCTGCCCGGCAACGGCGTGTTCCCCGGCTCCAGGGCGGCATCTGTTTCCGGTTCAATCCAGATTGCCGCCCCCGGGCGCATCCGCTTCAGGAGCGCACGTTGGGACTGTTCCGACCCCTCAAGTGCCACCTCAATGTGATAGGAGAAGGAGATTCTCTTCTTCCGAGCGTCGAGCGCGCGCCGCGTAACGGCGAAGCTGCGGATCGCGGTCTCTGGGACGCGGAGCTTCCTCGCTACGAGTCGTGCCAATACGTCTTCCGGCTCGTCGAGTTGAAGGACCACATTACGCAGAAGGATCGGCATCGTTACTTCTATGTTATGACGGCGTCGTCCGGTTTACCACCGGGGCGGCGCACATCTGCTAGTGCTTGACACCTCTGTTCTGTGGCCTGACCATCGTGGCATGGAGGACCGTAGGCATGGTCGGGTTTGGGGAATGGGCATTAGGACGTCCGAAACAGGGTGACTCGCGCGTTGTTGACAACTTTGGCAGCCGCACTGGGGGTTGCGATCCTGGGGGTGCCCTGGCTCGTGCTGGGCTTTTTCTTCGATGCGCCGGGTTTGCGGCAGTGGTGTATGAGGACGTGGGGTCGCATTATCGTGGCGGTGGCAGGGGTACGTTTGACGGTGGCGGGCGCCGAGCACCTCTCCGTCGACAAGTCGCTATTCTTCGTGGGCAACCACCAGAGTGCCCTCGATATTCCGATCTTATGCGCCACGCTACCGAAGCGGGTCTGCTTTATGGCGAAAGACAGCCTATTCCGGATACCTTTTTTTGGCCGGGTAATCAGGGATTTCGGGCACATTCCGATCAATCGCTCGCGGACTCGGGTCGCGCTGGAGGCTGTAGACAACATGATAGAGAATCTGCGGCGTACCCCGTCCTCCGTGGTAGTATTTCCGGAGGGAACGCGCAGTCCCACCGGCGGCTTGTTGCCATTTCGCAGGGGTGCGATGAAGATATGCCAGCGTGCGGGACAGGACGTGGTGGCGTTTTCGATTTCCGGGTCGCGGGCCGTACATCGACGCGGCGTGTTTAGAGTACGTCCCGGTCCGGTGCGGGTGACGTTCAACAAACCGATTTCGGCGGACGAAGCGGCGGCGATGGCGTCCACCGAACTTCACGACCGCTTGCGGGCGGCCGTATCCGCGGGGCTGGAGTCCTCTGCTCGAGCGGCCTGCCCGGACGAAACCACGACGACCTTCGTGGAAGGGACGTAAAGTGAACTCCGAGACGACTTCCTCTACGCCGCGTATTAGCGAGTCGCTTGCGGGGCAGCATATTCTGGTAACGGGGGCCACGGGCTTTCTGGCCAAGGCTTTCATTGAGAAGCTGCTGCGCAGCGTCGAGACGATCGGGGGGATTCATCTGCTGGTGCGCCCTCGGGCCGGGGGGAGATCGCCGCGGGAGCGAGTCGAACGTGAGGTGCTCGGATCTCCGGCGTTCGATCGTCTCCGGGCGACGATGGGGGATCGGTTTCAGCGCCTTTGCGATGAGAAGCTCCATGTGGTGGGCGGCGACCTGACCGAGTCGCGGTTGGGGCTCAGCGAGCAGGCCTATGATGATCTCAGCCGCAAGATAACGCTCGTGGTGAACAGTGCCGCGACGGTGACCTTCGACGAACGCTTGGATCTGGCGGTGGGATTGAACACGTTAGGTCCTTCCCGGTTGATGTCCTTCGCGCGGGCGTGCGGCAACGTGCCGATGATGCACGTGTCCACCTGCTTCGTGTGTGGAGTGCGCGACGACACCGTCTATGAGGACTTCAGCGCTCCGGCGGGTGCTCAGGGCAAGCTGCCCCGCAAGGCCGACGGCGAGTTCGACCTCGATGCGCTGGTCGATTCGCTCCAGGCCGAAGCCCGAGCGGTATGCGAGAAGCTCGGTGCCGATACCGAAGCCTGTCGGACTGAGCTGATCAATGTTGGAATGCAGCGGGCGCGGTCCTACGGTTGGAATGACACCTACACGTTCACAAAGTGGCTGGGCGAGCAGCTTCTTATTCGCGATTGTGCGGATGTCCCCTGCAAGGTGTTCCGCCCCGCCATCATCGAGGGCAGCTACGATGAGCCGGCCCCCGGCTGGATCGACGGGTTGCGCATGGCCGACCCGATTATCGTGGCTTACGGGCGCGGGAAGCTGACCGAGTTTCCCGGTTTACCGGACATCCCTCTCGATCTGATCCCGGTGGATTTCGTCGCCAATGCCATGGTTGCGACCCTGGCGGTTGAGGACGGATGTGCGGAACGTCCCACGGTCTACCATTGCGCTTCGAGCTATCGACATCCGGCGACCGTTGCGAGGATCTGCCGCGCGGTTAAGCGGGCCTTCCAGAAGCGCCCGATGATCTCCGATGACGGCAAGCCGATCCCGGTGCGGCCGCTCAAGTTGATGGACTCGGACACGTTTGTGAGGCGCTGGCGCCAGCGCCATCGGCGCGTGCGGTCCTTGCGGCGATTCTTTGAGCGGTTTCACACCGCCAGGCGGCGTGCACGCAAACTGGCCGGTGCCGCCCGGCAGATCGAGCAGCTCATCTACTTTGCGGAGATCTACTCGCCGTACACTCATCTGCAGTGCCGGTTTGCCGACGATCACCTGATCGCGATCGCGGAACGGCTCCATCCCGACGACCGCAAGGAGTTCCCTTTTGATGTGAGTGTGGTGGATTGGGATGACTATATCGTCAACCGCCACGTGCCAGGGGTGCGTTCCTTCGTCTTGGGTACGGGGTGGGAGCCGTCGGCCCGGATTCGAGCGGTCGGCAAGCTGGAGGAAGTCGAGGAGACGCTGGCCCGGGACGTGCGCAAGAGCGGGAGTCTTTTCGAGATCTTTCGGCATTCCGCAGAGCGTTTTCCCGAGAAGCACGCCCTTCAGATTCGGCGCGGGAACCGCTGGGTGCGGTACACTTATGATGAGGCTCTGCGCGCGACCGGTACGCTGATGCGACGCTTCACGGAGCGCGGGCTTGCGCCGGGCGATCGGGTGGCAATCTGCGGCGAGAGTTCACCGGAATGGGGCTTAACGTACTTGGCGGCCATGCGCGCGGGGCTGACGGCCGTGCCGCTCGACCCGCAACTGCCCCCGGCGGACGTATGGGGGGCGGTCCGATTCGCCGGAGCCCGCCTGGTGTTGGCGGGATCGACGACCCAGGACGGTTTGACCTCGGCGCGGGCCGCGGGGGATCCTGAGATTGTCGTGATGGCCCAGCCGTTCGTTCCGCCGCCGGCGGCGTCACGGGACGCCTTGCCCGATCCGGTGCGTGCGGATGACAAGGCTTTGGCATCTATACTGTTTACCTCGGGAACGACGGTGGCGCCCAAGGCGGTCCAGTTGACCCACCGCAATTTCATCGCCAACGCGGCGGCGTTATTGCAGGTCCACCCGGTCTACTCGTCGGACGAGTTTCTGTCGGTTCTGCCGATGTATCACGCTTTCGAGTTCACCGGGGGGTTCCTGGTGCCGTTAGCCGCAGGTTCGACGATTACCTACGTCGAGCATCTGAAAGGGCCGGAGATTCGCGGGGCGATGCAGGCCACCGGCACCACGGTCATGTTGGTCGTGCCGCGATTGATTCGCATGTTCCACGACTCGATTGCCAAGTCCGTGGCAGCGGGAGGGGTGGTGAAGCGCGGGGCTTTCCGGCTGCTGGGGATGTTGTCCGATTTGACCGGGCATCGCTATGCCCGCCGGTTGTTCGGCATGGTTCATCGGGAGTTCGGGGGTCGGCTGCGCCTGTTCGTTTCAGGCGGTGCCCGACTCGATCCGGAACTGTTCGGTTCCTTCGCCCGGCTGGGGTTTCCGGTTTATGAAGGTTACGGGTTGACCGAGACGGCGCCGGTGCTTGCGGTTAACCCGCCCGGGGCGGGGCGGGCGTCGTCGGTGGGACCGGCGCTGCCGAACGTCGAACTCGAGATCCGCAATCCCAACGCAGAAGGCGTCGGTGAGGTCTGGGCTCGCGGACCCAGTGTGATGTCGGGCTATCTGGACAGTCCGGAGGCGACGCGGGCGGTACTCGTCGATGGCTGGTTCCGAACTGGGGACCTCGGGCGGGTGGACGCAGACGGGTATTTATATCTGACCGGGCGATCTAAGGACCTTATCATCACCGGGGCGGGCAAGAACGTATATCCCGACGAGGTGGAGACGCGCTATCGCGATCTGCCGTATGTCAGCGAGGTATGCGTATTCGGGATGCCCTCGGCCGACGGCTTGGGGGACGCGGTGCATGCCGTGGTGGTCCTCGATTGTGCGGGACACCCGGATCTCGACCCTTCGTCTGCGGAGCGCGAGGTTCGCGTTGCGGTCGAGTCGATCTCCGAGACGCTGCCGCCCTATCAACGCATAGCCGTTTTACACTTCTGGGACCGGGAGTTGCCCAAGACCTCGACGCTTAAGGCCAAGCGCAATCTGATTCGCGAAACCGTGGTGGCGGAAGAGCCATCCGCGTCTGATAAGCGCCTGCGGTTGCTGGCAGCGGAACAGGCGGAAGGCGTCTCGTTCGAAGCGACCCGGTCGAACACGGAGGCCGCCGCGGTGGTTCGCGACGTGATCGCCGCTCAATGTCGCCGGCCCGCAGAGTCGGTCAAGCCGCACATGCACTTGCTGTTGGATTTGGGGATCGACAGTATCGGTAAGATGGACCTGTTGGGCGTGGTCGAGGCCCGTTTCCGCATGCATATCGGAGACGAAGCGGCGGCCAAGGTGAATCGGGTCCAAGACCTGTTCAATCTGATCGGCGAGCGCAAGCCGGTGGCCGCGGCGCGCCGCGACGAGTCCGCCTGGCAACGGCGCCTGAGTGAATCGGGCGAAGCGGCAGCCGGGCTTAACGGGAAGGTCTCGGCTTCGCTGTTGCCGATTCGCTTTCTCATGCGCGGCGGCGTCGGGGTGTTCATGAACACCTATGTTCGGGTGCATGCTGTGAATCGCGAAAATATCCCGGAAAAAGGCGGTTTTGTCGTAGCGCCCAACCACTCTTCACACCTCGATTCTCCTTCGGTGCTGACGGCGGTGGCCGGGCGGCGACGAATCTGGGTAGCGGGAGCCGAGGACTACTTCTTCAATACGCGGCTCAAGCGGTTCATCTTCGGCAGGGTGTTCGATACGATCGCCTTCGACCGTCAGGCGGACGGCATTCGCGGGCTCAAGCGGTGTGGAGACGCTCTGGGCCGCGGCGAAGGGGTGCTCATGTTCCCCGAGGGCACGCGCTCTCTGGACGGGGCTTTGCAGCCCTTCAAGATCGGAGTTGCGGTCCTGGCGATCGAGCGGAATGTGCCGATCATCCCGGTCTATATCCACAATACATACAGCCTGTTCCGTAAGGGGCAGCGATTCGTACGCCCCGGGCGGGCGACGGTGTTTTTCGGCGCGCCGATCCATCCTCCTAAGCTCGGCGCCGGCGCCGACCATTACGCAGCGTTCCGCGAACTGACGGAGAAGGTCGAGAAGTCGGTGGCCGCCCTTTGTGCCGAGGCGGTGTCATTATGACCGACATCGCCGCGCCCGCGGAAAAGGCCGCCGCCTTTTTCGATGTAGACGGCACGCTCATTCACACTACGATTGTGCATTACTATGACTATTTCCGCCGCCGCCGGATGTCCCGGCTGGTCGGAAGGCTCTGGCACGTCGCCTTCATGCTCAAGTGCGTGCTGTACCTGGTCTTGGACAAGATCAACCGCAGTCGGCTCAACATCGTGTTCTACCGCAGCTATCGCGGTCTGTCGGCAGCCGATGTGAAGAGCCAGGCCGAGGACTGTTACCGCGACGTGATCCGGCCCCGCCGGTTCTTGGAGGCCGAGGCCTGCTTGCAGGAGCACCGCGATTCGGGATGCGATGTCGTTCTGGTGACCGGATCGATTGACTTCATTATCGCGCCGCTGGCGCGGGTCCTGGGCGTCACCCATGTGTTGGCCCCGGCTCTGCTGGAAAGCGACGGTCGGTTCACCGGGTCGCTGGACGGCCCGCCGATCGGAGACGAAGAGAAGGCCCGGCGCATTCGACAGTTTGCGGCGGAACACGGGATCGACTTGGCGCAGTCGCACGCCTACGGTGACAGCATTGCCGATCTGCCCATGCTCGAGTGTGTAGGGTTCCCCCATGCGGTTAATCCTGACAACGCTCTGGCAGCCACTGCACGGTCCCGTGGCTGGCCGGTGCATCGATGGACGGTGGCGACGACTGCGGAGGGGCATGATCGATGATAGCGCTCGAGTACCGCAAGAGTATCCCGCGCTACCTTGCCTTGAAGCTGCTCGGGCGACGGGCGCGCGGCTCTTGCTGGAGGAGCCTGCCGCCGCTGACTTTGAAGAAAATGCCGGACCCCGTTCTGCCCACTGATCAGTGGGTTCGGATTGCCCCGCGTCTGGCCGGTGTCTGTGGGTCGGATCTGGCAACGGTGTATGCGATGAACTCTCCGTATCTGGCGCCGGTGACGTCGCTGCCCTTTGTGCTTGGGCATGAACTGGTCGGGCATGTTACGGAAGTCGGGCCTGACGCGGGGGACGTATCGGTCGGCGATCGGGTGGTGTTGCACCCGGCGCTGGGCTGTCGAGCTCGGGGGCTGGAGCCGCTGTGCGACGCGTGTGCTGCGGGGCGCGATGCTCTGTGCCGGAACTTGACTCGCGGGGATGTCTCCCCCGGCCTGCAGACCGGCTTTTGCCGGGATACCGGTGGGGCGTTCGGCACGAATCTCGTGGCCCATCGTTCGCAGGTCTATCGCATTCCGGACGACATTCCGGATCGGGCGGCCGTGCTGACCGAGCCGTTTGCCTGTGCGCTGCACGGTGCCCTGCGAGTTTCGCTGACCGAGCGGGACACGGCGTTGGTAATCGGGTGCGGGGCGATCGGGCTGTTGACGATTGCGGCGCTGCGCGCCACGGGCTGCCGAGCGCGGATAGTGGCCGTCGCTCGGCACGCTCATCAGCAGGAGCATGCTCTGCGGCTGGGGGCGAGCGAACTGCTGGAGTCTCCGCCGGGAGTGCGAGAACGCTACGCCCTATGGGCCAAGGCGCTTGATGCGGAAGTACTGAAGCCGGAGCTGGGTAAGCCGTTGGTGGTCGGCGGGGCGTCGGTGACGTTCGATTGTGCGGCGTCGGCGACTACTATCGATGACGGCATCCGTTTTACGAGGTCCGGCGGGACTTTCGTACTGGTGGGGATGCCGGGGATGCCTCGAGGGATCGACTGGACGCCGCTATGGTTCAAAGAATTGACCTTGTGTGCGGCTTACGCGTACGGACCGGAGGAAACGAGCGAGGGGCACCGTGAGACCTTCGATGTGGCCGTTGATCTGTTGCGCGAGTGGGCTCCGAAGATCGCGCCGCTGGCCGGTGAGCCGTTCAAGCTGGCGGATTACCGGGCAGCGTTCGCCGGCGCGTTGAACACCGGTCGGAGCAAGACGGTCAAGACTGTTTTCGCGGTGAACGAAAGGTGATCGTCCGTAGGCCGGGCATTGCGGGTGGCAGGATGAGAGGATAATGGCCAAGCGCCGTGAATTCCTGATTGTCTTCAATCCCACGTCGGGGCGGGGGCGAGGGCGGCGTACGGCCGTGGCGGTCGCCGCCCGCCTGCGGGAACGCGGCGCTTACACGATGATCAGCGAGACCGCAGGCAGGGGTGATGCTGAGCGGATTGTTCGGGCGGCATGCGGCTCCCTCGGTTCCTCGGTGACGTGCGTGGTCGGGTGCGGCGGGGACGGGACGATGCAGGAGGTGGCCAACGCCCTGGCCGATCTGCGCAAGACGCTCGGGGACGCCTGTCCGACGATGGGGCTGGCGCCGGTGGGGCGCTGCAACGATTTCGCGGGCGCTCTGGGCGTGTCTACCGACGTCGAGGCAATTGTGGACGTGTTGGACGGCGGAGCGGTGCGGCCGATCGACCTGGGCTGCGTCAACGGGCGGTATTTCTGCACCGTGGCTACGTTGGGCGTTGATGCGGAGGTCTCGCGTTACGTCGATACGATGCGCATGCCTTTGAAGGGCACGCTGGCTTACGTGTACGCGGCTTTGCGGGTACTCGCTCGGTATCGCCCGCGCCATTTGCGCATAACGGTTGAATTCGGAACAATAGAGCAGGCGGTGTTTCTTGCATCGAGTGCCAATACTTCGACATACGGCGGAGCAATCGAGATAGCCCCCGATGCCGTTCCTACCGACGGACTGCTGGATCTCTGCATAATCGATCGGGTCTCGAAGTTGCGGGCGTTCTCGATTCTCCCGATGGTCTTGATGCGCCGGCACACGTCGAGTGAGTTCGTGCATTTCACCCAGACGAAACAGTTGCGGATCGAGTCCGACGAGGAGTTGGAAGTGTGGGCCGACGGCGAGTTCATTGCCGGCACTCCCGTGGATATAAGCGTCGCGCGCCGGGCACTTCGGGTGCTTGTGCCGAAAGATGGAAAGAGCTCCGGTAAGACCGCTGGCCTCGCAAAGGCGGCAAAGGGCCGATGATGTCACCGGGCAAGGTCGGCGTTAACTGCGGCGGTGATGAACCAATCGCGCCGGCGGCGGCTCCGCGGTATCGCGAAGGCAATGCCGGCGGGTTGGGGGTCATTATGCTCCACGGCTTGACTGCCTCACCTACGGAGGTTGAGCCGATTGCGGCATATCTGGAGCAGGTTCAACCCGAACTGACGCTGTCCTCTCCGCTGTTGCCGGGGCACGGTACATCGGTCGCGCGGCTTCGCCGGACGACGGCGGTCGACTGGACGGATGCGGTGGCGGATCAGATCGACCGGGTCGCCGAGCATTGCCGGTCGATCGCGATCATCGGGGTCTCTATGGGGGCGGTGCTGGCCGCCCGCGCGGGGATAACCGATCCCCGTGTCGAATCGGTTGTGATGCTGTCTCCGATGTTCAACCTAACCGGTGCGAAGCGGTGGCTGATCCCGTTCGTCCGCTTCGTGAAGCCCTATGCAAAAAAGAGCGCCCGGTCCTTGGAGAACCACCGGGTGAAAGGCCTGTACAGCTACGATCGGTATCCGCTGGATTCTCTCATGCAGCTTCAGAAGCTCGGTGCGGCGGTTCATTCCAGATTGGCCGAGCTGACCGTGCCGATGCTAGTCGCCGGTGGCCGACAGGATCCGTACACGTCCTGGGAGGCGACCGTTGCCGTTGCCTGCCGGCCCGTCAACGCCGAATGCGAACTCGTAGAGTGCCCGTCGTCCGGGCACGTTCTACCTCACGAACCCGATGCCCCCGAGCTTCTGGAGCAAATCCACTCATTCCTTTACCGCGTTCACCGACTCGGGTGATCTGCCGTTACAAACCGTGCCTTCGCCTCTGGCTTGTCACGGGGAGCCGTCAAACGAGCTCCGACAGGCTGCCAAGGCGGTGGGGCCCGCATCCGTTGCACAGACCGGGAATCGTGGGTATACGTTTAACCTGACATACCCGGGCGGCCGCTTGCGTAAGACCCGGTAGAACCGCCTCGTCGGAGGGGTTGTCGGCCTATTGGTGCGGCGGACTCCCCGGTCGACGCGAACTTG
>CAXXGO010000005.1:0-308221 GCA_963666835.2 Phycisphaerae bacterium | reverse complement strand
ATGCTGTCTTGATGCGGGGCGGGCCCGAGGTGGTAGCCGACGATGCAACGCGAGGCGCAGTCCTGCCACGCAGTCAGCCAGGGCCGGATGAACTTGTCACCGTACAGGCACCAGAAATCACACTGGGTGTGGTCGCCAACGTAGAACTGGCCGGGACGAACCAGCGACCAGTCCTGCTCCAGAAACGGCATGAACCGCCGCTGCCACTTGTCGCGACCTTCACGGGCGAGAAACGTGATGGAGAGGTTGTCATACTCGCGGAGCCATCTGACCGTGGCGTTGTAGTGCGTCGGCCAGGACCAACCGTTGGAGCGGGCCTCACGCGTTGTGGCGGCGTGACAGACCCGGATCGAATGTTTCGATTGAGTGTGATACAGCGAGTAGAAGTAGTCGACGGCGGCCGGGTTACGGGAGGTCGGGGTAGGACACCCGCCACCGGCGCCGCCGACTGTCCCAGTAACCGCAGCTACGGCGTGCCCCGAGCTGCGGTAGTTGGACACCAAACCGCCGACGCCGCGAATGGCGCCGGTGGTTGGATCGATGGCATTATACGTGCGGTGCCAGGACTGCAAGGACCGCGGGGAGATTCTGAAGGACTCCCCTTCGATGCGTTTGGCTTCGGCCACCACTTGGGCGGCGAGGTCGCGGTCGGTGGGGCGTAATGGCAGACGGTGGTTCGAGTCCCCCACCGCTGAAGCGATGGGCCACCCATTGCCCGGCTTGGTGGGAGAGGCGGTGCCGTTGCAGAGGTCACGCCAGCGGCGGAGCCAGTGGGCGCGGCGGTAGGCGCGGTCGACCTGGTGGGCGGGGTAGTGCTCCAGTAGGACCTTGCGGGCGCGGGTTTCCCGGGTGTCGGAGTCGGGCGTCTTGGTGAGCCGGGGATCGGCCACCCGGCGGATCCACCAGCTCGGCTTGCCCCCGTCGGGCGGTGGGCGTAGCTCGGCCCGGCCGCGAGCGGCGAGCTGGTGCTTGCACCGATGCTGCAGTGTGCGGAGCGAGCAGTCCAACAGCGCGGCGGCCTCGGCGATGGGGATGAAGTCCGCCGGGGCGTGAGTCGCGCGAAGTTGGGGCTGAGCCAGGGGCATTAGTCAATCCGTTACGCGGCGCGGCGATCGTGAAGCCTCTGCAGGAACTGGCCGAGGGCGACGGGGTCGCGGTCGCGCCGAAACTCCAACGAGAAGTCCTCGGCGTGACTCTGGCCCGTCACCCGCCAGAGAGTCTCAACCCCCCAGCCACAATGGGCGCAATACAACAAGGTGATGGCGGTGCCCGTGCCGGGCTGGTCTTCGTGGGCGAAGTGCTCGCGCGGGATCGCCCCACCGCAATGCGGACACTCTTGATGATCAGCAATCATGGTTTCTCCCCCTTTGGTTAGTCGGAACGATGTCGCGGCCCTGAGCCCGGCAGACGGGGCAGAGGGCCGTGAGCCGCGCGGTGATCTCGGCGGCGTCTGTGTCGGTGAGCGTTAACGCGTTGTGGGTTTGCTCGCGGCCGCAATGACAACTGAGGGTCCGTTGGCGGAGGCCGGCGGAGAAGTAGCAGATGCCGAAACCGATCGCGAGCAGCACGCCGGCGAAGAACAAGATCGAAGAGACCCCCGCATCCCCCCCTTGAAAGGGGGGGCTCAGGTAAGGGGGGGAGTTGGGCAGGCAGGATGCCTGCGCTACGTGGGTGGCGAAAAGCAGGCTGGAAGCCTGCGCTACGGCGGGGAGAATCGGGATCATGAGGGGGACTCCTGGCGGCGACGGCGGAGGTCTACGCCGATGGCGTGCAAGCGGGCGATTAGTTGCTGCATCTTGACCTGGAACCCGTTGATCTCGGCATCGTCCGCCTCGTTGTACTGACCGTCACGCTCGATAGCGGCGAGACTCTTGACGACCCCGCCGAGGTCCTCACACAGGATGCCCGCGTGCTCGCAGAGCCGGGTGAAGTCGGCCGAGGATGTCGGGGAGGCGGCGGGCTCGGGAGCTACGTAGGCCGGAAACCAGCGGGTACCGGAACATAACAAACCGAACACAGCCGTACCGATCTGGGCGTGACGCCGAGGATCGGAGACGGCCAGCGGCTCGGCGTCCTTCAATATCTCGTTGAAGATCGCGATCGGGTCGACGCGGTCGCGACGGCATACATCAGAGAGGTAGTTGCGGGCGCGATGCAGCCGGTGAGCGATGGCCTTGGGATTGACCAGGTCAAGCTGGAAACACAGGTCGTAGAGAGTGTCCTGCCAGGCGTTCATGCGAGAATCCATGGGGCGGCCTCCCTGCCGACTTTTCGGGCTGAACGTCGGTAGCATCCGGCTAGCGACGCGGTACGCTTAAGGCAAAGGGTGGCCCGCGAGGCGGCAGGTGAAGGCGGCTATGCGATGACTGAAAAGGGCATCGGCCCTACGTCGGGTTTGGTTCTCAAATATCGAAACAAAACACATCGCAATAATCCGCTATCACACTGCCGCCACGACGGGCGACACGCTGAAAGCCGCCGGGCCGGTCCCGGCGGCGTGAGACTCACTAAGGGCGGCGGGCCGGCCGGTCCGTGCCGGACCAGTGGGCGGCCACCGCGGTGGCCACGACATCGACCACCCGAGCAAACGAGCCCCGGGGGGCCGAAACGGTGAACGAATACGAGCGAGGAGCGAAGGAGTCTGACGACTCGTTATCGATGACCTTGATGGTTACGCCCTTGCGGCGTTGATGCGCGTTGGCGTAGCGACTACGCATTAGTGCCCCCTCGCTTCTTGGCTCGCGGCTTACGCCCAGGATTGATCAGCCGTTGGATCCGGCGTTGCTCGCGTTCGTTCGCGGGCCCGGAGGGCAGCGAGCGCCTCGCCTTGAGTCAGCCAATTGAGCGTGATATTGCCGGATCGCCGCGTGCGGGCTTTCTCCCGCACGTGGACGTAAACGCCGAGTTGTTCGCCATTCGGTGCTTCCATGTAGGAAGTCTACACGCCGTAGGAGTTGGAGGCAAGTTGTTTTCCGGAAGAATATTCGGAAACTCTCACGCATGGCGAAGTCAAGCGAACAGATCAACATCAATCTGCCCCCGGACGTGGCGAAGGCATGGGACGTCTTGAGGGTTGGATACCCCAATACGATGATGGCGATGGCTGGGCTGGCCGCGTTCCAGTTGCTCGATAAATCGCAGGTGGCGACCCTAATGCCGCTTCTCGGGGCAGTCTACGAGAAGAAGGCGGGTTGGGCGGAAGTCAACAGTTGGTGCGAGACGGAACGGGGACGCCGGGCGGCGGCGGAGGTGACGGCAGCTGCGCAGGCACATCGAGAGGGAAAGAAGCCCAGAAGGCAGCAGCGTCGCGAAGGCGCATAATATGCTCGAAACGAAGAGCAGCCGCGTCACGGGCGAGATCGCGAAGGGCGCGATGACGCTCGAACGACAGAGGAAGCGACGTTCGGTCCATGGTGATTCCCCCCCAAGCGTCCAGACAGAACGTCCGGGACGCGAGCGTTTCTTGACGGGCCGGGGCCGTCATCCTTGACTGGCGATTCCTTGGCCTTCCCCGGCCCAGCGTGCGGCTGGCATGGTGTGACCGACCACCATCACTTGAAATGTACGGCATCTGTTAGGGTTAGTCAAGACAAAAAACGGACTATTTTGGGCGGAGGTCGGGATGGCGATTGTATGCAAGGAATGCGGGGAGCCAAATGTGGATGGGGCGAAGGTGTGCGTGGTGTGCGGGGCGAAGCTGCCGGCGGCGACGCCCACACAAACCCGTGTGAAAGAGCCTGTACCGCGGATGAGTGCCGCGGAGGCAAGGGGGCACGCGGCGCGAGCACGCGAAGGGGAACGGATGGCAGATCTGGAGCGGTCAATGGAACGCGGGATCGTCCTTCTGTCGCGGCTCTACAAGGAACTCGTGGCTCTGGGAGTCCTTTGGATGCTGGGGGGTGTGGTCCTGGGTGCAATAGCAGGGCAGGCAGTGTGGGTCATTGTCGGGTTGATGGGGTTGGGGATGTTCTACGTGAGCGGTGCAATGATGCGCGGCGTGGCAGGGATGTGGGCCACCCAAGCGAAGGGGGTGCGACTGCTGGAGCGGATCAGTAGACAGTTGGAGGAGCGTTCACCTAATTAGGTGAATGGCGGAGCATGGTCACGCACGAGTACACTTGCGGGGACGATTGGGATCGGTCGGCACGGATATTGGCGATTGAGCCGGCACGCCGGACAGTGAACCAGACGGAGCGGCTGCGGCGGGCGATGCGGAGGATCGTGGAGCGGACGGGAGCGTTTGATCCGGCGGGCGCGGAGCGGCTGGTGGCGGAGTTGATGAGGGCGGGGGGAGCCCCTTGCGGGGTTTGGTGCGACCGGGAGTCGGGGGCTGAGACAGAGAAAATAACAGCGTCGTAGATAACGACAAGTCGGAAACCGAAAGCGAGAGACCCGCATGAAAATCAAGGTGTTGGCCGGCCGGTTTGAGCTGCCCGATTGGGCGGAGCAGAAAGCGTTCTGGAGGTGGATGGAGACGCGGAACAAAGACACGATGGAGAAGGGATCGCGGTTCATCCACGTGAAGGTGGAGGAGGGCATTACCAAGGGACTCAACTGTTTTTCGACGAACAGGAAGAACATGCTGCAGTTGCAGAGGAAGGAAGGGGAGCCGGCGACGCTGCAGGTTGTCACGGCAGAGGGCCTCTCGGAGGCCAACAACTTCTTTGTGCGACATGACAACGGTGCGTTCGTGTTCACGGGCGTACCAGGGAAGTGGGACGGGGCTGCGGTATTTCGGCGGGCTGTTGAAATCGCGATTCACTGAGTATGCGGAAGAGATGAGCGAAAAGCGAGAGGAGAAGCTGCGGAAGTACGCGAAGTGCAACCCGATGCAGACGCAGATGGGGATGAAGCAGCTCGAAGCGCATTACGTTAGACTGAAAGCGTATCGAGAGACCATTGAGGTGGTCGATGCAGACGATGACGGTTTCGCCGAGGGAGACCTGCGTTCCAAGAAGGTGGAGTGGACGTTCTGCAAGGGCGCGAAGACCCCGCGAGTATGGACGACAGTCAGGCGGTTGTATAAGCGGGACAAGCCGAGACGGGTGAGTGTGACGGGGATCGACGCGGACGATCTGGAAACCACGCACGTTCTTGGAGATAATAAGGAAATTTTCGAGCGGTTCGACTATGATGAAATGGTGGAAACGGTAAGGATAGACAAGTTCGTAGAGAGCAGGTTGATGCGGGCGATACTGGAATACAAGGACCATCCGCTCCTGCAGGTGTCATGAAGGCGTGGGGACTCGTTATCTTGGTGACCGTGGCCTGCGGGGCAGGCGCGGGGTGGGCGGCCAGCCTGATCGAAGAGGACAAGCTTCGGGAGGTGTACGGCGAGGACCTGCGGATGGGGTTCTTCGTGGCGTTTCTGACGGTGGCGGGGTTCTTGCTGTCGCTGAAGACCTTTATCGTGGTGACGATGAAGGAAGGGTTGTACGACAGTGAGGCGTACATCAAGCGGATGCAACGGCGGCGAGCGGTAAACCCGCAAGCGACACACTATGGAACGCTGGCGCGGCTGAGCAAGCTGTTGTACCTGGCGGTGCTGCTGTGCTTGGTGGCGGCGGTGGCGCAACTCACGTTCGGGTTGAGGAAGGAGTGTTGGGCCATCTACATGTGCATCGCGCTTGCGGGGGCAGCAGTTGGGATGTTGCTGGCGAGCCTGTTCGTCAGCGAACGCAACCTCGCGAAGATGTTCAAGAGATGGGAGGACACCAGTCTGAAGACCCATCCGCCGCATTGGGACAAGGGCGAGGATGCAGAAGAGGCGTAGCATTCGGCAGGCTGGAAGCCTGTGCTACGGAAGCCGCCGCCCTTGAAAGGGCGGGCTCGGGGAGCGGGGGGAGAAAGTTTGGATTTTGTTCTTGACAGGGGTTTGGGGGGGCGGCTAGAAGGGGCTGCCGCAGCTTGGCGGGGAGTGAGACTGCCGCCGAGCGACCGAAAAACTTAGCGGTGAGTGAGACCGCCGCGAAGCGACACGCACATTGAAAGAGCCTGAGGCTTAAGCCAAGCCAACAGGGCAACCCGACCGACAGTTGACAGGCCGGGAGCGCAGAGTGGCCCGCATGACGGGCAGTCTGCGCTCTTGGCCTTTTTTGTTGCGCGACGGAACGCGACAACAAGGAGAACACCAGGGATGGTGGTTACTGTAGGTACAGGCAATACGAACGGGAAGGCGGCCGCGACCGGAACCGCGAGCGGCTTCTTTCCCCTCCGGCCAGGGTCGGCGTGGGTGCGAACACTTACGCTGGCCCTTGGTTTGCGCGCCGCGAAACGGGGATGCCGCCGCGCCCCTTGAAAGGGACGGCTCGGATATGCCGGGCTCGGGTGAGCAGACCCCCCCGAGCCCCCCCTTGGTAAGGGGGGAAGCACAGAAAAACTCCTTTGAGAAGGCGGCGCGGGGATCGGGGCGACCGGACCCGCGCCGCCGCAGAACTTCCAACGAGTCCGCGGGCATCCCAAACGCCGGCCCGCGGCCCGCGGGCTCTCTCCATAATTGAAGCGCGGCAGGACACGGGCCAACAAGTTGGGCATTCGAGTCCCCCCACCGCTAAAGCGATGGGCCACCCGGCCTGCGCTACGACGACGAAGCAGCGGCGGCGGCGGTGCCAGGAGGGCGGCAAGGACGCCCACCGCCGACGCTGCCATTAACCACCAAACGCAAGGAGTGACATGGTATGGCACACCGACAAGGGGCGGTATTTCTAGGGGTTTGGGCATGTGCCGGTATGCTGGCACTGCCGGGCTGTGCCGCGCTGGCGGCATGGCTGCACGAGATTCGCACCGTGCACGTGGACGTGGTGCGGGACGGGGCGAGCGATGCGATGGGCAAGACCACTGAGGAGGTCAGACGCGAACGGGCGGAGTGGATCGAGCCGCGGATCCGCGAGGTGGCCGAGCCGGTGTTGGGGATCACGCTGGGCCGGGAACTGGGGCTCGACGGAAAGCACGAGTCGATCCGACGACGGATTCGCGAGGCGGTCCGGTTCGGGCGAGACCACATGGGCCTGAAGTTCTGCTCGGACGGGCACGGGTACTGGCTGGCCCGGTCCGCGGCGGAGTGGGCGGAGTTCAAGGCGGCCGAGAACGCCAAGACGGTGTTTCGGTTCGTGCGGATGGCCCGGGTGAACCGGGCCGTGGCGGAGCGGCAGAACGGGCAGGGGCTGCTGTTCGACCTGCCGAGGGAGTGGGATCGATGACGGGCCAACGGCTGGAAAAACAGGTGCCGCTGGGGCCGGGGGCGGGCGGGGGAGCCCCGGCAGAGACGGGGTGCGGGTGCCGGATCGGCCGGGTGGAACAGCCCGCCCCGACTGCTGCCGCCGCCCTTGAAAGGGCGGGCTCGGACAGCGCGGGGAGAAGGGTGGCGCTGGCGCTGCTGCGGTCGATGGATCGGGCTCTACGCGTGCGGGAGGTGGGGCCGTGGATGATGGCGGTGACCCGTGACGAAAATGCTGCTGTGCAAGGAGCTGGCCCACGTGGTGCGGAGCGAGTTTCCCGGGCTGGAACTCGACATTTTCCCCGATGAGCAGGACCCGGACGGCCGCGGGATTGTCGTGATTGCGCGGGTGAAACCGAAGGGGCAGACCAGCCCCACTGCTGCCGCCGCCGCCCTTGAAAGGGCGGGCTCGGATGCGGGGGGAGGCGGGCTGGATGCCTGCGCTACGGGCGGAGAGGACCCGGGAGAGGAGACGCGGGCGTGACACTGACGCTGGGGCATTACGGGCTGTTGGTGGCGATTGTGGGGCTGCCGTTGGGGCTGGTGGGACTGTATCTGCGAGCCCTGGCCGCGAATGTTCGGGACTATCAGCGGACCACCAGCCAGCGGCTGGATGGGCACAAGACGCACATGGAAAACCAAGAGGCGCGCCTGAGAGCCGTGGAGCAAGGCAAGGTGTCGCACGCGGACTGGGTGCGGGTGGTGACGTCGCAACAACACAGCCTGGATACCACGCGCGAGTTGGTCCGGGAGATGGCCGGGAAGCTAGACGCAACCTTGGGGATTAGCGGATCGCTGAACCGGGTGGCCAACGCGATCGAGCGAAAAACGGAGGCGCCGGAATGAATGCAGAAGAGGCCAAGGCGGCGATGATCAAGCAGGCGCGACGCGAGATTCTGCGAGCCCTGAAAACGATGTACCACATCGGCCCGTTCGGGTTCGAATCGATCTGCATGGCCCTGCTGCATCTGCAACTGCCCGACGAAGAGTGCGTCAAGTGCGATCTGACGTACCTGATCGATAAGGGGTACGTCGAGTGGACGAACGAGAAGAGGTTCCAGCAGTGGTCGCGGCGACTCTACAAGCTGACCGCAACCGGTAACGAGATCGCTAACCGGATCAACGTGGATCCGGCGTTGGAGCCGTAAACGATGGCCAAGGCCGCAGACATTCCGCGTTGGGCAAAACCGCTGGGGGTAGAGACCTGGGATCGCGCGAACGAGCTGTTCTACGAGGGGTGGCAGCCGAGCGCGGTGATGCGGGCGCTGGGCATACCCGAGAGCAAGCGGCGGTCGCTGCAAGCGCTTGGGAAGAAGTACAAGAACCGCGTAATGCTGGCGCCTTTGACGCGGTTCGCGGAGATGTTAGCGGGCGGGGCGGAGGAGCTGGGGCCGAAGGTGCTGGACCTGCTGCGGATGTGTATCGAGCAGGCCCTCAGTGACGACACGAAGTTGCTGCGCACTGCGGCGATGTTTGATCGGTTTGTGGGCCGGATGCTGGAACTGAAGGCAAAGCACGAAGAGGCGGAGGCCCAACGTGAACGCGAGGAGGCGGCCAAGGTGACGTTGGATCCGGGGGCGGTGATGACGGAGCTGTTGGAGCACTACAACGCGACGAAGGGGGACGGCAATGGCTGAGCCTGTGCGAGTTGTCGATCCGCTCACCATGATCCTGAACGACGTGCTGCTGCCCTACCAGCGCGAGGTGGTGTTGAGTGACGCACGTTTCGGGTGGCATTGCTGGTCGCGGCAGACAGGTAAGAGCTTCGGGCTGACCTTTCGGCGGATCGTGCGGGGCATCGCCCGCAAACGCAACCAGTTGATCCTATCGGCCGGCGGACGCCAGAGCCGCGAAGTGATCATGAAAGCCAAACAACACTGCCAGGGGCTGGATCTGGCCTTCAAGTACTCCGAGCGCGAGGCGGGGATGTTCGACGGAGCCAAGTACAATCAGTACGAGATTGATCTGCCGGAAGCAGGAATCCGGATCATCGGGCTGCCGGCGAACCCGGAGACGGCTCGGGGATTCACCGGGGATGTGTTCCTCGATGAGTTCGCGATGCACGCGTACGACCGGGAGATCTGGGGGGCG
This sequence comes from Phycisphaerae bacterium, assembly GCA_963666835.2. GTDB lineage: Bacteria > Planctomycetota > Phycisphaerae > UBA1845 > UBA1845. Next base: position 298,914 of record CAXXGO010000005.1, on the reverse strand, counting down.
ATGTTCCCGTCAGTCATGCGCGGCGGCGGGGAGCTGGATGTGGCCTCCACCCCACGCGGCAAGTTGAACAAGTTCTATGAGCTGGCCGACAACAGCCAGTTCGCCCACAACACGCTGACGATCAACGACGCGGTAGAGCAGGGCCTGACAGGCATTGACGTCGAGGAACTGCGCGAGGCGATGGGCGATGAGCTGCTCTATCGCCAGGAGTTTCTCTGCGAGTTCGTCGATGAGGCGTCGGCGTTTATCACGCTCGACATGATCCGGGCCTGCGAGGACGAAGCGTGCCCGCGGACGCTCGATCTTAAGGAGCTGGCGGAGCACAAGGGGGACGTGCTGGTCGGGGTCGACATCGGCCGGCACCACGACTTGACGGTGATCTGGGCCCTGGAGGCGGTGGGCGAACAACTGCGCACGCTGGGGCTGATCGAACTGAAAGCGAAGCCGTTTCGAGAGCAGTTCGAAACGCTTTCGAAAGTGCTCAAATGCCGGGCGGTGCGCAAGTGTGCGATCGACAATTCCGGGCTGGGGATGCAACTGGCGGAGGACCTGGTCTTCGCCTTCGGGGCCAATCGGGTGGAGCCGCACACGTTCTCGGCCAACGTGAAAGAGGCCCTGGGGGCCAAGCTGCGGGTGAAGATGGAAGGGCAACTGCTGACCATACCGGTCGATCGGCTGATCCGGCAGGACCTGCACAGCGTCGAGAAGAGCGTCACGATTGACGGACACGTGCGGCTGCGGGCGACCCGCAAGGAAGGCTCGCACGCGGATAGGTTCTGGGCGCTGGCCCTGGCGGTCTTCGTGGCGGCGGACAACGTGGGGCCGGTGGAGGCGATGTTCGGGGACGAGTTGTGCTTTGCGGAGGGGGCGTGGTGAGTTTTACGTCGCGGATAGTCGACACGGTGCGGCAGTGGTGGCGGCCGCCGAGCCCCGGGCGGTTGGTGGTGCCGGATCTGACGGTGGATGGGCTGGCCGAATACCTGACCCGATCGCTCACGGTGACAAAGATACGCAGCACGATCGAGGCGGCCGACGCCGGGAACCTGGCCATGGGGCTGCAGCTCTATGCCGACGTCGAAGAGGATGCGACCCTGTTCTCGGTGTCCAACACACGACGGGGAGCGCTCACCGGACTTGAGTTCGAGGTGATCAGCGCGAGCGAAGTGGAAGAGGGAGCCGATCAGGCCCTGGCCGATGACGCGGCGGAATACGTACGCGGGCAACTGGCGACGATCGAGACGTTCGGGCCGGGACTCAAGCACCTGGCCCGGGCGATCGGAGATAACCTGGCGGTGGTCGAGTTGGTGTGGGACGGCAGCCGGATAGTCGAGCTTAACCCGGTGCCGGTCGATCGGCTGCGGATGGATGCCCGCGAGCCGGGAGTTATCCGGGTAATGACCGCCGAAGAGCGGCTCGGGATCGCGGCCGTCGGGCCGAAGTGGGTGGTCCACTCGCCGACGAAGAACCTGTATCAACCACTGCGACCGGCGATCGCCCGGGCCGCCCTGCTGCCCTATCTGGTCGGGCACATGGGGATAATGAACTGGTCGCAATACGTCGAGATCTTCGGGATGCCGGTGCGGGTCGCGCGATATCAACCGACCGCGACCACCGAGGAAAAACGCGAGCTGGCCCTCTGGATGAAACACCTGGGGGCGCGAGCGTGGGGGGTGTTCTCGCAAGCCGTAAACGTGGAGATGATCGAGTCGAGCCAGCGCAGTGGCACCGCCCCGTACGAGGCCCTGATGGCGGCGTGTGACCGGGCCAAGGCCAAGCTGTGGCTGGGCGGGAACCTGGTGGCGGATACCACCGGAGGGACGGGGACCCACGCGGCGGCGAGCGTGCAGAACGAAGTCCGCGAGGACCTGCGCGACGACGACCTGGCGGCGGAGGCGGCCACGGTGCGCAAGCAGATATTCGAGCCGATGTGCCGGGCCCGGTTCTATCGCGATGTGCCCCTGCCCCACTTCCGGCGGGTGAAGCCCGAGGTAATCGATCGAACGGCGGCGGCGGACCTGTTCGCCAAGGCCCAAGCGGCCGGGGTGGCCATACCCAAAGCGTACGCGTACGCGACGCTCGGCATACCCGAGCCGCAGGAAGGCGAGGAGATTCTGGAGCCGGCGCCGGATCCGTTTGCGGACACGATGGAGGGTGACGTCTGATGCGGCAGCGGGACGTCATGACGGGCTTAATCGGGAACCGGCGGCAGGTGTGGACTAACCTGGCGGCGCGAGCGCTGGCCAAGGTGGGACGCAGCTATCGCCGCGAGCTGAGCGGGCCGCTGGTGGCCGTAATCAAAGACGCGCGCGAGACCGGCAACGACAAGCGCGACCGGGCGCGGCTGCTGAAGCAACTGAACGCGAGTCTGGTGACCGAGATGGATGCCACGAGCCTGGCCACCAACCTGGCGGAGTGCCTCACGATGGCGGCGGGAGTCGGGGCGGCGACGGTGGGAGCCGCGGGGATTGCCGCCGGCCTTGAAAGGCCGGGCTCGGGGAGGGGCGGTGAGGTGATTGCGATTGGGTCCGACGGCGAAAGAGATCGCACAAAGCTCGTGGCGTTGTCGGTAATGGACTTTAAGCCCAAGAGCCACCGGGAGGCGGCCAGATTCTTTGCGCAGAAGACGCCGCTACCAGACGCCCAGTTCAACAACTTGAGTGCGGAGAATCGGGCGCGGGCGTTTCGGCTCGCGGGGTTGCACAAGGTGAAACTCGTGCAGCGGGCGCGGGATGTGGTCCACAAGGCGATTGCGGACGGGACCCCCTACCGCGATGTGCGGCGGCAACTGCTGGACCTGTTCGACCGTGCCGGGATACCGCGGCCGTCGTTGGCCCGACTGCGACTGACGTATCGGCAGAACGTCTTAGGGGCCTACAACGTCGCCCGCAAGCGCGTCCTGGACGATCCGGCGATTGCCGGAGTGTTTGCCTATCGGCAGTACCTGACGGTGGGCAACGGCAAGGGCGGAGTCAATGCGGTGCGTGACACGCACGCGGCCCTGCACGGGAAGGTGTTTGCCTGGGACGATCCGTTCTGGGTGGTCTTTACACCGCCCTGGGAGTGGAACTGCCGGTGCTTTTTCAGGGCGTTAACCGCGCGGCAGGTAACCAAGTTGAGACTGCCGGTGTGGACGTATCGGGGGGGAAGAGTAACGCGGACGCGCGGGCGTGGGGGTCAGAACGTGCGAATAAGCCCCCACCCCGCGTTTGCATTTGATCGCGACGGATTCGATGCGACGAAGCACGATCTGAGAAAGCTGGATGCGGAGCTGCAAGCAGTGGCTCGGGAGATAACGGATGCAGACTGAGACGCTGAACCTGCGGGTACTGGTGAATAAGTCGGCGGCGGAGGAGGCGGTCAGCACGGTGGTACTGTCGCCGGATGGGAACGTGGAATCGTTGGCGGGAAGATGGGTGATCGATGCCGACGCGGTGGCAGCAGCAGCCAAGGCGATGGCGGACCACGGGGTGGACGTGCCCATCGACTTCGAACATCAGACGCTGGGGGGCGAGTATGCAGCGCCCAACGGACAAGCCCCGGCCGCGGGCTGGATCAAGGCGATCCGGTACGCGGCGGGTGAGGGGATGCTGGGCGACGTGGAGTGGACGGAGTCGGGCAGGAGCGCCATTCGTAGCGGGGCGTACAAGTACTTGTCGCCGGTCGTCATAGCCGACCGGCGCACTAAACGGATTCTGCGGCTGCACTCGGCGGCCCTAACCAACCGGCCGGCCATACCACGGATGGATGCCTTGGCCGCGACGGACAACAACAAGGAGACCAAAGCAATGGCAGGCGAACCGGCAGGAGTGGACCCGACCAGGTATCTGGCGCGGATCGCGGAAGTGCTCGGGGTGGAGGACGGTGACGACGACGGGGCCCTGTTCGGGGCGATTCTGGAGGCGGTCCGCAAGCTCAAGGGCAGCGGCAGTGACGGCGGAGGCGCAGACAAGGGCGAAGAGGAGAAGGTGGCGGCGTCGGCCCGCACGGCCCTGGGGCTGAGCGGCGACGCGGATGCCGAGGCGGTGACGCTGGCGATTAACGCGACCAAGACGGCCGCGGGCGGGTCCGAGCAGTTGGCCAAGGAACTGGCCGCGATGAAGGAACGCATGGTGGCCAAGGAACGGGCGGACTTCATGCAACCCTACATCGCCAAGGGGGTGATCGACCCGAACACGGAGGACCGCAAGGAGGACTATGCGGTGATCTGCCGGGCCTATGACCGCGACCCGAAGGACGCCCAGGTGATCCTGGATCAGCGGGTGGCGGCCCTGCCGCCGGCCGGGCGGGTCGTCAACCCGGAAGCGGGCTTCAACAAACCGGCGGGACGGGCGGAGATTATCGCCAACGCGGCCCGCGACTTCGACGCGGACGAGAGCCTGGGCAAGCTGACCAACAAGACGGCGCTCGTCAACCTGCGGCTGCAGGAGGCGGGGCAGGACGTAGCGAAGGAGGAGGAGCTGGCGGGGGTCGCTTGAACCCCCCACTGCCGCCGGCCTTGAAAGGCCGGGCTCGGGTAAGGGGGGGGTGGGACACGGGAGACACACGGCGGGTAGAACACGGGCTAACAAGTTAGCCCATGCCACCCAGGAAGAAAGGACAGGATTATGGCACTGACAGCCAACAGGGAAGTGAATCGGTACGTCGACCAGGAACTGCGGACGTACAAGGCGGCGGCGAGCGCCCACATCTACAAGGGGGCGTTGGTCGGACACAGCGGCGGGTATGCCCGGCCGCTGGTGGCGGGCGATACCTTCTTGGGGATCGCGTACGAAGAGTGCGACAACAGCAGCGGATCGGCCGGGGACAAGTCGTTGCGGGTGTTTACGATCGGCGACTTCGAACACGCCCTATCCGGAGCGGCAATCACCAACATTGACGACCCGGTATATGCGTCGGCGGACGATACGCTGACGTTCACGTCCACGGACAACTCGTTTGTGGGCTATTGCGCGGACGTGCCGGCGAGCGGGAGCATCCTCCTGCGGCTGGAAACCCTGAACAAGACGCCGTAGGCGCAACTGACGAAGACGCCGAAGGCAGGACTTAAGCGAACTGAAACGACAAACTCCACGGAAGGAGAACCTACCATGCCCATCAAGGATTTAGGGCTGAATGTTGAGGGCCTCAAGGCTACGTTCTTTGAGCGACTGCGAGCGGAAGTGGCCTACCACGAGATGTTGGCCACGCCGATCGAATCCAATAAGGACAGCGAGACGTACCGCTGGTTGGGGTCGGTGCCGCAGGTGCGCGAGTGGGGAACCGGCCGACTGGCCAAGGGGCTGCGGGCTGAATCTTACTCGGTCGAGAACCTCAAGTACGAGGCCACGCTGGAGGTCGATCGGGACGAGATCAGCGACGATCAGACCGGACAGATTCGCATCCGCGTGCAGGAGCTGGCCGAGCGGGCCGCGACGCACAAGGACTATCTGCTGGGCTTGCTGCTGGCTAACGGAGCCACGAGCGGATACAACGCATACGACGGTCACACATTCTTTGCCACGGACCACGAGAGCGGCGCCTCGGGAGCCCAGAGCAACAAGCTGACGATGGACATCAGCGCGGTTCTGCCGGATGAGCCGGACACCCCGGACGCCCCGAGCATCCCCACGGTACGGCTGGCATTCTCCCAGGCGGTCGGCGCCCTGGCGACGTTTGTCGACGATCAGGGGGAGCCGCTGCGGATCCGGCCGACCGGGCTGGCGGTAGCGTGCCCGGCGGTGCAGGCCCAGGTCTACGTCGACGCGCTCAACGCGACCACGATCAACAGCACGACCGTGCAGCCGGTGATCGGCGGACCGGTGAAGGTGTTGCCGTTCCCGGAGCTGACCGACCTGAGCAAGTTCTTCGTGCTCAAGACCGACGCGGCCGTGCGGCCGTTCATCTGCCAGAACCGCGAGCCGCTGGAGTGGCGGGCGATCGAGTCCGGCAGCGAAGAGGAGTTCATGCGCGAGAAGTACCTGTTCGGCGTGCGGGCCCGTTACCGGATGACGTACGGGCAGTGGATGCACGCGATCAGCGTGGACCTGGCCTAGACCTGCGGCGGCTGAGATGCCACGCACCTGACGTTTAGGAGACTGCGATGAGTAAGAAGGATCGTAAGGCCGCGGAGTCGGCGCCGGAGGCGGCTGAGACTCCGGCGTCGCCGATTGTGCCGCCGGCCATGGTCGGGGCCGGGAAGGGGCACGGGCTTAGCCGCCCCACACCGACGCTGACCGGAGAGGACCGGCTGCGCGAGGTGCTGGACCTGTCGGCGGAAGTGCCGACCGAGCGCGTGATGGACGCGGCGGTGGCGGAGATTACTAAGCTGCGGAAGAACCGGCGCGATGAGCTACGCAAGCAACGATGAGCTGATTGCGCGGGTCGGGACCACGGCGGCCGTCCAGCTAACCACCGATACGGGGACGACCCCCGATGCGGCGGTGGTGACCGAAGCGCGGACGGCCGCCGAGGCCTTGATCGATCGGTGGCTGGGGCGGCGGTATGCCACGCCGGTGGATGTGGTCACCCATGCGGACGCGGGCGTGGTGCTCAAGGCGCTGACCCTGGACCTGGCGGAGTACACGTTGTGTGCTCGGCGGACGCCGGTGGACAAGGACGTGCGGCAACGGCACGAGGACGCGGTCGCGTGGCTGGAAAAGGCGGCCGGCGGAGAGGTGGTATTGCCCGCGGCCGTGACCCCGGCGGCGACGACGGCCGACGACCCGCTCATTAGCGTAGGGTCGGACAGCAGACTGATGGATTAGGCCCAATGGGATTGGCCCTGACAACTCGATGGCAGGTTACCGGGGACGTCGACGCGTTTGAGACGCGGGCCGACACCCATCGGGATCTGCGGCCGGTGCTGGTGGCGCTGGGGGTGTACCTGATGGGAGCCGCCCAGGATCGGCTGGTGCGGGGGCTGGCGATGAGCGAGGGCGGAGTACGGAGCGGGCGGCTGACGGCGTCGCTGCACGTGGGAGCGGCCGGGCAGGCGGGGAGCGGGGATAGCATGTTCGAGCTGAGTGCCGGGAGCGTCGAGGTGGGCACCAATGTGCCGTACGCGGCCCAGCGGCAGTTCGGAGGAACGATCCGGCCCAAGCCGCCGCTGAAGTGTCTGGCGGTTCCGCTGGTGGACGCCCTGAAACGTGACGCATTGTGGCCGCGGGATCTGGACCCCAACCACGAGATCCTGGTGCGTTTGCCCAGCAGGAGCGGCGGCGGAGTGTTGATCGACCCGGAGAACGAACTCGGTTATGGCACCGGGCCGCTGTTCTTCTTGGCCCGAGAAGTACACCAGGAGGGGCTGGAGTTTGTCGGGATCAGTGAGGCGGACGCGGAGGAGATCGACAGCATCTATCACGAGATGGTGGCGGGGTAATGGCACACGACGGATCAAATGCCAGCCGGGTCGAGGACTGGATCGTGGAGGCGGTTCGCGAGATCCGCGAGGACGCACAGTTGGTGTTCGAGCCGAGCGAGGTGTTGCCGTTTGCGGGGACGGAGACGACAGACCCGCACAAGTTCACCGAGGAGCTGTTCTCCGGCCATCGGGATCTGGTGTGCCGGGTGCTCTATTACGGGGACCGGGTGCAGCCGCTTAACGAGGGCGAGATTGCGGTAGTGCCCACGTTTTTGATTGTGGTGGGGATTCGCAACCAGAGGCCGATGACGGCGCGGCGCGGGGATGGAACGACGATCGGGACTAACCGGATCCGGGATCTGCTGCGCTATGCCTTGCACGATGTGCAGCCGACGAACGCGCAGACCGGGGCCATCATCCAGGACGGGGTGACGGCCGTGGAGCGGCTGGTGTTTCGCGGGTCGCAACTGTCGATCAATGACGGGAAGCGGTGCGTGCAGCAGACGACGATTGAGGTGGAGGAGTCGCCGGTGCCTTCGTAGGGGCACGGTCAAAGGAGACCCCCCACCGCCGCCCTTGAAAGGGCGGGCTCGGGTGGGGCGGGCTCAGGTAAGGAGAACGAGGATGTATACGTGTCAGGCGCACGGGCTCATAACCAACGGGCAGTCGATCGGCGGGCTGGCGACGCTGAACTTTACGCCGAGCTATAAGGACGTGGCCCGGGCCACGGCGGCGGATGCCTTCGGCGAGGAAGACGTGGAGCGGAGCGGACTCAGCGCCGGGGTGAGCTGTGTTTGCAGCGACCCGAAGAAGGCGGCGGCCATATTGGCGGCGACGCCGGGGGATACCCAGTTCCACGTGCGCGAGGCGGGGACGGGCAAGTACACCAAGTACGACCTGGTCGGAGCCACGAAGGGGGCCATCGTCTGGAACGGGGCAAGGATCGGGTTCCCCAAGGTCGGGGACGCGACGTTGACTTTGGAGGGGCGGATTCGGTTTGCCTCGGGCGTGATTACGTGGGCGGACGTGATGGGGCTGACTGACGCCGAAGCGACCGGCGGGACGGTGGTGTATCCGGCGCGGGTACGCCGGGCCCACAACTTCTCGTTCGACCCGGATGGAGCGGCGCCGGCGATTACGCTGAGCCACCTGGCGGGGATCGAGCTGGCGGTGACCGCGGACGTCATCGAGGAGTACGGCGACGACGCCATGGCCGTCGAGGCGGTGGAGCGCTTGCCCTTCAAGGCGGCGACGGTCACCGCGACGCACGGGGATGCCAAGGAGGTGGCGCCGAGCCATGTCAACGCGGCTTTGGTGGATGCGGGACGCGGAGTGCTGACGGTGGATGCCCTGGGCATGGGCGGAGCGGCGGAGCAGACCTTGACGATCAACAACGTGCTGTGGACGGGCGGAGCGCAGAACGAGGAGAGCGGGTACACCAAGCACCAGACCAACGGAGTGTGCGGGTGGCGGCAGGGAGCGGTCCAGTACGGCCTGCTGACCGCGGGCGACCTGGTGGCCCTGTGGACGTTTGCGGATAAGGCGTAGGCGATGGAACGGAAGCTGACAACCCAGGTTGAGGTCACCGGCGCCGAGGCGGCGGCGGAGAAGTTCGGCAAGGTCGCGGCGGCCGAAGAGAAGGTGGTCGCCGGCCAGGCCGGGACGGCGGCAGGTGCCGAAGCGGCGACCGAAGCCACCGGAAAGCTGAACGCCAGTACGGAGGATCTGGTCACGCTGCTGGCCGGAGTGAGCCCGGCGCTGGGGGCGTTCGCCGACACGCTCGTTAAGGGCTCGAAGGTCGCCGGGGATCTGGCGACGCAGAACATCAACCTGGCGGGGTCACACAAGAAGGCGGCGGCCTTCGCACGCGAACATGGCAATACCCTGAAACTGCTGGCGGCGGGCGGAGCGGTAGTGCTCGGGATTACCGCGATCGTTAACGCCGTGCAGACCCTCAAGGAAAGTCACGCGGCGGCGGAGGCGGCGGCGAAGAAGCAGACCGACGTGCTCAACGAGCAAATCGCAGCGGTGCGCGAACTGGAGAAGGGGTACCAGGCGGCGGCTAATGCCCGCAAGCTGCACGATGCCATCGGAGTCGATGAGACTACTAAAGGGACGGCCCAGTCGCGACGGATCGCGAAGCGCTACGGCATTGACGCGGGGCTGGCGGCGACGGTGGGCGGAGAACTGGCCGGAACCGACATCGACGCCGAAACCCAGGCCAGCTACACGATGCTCCGCGAGGCCGGCCAGGTCGAAGGCCTGGATGCCACTATGCCGAGCGGCGTTCGCGCGACGATGGTGCAGCAGGCGGTGAGCCAAAACGCGGAGTGGGTCGCCCAGGACCGGAAACGGCGAGAGGAACAGCGGCGGCGCTTTGAGCAGGACGTGTCCCACCAGTCGCGTCTGGGGGCCGGCGGTCGGACGGACGCACTGGAGAGGTTCGTCCGCGAACAGATACCCGACGTCGACGACGAACGCGCCGGACAACTGGCGGAGTTGATCCAGAAGTTCGGGGGGTCGCACCGAGGATTCCGCGAGGCAGTCGAGGAACCGGCATACGTCAAGAGCCCGATGGGGCTCGTACCGACGTGGAGCGACAAGCAACGCGTGGCCACAGAGGACCCGGGGTTCTTCGCCGGGACGAAGGAAACCGTGGCGATGGGCCCGATGGACATAAACCAGATGGACCGCCTGCTGAACGCCCTGGAAGGGCTGGTGAACGATGGCGGTGGCGCCCCCACGATCGTCGGCGGTCAACACTTCCACCAGCAGCCGGATCCGAACGCGGTGACCAACGGCGAGAGTTTCAATCGGGATTACGAGTAACGATGGCGGCACTACCCTATTTCGCCAACGACGCGATCGAGCTGGACGTGGGCCAGCCGGGAAGTGCCCGTAACACGGCCGGGACGGCTCGGTTCACCTGCCGGGTACGCGAGGGTGCGCCGACCGTCGGACGGGCGGAGCACAAGCCCCCGCAACAGACCCGGCTGTTTGTGGACCACCTGGGATGGGCGGGCCAGGTGATTACGTGGGAAGGCTCGCTGTGCGTAACGACCGACACGATCCTCGGGCAGATTGTGTCCCACCTTAACGAGATAACCACCGGGCAGGCGGTGGATGCGGCGACCGGGGTACGCGGGGCGGTGTACACCAGCAAGATGGCCCCGGGGCTACTCAAGGACTCCTTCGGGCGGGCCCTGGCCGAGGAGGCGATCTTGGAGCGGTACGCGATCGGCGGCACGCGGCGGATAAGCGGATCCACGTTTACGCGGATCGTGCAGTTGACTCTGAACTTCAAGGCGATCAAGTGACATGAGCCCGACAGCGATCCCAAACCGCCTTGAACACGCCCCCCACCAACCACGCCGGGCGGGCGCCTGGACGGCAAGTACGGACTGGATAAGGCCGACGGGGTGCCGACGGACTATGGCCGGGTGCCCCCGCGGACGACGCTCTATACCCTGCGGACGGCGGAAGCCCGAGGTGCCCGCGGCTGGCAGCCGAGCGGACTTGTCGACTGGACGGACATCACCCGGGCGATCGACGGGGCCGACACCACGGCGACCTTGCAGGCGGCGGGCCTGGACGGGGACCGGATCGCCGAGGAGCACTTCGCCGACATCGTCGACCGCTTCGGGCCGGGAACGCGGGTGCGGATAACGGCGGCGTACGGCAAGCACGGAGAGGAGATTCTGTTCGAAGGGTTCTGCCAGCCGGTCACGATCCGCTGGGCCCCTATGCGGCAGACGGTAATGGTGACGGCGCTCGACGCGGGGCAGGAATACCTGCGATGCGGCGAGCACCAGCAGATAACCGGCCGGTACCTGCGGCGACACCCGGAGCGGGCGTGGGACCAAACCCAACCGGACCACGTGTGCTGTACCGCCCTACCGGTGACCTTCAACCCGAGCCTACTGGCCAACCGGGAACCGGAGCCGTGCGTGTGGGTGATGCCGGACGATTACATGTGCCAGGCGCATCTGTGGACAACCGACGGGCATCCGGACGCCCAGCGGTGGACGTACCTGCAGGCCCTACGCACGCTGTGCTTGCTGTGGGGAGCGCTGACGACGTGCCCGGTAAGTGTGCTGGAGTTTCTGCGGGATACCGAGCACCTGGTCAACGAGCCCCCCAACGCCAACGCCGAGGACCCGCTGGTGGCCAGGCTGAGCCAGTACATCGAGGACGGGGCGTGCCAGTCGATGTCACTGGCCGACGCGATCGCGACATTGTGCGAACAAGCGGGCCTGCACCACGAGGTCGCCCTGCGGACGGTGGCCAACAGCACGCCCCCCGCCCAGAAGACGAAGTGGAGCCAGACCACGGTGATGCCGGAGCATTACCTGCGGATCTGGGCGACGCCAGTCAATGCCGTGCAATTGGCAGCCTTGCCGGCCACCGAGCGGCGGATGGGCGACCCGGCGGCGCATGACTTGCCCCGGGCGGCGCCGTTTGCGGAGTTCGGCGACGACAGCCCCGAGCAAGTGGCCCGGCAGATAGCGGCGGTGTCGGCCACGATTACCAGCGACCCGCGCGAGATTACCGCGGCGGTCTATCTGGGGGGTCAACAGGAGATCGAGGTGTCCCTGCTGCTGCGGCCGGGGTGGCCCCCGCATCAGTACCTGGACGCTCCGCTGACGGCGACCGAGCGGGCGGAGGCCCGGGAGTATTGGACCGAGCGGTTCAACCCGGAGTACGAAACGACGCTGGGCGGGCGGCGGCCGCGGAGCCAGTACCACGGGCAACATCCGAACCATGCGGCAGTGGCCGACGTGGGGCGGCTGTGGATCTTCCCGGATGATCCGCGGACGATCGATGCCCCGGCCTTGGCCCGGGGGGAGGACACGATCTGGGGATGGCTGTGGGATGCGGTGCGGTATGCGGTGTATCAGCCGGCCCCGCTGGACTATCTGCTGTGGTGGGAGCACCCGACCCTCGGCGGCGGGATCAGCCCGGGACTGGCGGCGGAGATGGTGCCGGCGCGGCGGCCGTTCGGGCCGACGATAAGCCGCAAGAGCGACGCGACCACGGACACTTCGCCGATTGTTCGAGTGCACTTCGGACGCAATTCGAACGGGGATTACACGCGGACTATTCCGGAGCCGAACGACGCGGGGTGGGTGGAGTTTGCGGGGCAAGTCGAGATCTCGGCGGACCGGGCGGCGATCCGCCTGGTGGATGACAACCTGCTGAGTGCCCCGGCGGTTCAGAGAGGATCCGAAGCATCAGTACGGCAACCGGCTCGGCCGCGGGCTGATGCTGCACAACTACATCGAGGGGCACTTCTGGGTGCAGGTGACCTGCACTATCCGGCTCGACCAGCGGCTGTGGACCGCGGCGGGAGTGCCGGGATCTGTCCGGGAGCGGTGGCAGGTGCGGGATCTGGGACACGAGCGGTTCGGGATGCGGCTGCGGCGGACTATTTCGAGCGGGCTCATCGCAGGCAACAGCTATCTGGCAACGCGCACGGAAGAGGACCCGAACTACGACAACACGAACAGCCGCGGGCCGCTGGCCGAACTGGCGGACCGCCGAGCGAAGCAGCTCGCCGGGACCAAGCGGGCCGGACAGGTGGAGTTGTTCTACCTGGACGGCCGCTATCGGCCGGGAGATGTGTTTACGGGTTGCTCCGGCTTGGGACTGAGCTGGGAGCGGTATCCACACATTGACGCGGTGAAGTACTCCAACCCGGCCGGGGCGCCGCGGACCACGCTGATAGTGACGGACCGCCGACACACTCCGGAGGGCTGGGCATGATTCGGGTGGCGGTGAGGGTACCGATTGCCGAGTCTTGGCGGACGGGGGCGACCCTGCAACTGTATACCGACCAAGGCAGCGGCACCGTTGACGAGAGTGCCCCGCTGCTGACGCGGCGGGCGCCGGTGTGGCCGAGCGATCGGGGAGCGGGTGGGTACGGCGAGGAGCCGTATGCGTTGACCGCGTACGGAGTGTGCCGCCCGACCACCAGCCAACGCGGCGGATACGGCGAGCAGCCGTACGGGTTGGACCCGGGCGGATACGGAGCGGGGACGGAGTTCTGCGAGGTGACCGTGGCGGTGGCGGAGGGGTTCGGCAGCTACAAGTTTGCGGCCGAGGCCTACGACCGGGCGGGCAACTGCCAGTACACCGCTTTGGCCGAGGTTACCCAACTGGTGAGCGGCGAGGACCCGCGGCCGGCGGAGACCTTCGAGTATCAGGAGTATGAGAGTGGCACGGACCAGGTGGTTTTCGGCGTGGCTTTTAGCGGAGTGGCAGTGATGGCGATTGATCTTCCTTCGATAAGTGCGGATACGGCGGCCGCCCTGCGGACTGCGGGCTTAGACGGCAACACGGGAATCGATTACATCGCCAAGGGCACGGACGACGCGGACGACCCGTCATTGAGTACCCGGCTGACGCAACAGTCGGCCCAGCTCAACTGGGCGCTGGCCGCGATCAACGGCGGCAGTGTGATCAGTAAGACTCCGCACGGGGCGGGACGGACGGTGATCGTCAAGGCCCTGGCCCGGTACACGCTGGGCGGGGTCGAGTACACCGGCATGGCGGACGAAGAGTTTGCGTGCACGGATGACTCGACCTGCTATCTGTATGTCGACGCCGATGAGGTGGTCGAGGAGTCGACCACGGGCTGGCCGGCCACGGCCCATATCAAGCTGGCGGTGGTAACCACGAGCAGCGGATCCATTACGACGATCGAGCCGGCCCTTACCCAGAACTTCGACCCGGACGCCGACAATCAGTGGTTCAATGTGGCGGCGTTGGGCGATGTGGACTTGAACGAGAACGGGCTGCTGGATGTGTCGTATCTGTCCAGCAGCGACCCCACCGACTTGACGGTCAGTAGTGGATCCATCACGCCGACGGGGTGGGTGCACAACGTGGCGGGTGAGGGCGGAGCGGACGACGACCTGACCGACATCGCGGTGAGCGGCGACGACACCCGACCGTGGTTGTTGCTGCGGCCCAAGATGGTGGGCGGATCGGCCAGCGGGCATGTGACTATCAAGAGCACCGGCAATATCGTGCTGAACGATGGGGACTACCGGCTGAGCGACCCGCCGGGTGGGATCAACGACATTCCGTATTGCATCCTGCTGCACCAACGCGACGCAACTCACTGGGAGGAGGTGTGCCGCAACCATCTGGTGCTCACCCAACTGTCGGACGCCCTGGACGCGAACGTGAATTCGATCCACGACTTGGCGTTCCTGAACTTCACGTACACGATTCCCGCGACGATCTCGGGCGGAGTGTTGGCGGCGTGGAGCACGTACATGGCGATCGACACGGAGGCGAGCGCGGCCAGCGATGACCTGGACAGCGTGACCGGGACGTCGACGGCGGGAACGTTGCTGATCATCAAACCGGCCAACGGAGCCCGGACCGTGGTGGTCAAGCACGCGACCGGCACCAACAAGTTCCTGCTGGCTAACGGGCTGGACTTCGCGATGAGCAGCACCAGCCACACGCTGGTGTGTCGGCACAACGGCACGCAGTGGGTGGAGGTCGCCCGGAGCCCGATGGCGGCCCGGGACCTGGTGACCAGCGATACCGACGATCGTTGCGTGCCGTATACCCGCGACATCGTATTGACCGGAGCGCTGACCGCCAAAGTCTACGAACAGCACTTGTACTGCCCGTACGCGTTCACGATCCAGAACGTGACGGGGTATGCCGACACCGGGCCGAGCGGCGGGGCCATGTATATCGATGTCAAGGACGACGGGGCCAGCATCTTCGGGGCGAACCAGGCGGACTGGGTGGCGATTGCGGACGGGACCAACAGCGATACGTCGACCACGGTGGACCACGAGGTGGCGGCGGGCAGTTGGATTACCGTGCAGGTCGTCGCGCCTAACGGGGCGGAGGACTTGGTGCTTACGATTAATGGACTGATCAATCTGCAGACGGCGGCGTAAGGAGACGACCATGGCGTGGGCGGCATACGTACGACGGAACGAGGCGGTGGGCCTGCTGCGGCGGGTGTACTTCAGCCTTGTCGATGTGACCGACGGGTACACCCCCGAGACCGGCGAGGCCGGCGGCCAGCCGGAGATCTCCATCGATGGGGCGGCCTACACCTCCACCGGCATCGGGACGCTGACGGCGATCGGCTACGGGGAGTATTACGCCGAGGTGAGCCAGGCGACGGTCAACCGCAACGACGGAGTGATTACCGCCCGGTACAAGTCGGCCGCGACCCGGGAAGCCAAGAGTGAGAACGCGCTGCTTATCGGCGTGGACCTGCGGGAGGCGGCGGGCCGGTTGACCAATTCGACGGTGCTCGACATCAGCACCGGGAAGATACAAGTGCTCAAGGCGGACGGGACCACGGCGTGGTATGACCTGACCGACGCCGGGGTTACCGGCGATGAGCAGACGATGGCGAGGGCGTAATGGGACAGGGAACCCTGGCCAGACAATGCCGCGAGACCCGCGACCCCTTCCTCATCGGGGACTTAGGGCACGACCATGCGCAGCTTGGGGTACGGCCTGACGCTGGGCCGGCGGTTCCCGGTACGGCGGCGGCTTTGACGGTGCTGATGCGGCGGAGCCCTGTATCCAGTGCCGGGCCGGTGGCACGTGTGCGGGCTGGCCCAAGAGCCGGGGCAACCGAGATCCGCAACCGCACGGCATACGCCCACGGAGCGAACACGGCGTGGCAGTATGCGGTGATGACGACCGACGGGAACGGGTATGTCTCGGCGGCCAGCGGAGCCGACCCGGGTGGACTTCGACTGGGGCCGGCGCACCTGATCACCCCGCGGCTACCCAACCCCCCCGCCGAGGTGCGGGCCGAAGCCATTGCAGGCGGGCTACTTCAAGGATCAGTTGGAGCTATGACCCGTACGGCCAGGGGGACTGGCCGTATGACTTTCAGGTGGGCGATGAGTCGTTGAGCGTCGGCGTTGGATCCATGATCTTCTCGGGCTATGTGGTCGCCGGTACCGTTTGTCGGGGGGACAGCGCGACTACACCTTCATCACGCCGGAGTCGGCGTTGCCGGAAGGCACTGCAACGCGGGAGTTCGGGGTCCGGGCTCGATCGGAACGTGTGGACGTGAGCGAACTCAATACGTATCGCACGGAGCCCGTAACTGGCCAAGGCCAACGGCCCCGGACGCGGCCGAGCGTGCAGCTCGTGCGAGCGACCAGATGCGGCCGGTGGTGAATCAGGAGAGGATGATGGCGACGAACCAGCGCGAGCGATGGGACCGTATCAAAGAGCCGACCCCGGCGGCGCAGGCCGGCGAAGATCCGCACCGAAGTGCCGGGGGCGGGCGGGGAGCGCTGGTGCATTATCCGGGCGGTGGACCCGGCCACGCCAGACCATGACGGCCCAACTGATTCGCTATGACGAGGACCTGGCAGCGATGGCGGGCCCACGGGACCGACATCTGACCGTGCAGCCGCTGCCGGGCGGGACGGTCGAGATGTTCGACGACACCGAAGACAGCGGCGACCCCGGAGCGGTGCTGGTGCCGCTGATCGGCGAGTTGGAGGACGAGGACCTGGGCAACGACTTTATCCCCTGCATCTTACGTGACACGGGCCAGGCACCGTGGCCGACCGTCGAGGTGGCGTTCAAGGTGGCGGCGGTACCCGACACGGACCCGAGCCGGGAGACGGCCCCGGGGGCGAGTTAGACCATATGCGGCTGATTGACTGCGAAGCGTTTATGTCCGGCGGGGTCGAGGGGGTGCAGCTCACCAACTTGACCGACGCCGACGTGGTGACCACCCTTACGCCACCGACGCATACGTTCTGTGCCGGATTGAGCGATGCGGGGGCGGACCCGCACGCGAGCCTCAAGCACCTGGGCAGTCTGGGATCGACCAGCACGGGCGGCTGGATCGGGTGGGGCATCGTGCGCTTCAACAACTTGTCGCCATCCCCGCGGCCGGAGTTCTTCCGGCTCGTCGATGTGTTGGACCCGGGCAAGACGCACTTATCCCTCAAGATCCTGAGCGGCGGCGGAGTGCGGCTGATCGACGCGACCGGAAGCACGGTGGCGGACAGCTCGGCGGCCGTGTTTTTGCTCGACACGTGGCACACGATCGAGGTGTATTTCACGCGCCACGACACCACAGGGCGGGCGATTGTACGGATCGACGGGGGCACAATCTTCGACGTGAGCAGCCAGGACTTCCTGGCCACCGGATCCACAACGTCGGTGCAGCTCCTGTTCGCGGGGCAGGAGGGGCTGGCGGGGTCGCCGGGGATGGTGTATGTGCCGGAGTATGCCCTGTTTGGCGACTGCGGCGAGACCGACGAGCTGGGCGAGCGGTTCGGAATGTTGGGGCCGTACACCGCGTTGGGACAGGATCGCACGAGTTCGGACAACGGAACCGACAGCCTCGACGGCGGGCTGTGGAGCAACACGGCGGCGCGGCCGCGGAGCACGGCGTCGGCCAACTATGCGTCCGGAAGCAGCGGCTATACCTATCTGGACGACGGAGCGGAGCGCGGGCCCAGCGGCGGACGGTTCGACATCGGGACCTTACTCGGGGGCAAGTGGACCTACGCGGTGGGCGGCCGCACGGGCAAGGCCCAGTACGGCAAGGTGGCGGCGGGATCGGCGCCCGTGGTGACGGAGGACCCGACGGCGCTGAGCTTCTATCCGTGGCGACACGTGGCCGACGTGACTGATTCGCATTGCCCGGCGAAAAGCGAGAGCTTCTTGATCGGGCACACGGGCGGGCCGGGGCCCTATGGGTTGAACCTGCGGGGGGCGTGGTGCACGGCGTGCCACATTGCCAACGAGGTGCGGGTCGAGTCGATGCCCGGACCGCAGGGCATGCCCGCGGACGTGCCGCGCACGGGCGACGCCCTGCAACTGATCCGGCGGGTGTCGCTGGTACCGGTGGTACAACGACCGGACCGCGACCCGCCGACCTTCGTCTGGGAATCGCTGATTCAACATCCCTTCGGGCGGACGTCATCCGGGGCCGTGAAGCAACTGCAGTGCCAGATAACCGACACCGGAGGCGCTGCGCCCCCGGTGACGGCGGGCGAGGTGACGCTGACCATCGAGGCGGTGGGCGATTACTCGCCGACCGCGGCCGTGGTGACGGTGGTTATCAACAACGAGTGGGCGGCCGTGGTATTCGGCGACGACGCCGGCAAACCCGCCACCGAAGTCTCGCGGACGGATCTGGTGTTCGAACGGGACGTGTGGCGGGCGTTCGTGGCGGCGGCTGCGACGGGAGACGGGTCGGTGGAGTTGCGGGCAATCAGCATGGTGCCCGCGTATCCCGGGGGCGACATCTGGACCTATTGCCGGGCGTGGCTGACGTACGTTGAGGAGGTGCCGCCGAGCATGGCCCCGACGATGTTCGGCCTGCAGAGCCCGGAGCCGGTGCTTAACGACGTGGCGCAGCTCCGCACGCTGGAGGGGGCGTGGGCGTTTGACCCGGTGGCCGGAACCGTCGGTGCATGCCTGCAGAGCCCCAAGGTGGGTAAGCAGTCACTGGCGGGCGTCTGCCTGTCACCCGGCGGAGCGGGACGGGGAGCGGTCGGGGCGATTGAGTTTCGGCCGGTGCAACAGTCGCGCGGGTGGATCTTGCGAACCACGTCGCAAACGGCGTGTCCGGAGCGATGACGCGATGACGGTGTGCGGTGGCAAAACCATCGGCCTGCCTGGCCAGTATTGCGACGCCCCGTTCTCCGGTGGCGGGGAGCCGGACTGCATCTACTGTGGGACCGCCGGGCAACATCCCGAGTATCCGTGCACGATTGTGCCGGGCAGCGGTAACAGCATTGGCCGGTGCGGGGGCAACGCGGCGGCGGAGGTGGTGTGGGACCCGCGGTATCAACCGTGCTTTCGGGCGGAGTTTGCGGACGGGGCGAACGACATGCAGGGCCAGGCCGAGGCGTGGTGGGCCCGGGATGTCTGGGCCAACGCCAAGGCGTTTCAGTATGTACCCGCCCGAGCGGTGTCGCTCATATTGATACCATGCAGCACGTGCGAGCCGTGCGGGCCGACGTCGGGGCGATGGCTGTGTCGGTGGTTTGTCACCGGGAGCCCGGACGGATGGCGGATGTACTGCAACCACGTGTACGTCTGCCAACCGGAGGACGGCGGGCAAGGATGCGACCAGCTCCGGGGCAAGCTGTGCGTGCTGAACCTGGACGGGACGCCGCGACATGTGCACCTGCATCTGGCGGCCAAGAGCGACCCGCACTGCTTCCAGTACGTCAACCAGTTCTGCTTCTCACACCCGGTGCCCGATGAAGCGGGGATCGTGGCGGTGATTGGATCGACCTACCCGGACCGCGTCGAGGCGGTCGACCGGATTGAGATTGCGGCGGACCTGGCGTATTCGGAAGTGGCGGCGAACTATCCGTTTCGCAACCCGGCGGAGGTGACTCTGCTTAATGCGATTCTCGGTTCGTACACGTGCGAGACGTACAACCTGGTCGACAAGATCGACAACCCCGGACACGTGTACGCCAGCTACTATCCGCATGACTACCCCGGCAAGCACACGTGGTCGCACGCGGAGGAGTTTGACGGATCGGTGCCGGATCATCCGATGGCGTATCCCCCAGTGATGGGGATTGCGAAGGAAGGCCCGGACGATCCGGATCGGTACGGTGATGACTACGCCGGACAGGTGATACCTATCACGCTGCGCGGGCGGCGGAGCAAGGTAGAGCTGCCGGCGGAGCTGATTCTGGCCGGCCACGCGATCCAGCTCTATATGCTCATCGAGCAGTGGTGGGAGACGTCGGCGACCGGGCAGGCGCGGTATCGGGTGTTTGCGGACATCTTCTTCACGGTCCGCTTGCGCGTGCGTCTGATGGCGGCGGCCTTCGACGTGGACTGGCCGTTGCAGCTTTTGGGCCGCCCAGGCGGGACGGATGACCCGTGTGACCTGCGGGTTGAAGATCCGGACCACCCCGGGCAGCAACATCCGTATGAGCGGCTGATTGCGATCGGACCGCAGGGTGAGCGGGTGCCGATGCAGCGCTGCCACGCGGGCGGAGGCTACGACGACGCGGAGATTACGTGGTGCGGGCGGGCAACGACGCGGATGTACTCGCGAGGGCATGCCCACCTGGGCGGGACGGACGCGAGCGGGTGGTATGACTCACCGCGCTACTATCCAGGCAACCCCACGTGCTGCGGAGCACTCCACACGATCAACGGGACCGTGATACACGGCGAGACGGACAACTGCGGCGGGCTGCAAACGGATGGGTCGTTCTTGGAGCTTCCGCAGTGGTGCGAGGGGCGGGTGGTGCTCGGGCTGACCGAGATCGAGAACGCCGGCTGCCGGGGGTGGAACTGATGACTGAGGACCAAGTGAGCATGCTGGGGGAGCTGTTGGATTGCGAGGCCGGGTTGACCGGATGGGAGATGGACTTTCTGGACGGGCTGGATGTGAACCGGAAGCTCAGCGAGAACCAAGACGACAAGCTCCGGCAGATATGGGACAAGGTGCTCGGATGACCACGCTAAACATGCGAGAGCGACTGCAGGCGGCCAAGCGTCTGCCGGTGGCCCGTGGGCCCGTGACCGAGCAACCAGAGGAGCCCCGCAGCGACGTGCCGTCGATCGTGCGTCGTGGGCTCGTGAGCCCCGCGATATCGGCCACGTTCGCGGAGATCATCCGGGAGGAGGAGTGGACGGCCGTTGACGTGATGCGGAGCCCGGAGGTGGCGGCGGAGATCGCGGAGACGCGGACCGCGGCCTGCCGGGCGTGCCGGTTCTGTGCGGAGCTGTCCGACGGGCAATTGTGGTGCCACGGGCACATCTGCCGCCGGTGGCAGGGCGTGTTTGAGATGATGGACTTGAGAGCCCGGAATCGGCACGCGGGGCAGATGTGCCCGCTACCGAACCCGGCGTTCTGGCATGAGATGACGGAGGGGCCGTTGGCGCGATATGAGCGGCCTGCGAACCCTCCCCGAGCTGGCATCGAGGCTGGTTCGAAGATGGTTTGAGGTAGACCCGGACACCGCCGGAAAAGGACTATCTGGAGGTGTGCGGGTGTTGTCTGCGCTATCGGCCCGGCGCAGAACCTTGACTCTCAGCGCAGAACCTCGGTGCTCCTTAGACCGGTATCTTGGATTGGAGCCATCCTGCAGCGTCCATTTTGGGTCAGATTCTGTACCTGGGACGCTACAACAACGGCGTGTTTAGGTCAATGATGACCTAAAGGTTTTTCTAAGTTCTTTATTCGGCGGGGTTTACGTCACTGGGCGATACAGGACTCGAACCTGTGACCTCTCGGGTGTGATCCGAACGCTCTAGCCAACTGAGCTAATCGCCCTATCGATTTCGCACATCTATACCGGCAACCGGCACGCTACGCAACCCGAGGTCCCAGGCAAGCGATCGGATTGCAGGCGGCCACGACGAGCCTGTGGGCGACACCGGCTCACGAGCTGGATCCGTCGGCGAAGCCTCGATCGGAACCCCCCTTATTATATGGGCCACCGGTGCTGTGTCGGTCGTAGAGGACCGGGGCCAATCTACACTGTGTGCGGTCCCTGCACCGCTCGAGAGCAGTGGCATACTCGGAAACCACACTGTGCGTCGTATCTGCACCGGCTCACGAGCAGCGGCACAGCCGCCTCGATCGGAATCCGCTTGTTTGACCGGTCACCAGCGCAGCGTTCATCGGGTTCGCCCTTCCGCGATGCGCCGGCGTATTCCGTCCGCAGACAGAGGATGCTCCGCTTCGGCGGCCGGGGGCAGGTGGGGCGTTTGCAGGTAACCGTGGATCTCGCTGCGCAGGTGGGAGCGCATGTCGTGCCCTACCCTCCGCTGTCGCGCGTCTCGCAGGGCGGCGAGGTCTATCGGGGCCACGACGATCTTCTCACCGGGCCCCGGATCGGCCTGCGCCAGGATCCGGCCATCGTAGTCCACGACCATACTCCCGCCCGGCCAACTGAACGGCGGGTACCGCTCCATGCTCGCCCCCTGGTTTGCGGCCACCACGAAAACCGTATTCTCCACGGCCCGGGCACGGTTGAACAAAGTCCACCAGTCCATGGGCGGAGTCGCACCCCATGGGTCCATGTAAGCGGACACTCGGGCGATAACCTCTGCGCCGTTGAACGCGATCTGCCGGATAGTCTCCGGGATCAGCCAATCGTAACAGATGGCCACGCCCAGCCGGCCTATCTCGGTCTCGACCACGGGGAACGGTTCTTCGTTATAGCCGGGGATATCGTGCGGACTGGCGTGCAGCTCCCACGGAATCCACGGGTTGACCTTGCGATAGCCGGCCAGCACGCCCTGCGGTCCGATCAAAACGGTCGTGTTGAAGACCACCTCCGGATACTTCGGGTCGACCTCGAGAAAGGTCCCCGTTTGAATAAAGCAACCGTACTGGGCGGCCATCTTCGAATATCGATCGGTGTGTTCGTTCGGGATCTCCACGGCCAGATGCCGGCGTAGTTCCTCGACGGTCTCGTAAACCGGTGCGGCGTGGGCAAATTCCGGGAAGACGAAGAGTCGAACGTCGAAGAACGGCTCATAGCCGACGATCGTCTGCTCGATCATCTCGCACATTCTGGCGGTGTTCGCCGCGATATCCGCGCGCTTGCTCGGGCACGGGAAATCCGTCTGACAGGCCGCGGCATGGTATCGATCACTCATAAGTACGTCTCCATCTGAAGTCTGCCGTCCGGGTCAACCTCTTGTGCCGGCCCGTGGCTCGACATTGCCCGGAGCGACACCGGCACACCCGTTAGTCGCCCCCGAACATGACGGATCTTACGGCGAAAACCGAGCGTCTCCCACCGCACGCGGAACCTGCGAGTTCGGAGAAGATATCAGGGTGATTTCTGGGATGGGTACAGAACCAGCCCAACGTCTTCTCCATTCTTTGCGCGGGGCGGCATAATGCAGGCAGGATGCCTGCGCTACAGGGCACTTGTGCCAAAGCGGAGTGTCGTCTAGAGTCGAGGCCGCCGTGGAACAGAACAATGACGAGTACTCCGGAATCGAATTCGCGTGCCCGCACTGCGGGAGCAAGCTGACCGAGTTCAGCGAGTCGTGCCCCTCGTGTGGTCAGGCTTTGGGCGAGCAGTTCTGCGCCTCGTATCGCCCGCCGCCGTCCCCGGTGGTCAAGGTGATTGCCTGGATCATGTTGGTCATCATGGCGCTGGGGATATTGGCAGCGCTTGCGAGACTTCTCTTCGGGTAACGCGAACAACAACGGATTCCGGACGGGCATAAGTCCTAACAAGGGAAAGAACATGCCGAACCGGACCTGCGAACTCATCGCTTCGTCGCTACTTCTGGCATTGGCGGCCACCACCCTGCCGCTTCTCGCGCAGACCGCGTCAACGAGGCAACTGCGCAACCCGTCTCCCGGCCCCCCACCGGAGTGGCTGACCAAAGCTGAGCAAACCGGGTTTCGGCAGACCCCCCGTTACGACGAGACGATCGCGTTCTGCCGGCGGCTGGCCGCGGCGTCCGATTGGCTAAGCTACGAGTCATTTGGAACAAGTCCGGAAGGACGCGAGCTGCCTCTGGTGATAGCGTCCAAAGACCGCGCGTTTACGCCGGAAGCGGCCCGGGCGGCAGAGAAGCTGGTCGTCTTCGCCCAATGCTGCATCCACGCGGGCGAGTCGGCCGGGAAGGACGCTTCGTTGATGTTGCTACGCGACCTCGCCGTAACCAAGACCCGTGCCAAGCTGCTCGACCATGTTATACTGCTCGTTGTCCCGATTCTGAGTACCGACGGCCACGAGCGGTTCTCGCCCTATTCGCGGATCAACCAGAACGGTCCCGACGCCATGGGTTGGCGAACCACGTCGCGCAACTACAACCTCAACCGCGACTACGTGAAAGCGGATGCCGTCGAAATGCGGGCGTGGCTTGGACTGTGGAACGCTTGGCGCCCTGACCTGCACTTCGACCACCACACCACCGACGGCGGAGATTGGCAATACGATGTGGCGTACGCGGCCGATACGCACGAAGCGGCCGCGCCGGAGGTGGCCGCGTGGTTAACCGACAATTTGTACCCTCAACTATTCCGGGCCATGGAGGCTGACGGGCACCTTCCGATCCCGTATTTCTGGCTTGTCGATTCGAAGGACCCGTCAAAGGGTATCCGCACGGGCGGATTCGGTCCGCGATATTCCACCGGGTACGCCTCCGTACGAAACCGCCCGTCGATCCTGGTCGAGACGCACATGCTCAAACCGTATCGCACAAGGGTGTTCGCTCACTACAGCATAATGCTGCATACTCTGGAGGTCTTGAATCGCGACGCCGGTTCGCTTCGCCAAGCCGTACTCACGGCCGACGAAAACGCCGCGAAGATCGGCACCGCCTACGACCCCGAGCGGGAGTTTCCCCTGGCCATCGGTCATACGGACGAATCCCGCCCGCTCACCTTTCACGGATGCGCCTACCGGCGGGAACTGAGCGAAGTTTCGGGCGATGTCCGCATCATCTACGACAACACAGAGCCGATCGACATCGAAACCACCTGGTACTTCGGCACGGAGGTCACTCAAACGGTGTCACCGCCTTTGGCCTATATCATCCCCCCGCAGTGGACGGAAGTAATCGCCCTGGCGAAGGCTCACGGCCTGCGATGCCGGCGGTTAGTCACACCCGTTACCGCCCGGTTCGAGTCCTACCGGTTCACAGACGTGACGTTCCCGGCGAGATCTTTCGAGGGCCGTCATCAACCTCGGTTTGCAACTGAGCCGATCATCGAAGAGCGGACGTTTTTGCCCGGGTCGGTGGTGCTCCCGCTCGATCAACCCGATGCCAAGCTGGCCATTCAGATGTTCGAGCCGGCCGCACCGGATTCGCTGGTCTCCTGGGGCTTTTTCAACACGATCTTCGAGCGGAAGGAGTACGGCGAGCACTACGTCCTGGAGGAGCTGGCCCGGGCGATGTTGGAGTCCGACCCGGAGCTTCGTCGCGAGTTCGAGAGCAAGGTCGGCACGGATCGGGAGTTCGCTTCCAACCCCCGAGCGCGTCTGGACTTCTTCTATAGCCGCTCGCCCTATTGGGATGACCGCCTGAACGTGTACCCGGTTGCCCGCATCACCCAGGTTTTGCAGATGCAGACGGAGCCGTTTCCATGAAGAAGAAGCGAGGTTGTGAAGCCTGCCCCATGAGAGCCTATTCCGAACGCAAGCCGCGTTCGATCATCGCCCGTATATGGCGCTGGCACACCGGCTGGTGTCCCGGGTGGAAGGCGTATCAGAAGTCTCTCCAAGAGCAGAAGGAGAGCGGAGCGGAGTAGCTCCACGTTGGCGACAGATCCCCGGCCGCAAGCCCTCCGCGAGGATGTCGTCTCGTCCACGGTGACAGAAGAGTGTCAGATGAACTTCAGCTTGCGAGCCGCCAACAGGCACATGCGCAAGAGCATCCAGCCGTGCGAGAACCGGGAGATGTTCGTCTCTCCGTAGGTGCGAGCCTTATAGTGTACGGGCACGTCGGTGATCTTCAGGGACAATCGCGCGGCACCGAACAGCAGATCGAAGTCACCGAACGGGTCAAAGTCTCCGAAGTACGCCCGGTTCGCGGCGATGCGTTCGTAGTCTCGGCGGCTGAGCACTTTCGTACCGCACAATGTATCGCGGAACCGCTGCGAGAGCAGATAGGTAAACACCCAACCAAAGGTCTTGTTGCCCAGCAGGTTCAGGAAACGCATGGCCCGGCGGTCCATCATGTAGACCATGCGCGAGCCATTGATGAACTCCCCTTTGCCCGACGAGAACGTATCGTAGAACGCGCCCAGTTCTTCCGGGGGCACGCTGATATCCGCGTCGAGGATCATTAGGCAGTCGCCCGTGGCCGAGGCGAACGCCTTACGAACGGCATCGCCCTTTCCGCGCCCGTCCTGCTGCATGCACTTGAGCTGAAACGGGCCGGTGTAGTCTCGTACCACGGCCTGGATCTCCGACCACGTGTTATCCCGGCTGCCACCTTCGACGAAGATGACCTCCTGCCGATCGGCCATTTTGGGAACGCGTCGAAGCAAGGGCCTGATGTGCCCGGCCTCATTGCACGCGGGGACTACGATAGACACGCTTCGCGGGCGGGCGGAGGCGAGAACGTCCGGCTCCACGCATCGGGCCACGATTACATAGTTCAGACCGAGCAAGTGCATTCCCGGCAGATTCCCGACGAACCGGTTGAGTAATCCGGAGATTGGCGGAACGGGCAGCGGAGCCGGAGTCATACCGAACATCCGCACGGTCTCGAACCCCGACAACTTCGCCAGGTGCATTATCTCGTCCGCCGGCAGCCAATTCCGCTCGGGCGACCGCCCTTTGACGTGGAGCCACTCCATCAACCTGACGGCGGGTTGCCACATACGGCTGTGATGGACAATCACCAGACGCGTGCGCGCGTGGCAGACTGCGCGAATGGAGTTGAACAGCACCTGGAGATCGTAGATCTCGTCCATCGTCTGCGAAACGACGACGTAATCGAACTTATCGTTCAGGCGGTAGACTTCCTCGCCGGGCATGCAAATGAACTGCTGCCCGCGGTGTCGCCGACGGGCTTCGTTGATCATGTTCCGGCTGAGATCTACACCGATTCCGCTCACCGGGTCCAACGACGCCAACAGGTCTCCGCGGCCGCAGCCGATTTCCAATACCCGGCTTCGCGGTTCGATTATTCCCGCCAGGCGCTTCTGGATGCGTCGTAAGTAGTAACGGGGTTTCCGCCGCTTGTAGTCCGCTTCGGCTCTCCCATCGTATATGCGGGCTACCGCATCACGCCATGCCGCGCCGCTACCGTCGGAACGCCCTCCGGGGGCCGGTGCCCGGAAGTTAACCGAGGTCCAAGGCTGGTCCGGAATCGGAGCTACCGGAATATGGTCAAGCTGAATCGCAGGGCTACTGTTGATGGTTCACCGTCCGAAAAAACGTAGTATTCCCGTCCCATGAGCACCGCGCGAGGGCACTCCGGCATGGTTATCGGCGGATGAAGGGCCGCGCTTGCCTTGCACGGGCTGCCGCACTGCCCGAAAAACCGCCGAACCGGGTTCAACCCCGCCCGTCCCGTTCCAGCAGACGACGGCAAGTACCGATAATAATGGGTGTGCGCCCGGATCATCGGAGGATTCGCGACCTTCAGAAGGTGACGTTCGAGCCATGACCACCGCCGCCTCAATAACGGATGGCCCGCTCATCGGAGAGGCCTCTCTCCAGACCCAGCGGGCGCGCGCGGAGGTTGACCGGCGCGCGGAGTTGTGGGCGCAGCGCCCTCTCGTACGCGAGATCTACGAGGGATACCAGACGATGATCCGAGCGGCGCGAAGCACGGTGGCGGGCTGCGATGTCGAAGTAGGCGCGGGGCACGGAGGATCAAGACAACCGCGCCGCGGCGTTTTCACGTGCGACATCATTCCCTGCCCCTGGTTGGACGTCGCCGCCGATGCATGCCGGCTGCCATTCGGCGACGAGCAGCTCGCCAATATCATCATGCTCGATGTGCTCCACCACCTCGAAGATCCTATGCAGTTCTTCGAAGAGGCCGACCGCACGCTGGCTCCGGGCGGCCGGATAGTCATGCTCGAGCCCTACGTTTCCCCAATGAGCTGGCCGGCGTGGCGATATATGCACCACGAGAACATCGACATGTCGGCCCGGCCGACCACGAACCGACCAACCGCGAAAACGGAAACACGCAAGGACCCCTGGGACGCCAACACGGCCATTCCCACCTTGCTGTTCTGGCGGGAGATAAACTCGTTTCATGAACGACTGAAAAACCTCAAGGTCATCAGGCGAGAGCAACTGGACTTGTTGCTGTACCCGCTCAGCGGTGGCTTCGGACGCCGCCGACTATTGCCCCACGCCCTCGCTCCGGCAATCCGGTCATTCGAGCGGTTGCTGAAACCACTCGCGCCTCTGCTCGCGTTTCGGTGCCTGGTTGTCGTAGAGAAGCGATCCGGCTAGCCGCCAACCCGCGGCAGAGGCAACCCGCTCGGTTGATCGTCGGCCAAGTTGCGAATACATTCCTTTGTACCGGCTTGCGCGTTGGAAACGGCCGGGGTTACCGCTCTTCAGAAGCTCCTTCTAGGGAGGACCGATCGTAGATGTGTGTTCGTGGTCTCGGTAAAGGCTTGGGCATCGCTCTGGTTTTGTCGTTTCTTGTATCCTGCAACAGCACGATGCCCTCGGCCGGGCTGCAGAGCCGAATCAAGCTGCCGATCCCGGCATCGGTAACGGTTCTGGCCCGCGCGGAGCGTTTATCCACCAAGGACCAAGGTGAGGTGTACGAGCTATCGCCGCAGTCGCTGATTGTCCTGGCGTTCAACCTACAACCGGACATCAAGGCGAGCTATCAGCGATTCAAGTCGGAAGAAGCCCGCTACGACTTCTTCTACGTATCGCGCGACTCACTCACTCCGCGGCTGCGCGTCTCTAACGAGTTCGGCGAATACCGGGCCGACGAAACTGTTACACGGGAACGTGAGCATGTAGTGGAACTGTCAGTTGAGAAACGCTTCTTCGACACCACCGCTTTGAACGTAGGCGTGGGGTACGACACCAACGAGACGGACGACGACATCGGTAACCAACCGTTCGTCTCGGCAGAACTGCGTTACCCGCTCTGGGAATCCCGGGAGAAGCTGGAACGTACGAGTGAGGACATCTTCAGGAGAAACGAACTCGACGATATGCAACTGGCGTACATCCAGCGGATCCGGCAGCAACTCCAGAACGCGATGTTCAAATTCTATGATGTGGCGAATCTCCAACGCCAAGCTCATAATAAGGAGAGTTGGCAACGGGATCTGGTGGATCTGCAGAAGATGATGGCGGAGATCAAGGGACGGGATGTATCTGCAGATGCTCGCCGACTCGAAGCGGAACTTGCCAAAGTCGCGGCCGAACTCCGTATCGCCTACGGATGGCGCGATATTCAGCTTGAGCGACTGAAATCGGCGATAGGCATACCGTTCCACAGCCGGACCGAAATTGTCGACGAGTCTTTCAATCCATTCGCCGGACTAACTCACGAGGAAGTGCTAAAGGCCAGCATTGCTACGGACCCGGAAATCGCGACCCTGCGCAACGCCGTCCGCAACGCAGAAGTACAGCTCGACTTGGCCCGACGAGGCACGTGGGACATTACCCTTCTAATCAACGGAGAGTCGAATCTCGAAGGTCGCGAGCGCAATGAGGGGGTGTCGGATTGGGTGGTTTCGGCTGGATTGGATGTCAGCGCGGTCGATCATCGAGTGACGGGCAGTCTGACCAGACAGGCTCACGCCAATATCCGCCGGTTCACTCAAGCCATCGCGGCGCGAGAGAATGCGATCTTCGTGGATACCCTGGAACCGCTGGTGCGTATCGACACCCTGGGCGCCAGCCGCGATCAACTGGCCGGCAACTTGCCGCGGTACGTGGACGACTTCCGAACCGGCGTGGAGTCGTACCTGACCGGAGGGCTGAACATCGACGATTTACTCAAGCGCCGCGAGACGATCTTGAGTCAGGAAGACGAGATCTCGTATTTGACGTTCCTGGTCGGTGCGAACATCGCCGAGCTGTGTGCGGCAACCGGAAAGTTCTTCGAACTGCTCAACGGCCCCGCCAACGGAGCGTTCTCTTCCGTGGTCCCCGCCCCGTCGTAACGCCGCCATCCACATAATCACCGCAGGATCGGCCTGCCTCATCTCGATTAGTTATCGGGCCTTCGCCCCGTTCCGAGATAAACCGTTCACGCCTGCAACTTCATCACCCCCTCCGCAGTTCCGATATTACCGGCGATAGGCGCTAGCTGCGCCGTACGGGAGACAAGCGAGTATGGAAACGACTGCGAATCGACTAGCCATAGGGGTTATCGGGTGTGGGCACTGGGGCCCGAACCACATCCGCGTGTTCAGCGAGTTGGAACGATCGGATGTCCTGGCCTGTGCAGATTGCAGCGGTGCTCGCCTGGACCGGATCCGGCAACGGTTTCCCGGGGTCAGGCGTACCACCGACCACCGAGAGCTGCTGGACGACGATGCGATAGATGCGGTCGTCATCGCCACTCCGACCAACACGCACGCCGCCATTGCCGCCGACGCGTTGCGGGCCGGCAAGCACGTTCTGGTGGAGAAACCTATATGCTCCAGTAGCGACGAGGCCCGCGAACTGGGCGCGTTGGCGAGTATCTCCGGGCGTGTCCTGATGGTCGGGCACGTGTTTCTTTTCAACAACGGCATCCGACGCCTGCGCGAGATGGTGGTATCCGGCGAGCTGGGGCGGGTTCAGTATCTCGATGCCGTGCGAACCAACCTGGGCCCGATCCGCGGAGACGTAAACGCCCTGTACGACCTGGGCACGCACGACATCTCGATCTTCAACTACTTGCTCGGAGCGGTTCCGGTTGAGATCTCCGCCCTGGGACGTTGTATCTCCCAAGAGAAGATCCAGGATGTCTGCTTCGCCACCCTCAAGTACCCCGACGGAACCTTGGGCCACATCCATGTCAGTTGGATGAACCCGCGGAAGATGCGGACCCTCACCGTCATCGGAGAGCGGAAGATGGCCCACTGGGACGACGTCGACCCCGAGGACACGCTCCGTCTCTATGACAAGGGTTTGGCAGAGCCTCCGTACTACGATTCGTTCGGCGAGTTCCATTGCGTAATCCGCAACTCCGACGTCCACCTTCCGACCATTCGCCGAACCGAGCCTTTGATCAATCAGGCTGAGGCGTTCCTGAGCAGCGTGCTTGACGGTGCTCCTTGTGAATCGACGGTCACGGAGGGTTGGAATATCGCCCGCGTACTCGAGGCCGCCACACGCTCAATGCAACAAGACGGCGTGATGTGCCCGGTGGATATCGACGCGGACCACCGACGGTTCGCCACAATGAACGCGGGAGATGTAGCGTACGCCGGACCGGGCAGACCAACTGCAGAGCGCGACAAGCTAAAGGTGAATGCCGTCCGGGGCTGACGCTCCGACGGCTCAGAAACCACTCCATGTATAGAGGGAAGAGTATCGTCGCTTTAGTCCCCGCCCATAACGAGGAGGGGAAGATCGGCCGCGTGGTCGACCGGGCGGACTCCCCCATCATCGACACGCTGCTCGTAATAGACGACGGCTCGACCGACAACACCGCAACCGTAGCCCGCGAACGCGGGGCTGAGGTCTGGCCTCACGGACGACGGCGCGGCGTGGGCGCCGCCATCCGCACCGGGTTGGATTATGCCCGCCGGGAAGGATACGACATCGCGGTCATCCTGGCCGGCAACGACAAGGACGACCCCTCCGAGATCCCCCGCCTGCTGGATCCGATCTGCGACGATCACTGCGCTATGGTGATCGGATCCCGCTACCTCGCCGGCGGAGCGTTCGGGGGTGACATGCCACTCTACCGTAAGTGGGCGACGCGCCTGCACGCGCGCTTGTTGGGGTGGTTCTGCGGCAGGAAACTCACCGAGAGCACCAACGGCTTCCGCGCGTTGCGGTTGGATGTGCTCGACGATGAGCGAATCCGACTGCATCAGCCGTGGCTCGACAGCTACGGGCTGGAGGTCTACCTGCTCTGGAAGGTACTGAAACTGGGCTACGCGCACCGGGAGGTCCCTTGCAGCAAGATCTACCCCCCGCGTTCCCTCGGATATACGAAGATGACGCCGATCATCGGCTGGTGGAATATTCTGCGGCCGGTGTTTCTGCTCGGTTTGGGCATGCGCAAATGAAAGGACCCTCCAATGACCACAATCCCCCTCGTGAATCTGAAAGCTCAACACGACGAACTACGTAATGAAATAACCAATGCCATCAGCTCAGTCATCGACTCCAGCGCGTTTGTCCTCGGAGCCGAGTTGGACGCATTCGAGGAGGAGTTCGCCGCTTTCTGCGAGGCCAAATACTGCGTCGGGGTCGGCAGCGGATTGGACGCCCTGACTCTCGCCCTCAAGGGCTCAGGAATTGGGCGGGGGGACGAAGTCATTACCGCGGGAAACACGTTCATTGCAACCGCGCTGGCGATCCACCACGCCGGGGCGATCCCGGTGCTCGTCGATCACGAACCCGACACGTATACTCTGAACCCGACGCGACTGTCGTCCGCGATCACATCTCGCACCAAGGCGATCATCCCCGTACACCTGTACGGTCAGCCGGCCGACATGGACGCAATCCGCATTATTGCCGACGAGCACAATCTGACCGTGATAGAAGACGCCGCCCAGGCTCATGGGGCAAGGTACAAAGGCAAGAGATGCGGCAGCCTCGGGGAGGCGGCCTGCTTCAGCTTCTTCCCCGGCAAGAACCTCGGGGCGCTCGGGGACGGCGGGGCCGTCGTCACCAACGACAAGAAGCTGGCCGATTGGCTGCGGGCGGCCCGCAACTATGGATCCCGATTCAAACACTATCATTCGATGCGCGGCTTCAACAGTCGCCTGGACAGCATCCAGGCTGCAGTTCTGCGGGTGAAACTCCGGCATCTCGATAGATGGAATGATGTCCGCCGGAAACACGCGGCCAGATACGGCAGCGCGCTTGCCTCAACGGGGCTGACGTTACCGGTAGTCCGCCAGGGCGCAGAACACGTCTTCCACCAGTACGTCGTCCGGTGCCCCGAGCGGGACGCGGTCTATGACCGGCTCCACGAACAGGGCATTGGAGTCGGAATTCACTATCCCGTGCCGATCGACCAGCAGTTGGCGTTCACTCGGGGATGCATCACGTCGGGCACTCTCGAGTACACCACGAAGTACTGCGATCAATTGTTGTCCTTGCCCATGTGCCCGTATCTTACGAGCGAGCAGGTAGATCAGGTGGCACAAGCTCTGGTGGGAATCGCCGCGCCGGCGCGTGTTTAGTATGGCCGTGTTGCATGAAGTGATTGCGCCCGAAAAGCGTGGATTGGCCTGACCGGGCCGGCGTATTGCGACTCGTAAAGGTCCGGGGCCAAGCACACCGCGTCCGGTCCCTGCCCTGCTCAAGAACAGAGGTACGCCCGAAGACCGCGGAGCTCATCCAACTTGGGGCAGGCTGAATGCCTGCGCTGCGCGTTGAGGATCACACCGTCCGAGCCTTGAGTACCCGGCGAAACGCCGCGCTGGCGTAATCTACTGCATCGCTGGTGACATCCAGATGGGTGACCGCCCGGATTCGCTGCTGGGCAACAGGCAGCATCCAAACCTCGTACTCCCGCCGCAAAGCTTCGCACACATCCCGCGCCGACCCGGCCGATTCCCTGACAGTGAAGTAGACGATGTTGGTCTCGACGGTTTCGGGGGCGACGTTCAAACCCGGTAGCTCGCTGAGTGCAGATGCCAAACGTCGGGCATTCTCATGATCTTCCGGCAGGCGGTCCACGTTATGCTCCAGGGCGAACATCGCCGCCGCCGCAATCATTCCGGCTTGCCGCATCCCCCCACCAAACATCTTTCTGAAACGGTGAATACGGCGGATGATCTCGCTGCTTCCCGCCACGGCGGACCCCACCGGGGCCCCCAACCCCTTGGAAAAACACATTGATACCGTGTCCGCGTATCGCGCGTACTCCTCCGGACTGTAACCTCTGGCCGCACAAGCGTTCAACAACCTGGCGCCGTCAAGATGCACGCGCAACCCGCACGCATCCGCAACTTTTCGGATCTCCGCAATCGCTTCAACCGACCAACATGTACCGCCGCCGCGATTGTGCGTGTTCTCCACCACAACCAGAGCCGAGGATGGAAAATGCGAATCAGGAGGCCGAACGGCCGCAGCTACCGCTGCCGCGTCAAACAACCCCCTATTCCCCTGCAACAAGCGGAACGAACATCCGGAAAGCCCCGCCGGTGCCCCCCCTTCGTAATGGTAGACATGGCTTTCCGCGTGAGCGATGATCTCATCTCCGGGCTGCGTCTGGGCACGAATCGCCGTCTGGTTGGCCATCGACCCGGAAGGCATGAACAGAGCCGCCTCCTTGCCCAGCAACGACGCCACCTTCTCCTGAAGTCGAATGACCGTTGGATCGTCGCCGAGGACATCGTCCCCGACTTCAGCCTCCGCGATCGCCCGGCGCATCTCGGCTGACGGCCGAGTGACGGTATCGCTACGCAAATCAACCGGCAGTGCAACACGCATAATCGTACCTCGCAGGTTCTTCCGAATTCTCGAATCGGATGACGCACGCGCATATCTTGCCGCCAAGGTCGGCACAAGGTCACGTCGCCTGAATATCCGAGGATTCTACTGTGAGCGCGTGTCCGGCGTCCAGGCATGAGTGGGAGGACGCCCAGTTTGTCCTTACCGCCGGTGTTGGCTAAACTCGCGTGGCTTCGGCGACCGCGCCAACTGGAAACTGCGTCTCTTGGGCGCGCCGACTTCACGGAGGTCGTCGAGTCCGGCAGCAATGCTCCCGCCCCAGCAGGGGTGGGAGGTATCGTCCGCCACATTCCGCGGCGTCTTGTTGAGAGCGACGGATGAACGATTCGAGGAAAACGAAAGCGCAGTTGATCCAAGAGCTGGAATCCCTCCGCGCCGAGTTGGCGGAGAGCCGGCGGCGCGGCAACGCCGCAGGGACCGACACCCGCCGGGGAATGGCCTCCGCCGACCTCATCGAGTCTCTGTCCGCTTCGGTAATCGTCCACCGTGGGCGCACAATCTGCTTTGCCAGCGCGGCCGCCGAGAGTCTCACGGGTTACACGCCGAAGGAGCTGCGAGGGTTGGACCTGGTGGATCTCGCCTGCCGAGAGTTCAAGCCTTACGTACGCGAACGAGATGCCGCTCGACAACGAGGGGAAGACCTGTCCGACCAATTCGAAATCAGAATCGCGCGTAAGGACGGAGGAACCTGCTGGATCGACTGCCGAGTCAGCCCGATTAAGTTCGAAGGTGAACCTGCCAGTTTGACCATCGCGTACGACATCACGGAGCGAAAGCAGATCGAGCACGCCCTGCGGGCGAGGATGGAGTTCGAATACGTTGTCTCCGGGATCTCCACCAAGTTCATCAATCTCCCATCAAACGAGATACACGCAGGAGTGAACGATGCCCTTAAGGCCTTAGGCCAATCCGCCCGAGTAGATCGCAGCTACGTGTTTCTCTTCTCGGACGACGGTAATCGAATGAGCAACACGCACGAATGGTGTGCCAAGAACATTCCACCGGCTATGCCGCGGTTACAGGACTTGCCCACAGCCTCTCTGCCTTGGTTCTCCGAGCGAATCAAGCGAAGGGAGACCATTCACGTGCCGCGCGTAAGCGACCTTCCACAGGAAGCGTCCGCGGAACGGAAGGAGTGGGAAACGGAGGAGATTGAATCTCTGGTCTGCGTGCCGATGGTCTGCTCCGGGGTATTGATCGGCTTCGTAGGATTCGATTCCGTTCGCAAAGCCAAGTCCTGGTCGGAGGAGATAATCGCGCTTCTGCGAATCGTCGGAGAGATCATCGCCAATGCCCTGCAGCGCCGGCGGACGGAAGAGAAGCTGCGGCTGCTGTCTACCGCCGTGGAACAGAGCAGCGAGTGCATCGCCGTCGCAGATCTGAACGGGAACCTGCTGTTCGCCAACAACGCCTTCGCGAAGTTGCACGGACTTGCTTTGGCAGAGATTCAGTATAAACACCTCTCCATCTTCCATACTCCGGAACAACTTCCCAGCGTGGAAGATGCCAACCGGTGCATTCGCGAAACCGGCGAGTTCAGCGGCGAGATCTGGCACGTGCGATCCGACGGAACGGTTTTCCCTACGCATACGCGGAACACCCTGGTCCGAAACGAGTTCGGCGAGCCGATTGCAGTGCTCGGCACGGCCCGCGACATTACGGAACACAAGCGGGCGCAGGAATCGGCGCAATCCGCTCAGGAGGAATTGGAACAGCGCGTCAGAGAGCGAACCGCAGATCTCACCAGTGCGAACGAACGCCTGCAAAGCGAGGCCGCGGAACGCGAGCGGGCCGAGGAGAAGTTGAGAGAGCAAGAAGAACTGCTCCGCAACGTGATCTCCAACGTGCCGCATTACGTGTTCTGGAAAGACCGCAATTCCGTGTTTTTGGGGTGCAACCAGAATCTTGCGCGGGTCGCGGGACTGAGATCTCCGGAGGACATCATCGGCAAGACGGACTACGACCTGGCCTGGCAACGGGAAGAGGCCGAGTTCTTCCGCCACTGCGACCGCGAAGTGATGGACCGCGGCGAACCGATGTTGAACATCGAGGAACCGCAGCATCAGGCGGACGGCAAGGACGCCACGCTCCTTACCAGCAAGGTCCCACTTCGAGATCGCGATGGACAGGTAGTCGGGATCCTCGGTATTTACGCCGACATTACCAGTCGCAAACAAGCGGAGCAGGCTCTGCGCGAAAGCGAAGCCCGTTTTCGGCTCCTCTGTTTTTCCGCCCCCATTGGGATTCTCCTTACGGACGCCGACGGGCAGTGGGTCTACGTCAACGAGCGAATGCAGGAGATTACCGGAGCATCCCCGGACAACATGCTCGGCTGGGCGTGGCATGAGTGTATTCACGCCGAGGACAGAGAAACGGTTATCGAAGACACCTTCCGATCCTCCCGAGAGGGCGGCGTGTATTCAGGTGAGTTCAGAGTCCAGACTCCAGGAGGCGCAGTCCGTTGGGTGGACATGAAGATGGCACTCATGGTGTCCGAGACCGGGAAGTTGACGGGCAAGGTCGGCACGGTTCAGGACATAACCGAGCGGCAGCGCGCCGCCGAAGAGATACGTAATGCCAAAGAGGCTGCCGAGGCCGCCAATCTCGCGAAAAGCAAGTTCCTCGCCAATATGAGTCATGAAATCCGCACCCCCATCACGGCGATGCTCGGCGCCGCCGAGTTGTTCCAGAGAACGGACACGGACCATGCGACGCAGCAGGACCTCAGCGAGCGAATCTTGCGAAACGGGCAACATCTGCTTTGCCTCATTGACGATCTGTTAGACCTCTCAAGGGTGGAAGCCGGTAAACTCGACGTCAAGCCGATCCGATGCTCATTGCCCGGGATCCTCGTTGATGTACACAATCTTACCGCCCACCTCCACCACGGATCTGCCGTGGATTTCCGCATCTTCAACGACACCGATATCCCCGCACACATCCACACCGATCCGACCAGGCTGAAACAGGCAATTACCAACCTGATCAGTAACGCCCTCAAGTTCACACGGGCCGGGCATGTCTGGGCACGAGTGAGCGTCGATCGAGAGGCGCCGGAGCCTGCTCTGACGGTGGGCGTTGAAGATACCGGTGTCGGAATCCCCCCCACCGGCGTCGAGCATATCTTCGAGACTTTTGCGCAAATCGATCAGGATCCCTCCGACTCCGTTGTCGCCCGCGGAGTCGGACTCGGCTTACCGCTCACCAAGTGGATTACCGAACGACTGTCGGGTTCCCTCAGGGTGGAAAGTGTCGAGAACAAAGGCAGTACATTCACGTTGACTGTCCCGACGGGTCCGCTGGACGATGTCGACTGGCTGCCGCCCGGCGAGGCCTTTGATTCACTTCCCGGCTCGGCCCCGGATAGTCCCCCGCAGTTCGAACACAAACTCGCCGGGAGGGTCCTGCTGGCCGACGATTTCCGCGACGCCCGCGAGCTTGTGCTGTTCGCCTTGGCCGAAGCAGGGGCGGATGTCGTCGCCGTTGAGGATGGCGAGGAGGCGGTTCAGGCCGCCGCCCGCCAGGCCTTCGACCTGATCGTTCTGGATATCCGAATGCCTCGGATGAACGGCCTGGCTGCCGCGGACGCAATTCGTCGAAGCGGCTTCGATGGACCGATCATCGCCCTGACGGCCTCAACCTCCGAAAACGACAAAGGCCGCATCCTCAGGGCCGGCTTTGACGACTGTTGGCGTAAACCGATCTCCCTGGTCAAGTTGGTGGAGGCCGCCTCCGAGTACCTCAACCGACCGACGGACGATTACGGCAACTCCGCAGTCTCGGAACCTGCCACTCCCAGCCGCAGAGACCTCGATCTGGCAGCCGCAATAGCACAATTCGAGCGAGGTCTTGGTGATCGGATTCAGAAGCTACGCAATGCCGTGCGCGAATCCGATGAGACCTCCGTCCGTGAGATCCTACACCAACTGATCGGCACCGGGGGAATCTGTGGGCACATGGAACTCTCGCGTGAAGCCGGACGTCTACGGGAACTGGTATCTCAGGGGCTTCTGCTCGGGCGAACCGAACATCTCGAGACGATTGACCGCCTTGCCCGCGATATCAGGCCCACGGACGATACCGAAGGTGGCGCCTGACGACCCCCCAAGGAGAATCCCCCTCGACGGTGGCGTTTCGGACTTCGTCTATTGCCCTGGCGCGCTCGTGCAGACAACCCCGGCATCTTCAATGATCGCCCCACGGCGGCACGGTCCGGATGCCGCCACGACTTCCGTGAGCCAATCAAGACCAACCGAGGCGTCGGCGAAGACCCGCATTCCGGCTTCCCGCGCGGCCGACGGAGTGACGGTGTCTGACACCAGAACGACATGGACTCCACGGCACTTTGGATCCGTCAGGTAGAGAAGCTTGACCGCTTTGTGATCACCCAGCCGATACCCCTCGTCTGCCACGATCCTCAGAGCATCGGCGTAGCCCGCCGCTCGGCGGAGCAACCCCAAAAAGGCATCCGGACCTATCCCCTCCGGACAATCCGCCTCCAAGAGAATCCCCCCGCCGTAGCGCACCGCCAAGTGGTTGTTCTTCAGCGCTTTATCCGCCTGATACAGATTTCGTCCGAGCGGCAATGGCACACGCAGCCGTAACAAATCCACGGGCTCGGGAAGTTGGTGCGCAAACACGCTCCGCACCGTAGGGAGCAGAAGCTCGACGGTCTCCACCGGATCGCCTACCGCAGCCGCCAGCAGATTCCTACTGTCCACGACCTCGTTAATCGCCAGGACCCGACGACCACCATCCTGCACCGCGCCGAGAATCTCAACAACCCCGTGGTACACCGGGTTACCGTTCAATCTGAGGTTCTCAGAGGCTGAGCTCATCGCCCCTTCGTGATTCCGCTCTATATCGCCCCGGGCCATGCACCCGACGGTCAGCGTCTTATGGGCTCCCGTTACTCCCGCAAAGTAATGAGGCTCAACACTGCCTATCGCCAATACGAACCGAGCTTCCGCCAGCCACTTGTGCAGCCGCACGGAGCCTACCTTCACCCGGTCTCGATCACTGTCGGAGTCGTTCCAGGACACGGCATCGATCCGCAAGCCACAGCCCCCAAATGTGCTCGCTTCGAACTCGCGCCGCTCATGCTCCGGAAACTGATGCGTCCCCGCCGCCACCAGCGCCCGGAAGCCCGGTAGGACAAGTCGTGAGCCAAGAACCTCAGCGATCGCCTCAAGCGCTACGTGAGTCTGAGTCGCACGGTGTCCGTCATTCACCACCAGCAGCACCGGTTGATTCTCACGCCGCGCCGCTTCCACGAATGACCGCAAGACCCCGTCGGCTGACAACGCTTCAGTCAATAGCGCGCGAGGCTCCGCAACCGCCGGTCCCGGCGGACGCGGCTCAATAGTCTGCCAATCTTCGATAGGTGGATGCGTCAATGCACGCTCCTCCCAACTTGCCATGCGTCACCGGGTGGACACTACCGGCACGTCCTCGACTTCAAGGTAACGACATAGCAGTCTGCATCGCCAGAATCGCGTACGCCGTCACCAAATGCGGGTTTCCCTCGTACCACCGATCCTCCGAGTTGACCCAGCTTCCGTCTTCACGCTGCAAGGAGATGAGTTTGCTGCACAGGTCCCTGCGCCAGTCTCGCGGAACGCCCTGGGCGTCGTTAATCGTCTCATCACCCCACGCATACAACGCCCGGGCGAAGGTGTGGTAGTAGTAATACAGTCCCTGCTTCGACTGCGCGTCGGGCATGTTGGGATTGTGGTCTAGCGTATAGTGTCGCTGAATCCAATCCAAGGCTCGGCGGACTCGAACGTCCTGGCGGTCGACATTCGCGTACAGCAGGCTCTTGAAGCCGGCGTACGTCATGGATCCATACGTTCGAAGCCTCGGCTTCCCGTCGATCATCTCTACCCCGGCCTTGGACTCACCACCGTTGGCCGGAGTATATACGAACCCGCCGTCAGCACTCTCCGAGGCAAAACTCTGATCGTTGGTCTGCCCCAACATCTGACAGCGTGAGACGAACGCTGCGGCTTTCCGGTAAACCGGATCGTCGGCGGGAAGACCGCTTTGTTTCAGCGCCTCGGTCATCAACTGCGTATTGGAGAGATCCGGACGCTTGTGCCGGCCGTACCCCTGTCCGCCGTACCAGGGACTAGTCGCCTCGTGCCCTTCGCCCTCGTCCCACTGCAGATTCTTGAGGAAACGCTGGGCCGCTCGAATCGTCTTCGCATGTGCCGGGTCCTTCGTGGCTGACAACGCCATCAACGCGACACTTGTGTGGTAGTTTCGCTTGCCCTCGTCCGGAACATAGATTCCACCGTCGGGCTGAACGTGACGTAGGATGTAAGCCAGCCCTCTTCTGACCGTCGCATGATCGCGGCCATAGCCCGGGTCCTGTACCAAAGCCTTTACCACCAGAGCCGTAATGGCCGGGTGGGACCGACCGAACGCCTCCCAACCACCGTCCTCCTGCTGGGTAGCGGAGAGATACTTCAAACCTCGATCGATGGACGGCTGCACTTGCGCCGCCAAGCCCTCGTCCAAGCCGATGCGCGTCCACGTGGAATCCCCATCCGCCGGCAGCGCCACGAATAGACCGATAAGCACAACGAGGGAACCAGACATTGTCACAACTCCATCCTACCCGGGGGGCCGTTCGGTGTTCAGAAAGCACTCGGGCGTGCCTCGCCCATGCCGGCAACCGGACCGCCGCGGCCGGCATCTGAGCAGACTCTAGGCTCCCGATACCATTTGCACAAGTTCGGGGCGGTACAGTTGGTTTCGGTGACAGGGAACGTCCTGGAGAGACCTTTCCGTTGATTCATCGCCCGAATACCGGTATAAACGGGTTGGTCGTTCGTATTCGGAAACGAACGGCGGGGTGCCGCGTTTGTAGCAGGCCGGCTGATTCCGTTACTGAAATGGAACACCGCCGCACGAGCGCGCGGCACGGTGCGGGAATCTGTGGAGCAAGCAATGCCCACGTGTGAGCCAACTGCCACGCCTAATGCCGCGCGCGGCTCGAATCGCCCGTCTTACACGCCTACTCCCACCCGCCTATCGATCCTCCTGTTGTTCCTCGCCGCTTTGCCGGCGTGGGGTGGGCAGGTTTGCTGGCGCGGTTCGGGGGAGAGAGTCGGCTACGCCATTAGTGCCGAATCCGGCGGTTCGGGTGAAGAGAAGAGCGCGGAAGCGGCGGCGGAGTTGTTGGTCGGGCCGGATTCCGAAGGAAGCCGGCGGCATGTCGTCGTGCAGTTCGATCGGGGGCTCACTGCCGCGGATCGGGCCGCGGTTTCCCTGGCGGGGCTGCAACTGCTGAGTCCGCTTGGTGACAACAGCTTCTTCGCCGTAGTCGAGCCCGGCAGGGTGGACCTCGCGGCACTGACCCGGGCGGTGCCGCTACGGCACGCGCAGGCCGTTCAACGAGCCTGGAAGCTCCACCCGGGTTTCACCGGAAAAGAACTCCCGCGGCGAGCGATAGTAACAACCGCTGAGTCCGACCGCGAAGATACTCCCCCTACCGTCGCGGCCTACCTGCTGTTCCACCAGGACATCCCGCTTATCCCCGACGGCGAGAACATCGCCAAGCGGCATGGTGCCACGGTTCGGTCATACTTACGCGCCGTCAACGGGCTCGTGATCGAACTGCCCGCGGATCGAATAACCCCACTGGCCGACGAGGACGCGGTGCAGTGGATCGAGCCGCCGCTGCCCGCTTTCGGCGAGGCCAACGACAGTAACCGATGGCTCACCCAAGCTGAAACGGT
Source organism: Phycisphaerae bacterium (assembly GCA_963666835.2). Classification (GTDB taxonomy): domain Bacteria; phylum Planctomycetota; class Phycisphaerae; order UBA1845; family UBA1845. Next base: position 256,777 of record CAXXGO010000005.1, on the reverse strand, counting down.
CCAGACGCACCCGGACTACGAACTGGACGGCACGGGAGTTACCGTACTGCTCTACGACGGCGGCGTCGCGGACGGAACCCATCCCGACTTCGGTGGGCGACTGACCGCTCGGGACGGAAGCGATGAAGACTCCCACCCAACACATGTGGCCGGGACCATCGGCGGCAGCGGCTTAGCCAGTAACGGCGTGTATCGCGGCATGGCTCCGGGGGTAATCATCGAAAGCTACGGCTTCGAAACGCAATACCACGAAGAAAACCCGCCACTCTACGCCGACCCGGGCGACCTGGAGAACGACTATAGCGACGCCATCGCGAACTTCGGCGTCGACGTGGCCAACAACTCGATCGGAACCAACACCTGCACGAACGGGTTCGACTGCGCAATCACCGGCGATTACGGGATCACCGCCCAGCTTATCGACGCAATCGTAACCGGCACGTTGGGAAATCCACTTACCGTGGTCTGGTCCAACGGCAATGAACGAAACTGCAGTCGCTGCCGAACGGAAGGCGTCCACACCCCGGAGGGCTACCACTCCACCGCCCCGCCGTCCTGCGCCAAAAACCACATCACCGTCGGGGCCGTCAACGCCAACGACGACTTCACCACCATCTTCTCCAGTTGGGGACCGACCGACGACGGGCGAATCAAGCCGGACGTAACGGCCCCCGGTTGCGAGATCGGAGACGACTTCGGCGTAACTTCCTGTGTAATCGGCGGCGGGTACATGAGCGCCTGCGGTACGTCCATGTCCGCCCCGACGGTGACCGGCCTGATCGCACTGTTACTGGAGGATTACCGAACCCTACTGCCCGCTGCGGCCGACCCCCGCAACGCCACGATCAAGGCGATCCTGACCCACAACGCCGCCGACCTGGGCAATCGCGGCCCGGACTATCAAAACGGATACGGCTCGGTGCGTATCCGCGACAGCATCGACTTCCTGCGCACGGAGCGGTTCCGCGAAGGGCAACTGGATCAGGGCGAACGATACCCCCTACTGGTGCAGGTCGACCCGGACGACGGCGAGCTGAAGATAACCCTGGCCTGGGACGACTACCCCGCAGCGCCGAACGTTACCCGGGCTCTGGTCAATGACCTCGATCTTCGGGTCTTTGATCCACAGGGCAATCGCCACTATCCCTGGACACTCGATCCGGCGGACCCGGCCGCCCCGGCTACGCGCGTTCGAGCCGACCATCTCAACAACATCGAGCAAGTTCTCGTGGACGATCCGGCGGAAGGCCTGTGGCTGGTCGAGGTCTTCGGCTATGGCGTACCGGCCGGTCCGCAGTCGTTCTCGTTATGCGTGTCGCCGCAGATTCCCACGGACTGCGATGGCAACGGCCAGACGGACGACGCCGAGATCACCGCGAATCCGGACCTGGATTGCTCCGGGAACGGCCTGCTGGACGTTTGCGAGATCGACTGCGACGGCAACGGCATCCCCGATAGCTGCGACATCGAGTCTGGTTTGGCCGGCGACTGCAACGGTAATGATCTGGTCGACGCCTGCGAACCGGACTGCAACGGTAACGGGATTCCCGACGACTGCGACGTAATCGACCTTCTGGTGGCCGACTGCAACTACAACGGCGTCCCGGACGACTGCGAACCGGACTGCAACTCGAACAACGTTGCGGATAGCTGCGATATTGAATCCGGGACCGTCGCAGACTGTAACGCTGACGGAGTGCCCGACATCTGTCAGGACACATCCGCCGACTGCAACGACAACGGAGAGTGGGATGCCTGCGAGACTGCGGAGGGTCTTACCGAGGACTTCAACCACAACAGCGTTCCCGACGTTTGTGAGGACCGCGAGCGCATACTGTATGTTGATGCGAACTGCTCAGGTCCGGGGACCGGTACAATCGAGGACCCGTTCTGCGCCATCCAACCGGCGATCAACGCGGCCATCTCGGGTAATCGCGTAATCGTCGCCGAGGGCGTCTATCAAGGCCGCCATAACCGGGACCTGGACTTCGGCGGTCGGCTGATCACCCTACAGAGCACCGACCCGGCGAACGCGGCAGTCGTGGCCGGTACGGTCATCGATCCACAGGGCGCAGGTCGGGGTTTCTTCTTCCACAGTCATGAAACCAGATCGGCGGTCCTGGACGGTTTGACGATCCGCAACGGCACGGCCGCAGTGGGCAGCACCTTCGGCTCGTATCGCGGCGGGGCGATCTACTGCGTGGACAGCAATCCGACGATAAGGCGTTGCGTGTTGCAGGATAACTCGATCGCGCCGACGATTCTCGTGGAATACGGCGGCGGTGGGATTTATTGTGAGCGGAGCAGCCCGGCGATCGACCGGTGTACGATTACCGGGAACGAGACGACCAACTCGGGCGGCGGGGTCTACTGTTTCGAGAACAGCCCGGCCGCCATCACCGACAGCGTGATTTCGGGTAACCAGTCGTTCCTCGGCGGCGGAATCGCGTGCTATCTGAGCAACGCGTTGATTCGCAACTGCACTATCGTGGACAACCTCGCCGACGGCTACCGCGGCGGAGCGTTGCACTGCAACGACGCGATCCCGACGGTGACCAGCAGTATTCTATGGGGCAACCTCGGCGAGACCGGCCCGGACCAGATCTTCGGAGAGCCGACCGTTTCGTACAGTGACGTGGAAGGCGGCTGGGTGGGCACGGGCAACCTCGACGCCGACCCCGCCTTCATCGCCGGCGGCGATTACCACCTGACCGACAACTCCCCCTGCATCGACGCCGGCGACCCGGCCTTCTTCTCCGCCACCGCCACCGACCTCGACGGAGAACCGCGGGTGCAGCATTGTCGCGTAGACCTCGGAGCGAGCGAGTCCCCGTTCTTTGCCGACTGTAACTCAAACGAGTCTCCCGACGCCTGCGAGATACTAGACGGCTCCGCCGAGGATACCAACGGCAATGGCGTTGTGGATGTGTGCGAGTTCTGCGACAGTCAGGCTGAGTGCGACGACGGCTGGTTCTGCAACGGAGTTGAAGAGTGTATCGACAACCTCTGCCTGGCCGGGACGAATCCATGTCCAGGGAGAGTTTGCGATGAACTCACCAACCGATGTATCGAATGTCGGTCGCCGGAAGACTGCGAGGATGGTAACCCTTGCACAGATCATCAGTGTGACCACGGACTCTGCCGGAATGTGTTAATCGCAAACTGCGCTCCGGTCTTCTCTCTTATGGCCGCGGCGGTAAACGGCATCCCCTTGCCCGACGGCCCGGCTTCAGAGATCGAAGTCCGTGCCGGTGATACCGTCACCACCGAGCTGTACCTGCGGAACTGGGGACAGCGGAAGTTGGACATGTACGAAGCGTCGATCGATTCCGCCGGCTTCGATAGCGGTCCGCGCGGGTCGCTTGCTCCGCAGACCGACCCAACCCCGAGCAGCGGCGCGTTCATCAACCAGCAAAGGGAGGACTTCGCGTTCTTCGGAATGGCCACCATCACCGCGGTCTCGACCGAGCCACCGGATTACACCTATGGTGCCGTTCCCATGTACGCCTCAGTCCTGGAGCCCGACTATCCCGTGTATTGCGGCACGCTAGTATTGAATGTGTCGGATGACGCCCTTGGCGACTTCACCGTCGATCTTGTGCCGGGCGGTGATGGGAAGCCCCAATTGCATCTCGACCCGGAAGGTTTTGTTGACCATTTCATACTGGAACCGCTCACGATCCACGTACCGATACCCGGCTGCACGCGCGGCACGGACTGCGATGAGAATGGAATCGCGGACACTTGCGACATCGCGGTCGGCTTGGCGAAGGACTGCAACGGAAACGGTGTACCTGATGCGTGTGATTTGGCCTTCGCCGCCGACTGCAACCACAACGGTGTCCCGGACGATTGCGAACCGGACTGCAACGAAAACGGTATTGCCGATGAATGCGACCTGGCCGCGGGGATCAGCGTGGATTGCGACGAGAACGGCGTTCCGGATGAATGCGAAGACTGCAACGGCAACGGTTTTGCAGACATTTGCGACCTGACCGCGGGAATCAGCTACGACTGCAACGTCAACTTAATCCCGGACGAATGTGATGTTGTTTCCGGGGTGAGCGTCGACTGCAACAGCAACGAGATCCCCGACGAATGCGATGTCGCCGGATGGGGATCGTCGGACTGTAACGAAAACGGCATTCCCGACGAATGCGATCTTGTCACGGGCGCCGCCAACGACTGCAACAATAATGGAATCGCAGACGACTGCGAGGACTGTAATGGAAACGGCTGGGCAGATGAATGCGATGTTGCAGACGATGCGCCCGGTCCACCGGGGCCTGGCATCAGCGACGACTGCAACGCCAACGGACTGCCGGATGAATGCGAGGACTGCAACACAAACGGAATCGCAGATGAATGCGACATAACTGAAGGTAACAGCGGAGACTGTAACGGGAATTGGATTCCCGATGAATGTGAAGACTGCAACGGTAACGGATTCGCCGACGAGTGCGACGTTAACGCCGGAACCAGCGCAGACTTAAACGGCGACGGCGTTCCCGACGAATGCGACCCCTGCGCCGACCTAAACTGCGACGACGGCCTGTTCTGCAACGGGCAGGAGACCTGCTCGGGCGGCACGTGCGTAGAGGGGACCGCCCCGTGCATCGAGATGCGATGTGACGAACAGCTTGATGAATGCGTCGAATGCCTGACGGACTCCGATTGCGCCGACGGAAACTCGTGTACGGTGAACACCTGCGAAAACGGCGTCTGTCAATACGCGTTACGATCGGGCTCGTGCGACGACGACAACCGATGCACGGCCGATGATGAGTGTGCAAACGGCGGCTGCGCGGGGCTCCCCATACCCGGCTGCGGTGCGGCGATTTCCCTTCGAGCCGCTGCGGTGAACTCAACCGCCCTGCCCCAAGGACCGGTCGACCGCGTTATCGTCGAACCCGGCGATACGGTTAACTGCGAAATTCACCTCGAAGGCTGGACGCCCGACGCATTGAGATCCTACCGTGCAACCGTAGATGCCGCCGGATTCACAAGCGCGGCGATTGGCGTATTGACTCCGTCTACCACTCCGCATGCGACCGCCGGAGCTTACATCGATCGCTACAGAGCGGCCTACCCCTTCCGCCACTCACCCAGCATCGCCACGGTCCTGCGTGGCCGGCCAGACTACGAATACAGCGCGATCGGTATCCATCAGTCGGTAGTCGAGGCCGAAACACCGTCCTACGGCGGAACGCTCATCCTCGAGGTATCGCAGGGCGCCGCGGGGGCGTTCGTCGTCGGGTTCGATTGCAGCGACGGACAGACCGTCTTGCTCGATGACAACTCCGAGCCGATCGGGTCGTTGCAGCTTCATCCACTCACGATCAGCGTTCTTCCATCCGGCTGCACCGGCGGTCCGGACTGCAACAAGAACGGGATTCGCGACGATTGCGACTTGAGCTTGGGCCAAAGCCCGGACTGCAATGGAAACAACATCCCCGACGACTGCGACGTGGCCAAGGGCGGCGCTAGTGAGGATTGCACGCACAATGGCGTTCCAGACGAGTGCGAACCGGACTGCAATCACAACGGCATCGCCGATAGTTGCGATATTGCCGCCGCGGCCGGCCGGGACTGCAACGATAACGGCATCCCCGATGAATGCGAGGATTGCGACGGTAACGGCCTGGCCGATGAGTGCGAAATCGCCGACGGAATCGCACCCGACTGCAACGACAACGGCGTCCCCGACAAATGCGACATCGCGGCCGGCACCAGTCTCGACTGCACCGGCAATGGCACGCCCGACGAGTGCGAATCGGACTGCAACGGAAACGGCGTAGCCGACAGTTGCGATATCGCCGGCGCTACCAGCGTCGACCTCGAGGACAACGGCGTGCCGGACGAGTGCCAGGCCGTGCGGCACGTACCCGCCGACTTCACGACTATTCAGCAGGCCATCGACGCCGCTCTGCCCGGTGACGTCGTTGAAGTGGCCGACGGAGTCTATACCAGGTTCGGCAACGTCGCGTTGGACTTCGCAGGGAAGAACTTGACCGTGCGTAGCGCGAACGGCCCGGCCGCCTGCATCATCGACGGCGGCGGTAGCCAACCCGCGTTCGTTTTCCAGAACGGAGAAGGGCTCGAATCGCAGATCTACGGGTTCACGATCACGAACAGCCGGGGGATCGAATGTGACAACAGCGGGCCGACCATCCGCAATTGCATCATCACGGGGAACCACAGCGCCGGAATCACCTGCCGCAACGGGAGCAGTCCGCGTATCGTGGGCTGTTTGATCACCGGTAACCAGGGTGTTGCCGGAGGCGGAATCTCCAGCTCGTACAGCGACCCGGTTATTCGTCATTGCACGATCGTCGGCAACACCGCGTCTTTTTGCGGCGGCGCGCTTCACGCCACTGCCGGCCGGCCGGCAGTCAGCATGTGCATTCTCTGGAGTAATACCGCTCTCACCGGCACCGAGATCGACTTGCGATCAAACTCGGCGATGGCAATCACGTACAGCGACATCCAGCGAGGTACCGCCGGCGCCGGTCTGATCCACAGCGCTTTCTCACAGACAACCGGAAACCTGGCCATCGACCCCGGTTTTACTGACGCAGACCATGGTGACTTCCGGCTAGCCGAAATCTCGCGGTGCATCAATGCGGGCGATCCGGCTTTTTCGCCGCTGGACGGCGAAACCGATCTAGCCGGAGCATCGCGAGTCCTGTTCGGAACCGCCGACCTCGGTGCTTACGAGGCTAGCGCATTCGCCGACTGCAACTACAACACCGTGCCTGATTGGTTGGACATTACCGGCGCCACCAGCAACGACTGTAACGGGAATCGAGTACCTGACGAATGTGACCCGTACGCCCGCATCATCGTCGGCAGCGACCCGCCCACCGGCGCCATCGACGCCCGCCAGCCGTTCGACCCTGCCGGGGGAGCGTCCTGCGGATGGCAGATTGTTAATCTGGTCTTCGACGGCGGTGCCACGGGCTTGACCGCGGCGGATTTTTCCGTCGCGGCGACCGGCGGATCCGGTCCTACCCCGCAGATCCGTTCGGTTACCGTTGCGGATGACGAACACGTGGAGGTGGTGCTCAGACGGCCCCTGGATCCAGGCACGCGAACAACCATCTCGTACACCTGTAACGGCAGTCGGATTGCACTCGGCTATCTGCCGGGAGACGTTGACGGAGACGGCACCACCGACATGAGCGACCTTCAAGCTCTCATCGATTCTGTGACCGGTACGACGGATCTACCCCTCTGGTCGACAGACCTCAACAGAAGCGGCACGGCCACCGCATCCGACATTCTCCGCGAGATCGACCTTCTCAACGGCGCCGGACAGCTTGACCCCTGGCTGGGCGAATTGCTCCCGTAAGACCAGCCTTGTCCGATTGCCCCACAAGAAGGTCAGCGTAATCAGTACGGCAAGCGTAAGCGACCCGCCCTATGCCTGCGGCGTGCCGATCTCCACGGGCCAACAAGTTGGCCACCCAGCCGGCATCCCCCGTAGGGCATGGTCGAGGCACGAGACCTGCCGCGACCTATCTTACGCCACCGCTTGGCCGGCGCCATCCGTCACGAGCGAGTCGCAACCATTGTAGGGCAGCGTAATCAGTACGGGGAGCGTGAGCGACCCGCCCAATGCCCCCGGCGCGCCGAGCTCCACGGGCCAACAAGTTGGCCACCCAGCCGGCATCCCCCGTAGGGCATGGTCGAGGCACGAGACCTGCCGCGACCTCTGCGCGACGCGCGTCTTGGTGGCAGGTCTCGTACCTCGACCGTGCCCTACAAGATCGAACGCACGCCGAAGGCGTCCAACAGCAAAGCCCAGGGTAAACGAAGCGGCGTAGCCGCGAAGTGCCACCCTGGGGCACGGGGCTCCCTACTGTCCCAACCCCGAAGCGGGTTGAACAACAGCGTTCTGCTGGCGAAGTAAACTGGTCCGCACAGCGGACCCTCGACTTTCAGCCTGAAAAAGGAGCCGATGAGCCGCGGCCATCAGTACGGCGAGCGTGAGCGACCCGCCCTTGGCCGATCCGTTGCGACGCGCCGCCGAACGATGGCCACTCCCTGACGGTCGTGGTACTGATCCAATGATCGACGGTCGACAAGCGCGGCAGGTCTCGTTCCTCGACGCTGCCCTACAAGAGTCGATCCGCACAGCGGACCCCAGTTACGCGATGCGTCCTCAATGGAATTCCTTGACTTTCTACGTTCGTTCCGGTAACATAAGTGATGTGGAATACGGGGAACCACGGCATGCCTGGAATCCGCCCTTGTGAACGCAAGAGACACGCCGCGCAGGCTATGCCGCTCGCGGGTTTTTCTGGTCGCCGTACTCACCCGGGACCTGGACACAGAACCGTCATGTACTGAATCCGGAGTAAGGAGCAGATCTCATGCGCAACGGCCCCATGATCTCGATGTTGTTGGTCCTGTTGTTTGCCAGCTCCGTTTTCGGCCAGTTGCGGTTTTCGGGGTTTCCGGAGTGCATGACCGGGCCGGGCGGAGACCTGGGTCCGGGCTGCGCCCTGTTCCAAATGGACGGCGACGCAGATGTCGATCTCGCCGACTTTGCCCGGTTCCAATTGGCCTATGACGCTCCCCCGGTCGGCATGGCTCTTATCCCTGCCGGGGAGTTCGAGATGGGTAGCATGTTTGAGGAAGCAAGACCTGAGGAGCTGCCAGTTCATTCGGTGTACGTCGACGCCTTCTACATGGACAGGTGCGAGGTGACCAATCAACAATATGCCTACGCTTTGAATTGGGCCAAGGACCAAGGCAATCTCATCGCTGTCATTGGTCAAAAGGTCTACACGGGAGGCAGTGGGACCAGCTACCATTGCTGCGCCGCGGCCGTGGATCATCCGTACATTCAGATTACCTGGGACGGCAGCACGTTCGGCGTGGTTTCCGGTAGGGAGGATCACCCCATGGTATTGGTGACGTGGTACGGTGCCGCGGCGTATGCGAACTGGCGCAGTGGGATGGAGGGGAAGCCCTTGGCTTACGATTCGTCGACGTGGGAGTGCAGTTTGGGCAGCGGTTACCGGCTGCCGACCGAGGCGGAATGGGAAAAGGCTGCCCGAGGCGGCGAAGAAGAACAGCGTTTCCCGTGGGGCGACCTGATCAACCATAGTCACGCGAACTACGTGGCGTGCGGGGATTGCTATCCCTACGACGACAGCGGTGCGGGTCTCGGCACCTTTCACCCCGACTTCGATATAGAACCGTATGCTTACACTAATCCGGTGGACTTCTTTCCGGCGAATGGCTACGGGCTGCGCGACATGGGGGGGAACGTCTGGGACTGGTGCAATGACTGGTACGACGCCTCGTATTATGAGGTTTCCCCCTACGTCAACCCGCGCGGCCCAGCAAGTGGAGAGACTCGAGCTCTTCGCGGCGGGAGCTGGAATGATTCCGCGAACGCATGCCGGTCGGCCTTCCGACACGGCGTGGGTCCCAGTTATTTGACTAAACGCTACGGGTTCCGTTTGGTGTTGGAGTCGCATTAGCTCTTAACCGTTTGTTCTTCGGTTGCCGTGGAGCCCCGGGCGCATGCCGCGACCTGGGTCTCTTACGCCCTCTCTCGTTTCTTGCAGCCGTAGGGCATGGTCGAGGCACGAGACCTGCCGCGAAGGGTGGCATCTCCCGTAGCACCACCCCTCGTGGGTGGCGTTACAGGAAACCCAGCGCGCTTCCACGCCAGGGACAAGCCCTGGCGCCACATTGACTCACGGACTCTAATCCGCTCGGCTGAACAATCCGGGCCAATCTCTCGGGTGTGGCACCGTTCTCGAGCAGCGGGTGTAGGGCACGGTCGAGGAACGAGACCTGCCATCAAGGCCGCAATGGCTCGAGTCGCACGAATATGTGACACCAGCGTGTCTCGCGGGACCAACCCGCCAGGGGCGGCACTTCGATGATCGAAGACGTCCCGGCGGTCGCCAACGTGCTCCCCTTATGATGTTGAATCACCGGTGTCCGATCTAAACCTCGATGTCTTGTGCCGCCCCCATGGGGGCTTGGCGTGAAGCAACCGCACAATCCCCCAGGCTTACGCCGTGGGGCTATAGGACCTGTCGCCCCAAGGGGCTTCACTTACGACACGGTCGAGGTACGAGACCTGCCGCGACCTTTGCGCGATGCGCGCCTTGGTGGCAGGTCTGTAGGGCATGGTCGAGGAACGAGACCTGCCGCGACCTCTCTTGCGTCACCGCTTGGCCGGCGCCATCCGTCACGAGCGAGTCGCAACCATCGTAGGGCAGCGTAATCAGTACGGGGAGCGTGAGCGACCCGCCCAATGCCCCCGGCATGCCGAGCCCCACGGCCAACAAGTTGGCCACCCAGCCGGCATCCCCCGTAGGGCATGGTCGAGGCACGAGACCTGCCGCGACCTCTGCGCGACGCGCGTCTTGGTGGCAGGTCTCGTACCTCGACCGTGCCCTACAAGATTGAACGCACGCCGAAGGCGTCCAACAGCAAAGCCCAGGGTAAACGAAGCGGCGTAGCCGCGAAGTGCCACCCTGGGGCACGGGGCTCCCTACTGTCCCAACCCCGAAGCGGGTTGAACAACAGCGTTCGGCTGGCGAAGCGAACTGGTCCGCACAGCGGACCCTGCTTACTCAAGAAGACCCGGGCAACCCGGCCGGGTCTGTTAAAATAATGTAGCGCCGCCCGTCGCGCAGTATAGGCAGCCTCCATCACCACCCACGACGGGCGACGCTACACAGTTGCGGCAGATCCTGCGTTCTTCAGCGGATTCCTACGACGGCGAGTCGTTCGAATTGGCAGCGACGGTGCTCTTGCGTTTCCCTTTGCCTCCGAAGTAAGAACACGGCTGCCAGTGCTTCCAGAACTCCACGACGTCGTCAAGGCTCTCGTACGGCCAACCGCACTCGGAACACCGCCCGCTCGGCTCGGTAAGCCAGTAGCCGCACTCGAAACACGCGGCGTTGTCCTTGCCGGATACGTCTCTCCTCATCCTGGACTCAACATACGCTTGGCAAACCCTCACTCCCGCAGGGAGAGCCCACGTCGCTACGACGGTACAAGCGAGGCATACAAAGAAGGAAGAGACGGACCAGGACGTAAACCAGTAGAAATACGCCCACGGCCCTCCCACAGCTACGAGCAGCAACGCGATACCAAAGAAGGCAAACCGGTTCCGGATTCTCGAGACACTCCGTGGCTGCCCCGCCTCGTGTGCGTAACGAACAGAGTCCGCAAAGCTGGACACACTTTTGCGACGACGAGTTGTCGAAGTCTGTGACGATGACATTTCCACCTCCAATCAACCGGCTCGGGCCTATTGCCGGCCCTCAGAACGCGCAATCCAACATGATAACGGACCGTTGAGAAGCCCACGAGGAGATGTTATCATAGTCAGCCTATCGGAAGTAGCGCCAGCCTCGGCGGAATTCCAAGGTCGCTCGCGGCCGACAGGAGGAAGGGAAATGAAGTTCAACACCGTAACCACTCTAATCGTGCTGACCCTGGCCTGCGGGTCGGCGCTCGGACAGCTTTCCGCTGAAGACATCGCCGCGCTTCGGGCTCAGGGCGAGGCCGAAGGATGGACGTTCTCCGTTGAACTCACGGAAGCGGCGACTCGGCCAATCAGTGAGCTGTGCGGCGCGGTCGAGCCGGCGGATTGGCGATCCGAAGGCATTGCCGACCCCTGTACCCCGCAGCGAGATCTTCCCGAGGCTTTCGATTGGCGTGACTACAACGCCTGCACTCCGGTGCGCAACCAGGGCGGCTGCGGTAGTTGTTGGGCATTCGGCGCTATCGGGGCCGTCGAGAGCGCAATATTGCGTAACGAGGGGGTCAGCGAGGATCTGGCCGAGCAGTGGCTGATCAGTTGCACGGCGGCCGGAGACTGTGACGGCGGCTGGCACTCGCTGGCATTCGGATATCTTATGCGTGACGGCTCACCCGATCAATGTAGCGACCACGGCGCCGTCCTGGAGACGGAGTTTCCCTACGAAGCCAACCACGCGGCGTGCGATTGCCCCTACTCGCGCCCTTATTGGATTGAGTCCTGGGCGTACGTCGCCTCGCAAGGCGACATGCCGAGCACCAACCAGCTCAAACAAGCGATTCTGGACCACGGTCCGGTAACCGTTGGAGTGTACGTGAACGGGCCTTTCTCGGCCTACGGCGGCGGGGTATTCAACGCGTGCGAAGCCCACGAGACAAACCATATGGTCGTACTGGTCGGGTGGGATGACACGCAGGGAACCGAAGGGGTGTGGATTTTGCGTAATTCCTGGGGCCCTTGGTGGGGTGAAGACGGCTACATGTTGATCGAGTACGGCTGCTCGCGCGTCGGCTCCGCGGCCGCATATGTGAACTACCCCCAAGACTGCAACGACAACGGCATTTGGGACCTCGAAGACATCGCCGGCGGAACCAGTTTCGACTGCAACGACAACAACGTGCCGGACGAATGTGACCCGCAGGACGACTGCAACAGCAACGGCCGGCAGGACATCTGCGATGTCGCCTACGGGTATAGCCCTGACTGCAACAGCAATGAGATCCCCGACGAGTGCGAGCCGGACTGCGATAACAGCGGCGTGCCCGACGAATGCGAGCCGAACGAAGACTGCAACGGTAACGGCGTGCAGGACATTTGCGACATCGCCGGCGGGACCAGCGAAGACTGCAACAACAACTCCCGCCCGGACGAGTGCGATCTGCTGGGCCTCAACCTGAGTTCAACAGAACTCTCCCCGATCGGCGGCGATACGCCCCAGTCGTTTACGATCGTTGCCGCTCCCGCAGCGGTCAGCGACGTCACTCTGTCATTCTCTGCATCAGCGGACCTGAACAACAACATCAGCGAGTGGATCGACGTCGACGTTAACGGGGTCTCGGTAGGGTCCATCTTCACGACCGGCGCCTTTGACTGTCCCGCCGTCCCCAATACCGCGCAGCTCGTCGTGCCCGCGGCCATGTTCAACGCGGCTTTGACCGGCGCCGACGCGGTTATCAACATGGTCCCGACAACCGCCGTCAATTCGAGCGAGTGCTCACCGCCGTCCTTCATCACGGTCTCCGTGCAGTACCTCATGTGCCTAGACTGCAACGACAACGGAGTACCCGACGACTGCGAGCCCGACTGCAACGCAAACGGAGTGGCCGACGAGTGCGACATTCGCGACGGGGCCAGTGTGGATTGCGGCCCCAACGGTGTACCAGACGAGTGCGACCCCGATACGGACAACGACGGCGTGGTCGACGATTGCGACCCCTGCCCGCTCGACCGCTTCGACGACAGCGACGACGACGGAGCCTGCGACTCGGACGATGAGTGCCCGATCGATCCGAACAAGATCACGGCCGGTCAGTGCGGCTGCGGCCAACCCGAGACGGACAGCGACGGCGACGGCGTGGCCGACTGCGTGGATCTGTGCCCCGGCGTCGACGACGCCGCTTATGGCCCGCTTTGCGCGGTCGAGATTCCGACAACGTCGAAGTGGGGGCTCGTCGTGCTCGTGTTGCTTCTTATCACGGCCGCGAAGCTCCGGTTTACCGGGCGGGTCAACGCACAAGATCGTCCGTAACCGGAGTGTTCTCGGCAGGTCGTGCCTCGGCGAGTCCATCGGCCGGTACCCGGACGGGCCGATGCGCACCCCGGCTGGTCGTCTCGATCTTTGCTTAACTGCTCGAGCGGTATGTCCAGGTCCGCCGGTGCAAGGGCGGGATGTCCCCTGGATAGGTGAATCGGACAATTCGGGGTTTACTCGGAATCCGAGGCGGATATACTCCGCGCGGTTGGTTTGTCGAACGGGGCATGCGTTTGGCTTTGGCTACGCTTAGTCTGGATCGTCTTCCTTCCTTTTCCGGCCCCAAGTGGCGGCCGCTTTCACGCACGACCCTGAAAGAGAAACGGTGGGTCGGACATGCCATCGACAGGAGAACGCGATGGGCAAGAAGTTGTATATCGGGAACCTCAGTTACGACGTCAGCAGCGCAGACCTCGAAGCTCTGCTGTCAGAACACGGATCGGTCCAGAGCGCCGAGGTCATCTCGGACCGCGATACCGGTCGGAGCAAGGGGTTCGGGTTTGTCGAGATGGGCTCTGACGAAGAAGCCCGGGCGGCAATCAGCGCGCTGGATGGTCAGGCCCACATGGGCCGCAACCTGACCGTAAACGAAGCCAAGCCCCGCGCCCCGCGCGCCGGCGGCGGCAGGCGAGACCGCTACTAAGACGGTCGGCTACTCACCAGATTAGCTACAGACTACCGACGGCAGCCCACCATTTTGCGGGTGGGTTGCCGTCGGCGTTTGCATGGGCGGACCGATCACGGGCGTCATGCACGAACGACGATTCTGCACTGCTCGAAAGAAACGGCACACGCGCGATGTCAACCACGTCAGGGTGGCCCGCCTCTTTAGAGCTGGGAAACTCGATCCGCTACAAAAGCCTGCGCAGCGAAAAGACCGTGGCAGGTCTCGTGCCTCGACGCTGCCCTACAGGGGGGCGCCAACCGGGTGTCATGGGTCAACCTGTTGACCCGCGGAGCAAATGCGGTTTGCGGAGCGGACCCTGCGCGCTTGCGAATACGCCGAAGATAGTGACATATGTCACTATCTTCGGCGTATGTTCGTAAGATGCACGTCGCACAAGGACCTTTCCTTCATGGCCACGCAAGCGTGGGCCAGGGCACCCGGCAAGCGTGGGCCATGGCACCCGGCAGGTGCGGTTGCGGGGAATGCCAACTGGGTGGCATGGGTCAACTTGTTGACCCGTGGAGCTTGGCGAGCCGGGGGCGTCCACGGGCAAGCTGGAACGACCCATGCCCCCAACGCGGGATCGAATAACCAACGGCGCTTTGCTCTGCGAATTCGGCCACGCTTGCCCATAACACCCCGGCGACACCCTCCTCCGGCGGCCGCACCGCCTTTGTGGACTAAAGACCGTATTCACTCCACCGACGATCAATCAGCGCCTCAGTCTCGGGGCTGACGGCCAACTCTTCCGGCCAATCGCGAATCCGGCCCTCGCCGGGAATCTTGCGAGTGGCGTCGATACCGATCTTAGCCCCACTGCCCAGGTCCGGTCCGGCATGGTCTAGAATATCGCAAGGACCATCAGTAGTAATCGTATCGCGCCGCCAATCGACGTTGGCCGCCATGTGGAACAACACATCCTGCTCATTGTGAACGTCGACCTGCTCGTCGACCACAAGGATCATCTTCGAGAACATCATCTGCCCGGCACCCCAGATGCTGTTTATCACCTTGCGAGCCTGCAGCGGGTATTCCTTGCGAATCTTGATAAACGCGCAATTGTGGACGGCCCCGAACATCGGGAGCGAGTAGTCGACAATCTCCGGGACCAGAAGCTGCAAGAGCGGCAGGAATATTCGCTCGGTAGCCTTCCCGAGGTAGTAGTCCTCCTGCGGCGGCTTTCCGACAACCGTAGCGGGATAGACAGGATCGCGGCGATGCGTAATCGCCGTTATGTGCAACGCCGGATACCAATCGGCCGCCGAGTAGAAGCCGGTGTGATCGCCGAAGGGCCCCTCGATCAGCTTCTCTCGCGGATGAACCCATCCTTCGATCACGATCTCCGCGTTGGCCGGAACATCCAAGGGAACAGTCTTGCCGGGCACCAGCTCAATACCGCCTTCATTTAGAAACCCGGCGAACAGCAGCTCGCTGACCTCGGGCGGTAGAGGGCAAGTCGAGGCATAAGGCAACACCGGTTCCCCGCCCAGTACGCATGCCAGAGGCATTTTCTCACCGCGGAGCTGGTACTTCCGGAAGATGCGAGCCCCGTCGTGGTGCATGTGCCAATGTACCGCGGCCAGCTTCGGACCGAACACCTGAACCCGGTACATCCCCAAGTTGACCGTCCCGGTTTCAGGGTCTTTCGCCTGAACGGCCGCGAGGGTGAGATACCGCCCGGTTCCTGCGGTGCAGTCCGCCGGCTTTCCCGCAAAGCCGGGCTGCCCATCGTGCGGCCAGCATTGCACGATGGGCAAAGTCGACAGGTCGGCGTCGTCGGTATGCACGACTTCCTGACAGATGCCCCTCTTGACCACCTTGGGGCCGAAGCCGGCAAGCCGGGCAAGCTGCGGCAGCTTCCTAATCTTCTCCACCAACGTGGTGGGCATCTGCGGATTGACGAGTTCGCGTACCCGATCCGCCAGTTGTTCCAGACTCTCAACCCCGAGAGCCAGGCGCATGCGTTCGTAGCTACCGAACAGATTGATTGCTACCGGCAGGCTTGATCCTGTTACATTCTCGAAAAGGAGAGCACGCCCCCCCCACCGACCATGTACCGGATCAGTCGCCGGCGGCGGCGCGGACCCGGCCGCGAGCATCTTGCTGACCCGATCGGCAACGGCGGTTATTTCCAGGACCGGATCGACCTGTGCGGTGACCCGCTGGAGCTGATCGCGGTTCTCCAGGTCCTCTATGAACGACTGCAAGTCGGGATACGCCACGGCTGGTCACTCCTCGAAAGAACACCCGCGGAGTCTACCGTAAGCTCGAAACGAGAGCGAACCATGCGGAGACAGTCGTTCAAACATCAAGACCCGCGCGAAGCCGCCGGACGAAGTCTTCCTGCTCCAGGGACCAGCGATGGTCGTCGTCGAGGCAACCGAAAGCTTCGAGCGATTCCCGGGCCTCGGCCAGCCACTCGGCGGCCTCGTCCAGGGCGTTCGCCGCCTCCGCCCGGTCCGACTCGTGCAGGGACTCACCGTGCTTGAGCAGGGCGTACCCCAGCTTCAGATCGGCCCGGGCGATCTCCACCGACGCCGGATCATGCCGATACCACCAATCCCGGGCGGTGCGAGCGGCGTCCACCGCTTCGGCATGCCTGCCGCCGTTGATCAGGGAGGCGGCAAGCTGGCTCCACCCAACCGCCCGCTTCTTCTCAGAATCCTCAGATGCCTGGGCCGCCACATCGATAGCCAACCGATACCAATGCTGCGCCTGCTCGAAGTCGCGGACCAGCTCGGCATCGACGCCGAGGGCCAGGCAACTCTCCCACTCCTCCTCCGCCGAGCCGTATCGGCAACGCAGATCGTAAGCCGATCGATGCGCCAGACGGGCTTCCTCCGGGCGATCCTGACGTCTACAGACGCGTCCGAGATCGTCGTAGGCAACCGCCGCCAGCCGCCACAGGGACGCTTCGGATTGATCCTCACACTCTGCCGCCGACGCGCGACCTTCTGCCGCCGCATCGGTCAGGATCATCTCCGCGGCCGGAAGACGACCCCGAGCAACGGCCAACCTCCCCAGCAGCAGCGGCTTCCACATTCGGTCCTCGGCGAATGTCCCATCGATTGCCGCGATGTTCTCCTCGGCATCCACCCAACGCGCGTCGGCCAGAGCCTTCATAGCACGTCGAGCCCGGTCGTTCCTCGGTTCGACAAAACCAACCGGCCGGGGCTGGACGCTGGTCACATTCGTCGGCAAGGGGCGAGTCACGAGGAGTTGCGATCCTTCAAAACCTGGGCTATGCGCTTGTGGAGTTCGGCCCCGCGGAGGTCGGCCGCAATAATCTTGCCGTCAGGGCCGATGATGAACGTCGCGGGAATACCAACAACGCCGAACGCGTCGGCCGTCGCCTGAGCGTTTCCGGATTCTCCGACAACCTGAGGCCAAGCCATGTTCTGCTTGGAGACGAACCGGCTGACCGTCTTCTCCTCCCAATCAAGGCTCACTCCGATCATCACGAATTCAGAATGGGAGGAGAACTCATCGTGAATAGCTATAAGCCCCGGAATCTCGGCCACACAGGGCCCGCACCAGGTCGCCCAGAAGTCGAGCAGCACAATCTTGCCCTTGAGCTTGGCCAACTCGAACGTCTCCCCGGAAAGCGCCGTCATCGACACCTCAGGCGCGGCGTCGCCGGCGTTCAGACCGGCCATCCCTGCAGCCTCGTTCCCCCCGGCCAAGACGATTTCCACGGCCGCGTCTCGTTGCGCCGCGATGGTCTTGCGAACGCGACATCCCGAAGGAGACATGACGACAACCTCGAACTCGTCAAACGGGGCATTCTCGATCAGGAACCGGCCATCGTCCCCGGTCATCGTGCGCAGACCGAGGGTGCCACTGCCGCGCCATTTCGTGGCCTCGACGTGGGCCCCGGGAACCGGCGCCCCCTTATCGTCCTTGACCACGCCGACGACCTTAGTGGCCTTCTCGAGCCGGATGTCGGCAACGGTCTCCTTGCCGGCATTGACATCAATCGTCTGAAGTGTCGGGGCATAACCGGACATGTGAACGGTAATCGTAACGGACCCCGGCGGCACGCCGGTGATCGTGTATTTGCCTTCATAATCCGACCAGTCTCTTGGAGAATCGTCGGAGTACGCAGTACCGGTAATAAGACGAGCCCCGTATACCACAGCCCCCGTACCGCCTTCAGTCACCGTCCCCGTCACTCGGCCGGCACGCTGCATCACCAGCTCGTGCGTCGACTCCGTCTCTGCGGAAGGCACGTCGATCTCGCGATCGAACACCGGCGACGAAACGTGCTCGGCATGCGTGAGACGAGCCACGACCAACCCCGTATCGAAGGGGAGCCCCCGTAACGTGGCGGTGCCGTCTGCATCGGACGCCGTAGTGCGGAAGTCGGCCCGGTCCTCAATCACCGCCTCGATAACCACGCCGGGAACCGGCTGGCTCAAATCGTCCACGACCTTGAGATGCAGGATCCGCTCCGGTTTGACCAGGATATCGAAGGGCTCCAGCTCCTTTCGGACTTCGACCTCCTGCTGTTCCCGACCAAAGCCCTCCGCGTCGACGATCAGATCCCCCGGTCCGGGAGAAAGACCTTTGATCGTAAACGCCCCTGCGACGTCCGTGGTTGCCGACCAATCGCGATAGAACGAGCGAAAGGCGACGGTGGCTCCGCTGACGCCACCGGCCGTCGCCGCATCGCGGACGTGCCCGGTAATTACCAACACCCCTTCCAGGGTACCCGCGAAATACGGCGGATACTCGTCCTCTCCCACCCGGAAATCACGAACCAGATCGGCGTATTCCGCCAGAGAGACCGTCACGGTGACTTCGCCGTGAACCGGCTCGGGCATAGTGACCTTGAAATCCCCGAACTCGTCTGTAGTGGTCGTGGCCAACAGCTCGCCCGGCTGCGCGGCCTCACTTTTTCGTCGCATAACGACTTGGGCACCGGACTTCCCGCGCCCGATAGCGTCCGTAATTTGCCCCTCCAACACGACAATCCGCGGCAAAGGCTCGGTCTTATCGGCGACGGGGACGGAGCCCGCGTCCGAGCCTCCGGCCGGCGCCGGCTCGGTCGGTTCGGCTTTCGAAGTCTGGGCGACGACGAACTGAACAGGTGCAAAGAAAGCCCATAACGTAACGAAAATCGGAAAGACGAAGGCCGACCGCACGCGAGCCCCCGCCATCGGGCAAACCCCGCCCACGGAGAACACGCCGGACCTTAACATCCCGCCGGACCGGCCGTCTACACTATTGGGGAACGTGCGCATCGGTGCAGCCCCTTAAGGAAACCCGACAGACCGGAGACGTCAGGGCTCCGGTCTGTGGCTGGGCATTGTAGCAGATTGCGTGCTCGACGTGGAACAGCCCGCTACGGGCGGCCGGCTTGTAGGAAGTTGTCGCCCCGGCAGCACCGTAAACGCCCGATTGTGCCGGTGAGGACTATCGCCGCAATTGTATTCGGCGGTTTAGCCGAGTATTATTATATATAGGTTGAGAGAACGCGTCCCGACCGTCGCGCCGCAAAGCTGGCTGGAGTCATAGTCATGACGTCGCTTCAGAGGCAAATCAGCAAAGCGCAACATCGGCTCTGGCTGATCCGCTGGCTTCAGAACTTCACCTGGTGTGTCGCGGCGGGCGCCGGCTTGTTCGCCGCGGTCGTCGCCGTGCAGCGGTTGTACGACTTGCCCCTACCACTTGTTTGGATCGGACCGTCCCTTGCCGCTGGTACGTTGATCGCCTCGCTCATCTGGCTGGCCGCTACCCGTGAGGACGCTCGAAGTGCGGCCGCGAGGCTGGACGAAGCCGCAAACCTCCGCGAACGGCTCAGCAGCGGTCATTACTGCGAAGACTCCGACGATCCCTTCGCCAGAGCTGTGGTCGCCGACGCAGAGCAGACCGGAGCGTCCCTCTCAGTAAGGCATCACCTCCGGATAACGACGCCTCGCGGGCTCTCCTGGAGTGTCGTGGCGTCGGTCGCGGCCGCTCTGTGCTTTCTGATCACCCCGGGGCTGCTCAAGGCTACGGAAGCCGCCGAAGAGCAGATGCAGACCGAGGTAATGCAGCAGACCCAGGTAGCAGTCAAGAAGAAGCTCAGCTCGGTCGACAAGATGGTTCGAGATAATCCGGCATTGGATGATCTCAAGGACGATTGGCAGCGAATGAACAAGGAAGCCGGGGGTATGCTGCAACGCCCATCGGACATCCGTCACGAAGCGGCCAAGAAGATCGACAGGCTTTCCGACGCGGTTAAAAAGAAACGCGAAGACAGCAAATACGACCGGGCCGACGCCATGCGCAAGATGCTGCGCCGACTCAACTCACCCCAGTCGGAGGGCGCCCGCACTCAGAAGCTGAATCGAGCCCTGCAGAATGGTGACTACAAGACCGCCAAGGAGGAGATCAAAGCTCTGAAAGAGCAGTTGGCCACGTTGAAGTCCGAAGAGGACAAGGAAATGGTGGCCAAGCTCGGCAAGCAACTTGAAGAGTTGGCAAAGCAGTTGGAGAAGGTCGCAGTCGACAAGAAACTCGCCCAGAAGCTTGAACAGGCCGGAATCGACAAAGAAGACGCCGAACGCATGCTCGAGCGCCTGACGAAGAAAGACCTGAACCAGCTCAAGAAACAGCTTGAGAATAACGGGCTCAGCCAGCAGCAAATAGACAAGATCACCAAGCAGATGCAGAGCCAGCAACAGGCTAATGCCGGCGCTAAGAAACTCGCCCAGGCCATGAAGGAAGCGGGCAAGGCCTGCGCCTGCAACAAAGCGGGGGATGCCGCGGGAGACGCAGCGTCCGGACTTGCGCAGGCCGAAGCGCAGCTCGGGGAATTGGAGCAACTCGAGCAGGAGATGAACCAACTCGACAGCACTATCACAGATCTGCAGAACGCCAAAAACGACGTTGATGGTAGCGGGCAATGCAATAAACCGGGGCAGGGGCAGGGATCCGGTCAGGGCGGACGCGGCAACGGCGGCATAGGTGGCATGGGCAGAGGACGCGGGGGCTTGGCGCCCGAGCAACAGACGGACGTCGACTTCAAAACCGAGCGGGCTAAGGTCCACACCGGCAAAGGCGCCATCATCGGGCAGTTCCTCGTCGACGGAGAGCAGGTCAAGGGTGAGGTAGGCTCGGCACTGTCGGACATCGTAACGGCCTCCGAGCACGATGCCAGCGACCGCATCAACCGCAACAGAATACCTCGGCAATACCACAAGGCCGTAAAGGAGTATTTCTCCAACGTCCAACGCGTTACCGGCGGCGAAAGCAGTGCGGCGGCTGAGGGATCGGAGAAGACCGACGGCGGAGAAGAAACCGGAGATTGACGGATCATCCGGGTCAACTACTGCGATTCACGGGTGCATCGTGCCCCGGAACTTGCCTTGCCGCCCCGGGGCGACAGGCCGGCCGTACGGCTTCTCCCCGAGCCGTCTGAATAAACCGCGCTAAGCCGTCCGCTTTCTACCGGTGCGGAGCCCGGCCCACATCGGTATGATGTAGTCATAATGTGGTGCTTTCGATCCAACCAAGCCTCTCACCTGACGGCACCGCCACTGCGCCGCGCCGAGATCGTCCAACCCGGCGTGTATCCGAGCAGCTCGCGACGGTTTTACGGACGGGGCTGGGTAATAGCCTCGGTCCTTCTCGCTTGGGCGAGCGGTTGTGATCCGCCGGCAATCACCCCGAACGGCGTCATCGCCGTCTTCGGTGCCGTAGGATTGGGCCCGGGTGATTTCAGCTATCCACGGGCAATCACCGCGACTCCGGACGGGAAGATCCTGGTTGTAGACAAAGCCGGACGAGTCCAGCGCTTCGCCGGCGACGGTTCTTACGTGTCGGAATGGCGAATGCCCGAAACCAAGCAGGGCAAGCCGGTTGGCCTGCTCGCTCATCGGGACGGCCGCGTTTTCATAGCAGACACTCACTACCACCGCGTTATGATCTACGGCTCTTCCGACAAGCTGCTCACCTCATTCGGAGGCAAAGGCAACGGTCCCGGACAGTTCCAGTTGCCGACGGACGTCGCCATCGACGCCGACGACTTCATCTACGTCAGCGAGTACCACGGAAACGACCGCATCACCAAATGGTCACCGGACCTTCAGTTCGTACAATCACTCGGAGAGGAGCCGATCGAAGGGTATCGCTTGAGTCGCCCCGCCGCACTGGTCATCGACGATGAACAGACGTTGTGGGTCGCCGATGCGTGCAACCACCGGTTGGTCCGCTTCGCCCTGGACGGCACGGTACTGGCCACGGTCGGTGGCTTCGGGCGGGAACCGGGACAACTCCGGTATCCGTACGATGTGGACGTTTCGCCAAAAGGCGACCTCTTGGTGTGCGAATACGGTGGTGATCGGCTACAGTGGTTCTCGAAGGACGGAGAATCGCTGCGTGTGTGGGGAAACAGCGGCCGCAAGCCGGGCGAGCTCTCCGGTCCCTGGGGTGCGGCGTACGGTCCGGACGGACTCGTCTATGTGGTGGATTCGCTCAACAGCAGGATTCAGATTGTGCGGCCATGAGTATCATAGCACTCACACTGCCGATTGAGTTCGAGCAGCCGGATTGGCTGTGGCTGACGCTCCTCGTACCCGTCTTGGTCGCCGCTTCTCTCCGAAGCCTGGCGGGGCTCGAGCCGACCCGCAGGATCCTGGCTCTGGCAATCCGAAGCGCGCTGGTCGTCCTGATCGCAATCTGCCTGGCCGGCGTGCAGCGGGTCCAACGCAACGATGACCTGACTGTGATTTTCCTGATGGACCGCTCGCACAGCGTGCAAGATCGGCAGGATTATCAGGATGAGTACATCCGCGAGGCAAGTCACGACCTCCCTCCCGACGATCGAGTCGGCATGATCGCCTTCGCCCGCAACGCCTTTCTTCACCAGAAGCCGATGCGCGGAGGGTATTTTCTGTCGCCCGGACGGCTGGACGTCATGCCCGGAACGGACCGGACGGACGTCGCCTCGGCAATGCGGCTGGCGATGGCCATGTTTCCGCACGATACGTCCAAACGCATCGTGCTGATGTCGGACGGCAACGATAACATGGGTGATGTGCTGACCGAGGTCCGCCGGGCCAAGGCTGACGGCATACCAGTCGATGTCCTGCCGCTGCAATACGAGCATCAGAACGAAGTCTATTTCGACCGTCTCATCGTCCCGACGCACGCGGAACCGGGCGAACAGGTCGCCCTCCGCATGGTCCTGAATTCTCACCGACCGACCACCGGGTCAATCTCTCTATACGTCGACGGTGAGCTTCTGGAGATCCCGGAGTCGGCGGCGCGGGTCGAGCTCAAAAGCGGCGCCAATACCTTCTTCATGAAGCTCCCCGCTGAGGCATCCGGGGTGCAAACGTACGAAGCACGTTTCCGTCCTGACGACGACACGATGGACACGATCGCGATGAACAACTCCTCTCGGGCGTTTACATTCGTCTCGGGGGCGAGCCGAGTCCTGCTGCTCTCGTCCGATCCGGAATTCGATCGACCGCTTGCCGAAGCTCTGCAGAGCGAGAACGTCCGCGTCGAACTGCGAGATATAGCCGAGTTGGGGCGATTCGGGCTCCTCCAGATGATGAAGTACTCGGCAGTCGTTCTCGCCAATATCCCCGCAGCCACCTTCACCGATCAGCAGCAGCAGGAGCTGGCCGCATATGTCAAGGACATGGGAAGCGGATTAATCATGCTCGGGGGAGACGAGAGCTACGGCGCCGGTGGATGGATTGGCAGCCCGGTCGAGGAAGTCATGCCCGTCTCTTTTGAGATCAAACACAAACGGGTGATTCCGCGCGGGGCGCTGGCGCTGATTATGCATAGCTGTGAGATCCCCCGCGGCAACTACTGGGGAAAGGAGATGGCCAAAAAGAGCGTCGACACAATTAGCTCACAAGACTACGTCGGCATTCTGGCCTATACCTACTCACCCGGCGGCGAGAACTGGGAAGTCCCGCTCGACCTGAACTTGAACAAGGCTGCGGTCAAGGCAAAGATCGATCGCATGCAGATCGGAGACATGCCTGACTTCGGCAGCACCATGCAGATGGCTCACCGGGCTCTGACTACCGGGCGCGGCAAAGATGCCGCCCAGAAACACGTGATCATTCTCAGCGACGGCGACGCGCAAGGCCCCAGCGATAGGCTGATCAGCGATTATGTCCGCGACAAAATCACCGTTTCCACCATCGCAATCGGCTGGGGCGGGCATGTAATGCAGGCGGAAATGCGGCGTATCGCGGAAAGAACCGGCGGGCGGTTCTACCCGGCCCGCAACCCGCGACAACTGCCCCAGATCTTCTCTAAAGAGTCCAAGATCGTCCGCCGCCCGCTCATCATCGACGAGCCGTTTCAGCCGCAGATCATGCAGCCGCATAGCGAATTGCTCGGGGGTATAAACGCCGCGACCGAGGCCTTACCGCCCCTCGGTGGAATGGTCCTGACGTCGCCCAAGTCGAGTCCCAACGTCATCATTCCCATTATCCGGGCCACGGACGACGGAGAGGACCCGGTGCTCGTCCATTGGCAGTATGAGCTTGGCAAGGCGGTAGCGTTTACCAGTGGGTACTGGCCCAAATGGGGAGTATCGTGGACCAACTGGTCGAAGTTCGCCAAGCTCTGGGCACAGATCGTGCGCTGGAGCATGCGCCAAGAGGCTCCGGCCAATTTCGATACCTACACCCACATCGAGGGTAATCGCGGGAAGATCGTCATCGACGCTCTGGATAAGAACGCCGGCTATTTGAACTACTTGCAGTTGGACCCGAAGATCATCGGCCCGGACAACGAAGAGGTCCCAGCCAGTTTCACCCAAATCGCCCCCGGCAAGTACCAGGCGGAGTTTGAGGCCGACCGGGCCGGGCACTATCTGGCCAGCATCCGAATTGGCGACCGGGGTAAGAACGTCGGCACAGTCCGAACCGGACTATCCGTGCCTTTCTCGCCGGAGTATCGTGACCTGATGCCGAACGAGCCCCTGTTGCGTCAGATCGTCGACATCACCGGTGGACGCTGGCTGGATGCCGGGCCCAAACAGGACAACGTCTTCAGCCACGATCTTCCGCCCACCGAAGCAAAGCGTCCGGCCTGGGAATGGGTCGTGGCTTGGCTGTTGCTCCCCGTCTTTCTTCTGGATGTGGCAGCGCGTCGCCTGGCAAGCTGGCTGGCGCTGTCCGTCGCGGTTGAGCTGGTCATCCTGGTGGTATTGCTGTTCGGCCTGGACGTGCGGTACGGATCGTGGTGGGGGCTGCTCGGGGCCTTCCTGCTGGCCGAGCTGATCGGTTGGACGATCCGGTTCAGATATATCGGCCCGCTGTTCGACTTCATCACCGGTGGCGTCACCGCTCTGGCACATACCGGCGACCGTAGCGCGGCTTCCTTGGACCAGCTCAAGACCACGCGGGACCGCGTTCGCGACGACATGGATAGCGAACGCGACGAGGGCTTGAAGCGAATTAGCGAAAAAGGCGATGCCCCGACACTGACCACGCCGGGCAGGCGGTTCGACGTCGGCGATGCCGCGGCCGCCGAGCCCGCCGGCGACCTGGGAGAGACTCTCGGCGGAGCGCGGGCCGACGAGCCCGGCCCGCGCAAGCCTCCGCCCCGCCCCGGTGCGGAAGGCGACTCGGCGGACGACGCAACTTCACGATTATTGCGGGCCAAGAGACGCGCCCGCCGGAATATGGAGGACAAGGACGAAACGTAGGGAGCCCCGAGTGCCGTAACAACCCGGACCGGGTGGCCCATCTCTTTAGAGGTGGGGGACTCAAACCGGAAGGGTGGCCCATCTTTTTGCCGGGTGGCCCATCTCTTTAGAGGTGCGGGACTCGAATCGAACGTGTGGTCCATCGCATTGGAGGTGGGGAACTTGCACCATTCCGGGACTCCCACCCACCGTCGGCACCACGAACAGTAAACCCGTCGTCACAGCTACGATGGGGTACAAGCACGACTCCGGAAGGAGTCGCTCGATCAGGACCGCCTATGCACGAGTGTGCAGGAGGCAAACAGAGTTAACTGCTCACACGCCGTGCCGGCAGATGTGAGCACAACAGCGTAATACGACAGGAGTGTGTCATGGCTTCGGGAGTTGATCCGGCGGTCGCAAAGGCCACCGACGAGTTTCGCGCTAAGTTTCAGGCGGTGCGCAGCGAGATCGAGAAGGCGATCGTCGGCCACAAAGAGGTTATCGACGGCGTCCTGACCGCCCTTTTCGTCGGCGGTCACGTTCTGATCGAAGGCGTGCCCGGATTGGGTAAGACGTATCTGATTCGCACCCTGGCCCAGGCGGTGGATCTGCAGTTCTCGCGAATCCAGTTCACTCCCGACCTCATGCCCGCCGACATCATCGGCACCACGATTATCAAAGAGGATCCCGGCAGCGGCCGGCGCGAGTTCGAGTTCCAGAAGGGTCCGCTTTTTGCGCAGATCATTCTCGCAGATGAAATCAACCGGGCCACCCCGAAGACCCAGTCCGCCCTGCTGGAAGCCATGCAGGAACACACCGTCACAGTCGGCCGCACGCGCCATCAGCTCGACGAACCGTTCTTCGTAATGGCTACTCAGAACCCCATCGAGCAGGAAGGCACTTATCCGCTACCGGAAGCCCAGTTGGACCGCTTCCTGTTCAAGCTGATCGTCGGCTATTCCAGCAAGGAAGAGCTGACCACGATCGTCGAGCGGACCACCTCGCGTCATGTCGCGGAAATCGAAGCGGTTATGAGCGGCGAAGCCATCCGCGGGGCGCAGAAGCTCGTCCGCCGGGTGGTGATGGCTCCGCACGTGCAGGACTATGCCATCCGCGCGGCGATGGCTTCTCACCCGAACGGTCCCTATGCCGTCGCCGTCACGAACAAATACGTCCGCTGGGGCGTGAGCCCGCGCGCCGTGCAGGCTCTCACTCTCGGGGCGAAGCTCCACGCCCTGCTCGACGGCCGATTCAACACGGCGTTCAGCGACGTGCAGAAGGTCTTCCTGCCGGCCATGCGGCACCGCGTGCTACTTAATTTCGAAGGAGAGGCCGAAGGGGTCAGCACGGACGAAGTCCTCGGCGAGATTCTGGACAAAACTCCGACGATGTCCGAAGCGGCGGCCTAGGCTCCAAGATGACCTCGAACCTCTGCCGGCATCTTCCGGCGTGCAGCGGATGCAGCGTCATTGACGTGCCGTACGCCGAGCAACTGGATCGCAAACTGCGCGCAGTCCGCGACCTCTTCGCCGAAGCCGAGCTGGGCGGCTTCAAAGCCGAGAGCATCTGTAAGATCACTCCCAGCCCCAGCCCGCTCGGCTATCGTAATCGAGCCAAGCTGGTACCGGCATACGAGCCGGATCCGACCGGACGGCGCGAGAGTGATTCGGCGAGCCCCCCTGCCGCTCGCGGATCCGACGTCAGTCTTGACAAGCGGATCCGCCTCGGGCTGTATCGTGAAGGCACCCACGATGTAGTCGACACCGCCGGTTGCGCGGTGCAGACCGATCGTATCAACCGCACGCTCGATGTCGTCCGCTCGGCGATCGAACAGTCCGGCATCCCCTTGTACGACGAAGTAGTCCACACCGGGGAACTCCGCTTCGTAACGGTTCGCGAGGGGCTTCGCACGCGCGAGATCCTCATCGGGCTCGTCACTCGCACCGACAACCGCCGCCATGTAGACGAGCTTCGCCGGACAGGTGATGCGGCAATGTGAGAGCGCCGTCGGCGTGGTTCAAAATGTCAACCCCACGAAAGGCAACGTGATCTTCGGTCCGACTAACCACAACGCTCGCGGGGCGTGATTGGTTCGAAGAAGACGTGTGCGAGACCCGAGTCCGGCTGGGTCTGACCAGCTTCTTCCAGGTGAACACCGCCGTGGCGGAAAAGGCCTACGAAGCAATCATCGAAGCTCTCGATTTGAGAGAGGAAGACACGCTGCTGGACCTTTACTGCGGGGTCGGGGCGATCGGGCTCATCGCGGCCCGCGCGGCCGGGCAGGTCGTGGGCATCGAGCAGAACCCGGAAGCAACCACCCTTGCTCAGACAATGCGCCGAGAGAACAAGCTAGACAACGTCAACTTCATGACCGGACTTGTAGAGCAGGAACTCCCGATGCTCGTCGGCAAGCTACGTTGTGAAGGCGCGGGAGCGCGCCGCCTCGTGGCCGCGGTGAACCCCCCGCGTAAGGGAGTGGACGCCCGAGTAATAGAGGCGTTGATCGAGCACCGGCCCGACCGAATCGCCTATCTCTCGTGTGCCCCGCTTACCCTGCTGCGGGACTTGGCCCGGTTGGTCGAAGGCGGCTTTCGCCTCCGCCATGTGGAGCTGTTCGACATGTTCCCCCAGACTTCACAGGTGGAGACGCTGGCGATCTTGACGGACGCAACCAGAGACGACGATCAGCCGCTACGCCGCGGACGGCGTGCGTCCCGCCGAACCATGTAGCGTCTTGCGCAAGGAAAGCAAACCCGTCCCCGGCAAGGCGTGTGCCACTGCTCTTGCGCAGTGCAGGAACGGGACCCAGTGCGGATTGAATCCGCACCTGCATGTGCGAGAAGACACTGCAGTGCCAGACGGTGGAATCGGACCGCGTCACGGTCTTGAAACTAAGAAGGCGACGCTCCAACATGACCGAGCTGATCAGCGAGCCCATCACCCCCCATTCGGGCACATCGGACACCGGATCGACGGGCCAAGGCGAGCCCGGTCTGCCAGCCGGGTTTGACTGGCGGGATAACTCCCTGGAAGTCGTGCAACAGCTCGGCGCTTGGAAACAATCATCGCGCGAGGGCGCCCGAGCGGGCGGCGAGTTGTACCTGCGGAGGCATTACTACAAGATCCGCATGAGTGACGACAGCGTGTGGATAGTGTATTTTCTCCGGCAGGCCCCGCGCTCCGGCAACCCGAAGAAGCGGTGGTTCCTATACAGCAGAGAAGAGCCCCAAGGCTAACGCGCTCGCGCGGTTGCGGACTCTCAACACGGCTTCGAACGTGAAGGTGCCGGCCGAGAGACTTCGATGCCCCGACTCTTCAACGGTTTGCAGGAGGCTGATGATGCTTCGTGAGAAATACCCTTATTACCTGGCAAACGAACCCGTTCACGTCAACCGTGACCTGGTGGTCTCCAACAAGTACACGCTGGAAGCCGCGACCAGGGTCGCCCTGGCCGATGCCGGAGCGATCGCCGCGGGAATCGCCGCGGCCGTTGGAGCTTTCGCCGAGACCCGCGCGATGCCCGGCTACCAGCGCCAGGCCATTCTCAACCACGTAGTGCAGCGCGTAACCGAACGGCATGAAGAACTGGCCAAGGCGCTGTGTATTGAGGCGGGCAAGCCCATTCGCGACGCTCGCGGAGAAGTCACCCGCCTGGTGGATACTTTTCGCGTGGCCGCCGAGGAATCGGTGCGGATCACCGGCGAGTATCTGCCGCTGGACATCAGCGCCCGCGCGGACGGCTACGAGTGCCTCTGGCGGAGGTTCCCCATCGGCCCGTGCAGCTTCATCTCGCCGTTCAACTTCCCGCTCAACCTTGTCGCCCACAAGGTGGCCCCGGCCATCGCGGTAGGTTGCCCGTTTATCCTCAAGCCGGCCAGTTGGACCCCCATCGGAGCTCTTATCCTGGGCGAGATCCTGGCCGAAACGGATCTGCCCAAGGGGGCATTCAGCATTCTCCCCTGCCGGCGCGACGGCGCCGACCTGTTCACCACGGACGAACGTCTCAAACTCCTGAGTTTCACCGGTTCGCCGCAGGTTGGCTGGGAACTCAAAGCTAGGGCCGGCAGAAAGAAGGTCGTGCTCGAACTCGGCGGCAACGCCGCCTGCATTGTGGATGCAGGCTGTGACCTCGAGTTCGCCGCCGACCGCATCATCATCGGGGCGTTCTACCAGTCCGGGCAAAGCTGCATCGGCGTCCAGCGGATCATCGCCCACCAAACGGTCTATGAGCCCATCAAGAAGCTGCTGACGGAGCGCATCGCTGAATTGAAGGCCGGCGACCCGTTCGACGACGAGACATTCCTCGGCCCGATGATCTCTGAAGGTGAAGCCCGCCGAATAGAGGACTGGGTGAACGAGGCCGTCGAAGACGGAGCTGAAGTCATCTGCGGAGGGAAGCGAAACGGGGTCTTCTATGACGCCACTTTGCTGGAAAACGTCGCCCCGCACGCAAAGATCAGTGCACGCGAGGCTTTTGGTCCGGTTGCCACCGTGCAACCCTTTACAGACTTCAAACAGGCCGTCGATATTGCCAACGACAGCGTCTACGGGCTCCAGACCGGTATCTTCACAAAGAACATCGACCACGCGATGTACGCGTTCCGCGAACTGGACGTCGGCGGAGTGGTCATCAACGACATCCCCAGTGTCCGCGTCGACAGCATGCCCTACGGCGGCATCAAGGACTCCGGCTTGGGGCGCGAAGGCCTGAGGTTCGCCATGGAGGACATGACCGAGATCAAGGCCCTGATTATGAACAAGCTGGGACGGCTGTAGAGAGTCACCACTAAGACACTCAACCGAGGCTTCCTCGAACAGCTTGCCACCCTCTTCCGCTACAGCGGCGACTCGAACGCGGCGCCGGCATGCTCGTTCACGTCCAATAGCCCCAACACCCAGTCCTGCACGTTGCTGTGGTTGGGCATGTTGGCGTGATGCCCGGCCAGGGAATCCTTGAACGTCTCTCGCAGGTCTGCCTTCAGATTCCGCACGGGAACATCGCTACGAATGGACGACACCACATGAACGGTACCGTCTCCGCCCGATACGCCGGCGCTGCCGGGGCCAGTCCGCACGTCATCGAAGTGGAAGAAGTTATCCTTCTTCGTATCGACCGGAACCTGCCACCACGTTTCGGTCTCGTGCCCGTAAGCCAGGTAGATCCGGGAGCGCAACTTCTGGGGCCAGGGCTGACGGATTGCGGCGGTGAACTTCTTGGCATCGGCCAACATCTTGCCGAAGAACTTATCGCCGAACCGCTGCCGCAAATCAGCCAACAGATTCTTCTGCCAGGTCTGCGGTTCGAAGACGTTCATCGGCTTCCCGCTTCGCATCTCGACAATCGCCTGTCGCCAAGCCGGCAGAAGCTGATAAATTCCCGGCAAGGTCCGAGACGCGTGCCTCATCGACTTCTTGTTCTCCACCCCGAACAGATTACGAGCCCCCGGCAAGAGGGCCTCGACCGCTTTGAGGCTCCCGCGCCACGGAGTGGCGATCGTGATAATCTTGTCGATTCGCCCCGGAGCTTTCTCCTTCCCGAGGATCTTGGTTACATACCATTTGATTACCAGACCGCCCATACTGTGACCGATTAACGTCACTTTCTTCGGCGTCGGCGCCGGCGGGGTCTTCGACCTCTCGTGTACACCGGCTATGTGCAAGACCCGCTCGACAAACTGGCCGAGCCGCGCCGCGGCCAGCCGATTATCTTTACGCCAGTCGTACGTAAACATGTACACATAAGGATGCCGATCTTCGAGTTCTTCTCGAATCTCCTCCACCAGCGATTCATAAACCAACGGTACCGCCTGATGCGGGTTGATCAGCCGGCCGGCATCAGCGTCGACGTCGGCGTCCACCGGATGCAAGTGCAAAGACTCAAACTTCTTTCGCAAAATACCCGTCCAGAGAACCGAGTCCTGATAGTCCACCGGGTACTCGTCCTTCAGCCAGGAGCCCTGGATTCCGTGTACGACAATGACGGGATTGTTGTTGGCCATGCGCGTTCCTCCTGTTGCAGACCACCGAACTCCGCCGGACGAGCAGAACACTCTCCGGCTCCGGACAGGGCGTCCATTTGCCGCCTGCCCGCCCTTCAGAACGTGTAACGCGCATGGTCCCGCGCGTCCCCTGGCAAGTCAAGTCGTACTTACCCGAACAGCTTCAGGGCCATCCCCGTCCGGCCTGGAGTCAATCAACACTGGCTTTGCTCCATTACAGCACCTTTGGGACGATGGAAACGACCTTCTCGGGCGAACCGGTGGGATATAGCCACCAAACACCCCCGTCCGAGAAGCATTTCTTTCTTTCAACCACCCGATCTGCTTATAATGGTACACGGGTCACACCTTCGCCGCGTGTTGCCGCTGCCATGTAAGGTGCGCGCTGTACGGCGTCGAAGGAAGCATGGGCAACAGCGAGGGGAGAAGGAAGCCCTGCCCGTATTACCGACTTATTCGGAGTCGACAACAATGCTCGATGTCTATCGCCGCACAAGCTTGTGGATCCGTTGCACGTTGACGGTCCTGCTCCTGGCAACCATCGCCGTCGCGGACGGGGACCCCACCCCCGAGAGAGCAGGCAAGTACGACAAGGAGTCGTTCCTTACGGACGAGAAGGCCGAGGAACTGGCCGGCCACGCCGCCGCTGACGAACTGACAACGGGCAGCGGAGCCCGGATGTACGAAGCCGCCGAGGATACCGACGTCCTTCATTACGAGTTGGACATCGAGATCACCGACATCGATACGAGCAATCACGACTGCACGATCACGGGCAGCAACCGGATGACGATCCGAAGCGAGTCGGCCGCTTTAACGGAGTTCACGTTTCGCCTGCGTGAGCAGTACACGATTACCGGGTCGTTCGTGAACGACGTCACACCAGTCACCGTAAGCACGGAGAGCAGCACCACGCGGGTCGCGACTCTGGATCGGGCGTACGGAATCGGCGAGGAGTTCACTCTGACTATCGAGTACACCGGCACTACCGTGTCGATGGGCTTCGGCTCGATCGACGTAACCACTCAAATCGGCGGTGCTCCGGTAGTCTCGTCACTCAGCCAACCGTATTACGCATACACTTGGTGGCCTTCCAAGGATGACGACGTCAACACCCCGGGCGACAAGTCCGACAAGGCCACTCTGGAGTTCTCAATCACCGTACCGGGTAACCTGACCGTTCCCTCGAACGGGCTGCTCCAAAGCGTGGACGCCCTCTCGGGCGGCCGGGCCCGATTCAACTGGGCTACGGACTACCCCATCGCCAGCTATCTCGTGAGTTTCGCGGCCACCGAGTACAACACGTGGACAATCGACTACACCCACCCGGGCGGCACCATGCCCGTTCAGTTCTTTATCTATCAGTGGAACGACACTCCGGCGAACCGTGCGGCGTGGGAACGGGTTACGGACATGCTCGACGTCTACACCTCTCTGTACGGGGAATACCCCTTCATCGACGAGAAATACGGAATCTACTTCTTCCCATACGGCGGCGGCATGGAGCATCAAACCATGACCGGACAAGGGTCGTTCGACGAGATCCTCACCGCGCACGAGTTGTCCCACCAATGGTGGGGAGACATGATTACGTGCAAGACGTGGAGCGACATTTGGCTGAATGAGGGCTTCGCTTCGTACAGCGAGTGCCTTTGGAAGGAATTCGAAAGCGGCACGTCAGATCCGGCGGCGTATTTCGCCAGGATTCAGGCTCGCAAGCCTACTAATGTGAACGGATCCGTGTACATCCCTGAAGAGCAGCTCGCCTTTGCGCGCATCCTGAACACCAACTTCAGCTACAACAAAGCAGCTTGGGTCTTGCATCAACTGCGTCACCTTGTGGGAGACGGCGTGTTCTTCGACATTCTCGCGGACTACCGTGCCGCCTACGCCTTCTCGGCCGCTACCACTGACGACTTCGTTGCAGTGGCTTCGGCCGCCTACGGCTCGGACCTTACCTGGTTCTTCGACCAATGGGTGTACCAGATCGGAGCCCCGGCGTATGAATTCGGTTGGACAACTTCCACGACAGACGACCGGCAAGCTCTTCTCATCCAGGTCCGCCAGGTACAAGACCCCAGCTACCCCGAGGTCTTTGTATCCCCGATAGAATTCGCTGCAACCATCGACGGCAGCCCCCAGACCATTACCGTCTGGAATGACCAGCGTGACCAGGGGTTCTCCGTCCCCGTCACCGGCGAGGTAACTGAGCTGGAGTTGGATCCGGACGAGTGGATTCTGCGGACCTCGGTAGTCGAGGTTCCTCTCGAACTGAACGCCCCCCTGCCGGCCGAAGCCCCGTATGATGTACCGTGCAACCGCTACCTGTCGTTCCTGCCCAACAATAACGACTATGTGGCGTTCCAGGTGGAGATGACCTCCAGCACACACTTTCCGGGATCCACCGGGGTGGTCGGTTGGATCGGCGAACCGGACGCCGACAACATCGCCCCGATAGTCTCAGAACCACGATACGCAGATGATTGGCCCGCCCTGGTCCACGTCGCCGATTGCGAAGTGGTCCCGGCCGCAACGTACTCCATTCGATCTACCATAGACGCCGTGTTCTTCAGCGATCCTGCAGAGCTAACCACCGTCGAGGAGCCTACTCCCAAGAAATGGGCCGACGTTGCCGGGCCCTTCACGGGAACCGAGTGGGACGTTCCCAATGGAGTGGTGAGCATGGACGACATCATGGGTGTTATTCAGTACTTCAAAGCCGCTCCGACTGCTCCACCGCTCTTCTGGGTGGACATTGATCCCGAGATTCCCAACCAAGTTGTCAATATGAGCGACGTTATGCAGGTCGTAAACGGCTTCAAGGGGCTCGCGTATTCGTTCAGCGACCCCGCAGCCTGCCCATAGTGCCGTTTCTGGAAAGGGCGTTCGAAACCTCTTCTCTCGCAAGGAGGTAGGCTGGAAGCCTGCGTTACGTGCGGCCATCAGAGCCGCTTACGTCCGTCGCACGCATGCGTGCTACCGTCGGCGGACGTTGCCGGGGTGAACTCTGACCTCAGCTTTCAACACCCGTCCCTTTTTGACGACGGATGATCCGGTCAGCCGCGTTCCATCCGGCAATACGCGGATCAACCGCGGCGGCTTACGGCCCTCGGCATCAAGAGACCACTGCCCCAGCGTCCGGATCTTGCCCAAGAGAGGGTGCAGAAGCGAAAACGGCAGCCAGTCTTCGCGATGAGCCTTGAGATTATCCGCCTCCGCGGCGGAGATGAAGTCATCAAAGTCCTTGAACGACTGCCCCTGACTGTGCGCTCGCGCCAGAAAACTGTTCAGAACAGCGACTTCGGCCCGCGCATATCGCCGAGCCGTAGGGTGCTCCGGCAGACCAAGCCAATACTCGCGCCAAGCTCGCTCGAACGCCGCAGTGTCCGCGCCGAAACTCCGCAACCACGCCTGCTCCCACGTCAGCCCTTTATGGCCGACGTCGCGAATGAAATCGTCGAGTCGTTTCTGATACTTGCCGCCGCCGGCATGGGCCAGAAAGTGAATCATCGACCAGGCTTGGTCGTAGTTGACGTAGCTAATCTCCCGATTCCAGACATCGCGATGCAACAGCATCATCTCCGGTACGCTTTTGCACTGCCCGCTCTGAATCATCCGGCGCACCCGAGCCAGACGATGCTGCGGGATCAAACCGGAGATCATCGCATCACCGGTGAAGACCGCCTCTTCGAAGTACTCGGCCAGCCCCTCGTCCACCCACACGGGGATGTCTCCGCCAATGACCGCGTGTACGTACTGGTGGAAGCCTTCATGCTGAACCGTTCTCCACATCCTGGTCGAATCGCCATTCACAATTGCCATGAGCCTGTCACCGGTATACACGCCCGCGGAACCCCGCGGAGCCCCGGCGGCATAGTACTCCGCCGGATCGCTGAACAGGTAAAAAGGCAGTCGAGTCGTGATCTTGCGGGAAAACGACTTGCACCGCGCGGCGTACTCCTCGGCCATTCCGGTGAGGCGCAAACGCGCCTCGCGGATCGAGTCCTCATCCAAATCGGAGTGAATCACGTAATAGGGACTCTCGTAGGTCTTAAGCTGAGCGGCTGCAGACCCCGGCACCGCGAGTAGCACCAACCACGCCCCCAACAACACAGCACGCATGCGAGCCTCCCTTACTTTTCCGGGGTCCACGCAAGATCCGAGTCCCCACCCGTCACTTGGCCGCCCCGCGGGGCTCCATAAGCCTCCGGTTGAAACTCTTTCACCTAGAATACCACGTTTCGCGTCCAACCGACACGAAACTACCGCCTGTTCCGGCTCCCCGTAGCCCTCGCCGCCAAAGCGCCGCCGCTTGACCGACGGGCTCTGCGCCAATAAAACGATACTCCTATGTTCGACACGCTTACCAGTAGATTGGGCGGAATCTTCCAGGGCCTGCGAGGCCGGGGCAAGATCACCGAGGAAAACGTTGCCGAGGTCATGCGGGAAATCCGCACCGCCCTCTTGGAAGCAGACGTCAGCCTCCCGGTCGCCCGCCAGTTCTGCGACGAAATCCACAAGAAAGCCGTCGGGGCCGAGGTCATTAACACCCTCAAGCCCGCCGACGTCATGGTCAAGATCGTCCATGACGAGCTCGTGCGGCTCATGGGCCCGGTCGATCCGAAGATCCCCTTCGTTTCTCCCGGTCCGACCGTCCTGCTCATGGCCGGTCTGCAGGGTTCCGGTAAGACGACTACCTGCGCCAAGATGGCCAAGATGCTGATGGGCCGGGCCAAGCGGCCGTTGATGGTCGCGGCCGACCTGAAACGTCCGGCGGCCATCGATCAGCTCGAAGTGCTCGGCAAGGAGATCGGCTGTCCGGTCTACACCGAGCGCGACCATCAGAACGCCGTCCGCGTCTGTCGCAACGGCATCAAGTCGGCCCGTAAGAGCGATCGGGACGTTGTCATCCTTGACACCGCCGGTCGCCTGGCGATTGACGACGAGTTGATGCAAGAGATCGCCAAGATCGCCAGTACGACCAGCCCCCATCAGATCTACCTCGTACTCGACGCGATGACCGGGCAGGACGCCGTAAACACCGCCAAGTCGTTCAACGAGCGGCTCGAGCTGGACGGGTGCATTCTCACCAAGTTCGACAGCGACACTCGCGGTGGTGCGGCGCTATCGGTCAAACACGTTACGCAGAAGCCCATTAAGTTCATCGGCGTCGGCGAGAAGATGGACGCTATCGAGGAATTCCACCCCGATCGCATCGCCGGGCGAATCCTCGGGATGGGCGACGTCCTCACCCTCGTCGAACAGGCTCAGAAGCAGTTCGACCAGAACGAGGCCGCCAAGCTCGAGGCCAAGATGGCCAAAGGCCGGTTCACCCTCGACGACTTCCTCGAGCAGATCCGCAAAGTCCGCAAGATGGGCTCCATGAAGGACCTGCTCAAGAAGATGCCGGGCATGGGTGAGATGGCCGGCGACATGGAAGTGGACGAGAGCGAGTTCGACCGGATGGAGGCGGCCATCCTCTCCATGACGCCCAAAGAGCGGGCCAATCCGAAGATTATTGATACGTCCCGCCGCCGGCGCATCGCCCGCGGCGCCGGGTGCGATCCGTCCGACGTCAGCCAGCTCGTCAAGCAGTTCGAGCCCATGCGCAACATGATGAAGGCCATGTCGGGCCAATCCCTCATGCAACGAATGCGCATGGGCAGCCGGCTAACAAAGATGATGACGGAAGGCGGCGGCATGCCCAAACTGAAAGGCAAAACCACCGCCACCCGCCGTACCGTCAGCAAAAAAGACCGCCGCAAGAAGCGACGCGGCCGCAAGAAATAGCACCGCAGTCCGCAACGCACGAAGCGGCTGCCGGTCGGCTTAAGCCCTCATCGTTCTGCGCATCTTCGCCGTGCAAACCGAGCGCATTCGTCCGACTCCGTTGGCCGGGTCAAGGAGCCGACATCCTGCATCTAACGCAGGCATCCCAGTGCGATAGGGGTAGGGGAGACCGGGTAATCAACCGGTCTTCCCTACCCCTATCGTAACGCACGCACCCCGTCGTTACTTTGCCGCCCGCCTACCCTGCGACCGCCATCAGTAACCGCATGCAGACCAGTCCGGCGTAGGTGCCCAGTACATAGCCCGCCACGGCCAGGAGGACTCCTACCGGCGCCAGGGCGGGGTGGAACGCGGCGGCGACAATTGGAGCGCTGGCCGCTCCGCCGATGTTGGCTTGGGAACCCACGGCCACGAAGAACAGCGGCGCCCGAATGAGCCAGCCCACCCCGAGCAATACAAGAATGTGTATCGCAATCCAAATGAACCCCATAACGAGAAACCACGGCGCATCCACGATCTTATGGAAGTTCGCTCCGGCTCCGATACACGCGACCAGC
This sequence comes from Phycisphaerae bacterium, assembly GCA_963666835.2. GTDB lineage: Bacteria > Planctomycetota > Phycisphaerae > UBA1845 > UBA1845. Next base: position 218,564 of record CAXXGO010000005.1, on the reverse strand, counting down.
AGGTAGATCATCACGGAGCCGATCTTGGACGCCCCCGCCCCTTCCAGGTTGCGAGCCCTGGTGAACGACAGGACTATACCTGCGGTGGTTATCAAGATGTACTTCCACGTCGTATGTGAGATGATCGTTCCGCTGCTCTCCGTTCCGAGTTCCGGCAGAATAAGACCCGCCTTGAAGCTCAGCCAACTTCCCGTTAACCCCAGCGCCAGGATCATAATCAGATCGGGAAGCGTACTGACCCGGTTGGTGCGCTGTTGGAAATCCGCCATCCGCCGTTCGAGATCTCGGATGGCCTCGGCGTTCGCCCCCGTAGCCCGGTCAATCACCGTCTGGTGCGCTGAAAGGTAAAGCAGCAACCCCATCCAGATGTTGGCCACAAACACATCCGGGATCACCATCAGACCCATCATCTCGTCACTGGTCCCGGCAATCTGCCCGAGAGCGACGAAGTTGGCCCCGCCGCCGATCCAACTACCCGCCAACGCCGCCATCCCCTGCCATGCGTCGTCCGGCAGAACTCCCTTGCAGATCAGCAGCGAGATCGGGCCGCCGATCACCACCCCCACCGTACCCGCCAGCAGCATAACTACCGCCTTAGGCCCCAGCCGCAGAATCCCCGGTACGTCCAGAGCGAGAATCAGCAGAAGCAAACTCGCCGGCAGCAAAAAGTCCTTGATCCACGTGTACAGCTCCGACTTCTCGGGAATGACCCCGGTCGTCGTCAACAACGTGGGCACGAAATAGCAAAACACCAGCGATGGAACGATCTTGAAGAAACGCCCCGTGACCGGGTGTTGCGCCAGCCAGAAGATGACCGCCAGGACCGTCATAAGAACGGCCAGAATGCCGGCCGGGTGCGTCACCACGGGCAGCTCAGGGAACAGTACAGCTTCGGTCAGCAGAAGTGAGAACATGGGATCATGATCCGGCGGATGGTCGGAACCGGCAGGCCTACGTCATACTACGGTACCCGCGTCTTCGGTTAGGTGATCGATCGGTAGTGGTCGACAACTTGCCGCAACCCGTCATCGAACGACACTAACGGCTTGTACCCCAGAAGCTCCCCGGCCCGCCGAATATCGGCGCAGGAGTGTTTTACATCGCCCGGGCGGGGGTCAACATAGCAGGGCTCCACAGACGTACCCAACAACCGGTTGATTTCCCGGACAACCGTATTGACACTAATCCGGTCTCCGCAGGCCACGTTAACGGATTCGCCCGCGGTCCGCTCGGCCTGCATGGCCAGAACGTTGCCGTGTACGACGTTCTCGATGAACGAAAAATCGCGAGTCTGCTCACCATCACCGTATACGGTAAGCGGCGTCCCACGCAGAATCGCCGTAATGAAGGCCGGGATAACGGCCGCGTACTGACTATTCGGATCTTGCCGCGCGCCGAAAACGTTGAAATACCTTAGCGAAACGGTCTCCAAGCCATAGCACTCGAAAAACGCCCGGGCGTAATGCTCTCCGGCCAGCTTCTGGACGGCATAGGGACTCAGCGGCGCCGGGGTGATGTCTTCGTGCTTGGGTGACTCTTCCGTGTCACCGTAAGCTGAGCTGCTCGCAGCATAGATGAACCGGCGCACTCCGCTCTGCTGGGCGGCGCGAAGCATGTTGAACGTGCCGGTGACGTTGGCATCATGGCTGGCCTGGGGATCCTCCACCGATTTCGGGACGGAGGGAATCGCCGCCTCGTGGAACACGAATTCCATATCGGCGCAAGCCGCAGCGCATTCGGCCGGATTACGCAGATCAGCCTCCATGATCTCCACGGAATCCCCCAGATGACTGAGGTTCTCTCGATGCCCGGTGGAGAAGTTATCGAACACGCGTACCCGGTGCCCCAGCTCCACGAACTTCGTCGCCAGATGAGATCCGATGAACCCGGCCCCGCCGGTCACCATTACATTCGCCATAATCCACGCTCCTTGCATAGCCCCAGGCGAATCGATCCACCACGGGCAACCGCACCCACGTCTAGAACAGCTCAAACAACGCCGCGTCGCCGGGACGCAACGTCACCGGCAGGGCAATCCGTCCGCGCCGCGGATTGTATACGTTGCCCGCCGGCTTCGCCTCACCGGCGGGGACTTCAACAGCCCGGGTCAGTCCCGCCCCATTGATCGTCTCCGGGAGCAGCACCTCCCCGCGGGCATACTGCCCCGGTGAGGGGTTGTACACCAGTACGCAGCGTCGCCCCCCCCGAACCAGAGCCGCCACCTTCACGTTAAGCCCGCGGGATAACGTAACCGCCACCGGCCTGGCCGCCAAACCGCGAATCCTGCTCCCCCACTCTCGAGCCCGCGCCACCAAGGCACGGACTGCGGCCAAGCGGCTCGGACCGGCAGGTCGATCTGCCGGAACCAGTCCCGGAGGATCTCCCACTACCCTCCGGTATCTGTCAACCAGGAGCCCGCCCGTCCGCCCTTCCAGCAGCCCGCAATGGTATTGCGCAAGCCAGTGCTCCAACATCGAGAAGCCCGGACCATCGGATACCGCCCCCAGCTCTACCACGGCCAGCACCGGCACGTCAGGCGGAACCGAGCTGCCCCCCACCGTACAACACGAATCCCCCCGCGCAATGTGTTGCACACAGGTTGCGGTGGCACGTTCCGATTGTTGGCCGCTACGGCCGGAATCCAACACGAGGTTGAATCGTGTCGGCGCACCGGGGGAGCCGTCTCTCTGCCCGCGGGCGAGCGCTTCCGCTCTTTCTCCTCCGTTGGGCAGGACTCCTGTTAACACGAAGTGCTCCAACTTACTGTTCGAGCCGGCCAGACTCATACCATTGCTGCGGGCAACCTCCGCGGTCTCCGACCAGTCCGACTCATCCAGGTACCGCGCCACGATCGTGTTGAACCCGAGCTTGGCTGACTCTGCAAAATCTCGGCGAAACCTCTCAAAAGCCCCGGCCCGCCCTTCGCTCACGATCGCCGGCTCTATGTCGTGTCGCACCGCGATGGCGTACGTCGGAGTGCTCGGAACGGGCGATACGGTCGCGCAACCCGCCCCGCCCAAAGCGATCATCACAACCGGAATGGCCCAAGCCGCCCAACCTTTGCCCCGTCGACCCCGGTTGACTCCCCCCGGAGAGCGCAGATACACTCCGGTTTGCGGCGCCGGTTCACTATCAACCACTTTGAAGGGCTGACACCGTTGAGAACGCATCTTCGTCACACCTGTTTGATCTCTGTAGTCGCTCTGGGGGCTGTCGCGTGCGCGCCGACCCCCGCGGTCCGGGATACCGCCGGGCAACAGCGAATGTGCTCCTTGCTCATGCCCACGGGTATCGAGATCGTCGAGTCATTCACTCGAATCAAGAGCTTCGACAACACCAAGCCGCCGGATGGTATCGAGCTTTTGCTGCAAGCTGTCAATTCCCTGGGCAATACCGGGCTGATGATTGTCGGCGACTTGCGAGTCGAGCTCTTCGACTACGTGCCGGCCAGCGGAAACTCAAAGGGCCGGCGGCTGGAGGTCTGGGAGATAGAACTTTCGACCGAAGAACACCAGCGAGCCCACTGGAACGAGATCACTCAGATGTACGAATTCCAGCTCGGAGCCGACCTGTCGGTCGTTCCCACGGGTAGGAAGTTCATCCTTGCGGTAACGTACAACTCGCCTTTGGGTGAGCATCTGCAGACGGAGTGCGTCCTCGACTATCGCCTGCCAACCGGGGCGCGGGGGGCCGCGTGAACGAAATCGTGACCACCGCCAACCAGGGCGCCCGGTCGGTGTCCTAACTCAATGAGGAAATGTTCGATAACGAATGCGTCGCGCGGCTTCTTTCAATCCGCCCTGACCGGCGGACGATGAACGGATCGTGTTTCGAGACCATTCGTTCTGTTGCGCTGCCCGATTCCGAAGGTCCGGTGGAACGTGTTCCACCCTGTTTTATAGAGAGAAACCTATGCTACGTACCCGCACATATTGGATCCAGGCGAGCCTGGCTTTGGTCCTCACAGCCGTGTTGACCGGATGCCAGGACAAACTGACGCACGAGAACTTCTCGCAGATTCGCGTTGACGTTTCCACGCAGCCAATCGTGGAAGGACTGATCGGGCAACCGACCGATATGTTCGCCGATCGGTGGTTCTATGAGCGACCGAAAAAGCACCTCACCGTCCTTATAGACTTCAACGATAGCGGATACGTTTCTCGCAAACAGTGGATCGACGCGATGACGGCCACTTGGGACGACACCCAGCCTGACGAGACAGACAGCAGCACGCGGGAAGGCGTCCTAATCGAGCGGGGCTCCAGATAACAGGCCCTGAGACCGAAACGTCGGCACCAGGCAACTCACGATTATTCGCGAGAGCAGGTTGATTCTTGCTCGCGGAATCGCTACGCTCAGTATCCGCTGCTAGAGCAGAACCTATCCTAGAGGTACGGCGCTCGGGCGCGTAACGTTTTTATTCAAAGAAGTTTACAGGAAGACACCCAAGCAGCCGGACGGGTGGTGGCCGGGTTGCCGGGATGAATCTACCCGTGTTCTGCGGCGATCCGGTCGGGCGTCGACGGGATCAGTCCGGATCGCGGTTGTGGCATCAGTACAATGGAACGTCTCAATAACATCCGAAACATCGGGATTTCCGCCCATATCGACTCCGGCAAAACGACGCTGACGGAGCGGATCCTGTATTACGCCGGCCGCATCCACCGCATCCAAGAGGTGCGGGGGGACGATGGCGGGCCCACGATGGACTTCATGGAGCTGGAACAGGAACGCGGTATTACGATCACGTCCGCGGTGACGACCATCGATTGGTCCGGCACGGAAATCAACATCATCGACACACCGGGGCACGTTGATTTCACGGTGGAAGTCGAGCGTTCCCTTCGGGTGTTGGACGGGGCGGTATTGGTCCTTTGCGCAGTGGGGGGAGTGCAATCACAGTCGATTACCGTCGATCGACAAATGCGACGGTACCGCGTCCCGCGGATTGCCTTCATCAACAAGATGGACCGGGTCGGTGCGGACGTGCAACGAACAGTATCCGAGCTGGAAACCAAGCTCGGACACGTGGCCGTCCAAATGCAGATTCCCATGGGCGAAGGACCAGACTTCGTCGGAATCGTGGATCTGGTCGCCATGGAGGCGGTGTACTACGAAGGGCCCAACGGCGAGAAGGTCCGCCGAACGGAGATACCGCAGGAACTGCACGAAGCAGCCGATCGCGCCCGGCAAGGTATGCTCGACGCGTTGAGCCTCTACGATGACGAGTTGCTCGAGATCCTGCTGGAAGGTGGCGAGCCCGACCAGGATCTGATTCACCGGGCGGTTCGACGCAGCACGATATCCCGAGAGATCACCCCGGTATTCGTAGGCACCGCGTTCCGCAACAAGGGGGTCCAAGACCTCATCCATGCGGTTGCCCGCTATCTCCCCTCGCCCATCGATCGCGTCGCGTTCGCCTCCGACAACGACAACGACGGAGCGGAGGTAACGATCACCGCCGATCCTGCCGGACCGGCCGTGGCTATGGCCTTCAAGATATGCGATGAACCGTTCGGCCAGGTAACGTACGCCCGAGTATATCAGGGAGAGATTCGCAAAGGCGGAGTCTATCGCGTCAGTCGCACGGGTCACTCACAGCGCGTCGGGCGGATCTGCCGGTTGCACGCGAACAAACGAGAGAATCTGGAAATCGCCCGCGCCGGCGACATTGTGGGCCTGATGGGGCTCGACTGCGTTTCCGGTGACACGCTCTGTGCGTCGAACATCAATCTCTCCCTCGAGAGCATGCACTGCCCGGAGCCGGTAATCTCGATTTCCATCAAACCGGAGCGGCAGGCCGATCGTGATCCGGTATCCAAGGCCCTGAACCGGTTCGTCAAAGAGGATCCTACGTTCCACACGAGATTCGACGAGGAAACCGGTGAGACGATCATCTCCGGGATGGGTGAGCTGCACCTCGACGTGTACGTCGAGCGGATTCGGCGAGAGTATGGAGCGAGCGTCACCGTAGGGCAGCCGAAGGTCCAATACCGTGAGGCCCCCTCGGTCGAGTCCGCGTTCAACTACCGACACCGCAAGCAAACCGGAGGAGCGGGCCAATATGCGCATGTTGTCGGGAAACTCGTACCGCTTGGCCCTGATTCGGATGAGGACTACCTGTTCGAGAGCAAGGTGACCGGCGGCCGGATTCCGACCGAGTATATTCCGTCCGTAGACAAGGGCTTTCAGATGGCCCGAGCTCGGGGACCTCTTGCCGGATTCGAGGTTGTCGGAGCGAGAATGATCCTGGAAGACGGTTCAGCCCATGCGGTGGACTCGTCCGATTTGGCGTTCCAGGTTTGCGCCCGGTCGGCCTTTCGCCAGGCGATGCGCGACGCCAAACCCGTGCTGTTGGAGCCGATCATGCGCGTCGAAATCGAGGTCCCCCACGACTTCCACGGCAGCGTCACCGGCGACCTCGGCGCGCGACGCGGCGTAATCACCGGAACCGAGATGAAGGCCCATGCCGTGCTAATCGCGGCCGATGTACCTCTGGCCAACATGTTCGGATACTCGACTGATCTGCGCTCGCTCAGCCAGGGGCGCGCCGCGTTCTCAATGGAGTTCTCATGCTACCGACGTACACCGGCGGCTATCCAAGAGGAAGTCGTCACCCGGCACCGGCGCGACGGTGACGGCAAGCCCGCCGGCGCCAAGAGACCTCGCTGAACCGTCACTGCTTTCCCGCACCGGTTCGTCCAGTCGGCTGCAATGAAGCAATCGCGGATCACTTACCGCTACGCTTCTTCCGCACATTGAACCGCTCTGGCAGCGACGACCCACGGCGTTTATACTCTGCGACCTGTAATCGACGAAGACTCGGAGGCGATGTACCCTCCGGAAGCCTAGCCGTCGATGGTAGACAAAAGGAGCATCGCGATGACGTCATCCCATATTCTCATGCAGAGTCGGGCCGGACACTCCTGTCTGACCGCTACCGCTATCCTCTTGGCAATATCTACTAGTATTTCACTTGCTTTCGCGCAGCAAGGGGCCCCGGATGACGCAACACCGAGTTCCGAACCGGCCGCCAAGATCCCCGTCGATCGATGGGCTCCTAAAGGACCACTGCCCCTGTGGAGGCGCGCGCTCCCTGGGGATAGGTCGGCGATTGTCGCGGACCGGCTCAACGCCTATACCATGCACCACGAAAACAATGCAGATGTGGTCGTTGCCGTGGGAGACCTTACCGGCACCACTAAGTGGGCTCACCGCTATTCGACACCGGTAGCCAACCATATCTCGACGACCTCAGGAGACCACGCCGGAACAACCTTGCTAGTCGCCGGCAAACACCTGATCAGCATCGGTTATGCTGGATATACCCACTGCTTCAACACGTACACCGGGGAGATTGTCTGGAGCCGGAATCTGGCCGGCGACTTCCCCGGAACCGCGCGGCCCCACGGATACTCCGAGATAGGTGCGATACACCGAGACTCGGTAATCGCCGTAATTGGTAGCGCAGAACACGGAGTCGTCTCGCTGGAAGTGGCCGATGGCTCGGTACGGTGGAAGAGCGAACCGTTCGAGACGCGCTACGCATCGCCCATCCTGATGAACATAGGCGATCAGACCCACGTCGTTTTCCTGACTGCCCGAGAGATAGTCGGACTCGACGCGGACACCGGTCGAACCCTCTGGCGCCATCCGCACGTGACTGATGAAGGCACGCAACGGGCCTCGCTGATGGGATGGCCCGACGGTCTGCTGTACGTCGGCTCGATTGGGGATGGCGGGCGTGCCCTCCGGGTGACCAGCAAGAACGACAGAACCGAGCACCACGAGTTGTGGCATGATCAGAAGATACGGTTCTACTTCGCCAGCATCATTCGCATGGGCAACTATCTGTACGGCAGTCTTGCGGGCCAGTCGTCTTCGTTCTTCGCCGCAATCGACATTCGAGACGGAGGTATTGCCTGGCGCGACGATGCTTTCCCCGAGGCCAGTTGCTTCCTCCACGACAACGCGGTCGTAATCTACGATAAGGCCGGGTTACTGACGTCGGCGGGACTCTCGCCCAAGGGCCTGACCGTTTATTCGCAAGTTCTTCTCGCCGCACCCCACACTTGGGCAAGAGCTGCTTTGGTAAACGCCAAGCTGTTCATTCGAAATTCGAACAGCCTGGGGGCATATACCCTGAACATCGCACATTAGTCATTAACCGCGGAGCCGCCGACTACGGACAATCGGCCGGCGAGCTGAACGGGTAGGCCATCCCTTTGAAGGCACTCACGGCCTGTTGGACGTCCGTCATGTTCACTATGCCGTTGGGAACTTCGGGGTCGAGGTCCACCCACGGAATCGGCGGAGCACTGGGGGCAAACTGGAACGCCTGCAGGATAGCCATAACATCGCTGATGTTGACCACGCCATTCGGTGCCGACCATGTCGTCGAGTAATCACCGACACAGTCGGCCCAGTTCTTCGGCGCAGGCTTTGAGACGGTGCCCAGCCCCAGAGAATCTGTGAACAGAGCGCCGTTGGCCGTCGCCCGTACTCCGAACTGGGCCGTTGGGACAATTCCGCAACCACCGACATGCACCACCTCAGGCCACGCCGTGCTGAAAACCGCGTCGTCCGCGACTTCCGCCATCCCGTCCTCATCCGGGATATCAACCCAACCGACCACTCCGGTGGAATCCGGGAAAAGCGTACATTTGGTCATCTCGATCTGAAACGCCACCGGCTCGGTGTTGTTTGGAACGAAGGAGATGTAACGGTTCTTCTTGACGTCGTGCGGCGCCGGCGGCGGCATGGGTACCTCGACGCACTCATCGGGCACACCGTTTCCGTTAGTGTCCTGAGAAATACCCCCGCTAATATCGCACTCATCCGGAATGGTATTCACGTTACAGTCCGCACTGGTCCCCGCGGCAATATCTTCGTCGTCGGGAATCCCGTTTTCGTTGCAGTCCGGTGGTATGCAGTCACCCATCTCCGACAAATCTGTTGCAACGTATTCCGGGTCCAACCCGGCTCCCGCCGACAAGCCCGCCAATCCGTCATCGGCCGCCATCGCAAGGTAGCTAACCATGATCGTCCCGTCGAAGAATATTTCGATCTGAAACGTATTAGAGTTCGACGTATTCCACTCCGGAACGCCAAGCCAGGTAACCGCGACTCGATCGTCAAGCTGCCGCCATGTAACCGAACCACTTGAACCGGGATTCAGATCGTCATACCACGCCGCGATTCGCGGCAGCGCGAAGTGCTCAGCCAGCGTTTCGTCGAAGTCGGAGTCACCAACGCCAAAGGTGATGTACCCATTGGTGCCCACATGAAACTCATTGTAGGACTCCCCGTACAATGACACCGTCGCCCCACCCGTCAACGTAACGACCGCGGAACCGTCATCGGCACTCGGAGTGAACGAAAGAGAGCTTCCGCCCGTGGGATCGGTCGGCAACTCGTCGATCGGCTCGATGCAGCCCGCGTAGAAATCAACGGTGGCGTTGGGGCTGAACCCCATACGTACATTCGCCAGATCACGGCCTCCCGAAAACAGCTCGGTGAAGAAGTCCGGTACGTCCGGAGTGACAAATGCATAGCAGTTACCACCGTTGTCGTCGGTCTGGAGATTGCCGGCCTCATCTTCGGCGTCTACAACGTAGTAGTACGCGGTCTGGTCATCCAATTGGAGCAGGCTCAACTCGTGCGCCATCCCGTACCCCGCAACCGAAACCTCTTCCGTCAGAGCCCCGCAGCTTAGCCCGTAACGCACCGCACCGGTGGCGGGCTCATCGGTCGAAAAAGTAATAGTCGCGCTGCGCGGCTGGATGTTAACGGCTTGAACGTCGAAGATCGTCGGCGGTACGCAGTCCACCTCGCCATCAAAGACCACGGGTACATCGACGCCCCCCTGCCCGTCATCCTCGTCAATATAGGTGATAGTAACCGCATCCCCGTCCGAGACCTGCACGACTCCGACTCCATCGGTCACGCTCAACATCACCGTACCGCGGAAGTCCGCCGTCAGGGGTCCGGTCTCCGTCAGGACTATCGTCTCCCCGCCGGGCTCGGTGGTGGATTGAACAACTACCGTCGCGGTCTCCACCATCCCGTCATCACCGTTCAGATCGCAATCCACCACGCGGATGGCCAGCTCGTCCTCACACGCGAAGCGATCCCTCGGCAGTCTGATCCGGCCGTCGGACGTACAGGTCGCCAAAAGCGCTCCGGATGTCACCAGCGCGTAATCCACATCCAACTCGGGTGTTTCCACGTGGCCGTCCTGATTGACTTCGCTGGCGATAACCTCCACCAGCCAGATGCCTTCCTCCGGGTTTTCAACGAAGACGTTCTCAACCGTGTCGATCGTATTGGGCGAGCCACCCGCTACCGACCAGTTTCCCTCCAGAAGCCCGTTGTTGCCCCAGTAAACAACCTCCGAAGGCGACGTCACCTTGAGAGTCAAATCGTTGATACGGTCCTGCGACGACGATACCACGCCCATCGGATCGGCGTACACCAGTGTGGCCCTCAACTCCGGGGTACCAACAGCAACATAGGCCGAGTACTCCATACTCTCCATGTTTCCGAGCAGTTCCGTTTCGTCAATGATCGACATATCGTTCCGCATGTCGTACAGGTAGCGCAGATCAGGCATCCCCCAGCCTTGATGGACCCGAGTCAGATCATGGCTGGTGCCGCTGAACGGGTATTGGTTGGCGGTATTGATCAGCACCGCCTTGGCGGTAGTCATGTGCGAACGGTTCTCGAACACGGTCCCTCCGGGCACCGGGACCTCATTATCGAAGATACCCTCGGACCACATCTGAAAGAACAGCCCAACGTGCCCGGCGATACTGGGAGTCGCACCGCTCGTGCCGCCGAACTCGGTATACCCGCCGCCGGCAGTGGTCGTATACGTGTCGTCGTAGAAGAAGCACAGGTCCGGCTTGATCCGGCCGTCCTCGGCCGGGCCGATGCTGGCCTGGCTGCACCAGCAGTCGTCGTCGCGGGTCAATGTGTTGTAGTGCTCGATCGCCCCACCGGAGATGACGTTCTTCGCCCAGGCCTGCGGGCGGGAATCCCGAGTGCCGGCGTTGCTCTGCGACTGGGTCAGGGCCAAGTCATAGACGAAGAGGAGATCATCCATCTCGGCCGAGATGGTCGTGTAATACAGAGTACGCGGGTCTCCGGTACTGTTGGTTTGAAAGACGGTTCGATACGGCCCCACCGGGTCGACCAACTCGGCGGTATGCGTGTACCGCGTGGTCCCGCCCCCGAGCAGCCCGTCGCTGTAGGCGAAAATACCCACGGCATCCGGAATCAGCCCCCTGGCTTGCGGTGCCGCACCGCGGGCGAAGAGTATGCCGTAGACCGATGTACCATGATCCAAATCGCTGCCGGATACGTGAATGATCGGAGGTTGCGACCACTCCGTATGACTCACGTCCAACTCACTATCGGCTACCTCCGCGCGGACCCCCTGCCCGGTGAAACCCAGAACGCCCTCTACGTAGTTGGCCCCGCCGATGTTCCGCACGATGTCCATATCGACCTCGAGCCTCCCCTTGCGATCGATGAACATCACGTCGTCAAGCTGGGCGATCTGCAGAACCTGGTCCAAGGTCATCGTAGCTTCGATTCGGAAGCCCTGCGGCGTCGTTCCATGGATCTTGGCGCCCAGCTCCAAAATATGGGCCGCTACCCGATCCTGTGCAACCGGACCGCGCTCATACAGCATTATCGAGTAGCGCCGCGGCTCCACCTTCGCCCCGGTCAGCAACTGCCCGTAGATCTCCTCCTCAAGCTTGTATGCGGCATGTACCGGGCCGACCCACCGCACAAACGGAAGATCTGCCACCGCGTCCCGCACGGCCGGATCCATCCGTACGAAATGGGCGTGGTTTGCCAGAAACTGATGAACTTCACCACCCAATTCCTCAATCGCCGCTCGGTACTCCGCCAGAGGCTGCGTGACGAACTGGACGATGTACATGCCCGCGTCATCTTCAGTTGCCAACGAGTATTCCACCCGCGGCACGAACACGCTCGGATCGAAATCGCCGTATCTTAGTTTGAGAACGTACGAGGTCTCTCTGATCGCGGCCATGCTCCGGCCGTCACGGCTGATGGCGTAGAATGGCGCCGTCGCCTTCGACTCCGCGTCGACGACCTCATCCCAAAGGACTACGCAAGCAGACGAACCCGGCACTTCGATAGCGCGCTGATTGACCACTTCGCGGGCGGTTCGGTGGAACTGCTCGCCATCCGCAATACCAAGAGATGTTCCGGTCGAGTCGACCTGGACCGTAAGGGCAAACGCCTGAGCCCGCCCCACCTCTGATCCCGCGGCGCTCACCTGGCTGCAAACCGCGCACGAGGCAACCATGAAAACCAAGATCGCTTGCCGGATACGCAAACCGTGCCGTTCCATTGCTGTACTCCCAATCGGATTCAAGTCCCGTGGACAACCTAGGCGCTTAATAGTGCTCTTCGCGGGCGGACCGGCCCGTTGTCGATCGTTGATTGGCGAAACGCTCCCCAATCCCACTCCAACCAGCGAGCTTATCGGATTAGCGAGCTTAAGTCAAAAACGAAATGATCCGAAACCTCGGATCATTCCGTTCGCAGGACGCTCGTCAGGACCGCGATCACACGTCTTTCGCGCTCCCCACCACCACGTTGACCGCCTAGGCAGGCTGGAAGCCTGCGCTACGTAACGCAGACATCCTGTCTGCATCTTCAGATCCGCTGTTGGCCTGCCCCACGTCCGGCACCTGCGCTACGGGGCCACCGGGGCATTCCATCGCGATTATGGACGCTGTCGACATGTCCAGCAGGCTGGAAGCCTGCGCTGCGGCCCCGCTCAAGAAGACGCCATCCAGTCAATTCAGACGCCCCTTGGAAGTACCGATAACACGAGAAGGTGGAGGTTTGTCCGCCGACGAAGGCGGCGCCGCCCCGGCCCCGACGCGGATCGGCAACGGAATGGCGATCAACAGAATACTCGTTACCGGTGGAACCGGATTCGTCGGCTCCAAGGTAGTCCAAGCCTGCCGCGACGCCGACTACGACACCTGCTCTTGCAGCCGATCCGAAGGAGTCGACCTTCGGGACGGCGTCGCGGCCACCCGGTCTATCCGCAAGCTCGCTCCCGACTTGGTGGTCCATTGCGCCGCCCACGTGGGCGGAATCGGCTACGTCGGCGAACACGCCATCGAGGTATTCGAGGACAACCTGCGCATCTCGTCCGGGTTGATGCAGGGACTGCGTGCATCGGGGGTCAAGAACTTGATCACCGTCATGCCAAACTGCACCTACCCCGGCGACAAAGACACCTACCGCGAGGACGAGTGGTGGGACGGCCCAATCCATGACAGCGTTCTGATGTATGGGTTGCCGCGAAAGACCCTGTGGGGGCTCTGCCGAACCTACGGCAACGTGACCGGTTTGCGGTCCGCCCACCTGATCTTCCCAAACATGTACGGCCCCGGGGACCACTTCGAGCCCCAGCGTAGCCACGCTCTCGGAGCCCTGATCGCCAAAGTCGTCGAGGCCGGACGCACGCAGGCGCCTCACGTCGTGCTGTGGGGTAGCGGCCGCCCGGTCCGCGAATGGATGTACGTAACCGACGCCTCCGCGGCAATCGTGCGCTTCATCCAGGTATTCGGCGAAAACGAAGCGTTGTTGAACAACCACCGCATCTACAACGTGGGAATCGCCGAGGGGATTTCGATTCTGGGTCTGGCCGAACTGATCCGCGAGGCCGTCGGCTGGAACGGGTCCTTCACGGTTGATCCGAGCCGTCCTGACGGCGCCGTGCAGAAACTGCTGGACGGGAGTCGATTCCACGATCTTACCGGTTGGGCTCCCGCGGTTTCGCTACGAACCGGCATTGCCAAGACCGTACAAGACTACTTGTCATCCGTTGAACGAGAACTATCTCATGCGAATTAACGAGTACAGTCCTCAGATCGGAAAGGCCGAGATCGCTCGCGTCCTCGAGACCTTGGACGAGAACTGGATCACCGAGGGCAAGAATACTCGGCAGCTCCAGAGGTTGCTGGCGGACTATTGCGGCTGCCGGCATGCCATCATGGTCCCCAATGGCACCCTGGCGCTGTTTGCCGCGCTGAAGGTGCTCGGGGTCGGCCCCGGGGACGAGGTCATCGTCCCGGACTTCACGTTCTTCGGAACCGCCTCCGCGGTGGTCCTTACCGGGGCCATGCCGGTGCTGGTTGATGTGGACGAGTACGACGGCAACATCTCGGTAGAGGCAATCGAGGCGAGCATCACTCCGCGCACCAAAGCCATCATGCCGGTGCATATTTACGGGCAGACCTGCGACATGCCGGTCATAATGGACATCGCCCGACGACATGGACTGCTGGTCGTGGAAGATGCCGCCCAGGGAATGGGCGTAACCTGCGGCGACCGGCACGTCGGCACGTTCGGCGATATCGGGTGCATCTCGTTCTTCGCTGACAAGACCATGACAACCGGCGAAGGGGGCGCCCTTCTGTTGAACGACGATGATCTGGCCGAACAATGCCTATACTTCAAAAACCAGGGACGCCTCCACCGCGGGACCTTCGTACACGAGCACATGGGCTACAACTTCCGTATTACGGACTTGCAGGCTGCAATCGGCGTGGCCCAATTCCATCAGCTCGACGACACCATCCGTCGCAAGCTGGCTTTGCGGGAAACCTACTTTAACATGCTCCGCGACTGCCCCGGAGTCCGGTTCCCCACGGACAACGGCTTCGGCGAGGTAGTCCCCTTCCGGGTCAACATCCTTGTGGACGACCCGGCAGGGCTGGCCGACTACCTGAACGCAGCAGGCATCGCGACCAGACGTTTCTTCTACCCCCTGCACCTGCAGCCGAGTCTCAACTCGCAGAACTCGATCGTTCGTTACAAGCCGACCCAATCCGTCAAGTTGTTCGAATCGGGCCTGATGTTGCCCAGTGGATTAGACCTGACGGAGTTGCAGGTCGAGTTAGTCTGCGAGTCTATCGAAATGTACCAGAGAAGCCGAATCGGCGAGGTCTGTGCAACCGCGGAACCGGCGCACTACCGGTAACGAGATACCACGTTTCACCCCTCGGGTGACAACCTCGGATGTCATTACCACAAACACGCTACTGAGTCTCAGAGAGTCGCTTTGATGGGGATACTCACGTCGACAACACCAGCCGACCCCGCAGCCGTGTCGAACACGCCCACGGACACTCCGCCGGTCCGGAGTTCGGCCGCCCTGCCGCGGCGAGAGGCGCCGGCGGTCCGAGCAGCCGTTGCCGGGACCCTGGACAAGTGGCGGCGGCGTAACAGCTACTATCATCGCAAGATCGTCGAGTATCTTCGTTTCATCGTTCCGGAAGGTGAATCGGTTCTGCTGATCGGATGCGAGGACGGACGGCTGTTGGATGCTCTCGCCCCGACCCGTGGGGTCGGGATCGACGAGTGCTCCGAGATGATCGACGCTGCCCGCCGCCGGCACGGCGAGCACACCTACATTCGAAGCCGTTACGATCGCCTCGAGGTCGAAGGACCGTTCGAGTACATCGTGCTCAACGGAACGGCGAGCATGATGGATGATCTGCCCGCCTTCTTCAAACGAATCAGCCGCCTCTGCACTCCAACCACTCGGATCGTGGTGCTCCAACACAACTACCTGTGGTGGCCGTTGATTAGGCTGGCCGCCCGGCTCCGACTGGTACGCCCCCACTGCCAGCCCAACTGGCTCAGCGCCCACAACGTCCAGGTGTGTCTCAACGCGGCCGGCTTCGAGAACATCCAGATTCGACGCAAGTTGCTCGCCCCGCGAAACTTCCTTGGGCTCGGTCCGCTCGTTAATGCAATCTGCGGGTTGGTCCCCGGGGCGAGCCGACTGGCCGGCACCGAGTTGCTGATCGCGCGGCGAAGGCCCCAAGAAGCGGATTGGGAAAACAAGACCTGCACGATCGTCCTGACCGTCCGAGACGAACGCGGCAACATCGAGCCGCTGGTCAAGGCCATCCCCGACGTCGGCCGGCATACGGAGATCATCTTCGTCGAAGGCCATTCCACCGACGGAACTCCTGAAGAAATCCGGCGCGTTATCGCGGCGTACCCGGAAAGGGACATCAAGCTGCTCAAGCAAGACGGTATCGGTCAGGGTGACGCTACCCAGAGAGGTTTCGGGGCCGCCACCGGGGACGTCATTATAATCCTCGAGGCAGACCAAACCTCGCCGCCCCAGGATGTGACGAAGGTATTCGAGCTAATCGCGACCGGCCACGCCGAGTATGTTAACGGCACGCGGTTCGTCTACCCGAAGGAAAAGCACTCCATGCCGTTGCGAAACGTAATCGGCAACATTCTCTTCGCCCTGTGGTTCAGTTGGTTTCTCGGGCAACGCACATCCGATGTGCTGTGCGGCATCAAGGGAATCGACCGCCGCCAGTATCAGCGCGTGCATCGTCAATGGGGGTTCTTGAACATCTTCGATCCGTTCGGGGACTTCGAGTTGCTGTTCGGGGTGCATAGGCTCGGATTGCGGATTTGCGAGATACCCACGAAGTACGCCCCTCGCGTCTATGGGCGGCCCAAGACACACTTCTTCCGACACGGCTGGCAGTTGGCCCGGATCGCCTGGCGGGCGGTACTGCGGTTCAAGTGTACCTAGGCCGTAGGGCACGGTCGAGGCACGAGACCTGCCGCAATGGCACACGACGCGCGAAGACATGCCGCCATCGTGTCCCTCCACCCATACCACACGCGCATCCCACGGGTCCGTAGGGTACGGTCGAGGCACGAGACCTGCCGCAATGGCGCGCGACGTGCAAAGACATGCCGCTATTGTGGCACTCCATGGGTCAACAAGTTAAACCACCCGCCAGGAACAGGCACGTCACTGCGACGACGGGATTGAAGAAAGCTCCTTCACGTAACAGGCCGACGGCACGCCGCACCACTCGGTCTTAAAGATCGGCCGCATGCCGATACGCTCGTAGAATCTGATCCCCTCGCAGTCATCCGTATAGACACAGAACGCAGGCACCGCCCGATTGCGAAAACGCTCCTCCATCCGGGCGACCAGCCCGCGCCCGATGCCCTTTCCGCCGAAATCGGAGCATACTTGAATCGACAGAAGCTCGGCCATGCCTTCGGCACTACGCCCGAGACGGTGGTTGCGTATGGCACGCCACAGCCCGGTGTAGCTCAGCCGGAAAGTCAGCATCCGCCGGAGGATCAACCGCCGAATCCGTTTCCGGAAGACGCTGGTGGGGAATACTCGGTTGTCAAACGCCCCAGAGATGTACCCCGCCAGGGTTCCGTCAATCTCGGCGACAATCAAGAAGCAATCGGGGCAGCCAATAACATCGTCATAGAACGCCCGCGCGAACTCGATCCCCAAGGATCCCCCCAGACCACGACGAAACATCGCGGTGTGAAGCTCGGCGACTCGCTCTCGCTTCGCCCGATCACCGACCGAATCCGTCAACTCCCGGTATGTAACCGCAGTCCCTGCGCACTCGGCATCCCCTGCTACCGATCGAGAGAAACGCGGAAGGGCGTCTCGGGCGCCAGCTTGCCCGGCAAGCGTCTCGGACTCATCGTCAGTTTCAAGAACCTGCATCCGTGGTCTCCACCCCACCTGCCCGCGTCAATTCAGCGCGGGAACCTCCGCCTTGAACACAAAGTAACTCGCCCCGTACGACCCGGGCAGCAGGAACGACGAGAGTCGCTCCACAACACCGCGGTAGGCCGCTGCCACCCCTTTATGGTACCGATACTCTCCCGGTTGAGGCTTGATATACGGAAACGCTTGGTACGACACGTGTAAAATACCAAGAGTACGAAAAACCCTGCCCAGCTCCCGCGGCGAAAGCTGGTTCTGCTCGTTCTCAGTGCAATGGCAGCGCACATAATGGAAGGAGATCGGCAGCCGTGACCAGGTCAACTTCATCATTAGCATCGGCAAGTACCAATACGGGTTCCACCGGTTGGGCTCTATGCCCGCGAACAGCCCTCCCGGACGCAACACGCGCTTCGCCTCGGCCACGGCGGACCGTTTCGTCTCGAACGTTGGGAAATGATGAACGACCCCCGAAGACAGCACGACGTCACAACTGTGTGAACCGATCCACGGCAGATCGGAAATATCGCCCACGTGGAAGTCCACGGCCACCTTGCGCTGCTTCGCTCGCCTCCGAGCCACCGCGATGTTCCCGGGCGATATGTCGACGCCGACCACGTTCTTGAAACCCAGCTCCGCCAGTTGACATGCCATTAGCCCGTCACCGCAGCCGAAATCCACAATGCGCGTATCGCCGGGCAAATGCACCAGCCCGACCATCCGAAAGAACTGGCTGTACTCGCGAGCAGAAAGACCCCCGTGCGTCCCGCGCGCGGCCAAGCCGTCGAAAACCGCCGCCTCGTGGGCAACATCCTGCACCGGTAGAACAGCCGTAGTCATCCGTTACTCCCAGGTAATCTCCCGGCGAAGTGCGTCTGCGACAACCGCCGGCGTTCTCATCAGGCGATTCACCGTCCCTGCTCCATAGTCCGCCCGTACCGCGGCGCGCTCTCCACTTCCGTTCGGAGCCGGCCGCTGATAAGGCGGGTCACCATCGTGACGCAGTCGAACACTCCAACGATAAACAGCGCTGCGAACACGTGCATCAACGGATGCAACGCCACCGTATAACGCGGCAAGGCACCGGCCAGGAACGCGCCGAGGACAACCTGGTACATGATGACCGCGGCGACGAGCAGCCAAACCAATCGGCGGCGGCGTCCGAGCGCCAAGACCATCCCCACCACCGAGAACATGGCGAACTCCTCGTAGGGTGTGTCCAGCAGCCCCGTTACCGGAGTTCCTTCTTCGATTCGAGCGTGATACCACTTGCAGAAAGCCGACCAAGCCGGCGTGGTCGCCGTCGGTTCCTGACTGGCGGGGAAAAACTCCGCCAGCGTGTCGCTCCCCACCCGCCGCGCCACCGGACTGGTAAACGTATCCACCGCGTATAATTCCGCTTTCTTCGCCCAACGATCGCCCACCCCCGGAGTTCCACCCGGAAGCATTCGATACGCCTCGTCCGGCATTACGTACGTTCTATGACAGTGGACGGCCGTGTTGCGCAGGATCTCCCACGGGTGCTCCCACATCAGATCCAACCCGGCGTTCTGCATTAAGTCGGACACGTCCGCCAGTGATGCGTCGTAGACGAGCTGACACGCCCGAACGGACGGCCAGAAGTCATGATGTGTGGCATTCCGTTTAATCCAGCCTCGATCCCGCGCGGTCTCGACGGCCTGCCGGATTCGCTCGACGGACTCGCTGGTGGTGGAATCCACGCGATCCACAAAGGCGGTCCGGGAGTACAAAGCGAACCCTCTCATGCAGGTCAGCTTGAAGTGTCCGTGCGCGCGGTGGTTGTTAATCATCACCGGCAGCAACAGCAGTACCGCCGGTAGAATCGCCGCGGCCGTCGCCACTCCGACACGGCGCAGGCCGCCCAGGTTGCTCTGCAGGCCGGCTCGCTCACCATCGCCGCGCAACGCCCTCGCATCGTACCGGGTTCGCATAAACGCCGCGATCGCACATATCCCAACCAGCGGGAACCCGATCGGGCGAATCAGAGCCGCGAGCCCGGCGACCACGGAAGCAGCAAGCAACACTCGCAACCCACCCTGCACGCAATACCGCACCAGCAGGTACACGCAGACAGTCAGCATGAACGCGTACGGAACTTCGGTAAGGACGGCACTTGCGTAACCGCTGAGATGAAAACCCACTGCACCGAACAGCCCCGTAATGATGGCCAGACTCCGGCGCGGCCAGAGGGTCCACGCGATCATCGCACTCAACAGTGAACAACCCACCACCATCGCGTGTTGCACGACCAGCAGCGCTACGCCGGCACTGTGGCCGAACAGAAGAAAGAGCGCCGCCAGAAAAAGCGGATACCCCGGAGTGCGGAACTGAAAGAGATTCTGACTGAAGTCCCAACGTTCTGCCAGCCCGGTCGCCAACGAGATATACCAAGCCGAATCGGGCATGAACCACAGGCGAGACGCCGAGAACACGAATCCCTCGACAAGAACCGCAGCCACTCCGACAACGACCAGCACTCCAAGCACGCCGTGCCCCGCAGCTGACGTGTCATTGGCGTGGCAATCGTCCTCTCCCCGAAGTTGCAGCGCGTCCCGCGTAATCCGCCCCCGGGGTGGCGATTCGTTGACCTGTCCAGGCAATCCGCCCATACGAGAACCCGTCGATGGAAAACCACCGCAGAATACGCACCTGCAGCCTAAGCACTCTGGTTTATCGGTCGCCCAGGGGGCTGTTTATAGTAAGAAGGAACCGCCGGACCCCCACACAGAATGTCGTGCAAACACGGAGACTGCCCCGGAACAGGTCTGCGTCGTAGCAGCACGTCACACCTGGGTTCTCAGGTGTGCCACTGCTCTCGAGCAGTGCTTGCCAGACTCCAGCCAATGCCCTGGAGCAGCGCGGGGACGCGACACGGTGCGGATTGAACCCGAACCTCTGCGTGTGACAAAGCGCTAGCGGTAGTTCTTCAGCAGGAAACCCCGGAAAGGCTCGTAGTCGGTGGACATCGAGTCGTACGTCTCAGGCCGCTCCTCCAGCCCGGTGAGCGCCGGGGGCACCTGCGGGTCTACCCCCAGAATCGCTCTGATCTCCTCGGGGAACTTGGCCGGGTGGGCCGTTTCGATCGAAACGGACAGACCATCGGCCTGCCCGGGATCGTCGCGGAAGTACCTATCCAGACCCGCCCAGCCGACTGCCCCGTGCGGCTCCAACATGACCTCGTAGTGTTGATACGCCCTCTCGATGGTCGCCCGGGTCTCGTCGTCGGTGATGCTCACCGTGTGCAGATCGCGGCGCAGCCTGTCGAGATCCGGCATCTCATGAAGAACTCCGACCTCGTCCATCCGCCCACCATAGACATCAACGAGCCGCGCAAGATTCGAAGGATGCCCCACGTTCATCGCGTTCGAGATACACACGCGCGACGGAACGATCTTCTCATAACGGCCCGTACGCATGAACTCCGGCACTTCGTCATTGGCGTTCGTCGCGATCACCAGTCGCTCAACCGGCAGCCCCATGCGCCGTGCCAACACCGCCCCCATCATGTTCCCGAAGTTGCCCGACGGCACACAAACAACAATTGGTTCGCCCGCACCGACGTCCGCCGTCTTGACGTACGCGTACACGTAGTAAACGCTCTGCGGCAGCAACCGGCCGATGTTGATCGAGTTGGCCGAAGTCAAACGAATGCCCGCAAGATCAGGATCAGAAAACGCCTGTTTGACCATCGCCTGGCAGTCGTCGAACTTGCCATCGATCGCGACGGTCGTAACGTTGCCGCCCAGAGTCGTCATCTGCTTGCGTTGCCGATCCGATACCTCGTCGATCGGGAACAGCACCAGAACTCGAACACCCTTCACCCTGTGGTAAGCATGCGCCACCGCGCTGCCCGTATCCCCCGAAGTCGCCGTTAGAATCACCAGCTCGGCGTCCCCCGCAGCGACGAACTCGCCCATCCACCGCGCCATCATCCGCGCCGCAAAGTCCTTGAAAGAAGCCGTCGGCCCACGATCCAACCGCATAACGTGACGCCGACCCGTCACTCGTTCCAGCGGCACCGCGAAGCTGTAGGCATCTTCGCACAGCGCCGCCAGGGCGTCGTCGTCAATCGCCCCGGCCGTGAACTGTCTCAGCACGCGGTGGGCAATCTGCGGATAACTCCTGTCAGCCAGGTCCAGCAGGTCCGCCATCTCCAAGCAGGGCATATGGTCCGGCATGTACAGGCCGCGATCGGGGGCTTGCCCCTGAAGCAATGCTTCACGGAACGAAACCACTGCGGCTTCACGATTCGTGCTGTAGTAACTGGGTGGCTTGTTCATCTGAACCGATTCTCTACCCCCGAAACGCCTTGCCTGACGTCCGTCCATCGCCTTACGTGGCGCGACCATCCGCACCGTCGAGGACCGTATCGTATCCGGGCGGTCGCCCCCGGCAACACCAGTGCACCACACGACACCCCACTTTGCAGGTGCGCCACTGCTCTTGAGCAGTGCGAGACTGCTTCGAACATGCCGGAATCGTCGATCACTGCTCGATAGCGTTGGCACACGAACCCACAGGCTCATGGTTGACCGAACACTTCTGCCGCTTCCGGGAAGATCGTTCAGCTTCCCTTCCCCCTTACCAAGGGGGTGTTCCGACCGGGGTCTATTCCACCAGAGTGACGAACGTCGCCGAGCCCCTCCGCAATCCCCGGAGAGTGGATTCCCCGGCGTATGCTTCGGACGCTCTCCGGCTACAATGCAGAGCGGGACCGGAACGCATCTCCGTCCAAGAGGATTACGGCCGCGTGCCTCGCTCCACACCTGCCGCCTCTTCGGAAACACACTCCGGTCCCGCCGATTTCGATACATCCGGATCGCGCGCATTCAGTCAGAAGCCGAGATCCGAATTCAACATACCCAACCCGTCACACGCCGCCGCCCTACCGGCCGCGCGACCGTCACGTCTTCGTGTACATATACGCGTTCATGTCGTCGATCGTGCTCTCGAGATAGTCAATCGTCCCCTGCGCTTCAGCCACCTCGTTGGCCATAATATCCCGCGACGAAATCAACCCGAAGAGACGGCCGTCCTCCACCACGGGCAGGTGCCGAATACACCGGTCGGCCATTACCGCCTCGCACTCGGTCAACAACGTATCCCTGCGACAGCATGCAACCTGCGCGGTCATGACATCCCCTACTCTCGTCGTAGCGGGATCGCGCCGAGCCGCCACCACGCGATTGACTACGTCGCGTTCGGTAAAGATCCCCACGGCCTGGTCGCCGTCCGTGACCACCAGCGCCCCGATCCCCTGTTCCGCCATCGCCTCCGCGGCCTCTCCGACCATCGCATTTCGGTCGATTGAAGTAACCTCGCTGCCCTTCTCATCGAGAACAATTTGAGCCGTAGTCATCGACTTCCTCCTGCATGGAATGAGCCGCCACCGCGGGTGAATTGCGTCGCCCCCGACGGCGGTCGGGACAACAACCGGACCTTAGAGCCGCCCCGCGACCCCAGTCCCTATATTCCCCTTCGACTTGTTACGCCCACCCAGTGAACTCGCCACGCACAATTCGATCCTAGACACCCCCGCACCAGTCCACAACGAGGGTTTTCCCGGGAGAGCAGGCTGGCCGCCGACCGGGTGAGAAATCCTCCGGGAAGATGTTGGTTTTGCTTGATTCAACAATTCCAGTGTGATAGGATCAGAATATGAGGACGTTTGAAGCGAGCGTCCCATGGGTCGGTTCGCAGTATTCACGTCGACTGCCTCCCCGGGATTCGGCGGTCTTTGGGCTTGAGGTTCGCGCTCACTCGATCGCGGGCCGGACTCACTTTCGGAGACTCAGAATCATGAAAAGGACGTATCACGGACGAGATCGAAGCCGCCTGAGGCGCGTGCCGCGGCCTCCGTGCTCGCGGGGGCGACCGGGGCTTGCGGGCTCTTTCGAGCATGGGCAGTCTGCGCGGCCTCCGCGTTTGACTGGGCGACCGTGGGGGGTACTCCGACCTATTGCAGGCGGGATAGCCCTGGCCGTGGGGTTGGGGATGCTGATCGCGCTGGCGTTCTTCCCGCAGGTCGAGGCCCGCACGTCGGAAGGCCCCGAGCTTACCGGGGAAGAGCCGTACGTTGCGGTGGTCGATCCGCGGGACGGCCCCGACCCGGACGAGCCCGTGCGGGGTGTGCTGCGGATTCGGGTGGTTACCGACGTCGGAATCCTCTTGATCCACGACGGCGGCGGCACCGCGGAGAATCCCGGCCCACCGGCGGAGTATGCGGATCAGTGGCAGGAGCTTGACGACCCGGGCCCGCACGGATCTGCGGATCCGCTCGACTACCCGGGCGCGCCGCCGGAGTACGCGGGTCAATGGCAAGACCCCGATGACGCGACTGCGTTAGAATCGGAGGAATGGGCCGACGAACCGACCGCTACGGATTCCGAGGAGTGGGCCAGTGATCCGACTGCTTGGGAGGATGAGGAATGGCCTGCCGAGCCGAGCGTTGCGGAATCCGAAAGATGGGCCGACGAGTCAGTCGCTTTCGAACCCGAGCAACGACCGGCCGACCAAGATGACGTTGACGCAGCATCCGGCCCCGAGGCGGTCGACGGGACGAGCGGCACGTACGTCGCGCTCTGGCACGATTTCGAGAGCCATCGGCTCTTCGTGTTCGAACGCCCGATTTTCGATCTGTTGGACGTCGGCCATGCGGTCGTAAACCTCGAGCGCGATCTCGGAATCGACGCGCAGAGCCTGGCCGCCGAGGTCGCGGTGGTCTCCAACGCGATAGACGCGGCCTGGTCGCAAGACGAAGACGCCACCACGTGGGAACGAGCCAGCGTGGAGATGATTGAGTACCTGCTGGCGTTCGACTCATCCGGTCAGCCCGATCCGACCCGGGAAGTCATACTGATCCCGAACGATGCTCCGTATATTGACTGCCTTCCCGTTGGCATCGGTGGTGGGACGCCGAATCTTCCGCCCGGTTTCGACGATCTTACAGACTGCTACACTCCGGGCTGTATCGAGGGTAGTTGTCGCCTCGGGACTATCTGCTGCGCTCGCCAGTCGTGTTGTGAGCGGGAGCGGTGCTGTCCGGGCGGGTGCTGCGGACTTCACCAGGAATGCTGTGTTGATGAATGCTGCGAGCCTAACGAACGTTGCTGTGATGGGGAGTGTTGCGAGCCCGGCTGGGACTGCTGCGACGACGAGTGCTGCGACGGACAGTGCTGTGACCTGCCGGATGGCGGGACGATTTGCCGTCCTTACTGGGTCGTTTGCTGCGGCGATTCGTACTGTTTTCCGGGGGAGCAATGCTGCGAGCGAGACCAAGGCGGACAGCCCGATTACTATTGCTGCCCCAAGAACGGAGAATGCTGCGAGGGCGAGTGCTGTCCGACGGACAGTGAATGCTGCAACGAAGACTGCTGTAACGGCGTATGTTGTGAACCCGACGAGGATGACGACTGGGAGACCTTCTGCTGCGAGAGACCGGATCCGTGCACGGACGTGTCCTGTGGCGATGAGTATGAGGAGTGCTTCTACACGGAGCGCTGGCCGCCGGAAGATCCGGAGACGGGTTGTGGTCCGAACGGTTGTGAGCTCTTCCGCGACCTCCCCCCGTTTCTGCACGTCAATAATGACGACGACAATCGCAACGGCGTGCCGGACTGTGAAGAGTTCGGTCCCGTCAACAACGAGGACGATCTTCGGGAGCTTCACGTATACACGGCCGGCTGTCCGACGGAAGAAGGAGATCACTGCCCCGATCCGCCTTCGGACGGTGTTCATATCCACATTCTCGCGGAGGGCGTGAACATGTACAAGCAGGCAAACAAGTCCTCGCGATGGCCCGGCGGTTCCGATTGGCCGGTGCCGACTACGGCCTTCGCCGAGGGTATTGTGGCTTCTACGGCCTGTGGCGTGCTTGTGTGCGATTACCGGCTCTGTAACCCGGTACACGATCCTCCGGTGCATTGTTACGGGCGATCTGAACCGATCCCGGTGGTGAAGGTGTCGTCATTAAGATGGGACACGGCGAGGGAATCCGAGGTTCAGGGGGCAGGCGACAATCTGCCGCTGGACAAGTGTCGGAACAACGGCGGCAAGCGCATCTTCCCGGGCAAGTTGGACAAGGACGATCTGTTCACGAACGCCCGGCGGAGTGTAGCGTTGGAGGCCATCATCGAGCCGCCGATCTCCGGGGTAGGCGTCAACTTCCGGATCTGGGACGTGGACGATCCGTTCAATGAGTCTCATCCGAACATGCCGGACGTTGACGTGATCGACAACGATGCCATTGGCTGCGACAATCGAGGTGCATCGGGTAATAAGACCGGCTCTGCCACGACAGACTCCAGCGGGCGGGCTCGAATGACGTTTACGGTTTCGCGACAACCGGGCGACAACTTCCGGGCGGCCGCGACCTGCCTGGACGGAGTGCTCACGGACGGTCCGGTCCACGTGAAGCAGGTGGATCAGGCGGACGCGGACGCAATCAACACCCTCGGCAGGGATTGGTCCGGCTACAAAACCCCGGTGGTCTGGAGCGAAATGTTGACGGTCTGGCGGAAGTTGCACGCCGAGACCGACAGCATGGCCCGCCCCACATTCGCCGAGAACACTGTTACCGGGCAATGGAACGAGCCGCGTTTCATAGGCAACCAACTCTGGGTCGACATATCGGATCAGCCCTTCTACGACGATCTCGAGAATGGGTACATACGCATCCAAGCTGCGGGATTCCCTGATCTGATCAGCAGGATCATCGACCACGAGTCCTCGGCCGGGGCCGACCCAATTCGTACGGATATCAAGGAGGCCACTTGGGGAGCGCGCCCCAGTTCAGGAAACTTCGTGGCTAGCGACGACGACTTGGGCAACGAGGCCCTCTTCACCGCCGGCGTCGTCGGCAGTATCATTGGCGTGGGCGCACCTCCAAACGGTTTCCTATTGCTTCCTGACACATCTCAGCTCCAGGAGGTGTATGAGCCTGCCTATATTCTTCCCGTGGTAGAGCCGCAGTACACCTCCGAAGGGGCGTATCCTTTCTACAAGAACTTCAGGCCCGAAACCAAAGCGAACTGGGATCCCGGGCGCTTGGTGCTCCGCGGGCTGCCGGTTTCGAGGGCTACCTTCTGGACCGTTTATATCTTCTCTGCGTTCCAGGCGGAGGCGAGTGCCGATTGTGACGGAGAAGGCACGGGTACGAAGGGGGCAACGACGCATCGCGAGGGAAGTACTTCGCCCCCGTTGCTTTGGGGCGACTCATACACCGGGATGGCGGCGGTCTTCAGCGAGACGTTGCGAGACGGTTACGCTGATGTTCAGGCGCCGCGGGTTGTAGCGCACGAGATTGCCCACACGCTAGGCGCACCACATTTGGGCGCTCATGCAATTCCCGGCGACGGTGGCTTAATGGACGAGACTGAACAGGGGCCGGCGTTTCTTGCGGAGAGCCTTAAGACGCTCCGCGAGTATGTTGAGCCATAGATCTGAGAAGCAGCGGTATGCTGCGGTTAGGACATCAAGGTAACTTGACCGAGCACGAAGGAGTGAGAAGATGACTTTGACTACCAACTTGACGAAAGGCTTGTTGTTGCAAGGGGTGACCGTCGCGGCAGCATTAGGTCAGATGGCGAACGGCGAGCAAGCACTTGCGTTTTCACAGGTCGTGGCGTTTGATGTCAACCTGGAACGTTCGACCTTTGAGGCGCGGGAACCGATCATCGCCCACGTCAGAGTGAGGAATCTGCGGGACGAGCCGCTTACGCTGCTCGTGCGGCCTGGCGGTGCGCCGGTGCGAATGGCCCTTGAAACGTCCTGCGATAATGGACCGTATAGCGAGCACTCGCTTTCCTTGGAACGTAGCGGCCCCCAACGCACCGAGAAAAAATTGGGGCCGCGCAAAACAACTACGGGCGATGTCCTGGTGTTACTGGATTTTGGAAACGACTACGTATTTCCGAACCCCGGTGAGTACCATCTTCGATGGAACTTCTATTCGGGCCTAGGAAAGGCGCTCGTCTACAGCAATGAGACCCGGGTGACCGTGCTTCCGATGTCACGTGTTAACGAGGAATGCCTCGCGCAGCTTGAACTGATCGCACTGCGTTACCACATCGGAGACGATGCGGACCATTTGGACCTGAACGCACCGGAGGCGGAGAAGGGGCTGGACCAGGAGGGAATTCTGCTTCTGGCACAGATCACCAGCGAGACCAAGCCGTACCTTATCGACCCCGATGACAAGCGAGAAATGGAGCTGGTCGATTCATTGGCGAAAACGCTGGAGCGTTACCCGGATTCAGTGTACTCGGGCTACATCGCGCGGTACCTTGGATTGGTATACGTCAAGACCCTGGAACACGAAGCAAGTTTGGCGGGTTGGCTCGAGCGCGATCCCGAAAGAGCCCGAGCGCATCCCGCCTACGTGAAAGCACTGCATTATCTCACGATGGCGAAAGACGCCAATGTCTGGCCGCGCACGGCGGCGCTGGAGAACTTGGTCTGGCTACACGGTCTTGCGCAGGAATGGGAGAAGACTAGCGAATACCTGGGCGCCTTGCGCCAACAGTGTCCGGACATTGGTGGGCCGGGAATCGCGGACAAGCTTGAGGGGCAAATGCAACGTTTCCGCGAAAAGATAGAAGCCCGAAAGGCAAGGGAAGCAACCAGTCCATAGGTATGCGAGACCGGCGATTTCGCTGAAGAGGGTCGGGCAATTATTCACGCGGCGAGGCCGGCGACTGCATGCCTGTCTGATGGCTTTCGACACAGATCTCGACGGCGACGTGGATCTGGCCGACTTCGCCGCCGAGTCAATTGTGATATTCCGGCGCGAGGCCACCTGGTAGATTACAGAAGTCGATTAGCATCCTTTTGGAGTTTAACATTATGTGCGTAAGGTCGATTGGACCACTGAATTTCGGACTCACGTTGGTTTTCTGTTTGACGCTCATAGCACCGCATGCCAACGGTGATTCGCTGACGGCAAACGTCTGTAAAGAGAGCTTCCTGCTATACGAACCACTTGCCGTTGAGGTCACTGTACATCTGGAGGAACCGTTCCGTCCGGGTGCAGATGATCCCCGCGAGGCCGCCAGGCAACTGCGCAGGCTACGTCGACGTTTTGATATCGTGCTTCAAGATCCAAACAACAAGATGGTGTGCAAAGGCCTGCTGTGCGGCGCGGAGTTCGTGCCGACTGACGGACCAGCCAGCGAATTCACGACATCGGGCCTTGCATTCCCCCAAGAGCGTGATCGTGGAGGGGATTTTGTACACTCGGAGCACACGGGCGCGTACACCTTGCTCGTACGCGACCGCGAATACGGTCTCGAGTCCAACCCCATCGCGATCACGGTTCGCAACCCGGGGAAGACCCGGCGAGAGGCTGCGGAGTTTTTTCGCAGCAGCTTTCCGGTTGCGCTGACTGCGATTCTCGAACATGAGGGAAGCGAGGAGACACTTCGACGTTTTGATCATCTCGCTCGCGAGTTCCCCGACACCCCATACGGTGAGTACGCAATCGTATCCCTTGCATTGATGCAATACAAGACCACCTTTGCGGCGCATAACAGCGGAGCCGATCCACGGGTATGGGCACCAGTTGCCACGGAGCTGAGGAAGGCGGCATCTGTTTTCGATGGCTGGCATCCGCTTCGAGAGAAAGCCCTCCTTGATCTGGCTGTCGCTTATGCGCTCGCCGACGATATTGCGGACTCGCGCCGGGTGGCGCAGACTCTCATATCGGAATTTCCGAATAGTAAGTCTGCTCAGAAAGCGGCGCAACTACTGAAGGAGACCCGCCAGACAGAAGAACGATAGTGTTGCACGAAGCATGACTGCGCGGGCGGTTTGGCTGAATAAGAGATATACCTGAAGGCCGACCACACTTAAGGCATTAGTGCCACCCCGCGGCACTGGACGGGTGATTCCGTTCGGTGCCGCGGGTGGTTTGCGGTAACTTGCGGCAGTGCGGTCTTGCCGGTCGGCAAGCGTCCCGATCCTCGTCTTCGAGGTCACCCGGCTAGAGTCGGAGGTAGCCGCGGCCGGTAATCCGGAGTTGGACGGATGTCCGATCAACCACGGCAAGCGGATCTTCCCGGGGTTGACGCATCCGGGCGACCAGTTGGGGGTGATCCGGAGGAAGGTGAAGCTCGCGGCGTACGTCGAGCCGCCGCAGCGAGACATCTGGGTATACTTCAGGGTCTGGGACGTGGATGATCCGTTCGATCAGGTCTACGGCCCGAACGGTGCGCCCGGCGACGGTGTGCAGCCGGTTGCGGGCGTCGAGCTTATCGACAACGACGAGTCGGGGCCGGACAATCGCATGCCGTCGGGCGAGCCGGACCCGGCCGTGGGCAGATACGCCGCGCAAACGGATGATAATGGGCGTGCCGTGGTCACGATTGAGGTATCCATGCAGCCGGGCAACAACTACCGTGCCGGGGCCTCGTGCCTGGAGGATGCAATCGGCGAACCCCAGGTGACCCAGACCCACGCCGACGAACTCTGCACATCGCTCCACGGCGATCCGCCGAAGTTCCACAGAGGCGGCAACGCGTTCAGCTACCGGACCCCACTATATTGGAGCAAGATGCTGACGGTCTGGCGGAAGCTGCACGTGGAGACGGATAGCATGATGCGACCAACGTTCGGACAGAATACGTTCGAAATGGACTGGAGCGAGCCAGAGCAGGGACCGGTGTCCACGCAAGTGCGATTCGAAGTGGATGATCCGCCGGCGGACGATTCGGATACGGATGACCAACAGTTTCTGCATGGTTATGCCGAAGTCAGCGACTCGGCCGGAAACCCACTGGTCGTCGGGCGCATCGTCGACTACACCACCGATGAGGGGATCATCGACGACCTGGACTTCAAAGACGAAGTAACTATCAATATCCCTGACTGCGGTGGCGGTATAAGCGGCCTGGCTTGTCTGCAAGGTGTGCAAAGCGGCAAGGCTGTGCTCAGTGATGACGATCTGTCGGAGGAGGGGACATTCGCGGCCCAAGTATGGGGATGTGACGGCCTGTACACCGGTGGGCCAGGCGCACTTGAACCTCCGGATCTGAGTGCTCTCGAGGTTCGCTATCGATCTGCCTTCATCCATCCCGTGCATGAGAGCGGTTTGAGCGCTTTGGGTAGTCTTCCGTTTCGGCGAAACCAGGGCTTTGGGGTCACTGATTTCTATGGCAAGGACCTCTGGGATGACGTAACGGCTCCGGGAGTCAGAGACTTACCCAAGTCTACTTCTGCGTACTGGACTGTGATGGTCGTGTCCGCATGGCAAGCTGAGGCAAACCAGGATGGCGACCCAGATTCAGAGCTGGCAGATCCTGGGACAACACTCGGCATTTGTAGTCACCCTGACGGTAACACAAAGGCGCACGTGCTGCTACCGGATTCCGCCACCGGGCTAGCCGTCGTCTTCAAGGCAATATCGCTGGGCCCTGCGGAATCAGAACGCCAGGAGCGTTTCACCGTGGCTCACGAGGTCGGGCATACACTTGGGCTTCCGCACACCTACGAGGGCGAAGGTCCGCCGGTCGGACTGATGGACCCGAAGGGCCCAGGGCAGGACTTGCCCTTCGCTGGCGAGAGCCTCAACAGACTTAGAAACTACTGTGGACCTTAATCTGAGAGATATGATAATGCACGCGAAACAACTTACGGTACGGTGTTTGGCTGTGGTGGTTTCTCTGACGTTTGCACCGGCATACAATGCCGCTGCCACCGAGCCAAATGCACAGGTGGAGAATACGGTAGGTTCGAAGAGCTGTATCGTACAGAGGATGGCTTTCCCGAACCGCGGTGAAGTCAGGAATGTGTCGCTTTGGACAAGCACCGACGGGGAGAAGTATGAATTCGCTGATACCGATCCCGACCGAACGGGCGAGTTTCTCGGATCAATAGCGTACTCTGAGGAGAAGACGATCGTTTTGACGCCGCTTGCGGCACATTGGGGTGTAGGAAAAGAGCGACCTGATTCTCTACCTCGCTCCGGTGGTTAACTCCTTTAATGTCAGTGGTTTGGCAGCTACGGCCGCGATAACAAGGCGATCGAAGAGTTTTGCTTCCATCCAGCGACGGTTGGCCCGATAGGTGAACGCGGCCAGGTAACGGTCGAGGTGTTTGGGCGAAACGCTGTGATATGTGCCCACAATCATCCGCTTCAGGTTGCCGATGAAGGTGTGAACCCAGGGGAAAATTTGAACCGCATTCTTCCCACCGCCCGTCACGATTGCCTCGTGCTCGTACCCGGCCTTGGCCACTGAAACGTAACTTCCCCATCCGTCCGTCCGGAGACATGAGCCCTTCGCTACGTGTCTCGTCGTGAAACCCCTCAGGCTTCGAGCGTCGACGCTTTTCAGTCCCTGAATGGCGATTCGCTTAGGCCGGTCGTTCTCGTCAAGCTCGACGGCCACTCCCACTGGGACCTTCTTCTCCACTCCACGCCCCGGCCGACCCGGTTCCCGGCCGCCAACGTATGTCTCGTCGACCTCCACAAGTCCCTGCAGGACATAACGTTGGCATCGTTGACGCATGGCCTCGCGGAGCTTCTGCAGCATCATCCAGGCAGTCTGGTAGCAGACCTGGATCTGCTTGGCCAACGCCGTGGCCGCGAGGCCTTTCTTCGAGTGAGCCTCTTGATACATAGCCCAGAACCACTTCCAGAGCGGCACGCGGGCACCGTGAAACACCGTGCCGGCCGTCGGTGAGGTCTGATGGTGACACTCCCGGCACTCGACGAGCCCCCGGGTCGGGAGCCACCATCCGCGGCTATGCCCACAGTCCGGGCAGACGAACCGTTCCAGGTTCGGTCCCCAGCGAGCTTTACGCAGATACGCGGCACAGGCCGCATCATCTCCGAAGCGACGCATAAACGACGCTACATCCAAGATCTTGGGCACGGGATGCTTCGGGCGAATCTCGTCAGACATGGCCGACCTCCTCCATGAACCATGAAATCGTAAGCCCTAACAAATACCGTACTTAGCCGCCGGAGTCAAGTAGAGAATCAGGAAGAGCGATTCCTTTTCGAACACCCGGGCGAATGCCGGCTGCGCTGGCAGGTTGCATTCAAGGACGATGAGACCGAGCCTCTTACAATTGAGCGGAGCGTTACGGTTCTGCCGGCCGGTGAGCCGGACCGAGCGTTCATCGAACGTGTTAGCGAGTCGGACTTCCTTGCAGACTTGCTTGGGAGCGATCCGCTCGCGAACCTCCCCGATGAGAGAAGGCGAACCTGGGCGGCAAGTCCTGCCGGTGCTGACTGGCGTGCCTTGCTGGTGGTCGGAGAGATCTTAGAGGCCACACGAGCGAGGGAGCCGGGCGCGATTGTCGGGCAGTGCGGCGGGTTCGAACCCGCGTTGCGCTGGGCTGATTCTCTGGCGGCTTTGGCACAGGAGTTTCCGGAATCCAGTTACGCGCCATACGCCGCGTACTTTGCGGGCTGTTGTTATTCGGGGTTATGCCTTGGCGATGCCAGGAATGTGCTACGGGACGAGAGGAAGCAAGGAGAACGTCGAGACGACCTTGAAGAGGGAACGCGCCGGGCCGAGTTGATAATGCAGAGCGACAAGTCAGCACGGGCTTTCCGAGCATTCGAGTTAGCTGCCGAGCACGCGGATGATTATCTGAAACCGCGTGCGCTGTATCAGCACGGATACTTGCGCATGATTGCTCTGGATTTCGAAGCGGCGCAGCGGTTGCTGTCAGCGGCCAAGGTCGCGGCTCCCGGACAAGGTACCGTTCAGGGTCTCATTGACGAGGCGCGCGAAGGGATCCCGGTCGTCAGGGAACGCTTCGAGAATGCGGAGCGTCAGAAGGTCCGCGCGTCAAGTCCATAGATATAGACAAAAGCACCGAAGAAGAAAGGGGCCGAATACCGGGATCGGGAGTTGTTTTGACGGCCCGGCGTAGTCATTACATTAGTGCCACCCCGCGGCACTGGGCGGGTGATTCCGTTCGGTGCCGCGGGTGGTTTGCGATAACTTGCGGCAGTGCGGTCTTGGCCGTGGGCAGGTTTCGAGATCCTCGTCTTCGAAGTCACCCGGCTCGAGTGGGAGGTGGCCGCGGCGGGTAATCCGGAGTTGGACGGATGCCCGATCAACGGCGGACGCCGGATTTTTCCGGGGTTGACGAATCCGGGCGACGGTGACTTCGCGGCGGACAGGCGGAAGGTGAACCTCGTGGCCACGGTTCATCCGCCTGTGGCTGGGATTGGTGTACACTTCAGGGTCTGGGACGTGGATGATCCGTTCGATCAGATCTACGGACCACAGGGAGTCAACACCGTCCGCGAGGTCGAGCTTATCGACAACGACGAGTCGGGGCCGGATAATCGCATGCCGTCGGGCCAACCGGACCCGGCCGTGGGCACGTACGCCGCGAAAACCGATGACAATCGGCGAGCCGTGGTGACGATCGAGGTATCCATGCAGCCGGGCAACAACTACCGTGCCGGGGCCTCGTGCCTGGAGGATGCAATCGGCGAGGACCAAGTGACTCAGACCCACGCGGATGAATTCAGCTCGTTTCCCGACGGTGATCCGCCCGACTTCTATCCAGGGCCCTACGGCGGCTCCTTCTACAGCGTCCCACTCGTCTGGAGCGAGATGCTGACCGTCTGGCGGAAGCTGCATGTGGAGTTCGATTCGATGACTAGCGAACCGACAGACCCGATGGAGCGGGAGCCGGACTGGTTCGGCGTGTATGTAACGGGAGGAACTGCTAATGCAACAACCACTACGCTGGACCTTGGAGTGTTCTCACAAGGGGCAAGTGAACATCAATACGAAGGGGGATCATTGATCTTTCAGGCCCTTGGCCTGGAGTATTCCGTGTGGAACAACGCGCGTTCGACGGTCGATATCGACGTTGTTCTTACAGCCGCTGAGATCAATGCCCTGGTAGGCCATTGGGCGGTGGAGAGGGACGATGATCCCATCGAGCCACTCCTGCCCCACTTCTACACGGTAGACGATTTCATCCGCAACGCGTTCGCCCAGGCGTACGTCGACATCGTCGAGCTCGATGAACAATACAATCTCACTCGGACTATACCGTTCGATCTCTATGTTACGTGGACTCAGATGACGAGTGGTTGGGGGTGGAATGACTCCCGGGAAGATCGCTTTTCGAGCAATCAGTTTTGGACGACCTTTGTCATGGCAGGGTATCAGGCGGGCGGCGATGTTGTTGCGGCTGGCCACCGGGATATGGACCCCGATCCGCTGGTGGACAACTCTACGTATCCCTCCGGGCCATTCTGGCCTGGCGCCGAGTATAACGAGACGGAGCAAAGCGGATGGATGGGGAGTATTGGCGATTGGGACAGTATTGTCTTTAGGGCCACGATCGCCGATGTGCCGCAGTATGATTATTTCGAGGATCAAGTGTTGGCCCATGAGATCGGACACTCGGCTGGCAACACCGGTACGGAAGCAGAGCATCATGCCGAAGGCGGTTTGATGTCCGCCAATCTGCAGGAGGTGCATACGACATTCACAAGTCCAACGTTGAAGCGTTTTCGGGAGGTAGAGAAATGGTAGGAAGTCGGTATCTAACGTACATTATTGTAACACACTGTCTGATGTCACCGGTGGCTCATGGCGAGTCCATGATCCGTTCCGTCCGCATATCATCCCCTCAGACGGTTCACATTAAGCCCTGTCAACCCGCGTTTGTAGTCCTGGATGTGGAAATAGAATCCCACTCGGATCACGTCGGGTTGGAGAGCGTTTTGACAAAACTCTTTAGTCGTATACTGATAAACGAGAGAGAGTACCTTTTGAGCTTCAACGCCAATCCGGTAGTCATGACGTCCTTGAACAGATCATCCGTCATGCGGGAAGACAGTGGCGCGAGCGTGGTCCAGGTCGTAGCAATGCTATACTGGAATACGGAGGATAGGCAATACGTCTTCGGAGCCCCAGGCGCCTATAGTGTGGAACTGTATCCAGGCGCAAAGGTCGACGTTGTCGTTGAGCAGCCTACGGATCATGAACGGGAGCTGCTTGCGATGATTCGGGAACTTGGCGTCGAGTTTGCGATTGGCATTCTCAACCCGACAGACAACCGAGCCAGGCAGTTGGCTCCGCGGGTGGAACGGATGCTCCAGCGGCATCCAGACACCGCTTATACCGCCCGCCTGAGTGTATTCCTCGGTACGGTGAAGCTGGCGGCACTGCGCGGCGGCCCCGGCGTGGACATCGATGACCTCCTACGCGAGCGCGTAGCGGTAGCGCGGCGGTACTACGAGCCGTACTGCGGCGGCGAGGTCCGTTCGCAATCCGAGGCCAATGCGGCTTACACGCTCGCCCTTGTGGAGCTCGACCTACTGAAGCGTCAGCAGGACAAACCCTCTTCCGAGGCGGCAAGCATTCGGCGAAAGGCGAAGGGCCTCCTGGAGCGAGTCGAGCAGTCTCCGTACTCCTTGGACTACGGTCCAAGGGCTGCTTCCGCGCTGAAGACGTGGGGTATCAGCGGATGACCGAGGCGGGGAGTGGGTCGGGAGTATTTGTTGAGGGGATCTGCCGTCGAGCGGGTACTTCCTCGCCCGCCGGCTCGGATACGGCAGGAACGTACGCCGCTATTGTTGGACATGGTTGCTGATCCAATGCCACCCCGCGGCACCGAGCGGGTGATTCCGTTCGGTGCTGCCTGGTGGATCTTGCGAGGTGTGTTGCAGGATTGTCCGCAGGAGATGCTAAGTGCCGGAGAGACCCAGCAGGAGTAAGGAATCAACATCGGCGATGTAGGAAGGCAGGCGCGTGGCGATGTTAAGTTACGGAATGATTACGCTGCTATCGGCAACACTGTGGAGTGCCCCGCCGATTGGCGGGGATAGTGGAGGTTTGAATCTCGCGGTCCGCCCGTATGAGAACACTGTGGTGCAAGGCGGCCCACTTGTTCTTCGGATCGTTCTGGAGAACCGTGGCGACGCAACCCGGCATATGTACTTCAAGCGCGGGAGCAGCATGAAGGCCTATGACCTGTTCACGCTCTATGCGGTCGACGCGCAAGGACGGGAGCATACTCTCAAACCCTTGCGCCTTCTCGCTGGTGACGGCGCTCGAGCTCCAGGAGCTCCGTTCCCTCCGGGGGCACGCCTAGAGACGGATCATGTGATGTGTCTGCAGGGCCTCGCAGGCGGAGATGGGCAAGGTGTGACCAATGGACCGCACTTCCTGCCACCGGGGCGATATCGGGTCTACGGGGCGCTGCGTTGTCCTCCGGTGGTCCAATCGGAGCCGTTTGAGCTGACGGTGGCTGAGGCACAAGGAGAGGATGCCCGCGTCTTGGAAATACTGCCCAAGGTGCCATACTACGCGCAGGGTGTCTCCCGCACACCCGGGCCGGATGCTACCTGGGCGTGCGGCGGCGACCCGGACGAGGTGCGGCGGAAGCTCCGGTACATCAGGGAGGAATGCCCGAACTCAGTCTTCTCGCTGTGGGTCGATTACTGGGACACGTTCTATGCGATGAGAACGAAGGACGTGGAAGAGGGGACGCCGGCGGTCGAACGCGCCCTGAAGTTCGCCAATGAGCACGAGTCGTTTCCGCTGGCAGACAATCTGCTGTTCCAGGCGGTGAAGTCGCTGACTCGCCTCGATGATGCACAGCGTGCCCGCGAGGTGCTGGAAACAGCGATCGCGCGTTATCCGCAAACCGACGTTTCGTCACAGGAGGTTGCGGAACTTCGTTACAAGATAGACGAACAGCTCTTCCGGGCAAAGGAGAAGAAGGAGCGGCAATCATCCACTGAAAAGGCCCCTGACAAACCGTAGGAGAGAGACGGCATGGTGCTCAAGCGTGTACGATTCGTCCGCCGGATGAGGTGGCTTGCGACCATTGTGAGTGGTGCGCTGTTGTTTCACGTTGTTGTCGTCATGACCACGGGAGGACGATGGAGCATCGACCTGGCCGAAGGCTGGGAAGTCGGATGTAGCGGGATGGCCTTTCGGCTCTATGGAGGCCTTAGTGAAGGGTCGAGTATTGCTTGGGACAATGTGGATAGCAGCTTTCGGTTGGAGTTGAATGATGGGCGATTCTGCTTGCAGTTTCCCGTGCTGCTCGTCATGCTCGGGTCGGGGATCCTGGCTTGCTTGCTCTTGCCCGTCGAGCGGAGGTTACGCCGGCGGACGGTATGCTTGCAAGAGAAGCAGAATCAGGGGGCCTTCGATGCCGAAAGCAGACAGCTATGACAACTCCAAGACGGAGACTTGCGATGCACTCCTGCGCAGCCGTGCTCCTTTGCGTTGCTGCGTGGATCCTGGTGCCTGACATTGAAAGCAATGTCCGGCATTGGCATACCGGGATCATCCGTGACGCGGTTGCGGCGTATAAGGCCGAGAATGGGCGCTACGCCGCGTCTCTTATCGAAGTGGAGCCGTACCTCGAAGCATCGACCCGTACGGATTGTCTGATCACGGAAGAAGGACCGGGCGATTATCGAGTGGTGGTCCCGCTCGGCAACGGAAAGACACACTACATGCACGTCGCATACGTGCTAACTGGCGACGGGGAACTGGAGACCTTGTATGTACAGCTTACAGATACTAAACGCACTCGTTAGCGTTTGTAGCGCGGTTTTCGCATCGTCGGGACCCAAAAAGGAGGTCTTTCTCTCCTATTCTCCTCTGTCCCTGTCTTAGCCTGCGACGTTTGTACGCAAGTTGTTCTACACAAGGCGGGCGCGTGCCGCGAAACAGATCCCGGCCCTCTCCTCCTTCTTCCCCCCGTCGTGCCACCGCATCAGAATCCCCACAACAACGCCATCACAAGCCAGAAGATCCCGAGCAGAAGAAGAACAGGCCACATCGGTTCACGCTCACGCCATCGCCAGGCAATAACAACCCCGGTGAGGACGATGAAACCGAGGCCCCGTCTCGTCATCCACGACCAGTTTGACCTGTTCGCAATGACCGCGGCTACCCCCAGCACAATCATAATCATACCAAGCCCACCGACAGCATGTTGCAGGAGAATCACTCGCTTCTCACGAAGCTCCTTTCTTCCCAGGTCTTCTCGGCTGATCCGAAGATACTCCTCATCCAATACCCTGCCACAATTGTCGCAAACGCG
Source organism: Phycisphaerae bacterium (assembly GCA_963666835.2). GTDB lineage: Bacteria > Planctomycetota > Phycisphaerae > UBA1845 > UBA1845. The sequence continues at coordinate 179,920 of CAXXGO010000005.1, read as the reverse complement.
GGCGACCTGCTCCTTCTCCGTAAGAGAGAAGCTACATGACGGACAGCGAATACGTGGTCCGACATCTCGTGCTGACATGTACGTGCCTCCGACGCTTCATTCCGACTCCGAGTCCCTCCATTCATGGCCAGTCCATCCACCGGCACCATCCCCTTCCCGTTCGGATCCGCCTTCAGAATACAGTTCAACAGCGGATCGTAATAGCGGACGCGGTTACAGTAAAGGTCGGTTTCGCGGGCAAAGAACAGGCCGATGCGGCGATTTGATTGACGGTTCCAGCCGCAAACCGATAGAATGCCCGCAAGGTGATGGAGTCTATTGCCGTGGGCCGAAGAACCGGAGTGCCGCGTAAATGTCTGTCGGCCGCGCAAACGGGCTGCCGTGCTGCGGGATTCAGCTTAAGGACGATTCGGAGTTAACGCTCGGGCCATCCGCCCTACCGGGAACGTAACTTACCAGGAATCCGGACTGCACGTCGCCGAGGAATTCAGCCCTATGAACACGACACGGGCCAGTCTGCTCATCCGCATCAGGGACGCCAACTCCACTGAAGCATGGTCGGAGTTTCACGATCTCTACGCGCCGCTCATCTACCGATACGCCCGCAAACGCGGCTTGAACCGTGATGACGCCGACGATATTCGATCAGAGTGCTACAAGGCCATCGTGCAGCAGATCCAGACCTTTGACTACGACCGAGCGAAGGGCGGATTCAAGGCCTGGCTACGAACGATGGTCGATCGCCGCGTCATAGACCTGTTCCGCAAGAGGCGCGAGCATCAGGCCAACACCGGCGCTCTGCGTCAAATTCAAGACGACCACCTATCCCCGGAGCAAGTCTGGGAGATTGAGTGGAAGAACCAGCATCTCAAGCACTGCGTGGAACAGCTTCGCAACGAGGTTTCTCGAGCGACCTTCCAGGCCTTCTCGATCGTGGTCGTTGAAGGTCGCCCCGTCACCGAGGCCTGTGACGAACTCGGCATGAACCCCAATCAGGTTTACAAAGCCAAGGCCAGGATGCTACGGCGAGTACGCAACAAAATGGCGGAGTTCGAATGCGAAGACGCCCCGGGCGCATAAGCCGGGTCGGGCCGATCGCGGGCGACGCCGCCCTACCGCAGTAATCAAGGCGTCCCGTGCCTTTTCGGAATCCGCCTGAAGCCTCGGATTGGTCGCGGCCCTCAAGAAGCCGGCAGATACTCTCTGCAAAACGCATCGTCCGGCAGCCCGCGACGCCGGTTCGAAACCAAAACCCGCGTGCAGCTTCAGCGCGCCGGAACGGGCTTCCAGAATCCTCAATCAGCACCCGAAGACCCGATAACAAACTGCTCTGACAACCGGCCAGGCCGGTCGCGGCCTGCAGACCCCGCGTCCAAAAGATCTTTCTGCTTCTTCGGGGCTGATTCCAGCACGTCATGCGAACCCTTTTGTGAGGCGGTCGCCGGACGGCGGCGACCGGCCGGCGAAACAGCCTGAACGATCAGTGGCTTGGGGACGCCGCGTGGGCCTGAGTCGAACCGCAAATGCCGAGGTGCGAATCACCTCGGTTCTGACCGCACCAACGAAAAGGAAGGAAAGAGAGTGACACCGAAGATCAAGTGGAGTACCGGGCGTAGCGAGGATTGGGGGATCCGCGAGGCTCAAGCCGAGATGGCTATCCGCAGCGGCCGGCGGCCTGGAGATTGGAATCTGGAGGACAGGTTCCGCGAGCATGAGTCTCAGACGGATATGCCGGGCGAGAACAAAAACGCTGCCTCCGACTGAAACCAGAAAGAACAAGAATCGGCCACAAGACCTTATCGAGCGAACCACCTCGGTTCTGATTGCGAAGAAGCAGAAAGAGAATGAAAGTGACTGTCATGAGAAAGAACGTAATACCCCTACCGCGGTTGATTGGCGTAGCTTTGACACTCGTCGCGTGCTTGCAGCCCGCGTACGCCGCCGTCTACGAGTACACCGGGCCATCCGGCGGCTATTTCAACATCCCCGCAAACTGGACGCCGACCGGGCCACCGGCAAGCTCGGATACCGCAGTATTCGACCGGTCCGGCTATACCAGCGTGTACTTCGGAGAACTTGCGACGACAACCAAGGATCTAACGGTGGCCGAGGGAGACGTCACTCTTATGCTCGGAGTACCCGCATCCGCCGGGTGTATGGCTCCGGTATCGTACGATCTTCTCGGCTCCGACAGCTTCGTAAAGACGGCCGCCAGGGTCGGGACCACCGCCGGGCAAACGGCTTCGTTGAAGCTGTTTGGCGGCACGAGCGAATGTGCCCCGCCCGGCTACGTGAACGCGGGCGGAATGGTCCTGCTTGGCCAGGCCGACCTCAGTGAGGGCGCCCTCGAACTTGGAGATCAGTTCTATGACTACGAAGGTCCGGTCATCTGGACCAGTCCCTACCCGACCTGGGTCGGATCCAACGGCGTGGGCAGGCTGGAGGTTCACGACGAAAGCGAACTGAACAACGGTTCCGGGATTCTGGGCGTGACCTTCGGATCGGCCGGGCACGCGAAAATCTGGGGCACCTGGGCAAACGACGGTTCACTGACCATCGGCAAGAACGGATATGGGATGGTTACGGTGCTCGGCGAGCTCAGCAACACCGGTGACGCGTATGTTGGTGCGGAGCCCGGAGCGGAGGGCACCGTCTTCGTGAGTAAGAACGGCTCCTACTCGGGAGACTGGTTCTGCCATGGCGACTTGGTCGTCGGTGGAGACGACACGGGCCCCGGAGGCGAAGGTCTGGTCTGGACGGGCGGGGGACACGTCCGGGTGTGGAGAGACACGACGGTTTGGTCCTCGGGCTTGATCAACGTGTTCACCGGTTCCGCCCAGTTTGGCGACGTAGATCTCCGAAACGGCGGCGAGATCGCAGTTGACGGCGGAGAGTTCGAGGCCGCGGAACTGGATGTCTTCTACAACGGCACACTCACCGCCAATGGCGGGGTCACCGCCTGTGCCAACTTAAACGCCGCGGGCACGATCGATGTGGATGGGGGAACGCTAGAAGTAACGAACCAGCTCTATCATAACTCGAGCTGCGACATCAACCTTACAAGCAGCGGGACCATCAACGCCGGGACGCTCACGGGCTGCGAAACGGCCTGGAATTGGGTCACCGGCTCGATCAACGTCACGAACGACAGTCTGAGTATCGATAGCGGCGAGCCGTTCGGCGACGACCTGCAGATCACCGGCCACAAGTCGCTGTCGGTTTCCGACACTCTCTTCGTGGGGCCGACCACGAATGGAACCCTGACCATAGGCAGTGGTGCCGCCGTCGAAAGCGGTGCCGGAGTCGTGGGCAACGCATCCGGGGTGGGCTCGGCGATCCTCACCGGCGCAAACACGGATTGGACAATGGCCAACACCCTGATGGTGCGCGGTGCCGAGGGCACGCAGCTATCGGTTGCCAACGGGGCGAAGGTGTTCAACAACAATGCCTACATAGCCGCCGAGGCGGGCACGACGGCACAAGTCGCACTCTCCGGCAGCGGCACCCAGTGGAAATGCGGCGGTTCGTTGTACGCCGGAGGCGACTCGGCTACCGCCGGGGGCACCGGCATGATCAACGTCGATAACGGCGCGAAGCTCATCGTCGGCGGAACGACGAAAATCTGGGACGGGTTTGCCGTCGAAATCGACAACGGAATCGTCAAGACACCCCACCTGGATCTTACCGGTGACGTCGCGGTGCATGGCTCCGGTATTCTGGACTTGTCTGGAGGCCCGCTGGATATATCGAACAGCGGGACCCTGAACGGGGCAATCGTCGGCGACGGATGGACGCCGGTCGCGCTCTACGATGCGGGCTCGACCTGGACCATGCCGGGATCGCTGCTGATCGGGTCCGGCGACTACGGCAGCGGGCACATCCACGCGCTATCCCTGGCACCCGGTGCAACCGTGACGGTGGAGCAGGACGTGACCGTTCTCAACATCCTCGCAACGACCCTGAACGGCGGAACGATCAACGCCGAGCTATTCGATATGCTTGCTGCGAACTTCCACGACTTCGGCACGGTCAACGGCGATTTCTGGACGGCCGGCACCGTCACGGCGACCGGTGATCTTACGGTCGGCAATCTCAATAGCAGCAGCGGAGTTCAGATAGGCAGTGGCCTCACCGTCGGTCCCCATCATGTAACGCTTAATCACCAAGGACTGCTCTTCACGGGCAGTTCGACGAGCATTGCCGGCGGTACGCTAACCGTGCCCAACGGCCTCGGGCTGACCTCCAGCGATCATGTTACCGGCCACGGCGTCATCGAAACACTGGATGACCCGACGAAGTCACTGACCAACGACGGTGCGATCCTCGGGAACTCCGCTGTCGAGCAGATCGAACTGACTGGATACATAAGAGGATTAGGCACATTGAACAACGTGACCATCCTCGGCACCGATTCTCCCGGCTACACCGGCCCCGCCGGCGTGAGTCGCGGGAATGTCACCTACGCGGGCACGGTCGAGATCCAGATCGGGGGCTTGACTCCCGGAACGAAGCACGATCAGATCACCCACAAGGGAACGGCTAACCTCGGTGGCGAGCTGTCCATCGAGTTGGTTGACGGATTCAAGCCCCTACCCGGCGACTCGTTCACGATTATGACATTCAAATCCGGAACGGGCGAGTTTGAGTTCCTGAACGGCCAGACGATCAACAACGCCGGCGGCTCCGAGATCATCTACGGTGAGAACGACGTCACCCTGGTGACCGTGGCGAACATGTCGGGCGATTGCGACATGGATAACGATGCCGACCTGGATGACTTCGGAATCCTGGCGGAGTGCCTGGCCGGTCCGGATATCGCGATGCAAGACGGCTGCACCTGCTTCGATATGGACGATAGCGGAACCGTGGACTTGGCCGACCTCGCCCTGTTCCAGAAGGCGTTCAGCGGTCCGAACTAACCGCCTTCCAGGAGCACAACGCAACGGGCGGGTCAACCAAGGTCGGCCCGCCCTGTTCTTTCGCGCCCTGGAGTCACCACATTTGGGGTTTCGACGGCAAACTGCTTTTTTTTCCTCTTTCGAAGGGCTGATTCTCGCTTCGCGCACGAACACCTATGTGACGCCCGCGGAGTGGGCCGCGGGCGGACCCTGAATGTGGCCGAAGAGAAAAAGGACTGAGACTAGTGGAAACAGAACAGGCCCAGTTCATTCGCATGATGGTCCATGAGCTGAAGGCTCCCGTGGCTGACACCCAAATGCTGGCCGACGCGCTCCTTTGCCGCGAGAGCGTGGCGGACACGCCTGTAGGGGCAGTGGTGGCGAGGATCTCGCGTCGGATGGGGAGTCTGACCGAGCTGATCACTGATTTGCTCGATCTGGCGCGTGCAAAGTCTGATGGCCCCCTCGGCGAGGCCGAACTGATGGACCTTCGGGCGGAGACCGAGCGGGGCTGCATGCAATACTGCGAACAGGCCGAACAAAAAGGGCTCGCCCTTCGCGTCGACCTGCCCTCGAACCCCGTCCACGCCCGCTTCGACGTGCAAGGGTACCGCCTGGTGCTGTCCAACCTGGTCTCCAACGCCGTCAAGTACACACCATCGGGCTCAGTTACCGTCTCGTTGCAGCAGCAGGATGACTCGGCGGTGCTGGCCGTGACCGACACCGGAATGGGCATCCCGGATGCCGACGTTCCCAGGCTGTTCGGGGAGTTCTTCCGCGCTTCGAACGCCAGAGCGAGCGGAATCGAAGGTAGCGGCGTGGGCCTCGCCGGTGCCAAGAGCCTGGTGGAACGACATGGCGGTCGATTGACTCTTGAGACGCGCGAGAACGAGGGATCGACGTTCACCGTGTTCCTGCCTTGCTCGTCTAATCCGCCCGGGATGTCCGCATTCCCTCGATCTCCAGAAGCCGACCGGCCGCTTACGTTCGATAATGAACCGGTCGCCCCATCGCCCGTCTACGACCCGATGTGCAGCAGGCGAGGCTCATCTGCTGCGTGAGGTCGCGCGATCACCCGCGCATCCACACCGCGCCTCCGCTGTCGCTTTAACGCGCAACCGACCAGAATGAATGGTACACCCGAATCCGGTTATCCGCTTGACCGCGGGCGCGCGGTGTTGTATACTGTGAATGAGTTAGCAGTGTGATTGTGTTCACAGCACGCCCCGCACGAAGAGAGATGGCGGTCTTTGATATGGGGTGTCGGCGAGGGGAGCAAATGCCTGATCGGGTCGAGCCGTTGCCGAACCGTATGGTCGAGCGTCTAGTGGCGTACAGGCGGCATCTGCGCCAATGCCTGGGAGAGGGACGGACTCAAATCTACTCGCACGAGTTAGCCCGACTTGAGCGGGTCACCCCGGCGCAGGTGCGGCGGGACCTGATGACCATCGGCTACACCGGTAGCCCGGCGACAGGCTATGGCGTTGAGGGTCTCATCGAGCATCTCGCGGGATTACTGGACACCCGCTCAATAGGAGGGTTTGCCCTTGTTGGCGCAGGGCACCTGGGCCGGGCGATTCTGGACTATCTCGCGCGGCAGCACCCGGAATATCAAGTCGCCGCCTTTGACATCAACCCAGAGAAAACCGGCCGGATTACGCACGGGTACCGCTGCTACATGATCGATGAACTGGAGCGGGTCCTCGCAGAGTGCCCCATGCGCGTCGGCGTGATCGCGGTCCCCGCCGAAGCCGCACAGGATACGGCAATACGTCTGATCGCCGCTGGGGTGAGCGGCTTGTTGAACTTTGCGCCGGTACGTTTGCACGTGCCGGATTCGGTCTTTGTGGAAGACGCGGACATCGCCCTGCTGCTCGAAAAGGTGGCGTTTTTTGCCCGGGCGGGTCGGTCGGAGGAGAAGGTGTGATTGCCCAACACGAAGATGTGGCGGACGTTCTGAACACGTTTCCGGATGCAAGGCGGGAGCAACTCATCCCGATCCTACAGGCCGTGCAGGAGCGGTACGGTTACCTGTCGCGCAAAGCTATGGTCGACGTCGGAAGATGGCTGAAGCTGCCGGTCAGTAAGGTCTACGGAGTCGCGACGTTCTACAACCAGTTTCGTTTTCAGCCCAAGGGCAAAGTGCACTGCCAGGTATGTCGCGGAACCGCGTGTCACGTGAAGGGATCGGCCGCGGTGCTCGACGCGTTGCGGCATGCGCTCAAGATCGAACCGGGCCAGACGACGCGCGACGGGAAGTTCAGTATCGAAGTGGTGGCGTGCATCGGAGCGTGTGGGCTCGCCCCCGTGGTGGCAATCAACGGCGAGTTTCACGCCGGAGTCACCCCGGACAAGATCCGCAAGATCATTAGGCAATACAACAAGGAACTCGCAAGCAATGGCAACGAGTAGGACGACGCCCTGCGATTGTCACACCACGGCCGCCAGGCAACCAGCGTGGGTACGCGACCTGTTGCGCGGAGAACCCGGCGCAGCTCAGGCTGAGGAGCGCCTGACCAACTTACGGCGCGATGTCGTTACCCGGCCGACGATTTTCGTCGGAGCGGGCACATGCGGGCTCGGCGCCGGCGCGGCAAAGACCCTAACGGCCATTCGCAGGTACCTCGATACTCATGAACTGGACGCCGACGTTGTCGAAGTCGGCTGCATAGGCCTGTGTGCCGCCGAGCCGTTGGTCGACGTACAACTCCCCGATCGATTGAGAGTCAGCTTTCAGCACGTGACCGAGAAGAAGGTCGACGCGCTATTCGATGAAGTGCTGGCCGGCGGGATTCCCGCTGAAGGAGCGCTGGGACAGTTCCGTCCGGCGACGAACGGAGCAACCCAGGCCAAACCCTGGCCCGGAGTACCGTATCTCGATGAGCATCCGTTCTTCGCCCCACAAACGCGCTGGGTGTTGGCCAACTGCGGACTTATCGATCCTGGCAGTATTGACGAGTATCTGGCGCGGGGCGGCTACCAGGCACTCGCGCGCATCCTGCGTGCGAAAACACCCGCGGAAGTGTGCGATGAAGTTGAACAATCGGGGCTGCGCGGTCGCGGGGGCGGTGGATTCCCTACCGGGCGGAAGTGGAAGTTCGCCCTGAACACGCCGAGCGAGCAGAAGTACCTGATCTGTAACGCGGACGAGGGTGACCCCGGAGCGTTCATGGATCGGGCGGTTATTGAGGGTGATCCGCATCGTCTCGTGGAGGGGATGGCCATCGCAGCTTACGCAATCGGTGCGAAAAAGGCCTACGTCTACATTCGCGCCGAGTATCCATTGGCAATCGAACGGCTCCGCCAGGCGATAGATCGAGCTCACGCCTACGGCTTGCTGGGCGAGAACATCCTCGGCAGCGGGTTTGACCTCCACATCCTTATCAAGATGGGTGCGGGCGCATTCGTCTGCGGTGAAGAGACGGCACTAATCCACAGTATCGAAGGCAAGCGCGGGATGCCGCGACCGCGCCCCCCCTTCCCGGCGGTCAATGGCCTGTTTGGCAAGCCGACCGTGATCAACAACGTCGAGACGCTCGCAAACTTGCCGGCCCTGGCGGAGAACGGTTCAGCGTGGTTCTCCGCGGTCGGAACGGAAACAAGCAAGGGGACGAAGGTCTTCGCCCTGTCGGGCAAGATCGCGTTGACCGGGCTCGTCGAGGTTGCGATGGGCACCACCGTGCGCGAAATAGTCTTCGATATCGGCGGCGGAATCCCCGATGGAAAGAAGTTCAAGGCCGTACAGATCGGCGGGCCTTCCGGCGGGTGCATACCGGAGCAACGCCTGGACATCGAGATCGATTACGAGTCGCTAAAAACAGTCGGTGCGATGATGGGCTCGGGCGGACTCGTCGTCATGGACGAAGACACGTGCATGGTGGACGTGGCCAAGTTCTTCATGGACTTCATCCAGCGTGAAAGCTGCGGCAAGTGCATTCCATGCCGCGAAGGCACGAAGCGGATGCTGGAGATCCTGCAGGGCATCACCCGGGCTCGCCGAAATGAGACCGGCCACGACGCTCTCGAGCGATTCAAGGGCGTGATGAACCTGGAGCGGCTGGCAGCGGTGATCCGCGACACGAGTTTATGCGGTTTGGGTCAATCGGCGGTCAATCCCGTGCTATCGACCTTGCGGTGGTTCCGGCATGAGTATGAGGCGCATGTGTATGAGCGCAGATGCCCGGCGGGCGCGTGCCGCGAGCTGCTGCGTTATCGCATCGATCCGGACGCCTGCAAAGGCTGCGCGCTGTGTGCTAAGCACTGTCCGGCCGAGGCGATCTTCGGGACGGTAAAGGCCCCGCATTATATCGTTGAAGACAAGTGCATTGCGTGCGGGGCATGCTACGACGTGTGTCGGTTGGGTGCGGTAATCGCGGAGTAACTCGGCCGAGCAGGAACGGTGCAATCCAAGAAGTGGAGTTGGTTGTGACTACGGTTGAGATTAACGGTCGACCGGTGAAAGCCGAGCACGGTGAGACCATTCTGGATGTGTGCCGCCGCGCCGGGGTGAAGGTGCCGACGTTATGCTATATGAAGGGCCTTACGCCGACCGGGGCGTGCCGTATGTGCGTGGTCGAGGTCGAGGGACAGCACAACTTGGTGCCGTCCTGCGCCTACCCGGCGGTCGACGGGATGAAAGTGCAGACCCATTCACCGCGGGCCGTGCGGGCCCGGCAGACAATCATCGAGCTACTGCTGGCGAGCCATCCGGACGACTGCTTGTATTGCGTGCGTAACAACGAATGCGAGCTGCAGAGCCTGGCGCACGAGTTGGGAGTGCGCGAGCGGCGTTACCACGGCGACCGCAACAAGTACCAACTCGACGTATCGAGCCCGGCGCTGGTGCGCGACCCGTCCAAGTGCATCCTCTGCGGCAAGTGCGTTCGCTTCTGTGAGGAAATTCAGGGGGTGGCCGCTATCGACTTTATCAGACGCGGCAGCCAGGCGGTGGTCGGCACGGCCTTTAACCAGGGAATGAACGTCTCGAGCTGCATCAACTGTGGGCAGTGCGTGATGGTCTGCCCAACCGGTGCACTGCGCGAGCAGAACAACCTCGGCGAGGTCATAGAGGCTTTGGCCGATTCGAGTAAGACCGTTGTAGTGCAGCACGCCCCGGCCGTGTCGGTAACGCTGGCGGAGGAGTTCGGCATGAAGCCGGGCAAAGACGTCGCCGGCGTCATGGTAGCGGCACTGCGGACACTGGGATTCGACCGCGTGTTCGATACGGCCTTCGCGGCGGACCTGACGATCATGGAAGAAGGCTCCGAACTGGTGCAGCGTATTCAGAAAGGTGGAACGCTGCCGATGATGACGAGCTGCTCACCGGGGTGGATCAAATTCGTCGAGCAGCTCTACCCGGACTTCATCCCCAATCTGTCGAGCTGTAAGAGCCCTCAGCAGATGCTCGGAGCAGTCATCAAAACCCACTATGCCCAGAAACAGGGGCTCGATCCGAAGGACATCTACAGCGTCTCGATCATGCCCTGCACAGCCAAGAAGTTCGAGGCCGCCCGACCGGAGATGGCTCGCGATGGGCTGCCGGATATCGACGCAGTATTGACGACGCGCGAGCTGGCCCGGCTCATCAAGATGCGGGGGTTGGACCTTAACACGCTGGAATCCGACACCGCGGATTCCCCACTCGGACAGCGCAGCAGCGCCGGCAAGCTCTTCGGAGTCACGGGCGGCGTGATGGAAGCCGCAATCCGCTCGGCCCACTTCCTTATCACCGGAACGGAACTGCCGGAGCTGAGACTCCAACAACTGCGCGGCCTCAAAGGGGTTAAGCGCGCCACGGTCAAAATCGATGGACTGGAACTGGGCGTAGCGGTGGTCAGCGGTCTGGCAAACGCAGCGGCATTACTGGACGAGCTCCGTAACGGCCGCGACGACCTGCACTTCATTGAAGTGATGACTTGTCCGGGCGGGTGTATCGGAGGCGGCGGTCAACCGTTGGGAGCGGACATAGACGTACTGCGGGCGCGAATGAAGGCTTTGTACCAGATTGACCGCGACGACGAGATTCGCGCGTCGCATTTGAACCCCGAGATCCAACAGCTTTACGCTGACTTCCTCGGGGAGCCGCTGGGCGAAAAGAGTCACCATCTGTTGCACACACGCTACGCCGCCCGCGAGGTCGTGGCTTAGGGGCGGGCTCGCAGGGATACGGAGCTCGGATCAGGAATGTTGGAGAGCAGACGGTGAAGCCGGCCAACGCACCACTGGTTTCTACGATCAAAGAACGCTGCCGCGTCTGCTACACGTGTGTGCGCGAGTGCCCTGCCAAGGCGATCCGCATCGTAGATCAGCAGGCAGAGGTCATTCCGGACCGTTGCATCGGGTGCGGCAACTGTGTGCGGGTATGCAGCCAGAACGCCAAGCTCGTCGCAAGCGATTTGGGCTACATCCGTGCTCTTTTGAAAAGTGAGGCACGCGTGGCGGCCATCGTCGCGCCGAGCTTCCCCGCCGATTTCGTCGACATGGACTTTCGCGTGTTCGTCGGGATGCTACGGGAACTGGGCTTTGACCTGGTAAACGAGGTGGCCTTCGGAGCGGACCTGGTGGCGGTAGAGTACCGCCATCTTCTCGAGCGCGATCCCGAGCAGCGCTACATCGCGACAAGCTGCCCGGCCATCGTTGGTTATGTCGAACGCTATCACCCCAGCCTGGTTAACGCGTTAGCGCCGATCGTCTCCCCCATGGTCGCGACCGCTCGGGCGCTCCACCGGCGACACGGTAACGAGCTCCAGATTGTCTTCATCGGGCCGTGCATTGCGAAGAAGGGTGAATCCTCCAGCGATCCGGTCGTCGGTGAGGTGAACGCGGTGATGACCTTCATCGAGTTGCGGCAGTTGTTCGAGCTGACCGGCGTCACTCCCGATCAAGTCGAGCCCTCTGATTTCGATCCCCCGCACGGTGCGCACGGCGGTCTGTTTCCGATCAGCCGGGGGATGTTGCAGGCGGCCGAGATCGGCGAAGACCTCATGGCCGGCGAGGTGGTAGCGGCGGACGGACACCAGGAGTTTGTCGAGGCAATCCGCGAGTTCGAGTCCGGCGACCTCGATGTGCAACTGTTGGAATGTCTTTGCTGCAACGGCTGCATCATGGGTCCGGGCTTCAGCTCGAAGGCTCCGCTATTCCGGCGGCGCGCCCTGGTCAGCCGTTTCGTGCGACAACGCATGGCTACGCTGGATCGCGCCCGTTGGAAGCGCGACCTGGCGGATTGCCTGAGCTGTGACCTCACCCGCCGCTACATCGCAAACGACCAACGCATTGATAAACCATCCGAAGAAGGCGTGCGGCGGATTCTGCGGCGAATGGGCAAATTCGCCCCGGAAGATGAATTGAACTGCGGTGCTTGCGGTTATGTAACATGCCGCGAGCACGCAATCGCGATCTACCGCGGACTAGCCGAGAGTGAGATGTGCCTGCCGTATACCATAGAGGAGCTCAAACGCACCTGTGGTGAGCTGACCTTCTCGAACGAGCAGCTCGCATCGACGCAGGAAGCCTTGATGCAGTCGGAGAAGCTCGCGAGTATGGGGCAACTGGCGGCAGGCATCGCGCATGAAGTTAATAACCCGCTGGGCACGGTCTTGATGTTGTCGCACATCCTGCTCGACGAGACCAAGCAAGACGACCCCCAGCGCGAAGACCTGGCGATGATCGCCGGTGAGGCGGACCGCTGCAAGAAGATCGTGGCGGGACTGCTGCACTTCGCCCGCAAGAACAAGGTGGAAGCGCGGGACTGCGATCTCGTGGAGCTGATCGAGCGTGCCGTGCGGTCGCTCAAGAAGCCTGAGGGGGTCGCCGTTCAGATCGAGCACGACGAGAAGAACGTGCGGATCGAGGTCGATAGCGATCAACTCGTGCAGGTACTAACCAACCTGGCAACAAACGCAGTAGCAGCTATGCCGGGCGGGGGCACGTTGACGTTTCGTTGCGGCAAGAAGGGTCCCGACGCATGGTTTAGCGTGTCCGACACCGGCGTGGGCATTCCGGAGAAGAACCGGACGAGGGTATTCGAGCCGTTCTTCACCACCAAGAAGGCGGGTGAGGGCACGGGCTTGGGCCTCTCCGTCATCTACGGGATCGTGAAGATGCATCATGGGGACATTCGGTTTGAGTCAAACACTGATCCGAATCAGGGACCGACGGGAACGACGTTCTATGTAACGCTACCTCAAATCCGTCGCGTGCAGTTGGACGAGAAGTAGTGGATTCAAACATGGCATGGACACCACAAGGACAGAACCCGGTGAAACCACTCGAGGTCGCCGGTTGGCCGTTTTGCGAGGTTTGAACGGATGAGCAAACACGTACTGCTGGTCGATGACGATCCGGACTTTGTGCTGAGCACGCAGACGTTGCTCGAGAGCGCCGGGTACGAAGTAACGACCGCCGAAGGCGTCGCCGAGGCGAAGGCCAGGCTAAGCGATTGGCGACCGGACGTCGCGGTTATCGACCTGATGATGGAAGAAGTCGACGGCGGATTCTCCCTATGCCACCACATCAAAAGGCTTGATGCCTCGATCCCGGTGATAATGGTGACCGCCGTCACCAGCGAAACCGGGCTGGATTTCGGCGGAGCGTCCGGCGGCGATCGGTCGTGGATTAAGGCGGATGCCTTGCTGGCCAAGCCGGTGCGCTCCGAACAGTTGTGGCGCGAGCTGGACCGGCTCCTGAAGGAGTAACGGCATGAACAAGCTGCGCGTATTCGTGGTGGACGACGAGCCGGGGATGCGGCACAGCATCAAGCGCGGGCTCGTTAATCACACCGTACGCCTGCCGGAAATCGAAAGCGAGGTCGGTTTCGAGTTCACCGAGGCCGACAGTGGAGAAAAGGCGCTTGAGATCCTCGCCGAGCAGACGTTTGATCTGATGCTACTGGACCACAAACTGGGCGGCATAACGGGGGTAGACGTGCTCGATCAGCTCCGCCCGCGCGAGCCGGACATGCTCGTCATTATGATTACCGCCTTCGCAACGATCGAGACCGCCGTGCGGGCGACGAAATCCGGAGCTTTTGACTTTCTCACCAAGCCCTTTACTCCGGAAGAGCTGAAGGAAACGGTAGATAAGGCGGCGGCGCACCTGATGGTGAAGCGGCGGGCGCACGAGCTGGCGGAAGAGAAGCGGCGCGTGCGGTTCGATTTCATTCGCGTGTTGGGACACGAGTTGAAAAGCCCGCTCGGGGCGATCGAGAGCTACCTTAACCTGATGCAGGAGCGGGTTGCCGGCGCCGAAATCGGGGCGTACGACCAAATGATAAAACGCTCGCTCATCCGCGCCGGGGGAATGCGCAAACTCATTGCCGACTTGCTCGATATGACGCGCATAGAATCAGGCCAGAAAAAGCGCGAGTTCAGCACGGTCGACGTACACGCCGCAGCTTTGGCTGCCGTCGAAGGCGTCAAGCCCCGGGCCGACGAGCGCGGAATCAAGCTCGCAATTGAACACGCCGGCGCCATCACGATGGAGGCCGACCAGGGCGAGATCGACATCGTGCTGGACAACCTCGTGTCGAATGCCGTCAAGTACAATCGCGACAACGGCACCGTAACCGTCACCCTCGACAGCGACGACGAGACGATCACAATCGTCGTTAGGGACACCGGAATCGGTATGGCTCCCGACGAAGCGGACCGGCTATTCCAGGACTTCTCGCGCATCAAGAACGAGAAGACACGCGACATCCCGGGCAGTGGGCTTGGGCTGGCGATTGTGAAGAAGATCGCCGAGCTGTATCGAGGGCGTGTGTCGGTCGAGAGTGAGGCGGATGTCGGCAGCAGCTTCACAGTGCTTCTTAATAGGCATACGGCTCCGGCGGAGTCTGAGAATGACGCATAGCGAGCTGCTCCATTGGCTGCACGAAACCGACACCTCGCGGCTGGGCACGCTCTGGCAGCGGGCCGAAGCCGTCCGCAGAGAGCATGTCGGCGAGGCCGTCCATCTGCGCGGGTTGATCGAGGTTTCCAACTGGTGCACACGGCTGTGCGAGTATTGCGGTCTCAGGGCTCCGAACCGCAAAGTCAACCGCTACCGAATGACCGCGGATGAGGTCGTCACCTGCGCCCGCCGGACAGTTGCGCTGGGATTCGGCACGGTCGTGCTGCAGGCCGGCGAAGATCCGGTGCTCGACCGCGAATGGGTCGCGGACGTGATCCGGCGGATCAAAGCAGAGACAACTCTGGCGATTACACTGAGTCTGGGGGAACGTCTACCGGATGAACTTGCGGCATGGCGCGTCGTAGGTGCCGATCGGTACCTGCTGCGCTTTGAGACCTCTAACCGCCAACTGCTGAAACGCATCCATCCGCCGCGACCGGGCGGTCCTAATGATCGCTTGGCATTGCTGCGGCTCCTGCGTGAGCTGGGGTATGAAACCGGTAGCGGCGTGATGATCGGTATCCCCGGGCAGACCTACGCGGATCTCGCCCGGGACCTCGCGCTCTTTCGCGAATTGGATTTGGACATGATCGGGGTCGGCCCTTTCGTACCGCACCCCGAAACTCCGTTGGGCACGGCTGGGGAACATGCGCCCCCCCCGGCCGAACAAGTACCCAATACGGCGAGCACCACCTACATCGTAATGGCACTCACCCGGCTTTTATGCCCGCTGGCGAACATCCCCAGTACGACGGCCGTGGCGACGCTATACGGCATCGATGGCCAGATGCTCGCGTTACAGCGCGGAGCAAACGTAATCATGCCAAACCTGACTCCGGAGGAGTATCGCGAACAGTATCAGATCTACCCGGAGAAGGCCTGCAATTACGATGACTCACCGGCAACCCTGGCTCTACTCCGCGAGCGGATCGCAGCCCTGGGGCGAACCGTCGGAGTCGGACGAGGCGACGCACCCAACATGCACCGCCGCACCCACAATGATACGGCGTTACCCAAAGCGAGGTGGGCATGACCATGAGAAAATTACCCGATATGACGCTCAGCGAAGGCGCAACCAACTTCATCGACGCCGCGCGGCTCAGCCATCTGCTAACCCTAGCACCGCCGGACGCGGCCGAAGTACGCGCGATTATCGCGAAGAGCCTGTCCAAAGAGGCCTTAAACGAACAGGAAACCGCGGCGTTGCTTCGCATCCGGAATCCGGAATCGATCGAAGAGACCTTCGAAGCGGCCCGCCGGCTGAAGCGGGACGTCTACGGTAATCGTATCGTGCTGTTCGCCCCGTTATACGTGGGCAATCTGTGCGCCAACGATTGCCGGTACTGCGCCTTTAGGCGTTCGAACCCGGATGTCGACCGACGCACACTGGAGCCGGATGAAGTCCGCCAACAGGTGCGGGCTCTCGAACAGCAAGGGCACAAGCGGTTGATCCTCGTTTTTGGAGAGCACCCCAGATACAACCCGCAGGGCATTGCTGAGTGTGTCCGTGCGGTCTACGACACCAAGGTCGGGCACGGTGAGATCCGCCGGGTGAACATCAACGCCGCTCCGCTCGATGTCGAGGGCTACCGTATTGTGCACGAGGCCGGGATCGGCACTTACCAGGTGTTTCAAGAAACCTATCACCCGCAAACGTATACGCACTACCACCCCACCGACACGCGTAAAGGCGATTACCTCTACCGGCTGGACGCATTGAATCGGGCTCAGGAGGCCGGGATTGACGATGTGGGCATCGGCGTACTGTTCGGCTTGTACGATTGGCGATTCGAGGTGCTCGGTCTTGTGACGCATGCCCGTCACCTAGGCACACGGTTCGGTGTGGGCCCGCACACGATCAGCTTCCCCCGCATCCGCCCCGCTCAGGGCGTCGAGTTCGACCGGCGTTACGAGGTGAGTGATTTTGACTTCAAACGTATTGTAGCCACGCTGCGGCTGGCGGTTCCGTACACCGGATTGATCCTGACCGCACGTGAAAGAGCGGAACTGCGGCGCGAAGTGCTGGCATTCGGCGTCTCCCAGATCGACGCCGGGACGCGAATCGAGCTGGGTGGGTATACGGCGATGCAACAGCCCCCCAAACCGGAGCGAAGCCAGTTCCAAATCGCCGACGTCCGCTCACTGGACGAAGTCATGCGCGAGTTGCTCGAGGACGGCTACATTCCGAGCTTCTGCACCGCGTGCTATCGACTGGGCCGAACCGGCGAGCACTTTATGGAGTATGCGATTCCCGGTTTCATCCAACAGTTCTGCACACCCAATGCCCTGACGACGCTGCAGGAATACCTGATGGACTACGCATCGCCAGAGACCCAGGCGGCCGCCGATCGGCTAATCGCTGCAGAGCTGGCGGGAATCGACGACGAAAAGCAGCGTGTAGCCGTGGCCAGCCGGCTGCGGCAGATCAAGGAGACCGACGCTCGGGACCTGTACCTCTAATGCTACGTCACACCAAGGTCTTCAGGTGTGCCACTGCTCTTGAGCAGTGCAGATACGGCGAATAACGTGGATTGGCCCCGCACCTTTGCGCGCGGCGTAACACCTAGGAGAAACACATAATGCAGCCGGCTCCAAAAGGAATGCGACTCCACATCGCTTTGTTTGGACGGCGTAACGTCGGCAAGTCGTCGTTGCTCAACGCGCTGACGCGGCAGTCGGTATCGATCGTCTCCGAGGTCGCCGGTACAACCACAGATCCCGTCGAGAAGCCCATGGAACTACTGCCGATCGGACCGGTGCTGTTCATCGACACGGCCGGCATCGATGACGTCGGCGCATTAGGAACCCAACGCGTAGAGCGTTCGCGGCGAGTCATCGATCGTACGGAAGTGGCCTTGCTCGTCGTCTCCGCCGGTGCGTGGAGCGCGTTCGAGCAACAGCTTCTTGCAGAGTTGCAGGAGCGTGCCACGCCTACAATAGTGGTCTTCAACAAGTCCGACCTGGGAGCACCGGACGCAGCGCTGCGGCAACGACTTCAGGATGAGGGGGTCGCGGTCGTGGAAACCAACGCCAACACTCGGCACGGCGTGGACGACTTACGGCAAGCGTTGATCGGCATCGTGCCCGACGAGTTCATCAACACACCTACGATCCTGGGAGATCTCGTGCCGGCCGGCGGACTCGTGGTTCTTGTCGTCCCAATCGATAAGGAAGCGCCCAAGGGTAGGTTGATTCTACCGCAAGTGCAGTCCATACGTAATCTACTGGATAACGATGCGTACGCGCTGGTTGTGAAAGAGCACGAGCTGCGCGACGCCTTCAACCGGCTGAAGCAGCCACCGGACTTGGTGGTAACGGACTCCCAGGCGTTTCTGAAGGTCCACGAAGATACCCCTCCCCAGGTGCCCATGACGTCGTTTTCCATTCTGTTTGCGCGTTTCAAGGGTGATTTGGCGTCCTTCACTCACGGAGCCCTGGCCATTGACAATCTGCGAAGCGGCGACCGCGTATTAATCGCGGAGGCTTGCACACATCATCCGATTGCCGATGACATCGGGCGCGAGAAGATCCCCCACTGGCTCGCGCAGTACGTCGGCGGCAAGCTCGACATCACCCACGTGCAAGGGCATGACTTCCCGGCGGACCTGGACACCTACAAACTGGTCATTCATTGCGGAGCGTGCGTCCACAATCGCCGTTCCGTGCTCAGCCGGCTCGAACGATGCCGGCAGGCCGGCGTACCGATGACGAACTACGGTCTGACGATCGCGCGCTGCCTGGGCATTCTGGAACGTGCGCTATCGCCGTTTCCCGTACCATCCGCCATCGTGGCCGGACAGACCGGTGGAACTGGTAGCCGGCGTCCGCCGAACCCGGCGTCCACCACGCGCTCCGCCCCACCCTAGCACACCGCTACGCCACCGATGCACCAATCAGTACAGCCATTCGCAACCGTAGAGAACTCGGTACAGACGATGCCGATTTAACGACCTTTGCGTGTGACCGAGTACGGAAACCCGACGGCACGTACGTCAGAAGTAACCAGAGCTGAGCAAAGTCCGGGAATACCCGCAAGCGGCAGATGTCTACACGATTGGTGAACGTCACGCAGAAACGCAAGGCGCCGGGCGAATCCGGCATCGCCAATGTGACTTCGCGCGCGGGAATCCGAGGTCACAATGTGGCTGCGGCATTCGCGGATGCTCGTCGACACGGCGGGTTCGCAAGCACCGCCACGCTGCGCCCACCACTCATCCTCGGCGAAATCAACCTTGAATTCGCCTCCGAGCCCTGCTACCTTGGTGATGTTGTGGAACCCTCTTCTGGTCAGGCATCAGCTTCTTCGCTGCTCCGAGATTCGCTACGGCGCAGTACCGACCTTTTTGTGTGTGACGGAGCCGAGTCGTTCGGCTGCGCCGCTTTTGCGAGCGTGTCACGTTGTCAGGCGACACACCAATCATAGGAGGATCGAGGAATGGGAAGATGGAATAGAGTATCGAGGTGGACAGTCCGTTCGCGCGGGCTTGCGCTGCTGGTGACCGGGTTGGCAGCGTCCGCCTTCCTTGTGCTGTCTCGCCCGCCGGTGGCGACAGCCGGGCAAGAGCAGGATCCGGCGACATCGGTTCGGACGATCATCGACCGAAACCAACCCACCGCACTGACTCAAGCTAACGTTTTGATCGAACAGAACTCGGTGCCCGTCGCGCACGCATCGCCGGCAGACCTCCAGGCGGTAGCACTTGAGGATGAGCAACGCGAGCGGGCCGGGCTCGCCCCGCGGTTCGCTATCCCGAACGCAGTGAGCATGACCCCGGACCGTAACGGTATCTGGGAGAAAGTCGCTGCAGACACCCTCGTTTGGCGGATGAAGGTCTCCTCGCCGGGAGCGAAATCGCTGAATCTCGGCTTCGCGCAGTATCACATGCCTGAAGGCGGGCAGATGTTCATCTACGCTTCGGACTTCAGCAAAGTCATCCGGCCGTTCACTCCAGCAGACAACGAGGAGCACGGCGAGCTTTGGACGCCGATTATTCCGGTCGACGAGGTGGTCATCGAAGTCACGATACCTACCGCAGTGCGAGATGAACTCAGACTCGAGCTGACCTCAATCAACGTCGGCTACCGCGGTTTCGGCAAAGTCGGAGGCGACAAGTCCGGCACGTGCAATGTCGATGTGGTTTGCCCGGAAGGCGACGCTTGGTGGGACGAGATCCCATCCGTCGCCGTGATCTCGACAGGTGGCAGCCTGTTCTGCACCGGATTCATGGTCAACAACACGGCGGAGGACGAGACGCCCTATTTCATGACGGCGTACCACTGCGGCATCCGGTCATACAACGCGTCGTCGCTTGTGGCCTATTGGAACTACGAAACGTCCTCCTGCGGCGGTACGCCGGACGGGAGCCTGAGCGACTGGCAGTCCGGTTCGTACTTCCGGGCGGAGTATGGCGACTCCGATTTCACGCTTGTCGAACTCGACGAAGATCCGGATCCGAGTTGGAACATCACTTACGCCGGCTGGGATCGAACGGGAGCGGATGCCAGCACGGCCGTGGCGATTCACCACCCCAGTTGTGACGAAAAACGCATAAGCTTCGAGTACGACTCCACTACGACCACAAGCTACCTGAGCACGACAGTACCCGGTGATGGCACGCATGTCCGGGTTATCGATTGGGACCTGGGCACGACGGAGGGCGGCTCCTCGGGATCGCCGTTGTTCAACCAGGACCATCACGTGATCGGCCAGTTGCACGGGGGTTATGCGGCCTGCGGCAATGACAGCTCGGATTGGTACGGCAAGTTCTCGGTGTCCTGGACCGGTGGCGGGTCATCCTCGTCGCGTCTGAGCGACTGGCTTGATCCGGGCAGCACCGGGGCCGCGTACGTTGATACGCTGGTGTCCGGCTCGAGTTTCTGCGGAGACGGGACCTGCGATTCCGGTGAAGACCAGTGCAACTGCCCCGCCGATTGCGGAACCCCGCCTTCAACTGAAACCAATTGCAACGATGGCGTCGACAACGACTGCGACAACGGCACGGACTGCGATGACGACGATTGCAGCTCCGATCCCGCGTGCATCTGTGACGGCGACGGCACCTGTGAGTCAGGAGAGGACTGCTATAACTGCCCCAGCGATTGCATCAGTGGTGTGGGCGGTGCATGCGGCAACGGCGTGTGCGAGCCGAGCAGCGGCGAGGATTGCGTATCGTGCCCCGAAGACTGCAACGGCGTACAGACCGGGAAACCCTCGGGACGCTTCTGCTGCGGGGACGGAGACGGATCGAACCCCGTCGGGTGTTCGGACTCGCGGTGCACTAGTGACGGCTTCGATTGCAGCGATACGCCCGGCGAATCCTACTGCTGCGGCGACCTGACCTGCGAGGGTGCTGAGGACAGCTACAACTGCGCGATCGATTGCGGATCGGCCCCGTACTGCGGTGACGGCACCTGCGATGCCGGTGAAGACCAATGTAACTGTCCCGCGGATTGTGGAACACCGCCCTCAACCGAAACCAGTTGCACCGATGGAGTCGACAACGACTGCGACAACTATACCGATTGCGATGATACCGATTGCGATGGTGATCCGGCGTGCTCGTGTCTGCCACGCGGTGAAGTATGCACCCTTGACGCTGAATGCTGCTCCAACAGATGCCACCGCGGGGTGTGCAAGTAACCCACACGCTTGTGGAGCCCGAAGTCCACTGTCGGCTCGAATATAAACGGGGCGGATCGGACCCACGTGCCGATCCGCCCCTGCCTCTTGTTGCGCTGCCGCGCCGTCGCGAGCCCCTGCGTGGCCGTTGATGGGCAGGCGTCTCCGTCCCAGCACACTTCATGCTCTCGTAAGCCCCAACCGGCCGAGACCTACGGACGCTTCCGGGGCACAGAACGTCTTACCGAGCCTCAGCAGAGCGCGACCGGCCAAGTCGAAAGGGGACGAGTTTGCTTACACCCGTCCTTACCCCAGACCCCGGCAAACGGCGCATATTCGGGGCATCTGCTGACAAAAGCGCGTCATCGGATCCGGAAGAGCGGAGTGTTGTAAGTGACGTAACTAGCAAGAGTTATGGACGAAAGGCAACCACCGTCAAACAGCGGGCGAACGGACTCGAACCGTCAACATTCAGCTTGGAAGGCTGATGCTCTACCAATTGAGCTACGCCCGCAACACGTAGCTTCGCTGGGCAATCGTGACCGCCCCCCCCCTAGGGTCCGCGCGAACCCCTCCGCGCATGGGGCCGAGACGGTCGTAGAACACCACGAAAGGCGGCGATGGGATTCGAACCCATGAATAACGGATTTGCAATCCGTCCCCTTAGTCCACTTGGGTACGCCGCCGGTTCTCTCCCCGCCTGTCGCAGCTATCGTCGAAGCTCCGTCAGGCCGGGCAGCCAGCCTTCCGGGGAGGCCCTGTATATAGGACCGAGCCCCCGACCGCAAGCGGGATTCTCGCCCCGCCGTCGGTTTTCAAGATTGTAGCGTATCACGTCTCCCGGAGAAAGCCCTCAGCAGCGTCCCGATCGGCAAAAACTGCCGCAAGGGCCGCCGCGCCTTGGAGTCCGAGAAAGAAGCGGTTCCCGGGCTCCGGACCGGATTGAGGGCAGCCCCGTCGACAAGGTGCAACCGGGAGGACGGATGATCCGGCGGTCCGTAAGCCGGAGATCCCACTCTGGTGGCCCGGAACAGGAGCCTCGGAGGCCGTGAACAAGGGCCGATCACGACCCGGGGGCCGCGGCCTCCGTCGCCTTCGCCGCCGACAGCGTCTCCCGCCATTCTGCGGCTCGATCGGCCTTCCCCCGCGCGTCATACAGATCAGCTATCGCAGCGGCAGCCGATCTGGTTCGATCGTGGTCAACACCGAGAGAGGCGGAGAGGTTCTGATGTGCTGCAATCAGGGCAGTCTCCGACTCCGCGAACCGCCCCAGCCGATTCAGGCAATCGCCGAACTTGCTCAGGAACACGCCCGTGTACCAGTGACCGTCAGGCAAAGAACTCCGGCTTCCGACGATGGCCTCTTCGAACATAGCGGCCGCCTGCTCGAGCCGGCCCATTTGCAAGTAGACGTCAGCCAGGTTGTAGATAGACACCAAGACGTGAGGGTGCTGTTCGCCCAGCACGGCACGTTGAGCGTCAAGCACCGCCGACGACATCCGCTCTGCCTCTTCGTATCGGCCTACCTTGAGATAGAGCACGGCCAGGTTGTTCATGGTCTTAAGCGTGTCCGGATGCCCCTCGCCGAGCGTACGGCGGCGGACCTCGAGGACCCCTCGCCAGAGCCGTTCGGCCCGGTCAGGCTCGTCCTTGCTGTTGTAGACCTTGGCGAGCGAGTTCATGGACATCAGAGTGTCCACATGCTCCTCGCCGAGAGCTTGCTTGCGCGTCGCCCAAGCACCGACATGCAACCTCTCGGCCTCATCGTACCGCCCGAGAACTTGATACAGATTCGCCAGGTTACACACGCAGGCCGCGGTCTCGGGGTGGTTCTCACCAAACAACTGACGTCGCACGCTAAGCGACTCCAGGTAGAGCCGTTCGGCCTCGGCATGCCGCCCTTGCGTATGGTAGAGGGTGGCCAAGTCGTTCATGGCGATCGCAGTTTCGAGGTGCGCGTCACCCAGCAGCTCACGTTTACCCTCGAGCGATTCGCGGAACAGCTCCTCGGCCTCTTCGTATGCCGCTTGCCTTCTGAAAACCAGAGCAAGCTCTTCCATCGCGTTGAACGTATTCAGGTCCTGATCTCCCCGAGATTCTCGATAGAGTCTCAAGGCTTCGGTCAGATGCACCTTCGCCGCATCGTACTCCCCCAGGTGTTCGTAAGTTCTTCCCAACGTATTGCGGATTGACGCCTCGGTCTCCGGCTGATCGGTGAACTTGCCGGCAATGTTCTTCGACGCGGCATCCAGCACTTCGCGCACAGTGATCTGCCGGTCCGGCGTGCGCAGAGGGCCCGCGGCCGCGAGAAGATCGTCGTTCAGGAACTCATTAATCGCCCGGGCAATCGCTGCTTGCTGTTCAGCCGCAACTCGCTGTGTCTCCGCCTCGCCGCGGCGCTGCTCGGCAAGTCTCTCCGCCGCCACCGCCCTATTGCGTTCGAGGGTTACTTGGACCAGGCCCCCGCTAAGCGCCGCAAACGCAATGCCCAGGCCGGCCACCAGAGCCTTGTTACGCCTGGCGAACTTGCGAAGTTGATAGACCGTGGTCGCCGCCCGCGCGGCAATGGGCTGATCCGCAAGGTGCCGGCGGATGTCCTCGGCGAGATCGGACGCCGACTGATACCGCCGGTCCTTGTCCTTCTCCAGAGCCTTTGTGACTATCGTATCCACATCTCCGCGCAAAGACCGATCAAGCGCGCCGAGCGAAGGCGGATCTTCTTCTGCGATCAGGCGCGCGGCTTGGGGGATCGTCTTGCGGGAGATATCGTGGGGGACCCGGCCGGTGAGCAATTCGTAGCAGATAACTCCGAGCGAGTACACGTCCGAACGCGTATCCAGCCGGCCCGAGTCCGCTCCCATTTGCTCGGGACTCATGTACGCCAGGGTACCAACAAGCTGTCCCACGTCTGTCTGAAGAGTTGCCGTCCGGATGTCGGCATCCGTAGCTCGGGCCACGCCGAAGTCCAGCACCTTCGGCTGACCGTTTTCGTCTACCAGGATGTTGCCCGGCTTGAGGTCCCGATGGATCACACCCTTCTGATGCGCATGATGAACGGCGTCACACACTTTGACCATCAATTCGAGTCGCAATCGTACGCCCAGCCGGAGAGAACGAACGTACTCCGTGAGGGGGCGGCCTTGAATGAGCTCCATGGCGAAGAACGGCCGCGGACCGCCGATGGTCTCCGCCGTTCCCGCTTCGAAAATCTGCGCGATACCCGGGTGCTGCAACCAGCCAAGCACCTGCCCCTCATACTCAAACCGCTTGCGCATGTGCCGGGAATCGCCCCCCGGCTTTATGACCTTTAGAGCCACCGTGCGGCGCGGGTTCTCCTGTCGAGCTCGGTATACGATTCCCATGCCGCCCTCTCCGAGAACATCGAAAATCTCGTACTGGCCGATGGCGTGCGGAAGGTACGGGGACCGCACCCTGCCCGAGCCACCCGGTGGCGCCGGCATTCTCCCCCCGTCCTCATTCGCAATCAGAGATTCCGGGCTCAAGGCACCGAACCCGTTTCCCAGAATCGGTTCTTGCAGGAAGCTATCGGCGTCCGCGTTGCTTTCGAGCAGCGATTCCACTTCCGCACGCAACGCGTAATCACCGCCACAGGCCTGGGTGAGAAACTCGACCCGCTCCGCCAGACTCTTCGCACGAACGGCCAGAAACAGCTCACGGACCTGCTCGTATCGTTCCGGGGTCACAGCTCCGGTGCCTCCCGGAGTTCCCGGCGCAACCAAGCGCGAGCCATGCTCCAGTCACCGTCAACCGTCCGGGCCGAGACGCCTAGGTAATCGGCCACCTCCTTCAGGGTCAGCCCCCCGAAGAAACGGAGTTCCACGATACAGGCCTGCCGCTCATGCAAACCGGCCAGCTTCTCCAACAACTCGTCGAGCGCAACCAGGTCCAGATCGGTTTCCTCCGACACGGCGACGTCATCATCAAGCCGCACACGCTCAAAACCGCCCCCGCGTTTCAGCCGCCCATGCCCCCGGGCATGATCCACCAGGATTCGCCGAATCGCCTGGGCTGCGACGGCAAAGAAGTGCGCGCGGTTCCGCCACTCTACGTCTTCCTGTCTGATGAGCCGGACGTACGCTTCGTGCACCAGTGCCGTCGCCTGTAAGGTGTGGTCGGAGCGCTCCTGCCGGAGATAGCTTTGCGCCAAAGCCCGCAGCTCGTCGTATACCAGCGGCATCAGGCACCTGACGGCCGAGTCATCACCACCGGTAGCCTGTTTCAGCATCTGGGTGATGTTCGAGCTGTTCGCGTCGTCCACGGGCATTCGCCGAATAAAAAACGCCAACTGTTGCGAAGTTGCGTCTCTATTGTCGCGTTTCTGAATGGACGAGACAAGGCGATTCTCACCTGGAGGGTCCGAATAACCCCTTGTCCCCGAGGTTCGAACGCCGGCGGGCAAGGCGGAAAGGACGTAGCCAACGTCGCCCCCCGGTAGCTGGGAGCCCGCTCGAAACTGGAGACAACACATGAAACTGGCACGTATTTCAGCCTGGGGCAATCTGTTTGCCGGCGCGCTCTGCGTAAACCCGGTAATTGCACAAATGGACCCGGTCTTCACTTACCAGGGCCAACTCAAAGAGCTGGGACACCCGTATAACGGCGTGGTCTACCTCGAATTCGGGTTGTGGGACGACCCCGATGGCGGGGCGCCGGTCGGCTGGTGTTGCTGGACGCCGGATGGAGTGGACGTGGTCGATGGTCTATTTACCGTTGAAGTGGACGCTATGGCGTTCGGCCCGGAAGCGTTCAACGGTCAGCCGCGTTGGCTTGAAGTGGCCGTAACCGACGAAGAGGGCATGAGCTCCGTAGAGCTGAGTCCACGCCAGCCTATCAACCCGGCACCGTACGCGCTCTATGCGTTCGACGGACCCGGGGGCAGCGGGGACTCGGTTTGGGAGGACTGGGGAACCCACATCTACTATACGACCGGCAACGTCGGCATCGGCGAGATTGAGCCTTCCGCGATGCTGGACGTCTACGGCACCGTCGAAATGACCGGGTTCCAGCTCACCGACCAGCCGGTGGCCGGTTACGTTCTGACCTCCGACGGCTCCGGTTGCGGTAGCTGGCAACCCCCCGCCGGCGGCGGGGACTCGCTCTGGCAAATCGGGGAGAGCTGCATTCTCTATAACGGTGGGGACGTCGGAATCGGCCTTGACGAGTTCATGTGGCCCGCGGCCAAACTCGAAGTCGGCGGAACCGTCAAGATGGACGGCCTCCGCCTCGGAGAATCTGCCACATCCGGATACGTCCTCACGGCCGATTCCGCCGGCGTCGGCACGTGGCAACCGGCGGGCGGAGGGGGAGATTCGCTCTGGACCTCGGATAACGAGGGCATTCACTACGAAGACGACACGCCCCACCGCAGTAATGTCGGAATCGGCGGGCCCGCCGATGCGAGCGCCCGCCTCTACGTTGAAAGTGACGGTCTGAAGGCCATTCACGCCCACGCCACTCACTCGGGCGCCCAATCCCACGCGTTTCACGGCGAAGCCGACAGTACGATGGCACGGACCGTCTATGCGGATGCCACGTCATCCACGGGTGCAACGGTCGGCGTGCTGGGTCGCTCACGAAGCTCCTCAGGCTACGGCGTCTTAGGCCAGGCGATCGCCGATTCAGGGCTCAACTACGGCGTGTATGGCATGACCAACAGTGCCGGCGGCTTCGGCGGCTACTTCGACGGGAGAGGCTACTTCAGTGGCAATGTGGGTATTGGTACGACCGCGCCCGGCTCACCCTTGACGGTAAACGGGCTGATCGAATCCACGGCCGACGGTTTCAGGTTCCCCGACGGGACAACACAAACCAGCGCCGCCGTCAGCGCCGCAGAGTTGTGGCATCAATCAGGAAGTAGCCTTTATTACAATGCCGGCAACGTCGGTATCGGCACCGCCGATCCGGCCGCAACGCTGGATGTTGTCGGTGGTGTCAGGATGGAAGGCTTCCGATTAACCGACGACCCGGAATCCGGTTACGTTCTCACCTGCGACGCCCAGGGCAACGGTTCCTGGCAACCGCCGAGCGCAGGCGGCGAGTCACTGTGGCAGACCAACGGCTCGGAGATTTACTACGACACCGCCAACGTCGGCGTTGGAGTGAGTGATCCTCAGACTACTCTCCACGTGGCGGGAGGGAACTGGGACGTAGTTCACACTGAAGGAGATTTCAAAATCGGCGGCGGCACGTACCGCCTGAAAATGGGCGTCGCCACCGATGGTGTTGGAGCAGGACACTGCCGCATCTTCGCCGGCGGACCATCCTCTCGTCTGACCCTGGGGGCCAACGGTTCGGAACGTCTTACCGTAACCCCAACGAACGTCGAGGTTACCGGCGGAATCGTAGTGGACGGCTTCGCGCTGACTGACTCGCCGGTGTCGGGTTACGTGTTGACGAGCGACTCCGCCGGCAACGGAAGCTGGCAACCGGGAGGAGGCGGAGGTAGCTTCAACCTTCCCCTGGACAGGTCGGTGACGATCGACGGCGATGCCTTCAGAATCACCAACAGCGGAACGAGCCACGCCACGTCGGCGATCACGGGAATAATCGATAACGCCTCATCCGACGCCGCCGCAGCGCACTTTAGCGCAATAGGCTCGGGCATGGCAATTCAGGCGTCTAGTGACAACACTACGACAGTTTACGCCTCCAACTCGGGTTCGGGTAAAGCCTTCTACGGTTCCACGAACGGCAGTGGCGGAGGTGATTTCCGCTCCGCTATGGACGGAGGCTACGGGGTCCGGGGTACCGCAGCGAGTAGCGGCAGCTCCACGCAGAACCGTGGTGGTTGGTTCAGGGCCGTCAACAGCCCCGGGGGAATCGGCGTCGAAGCTGAGGGCCAGATGGTCGGCGTTAGAGCCATCGGCACGAAGCCCAACGGAGTAGGACTACGAGCCGAGGCGACCGGAGTGGAGAGTAATGGCGTTTATGCCACGTCACCTTACAAGGCTCTGGTAGCTTCCAGCTCGTACATCGCCGGCGCGTTCTACGGAAGTGTCCGCGTCTATCCGTATAGCGGGGGCAGCCAGATCTTCGCGGTGAACACCGACGGCACTACCCAGGTGGATGTGCTGCAGATCATGGGGGGCGCCGATCTCTCGGAGCAATTCGACGTCGACACCGGCCGGACGGCGGCGGAGCCCGGAATGGTCGTGTGTATTGATCCGGAGCGCGCGGGGAAGCTCGTAATCAGTAGCAGGGCCTACGATCGCACAGTGGCCGGGATAATAAGCGGCGCCGGGGGGATCGAGACCGGAATGATGATGGGACAGCAAGACACGGTGGCCGACGGCGCCTATCCCGTAGCCCTTACGGGTCGCGTATACGTGCGGGCGAATACCACCAATGCCCCGATTTTGCCGGGCGATCTGCTGACAACCTCTGATATGCCGGGGTACGCCATGAAAGTAACCGACTATGACCGGGCCAACGGCGCGATCATCGGGAAAGCCATGACCGGGCTTCCGGCCGGCGACAAGGGACTGGTGTTGGTCCTGGTAAGTCTTCAGTAGCCCAGACCTCGGACGGGAGGACCAACTATGAAAGCAGCCGTTGGCGTATTCACTGCCGCGCTACTCACCGCACTCGCGGGTGCCCGGGGCACGCCGGAGCCTGACCCCGGAATCCACAAAGCGTTCCCCATGATCGTCCCGGACGGCGGACCAAGCTTGGCGATCGAGCCACCGCCACCGGTGAGCCTCAACCTAGAAGACGCTTTTCGTGTGGGCATCAACATCCACAACCTCGGCAGCGTGAGCAACGCCACCATTGCCGAAGCCGACCGACGTGCGGCCGAGAAGTACGCCCACGTATACCCCGGGCCCGAGCGAGTGGGAATAACCCGAGCCGTGGGACCGGCGCTCACCATCGCCGATGCGCTGCCAGCGGAAGCACGTCACGGCGAAACTGTCTGGACACTCGCGATCAGATCGCCCGGCGCGGATGGAATCCGGCTGCATTTCGCGGACTTCGACGTCGGCGAGGGATCCGGTCTGGTGTACTCGACAAGCGAGTCCGGGATTATCGTACGCGGGCCGTACGCCGGCACGGGACCGGATCGTGACGGCGACTTCTGGACCGCTTCGCTTCCGGGTGACGAGGTCTTCGTCGAGTTCAACGGTATCCGCGAGCCGAGGTTCGAAATTGCCGAGATCATCCATCTGGACCGGAGCCCGGCCGATCCGGTCGACGAAAGGGGGGGACCTGATCTGCTCGATTGTCATCTGGACGTGAACTGCCACGATGATGACGTATACTGGGTGGCCAAGATGGCCACCGGGCGGATGAGTTTCAGCGACGGCACTAACAGCTATAGCTGCACCGGAACCCTGTTAAACGACCTCGACAATGAGACGATCGTACCGTATTTCCTGACTGCCCGGCATTGCCTGCACACTCAGGCCGAGGTTGACACCCTGGAAGTCGTGTGGAACTACCAGACCGCCACGTGCGACGATGAGGCTAGCGTGCCGTCCTACTGGAGTCTTCCGCGTAACGTAGGCGGTCTACATCTGCGCAGCTACGACGAAAACGATATGGAGTTCATGCGGCTGGCCGGCGACCTGACCGGCGGACTCGGCTTGGTCGGCTGGACGGAGAGCACGAGTTCCGCCCAATACGGGGTCCACCACCCCAAGGGATCCTGGAAACGTGTGGTCTTCCTGGAAGATGTCGTCATCGGCTGCGGGACCAAAGACCCGACCGACTTCGATTCCTACGACCAGATTGACGGGCTGACTCAGAAAGGCTCGAGCGGCTCGGGAGCGTTTAACGGTTCCGGCCAACTGGCCGGCCAACTGTGGGGAATCTGCTCCGCCACTACCGATCCTGACGATCTGTCCTGCAGCAACATCGACAACTTCTGGGCGGTCTACGGAGAGTTCGAAGAGTCCTGGAGCAAGATCGGATGGTACCTGATAATCGGCGGTACCATGTACGTCGACCCAGCCGGGACGTGCGGCATTCCCATGGGCACGGCCTCGTGCCCGCACTTGACGATTGAAGATGGAATCAACGCAGCCTGGGAGGAGTTACGGATCAAGATCCAGGCCGGAACGTACTCCGGTCCTCTCACCTATGATAAGCCGCTAACCTTCATGGCAATGAACGGAATCGTAACGATCGGGGAATAGCGGAATCCTCCGGCGGGCACGCGCGCCGGTCAGACCGTTGGGAATCCGGCCCGTAACGCAAGGAGAAGGTAGAATGTTCGATGGAACTCTGAGGCTCGCTTGGAGTATCGTGTTGGCAGCCTTCGCGGCCACCGAAAGCGGGTCCGGCGACCTTTCTCTCGATTGGTGGAGTGTCGATGGCGGCGGCGTGATGCGTAGTACCGGCGGTGACTTCGAGCTGTCGGGGACCATCGGCCAGCCCGATGCCGGACCGCCTCTGACCAGCCCAACCCTCGTGCTCACCGGTGGGTTCTGGTTCCAAACGCCCGCCGGGGACTGCAACACAACGGGCTACGTGGATCTGGTTGACTATGCCGAACTCGAGGCGTGCCTCGCAGGCCCGGCCACAACCGCGCCGCCTGGATGCGTCTGCTTCGATGTAGACCAGAGCAACACGGTCGACTTGCGCGATTTCGCCGACGTCCAGACGACCTTCGGTGGCCCGTAGCGAGTGCCCTTTCCAGTAAGGTAGTTGCCCTTCTCCCCCCCCCTTGCCAAGAAAGGGCCGGGGGAGGTTTATCTCCGTCGAAACAGCCCCCCTGAATCCCCCCTTGGCAAGGGGGGAAGATCTTACCCGACCTTCCGCGGTCCGCAGCCAAACAAGAATGAACCTCGGCTCAGGCCGGCGTATGGTGAGACTCGCATACGCAAACGTGAGGTCTCACCGAGCCCCCGCCGCACAGCGAAACCCGTACGAGCTGGTGCGGCTGTCGGACGTGTACCATCCGCGAAAAGCCGAACGGCAGTCGCCAGGATCGCTGTTCCAGCCACCGCCGCGTAACATGCGATACGTCCCACTCTCCGGTCCCGGCGGGTCGTCATACGGGCTGGTCGCATAATAACCAACGCCGAACCAATCGTTGCACCACTCCCAGACGTTCCCGCTCAGGTCATAGCAGCCGTAGTAGCTCTTCGCATTCTGAGATTGATAGCTCTCCAGACTGCCCGATCCCGGCCAGCCGAAGTCTACCCTGCGGTGAAGTTCGCCGTTGAAAAAGCCTCTCGGAGTAGTCCACGGATAATCCCCGGACTCGAACGGGTCGCCGCTATTGAAGTAGTTCGCCCGCCCCCCGTCCAGGCAATCGCAACCGCAGCCGTCGGTGTGCTCCCCGAACCGAAGGTGCAGACCCTGATCGGGATCCCAGCCGGCCGCCTTCGCCCACTCCGCCTCAGTCGGCAAACGGTAACCGGCCGCGCCGAAGTCGCACGTCCACGCCGACAGGTCATAGCACCGCGGCCTGCCTTCCATTTCGCTACGCCAGTTACAGTACGCTGCCGCCCCATACCAGCTCACTTCGACCATCGGGTGGTCTTCCTTCCCCGGCGTTACCGAAAACACCGCCCCGTCCCAATGGATCCTACTATCGTTATCGTGTGCGTACGTATCGCAATACGGACACCGCCCCCTGCTGCCGTATTGATAGACAACGCCGTTGAGCACCGTAATCAACCCACCCTGGGAGATTGCCCGATTCAGCGCCGCCGCGTAATGCTCGTTCGTTACCTCGTACCGGTCGATGGCATAGTCTCCAAGGTAAACACGGTGAACCGGCAGCTCATCGCTGTAGCCCTCCCCCCACGGGTCTCCCATCTCGAACTCGCCGTCGGAAACCGCCACCATGCCGCACGGCGGAACGTCCTGGCCGGTAAACCTTGCGTAGAAAGTGATGTAATCCTCCAGGTCGATCCGTCCGTCGACGTTGTCGCAATCAAACATCATCCGGCAAAGAACATCCGGCTCCGGACCAAGACAACGCTGAAACTCCGCGAAGTCCGCCAGGTCTGCACCGCTTGCCGGAACCACCGTCAGGAAAACCACCGCCAACGTGCTGCAACGCGCCATGTATCCGCCCTCCGATATAGTCTTCAGGTCGTTAACGCTCCGCACTTCGCTCGACTGCCCCCCCGCCGACACCGGACCGCCGACGTAGCACACCGCCGACCGTATAGTCCTTCCTTCGCATCCCGCTCCATGAGCAGCGCCACCGCTAAGACACTGCCGCGCCCCGTTCAGGAACCATAATGATACTGAATGACACCTCGGGATTCAACGGCTGTCGTCCCAACCTCGTTGGGCGGCGTATTACCTGGTGGTCGCCCCTTTCGAAGCATCTTCCCCGGACAAACCGCTGGATATCATCGGCGCCGATACGCCTGGAATGCTCGTTAAGACAAGGTAGTCCACCCGGCTGCTGAGCACGCGCAGAATGCACGTGGGGTGCCGAGAGCCCGGCACATTATGCCGATTCACCCCGAAACTTGCTGACACTGAGCTGACACAAAAGGAACCCGCGGTGGACAAGTCGCTCCGGAAGGGGAAGAGTCTCCACTCACCCACCGCCGATCCTGTAGATTATACCCCGCCCCCAAAGCCCGGACAACCCGCCGCCGTCTTCTGCACGATAGTCCCCATCTCACATTCCATGCACCCTGCAATCGGAATCGATAAACGAGAGCAACATCGCCGACCGTAGCAAGCCCCCCTACTGCCGGCCTGAGCGCTCACGACCGCCTTGCCACCGTTGACGAGCATTTGGTAACCTCAAGATCGCACCGCCTCGATAAGACCGCTGACTCTGACCAATACCGTGCCCGGGACGTTCTTGTCCAGCCGCGCCGCGGAACGAGACCCGCCAAAGAAGGGCCGCGGGATTACGTAGAAACGGCTGACGAAACCGTTGTACCCGCGGGCTGACAAAGACCGCCCGGCTTCCAAGCCTGCCGGGCCAAACCCGCCGGGCTCTTCGGCTCTCTACAGCTCGTACAGCGGTCGGATGGCATCCTTGATATTGTCGATCCCACAGGCCGCCCGGCCGTTCTTTCTGTAGCGCTGGCGGGCGTACTCAAAGCAGGGGGAGAACAGGGGACATCACTGATTTCCGCCGACTAGCGTCTCGCGACGATTCGGGGAACACCAGATTGATTTCGCTGGGAATTCGGGGGTGGGAATTTGGGGGGAATTCGGGGGACACCATACGGGAATTCCGGGGACACCATACGGATTACGGCCGCGTCGCTCCTCCGGTACCGGGTTCAGGGGTACATGGACGGAGTCCCGGACACTGTGGTTGGCATTTTGGCGTTCGACTATACCCAGCGTGGGTAGGCTGAAACGGTTAACGGTTTCCGGGAGAGCACGGCCGGCAACCGTACCTACACCGAGGTCGCGCAGGCCGGGCACGATGATCGATCTTACCTCTACCGCTACGACCGGCTAAACCGGCGGGTCACTGCGGATCGGGGGGAACTTGATTCCACTCGGTCTTCGTTCGTGTCGGGCTCGAACGGTGTGGGGCGGACGTGGAACTTTGACGCGTCGGGCCGGCTGACCCGCGTTGCCGAAAACGTGACGGACGGTGACAATGTAGCTCATCATGTTGACTCTATTCACGTCATCTCGTGCTCGTTGCGATACTGCCCCGGCCGCCCCGGTGCTTCTCGTCATGGCCTTCGGCTTGGGGCTGATTCCCGCCTGCGAACAGAACGACCCGCCCGGTGGACGAAGTTCCGGTCTGGCACGGGAGCAGAAACTGCCGGCGGCACCCTCGGCGCAAGGCAACGACGCCGTCCGGAAGAAGCAGCCGGATGAGTACGCGGCCGAGCGACAGGAGATGGTCGATCGGCAGATCGAAGCTCGCGGCATTGACGACCCGCGCGTCCTGGCGGCCATGCGGACCGTTCCGCGTCATTGGTTCGTGCCGGATGACTGGCAACGTCTCGCGTACGCCGATCGCCCTTTGCCGATTGGCGAAGGGCAGACGATCTCGCAGCCTTACATTGTGGCGTTGATGACGGAGGCGTTGCATGTTACGCCGGATTCGAAAGTGCTGGAGATCGGCACCGGCTCGGGTTATCAGGCGGCCGTGCTGTCTGAGATAACGCCGCATGTATTCACGATCGAGATCGTCGAGCCGCTGGCCCGCCGGGCGCTTGCCACGTTCGAGCGGCACGGTTACGAGGGTATTCGAGTTCGGATCGGTGATGGGTACGCGGGCTGGCCCGAGCATGCTCCGTTTGATGCCATCATCGTGACGTGCGCGCCGGATCGCATTCCACCCAAGCTAATCGAGCAACTGAAGCCGGGCGGACGCATGTGCATACCCGTGGGCGGTGCGCACGCCGTACAGAGACTCATCGTTGTCACGAAGGATGATATGGGCACTCCGCACCGCGAGGAGCTGATACCTGTGCGATTCGTACCGATGACCGGCGCCGCGCAGGACCGGTCATCTGATGACTGAAGCGCGGGCACGCGAATCGGTGTGGGGCTCGGCGCCGGATTCCGCAAAGCCGAGGCCACCCGACGGAGCCGAAGTAACCGCAGGTGAAGGGGGGGAACCGCTCGCCCGTTAAATCGATGGGCGCGGCCGGAAACGAGCCGCAAAGATGACTGCGGGGCGATTCTGGGGGTTTGACGGCGCAGCAGCAGAGAACAAGCCGGGTGGATGAATCATGCATACTCAGCGCACAGTAATCAGCGGCTTGCCCTGGGTATCATAACTCTTGATGCTACAATGGTTTACAAAGCCACCGAACGGACTCGAACCGTTGACCTGCGGTTTACAAAACCGCTGCTCTGCCAACTGAGCTACGGTGGCGAACGTCGATCCCGGGCCAGTATGGCCCATTCCGGCAGTTCCGGCAAGCCACGACGGGGACGCAAACGCCCACCAGTGCCATTCTCGACTGCTCGGCTATCTGGGGCGGGTATTGATTCACGCGGTTGGATTGCCGGGGAATCCGACAACGGGTAATCCCGCAGGCAGGAGACCCGCCACGCCGACCGCCGCCGAAACCGCCGCAAACCGAAACGCTAATCCCCCCGCGTCCCAACCTCAGAGGTCGAACGCACGGCGGCCGGCGAGTTCGTACGTTTCGAAGCAACGCACCCCGACACGAACGATCAGATTCACACCTTTGACTTTTCGATGCGTCCTATGCGTGATCCGGACGGCGGTGTCCGAGCCATTATTGCGGAGGGGTACGACATCACCGAACTCAAGTCGGCCGAAAAGACTCTGAAAGAGAGCACCGAACGATTGCGGCTAGCCATGCAAGCGTCGCGCATGGGAACCTGGGAGTGGGACATCGAGCGGCATCAAGTTATGTGGTCGCCGGAGACGCTGAGGATCTTCGGAGTGTCCGCAGAGGACTTCGGCGGAACGTACAAGGATTACTTGGGTTTCGTTGCGCCGGAACGTCGCGT
Source organism: Phycisphaerae bacterium (assembly GCA_963666835.2). Classification (GTDB taxonomy): domain Bacteria; phylum Planctomycetota; class Phycisphaerae; order UBA1845; family UBA1845. Next base: position 144,119 of record CAXXGO010000005.1, on the reverse strand, counting down.
AGAGGTGGACGCGTTTGTTGAGCAGTTCCTGTCCGATGCGAACGAGTCAGCCGTGATCAACTACGAACACGAGATCGTCCGCGGCGACGGCGAACGCGGTTGGATCGAGATTCGCGGAATGACGTTTGTCAATCCGCAGGGCCGGCCGAGCCGCATGACAGGTGTCTGTGTCGACATCACCGCCCGTAAGCAAGCCGAGGCCGAACGACGGGGATTAGAGGCCCAGCTTCGTCAAGCGCAGAAGCTGGAGGCCGTGGGGCAACTGGCCGGCGGCGTCGCGCACGACTTCAACAACATTCTCACGGTGATCATAGGCAACATCCAGTTGAGCGTCGAGAAGGTTCGGAACGCTTTGGGCGCCGAGCACAACGTCGTGCATTCGATGGAACAGATCGATGAAGCCGCCCGGCGGGCGTCCGCGCTTACCAGGCAATTGCTGGCCTTTAGCCACCGGGATGTCACGCAGCCTCGAGTGCTCAGCCTGAACAGCACTTTGACAGGTCTGGATAAGATGCTGCGGCGACTGATCAGTGAGGACATCGAGTTCAACCTTGTGGCCGACCCTCAGTTGCGCTCGATACGGGCGGATGCCGGCCGCATCGAGCAGGTGGTCGTCAATCTGGTCGTCAACGCAGTGCATGCGATGCCAAACGGCGGCCGGCTGACGCTCGAGACGCGGAACGTGATACTCGACGAGGAATGCACGCGTAGCGACGTCGAAGCTCAGACGGGCCCTCATGTGCTGCTGGCCGTCAGTGACACCGGGCACGGAATGGATGCGGCGACACGCGAGAGGATCTTCGAGCCTTTCTTCACAACGAAGCCTACGGACAAGGGCACCGGATTGGGGCTCTCTACCGTACACGGTATCGTGAAGCAGTCCGGCGGACATATCATGGTCGAGAGCGAACCTGGGCAGGGCACGACGTTCAAGATCTATTTGCCGGCGATCGACCAGGCGCCGGCCGACGAAGCGCCGGCACAGCAGCCGATTGCCACTCCGGGCGGTCACGAGACCATTCTGCTGTGTGAAGACGACGATCCTGTACGGGAACTGATCGCCGAGACGCTGCGGGCGGGCGGGTACCAGGTGATCACGGCCGGCCGTGCAGAGGAGGCACTCGCGGCGGTCGACGCCCACGTCGGTACGCTTGATCTGCTAATCACCGACGTGATTGTGCCGGACATGAACGGGCGGATGCTGTCCGACCGTGTAGGTGTCGTGCGTCCCGGCTTGCGGACGTTGTTTATCTCCGGCTATGCCTCCGATGTCATTGCCCACCACGGCGTGCTGGAGGAGGGCGTCGAGTTTCTCGAGAAGCCTTTCACCCGACAGGGATTGCTGCGTAAGGTTCGTAATGTGCTGGAGAAGGTCGAAGCGGCTTCCTGAGTGAACGCGCCTGCGTCCGGCAGAACTGCGCGCGACGCGTCTGACGATCGCCGAGTCTGCACACGCGATAGTGGCCCGCGTGCGGCGGAAGCGGCGGGGTGTCGCTTGAGTTTCCAGGTCTTGAGGCTTGATTTCCATCGCCGAATCAGTACTTTGTGGTGCAAGAGGTGAACGCGGCGGCGCAGTGCATCCGGTTAATGCCGGACGCCCCGTCGCCCCGGTTCAACCAAAACGCAGCGGTAAACCGCATTTGCGGGCGTAATTCAGTGGTAGAATGCCAGCTTCCCAAGCTGGACGTCGGCGGTTCGAATCCGCTCGCCCGCTTTCAAAGCTAAACCGTTACTAGGCATGGGTTTATGACTCATGCCTTTTTCATGCGTCTCTCGCCAAGGTCCGAGAAAAACCGCGTTTTCGAGAGAGTGGGTCAGAAGTGGGTCAGTGAGGATTCGCCCGCTCATTTGAGCACCTCCTCAACCGCGTGGCGCGCCGCATCAATGAGTTCCGGCTGCACCTGAAGGTAGTGCTTCTGCGTCGTGCGGATGTCCGCGTGCCCGGCAAGCTGTTGGACAACGTGCAGCGGTGTCACCTGGGCGATGTTAGTGCAGTAGCTCTTACGCAGGTCGTGGAACTTACATCGTGGCACTCCACCTCGACGGCAGATTACGCGGAAGTCGCGGGTGATGTTCTGACGCTTCACGCGATCGCCGGCGTCCGGTCCGTTGCCGTTGACGACGACGTACTGCTGCCCATCGGCTGCCGCAAGCTGGAGCTCGGTGAGCACGTTCACTGCCTGGGCGGGTAGCGGGACAAGGCGTAGATCCTTGTCCTTGAGCCCACTGTTTGCTCGGTTCTCAGTATCGTAACGTTGGACGGCTCCGAACGCCATCGTTTCCTCCTGACGGCGCGGCGGACGGCTTCACTCGCATCGCGTGCTGCCTATGCGCTGCCAAGCGATCGCCCGCACGTTGCACAGAAAGCGGCATTCGGTCGGTGGTGCTCGAAAGAGGGGTATCCGCAAGATATGCACGAACTCCTCGAATGTGTTATGAGCGGGCCCGTCGTTTCCCATGGGCAGGCCTCGCACACCATTCTCTTTTCCCGGTCGAAATCACCGGCTGGGCAGCCCAACGCTGAACGCATGATACAACGGCAGGAAGACGAGCTTCTGCTCAGGCAATTCCGAGTATCTGGCTGTGGAAAACACATACCCGCGCGGGCAGTTCTCATAGGCTTCAAGCAGCATATGCAGACTCCGCAGTCGGCCAGACGCGCCGCTCTTAACCTCGATTGGGCAGATTGCATCATGGGTCACTATCAAGAAATCCACCTCGGCCGTGCTGCTCTTGGCACTTCGTGCCCAGTAGTGAAGCTCCTGGCCGGCGGCGAGGAGCTCTTGCCCAACGAACTGTTCCGCCATCGCACCGGCGTGGATTTCAAGCAAGTCCGTCTTGGCGTATTCGATGTCTACTGGCATGCCGCATAGGTGCTGCATCAGACCGACATCCACCATCAACGCCTTGAATCTGCGGGCAGAAGCTGACGCGCCCAACGGCAAACCAGCCGGCGTTGCAGCGGGCACCCTACGCATCACCTGAGCAAGGCACAGCAAATCGAATGCCTTCTTGATCGTCTTGTGCGTATAGTCCTCTGCCAAACGTGAATACTTGATCTGCTGACCAACCGATCTGGCTGCCGAAGAAAACACCGCGTTCAGGCATTGCTTGTCCGCATGTGGTGCGTACTTCGAGAAGTCTTGACGGTAGGCGTTGGCGAGTTCCGCCTGTACATCGAACGCATCATGCATGCTGTTCGTATCCGCGTAGGCCTTGACGCATTCCGGCATCCCACCGACGAACAAGTAACAACGCAACTCACCCAGCAACATGCGATGAACCGCTTCAGGCTGCGGCTTCGGCTCGGCAAGGACTGTCTCTGCGGCGACGTTCTTGCCCATCGCGAACAAGTATTCCGGGAAGCTCATCGGGACCATGTTCATGAATTGCACGCGGCCAACCGGGAACGACAGATCCTGCATAGCGAACTCAAGCAGTGAACCGGCCGCGATCACATGAAGCTCGGGACAGTCCTCGTAGAAATAGCGCAGGGCTCTGATCGCTCGCGGGCAACTTTGGATCTCATCAAAGAACAGTAGGTCCTTGCCGGGAACGATCCGCGCGTTTAGCAGGACTTCGAGTTCCGAGAGGATTCGCTTCGATTCGAGGTCTGCCTCGAAGATGCGGTGGTAGTCTGGCCGTTTCTCCAGATCGACCAGGTGAACCGTACCCTCGAAGTGGTGCCGGCCGAAGTCCATGACGGACCAGGTCTTGCCGACCTGCCGAGCCCCGCGGAGAATCAGCGGCTTGCGCCGGGGCCGGTTCTTCCACGCCAGGAGCTGCTCGCTTATGGCACGCTTCATTGCTTAAGGCCTCCCAATCGGCACCCGTGCTCCCAAAATCCAAGGTTATTGTAGTCTTACTACTCCCGTTACACAAGGTGTATCGGCATGATCTGCCGAGGTGGTTACGAGAAGGCGTCGTGCTCAGGGGTGCCATCTGAGAACTCCGCCTTGACCGGCCGGGCCGAGAATGCCCTGATTATCGGGGCTGGCCAGCGAATCGAGATCGCGGGCGTCGTGAAGTCGCTGTGGCTCCCGAGAACGTCATCCCACGGTCTCTGTGTCGAGAACGCGAACCGAGGTGTGGGGTGGTCTCCACGGAGCGCATCAGTGCGGGAGACGCCCGGAACGGAGTGAAGGCCGCTCAACGCGTCGTCTCGCAGCAGTGACCTTACGCTTGACTTGGCCGATGAGGCTGCAACGCGTGATTCGCGGGCCTCGAAGGACGGGGCAAACGCGCCAGGGTCCACGCCTAGTGCATGTGCTACGCTTTGAATGGTCTGCGTATATGGCAGGCAATCGGTAAGGTGCCGCCGGCGGCCCAGCAGGCCACCCGGGAGGAACTCGAGAGCGCCAAGTTGGCCACCTTTGAGCAAGTCCGCATCACTCGCACGAACGTGCTGCTGATCGAGCCAACTCCAGAGGGATGGCAATCGCTCGGCCAAACGCCGCCCTCCCGCACGGGTCGGGGCGGGATCGCTCACCGGCACTTCGCAGCCTCGATCCGAGAGGCTGGTGTGCGCCGTGGGCATAAGGCCGAAACCGAGTGGATCATGCCCGGAACGTCGCACCAGGTGGATGCTGCCTGGCTCACCGATGGGCAGGTGCACGCCTTTGAGATATGCGTCACCTGCACCGAGAACCTCGCCTCTCACGTTCGCGCATGCCTGATTGAATCGGATGCCGTGGGAAAACTGACCATCGTCACAACTCAGGCGCGCTACTCCGACGAGGTCCAGCGGAGTATAGCCAGCGAGTTTGCACTCAGCCCAGCGCTTGAGCACATCCAGTTTGAGGTTATTCAGCTCTATATGGCGGAGCTCTCCCTATGCGCATCGCAATGATCACTTTCATTATTATGGTTCTTCCGCCGAATCTGTGGAAGGATTTCATAGGTTGAGGTAATCCTCGGCCTCCGGCTCGGGAGCTGTCCGGGGCGGCCCCTTCCGCACCGTCCCCCTCGGCGTCGGCCCTAGTCGGGTGAGACCGACGCCGAGGGTGACGGAGCTACAGGGGCCTGGAGGCAGCGTTTGGTTTACGTGATGGAACGGGCAGAGGCCGGCTTGTGTCCGGGACAAAAGAAGTGCATCGTTCGAGAATCCGGTAAATTGGTGTTTGCGAAGACATCAACCCGGAGAAAACGAACGATGCAAGTGAAGACCATCCTCAATCGCGTCCACAAAGTCAAGGGCTTCGTCTACGGAGACGTTCGATTCCGTGATTCGGATCCCATGACGCTGGAAGTCGAAATCCGGCCGCGACGCGGCAGCCGTCCGTTCTGCTCGGGTTGCGGCCGCCGAGGCAAGGCCTACGACCGAATGCCGAGACGATCGTTCTCGTTCATTCCGCTGTGGGCCTTGCCGGTTGTGATGCTCTACGCACCCCGCCGCGTCAAGTGCGAGGATTGCGGCGTGAAGGTCGAACTGTTGCCTTGGGCGGACGGTAAGAAGCGAATCACCAACGCTCACGCGCTGTTCCTCGCTCGGTGGGCGCGCCGCCTGAGTTGGAAAGAGGTGGCCACGGTGTTCAAGACCAGCTGGGACACGGTCTACCGCTCGGTTGCCTGGGTCGTCGAATACGGCCTGAAACACCGGGATTTGGACAACGTCGCCGCCATCGGCGTCGATGAGATTCAGTTCCAAAAAGGACATCGGTATCTGACGTTGGTCTACCAGGTTGAGAACTCGTGCCGGCGTCTGCTGTGGATCGGGCAGGATCGCACCGCCAAGAGCTTCCTGCGTTTCTTTCGCATGATGGGCAAGCCGCGATCAGCCGGAATCCGTTACGTCTGCAGCGATATGTGGCAGCCCTACCTGCGCGTGATCCGGAAGAAGATCCCCGACGCGATTCACATTCTGGATCGGTTCCACATCGTGGCCAGGCTGAACAAGGCGGTTGACGAGGTCCGGGCGGCCGAGGCGAAGGAACTGGCACGCGAAGGTTTCGACCCGGTGCTGAAGCACAGCCGGTGGTGCCTGCTGAAGCGTCCCGCGAACCTGACGAACAAACAGGGAGCCAAGCTCAGCGAACTGATGCGATACAACCTCAAGAGCATCCGGGCCTACCTGCTCAAGAACAGCTTCCAGGCGCTCTGGGATTACGAGTCATACCACTGGGCAGGACGATTTCTGAAGGGGTGGATTCAACGGGCCATGCGCAGCCGGCTTGAACCGATTAAGAAAGTCGCGCGCAGTCTGCGTGCTCATGAGAACCTGATCTTGAATTGGTTTGCGGCGAGAAAGCAGTATTCGTCCGGGATCGTGGAGGGACTCAACAACAAGGTCAAACTGACCATCAGAAGAGCCTACGGCTTTCGAGAGCTAAAGGCCGCGGAAGTCGCCCTATATCACGCACTTGGCAAACTACCCGAACCGAAAATCCACCACAAATTCTGCTGAGGAGGCATTATTATTATTGCGGCGGCACTCATAGGCCAGATCCGAGGCGACGCAGAGTTTCCGATTTCTCACATCCTGCCGTTCATGGGCGGCAATCCGCCGGACTTCTGGTTCGACGGCGGCGCCCTCGTCCTGATCGTCATAACGGCGTGGGGCATCAAGCGCCTCGGTCGGAGAGGAAAGCGATGATCATCCATTACGGATTCTCCAGGCCAACAGCGCTCGCCTTCCCGCAGCTCCTGTTCTTGGCGACGATGACGAGGAATCCTTCGCTGGGGGCTGTCACTCGACCGGAGGATCATCCCTCCGGGGAGGTGGTACGGCACCGACCGTGCAATGTCATCGAGACGCAAGCCACATGTTCTTCAAGAACAAGCCGCTTGTCTCTCTACTGTCACGCGCCACGACCCTCACACCCGTACCATGGTTGGCTGATGCATGGAGTTGTCGAATGACCCGTTTACCCCATGACCAATACACGAGAGAGCCGCCTGTCACCAGGCGCCCACGCCGTCGCCCGACGCAATGGAGACTCAGGCCGGCCTGACTCATCGTCCCCGCCACATGCGCAGCCTGCGCTTGGCTTCTCACGACCGTAGAACCAAGTGTGTCGATCAGAAAAATGTTGCTGGCGATCGGGATCGCAAACAGGGAACGGGATGTAGCTGATTGTCCGCCGGTCGAGTCCATGCCGACAGAATCCCGGTGCCTTTACGCCGACCGGCCCGGCTCCCGCGGAGGCTCCTCAACTGAGGACGGATCGTAGCCCGGTAGGATACCGGACGGAAGAAGCGAAGGACTAGTGATGTCCCCGTTTTCCCCTTTTCGTCGCTACTCCCTGCCGTCTGCCTTCCCGTCCGTTGCCAGGCGTATCAGACCTACGCCAGTCTGTTCGTCCACGCCCATGCGCGTCCAGCTCCGACCTGGATGGTATTGCGGCATACTTGGTTCGCCCATCACACCGAAGATGGTCTTTGCCTTCTTCTTCTCCTCCAAGACATCCCCTACTGTCACGTTAGTGGCCTTGTGGTAGACCCCTCGTACGACGCGTCGCCGTCGGACGTCCTCAGCCGCTGATCCGCCTCCTGAGCTTTCGGCATACTCGTCCGCACACCATTCACCGAAGCTATATCCCAACATGTCGAGGATCCCGTCAGGGGTCGCCCCCCTTGGGAAGCTGCCAACAGGAGATCGAAGTACCGGCTGATCCGGTGCCCACGGATGATATATCCAGCGAGCGCCATAGTGCTCGAAGAACGGGTTGGCCTTCGGGTCGAGGTTGTGGTCATCGGGTGCTTCAGTGCCCCAGGGCCAGGGACGCAGCTCGGTCCCCCGAGCGGCGTACTCCCACTCAGTCTCCGTGGGTAGCCGATATGAATGCCCCGTCTTCTTTGATAGCCAAGCGCTATACCCAACGGCACCCTTCCACGTTACACGAGTGGCTGGGCATCGTTCAGCCCATCGTCGGGGACGATAAGTCCCGTCCTTTACTTCAATCGTCGTCGGTCTACCTGCGTACTCAACGCACACGAGACCGTCTTCACCACGCTCGTTAAGGAATCTGCAGAACTCCTCGGCGGTTACGACAAACCTCGCCAGGTAAAAACCACCGACGCGAACCTCCTGTTGCGGACGTTCACACTCGTGGTATTCGTACGAGGACCGGTCGTCAATCGGGCTCCCCATCAGAAACGTACCGCCCTTAACCAACACCATCTCCGGAGCACGAATATGCGGCGGCGGGCGCGTTGCGATTCCGCTATTGCCCTGCGCCCAGCAGCTACACGCGCCCGCCACGGCGAATACTGCTGTACTGATTGTCCTTACCATAGTTGCGGACCTCCTGCCTCTTGTCCTCGCTCGCCCACGGCTTGTCCTCACGTGATCTACGCTCCCCAAACCACACAAACCCGACTTCTCCTTCACGCTACTTGCCGCCGGGCAAACGCACGCCCTCAGGCCCCCAGTTGTCGGGAAGCAACGGATCATCTTCGGGCCAATCCGGCCCCGGCCTCCTCGGGTGGTGAGGCCCAAACGGCCTAGATGTGCCCGGCCCCTCCGGGAGTTTGTCACGAGTCTTACCTCGCATCTTCTTCTCGCAACAGATCGAGCATTTCTCGTCCGTCGCACCACACTTGCGGCCAAGTGCGTTGTCGAAGTAGTCAGATCGCTGATAAGCACTCTGACATTCCGACTCAATCTTGTCGGCCCATTTCTTGTTAGCTCTTCCTGCCAGCCTCTTGACCAGGCCGCCCCCAGCATTCCCGCCCAAGCATATGAACTTCTGAACAGCCTCGGTCAATTCGCCGATCTTCATGGACGCACTCGGACCGCCACAAATGTGGCTATTCCTTGTTAGAGCACAGTGATTGACGCAGTGGATGTAAGACCAGGCAACCTTCTCCCCTCCTACCGTTCCCGGCTGTCCGGTCTTCTTGTCGTAGTCACTGCCGAGTGCCTTGTAGACTTTACGTAAACAACCCCTGGGGTCTGCGTTTGCCCCTCCGTGCGCCTCCAAGTACCACCGAATCAGGTCTTCGAAGGAATAGTCCGGCGTCACCCAATCTGGCATGTCCCCCCGAAACCACGAACGGAGGGATTGTTGACCCATAGGGTCAATCCATCCCAACGCGTTTGAGCGTGCGAGCTCATACAAACTCGTCCCATCGCTATACTGCCCGCCTACACTGAACTGCGAGCCAACACCAGGCGATGACGCATTCCTCATCATTGCATTCACGAGCAACAGCCCTGTCCCAAGCGGATCCTGCTGCAAGAATCGAGCCAACAGCGGATCGTAGTGCCTAATGCGGTTATAGTAGAGGCCGGTTTCGCGGTCAAGGAACAGGCCGTTGCGGCCGAGGGGGATCAGCAGCGCGGTAAGATCGGCAGGGCCGGTGCCTTCTGCGTTGCCGGATCCGTCCTCGATGTGCTGATACGCACCGTACGGGGCGTACGAATACTGCTGCTCGAGGTATCCCAGGTGATCGGTCACGCCCACGACGTCGTAGTTGGCGTCTTGCAGCACGAAATGCGGGTCCGGATCGGCGGCACCGGTGTCGTAATACGCCACGACCTCATCGATATAATCCAACCCGTAAACGTACCGGCGATGCGGCTCGACGGCCGTGTCGCCCGCGTTGGTCTTGCGGTGCTCCAGCATGCGGTGGCCGTCGTAGTAGAAGTAGTCGCCGTAGCCGGTCGTGTTGAGGGCTTCGGAGTTGTACACCCTCTTGTTGATCCGCCGGCCAAGGGCGTCGTAGAAGAAAATGCTGAGAAGATCGCCGACAGCGCCGGTGAAGGTGTCGCCGCTCACGGCCAGGGTGCCTCGTTCGCTGACGCGTGCGACCCGGTTCCAGGCGTCGTATTTGTAGAAATGTTTGTTATCGAGAATGAGGTTCCCGGCCTTATCGTAATGGAAATCGGTGGTGGCGACGGAACTCGGGGTCTGGTGATGTTGGACGATCTGGTTCGTCGCGTCGGTATCGTGATGGGTATAGGCGGTAAGGGTGTCGCTGCTGGAGTAGCCGGGCCCGCCGGACGAGAAGGTGTAATCGATCACGCTTCGCTGATTCGTCTGGTCCCCGGACCAGTTTCCCAAAGCGTCCAAGTTCCACGTCCGCCCCACACCGTTCGAACCCGACTCGAACGAAGACCGAGTGGAATCGAGTTCCCCCTCCCTCCGACTGTATGATCGCGTGTCGACGTTGTCAAACCGGTTCCCCGCAATGCGGACACACTGGTTCGGTCAGACCCCGCATGACTTTCCCACAGGCCGCACACCGAGTCGGTCCCCCACGATAAGATGCGCGAGATAGACGATGGTAAACGAATAATGACGCCACTAGGCCGGGTACGACGGCTAGGATCCGGGTTGTGTGCATGGCGAAGAACCAGCTCTCAGACCACCGGTGGAGAAGGTCGAACCATAGAACTGGCGCTGGCTTGGCGTCATAATCCGGCGGTGAGACAGAGACGAGAGCATATACTAACATGCCAACGGCAATGGCGGCGCCTCCTCTTAGAGACTGGCGAAGCAGCACTTTCATATTCTGCACCCGCATTCCGGACATCGCGGCGCAGTTAGGCCCTTTAGGATATGACCACACGACGCGCAGCGGGCATGCCGATCCCGCCGATGCCGATACGCACATAAGTGGTAAACAACCAGCGCGAGCCCCAGTACGGGGGCGGACTGGAGGACATAAGATAACTGTCCAGCAAGCATATACCGGGAAAAACCAGCGTAGTCGGCCGAATCGCTCATACCGGCGACGCCCAACAGATCGTCGCATTGTCCCCACAGCCACATCTCATGTGGCCACAACCGGTCTTTGACTCGGCATAAGTCGAAGGTAGCGAAGAACACGCATCCTGCCGCCAGTGCCAACACAAACGCTCGTTGCCTAGTGCAGGTGACCATAGAAGCAGCTACCTTCTCCGTTTAGGCTTAGCCTGCCGATTCTTGCATGGGAACGTCTTGAAAGTGCCATACCAGTCAATACGTCCACTCCGCCCACTAAAAAGATCCGTTCCGTCTTTCTTGAACCACTGAGACTGTCGCGGACATTCCTCCCGGTACCATTTACTTCTCGTGTCGCCTAACTTCGCTCGAAAATTGCACTTCAGAACAACCGCGATTCGCTTGCAGTTGCATTCGCAATCCTCGGCTAGCTCCGCGCCTCGGGCGAGCGCAGCTGTCTTTGCGGCATTGAATATTGGCAGCCACTCCTCCTCACCCTTGCCAGGGCCCGTGAACGTCGTGATAGACGGGAAATTCGGGATCAAACCTGGGCGATCACACATTGTCGGCTCACCTGTCACTTCGTCGACTATGTCATTGCCTTCCTCGTCCTTGCAGGGCTGTCGGTTGTACTTATCAGCATGGCAGACAAGGTTTCCCCACGCGCTGCAAACAAGGCTCTCTGCTCTTGTAAGGAGCCATCTCTTGTCTTCCTCGTGGTTGATATTAACCAGCACCATACACTTCTGGGCAACCGTTATGCCGAGTCCTCTTGGATCAACCGCGTATGACGGACCGCTCAGAGCATACTCATATACGTTCATCCCGTCGGCGTATTGGCCTGCCGCATTCACCGCAGGCGCTAGGCCTGGCGAAGACCCGTTCCGCAGTAACATACCCGAAGCCACCAACCCCGTCCCGTTCGGGTCCGCCTGCAGAAATCTCGATAGCAGGGGATCGTAATAGCGGGCGCGGTTATAGTAGAGGCCGGTTTCGCGGTCAAGGATCAGGCCGTTGCGGCCGAGGGGGATCAGTAGTTCGGTGAGGTCGGCGTCCATCTCGTTATACCGCACGCCGGACCCGTCCTCGATGTGCTGATACGCCCCGTACGGGGCGTACGAGTACTGCTGCTGAAGGTATCCCTGGTGATCGGTCACGCCCACGACGTCGTAGTTGGCGTCCTGAAGCACGAAATGCGGGTCCGGATCGGCGGCACCGGTGTCGTAATACGCCACCACCTCATCGATATAGTCCAACCCGTAAACGTACCGGCGATGCGGCTCGACGGCGGTCCCGGCCGCGTTGGTCTTGCGATGCTCCAGCACGCGGTGGCCGTCGTAGTAGAAGTAGTCGCCGTAGCCGGTCGTGTTGAGGGCTTCGGAGTTGTACACCCTCTTGTTGATCCGCCGGCCGAGGGCGTCGTAGAAGAAAATGCTGAGAAGATCGCCGACAGCGCCGGTGAAGGTGTCGCCGCTCACGGCCAGGGTGCCTCGTTCGCTGACGCGTGCGACCCGGTTCCAGGCGTCGTATTTGTAGAAATGCTCGTTATCGAGGATGACGTTCCCGGCCTTGTCGTAATGGAAATCGGTGGTGGCGACGGAACTCGGGGTCTGGGGGGTTGCATCGTAGCGATGTTGCACGATCTGGTTCGTCGCGTCGGTATCGTGATGGGTATAGGCGGTAACGGTATCACTGCTGGAGTACCCGGGATTCCCGGACGAGAACGTGTAATCGATCACGCTTCGCTGATTCGTCTGGTCCCCGGACCAGTTGCCCAAAACGTCCAGATTCCACGCCCGGCCGGTCCCGCCGTTGTCTATCACCGGTACTGATGTATCGAGCACGCCCCGTTCAGCGTAGACCAGCCGGTTCAGATTGTCGTAGCCATACAGGAACGACCGATCGTTCGGGTGCCCGGCCTGGTTGATCTTGGCGTAGGTTCGGTTGCCGTTGGCGTCGTAACCGTACTCGTAACGATGAAGGGTAGAGGCACCGTTCCGCTTGAAGCCCATGCTGGTGATGCGACCAAAATCGATATGGTGTTCCCCGAATCGTCGCCAGACGCTAACCGGCGGAACTTAGTGATGTCCCGTTTTCTCCCGAACTCAAGCCCAAGCAGCGACGTGGGCGAAAGCTCAGGGAATCCATATAGTGTCCCCCGAATTCTGTCCATATAGTGTCCCCCGAATTCTGTCAGGGAATCCATATGGTGTCCCCCGAATTCTCGTTCTCGGAATTTTCGTCGCCCAAGTTCTCGGCGCACGTGCTGTCAGCGCCGCTCACTTCCTCCCGCTCACGATCCCACCGGTCGAAAACGTCAGGCAGCCACTCACACAAATCTCGTTCCCGAATATGCTCCGTAAGCTGCATACTTGCGTTGGGCAATTCCCTGAGAAACGCTAACATGTCTTCATCAGTTGCACAAGCACACGAGGTCACATCACGCCGAGATTGTGGGCCGCGAGGACCGAACACATCCTTGTCGTACGCGCTATTCAATACCCAATCGTGCGTGCAGTTTCCGGCAGGATCAAGGTGCCGTGATATCGCCGTGTCTGGCCTGAACGCCTCCGTTCGCGTATGGACTTCGACGACCCATAAGTCCGTAAAGGGAACAGCGAGCCCAGTAGTGTGTTGCCATCTAACCCGCGCACACAATGGACAGTAGTAGTCAGAGGTCCGTTCTCTATAGGAGAGCAGTGAACCCAGAGCAATAGCGAGCCCGAAGGCCGTTAACCCAGCAGCCACGTAGTGGCGCCGAAAGACGCGGCACATCCGAGTGGCAATGTTCGGTCCGCGGCGGGCAAGCGCAATCGATTCGGCAATGGCATGCTCGCATTCGGGGCATTTGTCGGATGCCAATGACCCGCGAAGATCGTACCCGCAAGATGCACAAGGGAGGCTCGCCGGGCTAGGGCCCACACTGTCTCGGTCTACCGGTTCGTTCGTCACGATTGAGGCCTCGAGTTCGCTCCCGCGCGTTTTGGTCTGTTCTTACAGGTGGTGATGCCCCCGAATTCCCGCCTGTTAGCCAACGGGAGAGTTCTGCTCAGAGAACACGACTCGACGAGGTTTGCGCTTCGCGTGTTGGATCCCGGTGCGCGCACCAATCTCTGGAATCGAGTTTCTCAGGAGGACACCATCCTGCCCGAGTCCGTGTTTCCACAACGATGTCGGCCTTGAGCCTCCGCGCAATCGGCACTCCAAGCGCCAAGGCTTCTTCCTTTGCGCCCGAGCGTGATCCCACCACCGTCGGAATCGTCAGCAAGAAGTGTCGACCTTTTGCATCTCTCAAGAACACTCTGAAGCAAGGATCGCCATGGCTATCATAAACCTGGACGACGACATTCAATGGAAGTTTCAGAGCACGACGCAAGTATACAAGTCGCCAGATAAAGGCGCGGCATATCACGCTTCCTTGCGCGCGGTCAATCCTCTTCTCAACAGGCAGGATACGGAGGACAAGGTGAACTAGGAACCACCAGGCCACGCCCGCCCCTGTGAGGAACATGGCTCCCAGCCCGATTGCAGTCCACAGACCCATATCGCAGCCGTTCCGTTCCCGAATGGTGACGAAAGGCAGGTATCCGGACACGAGCGTCGCAACAACGGCGAGCACGAAGGCCGCCGCAATGAACGGCGACACGAACAACACGCGAGAAAATGGCGAGGCCGATTTCCTTACAGCAACGCCCCTATCCGTTTTCCGTACGGAAAACCCACGTTTCTCGGCAAGCGGCTTTCTCATGCAACATCCGTCCTCCGATCTAACGTCCGCAGCAGTACTCTCTAAGCGGTGCGGGACCACTTAGCAGCGTCTTCTCCGAAAAGTACCACGAATCTCCATATTCATAGCTTCGACCGAACCAACTCCAACCGAAATGTGCGTCCTGATTCTCTACTTGACTCCGGCGGCTAAGTACGGTATTTGTTAGGGCTTACGATTTCATGGTTCATGGAGGAGGTCGGCCATGTCTGACGAGATTCGCCCGAAGCATCCCGTGCCCAAGATCTTGGATGTAGCGTCGTTTATGCGTCGCTTCGGAGATGATGCGGCCTGTGCCGCGTATCTGCGAAAGGCTCGCTGGGGACCGAACCTGGAACGGTTCGTCTGCCCGGACTGTGGGCATAACCGCGGATGGTGGCTCCCGACCCGAGGGCTCGTCGAGTGCCGGGAGTGTCACCATCAGACCTCACCGACGGCCGGCACGGTGTTTCACGGTGCCCGCGTGCCGCTCTGGAAGTGGTTCTGGGCTATGTATCAAGAGGCTCACTCGAAGAAAGGCCTCGCGGCCACGGCGTTGGCCAAGCAGATCCAGGTCTGCTACCAGACTGCCTGGATGATGCTGCAGAAGCTCCGCGAGGCCATGCGTCAACGATGCCAACGTTATGTCCTGCAGGGACTTGTGGAGGTCGACGAGACATACGTTGGCGGCCGGGAACCGGGTCGGCCGGGGCGTGGAGTGGAGAAGAAGGTCCCAGTGGGAGTGGCCGTCGAGCTTGACGAGAACGACCGGCCTAAGCGAATCGCCATTCAGGGACTGAAAAGCGTCGACGCTCGAAGCCTGAGGGGTTTCACGACGAGACACGTAGCGAAGGGCTCATGTCTCCGGACGGACGGATGGGGAAGTTACGTTTCAGTGGCCAAGGCCGGGTACGAGCACGAGGCAATCGTGACGGGCGGTGGGAAGAATGCGGTTCAAATTTTCCCCTGGGTTCACACCTTCATCGGCAACCTGAAGCGGATGATTGTGGGCACATATCA
Source organism: Phycisphaerae bacterium (assembly GCA_963666835.2). Lineage (GTDB taxonomy): Bacteria > Planctomycetota > Phycisphaerae > UBA1845 > UBA1845. The sequence continues at coordinate 128,708 of CAXXGO010000005.1, read as the reverse complement.
CAGCGTTTCGCCCAAACACCTCGACCGTTACCTGGCCGCGTTCACCTATCGGGCCAACCGTCGCTGGATGGAAGCAAAACTCTTCGATCGCCTTGTTATCGCGGCCGTAGCTGCCAAACCACTGACATTAAAGGAGTTAACCACCGGAGCGAGGTAGAGAATCAGGATGTGCGTAAGCCCACCACGATATCTGTCCGCTAGCCGTCACGGCGCCATTGCATAGGTTATAGCAGATCTCGCCTCCTCCATCTGCCCCGACACCGAATCGCATTCGTGTAAACCGCCCACGCCCCCAGTCTTCTCTGACGCCCTTCCTTCGGTAGTCGACACGACCGAAGACTTCGTAACGCCCACATAGTTTGATGTCCCTGACACAGCCGGATGCGCAGGCCCGCACAGAACCCTTGACGCCCCCACGCGCGCCGAACTCCAAATGCACGTTCATCCAGTTCAGGGGCTTTTTAACATAATGCAGCCCAGGGGGCTGCCATTCTGCGGCGACAAAGACAGCAGCCTCCGCGCAACAGCTCTCCTTAGTCACTTCTAGTCGACCGTATAAACTGAGGCCAGCTGGTGTCTGTGGGCTGTTGAGCTCATATGTGAAAGTCCTTTCGCCATATGGATCGCTCCAGATCGTCGGCCTGCTCTGCGCATACTGGTATATCCCGATTCCGTCGTCATACTGACGTCTGGCGTCGACCAGCAATCCAATACTTCGATTCCGCGCTCTCTGCGCACGCGCCACCTGCAGCACCAACCCCGTCCCGTTCGGATCCGCCTGCAGGAAGCGGCTTAGCAGGGGATCGTAATAGCGGGCGCGGTTATAGTAGAGGCCGGTTTCGCGGTCAAGGAACAGGCCGTTGCGGCCGAGGGGGATCAGCAGCTCGGTTAGATCGGCAGGGCCGTTGCCTTCTGCGTTGCCGGATCCGTCCTCGATGTGCTGATACGCTCCGTACGGGGCGTACGAATATTGCTGCTCCAGGATTCCGGTGTGATCGGTCACGCCCACGACGTCGTAGTTGGCGTCCTGCAGCACGAAATGCGGGTCCGGATCGGCGGCACCGGTGTCGTAATACGCCACCACCTCATCGATATAATCCAACCCGTACACGTACCGGCGATGCGGCTCGACGGCCGTGTCGCTCGCGTTGGTCTTACGGTGCTCCAGCACGCGGTGGCCGTCGTAGTAGAAGTAGTCGCCGTAGCCGGTCGTGTTGAGGGCTTCGGAGTTGTACACCCTCTTGTTGATCCGCCGGCCGAGGGCGTCGTAGAAGAAAATGCTGAGAAGATCGCCGACAGCGCCGGTGAAGGTGTCGCCGCTCACGGCCAGGGTGCCTCGTTCGCTGACGCGTGCGACCCGGTTCCAGGCGTCGTATTTGTAGAAACGTTTGTCATCGAGGATCACGTTCCCGGCCTTGTCGTAATGGAAATCGGTGGTGTCGACGGAACTCGGGGGCTGGGGATGGAGCTGGCGCCAACTGCCGAGCATGCCCACACAAGCGTGGAACATGCCACCCAGCCGAGCATGCCCACACGAGCGTGGAGCGTGCCACCCGGCCATTCTCCTCTGTTCGCGTGTTGATCTGCGATATTTGTGTGCTAGTTTCTCTGTACCAGGCGGATGTATCCCGGGAAAAGACTCCCGACCCCTTTTTCGTGGGGATTGAGAGAACTTCATGTCAATTTCACGTTGTTTTCATGTTGATCGGAGACACTTGTCGCTCAAAGTGATCATGGAGACAACCGGCAGCAATGAACCCAGCCTCTTTCCCGAACAGGTACCTCACTCTGCCGGTGTTGCTCGCGGCTTTGGTGCTTCCCACTGCAACGACGATCGACCAGAACGGTGTTTCGCCTGAAAGCCAAGTCGCGGTCTTGCCCGATACCGAAGGGACCATTTCGGAGATCACGGTCAATTACGACCCAATCCTGGAAGAAGAGCTTGACCCGGTCTACGAGGATTTGCTCCGGGCACTTCCACCTGACGTCCTGGTCCGGGTCCTGTGCCCGTCGCACGAAGCGGCCAGCCATTTCGTCGATACGTGGGGCCGGATGGGCCCGGACCGAAAGATCCAGGTTATCAACGTCGGCATCGACGTATCCGCCTGGGCCCGCGACCGCAGTATAGCCCGACACGATCCGAGCAGTGGCGATCGAGCACCGAGCTTCGTGCCCGCGGCCTGGGATGTTCATTGGGACTATCAGGCCAGTGAGATCATCGCCTACTGGGTCCTTCGTGAGGCCCAGCTCGATCTGATGCCGCTGACAACCTGGCTTCGCTTGGATGGGGGCAATGTCGTTTCGAATCAGCGCCACGTGTTCGTTAGTTCGGCGGTCTTCGAAGACAACTCGCTGGCACCAAGAGATTTCGTTCTGCGGGAACTGAGCCGCGTTCTGGGTCGAGAGTGTTTTGTTGTCGAAGATCAACTAGGGTCATCGCCCTGGGAACACGTGGACATGTTCCTGACACCAATCAGCGACGATACCATCCTGGTTGCGAGTCAGCAGTTGGCCGAACAGCTCCTTTGGGATGCGGGTGACGACCCCGTCGCGCAGGCCGAATACGCGCGTCTGTTCGAAAGTGCCTGCTCCACCGATATTGTCGAACCTCAGCTCGATCATATTACCGACGGATTAGAAGCCGAAGGTTACCGCGTACTCCGGTTGCCGGTTGTCTTCAACCAATCCGAAAATTGGGTGCTGACCTACGACAATGTGCTTATTGAGCAGCGCGGGCATCACCGAATCGTGTACATGCCTTTCTACGGGATTCCACCGCTCGACGATATGGCCGAAGCGGTCTATTGCATGGAAGGGTTTGAGGTTCGCAGGATTGATGCTTCAAAGATCTTCGTGCACGGCGGCACGGTTCGGTGCATCGCCAATGTGACGAAGCGGCGGTTCGACTCATCTAAGCCGGACTCATTGCCGCTGCCCCCTACGTCGGGACTGGAACTGATCGACGCATTTGAGTGAAAAAGGGGTCGGGAGTCTTTTCGCTCCTATTCCCCTCCCTGTCTTCGCGTTGGTCTGCGGTGTTTGCGCGTAAGTTGCGCCGTGCGAGGCGGATGGGAGCCCAAAAAAGACTCCCGACCCCTTTTTACTCTACACCGGCGTGCCGTCCAGCACTTCCGAGCCGCTGGCCGTGTTGATGTGCCCGGCTTGTTCCGCCACCTTGCGATAGCCGAGGTATTGCACGATCTCGAAGACCTCGGACCAGGACGGGAACGGGCGATCGTTCACGCGCTTGTATTCGTCAATGGCCATGATGAACTCGAGCAGCTCGCCCGATATTTCGCCCTCTTCGGCGGCCTTGCGAACCTCGCCCCTGCGTCGCCCCGGCCCCCGCCGCCGATCCATCCCCGAACGACGCTCCGTAGCACCGCGTCTTTCGGGGCGCTTCGAGCGGCGGTCCGGTCCTGTGTATTCTTCCGACATGTTGGTTGCATCGACCACCCATCATAGGGGCTTTACCCTGATTAAAGGTCCGGTATTCCACGCCCATCACCGCCGGCACCGTCTCCGATTATCGGGCACGGCCGAGCGGGCGCTTCGGGCGATCACAGCCACGAGATGAGGTTGCAGGCCATGTGGACCAAAAGCCCCGGAATAACGCTCCCCGTCAACTGCCTCGCCAGCATCACCCAGGCTCCGCCCACCAGCGTATAGACAAGCTGAAAGCAAACGTAGGATGCCGACATCCCCCAGAAGTTTGGAACATGCCACAGGGCAAAGAAAACCGCCGTCACGAGCACGGCCCATTCCACACGGAAACGCTTGTGGATTGTCCCCGGGAATGTGATGCCGAATAGTCCGTAAAGGTATCCCGCGAAGAGTAGATCCTGCGCCGCCGGGGATATCAGCCAAGAACCGATGCGGCCGCCGCTGAACGGGCGGGAAGTAAACGGATAGACAATGGCCGTCAGCACGACCGGCAGCACGCATATACTCAGGACCTTCAACGCGTGCCCTCGCCAGCGGCCGAGTCTCAACCCGGACCGATGCGCCGCCCCCAGGCATAGCAATAATGGCAACGGACAGGTTAAAGCATCGTAGAGCGTCGCGTATCCGTTCCTCCCGAGGTCCTCGTAGAGCCGCCGAGCCGGCAGAAACTCTAACACCCACGCCGGCACCGCGTGAAACGCAGCGACCAAAACAAACGCCAAGAGCAGACTCTCCGCCTTACCCCTTCTAAGATCATCCATGAGGATTCCTCCTTCCGTGGGTCATTGCGTATTGGCCGTTTCACAAAGTACGCACGCAGCGAATCAAGCACAGTGCCGGCTCCCGTCGACGCGTACATACCACAGCAAGACACCCCAAGCCTCGGGTTATGACCGGACCGACCAATCTCAGCGAAACTCGACAAGCACGCTCAGATCATCGCAAGTGCCATGCACGCCGTCTTCACCGGCAGAGTTGATGAGGTAACCCTTCTCCGGGTAGTCGCTGGTGATGAAGAGAAGATACCGGCGCCCCCAGGCATCCTCGTACTCCTCCTTCTCATCCGGAATACCAGTGCCGAACCCAACGAGATAAGCAATGAACTCCCGGAAGTCTTTGGGGGCGAAATCAGGCGGGGACGTCCTGCGAATGTCGAGCAGATAGCTTTCGAACTCCCGCAATTCTGCCTTCGTAATCCCTTCGCCCTCGTTCTGAGAGGTCTGGCAGCCCTGCACGCACACGCAAAGCGCGGCCGCAACCCAGGACCATGGTCGTCTGCACATTCCTCTTCACCTCGCAACCAATCCACTAGAACTTGTCCCAGAACCTCTTTGGGTGGCTGGTGATACTCCGCCTCGGTCGATCGCACCTGACAACCAACGCATCGCAACAAGACCCGTGGGCATCGTAGCACAGACCTGCGCTATTGACGCCAGCGCAAGTGTAGGACGGCTGGCTCGACAGCATGTTAGCAGCTCAGCGCCACCCATCAGCGCTCACCTACGGCCTCGAAGTCCTCGACAAGCGTCCACCGAAGCACGGAATAGACGAATCGAGACAGTACGTAAGCGAATAACAACAGAAAGAGCATGACTATCGCGATTCGCGGTTCTTCCGGGATTGCACGAAGGAGCCCCAGCGCCTCCAGCAATGCACCAGCCAGACTCACCAGCCACACTCCAACCGCGAACGCACATGGGAAGACGAGCACCGTGACTCCGATGCGAATCCACTTTGGGGTCTCGCACCGGACCATTTTGGCATCGTCAAGCGCTGCCGGTATGCGCCGGCCACATTCAGAACACCGCCCGCTCGTGTTTCCCATGAGGTTGTACCCGCACCCAACGCACAATCCACGGCGTTTCCTGGACAACATGCGGAACGGAGGAATCAGCGGATAAGCAGCGACGGCCAGCGAAAGCAGTATTAGTATGCCAAGGGGAAACCGTACGGAGAGGCAATCCCGTGCGTAGAAACGCCACGAGTAGCCGACATCTGCGAGGAAAATAGAGCTTCTTTGGCAGAACGGTGTCCAGCCCGTCTGTTGGTAACTGAACTGCAACCAGCCTCGGTGGACGTCGCAAACGAAATCCATACCGCAGATGACAATACCGTTCTTCGTTCCGAAGCCGCGGTAGCTCTGCAGCCACAATCCTACAAGAGCCAGAGCGAAAACAAAGGACAGCATTCGAGTCGTCAGCACGACCCGAGGGCGCGATGATTCGCGGTAAAGGCGATCGATCGGACCGACGACACGTCCGACGCAACGGCCAAACGACTGCTTCAGTTCGCACGGATGATGTCGCTTGCGCCACCCGCGCCAATGTACGAATACCAGCGGACATAGAAGAATGAAGAGCGGCAGCGATAACGGCAGAATCGCATACCCCGGGCAGTCAACCCGGGACTTTCGGCAGGCGGGCGGCGAATACCACTCTGATGCCGGGAAACCCAAACGAAGAACCTCGTCGTTTTCAATAATGTACCAGAGCGAGGATCCCAAGCATCGCAAGCCGCTACTGCCGATTGTCGGGTGCCTCCACGCTGCCCAGCACGCGCCACCCGAGAGACCCGCACCGTGAGTCCCATCCCAATTGACATAGGCGAAGTTGGTACAAATGCCGACGGCCGACATCAGGAGGATCAGCCCGCACGCCGTCCACACTATCCGGGCAAGGTACCGACGCACCTGAAACCGATGTCGCATCATCCCACCTCGGCCCGACTCCGTGCCCATTGAAACTCCACGCACATCAACGAACACCGACGTGCCCGCCGCAGCTCGCCCCGGCAAGATGCCCCAAGGAACCGTCAGGCATCCCGAAGCGCAGTGGCCCCGCGCAGAAGACAAGCTGTCAGCCTACCGGGCGCGGCTCACCCCTGCAACCTGAATCCAGTACTACTGCAACACACTGGTCGATGCGGGATGGTCGAGGTACTCTCGCAAACTCAGGATGAGTTTGTGGAAACCGGTGTCCCCCGCTCTGGGGGGCTGGTGTGCGGCTCTTGAAAACGTCCCCGTCAGGGTTCGAACCTGAAACCTTCGGCTTCGGAGGCCGACGCGCTATCCAATTGTGCCACGGGGACTCAATCCGATCGGAGTGTATTCCGTTCCACATTCCTGTCAACCGCGCGACGAGCGCTCAAACGGCGTCGCACGCCCGTCCCCGGCGAAAACGAACATAACGCTGCTTCGAGGAACGCCGTCGCGTTCCCCCCCTCCCGTCCTTGCGAAGGTCGAGGAGCCCGGCGCGTCTGGAAACGGGGAAGCAGGCAGGATACCTGCGCTACGCGAGTGCCCGCAACACGACAGCGAACCGTCGCTCCGCCAGCCCGGTTCCCACCCGTTCAACAACTAGCCACGATTGCGGTACACTGTCGCCATGCGGCAACGACGGTGGATGAAAACCTCGCTGGCTCGGAAGGTCAGCGTACTGTTCGGCACGGCGGTATTGCTGACCATCAGCGTAACGCTCGCCTTCCCGTGGCTGCACATGACCAACCTCAACCAGGAGGCCCTGCTGACCCAAGCCCGATGGTCCGCGTCTATTGCGGCACAGGCGGTCGACCTCCAGGAGCCCGATTGGGGCAAACTGCAAGCGGAACTCGACCGGAAATGGCCCCTGCTCGTGCAGAACTACGGGGCGCCCGCCGAACCCCCGAGACTCGTCCCGGCCGATCGGGGCGGCGGCGGGTTCCATGCCGATGCCGTGGAGCGGTTCCGCGAAGATCCCGAACAGTCTTACTTCTGGCGGATCCAGGATGACGGGCGGACGTTCCGCCTGGCGATGGCCGTTCGCGGAACGGAGTCTGACGCCCACCCTCACGTGCTCCGGGGAATAGCCGATGTGCATCTGCCGATCACTAGTACGGAGGGCACGTGGAACTCCGTAGTAACGGTGCTGGCCGGGGCCAGCGGAGCGGTGCTGGCCATCATCGTGTTCTATCTCGTCACCCAGCGGTTGGTGCTCTCGCCCGTTACCCTGCTGCGGCGGGTGGCGGAGCAAGTGACCACCGGTGACATCGACGTGAGATCGTCAATCGCCAGCGGGGACGAGTTTCAGGATCTCTCGGTGGCATTCAACGACATGCTGGCGCACCTCAAAGCCGCTCAGGAGGAGCTACTGAAGACCAACCGGTCATTGGACATTCGATTGGGCGAGCTGGCCGAGACCAATGTTACGCTCTATGAGTCCAACCAGCTCAAGAGCCGGTTCCTTGCCAACGTCACCCACGAACTTCGCACCCCGTTGGTGTCGATCATTGGGTTCGCCGAACTGCTGCGCGACGCTTCGGAGAATCCGGACATAGACCGGCAGCGCCTGGGCCGTTATTCGGAGAACATCCTGATCAGCGGCCGCAATCTGCTCGAGATCATCAACGACCTGCTGGACCTGGCCAAGATCGAGGCCGGCAAGGTGGAAATCCACATGTCCGAGTTCTCGGTGGTTCAACTCTGCCGCGACCTGATCGATTTCCTCCAGCCGCTCGCTGATAAGAGGAACCAGCAGCTCGACTTGCACCTTGCCAGAAACTGCCCGCGCTTCCACAGCGACTCAGGAAAGATCCGACAGATCCTGTACAACCTGCTGAGCAATGCGATCAAGTTCACGCCCACCGGCGGAACGGTCTCGTTGACCGTGGAGCACAATAAACGTGATTCCGTACGCCTGATCGTTGGCGATACCGGCCCGGGAATCGCTCCGGAGCTGCGCGAGGAGATTTTCGAGTCCTTCCGGCAATTGGACTCGTCGAAGACCCGCGAGTACGAGGGTACCGGATTGGGCTTGGCCATCACCAAAGAACTGGTACGCATCCTCGGCGGTACGATCAGTTTGGAAAGCGAGGTCGGGCAGGGTGCCACGTTCATCGTTGATTTGCCTCTGAAGCTCGACGCCCCCGTCCCGCAACCTCCGATCAATCTTGCTTAGTGTGCCAGCCTTATGACACGCAATTGCTGCCTGTAAGCACTGGTTGGCCGTCTCTTTCACCCTGTCAGGGTGATTGGGATTATCAGAACCCCACCCCGGGGGCGGCGGCCGCTCCGCGGCCTTGCCCCCGTCTACTGTCTTCCAGCCCTTCAGGCTGGGGGAATAGGCCGCCGCCTATCGGACGGCACGGTACGCCGGCAGCATGCCATAGAACTGACCGCGAAGCTCCTCTTCGCTTCCGGCGACTCCGATAAGGTCGAACCCTATCGCTTCCTCGTCGGTGCGAAGCCCTGCCAACGTTCAATGGTGGAGCGGCCCCCGCGGTTCGCCGAACTACCCATGGACCGAAGCAACCGTAGCGGCATCCGCCGTGGAGAATACGGCTGCGCTGGCATAACGGGACGGCGCGGTGTCACTGTTCAAGAGACGAACTCCGAAGGGGATGGTCTTCCCCCGGCAGTACGCCGTCCCCCGCGGCGGCAGCATCGTCCCCGTTAATGTGCTTAACCGAGATGACGTCCGCCGGTTACGCGAGGAACTGGAACTCCTCCGCCGGATCCAACGGCGTCTGGAATCGCCGCCAGACTCGGTCATTCGCGCCCCTGCGGGTAAGTACCGAGCAGAGGACGTCTGTGAGCTTCGGCAGATCCTCAGCGACGCTGGTCGACCGGTTGTCGCCGAGACCATCGCGTTGATAGACCGGCAGTTTCGCGACCTACGAGAGGAAATCATGATGGCGATTGTCAACGAAGAGGCGGAGAACATCGTTCAGGAAGCGATGGAGTCCGGAGCGACCGCACCATCCGGCGAGACCGAATCCGCCGCGGCCGAGGCCCTGACCGAATCCATTCCGACCGCGGCCGAAGAGGCTCTTGCGTCAGCCGAGGCCGAGCTGGCGGCGGTCGCCGGCCTCGTCTCCCAGGTCGTTGACGAGTCGCCACCCGCTGCAGAAGCGGAAACATCATCCATCCAGGCTGAAACGGAGCAACAGACCGACGAAGCCCCCCCACCGGCTGAACCTACCGCTTCATCAGAAACACCTGAAACGGCTCCGGGAACCACATCGGTTGAGGCCGCGACAGAAAGCCCGATCGAAGCAAACGCAACGGCTTCGGGCGGTCCGGAGCCCTCTGAACCGGAGCCAATCGCCCCCGCCGCCGAGCCCGCGATGCCACCGGCGGACTCCGAAACCGCCGAGGATTCGACGCCGGATCCAACGACATCGGCAACTGTCCTCGACGACAACCCGGCGCCAACAAGTGATGAACTAGTGGACAGCTCCCCGAAGGACGAGATTGACGAGCCATCGGAACTGTCCGTTTCGGCGGCGGCGGACGCCGGAACGCTCACCGAACAGGTTCCGGGCGACATCGCGGAAGCGGCAGTCGATGTCCCTACTGAGGACTCGATCCCGCAAACTGACGACGAACCGCGGACTACGGATATCGAACCGGCAACGGAAGCCGCCAACGCTCCTGAGCCAACCCTCGAGACACCGCAACCCTCGCCCGCGTCCGGCAACGCTGACGCGGGGACCGCGGACGCAGGTCCGGAGTCACCAGACGCATCAGCCCCGGAAACTGACCTCGCCGGGCATGCTGATGATGCCGCCGCTCTCGAAGAGCCCCAAACTGCGGAACCCGAAGCCGAAGCGGAAGCGGCGGAACCTGCCCCGGAAGGGCTGACCGCTGAAGCCGTGGTCACCCAGGCGGAAACCCCCGCTTCACCGATCCCAGAGCCCGAGGCTGTCAATGTTGAGCCTGAGCCCGAGATTGAGCCGTCGGCAGCCGAAATGGCCGAACCTGTCGAGGAAGCCTCCAACACCGGCGAGGTAGAACCTGCGGCAGTTTCGGAACCGCCGGCGTCCGAGCCGACAGCGGACGCCGCCGTACACGCGGTCACGGAAATCGAAAACGGCATCCGCCGGATCGCCTCGGTTTTGAGCTCTGAGATCAGCGGACAATGGACTCAGGTCGATTCGACGCTGGAGAACATCCGACGAGCCTGGGCGGAAGTCGACGAAGCTCGCCGGAGCGCCCAGGACGTCCTGGCGGAGATTGAACGTATCCGGGACGAGACGGCCATCGCCCGCGCTGAAGCCGACATTGCCCGGCGGGAGGCCCGCATGTTCCGTGAGGACGCCAAGCGTGCCAAGGAACGGGCCGACGCCAGCGCCGACGCCGCCGAAGCTTCTGCAAACCAGGCCGGCCTGGAGGCCGAACAAGCCCGAACCGCCACCGGCGTCTGACGCAACCAGGCAAGGCCGTCGTGGGGGCTGACCGAACGCTGAGCACCGGTCACCCCCCACATTCAGGCTCTGACCACAGAACGTGATTCCGATCGCGCCGGTTGTTGCCGTGGATGCCGAAAAACGGTCCGCCGTTTCCCGCCGCCGCCCATTGGACAACCCGATTCCCCCGTGGCATACTCGCTTGGCGAAGAACGACCGCCGCCGGTTGGATTGGCTATTCCCGCCACCGCCATGGGCGGCAGGTCTTAACGTCTGAAGGAAGGACAGCAATAACGATGAGTATCCTTGTTAACCGTGATACTCTGGTGGTGTGCCAGGGGATCACTGGAAAGGCCGGCGCATTTCACACGGCCAAGTGCCTGGAATACGGAACCAAGATCGTCGGCGGCGTGTCTCCGGGAAAAGGGGGAACCCACTCCGAACACGACCTGCCGATCTTCAATACCTGTCACGACGCCATCGCCGCGACCGGCGCGGATGTGTCGATGGTGTTCGTACCCGCTCCGTTCGCGGCTGACGCGATCATGGAAGCGGCCGATGCCGGCTGTTCACTCGTGGTTCTTATCACCGAAGGCGTCCCCACACTGGATATGGTCAAGGCCCGGCAGTATGTCGACGAGCGGGGAACGCTGTTGATCGGCCCTAACTGCCCCGGCATCATCACGCCTGGGGAGTGCAAGATCGGGATTATGCCCGGCTACATCCACAAGCCCTGCGAGAACGGCTGCAAAAGCGTGGGAATCATCTCGCGCAGCGGCACGTTGACTTACGAGGCCGTGTGGCAATGCACCACCCGCAACATTGCCCAGTCCACGTGCATCGGCATCGGAGGCGACCCGGTCAAGGGTCTGAACTTCATCGAGCTGCTGCGGATGTTCGAGGATGACAGCAAGACCGACTCGATTGTCATGATCGGGGAAATCGGCGGGACGGACGAGGAGGAAGCCGCGAAGTTCATTGAGCATCACGTGACCAAACCGGTCGTAGCGTTTATCGCCGGGCAAACCGCTCCGCCGGGTAAGCGAATGGGGCATGCCGGGGCCATTATCAGCGGCGGCGAAGGAACCGCACAGTCCAAAGTCGCAGCACTGAGAGACGCCGGAGTGGCAGTATCCGAATCCCCAGCGACCATCGGCGACACGCTCGCGGAACTGCTCTGACGCAATCGCCGAGGGGCGGGCGAGAACACTCAAGATGGGTGATCAATACGAATCCGCGTCCGCCGATGACCGTTTCGCGGAGGCGCCCGTCCCCGACGGCATCCCTCTGGCTCGCCCCCTGTCGGCAGAGGCCCTTGGGCTCATCCGACCGCTTGACGAGATCCTACTCCCCAGAAGCAGCCGCTTAGCCGCCCTGGCGGACGTTGGACTGGTGCTTGCGCTCCTGATCATCGTCGAGACCATCGCGGTAAGTGCCCTTGACGCCTACCTCGCGGTTCCTGACGACGCCACCAAATCCGATATCAAACGAGTTATGATCCTCCCTTTCCTGCCGATTCGTACGGGCGGGATCTTCGCGATCATCGCGTTTGTTCTCTTCATGCGCCGACAACCGACCCGGTCGATCGGCATACACCGGGACGGGTTGGCCCTCAATCTGCTGCTTGGCGTTGCGGCGATGACCGCTGCTTATGCGTTTTACTTCGCAGTCATCGGAATCGCCTTTCTCGCCTGGCCTGGCTTCATCGAGCAACTCAGAGAGAACGCGAGCAGGATCACGGGAATCTTCCCCAGAGTAGACCCCCGCTGGCTCTTGTTCATGACACTACTTGTCGGAGTCTACGAAGAGGTGTTCTTCCGCGGTTTCCTGATGACCCGTCTCAGGCGGGTCACCGGTAGTTGGACGGCCGCGGTCGTTGTGAGTACGGTAGTGTTCGTTGTGCCTCACTTGGCCGACCAAGTGCCCGCGGCTCTTGTTCTCGTGACCATCCTCTCGCTGGTGTTCAGCATAGTGACCGTCTGGCGGAAGTCGCTGATCCCGGCAATCGTCGGTCATTGGCTGTTCAATCTGTTTCAGTTCCTGGCGATGTACTTTCTCGCCGGTGACTCGTGGCAATGACCTTTTCTCCTAACACCGATAACTGGACCATACGAAACGCCGTGGCCGACGACTACGACGCAATCGTAGACGTGTGGTTCCGAAGCGGCCTGAGCGTTCGTCCTCACGGTCGCGAGAGCAAAGCTGCCTTCCTGCATCAACTTGAACGCCTTGGCGACCTCTATCTCGTGGCCGTTTCTGAAGACCGCTTGGTCGGCGTAGTGCTGGGGACTCACGATCATCGCAAGGGCTGGATCAACCGCGTCGCCGTCCTGCCGGAGTTCCGCCGGTCCGGGCTGGCTTCCGCTTTGGTCAAAGCGTGCGACGAGGCAATCCGCGCCGAGGGGATAGAGATAGTGGCGGCTTTGGTGGAAGAGGGCAACATCGCATCAGCCAAGTTGCTCGAGAAGCTCGGATACCGCGCCGACGTCCCCGTCAAGTACTACCGCAAGCTGACTCACCCCGACGCGTAGCGGCGCTACCACGCTTGCTCGCCCTATAACACGATACTCGCAGGGTAAGCTGGAAAAAGCACCCGTTTACAGCAAGTGAACCGCTCGTTATAGTGTCGGGTCGGGACAAGGACATTTTTCTGGCGAGCTAATGCAAAAACACTCAGAGTTACCTCAGAAGTTCGCGGAGCTGGGCGTCGAGGTCCGGTTCCTCAAAGCTATTCACAAGATGAAGTTCACGGAGCCCTCCGAGATTCAGAGGGCCATGATCCCCCCCGCGCTCGCAGGACGAGACGTGCTTGGACAAGCTCGCACGGGAACGGGAAAAACCGCGGCCTTCGGATTACCGGTCTTTCAGCAGATGGACCCGTCCGGTCGGCTCCAGGCCATCTGCCTCGCCCCCACTCGCGAATTAGCGGTCCAGGTGACTTCGGAACTGAAGCGTATGGCGGAATTCGCCTCGCTACACGTGGTCGCGGTCTACGGCGGGCAGAGGATTGCCACTCAGCTTCATCAGCTCGGGCGTAAGCCGCACTTCGTGGTCGGCACCCCCGGCCGGGTGATGGACTTCATCCGGCGCGGAGCGTTGAACATCACGAATGTGCGGTTTGCCATCCTGGATGAGGTGGACCGGATGCTGGATATCGGCTTCCGGGACGACATCAAGATGATCCTGGGCAAGATCACGGCGAAGCACCAGACCATCTTCGTGTCCGCTACGATCGACGACGAGATCCGGCGGCTCACCCGCAAATATATGGCCGACCCAGTGGAGTTGGACGTATCGCGCGATCAGCTTACCGTGGACGAGGTCGACCAGACCTTCGTCACCGCGGAGCGGCGGGACAAGTTTCGCGCTCTGCGGATTATCCTCAAGGAAGAGCAGCCTCCGTTCGCCATTATCTTCTGCAACACCAAAGCGTGCGCCCGTAAGCTCGCCAAGAAACTGCATGAAGCCGGGCACAACGCCAAGGAAATTCACGGCGATCTCATGCAGCGCCAACGCGATCGGGTGATGGACGCCTTCAGGAAGCACAAGATCCAGTTGCTTATTGCCACGGATCTTGCCGCCCGCGGCATCGACGTGAGCGAGATCTCGCACATTATCAACTACGACATCCCCGATGATCCGGAAGTATACGTCCATCGCATCGGGCGCACGGCGCGCATGGGCCACCGAGGAGTGGCTATAACCCTGGTCACCCGGGAGGAGGGCAAGCAGCTTACCGGCGTAGAGATGCTGATTAACCGTCAGGTATCTAAACGTGAGCTTGCGGGATTCACTCCCAGCCCTCCGGAGGAAGTTGCCACAGAACCCGCCACACCGGCGCCGGTATCGCGGTTTCAGGCACCGGTTCAAAGCACCGCCGGCCAGCCACCCCGGCAACTACCGGAGAAGACCCTGGGTAGCCGGTTCAGGCCGGCAAGAAAACGGCGACGATTGTAGGGAGGTGTGCGGACTGCAACGACGCGATGCTCGGACCCTGCGGTCAGCCTGCTAACCGCCCGACGGAATGATATCAACAGACTTGTCTACCCCAAGCATCGTATGATGTACTCCTTCGAAGAAGATCAGAATCCTCGCCCCTCGTCGCCGGAAACACCGAACGGCGATGGTGACGGCGAGCTACACATTGAACGCCACGAGGTGAGCGGGCGTGCCGGGGGTAAGCGGCTGGATAAGTACCTGCAAGCTAAGTACCCGCGCATCTCGCGCACCACTATCCAACGCTATATCAAACAAGGGCAGGTTAAGGTCAACAACAAACCGACCAAAGCCAGCTACGAACCGGCGCCGCACGACATCATCGACATGGTGGTACCGCCCCCTCCGCCGAGCGAGATCGTACCGGAGGATATTCCGCTCGAGGTCCTCTACGAGGATGAATGGCTGATCGCCATCAACAAGCCCACTGACATCATCTGTCACCCGGCCCGGGCTACCCAGTCCGGAACGGTCGCCAATGCGGTGGCCTTCCACGCCGAGTCCCTCAGCGACGGCGGAGACCCCTTCCGTCCCGGGATCATGCACCGCCTGGACAAAAACACCACCGGCGTCCTGCTAATTGCCAAAACCAACGAAGCCCACTGGCGGGTATCACACCAGTTTGAACAGCGCAAGGTCCGCAAGGAGTATTTCGCCATTTGTGAAGGGCACATTGCCCTTGACGGAGACATCATCCACAAACCCCTGGCCCCTCACCCCGAGACAACGTCGCGGATTATTCACGCGGGTGCCAACCCGCCGCGCCAGGCGATGTTCAAGGACGCCATCACGGAGTACCGCGTCAACCGGCGCTACCGCGGCTACACTACGGTGGATCTCGCCCCCAAGACCGGCCGGACTCACCAGCTCCGGGTCCACATGTCATCCATCGGACACCCGATGATGGGTGATACCCTCTACGGTGGAAAGATGGTCAGCGAGTTTGATTTGACCGGGTCGGGCGATACGCACCCGCTAATCGAGTTCCAGGCTTTGCACGCCCGGCGACTTCGGGTGACGCACCCCATCCACGAGACTCCTTTGGAAATCGTGGCGCCTCTTCCTCCCAAACTCCTGCATCTGCTGGAGCTGCTTGAAACTCACCGCAAGTTGTAGAAAAGGCGGCAATCTCCGCGTGTCACGTAACGCGCAAGACTACGCTTCCGGAAGAACTCCGCGTCCCGGCCTCCCGATGCCCGGCGGAATCTGAACATCACCTTCGGTCACGAAGCGATCAACACTCACAAAGTGAGACCGATTCCGGATTCCGGCGTTCATCACCCGGGGTGCGACGCGGCGCTTTGCCGAACTCGCGGGATCTCTTGAGCCGGCACAGGTAACTGTCGAGCTCATCGGGCGAGAACCCTGCCAGGAAAGTCGGTCTCGCACTAGGATTCAACTCCATGATCGCAGCGATAGTGTCACTCTTTGGCATTACAGCCCCTCGCTCAGCAAAGACCTCGGCGGACCACAGCCGCCCGGCATCGGACCACTCGAGCGTCACCTGTATCGACCGGCGGTCACCTCGCGCTTGATGCGGAGTCGGGGGCGGCCGGCGCCCGGAACCCGCATAAGCTGCGCGAAACTCGCGCATCCGGCACGCGGGAATTGCGCCGGCGCAGGCCGGGATCTCACCACCGCTGCGCCACGAGCCCGCTACCCGGCGAATGTTGCCGGGCGTCGGCCCGGAAAATTATCGTGCAACTCAGAGTTTTTTTCGGGCGGAAGCTCCCATCCGCCCGGTTGACCGCACGCTGGGCTCGGAGATATTATCTCGCTCCATGGCCATTCGCTTTCAATGTAGTTCGTGCTTGCAGCCAATCGAGGTCGATGACGAATGGGCCTCGAAGGTGGTCGCGTGCCCCTATTGCCGCAACACCGTGACCGCGCCGGCGGAGTCATCTTTGGGCGACCTTGCCGGGGTACCGACAGCCAGCCCCGCACAACCGCCCTCCACCCCGGGTGACGTGTCTCCTCCACCACCGATTACGTCGAGAGGCAATCGGCTGGCAATCGTTACCTGGGTACTGCTCGCCTTGTCGATTGCCACGATGATGGCGGTCAATGCAGTTGTCCGCCAGCACGCGGCGGAACTTGAGCCGGTACAGAAATCGCTGGAGGCGGGCAAGGATCCCTTCCAGATATCCAGAGAACACCCCGAGCTATTCGGCGGCGGCGGAAACGTGCCGCCATGGATGCTGGCTTCATCGATGCTCATGGTCATGGGCGGCTTGTTCTGGCTGGCCGCGGTCGTCTGTGGGATTGTTGCGGTTACCCGGCCCTATCGTCGGGCGATGGCGATATCCGCGCTGGTCACCGCCGCGGTACTGCCGGTGTTCATGTGTTGTGGGGGATTGCTGGGAACGTCGTAGTTGGAGTGGAGGCCGGGCGGCCTCGTCACTTTCCGGCGTCCTGCTTGGCGGGCTCTTTCTTGGCCGGCGCCGGTTCACCGGGTACCACAAAGGTGGCACCGCACTCTCCGCATCGGACCCGCTTACCCCGCACGGAGTCCGGCACCCGGAGAATCGCTCGGCAACGGAGCCTTGGACATAGCATCGTCACAGCCATAGTCGCACACACCAACCAGAGAAACGCCCCGCCCCGACAACGGCCGCGCTGACAAGCCACGTATCGGCGCTCCTTGGCGCAGACTTTACCGTCGGGCGTCTATCCAAATCATACAATACGGAACGTGGTCAGGCGGATTCTCGCCGCCGCCTGGGTTTGGGTGAGAGAAGTGGTTCCGTGCCCGCCACTACCGCCTCGGTAACGACCTTCTTTCCGGACTGTCCGGAATCGGGAAGCTCATACATCGGCTCCAGCATAATCTCCTCCATGACCCCCCGTAGCCCGCGAGCTCCGGTTTCCCGGTCCAACGCTCGCTGCGCAATCATGCGGTAAGCCTCTGTAGAGAACTCAAGCTCGCAACCTTCGTACTCGAAGTACTTCTGATACTGCTTGACGAGCGCATTACGCGGCTCGGTAAGAATCCGCACCAGGGTTTCGACATCGAGCGGATCAAGCGTGGTGATTATCGGTAACCGGCCGATCAGCTCCGGAATCATCCCGTATTCCACCAAGTCGTCCGGCGAGACCTGGGCGAGAATCTCGCCCTCTTCCCGCGTCTCGTCGCGCGGCTCTCCCTCATTCGAGAATCCGATGGCGCTGTGGCCGATCCGTCGCCGAATAATATCGGTCAGACCGACGAACGTCCCGCCGCAGATAAACAGGATGTTCGTGGTGTCCAGTTGAATATACTGCTGCTCCGGATGCTTGCGGCCGCCCTGCGGCGGGATGTTCGACACGGTTCCCTCGAGCATCTTCAGCAGGCTCTGCTGGACACCTTCCCCCGAAACATCCCGCGTAATGCTCACATTATGAGATGTTCGACCGATCTTATCGATCTCATCGATGTAGATAATACCGCGTTGTGCCACGTCCAGGTCATATTCGGCGCTCTGCAACAGCCGCAGGAGGATATTCTCTACATCCTCGCCGACGTATCCTGCCTCTGTCAGGGTCGTGGCATCACAAATGGCGAACGGTACGTTCAGCATTCGAGCCAGAGTCCGAGCCAACAGCGTCTTGCCGGAACCGGTCGGGCCGAGCACCAGAACGTTGGACTTGTCGATCTCGACATCGTCCGGATCCGCCCGGTCGATGTGTTGAAGTCGCTTGTAATGGTTGTGGACTCCGACCGCCAGCGTGCGCTTGGCGCAGTCCTGCCCGATGATGTACTGATTCAGGAACTCGTGAATCTCGCGCGGACTGGGAATGTCCGCCAGAATCGCCCGCGACGCCGAGGCCTTGCGAGTTTCCTGCTTAATGATGCTGTGGCACAGCTCCACACAGGACTTGCAAATGTAGACATCGCGAGGTCCTTCCACCATCGGACCAGCGTCGCGCTGGCTTTTCCCGCAGAAGCTGCACGTGCTTGAACGCCGCGTGCGTCCCCCACCATTGCCTCCGCCATTTCGGCCCGTCGCCATTATCGACTCCTGTAGACACCCTGCCCAGACATCGTTTAGGCACCCAACCCAGGCTGATCCGCTCCCTCAAGCAAAGGAACGCCCCGACCCGGCGTAATAGCTTATCGGGCGAAGACTCCAGCCGCTTAAGCGTCTCCGCCGCACGCTTCGTCCACCAACCGACGCCTGAGCGTCTCGTACTCCGCCAAAGTCAGATCACCGTTATCTCGCAGACGGCGAAGATCTTCCAGGTTGAAGACGAGCGTCGACTCCTCCATCGTACTCCTGATTCTCCCCTTGATATACCGTACCGCCACGGCACACGCCACTACGACGGCGAGAATTAGACCCAGCCAGGCAAAACCCTCTATCACTCCGGACAGGCGGGCATCCTCCCCCACCCGCGGGCGACCCGTTGCCAGAACTGAAAAGCACATTGACCCTATCACAATCACCATTCGTACCACCGGCTCGCCCGACGTAGTTACACCAAGTCTTTACGACATCGTCATCCAAACATCCCGCTAGGATTCTATGTCGCCCTCGGGTCCCAATCCAGAACCGCAAGGCTACAGCCGCCCCCCCGCACCATGCCACGATCTCGGACGGCATGCGTCGGGCAACTGGACTCTCCGCGTCATTCGAAGTAGTAATTAGCACGGCTGTCCCGAAGAGTGACGCGACAGCGGACGCAGGAGTCCGCAGCCGTAAACGAGTCTCAGCGTATCCCCAGCCCAGGAGGATTGCTGGTGGGCACCCAAGAAGTACTTGTTATGTACTGGTTGGCGTACGGTTACACCGGAGAGCCGACATGACGGCCGATCGACGCTTTCGACGCCGCGAGCATATTCGACACCAGTCGGATTTTACCCGCGCGTACCGCAGGGGACTCCGTGCGGGCGACAACCTACTGGTAATCTATCTGGTTAAGAACAAGCTGGCCTGGTCACGTCTGGGCCTGAGCGTCAGCCGGCGGGTCGGTAATGCCCCGGAGCGGAACTACGTGAAACGGCAACTCCGCGAGGCATTCCGCCTCCTGAAGACGGACCTTCCCCGCGGCTTCGATATCGTGTGCGTAGCTAAACCCCAATCCTCAAACCGACCACGCGGCTATTCGAGATCTGTCCTTAAACTGGTCAGGCGGGCCGCGAAAAAGAAGACTGTCCCTATGCGGGGTGAGCCGAAAGTCCCATAACCTACCCGCGTAGACCACGCTGACACCGCTACAAACCGCGCGCCGTTAGATGCCCGACCGCCCCCTCACGGCGCAGCCCCAGAAACCTACCGGCAAGCGGTTGTGATAGAGCGCTCGCTCTCTAACGCCAATGGAGAACCGGCTATGCGCGGAGCATCTTGACGATGCTCTTGTCGACCCGGTACTTGCTGCCTTCCAAAGTGATCGAAACGCCGGCATCCTCAAGGTGATTGAGATAGCGGAAAACCGTTCGGCGCGAGCACCGCAACTTCCTTCCGAGCTCGGCAATCGTGGCCCCCTTCTCCATCAGGGCGATCATCTTTAGCTGACGTCCGTAGATCGACTTCTCCCCCTGCAACTCCCTGCAAAGGACCTCCGCCGCCTTCCGGACTTCCGCCGTAGAATCATACTGCTTCGCCTTCAGGGCATACTTCAGTGCCACATGTATCGCAAAAGTCTCCGTGAAATCCGACTTCGCACTTAACTGGCCCGCCATGGTTCGCTCCCAATGAGAATCGATGAATCGCCCAGTTCCGCGATGATGAGATCTGCACGCGCCGGCAGCATCTTTCATCATCTCTGGCCACGCGGTACCATAACACGTTGTCATCCGACTGACAACTGATGTCACCGGAGTATTTTTAGGGTCCTGTGTCGCCTTTTGGGCACTGAAGCTCACTATCGCAGAGATGGTCCGCAAGATGAGACGAGCGATATGAGCTATCTGCACTGGGCCAAGACTCATCCCCGCGTGCGGTATGAACTGACCTCAAGCGGCGTACCGCCGGCATCCCCGGACGATCTGGGCGAGCAGGTGGCACCGCTTACTCTTGAAGTCCAAGGGACTTACGGCGATCCGGCCCTTATCGAAGCCATTTCGGCCCGATACAACGTCCCTGGCGAACGGATCGTGCCGGTTCCCGGTACGAGCACCGCCAATTTCATCGCCCTAGCGACAGCAATGCGACACCGGACGGAGTGTACATATCACCCGGCAACCGCCCCATCGCCGAAGCGGATGCCCGACCGTCCGGAACGCGGAGAGCCCGCCATCGCGGATTCACTGCGACTTAAACGCCCATCCAGAAGACCGGACGATGACACCATCTGTGAGCGTGTCGCCATAGAGACACCCGTCTATGACCCCCTGCCTCGGGCGGCTTTCTTTCTGGGTTTTGAGGTGATTCCCTTGCTCCGACGGCCGGAGGACGCCTTCGGCATTACACCGCAAACCGTGCAAGACACGTTGGACCGCGGCGCCTGCGCGGTCTTCCTCACCAACCTGCACAACCCCAGCGGGCAGTTACTCCCTCCCGACGCCGTTCGTCGGCTCGCCGAAGTGTGTGACCGATCGGGGGCAATGCTCATCGTCGACGAAGTCTATCTGGACGCCAACCACCTTAACCATAACCAACCGCGCTGGACGGCGGCTACCCTGGCCGACAATATCATCGTCACGAACTCCCTGACCAAGGTGTACGGCCTGGGAGGCCTGCGCGTCGGATGGCTCATCGCCCCACCGGGTCCGGCCGAGCAAGCTCGGGAGATCATGGATTTGCTCAGTGTCGAGAATTCGGCACCGGCCGCCGCGATAGCTGCCGGAGCCATGACTCAGATCGACCGTTTGGAAGATCGCTTCCGGCGCCACTATCACGCAGGCAAGCCGGTGTTCCGCAAGTGGCTGGACGCCGAGCCCCTCGTGCGCGGCTACCCCAGCTTCGGAGCCCTGTTCGAGTGCGTTCGACTGCCTGAAGGTGTCACCCCAGAGGCATTGAACGACCGCTTGGTATCAACCTATGAAACACAGGTGGTACCCGGTGGCTTTTTCGGGTCGAACGACCACATTCGCGTGAGTATCGTCGCCCCGCCGGACGACCTGCGGGAAGGGCTCAACCGCGTCAGCCTCGCCCTGCGTGACTTGACTTCTTAGTCGCCCGCGCGCCGCGATCACGAGCCCCGCCACAGAGACGGCTCAACCACAACCTCAAACCGGCAACCGTCCAATCGCCCCAGCTTAACCGGCACGTTCAACGGCAGAGGAGACATCGGCCACGTGTGGCCTACATCACCTGTCTTCAAAACCGGGATCGATCGAGTCGAAGGCAGATGGTAGGACAGCAGCTCGGAGGTAGCGTCGGTAAGATTTCGATCGCACCGGTGGAAATCGCCCAGGAGGATCCCGGCGCAGTTGTCCCAGAAACCCGCCAGGGTCAACTGGGCAAGGAACCGGTCGATTCGTTCGGGTTTCTCGTTCAGATCCTCGATCAACAGCCAGCGCCCGGCGGGATCGATGCATCGTTGGTGTTTGGACCCGACCAGCGTCATCAAAACCGTAAGATTCCCGCCCACAAAGGACACTTCACTGTGGTCCGGAAGATCACCGCGAATAAGCTCGGCAGTTATAGCTCGATCCGTCCCGCGGCCTTCGATCATCGAAACGACGTCGCCGTGAAACGCCCGAAACTCCGCAGACAACCGGGCTCGCATCCACTCGTCCGGAGTCGGCGAACCCGAATCCGACATCCCCAAGTCAACTTCGGCATGCCGTTTCAGCCCGTACGCCAGAAACGCCGGCCCCATATCGTATATGCCCACACCTTTGGCGTGCCCGGCCACAATGTTTACCAAGGTCGTCAGCTCGCTGAACCCGAACACCGCCACCGGCTCGGTCCGCGCATCAAGCACGGTGAAGTCAATCATCGGAAGGACCCGCGTAAACCACGCCCCCCCGCGGATTGTCACCACGGCAGCAACCTCAGCGTCGCCCAGCGCCCGCTCGATGTCCGCAGCCCGTCGGCGATCGTCGGTTCGCCCGCCGTGCTCCTCATCCTCGCCCGCGCCGATAAGCTCCTCGTCACCTGTTACGGTATAGCCGTCCCCCACCGCCTCTTGCACGATGGCCAACAGCTCAGACGCCGATTGCACGTGCAAGAGAGACATGAACGGTCGACACGAACCGGCCGGGGCGATGAGATGAACCCTCTTGTTTGCCAAGCCGAATCACCCCCGCCCCGCCGCATCGGCGAACTGCCGGGCCAGCCGCGAGTCGACCGGCTCGGCCGGATCCGCTCCCGCCTTCACCCCGCACCCGACGATGATACCGGACGAACACTGCAACAGCTTACCCACCGAGCCGACCGTCGCTCCGCTCCCCACAAAGACCCGCCGATCAGAAACGGCTTCTTGAACCCGGCGAAGGTCCTCGACATCCACCGGCTCCCCAGTGGCCGGACCGGTTACGATCAGACCGTCCGCCAAGCCGCGATAAGCAGTATCGCGAGCCGCGGCCCCGATGTCCGGATGACTTAGCGTCACCGCGTGCTTCACGTGAACATCCGCCAGAATCGCGACCCGCCTGCCCAGCATCTTCCGATCGCGCAGAGTCTCATCCGCCCGCCCTTCGATTATGCCCTGGTCGGTCGCACAGACGCCGGTATGGACGTTTACCCGTATGAAGCTCGCCCCCACCGCGGCGGCGATCCCCAGCGCCGCCCGGGCGTCGTTGCGGAGCACATTCACGCCAACCGCAATCCCCACCTCGCGGCGAACGGCATCGGCCGCCACGGCCATCGCAGCTATCGCCGCCGGCGCCGAGGAGGTCGCCGGAAACGGAACGTCTCCGAAATTCTCAATCACTACGGCGTCGAACGACGCCTCGCGCAGAGTTCTCGCGTCCGAAACCGCCCGCTTGACGATCTCGGGCATCGACAACTCATGCCCGGGACTGCCGGGAAGAGCCGGAAGATGGACAACGCCAATCAGCGCAGGTGTGGGTAGATCGATCATTTCAGGGCAGGGCGTTCCCGCCACGCGAGTCGCGGGCCGGTTCGAGCGGGCATCATCAGGTCACTTTGCGGAACACGGCCACCACGTCCTCAATCGGTACGACAAAGAGGTAGTTATCTGTATCAAACTCGACCGGAATCGCCTGTTTCGGGTTGAAGAGCACCCGGTCGTATTGCCGGAGCGGGAAGTCGTCATCGTGGTCGACCTGGGCCGACACGGCCACTATCCGCCCGGTGATGGTCGGGATCTCGATCGAGTCGGGAAGTTCGATGCCGCCCTTGGTTACCTTCTTGTCCTCGTCCTTTCGGATCAGGACGCGCTTGCCGAGGGGCTCGACGGTCTCGAGTTTCGCCTTCTGTTTCTGTGCACGCTCCGCCATCGCACCCACCTTCCCAATCACAACCGAACAAACGGACTCAGGTTCCCCGCACGATCTGCATTGTAGGAAAACCAACCGCACCTGGCCAACATCTTAGGCCCCGCAGTAGCATCGACCGACCCGCCGCTTCCGCTTGCGGGAAACAGCCGGAACCCTGCCGAGCGCGCCGCCGCGCGGCCGCCGTAGCCACCGGCTTGGGTTTCGCAGGATTACGGTCGCCGGCCCGGCCGTTGCACCCTTCGTTTGTCGAGCAAACAGGCCGGGGTTTGCCGCGCTCATGACCGCGCCGAATTGCCTCAGGGCATCACCCTTGCCTACCGAACATGCCCACCCCCACCGACCATAGCGCCCCAAACCAGGAGCCGCTATCACTTTATGTGCCCCCCCCTAACACCCCTGGCGAATTTCCTTCCCTGACCCTTGACATGGGACTTCAAATCAGTAGAATCTCCAGGCAGCCGGTACGGGATTACCGTTCAGGCTAGCGTTCCCATCTTGGCTGGATCCGGTTCGTCAAACCCGGAGAAGGCGACACGCAGGTTCGGAGGTACATCGTCTGGCGTCATGCCATCCCCATCTCGAAAGGAGACCGATTATGAAGAGCAGACTCGGAGGATTGATCGTACTGGGGGTCGTCGCGGCCCCGTTTGCAGCCGCGTCGTCCGCAGGAGGCGCGCAGCCCGAGCGGATCGCGTCCGAAACGAAGCAAGTGTTCATCCAGACCCTACAGGAAGACTCGAAGGGCGACATCACCTTCGAGGCATCCAGCGCGGATCGCGCGCCAATCGTCAATTACCAGGACGGGGTTGTGAGCGGCGTTATCTTCCCCGACAATACGGAGTGGGTCGCGAAACCGATCGATCCGATTCCGGATAACATCTCGGAGATAACGGCAATCCATGTGATCGGCTGGATGGAGATAGTGGATCAGAACATGATCGACACCTGGCATGAGCATAACCATCCGCTGGATACGTGGTCGGAAGTGCCCGGAGACGCCGCCCTGTACGTGCATATCATCATGCCCGTAACCAACAACCTCTGCCCCACATACCTGGAGATTACGATCGGCATGGGCGAGGTCGACGGCGTGCCTGCTTCGTGGGAAATCGGGCAACAACCTCGCGGGTCGGACGCCGGTATGTGGCATCCGTATTGCTGTGCTTCCCAATTGGTGTTCTGCCACTTAATGAACCGACTCCCTTTGGTTGGACCATTCCTCTGCCCCCGGTCGCACTGCTGGACTTGTTTCCGCGAGTGCAAACCGGGCTTCCCCGTCAAAGGTGACAATCCTTGTCACAGTTGCGGTCGTTGCGGCGGGTCGGATCTGCTCTGTCACATTGTCCCAGGCGGTCATTGCTGAAAGGAGACTAAGATGCGTGTGGCTATTCTTACCGTGCTCGGCGCAGCCGGCTGGTTGTTGTGCGGCGGCTGCGGCTTGTGGGTCCAACCGGAGATTCCCAGCGAGATTACGGCGGTTCTCGCCAGTCCGGAATTCGCCGAAACGGCCGAAGTGACGCACAAAGGAAGCCTGGACGACCTCGAAGGTTGCTGGGGTTCCTATACCGCTTCGGGCAGGTCAACCGACGTAGTCTTTCACCGGTTCGATTCCGGCGAATACGTCAATGTGACATTCGTCTCCGATGCGGTCCTCGGGATGTTGGATATAGTGTACCGCGATGAAGGTAACTACGAAGTCACCGGAACGGACACGATTTCGATCACATTCACTAAAATGTTGGTGTCAGACCCCGAAACGGGGCTTCTGACCGACGTTGAAGACCTGATAGGTGAAACGGAAGGAGAGACAGAAGGAGAAACGGGCGTCCCCAGCAGCTACGAGGTCGCCCTAGACGGCGACAGCATGACGATCCACCAACCGGACGTGGACGCACCGCAATACGAGGGCACATTCTGGCGTTTCGCAGAGTGCCCGTAGAACAAAAAAGGGGTCGGGAGTCTTTTCGCGACCCACATCCGCCTCGCACAGAACAACTTGGGTACGAACACGGCAGACGAACACAAAAACAGAGGGGAATAGGAGAGAAAAGACTCCCGACCCCTTTTTTGTCCCCGGCGGTCATTGCTGAAAGGAGAATAAGATGCGTGTGACTACTCTTGCCGTGTTTGGCGCGGCCGGTTGGTTGTTGTGCGGCGGGTGCGGCTTATGGGTCCAACCGGAGATTCCGAGCGAGCTTTCGGCAGTTCTCGATAATCCGGAGTTCGCGGAAACGGCGGACGTCGTACACAAAGGAAGCCTGGACGACCTCGAAGGTTGCTGGGGGTCCTACGGGACCAACGGCGTGTTAACCGACGCGGTGTTTCACCGGCTTGATTCCGGCTCAATCTCCAGCGTGTGGTACAGCTCCTACCAGTGGTTCGGGGTAATCGGAATGGTGTACGGTGAGGAGGGGGATTACGAGATCGCCGGGGCGGATACGATTACGGTTACGATCACGAGGATGTACGGCTCCGACCCCGAAACGGGGCTTCTTACTGACGTTGAACTGATGGAGGGAGACGAGGAAGACACTACGGTGGTTCGCAACTACGAGATCGCCCTCGACGGCGACAGCATGACGATCTACGCGCCGGACGTAAACGCACAGCAATACGAAGGCACATTCTGGCGTTTTGCAGAGTGCCCGTAGAGCAAAAAAGGGGTCGGGAGTCTTTTCGCGGCGCATATCCGCCCCGCACAAAACAACTTGGGTACGAACACGGCAGACCAACACTAGAACAGAGGGAGACAGGAGAGAAAAGACTCCCGACCCCTTTTTTGCCTTTCCCCGGGGCGATGAGCGGGTATGCTACACCTGTTGAGGGGCTGTGGACCCGACGCGCCGGTTACCCCATCCGGGGGATTTCGGGCGGTCGGTACTAAACGCCCCCGATTTCGAGAACACTGCGAACCCGAACACGCGAGGGAGTAACCATGATCGATCCGCGGATGACGAAGCTGGCCGAGGTCCTAATCAACCACTCGACGAAGCTGCAGGAGGGCGAGAAGATCCTCATCGAGGCCATCGACGTTCCGGACGAGATGACCTGCGAGTTGATCCGCGCCGCCCGAGCCGTCGGAGCCGACCCCCTGGTCACCCTCAAGAGCAACCGCGTTAATCGGGCGCTCATCCGAAACAGCAGCGACGCGCAGATGAACCTGTGGGCCGACACCGAGGCTCTGCGAATGGGCAACGTGAACGCCTACATCGGCCTGCGCGGCAGCGAGAACATCGCCGAGCTTTCCGACGTTCCGCCGGACGACCACGGGCGATATCAAAAGACCGTGTGGAAACGCGTTCACCTGGACATTCGCGTACCGAAAACCCGCTGGGTCGTCCTGCGCTGGCCGAACTCCGCCATGGCTCAACAGGCCAACCGCAGCACCGACGGGTTCGAGGACTTCTACTTCGACGTGTGTACAATGGACTACGCTCGCATGTCCAACGCCATGAAGCCGCTCGTCAAAAGGATGACGGACACCGACCAAGTGCGAATCGTCAGCCCGGGCACCGACTTAACGTTCTCTATCAAGGACATCCCGGTCGTGCAGTGCGACGGGCGGCACAATATCCCCGACGGCGAGGTCTTCACCGCACCGGTCCGCACCAGCGTCAACGGAGTTCTGCAATACAACGCCCGGACCGTCTACCAGGGCACGGTACACGACGAAGTACGGTTCGAGTTCTCCGAAGGTAAGATCGTCAAGGCCACCAGCTCGAATACCGAGGCTCTCAACAAGGTGCTCGATACCGACGCCGGGGCGCGGTACATCGGCGAGTTCGCACTCGGGGTCAACCCGTACGTCACCGAGCCCATGCTCGACACCCTGTTTGACGAGAAGATCGCCGGCTCGTTCCACTTCACGCCGGGGCAGTCATACGAGGACGCCAACAACGGCAACGACAGCACGGTCCATTGGGACATCGTCTGCATGCAGGATGCCGACCACGGCGGAGGAGAGATCTGGTTCGACAAGACTCTCATCCGCAAGGACGGGCTCTTCGTAGTAGACGACCTGACCCCGCTGAACCCGGAGAACCTCAAGTAGGCGGACCGGCAACTTCGCCGCGTCTACAGATTCTCGACGAAGAGCGACTTGCGGCGCATCGAGCGCATGTGCGACCGGATAGCCTCGGCTACCTGTTCGACATCCCGGATGCCCTCTATGCAGATCTCGCGATCGGTGGCGTCCGTGGACAGGATGGCCACGGTCCCCAATCCACACGCGCGGTCGAAGAGGCTCATGTGGACCCGGACGTCATCGACCCGGATCAGCTCGGTCTGATCGACCGTCTGCGATAGCAGGCCCCGGTGGATGAACAGCCGCTGCGACGTCAGCCGATATCGCCGGCTCAGAATTATCAAGGCCACCCGTCCGATGACGACGGCTCCCGAAACAAGCATGACGCCGATGATCAGCCAAACCGCCCCACCGGTATCGAGCCACTCGACCGCCGAGGCAAGCCACCAGATCCCCACGGCGACCACAATATTTGCGGCCGCCCACAGCACCAATCGGCCCATATAGTGTTTCCAATGGGTGCGCCCCGCCCACAGCTCCGTTTCCGCATCCGGCTCGATCGCCGCCCCGTCCCCGCCGGGCAAACCGGCGACGCTGGCCACCTCATCCGTTACTGCCTCTGCGGCCACCTCGACATCGTGGGTACCCTCGGCCGGCTCGTCGCCGGCCCGGATTGGTTCGTTGGTCATTCCCGGTTGCTCCTTGCCTGCCACAGTGTACGCCCACCTGCTCATCATACTAAGGTTTGCGGAGACTGCACGCCCCCCGCAGGACTCTTCGGAGCGGCGCAAAAAAAGCCGATATGAGCCGGCGTCAAGCCGGCTTGACGTCGATTGTCGCCTTACTAGACTCAGCGCGGTTGCCATAGGAGAGGCAACGGGCAAGGGTTTTCAGAACACGCCTGCCGCCTTCGGTACGAAGCTCAACAGCGCGTTCGTACTGCGGTCAGGCTTAGCTATTACCGAGGTTGTCAACGATGTCCGATTTGTTTGACGTTGATTGCTCGGCTACCGCGCCGGTTTCGTACCACGAGCCGGCGTGGACGCCGGTGGCATTCGCCTGTGACCGTGACGAGGCCACTTGGTACTGCTCCATCCTCGAGGAAGCGGACATTCCCGCATGCACCGGTGAGACTTCAATGTTCTCGCCCGGCAAACGCGGCGAGTATCGTCACCTTCCGGTCCTCGTCCCTTCCAGCTTGCATGAACGCTCCGGCGAGATCATCGCCATCATCGAGGCGACCCTCTCGGAAGAGCGAGATGATGATGACGAGGACGACGACGTCTTCGACGATGACCTCGAAGATGACGACGAAGACGACGACTTCGACGACGACCCGGAAGATGACTTCGACGACGACCTCGAGGACGACGACGATTTTCCCGACGACGATTTCGACGACGACTGATCCACAGCTCGTGGCGGCGTTGGCGTGTTTCGCCAACCGCTCTTAGCCGGGTGCCACACCTCGCACGTCCGTTTGCAGGACCCTAACAGTCGGATAGACTTAAGACGCCGCCCCGCGGACGATGGACCGTCTGCCATATCCTGGACTGCTGCTCCGCCAACCAATACCTGCGAAGCACACTCTTATCGGCCTCACAAAGCTCCCGTCACCGCACCGTTACTTCCATTCACCGCCCTACCGCCGTTGCATCGCCGGCGAAGGACCAGGGTTCATACACAGAAAGCCGAGCATCGATTGCCGTCTCGTCCCTGACGATACTGCTATGAGGACAAGGTCCGCGGCCACCCAGCCTCAGGGTCTCCCTGGTGTTGTCTTGGCGTGAGACCTTCCCTGCAGAAGTCCCCGGAACCGGCAGTCATTAAGACAGGATGGTAACAATGCTCAAGAAGCTGAAGCTCAGCACCAAGCTCATTGGCGGTTTCCTGACCATGACCATGATCACGTTGGTCGTAGGCCTGGTCGGTTATCGAGGCATTATCGGCATCCAGACAAGCCTCAGTGAGGTCTTCGACGTACGCTTACCCGCCATCAACTATCTGATAGAGTCGGACCGCGACCTGTACCAGTTGTTGGTTGCCGAGCGTTCAATGGTCTACGCTTCACCCGGCTCCGCCAAGTTCGCGCAACTGCTCGAGCAATATGAATCAAACCTCGGGCAATCCAAGGCCCGCTGGGATAAATACAAAGCGCTAGCCGACAGTGCGGCAGAGCACGAGCTGATTCCGCGTTTTGAAAACGCACGAGATGAGTGGGAGCAGATCTCGAGACACGTCGTCGATATGCGCATCGCGAATAGCCCGGAGGGAGAAGCGGAGGCCCCGGGGCTGTCACTAGGGCTAGCCAGTGACAAGTTCGATGAGATGCGGGAGTACCTCGACGAACTTACCGAAATGAATCTGGCGCGCGCCGATCAGGCCAGCTCCACAACCTCGGAAACGTACAAGATCCCGATCATAATCCTGTTCAGTTTCATCGGCGTTGGCACGTTCGTCAGCGTCGTTCTTGCGTTGGTGATCAACCGGGCTATCAGCAAACCGCTGATGTGCGCCGTGGCCGGACTGCGGGACGTCGCCGACCAAGTCTCCACGACAGCCGATGAGTTGTCCTCTTCAAGCCACTCCGTGGCCTCGGGATCGTCCGCACAGGCAGAGTCCATCATGGAAACCTCTTCGTCGCTGGAGGAGATGACCTCCATGACCACGCAGACTGCGGCATACTCCAAAGAGGCGAACGATCTTATGACGGACGTCGACAGAGTGGTCGATAATGCCAACGCTTCGATGACCAACCTGACGCACTCCATTGACGACATCTCCAACGCGAGTAAGGAGACGGCCAAAATCGTCAAGACCATCGACGAGATCGCGTTCCGAACCAACCTGCTGGCCTTGAATGCCGCCGTCGAGGCGGCCCGTGCCGGGGAGGCCGGCGTCGGTTTCGCAGTTGTTGCCGAGGAAGTGCGTAACCTCGCAAGACGTTCCGCCGACGCGGCAAGGACCACGGCCGAGTTGATCGATGCCACCGTCCAGAAAGTCAAGGGCGGATCCGTACTGGTCGCCGGGACCAGCGAGTCCTTCACGAGAGTGGCGGAAAGCGCTACGCGAGTCAGCCAGCTTGTGGGAGAGATGTCCACGGCCTCCAGCGAGCAAGCCCAGGGGATCGAACAGATCAACCGGGCTGTAAGCGAAATGGACAAGGTTGTGCGACAGAACGCCGCGAGCGCCGAAGAGAACGCCGGCGCTTCTGAAGGGATGAACGCCCAAGCGGTAAGGATGAAGGGTATGGTGGCAGATCTGGCGGCTCTCGTCGTCGGTAGCCATGGTGACCACGACCACCAGACCCGTAAATAGTTGCAGTGCCCGGACTCCAGCGAGCCCGAACACGGTTACGAGCATAGTACCGCGGGCGTCCTCGAACAGGCAACGGTGATGTTGACCTCCGGGGCGCGGCGGGGTTCTCAACCTCGTTCAACTAATAAGGTGAATCGCAAACCCGAGTAGGCACCTTCGGCAAGTAGTGACGGACTCGAGTCCTTGCACTGCAACGAGGCCTTAGCTTCCGGCGATGCTGTGCCGACCTCGCACCACCCACTATCGAAGCGTAGCCCGGATTATTTATCCAAGCGAAGTACAGGCCATGAATCGATGTAGCGCCGGGGCTTGTCCCCGGCGTTGAAGCGCACTATCAATACCATCAACGAGGTGCCGCCACCCACGAGTGGTGGCGCTACAGCGGGTTACGCGCATTTATGCGAACGCCATAATAGTCCGGACCGGTGTTCGTTCTTCGAGATCTTCAACGCTCATCCAGACCGATTATTTTGTTGACCCGCGGATTCTCATTCGTCTAGAATGCTACTCTGCTCAGGGTCGGTCACTGTGCGGCGGTCTCACGGAGGATGCGGTCGTGCCGGAGTGTTCTGCGTTGCGCGTGTTCGGCTCTTTCACGTGGTTTCGATCTCGTTGTTTCCCTGCCCTTGTAGCGCGGGGTGGTATCATCACTTTCGAAGGAGATTAGAGGATGAGACGCAAGCGAGTACCTATGAAGAGGGGCGGCCCGTTGTTGCCGGTCGCACTACTGGCCGTCTGCGCTGCGGTCGTGTTTCCTTCATCTTGGGTCCAGGCTGAGGTTGTCGATCTGACCCTGGATGATCCCGTAGTGACGGATGCCTTCGGCGTGCCGGATGTTCTCCGCGACATTCCGATCCGAGAGGCTGAAGCCGTAGACCTGCAAGCGGTGGCAATCGAGGACGCTGAGCAGGCGGAGGCCGGAAGGCCCCCGCGGTTTGCGATTCCGCGCGAGGTGTTCATAACACCCGATACCGACGGGGCTTGGGTAACTACCCGCCGCGGAGCGATGGTCTGGCGGCTGCGCGTGACCTCCCCGGGTGCTACGTCCCTGAACCTCGGGTTTACGCGTTACCACATGCCGGAAGGCGGCACGCTGCAAGTCTACGCGTCAGACCGCAGTCACATCGTCCGTCCGTTTACGGCGGATGATAATGCCGAACACGGCGAGCTCTGGACGCCGATTATCCCTGCCGACGAGGTCGTCGTGGCGGTCATAATCCCAGCAGGGTCCCGCAGAGAACTCGAACTCGAGTTGACGTCCATCAACGTCGGATACCGGGGTTTCGACGAACTCGTAGACCAGGCCGTTCGTTCCGGATCGTGCAACGTCGATGTAGTCTGCCCGGAGGGCGACGGCTGGGAGGACGAGATCGCTTCTGTAGGCGTCATCTCCACCGGAGGCAGCAGGTTCTGCACCGGGTTCATGGTCAACAACACCGCACAGGATGAGACGCCTTACTTCCAAACGGCGTACCACTGCGAGATCAGATCGTCCAATGCGGCATCCCTCGTAGTCTACTGGAACTACGAGACATCGACGTGCGGCGGCACTCCGGACGGCAGTCTGAGCGACTTCCAATCGGGCTCGTACCTGCGGGCCGAGTACAGCACGTCCGACTTCACCCTTGTGGAATTGGACGAGGATCCTGATCCGTCCTGGGGAGTTGCCTTCGCCGGTTGGGATCGGACCGGAGCCGATGCGACCACGGCCGTTGCAATCCACCATCCAAGCTGCGATGAGAAGCGGATCAGCTTCGAGTACGACTCGACTACCGTTACATCGTATCTACAAACCGCCGTCCCCGGCGACGGAACGCATATCCGAATTACGGACTGGGACGTGGGAACAACCGAAGGAGGATCCTCCGGTTCGCCCTTGTTCGATCAGAACCACCACGTCATCGGGCAGTTGCACGGGGGTTACGCAGCATGCGGGAATGACAGCTCGGACTGGTATGGACGAGTCTACACGTCGTGGAACGGCGGGGGCAGTTCTTCCTCTCGGCTGAGTGATTGGTTGGATCCCAGCAGCACCGGAGCCGCGTCCGTGGATACGCTAGTGCCGGGCGCCGGTGGTATGAAAGTAACGCCCGCCGCCGGGCTCGATTCCTCCGGGCCGGCCGGCGGACCGTTCACGCCCAGTAGCACAGTCTACACAATAGAGAACCAGGGCAGCACCGGTATTAACTACACCGTATCCAACGGGGAAGCATGGGTATCGCTCGACAACACCGGCGGATACTTGGCCGGAGGCGCTACCGCCACCGTAACCGTGTCCTTCAACTCGAACGCGGATGCGCTGGCCGTCGGCAGCTACACGGACACCGTCAGCTTCGTGAACACTACCGACCATGACGGTGATACGACTCGACCGGTCAGCCTGGCCGTCGGGGCAGCGAGTGCGCAGTACTCGTGGAACATGGACTCCAATCCGGGGTGGACAACCGCAGGGCAGTGGGCCTGGGGTCAACCGACCGGAGACGGCGGCGACGCCCACGGAAACGCCGACCCCAGTAGCGGATATACCGGCAGCAACGTATACGGCTACAACCTGTCCGGCGACTACACGAACAGCCTCGCGGAAACCAACCTGACTTCGACCGCGATCGATTGTACCGATCTGACCGAGGTCACGCTGAAGTTCTGGCGGTGGCTGAACGTCGAGCAGCCCGCATACGACCACGCCTACGTGCGGGTCAGCAACGACGGAAGCTCGTGGACCACAGTCTGGCAGAACACGGCCGAGGTCACCGATTCCTCTTGGAGCCAGATGGAGTATGACATCTCGGCCGTGGCGGACGGTGAGGCAACGGTCTACCTGCGTTGGACCATGGGGACGACCGATGGAAGCTGGCTGTACAGCGGCTGGAACATTGACGATGTGGAGATCTGGGCGATCGGCGGAAGTCCGGGGTGCGATGATGATTCGGACTGCGATGACGGCTTGTACTGCAACGGCGCCGAAACCTGCGTCGGTGGCTCTTGTCAAGCCGGCACCGCCATAGACTGTGATGACGGCGTGGCTTGCACAGACGACTCGTGCAACGAAGCTACGGACTCGTGTGATAACGTCGCCAACAACGCCAACTGCGATAACGGCCTGTGGTGCGACGGAACGGAGACCTGTGACGCCGTCTACGACTGCCAATCCGGTACCGCCGTAGACTGCGATGACGGTGTAGCCTGCACGGATGACTCGTGCAACGAAACCACCGACTCGTGCGACAACGTCGCCAACAGTGCCTATTGCAGCAATGGCGTGTTCTGTGACGGGGTCGAGGTTTGCGATGCGGTTTACGGATGCCAAGCCGGTACGGCAATCGACTGCGACGACGGCGTCGCTTGCACGGACGATTCCTGTAACGAAGGCACTGATTCGTGCGACAACATCGCTAACGACGCCAACTGTGACAACGGGCTGTGGTGTGACGGAGCCGAGACTTGCGATGCGGTCTACGGCTGCCAGGCAGGAACCGACCCGTGCGACGACGGCGTGAGCTGCACGGATGATTCGTGTAATGAGTCGACGGATTCGTGTGACAACGTGGCCAACGACGCTAACTGCGACAATGGCCTGTGGTGTGACGGAACCGAGACCTGCGATGCGGTCAATGACTGCCAGGCGGGAGTTGAGCCGTGCGAATCGGGCGAATACTGCAACGAAGAAACCGACACGTGCGAGTCAGTCGAGTGCGTGGAAGACGAGGACTGTGACGACGACAACGCTTGTACGACGGACACCTGTGTCGACGGGGTCTGCTTCAACGAGTGCGAGGTCACCGTCTCCTCGTATCCTTATACTGAAGGTTTCGAAAGCGGCTTCGGCGATTGGGTCAACATGACGGGCGATGACATGGACTGGACCAGAAAGAGCGGTTCGACGTCGTCGAGCAGCACCGGTCCCTCCGCGGCCCACGGCGGGTCGTATTATGTCTACACCGAGTCGTCGAGCCCGAACTACCCGAGCAAGACGGCCCTGCTCGAGGGCCCGTGCTTCGATCTGGCCAATACCAGCGAGGTAGAGCTGACCTTCTGGTATCACATGTACGGAACGTCGATGGGCACGCTGAACGTCGAGGTATCCGAAGATTGCACAAGCTGGACGAATGTATGGAGCCTGTCCGGGAATCAAGGCAACTCGTGGTACGAGGCGACCGTCGATCTGACCGCCTACGTCGGCAAGACGATCACCATCCGCTTCCACGGAGTCACCGGCACCAGCTATCGCAGCGATATGGCGGTCGACGACATTACCGTGGACGTAACGGCGGCCATCTCCTGCACCGGTGATGCGGAGTGCGACGACGGCCTGTTCTGCAACGGCGCGGAAACCTGCGTCAGCAACCTCTGCCAACCGGGATCGGATCCGTGTCCGGGGCAGACTTGCGATGAGATCTCCGACACCTGTGTCGCGGGACCGGCGGTCAAGTATTCGTGGAACATGGACACTGATCCGGGATGGACGACCGCGGGCCAATGGGCCTGGGGACAGCCGACCGGAAGTGGCGGGGCTTCCCATGGAAACGCCGACCCGAGTAGCGGGTATACCGGCAGCAACGTATACGGCTACAACCTGTCCGGCGATTACACCAACAACCTCGCCGAGACAAACCTGACCTCGACCGCAATCGACTGCACCAACCTGACCGATGTCACGGTCAAGTTCTGGCGCTGGCTGAATGTCGAGCAGCCCAGGTACGACCACGCTTACCTGCGGGTAAGCAACAACGGCAGCACTTGGACGACCGTTTGGGAGAACTCCGCCGAGGTTACCGATTCCGCCTGGAGCCAGATGGAGTACGACATCTCGGCCGTGGCGGACGGTGAGGGTACGGTGTATCTGCGGTGGACGATGGGTACGACGGACAGTAGCTGGCTCTACAGCGGCTGGAATGTCGACGACGTGGAGATCTGGGCGATCGGCACCCCTTGAAACGCCGAGCTGATACAGGGCACGGTCGGACCGACCAGGCAGCGTTCCGGTCGGTAATTGTGATACCGTGACGTCGGCAAGACACCCTGTACAAAAGAGTAATAGTCGGGCCGGGGCGCGTGCGCGTGCTCCGGCCCGTTCTTTATTTCATACGACGAACACGACAACCGTTCTGATCCGCGAAGGCAAGGCAAGGGAAAACGAGGCCTCAGCGCAAAGAAGTCTGAAGAAACCTCAAGACCGCGCGTCACGATAGCGTCTGCTCGAGCTGCCGGCAGTCCGCGGAGGCTTCATGGAGAGCCAAACGCGATTAAAGGAGTCCGCGCGACACCGAACGGCCCTCCCGAAGAAAGAAAACCTTGTTCTTGTTTTTCTAGGACGTTACACTGACTCTGGTTGCGATTTCTTACGGTGTACCCGGCGCGTCAGCGATTCGTTGGCGGGCCATCCACGGGAAACCAGAGCATGGTGCGTACGAGTAACCGGACAACCCGGAGTCGGCACTTCTTCTTCGCAACAAATCGAGTATCAACGTGGCGGGCTCGCGGCACTTACAGCAGTGCCGGGTGTCCGTAGTCAGGTGGACGTGAGGTTCTGCAGGAGGAATGGATGATGAGAGGAAGAGACTGGATGTGGGTCATGATGGTGGCTGCAGCGGTTACCTTCGGGACGGGTACCGCCTTGGCCGCCGATGACGTCTACCGGGAGTCCATGCTCCAGGTTGACGACCGGTACGACGATTCGGTCGGATCGCGCACGCCCGGCCAGCTGAGCGGCACGGCGGCGCCAACCGACCCGACCTCGGTGGACGGCCCTCGGGCCAGGGTAGGGCTGACAAGCGTGCTCGTCTACATGGACACCGCTACCAAAAGCAGGTCCAGCGAACGCGCAAATGTGCGGGCCTTTGCGACTCAGCAGGACGGGATCGTCAAGTATGAGTACGGTGCCGCCATGCCGGGCGTTATCAACCTGCGCGATATCCCCGTAGATCAGGTCGAAGAACTGCGCAAGTTGCCTGGCGTGCTCAGGGTGGAGAAAGACGAATACCATCCGAACGTGCTCCGGCTCCACGACAGCATTCCGCTAATCCGCGGTCTGCAGAGCCAGATCACGGGGGCCGGCTACTCGGCAGACGGTGCCGGGGTGCGCATCTGCATCGTCGACACGGGTATCGACTCGGACCACGTAATGTACTCGGATCGGATCGACACATCGGCCGGATACGACTTCTACAACGACGACTCCAACCCGGAGGACGATAACGGACACGGCTCGCACTGTGCCGGGATCGCCGCCGGCGGCACGGGGCTTAGCTGGGATCCGTGCGGCACCGGCTCAATGCCGCTCCAGGGTGTTGCCCCCGGCGCCACGCTGATTGGAGTCAAGGTCCTTAATAGCAGTGGCGGTGGATACGACAGCGACATCATCGCCGGTATCGACTACTGCGCAGACCAGACCTCATCCGGCGCCCAAGCTGATGTGATCAGCATGAGCATCGGAACCGGAAGTTACAGTAGCGGAAGTTGCACCCACAGTTGGGCGGTGGCAGCCAACAACGCCGTCGCCAACGGCGTGGTGGCGGTCGCGGCCTCCGGCAACGAAAACAACAGCAACGCGATGGGCTCGCCGGCGTGTGGTGCGGACGTCATCTCCGTCGGAATGACCTGGAAGAACGATTATCCGACTTGCGAGGACAACACAACCAACTGGAACTGGGGAATCTGCACGGATTATGCTCCCGAGACGGACGAGGTCGGCTGCTTCAGCAACGAGAGTGATTACCTCGATGTGACCGCCCCGGGTGCAAATATCTGGTCGGCCAGCAATGCTTCGGGCGGTGGTTCGATCACCGGCATGAGCGGCACGAGCATGTCCTGCCCCACGGTGGCCGGTCTTGCCGCTTTGGTAATCGGCGTAGACGGCAACCTGACGCCGGCGGAAGTGCGGCAGGCCATCCGCGACGGCGCGATCGATATGGGAACAACCGGTCACGACCGCGCTTACGGCTACGGGCGCATCGACGTGCTGAACACTCTGGCCCTGGTCAGTTCGGGATGCACCGAAGCGGCCGATTGTGATGATGGGCTGTGGTGCAACGGCGCGGAGGACTGCGTAAGCGGATCCTGTGTGGACGGCACGGCGCCCGACTGCAACGACGGCGTGGCTTGCACGAACGACTCCTGCAACGAGACCACCGATTCGTGCGATAACGTCGCCGACGACGGCAACTGCGATAACGGCGATTACTGCGACGGAGCTGAAACCTGCCACGCCACATTGGGCTGCCAGGCGGGCACCGCCGTGGACTGCGACGACGGCGTCGCTTGCACAGATGATTCGTGCAACGAGACCACCGACTCGTGCGACAACGTCACGAACGACGCCAACTGCGACAATGGCGCCTACTGTGACGGGGCGGAAACGTGCCACGCCACCTTGGGTTGCCAATCGGGAACGGCCGTCGACTGCGACGACGGGGTCGGCTGCACGGACGACTCGTGCAACGAGACCACCGACTCGTGCGACAACGTCACGAACGACGCCAACTGCGACAATGGCGCGTTCTGCGACGGCGCAGAGACCTGTGACGCAACCTTGGATTGCCAATCCGGCAGTGACCCGTGTCCGGGGCAGCTCTGCGACGAAAGCACCGATTCCTGCTATGACTGCCAGGAGGATGCGGATTGCGCCGACGGCTTGTATTGCAACGGCGAAGAGCAATGCGTCGGCGGAGTTTGTCAGGCCGGTACCGCGGTGGACTGCGACGACGGCGTCGGCTGCACGGATGACTCGTGCAACGAGACCACCGATACGTGCGACAACATCGCCAATGACGCAAACTGCGATAACGGCACTTACTGTGACGGAGCGGAGACTTGTCACGCCACACTCGGTTGCCAGTCCGGGACAGCCGTGGACTGCGACGACGGCGTAAGCTGCACGGACGATTCCTGCAACGAGAGTACCGACTCGTGCGACAACATCGCCAACGACAGCCTGTGTGACAACGGCGTGTATTGCGACGGAGCCGAGGTCTGCCACATCACGCTGGGTTGCCAGTCCGGCACGGCGGTGGATTGCGACGATGGCGTGAGCTGCACGGATGATTCGTGTAATGAGTCGACGGATTCGTGTGACAACGTGGCCAACGATGCTAACTGCGACAATGGTCTGTGGTGTGATGGGACGGAGACGTGTGACTCCGTGTACGATTGTCAGGCCGGCACGGATCCTTGTCCTGGTCAGAGCTGCGACGAAGTGAATGACGAGTGCCTTGCCGGTCCGACGGCCCAACTGGAGGCGGATACGTTGACGGTGGGCGACACGGCGGTGACCGTCGACTTGGTCAACAGCTACGTTAGCCCGGTAGTGGTCTGCTCGGTGCAGTACTATAACAACAGCATCCCCGTCGTCGCTCGGGTCGACTCTGTTACGTCGAACAGCTTCGACGTGTGGTTGGAGAACCCGTCGGGCAGTGCGGTTGCGTCTGAGACCGTCAGTTACCTGGTGGTCGAAGAAGGCACCTGGACGATTGACGGAGTGGCCATCGAGGCTCAAACCTATCTCTCAACCGTAACCGACGAGAACGGCAGTTGGGTTGGCGAGACTCAAACCTACAATCAGACCTACACGGATCCGGTGGTGCTCGGCCAAGTCATGACGGCTAACGATGCTTGGTCGGTCTTCTGGTGCCAGGGTAGCGCGCGGACCAATCCGCCGTCTTCAACCACGCTGGTGACCGGCAAGACCGTATGCGAAGACCCGGATACGACCCGGTCGGATGAGACCATTGGCTTCATTGTGTTCGAGGCCGATCACGGGACGATCGGTGATGTCGAGTTCGAGGCTCTGCTGGGCACTGATACGGTCCTTGGAGTGAGCAACTCGCCACCTTACACATACACGTTCGATAGTGCTTTCGCCTCTGCGCCGACGGTGGCAGTCACGACGATGGCCGGCGTAGACGGTGCTAACGGTGGGTGGTCGTATACCTACGGCGCAAGTCCTACTACTGCCACGACGATAGATCTGGTGATCGACGAGGATCAGCTCGCCGATACCGAGCGCAACCACATTAACGAGCAGGTCGGCTATGTTGTGTTCGAGACGGCAGTCGCGTATCCGTCCGGGCCGGAATGCTCCGTCCCGGCGGACTGCGACGATGGGCTGTACTGCAACGGAGCTGAGGACTGTGTCGACGGCTCGTGTGTTGCGGGTACGGCAATCGACTGCAGCGATGGGGTCGACTGCACCGACGATTCCTGCAACGAGAGTACGGACTCTTGCGATAACGTCACTAACGACGCCAACTGCGATAATGGTCTTTACTGCGACGGGGCGGAGGTCTGTGATTCGGTTACCGGTTGCGAGGCAGGCACCGCCGTGGACTGCGATGACGGCGTCGCTTGCACCGATGATTCGTGCAACGAGACCACAGATTCGTGCGACAACGTTGCGAACGACGACAATTGCGATAACGGCCTGTATTGCGACGGAGACGAGTGGTGTGACGCCGCCTCCGATTGCCAATCGGGAACGGCCGTCGACTGCGACGACGGGGTCGGCTGCACGGACGACTCGTGCAACGAGACCACCGATTCGTGCGACAACGTCACCAACGATGCCAACTGCGACAATGGCGCGTTCTGCGACGGAACCGAGACTTGCGACGCAACCTTGGATTGCCAGTCGGGCAGCGACCCGTGTCCGGGGCAGCTTTGCGACGAAAGCACCGATACCTGCTATGACTGCCTGGAGAATGCGGATTGCGCCGACGGCGTGTACTGCAACGGCGAAGAGCAATGCGTCGACGGAGTCTGCGAGGCCGGTACCGCGGTGGACTGCGACGACGGGGTCGGTTGTACGGATGACTCGTGCAACGAGACCACCGACTCGTGCGACAACATCGCGAACGACAACCTGTGCGACAACGGCGATTACTGTGACGGGGCGGAGACTTGCGACGCCGCCCTCGACTGCCAGACCGGCGCTGCCGTGGACTGCGACGACGGCGTAAGCTGCACGGACGATTCCTGCAACGAGAGTACCGACTCGTGCGACAACATCGCCAACGACAGCCTGTGTGACAACGGCGTGTATTGCGACGGAGCCGAGGTCTGCCACATCACGCTGGGTTGCCAGTCCGGCACGGCGGTGGATTGCGACGACGGCGTGAGCTGCACGGATGATTCGTGTAATGAGTCGACGGATTCGTGTGACAACGTGGCCAACGACGCTAACTGCGACAATGGTCTGTGGTGTGACGGAACCGAGACCTGCGATGCGGTCAATGACTGCCAGGCGGGAGTTGAGCCGTGCGAATCGGGCGAATACTGCAACGAAGAAACCGACACGTGCGAGTCAGTCGAGTGCGTGGAAGACGAGGACTGTGACGACGACAACGCTTGTACGACGGACACCTGTGTCGACGGGGTCTGCTACAACGAGTGCGACGTCACCGTCTCCTCGTATCCTTATACTGAAGGTTTCGAAAGCGGCTTCGGCGATTGGGTCAACATGACGGGCGATGACATGGACTGGACCAGAAAGAGCGGTTCGACGTCGTCGAGCAGCACCGGTCCCTCCGCGGCCCACGGCGGGTCGTATTATGTCTACACCGAGTCGTCGAGCCCGAACTACCCGAGCAAGACGGCCCTGCTCGAGGGCCCGTGCTTCGATCTGGCCAATACCAGCGAGGTAGAGCTGACCTTCTGGTATCACATGTACGGAACGTCGATGGGCACGCTGAACGTCGAGGTATCCGAAGATTGCACAAGCTGGACGAATGTATGGAGCCTGTCCGGGAATCAAGGCAACTCGTGGTACGAGGCGACCGTCGATCTGACCGCCTACGTCGGCAAGACGATCACCATCCGCTTCCACGGAGTCACCGGCACCAGCTATCGCAGCGATATGGCGGTCGACGACATTACCGTGGACGTAACGGCGGCCATCTCCTGCACCGGTGATGCGGAGTGCGACGACGGCCTGTTCTGCAACGGCGCGGAAACCTGCGTCAGCAACCTCTGCCAACCGGGATCGGATCCGTGTCCGGGGCAGACTTGCGATGAGATCTCCGACACCTGTGTCGCGGGACCGGCGGTCAAGTATTCGTGGAACATGGACACTGATCCGGGATGGACGACCGCGGGCCAATGGGCCTGGGGACAGCCGACCGGAAGTGGCGGGGCTTCCCATGGAAACGCCGACCCGAGTAGCGGGTATACCGGCAGCAACGTATACGGCTACAACCTGTCCGGCGATTACACCAACAACCTCGCCGAGACAAACCTGACCTCGACCGCAATCGACTGCACCAACCTGACCGATGTCACGGTCAAGTTCTGGCGCTGGCTGAATGTCGAGCAGCCCAGGTACGACCACGCTTACCTGCGGGTAAGCAACAACGGCAGCACTTGGACGACCGTTTGGGAGAACTCCGCCGAGGTTACCGATTCCGCCTGGAGCCAGATGGAGTACGACATCTCGGCCGTGGCGGACGGTGAGGGTACGGTGTATCTGCGGTGGACGATGGGTACGACGGACAGTAGCTGGCTCTACAGCGGCTGGAATGTCGACGACGTGGAGATCTGGGCGATCGGCACCCCTTGAAACGCCGAGCTGATACAGGGCACGGTCGGACCGACCAGGCAGCGTTCCGGTCGGTAATTGTGATACCGTGACGTCGGCAAGACACCCTGTACAAAAGAGTAATAGTCGGGCCGGGGCGCGTGCGCGTGCTCCGGCCCGTTCTTTATTTCATACGACGAACACGACAACCGTTCTGATCCGCGAAGGCAAGGGAAAACGAGGCCTCAGCGCAAAGAAGTCTGAAGAAACCTCAAGACCGCGCGTCACGATAGCGTCTGCTCGAGCTGCCGGCAGTCCGCGGAGGCTTCATGGAGAGCCAAACGCGATCAAAGGAGTCCGCGAGACACCGAACGGCCCTCCCGAAGAAAGAAAACCTTGTTCTTGTTTTTCTAGGACGTTACACTGACTCTGGTTGCGATTTCTTACGGTGTACCCGGCGCGTCAGCGATTCGTTGGCGGGCCATCCACGGGAAACCAGAGCATGGTGCGTACGAGTAACCGGACAACCCGGAGTCGGCACTTCTTCTTCGCAACAAATCGAGTATCAACGTGGCGGGCTCGCGGCACTTACAGCAGTGCCGGGTGTCCGTAGTCAGGTGGACGTGAGGTTCTGCAGGAGGAATGGATGATGAGAGGAAGAGACTGGATGTGGGTCATGATGGTGGCTGCAGCGGTTACCTTCGGGACGGGTACCGCCTTGGCCGCCGATGACGTCTACCGGGAGTCCATGCTCCAGGTTGACGACCGGTACGACGATTCGGTCGGATCGCGCACGCCCGGCCAGCTGAGCGGCACGGCGGCGCCAACCGACCCGACCTCGGTGGACGGCCCTCGGGCCAGGGTAGGGCTGACAAGCGTGCTCGTCTACATGGACACCGCTACCAAAAGCAGGTCCAGCGAACGCGCAAATGTGCGGGCCTTTGCGACTCAGCAGGACGGGATCGTCAAGTATGAGTACGGTGCCGCCATGCCGGGCGTTATCAACCTGCGCGATATCCCCGTAGATCAGGTCGAAGAACTGCGCAAGTTGCCTGGCGTGCTCAGGGTGGAGAAAGACGAATACCATCCGAACGTGCTCCGGCTCCACGACAGCATTCCGCTAATCCGCGGTCTGCAGAGCCAGATCACGGGGGCCGGCTACTCGGCAGACGGTGCCGGGGTGCGCATCTGCATCGTCGACACGGGTATCGACTCGGACCACGTAATGTACTCGGATCGGATCGACACATCGGCCGGATACGACTTCTACAACGACGACTCCAACCCGGAGGACGATAACGGACACGGCTCGCACTGTGCCGGGATCGCCGCCGGCGGCACGGGGCTTAGCTGGGATCCGTGCGGCACCGGCTCAATGCCGCTCCAGGGTGTTGCCCCCGGCGCCACGCTGATTGGAGTCAAGGTCCTTAATAGCAGTGGCGGTGGATACGACAGCGACATCATCGCCGGTATCGACTACTGCGCAGACCAGACCTCATCCGGCGCCCAAGCTGATGTGATCAGCATGAGCATCGGAACCGGAAGTTACAGTAGCGGAAGTTGCACCCACAGTTGGGCGGTGGCAGCCAACAACGCCGTCGCCAACGGCGTGGTGGCGGTCGCGGCCTCCGGCAACGAAAACAACAGCAACGCGATGGGCTCGCCGGCGTGTGGTGCGGACGTCATCTCCGTCGGAATGACCTGGAAGAACGATTATCCGACTTGCGAGGACAACACAACCAACTGGAACTGGGGAATCTGCACGGATTATGCTCCCGAGACGGACGAGGTCGGCTGCTTCAGCAACGAGAGTGATTACCTCGATGTGACCGCCCCGGGTGCAAATATCTGGTCGGCCAGCAATGCTTCGGGCGGTGGTTCGATCACCGGCATGAGCGGCACGAGCATGTCCTGCCCCACGGTGGCCGGTCTTGCCGCTTTGGTAATCGGCGTAGACGGCAACCTGACGCCGGC
Organism: Phycisphaerae bacterium; assembly: GCA_963666835.2. Lineage (GTDB taxonomy): Bacteria > Planctomycetota > Phycisphaerae > UBA1845 > UBA1845. Next base: position 83,960 of record CAXXGO010000005.1, on the reverse strand, counting down.
GGAAGTGCGGCAGGCCATCCGCGACGGCGCGATCGATATGGGAACAACCGGTCACGACCGCGCTTACGGCTACGGGCGCATCGACGTGCTGAACACTCTGGCCCTGGTCAGTTCGGGATGCACCGAAGCGGCCGATTGTGATGATGGGCTGTGGTGCAACGGCGCGGAGGACTGCGTAAGCGGATCCTGTGTGGACGGCACGGCGCCCGACTGCAACGACGGCGTGGCTTGCACGAACGACTCCTGCAACGAGACCACCGATTCGTGCGATAACGTCGCCGACGACGGCAACTGCGATAACGGCGATTACTGCGACGGAGCTGAAACCTGCCACGCCACATTGGGCTGCCAGGCGGGCACCGCCGTGGACTGCGACGACGGCGTCGCTTGCACAGATGATTCGTGCAACGAGACCACCGACTCGTGCGACAACGTCACGAACGACGCCAACTGCGACAATGGCGCCTACTGTGACGGGGCGGAAACGTGCCACGCCACCTTGGGTTGCCAATCGGGAACGGCCGTCGACTGCGACGACGGGGTCGGCTGCACGGACGACTCGTGCAACGAGACCACCGACTCGTGCGACAACGTCACGAACGACGCCAACTGCGACAATGGCGCGTTCTGCGACGGCGCAGAGACCTGTGACGCAACCTTGGATTGCCAATCCGGCAGTGACCCGTGTCCGGGGCAGCTCTGCGACGAAAGCACCGATTCCTGCTATGACTGCCAGGAGGATGCGGATTGCGCCGACGGCTTGTATTGCAACGGCGAAGAGCAATGCGTCGGCGGAGTTTGTCAGGCCGGTACCGCGGTGGACTGCGACGACGGCGTCGGCTGCACGGATGACTCGTGCAACGAGACCACCGATACGTGCGACAACATCGCCAATGACGCAAACTGCGATAACGGCACTTACTGTGACGGAGCGGAGACTTGTCACGCCACACTCGGTTGCCAGTCCGGGACAGCCGTGGACTGCGACGACGGCGTAAGCTGCACGGACGATTCCTGCAACGAGAGTACCGACTCGTGCGACAACATCGCCAACGACAGCCTGTGTGACAACGGCGTGTATTGCGACGGAGCCGAGGTCTGCCACATCACGCTGGGTTGCCAGTCCGGCACGGCGGTGGATTGCGACGATGGCGTGAGCTGCACGGATGATTCGTGTAATGAGTCGACGGATTCGTGTGACAACGTGGCCAACGATGCTAACTGCGACAATGGTCTGTGGTGTGATGGGACGGAGACGTGTGACTCCGTGTACGATTGTCAGGCCGGCACGGATCCTTGTCCTGGTCAGAGCTGCGACGAAGTGAATGACGAGTGCCTTGCCGGTCCGACGGCCCAACTGGAGGCGGATACGTTGACGGTGGGCGACACGGCGGTGACCGTCGACTTGGTCAACAGCTACGTTAGCCCGGTAGTGGTCTGCTCGGTGCAGTACTATAACAACAGCATCCCCGTCGTCGCTCGGGTCGACTCTGTTACGTCGAACAGCTTCGACGTGTGGTTGGAGAACCCGTCGGGCAGTGCGGTTGCGTCTGAGACCGTCAGTTACCTGGTGGTCGAAGAAGGCACCTGGACGATTGACGGAGTGGCCATCGAGGCTCAAACCTATCTCTCAACCGTAACCGACGAGAACGGCAGTTGGGTTGGCGAGACTCAAACCTACAATCAGACCTACACGGATCCGGTGGTGCTCGGCCAAGTCATGACGGCTAACGATGCTTGGTCGGTCTTCTGGTGCCAGGGTAGCGCGCGGACCAATCCGCCGTCTTCAACCACGCTGGTGACCGGCAAGACCGTATGCGAAGACCCGGATACGACCCGGTCGGATGAGACCATTGGCTTCATTGTGTTCGAGGCCGATCACGGGACGATCGGTGATGTCGAGTTCGAGGCTCTGCTGGGCACTGATACGGTCCTTGGAGTGAGCAACTCGCCACCTTACACATACACGTTCGATAGTGCTTTCGCCTCTGCGCCGACGGTGGCAGTCACGACGATGGCCGGCGTAGACGGTGCTAACGGTGGGTGGTCGTATACCTACGGCGCAAGTCCTACTACTGCCACGACGATAGATCTGGTGATCGACGAGGATCAGCTCGCCGATACCGAGCGCAACCACATTAACGAGCAGGTCGGCTATGTTGTGTTCGAGACGGCAGTCGCGTATCCGTCCGGGCCGGAATGCTCCGTCCCGGCGGACTGCGACGATGGGCTGTACTGCAACGGAGCTGAGGACTGTGTCGACGGCTCGTGTGTTGCGGGTACGGCAATCGACTGCAGCGATGGGGTCGACTGCACCGACGATTCCTGCAACGAGAGTACGGACTCTTGCGATAACGTCACTAACGACGCCAACTGCGATAATGGTCTTTACTGCGACGGGGCGGAGGTCTGTGATTCGGTTACCGGTTGCGAGGCAGGCACCGCCGTGGACTGCGATGACGGCGTCGCTTGCACCGATGATTCGTGCAACGAGACCACAGATTCGTGCGACAACGTTGCGAACGACGACAATTGCGATAACGGCCTGTATTGCGACGGAGACGAGTGGTGTGACGCCGCCTCCGATTGCCAATCGGGAACGGCCGTCGACTGCGACGACGGGGTCGGCTGCACGGACGACTCGTGCAACGAGACCACCGATTCGTGCGACAACGTCACCAACGATGCCAACTGCGACAATGGCGCGTTCTGCGACGGAACCGAGACTTGCGACGCAACCTTGGATTGCCAGTCGGGCAGCGACCCGTGTCCGGGGCAGCTTTGCGACGAAAGCACCGATACCTGCTATGACTGCCTGGAGAATGCGGATTGCGCCGACGGCGTGTACTGCAACGGCGAAGAGCAATGCGTCGACGGAGTCTGCGAGGCCGGTACCGCGGTGGACTGCGACGACGGGGTCGGTTGTACGGATGACTCGTGCAACGAGACCACCGACTCGTGCGACAACATCGCGAACGACAACCTGTGCGACAACGGCGATTACTGTGACGGGGCGGAGACTTGCGACGCCGCCCTCGACTGCCAGACCGGCGCTGCCGTGGACTGCGACGACGGCGTAAGCTGCACGGACGATTCCTGCAACGAGAGTACCGACTCGTGCGACAACATCGCCAACGACAGCCTGTGTGACAACGGCGTGTATTGCGACGGAGCCGAGGTCTGCCACATCACGCTGGGTTGCCAGTCCGGCACGGCGGTGGATTGCGACGACGGCGTGAGCTGCACGGATGATTCGTGTAATGAGTCGACGGATTCGTGTGACAACGTGGCCAACGACGCTAACTGCGACAATGGTCTGTGGTGTGACGGAACCGAGACCTGCGATGCGGTCAATGACTGCCAGGCGGGAGTTGAGCCGTGCGAATCGGGCGAATACTGCAACGAAGAAACCGACACGTGCGAGTCAGTCGAGTGCGTGGAAGACGAGGACTGTGACGACGACAACGCTTGTACGACGGACACCTGTGTCGACGGGGTCTGCTACAACGAGTGCGACGTCACCGTCTCCTCGTATCCTTATACTGAAGGTTTCGAAAGCGGCTTCGGCGATTGGGTCAACATGACCGGCGATGACATGGACTGGACCAGAAAGAGCGGTTCAACTTCGTCGAGCAGCACCGGTCCGTCCGCGGCCCACGGCGGGTCGTATTATGTCTACACCGAGTCGTCGAGCCCGAACTACCCGAGCAAGACGGCCCTGCTCGAGGGCCCGTGCTTCGATCTGGCCAATACCAGCGAGGTAGAGCTGACCTTCTGGTATCACATGTACGGAACGTCGATGGGCACGCTGAACGTCGAGGTATCCGAAGATTGCACAAGCTGGACGAATGTATGGAGCCTGTCCGGGAATCAAGGCAACTCGTGGTACGAGGCGACCGTCGATCTGACCGCCTACGTCGGCAAGACGATCACCATCCGCTTCCACGGAGTCACCGGCACCAGCTATCGCAGCGATATGGCGGTTGACGACATTACCGTGGACGTAACGGCGGCCATCTCCTGCACCGGTGATGCGGAGTGCGACGACGGCCTGTTCTGCAACGGCGCGGAAACCTGCGTCAGCAACCTCTGCCAGCCGGGATCGGATCCGTGTCCGGGACAGACTTGCGATGAGATCTCCGACACCTGTGTCGCGGGACCGGCGGTCAAGTATTCGTGGAACATGGACACTGATCCGGGATGGACGACCGCGGGCCAATGGGCCTGGGGACAGCCGACCGGAAGTGGCGGGGCTTCCCATGGAAACGCCGACCCGAGTAGCGGGTATACCGGCAGCAACGTATACGGCTACAACCTGTCCGGCGATTACACCAACAACCTCGCCGAGACAAACCTGACCTCGACCGCAATCGACTGCACCAACCTGACCGATGTCACGGTCAAGTTCTGGCGCTGGCTGAATGTCGAGCAGCCCAGGTACGACCACGCTTACCTGCGGGTAAGCAACAACGGCAGCACTTGGACGACCGTTTGGGAGAACTCCGCCGAGGTTACCGATTCCGCCTGGAGCCAGATGGAGTACGACATCTCGGCCGTGGCGGACGGTGAGGGTACGGTGTATCTGCGGTGGACGATGGGTACGACGGACAGTAGCTGGCTCTACAGCGGCTGGAATGTCGACGACGTGGAGATCTGGGCGATCGGCACCCCTTGAAACGCCGAGCTGATACAGGGCACGGTCGGACCGACCAGGCAGCGTTCCGGTCGGTAATTGTGATACCGTGACGTCGGCAAGACACCCTGTACAAAAGAGTAATAGTCGGGCCGGGGCGCGTGCGCGTGCTCCGGCCCGTTCTTTATTCGTCCGGTGCCTAAGGGCAACTCGGAAGCCGGATACGGGAAACTCGCACGTCCGGTCTGACGAGCGGGATGTGGAGACGGAGCGGCGCAGCGCCACCGCATCTCGACCCTACTCCATGCGAACGTCATCAACGATCCAGGCCGGCGTTTTCGCCGGGGGGCACAATCTCCTCCCGGCTCGCTTTGGTTGGAGACGCCGGAATCACCGGCGGCTCTCGCCCCTCGCCAAGGCCCGTCCCGCACCTTTCCGCCCCCCTGCAGCATGATTGCAACCGCCCCCGGCCGGTTCATCGCGGACTCACCGACCTTTACGCTCCCGCTCACAGCCAACAGAATCGCGTTCCACTATTCCGATAGCGAACATAATTGAATCGCACTCGGTACAGAAAGTAATTTCCCTACCCTGTTCTGCACCCTGGGCGACACCAGCAGACGCCTCGATTAAGTAATTTTGCAATCCGGAGCACGGCGTCGGCTAACTCCGCATCGCGGTGTGCCCCGCAGAGGCGTAACGCCCCGGTTTGAGTGGCCTCTTTCGAAGCGCCCTTCGGCTCGATCCGCCGGCGCAGCTCCTGCGAAACACGCTGAATCGGACAGGTTTTTTGGAGCGGTCTGGGCTTCGGCTCGCAGAGTCCAGATAAACTCACATGTTCATTTCTCTGTTGTTTTCATCGTAATCTCCCCTGCGGCCGATACTTCCAACGCGGTAGCGTCATGGCGCCCGCTCCAGTTCACAGAACCTACAAGATATTGTGTTTCGCGCTTGACGAACATCGATACATGGGCTACGATTGCCTTCGCTCGTGATGTATAAGATCTTCCGGAAAGAGGCGAAGATCGAGTTCGATCTTCTTAAAGCGCGAGCGTTTCCAGATTAACGAGCCCAACCTTGGGCACCCAGGCGGGGAAGAGGGAGCACTGGGGGCGTGCTGTCCAACGCGACGGTGAGCCGGTCCTTTAACGCGCGATGACCAAAGACAATCCGGTGGAAACGCCGGTGGAGGCGCAGCCGTTCAATGTCGGAAGCAGTGATCAGGAATCGTGAATCGGGTGTCACGGACGACACGCAGAAACCGGGCACGGGCTTCGCAGCAAATGCTCTGCGCGTTCTTCGGGCGCGGTACCTGAAGAAGGATGAGCAGGGCCGGTGCACGGAGTCGCCAAGAGACATGTTTCGGCGGGTTGCTAAGGCCGTTGCCGAAGCCGAAGCGCAGTATGACTCCGATCCCGAGATCCGAAGCGAGTGGGAGGATCGTTTCTACGCGTTGATGATGAGCCGACGGTTCATGCCCAACAGTCCCACGCTGATGAACGCCGGGCGAGAGATGGGCATGCTCAGCGCGTGCTTCGTGCTTCCCGTGGGCGATAGCATCGACGAGATTTTCGATTCGATCAAGCACACGGCCCTGATCCAAAAAGCCGGTGGCGGTACCGGCTTCGCTTTTGACGAGCTGCGTCCCACCGGCGACTTTATCAGCAGTTCCGGCGGAACCACGAGCGGTCCGATTTCCTTCTGGCGCGCGTTCAGCGAAGCCACGAACGCGATCCAACAGGGAGCGTTCCGCCGCGGAGCCAACATGGGGATGATGAACGTCACCCATCCCGACATTCTCAAGTTCCTCCACGCTAAGGAGGACCTGACCCAGTTCACGAATTACAACATATCGGTGAAGATCACCGACGAGTGGATGGAGTCGTTCATTGCGAATCCGGCTAGTCCGCACCTGACAATCAACCCGCGAACCGGGAAGAAGTACGGACTGCCGAAAGACCTGGAGACCTGGGAGTACGACCTTCGCTCGCTGGTTCCGGCCGAGGAAGACGGATCGCTTCCACCCGGCGAGTATCACACATACCAGGACATCTGGGACATGGTCGTGACCAACGCCCACCGGACGGGCGAACCCGGGGTCATCTTTATCGATCGTATTAACCAGGCGAATCCGACGCCGCACATCGGACGTATGGAAGCAACGAACCCGTGCGGCGAACAGCCCTTGCTACCCTACGAGGCGTGCAACCTGGGCAGTGTCAACCTTGCGTCATTCGTACACCACGACGACGGCGCCGCCCCGACGGTAGATTGGGCCGGTCTGCGCCGGACGATCCACGAGGCCGTTCGTTTCCTCGACAACGTAATCGACGTCAATAAGTACCCGCTGGACGAAATCACCCGGATGTGCCAGGCCAACCGCAAGATCGGCCTCGGTATAATGGGTTTCGCCGACGCCCTCTTCCTTCTCGGCGTCCCTTACAACAGCGACGAAGGGGTGGAGTGGGGCGAGCGGTTCATGGAGTTCGTGAACGAAGAATCGCACAACGCGAGCGAGAAACTGGCGGAGAGTCGCGGCTGTTTCCCGAATTGGGAAGGCAGCGTATATGACACGAAGTACCATCGCCCGATGCGGAATGCCACGTCCACGACGGTGGCCCCTACGGGCACGATCAGTATTATTGCCGGCTGTTCAGGCGGCGTAGAGCCGCTTTACAGCTTGGCCTTCTTCCGCAACGTCCTGCGCGAGCAGGACGAAGGCCAGACGCCGATGGTCGAGATCAATCCGATCTTCGAGACCGTCGCCCGTCGGCAGGGGTTCTTTAGCGAGGGACTGATGGAGCGGATTGCCACGGACGGCACCCTCGCTAATGTTGACGGGGTTCCCCCCGAAGCCCGGGCCGTATTCGTATGCGCTCACGACATCGCCCCGGAGTGGCACATGCAGATGCAAGCGGCTTTCCAAAAGCACTGTGACGCATCGATCTCCAAGACCATCAACTTCCGCGAGGACGCCACTATCGCAGACGTTGCGACCATCTACCGGATGGCATACGACTTGAACTGCAAGGGCGTCACGGTCTACCGGAACGGATGTCGCGAGAACCAGCCGATGGCGCTTAAGAGCGACGACAAGGAAGCGGAACCCGCAGACGTTGATTACGAGCCGGCGGAGTTCAAGCCCCTCGAGCCGGCCGTGCTCCCCGAAATTGCCACGGGAATCCGCGTACGGCAGCTTACACCGTTCGGCAATATGCACATAAACATAACGGTGGACCCAACAACAAACCGCGAGCTGGAGGTGTTCGCTCAGCTCGGCAAGGGTGGCGACCTGGCTAATAGCGATCTGGAGGCGATCTGCCGCATGGTCAGCCTGTGGTTACGGGCCGGCGGCAGTCTCAACCACGTGATCCAGCAGCTACACTCGATCGGTTCCAGCCTGCAGGTGCATACAAAGGACGGCAAGATCATGAGCCTCGGCGACGGGCTCGCCCGCGCCCTGCAGAGGTACACGCAGAGCAAAGAGACGATGGGACTTCGCGGGCTCTTGCTCGGAGACAGCGGCGACGAGCCTGCCCGTGAACCGGCCGGCTCCGATGCGAACGGCAAGAACGCCCGAAAAAAAAACGGTAACAGTAGCGGTAAGGCCAACGGATCGGGAGCGAACACCGCCGCCCGCGCGCGATCGAAGACAGCACCCTCGAGGCTCGATTCCCTTGGATTTCAGTGGCAGCAGACGCAGTACAAGGTCATCTGCCCAGATTGCCAGAGTTCCTTGCGATTCAGTGAAGGGTGCGTGACCTGCGACTCGTGTGGGTTCTCGAAGTGCTAGTTTGGGTTGAATGTCCGGTAAAACCGCATGTAACGCCCTGTTTTTTCGCCCTGGTCGTGTGGATTATCTGTTGACGAGTCAAAGTTAGTGGGTACATTCGGTCGATAGTAATACTCGTTGGAGAAACCGGTTCCCTCGGAACCAGCGACCGCTTGGTCCGTGTGTATACTTAGGAGGCTGCCCAAAAGGGCTGACATTCGCATCGCCAGGCTTCTTTCCCCTCCGGAAAGCACCGTTTCGCTCTAGGGCGAGCGGTGCTTTCTTGTTATGCGGAACACGTTCCTCTTTTTTTCCACTAGTTTGCGGTAATACGCCGGCACGCGGTATTGCCGTCTGCAGCGCCGCTGCTATACTTGCCGGACTTGGGTTCATGGGACGCAATCGGCATTTGGAGGCCGGCGGGAGTCCCGATTCTGCCAGGAGAATACTGTGGCTGTCCGGATCAGGTTGAAACGTATTGGTCGCCGGCATCACCCGGTGTACCGGATTGCTGCCGTCGATGGCCGTCGCCAGCGAGACAGCAAGGTCATTGAAGAGCTGGGCGCGTACGACCCGGTCAATACCGATCCGGACCGGCAGGTCGCCCTGAAGCGCGAACGCATCGAGTACTGGCTCAGCGTCGGCGCTCAGCCGAGCGACACAGTCCGCCGGCTTTTGGAGAAGCACGGCGTTGGCAAAGAGGCCCCCTCGGCCTGAGCGGGATAAGCCGTTCGCCTATGCGGATCGACGTCCTGACGCTCTTCCCGGAAGTCTTCGAGCCGTATCTGGCTTCCAGCATCCTCGGGCGAGCCAGGGACGCGAATCTCGCGACGGTCCGATGCACCAATATCCGCGATTTTGCGCAGGATAAGCATCGCACGGTTGATGACAGGCCCTTCGGCGGCGGGCCTGGAATGGTCCTCATGTGCGAGCCCGTGTTCGACGCCGTTGAGCACGTGCAGGCGCAGCACGGCGGGGAGCCATATAGGGTTCTGCTTACCCCGCAGGGTGAGCGGCTTACCCAGCAGACCGTGGCGGAGTTGGCGTTTGAGCCTTGGCTCATGCTGCTCTGCGGACATTACGAGGGTTTCGACGAGAGGATTCGCACAGGCATCGGGGCTCGCGAGATCTCGATCGGCGATTACGTGTTGTCCGGCGGCGAGCCGGCGGCGATAGTACTGATTGATGCCGTGGTGCGGTTGTTGCCCGGAGCTCTGGGCGACGAGGACTCGGCGGGAGATGATTCGTTTTCCAACGGCCTGTTGGAGTACCCGCAGTACACCAGGCCGAGAGTGTTTCGCGGGCAAGAGGTGCCAGATGTTCTGCTCTCCGGAAACCACGCGGCGATAGAAGCGTGGCGCCGGAAACAGGCTGTGGAACGGACGGCGGCTCGGCGCCCCGATTTGATGGCCCCTGACGATGGACCGTCAGCGGGTTTAACCTAGACGTTATTCTTGAGGCGCGTTTGCCGGCCAGTCGCCGCAAACGCCGAAGGTTCTTGGAGTGGTGTAATGAGTTCGCCGTTGATAAACCTGGTGGAAAAGCAGTATCTCAAGGCCGACCCACCCGTGTTCCATATTGGTGACACCGTCAACGTTCACTGTCGCATCGTGGAAGGCGACAAGGAGCGGGTGCAGATCTTCAACGGGGTGGTAATAGCCCGCCGTGGAACCGGAATAAACGAGATCTTCACGGTCCGCCGAATCGTCGCAAACCAGGGTGTGGAACGGCAGTTCCTCGTCCACTCCCCCAACGTCGTCAAGGTAGACATCATGCGGCGCGGCAAGACCCGCCGGGCGAAACTGTACTTCCTCCGCGATCGTATCGGGAAGGCTCGTAAGCTCCGTGAACTTCGCGTTCATCACAAGAAGGCTGCCCAGCCTGCGCTGGAGACTGCGGCCGTCTGACCCCAATGGGGACCTCGGACCCCGCGGGGAGCGTCTTGCCGAACGGCATCTGAAAAGCCGTCGATATCGCATAGTCCGCCGCAACTACCGCTGCCCGGTTGGAGAGGTGGATCTCGTAGCCGCGCAGGATGGGACCATTGTCTTCGTAGAGGTCAAGACCCGATCGAGCGATCGATCCGCCGACCCCCAGGAAGCTGCCCGGTATACCAAGTGGTCGCGCGTCGAGCGCGCTGCCCGGTGTTTTCTGACACAGCATTGCCGCGGGGACCTTCCGTGCAGATTCGATCTTGTCACCGTGGTATGGCCGGATGGAGCGGAGCCGGTCATTGAGCATTTCGAGGACGTTCACCAGCCGCGTTGGACCTGAATCAAAGCCGGCTCGCCGGCCAGGGTATCGACAATGAGCCTGATCGACTCCCACGCCCATCTGACCATGCCGGGGCTGAAGGACCGGACCGAAGAGGTCCTTCGAAACTGTACAGACGCCGGCGTCGACCACGCAATCACCATCGGGATCGACCTGGCCGATGCCCGCGCCGCGGTGGGTTTGGCAGAGCTATACCCTAAGCAGCTCTCCGCAGCCGCCGCGTTCCATCCGCACGAGGCCGAGAAGGTCGACGACGATGCCCTCTCAGGAATGGCCGAGCTGTGGGCTCACCCTCGCATCGTCGGGTTAGGCGAAATGGGACTCGACTACCATTACGATTTCGCCGATAGATCCGCCCAACACCGCGTCTTCTCAAGGTTATTGGAGCTGGCCGAGCCACGCCCCGAGCCCCTCATTATCCACAGCCGGGAGGCGTTGGCGGACACTATCGAGCTACTCTGCGACCATGGTTTCCGCGACCGGCCGGTCGTTTTCCACTGTTTCACCGGCACCGCAGAGGAGGCCGCGAGGGTAGCTGAACATGGTTGGCGGATCTCGTTCACTGGAGTGGTGACGTTCAAGAAGTCGCAGTGGCTGCAGGAGATCGCCCGAGCTTATCCTGCGGACCAGATCATGATCGAGAGCGATTCGCCGTATCTTTCGCCGGAACCGGTCCGCTCGCGGCGGCCTAACGAGCCGGCGTTGATCGTCCACACGGCCAGATTCCTGGCCGACCTTCGGGGCGAACCCCCTGCCGACTTCGCGGCCCGGTTGACTCGCAACACGATCGAGTTCTTCGGGCTTTCCACGTAGCGCCGTTGACGCCGCCCCCGAGGGTGTTTCGCGTCGATACGTATACGCACGTGCGGTGCCGCGGTGCCGGTCCCGGAGCGTGTGGCCCCATTATCCGGGGGCATGGCCGGTGATGTTCCGAAAGCCGGATACCGGCCGCCAACGTGCCGCCCCCATCCGGGGACATGGCCGCACTTTGAGCGTCGTCCCGGTTCCCGGTAGTGGCGGACGATTTCCCGCAACAGCGCACGGTTCTCCGCGACGGCGAGTGGTTCCCCGCAACGGACCTGTAAGCCGACCCTTGCCTCAACGCCGACATAAGGTAAGATCTCAAACGGTGGCAGCATGCCGGGTCATGTCCACCGAAGAGGCCCCGCTAAACCGCGGGCCTGAAAGCGCCGCTAGCTCAATTGGATAGAGCATCGGTCTACGGAACCGAAGGTTGCAGGTTCGAATCCGCGCGGCGTAGTCTAACCCACTGAAAAATAAGAGTTTACGCGCCTGTTGGTGTCCCTCGGATGCTTGCGTGTAGTGTACGTGTTGGATATTGACGGCGTTTTTGGCTGACGGTATGTTGTGGGCATGGGTCGTGGACGCCGAGCATGGCTGACGAACGGAACCGGGAAGCGGGTCGACCGCGGCAGGGTCCTGCCGGGGTACTACGTCGAATGGAACGAATCCGGTCGGCATCGGTCCAAGCGATTCACTCTCAAGAAGTCCGCTTCCCAGTTCATGCGCGCCCTCACCGAGCGGTTCGAACGGGAGTCGGCCGACGGCCTGCTGCCCGTGACCATGCGCGAGGCCAGCCGGGAGTACTTGCAGTCAATCGGGACACTCAGCGACTCCGTCAAGAGCGAATACGCCAACATGCTCGGGTTGTTGACTGCCCAGGTCGGGCAGGATCGTCCCGTGGCCAGAGTAACCACCACCGACATTGAAGAGTACCTCCGAGATCGGTCCACGTGGAAACGGAAGGATGAGGTCCGCAAGACTAGCGAATCGACGCTGGCTAAGCACTACAGCTACCTCCGCCGGTTCTTTCACTGGGCGGGAAAGCGGGGTTACTGTAGTGGGTCACCGACGGACGGCGTGACGGTGAAGCCGGTTGCCGGGGCAAAGGAACTAACCGCCCTACCATCTGACAAGGACATCGCCCGGCTTATCGAGGCCATCGACGATACGAGGCTGAAGGTTGCCGCGATGATTGGGTTGACCACCGGGCTTGACCGGGGAGTTATCGCCAGCCTAAAAGCACAGCACTTCAACCTCGAAGAGCAGACAATCACCACTCAACGACGGAAGACCCGTCGGAGCAATCCCGGTAATCTCGTGGTGCCGATCCACGGCGCGTTACTCACTCCCCTCCAGCGGCTACTCGATCAAACTTTGCCAACAATGCCTCTGTTTCCGGGTTACACGTTGCGGACGTGGTACTCTCGCGTTCGCCAGGCTGCCGGGTCGCCCTGGACCGAGTTGACGGTGGCCGACTTCCGGAAGATCGCGTCCGGTCGGTCGCAACGGGTAATGCCTTTGACTTCCGTTCAACGGATGCTGGGACACAGCTCCGCGTTGACGACGTCTCGGCACTACTCACCGGTAGACCCCGCAGCTCGGCAAGCGTTTGACGAATTGACTCTGCCGACACTTGAAGATGATCCGCCAGAGACTCAACCGAAATCCGCATAGGCTGCTCGGTTCGCCCCTTGATCTGGCCGGATCGCATCATCCGCCGAATCTCGGTCTCCGATAATCCAGCGACGGCCCCGGCTTCTTCGGCGGAGATCACGGACTCGTAGACAAGGCGGCGCTTCCTCATACGCCCTCCCCGGCAGCCCGCATCCGCTGCAGGATCTCGGTCAGGGCTTCGGCCTCGGCGTACTCCCGATGCTGCAGGCCGTCATACTCTCGGATGGCCGCGCGCTCCTCCCACTCGACCCGCCAATCACCGGGGAGGTCGTCAGGCATAATGGCGCGAGCAGAGGCATGGCGCTGCCCCGACCATGTGAGGCGAGAGCGTAAGACCCCCATGAGCCTGTCAGCGTCGAAGATTCGATCCAGCTCCAGTTCCATGGTCCACATTCTCCCCGCGTCGCCGCGTCGAACGTCTTTGCCCTTGATTTGTGCGACTTACGACGCGGGAACCACCTTACCGCGTCGTCGCCGCGTCGCCGCGTCCGTGCCCTCTACGTTGGTGACGCGGAATCGACGAGGAAAACACCTTCCCGCGTCGAAAACCCTACTGTCGTAGTGGTTTGTGCGTCGACGCGGTGACGTGGGGCATTATCCATTCTATCGAAAACCGCATCTACTTCGGGCAGCCCAGCCAACTCAGCGTTGCCAGGCGGATCCGCGGCGAGCTTGTATGTGGCGGGTTTGCTCCCTCGGTTGGGGTCGACGAGCTCAAGGAAGCCAGCATTGGCCAACACCCGGACATAACTTCGGATTGTCTGGAGGTCGTTGATTACCTCCTCGTGGGAACCTATGTCCGCCGTAGTAAACGTGCGTCCGTTCGCCCAACTAAGTAGGCGACCGTGGAACCGACGTACCGCGTCGCTCACGCCGCCCGACTGTGTTCGAGCGAATGCCTCGGCGACCAGGTACCGAGCGACCTCGTAATCTGCACGTGTGGCCTCTATGGTGACACCCTCGCCGGGATCAGAAACACGCTGGTACTGATACAGGAGCGTAATGGCCTCAATCACGGACAGAAGGTGCCCAAACGATCGGCGCGCGTCGGTTCGCGTACAGGGAAACAGATCGCCCAAGTGTTCCGCGAACGGGATGACGACGCGGCACTGGTGCAACATCCGCTGTGCGGCATGGTGCTTGTGGGTTACATCATCACACCCAACATCTTCTATCGTAGCCTTGCGGGCCGACATTGCCTCGATGATTCGACGCGTTTGCTCGGGCCGCTCATCTGTATTCAGCACGATGCACCGATTGCGATCCTCGTCCAGGATCTCCTGCAGCGTAGTCGACTCGACATAGGAGATCGGACCTGGTTGATAGATCTTCACCGTTTCGATGGTATTGCCGCTCTTGACCGGCATCAGCTTCGTGAGACACCCGTCAGAGAGCATCTCTCGTAGAGCTTGCGTTGCCTCGGCAGTGGAATCGTCCTGTCGACGGCTACGTTCACCACCCACAACGAAGCGATGCACCAACTCTCCCTCCGGCATGTGCACAAGCGCTTGCGGAGTTATCCTGTGTGCGCGAACGATCGTTTCCTCCGGGAATAGGCGGGCAACAACGTCCACAACGTAGCTCTTCCCCGATGATGTGAGCCCCTGGACAATGCCAGCCAGGGGTCTGTTGAGCAACCTCGATGTCCCAATCAAGTAGACCATTGCGGCGAGTTTGCCTTCCCCGGCGACGCCGAGCGTGGCGATATCATCCACGATGCGCTGGATAAGCTGGGGATCCCGCAACATTGCCAGAGCTTCCTTCCTAGCAGACTCAGGCATATCGCTCAGAAGGTCCTGAACGCCGGTGTCGCCCGGGGGCGCGGGTCCTACAGCCATCTCGTCGCCGATCTTCATTAGCTCCTTGTCGACCTCTTCAGGGTCAATACCAGGGAACTTCTTGCACAGAACCCCAATAAACTGCCCGCGTCGCGATGCGCTGGCAGGGTCAAACTTGTCAGCATGTACGGGGTCACCACCTATGCGCGCTGTGATCTTGGCTTTGACATCGCCAGTGTTCTCCCAATCCAGCGCCACCGAATCCGTTCGCTTATCCATAGACCGATACCATCCTTGTCTCAACGTGAATCTCCCGGACGGGCGCGGCTTTGACCGCATGTTCAACATCCTGCCGTGTTCCGCCCGACGTCAGCCAAGCCCGTACATCATTGACGCCTGCCGGTGGTTCAATGACGCGAACCCTCCTCACGTACGCGATCAACACCGATGCCAGCGAATCGGCTCCGCGCCTGCCCGGTCCGTCCCGGTCCGCAACAACAACGACCTCTTGAGACCCGCGGAGTTTGACAAGGTCGATGAGATACCTCGTGCCCCCGCAGCAGCTCGGGCGACCTACAACGCTGTCAAACCCCATGTCCAGGAGTGCTGCGGCGTCCGTCGGCCCTTCCGCGATGATCAAGTCCCCGGATTCGGGAAGGTGTACGGGAATGAAGAGTCCTTCATGCCCACCTTTCACAGACAGCTTCCGCCCGTCGGGAAGGCGTCGTCTGATGCCGACTACGTCGGCGCCGGCGTTCCTCATCGGAAAGGTCCAGGCCTCGCCGTCCCAGCCGACGTCGAGCCGGTTCAAGCTGCCGACCTCAAGACCGAGCGAGGATGCAAGTTCCTCCAGCCTCACAAGGTCAACTTTCGATTTGTAGTCGTCCGCCAATCCCCCGAAGTCCGAGCGATGTTCGTCCTCCAACATGACTCTCCTCGCTTGCGCTGGCCGGTGTTGATTGTCGCTTAGGCGGTGCAGCCACCCGGCGTCGCCGACTCGTTTCTCCGACTCGACCCGCTGACACAGCGCAGCCGAACCGTCAACAGCCACGGAACACCAGTCGGGTTTCTGGCAGATTGGGCAGAGTTGACCGCGAGAAACGCGGTTCCAGTCGGGGTGTGTGCTCATTGCGCTACCCCCTTCATCCGCAACCATGTCCGCCGTTCAGGGCATCCCGCTTCCAGCCAGGCGCGCAGCTCGCCCACTCGCCAAGACGGGGCTCGGACGCCGAGTCGAACGGGTAGGAGCGGTCCTCCGGTGGAGCGATACCTCCAGGATTGCGTATGCGATGTTCCTGCGGGGGAGGCGCTGTATCTGGCGGATTGCTCAAGCTGCTCCCGTTCCACAGAAGTCCGTGCTTGTTCCATACCTCCAGTGTGCAACACGACGCGCGTGAGCACCACGGGAACTACACGGGAGCTACGAACGAAGAAGTGGCGGGTTTACGGGAGCTTCGGTGGAGCTAATCGGCACGTTCCCATATAACCCCCTCCCCTCTGCCGTCCGCACGGAATCTTATGCTCGGTTGTTTCAGGGATCGGTTCAAGTCGCGAATGGTCTGATTCAGCTTGCCCTTCTGCAGAGGGTCATCAATCCTGGTGGGCCACCGGTCTTCGTGGAATGCCTTTACGATGCGTTCCTGATTCTCAGCCGGTCGTTTGAACAGCCTCAGGATCTCACCCCTGTAACTCAACTGCCGCGATACAGGGTCGAAGGCAGGTTTGGCAGACGTTCCACCCTTGTGCTCCTCGGGATGGGCAGCTGCCCACAACTCCATGTGACGGGCAAGCTCCTCTTGCGACGCGCCCTTGCCGCGCAGATCGGCAAGTTCGTCAGCCAGAGCGGCATACTCGGGCGTCAACCGCGCATGCGTTGCCTTGATCTGTTCGATGCAGCTGTTGGAAAGCTGATGCAATTCGCGGACGTCACCGGATCGGCAGTAATCGCCACGGATGAGATCGGATCCAACGCTGCTACCGCCCTGGATGACATGAACGCACTCAGCCCAACGCCGCCGCCAAACGAGTTTGTCCGCTGTATCAAGTTGATCTTCACACAGATGTCGGAGAAACAGGTTACGATCGGCACACTCCTTGTAGAGCATTTCAAAGAGAAGGTCGAGGTCCTTCTCGTCAACGACATCCACGCAATTGAAGAGTGCAACCCCTGAGCCAAGATGACTGCCGAATAGGAGATAATAGGAACTCGCCAACATCGCCACCAACCCTTTCATCTAATCGACGCGCCTTTCCGATTGCGTACCTGCGCCGTCCATGTAGGAACTCGCGACCGTCTACGCAGGCGTTGGCATTACTAGCATGGCGGTCCTCGGGCGGCTACGTCCTCCGCTCCCACGTGATACCCTCACTTCTGCCGTCGAGTTTGAACCGAAGCAACGATTCCCTCAAGTTGCGGTTGAGGTCCTTGACGGTCTGCCCGAGAAGCCCCTGTTTCGGCGGTAGAGGGTCATCGATCCTCTCGGGCCAGTCTAGTTCTTCAAATGTCTTGAGAACCAATTCTTGGTTCTTGGCCGGTTGCCTGAACTGCTTGACAACCGAGTTGGCCAATCTCAGTGTTCGTGCCTCTCGGTCGTACGTCGGTTTCCGTTGGTCGCAATCAGAGAAATCCATCCGCCACAGCAGGCTTTCGTTCCACTTCTCTATTAGTCGATCCAGACACTCGATCGCTGAGATGCATGAGTAGCAGAGCCCGTTGAAAGACTGGCTGTCCTCAAGCTCATTCAGCCGGGACCCAGTACACCAATGCCCCGCATATCGCTCCGCATACTCGGGCTCGCCCCAGCCGTCGGGGATGGCCACAAGATCCCACAGTTTCCTTGGCGATAGGACTACGCCGCTTCCCGGCACCTCATGCAACCATTGCGTCGCAAGGACCCAATACTCTTCCCAGAAAGAACGCTCGTACCACTCTGTCCGCCCAAATTCAGAAGGCGCCAGCCACTTTCCGATGGGTTTCTGATCGAGGATGCCCCAGGCGTCATTACGTTCCGGTAGAACGTCAGTAGACTTGAGCAAGTGGTGGAAGTCGAGCCCCGCCCTAGCCATCAGACCGAATACTCGCTCCCGCAGCCCCAACGGTAACACACCTGGGGCGTCCGGCGGCGTGTGCGTTCGGAATTCATCAGCCAGCTTCGTCCAACTTTGCGTGTCAATGTGCAACCCAACGCCCGCCTTTGTTCCAGCGTTCTCCACGTCCGTCACCAACGAGCAGTTGCAGACCTTCGAGTCCTCCGCCGCCCTCCAAGCACGCCGCACATGCGTGGACCTGGGATTGTACGCGCAGCCGCTCTTCATGCACGATGACAACGTGGTCGTTGCTTGGTCCGGGCAACGCCACGACGCCCTGGGGGTTACGCAAAAAGCGCGGAGACGACCAGAGGCGCACCGGCCTCCTGGGCCCCCCAGCCAGCCCAATCCAGTAGCACTTGATCTCAGTTGCTTTCACGGGACGCGTCCGGTATCATGACTTTTTATCGATCGCGTGGCCGTCGTCGAGGTTCTTCCGCCCTGGCGGCCGCGCGGACCTCATTCTCCGGAGAAATGGCGATGTTGCGTTTCGGTGTCGTGTTGCCGTTGTTGCTGGGTGCGGTCTGCGTGTCTTCGGTTTGGGCTGAAGTCGTCATCGAGACCGTGCCGGTTGGGAATCCAGGGAATGCCGACGACAACGAAGGTGACGGGTACGGCGGCGTCGACTACGTGTACACGATCAGCAAGTTCGAGATCACTGCCGGGCAGTACTGCGGATTCCTGAATTCAGTGGCGAGGGAGGACGCTTACGGGCTGTACAACCCGATCATGGACAGCAGTGCCGACGGCTGCCAGATCACGCGTAACGGAACGCCAGGGAACTACGTATACGACTTCAGTGGCCGCCCGAGCGGATCGCAGGCAAGTTGGGAAAACCGCCCGGTGAACTACGTTTCATGGGGTGACGCAGCCCGCTTCTGCAACTGGCTGCATAACGGCCAACCTGAGGGTGCGCAGGATCTGAGCACGACGGAGGATGGTTCGTACTCCCTTAACGGTGCGACTAGTAATGCCGCGCTGCTCAGCGTCGACCGCGAGCCGGACGCCACGTGGGTGATCCCGTCGGAGGATGAATGGTACAAGGCTGCGTATTACAGAAACGACGGTGTGACGGGGAACTACTGGGATTATCCAACGGCATCGGATTCGGTGCCAACCAGCCAAGCTCCACCAGGTACAGACCCGCTGAGCGGTTCGGCCAACTACCTCGGAAGCTGCTATGCCATTGGCAGTCCGTACTACCGCACCGAAGTTGGTGCGTACGACGCCAGACCGTCGGACAGCCCGCACGGCACGTTCGACCAGGGCGGGAACGTGTGGGAGTGGAACGAAGCGATGATCTCCGGTTCTTATCGTGGTCTGCGCGGCGGATCGTTCGCCAACGGTGGCTTCGCCCTTCGCGCGGCCAACCGCAACTACATCGACCCGGCGAACGAGTACGACGGCGTCGGGTTCCGTGTCGCTACCGCCGAGTTAATGGTGCGGGACTGCAACAACAACGACATCCCTGACGATCAGGATATCGCGGCAGACACCAGCCAGGATTGCCAGCCCGACGGCATTCCGGATGAGTGCCAGGTGCCGCCCCTCGACATGGCGGCGCCGGACTGCAACGAGAATCAAATACCCGATGATTGCGAGGCTGACTGCAACCACAACGACTATCCGGACGAGTGCGATCTTACTGACGGCATAAGCGACGACTGCAATTCGGATGCGATACCCGATGAGTGCGAGCCGGATGAAGACGAGGACGGCGTGATTGATGACTGCGACTCATGCCTGGGCACGCCCCCGGGGTTGATCGTCACTCCCGACGGATGCGTAGTACCGTTCGGACCGTGCTGCTTTGATAGCGGAGTCTGCATTGATGAGCGTACGGGTGCGGAGTGCGCGTTGGTGTCTGGCGAGTTCCTGGGTGACGGACTGACCTGCGCCGGGGACCCGGATGGCGACGGAATAACCGGGTGCGACGATTGCTGTCCGTTGGATCCGAACAAGACACAGCCCGGTGATTGCGGGTGCGGAACACCTGACGTCGACCTGGATGACGACGGCGTTCTGGATTGCGTGGACAACTGTGCGCTGGCTAACAGTGACCAGCAGGATTGCCAACCCAACGGGATAGGCGACGTTTGTGACATTGCGGAAGGTACGAGTGGCGATTGCGATATTGACTCGATTCCCGACGAGTGCGAGAGCGACGCGGACGAAGATGGCACCATCGATGACTGCGACAACTGCCCGGGAGATTCCGACAAGACGGAGCCGGGAATCTGCGGGTGCGGAGTTGCCGACACCGATACTGACGAAGACGATGTGCCGGACTGTGTTGATGGCTGCCCGGACGATTCTAACAAGACTGACCCCGGAGTCTGCGGGTGCGGCGTCGCGGATGCGGATTCCGACAACGACGGCGTGATGGATTGCGAGGATCACTGTGCGGAGACGTCATTCGGCACCCCGGTCAATCGGTGCGGTTGTCTGGCGGAAGGCGCATGCTGCTTTCCGGTCGGCGCCTGCTGGGATGACCTGAACGGCGAGGATTGCCTGGCTATCGGGGGTCTGTATCAGGGGGATGGCTCGATCTGCGCGGATGGCTGTTCGTTCGGCGATCTCGACAGCGATGGTGACGTAGACCTGCTCGACGTGGCGGCCTTCTATCAGTGCTTCACCGGCGGCAACGGTGGCGCCGTCGCCGCAGAGTGCGAACAGGGGAACGTGGATGGGTGCGGAGCGATCGGCTTGGCCGACTTCCGGTTCTTCAAGACAGCAATCACGGGGCCGTAAGGGAGACGGAAGCCCGCGCCGGGATTGAAGAGGGAAGAAACGCGGCCGCCGGGATGCACAACAGAGGGGCACTATCGTGATCCAGAAGAGCTTCGACAGTATCGCTAAGGAAGACATCGAGGCCCTGATCGAGAACGGCGTCCTTGAGTCCAAGACGCTGGAGTACAAACAGGAGTTGCCGGGCGGTTCCGACAGAGAGAGGAAGGAGTTCCTGGCCGACGTCTCATCCTTCGGGAACGCATCCGGCGGAGACATCCTCTACGGAGTGAAGGCCGCGGTCGACGAGAACGGCAAGAAGACTGGGGCTCCGGAGCGCGCAGCTCCCATCACCGGTAAGACAGCGGACGAAGTGAAGCTCGACCTAGAGAAGAGGCTTGAGCATGGGCTTGCCCCACGTCTCCCTGTCCAGATCAAGGAGATCATGGGATGGGATAACGACACCAGGGGGTTCATCATCCTGATCCGTGTTCACAGGAGTTTCGCCTCCCCGCACATGATGATCTACAAGGGGGCGTCGCGATTCTACTCGCGTAACTCCGCTGGCAAGTACCGTCTCGACGTACAGGAACTACGCTCCGCGTTCTTAGCTACCGACTCTCAAGGCGAGCGGATCAGACGTTTCCAGCAGGACCGTCTCAGCAGGATCGTAGCCGACGAAACCCCCGTGCCGCTATCTTCTCCCCACCGGCTGGTCCTGCACATGATCCCTTTGGGCTCCTTCCTGAACCGCGAGCGGCTGGATCTGTCGAACCGCGACGGCCTCTCGACGTCATTCAAGCCGATCGGAAGTTATGGGGGGAATAGGCGATACAACGTAGACGGTCTTCTGACGTGCTCTGGCGAACGGGACGGTATCGCAGGGCAACACGGCTACTGCCAGTTGTTCTCCGACGGCTCAATCGAATCCGTTTACTCAAACGTGCTGCTCCGCGGCGAGGCAGGTGGCCGTCGCAACATTCCCAGCGCCGAGTACGAGGCGTACCTGATGAGGGGCATATCGTCCTATCTGGAGGGGTATCGGCAGCTCGATCTAGCTCCGCCCATGATGATATCGCTTGCCCTCTTGGGGTGCAAAGGGGCCATCATGTCCGTCCGCGGTTTCGTCTGGCCGGAGGAGCAACACCCCATCGATCGAGACACGGTCCTCCTGCCCGATGTCGTAATCGACAGCCTAGATGTCGACGTGCCGAAGGAGATGAAGCCGATCTTCGACGCAGTCTGGAATGCCTGCGGGTATCCGTGCAGCCAGAACTACGACGAGAACGGCGAGTGGACCAGGTAAGGATAGAGACTCGCTACCCCACTCCCTCGACCACCTGATCCTTGGGCTCTTACGGTGTCGACGGGGGATGCATGAGAGTCAGAGCCAGACTGAAGTCGTCGTCATTCCAGCGGACACGTGCTCGGCACAGTCTCATGCTCCCATGGCGCGAACGATTGAGCACCGTTGAATAGATCGATCAGCCGCAGAAGATCCTCGGCGCTCGTTGCTCCGCTACGATTGATGTCCGTCCGCCATTCGTCACAGTGTCCGGCATTCAGGCATCCGATCAACCCGGTAAGATCAAGGCGCTCAACCTCCATGCTGCCATCAACGTCGCCTGGCAGAAAGAAGAAGGTCCCAGTCTGGGAATACCCGCGCAGAGTGGTATAGGTAAGCTCCGTGAGTTCCCCGGGCGCGATCGGATGGCTCAGCATAATAGTGAACGAACCGGCCGTCCCATCGGCGCTCGCCACACTGTTCGTGCCCCCGCCAGTCTCGGAAACCGACCAGCAGCCCAAGTCCATACTCGGGGCGTCGACCACAAACGTATCCCAACCTTGGAGGATCGTTGCGTCGTCAATCGGATGCGGTTGCCGGGCGTCCAGCGTGCCATCAGGCGGGCTCACGAATGTGACCGCGCCAAGTATGCACGTACATGGGCTCGGATCGCAGCCG
Organism: Phycisphaerae bacterium; assembly: GCA_963666835.2. Taxonomy (GTDB): domain Bacteria; phylum Planctomycetota; class Phycisphaerae; order UBA1845; family UBA1845. Next base: position 61,248 of record CAXXGO010000005.1, on the reverse strand, counting down.
GAGAACAACCCCATCCAGACACCATCCGCGCTTTCGCAAGCATCTTCGGTCTCCCTCGGCACGCACGTCGCATCATCGAAACAACAGGCCCCTGTACTGCAGGAGTCCGCCTCGCACGGCATGCCAGGGCCACCCCACTCCCCATCGACACTCATGCAGTTGTCCAGGCTCTGCGTTGGAACACACAGGCTGTTGAGACAGCAAGCCCCAAGGCAGGAGATCGCTTCGCAATGGGCGTCTCCACCAACCCACGCGGCTCCGCCAGACGCCAGGCATGCATCTTCCGAGAGGACTGAGCACGTTCCGTCCGAGTGGCAACATGCCCCAGGGCACGGTGCCGTTTCGCAATCCGTGTCAGGCCCTTGCCAGACACCGCCAACATCGAGGCAGTGGCCTTCGTAGGTTCCGTCCTCGCACGGACCGTCCGGCATGCAACACGCGCCCTGCCTGCAGGGCTCGGGGCACAGCGTACCCGGCCCCGCAAACCAGCCGCCGACGAGATCCGTGCAGAACTCCTCCGTCAGCTCAGAGAGGCACCCGGTCCCGACGCAACACGCGCCACCATCAACGTCAAACCAATGACCGTCGCCCGCGCCTGACGCGTAGCCAACTCCGAGAACAAGCGCGGCCACAAGCCAAGCCAAGAGACTAGGCATCAAGCCGATCTCGTAAGAAGTCGCCATGTTCGGTCCCTCCGAAACTGCAGATCACCAGCGGACTGTGGCCCACCCATCCCGTTTAGCATATGAACTCCATCTAACTTCCCACTTTACAGAGCGAGATAAGCCGAATCAACCATAATCGGTGGCGGCAGGACTCCGGGCTGCACGGGGCTCCCCACGAAACCGGACGCGCTAGATTACGGCTTGCAGCTCCCGCGTCTGTTGTCTGGCGCAGAAAAGCCTTCGTCGGAGGACCGCCGGGACACCGAAGACAAGCAGAGACAGGGTGCCGGGTTCGGGAATATGTGCAATCCAGGCGGCGTTGTGCCCGTCAGCATTGAAACCCGTCCCAACGAACGTCAGACCATCCCAAGAGACGCCAGTCGCCTCTTTGAGCGTCCACTCGCTGAGATCAAGGCCGTAATCATCTTCCAGCATCCCCTTGAGGTTCCGTACTCCGGCAGATGATTCCCACACGAAAGCTTCGTCCGTAGGATGCCCAGAAATCGTGTACTTGCCGACTATTACCGAACCGTCCGCTGACACGGCAAGTGACTCGCCGGGCAGCGGCCCTAAGCCCTGCATTCCGGTCTCCTCAGTCCACCGGAAAGCGTAATGTGGACTACTGTAGCAACCAACAACAACTGCTCCATCTGCCGATACTGCATTGGCGAGGCTCTGACCTCCCAGGCTCCCGAGACCCACCATCGTTCCGTTCTCCCAGCGGAAAGCCTCAAAGCCGGAGTCAGAGTGACTCGCCCCAACTACAACGCTGCCATCCGCCGACACCCCGTGCGCATCACTGAAGAACTCCCCACCGGCCAGATCGCCCAGTCCGACCATGGCGTCGTTCTCCCAACGAAAAGCCTCGGGAGCAGCGCCATTGTAATTACCCGCACCAACGACGACGGACCCATCAGCAGAGACCCCGCGAGCCATACTGATATGCTCTCCCCCTGGCAAGTCGCCGAGCCCCACCATGCCCGTCCCCTGCGTCCAACGGAAAGCCTGCCGAATGCCCGCAGAGTAAACGGCGGAGTCATCCCGCCCAACAACGGTCGACCCGTCAGCAGAGACGGCGAGCGACAAGCTGTATGGATCGCTCCCGGGCAAGTAGCCGAGCCCGGTCATACCAGCGCTCTGCGTCCAGCGATAGGCCTCCATTCCTCCCGGAGGAGAGCCCGCAGAACTGCTCATGCCAACCGCAACCGAACCATCGGCCGACACGCCGTAGGCGTAGCACTCACGGCCCTCGCCCGGCAGATACCCCAGCGCCTGGAAGCTCGCCTGCGCGAGAATCGAGGAAGCTGGCCAGAACAAGAACACCACCGTCGTCATGAGTCTTCGCATCATCGCATCCTCCGCAAGCCGAATTGCGCTCCTGGGAGATTTCGGTAGGCGCGTGCCTCCATCCCCCGTCGCAGGCGCCATTCTATCCGGATCGGGAAGCCGGAATCAAGCGCTAGCGTCATCACCTGCCCCGATTCGCCTACATCACAGCCAATGCCCATCATCGAGGCCTCTGCTCGACTGATTGCGAGCACCGTTTGGGGGCTTGCCGCAGGGCCAGCGCACATTAAACCGCTTGCGCCATAAGGGCTTCCATTAGAAAGTCATTGTTCCAGCCGGCATCTGGCTCTTGCCGTTGGTGCTGTGTTTCGACGGGTGCCGTTTCAGAAGGCTGATTGCGAAGCGGCGGAGCCAGGAGAGATTGTTGGCCATGTGGCGCTCGCGCGTACGCGTCTGGTCCTCGTCCAAGGTCACATCAAGCACCAAGTGCAGCGTGTTTTCGATGCCCCAGTGGCCGCGTACGGCCCCGGCGAAGCGGGCCGCCGACAGGTATCGGCCTGCGATGAAGTACCGCACATCGCCCGCGGCGGTGCCATCAGCCGCTTCGGTCACCCGGACCGCCATGCCAACGGCCTTGATGCTCGGCCACTGCTCCTTGACGGCAAAGTCCTTGGGGACCTACGCCAGAACGTAGTAGCGCTTGTCCTTGCGGATCTCTGCCATCAACGATGGGAGGCCCGTCGGTATCCCCAGATTGTACCGCTCAGCGGCTACTGCACCTCGCGCCCCCGCGCCAAGCGACAATTGATTCGCTCTTCAGTGCCCCCAACACTCTGCCGATAACCCTGCAACGGTCGGGGTACTGCTTGCTGGCCTCCACCTGCCCTGTACGTCGGCAGGGGCATACCCCACTAGGAAACACGGCAACACCGGACCCACGAGGGGTTCCCCAGCTAAGGGGCGGACTATGTTCTTGCTCAGAAGGAAAGTACTCGTATCGCTACTCGTCGGCCTCTGCGTAGCGCTGTTCTACGGCGTCCTCAACTGGACCGCCGAACCCACCCCCAGCCAGGCCGAAATCGAGCTCCCTATTCCCGACGATATCGTCGAGGATATCTACTGCGACGCAACGGGCTGCTACACAAGATCTCCCACGGATCCGCCACCAGCCATTGAAACGGCCACGGTATTCGTGGTTGATGGGTCCACCAGCATGTTCCCTCGTGTTGGGCCGGACTACTTCGAGCTGGCCAAGGGCGGTATCGCTGAGTTCCTCAATCTCCCCGGTCTGTGGACCGGCGGAAGCAACGCGTTTGCCGTGATCCAGTACACGCCGCACGGAGCCCCCGAGTATGAATGGTCTCGCCATTGGCTGCCGTTAACCCAGCTTCTCACTGAACGCACGCGTATCTATCTTATCGAAAAGGTCCTCGATCTCGAACACTCCGACCATTACTCAGCCGCCCTCATGGAGACGGGCATCCGCGAAGCCATTGCCATACTTGCCGATCCGGATCTCACGAATGTCGACAAACACATCGTTCTGCTCACGACAGGCGAGTACCGGCTCCCGCTTCCATGTCCCCCGAAATGCTACGGCGGTTTCGACCCGGAATGTGACCCAGCGGACGAAGATACGGACGACTGCGCCTCTGCTACCGCGGCGTGTTACAACAACGAGTACTGCAACCGGGCCTGCCATATTCGTCAAGCTGCCGATGCCGCGCGCGAGGCCGGTATCACGGTGAGCGCGCTTCGCCTCGGTCCTGACTGGCGTCTCGTTTACCACGATAACGGCGATGATTGTGTGGAGAACGCCGAACCGTACGGCACGGTCCCCGACTACTGTTTGCATCCCTTTGAACCGGGACGCGACGGTTTGCTTCACGAAATCACAAACGTCGGAGATTGCGCCTCCCCGCAAGCAGTTGGCAATCTCACCCGGATCGCACCGTATCCGCCCCATAGCACTACGCCGGGTACGGCACTCGACGTAGCCTTAGCCATTGCTGACATCTTCTGTTCGCGAGCAACCGACTACGATGCCGATGGGCTTACCGACATCTGCGACAACTGCCCGCACTGCCCGAATCCCGACCAGCAAGACTGCAACCGCGACGGTCTCGGTGACGAATGCCAACCCGGTCCGAATCGCTGCGGCGCCACACCGGCTGAGGATCGCGACCAAGATGGCGTGCACACCGATCTGGACATCTGCGAAGGCGGTGATGACTGCGACATTGCTGATACGCTTGCGTTGCGAGGCTGCACCGAAGAGGGTGAATGCGATTGCGATTGCGACCACGACGGTGCTGACGACATCTGTCAGGCCGCCCGCGAATGCGCAGGCAGCACGTCCGGCTGCACCTTCCTCGCGCCCGCAGCATGCAATATCAGCAGCATGTCCGACCTCACATACGAGGAAGATTTCGACGGGCTGTCTCCCAGCGAAACGACGCTCGGCCTGTTTCTTCCGCAGGACGCTGCCGCCGCATGGCGAACGCTCGGACCCGAATCTGCCGAGCATTGCGTGTACGTGGTGGATGACGAGAGTGACGTTGTCGGCCTGTCGGAAGGCACCTATGCGCACGTCGCGGCGATGACTCTCGACTACGCTCAAGCCGTCGACGGGTACTCTACGTGGGCTCTCGAAGGCCCCGGGCTCATCCTCCCGGACGCGGAGTTCGTAGACACACAACAGGGCTTGTGCGGTGCGGAGCCCGACGAGTGGGGAGTTACCGCGATTGAGGTTGATCTCTTCATCGACAACACCGACGGTGCTGTTTACGATCTCTATGTGCTCGATCCCTGTATCGAGAGCACCAGCCCCGTTCCTCCCGATTATGCCCGGCGCGTACACGTCCAATTCCGCGACGACCCGGCCGTGGCCGGTGAGGGCAGCATCTGGGTGCAAACGGGGCGTTGCCGCGGTTGTGGCGCCGACGTCGATCCGGTCATGCAGGATGCCGACCGCAACTACCCAATAGCGGAGTGGTTCCGATTCACGATATTCATCGATAGCTCACGCCACTACACAACCACAAGCGCCGGACTCGTCTGGAACGGAGGGGGCGAGGCGGTTGCGTTGCACATTCGCACCAGTAGCGGAACTTGCGCCACCAATGAATGCTACGCCCCACACCATCCCAACGACTACCGCTACCACGAATTGGGAGAGCTTCAGCCGTACACTCAACGTGGAATAATGCTCCGCCTGACGAGTAATAACCAGGCGCCAACGTGCAAGACAAACGGACCGGACAGCACTTCGCCCGACACATGGAGTACTTCGCCCAGCGTGCTCTGCAGCGAGTACTTTCATGCGGGATTCCTAAATACCGGGAATGGGTCACCCGAGCACCTTGGCTACGGCGACTGTTTTCAGCGTGACGGTGTCGGCGTACATGCCTGCAATCCCTATCAGCAAGACGACTACTGCTGTGATCCGTTGGCCGATCCCGATAGCTCTGACAATCCGGGCAAGTGCTGGTTCGTCGATACCGTCACACGCGAGGCCTGGGAACAAACCTATTGCGAGCTGACCGATCCCCCCGGCGACTTGGCTAGTGGCACATGCGGCATTGCCGATTGCATGGATAACTGCCCGAATATGAGTAACGGAAGACAGGTCGACTCGGACGGGGATGGCTGGGGGGACGCATGTGACCGAGTCTACTCCGAATTCGATCCTGACCAAGACGGCGTCTTTGACGTCTTCGACAACTGTCCCGATGTGTTTAACCCACGTATCCCCTTTGACTCTGATCCTCCTCGTGAGCGCGACTATGGGTATGACTACGACTGCGCTCAAACCAACTGGGGGCTCGAGGAAGGGGATCTGTGGCAGCCGGACAGCGACTGCGACGGAATCGGCGACTGGTGCGATCCGGATTGGTGGTTCTCGAAACCAGTGGCCTGCGAATGCCTGCGACCCGACAGCGAAAACAACTGTCCGGAGAACACATGCAATGTCTTCAACCCGTGCCGCTCTGAGGCGTCATGTACGGTAGACAAACTAGATGCCGACGGGGACGGGGACCCCGATATAACAGACCTTTGCCCGTATTGTTATGGCGGAGGTGTGGATGAGGATACCATTCCTACGTGGTCTGAAGACTGGAAGGTCCGCCTCCCGGACGGCGTCGGCGAGTCCTGCGATTACTGTCGTAACGGAAGAACAAGCGTGCGTGGCAACTGGAATCCAGACCAGGCTGACGCGGACCGGAATGGGACTCCGGACAGGTGCGATTCCGCTTGGGAACCTCCAGATGGTTGCGCGGCTCCAGTGCCCGGCGCCGTTCGGCCGGATACAGACTGTGATGGTTCTCCCGACTACGAATTAGCGGTCGAAGAAGATGGCTCTGTGAAACTCGTCTGCGTGCAGTACTTGCACGGCGAATGTAAAGCCTATCAGGCAGAGGCGATAGAGTGCAGTGATTGCGACAACTGCCCCACGACACCGAATCCGGATCAGGCTGACGCAGATGGTGATGGTATCGGCGACGCCTGCGACTCTAATACGCATCTGACCGACTGTGATCTGGATGGGACGATCGACCAAGAGCAGTCGAACTTCTGTAACCCCTGCATGTACAACACGTGCCCGAACCCAGCCCAATGTATGTGCTTGAGCCCTGGCTACCCCTTCATGCACAAGATGGAAGAGCTGGCGGATGGGGGGAATGAACACGCGATTAACGTTCGGAATGCGACGTGGGCGGCCCAGCGAGCGCTGTACGGAAGGGACTGCCCAAGCGGGCGGTGTCGCACCCAGGCGGAGATGAGGATCGGGCGGATCGTCGTTCGGCCGAGCGAACCGTGCGAGCCGAAAAACAGGCTTTGCGGCGAAGGGACGGAGTGCCAGTGTGCCGAGGGCGATGAGACCGAGAACTACATTTGGTGGTGCGCGCCGCAGCCTACCGGTCCGCTGATCCCACCTGACCCCGTGCCGATCTACCCGCCGGGCAAGAGCTAGCCGGAGGCACGAGACATCGGCGAAACAGGGTCGGCGACCGGCCGGTTGAACGAGCGGACGCATTAACGACGCGATCACGCGCCGGATTAAGAGGACGAAACGATAGACCACGCGGAAAGACGCAGTGGATGTTCGAGGAAGGCGCATTCGGCGCCGGGTTGCGAGGGTGATTCGATGACCATTTGTCAGAGTAACGGGTCCGGGAGATGGGCAACGGTGGCGGCTACCGCAGTCATGCTCGGCTATGCGGCCGGCGTAACCGCGGACATTGACACAACGACGCGCGATGGGCTGTCGAAGTTCATGAACTCCGTCCCACCGAGCAAGGCGTTTTTGTGCGTGGGCCCCGGCCCGGAAGACCGCATGCTCCATCCGGATCGGGCTCCGCACACTCAACTGGCGCAACAGGACGGCGTCATCCTATTCTCGGGAGCGGCGCCGCAACTGGGGCTCAACTTCACGCTGCGCGCCGGCTCACTCGTCTACCGCAACCAGATGAGTACTTTGGGCAGTCCCGAACCCGCGCCACAAGTGGGCACGGCCGGCACCCTGCAGCAGCACTCGTGGGACTTCTTCCTCCCGTGGACCGAGGCCCGCTGGCACCCTGGAGAAGACATCTCGTGGCACGGCTATCGCTACAGCGCTGGTTGGCTTGCCGGGCAGCCCTACTGGGCCTTCGAACAATGCCCTCACGAAACGCAGTACTATCCGGCGATGTGCGATGCCGGCCTGACACCCGCGCCCCACTCGCCGACGATCACTTGCCTTACCGGGGGGACGAGCCCTCGTGGAATACAATCGTCGTTCAACCTGCAATTGGCTCGCGGTCTCTATCAGGCCAGCAAGGTAGCCGGTCGTCTCGGCGCATTGCAGGGCGAGTGTCCGTTCGAGTTTCGAGAGCCTTGGTTTCAGGCCCGGGGGCTGAAACCGGCATTCAACAAGAAGCTCTTCTTCAATCCGGACGAAACCGGTGATTCCGTTCATATCGCGGGGAAGTACTTTCCCAATTATCACAACATATACACGTACGAGACCCTCGAACTCGACGGCGGTAGTCTCAGCATCGACTTCGAAAGGTCGGCAACCTGGCCGCGTCAGGACGTAACCCGAGACGCTAATGGGCGTGCCGTGGACGGCGGAGCAGTATCCGGTGCATCCGTTGCTAGGCGGGCCGTCGACGCCTACGAAAACCAGGTTATCTTTGACCGCGTGCCCAAGTACGGTTGGGAAACGGACTACAAGATTCCCCCATGGGATGCTGATCTTAGCCACGATACGTACGCCAAACTGATCCCCAAAGCCTATGGTCCGACCCCAAACGCTTGGCGTTTGCCGCATAAGCGACTTCGAACGGTAGAGCTCTTCTCAGCGGATGCAATTGCCAACGGAGATGAGCCGGAGTGGACGATCGCCTTCGTCTACGAACACCCGGACAGCGATCGGATATCACCTTTGGACACTCCGTGGAAAACGCCCGAGCCCTGGCGTGAGTGGAAGTCCATCTACTCGCATCTCCCTCAATCTGAGTGGGAGTTTGGCAGGCTTCCCGAGCTTCTCGACGAGACGACGTTGCTGACCGTGCAGGCTTACCGTCGCAAGGACGACGAAACCGCATTTGACATTAACGGAGCGCCTTTTCGGGACGATCTCCATGTGTGGGGCAGCACCACAGACAACGTCGAACCGTGGGCCGTACGAAGGAAGATAAACGTACGCGACACGAACGACGATGGTTTTCCCGGCGAGCGCAACCACGACGATGACGGCGACGGCCTCATAGATGAGGATAGCCGTGGCAATCTTCCTTATTTGTATAATGACGATCCGGAAGTCGACTGGGATTGCGCAACTTGCCAGGCGGCTGTTGCGACGGGGGACACAACCGTCGAAATGTGTTGGAGTAATCCAGGGACAGAAGACGCCGAACCTCTGGCCACAGGGAATGAAGATGATCTTCCTTCAGGGGATCCGTGCCTGAACCCGAGATACTGGGCATGGCTCTACGATAATCACGGTACGGACGTGGCCGTAATCCGCGACCCCCTGGCTCACTTAGGAGATGACGCGACACCACCGACAACTGTGGTGGATCGTGACGGCGATACCAACGGAGACGAGCAGCCCGGTGAGGCGGGCGTTGACGATGACGGTGATGGGCTGATTGACGAAGATACGAACGGGTACCAAGCCTATCTCAAGGTGGGGAGATCTGATTGCGCATTCTGCCAGGACTTGCTGCAAAACGGAACGACCATAGACAGCCGGTGTTACGACGATGAGGGCGTCATCCTGCAATCGCATGACCACTCCTTTGAGGAAGAATATACGGATGCCAACAACAACCACGAGTACGACGACGGCGAGGCATTTGTCGACCTTGACGGTGATGGAACGTGGGACAGCGTGATTCACTGCGACAACCCACTGTACTGGCGTCCGGGGGCGACGGGCAACGATCCAAAGGACCGCATGGACCCGTTTGCTCACTGGGACGATGATGAAGACGGGATGATAGACGAGGACGGAACGGATAACCCGTTGCTAGTTCACATCAGGGCGATTCACAAGGACGACATCTGCGCCGCGGGCAAGCATCCGTTCCTGCCGGCTACGGCTGGAGCTGACGGGGCCGTTATGCCCGACAGCAACGACCGGACGGCGCACTGCCTGCCGGTGGAGGAAGCCGCTTCCGACCCCTGGGTCTATCAGGTGCAGTACGTGTACGCGCGGAGCAATCCGTATTGGCTGCTGTCCGCCCGTGACGGTGCGGGCAATCAGGTTGCTCTGGAAGTGCCGAAGTACTACTACCATCCGCCATTCACGGAGCCGTTCAACGACGCGAACAACGACGGCATCGCGGATGCCGGTGAGTTTGTGGACATCAACAACAACGGCGCATTCGATGAGTTCGCGGGGAACGTCCATCCCGACTGCCTGCCGCATCCCGACTTCCGCGGACCACAAGGTCGAATAGAGGAGGAAACCGAAGAGGAAGGCGTCGAGCTTACCGTATTCGACCCCGTAGCACCCTCCGGAATCAACCTGATTAAGCGCATCGTGCGGGTCCGTGACGATATTGCGAATCCCGACAATTACGTCGAACGGGTCTGGTTGTATCGTTACAACGATGCCGGCTTCCTCAAGGCCGTGTTTGATCCGCCTTCAGTGCAGGCTATCCTCGACGCGGACGAGAACCTCAACGAGCCGGACGACATCCTCCGCTTGGCGGACACTGCTCCGGTGGGGCCGGCGGGTGCGCAGCAAGCGCTGATCATGTACGCCTCCACCTGGTACACGTACTACAACCCCTACATGCTTGGGGACGAGGGCATACCGGACTGTTACGATGAGCCGCCGTTTGTGGGCGATTGCGCGGATCACCTCGGTTCCAGGTTGGACCTCGACAACCCCATGGCCTATCTGCCAGTGAACGGCTGCGACGGCGAGTACCTTTGGCAGGACGGTTACAGTGACGAGATGCACACCGATCCGGACTGCAGCGATCTGGTTCGAAACGACTGCGGGGCGTGTTTCGCTCGCCTGGCATGTGGCGAGCGCAGCCACACTTGTCCGGACCCCATTTGCAGTTGTTACGACGGGGTCGCTTTCGATGCGACGATGCTGACTCAGCTTGGTATTCCGGGCGCCCAGCCGCGGTTCCGGAAGTACCTGATCAAGACCGCCCGTGTCCGCGGCGGCGACGGCGGGATGCACCTCTACCGTTTCGACTACCTGGGCGCCGCTTCCAGCGTATACGCGGGGGCGGAGCTGACCTCGTACGCTGATCCGCACAACATCACCATCGTCGACGAAATCGTCGAGCAGACGGACGAGGAGATCCCCGGTGATGTCGACGAGCGGAATGACTTCTACATCTACGAAGATGAGTTCCGCCTGACCCTGGACGCTGCGGAGACCCGGGACGCGATAGCTGACGGATACGACACGACCTCGCACTACCTCTACATGCCCGCCAAGGTCAAGACTCGCCGGGTCGTAGTCATGAACTACTACGGCATCGCCCTGAGCGATCGACTTATTCTTACGCCCGGATACGACGGCATCCAGACCTCTCTGGTGGACGACCAACAGTATGAACTGGTCAACAAACGCGGGCAGACCGGACAGGTCTTCGACGAAAGTTGGGTGGCCGCCCTCCGCGACGGCGGACAGCACGCGGTGAAAACCACCGGCCGAGTGCTTACGCAGTTGTTCGGCGGCGAAGGCGGCTGGCACACGGTCCTTACCGGTATCGCGAAGGGCTCCGCCGGCGGAAACCTCTACAATCAGCAGTGCAAGACGCCCGACGTAGTCGAAGATGTCCCGGTCCAGCGGGTGACGCCGGATCAGCTTAACGTCGTCACCCTGACGAAGCACTTCGAGCGCACGCCTGAGGGCTCGGGCCCAAATAAGCCGACGGTCCTGGACCTGCCCGAGACCGAAGCAACGTACTACGCCCCTATGGCCGGTAGCAACTTGACTTTCTCGACTGAAAGCACCAGCGGGTGTATTCACGACCCGGCCGGGACAATCGGTGCCGAGGTAACGTGCCTGGACGAAGAGGCGGCCGAGTGCACTGATGACACCTCCGGCTGTTCCTGCCCCGACGGCGGCACTTGCAACGACTACCTGCGTTACGTCGACCTGCACAATCAAGACGCCGCCGAGGTCACGTATGATGCCATCCCCCCCGCAATCGCCAGTGGCGATTCAACCAAGGACGGCGTGAGTCTGGTGAACTACCATTACGAGTTCCATCAGAAGAATGACCACCAGAACTCCGTCGAATGGAAATGGCGCTGGGAGGAGGCTGTCAGCACAGATCAGGGCGGAACCGGAAATATCGCCCTCGAGCTGTGGTATTTTGACCGCAGCGGGCGGCTGCGCCTGCACGGACGCGGTGCCGGTGTTGCCGGTGCTGATGACGACCCCCCCCAGCCGGCTATGCCGTTCTATTACGATTACACCGGCTACGACGAATCCGGTCGGAACATCATCGAAGTCCGCGATATAGACACGGGTAAGATCCATGTGGACGAGGAAGGAGACGGAATCACGCCGGCAATAGCCGGCTTCAACTGGCCTACGTCCGGCGGATCGTACGGTCGGAAAGGCAGCGCCAATGCGAAGAACATCACCACGCTGCTGCTTCGCGAGGGGTCCTCGGAGAGAGTGACATCACGGATCGTGGGGCAGCTCACGACAGATGTGTTGGACAGGCTTGACCACTCCATCGAATCCAACGAGTGGACTGCTTCAGACTTCGTTGAAGGCGACATGACGAGAACCGATTATGCGGTTCTGAGCAACCGGACGATTCGTTATGAGGAGGTTAACGGAGCGGTCTCCCTCCAATGGCGCGACCCCTATTCATACTCCATCGAGCACACCGGGGTCCACGTGGGCAATAGCGACGTTCAGGTCCACGGCACGACGACCGTGAAGGTCGTCGACAAGGGCGGCAGGTTCGTCGAACAGCGCGTTATCGCCTGGAACCCAGCCAGGCAGGGCGCGACCGGCAAGAACATGACGGACAAGATCGACGATTTCGGCTGGGCCGTCTCTCTTCTCGATTATGATCACGATGGCGCGATAGCCGGTTGGACGGGCGAAGACGGCGTAGTCCCCGGCGATAACTGGATACCATGCGGCTCGAGTACTCCCTGTTTGGGTTACGTTCAGGGCAATAACACCGAGAATTGGACGCCACCCATTCCGACCCAGACCCAAGGAGATGAAACGACCATCAATTGGCCACCGGGTGCCGCCGACCAGATCATCACCCTCGCCCGGACCGCCAAGGAATACCGCCAGGCTTCCACGCTCAAGCCGACCCACGACATCAGCTACAACGACTTCAAGCAGCCCCCAGACTCCGGCCCGGACCGCCGGACGGTCGTCCGCGAATTCACGTACGACCTCGAAGACCGCATCGCGCGGCAGAAGGAGCCGGACGGCACGATCAAACGAATGCTGTTCGACTCAAAACGCCGGCCCACTAAGGTCTTCAACGGCTCGGCCGACGGCTGCGCAGACTGGTTCCCGCGCGTGTTCGCGACCGAGGACGACGATATGGTCCTGTCCGAAGAGCGCCTCTACAACGACGGCGATCCGGACTACGAATCGAACGACCAAAGCGTTCCCGGCAATGAAGACTTCCCCTACGACGCCGGCAGGCTCGTTCGCACGCGTCGCTTCACCGACAGCCCCGAAGCCTGCAACACCGCCTTCAACGAAGACACGCCCAGCCGAGACACCCAATACGTCTACGACTGGCGCGGCCGAGCCGTTATCACCAAGGAGGTTGTTGTCGACGGCGCCGGGCACGGCCGGGCCGACCCCGCGCTGCTCTCGGCCACCGCGACGGTCTTCGACAATCTGGATCGCCCCGTAATCGTGGCCACCTGGCCACCCGACGGCATCCTCCCCACGCTTGACGAGATCGAAGCCTGGACAAAACTCGCGCCGGAAATCGCGGTCAACCAGGTCTGCACGCGTGAGGGGCTGCAAACCCCGCAGACCCTTTCCCTAACGCTGTACGACGAGCGGGGCCGCACCTACGAACAGAGAACGTACGAGCCGGGCGCGCCCGACCACTACACCTACACCCGCACCTTCCGCGACGACCTCAACCGCGTCACGGCCAGCCTTACTCCCACCGGCATCACGGTCAACGAGTACGACTCGCTCGGCCGGGTGGTGCGCACCAGCTTCTGCAGTGAAGAGCACCCCGACACCCCGGGCACCTGCGGCGGCTACGAGCTAACCCGCACAGAACGTACGTACGATGCCTTCGGAAACGTGCTTTGCGAGATACGCCGCGATCGCATGCACGACTACGCCACCACGGGCATCATGGGCCCCTATTCCGGCGCTCTTATCACATACGCCTATAATTGGTATGATCCGTACACAAAGCGGCTTGTCGCGACGGCCAACTTCGGCACGAACGCCGCGACCGGCTACACGACGAGCTTCAATCCGCCCACCGGGTTCACAGGCGATCCGAGCGGCTGGCCTGACGCACCAACTTGGGACGGGTCCAAGTACGTGATCGGCACCACAAACTTAACTGGCAACGCCCTCGTCACGCTCTACGACTACGACGCCGCCGGTCGGCGCGACTTCGTCCGCGATCCCAAGGGCATCGTCACCAAGACCTGGTTCGACTTGCTCGGGCACACCCTGCTGGTGGCCGAAAACTGGAACCCGGGCGATGCGAACTACGAGGGCCCCGTCCGCTACACCGCGCATCACTACACCCGCGGCGGCCTGCCCGACATGATGGTTGCTATCATCCCCAGCAACCCCGCCTCCTACCTGGACATCACGCCGACATCCATCACCTGGACCGAAGACGCCGACGCGGACTTCGCGGCCACCGAGGTGACCGTCCCCAACGCAACGGTTCAAGCCACCCGCTACGTCTACAGCGCGGAACTCGTCGACGGGACGGACCACAGTCCGTCCACGGCGGTCTCTCACGCGCCGACTTTGGTCGGGGTGATCCAGTACCCGGCCAGGGACACCGGGCAGCCGGATCCGCTCAACGCCCTGACGTTCAAATACACCGTCGACGGCCGGCTCGCCCGGCGGACGGACCAGCGGGACGTCTCGCTTGATTTCTATTACGACGGCAACGCGGGCTGTTCCTCCTGCTCGGCCTCGCCGGGGAATCAACCGACGGAGGTGCGGGTCAGCTACCCGGCCGGTGATCCACCCTCCATCTCCGACGCCTGCTATAAAACCATCGACCACCTCGCCTTCGGCTACAACACCCGACGCCAGCTAACCTCGGCCCAGCAGTACTGCTCCGCGGACACCCTGTCCAACCAAGTGCTCTTCGAGTACGACGCCTTCGGCAACCTGATCAGCGAGACGCTGAATCCGAGAACCGCGGCGTCAGAGTCCATGACCAGGAAGGTCGATTACAACTGGCAGTGGGAAGGAAACCAGAACCGCGTAACCGGCATCTCGTACCCGCACGAGCTCGATGCCACGGCTGATTTCGCGGTGGAGTTCTCGTACAACGGCCAGAGTTGGACCGACGCCATCGGCCGCATGACCGGCGTGTCCGAGGTCGACGGTACGAGCAATCCGCTGATCGCCTATACCGCTACCGGCGGCGGGCGAAATGTAAAGAAGGCTTGGGGTGGTAACGCGGTCGCGCTCGATTACACGACCGCCAGCGCCCTCGACCGCTTCGGCCGCATCACCAGCATGGGCTTCAAGCGCAACGGTGCCTCTACCCTTCATCGTTACGAGTACGGTTACGACGCCAACGGCAACCGCACGTACGCCAAGATCAACCAGGCCGGGCACGCGAACAATCGGTCGTTCCTGTATGGCTACGACAATCTGAACCGGCTGGTCTACGCCGAACGGGGCGTGCTCGATACATCAGTACCGGTGATAGACAACGGCGGGACCGGCCGGGCGTGGAATTTGGACGTTTTGGGAAACTGGTCCGGGGACCAGACGAATCAGCGAAGCGTGATCGATTACACGTTCTCGTCCGGGAATCCCGGGTACTCCAGCGGTGACACCGTTACCGCCTATACCCATCACGATACCGACGCGACGAACCAGATCGTGCAACATCACTATGACGCACATCCCCAGCCCCCGACCTCTTTCGACACCACCGATTTCCACTACGACAAGGCCGGGAACGTGATCCTCGATAACAAGCATTTCTACAAGTACGACGCCTGGAATCGGGTAGTACGCGTCAACGAGCGAGGCACCCTGGCCGTGAGCGGCGATGCCTTCACCGGCACTTCCGGCGGCGCTGTCGCCTGGTACAAATACGACGCCCTCGGCCGGCGGATCTACAAAGGCGTGTTCGATCCTTCAGACCAAGAATGGGACGGCGACTACTTCTACTACGACGGCCACCGCGTGCTGGAGCACCGCAAGACCAACGCGGCCGGGACCGCCGTCGAGCCGCATCGCCGGTACGTTTACGGGTTGGATTATATCGATGAGGTGGTGGCGTATTACGACACCGGCTCCGCCGATCCGAACCCGCATTTCGTGCTGCAGGACGCCAACTACGACGTCGTGGGCGTGACCGATCACCAGGGATACCTCGAGCAGCAGTATTCGTACGCCCCCTACGGTGCGTATCAGCACATCGAGGACGGATCCGGCGTGCGATATAACAACATGGACGCCGACCTAACCGCGCTGCTGATCCCCCTCGGCCGCAACGGCCTGATCCTTGACCGCGAAACCGGCCTCTACTATAACCGCGCCCGCTATTACGATCCGCTGCTAAGCCGCTTCCTGCAGGCGGACCCGAACGGGACGGGAATGGGGCAGAGCTGCAGCTTAGCTTACGGAGGCCAGACCTTTGGTACGAGTTTTTCGCTCAGCGCCAGAGTTCAGTATGGCGATGGAATGAACCTCTACCAGTACCTCAGCGGACGCCCTGTCAACAACCGCGATCCACGTGGACTGTGCAACGAAGGTGACGTCTGTTACGACTTGGAAACGCAGGTCGTTCCCGGATTACTTAATCCGGACGAAGCGAAGTACGTTGGATTCTCGTTGGCTGCTGCCGACGTCTACATGGCTGTGACATACGCCCAATCCTTCAAGGGTCCCATTGTGTTTGAATGCAACAAATGGAACGCGCCAAAGTACTTCGAGGAGAATTCGATGGCGATTGCGGCAGTTCCTTTGATCCGCGCCTTCACACGCAAGGGCGGTTTTAGCATCTGGTATCGATATCGGTGCAAAGCCTGCGTCGATCCCTGGTGGTCGTCGTCTTTCTGGGCAGAGGCGATCGACGGCTGGAAGTGGAAACGATGTCCTGTAAGGGTGCTCCCGTCGGTAGAGCCCGGCGAATCGCACCTTGGGTTTAGTTCTGAACTCCAGAAGAAGCTTATCAACGACTGCGCGATAAAGACTCAGGCGTTGGTGGAACAGAAATGCGCAACGCAAAAAAGATGCCCCGAATAACGCTAGCTGCAATTACACTAACGTGTGGATATGGTGCGGTTGTCGCTCTAATCATGCTTGCAGGAGCATGCAACCGTAACTCGGACACAGATGCGCCGCACGCTGGCTATACTGCGCTTCCAGATGTCCCGGCAATCGCGCGCGATTACAAAAACACGCTCCACAAGCAGATTGAGAGTACGAGACGTTTTTTGCACAGGGTCATTCAGGGAAGCACTATCCGGTACAGGGACAGCAGCCTTCATGTTGCGCAGGCTCTGGCGGCGCTCCGCCTACTGGATGAGGGCACGCTGCCGGAAAGACGACCACCGGTACTACTAATGGCTACGGCGAACTACACAATGGATGGGGAACCTGTTCTTGGGTTAGACTGGGTCAATTTAAACCGAGAGACTTACCGATATCACATTATAATTTGTGGTCCAGACGCAGCAATCGTTCACACGTTGATTGAGGATACACAGCAGCAGAAAGACAATTCTATCCTATCATCTAGGATGTGGAGACTGGAGCCGGTATCTTGGGACCTATACAAAGAACACGGCATCGCGGATGCTGACGGACTTCTCCGGGTCAACATCGGAGATGTGTCGGTTCTTCCGTATGCTATTGGTGAGCAGGTATCTGCTTACGCTGCCATAGAAGATCGCACTGGCCGAATGAGCAGTTTCCTTCCACTAGGAACGGCCTTTGGCTGTCGTTCGTTTGCTGAAGGTTCGCCGTCGGAGGGAGCAAGGAATGTCGCAGGAGCTGAAGGGCGCGATAGGTCGGACTGACGGGGGGGCGAGGCGCAGGGTGAGTGCGGTAGTTCGGAGATACGGCATCCTCCGGACATCGGGTTGCTGCTGAGCGTACTCATATCACAGGAGTCTGCATACGCGTGGACATTGATTGGGCAAGGACAAGCGGGGCGATTTCTGTATCGTGCGGCATTTTGTCATTCGTGGTTTGCGCCCCTCCCTTGATGCTGGGTTCTCTGGCTTATGGGGCGTGGGGAATCGCAATCAGCCCGTCGCGCGGGTACACAATTGTCGCGGCGCTGGGGGTGGCTATTGGTTTGGTTAGAACCGGTGTAATGATCCTGTACTTGACTCGCTGAGCAATCGGCTCTTCCCGACCAGCGCCCGAATCTCGCTGAGCTTCGATTACGAGGCCCTCGGCCGGCGGATTCGCAAACGGGTGGAGAACTCCGGAGCCCCGCTCGACACGACCGGCTACGGCGACTATTTCTACTACGACGGCCACCGCGTGCTGGAGCACCGTAAGACCAGCGCGAGCGACACGGCCGTCGAGCCGCATCGCCGGTACGTTTACGGGTTGGATTATATCGATGAGGTCGTGGCATATTACGACACCGGTGCCGCCGATCCGGACCCGCACTTCGTGTTGCAGGACGCCAACTACGACGTCGTCGGCGTGACCGATCACCTGGGATACCTCGAGCAGCAGTATTCGTACGCCCCATACGGTGCGTATCAGCACATCGAGGACGGATCCGGCAACGCAGAAGGCAACGGCCCTGCCGATCTAACCGAGCTGCTGATCCCCCTCGGCCGCAACGGCCTGATCCTTGACCGCGAAACCGGCCTCTACTATAACCGCGCCCGCTATTACGATCCCCTGCTAAGCCGCTTCCTGCAGGCGGACCCGAACGGGACGGGGTTGGTGCTCACGAGCGGCGCCTCGCATAATGCGGTCACGTTTGCCGTACAACCGGCGGCGCGTGTTGCGGCGCAATACGGTGATGGGATGAGTCTGTACCACTATGTTCAGAGTAATCCCGCCCGGCACACGGATGTTCTCGGCATGAAGTGTGGGCCCTGGACGAGTTTGCGTGTATCCAATGGTTTCCAGACTGTAACAGTGCGCGGGACGTATCTGAGAGAGGCGAAGTCAACCGAGAAATGGTTGATCAGGGGGCTCCTGCAACGGACGCTGAAAGAGGCGAGGGCCACAGTCCGCGATGTCGATTTCACGATCCTCAACACCGTGAAGGTTGGTGTAAAGGTCATTGGCTTCAGAGCCGACAACGGCGAGGCGGACGATGCCGACATGACACTCGGTATGAGAAGTGTGTTCTATTTGCCGACTGCAGAAGTGTTACTTCGCGGCTACAGCAGCTATGATCATAGCCGCATTGACTGGAGTGGCAGGGCTTGCCGGAAGAAGGAGATATGTGTCCGCACGTGTGTGCGGGATTGCGACGACGGAGCAGGTGAGTACCGAGAAGAGAAGACGATCGAGGGCACAGGAAAATCCCAGCATATCTATGGGAAGGCCGTTTTTGACAACATGAGAGCGGTTCTGTCCTGCGAGACAATAGGGTATGGCGAGACGCTCTGTGATGTACACGGTAGTCCGCTGGGGACTAATAATCCAGGGCCTCTTCAGTGCGGCGAGGGTGATGTAGGCAAATGCGAGTAATCACGGGTATAGCGGTGGTCGGACTGATTGTCTTGATTCTGTTTGTAGGGAATCAACAGCGTAACACGGATACGACGAGTGCGCCGGTCAAGGTGGCGCCGTCCGGAAACCCTGACTACGTGCAGGTGTTGGGCCTCAGCGGCATCCCCACTGATGCCCACACCGTAAGGATCGTTGGCGAAGACGGATCGGTCTGGTATCGAGAAGAAGAAGCCGGGATTTCACTTGCCTGCTGTGACTGTGACCGGATCGAAACGATGGACTTTCCAGATGGGAACTTCGGCGTCATCGTTTGGGTGCAAGAATTGTGCAGGGATCGATTCAGACATTGGTCGAAGGGCCGTCTCGGCAAGATGATTGGCATTACTATCGACGACAAGCTGGTGTATACTGCACGGCTTCGCGGACCTTTTGACCTCCGGTTTGGCATTCCGGTCTTCTCGACACTTGAGGCAGCTGATGAAGCAGCCAGAGAGATTCTCCTGCAGGGGTTCGGAGTCCGTAGGTGATTCTGTCGACCACACCGCGGATTGCCCGCCAGCTTGCAGCGGCAGCCATCCCGGACATGGACAGGCGAGCAGGGCGTGCGCCCGTGTTACCGCGGCCCCACAACGGGTGTCCTCGGCAAGGTAGGCACGCAAAGGTGGCAGAAGCCGGACACCCCGCGGAGTTCGGTAGTCGAAGACTAACTCCCATGATATGTGTTGAGGATTCGGCCGTGGTGATGCGACAGGGCAATGCTTAGGATGATGGTGATCCTGTTGGCGTTGGCCGTACTTGTTGTATCGGTGCTGGCTACGCCGAACCAGTGCTGCATTCTGCACGTCGACTTTTCGCCGGTACGGGTAGCAGCGCCCGGCAATCGTGACTATGTGCAGTTGTTGAGCCTAGACCGCGTTCGAACTGACGCTCACACTGTGGAGATTGTTGCGGAGGATGGATCGGTTTGGTATCGCGAGAGAGAACCGGGTGTTACGCTCTCCTGCTGCGAATACACGCGAATCTACGCGAATGAGCAGTCGAACGGAACATTCGCCGTTGTGCTGTGGTTGAGGGAGCAGTGCAGAGATCGTCTTGCATTATGGTCACAGGATCGCATCGGGGGAATGTTCGGCATTGCTGTTGACGGCAGGTTGGTCTGCTTTGATCGTCTTTCGTCGCCCCTTCGAGACCAGTTTCGTATCCCGGGCTTCTCCACTTTTGAGGCCGCCCAGGATGCGGTGCGGCAGATCCTCGCCAAGGGATACGACGTGTCCATTTAGTCAATTCCACTCGATCTTCTGGCAATTCGGTGGCAATTCGGGGGACACCATACTGATTACGCCCACGTCGCTTTTCGGGGTGCCGCGTTCGGGGGTGCATGGACGGAGTCCTGGACACCGCCGTCGGGATCTTGGCGTTCGGCTATACCCAGCGCGGGTAGGGTGAAACGGCCAACGCTTCCGGGCGAGCACGGTTGGGAACCACCCCTAGGCTGAGATCACGCAGGCCGGGCACGACAACGATCGATCTTACCTCTATCGCTACGACCGGCTGAACCGGCTGATTCTTGCCGAATCGGGGGAGTTCACGTTCGATGGGGACGGGCAGCCCGACGGGTTCGAGACGCCGGAGGACGGGAAGCCCACGGCTCACACTTGGTCGATGGACTTGCTCGGGAACCAAAAAGGGAAAGGGGGCATCACTGATTCTGCGCTTCTTCCGTCCGGTGGCCTGGCGGGCTACGATGGGTCCTGGGCTGAGGAGCTTCCGCGGGAGCGGGGCCGGTCAGCGTGACGGCACCGGCGTTTTGTCGGCATGGACTCGACTGGCGGACAATCAGCTACATCCCCTTCTCCCTGACGAAAGGCCGCTATGCCGACTAATCAGATCCCGCCGATCACGATAGCCCAGCTCTGGACGTCGGGCGAGAGTATGAGCATCTCCGGTCGAGAGCTGGACATCGTCCGGTGCGTGCTCCAGGGCAAACGACAGATCGAGATCGCGGACGAACTGTACATCTCGCCCGTTACGGTCCATACGCACTTCTGCCGGATGTACCAACGGCTGGGAGTGCATAGCCGCAGTCAACTGGTCTTGCTCGTGTTCGCCACATACGCGAAGATGCCCCGGCGGAAGCACCCACAGTTCGCGACGCCGGCGGGAGCGTAATAGGAGGGCGGACCTTGCCAAGAGCCAAACAGGCCCCAAAAGTCTCAGACGCACAGTTACGGACGCTGAGCTTACAGTTCAACCTCGCAGAACGAGAGACTGACGTGTTTCGGGCGATACTCGACCATGCCGACGAAGCGGCAATCGCAGAGTCGCTGGGCGTCCGGGACTGCACGGCTCGCACGTACACCTACCGGCTGTATCGTCTGCTCAGCGTGAATGACCGAACTGGCATGCTTCGCCGCGTGGCCGGGGAGTGCGCTGCCCTCGCCAAGCGCGGACATCCGAGCTTCGGGGGGCGCGGCGCGTGACATGGCGGGTGAGACTGACCATCGGGAGTTGAATTCGTAACAGATGTGTTCGTGGTCGCGGGCGGAGACGGACAGAATGGCCGCGGCGGTCTGATCGTGCTCTCCCCAGCGAAATGGCGTTGGCTTGCAGCTCCCGCTAGTTGCGGAAGTTCTTCACGATCTTGCCTTCAAGCTCCTCACTCTCCCGCCGGCAGTGCGCAACACCCCACCCGTTGCGTTCGATCGCAAGGTACCTTGCGGCCATGATGCCAGATCCCCCCGCCGCTTGCTCCGTGCGCCGAGTCCTTCCAGCGGTCACTTGTTTTCATCCTCCGGAGACCGGGGTATCCCGTCGTCGCAAGTTGTTTGCTGGGGCACGGGCGTTCCGCACTCCGAACACCGGCCCGAGACGTTGCCCGTCAGATCGTAACCGCAGCTCGCACAGTGACCGGGCGGAATCCGGCGATCGCGCCGCCATGCCAAGAATGTCGGGAGGCCGATCCCAACCAGGGGTGCCCAGAGAGGGGTGGCGAAGACCGACATCCCGGAGAGGTTCGCCGGGGTGCGGCGAAACCACCAGTCCATGCGTGAAGTGGGGACGTTCCGGCGGACCTTCCAGCCAAGTTCACGTCCGGTCTGGTCAAGAACGGTGACCACTACCGCGCCACCTTTGGTGACTACAATGTAGGTCCCGCCGAGCCAACCCGCGGTCCACCATCGTGATAAGATGAGCGTTGTCGCCAAAAGAACGTACGCCACCGACCCCGCCCACTTCAGGATTCGTCGTTTCCGAGAGATGGTCCGCATGGTGGTCATCCGGTAGCCTCATCCTGCTTGGGATCGATCGGGACGCCGCACTCGGGACAGACACCCGTGATGTTGCCGGTTAAGTCGTAGCCGCAGCCGACGCACAGGCCGCGTTTGCGCCGACGGCGACGGCGGAGCGGACCGCGCATGAATGTGACGGCCGGGTAGGTTGCCAGAAGACACGCGATAACCCAAAGGAATCTGGGCGATACGTAGGCGGACAGGCCCCATTCACACGACGGACCCTTTGGGTAGAAGACGTTGAGACCGATGAATCGTTCAAAGCGTGATCCTCTACTGAGACCATCAGATGCCGACCTCGGAAAACCAACACAGTATTCCAGTTCGTAAGGCTGGCATGCAACAACATCGAAGTATACCACGCCGTTTTCCAAGAAGAAGATGTCGCACCACCAGGGGGTGGTTGTCGGCCCCCCCCCAGTGATTGACGGCCCCTTGTACCGCCATAATGATCCATGAACCAGGAACGCCCCGACAGATGCCGTCGACACCGCCCCCAACGTCAACCCAACAATAATGGCAGCGCGCAGCATGCTGAGAATCTCGCGAATCATGGCGCGATCTCCGAACCGCATTCCGGACACACTCCCGACACGTTCCCTTCCAGGCTGTACCCGCACGTCAGGCACGGGCCTCGCTTTTTCCGGCGCCAGCGTCGCGCCGGGTCACGAATGAAGGCGAGCGTGACGTAGACAGAGACGAGAAACAGGAACGGCTGGAGCAGTAGCAGAAGAGTCATACCGACTGTCCCTCGGATGCCGGGCTTCCGAGATTCCGTAACTGCGCTTGCGAGAAAGCAAGGTCGTTCAGCAATGGCTCTCACTTCTGTTCTCGGTAACGGTTCAGCTCCTCGTCTTTTCTGTCCAGAAACGCAACTAATCGTTGGGCTAGCTTCTGCCTTTCACGCTCCTGTTGGTCTAGTCGGCGTTTGACCTTCGGGTCAAGACCGTCGGTGACGTTTGGCCCCAGCAAAGACTTGCCCTCCGCTATTTCGCGGAGTGACGCATCTAGTCTCCTCAAATTCTGCGCCTTCGCGCGGATGGCAGCGGCCGT
The DNA here is from genome assembly GCA_963666835.2 of Phycisphaerae bacterium. Classification (GTDB taxonomy): domain Bacteria; phylum Planctomycetota; class Phycisphaerae; order UBA1845; family UBA1845. The sequence goes on along the minus strand of CAXXGO010000005.1, from coordinate 37,609 downwards.
GGCTCTAAGGGAAGAGACCTTATCAGAGCCAAGCTTCTCTGGCTCAACATCGAAGGGGTCATTAGCAACGCATACTCCTAGCCAGAAGGCTTGCCATAGCTTCTCGTCTATGACTTGTTCATCACTGGATCTTTGTTCTTCCATTCTACTCACTTTCACATCACCTCTGCTGCGGCAGGGCTCGCCAGCAAGAGCCGGTAGCCGAAATCGATGGCCCATTATCGCGAAGGCAGACCGGAAAGGCCAGAACAACCCAGGCAACGGCGTAGACGATCGCCCCGAACGCACACCCGAACAGGATGGTTTTGCGGATCATGGCCGACACGATACCCGACTCCGGAAAGGACCGCCAGCGTTATCCAGGCCTGCCCGGCCCGGAAACTGCTCGCGCGTCGGAGGGGGGTTAAGTCTAGATGGTACCGCCAGGATCGACCGGGGGGTGTGGTTCAGCTTTTCCAGGCCGATAGGGGTCCCAACGTCTCTTGATTCGCCCGTCCGGACGTGCTCCGCCTTCGATGTCGCCACCTTTCCTCTGAAACGTGCCGCGCTTATGTCATCGACTGAAGGCACCTTCATCCGGCATAGACTCGCCGCAAACAATACGGAAACAAACCGGAACACAGCCGGAAACGCCTTGAAAACAAGGGTGAAACATGGCTGCCCGATTAAGATTGTATACGGTGCCACATCCTGGCATTTTTTGCACAACGGAACGGTTGTCGAATTTTCTTCTTGCCTTTGCGTCAAACGTGTGTCATAATGAGGGTGTGGAATGACAAGTGGTCCCGCGATGCTACCAACATCCGGGACCGTGGCCACTAGCTACTAAGGAGCTAATGACGATGGAAACTGTAGCAAGAGAATCGACGAAGGACAAGGCGAAGCGACTCCGCGAGACAATCGATAAGAGCCTGGATACCCTGGCAAACGCGGTTGACGCGGTTCGAGCTTCGGAGACGTTCCAAGCCTATCTGACCATTCAAGCCAAGTTTCACCGGTATTCCTGGCACAATTCCCTCTTGATCCTATCGCAATGCCCTGGAGCGTCTCGCGTTGCGGGGTTCAAGGCCTGGAAGACGAAGTTCCGGCGCAATGTCCGCAAGGGCGAGCGCGGCATTATGATCTTCGCACCGCGTCCCTACGCGAAAGCGGTCACAACCGCGTCCGGGGAGGAAGAGACCGTTCACGGCGTGTCCTTCCGTGCCGTTCATGTCTTCGACGTTTCGCAAACCGACGGGGAAGACCTACCAAGCGTCGACTGTCCGACGATCGACGTTGCAGCCGATACGCTGCTTTCCAATCTGCAAGCGGTTGCCACGAATCGCGGAATCGCCCTGGAATTCAAGCGGATTGACGACGGAGTCTTCGGAGTCAGCAAGGGCGGTTCAATCGAAGTCGACAACACCCACGAAACGGGACAACAGGCAAAAACGCTCGCCCACGAGCTAGCCCACGAAGCGTTACACAAGACGAATCGGGGCGCCTTAACCCGCAATATGGCGGAGCTTGAAGCCGAATCGGTCGCCTACGTGGTTTGTGCGCACTTCGGTCTTGACGTCGAAGTCCGGGCAAGTCGCTATATCGCCCTTTGGGACGGAGACTCGAAAGCCTTGCGCGAGAGTCTCGAACGAATCAGCAAGACGGCGCGGGAGATTATCGACGATGTCGAGACCCTCAAGACCCGAAAGGCGGTGGCATGATGAAGGCTATCGACCTTGACGCCGCATTGGCTATCGCCCGGTCCGATCGGCCGTTGAACATGGACGACTTATCGATCTTCGACGGGTTCGGACTGGCGGACTTCAAACCCGTGACATGCACTATCGAAGCGTTGGCAATGCTAGTGCGCTGGCAATGCGTCTGTTTTGACGGTTCGATCGACGCTGAGAATCTCCAGGAAATAGCCACGGTAGGCCGACACCGCTTCACGGTTCTCTCCGGAAAGGCGGTGGCGTAATGATCGGCGCGAGAAGAATCAGAGCGAAGTATGCCGGAAAGTGTCGGGATTGTGGCGGTGAGATTCGCGTTGGCGATTCGATTTACTGGCAGCGCGGACAGGGAGCAAGGCACGTCGACTGCGAAACCGCTCGTTTGCGGGATGACGTCTGCCCTGCCTGTAGTGGACATGGGGCAAGCTGGAACGGCACACCCTGCCGATGTTGTGACGCTACCGGCAGTCGGAAGGTTTACGAATTCGCCAAAGCCGGGGGACATCCGAGAAAGGCGGTGTCCTAATGAAACTGTCAAAGGCCACAAGCCGAGCAATCCGCCGGAGTCGCCAGAGCGACGAACCGGTCTACGTGGTCTTCGATCCGACTGAGGACTGCGATAACGCGGACGCCTACTTCGTGACCGACGATGTCGGCTTGGACACCTACTACGCCGGGATAATCCCGACTGCCTGTTACCTTGGGGGAACGCCATGCTAAGTGAACGATACCGACCGCAAACGTGGGAAGACTTCATCGGCCAGCCGATTATCGACGACATCCGGGAAGCCTGCTCGGACGATTGGCTGTTTGAGGGTTGCGGCGAGCGCTGGTTATTCGAGTCGGACGGGATTGCCGGTTGCGGCAAGACTAGCGCGGCCTACGTCACCGCTCGCGCTCTTGGTTGCTCCGATATGAGTATCGAGCGGATCGATAGCCGGTCCGTGTGCGTTGCGGACTTCCGTGCCCTGGAAGCGTCGATGTATTGCTTCGCTATGGGCGGATCGGGGCGACGCGCCTTCATTGTCGATGAGATTCAACACCTTAATAGAGATTGCCAGCGCCTGTTACTGGGGCTTCTGGAGAATCTGCCGAATCACGTCATCGTCATCGGGACCACGACAAGCACAACGTGGGCGAGCGAAGTCGACGGACTGGCCAGTCGGTGGCGCCGGTTCCGGTTCCGCAAACCCAGCGCTCCGGCCGTTGCTGAGCACCTGGAGCGAATCGCGCGAGAAGCGAACCTACCGATTCCACCGGGTTTCCGGTTCCTTTCCTACGTTCAAGGCAAGTGTGGAGTCGACTTAAAGGGCAACAACATCCGGGACGCTATCGACCAGCTTCCCGACACGCTTCGTAGATACAAGGGCAAGCCGGTCAAGTCGCCTGCCGTTCCGGTAGCGGCCTAACTCCGGGGAGGGAAGAAGATGGACACGAATACCAAGGCTATCGCGTACACCCGCGTCAGCACCCAAGAGCAGGCGAGTAGCGGGCTCGGGTTGGAAGCGCAGGCCGAGAGGATCAGGGCCTATGCAACGCTCAAGGGCTTGTCGCTGGCCGAGATAATCGTCGACGCCGGGGTTTCGGGCGGGAAGCCGTTAGCCAGCAGAGAAGGCGGGAATCGGCTTCTGGAGTGTCTCCGGCAGCGTCGTGCCGGAGCGGTGGTCATGTTGAAGCTCGATCGAGGGTTCAGGAACGCTGGCGACTGCCTGAACACCGTGGAGCGTTGGGACAAGAAGGGAATCGCCCTGCACGTGGTCGATCTTGGCGGGAACGCGATCGACACCACCAGCGCGGCCGGGAGGTTCATGCTGGTAGTCCTGGCCGGAGCGGCTGAGATGGAACGCAACCTCACCCGCGAGCGAACCAAGTCCGCCATGGCCGTGAAGAAGTCCAACGGTCAGAGAGTCGGGACGGTCCCCTACGGTTTCGACTTGGCCGAAAACGGGATAGCGCTCATCCCCAACGAACCCGAGCAGACCGTAATCCGGGACATACAGGCTATGCGGGTGAGCGGGAACACCCTCGTGGCCATCGCCGAAAAACTGACGGAACGCGGCATCCCTACTAAGACGGGCAGGTCGAAGCAGTGGAGTCACTCGGCGGTGGTGCGGATACTGAAGCGCGACCCGTAGCACCTTCGGGGAGACGTCCTGGCCAAGCGCGGTGTCGGTGATTGCGCCATTCCGATTAACCTTACATCCTTTATATACCACTAAGCAGGGGAATTGGAGACGCACTCTGTGCTGCGTCCGCCTCAGCGTATACTGCCGGCTTCGCGTTTTAATAGGCGACCGCCCGGAGAGTCCGGCGTGATGAATGTCGAGAGACGAGACCTGGTAGACTTAGGTCAGGCAGCGCCGGCGGCGGATGACCGCCAACCCGCCGATGCCAAGCAGCAGCAATGAGCTTGGCTCTGGAACGAAAACCAACCCCAAATCGTCGAATCGTCCCCGGATGACGGTACCACTCGTTTCCATGTGGATTCGCGTGATCTCGGTGTCCGACCAATATCCCACAAAGTTGTCGTTCGTTGGCTGGTTGTGAAAAAGTATACCGTCATTGGCAGAGAACTGATCCAGCAGCGTGTCAGAGTTGTAGAAGCTGACCGTTAACCCACCGCTGTCGGCGCCGGAGTCAACGATGACCATTCCGAACCCATGCAGCTTCAAACCACCAGCAGGCTGAAACTCAAGCGTCAACTCTCTTGAAACTGAGCTGCTAAACCAACCCTCATAGACTCGGCCAATCATGTTGTCACCCGACGTCGGCGCCGGATGATGCGGCAAGGGGTCAGGGGGGGTAAGCGTCGCAGTCGTCAAGGGTGCACCGCTCGTTGTCGCCATGATCCGGAGAGGAGAAGGAAGGCCAAGAACATCCAGAGGGACACCCATCGAGTTGGCTATCTCGAACCTGTCAGGCAAGCCATCCCAGTTAACTCCGCCGCCGTATCGCCCCGGCGTTGACATTTCTTGGCGGAAGCCAGCCAAGTCGCGTTGTCCGGCGTTAGTCAAGACGTGTCCATACCAACTGCGCTCGATGCCGCCTGGATTGTAGAGATTCTCAGATTCCAGCAGGAAAGCCGGGTTTGAAGCCACTGGCGCGAACTGCACGGTCGCGGCAGAGACAGTAAACCCAAAGCTCAATACCGGCGCAAACAAAACAAAGAGTTGAACCCTTGACATCTCTCTCAAGCTCCTTTCCTCTACCTTCACAATCGAGATGGCCCCCCTCTGGCCTCAGCCAATGCGGACAGGCTGTCAGATTAGCAAACCAAGTTCCTGATGTCAAACCAAGCTGAGATTGAAGCAGGGAGACAGCGTGAGTGGCAGTGCGGAGGCTAGTGACCGCACGGACGGACGCGAGGGCCATATTGGTCCGCGTGCAGTGCAACATAATGCCCGGTTCTGGGCCGTTCCAGGCCGCCAGGCCGGATAACCACTGCAACATATCCATGACAAGATGTACGGACGCAACCCGCGCCCGGCACGAGCGACCCTCTGGGTCGGCCAGCGGGCGCCCCACTACATCGCAATGTCCGGTTCCAGGACACCGCCACACGCTCATTCGCCCCGTCGAGCAGACAGTGAAGAACCTCTCGCTCCCTCTCCGGCGCGCCCAGCTCACAGCCGAGCGGCAGCATCTGCCAGTCACTGATCTTCGGAGTCAGCCTCGTTGTCCGTGGCATCGCTTTCTCCCGGCGAACGCGATCGTTCCGGCCGTCAGCACGAGCAGGACCATCGCGAGTAGGCCCCATTCGGAAACGGTGGGGACAGAGGGGGCGCGCTCGATGATGGCGAGGGTGGTGCTGATGCACATTTGGTCGTCCCACATTCCCACGGATGAAGGTACCGAATCAGTGTACCAGTAGACACAGTCCTGCTCGTCGCCGCCGTTGTTTGGTTCGCCCCCATTCCAATTGGTATAGCATTCAGTCGGATTGCCTGTGACCCAGCGGCAGAGTGCGGGATCTCCAATCCACTTCCAGCCATGATCTGGTTCGGAGAAGTCTGGATCATCCAGATCCTGGTATAAGCCTATCCAGAGCGTTACCGAGTCTGCGTCTGCGAATTGCGCGACAAGCCAGTCGTTTTCCTCCTCGCTGTTTATTGTTGTGAGGTGTCCTCCTGCCATAACGGCCTGCTGCTCGGCCTCGTACCACGTCGAATTCGCCTCGGTCAGCCGATACCAATGCCCGTTACCTCCTTCGGCAACCGGCCATTGTACCCACTGTCCCGACGCTCGGCCTGCCAAAAATACCACCATCAACGCCACAGCGATCTTGATTCGCGTCATTACTTCATCCCCCTTTCCTCTATGCTACCGCACGCTTCGACCTACCGAACACAACACCGCCGACAGCCGCCAAGCCTACGAGCATGATGCCGAGACCGACACCGGAGATCGCCGGAACAGATGGTTCAGGCGCGCACTCGCAACGGGTGCCGTCGCCTTCGTAGATGCCGCTGACGGTATTGCACTCCGCTTCGGTTAGATGAGCACCGCATGTGTCATCGGGAAGGCAGCAGGCGCCCCGGCTCCTGGTCGAGACCAAGCGGAACCCGACACTGTTGTATGGGGTGTCGTCGGGTCCCCTCCAGCGACGCGCATTACGTTGGCTTGGTACACCTCCGTGAAACGTGCTGCCGCGGCGAGCATGATGCGTGCCACTTCCGGGCCCCCGCGGGTTGTCCCAAGGGCTAATCGCGTAGTACGTTGAATCGTGCCAGTCGTTGCACCATTCCCAGACGTTGCCGATCATGTCATGAAGACCGTAGTCGTTGGCACCGTCCGACGTCTGAAAGGTCGCCGCCGACCCCGGCCAGTTGAAATCGGCCTTCTGATGAAGACACCCGTTATAGAAGCCAACAGGGGTTGTCTCTATCTCGACAGCGTCTTCGTACGGATCACCTGAGGTTTGATAGTTTGCTATGGTCCCATCGATGCCGTCGCCCCATGGGTACATGTAGTACGGATCGTGCTTGCCACCGCGGGCGGCATACTCCCATTCCGCCTCCGTCGGGAGGCGATACCCATTAGCGGCGAAATCGCAATCCCAGACAGGAGGGTCCTGGTCGATGCCGGGATAGCACCGCTCTTTCTGCTCCTGGTCGCTTCTCCAATTGGCATACGCGGCGGCCCCGTGCCAAGTGACAACTACCACGGGATGGTCCTCGTTGCCTGGGGTTACACCGAAGGTCCCCGCGGCCCAGGTGATCCGATTGTAGGACGGAACGCTCTCTGTAGTGCCGCAGTAGACTGTGCCGGTTACGCTGTCCAGTACCATCCCGTCGTGGCCCGATGGATCATCGATCGATCCCTCACCATACCACCAATTCAGTGCAACGGTGTACTGCTCGTTGGTCACCTCGTAAACGTCTATGTAGAACGCGTCGACAAGGACAGCATGCAGGGGTAGCTCATCGGGGGGGCAGTCGTCGGGGCTGGGAGGATTGTGGCACCCCATTTCAAACACCCCGCTGGGAATGAGCACCATGCCCGGCGGAGCCGCTAATCCCGCCGATCCAGAGACCATCGACAACACAACCACCGCAGCAACAGAACCGCAACGCAACATGACCTTGACCTCCGAGCATGAGCACCGCACGCCCAGCGAGGCGACGAAGCCCCTCCGAGGCCGCGCGGAAGATGAGAGGTCAGCGTATCGAGGGTATTCCGGGCATGCAATAGCTGCAAAGTACTACTGAATCAGGCCGGTGCGTTGACCTTGTTGAGCAGGTCCATCGCCTTGACCTCGGCCCGCCAGGCCATCTGGGACTCAAAGTAAGCGAGCCACTCGGGCTTGTCGGCGGTGTGACCGCCCAGAGCTGCAACCAGCGCGTCCACGAGCAGCCGGATGTTATGCCGCGGAATCGTGAAGTACCTTTTCGTCGGATACCAGCAGTCATGTACCCGATGCCGGTTCCAGGTATGGAGATGGGTGTACTCTCGCCCGCCGTGATGGCAGTTTTCAACGATCACCAAGCGACGATCGCCATCGCCCCAAGGGACTTCCGCGATGAAATCCTTGCGTGTGCTACAGATGTCGACCTTGGCCATGACCGGCAAACTCCGTAATCTCGGACAGGCGCTTTTAGTTCCAGATGTTAACTATTGAGTATTGTGTACTAATACGTCGGCAAGTCAAGTCCGGCCATCGGCAGGAAGGCGGCCGAGGCGGAGAGGAGATAGCCCCAGCCCCCCAACCACGAGTCTGACTCAGGAACCCTCCAGGTACCCAACTTCGATCCCCAGCGGCTCCAACTGCCATCCGCGCATCCACAAGCCCCGCCCCCCTTCCGTCAAATGTACTACACCGGCACGACCGCCCCACGATCGACGTCCTCGCGAAGGAGAGCCTCGGTGGATCGAAAGCCAACCACGGAGTAACTGGAAGAGGCGTCGACCGGGAAGTCGGCGGAGCGGGCATCTGATCGGATTAACTACGGACTCTGTGCCTTGGCGAAAGCGATCACGTCGAGGAGTCTCGGACGGGCGATACCGTGCTCTCAAGTGCTCGGTTCAGGTAACCCAGCACAGTGAGCAACACCAGCGAAGGTGTACGATGAGAACGATCCATGTACGCTCTATGGGCCCAACGACCGTACAGCGCCAAACCGCCCTGACGGCATCAAGAACGCCGAAAACACCCTCTCCAGAGCGGCGCTGTACGATCTGTACGATCCTCTCTTTTTTTTCAGGAGAGAGAAGAGAAGAAGTAAGAGAGCGTGCCCCCTCCCGGGCTGGGGCTGCTGGTGCCCTTGCCCGGAGCTGGTCCCGTCTTCATCGCCCTATGCCGTCATCCTGGCACAAACGTGCGTGTTGTATACGTGTTGCGCTGATAGGGGTAATCATCCAAATCACAGGGTTTGTGAGCCTAAAAACGGCGTTTTTTCATGCTTAAACGCCTATAGTCGCACTACGGAACCGAAGGTTGCAGGTTCGAATCCCGCGCGGCGTAGATTGTCAGGGGTTGCCTGTCGTTCGTAACTCTTGTCAGCCAAGTCACTTACAGCGATCCGCTCTCCCAACCCCAATGACATGCTTTTGTCAGTAGACGCCCCTGATATGCACCGTTTGCCGGAGTTTGGTACAAGCATTGGTACAAGCGAAGTCGGCCCGTTTTCCCCCGGTTCGGCCCGTCCGGGCGTGGTCTGTTGACGCTCCGTCCGGCGCCCGTCAGCGGTCGCATCGAGACCCCGAACACGCCCCGAGGATTCGGTCCGGCCCGTGGTTCCGGTCGCCCTCTGCCGCTCGGATTCGGGCTCGTCGGCCAGCGGGAGGGACGGCAGCACGTCCAACGCCCCGGCCACGTCCAGAAGCCTCGGATCGGTGTAGGTGTTCATCGTCAGGTCAACGGTACTATGCCTCATCGCGGCCTGTGCGGTCCGTGGGGCTACCCCACCCTTACTCAGGTGAGTTCCGAACGTATGCCGCAACGCGTGAACGTCCACGGTCCTACCCCGGTCGTCGCTTTTGTCGATGCGTACCCGGCCCCGCTCATCGGTGACCAGCTTGGCTATTCCGCACGCCACCAAGTCCCGGTCCATGATCCGCACCAAGCCGTCCGGGACGTCGAACACCGGAAGATCAGCCGGGAGCATCGCCGGAACAGGTCTGCCCTCGGCGCGTGCTTCGGCTCGGAGTTTCTCCAGTCGTTCCGCCAGCCACTCCCGCACGTCTTCCGCCAGGTCGCCCCGAATCGGTATCTCGGCTCCCCGTCCGGCCTTCTCGTCGGCCGCATCAAGCACGATGTACGGTTGCGGCCCTGATAGCTCCAGGTGTCGGACCTTCACCGCGGCAAGCTCGCCCTTCCGCATCCCCGTCAGAACCAACGCTTTGTAGACCAACGCCCGGCCGCGCCCCCGTTCTTCCAGCTTCGCAAGGTGGTCCGGCCGCTTGGCCAGGGCAGCGCGACCCCGCTCGGCCGCGGCGTCGATATCGTGATAGCTCAGCGGCTCCCGCTTCCAGGTCCGTCGGCTCCGCTTGTCAGTACGGGAAACGCCTTCCGCGGTGTGAACAGTCTTCCGCCCATACTCAGCCACCGGACGGAGCCGCCCCACCTTGAGCAACCGCCGGAGTTCATCGCCAGTGAGCGCCCTGCGGATCTTCCGCCGGTCGGCCCTCTGGTCTCGCATCGGTAACCGCGTGAACGGATTGGCAATAATCCGTTTCGTCTCGACACACCAGTTTCCGAAGGCGCTCAGAGCCGCAAAATGGGAATTGACCGTCCGAGCGGCCAGCCCGTCTGCCTCGGCTCGGCCCCCCCACTTCTCCGCAGGCTCGCGGTTCAAGTCGCGGAGCCGCTGAAACCCACACCCCGCGACAATCACCTTTAGACACCGCGTTGTGTTCACGACATGATGATGTGACGTTCGTACCCGTCTCCCTTTGCCGCGTTTCGTCCGCAGGTACGCCAGATACGCGTCGATGTGATCCGCGATCGGCGTGTCCTTGTGGTCCAAGACGGCATCTTCTGCCACAGTCCATCCGCCGGACCGTACCTTGTCGGCGCGGTCTTGAAGCTCGGTCAGCATGGACAAGGCCGCATCCTTCGATCGGCAACGGGTCGCAACATTCACAACATGCCCGGCCCCGTTGCGGTACTCCGCGGTGTACGTCCCGCTTTGAAGAAGGATACGGTCCGTGCCGTCCTTGCCTGTGGTCACTCTCGCGGTTCGTTTCCGGCCGCGTCCATCGACCCATCGGGCGAACAGCTCCCCCTTTCGGACGGCGACTTCAGCTCCGTCAGGTAGCGGCTTCGTGTATGTCGGTCGGTAAACGTGTCCCATAGCGGTTGTCCTTTGCGTTTGGTCTGGCGGCACTCTATTCCAGAGCAGGCGGCCAGGATGTCGGCGTTGTCCAGGGGTCCGCGTAACAGCCTGGTCAGTGTCGAGGATTCGGTGGTTTGCTTTCTCATGCGGTCCATTGTCATCCCGCTTGCGGCTGGAGCCATACCGCTCCCAACCGGGGCGCCTGTCGGTTGTATCTCCCGTATTCCCCGCATTCGTTCGTCTCGCCGTCGAGTGTTTCGACTTATCGTATAGCTGTCGGTCGGCCGTGGCGACCACAGCGGCAACCGTCAGACCCGGAGCGCACCGACCCCATGCCTGAGGTCGGTGACACGGTCGCGTCACTCCGTGCGGCACGCCGCCGAGCCCATCGCTGAACCGCTGGATATTTCTTTTTCCGCAGGCAATCCAGTTTCACCCGCCTGCGACCGGACTATCGACACCGCATACGCCAGATCACTACTACTCGCCACCGTGAGGGTTGCTGTCCCCCGGAAGGTGTCTAACGTGCTGGCCACAGCCGAAGCCATCCTCAGCACCACGAGCGTTGTTCGACCTGACTCGCCTTCCCGCTGGACAAGCGGCCCACTGGGAAGCGGCTCTCCCGGCCGTACGTCGTCACCGCCGGTGGTCAGTCCGATTCGACTCATCCCCTTACGAAGCCAGGGGACGGGGCTGCCCGGTTAGCTGGCGTCCAGCCTGAACCGCTGTACCGGCGCTAACAGCGCTGATTGTTTGCAGTGTTTTCTGCCAATCCACCATTCGTCCATCCCACGATTCGGCGTCACACGCATATCACACGCACTGCTTCGTGTGCATCTCGTTCCGGCTTCGCCGGATTGCTCCCCGCACCGCAGGACATCCGTCCGCAATCCAGCCTTCCACCTTCGCCCGCGGCCAACGCACCAACTGTCCAAGCTTAACCGGCCTGGGCATCTTGCCGGAGTCCGCCAGACGATAGACGGTCCGGGCAGAACACCCGAGAATCCGAGCTACCGCCTCTACGTCAATCAGCTCCACGCAGGATCCGGCCGCGTTGGCATCACGTTCAATTGCGTTTGTCCTCTGAGTTTGATTCATACTCGATCTCCGTATCCTGTCTCAATCGTGGCCCGTAGCTGCACGCCACTGTTTAGCCACGGCCATAGATGTCACGATACTGCCCCTCGCCTCGCTTTTCAACACCCTCGACGGACTAAAGTTCGTCAGATGTTTGGGGTAACGCCAGAAGCGCGTCACCCAAGACCCGGCAAGTCGGCGTTGCGACTGGCGCCGGCGACAGCGCCGGGACAGATTACGTCCATCCCGACGCGTCGCCAGAAGCAAGTCCCCACATTTGCTCTGTGAAGTATTGGGTAATCCCTTTGCTATACCCAAGTTACGTCCACCGCTTCGTTTTGCAGTCCTGTTGCCACATCAGTCATTCCGACCCGGAGTAATGGGCAAGACCGAAGCAGTCTCACCCAGTTCTCCGCGGCTTGTATCTTTCTCTCACCACCTGCGCCACGGCTTGATCCCACGAAAGCGTGGGTTCGGCTGCGATCCGCTTACGGACTTGCGGCCCAAGATCCCTGGGTACCCGCGCGCAAGCCGCGCGTTCGCGAGCATCATCTCTGATAGCGCTGAGTTGCGATCCCACCTCGAGGACTTGCACGGTCCGCCGGTATGCCTCGCGCAGAAGATCATTGTCGGGTATGATCTTCTTGATTCCGTGTATGGTGAGTTTGCGTTCCAGCCAACTGATCAAATCGCCGCTGGAGAAGGCGTTCAGTTCGACGCGGTTGTGCCTGAGGAACTCGATCTCGGCTGGAGTGGCTCCATATCCGGCCAGAATCTTGGGCGAGTGTCGCAGCTTGCCGGTCCGTTCCGACGGCAGGTCATACTCCTCGACATCTTCAAGGCGTAGACCTATGTCGACGATGTCAACGCGATTCGTGTATTCGTACCGCGCAGTACTATCCCGCAAGGTTGCGAAGATCTTCAGCCCCTCCTCGTCGAAATCGTGCGCTACAAGTACCGGCACGTTGAGCCCGTCAATCAGCTCGCGCGCTGCGACATTCGAGATCCCCTTTGTCGTCATGATTCCAATATCCCACTTCTCGGCTAGACGCACGTGCTCCAGCAAAGGCTGGAAACCCTGCTTCTCGACGAAGAGAATGGCGCCCCACCGGTTTGCCGGACCGCACGTCGGGTACGCGAGACGTTCCGCCAAGTCGAACACGGGATCCGTCACGTGGTGGTTCGCGATGTCATTCTGGTACGCTCGCCGGTCGAGCGTACCCAATGGCACGTGCAACCGTGTATGGGGCTCAACCAGGCACCCGCGGCTATCGTACGTGATGTCCCAATCGGCCGTCAGATCCGGGTTCCTGTCGATAAACGGCGGAAGCAGTCGTTGCGTGAAGTACACGGAGTTCAGCGAATCCTCCCCGGTCAATCTGAGAATCTCCGGACGCGCAGCATAGTAGATTTGTCGAGCCGCAGCCGGCAAAGTGCCACCGGAACTCGCCTTAGCATACGCCTCGGCCATGACTTGGTCGGCTGCGTCCTTTATCGTCATTCCGCGCCGCCGGGTCAGCGCGGCGCGGCGGTTCCAGACATTAAGTTTGACAACAAGGAACGCTTTGCAGGAGAACTTAGAAACGATTACGGATACTATAACAAAAGTGCAAGCGGCTCAGCGATGCTCGTTGATGATTATTGGGTTGACATTGTCGTTTGGCTGGATGACACGGGTAAAACCTTCAAGTACTTTGTTTTTGACACGGAAGACAGCTCAAGGGTAGCGTACGGAGGCGTTTCGGTTTTCGATTCCTGGGTTTCCTGCGAATATGAGATATATGTTGATTTGTTCAAAGATTACTGGACGGAGCAGGTTGGGATTGATTTGCCCACAAGCCAGGTGGATTTTATCAAACTGGGTGAGGGCTCTGTGATGAAATATCTTGAAGAAAATGTCGCGGGATACGCGGACAACAAAATGGCAATTGACGCGTTTTTGCAGGCCGAGATAGAATTCGTCGGTGAAGACGGCTTCACACAGCACGGATTTTGAGAGCATGATTCTTTGCAGACCGTCATTGTTTTTTCAGGTAAGCATTGGTACCTAAATAACCGATGTGCCATGAGAAAACCGTATGTTGGCTGCTCCCATTCGAAGTCAGACACTTGCTTCGATCACAAGCGAAACCTGAAAAGCATTGTATTGCAATGCTTTTCAGGTTTTTGCAGTCTGACGGAGAATCGGTTTGCATGATGCGCCGCAAGAAATTCGAATGCATTGGCGACGAACCGTAGAAGCGCAGACGGACAGTAGAAGCGCAAGAGATTCAAACAATACCGAATCTGGTCTTTTTTGATTATGTAGAATAATGTACGAAGATCATAAGAAACTTCACCTTCGGGTATGATATAAACTTTTACGATGGGCGGTTATACGGAATCACCGGAGCAGGAATGGGCATGCCCGTCAGAAAGACAGGATGACTATCGAAAGGAATGCCGGTATGTTCAAGGTCTTCCTTGTTGAGGATGAAGTCGTTGTCCGCGAGGGCATACGTGACAAGATACTGTGGGAGCAGTATGGCTTCCTCTATGCCGGCGACGCGCCGGACGGGGAGCTTGCGCTGCCGCTGATTCGAAGAATACAGCCCGATCTGCTGATTACCGACATCAAAATGCCGTTCATGGACGGCCTTGCGTTGATAGAACTGGTCAGAAAGGAGTTGCCGAACATCAAGATCGTCATCATCAGCGGACATGACGATTTTTCTTATGCGCAGAAGGCCATTGGTCTGGGGGTTGAGCAGTATTTGCTCAAACCCATCCTCAAGGACACGCTGGCGGAGACCCTGGTGACCCTGCAGCAGAGAATGCAGGCGGACCTGCAGCAGCAGGAACATCTGGCCCGGTTCGCCAGGGAAGCCCAGGAGTACGAGATGTATTCCCGCAGGCGTTTTTTTGAGAACGTCGTCACCGGCGGCCTTTCAGTCACCGAGATTTCAGAGACGGCCATGGAGATGGGCATTGACTTGAATGCGCCCTGTTACAACATTGTGCTCTACTCCTTGAGCGGTCCGGCGTTCAATGGCGGGGTGCCCGAACAGTATACGGATTTGCTGGCGAGCGTGCAGGATCAGGTTACGCAGTTTGTCATCAAGCATCCCGAGCTCATCCTGTTTCGTTGGAATATCACGACCTATGCGGTGTTGATCAAAGGCGGAACGGAGGATGTCGCGCAACGGACACGGGCGTGTGTTGAGAACATCCAGAGTCGTTGTGAACACGCAGGTCGGGATGTGGACTGGCATGTGGCTCATGGGACACCGGTTTCCAGGCTCAGCGCAATTCCGGCATGCTTTGCGCAAGCCAATCGGATATTGTCCTATCGCTATCTGTGCCCGGAAGTGCATGTGCTGACGGAAGAGCTGATGCGTGAACGCCGTGAACAGGGTGGCATGAGTGCGCAAACAGGCAATGTCGAGATAGACAGAGGCCGCATTCACAGCTTTCTGACAAGTGGTGCTGCTGCGGACATCGGGTCTTTCATCGATCAACTGCTGCATGGAGTGGGCGAGGATGCCTCCCTGCCATTGTTCTGCCGCTACCTCACGGTGACGGTCAGCTATGCCGCGGCGGAGTACCTGGACTCCATCGGATGCCGCAAGGAGGGCTCCCTGCTGCGGGAGTTCCGTCCGGATGACCGCCCGCCGACGCTGGAGGACTCCCGAAGAGCGGTTCACAAGGTGCTCCGGCAGGCCATCAGCCAACGCGACAGCGAAAGCAGGAAGCAGCAAAGCGCCTTGCTGACGCAGGCGATCGCGTTTATCGACGCGCACTATCAGGATGAATCGGTGTCGCTGGACAGGGTGGCCCGCCAGGTCAACATCAGCCCCAACTACTTCTCGGCCATGTTCAGCCAGGAAATTGGGCAAACCTTCATCGAGTACCTCACCGGCAAGCGGATTGGAGAAGCCAAACGGATGCTGCGCCAAACCGACATGCGCGCCAGCGAAATCGCTGTGGCCGTGGGGTACAAGGATGCGCACTATTTCAGCTTTGTTTTCCGGAAGGTGGCTGGCTGCACCCCGAGTGAGTATCGAAAAGGAAACGTGCTTGGGGTTTGACAGGGGATGGAACCCCGTCGGGAGCCGTCCAGGTATTCGTGTGAGCGTGACAGTGAAAAGGAAAGCGGTTGGGCAAACGTCCCTTCGAAATGAGGCAGTTCGGCAGATGGGATTTCATCAGGCGGGAGATCGGCCATTGGCAGTGCGGCAGAAAATGACAGGTGAGACTACGGCGCGGAGTGCAACGGCGCGGGAGGCAGCAATGCGGGGAGCCACGGCGCGGGAGACAATGGGCCATGAACCGGTGATTCGCGATGCGGCATATGAGAAAATGCCCCTGCAGCGCAAGCTCTGGCGCATCATTCTGTTTGTGGGCCTGCCGCCGATGATGGCAATCATCGCCATCGCGTCGATTGCCATCAGTTACGCGTTCAAATATCAGGCCATCCTGAACAATGTCACCACAGCCTCCTCGTTCAACCAGAACTTCAAGGATGTCGTCGACAACAAGATGTATCATTTCGTCATCGACAGCCAGTATTCCGAAGGTCTGCCCAAGGTGATCGAGGAGGTGCAGTCTGCGGAGGCCATAGCGAGCAGCCTGCTCGAGACGACCACGCAGAAGGACAGCCTGCGCGCCATCAGCAGTGTGTTGAGCCTGTGCCGAAATCTCAAGGAGAAGATGGAGCAGATTGCGCAGACGCAGGATTACGATTCCCGCATGGATCAGTTGAGCAAGAATGTCTACATCACCACCGGACTGATCCAGGACTACATGTACACCTATCTGTATTATGAGGCGGCACATTTGAATGCGCTGCAGTCTTCCATGGTATCCAACACCATCAAGCTGATAGGCTTGATCCTGCTCCTGTCGCTGGGCATGCTCTATTTTCTGCTGGCCAAGTCCAGAACGCTCAGCAACCGGATTGTGGATCCCATCGACAGGATCTGCGAACGTCTCGAAGCCATCGGCAAGGGCAGTCTGCAGGTGTGTGATCCCATTCAGGCCGACGTGGAGGAGGTGCAACTGCTCACCGACGGGATTGAGAACATGGTTGGACACCTGAAGCGGCTCATCGACACAAATACCGAACAGGAAAAGCAGCGTCGCCGCACGGAGCTGGCGCTGCTGCAGGCGCAGATCAATCCGCACTTTCTGTACAACACACTGGACACCATCATTTGGCTGATCGAATCACAGAACATCAGCGAAGCGGTGAAGATGGTGGGCAGCCTGTCCAATTTCTTCCGCTTTTCACTCAGCCGCGGGCAGAACGTCATCACCATTGCCGAGGAGGCCAAGCATATCGGAAGCTATCTTGAAATCCAGCAAATGCGATACAGGGACAAGATGGACTACGACATCGACATCCCGGATCATTTGGCGCACTACACGCTGCCCAAGCTCACGTTGCAGCCATTGGTGGAAAACGCGTTGTATCACGGTATCAAGAACCGCCGTCGCAAGGGGCATATCCATGTAACCTGCAGGGAGGCGGCGGATGCCGAAGGGATCCTTGTCCTTGAAGTGATCGATGATGGTGCCGGCATGTCACCCGAGCGCCTCAAGGAGATGCGGGAGGCATTGGCGGAAGGCAAGGGGGAAGGGTTTGGCCTGCGAACCGTCCACCAGCGCCTCCAGATATTGTTTGGCGAGGCCTATGGGCTGGCGTTGGAAAGCGAACCGGACGAGGGAACCCGTGTGGTGGTGAAACTGCCGAAGCAGGCAGCGGAAAGGGAGGTGGAGACATGAATCTGCGGGCAATGGCGGCCCTGTGCTGTATGCTGTTCCTGTTCTGTTTCAGCGGATGTTCGCAGGGATCGGCCCCATCTGTAACCCCGACACCCTTTGTCCCCGTTGTTGTGGGGTTTTCACAGGTTGGCGCCGAGTCTGAATGGCGTGTTGCCAATACAGAAAGCGTGAAGGCCGCGCTGAGCGAGGAAAATGGCTATGAGTTGATTTATGATGATGCCAGAAACATGCAGGAGAACCAGATTCGGGCCATCCGCAATTTCATTCAGCAGGATGTGGACTTCATCGTGTTTTCGCCCCGGGTGGAAACCGGTTGGGATTCCATCCTGCAGGAGGCGAAGGAAGCCGGAATTCCCGTTATCGTCATCGATCGGGACATTGTCCTCGAGGATGAGAGCTTGTACCGTGCCTACGTGGGATCGGATTTTCGGGAAGAAGGGAACAAGGCGGTCACCTGGCTGGCGGCACTGTTGGACAAACAGGAGCGGACAGCCGATGAAATACGGATTGTGCATTTGCAGGGAACGCTTGGTTCCACTGCGCAGCTGCACCGCACCGCGGCGCTGGAGGCGGCGGTGAAGGAAAACACGCACTGGCAAATCGTCGAGCAGGAATGCGGAGATTTCACGCGGGCCAAGGCATATGAGGTCATGGGCACCATTCTGAAACGGACGAAGGACATCGATGTGGTTTATTGCGAGAATGACGGCGAGGCGCTTGGAGCCATTGACGCGATGGAGGAGGCCGGGCTGACCTGCAATCCGGACAGCGGTGTCATCGTCATATCATTCGACGCGACCAAAAAAGGTCTCGAATACTGCTTTGAGGGCAGGATTGCGTTGAATGTGGAGTGCAACCCGCTGCAGGGGCCCTATATAGACGAGATCATCAGGAAGCTGGTGGCTGGAGAAACGGTAGCGCGAAAGAAATTTGTCGACGAGGCCATGTTCGATCACTATTCCATCACCAAGGGCATGATCGAGCAGCGAACCTATTGAGCGGCATCGCCCGCGTCTGCTTCTCCCACAGGATTTTCCGGATCACATGATGCAATCGCCGCTGGAGAAGCGACGGTTGTTTTTTTATGATTGAAGTCTGAAAACATATGATGCATCCAATCCTGTTGCAGGGAAAAGCGCCTGTGCGGTGTGCTTTCTTCATGGGATGGTTGGATTGCTTATGGAACCTCCCCCAAGCGCTTGTTGCAGGTTTTTCGGTCTGATATAACCGGTTCAGACAGAGCGAATCCCCGACCTGAAGCATTTGAAAGGAGATCCCAACATGAAAAAGGCATTATTGGTTCTGGTCAGCTTGCTCATGGTTTTGAGTCTGGTTGCCTGCTCCTCCACACCTGCGCCGGCATCACCTGCGGCGTCTGAATCACAGGCGGCCGCGCAGCCTGCGGCAAAGGTGCTCAAGGTGGGCATCGTCAACAATCCCCCCTCCGAATCCGGTTACCGCGCGGCCAATGTGGCAGACTTCGAGAAAGTCTTCACCGAAGCCAGCGGTTACAAGGTTTCCACCTTCTACAGCCTGAAGAACGATGAACAGCTCAACGCCGCTTCCCAGTTCATCACCGATGGCGTGGACTACCTGCTCATCTCCGCCGCCGCCACCGACGGCTGGGATGCCGTGCTGAACAAGGCCAAGGAAGCCGGCATCAAGGTGTTCCTGTTCGACCGCATGATCAAGACGGATGAAGGCCTGTATGAAGCCGCTGTGGTTTCCGACATGGCACAGGAAGGCATCACGGCGGTGGATTGGCTGAAGGCGCAAAAGCTGCCGGAATACAATGTCATTCACATTCAGGGCGCGATGGGCTCTGACGCGCAGATTGGCCGTACCGGCGCACTGGACAAGGAATTTGCCGCCGGCACCATGACCAAGGTGGTTCAGCAAACCGCCACCTGGGACGAAGCCGAAGCCAAGAAAATCGTTGAATCCGTCATCAATTCCAAGGAAAAATTCAATGTCATCTACGCGGAGAACGACGGCATGGCCAAGGGCGCTGTCGCGGCGCTCGATGCGGCCGGCATCACGCACGGCGTTGGCAAGGACGTTGTCGTCATGGGTTTTGACTGCAACAAGTGGGCGCTTCGTGAGCTGCTCGCCGGCAATTGGAACTATGACGGCCAGTGCAGCCCCTTCCAGGCCGCAGTCATCGAAGGAATGATCAAGGATCTGGAAGCCGGCAAGTCACTGCCGACAAAGAAGGTCATTTCAGAAGAAAAAGGCTTTGACGCCAAAACCATCACGCAGGCAGACATCGATACCTACGGTCTGGGTGAATGATTCCCAAAGGATGCCAGCACACGGAGCCTCATGGGACAACGTGTGCTGGCATCTGCCATTGCATTGCCTTTCCTTTTTGGCGTGCCTCGCGCATTCAGGACATGCGGGAGACCATGCAGACCTGTGCGGTGCCGGGTATGGGGCCTTGGCCGGATGCCCGCACCGCGGTTTTTTATGAAACTTTTTTATGAAACCTTTTATGAAACATTTCTGATGAAGGATGGTTGCCTGTGGAAAACGACATCGTATTGTCCATGAGGAATATCTCCAAGTCATTTCCCGGCGTGCGTGCGCTGCACCAAGTGGATTTTTTCCTGAAAAAAGGAGAAATCCACGCCCTGATGGGAGAGAATGGCGCCGGCAAGTCAACACTGATTAAGGTGCTGACCGGCGTGTATCCCAAAGATACGGGTGAGATTCACCTTGAGGGGCATCAAAAGGAAGTCGTGATCAAGTCGCCACAGGATGCCCAGCAGCTGGGTATCAGCACGGTGTATCAGGAGATTACCCTGTGCCCGAACCTCTCCGTTGCCGAGAACATGTTCATCGGGCGGGGAGGAGATCGCGTCATCCAGTGGCGTTCGCTCAGAAATCGGACAACGGACATTCTCGAGAAATTGAATATTCCGGCGAGGGCCACCCAACCCCTGTCCTCCTGTTCGCTGGCCGTACAGCAGATGGTTGCCATCGCGCGGGCCGTGGACATGGACTGCAAGGTGCTGATTCTGGATGAACCCACCTCATCCCTTGATGAGAATGAGGTGGATAAGCTGTTCTCCCTGATGCGCGACTTGAAGGATCAGGGCGTTGGCATTATCTTCATCACGCATTTTCTTGAACAGGTGTATGAGGTGTGTGACAGGATCACCGTGCTTCGCAACGGTGAGCTGGTTGGCGCGTACGAAATCAAGGAGTTGCCGCGGGTGCAGCTGATCTCAAAGATGATGGGCAAGGAACTCGATGAGATCACCGGATTGGAAAAACAGAAGGCGCTTCCCGATGATGATGATGGTACCATTCCTGTGTTTGAGGCGCATGGATTGTCCAGTGCCGCAGGCACAAAGGCCTTTGATTTCAAGATCCGCAAGGGGGAAGTGAACGGGTTCACCGGGCTGCTCGGTTCCGGCCGCAGTGAAAGCGTGCGCGCCATCTTCGGGGCGGATCGCGTCACAGGTGGTCGTGTGAAGGTCAATGGACACACTGTTCGGATTGCCAAGCCCAGGGACGCCATGCGTTACGGGCTCGGGTACCTGCCGGAGGACAGAAAGCAGGATGGACTGATAGAGGAGCTGTCTGTCCGGGACAATATCATTCTGGCGCTTCAGGTCATGAAAGGATTTTTCAGGCCATTCTCCAAAGCGGAGGCCGAAGCGTTTGCAGACAAGTATATCAAGCTGCTGGGCATCAAGACCGCTTCTTCGGACACACCCATCAAATCGCTCTCCGGCGGCAACCAGCAAAAGGCCATTCTGGCGCGCTGGCTGCTCACCAATCCCCGGTACCTGATTCTGGATGAACCGACGCGCGGGATTGATGTGGGCACAAAGGTGGAAATTCAGAAGCTGGTGTTGAAGCTTGCCGAGGACGGCGTGAGTGTGACGTTCATCTCATCCGAAATCGAGGAGATGCTGCGCACCTGCTCCAGACTCATTGTGATGCGGGATCGCAACATCGTGGGGGAACTGCGGGGAGAAGAGATGACACAGGCGAAGATTATGCATACCATTGCGGGGGAGGCGGTTCAGGATGGCTAAATGGTGGGAAAGGCTCTCAAAGTCCCAGCTGCTGGTGCCATTGTCCGCGTTGCTGCTGCTGGTGGTATTCAATCTGTTCCGAGACATCGGTTTTTTCTCCATCTCACTGGCCATCAACAATGATGGCAACACGGTGTTGCAGGGGAATCTTATCAGCATTCTGGACGGCGCGTCCGAACTTGCCATTCTTGCGATTGGCATGACACTGGTCACGGCCTCCTCGAGAGGGCAGGACATCAGTGTGGGCGCGGTGGCGGCCATTGCGGGCAGCGTCTTTGTGCGTGTGCTCCGTGGCAACGAAATCACAATGTCCGTCATTCTCGGCGCGTTCCTGGCGGCCTGTGTCGCCGCGATGATATGTGGCCTGTTCAACGGGGCACTGGTTTCCGTGTTCAAGATTCAGCCCATGATTGCCACCCTGATTCTGTTTTCGGCCGGCCGATCCATCGCGTACTGGATCAACGGCGGGGCAACCCCGACGGTGGACAGTCCGCTGCTCAACTATATCGGCAAGCTGATTCCCGGCATTCCCATTCCCTCGCCCATCCTGATTGTCATCGCATTCGGGGTGCTGGTTTCGCTGGTGCTTCGGTTCACCAATCTGGGACTCTACACGCAGGCGGTGGGCATCAATGAAAAATCCGCGCATCTCAACGGCATCAACGCGGTGGGGATCAAGCTCGTCACGTTTATGATCATCGGGGTGTGTGCCGCGCTGGCAGGTTCCATCGGCGTGTGTAAAATCGGCCTCATCAATCACGAGAAGATCCTCCTGGACATTGAGATGGATGCGATTCTGGCTGTGGCCATTGGTGGCAACGCGCTTGGCGGAGGGAAATTCAGTCTCAAGGGTTCTGTCATCGGCGCCTATGTCATTCAGGCGCTGACCACCACACTGTATGCCATCAAGGTGCCATCCACGCAGGTCAAGGCATACAAGGCCATTGTGATCATCCTGATCGTGGTGCTCGGGTCGCCTGTGATCAAGGCATATCTTGCCCGGCTGCGCGATTCTAAACTCAGGCCGATCATCAACAGGCTGACCCGCAAGCCGGCGAATGCCATGGAGAATGAATCATGACACGCCATGGAACGGCTTGAGAAACAATGCGGGAAGATTCGCGACAGTATGGGAGAAGCAAGAAGATGACGAGCAAACAGGAAAACTTGTCCGGTGCATCCGGTAAAACCATCCGGGAGCCGATTTCCAACACAAATCTGCTCCTGGCCATCACCATTGGCACTTTCTTCGGCATGTACGCACTGGCCATGCTGGTCTGGGGCGGCGGTTTCCTCAATCCACAGCAGTTTCTGGATATCTTCAACAACAACGCGTTCCTCATCGTCATTTCGTGCGGGCTGACCGTGGTGATGATCACCGGTGGCATCGACATCTCTGTGGGAGGCGTCACCGCACTCGTGACCATGTCATGCGTGGTCCATCTTAACAGCGGCAACGGCAGTGTTTTGGGTTCCCTGATCATGGCGCTGGGCATTGGGCTCGCGTTCGGACTGATTCAGGGGCTGCTGGTATCCTATCTGGAGATTCAGCCGTTCATCGTCAGCCTGGCGGGCATGTTCTTCGCACGCGGCATGATCACCATCATCAGCAACGATCCGCAGACAGCCGGTCTGGAGTCCTTTCTGGCGCTGAAGGCATTCCGGATCGTGATTCCGGGGATTGGCTACTATGGCAAGACAGGCAATTTCATCCCCGCCAGCATCGAGCCGGGGGTGGTTGTGGCCATTCTGGTTGTACTGGCCATCTTCTTCATGCTGGGCTGGACGCGGTTCGGACGAAACCTGTATGCCGTGGGCGGGAATATGCAAAGCGCCATGATGCTTGGCATCAATGTGAAGCGGACCAAGTTTTTTGCCTATCTGTTGTCCGGGTTGCTGGCCGGCATCGGCGGCTTTGTGTATCTGCTTCATACCGGGGCGGGAGACGCGGCCAATGCCACCGCCGCGGAGATGCAGGCCATTGCGTCTTCCATCATCGGAGGCACGCTGCTGACCGGTGGCGTGGGCAATGTCATCGGCACCCTGTTTGGCGTGCTTTCCCTGATGACCATCAACAACATCGTGCGTGCGTCCGGTCTTCGGGATCCATGGTGGCAGAGCATCACCACCGGGTTGATGCTGTGCTTCTTCATTCTGCTGCAAAGCGTCATCCTGTCGGTGCGCGAAAAGAAAACCACCATTGCGCTGCCGGCATGGATGATGATCAGGCGGAGGACATAGGTTCTGTTCGGATGGGACTGTATCCATCCGAAGGTTTAAAAAAGAAGGCGGCTGCTTCAAGGTGGCAGACAAGAATGAGTCGGGGATTGTGATCCGCAGGGATGCGAAGAAGGAAACGGGATCCGGACAACACAAGGAAGCGCGACGGTGAATGGATGACCGTCGCGCTTTTTGCTTACCCTGTGTTGATGCTCCTGTTTCCCCATTCCTGTATGTTGGTTTGTTCTGGATGGACCCGTCAAGATGGGCTCAGTAAGATGGGCTCAGTAAGCGATGATGATTTCTCCCTTTTCCAACACCTCAAACGGGCCCGGAATGACTGTTTTTCGCTCTTTCCCAAAGAAATCACGGTCGAACCGGAGGGGACTGCCGTCCGGTTGTTCATACTTCATTTCCGCGTGGTACGCCATGCCCAGCGTGTCGGTGGTGATCACTTCGCATTTGCCGGTGTTCAACTGCACCGGGTTGTTTACCCGGACAACCACCTTGCCGGCGGCCCGGTCCACGATGTCCACCTCAATGCCGCTGTCCGCGCAGACGGTGGGTTCTTCTTCCTTCACATAGGGCGCCGCGCCGTTCAGATACAGGTTGTGCGCGATGTGCACCGGCAGCCGGTGGGGGAGGAACGCCTGCGGCCCTTCCGGAGGCGGATCGCTCGGGGCGGGGCATGCATCGTACTGGGAGGAGCCGACCGCCGACAGCGTGAAGGTGACATTGCCGGGCATGCCGTCCATCACCGGCGCGCCGCTCCAGAAGCTGGCGGTCACCGGTTGGTCGTCATCCGACAAATCACGCAGGAAGAGATTGTTGTACAGCCGGTCGTCACCGCCAAGGATGTTGGAGACCCCGTACACATCGGTGTGGTGCGGAAAGTGGTAGGGGGTGTAGCGGTTCAACTCCTGGCACACGGCGAACTTGCCGAGGATGAGGTTGTGTACGAACGCCGCGCCGGAAGACATGTCCTTGAACGCCCATTTGGACAGGAACAGGTTGTGGTCGATGGTGTAGGGGCCGTGGCACACCTCCACCATCATGTCCTCGCTGCAGTTGTCATAGAACACGTTGCGGGAGACGCGTGTGCCCTGGGCCTGCCAGTCGAGCCATACTCCGCGGTAGCTGTCGTGGATGGTGTTTTCCTCAATGATTGTGTCGAGCGCGGCATGGAACTTGATGCCGCCCACTTCCGCGCCATGGAATTGGCGCTTGTAATGGACACGGAAAATGTGATTGTGCGAGATGGTGGAGAACGCGGGGCCGAGGTGGCCCACGATGCCGGCCTGTTCACAGTCCCGGATGATATTGTTGCGAACAATGTGTCCGCCAACAGTTTCCCTTGTCCAGCCGGCGCTGTGCAGGGCCCGGAAAATCACTTCGCGCTCGCGCTGGGTGCCGCCCTTGAAGCCGGTGCGGGTCCATTCATTCTCGCCGGTGCTGATTTCCTTGCCCAGGCTGATGCCGGTGCATTTGGAATCGCTGATCTCATTGTTCTCGATGATCCAGCCGCGGCTCCAGTGAGGGCCGACCAAGCCGGACTGAAAAGCGGTGGGAGGCGCCCAGGTGGTGGCCGCCTGTCGCAGAATGAATCCCCGGACCGTGATGTATCCCTTGCCGGTCTGTGACGGGAAAAACACATGGGGGCGCACATTGATTTCCACATTGCCGCCGCGCGGATCCGCGCCGTGGAAATTGGCCCAGATTGTGGTGTTTGCTTCGTTCACTTCGCTGTACCAGGTGTACAGGGAGCCCGGTTTGTCAAAGGAGTTTTCCGTTTCAACCGGATTTGTCACCCCGTCCAGAGACTGCGCCTCGTACATGGACTTGCCGTTCAGATAGACTTCGCCCGTATGGAAGGTTTTCTCGCGCTCAAAAAACCAGTCGCCCGCCACCTTTTCCACGTACGGATGAAATGCGCCAAACAGGCTGTTGGGGATGATGGCCTTCCAGACGGTGCCATCCACAGGCAACCAGTCCGTTACCACTTCCGCACCGGAAATGACAACGGTTTCCCCTTCAGCCGCCTGGTAAACGATGCGGCTGTGCTCGGTGCCGCCATTGGCCGGATTGACCCATTCACGGTAGATGCCTTCGTGCACAGTGATGACATCACCGGGCAGTGCGATGCGCGCGGCCCTTGAGATGGTTTGAAATGGGGCGTCGGCTGTTCCCGGACCGTAATCGGTACCATTCTTTCTCACGTGGAATTCCATTGTTGTGCCTCCAATCATTGCTTCACAATGCCAGGATAGCATCCTGAATGACTTCAGTCGGGTTTTCAGCTGGTCCTGTCATTGTTTCACAATGACAGGATAGCATATGGAAGGCATCCGGGAAACAGGCTGGGAATGCATGATGCCAGAGGATTCTCATGGACATGGCCGGATTCTCATGAAACTCTCATCCATCGACAATGCTGATCTCATGGTTGCCCGATATGATGGGGTCATGAGGTTGGCAGAAGGAATTCCTGAATGCCTGTGGGGGCATGGTGCGCATGTGTGCCGTGCGGGAAGCGAATTGGCGAATCCGGCGGTGGAAACCCGCAAAGCGGCTCTTTGCATGGGAATCGGCATTGCGTGTGAAACCTGACATGATATGATGAATGGACAGTGGATGGAGGGACCCGGACATGATCACCATCGAACAGATTGATGAGTTTCGCAAACGGACAAACAGCAGTTATGAGGACGCGCGGGTTTTCCTGGAACGGCATCAGGGTGATGTACTCGACGCCATCATTGATTTTGAGAAGACAAAGGCTGCCTGGCGGCCTCCGGTGAAAAAGCCACAGCAAAAAGGAGATTTTGGGCGTTGGATCCTCGAGCTTTTGCAAAAGGGATTCGATTTGCGGATGACCGTGGAGGACAAGACGGGAAAACTCCTGTTCACCGTACCCATCCTGCTGCTGCTGCTGCTGACCCCGGCATGGCCCATGCTGCTGATTTCCTGTCTGTTTCTGATATTGCTGGGCTTCAAGCTTGGTTTTCGGGATATCAAGTCCACCGCTGTCAATGTGAAGGAAATCTTCAATACGGTGGGCAGCCAGTTTCGTGACGCAAGCGGACACGCTTCCCAGCGAGACATGCGCGGCGCACACGGCCAGCCGGGACCTGCCGGCAACATACGCGGCGCACACGGCCAACCGGGACCTGCCGCCAACATGCGCGGCGCACACGGCCAGCCGGGACCTGCCGGCAACATGCGCGGCGCACACGGCCAGCCGGGACCTGCCGGCAACATGCGCGGCGCACACGGCCAGCCGGGGCCTGCCGGCAACATGCCCGGCGCTTACGGACAACCGGGGCCTGCCGGCAACATGCCGCCACAGCCGGGACGGGGATACAACGGGATGCCGGGTTCGGCTCCGATGACAGGCCGTCCGGTCGGGCAGGAACCTCCCATGACCACGCAATCCTTTGGCCGGACGTCTCCGCAAATGTCTTTCCATTCACCTGGTCAGAACCCTGCGCGTTCTCCCATGGCAGCATCCATGCAGCAGCCGATGGTTCCGAACGCCGCACCCTCAGCATCGGCTCCGGTGCATCCTGCTGCAACAGCACATACCCAGGCACCTATTGGATTCATTCAGCCCGCAAAGCCCGGGGAAGACATGCCGGTGGGACAGGTGATGACCCTGCCGCCGCAGGAACCGGCCAGACAGGATGCAAACCCGATGGCACGCAGCACGCACGAGACTCGGAATGAAACCATTCAGATGCCACCGGTCCAACAGGCAGTGTTTCAGGCAAACAAGGTTCAGCCGGAAGCGATTCATTTGGAGATACCCCGGGAGGAAACGGAACAGCAGGAAACGCAAACGCCGGCATCAGCCCGAACGGAAACAGTCCGGAGGGACGTGGACCAGATGGAAACAGTGCGGCGGGAAGTACTGCAGTCCACATCAACCCGGATGGAAGCGGTTGAGCCGAATGCGAGTCAACCGGGCATTGACCGTGTCAAGCCAGATCGGCTGATGATGCCGGAAACACAACCGGTCATGGATTTTCCCCAGGATGATGACGGATTTGCCGAATTCACGATAGAATGAGTGTTGCGGACAGGCTTGGGCTTGTCCGCATTCACTGTTGTCAAGGAGGATGTCATGTCGGAGATAATCCTGATTGTGGAAGATGAATCGCAAATTGCCCGGTTTCTCGAACTGGAGCTGACACATGAAGGGTATGAGGTGGTGATCTGCAAGGATGGGCGTTCCGGCTGTGAGCGGGCCCTCGAGGGCGGCATTGATTTGCTGATTCTCGACCTGATGCTGCCGATGATGTCCGGCATTGAGGTCTGTCGGCGTGTGCGGCGGGTTTCCGACCTTCCCATCATCATGCTGACGGCAAAGGACGATATCTCCGACAAGGTGACCGGACTCGATTCCGGCGCAGATGATTATGTGACCAAGCCTTTCGCCATCGAAGAACTGCTCGCGAGAATCCGTGTCGCGCTCAAACGACGGCAGGCGGGTGCTTCGAACGGCAATGGCGCTTCAACAGAGGACAACCTCACGGTAGGCCGGCTCACCATTGCAAGAAAACAGCATCGCGTGACCTTTGGCGAGGAGGAAGTCGCGCTTTCGAAGAAGGAGTACGATCTGTTGTTGTTCATGATGGAGAACAAGGATATCGTCCTGGATCGTGAAAAGCTCATTGAAAAAGTCTGGGGGTACGATTTTATGGGTGACACGAATGTCACGGACGTGTACATCCGTTACCTGCGCAGCAAGATTGATCAGCGCTTTGGTGTGAATTTCATCCGGACCGTACGCGGAGTGGGGTATCTGTTCGAAGGAAAGGAACATGGATGAAAATGGGGGGGCTGCTTTCCGGAAAAAGCAAAAAAGGCCGGAAGCCTGAATCTTCCCGGCAGGTGAGCGCGGTGCAGACACAGATGCCCCCGCTTTTTGCTGCGGAGTCCATTGCAAACGACAACGCGGGCAAGACCGCGCAAGCGGCCGGCTCCGGCATGACCGAAAACATGCAGGACAAGGACAAAAACGCGGCAGGTGGAGACGGGGCAACCCGTGCGTCGCATGGAAGTCGCAATGGACGGCGCGCGGACACACATGGGAAATCGAAGCCGCGCAATCAAAGCCTGCCGCGTGTGTCCATGGCGAAGAAGATCTCCGCCAACTATGTTCGGATGTTCACCAACTGGTCCTACGGGATCCTGACACTGTTGTTTACCTTGAGCATGGGGCTCAACGGGTTGTTCTATCATGACAATCTGTCACGAACACGACAGGAGATTGAACAGAGTCCCGAGGTTCAGGCCCTGCTGGCCGGTCAGGACCTGGGGGAGAGATCCCTGACGATTCAGACCAATCCATTGGTTGCCCTTGAGGATGCCTATACGTTGGTGGACGAGCAGGGACGGGTGCTTATCCACAAGACCGACGCACACAAAAAACTGGAAATCCCGCTTGTCACGGGAGATTTGACAACCGGTCCGTTTCCGTTCAGGTTTTTGCTGCGTGAAAACCGGTTGTGGCTCGGGGTGCTGACGCAGGCAGTGCCTGAAGGACAGGCAAATTCTTTCTCCTTCCGCTATGCGGCGGACATCACGCTGCGCGTCACGGAAACCGTGGGACTTTTCGGAATAGGATTTTTGCTTGCCACATTCGGTATCGGCGTAATCAGCCTCAAGGGGCGGTTGTCCACCCGGAAAACATTTCGGCGCATTGACGACCTCACCGCGAAAATCAGCGCCATCTCCTCCCAGAACCTGAATCTGAGGCTGACGGTCAGTGATGCCACGGACGAGCTGGTGGATTTGGCCGTCACCTTCAACCAGATGATGGAACGGCTGGAGCGCGCCTACGGCAAGCAAAATCAATTTGTATCCGATGCTTCACACGAACTGCGCACACCCATTTCCGTCATCCAGGGATACGCCCGCATGCTGGAGCGCTGGGGAAAAAGTGATCCGGCCATTCTGGACGAAGCCATCACCGCCATCAGCAAGGAAAGCAAGAACATGCAGGATTTGGTGGAGAAACTGCTGTTCATTGCCCGCAACGATCGGGACAGCCTGGTGCTGGTGATGGCGCCCTTCAACCTTTCGGACATGATGAAGGAGCTTGGCCGGGAAACCACCATGCTCGAAACCGGCCACCGGCTCGTTTGCCAGGTGCAGGACGGCATCCACATCACGGGAGACAGAAATCGCCTGAAGCAGGCCTTGCGCGTGTTTGTGGACAATGCCCTCAAGTATACCGAGAAGGGTGGTGCCATCACGCTGCGGCTGGAGCTGCGGGACGGGGTGGCAGAAGCGACGGTGCGCGATACGGGGATAGGCATTCCCGAACAGGACCTGCCCAATGTGTTTGACAGGTTTTACCGGGTGGATTCCGCGCGTGAACGCAATACGGGCGGGCACGGACTGGGCTTGTCCATCGCGCGAATCATTGTTCTGCGGCATAATGGCCGCATCACGGTCGGCAGCAAGGTGGGAGTGGGCACCCGGTTCACGGTGAAGCTGCCGCTGCGGGTCAAGGATTTGGCGCGCTCAACGGCGAGACCTGCGCCAATCAAGCCGGAGAACTGTACATGAAGGATGACCTGTTCTGCAGATGGGAGCATTTTGAATGAACCGTGACAAGTTGCTGGGATTCGCGCGAAATCCCGAAGACCGGATGTTGCTTTCGCGACTGGCCGACAAGCTGATGCAGGCCCAGCGCGCGTCCCGGGTTGTCTGGTCCATGTTTCTGGATCCCCGGCAGCGGGAAATGGCGGAAGCCGCGCTGGCGGCGGCCATGGAGGATGACGACCTTTCCTTCCGGTTTGATGGGGGTCATGAGGATGCGGAACGTGTGCTGGTTGGTTTTGTGCCCGAAGTGGACTGGGATGTGGATGACAATCCCCCGTTGATGCTTTTGCAGGCGAGGATCTCCGGGCGTGGTGACGGAAGAAGCCTGACCCATCGCGATTGGCTGGGTGCGCTGATGGGACTCGGGCTGAAGCGTGAGACCATCGGTGACATTCTGGTGATGCCCGAAGGCGCTGATTTGCTGATGCTCGCGGATGTGGGGCGGATCGTGATTTCGCAGCTGACACAGGTGGGAGCGGAACGCGTGACGCTGACGGAAGCCGATTTGGAGCATGTGCAGGTGCCGGAGCGGGGCGCCCGCGAAATCCGGACCACGGTGATGTCTCTGCGGCTTGATGCCGTGGCGGCCGCGGCTTTTTCGGTTTCCCGCTCCCGAATGGCCGAATGGATACGCGCCGAGAAAGTGTCCCTGGACTGGGAGATCCAGCTCAGCCCGGCCGCGATCGTCAAGCCGGGCAGTACCCTGTCTCTGAGAGGAAAGGGACGTGCCGTGCTCGCGTCCGTTGGCGGTGTTTCCCGCAAGGGTCGCACGGGGATTGTGCTGCAGCGGCTGAAATGAGGACTTCCATCAGGCGGGGGCACATGGGGGTTTTCAACGCACTGTGCGGACAACGACAAGATGTCCAGGCGCTAGATGGTCCACTGGTTTGACACCAGGCCACGCAGCCGCCACCCTTCTGCGGTTTGTGTCATCACAAAGGTGAGTGAACGCCAATCCATCCCGTCATAGGGGTCGGAACCCGCCCAGAAGAACACAATGTGCGTGTCACTGGGCCAGGTGTCTTGCGGCGTGGCCATGGCGGCGCCTTCGCCACCGGTTTCCACTGTCCGTTCCCAGGCATCGCGTTCCCGATGCGGTGTAAAGAACAGATGCAGCCATTCATCGCTGGAAGTGAGAATGGGAAAACCGGAGCCGTCGTAGTAGCCGAATTGGTGAATCCTGTCGTCGAAGGGCAGGGACAGCCAGCGCTGGCTGTCAAAAACAGGTGCGTCTTCGGTGACAAAACCGTAAATGGCCAGCGTGGTGCCATGATCCGGATCCGCATATTTTGCGAACAGTTCATAGTCTTCGCCGGCCAGCGCGGAAAACAGCGATTCGGCAATGCCCTCGGGGGTGGTGGGTGCAACCGCCGCATCTGGTGCCACTTGTGTCAGCCCGCGTGTCTTGTTGAGCGTGTAGACGCCTTTCAGACTGAAATGATCCATCTCCACATCGGACTCTCCGGCAATGGTCACCCGTGCGGTCCTGGCATTGGGAAGCGAGAGCAGCGTCCGGATGAGGGTGTTCATCCGCATGGTGGCACCGGTTGACCCTTCGTTGAGGAAGAAGCGCATCTCCTCGGACAAATCGGCAAAAACGGCGCTTCCCTCCTGCCGAATGCTGGCGAGGGTAATCCCGGTTTGCCGCGCCAGTGCATCACGCAGCGGCTTGTATCCGTCGCCGGCTTGTTGTTGTGAGAGGAATACCGGTTCACAGGAGAGCACCATTTGGTTTTCCTCGTCACTGGCCACACAAAGGGTTGCAACGATTTCGGGCATCATCCGGTTCACGGACCAGGTTCCGTCGTTTTGACGCGACATCGAAAGCGTGACGGACGCGCGACGGGTTTCGTCGAATTCGGAAACATGGGAGAGGCGTACCGTTGCTGCGGATTCCGTTTGTGTCAATACCGAAGCTTCCGCCGAGGGAAGTCCCTGCCAGGCCGGTGCGCCGATGTCGGTAAACGCGCTCCCCGCAGTATTGCCGTCCCACGAGTGATATGGGGTGAAAATATCAGGGTATCCTGTCATGCTGAAGGCGTAATGATCCGGCGCAGGACGGTTCATCAGACGGCTGTAATCAGGCTCAATGCGGTTGTACAGCAGATAGAGCCAGCCACGGGCCGCATCTTCCGGGTCTTCCCAGTTGAAGGTTTCAGTGGAGAAGCTGCGGATTGGCAGTGCGGTGAATCCATTGACCGACTCCTCATAGTGCGCCACCCGCACCACATGACCGGGGTACTGCAGGCGTTCGAACCGGCCGTCGCCATCCTCGTCGCGATAGGCGATGGTCCCGGTATCGACTGCGTAGGGTTCCTGAATCATCAGCTGCAGCGGTTCTCCGGGCACATACCGGTAAAGCATCCACTGACTGTCTCCATAGGTCAGGGAGGAGAAGCCGATGGCGATGTCGCGCGTGTCGTATTCCGAAAACTGTTCAAGCAGCAGCGCGGATACCGTGGGTCCCTGGAGATTGTCCGCCAGGCCTTCCGGCCCGAGCACACGCCGGCTCACAACGGGGGCCGAATCCGCACGTACCTGCAGCAGCAGATCACCGTTTGTGTCCCACAGCAGATGGATGTTCTCACGGATGCCGTCGCCATCGAGATCAGCACTGTTGGAGGCGACCACACGCACACCCGGAGCAAGATCGGCGGGCGCGGGGATTTTCTGAAGGTACAGGGCATTGGGCGAAGACGCCGGTGCACTGCCGTTCCCGGAGGCATCTTCCGGTGAAGGTGTGGGAGGGGTTGCGGCAGCGGCGTCTTCCGGTGATGCGTCTGAAGGATCTGTGGGCGAGTTGTCTGATGGGTCTTCCGATGAAGTGTCCGTCGGACCGGTGGCGGGTGCTGTGGCGGGTTCGCCGGAGGCGTCTTTGGGCGGTGCTCCGGTTGTCTGGGCGGAAGGGGCGGCCGTGGTTGTGTTGGCCGGTTCATTGGTCGGCTTTGCGGATGGCGTTGATGCCTCGGAGCCTGCGACGGTCGCTGTCTTGTTGTCTGGAGTTGGTTGTGGCATGGTTTCGGCAGGTTCGCCGGACACCGCTTTGGAAGACGGTGTGGAAGGGGGCGTCTTCTCCGGTTGGGCTGCCGTGCAGGCCTGCAGCAGCAGCGAGATTGCCAGCAGCGGCGCGAGAAGCATTGACAATGGCACAGCGCGCGTTGCCCTGTGGGGGTTGCGCACTTCCCGGCGCTTTTTTCCCGGATTGCCCGGCAGTTCGGATTGTGTTTCGGATCTGTATGTCATGATTGCCTCCTATCCAGTTGGCAGCGAAGATGACGCTTGTCGGGGGATCTCTTTGAGGTTCCGTGGCTTTGGACATCGGGGCGGCCGGTATGGTAAGATATTGACGGTTCCGTGCGCCCCTTTTCTGCCGGACGGCAGGCTCCCGGCAGCGTGCGCGGAAACTTGCCGCCGCCGTGCCCGCTGAAACGGCTCCGCCATACATCCATTATACGAAATGATGGGCCGATTGGTTCACCTTTGTACATTTTCCCATCCACCCACATTCATGCTGTGCCTTGGAGGTAGTTCATGCCCAATATGAGTTCGCTGACGAAATTTGTTCCATTTGTCCTGATACTGTTGGGACTGATTCTGGCTTTCCAGATAATGGGTCCCCTCGGCGGCATTGTGGTGCTGCTCATTTCCATTGCCTGGCTCATCTGGCGCAGACGCGGCGCCCTGCACTACTCGGCAGCGAGAAAGTGTTTTGACACCGGCGACATGGATGCTGCCAGAGTTCATATCAAAAAGGCGGTGGATGCGGAATCGGGCGATTCCATCCTGCGCGCCTCCTGCGGATTCATGTATCTGAAGATGGGCGCGCCGGTGGATGCCGAGCGGATGCTCAATGTTGCGCTCAGCACCGCGAAGACCCCGCGCGAGAAGTACAACGCGCAAACCATCATGTCCCTGCTGCTGTGGAAAAAGGGCAAGCTCGATGAAGCCATTGCGATGCTTGAATCCGTGATGGAAAACTACAAGACCAGCACCACTTATGCAACCATGGGCTTTTTCATGATTGCGCGCGGCAATGTGAAAAAAGCGCTCGATTTCAACAGGGAGGCTTATGAATTCAATGCCAAGAACCCTGTCATCCTTGACAATTATGGCAGCGCGCTCATCATGGACGGCGCATACGGGGAGGCCATGAAAATCTATGAGGAGCTGATGCCCCTCAACCCCACATTCCCGGATGCTTACTTCAACCTGGCCCGCCTGTATGAGGCGATGGGCCGAAACGAGGAGGCACTCGGCATGTACCAGACGGCGGCCAGCCGTAAATTCTGGTACACCAGCACCATCACCCGCGAAGAGGTGGAAGAGCATCTTGAAGCGCTGGAGGAGAAGATGGGCCTGCCTGTTGGCGGACAGCCGGAAACAGGGGCGGCGCCGGGTCTTGAAGCCTTGGAAGCAGTGAATGAACCGGAAACAGGGGAATCGGAAACGACAGAAGTGCCGGGAACAGTGGCATCGGAAACGGCAGAAATGCCGGAATGAGGGGAACCGGAAACGGCAGAATTGCCGGAATCAGGGGAATCGGAAACGGCAGAAGTGTCAATGACAGAAGATGAAGCAAAATGATGGAGCGAACCGCATGAAGCAGCAGCAGAACCTGGATGAACCGGCATCGCAGATGGCGCATGCGCACTTGGAGGGAACCGGGACAGACGCATTGGCACAGGCCTATGCCAGGTTTGCATCGATCCGCGTCTTGTGGCAAGGGCGGAGCTTGTGGAACAGGCTGTTTCGGGTCGTTTTGCGGTGTTGGAGCAAATTCGTGAAGTCAACCAGCTCAAGGTGATTGCCGCGATGCAGGAGCACAGGGTCAGCGACAGCCATTTCGGCGGCAGTACCGGCTACGGGTATGATGACCGTGGTCGCGAGGTGCTCGAACAGGTTTATGCCACGGCTTTTGGCGCGGAAGACGCGCTGGTGCGCCATCAAATCACCTGCGGCTCCCACGCGCTGGCCCTGGGCTTGTATGCCTTGCTGCGCCCGGGAGACGAATTGCTTTCCGTGACCGGCAAGCCCTACGATACCCTTGAGGAAGTCATCGGAATCCGCGGCACACCGGGAGCGGGTTCGCTGGCCGAATACGGCATCACCTACCGGCAGGTGGAACTCAATGAAGCCGGGCTGCCGGACTATCCGGCCATTACAGCCGCCATCGGGCCGGCAACCCGGGTGGTGTTTCTGCAACGCTCACGCGGTTATGCCAAGCGCAAGCCGCTGCAAGTCGAGGAAATCCGCCGGCTGGTCCGGACCGTCCGTGCAGTGAAGCCCGATGTCCGCATCATGGTGGACAACTGCTATGGTGAGTTTACGGAGACGCTTGAACCCACCGATGTCGGTGTGGACCTCATGGCGGGTTCGCTCATCAAGAATCCGGGTGGGGGACTGGCGCATTCCGGCGGATATGTCGCGGGCCGCCACGAGCTGGTGGAACTGGTGGCCTGCCGGCTCACGCTGCCCGGTATCGGCCGGGAGGTGGGTGCAACGCTGGGACAGAACCGCCTCATGATCCAGGGCTTTTTCATGGCGCCGCATGTGGTCATGGAAAGTGTCAAGGGTGCCGTGTTTGCGGCCGCGTACATGCAGGCGCTTGGGTACGAGGTTTGGCCGGAACCGGACGAGCCGCGCTGTGATCTCACACAGGCCATCCTGCTCGACAGTCCGGAAGCGATCATTGCGTTTTGCCAGGGGGTTCAGAAGGCCTCCGCCGTGGACGCGTTCGTCAACCCGGAGCCCTGGGACATGCCCGGCTATGACAGCCCGGTCATCATGGCAGCCGGTGCCTTTGTCCAGGGATCCTCCATTGAGCTGAGCGCGGATGCGCCCATCCGCGAGCCATACACAGCCTATTTGCAGGGCGGGCTGGTTTACGGGCATGCCAAGCTGGGTGTGCTGCGCGCGTGTGAGCAGATGCGCCGTGGCGGATTGCTTCGGGGGGAATTATGACCAAGCCTGTAAGACGCATCCGCCGCAAGCGTCGCAATGGCGGCCGGCTGGCTGGATTCCTCGTGATTGTGGTGATGGCGCTCTACATCCCGGCGATGTGGAAGTGGTTTTTCACGCCCGGCATCGAGACCGGCATCATTCAGGAAGACACGCTGGAGATGAAGGTGCCGGTGACCGGGGTTTTCATCCGGGAGGAAAGCCTGCTGCGCGCACCGGACAACGGCTCGGTACTGCCTGTGGCCAGGTATGGACAGCGGGTGCCGGCCTATGGAACGGTGGCCTCCTTTTTAAGCAATGGCTCCGAAGACGCCTATCGGCAATACCGTAGCGCGGAAACCGAAATTCTGCGACGCGTGGCGGAAGCCACCGTGGCCTCGAGTGACGTCGATGCGCGCGCCATCGGCCAGTTGTCACCTCAGGAGATCTCGCAGCTGGTACGCGCGGTCAATGCCGCTGACATCGCGGAGGCTGCCGCACTGCGGCTGTCCATCGACAAGCGGCTTGACGAGGCGCTCCGTTCTCTGGTTCATCGTGGCGGTACAGCCGGGTATCTCGAAGATGAAAAGCTGGAATTGCAGCGTCTCGAAACACGGATGAACAAGTCGGTGGTCACCGTTCGCGCCGAGGCTCCAGGTATTGTGTGCTACCGGTTTGACGGGTATGAGACGGTGCTCAAACCGGAGTCGGCGCAAAGCCTCACGTTGGGTGCGATAGACATGATTCCGATGGATGAGCGGAGCGCAACGGGTTGGTTGACCCCTGATGAGATTCCCGTCAAAATCGATGATCCGTATGGCAAACTGGTACAGAATGAGGCCAGCTGGCTTGTCTTTGAAGTGGATACGCAGACGGGGAAAACCATTTCGAGCAGATTGGAGTCCGCCAGACTGTCCAAGCGGACCGTCATGATGGAAGTCGAGATTGAAGGGGTTATCGGTCGGATTCCCTTGCAGATTCAGTCGGCAACCCTGCCGCCGGAAGGGGAAACCCGTGCGCTGGTGATCGGAAAGTTTACCAGGCTGGTGGAACAGACCATGGAAATGCGAAAAGTCACAGGGGTGCTGGTCTTGCAAAGCCTCAAAGGCATGAAGGTGCCTCGGAAGGCACTTTTCAATCTCAACGAGGTGGATGGCACGGCCGATATCATGCTGGCCAGCATGAACCGCGCGTCGATGCGCCGGGTCAAGGTGCTGGGCATACAGGATTCCTGGGCCATCATCGAAAATCTGCCAAACGGGCAGGCGACAGATCGTGTTTCCGTGTACAACCTGTACCTGCAAGATCCCGATGGCATCCAGGATGGACAGACACTGCAGAAATGACGATCCGTCGAAGGGGGTGCGGAAATGGCGCAGCAGGTAGCCTGGACTTCATTGTCCACGCAAATCCAACAGAACATCGCTGCCGTGCGGACCCGCATGCTGGCCGCCGCGGCACGCGCCGGCCGCGA
>CAXXGO010000004.1:0-8297 GCA_963666835.2 Phycisphaerae bacterium | reverse complement strand
TGGCGGTGGCCGCTGTGCCGTGGGTGTGGTCTTCGTGGGGGGCGGCTGCTGAAGGCGCGGCGGTTGACAAGTATGTCGTGGAGCCCCGGCCGTTTACCGTGGTCCTGAAGGAGAAGGGGGAACTCAGGGCTTTCAAGTCGACGGACGTAAAAAGTGAAGTTGAAGGACGTGCGACCATCATCAGCCTGATCGAAGAGGGCGCCGTAGTCAACAAGGGAGATCTACTGGTCGAGCTGGCCAGTGATGAGATCGATGAACGGATCCTCCAGCAGGAGCTCAAGGAGAGCAACTCGGTTACGTTGTACGAATCAGCCAAGGCGGAGCTGGACATCCAGCGGGACCGCGGAGCCAGTGACATCCGGAAGGCAGAGTTGGCGATAGAGCTCAAGCAGCTCGAGTTGGACAAGTACCTTAAGGGCGAATGGGCTCAGAAGCTCAAGGACGCCGAGATTGCGATCGAAGAGGCCGAGATAACTCTGGAACGAGAGACGGAGGACTTCGAGGCGGCCAAGAAGCTGTTCGAGAGGGAGTTCATTACCGAGACCGAGTACGAGCAAGATGAGTTCAACAGTATCAAGGCCCGCTGGGGTCTGGACAAGGCGCGAATGGCCAAAGAGGTCCTCGAGAAGTACTCGCACGTTGCCCAACTGAGAATCTGCGAATCCGACCTGGAGGAGGCCAAAAAGGAATGCGAGCGCGTTCGCAAGAGCGCCGCAGCCGAAGAGGCGAAGAGGGTCCGCGCCGTCGACGGGGCGAAGAGAGAGCTCGATCTGACCGTCGATCAGTTGAACGACCTGCGAGCCCAGAAGGACAAATGCCGGATCACGGCTCCGACACCCGGGTTCGTCGTTTACTACTGCGAGCCGTGGGGATGGCGCCAGGATGACCAGATCAAGGAGGGAACGGAAGTCCACGAGCGGCAGGTGCTTATTCAGCTTCCCGATACCTCGGTAATGACTGTGCTGATGCGAGTCCACGAAGCCAAGACCAGCCGGCTTTCGGTCGGTCAGTCGGCGGTGGTCGAGGTGGAGGGGATTCCCGGAGAGCAGTTTACGGGCAAAGTAACCAAAATCGCCGTGATTGCCGATACGCAGAACCGCTGGCTCAATCCCGACCTGCGAGAGTACGAAACGGAGGTAACGCTGGATCCGTCCGACATTCCGCTTAAGCCGGGGGTGACCGCTCGCGTGGAGATCCTCGTAGATGAGGTGGATGCCGAGCTGGCCGTTCCGGTACAGACAATCTACTCCAAGAGAGGCAAACGCTACGTGTTCCGCGAGACTCCTCACGGCGTGGAGCACGCCGAAGTGGAACTCGGCGCGGTGAGTACGGAATGGGCCGAAGTTAAGGCCGGTGTGGCGGTCGGCGATCAGGTCCTATTGGCCTTTGCAGACGAGCACACCCGTCTGATCCCGGATGAGGAGCCGAACCCGCCGGGACACGGGGCTCGCGCTCGGGTTGGGTCCGCAGGGGGAGGCGACGGTCTCTCGAAGAAGGGCGCTGAGAAGGCCGACGCCGGTGAGCATGCCACAAAACCCGCCGCCGCCGTGCGGACCGCCTCGGCCAATAACGGATAGGCTCTTCTGGTGGCGATTGCGGCGATTCAGAAACTGTCGAAGACGTACGGTACTCCCGATAGCGGAATACTCGTGCATGCCTTGCGCGAGGTTGACCTGCAATTCGAAGAGGGCGAGTACGTCGCCATCTGTGGGCAGAGCGGATCGGGCAAGAGCACCCTGATGAACCTCCTCGGTTGCCTCGACCGGCCGACGTCCGGACGGTACCTCCTGGGCGACGTGGACGTGAGCGAGCTACTCGACGACGAGTTGTCCGACATCCGCGGCCGCCGTATCGGATTCGTCTTCCAGGGATTCAACCTCATTCCCCAGTTGACCGTGTTGGAGAACCTGGAGGTTCCACTGTTCTACCAGGGATGCCCGTTGAACGTACGGAGACAGAAGGCCCAGGACGTGGCGGAGATGGTTGGCCTTGGAGATCGCGGGCACCACCGCCCGGCGGAGTTGTCCGGTGGGCAGCAGCAACGCGCCGCTATCGCCCGGTCTCTCATCAATGATCCTCTCCTGTTGTTGGCGGACGAGCCGACCGGGAACCTCGACACGGCCACCGGTAAGGTCATCCTCGCGTTGTTCGAGGATCTGAACAAGCGCGGCAAGACGATCATTATGGTCACGCATGAGCCAGACGTAGCCGACCGCTGCCGGCGGGTCGTGACCATGTGCGACGGCCGCGTTCTCTCTGACCATCGCAACGCCTAGCCCCGACCGAGTAGGTTGGGCTCGGCCCGACGTTCTGCCTGCCCTGTGCTCTCCGCGTCTTGCCAAGCTACGCGCACCCCCGGATCACATCGAGCAAGCTGGGTATCAATCCAAACGTAAAATAAGCACCTGCAGTGGCGTTCTTGGCGATGTGCGTCTCTTTTAAGGACACCGGAAATCGATCGTAAGGCAATCAGCACGCAACTCAAGAAACTTGAGAAGTTAATTTAAGTAATCTGGGGGGTATGGCCGAAAACTGGAAGGTTTACTATCTACCGTAAGCTGCCCAGTTTGACTCTCGTGCTTACGGCGACGCTATCTGACGGCAGAAGAGACCTATGCCGCACCACGCAGAACCAAAGACCCCCGTAAGGAATCGCATTATGCCAAAGGCCAAGAGGGAAATGTCCATCGATCGCATGTGGGAGAGCTACCTTAAGAGCCGCGCCGTGGAGATGCGCAACCGGATTGTCATGCACTACAGCCAGTTGGTACACACGCACGCCGCGCGGCTGTCGCGGAAGCTGCCGGCCCAGATCTCTTATGACGAGATCTGCAGTGCGGCGTTCGACGGACTGATTGAGGCCGTGGAGGCTTACGATCCCGAGCGGAAGGCCAAATTCGAGACGTTCTGCCAACAGCGTATTGCCGGGGCGGTTATGGACTGGCTGCGCAGCCTGGACCCGCAGAGCAGGACGGTGCGGACGTTCGAGAAGCGGCGGCTGGCCGTGAAGGAGGCCCTCGGAACGGACCTGGAATACGTGCCCACGCAAAGGGACGTGGCCAGGTCATTGGATATGAGCCTGGATCGGTACGACTACCTCTGCCGCCTGTCGCAATTGGGGAAGGAAGTACACTTCAGCGCCATGGAGCCGCCTGACGACCACCGCCACCAGGGGTCTTCGCATTCCTGGGACACGCGGGACACTCGCGTGGAGGATCCGGCGGTCATGGTCTCGCGCGAGTTCCTGACCGAGCATCTGACCAAGGGCTTAGCCCGTGAAGAACGCTTGGTCTTGCTTCTTTACTACTTCGAGGAAATGACTATGGCGGAGATCGGGAGCGTTCTGGACCTCTCCGAATCCCGCGTAAGCCAGATCCACAAGGAGATTCTCCAGCGTCTTCGGCAGCGTTTCGGTAATTCGCTGTGCGAAGAGCTCGAGCTGGTGGCGTAGACCGATTCACGCGGCAATACCAACACGCCGCAGTTGTTTGTGAGCTTACCGGACTCTCTCTGCGCCGGCCTATTGCGCGAACCTCAGGTTGCCGGTAGGGGGGAAGACCTCTCCGGCTACCCCGGACATCGTCTTGTAGGACGGGCGCGGCGATCGTACGATCGGCCTGATGCAACGTACGATCTGCCTGCTGACGGCGTACGACGGGACCGAATTTCATGGTTGGCAACGCCAGCCGGGCCTGCGCACGGTCCAGGGTGTGCTTGAGGCGGCGATTCGGCGGGTCGTTCGGCACGACGTGGATCTGATCGGCAGTGGGCGAACGGATGCCGGAGTCCATGCGGCCGGGCACGTTAGCAACTTCGTTACCACGTGCACCATTCCGGTGGACCGCCTGCGCCATGCGCTCGGCTCGCGCCTTGACGCCGATGTTGCGGTACTTCGGGCGCGGGAAGTGAATCCGGCGTTTAATGCCACCCGGTCGGCATCCAGCAAACTCTACCGCTATCGCGTTTACAACTCCATCACCCGTCCCGTTGAGTGGACTGCGCAGCGTTACGTGTACCATTGCTGGCAAGCACTGAACATCGAGCGGATGCGGGCTGCAGGCCGGTGTTTCGTCGGAGAGATGGATTTCTCCGCGATGACCCCGCAACGGACCGTGCGGGAATCGATGGTTCGGCGGGTTCTGCGATGTGATGTCGAACGGAGCCTGGACGAGATTCGTATTGATGTGGAGGGGACGGGGTTCCTCTACAACCAGGTACGCACCATGGTTGGCGTTTTGCTCGATGTGGGCCGCGGACGGTGGGATCCGGATTATGTCCGAGAGATCATCGGCTCTCGCGATCGCTCCCGAGCCGGTACGACTGCCGAGGCCAAGGGGCTTTGTCTGCAATGGGTTCGGTACCCGGCGCGGTTGTTACGTCCGGCCGATGGATAGGGTGTCGGCAACGTCCATGAACATCTACCACGTAATAACTCGATTAATCGTGGGTGGTGCTCAGGAGAATACCGTCCTGACCTGTCGCGGACTTGTCGAGAAAGGACACCGAGTCACGCTCGTGTCAGGTCCGGAGACCGGGCCCGAGGGGTCACTCTGGAAACAGGCTGAGTCCGCCGGTTGCGACCTGGTCAAGCTCGACAGCCTGCGGCGTAACGTGCAACCGTTCCGCGATTGGCGAGCATTGCGCGAGCTACGCGATCTTTTCGCACGAACCGAGCCGCACGTCGTCCACACGCACAGCAGCAAGGCCGGGATCCTGGGACGCTACGCCGCGGCAAATGCCGGCGTGCCCATCATCGTGCATACCATCCACGGGATGAGCTTCAACCGCACGCAGCCACCTTATGTGCGGCTGCCGTATCGGTGGCTGGAGCAGCGGGCTGCCCGACACACGACGGCTCTTGTAACGGTGGCGGATGCAATGACTGACCAGGCGGTGGCGGCCGGGGTTGCTCCCCGTGACCGGTTCACCACCGTGTACTCCGGAATGGAGACGGAGCGATACGAAGCCACGGGGGACCGCCGGAGCCGGGCTCGGGCCGAGTGGGGTGTGGCAAAGGACGAGATTGTGGTCGGGACCATCGCCCGCCTCTTCGACAACAAGGGATACGACGAGATCCTGGATGTGATGCCGGAAGTGATCCAGGGCGAGCCCCGACTCAAGTTCGTATGGATCGGCGATGGCACGCGACGGGGGGACTACGAGCGGAGGCTCAGCCGAATGGGTCTGCGGGATCGGGTACATCTGACGGGATTGGTCAGTCCCGAGCAGGTTGCGTCGCTGATTCCCGGGTTTGATATTGTTCTCCATGCGTCGCGGTGGGAGGGATTGCCTCGGGCTATCGTCCAGGGGCTCCTGGCCGGGGTTCCGGCGATCAGCTTCGACAATGACGGAGCCCCGGAGGTGGTCATCGACGGCAAAACGGGTCTTCTCGTCCCGCTGGGCGACCGGGAGGGGCTTAGGAGTGCGATAATCTCCCTGGCGCAGGACCCCGGCCTGCGGGATCGCCTCGGAGCCGCAGGTCGGTCCCAATGCCTGGCACGTTTCGGCTGGCGGCGGATGGTGGATCAACTGGATGAGCTGTACCGCCGCCTGGCCAAGGACCGTGACCTCCCCGTCTGATGACGTTCACCTCCGGGTTGATTACCGGACGTTTCTCTTGCGATCAGAGTTGACGTGAAGCTGAAATCAGGCCGCATGGGGAGATATTTGCGCGGTATAGGAACAAGAAATTCTGAGAAATTTCTAAAGAAAAAACCTCCTTCGTGCTAGCCAAGGAGGCCATGTCGTCATAGAATAGGCAGCTAGTAGTATTTGGGGTTGTCTGTTTGATGGTGACGAAGTTCCGCCCGGGCCGGGGTGGAGACCGTCAATAAGAAAATAGCAGGAGAGAGAAGGATGCGTTCATTTCACAGATTGATGCTGGGCCTGTTTGTGGTCTCGGTTGTTTCGGTCGCTCCGGTGGCGATGGCGGTGGAGCCGGTGTTGACCTTCACGTTCAGCGATCTGAACGGCTCGTTTGATTCGAGCAGCATGCTGTTCGAGGCCGTCAATCGCGGAGATATGACCTTGGGTGCGACGCACGGTGACGTAACGCGGTTGGATGGTCTGAACGCGGATGCGTTTTTCGATGGCACCGGCGATCCGTACACGTTCTTTGAGCTGAAGATGACGGTTTCATCTCCCATTCCGCCGCTTGATGCTGATACCATCGTTGACGGTGTCGGCACCATCAAGATGGTGGATGTCGATGGCGACATCCTCATGGGTGATGTATCAGGTGTCTGGATCAACAACGGAGCGGCGAACTTCGTTGGTAGCATTACCAATTTCACGATTACGTCTGATGAAGGCGTTTTCGACGGAACTGATGGCTCGGCGACGTCCTTGGTCGGTCTCGACGGCCCGTACGACGGCAATGTCGTCACCTTGGCTTTCGGAGAGTGGTTCACCGATGGCAACGACGCGTTTGAGAGCTTCGATGACGTTACTGTCCTGAGCCAAGGCGCGGTTGTTCCTGAGCCAGTGAGCTTGTCGCTGCTGGGCTTCGGGGCGCTGGCCGTGTTCGCCCGCCGTCGTCGCTAAGACGACACCTCCCGGCCCTACAGAGGTCGGGAACGGCTAAACCAGAGGAATGTATCCTGAGCCGCCGACCGTTGGTCGGCGGCTTTTTTTTCGCGGCAGGTCAGCTTATCGGAGTAAGCGTTCTCTTCGCCGCGTAGGGCCATGCGCCCAACGTGCGGCAAAGGACCGGATAGGGGCGGGTCCAAACGCCGGCGGGGGCTCGGCGGTTTGCCTGGACGCCGGGACCCGCGTACATTGGTGGCGTGCGGCCTCCACGGGGTGGCCGCCGTTGATTTATGGGGATTCCCGCTCTGGGTTGCCGATGTAGGCAGCGAGGACGGTTCAAACTTGGCTGATCTAAGGGAGACTCGCATATGCGTTGCGTTAAGGAAGAGGTCACGTGGTCGAGGCTAGCCGGGTTCTGCCTGCCCGTTT
This sequence comes from Phycisphaerae bacterium, assembly GCA_963666835.2. Classification (GTDB taxonomy): domain Bacteria; phylum Planctomycetota; class Phycisphaerae; order UBA1845; family UBA1845. The sequence goes on along the minus strand of CAXXGO010000004.1, from coordinate 1,340 downwards.
TGTTGATTGCTCTGGTCGGGTGTCCGATCCAGCCGCCGGTCACTGACGATGCGGACGGGGACGGAGTCGAGGACGCTGTCGATGTTTGCCCGGATACGGAGGCCGGGGCCGAGGTTGATGCTACGGGCTGTGCCGCAAGCCAACTCGACGCCGACGGGGACGGAGTAACGGACGACCTGGACGAGTGCGCCGACACCCCGTCCACGGTAAACGTGGATGAGGTGGGTTGTCCGGTGAGCACGCCGGGTACGCCGGATACGGATGGCGACGGGGTGGCCGATGACATCGATCAGTGCGCGGATACACCCGACGGTGACGACGTGGACCCGAACGGCTGCGCCGAAAGCCAACTCGACGACGATGACGACGGAGTCGCCAACAGTGTGGACCAATGCCCCGATTCCCCGGCCGGGGAGGACGTCGACGAGAACGGCTGTGCTGCGAGCGAGCGTGACACGGATGGCGACGGGGTAACAGACGATCTCGATGAGTGCGCTGACACTCCGTCCACGGTCAATATTGACGAGGTGGGTTGTCCGGTAAGTGAGCCGGGGACGCCGGATACCGACGGCGACGGCGTGCCGGATGACATCGACCAGTGCAGCAATACGCCGACCGGAGCGTCGGTCGATTCGAACGGTTGCGCAGACAGCCAACTGGACAGTGATAATGACGGCGTAACGAACGACGCGGATCTGTGTGCCGACACTCCGCTCCGGGCGACTGTGAACGCCGACGGCTGCTCGAGTAGTCAACTCGATAGTGACTCCGACGGCGTCACGGACGACGACGACGACTGTGCCGATACCCCGTCAGGGGAGACGGTTGACGCGAACGGCTGCGGCGCAAGTCAACTGGACACGGATGGAGATGGAGTGAACGACGCTACTGACGCGTGCCCGGATACTCCCGCCGGTGACACGGTGAACAGCGTGGGCTGTACGGTGACGGTCACGACTCCGGCTGAGTGTGATACGACGAACACGTGGAACGTATCCGGGGATGTGTTGTTCACCGGTCTGCTCGAGCCGGTGAGCTACGCAGTTTCCGACACGACGTTACCGGTGTTGTGCGTGGCGCAGATGGATGTCATGGAGCCGGGCGATCGTGTCGACCCGGGAACGGTTGAGCTTGGTGGAACTGATCCCACGATCGTGGGTAACGCCCCTATTGAGGTGCCGGACTTGGGGGAAGTAGTGGACTTCGAATTCGGGGTTCTGTTTACCCAGTTCACGGTGGATCTGAGCCACGATGGTAGCGACGACGGCACCGGATGTACCGCGGGTTCGGTCTGCTGGCAGTTCGACATGTCGATTACGACCGAATCTGACCTCGCCGGC
>CAXXGO010000003.1:0-745979 GCA_963666835.2 Phycisphaerae bacterium | reverse complement strand
TCGCGCGAGGCCGACCGGGCGGCGACGGCCACTTCATGGAGAAGCACGCCATACTCCTCGGCGGAACCGGCCCAGAACAGTTCGTTGTAGTATTCATTCCCCACCTGGAAATGCCGCACGGGGAATAGCAGACCCGGCATGTCGTTCACGCCGTCGCCGTCGTAGCGTTCGACCAGGGAACGGACGTAGGCACGGAGGTCGGCCAGGTGTTCCGGCTTGGGCAGATAGTCGGCCCCGGCGAGGGCCACGAGTTTTGCCGGCCCCACAAGGTAGACGAACTCCTTGTCAGTCTTCGGAGCGGTCGCCCACGGAGACTCGAACCGGAGCGACACCATGATATGCACCCCGTTGCGCTGCCAGGCCCGGACGGCCCCGTCGAGGTCCGACCAGTTGTAGGCGTGCCGGCGGCCGCTCGGGGGCTTCGGCTCTACGACCTTCCACTCGAGCCGAGTCAAATTAACCCAGCGAATACCGACCTCGCCGCAAACCTCTTCGACCAACTCATGATTCCGAGCGGCCTGATTGTGAATAAACACATAGTCGAGCCCAAAGGGGGAGGATTCTCCCGCTTGGACGAACGAATTGAATTCCTTGCGTCCTTTGAATCGCGCGGCAAGGTCATCCGAACCGAGCGAGACGGTCGATCCGACCAAACACAGACCGATGCACGAAAACAACACCCCCGCGACGGCGGATGCGACGGGCGCATCCCCCCGTGAGTGGAACCTCATAGCTCACCTCCCATCATTCCGAATCCGCGGTCCGACCACCAAGGGGGACCGCCGGAAAGGACAAAGCCCGCAGTTGTTCGTCGGTAGGTGTGTGGATATTGGAGTTTTTTTGGAGATTTTGGAGTGCCCACGTCGGCGAGTATCTGGAGAGGCTTGCATTCCAACCGCTCCACATTCGTGGCACGTCCCAGAGCGCAGCGATGGGCGTGGTGAGCTTCCGCCCGATTCACCACGCCGTTCGTGCCTCAGGGCGTGCCACGAGTTCGAATGGCAACGTCGGGTGTGACGTAGAGCTCTCGCTCCGTCTCTCCAACGGCACGGCCACGAAACCACGCCCATCGCCGGAGGCTCTGGGTCGTGCCACCTCATAAGGTTTCGCCCCGGCAGGCGGGACCTACTGCTCCCGGTGGCAACAGCAACTCCTCCGCACTCCGCGCAAAATACGGCGGGACGGTCAGCAGGCGGATTGCTCCCCGGCCAAACCGGATGCGCCAGAGTGTGCCGTCTTGGTCGTCGGGGACTTCTATGCTGTAGTAATTCGGCTCGCGGCCGTTGAGCCAGAAGACGGTGCGGCCGGCGGAGTCTTGGATTTCGCCGTGGCCGCCGCCGTAGAGGCCGATGACCTTGGTGCCCTCCGGCACAGAGAAATAGGCCATCCAGGACCCGTAGGCGCCGTTCATGGGCGTCTTCTCACTGGAGAGGACCGTCATCGGCTGACCCTCCGGCCAATCCACCAAGGTCCGATCCTTGCCGTCGTTGATCACGATCTTGTACAGGCCCGGCTGTTTGGCGGCGAGGTTGATCGTCCGTTCGACGCCGTCCGGGGGGACGCTCCGGTCGGTCGCGACAAGTGTTTCCTTCTCGCCCTGTTCACTGGCACCGCCGATCTGCCACAGTTCCGCCCGCACGTTGCCCCGGTCGCGGTAATGCTCGATCAGTCCGCCGGTGATCCGCAGTTCGATTTTCGCCGGGGCCTTCTTGACGTAGGTGAAGAACGTCTGCTCTCCGCGGCCGGCGCCGAATTCGCCGCGCGGCGCGTCACCGGCATCCAGCCCCGTCGCCGGGACGAGATCGTCGCCGAACCCCACCGGTTCGAACGCCAGTTCCGTCAGCGGATACCGTGCGATTCCCTCCTTCACAAACGCCGCCAACTCGGTCTTTTCAAATTGTCCGCTCGACTTCCACGGGTTCTTTTCCTCCGGGACCTTCCACTCGGCCCCTTCCGGGATGCTGACACTCTTGTCGCGGTGGACGAGGTCGCGGTAGACGGCCTTGGTATGGACGAGCATCGTCTTCCGCATCCGGTAGGCATGGCGGATGAGGTTCTCGAACGCCTCCTGCCGGGCGGCGTCCTTCGCCTTCGCGTAGCGGTGGTACAGGTCGACGTATCGGGCGTAGAGGATCAGATCGTCGATCCGCGCGGCGACTTCCGGTGACTCGGCCGCTTCCCGGGCGTCGGCCAGGGCACGAAACATCCGTCCGAGTTGATCGGAAAAAACGAGGTGCGGCTTGGAACCGTCGATCTGCCGGTAGAACTCGGCCATCGGTTCCTTGGCGGCGCCGAAGGCCTTCGTCAGAAAGTCGTCGACGAGTTCATCGGTCCGCCCGGCTTCGTCGACGTCCCAGAGCATCCGCGCGGCCAGGTAGTAGCCCAGGCCGTTGGGGCCCCAGTTGTCACTCGACTCGGCCGACATGAACCGCGCCCCGCGGGCGTGGAACGAGGGGATGGTTCGCTTCAGATAGGCGATATTCGAGCCCCGCGGGTCGCCCGGCATGTCGCGGTCCCAGGGGTTGACGCTGTAGTACTCGCGAATGCCGAGCGTTGTGCCCTTCTTGGACCAGCCGTCGAGGATCTCATCGAGCGTCAGACCGCCCTTGAGGAAGGCCGTGGCGACGCTGACAACGACTTGCGGATGCGGCTTGATACTCGGCGGCGGGGAGTGGTAGGCGTACGCGTACATCCCGACCAGCTTGCCGGGATACTTCTCGTTGACGGCCGCCGCGACTTCATTCGCCAGTAGCAGCGCCCGATTCGTCACACTCCCCAGCGCCGCGCACTTTTCACACTCGCACCACCCGCCCCCGTCACTGGGATCCATGGAGATGCTGTCCATCTCCGGATCCTTGTCGAACCGGGACACCGCATACTCCACAACCAGCTTCCGCAGATCGGGATTCCCGATACACAGCTTGGCCTGAGGGCGCACATTCCGCTTCCCGTCGACCAGGGCGTAATACTCGGGGTGCTCTCTCGAACGCCTCCCTGCACCCGCGAATGATCCCACCGTAGGAATGGCCCGTGCTGAGCTGGATTCCGGAAGTGGCCCGATTCTTCGCACACCAATCCTTATACGGTTCCGCATTATAATCCCACGTGCCGTACCCATACCAAATCCGCCGCGCGCTGGTAATCCGGCGATTCCTCGACGTCGAGGCTCACCTTCAGCTCGGGGATTTGCGGAACGACCTCCCACCAGCCTCGTCCGGGGAAGAACTGCCGGTAGCCGAGCCGATACAGAAAATCCCAGACCGCATGTTCGACGCCGAGGTCGGCGGCCCCGATGACGCCAGACGCCGTCGCGATGCGTGCGAAGGAGGTAGTCTTCCCGCTGATTCGGTGCAACTTCGGCCCAGCGGTCCGCGAAGGGGCTGTTCGGGAAATCGCTCGGCCGACCTACGGCAACGCCCGACTTGCCGTCGCCTTCCTTCACGACAAAATCGGCCCCGGTGATGCGGGAGAGCAACCCGGCGAGGGTCTCGGCGGCGGCTTTGGTGCGTTCGGAGGCGTCGCCGGACCGACAACGACCGGACAGAGGGCCTTGCCGTCGCGGGCGAGGGTGAGCCGGGGCGCGGCGTGGGCGGCCGTGGAAATCTGAATAAGAAAGGCGGTGGTGAGGATGGCGTGATGAAGGTTCGCATGGGGAGGTCCTGGGGGAGGGGAGGTCGGGGCGGGGCTCTTGTGTTAGTGTGGACGGGCGGGGAGCGTGTGTCAAGCGCCCTAGTTGGCGAGTCTGTCCCAGACTCGCATTCTGCCCGTTCCATCACATCCAGGCTGAAGACACCTTGTGATTTTTCCATCCTTGCACCCAAACCCAAAACGAATGACCGACTGGTGGCCCCAGAGCCTCTGGCGATGGGCGTGGGGCACTCCGACGGATTCCTCTACTTGAAACCAGATTTGCCGCGGAGGCTGCCACATCCCACTCCGCATCGGTTGCGTTTTGTCAGGGGAATTGGTAAGGTAGCTCTTCATGAACAGGCTCTGTGCTCAATGAAGGTCGTTATGAACCCGTCAATGTTAATCCGCCGTTTCGCCGCTTCCCTCGGTTGGCACGGCATCGAACGAACTGACATTGTGCTGACCCCGGAGACCGCCGGCGGCCTTCCCGCCGGGACCGTGGTCACCTGCTGGTCCACGACGGACCTGAAATTCTTCATCCAAATCAACCAGAAGACTCCGCGAGAATTCGGCAGATACAACGTGTCCGTAGTCGCCGAGCGGTACAATATCGGGCCGATGGACTTCGTCACGTGTGAATTCGACAACGTCGAAGAGGCTCAGCGTGAAGCCGAGCGGCTCTTCCCGCTCTTTGCACGAAAGAACTTCCGCGATCCGTGTTGGCAACGAGCGTATCTTGAAGAGCACCCAGAGAGACTGCTCCGTCCGGAGAAGAACTGGCGAGGGTGGAAGGGCCGCCTTCGCGGGAAAGTGTGACGTGGCTTGCAGGGCTTGGTTCGTTTCTGCGCCGATGCCCCAGGGTGATGCTACGTTCTTCCCTGACAAGTCAAGTCTTTTCCAGGTGGAAGGAGTGGACAGTAACGCAGCCGCCTGCTAGAATGTGACGTGTCGCAGTGGGCCGCGTCCGTATCATGCAGCAGATTTGCGGTTGCAGGTGATAGACGGGGACGAGTCATGAACGCGTTCGGTCGCCGAGAACTTGTGAACAAATAGCTTCGCTGATCCAACTCGCTTGAATGAGGGGAGTCGCGAAGCACGACCCGAGAAATTATCAAGTAGTCCTCGTACGGGCTCCAGAACAGTATGCATTTGCGGTCATCAATCACACTCGTACTGGCCTTGATTGCCGTTGCGGCCGTTCTCGCGGCAACCAGTTATCTTGCATACCAGGCAAGGCGTGGCCAACTTGGCGCGAGAATACGAACGAAGGTCGATCGTCTGGTCCTTCAGCCCCCGGAGGGAATCTCGGAACTCGAGTGGGCCGTTCATGTTTATTGGACGCACAATCTGCACTGCGAAGCGATTCCTCAAGTCTATGCATCGGTGTCTTCACTACAGGATCTGGATCGCTTCCTGGATGACGCGATCGCTCACGGTCCGGATTTCAAGACAATTGACATTCTCTGGGACCGGTATGCCGCGATGAGCCGGTCCGGCCGCGAATACCGCGAGAAATGGAAACCCGTTCGAGACGAAATCGCCGACGCGGTTGCGCGGGAAGGCGACGACTATGGGGATGCCGGCAGCTATCGTGATTTCCTGGAGTCTGTGAGATCAGAGAACGCAACGCATCGATGACTCAGCGCGAGTGAATAAGTCGCGGTTGGCCCCCCACCCCATTGTGTCTTCCATACAAGACGCCCATTTATGGATGTTTCATTTCTGCGGACCGGTGAGCATGCGGCCCATGAAGGGGCGAGTCAAAGGAATATGCCGGGGTTGGGGGACGCCGGGTCACCTGTCCTGAAGGAGCAGGTCTAATACCGGCTGCGCCGGAGAATAGACACGAAAACCCGTGCGGAAAATCGCAGCGATTTTCGATCCAAGAGGACCGTCGGCCAAACCAACGATGAACGCACCGAACTCCAAACACGACACATTTAGGCAGATTCACGACATCCTGTGGAATGACTGGGATCCGATCGGCGTACACGACTTCGGAACGGATGACGAATACGATTCCTACATCGGCGGAGTCTCTTCCCTTCTCCCAGAGACCGTGAACGATTATGATGCGGGCTAGAAGCGGCTGACGCTCGCCGATGGTGACAACTATCCGGAGGTTACTATTGCACACAATTCGCCGACATATCGATTCCCCATCGATTCGTGAAGTCATTTTCAATACCGACGAGTCGGCCGCTGATTTCTTCGTCGAATCGTTCGCCGACTGGCTTTCGGACTATATTCGCGACGGCGCGGAGTTCACGGACGGGGGAGACGCTGCAATACGGGTACGCGATCCTGCTGTGCCGGGTGGAATCCGGCACCTTGCGGCTTCTCGCCCCCGACTTCGAGACGATGCCGATTCGCTGGGTCGAGAATCTCGGACCGGTATTCGGAATTGCGGCCGTACACAAGTACGTCCCGGAGACTTTCGGGTTCACGCCGGAAACCCCGTCGCTGGGCAACATCGCCCTCGTCGGCAGAGCGTTCGATACGCTGCCGATGTTCGCCCACCGGTTGGAGCCCGACGACTCGAAACCCAACGATTCCGGCTGGCTCCTGGGGAGCGACTCGGAAGAGGTCGACAACAACGACCCGAAGCAATTGCGGGTCATGTCCCTCTACGAGGCGATGCTGGCCATACCCCATGTCGTGCCCTACCTTTCCCTCCCGGTCGGATGCCGAGTGATGTTCCACGATCAACGCCCCGTCATCATGCGGGACGATGTCGAGCTGACGATTCCCGAGGGGTCGTATTTGGATCGGCTGTTGGGCGTGGAGTAGCTGAGTTGGGGGACCGCATGGGATGGCGGGGCGAAATGCCAGGAGGGGATTCCGCCCATTTCCTCCCGCAACCCATTTACCTCCTCAACCTCATCCAGTAAACTGCCAATATCGACAAGAAGACGACCTCGCCACAAACAGGAAAACGCAAGGAGCAAACGATGGGATCCTCGCCGTGTACGAGGGCGATCAGCCGACGGAGATCTTCTTCGGCGGGTATTCGTTTGATTAGTGAGACGGACATTGATGCGACGATATTACACGCCCGATGACTCGCGGTATCCGCATGCGGCGCTTTGGAGTGACCTTGCATCGCTGCCTCTCATCTTGCGTATACCGGGGTTCTGCTATCTCGTGCTACGACGAATATGCGGGCTGCACTTGCCCGCGATATGGGGTGAGTCCGACGCCGAGCCGGGATGGATTAGCAATCCCGACGATATTCCCAGGGATATTCTTGACAAGGTGGTTCCGCTTCTTGCCGAAGCCGAGAGCCACGGATTCACACTAACCTATGGCGCTCGATTGGATACGGTCGGCGGCAAGGAGGTGTACTGGCTCTACCTTCTCAACGGAACAAGATCCGCATTTCTCCGAATCCAGGTTGCCGTCTACCACAGCCTCGACGGCGATAGTAGGGTCAACTGGTCGTGCCATTCATTTCGCGACAACGACGAAACCGGCATCCACACGGAGCCCACACTGAACACCGCCTTCAAACTTTCCGATACTTCTGCGCGCGGCGACGAAGACCGCGGCGTATCCGAGGATTCCTCGGTCAGCGACATCATATCCGCTCATCTCCGCAATCTTGATTCGGTTTCAAACGTGCAGACCATCACCGAAGAAGTCGCGAGGCAGTTTTGCATTCGCTCATCGACGACCTTCGTCAGGCAGATGATCAAAAAGGGCTACTATCGGCAGCTATCGACGGATGAAATTGAGCGTATTACGAACGAACAATCTCACCGGGCCGCTCGCGGAGACTCTTGAAGTCCAAGCCGTCAGCCTGCCCAATGCATCTACCATCCAAAATGACGCACACCCCACCCCAAGCCCGATCCGTCGCCGACCTCGTCGAGATCATCGATCGCGGCGCCACCCCCGATTACCTCTTCTTCTGGGGCCACACGCCCAAGGAGGACGGCCGCGTCGATCAGTCCTGCTTGAGTAACTGGTTCCCCGCCCCGTTCGAGATCGACGGAGTGCGATACGCGACGACCGAACACTACATGATGGCAGCGAAGTCGCGGCTCTTCTCGGACGACGAGTTCTTCGACAAGATCATCGTGGCCGAGACCCCGAAGGAGGCGAAGGCGCTGGGGCGGAAGGTTCGAGGGTTCATCAATGAGAAGTGGGCCGAGAACCGGTTCGAGATCGTGGTCGCCGGGAATCTGGCCAAGTTCACGCAGAACGCCGAGATGGGTCGGTTCCTCGTCGAGACGGGGTCAACAGTTCTGGTGGAAGCGGCACCCCGCGATCGGATTTGGGGCATCGGCATGGGCCGGAACAATGAAAATGCGGCAAACCCGGCACGGTGGCGGGGGTTGAATTTGCTGGGGTTCGCGCTGATGGAGGTGCGGGGGCGGTTGGGGTCCAGCACCTGATCTCACCCCAATCCCCAGTCCCAAATACCGAAACCCCTCCTCCTTTCGAGGTCCCGTCCGGCAGCCGGGACCTACTCGTCGACGACCCCACCTGGGTCCGAACTTCCCTCCACCCGCAACGCCCCCGCCGCCTTCTCCAATTCATACGCCCTCCTCGTAGCCGAAAATGCCTCCTCCAACTCGGCCGCATCCAGCGGCTTCCCATTCCCCGCCACGCCCCCGGCAATCACCAGCCGCCTCGGGGCGACGAGCGACGCGAGGTGCGGAACATCGCCGACGTCTCGCAGAATCCCCGGGACCATAATTCCCAGCGGTTGGCCTTCGAACGGCTCTTCCGTCACGTAACCGGCCAGCGTGTCGAGCGCCGCCACATCCGTAATCCGCGAATCGAGCGCGGCCGCACTGATCGCCACCAGTCCGGCGGGACCCGTGCCGGCGACGAGGACTTCTTTCGGCAGCCGCCCGTCCTGTTCCGTCAGCGCATCCAGCAAGCGGCGAACGTCGATAACCCACTGACCCAATAGCGGACGCCCCAGCCAGAGCGACCATTCGGCCGTGTTGTGATCGCCGGCCCGGCCGATCTTGTCGTTGGGCTGAGCCAACTGGCCGGTGGCGCGGAGGTCGAGCGTGAGGACGCTCCAACCCTTTTCACGTAAGGCAACGGCAAGCCTACCGGCCGCAGCCTTCTCCGCACCGGCCAGGTCGAGGACGATCGCCAGCCGCTCCGGCGGTGACTCGCGGAAAGTCCGCCGCGCGACCAACTCGAGCCCCGGTTCCGGTGCGAACGTAATCGTCTGCGTCTCGCCGTCGACGTTCGTGGAAAGCAGTGCCTTCGACTTCGCCTGGGGCGGATTCCCGCCGAAGAGGCACCGGTGCAGCCCGCGAAGCATCGCCCCCTTCTGACTCCGCCACGCGCCGGCATCCGCAGGCGTCGCGTGCCCCTCCAAAACCTTCCGGGCCTCCCTCGCGGCAAACTTCGGAATCGTCATGAAATCGTCCGGTCGCGAATCGCCGGGAAAGCACCGCAGCGCCTCCGGGTCTTCCGTCTGAATCTCCGGCTCCGAAATCGGCGACCCGTCACCGGTCCCCTTCAGGAACCGCGTCATCCAGCCGTACATCGACTCGCGCATGGGTTGGTTATAAGCGTGACCCGACTCGAATACTGCGTGATCGAGGTTGTCTTCTTCCCCGTAAAGGTCGAAGACCTTCTCCGCCACGATGAGCGACTTTTCGGCCTCTTGCACGGAGAACTGCCGAGCGTCTCGCGTGGCGTTGATCACGCGCAGGCCTCGCGGCGCCGTCAGTGCCAGCACGCCCCATTCCTCGGTGAACGCCAGTGCCCCGGGCACGACTTCGCACATGCAGCAGGCCGCGCCGAGATAGGCCTGGTAGTTGCCGACCGAGCAGACCGGCACCACCGCCGAAAACCGCTCGTCCCACGCCCCGGCGTACATCGTCTGGTTCCCGCCGCCGCTGGCCCCGGTGATCCCCAGCCGCTTGCCGTCCACCTCCGGCCGCGTCAGAAGATAGTCGACCGCCCGTGTGTTCTCGTAGACCTGCAAGCCGCACAGCGTCAGCCCGACGGGAAACAGCGTCGCCCCGACCATCTCGCCGTGATACTCGCCGAGTGCCTTGCCGAGGCCGCGTTCGCCGGCACCGAACGCATCGACGACGAGGACGAAGAAGCCAAGTTTCGCCAGTCCGATGCATCGCGACTGGACGACCGGATCCTGCTTCGCCGCGCGCCAATGGCCGTGGACGCACAAGACGGCCGGGAACTTCCCCTCCCCTTGCGGTACATACGCGTTGGCCGTCATCCACACGCCGCGCATCGTCTGAAAGACGACCTTCTCCACGCGATATCCGTCCCGCTGGAGTGTTCCCAGTACGCGGGGCTCGAGCGGGCACTTCTCGGCCGGGAATTCGCCCCAGGCCGCTTGAAGCCGTTCTCGCACTTTCGCACGGCGTTTGTTCCATTGGGCGAGATCGACGGGCGACTGGTAGTCGGTCCGTATCCCGGCGGCCTCAAGGCGTTGGAGTTCCTTGAATTGAGCAACAGTCGACGGCGGCTGGAAGCCGAGGCACATTTCGGCTGCCTGACGACGGGTGAATTCAAGAAAGCTCAGCGGAGCGTCGGCGTCTTGGGCACAGGCCGAGGGCACCGACGCAAGGAGGATCGAAAGAACCAGCACACACTGTCGTGTCGACCAGGTCTTATTCATGGGTACACCGAGAGGTTAATTGCTTAGGCAGGACGAAACGCATTTCCGTGCCGGTACACCGATGCAGGAAGGAGGCACGCCGACCCTTCATGTGGCGAAGAAGGGCTCCATCGCGGACTCGTCCCATTCATGCGAGGCATTGGGATCCTCGGGAGCGGGAAACCCGTGCGACAGCAACCACGCCCGTCCTGGAAGTTGTAGACCGCGTGCGGGTAGGAATTGAGACGCCCAATGGAGCCCGCTTGAGCACTGGCACCTCTGCGCCGAGTTATGCCAGAAGTATGACGCCGACCTGACGGCCGTGTACTCCCCATACAGTGAGCAACACTACTACTCCCAGCGTGGCCCACCGCCTCCGGCCCCGGACAAAGCTCTCCCGGTCTACCACCCGACGGCCCGTGACGCTTTCGCGACCTGACCTGGGCGAGTCTTACGCCCACGAATGCAACCTGGTGGCCGAGCGTCTGACCGAAGTGCAGGCCATCGCTGAGGAGCACGGCACCTGCCTGCGCGTCGTCATCTTCGATCACGAGATCATGGTCGCGGGGCGCCGTCACCCGCGCGGTTGGTCATCGCCAAACTGGACGCGCTGTACAACATCGCCCATAAGGTCGCTCCGGACTGCCGGGTAATGTGGTATGACCAAGGCGCCCAAGAGCCGCACCCTTGCAAGGGCGGCTGGCGCACCTCCCCCTGGACCCCGGTCGCCGTCAAACACGACGGCCTGATGAGCTGCTCGGCGTACTACCCGGCGCTCGGTACCACACTCAATCAGCTCATCATCCAGCGCACCGTCGCCGAGGCCATCAAGCACAATTGCCAGGTCGTCCCGTTCATCTCGCTGGGTTGGTCCTTGGTATTACGACGACGCCGGCGTCCGCCAGGTCACCTACGACTATTCCCTGCACACCTCCCGCTGGCTCGGCGCCCACCTTTACCGCGCGTATTACGACCGGTTCCCGGAGCTATACCTCCCCTCGGCCAAGACCCCCGCCGTAATGCTCTGGCCGGAATTCACCCGAACGCCAACCGGCCCCAAGCACTTCCTGGCCCTCGTCAAAGCCGCCACAGGGTCATAACGTGCGCGCATTCCCCCCGAGTTTTGTAACCTTCCTAACGTGTGGTATCATCCCCCTCCATCTGGTTCCCCGTTTCCCCGGCTATCCCTACGGAGGTCCCCATGGCCAATGAAGATCACGTCAAACTCGTCAAACAAGGCACCGGGAGCTTTCAACAAGTGGCGAGAGCAGAACCCCGACATAGTCCTAGATCTGACAGGTGCCCCGCTGAATCGTGTTGAGCTGCCGGGGGCGCAACTAGCCCCCGCCGACCTAGAGGGCGCCAACTTGACGGGGGCCATCCTGACGCGGGCCAGGTTACCGGAGGCCAACCTTATGTCGGCCAACCTGAGGGAATCCGACCTCGTGTTGGCCAACCTCGTGGGCGCCAACCTGGCGGACTCCAACCCTCGGGGGAGGCCAACTTGGAGCAGGCCTTCCTGGGTAGCGGCCGACCTGAACACGGCGAACTTGCGCGGGAGCCTGTTCGAAGACGCGACGATTGGCTATACTGTCTTTGCCGATGTCGACCTTCTCTGGGCTTCGGGCCTTGACTCGGTGTCCCACGTCGGCCCCTCAACAATCGGCGTGGACACCATATTCAGATCACAAGGCACCATCCCCGATTCCTTTCTACGTGGTTGCGGCGTCCCCGAAGAGCTCATCACCCATCTCCCCCGCCATCATCCAGTCCATGTCGCCGAGTCAGTTCTCTTCCTGTTTCATCAGCTACAGCAGCTTCAACGATGACTTCGCCCGCCGCCTCCATGCGTGCCTCACTGCCGCAAAGCTCCCTGTCTGGTTTGCCCCGGAAGATATGCGCGGCGGCCGTTAAGGTCGACTCCCAGCTCCAAGAGGCCATCAGCCGCCGCGACCGCCTTCTCTTGGTCCTCTCCAAAGAGAGCATGGCTAGCAATTGGGTGGTTCGCGAGATCAAAACTCGCCCTCGCCAAGCAACGCAAATCCGGCCGAATCGTCCTCTTTCCCATCCGTCTGGTCCCGTTTGAAGAGATCAGAACCTGGACCTGTTTGGACGCCGACACCGGCGTGGATCTCGCCGAGAAGGTCCGCGAGTTCCACATCCCCGACTTCTCCAACTGGAGACAGCCGGGAGGCTTCGATAGGGCTTTCGCCGACCTGTTGCGCGACCTTAACCGCGATGACGAACCCGAGTCCCCCGATGCGTGACACCCTCACCCCATCCCGATACGGAGGTCCCCATGGCCAATGTAGAGCACGTTGCACTCGTCAAACAAGGAACCGAAGCCATCGCCGCCTGGAGGGTGAAGAACCACGCAAACGGGAGTGTCCACGCAACACTCAAGCCTGACGTTATTCTGGATCTCGTTGGCGCCGACCTACGGGGACTCGACCTGAGCGAGGCTAACCTATCACACGCCCAATTGAAGGAGGCCAACTTGGCGGGGACCAACCTCAGCAAGGCTGATCTCAGTTGTGCCGACCTTAGGGGTGCTGTCTTGCTGGGGACCCTGTCGGAGGCAGAGGATCCGGGTCCCTATGCGAAGAAGATCTCGATAGCAGGGATCCGCCTGGACGACGCCACACTGTGGAAAGCCGATCTATCGGGAGCCCATCTGCTCGGAGCTGGCCTTCTCCGGGCCGACCTGAGGTACGCCAACCTGCAGGGGGCCGATCTGAGGTTCTCGCACTTGGGGCAGGCAAAACTCGCATGGGCAAACCTCAAGGCGGCTGATCTGGGATTCGCCAACCTGACCAGTGCAGTCCTCCAGGGGGGCGGATCTGACAGACGCGAACGTGTTTCGTGTCAGATACAAGGCCCGGACCATGCATTGCCTCGGTATCCGTCTTGACGCCTGCCGGGGGCAATCCGCTCTTCAAACGCGACGCTCAGGACCAGGACTGGATCCAAGCATTCCGTGACCAGTCCTGGTGGCACCGGCACGTGTTGTATGGTCTATGGCACTTACTCACCGACTGCGGCCGGAGCCTCTTCCGAGTTGGTTTCGCGGGTTTCGTTCTCGCGTCGATCTTCGGGATCATCTTCCAATACAACCCCTGATCTCCTCAATATGTCGGGAAGTGCCAACACGCCGTACACGCCCTTCTACTACTCCATTGTTACCTTTACGACGCTGGGCTTCGGGGATGTCACCCCCGCGACAGGTTGGGGCGAATTCTGGGTTACTCTGGAGGTAATCCTCGGTTATGTAAACCTAGGTCTTCTCATTTCGATCCTCGCAAACAAGGTCGCCCGGCGAAGCTGATGTCTTCATCCACCCCAACCCGTGCCCTCGAACACGCCGGCGTCACCATCCACGCGACCCGTAGGGGTCCGCGCGTCACCGGCCGCATCGAGTTCCCGGCCGCGTACAATCGCGACCCCGTCCCCCTCAACTACCTCCGCACCGACCCCGCTCCACCTTTCGACGGCGCTCCGCCAACAACTCCCCCCCGTGCCCGAGCCCCCCCTTTCAAGGGGGGCGGACGCACCATCCCCCACGCCCGACCCCGCAACCCTCACTCGACAAGAGCGCCGCCAAGCGGCGGTAGAACGTCTCCGCCAGCTCACCGCCGCCGACCCGTCCGCGGCCCCAGCGGACCCACCTAGCCACCGTCGCCGCCGAGTTCAGCGTATCGCCCAGCTCGGTGCGGGTATGGGCCAACAACCAAGACCTGGGCGGCACCGCCGCCCTGCGCGACCACTACACCAAACCCCCCGCGCGGCACGCTCTCTTGCACCGCCGCTGCCGCATCCGACGCCGCCTTAGTCTGCGCCTGGTGGTGCTTCCGTATCGCCAACTGCCCCAAGGTCGACACCCGCATGATGTCGACCGCTCTGAAGCTCCTGGCGACCCACGATCGCGCCAACGTCATCGGCGCCATCGACTGCTATTTCGCGTGGCCTTGCGACCGCTCTCGAATGCCGTTCAAAGCCTTCTCGAGGTGGGTTCGATACGACTTCGAACGCTGGTTGATCCGGGCGTGCAACGACGCCGACCACCTTCGCGCCGTACGCTCATATCCCGGTTCCGCGGCCGTCCCCGCTGCCCCAAAAGCCCGCCGGAGCCAGACCCGCAACCGCGCCAACCTCGCCGCCCTCCGCTCCCTCGCCCCGCCGGCCGACCCGGCCCCCGTAGCGCAGGCTTCCAGCCTGCCCAAGCAAACCCCGCAAGGGGCCCCGCGCCACGTCCCCCGCCTTCCTCGCCGACGCCCAGGCCCTGTCGACCCTTTCCGACCCGCCCGCCCTGGCGTGCAACCAAGAGCCCCAGACCCTCGCCGAGTCCCCTCGCCACGCTCCCGGAGGGTTACCGGTCAATGCTCCTCGACGCCCGCCGCGATCGTGGCGCCCGCACCCGCGCCGTCGCCACCTTCCCCGTCTGGTGGTCCGCCATGCCCGAAACGACCCGCCACAACATCGACTTCAAGGTTGACGCCTGGCTCAAAGACCACCCCCGCGCGACCCCCCAACAGGCCAACACCCGCAAGACCCAAATGCTCCTCCACGAACTCCGCAACAACCGCCGCAACGGCCTCCGCAAACTCTCCATCCCGGAGCGCCTCCCCCGATGACAATCCTCCCCCAAACGTATAATCGCCCCCTCCCGGTTCCTCTGCTACACTGTGGATGTTGGAGTTGCCCTATAAGTGGCGACCCCGGAACAGCCCCCCCAAGTCACCAACGGAGATAGCCATGGGGAACAAATGCCCCAAGCCGCGTAAGGAACCTAAGCAGGGCAAGGGGGCCAAGAGGCAGTCGGACTCCATCCCGCCTCAAGACCCTAATGCCCTCGCTTCCGGCAAGCAGGGCGACGGCTCGCAGTCAGCCCCGCCCGTCGTTGCCCCCATATCTTGGTGGCGCTGGCCGCCATCCCGCCACACCATCGAAATCACCTGCGTGGTCGTGGGCACCGTGGTGCTGCTTGTGCAAGGCTGGCAAACCCAAGAGCAGCTCAAACAGGCTCGCATGGAGTTCACCGAGACGCAAACGCAGTTTGCCGAGCAAGCCAGACTCTCTCGGGACCATCTCGCCCTGGCCCGCGACCAATTCAACCGCCAAGACGGGCCGCCTCCAACGCGAACGCCGCACCGAACTCCTGCAGATCCTCTACGAATCCACGACGGATGAGAACGGTGAGACAATCCCAAAGCACGTGGTTCCAATCCGCTCCCAAGCAGTCCGGGAGCACCTCAGAGGCGAACGCGAGGCCATCGAGGATTGTGCGGATGGCGAGTGCGAAGTGCAGCCACTTCTTGTCGACGGCAAGATCGACCTCCGCAGAGCTTGGCTCACCGATGTCGCGATTGCGGACGAGGACTTCAGCAACGTTGACTTCAGCGAAGCCCGACTAGACGGCGCGGCATTGACCAATGCCAACCTCGCCAGCGCGAACCTCACCGAGGCGAACCTCACCGAGGCGAACCTCACCCAGGCGAAACTCGTCACGGCGAAACTCACCAGGGCGAAACTCACCGGGGCGAAACTCTTCACGGCGAAACTCACCGGGGCGAACCCTCGGCCGGGGCGAACCTCACCGGGGCGAACCTCATCGGTGCGAGGACTCATGAATGCGAAACTCGTGGAGGCGAACCTCACGGGTGGCGGTACTCTTCTCGGCGAACCTCACCGGGGCGAACCTCACCGGGGCGAACCTCACCGGGGCGGAACTCTTCGACGTGGACCTCACCGGGGCGGACCTCGCCTGGGCGGACCTCGCCTGGGCGAACCTCGGCCGGGCGAACCTCACCGGCGTGAGTCGATTCCCCAGAACGGTCGCGTCGGCAAACGTCCATCGCCTCAGGAGCAACGAGGAATTCGTGCAATGGGCTCTGGATCACGGTGCCGTCGACGAGCCGGACTACAAGAAGTGGTATAGCCTGAGAGACGCCCATCTTCAGTCCTTGCCTGGACCCGCCTCCCCCGTCCCCGATGACGCCCCGCACGATCCGCTGACTTGCCCACTCTCCCCATACCCGGAAGACCGGTACCGGTGAAGTCTGGCGCAAAGAACTGCCCTGGCTACGACGAGGTGGCCAGGGCCCTTGCCTTGCCATGCTGCGATACCACGTCTTAGTTCCCTCTTGCGCTTACTCGCCCGCGCTTCCGCCGGAGGGTCGTGGTTATCCCCGCGATGGGGTTGTTTTTCGGCGATGCTCAATATGCTTTTCAAGAGCATCACCTCCTTTCATGGCTCGCCCAGAGTACCCAGCCGCGTCTGTGTCGGCAAGCATAACCGGAGTCCCCGAACTTTGCGTTTGCCCTTGCGCATTGCGCTTTCTCCAGGTTCTGCGCTCGCGCCGTAACCCCACGGATCCACAACGACTTACGCGCAAACGCAACCAGCGCAGAACCTTGACTCACCCCCCGTTTCGACTTGCGCCGCGCAGGTTTGACTTTGGCCGGTTTTTTGCCGTAACCCCGGCTGTCTGCTAGGGTTACGAGCAAGCGCAATCTGCGCAGGACCTGGGTGTTACTCAGAACCGGCAAGCGTGGGGGGTGGACGGAGACCTGTCCGAATTCGTCCGCCATCCGGACACCGATCAGCCCGGTTGCTGGGCTTCGTCACCACAAGTCATCCGGGTCGTTACTACCGCATCGAGAACAAGAAGGACCGAGTCTACTACAGGCGGGATGGCAAGAAGGGGATCGCCTACCTCAGACGAGCGGTTATCTACGAGCACGAATGCTGCATGGCGGGGTCTGGAGCCTGAGGATCACGTAGAGGTGATTGCCCGTCACCCCGCCCACGATGAATTCGGTCAGGAGATTCCGGTGATCGGGACGTTCGACAAGGATGGGCGAGCGGTGAATGTCTACCAGGTCGGCAAGGAGGACATGGCAGCCTACTTTCGAGACCAGCTCAGCGACCCGGCAACGCGAGCCGAGTTTGCGGATATGGTTGGCGTGCCGGAGTTGAAGAACCTGACGGGCCTTCCGCCCGTCGCCAAGCCGCTACCATTGACCGATGTCATCGAGAACTACATCCGGGGAAAAACCTTCAAGCACAACCGTCAGTATCTGGATGCCGAGTGGTGTTGGAAGCTGTTTTGCAGAAGCCGTTGGCGTCAACGTCATCGACGACATCGATTCAACGCACCTTCAGCGATTCAACAAGGCTGTCCGAGAGGCAGGGGAGCCGCGTACCCAGAAGAACGTCATTCTCACGACGCAGTCGATCCTCAAGTACGGGGCAGACATCTTCAGGCACCATCGGGTGCTGATCGAGGACCTGCGATCGGAGATCAGACGTATCTGCTCCTGGGAGACGCAGAAGCAGCCGTCGCCCAGGCCGATGAAGAAGGCAGCCTATCTGAGACTGCTGGAGCAATGCGAAGCCAACGAGGACCTGATGTGGAAAGCAATCCTGATTGTGAGCCTGAATCTCGCCCTGCACCCGTCCGAGATGGCAGCCCTGGAGACGTCGGAGTTTGATCTACAGGACTTGGTCTTTCAGAGCCATCGAACCAAAACCGGCGTTACGCGAGTTGCAGCCGTCTGGCAGCGGACAGCTGATGCCATCAAGGCGTACATGGCGACGCCGCATTTCAAGACCAACCAGTCTCCACTGCTGTTCACGACGACCAAGACGGACCAGAAGGGCAGGCTCAACCGTCCGTTGAAGATTGGCAAGATCACAGACAAGATCAGGCGTTTGCGGAAAGCTGCCGGACTGGACGGCAGCGTCGTCTTCGATGGGATTCGTGACTTGTTCCGAACATCGGCAGGAGCGGAGAACATCGTTGCCATCAAGTGGGCGAGAAGAACCACTTCTTGGCGATCCTGGAATGGTCGCTGCGCTGAATCGAGTTTCTGAAGGCGTTGTAGGGGGTCCCGGTTTGCCTGCCGTTGCTCCATCCATGCGAGTCCAGTCGCTTGAGCGACATCCGCTGCCCCATCCAGCCGAGTTTGTAGCCAGTATCTATCTCGTCATTCGTGTTCGCCCTGTAGATCGTTTCTTTTTGGCGTGGCAAGGCGACGATCTCGGTCGCGAAACGGTGAGGATCTGCGGGCCTCAGAAATGACTGGTAGTATGTTTGGTCACAATCCATATATAAAACCCAGGGGGATCGTGTGCCGCGGTTTAATAATCCAACGTGGAGCGCCGGATGCAGGTATCTATGTGTTTGGGTTGTTCAAGCTAATCGGTCACACGATCCGCGTTTCCTGCAATATATTATACAATGCTTCTGACGTAACTCCTTGGACATTCTGCGACTAATGCAAAATTCTCCGTATTCTCCGCATGTGATTCTCTAACCAACGGCACCATTTGCCGCCTGAACCCGCATACGCGACGTTAAACGCCAATAACCCATGGGCAGATGCGTGGTTCTGATGCGGAAGGTCGACATCGAAAACTCTGCATGGACACAGAATTCCGGGGAACGCGCAGCGGGTCCACATCGCGATGCCAGCCTGTTTCAAAATGCCGTTGCGGTGCCTTTCTGAAGCAGGATCGAGCAACGCAATTAACCGAAAACGAGGTTACGTTGGTAACGTACATACACCTTCCTGGATCATCCAGTCCTCCAACTCCCAGAATTCGTCGTCGTTGAGGACGTTTGTAGCTACTGTCATCGCCAGGGCAATCTGGTCGAGGTAGACGGCATGTATCATGCGCAGTCTTTCGCGAAATTCATTCAGTGTTTCCATCGATAGTCTCCTTCGGTAAAGAGAATCAGTACGGGCATGGTTTCGCAGGGTGCCAGACCGCACTTGAGCGTGCGGCGTATCTGCGGGCCGATGCCTCTATATATAGTGTTACACTATTCATATGCGGGCGCCTCCACAAAAATGCGAGCCGTGAGTATTATGGCTAATGAAGGCGTCGTGGCGGCCGCTGACATGCTACTCTGGGGCCATGCACGTCTTTGGGGAGTGAGAGCATATGCGGCTCAGGCGAAGCAGGTGTGGTGGGACAGCCGCGGCGGACGTTGGGTGGTATTGTGGAGGAGCCGAATAGTCGTGGCTACGGGCGCGGGTCAGATGTCATGTATCTCATACCACACCCACGATGGCGCGTGTGGATTGAAGAGGAGCTCCTCTGGAACGAGCGGCTGTTGGAGTATCTGAGGTAGAGCCGCCTTTTCAAAACGTAGTAGATCGCGTCCGTTGGGGACAGAACGAGTGCCTTTGCATAATGGATAGGTCGAGCAGCCGAAGAACGGGCCGAATGGGCCAAAGGTAAGCCGCATCTGAGCAGAACAAGCCGGGCAGCAGACCGTCTCTCTCTTCAGTTGGCTAATCGAGGCGTGTTGGGCTTCCTGGCGCTTGCGTCCACGACGGCGTGATTGTCTTTGTGACATAGCGTCTCCTTTCGCACAAAGATGGATGGAGAACCGTCTCTCCATACCCCTAATAGAGCATGCGATATCCGTTGCAGAGGCGCAAACCGTACTTCGGAGGAACTCGGAGAGGAGATGGACTAGGTGTGGCCTTTGAAGAAGCAGTGACGGCAGCCAACGCAGTCGGCAGTTCGCGGCTGCCCGTTGTCGTGCGGACAGACCAACGAGCTACCGATGCGGGTGAGAGGGTAGTAGCGTCTGTTCGGTGGTCGGTCAGGTGTTCTTTCCGCTGTTCCACGGAAGACGACATGGGCTTTGACTGGCGGAAGGTCGTTGTCGGTGGCAGCGAGCCACGCAATCGCGGTGCCAGGAATCACGGGTGGGATGCCCGTATCTCGATCAAACGAGAGTAGCAGGTGCATGTTTGGCAGCATTGCCAAGCGGGTCAACGCAGGAATCCAATCAGGAACCCGCCACCCCCGGGTGTACACGAGAAAAGCGACGCCATCACATTCCTCGACGATGTTAGTCCATGCCTCAATGTAGGACAGCGAGAAGAAGTCGCCGAAGGAATGAACCCGGAAGTTTGGAACAGCGGAGGCATGGATGGCTCCGATCATGATGTCCGCGAAGTCGGCACGCTCTGCGATAGCCAAACCACGCAACTGAGCGGGATAGATATGCTTCCGGTCCTTGATTTGATTATGGCAATAGCAGATGGCTCGACAGGTCGAGCTGGCGATCGTGTCCGGCTTGGCACAACATGTTCTGTCGAGGGGGAGATTCCATGCCCGTACAAGCTCCTTGGAGCCGACTTTTTCGTCAATCGACAACATCGCCTTGATTTTCGGGTCCGCCGATTGGCGGTCTGCGTCCCGGAACTTGCGGAGAAAGAACTCTCGACGGTCCAGCTTCTGACGGATTTGGGTCGTATCAATCATCGTGGGTCCTTTCCATCTAAGAATTTAGATAGTTCCGAATATACAACTCGACGGAAGGAAGCGAGCCGCCCTTGAGCAGGTTCATGGTTGAGTACCGGTGCTCTCGTATGTCGAAGCCGTGGCTCTCCCGCAAGTACAGTCGATAGGAAAGCTCATTAAGACCGATTGTCATGAAGAACGGGCTGGGAAGTGCCTGGAGGCTATCCCGCAAGTCGTGATGGTCGTCGAGCGTCATTTGGCAATCGTAGAGATTCTCGTCGATATGGTACGGAGGATCGATGAAGGAGAACGAGTCATCCGGGGCCTGCCGCAGGACTTCACGGAAGTCGAGATGAGTGATCTTGACTCCCTGCATGATCTCGCGAGCCCGTTCCGCTTCCTCGCGAGAATATGGGAATCTCATGCCCGGAACCAAGTACAGGGCGTCGAAGCTCGCCAAATCGCTACGGCTACGGCGAACCAAGCGACCATGACCATACCTGTTCAGCAGCCAGTACGAGACCGGACACCCGGTCTCGTGCCACGTCCACTTGGCTCGATAGAAGGCGTTACGAAGGTCCGTGGCGGTCCGCAATCTGGCGTACTCGAAGAGGTTATCGAGGAAATCAGCATCGTCCCGCAACGCAAGATGAAAACGGACGACGTCAGGATTGGCGTCGTTAATCCAGCGATCGACGGACGTTGGTACATGCCAGAGCATGCTTGCGGACCCACAGAACGGCTCGACATAGTGGCCGAAGGAAGACGGGGCGTAGGTCATGATATCCCGCCCCGTCTTCTTTTTGGCGCCGAAGTACCGGAGTAGCATCACGCGGCCGCCTTTCTCGGCTCGCTGACAGATTCCGACACGACGGAGAACGCCTGCTTGCGGGTCTTCAGAGTCGCGGCGAGTTTTCCCAGCTCCTCTTGGCAAACGTCGATGACTTCAAGGGCTTGGGCGTACTTGAGTAAGACCTGATCCGGGCTGAGCTTGCTGTCAATGAACTCTCGATCCGCGATCTTCTGAATCGAGTTCTTGACCGACGCGAGGCGGGAGTAGACCTTGTCTACCGTCTGTCCCGTCCTCGACGCGGTGGACGGCCTTGGGCTTGCCGTGTTCGGCGTGCCGAAGGTCTCGCTGCCCGCCTTGTCGCGCAGGTGCTTCCCGTAGGAATTCGGAAACACGATCGCCAGCATTTCGCTGTACTCAAGGTCCTGCTTCTCCGGGACGATGTCGGTCGCGATTCGACGAAGTAGGTACGCGGTTTCCTTCTTCATGCCCACAGAGGCAAGGAATGCTGTCCAATCACCCTTATTCTTGCACTGCTCTCCAGCCCGCAGGAGGATCTGTCCCTGAATCCACGAGACGCGACCGAGCGACCGCGAAAAACCGGTCGCGATGTCCTTGAATCCGAGCAACGCCTCTAGGTAGATCTCGATGTCCTGCCCTTCATCTGGAATCTGATAGGTTGTGAGTTCGATTGCCATTCTGTTTTCCTTTCTGACTAGACGTACGTTCTTCCCGAGCTGGCACTCACCAGCTTTGCGAACCGGGTATCCGAATCCGGCTTTCGAGAAAGCCGCTGGTCGAATCGCAGGAGCGTATGCCTGCTCCCAACGTGACCAAAGAGAGTGTACCTCACCTACTCAGAATGTCAAGTGACACTGGCACTTATTTCGGAGAGAGGCTGATGTTCAGCTTGCAGCACTGGGAGCACCTGGAGAGCCGGTTCTGTCTCCGGAGTGACAAAACCTTGACAAAAAGTGCACGAAAAACGACCAAGATACGGCGAAAAAACTCGAAAATGACAAACTCTTGACAAAAAAAGGGCGGGTAGTTCTCATGGGAGAATGGGAAGTCGCCCCAACAAATACCGGAATGTATCGAGCTTCGTCTATCAGGGGCACGTCATTGAAGGGTTGAAGCAGCGACCTGATGGGCGGTTCTATGCCGCAGCCAAGCCGACCAGGACTTTCGGGACCGACCCAGCGGAAGCCGTCGTACGGTTCATGGCTTGGCGGACGGGCGTCGTGACAGGCAACGAGCGGGCTCGTGATTTCGGGTTCTGGCGCGACGCCTTTCGTCAGTTGATCCTCGACCAGCCCAAGCTTGCTGGTCGAGTCCTCAGAGTTCGAGGACTGGAGGGTATGGACTCGTATAAGGACGTGTTGACGGCGCCTGATTGGAGTCGGATCACCTATCCTGGCGAATGAGGGTGAATCGTTCCCGGCTCTAAATAGTTAAACACGCGGTCTGGCATTCTCACCGACACACGACGTAGCTGCGGCGCTAGCATTGTACGTTTGTCGCCAGAATGCAGCTATGTGGCGTACCGTAGCGTGGTCTGGTTCGGACATTCGTAACCGATCGGTTTGTTAGCGTGAGAGTCGAGGACCCCGTGGTCTCCAGCGGCCACCATATAACGCCAGCCGCATCCCCATCCTGCCGAGTCGATACCTCGGCTCAGACGAGGACAATCCACTTTATTCCACGCCGATTCCGCGGTGCGCCAGGGCATACAAGCAGCTCAACAAACCGACACGACCAAGCGATGTTGCGGGCTGCGCTAGAGGCTTCAACGGCGACGGGCGAGGCGGTAGGATCGTGCCCATGACGCGAGCGGGTCGAGAACCAGCCGAAGATGCCAAACGGCGAATCGTAGCAGCCTGCCGAGAGGCTGGACTGGCGGTCCTGTCGGCGAGAATGCACCTCAGGCATGACCAGGGCGATCGCGTCATTTGCGTGTGTGCTGGGGCTCCGGAGCGTCCGTTCAAACGGGTTACCATCAGCATCATGACCGCCGTGACCCTCCGGGGCGACTGGACCCGTGTACTCGATATCAAGTGTGCCGCCGCCGAATGCGACTCCGATTCGCCCGGGGTATGGGATGTCCCGGTCATGCTGGGACGGGAAGCCGTGCCGCTTGACGGTTTGGCGGAGGCTCTCAGAAGGACGGCGGAGGAGCAGGGGCAAGTGATCGCAGCAAGGAAGATGGGCATCGACGGTCCGTACACGTTCGAACATACCCTGTGGGAAATGTCATCCAACCTGGCGTAGTGCCCTTGAGGCGGATTCGGTATCCGGCTAGACCAGGGATGACCGGAGTACCATCAGAGTTGTTGAAGACCATCGACTTATCGAGGATCCGGCTTGGTCTTGGTCGCGTGGCTACATTATCGAACCGCCCGGACGCAAAGGACGTTGCCCCCTGTTTGGGACCGCTTGGTTCCTGCTAGTTTGCCTGCCACGCGGCTGCCTGTCGCTGTCGTTTCGCAAGGACAAGAGTTCCAGCAGTCAGAGTCAGCAATGTCAGGGTAATCATGCCCCAAGAAGAGACGGTCGGGATAGACCTTGGCTCCACTTCCAGCACCAGAGTGGCATCATCGATGACGGAATCATCCGCCACCATACAATTCAACACGCCGTCCTCTAAGAGAGGGAGTAGGTTCTCCCCCGTGCCCGGGATACTGGCGAGGTCGATTGATAGTACAGTTTCACTACTTCCGTCCCAGCCAAGACCTGTGAGAAGCCTTCCGTGAGTCACGTCGTCGACCCAGATACTATCAGAATTCCAGGGGTTGCCTCCGTTGCGCTTAAAATGAAAACTCAACGACGCCGCGGTGATCTGTTCAGTGCCGGTAAGATCAAAAACAAAAGTGAAGGGAACCATCTCTCCTCCGGCTCCCAGCGGATCGTCGAACGGTACAACTGTCCAAGTGGGATTGGCGTCGACAATGTCAGCCAGCCAATCGGGATCGACATAGACATTGTCTACCCCGTCGGCGAAGTTATCATCCTGCCCCAGCGTGTATTCACGAACTTCCGCAGGCGAGACCCCCGCCGAGAATAGAAGCGACCCCACGACTGTGATACCGATTGAACGTGACATCTGTTTGCCCTCCAAGACAAGGCTCGCGCAGTTGAAGCAAGATACGGCAGTCCAATCCTACATCAAACGCCACCAGCCGATCAACGCAGAAATCAGTGGGGATTGACTGTCTGTGAGGCTGAGGATTGGCGAGAAAACCGCACCTCCAAGTGGGGGGCTGTTGCTTTGACCTAAGAGAAGCTCGGGATGAACATAAGTTCTAATCTGACAAGTGCTTATAATAGTGGGGGCAGCACTCGAACCTGGCACCTCCGGAGTGTGGTGCGAGGTCCGACGAGGATACGGATCAGGATAGGCGAGACATTCCAGACCATCGCAGCTTCTCCAACACATCATAGTGCCAGCGACAACCTCGGTGTGCCGATGCGAGCACCGGTCCGCCGATCGCTCGCGTCTCGATGGAACTGAGCCAACGGACGCAACGCAAGACGGCAGACAGGACAGCTTGGTGGTGAGGCTAGGCGGAGCCGTGGTGTAGACAGGCATCGCCCAATCAGCGGTTTCGGGAACATCCGCCGCTCACAAGTGTGAGGATTACGAGCTCCGCCGACTCTCGATGCGCTTCCGTTCTCCCCAGTATGATGACCACAATATTAACCGTACAGAGGACCGAGGTGGGGGTATAGAATTAGGTATAGAATTCGTCTTTGGGACCTATAATTGCAGCTAGAAAGCGGCGAAAAACGCTGAGTGACGAAATTCGAGTGGGTTCGATTGCCATCCGTTCCAAGTCCCAGAGCACGCGGGAATAAGTTGAGCGATCTGACTAGAGATGACAACATCAGGGTGACATGAGAGAGTCCATTTTCACTGTCGTTTCAGGTCGCGATCTGACCCAAACATGAGAGGGAGCACAGGGTTGATTACGCCCGCCCGAACGTCGAGGCTGGGTGACCTAAAGGGATGACCTAAAGCTCCCCAAAAACCGCGTTTAGAGCTCTCTAATGGGGGTACGCACAGGTTCGAGTCCTGTATCGCCCAGTGCGTTTCTGGGTCGAGAACTAAGGATGGACATTGCGCGACAAGATCGATGCCGCGTCCGTCTGTAAGTCATGACAGAGAAATAGATTATGAGGTGGCGAGGCCTTTCGAGCCCTTCATCGCCCAGGCTCAAGAGCCCTGTGAGATAACGGCGTACCATGCTTCTTCTCTTGCCTAATGCCCCGATCCGCTTCCCCCAGAGCCGGTTTGGCGCCTAATCTCGACTCCCCAGGCTGGCAGACGGATCGACAGCCTTGGGTTGGGGCAAGAGGGAGTGGGATGTGGGCATCCCCGCTGAAGCCGCGCTTCTTCCGGGCAGGATGACCGGCTAACGTGAGCAGAGCATTCGTGAGATTCTCGGGAGAGCATTGACCATTGTTGCAGTTCAGATTGCGGTGAGGCTCGCGGGAGAGATGTCAGACGAACCGGACTTTTTCGCCGAAATGGAGTCGAGGCAGAGGTGCCTGGAGCAGCAGCTCGCGGCATCTCCAGTGGTCAATCTAATCGGTGTTGTTAACGCCAGTGGTGCTGGTGGGGGGCAGGCGTTCGGTGAAGAACAATGGGCCCTGAGGTTCGCATTCGCGGCGTGGCGCGCCGAGGGCGCACATGTGAGGACCGACGAGCTCAGGGTCCAACGCCAAGTAACGCGGGAAGCACTGAGGCAGTACATAGACCAGATCAAGCCATACGCGGTCCTGCACATTCGAGCCCATCTTGCCGAGAAGACCGAGTCTGGCAATCCTGAGTCGCTGCTTGTTGGAATCGTCGGTAACGAAGAGTCCGATGTAGAACTGAACGAGTGGGTGATCCGTTTGCAGAAGCCGGTCACGTTCGATGATCATGTTTTCGGTGTCTTCACACTTGACCGGCGCGTGATGAACGACACGAGGCCGACACAACATGGAGAGGAAAGCCTGTAGACATTCAACTAGCGGCAGAAGAGCCAGAAGATGTGCAGAATGCCCTGGCGACGGCGCATTCCCTCTGGCAGTCACAGGATGAATGGGACGGACGTATCCGTCAGTTCGCTGTGCAAGAGCTGCTTCCGTTGAAAAACGACACATGGCTCGAGGACCTCGAAGCGGAAGTCACCCCTGAGCGATTCAAGGACAGGATGACGCTTGAAGCGGTCACGGTCTATCCGGACGGCTCATTTGAGTTCTGGCACAATGATGGGGATCTGTTCTTCGGGCATTCGATTAGGATCGACGGCGACATCCGTGGCGGCCCGACCGCCGCTGACATCCCCGGCTGAGCGCTTCATCAATAACTTGCCAGGACTCCAGACTACCGCTTGCACAGGCCCACCGGTCAAGCCGTCGTTCGGATCGACGGTCAAGACTACTCTAAGGAGCATCGAGGTTCTGCGCTGAGTGTGAAGGTCCTACGCCCGCCCAACAGCGCAAGCAACACCCGCACACCCCCGAATCGTGCTTCTCGGGCGGTGTCCGGGTCTATCTTAAACGGTTTTCGAAACGGCCTCACAGGCAGCCTGGTGGGGGGCGCCAGCCGCGAGTATCGCGCCAACGGGCCCTTCGTCATCTCATGCCGGTTAGAGACACCGTTCCATTGTCCTGGTGACCTTGTGGCTGGCTGGCGCAAGACGCTTGAGTCAGCCACTTTCCTTGCGTCTGCAGCGTCGAATCTCCGACTATTTTCGTTCATGGTTCAGTGGCACTGGATCGGGGGTTGAAACCTGCCCCTTGGTCTGATAATCTAGGCAGTTCATCTGTTGCGCAGCCTCGGAGGGGCATCGTGTCCTGCCGGCCGCGCAGGTTTCATGTTCCGGGAGGGAACGTAATGGCATGTCTGAGGTACGGCACTGCTGCGGTGGCCCCGGCAGGCTGAATCAACCGCCAGCATGATGCGGTCGGTTGAACGTCAAGGCCGTTATGCCAAGCCGTTACGCCTAACCGAACCCAAGAGAAGGAGCGTGTCTACATGTCAGGTCAGATAGGCAGGTCAATGCTAGCGGTCATGTTGATTTTGAGCGCGGTATCGGGGGTGAGTTTGGCCCAGTGGGGCGAACAAGCCAAGTTTACCGCCCCCGATGCTGCTGCGGGGGACCGGTACGGGCAGTCTGTGGGAATCTCCGGCAATGCATCCGTAGTTGGCGCCACGGGCGACGATGACAACGGCAGTGATTCCGGGGCGGCGTACGTCCTCCGTTATGGCGGATCGGACTGGAGCGAGGAGCAGAAGCTGACCGCCTCGGACGCTGCTGCGGAGGACCGTTATGGGCAATCCGTGGAAATATCCGGCAATGCGGCCGTGCTCGGCGCTACGGGCGACGATGACAACGGCAGTGACGCCGGGGCGGCCTATATTCTCCGTTATGGCGGATCGGACTGGAGCGAGGAGCAGAAGCTGACCGCCTCGGACGCTGCTGCGGGGGACCGTTATGGGCAATCCGTGGAAATATCCGGCAATGCGGCCGTGGTCGGTGCTACGGGCGACGATGACAACGGCAGTGACGCCGGAGCGGCGTATATTCTCCGTTATGGCGGATCGGACTGGATCGAGGAGCAGAAGCTGACGGCTTCGAACGGCGTAGCTGGGAACGAGTTCGGTTTCTCGTCGGGTATCTGTGGTGATGTTGCGGTGATTGGCCGAGGGTACGGGAGCGATGCCGGATCGGCTTACGTGTTCCGTTTCAACGGTTTGACCTGGATGGAGGAACAGGAACTACTGGCTTCTGATGGCGCCACTTCAGATCAGTTCGGCTTGGCTGTAGCGACAAGCGGAGACACCATCATTGTTGGTGCTCCGTACGACGCCGACAACGGAAGTCGAACGGGGGCAGCGTACATCTTCCGCTATAACGGTTCGACATGGGTTGAAGAACAGAAACTGACGGCGTCCGACGGCGAAGCCTGGGACGAGTTCGGCCTGTCGGTGGACATCTCCGGTGAGACGGCGATTGTTGGTGCATGGGGAGATTGGGGTGACGGTGTCGGTAACAATACGGGTGCCGCGTATGTGTTTCGCTACAACGGTTCCAGCTGGGTCGAGGAAGCGAAGTTGATGGCCTCTGACGGTGCGGCGGAGGACGAACTCGGCGTTTACGATGCGGTGGCTATCTCCGGTGACATCGCCATGGCTGGGGCACATGGCCATGACGGTGCGGGCAACAATGCAGGCGCGGTGTACGTGTTCGAATTCAACGGATCGACTTGGATACAGGTTCAGAAGTTACTGGCTTCGGACGCCGCGGACGGCGATGGCTTCGGCTCGCCGGTGGATCTGTCCGGGGGTACCGCGATAATCGGGGCTAGTGGCAACGATGACGACGGTGTCAACTCCGGCTCGGCCTATGTTTTCCACTACAATGGCTCCGCCTGGGTGGAAGAGCAGAACTTGACGGCTTCCGACGCTGCTGCAGGCGACGGTTTTGGGCGTTGTGTGGCCGTTTCTGGAGAGACTGTCGTTGTTGGGGCCGCCGAGAACGATGATGACGGCGCTGATTCCGGGTCGGTGTACATGTTCCGCAGCAGCGGGCCAACCTGGATCGAGGAGCAGAAGCTGACGGCTTCGAACGGCGTAGCTGGGAACGAGTTCGGTTTCTCGTCGGGTATCTGTGGTGATGTTGCGGTGATTGGCCGAGGGTACGGGAGCGATGCCGGATCGGCTTACGTGTTCCGTTTCAACGGTTTGACCTGGATGGAGGAACAGGAACTACTGGCTTCTGATGGCGCCACTTCAGATCAGTTCGGCTTGGCTGTAGCGACAAGCGGAGACACCATCATTGTTGGTGCTCCGTACGACGCCGACAACGGAAGTCGAACGGGGGCAGCGTACATCTTCCGCTATAACGGTTCGACATGGGTTGA
This sequence comes from Phycisphaerae bacterium, assembly GCA_963666835.2. Classification (GTDB taxonomy): domain Bacteria; phylum Planctomycetota; class Phycisphaerae; order UBA1845; family UBA1845. Next base: position 716,786 of record CAXXGO010000003.1, on the reverse strand, counting down.
AGAACAGAAACTGACGGCGTCCGACGGCGAAGCCTGGGACGAGTTCGGCCTGTCGGTGGACATCTCCGGTGAGACGGCGATTGTTGGTGCATGGGGAGATTGGGGTGACGGTGTCGGTAACAATACGGGTGCCGCGTATGTGTTTCGCTACAACGGTTCCAGCTGGGTCGAGGAAGCGAAGTTGATGGCCTCTGACGGTGCGGCGGAGGACGAACTCGGCGTTTACGATGCGGTGGCTATCTCCGGTGACATCGCCATGGCTGGGGCACATGGCCATGACGGTGCGGGCAACAATGCAGGCGCGGTGTACGTGTTCGAATTCAACGGATCGACTTGGATACAGGTTCAGAAGTTACTGGCTTCGGACGCCGCGGACGGCGATGGCTTCGGCTCGCCGGTGGATCTGTCCGGGGGTACCGCGATAATCGGGGCTAGTGGCAACGATGACGACGGTGTCAACTCCGGCTCGGCCTATGTTTTCCACTACAATGGCTCCGCCTGGGTGGAAGAGCAGAACTTGACGGCTTCCGACGCTGCTGCAGGCGACGGTTTTGGGCGTTGTGTGGCCGTTTCTGGAGAGACTGTCGTTGTTGGGGCCGCCGAGAACGATGATGACGGCGCTGATTCCGGGTCGGTGTACATGTTTGGCTCGGGAGGCGCGGGTGTTCTCGTAGAAGTCGACAGCATGGAGGACTGCGGGACGAGTGCCACCTCGGGAGAACCTGTCTGGCTGGAAGCCGGGACGTATACGCTTACTGTTGTGGATAATCCAGACGACCACTTCGATGCCTACAAACGCGGAAGCGAGTTCGACTGGCGGTGGGAGGTGAATATAACCGTTCCCGGCGTCTTGGACATCGCATGGAACCCGACGGGGCTGGAGTATCCTACGGCACAAGAAGCATTGGCCGCCAGCCTGGGGATGTCGATGACTATCACTCTCCCGGCGGCAGATACGGTTTACTTCTGGATTAGCGATCTCGCGTGCGGAGACAACTTCGGTGGCGTGACGTTGAGAATCGCCCCCGGCGGGGTCGGAGAGCCTCCTGATGACGCACCGCCGCCACATGATGTGGGCAAGAACCGCTACATCTCCTTCGATCCGAACAACGCCGGGACGAACGTCGCCTTCCTGGTGGAGTTGGCGGGCAGTGAGTATTTCCCCGGTTCGGTGGGTGTGTACGGATGGGTTGGCGAGCCGGATGGGAACAACATATCTCGTGTGGTCCGCGCCGCGCACTACAGCGACGCTTGGCCAGCGGTCGTGCATGTGGGCGATTGTATGATCACTCCAGTGGCCGAGTACGCGATCACTTCGACGACCGATGGAATTGGTTTCTCTGAGTCGCTGACTGTGAACACGATCGCGAAGCCGGGTGTTAAGTATTGGGGTGACGTGGTTGGCGGATTCAACGGGACGTGGGAGCCGCCCAACGGCGTTGTTAACATGAGTGACATCCAGGCAATCCTGCAGGCCTTCTCGGGTCTGGAGACCGCGCCGCATCTGACCTGGGTCGACCTGGACGCCGAGGTGCCGAACAAGATCGTGAACATGACGGATGTTCAGCGTTGCGTTAGCGCCTTCAAGGGCGAGCCGTATCCGTTTAGTGCCCCCGCGGATTGCCCCTAGCGTTTCTGGGAAGCTCTGCCTGAGCGTGTGATTTTGTGTGGCCGCGGGGGCCCCAGGTAGTCGGGGTTCCCGCGGTCCGCAGCGACGCCGGAATGGCCCCGGCGACATGAGCTGGATGGAAGCGTTGGTTGCGGACAGATTGAGGCCACGTCGTCGCAAACATCGAAGCTGCGTAGTTCGATTTTGAGGGCGCGTCGGGCCGACCGGACCGGCCTAACTGCCGGATGGTTAAGTTGGTGCGGATGACGCGGGGTCGGGGGATGGTGTCCCACGGATTGATACCTCTTGTTGAACGTCTTGGTTAGGTCTGTCGAATCATGGGATCAGCAGAAGCCCGGCACCGCGGTGCCGCGAGGACATCCGTCTCCGGCGAGAATTCCAGTGGGCCCGGGGCATGCGATAACGCCGCGTTACCGATTGCTGCGTCCAGTTCCTGCCACAGGCCGCAGTTTACGATCATAAGCATCGAACGATTCGGACGCCAGACGGGCGTTACAACCGCGAAATGTACTTCGTACAGAAACAAGAAAGGAGGGGAGATCGCTGGGGGATATGTGCGAGGGGTAGCGTAAGTGCCACGGCCAGAATAGGTTATAAGATTCGCTGTGTGTGAGGCCTGTCTGGCTTGACGGAAAATCGCTAGTGTCCTAGCATATCGGATCGTAACTAATCGAACGCGGTGCTTTTTGCGGAAGAGCCGACGTGGGAAACACGCTCAGCATGGAGAATCAGATCGTCGCGGCGATTCGCCGGATCATGCGCGCCGTCGATCTCCATTCTCGCAGGCTTGCTGAGGAGCATGGTCTTACCGGACCGCAGTTGGCGACCCTGCAAGCTGCGGCCAACCTGGGCGAATCGTCTACCGGCACCTTAGCCCGAGCGGTCCACCTCAGCGGGCCAACGGTTACGGGGATCCTGGATCGGCTCACGAAGAGAGGGTTGGTAGATCGAACCCGGAACGGGCACGACCGGCGAAGTGTTACCGTCCGCCTCACTCGAGACGGGGAAGACGTTTTGGCGGCAGCTCCGTCGCTTCTGCAAGACCGGTTTCGCCAGGAGCTGATGAGGTTGGAGGACTGGGAGCAGACCACGATCCTGGCCACTCTGCAACGCATCGCGGCGATGATGGACGCGGAGTCCCTCGATGCTTCACCGCTGCTGGTGCCCGGCCCGTTGGATGCGGCCACTCAAGCGGCCGTGCCGGTGGTGTTGCTCGTCGAGCCTGCTGCCGAGTCCACCGACGCAGATGCGATTCCCGCGAAAGCGCGAACAATACCCTGACGGACCCGCAAGGAGCTTCTTGAATGACTGTGGCGACGAGCACACGTATTGCACATCGAAGCACACTACGCAACGACCTCCGGATCGCGCTACCTCCGGCAAACTTCTCGTTTACGCAGGATGAGGAGTGGTGCGTGGTTCGCGTGAACGACGAGTGGCGTGAGATCAGGCTTCATGACTACGATGAGCTGTTTGCTGTGCCCGGTCTGTACGAACACCTGATCTACGACATCCTTAAGTGCGACTCTCCGGCCAGGATCCGGAAGCTCTTTGAGGCCGAACTGGCTGCCGCCGGCACACCGGCAACCGCACTGCGAGCGCTGGACCTTGGTGCTGGAAACGGCATGGTTGGCGAGGAACTTGCTGACATGGGCGTCAAGTTCATAGTCGGCGCGGACATCATCGAGGCGGCCGCCGAGGCCACGGAGCGGGATCGCCCGGGTGTCTATGCCGACTACCGCGTTGTCGACATGACGCGACTGAATCAGAGCGATCGGAAGGGGTTTGAAGGGTATGAGTTCAATTGCCTAACGTGTGTTGCAGCTCTTGGTTTCGGGGATATTCCCACCGAGGCGTTTGCCAACGCCTTCAACCTGATCGAGCCGGACGGTTGGATCGCTTTCAATATCAAGTCGAGTTTCCTTGATCAGGACGATACCAGCGGCTTCGCGCGCTTCATCCAGTCAATCATGGCCGACAAGACATTTGAGGTTCGCAAGACGCAGCACTATCAGCATAGGGTCGGAACCAGCCAGCAGCCCATTCAGTACACGGCGATTGTCGGGAACAAGCGGCGCGACATCGGCGACGAGATGCTGCCCTGATTCAGCCGATCGAAACACAGACTGTGAATCCATGTAGCGCCGGGGCTTGTCCCCGGCGCGGAGGCGCGCTGTCTTACCATGACGCCTCCCACAAGGGACGGCACTACAGTGGGTTGCGGGTGTTTATGCGAATGTCGTGAATAACCCGGGCTAGCCGCCCATCAGCTCCGCGATTGCCGCGACCTCGTCGTCGGTCAGGCTGATTCCCGCGTGGGTTCCGGATTCCAGGCCGGCGGCCATATCGTCTGCTGACAACCCAGTGACATCGGGTCCGAATCCGGAGGCGCCGTCGTCGCCGTGGCATGCCGCGCAATTGTCCGCGTACAGCGTCGCTCCGTCGGGAGCGGCCCCGTCATCCCCATCGTCGTCGGCATCATCATCCGCGCCGTCATCCGCGGGGTCTTCCCCGTCATCGTCGGCGTCCTCGTCGTCCGCGGCATCATCGGCGGTGGTGTCGAATGCGTCTGCGATGTCGTTAACCATCTCGGTCAAGAGCATGTCGTAGAAGGATCGGCCCACGGACGAGCCGGTTTGGTACAGAATATCTTGGACGTTAGTGCCGCAACCGGATACTCCCAGGAACAGGATCACCGCGATGAACGTCGTCGACCACTTGGCTACCTTATACATGATGACTCCTTAGATCTTCTGCTCGACCGCTTGGCTTGGGGTCTAGCCATGCCCAAGAGCGGTCGTAATCCTTCGCGAGAATGTCCTCGGCGAAACGGCAAGCGCCCTGCTCTTACTCACCGTCTCCGGCGCGACCCGCCACGGGTACGCCACAGGCCGACCCAATCGGCCTCGATCCCTTGCGCGTCGTTAGTCCTCTGAACCCTCTACTCCGGGCTTTAAATACGGTGCTTCCCCGAAATGGGGATCATGACAACGAACACAGTTCTCCACGCCTTCGCCGCCGTGCGCGTCCTCACTCAACTCACTCGGCTCGTCATGGCACGGAGCGCACAATTCAAGGACGGAGCCCTTGAGCAGGCTGAGTTGCGTGCTCCGATGCAAGTCGTGGCATGTCAGGCACTCTCGGTCGGCGACCGGGGAATGCTCGATAGTATCCTCGTCGAAGTACTGCCGGTGGCACGAAAGGCAGCAACCCTCAAGGTCATCGCGCACGGCCATGCGCTGCTCGGGGTCATGGCAGCGATTGCACTGTCGATCCGCGTAAGGGGCGTGGACCGAAAGGTACTTCGATTCGACCTGATGGGGCGCCGTCTCCGCCTTTGCCGAAGAACTCTCCGGTTCGGCGGCAGGTGCCTCGGAAGTTACCTCCGATTGTTCGGGGATTTCGAAGAACCAGTGTTTGAAACTGTCGCGGGCCGCCTGGGAGCAGCCGAGACTTACGATTAACACGATTGATACAGCCAATCCGAGCTTCCGCATGACCGCGCCTCTGCTGAGAGCAGCTTCTTACTCCAAGGTCCACACTATCCGCGGTACAATACACTCCAACGGCAGAAGTTCAATGCCGCCGGTCCAAGTTCGCGCAGGCGGTAGACTCGGCGCGGCCGGGCGTGGTTGCCCGGCTTGGGTTCGGCAAGTTCAGCCCAGCAGCATCCGCGTGGGGTGTGAAATGTCGCGAAGGCCCTTGTCAGATAATAGGTTGCGTCGGCATGACGGGGCGTGGAATCTCGGATGCGGTAGGCCGATCTACGCAGATCGGACCGGCAGTCGGCTGGACACACCGCTCTGCAGCGGCGGTCAAGTTGGCTGGCCGGCGGACTGCAGTCTTATCGATATAACGGGTTGATAGCGCGAACGGTCCGACCTGGAGCAACGGCAATGAACCTGGTTCCGGCGGTTGCCATGCGTAGCGGCATCGTTAATATCGTCGCGTGACTATTGGACTGGCCTCGCCGTACGGGAGGCGAGCGACGCTGAGTACATGGCAAGAGACCTGACGGTCGAAACAAACCAGAGGGCGGGTGTAACATGGTTGGCGCGGTGAGCACCTTTCGCCTTGGATGTATCGGGGTGGCGTTCGTTGGGGTCGCGGCTCTCGGAAACGCTGCGGTTGCGGATGACGAGGACTCGTCGGCCGCGCGGCAGGATTATCTTAGCCTCGATCACCTCGATGCCTATCTTGAGTTCAAAGGCGAGTATACGCGAACGATGGTAACCTCGCGGGACCTTACGGGCGCCCGGCAGAAGCGCACCCAGAAGAACACCGATTACGGCTTCGAAGAGCGGGTCGGTTTGAAGCTGGGAGGTACGGTGCTGGATCCGGGGTTCATCACTTTTGCCGGTGATTTCAGCTTTGCTCTGACGCAAGATCGTTACGAAGAGAAGATCAGCGGGTACGGCACGCGCACGGATGACGACAACGGTTATCTGGTGCATTACGACGCGCGGGTCAACTTCCTGCAGGGCAAGATTCTGTCGGGGTCGTTGTACGCACTCCGCCGGGATGACCGCATCAATCGCCGGTTCCAGCCGACGCTCGACGAGGAACGGACGGGCTTCGGAACCAACTGGGTTTTCGCCCACGACAAGATTCCGATGGAGTTGTCTTACGATTACCTCGAGACGGATCGAACCGGAAACTGGTACGACGGGGACGACGAGCACTACACGGAAAGCACGTTCCATTGGGCTGCGGATTGGCTGGTATCGGAGCACCGGAAGTTTTCACTTTCGTACGAGCACGGGGAGACGAAGCAGGAGTATCAAGGGCTGGATGACGCGTTCGAGACGACGCGCGATCTCGTCAAGTTGACGCACGATTGGGAGTTCGGCTCGGAGTCTCAGCACAGTCTGCGCAGCTTCGTCCGTTGGCAGGAGGAGAGCGGCGACTTCGCACGCGATCTGTACGAGTCGAGCCAGCAACTGACTCTGCACCACAGCGATTCCCTGCAGACGATGTACACGTACCAGCACAACCGGGAGCGCTACGAAGAACTGGACATCGACACCCACCGGGCGGACTTCCAGCTTGTGCATCAGATGTACAGCAATCTCACGACGACAGTGGATGTCTTCGGGCTTTATGAGGACATCGAAGACGACGTAGAGACCGTTCAGTACGGAGCGGCGGTCGATTGGCAGTACAACCGCCGGAACCGGTTTGGCCATCTCAATGCCAATCTGGCTCTGGCGTACGACACCGAAGATATCAGCGGGGACAACGGCCGCCGGATTGTGCTCGACGAGTCGGGCACGTTCCGTGATCCGTTGTCCATCATTCTGCGAAATCGCAATGTGGTACAGGCGACCATTCTGGTCACCGATGCCACCAATCGGCGCTACCTGCGCCCCGGCGTGGATTACGTGGTCAGCCGGCAAGGTAATGTCACGCGCCTGTTGCGGCTTCGTACCGGGCAGATTGCCGACGGAGACACGGTGCTGATCGACTATGAGTATCGCACCCCGGCCGACGGGAAGATCGACACGATGCGCGTCGATTTTAACGTCGAGCAGCGGTTCACCTTCGGCTTGACACCCTACTACCGGTGGTCCTATCGCAACCAGGAGAACGAGGGTTCGACCGGCTTTGCCCGGTGGGTGGATCGAACGAATCATCACCGGCTGGGGGTTAACTACGAGCAGGAGCGGTTCAGTCTCGGGGCAGAATTCGAGATCTTTGACGATACGGTGGATCCGTACGATGCGGTACACGTCAACGGCTTGCTCCATGTTGTACGCAGCCCGGACCATAACTTGGATCTGTCGAGCCGGTTTTCGCGGATGTGCTTCGAGGACGATTCCTTCGGTCGTGACGTAACGATGGTGGATGTGGAGTTGGATCATCGTTGGCGTCTGACGGAATCGCTGTCAACCGTTGAGCGGATCGCGTACCGGTTTGAGGATGATTCTGTTGCCGGGGACACGAATTCCTGGGATGTGACCGCCGGTCTGGAGTACATCGTTGGCGATTTCTCGGGCGAGTTGACCGTAGAGTACGATCGTTTGGGGTTGCCGGAGTCCGAAGAAGAGGATTTCGGCGTTTATTTCCGCGTGCGCAGGGACATTCCGAATGTGCTGGCCAAGTGGTAACGACGTGCGGGCGATAGCAGGGCTCGCTTCGTTGTTGGGGGCGGCGCTTCTCGGGGCGTGTGCTCGCCCTCAGGGGGTGCTGTTCGAGCCGATTGTGCCGGCGAAGGTTTGGCCGGCACCGCCGGACGTTGCCCGAGTAAGGTTGGTCGGAACCCTGTCGGGCAGCGCAGACCTCAAGGCGGGGCGATCCGGGGGCGAGGCGCTACGGGCGGCCTTGCGCGGTCCGCGGCCTCCGCTGTCTTTCTCGCGGCCGCAGGGAGTTGCCTTCCGTGATCCGGCACTCTTGGCGGTTGCGGACGGGGGGCAGGCGACGGTGCACGTGCTGGATCTCGACGCCCGGACGCATGTGCGTATTGCCGGGTTCGGCGATGAGCGGTTGGGGAGTCCTTTCGGTGTGACTTGGGCGCAGGATCGTCTTTTCGTAACGGATGCTCAACGGGGCGAAGTGATTGAGTTTGATCGGCAGGGGAGTTTCCGGCGAAGATTCGGCGGCGATGTTCTGCGCCGCCCGGTCGGCATCGCGTACGTAGCGGAGCGCGACTTGCTTTATGTCGTAAGCGGGGGCACGCACTGCCTGGCGGTGTTTACGCCGGACGGGAAGCTGGTGGATAGTTTCGGGAGCCGAGGCACGGGTCCCGGACAGTTCAACTATCCCACGCACGTGTGTTGGCACGATGGTCGGTTGCTGGTTACGGACAGTGGGAATTGCCGCGTGCAACTGTTGGGCCCGGACGGCTCCTTTGTTCGTAGTATCGGGCAGAAGGGGGACGGAGCGGGCGATTTCGCTTTGCCCAAGGGTGTGGCCGTCGACGGTGACGGTCACCTCTACGTGGTCGACGCGCAGTTCGAGAATGTTCAGGTGTTTGACGGCGAGGGGCGTTTGTTGATGGCATTTGGTGAAGAAGGCCAAGATCCGGGCGAGTTCTGGCTACCGACCGGTATCGCAGTTGGCAAGGATGACCGAATCTGGGTGGCGGACGGGGGCAATCGCCGCATTCAGGTATTCGAGTATGTGAGGGCCGCGCTATGAGGATGCGACGCGTTCAGCTTGCCGGCAGTGTTGTGCTTGCGACCGTTTCGGTGGTCGCGTTCGGCGATGAATCGATCGTCAACTCGAAACATGATCTCTCGGTCCGCGGACCGGGACCGATTCGAGCGATCGGGGAAGACGAAGTTTGTATCTTTTGCCACACGCCGCACAACGCCGCTCCGCAGACTCCGTTGTGGAACCGGGAGAATCCGCGTACTCACTATCGGATCTACGATAGTTCGACGACGGATGCCCGGATCGATCAGCCCTCCGGGCCGTCGAAGATGTGTCTGAGCTGCCACGACGGTTCCATGGCCCTGGGCAGTCTGCTCTCGCTTTCGGTGACGGAGCCGATGGTGATGACCGCGCGGACGATTCCACCCGGCAGCGCCGATCTGACCGGCGATCTGTCTGACGATCACCCGATCGGGTTCCATTACGATCGGGCGTTGAGCAACTCGGATCGTCAGGTGCGTCCACCGGAGGTGGTGTCGCGGGATATGCCCATGGGGCCGCACGGGGAAGTGCATTGCACCACGTGCCACGATCCGCACAACAACGCGCTGGGCGATTTTCTGCGGGTGTCCGACCAGATGTCGGCGATTTGCGTGACCTGCCATGATCTTGACGGATGGTACCGCGCCTCACATACCACCAGCCGCAAACGCACGACCGGGCGGGCAGTGGATGCCCGGGAACGTCTGAAATACGGCACTGTTCGCGATAACGGCTGCATGGTTTGCCATAAGATTCATTCGGCTCCCGAGGCGGAGCGGTTGCTGCGGCATACTGCCGAGGAAGATAACTGCCTGAATTGCCACAGCGGGGCGGTAGCTTCGTTCAATATCGCGGCAGACATCCGGAAACGCTCGGGGCACGACCCGCGCTGGCGCACGGGCGTGCATGATGCTGCGGAGACGCCTTTTACCATGAGGCGTCACGTGGAGTGCGTAGATTGCCACAATCCGCACGCGGCCCAGGCGAATCGGGTGGGGGTAGTCCGCGGGACTCTCGGGCAGACGGTCAAGGGACCGAATCTGCACGTATCCGGAGTGACTATCTCCGGCCGCGAGACGGAGCGTGCCGATTATCTCTACGAGATTTGCCTCAAGTGCCACGGGGACAGCGCGTTGCGGCCGCGGCTGGGAACTTCCCGGCAGGTAAGTCAAACAAACGTGCGATTCGAGTTTCAAACGTCAAATCCGTCGTTCCATCCTGTAGCCGGTCCGCGGCGCAATTCCGAGGTGCCCAGTTTGCTCTCGCCGTTGAATGCGGGCAGCGTGATTACGTGTACGGATTGCCACAACAGTGACAATGCTCGTTCGGCGGGAGGCTCCGGGGCAAACGGTCCCCACGGCTCGTTGAATGATGGCTTGCTTGTGCGTAATCTCGATACGGCTGATTTCACGTCGGAGAGCGCCGACTCCTATGCACTATGCTATGGATGCCATGATCGCCAGAGTATTCTGAATGACGAGAGTTTCTCGCGGCACCGGCGGCATATTGTGGATATTCGTACCCCGTGCGTCGTTTGTCACGATCCTCACGGCGTGTACCGAGGGCAAGGCAACGCCACGAATCACAGCCACCTGCTCAATTTCGATTTGGCGGTCGTGACCCCTGCGGATACTTCGACGGGGCGACGAGTGGAGTATGTAGACACCGGGCGGTTCTCGGGTACGTGTACGATGACGTGTCACGGATTCCCGCACGTCAATTTCCCGTACGCCAATGCGACGGCCGCCGGAGCGAGTAGATCCCGATCGCGGGGAGTAAGCCGATGACAAGAACGAGAGTCACTAGCGTTGCGGTTGTTTTGGTTCTGGCAATCCTCGGCGGATGGGCTTGGGGTGACGTCAAGGGATCTAAGCACGATTTCAGCAACGCCGAATGGGCGGGCGGAGACGGGTGTAGTGCGTGCCACGGGCCGCAGCGCTCCGAGCCGCCGGAGGCTGCTCCGCTGTGGGATGCCAAGGCCGACCTCAACCGCGTTTTTGGGTCGCCGCTGAACGGAACGCGGCGCGCGGGTGAAGGGACCAGTGTCTGCCTACGGTGTCACGACGGGACGATCGCCAAGGATAGCGTAAGTGATCAGACCAAAGAGAGATTTGCCAATCGGCAGCACTCGGGGGTGTTTGCCGGCGGCCATCAGCGCAGCGATCATCCCGTCGGCGTTGAGTACCCCCAGTTCGATAAGGGGTACCGGCCGATTACGAGTGTTGTCGCCACAGGTACCGTAACGCTTCCGGAGAACCGGGTCGAGTGTAGTTCGTGTCATGATCCGCACGACATGTCGGGTGAAGAGCACATGCTCGTTACCAGCAACGGGCGTAGCGCGCTGTGTCTGGTCTGCCACAAGAAGTGATTCGCCGCGCACTTGGTATCAGGGCCTGCGGCGATGCGGTTACGACCGCGAGATGCGGCTGCGCGCTGTTGGCCGTCCTGTTGCTGGTGGGGGCGCTTCCGTTGGGGTGTGCCTCTACTGCGCCCAAGGCGGATCCCGTCTATTTTCCGCCCCCGCCGGCGGTTCCGCATGTCGTTCACTTGAAGTCGTTTAATAGTCTCGCGGACATTGCTCCGCGCCGCGGTAGTTGGACGGAGCTCTTCCGTGGCCGATCCGCCGGTCCGTATGTCGCTACGCCTGCAGGTGTCGCCTATGCCGACGGGCACCTCTACATCTGTGATACGGGGCTCAACGTTGTTCACGATTGGGATCTGGCGGCGGGTAAGGGTTCCCGAATTGGGGGGCGCGGTGACGTTGTGTTGGCAAAGCCGGTGGCGGTTGCCGTCGACGAAGGCGGGACCATCTATGTAGCCGATACCGGGCGAGCGGAAGTCGTGTCTTTTGACTCTGCGGGGCAGGCCCGGCTTCGATTCCGGCGCTCGGAAGAGGGTGAATATCAGCCGGTAGCCGTCGCGGTTGTTGCGGGGAAGCTGTTCGTTGCCGACGTTGCCGCCCATCAGATCGGGGCGTTTTCTATGGCGGACGGCACCTATCTGGAGGCCATCGGCGGAGTGGGGAGTGAGCCGGGGCGGTTCTACTTTCCGATCGGCTTGGCCGGGGATGATGATGGGAATCTGTTCGTGTCGGATATGTTGAACGGGCGAATCCAGGTGCTAGGCCGCGATCACGGATTCGTCAGAGCCGTCGGGCGGCCGGGTAATCGCTATGGCGACTTGGGTGCACCCAAGCATCTGGACGTTGGTCCGGATGGAGTTGTTTTCGTTGCGGATTGCTCATTCGGATATGTCCACCTCTTTGACCGCAATGGGCGGTTGCTCATGTTGTTCGGCGGGCCGGGCAATGATCTGGGGGGGACGCCTTTGCCGACCGGTGTGGCGGTGGCGCGGGAGCTTCCGGCGCGGCTGGTCGCCTTGGTTCCACCCGGGTTCAAGGCAGACTACTTCGTGTTTGTGAGCAATACCGTGGGCGAGAAGCGGATCGGTCTTTTTGCCGTTGGTCTGCCGCACCAGCCGGTTGCGCAGAAGTCGTAGAATCATCCCCCCACGCTGGGTCACAGCACTTTCGCTGTTACCAATATGGCGGGCTGTGGATGCGGATCCGACACGTCTGTCAAAGGTCTTCGAGGACGATGTTGCGCGGAGGGTCGATCAAGAAGAGCAGGCCGAGGGTCGGGCGGCTTTGCGCTTACGGAGTTCACGCAGGATGAGGTTGGGGATTGCCGCGGGCGGGGCGAGGTGTTGTGCCGCACCGTTGTCAACTGCGGCCTTGGGCATGCCGTAGACCACGCAACTTTCTGGATTCTGGGCGATGGTGATTGCTCCGGCTTGGCGCATGGCGAGCAGGCCGTCCGCTCCGTCGGCGCCCATGCCGGTGAGCAGAACGCCGACGGCGCGGCTGCGGGCGTAATGGGCGACGGAGTTGAAGAGGACGCCAACACTGGGGCAGTGTCGGTTCACAAGCTCGCTATCACCATAGCAGATTCGCCAACGCTGGCCCACGGGCGTGACGCTCATTTGAATTCCGCCGCGCGCCAGAAACGCTCGCCCGGATATAAGATGGTCACCGTCCACCGCCTCGGTGACCTGCAGCCTGCTGAAGCGGTCGAGGCGTTCGGCGAACGACTTGGTGAACCCGGCGGGCATGTGCTGAACCATGGCGACGGGGGGAAAGTCATCGGGTACGTTTGAGAGTAACTCGTTTATCGCCTCGGTGCCGCCGGTCGAAGCGCCGATAACAACGAGCGTGTGGTTCGGATCCAATCCCGTGTCACGAAACCGCCGCGGTGGCGTCACCAGTCGCGGAGCAGGTGCGCGGGCGGCGGGCAGGGCTATGTGGGCCGCCCGGATCTTCTCGGCGAGATCCTCGCCGAGTTGCTGGAGGGCGTCCGGTCCGCCGCAACTGGGTTTGGCTACCACGTCTATCGCCCCGGCTTCGAGAGCCTCCAACGCTCGGGCACTGTTGGCCGGCGCCACTCCGCTGCAGATGATGACCGGAACGGGATAGTGGGCTTTCAACTTTTTGAGGAAGGTGATTCCGTCCATCCGCGGCATGATGATGTCGAGGATAATCACGTCCGGACGATGGCAGATGATCAGCTCACGGGCAAAGAAGGGGTCTGGGGCGCCCCCGACGACTTCGATATCGGCTTCGTTATTGAGGACCTTGGTGAGAATTTTCCGCACCACGAGCGAGTCGTCGACAATCAGAACCTTGATGGGATTGCGGGCCTTCACTCTGAACCTCAGTAGTCATACACGAATGATCACCGTGTTGCGTTCGTCTGGCGCACTGCGGTCTACTGTTTGCGATATATCGTCGGTTGGACGTAGCCCAGTTCATGTTTGAGGTTGGTCAGGCTTTCGGAGTGGCCGATCAGCAGAACGCCGTCCTCGTGCAGGTTTGCAGTCAGCTTCCTAACCAGGGTCTCTTGAGTGGGGCGGTCAAAATAGATCATTACGTTTCGGCAAAATATTATATCGAACCGATTCCGGAATGGGAAGGTCTTGTTCATCAAGTTGAACCGGGTGACCTTGATAAGCCGGCGCAATTCGGGAGCGAGTTGCAGACACTGTTGACCGTCCACCACGACTTTCTTGAGAAAACGGAGTTGGTACTCACGCGGTACGGTTCCGACACGATGCATGTCATAAACGGCGCGTTGGGCACGGGTGAGCATCGGAGACGAGATGTCAGTTGCCAGAATTCTGAGTTCGAGATTGGGGTATTTGCCGAGGGCATCGAATGCAGTCATCGCGATGGAGTGAGGTTCTTCTCCGCTTGAGCACGCGGCACTCCAGATTCTCACCGTGCGATGTTGATGTCGCCATTTGCTGTCGGAGGCCCATTGGGTGAGTTGAGCGTGAAGAAACTCGAAGTGCTTCGGCTCTCGAAACAGATGAGTGGTGTTGGTGGAGATGGCATCCAGCAGCTCGCTCAGCTCCACCCCGGTAGGGTCGTTGGCGACGTGCTCATAGTAGGCGCGAAAAGAGGGGAACCCGTCCTGGCGCACACGCTTCCCGAGGCGGGCCCGAACGAGCTGCATCTTCTGATCGCCGAGGTTGATCCCGCTTTTCTCGTAGACCAGTTTGCGGAATAGTTCGTAATCCTGCCTGGTTAGGTCTCTGACCTCGGTGATCATCCCCGAACTCCTCTGCCCGCGGATTACTCCCGAGGGGCGTCTCCCGCCAGGTAGGCCAACTGAAGTTGCTGTCCCTCGACCGTGATGGCCACGGTCTCCCCCGTTCCTTCGTCTTCCATGTCGGGCATTTCGGGTAGTACGTGGATTTCGGGGATTGTCAGGTCGAACACGTGCTCCGTTCCGTGCAACGCGGTAATGAGCTGACCGCAGACGATGTTCATGAATTCCTTGACCGCATCGTCCGCCTTGGCGTCGGAGTCAATATCGGTCGGGTCGACTCCCAGAAGATTGGCGGCAAGGGTCACAGAGAAGGTCCGTGTGCAACGAAGGCGTAAGGTCCCGGCGGCGACCCCCCGGTAGCTGACGGAGCTCTCGAGCCATAGTTCATCCGACGAGTACTGAACCTCGTCGCTGTCATCATTGAACATGAAGGCAAGGTCGGCCAGGACGTCAGAAAAGATCGTCGTCAGTGTAGCTGTTCTCTGTTCCGGCATTTTCTAATACTCCGAGTATGGGCGTCAGGACGTCGCGTAGCTGTTCGGGCTGGAACGGCTTGCGAACGTAGCCGGACACTCCGAGATCCGAAAGTTGTTGAATTCTCTGTTCGCTGCCTTCGGTGGAGGCAATAACGATAGGGATGTCCTTGAGTCGAGCGTTGTCTTTCATGCGCGTGAGTAACTGGATCCCATTCATCGTTGGCATATTGATGTCGACAAGCAGAACTGCGATATCGTAGTCCTCCAGGCAGGCCAGGGCCTCGATGCCATTGCGGGCCTCGTGAATATCTCCCACGTCCAGGCCGATCATTTGGATGGTCCGTTTGACCATCGAACGGATCGTTGCCGAGTCATCTACAAGCAGAATGTCCCGGGCCATCGTCGCAACTCCTACTAGCTTGCCGGGGTCTGGCAGTGATTGGCCGTTCCGACATCAGAAAAGCTCTTTTCAACCCGCTTCAATTCGACGACCGTCTGCGCTCCGAAAGCCTGAAGGTCGCTCTCTTTGAGACCGTGACGCTCCATAACCGCATCGTCGGCACGATACGATAATCCGTCCTCCCCCAATCCTATGCCCAGAAGCAGGCAGACGCTGTTTGCCAGGTAGACGGCATCTACCAGCGAATCCGGCGGATCCAAGGCCGCGGGCTCATGGTGATAGCGAATACACTTGACAATGGCGTCCGGCAGATCCCACCGCTCTCCTACTAACGCTCCGACTTCCTCGTGGGAGCATCCCAGCACCTGATGTTCCGCCTCCGTGAACGAGCGACGTTCTTCAGTAACCAGGCGGATAATCTCGCCGTACTCCTCAGCAACATACTCGTTTAGGATCGTCTTTCCCACATCGTGAAGAAGTCCGGCGGTGAAGGCAAGACTGATATTTGGAAGCTTCAGGTGGCCGGCAAACATGGACGACCCCAGGGCGACGGCTACGGAATGCCGCCAGAGGACGCCCGGCTCGAGTCCGTAGCCCGTCTGCTTCTGCGAGAGAATCGCGTTGGTGTGTACCGACATAACAAGCTGAAGCACTTTCACCGTGCCCAGGCACTTCATGGCGTCGTTCAGCGATTCCACCTTACGGGCTAACCCGAAGAACGCGGAGTTGCAGAGTCTAAGCACTTCACCGGTCACGGCTTGATCGTACTTGATCACGTCGACTATTTGGTCAACGGTGCTGCGTGGATTGTTAATGACCTCCATAAGCCGCAACGCAGTATCGGGAAGCGCCGGCAGAGTCCTGACTCGGTCCGCGATTCCCCGAGCGGTTTCTGTGCTGTTCATAATCGCACCTCCTCTCGCCGGATTCGCACGACGACTGCGCCGGTGCCGATGTCCAACGTCAGCGTGCGACTCACGGAACCACCGACGTCCTCGGAGTCAATAAGAATCCCGTTCTTCCAGAAGATCTTACGGAGCATAACATAATTGCGTTTACCGATGTTGAAGGTGCCCTTGTCATCCAACAACTGCGATCCGCCGGCGACCTTGACGATCAAGTTCTTCTTCGTTGCGCCGAGTCCGTAAGCGGCGCGAAAGAGCCGCGGGATTCCGCTGTCAGCAAACATTCCGGGGATCGCTTCCGCTTTCTCCGGCGAAAGAGACGCTTCCGGGAGCATGTAATGGATCATGCCGCCCACCCGGACTTGGGGATCCCAAATAGTCACGCCGATACAGCTACCCAGAGAGTAGGTGATCAGGGTGACCCGGGGATCGCTTGAAACCTGGATGTCCGCGATGTCGACAACCTGCTGCATGACGTACCCGGCTCGCTTGGGTTTCAAAAGACGAAACGCACGCGGATCAGCATAACGCGGCGGCCGGCTCGGCTACCACCAACTCCTCGGAAGTCAGAACTTCGGCGATGTCCAGCAGCATCTTCACGTCATCGTCGACCTTACCCATACCGAGGATGAACCCTGTTTCGACAGTCCCATTCATTCGCGGCGGCGGTTCAATGTCCTGCGCAGAAATGTCATGGACCTCTTCGACGGTATCCACAATGATACCCATCAACTCTCCGACATCGACAACAATTGTGCAAGTTTCTTCGGTGTACTCTGCTCGGGGCAAGCCAAACTTGACCCGGAGATTGACCACTGGGATGACTTTACCGCGCAGGTTGATGACCCCTTCTACGAACGGGCGGGTCTGCGGGACTCGGGTGATATCCATCACGCCGATGATTTCGCGGACTCTTAGGATTTCAAGTCCGTATTCCTCGTCGGCCAAGCGGAAGGTCAGGTACTTTCCGCTCAGGTCGGCAGCGACATTGTCGGCCGGGGTCGCTGCCGGAGCTTCCACGGTGGTTTCCATCGGAGGTTATCTCCTATGTAAGGGCCGCAGCTTCTTCCGGAAACGCTTCGCCCTCTACGTCCGTCGTATTGTCCATTTCCTCGTGATCCGAAATCTCCGTGTCAAAGGACTCTGCAGCCGGCGTCGGATCGGGCACTTCGGCTTCTATGGGCGGCACTTGCCATTCATTGTGCAGGGCCAAAAGCCCCGTCATTTCCAGAATAAGACCGACCCGACCGTCCCCCAGGATGGCAGACCCGGAGATTCCGCGGAGACTCTCAAACTGCCGGCCGAGCGGTTTTATGACTACCTGCTGCTGTCCGATCAGTTCGTCCACCACCAGGCCGATCTGCTGATCATCACTGTTGGCGATTATGATCATCGCCTTGCACGGGTCGACTCGCTTGGAGTATCCGAACATGGCCCCCAGTTGTAGCAGTGGAATGAGGCGCCCGCGCACATTGAGAATCTCGCCTTTGTCCTGGACCTTGGTGATCTGCTCGGGCCTGGGCCGCAGTGACTGCTCGACGCCGATGGTTTGCAGTATGAAACGCTCTGAACCAACGCGTACGATCATTCCGTCGATGATCGCCAAGGTCAATGGTAAGCGGATCCAGAAAGTCGTCCCCTTACCCTTTGTCGAGGTTATTTCTACCTTGCCGCGAAGCTGTTCGATGTTCCGTTTGACGACGTCCATGCCCACGCCGCGACCGGAGATGTCCGTTACCTGCGCGGCGGTGGAGAAGCCCGGTGCGAAGATCAATCCGTAGGCCTGTTGGTCGGTCAGATCGTCGTGTGGGCTGATGACTCCCTTGTCTATTGCCTTGGCTTTCAACAGTTCCGGGTCGAGACCTTGTCCATCATCACGGATCTCAATTACGATGTTCCCACCTTGATGGAACGCGCCAAGATGGACCTGGCCCGTTTCGGGTTTGCCCGCGGCCCGTCGCCCATCTGCCGACTCGATCCCGTGATCCACGGCATTGCGCACCATGTGCACCAGCGGATCACCGATCTGCTGGATTACCGTCTTATCCAACTCGGTATCCTCGCCGGAGATGCTCAGTTGAACTTGCTTGCCCGCCTTACGGGAGACGTCGCGTACCAGGCGAGCCATCTTCTGAAATGTCGAGCCGATGGGGATCATCCGCATCGACATGGCCATTTCCTGTACATCACGCACGATCTTCCCGGCGTGAGCGACGTTCTTGCTGAGCTTCGCATCGGTACTGATGTGGGGGCTCGCGCCGACCAGGGTCTGAGCAATCACCAACTCTCCGACCATGTCGACTAGTCCATCCAGCTTGGCAGTGTCAATGCGAATCGACTGATCGGCTAGGGCTGCTTGCTCTTTGATTATGCCCGACGGTGCAGCCGGTGTTTTTTGCTGTGGCCGCAAGGCCTGACTGACCTGTTTGGCAGAGGTTGCGCCCATACCGACGAGAATCTCGCCGACTTTCTTGTCGTCTTCGCCGGCTTGCTGGCTCTGGACGGCGAAATCGACCACCTCTTTGGGTACGGCTCCTTGATCGACGAGGTTCTCGCCCACCTTCTGGTCGGCTGCTCCGCTGGTTGGCTCGCGCCCTTCCAGTTCAGTTCGGCCGGAGACTACGTTCCGCAGGCGGCCGATCATCTCCGCCACCGGTGGCTGCGGGATGGTGTCGCCTTCGGGGTTGGCAATCCAATTGGCAATTGCCGCGATTTGGACCTTGAGAATGTCCACCACGTCAAAGACGATGTCGATCAAGCCCGGAGTCACCGGACGTTTCCCCTTGCGTCCCTGGTCGAGGAGCGTCTCAACCTCGTGAGTGAGGCAGTTAATGTCCCGGAGATTAAGGAAACCGGCCATGCCCTTGATGGTGTGGAACGGACGAAACAGAGAGTCTATCTTCTCCGGGTCGTCTGGGGCGTTCTCTACTTCGAGCAGAGCCGTTTCGATGGCTTCGAGATGTTCGCGGGCTTCTTCAAGAAACCCGTTTACGAATTCACTTTCCCCGGCCTGGATTACTAGAGGTTCGGCTTGGTACGGCTCGGGCTCCTCCGGGAATGCTCCTTCGGTGCTCGCGGTTAATGCCCCTTCCTGAACGCCGGCGGACTCCTCCGCCTGGTGATCGGAAGCCGTACTTTCGCCTGCGGCCGCAGTCGACTCCGAATCCTCTGTCGTGTCGAGCACGGCGTCCAGTCTGGCGCCAACCTCTTGGTCGGTTAGTTCAACTGGCGCCGCCGCGGAGGGTTCTGGGTGTTCCTCATCACCGGTTGCCGCCGGTGCCTTGGTGGCTGCTACCTCCGTCAATGCCTCCAAGTTCACACCTATCGAGGCTAAGCTCGCTGCGGCGTCTTCGGACTCTCCGAGGATTAGGGCCTCCAGGGTCGTTCCTATCGTTCGGGCAAGATCGCAGATCCGCGAACTTGCATCGTCATCCGCAAGGGAGTTCTTCTCGATGACGGTTTCGCAAATGCCGTGCATCTTGGCCAGTCCGCTCAAATCGTCGGCAGCTACGGTTCGGAGGCGACGCCGTAGCTCAGCGAGCAGATCCTCAAGTGTTCGAGGGTTACCATCTTCTTTGGTCATCGGGGATCCCCAGCGTTCTGTGTTGTACTCGCGCGCCGACGAAGCCTGGTCGACGCACAGGACCGATTGACTAATCGTGTCGATTCCAAGGGACGTTCTGCCCGCGCTGACTTTAGCCGACGCGTAGTGGGACCGGGAGCTGTTCGAAGCGAATACGGCGTCTGGACCCACATCTCGCGGACCGGACTCGGAACTGGGTTATCCCCTGATGTACGGTCGCGGGCATCACCGCTCGCACATCTTCTCCACCCCGATTCGTCTCGAAGGCCCCGACACCAGTATTGACGAGGGCGAACCCTGTCGACACTTGGCATCTCTTCGGCTTATCGCGTCGGCCGGTTGAGGTGCAAACGGTCCCGCGAGTTTTCGCGTCTCACCAAAGAAGATAATCTCGGATATCCGTGGCGCGCGGTTGGACTCTGCGGGCTACGTTTGCGGGCCGTGTGGCGGCACGCCAGACAGAAGGCGGGCCGGGATTGCTCCGCAGGTTTACTGGTTTTCCCGGTGTCGTGAGAATAGGGGGGTATGGAGGAGTGGGTTGCGGAAGTACTACGCCGGAAGAACTCCCGGATTGGATTTCCACGGTTTCTGCACGTTCTCGGCTTGCGACGTTGGTCTCACTTGCGGATTCCGTGCTCGCGATGAACGCCGGGGTGGTTTGACCCGCTGCCAAAGGGCTGATAATACGGGTGTTCTCAGTTAGCCCGCACATCTGGGCGGGTGCCGCAGAGCGGGCTTCCGGGGATGTGTCCGGGTTAGCAAAGCCGTGGGCATGTCATTGCCGATAACTAACGCGTAGTTACCCGCGTGGGGCCGTGGTCGTCGATACGGATGAGGACATGATTGAGAAAGCATGCAATCTCTGGATTGAGCCTGCCGAGTGGCGGTGCATTCCGACGACCGGGGCGACAACCGACGACGGCATGGCGATTATGGACTCAGGGTTGGCCCTGGAGGCTGCTCAACAGTATCACAACATCGAGGGCGATCTTGGGCGATTGCTTACCTCAAGGGGCAACCACGTACACGAAGTCCGCCCGGGTGTGCTTTCGTTTCCCATCAAGCAGTACCAGTGGTCCGGGGTCAATCTCGATATCGTCGCTCGGAGCGGCCGGGAGTTGGGCAGGCTGGTGGGAGATGCAAGGACTCTCCTGCCTCGATTCGACGTTGGCCCCAGCGATCCTCCCTGGGAAGAAGTTGCCGCGGCGATTGCGTTTCTGCCCGACAACGTCGTCCTCGTACAGCACTCGTAGCCCGTCTTCAGAAGCAATCGCGTTTTCTCAGACCCTTCGACCGGAGCAGGCGAGGGTCACGGTGTTGCGGCGACACTCTCAAGGGGCTTCGCGCGACGCCCGGCCAGGTAGATTATCGCAAGTAGGGCGATCAGTCCCAAATCAATCTCCCCGATCAGAAACAGCCATTTGGTCATAGCCCCGGTGCCGAACCCGTAGCTGTGCAATCCGGTGCCGAGAACGTAGTTGACCCCGAGGTACGTCATGATGATCAGCCAGAAGCAGGCGATGCTCTTGATTGCTGTCGCAAGGGGGCCGCGGGCTAGCACGAAGAACATCACAGCGGCACACGTTCCCCCACAGGCCGCGAGCCGCCAGGGTGTCAAAGGACTCATCTTATTGGCGATAATCACGAACACGGCCGCGACCACTACGCTTGCGATGACAAAGCCCCCACGAGGCACCCTGGAATGATCCACCCGGACGTGGAGGATTGCCAGGTAACCGACGAAGGCGATCAGCGACCAGACCTCTTTCGGATCCCACCCCCAATACCGTCCCCATGATGATGCCCCCCACATACTCCCCGTCATGATCCCGGCCAGCAGGAGAAGCGAACCTACGTGGATGTGCCAATAGTGCAGCGAGTCGATGGACCTGGCATAGTCCTTCCGGTGGGGGATGAGCGCCATGACCACCAGTTGAACGTGCGCCAACAGGGCGGCCAGAGCCAACACGGAGTATGACACCATGATGATCGGTACGTGGATCGACATCCACACCGTGTCTCTCAGTACCGGAACGATGGTACGCACCATGGGGTCGAGCGGGAGTATGTCAGCCAAAAACAGCGACAATGCACCCATGACCGATGCGGTCAACGGGACGCTTCGATGGTGCAGGGCCAGCATCGCTATGATCGCAAAAGCGCCCATCCCCCAACCCAGAAACAGCAGGGATTCGTACATGTTCGCCGCGGGGATGCGCCCGGCGATGACCCAACGTAAGGACAATCCGTAGCTGATCGTTGCGAATCCGGCAATCAGCGCCAGGATGGCTAGGCCGTCGATCCACTTCCGTTTAGCCAGCATGGCGATCAGGGCCAAAAGAGCGCCGCCGCTCATGATCATCCAGGACTTGCGGAACGGGTTGAGGATGTTGTAGCGAAGCTCCGTCGCGATTCTGGCTGGATCAGGGCGGTGTGCTGCCGGGAGAGCGGCGGCCTCTGCCGATACCCGAGCTGACGCTTCGTTGAAGGCTGCTGAGTCGTTGGCCAGAAACGCGTCCCCCAGCGCCTTCCAGGCGCTCGCCAGTGGTTGGCTCCCGGTCGGATGGCCGGCGTGCGGTACGGGCATCCACGCGCCGAAAGCGTCGTCCGGGTCGGGGATCATGTTGATGACGTCACCGGCGAAGACGTCCCGTAGAGTCAGCAATCGACCTCTGATCTCCACTACTTTGGACTCCAGTGGATCCAGTTTGCCTTGCCGACTTCGGTGGGCGAGGGCGTCGATCAGCTCTCGCAGAGGCTCGTGGTTCGCAAGTTCGTTGAACGAAAAGACCGTCTGAGTTGGGGAAAGCCGAAGCTCGCGCCGCAACTCGGCGTTGGCGAGCGTGATGACCGGCTGGGCCATTCCAGCCTGCGGGTCGAAGGTCCATTCGAGCAGCCAGTGTACGGGATCCTTCCCATCGAAGAACTCTGATTCGGAGATCTTGGAGACGATGTCCCGCGCAACGGTGTCGAGCGGCATCCATCGCCCGTCATGCTGGACCGTTAGTCCCCGGATGCCGCTCAGGTCGAGAGTGCCGAATTCACCGGGGTTCTGCGCCGGCGCCGCGGCCGCGATCAGGAAGAACACTATTGCGGAGTGCGTCATCACTTACCCTCGTACGATTCTGGAGCTAGGAGCCGGCGTACCGTTGTTTCCGGCGGTGCTCGGCCATGCGGGTTCCCAACACGATGACCATTCCAATCAGCGTTCCGATGTATCCGGCAAACACGATCGGCCGGCCGGGATCATGCGAGACGCTCAAGAGGCTGTACGCCTGCCCCCCCGAAAACTGATAGCTTGATTGAAACAGATCGTACCCGCCGAACGTGACCGGGTGGTTCATGCTGACTATCCGACTCTCGAGTCCGCCGGAGGACGGATCCGTCAACGTAACGTGGCTTTCAAAAGACCGTGGTTTCGAGCTGCCCGGGTAGGTGCCGAGGTGGAACCTGTCCAGTTTCAGGGAGTAGCCCAACGGGAGCTCCTGATCCGTGTAGCTGAGCCCGTAACTTACGCCGCCGATCGTGACCCGCTTGCGCTCGTCGTACTTCTGCACTCCGGTCCGGACTTCCTCGTCGGCCGTGCTCACTCGCAACATTAGTGCTGGGATGCGAGCTTCGCTACGCAACTCCCGAGGAACTACGATCGAGTCGACCGTAGCGTGGTCAAAGTGCCGCAACACGGAAAACTGCAAACCGGGCCATGGTGAGTCCACGGCAGTTCCCACGGCCAACTGCTCGGTAAACAACTGAGCTCCGTCCGCGCAGAAGCGCACGAACAACTCCCCGGTGGGAGTGCCGACGACCTCGATTGGCATGTCAGCGGTTGCGGAACTCGGTGCGGTAAACGTCACGTTGAAGGTGCCGGGCGCGGAATGACCGTGAAGAGATTTGAATTGGGGGTAGTTGGCGAATGCGATGTGGGTCTCGCGCTGGTCGCCGGACACCAATTCAACCTGCACCGCCGGGTTCTCCGGTCGGTCGGAAGCGTTGACGAGCTTCTTGTCTGCCCCGACGGTCGCGTGCGGGTAGTAGTGCAGAACTTCGGCGGTGTACCCGGTGTCTGAAACAGGGACCGCCGCACGGAGCGCGTCAGCGAGCGGAATCCGATGAGTAATGCCCTGATGTTCTATTGCCAACAATCCACCGGCGGAGACCCCGTGTACCGGCCGAGCCAGCACGCGTTTAGCCTCGTCGGAATCGTCGACCAGGCGATACTCGATCGTGAGCCCTTCGATTCGGTCGGGACGACCGGCGAACACCCATGTAGGTCTTTCCGTTCCCGATTCTGAAAGTGACACCTCGACGGCATGGCGAAAAGCATCACCGGTGTTGGTCACGCTTGTCCGGTTGTCGCTGTCCGGAAGATACTGTTCGATCTCGATCTGCAACTCCCCCAGAGACAGAGTTGGTGCCGAGGGATGATCCACGGGCACGTAACCCCGGAACTTACGCCCCCGCAGTTCAATCGACTGCGCTTCACCGCCTCCCGCCCTGGAGACCGAGAGAGTGCTCTTCCCGCGGACGGTGAACTCATCGACGGTCTGGTCTTCGCCGACGAAAATGCGTCCGTTGGTGCCGAGTTCCGAGGTGATTAGCGCTCCGGCAAGGGTAACGAGAATGCAGACATGCGTGACCACGAATCCGGTTTGGCGCCGCTTGAACGGAAACCGGATTAGCATTGCCGCCGCGACATTCACCGCCAGCAGAGCCATCAACGTAGTGAACCACCGCGAATAATAGAACTCTTCGAGGGCTCGCTCCGTGCCGTGCAGCGACTCAAAAACCGTGGCGTACGCCATGCCGACGAGCAACAGCATGAGCAGGACCGCCGCGTACCAAAGAGACCCGACGGCTCGAAGCAGGGCCAGAGCCGGGCTCGGCCCGCCGGCCGTTGTGTTTGGTATCTCGCTACCTGTCAATTTGGCAGATCCTCCATCGGTCGGTGGTCGGCAATTGCCGCCAAGGCTCAAACGACTAGTCGCAACCGGGTTTCCGGGGCGGCGGTTCCCCGACGGTCGGAAAATGCCGTGACCGGTACGTAACCGCCAGACGTACTATAGTTGGGTCCCCTTCGAAGTCCACCGATCGCCCATCGGCCATACCGTTACGTTGGTGTTACGCCCGCTGCGGACTCAGCAGGCCGGGCCGGTCGTCCCGTTAAAGGCCCAGCGGTCCGTTTGAAGAAGAAGAGCGGAGCCGGGCAGGGCGGGGCTTCCTCCCGTGGGATTGAATGTCGGCTCTGAACGCTGCGACTCGGCTGAACGCGATTAGTCTCCGGCGCCCTTCGCTCTGCGAACCCCGTCAGCGAGCTCGTCAAGCGTACGCCGGCTTACCGCCGCAGCCATCTCTTCATTGTCGAAAAGCCGCAGAATCTGCGCGTTGCGTTGCAAGCGCCACAGGGCCGAGAGGTTGCCCTTGGCTGCGGCCTCGATGTCAGCCTGGGTGGCCGTATCGGAGAGAATCGCTTGCATTTCCGGCAGCTCGCGCAGTCGGTCGAGCCCCAGCTCCACGACAGCAGCCCGGCGCACGCTTTCCTCCGCGGTAGCGATCTCGAGTAGGTTCATCATAGTCCGGCCACCGGAGCCCACTATCGGGATTCGCTGAATGAACGCTCCGTTGACGGCTCGGGCGAAGAGTATGGCCGGTCCATCCTCTCGGCCGGGGTCGCGAGCTGCTGCCAGAATCGCGAATTGCACGCATCCCAACCACGCCAGCAGCAGTGAGCCAACCAGCCCGGCCAGGGCTCCCGCTGCTCGGTCGACCATGTGTACGCGTTTGGGCAGTCGTCGCTGAATTAGATACCGAATGCCCAGGCCCGCCGTCAGGCTCGGTACGAGGATGAGGAGGGCCGGCCAGACCAAGCCGTAGTTGCGAACGGACGCCATCCCGAAGCAGGTTGCTCCGAAGAGCCAGAAGGCGGCCGCAACGACGATCGGCGGAAGTAAGCTCACGCCGAGCCGCATCCCGCCGCGAAAATATCCGTACGCGCCGCAGGCGACGCCGAGTGCGATGAGCAAGAGCACGATAGCGGCCATCAGGTCGACTCAACTCCAGTTAGACCCGTATTCTGCGAGTTGCCGCCGAGGCCGCGCAGATGCGAGTACTATCTCCGGAATGAGCACCGAGAGGAAGTGCAGCTTCGGAAGGACGTCATTCTATTCTCGTCGAAGCCCTGACATTCGTCTCTGCGGTAGCGGGCACGTGACATCATGGCTGTCAGGATGACCAAGGACAGACCGACCAGACTCCATTGCACGGGAGTGAGGGGCGAGGTTTCGCGCGTCGAGACGCCCAGCGGGGCTATTTCGGTCAGTGGTCGCCACCGCTGCGGATCGAGCTGAATGTACCGGAGCCCGTGCGCTCCGCCCGGGCGATGTTCATCGATGGAAGCGACCACGTGGCGGTCCCAGGAAGCGGGGTCCGAAAACGCGCCTTTTGTGTCGAATCGGAGTACTTCGTTTCCGGGAGAGTCGTTCTTGTTAGCCTGGGGGAAGCACACGTAATCGTCGGTGAGGAAGCCGGCAAAAGGTGCTGTTGATACGCTGCTGTCAGAGTGTTCCCCCGCTCTGAATGTCTCCCAAGCTTCGGTGCTGGCAAAGGACCTTGTGGTATCGAAGCGAGCGACCACGTCCGCCGGTGGAAGCCGGCGGCTTACGCCTTTGAAATACGCGAACCGACCATCGAAGACCGCGGCCGAGAGGTTCATCGCCGCACTGTTGGTCAGGGGAAACGTCGCCCACGACGAGGGGTCGTCAATGCTCCCTGTAGTATCGTAGCGACAGGCTGAGGCATCTCGGAGGTCAACTCCTTCGTTCGAGACGAAGTAGAGGTATCTCCCATCAAACACCGCCGGCGTCGGGTTTGGCAAGGTAACTGAGGCTGCCGTTGGGATTACGAGATCAGACGGCCCCGGATTCGCTCCCTCGGGCGCCGCATTACCCTGGGCGCACAGAACAAGCACTGAGACCGAAGCCAGCGCAAACAAGACCGGAAGCACCGGATGTCGAGCAGTCATATTACCCCCGAGCGCTCTGCGCGAGCACCCTGCAAACAGTGATGGCAGACCCGCCATCCCGGACCCAGCGGGTCCGGTTCAACCTCCGCGTTTCTGCCGTGACGGCAGAAACCGCGTCCCCTGCAACAATATGATAGCCTGTTTTGCCCTCGAATGGGCGCTGGATGTGGAGCAATTCAGGCGTGTTGACAAGAACATACAAACTGCCGGGGTGGCCCCGTCCGATAGTTGAGCCTGCCGTGTTGCCGGCCGATTGCGTTTGGAATAGTCCGGCGCGGCGCCGCCTGCTCCCACTACGACAGCGGGTGTGCTACCGCTCTTGAGCAGTCCGGGGACGCGGTACGCTGTGGACCGAACCCGGCCCCTCACGTGTGCCAAGCAGCTAGCGCTGCAGCCGGCGGCGTTTCATCCAGGCCAATGCGCCCGCGCCCAGAGCGAGCATCCCCAGGGTAGCCGGCTCGGGTACGACGTTGATGGCGAGGTCGTCAAAATGGCTCTTAGAGAGCCCGGTCAGCCGGACTTCGGTAATCTCCGCGAAACCGGCTCCGGTAGTATCCAAAAACACCCACTCCGCCGACCCGGTTGGGGCGGGGGCGGCGACGGTGTATTCCAATGGCCGCCCGGTGCTGTCCACTCCAATGGCGTGGAGCATGGTCACGCCTTCGTCGTAAGGAACGACCCTGAGCGCCCAGACGGAGGCGTAGTCGACAAACTCGCCGGCATTGAGATTGAACGTGATGTAGTCGGTGCCCGGACTGAGAAAGAGGGCATGATTGGGAGATATCGGCGATCCGACATAGAAACCGTTGAAGACCGGTGCGTATTGATACAACTCGTCGGGGCCGATGTTGTGGACGAATACCGGATTGTCGAACCCGCCGACCTCGCCGACCTCGAAATCATCAACCTGAAGTACGGCCATCGCCGGGTTGGCAATTGTCATTACCAGAAGCCACACGCCTACCAGCCCCGCAACTCGACAAGTCATCTTCTGTGCCATCTTCCCAATCCCCTCACTCTATTCAAAGGTGCTGACATCGCGTTGGCACGCACAGTGTGCGGCCCGGGGTCGCGACGGCAACGTCCTTTGCCGGTTGTACTATTCGCGCTCCACCTGGGGTGGGCGACGCCTTATCATACCGCAAGTGCCGCCCCTTTGGCAAGGATGTCGCGGTCTGTGCGCTGAGCGTGATAATCCAAGCTTAACGAACGACGCCATAACGGCACTCCTGTCAATGGCCGGAAATGTCGGCAGATGCCATACGCCTATGCGAGGCTTACCGGACGTTGTGATAGTGCCATCCACTGTCACTAATATCGGACGTTGCCGTCGGCTCGAATTATGGGACTGCGGCGGCGGCAAGCTTTGAGCTTCGGGGTTATCCGACCGTTCGAACGGCAACGGCCGGAGCCGTCACGGCGTCTTGGTGACGTGCCTGTCTGAGGGGGTGAGGACGCCGCTGGGTCTTCTGCCGCGGCAAAGATTAAGCGCCGCCCGGACGTCTCCCAGTTTGCGGGTCCGGGCGTTCGCGCGGTGTCCGGTCCAGCCTACAGATTGCGAAGGTACTCGATCAACAACCGCACACCGAAGCCGGTGGCCCCCTTGGGGCAATACGGCAGCGCCTTCTCGCAATCGGCCGTGCCGGCAATGTCGAGATGGGCCCAGGCGATGTTCTTCTGAATGAACTGCATAAGGAAGTTGGCGGCGATGGGGGCGTGCCCCGCGCGCCCCGCAGAGTTCTTCAAGTCGCTGTCATCGCCCTTGATTGACTCACCGTATTCTTCGTCGAGCGGGAGACGCCAGAGACGCTCGTATACCCGGTCCCCCGCCGAGAGAAGCTGTTCGGCCAGCTTGTCGTCGTTGGCGAACAAACCGGCCCGCACCGAGCCCAATGACACTACGACGCCACCGGTCAAGGTCGCCAGGTCGATGATCGTCTTAGGTTTGTACCGTTGCTGAGCGAAGGTCAAGGCATCGGCGAGAACCAGGCGACCTTCCGCGTCGGTGCTGATGATCTCGACGGTCTTGCCGCTCATCGTCTTGATGATGTCGTTGGGACGGTACGCTCGCCCGGAGATCATGTTCTCTGCCGCCGCTACGATTCCAACGAGCGGAGTTCGCAGCTTGAGAGCCGCAGCGGCCTTCATCACCCCAATCACGGCCATCCCGCCGCACTTGTCGTATTTCATTCCTACGATGTTGTTCTTGTCCTTCAGCGAGTAGCCCCCGGTGTCGAAGGTAATAGCCTTGCCCACCAAGACGATCGGGCGCGGTGGTTTCGCGCGGCCTGCGCCTGGGTATTCGAGGACAATCAGCCGCGAAGGCGTCTTGCTTCCCGATCCCACCGCCAGGATGGCCCCGGCTTTCATCGCCGCCAGTTTCTTCTGATCGTAGACGGTGCAGCGTAAGGACGCCGCGCGGGCCATCTTGCGTACCCGGGTCGCCAGTGAGACCGGATTCAGCACGTTGGGCGGCTCGTGCCCCCATTCTCGGGCGAGGTTCACCGCTTCAGACAGGGCGTTGCTCTCACGCACGAGGCGTCGCGTTTGCGCCGGGTCGGTGGGTTTGAGCAGATGAACGACAGGCGCGGGAGAAGGCCGTTGGGGAGACTGATGGCGATCGAACGTGAACGAACCCAGAGCCAGCCCCTCGCAAACGGCTATTACGGAATCGTCCGCGTTCAGACCCTCAGATTCGGGAAGTGTGACGCCGGCCCGCCGAATGTGGTGTTTCCCGATCCAATCGGCGACGGCTCCGGCGGCCCTGCGGATGGTCTCCGCGGTGCATTCCTGCTGGGCTCCCAGGGAGACCTCTGCAGTCAAGCGAGCAGTCTTCCTGCCGGTCTTTCCTCGGTTGGTAATGGTGATCTCGCCAACATTGGCGCTGACGCTACCCGCGATCGGCTCGCGCGGCGCGTACGCGAAGGTTAACAGAACTTCCAATTTATCTTGTGCGCCATCACTGATTTTGATTCTAAGCACCCGAGAGCTCTCCGTTTCTAGCCTGCCGCCGATAGAGACGCCGTTTGACGGGGCGCATGCTATGCCTGGTTGCCGTCCATCGCAATTCGAGTGTCTCGCCCGTCGGGTTGAATGTTGTTCCTCCGACGGGTTTGGGCCTTCCGAGGCTACGAACCGTTAGAACCGGCAAATTCCGCCTGCTTGACGGAGACGTTTCAGCCGGACACGTTTTTGGGTGATTCGCTCCACGTAACGGGTAATTTCGGACATACGCCGCAGCGCGCGAGGACGGCACGGATAGTGGTCTGCCGGCTATAAGGGGCTTTGGCGCATTCGCCCCCGGAGAGGGGTCAATATGGGACGTGCGACGTTAATCACTTGTTGTCTACTGGTCTGCGTAGTCTTGGGCGGATGCTCCGCGCCAGATCGCCGAATGACGCAGAACCGCCCGCCCGCCACCGACCTTCTGTTCAGCGCGAATTGGACACACGCACCCACATTCGACGTCCAGCGTTCCGATTGGCCCTCGACGACGGCCGCGACATCGCTGGGCGAGGTAATCGAGTTTCGCGAGACAATCATCGATCGCCAGGGTTGGTTTCCCAGGCAGCGAGACTTCTATTATCGCAGGTTCGACGGGGTACGTACCGGCCGCATCACGCGCTGACTTTCTGCGCGCAAGACGCCGCGGTTTCGTCTCGTCACATTGTGTTGGACAGGCCCGTCAGAACCTGCGCCCCGGGGCCTTGATCGCGGGAACCTGTTTCAGTAGTATGACTTGCGAACACTTGGGTAATCGGACATTGTCAGTAGTCCGCTTGTTTCTATGAGCGATTCGGTGGAGGTTCTCCTTTACTAGCGGCGGGGATTGACGCAGAGTATCGCCGTCATCCTCTCGTAGTGGGCGCATTGGGATAGCGACATGGCGACAGTCACCAAGAAGGAACTTATCGATCGGATCTCGGAGCGCGAAGGCTGTAAGCGGGTCCTCGTTAAACGGATCATCCAAGCGTTCCTTGACTCTATCGTCGAGGAGCTGGGCGAAGGCAATCGCCTGGAATTTCGGGACTTCGGTGTGTTCGAGAGCAAGGTACGGGCAGCGCGACAAGCGCAGAACCCCAAGACCATGAAGAAAGTCCAAGTGCCCTCAAAGCGCACAGTCAAGTTTAAAGTCGGACGGGTGATGAAGGAGCGGCTGCATGAGACCCCGACGGTGGTCGACGCGGCCACCGGGCTTGCCGTGGACGCATCGGCCTCGCTTGTTTCGAAAGGGGGCTGACGGGCGGTTCGGTTCGACTATCCGCTACGCGGGGGCGCCGGCCTTCGCCATGGTCTCTGAGATCTTCTCGCCGAGCGATTCCACGGTGAACGGCTTCACAATGTAGTTGTTCACTCCGGCTTTGATGGCCTCGATTACCCGGGTCTTTTCTGCCTCGGTGGTGCACATAATCAGTGGAACGGTTGTGTTCTGTTCGCGGATCTTGCGGACGAAGGTGATGCCGTCCATGTTCGGCATGTTCCAATCGACTAGGGCGAGGTCAGGGGTTTGTTGGCCCCAGATTTCCAGCGCCTTGACTCCATCTTCGGCTTCCAGGATGTCTGTGTGGCCGAGCTGCTTGAGGACGTTCTTCTGAATATTGCGGATGGTACGCGAGTCGTCGACGAGTAGGATTTTCACGCGTTTGCTCCTGAGGCTGCGCCGGCAGCGGCAACGCCTGTCGGCTTTTTGATTTCCATGCCCACTTCGACTTCGAAATTCCCCGATTCGCAACTGCAAGGGATTATGATCCGGGGGCTCGTCTTGGATGCTGAAACGTTGTGGTTCTTACCAACGACGACGTTGGGGAGGGAGATCGAGACGTCCAGGCCTTCGAACTGAGCCTTTGCTCCCCCTGCTACCATGTTGGCGAGTTCGCCGAGAGCATCGGCAAAGTCCGCGTGGTCAGGTGTGATATCGATACCTGCGAATGACGACGCAAGCTTCGATGCCGTGTCGAAAGAAAAGTGGAGGACTACGCTGCCGGCCGCGTCGCCCGAGAACCCGATGATGCTCGACACGTCACTACCGGACATGCACTCTGGGGTCTTCAGCGCCGGTCGTCCAACCGTAGTCTTTTGGCTGCACATCATCTCGAGAGTGTTGCAGATCGACTTAATAAATGGGTTGACGTAGCGGACGTCCATTAACCAACCTCCCCTTGACAGTGCCTTTCGGTCGCGAGCCGGCCCCTACCTGCCGGTGCACGATTAGCGGTCTGGAGTTGTCTCCAGGTTTGTATCGGTGGGCGTTGCCGCAGACTGAAACGGGATTGGCCGCAACTCGAAATATGTCGGAGACACGCCGGAGCCTGGACCAGGATCCCATAATAGTGAATCGTGCTGACGCCGAGGGCAATCGAGGTTCTGGGACCGTGCGTATCTCAGCGGTGCAGACGTTTAACGGGCAGGGCACCGGCGCGGTTCTCGGACCATCGGCCTGCGCGTACGGACCGCAACTGAAGGTGGGATCGTTGCGACTGATGTGCCTACGCTCTGGCACTGCCCGTGCAGGCGGAGACTCCGAGACCCAATTCGTGGCGAAGAGCGTCGGCGAGCAGTGGATACTCGAAACGGAAGCCCGCTTCGCCAAGCCGTGTCGGGTCCGCGCGGGTGCCGGCAAGCAGTAAGTCGTCGCCCATCTGTCCCAAGCCCATCCGTAGAATCGAAGCCGGGACCGCAAGCACCGTGGGGCGCCGCAGGATACGTCCGAGCGTCGCCGTGAACTCCTTATTCGTTACGGGGTTCGGCGAAACGGCGTTGATCGGACCGTTGAGGTTGTCCGAAGCCAGAACGTGATGGATGACTTCGACCAAGTCGGGTAGAGCTATCCAGCTCATGTATTGGCGACCGTTCCCCAATCGCCCGCCCAATCCCAGTTTGAACACTGGCAGCATTCTCGCCAACACACCCCCGTTGGATGACAGCACTACGCCGATCCGCAGATGGACAACTCTGATTCCGGCGTCGCGCGCAGGCTGCGCGGCGTCTTCCCATTCCCGGCAGACCTGGGCCAGGAACCCACTGCCCGGCGGGCTGTCTTCCGTCACCAGCTCGTTACCGCGGTCGCCGTAGTAGCCGACTGCCGATGCCACTACGATTACCCGCGGCGGCGTACGGAGCTCGCCGAGCGTCCTGCAGAGAAGACCCGTTCCGCGGACGCGACTGCTGCGGATTGCCTCCTTGCGGGCGGGGGTCCACCGTCCTTTGGCGATGTTCTCGCCGGCCAGGTGTACGACCGCGTCGACTCCTTCGAGGGCTTCGCGGTCAACGACTTCGCGAGCCGGATCCCAGAAGATCCGCCCGCTGCGTGGGTCGGTGGTCGTGCGCACGATCCGGTCAATCTGATATTCACGCTCGCCAAGAACGGCAGAAGCCGCTCTCCCGACAAGCCCCGATGATCCACTAATCGCGATTCGCGTGGGCTCGTCTGTTGCAGATGAGCGTTCTCTGGGAGACTCCATCATACTCTCCGTTCAGCCCGAGAAGACCGTGAAGCCGACCAGGGCTTTGTCGCCCGTGGAGGTTCCGGTTCAATCTGCATCGTGCTTCATCCCGGCACTGGTCAAGAGCAGTGGCACCCCCCAGAACCTTGGCTCAACGTAGCATAGGTTCTTTCGCAGGTCCAGCAATGGCACCGTAGCTGGACATGGGTCGGTTCAGGAGTGATGTCAAACCACGATCGGATGCGGCGGTGGTTGCGGTGAATCGCCCGAGCGGTCCGACCTGTCCGGCGTTTGGTGGGCCCGCGGATGTTGCCGCGGTTCGCGTGCCGGCCGCGTGTTGGTATAGTGGCCGGTGGTTGAGAGAGGCTGCCGAGTCAGAAGGAGAGCGGCATTATGGCGGAATTGCTGTTTCACGGAGCGGCGGAAGAGGTAACCGGATCGATGCACATGGTTCGGGCGGACGGTCGATGGGTTGCACTGGACTGCGGTCTTTATCACGGTCGCCGCAGTGAGACCGAAGCAAAGAACCGGGAGTGGCCGGTGGATCCGTCGGAGATATCCGCCGTGATCCTCTCGCACGCACACATTGATCATTCGGGGCGGTTGCCGAGGCTGGTACGTGACGGTTTTACCGGTCCGATTTACTGCACCCCGGCCACGCGTGATTTGTGCGCGATCATGTTGCCGGATTCCGCTTTCATTCAGCAGGAAGACGTGTACTACGTCAACAAGAAGCGCCGCCGCCAGGGGCTTGAGGCAGTGGAGCCGCTCTACGATCACACCGATGCCGTTGCGGCAGTTTCGCAAATGCAGGGGGTCTCGTACGGTCGGATGTTCCAGGTTGTGCCGGGTATGCTGGGGTGCCTGCAGGATGCCGGGCACATGCTCGGGTCGGCAGGTGTGCGGTTGGATTTCGCGAAACGAAACGGACAGACCCCGTCCGTCTTCTTTACCGGGGACGTAGGGCGTCCGGACAAACCGATCATTCGTGATCCGCAGCCGTTTCCGCCGTGTAAGACGATTATCTGCGAGAGCACCTACGGCAGCCGGCTCAACGAGTCGGCGGAGGAGGCCCGAGAAGAGCTGATCCGCGTGGTGCAACGGACTTACGATCGGGGCGGGAAGGTGATCATCCCGGCGTTCTCCGTCGGGCGGACCCAGACGATTGCCTATTACCTCCAGGAGGAAATAGAGGCGGGGCGGATCCCGCGTCATCCGGTTTATGTTGACAGCCCCTTGGCAGTGAACGCTACGGAGGTCTTTCTGATGCACCCGGAGTGCTACGATGCTGACGCTCGGCAGTTGCAGAGGATGACCGGCGATCTTCTGGGGCCGAGTTGCTGCACATTTGTCCGCGATGTGGAGGACAGCAAGGCTCTCCACCGCAAGAAGGAGCCGTGCGCGATTCTCTCGGCTAGCGGGATGTGCGAGGCCGGCCGGATTCGTCACCACATCAAGAACAACGTAGAGGATCCGAAGAACACGATTCTAATCGCCGGATATCAGGCGGCTCATACTCTCGGACGAAGGCTGGCGGACGGGGTCAAGGAAATCACCCTGTTCCATAGGACGTATGAGGTGCGCGCCGAGGTGGTGCAGATCCACGGCTTCAGCGCCCACGCCGACCAGAAGGACCTTCTCCGGCTGCTCGAACCGCTTAAGAAGGACGCGCCCAAGATATTCCTGGTCCACGGAGAGACTTCGCAGCGCGAGGGGCTGGCTGAGAAACTTGCGGAGACGGGCTTCACCGGGGTCGAGCTTACCACGCCCGGTCAGGACTTCGTATTGTAGTCCGGGCGTCAGACCCTATTCGCCGCGGGTGAGAAAACGGCGGACTCGCGGATCTTCGGATTCGTCACGCAAGGTTCTCGGGTTCCCGGCCGCAATCATGGTGCGGGCGTCGGGATCGAGGAAGACGGAGTTGTTGCCGATTGCGAATATGCTGGCGAGTTCGTGCGTTACTACTACCACGGTGGCCCCGAGGCTGTCGCGGAGTTCAAGAATCAGGTCGTCGAGCAGCCGGGCGCTGATCGGGTCGAGCCCGGCGGACGGTTCGTCAAGAAAGAGAATGTCCGGGTCTAATGCCATCGCCCGGGCAAGGCCGGCCCGCTTCCGCATGCCCCCGCTGATTTGCGAGGGATAGAAGTCCTCAAAACCCGCGAGACCGACCAGGGCGAGTTTCACGGAGGCCACTTCCCGAACATCGCTCGGACTCAAGGCCGTGTACTCGCCCAACGGGAGTCCGACGTTCTCGATCAGGGTCATGGAACTCCACAGGGCTCCGCTTTGGTAGAGCACGCCGAAGTTTCGCATCATGCGTTGCCGGTCATCGAGATCGGCGGCCCAGAAGTCCATGTCGCCATACCTGACCTCTCCCTTGGCCGGGGACTTCAGGCCGATGAGGTGCCGCATCAGCGTGCTCTTCCCGCAGCCACTTCCGCCCATGATGATAAACACGTCACCGCGGTCCACGCTGAAACTCAAACCGCGCTGAATCACGAAGTCCCCATACGCCATCGTCAGGTTTCGCACGGTAATGTGGGCTTCCTGAGTTATCGTGTCAACCACCATCGATCAACCCCTGACGCCGATGATGAACATCATTGCTGCGACGACCACTTAGGCCATAACAAGAGGCTCATCCACTGTCGCCCCCCCGCCGTCGACCCCAGCGTGCAATATTGAGTTTTTTCGAAGGATGTCAACAAGTACGTTGCCCGCTGGATCCGTCCCGAGGGGTCCAAGCGGAGTTGACGCTTAGGCGACCGTGCGATAGTCGTTGACGGTACCTTCCGGTGCGATGTGCGTCCGGTTCATGACGGTCCTACCTGGATCCGCTGCCGACGGATTGTCCAACAGGTGGACCAATGTGAGGGGCAGAGCCCCGGTCGACGCGTTGTAAGTTGACCGGTCCGTCCGCGTGTGGTTTCGCGAACATGTCTTGCGAGTGTGCTTCTTGGTCAAGTTTGATTCCGATGGAATACCATAGTCCCCGCGGTAAGCGTGAGCAGCGTCAGCAGCACGACACCCCACTCGGAGGCAGTAGGCACGCCCAATCCGCACTGGGCCAATGACGGGGGTTCGCTGGGTCCGGACCACACCGCCACAAACTGAACCCAATCGTCACAATCGACGTCATCATCTCCGTCGAGGTCACCGGGTATGCACTCGGACTCGATGGGACCGCCGTCCGGTCCGGTGAAACAGGACTGGAACTGGCTGAAGTCTGTCAGGTCGACGTCCCCGTCCCCGTCGAAGTCACCGCCGTCAACGAGCTGCGGCACCACGAGAAGCGTGATCGAGGATGCCGGGAGTTCGATTTCCTGACCGCCGCTCGTGATGCTAAGGTCCTCTTCGCGGATAATCCGGCTCAGATCGGCGCCGCTGTAGCTGTAACGGGCTGCGAGCCCCGCAGGAGCGAAGTTGTTTATGCTCAAAGCACTGGTGAGGTCCTCTGTAGCTTTGTTGATCAGTATGATGGTCATACCGTTGTCCGAGGACAGGGCGGCGTAGATCGAGACCTGATCCTGATCCGCGCTGGCCGCGCCGAGCGCCGTTTCACCGAATTTTGACCCGCTGCCATCGTAATTGCGGTACATTCGGAAGGCGAAGGCTCCGGGCTCCGAATAGGCGGGGGGGCTCCACAGGGTCGCCAGGTCGAGCCCCTCGCGTCCGAAGATCCCGAGGACGTCGGCCTGAGTCAACGCGCCGTTGATGTGCTCCAGGCCGCCCCAGTTGTACTCGGTGATCGCCAACTTCGTTCCCGGATAGTGGGTATCCACCCACTCACGCATCCGGGGCAAGAGCCAAACCGAATCGGCGATCCAACTTTCATCCACGTACGTCGGATCCCAAAGCGCTCGCGTCGAACGAAGACGCCGGGCCCTCGTGGCGGCGTCCCCCGCAGGTCCGAGCGCCACCCCGGAAGCTTGTGGGTAGAAATGCAGGTCGAGGTAATCCAACAGGCGGTCTCCGGTGGTCTGCTCGTGGGCGGCCATCTGCTGTAGGTACCAATCAGTGAATGGCACATCGCCGTGCGCCATGCGGTCGGGTCGGGTCTCCCACCACGCGCCTCCCGCGTCGACGTCGGCCGCGGAATAAAAGTAGGCTGACCAGCCCCATGCCACCGGACCCAGCGTTGCGGCCGTAGGGTCGGCGGCCTTGACGGCTGCGGCGTACTGAAGCGTGCGGTCGCGCAGTTCGTCGTAGCTGACCGCTTGAGGGTGCACGTCGCGGTGGGTGCTGTTCCAGAGCATCGGCTCGTTGTCGAGATTGTAGAACTGTACACCGCCTGCAGCGGCTGTTCCGTAGCGGCTGACCAGATGGGCGATCCAATCTTCAACGAACGTGGGGTCAATGGGATTGCTCGTGTCCAGCGGATCGTTGCCGACAACCGGCGTGTCGTCTGGGTAGATACCGTTGCCGCAGTCGGGACGGTACGGGTCGACTTCGTTCTGCGCACCGTAAAGCGCAACGCTGAATCCGCAGTCGATGGCCCGCGCTTTCGGGGTCCACCCGATGAGTGGGAGGGTGATGATGGTGGCGGTGCCGGTAGTGCGATCCTGCTCGACGAATCGATCCGCGTGGGATCCGTCGGGCAGCGCGCCGGGGTCGGCATTGTCATACGGGATGTTCTCGAAGAACCAGTCGCTGCCTCTGTTCGACGTATCGGTGAGCCAATTGTACCGCGTAGTGTGGTTGCCCCCGAGTCGGCGAACCGGCAGGTCCAAATCGGTTGCGAGGTCTTCAGCCGCCGAGTTCATCCCGTAGATCAGCGGGCTGATCGCGCCGAGATACTCATGGCCGTCGACAGTCAGGCCGGGCCCGTCGCCCGGTGGCGGAGATTCGCCCGCGACGAGCGTGACGTCATCGAGGTAAAACACCGGCTGAGGCGCCCCGGTCACGTCCTGCCAGACAAGCCCGCTAATCGTCGAGAGTCCAAACGAGGCAACCGGAATCTCCACTTCCGCCCACGAACCGGAGGGTACCGGGCCAAGTTCGACCGGTACGCCCTCCGCATAGGCTGCGTCATACGCAACCACGCGTATCAGATCAACGCCGCCGGTTGAGTGGTAGATTGCGAAACTCAACGTCTCGTATTCGGAGGCGTTAAGCGTGGCGTCCGTGTGGAGGTAAAGACCCGCCCACGCGGTATTCAACTCCACCGCCACCGATCGGCCTGCGGTGCCGTAAACGGGAGTCTCATTGTCAAAGTCAACGGTCGTATCCCAAGACCAATTCTGCCAACCGGGACTGAGACTGTCCTCGTAAACCGTGACGGATTCGGCTCCGATTGATTGCGCTCCCGCCGCGCCCAGGGTGACGCCCAGCGCGATAACGAGTATCCTGATCATAGTCTGCCACCTCCGGTTTGAGTCCTTCTGTTCCTTAGGGTTGGCTCTCCGGGCGGAGTTGCCCCGGATGATCGCGTTGGCGCACTCCGCAGACTCCGTATTCGCAACTACCGAACCGCAGCAGGTTTCCGGGGCGCCGGCCAAGACGGGCCGGTACGCGAAGCCGGCTTGTCAGTGGAAGATGTTGCCGGCTTTGACGCTTCCGCGCCGCGTGAAGAGGCCGTCGGTCCGATCAGGACGCCCTGCACTGCGTTGAAGTCCTCCAGGTCGACGTCTCCGTCGTCGTCGAAATCGGCGACGTTGCATGATGCTCTCGTGTACAGACTCGGCCGGCATGGGGGAGCGTCGCACGACGTAGTAAGGCAACACACAAAGCCCGCAACGTCAGCCATATCCACGTCGCCGTCCAAATCGAAATCGCCGCAAATGAACGGGTCGCCTCTGACCACGTGGTGACAGCCCATATCCACTTGACCAGAATCCGCCGCCTCACTCCTGCTCGTTGTGAACGAGTCAAGATCGAGTGCCTCCGAGGTGTCGCTTCCCGTGTTGACGCACGGGCTGTCCTGGGTTTGGCCCGGAGTTTGGCCCAGATAGTGCGCGCCGTTCGGCCCGGCCAGAAACAGCGGGTCGTCGTCGATGTTGCCATTGGCGGCTCCGCCGAACGGGATATCGCTGTCGTCGGGATCGTTGTCTTGGATGCAACTGAACGTGACCGAGCCGACCTCGCCGTACACCTGGGCGTTCTCGTCGGTGTTCGCACCGCCGTTGTCCATGTTCGCCCAGAGAATGCTATCGATGACAATGGGTTGACTTGTCGAGTTGTTGAGGCCGCCACCGTAGTATGTCGCGACATTTGCGCTTACCGTGCAGCTTGCCAGGGTTGCGGCAGAGCCGTCGTAGTTACGGATTGCCGCACCGTAAGACGCCTGGTTCTCCGCCAGTTCGCAATTGAACAGCGAAGGTGCGCTTTGGTTGTTGTATATGGCACCACCTGAACTTGTCGCGCTGTTTCGTGCGAACAAACAGTGCTTCAGCACGGCGTTGCTATTCAAGTAGTTGTATAGGCCCGCGCCACTAGTGGCTCGGTTTCCTATGAAACGGCAATTGGTCAGTGCCGGTATGCTCTCCCAGGAGACGATCGTCCCGTTGTCTGTCGCCACGTTTCGGTAGAACATACAGTCCGTCAACGTAGAATCAGCGTTGAGGTAGTTGTAGATGGCCCCGCCGTTGCCTCCTGAGTTGCGTTCAAACGTACATTGCGTCAGATCAGGACTGGCGCCTTCGTAGTTGAGCATCGCACCACCGGAAACCGCGGAGTTGTCTTCGAACCGGCATTCGGTAAGCTGCGGGTCGCTGTCATAGCCGTTTACCATCGCGCCGCCGCTCGAACCCTCGCCGGTAATGCCGGTGCGATTCGCAATGAAGCAACAGTCGGTCATCTCCGGGTGGCTCTCTGATATGGCGTACATGGCGCCGCCGCTGAAGACCGTTCCATTATCGATGAAACTGCACTCCTGCAAGATCGGACTGCCAGAGTCCATGTAGACCGCGCCACCATACACGGCCATGTTCCGCGTGAATACGCATTGGGTGACTTTGGGGGTGCCGTATTGCACGTACATTGCCCCGCCGGCGTCGTCCGGGAAATCGCCATTGCCGTTGCCGCTCATCAGAGTGAATCCTTCGAGAACGGCGGTGTCGTCGTTGCCGTCACTCCAGACGATGTGGTAGCTGTTCTCATCGTAGCCCGAGAATGACGCCGCATCGTCACCCGCAAGGTCGCCGCTGAGAATGGTCGTGTGCAGCGCGACGTCTCGCGTATCGGGAGCGGTTGGATTAGACAGCCCGGCGTACCCGCCCAGCAGTGACACGGAATTCAGCATAACGAAGGAGGCCGTGCGATCACCGATGGTTGCGGACCCTCCCTGATCCGGCTTGTAGACTCCCTCGGCGACGCGGATGCTCGTTGATCCGGGAATCGACGCGGCAGCCGTCAAAGCGTTCTGCAGGTGCCGGTGCGCGCTTGTCCAGCTCGTTCCATCGCCGCCTGCCGGAGCGTCATCGTCCACGAACAAGACCGTCTGCGCCGCGACTGGAACCGCGGCCAGCGCAATCCCGACAATGAGCGTAAACCGATTACAGAACATCATCACCCCTCCAAGATTGGTATCGTGTGAACCCCTGCCCTCCGGCGGCCTTATACTACGGCTTGTGGGCAGAAGCAAGGTCGGCAATAGCTGGGGCCGATGATTCCGATCGCTGTCGTCCGGCTACGACGGACTTGAGGTCCGACGCGAGTAACCGTACCTCGTGAGCGGTTCCGTTCAGCGCGCGCTACGCGAGGAACAAGGGCGAAATGCTGGTAAGGGTAGATGTCAGTGTCGCTGGCGCTCGCTCGACTCGCCGGGCGCGGGCTCTCGTTGTTCTACACATCATTCGACGCATCCAACAACTGCAGGCGTCGGCCTTTCGATCACGCTTCTCCCAGCCCGAAGGGCTCAGATGAAGTAGACGGGGGCAAGTCCGCCATCGGCGGACGCCGCCCCCGGACCCGCTCCCCACAACCAGGCTGACCCTGCAAAGGGTCAAATGCCCTCAGCTAGTGTGTTTCGCGAGGCCGTCATTCCTATCGACGCATTCTCAAAGAGGCCGGGCAGCCGGAACAGACGCGTGGTTCATCGACGCCGTCTCTTTCACCCTTGTCAGGGTGATTGGGGTTGTTGGGACCCCACCCGGGGGCGGCGGCCGCTGCGCGACCTTGCCCCCGTCTACTATCTTGCAGGCTTTCAGCCTGAAGAAGAAGCTGGTTCGCAGCTTGTCAGGCTGCGGATTGGGCCGCCGCGGAGTGGGACGAATACGCTCGGCACGCCCGGCAAAGATGTGTGGAACAACGAGGCGCTAACCGCCGGTGAACTTCATCTGGAAACCGGCTACGTCGGATAGGTCGACGTCGCCGTCCCCGTCGAGATCGAAACAGTTGCAGTCGGCGAACGGCAATCCTCCGCCCGGACCCGACAGGCATGGTTCAGAATCGCGGTAGTCAAACAAGTCAACGCCGACGTCAGTGTTGCAGTCGCCCGGCAGGATGGGAAACCAGAAGCCACCTGCTAGCTCGAACTGAACGCCGCGCAGTAGCTCAGAGTCCGGCTGCCCGATCGTGCCGCTCAGCTCGTACTTGCCGCCGGTGGTGAACATCTCGCCTCCGCCGTCGACGGAATACCAGGAGAGTTCGAAGTTGTCAGCGGATGCCACCGCCCCCAGCAGAAGCGGCAGCCCAAGCCGGATAGCGTTGTTCGTTTTGCGCATTCTCTTAAACTCCTTCCGTACGCTGCCGCGTCGACGAAGCCGACGCGGCCGTACGTCAGTCTCACTGACCGATTCGCACCGTGCCGCCGCTGGCTATCAGTGTCAGATTCTTGTCAATCCGTAGCGTTTCGGGGTAATCACCCGCGTGGATCTTGATCCGCAGGGAATCCCAGGCGGCATTGTTCGCCTGCGAAACCGTGAAGAATGGGTGGGCCGGGGAACCGATCCAAGGTGGGGTCGTGTTGTTTCGGTCCACGTGCATGGTCCCGCCGATATTGAGCCAGTAGCTGATCAGGGGATGGGTCTCCTCGAACTCGCCATATACGGCCCAGTAGCTGTCGATGTTACTGCACGTCATGTCGTCGGGGTCGGAAGTATCCGAACATCGCCCATACAGTTGTCCGGCCAACTGCCCACTGTAGTTGAAAACACCTGAGCCGCTGGCGCCACCCTCGACCAGTCCATCGTCCATGTCGTAGTAATCGAAGTCGGTTGGGTCCTTGCAGAGACAACCCGGACAAGCCCCGACGCCGCTCAGGAACACGACACGTTTCCACGAGCCCCCGGGATGGTGAATCCCAACCGCTTCGTCGAGACCGGTTTCGGTGGTCCACCCGGCCAGCCCGGTGCCGGGCGGCAGATCTCCCGCGAGACGGATGAACGTCATGTCGTTTTCGTCGGTCGTTGTTAGCAGCGTGCCGCCGACGTTGGTGGGCAGCGTCGCCGGATCCGGAAGCGTGCCGTTGCAGGAGTCCTTCTGCCAGAGCCAAGTCACCATCAGTGTATCGACTTCGGCCTGAGTCGAGACACAGTGGGCGGCGGTCAGGAAGTGCGGCACGCGCGTCTCGCTGTCGTGATCGCTCAATAGCGTCCCGGTGCATACGTACGATTCGCCGCCGCTGGCGAAGTTCATCTTCCCCGTGGCCTTGCGCGCCGTGGCGTCGACCGGCGGCTCTCCGTAGCACATGACGTCGAGGTGGCAATTGAGGACGGCCTCATTGTCCTCAGTCCGGTCTTCCTGAAAGCCGGTGGGATCGCGGTCGAAGTGAACTATCTCGGCAATTTCGAACCGTGGTTCATTGGCGCCCATTACCTCGATGAACACCGTATCGCCGGGTAGGGATGCCGTCCAAAAGTCACGTTTCCGTTGGGGCCCCTGTTCGGAAAACGGGTCTAGCGTGACCAATCCGCCTGTTGTGCGGGCGTAGACGAGCAACGATCCGGTGCCGACATCGAAGTTGGCGAAGTGCAGCCGGATTCCCAGTGCCCCCGGTGATCGGATCGCCTGCGTCCAAACCGATTTCCCATTCTCGAGTTTCGTCGGCAAGGAAGATTCCCCGCTGAGTGGTACCGGCTCGATCTTGCGAACGATGCCCACCCGGCGCGGACCCGGGTGGATGTTCCCGAACCTCTGCCTTGCCGAAAGATCGGCTTCGGTGATGCGTTCGGGCGTCACCGCGCTTAGTTCATAGATGTTGATCCCCTCCTGAAATGCATCCGCGAACTGAGAGCTCGAGGGCACGATGGCAGGTGGGGCGACCGTGTCCGGATCGAGTGGCACGGTCTCGGCATAGGCTTCGTAGACGATCTTCTCTGATGACTGTTGCTCCCCAACCGCGACCGGAGTCGACATCAGCATTGTTCCGGCTGCAAGCAGGAGAAGGGCCGGGCGGCGTATTCTGCTGGTGTTCATAGCGATATCCTCCAAAGAGCCGGACGCCTCCTACTGAAGGTTGACCAGGACCAGGACCATGTCGATCTCACCCTCGTCCAGCGCGGTCATAGCTTTGCCGAGGATTGCACCGGTTGCGCAGGCGTGGTCAGTGACCGCCATTGCGTGGCCCGGCGTATCGGAAGTTGTAAGAAGGTCGCCGGGCTCGATCGCTCCGGCCGTCGCATCGCAGAAGACCCAGACCCGGCCGCTGAGCGCTATGGGCGGAGCTTCTTCGAAGCCGGGCATGTTCCCAAGAACCGTGCCGGCGGAGATGCCGCCGGCCCCGCTGACGACGCCGGCTACTCGCCGGTTGTAGGCGCCTCGGGCCAGGCAGAGTTGGCCCGGGTGTTTCGGGTCGATGGCTACGACCACGCCGGGCTTGACTTCTTCGCTTACGGGGAACTTCTCGGCCAAGTCCGCCCCGGTAATCTCCAGGACCTTCACGGAGACCGTTCCGGGAAAATAGCCGGCGTACCCGTTGGCAGATTCGCCGTAGACCCCGTGGCCGTTGGTGGACTTCCCGTACACCCCGGTGGTGTTGGTGGATTCACCGTATACGCCGGCACCTCCGACGGAAACGCCATACACGCCGGTTCCATAGCCGGCGTGGCTCCCTTTCACTCCGTAGCCGCTCATGGTAGTGCCGTAGTTGTGGCCCAGTACACCCGCTGATCCGGTTCCCGGGGACGTACTCGTGATGTAACCGCGTATGCCGGTGGCGTTGTCGCCGGCCGAAGCACTCTCGCCGTGAATAGCCGGCCAGGTTCCGGTCGTCGAAGTGCGAATGCCCGTCACCGGAATGCCGTCAGTGGTTGCGCGGAATCCATGTACGCGGGCTTCCGATATGGTCTCGACCAGGGCGATGGGGGTGGTAGTTCCAATCCCCAGCTTTCCCTCGGCGTCCAAGGTCATTTGAGTGGAGCGCACGGCGGAATTGACAGTGTCTTCGGTTTGGAAACTAAGCGAGGTGCCTGATTCGCGGACCAGTCTCGTGCCGGGAGCCGGCCCGATCAGCTCGCCGCCGACCTCAACGGTAAACCAGTCGTTGAGGCTCACACCCGGAGGCATGACGCCGAGAAACCGCTGGACTCCGAGCCGAGCCGGAGGAACCAGGCCGGCAGTGAACCCATCCCGGTAGACGTGCAGATCGAAGTTCGGACTCAAAGTGCCGATCCCGACATAGCCGGAGTTGTTGTTCGAGATACTGTTGCCGCTGAGCGTCCAATATCCGCCGCTGCCGGGCCCGTTGAGGGCGAACTGTGCCACCGGCGTCGCGGTCAACAGGTGACGCGGCGCGAGTGTTTCGTAATCGTCGCTGCTACCGCTTTCGCGTACGTCGATTTCGAGCCACCGTGCGTTGCTGCCGAACGCACCGGTGC
Source organism: Phycisphaerae bacterium (assembly GCA_963666835.2). Lineage (GTDB taxonomy): Bacteria > Planctomycetota > Phycisphaerae > UBA1845 > UBA1845. The sequence goes on along the minus strand of CAXXGO010000003.1, from coordinate 671,835 downwards.
CGAAGTCGAGTTGTAGCGTGAACAGGCCGTCGGTGACCGTCCAGTCGGGGACGGTGACATCGCCGCCTATTTGCACGCCTCCGGTCTCGGCGTCGAAGAGGCGGAAGACGAAGTCGTAATCGCCGTCTGCGGGTACCCCATCACTTTTGAGCTGACCTTGATAGGTGAACTCGGTACCGAGCGGTTCCGCGGCCAGCGGTATCGCTGCCGCCAGAAGGAAGATAGTCGCGAGCCAACATCTGATCGGAATATCGCATATCACGGGCAGATCTCCTGTGCATTCGTCCCTGGTTCCGAGCGGGTACGGTTGGGCCTTCCCAACAAGTCTCTGTTCCTAGAGAAACACGAGATACGGAGGCGGTGCGCTCCCGGAAATCCGGCCGAATCTCGCCGACGCCGCATAGTCCTATAATAATTGCGTTCTGGCGCGTTTTCGGCGTTTGGGAAAGGCGGTCCGGTATCATGGGGCGGGGGGGTATAATCAGAGAACGACCCTTCGGGCTTCTGGTGATGAGCGGATTCGACGTGCCAACGGAACATGTTCTGAGCGACGTGGATAGTGATGCGCCCCCCGTAAGGCAGCTCTTGCCGCAACTTTATGAGGAACTTCGGCGGCTGGCGGCTGCCCAGTTTCGCAATCAGCCCGCCGAGCACACGCTGCAGCCGACGGCACTGGTTCACGAGGCGTATGCCAAGCTCGCCGCAAGCTCCGCGGTGGTTGTCAGGGATCGACGGCACTTCCTTGCGCTGGCCTCCAGAGCGATGCGGCAGGTTCTGGTAGATCACTCTCGAGCTAGAGTGACGGCAAAGAGGCACAACGACCGTGAGCGAGTGACGTTGAGTGAGCAAGTCGATGACGCAACCGCCGAACCGGTAGATCTGTTGGCCCTCGAGGACGCCCTGGATACGTTGGCAGACCTGGATGAGAGGAAAGCTCGCTTGGTGGAGCTTCGCTTCTTCGGGGGATTAACTGAGCGGGATGCGGCGGCCGTACTTGGTATCTCGCGTACGGAGGCCTCGCGGTGGTGGCGAACGGCGCGGGCTTGGCTCGCCAAGGAACTGCGGGAAGAGAACGCCGCACCATGACGCCCCAGCAGTTCCAACGCGTGGAACGCCTGTTTGAGAAGGCCTGCCGATTTCCGGAAGACCGAAGGAACGCATTGCTCGATGAGGAATGTGGGGATGATTCGGAAGTACGCAGTGCGGTTCGGCGGATGCTCAAAGAGGACGGCAGCTTGGATTCCTTTCTCGGCACGCCCGCCCTTGGATACGACGTCAACTTGAAGGCGCTCACTCCAAGCAGCGCCGCCCAAACGGGCGGGGCGTATATCCCCCAATCCATTGGCCGATACGAGATCGTTCGAGTCATTGCCGAGGGGGGAATGGGCGTGGTCTACGAGGCGCGCCAGGATCACCCGCGAAGGGTAGTGGCGCTCAAAGTTATCCGCCCGGGAATGCTGACCGGGAGCATGCTACGACGTTTCAAACACGAGGTTGAAGTGTTGGGGCAGCTCCAGCATCCGGGAATCGCGCAGATCCACGAGGCCGGCGTGGCCGAAGTGCTCGTCGCGCCCGGGCCGGGTGTTCGTCAACCGTTCTTCGCGATGGAGTTGATCGAGGGCCGGCCACTGAACACCTTCGCCGAGCATGCCGGTCTTGGTCCGAGAGAACGACTCGAGCTTGTTGCAAACGTCTGCGACGCGGTGCAGCACGCCCATTTGAAGGGAGTGATTCACCGCGACCTCAAGCCGGCCAATATCCTCGTTACCGCTTCGGGGAGAACGAAGATCCTGGATTTCGGTGTGGCTCGAGCCACCAATGCTGATTTGCAGGTCGCGACCGTGCAGACCGAGATCGGGCAACTGATCGGCACCATGCCGTATATGAGTCCGGAACAGGTGGGGGGGAACTCGGCCGAGTTGGACGCGCGTTCCGACGTCTACGCCTTGGGCGTGATTCTCTATGAGTTATTGAGCGGTTCTCCGCCATTTGATGTGCGGAACTTGAGTATTCCTGAAGCTGCGGCCAAGATCCGCGACGGGGAGCCGCGACGACTCGGTTCAATCGACCGAGTACTTCGCGGTGAGATCGAGGCGATCGTGGGTAAAGCCATGGAGAAGGATCGCAACCTTCGATACCAGTCTGCCGCTGCCCTCGGTGATGATCTGCGTCGCTACCTCAACGACGAACCGCTGTTGGCGGCGCCGCCTAGCACGATGTATCAGCTGCGGAAGTTTGCCAGGCGTCATAAGCCGTTGCTTGGCGGGGTGACCGGCGTGTTTGCCGTTCTGATTGTCTCAGTGGTTGTGATTGGTGTGCTGTTGGGACAAGCCCGTCGAGAGGCTCAGCGGGCGCAGGCGTTTGGTGGGTTTCTCCATCGGACCTTGACGTCCGCCGATCCCGAGATCGCGCGGGGGCGCGACGTCAGCGTTATCAGAGAGATGCTCGAGGACGCGGTGGAACGAGCCGAGACGGAGCTGGGCCATTTGCCGGATGTTCAAGCGTCCGTACTCCACACGGTAGGTGTCACGTTCTTGTCTCTTGGGTTGCACGACAAGGCCGAGCCGCCGTTGGTCATGGCGCTGAAGAAGCGGCGGGGTCTGCATGGCGATAAGCATCTCGATGTAGCGGAGACTCTTCTTCAGCTCAGTAGAGTCCATCGCGAGTGTGACATTCCGCTTGCGGAGGCCGATTCGCGGATGGCGCTGGCGATTACGCGCGAGCTTTTGGGAGAGGGGGACCCCTCGACGGCCCGTGCCCGGATCTACGTTGCCTATGTCCTGGAAGCGTATGACGAGGCGAGGAATCTGGACGAGGCGGAACGGCTCTGCCGGGAAGCTCTGGTAGTGCTGCGGCGGGAGCCGGCCGGCTCTCACGTAGGTGAGTGCCTTCCTGAAGGCCTTCACATTTTGGGGCGAATCCTCGCCTCCAAGGGCGACTTGGGCGGCGCCGTAGCGGTTTTAACGGAGTCGCTTGACATCGAGAATCACCTTTATGGTTTCGATAGCATCAATACGGGCGGCACTCTTGCCGAGTTGGGGCGAGTTGCGCGACACAGCGGTGACTTGGCGCGGGCTGAGTCTTATCTGGAGCAGGCCCTGGAGGTCCGTGGTCAGGTGTTGGGCGAACGACATCTAGCCCTGGCGTGGATCAATGGGCAGCTGGCCCTGACGTTGCGCGACCAGCGTCGGTTCAACGAGGCTGAGACGTACTGCCTGACCATGCTCGACATCTACCTTGACTCGTTGGGGATCGAAAACCGCCACATCGACGAGGCGCTCGCCGACTTGAGCAGCATTCTGACCGCCCGGAAAGACGTCCTTCACGCTCGCCAGGTTACCGGGGAAGTTATGGAGAAACTGCGCAGTGCATACCCCGAGAGAGAATCGCGTTTGGCGGATTTGCGCACGTACCTATTTACCCAGAGAAGCCATTAGGATAGCTGTGTCCGGTATCGAAGGCCTGAGCGAACGCAATACTCCACTCCAATCAGTAGTATGGCATCGCTATGGAATTCACTCACGGCCCGGAAACGCAAACCGCGGGATCAGGCACGCCGCGAGGGCGAAGGCGCTATGTATGTTTGGCCGCAGGCCAGGCGATGTGATATTGAGAAGTGACATAAGTCCTGCGCGCGATACTGAGTATCAAGATCGTTTCATAGAAGTGAATGCCTTATGCGGAGGCTTTGTGGCTGATTGGATGCGACATTAGGAGAGTATTCGGAAGCGATCGCACCGAAACTGCAAGGACTGTTTTGGCAGCCTACGCATCATGTGCGCCGGCGAATGCGGTCTCGTTTGCTTACGAGATGACCAAGTTCACACTGACGTCAAGCGCCGGTGAATGATTTGCTTGCAGTGCAGTGCTGCTGCAACGTCGAAGATTTGTGCTTGCATGTCCTATCGGGCAGTGTTAGTATCCCGGGAAGTCCGATGCGGTTGGTTGTCTTTTGTCGCTCGACAGCAGGCCATTGCCGTTCCGCTTCGGTGTGTGTTGCGCATGTTCTGGTGAATCGGGATGCCCGAATGGTGTCTCGTTTCAAGGACGTTTCAACGGTGTCGCGCCGACCTCGATACGATCGCACGTTTTGTTGTGGCGTCAGTCTCTTTGATGGGATCCGGACGCATTGGAAGATGACGAAGCTCAGAGCGCATTCGCATAGTCGCCTATCCTGTCGCAACTGTGTCCATGGCATCAGCCCGAGATACATGTATCCGAATGCGAACGGTGAGGCCTCTTGTGCGCGATATGGTCGGCTACCGTTGTTTTCTGGAGTGGGTGGATATTCGGTGCGCCGCGGAGAGGGCGATGACGCATGTGTCTATGTCGAGTAGCGCCGAGCCAATCGGTTTTGCATGGCGTTTCGCCCGGGCGGTTCGGGGTTAACGAGTTATAGTGAAAGGAGCACGGCAGGAGGTGTGATTACGGGAGCGTAGAAAAGGGTGGGACGAGCCGGTACTCCGTGGGTAACGTTACACCGGCCCGCCCCTGTGTGTCGTCGAGTGAGCGCAGACTGCGCCCGCTATCCGACACGCCAATCCTAGTTGTCCCAAAGGCTGAAAGTCAAGCGCTAGATTCTGCTTATTAGAGGAAGGGTGGCCCCGTGGTGGTCGAGAGACCGAGTTGGTACGGCCCAACCGCGTGGCTACGAGTGTGTGCCGCTTTCAAGACAAAACGCAATTGAGAGGGATTTGACATGGGGCGAGCAGTGAGGATTAGCATGGGCACGAAAGGACATTGGATGGGCAGGGCGGCGGGGCGGGCCGTCGTTTGTCTCATCCTCATGTGGACGATCCAGCCGGTATTTGCGCAGATTAGCGGGGTCGAGGAGGTCTCGTACGACAACGCAAGCCCAGCCGAAGACGCACACAGCATCTACATGCCGACAGGGCCGGCACCAGAGGAGGGTTACGAGCTGTACGAGGCCGCGGCGTTGCCGACTGCGCCAGACCCAGCAAACGTCATTCTGGATTGCGACGACAGCTGGGGTATTCCCCCGGGATGCGTGATCGTTGAAGGGGATATCGTCGTTCCGGAGGAGTTCTTTGAAACCGTAGGCGCGCGGGGCTGTTTTGCTCCCAGTCTTTGGCCTGACGGCGTCGTGCCGTTCGAGTTTGACGAGAATGTCAGCGCCGACAACCAGGCGGCAATGCTTGGTGCGATGGCGACTTGGGAAGCGGTTGCGAGCGTCGAGTTCCGTCCACGCACCGACGATGCTGACTACTTGCATATCGTAGACTCTCCGGGCAATTGGTCTTTTGTTGGGATGATCAATGGCAGGCAGGACATCGGAATTCACAATTGGGGGCGCGAGTTTACGATAGCGCACGAATTAGCCCATGCGCTTGGAATCTGGCATGAGCAGTCAAGGACGGACCGCGATACGTTTGTGACAGTCGACTGGGATAATATATGTCAGGACTGCTGCGATGGTGGCTCGTGTGATCATAATTTTGCAATTGTAGCCACATCTACGGCTCATGGGCCTTATGACTATGACTCTATCATGCACTATGGGGAATGTGCTTTTTCGACCTGTGGAGGATGCCCCAACGATGAAAGATGCACAAATGGTGGCCGGACGATTGTCGCAGGCAGTCCGATCGGCCAGCGAGACCATTTGAGTGATGGCGACATAAACGTAATGCGCTTGCTTTATCCGCAGGGACCGATCGCGCGTGGGATTACGTACCTCCGCCAGTGGCAGGGTGCAGACGGTTCCTGGCTCAGTGATCCGGCAGTAACATCCTTTGCTGTCTTGTCGATGCTTAACGCCGGATATGGTGAGGATGATCCGGATGTAGCGGAGGGGCTGGCGTACGTACTGTCGCGGATTAATGGCGATGGGAGTGTTCATAACCAGAGCCATAGGTACACGTACTATACTTCGATCGCCATATTACCCCTCGTAGCAACACATAACCCGGATTACCACGATGAGATCGCCGCAATGCGGACATGGCTCGTCGGATCTCAATGGGATGAGAGCTGTTTCTACGGGAGTGTTGGGCCGAGTCATTCGTACTATGGCGGGTTCGGATACGGTAACTCGACCAGGCCGGACTTATCGAACACACAGTGGGCGTTAATGGGTCTCAAGGCGGGCGATAACGAACTAGAATTGCAGGCCACGGATACGTACGTCAAGGCGCTGACTTTTCTGGATCGGTGTCGCCGCGCGGATGGTGGCAGCTACTATACGCCGAGCGGCGGCGGTTCGATTCATACGATGACGGCGGCGTCGGTCTGGAGCTACACGCTGTGTAACATACCATCTGGTGATCCCCGAGTCCTGGGGGGCATCCAATGGTTGACCGACAACTACAGCCTGACGAACAACGACGGATGGGGGTACTGGTCGGAGTATTACTACAAGGTGACTTTCGCCAAGGCGATGGTGATGACGCACAAGGTGCAATTGGGCGTGCATGATTGGTTTGCGGAGCTGTCCGCCTTGCTGGCGACCGAGCAACAGGACGACGGAAGTTGGCCGGATACAGGCATGATGGGCGCGGAGATGAGCACGTGCTGGGCCATCATGGCGCTGCAAACGCGAACCCTACCACCCGGGGCCGATCTAAGCATGTCGCTAATCCTGGCTTCCCACGCTGACGTACACATCTACGACGGACAGGGTCGGCACGTGGGTGTTGACTATGCGACGAACACGCTGGAGTCAGAGATTCCGGGAGGCACATTCAGACTGCTGGATGCCGGCGACAACGAGGTGCCCTTTGCCTACCCACTGCCGGACGACATCCGACAGGCAATCCATCTACCACAGCTCGCGGCCGGGAGTTACCGCGTCGAGCTTGTGGGGACGAGCGCCGGTGCCTTTGAGCTTACGGCTAGCGGGCTTCAAGACGGTGACGTAGTGACGAGCCATAATTGGGCCGGGGACGTTGTCCCCGGGGATCACCTGGGCATGCACGTGACCGTAACCGCGATGGAAGGGGGGCTCACGCTCCTGTACGAGGACTTATTGGGTTTGCCGGTGCTAATGGTGACGCCCGAACAGGTGGAGGCATTGGTCGTGCCGGATACGGTGGTAGAGCTGCCCTTCGCCGTGCATGAACTAGGCAATGACGATATGTTGCATTTGGTGAGCATGTACGCCACGGATCTGGTTGGGGCGGATGATACGATCCCGGGGGCGAGCGTAAGTTTTGATGTGAATGACTTCGATGTGGCGGTAGGGGGCGAGCAGGCGGTGATAGCGTCAGTGGCGATCCCGACGGCGCCGGCAGCACAATACGAGGGCTCTATCATCGTCGAGTCGCTCGACGGCGGAACACGGTCGATTGCGGTTGTGCTGTTCGAGTGCGCTGCCGATGCCGATTGCGCTGATGGTATCGAGTGCACGAGCGACATATGTAACGAGGTGACGCACAAATGTGAGCATTACCCGCATCACGAGTTGTGTCAGGACGGAGTCTATTGCGATGGAGTGGAGTTGTGCGACGCCGAGGCCGGTTGCGTGGAAGGTGAGGCGGTCGACTGCGACGACGGTATTGCGTGTACGATTGACGGGTGTGACGAAGCGACCGAGTCGTGCTATCACGTTCCGGACGACGCGGCATGTGACGACGGTTTCTTCTGCAACGGGGAGGAGTTGTGCGATCCGGCGGTGGGCTGCGTGGCAGGCACGCTGCCTTGTGATGACGGCATCGACTGCACGAAAGACTGCGACGAGGATTTCGACACGTGCATGTCTGATCCGGAAAACTGCGGCAACCTGGACCTGGTGCTTCATGCCGAGGATGGTTGCTTCCAGAGCGAGCAGGACGTGTGCGTTACTGTCGAGGTCAGCAACCTCGATGGCCAGGCGATGATCGGCGGGCAGTTCTTCCTGAAGTACGATTCGTGCTTGCTGGAGTTCAAAGGGATGGCGCCGGGCGATCATCCCGATCCTGGGGCTGGTTCCGGCGTAGGGCCGTGCGAGGGCGACGGGGAATCGCCCTTCTCGCACGAGATCTACCAGACGGTGACGGAAAACGACTGTGTGGGCAAGATTGCCTACGCGGTGGGCTTGCCTCTTGGAGGGACCCCTTCGGCGGAAGACCACACGATGGCGACGATCTACTTCAGGACGATCGTGCCGTATCCGCTTGATCCGGCACTAAGAGGACAGGGCGATGGTGTGATTGAGTTCGATGAAACGAGCGTTCCGGCAACGCAACTGTCGGATTACCTCGGTACGCCGGACTACCCGGAGTTGGGCGACCATATTGCGATTACGGTGGACGACAAGCCGCCGGTATTCGACTGCCCGGACATTGGGGCTGTTCCCAATGATCCCGGTGAGTGCAGTGCAGTGGTCGGGTTGCTGCCGTGTACGGTGGAGGATGCCAAAACTGCGGAGAGCGACGGTTGCGGATTGTGCGAGATATACCCGCCGATACGAGCGGATGACCTATCGCTGGATGCGCCGTATCCGGTAAAACCAGCGGATGATCTGCCGGCTTGGTGTACCGACGCATGTGGGCCGAACGCAACGTGTATCGAGTGGAAGGCTGTCGATTGTGCGGGCAACGAAGCAGTGCATATCCAATGTGTGATTGTGGTCGACACCGAAACGCCGAGCGTCGCGTGCCCGGAAGACGTACCAACGACAAACGACCCCGGTGCGTGTGGAGCAGTGGTCGATCCGGGCATGGCAACGTGTGTGGACAACTGTGGCGAATGCACCGTGACGTGTGCCCGGGTTGACGGGTTGGACTGCTGGAGCGATGCGTATCCGGTCGGTCTGACCACGCTAACCTGGACGGCTACCGATCCGTCTGGGAACTCGGCTAGTTGTGAGCAGACGGTGACGGTGACCGATGACGAGCCCCCGGTGCCCGATTGTCCAGATGACGTCACGCAAACGGCTGATCCGGACGAGTGCTTCGCTACGATTGATCCCGGCACGCCAACTTGTAGGGACAACTGCGACGAGTGTTCGGTAACCTGCGTGCGTGACGATGGGGAGGATTTGGATGATCCGTATCCGGTAGGTGTTACCACGATTACCTGTACGGCGACGGATCCTCCCGGGAACTCGGCGTCTTGCTCGTATACGGTGACGGTAACCGATGACGAACCCCCGGTGCCGTATTGTCCGGATGATATAACGCAAACGGCTGATCCGGGCGAGTGCTCAGCGGTAGTTGATCCCGGCACGGCAACGTGCGAGGACAACTGCGAGTGTGACGTAACCTGCGTGCGTGACGATGGGGAGGATTTGGATGATCCATATCCGGTAGGTGTTACCATGATTAGATGTACGGCGACGGATCCTTCCGAGAACTCGGCGTCTTGCTCGTATACGGTGACGGTGACCGATGACGAACCTCCGGTGCCGCATTGTCCGGATGATGATATAACGCAAACGGCTGATCCGGGCGAGTGCTCAGCGGTAGTCGGTCCCGGCACGGCAACGTGCGAGGACAACTGCGAGTGTGACGTAACCTGCGTGCGTGACGATGGGAAGGATTTGGATGATCCATACCCGGTAGGTGTTACCACGATTAGATGTACGGCGACGGATCCTTCCGCGAACTCGGCCTCCTGCTCGTATACGGTGACGGTAACCGATGACGAGCCCCCGGTGCCGCATTGTCCGGAGGATGTAACTCATACGGCTGATCCGGGCGAGTGCTTCGCCAGGGTCGATGCGGGCATGGCCACGTGCGAGGATAACTGTAATGAATGCACGGTAAGCTGCGTGCGCAGCGACGGCGGGTACTGTGGAGAGGGGCCGGACGATCCCTATGACGTAGGTGTGACAACGCTAACCTGGACGGCCACCGATTCGTCTGAGAACTCGGCTAGTTGTGAGCAGACGGTCACGATAACCGACGACGAGAATCCGAGAATCATCTGTCCGCCGGATGTGACCCAAACGGCTGATCCGGGCGAGTGTTTTGCGAAGATCGACCCCGGCATGGCCACGTGTGAGGATAACTGTAAATGCACGGTGAGCTGCGTACGCAGCGACGGTGGGCAGTGCGGAGAGGGTTCGGATGATCCGTATCGTGTCGGGGTGACCACGCTGACCTGGACGGCCACCGATCCGTCCGGAAACTCGGCTAGTTGCGAGCAGGCGGTTACGGTGACCGATGACGAACCTCCGAGAATCATCTGTCCGCCGGACGTGGATCATACGGCTGATCCGGGCGAGTGCTACGCTACGGTCGATGCGGCCATGGCGACGTGCGAAGACAACTGCGAGTGTACGGTGACGTGCGTGCGTGACGACGGCGGGAAGTGTGGAGAGGGTCCGGATGATCCGTATCCTGTCGGGGTGACTACGCTAACCTGGACGGCCACCGATCCTTCCGGAAACTCTGCTAGTTGTGAGCAGACGGTTACGATAACCGACGACGAGCCTCCGAGAATCACCTGTCCGCCGGACGTGGATCATACGGCTGATCCGGGCGAGTGCTACGCCACGGTCGATGCGGGCATGGCGACGTGCGAGGATAACTGCGGCGAGTGTTGGCTAACCTGTATGCGTGACGACGGCGGGTACTGCGGAGAGGGTCCGGATGATCCGTATCCGGTCGGGGTGACTACGTTAACCTGGACGGCCACCGATCCTGCCGGAAACTCAGCTAGTTGTGAGCAGACGGTTACGATAACCGACGACGAACCTCCGACAATTACCTGTCCGCCGGATGTGGAGCACACGGCTGATCCGGGCGAGTGCTACGCCACGGTCGATGCGGGCATGGCCACGTGCGAGGATAACTGCAAGTGTACGGTAACGTGCGTACGTAGCGACGGTGGGTATTGCGGAGAGGATCCGGATGATCCGTATCCTGTCGGGGTGACAACGCTAACCTGGACGGCCACCGATCCTTCCGGAAACTCTGCTAGTTGTGAGCAGACGGTTACGATAACCGACGACGAGCCTCCGAGAATCACCTGTTCGCCGGACGTGGATCATACGGCTGATCCGGGCGAGTGCTTCGCCACGGTCGATGCGAGTATGGCGACGTGCGAGGATAATTGCGAGTGTACGGTAACGTGCGTACGCAGCGACGGCGGGTATTGCGGAGAGGATCCGGATGATCCATATCCTGTCGGGGTGACTACGCTAACCTGGACGGCCACGGATCCTGCCGGGAACTCTGCTGGTTGTGAGCAGACGGTTACGATAACCGACGACGAACCGCCGGTGCCGATGTGTCCGCCGGATGTGACGCAAAGGGCCGATCCGGGCGAGTGCTTTGCTACGGTCGATCCGGGCATGGCAACTTGTACGGATAATTGCGGCGTCTGCACGGTTTCGTGCACGCGGGACGATGGCGAGGATTGCTGGAGTGACTCCTATCCTGTGGGTACGACCACCCTGACGTGGTGTGCTAAGGACGATGCTAATCCGCCCAATGAAGCCTGCTGCAGTCAGACCGTGGAGGTTACGGATGACGAGCTGTACACTCTGGATCTGACGATCAGGTCGGAAGCGACTAACCTGAGCGGCGAGTGCGAGCCCAGGCGTTGCATCAGTTTCGTGCTCCGTAGTTGTGACCCGTGCGAGGGAGCCGGAGTCGAGTTCACCTTCGAGGAACAGCTTGATTTCGTTAACGGGCTGGCCGATTTCACCATCCATAATGTGCCGTACGGTTCGTGGCGTTTCATCAATGCCAAGGATGAACTTCATACACTGGCCTCGACCGTCTCTCTGGCAGTAGTGGACGGACAGTTCACCGCGGAGATTGTCAGGAACGACCGCTTGCTGTGCGGGGACGTCAACAACGATAACGTGGTCGACATCAACGACTACGCGATCCTGTTTACGCAGTATATGAATTGGTGGGGGCCGGTTGCCGGCGCGTGTTCGGGGGCGGATTTGTCGCCTCCATGGTCGGGCCCCTATGACGCCAACTTCGACTGCGACGACCAGGTAACCACGAGCGACTTCCTCTGCATCCTGTTCAACTTCCTGAAGTTCGGGGACAATGTGGATGAGTGCTGTCCGGCACTTGCCTACACAGTGGACGGAGTCGACGGTGTGAGTGGTTCAACGAAGCCGGCTCTGGTGCATGACGGGGAGGTCACTATCTCGTCCGTCAGACAGCCGCGCGTTACGAGAAAGGGCAGGGCCAGCGCCACCGTCGAGGAGGTTGCCGAGAATATCGGTATGGCGGCCGCAGTCGCGGCGGATCTTGACGGGAACGGGGTCCTTGATGTTGCCGACATGGCGTTGTTCAGCCAAGGCCGCAATATCGAGCTGCCCGATAGGTTCCAGGACATCATGCTGGAACAGGCAGTGCTGATCGAGAATGTAACGCCGGCCAAGAGGATCAAGCCGGTTCGCCCGCGCCAGTAGTGAAAAAGGGCGAGCGCGTGGCTATCGCGAGATAGCTAGTAGGTGAGCGAGGCGAGCCGCCCGGTGGCAGAAGTTAAGTCACCGGGCGGCGTCGCCGGTATGCGTCATTGCATTTCCGGGTACCGCCGGAATGCATCGGGCGCTGTTCGGAGGCGGCAAGGGGAAGGTCGGATACGGAGCCCGCCGGTTGGCTTACGTCTAATTGCATCGTGCGTTCGGTGCGACGGAGATGGTTGAGGTTGCGATTCCCCCGTACGGACCGCCGAGACGGGAAGGGTTCATACAGACGGCAACAAGAGGGGACAAAACACTATGGCTCGTCCACACTTTGTTTTCTTGCTCATAGTTGGAGCCTTCACTTCGTTATTTGGGCAGGGCGCAGGGGCCGGTGCTGCAGCGAATGCAGGCCGGCCATGGTCGGAGGGGGCCACTTCGGTTCCGAACCGGGCGGAAGACCCGATGGTCGATCTGCTTTGGGAGCCTGTATCAGACTGGGCGTACGTCGGTGAGGTCTTCGAGGTGCGGTTGGTCGCCCGAACGGACACGGCCGAGGATCAGGCGATCGCGGCTATCGACGTGGCCGTGCAATGGGATGCCGAATACCTGGAACTGCTCGCGGTCAGGAATGACGGGCCTTATGTTTGGCTATCTTCGGGATTCCCGGACGACTCCGCTCAGGACGGATTGAACGACACGTTTGATGACGGGGATGCGTTCTATCAAGCCTGGTCGGGTTTCGGAGATTATGCGATCGCAAGCCCGCAGGGCCTGCATGTGACTACGTTTCTGTTTGCGGCGCTTGAGGAAACCGAAGCGGCACAGGTCAGTATTGCGGAGATTCTGGGAGCGTCATCGAGATCGCATGTGTATGGAGGCGATTACCTCGGGCAGGATGTGACGGGGCAGTTCGGAGCTATCTCGCTTCGCATCTGCGGCGGTGAACCGGGAGACGATGACGAGGATGGTGTTGAGAACTGTTTCGATCTTTGTCCGGGGACTCCTGACGGGGAGGCGGTCAATCCGGACGGTTGTGGGTGCAGCCAGTTGGATTGCGGTGACGGGCAGTTATGCAACGGGGTGGAAGGTTGCGATGGGGGGGTATGCCAACCCGGTACGCCGCCTACGTGCGATGATGAGAATGATTGTACAGCGGATTGGTGTGACCCCGACGGGAACGATGGAGCCGGATCTTGTATGAACACGCCGGAACCCACGGGCACTTCGTGCGGCGACTCGATCGATACGGTTTGTGATGATCCGGACACCTGCGATGGTGCCGGGCTGTGCGTGGAGAACTTCGCGCCGACTACGACGGAGTGCCGAGCGGACGCCGGGGAATGCGACGTTGCCGAATATTGCGACGGGCTTGGCGCGTGTCCGGAGGACGCTTTCGAACCGGCCGGTACCTCGTGCGGCGACTCGATCGATACGGTTTGTGATGATCCGGACACCTGCGACGGGGGCGGAGTATGCCTGGTTAACGTTGAACCTGCGGGAACCCCATGCCACGATGCTCTGTTCTGCAATGGCGAAGAAACGTGCGATGGCGCCGGTGTATGTCAGCCGGGAAGTTATCCGTGTGACGATCAATCGCTACCGTTCTGTAGTGAGGACGCTGATGTATGTGTGGAGTGCTTAGTAATAGGGGATATTAACGGCGACGAGCAGGTGAACTTGGAGGATTCGCAGGCTTATCCCGAGTGTATGGTGGGTCCGCTTGGTCCCCAGGATCCGCCGGTCTATTCGTCGGAGTGCCGGTGCCTCGACGCCGATGATGATGGCGACGTGGACCTCGCCGACTTCGCTGAGTTTCAGCGGGGGTTCACCGGTGCGTGAACCACTTGCGATGGTAAGGAGCATCATTCGTGGCGGGCGAGCGTGTTTTGGAATCCCCCCACTGCGGATGCTCGTTGCCTGCAATGCCGACGGTGCCCCGGATAGGAAAGGAAGACGGAATGCCATACCGGATGATTAACTTGATCGGCGTCGTTGTACTGTCATGTCTGACGCTCGGCTGTCCAGGGCGGATCGTGGAATTGCAGACGGAGCCTCCAGGGGCCACGGTAAGCGTCACCAGGTTGACACGTTCGGGGCAGAGTCAGTCGTTTAGCTTACCGGCCCTGACGCCGGTTCGATACGAGTTTGACTTCGTCCGAGCCCCGAATATCGAAACCACCTTCCGAAAGGAACGATACCTTGACGAGACGGTCAATCTGACTCGCGAGTTTCTTGATTCACTTCCCATTCAGCAAGGAGTGCGCGTCTTGCGGGTACCGCTGGTAGTTTCTCCGTTCCGGGAGGTGGAAAAGGCGGAGGTCGAAGTTGATCCGGACAAGGGTCTTACCGTCAGTTTCCGCCGGGTCAGAGCGTTCAAGGAGGACATCGAGCGCGAAGGTGTGCCGGCGTCTCGGGTTCTGCAGCTCGAGGAAGGGGCGTGGGTCGGTGGTCTTTCCGCCTCACCGACGGAGGACCGGCTGGCCTTCTCGGTTGTGGAGAAGGTCCAGGACGATACGGGCACCGTGCTCGAGTTTTCGACGGTTCGTGCATTGGGTGGCGCCGGTGGCGGCATTACCCAGTTGACCACCGGGCGGTGGTTGGATACCGACCCATGTTTCAGCCATGACGGTGAGAATCTCTACTTTGCCTCGGATCGTCTGCGCGGGGGCTATCTGGATTTGTTCCGGATATATAGCCGTGCCAAAGGCGGCGGGATTGCTGCCATCCACAGTGGCGAGGGTTGGTGCCGAACACCCAGCAGCGGGAAGGGGGGACTTCTGGCGTTCGGGTTCCGCCCCGAATACTCCGGGGAACTCTCGGCAACGCATGTTTGGACCTTGGGTGGTGCGAATCAGTACCCCACTCAGCTCGGCGAAGGCGCTGATCCTGAGGTCTCGCCCGACGGACGAGAGATTGTGTACATCGGTCCCAATGGCAAGCTGTGGAAGATCTCGCTTGAGACCAGCACGGTCGTTCAGTTGACCACGGATGCCAACACGATGGAGTCAGACCCGACCTGGTCACGCGACGGATCGCATATCATATTTGTCTCCGACAAGGGGCTCGACGGCACCGGGCAGCCCAACAACGATATCTGGATGATGAGGGCGAACGGTACGGATGTGCGCCAACTGACCACAAACGGTTCCGATGATGTCAATCCGGTCGTGAGCCATGACCAGGCGTGGATCTATTTCGTCTCGAATCGCGGCTACAAGTGGGGCATCTGGCGAATTCCGTGGGCTTCGGGCGCGAGTGCGGGTGTGGGTCCGGGTACGCCGGATTGACCACCAGCCGGGTGAGCCGGCAGGATCTGTTGCGCATTATCTTGCGACGCGGGCCCGGGCAAGTCCGTCTCGGCGGACGGCAGCATCGAGGCTGCGTCTCTGAGCTACTCATGCCGCAGGGCTTCGATGGGGTCGAGGTTGGCGGCGTGGCGGGCGGGGTATAAGCCGAACACGATCCCGACGGTCATGCTGATGCCTACGGCCAGCACGATGCTGTGCGGAGTGACAACGGTTGGCATACCGACCAAATGCGTGATGAGCCACGGAATTAGCAGACCAATCATCACTCCGATCAGGCCGCCCGCGGTCGAGAGCACTACGGTTTCGATCAGGAACTGGCCGATGATCTGACGCCGCTTGGCACCGATTGCCCGGCGGATGCCGATCTCGCGCGTGCGCTCGGTGACCGAAGCAAGCATGATGTTCATGATGCCGATACCGCCGACCAGCAGGCTGATCCCGGCGATCGAGCCGAGCACGATGTTGAAAGTTCGTTTCGTCGCCTCGGCCTGGCGAAGCAGCTCGAGCGGAACGCTGATGGCATAGTCTTTCCGCGCATGGTATCCCTCGAGCATCCGGGTCAACCCGTTCGCCACCGATTCGACATTATCGATGGAATCGACTTGAACGATAAGCTGATGCAGCTCCACCGCCTCGCGCAACACCGAACCGGCGCTGATCTCCGTGCGGAAATCGCCGTAGCGTTCGCGGGCGACCTCGACCGGGATGTACGCGTCAATGTTCTGGTCGGGCGTCTGGATGGAACCCTCCTGGGCCGACTCGCTTCGGACAATCCCCACGACTTCGTAGTATTCACCGCCGATACGCAGCGATTGCCCGATGGAGCGTTCGGTGGCCAGCAGTTTTCGAGCTCCGAACTCGGTAAGCACGGTCACGCCGCCTCGTCGTTGCGCGTCGCGCGGCTGAAGCGCGCGTCCCGCGATAAGCGGACGCCGCACCAGGTCGAACCAGTCGGCCGTCGTCCCCATAATACGCAGGTCGAGGGTGCGCTCCCCGAGGCGTCCTTCTTTCCGTACGATTTTGACCGGGACCGTCCGCTCGATGGCGTCGAACGTCTCCCGCGCCCGACGCTCATCCTCGTACAGCAATCCGTACATCACAACACTGAACGGCGAGCGCTGACTGCCGGATTCGTCCTCGATCGGTTTGATCGAACTGATGATGATGTTCGTGCTACCGAGCTTGCGGATCTCCTCCAGGGCCTCCTTGCTGGCACCTTCGCCCACGGCCAGCATCGCCACTACGCTGCCCACTCCGAAGACCACGCCCATCATGGTCAAAAAGGAGCGCAGCTTATGCAGCAGCAGGGTCTTGACCCCGAGACGGATGTTCTTGAGGAGCTTGGCCTGTCTCATGCGGAGTTCTCTTCAATACGGTCAATCAGTCCGTCCTGCATGTGCATTTGATGGCTTGCATAAGACGCCAACTCCGGCTCGTGGGTTACCATCAGGACGGTCTTGCCGTGCTCGTTCAAGTCGCTGAGCAATGCCATAATCTGCTGGCTCGTGCGGGAGTCGAGATTACCGGTGGGCTCGTCGGCGAGCAGAATCGACGGGTCCGTAGCCAAAGCGCGGGCGATGGCGACCCGCTGTTGCTCGCCTCCCGAAAGCTCGGTAGGCCGGTGTTCGAGCCGGTCCGCCAGCCCGACGCGCGCGGCCATCTCCTCTATCCGGGCATCGCTGTCGTTCGCGTCCCAGTCGAGGTAGTAGAGCGGTAGCTCGATGTTCTCGCGCACGGTGAGTTGGGGGATAAGGTTGAAGCTTTGGAAGATGAACCCGAGGTGGCGCAGTCGAAACTCGCTGAGCGCGTCGTCATTCAACAGCGCCACGTCCTGCCCCTCCAGCATATAGCGGCCCGAAGTCGGTCGGTCGAGACAGCCGAGGAGGTTCAGCATGGTGCTCTTTCCCGAGCCGCTAGCCCCCATGATTGCGTAGAACCCGCCGGCCTGGAAGGCGACGGATACTCCCGCCAGCGCGCGCACCCGGGCCTGGCCCATCTGGTAGACCTTGGTCACGTCTTCGAGCACGGCGACGACTCGCCGCGACGATGCGGGTGATACGGTTCCTGATGTCACAATATTGGGTGCTGACATTACTCGCCGTCACCGGGGTCGTTTTGCGGCCTCGCCGGCGGTCCTCCACGATCCGACCCACCGCCTCCTGACGGTCTTCTCCCGCCTAACCGTTTGCGCACCTCTTCTCGCTCCTCGGGGGTCATATTCCGGAAGCGTTCGCGCATCGCCTCCCGCTGTTCGGCCGACATATTCTCGAAGGGCCGGCGCATATCCCCTTGTGGCTGCCCGGACTCGCGTGATTCGTCTCTGTTGCCTCGGCTGTGTTCGGAAGGGCTTTGGGCCTGCGTCGTGGCCGTCTGCTTCGATTCCTCGATGCGTCGCCTCGTTAAGTCCGCATCGGAGCCGGCCTCGGTCAGTTGCTCTTCTTGGGCGGCTGCAGACGCTTCGAGCGGCGGGGTCAGGAGCACTTCCTGCCCCTCCTCCAGACCGGAGATTACGTGGACCTTAGAGTTATTATCTAACCCGATTTCGATCGATTGGGGTTCGAAGGTACTTCCGCGGCGCACGTAGACCGTCGGGGTCTGCCCGATCCGTGTCACGGCCTGCACCGGTACGTACAGCGCATTGGCATGTTGCTCGACAATAATCTCCGCCTGGCAGCTCATACCGGTCCGCAGCTCCGGGTGGCTGCCGTCCAAATGAACCTGGGTCGGGTAGACCTTCAGGTCGGGGTTGAGCCAGGCGCTCTGCGCGTCGGGTAAGGGTGCGATCTTGGCCACGCGTCCCGTGAACGACTGCCCCGGGATGGCGTCGACGGACACGCGCACCGGCAGTCCGACGCGGATCTTGTCCAGGCTGGATTCGTGGATCGGGATCTCGGCCATCATCGACTCGGCCGATGGTAGGTAGATCAATTCCTGCCGCTCGCGGACCGCCTGCCCCTCTTCGAGCGGTTCTTGCCGCCGGTGCCGGCCGCCGCCCTGGACCGACGTCGCGTAGACAACAAGACCCCCGCGCGGAGCTATGATCTTAGTCTTCGCTATTTGGGCTTCGGTTTTAGCGAACTTGGATTGTTGCTGGCGGAACTGGGTCTCGTTGGCTTTCAGATCCGCCTCGGCCTGGACGATGTCCGCGTTGGCCTGCAGTTTCACCCGCTCCAGAGCCATCTTTGCCTGGTCGACGTCGCTTTCCAGCTCGGCGATCTTGCGTTTTGACGTGTAGTCCTGGAGCAACTGCAGCGATGCAACGGCCAGCTCGTAGTTGAGTTGCTGACGGCTATGGGTGAGCCGATCAGCTTCGAGCTCGGTGTGCGAGATATACTTTTCTTCATAGAGTCGCTGCGACCACTTGAGTTGCTCGGCGGCCCGCTCCAGTTCCTCGCGAGCCAGCGTGATATTGGATTCCGCCTCCTTTACTTCCTGCGGGTGTTCGCCGTCGACGTACTGCTTGACGTCCTCGATTGCAAACTGATAGTCCAGCTCTGCCCTGGAGATGTCACTCTCCGCCTGGTTCTTCGCAACGGCCAAGTCCTCGCGAGCGCGGATGAAGGACGCTTCGGCGTTATCCACCGAAATCTGCTGTTGGATCAGATCATCTTCGAGCCCGCTGGCGTCCAACTCGACGAGCAAGTCTCCTTTCTTCACCTGGGCGCCTTCCGGGATCAGGTAAATCAGTGTGGTCTGGCCCTCGACTTCATTCTTCAGGCTGACCTGTTCGAGTGACTTGATCGTGCCGGATTCGACGACGCTGATGGTCAAGGGACCCTGTTGCACTTTCTTGGTCGGCCTTGTTCCCTGCGTCGCCTTTGATCCGGTCGAGCGGGTCACGGCCAGCCCCCCCAACGCAACGACGATTGCGACGATGATCGCCGCCATGCGCCACCCGCCCTGCTTCGTTGCCGGCCTTTCCAGTTTGGCATTCATCTCGATTCGTCCGTTTCTCTAAGGAGTATATTCCTGCCACAGGCCCTCTTCGTTGACCGCCAGCACTCCCATATCTCGCTGAAGGCTGAGCTCTCCGACCCGGTAACTCACTAGTGCCGCCGTCAAGGCATTCTGTGCCGACACCAGAGATTCCTGCGCCTCGAGGACGTCCCGGATCTCAGCCCGGCCGGCTTCTAAGAACAAGTTCGTACTGTCCACGCGCCGCTCGGCAACCGTGACCGCCATTGCCTGAATCTGAATCGCCTCGCGGGCTTCAAGCAATTCGCTGAGCCGGTTACGGGCGGCAAGCTTGATCTCGTCTTCCAATTCCTGCAAGTTCCGCACCGCCTGCTCCAGGCGGATAAGACTCACGCGATAGTCGTTCCGTTCCGAGGTCCGCTCGAACGGAAGGTCTATGGTCAGATAAGCCGAGTAGATTCCGCCATCGGGTGCCAGGCGCCCGTCGTCCATCGTGGCCGATGAAATCGAGCGGTGCTGGCCCGCGGAGCCGGTTCCCAGAAGAGTGACATCCGCACGCAGTTGATCGGCGGATACGGCCACGCCGCGCTGGGCGTCGTGGACCCGCCCCAGGGCGACCCGAAGATCCAGCCGCTTCTCGAGGGCCAGGAGAATAGCGTCCGTCTCATCCAGTTCATACGGCCCCGCGATACCCTGCCCGGGGGGGACGAGCACGATCGGATCATCGGCCGCGGCCGAGTCTTCCTCTTCGCGCGGCTCCTCTTCCTGGATGATCTGCTCAGCCCGAAGCGTGACCCTCTCAAGCTCCGTATAATCCAACGAAACGTCGGCATCGGGCGGCAGCCCGAGGGTCGTCTTGAAGCTATCGAGTCTCCGGTCGTAACTTTCGATAGCAGCCACCCACCGGTTGCGCGCCCGAAGTTCATCCTGGAAGGACTGATCGACTTGAATCTCCGGGAGCCGCCCGGCCTCGGCCAGCCGGCGAGCGCGACGGGTCGAAGTCACCAATCCGCGATAGTTCTCTTCTTCATTGCGGACCTGGTCATTTTGCTGCAAAACGCCCAAGTAGCTCTCCGCGATTCGGACCGCAAACTCCCGCTTGTAACGCTCGAACTCGTAGATGGCGTATACGACGTTGCGCTGGGCCTGGGTGAGCGGTTCGGTTACGACGAACTCCCCGGAGCCGCGCATCAGCGGCACCGAGATACTGGCGTCGGCCCACACCGACCGCGAGAACATCCGGTTCTGGGTAAGCAGAGCAACGAGATCGATGCCGATCAGGCCGGTGAAGGTCAGCCCGTTCTTGAAACGCTTGGACAGGCCGAGCGATCCGCCGTACTCGGCCCCCGAGACGTTTTGCGTATCGGTGTTACCTTCGTTGTCGATTACGATCTCTTCTTCGAGGTCGGTCTGGAACATCCCTTCGAGTACGCCCGACCAGGTATGTCGGAACGAATCCCGTTCGAGGTCCAGGTGCAGAGCCGTTTCGAAGACCGTTTCCTTGCGGCTCTGATACTCGCGACTCTCATGGGCCGCGATCTGCAGGGCATCGACCAAAGTCAGGTTCAGGGTTTGGTCGGTCTGATAGGCCCCCGCGAGCCCTTCCCCGGCGTCGGATTTTGCGAGGTAGTCATCGTCGGGCCACTGCTCGATCGGCTCCAGATCGCTTGCCCCCAACGAGGCACTGGCGGCGTGGGGCAAGTGTTGATCCAGCAGCAACCTCCGCCGGAGCGTGTCCGCCGGCGTCTCGATTGTAAAAGGCTCGTCACGTCCCAGGGCTCTCATTCGCTCCTCGGCGATGTTCCCGTACGCCACCCGATCAGCCGCCCGCCGGTGCTCCCCCGGCGAACGGCAACCAATAAGCGAAACTACTGCGACCAAACCCAGAATGAGTGTCAACGTCTTTGGCATCATTACATGTTCTCCGCCGTGTCGAAGACGTCCAGTCCACATGATAAGCGAGCCGCCGGATTCTCCGGATCAGGGGTTCTTGTCTTATGACCCGGTGGCGTACTCTGCGCACACCGCAACTGCCGAGCCTGCTTATTATTAAGCACCGCCGGATGGGGAAACTTGCTCACTCACTTAATCGTGCAGCAGCGACATGACTTCACTACGCGTCCGAGCATCGCTGCGGCAGCGGCCCTTAACGGCGGATGTCACCATGACGCTGCCGGCTTTCTTGATACCACGGCAGGTCATGCAGGTGTGGGTAGCCCGGATGACGACGGCCACCCCTTTCGCCTGCAGGCTATCCATGAGCAGGTCGGCGATTTGCGAAGTCAGGCGCTCCTGCACCTGCGGGCGCCGGGCGAATCCGTCTACGACGCGAGCGAGCTTCGAGATGCCGACCACACGTCCATCGGGCAGATAAGCCACGTGAGCCTTGCCTTCGAACGGCATGAGGTGATGCTCGCAGATCGAGTTGAGCGGGATGTCACGCAGGACCACGAGCTCGTCATACTGCTCACTGAAGCTCGTCTGAAGATGCTCGCCCGGATCCTTGCCCAGGCCACTGAACATCTCCTCATACATCCGGGCCACGCGGGTCGGCGTCTTCCGTAAGCCTTCCCGGTTGGGGTCTTCGCCGACGGCGATCAGGATTTCCTTTACCGCTTCCTCTATTCGTTTCAGGTCCATTAGCTTTCCGCATCGGCAAGATAACAAGCGAGCCAGTACGTCCAGGATCGTACGATTGGGGTGCGATGCGGGCAAGCTGGCTGACGCGTTGGCCCTGCTTCGGGTAGACTGAGATCGTGCGGCAGAAGGGCGGTGCGGCAGACGCACGGGGGCGGGATCTGGAGATCGAAGACATGGCGAGTGATACGGTTCGGCTGGTTCGTGATTTCTCTTTTGAGGCGGCTCATCATCTGCCTAATGTGCCCGACGGGCACAAGTGCCGGCAAATGCACGGGCACAGCTTCCGAGTTGCGCTGGTCTGTGAGGGACGGATCGATCCCGAGACCGGCTGGCTGATTGATTTTGCCGAGCTGAAGCAAGCGTTCGCCCCGGTCCTGAGCGAGCTGGACCACAAGTACCTGAACGACATCGAGGGGTTGGAGAACCCCACGGTAGAGAACCTCGCCCGCTGGCTCTGGGCTCGGCTCAAGCCGGGATTGCCGGTGCTTGCCCAGATTAATGTCGCAGAAACGGACAGTTCCCGTTGCGAGTACCGGGGCTGATCAGGCCAGTAGGACGTCCAGCTCGTCGAGTGACTCGATTTCGTGGTCTGGACTGCCACCGGCGGCGGCCGGGACATCGCGATACACGCCGTCGGGGCGGACTATCCGGATGCTGCGCCAGCCCAGCGTGTTCGGGGCAACGAAATCCTTCGACACGTTGTCCGCAACATACGCGCATTCCTCGCCACTTGCCCCAAGCTGTGTGCTTATCATCTCGAACGAACGGCGGTGCGGTTTGCCCAGACACCGGGCCGAGCTCGTCAGTCAGAATTACAGCGTCCATACGCGATCGCAGGCCGAGGGCTTCGACTTTGGCCGATTGCATCACGGCCGGTCCGTCCGTAATGAGGCCCAGTCGGTAGCGGCCGTGGAACCGGCAAAGAGCCGCTTCGGCGTCGGGGAGGAGCTTGATCGTCGGGCGGTGGGTACGGTAGATGTCGATCATGGCCTTTACGAGCTTCGGCTCGTCGGAGAGCCCCCGCATGGTCAGCACTTCATTGAACACAGCGTCGGCGTTGCTCACTGTCGAACAGGTGGCGCATGTCGAGTGCGGTTTGGGCGGGTTCGCCCAGGCGATCCGCGAATGCTACCGCAACCGCCGCGAAGCCGCTGAACGTGTAGTCGCGTTCGGCGTAGAGCGTATCGTCAAGGTCGAAAAGAAGGGCGGTGATTGGCATCGTAAGAAGGCCCGTCCGGGTTTCTCTCAATCGGCGATCCTATTGCAGTCGCGAAGCTCGGGGGACGAACACGGATTCATCGTATCGCAGCATGGCGATGTCATCGCGGAAGCCCAGCGGAGTGATGCGAGGCTTGCGGCCAAGCTGTTCCATGAGAATCCACTTCGGGAAGTTGGCGCCCGCGTGGATTGACAGAGGGGCGCCGCCGCCGAGCCGCGGGTTGATTTCGATTACCCGGATCCGACCCCGGGGGGTCAGCATGCACTGCACGGTGACAACACCGCGGCAGTCGCCGAGAACTTCGGCAACGTGCCGACCGACCCCCATGATGGCTTTGTCCCTTGACGATCACTCCCTTGCTGACCTCTCCGGTGCGCACTTCAAGGCGCTTGCGGGGCACGATGTCACCGGGGCCGGCCATCGAATCCGGTGTAGACGTCGAGGGTGTGTTCCGCACCCTTGACGAATTCCTGGACGATGGCATAAGACACGCGCCGGCCGAACGTCTTCAGTTCGGCGACGTTGTTGATGACGTAGTTGCCCACGGCGGCGCTTCCCGTCCGCGGTTTCATGAACAGTGGGAAGCGGTGGTTTTTGCGCTTGAGGGCCTCGGCCCACGTCCAGGTGGTCGGAGCATCGATGCCGGCCTGCTTGAGCGTGGTGAACGTGGCGAGCTTGTCCTGGCAGATTCGCACAACCTCTTCCGAGGAGACTAAACGCGCGGCAGCCCAGATCGGCAAGCCGCTTCGTTGCGGCGGCGATCAGGGGCAGTTCCGGATCGATCAGGGGGGATGAGAAGGTCGATCTTGTAACGGCGGACGATCGCGGCGAGTTCTTCGATATAGCTTCCGGAGGAGATTCGCCCGACGAGATGAGCTTTGTCGACCCGGTGTATGGCCGGGGACAGTTGCGTCGCGTCCGCCCCGTGAATTTCGAGGTCGATACCCAGTTCTTCGCCCGCTCGCCGGAAGGTATTGAGCAGCTCAACACGCCGTCCGATGCAGGTGAACAGCAGGCGTATTGACTTGCGTTTTCCCGAGACTGCGGTTGGGCCGCTTTCTGTGACGGTCGCATGACAACTCCAGTCCATGAACGGGCCGCTCGACGATTGACGCCGCCCGGCCTTACGCGGTCTACCCTCTATGGATCGGCCGGGAGCCTAACAGACTATATCCTGTTCCGACCTTCGGTGCCACGTAAGTACCAGTCTTGGTGTTTGCGAGCGGCTCAGGGTGTGTTAGGCTTATCCCCACCATGGATGCCACAATCGTCAGCGTCGGGCACGAGTTGATCACCGGAGCCTGTATCGATACGAATTCGGCTTGGTTGTCCGAAGAGTTGACGCGAGTGGGCGTGCATACCATCGCGCACGTTACGGTGGGGGATGACGTCGAGCGAATCTGCGGGGCAATCACCGGCGGGCTGAGTAATGCGGATCTCGTGATTGTCAGCGGCGGTCTGGGCCCGACGGCCGACGATCTTACCCGGCAGGGCGTCGCCGCGGCGGTCGGCCGGCCCTTGGAAGAGAATCCTGAAGCGTTGCGACAGATCCGGGCGATGTTCGAACGGTGGCAGCGGCCGTTCGACGAGGCGAATACGGTGCAGGCTATGATCCCCAGCGGATGTAAGATGATCCCCAATCTCCGAGGCACGGCTCCGGGGATCGCCTACACGTCCGGTCAGAAGCGGCTGTATGCCCTCCCCGGGGTTCCGTCTGAGATGAAAGCCATGTTCCGGGAGGCGATTGCCCCCACTCTGGTCGGTTGTTCGATTGGGTCCATCGTGCGAAGTAGGCAGATTAGGTGCTTTGGGATGGCCGAAGCGCGGGTCGGCGAGCGCCTGGCTGACCCTACATGGTCCGAGGTCGAAACCCGCTGGTCGGGACCACGGCTTCCGACGCCGTTATCACCGTTCGGCTCACGGCTGAAGGCTTGGATGAGGCGGCCGTGGAGCGGTTGCTGGATTCCGATGTGGCCGAAGTACGCCAGCGGCTGGGCCGGGCCGTTTTTGGAGACGGCGAGGTGTCTCTTGCGGAAGTTGTGGCCGGGCTGCTGTTGGAGCAAGGCAGAACGGTGGCGACGGCCGAATCTTGCACCGGCGGGCTGTTGGCCAAGCAACTGACGGATATCTCGGGCAGTAGCGCTTATTTTGTTCGCGGTCTGGTGACGTACTCAAATGAGGCGAAGATCGAGCTTCTGAACGTGCCGGCGGCGATGATCGAGGCGGAAGGAGCGGTCAGCGAGCCCGTCGCCCGGGCGATGGCGATCGGCTGCCGGGCGACGGCTGGTACGGATTTTGCTCTGGCGATAACCGGAATTGCCGGCCCGACCGGCGGTGCTCCGCCGGCTAAGCCGGTGGGGCTGGTTTTCATCGGGTTGGCGGATGCCCGGACCGTGGACGTGAAGCGCGTTCTTCTGGGTGAGCATCTGAGCCGCAGGGAGATCCGGGACCGAAGCTGCAAGGTTGCGTTGAATCTCCTGCGGTTGTGCTTGGCGGAAAGCCCGGTGGATTAGAGAAGGTTGGATGTGCTTCCGACTCCCGGTTTCGCTTGTTTAGGGCCGGGTTGGCCATGGTTGCCCTGTTTTTGTAGTCTTTTTGGCGAGCATCGGTTGTTGGTCGAGCGAGCGGCGAGGGCGGCAACGGTTGCAGATGGCGGCGTTTTGCGTGGGGCTGTTGAAGTCTGTTGGGCAAAGCCCTAGAATCGCCGCGTTTTGTCAGCGCGGCGAAGCGGTTGCGGGTGTAGGCGCGGCTCGTTTGGGCCTTTTTCGAGTCCTCCATAAATGCAGAACAACCCGGTTTACGACTACGTTTTCAACGTCTGGCGGGCGGTGTACAGCATTCTCGTGGGCATGCGGGTCTCGCTGAAGTACTGTTTTGCCAAGACGGTTACCGTTCAATACCCGGATACCCCGCCGGTCCTGCAGCCGCAGTATCGTGGGTTCCACTATTACGAGATCGAACGCTGCATCGCGTGCGATCAGTGTGCCCGGGCGTGCCCGGTGGACTGCATCTACATCGAAAAGTCGGGGCCGCGGAAGATTGATAAGGAGTCCGGGGTAGCGGTCGGCGGGGCGATGACGCGGTACGCAATCGACTACGCCAAGTGCATGTTCTGTGGATTGTGCACGGAGCCGTGCCCGACGTCCTGCATCCACATGGGCAACATCCACGATATGGCGGCTTACGATCGGCAGAGCATGATCGTCGAATTCACCGAGTTGGCCGCCAAGGGCCTCCAGACGCCGCAGCCGCTCTGGATGCAGAAGGACAGTCCCCCCGAGTGGGTTCGGCAGCGCAAGCAGGAGTGGGTCGACCTTGCCCACACGTCCGATGCTCCGGGTGGCCCGCCCGAGCAGCGCCGGGAGCTGATGCGGAAGGCCCTTGAACCATCTGAAATCGCGAAAAAGGAATAGAAGCTCGGCTTGATGGCCGGGTGGAGAGACCGCGGTGGCAACTATGCTGATTAGTGCGATGTCGACTTTGGCTCCAGCGTTGGTAGCGGCGGAGTCGTCGACCGTTCATGCGAACACGAACGTCGAGTTGATTGTCGGACTGTTTCTGTTCGTGGTCGCGGGGTTCGTAATCGGGTTCGGGGGGTTGACAGCCGGGCGGTTTGTGCGTCCGACGGCACCGCATCCGGAGAAGGGCACGGCCTACGAATGCGGTGAGCCGGCGGTTGGGGACGGTTGGGTCCAGTTTGACCTGCGTTTCTATACGGTAGCGTTGGTCTTCATCGTGTTCGACGTAGAGGTCGCGCTTCTGTGGCCTTGGGCGGTGGTTTTCAGGGATATAGGCACGCCGGCATTCTGGGCGTTTCTTGTGTTCTTCCTGCTGATTGCGATTCCGTTCATGTATGAGTGGAAGTCCGGGTACCTGAACTGGGTTCGGGCTACAACGGCGCAAACAGAGTCGGATGCGGAGTAATGCGACCGGTAGACCAGCGAGGTATCTGGTCGGAGCTGCGAGATGAGTTGGATTGAGAATCGCGTCGATGACGGCGTGATCATGACAACGGTGGACTGGGCGATCAACTGGGGACGCAGTAACAGCCTCTGGCCGATGACTTTCGGCCTGGCATGCTGCGCCATCGAGATGATGGCCACGGGTGCATCGCGGTTTGATATGGACCGGTTCGGGGCGGGTGCCTTTAGGGCGACGCCGCGACAAGCTGATCTGATGATCGTGGCCGGCACGGTCACCTACAAGATGGCGGCGCGGCTGAAGCGCCTTTACAACCAGATGCCCGAGCCGAAGTACGTAATGGCGATGGGGGCGTGCACGGTTGGCGGCGGGCCGTACTTCAAGTATGGATACGGCATCGTTAAGGGTGTGGACCTGATCGTGCCGGTGGACGTTTATGTGCCCGGTTGCCCGCCGCGTCCGGAAAGTCTCCTGGAAGGGCTGATGCGTTTGCAGGATCAGATTCGCCATCAGAGCCGGGCGAAGCGGCCGGTTACGAAGATAACGGAAACGGTGCAGGGATAGGTTTCATGACGCCCGAAGAGATCAGCAAGCTGTTGAAGTCGGAGTTCGGCGAGGCGATCGTTGAGATCGTTCTGGACGGCGGTCATCCTTATGTCCAGGTCGACGTCGCCCGCTGGCTCGAGGTCGCGAAGTTCCTGCGTGATGATGCCCGGCTGGCGTTCAACTTCCTGCGGGCGGTGACCTCGTTGGATCTGGTGGCCGACGGAAAGCTCGCGTGCGTTTATGATTTTGACCAGCTCCCGACGTCGAATCTTACGGAGCTGCCGGCCGGGACCTGCGAGTTTGCGGTACGCGTGGTGATCGACGCGGCTGATCCGGTGATTCCGTCCGTGGCCCAGTTGTGGCCGACGGCGAACTGGCACGAGCGCGAGGCGTTTGACTTGATGGGGATCCGTTTCAGCGGACATCCCGACTTGCGGCGAATTCTCTGCCCGGACGATTGGGTGGGGCATCCGCTGCGCAAGGACTATGAGTTCCCGTTGGAGTACCACGGGATTCCCGGGACTACCGAGTGTGAGCTGACGAACCCGCGACACTGAGGTCAAAGCGGCAAAGAACATGGCTGAAACTGTTATTCAATCCAGCCCGGACGTGTTGATCGACTGCAATCGCGTGGAGCAGGGTGACCTGCGCACGGAGGAAATGCTGGTCAACATGGGGCCGCAGCACCCGGCGACGCACGGGGTGCTCCGCGTGGTTCTGCGGACCGACGGGGAGATGGTGCTCGAGGCCGTCCCGCACCTAGGTTACCTGCACCGCTGTGCGGAGAAGATCGGCGAGTCCCTGCAGCCCTTCCAGTTCATTCCGTACACGGACCGGATGGATTACCTCTCCGGGATGAACAACAACCAGGCGTATGCGGTGGCGGTAGAGCGGCTGTGCGGGATTGAAGTTCCCCCGCGGGCTCAGGCTCTGCGGGTTATTTTCGCGGAGTTGAATCGGATCGCCTCGCACCTGGTTACGGTGGGTTGTTTCGGGCTGGACATGGGGGCGTTCACGCCGTTTACCTGGTGTTTCCGCGAGCGGGAGATGGTTCTCGATCTGCTCGAGGCGGCGTGTGGAGCGCGATTGACTTACAGCCATATTACCGTCGGCGGCGTTCGTAGTGATCTGCCGGACGGATGGGTGGGCCGTTGTCGAGAGTTCCTCGATTTCTTCGGCCCGAAGATCGTGGACTATGACAACCTGCTGAGCTTCAACCACATTTTCCTGAAGCGCACGACCAATGTCGGTGTGGTGTCGCTCGAAGATGCGCTTGCTTATGGTCTGACCGGGGTATGCCTGCGAGCCAGCGGGATACGGTGGGATCTGCGCAAGGTGCGTCCGTACGACGGCTACGAGAAATACGATTTTGATATTCCGATCGGACAGCCGGGTGGTGATGATCGCCCGGAGGGTGTTGTGGTCGGGGACTGCTGGAGCCGGTACTTCATGCGGGTACTGGAGATGGGGCAGTCGGTGCGGATCATCCGCCAGGCTTTGGATCAGCTCGAGGAAGGCGACATAATCGCGCCGAAGCTGCGGAATCTGAAGTTGCCGGATGACGAAGTCTACGTTGAAGTTGAGAACCCGCGCGGCCAACTTGGCTTCTACGTCAGGGGGGACGGAACTCCGATCCCCTATCGGGTGAAAGCCCGCGGGCCGAGCTTCTCCAATCTGTCGATTCTGGGGCATGTTTGTCGGGACGTCCTCATTGCGGACCTTCCGGCTTTCATCGCCAGCATCGACATTGTTATGGGAGAAGTGGACCGTTGACGGTTTGAAAGGCGGCCTGACGGCCGGATGACGGGAGGTGTTCTGATGGCCCTCCCGAACGAGAGTGTTGAGATTAATCTAGGTAGGACGAGCGCACCTGAGTTGAGGTGTGGAGCGGTATTGTGACCCAGTTCTCCGTACCATGGATTCAGAAATCGGAGCGGACCAACTACGGCTTCCCCGTGAAGGCGTTGGGGGTAGCGGTGTTCTTCGCCATCGTTGCGGTGGTGGGCTATTGGGTGGCCGGCACGCTATTGAACGGACACCCGGTGGCTTGGCTCCTTCTGGTGATTGCACCCGCGCTGACGGCCGGTGCCGCAGCGGGGGCGGCGTTCTTCGTGAAAACCTGGGGGATGTGGCCGCCGGTGTTGCTGCGTGTCGCCATCATCCTGCTGGTCGGCGCATTTGTGGCTTCGTGCTTCGGTGTTTGGGCCGTGCATATGCTGTTCGAGTGGGTCGAAGTGGGGGCGGTGGCCCACGCGGCGAATGACCCCGCGGTGACCACCTGGTTCGGCGCTCCGCTGACGCTGGCGGAAATCTCGGGGGCGTTCCCGGAGATGTTGCCGGATTTCCTGTCCCCGCTGGTCTGGCCTCTGCAGTTCCCGATTGTGCGCGACGTCATCTCTATGGTAACGTTGATCGTGTTCTTTACGATCGTGCCGGTCTTTGCGATTTGGTGGGAGCGGAAGGTTGCCGGTCGTATTCAGTCTCGGCTGGGCCCGATGCGGGTCGGGAAGTGGCACGGCTGGGCGCAATCTCCGGCGGACGGGATCAAGCTGGTCCTCAAAGAGGACCTGGTTCCCGCCGAGGCCGACGGGCCTTTGTTCAGGCTCGCGCCGTTCTTTGCGATCATCCCCAGTGCGGCCGCGTACATGGTGTTGCCGTTTGGGGCGACATACTTGTTCCGCGATCTCGATGTTTCACTAGTGTTTATCCTGGCGCTGTTGGGCGTCGAGGTTATGGCGGTGATTCTCGGTGGCTGGGCGTCCAACAACAAATGGAGCATCTACGGCGGGATGCGGGAAGCCTGCCAGATGATTTCGTACGAGATTCCGATGGGGATGGCCTTGCTGGTGCCGGTCGTTTGCGTCGGGTCGCTGAACCTGCGGGTCATCGGCGAGTATCAGGCCGGCGGCTGGTTCAGTTGGCTGGCGTTTGACAACCCGTTCACCTTCATCGCCTTTGTGGCGTACTTCGTTGCCTCTTTGGCGAGCTGCAAGCGGGCTCCGTTCGATCTTCCCGAGGCGGAAAGTGAGCTGGTGGCGGGGTTCCTGACCGAGTATTCGGGATTCCGCTGGGCGTTGTTCTTCTTCGCCGAGTATGCGGCGATGTTCGTGGTTTGCGGCTTGGCGGTGATTCTGTTTTTGGGCGGCTGGCACTCGCCGTTGCCGGTGGCGTGGGGCGACAAGGTCATCGAGCTGCTAGGTGACAACTTACTGGCACGAGGGGTCAACGGGCTTCTGTTCAGTGGGCCGCTGTGGTTCGTGATGAAGGCCACGTTCTTCCTATTCGTGCAGATCTGGATTCGCTGGACGTTGCCGCGAATCAGGATCGACCAGGTGCTTTACGCGTGCGTGCAGGTGCTGTTGCCGTTGACGATGGTATTGCTGCTGGGCACGACCTTGTGGGTGTGGGCGTCGAGTTCGGATAGCTCGGGCTGGGCGATGTTCGATCAGGTGGTGAGTTGGCTGCTCGGCTTGATCGGGGCGGTGTTCCCGATCGGGTTCGTGGCGATTGCCGCACACGGTTTCTATCACCGCCGCCGGTTGGTTGGAAATCTGGTAATCGACCCGTTGCCCGGGTCGTAAGGTTGCTGCGGCGAAGATGGGTGCCCCTGTGCGGGGGCGAATGCGACAGGTTATCCCGGGTTTAAACCGGGCGTTGGTCTTGAGTTGAAGGGTTTGGCATGTTGGCGGCTTTGCGTCCAAGAGAAGGAACGCTGATTTTGCCGGTGCTGTTGCTGGTCTCCCTGGCGTCGACCGCGTACGGCACGGAAGGGGTCGCAGGCGAAGGAGCTACGGCGGTCACCAGTGCGGCGGAGCCGGGTGGGATCCTCGAGGTGCTCTCGTTCTACGGTTGTGCCATCCTGACCGTAGTGTGCGCTTTGGGCGTGTGCGCCAGTAAGAACATCGTGCGTATGGCGGTCTGGCTGTTTGGGGCGTTAGGCGCGGTGGCTTTGTTGTACTTCCTCATGGCGGCCAACTTCATCGGCGCCATTCAGTTGATTGTCTACGTGGGCGGAACGCTGATTCTGTTGGTCTTTGGTGTGATGCTCACTACAAAGTCGCCGTGGGTGAGGTTTGAAGCGAAGCGGTGGGAGCTGATCGGGGCCGGGGTGGTTTGCCTTGCCTTGCTGGTCTGCCTGTGTACGGTACTTTGCCGCACGGCATGGCACGCGGCGGAAGGCGCGATGCCCGGGGCGGCGGTTGCCGAGATCGGCCGAAGCCTGTTGACGACCTACCTCGTTCCGTTCGAGGTGGCCGGTGTGCTGCTGATGATCGTGATGGTGGGCGCGGCCCATCTCGCCCGGCAGGAGAAGAAGAGCTAGCTTATGTTTCCCCCAGAATTCGACAATCTGCTCTACGTCGGCCTGCAGCATTACCTGGTGGTGGGCGCGGTTCTTTTCGTCTCCGGGCTCTTCACCATGATGACTAAGCGGAACGCGATCGGGATTCTGATCGGGGTCGAGTTGGTATTGAACTCGGCCAGCCTCAACCTGGTGGCGTTCGATCGTTACCTGGGACCGGGGCGACTCGACGGGCAGATCATGGCCTTGTTTGTGATTGTGCTGGCGGCGGCGGAGGCTGCTTTGGCCGTCGGTATCTGTATCAACTTGTACAAGAACTTGGCCACCATGGATGTTGACCAGGCTGCGGACCTGCGCGGGTAGCGCCGCGTTGGTTTGCGATCGGTAATAACGGGATTAAGCGGCGATAGTCGGCCGGAGTTTGCCAGAACCCGCAGAGTTTGATGATGACGGGACACACATACGAAATCCTACTGGCGGCGGGAATTCTGTCGCCGTTTATCAGCTTCTGGCTGCTTGTCTTCTTCGGAGCGAAGATGGGCAAGCCGGCCTCGGGGTGGTTCGGTGTCGTGTTGGGGATGGGCGTTCCGCTTGTCTGCGCCACGATTGTGCTGATCTCGTGGTGGGGGGAGGATCCCGCGTCCCGTGCGCAGCTATCCGAACATGCCTATCGCGTACCCTGGGCCACTCTGGGCACGGTTCCCGCTACGGTGGGCATCAAACTGGATTCATTGACGGTGGCCATGTATTTCATGGTGGCCTTCGTAGCTTTCTGGATTTTTGTCTTCAGCCTCGGGTACATGTCCGGCCACAGCGACGAGGTGGACGGAAAGTGCATGTACCATCGCTTCTTCGCGTACCTGTCGTTATTCGGCTTCAGCATGCTCGGGCTGGTCGCGAGCAGCAGCCTGTTGTTCCTGTTCATCTTCTGGGAGCTGGTAGGCCTGTGCAGTTACCTGCTGATCGGGTTCTACTTCGATAAGGGGTTCGCCTCCGAGGCGGGAATGAAGGCGTTCATCACCAACCGCGTCGGGGACTTCGGGTTCCTGATCGGCTTGATGTTGGTTTTCTTCCAACTCCATACGCTGGATCTTGATCAAGCGGCGGGCGTCTTTGCGAGCCAGGCGGCTCACGGCACCGGTATCTTCGCCAGCAACTTCACTTTGTTCGGGGCCTCTCTGGCTACGATTATGGGTATCGGCTTGTTCTGCGGGGCGATGGGAAAGAGTGCTCAGTTCCCGCTGCACGTGTGGCTGCCGGATGCCATGGCCGGTCCTACCCCGGTCAGCGCCTTGATCCACGCGGCAACGATGGTAGCCGCGGGTGTCTACCTGGTCGCGCGGGTGTTCCGGTTGATGACCCCGGAGGCGCTGTTGTTCGTCGCGTTGATCGGCTGTCTAACGCTGACCCTCATGGCGCTTGTGGCGATTGTGCAGGTCGACATCAAGAAATGCCTGGCCTACTCCACGCTTTCGCAGCTTGGCTATATGGTCTTCGGGATGGGCTGCGGGGCTTGGATCGCGGCGCTATTCCACCTGATAATGCACGCGTTTTTCAAGGCCATGCTCTTCCTCTGCTCCGGCCAGGTGATCGAAGGGTGCCACCACGAGCAAGACATGCGGAAGATGGGCGGGCTGCGCAAGAAGATGCCGGTTACCTGTTGGACGTTCTTCGTAGGCGTGCTCGCCATTTCGGGGGCGGGTATCGTCGGCCTTGAAATCGGCGGTAAGAAGATCGGTCTCGGCGGCTTCTTCAGCAAGGACGAGATCCTCGCGGTGGCCTGGACTCGGGCGTACGATTGGGATTACGAGCACCACCAGATGCATGGCGATCACGGCGGCGGTCATGATACGCATGCCCAAGTGGAGCCCGACGGGGAGGCTCAGGTTGTTCTGGCGTCCTTCGGTCAAAAGGGCGTTGATAATCAGGGTGTTCCAGCGGATTCGAAACAACCGATGGCGGCCGGGGCGATTCGCATGGTCCAGCACCATGAGCACGGCTCCGGTCACGGGCATGCCCATGCCGGCCCCGGACATGCCGACCCGGCCGATTCGAAAGCGGCGATATTCGCCGACATACCTCCGCTGCCCAAGTGGATGTTCTGGCTGGCGCTAATCACAGCATACGTTACGCCGTTCTACATGATGCGCTGCTGGTGGATGACGTTCATGGGCAAGCCGCGCGATGAGGAAGTCCATCATCACGCTCACGAGATTCCGCTCATGTACGTGCCGCTGATCGTTTTGGCGGTCGGCACGTTCGTGACCGGCTACGGGATCTTCCGTGATCTGATTGCCGATGCGGCCCCGGCCGCGACCGATGCGGCGCGAGTGCTGGCCACCGACGGCGCGACTCATACGGCGGCGATGACCGCGGCTCACCACTGGCTTATGTGGGGGGTCGGCTTTGCCTTCATCGTCGGGTTTGCCGCGGCTTGGGCGATTTACCGTCGCGGGCTCGACGTGGCCGAGTCGATCAGGCGAGCGGTGGCGCCGTTGCACTTCGTGTTGGAGAAGAAGTACTTCTTCGACGAGGTCTACGGCTTCGTATGGGTGAAGGGCTGCGTTCTGGTTTCCCGCATTGCGCGGTTGTTCGATACGTACGTGATCGATCTGGTGTTTGATCTGGCTGCTGCGATTACGGAGCGGCTGGCGGCGTTCTCCGGGCTGATTCTCGACAATCACGGGGTCGACGGGGTGGTCAACGGCATTGCCGATTCCTCGAAGGACTTCGGCGAGGTCGTGTGCAAGGCTCAGACCGGGAAGATTCGCAATTATGTCTTGTTCGCCACTGCGGTAGCGACTGTGGTGGTGATTTGTGTCTTGATCTGGTGGGTCGACGCGAGTGCTCCACTCGTGGCGGTCGCCGAATCAACGATTCCGTAGGCTTTTCCGGAAGAAGACGACGGTTCGATGAACATTCTTACATTGATCGTGTTTCTCCCGACGCTCGGCGCCTTGGCCTGCCTGGTGGTGCCTAAGAGGTACGTGCGGGGGGTGGCCGTGGCGGCCTGTCTGGCGACGTTCCTGGTGTCTCTGCTGTTGTTCCGCACGTTCTTCGGCGGGGCGGCGGACAGTGAGGCGGTCTTCGGCAGCAGCTACGGCACGCTGCAAGAGGTCTTCCGCACGCCCTGGATTACGAGCGAAAAGCTCGCAATCGAGTACTTCGTCGGCATAGACGGGCTCGGGTTCCCGCTGGTCATTCTGACCACGCTGGTGGGCTTGCTGGCGTGCCTGGCGAGCTGGAACTTCGAGACGTGGAAGATCGCCAAGGGGATTCGGGGCTACTTCGTCCTGTTTCTCTTGTTGGAGACGGGGATGTTGGGCGTGTTCGTTTCGCTCGACTTCTTCCTCTTCTACATCTTCTGGGAAGTCATGCTGCTCCCGATGTACTTCCTCATCGGAGTGTGGGGCGGTCCGCGGCGGGAGTACGCGGCGATCAAGTTCTTCTTGTTCACGCTGGCCGGCTCGGTGTTGATGCTCGTGGCGCTGGTGGTCATGTACTTCTACAGCGACGCGGCGATTCAGTCAGCCGGTCCGGACGGCGCGCCCAGTGCCTATCGGGCGGCCGAAGGATTCGTTGTCCAACACGGCACGTTCGACCTGATTGAACTGGCGACGAACCCGACGATTCAGAACTACTTCGCATCGAGTAGCACGACATTCCTGGGCCTGCGGTTCGCCCCGGTGATGTTCATGTTCCTGTTCATCGGGTTTGCGATCAAACTGCCCAGTGTGCCGGTGCATACGTGGTTACCGGATGCCCACGTGGAGGCTCCGACCCCCATCAGTATGATCCTTGCGGGCGTGCTGCTGAAGATGGGTGGTTACGGCTTCCTGCGGTTGTGCTATCCGATATTCCCGACCGGGGCCGATTTCTGGGCGTTCTTCCTCGCGATTGTCGGAGTGGTGAGCATTATCTATGGAGCCCTCTGCGCCATGGCGCAGACGGACTTCAAGAAGCTGGTTGCGTACAGCTCGGTCTCGCACATGGGTTACGTATTGCTCGGCCTGGCCGTGATGACCGAGGCCGGATTCCAAGGGGCGATGTTCCAGATGATCGCTCACGGGATTAGCTCACCCATGTGCTTCTTTTTAGTCGGCGTGATTTACGAGCGGGCTCACCATCGAGAGATCAATCGGTTCGGCGGGCTGTGGATCACCATGCCGAAGTACGGCACGATGGCGACCATCGGGTTCTTCGCCTCTCTGGGGCTGCCGGGGCTGTGCGGGTTCATCGGTGAGGTGTGGGTCCTGCTGGGCGTCTTCCAAGCCGGGGGCAAGTTCGCCTGGGCGTATCCCGTGGCGATTGTTGCGGCGTTCGGTGTCGTGTTGACCGCGGGCTATATTCTCTGGTTGATTCGCCGGGTCTACCTGGGTCGCGAGCGTGAGCAGTATGTCGATTATCCTGACGCCACCGGGCGCGAGACGTTGATTCTCGTGCCGATGGCGGTTCTGGCGATTGCGTTGGGCGTGCTTCCCTCGCAGACCGTGTTCAACTTCACGAACGGTACCTTGGATCTGGTGTTGAGCCACGTGACGCACGTGATCGGTCTGTTCCCGTAAGGCGAGAACTCTCCCCACCGCGAGTGCGGGGGGCGTAACCCTGAGATAGGGCGTGAGCAACGTGAATTTTCTGGCACAAGTAAGTCCGTGGGCCGAGATTCAGATCGGCGAGCAGTTATCCTTGTTCTCTCCGATGCTGGCGCTGGTGTGTACGATGCTGGCTATCGTGGTGTGCCCGATGATCTTCGGGCGCGGGGCTCGGGTGACCGGGGCGGTGGCCTGTCTGGGCATTATCGCAACGCTGATATTGGTCCTTCGCACAGCCGGGGCGGTGGCTGACGGAGGGTTAAGTGGTTTGTCTACCGATCCGGGAGCGGGTCTTCTGTTAGTGGACAACCTTTCGGTTTGTTTTCAGCTCATTCTCGTCGCGTTTTTGGCCGGGGTGACTTGGCTGTGGTGGATCGGTCGAGCGGAGAATGAGCGCAACGCTCCCGAGTTTTTCATTCTGTTGATCGGCAGTGCCTTGGGTATGGCCCTTATGGTCAGCACGAGCAATCTGCTGATGATCGTGGTGGCGATGGAGACGGCGTCGCTGCCCTGCTATGCGATTGTCGGGTTTGATAAGCGCTCGAAAGTGGGGGCCGAAGCTTCGCTTAAGTATGTGGTTTTCGGGGCGATGTGCGCGGCGACCATGCTCTACGGAATGAGTCTGCTGTACGGGGTGGTCGGAAGCCTGAATGTGTCGACGATTGCGGCTTACACGGTGGGGCAGCTTTCCGCCGGCGGGCCGAGTCTGGTGTTGGTTCTCGGGTTGATCTGCTTTTTCATCGGGATCGCGTTCAAAATATCGGCCGTGCCGTTCCACTTCTGGTGTCCGGATGCTTTCGAGGGTGCCAGAACGGAAGTGACGACCTGGCTGAGCGTGGTCAGTAAGGCGGCGGGTCTGGTGCTGCTCACCCGCTTGGCGCTGGTGTTCTGCTCGGCGGTCACGGGCCCGCAGGCGATGAGCGTGCTGTCTCCGTTGGCTTGGACGATTGGGATTATCGCCACGGTCACGTGTACGGTCGGCAACTTCTCGGCGTACCGGCAGACGAGCGTGAAGCGACTGCTGGCGTTCTCGTCAATCGCCCACGCCGGGTACATGCTGATGGCGGTGGCCGTGTTCGTGCATCCGGACGTGCCGGGAACCCATCTTGGGGTTACGGCTTTGCTGGCCTACGTCGTCATCTACATGTTCATGAATCTCGGGGCGTTCGGCATCACCGCGTTGGTCGAGTGGGAAACCGGGAGTGACAAGCTGGCGTCCTTTAGCGGTTTGATGCGCCGGGCTCCGGGGCTGGCTATTCCGATGATCATCTGCCTGGTGTCGCTGGTGGGGCTGCCGCCCTTTGCCGGGTTCATCGGGAAGTGGTGGATTCTGGTTGCGCTGGGGTCGCTGGACAGCACTCTGGGTTGGTTCCTGATTGTGGTCCTGGCCGTGAACACGCTGATTAGCCTGTACTTCTACATGCGGGTCGTCGTGCAGATGACCTTGCGTGACGAGCGCGAGCCGGTGCTGCGAGCGCCGGTTGGGGGACTAGTACTGGTCAACGTGTGTGCGGTGGCGCTGCTGGTGTTATTGTTCTGGGCCGCGCCCTTGAAGGACATGACCGACCGGTTCTCACAGCACTTGCTCCGTTTGCCGGTTGCCCAGGTGACGTTTGAGGCGCCTCCGGCAACCCCGGTGGAAGAGGTACACTGATGGGCAAACCTACCGTCGTCGAGGTATTGAATCGGCTGCTGAGTTGTGAGCAGCGTCTGTCCGCGGGGCGTTTTCTGGGATCGCGGCTTTTTGTGCCTCCCGCGGCCAGTGCCGAGTTGTCGGCACTAGAACGTATCGCGGCGGAGAGCCGAGAACACGTGGAGTGGCTCACCGGGTTGCTCGTTGAACTCGGTGGCGCGCCGGACCCACGCCCGGTGGTGAATATCCTCTCGACGGACCTGCACTATCAGGATCTTACGGACGTGCTACCCCGGATGAAAGCCGATCGGAAGGCTCTGGCCGAGCAATACAGCGAGGCTCTGTCGCTGCTGGCGGACGAGCCTGACGCTGCCGCGTTGGTCTCACGCATCCTTGCCCGCCACCAGGCGGAGTGACGGGTGCCGTTTCCAGGAAGGTGGTCGCCCTTCTTCCTCCCCTCCTTGCCAAGGAGGGGGCGGGGGAGGTTCTTGGGGGCCGCAACGCCCCCCCTTTATCCCCCCTTGGTAAGGGGGGGGAGAACCCCGAACGATCTTCGTGGAAGCGGCACCAGATAGAGGCATGATAGTCCGAGACGGGCGTCGGTGTCGCGGAGTTCGTCAGACAGTCTAGCCAAGCGGCGGCTCTCTAAGGGATAAGCCGTTGGATAGACGGTGACGATATGCGTTACGTAGAACCTGTCTATCGTCCGCCCAGTGAAGCCGGTTCGTTCCTTCTTCAGGCCACCGTCGGTTGCTCGTGGAACTGCTGCACGTACTGTGCGATGTACCGTGATAAGCAGTTCCGGGTCCGTCCGCTCTCCGAGATTCTGGAGGACATTGCCAATGCCGGCTGGGCCTTCGGCGATGAGGTTCGCAAGGTGTTTGTTCTGGACGGCGATGCGTTGGTGATGGGCCTGGACTTGTGGGAGCCGATTCTCGAATCCCTTTCCGGCACCTTTCCGAAGCTACGACGCGTAAGCTGCTACGCGACCGCCCGGAACCTCCTCGAAAAACCTCAGACAGAGCTGGAGCGGTTGCATGCCGCGGGGCTCAAGCTGCTCTATATCGGTCCGGAATCCGGCGACGACGTGACGTTGAAGCGTATTGCCAAAGGGGCGAATTCGGCCGAGCATATAGAGGCGGCCGCCAAGGCTCGTGCCGCTGGGATGAAACAGTCGCTGATCTTCCTGCTTGGCGCCGGTGGCGCTGAACGCACTGTTGAGCACGCTGCCGCGTCCGCCCGTTTGGCTACTGCGATGGACCCTGAGTACCTGTCCGCTTTGACATTGATGATCGTTCCGGGTACGCCGATGGAGCGGCTGACGAAGAGGGCCGGGTTCGAGTTGCCCGGTGTTGATGCTCTTCTGCGAGAGCTGCGGGTGATTGTGGCGGAGTCGAACCCCAGCCAGGCGATCTTCCGGTCCAACCACGCGTCGAACTACCTCCCGATCGGAGGGCGCCTTCCGCGCGATCGCGAGGCGATTCTGGAGCAGATCGACGCGACTCTCGCCGGTGACGCCCCGATTAGAGCAGAGTGGCACCGCGGGCTCTAGGGTTTCGGCGAGGAAGGAGACTGGCTCTGCGCCAATCGCTAGCGCGGTATAAAGGGAAACCGACAGCGAGGGGCCGGTGCCCTGTTGCGGCGGACTGCGGACGCACCGTTGAAGGACTGTGGCGGCCAATCGTCGCACTTGGGTCGATTTCATAGCTTGTTAGGAGGACTGGCATGATCGTACTGGCGATTCTGGCTACTGCGGCCGTCGCGTTGGGGTTGGGCATTCGGTTCTACGCTCCGCATATCGCCCGCGTACTCGGTGAGCGGGCGGATCGGGTCACCCCGGCCGTGGCGGTTAACGATGGTCGCGATTACGTTCCGACTCGGACTCCGGTGGTCTTCGCCCATCATTACGCGTCGATTGCCGGGGCGGGTCCGATTGTCGGTCCGGTGATTGCGTTGCTCTACGGTTGGGGCCCGGCGCTGGTTTGGATCATCCTCGGCGGAATCTTCCTGGGGGCGGTGCATGACTATGTGTGTACGTACATCTCCGTGCGCGAAGGTGGCAAGAACCTGACGGTGATCGCCCGGCGCTACATCGGGCCGGGGGCATTTGTGATGTTGTTGGTTCTACTCGTGCTTCTGCTGACGCTCGTGTGCGCGGCGTTTCTGGATCTGTCGGCGAAGGCTCTAACGTCAATGGTCTCGCTGGACGTGCTCCAGATGGACCCTGAGCAGACGCTCTTTCGGATCGTGGACGGTAAGGCCGTGATCGGTGGTATCGCCTCCACGTCGGTCGTGGTGATTACCGCTTGTTCGCCGCTGATCGGGTTCATGTATCTGAAACGCAAGACACCGGTTTGGATTTGTTCGCTGCTGGCGATTGCCATTTGCGTGGTGTCGATCGCCGTTGGGCTGAAGGTACCCATGGCGGTCGAGCCGAGCACGTGGAAGCTGATGATAAGCGGGTACGTGCTGGTTTCCGCCGGCTTGCCCGTGTGGCTCTTTTTGCAGAGCCGGGATTTTATCAACGTTCACGTGCTATACCTCGGCATCGTGTTTCTCGTGGTCGCCATCGTGGCGGCGGCCCTGCGCGGCGGTGGTCATGTGGGGTCGGGCGAGGGCATTCCGTTCAATAACTGGGGTGAAGCCTCCGCGAAGCTGGGACCGGGCTGGCCGGTGATGTTCGTGATCATCGCCTGCGGGGCGGTTAGCGGTTTCCACGGATTGTGCGCAGGGGGGACCACCGCCAAGCAGCTCGACAACGAGCCGGCCACGCGACGCGTCGGCTATTACGGAATGGTATTGGAGAGTTTCCTGGCCGTGTGTGTAGTGATTTGCCTGGTTGTGGGGCTGACGTCCATCGACTATGTGCAGTACTGCCACCCACAGGGCGCTAAAGCGAATGCGGTTCTGACGTTTGCGATGGCGGTCGGGCACACGGCGAATATCGGTCTCGGGTTGCCGATCGCGGCCGGGGCTCTCGGAGCAATGTTGTTGTTGGAGGGTTTCCTGGTAACGACGCTTGATACGGCGATCCGGCTGACGCGCTACATGATCGAGGAGGGCTGGGCCACGTTCTTCGGTCGCTACGACGTTTTCGTTTCCGGTGATGCTGGGCCGGCGGGCGAGCCGAGTTCGGCGATTCGCACGAGCGGAGTGGGCCGCGTCCTGTTGGGGGTTCTTAAGCACTACTGGGTCAACTCCGGGATTGCCGTCGCGTTGATGCTCGCCTTCGGCTGGGGCAGTGGATACAAAGTGCTTTGGAAGGTGTTCGGTTCGTCGAATCAGTTGCTGGCGGCGTTGGCCTTGCTGATTGGCAGTTGTTGGCTGTATCGCTACCGTCGTCCGGTAGGATACACCCTGATTCCGGCGCTGCTGATGCTGGTTACGGCGACTTGGGCGTTGATCCGGCTAGTTGTCCAGGATCTGCCCAGCGTTGCGGAAAAGGCCCCGCTGGTAATCGCCGAGCTTCTCGTGCTGCTGATGACTGTAGGGATTGTATTCTTGGTGTTAGTTCGTTGGCAGCGAATGCGGACGGAGCTGGCCGAAGCCGTGCCGGCGGATTGAGTCTGTGAGGGTCTCGTTGGTGGCACGATGGCCGAGACGTCACGCTTCGGGCGAACCGGTCGCAAGTAAGGCGGCGCGGTTGTCTTCCCAGCATCGTCTCGGGGAGTGGTGGGATGGCAGCTCGAGCGTGACGGTGGGAATCTGCCGTTCGCGTCCGGCCCAGGTGCCCAGGCTTCCCGGAGTCGGATACCCGATCGACGGGACCACTGGATAGTCATTGTACCGCTGCATCCGCAGTGCCAAGTCGAGGGCCGGCCCGTCGAAGTTGTTGCAATAGCGCCGTTCGCCAATCGAGTGGATGGTGATGACGCGGGCAGGGCGATACCGCTTGATTGTGGTGATTATCGCTTGCGTTTCGGGCTCGCTGGCCGGGGCGTCCCCCCCGTACATCCGACTGCGCGGTGAAGTACGTTCCCAGTTTGCGGTTGGGAAATTGCGGTTAAGATCCACGCGGCGGGCGTTGCGCCTTTTGCGGCGGTTATAACCGTCGGGGTTTACGATTGGGATGACGACCCAACGTGTGCCGCGAGCCTGCTTTCGATCCCCACCAAGCAGCTCGATCAACTGCAGCGCAATCCGCACGCCCTTGGGCTCATCGCCGTGGACTCCGCCGAGAATCAAGGTGGTGTTTCCGGCTGGACCGCGGCGGACATACGCTACGATCTCTCGTCCTTCCCGCGACGTAGCTAGTGACACTATCATGACTGTTGAACGGTCGGGGTCACGCAGCTCTCCAGGGGTAGGGGCATATGCCGGCCGGCAAAGACGCTGCCGTCGGGCAGTATACCGAACCGCGACCAAAGAAACGATCGCTCACGGTTCAGGCGGTAAGTTTGTCAGCGCGCGGCGGGGTCTTGGTCAGCCGCGATGATCGGGCCGTCGTTCGCCGGGCTTTCGTCTTCGGCTGTGCCTTCTTTGCCCTGTCCGGCTCGGTCTCTTCGTAGAAACTGCCCAACCTGCGAATACGCTCCTGCCGTTTCTGCAGCAGCTTGGTAAGGGAAAGTCGCTTGAGTTCGGATATCGCCGTCGTCAAGTACGTTTCGAGGTTCTTAGCGGCGTCCTCCGGATTGCGGTGCGCTCCGCCGACCGGCTCCGCGATGATTTCATCGATAATGTCCAACTTGCGCAGCTCACGCGCCGTCAGTTTGAGGGCTTCGGCCGCATGCTTGCGCTGATCCGCGGTCTTCCAGAGAATCGCCGCGCAACCCTCTGGAGAGATGACCGAGTAGAACGCGTGCTGCAGCATCGCCACCCGGTCGCCCACTCCGAGCCCGAGGGCGCCGCCGCTTCCTCCCTCGCCGATTACCGCGCACACGATCGGCGTGCGTAGACGCGACATCTCCATGAGATTGACCGCGATAGCCTGGGCTATGCCGCGCTCTTCCGATCCGATCCCGGGATAGGCACCCTGTGTATCGATCAGGCAGACGATCGGCAGTCCGTATTTCTCGGCCAGACGCATCTTCAGCAGGCTCTTGCGATATCCTTCCGGATGAGCGCACCCGAAGTTGCAGGCAATCCGTTCCTTGACGTCCTTGCCTTTGTTGTGGCCGATGAACATCACCTTATGCCGCCCGACCCGCGCAAACCCGGAGATGATCGCCTTGTCGTCGCCGAAGGACCGATCTCCGTGAAGCTCGCAGAAATCCCGGAAGATCATCTTCAAATAGTCGGTCGACAAGGGCCGTTTCGGATGGCGGGCAACAAGCACGGTCTCCCACGGAGTCAGGTTGGTATAGAGACGTTTCGTGGTAGCCGTCAGACGTAACCGCTGCTGTTTGATGTCACTACCCAGATCGCAATCGGTCTCCTGTTGTTCCCGCTCGAGCTCTTGGATGTCGTGTTGGATACGCAGAAGCGGCTTCTCGAACTCAAGAAACTCGCCCGAATTGGCCATCTCCGCGCCGCCGAGTGCCGCTGTTGGTTTGGTACTCATCAGTTAAGGTCAATCAAGTTGCCGAACATCACCCGCGCCCACCGCGCAATCGCGCGCCTGCTTCCCCGTCCG
Source organism: Phycisphaerae bacterium (assembly GCA_963666835.2). Classification (GTDB taxonomy): domain Bacteria; phylum Planctomycetota; class Phycisphaerae; order UBA1845; family UBA1845. Next base: position 627,873 of record CAXXGO010000003.1, on the reverse strand, counting down.
TCGTGATTTACCGCATTAGAGTACCCGGCGAATGCTCTTTGGCAAGCATAATCCGGTATCTTGATGATCCGGGGGCGAGCCGTCGCATCACTGCCAAGTCAGCTGCTCTTACCCGTAAAGGTTTGCAAAAGCGGAACTTACGTAATTCCTCGCGATCTAGTCCCCTGGCGGAGAGTCCCAATACACCAACTCCCCGGTACGTTGAATGATGTCCCCGACCCGTTCTGTGGCGGAAACCGCATCCAGGTCCTTGAGTGAGATCCGCCAGAGTAGCGTATCCAGGTCTTTGAGGACCGCCTGTTTATCGGAAGCATTCGTGGTTTCCTCAGGATCGAGCCGAACCGTAGCATGATCGAGAGGATCGACGGCGAAAGTTGCCGAAACGACTTCGTAGCGCGCTGCAACCGCGGCCGCCAGGGCATCGAGGTTGGCCGCGGTTTCAGGCTGGATCGTCCTGATTCCTTTTGCGGCCGCGATGACCCGGGAGGCGACGTGCCCCAGCCAAACCTGCTCGGCGGGTGAGCCCTCGAATCGGTCGGGAAGGAGCCAACCGGCAACCTCCTCGAAACGCCCTTGTGTCAGAAGGTCCGCCACTTTCACGGCGGTCCGCGGTGCTGGTGGCGGATTGACTGGGCGCCTGGCAGGGGCGCGGCGGGGGGCGCCCGTGACCGGGTTGACGGATGGTCTCTTTTGGGTGACCGCAGCGCGGGTACTAGCGGCCTTGCGACGCCTGCCCGGTGTCCCTTCGGGCGGGGTGGTCTTAACGGGCTTGCCGGTCTTAGTTTCAGTGCTGGATACGGGGGCGACATCGACCCTGGGTTGCTCAGGCGGCGGCGCCGGCGGGGGCGGGCGTTTGCGAACGCTGATTCGGATCTCAGTGCCCGAGGTCGCCTCTGTTGAACTTCCTCCGGTGTAGATTTCGGTTATAGGTCCATCTATAACGTAGCCGTGTTCTTCGATCCACCGGCGCATCAACGGAAGATACCGGGACGGGGATGCAAAAGGTGCGTCGAGAGCCATCTGCGCGACGAGTTGGGCGCGATGTACGCCTGCCTTGAAGGGTGCGGATGGGTGGTGCTCGGGCGTAGCAAAGTAACCCACTTCCATGCGGATCTCGCCCCGGAATGCCGTGTCGGGACCCTCGAGATACCTGGTGAACATGGGGCCGGGTTGCCCGTGCGCCGTCATTGTTCGGCGAACTGTTGCGAGACTGGATCCCGCGGACCAGTACGGTCCGGTCCGATCCAGGAACGCCACGGGGATGTCCTCTGTCTCCGTAATGGTCATGACCGGTCTTGCCGACGAAGTGCCCGAAGTCTCAGACGGTTCCTTGACGCCGGCCTGCGACGCAGGCAAGGCGCTGGAAACGGCGAACAACACTAATGACGCTATTTGGGGGCGCACTCTACACCGTCCTTTCGAGATGATACCCGCAAAGGCACGCTCGGTTGCCCAAGAATAGCAGGTCGACGCGGTTCCACCAGGGAGGGGTGAAATGTCAGGGTGATTTTCCAGCCATCCCCGGAAACACCCTGATACCTTCTCCGGCCACCTGTTCCGGCGGTGCCGTGCTGCGCGGTCCGTTAGTGGGTAAGATCATCCGAGTGGGTTTCTGGTAAGGGAGTTTGAGCGTGCATGACTCGACGACGACGGTGGCCGATCTGATTAGACTTGTCGATGCGTTCATCGCGGAGCGGCATTGGCGGCAGTTTCACGACGCTAAGAACCTCTCGGCGTCAATTGCGATCGAGGCGGCCGAGCTGATGGAGCATTTTCAATGGCTCCGCACGGATGAGCTGCCGTCCGTTCATGATGATCCGGATAAGATCTCCGAGATTCGCGAGGAGTTGGCAGATATTCTCGCGTATGTGCTGTCCTTTGCCAGCCGGATGGAGATTGACCTTTCCTCGGCGCTGGCGGACAAGATGAAGAAGAACGCCGTTAAGTATCCGGCTGCCGAATACCGCGGTCGCTTCAAGTAGGATCGGCCGTTCCGGCGAGGAGTCGTTCGGCCTCGCGGCGGATTTCCGCGATAACTGAGTGCCACTGCTGGGTCACATCGCCGAACTCATACTGGAGAGTGTCGGCCAACAGAACGTAGTCCTTCGATTCCAGAGCCTGCTTCACTTGGAGGAGCACCTCCATCGGCTTCGCGAGAATGTCGGCCATCGCCTCATCGCCGATCAACATCTTCTGCGCGTCAAGCTCCAGAATCTGGATCGACTTGTTCACCGCATCGTTCATCTGCTGCCAGACCGACATGCACTTTCCCAGGGCGGGCATCCCCTCGCCGTTTTTGCCTTCCGTCAACAGGTCCGCGATCCGTTGAATCTCGGTCTCGGTCTGCAGAAGGGCGGTGGAGGCCTGACTCATCGCCTCGGCCACCAACTCACCACGCGTGCTCGTGGACACGTCCAGCCGATCGAAGGACGCCGCGGGCTTCTGGAGGGTCGCCGCCATCTCTCCCGAGGGCACTTCGGTTCCGTCGCAACGGAGGCCGACGACCATACGGCCGCTAGGACGCAGGTTGTCCTGGAGGTGCTTAAGGGCGCTTTCGATACTGCCTTCCATTGCGAAATCGCTGTCCGCCGGGGTGTTATCAATGAAGAGATCCACAGAACTTCCTTTCTCGTTCGCTGGTTTTGCAGGCGCCTCAGTCCTTTATCGGATGTCGGCGCCGGCTCCGCCCAGTTTGATTGGCTTCCATCACTCGGAGTCCTTCGCCTTCGGTGACGCTCCTGCAAACGGCGGAGGTACTTGCCAATCCCCCAGCGCCCGGACCATGTCCGACACCCCGAGCGGCCGCGGAAGCGCGAAGAGTTCTCCAAACCGAAACCCGGCGATCGTGCCTTCTGCCCCGGCTCCGCAGCGAATGTGGTGCTCGACGCCGGCAAGGCGCTCTTCATCAAACTGGGATCGATAGCAACGAACCGCTTCGATCTTCTGCTCGATAGTCTCGCTGATGTCGACCACGAACTGGGTTTGCCAGTGAGTTATCTCGGCGCTCAAGCGCACCGGCCGGTAGACCAAGTGCTCGATGCGGAGCGGCTCCGTTCCCGCGAAGCGGTCGTTCCACTTGGTGAGCTGGGCGTAGAAGCGCGCGGCCTCGGTCAGCAACTGAGCCTGGTAGTGGTCCGGCGAAGCCGAAGGGGTACGCCCGGCCATGCCCACCAGAATCTTTGGGCGGTGCCGCCGAAGCGCGGTTGCCAGGGCGTAGCGAGCCGCCGGCGTGTCCATCAGCTCGCGATTCGGGAGGTCGAGCACCTCACAGACGTGGACGCCCAGGACCTCGGCGGCGGCGTGCGTCTCCTTGATTCGGGTCTCAGGGGTACCGCGCGGCGTCGGCTCGCCGTTGGTCATGTGGATCATCCCGACGCGGTAGCCCAGCTTGACCATCCTTGCGATCGTGCCGCCCATGGTGATCTCCAGATCATCCGGATGGGGGGCGGTGAACACGATGTCCAGGTTCTTTTCAGGCACGACTCTCTATCCCGTTGGGGTTACCCGATTCGTCAGATTTCAGACTATAGACGCCGGTGGTGGGTCCGGCAAACTCGGGCTGTAGCTGTGGGGACTGCTTCGTTTACTCCCGAATGAACTGCCGCTCTCCGTCGGAAGAAGTGGTGTCTGCAACCCTGGCGGAGCGGGTCGATCCGGTGTACAAATGCACGCGCGATGTCAAGAGCTGAAATGCGAGACGCTGATCGGGCAGAGGTGGCCGAGTTCATCGACCGATACTGGTATTCCACGATGGTGGTGTGCCGGGGGAGGACGTTCTATCCGCACGAGGAGGAGGGCTTCATCGAGCGGAGGGATGGGCAGATTGTCGGGCTGCTGACCTACCATATTGAGGACGGTGTGATGGAGCTTCTCACGCTGAACTCGACGAGGGAGAGGTCCGGGATTGGGTCGGCGCTGCTGCTCGCCGCAATCGATGCGGCCAGGAAGCGCGGCTGCGGGGAGATAATTCTGGCTGCCCCCAACGATAACCTCCACGGGATCGGGCTCTGTCAGCGCCTCGGTTTCAGGATGGTGGCGATCGACGTCGGGGCTATTGATCGAGCCCGAGAACTGAAGCCGCAGATTCACGACGTCGGTGAACGGGGCATCCCGATCCGCGATGAAGTGATAATGACTCTGTCCGTTAAGCCCTATCTCGATTCGCCCGCGGAAGATCAGGAGGGGGAAGCCTGATCATTCCGGTGTTGCGGAGGTTTTGACCGGTTTGCAAGCCCCTGCGGCATTGAGTTCCCCGCCAATCCTCGATTCCACCTCTGCTTTCGGTCGCTGCATCGGGGCGGTGATTCGCGATCGGCGGTCGGGAAGCAGGTCGCGAATGGCGTCAAACTCATGAGCCTCGAGCAGGCGAGTCAGGCGGGGCGCCGTCTTGTTCAGGTTCGTATAGTGGAGCATGGCGGGCCACCAGGGAACCGGCATGCGAGGTTGGTCGGGGTCTAGCTCCCAGGGGTGGATGTTCACGACTACCGGCGTCGACCGGGCGGCGCTCTGCCGAAAGGCCAATCGAGTTACGACCTCCGGCCATATTCGCAAGTACGCTCCGGTGGCCGCGGGGATTCTACGCCCCAGCAGGCGGCACGTTGGTAGAGGGTATTCCCACAATTGCGGCCGGATTCTATGCGGGGTGTGAGGAACCCCGTTCAGTCCGTATCGAGCGTGCGGTGATCGAACCGGGTAGATGCTGGAGTCGTAGGCAAACCCGAGGCTTTCGAGGATGTCCAACGCCCAGATGGTGTTTTGGCTGATCGAGTAGCCGGGAGCGCGATATCCGACTACCGGTTCACCCGTCAAATCCTCGAGAATCGCCTTGGATTCCCGAACGTCCTGACGAAACGCGGCCGGAGTCAGGGCGGAGATTAACTTGTGGTTATTCCCGTGGCAGGCTATCTCATGGCCGGCTTGTTGAATCTGCCGGACAATCGCGGGGCTGCGCGCCGCCACCCAACCCAGGACGAAGAATGTTGCTGAGGTTCGGTGCTCTGCCAACAGCGACAGAATCCGTTCGATCGGGCGATCCAACCGGGAAGGACAATGCTCCCACTGCGCGGGCGGGATTCTCAGATTGGCCGCGTGGAACCACTCCTCGACATCGAAAGAGAGGACATTACTGATGAGTGGCGGAGCATCGGTAATGGCGGAATCCTCGCGCGATTGTACTGCGGTGGGGTCAGCGGTCATGCGTATTTCATCGGCGGAAGGACCGATAGATTGCAGCTTAGAAGGCCTCGCAAGCCGCCCTCTTGGGAAACGACTCCGTGGAATGACCTTACTTGTTGCGGGTCCTGGGCCGATAACAGATACGTGTATTCGTACGCGGGGATTGCGTTCTGCGCCCGGGGTGTTCGAATACGGGCGCGGGTGCGTACCGTTATCATCCGGCGTTTGAAAGTCTGCCGCGCTCGGTAGTTGCAGGTGAGGGGACGCCGTCCAGGCGAGGTGTGGAAGAGAAGAGTATGAGCGAACTACGACCGACCGACCGTACTCCCGCGCAGGCGCGCCGCGCGCGGGCCGATGCGATTGCCAGTTTCGTGCAAGAGTATGCCCCATCGGAAAGCGAGGATCTTCTCTCTCAGATGCTGGTCACCATCTGTCGGATGGCGGCTGACAGGACCGATCGCGGCGATCTGAAGATAATCAACACCGCCCTTAGAGAACTTCGCTACGCGTTCAAGGTCTTTGAGCCGTATAGAGAGGTTTACAAGGTCAGCATCTTCGGGTCCGCGCGGACAGCGGAAGACCATCCGCAGTATCTGCAAGCCAAGACGTTCGCCGAGCTGATGCAACGGCATGGATGGATGGTAATTACGGGGGCCGGCGACGGCATCATGCGCGCGGGGCACCACGGGGCGACGCGCCGGTCAAGTTTTGGGGTGGCCATCAGTCTGCCGTTCGAGCAGGCAGCCAACACGATCATCGCCAACGATGCGAAACTGGTCAACTTCAAGTATTTCTTCACACGGAAGTTGGTGTTCATCAAGGAAGCTCGGGCCGTTGTTCTATTTCCCGGTGGGTTCGGGACGCAGGACGAGGGTTTCGAATCGCTAACGTTGGTGCAGACGGTGAAAGCGGCACCAACTCCCGTGGTCCTCTGCGACGAACCGGGGGGGACGTACTGGAGTCACTGGAGGCGATACGTTCGCGACGAACTTCTGGAAAACGGCATGATCGATGAGGAGGACATGAATCTGTTCCGCATCACGGATTCGGCGGAAGAGGCCGTGGAGGAGATTCTGCGGTTCTATAGTCGGTTTCATTCCTCGCGATTTGTTGGGGAGCAGATGGTGTTGCGGCTCAACTCGCCGGTGTCGGCGGTGCTTCTGGCAGAGCTCAATGATACGTTTGGCGGGATCCTCAAAGATGGACGGTTCGAGCAAACGGACGGCCCGTTAAGCGCGGAGCAGGGGGCACATCCCGACAAGGCTCGCCTCGTATTCAACTTCGATCGGCGGAGTGCGGGGCGGCTGCGAATGTTGATCAACCGGATCAACGAAACCGACTGACGATGCGTGGCGAATCAGATTCTCAAGATGGGGGCAACCGGATGGACGAGAGCCCGAGACCGCAAGACTCGGCCGAACCGATGGAACGTGACATCGCTCTGGCCGAGAAGCTGGTGGCCGCTAATCGGCAGATTCAAGAGGAACTCCGACGGGTTATCGTCGGCCAGGAGGACGTGGTCGAGGAGCTGCTGATCGTGCTGTTCTGCGGGGGGCACGGCATCTTGGAGGGGGTGCCCGGGCTGGCCAAGACGTTGATGATAAGCACCCTCTCGCAACTGCTCTCGCTGAGCTTCTCGCGCATCCAGTTCACGCCCGACCTGATGCCCTCGGATATCACCGGCACGGAGGTGATTGAAGAGGATCGCGGAACCGGGACCCGTTCGCTTCGGTTTGTGAAAGGACCGATCTTCGCTAACGTCGTTCTGGCTGACGAAATCAATCGTACCCCGCCGAAAACACAGGCGGCGCTGTTAGAGGCGATGCAAGAGCACCAAGTGACGGCCGCGGGGTTCCCTCACAAGCTGCCCGGACCGTTCTTCGTTCTGGCTACGCAGAATCCCATTGAACAGGAAGGAACCTATCCGCTTCCGGAGGCGCAGTTGGATCGGTTCATGTTCAAGGTCCTGGTGGACTATCCATCCGAGGAAGAGGAGCTCCAGATCGTTAGGATGACTACGGCGCCACGCGAGGTCACCTTGGCGCGTACTCTCAGTGCTCAGGACATTCTGGAGCTGCAGAATACCGTTCGCCGAGTTCCGTGTGCGGATCACACTGTCCGATATGCGATGCGGCTGGTTCGCTCCACTCGTGTCGACCGCGGTGAGATGCCGGAGATAGTGCGAGACTACGTGTCGTGGGGGGCGGGCCCGCGGGCATCGCAGTACCTGGTTCTGGCCGGTAAAGCCCGGGCGCTGTTGCGAGGTCGGTACTGCGTGTCGTCCGAGGACATCCGGGCGGTGGCAAGGCCGGTACTCCGTCACCGCATACTGACGAACTTCAACGCCGAGGCTGAAGGGGTTTGCAGTGACGACATCATTGCGCGGTTGATCGAGGCCCTCCCGGACGGTCCTCAAGGCGAGATGGACGAGGCTCTGGCCGGACAGGTGTTCCGCGCGGATCGACCGGAGAGCTGACGGAGCCGGAAGCGGTGCCAGGACGGGCGGACGTAGGATGCAGGAACCCACGCGGGAACCGGAAGACTGTTTGGATCCCAAGGTGTTGGCTCGGATCGGCGGCCTGGAACTGCGCGCGCGTCTGATCGTTGAAGGTTTCTTCAACGGGATGCACCGCAGTCCCCATCGCGGAGTATCGGTCGAGTTTGCCGATCACAGAGCTTACGCCCAAGGTGACGATCTGCGCCACATCGACTGGAAGGTCTTCGGGAGAACCGACAAGTACTACATAAAGGAGTACGAGCAGGAGACCAACCTGGAGCTGGTGTTGGTTGTCGATTGCAGCGAATCGATGCAGTACGGCTCGGATGCCGCAGGGTTGACCAAGCACGAGTACGCCACAGCTCTTGCCGGGGCGGCATCGTACTTGGCTTTGCAGCAGCATGATTCAGTTGGCATGGCGCTGTTCGATGACGCGATTACCAAGTTCATTCGACCGGCGAACAACTCGCAGCAGTGGAGGTTGCTGGTACGCGAGCTTGCCGCCGGAACGGGTCCGGGCAAGACCTCGCTGGAGGGCGTGCTTGCGGAGCTGGCCGACCGTTTGCAGCACCGGGCTCTGGTCATTCTGGTGAGTGATCTATTCGACGATGAGCGCGGGGTCATTCGCGGACTGCGTTTACTGCATCATCGCCGCCATGACGTGATCGTCTGGAACCTGTGGGATCAGGCGGAGTTGGATTTTGCCTTCACCGGCCCGACGGCGTTCGACGGCTTGGAAGAAGGCGGAAGACTGCTGACGGAGCCGCACTCGTTGCGCCCGCGGTACCTGGAAGAGGTCGACGAGTTTCAGTCGCGGGTCCGGCACGCCTGCGGGCGGATGCAAATAGACTATGCCGTGTTGAGTACGGCGTCGTCTCTCGGGGTCGCGTTGTCGGAGTTTCTTGCTACACGTAGCGCCCGATTGAGGCAAAGATCCTCGCGGGTGTCCGGTCGGCGATAGGTGTGTTTCCCAGTGTTACCGGTGTTGTCGGCGATTCCGTTTGTTCATCCCGTCCTAGCCGGCGCGGCTGTCGCGACCGGTTTGATTCCGGTGATTATTCACCTGATCAACCGGCGCCGTTACCGCCGGGTCAGATGGGCGGCTATGTCCTTTCTGCGGGCGGCACAACGATACAGTGCGCGGCAGATCGCCCTCCAACATTGGCTGCTTCTGGCAACTCGCGTTGTGTTGGTGGTTCTATTGGGGTTGGCGGTAGCCCGTCCGTTTGTGCCGATTACGTCACGCGTCGCGGGGCAGACGTCTCCTGCGCATCGGGTCATTCTGCTGGATGACTCTCTCGCGATGAACGCCCGAGATGGTGCCGGGCGGACCCGGTTCGAGAAGGCTCTTGATTACGCGGAGCAACTGGTGGCAGCCCTTCCGGCACATGATGCGGTGAGTGTCGTAGCGATGTCAAATGCGGCCGACGAAGTTGTCGCGCATGCGGCAATGGACCGAAGGTCGGTTCGAGAGCGGCTGGCGGCGATGTCGCCGACGCAACGTATGCCTGATGCGGTTGCGGCGATGGAGCGGGCGCGGGAGATCCTCGGCGCTTCGGAGTTGCCGCCCGGCAATCGCACCGTACATGTGATTTCGAGCTTCTCGCGACGGGATTGGGAGGACGGCGATTCAAGTGAGCCGACTGCGGCGGTTCTGGCCGCGCGCCGTCTGGCTGATGCTTTGGACGACTCCGAGGTCGATCTCAGTTTTGTGCATATTGGGCCGGGCGAAGTCGAGAACGCAGCGGTGACGAGACTCGAGATAGAGTCTCCGCTGGTGGCTGTTCAGATCCCGGTCCGCATTGCCACCGAAGTGGCCAATCTCGGTAGTACGGCTCTGCGGAGTGCAAACCTGGAGGTCAGGCATGACGGAGAAGTGGTCCGGCGCGAACCGCTTGGTCTGATTGAACCGGGGCGGTCGGTAGTGACGACGTTTGCCGTGGGTCTTACGCGAATCGGCACGCATATCGTCGACGTACAATTGGTATTGGCAGCACCGGACGCGTTTGCGGATGACAACATCAGATATCTGTCGATCGACGTACGGGAAGCGATCCCGGTTTTGCTTGTGGACGGGCGTCCGGGGGGCACTGCTTTGGCCGGTGAGGCGGGCTATCTTGCCGCCGCCCTGACACCGTCTGTACGGGGATCGTCAAGTAGAGGGCTTGGCGCTGCGGTGCGGAACGACCGCGCGCCGGTGACCCCGGTGAAAACCAGAATCGTCAATCCGCTGGAATTACCGAGCGAGCCCCTGCCGGAATATGACGTGATAGCGATGTGTAACGTCTCGCGCTTGCCGCAGGACCAGTGGCGACGCCTGGAGGACTACGTTTCCAGAGGTGGGGGGCTTCTACTCTTTGCCGGGGATTTGGTCGACGTCGCCGATTACAACCGGCTGGCGTATGCGAAAGGGGCCGGATTGCTGCCGGGAACGCTGGGGCGCGGAGAAGTTCCGTCCGCAGCAGAGTCGGGTCCGACCGGGTTCGATCCGCAGGGGCTTTCTCACGGAATCGTCGCCGAGTTTGCAGAGCATCCCGAGAGCGGTTTGTTTCTGGCCCGCGTGGATGAGCATCTTCCGTTTGAACCGGCGGGGAGCCGCGGCCAGGTTGTCCTGCGGTATCTCGACGGCGATCCGGCTCTGATTGTGTCGGAGTTCGGTGAGGGTCGAGTTATGGTATGTACCACATCGGCGAACATGGCGTGGAACAACCTGCCCGCGAAGGGGGACTATGTATCGCTAATGGTCAATGCGGTGGCATATTTGGCGCGCAACCACGGAGACCACCGTAATGTCTTCGTCGGTGGCGCGCTGGTTGAGCCGTTGACTCCCGGCCAGAGCTCTATGCCGCTTAGTGTGCGGACCAGCGACGGGAGGAAGCTGGATGGTAGAGTCCGAGCTACCGGTTCGAAGTTGAGCTGTGTCCACGAGCCTGTGGAACGATCCGGCCCGCACGTGATTGCCGTCGGGCCGACGGTGCGGTCGTTTGCCGTGAACCTCGATCCGCAAGGCGCGAACCTTGCCGGCGTCGACGCCGATGCCCTGCGGAAAGCCCTGGACCGTCCTGCCCGGGTGATTACGGATGGAGAGGCGGGGGCGTCGGAATCTGCACTGGTAAAGGCTACCGAGCTGGCCCTTCCCGGGCTCTTTGTGGTTCTGCTGTTGTTGCTGGTTGAAATGTGGCTGGCGATGCGGTTCGGGGCGAAGCACGTGGGAGCATCGTGACGTTGAACGTAGGCGTTCGGGATGTGACTAAGGGAATACCGTGACGCGGTTGGTCGAATGGCTTCTGGGACTGGACGGCATACGCCTGGGCACAGACGCGCCGCTGCTTATCAAGTGGGGCGCGGCGATGCCGGCATGGATGTTGCTCGGGCTCGGCACCGCTGCGGTCCTTGCCGTGGTTGCCGTGTACAGCCGAGAGGGGACGTCGCGGGCTCGTCGCGCCGGGTTGGTGTTCATTCGTTTGTCCCTGATTGGCGTGGTCGTCGCGGCAATCTGCCAGCCGATCCTCGTTCTGCAACGGGACCGAATCGATCGCTCCTATGTGAGTCTGGTCGTTGACACTTCGATGAGTATGGCAACGCGCGATGCGGCTACGGACGCATCACCAGATTCCGCGGAGAGAGAAGCGGCGGCCCCGCCTTCGGATTCGGTGTCCAACGACCTCTCGCGTTGTGAGAGCATTACGGCGGCCTTAACGCGTGATCAGGGAGCTCCCTTACGTCGACTGCTGCAGAACAACTCGCTGCAATTGACTACGTTTGCGGGTGTGGCGGAGAACCGGGCTTGGTGCAAGACGCCGGCCGTGCTGGACGAGTTTATAGAGCGGCTCCGCGAGGCAACGCCGGAGGGCACGAGCACGGACCTGGCCGGGGCGATCAGTCGGGTTATCGAGGATGCTCGTGGGCGACGGCTCGCGGCGATCATCCTGGCCAGCGACGGACAGTCGACGGAGGCATCGAGTCTGAAAGACGCTTTGGACGCGGCTAGGGGACAGCAGGTGCCGGTGTTCGCGCTACGAGTCGGATCCTCAAAACGGCCGCGCGACGTTAGCCTCGGTCGCATCCGCGCCCAAGAGAGCGTGTTCAAGAAGGACTTCGTATCGGTGAGCGTGCCGCTTTCCGGGACCGGGTTGTCGAGCGACGCCACTGTGACGGTACAGATGATCGACGTAGCAACTGGTGAAGTCGTGGCGGTCGGGGACGCGGTGCTTACTCCGGAGCGCTCGGCGGTTACGGTTGAGCTGATTGCGAAGCCGGAGGCGTCCGGACGAGTTCGCTATCGGATCGACGCTTTGCCGATTGCGGGCGAGCGACGCACCGACAACAACACCGCGGATTTCGAGGTTGCGATTGTAGAGGACCGCCTTCGCGTACTGTTCGTGGCCGGGTATCCGCGATACGAGTATCGCTACCTCAAGAACGCTCTTCTTCGCGAAGAGACTGTGGAGCTCAGCGTCCTGCTGCTGGAAGCGGATGAAGCATTTGTACAGGAAGGGACCGACCCGATCCGCCGTTTTCCCAGCACGCCGGAGGAACTCAATCGATTTGACGTGGTGCTGTTCGGGGATGTTGATCCGCAAGCGGGGTGGTTGTCGACCGCGCAGATCGAGATGCTGTTGGACTTCGTTGGTGATCACGGTGGCGGGTTCGGCCTGATCGCCGGCGAGCGGGCTGCTCCGCACCGATACCTGAACTGCCCCCTTCAGAAGCTTGTCCCGGTCAAACTCGATCCGTCCTTCTTCGGCCCCGGCGCGGGGGCACCCGCTAGTGGGTTTCGGCCGGTACTCACTGCCGATGGCGCGCAAAGCCGGCTGTTTGCGACTACGCAAGGGACGCCGGCGGATAGCAACGGGGCGGTGCGCGGCGATTTGGTCTTAGAAAGCCGGCCGGAGCTGTTCTGGATTGCTCGCACGCTGGGAGCCAAGCCCGGAGCGACGGTACTAGCCCACCATCCGTTCTTGCAGTTTGTGGATGACCGCCATGGTTCGGGACAACCGATGCCGGTTGTCGTCCTCGGCCGCTATGGAGCCGGGAAGGTCTTCTTTCAGGCCACCGACGATACCTGGCGTTGGCGGCGTCACACCGGTGAGCTCGCCCATGACACGTATTGGGTGCAGGTGGTCCGAGGGTTAATGCGAACGGATCGAGTCTCCCAGGGGCACCGGTTCACGATCCACACCGACCGCAGGCACTACCCGTATGGGATGCCGGTGCAGATCAGGATAAGCGTCTTCGACCCGGATCTTCTGACGGAGAACCCGGAGACGATAGAGGTCATGGCGCTCACCGAGTCAGGCGGCGAGGCGGCACAGAATGCCGAAGCAGACGACGATGCGGCGGGGGCGGTGGTAGGACGACTCGACGCCCGCCGTCTCGATTCGGAGGAGAATGTGTTTGAGGCCGTCTATCTTCCTCCGTATCCCGGACGCTTCTTGTTTGAAGCCGGCGGGCTCGCCTTCCGCGACACGGAGCGGGCCGTATCTGCGCCGGTACAGGTGGAGGAGCCCGACTTGGAGGGGCGGCAGCCCGAGGCTAATCATGAAGTCCTTCGGCGAATAGCCGATGCCACAGGCGGGGCGGTTATCGAACTGGATCAGTTGAAGGAGGCGTTCGGGGCGATCCCCGATGGAAGTGTGAAGATCCCGGATGACGTAACTGAACCGCTGTGGGATTCTCGTCTTTTGCTGGGGCTGTTTGTCCTGTTGATTTCTATGGAATGGGGATTACGCAAGGCTTTTGGATTGATGTAATGGTCCTCTCGACAACATGCGTGTTTTGCCGGGGAGCATCGCCTCGATTCCCCTATGTGAAAAGGGGGCGTTGAACGGCTTTTTTGCAGGGCCGAGAGTGCCGAGCTTCTTGGACGCAGATTGTGTGATTGAGATTGATGAGTGATCGTCCGACATCTGTGGCTTTCATGACGCGGTTGGAGCGGCTCCGCCGGGTAATCAGGAATCGCCTGGTGGTTGGAGGCGTGTGCGCCGTCCTCGGCGGGGGGACGATCGCGCTTCTGGCCATCGTGATAGCGGACTGGCTTCTCTGGCTACCGGCGGCGTTGCGAATCATAATCGGTCTGGCGTTTCTTGCCGGGCTGGTGACGGCAGTGTTACGGGGGATCGTCCGTCCGCTGCGTTGCGGGTTGGACGTTAGCGACATAGCCGCACATCTCGAACGCCGTTTTCGGAAACTCGATGACAGATTGGTAAACGCGATAGACTTCTTCCGGCACTCGCGCATTGCGGGAAGTTCGGAAGAACCGGGCACGCAGCGCGGCGAGTCTGCGGCGATGATGGACCGCGTAATCGCTGACGCCGACCGCATCGTACGGCAGATTCCCCTGGAGAAGGCCCTTTCGCGCCGAGCCTTGGTCCGCTGGAGTCTGCTTATGCTGGTCGGGGCGGTCGCGTTGACCGTGGCGTTTGGAGGATCCCCGGATTGGATCCGTACGGGACTATACCGTTATCTGTATCCCACCGGTGCGCTCGAGTGGCCTCGGCGAGTCTCGATAGTCTCCATGCCGGGATCGGAGAAGGTCGCCTTGGGTGAGTCGGCGACGGTGCGGATGACGATCGAGCGCGGCTTACGCCCGTCGTTACGTGCAGTTGTCCACGTTTCTGATTCGAGTGGAGAGGTCATGACTCTCCCCATGCAACGCGGGGAAGACGGGCTATTCTCCGCGATGATTGACACCGTGACTTGCGACCTCGAGTACTGGTTCGAGGCGGGTGACGATGATACCGCGAATTACCCCGGTACCATCACGGCCGTGCGCCGCCCCGTGGTGTTGGAGGCTCAAGTAGAGATCGAGCCCCCCCCGTACGGTGACCGCAGGGCCATCCGCACGTGCGATCTGCTCGAAGGAGCGGTGGAAGCGCCGCAGGGCGGCTTCGCGACCGTATTGGTCAAGGCGAGTAAGCCGATCCCCCGCCGGCAGCCCGCTGCCGCCGGACTTCGTCTTGATAATGGGGATCTCACGCCGCTGATCGTTGATCCGCAAGAGCAACAACGCCTGTCAGCCCGCTTCGAGATCGTCGCAGACTTGTGCTTCAGGGTAGAGCTTTGCGACGAAGACGGTTTCGCAAACCGCGGTGCCGTGCGGCATTGCATTCAGGCTCGCCCGGATGCGCCACCCGTGGTCAGCGTTCTGGAGCCGACCTCGTTAACGGAGCTAACGCCCCGCGGAGCCATATCACTACGGGCGCGAGTTGCGGACGATTTTGGGCTGACCCGCGTTACGCTTAAAGCCGAGCGAATCGGCGATGGTAGCATTTGGTCGATCCCGGTGGGTGGGTGGGAAATGACTGCCGATACGGAAGGTGGGTTAGAGGCTGCGGTCGAGTACCTCTGGCTCATGGAGCCAATGGGGTTGAGCCCGGGCGACGCCCTTACCTTCCATGTGGAGGCCGAGGATAACCGGGTGGGTGAGGGTACTTACGGGCAGGTAGGCCGCTCGGCCCCCCTGCAGGTGCGGGTTATCAGCGAGATCGAGTTCGAGCTTCGCGTGGGTGACGAGATGGCGTCACTGGAAGACCGTCTCCGGCGCATCACTCTTGATGAAACGGACTTGCTCGATCGGACTACCTTGCTGATCGCGGACGGAACTGCGCCGGTTGCCCAGGGCATAAGCACGCGGGAGCTTATTGCCGAACTGGCCGCTCAACAGGCGCGACTCTTGCGGCAGGTCGGCGATCTTGCCGGGCGGCTTGACCATCTGGCTCAGCGAATGGCTCAAAACGGCGTCGGCGATGAGCAGGCTCGAGGGCGTTTGACATCGGTGGGCCTGAGCCTTCGCGGTATTGGGACAGGTGCCATGGCGCGGGCGGGAACGACTCTTTTGGAGGCCGCCACGCAAAGAGAAACGCGCGAAGAACAGTCGTACTTGCGGAACGCCGCCACCGCTGAGACCGAGGCCGTTGACGGCCTGCGGGCGCTTCTGCAAGGGATGGCGAAGTGGGGAGAGTTTCAGGGGATTGCGACGCGGACGCGAGACTTGCTGGATCGGCAGGAGGCGGTACGCCGGCGCACGGCCGAACTTGGGAAGAGGCTGCTTGGACGACCGTTGGATGAACTGGACAAAGAGGAAACAACGGCTCTTACGCGCCTGCAGCGCGAGCAGGAGCAGGTCGGCCGAGATTCGGAGCAGTTGTTGGCCCGGATGACCCGGCTGGTCGACATGCTGCGGGAGAGGGACGTCGACGGAGCGCAGGCCATTGATGATGCCCGCCGGGTGGCACAGGCTCGGAGCCTGCCCCGGCGCGTCCGAGCGGCGGCGGAGGCAATCCGCGCGAATCGTACTGCGGCCGCGACCCTCGATCAGAAGAACGCCGTAGCGACCATCCGAGAGATGGTAGCCGCGTTGGAGGAACGCCGAAGTCGGGAGCTGGCCCGGCTTGAGAAAACCCTCCGGGGCGCGGAGGAGCAGCTTACGCTTCTGATCGACGAGCAGCGAAGTGTTCAAACCGCTACGGAAGAGGCCAAAGCGTTGGGGAGCGAGGGAGAGGCCTTGGAGCTTATCGCCGATGATCAGAGCCGGCTCCGTAAAAACACTGGGGCGCTTGGCGATAAGCTCGATAAGCTCGATCGCATGTTCGAAGAAGGGCGAATCGTCCGGTCCGCGGCGGGTGCGATGAAAAGGGCGGAGGATCAGATCAACACCGGGCAAACCGAGGCCGCGACGGTTGCCCAAAGCGAGGCTATTGCCCAGCTTGATGATGCCCGGAGACGCCTTGAAGAGTTTGCCCAAGAAGTTGGCGAGGAGGCTTGGCGGCGATCGCTGGGGCGCGTCCGGGAAAGCCTCGAGGCCCTCCTGGCCGGTCAGCGTGAAGTCAATGACGGAATCGGTGATCTGCATACGACCATAAGTTCGAAGGGGCGAATGGGGCGGGCCGAGAGCCGAGCGGCATCCCGGCTGGCATCTCGGCAATCCGACGTGCGCCGACTGCTCGACGAAGGCCTGCCGGATCTGCAAAGCGTACCGGTTTATGAATGGGCTCTCGAACGAGTTGCCCGTTGGATGGATGAATCCCGTCGACATCTCGAGACTCGAGTCATCGACGAGGCGCTCATTGCCACAACGACCCGCATCGTACGCGAGCTTGAGAAACTGGTGGATGCCATAGTCGAAACTGAAGCGATGCCGATGGACGAGAAGTATGCGGATGGGGCCGGCGGAGGCGGAGGTCGGGGCCAGACCAAAGCCACCAAGCCGGTTCCCCCGGTGGCCGAGCTGCTCGTACTCCGGGCGATGCAGCGCGATATCAATAGCCGCACTAAGTCTCTAGCGCAGACTTTCGATGAGAGAAGAGCCACCGAAGAACAGCTCCGAGAGATTCGACTGCTCGGGGAGGATCAGGCCGAGGTCAGTAGGCTGACCGATAGAGTTACCAAGAAGGGGGGATAGTCCGGTGGCGATCAAAACAAGACAAGTGGTACACTCCGACCTTTTCCCCGCGCCGTTGGCGGGAACGGCGTCTTGGCTGCGGCGGCGATTCCGTACGCTCGTAACAGCCGGTGTTACGGTAATGGTCACCGCGACGGCGGTGTTGGCCGATGAGCCTCCCAAGACGGACAGCCCCGCCCACAACGGCGACGACCTCGGCAAGCGGCTGATTCGCAAGGCGCGTACCGGCGTGGATGAAGACGTGATGGCCGTTGTGGTTCGTTCAATGGACACCGCTGCGCACCGTCTAACCGTGGATTTCGATGTAGGCGAGGAAACCCAGGCGGTGCAAAGTAGTATCGTCGAGAAGCTGAACGAGGCGATTGAACTCGCCGCCGCACAGCAAAGCCGGCGATCGCAGAATCGAACGACCTCCAAGGGAGATAAACGTCGTCTATCGGAAGATGGGGACTCCGGTGACGAGAAGAACAGGCCCGAGCAGCAGGACAGCAGCGACGCGGCCGGATCCGGTTTGGGCGGACCCGGAGGGGCACCCGTATCTGCGGACGTCTCCGACGGGCCATTGTCGGAATCGCGTCGAAGCTGGGGCAACCTCCCGCAACGCGAACGCGACGAGATGATCCAAGGAGCTGACGAGCGCTATCTGGGCCGATTCCGAGAGTGGATCGAGCAATACTACCGTACGCTTCAAGAGGCGGATGAGTGAACGACGTGCGAAGACTATCCCTAAGGTGGCGACGGCCGGCAACCCTCTGCGGGCTTCTGTTAGTCTTCGTATGCGTTTCTGCGGCCGCCGATCCCGTCCGGCAAACGCGGTCGGCCTCCCCGACGCTGGCCGAGATCACGCCGGAGCAGACGGCGGCCGTTGAACGGGGGCTGGCGTGGCTCGCCGAGCGGCAGGCCGAGGACGGTGGTTACGGTCGCTTGTCGCATTATGGCCCGCACGTGGGAATAACCGGGCTTGTTGGGTTGGCGTTTATGTCCGATGGCAGCATGCCCGCCCGAGGCCGCTATGCCAACACCGTCGACGGGTGTCTGTCTTTCATCCTGAAGCACAGCTCCGAGAGCGGACTGCTTGCGGCGGAGACCTCTCACGGGCCGATGTACGGCCACGGTTTCGCGACGCTCTTCCTTAGCGAGGTGTACGGGATGACGCCGCGCGTGGAGATCCGTGAAACGCTGCGAAAGGCCGTTCGGTTGATTGTCAGCACCCAGAACAGCGAGGGCGGTTGGCGGTATCAGCCCGTGCGTCACGATGCTGACATTTCCGTCACGATTTGCCAGATCATGGCCCTTCGCGCGGCGCGGAACACGGGGATATACGTCGACAAGCAGGTGATTGATCGAGCTGTGGAGTATGTCGAAGCCAGCCAGAACCCCGACGGTGGGTTTCGGTATATGCTCAGTTCCGGCGGCTCGGCTTTTGCCCGGTCGGCGGCGGGGGTAGCGGCTCTGCAATACGCCGGGATCCACGGCGGCCCGGAAATAACGCGCGGGTTGGAGTATATCAGGCATTTCACTCCACCGCAGGAACGTACGACCGGGCACTACTACTACGGGCACTATTACGCGGCCCAGGCGATGTTCCTGGCCGGTGATGAGTATTGGCAGAGTTGGTGGCCGGCGATCCGGACGGAGCTGCTGGGCAAGCAGGATCCCGCAGGCTTCTGGCAAGGGCAGGCCGGCCCGGAGTACGGCACGGCAATGGCACTGATTATCCTTCAGATGCCGAATCGACTGTTGCCGATTTTCCAGAAATGACGGGGTGTGACATGACCTGGTTGTTTGTGTTGATGACTGTTGCTTGTGCCGGGGCGGAAGACACCGATCCGCCCAGTGACGGTGGCGCGGCGGCTGAGGCGAGCGTGTGCGTGCAGACAATCGATGCGGAGCCGATGCGAGGGCAGTTGATTGCCGTTTCAATGGCTGATGGGGCGGTTGTCCGGACTGTCGAGGGTAAGCAGCTCCGGATTCCGATGCCGGACGTCGTACGCATAACGACGTCTGTGGCTACGCGGACTCCGCGCGGCGTGTGGTTGAGTCTTGCAGGAGGTGATTCACTCTGCGGCCGGGTCGAGTCGTCGGGTAAGGAGTCCGTGACAATTGCAACTGCTGACTTAGGGCGAGTGTCCGTTCCTCTGGATATGGTAGCGCGGATGGACACTGCGCGGGCAATCTCGCCGGCGTATCGGGAGGCGGTAGCGTGGTTCGATCGCGGATCCGGGGCAACGGAGGATCGCGCGTTGCTGACAAACGGAGATGTTGTCGCCGGATTTGTGACGGCGATTGACTCGGAGGGTATCACCGTTGAAGGTGAGGCCGGGGAAGCGTTCGTTCCGCACCGGCTGTTGGTGGTGCTGACGCTGGGAAGCCCGCCGCCAGTGCGGTCGACCGGCATTCGGATGGCGGTCACCTTTCGTTCCAGCGGCCGTCTGACCGTTCCCGTATTGGATTGGTCGGCTGATAAGGTAACCGTGCGTCTTCCCTCCGGGGCAGACGGGCAGATCGAAGCCGAGCGGATCGTGAGCATCGACGTGATTGGCGGCCGATGGGAATGGCTCGGTCAGCACGCCCCCGTGGAGCAGAAGCACACGCCGATGCTGTCGATGAACTGGCCGGCCCTTATCGATCGAAATGTCACCGGCGGGCCGATTACAGTGGCCGGCGAGGTCTTCGAACACGGTATCGGCGTGCACAGCGAATCGCGGTTGGCCTATGACCTGAAGGGCGCGTACGGCGAGTTCGTAACGGCCTTCGGAATGGACGACGACAGCGGTCCGCTGGCGGACGTATCCGTCTCTGTTTTCGTGGACGGCAAAGTCGTGTTCGAGCAGCCGAGTATTCGCCGCGGTGCCCTCCACGGTCCACATCGCTGGAGTGTCGCGGGGGCTCAGCGTCTTGAGCTTGTCGTAGGTTTTGGAAAGAACGGAGACCTGCAGGACCGCTTCGACTGGGTAAACGCCGCGCTGGTCAAGTAGACGCGCGGCGCAACTACGGAACGGATGGGTGGCCCGGGTCCTTTTAGGTTTGGCGCGTGTTCCGATCCATTGAGGATTCTCGGAGTAAGACACGTCGGACCCGGGGGAGCCGATGATCCGTGTGCGTAATCGAGAGGGTCGTGGCGGTGGCATCGCCTGAGCAGCTCGGTAGGACGGGTGGCCCATCGCTTTAGCGGGGGGGGGACTCGAACTGCCACAAGAACCCGTGCTGCGCAAAGACGCACGCGGGATGCCACCAAGGTGTCATGGGGCAACTTGTTGACCCGTGGAGCGTGCCACGGCGCGGACACCCACGGGCAAGCTGCAAGCGTCCATGCCTGAAGCGTAATCTCCAGACGCACGGGAGAGTGTATTGCGCGAGCTACGTTTTTCCATGCCACCCTCGAGGGTAGGCCTCGTTTGTCGACCGTGCCGTAAGCAAGGCCCCTCGGGGCGAAAGGTCATTTAGCCCCACGGTGTAGCCCTCGTTGCTCTACACATCTTTGCCGGGCGAGCGAAGCGTATCCGTCCGACTCTGCGGCGACGCATTCCCCAGCCTGACAAGCTGCAGGCCGGCTCGGTCTTGAGGCGGAAAGCCTGCAAGATAGTAGCCGGGGGCAAGGCCGCGCAGCGGCCACCGCCCCCGGGTGGAAGCTTGCGGGCGGCACAGGACATCGAGGTTTGGACCGGACGGCGATGATTCACCATCATAACGGGAGCACGTTGCCCATGACCGGGACCCATGCGGGCGTCGAAGTGCCGCCCCTGGCGGGGCTTGGGTTGACGTGCGACGCGATCCCGCGGCTCGCGCCGCGGGCTAGGCAGATCTGCCGCCCTGGCAGGCTGGACCCGCGGGCCGCGCGGTTGGCACATATTCGTGCGACTCGGACTATTGCGGCCTCGATGGCAGAACGTAGGGCATGGTCGAGGCACGAGACCTGCCACGAAGGCGCGTGTCGCGCAGAGGTTGCGGCAGGCCTCGCACCTCGACCTGCCCTACAGAGGGTGCCATACGGGTGGCATGGGTCGACTTGTTGACCCGTGGAGCGCGTGCGGTCCGCTCGGCCGGACCAAACTGCGGCGGGCTCGTGAACCAAATGGTCCGCACAGCGGACCCCACGGGCTCAGCCCCCGCCGTGATGGCTCGTGAACCCGTCGTCCGGTGCATGGGCAAGTGTGTTCGTCTCGCCTGGTTTATCTGTGCCTGTTTTGATTGTCCCCGGTACGGGCATGCCACATTCCGGACAGCGACCTGAGACATTGCCCGTCAAGTTGTATCCACAACCGGTACAACGCAGACCGCGCGGATCGAACGGCGTCTTGAATGCGTGCTTGCGCCAGATCACTACCGTATTGGCCCACCCGTCACCCCAACGTCGCCCCTTGATCATGGTCAACACGCCTGCGATGACAAAGAATGGGATCTGAAACGGGAGATTTCGCTTGAAGCTCTGTCTGAAGCTGACCGGCTCGCGCGTGTCCTTATCGACGACCTGCACGCCGGTCAGCCACTTGCCAAGTGACATGCCGCTGAATCCGTCCTTGCAATAAAAGAACATCGGCAAGACCCAAAACGACAAGAAGCCCAACGGCCCGTCGAAGCCGGTGAGGCCGAGGAACACCGAATCCGAACCCATACCCGCCAATGATATAGGAAGGAATGCTTCCACGGCTGCAAGAAGCAAAGCGGACAATACGAAAAACCCCAGCCAGTCAATCAGGAACGCAAGTTGCCGGCGGTTGGCGAACTTGTAGCAGCACTTCTTGCACACCAGCGTCTCGTTGAGCATTCTCGTCTTGCGGAGTTTCGTGATAGCGCGATCGCAGATTGGACATTGTGAAGGAAACACCGACGGACTTGGAACCGTCGGAGGGCTCTTGTGTGGCTCTATGCTCATACTACCTCCACAGACTACGGAACATGAATTCGACCAGATCGTGAACCACTATCATACTCAGCGGGGGCGGGTCATGCAAGCAGGTAGGGTCCGCCGTACGCAATGGTACTGACCTTGGCCGAAGAGGCTGGAGAGTTCTTATGGATGCAAGAACGTAGGGCATGGTCGAGGCATGAGACCTGCCACGAAGGCGCATGTCGCGCAGAGGTTGCGGCAGGTCTCGTGCCTCGACCTGCCCTACGATGGTAGCATAGGGGTAGCATGGGACAACTTGTTGACCCGTGGAGCGCGTGCGGTCCGCTCGGCCGGACCAAGCTGCGGCAGGCCCGTGAACCAAATGGTCCGCACAGCGGCCCCTACGGGCTTGAATCGCCACGCGGCCTTCGCGCGACGCGCTTTCTTGTGGCAGGTCTCGTGGCTCGACCTGCCCTACTTGGGCTGCGGGCTCCTGCGGGTTGAGAAGGCCAGTTTGCTGAGGGTCATTAGCAGCAGCGTCAATACGACCAGGCCCCATGCGGAGACGGTGGGGATAGCCGCTTGGCATTCGGGGGCGAAGACGGCATCGTCTGCGCCGGGGCAGATGTCGATGCAATCTAGAACGCCGTCGCCGTCGGTATCGTCGGTATCACTCTCGCCGCAGCCGCATATACCCGGCTCGATCTTGTGTTCGTCGAACGGGCAGGCGTCGCAGGCGTCGATGAGGCCGTCACCGTCGGAGTCCGTTTCCGTCCAGTCGGCAACGTCGTTACCGTTGCAGTCATCGAAGGCCTCGTAGGCGCCCATATCGACGATCGGTCCGCCGAGCGTACCGGCGTTGCCGGTATCGGCCGTGCCGGGGTCGTCCAGGAACCGGGCCAGCCATGCCAGATCGAACGGGATCGGCTCGGCGGTGTCACCGTCGTCATCGAGGTCGTAGTCGTCCAGCGGCACGGCGTCGTTGTTACCCGCGTCGATGCACGGCGACCCGGGCCGCAAACGCAGGTCATCGTCTTCGGTACCGGGTATGCCGTCCGGGCCGTCAGCATCCATGAAGAGCGGATCGGCGGCGATGTTGCCGGTTCCCGCCCAGCCGCCTTGGATGCAGCTGTGCTCCGCAGTGGTGGCGGCTTGGTCGTCGACGATCTGAGCGGACGCGCCCGATCCGCTGCTGTCGCTGTTGCCCCAGATGATCGTGTTGGCAAGCGTGACCGGAGCGAGCCCGCTAGTCTGGCTGGTGTTGTTGTAGATGCCACCACCCTGCTCCGAGGCGACATTCCCGCTCACGGTGCAGTTTGCCATGTAAACGGCCGCGCTAACGTTCCTTAATGCTCCGCCGTTTTCCGCGGTGTTTGCCCACATCGCGCAGTTCATGAGGAGCAGTTCGCTCAAGTTTACGTTGAAGACGGCGCCCCCAGATACCGCTGAGTTGCCAACGAACCGTGAGCCGATGACAACGGGCGCACAGTCTGAATCACTGATCAGGGCGCCTCCAATATAAGCGTGGTTCCTGGAAAACAGACAATCTAGCAGGAGCGGGTTGGAGCCCTCGAGGTTTGCGATTCCCCCGCCAAACGAGATGCCCCCACTCCAGTTTGCATGGAAGACGCAGTCGATGAGCGTCGGGCTGCTTCCGCCCTCATTCATCACGCCCATTCCTGCGCCCCCATCCGTCCTGTTGGCGACGAAGCGGCACCCGGCGATGGTAGGGCTGCTCTGATAGTTGTACATTCCGCCACCCCAACCATGGACGAAGTTATCTCTGAATAGGCAGTTGCGGATGGAGGGGTGGCCAAGGCGGTTGTACATCCCGGCGCCGACTTCAATGCCAGGCTCTGTCGGATGGCCCGGACCGCCGGCGCCCGCGCAAACCGTGAAGCCGTCGAGGACACTTGTCGAGGTCGTTTCGCTTCCAGTTACCACGTGGTAGCTATTATCAGACAACTCAGCATCACACAGGCCGGGGCACTCGAACTGAATCTCGTTGGCGCAGAACTCGTCCCAGCGCTCGTCGCAGCAGTAGGAATTAGCCGGGTCTGCGGCGCAGATCGCCGCCTCGCAGGCTGGCTCATCGCAGCCGGGGGTGTCATGCGCGTAGCAGCAATTGCTCGCTTCTCCGCCGGTGTAATCGTCCTCGTTCAGATCACCACTCAGGATGGACTCGTAGAGGGTGATGTCGCGTTCGTCGGGGTCGGCGGCCCCGCAGCCGGCGTAGCCGCCGTACATCTCGACCGCGTCCACAAGCTGGAAGGTAGCCTCGCGGTCGCCGGGGGTTTGCCCCGCACCCTCGTCGGGCTTGTACACGCCGTTCGCCACCCGGATCACATCGCCGGCGGTAGCGATGGCCAGGGCGTCCTGGAGGTAGAGATAGGCGCTGCACCAGGTCTCGCCGTCGGGTGTCGCGCTCGTGGCGGACGCATCGACCAGAATCTCCCGAGCACCGGCGGGGCCGATGACGGTCAGAACGATAACCAGCGTAAGTACTGTAGCGAGGCGTGACATGACGTATCCCTCCCCTTGTCTGGATTCCCCGTTCCGTGAGCAGCGAACCGCCGTTATCGGCTCGCCGGACGAACAGGTTGTATCGTACCGCTACACGCATAGGGAATCAAGTGAAGATTATTTGTTTGAGTAGAATCCCGGCGGGTATCGCTCGGATGGGGACCGCCATCTGCGGTGTTGGAGCGGCGATCTTCCCGACATCGGCGGGGGATTGCCGTAACTCTGCTGTTTGACGGGAGTTATGGCCCGTAAGGTCCGCTCCGCGTACCAAACCGCGGCAGAACGCTGCTGACGCAAGCCGTCCGCACGCCGGACCCTGCGGGTTTGTGCGAGGTTCGGGTTAGTCCTTGAACCCGGCGGGTAATTTGGATTACACTCGGGTTGTCTGTGTGCGCATTTGGGGGGCTCGGAGGAGTCCGCGGGGTTTGGGTCTATCAGGAGGATTGGGGGATGTCGATTAGAGTTTCCCTGGCGGCTGGGTTTGTGGTCCTGCTGACGGTGGCCGGCGGGCCGCGAGCGTTCGGAGAATGCGTAGCCGAGGAGTCGGCCAAGTTGACCGCCTCCGACGCTTCCACGTTCGATCGATTCGGAATGAGCGTGTCCGTTTCCGGGAACACCGCGGTGGTTGGGGCCAGTATGGACGACGACAACGGCCGCAATTCCGGATCCGCCTACGTGTTTCAGTTCGATCCCGAAGAGGGCTGGGTCGAGGACGCCAAGCTGCGGGCTTCTGATGGGGAAAGCGGGGACTCCTTCGGATATTCCGTGGCGGTGGACGGTGATGTGGCGGTTGTCGGAGCGTACGGGAACAGTGATGTGGCCGATCGTGCCGGGGCCGCCTACGTCTTTCGCCGCCTGGGAGATGTCTGGGTTCAGGATGTCAAGCTTGTGGCATACGACGGAGCGGTGTACGACTGGTTCGGGCGCTGCGTGGCGATATCCGGGGATGTGGTTGTGGTCGGGGCGTGGCGCGACGACGATGCCGGGACGGAGTCGGGTTCGGCCTACGTATATCGCTACGACGCGGGAAGCTGGGGATTGGACGCCAAGCTTACGGCTTCCGATGCGGCGGCGAACGATTGGTTCGGCATTTCGGTGGCGGTTTCCGGGAACGTAGTGGTTGTCGGGGCTCGCTGGGATGATGATAACGGGTTGAACTCGGGCTCGGCGTATGTCTTTGCGTTCGACGGAGTGGATTGGGAAGAAGAAGCTAAGCTGACCGCGAGCGATGGGGCGGTTGATGACTCTTTCGGATACTCCGTGGCGGTGGACGGCGACGTGGCCGTGATCGGAGCTTTCCAGGATGACGATAACGGGGCCGACTCGGGATCGGCTTATGTTTTCAGGTATGACGGAGACTCGTGGGACGAGGAGGCGAAGCTCGTGGCCGAAGACGGGGCGGCGGGTGATTCCTTTGGTCTTGCGGTGGCGGCTTTCGGTGATGCGGCGATGATCGGGGCGCCGGATCAGGATTGCGGCGGTGAGGATTCCGGCGCGGCGTACCTGTTCACTTACGACGGCACGGGCTGGGGCGAGACGGCCAAGCTGATCGCGGCCGATGCAGCGGTGGAAGACCGTCTGGGTACGGCGGTGGCGGTATCCGCTGACATAGGGTTGGCAGCGACCTACGGGGATGACGATAACGGGGCCGACTCCGGGTCGGTGTATGAGTTTGCCGGTTTGTCAATTGACTGTAACGAGAACTTCGCCCCGGATTTCTGCGACGTTATGGAGGGCGGGGATTTCGATTCGGACGATGACGTCGATCTGGACGATTACGCGGCCTTGGTGGATTGCCTGGCGGGGCCCGGGGAGGGGCCGTCGCCGGCTGCGCCGGAGTGTGTGGATGCATGTCTTTTCGCGTTCGACACGGACGATGACGATGTCGACCTGACCGACGTAGCCGCGTTCGCCAACGCGCTTTCCGCCCCGTAGCTGTAGACCAGGTCATTGACCTGCCGTACTGCTTACTCTCTACGGAGGCGGGCCGGATCCGTCGTTCGGTGGTTCAGGCGGGTTGGATCTTCCATGCCGAACGAAAACCAGCCATGCAATCGCGGATACAACCGACAACCACGCGAACAGGCCGAAGCACAGATCGAATGTGCCGAACACGACGTCCCACGCCAGCAGGATGGCGGGCAGTAGGAGCGTCATTCCCACCACGGTCAGCGTCACGGTGATGAAACCTCGATCCGGCTGCTCCGTTTCCGTAATCGGCGGCGTGGCGAACGCCTCGGCGCCGTGCGTCTCCCACAGACGCTGCCTGCGAACGAAGGCCGTCGCGCACTGGGGGCATCGCCCGGAATCGCCCAACCCGGTAAGAAGGCGGCCGCACCGGTCACACCGGACCGGAAAGTCCTCTTCAGAGATCCCTGAGATGTCGGCTTCGGTCCAATCGCACATTCGACCGCGATTGTACGACCAACGAGTCGATTGCCCAGGGTCCCGGCTATCCCTTCGCCCGCACCATGACTCCCCGAAGCGTCTGACGCGGCTTGTCGACCGACGCGTTTACGGGTAGACACCGGGAATGAACGCAAGACATCTGATTATCGCAATCGTGGCCGGGGCTCTTTCGTCCTCCGCAACCTACGCCGAGAAGGGCGACGCCCTGGATGAAACGCTCGCGGCCGTGGGCATGACTCGCGCCGATCTGGGCTGGCGCCCCCACGGCTGGTGGATGCGCTTTCCCGCGGATATTCCGTACAAGCTTCGGGCGTTCGATTCTCTGTTCGCGGCACCGCTGGATACCATTGCTTATGCGCGGGCTCTGGCCAATGAAGCACGTACGAATCTGGACCCCGCGGTGCTGGACGCCGAGCCGGCACGGGGCGTAGGGCATCTCTTTCATGCCGTACACCGACTGGGGACGAATCCGAAGTTCGGGGCTCTTCGCGGGTACTCGGCTAATCTCACGGCGCCCCTAACGCCGTTGGACGAAGCGATCCTCACTCTGCACCGCGCGGCCGGTCGGCCGACGAGATTTGTTACTTTCGCTTCCGATTCACCGTACCCGCTCCTGGCCGAGGACCTTGCGGCCAAAGTCGCGGTTATTCCCGAGCCTGCGCGGCAGGTGCTGGGTCAACTGGTGCTCAATATCGTTGACGCGCACCACTGGGCGGAGCTGGCCTTTCGCAACGTGGATGCCAAGAAGCGCCTGGCGGTTACGCGCCGTCTGAATATCGGGGAAGAACAGGTCGACGCGTTCGACTACTGCCCGGAAGTCGACGACGTCGCCCAAACGTGGGACGAAGCCAGCCTGTGGTATGCGGGCGAGAAATGTGTGCAGGCCCTCGACGACGCTCGGCTGGCACTCTCCGGGTTGGACCCGGCGCCGGAGTTCTCGTTCGACTGGGAGACTCCGTGGGGTTGGATTCGGATCCGCGGGGGTGGGGCGGATAAGGTCGACGGAACTGACACTCTGTTGGTTGTCGATCTGGGCGGCGACGACCATTACACCGGTTCGGTGGCGGCTTCTTCCGGTGAGCGGTTGATCGGCCTACTGCTCGATTGCGGCGGGAATGACCTTTACGAGTCAACCGGCCCGGCGCAGGGAGCCGGGCTGTGCGGAGTGGGTATGTTACTTGATGCGGGGGGAAACGACAACTACGAAGCAACACGCTACGCCCAGGGGGTCGGACAATTCGGCATGGGGCTCTGCGCTGACCTGGGCGGCCGGGATCGCTATTTCGTCAAGTACTCCGGGCAGGGCTGCGGCTATTTCGGGGTCGGGTTGATGTTCGACAGCGCCGGGGATGACCAATACGTGCTTTACGCGGACGGACAGGGGCTCGGCGGGGTCGGCGGCGTGGGAGTGCTGG
This sequence comes from Phycisphaerae bacterium, assembly GCA_963666835.2. Taxonomy (GTDB): domain Bacteria; phylum Planctomycetota; class Phycisphaerae; order UBA1845; family UBA1845. The sequence continues at coordinate 599,620 of CAXXGO010000003.1, read as the reverse complement.
CCGACCGCATGGGCGATGACACGTATACGGCAGTACGCGACGCGAAGATCACCGGTCGGCCTTCGTACCATTCGCCCGGGGAGGATATCACCGTCAATAACGCCCAGGGCTGCGCGATGGGGCGGCGGGGCGACGGTGCCGACGGGCATTCGTGGGCGGGGGGGCTTGGAGCGTTGCTCGATAGCGAAGGGCACGACCGCTACACCTCCGGCAACTGGACGATGGGCACGGGCTACTGGTTCGGCACCGGGATCCTCCACGACGGCGCCGGCAACGACGAATATCGCGGGGTGTGCTATTCGCAGGGCACCGGGGCGCATTTTTGTATCGGTGCCCTGGTCGACGAGGCGGGGGACGACCTGCACATCGGCGAGGCTACGTCCAACATGTCGATCGGCTGGGGGCACGACTTCACGATTGGTTTGCTGGTCAACGTCGGCGGCAACGACATCTACGAGCTCAAAGGGGACGGGCTGAGCTACTCGATCAACCGAAGCTTCTCCGGACTGATAGATGTGGGCGGGGACGACGTCTATCGCGGCCAGGTCAACCACCGGCCCGGCATGGCGATGTATTACGACCGCTTCCAAGAGGTCGACGAGATCAGCAGCTATTGGACGGACAGCAGCTCCATGGCACTTTTCCTTGATGTGGGAGGTACTGACACATACGCGACACTACCACCACCAGAGCCGAAGGAAGGCGACGGCGACAAGGAAGGTGCCGAGGTCGCACCGCAGCCGTTCGGCGGATTCGACAACACCACCTGGCTCGATGAACCCGACTCGCTCAACCCGAAGGTTCGCAATTGCAGCATCGGCGTGGATCGCAAGAGCGGGACAGTGTCGTTCACGCCGATCCCCGAGAAGAACCCCACCGGGCCGCGGTAGGGCTCGGCTGTTGCAGGCGTTCGGCAAAACGCATCTTGAACCCGGGCGACCACCCCCCTCAGGCCGAAGGCCTGTTAGTTAGGAAGTAGCCCGTAGCGTGCGCAGCGCCGCCACCGGATAGCGTCGATGAAGAAACCCAACCCAGAATGGGGCGTACAGGTTCTCGATCCTTCGACGCGTTCGATGCGACACCTTTCAGGGTCGAAAGGACTGCGCGTAGCCCACGTCCGTGGGCGGCGCTGCGCTTGCCCACGGCTACTATCTTACAGCCCTTCGGGCTAGGTCCCGTCCGCGTGACCCGAAAACGCCAGAGCGATCACGGGACGCCCGCCAATCACGCGGTCAGCGGCGTACCACACTCCGGGCAAACATCCGAGGTAAGCCGATATAGCGGGTACCCGCATGATCGGCACTGCTCCTCTTCGATTTCGATGTTGATCCGCAGCTTGCATTCACGGCAACGTGCCCGGCCGGTCGGAAGGTCTTGAACCGTCTTGCACCGCGGGCACGTGAGTGACAGCGTAGACTCGAAGGTGCGGACTTCCTCGGTTGTACGCAGGGCCGAGACTCGGTGCAGGATTGGAACCGCGATGACTCCGCAAACCGACGCAATCGCCAGGATGCCCATCATCCGGCCCCAGACCTCGTCGTCGACTTCAGCGATAAATGTAAAGGCAATCTGCCCGGCGAGTATGGTGACAACCATGACCGTTACCCGGCGTACCCACCCGTACTCGCGCCGCAAACGCGCGGTCGACAACAAGCCGAGAGTAGGCAGGGCCACGCCGGCAACACATGCAACCGCCATCGTTTTCCAGAAGATCTCGTTCCGCCAGCTTGGTTCGAGCCATATCCCCACCAGGATCAGCGCCAACGCGGCAGCGGCGGCCATAATGCCGGCCGGCCCGATCGGGTGCCAACGATGGCGTTCCCAGGCTGCGGCACTTGCCAATCCCATAAGCGACGCTCCCCCGATAGCGGCCGTGGTGCCGAGGATCTTCTCCTCGATCCAGCCTATCCGGGCGCAAAGCAGGCAGTAGATCCCCACAACACCACAAAGCGCGATCGATACGATGAACGAAACGAGAAGCGAGCTTTTCGTCTGGGATCTCATACCCTTTGCCCTCAACGCTGCCCGACGCCGCAGCAAGCACTGCCGGTTCGGTTGAAACTACGCACCAGCGATCCACAAAGCCCCGCCCCGCAGGCTATACGCTTGGCGGGGCGGGGCTTGTTCGATTTCGAAGGACTCGGCCCCCGACTTCTACTCTTCGATCACCTCGTCCGGCTGTTCGGTTTCTTCCTCGGCTTCTTCTTCGGTCTCTTCCCCGGTCTTGCCGAGCAGGTATTTGTCGAACCAGGCCAGGTCCCACATCATCTTGGCCTTGCGGTATTCGTATTTGGTAAGCCCGTGCCCCATGTTCGGATAAACGACCAACTCGACCGGCACATCGAGGTAGTGCCGCAACGCGCGGTACAAGGCGCGACTGTGGGCTGCGGGAACTCGCGGATCGGCGCCGCCCACGTGAATGATCGTCGGAGTTCGCACCTTATGGAGATCGTAGATCGGTGACGATTTCCGATAGTGCTCCGGGTCATCCCACGGCAGGGCACCGTTCATGTAGTTAATGACGTGACCCGGAGTGTCTTCCGTACCCCACTGAATCACCATATCGAGCACGCCGGCTCCGGAGCTGGCCGCCTTGAAGCGGTCGGTCTTGGTGATCAGGGCATTGACGAGAAAACCGCCATTGCTCCATCCCATCACGCCGAGGCGCTCGGGATCGGCAATGCCCCTTTCGACCATCGCATCCACGCCCTTGAGAATGTCCTCGACCTCAATGTCATTCTCGCGACCAATCAGGTCGGTCATGAAGTCGTCGCCGTACCCGGTGGATCCGCGATAGTTCGGGCTCAGCAAAGCGTATCCCTTGGCGGCCAGCAGGGTGCGGCCGTAGATCCAAAGGCGCATCCGGAACATCGTGGCCGAGGTCGGTCCGCCGTGCAGTTCCACGACCATGGGCAGGGGACCATCATCGGCCTTATAGTTGGGCGGCAGTTCGAGAATACCCTCCACCGTATCGCCGTTGGCTCCTTCCCAGGAGACGATGGAAATCTGCGGCAGTATCCAGGTATCAACCTGCGGATTGGCCTTGGTCAACTGCTCGAATTCGCCGGGCTTTTCCAGCAGGAAGATATCTCGCGGTTGCGTGGTGGTGCTCAGGACCACCGCAAGCGGTCCACCCGACGGGGGAAACCCGAACCCGTGAGTAACGATGTCGCCCGGCGTCCAGTTCGCGGACTTGCCCTGGCGACCGCCGTCAACATCCGCAACGCAATAGACCCGTGACCGAGCCTTCTCTTCCGCAGAGAAGCACAAATCACGAGAATTGCCGCGCCACGCGACCGTACCGCCGCTGACTTCCACACCCTTCGGACGCGACAGCCGCCATATCGAATTGTGCTCGTTTACCCACTCCGCAACGTAGACCTGAGACGGGAAGCCGTCGAATCCGATCGAAAACGCCAGGGCTTCGCTGTCCGCCGACCAGGCCAGACCCGCAAACCACGAGTACGGCGACGGGTGGTCGTCACGGAAACTCTCTCCGGTCAGGACTGCATATTCCTTGTCTTGCGTATCGTAGACGTCCACCCGGGACCAACCTTCGCGGGTCAAGAGCGTATCGTCGGGCGTAGTGAGCATGGCGATACGCCGCTCGTCCGGCGATACGGCCATGGAGTAGATGACCCGGTTCTCATCAACGAGCTTCTCGGCCCACCAGTGCTTCAGGTCCATTTTCCAGACCTGGGAGAAGTCGTTTACGCCGTGGCCGTATTCGAGATCGCCGTACTGGCTGCGCAGACTCTTCCATTCATCTTCTATGTGTTTCTTCGTGGTCGTGTAGTAGACGGAGTTCCCATCGGCGGAGAGGTCGAACATCCCGATTCCGCTGGCGACGCGGGTCACCGGCATAATGGGACCGCCCTCGGGCGACACCCGCCAGACCTGTCTCTTGCCGTTGCACGGCGGGTCCGTCTCGCCGGCGCGTTTGCGCGCGCTGCCGAAGTAGATGTATTTCCCGTCGGGGCTCCACTTCGGAGAGCTGTCCGAGGCCCAGTCGAGAGTCAAACGCCGAACGGACTTCGTGGCCACCTCTACTACCCAGAGGTCCAGCTCGCGTTTGCCGGGGATCGGATCCCAGCGGCTTTCGGTGTAGGCAACGTAGGTTCCGTCCGGCGACGGGTAGCAGCCGGTGATTACGCCAATGGCAAAGTAGTCGTCCGGCTCGATCTCGTGGTCTCGCACCGGGGGATCGGCACTGGCAAAGCCGACCAGAGACAGGGCCATCAAAAGCGCTAACGCATAGGTTGTAGAACGCATCTCCACGGGAGAACACCTCCGAGATATCTGGTTTTCACGGAACTATCCGCCTCGGGCGGGTCGACGGATCGACCTTCCCGGTTGCGGTGTTAGAGCAGATCCATCGTCTTCTTCGGGTTCATGAGCAAAAACGACGTGCCGCCGGCAGTCGTGCGGTCGGCGCCCTTTTTGATCAACTCAATCACCTTGGTCGGGGTCAACGTCGGGTCGACGGCAATCATCTTCGCCGCCAGGTTGGCCACGTTCGGAGCCGCCATCGACGTACCCGAGAACTTCATCCGCGCGCCGCCGGGAACGTAGCTTTCGACCTCGAATCCGTTGGCGTACACCTGCACGGTCTTGCCGAAACTGGTGAATGAGGTGGGATCTCCCGCCTGATCCACTGCTCCGACGGTAATTAGATTCGGCAGCTCAAACGACGAAGCAATGTACTCGTCGAACTCTACATCGTTATCGGCGTTTCCGGCCGCACATACGAATAGGATGTCCGGAGCGTTCTTGATTGCGTTGTAGAGCCCTTCCTTCTGCGAGGCGAAAACCCGGCGGGCGATCGCGAGGCGTTCTTCCGCGCTCTCGCCGATTCCGTTGGCTTCCAGAGAATCCTCCGCGTCCTGCTGTGATTCTCCCCAGCTCATATTGACGACGCGTACGCGATGACGTTTGAGGTACTCGACGGTATCGAGGCACTTCGCACCGTCGCGCTCGCCCCAATCTTCTGTCCGGGCGACGGGGATCGTGTGATAGTCGTACGTGTGCCGGGCAACCAACAGACGGATGAAAGGGTTCCCCGCTGCCATTATGCCGGCCACGTGGGTCCCGTGCGAGTAGTTGCCCGCCAGGCTGAGGTCTTCGAGGAACCCCTTCACGTCTGCCGAATCCAGCGAGGACAGGTGCCTTTTCAGTTCGGTTGCCTCGGGGCTGTCGATGGCGGCTTGGATGTCCATAAGGCCTTTGGTGTGTTGCATTACCTGAGGCATTCGCGCGGCCGCGTCTCCCAGCGGGAACAGGACTCCGGTCGCTCGGTGGGCGTTCATGTCGTAGGCAATCCCGTGAATGTCATCGACGAAGCCGTTGCCGTCGTTGTCCTTACCGTCCCGCAACTCGCTCGCATTGACGAACATGCGCCCGTAGAAGATATCGGCGTCGACGCCGGAGTCCCAAACGGCCGCCAGGACGGGCTTGAGCTTCATGTCCTTCGACAGAGCAACCGAACGCGCCTCCCAGATGTCGGGTTTCACCGTCTTGTTGGCTTCAATCAGCTTCTGATAAACGGCGATGGTCTCGCTCTTGAGCGGGAGACGCTCGTCGATAGTGAAGCGGATGCCGATCACTCCGGCGGCCTGATCGCCGTTGAGCTCGCCCGTCTCGGCAACGACCGGGTCCATCTGGGCTTCGACAAGGCCGCGGAGCAGATTCTCGCTGAAGATCTCCAGCCGCCCCTTGCTCTGTTGGATCGTGTCCTGAACGACGGACCAGGGCAATGCGGCAGTGAGCTTGGTTAGATGACGGCTGAAGGCCGCCTTGTACTCCGCTGTGGGTGCATCGGAGCCCACTTCCCGTTTTGCTGCGATCATGGCGATGTTCGTCAGGCCCGCGGTCAGTTTCTTGGCCTCCTTGTCCTCCAGAGCACGGATTTGTTCGATGCGAGCCAACGCCGCGTCGAATTTGCCCTCGATGAGATCAATGCTGAGCAACGTGCCGTACATGCGCTTGAGCGTGGTTGGGTCGGTTATCTCGTAGCCGGCCAGATCGGCCTCAACGTCCGCGCGGACGGTTCTTGCCAGTTCCAGGACGCGCTCTTTGGAGTTGATCAGCACCGAAGCCTTGCCGGACACGGGGTACATGTGCTTCGGCAGGTCATCCAGCTTGTCGATCTTGATCTTCTGCTTCGGAGCGTCACCCGAACCGAACACGGGGGCGGCAATCAGCGCGGCCGCCAAGCAGATGGTCCGGAGGAACCGGATCGGATTAAATCGAAGATGCATCTAAGGGTCTCCTCGTATAGCGTAGGAACTCGTTGTTAGCTTGGTTAGGACGGCTTGGCCGTCGACGTGGGCGCAGATTTTACTGTCCGACGACAACGCGGGCAATCCGAGCACACAAAACGCTACATGATGGGCTATCAGCGGGTAAGCTGGCGGAAAACCACGGGTTCATGATAGGATTCCCCAGCCTCGGGGTACGGTGCGGGGTCGATTGCGCCCGGGGCGGCCGGCCCGGGGAGTACGGCGGTTCCAACCGCGACGGTCCTTTGATGGTCGCCCGGAGCCTTATAAGGAGAACTTGCCGGATGAACAAAGTGAGGCTCTTCAGTTCGCCCGTGATAGTCGGATTGACTCTGTGGTCTCTCGGCCCGTTCGCGTCGGGTCATGCCCGGGGTGCCGAGCCCCCGGGAGGTGAGAGCACAAGCCTCGCCCTGGCAGTCTCTGACGCGGTGTTCGCCGAGGATGAGGCTCCCGACGCCCCCCCGAGCCTGTTGGACAAGATCACGAACCCCGTGCCCTGGTTGGAGTGGGGCATGGACATCCGGCTACGCGAAACCTATATGGGCAACGTGTTCACCCTGGACCGCAAGGCCGCCGGGCACGAGTGGCACTGGCAACGCCAGCGAGTCCGCATCTGGACAACCGTTACGCCGGTTGAAGACGTCGAGTTCAACCTCCGCCTGGCCTGGGAGGGCAAACACTATGATCGCCCCCTCAGCCGGGACAATTGGGCTCCGACTTCGCTCATGATTGACTGGCTCAACGTGAAGTTGAAGAGTATCGGCGGTTCTCCGTTCACTCTGCAGGCCGGGCGGCAGGAACTGATGCTCGGGGACCGGTGGCTGGTGATGGACGGCACCCCGTTGGATGGGTCGTCGTCGGTGTACTTCGATGCGGTCCGGCTCACTGCCGAGTTCACGGAGATCGAGACCCGGTTGGACCTAATCTACTTGGAGCAAGATGCCCACGGGGAGAACTGGTTCTATCCGATCTCCAATCGCGATCGCCCGTTGATCGAACAGGACGAGACCGGAGCGATCGTGTGGGTGACTAATACGACGTTGCCGCAGACGCAGCTCGACGGGTACTTCATCTACAAGAAAACCAACGCGGAACTGCCCGACGGAGACGATGCCGAGATCTACACCATAGGGGCTCGAGCCGAGCATCGTTTCAACGATCGCTGGAAACTGCGGGGTAACCTCGCCGGGCAATTCGGAAGGAAGAACGGTGAGCGGATGTGCGCGTTCGGGGCTCTCGCCAGGCTGACCTACGCGACGGCCGACAAGTGGAACAGCGTCTTTCGGCTCGATTATGAGTATCTGTCCGGCGACGATCCCGGAACGGATGTCGTGGAGGCGTTCGACACGCTGTGGGGACGCTGGCCTCGCTTTAGCGAGCTGTACATCTTCACCTATGCCGGGGAGACGCGGCTGGGAGATATGACGAATCTCCACCGGCTTACCATGGGGTGGACGGGGCATCCAACGGAGAAGATGGAGCTACGTTCCGACTACCACTTGTTGTTTGCCGACCAGAACACGTTCGCCGGGCAGGATGGATTCAGCGGCAGCGGCTGCTTCCGTGGGCAACTGCTGGCCGGGAAGCTGGCCTACAAGTTCACCGACAACGTCAGCGGTCACCTGATAGCGGAGCTGTTCTTCCCGGGCGATTATTACACCAACGAGCGTAATGACCCGGCCGCCTTCCTGCGGGCCGAACTTAGTATCAGCTTCTAGACCTTAGTTACTTACGAGGCTGCGCGGCCGGTGCATGCGGCTCGCGAAGGGAGTAGCCAGATGTTGCTGAAGGGGATCGTCCTTGCCGCCTACGCTCTGATGATCGTGTTCGTGGGGGTGTGGGGGATGAGAAAGACCCGCTCGTTCTCCGATTTCTTCCTCGGGGGGCGCGGGATCGGGCCTTGGATGACCGCGTTCACGTACGCGGCCGCGTATTTCTCCGCGGTGCTCTTTATCGGCTTCGCCGGCAAGATCGGCTGGGCGTTTGGGTATTCCGGGTTGTGGATCGCCGCGTGTAACGCGTTCGTTGGCGTTCTTGGCGTATGGTGGCTGCTCGGCAAGCGGATCAAGGAGACATCCATCGCCCTCGGGGCGCATACCATGCCTGAGTTCTTCGAAAAGCGCTACAATAGCCGGTTTTTGAAGCTGTTTGCGGCAATCTGCGTGTTCGTATTCTTCGTGCCGTACTCCTCAGCCGTATTCATGGGGCTCTCCTATCTTTTCCAATCCCATTTTGACATAGAGTTCGTCACAGCAGTCATCATAATGGGCACGTTCACCGCGATGTACCTGGTGCTCGGCGGTTATAAATCGATGGCGTTGATCGATGTGTGCTTCGGCATGATTATGGTCTTAGGAGTCTCGATCCTGCTGTGGTTTACGATAGGCAAGGGTAATGGCGTAGCCGGTATCAGCCGAGGTCTCTCGGAGATCAACCCCAAGCTGGCGGGATGGGTAGGACCGCCGGGTGTGTGGCCGCTTTTCTGTCTGGTCTTTCTGACTAGTGTGGCTCCCTTTGGAATGCCGCAGCTTCTCCAGAAATTCTATGCGATCAAAGACGACCGGTCGATCAGGATCGGCATGGTCGCCTCGACGGGGTTGGCCGTTCTGATCGGTGGAACGGCCTATTTCACCGGGGCAACTACGCGGTTGTTTCTGTCGCCCGAGATTGCTCCGAACGCCTTTGCTGAGGGCAAGCCGGTCTTCGACAGGCTCATGCCGGAGCTGCTGGCCAATGTCGTGCCTGAATCGCTATCGGTACTCATTCTATTGTTGGTGCTGTCGGCCTCGATGTCGACCCTGGCCGCTCTGGTCTTGATCTCGAGTGCTGCGGTTGTGAAGGACGTTTACGCCGGTTTCATCAATCCGAGCGCCAGTGACGCACGGCTGACTCTATTAATGCGCGGTGCAAGCTTGCTATTCGTGTTAGCGTCAGTTGTTCTGGCGGCCAGGCGGTTGGAGACCATTGTAGCCATACTTAGCATATCCTGGGGGGCAATCGGCGCGGTGTTCCTTGGCCCGTTCGTCTGGGGTCTGCTTAGCCGACGGGTGAATCGCTTCGGAGCGGTGTCGTCGTCCGTCCTGGGCTTGGGTACCTGCATTGTGCTGTTTGCCCGAGGATCCTCTTCCCCGGAAGCGGGTACGATAGGCATGCTGGTGTCACTCGCAGTCAACCCGGTCTTCAGTATGCTGGTTCCGCATCGCTCCGAAGATTCGTCCTCTGAAAGCTGAAGGGCTGGAGGAGTCCGGATCCAGGCAGATGGTGATCCCTGATCGCAGTCTTGACGGTGGGGCTATCGCCGTGATCGGCGCATCGCTCTTTCCATCTCCCGGCCGTGGTCCCGAGCCTTGTGATCCTGCCGCTTGTCGACCAGCTTCTTACCACGGGCGACCGCGATCGTGATTTTGGCGATCCCGCGTTCGTTGAAGTACGCTCGCAGTGGCACCAGGGTCAGCCCGCGTTGCTCCACTTTCGGCTTAATCTTGCGAATCTCCCGGAATGCAGAAGCAGCTTCCGGCGGCGCATGGGCTCGTGATTGGTCGTGTGCCCGAAGCTGTAGGGGGCGATATGAAACCCCAGCAGCCAGAGTTCGTCGCGATCCAGGCGTGCAAAAGCCTCGTCCAGGGAGGCGTTACGCTCGCGCAAGCTCTTGACCTCCGTGCCGAGCAGGACGACGCCGCATTCGTACTTTTCGAGTATCTCGAAGCGGTACCCGGCCTTGCGATTGCGGCAAATCGAGTTATCGGACGCCTGACTCTTGCTCATAAACACTGTTCTGTAAATAGTTTGCAGAAAATACGATCCTGCCCTTGCATCCGGCCGTTCGCGGCCGATTCTATAGTAGAGGGGCTCAACTGCAACGTTGGGACGATTCGAGGGTTATAATGGCTGTGTGAGGTAGGTGCACCAGTGACTCAAAGTACCGGGACGGTTAGCCGGGAGTATGAGCGGCAGCTCATCGGTCGCGCGCGTAGCGGCGATAGGGGGGCCGTGCGCGAGTTGGTCGACAATCACAAGGATCGCCTCTTCGCTTTCATCTGGCGGATGATCCGTAACCACCATGATGCCGAGGAGATCTGCCAGGACGCCTTCCTGAAGGCGTTTGCCTCGCTCGATACCTTCTCCGTGGAGTATCGGTTCAGCACGTGGCTGTTCACGATCGGATACCGCGTCTGCCTTAACCGCATGCGCAGCAAGCGGACCCAGGGGACCGATGTCGATGTGCTGACACTGCCCCTGGCGAATAATGACAATTCCGCGGCATCGTTGGAATCCGAGGACGCCGGGCGGCTCAAAGACACGGTCTGGCACGCGGTTGACCGCCTTACCCCCGTTCAGCGGGCCACCGTGTTGCTCTTTTATCGGCAGGAGTTTAGCTGTCAGGAGATCGCGCGGGTTCTGGAGTTGCCCGTGGCAACGGTCAAAAGCCACCTTCACCGGGCCCGTAAGCGTCTGCGGGAGTTATTGGAATCCCTAAGCGATCAGGAATTGCATCATCTTCGCAATCTTTCGGGGCAAGTGGGGTAGAAGGGAATGGACGCGAACGGAACGGATCGTTCGCTTGAGGTACTTTGACGAGATCGGACCATGCGTTGCGAGGAAGCACGTCGGTTGTTTGACGCGTATCTCGACGGCGAACTGTCGCCGGCGATGGAGACGGAGCTTGGGGCTCATCGGCTGCGTTGTCCGGATTGCCGGCGGGCTCTGGCGCTACTCGAGGTGACCGGGCACATCCTCGAATCGGATGAAGACCCCGTACTACTAAATGATGGATTCAGCGATCGACTGCTGGCGTGCATGGACGAACGTCGCTCGCGCTGGACTCACCGGGTTCGGCGAGGACTATACATCGCCGGGCCACTCGCCGCGGCCGCGGTAGTGGTGATGGCCTTCTTAGGAAGCTTTGACCGCCAGGTCGGAGTGCGTGCAGGCCAGGAGGCTACTTGGTCAAGCTTGGACGGCGGAATGCCGCTGATCGAAGACGCAGTCGGCAATCCCGTCCCCGAAGTGGACGACCCGACCACACAGGAATTGGACCAGTGGGGTCGACAGTTCTTGGATCGCCTGGATACGAAACGCCGGAGCGGAGAATCGCTGCAACGGGCGCTGGATGGGCGGATACTCGACTTGATTGACGTTCTGGAACAAGCCGAGGTTTCCTCGGGTGTTCAGGAAGGCGATTCACCCGCCGATGATGTTTCGGAGGCTTCCTCACCCCATGCCGGTGCTGTGCCAGACAGCGGCTCCGAGTAGTAGCGGCCCGGGTTTGCGAGCTCCAGAGGCTCGACATCTGCGCAAGTCGGTCTTGCGGTAACGCGCGGGCGTCGAATAACGGACGGGGTTAACAGGGTCAACTCATCAATGATACTCTCGCAGGGCAGCGTGGGAGAAGCTCGCACGGCGCGCGTCTTCCAGGTGACGATAATCACAGTTGCGGCGGTAGTCGCTTCGGTCACGTTCGCCCAGCAAGACGACCCACGATCCTCCGGGCTCACCCCGTTTGTCAGATTCGTTCCCGCTTCGGCCAAGCTCTTCGTTGATTTCCACAGACCGGCAGAGGTCGATTCCGCTTTGCTGCAAACCCACGCAGGCCGATTGCTTCCACTTGCGGCGGGTGGCGAAGGATCAGACCAGCCGCCAAGCCTGCGAGCCGCCGTCGCCAGATTCCTCGGTCGAGGTAGCTCGGTCGACATTGATGAGCTTCTGGGGAGCGAGGTGGGTGTGGTTGCCGACTCCTGGTCGCAACTAGGGGGGGCGGTGTGGCTGGCCCGTGTTCGTAGCGGGGATGTGATCGATCGGTGGTTCCCGAAGGACCAGCGACGGGGTGAGGGGCAGACATCTGTTGTGCGGTCGTTCCGCACGAACGACGGGCTGCGCGTTGTCGTTCGTGACGGAATCGTGGCTATGGCTCGCCGAAGCGGTCCCCGGTCCCTGCTAAGTCAGACCGGACGCCTTATGGTCGGGCAGGGAGGGGACGCTCTCGAACAAGCTCAGAGCTATCACGATTTGGCGGCTTATCTTCCTGGGAGGCCCTTGGCGACCGCTTATGCTGCGCGCCGCCGACCGGTGGAAGCTGGCTCGGGACCCAGATGGCTGATACCGGAGTTGGATGGCGTGGCCGTCGGGATGTACGAACATGACGGGCACATAGATTTCTCTATCCGGGGCCGTCGAACAGTGCCGCGCGCCGGTAACGCGATCACCCAACCGGCCTATGGTCGCCTGCTGCGGCTTCCTCGGACGACCCTCTTCGCCTCGGCAACATCCGTCGATGTTGGGCGCGTTTTTCGCGAGGCGATCGGTAATCCGTCTTCGGGGGTATTGGGAAGATACCTGGCCTTGCTCGGCGTTTCAGATGAGAAAGCGACGAGTGACCCCGGCTTCTTGGACTTGCTTGGCCCACACGTGGTGACCGCTTGGGATCAGGATCTCACCGCCGAGGACGCTACCCCGCAAGTCGCGTTAATGGTCGAATGTCAGGATAGTGCCGCCACCATGCGCGAGGTCCGCCGCATTGCCGACAGGATGATCGAGCTGCTGAGAGTAGTCGATCCGGTCGAACCGATCGACGCGCCCAAGATCCTCCAGAGTGCCCATCTTGGTACGCCCATCACGTACGTCTCTCTGAAACAATATGCCGAGCGATCACGGTTCCCAATAATGCGCCTTCTGGCGAATGTAGAGCCCGCGTGGGCGACTCGGGGGGGGTGGTTTGTATTGGCCCTTAGCCGGGAACACATTGTCCGGATCGTCGACGCACACTGCGGGTTGATCCCAAGACTGGCGACCGTCCCGGAGATGCAGGAGTTGAACTTCTACCGCGCCAACCGCAAGACGGTGTCGGTTGTTCAACCCGGTCCTGCGGCGGCAGCGCTTGGTTCCTGGCTGGAGGCAGTCGAGAAGGATAGGCCCTCTTTGCTCGATCCCACTTGGTGGCGGACGCCCAGCGGGGCGGCGCGGGATCTGAGACGCCAGATCGGCGTCGAGATAGACCCCGAACTCGATCCTGGAGTTGTCGGCATCATCGAGGTCCAGCACGGGGCGCCGGCTGAAGGCGTGTTGGAGCCCGACGACCTAATCCTGGGGGTGAATGGCGTGTTGCTGGGATTGGCGTCGCCGGCCAGCGATCTCAGCGAAATGCTGGCCGGAGCGCATGACACTCATAACCCCGTGCTCCGCGTGTTACGCGAGGACTCGATGTTGGATGTTATGATGACACAACGCCCGCTTCTGTTGTCCGATAGGCAGGCTCCGGCAATGATGCCGGTGGAAGCCGTTCGCGAGCTGGTTTCGCTCGGCCGGATGCTCGAGTTCTCATCCTACGAGGTGCATGCAACCGGCCAGAGGGACTTCTCGGCGCGACTGGTATTGCGGTTTACCCCGCTGGAGTCCCCGTGACCGGCGCTATTTCAACCTGAAAGCGGCGCGGTAGATGGGTCGTCCTTCGCGAGTGTACTTGATTTCGAAGTTCGTACCGGCCCAGTCAGGGTCGACCGCACAGCGCCCGTCTTCCCACGTCAGGCTCTGCAATGCGGGATGTCCTCCGAGCAGGGTGGCCATCTGTTCAAAATACTCCTGATGGTCTGACTGGATGAGCCACCGTCCCGCCGGGACCAGAGCCTCTACGGCCGCCTCCACGAAATCCGCCTGTACCAAGCGCCGCTTGTGGTGACGTTTCTTAGGCCAGGGGTCGGGGTGGTACAAGTGTAGAACCGATACGCACTCGGGCGGCAACTGCCGCAGAACAAGGAACTTGGCGTCCGTACGCATGACGCGAACATTCTCAAGACCCCAGCGGGCCATGCGGTCCGCACAGAAACGGAAGAACTTGCTGGCCCACTCGACGCCGAGCAGCCGGACATCGGGCCGAGCCCGGGCTCGGCTCAGAAGGAATCCACCCTTTCCACTGCCGATTTCAAGTTCGAAAGGGCCCGGTGATCCGAACCACACGGCAGGATCGCCTACGGCACCTTCCTCCGGGGGGTCGACGATGATTTCTTCGATTGACGCCATGGGCCTAATCCTCCCGTTGACCGGTGCGTTGTTCAAGCCCCGGCGCGGATATCACCGCGACGACGGCGGCTGAGGGCGAGGATCGTCGGCGGAACTGGCGGCCGACTGCGGTTTGGTCTGATCCGCCGGCCGCCGTTATACTACCGGGGCGGGTAGTCGGCGTCAGGCCGTTGCCAGGGAGTACAAGAGGCCATGGAACAGGTAGCTGTAAGACGGAAGCTCGCCGAGAATCTCAAGCGGGTCGAACAGCGGATCGCAGACGCGTGTTGCCGGGCGGGTCGTGACAGAGAGAGCGTTACGCTCGTGGCGATCACGAAGTACGTCAGTATCGATGTGGTGCGGACGATGGTCGAGATGGGGGTGCCCCATCTCGGGGAGAGCCGCGTCCAGGAGCTGGCCAAGCGCGCCGGTATGGTTAACGAGTGGTTGGCGCGGCGCGCGCGGAACCCTTCGCTGGACGCAAAGCCCCGGCCGCACTGGCACATGGTGGGCCATCTCCAACGCAATAAGGTCAAGACGGTTCTGCCCTGGATCGACATGATCCACTCCTTGGACAGCCTGCGGCTTGCAGAAGAGATTGACGCTCGGGCGGGGAAACTAAAGCGGGTCGTTCCGGTTCTTCTGGAGGTCAACGCATCGGGCGAACCGGCCAAGCACGGCATCGCCGTGGCTGCGGCTACCCATCTGGCCGAGCAGCTCCGGTCACTGAAGAACATCGACATTCGTGGCCTCATGGCTATGGGGCCTTTGACCGATGACGAGACCGTGACTCGGCACACCTTTGAACGGGTGCGGGAGCTATTCGACGAGTTCGTTGCCGAGCGTATTTGCGGCCCGCGCTTCAGAGAGCTGTCGCTGGGAATGAGCGGCGATTTCGAATACGGAATCGAGTACGGAGCAACGCTTGTGCGGATCGGATCGGCCCTGTTCGAAGGAATCGACCGAGTGACGCAGCAGGCTGCCGCAGACTCCTGACTTTCTCTGGGATGCGGTAACCGTTCTCGCGACGTAGTTGGAGCGCTTTCTGTACGTGGCGAAAGGCGGAACACCATGCGAATCTACCTGGTGCGACACGGTGATGCTGTGGCGAAAGAGGTGGATCCCGAGCGGCCGTTGAGTGCCCGCGGGCGCGCCGAAGTCCAACGGGTTGCCGCGTGGCTGGGGCGGGCCGGGGTCCGTGTTGACCGGATAGTCCACAGCGGCAAAACGCGAGCGCAGGAAACGGCCGAATTGCTGGCCGAGGTAGTCGCCGCCGGTCGAAGCGTGTCCGCCGTTGAGGGACTGGCGCCCGACGACTCCGTGGAGGCCTTTGCTGCTACGATTACTGAGTGGACCGAAGATGTGATGGTCGTCAGTCACCTGCCGTTTATTGGCTGCCTGGCTGCGTATCTTATTGTGGGGGAGGGCGCGGCTTCTCTCTTTCGGTTTCCCGCCGGTACGGTTGCCTGTCTTTCGCGCGTTGATGCGGAGGGTTGGGCGGTATCGTGGATGATCCCGCCGGCGTTGGCGCCGGTTACTTAGTACGAACCGCGTCGCAAACCGCTTCCCGTGTTGTCTCGGTCCCCATTTCTGCGGTCGTTATTCACCGCGCCGCCGTCCTTTCTTGCGGTCCAACGCCGGGGCTGACTACGGCTGCCCCGAACTTGACCGAAGTTTAACAAACGGCTCATCCTTCCTTAACTGAGCATTCCGAGAATCCTGCAGGCGGTCGGGTTGTCCGGGGTGCGGCCGATCGCAGTTGCCCGGGTTGTGAGACGTACCTGCACGTTTGCAAAGGAGCATCGGAGATGACTAAGTATCGAGGGCCTTCTTGTGGAGCGTTCACGATCATCGAGCTACTGGTGGTGATCTCGATCATTGCCATGCTCATGGCGATTCTGCTCCCCAGTTTGAGTCATGCGCGCAAGCACACCCGCGCTGTGGTTTGCGCGACTAATCTTAATCACATCGGAAAGGCGCTGGCAAACTACTTGTATGTATCGAACTCGACGTACCCGACCGCTTATCTGTATCCGGACGACGAAGAAGGCAACTGGTCCCTCGCCAGCCAGACGGCCAATCATCCACACGGCTACATCCACTGGTCATACTTCCTGTATGAAGCCGGTGAGGCAGCGACAAAGGCCTTTCAGTGCCCGGAGATGGAGCATGGAGGAGCTCCGCGGACAAACCCCGGATTGGTCGAGAGTGATTGGGAAATGGGTGAACAGGTAGATCAGAACTCGGACGACAAGCCGAATGAGCTACAGGATAAACAGGCTTCGCGAATGGCCTACACCGCCAACGCGGCGATCATTCCTCGCAACAAGTTCACGCCGGAACTGTCCGGTGGCCAACGCGTGAATCAGTTTGTTCGCGAGAACCGGATACGGTCGGCGGGAAAGACCATCGTTGCCACAGAGTTCCTCAATAACTGGCGGGCTCTAGGTATTCAAACCGGCGAGGGGGTCCTCGTTAAATCGCATCGCCCGGTGAACCCGTTCTACCATGTGGGATCCGGCTTCAACGAATACGAGGCCGCTCCCCAGGCGTCGGGCTTCTTGTACGGACTCCAGCATGACCAAGTGACTTATGGACTGCTCGAGAGCAAGGATGTCAAGAACAAAGTCAACATCCTCGATCACAGTTCGGGGGTATCGCAGATGAACGCTGTCGGACGCCATCATCCCGGCGGGGATAAGCGACTTCGAGAGCGATTCGGCGGGACCGCGAACTTCTTGTTTTGCGACGGACACGTTGAGCCCTTGATGCCGTTGGAGTCCGTCCGCAAACGCTTGTGGGGTGACCGATACTACTCCCTGACCGGCGCCAGTGACGTTCTGAATATGGACCCGAATATGATGGACGATTGATGCTAGCAAAGGTGGGGTGGAGTGAATTCGGTGGAGGGAAAAAGGAAGGACAGGCAGAGAGAAAGGACCGACGATGAAACGAGCGAGAATGGCGTGGTTGCTTGCTGTGTGCGGGATGATGTTATCTTGGTCAACGAGGACTGTGGCGGACTGCGTGGGCTACTGTGATGACGCTTCCTCCGCCGGCTCGGGGACGTTGCTGCCCTGTTGGGAGGATGCGGATTGCACTGATGGCGAGGTGTGCGTTTTTGATAACGGCTGCTGCACGGAAGGCCCGATCAACGAACCCGGGTTCTTGACCGATGGGGGTCAGGTCAGTGGGTCGGGAGCAAGCCTGTTTGCCGATTTCTTCAGTCGGCCCGCTTCCACAAACGACTGGATCGACGTCGATGGCGATGGTTTTGCAGGACAACTGCCGACTTTTCCTTTCACGGACCAACTGGTGGGAATGTATCCGCAGACCCAACCGTGGTGGTGGATGTTCCAGTATCGCAGTGTCGGTTCGGTTAACGGGCTCAACGAGTTCGTCGAGAATCAGACAATCGGAGCAATCCCGGTATTGCCGCCGACGGAACGCGGCCTTATTCAACACTACGAGTATTGTTCCGAGGGTATCCCGGAGTCCGTTGGGACCCATTGCAGTGGGACGCCCTTCGTACCGTGCGAAATCGAATTCGCATTCATGGACGTGCCGGGGGCGTGGGGCGTGCGTGGACCGGAAGGTGCCGCTGCCTGGGATACTCCACCGGCCGGGGATGGGTATGGAACGTGCCCGGTCCCGTCGTCCAGTGGAAACATCAGCCAACTTGCGAGTCTAACAAGAGAGCTAGGGGCTTGCAGCAGCAGCAATTGGTGCGGAGATGACCATCGGACATCTTGCGAGTCTACCTCGGATTGCACGGCCTTGGGGCTTAACGGGCCCTGCGTACCGATGCCCTGCTACTCCGCCGAAGACCACTGCCCTCTGAAGGAGTGCCACGACGGAACGAGTTTCACCGGTCGGGCGTGCTGCGGCGACTACGCCTGCAATCACGGCCAAACCTGTGAGCCAGTCGAGATTTGTGTTTTCGGTTGGTGCGATACGAGCGGCGATCCGTGCGGGGAGGACGGCGACTGCCCGGAAGGCGAGACCTGTGTTCTGCGCGACGTGAGCAAGTCGCTGAATACGTGGCGGTCTGACAATCCGGCGAACCCCGACCCCAACGAAGATACGATCTTCGACTTTGTGGCGGCGTGGGTGCCGGTAGCCATTATCTCGAATCGTGGTACGGGCCGGGACAGCGTCAAGTTCAGCGAGGCCCAGTATCTCTTCACCAGCGGGCGCTTGCCCAACGGTGAGAACCTCGTGGCCGCCACTCGTGACGTTGGCTCCGGTACGCGTAACGCAGCGATGAGTACTCTCGGGATCGACACGAGTTGGGGTCGTGGGGATAACATCGGCGACGAAGTCAAGATCACCAGTCTGACTAATCTCGGTCCCGATCATCAAGCATCGAACTGCGGTGGATCGAGTATTATGGAAAACGCCGTGCAGAATCGACGCCTGGCTGTCGGATATACCGGGGTGGCCGGCTCGAGCCGCGCGGCTAAGGACGCCCGGGGCGGGAAGTACGAGATTCTCGGCGTGTGGAAGGACACAGGGGAAACCGCCTGCAATACGCCGGACAACTACGTTCGTCCGACGATTGACGCGATTCTGGACAATTGCGATCCGTGCCTCGGTTATCAGATTGCCGGGAGCGGCTCCTTCAGTGTGCGAGGTGATCCGAACCGGAATCGACACGGATGGTGCGAGTCGACCCTGGGTAGCGCAAACCCCGAGATGTGTTTCGATGACCAGGATTGCGCGACGTCGAATGATCTCTGCGTTTGGAGTCATCGGGATAAGTATGACACTGCTGTAGCAGCAAGCAATCCACCTTTGGACAATCAGCAGGTTGCGGAGTACTTGAACAACATCTTCGATGCTATCGATGACTTCACCACCGGCGTGGAGGAGGATATCTGCAACACTAGCCGAGTGTGCGAGACCGCGGTGTGCGTGGAGGATCCAACGATAGCATGCGACGGCGACGACGACTGTGTCGCCGCCGGACTGACTGGAGATTGTGCAGTCGTTTGCGTCGCGGACGGGGATTGTCCAGGTAATGAGAACCACTGTGTGATTCAAGAGTGCGTTCACGACAGCGATTGCCACATGTATCCCGCCGACTACTGCAAGTCTGCTGCGAATATGCCGGGGCAGGACTTGGCTACCACGTTCTTTTTGCCCGCTGGTATTGACTGTGTCCACAACGTACTGAATCCGACCGAGTATCCGGAACGGGTGCTGCCGAACGCAGACCTTCAAGAGTTCGCACGCCGCTACAACGGCATGGGTTGGGGCGGCGACACGGATCCATACGGCTCCAACAACGAAGCCGGGCTCGTGCCCAAACGTAACTCGCTATTGTCGCGTCGCGGGGTCTATTCCGACGGCTCCGGTACAGGCAGCTACTACTACTGGGATGGTGCCGGCTATGACACGGTGAGCTCCGGATTGGAGTTGGCGGAACGGAACCGGATCCAAGGCGACTTCAACGGTGATGCCGTTCGAGATCTGGATGATGCTACCGAGTTAGTCAAGGCTTTCTTCGCGCCGCGAAGCTGGCAACGCACCGGTGTTGCGACCGGATCCGGCGATATCGGCGATATGGACGCGGATAACGCGATTCCCGAAGTGATCGGCGACTTTGACGGCGATGGGAACCTGACGAAGGAGGATCTGCGCTACTTTGCCGATGGGCTGGCCATGAACGACGGACAACTCAACCGGAAGGATGGAGCGGTTGCTATTGACCTGGCGCTGGCGGACGTCGGCCTGCCCTATCCTTGGGCTGATCGGGGACCTCAACTCGTTCCGCCGGCGGCCCCGCCCGCCGACCCGACTTTCAACGCTCCGACTGACATCGGCGGCCTTCTGAAGACCGGCAAGGCCTACGCTCCCGGAGATTTCCGCGGCGATGTTGCCGGCGATACGAAGACTGGTCCTGTGGCCGGAGCTCAACCGTTGGGTTGGGACGGCTTGGTCGATTCGCGCGATATTGACTATGTTTGCCGCAATCTGGGAGATTGGTCGAATCTGGCTGAGGCCGTGATGATGGACCTGAGCTGTGATATGAATGGCGACATGGCGGTCGACACCGAGGACGTCCGGGAGCTAGTAGAGGTCATCCTGGGAACCGAGTACGGTGACGCCAATCTGGATGGTGTTCGGAATACTGATGATGAGGTCATCGTTCTGGCGACTATGGCGGCCGGCTCCGCCGGATGCAACAGCGATGACAGTTGCGGTTGGGCGGATGGCGACTTCAATTGCGACGGGGTGGTCGACGATATCGATCTGACGATACTGAACGATTCTGATGGTGATGGAGTCGTTGATGATTCTGACAATTGCCCGAGCGAACCCAATCCGGACCAGGAAGACTTCGACGGTGACGGAACCGGTGATGCTTGCGATGTCGATATCGACGGCGACGGGGTGACCAATGACGATGATGTCTGTGACCTGACGCCGAACGGGGCTGAGATTAATCCCGATGGTAGCACCGTTGGCGATCTTGACGACGATTGCGACGTCGACGTTGCCGATTATGCAATCCTGCAGACCAACTTCACCGGCCCCAACTCGTAGATAGGGCTCAGCTTCCGCAGGTAGTGCAAGAGAGCTTATCAGGAGGAAGGGAAGCAACCGGTGACCTGCCCCCGACATTTGGGGGCAGCGAAGCCGGTTGTCTTCCTTTCATCATGGCCGCGCGCAGGGAGCAATCGAGCTTGCGGGCGAGGCCTTTCAGAACACCCGGCGCGATTCAAGCAGGATGCATACGGGCCCGGCGTTGGCCGACCGGACTTCCATCGTATTGCCGAAGCTCCCACGCTCGACGCGGATCCCGGTCTGACTCAACGCGTCGCAGAACATTCCGTAGACCACGAGGGCTCGATCGGGGGCGGCCGCCTGCTCAAACGACGGACGGCGCCCTCGGCGGGCATCCCCCTGAATGGTGAAGGCGCTCACCACCATTACAGCGCCGCCGACCTGCCCGACATTCAGATTCATCCGGTCCGCATCGTCGCTGAAGATCCGTAGATGACGCACTTTGTCCGCCAGATACACCACGTCAGCCTCGCCGTCGTCGCGGTCGACCCCGAGGTATACCAACAGCCCGCGCGCGATCGAGCTGTGCACTGTTCCGTCCACGACCACTCTCGCCTCGTCTACTCGCTGAACCACAGCTCGCATGAGAATTCGCTCCATCAATGACCGCGCAATTGTGGCCGAGACCCGGCTTCCATTCGCGCGGTTGTTTCTAGCCGTAACTGGGGGTGAACGGGCGCATCCGCATCACCATGAACCCCGCCGCCGAGAGCAGCGCCAGCAGAGTCAGAATGTGCAGCGTCATCCGCTTCAGACGGCGCGAGCACCACAACATAACCAACAGAAGGAACAGGTTGGCGCCGAAGCCGGCCGTCACTCGACCCAGGGAGTCGTCCGGAATGCCGATCGACCGCATCCGAGGCCAAAGGGCCATCAAGCCTGCTACCGTCAGGGCAAAGACGGCGTCGATGAACGCGAATCGCTTGGCGAGCGGTACGAATCTCGCGCGAATAGAAGGCGTGGAACAGCCCGCCCCGCACGTGGCAACACTCCACGTGCAGATCGCCACCGCGATAGCCAAAGCGACAATCATCGCGTTAAACACCATCGGGTACCGTTCAACAAGAGAGACCGGTTGCTCCGGGAGGACCGCCACGGCCGCCCCGCACAGCGAGAGCGAACCGAGTGCCCCCACTGCGTCTGCCAGGCGAGCGTTCCACGAGGGCGAAATCAGTAGATAGCATCCACAGGCACCCAGGGCGGCGCTGACGGCCTGTACGCCCGCGGCACCGCGAAACCCGCCCCAACTTAGCGGAAGCGGGACAGCCAACTGGTAAGCCGCCAGTATAATCAACGCGAGCGCCAGACTCCCGCAGGTGCGATCAAACCCCGGCCAGGATACTGACGCGGAACCTGCCGGCGCAGAGACTTTCTCCCCCGGGCGGTTACGCCTCGCCGCCAGTGCCGCGAACAGGCCCGCCGCAACCAGCAATGCTGCCAGCGAGACCATCAACAACGCGGACGCCCCGGCTTGTTCCACTCCGCCGAAGGAGGCCATGCGGTAGACCGGAGCCGAGAGACTCACCCACACCGTCGCTACCGTGGCTATCAACAGCGTGCATGCCGGAAGTTGCGGATCGCGGGTGGAAACCTGAGAGATGACGCAGGATGTGAGCAGCAGACCCAGACTCCACAACCCCAGCATATCGTACCCGAATTCGGCGCCGGCTTCCGACGGATATACATGAAGCAGGTCCACGACTACGTAGACAATGCGAATGCCGAGGGTCAGCACAAGAAGCGTCGATGCCAGTACGGCCGAAAGAAGTGCCGTCAATCGCGCCGCAGAGACTGCACTCGACTCACGGGGAGCTCCGGATGGGCACTCGTTCGTTGTATGTAGCATCGCTGCGACCAGCCCGGAGCAGAGCAGAGAAAGGGCTGCACAGCCGAATGCAGCCGAACGGGGCAGCGAGGAGAGTCTCGATCCGCCGGATACGGAAGCTGCTACCACTCCCGCGGCTACGATTAGCGTGCAGCCAAGCGCGACAACGACCCGTGGAATCACTCAGCGACTTCCTCCTGAAGGTCTTGCGCTTCTCCGGCCGTCATGCCCGCGTCGCTACGAGGCGCTACTCCTGTCCGACAGCCGCGATCCGCGAAGCGAATTTGACCTTGCGTTTGTCGATCTTATAGGCGGAGAGAACGTCCTGCTGACTGTCCAAGCAGGCACGCAGGAACGCAGACGCCTCGGGAAGGGCTACCTCCGGCTCCGGCAATGACTCGACCTGAGCTTTCGGCCAGACGAATACCAGATACCCGTCGTACATCAGCCCCTTGAGTAACTCGATCTGCTTCGCTACCTCCGTCTGACCCTGACCGGGAAGCTTGTACTGGCTCAAGAGGTTCCGGCGGTCGTATTCGGCGTCGGTGATATGAACCAAGCCGAGTTTCGTACTCATTCGCGGCAGGGATACCGTTGCCCGCTCGCCGAGCGTCATGGCGGTGCACTGGCTCCAACAGACCTTGACGGCCGGGTGGTTTACCGCATCAGCAACGAACCAGAGTGCTTCGCTTCCGGGCAGGTCTCCACCGTTCTCCACCAGCAGGGTCACATTGTGCCGAGTCACGCTCGGCACCAACTGGGCAACCTCGGCAGCGATCCTGGACACGGCAAACCGCTTGTTGTCCAACACCTGGAGTTCTCCGGCCGGGATGCGCACAAACGGGCATGCTAGCTGAGCGGCGAGCTCGACAACTTCCTCGATGGCGGCCCGCGCCGAAGCCAGCTCGTTCTCCATGCACGAATCCAGAGCTATCGAAGTGCTTAGGCAGACGATTTCGACGTTCTTCTCCGCGAATCTCCGCCGCACATCATCCGGATCACGGGCCAACTCGCCTAGCGGGGTCTTGCCTTCCGAAACGTGCAACTCGACCCCGGTGAACCCTGCTTCCACGGCCTTGGACAAAATGGTCTCAAGGTCCCAATCCGGACACACAACCGAGCTGAATCCGATCTTCATGGCGACTGTCACCCTTGAATTATTAGTTACACGGGCCCACGTTCAACCCGCGGGACTGCATGCAATAACAAGACCGAACGCAGGTTAGCAGATCAGATTGTCGAATCAACACGCCGTCGCAGCACCGTTTTCGCTCACGAGCGAACTTATTCCGGAGGGCCGATCGCAGAGGGGTGTGAAAACCGGACGCGGGCGTACTGCTGGTCATCCCGCGAGAATGTGTGGAACCAGGAATACGCCCCGGGCGTCTTATTATTAGGGCGGACTTTGCCAGCGACGCGGCGCCCGCCCGGCGACGCTCCTTGACGAGACTGAATCGACCACGCATACTGGTCGAATACAGCTACAGGGGGCAGGATAAGTACGGTATTGCTTCATGGGAGGTCGCTATCGTGGCTGACAATAAGAGACAGACGGTTATGCTGGGGGTGCTGGGGGTGCTTGTATTGGGCGCGGGCAGCACCTACTGGTTCGTTCTTCGTGACACCGGTCCGCAGACTATGAAGCTGAAGGAGGGCCCCAGCTCGACGGAGAAGAAGAAGAGACGTTCTTCGGAAGACGACGATAAGTCCAAGAAGAAGAAGAAAACACGCGACAGGACTGAGGCGAAGGCAGAGAGGGTCGAGCGCAAAACACGCGACAGATCCGATAGAGAGAAGAAGAAGACTACCAAGAAGAGAAGGAGCAGGGGCGGAAGGAAGATCGAGAAGAAGAAGAAGGAGCTCCCGCCGGCTGCTTGGATGCCTCCGCAGGAGGACTGGTTCGAGGAACTGGAGATTCAGGATTTCCGGCCGCCCAGCTTCGCGTAGGCAGCATCGAGGACCTTGCTGATTCGGGCGTCCAAACGTCGGTAGCGGTCCCCGTTCTCTCCATGAAGATAAGACCGGCGCTCGTCACCTCGACGAGCGCCGGTTTTCTATTGGCCGGTGCGCCCGGCCGTCTCCCGAGCCGACTCTGCATTCACTGCCAGCCCGAATTATCTGCCGAAGCACAGTTCAGGCCGCGAATTACTGTAGCGCCGGGGCTAGTCCCTGGCGTGTAAGCTCGCGGCGTCGCTGTGAGGCCGGCTACAAGGGGGCGGCGTTACTTCTGGACGTCCGACAGACTCAATTCGACCCGCCTCGGTCCGGGTTCGGGTAGTCCGGGAACTTCCCGGACAGCCGCACGTCCAATCAAGTGTTGATTCGGTGTTGCTGACACTGTGGAGACACAAAGTCGAGGCGGCTTGCGTAGCCGTCATGTCGTGCAATGCCGGTAGGGACGCAAAGCAGGAAGAACAGTCACACCTCTTGGGAGATAGCAATCATGGTTGAAGACAAGAAGCAGATGATCTCGGCGGTGATCCTGGGTGTTTTTGTGCTGGGCGCAGGGAGTACGTACTGGTTCGTTTCGCGCGAGCCCGATTCGAAGGCGATGAGGATAGAAGAGCAGAGCGTCGTGAAAGGGAAGAAGACGCGTGCATCGGCGTCTGATGACAAGGCCAGGACGAAGAAACACCACGACAGAACCAATAAGACCACGGCGGAGATTGACCGCAAGAGACGCGACAAGTCTGATGGGATGAGAAAGAAGACGTTTAAGAAGAGAGGAAAGAAGGGCAGAATGAAGATCGAGATCAAGAAAGAGAAACACCCTCCGGTAGCCTGGGTGCACCCGACGGAGGACCGGTTCGAGGAACTTGCGCCTCAGGATTATAGCCCGCCCATGTTCGGATAGGTCGCTCGGGCGAGTCCCGGATAAGTCCCCGAAATGCTCGGTCCGGGTCCACCCGCCACCTGCGAAGACAACCCCGACGCTCGTCCTTGCGGCGAGCGTCGGTTCTTTCTCTTGCGGGGGAGCCATCATTGGCACGAGGGAGACTACGCGCTTACAATGCGATGGATGAACCAGGCGCTACAGGTCAGTTCTCTGCGTAAGGACTTCAACTCGGGTGGGGAACCGGTTCGAGCCTTGGCGGATGTTTCCCTGACTGTCGAGGAGGGCGAGTTTCTCGCGATCATGGGGGCCAGCGGCTCCGGAAAGAGCACTTTGCTGCACCTCGTCGGCGGTCTGGATAAGCCAACGGCCGGGACGATCCGTATCGAAGGCCGGGATCTTGGAGGAATGTCCGACCGACAACGCACTCTGTTCAGGCGTCGCCGGCTCGGCATCGTGTTTCAGCAATACAACCTCCTTCCGAATTTATCGGCCATGGAAAACGTCGCCCTCCCCGCGATCATCGACGGCGTCCCGGTTGCGATGGTCGACCAGCGCACCGCGGATTTGTTGGAGCTTGTGGACCTGGGCCACCGCCGTAGCCATCGTCCCCAGGCAATGTCCGGTGGCGAACAGCAGAGAGTGGCGATTGCTCGGGCTCTGATGAACGACCCGGCTTTGTTGCTGGCCGACGAGCCCACCGGGAATCTCGATTCACGTCATGGAGAAGCAATCTGGGCGCTGCTGAAGCGGCTGGCAAACCGGGATGGTCGAACGGTGTTGGCGGTCACTCACGAGCCGACCGGCGCTGCATACGCCGACCGCGTCATCATGATCAAGGACGGGAGAATCGCCGGCGAGATGCGACCGGACGGAGAAGGGCATGCGGCGCACGTGGCAGCTTGCTACGCGGAACTGGCGGACTAGCCCGGGGAGAGCTCTTGCTGCGGTGATATCCGTGGGAATGGGCGTAGCCACGGTCGTCACAATCGCCAACTTCTACGAGACGGCCCGGCGAGCGATTCGCTATGAGGTGGTCAATCGATGGCTCGGGGCGGCACATTTGACGGTTCATCCTCCGGGGGCTCACTGGGGCGCCCTCGACGCCTCTTTGGTCGATCCAATATCCCAACTTGACAACGTGCGGCATGTGACGTCGCGCCTGCGCCGCCGCATGCGAGTGATGCCGGCCGAGGACGCGGATCGCGTAGTCGAGACGAACCGGCAGGCCGTTGACGCTATTGGAATCGACCCCGGTACGGAGCAGCCGTTTCTCGATTTGCCCGGGTTGATCGGCCGACCTATTGCATCCGCTGAACGAAAAGTAGCGGTGATCGCCAAAGCCGTTGCGGCTAGCTGGGGAGTGGAGTTGGGAAGCCGGATAGGCATATCCGGCGCGCCGGATCGTTCCGCTATGGTTGTGTCGGTCGTCGGGCTCTTCGATGACCGCAGAGTTGCCGAGTTTCAGAAGCCCAGCGTGTACATGGCAATCGCAGATGTTCAGGAGCTGGCGCTGGCCCCCAATGCGGTGTCGGTCATTGACATAATGCTGGAGGACTCTTCGCCGAATAGCCTGGCGCAAACGCAGACAGAATTGGAGAAGCTGCTGGCTGAAAAGGCGGGTGTTGGGCACTGCCGCATTGTATCGGCCGCAGCGCGCCAACAAGTGCTCGACGAAGCGGAGCGGATTAGCCGTATTCTGCTCTCTCTGACGGCTTTTGTTGCTCTGCTCACTTCCTTCTTCATCATTCTCACGACAATGAGCATGAGCCTCTTCGAACGTCGAAGGTCCATGGGAGTGCTGCGGTGCGTGGGGAGCACGCGCGGTCAATTGGCCTGGCTGTTGTCGATCGAGATGATCCCCCTGGGGCTGTTCGGTACGGTCCTCGGCGTTCTGCTGGGCATGGCGGTCACCGAGTTCTGCTCGGTGTGCCTGCCAAGCGGGCATGCGCCCATCGTAGCGAGCAAGTGGGGGGTGCAGCTTGCGGTCGCGAGTGGCATTCTGACGACTCTGGTCAGCACGGCGTTCTTGCTGTTTCAGGTCTGCCGGGTGACGCCCCTGGCAGCTTTGAATCCGGACATTCGGGCGCCGCGGAAGGCCGGACTATACCTTTCCGGTGTCTTCGGGATCGGGTTTCTCTTAGTACATGAAGGCATCGTCCGCGATCCGGACCAGACTCAGTGGTTGGGGGCTTCGTTTGCGACCGTCGGGGTCACGTCATTGTATCTGGGGTACATCCTGCTGACGCCCGCGCTGGTGGGCCTGCTGGGCGCGCCGGTTTCGCGATTGGTGGGACCGCTTCTCGGTATACGCCCGGAGTTGGCGTGCGATCAGTTCGGGCGGGCGCCGTGGCGATGCACCGGAGTGTGCTGGGTGCTCATGGTGGCCCTTTCGCTCATCGTGTACCTGGGGATCGGTTCGGAAGCAATGCTCGCAGTCTGGGACTTCCCGGGCAGGCTCCCGGAGGCCTTCGTGTGGTCGCCGCAGTACGTTCCCGGTGACGCAATCGAAAGAGTCCGGCAACTACCCGGAGTGAAGAGCGTAACGGTGGTGACCGACGTCGATTGCCAAATCGCGAACCCGGATGCTCCGGAACAGTCCGTGACCGACAAGCTGATGAAGAAACTGGTGCAACGCGTCACCAGACCGGTGTTTGTTGCCGCCGACCCCGAGGCGATCTTCAGGATCTTCAAAGTGAGCTTCATCGAGGGGGATTCGGCGGACGCCAAGGCAAAGCTCGCGCGCGGAGGCCATATTCTGATTCCCGTGCAGACCTCGCGAAGCAAAGGACTGCACGCGGGAGACAAAGTGACCATTACGGTACGCGGGCTGGCGGCACAGTTCGAGATTGCCGGCGTCGTGCAGTCTCCGGCGCTGGATCTGGCCGTTACGGCGTTCCAGGCGGAGAGTTACATGCAATTCGCCGCAGCCAGCGCGATGTTGGGGACCAATGCCGATCTGCGGAAGAGATTCTCCTTGGATGTGGCCTCGATGTTCCTCTGCGATCTGGACCTGCCCGACGCCGCTCGCCCCGACGATTTCGATTTCGAGGACCTGCCTGATCCGGTAGACGAGCCAGCGCTCGCCCGCACGTTGCTTCGGTGGGGCGAGCATCTGCCCAATGAACGCGGCCGTTTGGAAGAGGCCCGGGAACATATCGACCGCTGGGTGCAAAGCGAAACAGGGACGCCGGTTCCGCCTGAGGTCGTTCCGGACCTCCGTCGTTTTGGCCAAGCGGTGCGATATGTCAGGTGGACGTGGGGACGCCGGTCTGCAGATGAGAACTGGCTCGTGCTGCGTGAACGACTCACGCTTGCCCGGATATCACAGGAGATCGAACGACCTGACGCAATTGCCGGGTCTGTCCGTCGCCTGAAACAGCATGTTGATCGGAGTATCCGCAGAGCAGTGCTCGTGTTGACGTGGTTGCCATCACTTCTTCTGCCTGTTGCTGCGATCGGTATTGGGAATCTGATGATGGTGAGCGTGCATATTCGAGCCCGCCAGATTGCGGTCCTTCGCGCTGTTGGAGCCCTCAGATCTCAGGTCATCCGCTTAGTGCTGGCAGAGGCGGCTACCCTAGGGTTGCTGGGGGCCGTGACCGGTCTGGCATTGGGCCTACATGAGGCATTCAGCGATAATCGGATAACCGCGGGTCTAATAGGGTTCTATCCGGAGTTCATTATCCCATACGGGAGCGTTGCGATCGGTATCGGATTGACTGTGGCGACATGTCTCGTTGCCGGTCTTCTCCCGGCGCGCCGCGCCTCGCGAGATAACGTAGTAGCCGCTATGCAGGTTGTGTAGCGAGAATCCCGGCGGTCTGCCGTCGTTCTCGACGTGCGGCATCGCCGAAGACCCGAACCTCTTTCATAATCTCGACAATCGAGCTAGTATGGTCTTCGAGTGTCGGGGGCCGCTTCCTGATGTTCGCGCCGCACGCGCGCAGCGGTCCTATCTCAAGATTCTGTTGGGCTTAGGATGATCGCGGAAGATCAACGTATGAGAATGGGAGGTGCCTCCGTGGGGAAGCTGTTCATTCTAACAGGCGTCGTTGCCGCTATGTTGCTTACGGTAACGGCCGGTTGCAAGCGGGACAAGATTGACCACATCGCCCTGAAGCGATACGAGACTCCGGCTTGGGCTGGCGAAGGCGGCATGCTGCAGGTGGCAACGGAGAGCGAGGATAGCCGGGTAGTGCTCCTTCGCAAGCGCCCGACGGACGAGGGCATGAACGAGCTGTTCGGCGCAGAAACTCTCGATCCGGACCTTGACAGCGACGAGGTGATTTACCGGTACGATCCGGTCGAGGACCCTATTGAGCTCGAGGTGGTCGACCTTCGAGCGTGGTTTGCCGCAACCGGCCCGAGGACTTGGGACCTGCAGCAGGTCCGACGGGTGCCGTCGCGGCTCCACGTCAGTTGGTCCTCGGGTAAGCTGGGGTTCGGACGACACGAAGTGCCGACGGTGGGGACCGAGATCGTCCACATGGCAATGTCGATGGAGACGAAGGAGAAGTTCGTTGCGATTCTCTCAGCCCATCGCATGCAAGACGACTTTGAGACGATGCAGAGTTGGGGCGGTCCCAGATTGGAACGCTTCTATCACCAGGCGTACGACGTGGAGAACCTCGAGCCGGTCGGAGAACCGGTCTATCTCCCGTTTACTTACGATGATCCCAGCCCTCAGGGGATGTGGGCAGGCCACGTGGACTTCGTCGTGTACACGGATGCCTTGTTCCGGAAGGTCTTCATCGTAGACATCGAAGAACTTCGCAGCCGCCGATCCTGAGGATTCGGTCGTCGATCGCAGCACAAGTCGCTCAAGGCGCTTGCGAGGGCGTCCAGATCCTCTAGACTCAAGCCGTGTTGCCGTGGCGGTCGATGGACATGGGCGGGCGCATCGTGCGAGTTCCGCCCGATAGAATACGGAGCGGGACGTTCGCCCCAGTTTCAAAGGATTGCAGCGGATGATGAGACGGCGGCTGTTGACAACGATACTCACGGGTCTGTTCCTGCCGCTGGCCGGTGGGTGCGGCGAGTTATTCCTCAATCAGACGGCCACCCTTGGCGGGGACTCGGCGGGGGAGCGGGGGAGCGTTCGCGTACTGTTCATCAACAATACGCCGGACCGCGCGGTCTTCACCTATGGTGCGTACGATCAGACCGATCAGCTCTCCGGACCCGACTTCGCGCAGTTTGGCTTGGGCGACTCGGCTCGCCACCTCGATGGCAACAGCGAAAGTTCTCTTGCATCGGACGAAGACGAGAGCTTCGTCGCGTGTGCTCGAGTGTTCGGCATAGGGAGCCCGGAACTACTGCGGCTCATGGAAGAGAACCTCACGGACGTAACGATGCGAGATGACGCCTTGGTGGAGGGCGTTGAGTTCTTTCAGATCGGTGGTGAGGACGGGGATGACGACTCCGCCGAGCCGCAGAGCAGCGGCTTCGCTGCGCCCTTCGAGGCTCTGCTGGGGGTAGACTTCTCGTGCGGGTCGTTGCTTATCGTCCGGTTCGAAGTTAACGATGTCGAGGGCGACTGGCCGTATCGCATCGATTTCGAAATAGTGCCCGCCGATTCCGAGCGTTGATCGTCCGCGGGCCATCCGGTTGCGACCGCGTTGCCGGCGGACCCACCGGGCTCAACAGGCTGGGGGGAAGTTGCCGGGATTCGGGGGCGAACGAAAGCGGGTCGCCTCATGTGCGGGGCGCACTCACGGCGGCAGTCCGATGTCGACCGGCTCATGGCAGGAAGCGAACCGTTTATGATCGCACTGCAAGCTGTCTGGGCTGACGCAACTTTGCACCTCTGGGGCGAACACGTCTTTCCGCAGGCTACGGAATCTACGGATGAGCCCGCGCAAGAAACCGGCGGGGGTTGTGGTCCGGCTAAGTTGGCGGTGGTCTCTCATGATGAGCTGCGCGGGAGTCTCGGCGACCTTTGGGACAGCCTGCTGATCTTTGGTGCCGGCGAAACGCACTTATCGCTGGACTTGCCTCATCTTGACCTCGATCCGGTGTCGCTGTTTGAGGCGGTGCCGGAGGGGGCCGTCCTGCGGACGTTCGACGTCCCGACTTTGACATTCGGACCCGCGGACGCGGTCGATTTGCTGGCCGCAGCACCGGTCTTACCCCGCGAAGATCTAATGGCCGGCGACTCGCTGCGCTACTGGTGTCGGGTCGCCCAGTTGGCGTTGGAGCTACTGGGTAAGCAGCGGTTTGTGCCGGCGGTGCATGCGGGCGGAGGGCAGTATCGAGGCTATTGGCGCGTTGTTGTAGATGATGCAGAAACTTCTGAGCGGCTGCGGGCATTGATCGTCTCCATGCCACCGGTTTGCCGGTCATTCCCGGTGGACGATACCCCCGTTCAGGCTTCGACTCTGGTAGAGAACTTCCTGTGGACGGCGGTGGATGCGCTGGTTCGGCGCTGTTTGGAGGGGGACGAGCTGGCTCATGCCTTGCAAGATCGCTCCGATGAGGCACGCACTTCCGAAATACGATGGCTTCGCGCCTTGGTACGTGCGGACCCTGTCATGGAGGGAACACCGGAAGAGTGCCGAACGGTCGTGCTGGCCGTACAGTCCTGGCTGGCGGGTCTGGAGTCCCCTCCGGATGAGCTGCGATGTCGAACGTGCTTTCGGTTGTATCGGGAGTCTCCCGCCGCAGCCAATGAAGACACGGATCCGGAGCGCCCATGGCGGTTGACCCTCCACGTTCAGGCCACAGAGGATTCTCGGCAGATTCTCGAAGCTGCCCGTCTGTGGGACGAAGACCACAAGGGCCCCGCCATCCTGAAACGCCCGTTTGCCCGCGCCCGCGAGCAGCTCCGGGCGGATCTTGCCCGGGCGGCCCGCCATTTCACGCCGTTGGAGCCCTGTGCCGAGCCCGACGGTCCGCTTCAGTGCCGTCTGACGCTCGAAGAAACGTATCTGTTTCTCCGTGATGCCGCTCCGGTTCTTCGAGCGGAAGGATTCGGAGTCTGGGTGCCGCAATGGTGGCATGAGGATCGTCCGCGACTCAGAATGCAGTTGGATATTCGTCCGCTCGGGGACTCGGCCGCGGCGGTTAGCTCTAATATTGGGCTGGATGCGTTGATTTCCTATGACTGGCGAGTCGCGCTGGGAGAAGAGGAACTCTCGCTGGACGAGTTGAGATCGCTGAGCGAAACCAAGGCCCCGTTGGTCCGTTTGCGCGGACACTGGACGGAGGTTCAGGCTGCCGATGTGCAAGCCGCGCTGCGCTTTCTGGATAACCACCAGAGCGGGCGCATGACCGTCTTCGAAGCATTGCGTTTGAGTTATGCGGCGGACGATCTGGATACCGGTCTGACCGTCGGCGGGCTGAACGCCCATGGGTGGATCGAGCGTTTGCTCAACGCATCGCAGATGGAGGAGCATCTCGAGCACATCCCGCCTCCGACGGAATTCCACGGGACCCTCCGCCCGTACCAACTGAGCGGGTTGCAGTGGATGAGCTTTCTCGGGCGGCATGGGTTGGGAGCGTGCCTCGCAGATGACATGGGGCTGGGAAAGACCATTCAGATGATTGCGCTGTGGCTGCACGAACGCGAGGAAGGGGATCCTCCGGGTCCGACCCTGCTGGTCGTACCGATGTCCCTGGTGGGCAACTGGCAGCGGGAGATCGCCCGCTTCGCTCCGTCCTTGAAGGTTATGGTTCACCACGGTCTGGAACGCTTGACCGGTGACGATTTTGCGGCGGAAGCCCGCCGCCACGACGTTGTCATAAGCACGTACGGCCTCGCCCATCGCGACCTTCAACACCTTGCCCGCGTCGACTGGCATCGTCTTGCTCTCGACGAGGCGCAGAACATCAAAAACTCGGCAGCCAAGCAGGCGATGGCCGTCCGGGCGCTGAACAGCATCACGCGCGTGGCAATAACAGGTACCCCCCTCGAGAATCATCTGAGTGAGCTGTGGTCTATTATGGACTTTCTGAATCCCGGCTATCTCGGTACCGCCTCCGATTTCCGACGCCGCTTCGCCGTGCCCGTAGAGCGTCACCACGACGAGGACCGGGCTCGACGTTTGCGGCATCTGATCCGCCCGCTCGTGCTTCGCCGTGTGAAGGATGACCCCAAGGTCGCAGTAGATCTGCCGGAGAAGCTCGAGATGATCGTCTACTGCAACCTGACCCGTGAGCAGGCAGGGCTCTATGAAGCTCTCGTAGGGGAGATGCTCGGTCAGATCGACTTAGCCGGCGGAATTCAGCGACGCGGGTTGATTCTGGCCACGCTCGTCAAGCTCAAACAGATCTGCAACCACCCCGCCCATTTCCTGGCGGATGATAGCCCGCTCCCGCATCGTAGCGGCAAGTGCGATCGAGTAACCGAGATGCTCGAAGAGGTTCTGGCCGAGGGACACCGCGCTTTGGTGTTCACTCAGTTCCGCGTTATGGGCCGGTTGCTCCAGCAGCACCTTCAAAGCGTGCTCGGGTTGGATGTCCCGTTCATGCACGGCGGGACCCCCCAGGCGGCGCGGGTGGAAATGGTCGATCGCTTCCAGTCCGAGGGTAAGAGCATCCCCGTCTTCCTGCTGTCTTTGAAGACGGGCGGAGTCGGGCTCAACCTCACGGCGGCGAATCACGTGTTCCACTACGATCGCTGGTGGAACCCGGCCGTGGAGGATCAAGCCACGGATCGCGCCCATCGGATCGGGCAGGATAAGCAAGTTCAAGTTCACAAGTTCGTCTGCATCGGTACGCTGGAGGAGCGAATCAGCGCCGTTATTGAGCGGAAACGCAGCTTAGCCAAGAACATCATCGGAACCGGCGAAGATTGGATCACAGGACTATCGACCGAGGCTCTTCGCGACCTGTTTGCCTTGTCTCGCGAAGCTGTGGCGGAGGATTGATGATGAACCGCGCACCCAAGACCGTCGATGAGATGCCGCCGTCTTTGAAGATCGTGCCGACGATCTACCCGACTTCGCCTCCGCCGGCAAACTTGCTCGATCGTTTCGCCCGGACCGGTCCCGAGTTCGATACCGTTAAGGTGAAAATCGAGCCGCCCGACGCTTCGCTGGCACTTCTCGAACAGTTGGGACCGTCCCCGTTCCCGCGCGGGGGGTTTCCCCTGGTCGGTTTCCTGGCCACCACGTACGATCGGGTCAGTCGATACGCTCTGGAGCGTACGTGATCTGCTGCCGATCTATTGACGTAGGCGCGCAAACTACTACAAATGGCGGCAAGTGCGAAGCCGTCACTTGGTGCTGGTGGCCCGCACCGGTGCAGCCCGCGATTGTTGATGCATGATTTGCAGCAGCAGTTCGGGTAGCTGCCGACATAGCTCAATGGTAGAGCACAGCTTTCGTAAAGCTGAGGTTCAGGGTTCGACTCCCTGTGTCGGCTATCGGCGTGGAACATCTCCGGACAGACTCACCCCCGATTACGCTCCTTGCGACCACGAAGAACGCCGCCGCTGACGTAGGTCCAGGCAAGTAGGTCGGGCTCGACCTACGGTACCCGGTGTGGACGTGCCCGGCGGTCGGGAAGACGACTCCGGCGTCGCGAAGATCACGGCCCCAGCGGCCTTTTTTTGGGGGAATCCAGCGGCTTTCAGGGTTCATATCAGGGTTTAAACGCGATAGGAGGGGGTAGCTCGGTTCGCAGTGTTTTCCGAGCTTTCGGCTGCTTGATTAGGCTGTTCCGGGTTGAGTATACTCCCGCCGCTTGCTGGTGTTTCGGGGGTGTCGGGAGCGTTGAGGTCTGCCCGAGCGACCGGCCCGGGCGTATCGGGTAGCCGGCCACCGGCGGTGAGAAGCTTCGGAACGAAAGGACGGTTCTTGATGAATTCGCAGGCTCAGAAGGAGCAGGTCGCAATGACGGGGTCGCAGCATATTGAGTTGGTCGAAGAGTGTGCCGCTCACAATTACCACCCGCTGCCGGTAGTGGTTTCCAAGGCCAAGGGGGTCTGGGTCGAGGACGTCGACGGGAACCGGTACATGGACATGCTGGCGGCCTATTCGGCGGTTAACTTCGGGCACGGTCACGAGGAGCTGATCGAGGCCGCTCGATTGCAGCTCGACCGCGTAACCCTGACCTCCCGGGCCTTTCACAACGATCAGCTCGGCCCGATGTGCCGGGAGCTGGCGGCCCTGTGCGGGATGGAGATGGTACTGCCGATGAACACCGGCGCGGAAGGGGTGGAGACCGCGATCAAGACCGCCCGGAGATGGGGGTACCAGAAGAAGGGGGTCCCGGCGAATCAGGCGAAAGTGATCTGCTGCGGCGACAACTTCCACGGGCGGACCACGACGATCATCAGCTTCAGCACGGACCCGGTCTGCCGCGAGGGGTTCGGGCCGTTCACGCCGGGATTCGAGATTGTCGAATACGGTGATATCGAAGCCCTGCGCAACGCGATCGACGACAATACGGTGGCGTTTCTGGTTGAGCCGATTCAGGGCGAGGCCGGGATCATCATGCCGCCGCCGGGTTATCTGCAGCAAGTGCGAACGTTATGCACCGAGAAGAACATCCTGTTAATCGCCGACGAGATTCAGGCCGGTCTGGGGCGATGTGGGGCGACCTTCTGCTGCGACACCGAGGACGTCAAACCGGACATGTACATTTTGGGCAAAGCCCTGGGCGGCGGGATCATGCCGATCTCCGCGGTAGTTTCATCTCGCGACATACTTAGTGTGTTCACCCCGGGGAGTCATGGCAGTACCTTCGGCGGCAATCCTCTGGCTTGTGCGGTCGCCCGGAAGGTCGTCGAAATTCTCAAGAGCAACAAATACCAGGATAACGCCAAGGAACTCGGCGAGTATCTGATGGGCAAACTCCGTGCGATCAAGACAGACAAGATCAAGGAGATCCGGGGACGGGGCTTGTGGTTCGGGATTGAATTCCACCCGGAGGCGGGCGTGGCTCGGGACTTCTGCGAGAAGCTGAAGGCCGAGGGTATGCTGTGCAAGGATACGCACGAGCAAACCATGCGTCTCGCTCCGCCGTTGTGCATTACGCGGGATGATATTGACTGGGCGGTTGAGCGAATTGCCAAGGTGGTGTCGTAACCGGCGACGCGGTTTGGTGGGTGCAGGCTGGAAGCCTGCGTTACGAGTGGGGTTGGCCCCTCCCAGAGCGGAGGGCTAAGACTGGAGTATTAGCCGTGGCTGTGAATTTAAAGGGTCGTAATTTTGTTTCCATGTTGGATTTCTCCGCCGAGGAGATTCTGGAAGTTCTTGAGACTGCGCGGAAGCTGAAGGAGGCCGGAACCGGTTCGTCGCATTTGCAGGGCAAGACTCTGGCGATGATCTTCCTGAAGCCGTCGCTACGTACACGAGTCTCCTTCGAGACTGGGATGACCCAGTTGGGCGGGCATGCGATTTATCTGGCTCCCGCGGACATCAGCCTGGGAAAACGCGAGACCACCGAGGATATCGCGCTGGTCCTTTCCCGTTATGTGGACGTGATAATGGCCCGAGTGTTCGGCCATGATACCGTGCAGGAACTCGCCAAGCATGCAACCGTACCGGTCATCAACGGCTTAAGCGACTACGAGCACCCGTGCCAGATCATGGCCGACTTCCAAACGGTCCTGGAGCGCAAGGGCAAACTCGACGGCGTGACTATGTGCTTCATCGGTGACGGGAACAACGTTGCCAATTCGCTGATGCTCGGTGCTGCTCGGGTGGGGATGAACATGACCGTAATTACCCCGCCGGGGCACGAGCCGCAGAAGGACGTGGTTGCCCTGGCTAACGATGCCGCGGCAACTACCGGATCCAAGATAACGATTGCTAATGACTTGTCCGCGGCACGCGGGGCGGATGTTCTTTATACGGATGTGTGGGCGTCAATGGGGCAGGAGAACGAGGCGGCCGCGCGGCGGACCGCGTTCGCCAAGTACCGCATAGACGGCGAGATTATGAAGATCGCCGCGCCCGATGCGGTTGTGCTGCATTGTCTGCCGGCCCACTACGATGAGGAAATCGATTACGCCACGTCGCGGCTACCGAACTCCGCGATCTTCGATCAGGCGGAGAACCGCATGCACGCGCAGAAGGCTCTGATGGTTCATCTGGCCGGCTAATCCGGGTGGGGACGAATCGGAGCTGGGAATAGGTCGGGCGCACCCCGTTCAACTTTGACGACAATGCGGCCGAAGTACTCCCCGCGGAGCGTTGCGGGGATGCCTGATAACAACTACGCTCCCGGCTACTTCCTGGGCAGGCGGGGCGGTTGGCACTATTGGCTGGGTTGGGCTTATGGCAGATG
Source organism: Phycisphaerae bacterium (assembly GCA_963666835.2). Taxonomy (GTDB): domain Bacteria; phylum Planctomycetota; class Phycisphaerae; order UBA1845; family UBA1845. Next base: position 561,885 of record CAXXGO010000003.1, on the reverse strand, counting down.
GCGAACTGATAGTCGTAGCTCTCGGCGGAAACGCAATTACGGACCCCGATTCGGAGGGGAACGTCGATGACCAGTTCGCCAACTCCCGGGCGGCGGCGAAGCCGCTGGCCGATCTCGTCGAGCGAGGGTGTCGACTCGTGGTCACTCACGGCAACGGCCCCCAGATCGGCAACTTCCTGGTCCGCAACGATGCCGCAGCGACGGCGGTTTATCCGTTGCCGATGGAGGTGGCTTCAGCTCACGTCCAGGGCGGCATGGGCTTCATGATCGCCCAGACCCTGGCCAACGAATTAAGCGATCGCGGGCACAAGAACGTCGTGGTGAATACGATTATCACGACCGTGCTGGTCGACCATGACGATCCGTCGTTTGATGAGCCGACCAAACCCATCGGTCGCTTCATGAGCGATGAGGAGGCCGAGGAACTTCGCCGTGACGGGCGTTGGACCATCAAGGAAATTCAGCCGGGCAAGTTTCGCCGAGTGGTTCCGTCACCGCATCCCCGCCGCGTGATGGAGATTGAGCTAATCAAGCGTTCCGTCCGTGCTGGAGACCTCCTGGTCGCCTGTGGTGGCGGGGGGATCCCCGTCGTACGAGACTCGCAGGGCAGGACGAACGGGGTCTGCGCGGTAATCGACAAGGACCTCGCCAGCGCACTGCTCGCCCGCGAGTTGGGCGCCGACACCATGATGATCCTGACCAACGTCGATCGAATCTGCCTCAACTTCGGCAAGCCGGATGAGAAGGCGCTGGACCGATTGAGCGTCAACGAGGCCCAGAAGTGGCTCGACAGCGGGCAGTTCGGGGCGGGATCCATGGGGCCGAAGGTCGCCGGGGCACTCCAGTTCCTACGTGGTTCCGATCGTGCCGATGCCCGGGTGATCATCGGGTCTCTGGACCAAGCCGCCCAAGCGATTGTAGGGCAGGCCGGCACCGTAATCACCGCGCAGTAGCGGTTTGCTCGCGTGGTGCAGGCACCGCACGGTGATTCTGAAAAACCGCGGAGCCGTGCCGCAGACCAGTCGGCGCAACGTAACCGGCATATGCAAAAGAAACGCCGGGCGCCGCCCGAAACAGGCGGCCCCGGCGTGGCCTTCATCAGCAAACAAGTGCGATGCGGCTGTGGCATTGCAGCCTGCACTTCGCTGCCCAGCGTCGAAGTCTAGCGCTTTGTCACGCCTGGAGGTTCGCGTTCCATTCGTACCGTGGCGCCGCCCTGCTCAAGAGCAGTGGCACACCCGAAAACCTGGAGGCGTGAGGTGGCCCTAGACGACCTCCGCAATTGCGTCGCGCAGCGCCCTGGTCGCCGGCTTACCCAGTTCGTAATTCACTCGCAGGCTCGGCTTGTTGATCTTCATCATCCGCGCCAGGTCGATAGGCGTGCCGATGAGGACAAGATCGCACTTCACCGCGTTGATCGTCCGCTCGAGCTCCTTCATCTGCTTGGCGCCGTAGCCCATGGCCGGGAGGATCTCCGTCATGTGGCTGTACTTCTGATACGTCTTTTTGATGGAGCCTACGGCAAACGGCCGCGGGTCTACGATCATCCGGGCACCGTACTTCTTGGCCGCCACATGACCGGCACCGAAGGTCATTTCTCCGTGAGTGAGGGTCGGACCGTCTTCCACCACGAGAACGCGCTTCCCTTTGACGGCTGCGGGATCGCTGACCGTGACCGGGGACTTAGCTTTGATGATCCTGGCGTCGCTATTGAGCGACTTGACGTTGGCCACCACCTGCTTGACGTCGTTCGGATCGGCCGTGTCGACCTTATTAACGACCACGATATCGGCGAGCCTGACGTTGGTTTCGCCAGGATAGTAGCACAGCTCATGTCCCGGCCTGTGCGGGTCGGCCACGGTAATGTACAGATCCGGCTTGTAGAAGGCCGTGTCATTGTTGCCGCCGTCCCAGAGAATGACGTCAGCCTCCTTCTCGGCGGCCTTGAGGATCTTCCCGTAGTCCACGCCGGCGAAAACGATGTTGCCTGCCTGAATGTGCGGTTCGTATTCTTCGCGTTCCTCGATCGTGCAATCGTGGAGGTCGAGATCCTCCAACTTGGCAAACCGCTGGCAAATCTGCTTGGTCAGATCGCCGTACGGCATGGGATGGCGGATCGCCGCGACCCGCTTGCCCATGGACTTGAGAACCTCGGTGACGGCCCGCGAGGTCTGGCTCTTACCGCATCCGGTCCGCACGGCGCAAACTGCGATGACTGGCTTTTTCGACTCGATCATCGTGTAGCGCGGGCCGAGAATCCGGAAATCCGCCCCGGCGGCGTTGGCCAGGGCGGCTTTGTGCATCACCTGCTCGTACGGCAGATCGGAGTAGGCCATGGCAACCTGATCTACATCATACTTCTCGATCAGTTCTGCGAGTTTCTCTTCGGGCTCAATCGGGATACCGCGCGGATAGCGCTTCCCGGCAAGTACGCGCGGGTACGTGCGCCCGTGGATATCGGGGATCTGCGCGGCGGTAAATGCCACGACCTGATACCGCGGGTCCTTGCCCCAGAAGGTATTGAAATCGTGGAAATCGCGGCCGGCCGCCCCGACAATGATCACTTTTATCCGGTTCTTCGAAGACGTAGCCATAACCTTTCCTCAAGCATTCTCAGTAACCACAGGTCCCAGTAAGCAAACGCATTCCTGACCGAAACGGTTCGGTCGGCCCAGCATAGTCGGCGACAAGTTCGGGGCAAGCAATTGCTCGCGCGCCGGACCGGTCGTCGGGTAAGATGCGTGCGCGACGTCCGAACGAATCTCTCGCGTATCAACCTCTCGCGAGCGCCGGGTAGGCTGCGGAATGTATGGCAAAGCCGCGATTTCGGCAACCCCTCGAAAGCGAGAGCCCCTCTTGTGCAGTTTACGACTTGTGATCGCTGAACACGGATTACTCTCTGGCGGGTTGCCCGGCTTCGTAGCGGTTACGCTGCGATTCGAGTCGTTGTATCGTTTTCTCGGATAGCGAAGAAACGCTGCTTTTCAAGAGGTTATCGATAACCGCGGCGGCGGCGGCAAAGTCGCCCAGCTCCGCGTGGGCAGCGGCGATAGCCTCGACAACTATCGGACCGGGCTGATCGCTCAAGCGGGCGGCAGTCTGCGCTAAGCTAAGAGCCCGACGTCCGTCACGCAGAGCGTCGTCGTGGCACGTGGCGAGGATCCACGCAAGTCGCGCCGAAAGTGACACGTCGCCTGGAACATTGAGAAGGCCCGTCTCCAATGCGGTCACGGCATCAGCGGGTCGGTTTAGCGCGGAACAGACGGCTGCCAACCGGAGCCAGATGTTCGGGTCGGTGGGAGCCAGGCGAGCCGCTTCCCGCAACGGACGTTCTGCCTCGGCAAGTTTTTCTCGGTTCGCCAGGAAGCCCGCAAGGTTGTAATGCCCGAACGGGGACATGGGGTCAAGCTCGATCACCCGGCGGTAGAGCGCCTCGGCTTCTTGAGGTCGGTTCATACGGTCCTTGACGTGGGCCAGAGCAACCAGCCGCGGCGGATCATCAGGACGAATGGTCAGGGCGATCTCGTAATGCTGTTCAGCGGTGCCCAGATCATCTAGTTCGGCGGAACTTCTGGCCAGCGCGATATGCGCCGTCCGATTACCCGGCAGAATATCCAGACAGGCTCGACTGTGCCGCCGTGCATCCGCATACTGTCCCTGGCTGTTTCGTAGCGCGGCGAGGTTGGCATGAGCGGTTCCGGTGCGAGGAGCGCGATCCAGGACTGTTGTCCAGAGAGTCTCCGAGTCCTTCCACACGCCGACTTGCGCTTTCGTCAGCAGTGAGAGAGCCCCGACCAAGATGACGAGTCCGATGACCACGGGGTATCGCATGCGGGGTGTGTGCCAGAGTCGGGCCACTCCGCCGCCCATTAGCACCGCCCAGGCCATGCAGGATAGATACGAGTATCGATCGGCAACGACTTGGGGACCGCTCTGGGCCAGACCCAGAACCGGAGCAAGCAGGGTCAGATACACGAGCCATGCCGCAGCCATTCCCGGACAACGACGCCGTACTCTCCACAGCACGATGGAAATCGCAATTACGATGGCCGCGGACATGATGTTGGCATAGGCCCACGGCGAGGCCTCCGGGTTTTGCTCGTAGAGCGGATTCAAGCTGCTGGGCCAGACTGTTTTAACGATGTAGAAGGCGATCCCGTAGAACGCCTGGGCAACTCGGAGGCTCAGGGGGTGATCGATGGAGGATCGCAGCGCTCCCGCCTGCCCCTGAGCCCACAACGCCAGCAACGCCGCGGCAGTAGCCGGAACCGCAAACGCGACTTTCTCCCAGAGGATACGGGAGAGGGGCGTTCGGTTTGCGGTACGCGCAGCGATGTCATTGCGGCGAAATGGGTACGCATCAAGAACGAGAAGCACTATCGGGATGGTCATTCCGGCCGCCTTCGAGAGAAGAGACAGGGTGTAGCAAACCAGAGAGGCTGCGAAGAGACGGCGATACGTCGGCCCTGTCTCCGCGGCAACCGCCCGCGTATAGAACAGGACGGTCAGAGTCAGCCACATTCCGCTGAGTACGTCTCGTCGCTCCGTTGCCCAAGCAACCGACTCGACCCGGAGTGGGTGGATCGCGAAGAGCAGAGCGCCCGCGAGTGCTCCGACCGCGATCCCATCCCCGGCAATATGCGGAAAGGCCGCTACCAGAAGGCGGTGCGACAGCAGGAGGAATACAACAGATGTAATCACATGAAGGGCTAGACTGGTAACGTGGAATCCGGCGGCATTCACCCCCCAGATCCTTGCATCAACGGCAAACGAGAGCCAGGTAAGGGGTTGGTAGTGCCCTGCGAATCCAGTCGTGAACATCCAGGTGAGATGGCCGGTGTCAAACCCGCGGTATCTTTCGTTCTCCGTTATGACGAAGTTGTCATCCCAATCTACGAAACCATTTGCCGCTACACCGGCGAAGGCGTACAAGGTAACGCCGATAACGACGAGTATGGTCACGCGATGAGCGACTCGCGTCAGCCCGAAGCTCGAGAACAGCGGTCGAGGCCACTGGCCGGCCTCTTCCGGGCTGTCATGCTGTTCTGGCATTGCTAGCTCAGTTGGTTTCGGCTCAGGCGTTTGATCTACGGCGGCCAGTGTGCGCAGCCGAGCGAAAAAAGGAGAAGGCTGCCGGCCAAACGCCGACAGCCTTCGTAATGTCATTCAGAGCCTGCCTTGTGAGGTCGTCGTCGGATTACCTCTGCCTCCGATTTCACCCAACCCCATGCGGCGAAGCACCTAATATATGGCGCCGTCGCCGACACATCTGTCGAAGGAGTAGCGCCCGTCACCATTAAACGTCAGCCCAGTGTAGATCGACTCCGCAGGCAGGGTGTCTTTTTGCCAGCCCGGACCTCGGACGATGATGCAGACCGAGCGGGCCTGCTGTTCTTCGTCGTCGGGCCAGACCACCTCGGTCCGGTAGTGCTCCGAGTAACCTGCCGAATCCTCCGTCCCTTCGATCAAGATACGCTGGTTTTCAGCGTGGCCATCAACAAACGCGCGGTTGAACGTCCAGTTCTTGCCGTGCCAGCCGGTGATGACCTTGGTTGGTCCTGGATCGATCGCAAGTCCCGGAATCGTGCTCTCGCAGTCAGGCTTCTCGTTCTTGCAGCACCACGCCCAGCGACCAATGTTCTCCTCGTAGTACAGCGTCCGAGCCGGCGTGGGTACGCGAGACGTCGGGCGCATGTATGGCGAGTTACTATAAACCGGGCCACCACCAACGAACGACGTCATGAAGAGGTTGGCCGCAAAGCTGGTGCCGAAGTGGTCGTACGAGGACCGCTCGCTATGAGCAATCCAGGTCGGGCAATGCGCACCACGCGGCGGGCCTTCGTCTGCCGGACAACTGAACAACGAGAGATCCAGCTTCGTGTCGTCAATGCAGCCCTGACGGATCCACCCCGTTGGGGTATGGAGGTTGTCCTTGAAGCCCGCGGGGTACAAGATGTCATTCATCGGCCGCGTTGCCGGGCCGAACCCGGCCTTCGTCCCGTACTTGCTGGTGAGGAACGCGTACTGACCTGACGGTCCAATGCAGAAGCCCTCTGAACCGATCCCGGACTTCCCGCCCCACTCGTACGCCCCGATGAAGCTAGGATCATTCGGATCCTGCCAGTACGTGAGGGGGTGCACCGGAATGCCCCAGCCATTGGGATCATCCGCCTCGTACACTCGGCTGCTGGTCGCGATGTTCTTGATATGCGACAGGCAAGCCGACTGCTTCGATTGCCGTCGCGCCGCCTCAAGCGACGGAAGCAGAATCGAAATCAGCAGCGCGATGATGGCGATTACCACCAACAGTTCGATAAGCGTGAACCCGGCCGGGTGGCCGTTACGCCGACGCCCTTGTCCAAATATGCTAGTCATGACAACAGTCCCTCTGAAGTAATTTCGGGTGCTCTGCACCGCGAATCCCTGCGATCCGGCTCAGACACTTCAGATCAGTGTCCGAACTTCCGCATTACATCACAAACGACACAACCGTGCAATAGTCAACACTCGCCGCCCCATCCGACGTCTGGCGGGCAACCATGCAAAACCGGCGATCTAACGACCACCGTGTCCTATCCCCAAGGCGAACTCAAACGGTTGGCTGCCAGCCGGGCGAAACTCGAACAACCGGTCAGAATCCCCGTATCCATCTGTTACAACACCGCCGGAGACGAAACGACGGACAAAAAACAGAATATTTGTTGCCGGATACTGCTCGGCGCGGATTCGAACGCGTTAAGATGTGGTGAAGGGGGCTTTCGAGGTGGGTGGAGAGCCGGGCCGGCGAGGTTCCGGCCTCACCATGCTCGTGAGGGTAGTGATGGGCTGCGATATCTCCGAAGAAGAGCTCTGGAGCGGTATTGACCGAAACTCACCGGAAATCGAAGAGCATTTAACCAAGTGCTCTGAGTGTCGTGAGCGGGCCGCGCAGTTTCGCACCACGATTGACGCGGTACGTGCCACATCGCTTCCGGCAAGTCCGCCGATGCCGGGTAACATCGGACCTTACGTCATCCATCGTTGCCTGGGGGCAGGCGGCATGGGAATCGTGTACGAGGGGCAGCAGCAAACTCCTCACCGTCGGGTGGCGGTGAAAGTGGTCCGAGGCGGGGAGTTCGTTGACGAGTACCACGTTAAACTCTTTCAGCGAGAAGTACAGACGCTTGCCCGCTTGAAACACCCCGCGATCGCGGCGATCTACGACGCCGGCTGCACAGGGGACGGGCAACATTTCTTCGCTATGGAGCTTGTGCAGGGCGTACGGCTGGATGAGTACGTGCGAGCCGGGGAGCTGCCCCGCCGTGAGTACCTTAAGATGTTCCAGAGAGTATGCGAGGCGATTCACTACGCGCACCTGCGCGGGGTAATCCACCGAGATCTCAAACCGTCCAATATCCTCATCGATGCCGAAGGGAACCCCAAGATCCTGGATTTTGGATTGGCCCGGATTGGAGAGCCTGGAGACGGGATGACGATCAGCGGGACCGAGATCGGGCAGATTCGGGGAACACTGCCGTACATGAGTCCCGAGGAGGCCCGCGGGAATCCGGATGAGATCGACGTTCGAAGTGATGTTTACGCCTTGGGAGTGATCTTCTTCGAGATGATCACGGGGAGGTTGCCGTACACCGTTAGCCGTGCCGTGCTCCCGGAGGCTATCAAGACAATCTGCGAAGAGCCGCCCCGAAGGCCGTCGTCGGTAGACCGGAGCCTCCGCGGGGACTTGGATACCATATCTCTAAAGGCGCTGGAGAAGGAACGCGGCCGGAGGTACCAGAGCGCCGCGGCTTTGGCGGAGGACATCGGACGTTATCTGACTGATCAGCCGATCCTCGCCAGGCGAGCCGGGGTCCTTTATCGGCTTCGCAAGATGGTCATACGGCACAAGGCCGTCTTTGCTGTGACCGCAGCGATGTTCATGGTGGTGGGTGCCTCGATACTCTGGGTGAACGAGACCGCGCGGGAATTCCAGGACCGTGAAGGCGATCTCGCGAACATGAGTGATCTCAAATATGCGGTCATGCAGGTCAGGCTTGCTCGAAGTCTGCACGATCAGGGGAAGCTGGATGAGGCCGAGCCGTTCTACACACGGTCGATCCAGACCCTCCGCCGCGTTGGGCGAACGGACCCTCGACATTTCGGGGTCGCGCTATTGAACCGCGGGCTCCTCGTCATAGAGCGGGCGATGGCCTCGAAAGAAGATGAGGTTTCGGACGAGACTTTGGAAGCTGCTGAAGACGACCTTGAGAATGCCCTGGAGGCGTTCGTAAGTAGCAAAGAGGAGCGGTGGTTTGCGGAACGCGGTGAGGCCCTTCGGGCACTTCGGATTCTGTACGGCCCCTCCTTCTGGAACGTCCCGGAGGTGGTGGAGGAGATCAATGTGGAGCTGGCGGACCTGGAGGAGCTTCAAAGTGCGAAGGTGACCACGCCTGAAGGAGCTTCACCTGCTCCGAGTGGGTCGCAGAAGCCACCCGCCGAAGGGCGCGAGGAGGATGTGCCGGGTCTGCCGGCAGAAATCGGCGCTGATTCGGTATAGCCGGGCGAATAGGACCAAGCCGACCACGCAAACAAGCCGCAGGATCCTGCAAAGAATCACGACTCCGACTTGACAACCTGCAGAACTTCCGAGAATTCTGAGGAACGGGAGCTTCGTTCAGGTGTGGTGGTTAACGGGGCTCGGCAGTAGCGGCGGCATCGCGGAGGAGCGTGTGGATCAGGAGAGGCCCGACCGTCAGGAGCGAGAAACGGACCAAACCGGTGCGCTGGTACGGGCTCTGCGAGGCGGCGACGTCACCGCGGCGGCCGAACTGTTAGATGCTGCCTATCGCGAGTCCCTTTTGCGGTTCTGCTGGGGCTATCTCGGTAGCATGGAGGAGGCTGAGGACGCGATCCAGGACATTTGGTACAAGGTCCTTACGGCGGGGCGGGCGCCGGAGAGGTTCAGACCTTGGCTATACAAGATAGCTCGAAACCAATGCCTCAACATCATTCGGACGAAGGGGCGCCGGAAAGACCGGCAGGAATTGCCCGCCGCCTCCCAGGTTGAGGCAACCATGACCGGCAACCTCACCAGACTGGTGCGGAGCGAGATGAGGTGCCGGATCACCGAGTTGGTCGGCAGACTCCCGGATACGCAACGAGAGGTGCTGCGGTTGCGGTATGTCGAGGCCTTATCTCGGGCTGAAATCGCGGAGATTCTCGAACTATCCGAGTCGGTGGTGAAGTCTCGCCTGTTCGAAGCAATCAAGGCACTCCGGGAGCACGATTCGCTGCTGGGTGGATAGTGAGTATCGGTGGTATCTGCGATTTGCGCGAGGGCCGCTCGATCGCGCGAATGATCGGTCGTCGCTACGCTTCGGGGTAGGTGACGGACGACTGGCCCGCATTCTCCGATTCGCCTGTTTCGACCGCTTTTCCCGAGAAAAAATCGATGGGCAGATCTTTTTTTTTCGAAGTTGTTTCGGCGGTGATTAGCTCGCAAGCGTTGGCTTCTGGGCGTCGCGGCGACCGAACCTCGACGGGCTTGATGCGCAGAAACCACTTGTTTTAAGCGTTAATCTGCGCCACCCGCGAAACTGCGCCGAGCCTTTGCGGCCGGCGCATTGGGCTGCTGGACGGCGGATGGGCAGCGCAGATCGCGATCTGATCAGCGGGTAGATTACGCCAATACCTCAAGAGCCCCCCGGTCTGTTCCGATGTACGCCAACGTCGGTATTAAGACTGTAGCGTGTACTTTTGGAGACACAGCCAATGGCAACGAATACAAGAGGACGAAGCGGTTGGACGTCGCGGGGCAGGACCACGACGACGGGGAAACGGAACACCTATTCACGAACGCGGACGAGCCACACCACGACTAATCGTACGCAGACGGCCAAGATGACGGCCGTCCCCTCGAAGTACAAGACCGTGTATGATACGTTCAACACCAAGATTAACTCTTACCGGACGCTGTACAATCAGACTCGCGGTCCGGCCAAGTACTCGCGTCCGACTCCCGCAACGTTGAATACGTTCGCGAATTGGATCAACAAGGGCGCGGTCGTGCAGACCTGCACGCGGGCTCAGCTAATGCGGTGGGCGCGCATGGCTCACAAGAACTTCAATCCTCAGAGCTGCACCACGGCGGCGTGCAAGAACGTCCTGGATGCGAAGTTCGGAAAGAACACGATTAAGGCCGTCGCGCGGACCAAGAGTGGTTCCTACATGGTTGCGACGTCGCCTACGTGGAAGGGCAAGACCTTCAATTTCCCGAAGTAGCACTCGCAAAGCACCGTAGAAGCTGAAGGCGTGCCCGCCGAGGCAGTCAGCCTTCCAGCGAATCATCAAGGGGCAGCCCGGTGGGGTTGCCCCTGTTTTTGCGCCCTCCTGCAAGGTTGAGCTTCCGAGAACATGTTGGCGACATCGCGGGCTTGGCGATACCCTTCCGGCGGATTCCGAGACGAAGAAAGGGAGAGGCCGGGTGAGGTTTCTATTGGAGTTTGACGGGCCGGTGGCTGATGTCGCAGCAATGCACTTCCGCGCGCACCAGGAGGCCGCACGCGCAGTCGGCTGGTCGTGCCTGGACGAACGGTCTTTCTGGCGGATAACGCGAACGAAGGGAAGAGCGGCAGATCTGCTGCGTGGGGCTAAACCCACCAAGCTAAAGCAGTACTTCCTGCAATACGATCGGCAAGTTGAGGATGATGCCTCCGTAGCATTGGCCAAGCTGCAGGATCAGGCAGGCAACATAGTGCAGGCACTTGCCAATTATGGGGCGAAATGCCTGCTTACGCTGGGATCTAATAAACCGGGGCGGATCCAGGTCCTGGAACGGGCGGCGCTGGCGGATTGCGGAGAGTTCGAACAGTTGAACGCGGACCCCAGACGCAGGCCGGGCGAACTCAAAGTGCTCGGAGCGGGCGACCCGCGTTGCATAGTCCTGGCAGCCACTGATTCGGTGGTCCGTGCCGCGCAAGAGGCCGGGTTGTTCACGGTCGGGATTAGCGGTGGAGTCTGTGCCGCCGCGCGGCTTCACCAAGCCGGCGCCGACGTGGTCTACGCGAATCTGAGCGGGTTCTTGGATTCGTTGGCGTCGGGAGCAGACGACATGGTGCGAGCCGGCCTTTTGCCCCTTCCGCTGAGCTGAGCTTGACCCAGGTGCGCCAGGCACGCACCGTGTGGTTTTCGCGTGTCGCTCGCCGTCGGCACATTAAGGTGAGGACCGGACGGATCTGCGAACGGGGGCGCTGGGGGATAGTCCTATAATAACGAACAGGGTGGTACCGAGGCGGTCGTGGGCGACACCGACGGCAGGGTGACAAGATTAGGCTTGCCGAGGTGGGGCGAGCGGATCATCGTTGCGAAAACCTGTAAATACTGTTATTATTGGTTGTAGTTTGGCAAGAACACCCGGGTGGGCTGCTTCGCGAGTGGGGCGGAGCTATTTCTCCCCGTTCCCATCTCGTGCCGTTGGCTGGGCGGTAGCCGGCAGTTATGCCGAAGAATCAGTTGGGTGTGGGTGCGTAGGGCCGGAGAATGGGCCGATCCGGAAGTTGGTACGTTGGACCGGTTGCTGCAGGTGTTCCGCAGTTGTAACGCCGAGTTTGCAGTTGGGTTTCGGCTGGGACTACGGGTTATGGTTCTGATGCACGACTCGAGCGCAAGGCGGAGCGAGATCACGCGAGGGTAAGAAGGGCGCACTGAGATTGGCGGCGTCGGCTTATGACGCCACAAGGAGCGATGTCATGACGCGGCGTTTGGCTTTGGCTGGCGTAGTTATTGGTGTCCTGGCGGTTGGGGTTTGGGTGTGGCAGGCGTCACCCGGTGGCGCGAAACAGCTAAAAGACGAGTTGGCGGGGCTGAGCCGGAGCAAACCGACCTTGCAGAGCGCGGCGGCGAAGCCGCGGTCCGCGGGGGGGCGGGGCATCGATACCCAGACCGCGACGGCGGAGACGGCTCGTTATGTTGTCCGCGGAGGAACGGTAAGATTCGATTTTAACCCAGTTACCTTGCAGGAGTTGGGTTTGGGGTTTGTGGCTCGCGGGGCGGTTGAAGAGAGCAGTGATGGTCACCACGTGTCATTCAACATAGAGCCGGACTCGACACTGCAGATTGACGCGACCGGCAAGGCGTTTCGCGGCATTATCGGCGGCAGGATCCAGACAAGCGGGGCGTTCCTTTTGGACAAGTCCGGCGATCGTGTCGTAATCGGGAACCTGGCGCTGGTTGCTGACAAGTCCGGCGCCTACCGCGTGTTGAGCACACTCGACGCGGAGAGAGGGGAATACGCGTCCTTCGGGCTCTTGTCGGTAATGGTGGATTTCGTGGCGGCGACGCAGGAACTCAGCATCATCGGCGATCTTCTTGTCAACGAAGCGTGGGCAATGGAATCCGGAATCCACGAGGCAGCCGGCGTCGAGATCGGTTCGTTGCGTGTTGACGGTGTTGCCATGCCCGCTTCGCCGGAGGATGCGGTAGACGCGGGGCCGACCTTCGAGGAGTTGGCGGTGCCCAGAGGTGGAGTAGCCAGCGCCAGTGGGCCAGACGTTATCGTCGCCGATCTGCAAACTGTTGAGTACTACGGGCACGGCAGCGGAGACTACGAAGACATTCACGCGTACGCTATCGGTACGCATGCCTGCAACCTCGGGGACGTTCGGGCAAGCTGGGTGTCATACACCAACCAGCATCCGGTCATCGTGCAGAACATGTACCGGCTCAAAGACAACCGTTTCGAGCAGATTGGAATGAGCTGGGTCAAACACGGTTTCTACGCCGTCTCCTGGAACTTCTGCGGGTACTGGCCGGACGGGTGTGAGGATCCGACCGACGGAAGTGCGCTGGGCGTAGGCTGCTCTGACCCGTACGCCGCATCGCTCAACGGCGTTCAGAGCAACATGAGTCGGCGGTCAGACGTAAACGCATTCACCGGGTACTTCCCGTATCCGTGGACCGCGCCTGATCCGGAGCCGACGGTCGGCAAACGTCTGCAAGTTCATGAGAGCGATCTCGATCCTGACCTCAACCCCGGTGCGTCCTATTTCCTACAAGGCCATTACGTGACCCCGGGTGACGCTCTGGTCGGAAACCATTTCAACAATGCCTCGTACCGTCCTGCCACGTTGAGCAAGCCGAGTACGCACGAGTTTGTGGTGACTCCATCGGGCCAGACGCACCGGGAGCAGCCTGCAGTGCGCGCGTGGCAGGATAATGACCCTGACGTAGTCGAGACCGACTTGCAGATTCCGGGTGAAGGGCTTCTGATTCTGGCCGCCAAGGCCGTGGATCTCGGAACCGGCGAGTATCGCTACTCTTACGCTCTGCAGAATCTCAACTCCGATCGGGCGGCAGGTTCATTCAGCGTACCGCTTCCCGATGGTGCGGTGCTGTCGAACATCACATTTCATGATGTGGACTATCACAGTGGCGAGGTATATAGCAATGAAGATTGGCTCGGTGTTGAAGGAGACGGTGTGCTCACCTGGTCGACCGAGACCTACGCTGAGAATCCCAACGCCAATGCCTTGCGTTTCAGCACGCTGTACAGTTTCTATTTTGACGCCAACGTGGAACCCGCTTCGACTACAATCACGGTGGGCCTGTTCAAGCCGGGATCGCCGACCGAGGTGACGGGGGTGAGCATCGGGCCGAAACTCGCTCTGATCGACTGCAACCGGAACGGTATTGCGGACCAGTGTGATGTTGACTGCAATGCAGATGGCTGTGAGCCGCCTTGTGGCGGCAGTATCGACTGTAACGACAATGTCGTTCCGGACGAGTGCGAGCCCGACTGCAACGGTAATGACATTGCGGATGAATGTGACATTCAGGACTGTGATGAATCGCTGTGGTGCCAGGACTGCAATAGCAACACGGTCCCGGACGGCTGTGAGGCCGACTGCGACGGCAACGGGATTCCCGATGATTGCGTGCCGCCTGCGGATACCGACGGTGACGGGCTCGATGACTGTTCGGATCTCTGCCCGTTGACAACTCCGGGGGCGGTGTGTTACTGCCCGCCGTCAGGAGAGTGCTGTTGGAATAACGGGAGCTACTGTCTACAGGACTACCCGCTGGACCTGTGCGTGACGCAGAACGGTGTACCGGATTGCCTTGCAGATCCTTGTCGCCAGGGGTGTCTGATCGGAGACTTCGACGATGACGGTGATCTCGATATGCGGGATTTTGCCGTCATGCAGATCGGGTTCAGCGGCAGCAAGGACTGGGTCCAGTACGAAGAACCCATCCAGGACTATTGGCTGAAGTTTGATTTCGATGAGGATATAGACATCGACCTGTCGGACTACGGCATCTACACCGACCACATGAGCAGTCCGCGATAATCGCTGATGAGCTCGGCGCCGTTGCCCTGAGTTGCCGGGCGCTGACAACCGGAGGGCGGGTTGAGGTTGCCGGGGGGATGGCCCGTGTCCCTGGAAGGAGCGATGTGATGAGGGGACGTTGCGGTTTGGACTGCGTGGTTATCAGTCTCTTGGCGGCAGGTCTGTCCGCGTCGTACGGACTGCCTCTTTGCCTCGGGGCGATCAACGAGGATTCGGGCGTACTCAGCCCGAGCAATACGCTTCCGGAGAAGACAGCGACTGAGCCGCAGCGCGTTGAGACGAGCAGGCTCGATTCACGGGCCGCGGCAGCGGAGGAACCGTCTATCGGGGTCGGCGGAGTGGCCGGCACGGGCGGCCCTGATGTCATCGTCGCGGATCTTCAATCGGTTCAGTATTACGGCCACGGCAGCGGCGCCTACGAGGACATCCACGCTTATGCTGTCGGCACGCGTGTCTGCAATCTGGGGGACGCTCGGGTAAGCTGGGTAGCGCACACCAACAACCACCCAATCATCGTGCAGAGCATGTACCAACTCAAGAACGATCAGTTTCAACAGATCGGAATGAGTTGGTGCTCGCATTGTTTGTACGCCATGTCGTGGAACTTCTGTGGGTACTGGCCGGGGCAATGCGAAGACCCGACAGACGGAAGTGCGCTCGGAATAGGTTGCTCTGACGAGCACTCTGCGTCGATCAACGGTATCCAAACCAATATGAGTAGGCGGTCGGACGTGAATGTATTCACCGGGTACTTTCCATATCCATGGACCGCGCCTGATCCGGAGCCGATCGTCGGGAAGAGGCTGCAGGTTCATGAAGAAGATCTGGATCCTGCTCTGAATGCTGGTGCGGCTTACTTCCTGCAAAGCCACTATGTGACCGCGGCGGATGCCATGGCCGGGAACGGTTTTAACAACGCTTCGTATCGCCCGGCCATGTTGACCAAGACAGAAGCACACGAGTTCGTAGTGACACCGACCGGACAGACGCAATGGGAACAACCGGCGGTGCGCGCGTGGCAAGATACGGACCCGGCCGTGGTCGAAACGGACCTACAGATTCCCAGTGAAGGGCTTCTGATTCTCGCGGCCAAGGCGGTGGACCTTGGGACCGGCGAATACCGGTATTCCTACGCATTGCAGAATCTGAACACCGACCGGGCGGCCGGTTCGTTCAGCATACCGCTTCCCGAGGGCGCGATTATCTCGAACATAGCGTTCCACGATGTAGATTATCACAGCGGCGAGATATATAGCGGTGACGACTGGCCAAGCGTTGAAGAAGGCGGCGCGCTGACCTGGTCGACCGAGAGTTTCGCCGAGAATCCCAATGCCAACGCTCTGCGTTTCAGTACGCTGTATAGCTTCTCCTTTGATGCCAATATCGTACCCGGGCCGATTACGGTTACGGTCGGATTGTTCAAGCCGGGATCACCAGCGGAGATGACGGGGCTCAGTATCGGCCCAAGACCCGAGTCGCTTGACTGTAACGGAAACGGTATTGCCGATCGGTGTGACGTCGACTGCGATGCAGATGATTGCGAGCCGCCTTGTGGCGGGAGTATCGACTGTAACAATAACGTGGTTCCGGACGAGTGCGAACCGGACTGCAACGGTAATGGCATCGCGGATCAATGCGATATTCGGGACTGTGATGAGTCGTTGTGGTGCCGGGATTGCAACGACAACACGATTCCGGACGGATGCGAGGACGACTGTGACGGCAACGGAATCCCGGACGATTGCGTTTTTCCTGCGGATACTGACGGTGACGGGCTCGACGACTGCTTAGATCTCTGCCCGGAGACTACCGCCGGCGGGGTCTGCGTTTGCCCGCTGTTTGGGGAGTGCTGCTGGAGTGACGGAACCTACTGTCTGATGGACTACCCGCCAGACTTGTGCGTGTTACAGAACGGCGTTCCGGATTGTATTGCCGATCCTTGCCGCGAGGGGTGTTTGCTTGGGGACTTCAACGATGACGGCGATCTCGATCTGAGAGATTTCGCCGTCATGCAAACCGGCTTCAGCGGTAGCAAGGAGTGGCCCCAATACGAGGAGCCGGACCTGAAGTACTGGCTGAAGTTCGATTTCGACGACGACCAGGACATTGACCTGTCTGACTACCGGGTTTTCACCGAGCACATCAGCAGTCCGCGATAGGGAATGATGGGACCCGGGCGGACAGGCCAAGTGATAACGGTGGCGCTCGATCGTCTCCCGTCGGCAATCGGAGGACAGTCTGGCACGAATCCGGCCTGCCGCGCTTTCGTGCGGTGCGGTGTCTTCGGCGCCGGCGCATATCGGGGCCAGGTAAACCCGCAACTCGTGGTAACGGCTCCGCGGTGATAATGCTGGTTCGGCTTGCGCGGTTGGGGTAAACTTATCAGACTCGCTCCTTGCGGGTGTGTTCGCGGCTTTGGTTCAGGAACCCCGTATTGCAGGGGGGCAGACATAGGAAATGAGCGGAGTGTTGAAGGGATATCGGTCCGTCTTGGCTGCGGCGATTGTTGTCGTCGGTTCGGGGGCGGGTCTGGTGCAGGCTTTGCCGAGCTCTGACTATCCCTTGGAGCACCCGGTGGTCTTTCTGCAGCTTCCGGTGACGGCGAGCCGGGGTCTGTCCGGGCGGGCAGGGGGAATGCTCCGGGCCGATTATGGTGACGGCGGGCGAATCGTTCGCCTGGAACCGGACGGGCGGCTGCGCGTTCTTACCGAGCAGTTCGCCGGCGCGGGGGAGTTGGACGTCTCGTTTGACGCCGACCGGATCCTCTTTGCGGCGAAACGGCGGCAGGGGGATCCCTGGGACATTTGGGAGATGAACGCCGACGGAACTGGGAAGCGCCAAGTCACGCGAGATCACGGCAATTGCCGCCAGCCTGCCTATCAGTCTACGCTCTACACCATTGTCTCGACCGAACCGTGGTTTCAGGTGATGTTCGCCAGCGATGCTGCGGGGGCGTTGAACGAGTGGGGCTCCGGCGCCGCGATGAGCCTCTACAGTTGCCGGTTGGATGGCACATCGATGCGGCGGTTGACGGCGAACCTCAGCGATGACTTGGATCCGTTCCTGATGAACGATGGGCGGGTTCTGCACGCCGGCGGCCAACGGGCGGATTTGCGTCGCGGTTTCTGGGGACGCATATCGCTTTTCGGAGTGAACACGGATGGCGCTGATTACGCTCTGTTCTGCGGCGATCAAGGGCGCCGAATCAAACACATGCCCTGCGCAACCGAGGACGGACTGGTGGTGTTCGTCGAGGCGGACCGGGTCGGCTGGGACGGAGCGGGGCAGCTTGCGGCCGTCTCGGTTCGACGCAATCATCACTCCTACCGGAGTCTAACGAACGATGTTTCGCTGTTGTACCATTCTCCGACGCCGCTTCCGGGCGGGAGTATTGTGGTGTCCCGTCGGCCGGCCGATGCCAGTGAGACGCATGGGTTATGGGAGTTTGATCCGCGTACCGGCGGAAGCCACCTTCTTTTCGATGATCCCGTTTATCATGATATTCACGCCAAGGTGTTGACGCCGCGGTGTCAGCCGGACGGACGTTCGAGCGTAGTTAACGAGAAGTACCCGACGGGCCAGTTGTATTGCCTGAACGCAAACCTTACCGATCCCTCGGCTGCCCCACGCATGCTGGCCGGTACGACCCGAACATTGCGCGTGATTGAGGGCGTTCCCGCGCGGGCCGGTGAACGAATCTCCGACTCGCTACAGATGTGGCCTCCGGTGGTGCGCAAGCGGCTGTTGGGGGTGGCGCCGATTGAGGAGGACGGCTCCTTTCAGATAGAAATACCGGCTGACCTGCCGGTTCAGTTGCAGACGTTGGATGCTGACGGGTTGGCTTTGGCAAGCTCCGGGTGGATCTGGGTGAAGCATCGCGAGCCGCGGGGCTGTATCGGCTGCCACGAAGATCCGGAACTGACTCCGGAGAACCGGCTCGTGGCGGCTCTGCGACGCCCGGCCACGCGGTTGACCCTGCCGGCTCTGAAACGAAGGACCGTTGACTTTCGACGCGAGGTCATGCCGATTATCGAGCGGAAATGCATGGGGTGCCACGGTGATTCAGCCCGTGAGTTTGATCTGGAGCTAAAGCCGACGGGGGGAGCCGATCAAGTGTACGCTGCTCTTCTTGAAGGTGTAGAGGATTCGGTAGCGGGGAGCGATCCGGTCAGGGGCAAGTACATCCACCCGGGACAGGCCAGAACCAGTCCGCTGGTCTGGCGGCTCTTCGGGCGGAACACCGTGAGTTCTGAGGATGCGGCGATGGGGAGCGGGCAAGCGGTTTCGCAGTGCCCGCCGGCGGAGGCCAAGCAGCTATCTAATGCCGAAAAGGCGACACTTATCGAGTGGATTGATCTGGGTGCTCATTGGGATGGCATTCCAGAACAAGAGGTGGGGCCCGCCACGGATGCCGGGCTAGCGCGTGGAGTTACGGAATGAGAACCATCGGCAAGGCATGGTGTGTCACGATGTTGGCGGCATGTGCGGCGGCCGGAGAGGATGCTCCGCTGCCGGTCTTCACCGATGTGACCGAGCAGGCGGGCCTTGAGTTCAAACACAGCTTCGGAGACCGCAACCTCAGCAATATCGTCGAAGGGACCGGTCCGGGCGGAGCGTTCTTCGATTTCGACGGGGATGGTCTTCTCGACATCTACCTGGTGAACGCCTGCTGGCGGCGCGAGGTCAACGATAACCTGGGACGCGACTTGCGCGGCCAACTGTCGAATCGGCTCTACCGTAACAACGGTGACGGCACTTTCGTCGACGTTACAGACAAGGCCAAGGTGGGCGATCAGGGGTATGGGATTGGCGTATCGGCGGCGGATTATGACAACGACGGCGATGTTGATCTGTACGTGTTGAACTACGGTCCCAACGTGCTCTACCGCAATAACGGCGACGGTACGTTCACCGACGCCTCTGCGGAATCGGGCTTGGCTGATCCGCTGTGGAGTCTCTCCGCCCCGTGGCTGGATTATGACGGTGACGGGGATCTGGATGTCTACGTGGCCAACTACCTTGAGTACGACGCAGGGCAGTTCCGCGATTTCTACCCGGCCGCCGGCTATCCGGGGCCGCTGAGCTACCGAGCGCATCCCGACCGACTCTACCGCAACAACGGTGACGGCAGTTTCTCGGAAGTTTCGAAAGAGGTCGGAGTCTTCTATCCGGACGGACGGGCGATGAGCGCGGTTGCGACTGATCTGAACGACGATGGTCTGATCGACCTCTACGTCACCAACGATGCCACGCCAAATGCGTACTTTGTCAACACCGGTAAGGGGACCTTTCGAAACGAGACGTTGGATTGGGGGCTGGCGTTTGGGGAAGGCGGACAGGGGGCATCGTCAATGGGCCCGGTCGTCGGGGACGTGAATCGCGACGGCCTGCTCGACGTTTACATTCCTGACATGGGGTACGGTTGTCTGCTGTTGCGGAAGGGGGATTGGTTCGTTGACGTGACTGCTCCGAGCAATCTGGCGGTCATCTGCGGGCAGTACACCGGCTGGGGCGGCGGGCTGTTGGACTACGACAACGATGGCTTATTAGATATTTTCGTAGCCAACGGCAACGCCCACCACGAGTACAGTGAGGAGGACGTCCTGGTTAGAAACCGTGGCGACGGGGTGTTCGTCGATGTTGCGGATCGGTCGGGGAGTTACTTCCGTGAGAAGTACGTGGGCCGAGGTGCGGCCGTGGCGGATTACGATAATGACGGGGACATTGACATTCTTGTGATGAACCTCAACGGACCGGCCAGGCTCCTGCGTAATGACGGCGGCAATCGGAACCACTGGCTGACCGTCGCGCCGAAGCTCGCTGGGAGCGGGGCTGACGCCATTGGCGCACGGGTCACCGCGATTGTGGGCGAGAGTCGTCGGGTGTGCGAAGTGGCGGGGGTAACCGGGTATCTTTCGCGGAGCGATCCGCGGGCCCACTTCGGGCTCAAGGATGCAAACAAGGTCGACCGGGTCGAGATCCGCTGGCCTAACGGCGAAACGACCGTACTGAAGGACGTGGCGAGCAGGCAGATTCTCAGCGTAATCCAGGAGAAGGGCTGACTACCGGCCGGCCGGGAGGGTGCAGTACGATGCGATTGGGCGTTTTGGTTGTCTGTGTGGGGGTCGTGGCGAGTTTGGCGTCGGCTTCGGATCCCGGCGTCCACGACCGGCATCCCATATACGTAGGTGTCAGAGCCTGCGCCAAATGCCACGCGGGAAAAGCGGCCGGTCATCAGGTCGGTCTATGGCGGGCGTCGGCCCATTCGGGAGCTTACGCCTGCCTGTGGAGCCCGCAGTCCAAGAAGATCGCCGAGCTCAGCGGGATCCCCGAGGAACCGCAGGAATCCGCCATGTGCTTGGGGTGCCACGCTACGGGCTCGAGGGTGGAGGCGTGGGAGAAGGAAGACGAGTTCCTTCTTGAAGACGGGGTGCAATGCGAGACATGTCACGGTCCTGGCAGCGAATATGCGAACAACGAAGTAATGATGGACCGGGAGAAGGCCATGATGGCGGGCCTGCGAATGCCGCGGCCGCGCGATTGCATGATGTGCCACAATGTGAAAGGCTCGCATGTGGCGGTGCTCAGTGCGCCGCAGTTGGACGTGGCGATGGGAATGAAGAAGATCGCCCACCCGACGCCCAACGATGGGGCGGCGGCAACAGCCCGCCCGGAGAATAAGCCGGCTTCAGGCACAAGGGGATACGTCGGGGTTATGAAATGCGCGGGCTGCCACAAGGGGCCTATGATGGGTTACCAGTTCAGCAAGTGGCGGGACAGCGGGCATGCCGCAGCTTATGCGGTGCTAGGCACGCCGGCGGGCTATCAGGCGGCGGAGAAGGCCGGGGCAAGGGGCGTTCCGCAGGAGTTGCAGGAGTGCCTGGTATGCCACGCAACCGGTGTGCGCAAAGGGGCGGCCCCGGCGCTGCCCGGTTTCGATCTGCTCGACGGAGTGCAGTGTGAGGCCTGTCACGGACCCGGCAGTGACTACGCGGTGGAAGCCGTCATGCGCGACCCGCCCGCCGCGCGGCAGGCCGGACTGCTGCCCGTTACTGCGCAGACGTGCGCACCGTGCCACGGTTCAGATGACGGATCGTCTTTCGATTATACCGCCAAGATGAAGAAGATCAGCCATCCGTTGCGCGCGGAAACACTGAAGGAAGGGACCCAAGCCCAACGCTACAAGACGCCGCTAAACCTCGCGCTTTCTCCAGATGGAACTGAATTGTACGTAGCATGCGAGGCGTCCGACTCCGTGGTGGTAGTCGATGTGGCGTCACGGCGAGCGGTGGCGGAGATTACAACGGGAGGGCAGCCTACCGGGGTGGCCTTCAGTCCGGACGGGACGCGCGCATTTGTGACGAACCGCTTGGATGACACGATGGTGGTGGTGGATACGCAAAGCCGCACGGTTCTGAAAACCGTTGAAGTTGGGGACGAACCGCACGGGGTTCTGATGGACCAGGCCGGTCGGGTCGTCTACGTATTGAACACCTCTGCGGACAGCATCTCGGTGATTGATGGGGATACCGGGACAGAAAAGAAGCGCCTGACCGGTAGTCGGGGACCGTGGGCCGCAGCACTGAGCCCCGACGGAGAGCGAATCGCTTGCACCAACACCCTTTCGCGGTTTGTGGAGTTCCGTGAGCCGTCGCTGTCGGAAGTCACGATTATCAACACCCGGCGGGAGGCGGTGGAGCAGCGGATAACGGTGCCGGGAGCTAACTTGATGCAGGGTATCGCCTGGCACCCGTCCGGGGAGTTTGCACTGATTACTCTGAACCGAACCAAGAACCTCGTTCCGATGACTAGGCTACTGCAGGGCTGGACGATCACCAATGGGATGGGCGTGATCTGGCGCGACGGGAGGGTCAATCAGGTTCTGCTTGACGAGCCGCACCTGTGTTTTCCGGATGCGGCCGGTGTGGCAATCAGCCCGGACGGTAAGCTGGCTTTCGTAACCAGCAGCGGGTCCGATCGGGTCGCGGTTATCGATGTCGATAAGCTGATTACGATGCTCCGCGGGGCAAGTCAGTATGAGTTGGAGCATGTTCTCCCGAACCATCTTGGAAAACCGACGGAGTTCATTCTCAAGCACATTGAAACCAGGAACAGCCCGCGAGGGGTGCTCTTCTCGAAGGACGGACGGCTGGCCTTTGTCGCCAACGCGTTGGACGATTCCATCACGGTGATTGACGTACCCCGTTTGGAGGCGGCGGGGCGGATCGACTTGGGTGGTCCGGAGACGATTACCAAGGTGCGCTGGGGTGAGCTGCTTTTTCATAGTGCCGACGTGACGTTCCACCGCCAGTTCTCCTGCCATTCGTGCCATCCGGACGGGCATATTGACGGTCTGACGTACGACATTGAACCGGACGGAATCGGGAGCAGCCCCGTGGACAACCGTACGCTGCGCGGAATCCTGGATACCGCTCCTTTCAAATGGGAGGGGACGAATCCGAGTCTGCAACGGCAATGCGGTCCGCGACTGGCCGTGTTCTTTACCAGGATCGACCCGTTCACCCCGGAGGAGCTGGCGGCGCTGGACAACTACATCTGCACGATCCCGCGTCCGCCAAACCGATATCGGCCGGTGGGGGGGAAGTTGACTCCTGCGCAAAGGCGCGGCAAAGCCGTCTTTGAGCGAACCGTCGGCAACGACGGGAAAGTGATTCCCGAAGAGAACCGCTGTGCCACTTGCCACTTTGCGCCGTTGTTCACGGATCGAACGGTGCGGGATGTCGGTACGAAGATGATGATGGATCGCGAGGCCGAATTCGATGTGCCTCACCTTAACAACATTTACGACTCGGCGCCGTATTTGCACAACGGAACCGCCGAGACTCTCGAGGAGATCTGGACGAGGTTCAACCCGTACGACGAACACGGGGTAACCAACGATATGACCAAGGACCAGTTGAACGACCTTATGGAGTATCTTAAGACACTCTAGCGGTTCGGGAAGAAGAAACGTAGCACGCTTTTTGGTAACGGCCTCGGCAGTAACCGGAGGGCAGTAAGATGATTAGTTCGTTTAAGCATACCCGAAGCAGAGCATTGGGCGTTTGTGTGGCACTTCTTGCGGTGTCGTCTGCGCGCGGAGATTCCGATGAGCCTGGGGAAGCGAGGCCGGTGGCCGCCGCTGCCGCCGCTGTGGGAGGAACCGCGGACGCGCTCGGCCTGCCGTTCGTGTACACGGAGTGGGAGCGGTTCTCAACGAAGGACGGCCTGCCCAACGACCACGTTTTTGCTGTTAAGGTCGATGGCGACCGGGTGTGGATCGGTACGGAAGGGGGGCTGGCCTGCCTCAACAAGAAGACCCGCAGGATACAGAGCTGGACCGAGGAGGACGGGCTGCCCTGGCGGGTCGTCTCGGCAATTGACGTGCATCCCGGTACCGGAGAGGTCTGGATCGGCATGTTCGGGGGCGGGCTGGCCCGCTTTAGCGGGGGGCGTTTCGACCACTGGCATCAGCTCAACAGCGGGGTGGTTAATGATGTGATCTACGGCGTTGCGGTGGAGCACGACAACATCTGGGCGGCTACTACGGCCGGGGCCAGCCGGTACAACACGGTCACCGGGGAATGGTCGATCTTCACCGAGAAAAACGCTCCGATGGAAGAGATCTGGAACTACGGATGCTGCTACGCGGACGGGTTGGTCTATCTGGGGATCTGGGGCAGTGGGGTGCTGGAATATGACATTGAGCGGGGAACCTGGAAGGATTATCTCGATCCGGATGGTGAGATGGAGATCGACCTGTACCGCGACGACGGGGTTGTTCACGTAATCACCACGGGAGTGAGCTACGTTGAGAAGATCCTCTGGGTGACCACGTACTTCGGGGCCTGCCGGTACGATGGGCGGCACTGGCGCGGGTACTTCGCCCACGAGTGCGGGCTTCCCAGCGACTTCAACAACGCCGTCAAGGGGCGATCCGCCTACGAGGCGTGGTTCTGCACCGATAAAGGGCTCGGGGTCGTGGCTGACTTCGAAAGTGACACGTGGGTGACCTATACATGCGATCAGATCAACCACCGGGGGAAGGCGGTCATTCAGCGCGGTACCGAAGTGCTGGCCGAGGTTGATACCGGCATGAGTCTGCCGCACAACTATGTACTCTGGGCTGAGTTCGATGGCGACGACGCCTGGCTCGGCACTTCCAAAGGACTGGGGCACGCGATAGGGCGGGGCTACTACCCGCGGCTGCGAGCCACTAATCACATCGACCGAGAGAAGCCCTCATCGGGCGAGGGGAGTCATGGATCATGAACACCAATAGAATGGCAGTGTGGGCCGTCATCGGAATCGGGTCGGTCTTGATGAGTGCGGCTTCAGCTTTCGCGGATTCTGCGTCTGAAGGCGATAACGCCGGGGTGGCGAAAACAACCGGTGATATAAGTGAATCGCCGGACGCCGGCATAGAGAAACTTCTGGAGGTCATCGACGTCGGACCTTACGAAGTGCCGAAGCTCGAACTTCAGAAGGACAACAACTACGGCGGATCGTCCGTCGATGTGGAACCCTTCCGACATGTCACCCCGTTCAAGGAGCATTTTCTCGAGCAGATGGAGTATACGGGGCCGGGCCGGGCGATCCCCGAGCCGGATGACGTGGATACCGTAAAAATCGGCTTCATCGGGCCGATCATGTCGACGGTTTCCGTGGCGACGGGAGGCAAGAGCCATGAAGAGATTCTCGGGATTGCCATGCTCCGCGGGGCGCGGCTGGCGATTGAGCAGGCCAACGAGTCCGGCGGATACCGCAAACGTGACATTCCGTTCGAGCTGGTGATCTCGAACGACAACGGGTTGTGGGGGGCGTCGGGTAACGAGATTGTCAAGATGGCCTACCGGGATGGGGTCTGGGCCATTCTCGGCACGATCGACGGAGCCAACAGTCATATTGCCATTCGAGTGGCATTGAAGGCTGAAGTTGTCATGGTCAACAGCGGGGATACCGATCCGACGTTTATCGAAACGAACATTCCGTGGGTCATCCGATGCATCGGCGATGACCGGCGAATGGGATACATGCTGGTGGACTATATTTACCGCAAGCTGGGGCTTCGCCGGGTTGGGATCATCCGGGCGAGCAATCGGTATGGGCGGTTCGGCGTGCGCGAGATTCGCGACGGCGCCCGCCGACTCGGGCAACCCATCGTGCTCGAGATGGCCTATCAGGTGGGGGGCGGCGATTACACCCTGCAGTTGGATCGCCTTGATAACAGTAATCTCGAAGCGATCGTCCATTGGGGCGATGCCGAGGATGGGGCATATATTCTCAACGAGATGCGGGTGCGCGGGATGAACCAGCCGTTCTTCGTGTGTGATCGGTGCGTATCCCAGGAGTTCATCAGACTGGCCGGGGCGAATGCGGAAGGCGTGATCGGGGGCTACCCGTGGGATCCGCAGCGTGACGATCCGCTACTTGCGGAGTTCCACCGCAAGTTCCGGGAACGCTTCGGCGCCGACGCCGACACTTACGCCGCCCACGGCTACGATGGCATGAATATGCTGATCTGGGCGGTACAGACGGCTGGGCTGAACCGGGCCAAGATCAGGGATGTCATCGCCCACCGGCCGGCACCGTTTGTCGGAGTCACGGGGGAGATTCCGCTCAGCGCTTGCCTCGATGACGCGGGGGAGGTTTTCTTCGCCAGAGTAGAAAACGGAGCCTATCAATACTACTCCCGCGAGGATTGGCTGGTTCCTCAAGGTGTTATTCACCCCCGCGACCGGGTGAATCGTAAGACAGTCGCGGCGGACCGTTAGAAGAAGGGGCCGGCCCGTGCGTTTTGTGAGCCTATCCCGGTACGGGCGGGCGACTTTGCCGGTCTTAATACTCCTGGCGGGGGGCGCCGGCGATGACTCGTCCGGGCGAGCCGGGCCGGCCGCAGACTCCGAAGTGCGGATCGGGTGGTACGGTCCGGCGGATGCGGACCACCCGTTGGCAGGGGGGATGTGGGGCGCGGCCGAGCTGGCTGTTGAGGAAGCTAACGCGGGCGGGGGGTTCGCAGGGCGTCCGTTTCGGCTTGTGCCTTCCTGGTCGCAGAATCCGTGGGGCTCGGGGATAGTGGGGGTCACCCGGATGGCATACGACGAGGGGGTCTGGGCCATAGTCGGGGCGCCCGATGGGCCCTCGGCACATCTGGTCGAGCAGGTCGTGGCCAAGGCACGTCTTACCTTCGTCAGCCCGGTGGCGACTGATCCTACCGCCAACCTGGCCAACGTGCCGTGGGTGTTTTCATGTGCCCCCAGCGACGATGTTCTGGCACAGGCTCTGGCCGAGGCCATTGTGCATGATACGGACCGCGTCGCCGTAGTTTCCTGTACCGATCACGACTCGCGGATCTTCACGGCGGAGCTGCTTGCCGCTTTGCAGGATCGCAAGGTCTTTCCGGTTCGTCATGTGAAATTCAGGCCGGGGGTTGCGGGTTTTCGTACGCAGCTTGAGGCTCTTCGTATTGGAGGTGCAGAAGCTCACGGGTCAGCGGACCCGGCCGCGGGGTTCGATGGCGGGACGATCGGGCAGCAGACGCCGGATGCCGAACCGGTGCCGCCTTCGGCAAGGTCGTTTGAGAGCCTGCTCCCGTGTCAAGGGGGCGCAGAGGGGCAGGCTGGAAGCCTGTGCTACCCGAAGCGGCGTGATTGGGAGGGTCTCGTAGTAATCGCCGGCCCGGAAGACGCGGCCCGGTTCCTGATCACTCTTCGCCAAGCCGGATTCTCGATGCCGGTCTATGGCGGACCGCGCATGGGGCATCGGCTTTTCATCAGCCTGGCCGGGGAGTCCGCCGGGGGCCTGGTGTTTCCGATGTTGTGGGACGGAGCGGGCGCCGGTGCCGAGGCGGCGTCTTTCGTACAGCGGTTTCGAGACCGGTTCGGTGCTGCCCCGGACTACACGGCCGTGCTGTCATACGACGCAATGACTCTGACCATCGCGGCGATCCGCCGCGCGGGTCTCGATCGTGAAGCGATTCGCGATAGCGTTCGAGGATTGAGTCCGTGGTCCGGTGTCGGCGGGACGATTGAATGGGATTCGAACGGACAGAACCGGCGGATTGCGCCGTTGGGGACGATTCGAGACGGCGGGATTGTTCCTGCGCGACGCAGGTCTCGTACCTCGACCGTGCCCTACCGGGATGACACCTGGGTGTCACGGGTCAACTTGTTGACCCGTGGGGCTTGACGCGTAGCAGGTAGGGGCCGCTCCGCGGACCGGCTTGCTTGTCGATGTCGGCGTAGTTGGGAGATCGCAGGGTGGCATCAAGTCCCTTGGGGCGGTAGGTCCTCCAGCCCCGCGGCGTAAGCCGCGGGCTAGGCAGACCTGCCGCCCTGGCGGGCTGGTTCCGCGAGCCACGCGGCAGGTGTAGGGCATGGTCGAGGAACGAGACCTGCCGTGGTCCTTGCGCGACGTGCATCGTTGTGGCAGGTCTCGTGCCTCGACCGTGCCCTACCGGGCTGCCGCCTGGGCGGCATGGCCACGCCAGCGTGGACCATGGCAACCGGTACGCGGGTTGTACGGGTTTGGGGTTGTGCTGTTGGTGTCGGGCCTCGTTACCGGCGCGGGGCGAGGGGCCCCGCGCCGGGGAACGACGGCCGAAGTCTAGGGGTTGTCCGGGTCCAGGCCGGTGAAGTCGGTCATGGTCTCGTAGACGGCTTGACCGTTCTCGTCGCACGGGTCGACCAGGATCTTACGAGCGAAGACCGGGGAATCGTGGGTCAGAGCCCGGTGGCAGTCGTTGCAACTCCGCTCCGGAAGCGATCCGTAGCCCCACGACTCTTCCTTGGCCAGCACGTTGTGGTCCATGCCCCAGATGTACGGGTACCATTCCTCCATGGCGATGCCCTTGCCGACGTAATTGAGGGACAGCACATTGTGCGAGTCGGCCGGGTCCTGATAGAAGAACCGCTTACCGCGGACCAGCACCGGGTTGGCCGCGACCTGCACGCCGTTGTCGTCGTTACCCTTGAGGGCCTGGATGAACGTCAGAATCTCCTCGGGCGTGTTGATCTCGTTGCGCCCGTCACCGTCCGCGTCGGTTACCGCCAGCCACGGATCGGTGGCGGCGTTGGCAATGGCCTGAGCCACTCGCCAGGTATACAGCGGAGTGACGGTGTCGTCGGTGTAGTCGCCCGGGGTACCGTTAGTGTCCCAATCACCGAAGTAGTGCATGATCCAGACACTGGCCGGGAACCAACGCTCGACTCCATCGCTGTCCTTCTTGAGCATAAACGGCGGATACCAGCGACTGTCGCCGTCCACCGCCGCCGGATTCAGCGGATCTTCCGAGTAATACTGGTGGGTCCAGCCGACGCTGCCGGGAACGGTACTGTCTCTGAAGAGCAGACCGGCGGTCAAAGCGTAAGGCACGTGGCACGCCTGGCAGGCGAGGACCTCGTACGGCGGCACCGCGTGAATGTTCAAATCACCGGGGACTTCCGGAGCGTCTTCGTGACGCACCGGGCTGTCCGAAAGGTGGCACTCGCGGCATGACCGGAAATCGTTCGCATAGTCCAACTCGTCACGGAACTGGAGATTGAAGGCGTTACCCTTGCCCACGTTGTGGTCCAGTTCGCCCTCGTGACACTCCGTACAGACTCGGCTCTCGTTGGCGGGAATGTCGTTCTCAGGATCCTCGTCGTTGAGGTTGTTGAACTTGGCATAGTGTACGTCCCGATCGTCGAACCATACCATCCCCGCGACCACCGCCATCGGGTGGCAACTGGTGCAAGCCTGGTCCTTCGGCGGGTAGGCCAGCGACGACAACGCCAGCGAGAGCACGTCGTTCTCCCCGACGATCAAACTGCCGTCCGCTACGCCGACCGAGTAATCGATCGTCAGCGTGCTCGCCGCCGCGATCCCGCCCGATTCTTCCGGAACCGGATTGACGAACGCTTCATCCGCAGCACTGAGCCCGTCGGCGGAAGCTATGGCCGGGGAGGCCAACGCGTATTCGGAGTACCAGCCCTGCCCGGCGGTAGGTGCCGCGGCGAAGCCCGGAACCGGTTCGCCCGCACCGTTGACCAGGTTGTTGGCGGCCGCGAGGGTATTACTGCGTTTGGCCTGGATCGTATCGGAGCCGCCGTTGTCGCGGTCCTCGCGGTGGCACAAGAGGCAGTCGGGCTCGGAGAGACCGGTCTCGTCCCAGGGGGCGAGACTGGCTTGCCCCGTAGAGCCGTCCACTACGCAATAGTCCCCGTCGAGGGCGACGTCGCCGGCGCTTTTGCCCAAAAGCTCGTAACCGAACTCGCCGGTGATTTCGTTGTAGAGGAGCTGATCGTCACGATCGAACTCGCCCGGACCGCCGCCGGCGTGACAGCCGCTGCAATCGCGGATCCACGCGAAGGTCGACTGGTCAATGTCGGACGGACGGGTGTTGTCCTTGGCGGCCAGCATGAACTGGAACGTCTGACCCCACTGACCGTACCGGCCGGAACTCTTAGTCCAATACCGCCCGTCGCCGTAGTAGTCGTCGGCCATGTCGACGTTGCCGTCTACATCTGTGCGACCTTGCTGGAACCACTCGCCGTTGGCTACCTCGTCGGCCTCGTGGTCATGGCAGCCGCCGCAGGTCTGCCGCGGGCTGTAAGGCACCGTCGAGTCGACCGTGATCGGGTTCCCCAAAGAGTCCTTGAGGACCATTTGCGGGTGAGGATTGAGGTCGGTGAGTTCCTTGACGGTTTTGTAGATCGTCTGACCGTGCTCATCCAACGGATCGACGAGGATGAGGCGATCGAAGACCGGGGAGAGCTCGCCGTCGGCCGGGTGGCAGTCCAGACATCCGGCGAACGGATCGGCAGCGTGGCCCCAAGCTTCTTCCTGAGGAAGTACGTTGTGGTCCATGCCCCAGATATAGGGGTAGGACGTCATTGGGATGCCGGTCCCTTCATGCTCGAACGAGAGCACCGTGCCGGGATTGGCCGGGTCTTCGTAGAAGACCCGCGGTCCGCGAACCAGAACCGGGTTCGCCGCGAACGGTACGCCGTTGGAGTCGTTGCCGCGGAGAGCGGTAAGATAAGCCAGAATCTCCGCCGGAGTATTGATCTCTCCGCGTCCGTCGCCGTCGTCGTCCTGGAGTACTCCGGCCGGGACGTTCGCCGTCGCCTGGGCGGTTCGCCAGGTGTAGATCGGTGCGATTACGTCGTCGCTCAGATCGCCCGGAGTACCGTTATCGTCCCAGTCACCGAAGTAGAACATGATCCATACGCTGGCCGGGAACCACCGCTTCACGCCGTCGCTGTCCTCTTTGAGCTGCAGGGGCGGATACCAGCGGCTGTCGCTGTCTTCGAGCGTCGGATCCAGCGGGTTCTCGGAGTAATACTGGTGGGTCCAGCCGACGCTGCCGGGAACGGTGATGTCGCGGAAGAGCAGACCGGCGGTCAGGGCGTAAGGTATGTGGCAGGCCTGGCACGAGAGAATATCGAACGGAGGCACGTTGTGGATCGTCTGCGTGCCGGGCACGTGTGGGGCGTCCGGATGACGGACCGGACTGTCGGTCAGGTGGCAATCGCGACAGGAGCGGAAGTTCTCCCAGTCCAGCTCGTTACGATACTGGAGCTGGAAGGAGTTGCCCTTGGCCGCATTGTGGTCCAAGCCGGTCGGATGGCACTCGGAGCAGACGGTGCTCCGCTCCGCCGGGATGTCGTTGTCAGGGTCCTCGTCGTTGAGGTTGTTGAACTTGCGGTAGTGGATGTCACGATCGTCGAACCAGACTTCGCCGGCGACCACGGCCAAGGGGTGACAACTAACGCAGGCCCGATCGGCGGTTTTGAGGGATACGGAGTCCGGCGAGAGGAAGACCTCGTCGTTGTTGCCGACGGTCAGGCTGCCGTCGGTTACGCCGGTGTTATAGTTGATGTCCAGAGTGGACGCGGCGGCTATGCCCCCGCGGCTCTGATCGTGGGCTTCGAGAAACGCTACGTCCGCGGTGGTCATTCCTTCGGTCGCGGCGATTGCGGAGGCGGGCTTGCTGAAACTGGAATACCAGCCCTGCCCGGCGGTCGAGGCGGCGGCAAACGCGGGGACCGGAGCTCCGCCGCCGTCGGTGAGGCTGTTGCCGGCCGCGAGGGTGTTGCTGCGGTTGGCCTGGATCGTGTCGGATCCGCCGTTGGTGCGGTCCGCCCGGTGGCACAAAAGGCAGTCGGGCTCGGAGAGTCCCGTTTCGTCCCAGGGTGCGGGGCTGACCGTGCCGCTGGTTCTGTCGAGTACGCAGTAGTCGCCGTCGAGGGTTACATCGCCGGCGCTGTAGCCGAGCAGCTCATATCCGAACTGCCCGGAGGCTTCGTCGTAGAAGGGCTGGTTGTCGCGATCGAACTCGCCCGGCCCGCCTCCGGAGTGGCATCCGCTGCAGTCGCGGACCCAGGCGTAGGCGGACTGGTCGATGTCGGAAGCGCGGTGGTTGTCCTTGGCGGCGAGCATGAACTGGAAGGACTGGCCCCACTTGCCGTACCGGCCGGCGCTCTTGATCCAGTATCTTCCGTCTCCGTAGTAGTCGTCGGCCATATCGACGTTGCCGGCCAAGTCGGTTCTGCCTTGCTGGAACCACTCGCCGTTGGCTACTTCGTCGGCGTCATGGTCGTGGCAGTCCCCGCAAGTCTGGCGGGGGCTGTACGGCACGGAGGAGTTGATCGTAATGGCGCTGCCGAGGCTGTCCTTGAGGGGAATCGGCGTATGCCCCCGGGCGTTTTGAAACCCGGCGAAGTCGGCAAAGTCGACGTCCCCGTCGCGGTCCGCGTCAAACAACGCTAAACAAACCGGCGGTATCTCGTCCCGAACCCCCGATACCGCAAAACACTCCTCAAAGAAACGAAAGTCCGTCAAATCGACGTAACCATTAACATCGAAATCCCACTGGTCGTCCACGGCGGGTGTGCCGGTCGCGACGGGCGTACCAATGGCGACGAGTGACATCAGAACGACATATTTGGCGCAGAACCTTAACATGCTACTCTCCCCAGCCCGGAGTCGGCCTAGTTGCCCGGTTGGAGGAACACCGCGAAAATGAGTGCCTCCTGTTCCCCCTCCGAAGCCCCGTCATGGGCGGGGGAACTCAAACTCCAGTTGAGTCGATATTATAGCGAACCGTCCGGATACGTCCAATATGCGTCTGCCGCGCGATGGTCGCGGGGGTTCCCGTTTCAGCCATGCTGACGCTGTGTTTATTCCGCTGCGATTTCAGGTTGCGGCCGCACCATCGCAAGTTACCGGACGATCCGAGTCTTGGGCGTGGTCCAAGGTGGGATGATAGCAGACAACCGTGTGCGGTGGGGCTTCGTTTGAGATTGTCTGAAGTGGCGGTGACAGTTGACGGCACTCGTCCGTGGCCGATTGACAACGGGGGTGGAACGGGCATCCCGCCGGCGAGACCGAGTTGCCGACGACGTTGCCAGGGCCGGCCGTACGGAAGGTTCGTCTATCGGACCAGGGTTGCAGGACGGCGGCCAGGAGAGCCTCGGTGTAGGGATGGCGCGGGGTCTCGCAGATTGCGGACGTGCTGCCGGTTTCGACGATCCGGCCTTGGTACATAACGGCGACGATGTCGCTGACATGTCTGACCACGGCCAGGTTGTGAGTGATGAACAGATAAGTGAGTTCGCGGCGACGCTTCAGATCGGTAAGCAGGTTGAGTACTTGCGACTGCACGGACACATCAAGGGCACTGACCGGTTCGTCACAGATAATGAAATCCGGTTCCGTCGCGATTGCTCGGGCAATGCCAACCCTTTGACGCTGTCCCCCGGATAACTCGTGCGGGTATCGATCGATATATCCGGGCTCCAGCCCCACGAAGTCGAGCAGCTCGGCGGCGCGGTCCGCGGACGTTCTCGAAGAGACCTCTCCACGGATCCACAATGGCTCGGTGACCGTCCGCCCTACGGTTATCCGGGGATTGAGGCTGCCGTAGGGGTCTTGAAAGACCATCTGCATGCTCCGGCGGAGACGGCGTAACCGTGCGCCGGATGTAGCGTGGACATCGATCCCGTCGTGCTTGACCGAGCCGCGGGTTGGCGAGATCAGACGTATGATTGTGCGGGCGACCGTCGTCTTTCCGCACCCGCTCTCGCCCACAAGAGCAAGGGTTGTACCGCGGGGAATGTCGAAGTCGACCCCGTCAACCGCCAGCCGCGTGCCGATGACTCGGCTGCTCGCTCCTCGGCGAATGGAGAAACGTTTGGTGAGGTTTCGCACCGCGATAAGGGGCGTTTGGTGAGGACCTTGGCCGGTACTTTTGCCGGTGGCGAGCATGCTACGTTGCCTGATGGACTCTCAAACGCGGCCTTGCGTATCCGTCTGTCGGGCTAATGGGTCTAATGTCCGAGTACTGAGGCACGTTCCTGATAGACCCGGCGTTGGTTACTTCCCGGCGGCAGAGCTTCGATTGCCCGGCGGTAAAGCTCGCCCGCAGTAGCGAGATCGCCCTGCAAGGCGACGAGTTCGGCGCGGCATACCAGCACGGTTGGGGCGCCGGGGGCCATCTCGGAAGCGCGGTCAACGAGCTGCTCGGCTTCGGCAAGATCGTCGTTCTCCCTGCGCTCAAAAAGCAACATGGCCAACTCCACGATCACGTCGGCGTCGTCGGGGGCAAGGGCGGCGCATCGCCGATACCGATCAATTGCCTGATCGCGCTCGTTTAGATAGACGAGAGTCACAGCGTACTCGTACATCCATGAGAAGCTGTCGTCGAACTGCCCATTGTGAGCTTGGAGCCGGGCAAGCGCTTCGTCCGTCCGGGCAAGATCGCGGAGGATGCGGACCAAGGCAGCCTCCGCCTCCGGATCGCCTTCGTGAGCATCGGCTTCGGCCCGGATTCGTTGCAGTTCGGTTTCATCTCTTTCCGAGAGCTTCTGGCTTACAAAGGCGAGGGCCTGTTCAGTGGGGGGGTGGTCAGGCACCTGCATGTTTGCGATTTGAAGATGCCGTAGAGCAGATTGGTAATCCCGCGCCAGCAGGTACGCATGTCCAAGTGACCGATGAGCGTCGGTAAAGCCCAGATCAATGTCGAGTGCTTGTTTGAGCAAGCTAATCCCCTCTGCAAGGCGACCCTGCTCCACCAGGGTCTGACCGTACAGACGCAGAGCGCCCACCGCGCGCCGGTGGACTTCGTACGTTGAAGCGTAAAGCGTCTCATTGTCTTTCCACTCGGCATTGCGCGTCCAACATCGTTCGGTCATCGCGAAAACAACGGCAGCACCCACGAGGCACCACACCGGGCGCCAATCCACTCTCAGGACCGCAAGAGCGGCGAGAATCGCGATCCAGATCGACGGCAGGTACCAGATGCGCTCGGCGAAGAAGACCTGAATCAGAATCCACGCATTGGACGTTAGGGCATAGGAAAGAAGCGTTGCCCCGAAAAGGTAGGCGACACTCCGGCGCTTCTTCCGCCAAGCGACAATCGACGCGATCAATAGACCACCTGTTATCACGATCCCGATCAGCACGTGAGGATCCGAAACGTCGGTGGCGAGGTGAATCGTATTGACCGAGTAGTTGACGCAGAGCACCTGAGGCCAGAACGTCTTGGCCCAGTACATTCCCCAGAGCTGTATCACGCCGAGAAGGTGTTGCCACAGCGGGGCGTCTACCAGCACGTTTACGGTCTTGGTCAGGGCGGGCTTCTGGTGAAAGGCGCCTTCGAGGGCATAGTAACGCAGCCCTAAATAGACGGCGGCCGGGATGAGGAGGTACGTGAACCGGAGGAGTGAGCGGATGCTCCACCAGGCCCGATCGCGACTGGCGGCGCGCCACGGTTGATACCAGTAGCCGTCGAGCAGGACGATCAGCGGTATGACCGCGGCGCCGTTCTCTTTGGACCCCATAGCCACGAAAGCTGCCAGGGCGGAGAGTATCCGCCACCGCACGATAGCCCCGGAGGTCGTGGCGATCATCGAACGGCGGTGGGCCAGAAGAGCGGCCAGCACTCCAAACGCCACCAGAAGGTCGGCGCGTCCCACTACGTTGTTGATTACTTCGGTGTGGATCGGCAGCGTAGCAAAGACCGCTCCGGCCACCATAGCCGAGGCCTCTGAACCACGCATGTGCCGGCACATTCTGGCAACCAGCGCGCTGTTGATGGCGTGCAGGAGAACGTTGACGAGAAGGTGGGGGAAAGGGTCCGTGCCCGCTATTATTCGCACCAATCGATACGAGGAGAGGGCGACGGGACGGTGCAGGAGGTCGCGATTGGGCGTTGCGTCCTTGGTGTCGGACCAGTAGTCGGTCGTCCAGATGGCGAGCCACTGGTTTGGATCGTTTACTTTCCTGTTGTTCTTTACAATCGGGACGCCATCATCACAGAAATCGTTAATCAGCGTATTACAGTAGCAGAAGGAGGCTATGACTACGGCGACCAGTTCCGCCTGGAGCCAGAAAGTGGTAACCGCTCCGCGAGGTCGGCGATTCGCTGCCAAAGGTCTGTTGCCTACACCCATTTCCGGTGATTCTAGCCTTGTTACGCTATCGTCCAAGCCGCCCGCTTCGGCGGCCGGTACCTCTTCAGGACCGATTCCCGGCGGGGGCAGACTCCAGCGCGCCCAGCCGGGGAAGCTTCCTGTACGGTCTGCCAACTTGTCTATGGCTGTATAACGGCAACGACGCAAGAAAGAAAGCCTGAGAGATGGGGTCATTCGAGATTGGGGCTGCGACAAACCGCCAACAACGTTCGGCGAGGCCGGGTTCGCGGACACCTGCCACGTTTCCGGCGGGGCGGTTCTGGGCCGGAACGGCAGAAGTCGCTACGGGTGCGAAGGTGTTCCTCGTGAGGTAGTATCGAGTTTTCGGGATTCGAGGCTGCGGTGCACGCGGTCCGAGTGTACCGCCCGGCGGCGGGGATTGTGCAGCCCAGGACACAGGCGTTTCATGACATGGACATCAAGAGGGTCGGAGCGGTATTTGACATGGATGGCGTGCTGGTCGACTCGGCCGCACCGCATTTCAGAAGCTGGCAGTTGCTGGCGAAGGAGAACAACACCGTCGTTACTGAGGCGCAGTTCTCCGAGACGTTCGGCCAGCACAATAATGACATCATCCCGAAGATCTTTGGGAACACCACGCCGAGCGAAGTCTGCGAACTGGCGGCGCGCAAGGAGGAACTGTACCGCGATCTGATTCGTGCGGATGCTCCGATTGTCTCGGGAGCTCCGGAACTGATTAGGGGCCTTTTCGAGG
Organism: Phycisphaerae bacterium; assembly: GCA_963666835.2. Taxonomy (GTDB): domain Bacteria; phylum Planctomycetota; class Phycisphaerae; order UBA1845; family UBA1845. The sequence continues at coordinate 525,391 of CAXXGO010000003.1, read as the reverse complement.
CCGGCGTAGCTTTGGCCGTCGGATCGTCCGGTCCGCTGGCGAACATCGAACTTGTGCTCGAGGCGATGGGTGTACGCAGCATGATCGCGAAGATCGTCAGTGGCGACAATGTTACTCGGGGTAAGCCGGACCCGCAGGTGTTTACGTTGGCGTGTGAGGCGCTGGAGTTGGCACCATCGCGATGCGTGGTTGTTGAGGATGCGCCCGTCGGAGTCGCCGCGGCGCGCGCGGCGGGGGCCCACGTAATAGCCATTCTGATGTACCACTCCCGCGATGCCCTGCGGGACGCGGACCTCGTCGTGGCCCAACTAGCGGACCTGTCAGTCAGTCAGTTCATCGAGATTGCCGACGGGTAATCGTCGAGGTGTTCTGCAAAAGGACGGGCTGGACCGGAGCGGGAGCACGCCGGTCAGATTCGCACAGACCGCGTTCCGTCACGAGTTCCAGTGAGAACGGCAATCGCCTGGGTCCATGTTCAGGTGTTGTTCTCCGGAGGAGACGAGTCTGGGCGAGCGCCCCAGATGAATCGGGGGCGCAACAGGGCCACCGCAGCGGGCAGCACGGTTACGCTGGCCAGGAATCCGACGACCATGGCTACCCCGATCAGCAGACCGAAGCGGATGAGAGTGCGAAATTCCGAGACGCAGAGCAGAAGGAAGCCGATTGCCACTACAAAGGCAGTGAAGAACAGGGCTCGCCCGGTGAAAGCGAAGGTCGTCGAGAATACCCGGGCTGGATCAGCCCCCGTTGCGTTCAAGGCATGGCGCAAGCGGTCGAGAATGTGGATCGGGAAGTTCACACCTGCGCCGATGGCGATGCTGGCAAACATGGACGTTCCGACGCCAAGCGGGATCTCGGCAAAACCCATGATGGCGTAGTTGACCAGCACGGCCAAGGCGACCGTTGCCGTGCAAAGCAATCCGGCAAAGACCGAGCGGAACATCAGCCCGGTTAACAACAGGACACAGCCGATCGAGAAACCGACGCTATGGAGATGGCTCGACCGGATCATGCGCATCCAGTGATAGTCCAGGTGGGCTCGCCCCGATAGCTCGGCGTGCAGGAGTTCGTCGTTGAAGCTGTCGGTCAGATATTGACCGAGTTGGCGAATGACGTCGCGCTGGTGAATGAACTCGCTGCTCTTCATGCGGACTATCAGGTTCGCGTGGGTGTACGTGTCGTCGACGACCTCGCGAAGCAGGTGGGCCATAGGAGAGGTTCTCTTGTCGGCCAGGACGTCCACATAGAACTGCGTTTCGAACGGGTCGTCGGGGATCGCGTAATAGTCGGGGGCGTCATCGTTCATCTTCTGGTGGGCGCGCTTAATCCAGCCGGCAAGAGAATGTGTTCCACCGACGAAAGGGAGCGTCTCGGAAAACGCCTCCAGAGCTTCGATTCTGCGGAGCACGTCACTTCGGAGCATAGCCCCTTGCTCCGAGGCCGTGACGACTATGTTGAGCTGTCCGGTGCCGTCGAACCGGGCGTTGAGGACATTCGTAGCCTTCACAATCGGATGGTGTTTCTTGAAGGCCAGAATACGTGCGTCGTTGACGATCAGGCGAGATGCTCCCCATCCGGCTAAGGCTGTTACGGCAGCGCCCGTGAGAAGCACGACGCGGCGACGCTCGTATATCAATGCTCCGGCTCGGCCTAGTAGTGACTTTGTGGGGTCCAGGCCGCCCGTTGAGTTTGCGTCGGCTTTTCTTCGCAGGAACGCGTTGCTTGTTCGGAGAGGAAGGACCGCCAAACCGGCCGGCACGACCGTGTAAGAAAACGCCAGGGCACCGAGCACTCCTACGCATGTGAAGAGGCCGAAATACCTGATCGGCGGCATCTCGCCCACAAGATAGAGTGCGAAGAAACCAGCCACGTCGGTCAGAGACGTGACCAGTAACGGGAACCACAGGGCGAGACAGGCATCGACAACCACTTGCCGGCGATTACGCCCGCGCAAGTCCAACTGTTCCTCGTAGTACTGCCCCAGCAGGTGCAAAGAGTCGGCCACTCCGAGTGCCATGATGATGACAAAAATACCGTTCGTGACGATATAGATGGGGACCCCGGTCGCGCCCATCAGACCGAGAGCCGCGCCTGAGGCTCCGCCGACCACGCACAGCGGGAGGACGGTACCCCGAACCGTTCGATACGCCAGTACGATCAGCAAGGCCATCACGACGGGGCAAACGAAGTTCATGCGCAACGCGTCGTCGGAGACCGCCGCCCCCATATAGGCGCGGACGGCCGCTTCGCCGGCGACGACCAATTGCTCACCACGTAAGGTCTGTTTAGAGATCGCCGGCGTCGCAAGTAGACGGACCAGATCCTTGTACCTTGCGTCCGCGTGGGCTTCGTCCTGCGGCCGAAGGAGGACGCACGCGGCGGTGCCGTCCTCGGCGACCAAGGTGCCGCGGTACAGCTCGTAGCCTAGGATGTCCTCGCGCAGGGTATTCAATCCGGCGTGGTCCGTGGGGATTTCTCGCAGGAGACGGTCGAACCCGGGTTCACGATCCTCGAAGTAGACGCCGTACTCGGTGGCGATACTGAGGACGTCACCGGAGTGGACCCCGGGAAGCGCCCGGACTGCTTCCGTCAGATTCCGTATCAACCTCAAAGTGTCGGGGTTGAAAACACCGTCTGCTTCCGCGCGGATGATCCCGATCGCGATCGGTTCGCGCAGTCCGAACTGCTGGTCGACACTCTCCTTCAATGCCAGGGCCGGGTGATTCTGCGGAATGAAAGCATCGGGGCTGGTTTCACGGTTCAAACGGAGGATGAACGCGCTCGAAACGAGTCCCAAGGTTCCCATGATGACAAGTATGGGGATTGGTCGAGATGTGATGAAGCGAAAATAAACACCCACGATACAGCATCTCCGGCCCGAATGGCTTGACGACCGTGAGGGGGATCAATAGCCTTAAGTTCATTCCAATCTAGGATCTTGGTCGTGGCCGGTCAAGGCAGTTTGCAGTCCTCGCGCGGTGAACCGCGGGGCGTGGATGAAGAGAGGGCGTAACATGAGCGGACATCGATTGCGCAACACTTACGCTGTTTTGGCGACGTGCCTTGCGGCCGTCACATTGGGGGGGCTCTGTGGCGTCGCCCAAGCGGATTCCGGTGCGAAGGACGGTGGTCCCGCCTTCGTCGACATTACGGATCGAGCCGGCGTTCGGCACCGCCATTACAAGCCTGTGTTGGATAAGAAGCTCGATTGCATCATGCCGTGGATGGCTTCCGTCGGGGCGTCCGCGACGGCGGTTGACTACGATCGGGATGGGAACGTCGACATATGCGCGACGAACTCGCAACTGGGGAAACCGAACCGCCTCCTGCGAAACAACGGTGACGGGACGTTCACGGATGTTGCCGAGAAGGCCGGGATCGCTCGGGCGAACGAAACGCACGGAACGTCGATGGACTTGGTGTGGGGCGATTACAACAACGACGGTCATCTCGACCTCTACGTCGTAAAATGGGGATGGAACATACTGTATCGCGCCAACGGTGACGGCACGTTTACTGACGTTACCAACGAGGCCGGAGTCGGTGATAAGGGCAACGGCAACGCGGGAATCTGGTTCGACTACAACGATGACGGCTATCTGGATCTCTACATCGGGAACTATTTTAGGTACGTCGACTTGTGGAACCTCGAAGACTCGCGGCAGATGCACGAGGACTTCGAGACGGCGCGCGACGCCGGCCCGAACGTACTCTACCGTAACAACCGGGACGGGACCTTCACGGAAGTCGGGAAGGAGATGGGTGTTGACGATACGGGCTGGACCCTCGATTGCGGGGCCGCGGACTACGACAACGACGGTGATCAGGATCTCGTTAACGCCAACGACTTCGGACAAGACCGGTTCTACCGGGTGAATGCCGACGGGACCTTCACGAACGTGACCGATGAGGCTATCGGGTGGGATACTCACAAGGGAATGAACGTCGAATTCGGCGACTACAACAACGATGGCTGGCTCGATCTTTACGTCACGAACATCTGGACGAAGGAGTACGTGAAAGAAGGTAATCAGCTCTATCGAAACATGGGGGATGGCACTTTCAGCGACATCTCCTTTGAAGCCAACGTGTATGACGCCGGCTGGTGCTGGGCCGGGCGGTTCTGGGATTACGATAACGACGGTGATCTCGACATCATCGTAGCAAACGGCTACATCTCCGGGGACCCCAAGGACGAGTATTTCACGAAGCTGGCCACATCGGTGACCAAACCCGGCTTCGACCCGATCGAAGCTCAGAACTGGCCGATGATGGGCGATTCCACATTCTCCGGCTATGAGCCATCGCGGGTTTGGCGTAACGAGGGAAACGAGGTCTTCACCGAGGTGGCCGAGAGCTTGGGGCTGGCGGATACGCATGACGGGCGGGGCTTGGCGATTGCCGATTACGACAATGATGGTGACCTGGATGTCTACATATCCAACCAGGGTCAAGACAGCGTGTTCTACCGGAACGATGTTGGGAACAAGAACCACTGGTTGCAGGTTGAGCTTCAAGGGACCAACTGCAATCGCGACGCGATCGGCACCCGAGTGAAGGTTGTCTCCGAGGGTCTTTCGCAGATTCGCGAGCTCGACGGGGGCAACGGTGATCACAGCCAGTGTCCGTACCGGTTGCATTTCGGCTTGGGGCAGCGCGAGAAGATCGACTATCTTGAGATTCGATGGCCGACCGGTTTCGTAGAACGCTTCGAGAACGTCAAGCCGAATCAGCTTGTCAAATACACCGAAAACACGCCTAAGGCGTTCCTGGAAGAGCGGCGGCTGTTTAAAGAGGCCCAAATCGAAGCCTATCAGCTCGAGCGCGAACGCGAGAAAGAATCTACCGCGGCCGCCGATACCGGAGAGCCGGACCTGAGTTGGGAAGAGCAAGCCGCCTTCAAGAAGGAGTACCTGGACCTCAAACAGAGCGTCCTTACGGACCCGAGTGATCCGGCGCGGCGTTATGAGTTTGCGATGTTGTTGGATAAACGTGGTCGGCGGAGTGCTGCTCTGGGCGAGCTGGAGAAGGCGATTCAACTGGACCCTGACGCAATGTTGTATGCCAATACATACCGAATGCTCGTCCGCCGGTACGGCCATCGTTACTTCGATCGTTCGATTCGGTTCTTTGAGGATCTGGTTGAACAGCATCCGAAAAAGACCATGCCCAGGCTCAACAAGGCCTTGGCTTACGTAGACAAAATGCCGTACCCCAAGCTCGGCATCGTAAGCCAGGGCAAGCTATCCAACCGGTCTCTGGCGGAGCTGGATATCATTCTCGAACTCGACCCCGGCTGTTGGACGGCGAAGTTCATCCGCGGAATGAACCACCTGCACTGGCCGCGAAAGCTGAACCACGCTCCACTGGCGATCAAGGACTTCACGGAACTGATCGAACTACAAAGATCACTACCCGCCGAGAAGCAGCGAGAGTATTTCGGATTCGGCTTTGTTGGCCTGGGGGATTCTTACGTAAAGAACCGGGAAAGTGGCTACGAAGAGAGCATGGCCAAGGCGGTCGAGACATGGCGGAACGGTCTGAAGGAGTATCCCAACCTCGAAGATCTGCGATTGCGTCTGGAGATGGCGGAGCGGTCGGAAGAGGAGTTGATCGATTACATCAAGCACCTGCGCGGGCTGGAGGATCCCGTTGATACCGACCTGGCCAGAGTGTGGGTTGAGTAGCTGCGAATCCGGCGGATGATATTCAGAGGCGAAAGGGCGTCACACGCCGGTGCGGGACTATGACCCGCTGAGCTTCTCTTCGAATGACGACCGGAGTTGTCGCATCATCCTCATGAAGTTCAGCCTGTCCTCGGGAGCCAGCACCTTGAGGACGTGATGCATGCTCGCAAGTCGCACCGAGCGAAACTTCTCGTAAGCCTCGCGGCCGGCTTCGGTCAGCGACAGATCGATTCTCCGCCGGTCCGTGGCGTTTATCGCGCAGCGGATGTACCCTTTGCCTCCCTGCTCCTCCATTGCCCGAACCACCCTGGACATCTGGGCCGGCACGACGCCGACGCGCTTCTGGACGTCACCGATGGTCAGTGGTTCCTCCTTGGCGAGTGCGTCCAGGGTGACGAACTCGGTTTCGGATAAGTCGTCGGGCCCGGCCGGCCGCCGCGAGCGCGCGAGGGCGATCACTCGGTACAGCTCGAAAACCTCCTCCGCCATGGCATCCATTGTCTGTTGGGACTCGGGCACGGCCAACGACCTCCTATTCGTTCCGACTGGTCCAGAACCGCATCCTACAGTCCGGGAAGGCTCGTGGCTAGATGTAAATCGCAGTCTGCCAATAGTTGATCGACAGTAATTGTACGCCCATGTAGAGTAACCGAATTGACGGTCCGGATTGCAGTGGAGCAGCCATTTGTATTGGGGCTTGATTGCTGGACAGTATGTACGGGTGACGGGCGACCCAGGGGCGAGGAATAGTCTTGGTGCGAAAAAGCTCCGAGCGGAGCGATCAGGTTGCAGCGGGGGCGGTGCGGACCGTGGCTGGTCGGATTACGACGTTGGCCACGATACTGCCCAGGAAGTAAGTTGCGAAAGCCAGGAACACGTCTACAACCAACGAGACGAGAACAAGCGCAGAACCAATGGATATCTGCTTCCAGCCATGGAGGCCGACCTTGGCCGGGTCGGCGACCATATCCGAAAGCAGAGTGAACACATCGTCTGAACGGATGCCCGCGAAGATGGGCTCCGGGCCGGCGCCGGAGACGAACGTCGCTACCCGAGTGGTGATGATCGAGCCCATCTCGAAGTAATCCCCCGGGATATTGTAGAACGAAGCCAGTCCGAGCACGACGGCAATGCCGAAGAGGATCGGTCGGCGGCGATGCGTGCATAGCCGAATCAGGGGCACGCCGAGCAGAACCGTCAGCACGAACGGGCCGAAGTCTGTGGCAAGGTAGATAAGATCGCTGCCTTTCGTGTCAAAACCAGTCAACTGCCCGGCGTAGTCGCTGCCCGACACGACAAACGGGAAGATCTTAGCCAGCAAGGCAGCCCCGTAGCGCGGTGCCACCTCGAGCCGCGAGACATCTCCCCCGGTTACCTCGCAGCCGGCACAGTGGAGCAACTCGTGGATTGGGACATAGACGAACCAGCAGACCACCATGGCTATCAGCATGGGCCCCATCGCCCGCAACGGGTTTCGAACGGACATGATCGGTTCGAGGCAGGCCAAGATTTCCCTTCCGGGCTGGACGAAGAAGTCGCGCACAATTGCCAATCCACCCGATTCCTCCGGCCGGGATTCCCTCGATCGTGTCACGATGGGCGTTCCTCTTCGCATTTCGTGTTTAAGCCCGCAGATTATGATAGCAAACAGGCCGCTTATCATCCAGGTGCCGTGAGCAGCCTCTTCGCAGCCCCGTCGGAAGTTGTGTGCCGGGATGGTCCGAGATTAGCCCGATTGACGGGTTCGGCGACCCGTTGGTACGATAATACCGCTCCGACGGGCGTTGCGCGGCGCGGCGCGGGCGTCCGCAAGAGTTGAAGCGCAATCGCAGCAAGGGTGGCTTTTGTTCGGCCTTGTTGTCTTGGACATCATCCGCGATAGGGACTCCACCTGATCATGCTGGGATACCGAACGATCTGCACAATTGCGTTCTTTGTGGCGGTTTCAATCCCCGTTTCGGCTCACGGGCAATCCGGCGCTGAAGCGGCGGCCGACGAAGGGCTTGTGGTTTCGGTTGATCGAGTGAAGGGGCATGTGCCAGACCCGGATCTCCACCGCCAAGAAGGAGCCCAACGGCTGGAGCAGGCACGCCGTGACGGCGATACGGTCACCGCTGATAACCTGAAGCGGGTGGACGAGCGGGTGGACAGCATTCGCCGTCCTCAACAACTGCGGTTGAGCCTGCAGGATGTGCTGCAGCGGACCTTGGCCAACAGCTATGCGATCGAGGTGCAGAGTTTCAATCCGGCGGTCGAGGCCACGCGGGTGGTCGAAGCGGAGGCGGCGTTTGATGCGGTCCTTTTCTCCGACTTCACCAAGAACAAGGTGGATCAGCCCACGGCCTCTCAGCTTTACGCCAACGAGTCGGACTCCTTCGACTTGACCGGTGGCGTGCGCAAGTTATTGCCGACCGGAGCGCAGATCTCGGCCTACTACAACCTCAGACGCGAAAAATCGTCGCTGTCATACCAGGAGATCAATCCGGCCTATACCAGCAATCTGGCGTTGGAGTTACGGCAGCCGTTGTTGCGCGGATTTGGAATTGACGTGAACAGGTCGATGATCCATGTGCGCAAGAATAACCGCAGCATCAGCGATCTGGCGTTTCAGCGTCAGATACGTGACACACTGGTGGAGGCGGAGAGGCTCTACTGGGAGTTGATGTCGGCCCGGCGAGAGGTGGTGATTGCGGCGAGGCTCCTGGCGGATTTCGAGGGGATCTACGATTACCTGGTGGCCCGTCAATCGTTTGACGTGACCCCGGTCCAGCTCGCGGCGACCAAGGCCAACCTGGAGCAGAGTAGGGCGGAGTTCGTGCAGACCCGGGCGGCGGTGTTCGACGCCGAAGACAACCTGATTGCCCTGATGAACGATCCGGAGATCAACCTGGCCGATGACATCGAGATTATCACGGAGGATTTTCCTTCGCTTTCCAGGATTGTCGTGGACCGCGTCGCCGAGGCCCAAACCGCGTTGGACAACCGGCCGGAGATACGCGAGGGGGAACTGCAGATAGCGAATGCGAAGATCCAGGTGGGGCAGAGTCGCAACGCCGAGTTGCCGCAGCTTGACCTGTCGCTCACTTACCGAATTACCGGGCTGGCGGGGACGGCCGATCGGTCGTTTGATGAGGTCTCCGGGCACAACTATACGACGTACGTGGTGGGTGTTCAGTTTGAAGTGCCGATCGGAAATCGCAGTCCGCGCGCCGTAAGACGCCGGAGCGAGCTGGAGTACGCTCAAGCCAAGGTTGCCCTGAAAACGCAGATCGAGCAGACCATTCTCGAAGTAAATCAGGCCGTCCGGGCGCTGAATACGTCGCATGAGCAGATCGCTCCGAGTTTGGAGTCGGCCGAGGCGCGGGAACGCGAGGTCGAGTCCATTGTGGCGCGGGCGGAGCGGAAGGACATCAACACGCTCAACAGCGAATTGAGCGCCCGCCGGAGCCTGGCCGAGACGCGCCGGGCCATGCTTCAGATATTGACCAACTACAACATGGCGATTGTGGCGCTCGAAAGAGCCAAGGGGACGTTGCTGGAGTATGACAACGTCGTCGTGACCACCGAGTAAGGGCGGACATTACCGCTTGCGGGACTAGTTGGACAACGTGCCTACCGATGAATCACGCGACCCGTCGTTACGCCACTATGGCAGCCATCCGCGCGACTGGTGCGACAATCAATACGTCTATCCGGTGATTTCGCGGCGCAGTGGCGGACTCAGCATCGGGGTGAACCTCAGTCCGGCCGCGGTTTGCGACTTTAACTGTGTTTACTGCCAGGTCGACAGATCGCGGAAGGCGCAAAGTGATGCGGTGGATCCCGACGGGCTCCGCCGAGAGCTTTACGATATCGTAGTTGCCGTGCAGAGTGGTGCCCTGTGGAAGGCCCCGGCCTTCGCGGATGTCCCTCGAAACCGCCGATCGGTCAACGACTTCGCTTTCTCGGGCAATGCCGAACCCACCAAGTGTCCTAGGTTTGCCGAATGCGTTGATGTAGTAGCCGAGGTGCGGTGCGCAGCCGGCTGGACAGATACGAAGATCGTGTTGATAACGAATGCCGGGCACCTGAGCGACCCGAAAGTGGTTGCCGGCCTCGCGGTGATGGACCGCAACAACGGACAAATATGGGCTAAGCTCGATGCTGGAACGGAAGAGTACTTCCGCAAGGTTAATCGCGCGTCAATAACCCTGGCCGAGATCGTGGCCAATATCACCGCCGCCGCGCGGATCAGACCTATCGTTATTCAATCACTGTTCGCGCGACTTGACGGCGTGGAGCCGGACAAAGCGGAGTTGTCCGCTTATCTTGGGCGGTTGAACGCTATAACTCAGGACGGCGGGCGAGTCGACCATGTGCAGGTGTACACCGTCGCCCGGCGACCGGCGGAGGAGCATGTAGCGGCGTTACCCGACTCGTCCGTGGACCGCATTGCCAACCTGATCCGCCAAGCCGGGTTCCGAGCCGAGTCCTACTACGGCGTTGGAATTGTCGGCAATGATGGGAGCCCGAGAGACGACCACCCCTATGACAAACCGGTATCATAGCGCGTGGGCGCAGGCTGCATGCGCGGTTGTGTGTGCCGACGCAGGCTCGTCACCGCTTCTGACGATCCTCCGATAATACTCTCGTTTCATACGGGGACGGGCGGCGTTGCGTAAGGACCATTCCGGTCTGGGCGTTAAGGTCCGCGAATACCAGTTCCGTTACCGGCTGCGGAGCTGCTCTGCATGGTGGAGGTGTATTGGATCCGAGCTTCCACAGTCACACCCATTCGCAAGATCGCGGGGTATTCTCGCCCGCTGCCCCGCAGAGGTTGGACAGTACCATTGGACGTGCGGTCGCCATTCAGCGGCTGTGTTGTGATTCGATAGACCGCGTTTCCAGGTTTGCGCCAGGAGGCGGTTACCGACCCTGGGATCACGGGTGCGAGTTGCTGGATGATGCGGGCGTGAAGACCAGATTTCGGCTTCACGAACTGATTTCACCTTGATGCACAACCGGGCGCGCCATATACTGAGGCCAGACCGGGCTGCCGGCATGCCGCACCGGGATACGTACGTCCTTGCGGCTCCCCAGTCCATAGGAGGGGCACATAATGTTGAAGAGAATCACATTTCACTCGGTGGTCGTTGTTTTGATCGGCACGTCGATGGCACTTTTCGCAGGTGGATGTGCGACACCCACTACGCCTGTCCAAGATGGCGACGACGGTGACGATTCGAGTGGTCGGCCCGTGGCGGTTTCGATCTTCGATAATAACAACTCTGAGGGCGTGCGGAACGGGCCCACCGCGGCCACGCAGTTCACCATCACGCAATCGCGGAGCATCGCCTCCATCGAAACGTACCATTGGAACGGGGGGGCGGGTACCGCCGCCCCCGGTACGGTGAGCATACGCGACGCAAACGGGAACCTGGTTGGCACGTGGAACTGTACCGGCCAGCCATCGGAAGGCACTCCCGCCAACCTCTATTGGGTCTGCACGCCAAACATCGAGCTTCCGGCGGGGACCTATACGGTGGAAGATTCGGATCCCTCCACCTGGTCCTGCAACTCCGCCTCAGGTGACGCCGGCATCTGCAGCATTATGGCGTCAGCTCTCGGCGATGACGACACCGCGGATGATGACGCGGACGATCCTGCAGACGACGCGAATGATGACGCGGACGATCTTGCGGACGACGATTCGGATAACGACGCGGACGATGACGGGGGTGACGACCCGGATGACGTTGATGAATCCACGCCGGAAGCGGTTGCCGAACAGTTCTTCGAAAGGCAGGTGGCGGGCGATACGGAAGGTATGCTCGACCTCTGTGCCCTCCACCTCATGTCAGATGATGACATTGCCGAATCGAAGGCGGCTCTGAACGTCATTCGCGATCGGGCTACCCTCTCGGACCACTCCTTCACCCATCTGGCTACGGGCTATGATGCCGAGCGGACGTCGGCGTTGGTGCGCTGTCGGCACACCATGACGGTCACGGCAGATGGCGTGTCCGATACCCAGGAGGCCGGGACGCTTTTTTGGATGATCCTGCACGATGGAAGCTGGAAGATCCGGAATCTTTACCCCGATGAGCTCGTCGCCCTGGCTGTGGCTGAGAAGCACGGAGTTCTTACCGCCCGTGTCCAAAACGCCAGCGGTATGTACACTTGGCAGGAAGTGAACGAGCGGTTCAATAGCGAGCTTATGACGGCGACGTTGGATACGGGCAAGCTTGCCCTGGATACCTATGGTTCCGCTATCGGAGCCAAACCGGTTACAGGGGACGCGCTTTCCTGGTGGTATACGGTGGGCGATATGGTGGTCAGCGCGAAGGAAACTGCGGACGACTACGAGAACGGCCGCACGAAGTCGACCTTCTGGGGGGTGACGTCCGTCGGGTGGGGCTTTGTTCAACTAGCGGCCGAGATCGTTCCCGGGGCCGACCACGCCTCCGACGCGATTGGGGCGGCGTTGGATCAAATCCACAATTGGCAGCAGCAGAAGGAAAACTACCTTATAATGCTGAAGCGGCTCAAGAACGGGGACTTCTCTGCGTACCGGTCCTACCCGATACTGCGGTCGGTGGAAGATCTCCCTGACGGTATCGACATCGGGCTGTCGACTGACTGGTTCGGAACGGGATACGCCGTCAAGAGCATAACCATTCTCAACGATGGACCGGTGCGGCGCGGCGATCATATCGTCTTTGATGTCGGCACGATGATTGCGGTTCGTGAAGCGGAGACGCCCACCTACTATTCGCGGGCCGTGGCGATGGGCGCTCCCGTTACCACCGAGGGTAACAAAGGAACCGCATGGCTGGGGGCGCGGATTACCGACTTGATCGTCGGCGATGGTTCCTCCGGCGCAGGCGTCCTGGAACCGGTAACGGTCGACGGAAGGTGGGCGAACTACCGCTTCACGTCCGCGCGCGGAACGCAGTCGTTGGTTGTCAAGGTGCATGGATTCTCCGAGGGGTCGGCTGCCGGCACCGAACCGGCTACGATCGATAATCTCGCGTTCAATGCGGTGGACGGTATAACCGTTGGCACTTCGCGTGGCACCGCGACTACCGAACTGGTGTTGAAGAAGGGGGAGACCCTAAGCGATTTGCATATCTATGGTACGTTTTCAATGAGCACGAATCCGCTGGACTCTCGCGCAACTGAGCCGGATTTGACGTTGATCAACCCGGGCACGTTTACGATCGACAAGGCGGACGTTGCCGCGTTTGCCCCGTTCGGCACGTACCCCAATGGCACTTTGTCGATTACCGGCGTCTCAGAGGGTTCCGCATGGTTGAACCTCCAGATTGCCAGCGGGAGCGCCGACACGGCGAGCCTGGATACTTCCGTGCTTATTACGGTTGAGGAAGACCCCGGCGATTCCATTCTCCCGTACGTCAAGAAAGCCCGCTCGATCGACGTGTCGGCGGACCTCGGCGGTTGGGCCATATGGGCCTCGCGAAACTGCGAATGGGCTGAGTGGGAGGGCCACGTAGGTCCGGACTACTACTGGTGGATGCCCACTTGGACCCTGGTCGGGGAGCCGATCTGGACCGGTGCCACTTTCACGCTCACCGACCCGAACTACCCGGGTCAGTCCATATCCGGTCTCATGTCCGCGGATGGTCGGAAGGTCATTGAGGTGACCGCCACATATAACACTTCGGAGGGCACGTCGTACACCCTGACCCTCCACAACATCCCAGTCGATGAATCCCGTGGCGAGACCTGGATCGACCTGGTGGAGTACTACGTTTCTGGAAAGTGCGGCGACACCATGATCGGACCAGGTGGCACCGGCGAGTTCTCTGGGCATCGGGTCCTGGAGGAGGACGAATTATGCGAGTATATGGACTACGTGCGGCATGAAGGAGGGGACATGTGCCTTAACGTAGAGTTTCAGTATTAATAGACGCGGCGGCCGTGGCCCGCGCTGAGCCAGAGACGAAATCAAGCACTCCGCGATCTCGGGGCCCGCTCGCGTGACCTGACCTAAGCCAAAGGCGTTTTACCGCGAATCCCAGGTTTAGGCGAAGCGGCGTAGCCGCGGAGCGCCACCCCGGGGGCACGGGATACGCTCCCTCCCGGTCCGGATGACCGCGTTGCCCGTCTGGAAGTCCCGGAGTCCAGCCCCTGTCGCCGCGCGGCTGTTTTCGATATCATCAGCGCGCGTGTCGATCTGGATTCATGGTTTCGGATCCTCAGGAAGACAGCCACAGAGCCGTTCCGCAAGCGGTGGAGTGATTGGCCGGAATTCACTCCACAAGACTGATCGGATTCGGTTTGTCACGCCGCGTGACCGGATTGGCGTCAATAGGAGGTACATCCCACGGTGACGGAAGACGCCGGGAGAACCGGAGAGGTCTCACCTCTGGTAACACAAGCCGAGGCTGGAGCGTTTAATCCCATCGAATTCTTGCTACCGTCCGAGTCGGTTCCCCGGTACGGTTCCGCAGGAGACGGGGCCAGCTTCCTCCCGATGACGCGCGGCGAGGCCGCGGATCGCGGCTGGGATGAAGTCGATGTCGTGTTCGTTACCGGTGATGCCTATGTGGATCACCCCAGCTTCGCCATGGCAATCCTCGGCCGGGTTCTGGAATCGCAGGGCTTCAGAGTCGGGATCGTACCTCAGCCCGATTGGCACACCTGCGAGCCGTGGCGGGTCTTCGGGCGTCCGAGGCTCTTCTTCGCCGTTAGCGCGGGGAACATGGACTCGATGCTCAACCATTACACGGCCAGCCGTAAGGTGCGCAACGACGATGCCTATTCACCCGGCGGCCGGATCGGAATGCGTCCGGACCGGGCTACCTTAGCCTACTGCCATCGGGCGCGGGAGGCGTACAAGGGCGTTCCGATCATCGTCGGCGGAGTCGAAGCGAGCCTGCGCCGCTTGGCCCACTACGATTTCTGGAGCGATACGGTCCGGCGGTCCATCCTCCTCGATGCCAAGGCCGATCTGCTGGTTTTCGGGATGGGGGAATCGGCCATCGTGGAGATCGCCCGGAGACTCCGCGGCGGAGAGTCGGTGGCCGATCTGCGCGACATGCGGGGCGTAGCGTACTCCGTCGGCGCCGGCGCGACGGCTCCATCGGGTGCCGCAGTTGTGACGCTTCCCTCATACGAGGAAGTGAAGACCGACAAGTCGGCCTTCGCCCGGGCAACCCGGGTGATTCACCTGGAGACCAATCCCCACAACGCCAGGACCCTGGTACAGTTCCACGATCGCCAAGCTGTGGTGTGTAACCCGCCCGCGCTGCCGGACTCGACGAGATCCCTCGACTTCTTCTACCGGCTGCCGTTCACCCGTCGTCCGCATCCCAGCTACACCGAGCCGATCCCCGCGCTGGAGATCGTCAAGGATTCGGTAACGATTATGCGGGGCTGTTTCGGGGGATGCGCGTATTGTTCGATAACGGCTCATCAAGGCCGAATCGTGCAGTCCCGAAGCAGTGAGTCGGTGCGGGACGAGGTGGCGGCGCTGGTCCGCGCCGGCACGAGCGTCATCAGCGACCTCGGTGGCCCGACCGCGAACATGTACCGCATGAATTGCAGCCGCCCCGAAGTGGCCGCCAAGTGCCGTAGGCTCTCCTGCCTCCACCCGCGAGTGTGCCGCTTGTTGGATACCGATACGGGGCCGCTGATCGAGTTGATGAGAGAGACCCGTAGCCTAGCTGGAGTCCAGCGGGTTCTCGTGGCCAGCGGAGTTAGGATGGACCTGGCGGTGCTTTCGCCGCAGTACCTGAAAGAGCTTGCGACCCATCATGTCGGGGGTCATCTCAAGGTTGCTCCCGAACACGTCCACGCCGAAACGTTGAGGCTCATGAACCGTCCACCGTGCAGCAACTTCGAGGAGTTTACTGACAAGTTCAACAAGGCCTCGCGGGCGTCAGGAAAGGAGCAGTACCTGGTACCCTATTTCATCTCGGCCCACCCCGGCACCGATCTGGACGCGATGATCGAGTTGGCGGTCTTCTTGAAGAGGACCGGCTACCGTCCACGACAGGTGCAGGATTTCATCCCGGCACCGCTCGACCTGGCAACCTGCATGTATCACACGGGTTTCGATCCGATGACGATGAAGCCCGTCTATGTGGCGAAGGGCATGCGCGAGCGCCGAATGCACCGGGCGTTGATGCAGTTCTTCAAGCCGGAGAACTACGCCATGGTGCGCGAAGCGCTGTTGCTGGCCGGTCGCCGCGACTTGATCGGGGATTCGCCTGATGCTCTTATTTGGGCTACTCCGCCACGCGAGGCGGCGAGTGATGGCCGGAGGCGCGGAGGCCGGCGACCCGCAAAAAGGAGCGGCGGGTATCGACCTGGGCGGGCGAGTTCCAGCCGGCGCGAACGAAGGCGCAAGCCGCCCCCGCAAAACGACGGGTGATACGGACCGGCGGCGCTCGATTTCGTTAACGGGCGAGTTGTGCGTCGGATTAGCGCCGGCTCGCCATAGTTGTTGATGGGCGGATAAGGCACCGCACGGGAGTGCCGGGTGTTAAGAAACCGGCGCGGACCGATCCCCTTTCTCGACGGCGCGCTGTACAATTCGGGATTGACCACGATTCGAGAGGAGAAAACTGTCGTGCAATTCAATACTAACGTAAGAGCAGCGGCTTTGTTCACTCTTGCCACATGGTGCCTGGCGGCCGGCTCGGCCGGGGCTGACGAGGTGGGCGACGCTCATTGGAATGAGTTGGACCAGCGCCGACTTGTCGGTAAGGCTCACTACGAGAACGACAAGTTCACTGAGGCGGCGGAGGAGTTTCGGCGATGCATCGCTTTGACCGACAAGTCCGCGACGGACTACTTCAATCTGGGCCTCGTTCTGATGCGGGCCGCGGAGTATGACGAGGCTCGGGCTGCTCTCGAGAAAGCCCGGGCGGCGGATCCGGATCTGCTCGCGGCTTACTACGTTGATGGAATCGTCTGCAAGCGCATTGGCGAATATGACAAGGCTGTGGCAAACCTGGAGCACGTTATCGAGCATGATCCGGAGTGCATGGGGGCGTATTACAATCTGGGTGTTTGCTTCAAGTTTCAGAAGAAGTACGAGCAAGCCGTTGAGGCCGTCCTGGGGGCGGTTCGCGTAGCCCCGCAGCATCCCAGCTCGCATTATCAGTTGATTACGCTCTACCGCCGCTTGGGCCGGGTGGATGACGCCGCCCGCCACCGGGAGATCTTCGACTTGATCAAAGACACCGTTGATGAGTCGGAGAAGACCCAGGAGGCTCTGGAACGCAGTAAGTACTCTTACATCATAGAGGCCCCGCGTCTGACGCCGGATCTGGAGCCGCTTACTGGGGAGGGGATTCACTTCGTTGACGTGACAAACAACGTCGGCCTTATGGTGGAGCCAAGCACGTCTCCGGAACGGGCCGCCGACGGAGGTGATTCTGCGGTTTGCTTACGCGGTGATGGTCTCAGCGTGGCAGACTACGACGGCGACGGCGATCTTGATGTCTATGTTGCCGAATGTGATTCCGGAAAGGATCCCTTGAGGAACCGCCTCTACCAAAACGATGGCGCGGGACGATTCTCCGATGTTACCAGTGCCGCCGGCGTCGGTGATGACGGTATCGGTCTCGATGCAATCTTTGGGGACTATGACAACGACGGGGATGCGGATCTGTACGTCGTGAATGCCGGTTCGAATGTGCTCTACCGTAACAACGGCGACGGGACTTTCGAGAACGTGTCGGAGGCGGCTCGGGTCGATGAGCCTCATCACGGGCGCAGGGCGGTCTTCTTTGACTACGATCACGATAACGACCTGGACCTCTTCGCCGCCAACTGGGCCGTCGACGGCGGAGCCGGTAATAGCCTGCTCCGCAATAACGGGAACGGTACCTTCACCGATCAGACCGACGAAGCCGGGCTACTGGTCGGCTTCAGCGAGAGTCTCGATGCCGTCTTTGGCGATTTCGACGGGGACCACGATATGGATCTCTTTGTCGTGAACGGGGGCGGAGACTCCCGACTTTTCGTCAATCAGCGTATGGGCGCCTTCAAGGTCGGAGGAGAGTTCTCTCCCCCAATAGGAAGGGACGCCGGCGTGGCGGCGCAGGGGGACTTCAACCGCGATGGCCGCCCCGACTTTCTCGTTGCCGTGGGCCGCGAGCTGTACTTGTACCGCAACGAAGGTGGGAATGTCTTCCACGGCGAAACAGTTCCGTTGCCGGAAGGTCCTGCCGCAGACGGCGTACGGGATATCGAGGTCCTGGACTTCAACAACGATGGGTGGAGCGATCTGCTGCTGGTGTCCGCACGCGGTGAACACGTGAACTTGCTGGCAGGTGCCGGTGCGGGGCGGTTTACGGACGTCTCGAAGGAAGTTGGTCTGGGCGAGTTTGCTCGTCGGGCGATGGCCGCGGCCTATGGCGATTTCGATCGCGACGGTGATCTGGATCTGCTTCTGCGGACCGCAGATCGTGGCTTGGTCTTCTTGGAGAACCGCAACGCCAACCCGCAAAACTGGATCAACGTGCATCTGGTGGGCAAGAAAGTCAACAAGAGTGGTTACGGCGCAACAGTCGAGATTGCCTCGGGCGGTCACTACCAGAAGAGGACTTACGTTCGCGGACCGGTTCATTTCGGGCTGGGGAATCTCAAGGAACTTGACGTTGTGCGAGTCACTTGGCCCAACGGCGTCTCTCAGAATGTGGTTCATCCTGCGATCAACGAGGTTCTGACGGTCGTTGAGTACGTGAAAGTCTCCGCCTCGTGCGGTTTCCTGTATAGCTACAACGGTTCCGGGTTCGAGTTGGTCAACGAGATTCTGGGTATCGGTCCGTTGGGCGTCCCGATGGCACCGGGCGTGTATTATCCCCTCGACCACACCGAGCTGACGAAGATTGAAGCGGAGCAACTGAAACTACGGGACGGGTTCTACGAGCTGCGTCTGACGGAGGAGCTCCGAGAGATTACGTACGCGGATCAGATCACGCTACGGGTGGTCGATCGCCCGGCGGAACTTACGGTCATTCCCAACGAGATGTTCGCCTCGCCTCCACCCGAAGACAAGCTCTATGCCGTGTCCGCGCAGCATGCACCGGTTTCCGCTGTGGATGACCGCGGTGCCGACGTGCTGCCACTGATTCTGGAGCATGACGGCCGGTTCCCCGAGTTTCCGCTGATCACGCAATACGACGGGCTTGCCGAACCGCATTCATTGGTTATTGACCTTGGAGACCTGTCCAAGGCGGAAAGGATCCTGTTATTCCTCGACGCATGGATCTACTGGCCGGAATCGAGTATCGGAATGGCGATCGGGCAGGATCCGCGGTATGCGCTTGCTCCGCTTACGTTGGAGGTCCGAGACGAACAAGGACGCTGGACTAACGTGATAGAGTCCGTCGGACTACCAACGAGTAAGGGCATAACCGTGCCCCTCGATCTGACCGGGTTTTTCCCCTCTGCGGACTGTAAGATCCGTCTTGCCACTAATCTATGCGTTTACTTCGACCGCGTTTCTATTGCGACAGAAGACGAAGCGGATCGATGTCGGGTGACGGAACTGGCCGTGGCGCATGCGGATCTGCACTATCGCGGCTTCTCCAGAATGACGCGCGACCGACACGGCTTCGAGCGTTTTGACTACGCTGACGTAAGTCTGACCGGTTCGTGGAGTCCTCCGGCGGGGATGTTCACGCGCTACGGGGAGGTTACCGAGCTGCTGGATACGCCGGACGACATGTACGTTATCTTCGGCCCCGGTGATGAGCTGGCGATGCGGTTTGATGCCCGGGGATTGCCGCCCCTGCCGGCCGGGTGGACCCGCGATTTCGTGTTCTTCGCAGACGGCTGGGTCAAAGACGGTGATCTGAATACCAAGTTCTCCGAGAGGGTTACGCCGCTGCCGTTCCACGGTATGTCGGGTTATCCGTATCCCGATACCGAGCACTATCCGACCACGCCTGAGCACCAGGAGTACCTGCGCAAGTACAATACGCGCGCTTCCCGTGCAACGGTTGGGTTGCTGCCGCCCACGAGACGATGACCGAAGCGAGCGGTAGCACGCTAGTGCCACATAACGCCTGGGTTCTCGGGTGTGCCACTGCTCTTGAGCAGTGCAGGGACGGGACACGGTGTGGATTGGCCCCGGACTTTTACGTGTGACGACTTGATAGCGGATTCAACGCGGTTGGTCACTCTGCGGAGCGTACCGGCCTCACCGAGCGGTTGCGATCGGGGTCGCGGTGTCGACGGGATCGGGTTTCATCTTCGGCGGTGACGTATATTCCCCGACGATCCCCGACGATCGGGCATTTCGTCTCGCAGATTCCACAGCCGACACAGCGATCGGCGTCGACCTGCGGAGCCGTTAACTCAATGTGGACAACCACCCTGGAACCGGCTTGGGGAATGCGGGCGAAGCTGCCGTCGATCCGCAGAGTGTCGGTAGTGTTGCCGGCGAGCCGGTGTGTTTCCGTCTCTCCGTCAAGATGATGTACGTCGGCCAGGTATGCGGTGGTGCCATCGCCTTGCCAGCAGTTGGGGCTAAGTACCGGGGAGGCGTTGTCCGCCGTCCCGTCTTCCAGCGGCTGGAGTATGGTGACGGTTCGCGCGGTAGCGCTGACCACCGTCTTGATACCGTCCCGAACGATATGCCTCCGCCGTTGTGGGAGAATCGCCTTGGGGCTGGTCGGACACACCTCCTCGCACACTGTGCATGGAATGTCTTTGCTGATAGGTAGGCATCGCCCGGGATCGACGTGCGCGGTACCCAGCCTGATCGGCCCGTCGCCGCGAAACTCACCCAGGCCCAGTTTCTGCGATACGGAAAGACGCTGAATGGCCCCGGTCGGGCACACCTGGCCACAGGCCGTGCAATGCCGTTGGCAGAACCCGATGCGGAAATCGAGAATGGGTGTCCACAGACCTTCCAGCCCCGCCTGCAAACCGGCGGGTTGCAGAGTATTCGTCGGACATGCCCGGATGCACTGGTCGCACTTTGTGCAGCGCTCCAGGAAGTCCAGTTCCTCGACGGCACCGGGCGGTCGAATCACCGTTGATGCGAACGCCCGCGTCGTTCTTCCGGAGGTCCGAGCGAAGGGGAAGAACAGAATCCCCCCCAGCACCGCCAGAATAGCACGGCGCCTGGGAACGTCCGGCGTGCGTATGGAATCCCGCGGGTCGGGCAGGAAACCGAAACGTCGGGCGCCATGCGGGCATTGTTCAATGCAGTTGAGGCAGACCAGACACTCACTGGAGCGGATTCTCAGATGTGGGTCGCACGCGCCCTCGCAGTCGATCAGGCACTGGCCACAGTCGACGCACTTCGCTTCGTCGCGCTCAATCCGCCACCACGCAAACCGGCTTAAGACGCCCATGAGCGCGCCAAGCGGACACAGCACCCGACAGAAGAACCGGGGAATCACCAGATTCAGGGCAACTACCGCGAACAGCATGGACCCGATCAGCAGAGCTCCCTGATAGAACCGCGGATCATCAAAGAAACGCCCGGTCGGCATGCTGGCCGCGGGCAGTACCGCGCCGGTGAAAGACCTGTACAGCAAGGAGATCGGATCCAGCAGCCCGACTTGGAGCGTACCGCACGCGGCCGCCGCCAATAGCGCGATGAGAACGAGGTACTTCAACTGATACGCCCGGCGATATCGGTTCGATGCAATCCGCTCATCGCGATTGCGCCGATTGAACGCCCAGCCCACGAAGTGGTTCAGGGAGCCGGCCGGGCAGATCCAACTGCAGAAGAACCGCCCGAAAAAGAGCGTTGGAATCAGTATTACCAAAGACCACAGGAGCCCCTGATAGACCGTGTGGGTCGTCAAGGCAGTACCAAGGCTGATTAGCGGGTCGACTTCGATGAACTTGCTTACCCACATACGCAGGCCGGGGTGGCGATCGAGATTGGCGAAACTCGTGAGCAGCACGAACGACAGAAAGAGGATAAAGCACAGGGTCTGGACGATGATGCGTACGGTCGTGATGCGAAGGAGGTTTGCTCCTACCGCCGATCCCTTGCGGGTGTGACCGGTATCCGGCATCTGTTCAGACTCCGCTGGAGGCTATTTGCCCTAGCCTCTCGTATTCCCGCCAGTCGCACCGACCGAAACGGTGCGTGCCTTGGGAAACAGCAACTTCGATCTTCCTCTGGGCATACTCTAGATAGGCCAACGTGCCGGGATCGCGCCCCAGCAGGTTCTCGAAGCACCATGCATCGCAGGCGACCGGGTCGACCGCGGCTACGACCACCGGCCGGCCGATCCGTCCACCGGCCTGGACATCGCTGATTCGCCCTCCGGTCGGACCGTTTTGCATCATGACCCGAGTGCCGTCCGCCACCACCAGCGTCGGGCTGATCAGCATGGCGAGATCGCTGATCGTCTCGTGGATCGCCTGGTGAAGCTGGTGACGGCGACCACCCAGCAGCCCGTACCAGTTCTTGAGGTTCATCGATGCGCCGCAGAGGCTGTGGTCCTTCACCGGGGCGACCCCGATGACCTTGGTTGCCGCGGCCAGCGGTTCGAACAGCATCGGCCAATGTTCCAGAATCTCGCCGGCGGCCCGCTGGGGACGGCGCTGACGAACCATGACCTCCCGGAACCCGCTTCTGACTGGCAGGACGACTTCAGCGCCTTCTTCTCGGGCAACATCGCCGATCCCTGTTCTTGCGAAACAGGACTGCGGATCTTCGATCGGGTTGTCGGTTACGATTATTCTGCGCGCCCCGGCCTCTCGGCACATGCGCAGCAGCCCGCGGACGACTTCCGGATGCGTCGTGGCCCCCAGTCGGACCGGCCGGTCGAAGCCGGCGTTCGGTTTGATCAGCACCACATCCCCGGAAGAGACAAACGCTCCCATCCCTTGTGACGGGGCGAGCCCGTTTACGGCCGCACGGACCATCTGCCCGATCCGATCCTCAGTCCCGCCGGCGATGCTGATCCGCGGGTTCGATTGGGGGAAGTCGATCGCTGCGAAGTAATCCGGAAGACGCGCGGCGGCGTCGGGCTTACGCTGTGGGGCATCTCCGGATTCATGGAGCAACATCCCGGCTGCGGCCGCGACGCCGGTTGTCACGAGCGCTCCGGCACCTCGCGCGATCAGTTCGCGGCGCGTCAGAGTTGTGTCACTTGTGTGGTCGTCCATCCGATCACCACTTACGCCGTGGAAACGAGCACTCCGGCCGCTGCCGTGAAGGATACACCCGACGGGACAAAGTCTCGGCAGGACCTCGGGTGGGCCGTGTCTTTCCAGGACGGGGATGATAGTATACGCGGACACTGTCGGTGTCGATAAAGGACGGAACCCCGTGCCCGCAGCCGCAGAATCGCAGATGCTCTCCGGAAGAACGCCCGGATGTCGGGTGTGGTTGGGCCTGCTCGTCGTGGCCTGGGGCGTCCAGGCGATTGTGATCCAGTCGTTGCTCATTCGTGAGGCCCTAGTTCTGATGTTCGGGAGCGAGCTTGCGTGGGGGCTGGTTCTGTTCGCGTGGCTTCTTGGCGTGGCGGCCGGAGGCGCGCTCGGCGGAGTGGTGTCGCGGCATACCCGGCGGGCTGATGTCGCTCTGGTTACGGTGCTTGTTTCGCTGAGCGTGGCGACCGGAGTCGAGTTGTGGTTGTTCCGAGGAGCGCGGGCGTGGTTCGGCGTCGGCCCCGGGGAGTTCTTGCCTCTACCGCTCAGTGCCCTCGCGGCGGTTGTCTTGGCGTCACCGGCGGGAGCGCTTGTCGGTGCGGCCTTCCCCCTGGCGTGCTGCGCGGGGCGGAGTGGGTCGCCGGGGGCTCTTGAAGAAGATCGCACTGGAATGAGCTTGCGGGAGGGTTCGAGGGCGCTGGGGAGAGTTTACGCGCTCGAATCATTGGGCAGCTTGATCGGCGGCGCGGTCTTTACGTTCTGGGCGGTGGAGCACCTCAATCCGGTGCAAACCGTGATGGGTTGCGCGGCTTTGACGCTCTTCGCCTCCGCGGGTTTTCTTTCGGCGCTGAAACTCCGGTCCCTTGGTTCGGCAGGGCTCGCCTTGATTGCAGGCTGGCTATTGGTGACCGCGGCGATGGTCGGGGAGGGTTTGAACCGCAGTCTGGTTGAGCGGCGGTGGCGAGAGATTGCCCCGGAATACGAGCTGTGTGCCGAGGCGGAAACGAAGTACCAGAATCTCGCCGTGGGGCGTCTCGCCGAGCAGTACACGTTGTACTGTGACGGGCAAGTGTCGGCGGACTTCCCCGATCCCTACACGTTTGTGCCGCTGGCTCATTTCTGGATGTGCCAACATCCGGCGCCGCAGAACGTCCTGGTTCTCGGAGGAGGGGCGGAGGGACTGCTGGCCAACGTGCTTCAGCATCCGGTTGTTACGGTGGACTATGTGGAGGCGGATGACCGCCTTATTGAGCTGATTGATCCATACCTGGCCAAGCAGGACCACCTTGCACTGTTGGATGAGCGTGTGACCGTACACCACCGCGATGCTCGGCATTACGTGAAGACCCAGCGGGACAGGTTCGATCTGGTAATCGCACGCCTGCCGGAGCCAACCTCCGCCATGCGTGCTCGCCTGCTCAGTGACGAGTTCTTCGGTGAGCTTGGCCGGGCTATGACCCCTCGATCGGTTCTTTGCCTGACGGTCGCGGCCGGTCCCGGGCAGTTGTTTGCGGTCTCTGCCGAGTACCTGGCGATGGTCCGGATGTCGTTGGGAAGGCACTTCGATCAGGTGACTGTCTCCTGGGGGAATCCTGCGCACATCTTTGCTGCCACGGGACCCGGTCTGGTAACCACCGATCCACGGGAGCTGTCTCGCAGGTACGGCGAGCGCGCGGTCCGGTCGGAGTTGTTCGATCCCGCGTGGTTCGACGGGGCCGTGGACTGGCTTGATGAACGCAAAGTAGCGCAGCGCCGGGCGGAGTTGGATGCAGTGGGCGACATCGAGGTCAGCACGGACTTAAGGCCGCTCATCTTCTTAAAGCGACTGGCTCTGTGGGAGCAAGTGGCCTCCGGAGGAACGGAGGGCGTGATTGCCGGGCTCTGCTCCGTCAGTTGGCGATGGCTTCTTGTCGCCTTGGGCTTTGCGGGGATTCTGCCGCTGGTACAGGGGTCTGTCAGCCCCGGCTTAGGAGGCCGCCGGGGCGACGACCGGATCGGGCGCGGGCTCCGGTTTGCCCGGGCGACCGTCTGCCTATCGGTGGGGACCACGGGTTTCGTGACCATGGCGCTGAGCGTCGTCTGGCTGTTTGCGTTCCAGACTCTCTATGGATACGTCTATCAGCGAATCGGTTGGATCGTGGCCGTGTTCATGGGTGGTTTGGTGGTTGGATGCTGGTTGGCCGGAAGGCGCGTCGGACGCAACGGCACGGGCGTTACGAACTACCGGAGCCGCCTTATTGCGGTGGATCTTGCCCTGGTGGGGCTGTCAGCGAGTGTGCCCGCAGTCCTGCCGGCCCTTGCCGCCTTGCAGAGCAACCCGACCACGTTTGCGTTGGTGGAATCGTGCATAGTGGCGATGGTGGCGCTGACCGGCGTTCTGGGCGGAGCGACATTTGCGCTGGCCGGCGGCATCCAGTACGGGCTGAGCGGCCACCGCGGCACGGCCGCGGGGCGCGTCGTTGTCGCGGACCATGCCGGGGCATGTCTGGGGGCGTTGGTTGGAGGAGTCCTTCTGGTGCCGGTGTTCGGTATCGTCGTCTGCGCCGTCTTCCTGGCGGCGCTGAAGACCGTATCGGCCGCTTGGCTCATTCTCGCTCCAGCACGACCGAACGAGAATCCGCGGAGCGATCGTGATGGCTAGCGCTACGTGACAGGTATTCTCGCGTGTGCCACTGCTCTTGAGCAGTGCAGAATCGAAGCGCGCGCATGCCACAAACGTGGCATTCGATGTAGGGCAGGTCGAGGTACGAGACCTGCCGCAACAGCGCGCGACGCGAGGAAGGGAAGGGCTGTCGGGATGATTCTCCGGCCATCCGCAGAATCAACCTGACACCTTCTCCTTACCAGGGCAGTACTTCGATCCCCAAAGTCTCGCTCGCAGAAGGCTGTCTGGTTTCTTCGTAGCGAAGTCGCCGTATTACTGTGTCCAGAAGATGTGACTCAAGTCCGGCGGCCCCAGCGACTCCTTTAGCTGGAACAGCGCGTTTGTGGCGAGTTCTCTCGACCGGCGCCAGAATGGGTGGTTCTCGAGCGAGTGGAGACTCGATATTGATCCGTCGGTCGGCATTCTCTCCAACCACTCATCGAGCCGGGCAAGCGCTTGGAAGGCTTCATCCGTGACAAGCCCACCACGAACAAGCTGCGGCGCCAACAAGAAGGCATCGCCAAAGGTCATGGCAACCTCATCTGTCACAACAACGAAGTCCGGCAATGCGGACACCTGCTGTTCCTTCGGGGCGGCGACCAGCCGCAGGCTTTCAACCAGCGATTTGTACTGCTGTTCGGGATTCATATGCGCAGGTCAGAAAACGTGTCAGGATGATTCTCCGGATGGCTAGCAGAGCATCCCGACGTCTTCTCCCTTTGTGTCTGCCATCCTTAAGCCGCAACCCCCCTATCTTTTGACCGACCGAACACGATACCGCCGACAGCCGCGAGACCCACGATTATGATGTCGAGGCCGGAGAGTGTAGTCGGTTCGGCTATGAACGGGTATGGCCCCAAATCAGTGAGCCACGTCGTAAACGTGATCCCACCGACAGTCACACCAGGGTAGCCGGGTTCGACCAGCACGCACTCGCTATTAGAGCCACCATCCATGTTAATCCAGAACTCTGACACGCCCCCATCTAACTCCATGTAGATGGCGGGGCGTGCGCCGACCGTCACGCGGTTGAACCACATGGAAAGAGGAGTCTCAGCCATTGCATCGCGCACAGTGCGCGCGCTCTGCCCGGGCGATAGCGCAACCGAGGAACGTGCGACTGGTTTAGGCTTGCCATGTCCCAGCGGTGCGTGACCGTAGGTAGATCCGATAGGCTCCACCGTGAACCCCAGGTCCATCTTCTCCGATGCGGTACCGCTGAGTACCACAACAAGCCCGGCATTCGCTTCCACGCTGAAGAAGAACGACGCCACCGCAACGAGCACACAACCGATACGCAACATGTCATTACCTCCCAGACTGTCGACACCGCACAGCCGGCAGGACAACGAAGCCCCGACCGAGCCGCGTGGAAGATGAGCATATCAATATACCGAACAGCCGTCTCAGATTCAAACACGGCAAAGGATGTAGGGCAGGTCGAGGTACGAGACCTGCCGCAACAGCGCGACGCGAGGAAGAAGCTATCAGAATGACTCTCCAGCCATCCGCCAAACCAACCTGGCACCTATTCCCCATACGCGCGACGGCGATGGCAGGCCTCGTCCCTCGATCGTGACCGCAATTACGGGTTCCGTTTGGCTTCCCCCGGGGCTATGTGCCCGACAGCCCGTACACCACTACGCAAACTGATCCAGCTCGTTGTTGAGCCACGCTCGCGCGAAGCGCCAATCGGCTTTTACCGTTCCCGGGGAAACATCGAGCACGCGCGCGGTTTCCTCGATCGTCATCCCGCTGAAAAAGCGAAGTTCCACAATACGGGCCGCACGCCCATGATCGCGAGCCAGCCTGGTCAAAGCGTCATCCAGTGCCATAATACTGACAGTATCTGCGTCGGCGGCGCCGATCCCTTCGCTAAGCGCGACGCGGCACCAACCCTTGCCGCGCTTGGCTGCCGCTCGCCGGCGGGCGTGATCGACCAGGACCTCGCGGAGGATTCGTGCCGCCACGGCCAGGAAATGAGCCCGGCCATTCCAGCGATCGTGGTCATACTCGACAAGCCGCACGTATGCGTCATTGACCAGGGCAGTGGGCTGAAGGGTGTGGCCCGGCGCCTCGTGCATCAACCGCCGCCGAGCGATGTCTCGGAGGCAATCGTAGATGGACGGAAACCAGCTATCCACCGCCTGCCTGGTGAAAGCCGCCGCCTGCTCAGCCGTGCTCCGGGTCGCCACCGTGTGTCCGCTCATAGGGCGCCCCTCTCAGATTGCATCTCATCCAATGTGCCGCTCCTCCGAGCGCATTGTACCCGAACGCCGATCCCGAACAAAGCGTATTCCGACCTAAGGCTCGGCCGCCGTTGAATCGTTGTAGGCTAGACAGGTGAATGCCGGCGAGCGCCAGGCGACGGGGAGTAGGTTTGCCGTGCTCGTGGGTGGATTCCTTTGACCAGTTCGTCGCTCTTTCTCGCTTACCCCATTGGATAGTAGCGTCGCGAGCGAATCCGTTGTTCGCGGCCGTCCATCGCGGCGAGTCTGCGCGGTGGAGCGAGGGCGTTGGCGTCATACCCCGCGGGTAGTGCCGTGGCGTCGCGGGTACACGTTCAACGGCTCAGTCTCAGTCCAATCTCTCGGGCGTTCGGACGTTCGTGGAGGCAGTTTCTTATGTTACGAGAAGGGAGAATCAAAATGTCTGCAGCTTCTAACCGGAGCGGTGTAAGCCGGCGGCAGTACCGTGTAATGGCGGCGATGATGGCTCTGGCCGCGTTGTTTGTCGCCGGTACTGCTTTTGCTGGTAGTCTTACCGGTGACCCGACCCCGCCGCCGATACCGACAGCCGTCTGTTTTGACCAGGGTTCCTGCTGTGAGGACTGGGCGCCTCCGCACAGCATCTCGTGCTGTTTGATTCAACACCACGAGTTTCCAGATCTCAAGGACGGTGGGACCATTCCCGACCTGCCCTGCACTTCTCAGGGAACCAACACGAGGTGCCAGGGGACGCAGGCTTGCTGCATGCCTGACGGCACGTGCATCTACTCCGACGGAATCTGCTGTGATGACCTGGGCGGCACCGCGGGTGGTTCCGGGTCGGATTGTGGGGTTCTGGAAGCGTGCTGCCTGCCCGACGGCAGTTGCGACGATCTTCCGCCGGGGTGCTGCACGGCTTTCGGCGGGGTACCGGCAGGAACCGGCTCGGTTTGTCCGACGGAGGAGGGACTCTGCTGCGACGGCATCTCGAGCCGCGAGACCGTCGACATCTGTTGCGACGGGGATTGGATGGGCGTCGGGCTGGTCTGCGATTCGGACGGCGATCTGGATCCTGACAACGACGGGGACGGCGTCTGTGACGGATGCGATAATTGCGTTGAAGTGATTAACATCGAGCAGATTGACGGTGACGACGACGGCTGGGGTGACCTGTGTGACAATTGCTCGGCGATTGCGAATCCCGATCAGGCCGACGCAGACTTCGACGGTTACGGCGACGTCTGTGACAACTGCCCGAACGACCCCAACCAGATGCAGGGTGATTACGACATCGACGGGGTGGGCGACGTTTGTGATAACTGCCCCGAATTGGCGAACGCCGACCAGGCGGATGCTGATCTCGACGGGGTCGGCGACGTGTGCGATAACTGCCCTGATGATGCAAACGCGGACCAACTGGACACCGACGAGGACGGCGCGGGCGACGTCTGCGATGCCTGCCCGTACGATCCGGACGACGATATCGATGAGGACGGGGTCTGCGGTGACGTCGACAACTGCCCGGACGTGCCCAACGCGGATCAGCTCAACTGCGATGAGTGGAACGGAGATACGCTCGGCGACGCGTGCGACCCGGACATCGACAACGACGGCGTACTGAATGATGACGATGTCTGCGACTACAGTTCACAAACGTTGGTCCTCTACGGGATGTACGGCGGCTTCATCGATACGCCGGGCCATCCGCTCTGCGGAACCACGCGCCTTGACGTGGATGGCGACTGCGATGTTGATGATGAGGATGCCTTCGCGATAAGTGAGTACATGAGGATCATGGGCAACGATCCCGGCTGCCGAAGCGGCGAGGATCTCCTCGAATTCTGCACCTGCAACTAGTGGTAAGTGACACCCGGGTTTTCAGGCGTGCCACTGCTCTTGAGCAGTGCCGGGGCGGGGCACGTTGCGGATTGACCCCGGACCTTCACGTGTGACAAAGCACTGGAAGCCGGAAGTGTGCAGAACAAGCGCTGGCACCGGGCACAGGTTCCCATCAGCGGCGTTACGCCGGTCGGGGGCCTGTGCCCGGTCACCTGCTCTGTCGATCAAGTTCTTGTTGGTAGCGCTGCATCACGGCCCGGCGGGAGATCAGACCTCGAATGTGGGAGGAATCGTCCAGCCCGCCGACCGGCAACGATGCGGTATCGCTACGGGCGAATTTGTCGAGGACCACGTCCAGAGTCTCGTTCGGATAGACGATCGGCACGTTCGCCCGGAGCAGTTCCGCTACAACCAGCAGCGATACCGCCTCCGGCTGTAATAACGCCGTGCGAACATCGGCACCGACAACGAGCCCCTGGTACGTGCCGGACTCATCGATCACCACGAAGTCCGTAGCATCGGTTCTGCCGGCCAGGTCGATCAGCGCTTGCAGCGGATCTTCCGGATGAACGGTCTGGGCGGTCTGGTAGTCAACATCGCGCACGGTTATCCGCCGCAGAATCGTCAGATCCGTGATCGAGCCGACGCGCACGCCGCGCCGGCGCAGCTTCAGGGTGTATATACTGTCGCGGAGCATCATCTGCGCCCCGGCCGTGGCAACGATTGCGGCGAACATTACCGGCAAGATCACCTTAGGCTCGCGGGTAATCTCGTATAACATGACGATCGCGGTCAAAGGGGCGTGGGTCGTGCCGGCAACCAAGGCGGCCATACCTACGAGTGCGTAGGCGTTGACGCTGTGTTCATCGATGATTCCGATCCGGTGAAGCCCCATGCCGAATGCGGCACCAAGTGCCGCCCCCATCAGTAGCGACGGAGCGAAGATCCCGCCGGAGCCCCCGCTGCCCAACGTAAGACAGGTTGCCAGTATCTTGAGGAAGAACAACGCCACCAACGCCCCGATGGAGTACGTGAGGACGTCCTGGCTTAGCGCCGCCTGAATGACCGGGTAACCGTTGCCGAAGAACTCGGGCGGGGTGCTTGAACTGGTCAGCCAGACGAAAATCGCGCCGGAAAGCCCCAACCCGATGGCGCCCAGTCCGGGTTTGAGGGCTTCGGGGAACGTGATACGGTCAGTCAGATCCTCGGTGAAATACAGTGATTTGATGAACAGCACCGAAGCCAGCGCGGCCAGCAGTCCCAGAAGCAGAAAGAGCGGCAACTCCATCCCGGGGAAGAGGTACCCCGCCTCCCGTAACGTCTGGACTTCGAAAATCGCCTCATCTCGAACGCGCAGAGCATGCATCACCGAGCAGCTAATGACGCTGCTGAACACGACCGGAGAGAACGTGCGAAACGAGAAGTCCTTCAGGAAAACCTCAAGCGCGAAGAGCACTCCGGCGATCGGCGCGTTGAAGATCGCCGCGATTCCCGCAGAGACTCCGCAAGCGACCATTACGCTCATCCTCCGAGGTTCAATCTGCAGATATCGGCCGACGCTACTTCCAATCGCCGCCCCGATTTGGACGATCGGCCCTTCCGTTCCGGCCGACCCCCCCGAGCCGATGGTAAACGCGCTGGCGATCGCTTTGGCTCCGGCCACCCGGGCGCGAATGTCCCCGCTTCTGCGGTACAACGCGTCCATGACCTCCGGAACGCCATGCCCTTTGGCTTCCCGGGCGAAGAAGAAGGTGATATGTCCAACCGCCAGAGCCCCGATAGTGGGTAGGACAACCAGCATCCATAGCCGGCCTCCGTAGAGACCCGCATGTTCGCCGTCGCCGTACGCGACCTCTCGGGCGAACTCAATCAGCCAGTAGAAAAGGTCGGCGAACAGGCCGGTGGCGCCGCCGACGAGGATCGCCAGCAGAACGAGAAGGTACTCCTCCTTGAAGCCGACCTTCGTAATCAACTGGGCTAGCTTATTGCGCAGGCGTTGCCCGCGGACAGCCAGTCGCTTCACCTGTCCCGTCACTGCTGATATCCTCTGTGAGTCTCGCGTGGCATTGGCCATGCACCGTAACGCCCGGCGCCGCGGCCTGCAAGCAGCGGCGAGCGATGCGTTCCGAGTGAGCGGGATCGACCTGTATCGCCGCTTCTTCTAGAATCGTGACCATGAGCGACCGGAAGATCCAACCCGTGCTGGGACGCGATGTGTACATCGCCCCGACCGCCTACGTCGGAGGAGACGTCAATCTGGGCGATCAAGTCACCGTGATGCATCATGTCGTGGTCCGGGGCGATCTTGCCCCGATTCGGATCGGCCGAAGAGTCAACGTCCAGGACGGAACGGTAGTCCACACGCCGCACGATACTCCTCTGGACATCGGAGAAGATGTCGGCATCGGGGCATCGAGCGGTCGTACACGGCCGGCGGATCGGGTCACGCACTTTGATTGGCACCGGGGCCGTCGTTCTCGACGATTGTGAAATCGGAAGTCACTGCATCATTGCGGCGGCCGCGTTGCTCCCGCCTAAGAGTGTGATACCCGACGGCGTGGTTGTCATGGGCGCGCCCGGGAGAGTGGTTCGCGAGGTAAGCGAGGACGATCTGGCGACGATTGATCATGTCGTGCAAAGCTTACCTGACGATGGGCCGGTTGCATTCCGCGGGGCGCTTTCCGAATATCGCCGCTCGCTGAGCGAATCACCGGTCAAGGAAGATGCACTTTGCCGATGGAATTATCGGAGGTTCCCCTCTCCTCCGGGCGGCGGTCGGGGTGGGACCAGCTCGGGACGAGCGTTCTGCAGTCGTGGCGGTGGTTACAAATACCGGACGGAATTTCCAATTGCCCCGAATCCAGAAATGGGTCACGCTATACGGCGGCAGGCTGGAGGCCTGCGTTGCGGTCGGGTGGCACATGGCTTTAGCCGTGGGGGCAGCCCGTGCTGCGGGTTGAGTGGAAAGAGCAGGCTGGAAGCCTGCGTTACGGTCGATCCGGGGCAGGGCGCGGAGCCTCGGGCGGGATGAAGGACGCCCGCAGGCCGGCGAGGGCAGGCTTCGCGCAGGGATGCCGCTTCGACGCAATCGCGGCTGCGGCTACACTGTAGGCTTATTAAATCCGCGGCTCAGGCGGTGGTGGATGTCTACGGCGGTGTGAAGCGTATGTTGCGGGTTCGTGACTCGAAACCGCAGGCTTGCGCGTCTATACAATAGGATGTGATGGTGCGCGCGGGGTGGTTCCCGAACTCGGTGTCCGGGCGAAGGTTTCAAAGAAGCGATTAGCGGTGACTTCAGGTAGCGAAAACTCCCCCAAGGTCGATGCGGGACACGGGCCTTGCCGCGTCAGCGTCGGCGGTTCCTGCGCAATCTTTCGGTGCTCGGCGAGTTCGAGGTCCACCGGGAGATCGGGCGGGGCGGGATGGGGACCGTGTATGAAGCTCGCCAGCGCTCGCTTGATCGCCGAGTTGCCCTGAAAGTGCTCAGCGCGCAGATTAGTGCTTCTCCGGCTGCAGTGCAGCGGTTCCTCCGGGAGGCCCGCGCTGCGGCGAAGCTCCAACACGAACACATCACTTCGGTCTACGCTCAGGGTGAGCAAGACGGGGTCTTCTATTACGCCATGGAATACGTGGCGGGGCGGAGCCTTTACGAGATAATCAACGAGGCTCGGGACGGATCGGGCGCAGAACAGGGACCGATTGACACGGACGAGACCGTTGCACTGACGCGGTCCGGCGCGAAGACTTCGGGCCTGATGTCCACGGTTCGCCGAACGGCTACCGCGGTACGAGATACGGGGACGAGCGGATCCACGGTTGAGCTGGGTTGCGCCGGCAAACTCCCGACCACGTCGGAAGAAGTTACGACGATCGCGCGGTACATA
Organism: Phycisphaerae bacterium; assembly: GCA_963666835.2. Lineage (GTDB taxonomy): Bacteria > Planctomycetota > Phycisphaerae > UBA1845 > UBA1845. The sequence goes on along the minus strand of CAXXGO010000003.1, from coordinate 492,045 downwards.
GCGACGATTGCCGATGCCCTGGCGTACGCGCACGCTCAGGGCGTGGTTCATCGGGACGTTAAGCCGCATAATCTCATGCTTGGCGAAGACGGGAAGATGAAGATCACCGACTTCGGCCTGGCGCGCCTGGCGGAGCAGCCGGGTGTGACGGTGACGGGGGAGGTTCTCGGGTCTCCTTTGTACATGTCGCCGGAGCAGATCCTCGGGGATCCCGGACAGCAGGACCATCGAACCGACATCTACTCGCTCGGCGCCACCATGTACGAATGGCTGACCTTGAGCCCGCCATACCCTGGGGAGACGCGCGAGCGGGTCATCGGTTTGATTGCCAACTCGGAGCCGTTGCCCCCGCGGACCCGAAATCCAAACATCCCTCTGGAGTTGGAGACGATTTGCCTGAAGGCAACCGAGCGGGACCGCGATCAACGCTACCAAAGTGCCGGCGAGTTCGCGGACGACCTGCGCCGCTTCCTCTCGAACCGACCGGTCAAAGCGAGACGTGCGGGCTCGATGACGCGGTTCGGAAAGTACGTCGCGCGTCATGCCCTGAGCGCTGTGGCGATCGCGGCCGTGCTCGTGGCAGCCGTTATGAGCTGGGCGCTTTACACCCAGAACACCGAACTGGCAACGCGGAGTGCGGAGGTTGAGAAGGCCTCGGCCGACGTGGCTGAAGCGGTTGAGGATCGGGATCGCCTTTTCCAATTGCTCCAGACTCTTCCGGCCGAGATTAGGACCCCGCTTTCTGTGGCGGGAGCCGCCGTTCCAATGGTTCAGGGCTTGGTTCAGGAGACCCGGGCGGCGCGGCCGGCGCCCGGCAGCGAACGTTCCGATGGGGCCAACCCCGCTGCGGCCAGCAGCGCCTTCGGCATTGCCCAACGCACGATGCGAGAGTTCCACGATGCTCTTGCGGCGGAGGAACAAGATGACGCGGAAGCGGTGGGCGACGAGTACCGCGCTGTGCTGACCCAGGCAAGCAAGATGTATGAGGACAACGAGCTTGCCGGTGCGCTGACCCTGGTCAACATGTACCTTGAGAAGCGGCCCGAGAGCTGGCCGGCTCTTCGGTTGCGCGCGCTGGTAGCTGCCCTTCTCGGGCGTTATGCGGAAACGGCAGCCGATGCCCGGAAGATTATGCAGTTGAGCGGCGCGAATCCGCACGCCCGCATCTGGTGCGCATTGGCGCACATTCTCAACGGCGAACCCGACGAAGGTGTATCTGACGCCCAGACCGCCATCACGATGGGCGGAGGATCACCCTGGGATAAGACGGCGGGTGGTTTGGTTCTTATCCAAGCCGGGCAGCCGGCCGAGGCGATTGCGTATTTGGACGAGGTTCTCGCCGGTTCGCCGGATTTCATCGTGGCGTTGCTGGGCCGGGCTACCGCCTTCGCGGCTCTGAAAGACGTCGATAGCGCCTTGGTTGACCTGTCACAGGTTGTTGAACTTGAGCAAGATAACGCAGATGCCCTTGCGGCGCGCGGCCTGCAGTACGGGATGGCCGGCCGTTATGGTCTAGCCGCTGCCGATTTCAAGAAGGCCATGGAGATTGCCGGCGAGACGACGGACATGAACTTCAATTGGGCATACGCTCGGCTTCAGCAGCTCCAAGCCCAGGAATCCGATGCCGAGCAGGCGGAAGATGTGCCCAGCGTCGAGGAGGGGGGAGAGGACCCCGCCGAGTTCTTCAGCACGCGAAGCCAACTGTACAAAGACCAGCTCATCCCCGTGTGGGGGCAGCACTGGCGTGATTGGCGTTCGAAACTGATGCAGCCGCGCCCCGGCGAGAGCCGTAGCGGTGGCGCCATGTCAGCACCGGGACGACCCTGACCCCTATCCGGTTTCCCCAGCGTGGATCCGCTGGGCGAGCAACCCTCTGCCCTGGCATTGGGCACGCATGCCCAACGTGGCCGAATATCGGGCTGATGTCCCCATCTCGGGTGCTTCCGGCGTACGGTGACTATCACGTTGCTATGAACGTAAGAGCTTGTGGGATAACCCTTTGCGCCGATTTTTCGGGAGATGTTCCGCTAGTTGGGTACGTTGGCACGATATGTGCGACAAACAAGAGCGAACCGGAGACTGAGACCGGGAGGGGAGGAATGGGGGGAGCGTATTCCGGGGTGAGACCAGGAATGCAATGTTCCCTCGAACGGCACCCCGCCCGGGTCTAGCGGTCGATTCACGCCCTCTGGGGAGATGGGCGTGTTCGACTCGCCGGCCCGGCCGGGGTGTCAACCTCCTGGCGTCAGGACCATTCGCAACGACTCCGACATCGACGCCTGCTTACTCAGTGCCTGATGATCTTCACTTCAGTTGTCTGCTCCATTATCGCGATAGCCGTACCGATCACGCTTCCAGCATTCTGTGCCAGGGGAACTGGTGAAGACACAGACTCAGATTGAACAAAGACGATCCCTGCAGTTGCACATTCGTACACAACCTTGAGGATGAAGGCTCCCGCGCCGACCACTCCAGTTGCGAGCACCGTCCGGTCCTCTGAGCTCGGCTCCCTTCAGGGTATGGTAGAAGTTACTGCCGCCAATGAAGATGCACACACGGTCCATTGGCGGCGAACATAAAGAAACTGGCGGTGGCGCACAACCGCCAGGGGTTAATATCTGGACACCGCGAAGCAGCGCCAAGTGCTGATCTGTCAAACGCAAGTATACGGTTTCTCGGCTACTGGCTCAGTGTTTTTTTGGCCCCTTGGGCTTGCAGTAATACTGCAGGGCGGGCTAAGGGTACCGTGATCGTGCAGGCCTGCGCCAGTGTGTGGTGGTAACTGACGTTGTGGCCGCACGCCGGCTCATACCATTCCCTGACAGCAACCGACCTTCCAAGCGGAACAACTATCCGACGGAAGACGCCGGCTAGCTGCTATGTTGTGGTGATGGTCTACTAATCGGCCGTTGAGTAGCCCTCCGGGACGTCGACGTACTTGGCGAAGGGGCTGTCGGCGAAACGTCGCGTGGTCAAGGCCTCGCCGACCACAACTACCAGAAGCGTCCAACTGAGTATTCGCAAGTCCAAGCCCAGGCTGCACCGTCGGACATAAGCGATGTCGTAGAGGATCCGTTCATCCCAGGAAAGGGCGGTTCCCCCGCGGACCTGGGCCAATCCTGTAATCCCCGGCCTGACCACGGTGCGTTGACGGCGGAAGTCGTCATACGCCTCGACTTGGTCTGGAAGAGTCGGCCGCGGGCCGATGAGGGACATCTCGCCTTTGAGCACGTTGATTAACTGGGGCAGCTCGTCGATCTTCGATCGCCGGAGCACCCGCCCCAGTGGGGTTATCTCGGGATGGTCGAGGGGGACCAGCTCCTTCGGATCCGGCTTGCGATTCCCGCGCATCGTTCGGAGCTTGTAGAGCCGGAAGATGTTACCGTGACGTCCGGAGCGGTCCTGGACAAAGAACGCCGGTCCCGGGCTGGTCACCCGAACCAGGATGATCGCCATTCCCAGCACCGGAGAGACCAGGAGCAGGATCAGGCCAGCAACGATGCAGTCGAAAGCGCGCTTGCCCCCGCGGGCCCACAGGGTCTGCGAGACCGTTCCAAACCCGTACGGCATACTCTGATTGGGTCCCAATATAATCCCATCCAAAGGACACGGTCGCGTGCAAGGATACCGTCATGTGCGTATCGGCTCCAACGCAGGCGAGGCGTTGGGCCAACGGTCGCGCGATTGACGCTCAGAACCGCACCGTTACACTGCCGGACCGATAAACATTGGCAGCGGCGGCGAAGTGGCCGGGCTGCGGCGCATGTAAACCCCTGTGATACTGGAGAATATTGATGAGGAGACTCTGCGGCAGGCGGACATTGCAGGTTCTGGCGGCTGGAGCGATTCTGTTGCAGGCTGGGGGATGCACGTTTAACGACTTCCTCATTCTCGTTCAGACCGGTCTCCTCGGCGTAACTGCTGCGGGGAGTGTGGCGATCCTACAGAACATTTGACGGCTGTTCGGAATCTGTGGGCTCTTACCTTGCGGTCGCGGGTGGCCAAACGGTCGGGTGCTGCTCTGTCCCGGCTACCGTCCGGAAGGCGTTCGGCCGAGGGTGGAACACGTGGATCTGCGTTGACGCACGGCACCTGTTCCCTATACTGACCTCCGCTATCAGGGGGTATTGTCGCCGGTCTTGGGCGGACACCCGGTAGCGCGCCAGGCGGGTTCCCCGGCCCTGCAGGTGCCGCGGCTCGCCTTGTGGTTGATTGGGGGACGACGTGATGGGGCGGCTCTCGGCGTTGAGGCTGATCCCGTTCGGGAGGTTTTTCCGACATCCTCGTCATGCGGGAGGAATCGATGACTGTGACTGTACGTTGCCTGGGTAGCCGACGAAATCTCGGCCGCTTCGTGTTGGTAGCTATCATTGGCGCGATGTCGTTCGTTCAGCCGAGTGCGGCTCAGGTGGACGGCCGGGGCGGAGCTGCGGTTGATATCCCGGCTGACGCAACCGTGGAAACGCTGTTCGGTGATTTTCTTCACTATGCCCGGATGGGGCGATTCAAGGCGGCCGAGGCGTTCGCAGACGCTCTGCTTGCCCACCCCCAACTGGATCCGGTCGAGATCGTTGAGTTGGCGGAACGGGACAGCAAGAGCATCGATACCCTGCTGATCCTGGTAGAAAAGTCCTCGATTGGCGAAGGCGCTTCCCGAGTGTTGGACCTGATCGAGCGGGGGGAACACGAGAAGCGACAAGATCCCGGGCGGATTCGGGCGAACATTGAGAACTTAGGGAAGGGTCCGCAACAGGAGTACTTCGGCACGCGACATCTCGCGGATGCCGGAGAGTATGCGATCGCACCGATGATCGATACGCTCTTGGACACGAACAAGGCTGAGTTATGGCCTCGTGTAATCACCGCTCTCGGAAAGATGGGCAAACCGGCAGTGACCCCGCTGGCGACCGCTTTGGCGATTAGGGACGATGATGTGCGGCTGCACTTGGTTAAAGCTCTCGGGGAGATCGGATATCCGCATGCCGTGCCGCACCTGCTCGCGCTGGCCGGTGACGATCGGATGCCCGCGGAGACAAAGCGCGCTGCTCAGGAGGCTGTAGACCGCATCGCAGCCCTAACGGGACGTTCGGTACCAACCGACGCCGCCGGCGCGATGTTTGCTCTTGGGGAGAGCTACTTCGACGAGAACGATGTCGTTCGAGCCGATCCGAGATTGCCTAATGCGAATGTCTGGTATTGGGACGAGGTGAATCAGGCCCTATCGGCGGTGGTCGTACCCCAGCAGATCTTCGGTTCGGTGATGGCGATGCGTTGTTGCGAGAGAGTACTGAACCTGCAGGCCGATCACGCTGATGCGATTGCTCTGTGGCTGGCGGCTAACATCCGCCGGGAGAGCCGGCTCGGGATGAACACCGAAAGCGGCGACCCCGACGAGGCAGGTGATCCGGACGCGACTCGCCCGGATGCGTTCCCTCGGGCGTTGTATTTCACGCAAGCGGCCGGGGCTCATTATGCACACATGGTCCTTGGTCGGGCGGCGAAAGACCTCGACGCCGCCACGGCTCTGGGAGCGATCGAAGCGTTGCGGGTTACGGCAGGGCCGCAGTCACTCATCGGTGCTGAGGATCTCAAGCAGCCGTTGGTGCAGGCGATGCGTTTCCCGGACTTGATCGTGCGGATTCGCGCGGCGCTGGCTTTAGGAGCGGCGTTGCCCCAATCTCCGTTTGCCGGCGCGCAGTATGTCGTCCCGGTGTTGGCCGAGGCGGTTGCCCTCACGGGTGATGAGCAGGTTTTGGTGGTTGATGAGGACCAGGCCAACCTCAATCGGGTTATGGACGCTCTTCGGGCCGGTGGCAGAGCCGTGATCGGTGAGCGGGATTTTGCCCGGGGGCTCGCCCGAGCCCGACAGGAGTTCCCTTCCTTGCGGGCGGTGGTGCTTTCGACTGGGGTTGCGAGCCCTGGGGCGGCGGCGGCTCTTGCGCAACTTCGTTCGGAGTTCACGTACGCACGGACTCCGGTGATCTTGCTGACTGATTCGTCGGAGGCGCTTCTCGCTGAGGATCTGGTGAGCCGAGACGATTGTGTCGGATCGGTTGACGCCGATGCGGATGGGGCGGCCATCACGGCCGCTTTGACCAGGGTCTTCGAGCGGGCTCAGCAGACGGCTTTCGATGACGACTTCGCGTTGTCGCTGGCGCTGGAAGCGGTCGAGACGCTGGGGCGGATCGCGACCGACGGACGGACGGTGTTCGATGTGCGCATTGCGGAGCCGGCCTTGGTGGCCGCGCTGCAGTCGCCTGATGACAAGATGCGCACGTCCGCTGCGGTCGTGCTGGCCAGCGTACCGACCCCGAGTGCCCAGCAGGCGATCGCTCGCATGGCGTTGGAGTCGTCCAACGATGCCGAGCTGCGGATCTCGGCCTTTGACTCTCTGGCGGAGTCGGCCAAGCGTCACGGCAGTCTGCTGGAGAGTGAGCAGGTTACGGGGCTCGTGCAAGCTGCTCGGGATGAGGCGGACTTGACGGTTCGTACCGGAGCCAGCCAGGCGCTCGGAGCCGTGAATCTGCGCAGCAACCAAGCCAGCGAGATCATTCGCAGCTACAGCAACGAGTAGGACATCGCCTCGATCGTAGAAGGTGGAGGGCGGTGCTAGGTCCGCGCGATTCCCTTCGTAGAAGATGCGCGTCGGGTGGTCGGAGATGGCTCACAGGTTCGGTCGCCACAACTACGCGGATGAACCCGGATTGCTGGAGCGGGTCTTTTCGCTGCTCGATCACGCTTTCAGGGACCTGTCAGCGCACGCCCGCGCGCTCGAGCCGCTCGGCTTGCGGTGGGATAAGGTCTCGACGCCATTCCTGGTGACCGACGGTGCCCGGCCTCTGGCGCATGTCGGCGTACTCGAAGTACCGATGATCTTGGACGGACGTGAGAGGCTGGTGGGCGGTTTGCATGCCGTCTGCACTCACCCGGACTACCGCCGTCGCGGGCTCTTCCGGGCAGCGATGGGGGAGGCGTTGGCGTGGTGCGATGAACGATACGCGACGGCTCTGCTGATTGCGGAGAGATCCGAGCTGTACGAGCCTTTCGGGTTCCGGCTGGTGAGGGAGAGCCGGTTCGTAGCTCCCGTGACGCGATCGGAGAACACGCCGGACGGGCCCAGGCTACGACAGCTTGATCTCGGAAAACCGAGCGACCTGCGCCTCCTCCACCGGTTGCTGGACCAGCGCGCCGCGGTGTCCCGCCAACTTGGCGTCGTCCGGGAGCACGGCGTGTTCCTGTTCACTCAGGCAAAGGAGCCGATGTGGTACGCCGAGGATCTCGATGCGATCTTGTGCTTCAAGATCGTCGGTTCGACCCTCCGTATTCAAGACGTGGTTGCCACGAGAATGCCGACACTACAGGCGCTGATCGACCGCATCGACCCCTCGCCCACGCACGTCGAGGTCTACTTCACGCCCGACCGGCTCGAGGCCTCGCTGACCGCTGAGCCTCACATAGTCGATGGCGATAGTCTGCTCATGGCCCGCGGCGAGTTTCCCGATCACGGGCCCGACTTTATGTTGCCGATCACTGCCAGGTTTTAGACCGGCGTGCCTCGTCCGATCCGCCGATTAAACGCGATCTTACCGGCGGCCAGCAACAGCAAGGCCAACACGGCGATGCCCCACTCTGACACCGTCGGAATAGCGCCTACGCACTCCGCCCCGAAGTCCGCATCGTCAACCCCCGGGCATTCGTCGCAGGCGTCGATCACGTTGTCGCCATCCGAGTCCGCCTCGCACTCATCCGGCACCCAATTGCCGTTGCAGTCCTCGCTGCCTCCGCCGACGATTTCGCACTCGTCCGGTAGCCCGTCTTCGTCGCAATCGGCGTCACATTCATCCGGTACCCCGTTTTCGTTGCAGTCGCCGCTCCCGCCGTCGGCAATGTCGCATTCATCGGGAACGAGATTCTCGTTGCAGTCCCGGCTGGTGTTCTCCGCCAGATCGCAATCGTCCTCCAGACCGTTGTTATTGCAATCCGCCGACAGCCAGTGGATGCATACGCCGTCATCGCCGCACGTCTCAGTACCAGTGCATGTATCCCCGTCCTCGCACTGGCCGTCCTCGATGCAGTATTGCACTTCGTATGCACCCATATCGACGATCGGAGCCGTACCTGCACCCGTATCGGCGATACCAAGATGGTCCACGAACCGCACATCTCGATCCATATCCCAAGGCCACGATTCGCCGGTATCTCCATCGCCGTCCACGTCGATCGTGTCGAGCAAGACGGCCGCGTTGCTCCCGGCATCTATGCACGGCGAAAAGTGCGAAAGCCGTAGACTCGAATCCTCGAACATCGGATCCACGGAGATGTTGCCTATTCCGGCGTGGCCGCCTTCGACGTTACTGTACGAGACCGCCGGTTCATCCGTTCCGCTGAAGAGGTCTCCCGCGTTGCCCCAGAACACGCTGTTGACGAATGTGGCGATGCTCTCTTGGCGGCTGTGTACCGCTTGATTCATGTTCCCCGAGAACGTGCAATTCACGCACAGCGGCGTCGCGCCCTGCCGGTTGTACATCACGCTACCCGTCCCGGTGTTCGCGGTGAATATGCTGTTGATGACTTTGACTCTGCTGGTCCGGTTATGCATCGCGCCGCCATCGCGTCCGTAGTTCGACGTGAACGTGCAACCGGCAATCAGTGGAGCGGTCTCAACATTATTGAACACAGCGCCGCCGTCATTCGCGGAATTGTAGCGAAACGTGCAGTTCGTTATCGTCGGGGATCTGGAGTTGGAGATCGCCCCGCCCTCGTCGCCGGCACTGTTGGATAGGAACGTACAATCCGCTATCGTCCCGGAGTCGAAGTTGCGGATCGCCCCGCCGTCGTCAACGGCGACGTTGTCGCGAAACACGCAATCTGTCACGAGGTTATCACCACTGCTGGCTAGCCCTCCGCCATCGTCCGCGCGGTTATTCTTGAACTCGCATTCATCCACAACGGCGCCGGCGCCCACGTAGGCACCCCCGCCGTACCCGTCTGCGGTGTTGTTTTCGAATAGACAGTCGGTCAGCGTGGAAGACCCCTCACCTTGCTGATAGAAGCCGCCTCCGCCGTGCAGATCTGCGTGGTTCGCGTTGAAAACGCAGTCTCTTATATGTGGTCCGGAGTTCGACGAGTGACTCTCGCTTAATACACCCCCACCGTTGTGCGCCGCATTCCCGGTGAACGTACAGTTGACTACGGTAGGACTGCTATCCAATATGTACATCCCACCGCCATCATAAGCGTCGCCGCGCGTGATCGTGAAACCATCCACAACGGAGTCATCCGGCTCGTCGTTGCGGAATTCGAAGCCACGCCCCAAGTTCTCGCAGTCAATAATGCAGCTTCCCGCAAGCCCGTCACAACGTACCGTGATTAAGCGTCCCCCGAAATCCAGGTTCTTGTTACCCGCCCCTAAATAGGTGCCGCTGGCGACCAAGACCGTATCCCCGTCCGCCGCCGCGTCGATAGCGGATTGAATCGTCGGATATTGCGGGCCCGGAACGCTCAGGACTTGTTCATACTCGCCGATGGTCCCGCCAGCTCTGCCGGGAGCGGCGTCATCGTCTACATGCCAAACGGTCTGCCCTTGGGCAGAAACCGCAAAGAGCCAGGAGCCGGACAGAATGATGAGCACTCTCATGGTCGGCACGCTTCACCTCCTCCGAACTGGTCCGGCGAGTCCTACGAAACGTCCCTCCGTCTCTCCCGGACACGCCGTTTGATGTCCACCTGGATCGTACCGCAATAGAGCGCCCCATGCAACAGTAATGTGGGCTGTAAATGCCGCGCGTCTCTGAAACGTGGTTCGGCGCGGTTTGCCCGCGTGCGCGCGCGCGGGTAGGATCGCGGTTTGACTGTCGTGCATTACCTTACCAGAGTTGGCTCGGCCTATGAGTGAAGAAGACGTATTGAGGACGCAACGTCGTACGAAACGCGATGCGGTTGCGGAATTGGGAGTCGATCCCTACGGAGAACGATACGATAACGTGGTTAGCACCGCCGCCGTGCGCGCCGCGGCGGCGCCGCTGGGGTTGGAGGCTGGCGAGCGCAGTGACCGGTCCGCCCGGGTCGCAGGGCGAATCGCGTTGCTCCGAGTCATGGGCAAACTGGCGTTTCTGACGGTCCGGGACGGAACCGGTGCGTTGCAGTTCGGATTGAGCAAAGCCGCCCTGGGGGATGACCAGTGGAAGGTCGTCAAGAAGCTCGACCTCGGTGACATCATCGGGGCCGACGGCGTGATCGGTAAGACCAAGACCGGCGAGCTGACGCTCTGGGCTGATCAGATCAAGCTGTTGTGCAAGTCGATGAGGCCGCCGCCGGAGAAATGGCACGGGCTGGTCGATGTGGACCTGAGGTATCGACGGCGTTATGTTGATTTGTTCACCAATCCCGGGGTTCTGACGACGTTCAGACGGCGTAGCGCGATTATTCAGGCCGTGCGGCAACGGCTTATCGATGAAGACTACATTGAGGTCGAGACTCCGGCACTCCAGCCGATATACGGCGGGGCGGCTGCCAGGCCGTTTACGACCCATCACAACACTCTGGATCTCGATCTGTTCTTGCGGATCAGCCCTGAGCTCTATCTGAAGCGCCTTCTGGTGGGAGGGATGAACCGGGTCTTCGAGATCGCCCGGAACTTCCGCAATGAGGGGATCAGCACGAAGCACAACCCCGAGTTCACAATGATCGAGCTGTACGAGGCGTACGCCGATTACCGCGTGATGATGGAGCGGGTAGAGCAGATGGTGGCCGCGGCGTTCGAAGTTTCGTGTCGAGAGGCCGTGCCGCAGCGGGTGGCCGAGATCGAGAGCGAGGTGGCCCGCCTGGAGGGCGAGGACCGGGCGGATGCGGCCGCAGCTTATGCCGAGGAGAATGATCTGGCGGCTTATCGCGAAGCTCGATCCGGATTGGACAGCGGACGCTTGACGACCGTGTTCAACGGGCAGGTGCTTGATTTCACGCCGCCGTGGCCTCGCGTTAAATACCATGAGCTGTTACGCGAATATGCGGGTGTGGACCCCGCCGATTCGGAGGCGGTCCACCGGAAAGCCGGGGAGTTGGGCATCACCATCGCAGGCAAGGATGACGCGGTGATTGTGAATGACGTATTCGAGGCAACGGTCGAGCACCACTTGGTCCAACCGACCTTTGTATGCGACTACCCTGCGGCGATCTGCCCGTTGACCCGCCGCCACCCTGACGACCTCTCGATTGCCTTGCGGTTTGAGGCGTTTGTAGCAGGTATGGAGTTGGGGAACGCCTACACCGAGTTGAACGACCCGGACGTGCAGGCCGAAAACCTCCGCCGGACGGTTGCTGGCGAGGGGGACGAGACCATGGCCGTGATGGACGAGGATTTCGTTACGGCGTTGGAATACGGCATGCCTCCGGCCGGCGGATTGGGCGTGGGGATCGACCGGTTAGTAATGCTGCTGACTGACAGTCCGAGCATTCGCGATGTAATACTCTTTCCGTTGCAGCGACCGGTGTTGACCGGCTCGCCGGCCCCGGCGTCTGCCGGTGGAAGCGGCTGACCATGTACAAGTGGTTCCTCGTCTGGCGGTACTTGCACACGAAGTTGATCGCCCTTTTCGGGACGGCCAGCGTTACGCTGTGCGTGGCGATGGTCCTTGTCGTTCTGAGCGTGATGGGGGGGTTCCTGGATACGATTCGGACTCGTTCCCGCGGCCTGCACAGTGAGATTGTGCTTGACGGGGGATCGATGCAGGGGTTCCCGTACTACGAGGAATTCGGAGCATACGTCAAGAGACAGCTTCCCGAGGTGGTCAGGTTAGTTACTCCAACGGTGTACAGCTATGGGGTGTTCCGGATTCCGGCGACCGCTTACACGAAGCCTGCGCGGGTGCTGGGTATTCGGTTGGAGGAGTACGTGCAGGTCAATAGTCTCAAGGAGGGGCTGCACTATGAGCACTACTATCCGGGGAGTACTCACTTCGGGAAGCAGGCGATGCCGGTGGCCGGTTTTACCGAGGCGGGGGTTCTGAAGTTGCCGCCTGATCTGGAGGCGGCGAACGCGAAGTGGCGGGCGGCGGAGCAGGATCCGCACGTTCTGGAACAGTATGATGAGGCGCCGTACGAGATTGCGCAGTACCCGCGGGTCACGGCATCTCCCGGGCAGCGCGTATATTCGGTGGGGTTCGATGGTCCGCGGTACGCCGGCGCCGAGCGTTATGGGATCGTGGTTGGCGCTGATCTTCTGTATGAACGGCGAAAGACGGACGGCAGCTTCGAAAGGTACCTGGCTCGCGGGGCGGAGGTGGCACTGACGTTGATGCCGCTGAGCCAATCCGGGAACGTCACGGGCGAACCCCCGGTTCGCATCCCCTTGCGTTACGTTGACGACTCGCGCACGGGCATTTTTGAGATCGACAGCTTGAGTGTGTACGTTGATTTCGCCATGGTGCAGCAGAAACTGGGTATGGATGCTCAGCCGTTGATCGACGGGAGCTTCTCGAAACCTCGAGCCAACCAGATCCTGATCGGGCTTAACGAGGGGGTCGATCTTAATGCAGCCCAGAAGGCGATCAGCGATGAGTGGTCGGCTTTTCTCGGTACGCTGGGCATGGACCTTACCCTGACGGATCAGCAGTCGCTGAGTTATGTGCAGGTCTATACTTGGGAGGATCTGCAGAAACATTTCATCAATGCGGTTGAAAAAGAGAAGGTCCTGATGCTGATAATCCTCGGGATTATCTGCCTCGTGGCGATTGCCCTGGTCGGCCTGATCTTCTTCATGATCGTCGAGAAGAAGACCCGCGACATCGGCATCCTGAAGGCTCTGGGCGCTTCCGGACGCGGGGTGGCGGCGTTGTTTATGGGTTATGCGGGAATGGTCGGGATCACCGGGGCGATCTTGGGCACGATTGTCGGCAGCCTGTTCGTGTGGAACATCAACGACATCCAAGAGGCACTAGCGTGGATCAACCCGCAGTTGAGAGTCTGGACTCCCGACGTGTATTCCTTTGATCGAATCCCGGAAGCCGTCAAGCTGGCTGATGCCATTTGGGTGGCATCCGTGGCGGTGGTCGCTTCCGTAATCGGTTCCGTGGTTCCGGCGTTTCTGGCCGGCCGGGTCTGGCCGGTCGACGCGCTCCGTTACGAGTAAACCGTGATGCTGCACGCACAGGGTATTAACAAATCGTACACCATGGGATCGAGCGAGGTGCGGGTCCTGCGGGGCGCGTCTTTGCAGGCCCAGGAAGGTGAGTTTCTGGTAATCGTCGGAGCCAGCGGTTCCGGCAAGAGCACCCTGCTACACATCCTCGGGGCGCTGGATATTCCGGACCGAGGGACCGTGAAGTTCGAGGGCCAGGACTTGTTTCAACAGTCGAATGGGTTCCGCGAACGCTACCGTAATGAGCGGGTAGGGTTTGTTTTTCAGTTCTATCACCTGTTACCCGAGCTGTCCGTTCTGGAAAACGTGGTGCTGCCGCGTCTGATAACGCATTCCGGTCTGGCTTGGTGGGGGGCGCGTCGTGAGGCGCGACGTGATGCGGAAGAGATGCTCGAACGGGTCGGCCTGCAACATCGCGTGCGGCACCGCCCGCGCGAGCTCTCCGGTGGAGAAAGGCAGCGGGTAGCGGTGGCTCGCGCCCTGCTGAACCGCCCGTCGCTCTTGCTTGCGGATGAGCCAACCGGTAACCTGGATGAGAAGATTGGTGGAGATCTGCTGGACCTTCTCGTCGAGTTGAACCGGGATGGTCAGACGATCGTGATGGTGACGCATGATCCCAAGGTCGCATCACGGGCGCACCGGCGCGTCACGTTGACTGCGGGAGTGCTTCGCAATGTGCTTGATTAGAGATGACGGAAAGGCCACGGGACGGTGGGCGCCAGGACGCGTGGCCCTTTGAATCCAGCAAGGTGTGAGGTTTGAATGATGCCAGAGAATCCGTATTTGCCGAGACCGGACCTGAAGGTGTGGGTTGGGGAAGAGATTGTACCTGTCCAGGAAGCCAGGATCAGCGTTTTCGATCACGGGGTCCTCTACGGGGACGGCTGTTTTGAGGGGATCCGTGTTTACGACGGCAAGATCTTCAAGGAGAAGGAGCACGTCGACCGGTTCTTTGAATCGGCCAAGGCAATCCGCCTTGCGGTTCCGATGACGCCCGAGCAGGTTACCAAAGCCATGTACGATACCATGGCTGCCAACGGAATAACCGGCGACGGTTACATCCGCCTGGTTATCACGCGAGGAGTCGGTCTGTTGGGCTTGTCGATCGGGCACACGGCCAATCCGACAGTGTTTATCATTGCCGACAAGATCCAGCTCTATCCGAAGGAGGTCTATGAGCGCGGGTTGAACTGCATTGTCTCCAGTTTGGCGCGGAATCACCCCAACACCACGAGCCCGCGGGTCAAGTCGTTGAACTATCTGAACAACATCATGGCCAAGGCGGAGGCCAAGGACGCCGGCGCAGATGAGGCAATCATGCTCACAACCGAGGGCCACATTTGTGAATGCACTGGTGACAACATCTTTCTGGTGCGCCACGGCGAGGTCTTCACGCCGCCAACATGCGAGGGCATTTTGGAGGGGATAACGCGTAACCTCGTGATTGATCTGGCTCGCAAGCGCGGTCTCAACGTGGTCGAGAAAACGCTCATTCGCCACGATCTGTATATCGCCGACGAGATCTTCGGGACTGGAACAGCCGCCGAGGTGATTCCGATTACGAAGGTCGAATCACGCCCGGTGGGGGACGGCAAGCCCGGGCCGATTACCCAGCAGCTCAACAGGGACTTCGTCGAGTACTACCGCGCGGAATGCCGCGGTTGACGGAACGGATAGCTGCTACCCGTTCGCGGGTGTTTGTGCCTCATAATGCCACGACCGGCTTCCTGAAGAGCCGGTCGTGGCTTTGTTTACGCATCATGCCTTGCGGCCGCCGCCGCGCACCCGGCAGTGCAGTGTGACAGGAATCGGTGCATTGGCGGTGTTGGCAGCGGTTAACCCATGCTGCGGCAATGATAGACCGATACATCCGGGGAAGTCCTCGGAGCAACGCGTCTATGATTGGCTGGGGTGCTTTAATATGGTTGACCGCGTGCGGGTGGGGCGTGTTGGTGTTTCTCGCTCTGGTTGCGAACACAATCGAGCGAAGTGAGCAGCTAATGCGCCTTGTTGAACAGCGTGAACGGAAGGCCCAGTCGCGCGGGGCGGAGGGAATGGTGCTTACGGCCTGCACAGGCAATGAGGGCGATTGAAGACGTGAGGCTGTTGCAGGGCCGGTTGGTATTTGAGGATTTCGCAGCGCACGTTCTTGTCGAGGCGGTCGGCGGTTGACGGGCCACCTAAGCGAACTAGGATTAAAGAGGATGGTCCGGTGGCTCAAGGATGGGCCGGTCGCTCAGGGTTGCGGAAGGGCCGCATGTCGATTGGCGACGCAACATTTGGCGGCTCGAAATGGTCGCTTGTTCTCAGGATGAGGAACTTGAGATGGCTACTCCACCTATTCGGTTTTCGCAACTTCGCTGGCTTCATAACCTGGCATGCGTGCTTGGAATAGTCGGCGGCTGCGCGCTGGTGACGTTGGGGCTTGTCGGGGTGGAATCTTCGCCGAGCGGCTGGCTGATGGTGGCCGGCGGTTTCGGTTTGCTCCTGGCCGCGGTCTTCATGACGATCATGCCTCTGTTGGTCAAAATGGAGGCAACCGTGGCGCGCCAGCTCAGCGAATTCCGTGAGCTAAAGAACGAGATTGCGCGGCAATCTGCGGATCTGCAGGTTATTGCACGGAACACCGGTTTTTCCGATGCGGCCAAGTCACTAACTCATCGTGACCAAGAGCTTGAGACTTTGCGGGCGGCTATTCGCGCGGACATCGAAAACCAGAAATGGGAGTCGGCGTTTGGTTTGATCGAGGCAATGGAAAACCGCTTCGGTGCGAAGGAAGAGGCGGACGCGCTGCGCGAGGAGTTGGACAACGCTCGCGGGGATGCTATCCAAGCTCGGCTCGCCGAGGCGATCAAGATGATCGAGGTTCACTTTGCGGCGCATGATTGGGCTCGCGCCCGCGTGGAGATCGACCGGCTGGCGGCGGCGCTGCCCGGCAATACGAAGGTGGCGGCATTGGTTGATCGCGAGAAGATGCTCAAGGAGAAGCACAAGGAGGAGATGAAGGCTGCCTGGCAGGAGGCAGTTCGTCGAAGCGATACAGACTTGGCTATAGACATCCTCCGGGAGTTGGATCAGTATCTTTCACCCGCTGAAGCACATACCTTGCAGAGTTCCGCCCGGCACGTTTTCAAAGAGAAACTGTTGCAGCTTGGCGTGCAGTTTCGCTTTGCGGTTACCGAGAAGCGTTGGAACGATGCCATCAATACGGGGCTAGAATTAGTGCGGGATTTCCCCAACGCCCGCATGGCTAATGAGGTACGTGAGGCCCTCGACACGCTGCGAGAACGAGCCCGCCAGCGCAGCGAGATGGCGGAGGCGTAGCCGGCCTCCCGGTCCGCCGTTCGGCATCGTTTCGTCCACCGTCGGTTTATGTTTGTACGTTGATACGTCCGGCGTCCCGGTCGGTGGATCTCCCCCTTCAGTCCGGCTTGCCCCCCCCCGATAAGACTCTGGGTAGTGTGTAGGGCGCTAGCCGACCGCTTCAACTCAGGCTGAGAGCGGGCTGGTGAGCTATGGACCACGTCCGGATGGAGAGTGCGGGAACAACGGGGCTAGCCGGGTATTGGAACCGGCTGCTGGATACTGCGCTGAGTCTGCAGTCCAAGGCTACTGTCCTGGTCGTGGCACTGGTTCTCGGGGTCACCGCAATTGTGTCGGGTTACTTCCTGCGATCCACAGCTCAACTGGCCCGGGCGCAGCAAAACGAGGTTCTCACGCAGTTGGCGTCGATGCTCTCTCGGACCACCGCGACTTCGGTAGCCCAGCGAGATAGCGAGGCACTCCAAGCTCTGGCGGATGATGTCGCCGACGGCCACGCCTTGGCGTATATCGCCTTCTTCGATGATCAGGGAGTCCGTCTGGCCGGGGCGCAGAGCCACGGCCGTGACGCTCTTGCCGGTGCCGGGCTGCGGCACCTCGAGGACGGGCTGGTGCCGGGAACTCCCGTCTATCGGGCCGCAATTGGTGGGGTCTCCGGCTTCCTGGATATCAAATACCCTATCAATGTGCGAACCGATCAGAAGGACGCCGAGGAAGCGGGCGAGACTGTTCTGGTCGGTTACTTGTGCGCTGGGATGGCCGCTGATGCGTGGCGGCAGTGGATGGCTAACCGGACGGATCTGTTGGTCGGGGTGAGCATTCTTGCGGCTGCGGTCGCGATTCCGTTAGGCTTTCTGCTAATCCGCAGGATAGTGTCGCCGTTGGAGGGTCTCGGGGTGGCGATGCAGCGTTTTTCCCAGGGACGCCTGGACGTTCGCAATCCCGTGGGCCGCCGTGATGAGATCGGGCGGCTTGCAGACGCGTTCAACCGAATGGCGGATCAACACCAGCAGTCCCACGAACGAATCGTGCGTTTGAACGCGGACCTGGAAGATCGGGTGGCACGGCGGACCAGGCAGCTCCGCGAGCTGGCCGCGAGGGACCCTCTAACCGGGCTCTACAATCGCCGGCACTTCAATGAAGTGATTGCGCGGAGTTTCTCCGAAGTGCGCCGCTACGACGTGGATCTGTCATGCATCATGATTGATCTGGATGACTTCAAGGCGGTAAACGACGCCTTCGGGCACCATGTCGGAGACGAGCTTCTGGTGATGACGGCCGCGACCATCACGAGCCAGTTGCGCGCTTCGGATATCCCCGCCCGGTTCGGCGGAGACGAGTTCATCGTACTCCTTCCACAAACCGACGTGGAAAGGGCCGAAGTGCTGGGCGGGCGGATCGTCGAGAGCTTTGCGGAGGCTGTCCGCGCGAGCCTGCCGCATGTTGACGCGGGTCTGAGCTTAGGTATTGCCAGCGTGCACTCAGTGGAGGCGACGGACCCCGAGTCACTTATCCGGGCGGTGGATCGCGCGCTCTACGAAGCCAAGGCCGCGGGGAAGAACTGTATGGTTGCTGCCCGGTCTGAGGCGTGCTCCGTACTGGTTTGATCCCGTCCATGTCGGATTTTGTGGATAATCATCGCTTTTCCTCGAATCAACACTACAGAGTGATGCGGACTTTGTAATCGCCGGCGCCGGTATTCTGCGGTAGAGTATACGTGGGAGCCCGGGATGGTCCCTGCTTGGTGGGGACGCTGCCAGATGAGGAGCCCAATCGGATGCTGGCCGCCATTGGACAATACGTAGGTAGCAAGGTAGTGACCGCCGTTCTGGTCGTCTCGGGGGCGGGAGCCGTAATCTGGTTCTGGAATCATCCCGAGCAGTTGGAGACGATCTGGTCAACGGTCAAGTATGTTGTTGCGTGGCTGGGGTTCGTGCTGGTTCTGCCGTGGGCCACGTTTTTCGTGACGTCATGGGTGGTCTCGAAGGACTCCAACGTGGCCGCCGCAGTCATGCTGATCGGGTATCTGCTGGCCGACGTTCTGGTGGCTTTCTGGATGATCGGGAGGGTGACTGGGCATGCCGCCCTGACGTGGGTGGTCCTGGTACTTGGTTTTCTTGCGGCCGGAGTCTACAATTTCAAGGTGTGCGAATTCCAAGCCGAGCGGCTGGAGGAGGTCTGATTCGCCTTGTGATTGTGGATGGCGGTGGAGGGATCGTCTTTGTGAAAGAGGGAGACCGGATAAGCAACTATTTGCTTGAGCAGCGCGTCGGGGCGGGCAGCTTCGGCGAGGTCTGGCGGGCGCGCCATCACGTGTTCGGTGAGGCGGTGGCCATCAAGATCCCGACCGACCCGCAGTTTGTTCGGAACCTGCAGCGCGAGGGTACTGCGGTGCACGGGTTACGCCATCCCAACATCGTCCGGGCCATTGATCTCGATCCCTATGCCGACCCGCCGTATCTGGTTATGGAGTACGTGGACGGCCCGTCTCTGCGGGAGGCGGTTGATCGGTATCAGGGGGAGTTTCCCGTCGGTGCGGCCGTGGCGGTCCTTCGGGGAATCCTTCAAGCGCTGGCGGCGGCGCATGAGAACAATCTTGTCCATCGAGACATCAAGCCGGCGAACGTGCTGTTGAGTCATCCGCTCGAGGAGCTTGCCTCCATCAGTGAGCAATCTGTCAAGATTACGGATTTCGGTCTCGGGCGCGTGGGCGGTGTCACCGCGCAATCGATAATGCAGAGCGGGAGCATGCAGACCGAAGAGGGGCGGAGCATTGCGGGTACTCTGGCTTATATGTCTCCGGAACAACGGGAAGGTGCAGAGCTGGATGCACGCAGTGACCTGTTTTCATGCGGAGTAGTCCTGTTCGAGATGCTGACCGGCAAGAAGCCTCAGGGCGGTGATTTGCCGAGTTCGTTGCGGTCCGGGGTTCCCGCCCATTTGGATCAGGTATTCCAGCGGTCGTACACGGGATACGAAAGACGATTCTCCTCCGCGCGGCAGATGCTGGACGCTGTGGCGGGGGCGCCGGCGGAGACGGAGCGGGCGGCCTCGCGGTGTTGGGTGCCGCCGGGGGGGGATCCGGTTTGCCCGGCGTGCAACAACCCGGTCCACCGCGACGATCAGTTCTGTATACAATGCGGGCAGCAACTGGTGGCATCGGTGCCGCGATGCGCCGCTTGCCAGGCCTTCGTGCATGCGAGTGATCGGTTCTGCATCTTCTGCGGCAACGACCTGAGTGTTCTGAAGTGAGTACGTTAGGGGGGCGGGGATGACCGGTGATGCTCTGGTTATCATTCTCATTCTCGTACTGGGGATCGCGGCCCTGTTGTTTGGCTTGTTGTATGTCATTGCGCGGGCTTTCGGGGAGGTCGGCAAGGGGTTCTTCGCCGTCCTTCGCGGTCCGCGGGGTGGTCGAGGACAAAGACCCCGAGTGCGAGTCTGTTCGAGGGAGCAATGTGGCAAGACCGAAGTTCGTGAAGGGCGATACTGCAGCCAGTGCGGAGCACCGTTGATTGATGGCCCCCCTGATCGGAAGTAGATCGAGATGACGATTGACGCATCGAAAGCTCTTCAGTACGAGACCGAGTTCCTCTCGGGGGTCGAGGCGAATCTGGGAGCGGCGAAGCGAAAGTACTTACGCGGATCATCCTGGCAGCGGTCGCAGCATGACGAGGGTGACCGGCTGCGGGCTTTGATGGCCAAGAACCGCAATTACGACCGTGAACTGCTCAAAACGCTTCCGGCCAACCGTCGGATCGCGCTACATGGCTATGAACGTCGTTTTCTATTTTGGAAGCGACGGACAGGGGTCGCGGTTGCCTCGGTTCTGTCGCCCTTGAGTCACTTCGCCGACCCGGGCAGTAGCGAACCGCCGCCGATCGGTCTGGGGGAGCTGAGCGATCACGTTCGCAAGTTGGTAGCCGACGAGCGGGTGCCGCACATCATCGGCGTGTGCAGCACAACGGGCTTTTCGCAAGAGGCTCGGGCGGCTTCACTTTCTGCCGGGGATGTAACCGTGGTGTTGATTGAGCCGGACGGGTGCGGTGGCTGGAAGACCACCGGCGGCGGCGAAAATGTGGATCCGCGGTTGTTGAAAATATTCGATCCGGAAGGGGCGAAGCAGAAACTGGAGCGGGTTCGTGACGGGATCGAAGCCCGCAGCGCCGACTTGCTCACCGGCGGGTTATCGGTATCGTCGGTAGCTAGAGAGACGGGACTTCCTGAGGAGGTAGTCCGCGCGGGATTCCAGCAAGTGGCGGACGCTGAGCCGGAGCTACGCCTCACCCGTAAGGAAGGCGAATTCCTGTTGTTCCGGGGTGCACCAGTGCACCGTCAGGAGAGACACTCGATGAACGTCATCGATCGAATCAAACAGCTCTTCTCCGGCGAAGGCGACGACGCGGAGAAGATCAACTTGCTGGCGGAACGGCGGGCGGCGCTGGCCCAACGCCGCGATCGGATCTACGAAGACATCGGCAAGCTGGAGAAGAAGGAGGCTACGCTCCTCGAAGAGGGCAAGGCTGCGACGTCGCAAGTTCCGCGGCGGCGGATCGCGGCGCAACTGGCCCAGATGCGCAAGGATATCTCTCGGCAGAACACGACTGCGGCGATGCTGAATCAGCAGATCAACATCATCAGTACGGACATCCACAACTTGACGTTGATCCAGCAGGGCGAGGCGGCCAAGCTGCCCGACACAACGGAGCTGACCGAACACGCCGTCGCGGCCGAGGAGATGCTCGAGACGCTGCAGGCCGACGCGGAGATGGTCGGGGGGCTCGAAACCGGCATGGAACAAGCCCTAATGAGCGAAGATGAGCTGGCCATCCTGCGCGAGTTCGAGGGGCCCGCCGCCGCCCCGGTCGAGCCGGACAAGGCAGCCCCGACCGCGGAGGAGCCGGCTTCGACCGCCGCGGCGGATTCGGCCATGCCGCCGCTGGCGGACTCCGGTACTACGGACGTGCCTGAGAAGCAGAAGGATCGACCGGCCGATCCGGAGGCTATCTGAAAGTCGGTATTGTGACGATGCGATGTCACTAGTGGGTTTTTCCGCTTTGCGGGGGATGTGTTGACTATGGCCTTTCTCGAATGGCTCACCAAGCGAAAGAGACCGCTCTCGCGGATGACGCGGACGGAGTTGCGGCGGCAGGAACTGCTGCTCGAGAAGGACCGTACGCGCCTGCTCAACAAGATCGCGAAGCTTGCCAAGGAGAAGCAGGGGATCTTCGAGCGCGGAGCCCAGGAAAAGACTCCGGAGCTTCGGCGGGCTTACGCCCAGGAGTTTGAACTGCGCACGAGTGAGCAGTTGATGCTCTCGCGGCAGCTCAACGTCCGCAGCAAAGAGATGATGACCGTATCCCGCCTGCGTATGTTGCGCGAGAACACCGAACGAGCCGGGCAATCGTCGAAGCTGGGGTTGATCAGTGAAGCGGACATGCTGCGGCTCGGCAAGCTAATCGAGTCGGACGGGATCAGGGCCGAGGTCTACCAGGAGAGGCTGGACGAGATTCTCGCGTTGGGGGCTACGGTGGACGAAGGTGCCGCCGGTCTGACAGAAGCGGGGCAGACCGTAATGAACGTGTGGGAGAAGATGGACGCCGGGGCTATCACCGACACAACCGAGGGCTTCGACGAAGCCGATCGGAGCGTGCGGGAAAGACAAGCGGCTCCCGAACAGTAGCCGGGTCGGCGGGCGGACCGCGGTGGCGGATGGAATGAGATTAAGACGGTGAATGGTTATCCGAAGCAGTTGCGAAGAAGCGTGGCCAACCGATGGGTCGGCGGGGTGTGCGGCGGACTCGGCGAGTACCTGGGTATTGACCCGGTTGCCGTGCGGGTGGTTTATGCACTGTTATCGATACTGCCAATTGGTTTTCCCGGTTTCATTATGTGCGTCATCTACCTCGTGCTTTGGCTTATCATTCCGGAGCGCGAGTATTATTGACCGCGGGCTCAGGGGCGCCGGGGGAAGCTGTAATCGGTTGCGGCGGTTGGCCGGTGGACGCGTTTGGATATCTGAGAGTTAATTCTCATGGGACTTTTCAAATCACCGGAAGAGCGGCGGATCGAACGAGACATCAAGATCCGGCAGGGGATCCGCCGGATAGAGAAGTCGATTCGCGAGCAGGGCAAGTTCCAGGATGAGTTCATCAAGAACGCCCAGCACGCCAAGAAGATCGGCGACACCCAGCAATACGTCTTCATTCGCAACTCGCTCAAGAAGACCGCCACTATCCGCCGGATGCTCGAAAGACAGCTTCTGTCCGTCAAGAACGCTTTGTTGGTCAAGCGGCAGGCGGAGGCGTCGGCCGATTTTGCCCAGGCGATGGGGATGATGGCCGGGGAGATCGGCAAGCTCTTCGGCGAGACGGATCTGGTCAAGACCCAGGCCGATTGGGAGAAGGCCATGGTGCAGTCTCAGACCATGGAAGAGCGGATGGATATGTTCCTCGATACGGTGGAGGACGTCGCCGCCCAAGACATTGAGATGAGCAAGGCGGGCGAGGTCGTCACCGACGACGAGATCGACCGCCTGATCGACGCCGAGACGGAAGCGGAGCATCAGAAGGAACTAGACAAACTCGCCGGCCTGCGTGCCGAACTGAACGCCCTCAAGGGCGAGGGGGAGAAGCAGAAGTAGAGGGGATCCACTCGTGGGCAAGAGCATTGGGACAGTCGAGAGTGCTTTCCCCTATTCTACCTGTGCCAAGGAGCGGCAAAGTGGTTCGAGGTGGCCTGGGTGGCAAGAGCAGAGCTTCGTCACTTGCGTTCGCACCGATCCAAGGAATACCGCCTGAGTCGCGAGCCGTACAATGGACACGACGAAATACGTGGAGTTAAAGACAAGCGGTGCAACGCCGGTGGATGTGTTCGATACGCTGATGTCAGATGGAGCTACTGCGGTTTCCTCCATCCGAGTGATCCGCGGTGTTTTCGGTTTGTCGCTGAGCGAGGCGGTGCTGGCTATCGGCCAGGATAGGATTGAGAACGCCAACAGTGCGCGGAATGATACGACACCGAACTCAATGGAGTCTCCGCGTCTCAAGAGGCCGGCAGATGTCGTGTGGTTAGAGGTTCTGTCAGAGGCAGATGACCCGAAGCGCAGTGAATGCCCGTTTGGTTTTGTCTGGGATGTTGCGGTCGATGAGTTCAGGCGGTTTGCGGATGATCTCTGCACGAAGCTCTCTCTCAACCTGACTACTGATTTTGACTGTTCTCCGGATCAAGCGAAGGTGGAGATGTGCCCGCAAATACAGGACGCGAGCTATCATGGCGCTGTCCGGTTGCCGGCTGTTTGCCTTATCAATAACGAGGAATGGGGTTATGCACGGATATGTGCGAGCAACTTCGGTCGGCTGGCTGGGATTGTCAATGAAGACGGGCTCAAGGATGAAGTCCGCCAAACAGTACGTGCGACATTGAGAGAACACGAGTATGTTTGGATCCCGGCGCGAGTTCTTGAACAACCTTACACCGGAGCGTGCCCAGGAGTGAACGGCATTCCGGACTGGCAGAATCGCTTCTTCGAGGAGCTTTGATGCTGGGAATTCGTGTGGCACGAATACGTTGCTGGTATGAGGGGGGCTCTTATCATAGGGTTTGGTGTTTGTTCCGCACGAGCACGATAATGAAATTTCGTTTTGAGAAGGGGGGGCTTCCGCCGAGTTGCCAATTGCGATGGGGCTTGAGTTCTTGGGGTAGACACTACGGCGCGGAAACCGGGGCTTTCTGCGTGACAGACGGTGATTGCGTGAAGGATGAGAACAATGGAATGGGGACGGTTGACTTTTGATCCCAAACAGATGGGTGGGCAGGCGTGCATTCGCGGTTTGCGGATCCCCGTCGCCACCGTCGTACGTTGCTTGGCCAGTGGTATGCTTCACGGTGAGATCCTGGAGGCATACCCCGATCTCGAGGAAGAAGATATTGTCGAGGCGCTGCGCTATGCCGCAACACTGACCGAAGACCGGATTGTCCCACTGAAAGAGACTGGATCCTGAGATGAGGTTCTTGGTTGACCAAGCCGTTTCGTGGAGAGTTGCACGCGATCTGGCAGCCGAGGGGAACGATGCGGTACACGTTCGCGATCTGGGACTGGCGGCCGCTGACGATGCGACTATTCTCCGGCGTGCGGCAGACGAAGAACGTGTCATCATTACGCAGGACACGGACTTCGGCACGTTGCTAGCAGGCTCGTTTGACGCCCAACCGTCGGTCATCATCCTCAGAATGCACAACGGTCGACCAGAGGAGCATACATCTGCTTTGCTCGCGAATCTGGATGAGCTTGACGATGACCTCGTCCGCGGGGCGATTGTCGTGATCGGAGATACAGCGATTCGTGTTCGCCGGCTCCCGGTGACGAGGCGCGAATAGGAACAAGCCCAAAGGGACCGCATGGCAGTTTCGTTTGCCACATTTGATCGACTCAAGAGCAAAGGGGTGGCCGCTTATCAGAAGGGCGACTACTTGGCGGCCAAGGCGTATCTGGTCGATGCGGCCGAGTGCATGATCGAGCTGGCCGCGGCGACCCAATCGCCCGAGGCCCAGCGTCAGCACGAGGAGCTGGCCGCGGAGTTGATCGACCTGGCCAAGGACTGCGATCGTTTGCACAAGTCACCGAAAGCCGCCCGCCAGCGGCAACGCGAGAAAGAGGGCGACTCCGGGGCGGATGCCTCGGACTGGATCGTTAAAGACAAGCCGACCATCGGTTTCGAGGACATTGCCGGGCTGGATGATGTCAAGGAGGAGATCCGGCTAAAGATGATTTACCCGTTTGCGCATCCTGAGCTGGCTCAGAAGTATGGGATTGGCCGCGGCGGGGGTATCTTGCTGTACGGCCCGCCGGGTACGGGCAAAACGATGATCGCCAAGGCCATTGCCCACGAGATTGACGCTACGTTCTTCGTAGTCAGCCCGGCGCAGATGCTCAGCAAGTGGGTCGGGGAGGCGGAGCAGAACATTCAGAAGCTTTTTGACGCAGCCAAGGCGGAACCTACGTCGGTGATCTTCCTCGACGAGACGGAGGCTCTGGTACCAAAGCGAAAGAGCGACAGCTCGACGGTTATGCAACGGGTTGTGCCGCAGATTCTGCAGGAGCTGGAGGGTTTCGACCGCAGAGGCGATCGAGCTCTGCTGTTTGTCGGAGCCACAAACCGGCCTTGGATGTTGGACGAGGCCATGCTCCGCCCCGGTCGGCTCGATGCGAAGATCCACGTGGGTCTGCCGGACGCTCCGGCACGGTATAGACTGCTGGAAATCCACTTCGGAGACCGGCCGCTGGCGGACGATGTGGATTTCGGCGCACTATGCGACCGGCTTGCCGGATACAGCGGGGCCGACATCAAGAGTATTGCCCAGCGGGCTGCCCAGCGCCCGTTTATGGAGGCGATTGCGGGGCAGGAGCCGCGGCCGATCTCGGTGGCGGACGTTCTGACGGCGATCGAGGAGAATCCCCCTTCGGTGCATCCTTCAGATCTGGTCCGCTACGAGAAGTTTGCGCAGGGGGAGAAATGAGGGTGCGGCGGCTACAGCGCTTGCTGAGACTGCGAAGCGATCATTGAGTGACGGAATCATGGCTGGGAAGTTCAATCTCAAAAAGTTCTTTGCTGACGACGGCAACCTCGCCGCTATTGCTCCGGCTGCGGATGTTTTCGGCTTGCTGACTCGGTCATTGGACCTGCCACACGGTTGGGCGGCGCTTGTAACTCGAACGACTCGCGACCACGTAGTGGCCCCGCCCGGGGCGGTGGTCGAGGCGGGTGACGCGGACGATCTGCTCTTTGTGCGGGTCTCTCCGGTCGAGGTGGCCTTGAGGGTGGAAGATGCCCTCACGAGTGATCGATATCGATGTCGGGCGGATGTTCGGTTGAGTGTGGCGCCCGTTCCGGAAGTCGGTGAATTGCGATCGTTCAGCGAGAAGATCCTCGGCAGCAGACGCACTGTGCGGACCGAGTCCCTTTTAACGGCTCTCGCATCTGCAGTTCGCGATAGCGTACTGCGGTCAACCGCCGAGCACGAGGCCGCGGAACTTGTGGAGGGCAGTGCCGGCGAGAGGGTGGCCGATGCCCTCGTTGCGGCTCTTGATGGCGCGTGTTTCGCCGCCGGATTGACTTTGCAGGGCAAGCCCACCGTGCTGGTTTCGTCGGACACGCTTCGTCAGATTCGTGATACTCAGCAGCGGGCGGTGCGCAGCCAAGCCGAACACGTGGCCGCCCGCGGGGTCCAGCGTGCCCTTGAACGGGCTCAGGGCGACCATCTCGACCATCTGGCGTCGATGTTGGAGCGTCTAAAAGCAATGTCCGCGGACTCGCCGGATGCGGATATGCCGGAGTTGCTCCGCACGTTCTCCGAACACCAGCGCGGCGAGTTGTATGAGGCTTTATTCGCCTCCGACGTGCCAACGGACCGCACTCAGTGGATCGTCGTGAGCGCAGGAGGCGAATTGCTCTTCTTCGCTGCGGATAGCTTGGAAGCTCCGCGAATGACGATACCGATTGCTGGGGCCGTGGGGGCGGTACGGTCGGTGCAGTTAGCGCAGGCGGAAAACGGCGAACAGGCGTTGTTGCTGGGCGCCGCCACCGGCGTCTACCGGCTGCCGTTGGAAGCGTCGGCACCGGACCTGGTTCTGCCCGTTGCGGAAGCCCCTGTGGTTCGATACGGGTTCAACTCGGTGGTAGCAGTTGGCGGGCGGGTGTTTGGCTCTCACTCCGAGCTGGGTATATGTGAGTGGGATATCGGTGACGTAGAGAACGTCCGGCGGTGTTTTGAGTCAATGACCCGCGATGCGCAGACCGTCCGGGGGATTACCTTACTAGCCGGCGATTTGTATTGTGCGATCGACGATCGAGTAATCCGCTGGCCGGCTGACGACCGGTCGCATCGTCCCGCGAGCGTTTACACTGGCAGCGAGGGCGCGATTTCCGCGGTCTGTGCCACTTCGGATGGCGTGTTTGCGGGCAACAGCGCGGGGGATGTCCTACGCTGGAGACCAGGGCAAGACTCGAGTCCGGAGCGTTTGCACCGCGGGTCACAACGGGCGGCCGAGTCGGTTTGGTTGCTGGCGACGCAGGGTGTGCGGCGTTTGGTCTTCACGGACACGTCTTTGCACGTCCATGCCTGTGTGATAGGCGACAGCTTCGCCTGTCGTTATGAGGCGGGCGGTCAGACTTTGCGTCGAGTCGAGGTTGCCCCTGATCTGATCGTCGCTACGAATGAGCTTCGCGATCGGTTGTTCTGTTGGTCGCCCGGGAAGGCGGAGCGACCTCGCGCCACTGTTAGCGTAGCGAGCATCTGTGGCCACAGTGTGCAGGATGCCTGTCTCGTCCCCAAAGTCTGATTCGATTCTCGCTTGATTTGGCTGATGTTCGATCCGGGGCGCGGATTTTTCTTGCAGGCCGGCGCTGCGGGCCTACGATGGTCGCATGTTCGCGCAAAGCTATCTGACAAGGCGGCGGTTCTACCGGCTGATGTTGCTGGCGGTCGGCCTGGCCGGGGTGTTGGGCCTTGCCGCAAGCGCGAATTCGCCGGATCCCTCCAAGGCACCCGTCGAGGCAACTTCCGCACCTCGCGGGCCGCAACGGATTGTCACAATTGCCCCGAACTCGGCGGAGGTTCTCTGTGCGCTAGGGGTTGCTGATCGGATAGTGGGGGTGAGCAAGTTCTGCGTGTATCCGCCCGAGCTTATCGAGCGGCCGCGCGTGGGGGGGCTGTTCGATCCTGATCTTGAGAGGATCGTCGCCCTGCGTCCTGATCTTCTGGTGCTGCGCGGGCGGAGTGACTCAGTGGAGTCACTCTGTGACAGGCTGGATATTCCGATCTACTTCGATAGGACGGAGACCCTGGCTGACGTGGAGACCGGAATAACCGAATTAGGCCGCTACCTCGGCTGCGCTGACGAAGCTCGGAGTCTGCGGATGGATCTGCGCCGCCGCCTGCAGGCCATTCGCGATCGGGTCACGGGTCGGCAACGTCCGGGGGTCCTTCTTACCGTGGCGCGGCGCCCGGGCCGTCTGGCGAACGTCTTGACCACCGGCAAGGGGACGTTCCTGCACGAGATGTTGGAGATTGCGGGCGGGCGAAACGTCTTTGGCCACGTGGACATGCCGTACCCCCAGGTGAGTGCGGAGGGGATCGTGGCCCGCAGGCCGGAGGTCATCGTGGAGCTTATGCCCGAGGTGGAGCTTACTCCGGCAATTCGTCAGGAGATGCTCGAGCAATGGAGGCAGCTCCAGGGGGTGCCCGCCCTGGACAACGACCGCGTGTACTTCCTCACGGAAGACAATTGCCTGATCCCCTCTCCGCGTTATGTGGAGATCATCGAGAGACTTTCCCGACTGCTCCATTCGGAGGACGAGATTGAGCCTTAAGGCCAAGTCCATGCTCGTCCTCGAAGATGTGCAATTCGGCTTTCCGAACCGACCGGAGTTTCTGGGGCCGGTCTCGCTGTCGATCGGCGGCGGTCAACACTGGGCCATCGTCGGGCCTAACGGCGCGGGTAAGAGCACTCTGTTACGCTTGATGGCCGGGTTGACTAAGCCGACGCAAGGCGTGATTACCCTCGGCGGGGCTGCGGTTGCGGATATCCCCGCGCGCGAACGGGCTCGGAGGGTCGCTCTCGTGCCCCAGCAGGTGTCCGGCGATATCGACCTCTCTGTTCGAGAGGTGGTTCTGCTCGGGCGGTTTCCGCACCGGCCGTTTGGCCTATTCGAGAACGCCGAGGACCTTGAGATTGTGGAGGGTGCTATGCAGCGGACGGCCACGCTGCCGTTTGCGGAACGAAGGATGGCGACACTTTCCGGCGGCGAGGCCCAGCGCGTTCATCTGGCGGCGGCGCTGGCTCAGGAACCTGAGCTTCTCCTGCTGGATGAGCCTACCGCATCGCTGGACCTTAGGCATCAATTGGACATCTTTGGTATCTTGCGGGATCGTGCGGTGCGGGAGGGGCTTGCGGTGGTGGTCGTGACGCACGATGTCAACCTGGCGGCACAATTCTGCTCGGATGTGCTGGTGCTCAACGATGGCGTTCAGATAGCGAGCGGGCCGCCGGCCGAGGTTCTGACTCCGGAAATCCTCCAGCCGGTATACGGCGTAGACCTTTCGGCGATTAGGATGGCAGGGGATTCCCCACGGTGGTGGATCGTCCCGGCGGGGGAGGCGGCGGGGAACGGATGACCGGCCTTACGCGAAGAAAATATGTGCTGCAACTAGCCGCGGGCACCGCCGGCGTGCTGACCTTGCTTATCATCAGCCCCGGGATCGGAACGGAGTCGGGCACGTTCGGTTGGGCGGATGTCTGGCGGGCGCGAATGGGGATGGAGATCGCGCCAAGTGAGCTGCAGGGACGGGCGTTTGCCGACATCGATGGGGACGGCACCGTATCCGAGGAGGAAGCCGCCGGTTTCGCAGCAACAGCCCGGCACATCTTCGATCAGCGGTTCCCGCGGAGTCTGCTGGCTTTGCAGGTTGGTATCACGCTCGCTCTTTGCGGGGCGACGTTTCAGGTTTTGTTTCGGAACTCCCTTGCGACGCCCTATACGCTCGGCATTGCCAGCGGCGGGTCACTCGGCGCTCTGATTGCCATCCGGCTTGGTTGGACGGTTGCGGTGTTGGGAATCTCCTCGCCGGCGCTCTGCGCGTTTGGCGGAGCGGTCATCGTAGTGGGGGCGGTGTTTTTGATCGCCCGAGGCTCGCGCCGGCTTACTTCGAACGAGCTGCTGCTGGCCGGAGTGACGATCGGTCTGTTCTGTTCGGCGATGATGATGTTCGTTACGGCGGTATCTGACGAGCGGGTTACGTTTACCGCAGTTCGATGGATGATGGGGTCTCTCGATTCCATCACGCGGGTTTCCGGAGCAGTGATTCTCCCGTTTGTTATGCCGGCCTGGATAGTCTTGGTGGGGGCGAGCCGTTCTCTAAACCAGTACCGGCTTGGGGATGAGCTGGCGGCCGCGCGCGGGGTCGATGTCACGCGGCTGCAGGGAGTCTGTGTGCTCGTTGCGACGTTGGCGACGGCGGCGGTCGTAGCCCATTGCGGTCCGATCGGCTTCGTCGGGTTGGTCGTGCCACATGCTCTAGCGCTGCTGGTAGGGCCGGATTGCCGGATCCTGCTTCCGGCGTCGGCAATCGCGGGCGGGGCGTTTCTGATTATCTGCGATTGGGCGTCCCAACTGACGATGCGCCTTGCCGGTTCGTTAACCGGGCGGCACCTGGGCAGCGCGACGCTGCCCATCGGCGTGGTTACCGCCTTGATCGGCGTTCCGGTGTTTCTCGTTCTGCTGAGGAGCCGGCGACGGTGAGTGTGCCGTACGACCATACGAACTGCCCGGCCGGCTTCTTTTGCGGCAGGCGTTGGCTGACGCGGCGGCGGGACCGTAGAAAGGCGAATGGCGAATGAGGCCTGTTGGGCAGCTCACTCGCCATTCGCGTTTTCTTCAGTATGTGGGCCCGGCCAAGCGCTATTGCCTTGCGAATCTACGTCTCGCGGCACCAGCTCCTCCGCCGGGCAATCTGCTGGAATGCGGGCTGCACGATAAGAGCTAACCCGCGTTCCTTGCTCAAACAACTCGGTTATGCCGTGCGGCGCCGGCTGAACGCGATCTTGGCTCCCGTAAGGACGATCAATGCCAGGACGACCAGCCCCCACGTCGAGACGGTCGGGATGGCCGAAACGCAGTCCGGACCGAAAAGGGCGTCATCCGCTCCCGGGCAAAGGTCGATACAGTCGGGTACCCCGTCGCCGTCATCGTCGGCGGAGTCACTCACGCCACATCCGCAGATTCCCGGCTCGATCTTGTTCTCGTCAAGCGGGCAGCCGTCCTGGCAGTCCGGGACACCATCATCGTCGGTGTCTGTGTCGGGCGTTCCGCAGCCGCAGATGCCCGGCTCGGTCTTTCCCGGATCGTCCGGGCATTCGTCACCGCATTCCCCGTCTACGCCGTCACTGTCGGCGTCGCCTTCGCACGCGGTGCCGTCACCCAGATAACTTCCGCCCGCAACGGTACACTCGGCCTCTTCGATCACCGAGCAGGAGCCGGCGACGGCACAGCAGGCGCCCATCGGCGCGGCCAGTGCTGACAAGGCCTCGCCTTCGACCTCGGTGTTCTCGTCGCCGCCCGGATAGCTGAGGAAACCGCCCGACGGGAGCTGCATGCTCCACAGCCAGGTGCGACCGTTTACGATGGCCGCCGAGTAGTCAGCCGCCAGCAGCGGGTCGGCCGCAGCCAGGGCCATGACCGCATAGGCGGAGTTCTGGGTGTCCTTGTCACCCTCCGTCGGTGCGGGCACAGCGGAGTGCCAGTTCCATGACCCGTCGACGTTCTGAAAACTGACGAGCACGTCCGCGAGGTCGCCGAGGTTATCGATCCCGTCAATCGCCGCGCAATTGGGGGCATTAATCGGGTCGAAGGTTGTTACTCCAATCAAAGCCAGCCCGCGGATACCACCGGCCAGGCCGAGCAGGTCGGCGTATACGCTGCCGGGGTCCGTGCTATCGAGCGTGTCAAGACCGTCCAGGATTGCATCCTGAAACACTGCGTCTTGTCCGGCATTGCCGATCTGGGTGGCCGTGAACGTTAATGTGCTGAATTCCCACGGCAACAGATTGATCCAGGCGCCCGCGCGGGCTGCCTGAACTGCGGTCACGAAATCGGCCGTGGTCCAATCACCGTCCGGACCATACGTTCCGGCGTCGAGGGCGTCAAAGAACTCGGTAGCCGCGAAATCGCTGTAGGTCGAATCGCCCGAGGCCTCCGACAGCCTCCACATGAAATACGCGGTGAAACTACCGAATCGCGGATTGCCGGTGGGGTATTCGCTCAGAAGATCGAAGTCTCCTCCGGCTACCGCAGAGGCCAAATGGGCGGCGTCGCCGGTAAGGGGGTATGCGTCAAGCAGACCCAGCGCGATCGGCCCCGTGATGTTGTGGTAGGTGGTGGTGCAGGTGTCGTGAGGCCAGCCCCATCCTCCGTCCGGGCACTGCTGGTCGACGATCTGATCGGCTCCCGCCTGAAGACCGGCGATATCACCGGGAAGCACCGGCGGTTCGCCCGGCGGGCGTGCCGGGTCCAAAGCCAAGTCGCTTCCCCAAGGCGACACCGGTTCCGCAAGAACCGGTGAACTCAGCACAACCGCCATAGCGGTTGCGATTAGACCTACAAACGCTACTCGCACCACGAATCCGTGACGTTGAAACATCAGCGACACCCTCCCTAACATTCTACATTAGAACCCGAAAATGTTTGCGACCCGCAGCCTGCTGGAGCACACGCGGCGCCAACCGCACTCGCCCCTCAACCGCGTCCCGCCATGACACGATAATAGCACTGGCCGCCCGGTGTTCGTCCCGATCCTACCCCTACACTCGTGGCGAAGTGCCCGTTCTCTTATGATCGCCCTTCGGCTCCTCCGCCTCCGCCTTGTAGGCTGCCTAGCCTACACGCGGATTCGGTGGGCCCGTGCCCGCGCCGTCACCTGAGCGATTAACCGCCCGGTAATATAGCGAGTTTCGTATCCCTCTGCAACTGTGTGGCTGGAAATGATGCACTTGGTGCCACTATTGGCCATTCTTGCTGGCAATATGACGTGGCGAGTGCAATTCGCCGGGGTCTGCTGAGACGAGCTAGAGTTCGATGCCGGTTGCCAGTACGCAGCGGACTTCGTTCTCTGCGATGGAGAGTTGATCGGCAAGCTCGCCGAACATGGCCCGCCAATCCGCGGCGCCGTTTTGGGCGGTCGGCTTCCGGAGCTTCTTTGTGGTCTCCTTTTCCGTCTTGCCCTCCTCCTTCTCTGCAGGTTCGGGCAGAAGCTCACGCACCAGAACGGGGGCTTGCTCAGGCTGTTGAGGGGGCTTGGTCGTAGGTTTCTCGGTTTTCTCAGGTGTCGTCTTCGCGACGGCCGGAGAGTCGAGCTGCTCGGTCATGTCGAACGTAAGCTGCGCCGGATCCAGAATGAGCGGAAAACGCCGCGTTGCCGCGAGGTAGGGAAACATATCGATAGGGGGGAATGGCGGCGTCATTTCGGCATTCACGTCGAACGGAGGCAATGGTCGCGAAACCGGAGTCGGTTCGATGGCTTCGACCAATACGAGATCCGGGTGCTCTTCTGCGATGGTCTCGTCCCAGCAGCGAATCTCCTCGCGAACCAGGGTGAGCTGATGATCGAGCGCGCGGTACTTATCCTGCCGCGTGTTCGGAGTCGCTTTGGTGACGTGGACCGGGCTGGTCGTCGCCGGGGACGCTTTGGCGTCAATCGGTTCTTCCCAGGTCTCATGAACAAGAGTGATCGTGGCGGCATTCGGAGTTTGTGTTGCCTCGACGGCATCCGCCAGATCCCAATCGAGATTGTCCCAGAGATAGATGTCGCCCGGGAACCCGGCAATCAGCAAGGCCAGCGTATCTATGACCGTCTCGCAGTCGTAGCGGTCCATAACGTCCTCGTTGCCATTGGGCTGCACGGGGGCTTCGGCCTTGGCAGGTTGTTTGACGGCTACGGCCGGCTTCTCGTAATAGGGCTCACCCAAGACGACCACGGTATCGATCTCGCAGGGTTGCTCCTCGTCTTCCGACGGGCGGGGCGTCTCGACGGCTCGCGGTTTGAAGCCCGGCGTGCTCTCCGCTACGGGCTCGGAAGGCGGAGGCGCAGTCCGCGCGGGCTTCGTTGGTGTAACCGCTGTGGTCACTTGGGAATCCTGTTGCTTCGGCTCAACGGCAGGGGGGTCGTAGTAGGGCTCGCCCAACACAACCACAGTATCGATTTCGCAGGGGTCCTTCTCGGGTTCAGCCACCTGCTCGGCGATTAGGCGCGGCTCATCCGGTTCGGCTCTACCGGCCGGCGTCTCTTCGGTTTGGGGAGTCGGCGGGGAAAGAGAGACCATTTCGGGGTCATCTGTCTCGCGAATCAGGCCCGGGTAGACCGCGTCGATCATTGTGTTTACGACAGCCGAGTCACCGGCCGTGTCCAAGGTCGCGGGCGTGCCCGCGGCAGTTGTGGGTATTGCGGGAGCGGTGTTCTTCTGAGGCTGAACCGGTTTCGGGGCTTTCGTCGCCACTTCTGTCTTGCGTGCAGAATCGGCAGGTCGGCGATCCTCGAAAGAGCGGTCTTCGCCGACAGTAGTGGCGACGACAGTTTTAGCTGGAGCCTCGGGAGTAGGCTGCTCCTTCTGAGCGGACGCTGTCGGTTCTGCCTTCTGTCGTTGGACCGTGGTTGGCGGAGCTACCGCGACTGTTTCCGGTGCGACGGTCTGCTCGGACGGTTCCTGCACTTCGGCCATCTTCTCCCGAGCAAAGTCATCCGGTTCCGCCGGCTCTTCGGTCTCTTTCGGTTCGGCGGGGGTAAGATGATGGGCGATCTGATCGAGTTGTCTGGCGGCCGCGGAGAACTCGGGGTTCAGGCTGAGAGCGTGGCGGAACGCTTCCGCGGCCTCGTCATAGTTCTGCGTGGAGCGGAGCATCAAACCGAAGTTGTAGTATGCGTCGGTTTCCGGCAGGACCTTGCGAAACGTGTCCAGAGCTTCGTCGCGGCGTCCCAACTGAGCAAGGGTCATGCCCAGGTTGATCTGGGCGCGAACAAACCACGGCTGAGTATCAATAGCCGCTCGCAAGTGCTGTTCCGCCTTGGCCCACTTACCCTGGAGCATCAGAACAAACGCGAGGTTGTTCTGCACGACGGGGTTGTCCGGGCGGAGGGCGGCTGCGCGATCGAGGGCCTCGACGGACTCGATGTAATGCCCCACCCCGCTCAGCAGTACACCGAGGCGGTGGTAGGCTGCCGCATAGTCGTGGTTCACCGCGACGGCCATGCGATACTGCTTGATGGCCTGTTCGTAGTTCCCTTGCTGTTCGAACAGCTTCGCCGCCGCCATGTAGGTTTCCGGTAGGATTCTCGGTTCCATCGCGGGCCGGATGTCGGCGCGGGCTCTTGGCTGATTCTGCCGGAACTTCGGATAGCGCGGCCCCATGTAGTCGGAATTCGCACATCCGGCGACTAGAAGCGTCGCGACTAACAAGATTGTCGTTTTCACATTTCGCAACATGGCTGGCATCACCTCTCGTACGTGCCCTCGTGTTACTGTGATTCGGTGGACTTTCCCCATTATCCGGCCGGCCGGTTAGCTTACTGACCGGCGATCGGCATCATCATGCCTGCGGCTTGGGAGCCGGAAGCTTGAGTCTCCGCGCGCTCTTTAGCTTCGATCGCATCGACTGCGGGCAGGCCTCTACCGCCCGGCATCATTGTCTCGACGCGTACCCGGCTCATGTCGCAGCCGGCCATCGCGAGATACTCTCGAGTGTGCTCCAGGCGTTGCTCGATCAGCTCCTCATCTTCGATGAAGGTGTCGTACCGGAGAGTTCCCCCGTACGTGTCGAGCAGGATGGCGAAGCGGTCGAGTTTGACGATCCCGGTTCCGCTCAGCTCGCTGGTGTGCGGTACGAAGTGGATGTCCGCGATGGACATGTCGTGCAACATGGCATTGTCCACCATGTAGGTCAGGTGCGGACGCAGCTCCCATTTCATGTCATCCATGCGTGTTTGCTGGATTTCGGTGGCGTTCTTCACCTGGCTGTTGCAGGCTGATACGGCAGCGAGCACGACGGGAAGGAGAATCAAACGACGAGACGTTCCGGACATTGGCTTGCTCCTCAAGGCTCTGATCGCGAGTCGTGATCTGTCTCACCTCGCGAGGGTTCTACCGCTCTCTAAACTCGGGGTACTTCATCCCATAACTATCGAGAGGATTCGCGGGTAACATTCGCAAATTATCGGTCTCGGAGCGGCCGGGGATCGGCCGAGAGGCCAGGGTGGGCGATGGTCCTATAATGGTCACGTCCGCAGTACTGCCGGGCATTTCAGCTTGGCACGAGGGCGTTGGAACAGGCTCTGTGATACAATCGCGCGCTATGGACATACATTCCGACGGCTACGTTGAGCGCGCGAAAAGGCTACACGGGCGGGTCGCGGTCGTGGATACCCACTGCGATACGACGGGCCGGCTGGTGGATCCGGATTGGGACTTCGGACAGCGGCACGAGGTGGGGCATGTGGATATTCCGCGGCTTCTCGAAGGAGGGGTCGCGGCGTTGTTTTTCGCCGTCTGGGTGCCGGGACCGGTCGAACCGGGGGCTGGATTGGCCGCGGCGCGGGAACAGCTCGCTCGAATTCAAGCGACAATCTCGCGGCACTCAGACCACATGGTGCCCGCCCGTACGGCCGACGATGTTCGCCGGGCTCATGTCGAGAATCGGATTGCCGGGTTGATCGGCATCGAGGGTGGATACCTGATCGAGGATTCTCTGGAGAACCTCCGCGAGTATCATGCCCGGGGTGCTAGCTATCTGACACTTACGCACGGGTTCCACACGAGTTGGGCCGATTCTTCCGGTCTGGCCGAGGCGTTGTCTCCGCAACATGGCGGGTTAACCGACTTCGGTCGAGAGGTGGTGAGAGAGCTCAACCGCCTGGGGATGATGGTTGATGTCTCGCATGTTCATGACCTGACCGTGCGGGACGTTCTGGAGACATCAGCCGCTCCGATTATAGCATCGCACTCGTCCTGTCGGGCCGTCGCTGCTCATCAACGAAATCTCAGCGATGCGTTGATGCGCGAGATTGCCGCAACGGGAGGTGTGGTCCAGATCAACTTTTGTGCGGGGTTCATCGATCCGGCCTTTCCGAAGCTCGAGTTGGCGGACTACCAGGCGTATGAGGAGGCCAAGAAGAGAGATGAAAAAGCTCGGCTGACGGATCATCAGACCCCGCTGGAGGTGCTTGTAGACCACTTCGACCACGCCCTGCAAGTGATCGGACCGGATCACGTCGGGATCGGGTCCGACTTCGACGGCGTACCGATGCTCCCGGTGGGCCTGGAGGATTGCTCGAAGTTGCCGTATCTTACTGCCGGTTTGTTGCGGCGCGGTTATTCGGAATCGCAGTTGACCGGTGTCCTGGGCGGTAATGTGTTGCGCGTGATGGAGGAGTGCCAGGCGGTGGCCGGCCGTGTGACGTAGGGCCGTTTTCTGAAAAGTGGTTGTAGATCCGTCCTTCCTTGCGAAGGCTCATCGGGGGCAGGCTGGGAGCCTGTGCTACCGGGAGCGTGCGTTACGGGACGCCATCAGCCGGGTTATGAATCGGTCTTCCAACCGACGCAGAATCGATGGGTGAAACACCGGCGACACTCTTGAAGCCCGGCGAAACCAAAGACGGGAAACCTCGTACCGGCTTGCGGTGTTGGCGCGGCGCTCTTTTGCTGGTAGGTCTGGGGCTGGCGCTTTACCTGCCGGGCCTGAAGTGGGGGCTGCCGGCCACCGTATCCTGGAGTCAGGACACGATCGCCGGGGTTCGGACGCTAGGGGCGGTAGAGGCATGGCCGCAGACCTGGGTCGGGCGGTATCCACCGCTGCAGTACCTGATTCTGGCGGCAGCTTACCAACCCGTTCTTAATCATTGGGAACGCAGCGGTGAGCGTATCGTAGACCCCGCGACCGGACGAACGGTTCTTAGGCCACCTCACGCCCCGAAGATTTCTCTTCTGATTCTGATTGGCCGGGCAGCCACGGTTGTCATGGCGATTGGAGCCGGACTGGGACTTTGGAGCGCGGCGCGGGTGTTAACCGGCGACGAGGCCGCCAGTGTCTTGGCGGCGGTGGCGCTGATGATCGGTGCCGCATTCACGTATTTTGCCCACTTGGGCAACGTCGACATACCTTCGGTCTTCTGGTTCACCTGGAGCGTGTTCTTTTTTGCTCGGCTGCTTCGGTCAGGCCGGTGGAGCGATGCCGTACTGCTCGGTCTGTTAGGGTCGTTTGCGATAAGTACGAAGGACGCGGTAGGGGGGATGTACGCGGGGTTAGCTCTGGCGTTGATTGTGGAAGACGCGCGCAGGACACTCAAAGCCCATCCCCTTGGAGTGGCCCTTTGTCGTTCGTTGTTTCAGATGAAGTGGCTGCTAGGCGTGGTCGCGTTCGTTCTGCCGTACCTGCTGTTGTACGGAGTGTTCTCGGATCCCGAATCCTATCGGGATCGGATGAACTACTGGTTGGATCCGACCGCCGGCTCGCTGCACGCCCGGCAACTGCGATATCCGAACCAGTTGCAGCTCCTCCTGGCGACCGTTCGGTATGCGGCCGCGGCGGTCGGTTGGCCGATGGTGGCGGCGATGTCGGTTGCCGTAGTGCATTGCCTTCGCCGGCATCGGCGAGTTGCCCTGGTCGTTTTAGCCTCGGTGCTGGGCTATTACGTGATCGTGATTATGCGGATCGACTTCGTGTACTCCCGTTTCCTGTTCGCTCCGCTGGCGATGCTCGCGGTTCTGGTGGGCTTGGCCGGGGCGGACCTGTGGCGCTGTTGCACTTTGCCGGGGGAGATCCGCTTGGGGATCCCCGCGGTTGTGCTGCTTTTGTCGCTCGGGTATGCGTTGGCGGTCAATGTCGAGATGCTCACTGACTCGCGGGTCCGGGCGGAGCATTGGTTCAAGCAGAACGTCGATCCGGTTGCGAGTGTGGGGGCGTTTTCCAGTCCCCAGTATCTGCCGCGGTTCAATGAGATGGGCTTCAATACGTATAAGGTGCAGATGACCCGGGAGTCCTTTGATCGCCCTCAACCGGATTACCTCGTTATGTCGAGCTACAACTACGAAGATTTTGATGGAACTCAGGAAGCCTGCCGGCGAGAGCTCGTTGCGGGTCGGCTGGGGTACTCGCCGGTAGCCGGCTTTGGCCCTCGATATCTCGGAACCGGATCGTCCTGGCTGAGTGTGGCCGGGTGGGGCACGCCGGTGCCCGGGAAGATCAGTCCGGTGATCATCATTATGCAACGCAATCAGGACTCGCTGGCAGAGTAGGAACGTTGCGACTTTCCGCCGCGCGTAATAAGGTCGACCGCCGGCTCCGGCACGGACGCAGCAATGACTCGTGAACCATTCAACCCTGATCTGATTCGCCCGCCGCAACAGAAGCGAGCTACGGCAACCGCAACTCCGTTGAGCGTGTCGCAACTTACCGCGATGGTAAAGGGTGCCATCGAATCGGCTCTGCCTCCCACGGTTCATGTGGTCGGGGAGATCAGCAACTTCAAACGCCACTCCAGCGGACACCTGTATTTCACGCTCAAGGACCAGTCCAGCGAGATCTCCTCGGTGATGTGGCGGAGTGCTGCCGGTAAGTTGAAGTTCGATCCCCAGGACGGCTTGGAGGTCGTTGCCACCGGTGCGGTGGAGGTGTTCGAGCGGGCCGGTCGGTATCAGCTCTATGTTCGCAAGCTGGAGCCGCGTGGCGTTGGCGCTCTCGAGCTGGCCTTTCGACAGCTTTGCGAGAAGCTCGCGGGCGAGGGCCTTTTTGACGAACGGCACAAACGTTCCTTGCCGAAATATCCGCGCCGGATTGCCCTGGTGACCAGTCCTACCGGAGCGGCGCTTGCGGATATATTGCGGACGATCGCGCGGCGGTACCCGTGCGTGCAGTTGATGCTGTATCCGGTCCGAGTACAAGGTCCGGGGGCGGCGGCAGAGATTGCCGCGGCCGTCAAACGAATCAACGCGAATTCCGAGCGGCTCGGCCGGGTCGATCTGCTGATTGTCGGGCGGGGGGGCGGATCGCTCGAGGACCTGTGGGCCTTCAACGACGAGGCCGTTGCTCGGGCGATTCATGCCGGCCGTATTCCGACCATCAGCGCGGTAGGGCACGAAGTGGACGTCACGATTGCGGATCTGGTCGCCGATGTGCGCGCCGCTACGCCCACCGCTGCCGCGGAGATTGCCGTTCCCGTTCTCGATGAGGTGCTCGATGCGTTGGATGCGCTTTGCGGTCGCATGACGCGGGCGATTATGGGGAATGCCGACCTGCAGGGTGCCCGGCTTGCTGGTTTGCTGCACCGGCGGGTCTTTGCCGAGCCGTTGGCTACGGTGCATCGGCGTGAACAGGCTGTTGACGAATCGAACGTGCGGATGCAGCGGGCGTTTGTCGAGCGGGTTAGCTTCGTTCGTAGCCGCCTCGATGCCCTCGAACGCGTAGTTCAGCGCATCGCCCCGCACACTTACCTGTTGCGGACCACGCTCGAGCTGCGCGATGCTCAGCACCGGATCGACTGGGCTGTTCGGCGACGTATGGGTGAGCTTGCGGTCGATCTTCGCGGCGTTGTCGGGCGGGTGGCACAGAGTTCGCCGAGGCACCTTGTTGAAAGGCGCCGTGACGAGGTTGACCGGTGTGCCGCGAGGTTCGCCGCGGCACTGCAACGGCGAATCGCCGTTCTGACGGAGCGCATTCGCGGTGAGGAGGATCTGTTGGCGGCTTTGAGTTACAAGAGCGTAATCGGCCGCGGTTTCTCCATCACGCGAACCAAGAAAGGGCGGCGGGTGGTCCGTTCGCTCAGCCAACTACACGACCACGATCGAATCGTAACCGAGCTGACCGACGGTGAGTTCGAAGCTGGGGTTGTCAATCTAAACCAACTGGAGTTATTCGACTAATCATGGGCAAGAAAAAGGTAACGTTTGAAGAGGCCCTCGGACAGCTCGAAGCGATCGCCGAGCAGATCGAAAAGGGCGAGATCGGTCTCGAGGACTCCATTAAGAAGTACGAAGAGGGCATGAAGCTGGTCCAGCATTGCCGCGGTACGCTCGCCAAGGCCGAGCAGAAGATCCTGCAACTGCAGGGACGATCCGACGGCACCCTGGAGGCTAAGCCGTTAGAGCCCGGGCGGGAGTAGTGAAGCTCGGGCGATACGATGATGATCGGCGAACCATACGTACGGCATCGCCGGCCTGTGCTATTTCACGTTCGCGCAAATCGCAATGGCGCTCGTGCCGTCACCGCTGCACAGGCAATACCAACTGTCCCCATCCTCGGGGGGGTACGAGAGTTGGACATCGTCCATACCACAGGAGCATCCTCCGCTGATCACCTTCTTCCCCGCAGGGCAGTGAACCTCGGCGTGGTCACTCGAACTACTGAAGCTGACGCGCTCGTACCCAATGTCGATGGCCCCGCCGAACACTACGTCCCCGCCGTCGTTGTTTATGAACAGGGTCGGTGTTTCTCCGTTGTTGCGAGCCATGACCTCGTCCTTGTCAAGGACAACGTTCAGCCCGCCCGGCGAACCGATGATGACAGTACCACCGCCGGAGGGCGCGGCATCGGTTGCCGACTCGGCCGAGACCGCGTAGCCGCTGCCGTTGGTCTTCGCGAAAACGGCCGGCGCAACGCTGCTCGTGTTGTTAATCTCGAACTTGCCGGCGGAGCCTTCGCCGATTGTGTAACCTGACACTGCGGCCCCATCGCCCGTCGTCGAGGCGGCCACAGAGTCAGTGTCGTTATTGGCGTTGGTAATCCGAAAATGTCCGCACCGACCTCC
The DNA here is from genome assembly GCA_963666835.2 of Phycisphaerae bacterium. Lineage (GTDB taxonomy): Bacteria > Planctomycetota > Phycisphaerae > UBA1845 > UBA1845. The sequence goes on along the minus strand of CAXXGO010000003.1, from coordinate 450,245 downwards.
GCCCTTCTGTTCGGCGTAGACCGTGGGGCTGTCGTTCGTGGCGTACTCCGTGTGGAAGGACGCCGCCCGCCCACTCCCCAACGCCGTGCCCTTCACCGCCACCCCGCTCGCTGCGGCCTTCCCATGCACTCCAGGGCCGGAACCGGCACTCGTTGCCTCCACTGCCGCATTGCTGTTCGCCTGGTTGGCGACCAGGAATTGACCACAGGCCCCGGTCCCACCTTGGCTGGCGTACACCACCGCCTCACTTCCCCCTCCCGTCTTATTCAGGCTGAGCACCCTCCCCGAACCCACCTGGGTCAGAGCCACTCCGATGGCCGCCGTGTCGACCGTCCCGGAAAAGGGCAATTCGAGATCCTCAGCCTGTTTCGCCGTGAGCGCGTAAGGTGTAGTCGTTATCTGCTGGCGTGGGGATAACGTAGCCCGGGCGCCCAACGTATCCTCCACGAGAACCTCCAGCCACCTCGCGTCTCCCGTGAACACTCCCTCGCCGAAATCGAGCCGCTCGGTAAACAGCCCGTCCACGAGTTCCAGCGTAACAGGCCCAATGACCGCCAGCCGTGTACCGCCTGATGCGGCCGTCCACATGCTGAACTCGAAGTCCACCGACCCCGTAACGGGAACGCCGGCGCGCTTCAACTGCCCCTGATATGTAAACGCTGTGCCGACCGGCTCGCCCTGGGTGTTCGACCCCGACGTAAGGAACAGACCGGTGGTTACGAAAAATATCCCCAATGTGGCTGATCTCATTTCATCGATCTCCGATGTGTCTCAACGCACGCTTAAGCCCGGTGCGTGCCGGTTGCTTAGCCAGATGGCAATACGTGGAGAGGATCCTGCAGACAGATAAGATGAGCTCTCAGCCCTCGACACCGGGTTCGCTGTCGGCAGCATCCCCGACTCAAAACGTCATTATATCAGGTTCTTCTGCATGGATGTCCACCATTTTCTGCACTTGGTTTCCGCGTTGTGTTAGCACTCTTGATGCTGTCCTGAGATCGCCTTATGCTGCTTTTTATCGGACGGGGATGGCGAGCAGACACTAACGCATCGTGAGCGCGGCTGCTGCCACGCACAACTCAAAGGAGCGACACATCGCCATTCAGGAGGCGCAGGATGGTAGTCCCGTGGAGTGGATGGAACACGTGACTGACGGTGATTACGGGGAGTAACCGGGAGCGCGAGGAGTTTGTCACTCGACCCCAGAGATCAACGAAAGGAATCCAACAATGATCGCTGAGAATATCGAAGGTAAAGTCGTCGTTATCACCGGGGCCAGCAGTGGTCTTGGAGAGGCAACCGCGCGGCTGCTGTCTTCAGAAGGGGCAACGGTTGTGCTGGCGGCGCGGAGAGCGGATCGCATCACTGCATTGGCCGGCGAACTCAAGGGCAAGGGCGGAAAGGCACTGGCCGTGGCTACGGATGTTACTGACCGGCAGCAAGTCAAGGAGCTCGTCGACAAGGCGGTTGACACCTACGGTCGGGTCGATGTCATGCTCAACAACGCCGGCCTGATGCCACTTGCGCCGCTCGAGAAGCTCAAGACCGAAGAATGGGATCAGATGATCGACGTGAACCTCAAGGGTGTGCTCTACGGAATAGCGGCGGCGTTGCCGTATATGAAGCAGCAGAAAAGCGGCCATCTCATCAACGTGTCCTCCGTTTACGGTCATAAACTCGGTCCTGACGCCACAGTCTATTGTGCTACGAAGTTTGCTGTTCGGGCTCTGTCGGAGGGCCTTCGTCAGGAAGTCAAGCCTTATGGCATTAGAACGACCGTAATCTCGCCGGGTGCTGTCGCAAGCGAATTGCTTGAGCACATAAGTGAAGAGAAGATCCAGGCCGCAACTAAGGAGTTCGTAAGCCGGATCGCCGTTCCGGCCGAGACCTTTGCTCGTATGGTCGCGTTCGCAATCAACGAGCCGCAAGACGTGGATGTGAACGAGATCCTGTTCCGACCAACCGCGCAGCCGATCTGATCTGCGTTGTGCGGCTATACGCGGCGTGTATACGTAACCGCCGCCCGAGCCGGAGACCCGGATGGGGCAGTCAGCCATGCAAAGCAACTAGCGAATCGCCACGTGTAGACGTTTGCGTCCAATCCACGCTGTCGCCGTTCCCCGCACTGCCTGCGAGGAACGGCACGGCCAAGACCCGGGTTTAACGTTACGCCACGGCGTTGTTGAGTCGTTGGGACGTTGGCCCAACAGACCGAGAAGAAGCCGTTCGCGCTGCCTCGTCAAAGGTCCGAAAACGTCCGTAAGTAGTTGAAAACAAATGGCTTTACGATCGGGGCGACTGGATTCGAACCAGCGACCTCTTGACCCCCAGAGTTGCGCGCCGAAGATCGGCAAACACTGTATACATAGGCGCACACTGTTGTTTGTGTCCACTTCCAAGACCAAGACGCGCGTCGAATAATGCCACAAAAACGGGGGTGTTTGAGGGGCAAGACCAAGAACCAACCCTTGGCGACCTCTTGACCAAGGGTCAAGCATTATAATCGGTTTCCGGCCCCCAGTAACGCCCTGTGCTGGCCGATCTGCCGCTTCAGTGGCAAGAGTCGGACCCGCGCACATCTACAACGGTGGGAGTACGATTCTGCGCAATCTGAGGGCAGCGGAGGTTTCGCCGTTCTGCCATCGCCCTTGCGGGTGATCAAGATGCACGCCCAGAAGCAGAGTCGCCCGTGGGCGTTCGGAGCACGTTCCCCCAGACCCACGACTGAGTCTGTGAACAACTCGGTGCATAAGCAACTGAGCGCGTAAGGGGCGGGGATAGCTCTGGCCAAGCAAGAACGACGCTGTTTCGGAATTCCTGTACGCGCGTATGGTCTGGAACTGGAAACGGTCGGTATTGGAGGATCTCCCCAACGGTGGCCGGATGGACCACGGGAGATTCGTACGGTGGCAGACCGGAGTGGAGGTAGCGTCACCTTCACCGCTGTCACCAACAGAAGAACGCCACCGACCGAGGATGCCCCGGTCGCCATCGCGTGCGGTCCAGCACCTCGGGACGGGTGCGCCAACATGCGGGGTAGTCTTGACGTTTTTGTGGGTGACACTGGTGACGGTGCCACTACCGGTGATTGCGGCCTCTGAGATGGGGTAGTGTCACCAGAGAGGGCGATTCTGGGAGGTTGTGTCACCAGACAGTGCCAAGATCGAGTGATCGTCGGCTTTATTCAACGGCACCCGATATGAGCGTCTAAGAGACCCGTGACGCTCGTCCAGGGCGGGGGCGGTCCTGATCATGATCAATTTCCCGCGACGCCGACTACCCGGGTGGCGCCTCTTCCAGTTACTCCGTGGTTGGCTTTCGATCCTCCGAGGATCAGCTTCGCGGGAAGAATGGTGATCGTGGACGGGGGGGCTGGTGTAGTACAAGAGAGGCGAGAGGGGTGGGGCTTGTGGATGCGCGGATGGCAGTTGGAGCCGCTGGGGATCGAAGTTGGGTACCTGGAGGGTTCCTGAGCCAGACTCGTGGTTGGGGGATGGGGCTATCTCCCCGCCGCCTCGGCTGCCTTCCTGCCGGTGGCCGGACTTGACTTGCCGACGTATTAGTACACAATACTCAATAGTTAACATCTGAAACTAAAAGCGCCTGTCCGAGATTACGGAGTTTGCCGGTCATGGCCAAGGTCGACATCTGTAGTACACGCAAGGATTTCATCGCGGAAGTCCCTTGGGGCGATGGCGATCGTCGCTTGGTGATCGTTGAAAACTGCCATCACGGCGGGCGCGAGTACACCCATCTCCATACCTGGAACCGGCATCGGGTACATGACTGCTGGTATCCGACGAAAAGGTACTTCACGATTCCGCGGCATAACATCCGGCTGCTCGTAGACGCGCTGGCTGCAGCTCTGGGCGGTCACACCGCCGACAAGCCTGAGTGGCTCGCTTACTTTGAGTCCCAGATGGCCTGGCGGGCCGAGGTCAAGGCGATGGACCTGCTCAACAAGGTCAACGCACCGGCCTGATTCAGTAGTACTTTGCAGCTATTGCATGCCCGGAATACCCTCGATACGCTGACCTCTCATCTTCCGCGCGGCCTTGGAGGGGCGTCGTCGTCCTGCCGGTTGTGCGGGTTTCACTCTTTGGGAGGGTCTGCCGTGTTGCGTTTCGGCTTCGTTCTAGCGTTGATGTTGGCGGTGTTTTTCGTCTCGGTGGTTCAGGCCGACGTCGTCATCGAAACGGTAACCATCGGGAATCCGGGGAATGCCGGGGAGCTGTCGGGTACAGGAGCGGGCGGCGAGGGTCCTGACCGCATCTGTGGGGCCGTCGACTACGTCTATGAGATTGGCAAGTTCGAGGTGACGGCCGGGCAGTATTGCGAGTTTCTTAATGCTGTGGCGGCGGACGACACATACGGGCTATACAACGCGGAGATGGATGACCATTCTAAGGGTTGCCAAATCACGCGGCACGGCACCAGCGGAAGCTACACGTACGATTTCAGCGGGCGTCCGAGTGGGACGGAAGCTGACTGGGAGAACCGCCCAGTGAACTTCGTTTCTTGGGGCGATGCTGCTCGGTTCGCCAATTGGCTGCACAACGGGCAGCCGGTTGGAGACCAGAACCAGAACACTACGGAAGACGGAACATACTACCTCAACGGAGCGATGAGCAACGCCGAGCTAATGGCAGTCGTCCGCGAGCCAGACGCCACGTGGGTAATCCCGTCGGAGGATGAGTGGTACAAGGCGGCGTATCACTACAACGACGGGGCAACAGGCAACTACTTCGACTATCCCACGAGCAGCGATAGCGTTCCGGGCTACGTAAACGACAGCGGTAATCTGTACCCGGCTGGCACTGCCTTCGCGGAAGGCGGAACCGATCCCGGCAACTACGCGACGTATGACGGTGACGGAGGCGACTATGGCATCGGCAGCCCATTCTACAGCACGAGAGTCGGAGAATGGGAGAACTCGAGCAGCCCTTACGGCAGCTACGATCAGGGCGGGAACATGTGGGAGTGGAATGAAACGGTAGTTGGTACGTTTCGTGGCTTTCGTGGCGGCTCGTACACCTACTTCCACGTTCCGGAGTCCCTGACGGCGGCATACCGCGACAACCCCGGTGCACCCGCGAGCGAGTACCACAGCGGTGGCTTTCGCATCGCCCTGCCCCCCCCGGCCCCTGATTGCGGGAATGGCATGTGTGAACCCGGTGAGGACTCCGCCAATTGCCCGGAGGATTGCATTGGTCCCGTCATCGCAACCTCACTGGATCAACCCATCCTGGACTTCGGTGGCGTCGATTCGTCGCTTGAGTTTGAGGTCTGGAATTCTGGCGACGGGACCCTGCATTATGAAATAGTGGAACGCCTGTTCAATACGGCCGCAAGACATGGCGGGTTTTCGTCTGTTGACGTGCTTCCAACTGAAGGGTCATCCACTGGCCCGAGTCAGAAAAGGACGCACATAGTCACCGTCGCGAGGGGAGCGTCCGGAGAGAATGTGGCCGGTCTTCGGATTGACAGTGCCGAAGCCGTCAACAGCCCAGTTGGAGTTGAGCTTAATGCGGTGTCCATACCACCAGACACTACGGGTGCGAAGTATATCTGGGGTGATCGCGAGAGTTTCCGTGCAGTTCCCCGATACAGCTCTTCTTGGGCATACAAATGCCCCGGATCGATTGGCGGTTGTACGCCAAATGCAGCAGCTGTCGTCCTCGGATGGTGGGATCGCGATCCTTCTGGCAAGTATGAGAACATCTTTCCCGGGGGGCGCGCTCCCGGGATAGGTCCTCATCCATTTGCGGATTCCACTCCCCCGTTCGCGCCCGAACCTTTTGTCGCCGCTTTTCGGAGTAGCATCACATCCGATAGCCACTGCGCCTGCCGTTGTGAAGGCGGTGACTGCGGAGCCTACAACTGTCTTTCGGACTTCATTCGGACATCGAAGTGGCTGCTTGGCTGTGGCTCTACGCTGTCCGAAAATCTCCGCTTCCTCTCAGATTTCGTCAACAACCAAGGGGAAGACACTGCGTTCCATGGAGTGTATGAACGGTGGTCCGACTTCGGGATCCTGAAAGCGGAGATTGATGCGGGACGTCCTGTCATTGTTAAGTTGCACATCGACTATGAGGGGGAGCATAATCTGGGCCACAGTATCGTCGCCTATGGGTATTACGTGGACGTGAACAATGACAAGTGGTTTGCTGTGCGCGATGGGTTCGAGGATGGCAACTCGGATGCAAAAATGGGCCAACAGGGGGCGGTTCAGATGATCGGCAACGAGGAGTTCTGGAAATGGGGTCGAGGAAACCCTATCAAAGTCTTGGGCGTAACGAGATTCTACCCGATCTATGATGGCGGAATCGTCGCCCAGACAACCTGCCCGGTGGATCTCTCAATCGTGGATCCGAATGGAGATGTGATAGGAAAGGCTATCAACGAGATTGGTGAGGCCATTTACATAGAAGAGGATTTGAATGGGGATGGGGATCTCGATGATGAGATACGCATTGCAGTACCGCTAGGCGGCACCTATTTGATCTCAGTCATCCCCGAGACCGGTGCGGCCCCAGACGCACTGGTGACGCTCATTGTAGAGGATCGAGGGCAGACAACGGTCCTGCTCGACGAAGTGCAGGTCATAGAGCTTCCCACGGAGCCTATTACAGTGCCGGTGGACGTGACGCCGCCCATAATATCAGTCACGGCCGTCCCGGGCGGGATCAGTTCGTGTGACGGTGGTCTAGTTGCGGTCTATATGGACGTGACCGTGAACGATGAGACGGATGATACGCCGGAAGTCATACTTCATAGCATTGAGGGGGCGTGGGATTGGGTAGAGGGCGATGTGGTTGGGGCTGTGTTTGGTACGGACGATCGGAGTTTCGATTTGCGCGCGCAGTGCAATGGGAGCTGTGGGCAAGTGTATACAGTGCACTATCTCGCCAGGGATGACGCGGGGAATCTCGCGTTGGCCTCGGTAGTCATTGACAATGCCGTTAACAACGGAGCGGAAGACTGCAATTCGAACGACATCCCGGACGAATGTGAGATCTCGTTCGACCTAGCGGGGGACTGCAACGCTAACGGTGTGCCGGATGAATGTGATATAGCATCTGGGAATGCAGACGACTACAACGTGAACGACGTGCCGGATGATTGTGAGGCGACAAAGAATCGGTACGTTTCTCTCGTGACCCAATATTGGCCTTATGCGATCGCTTTGCGTGTGGAGATAGTTGAGAGCCTATCGTGGCCAGGATCAGTAGGAGAGATCGGCTGGGTGGGGGAGCCGGACGAGCACGACATCTCTCGAATCGTAGGCGCGCCGGTGTATCTGGATAGGTGGCCGACAGTTGTGCACATCGGCGATTGCCGGATCGGGCCTTCGACAACGTACGAAGTTTGGGGTAGTTTCGACGGCGTTGATTTCGTCGATCCAGTGACACTCGCTACGATCGCGCGACCAGGAGTGAAGTACTGGGCGGACATTGTGGGGGACTTTTCGGGGACGTGGAACCAGCCCAACGGCGTGGTCAACATGAGTGACATCCAGGCGATTCTCCAGAGCTTCTCCGGCTCGGAAACAGCGCCGCATTTGACCTGGGCCGACTTGGATGGCGAGGTGCCGAACAAGATTGTGAACATGACCGACGTCCAACAGGGCGTGGCCGGGTTCAAGGGCGAGCCCTATCCGTTTAGCGATCCGGCGGACTGCCCGTGAACAGGATTGCTGCGAGGTCGCGATGGAGTGGCGGGGCGCTAAGAACGTCGCCAAGCCGACCGGGACTTGCGGCAAGGGCCGCAATGATAGTGTTGGTGGAGCCCCCTCGCTCGCCATATAACTGAAACTGCTGACCCCGACAGGCGGGTGAGTCATGCTCGCCTGTCGGGGGATTCTTGTGTGTGTATAGACTCATGGGGCACATTGGGGATCTGAATCGCGTATCGACTCGCCCTCAGCCGCCGCTCATTCGCACAGAATCGCCCTGTGTTGGACGATCGCCCTATCTTGTGGGCAAATGCCTCCAATCGCGCAGATCGCCCCTGTGGGCGTTGAGTGAGTTGCTCATTGCCTGGGGAGGGGATTGAATGGTGGGTCTCGGAAGGACGACGTGCATGCACCTGTGATTTCGCCTCATACTTACTCCCTCTTCAGTATCCGCACTACCGCCGAGTGACTCCACTGCTTCGACCTGCCCGTCTTAGTAGGGATGCCGCGTTCCGTCAGTTTTTCGGCGATGGCCACGAGGGTGTTCCCGCTCGCCCGCATAGCCTGTATGTCCCGGATTACGGCCTGCTCGGGTTCGTTCGGGATGAGCGCTATCCCGTCCTCGGCAAGATCGTAACCGTAGGGTACCGTCCCGACTCTCTGGCCGTTCGACTTCTTCACGGCCATGGCGGACTTGGTTCGCTCGCGGGTGAGGTTGCGTTCCATCTCAGCCGCGCCGGCCAAGACTACCAGCATGAACCTCCCGGCCGCCGATGTCGTGTCGATCGCATTCCCGCCCAAGTCGACCACGTGCAGGGCGATTCCCTTCCGGTCCCAACGCTCCACGGTGTTCAGGCAGTCGCCAGCGTTCCTGAACCCTCGATCGAGCTTCAACATGACCACCGCTCCGGCGCGGCGCTCCCGGAGACACTCCAGCAGCCGATTCCCGCCTTCTCTGCTGGCCAACGGCTTCCCGCCCGATACTCCGGCATCGACGATTATCTCGGCCAGCGACAAGCCCTTGAGCGTTGCGTAGGCCTTGATCCGCTCGGCCTGCGCTTCCAGCCCGAGCCCGCTACTCGCCTGTTCTTGCGTGCTTACGCGCGTGTATCCTACAGCGTTCATATTCTATTCCTTCCCCGCGCCTAGGCGGCTACGTGAACCGCCTTGACCGGCTTGCCCTTGTACCTACGGAGCGTGTCGGGAAGCTGGTCGATAGCGTCCCGGATGTTGTTGCCCTTCAGATCGACTCCACACTTGCCTTGAACGTAGGAAAGGAACCGGAAACCTGGTGGAATCGGTAGGTTCGCTTCTCGCGCGATTCGCTCCAGGTGCTCAGCAACGGCCGGAGCGCTGGGTTTGCGGAACCGGAACCGGCGCCACCGACTGGCCAGTCCGTCGACTTCGCTCGCCCACGTTGTGCTTGTCGTGGTCCCGATGACGATGACGTGATTCGGCAGATTCTCCAGAAGCCCCAGTAACAGGCGCTGGCAATCTCTATTAAGGTGTTGAATCTCATCGACAATGAAGGCGCGTCGCCCCGATCCGCCCATAGCGAAGCAATACATCGACGCTTCCAGGGCACGGAAGTCCGCGACGCACACGGACCGGCTATCGATCCGCTCGATACTCATATCGGAGCAACCAAGAGCGCGAGCGGTGACGTAGGCCGCGCTAGTCTTGCCGCAACCGGCAATCCCGTCCGACTCGAATAACCAGCGCTCGCCGCAACCCTCAAACAGCCAATCGTCGGCGCAGGCTTCCCGGATGTCGTCGATAATCGGCTGGCCGATGAAGTCTTCCCACGTCTGCGGTCGGTATCGTTCGCTTAGCATGGCGTTCCCCCAAGGTAACAGGCAGTCGGGATTATCCCGGCGTAGTAAGTGTCCAAGCCTACATCGTCGGTCACGAAGTAGGCGTCCGCGTGATTGCAGTCTTCAGTCGGATCGAAGACCACGTAGACCGGTTCGTCGCTCTGGCGACTCCGGCGGATTGCTCGGCTTGTGGCCTTTGACAGTTTCATTAGGACACCGCCTTTCTCGGATGTCCCCCGGCCTTGGCGAATTCGTAAACCTCCCGGCTACCCGTAGCGTCACAAGACCGGCACGGTGTACCGTTCCAGCTTGCCCCATGTCCACTACACACCGGGCAGACGCTATCCCGCAATCGAGCGGTTTCGCAGTCGACGTGCCTTGCCCCGTGTCCGCGTTGCCAGTAAACCGAATCGCCAACGCGAATTTCACCGCCACAATCCCGACACTTTCCAGCATACTTGGCTCTTATTCGTCTCGGCCCGGTCATCATGCCACCGCCTTTCCGGAAAGCACGGTGAAGCGGTGTCGGCCTACCGTAGCTATCTCTAGGAGATTCTCAGCGTCGATCGAACCGTCGAAGCAGACACACTGCCAACGCACTAGCATTGCCAACGCTTCGATAGTGCATGTCACGGGTTTGAAGTCCGCTAGTCCGAACCCGTCGAAGATCGATAAGTCGTCCATGTTCAACGGCCGATCGGACCGGGCGATAGCCAATGCGGCGTCAAGGTCGATAGCCTTCATCATGCCACCGCCTTTCGGGTCTTGAGGGTTTCGACATCGTCGATAATCTCCCGTGCGGTCTTGCTGATTCGGTCCAGGCTCTCGCGCAGGGCTTTCGAGTCTCCGTCCCAAAGGGCGATGTAGCGACTTGCTCGGACTTCGACGTCAAGACCGAAGTGAGCACAAACCACGTAGGCGACCGATTCGGCTTCAAGCTCCGCCATATTGCGGGTTAACGCGCCCCGGTTTGTCTTGTGTAGGGCTTCGTGGGCTAGCTCGTGGGCGAGCGTTTTTGCCTGTTGTCCCGTTTCGTGCGTGTTGTCGACTTCGATTGAACCGCCCTTGCTTACACCGAAGACTCCGCCGTCAATCCGCTTGAATTCCAGGGCGATTCCGCGATTCGTGGCAACCGCTTGCAGATTGGATAGCAGCGTATCGGCTGCAACGTCGATTGTCGGACAGTCGACGCTCGGCAAGTCTTCCCCGTCGGTTTGCGAAACGTCGAAGACATGAACGGCACGGAAGGACACGCCGTTAACCGTTTCGGTTTCCCCGTCCGCGTTCTCGATCTCTTTCGAGTAGGGACGTGGGGCGAAGATCATAATTCCGCGCTCGCCCTTGCGGACGCTACGCCGAAACTTGGTCTTCCATGCCTTGAACCCGGCAACGTGGCTAGCGTTCGGGCATTGCGAGAGGATTAGAAGCGAATTGTGCCAAGAATAGCGGTGAAACTTGGCTTGAATCGCCAGATATGCTTGAAACGTCTCCGAAGCGCGAACCGCGTCAACCGCGTTGGCCAGTGTGTCTAGGCTCTTGTCGATTGTCTCACGGAGTCGCTTCGCCTTGTCCTTCGTCGATTCTCTTGCTACAGTTTCCATCGTCAATACCTCTCCAGTAGGTGTTGGCCACGGTCCCGGATGTTGGTAGCATCGCGGGACCACTTCTCATTCAACACAACAAACATACCCCACGAATTAGGGGAATGCAAGAAGAAAATTATACCACCGGTGGGTTGCGCAAAAAAAATGCCACGTCATGACACTATACCAATGTAATCCGCTGAGCGTGTTTCACCCTTGTTTTCAAGGTGTTTCCGATGTCCTTCCGGTTCGTCTCCGCGTTGTTTGCGGTGAGTCGATGCCGGATGAAGGCGCCTTCTCTCTGCAACGTGCCGCGCTTATGGCATCGCCCGAAGGTGCCGGCGCCGAAGGCGAAGCACGTGTGGAAGGGCGAATCGAAAGACGTGGGCCCCCTATCGGCCTGGAAAAGCTGAACCACGCCCCCCGGTCGATCCTGGCGGTACCATCTAGACTTAACCCCCCTCCGACGCGTGAGCAGTTTTCGCTGGGCGATCCTGGATAGCGCTGGCGAACAGGGGGCTGGTTCGGTATCATGCTGGGGATTATCTGCGCGTCGCCGCGGCTACCTCGTTGTCCCGCTGGCAGCGCAGACGCTGGAGAGAATCGGCATGGAGGCTCCTGGGCTCTGTTCGTTCTCTGTCTGCGAGTTTCTTGCCGAAACTGCTTTGAGGTAGATCGCGGTGCCCACAGTCCACATTCCAACCCGGTACTCGGAGAAAGTGACGGGCTCCACACGCATCTACCTCATGCTGCTGCCATTGGTTATGGGCACGCTTACCCTGGGCCTGGCTCAACTGGCAGTGCGGTGTGTCGCAGGAAAGGTAGCATTCGCTCCGGCTGCGGCGGACGTTCTCCGCTGGCCACTGAGCATGCGTGGCACACTGGGTGTGTCGTTCGGTTGGACTCTCGTTCCCTTCGTCGGCCTGACCCTCTGGATTCTCGTGCTGAGTAGGAAGCGGTTGCGAAGACAGTGCTTTCTGTTTCTGTGGTGTGGGTTGCTGGGGATCTTCAGCGTGTTGGTGCCGGTGTACGCCGCTTATTGGAGTACCATCTATGTTGGCGCACGGGTGGGACCGAACGACGGCATGATCTTCCTTTTCGTGCCGATCTACGCGATATTGCCCATGCACATCGGATTGCTCATCGCCGCCATCATCGCGAAGCTCCGTTGGTTTCGACTCCCTCCGCCCGGTTACTGCATCGCCTGCGGCTACAACCTCACCGGCAACGTCAGCGGTGTTTGCCCGGAATGCGGGTCGGAGATCAGGCCGTGATCCGCAAGTTCCTCAGAGTGTTCCGCGTGACCGTCGTCGTTGGGTTGACGTTGGGGGCAGCCCTCACGCTGGGGTGTGGCATTGTCGGGTTCTTCACGCAGGTCGAGGTGATGATCCCTGACCGACCTTTGTTCGTCGTTGGTGAACAGCAGTTTGTGGTAGTTTTCGTCGATGGCAGGGTCAATTTCTGGCGGTACACGGTGGTGGATACGGCACAGAAAACTCGACGGACACATTGGGTCGTGCTACCGCAGTTGCGGCTTGTCGTGTTGGGATGCGACGAGAGCGGTTTCACATTCCCCAACTCGGCACCCAACGCTGGAGTGCACATGAAGGCGGATCGTATCTTAGTTGGGCTCTTGCTGCCCGTCGTCCTATTCGGAGCTTATCCGTCGGCGGTTTTCTACCGCGGCCCACTCCGTCGTCACCGTCGCCGGAAGCGTGGGCTATGCCTCGCCTGCGGCTACAACCTCACCGGCAACACCTCCGGCACCTGCCCCGAATGCGGGAGGGCAACCACCTCATGATCCGCAAGACGATCCTATTCGGGTGCGTGCTGGGGGCGGTTGTCTACGCCGTCGCGTGGGTGGTCCTGGCGTTCCCGGGAGCCAACTTTGGCTGGATGTCCGAAGATCAGAGAATGCATGTCTTTCGGCTGCCGCGCCACTCCATAAGTGTGTTCTCGCTGAGCTTCGGCACTGAGAGGTTGAACGGGCGCGAACGTGGAGGGGCGGTCTCGTTTAATCGCGTCCTGCTGGTTGGGGTCAGGCCAGACCGAGTCAGCGTGGTACTCATAAACCGAGCGGAGGATCCGAGAGGCGTGACGGTCAGGCGGATTGGCCTCGGGAGCCTTGCATGGGCGGTGGAGAAATCTATCGCGGGTCCCGGTCCGTCAGAAGTGACCCGGGCGATTGAGATGCCAAGCTGGTTCCCGTTCGTCGTCCTGGCAGCGTATCCGGGGCTTGTCTTAGTGCGTGGCCCGGTTCGCAGGTGGCGTCGAAGAAAGCGAGGCTTGTGCCTGACGTGTGGGTACAGCCTAGAGGGGAACGCCTCGGGAGTCTGCCCTGAGTGCGGTTCGGAGATTCCGCAGTGATTCGTAAGATCCTCAGGGTGCTGCGCGTGGCCGTCATCGTCGGGTTGACGCTTGGAGTGCTAACGGTGGATAATTGGATGGGATGAAGTCGTTCGGGCATCTGGCCGGCGCCCCAATGCGCGGGGGCGACCAGCGAGCGAGATGGAAGAGGAGCCCGCGACGCGGTAGATCATCTGGTCTGTTGTGGCGTGACTGAAAGTGGAGGCGACAAGATGATAGGCAAGCAGGGCCAGTGCCCGACTTCACCAGAGTCTGATCGTGAGGTTGCTCGGTTCTCGATCGGCCGAAGAGACGCGATAGGTAAGGCTGCTTCTGGCATCGCGATCACGCAGTTGTTGATGGCGCTTGCCATCGTCTCGACCGCGTCGAGTGTGGCCCACGCCCAGCCGGATGAGGGGCACAGCGAGCAGAGCCCAAGCGAATTCGCTCAGTTGGTTAGCCTGACGAAACAGAGCAAGCGTGCGGATTGGTATCCGGCCACACAGGCCCTGGGGCGAATCGCCGAGAGAGATCCTGTGAACCGCGGTCAGGTCTGGGTGGCCGCCCGTGTAAACACGCTGGGGATGAGGTTTGTTCAGATTGCCCCCGGTGAGTTCACAATGGGGCCGGACAAACACAGGATATATGAAGAAGATGTTGCCCATCCCGTCAGAATCTCCCGTTCGTTCTTCATCGCGGTTACCGAGGTAACCAACGAGGAGATGCAGCAGCTGTCCCCGTCGTTCAAAGCAAGCGCGTATTCGCCGGATCCTGACTCTCCGGCGGTGGGGGTAACGTGGGAACAAGCGCGCCGCTTCTGCGATACTCTCTCTCAGAAGGAAGACGCGGTCTACCGGCTGCCAACCGAAGCTGAATGGGAATACGCTTGTCGGGCAGGCACCGATACCCAGTGGTCGTTTGGACGTTTCCGCTTCGGACTTGCCGACTACGGGTGGTGCAAGAGGGACATTGGACGCGCCTCCCGCGTGGCAGGACTAAAACCAAACGCGTGGGGAATCTACGACATGCATGGCAACGTTGCTGAGTGGGTACATGACTGGTTCTCCAATTCCTATTACTTGGAATGCGAGGCGAAGGGCCTCATGGTTGATCCGGTGGGGCCGCCAGCTGGGTGGACTCACGTTCTTCGAAGCGGTGCGTGGCTGGCAGATAACCCGCTGGCATGCACATCCACCGCTCGCTTCCCGCTGCCTCTCCTTGACCGTGTTCCCTTCTCGGGGGAAGAGGTGGGCTTCCGACAGATCGTCGGTTTCCGCGTTGTTCGCGATATAGGGCATTCAGAGGGCCCCGATGATCGACCATAGTTCCAGAGCGGGTGTGGCGTAGCTGTGCGTTTTCCACTGGGGCGGGGGCCGACTGGCGGACGCTGGGGCATCCGCCTGACTGCTTGTGGATCGGGTACCGATCGTTCGGTCGTGCTTCTGCCGTTGGCCGCCCTCGCGCTTTCCTGGCTCATGGCCCCATGCCTCGCGGTGGCCGCAAGGACAGCCACTGTATTACCTGTGGCTACAATCCCACCGAAGGCGCCAGCAGGGGACGCGGTATTATGATGATGCGATAGCTTGCGAGTGAGAGCGAGAGGCGAGGTGGTGCGGGATGCGAGGGCGTGAGCGGGCCCCAAGGTACTCCTGGGGTTCTGGTGACGAGTGTCCATGGGACAGGGGATCGAACGTGCTTCGCAAAGCCCTATTGGGTCTATCGCTGATGTTCACGGGCTTGTTCATCGTCATCTCTCTCTGGAGCTACACCGATCGCGTGTTCTGGATGAGTCGTCCGATGAGTCGCGCGCAGGCGATGTTCGACATACGAGATGGGGTCGGCGTCGTTTACTTGTATAGTTGGACAGCCGAGGGGAACGATTTGCGGGCTGCCACGGAGATGTTTGTCCATGTCCGAGACGAGTTTTGGTATAACAAGCACTGGCCCCATGTAGATGCCCTTCATGAGATACTGGACCCAGGCGGACCGTTTGGGGCTTGTATCCTTGATTTCTGCTGTATGAGTATCCCCATGCCAATGGAACCGCGCATGCACATTCGCGCGCTGGCACTACCTACATGGCTCGTGGCTGTCATGTTCTCCATCTTCCCCGCCGTCGCCTTCATCCGCGGTCCCCTTCGCCGCCGCCGTCGCCGGAAGCGAGGTCTGTGCATCAGCTGCGGCTACAACCTGACCGGCAACGAGTCCGGCGTCTGCTCAGAATGCGGGGAGGATGTGCGGTGACCTTTCGCAGGCGATGGTGGGTGGCGCTCGCCGGGACGGCCCTTGTGCTCGTGGCCATAGCGCTGAGTTTCCGTTGGATCGTTGGCTGGTGGGATCCCGGTTACCGCGTCTACGTCTACTTCCAGCATGGTATGCTGGGCTGCAACCCATACTGGGCTCCTTCAGGAACGCCTTTGGACACTCTGCCCTGGTACGGTGCATTTCACGCATACCACCCCCCGGCATATGTGCCCTGGCAAATGCTGCCTAGTATCGACTTTTCAGTGCCGAGCCAGTGGCGGGTCAGAGTGCCGCTCCATCTATCTCTTCTTGTCTTGCTTCCGGTTGTCGCCTATCCGTTACTACCTCGTACCATCAGGCGCTACCGACTGAAACGTGGCCTCTGCGTCGGCTGCGGTTACGACTTAACCGGCAACATCACGGGCGTCTGTCCCGAGTGCGGCGTCCCGATCGATCCCAAGCAGGATGAGGCTCCCGGATAACCACCATGCGGACCATCTCTCGGAAACGGCGGTTCCTGAAGTGGGCGGGGCTGGTGGCGTGCGTGGTCCTGTTTCTGGCCATGGTCATAACCCCATGGTGGTACTGTCGCTACACCGGTCAGAATTGCGGGGGCGGCCTTGGCGCGGGGGTTGCCGGCTTCGAATACGACTCAGGTGGATTCCACCCTTCGGTCCCGCGAGGCTGGGAGTGCCGCAGGAGAGATAGGCCGACGGTTTTCTTATTGCCCGAGAGCCAGGGCGGTTATCCTGTATGGTTGATTTTTGAGGTCCCTCTCTGGATCCCCCTGGTCGTGATCGGAGTCCCGACATTCCTGGCCTGGCGTCGCGACCGCCGGATTCCGCCGGGCTATTGTGCGAAGTGCGGGTATGACTTGACGGGGAACGTCTCGGGCCGATGTTCGGAGTGTGGGACGCCCGTGCCCCGGCAAACGGCCGCCAGCAGCGCGATACCCCAGCCTCCGGAGGATGAGGGCGGGTGACTACTGCGGCGTTCTGCGGGCTATCAGGCACAGCACTTGACCACCTTGAGAGTCACGGGAAGATCATCGACCACAACAGCGACGTGAGGACCGAGTCAACGGCAACGTAGACGCCATGTAGTAGGACCCAGCACACCACGACCATCGCCCCGGTCCGCACGCGACTCAGGGCCAGCAGCTTCCGGCACAGATGCCAGACAAGCAAGAGCAGGGCCGCGTCCCCGCCGTAGGCCTTCAGCGTGGAGAGGACCGTGGAGGCATGTTGGAGAGGCGTCTGGAGGACGTCGGTGACGGCGGCGATGAACGCCCCAAGCGTGATGGCCGGGCTCAGAAGCGCGGCGAAGTCCGTGGTCCGAAGTGCGCCGGAATGACTCCGAAACAGGCGCGTGAGGAGAAACGCGATGGGGAAGACGGACAGGAGCAGCGGCAGGGTCAGAAGAGACGGCATGAACCACGCCGTTGGGGCGACTGTCCCGATCGTTGCTGCAACCAAGTCCAAGGCCCTCAGCGGATCGCCGAATCTGAATGCCGATTCGAGGAAGATGACGAAATACCTCAAAACGAACGCCGCGACATGAAGGCACACGGCTGCGAGGAAGCACGCAACGACGAACGAACCCGCGCCGGATATCCGGCGATCCTTGCGTTGGCTGACGGCCGTGAAGAACCGGCCAGGGTGGAGTGATGCGTTGATTACTGTCCGAGTCATCCGTCTGAGTCTTCCGCCGACCTCGGGCCGCTCCCAGGGGAGCAGGTGGGGCGGCGTCCTGAAGATACTCCGCGTCGAAAGGCGCGCCGCACTCGGGGCAACGAAACTCCGGCAACCCGACCAGGGAGTAGCCGCAATTCGGGCAGCGGGGTTCCTGGGTCGCGGTATCGTTGGACACTGCCGTCATGGGGAGCATCCTAGGGGCAGGGGTCACCGAAGTCGACTGGTTTCGGGGCGCGCCTCGGAATAGTGTGCGCCCTCCGGGCTCAGTCCCGAGTTCTGGGGGTGTTCTCTTGGTACTGAGCTGAGGTCGGGAGATATCCACCTCGTTATTCGGGGTGGGACCAGAGCGATCGGCACGGTTATTGAGATTACCGCACGCCGGCCGGGCGGAGTCCATCATGGGCCGACCGGTCCGTAGGGGGCCTTCCGGGTCGATGACCCCAGGCCACAATCCCGCTGAAGTAGTACTGTTTTCGCTTGGTATGTTCGGCCGGGGTTCCGTATTATCAGGGTTTGGTCATCGCGCCGGCCGGGTCGGAACTATGCCGCCCTGGCGGATGCGCGGGTCTCATCTTCCGGAGGTTAAGGTATGTCGAGTCCTCGTGTGCTTTCCGTGTTGTTGCTGGTCGTGGTCTGCGCGTCAGTCGGTCGGGCCGAGGTGGTCATCGAGACGGTGACCGTGGGCAATCCGGGGAACTTCGGCGAAGAATCGGGGGAGAGTGTGCCGGACGGATACGGCCCGGACCGCGTCTGTGGATCGGTAGACTACGTCTTCGACATCGGCAAGTTCGAGGTTACGGCCGGGCAGTACTGCGAGTTTCTCAACGCGGTGGCGGCAACGGACACGTATGGGCTGTACCACGAGGACATGGCTGATCCGTCCACCGAGGAAGTGTGGGGGTGCAATATCCAACGTAGCGGCTCGCCTGGCAGCTATAGCTACACTATCGCTCCCGACTGGGCCGACCGGCCGGTCAACTATGTCTCATGGGGCGACGCGGCCCGGTTCTGCAACTGGCTCCAGAACGGGCAACCGACAGGTCCTCAGGATCTGAGTACCACAGAGGACGGATCGTATTACGTCAACGGCGAGACGATGGACGTGGAGTTGTTGGCCGTCGTGCGCGAACCGGATGCGCACTTCGTAATCCCGACCGAGGACGAATGGTACAAAGCAGCGTACTACGATGGTGGCAGTGGCGCGTACTACAACTACCCTACGGGCACGGATGATGTGCCGAGCAACGAACTGGTCGATCCCGATCCGGGCAACAATGCGAACTTCGCTACGCTCGGCCTAGTCTATGCCTTAGGCCCGCCTTACTACCGCAGCGAGTCCGGCGACTTCGAAAACTCGGAAAGCCCGTATGGTACGTTCGACCAGGGCGGCAATGTCTATGAGTGGAACGAAGCCATACTCTTCGGGACGCGCCGTGGTTTCCGCGGTGGGGCGTTTCACGGCTACGATCGCTACATGCTCGCGGCGCACCGCAAGTCCGGTGACCCGACATTTGAGCATTACAACAACGGCTTTCGTGTCGCCAATGTCCCGGAGGCTTTGCCGAGGACCTGGTGCCCCGTAATCAGCTACCCGGAGCCGCTGAATACGAATGCCGTGGATGACACCGGCGAGGATGACCATTCCCAGATTGCGGCCGACGGCCAGGGCACGTGGATAGTGGTATGGGAGTCCAATGATCGGCTTGACTGGACCGTTGGCGATGACTGGGACATCCTGTTCTCTCGAAGCACTGACGATGGGATGACCTGGTCAGCACCCGTACCGGTCCACGCGACTGCAATGACGGACGATGCTAGCGATAAGCAGCCCACGGTTTCCACCGATGGCCTGGGCAACTGGGTAGTTGCGTGGCGTTCCGCCAATAGCCTGGGCGGGATGATCGATTCCGATTGGGATATTCTGTTCACTCGCAGCTCTGACAACGGAGCGACTTGGAGTCACCCGGTGGCGTTGAACAGCAATGCGGTCGGCGACGACTCTGGAGACTACGATGTCCAACTCGCAGCAGATGGGCAGGGAACTTGGTTGGCCACGTGGTTTTCGGAGGATGACCTTGGAGGGACTATTGGTAGTGATCAGGACATTCTCCTCTCGCGTAGTGCAGATGATGGGCAGACGTGGTCGGCGGCACTTCCGTTGGACGTTGGGGCTGGCACGGACAACCGGGAAGACGCGTATCCACACGTCGCCACAGATAGTTCGGGACGCTGGATAGTGGCGTGGCAGTCCAGAAACTTGTCCGGCGACCCGCTCGGGACAGACCAGGACATCTTGGTGGCACAAAGCTCGGATAACGGCGCGTCATGGTCGACCCCGGCACCCCTAAACACAAACGCAGCAACCGATACTGGCACCGACTCGAACGTAGTGTTGATTGCCGACGGCGTGGGGCACTGGGTCGCGGTGTGGGACTCAAACGACGATCTCGACGGGACGATTGGCAGCGACCGTGACATCCTGTTTGCCCGAAGCTCCGATGACGGAAATACGTGGACAGCACCGGCAGCACTCAACAGCAACGCGGGTTCCTCCCAGAGCTATGGCGATAGCGATCCGTCCCTCACCACAAATGAGCATGGAGCGTGGATTGCGGTGTGGGGCAGTTACGATTTGAGGGATACGACCGGCGAGGATACCGAGATTCTTGTCTCGTACAGTCTTGATAACGGCGAGACTTGGAGTGCGTCGCAAGTCCTGAACAGCAACGCCTTTGGGGATGAAGGGACGGACGAGGACTCGCACGTGGCCAGCGACCGAGACGGGCGCTGGATTGCCGTGTGGTCTTCACACGAAGACTTCGAAGAAAGGCTCGGCAGCGACGGCGACATCCTGATCGCGCACGTTTACCCGGCCGACGAAGACTGCAACGGAAATTCCGTAATGGACGGCTGCGACATCGCCGACGGTACGAGCGACGACTGCAACTTCGACTATGTGCCGGATGAGTGTCAGCCGGATGAAGACTGCAACACGAACGCGGTCCGCGACATCTGCGACATCGGCGAGGGCACGAGCTTGGACTGCAACGCGAACCTCGTCCCGGACGAATGCGACATCGCAGCGGGCACGAGTCCGGATTGCGACAGCGGCGGTGTCCCCGACGAGTGCGAGGCCGGGTACGGCTCCTTCGGGTGGGTCGGGCCAGGAGACGGGTCGTTTGAGGAACTGGCGAACTGGGACCCGGCCGGGGTGCCCGGGGTTGGCGGCGATGCGGTGCTGTCGAACGTTACGGAGGTAGACAACCGGAGCATTCTGAGCGGATCCGGCTCGCGGGAGATCTGCACCCTGGCGATCGGGGCTACGAGCGCCGGCCGGCAGTTCCTTCGGATTGAGAACTTCGCGGAACTCGTGGTGCACAACACGACCACCATATCCGCCGGCGGTGAAATCGAGTTGCAGGGCACGGTGCTCGAAGGCGGGGTCGTAATCAACGCGGGTGGCAGCGTCTCGGGATCCGGCGAGGTGTCGGCCGACTTCGTCAACCAGGGCGAGATCAGCGGCGCGGCCGGGGGAATGCTGCTGTTCTCCGGGAGCATTTTCCAAAACCAGGCATCCGGGCTTGTAGGTGCGCCGTTCGGTTCGTTGGTATACGTTGCATCAACGGAGGTGACGCAAGGCGGTCAGCTGGAGATCAACACGCAGGCCGGTGTGCTGTTCGACGCCGCGCTGACGAACCTGGCCGGCGGGACCGTCACGATCCTGGGAGGCTCCCTCGGGGCCCCCAGCCTGACCAACGACCCGTCCGCGCTGATCTACGGTTTCGGCACGGTGGACTCCGACGCGACGAACGGCGGCGAGATGACCTTCGTGGCGGATACGGAGATCGTCGGCGATCTGGTCAACAACGGCCTCGTGACGATCCAGAGCGGGCTCCTGACGATTCTCGGCTCGCTGACCGGCTCGGGGACCATTGTGGGTGATTTCTTCGGCCGCAGCGGGAACGACGGCCTTACCGTTCTGGGTGACTATCAGGCCGCCGCCCCGGGATCGCTGCAGGTCGCCAACGGAACGCTGAAGCTGGTGGGCGACTTCGACGTTGCTATCAACGACCCGGCCCGGCTCAACATTACAGCAGGCACGTTGCAGCTCGTCGGTCTGCCGGAGGATGATCCGCAGTTAATCGAGGTGCTTGCGGAGGACGTGGGCGCTTGCGTGGTCCTGCCCGATCCGTCTCTCTTCTCGTTCGGCGGGATCCGCATCGGCCCCACAGCCACGACTGTCCAGCTTGTTGACGACCACGACAACGCCGCCGGCGCCGGGGCCGAGGCCGTGTACGTTGAACAGTTGGTCCTCGATGAAGGCACGACCCTGGACCTGGCCGGCTCCCACGTCTACTACGTGACGGTGACGCCTGAAGACCCGTACGCCCCGGACAGCGGAGTGACCGTGATCGACTCGGCCGGAGGCGGCGCCCTGATCCCCGTTATGACCATCGAATCGCCGGCCGCAGAGGCCGTGGCGACTCCGAAGAACCGGTATCTGTCCTTCCAACCGAACAACGCGGGCGAGCCCGTGGCGTTCCACGTGGAGCTGACGGCCAGTGACTACTTCCCCGGTTCGGTTGGTTTCGACGGCTGGGTCGGCGAGCCGGATGCGGACGACATCTGCCGGTTGGCTGCGGAGGCGTACTACAGCTCCGCCTGGCCGGCGACGGTGCACGTCGGCGATTGCCACGTGGTGCCGGCCGCAACGTATGAGGTCAGCGCAACCTGCAATGGTGAGATACTCACCGACCCGCTGACGGTGACCACGATCCCGCAGCCGGGCGTGAAGTACTGGGCCGACGTGGTGGGCGACTTCGGCGGGGCCGCGTGGACCGAGCCGCAGGGGACCGTCAATATGAGCGACATTATGGCCGTGCTTCAGTGTTTCTCGTCTACCTCGAGTGCACCGCCGTTGACGTGGTGCGATCTCGACGGCCAGACGCCTAACGCAATCGTCAACATGACGGACGTCCAGCAAGCCGTGGCCGGGTTCAAGGGCGAGCCGTACCCGTTCCCCGCCCCGGCGGACTGCCCGTAGGGCTTGAAAGGGCGCTGCCCGGCCGGGCAATCTCATTGGCGCCGGGAACTCCGGGACACCGGGGTTTCCGGCGTCCAACGTCAGCTCGCCGCGGTTGCCGATTGGAGCGAACGTCGTTGGGCGACTAGCGGCTTCGCCTGTTCTGAGACGCCCTAAGAGCCTGAACCCACCGTCACGCACGTCACAGCCTGGTATGGCGGCCTGACAGGTATGGATGGCCCGCCGCGTCGAGAGAGCCGCAGAACGACCAATCTGACGGGCCTGGTGCGGGGCACGGGGCGACGTTCTGTGAGGTAGGCAGCGCAACGTACAACACGGCCGGGGATTCCGGCAGCGCGCAGGCGGGCGTACCTCTTCCGTTGGCACACCCGTCCGCTCTTGTTGGGGAAGAACACGGGGGCGGGGGTGCTTGGCTTCCCGCGGGTCCGTCCCGCCGCATGTTGTTCCGTCCCGGCCGGTGCGGCTTGGCGGGATACTCGTGCGGGATTCGGGACGCACGGGACGGTTGGGACGATGATCCGCGAGTCTATTCCAACTCGACCGTCAGTCGTGCCAGATGGCGCGTTCAGCCCGAATCTGGCGTTGGCCTCGATACGTGAGGCAACCCAGGCTGCGAGTAGGTCGGCCGATCGAATCCCTCAGCCGGGTTCAGTAGTACTTTGCGGCGGTTGAGTTCTCCAGACGCGTTCGGTATCCTGGGGTTTCACCTATCGCGCAGCCTCCGTCGGGGCTCTGCCGCCTCACCGGCTGTGCGGGTCTTGTCTTTCGGAGGGATGGCGATGTCGCATCACGGTTTCGTTCCAGCGTTGTTGTCGGCGGTGTTCTGCGTATCGGGGGCATGGGCCAGCGATGTTGATGGCGACGGTGTGGAGGACGCCTTGGACCTCTGCGACAAGACACCCGCGGGCACCGCGGTGGATGCGGAGGGACGTCCCCTGGGCGACATCGATAAGGACTGCGACACTGACGTAGAGGATTACGCCCTCTTTCTGGAGGGGTTCACCGGCCCGTTGGCGCCTCCCGTCGTGATTGACACCGTTACCGTCGGCAATCCCGGAAACCCCGGCGATTGGAGCCCAGACCATGTTTATGGCGCAGTGGCCTACGTCTACAGCATCGGCAAGTTCGAGGTGACCGCTGGGCAGTACACGGAGTTCCTTAACGCCGTAGCGGCGACGGACACCTACGATCTGTATAACCCGGACATGTGGTCGAGCAGCTTCGGCTGCAAGATCCGCCGATCGTTGCCAAAGCCGGGGGGCTACAACTACTCGGTGGTTAGCGAATGGGCCAACCGTCCAGTGAACTTCGTTTCCTGGGGCGATGCCGCCCGGTTCTGCAACTGGATGCACAATGGCCAGCCGGTTGGAGATCAGGATCTGACTACGACGGAGGATGGGTCATACTTCCTCGATGGGGCGACGATTGACGCTGATCTGATGACAGTAACGCGCGAACCGGGGGCCACATGGGTGATTCCGTCAGAGGACGAGTGGTACAAGGCGGCGTACCACAAGAATGACGGGCCCACAAGCAACTACTGGAATTATCCGACGGGGCCGGACATGACGCCGACGTCGGAGGTTCCTCCGGGCACAGACCAGGCGAACGGCTCAGCGAACTACTATGACTTCGATACCGGTTATGCGATAGGCAGCCCGTACTTCCGGACTGAGGTTGGGGCGTACGACGCCGAACCGTCAGATAGCCCGTACGGCACCTTTGACCAAGGCGGGAACGTCTGGGAGTGGAATGAGGCGATGATCTCCGGTTCGTCTCGTGGTCTGCGCGGCGGGTCGTTCGACTTCGACGGCTACGGTATGCAGGCAGCGTACCGCGACGGCGACTACCCCGCGGACGAGTTTCGCACGGTTGGTTTTCGGGTTGCGGAAGGTCCTTCTTGTTTTGGGGATGAGGACTGTGATGACGGGGTTGCTTGCACTGACGATACGTGTGGCGAGGACGGACTCTGTGATTTCACCGACAATTGCGGCGAAGGCCTGCTCTGCAACGAGGACACCGGCGGTTGCGTCGAGTGCCTGACCGATGCCGATTGCACCGGTGAGGGTGAAGAGTGCGACGACAACAATGAGTGCGTCGATACCACCTGCGTAACCGAGATCTACGATCTCACGCTCAACCGCGATGAGTTCACCGGGGGCTGCGGGGACGACATCTTCAACGCCTTCGTCGAGTTCGATTCGGGCACGTTTGTGGCGACGTTGCAGACGCAAGATACGCTTGACGGAGGCGACGGTAGCGATGTGCTGAAGGTCGAGTTCGAACACGCGGCGGTGAAAACCGTAACGCCGACCATCACGGATATCGAGACGATCAGCATCTCGGATACCGGCACCGCAGTAACCACGCTTAATGGTAACAAGTTCTCCGGGGTGACTACGATAAACAGCGTCGACAGCTCCTCGAACGTAATGGTCAACGTCTTGCCGACGTTGGTCGATTGCGGCCTGACGGGGACTTCGGCGGACCTGTGGCTCATGTTCGATGCTGCTGCGACGAGCGGCCCGGACGATGCCATGGCCGTCACCCTCTCCGGGGCGAGGCCAGGTTCGACGCTGGGCATCACGACCGGTGCAGCCAACGGCATCGAGGCAATGTCGATTGCCTCCACGGGTTCACCGAATGTCCTCGACGCCATTCCGATGACAACCGGTATCACCTGGGCGTCCGTGGTGGTCACCGGTGATCAGGATCTTACCGTCACCGCAGACTTCCCGGATCAGGTAACGACAATTGACGGAAGCGGGATGACGGCCGGGAATCTGAAGATCGGAACCGGCAGCGGGATCATGACCGTAACCGGCGGTCCCGGCGATGACCAGTTCACGTTCAGCCCCGGCGAGTTCCTTATTACGCCGACCGCCATGCGCGACACCGTTGACGGTGGCGAGGGTACCGACACCCTTCGTCTATCTTCCGCCGATGCCGACAATGCCACGGAAACCGTTCCGGGTACCAACGTCGCCACGAGTATCGAGGCGTTGCGAATAACAGACCCCTTATCCGGGTGGATCAATACGTCTTGGTGGGGTGACATCGGCACGTTCACGGTAGAGAACGGTTTCGGCAACAATACTAGTCTGACGGTACCAAGCGGCACGACCGTCGTCTGCGAGGACGGCATGGACAGTACCGCCAACGCCCGGTCGTTCATCATCCCGGGCAGCGGAATCGCGGACACGATGACGCTTGTCTTGGCCGACCACGACTTTGGGGCGGCGGCCATCACGATGACGGGTGTCGAGAACCTCAATCTGGTCTCCGACGTGAACGTCTCGGGTGCGGCGGCTGACGGCGGGGGCGTCAATGTGATCGGCGGCGCGCTGACCATGACGAACACGGCCGCGTTCGAGACTGTCGTCGTTACCGGTACGGAGGCACTCACGATAACGGGTGCGGTTACGGCCGACAGAATCGATGCCTCGGGTTTCGCACATGACCTGAGGATGACTCTGACCGCTCCGATGGTGGCGAGCGGCAGCGGAAGCATCGTTGGCGGAAGCGGTGACGACACCCTGATAGGCTCCGGGAATGCGGACACCATCAACGGCGGCGACGGTCAGGACGTGGTATGCGGTGGTCGGGGCAACGACATCCTTACAGGCGGTCCTGGCCAGGACTTCTTCCACTTCCTGGATTTTACGGACAACGCCCAATACGCCGCGGGCACGAACACGATTACTGACTTCACTCCGGGCACGGACTACTTACAGTTCGACAAGAGCAACTACTTCGGCACGGCCTGGGGTGGTGGGGGTGCGGTTACCAGCACAAACTACTACGAAGGTGCTCCTGCCACACTCGGGGCGACGACGTACCAGGTAGTGGTGGTTACGAGTGCGTCGTACGCTACGGCGGGTGCGGCCGAGGACGCGGTTGTCGCGGGCTCGACCTCCGCCAATGACGCGGTCGTGATCTACTTCGACTCTACGCAGGGTTACGCGCGGATGTACTTCACGACGACGCTGGGTACCGACGTGAATATCGACGGAAACACCGACCAGATCATGGCGAACCTCACGAGTATCACAACGTTGGCGGACTTGGAGAACTTCTCGAACACCGATTTCCACGTCGTGGACTGATTGGAACAGCGGAGAGGGATTGCGGATGTGGGTCAGGTGGGTCTGAGGAATGGGCGTGAAGCACGCCATTCGGTGGAGTCGACGAACCTCTTCACGGAGTAACACCGGACCCCGTCATCACGACCGTCAGAGCGTCGTATTCTGGGCTCCGGCGTGTGGTTGGCCCGGCAGGTCGAGAAAGACCAAAAACGGGCAGCCTGACCCGTGTGAGGGCGGGCGGGAGGCGATGTGCCTTGACGTCGGCGGCGACCGGTCGTTGTTCCGGACGCGTTGGCAGCTTGAAGTACCGTATCCGACAAACGTCGGTCAATGGGAAAGACCTATGGATGTTCTGCATGACAAGGTCCTCGCCGCTGACCAGTCCTGGCGGCCATGTACGTTTCGAAGAAGGAGCGAAGATATGATAACCCGGGTAGTGCTCTACCTTATGGGCAGCTCAGTGCTGCTAGTGACGCCGTCGTCGGTTTTGGCGGCGACCTTCTTCGGGCCCTCGCCCTACGCCGAGTTTGGCGACAGCCCATTCGCAGGTACGAGTTTCAGCTACTTCCACCTTGAGAACTTTGAGGACGATTCCTTCAATGAGCCGGGCGTCTCACCAGCACACCCGGGTGCCGTGATACAGCCCGGAGATACCACAGATTCCGTCGATGAGGATGACGGTGTGATCGATCAGTCCGGCACCGCCGGTCACTCGTACAACCCCTATGCCGCTGAGTTCACACTTACGTTCGACGGGGTCGCCTTAGGGAGTCTTCCAACTTGCGCTGGCGTGGTGTGGACAGACGTGGGGGGTGACTGCGAAGATCATGTAGAGTTCGAAGCGTTCGACTCAACCGGGATGTCGCTCGGAACGAAAGGCCCGAAACCGGTTGGCGACGGCTCCAACGCAGGTGGGACCGCTGAGGATCGCTTCTTCGGCGTCTACCATCCCGGGGGGATCTCAAGGATTATCCTGCGCAGTGTTCAGGAAGAAGCTACGGACTGGAAGATTGACCATGTCCAGTACGGGCGGGCTGATGGCGGTGGGGCATGTGAACCTGGCTGGATTCACAATCCGGCGAACGATCGTTGTTTTCGCCTGACCGATACCGCAATGACTTGGGAGGACGCGGAGTCTGAAGCTGTCAACACGTGGGGGGCGCATCTTGCCACCCTGCGCTCGGCGGCCGAGGAGACGTGGCTGCAGAACACCTTCGGAACGGACGAGTGGCTCTGGATTGGCATGCACCAACATCCTGACCATGCCGGGTACTCGGAGCCCCGCGGCGGATGGGAGTGGAGCAGTGGTGAAGAGGTCATATATACGAATTGGTATCCGGGCGAACCGAATGGTACGCTACCAGGCGAGAACTACGCTGCGATCAACTACTGTACGCAAGGCTGTCCGTATCCGGATGGCTGGTTTGACGATTACTCATGGACGGAAAGTCGGGGTATCATCGAGAGGCGTGCGAGTATCCACGACGAGTCCGTTCTCGCGGGTGTAGTCGTGGAGGTAGACGCACAGGGGCTGGTTCGCGGGCCGTTGGGTGGAGCGACAGTAACGGTGACAGATGGTCCCGAAGAAGATACGTCGGAGGACGGCCAGTTCTCGTTCGATCAACTGGATCCCGGGCCGCTCACGCTGACTGTCAGCAAGCCGGGGTATCACGCGGTGAGTCGCGAGCTGAACCTCCTCGAAGGACAAACGCGGCACGAGACGTTCCAGCTCTTGACGGAGTCGTCGGGTGATACTCCGGGCGCGTTTGATTTCCGCTCACCCAGCGGCAACCACTTGATCGAGGGGATGCCGGGGGATGTTACGTTCGAGGTGGCCGTGGCGTGGAACGGCTCGCCGGGGTCGGTGTTCTACCACGTAAACGGGGTGCGAGTAGAGGCTACGGTAAGCGAGCTGGGTGGTGGCCTTGCGCAGGCGTCCTTGACCCTCGCGGCGCCGTCGGCGGTCGGGTTATGTAGCGAAGTGCAGGTCGAAGTGGTCAACGGCGAGGGAGAGACGACCTGGTTTGACACGGGCGTACACGTATCGCCGATTCCCGGCATCGTCATCCCATGGTATCAGGACAACATCTGGTGGACGCTCGACGGTGCGACGCTCAGCCACTCGTACGAGATCTCCCACGATTGGGATCTTCCGATTGGGGGCGAGGACTTGGAACTGACGGCCTCGCTTGGAGCTACCGCCGGCTTGGGTTACGACCTGCTCGGGGCGACGTTCAGCGGCACATTGGCCGGCGCCGGCGGACTGGAATTCGAATGCCCCGTGCCTGGCCACGGGTTCAACTTCATCGGCGGTGCGGAGGTCGATCTGTCGGGTCACCTGGATATCTCCCTGGCCGGCTGCGACGATCCTGAGGTCACGGCCGGGTGGGAGGCGTCCTTCACTGGGAAAGCTGGCGTGGGGGCGGCGGTAGTCTTGGCTGTCGATGTGATCTTCCCACCTGCGGCACCGGCCGTCCACGGACTGCTTATTGTGCCGGTCGTCAGAGAGGTTGTTGGTGCGCTCAAGGTCAAGGTATACGTGCTCGGCGGCGTAGCCGTTGCGGGTGAGTACTTCGACAGCGAGGGAAGTCCGGGTTGCTTCCTCGGCGCGGATGAGCTGACGATCTCCGGGATGATGGGGATCGAAGCGCAAGCAGCTTTGGAGCTATTCGGCGCCGAGGCCGGCGTCTATGCCGGTGGAACGGGGACACCGGAGTTCGAGATCTGCCCCGACCTGGAGTTCAACAGCGTCAAACTCCGGGCTTATGTGGGTGTTTTCGCCAAGTCCTGGCTGTTCAAGCACTCCACGGAGGTTGGTGCCGAACTCTGCTTCGGCGATTGCGGGAAGGGGCTGATCGTCAACGGAGTGCTGGTGGATGAGCCGTCGCTAAACGGCAAATGGCGGCCCATCGGCTCGGAGGCATTGCGTTGGGGTGATGCCAACCGGATCGCGAACGGTAGAGCCCGGCGGCTGCCGGGGTCGGATTCCATAGAGAAGAGCGGGCGCGTGCTGGAGGAAACGCTCGTGGAGAACGTGACTCAACTGGCGGAACCATCGCTGCTCACGGAATCGACTGAAACGCACGTCACCTTCGCCATGCACGACCCCGACAAGCCGTGGCACCAGGCCACGGACATCGCGTCCATCCGCTCGGTAGGCGGGGCGCCGTGGACGATGGAGCGTATCGCGGACGATAGCGTGGCTGACTTCGGTCCGGCACTCGATGCGGTGGACGGGAACTCCGACCTTGCGGTGTGGGAACAGGTTGATGGCGATGTCTCGGCGGCGGAGGACCCGGGTGACGTCGCGCCACATCTGGAGATCGCCGCGTCGTGGTTTGACCGTGCCACCGAGCAATGGGCCCCACCGGTTCTGGTTGTGGACAATGATGTTGTAGACCGGGCTCCGCACCCGACGCGTATGGGAAGCAGAACCGGTGTTATCTGGATCCAGAACGAGGCCGACGCGAGCCTGGGGCATGCGACGTCGGGCGACCGCCTGATGTTCGCCGAGTGGGACGGCAGCGACTGGTCCGCTCCGCAGATGTTGTGGTCCGGCCCGAACGGGATTCTCGGCCACGCCTTCATCAGTGATTACGATGGCGAGGGGCACCTCGTGTTTGCTGTTGACCAGGACGGGGATCTCGATACGACGGCTGACCGCGAGCTATACGGTGTCGAAACCGCAGACGGAATATGGCAGTCGGCCGTGCGGTTGACTGACGACACCGTGGAGGACGCGCTGCCGGTGCTGGTCGCCCCGGACGGGGAGATCATCTGTGTCTGGGCATCGGGGGCGACAGTGATGTACACGGAGTTCGATGTCTGGGATCCGCGTCCGGTCTACGCCGAGGACACGCTGGCCAACGAGGCCCCGTCGCTCGATGGCGTCACTATGCGTGGCGGAGCGGCGATTGCGTATGCGAGCCAGGGTCCGGAAGGCGTGGATATCGTCGCGGCGTTTTACGATCTGACGCTCGATACGTGGTCGCTTCCCCGGCAGCTCACGCAGGATGAACACGCCGAGAGCGCGCTTTCGCTCGCGTGCGACGGCGTGCAATTGGCCATCGCCTATCTGAAGACCCAGACCGAGCGAAACGCTGTCGACATCGAGTTCGACGGGGAGGTACATCACCTGGAGGACGTGCCCCAACCGGGACGGACGGACCTTTGCCTTCTGAAGCACACGCTCGGGCATGACTTGGCCGTCGAGGCGGACTCGCTTGTGATCGAGCCGCCAAATCCGGAGCCGGGGACGTCGGCGACGATCCGCGCCACGGTGGAGAATCGCGGGGAGCAAGTTGCCCAATCCGTCGAGTATGCGTTTTACGATGGTGATCCGGACGGTGGCGGGACGCTGATCGGCACCGTGGAGACTATCCCTGACGAGTTGATTGGCGGATCGAGCGCCGATGTGTCGGTTGTGTGGGAGGTGCCGAGCTTCCCCATGTCGCACGAGATCTACGTAGTTGCCGACCCGACGCTTGGGTTCCTTGATCGAGATCGCGGCAACAATTCGACGTCGATTGACGTGGTTCTGCCGGACCTGGCGATTGAGAACTGCTGGAACAGCCAGGTGTCATATACGTCTGTCGCGCTGATGGCTCGCGTTACGAACCCGGGAGTAATCCCGACCGGATCGTTCGAGCTGTCCTGGCGACTCGAGAGCGCAGACGGCCCTGGAGATCGGCCGAAGCGGCGTTACCTCGATCGTGGCCGACGGCGCCCACGAGGTTGCTTTCATCTGGGATACGGAGGGGCTGGTTCCCGATGAGACGGTCGAGGTCTACGCCGTGGCCGACGATCTGGGCGAGATCCCCGAGTTCGACGAGACAAACAACGCGCACTACCAGGCGGTCATCAACCCGGCCATTGCCGGAGACGTCGATTTCGACCGTGACGTGGACATCGCGGATCTCGCGTATTGTCTTGGTGGCCCCGGAGTCCCACCTGACCCGAGTCTGCCGGCCACGCCGGATATGTGCACGAATGCGTTTGACGTCGACACTGACGACGACGTCGACCTGAAGGACTTCGGCGAGTTCCAGACGGCGTTCAGCAAATAGCGGACACGGCGGTCTTCCACGCGGGGCCCGCGTGCCCGAACCGCCGTCAGATGCGGCAGAGCTGCGTATTATGACTTCGGGGGTATGTGTGGTCCGCCGGGCCGAGAAAGACGGCGGGGCGGTCAATCTGCCGTGTATGAGGCGGGGCAGGGGGCAAGGTGCCGCAAACTCGCGGTGCGCTTCGACATGGTCAAGGCCGGAGGCAGCACGGTCGGTGCGTGCTTTCCGGCTCGATTGTCGGCCGACCGCCCCTGCCGTTGACTCCGAATGACGGTCAAGGCGAGAGGGCAACCGAGGACCGCCAGTGGCTACTCGTTGGAGCCGCCCGGCCGGCTGGCGCTTGACACCCTGGCCCCGCGCGAGGCAGACTACTGTACATGTCAAGATGCCTATCGCTGGCCGAAATCGAACGGCTGTCCTCCGGGGAACTCGCCGAGGGTGAGGAAGGCGCCCTTCGTTCGCATCTCGAGACCTGCGAAACCTGCCGGATCGCCTTTGAACAGTACAGATCATCGCAAGCATCTGCGAACGACGGGGAGGTGGCGTCGAAGACCGTGACGACTCCGCCACGGCCGGAGGATGTTGACGACACATCCCCTGCGGCCAAGGTCGCTCAGCACTTCCCGAAGATTGACGGCTATCGCATTGTGGGGATTGTCGGACAGGGCGGGATGGGGATCGTCTATCGGGCCGTGCAGACGCGGCTCAACCGCACGGTGGCCCTGAAGGTGCTGCCGGCCATCGTCGGGACGGCCAGCCCCTCGGCGGTAACTCGGTTTCGTCGGGAGGCAACGGCCGCTGCCCGTCTGCATCACACCAACATTGTTCCGATCTACGACTTCGGGGAATCACGCGATGCGTACTACTGCGCGATGGAGTTGATCACCGGGCAGGCGCTCAATGTCCTGATCCGTCGATTCGCCGAGCAGAACATCGGGCATGTCGGTCCGACCCGGCTGGCGACGGCTTTGCACACTGCTATCGCGGACCCCAAGGAGACGGCGACATCGCCCGAGCCGGAATCTGATTCCGTTGACGAGCCGCCCAGCAGCATCGCTTCCTCGTCCACCGGGCGCGGCCGGCCGTACTATCAGCAGGTGGCCCGCTGGATGGCAGACGCGGCGGACGCCCTGCATTACGCCCACGGCGAGGGTATCGTCCATCGCGACGTCAAACCTGCCAATCTGATTCTATCCACCGATGGGCGGATCATGATCGCCGACTTCGGTTTGGCGAAAGTGGTCGATGATGAATCGCTCACGCTTACCGGCTCGCTGCTCGGGACCCTCCGCTATATCAGCCCGGAGCAGGCGATGGCCAAGCGAGTCCGCGTCGATCACCGCACCGACATCTACTCGCTCGGGGCCACGATGTACGAGCTGTTGTGCTTCCAGCCGGCCTTCCCGGGCGATGATGATAAGGAGATTCTCGGGGCGATCATTGCCCGCGATCCCGCCGGACCGCGGAAGGTCGATCACCAAGTCCCGCCGGAACTGGAGACTATTTGCCTCAAAACTCTGGAGAAGTCTCCGGAAGCGCGCTATGCCACCGCAAGGGCTCTGGCCGAGGATCTGCGCTGCTACATTAACGACCTGCCGATCCGCGCGAAGCGCCCGGGGCTCGCTCGGAGATTGATGAAGTTCACCCGGCGACACAAGGCTGCCGTGGTTGCTGTAGTGGCTGTCGTTCTGTTGGCCGGTGCGGGGGCCGTTTGCGTCAAGCTGTGGCGGGACGGTCGAGAGGCTGACATCAAGGCGTTCATCGAGAGCGGGATTGCCTTCGGGGAAAGAGGGGAGTGGGGCGATGCCGGGGCCGACTTTGCGAGGGCTCTGGAAATCGACCCTGACCACGTTCGGGCCATGTTGGCCGTTGCGTGGATGAAGATCGAGAAACTCAAAACCGAACCCGAATTGCGGACGACGGACTATCGCGAGGAGATCGACGAACTGTGTCGCCGGGTTCTTGATCGCGAGCCACACAACCTCACGGCCTTGAACTATCGCGGGATCATCCTCAAAGAGCTGGAACGCTATGCCGAGGCCATAGAAGTGACCAAGAGAGTCACTGACCTGGATCCCGGTCACTATGCCGCATGGTCAAACCTCGGGGCTTACTTTGCGATGGCCGGAGACCTCGAGAAGGCCCTGGAGTGCTTGATTGAGGGGGCGCGGCTTGCCGAGGAGGTGGGTAGGGACCGACCCGTGGATCGCGCCAACGCCTGGCGGAACTTGGCGGCCCTCGAACTGTACCTCCACGAGGACAGCGCCGCCGAGCATGTCCACGACGCAATCGACTTGAAACGAGACGATGTTCCGAGCTTGACTCTCCGCGCCCGGGTCCGCCTTGTGGGTGAAGGTCCGTCCGATTGGAGGATCGCCTTGGAGTACGCCGAAGTCGCTGACCACCTGGCCGACGAGACCAACGCCCGGGCCAAGCGAATGCGAGCTTTGGCCCAGTTGCGGTGTGGCGAATTCGCCGAGGCGGCTAAGCATGCCCGGTTGGCTCTTGAACTCGGAGATCTCCCGGCTATCAACCACCTGATCATTGCCAACGCCCAGGCCCGGCTCGGGGATGCGGAGGCAGCCCGAGCGCATCTCGATGCCGCCGGCGACGCGTGGCCATCCGAGTTCGAAGAAGCCGAGTTCATGGCCAAGTACGACGAGGGCATTCTCTGGTTTGAGTCCCGGGCGGAGTTGGAGGGTCTTCGTGCCGAGACCCGGGGTTTGTTGCGTACCGGCACTTCGTGACGTGAGTTTCCGGCCGTCTTCCGCAAGAAACACGACTATCCCTGAGCGGGCCGGTTGGGTTGCCCGTCGGGTCTGAGCCGTTGCCCCGCCCTCACTCGACGGCGTTTGCAGTTTGCACTTGCATTCCTGCGGTTATTCCGTATAGGATTGAACCGCGCGGCCGGGTCCGCAAGTCATACCGGCGCTGCGTCAGAAACCGGAAGGGATGGATTCACTCGTGGGCAGTTAGCCTATTCGCTTCGGAGGGGACCATGGACCAGGATCGTTATCGCAATCGCGGACGTGTTCGCACACTGACACCTCGGTGGACGTTCTGGGGAGGTGTCGCAATGGCTGCTTTCTTGCTTCCAGGCGCGACCGCGGTGCCCGCGAGCGGGCAGGTTATTACCCAGTTGATCGAGGGGGGGGTAGTCGAACCTGATGGCGTCACTGTGGATACGGCGGGTAACGTGTACGTTGCCGTACGTCAGACACACAAGGCTTACAGGATCACTCCTTCCAGTGTAATCACCGAGATTGTCGACGCGACCGGCGATGGAGCGGGCGGCGAGCTTCGTTACCCGTACGGCATAGCGGTGGACGATTCCGGCAACGTGTATGTCGCTGGCTCTGAGAGCGACAATGTCTTCAAGATTACTCCTGGTGGTGTCATCACTGAGATCGTCGACTCAAGCGGTGATGGAATAGGCGGTTTGCTCGACCGTCCACTCGGCATTACGGTTGACGCGGCAGGCAATGTGTACGTTGCCGGGGAAACCAGTGACAATGCGTTCAAGATCACCCCCGAAGGTACTGTCACGGAGATCATCGACTTGACCGGGGACGGGGCAGGCGGTGTGTTGGACAGCCCGCGGGATATGTCGGCTGACGTCTTCGGCAACGTGTACGTCACTGGTATGATCAGCAATAATGCGTTTAAGATCGCTCCCGGCGGTGACATCACCGAGATCATCAACTCGACCGGCGATGGTGGCGGCAATACGCTCGAAGACCCGAGGGGAATCGCGACGGACGAGTCGGGCAACGTGTTCGTCACTGGATGGGCGACGGACAACGCTTTCAAGATCGCTCCGGGTGGGGGCATTTCTGAGATTATCGATACGACGGGCGACGGGGCGAGCGCGCTCGACAGCCCGCGGGGCATCGCCGTTGACACGTCGGGCAACGCATACGTGGGTGGATGGGGCACCGACAACGCGTTCATGATCACTCCGGGTGGTGTTGTTTCTGAGATCATCGACTCGACCGGCGACGGAGCGGGAAGAGCACTCACGAGCCCGCAGGGCATTGGGGCGGATGCGTCGGGGAACGTCTTCGTGGCCGGTATGGGCAGTAACAATGTGTTCAAGATCACTCCGGGTGGAATTGTCTCTGAGTTCATGGACGCGACGGGCGATGGGACGGGCAGCACACTCAAGTGGGCGCGCGGCATTGCGGTCGACGAGGAGGGTGCCGTGTACCTGGCGGGTGGCTTCACTGACAACGCGTTCAAAATCACTCCGGGGGGAGTGATTACCGAGATTATCGACTCGACCGGTGACGGAGCGGGCAATGCGCTTAGTAGTCCGGTTGGTTTGACGGTGGACGGGGTTGGAAACGTGTTCGTAACCGGAGACTGGTCCTCTAATGCGTTCAAGATCGGCCCCGGTGGAGTCATCACGCAGGTCATCGATTCTAGCGGTGATGGGGCGGGCAATATACTCTCTGGGTCGCCCAGCCTTGCGGCGGACGAGGTGGGCAACGTCTACGTTGCCGGTTGGATGAGCCACAATGCATTCAAGGTCACTCCGGAAGGAGCCATTACCGAGATCATCGATGAGACCGGCGACGGAGCGGGCAATACGCTCAGTCGCACGGGGGGTATAGCAGTTACCCCTCTCGGCGACGTGTTCGTCACCGGATGGGAGAGCCATAATGCGTTCGAGATCACTCCGGAAGGGGTCATTACTGAGATCATCGACTCAACCGGCGATGGAGCCGGTAGTCCGCTCCAAGGTCCACGGGGCATAGCGGTGGACGCGTCGGGCAATGTGTACGTTGCGGGCGAAGGTAGCAGCAACGCGTTCAAAATCACTCCGGGCGGGACGACTACCGAGATCATCGATGCGGCAGGGGACCACGCGGGGAATACTCTCTACGCGGCGGCGGACGTCGCGGTGGATGGGTTGGGCAACGTATACGTTACCGGAGATTACTCCCACAACGCATTTCGGATCAGTCCGGGCGGGGTCATCACTGAGATCATCGATGCAGCTGGTGACGGCGCTGGCAACCCACTCGATCGTCCCACGAGCATAGCGGTAGACGAGGCCGGCAACGTGTTCGTTACTGGCTTGCGAAGCGACAACGCATTCAAGATTGCCTTTCCCGTCCATGTCGATGAGAACGCCACAGGCCCAACGCATGACGGCAAGAGCTGGTGCGGGGCATACCTTGCCCTTCAGGATGCACTGGCCGTGGTGACGAGCGGTGCTTTGATCCGCGTGGCCAACGGCACGTACACCCCCGACCAAGGCGGCGGTCAGACATCCGGCGATCAGGCGGCCACGTTTACGCTCGCCAATGGCGTGACCATCGAAGGTGGCTACGCCGGGTGCGGGGCGCCGGACCCGGAGGAGCGGGACCTCGACGCGTACGAAACGACCCTTAGCGGTGACTTGAGTGGCAACGATGGTCCCGGCCTGTTCGAGAACTACGCTGACAACAGCTATCACGTAGTGGACGGCAGCGGCACGGATCGAACGGCCGTGCTGGACGGCTTCACCATCCGGTCGGGCAATACGGCGGGATGTAGCGGGTCCTGCCGGGGTGGCGGCCTGTACGTCCAGGATGGTAGCTGCACGGTGCGGAACTGCCGGTTCCTCGAGAATGACTCGATAGACTCCGCGGGAGCGGTAGTCGTGGCTGGACCCACCTCGGCCCCGTCAATCTCGGAATGCACCTTCCAGGACAATCGCAGCGCGGTAGACGGCGGAGCGGTGTTGGTTACGTCGAGCGGTGGGCCCGGCGTCCCGGAGTTCCGGGACTGCCGTTTCATCGCTAACACGTCAGTGAACGGTGGGGCGGCGTCCTTGGGCAACGATAACACCGTCATGGTTAATTGTGAGTTCCTCGACAACTTGGCCACCGGGATGGGCGGGGCAATCATGTTTGCCGACGCGTTCGGTGCGCAGACCATCGTTAACAGCACGTTCTCCGGCAATACGGCGGATGGATCCGGCGGCGCACTTCTCGGACACGGTGGGGCGACGGGCACCTTCGTGAACTGCACGTTCAGCAACAACTCCGCCTCG
Organism: Phycisphaerae bacterium; assembly: GCA_963666835.2. GTDB lineage: Bacteria > Planctomycetota > Phycisphaerae > UBA1845 > UBA1845. The sequence goes on along the minus strand of CAXXGO010000003.1, from coordinate 412,654 downwards.
ACGACGGGCAGCGTGGCCTGGCTCCAATCGTCCTCGGTACTTCTAATGGACAACTGCGTTCTGTGGAACAGCTCCGCGCCGCAGATCGCAACTGACGGCTCGGGTAGCCGGACCCTGGATTACTGTTGCGTGCAGGATGGGACATTGGTCGGGGCGGGTGCTGACAATATCAACGTAGACCCGCTCCTGGTGGACGCCGACGGGCTGGACGACATCGTGGGTACTGAAGACGACGACCTGCGGCTCTCGGCGGGATCGCCGGGCATTGACGCCGCCGATAGTACGGCACTCCCGGCGGACGTTACGGATCTAGACGACGACGGCGACATTGTCGAACCGACGCCGTTGGACCTTAGCGGGAGACCTCGCTCCGTTGATGACCCAGACACGGCCGACACGGGTGTTCCCGGCTCGCCGGTAGTCGACATGGGGGCCTACGAGTATTACCTGGACTGCAACGTCAATCATCTTCCCGACGTATGCGATTTGGACTGCGGCGCCCTGGATGGAAACTGCAATCTCCCCGGTTGCGGCCAGAGCGCGGACTGCAACGAAAACGACATTCCGGACGAGTGCGACATTGCCGCCTGCGATTCGGCGGTCGATCCGGGCTGCGACGACTGCAATCTCAACGGCGTTCCGGATGGCTGCGACATTGCAGACGAGACATCCGCGGACGACTTCGCGCCGTTCGGTGTGCCGGACGAATGTCATGAATGGGATGACGGAGGTGCCGACGACGACTGGAGCACGCCGGAGAACTGGCAGGACGACGAGGTGCCGGACAATGACGGCGGAACGACATATAACGTTGTTATCCGCGGCGATTCGAACGTCACCGAGACGGTCAATCTCGATATGCCCGTTACGGTCAACTCCCTCGCTCTGCTTGAAGCGGCGACGCTCAACGTCACCAGCGACGATGCCATGGAAGACGACGACCTCGCCATCGTGACCGGGGCGGGACTCCTCATCCGCGGCGGTCTGGATACCGATGACCCGGCCCTGTGTCCGTCCAGCAATCTGTACGTGGCCCACGATCGCGAGATCGATGTTTCTGCCGGTCAGGTGACCGTTGCGGCGGCCGGAGTGTACCAGGCCTCGGGTAGCCCGGTATCTGCGTCGCTCAGTGCTGAGAATCTGTCAATTCTGCATGGCCGCTGTGAATGCCCGCAGGCATTCGGAGGCTTAGTGCAACTGACCGACGAGATGTCCGTAACCGTGAGCGCCGACTTCGAGATGGTCGGTGCGGATGCGGCGGTTTGCCTCAACTGTTGCGGCCTGTCGAGTCGGGGAGGAATCTCTCCGCCACCGAAGTTCCGCGTCTATGAGAACGCCCACGTGACCGTCCTGGGCCGCTTTCTTGTGACGGGTTTTGTCGACGTCTACGTAGGGCCGGCCTTCAAGGGCCGGGCAGCACCCACGGCCGGGGTGTTCCTCGGTGGGGACTTCGCGAACGAAAGCACGGACCCCGTTCGGTTTGATTGGACGGACGGTTTCCTGACGATGAACGGCGATACATCTCAGACATTCGAGGTCGCGGGTGCGGACGGGGGCGGATATGGCGACAACTTCGCCATGGGCCGGCTGGAGGTTGCGGCTGGCAGTACCGTCTCGTTCGTTGACCTCTTTGACAACGACGAGCAGGGTATCGCCGAACCGGAAGCACTATACGTAGACGAGCTGATCTTCCGCGCGGATGGCAAAGCCGCGGCCAATATCACGATCGACCGGTGCAAAGTCTATTACAACACGTTGATCGATGAAGGAGCCGTCATCAACTTCGCCCGCGGTGGTGAGTTGGCTGAGATTGATTTGGCATCTCCGCTCCCGGCAACGGGAACCGACGCCGAGCCGAAGAACCGCTATGTTTCCTTCGATCCAAACAGCGGTTCAGCCACGGTGGCGTTCAAGGTGGAGCTGACCGGTAGCGACTACTTCCCCGGTTCGATCGGCGCCGATGGTTGGGTGGGTGAGCCTCTCGAAGTGCCGGATGATCCTGGCGTATGGGTGTCGGAGGTGGAGAACGTGGCGTACTTCGGTGATGATTGGCCCGCAGTTGTGCACGTAGGAGATTGTCTGATCACTCCGGCGGCCGAGTATGCGATAACGGCTACGCCGGACGAGATCGTCTTCTCCGATCCGCTTCTGGTCAACACGGTCGCGCAGCCCGGGGTGAAGTTCTGGGGTGATGTGGTGGGTGGTTTCACCGGAACGTGGGATCCGGCCAACGGTGTGGTGAACATGAGCGACATTCAAGCGATTCTGCAGGGCTTCTCCGGGCTGGAAACAGCGCCGCCTCTGACCTGGGTCGACTTGGACGGAGAGGTACCAAACACGATCGTCAATATGACCGATGTCCAACGAACCGTATCCGGGTTCAAAGGCGAGCCGTACCCGTTCAGCGATCCGGCGGGGTGTCCGTAGTCAATCGGAGTAGCTTCGGTTGAGGACTCCATACGGACGCCAGAGCGGCGTATGGCGGCTTCGGGCGGGAGTATGGATGGCCCGCAAGGCCGGTGAGGCGGCAGAGCGCCGCCGCCGGCCGCGCGATGGATGAACCGTTACTGTGCCGAAGCGATGCCTGAAGAAAAAACCCCAATAAGGGACTACTGGACCTGCGTGGGTGATCACAATCCACATCGTCAGAGCGCCCGGCCCGATCGAACCACTCCCGGCGCAGGTGGTCTAGGTCGGGCCTTCCCGCTTCACGAGGCTCGAAATGCTCGCCCCGGTGGTTTGACTTTCCCTGCGCGGGACAACGCCCCGGGAAGTCGTGCGTGCACCCCCGGCCAGCGTTACCCAGTGACGCTGGGGAGAGGATCCGCGGACCGGCCCGGCACCCACCAAATCAGCAGATCCGAGGATCCCGTGGAGCCGGGAACGACGGTCCCTACCTTGGGAGGCGGACGACTACCGCCCTAATCGCCTCCACGACGATCTCCTGATGGAATTATGTGGCAGCCATCTGTCACAAATTGGGCCTTCTGGCAGTCGCCGAGCCTGGCACTGCGTACCGCCACGAACTTGTACCACATTTGTAGTATAGACTTGTGTGAGCTTTGACGGCGGGTTAATTGTGCGGTATGATTGCGGGCGTCGTTAGACATGCTTCGGGGGTAGCTTGCCCTCGGAGCCACTCCGGATCGGCGGATTCAACACCGCGAAGATATCACCGGTCCAGAGCCGCATTGAAACATCCGGTAGGCGATTAGCTATCGCCGCACGCCCCCTGGGCGCTTCGCGAGACCATCCCGCGAGGCGCCCGGGTGGCGGCCGGACCTTCGAGAGGATGGTGTCATGAAGCGGTATCGCGTCTTCTATCGGCATTGGTGGAATTTCAACATCCTGCGCGTCATCGATGAGGGAGATATTCCCGCGCCGGTCGACGAAGATGATGACTGGAAGTCTTGCGGACGTCCCATTCCCGGGCCGTTGGACTTCGGCCTTCCCCCGTTTCCGTTCGAGGAGTTTAACGGTATCCCCGACGACGAGATCAACGATGCCGTGGAGGACTTCTTCTTGAGACTCTTCCGGGAAAACCGAGAGGCGTGCAAGCGGGCTCTTGTGGGTCGCAAGAAGGCAAAACAGGAGTCGATTGCAGAGCGGCAAAAATGCGGCGCGGCGAAACCGCCTCGTCGCCCCAGCCTGCTAGATCGGATGGGGCGAATCACCAAACACGACTCCTTGGATCGAGACCTGAAGGCGGTCTTTCCCGGAATCGGTGATTGCGGCGATCAGAAGCTCAAGCAGGGTCTCGCCGAAGCGTTCGTCAGATTCAAGCAAGAGGCGGTACGCGAGTTGTCTGAAGGCGATTCTGTATTTCCGCCCCGGGATCCGGCTTGCTTTGGCCGGTTCAACGGCACGCTAGGGACTCGGCTCGCCTTCCGCCTTGGATACACGGACCAACCCCTGCCGAGGTTCGGCTGGTACTCGCCCTCTCCGATGGAGGATGTGCCCAAGGTGGTCAACGACGAGGACGAGGCCGAGCGGGCCGTCGAGAGGGCTTCGAGGTGGTTCGGGAAGACACTGCTCGATGGAGACTCTGACTTGTACGGGCTCAAACTCCACTTCGGGTACCGCTCGAAGGAGGTTGACGACTATGAGCTTCTCTGCGATCAGATGCGCGCCGAGAGAGTTTGCAGTGAAGCTCCGGCAGATCCGGTCGAGGCCATAAAGGGGCAGGTGTCTCGCGATGTTTGTAGGATAATCGAGAACATCCGGAAAACGAACACTGGTTCGGAGAATACTGGGGTCCGATCAGCCGCCCTTGTGGATGGCGGGGGCGAGAAAGACCGCGAGTTCTGCCTGGACTTCCCGGACCTGCAGATCCTTCACGCAATCAACAAGCACACGCTCGATTGCGGAACCGGCATCACGGATACGGTTCTTCAAGAGAACACCGATCGTGATAGAAAGGCCATTCGGAGGATTCGCGAGAACGCCCTGGAGCCCCACGGGTTGATTATGTGTCCAGCAGGCGGAAAACAAGGCCGGGTGACGACAGAGAAGGGGCAGGCCTATTGCAAGGAACACCCGATACAAGGTCCGAAGAAGTAGTCTGAGCACTACGATAGCGCGATAACTGCGAATGAAGCCCTGCCGATCTCACTGGCGGGGCTTGGCTGTGCGCGCACTTCAGACTCTTCGTCCCGGCCAGCCCATTCGTGACCCTTTTTTGCCCCATTCGTGACCCACATCGGAAGCGCACATCTCTGACAATACTGCGCATACAAGGGCTGCCGAGTGGCGGTCGTCATGATGGGCTGGTGCGGAGATGGCAGTATGTCAGCGATCTTGGGTGTAAGTGGTGTAGCGAGAATCCTCGGCGTGAAGCCTGCGGTAATCACCCGCTTGTTCTACGACCGGAAACTCCGAGATGACCTATGTCCGGTTGTTTCGGGTCGTCGGCAGATTCCGGCGAGCTACGTCCGGTTCATCGTGTTCGAACTCCGCCGGAAGGGTGTCTCGGTCAAGGAGGGCTGGGAGGACGCTGTCGAGGCGGCGCAAGCCTCGGCGGAAGGCGGTGCCGTATGAGGCGCCCAACCAAGAACCCCGTCGCGGCTGGGCTTCGGGAGATCCCGCTGTCTGCCGTTGTGAACGGGGCCGGCTTCATTCTCCTGCGGGCCGCCGCGGCCGCGCTCAGCGGGGAGCTGAATCTCGCTCGGCAGTACACCGTGCTGGCGCTCAGGGAGATTGACGCCAGGCGTGGGGGACATGGGGGTGTGTACAATGAAGGTTGACGCCCACATCATCATCGACACCCGCGAGCAGAACCCGTTCACCTTCGAGAACCTGCCCAGCAAACGGGGCACCCTGGAGACGGGGGATTGCTCGGTTGCTGGGCTGACCAGTCTAATCAGCGTCGAACACAAGTCGTTATACGACCTCGTTCAGTGCGTTGGCCGAAGCAGGCGTCGTTTCGAGCGTGAACTCCGGCGGCTTCGAGGCTTCCGGTTCCGGTGTGTGATAGTCGAGGCTGACCTTAACACCATCGAGGCCGGTGGCTGGCGGCCGAAGGTCACACCGGCGGCCGTGCTGGGCTCCATCTCGGCATGGATGGCTCAGTATCGCATTCCGTTCGTATTCGCCGGTAGTCACATGTCCGCAGGCAGGTTCTGCGAGCGATACCTCTATCAAGCCGCACGCGTCGTCTCTGGGGATTACGCGGCCGCGCAGGGCTTGCTCGATGTTGTGGAGGGCAAGTCATGAACAGACATATTGACGACTACCCCGCAATCCACGTCGAGCAGGCTCGCGACTACGAGCGGCGGCTACTGTCGAGCGGATTCCACTTTCCGGTCTTGTTGAACAACGCGGCGTACCGGATCGGGTTGTGCGGCGCGGACTTTGGTTTCCCGGAGCACTCGTGGCTGTTCGCGATTCTCTGCACTGCGGCCGAGAATGACGTCCGGCTGACCCTCGACGACCTGCACGAGCTGAACCGGCGAGCCCGGGACCCGTTCAGCGTCGAGTTCAATCCGAGCGAGCTTCAGGAGCTGGTAGAGGAGGACGTGCTCGATACTGACGTCGATCGATGGGCCGGGGCGGTCAAGTCCCTCGCGGACCGGCGTCGACGGGCTGGGGAACTTGTGCGGCGGGCCAAAGACCTGGTCGCCGAGCCGTTCGTCCCGGGAGGTGCTTCGCCCAAGCGCAAGGCGGCCGTGGTCAGTCATCGTCGGTCGAGGAGGCACGCATATGCCGGATAACGCCCGACTACCATTTGAGATTCGGACCGAATCAGAACCCAACCGGATGACACTGTTCATCGCCACACGCGGCGGACGGGATGTCGCGATGGAGCGGTACCGTCTCGGCTCACCGCGGAAACGTAAGGAGGTAGCCACGAAGTGGGCGTCTGACGAACGTCTGACCGGCGACGAGCCCATCGAGGTTGAAGACGTCTGCCGCATGCTGGAGAGTGCCGAGTTGGAGGCGAACGACGCTATTAAGGCTGACGAACTCCGGCAGGACAAAGCCGGGCAGGATGGCGAGAATCGATGCGGAGATGGGGTTGCCGACAAGCTGGTTGGCATGGTCCACGAGCGATATCGGCTGGGCCAGACTATGGAGGGCTCACCCTTCGCGGTCCTGAAGGATGGCCCGAACGTAGCGCGGATGTTCCGGGGTGGTCGGCAGTCGCTCCGGGCCGAGATGGCTCGGAACTACAATCGCCAGTTCGGCAAGGTCCCCAATAGCTCCGCAGTTGGCGACGCGCTGCTCGTGTTGGAGGGGATGGCCCTGGAGGGCACGCCGGAACCCGTGCACCTTCGCGTTGCTGAACACGGCGACGACAGGGTGATCGATTTGGGCTCGTCGGACGGGCGGGCCATCGTGATTAGCCCGCGCGGTTGGGAGGTCGTTGCTCGATCGCCGGTTCTGTTCTATCGCACCGCCCTGACCGGTGAGCTACCTGATCCGGCGAAAGGAGGAGATCTCGACCATCTTCGGGGACTTCTGAACGTAGACGATGAGGCTTGGCCATTGCTATGCGGCTGGCTGGTGTCGCTGCTGTTCGGCGATATCGATCATCCCATTGTGCTGTTAGGCGGCGGGGAGGGCGCTGGCAAGACTACGGCGGCTCGGTTCCTGGCGGACATTCTCGACCCGTCTGCAGTAGGACCTCGCACGCCACCGCGGGATACGGAAGCGTGGGTGATCGGGGCCGCGGGCTCGTGGGTCGTGCCGGTCGACAATGTCTCGACGATCCGCGCAGATTGGAGTGACGCGCTGTGCCGGGCGGTTACCGGAGAGGCTCTGCTCCGAAGGAAGTTGTACACTGACGATTCTCTTGCGGTAGTGGGGTTTCGCCGGTGCGTATTGCTCACGAGTATCGATCCCGGCGCAATGCGTGGTGACCTCGGCTCTCGTCTGATGTTGCTGGAGCTTGAGCAGATCTCGGAAGCGGATCGCCGGACAGAGGTAGAGCAGGCGACTGCGTTTCGGCGAGTTCACCCGTTGGTTCTAGGGGGTGTGCTGGACCTGGCGGTCGAAGTCCTCCGCATTCTGCCGGACACGCGCCCGGATAACCTGCCCCGTCTCGCCGAGTTCGGGCGGATCCTCTCCGCGATGGATGGAGTATTGGGGGCAGCGGCGTTTGAGACCTATTGTGGGCAACGTCAGAGCATTGTCGCGGACGTTATTGAGTCTGATCCGGTAGCCCAAGGCGTCTTGAAGTTTGTTAGGGCCAGGCGCAGTTGGGAGGGCACATCGACGGCCCTGTTCAATCTGCTTGTCCCTGACCAAGTGCCGCAGGGTTGGCCGCGGAACGCGCGATCGCTGAGCGCTCGTATTGGGCGGTTGGAGGGGGCATTACACGCTGTGGGGCTGTCCATATCCCGTGGTCGAGGGGCTGATTCCAGCCGGACGATATCCCTGCGGTGGGGTCCGGAGCCTCCGGCCAACGCCGATCCTGGCGCAAACCGCCGCGATGTTGGCGCAACTGACGACGTTGAGATCCGAGTTGCGCCAAGCGGAATCGGGCCTCACGGGCCTAATAATTGGGTTTCTGGCGCAACTGACGCAACTGACGGTAAATCGGCCCTTCTCTCTGGGTATGAGGGCCCTACATGTAGTTCTGACTCCGACGGAGGCCCGAATTGGGACCAGTCACTCTTCCCGGTTGCTGACCGGTTGGGAGGGTGCCTCCTTGAGTAATGACACCCTCCTGACGCCCCAGCAAGTTGCTGATCGCCTACAGGTGTCCGTTAGGACGGTGCATGCGTACCGCCGCCGCGGATCACTCCACGCTATCCAGCTTGACGGTTCCGGCCCTTGGCGGTTTTTCGAGTCTTCTTTGAACCGCTTCCTCGGTATCGCTTCCCCGAAGAAGAGGTCTTCCGACGCTTTGCGTCAAGCAGACCGGGAGCGACTGGTGCGTTTAGGCCTTGCACGGCCTTCGCAACGCGTTGCTCCCCAATCCGGGCGTACACTTTCGTGACAGGGGAGCCAGGCGTATGACCGAGTTCGGCGCCGATCATATCCAGCGAGAGTTGCCCGGAGTCGTAGAGGGTCTGCGCCCACGAATGCCTGAGTTGGTACGGGCCGGTCACCTCGACCCCGGCACTGGCGGCTGCCCGTTTGAAGATGGAACGGAGTCCGCTTACCCCGTACGGCTTGCCGAGGCTGTTCAAGAAGACGTGCCCCTGCCTCTCGCCGGGCACGGAGTCCAGCACCGCCCTTGCATCAGAGTTCAGGTGGGCTATTCGCGGCTGTCCGGTTGCTTTGTAGGTCTTACCGCGGTTAAGGATACACTTATCCTCATGGATCTCGTCCCAACGAAGAAGCCGAGCTTCGCTGGGGCGCATCCCCGTGGCCGACGCGAAGTACAGGACTCGCCGAGCACGAACGGGGAGGTACTCGAAGATCCTCTTCAGGTCTTCCGGCGAGATGTCACGGGCCACCAGCGGGATCTTGGGCAGGCGGGGCATGGGGGGCGTTGGACGCGACATGTGTCCGTTCTGGCGGGCCTCCTCCAAAACGGCGCGGGGCGAACCTCATCTGCCGTCGGATCGTCGCGGGGCTGTAGTGTTTCTCGTGTCTCCCTCGCTTGTAGGTGATGCTCTGAAGGTGCGTCAGGTATCTCTTCAGGAGTGTAGGCGTGACATTGTCAAGGCATGAGCCCCTCCGTCCAGTTCATAAACGGGGCGAGCATCTGAGCGTGCCAGTTGGACGAGGGGTGGTATGCTTTGAGCCAGTCTTCACACGCTGCCCCTACCGTTTCGATGGGGGCCGTCAGGCTGTCCAGTATCGCCCAGGATCTGTTGGGCCTTTGCCCAGGCGAGCGCCTCGTTGTCAGATCCGGAGCAGAGATAGTGACTCTTGTTTTGGTAGCGAAGTACCCACTCGTTGCGAGGCGGGCTTGTATCGCGGCCTGGCCTTCCAAGCCATGCTAAACCTCCCAAGAACTACCCTCAAGAGGATGAAAGTACGCTGAAGAGGATGAAGATGTCAAGAGGGGGTTTTTGGAGGAGTCATAAGTCCTTTGTTTTCAGTGCTTTACGATCGGGGCGACTGGATTCGAACCAGCGACCTCTTGACCCCCAGTCAAGCGCGCTAACCAAACTGCGCTACGCCCCGCAATCAGGTCCGGATAGAGCCCGGGCTGATCGATGTATCACGCCGGGCGGATCCGGCGGACCGGGGTCCGCACCGGCTCCGGATACTCTACCAGATTCCGGCTGGATGCAACACCTCGTCGGAAGCCGCGCCGGCCAAGAGGCCAAGCGGTCCGCCTGGGGGGCGGGCACGTCCGCGTTGCACTTCAAGCGCTCGAGGAGGATGTTGAGCAGATCGCCGTCCTGCACAATGTAGGTCTTGCCTTCCTTGCGGACTTTGCCGGCGGCCTTGGGCGCCTTTCATGTCCGTGTTCGCTACGAAGTCGTCGTAGGCCACGGTTTCCGCGCGGATGAACCCCCGGGCGAGATCGGTGTGGATCTTGCCTGCGGCCTCGACCGCAGTGCTCCCGGCGGCGATTTCCCATGCTCGGACCTCGTCGGGGCCGACCGTGATGAAACAGATCAGGCCGCCGCATCGATAGCAGGTTTTGATGAGACGATCGCTCGCGGGGCTTTCAAGACCATAGTCCGCCAGGAACGAAGGACGGTCCGCGGGGTCCAACTGGGCGATCTCCGCTTCGATCTCTGCGCACAGTACTACCGAGTCCTCGACGTGGTCGAGTTGCAGGGTCAACTTCCGATCGGACCTTATCGTCCGCCACGTTTCGCACACAAACGACCGGCTTCTCCGTTAGAAAAGCGAAGCTCCGGAGTTGTTTCTTTCCTTCTTCAGTATCTAAGACGGTCGATAGGGGGGCCTCCGACTCCAAAGCCTCGCGGCACCGCACGAGCAGGGCCAGCTCGCGCTTCTCCTCATCATGGGTCTTTGTAGGCTTCTTGAGGGCTGCCTCGATCCTCTCCGATCCGCGTAGTGACCGTGTCAAGGTCTGCAAAGATGAGTTCGTTCCACATAGCCGCGAACTCCGCCTTCGGATCAGGCTTCGACGTGCCGCTTAGTTCGAAGTCCCGCAGGACGACCAACAGAAGGTCCGCCTGACGCACGACCGGAAGGACCCGTCGCCATTCCTCCTGTCCCTTGGAGTCATCGACGCGAACAGCCAGGCACATCTATGAATTCTGCCGTAGTCTCGAATGACCTTCTTGGGTTGGTACAGATTGACCAGGTACGGCAAGCCGCGGTTCGGGAACATGCACAACCGCCAGTACTTGGCTCCGGTGGGGCGTAAGGATCCGAGGCGGTCCCGGTCAGCGCAGAGGAATACGGTCGATTTGCCTGATTGAGGCAGCCCGATTATTGCCGGCCTTCACAGCTTGTCTCTCCGTTTCAGACGGTCCGTGCGAGTAATCCCGCCGCGTTCCTAGTCAGCCAGGGAGTTGTGCAACGCTACGATCTCGTACTTCCCACTTACGTCTGCGTGGTCGAACTCGACCTCGTCACCAATCCGCATACCCATCAACCGCTGCGCCAGAGGGGGCTCGATAGTTGAACATCGCTTTTTCGCTGTCCGCCTCCCACGGTCCTACGAAGGTCATCGCGTATTCGGCGCCGTCCGCCATGCGCCGGAAAACCGCTCGAGTCCCAATGTCGATGTGCTCGGTAGAGACATCGTCGGGGTCGATTACCTGGGCGATGGCCAATCTCGGAGTTCATCTGGGCAAGGCGAGCCCGCAGAAGGTCGCGCTCTTCCAGGGCGAACTTGTACTCCGAGTTCTCACTGAGATCGCCGCGCTCGGCTGCCGCGCCGATGGCACGAGCGTTCTCGGCCATTTTGACGTTTACGTGATGATCGATTTCCTCTTGCTTGCGGGAGATTCCGGCCCGCGTGGCGAATAGAATATCCTCGCGCTTCCAGGGTTCGATTTCCGGTTTCCGCGGCTTCTGTCGGCAATCGCCGTTCGATTTCACGAACGAGGTCGTCTCGGACACTATAACCAAACCCCTCGCCGCGCGAGATCTGCAGTTTGAGGGTTCGGGCAACGCCGGGCTCCAGACCGTCGAGGCACTCTCGGAAACGTTCGCGTTTGCGGGCGGGGACTACCGCTCGAGCGACTGCTTTCATACGTTTGAGCGCGTCGTTGGGGACGTCATCCGACAGCCTGGCAAACTCCAGAGTGCGCAAGATCCGCGTGAGGATCGAAATCGGCGTCACGTTGGCCAGAAGCTCTTTGTTTGACGGACCGTTCCAGAGCCACAGAAGGGCGTCGAAGTGTGGCAACGGCGAGGCGAGAATCCGCTCGATCACCGGCTCGAAATCTGCAACCGAGCGACCTGACTCGATGAGCCGCTGGGCCACCCCGTCACACGCCGCCAGAGGCAGGGCCGGGAGGATCTCGATAAGCTCATCTCGCCAAGACTCCGGCTTGGCCTCGATCAGATACTGCCATGCGCGAGTTACCAGAACATCAGAATCGATGGAGCGGAGCAGGGCTGCGGGGGTCTTGTGCTTCGCGAAAAAGCTCGAGCGCTCCGGCTTCTGCGTCAGCGACTCCGGCCAGCTCGCCCACATAGGACGCGATCATCCAATGCAGGCCGGCAGCGATGGCGCCGGACGCCGTCATGCGCTGGGCTCTTCCGCGGAAGTCCTCGTAACACTCGCGCATGACTGCCGGGTCCGGGTCGCTGTCTCGCAGCTTGCACTCGCGAACGTACTTCTCAATGAGCGACCATTGCTTGTTGGGGTCGCGCAGAGTGCGGAAATCTCGAATGAACAACTCCTCGGCCGGTACCGGTTTCGCTGAGTACGTGATCTCGTACGGAGACCGTCCAGTCAACGTAACGTGCGGGGACTTCTTTCAGCGCGGTTCGAGCGCGGGTCCACCACTTCTTCCATTCCGCCTCGTCCATCAGACGCGGCACCAGTTCGTCCGCTAACTCGTCGCTGTCGATCCGACCACCGTGCCGTCGGCAGATGTCCGTAACGATGGTAACCGGATCATTGCGCAGCAGCTTCGCCACCTCCTCCGGGGCGAAGTGCATCAGAACGTGGAAATCCGTGGCCGGGACCGGGACGATACGTGTCTGCGAGGTGCACCGGCCCGAGGGTGTTCTGTTCTCCGTCCAGGGTGATTGAGAACTCCCAGGACGGGCCGCTCGATACTGTCGATACGAGCAACGGCGTCCTCGTGGCGGGCGGCCAGGTAATCGCCCTCCTCCAGTCTGAGGCAAACGTCCAACGTGCGTAGAGCCCTGCGAACCGGACGCCCGCCGGCGATGCCTGCCTCGGTAAGCAACTCGTCAAGCCCCTGGCAATCTGCGTAAGCCTTCCGATAGAGCTCGGTTACCGATGCGCGAACCTCTGCGTTGTCTCCGATGCCGAGGAGGAACGGTCCGGCCGCGGTAAGCGTCTCGGACGGCGAGTATCGGGATGAAAGGGATTCAATCGCGGACCAAGCCAACTCCCCGGCTTGCGGGCACTTGTTGGCCTGGCACATCTCGGAGAGCACCTTGGCATAGGCGGCGAGCTTCTTCGGGGAGACCTCGGGGGACTCGATAATGCCCATCCACTCCTGTTCGACCGTTCCGATGTTACCGCTTTTAACCAATTCAACTAGCGAGTCAGGTTCCATCACGGCAGAAAAAGCGTCCCAATAAGACCGTCTGCACTCTGCAGGCCGCGGGCCTCCGCGGCGTCGTCTGCGGCGTCGTTTCTTCTTCAAATGTACACAGCCCTGTAGTATCGCACATCGCCGCGGGCGTGTCGAGGCGGCGGCGCAGGCTCTGCGATTCGGGGGCAAAACCGCACGCCGGAGGCTGCTAATCCCGCAAAACCTGTCACTTGACCGCCGAAAAGGGCGTGGTTATGGTGCTGTGGTCGGGAGACGCTCGACGTAGTTTTGACAAGTGAATAGGTCGCGATCGCCGGTGTCCGTTAAGTGACGGACTTGAGGGAAGGTGGTGAGAATCCACCGTGGACCCGCCGCTGTGATCGGGGACGAACGCCACACGAGCCATTCGTGCTGTCGGGCGAGCTGCCTTGGGTGAACGCCGACATGCGGAGAAGGCGTGGCTAGTAGGATGATCCGTAAGCCAGAAGACCTGCCGGTGGTCGCTGTTTGGTGATAGTGGTGCCTCGGGGGTTGTGGCGCCGCGATCTGTCGTTACCGGCAAAAGCAGCAAGGCCATCTTGCGATGGCGCGGCGGCTTGGATTTCGAGCGACATTGATCCCGGTGCTCCCGAACCATGTGGGGCACCGGGATTTTCTTTTTTTCCAGCTTCGTTCCGCGTGGTGTCGGGCGGGCTGGAGAAAGGAGTCGCTGGGATGATGTGTTCTCTTCAGCATCGAGGGCCGGCCACGCTCGTCGTCATGTGGCCTGCGTTGTTTCCCGCCATGGCGTTAGCCGGTGCTTTTGAAGGCTACGCGCTCGAGTCTTCCTTTGAGTTGCCACAGGCAAACTGCGTATTCGATCCGCTGCCGGATGGGCGGGTCATCGCTCTTTGCGGTCGGGACCTTTATCTGGAGGACGCGGCCGGAGCGGGGTCGTTCACCGTTTGCGGAACGATCCCTGCCGGGATTGACGTGCCGACGCTCTGGGCTTCCGCCTTCCTGCGGGTGTCGCCGGCCGGGTCCGCGATTGCGGTGGGCAATGGCGGCGGCAGCCAGGCGCCCGGTTACGATGACTTCCAACTGGGCATTCTCCCGTTTCCGGCCTTGACGGGGGGGGATTGGTACTCAGTCGAGCACTTCGATGCCGAATGGTACGATGAGTCGCGCTTGGCTATCACGGCTCGTCCGGTGCCGCCGACCAGCGTCGTCACGGTCCTTGATGTACGCACAAGCCCGGCGGATCCGGACAACCCGGCGGTGATCGACAACATCGGGGGCAGCTCCGGTGGGATCACGTTCGATGGCGACGGAAACCTCTACACCGCCAACGGCTTCCAGTCCGACGGACCCAGCGGGACCGGGCTGGTCAAGGTCTTCGCGCACGCCGCATGGACGGCCGCCCTTGCCGGCGGAGCGCCGTTGGACTTCGAGTCGGGCGGGCTGGAGGTCGTCGATATTCTGTCGGGCAACTCGCTGGGTTTTGATGCCGAGGGCAATATGCACGTTGGGGGGGGCGACTACTACGCGGGTATAGATGAAGAGGATTTCGTGGCCGTGGTCCGTGCTACGGCGGTGGCCGATGCGGTAGCAGGTCTCGGTCCCGTAGATCCGAGTGATCCAACTGACGTGCGGCGGCTCGACCCGGATGAGCCGAACGACAACAACTTCTTCTCCGCCGGATACAACGCGAATACACGCGAGCTTCTCATTGCAGATTTCGGGGCTAGTACGGTCTATGTCTACAACGGCTCCTGCGGATTCCGTACCCGCGGTCAGCGCTTGGGGGATGATCGTTATGGTTTTCGGGGTACTGACGGTGGGCACGCTCATTCTGCATCGACGGAGGACAAGCGGTTTGGCGAGAACTGTTGCTCTGCAGGAGGTGGGCTTGTGAAGGACGTTCTACCTGCGGTTCGAGCTGTCGCGGTTGCGCTGGTGCTTGGGGCCGTGCCGGCAAGAGGCGACAGCCCGTTTGCCGTATCGGTGATTGATTTCTCGCCGGCGCCAGGGAAGTTCGTTACTAAGGCGGACTACGACGATCCGGCGCGGGCACTTGGTCCGCCGATCGGAGCAGGCACTTTCGACCCGAGCAACGCGTCGGTAGTCTCACTCGGCGGGTTCGGGGGCAGTATTACATTGGGGTTCGACCACGTTGTGCAAGATGATCCCCGCAACGCGTTCGGGGTGGATGCGATCGTCTATGGAAACGCGTTCTGGGTCGACTCGCAGGCTCACCGGCACTGGGCGGAATGCGGCACGATTGAGATCGCCCTCGACGCTAACGGTGACGGAGACGTAGACCCGGACGAGGGTTGGTATTTGATCCCGGGCTCTCACGTTGTGGATCCGGTAGGGCAGTGGGCCACCCAGGAATGGGACGACGATCCCGATACGGATACTCCGCCGACTCTGCTATCGTGGGTCCCGCCGGGTATGACCGGAGTCTGGTACACCGGTGCCACGATGCTGCCGGCGAGTCCGTTCGAGGATCTGATAATGGAGAACCCGGCGGAAGACCCCGAAGTGGAGGGTATCTACGGGTATGCCGACTACGCGCCTACCTTGTTTCTGGGTGATCTCGATGCAGACAACATAGTTGACGACCCGCAGATAACGCCGGAGGAGTTCTACACTGTGCCGGATGATCCACTTGTTGTCGGAATCACTCCGGGCTCCGGTGGGGGGGACGCGTTCGACATTGCCTGGGCGGTTGATCCGGAGACGATGCTCCCGGCGGATCTGCCGGGTTTCAATCTGATCCGCCTGACGAACCCAACAAATGTGTTGCTGGGCAGATTCGGCGAGAAATCTCCGGAAATAGACGCTGTGGCCGACGTTGCCCCGGATCCCTTCGGAGACTGGGACGAAGATGGTGACATCGATCTGGCAGACATGGTCGGTATGCAAAGGTGCCTAGGCCGGACTACGAATGTCGGTGAGCCTTGCGATCGGATGAACCTGGGCGCCCCCGGCCCTGGTGGATCTTTCTGATTTCTCGGCATTCTCCGCGCGGCTACTCGGACCGCAGTAATGTAGGATACTCTCGCCATGCACGGCATCCGCGGCTATCCGGCATTGACGATCAGCCCCGGCAGGCCCCGGATTGGCAATCACCGGGGTGGCATGGGCAAGCATCGAGCAGAACGTGCGGTACCGGATGACCTACCACAGCTCAAGATCGTTCACTCGGCAAGCCCAGCGGTCCGCTTGCCCGTGACGATCACCTCAACCTCGCCGCCACATCCCCCGACATGCCGGCGCAGCGCGTTGACCCTGCTGGAGATGCTCGTCGTGATGGGCATGATCGTACTGCTGGCCTCAATGCTCCTGCCGAGTTTGTCCGCCGCCCGGGAGCAGGCCAAGAGCGTCGTCTGCCGCTCCAATCTGAACCAGCTTATCGTCGCCAACGGCTACTACGCCGAGGATAACGACGGCGTCTATTGCCCCGGCGCCGAGAGTATGCACAAGAATCTGCATCGCTGGCACGGGCAACGCGACAATCCGGCGGAGGCTTTCGACTCGACCCGCGGCCCGCTTGTTCCGTACCTCGGGGCGGAAGGGCGGATCCGGCAGTGCCCGACATTCCCCGCCGAGGAGATCGCCGCCGAAAGCGGCGGTTTCGAACGCGGTAACGGCGGTTACGGCTACAACAACGCCTTCATCGGCGTGCAGTTGAAGGAGTACCCCTCGGGCGAGTATGAGGTGATTAACGATCGGGCCGGCGCCCTGGTTGGATGGGTCGTGCGGCCCGCCGAGACCATTATGTTCGCCGAAACCGCTTTCGCGGGCACGCAACTGATTGAATACAGCTTCGTCGAGCCGCGATACCACCCCAGCTACCCCGACTACCGGGCCGACCCGTCCATTCACTTCCGCCACAACGGCCTGGCCGGCGTCGGCTGGTGCGACGGCCACGTCGACGCCCAGCGCCGCACCCTCACCTTCTCCAGCGGCATCTACATGGCCGACCCCGACCGCCTCAACATCGGCTGGTTCGGGCAAACCGACGACAACAGCCTGTTCGATCTGAAGTGACACGTATACAGCATATCGTGAACGCGGGCGACGGAATCAGAGAGTAACGAGTGTTCTAGCTGAGTTCCGGATAGGGAGGACAAGAACCTGGAACGCCTGTCGACGGCGAGAGATTCCCCGCCCCCGTGTTAATCCCAGCCCGAATCACTCATCCAAACGAAGTATACGCCGCAAACCAGTGTAGGGCCAGGGCTTGTCCCTGGCGTGGAAGCACGCTCTGTTACAATAACGCTATCGACAAGTGGTGACGCTAACGTACGTTACACAGACTCATGCGAACGTCGCGAGTGATGCGGGCTGGCCGTGTCCTTTAGGCTTGGCCCTCTTCCGGCGCGTGAGCAGTCCTCCGGGGGATGGCCATGGATCCTCCTGGCGAGCAGGTGGAGGGTTCGGTATCATGGGGTCTTGGTAGTCTGGGGGACGAAGTGGAGAGATGTGCCCATCCGACGCGATGGTCGGGAGAGACGAATGCACGAGAGGGGTGTGGTCGACGCAAGAGTCAGGTGGGTGCCGAGGGTGCTTCGCCTGCTCGTCGTCTGCGCCTCAGTCAGCCTGGTTCTCGTGGTCGTTGCGGCGGTCCTTAGCTATACGACGTTCCCGAGATACGGAGTATCCAGTGATCGCGGAACGTGGAGGGCGGTATACTGCTTGCGAGGCGTATTGCGCTTCTGTGAGACCGTCCGGGACAACGATCAAGAGAGCTACGACTCGGAGATCGACAAGAGGCGGCGCGGCTGGGAGATGCCCATCGGGTCACCGGGCAACTCCGGATGTCTGGGCTTCTATCGGCATGACATCCCTCTGTATACGGTTGAAGCTGACTTGTCCGACCACACAATGTACCATGTGATCATGCGGCACCGGCAACTGGACATCCCGCTGTGGGCACCATTCATCATTTCCGCGGCACCGCTGCTCCTGGTTGTCCGCGGGTCTATGCGTCAACGCCGACAACGACGACGGTTGAAGCGCGGCCTATGCGTTGCCTGCGGCTACGACCTCACCGGGAACGAATCCGGCACTTGCTCCGAATGCGGGAGGGCGGTTTCTTCGTGATCCGCAAGACTATCCTGTACGCGCGCGTTCGGGGCGATTGTCTACGCCGTCGCCTGGGTGGTTCTGGCGTTTCCGGCAACGGAATACGGCTGGTTGTCTCAGGGACGAAGCGTGGGTGTCCGTCGAGACGGGACCGGCACCTCGATTGCGGTATATGTCGCTACTGAGGGGCGGGTCAGCAACGGGAACGAACCGATCGGTGCGTGGGACCGCATGCTGCGCATTGAGATCAGCTCGGCCTGGACCTCGGTGCTTTGCGACGACTGGGCGGAGGATCCGGACGGTGTGACGATCGGTGTGATTGACCTCGGAGTTTTCAAGTGGGACCAGGCGAGGTTCTATTCGACTGCCGCCCCGGGACAACATGCGGTCTGGAGGGCCCGCGTGGCAAACTGGTTTCCATTGGCCGTCTTGGTGGCATACCCGACGCTCACCTTCATTCGCGGCCCCATGCGTAGGTGGCGACGCTGGCGCCGGAAAGAGCGAGGCCTGTGCCTGACGTGCGGGTACAACCTACAAGGGAACGTATCAGGCGTCTGCCCGGAGTGTGGTACGGAGATCACGCCGTGATTCGCAAGGCGATCATTGTGGTGCTGACATTGGCGGCGATCGGGACGGCTGCCCTATGGGTCAGACCGGCCAACCTAACGGTGTCCGGGGGTACGTTGCCGCATTGGTGCGGCTTCGGGCTGCTGGATCGGGCGTCAACCCCTGTTCCGTGCGTGCTTGGTTACTGTGGGTACCGTGGGTTTGCCGTCGATCTTGGGCGGTATGGCGGTGTCAGTTTCTGGGGCAATTTTGTCATTCCGTTCTGGGCGGCGTTTCTTCTCCTGAGCATATACCCGGCCATCGTAGCGATTAGAGGGACTGTTCGGCGATATCGCCGTCATAGACTCGTCATTGCTGGGGCATCGTTCCTGCTGTCCATGGTCGTGGCCAATTACGTTCTCAACATGGTTGAGTACGGATTATTGGAGGGGGGCGACGGGATCAAGGCGCTCGGTCGATCCTTAGGGTCAGAAGACGTCGCGCTTGCTGGATTGCTGGTACTTCCGCTGGCGGCATCATTCGTTGTGGCCCGCACAGTCTACGGCAAGCTCGGGAAGTGTTCGGATCGCTCGTGTCCGTACTGCCACAACTGCGGCTACAACCTCACCGGCAACGAATCCGGCGTCTGCTCCGAATGCGGGAGGGCGATTGACTCGTGATCCGCAAGACCATCCTGTTCGGGTGTGTGCTCGGGGCTGTGGGGTGCCTTTGGCTGTGGCGTCTGGGTTCGAGCACGGCCACGTCGATCAACTACGACTCGCAGCGCTGGGGAACCACGTATTCAATGCGAAGGGAGCTCCTTGTGCTTTTTCGGTGGCACCAACGCGTTGGGCTGACCACCGGATGGCGGAACGCTCTGGCGGGTCATGTTTCACCGGGCTACCGACGTTGCATGGACCTCGGTCCAGGCAGGCGAATGTGTCTTCAATCCTACAATGGTAATGCTGCCCTCGGGTTGTTCGTAGAGGTTGATCGCGAGTCCACATTCCGTCCGCACGACCTTGAGGGCCTTGGTTTTCAGTTTCTGTGTTATGCCCAGAAGCCTCCCGCAGCCGGCTGGCGATTCGGGCTCACCAAAGAAGACAGGGATTTCGCGGCAAACAAGCAGACGTCCGTATGGTCGGTGAAGATGCCTATATGGATGGCGTTTACGGTCTTCTCGCTCTATCCGGTCACTGTGTTCCTTCGCGGACCAGCCCATCGTTACTGGCGCGTGCGCAACGGAAGATGCACTGGCTGTGGTTACGACCTGACCGGCAACGTCACGGGTGTTTGCTCGGAGTGTGGAAGGGCGGTTTCCTCGTGATTCGCAAGATCCTCAGGATGTTCCGCGTGGCCGTTATCGTCGGGTTGACGCTGGGGGCGGTGTCGATGGCGTGCCTCGGCGCGTTTCTGGTTTGTGCATCGCCGTGGTTGGGGCCGTATTACAGTGGTTTGCAGCCTTCGCCCTGGTATTGCTCCATTGATGTGTTGCGCGGCGGGGTGGCAGCCTTGGAGGCTAATGAGGACTGTTTGTATTCCGGTTGTCAATGTTGCTCTCACGGTATCGTGGATTCTGCAAAAGGTTTCAGGCTGGCCTCACGCCTCGAACGACTTGTTGGGCTAAACGTGCAGGTCTATCCGAGTCGGGCGTGTGGATGGCACCTGTCCATCTACATGTCCGCCAGGTTCCCGTGGGGCGTCGCATGTCTTCTGGCGGCCTACCCGGCCGTCACGTTCATCCGCGGCCCACTTCGCCGTCGCCGTCGGCGCAAACGTGGTTTGTGTATTGCCTGCGGTTACGACCTGACCGGCAACGTTACGGGCGTCTGCTCGGAGTGCGGCGTGGCTATCGATCCCAAGCGGGCTTTAACTACCGAGCAGTAGCATATGCGCAATGGCACTCACCGTGTCAGGCGGGTGTGCGGTAGTTCGCCCCGAAGGGGGCGCAGGCAAGTAGCCACGGGTGGAGCGGAGCGGAACCCGTGGGGGCGAATCCCCCTCACGTACGCCCGTCCCGAAGGGCCGGCGGAAAGTTGCCGGAATCGCGCGAAGACCAACGGCAGGTCTCGTACCTCGACCATGCCCTACACCCGCTGATGCTGCCCTGCGAGGAGGTCTGCGCAATCAGTACGGTGAGCGTGAGCGACCCGCCCTTGGCGAGTGGTGTATAGGGCCGGCTCCCTGACGGTCGCGGTACTGAGCGGGTGGCCCATCGCGTTGGCGGTGGCGGAATTGTGTGAGTTCGTACGTTGTCCGGCATGCTGCCGGCAGGATGCCAGCGCTACGCGAAGGACGCTGGCGCGGTCGTGCGATAGTTCGTCCCGAAGGGACCTAGGCAAGTAGCCACGGGTGGAGCGAAGCGGAACCCGTGGGGGCGGTTTGGCCCCGCGTATTCCCGTCCGGATGGGCCGGCGGAGCGTCACCGCCATCGCGCGAAGACCGACGGCAGGTCTCGTACCTCGACCATGCCCTACATCCGCCGATGCTGCCCTGCGAGGAAGCCTGCGCACTCAGTACGGCGAGCGTAAGCGACCCGCCCGATGCGATCGTAGCGTCGGGCCGGCTCCCTAACGGTCGCGGTACTGAGCGGGTGGCCCATCTCCTTGGAGGTGTCTTTCCGGTGAGCGTGTATGATCCGGTTTTGTGGCGCGCGGTTCGTGGTGGGGGGAAGACGCGGGCCGTTGCTTGGCGGGCATCACGATGTGAGGTCCGGTCGGCTTTCAGGACTCGACATCCACCTGGGGAATTGGCGGCGGGTCATGGCGACGGCGTGCCCTCGAATCGCCGTCGCAGCGTGTGAAGCTCCTGATCGCAGATGAAGCCCACGCGGTCAGTCTTGAGCATCTTCGCGCACCACGCGATCACCTCGGCTGCCGGCAGGTCGCACTTTCGGAGGGCTTTCAGGACCGTACCGAAACACGCCTCGATGTCCTCGGTCATCAATCCCTCATCGCTCGATTCGACCTGGTAGCTTCCCTGATCCATCAGCTCCAGCGACAACTCCATGGCCGGCCGTAGATGCCCCAGCTCGATCAAGCGGTTCAGATTCTGTTGCACTTCACGGTATGCTTCGTCGTCGTAGCTGAAGTTGTAATTGGCGTCCCGCTCGTCGAAGGCGGTAGCGTCGGCAATCGCTTGACGGGTCATCACCAAGAGTTCTTTGGGCGGAGCCTGTAGTTCGAAGCGTGCCGCAAACCGCCGGAGAACTGCGCGATCATCACTGGCCAATTCCACGAGAACATCAATCAGCTCACCTTTCGTGCGCCTGGCCAGCGCCTTGCGCAGCCGTTGCCCGGGGTCCGCTATCTTGGGAGGTTTGACCGCTTTCTTCGAGCTGCGTTTAGACATATCCCACTGCCGTTTCCGTGTCCACGTTTCGCCTCTTCCATTCGTCCCGGTAATTCCAGGGCATCCACGTCGCGGGATCGGAGGTGAGTTCCGCCGCGTGCTTCTGTAGCTCGGTCAAGTAATCGAAGGGATTGGCGCCGCAAAGCTGGCAGGAGTGGATCAGACTCATGAATAGATCGCCCACGCGGGCACCGTTTTCGCTCATGAAGAACATCGCATTCTTACGGTGAAGAATCGCCCGCTTCAGAATTCGTTCGCAAACATTATTGTCCAGCGGAGCCCCAGCCTTACGCAAGAAGAGCGTCAGCTTGTCCCAGTGCTTGAGCATATAGGTAATAGCCTCGCCGAGACCGGAGTTCGGCTCCACCAGGTGGTCCTTGAGTTGCCTGGTTAGCCATTCCTTGAGGTCGTCCATCAGCGGGCCACTCTCAGCTTGGTGGAAGCGGAGGCGCTCTTCGGACGTCAGGTCCTGCTTCTGCGCGATGGCATCATGCTTGTAGACGTCCCTCAGGGTCAAAAGCACGTGGCGACACTCGTCCGGGAAGTTCTCCACCACATCGACGAACTGGCGCCGGCCGTGGGACAGGCAGTTGCTCAGGATGGTCTCGAATTCCTTGGGCGCATTACGCGACAGGGCGTCGCACATTTGGATCGGCACACCCAGCTCCGAGGCTCTGTGGGCCAGGACCTCGTCCAAGTTTTCCCCAGCGTGCCGCCGCCCCGTGAAGAACAGCGCGATCGTGCGCCCTTCGCGGGTGGACACGATGCCCGAGGTGAACACCCCCGAGCGCTTGGGTACGTTCTTCGCACGTTCGGGTGCGCCATCGCCCTCGTCCTCGCCTTCAGCTTCGGCACAGGCTCTGGCGGTAGCCCGCTTCCCCATCAGTTCCAGAATCTTCATCGTGGTATCGTCATTGTACAGCACCTCCCCCTGGGCAGCCTGCCGGATCAGCTCATCATAGGCCGGCTGGATGATCTCGGCGGTGTCGCGGACGATGTCCCACTGGGTCGAGGCCGGCAGAGGAATGCCCAGGTTTCCCTGCAGGCCTTCCAATCGATTGAAGGGTAACCCACTTCCGTACTTCAGCAGGGCGATCATACTCGCTGCCGTCGCGTCGTACTTCTCCTCGTCCGCTCCCTCGGGCGGCTCGGCCGTGAATACCTTGCCACACAGATGGCAGCGCAGCTTCTGAAGCTCGAAGACCGTGGCCGCCACCGGAGCCTGACCCACAATCCGGATCAGCACACCGGGTTTCTTCATCTGGTAGACTGTGCCCTTCTTGCACGCCGGGCACGAATCCCCCGGCTGGAGGGATTCGTGAGGCACCCTGATCTTCTCAGCGCCGGTGTAGGCGTCGGCGCCGTTGCGCCCATGTCCTTTGCGTTTCTGCTGCGGTTCCGAGCCCTCTTCGCCCGTCTTCTCCGGCGGGGCACGCGAATCCCCGCCCGTCGCCGGCGGCGACTCGGGTTCGTCTTCCTCCTCCTTGATCACATCGCGGGTCTTCTCGGTGCCGGCGCCGAAGAGCATCTGCCGTAGACGCTTGATTGTCATCTGCTTGTCCTCGACTAGGTCCGTCAGGTGAAGGTAGGATTCGAACACCGCCTTGAGCTTCGCGCGGTCCTTTGCATCCAGCGGAGCCGTCTCAGCGCGTTGCAGAATGGATTCCAGTTCTTTCATAGCGATCTTCTCAATGGGTATGGTCTTCTTCATGCGGTGTGGCACAATCGTTTTCGAAAATGCTTCGAGAGTGGGTAGCCCAGCACCTCTTTGATGGACCGGTTAGGCCGGTGGGTCAGGTCGTCCTTGCCCCGGCCCGTGGTGCGCCCCAGAACCAACCAGTTGGCCGCGCGGTAACAGGTGCCTTTGAATCTCTGGGGATCAACGAAGGTCTCCAGGAAGTAGATGGGGTGGCCGTAGATCCGCTCCCAGTCCTGAGGTAACACCCGGGCCATGCGACCCAAAATGTGCGAGGCCAGATGAGGGACCTCGACCCACGGCAGGATCAGAAAGCGGAGGTTGTAAGCGATGAAGCGGATGTTCTTCCGCCGGCTGTCGGCCGACCAACCGATGAAGCGGTCTCTTGGACCCAGGTGCCGCGGCGCCGAGGACCACGCCAGGCAGGCCACCGGAACACCATTTGTCGAGATCAGATACTTCAAATGTTCGCCGACCGGCTGGGTGTAGCCCAGATAGTGGTGGGTCTGAAGCAGACTGTCGAACAGCGATTCATCACCGGTGCGTCGCACCTGAGCGATGGTAAGCGGAAGGATGTCGGACAGTCGCCCCTCGATGGGATCACAGCGGAGCGTCGCGCGCGAAGGTGTCCGACGCTGCGGCCCCAGAGGATTGGACTTCCGCGCCGGCGGCAGCTCGATGTGGCCCGCGCGATGCAACGCCAGCAACAATCCGCGACAGACCATGTCCCGCAGAACGCCGTTGGGCTGGACCCAGTTCCAGGCCTCGCACAGCTTCAGGGACAGTGCCCGCCGCGTGGCGGTTGGATGCGCGCTGATGAGGTCACCAATGAAGGCGACGTCGGCGTCGGTGACAACCCGGCCTCGGTACCGCAGCACGTCCATGACCGCAGCGTAGCAGGGTCAAAAGTAGAACGCAAGCCCGAAGGCCGAGTTTTTTCATTCGCTCTCAAGATGCTGCGTTGACTCGCCGCCATGCCGCCGGGGCCTGCGCCGCGTCGGGATTGCCCGCCGACAGGAGGACGTGCAGCTGGTGCGCCTCCAGCGTCTTGCTCGCCCCTGTCTTACTGACGGGCCACCAGCGAAACCGCCCGCTCGACAAACGTTTATGGCTTAACCAGAATCCTTGCCCATCATAAGCCAAAACCTTCACAGCCGTGGCCCGTCGATTGCGGAATACGAACACCCAGCCGCAAAACGGGTCGCGTTTCAACTCCTCCTTGCACAGCCGGGCCAGGCCATCTATGCCTTTTCGAAAATCGGCGGGCTCGACGGCCACCAGGATGCGCATCTGGGGTGTGACCTGAATCATGGCATGGCGCCGAAGAAGATCTGGCTCACCGCCGTCACCACGTCCGGGATTTGGTTGCCCTTGGCGTGGATCCGCATCTTCGCCCCGCGAGGATGCTCCAGTTCGACGATGCACTCGGGCGGGCAAGTGCCTTCAGTAGACACCAACTCAACGAAAGCCGTGGCTGCCTCCTGCCCGGCGGTCTTCTGTCGGGGTTTCCTCTGCCCAAGCGAGCCATCGCCGTTTGCAGATGCCACGCGCTTCTTGAGCGAGTCGGGATTGAGTCGCAGCGTCTTGGCGGTTCGGTGAATCCCGTACGTTGCGGAGAGCTTTACCGCCGAGTTCCACAGCGGATCCGGAATGCGCGAGCGGCCTTCACGGGTCCGACGCCAACGTTCAAAACGCCGCCGACCCGCCTCGAGGCGAGCCGGGAGCGTGCCTGTCCCTCTGGATCTCATCAGCCGTCCTCCAGACCACCATCGGTCGACGGCTGACGATACCGGGTCGCTCAAATCGCGTCATACACGCTCACCGCAAGGACACCCTTGGAGGTGAGGGACCCATACGGCCACAGACGTCTGTGACGTCCGAAGACCATGGCAGGTCTCGTACCTCGACCATGCCCTACATCGGCCGATGCTGCGGTAGGTTTCGTGGGCCGCCGCCTACCGCCGCGCCTTCGCATGGTCCCGCGGCATCAACATAAGCGACGACGACCGGCTCGACCTTCTTCTTCGTAGTCTTACACTCGCTTACAGACCGGCAAATGTCGAATCCTCCACCTCGGTGCCTTGCGGTTCCTCTCCCAAAGGAATCACCGGGCTGTTGGGCGAGGCTCCGGACCTGCGGGGGAACGCATGCGGGCGGGGACGTGGCGAGCGGCCACTGCTTTGGTGACTATCTTCGCCAACCATGACCGCCAACTCCCGCACAATTCCCTTGACTGATTCCGCCTGGGCGCTGAGTTCTTCGGCCGCCGAAGCGGATTCTTCGGCGGTTGCCGCATTCCGCTGGGTCACTTGGTCCATCTGAGACACGGCCGTGTTGACTTGATCGACGCCCTGGGCCTGCTCTTCGCTGGCTGTGGCGATACCGTTGATTAGTTCGGTGACCTTTGTGATGTCATTCACGATGCCGCCGAGGGCCTTGCCCACGTCATCGGCAACGTTTGTGCCCTCTTTGGCCTTGTTGACCGAATCCTCGATCAGTCCGGTTGTCTCTCGGGCTGCCTGGGCGGCGCGTTGGGCCAGGTTGCGAACTTCGTCGGCTACGACAGCGAAGCCTTTACCGTGCTCGCCCGCGCGGGCGGCTTCGACGGCCGCGTTCAGCGCCAGAAGGTTAGTCTGAAAGGCGATCTCCTCGATTACTTTGATGATCTTGCTGATCTGGTCGGACGATTCGTTGATCCCGATCATGGCCTCATTGAGCTTGTGCATGGTGCGGTCGCCGTTTTGGGCGGCGTCGCACGCCTGACTGCTCAACTCGTTGGCCTGTCTGGAGTTCTCGGCGTTCGTCCGGGTCATGGCCGCCATCTCCTCGAGAGCACTGGAGGTTTCCTCCAACGACGAGGCTTGCTCGCTCGCCCCGCCGGCGAGTTCCTGACTGGCGGACGATACTTGGCCGGCGGCATCGTTGACCTGATCGGCTCCGTCGCGCAGAGACGTGATGATGGTTTTCAGGGAGGTGCTTATCCCGCGGGAGATCATAAACGCCAAGACTGCCCCGACGACAATGGCAATCGCCCCTACGAGCGTGACGTTTCGCTTGGTGTTCTGGGCGCTGGCGAGCATGGCATCATCGGTCATTACGTTGCCCCTCACCTCGGCCCGCACCTTGTTGAGCAACATCTGGATTTGCTCCAGATTAGGCTTGGTGCTCTTCGCGTAGATTTCGTCAGCGTGCCTCATGCCTTCGAGAGCATACGTAGCATGGTCGTGGCATTTGTGGATGGCCGCGCGGGTATCGCTCAGGGCCACCATGGTCTGGTTATGGAAGATGTCCTTGGCGCGTTCTCCTTGCGCCACAACTTCGTTCTCCATCTCGACGGCGCTTGCGAACAGGGGTGGCGACGTCGTGGAGCGCCGGCAGGGTTTGGGTTCTGTAGATTTCCCGAGCCCGCTCACAGGCAGCGGCGTACTGGTGCTCTTCCTCCTGCGCTCTTCGATACGAGGAAGTAGCCTCCTGCCATGTTTGGAGTGCCTGCCTGACCGCCTGGGCCGTTCGCTGTAACGCTACGCTATCCTTGCCGTCTATCATCGTCGCCCACTCGGCGAGGCCGTCGCTAACCTGTCGGAACTGCTCGTCATAGGCCCGCCACTGCTCGGGCGTGGTGGCCGTAGCCGCCAGCAAGCGGGCCTGCAGAAACGGGGCGATGATCGCCTCGTTCATGTGCATGTCGATGGCGCCCCACGAGACCATAGCGGCAACGTCTCTTGCCTGCTCAGCGCTCGCCTTGGCAGGGTCGATAACGCTGACCATCCCTTCTTCCAGAGCCGTGGTAACCCGCCGGCCGATCCGATTCCATTCTTCGCTAATCTGCTTTTCGGTTGCTTGGGCTG
Source organism: Phycisphaerae bacterium (assembly GCA_963666835.2). GTDB lineage: Bacteria > Planctomycetota > Phycisphaerae > UBA1845 > UBA1845. The sequence goes on along the minus strand of CAXXGO010000003.1, from coordinate 385,076 downwards.
CGGCGAGTTCTGCGTACTTAGTGTGCTCCCGGATACCTACGGCCGACTCGTGGAGGTCCGCGTGGTGCCTCTTGACTTTGTTGATGATCTCGTTGAATTCCGGCCAGTTCACGCAGAGTTGGCGGCACTCTTCGCCGGCGAGCCAAACGCCGAAAGCGCATTTTGTCGGATCGGTTTGGACGTCGATTTCCTTGTGGCTCAGCAACGCCTCGCCGACGCCGGCCGCCCACCTGCGGTGATCGTCCAGCCGTTCCCGCAATGTGTGGATGAGACCCTTGTGTTGTTGCTTCCACGTGTCTTGGATTGCAGCGGCTGAGCGGTGCAACAGAGCGTGCGGTTTCTTCAAGGCTTCGAGCAGACTGGCGAACTCGGGGTCGGCAGCGGCGAGCCGTTCTACTTCTGAACTCGCCAGCCACTTGCCCAAGGCGCATTCGTTCGGATCGGTCGTCACCTCGAGTTGGGGGAGATTCTCCAGAAACAGCCTGTTGATCTCAGCGGCCCATGCGAGGTGATCGGCCTCGCGGGCTGCCAGCATGCCGGGCAACGTCGCGTCGGCCTGTTTGAAGTGGTCCCCGATTTCAATCGCAGATTCGTGCAAGTGTGCGTGGTATCCCTCGATCTCCTTGAGGATCGGGGCAATCGATGGAATCTGTTTCTCGGCCTCCTTGCGGCCCTCGCCGTATAACCACTTGCCGAAGCCGCACTGATGATCGTCCGTCTCAACGGACAGCTCGGTGACATTCTCGTCGGTCAACAGAGCAATGACGTTGTTGGCCCAGTTGAGGTGGTCCACCTCTTTCTGGGCCAAGTTGCCGTCGAGCTTATTACCAGTGATGACTTCTCCGGCATTCATCACGATTCCGCCGACCCCGGTATATGAAAGAACCGCAACCAAGGCCAGCAGAAGCATGACTACGCTGAAGCCGAGGCCGATCTTCTTGCCGATTGTGAGGTTCTTCAACATGCGTTTGACTCCGAGGTTGCTGACTAGACCCGTCCGTTCATGACCGAACGAACGCCGTCCGGGGTCGCGAGATTCCGCGAGCCGTAGCCCCGTCACTTCCGGGTGTGGACATACAACAGGTGAAGAGAGAACCAGTTCACTTGTAGATTGTCGGACAGTGTCTGACGCGAGTTTGATTACCGAGCACGCGTATCAGGCTTTGAAACGGTCCACGCCCGACTCGACATCGGCACGGCCCACGCTCGACTCTACGAAATCGGCTGGTCTGGCCAAGCGGGCCATAAGGGCCTGTTTGATCTGAAGTGACGGTGACCTTCGGCGGTCTCCTGATCAGTGTGGGCGTGGCTGCTATGCGCATTCCAGGAGCGGGAACCGCCATCGCGTAGCGGCCGAAAACACCGCGCACACTCCACCCCCGGCTCCGCCTTTGTTTTAGTAACTGCTTTGTTTACAACAACTTACAACTACCGGCGCTTGGGCTCGAACCAAGGACCTCCTGCTCCACAGGCAGGCGCTCTAACCAACTGAGCTACGCCGGCGCTGGGCCAAAGCATACTGTTTCGTCGACCTCTCGCAACCCCGGCTTCGCCTCCAACGGCGCGCGTCTCTCATGTTCCCGCCTTGCAGCCGTGGCCGGCCCTTGAGGGAGCGTTCGTGCGGCTCGCCGAGGGCGACTCTTGGTGCCGTTGGAGACACTCGGCTCGCGGCCGGCTTCATCGTCGATGGTCTGCCGGCAAGATCGCCTGTTCACTGCGTTCTCACCGGCTCGCCCTCCAGGCCGTAACGCTTCATCTTCTTGTAGAGAGTCGTGCGGTTGATGTCGAGTTGCTCGGCCGTGGCCTGGCGATTCCAGCCGTTGGCCCGCAACGCGGCTTCGAGAATGCGCTTCTCGGGTTGTTCGAGGGCCTGCTTGAGCGGCATCGGCTGGTAATGCTCCGGTGGCTCAAAGGTCTCCGCCGACTCGACCAACTTAGGCGGCAAGTCGTCAACACCGATGGTATGATGCTTGCACAAGACCACGCCGCGCGCTACGGCGTTCTCCAATTCTCGAACGTTGCCGGGCCAGTGGTATCTCTGCAGCACCTCCATGGCCTGGTCGTCGAAGCCGCGGATGCTCCGTTTCATCTCTGTGCAGCTTGCACGCAGAAAGTGTGCGGCCAAGAGCGGGATGTCAGACACTCTCTCGGACAAGGTCGGCATGTCGATCGTCACGACGTTCACCCGATAGTACAGATCCTCGCGGAAGGTGCCGTCTCGCACGGCCTCCTCCAAGTTGAGGTTCGTGGCCAGGATGACCCGCACGTCGACCTTCTGGGTTTTGGTGCTCCCGACGGGCTCGAACTGCTGGGTCTGCAGCACGCGCAGGAGTTTCACCTGCAAACCCGGCGAGGCAGAGGCGATTTCGTCCAGGAAGATGGTCCCACCGTGGGCGGCCTTGAACTTGCCGGGTTTGTTGGCGACCGCCCCGGTGAACGCTCCGCGAACGTAGCCGAACAGTTCGCTTTCCAGCAACGTCTCGGGGATGGCTCCACAGCTCACTTCGACGAAGGGCTTTTCGGCGCGATTGCTTTGATCGTGGATCACCCGTGCAATCAGGGACTTGCCGGTCCCCGACGCCCCCTGGACCAACACCGTGACCTTGGAATCCGCTACGGAGTTAATTAGATCGTACAGCTTGACCATGCGATAGTCCTGCCCGACGACGTTCTCCATACCGAAGCGATGGTGGAGTCTCTCCTTGAGCTCACGGTTCTCGTGGAGGATTTTCTGCTGGGCCATCGCCCGTTCGACACAAAGGCGGAGCTCGTCGTCGATGATGGGCTTGGTCAGGTAGTCGTAGGCGCCCATCTTGATGGCTTCGACCGCGCTCTCAATCGTTCCGTAAGCTGTGATCATGATGACGACGGTGTCGGGCCACTTCTCGCGGGCAACGTGCAACAGCTCGAAGCCGTTTCCGCGGGGCATGTTCACGTCGCAGATGATCAGATCGGCCGCCTGTTGGTGCATTAGCCGGGTCGCTTCGGCAAACGAGGTGGCCGTCAGCGGCTCGAACCCCTCCAGGCGCAGAAACTCGCCGAGGGAATCCAAGATGATCCGGTCGTCATCGACGATCAGGATTCTGGCTTTCGTTTCGCTATTGGGCGGCATGAGAAGTTCCTCTACTCGTGCGGCCGGGGCCGCGACACGCGCAGAAAGCCCGAGTTCCTACAAGCCAAGATGCCCCTCCGGCGTCGATCCGGTCAACCGCGAGGGGCGATGCCGAGTTTCGACGGGGACCTGGATGGTGAAGACGGCGCCTCCGTCCTCTCCCGGTGAGGCCTCGATTGTTCCGTGCATGTCCTCAACGAAGTCCCGGCAAATCGCCAGGCCTAAGCCGGTTCCCTTACCGGGCTCTTTGGTAGTGAAGAATGGTTCAAAGACCCGGTCGGCGTCGGGCGGCAGACCGACCCCCGTATCCGCTACCCGGATAATCACAGTGCCTTCGACCACTCCGGTGGTCAGGCTGAGCCGGCCGCCGTCGGGCATGGCGTCGATCGCGTTCTTGATGAGGTTGCAGCACACCTGATAGAGCCGGCTACTCCGCAGGACCGGCGCGTCGTGATTCTGGAGATCGACCGTTACGACGATTCGGCTCATATCGGCAGTCGACGTCACATTGCGAACCGCCTGCTCGACGACCTCGTTCACATTCATCTCGTCGAATTCGCCATCGGTCGTCCGCGAGAACTCCAAAAGGTCACCGATGATCCGTACCATTCTCAGCAGCCCGGTGCGTGACTCGGAGAGGTAGGTGTTGAGCTTCGGTTCCGAGGCCTCATCGCCGGCCAGTCGGATGGCGAGGTTCACATATCGCAGGATCCCGTCGAGAGGGTTGTTCAGTTCGTGGGCTACCCGAGCCGCTAACCGGCCCAGCGAGACCAGACGTTGGGAGACCTCGAGATGGTCCTGGCTCAATGCGGGCGGGCTCTCCGCTTGGGTCAGCGTGATCACGGCGCATGATTGCCCATGACCCCGGTCTACCAACGGCATACAGCGCAGAAGCACAAGTTTTGGGCCGGCCTTCTCCATTGTCGGGATAGCGCAGGGGATTCTGACTTCATCTTTCCGGTCGAGGACTGTGCCAACGGCCTGCTCCCAACCGGGGAACTTATCGAGGAACCTCGCGTTGCGGAACGCGGTATCGAGATCGTTGCCGTGGATCAACATCGCCTTCGCGACCTTGTTGCGGTAGAGAATCGTCCGATCACGATCAACTATCAGCAAGCCGGCATCGAGCGAATCTAAGATCGCCGGGGCAAACGCGGACAGGTCCCACGTCTTGCGCTTCGCCGCAGAATCCGCTTGTGAATCCGGCGTCATCTCGTTCTCCAGAGCACTGTTATTATGACCCGACCCATTTGTGCCCAAGCCCGCCTATGTTGTGCGGAGGCAACGCGGGCGTTGGTCCTCGATCATCATCGGCAGATCGGCCGGACGTTTTCACGCCACCGTTGCCGCACGGCAACATGGCAGAGAAACCCCGCAAGCGGGCCGATGATCGGACTCTGGTTGGAACTTAGCAACGTCTGCTGGTCAGCCCGGGCTATTCACGTAAGCGAAGAAAAGGCCGTGAACCAATGTAGCGCCAGGGCATATCCTGGGCGTGGAAACGCGCCGTGTCTCATTGGCGCCACCCACAAGAGGTTACGCTACAGTAAGTTACGCGCATTTGTGCGGATGTTATGAGTAATCCGGGCTAGGAACTACGTTTTGTGTGACAGTTATAGGTCAGTCGACTGCGCTGCGCTCCCGCCCTGGCGATTTCACCGGGCGGCGCACGAACAGGGGGTATGCACGATCAATGACGACCCGGTCATGCTCTCCGGCTTGTCCAGACCCAGCATTGCCAGAAGGGTAGGGGCGACGTCGGCCAAGCTGCCGCCCTTGCGCAGGGAGCGTCCCTTGAAGCGGTCGTCGATGACCAGTAGTTCGACATCGTAAGTGGTATGGGCGGTGTGAGGTCCGCCGGTCTCCGGGTCGATAAGCTGTTCGCAATTCCCGTGGTCCGCCGTGATGATTAATCCGCCGCCTTTTTCCATCACCGCCTCGACCATCACGCCGACGCATTTGTCGACTGTCTCGACGGCCTTGATTGCCGCCGCCAAGTTGCCCGTGTGCCCGACCATATCTCCGTTAGCGAGGTTGATAATCATGACGTCGTCATCGGCCCCGGCGAGACGCCGCAGAACCACGTCGGTCACCGCATCGGCGGACATCTCCGGTTTCTGATCGTACGTACTGACCTCACGTGGCGACGGGACGAGATGCCATTGCTCCCCTGGGTGCGGTTCAACCTGGTAATCGTTGAAGAAGAAGGTCACATGCGGGTACTTCTCGGTTTCCGCGCAGCGGAATTGCGTCAACCCGTGTTCCGACAGGTACGACCCGAGAATGTCCTTCAGTTTGGGCGGTTTCTCGAAGGCAACGTCTACGGGCAGCCCCTCCTCGTAGGCCGTCATAGTGACGAAACACAGATCCAGCTTGTCGCTTCGGGCAAAGCCGGTGACCTTTCCGTCCAGTCCGGTGCCTTCGAACGGAAACTCGTCGTAAACAAAGGCCTTGGTTAATTCGCGCGGGCGGTCCCCGCGGTAATTAAAGAAGACTACACTATCACCATCGCGGATTGTCGCCGGCTTGTCATTGCTTTGCAGGACGAGGCTGGCGGTTACGAACTCGTCACCGACCCGGCTGGGTTCGCTCGGGTTCTCATAGTAATCTCGCAGCGCGTCGGTGGCCGAGGCGAAGACCGTACCCTCACCGTGGGTCAGCATGCGATAGGCCTTCTCCACCCGCCCCCAACGATTATCCCGATCCATGGCGTAGTAGCGCCCGATAACGCTGGCCACGGGGTTGATGCCGAACTCGCGGCATTTCGCTTCTATCTCCTCGATGTACTGGATTCCGCTATGTGGAGGCGTGTCCCGGCCGTCCATGAATGCATGAACGAAGATCCGCTCACCGGGGAAGTGCAACCGACGGCTCATTTCGAACAGTCCGTACAAGTGGTCAAGGTCGCTGTGGACCCGACCGTCGCTGCAAAGTCCCATAAAATGTACGCAGCCGCCCGTCTCGCGGGCGCGGTCGAACACCGCAGTGAGCGCCGGGTTCTCGAAAAAGCTCTCGTCGCGGATTCGCCCGGTGATGCGCATGACCTCCTGCTCCACCATCCGACCCGCACCGATGTTCTGATGCCCAACTTCGCTGTTGCCCATCACTCCGGCGGGCAGGCCGACTGCTTCCCCGCTGGTGTGGATCAGCGTTCGCGGGTAATCCCGCGCCAACCGGTCGTTCACCGGGGTCCGAGCGAGGAATATGGCATTGGATTCGTTCCATTTCGGGTCCGGGTTCTCCCCCCAGCCGTCACGGATTATCAACACCACGGGTCTGTGCTTCGCTTGGTTCATGTTCTTGCTCTCCACATGGACTAGCCTACTGATTATCGGCAGGTGTGTCCCGTGAGCCGAGCCTTGATTCCCGCGGCGCGGCGAAGCTTGCCCTGACAAACGGCGACCCGCACGCTCGGGTTGGGCGTTTGGTCCACCACGGCATCTGAGGCGGCGAGGTTTGACGCGAGGTCCGGTGAGCGATCCACCCGACAGACCGGGAAGATCGCTTGGCTGTGCGCGGGAGGCCGACTAGTCGTCGCCTGCTGTTGCGACCTTGTCGCGGACGGTGACGGTCGGAATCCGGCGGACCACTTCGTTTTGTTCGTTCAGCCAAATGACTTCCGGGCGAAACTCGCCCCGACGAACGATTGCGTCGTCCACAGAGCAGAACGACATGATGATGACTCGATCGCCGGCAGCTCCGAGGCGCGCGGCCGCCCCGTTGAGCACCATGCGACGCGAACCCGGGGGCTCTGGGATAGCGTAGGTCTCCAGCCGATGTCCGTTGTTGATATTGGAAATCAGGACCTTCTCGTACGGGAAGATCCCGACGGCCTCCATCAACTCGGAGTCGATCCCGAAACTGCCCTCGTAGTCCACATCGGAATGTGTGACGCACGCCTGGTGCAGCTTCGCTTTAAGCATTTGAATCATCATGATCCCAGTCCTACCTCTGCCGTAACGACAGGTTATTCTTGCGATACGATTGACGAATGTCAAAGGGGTTTGCACCCTAGATGTCGATGCTCTATGCCTCTCGCCGGATGGAACCGGCGACCTCGACCGGCCGACTGTGGCGGTCGGCTTGCGGTTCGGCCTCCCTCGGCGGCTAGGCGAGAGCAGGTTGTCGCTTGTTTTACGGAGAGCCGTTATGCCCGGTAGAATCGCTCTGTTCATGTCTCTTTTGCCCCCGGTGGGCTACATGCTGAGGGACAGGTTCTGCTGAGGGCACGTCCTCAATATGCTCGGTACGGGCGTAATGGCGGGCGGTGTTCTCTTCGCGATCGACTTCGTGGGCCGGGCTTGGCCATCGGCGCGAGAGCGGCGGTTTGCCATTGTTGCCATAGCGGTACTGGCTGTGGAGGCGATAGCGCTTGTGACCCACCTGGTGGTCCGGGTCGCCGGATTCGCGCCGTCGGTCGGAATCTGATTCGCGTCGGTCGGCGACTCTGGGCTCTGCCGGCGGGCTAGCCGGTCAGAAACTCGCTAATAACCCGGTCGAACTCCTCCTTGCACTCCTCGAACGCACCGTGCCCGGAGCCCTCGAAAAGGTGAAGTGAAGCCCCGGGGATGCGGTCTGCCACCTCGCGAATGCCTTCTGCCGGCATGAGAACGTCTTCGGCCCCGCCGAGCACCAGAGTCCGAGCCTTTATGAGCGGCAGGCGCTCCGAGGTATCGAAGTCCAGGCAAGCCTGGCCCGAGACGACGAAATCCGAGCCGATTGTAGGGCTTTCGGAGAAGACGCTGTCAACCGTTGGCATCAGGGCCTGGTAGACTGCGCGGCGCGCCGGGCGGTATGTCCGGGCGATCATGTCGAGGTACAGATCTCTCCATCTCGCACCTTGAGCCAACGTGATCCAGTTCCGGCAGAGCTCCTTCTTCTCCGGCTCCATTCGCGGACCGCACATCGCCAGCACCAGTCGGTCGACGTGCTGGGGGAAATCGGCGGCGAAATCCTGGGCGATCGCGCTGCCCATGGACACACCGAGCACATCGCAGGGGCCCAGTTCTTCCGCAAAGAGGCGGGCATAGTCCCGGGCCATGTCGCGCGTTGAATGATCGTGAGGAAGCCCTCGCCTGCGCCCAATCCAAAACACAGTATGGCTGAACGTCATTGCTTGGCAGAACCAAGCGATGAACCGGGGATTACCGGTGACGTCCTGGAGGGCGTCCATAATTCCCGGGAACACGACCAGGGAACGTGAGCCGGTGCCCACGCGTGCGAACGGAAACTCGCCGAGCATCAATCCGGTTTGGGCTCGCGGTAATGGCAAGAGGTCTTCTCCGTTGGTTGCAGTGCGCGGCGGATCATAGCGGATGGGGGCGTAAGTGGCGAGTTCATGAGCGCAGCGCGCGGAGGCATGAAGAGCGAGGCGTTTGCGGAACCTGCGGGGCAGCATTCTCGGACCTTCCCTGCGTAGGGCGTTGATGGAAACTGACACAACAGTCACGCCGATAGAGACGTAGGTGGGGACAATACGCACGGTTAGGCATCTATCGTGGGAACGCCATGAGTAGCATACTCCAGGTTTGCCTGTATAACCAGGATGCCGAGTCGTCCGAGACGCTCAGGCACAGCATATCGAGTCTCAACTTCGTGCGGCTAGTTACGGAGGTCAACACCCCCGATGAACTCGCCGCGCTGATGCGCGACCATGAGATCAACCTGCTGTTCCTCCACCTCGACCCCGACGCCGACTCGGTTGTCGAGGTGATAGATCAGGTGTCCCAGCACCATCCCACGGTTCCCATGATTGCGTTGAGCCATCAGACGGGTCCCAACGCGATCTTGGCCCCGATTCGAGCGGGATGTGATCAGTATGTGTGCGAGCCGATCGTCCATGCCGATTTGGCGGCAGCGGTCAGCCGGGTAGCCGCAAAACGTCTGCTGACGCAGGGGCGAAGCAAGTGTGTTTGCGTGACCGGCGCCAGCGGCGGCGTGGGGGCGACCTCGATTGCGTGCAACTTGGCGATGGAGATTGGCCATCTTGGTGATAAGAACTGCGGGTTGGTGGATCTGAACCTGCAGTTCGGAGATCTCGCGACGAACTTCGACCGGGAGCCGGATTACACCATCCACGACATCGCCACCGCGGGCGCGGGTGTCGACCAGACCGTTCTGGAAAACGTGTTGACCGTGCTGCCCTGCAATGTTGCGCTATTGGCGCGGCCGCGTCTGGTTGGGGAGTGTGACGGGATTACGGCTGATGTCGTGCACCATGTTATCGAGCTGCTGACTACGATGCACGAGTCGGTTGTGATAGATATACCCCGGTTCATTTCGCCGGTGACCTTTGCGGCTCTGCAGCAGGCGGACCTTATTCTGATTGTCTGTCAACTTCTTGTCCCGAGTATCAGGAATGCCGAGCGGTACTTCGACGCCCTGGTGAAGCTAGGTATTCCGGAAGATCGCATCGAAGTGATCGTCAATCGCGGCGACAGCTCCGGTGGGAGAGTCAGCGCCAAGGACATTGAAGAACTCATCAAGAAGCCCGTCTTCGCAACCATTCCCAATGACTATCAGTATGTCGCGCAGTCGCTCGACTTCGGCCGACCGATTGCCGCGGCCGAGCGCGACAATCCCGTCCGTACCGAAATCCGCCGCCTGGCCGGAAAGATATCCGGGTACGGCGAATCCGACCTGGATAAGGCCACAAGACGCCGCGGCTTTTTTGGGCGACGCCGCGCCAAACAGACATAAGAGAAAACCGCTCCCGCTCTACACTTCACGCCCCACGCGCGAGTGCTATGTCACACTCGGGTTCTCGGGTGTACCACTGCTCTTGAGCAATGTAGAATCGTCGTTGGCGCATGCCATACCGTTAGCATTCCCCGTAGGCATGGTCGAGGCACGAGACCTGCCATTAATTGCCGTCGGTCGAAACGCAAGATCTGCCGCGAGTGCCGCTAGTCCGTCATCGCCCCCCCCACACGTCCGGCGGGCGGGATATTGAACGGCCCGCAACGGTTCGGAGCATGCGCTGGACACAAGAGGACGTGGGCCACCTTGCCGGCTATGTAGCAGACATGTGTGCGAGCAGAACCTCGGCGGCGGTCGCCACCGTATCGAGGCCGGCATCTCTGCTCCCACACTCGATAAGCAGAGGTCCGCAATACCCGGTGTTGCGCAGGTCGGCCAGCAACCCCGGTAAGTCAACGTCGCCCGTGCCGAGCGCTGCAGGTCCGCCATAATCGATGCCGGGTCTCGCGGAGCGGCGAGCGTCTTTCGCGTGAACGCCCTCGATCCGATTCCCGAGAACCTGCAACGCGTGCCCGGGATCGTCCGTTCCATACACGATGAAATTGCCCGGATCGAAGTTCACTCCGATGTTCGGCCGGTTAACCGTATCCAGGAATGACACGAGCGTGTCTGCCGACTCGCGGCCGGTCTCTATATGCAGGCGTAACCCGAACTCCTGCAGACAATCCGCCACCTCGCCCACGCGCGCCGCAAGCTTGGCGAACATCGGCGAGCCGGGGTCAGCAGGAACGGTCCCTATATGCACGGCCACCGCCTTTGCGGACAGCGTTTTCGTCAATTCGGCGACCTTGCGAGTCAGCGCGAGCCGGGTCGAGTAATCCCGGTCAGACCCGTAGCCCCCGGTCTCCGCGATCCGGGCGATTGAAGAGTAGTCCTCTCCCTCAAATGCCACGAAGGAAGACACAATCGTGACTCCCGCACTTTCTGCAGCCGCCGTGATCTTCCCAGGGTCGGCGTCTTGCACGGCCTCCGCAGTGAAAAAGCCGATCTGCATTATCCGCAGGTTCAGCGGCCCGCCTGCCAAGTCGATGGCTCGCAAGACGTCATGGCGATCCAACGCCCAACTACAGACGCCGATCTCAAGACTATCGGTGGTCATGAATCGAACCTCGTCGCTGCAACGTTGTCGTGAGCATAATCGCGCTCACTAAGTCTCTCCGGCCTGTTCTCGCCGGCGGAGTTGACCGCACGCCGCGTCGATATCCGAACCACGGCTTCGCCGGACGTGCGCGTTAACTCCCCGGGTGATGAGGGTGTCAAGGAATTCCTGGACCGTAGCGCTCGAAGGCTGCCGGTACGGCAGCCCGGCCACCGGGTTGTAACGAATCAAGTTGACATTGCTGCGGATCTGCTTCGCCACTCGCGCAAGCCGTCGAGCGTGCTCCGAGCCATCGTTCACCTCGCCCAAGAGAAGGTACTCGAGAGTGACCTCACGTCCGGTGCGGTCGAAGAAGTACCGGCAAGCGTCGATTAGCTCCGCGATGTTCGCGCGATCCGCCCACGGGATGATCTGACTGCGAAGCTCGTCGGTAGGGGCGTGCAGAGACAACGCCAGGGTAATCTGCATCTGCTCGTCGGCAAGCCTTCGGATTTGCCGAGGAAGACCAACGGTGCTGATGGTAATCCGGCGACCGCCGATGGCCATGCCCCACTCGGCGTTGACCGTCCGCACGGCCTGGACCGTGGCATCGTAGTTCGCCAGCGGCTCTCCGAGCCCCATCAAAACGACGTTGGACAGGCGGTCTGGTTCGCATTCCCGCCGGACGCGCATGGCCTGCTCGACGATCTCGCCGGGGCGAAGTTGGCGCTGCAGCCCGTCCAACCCGCTCGCACAGAAGACGCAACCTACCGGGCAACCGACCTGCGTGGAGATACACGCGGTGCGGCGCTCAGCGTCGGGGATGAGCACGCATTCACTCGTCGCCCCATCCGGCCAGCCCAGCAGCAGCTTGACCGTGCGATCGGAAGACTCCTGCCGCGATACGATCGTCGACGTGTACAGAGGCAGTTCCGCAGTAAGCCGCCTCCGGAGCAACTTGGGCAGGTTGGACATGTCGTCGTAGGACCCGACCCCGTGCTCGTAGGCCCACTCCAGAACCTGCTTCGATCGAAAGGCCGGCTCCCGCCAGTCCTTCAGAAGCTTGCGGAGCGTGTCCGGCGTCAGATCAAAGAACCCGCGCGCCGGTTCCGGACGGTTCATAATATCATCGGCGTTCGCCATAGCGGATGATTGTACGGCGGCAATCTGCCGGTGGCCATGCGCAGCGCGTAGAGCAGGTCATTGACCTGGTCTGAGTAACGGGCATTATAGGTGCGGGCTACCAACGCGTTGGCGAGAACGCCTCGTGATCAGCGTAGTCCTGCCCGGTCCGATGACGTGTTTTCGAGGACCACGTTCGTCATCAAACGTGCTGAGAAACGAAGCGGCGCGGTGTACGTCCGGTCACCGGAGAAGACACACGACGGTCGTCAGACGGAGCCACGCGATCTTCTGGGAGGTTTGATATGAAAACGATGCTGATTCTCTTGGCCGTGCTGGTTTCGATTCCGGCCGAGAAGACCGATCTCGAGAGCGGCAAGAATGCCTACAATCGCGGAGACTACAAGTCGGCACTAGCCATCTTCCGGTCATTAGCCGATTCAGGTGACACCTATGCCCAGCATAAACTCGGAGACATGTACTACTCTGGGCAAGGTGTTACACGAGACCTCGAACAGGCAGTTGCCTGGTATACGAGGGCGGCCAATCAGGGCAGTGCGAGTGCCCAGGCTAATCTTGGGGCAATCTACAATACAGAGGCTAGCGTACTCGACTTGGATAAGGCGGTGAGCTGGTACGAGATGGCTGCAGAGAACGGAGATACGCAATCGCAGGTTGCTCTCGGGGTCCTGTTGTGCACTGCAAAAGGGGACCGCAGGAACGTCACGAAGGGCATTAGCCTGCTGGAGCGTGCGGCCGATCAGGGTAGTATGCTCGCGGCCACGAATCTTGCAGCAGCCTACTCCGATGGAACAGTTGTTCCGCGTGATTACGCGCGCGCAGAGAAGTGGGTACGGCGTTTGGCTGCGAACGGATCTGCGTCTGCGCAGAATAGGCTCGGTATGATGTATCTGCTGGGCTTGGGGCTTGAGAAGGATGTCGACAGGGCGATAGAGTGGTTAGAGAAGGCGAGCGAGAACGGTAGCATGACAGCGCCGTTCAATCTTGGCCGGCTGTATTTCGACCGAAACGCGACGCCGCAAGACGCACAGCTTGCTCAGCACTGGTTCCGGGTTGCGGGAAGGCGAGGCAACGCTGCAGCCTTTCTACATGTCGGCCATATGTACTCTGTCGGGCATGGTGTAGATAAGGATGACGTTTGGGCTTGGGTGTACTTGAACCTCGGGCGCGCAGGTACCGACGCGAAGGACGAACTTGTGGCGGACATCGAGGGAATCGAAGGACGTCTATCCGCAGAGCAACTTGAGCAAGCCCGACTGCTCTTGGAGCAAGAGGCGAGACTCGTTAAGAGGGCAGGGCCGGCGCAGATTGGACACCTTGCGCCATAGCAAACTCCATAGCATGGATAGAGCACTTCAACGATCTGCCTTTACTATCGCTCGTTGATGTCAGGCAGGTCGTTTGGACTAGATCCCGCCGGGTGGCCCGCCTCTTCAGAGGTGGTGGACTCGGACGCCTGGGGCATTCGCGAAAGTCAATAGAACATCCGCCCGGCCGGGATTCCGTGTGTTAGCCGACGTACTGCAGGTAGGATGTCTACGCTACGAGACGAATGGCTGCGCTACCCGACGGATGCCTACGTTACGCGAAGGACGTTAACGCGGGTTGACGCGTGCCCCGAAGGGGCTCAACAGCATAGCCCAGGGTCAGTCCCGGCTTGCCGGGACGCCACCCTGGGTATCGAATCGTCTCGGTCGAGCGAACCCTGTAAGGGTTTCACAGGCCGAACGCTGTTGTTCAACCCACTTCGGGGTTGGTGTGGAAGGGGGCTTTGTGACCCAGGGTGGCACTGAAGCGGCTGCGCCGCTTCGTTTACCCTGGGCTTTGCTGTTAAACGCCTTCGGCGTACGTTCGGGCGTCGCGCGGCCAAGTGGTCTGTCGTAGACTGGGTGGCTCGCCTCTTCAGAGGTCGGGGACTCGAACCAACGTCGTGCTCGCATCGCTGCACGACTGGTGCCAATCGGCCAATGTGGCAAGAACCGCCGTCAAACCCATCCCATCGCAAACTCCTCAGTAAGCAACAAGCACACATACTTGGCTACAGGCCACAGGATGACCATCAGGAAGATGGCCCCTGCGCAAGTTGGCATACCGGAATCATATTCCTTGCGTATACACGCGGCAAATGGTTTAGGCAGGTCATTGACCTGGTCTACGTATTAATCACGCGCGTCGGGCAAGTGAGTGGCCGATTTCGGGGGCTATGGTTTGGGATCGGCCTTCTGGGCGCGGATGGCTTCGAAGGCTTCTTTGAGGTCCTCTTGCCGCATCGTGCGCAGGTCGGGGGGCAGTTCGGATCGGCGCACAAGCCATTCCACCGTTCGACCATCTCCGACCGGAGTAACGACTTTGCCCACGTAGGGATCGTTGACCGGTGGGGTTTCCGTGATCGGCTCCGCGCCCGAGGTTTGTGGCGGAGCCCCGGTGGCGTCGTAGAAGAGGACTCCGTCCGCTTCGACCAGATAGCCTAACCCCGTGTACGCAGCGATCTTCTCCAGAATGTGCTCGGCCGGTGTGTTGTGAGCGTTGATCGAGAAGTTCTCGCGGACCTGGACCGGTAGGGAGGCCAGCACTGCGGGCTCAGTCCGAATCGCAACACCCGTTACCCGCCCGAGTTCTTGCAGAACATCGATGAGGGGCTTGAAGTTCATGCGAAGCGAGACCGGCTGCTGGAGGGTACGTTGGATCCGACCGGCGCCGGAGACCACGGTTATTCCGTCGCCATCCAGACTCCAGCCCCAGCCCAGGTGAGAACAGGCGAGAGACAGAACCGTGTCCCCCGGGCCCGACCCAACGCTGCGAATCGCGGCCGCCAGCGGGGTCCAACCGTCAGGGATCGGGACGGCGAAGCGGATACGACCGCGCAAGCGGTTCAGGTCATTATCGTCCACGCCGGGACGTATTCCCCGCAGCTCCGCCAGAGTGTCCAGCTCGGTCCAAGTGGGGGCTCGTCCGAGATTACGCAAGGCGTCGTGCGGGTCGACGACCACGTGGTCGGCATCAACTCGGAAGGTCATCCCAAGGGGAGCGAACAGGTTGGTCAGCCCCTGGCGCAGAGAGATACCCTCGATCTCGACGCGGCGCACCACGGTGTCGGCTCCGTACGGAACAAACGCCATCACGGAAGGTGGCATGAAGACCCTGATGCCGGTCTGTTCGGAGACTTTCTCTATAGCGTCGCCGAGCCGGATATCTTCCAGCGTGATATGGGTGGGTTCATCGAGGGCCTGCTCGATGAGCCCGCGCCGGTCGAGCTGGGCAGTGGCAACGGACGTTGCCCAAGCCGCGATAATCGCGAAGACCGCGATCAACTTCTTGAAGGCAGCAGTATTGAACTCGGCAATCGTCATCTTACTCTCTCGCCAACAGGCCGGCGGCGACTCTCGCCGGTGGGTCTCGGGTACGTCCAAAAGGAAACTCCGATTAACCTCTGTCATGCTGGTGGCACTTCCTCAAAAGCTCTCGGCAGTGGTGATGACCCGACTATCAATATAGACAAACTCGAATCCTCCGATCCGGGCGTTGCATCCGCGACCGCAGTGCGATCGAACTGCACGATTGACGTTGTCTGCGGCAAGGCAGCCGCTTGAACGATCGGACGAAACGCCACCTGCGAGACCGTCGAAGGCGCGGTGGTTTGCCGGAAGGGACCGGTCACGGCGACGACGATTGCAGCGGCGGCGGCCAGAGGAACCGCGAGCCGCAAGAGCAGGTTCCGCCGCGGATGCCGCTGATCCGCAGCGCAGACCCTCTGCATTACCTCGGCAGTGAACCGGTCGGCGTCGATCTCGGCAGAGTCCTGTCCCCACCGCGTGAGAAGCCGATCAACCTGAGCCAGGTCGCCCTCGTCGACGTCCGAGTTGATCCGATCACTTACGAGCCGGGCATGGTTCTCCCAATCCAACTCCGGCCCGTCGCCTGCCCACCGCTTGACCAGGCGGTCGACACCGGCAAGCTCGCCGGCTTCGACGCGCAACTCTGCCGATTCCGCCAGAGCGGCATCGAGCCGCCGCCGTTCCTCAGCAGGAAGCTCTTCGTCCAACGCCCGGCTGGCAAGATAGGCAGGATCGTTCGGGTTGTACTGTGCTTCGGTCATCGTAGGCTTCTTCGTCTAATCACTGCTTCTGCCGTTCGGCACCGTTACGAGGCAGTCCCTATCAAAGGTACTCCCTAAGCGACTCTTTGAGCTTCTTACGGGCCTGGAAGACGTTCCATTTCACCAGTTCAACGGTGCATTCGAGAATCTCGGCAACCTCCTTCTGCGGAAGGCCCTCTACGCTGAACAGGATCAGGGCCAGCCGTTGTTTCTCGGGCAGTTGCTCCATAGCCGCCTGGATCCCCCCGCGCAGCTCCGCGGGAAGAACTCCGTCTTCATCCGGAGCAAGTCCAACGCTCCGCTGTACGGTGGACGGGTTCCGAATGTTGCTCGGCAGGGCGAGGTCGTCGTCCAGCGAAGCCGCCGCCCGAGTACTCCGGGCCCGGCGGTAGTTGAGGGCGAGGTTGCTGACGATACGCAGCAGCCAGGACCCGAACCGGGCCGGATCGTCGAGCTGCTCCAGGCAGCGGTAGGCCCGAACGAAGGCATCTTGGCTGACATCGCCGGCGTCCTCAACATTGCCGAGCAACCGGTAGGCGACCGAGACCGCGCGCCGCTGGTACGCTCGCACCAGATCGGCGAAGGCTGCCGAGTCACCACCGCGGGCTCGTTCAACCAGGGATGTTTCGGCCGCCTTCGTCTGTTCCACGACGGTGTCCAAGTCGCTCTGATCCAAGGATTTAGACAGTCTGACCCGCAGGATCGTTAGCGGTAAGTTCGGTATCCGCCGGGCGATCTTGCTGCCCCAGCCGATCCAGGCTCTAACGACCCTGAAGGGCTCGCTTTACCGGCCTAAAGGCTCGAACCCACTGTTCGGCGAGGGGCGTCTCCCACCGCGAACGCCCGGCCTGTTGCGTCGGCAATCACGGGCCCATCGGCCCCATTTTGCATAATCGGGTTGCAGGCGTACAGTACGGTCCGAAAAAGAGGCATTCGAGGACTGTTAATGAGACGGGCAATGAAGGTACTGCACGGAGTCGAGGAGGCTCGGGCCGCGGTCCGTCAGCTCCACCAACGGGGCCGGTCCGTCGGGCTGGTCCCGACGATGGGAGCTCTGCACGAAGGGCACTTCTCGCTCATTCGGGCGGCGCGAGCGCGCTGCCAGGCAGTTGCGGTAACGATTTTCGTTAATCCGCTGCAGTTCGGTCCGCAGGAGGACCTGGACGCCTATCCGCGCCCGTTGGCTGAAGACCTGGCGGCATGTGCGCGAGAGGGCGTCGACCTGGTATTCGCTCCGGACAACGAGACGATGTTCCCGTCCGACGTGCTCACAACAGTGCACGTCAGCGGGCTGACGGATGCGTTGTGCGGTCCATGCCGGCCGGGGCACTTCGACGGCGTGGCTACGGTCGTCGCCAAGCTGTTCAGCATCTTGCCGGCGGACGTTGCGTTTTTCGGCGAGAAGGACTTTCAGCAGCTTGCGGTGATTCGCCGGATGGTTCTCGACCTGAGCATGGCAATCGAGATTGTTGGTTGTCCGACGGTCCGCGAGGCGGACGGACTCGCGCGATCGAGCCGCAACGCCTACCTTTCCGCTGACCAGCGGGAACAGGCGCGGTCGTTGAGCGAGGCTCTGTTCAACGCCCGAGAACGGGTGACGAACGGGGCGAGGGACGTGGCGGAGTTAAAAGAGGAGATCAGGAGCACGATTCAGCAAGCGGGACCTGCGAAGATCGAATATGTGGACGTCGTCGATGTGACATCGCTGGAGTTGCTGTCGGTTGTTGATCGGCCCGCGCGTATCTGCCTGGCGGTGCGGATTGGGACCTGTCGCCTGATCGACAACATCGGCGTGGACCCGCCGCCTGTGTCCGGTTAGGATCTTCGTGAACGTGCCGAGGTTCTGTTGCTGACGTTCAAACACTGAAGGCGGATATATGCACCCGGAATTGTTCACGTTGCCGGTATTAGGAATCGGCGTAAAGACGTACGGCTTCTGCCTGATGGTCGGGTTCCTCAGCGCGGTGTGGCTGGCGATGCGCCGGGCGGCGAGGGTCAAGGCCGACCCGGACCGGGTGATTGACCTGTCTTTTCTCGCGCTGGTTTTCGGGGTGGGAGGGGCACGTCTGTTCTACGTGATCCACTACTGGAAGACGGACTTTGCTCCGCTCAAGAACGTCTGGTTTGCAGTAATCGACATCCGCCAGGGAGGGTTGGAGTTTCTGGGCGGCTTTCTGGGCGCAACCGCGGCGGTGATGATCTATCTGGCCATTAAGCGCCAGTCCATCCGCCTGTATCTTGACATTCTCGCCCCGGGTCTGTTGTGGGGGCTGGCGATCGGGCGGATCGGCTGCTTTTTCAACGGGTGCTGTTTCGGTGGGGTATGTGTGGCCGAGGGGACCGATCAAGCCAAGTACCCCTGGGCGGTGGAGTTTCCATACGGAAGCCCGGCGCACCTGCGGCAGTGGCAGGATCGGGACGTAACGATCCCGGCAGAGCTGATCAGTATGGCGGGTAACGCAGGTCTGCCTTTGCCGGCCGCGACGTTGAACCTGTCGGTCGAAGCTCGGGAGCGTCCGCAGCGCGACATCGACGACCTCAAAACCGCCCTGGCCGAGGCAAAGGAGATTGATGCCGACTCCGCGGAGGTCCGAGCGCTCAACTCTGAGATCAAGAGCAAGGAAGCGGTGTTGGTAGCGTGGCGGAAGAAGAACCATCTGGACGCTCTGGAGATGGCGCAGCGATTCCCCTCGCGAGAGCACCCGGAGCGTAAGACGTCGGTATCAGAGCTGCAGGACCTGGCGGCGCAGTGCCATTCTCTGCCCGTGCATCCAACTCAACTATACGCTTCGGTGAGTGCCTTCCTGATGTCCGGTCTGCTTTCGGCGGTTTTCTATGTGAGGAAACGCCATGGGATTGTAATTGCCCTGGCCGCGGTGCTCTATCCGATCAGCCGGTTCGTGATCGAGATGATCCGCACGGACAATCCGCACGATACGCTCGGGCTCACGATATCCCAGTTTGTGAGCGTCTTGGTGTTTGCCGGTGGCGTAGCCTTCATTGTGGTGATCTACAAGTGGATGCCGGAACGATCGCCGCGGGCCGATGCCGCCAGGCCGGTCGAGGAACCCGAAGCGGCATAGAGGATCACCTGTCCGACCCGATGCCGTTGGAAGGCTCGTGATACGGGATGACCGCCGCTTTGAGCAGGCGCGCCTGACCCCAGTCTGCGTGGTCGGCCAGATCCAGTCCTTCGCCGAAATCCACCTCCAGGGTGAGAACCGAGACACCCGATATGTCAACGGCAAGCTCGCGGGGGTCGTCCAGTCCGGTTAGCTCGCCACTATCGAACAGGGTACGGCCATCGCCTCGCACGCGAAAGCACACGCTCCCGCGCGGACGAACTGCGTCGTCGATTCCGATAGTGGCAAGAAAGGTGTCGAATTCGTTGCCGAGTTCGTAAGTCAGCTCCGTGCGGCTGTGAACGCCCAACCCCTTGCGAAAGGTCTGTCCGGCAAGTGACAACGGTCCGCCACTCACGCTTCGATCCAATTGTACAGGCCAGGGACGATGGAGCCGTCCATCAACGTGTTGGGTCTTGGGGGTTAGGTCGCTAATGTAGACAACTCGATCGCTGGTGAAATCCACCGTGGCGATGTCTTCAATCGGAATGGTGACCGGGTGCCCCCAAGTCGTTTCTATCGTGAGAATGTCGGCCGTCGCATCCCGCAGCCGCCCTGGAATCACCGAACCTGCCACCAGCGAGACTCGGACTTGGCTCGGCTCGCGGGGGACAACCTCTGCGGCCATCACTATTCCAAAGATCTTCTCGTTGCGGAATGTCCGCGGGCGATTATCGAACCTGAACATACCGGTTTCAGGCCCGAGAGCTTCGAGTTGACCATGGAGGATCTGGGGTGGGCGGTCACCATGTCGCGTAACCAGCGCGTCTTGGCCGTCGGATCGGTCAGCCATTGCTGACTGAAAGAGCTCGGACGCGCCCAGCGGATCGCCGGTGTAACCGAACTCGACTCCCGCCAGATCGTTAAAGCGAATCGTGACACCGCCGCCGGTGTTCATTCGACATGCAACGCCCCCGGACGCTGTTTCCAACGGCTCTCCGACGATGTGGCCGCCGCCATTCAGGTGAAATACGGTTGTTCCTCGCGGATTGGTTGCGACGTTGCTGAAGATCAGTTCAGCGGCCTGGTGAAGTTCAATCTCGGTTTCGCCGAGGTCCGTTCGCAAACCGAGTCGCTGACCGGCGGGGCAGCCGAGCCACTCGCCGGTGACGCTCGTGCCGTCAATCCGAACGACCCGCACGGCAGCTCCGAAGGTCACTTCGCTGAGTAGGATAGCAACGACGAAGGCAATCCTCGGAATGGCGCTGCGTAGTCGGGCTCTTGCGGTACGAAGTCCATTTACGGGCATTAGCTCAACGCTCCTCAGCGAGTTCCTCATAGTACTGCTCGATCAATCCGCGGTAGCGGTCGGGGAAGCGATCTCGCAAGGCCTGCAGGATCTTCTTGCGCTCGGCCGGCGGCATCGTTCCCCACACTTCGGCCGGATTGGCGCTACGAGCGGCCCGCAGGTCATCCCCCGGTGTCGGCCCGCCGGTCGTTTGAGACGCGGACCCCGGTTGCGGGGGGGCGCCCTGCTGGCTCGCCCCGGCCTGGGCACCGTCTCCGCCGCGCTCCTGTTGCTTGGCGGCGTCAATCAGTTTGTCCAGCAATTCAACGGCGCGCCGCTGACGCTGTCGAACAGTATCGCCGGCGTCGTCGCGCGTGAGCCGTTGCCCCGCGTAATTCATGAGATCGGCAATCTCCCCGAGCCCGCCGGGCTGATGATCGGCAAGTTGTCCGAGTATCCGCCGAGCAGCCACGGCCAGATGGGCGGGTGCGTGGGGGTATTCTGCCAGGAACTCGTTCAGGGCGGAAGCGGCCGCGTGGTATTGAAGGTCGGAGTAGAGGCAGAACCCCCGCAGAAAAGCGAGTTCCGCAGAGAATGGGGTGAAACCGGATAGTCCTACCGTTCCGTCGCCGGTTAGTGTGGGAAAGACGTCCAGGGCCTCCACGGCAGCGCCCGCGGCCACCTGGGCCTTGACTTCGTAGGCGGCAGCGTTGACAGCCAGGAACGGGTTCGGATCAGTCCGCAACTCTGCCATAATAGTGGCACAAGTTGCATAGCGTTCATTCCGGTAGGCAAGAACGCCTTCGCGGAAGGTGGCAGACAGTGTCGACAGGGCCGGCGTGAGGCACTCGGCGGCGGCATCCGCGCGGCACTCCTCCCACGTCGTGCGGACTTCCCGGCGGATCTCTGCAGTGACCTGTCCGTCCGCGTCCAGGTAGTCAATGAGGTTCGCTGTCGGAGTCTGCGCCCTCGTCGTTTCAGCCGCGAGTGCCGCGACGACAGTCACAAAGAGAACACTCCGAGTCGTCCTTGCGCTCATTCTTCGTCCTCCCCGGATGCGGTTTGCCGGACTCGATCGCAGAGCTCCTGGGCAAGCCGCGCGCATTCCGTCTGTCGCGTAGCGATTGACTCCAACGCCGGGTTCGGAGACCGGCTGCCTTGCGGGTGATCTTCGGCGGCTGCTTCTATGGTCGCCATGCGGGCGATGATGCGAAGTTGGATGGAGCGAAGCAGCTTCAGTTCGGATGACGATGGCATAAGCGACTTGTCCGGGGGTTCGTCCGCATCGCGTCCGGTAGACTCCTCTGCAGATTCTCCAGACTCGGCCATTTGCGCGGTCGAGTCGAGAAGCTGCTGGAGGGTTTCGACGACTTCTTTCTGGATGGTCTGAGTCAGCGGGCCGACGTCGAACTTCGCGAGCCGGCCGGCAAGATTGCGCATGTCCTCGGCAAGTTGCCCCGCAAGATAGGGCAGCACCACAGTGGCGTCCTCTCGATGAAGAGTATTATGACACTGGTCCGCCTGTTCGGAGAGCGACCGTTGGCGGGTCGAGAGGTTCGCCAGATGGAGCTGCTCCGAACGCGGCAGGTGCTGCGGGGTACGCATCTGGAAGGCCGCGGATGCTTGGTTGATGTCCTGTTGTTCGGCCAGCATCTCCTGGAAACGCCGGGTGAGATCCTGCATCATCTTCGCACGATCCTCTTGTCGATCTCGCTCTAGAGCCTCATCCAGATCGCGCTGAGTTTGCTTCAAATGCTCGAGCGCGTCAGCCTGTTCCGCTGCCGCCGCCCCCGGTTGGTCCTGTTCGAGGCTGTCGGCGGCCTTAGTCATAGCTTCGTGGGCTTGGTCGAGTTCCCGCCGGGCGGAACTTCCGGACTCGCCCACTGTGGATCTTAGGTTGCCGGACACTTGATCGTGTTGCATCCTGTCGGCGAGACTGCGGGTTTCGTCAGCGACAGCATGTTGACGCTCAGCCTCGTTGGCACCGGACAGCACCTCGCGGAGTTCTTGCTGCGCGGTTTGCAGAAGTACGTAAGCGCGATTCAGCTCCTGCTCCGCAACGTTCTGCAGCGGCGCAACCGGTTGTGTCGGCGTATCACGCAGGGCTCTCGCCGCTTCGGCCATGTTCACGGCGCTCTCGCTCAGCAGGTCCGCCGCATCGGCCGTCTGTGCCTTTGTAGAATCCAGGTCGAGTGCCCCGGATGATGACTCGGGATCCTGCTGCGCGGCACGAAGCAAGGAGTCGGCAAGTTGCCGGGTCTCGGCTGCAAGATCGGCCTGCAGCGTTGGCGCCGAGTCAACGGACGGGCCGGCCGTGATGGCTTTCTGGCGGTCGATGAACGCGTTGGTGAGCTGCGCGGCGGCGTCGAGCTGTTGAGCCAGTTGCTGCGCGTACGCCAGCCGTTGTGAAGCCTGACGAAGCCGGTTCTGCCGATCGAGGAATTCCGAGACGGTCTGCTGATAATCCTGCAATAGGTCGCGGCGGGTGTTCTCTTGATCACTACGGTTATCGCGTGCAAGGAGGATGTCGAGGAGCCCCCCGGCCTGCTGCGTCCATTCCTTCTGGGCATCGATGACCACCGTCAAGGGAGCATCGGTCCTTAGCAATTCGATTACATCATCGAGTTGTCCGGCGAGCCCGAGTTCGCCGGCGCGCTGCAGAACACGCTCGAGGCGGGCGGCGGTCTCCGGCTCTTCAAGAGCAAGCTGCTCGCGGAGCTTGAATACCCGATCCTCGAAACGCTCAAAGCGGTCGCGAATCATCTGCTCCTTCGTGGAAAGCGGATCGACCTCCGTCGTCGTTGGAGTCTGCGCAAGAGATGCCGCTCCTACGGCCAGAGCAAGCGCAGCCAGAAAGACAACACCTCGTCCGAAGATCGGTCGCCGCTCTCCCGCATGAGTGCCATCGTAAGGCGAGAGATCCAGACGGACCTTTCTGGAAACTGCTCTAGTCTTCAAACACATTGTCGGCCTGTTCCGTAAGGGCATCCTGAGTCTCGGCAATCAACTCGTCCTGCAGCCGGATGAGAGCGCGAATCATGTCCAGCAGTTCGTTGTAGCCCTCCCATTGTACCATTTCGTCCAACACAGCGCGCATATCGGATAGCATCGCGGCCTGCTGAGCATCGATCGCGGCAGACTGTTCCGCAAGTTTCTGCCGGGAACACTCCTGCAGGGAATCCGCGGCCGCAACAAGATCGCGCTCAGCCAAACGGCTTAGCGGCTCAATAATACCCTGAGATAGTCGTGCGTGTTCGTTGGGAGTGTCGAGTTGGTTGACCATCAGCTCGGCGAGGATCTGACCGAAGTGATGGCGTACGGTGTTGACCGCCCCGGCGAGGTTGCGTTGCCGGTGGGCGAGGTTTGCGAGGGTCTCATCCGATTCGCCCCCGTCCGAGCCTTCCATCCGGGCTGCAGCCACAGAACTGAGAAGACGTCGTCGAAGATCCTCTTGAGTGTCGATGTGCCGTTCGAAGGCCGCCCGCGACTCCTTCTCGCGCCGCGACAATTCTGCAAGGAACTCCTCCCGAGTGGCGATTCGCAGAGTGACCTGATGCGACTTGCCCACCCCGGGGCCGGTAACGTCGTTCAGATCGGTTGCATGAGCCTGCAGCGCTACGCGATCGCCCGGAGATGCCGTCCGCGGCGGGCTCCAGGTGATGTCCGTTGAGAAGGACCTGGCTCCCGGCGAAAGCCCTGCCAGCGCTATGCGTTTCTCGCCCGTTCCCTCTCCGGAGAGGTGATAGGTGAGGCTTGCCGTAGCCAGCCCGTGAGAATCAGCGAACTCCAACTCTACCGGGAGAATCGCGTCCAAGGTAATCACCTCTTGGGCATCGGGAATCCTCAAGCGAGCTCGGGGAGGTTCGTCCGGGACTACCTGCAGAGACAGAAACACCGGCCGGCGGTTAGTCAGTCCCACCTCGTCTTCCAAGCTGAAATGATAAGTGCCTGTCATCGTCGGGCTGGTCGTCACCGTATGCCACTGTGCATCAGGGTCGGCTTGGACGATCTCTTTCTCACCGGACATCAGTATCGCTCGCCGGACCGGCTTGTTTGTGCGGAATCGGATTGTCACGGTAGTGCCCGACAAGACTCGGGCGGACCGTTCGTCGTTGCCCAGGATTACGGGATCCTGCCCGGTATACGAAGGCGGAATCAGGTGCATCTGGGTATGCGCTATCCGAGGACGCTCGCACAGGTGCGCATGATAGGGATTGGTGCGATCATCGCCCCCGCGCAACCGGAAGGAGAAGTCCTCTGTGGCGTTCTTGACCGTGTAGCGATACCGGCGGGCATCGTGGCTACCGACGGTTACCATCATTCCCCGCTGCTTCCGTCCGGAGACCGTCTCCAGCACAATCTCGACGTCGCGCGGCTGAATGCCCTCGGCGTGGGCTCGGATTGTCAGATCATCACCTATTGCGCCGGTCAGAACACCGTCGTCCAGGTCTACAACAAGCCGAGTTTGCCGGGGCCACGGCGTATTCTGAAGCAGGACGTTTCGCCGGAACCACAGCACCGTCTGGTCCGGGGCCGCAACGGTAATGGCGATACCAGTGATGAGGACACCGGTCAGTGACAGCGTGGCGAGTCGAGCCCGTCTGG
The DNA here is from genome assembly GCA_963666835.2 of Phycisphaerae bacterium. Lineage (GTDB taxonomy): Bacteria > Planctomycetota > Phycisphaerae > UBA1845 > UBA1845. The sequence goes on along the minus strand of CAXXGO010000003.1, from coordinate 359,933 downwards.
TGTTCAGGACCGTATCGAAGTCGAGATTCACTGTTGAAGCAGAAGCCTGGGACATTACCGACGCAGTCAATGCGCCGGAGGCTGTAGCACTGTGGCCCGTTTCACCGCCGGCAAACCGTACCGCAGAGATCAATACCCCGGCCAGTTCCGGATGGCGACGCTCGATCAGATGAGCCACTTCGGGCAGCCCAAACGGAAGATGCCACGGGCGCCAGACTCGCCGCCACGCCAGGCGGACCACCCAAAGGAGAATAATCGCCAGCGCAGTCGCCCGCATGCTCCAACGCAGGCCCCCGGCGTAGGAATCAACCGCGAATTGGGCCAACGCGAGGGGCAGTGTCGCCCAGCCTACGCAAGCCAAGCCCGCAAGCACGGTATATCGCCGCAGACGCCCGGCTGTCGACCGTAGACGAAGCGCCAGAGGCTCGCTCAGCGCCGTGGCTGGAGGATTAGGATTGTGGTTGGCGTCGCCTGTCATTCCTCAACCCGGTCCAGTGCTTTCATAGCAGGTTACTCCACTTTCGTATGCCCCACTCCGCGCAGAGCAGCGCGAAGAGGACTCCCAGTACCGTCCAACTGTCCCAGAGCGGGTCCACGTCCGATCGGACCGAGACTTCTTCGTGCAAATCCGGGATTGCGGCGGGGAGTTCGCGTGCTTCGTCCACGTCGAAGTACCGCCCACCCGCGGATTGCTCGGCCAGGACGGAAAGGGCGGATCGGTTCATTTGGGGACGCAACATCTCGAGATTCGGCCGTGAAACCACTACATCGCACGCAATCGCCGGTTGGTCATCCGCGGCGGCGGTTCGCACTTCCACACGAAACGTCCCCACGCGATCCGCCGTGAAGCTGCCCTCGAACCACCCGGGCTCAGCGGAGCGAGCCTCCAGGGAGAACTCGCGATCTTCACCCTCCATAGACGCAATCGCGCGGACTCGGTCGGCTGCCAACGGTTCGTACTGTTTGTTCAGCAGACGGGCGGATACGTTAACCGTATCACCCGGTGCGTATCGATCACGATCGGTCAACACTACGCCGCCCCGCGCCTGTCCCAGGAGTCTGCCTTCCGCAAGATGGCGTACAAGCTGCACCCAGAACCTGTTGTATTTGTCTTCTGCATACTGTCGCCAACGCCACGTTCCATCGAATGCCAGGAATCCGGCGCGACCGGACCCGACATACTGCACGGCGGCCAGAACATGTCCGCCGTCCGGGCCGCGCATGCGGGGGCTTCCGTGACGCATAAGGACGGTGGCCGCCGGTTTCCCACGCAGGGCGGGGTAGTGCCAGTAGACCTCGCCGAAGTCGTTCCACGTTTGCCGGTTGGCGGCGGGATCGTCCGCCAGACGCATGATCGGATGGCTCAGCGCCGAGGTCGGGACTTCGATGGGAGACGGAGAGAGCTGATAATGCCCTATTCGACTCTGAATCAGGTCCGCTTGGGGGTCCAGAACCACCGGCAAGATGCCGCGCAACGGCTCGAACACCGGAGCCCGGACAAGCTCCGAGGTGTGCGGGCGCGCGGCGGTCATGAGTAATCCGCCGCCGTGCTGGGTAACCAGTGAATGCACCGATTCACACCAGAACTCCGTGAGGTTCGTCGGGTCGGCGTCCATCAGAATAATGACATCAAACTCGAGCAGCTCTTCGGGTGCTTGCGGCAGGTGATCCACCACGACATTCCCATCGCGAACGGCGTCTCGATCGGCTGATTGCAGCCAACACGTAACGTCCACACCGGCGTCGCGCTCCAGAAGTCGAGTGACGAAACGGTAGTCCCAGCTCGGACCACCGGCGACTACCAGCACTCGAGTTCGCGAGTCAACGACGTTAACGGTGGCCTGCTTACGGTTGTCCGACGTGATCGCTTCGGATTCCCGGACCGGCACCTCCACACTAAACAGAAGGGGCGCGGCCTGCTCTTGGCTCCTTTGAAAAGTGACCGGGTCTATGGAGCCGTCGGGCTGAACGGTAACCTCCTGATCGGCAACGAACCGGCTGTGCGAGTCGTCGGGCGCCTTCTGGTGAAGCCGGACGCGCAGAGACTGCCCCTCAAAACCATGGGCTGTTATCCGGGCGGTTATGGCGAAGGGGTCGCGGGTTAAGGTGGTATCCGGGGCGATTATGTCGGTCACCCGGATGTTCCGCGGCGCGGTTGGATCGCCAATGCCGACAACGTGGATCGGAACACCCCGGTCGCGCGCCCGCCGGGCCGCCTCTTCAACCGGGGCCCCGTCATTGAAGCCGCCGTCACTCAGTACGACAATCCCGGCCAGCGGAGCCCCGCCGACAACCTCGATAGCCCGGCGGATCCCCAAGTCGATATTGGTAGCGGACCCGCTCATGTCGAATCGGGTTTCGGCGTCTTGTACAGACGAAGATAGCGCGGCGCCGGAAACCGCTTCGTTCCGATCCGCGGGATCCTCCACCGCGGCGGCAACTTCCCCACGATGCTCAACTTCATCATTGAAGGTCAGAAGACGCACGTGGTTGTTCCGGGCTAATCCTGCCAAAAACGCCCGGTTGTCCCTATTCAACAGGCGATGGACAATATCACTGCGGCGCAAAGGCGGTTCGAGTTCACCCTCGAATGCCGACCTGATCCGAGCGGCGTCCGCCGGAGCGCGGTAGGTGTCGTTCAAGTCCATGCTCGGCGAGTTGTCGACCAGAAGCACCGTGTATGAGTCAACTCGGTGGCGGAGGATCCGCACGCGCGCCGGGTCCAGGAGGATGAACATCAGGATAGTGAGAGCACAACAACGCAGAGCGGCCGGCAGGATGCGTTTGCGGAGCGATATCCCCGAACGGCCTTCGCGAAGGTACATGTGAACCGCGCTTGCCAGAAGAGCGACACCGATAAGCACTGCGAAAAGCGCAGACCATCCTTCAGGGAGGTTGCCGAATTCCGTCACGTATTCCTTGCGGTTCTGAACTACGGAACCGATGAAGGTATGCCAGACTGTCAGGAGACGCGTATCCATGTTCCGGTGTCGGGTTCAGTTGGTTGATATGACTCCAGGGTTCACGACCGCCCTCCCCAACACCAGGCCAATCCGTGTTCGGTCATCAGGATGACGATCGCTGCGACCAAGAACATCATCCACTGTTCATGGCGGTGCATGGAATCCGTCATTGCCGCGGCAGCGGCGTCTTCGACGTACTCGATGGGGAAATCACCCGCGGCGCGGCGCAGCTTAGCCTCAGAGGCCATGGCAAGATCACTCTCCCGCGAGTCGACATTGACGGCGACCATACGAATCTCCTCCGGTCCGCCCCGACGTCTGAGCTCAAACTGATAGACCCCCGGCGTGTTCGTGTCCTCCCAAACCAAGGACAATCCATGCCCGTCCTCGGCGACCTTCGCGGTCAAGCGCGTTTCGGGCTCCGCCGGGAAGAGTGGCGTTCTGATCAGAACCTCAGGGTCGAACAGGACGGGGTCTATCGGCAATCGAATCGGAGCCCCCACTAATTGGTCCGGGGCTTGGTCATTGCCGGACGCGGCATATCGAAGAAGTTCCATAATAAACGGGAGATAAGTCGGATGGTCCGGCCAGTTGTTCCACTCCTTGTCGGCGCTGGTCAGGACCAGAACGACCCGCCCGTTGCCGAAAGCGCGTTCGACAATTGCGGGCCGTCCCGTTTCGTCGTCGAATGCGGTGGCGACTCGCACCGAGCCGTTTCCTGTGTCCGCTTCATCCGGCGCGGCGACGCTTTGCGGAAGAGTGCAGCCCATAAGCGTCGTAAACGCCACCCGGTCGATGCCCAGAGGGTCGCCTTCAACCAGCAGGTTGCGTGTGATCGGGTGGCGCGATTCGGTTGCGACCAGATGGGCGGATTCGGTAACGCGCACCACCCCGTCGAGTGCAACCGGTAGCAGACCGGCCCCGTTGCGGTAGAGCGAAGCATTGTACAGTCCCGGGTCCACCTGATCTCCGACAAAGAAAACGACTCCGCCGCCCTTGTCGGCGAAACATTCGAGGGCGTCGACTGCCGATTCACTGAGGCGATAGACGTTTGCCAGGATCACGGCGTGGTATTCGCCTAGGTCGGCATCAGCCAGTTCAGCCTCGTCGATAACGACCGGCTCGATTCCGCTGAAGATCTCACCGCGGGGCCTCAACGCCGTGGTTAAGAAGAGGACTTCATCGTCGAACGGATCGGGCGAGGGCTCGCCGTTCACCACCAGGGCCCGACAGGCCGCCGCTACGTCAACGGCAAGATACCGGACATCATCGATCGGCAACCCGTCCGGAGCCAACTCGACGCGCAAGGCTCCGACTCCGACATTGTCGGGTTTAATCGAGAACTCAACAGACGTCTTCTGCCTGGCCTCGATCCGATCGACGTTCCTAACCCCGCCGTCCGAACCCCCGAGCTCAACCCGGCCTTCGACGTTCGTAGCGGGACGGGCGCCCCAGTTTACAAGGTCAGCTTGTAGAACTGCCTCGGTTCCCGCTACCAGTCGCCCTCCCCTCAGTTGAAGCCGGGTAACCGCGGTGTTGGTGGCATCGGGATCACCGGTGTTCGCAAGAACGACTCGCACTTGGCGGTCCCGGCCGGCCCACCTGCTGAGCGGCGCGAAGATCCCGGACTCTGCCCCGCGCGTTGACTCAACCACGTTCGGCCCGGCCCAGTCCCGTTGCTGGAAGTCACTGAACAGATAGACCGCCGCGTTTAGAACCTCGGGCGCGGTTGCAAGGGTCTGGGCGACTCCCTGCAATACCGCCGCCGGCGTTATCGTCCCGTGAGTAATAGGAAGTTCGTCAATGTGGGCCAGAACGGCTTCGACTCGGGCATCGTCGAGGAAGGCGCCGGCGTCGATTGGCTGGTCGGCGGCGGACATTCGCAGCAGGGTGACCGTGTCGCCGGGCGATTGCGTCCGGATCGCGACCAGCAGCCGCCTTGCCGCTTCCTGGGCCCGGTTGAATGAGGTCGAGCCATCGGACTTGTATCCCATGCTGAAAGAATCATCGATGACCAACACGTGCTCGGTCCGAACGGGTGAACCCACGGCCGACAGCAGACCGGTTGGGCTCAGAAACGGGCGAGCCAGAGCCGAGCCAATAGCAAGAACGGCCAGGCAGCGCAAAGCGAGCAGGATCCACTCCTCCATCTGAATCCGACGGCGGTTGCGCTGCCGGGCGACGATCAAGAACTCCATCGCCGCCCACCGGACCCGCGTAAACCGGCGCCTGGCCAGCAGGTGAATGAGAATCGGTATACCGGTCGCCGCTATTCCGGCGTAGAGGTATCCGGGAGAAACGAATGCCGCAAGGAATAGAGGAGGCAACTCAGCCAAGGTTTCGTCTCGGTTCGCAGTGCTACAAGCTACGTCTGCATCGCTGCAACGGCATTATGGAACACGCTCCTTCGCGCTTACTCACTCGTCCTACTCCGCTCGTTGACGATGCATGCGAGTTGCCAAAAACGCGGACAGGGCCACGTCCAACGGGTCGGCGGTACTGACCAGGGCGTAATCCACCTTATGATCCAGGCATGCCGACCGGATCTGCGTTGTGAACGAGCTCACCGCATCGAGGTAGCTGCGCTTAAGTGATTGCGGATCGATCGTCGTTGCGGGCAGCGTGCCCTCCAGCCCCTCGAACTGGGTCCGCCGGGTGAACGGGAAGGTGAGCTCATCTCGGTCCAGAATCTGCATAACCAATACGTCGTGCCCATCGAAACGCAAACGTTGAAGTCCCTGGATGAACTCGCCCACCTCTGCGAGCAGATCAGACAAGATCACCACCATACCTCGCCGTGGCAAATGCGCTGGCAGTTCGCCGAAAAAGGACGCCATTCCCGTTTCGTCTTGCGGGTTCGCCTCCTCTATAGCCGCAGTCATCGCTGCCAACGCCGCCGTATTTGACGAGGCGGGCAACCGGCGGCGCACCTGGTGATCAAACAGGGTCAACCCGACGGCATCTTGTTGGCGAATCAGCAGGTGGGCAAAAGACACCGCCAGGGTCGCCGCATAGTTCCATTTGGACAGGCGGTCGGGAGCCGGCCGCTGCGGATAGGCCATCGAGCCGCTGCAATCCAGCAGCAACTGGACCCGCATATTCGTTTCCTCTTCGTACTCCTTAATGAAGTACCGATCTGCTTTCCCGAAGACGCGCCAATCGATGTGCCGGATGTCGTCGCCCGGAACGTACGGTCGATAGCCGGCAAATTCGATGCTCCGACCATTGAACGGGCTCCGGTGCATCCCGCTGACAAAGCCCTCCACCACGCGCCGGGCGCGCAGCTCCAACGGCGAGATCCGGGTAAGAACTTCAGGAAGAAAGTACTTTGCGCGTGTGCTCATCGTCATCCAATACTGTTCGATGCGGATCAGTTTGCGAGAGCAGATCCTCGATAATCCGATCCGGAGTGAACCCTTGCGCCTCTGCAGAGAAGTTTGTGACAATCCGGTGCCGAAGCACGGGGCGGGCGAGTTCCTGAATGTCCTGAGGGGCAACGTGATGACGCCCGGCCAGCGCCGCGCGGGCCTTGCCGCCAACAATCAGGGCCTGTACGGCGCGTGGCCCGGCGCCCCAGGTTACCATCTCCTTGACGAACTCGGGGCTGGTCGGTTCCACCGGTCGGGTTGCCCGAACCAAATCGAGAGCAAATCGGATCACGTCGGGGGCCACCGGTACCGCACGAACGACCCTCTGGAACTCGAGCACGTCCTCACCCGTGACCACCCGGCTGACCTCGGGATCAAGTGAGGCCGTGGTTCGCTCGGCTACCGCGTATTCCTCTTCATAGGAGGGATACCGGATAAAGACCTTAAAGAGGAAACGATCTTGTTGAGCCTCGGGCAGTGGGTATGTACCCTCTTGCTCGATCGGGTTCTGGGTAGCCAGCACGAAGAAGGGCGGCGACAAGTCGTGACGTTCGCCGCCGATGGTCACATGTCGCTCCTGCATTGCCTCCAATAAAGCGGCTTGGGTCTTGGGCGGCGTGCGGTTGATTTCGTCCGCCAGCACTACGTTGGCAAAGACCGGCCCCGGAAGGAACTTAAACGACCGCCCACCGCTGGACCGATCCTCCTCGATTACCTCCGTCCCGGTAATGTCGGAGGGCATAAGGTCGGGGGTGAACTGGATTCGGTTGAACGACAGCGCCAGACACCGGGCCAGACTAGATATCATCAGTGTCTTCGCCAAACCGGGGACGCCCTCGAGGATGCAGTGCCCGTTCGCCACCAGGGCGATAAGGAGCTGGTCGATCACCCCCTCCTGCCCGACGATGATCTTGCCAAGTTCGCGGGCGATGCTCGCGCGCGCCTCGCAAACCCGTTCTATTGCCGCCGCGTCGACGTCGGCTGCGGGCTCGCCGGTACCGGGCGTCATCTTGTTCTTCCTCTTCGACATCGTGTGCTCCGTGCCATCCTCACTGTCGCCAGTTTGCTACTTCCTAACGCTGCATGATCGGCAGCCGATTATACGGTATTTGCAGAATAATGAGTGCCGTGGCAGTACCGTATACGTCGCCCACCCCGTCACCCCACCACGACCCGTCCGCTTGCTGTTCGCCGAGCAGAAAATCCCGTCGCTGTGCGTAGTAGCCGTCCCAGTCCGGATCTGCGCCGATGAAAAGTGCCTGGGCCAAATAGAGATGCGCATAGTAATCATAATTGCCCAGAGCAGTCCGGAGAGGGATCCGGTCCTTACAGAAGTCCAGGGCCCGGCGGCTGCGGGGCGTATCGTATTGTCCGGCGTTATACCAACAGCACACCGCTGCCGCCGTGATTGCCGGTCGGGATGCCCCGCTACGTTGCGAAACCATGTAACGTATCCCTCCGTCCTCGTTCTGCGACTGCGCCAGGTAGTCCATCGCCGTATCGATGACGGTCTTGGGCACGGCCACCCCGGCATTTCGGCACGAACGCAACGCTTGGATCTGGGTCACCGTCACGGAACCCTCGTCGTTCCCCGAATCCGAAGTATAGTACCATCCTCCCAATCGACTTTGCGCCCGAGCGATCAGGTTCACGCCTCCTGACAGGGCGTGGTGGATTTCCCGAGCGCGGGCGGCGTCTTCGGTCATCCCGTATACTTGCCCGAAGAAGAGCATCGCAAAGCCGTGCCCGTACATGGGCCGGGAATCGTACTTCCCTCTACTGATCAAGCCGTTCGAGCCGGCGGAATCGAGCAGGAACTTCGTGGCTCGGTCGACCTGTGGTGCGTATCGTCCCTGGGTGGTCGTGTTGCCGTCCATAACCAGGGCCAGTCCGGCTAAGGCGGTCATTGCCACCGTGTACTCGCCGTGACCGTCCCGGTTAGCCCAGGACCCCTGATGATCCTGCCTGCGAACCAGATAGGCCAGTCCTCGATTGATGGCCTGCTCCGTTTCTGAAGTGATTCCGGATGGGCGTCGTACCGGTGGTGGGGGAGCTGTTGGTGGATCCGCCCCGATTGCCGTCGCCGGGACGATCCCGAGCAGACTCATTATCGTAATCAACGCTCGGAGAATGATTGTCACTCAGCTTCTCCCGAGGGAATGATCGGTTCCTCGGCCGATCTCATCGGCAGGGAGAACATTGTGTTACTGGTGCCGACCAGAATCCCGCCCGGCCGGATGTGGACATCGTCGGTCAGCGTGGCCCGCGTTTCGGCTGCGATGAGTTCCACGCCCGGACCCACGTTCTCACCGGTCCGGGCATCTATCATTACCAGCCCTTTGGCGGGATACCGCGCGCGGAGGGAATCGCGATACTCCACTAATGCGGGGATCACGCCGCCGATAAGACGGAGCGCCTCGTTCACGCCGACATCGGAAACGAGATCACGTCGCCGCCAGAGGGAATCTCCCGAAGCGATGTCAATCGCGACAAGACCGACCCGACGCTCAGCCCCGACCCGTCGAATATGTCGCGCAACCAGGATCCCATCGAACAAAATCGCGTCCGTTACCATGCGTGCCCCGCGGACAGAGGTGGCGAGTACGACGTTTCCGGTGGCGGCTTCAACGATTCGAACGTCGCCTCCCAGCATGGCGATCCCCACAAGTTCGCCCTGCAGATGGAAGATCTGGACCAGCGGCTTCTCGAGCGCAATCTCCCAAACCGTACGGCCGGTGGACGTTTCCACCCCCGCCACACGATCGGCGTTGTCGTTGCAGCGCGGACCACACAACATCCCTCCAGCGTGAATGACCCTCACCGGTGCCACCTCCGGGTCGGCTTGCCGGAACCGGATACGTTGAACGAGCCGGCCATTCGCCCGGTCGAACACGCTCGCGCGTTCCAGGCTATCATCCAGCGCAAGTACATAATCGCCCGAGAAGCGAATGTGACTGACGGGCTCACCGCGGAGGTTGCTCTCCCAGATTGTCGATCCATCGGTCAGACGCAACAGTGCCAGATGATCCGGTCCCAGCATGGCGGCCAACTGCCCGTGATGCGCCGCCGCGGTCAGGTCCGGACCTGAAGGAACCGGCGGAGTGTACGTCGAATAGTGCGGCCTGAACCAGAGCCTGCGACCGGTAATGAGTCCGACGGCATACAGTCCCTCCTTTCGGCGAAACACTGCGATCTCGCCGTCGGCGACGGCTCGTCGCTCACTCTCGCTTGGTGCGCCCTCGTCAGACGGCGTTTCGAAGAACGTCTCCGGAGGGCGAAGCTCCGCATCCCACAATGTCAACTTGGTGTCGGCATCGATGGCCTGCACGCGATCTCGAGCTTCCATGAACACAAAACGGTCCTCGATAGCGGCAGAGACACCGTCGGCGAAACGTACCAGTCTAGGCTTGGTAACCATAGCGGCGGTCGACAGGGTCCAATCGGCTGCCCCGGTAAGAACCACCTGCGGCGGCGCCGGACCCCAGGGTGTCGCCACCGGGAGATTACGTGGCATTCTGCGCCGTGCGGTTTCGACCCAATCTGCGATGGTCCGGGCTTGCTCTGTTTTTAAAGTTCGTTCTCCGGCGCGCGCGCCAGGTTCTGGAAGAGGCATGCCACCATACTGACGCTCCAACTCGTTCATGCAATCCAATGTTGCCTGAGGTCGTTGCGGGAGCCCGTCCAGGTAGGTATCGCATAATTCCAACCGAGCTCGCGCGGACAGCTCCGGATCAGCATGTATTCGTGTGGCTTCGAGAAGAAGCTGTTCGGCCTGCTCCGAGCGGTCCTGCTCGCGTCGCCACCGGGCAAGCGACAGAAGTGCTCGCTGCCTTGTTGAAGAAGCAGCGAGGTCGGCAATCGCACGTAATCGCCGAGCGGCATCGCGACTACCCTGTGAATCACCAAGAACACTCTCTGCCGACGCAATCTGTTCGCTCACGTAATCCTCGATCTGCCGTCGCTCGCTGCCGGTCAGACGTTGTTCGATTGCCCGAAGGTGCCGGGCGATTGCCAAGTGGACGGAACCGCGAACGTATCGGCCCAGCGGCACAAGACCTTTAGAATCGGCGTTCAAACCGACGTCCCAAAGAGCCCGAGTCGCCTCCAGATACAGTCCCTCGGACGCGAGATGCTCAGTCAGAGCCACGGTGGCGCGCAGCCTGTCGGTGTTGGCCCGAGCGATTTCGGTTGCCCGTGTAAGAAGATCCCGCGCGCTTGCCGGCTCCATGTCAGCTTTCGCCAAGAGCGCCTCCACGCGCCCTTGGGTTAACGTCCCGGCAGCCGGCGGGATCCGCTCGGCAATGTCCAAGGCGCGTTGAGGGTGTCCACGAAAGAGCTCCAGCCAGACTAGCTCGGCTGCAGCGGTGGGGTCGTTCGGATCACCTTCATAGCGATCGCAAGCCCTGGCGAATCCGGCGTCGAGGTCGGGGTATCGACGGACTCCGGATGCGTCGGCGCTGTACAGGGCCGAATCGTAGCTCAACAGGTTTCCCAAGGGATAGGCGCCGCCGGGGAGAGGCTGTTGCCGGATCACGGTTCCAACCGCCGCGTCTAGAAAGGAAAGACCCGCCAGAGTGGGAACAAGGACAACGTCTCCCGCCACAGCAGCACGACCCGTAGGAGTCGATGCAAGCGGAGTCGTCCATACACAACTGCCGTCGGCCACGGACAGGCACGAAATATCACGTCCACCGAGCCAGATGAAGGAGTCGTCTGCGGCCGCAATGTACGACACTCGTGAAGCTTCGGCAGTCCAGCGTAGCTCACCGGTGACGGCAGAGAAGGCCATCAGCTCCGAACATTCTGTCGGCGGAACCACGATAGCACCACCGACCGCCACGGCGGGCGCGGGAACCCACCGAGAGCGATCCGCGATAGCCAAGGCTGCGGCATCCGTCGGCGGATTGGCGAATCTGGCGGCCCAACTGAGGGTGAAATCGTCAGCCTCGACCGCGAAGAGCACCCCGCGCCCCGAGGGAACAAAGACCTTTCCGTAGGCGTGTGTAAGCCGCATCGCCTGCCGCGGCATGCCAATGAGTTCACCGACGGAGCCGAGTAGTATCTCCCGCACAAGTGTGCCGTTCTTCGGCTTAAGAACCCCCACGCACAGAGCCGTGTTTCTGCAGAACGGCACCCACAGGTTGCCTTCCACGGCAAGCGGCACGGCGCAGAACTCTACATTCCCGAGCGGGTCTTCGGGATCCGCGGATCGTCCGGCCGTCCACAGTTTTCGCCCATCCCGAGCATCGAGCGCAACAAGCCGGGTGCGCCGATCGAGAATCTGTGGTTCCGCGTTGGCCCGCCGGAGCCATTGCTCCGCAAGGTCCGCTAGCCCGAGAAGCGAATCTCCGCCTTCCAGGGCAATCACCATACCTTGTGTCACGACGACGTCGCTGAAAAAATCCCGACTTGCATCGGGAAGCTCATTCGACCCGGCCGGGCGAAACTGATGGTGATGTCCATACTCACCATCGGATTCAACGGCCGGGGGAACCTGCCAAACCAGAGAAAGATCGTTAGCGCTGAGTGCCCGCACACTGTGAGGTAAACGTACATAGACCCGCCCACCGTCCGCAACCACCTGGGGTGAAGGTAGCTCCGCGGGGTGTGCCGGGTCTTCATCGAGGGCTCGCGGCCACCGAGGCGCTCTCGCGCGACTGGCCCGGTGGTACCAGGGCAGCCTTTCTACCAGCGCAGGATTCACCGGAGCCATAAGTCCACGGCGTGCCGGGGAACCCCCCGGTAAGGGCCAAGCGGAGGTTTGCACCGTTGTTGTGCCCGTCAGGAGCTGCGTTGGCAGATGGTCGCGCAGCTCTTTCATCCACTCAGGCGCGGCTTGGACGCCGCGCATGCGTATCAGATAGTCATCGAGCACCGCCTGCGCCTCGCTTGCGCAGCCGAGCATTGCATAAGCCGTCGCCAGCTTGGCCACGATAAGGTGCTCGGGTACATCGCCATCGGCAACCAGCTCGCGAAGCGGCTCCAACACTTGGATCACTTCCGCAGGGCGACCCGCATCCAGAGCCCATGAAGCCAACTGATCGGCCGCGTCGTCACCGTGCCGGGTGAGCAAGAGGCGTTCGGCGACCACCCGCAGTCCGGATACGTCACCGGTCGCCAGAGCCCGGGTGAGCTTGCCCTTCGCATTACCGTCGTAAAGCAGACGGTACGTTTCAAGACCTTCCGGAGGGAGCTGTGCCAACATCCGTAAGGCCCGAGACCGTGCAGATTCGTAAACGATCGCGTCGGGAAGGCCATCGTCAGGTCGGCGGATCAGAGCCTGGTCCGGGTCGTCCACTACATGCTGCAGGCAGTCGACCGCAAGTTTCCAATCAGCGCGCTCGATTCCAGTTTCGGCCTGGGCAAACAAGTTCGCGATCGGCGCGGGCACGTCTATCGTGATCGCTTCGACGGTCTCGACCGTCAACGCCCTATTTACACCGTCGACCGGAACGCGGCTCAGGTCCGGCTCGGTTTGGGCGCACGCGGTACTGCACGCCAAGACTATAAGTGCCGAGGCTATCGTGCGCCATGGGCAGCCGCGACCTTGGGCGGCGAAACGACCAGCGACCTCGACCGTCGGGCAAGCTGTAGCCGACGCAAAGTCGTTCGAGTACCGCAACATCGCTTCGTCCGTGCTATCGCCCAACGCTTGTCTGAATCCTCCAAGGGAGGACCGTCGCGCAGTCCACCCCGCTACGAACAGAACGAAGCGGCCGGCAGGCCGCCCGGCTCTGTTAAGCATGCCGCACATGGTACCGGCGTACGGCATCTGTTTCCACGATCCGAGTCGGCTCCTGGACAAGAACGGACACCAAGCCAATTGTGCGGGGCGGCGCGCGGGTGCCCCATCCATCCCGGCGGTTTCGGGGTCGGGACAGCCGCGCCGAATTCCCGCCGGGATGGGTGGGGAACGGACGAGAAGCCGAAACAGACTCGCTCCGCAGTCAGTCCGCCAACCTTCGCCTGGGAGATGTCGCGTATACCGTAACCGCACCTGTCTACGCGGCTCTTCTGCCTGCTGAGAGATTACGCAGGGCGAAGGATGGGGCACTCTAGGGCTGACTACGACTCGTTCTTCTGGTTGACGGCCGCGGCGTAATGAGCGCTTAGGGACGTGTTGGTCGGATCCACCGAGGAACCTCTCTTGAAGTCCTCGATGGCCAGATCGAGTTCATCCAGACTGACCCGGAGCTGACCGCGCAGATCGTAGGCGTTTGCCAGAGCTTGTCCGTAATCGGAGCTAAGGCGGTAGGTCTCGTAAGCCTGTTCGAGCATGGTTATGGCCTTGTCGTAGTCCTTCGCATCGACCGCTTCAACGCCCAACGAGAAACTCAGCTCGGCCACCTTCTTGCGGGCAACAGTCGAAGACGGGTCCAGAGCATACGCTTTGGCGAAGGCAGATAAGGCCAGGGCATCGTCACTTCGTCCCTCGAGATGGGTGCCCAGCCCGGTGTACAACGCGGCCAGTTTCTCGGCGAACTCGGCATCGCCCGGACGCTTGTAGTAAGCGATGCTCAGTTTTCCAAGAGCCGAGCTGTACCGCTGGGTTGCGATATCTCGTCGAGCCTCATAGACCGCCACCCGGGCGGTAGCCTCGGCCACAACCGGATCCGTTGGGGCGATGACTTTCGCGGCGGTTACGTCCATCCGCGCCCCGGATAAGTCTCCGGATTCGAGCCGACTCAAAGATCGTGTCGCGTATCCAACCGCCAGATCCGTGCCGAATGAAAGCTCGTACGGATCGAGGTCGGCAGCCTGAGTCAGCTCAGTGATCCCCTCGTCGAGATCTCCGGTTTGGAGCAAGACGCGGCCCAGGAGGTTGTGCACCGAAGCCACCTGAGGAAGTCGCGCCGCAACATCTCGCGCCCGACTCGCAACCTCGTCGATTCGAGAGTCGCCGGCGCGCTCGGCGGCCCCAGCAAGGGCGGCGAAAACGCTTTCGGGCTTCTGAGCCAAAGTGAAACCGTCCGCCAATGCTAAATACGCGTCAAGGCTATCCGGCGATCGGCCCGTCAACTGTCCGAGGAGACGCATAGCTCGATTCCGAGTCGCCGGATTCGTCATTTCCCGCCGGGCAACTGCGAGGACCTCCTCATCACTACTTTGCAGCGACTGCGCAATACGCACGTCATCCTGGTAGCCGGCGTTGTCCGGCACCAACGCCGCCGCCCGCGAGTACATCTGCTCCGCCTGCCGGTAGTCACCCTCGAGCAAATACGTCACTGCGACAAGACGCACCGCCTCGATGTTCTTCGGATCGTCCTTCAGAATCTCCTCGGCATCCGCCCGGCCACCACTGAGATCACCGCCGCTGATTCGCTCGGCCGCGGCGGTAATTGCAAGCGACTGTGTTTCGGCTTCGGTCGTGCCTTCAGCGATAGCGATGGCGGGCTGATTCGCGATCAGTAGCTGCCCGAGTGAGTTGTACAGCCCGTCGGATCTGAGGTTGTTCGAGCTTTCCAGTAGCACCGCGGGGCCAAGAGGGTCCGTCGTAGTCGCAACTTCCGTTTGCGAAGACGCCAGACCAACCTTCCGGCTCAGAAGAGCCTGCAGCGTGGCGCTTACAGCCCCTGCGCGCGCGGATGTCACACCCGTTATGGCCATGCCTTCTTTCCCCTTGCGGACAGACTGATCCTTAACCTTACAATACCGAAGCTGCCGTTCCGTACGCTGCGACCGAGAACATCGCGCGCGACACTAACGAGAAGTCGATCGGGCAGTGGAAGTCCGGTCGTTCTCGGTCGCGACGATCAACTCCTGCGCATACTCGGACAATGCGAGATCAAACAGCGCTTCGACACGTGGTACTCGTAGTGCCACGTCACGCCCGGGTCTTCGGGTGCGCGGCTGCTCATGAGCAGTGCCTCGGGTCCGGCCGGTTCGAATCTGTAGGTGACGTGAGGTCTTGCCCCAACTTCCGGGAGCCGCGTTGTAGAGGTGTCGGGCGTTGGTATAATCTGGACCCGTGGGGCGGGCGAATTGGGTTGGGGAACGGTTGGGCAGCATGGACACTTTGCTTGCAGTCGATCTGGGGCTCAAGACGGGGCTGGCGTTATACGGGAGGAACGGGCGCCTACACTGGTATCGCTCTCGCAACTTCGGGACGGCCGATCGTCTCCGGCGCCGAGTTCATGGCTTGCTGAATGATCTACCGACTCTGGCCGTCCTGGTGCTCGAGGGCGGGGGGACCCTGGCTGAAATCTGGGAACGCGAAGCGGAGAATCACCGCGTGTTGGTTCGCCGAATCAGTGCGGAGGATTGGCGGGACGCCTTGTTCTATCCACGTGAACAACGCAACGGTAAACAAGCCAAGCGAACGGCGGGGGAGATGGCCCGCCGGGTAATAGAGTGGTCGCAGGCGACGCGTCCGACATCACTCCGCCACGACGCGGCAGAGGCAATCCTGATCGGCATGTGGGGCATCGTTGACGCCGGTTGGCTGGACAGGGTTCCTCCCCAGACTCGCCGCTAGCGCAATCGGTTATAGCTCCACGGGTGATGCCCGCCGGCTGATGCAGATGTCGGCGCTTACCAGCATTATCAGCGCAAAGATAATCAGCCCCCACTCGGAAACGGCCGGCACTTCTGAGGGTCCCCCGCAGTCGGAGTCGAGCTGGTCGTACACGCCGTCGCCGTCATTGTCCAGTCCCGCGGTGTCACCGACTGACCAGTTCTCCAAATGAGCCGGGCTCCCATTACACGGGTCATCCACGTTCGTCTCGGCGATGCCGTAGTATGAAGGGGCAACGTCCTCCGGTAGGGGGGTAGGGTCACCGGGATGGCAAACCAAGCACCCGGTCTCGCCGGCCAACAGGTGTTGGGCTCGAAGACCGACTGCACTGTCGCCAAGCGCCCCGCCGTAGTCACGACCATGACACCCCGTGCAGCCGACCCCGGGAACGCCCGTCGCCCCATCCGAGGAGCCGAGGAACGGATTGAAGCCGTCACCGTCGGTGTGACAAAGCGTGCAGTCCGTATCCATATAGCCCGAGCCCAAGTGCATCGTGTGTTTGTTGCTCGCCGGGAAAACGGTTCCCTTCGGAGAGACCGGCCCGCTAAACGAGCCGTGACAGGCTCGACAGCCATCGTCCTCCGCGTTGAAGTAACGGGGATGTCCCACCGCCATGTTGGCTCCGGCAGCCGAGAGAGTGACAACTGAAAGACCGAGCCACGAAGTGCCGCGCATGCTCATTTTTCATCCTCCGTCCAAGACTCGTTGCGGGGCGAGTACACTACAGTACCCTCCGAGCCTCTTAACAGCGTACGCAAGTCTCAGCGCCGATGCAAGAATATCCCGCGATTCGCAGGCTGTGCAAGGCATGCGGGATGTGTCGAGCCATCACGCAACCGATTCGCGTAGTGGCCCGCGGTTTCGCGCGCCGCCGAAACCGAGACGCTCGTTCAGCCCGAGGTGATATCCTGCTAGGACCCCGCCCGCTTCCGGCTTAGCGTGCATCTACCGGGCGTTTTCCGACTTTTCCAGGCTTGTTCGGCCGATAACGCTTGCCCTGCTGTCCCGGCTGCTATATGATAGCTGATGAGATATGTTAACGGTTGCGACAGAGTTGCAACCGGCTGGTGCTCAAGGCGCTGACGCAGCCCGGGTAGGTCCGGACAGCAGTCCAGCCCAGCGGCGAACTACAGGTTTCACTTAACGATGGAGGTCGAATCATGTACCGGAACGCTTCCAGAATAACCGTGAGCATTGCGCTCTTCATGTCCCTGTCTTCCGCGTCGGCAGTGGCGCAAGAGAGCCCCTGGCCGATGTTTCGACACGACGCGAAACATACCGGAGCCACACCCTACACGGGCCCGGCTAGCCCTACGCTCGCGTGGACGTTCCCAACGAATGACGGCATCGTGTCCTCGCCTACGATCGGAACGGACGGCACGATCTACTTCGGCTCAGGATGGCACTTCTTTGGAGCAGATGATCACAACGTCTACGCCCTGAACCAGGACGGGACCCTCAAGTGGAGCTTCGAGGGCGGCGACGGGTTCTTTTCTTCGGCGGCGCTTGGCCCGAACGGGATAATATACATCACGTCTCTGGACGGGCACATCTACGCGATCGAAGATCTCGAAACCCACGCGGAGCTGAAGTGGAAAACGTATCTGGACTACCTGTTCGCGCTTTCCTCTCCGGTTGTTGGCGATGACGGGACAGTCTATGTGGGCAGTCCGAGTTTCAGGTTCTACGCCCTCGACCCGGACGACGGCTCGGTGAATTGGAGTTGGGGCACCGAGTGGTGCATTATTTCCTCGCCCGCGATCGGCGACGACGGGACGATCTACATCGGATCCAAGGACCATCGCCTTTTTGCGTTCGACGACGACCTCGAAGGATACATCTGGCGGTTTGCGGCCGGGACCTTCTACGACGGTCACCTGGTGGACTCGTCTCCGGCTATCGGTGCGGATGGCACCATCTACTTCGGCACGGATCCATATGGCGCTGCGGGGCAGACCCCGGTTGTTGTCGACACCAACTTCTGGGCAGTGAACCCGGACGGAAGCCTGAAGTGGTCTTTCGATACTGAAGACGGGGTGGAATCAAGCCCGGCCATCGGTCCGGACGGGACCATCTACTTCGGATCGTACGACGGCTATCTCTATGCCGTAACGGATACCGGTTCGCAAGGCGTTCTCAAATGGAAGTTCCTTACGGGTGGTATTGTGGACGGTTCACCAACGGTGGATGGGGATGGAATCATCTACTTCGGTTCCCGTGATGCGATGATCTACGCGCTATATCCGGATGGCAGTGTTCGATGGACGTTCGAAACGCTCGATGGGATTGAATCCTCCCCGACAATTGACGACAACGGCTACCTATACATCGGTAGCTTCGACGGCAATTTGTATGCCCTCGGTACCGGCGCCCCGGACGTGGGGGTCACCGCGATCGACGTACCCCAAGCGATAGCAGTCTCGGAAGTTCATGTTCCTTCCGCCACCGTACGGAATTTCCGCGGCACCGAAGCGGAGTTTGACGTTGCGTGCGTTATCGAAAGCGAAGGAATCGTCGTGTACAGCGATACCATCCCCGTCAGCGTGCCCGGCGGTAGCGGCGACGTGGCGGAGTTCGCCCCCTGGCAGGTGGCGGGCTCAACCGGAGCGGAATACACGGTAACCGTGACCGCCACGCTGGCGGGTGATGACAACGCAGAAAACGATGAGCTTGTCGTGCAAACGGCGGCCGCCCCGACGAACCGCTATGTGTCATTCGGTACCGACGATACCGAGGGCAACGTTGCGTACCTCGTGGAAATGACCGCCAGCGAGTTCTTCCCCGGCTCGGTTGGAGTCCTGGGTTGGGTCGGTGAACCGGATGAAGATGGCGTGGCTCGGGTTGCCGACTTCGCTCATTATAGTAATGCTTGGCCCGAGGTGGTGCGAGTGGGTGACTGCGAGATCACGCCTGCCGCTACTTACGAAATGTCGGCGACGCTCGACGGCGTCTCGTTCGAGGCCCCGGTGGAAGTGAGCACTGTGGGTCTTCCGTCGCCGAAAAACTGGGGCGATCTGGTGGGCGGTTTCAATGAGGGGGCATGGGCGGCTCCCGACGGCATCGTGAATCTTGGCGACATCCAGGCGATCCTCCAGCGATTCTCCGGCGCGGCCGGCGCTCCTCCCATGACCTGGGCAGACCTTGACCCTGAGGTGCCCAACGCGGTCGTAAATATGACCGACGTTCAACGTGCCGTGGCGGGATTCGAAGGCGAGGCGTATCCGTTTAGTGATCCGACCGACTGCCCGTAGCGGACCATTGAAGAAAGAGACCGGTTCCTAGCGGGTTTCCGCTCACGGTGCCAACACGCTTTCGGCGAACGGTCTTATCAGCGGTTCGAAGACGCCAAGGAGTTGATCGGCGGGCGTTCGTGGCCTCAGCCCGTCTGGTCAACTCCTCGGTGCTCACAGGTTCTAGGAGTGAAACGGCCGGATCGTCCCACTGAGCTGCATTGCCAACCCCCGCGCTCGCCTGAACACGACGGTTCCGGCCGTGAGGGTCAACAGGACCATTGTGATCAGACCCCAGGACGAAACGGTTGGTACATCGCCGGCGCTTGGAATGAAAGTCTGACCGTCGTTCACTGCCCCGCGACTATGCGCGGCAGGAGAGGCCCAGGTGAAATCACTCGCCTTGTTTCCGGTTCCCTGCAATTGCAGCGACTGACCGACGGGGGTGTCACTCGGTTCATAAACGTTGATGTCCACGGGCGTCAACCCCGATGCTGGGCCGTCAGAGGCCGTGAAAGACCCCTCATAACTGAGAAACTCGACGACCTCATCCGAATCGTTCAGCAGGGCGACACCGTCCGGGTCGCCATTCTGCAAACCGGCGAACGCGAACCAGAGGGTCCCGAATCCACCTTGCTGGTCCGACAAGACGCCGGAAAGGAAGACAGTGTCGTACTGCAGGGATGTGCTTCCGTTGTACCCGACGAGCGACCACCCGGAGAGGTTGAGCCCTGCCGGGCCGGCGATTTCGACGCCCTCGTCGGTGTCACCGCCGGTGTTATCGTAGTGAATCTCATTGATCCAGGCGTCACCGTCCTCTCCCGGTCCGCCCGGATCACAAGCGTCACCGAAAATACAGTCCACCCAGTCCGGGTTGTCGACGAACGGGTTTCGGTTTCCTTGATAGTTGAAGACCACGTCGTTGCGCTGACGTTCGAAGTCGTCGACCGGATCGTCCTCGTGCCATTGCAGAAGCACCGACAGCTCGCCCATGTAGGCCACGGATTCGTTGCTGCCGGTCTGGCTCGCCGCCATCAGGGCCTGATCGTCCGTCAGTATCAAATCGGGTTCCCAATACCCGGTACCTCCGTGCGTGCCGCCCTCGTACCGGACATCCATGTAGAACTGCGCCCGAGCAATGTCACCGCGCATCCCGATCCAGGTCTCCCAGATACCGGACACAGAGCTGCCGCTGAACCAGTTGGAGTTACCGGGATAGGTTCCGCTCCCACCACCCTGGCCGTTGTTGACCTCGGTCGGTCGTTCGGTGCATCCGGCATCGCAATCGCGAAAGGGCATGTGCCCCCGATCCGAGTTGTAGCCAACGTCGCACAAGAAAAGCTGGTGGCAATCCGAATACGGGTAGTTGGCTGAACCGTCATTCGGGAAACCGTAAGATTTCGGCCAACTATGTTCGCGATTGTAATCGCCGGTGCCGCCGCCAAACTTCGGGATGCTCTGGTTCCCGTAAACGTCGAGGATGTTGGAACCGTTGCCGGGATCCTCCTGAGCCTCTTCAAGAACGTCCCACGTATCGGTCGAGCTGGACGTGTACGGTATCTTCGTGTGGTCGTCGATCACCGCGTGCAGGGTGGTCCGAAGGGCTGTCGCATCCGTCGCGTCCACCGAGTCGTAGTACCCGGCCGGTGGGTCAGCCAGACTCGCACCTGTGGCAACTGACAGGAACAGTACCCCCAAGAAATACCCCACACGCTGATGGTGCCCTATCTTTCCCTGAATCATCGAATCCGGACTCCTTGATTACGCCGCGCCCGGTCTTTTTCGCATCTCCACCCCGGCCCCTCTTCAAGAGGTCGCCCGAGCGACATTCTGCCAGCGCCGGCCATGAGCTTAGTATGCCCTCGAAAACGCCAATTGTACCGGATTCCGGACGCTTTTACGACACTTCCGGCGGGCAGCAAATCGGTCGCCAGCGTGACAAGATCCCTCAGAGGGGGGCGGTGAGAGCGGGCCCTCGAAATAAACCAGGGCATGAAAACATGGCCATACTGGTGATCTGGAACGGCATTTGCTAAGCTTGGTTATCGGTGCACGGTGGTTGGTTTGCGCCGGTAGGGAATTCCAGCCTATCCATGAGGTGACGGGGCCCCAGGCGGCGGTTTGGTCGATCAACCAGCGTAAGCCTCAGGCGTGGTTATCTTTTCAACAGGGTCCTGGTTTAGGACGGATCATTATGGCCAGAGCGATTGCGACGATAGACGGAAACGAAGCGGCGGCTTACGTGGCGCACAGCGTCAGCGAGGCTATCGCAATTTACCCAATTACACCAAGTTCCGGCATGGGTGAATGGGCGGACGAGTGGTCAGCCCAGGGTAAGAAGAACATCTGGGGAAGCGTCCCAAGCGTAACCGAGATGCAGAGCGAGGCGGGAGCCGCCGCGGCTGTACACGGCGCTTTGCAGACCGGAGCGTTGTCAACCACGTTTACGGCGTCGCAAGGCCTCCTCCTGATGATCCCAAACATGTTCAAGATTGCCGGAGAGCTCACTCCGACGGTCTTCCATGTATCGGCGCGGACGGTCGCTACGCATGCGCTGTCCATCTTCGGCGACCACAGCGACATCGCCGCTGCCAGGTCGACCGGCTTCGCATTGCTGGCTTCCGGTACGGTTCAAGAAGTAATGGACCTCGGCCTGATTGCCCATTCGGCAACTCTCGCCTCGCGGATCCCCTTCGTGCATTTCTTCGAAGGGTTCCGGATGTCGCACGAGGTGACGAAGGCGGAAATGCTAAGCCACGATGACATGCGGGCTATGATCGACGACAAGCTCGTCAGGGAGCACCGCGAGCGGGCGATGAACCCGGAGCGCCCCATCCTCCGCGGGACAGCGCAGAACCCTGACGTGTTCTTCCAGGCTCGCGAGGCGATGAATACGTATTACGCCCGTTGTCCGGGCTTGGTGCAGGACGCCATGGACCAGTTCGCCAAGCTGGTGGGGCGGCAGTACCACCTTTTCGACTACGTTGGCGCTCCCGACGCCGAACGTGTTGTCGTCATTATGGGGTCCGGAGCGGGATCCGTTCACGAGACGATCGATGTGCTCGCCGCTAAGGGCGAGAAGGTCGGCATGTTGAAGGTCCGCTTGTACCGACCGTTCGACTCGGAGCGGTTTGTCGCAGCCCTGCCGAAGACGACGAAGATCATCGGAGTGCTCGATCGCACGAAGGAGCCGGGGGCGTCCGGTGAGCCGCTTTATCAGGATGTGGCCACGGCTCTGATCGAACACATGGCCGCTCCTGGCGCGCGGTTCGCCGCAATGCCGCGGATTGTCGGAGGACGATATGGACTGTCCTCCAAGGACTTCACGCCTGCGATGGCCAAGGGAGTCTTCGACGAACTGGCCAAGGATAAACCTAAGAACCACTTCGCAGTCGGCATCGAGGATGACGTCTCTCATTGTTCCATCGACTACGACCCCGGGTTTGTTACCGAAGATGAAGATGCCGTGCAGGCCATGTTCTTCGGTCTCGGTTCGGATGGCACCGTCGGTGCGAACAAGAACTCCGTGAAGATCATCGGCGAGGGCACGGACAACTACGCTCAAGGTTACTTCGTCTACGATTCAAAGAAGGCCGGAGCGGTGACCGTATCCCACCTGCGGTTCGGCAAGAAGCCGATCAGGTCCAGCTATTTGCTGCAGCGGGCCAGCTTCGTCGCCTGCCACCAGCAGGTCTTCCTCGATCGCTACGACATGCTCGCCTGTGCAACTGAAGGCGGGACGTTCCTCTTGAACAACCTTGCCGGGCCGGACGAAGTCTGGGATACGCTGCCGATCGAGGTCCAAGAGCAGCTCATCAACAAGCGGATGAAGTTGTACGTAATCGATGCGTACAAGGTCGCCAAGGAAACAGGCATGGGCGCTCGGATCAATACGATTATGCAGACCTGCTTCTTCGCCATCTCCGGGGTTCTGCCGCGCGACGAAGCCATCGCGAAAATCAAGGAGGCCATCTACAAGACCTACGGTAAGAAGGGCGAAGCGGTTGTTCAGAAGAACTACGCGGCCGTAGACGGCACGCTTGCCAACCTGTTCGAGGTGAAGATCCCGGACAAGGTAACCAGCAAGCACCACCGACCTCCGGTTGTTGCCGAAGAGTCGCCGGCCTTCGTTCGCGATGTGCTGGCCAAGATGATCTCCGGCAATGGCGATTCGCTGCCGGTCAGTGCGATGCCTGTCGACGGCACGTTCCCAACTGGCACGACGAAGTGGGAGAAACGCAATATCGCTCTGGAGATGCCCGTCTGGGATGCTGAGACGTGCATCCAGTGCTGCAAGTGTTCCATCGTGTGCCCGCACGCGGCTATTCGGGCGAAGATCTACGATCCGTCTGCCTCGGCCGGAGCACCTGAGTCTTTCAAATCCGTCGCGGCCCGCGGTCCGGAGTTCAAGGATAAGCAGTTCACCCTGCAGATCGCTCCGGAGGACTGCACCGGCTGCGGGACCTGCGTCGAAATCTGCCCGGCCAAGAACAAGGCCGAGCCGACGCGTAAGGCCATTTACATGGCTCCGCAACCACCGCTGCGGGAAGCGGAGAGGGAGAACTACCGATTCTTCCTCGGCTTGCCGGAGTTTGATCGCGGCGCCTTGAAACTGGCTACCGTCAAAGGGTCGCAGTTGCTGGAGCCGCTCTTCGAGTATTCCGGGGCTTGTGCCGGCTGCGGCGAGACGGCCTACGTAAAGCTGATCAGCCAGCTCTTCGGAGACCGAGCCGTGATCGGGAATGCCACCGGTTGTTCATCGATCTACGGCGGCAACCTGCCGACGACGCCGTGGACGACGAACAACGACGGGCACGGGCCCACTTGGTCCAACTCGCTTTTCGAGGATGCGGCCGAGTTCGCCCTGGGGTTCCGGCTGTCCATCGACAAGCAAGCCGAGTATGCCCGCGAGCTGACCGAGAAACTCGCCGACCAGATCGGTAGCGACCTGGCTAGAGCTATTCTCGACGCGGACCAAGTCGGCGAAGCCGGCATCATTGCCCAACGTGAGCGAGTTGCCCAACTGAAAGACAAGCTGCAGAAGCTTGGCACCCCGGAGTGTCTCGATCTTGCGGCCGTGGCGGATAACCTGATCCATCGAAGCGTCTGGGGGTGCGGCGGCGACGGCTGGGCGTACGACATTGGGTTCGGCGGACTCGATCATGTGCTGGCGTCCCAACGCAACGTCAACCTGCTCGTGCTGGATACGGAAGTCTACTCCAACACCGGGGGGCAGATGTCGAAGGCCACCCCGATGGGAGCGGTGGCCAAGTTCGCGGCCGGCGGGAAACCGGCGGGCAAGAAAGACCTCGGTATGATCGCGATGACCTACGGCAGCGCCTACGTCACCCAGATCTCATTGGGGGCGAACGACAATCACGCCGTCAAGGCCATCGTCGAAGCTGAGAGCTACAATGGGCCGTCGTTGGTTATTGCCTACTCGCACTGCATTGCCCACGGCATCAACATGCGGCACGGGTTGCACCAGCAGAAGGCCGCAGTGGAAAGCGGGCATTGGCCGTTGTACCGTTACGACCCGCGCCGGATATCACAGGGGCTCAACCCCTTGCAGCTCGATTCCAAAGCTCCGATAACCCCGATTAAGGAGTACATGGAAACGGAGAACCGGTTCAAGATGCTCATGAAGAACCAGCCGGAACGGGCGGCCGCTCTAGCAGAGCATGCTCAGTCAGTAGTTGACCGGCGGTATCAGGAATACGAGCGGCGCGCCCAACCCTATGCAGAAAACAAGTAGGGCGGCGATCGCTTAAAGCAAAAGGCGGCGCCGGAAGCTGACGTCCGCTCCCAGAACGTCATCACGATTGAAGTCGTCAAGCGGCCGGCTCCGAAACGGGCCGGCCGCTTCATTGTGTGCATTGCCAACCCGCCTGGCACTTGCTACCGTGTTGTTTGATGTTAGGCAGTAGGTCTACGGTCTTCTGCATTTCCGGAATCAGAGGAGAGATACCATGTCCGCCAAAGGAGCGTCGAGCCACTCCGCCCTTGCTGCCCTCGTAGAGAAACAAATGCGCAACTGGGAGCTGGCCAAGGCCCAACGGGGAGCCGTGCCGGAACCGGAACGTGAAGAGGTCGAGGATTTCATAGCCATATCCAGAGCGGTAGGGGCGGGGGGGCGCGAGGTCGCCGCCCAACTCGGAGCGACTCTGGGCTGGCCGGTCTTTGATAAGGAGATTCTGGACGCCATGGCCGGCGATGATTCGCTACGCCGCCAGGTCTACGCCTCCATGGATGAGCGCGACACAAGCTGGAGCGAAGAGACCCTTCGCGTCCTGCTCCAGCCGGATTTCGTCCGAAACGACTACTTTCATCGTCTTACTCAGAGCGTCTTGTCGCTGGCAAGGCAGGGGCACTCGGTGTTCCTGGGGCGCGGCGTGCATCTGATTCTGCCGGCACAGTACGGCTTTCGCGTGCGCCTTGTGGCGCCGCTGGATATGCGGCTGGCCCGGTTCGCCGGAGAGCACGGCGTATCGGTAGAAGCAGCGCGCGAGCGCCTGGCGCGAATCGAGAACGAGCGCCGAGACTTCCTCAAGCGGCATTTTCGGGTCGAGAACGCTGACGCCACCCGGCACGACCTTACGATCAACCTGGAGCGTCTTTCCACTACCCAGGCGGTGGACATCATTTTGTCCACCCGTGAGATGTTACGAAAGGACCCTCGCAACTGATTGGTTCTGAATCTGTCCGGTGGAATCGGTACGTCCCGGCGCACAATCGCGGGTAGGATCCCTTCGGTGCAACCGTTTGTCTTTGCACTAGTATTATAGTATAGTGTAATACTAGTATTAAATTATATTATCCGGTCGGGTACGCCACTGCTTTTGACCAGCGCATGAATGGGGCACCGGGTTAAGTGCCCCGGGGCTTTCGCACGATGCCGAGGAGTTGAACTTATGCCAACGAAAAAGACGCGGAAACCGCCCGCAAAGACCCGCCGAAAACAGTCTTTGACGACCTCGCCTCCACGCAGGAAAGCCGGCACTACCCCCAACGCAAAGAAAACCGGCAGACTGCGATCGCCGAGACCGGGTTGGACCTTTCCGGCGTTGAGAAATAACGACGGGTGCGGCGTTGCGATCGTTGTCGGCGAGCAGACAAAAGGGCAGTGGGACGAGGCCGTCGAGCAACAGCAGATTACATCAACCAAAAGAGCGGTAGGGGGGAAACCAGGCGTTTCGGCGACGACCTGTCGTGCTCTCGCCGGGCTTGGACACCCCATGCGGGCGAAGCTGATGCAGAAGCTGCTGGAAGGGCCGGCCATCTACCGTACCCTTGCGCGGATCACCAAGCTGAAACCCGGGCCCCTTTATCATCACATCAATGAACTACGCCTGGCGGGCCTGATTCGTCCCAAGCAACGTGATCTCTACGAGTTGACGCGCGGCGGACGCAACCTGATCCTGGTGGCAATGGCCGTCGGACCGCTGGTGCGCGATTCGCGCCGGCGACCTCAGCCTAAGGTGCCCGAGTAGGCTTCTAAGCGGATTCGGCAGGGGGGTTACAACCGTTGGGGCGCGGCCGAAAAGGCCTTCATTATAGAGGAACCGGGAATGGACGACAGGCTCGCCGTGGCCGTCCTGGAGCCGTATTACGGCGGATCGCACGCGGCGTTTGTCGATGTGTTTGTCGAGCGCAGCCGTCATCGGGTTACGGTTGCCGGTTTGCCCGCGCGTAAATGGAAATGGCGCATGCGCGGCGCCGCAACCTGGTTTGCTCGTGAAGATAACGGCTGGCTTACCGCTAAAGACGGTGCTCCGGTCGACGTAATCCTGTGCAATGACATGCTGGCCGTGGCTGATCTGCGAGCCTTACTGCCATCGGCGTGTCGCAATATCCCGATGGCCTGCTATTTCCACGAGAACCAACTGACGTATCCGATTCCCGACGAGCAACAACGCGACTATCAATACGGCATGACCAACATAACCTCGTGCCTCGCGGCCGACGCGGTCTGGTTTAACTCATCGTTTCACCGAAACGAGTTTCTCCAAGCGGCGGGGGGGCTACTCGCCAAGATGCCCGATTTCGTGCCCTCCGAGGTCATCGAGACCATCCACGCCAAGAGCGATGTTCGCCCCCCGCCGGTGGCCGTCGAATTCGCAACTCGTTCTGCCAAAACCCCCGATTCGCCGCTCACCATCCTCTGGCCACACCGCTGGGAATACGACAAAAACCCCGAACCGTTCTTTGAGGCCCTGATCCGTCTTGCAGACAGGGGGTTTTCGTATGGCGTAATCCTGGTTGGCGAACAGTTTCGAACCGCCCCGCCGGTATTCGCCGATTCCTGGAACCGCCTGGAACGTCACATCATCCACGCCGGCTACCTCCCAAGCCGCACCGACTACCTGAACATGCTGCGTCGCAGTGATATCGTGGTCAGCACCGCAATCCAGGAGAACTTCGGGATAGCCGTCGTCGAGGCGATCCTGGCCGGTTGCCAGCCGCTGCTGCCGAACCGCCTGGCGTATCCGGAACTTATCCCGGCCGACCTTCACCAATCTTGTCTGTACCCGACCGACGATACGCTCTTCGATCGTCTGAGCGATCTGGTCGCCGGGCGTATGTTGCTGCCGCCCGATACGCGAGAGAGACTCCGTTCCTCGCTCGAAGCCCGCTTCGGAGCCGACGCGGCCGTGAAGGCTATCGACGACGGCCTCTCAGAGTTGGCCCAACGCCATCAATCGGCCAGCAAGTCACCGTCATAAGGCGGCTGACGATCATTCGAAACCTACTGTTCGACAGAACGGGCACGATCGTGCCTCTGCAAGTCATCCGAAGCCCCCCCCGGTACAAGATGTCGGACGTCCGATAATATATGTTATGTTGCATTGGGCGTGGCCTAGGCAGCGCCCGGAGCACGCACGTGACGCGTCCGTTGCCGGATGGTAGTCTCTGGGATGTCATGTAAGGCTACGTGCCACGGATTGTCGAACCGTGTTCGGAAACGCCCCCAACATCCTAGCGGATGCCCCAGGTCGGCGTTTCGTGGGTCAAGTTGATTGAGTCAAGCCCCATTGAACATGCGAATGGAGTTGAAATGACCATTCCCGAGACTTACCAACGTGAACTTGGTGACTACTTCCGTCGGCGGTTCGACCACCTGGCTCGGTGCAACGCCGAAATCGAAAGCAAACTCCGAGATGATGAAGCGGACCTCTGCAGGAGGATCGACAGCGGAGAGTTCGATAAGTCCGATCCTGCCGTTGGCAGGATGATCCACCATATCGAGTATGTAGTCGGAAACACGTTCCGCTACACGATGCTCGTCGGTGCGTGCTCGTTTCTGGAGGAAGCCGTGAAGGCCATCACGAAAGTCCTCGTTTCGGATTACGACGCGAGAATCAAGGCCCTCAAGAGGAAGGACAACTGGCTCCGCATACACGTTCGCGTTCTTTCCGAGTCTGGCGCATTCGACCCGGGCGCGATACGAAACGACTTGTACAAGTTCCACGATTTAATCGCGCTCAGGAACTGCATCGTGCACTCCTGGGGCAATGTGGCCAAGACCCGCCATCCTGCTGCGGTAGAACGGGCCGTTGAGCGGATTAAGCCCGCTGATGTCTCAAGGGATGGCTACCTGTTGTTTGAATCTGACCTAGTGCCAGAAGCACTTTGCACAGCTGAGGACATTGTGGATGCTATCTCGAAATCGGGATTCGGGGAATCTCGATGACTTACGTCGTGCGAAGAGCGTTCGAGAGGCGGATTCCTAATTGCTCCGGACCCAGGGAATCCGCTAATATAGGGGTAGGAGAAACAACAATGCCCCCGTCAGACGTGGATACGCAGGATCAGATGAACGTTGTCGAAGCATCCGGAATCCTCGACTTCTGGATCGATCCCGCGGAAGATGTGTATGATGATCCCGATGGGCTGGATCTCAGCACCAACGCGGTCGGCTAGCCCTCGCCATGTGCGACCGGGCTTGGCGGTGGGATGACGCCCACACCGTCAACGGGGGAAGCGGTCACGACGTTGCAGGCTCCATCCGAAAGGCCTGGACCGTCTTCTTCTTGCACAAGATTGGCCGTTTCCGGAGGGCCGCGCAGCGGTAGCAATCTCCACATCTGTGGACCCTCACGTGGATAGACGAGACGGCGCACGGACAGCCCGCCTAACGAATCGGTTCTCAAGGACGGACATCCATCTCTGTCTGAAGCCGCGACACTCAACAAACGTCCGACCGCAACTAGCCCTCTACGGCCTGCGGCCTCTTTGGGACGTTGACGTCTTGGCTGCCGGCGCTGCGCCGGCGGCGCGCATCTCGGCCAGGTCTATGGCGTCGGCCGTTTCGATCTGTCCTTTGCCGGTGTCGAAGCGGTAGACGATCATCTTGGCCTGCTCAGCGTCGATAACGTAGACCAGCTCCTCATCGTTACGCGTGAACGTACCGACGGTCAGAACGTACGTGCCGCTCGTCGCGGTAAGTCCGGAGGCAACCGCAGGTGTCGATTGCGTATGAATAATCATCACGCCGACGAATAGAATGACGGCGGTCGTTGATAGGATGCCGATTACGAAGTTCTTCTGATCCATCTTCAGGTTAACTCCCTGCAAGGGGTCTTACGCACTACCTGCCGAAATCGGCTCCGAGATCCCGCGACTTCCCGTATGAATACTTGGGAGCCCGTGCGCTGGTTGGATAGAAGGCGTGAAGCTTGCGCTCCGCCTTATCCAGAATGTACACAACGTCGAAGCTCTGCCCGGCCGGTTTGGCGGTCACGCACATAAAGTCCCCCGCCCGAGCCCCCTTTCCGGCGGCGCTGGCGGTCGGCAGAAAACGAGCTCCCGCCAGCATGATAACGCCCAGCAGGACGTTTAACCCAACCAACAGGGCAATGATAGAACGTCTACTCAGCATAGTTGATCTCCAGAATGGTCCGGCACGCAGCCCACAGCGGTTTTGCGCCTGAAACCGAACTAACCGAGGTGCGAGCGTTTCGATTGGATGAACGCGGCCACCAGAATGACGACCGCCACCCCCGCGGTGATCCCCCACCGCAACCCCGCCTCCTCATCATCGACAGCCCGGCCGGGATCCTGCGCCAGCGCCAGCCCCGCACCCAAATGCTGGACCAGACCCGCCGCCCCCACAATCACGGTCGACCTCAGAAGAACCGCACGACGCCGAAGCGCCGCCCCGAAGTACGAAGAACGTCGTTGCTTGTTCATA
This sequence comes from Phycisphaerae bacterium, assembly GCA_963666835.2. Classification (GTDB taxonomy): domain Bacteria; phylum Planctomycetota; class Phycisphaerae; order UBA1845; family UBA1845. The sequence continues at coordinate 329,667 of CAXXGO010000003.1, read as the reverse complement.
AACACGATTATACCCCCGCCCCACGAGGCGTAAAGTGGCTATGCACCGTCCATCGGCCGCACAAGCCGCCGGAAGTCGCGCACCGGAACAGAGACAGTATTCCACTTCGGAGACCGTTCGCGGGCCAACGCAGCATACTCCCGGGCCGAGACCAGGAGCAGCGCGTAATACTCGCCGCGGAACTGATGGACGTCGCTTGAGGGCTCAACCGCCGGCCGCCCGATGATCCAATAGACGAACACAAACACCGGTTCGAAGTCCTCCCCGAACACGGCCTCCCACTTGCTCAGCCCCTCGATATCGTCGCGCGTGACCCAGTTTTCCCAATACCGCTTGCCGTGCTCGCCTTCGTACGGGAACTTCCGCCCTTTGATGTCCACCAGCCAGGCAGTCTGCCCGGGGCGATACACTAGAAAGTCGAACGACTTGATTCTCGCTCCGGAGAAGATCGCTTTTCGTTGCTCGTCCACCGGAATATAGGGCCAGCCGCGCGATCGGATGTAGTCTTCGAACGCCGCCTCGTAGTGGATATGCCGATGGACCATTGCTTCACCCTCGTTCCGACGGGCTCGCACCGGCTACCACCCCCGGCGATTACGGGGTGTCGAGAGTTGCTGCCGCTTCCGGCCGGCGCCCGTTAACATCGAGAATCGTGAACTCTGCTTCCGTTGTTCCCGTTGGGTTCAGTTCGTTGCCCTTCGGGAGATACTCAACGCGATAGACTCCGTCCGGCTCCGGCCCGGACAGCGTGAAGCCGGGCCTCCCCGGTTTGTCGACGTACACCGCCGTGGAAGTGCCGTCGGAACGGCGGATCCGCAGCACCCCGGTATCCCGGTCCAACTCGTCCGGGGGAGCCGGGAACTGCAACACTATGGGGGCAACGTACCCGATCAGCGTAATGGCATCCCCCGGCATCTTCCGATCCGCCTGCTCATAGGGGCTATCGTTGCTCATCCATCGGTCCCGGATCTTCACGTAGTCGCGCCCCCCCCGCTGTTGGTAAGCAACGGCCTTTACCTTCACTCTCTCGCCCGGCCTGACCGTAGCGAAACTGTGCGAGAACTGGAAATGGCCATACAGGTCCGGCTCAACTTCGATGCGCTCGTTGCCAATCATAGCAACGCAGTAGTCGGCGATTCCCGTAGGATCGACGCGCCGCTTTTGAAGGTCCTGCAGAACGAAATCAAACGTGACTTCCTCTCCAACGTGGACCATCTGCGCGCTCTCGGTAGACCATTGGTGGCCCGGCAACCTCTCCCCGGTGGATGACGCAAGCGATCCCGTTATGCAACCGCCGGCAAACGCAATCACCGCGGCCAGAACCGTCGCCGGAAGAAAACGCCCGGCCTTCGGCATGCTGCGCTTAGCCGGCCTTCGAGATCTTCGGGGCCCGCTGTTTTGCGGGTACGCACGGCGTTCCGAGCTTCCGGCCGGTCTTGCGGTGATAGTACTCCTCGATCTGTTTCGCGTGCGTGAACAAATGCTCATAGCTGTAAGTCGTCCCGCTATAATCGCACTGTCCGAAATCATACTCCCGGCAGATCTCCGGCCTCGTCTCGTAAAGGGTGCAGCGATTGTCCGGCCCGATGTGCTTGCACCGCGTCGGAAACTGGACGAACCAGTCGCCGTCCTCGACGAATACGGAGATATTCTCGTGCAACAGGTACCAGCGGATGTCGTCGTAGTCCCGTCGGTTTGTCGGCTTGTCCAAGGGCAGCGCGAGATAACGGCAGCATGCTGCGGCACAATGCTCACAAAGTACGGATCCCAATTCGACAACTCCCAAGTAGCACTCTTGCAAACCCTGCTGGAGGAACGGATTATAGGATTGGGTATGACGCGGCGTCAACGTCGGGCGAGAAGACGGGGCAGGCTATGAGGATCATCGCGGGAAAATGGAAATCGAGACGCCTGGTCCGCCCTCGGACGGATCGGACCCGTCCGATGCCCGACCGCCTTCGAGAGTCGATCTTCAATATCCTCGGTTCGCGCTACGATTGCCCATCCGCGCTTCCCCCGATTCGGGTCGCCGATGTCTTCGCTGGTGGCGGATCCATGGGGCTTGAAGCTTTGTCCCGCGGCGCAGCGTCTTGCTGCTTCTATGAACGCGGGCGGCAGGCTCTGGTCGCCCTCCGAAGGAACCTTCAGACTGTCGAAGCCGGTTCGGAAGCTACGGTGGTTACACATGACGCGTGGGCCTCAGCGGTATTGGACCCGACGGGTCGACCTCATGAACTCGTTCTGTTTGACCCGCCTTATCGCGATACGCAGGACCTTTCGGACGGAAGCCGTTTTGCTGCGTTCTTACGGCGGCTTGCGGAGCGGGACGATAACCGCCCGTTCATCGTTTTGCACCATGCAGCCTCCGTGCGGATTACGGATGCCCCGGATTCGGCGTGGCAGATAACGGATCAACGCGAGTCCGGAACCCACGCTGTGACGTTCTTTGCCCAATGAGTGTGCCCGAATCAGATGCCTGGAATGCCGCGTTGTACGTCGTAGAGAAACTGCGCGCCGGCAACCACGTGGCGCTCTTAGCCGGGGGATGTGTGCGAGACCGGCTGATGGCGATTTCCCCTAAAGACTATGACGTCGCAACGGACGCCACCCCCAAAACAGTCAAGAAGATCTTCCCGTGGGCGCGTCGCGTGGGAGCCAAGTTCGGAGTAATGTTAGTCCGCCGACATGGGCATGACATCGAGGTGGCTACCTTCCGGGCGGACGGCACCTACTCCGATGGCCGGCACCCGGATGAAGTCAGATTCGGTAACCAGGAGGAAGATGCCCAACGGCGGGATTTCACTATCAACGGTCTGTTCCTCGACCCGACCACCAACCGGATTATCGATTACGTTGACGGGCAAAAGGACATTACCGGCCGTGTCCTGCGCACCATCGGCGATGCCGCCCGCCGATTCGGCGAGGATCATTTGCGGATGTTGCGGGCGGTACGCTTTGCTGCCCGCCTGGGTTTCACAATTGACCCGCCCACCTTGGAGGCCATCCGCCAACATGCCCACCGGCTCGAAGTTATAAGCGCTGAGCGAGTGTGGTTGGAGTTCGGGATGATCCTCACCGCGCCCAGCCGGGTAACCGGGTGGGAGTTACTGCTGAAAACCGGGCTTCGTGCGCACCTCGTCAAGGAGTGGCCCGCGGACGAGATCGAGGATGAGCAGACCACTCGATGGTTGACCACCCTGCCGCCCCGCTACGTTGATGTCGCCTTGGCGATGGCCGTCTGTCTTCGCAACTGTGATTCGAAACGAATCGAGAGAATCTGCCGCGCGCTCCGCACGAGTAAGCAACTGATCGAAGTGGTCTCTTGGCTGGTAACGTCATTGCCAATGTTGCACAACGAGGACTCGCTGGAAACGGCAGACCTCAAGCTCCTTATGGCGCGCCCGGCATGGCCGGTTCTGTTGGAACTGTTCGAAGCCGACCTCGCCGCAAGCAGGCAGAACAATCATGCTCTTCGTCGCCTGCAGGACCGAGCCGGGAAGATTCCCGAGGGTGAAATCAACCCCCCACCGCTTGTCTCAGGAGCAGATGTGTCGGACCTTGGTCTGCCCCCCGGGCCTACTTACAGCCGGGTCTTGGATGAAGTGTATCGAGCGCAGTTGAACGGGGTAATCGGATCGAGAGAAGACGCCCTGAAGATGCTCCGCCGACTCGTCCGGTCGTTGTAGAGAGGGCCTACTTCCCACCCATAGCCGCGATGCGGTCTTCGACGGAATAGGCCTTGGTGACGCGTAGCCCGAAGTTCTCGCCGACCTTGACTGCCTGTCCCTTCGCGATGGGTCTGTTCCCGACGAATAGTACCGGCTCCTCATCGAACAACACGTCGAACTCGATGATTGTACCGACCCTTATGGCTATTGCGGCTTCGACCGGCATAAGACGCTCCGCCAGGACAACCGTGATCGGGACGGATAAGCCGAGAATGCGCTTGACTTCCGCTTCGCCGAACGTCGACGTAGGCATGCCGGCAGATCTGCCGATGACGCCGGTACCCGTTAGCTGCGACATACCACCTTTCGCCGTTTCAAGCCAAGCGCAAACTCTGCGCACACCATTCCCTGCTACATTCCTATCGGTGGTTTAGCGGTCGATGCTTGAAAGCGGTAGGCTTCCGTCCTGCCCGCCCGTTCCGTTCGCTCCGCCGAACCGAGTGAGAAGCAGGCCGGACTGGGGCAAAACGGGAGTATCTCAGACCCGCGGAGCGGACGGGTTAGCTCATTCGCTTAACCAAAACGCACGCGTTGTGCCCACCGAATCCGAAGGAGTTGCTCAGGGCGATTCGGATGTTGGCATCCCGGGCGGTGTTCGGGCAATAGTCGAGATCGCACCCCTCCCCCGGATTATCGAGGTTGATCGTCGGCGGCACCGCCCCGTTCTTCATGGCCAGAATCGTGGCGATCAGCTCAATAGCCCCGCTGGCCCCCAACGCGTGCCCCGTAGAGCTCTTTGTACTGCTGATGACCAACTTGCGGGCGGCATCGCCGAACACGCGCTTGATAGCCAGGCTTTCCGCCTTGTCTCCCAGCGGGGTGCCGGTTCCGTGGGCGTTTATGTAGTCTACTTGGTCCGGCGCTATTTCGGCATCGGCAAGCGCCAATTCCATCGCCTTGCTGGCCGCTTCTCCAGTTTCGGACGGTTGGGTGATGTGATCAGCGTCCGCCGTCGACCCGTATCCGATGAACTCGGCGAGGATTGGAGCGCCCCGGCGTTTGGCGTGTTCGTATTCTTCAAAAACGAGCGTTCCCGCCCCCTCGCTGAGAACGAATCCGTCACGGTCGCGGTCGAAAGGACGACAAGCTCGCGGGGGATCATCATTCTGCGTGCTCAGCGCTTTCATCGACGCGAATGCGGCCAGCGCCAGCGGCGTTAGCGCCGCTTCCGCCCCACCGGTCAAGACCACATCAACCACCCCGTGACGCAGAAGATTGGCGGCCTCGCCCATCGCGTTAGTCGCCGAAGCACAGGCGCTGGTAACGGTGAGACTGGGACCCTTAGTTCCCACGGCGATGGAGACGTTACCGCTGGCGGCGTTGGCCATAAGCCTCGGAATAGTGAACGGCGAGACCTTTGCCGGCCCTCGAGACTCAAGCCTCGAGTGCTGCTCTTCCAGCTCGCTTAATCCACCGATACCGCAGCCGAGCACTACTCCGATTCGCCAACGATCCTCTTCGTCGAGGTTCAGCCCGGAGGCCTTCACGGCTTCGTCTGAGGCGACCAGAGCGAACTGCGCAAACCGGTCCAACCGCTTGGCAACCTTGCGATCAAGGTAGTTCGACGCATCGAAGTCAGCGCACTCGCCGCCGATCTTAGCGTCGAAATCGGAGGGGTCGAACCGTGTAACCGTAGCAATACCGCTTCGACCGGTGACAAGCGATTCCCAGTAGCGATCGATCGTCAATCCTACCGGGGTGACGGCCCCGATCCCCGTAATGACGACGCGGCGTCGTGCCACAGCCTTCGCCCTCCCAACGGCTAGGATTTACCTTCCTTTTGTGCCTGGATGTAGTCGATTGCCTCACCGACGGTCTTGAGCTTCTCGGCATCTTCATCGGGGATGGTCAGATCGAACTCGTCTTCGAGCTCCATGACCAGCTCCACCGTGTCGAGTGAGTCGGCGTTCAAATCGTTAACGAACGACGTCTCTCGGGCAATCTCGCTTTTGTCAACGCTCAACTGCTCGCTGACGATCTGAGTGACCTTCTCTTCGATTTCCAACGCAGTCGCCACTGCTGAATCCTCCAGATGCAATCGTAGAATGCGTAAACCTACACTGTTGCAGGGTGCCGGAATACTAATAGGGTCGGCGGTCCCCTGCAACCCCCTCACCGTCGCTGTTCTGCGGTGATATCCTGGCGATTTCGGTCCGACAGTCTTCCCACTCCGGGCATCGCTACATGTGCATACCACCGTCCACAAGCAGGACCTGCCCCGTGATGTACGAGGCCGCGTCGCTCGCCAAAAACGCCACCGCCTCCGCCACTTCCTCAGCTTCCCCGATCCGCTTGAGCGGAATGAACCCCTTGGCGGAGTCCATGACCGTGTCCGGGAGAACGGCCGTCATATCCGTCTTGATGAACCCGGGAGCCACCGCATTACACGTGATCTTCCGCTTGCCAAGCTCTTTTGCCACGGACTTGGTCATTCCGATCAGGCCAGCCTTACTGGACGCGTAGTTTGCCTGCCCGGGATTCCCCATCACGCCGGCCACGCTGCTGATGTTGACAATCCGCCCGTAGCGCCGGCTCACCATCAGGCGGCTGACGGCTCGGGTTATCCAGAAGACGCTGCGGAGGTTGGTAGTGAGGACATCGTCAAACTGCTCGTCCTCCATGCTCATCAACAGCCCGTCGCGCGTTATCCCCGCGTTGTTGACCAGTATGTCGATTCGCTCGTATTCCTCAGCAACGGTCTTGACCAACTTGTCGATGCTCTCGCGCTCGGTGACATCGAGCTTCCGCGGATCGATCCGCCCAGCGGTCTCCCGCTGTTTGGCTTCGGCGGCCAACTCTGCGAGGGCATCCGCGTTTCGCGCACAAGCGATAACCGTCGCCCCGCGTTCGGCCAACGCGAGACAGATGGCCCGACCTATTCCCCGACTTCCGCCGGTCACCAAAGCGATCTTATCCTGCATTGCGGTATCCTCCTTGGGGCGGGGCTACGCGACACTCAGTGACGTTGCGGCCTGAGTAATCCCATCCGCAGTACTTACGTTCACCGCGGTCATTTTGCGATTGATCTTCCGCATCAGCCCCGTCAATACACGCCCGGGGCCCATTTCTACGAACCGATCGACGCCTTCTTCGATGAAACGCTCCATGCAACGCTGCCATCGCACCGGTTCAGTTACCTGCCTACGAAGCAACTCCCTAATCTCAGCCGGATCCGTGTGGTACTCGCCGTTCACGTTGGCGATTGTCGGCACGGCAGGCGTAGCAAACTCGGTAGCGGCCAACATCGGCCGCAGCCCCTCGGCAGCCGAATCCATCAGCGGCGAGTGAAACGCCCCGGCCACCGGCAACGATACCGCCCGACACTCGAATTCGCCGGCCAGCTCCACCGCTCGTTCGCACGCCGCCTTGCTGCCGGACAAGACTATCTGCCCGGGGCAATTGAAATTCGCAGCGACCAGCACATCGCCATTCCGGGCTCGCTCGCACAGCGCCAGCGCCGACTCTTCGCCCGCTCCGATCAGAGATACCATTCCGCTCGGTGTAGCCAGGGCCGCCTCCTGCATGAGCTGCCCTCGCCGACGGACCAGCCTCAGGGCATCCTCGAACCCTACCGCTCCCGAAACATAGAGCGCAGTGTACTCGCCCAAACTCAAGCCACCGGTTCTGGAGAAGGACTTCGGATCGCCGCCGGCTTCGCAGAACGCCTCCCAGATTGCCGCGCTGGTCACGAAAATAGCGGGCTGTTGGTTGTCTGTCTTCTCGATCTCCTCGGCGGGCCCCTCGAAGCAAAGTTGCGTCAAGTCAAAGCCGAGCACCTCATTCGCGCGGGCGAAGAGCTCCCGAGCCCGCGCGCTTTGATCGGCTACGTCGCGTCCCATCCCCACGATCTGGGACCCCTGCCCCGGAAAGATGACCGCTGTGCTTCCCATCGTCTCTCCTTGCTAGATCAAGCCGTTGAAACCAGCGTAACCGTCCCCGAGATTCCCTCGTCGCCTCGAACCGGACCGTTCTTATACCCTGATGATCATCGATCCCCAGCACAGTCCGGCACCGAGGGCCAACAACAGGATATAATCCCCATCCTCAAGGGCTCCGCTTCTGCGGGACTCATCAAGCCCCATGATCACCGAAGCAGCCGAGGTATTCCCGTATTTGTCGATGTTAACGACGACCTTCTCTTTGGGTAGCCCGAGTTTCTCCCGGGCCGATTCGATAATCCGAAGATTAGATTGGTGCTGAATGACCAGCTTCAGGTCATCGGGCTGCAAACCGGTTTCCTTCAAAGCCCGGTCGGTCAACTCCTGCAGTTTCGACACCGCAAACTTGTACACTTCACGACCGCGCATGACCATAAAATGCTGGCTCTCCGCCACCGTTCCGGCAGACGCCGGCAAGCGTGAGCCTCCGGCCGGGTTGATGATGTGGTTGGCGCGCGTGCCGTCACAGCCCAGCTCGCAGTACAGAACCCCTTTCTCGGAGTCGGTAGCTCGGCCCAGTATCGCGGCGCCGGCACCGTCCCCTAGCAGGATAGCCGTGCCTCGGTCATTGGGATTCAGAAACCGCGTCAGGGTCTCCGCCCCGATCACCAACACCTTGTCGTACATCCCCGAGCCCAACATCGGCGCCGCAAGAGTGGCCGCGTGCAGAAAGCCGGCACAGGCCGCACTTACATCAAACGCGGGAATCTGCCGCCGGCACCCCAGACCGGCTTGGACGAAGGCCGCCGTTGCGGGAAACTGGTGATCGCCGGTTGCCGTGGCGCAGATGATGGCATCGATGTCGTCCGGCTCGAGCTGAGCATCCTCGAGGGCGCGGCGGGACGCCTCAGCGGCTAAATCTGAAGTCGCTTGCTCCGGGGCCGCGACCCGGCGTTCCCGAATGCCGGTGCGCGTCACAATCCACTCTTCGCTGGTATCGAGATAATCGACGAAATGCTTGTTGTCGCGGATGGTCTCGGGAACGTACATCCCGGTTCCCAGAATCTCTATCGGATAGCGTACGGTCATCAGGTTCAGTCCCGTTGCCGGAGCGGTTTCAGTCGCGCCAGGATCGCCTCATTGAAGCGGTGTTCCACGAAACTCCGGGCAGCCTTGATTGCATTGCAGACGGCGAGATCACTGCTACGACCATGGCAGATGATGCACGCCCCGTTGACACCCAGCAAGGGCGCTCCGCCGTATGTGCTGTAGTGGTGCCGTTGTTGAACGCGATCGAGTATCTCGCCGAACCTCTGCCGGAGCTGGGGGCCTTCGTCTTCGAACTCCCGCGCAATCGTTCGGAAAAGGCCCTCCGCAAGCCCTTCAACAAACTTGAGCACCACGTTGCCCACGAATCCATCACAGATCCCCACGTCGCAGCGGTTCTCAAACAGCTCACGGCCTTCCGCATTACCGACGAAGTTGATCGTCGGATCAGACTCCAGCAGTTTGTGCGTCTTCTTGACCAAGCCGGTGCCTTTGGAGCTTTCTTCCCCGATCGATATCAGTGCAACTCGGGGGTCTGCGATTCCGATCACGCGTTCCGCGTACAGGGTGGCCATCACGGCATACTCGAAAAGATGCCGCGGTTTGGCGTGAATATTAGCGCCGACGTCGCAAATAACAAACGGACCGCGGAACGACGGTATTGTCACGGCAATGCCCGGTCGAGTCACGCAGGGAAGCGGCTTCAATTTCAACTGACATACGGCTGCGCAAGCCCCTGTGTTGCCGGCACTGACTACGGCGTCAACTTCGCCGGCGGCAGCGATCTCGGCCATCCGCACAAGCGAAGAGTCTTTGTACGTACGCAGAGCCTCCACCGGCGGAGCATCCATTGGGATCACTTCGGAGGTGTGTACGATGCGGAGCTGCGACTCCACCGCACCGCCGCCTTTGGAGGACAACTCTTGCCGGATCCGGGGCTCATCGCCCAGCAGAACAACTTGCAGGGCCGGTTCTTCCTCAAGAACCCGGAGGACGCCGCGGATGACAACCTCGGGAGCGTGATCGCCACCCATGGCGTCCACCGCTACCCGAACGGGCATTACTCCTCCTTCTCACCGACCGGTAGTACCAGCTTGGCACTGACGTATCCACAAACCGAACATGCGGAATGAGGTAGCTTGGGCTTGCCGCACTTCGGGCAAGCGCTAAGAGTCACCGGACGCAGAGCATGATGAGCACGGCGCGTACGAGTCCGACACCTGGATTTCTTCTTTACGGGAACCATAACCCACTCAACACAAGTCTTGCCAAACAAAGAGTAAAAACGCCGCCCCTACTGCAGCCGCCAAACTCGGCCTGTACCGCGTCTGACTGTGGCTCAGATCGCGTAACCTAAGCCCCCGCTTTCATCCTGTCAAGCCGCAGATTCTAACCGCGAGCGGTGCGATAACTGTCGGCCCTCAAGCCAATTGCGCCGGATTCGATTCCCCCCGCCGAATCTCCCCTCTCACGGCACGAACTTGTACCCGATGCTGTGAACGGTGACGATGTGCCGCGGGTGTTTGGGGTCGGGCTCGATTTTCCGACGCAAGCTGACGATGTGGTTATCCACCGTCCGGGTGGCCGGGAAGCCCTCCAGTCCCCAGATGACATCCAGGAGCTTATTACGTTCCACGGGGGCCTCAGCGTTCTCTACCAGCATCTTGAGGATCTCCAGCTCGAAGTGGCCAAGATCGAACCGCTCGTCCCCTCGTTCCACGTTGCCCTTGATCAGGTCGACCTCGGTTTCCCCGATGCGGAGGGTGCGGGAAAGCCCCTTAGCCGCCCCGGTTCGCCGCAACGCCGCCTTGATGCGGGCGAGAACCTCGCGAACGCTGAACGGCTTAGTGATGTAGTCATCCGCGCCCACCTCAAGCCCACGGATGATGTCGATTTCCTGGCTTCGGGCGGTGAGCATGAGGATGGGGATCATGAAGCCGGCCTGTCGAATCCGGCGGCAGACCTCCAGGCCATCCATTTTGGGCATCATTATGTCAAGGAGCGCCAAGTCCGGACTCTGTTCGGATGCAGCCTCCAAGGCAGCTTCGCCGTCCGTGGCCACGATTACCTCGTAGCCCTCAAACTCCAGATTATCGCGTAACCCCATGGCGATGTCAGCTTCGTCTTCGGCTACCAGGATCTTAGGCATGCGAGCAAACCTCCCGTGGAAACGTGCAAATGGCAAACAGTAGAGTCAACCTCGTCGCAAGTACTCCGCTCTCCGCCGGGAGCACCGGAATCAACTACTAGACCCGTTCGACGATTCGGTACTCTCCGAAGCAGGTAAGAATATCCGAAAAGTAGTACCCTTGACCAGTCTTGATTCAACCTGGATAGACCCGCCGTGGGCCTCGACAATGTGCTTGACCAGCGCCAAGCCCAGCCCGGTCCCCCCGCGCTGCCGGACGCGCGAATCCGCCGCCCGGAAAAACCCCTCGAACAGACGGGCGTGGTCCTCGGGGCGAATACCAATCCCACGATCGTGAAACGAGATCAGCACCCCCTGGTGGTCCCTCCGAGTATCGCATGCTACGTCAATCGTCAGGTCCGGATCGTCAGAGGAGTACTTCAAGGTGTTGTTCATCAGATTCAATACGACTTGGGCGATAGCGTCCCGATCTGCGTCGACCAGCGGCAGAGAATCTGACATGACGAGGCGGTGTTGGAAATGGTGGTGGTCCAGTTGAGGCACGTAGCTTTCGTACGTTTCTCGAATAACCTCGCGAAGATCCGTCGGTTTCAGAGTGTACTCGCGGCGATCTGCTTCAATCCGAGAGAAATCGAGGATGTTGTTGATGAGATTCGTCAGTCGGACCGTCTCCCGTGAGATAACGGCATAGTATTCCTGCCGTTTCTCCTCCGTTGAAGCGCGCCCCGATTGGAGAGTCTCGCTGAATAGTTGGATCGTCGCCAGCGGAGTCTTCAATTCGTGGGATACGTCGGCCACGAAGTTAGCCTTCATCTCCGCCAGGGCGACCTCCCGCTGCGCCAGTCGACCAAGGTACGCGACGGCCACCAGCAACGTAGCCATCGCGAGAATCGTCAGGCTCACGTATGCCAAGGTATGCCCGATTACCGTTGATCGTTGTTGGCGAAGAGAGTCAGGAGTCGGTTGTATCTCCCAGAACCGCACCAAACCGAACATCGGCTGAGACCAAGGTCTGGCGACCCCGGTCGGCTCCACGAGTTCGAGCCCGTCACGTCCCGAAAGCAAAGGCTCAACGAGATTCTCCCGCAGGCGCTCGGGCTGGAACATCAGTGCGGCGACCCCCGAGCCTGCCGCGGCGGTTCGGTAGCGCCGACACACAAGGACCCGCGATTGCCCTTCCACCGAGCCGAATATCACGTCTCTGCCGACCCCCTCCGCCTCGGAATCGGGTCTCCGCAGTATTTCAAGGAGCTGAGCGTTGAGCCAATCTGAGAGCTCTGCGCCCGGAAGTCCAGGCTCGGCTATAGTGTAGATCTTGGTGCCCTCGTGCGCGAAGACTCCGTCGATCCACCCCGGCCAATCCCCGCCAGGGACCCACGGATCCCCGGATCGCATCTGGAGGTGCCCGACAACCTCTCGCAATACGGAATCAACCTGGCGGTCGGCAAGCGTCCGCGCGGTTTCGGCGATCTGGGTGGCCCTAAGTTGGGCTTGCGTCTGCAGCATTCCGGTCAGCGACTTGACCTGACGGACCACGAAGACCATGCCCACCGCGGCCAGGCTAAGCGCCAACGCGGCTACCCACAATCCGGCTCGTCCCCACGGCGGACCGGTGGTCGAGCCCCGTGGAACACGTGCCGATGGCCTAAGCAAACCAGGCATCAGATTGACTCTCAAAACAAGGCAGAGTCCCGCCTCCACTCCCGAAAGTTGAGTAGACTAACCATCGCCCGCAATCTTGACCAGCGAGAGGCTGCCGGGTGAAAGTCCGTATCGGTGACCAAGGCGATATCCATCCGCGACGTCGTACGGTACCATGCCGACCTTGCGCTGCTCAGGTTCACCTTATCGGCAGCCGGGAGCTTAGATGTGGGTAAGCCGGGCCAAACGAGCCGAGTGGTTCGGAGAGAACGCGGTCAGCCGAATGAGTATTCGGAGTCGGACAAACACGCAACGCCCGTGAAGTCGGCGGGCTTCAACGGGACGGGGGAGTTGGTCGAGTTCCGTTGCGGCTCTTGAGCGAATCCACCCCAAGGAGGCAGACAACAATGCCCGCGAGTACAGAAACCGCCGAATCGCGCAAAAGGCGGGCCGGAAGGGTCTTAAGCGGTTTGCACAAACTGTATCCGGAAGCGGACTGCGCCCTCGCACATGACAACCCTTGGCAGCTCCTGGTGGCGACGATTCTGTCGGCTCAGTCCACAGATCGAACTGTCAATCAGGTGACACCGGTCCTGTTCAAGCGTTTCCGGGATGCGCAATCGCTGGCGGAGGCTCCTCGCGAGAAGGTCGAGGAGCTCGTTCGGTCGACAGGGTTCTTCCGGCAGAAGGCCAAGAGTATCCAGGAAGCAAGCCGCAAGATCGTCGAGGACTTCGATGGACATGTCCCCAGCACGATGGCGGAGTTGACCGCTCTGCCGGGAGTGGCCAGAAAGACCGCCAACGTAGTCCTCGGAACGGCCTTCGGGATCAACGAAGGGATGGTCGTAGACACCCACGTCGGGCGGTTGGCTACTCGGTTGGGGCTCACGTGGACCAGCAAGAACGGGAAGGATGCCGTCAAGATCGAGCAGGATCTGATGAAGATCATCCCGCGTCGGCAATGGACCTTTCTGGGGCACGCTCTGATCCTGCACGGCCGTCTAGTTTGCACTGCACGCGCTCCGCGCTGCCGAGAATGCGAGCTTTCGGCCCTCTGCCCGTCAGCAGAGCTGCATTAACATGCAGATTCTCCGGTTCTTGCCCGACATGAAGAACAATCGCACAGTTCCACTCGCTCTGAATTTCAGCGACCCGACCGGGTAGGTTCGCATACCGCCAGATCCGGCCGCCGACCCGTATCAGTAGAGAAGGAAATGCTGGTGATTGCCGGCGAACTCCCGACAATACAAGCGTCTTGGCGATTTCTCTTTACATGAGGGTGAGCAATCTGGGATACTAATCAAATGATGGACCGGGGCGACTTCGACGAATGGAGCAAATCCGTCGTGTTTGGCCGCTGTTCGGGGGTGGTGTGCGCGTGTCGCGTCAGTCCCGTCTGCCGCCCGAGAAATCGGTCCGCCTGCGCGTCAGGAAGTCTATAGACGCGTCTATAGAGGTTCAGAGGGGATGCGCTCCGGCGCCCTCTCTGTTACGGATTACGGTCGGCGTTGTACGAACCGGGTTCGATCGTCTGGTGCGAACGCCGTGGCAAGCGTCCATAGTCTGTCGTCGCCATTCTGCCCGTTGGCAAACGTGACAAGTGAGGAAGGAGTCAGTCATGTCAATCCAGGAGTTTACCTATTGCCGTCCGAGAGGAAGCTCTCTCGGGCAACGCTTCACCGGGTGGGGCCCGAGAGCTCTCGGCCTACTCGCAATCGTTCTGTTAGCGGCGGCCTCCGGGGCGCACGCGCAGATTATTCCTCCGGGCCAGGACTGCTGGGAGACTTCGGCCCAGTTGCCCGACGGGACCCCGACGCCGACGTTTGTCGTCTTCGGCATGGGTGCGAACGAGGTGCCGCCGATTCCCGCCGATTTCTTCGGTCCCGGTTCGGACCCGTTTGAGGGCACTGTCGTCCTTCGCGGCGAGCCGCTTCCAGGGTATCCGGAGCGGTGAGCACCCTGGTCAATCGCTTGACCGAGGCTTTGTATCCCGGCCCGGCCTTGGTTCCGATCGAGATGGTGGAATTAAGCTTGGTCAGCCTCGAGCCCATCGTTGTGACCTACGACGGTGGGATCGACTCTTTCTTCGATGTGTTCGTGACGATCAACCCGGCGACGCCGTCGTCGGGCAGTATGATGATCTACTGGGATGGGATCGACTCGGGGCTATACACCTTCAATAGCATGGAGGGCGGTGGAATCTACGTGTACCCGAGGTTCGTGTTCACGCCGGTCGATGGTGGGACCGAGCTGATTCTGGATTCTCCGGATCCTATCCTGCTTGAGAGCATCGAGCCTTATCCGTGGACGGCATTCCCGTCCCTGTTGGCGTGCTTCCCGGAGAACGAGTTCTTTCCGCTGCCCGGCGTCTTCGTACAAGGCCTTCTAAACGCCGGCGGCGCGGGGCACCACTGGGTTACGCCCCCGCGGGCGGTGGATGGCTGCTGTCTGCCGGACGGAACTTGCATCGACATCGATGCCGGTGATTGCGTGGCAATCGGCGGCATCCCGCAAGGCGCGATGTGCACCGGAACGGTGGAGGCGTGCTGCCTGGGCGACGGAGCCTGTCGAATGCTCGACCCGCTTTGCTGTGACGAGGCGGGTGGGGTTGTGGTTTCCGGCGCAGTCTGTGCGGGGAGTATCGAGGCCTGCTGCGACGGCTTCCTCCCGTATGGTTGCATGGACGCTGATTCGATGTGCTGCGGAGCTGCCCTGGGTGGGACGGCACAAGGCGGCGGCACGATGTGCCTGGGTGACGGTAACGGGGACTTAGTGGACGACGCGTGCCAGACACCGCAGTTGCCGCAGGCTTGCTGCTTGCCTGATGGCACGTGCAACGACATAACGCATGACGATTGCGTTGCCCTCGGGGGCGATCCACAGGGGCAGGGCACGACCTGCCAGGACGTCGTCTGCCGCGAGTTGAAGTGGTCTCAGCCACCGATGTTCAACCCGGCCTCCCCGTATCCGGAGTGCTTCTGGGGCTGGGACGAACCGTCAGAGTATTGGGGAATGCAACTACTGGCGGATGATTGGCTCTGCACCGACCCAAGGCCCATCACAGATATCCACTGGTGGGGTTCGTACCGGGCCTGGGCGGACATTGAGCCTCCCCCACAGGCTCCGGTCCAGTTCCACATCGGAATCTGGACGGATGTACCCGCGGGTGTGGACCAGCCGTGGAGCCACCCCGGGGTGATGATTCACGAATGGGTCGTAGATCGGGCGGATCTGAACGAGCGTTTGGTAGGTTGCGATTATGAGCCGACGCACATGGTCGATGTCGACAGTTGCTTCCGATACGACTTCTTCATTCCGGAGGGCGAGTGGTTCCATCAGGGCCCCGCTTCGACGATCTATTGGATCAGCATTGGGGCGATCTACCTCACCCCGTACGATTTCCCCTGGGGTTGGAAGACTCGCGAGCACTACTTCATGGACGATGCCATTCGAATCACGGATCCGACGGATCCGTGGATCGGCAGTGAGTTCTGGGACGGGTATCCGATCGAGTTGGGGTGGGACCTGGCCTTCGTATTGACTTCAGAAGGTGAGCCGGAGGGAGCATGCTGCCTCGGCGACAACACCTGCATTCAAACGACCGCCGCGGACTGTGCAAGTCAAGGAGGAGTGTTCGAGGGCGCCGGCGTTCTCTGTCGGGGTATCGAGGCCTGCTGTCTCCCGCAGGGTGGCGGTTGCGTTGATGTAGATGCGTTGTGCTGTGTTCTGGAGCTGGGCGGTGCGCCTCTTGGCAGTGGCACGGTCTGTTCGCCGGAAGAGGCTTGCTGCCTCAGCGACGGCACCTGCGTGATGGCGGATCCCGACTGCTGCAGCCAGGTAATGGGCGGCGTGCCACAAGGTGCTTCAACAACTTGCACGGTGGAAGAGGCATGCTGTCTGACTGACGGCACGTGTGTGATGCTTGACCCGCTCTGTTGTGATGAGCAAGGCGGTACTCCGCAGGGTAACTCAACGGTTTGCACCGAGCCGGAGGCCTGTTGCTTCGATCACGGAGTGTGTGAGGACCTGGATCCGCTGTGCTGCGTAGATCTCGGTGGAACTCCGCAGGGTCCGCAGACGGGCTGCACGGACACGACCGTTGCCTGTTGCCTGCCGACGGGCGAGTGTGTGGATACCGACCCGCTTTGCTGTGACGACCTTGGCGGAACGTCCATGGGGCCGGGCAGCATGTGTACCGTTCCCGAGGCGTGCTGCTTCGGCAACGGCACCTGCGCTGATTTGGATCCGCTCTGTTGTGCGGATCTGGGCGGAGCGTCCCGCGGTCCCGGCTCCGTGTGCCTCGGCGATATTAACGGCAACACGATCGACGACGCCTGCGAACTAATCAAGTGGGATCAGCCCGTCAGCACGGAATACTCGGGTCTGCATGCCCACGACTACGCCGGTGGTCAGATAATCATCGCCGATCAGTGGATCTGCGAGGGTGGACTCGTCACCGACATCCATTGGTGGGGCTCATACGAGGCGTCTCCCGGTGCGGGACCGTTGGCCGGCTTCCATCTCAGCATCCACCCGAACCTCCCCGGTGAGCCGTGGTGCTTGCCGGGTCCGGAGATCTGGGGCGTCGACATCATGGTCGGACAGTTCTACGAGTTCCCGACCGGACTGGTAAATAACCAGGGCGAGCCCATCTTCCTGTACGAGTACTTCCTCGAAGTACCGTTCGAGCAGATTCAGGGTGAGATCTACTGGCTGGATATTTCAGCTCTGTCGCTTGATGTTGGCGCTCCGGTGCTCTGGAAATGGCAGGAGATGCAGCGGACGGAGACTCCGATCATCTGCCCGGCCGCCGAGCAGACCATTCCCCCCGGATCCTGGATTTCGGTCGGGTTCGGCTCCCAGCCGACGTATTGGAGTGACATGGCGTTTAGAATCACCAGCGCCAATCTCCAGGAAGTGCCTGACCCACCGGATCCCGAACCGGACGCGGTGCCCAAGAACCGCTACATCTCCTTCATGCCGGGCAACGCGGGCTCACAAGTGGCTCTGAGAGTCACGCACACGTCAACCGGCACCCAATGGTGGGTGAAGGCCCATCAGGCGGGAGATCCGGCGGACATCTTCCGGCTGGACACTTCGCCGTATTACACGGATTGGTCGACCGAGCCTGCGGTAATCCACGTTGGTGACTGCGGTATTGCGCCGGTTATGACCTACGAGGTGCAGGCGCTGGACATCACGGGTGATCCGGCCGACGAGTCGCACTACTCGGCGGCGCTAACGGTACCTACAATCTCGCTGCCTGCTCCCAAATACTGGGCCGACTGCGTAGGCTCTTTCACCGGCGCTTGGACGGGGCCGAACGGTATCGTGAACATGAGCGACATCCAAGCGGCGCTCCAGCGGTTCTCGGCGTCTCCCAGCGCACCGCCGCTGGTCTGGGTCGACGTGGATGGATTGACGCCCAACGCGGTTATGAACATGACCGACGTGCAGCGGATCGTGAGCGGGTTCGCAGGGGCGGTATACCCGTTCATTCCTCCGGAGACTTGCCCGTAGCGGGTAGACCGCTCAAGTAGTCGGCGTTTGGACTGTGCCGGCCCTCGATTCGTCACTCGCGAATCGGGGGCCGGCTCTCGTGCATCCCCTCACAGGAGCACAATCCTGCCGCCGGTTGGCAACCCGGAGGTGCCGATGTACAACACGCATACCCAAGGAGCTTGGCCATGCGTGTTGGCGTGCTGTCGGATACCCATGATCGTCTTCCGCTAATCGAAGCCGCGCTGAAACTGTTCCGCGAGCAGCGGGTCGCGGCGCTGCTTCACGCCGGCGATTTGGTCGCTCCTTTTGCGGCTCGCCGCCTGCTGGGCTTTGCCGGCCCTCTTTACGTCGTGTACGGCAACAACGATGGCGAACGCGAGGGTCTGCGAGCGGTGCTTCCACAGATTCAGGACGGCCCGCTTCGTCTGGCTCTGGACGATCGGGCAATTCTGATGCACCATTCTCTTGACGCGTGCGAGAGCGCGGACGTTGACGCCGCGGATATTGTCATCACGGGGCATACCCATGATGCGATGAATCGGTCGGAGCGCGGGACGCTTCTCCTGAACCCCGGCGAGTGTTGCGGATGGGTAACCGGCCGGGCCACGGTTGCGGTCCTGGATACACGCGGCCCGTCGGCTCGCGTTTATGAGTTGAACGACGCCGGCGAGTACCCCGGCGGGTAGTCCCACCGGAGGCTCTTTTTGACAGATGAGGTAGCGCCGATGAAACGACACCGTACCCTGATGTCCACTGTGCTGCTTATGGCGATAGTCTCCGGGCTGTTAGGCTGTGTTCGCCGCACATTGACCATCACGACCGAACCTCCCAATGCGCTGGTTTTCCTGAATGATCAGGAGATCGGCCGAAGTGAGGTCACGACGGACTTTCTCTGGTACGGGGACTACGATGTCATCGTCCGCAAAGATGGCTTTAAAACGCTCAAAACCCATTGGAAGGTGAAGCCGCCGTGGTATCAGCTCGTGCCGATCGACTTCTTCGCCGAGGTTCTCTGGCCAGGGCATGTTCACGATGCCCACCGGCGGCATTTCACGCTGGAAGAACAGGAGGCCCCCTCATCCGAGCAGTTGCTGGAACGGGCCGAGGAAACCAGGGCTCGCGCGATGGACCGGCGCGAGTAGCCTGCCGCTCAGCCGCTGACATTCGCGTCTCAAAACGGGGACCATTTGGAGGGCCCGCTCGGATGCGGCAACAACCTCACCGACCCGGTTTGTGCGTGTGCCTGGCGATTCTCTCGGGAGTGGCGTTCGCTCCGACAGCGGAGGCGGAGTACGCGACGACCGACGATGGCGTACGCGTGTACTACGATACGATGGGCGCGGGCGTGCCGATTGTCATCATCGCCGGTGGCCCGGGAGGGAGCGGCAACGGCCTCCGCTACACTCATACGTTGCTGCAATCGTGCGGCCGGCTCGTGTTTCTTCACAACCGCGGGCGGGGTCGCTCTGAGAATGTGAGCGATCGCCCGAACGCCTATACGCTTGAGAATGACTTAAGAGATGTAGAAGCGGTGCGCCGGGCGTTGGGCGCAGAGCGGATCATAGTGTACGGACACTCCTACGGCAGTATGGTGGCCATGGCTTACGCCAGCCGGTATTCGCAGCATACGCTGGCCTTGATTACGACCGCTGGGGTCCACGGGGCGCGAGTCTGGCAGGATCGTAATATTGACGGTGTCAAGCAGTTTCTGAGGCATCATTATCCGAAACGCTGGCTGCAGATCGCCGAGTTGCACGATGCGGGACACTTAACCAGTGAGCCCCGCCTAGCCGCCATGTTCGACGAGCTCGACGCCCTCTACCTGTTCGATATCGAGAGCCGGGAGCGGGTGATCGGCCAGTTCACCGAATACCGAGATCCAAAGACCGTCGGTTTCAATCGTAACGTCTATCACATGATGATCGGGTCCGATCCGGAGTGGACGTTGGACGGTACTCTACGGGATGTTGAACTGCTGTCGGAATTGGGCAACTTCACCGGACCGTCGTTGATTCTCGGTGGCCGTCACGATCGAATCTGCCCTCCGGTGAACCAAGTTGAAATCGCTACGGCTTTGCCCAACGCTCGCCTGGTCTTCTTTGAGCAAAGCGGGCATGCTCCGTTCTTTGAAGAGCCTCTGCGTTTTCTGCGAGTTGTGTCGGACTTCCTTCACGAGGTCGTCGAGCAGGAGCCGGACTAAACGCCGCCGGGCCAGACAATCGACGGCGATCCCGGGCAACAGGGGCTCAGACCGC
Source organism: Phycisphaerae bacterium (assembly GCA_963666835.2). Classification (GTDB taxonomy): domain Bacteria; phylum Planctomycetota; class Phycisphaerae; order UBA1845; family UBA1845. The sequence continues at coordinate 309,467 of CAXXGO010000003.1, read as the reverse complement.
CTTGACCACGACAATGGTGATGTCGTCCGACTGGTCCGCCAACCCGGCAAACCGGCGAACATCCCAGAGCAACTGTTGGGCGAGCTGTTCGGCGCCGAGAGCACGGTGCTTACGGATCGAGGCAACGAGCCGATCGTTGCCGAACGCCTGCCCCTCAAAATCCATTGCCTCGGTTACCCCGTCGGTGGTCATGACGATGATGTCCCCGGGCAGAATATCGCGGGTGCCGCGGACGAATGCGGCGTCCGGATCCACCCCCAGAACCAGCCCGCCGACGGAAAGCTCATCCAACTGATCGCCCCTCAACAGAAGCGGAGGCGGGTGACCCGCGTTACAGTACGCCAGTGACCGCCCATCAGGAGAGAAGACCCCGTAGAAGACCGTCGCAAACTCGCCCACCAGCGTGTCGCGCGACATGTGCCGATTAACTGCGGAAACGGTGGCTTCGAGATCATCCACCCCCGTTGCCCGAACCCGCCAAGCTGCCCGCACCGAGGCCATCATCAGCGCAGCCGGCAACCCTTTGCCTACCACATCCGCGATACACACTCCCAGGTGACCGTCGGGCAACTCGATGAAGTCAAAGAAATCCCCCCCTACCTGCAGAGTCGGGATGTAGACCTTGCCGAAATCCAGCCCCGGGTGATCCGGCGGGGATTTCGGCAGCATGCGCCGCTGAATCTCACCGGCGGTCTTGACCTGGCGCTGGAATCGCTCCGCGGCCACCTGCTCTTCGTACAACCTCGTGTTGATGACTGCGGACGCGGTCTGCGATCCGAGTGACCGCAGGAGTGTCATCTCTGAGTTACTAAACACGTACGGGCGGGACGTGTAGGCGCGGATTACTCCGACGGTCTGACCGCGATACGTCATCGGCACGCATAATCCGCTAACGATCCCCTCGCGGCGAGCGTTGTCCGGATACCGCGTCCGCGGGTCGGTTTGCACATTCTCGACATAAACGGTCTTGCCGGCTACCGCCGCCGTATCGATAGCGTTGTCGTGCAGCGTCACCGGCCCTTTCTGGAGGTACTCGGCAGACAGGTTGCACACGGCCTTGATCACCAGTTCACCGGTGTCTTCTTTCAACAAGCGGATCCCGCACGCTTTGACGGGCATAACCTCGACGACCCGGCGGACGGTGGCGTCGAGGATGTCCTGTACGTCGTCCTTGTCGGCGAGGCGTTGCGATAGTTCATGTACGGTGCGCAGGTCCGCAAGCTGTCGTTCGATCCGCCGGGCCTGCCCGTACATCGTGGCGATCGTCTCGGCGAGCGTGTCGGCAAACTGGCGTATGTCCGTCGGTGCCCCGCCGCTATAGGGATCCAAAGATGCCGTGCTTTCCAGCAACTCGTCGCAATCGACGTCGTACTTCTCCGCAAGCAGCGTCACGGCCTGCGGTCCCGGCGGCACGGGATCCCTGGTACCCACAACGATTACGGCAAGCGATGCTCCGTCGTGCTCTATCGGAGTGGCGTACAGGGTCATCCCGTCGTTGACCACCAAATCCGCTTGATCGTTGGCACCTACCGCGCAGGCACGGGTCCCTACGGCAAACTCCCGGCGACCGCGCAGAGAAGTCCCGATCAACTCGGAGAAACGACTGCCCCAGGTCGGCTCGGTAACCGGGCGACCGTCTACGGTACGCAAACAAACCGTCACACGACCCAGAACGGCGAATCGGTCCTGTAACTTCTGCAGGGTCTCAATCGCAACCAGCCTGGTAAGTTCCAAGTCCGCCCCCATCTTGGTGAAGCACGTGCCGAAGCGCCTTCCGTAAAACATCACACCTTATTTCGGAATGAAGTCCGTACGGTGACTGATCGTCGCAACTGTTTCGGCAACCAGCTTGGCGGCCGCCTCCAGATCTCCCAAGCTGACGACCTCCACCGGCGTATGCATGTAACGATTGGGAATCCCGATCAGGGCAGTAGCCACCCCCGAGCGGCTCATCTGAATCACGCTTGCATCCGTTCCGGTTTGGCCCGGCGCCGCTTCCATTTGAAAGGGAATACGTTTGCGGGTAGCAGTCTTCACGAGCAGTTCCTCGAGCTTCGGATTGATATTCGCGCCGGTTGAGATCGTCGGCCCGGCCCCAACCTTGATGTCGCCGTTTACCCTCTTGTCGATGTCCGGATAGTCGGTCGCGTGGGTAACGTCTGCGGCGATACCGACTTGAGGATCGAGTTCGAAACACGAAGTTCTAGCCCCGCGCAGGCCGATTTCCTCCTGGACGGTGCTCACCGCGAAAAGTGCACATTTGATCTTCTTCACCGAGCACAAGCGCAGAGCTTCCATCACTACGAAGACCCCACACTTGTTGTCGAAGGCCGGCGAGGTCACCAGATCACCGGCCAAGTGAGTTACCGGGGCGGGAAACGTGATAGGGTTGCCGATCGCGACGACCTCTTCCGTCTCCTTGCGTCCCCGTGCTCCGATGTCGACCCACAACTCCCGCAACTCTATCTTCGCGCCACGTTCCTCCGGCTTGAGAACGTGAATCGGTCGACGTCCGATGACCCCGTCGATCGGACCGTGCTTCGAGTGGACGATGACCTTCGCTCCGGGGAGTGTGGTCGGATCGATTCCGCCGATCTCCCTGAAGAAGATGAAACCGTTATCATCGATATAACGAACCATCATGCCAATCTGGTCGCAATGTCCGGCCAGCATAACCCGCAAGCTTCCCTTGGAATTCAAGCTGACCATCACGTTGCCGTGAACATCGGTGCGGATATCATCGGCATACTTCTTCATGCGCGCGCGCACGATTCGCTGCACCGGTTGCTCAAACCCTGATGGAGAAGGCGCTTTCTGCAGCGCGGCCAGAAACTCGTACGACTCCTTACGCATCGACATGACCTCCGTCCAATCTACCGTTCGGCCGACTCAAATCTACAATGAGGCCTAGACATCCTCTTGCTCGAGAGCGAATTCTTCCGGGTGGGCGCGCTCGTACGCCTCCTCCTTGACCCGCTTTGCCTGGCGATCCGCCCGCTGTTTCAGAGTCCGCCGCACAAGGAGGTTCACGCCCAGGCACAATACGATGCCCAACACCTCCAACCGGGTAACGGCCGTCGTAACCAAGAAGCACGCCGCCGCCGCGATAATCGCGGAGAGGAACCAGCTTGCGACCACCCACAACGCCCGGGCCAGCTTCAGCTCGGCATCTCCGCGTTGAAAGATCCGGTCGGCCATCCCGGTGGCAACCACGGCCGCAAAAGTGACATACGTTGTCGAGACAGGCAGTCCCAGGCTCGATGCCGTAGCAATAATACTGGCCGAAACCGACATAATGACGCAAGCACGCAACGTGTCAAAGTGGATGGTCTTGCCGGACTTGGTATGTGTGGCCCGCGGCGCAAGAGCCGGCGCCTTGCTCCGCAGAACGAGGATCTTTGTTGCGAGGACCACGCACCATCTCGGCGCCCACAGAGCAACGTGGTCTCCCATACTGCCGGTAGCAACGGCGGTCTTCGTCACCCGCTCGGAATTCCGCGAGCACATCCCCAAGAAGAGGAATAAGCCGGAAATCAACAACATCCACCAGGCGATATCCACCTTCGTGCCGATCTCGAGGCTCTGCTTCTGCAACAGGCTGAACGCAGCCAGCCCGGGAGAAGCGCAATTGGCCAAATCGTTTTGTCCAAAAGCAAAAGACATGGCCAGCATTCCCAGAACTGCGAGCACGGGAAACAGGAGCCTGGCGGCGCGCTTGCGATACATAACCAGCAGGAGATGGATAACGATGGCAAACCCGCCCCAGAGGAACATGATGAGAGCTACGTATCCGACGTCTGCCTCGATGGTCTCGTTGAAACGGTCGATCCACGCTTGCCCCTGCTTTACCCAATGTACGTGCTTCATCCCCTTGAGTAGGAGGAAGTAGCACAGGCCGGCCGCCAAGCCACCTCCGATCCACCCGCCGTGCAACAGCAGCGTCGCCAAATGCGCAGTGCGGTCTCCGATGGCCCCGCGAACGGCACGTTGGATAAGGAATGCCGCCATGCCGGACAGGATGATCGAGCAAACGATGCCGGCCATCACCACTCCCGCCTTGTCCCAGTTGACGGCGGCGGTATTTATCGCCAGCGCCCCTCCTAGCAGCTCAAAGACGAGGCACGCGGTTGTGCTGATCGGCATGCCGAAGGCTGAGTAGCTGTAGAGGAGCACCGTATCGACGATGTAAACAGAGATGTACAGGCCTACCGCGGCCTCCAAAGTGCCCATGCCGGTGGGGTCGAAGATACCCTTGCGAGCCGTGTCGATAACGGCGGAGCTCAACACCGCTCCGCAGATTACCGCAACACCTGCCAGGTAGATTGCGTTGCGGCGCTGCATCACCCGAGCACCGAACACGGCATTCACCAGGTTGGCGGCATCGTTGCGACCGACCTCGATCGTGTCCCAGAGGAGCATCGAGACGGCCAATGCCAGACAGGCTAGTTGGAAGGCGTCGAGAGCCGCCAGATCAATCATAGCCATGTGAAATCAACCATGACCGCTTCTTGAGAAACCAGCGGCTTGGGAGAGAAACCTGATCATCACGTCGACAGCATGCGCCGTAGGCGATCGCCGGTCTTTTCAGCGAAGTTGGCAAGCTGCCCCAGCTCACCGTACACCCTGAACCAGAGGAAGATGTCGGTAGCCTTCATGACCTCTTCCTGCGCGAACAGATCTCGCGAAAGCTGATACTGCAGCCGGTCCGCCTCCCATTCGCACCTTTCTATCCCGGCCACCATCGCCAGCGCCTTCTCCGCCTCCGCCCCGACCATGTCGCCCTCCACCAAGGTCGGGAAGTACTCAGAAATCGCGCGGGTGCCCTGGCAGACTTCCTCCACCTTCGTCACATACTCGAAAGTGAGATCCACCAGCGCGGGCGGAAGCACCAAGTCCTTGATCGTCAGCAGAACGGCCACGTCCTCCACCGAGTCCGCCATGTCGTCCTGCAGCTTGATGTACCCCAGGAGATCGCCGCGATATACCGGCAGGAAGAACCGCTTGGGGATGGTCCGCCGGATGTCATCCTTGATCATGTCGGCCTCGTGCTCGGCCTTGAACACGCCCTTGGCCAATCCCCGCACGTCGTCGTGCCGGGCGTCGCGGACCGCTTCGAACATCGGCCGCAAGAACCCTACGCACTCCATTACAGCTTTCATGTGATAGCGTAACGGCTCGAACGGTGACTCGCGGAACAGATCCTTGATCATCGACATAAGCAGCTCCTTCTGCCGTTCGAGCCCTCCTGGACTCTCACCCGGCGCGAACAATATCCCCGTAGATGATCCGTTTAGCAACCTCGCCGCCCTGGGATTGGCTTTTTCGGATTAGCGGGTGTGTCTGGGCGAAATGGGTGATTGAGCGAAACCTGCACGCGGCCGCGCCTCTCCGTGACGCACGCGTGGTCCGGAAACGGAGTTGCTCATCTCGGCAAGCGAGCTGTCGTTCTCGATCCACCGAACGCTACCTCGGCAGATCCTGTCGGTTCTTGTCCGGATCATTCCATTCCTGTGTAAGCAGCCCCCGACCGCCATCGCTGGAGTTACCATCGGCGGCAGTTCGCCGTGTTGGCGACGGTCGGTAAACCAAGAGAAAGTCCCCAAATGAAACAACCGAGGTTTGTCATTATCGCCCTGCTGTCCCTGGCTCTTCTGGCTCAAGAGCTGATCTGGACCCGTATCTTCTCCGCGGAGTTCTTCTACACTTACGCGTTCCTCGTCCTGTCGCTTGCCATGATGGGGCTCGGGCTCGGGGCGTTGTCCGTGCGGCTCTTCCCTTCGCTGGGACGACCATGCCATCTGGGGCTGATGCTCTCGCTGACCGCCGGAGCTACTCTCGCCGGTCCACCCCTGGTGTTCTCGATAGGCCTGGATTTCGCCAAGCTCCTGGACAGTTGGAGCATGATCGCAAGGCTGGTGCTGGCAGTCATCCTCCTTAGCTCAGCGTATTTCTTCGGCGGAGTAGCCTTCGCCGGGCTCTTCAGGAACAACCACAGAGACATGCCCAAACTGTACATGGCCGACCTGCTGGGTGCCGGTATCGGCGTCCTGTTGGCAATCGTGATGATGAACCGGCTCGGCACGCCGGGTGCTGCGTTTCTGGTAGCCCTGCCGATCCTGGTCGCGGCCATTCTGGCTGCACGAGGCTGGGGCAAGCTGGTTCCGCTCCCGCTGCTCATCGCGGCTCTGGTTCTGTTCGGTGACGCCGGAGAGCTCCTCAAGGCGGAACGAAAGGAACGGGCAAAGGTCATCGACACGCACTGGGACGCAATGGCCAAGGTGAAGATCTTCGGCTTCACTGAATACTACCGCGGACTTGAAATCGACAATGCGGCGAACTCTCCCGTTCTCGGCTTTGACGGCGACTGGGACCGTCCCGACCGAGAGGAAGTCCCGTTCGACATCGACGTGAGCTACCTGATCGACCGTTTTGAATCGTGCCGGTTCCTGTCTCTTGGTGCCGGCGGCGGCAGCGACGTCTTCCAGGCCCTGCAGGCGGGGGCCTCGGAGATTCACGCCGTGGAGGTCGTTCCTTATGTGAACGAGCTGATGACCACGGGAGCGTTGGCGGACTTCACCGGGCGAATCTACCTGGATGACCGCGTGCGGGTGGTTACCGAAGACGCCAGAGCCTATGTTCGACGGCACAAGAACCAGTTCGACGTCATCTATTCGCTCAGCTCGAACTCGTGGGCGGCGCTGGCTTCCGGTTCGTTCGCGCTCGCCGAAAACTACCTCTTCACTACCGAGGCGTTCATCGATTACTGGGAGGCTCTGACCGACGACGGCTTTCTCAGCATGGAGCATCAATTCTACATGCCGCGGTTGGTTGGTGCTCTGATTGACGCCCTGGAGGAGTTGGGTGTACCGGATCCACAAACGCACTTCGCCGTTTACGACCTCCCGATGCTACGGCGGAAGCTCCTGTTGCTCTCCAAACGACCGCTGACGGACGAGATTCGCAACAACGCCTACGGCAAGCTAACACCGTACAACTCCGACAAGATCCATCTAGAGTACCCCACGCCGAAGAACCCGAGGGACAATGTATTCAAACAGATAGTCGCAAAAGGCTGGGAGGAAGTCGCCGATTCCGTACCGGTGAACATCTCCCCGGCCACGGATGATCGACCCTTCGTCGGGCAAATGGGTCTCTGGCGGAACTTCAAATGGGAAAAACCGCGCATGCTGCTCGGGCTCGAGGTCTTCGGGTTCCCCCTGTCGAAGGTAATCGTCGTGATAATCCTGGGCGTGGTCGTGGTGCTCGTTCTGCCGCTCACCTTGCTTCCGTGCCTAACGCACGGTCCGCGCCTGCCCGCAACTGCGTGGGGTTATTTCTTCACAATCGGCGCCGCGTTCATGGCCGTCGAGGTCGTTCTGATCCAGAAATATACGCTTCTGGTCGGACCGTCCGCGTACAGTATTGCCGCTATCCTGCTGGCCCTTCTGATCAGTTGCGCGGCGGGGAGCCGATTCTCCCGTGTCGTAAGTGACGGGGCGGCCTTCATCGGGATCATCGCCTGGCTGTTGCTGGAAGCCTTCGCTCTTTCGCACGTTACGGAGGCACTCGCAAGCCTGACCATGCTTCCTCGGATCGCGGCGGCCGCGGCGCTGGTCGCGCCGCTGGGCTTCTTCATGGGTATGCCCTTCCCCAAGGGGGCTTGTTATGTGGGCGATCTTATAGATTGGGGGTTCGCGGTGAACGGTGCGGCATCGGTCCTGGGCGGTACGGGCGTCGTCCTGCTCGCAATGGAGTACGGCTTCCAGATGGCGCTGGCTTTGGGGGCCGGAGCGTATCTTGTGGCGTATCTTCTTCTGCGTATCGTCGGACGTTGGCGCCCGACCGAACCCGTTCCGACCTCTTTTGCGGAAACCGGAGGAGATGCGTGCAGCCGTCTTTCCGAGAGGGTCTTATCAGATCCTGACCGTGAAGCGGTCCTTCCAACGAGCGGGCTCGTTCGGTGACGTACGGAATACGGCAGGGACGGGCGGTTCACCTGAGTTACTTCTCTTGCGGAAGCCCGCTCGAGGGAATATCGATCACCCTGCCCGATAATCGTCCGCGCGGATGGCCCTCCCGCTCACTTGAGATCAGAATCTCGGATTCACATTTGCCTTGCGGGGATTCACCCGCCTAATCTCAAGAGCCTGCTGGCGCGAGGCACGCATCGCAGCCCACCCGCAACACAATCGGTGAGTCAGCCGCGAACGAGTCGAACACGCCACTGCGAGGCGAATTCTGAATCGTTACCACCTGACAGTCACAGAAGAGAGGAAGAGGAGCAACTATGAGCAGCCTGATCAAGACCGCCGCGCATTTCATTAAATCCGAAGATGGCCCTACCGCGACCGAATACGCCGTTATGCTCGCCCTGATTGTTGTGGCCTGCCTGGCTGCCGTCCAGATGATCGGCTCCGCGGTCGACGACAGTTTCGCCGCGACCGCCGAGGCGCTCGATGAGGCGTAGTATGCCGAGTCGGGGATTGCCCGACAGGAACTAGCCCGAATACACCAAACCTCGATACCCCACTCCGGCACGCCGGGATGGGGTATCGTTCGTTTTGCTCATGCCCGCCGGTCACACGATCGCCTTGCGGCGAACCAGTGCCGAGAACGCGTTCCCTCCGTCTGTCCGGCTCAATAGCCCGCTGTAACCGGACTCGCTTCCGAGTATATTGACGCGACATCGAAGTCGCGGGAGAATCGTGCTTAAGGTAGGTGAACTGATGGAGATTCACGTTTATGGGAGTATGCCATGCGTCTGGCAATTCTTTCCGACATTCACGGAAACCGCTGGGCTCTGGAGGCGGTTCTCGACGATGTCGCGCGGAGAGGGGTCAGGCGCCTCGTCAACCTCGGAGACAGTCTGTACGGCCCGCTCGATCCGGCGGGAACGGCGCAAGTCCTTATTCCGATGGCCTTGCCCTCTGTTTGCGGGAATGAAGACCGGGCAATCACGGATCCGTCAGGGGTGCATTCGGACTCCCCGCCCGTACGGTTTGCGAGAGACAATCTCGAGCCGGGGCACCTTCAGTGGTTGGAGCATCTTCCCTTGACGTTTGTCGCCTTCGACAGATTCCGTTTGTTTCACGGCACGCCCCAGCGGGATGACGAGTATCTGCTCCGAGAGGTGCGCGAAGACGGAGTGTTCCTCCGCGGGGCCGATCAATTGGCGGAGGGGTTGCGAGACTTGTCGGAGCCGGTGTTGTTGTGCGGTCACGATCACACGCCGGCCGTAGTGAATCTGCCCGATGGGCGGATCATCGTAAACCCGGGCAGCGTCGGATGCCCGGCGTATACGGACGACGCGCCCTTCGTCCATGTCATCGAGGGCGGCAGCCCGCATGCTCGGTACAGTCTTCTTTCCGAGACAGAGTCCGGGTGGCTAGTTGAGAACGTTGCGGTCCCCTACGATTGGCACGCGGCCGCTGCTGCCGCCGAGCGCCACGGCCGCCCGGATTGGGCAGCGTGGCTGGGGACCGGTCGTGCTTCCTAAGACCCGGATGGTTACCGCCGCCGGCACTCCGCTTTGATATTGGAGGCGGATAACCATTCAAGAGGATAGACGTTCATGGGGTAAGAACCCGGATGAAGAGGGGGTCCGTTCTCGGACGGCGCGAAGAGACGGGCGAAACGGGCACGGACCACCCCCGAAGTTGCTCTTCGAGCGTCAGGGCTGACTCCATCCCGTCAACGCTTGCCTAGCCTGAAAGGCTGAAAGAAAGTAGCCGTGGGCAAGCGTAGCGCCGCCCACGGACCGAGGCTCCACACATTCCATTCGACCCTGAAAGGTGTCGCATCGACTGCGGCATGGCATGGGACACGCAGACTCCCCGTTCAGGCTGTGGTTGGTAGTTCGTCGAGAACACAACGTGCAGCAACAGCCGCGTCAAAGTCTGCGCCATGGATGAAGCCTATAGGCAATCCAACAAGCAGGCGCCCATTTGACCCTTTCAGGGTCAATCAGCCAATAAGACCCAGAACCGTGGGCGACGCTACGCTTGCCCACGGCTACTGTATTCCAGCCCTTCGGGCTGACCTCCGCACGCGCTCGAACCTACAGCCTTAGCGATCTTCGATACAAGGACCACTCCCTTTGCATCCGCGGGTGTCGGGCAGCTAACAGATATCTCTGACGAGAACAGCATTGCCTCCGTACGCGCCGGAACCTACCGCCGAAGGGCGACACAACGAGACTAAGACGCCTTGTGACCGTTCACTAAAGGTGCCCCGTGCTGCGGCAAGCGGAGGTCGGTTCGGATCCGGCTTCAACGGCGGGATCGGATTCTGAGCCCGATCAGCCCCAGCAACATGGCCGACCAACAAACCATTCCAACCGATCCGCACGCCCCGCATGGGGAGGGAAGTCTCTGGGCCGCAACCGGCTCCTCGCTCTGTTCCAACTGTTCGGGCGGCTTATCCGTACGCGAAACGTCACGGACCGGTGCATCGTCCTCCCGCACCTCGGCCGGACTCAGCAGTTCATCAAGACACCCATTCTCTGTAACCGCCACTCCCGGTTTCGTGTTCAGGCACTCGTCAAGACAATCAAGTACGCCATCGGAGTCTTGGTCATCATCGGCCGTGCCGCAGCCACAGACCCCCGGAGCGGTCTTTGTTTCATCCGCCGGGCAACCATCTTCACAGTCCAAGACACCATCGCCGTCGGAGTCCTCGTCGCTTCTGGAACAACCGCAGACTCCCGGTTCGATCTTGTCCGGGTTTGCCGGACAATCGTCCACGCAATCCGCAAAACCGTCGGCGTCGGCGTCCGCGTCCTCCTCTCCACAGCCGCACTGCCCCGGCGCGGATTTCATTGGGTCGAGTGGGCATTCGTCGTCGCAGTTATCCACTCCGTCGTTGTCGTCATCCAGTTGACTACACGCGCACCCTCTATCGTCAACCGATAGCCCCAGCGCGGTACCCGGGCATTCGTCAAGACTGTCAAGTACGCCATCGGAATCGGAGTCCGCCCCTGCGGCAGGCGTCACGGCGATGCAACTCGGGTCCGCCGTTCCCGCGCACCGCCCTTGCAAACACACATCGTTCACCGTGCAGTTGTTGCCGTCATCGCAAGGGGTAGCGTCGGCGACATAATGAGTTTCGCAGGCTCCGGTTGCCGGATTGCACGCCCCGAACACGCAAACGCCATCTAAAAACGAACAATCGACCGCCGATCCCCCGCAATCCCCCGCGGCGCATTGATCATTATTCGTGCAAGAATCCCCATCGTCACATGGCTCGGTGTTATCAACGTGTTTACAGTTACCTTCGTGACAGGAATCATCGGTACACGGATTGCCATCATCACAGTCAGCATCGATCAGGCACGCCCGGCATACTCCGTCGGCCGGATCGCATCGCTGGCCGTCCGGGCAAACGATCGCCGTACCCTCGCAAACCCCCAGCAAGCACGTGTCGTCCTCGGTACACGGATCTTCGTCATCGCACGCAGCGGTGTTGTTGACGTAAACACATACTCCGGATACGCACGAGTCATCCGTGCATTCGTCATTGTCATCACAGGCGTCAGACTCATCACCAGCAAGAAACTGAACGCTCTGATTCTGCGCGAGGCGCGCCTGGTTGACAACAATTGTCGTCTGATCGCGTCCGTCCCCAACTCCGTCCGAAACATGCTCAAAGGCCGAGCAGCCCATCTCGGGAATAATGGTACAGGTAGTTTGCGGCACACTGCCCAACTGCCATATACCGAGCGGGTCCCCGGTCAGAGCTTGCCCAACGAAACCGCCATCACATTCGACTTTTACCGTTACGCCAGGCAGCCCGCTATTGATTGGATTCGCCAAGTCCGTATAGACCGCCCCGCCGATCGTAAAAGTCGGGTCGGCCCCCTCGACTGAGCAAGCAGGCCACGCGCCGGGTGTCAAAGCAACCCCGCACATCAAGCTGATCGCAAATCCGGGCCGTTTTGCCTTGCGCCACATAGTCTATTCCCTCGTAGATCTCGCAACCACTCGTCCAGGGCTGCCCGTTGGTTCAAGGCTCAATCCGACAGTCCATACACTCACCGAAGTACACGCAGTCTGTGAAGCACGGTGTATCCCCGCTCACGCTCAAGGTTCCGTCACAATTACAGTCACCCGCACATAGCGGATCCCGACCGGGATACTCGTGCTCATACCAATCGTATTCACGGAAGTAGACGACTCGAAAGAACGGTTCGACATCCCCGACTATGCTGAGATAGCCGTCCCCGTTCATATCGAAAAGAAGGCAAACCTCTGTGTGGACGCAAACGTCGGCGTCTTCATCGCAGCTATCTTCGGTATAGGGATTCCCGTCGTCGCAATCCGGGTCCGCTCCATCGATGCAGCCCGCCAAGGCGTCGCATACCTCGCTGCCGTCACAGAACAGACCATTGTCGCAACTGTCATCATCGGGAGCATAGCTGCAAGCGTCGTTCTCCTCATCGCAGACATCCACAGTGCAGTCGACCCCATCGTCACAATTGACACTCACCCCGCCAATGCAATCACGCTCGACATCGCACGATTCGACGCCGTCACAAAACAGGCCGTTATCACACAAGGTATCGTCGGGAACGTGGCGACAAGTATCCGTATCCTCTTGGCACGTATCCACGGTGCAGCTTATTCCATCGCCGCAATCGGGATCTTCGCCGTCAACACAACCCGCATGGGTGTCGCAGACTTCGATGCCGTCACAGTAGAGGTGATTGTCACACAAACCGTCGTCGGGGATGTGTACGCAGACATCGTTCTCTTCATCGCACGTATCAGATGTGCAAGAGAACCCGTCGTCGCAATCAACCGGGACATTTGGTTGGCAATCGCCGTCAATACACAGCTCAGCCCCATTGCAGAAAACCCCGTCGGTGCAATTCGCGTCCTCGTCGCAGACTGCCTGGTATTCATAGGCGCCGAGATCTACAAGGGGCGACAGCCCACTCCCGCTATCCGAGACGGCCAGACTGTCGATGTACCGCGGGTTACCGTCGAGATCCAAAGGAAGCCGTTCGTTCGTATCGCCGTCACCGTCCTGGTCGGCTAAGTCCGCCGGCACTCGGGTATTATCACCGGCATCGATCGCCGGAGAGCCGGGCGCGAATCTCGCATTGTCGTCCGCGTTGCCGAGAATGTCGTCCTCGCCGTCCACGTCGAGAAAACGGGGATCAGCGTCGATGTTGCCGTTCCCCGGCCAGCCGCCTTGAACGTCGCTGAAGGAAACGGCAACCAATGATCCATCGTTGTTCCAGATTTCGTTTCCGCCGTCCCACAGGACGCTGTTGGTTACCGTCAGACTTCCCGGGAAAAGTTGCCGCCAGGAATCGCACGCCACCGCTGTGCCTTTCGGCGCGATGTTGGCTGCGAAGGTGCAATCCAAAAACTCGGCGCCGGCGTCGCGGTAATTGAAGAGCCCTCCTCCACTTGTCGAGCTGGTATTGCCGACATACAGGCAACCTGTGAACATCGGATCAGCATGGTCGTTGAAGACCGCCCCACCCTGAATCGCCTGATTGCCGCGGAAATCGCAATCATGGAAGGCGGGGCTGCCGGTGTCGAGATAAACCGCGCCACCATACGAAGCTGAATTCCCAATGAAGGTGCATCGCGTGACCACCGGCACACTGCTTAGCAGATTGCACATTCCGCCGCCGTGAGTGGTCATATTCCCCAGGAAAACACACCCGACAATCGCAGGGCTGCTCGTGAGGTTGTATATCCCGCCGCCGTAAGAGGCCGCGTTCTGCGCAAAAGTGCAGTCGACCACTGTAGGATCGCTGACGACGTTGTACATGCCTCCGCCGCTGAAATGAGGATGGGCTCCGTCGGCGTTGCCGGCGGTTACGGTGAAGCCATCGAGAACCGCGGTCCGATCCACGTCGTTGGCGGAAACCACGTGGAAACTGTTTTCGGCTTTGCTGGCCAGCGTGGTGTCATCGTCGCCGGCCAAGTCTCCGCTAAGCACGGTTTCGTACAAGGCAACGTCGCGCGCGTCAGGGTCGACAGCGCCGCACCCGGCGAAGCCTCCACGAAGTGCAACACCGTTCATAAGCTCAAACGATGCTTCGCGATCGCCCGGGGTGTGGTCGAAGCCGAGGTCCGGTTGATACACCCCCTGTGCGACCCGGATTTCGATTACCCCGCCACCGGCTGCGTCCGCTGTACGCAGAGCATCCTGAAGGTCCACGAACGCCGCGCACCAGCTTGCGCCGTTATTCGCACCCCCGGCAGCTTCGGCGTCGACGAAGATCACAGGCTCGGCGCGCGACAGACCTGCCGCCAATAGCAGCACGCCCAATACAAGAACACGCCGATCTGCTCCGAACCCCCTGGACATGTCAACGATATCGGACTTACGTGGGCTATTTCTCCTCCCGAAGAAGTGGAATGCCGTAGCGCCTCGTGGAGGAAGCCGTGCAGGCGCCCCGCGATCGAACCGGCGGGTTCTCCCTTGCCTGATGCAAGTTCGACCGAACTAATCGCGCAGAAAGGTCGCGGCGATCATGCCCCGGCGAGGCCGTTACGGGGCGTCGAACCAATCGGCACACTCCGGACATTCTCCGAAGTAGACGCAGTTTGTGAAACATGCGGTGTCACCGGCGATGCTCAGGACACCATCGCAGTTGCAGTCGCCTCGACAGATCGGATCTCTCCCCGGAAACTGCTGCTCGTACCATTCGTAGTCACCGGCGTATACCACCCGCACGAACGTCCCGACGTCGCCGACGATGCTCAGGAAGCCGTCCCCGTTCATGTCGTAGAGCATGCACTCCACCGTGTTGACGCACATATCGGTGTCCTCGTCACACGAATCGATGGTATCCGGATTGCCGTCATCGCAATCGGGGGCCGGCCCGTCCACACAACCGGCCGACAAATTGCAGACCTCCGCCCCGTCGCAGAATGCACCATTGTCGCACAGGGCATCGTTGGGTGTGAACACGCAGGCGTCAGTTCCCTCGTCGCAAACATCGTCGGTGCACTCCACCCCGTCATCGCAAGAAACTGGAACGCCCGGCACACACGTTCCGGCCACGCAATCCTCGATGCCGTTGCAGCTCAGTTGGTCGTCGCAATCCGCCGGCAGCAGGCACTCCGCCTGATACTCGAAGGCTCCCAGATCCACAATCGGGGGAGACCCCGTTCCGGTATCCGCTCGGACGGGATCGTCAACAAACCGAGCGGCACCTGCCAGATCTAACGGGAGGGATTCACCGGTATTACCGTCAGTATCCAGGTCGGTCTCGTCCGTCGGCACGCGGGCGTTGTTACCTGCGTCTATACATGGCGACCCCGGGGCCAAACGAAGGTCATCATCGGCCGTTCCGAGAATCCCGTCCGGACCCTTATCGTCCGTGAACCGGGGATCCTCGGTGATGTTCCCCGTCCCCGGGTAACCACCCTGTACGCAAGTGTACTCCGCAGCCACTGCGCCGAAGATCTGCGCCGAACGATTCGCGCCACCGGAGTCGCGGTTACCCCAGACGACAGAGTTTGACAGACTTACGGAGCCGCTGATCAGCGCAATCCCGCCGCCGTCGTCGTCCGCGCTATTGCCGGTCACCGTGCAGCCGGACAGCCTGACATGGCCGGCCCCCTCGTTGAAGATAGCTCCGCCGCGTCCGCCACAACCGACGCCGGCGGAGTTTCCAACAAACAGGCACCCGTAAAATGCCGGGCGGGCGGCACTGTCTACCCCCGCCGTGCTGTAGACCGCGCCCCCGCGGTTCGCAAGCGGATTCGATGGCTGGCATGCAATCGAACGGTTACCAACGAACCGGCAATGGAGCAGAGTGGGCGCTCCGCCGGCAATGTACGCGCCGCCTCCCCAGGCAGCCTCATTTGCGGTGAAGGTGCAGTTGACGATCCGCGGAGATGCGTCGCCGATCAACAGGCCTCCGCCCACATCCTGCCGAAACGCACTTGCCCCGTCGGCGCGACCGCCGGTTACCGTGAAACCATCCAGGGTGGCCGTGGAATTGACACCGGCCGCAGTGACCACGTGGTAGCTCGCCTCCCCTCCGATCAACCCACCCTGCAGCACCGTCTCGTTAGCCGCCGTATCGCGGTCGCTCAGTCGGAAGGACTCGGGATCCTCAGTCCCGGCGAACCCCCCGAATACCCCAACGCCATCACGGAGTTCGAAGGTTGCGGTCCGATCCGCGCCCGCTCGATACACGCCCGCTGCCACCCATACCTGTGATCCGGGTTCGGCGCGGGTCAGAGCCTCCTGAAGGTCGGTGAACGCATCTTCCCAGCTCGTTCCATCGTTCGCCCCGCCGGCATCATCGTCGACGAAGCGCACCGGCGCGGGGCTATCGCGCGCAACGGGCGGGCTTACCGCCCAGAGTGTCGCCCCCCACAGAAGAAGAAATGGGCCAACGGACATTGAACAAATATCGGACCGACGGTCCGCAATCCTCCTCTCGTATGCTCAAACCGGCCGTGCAGCCCTCGCGAGCCCCGGTTCTCGCGCACCGCAAATGGGGCGCGTTATCGGCTAAATCCACCAGTCCGGTAAGCCGAAGAACCGGAAGCATCCCCGATAAACGCAGTGCATGATGGGATTGAACACTCATGCCCAACGAGAATGAAGTAGCGACGACGACGGTCCTCCACGTTGGCCCGCCGCCCACAATCGTGGGTGGAATGGCCGAAGTAGCGCAGCAGATCCAGGGGCTTGATTTCGACAAACGGTATCGCACGGCTTTCCTGGCTGCGACGTTCGCCCCAGAGGAGCCGGAGTCTCTTCTCCGTCGCGCCCGGCGTCACATGCGACACCTGAAGCTACTGGCAGATACGATACGCGACAAGCAGGTCGGTATCGTCCATCTGCACACTTGCAGTGGTTTCTCCTTCTTCCGTTCGCTGGCCGACATGAGCACGGCCCGGCGCGCGGGGTGTCGAGTGGTGTTGCACATTCACGGAGCGACCTTCGACGAGTTCTTTGCCGGCGCGGGGATGCTCAAGAGACGCCTGATCCGCCGGGCGTTGCAGAGAGCGGACCGGGTTATCGCTCTGTCCGATTGGTGGCAGCAGAAGCTGCTGCAGATGTCCCCTAACGCCAAGATCACGGTTGTTGAGAATGCCGTTCCCCTGCCGTGCTCGCCGGCCAGTAAGCAACACGACGGTCCGTGCCGGCTGCTGCTGCTCGCCCGCATGGATGCCTGGAAGGGTATCGATGATCTGCTGGAAGCGTGCCGTCGCCTCCACACCGGCGGGGTCGACTTCGAATTGGTGTTGGCAGGCCCACCGGGAACCGCCGGAGATGCGGCCGTGCTCGATAAGAAAATATGCGACAGTGATCTGGAGGGAATCGTACGCTACGTGGGCTCCGTTCGCGGAGAAGAGAAGACGAAACTGTTGGAGTGGGCCGACTTCTACGTCCAGCCGAGCCACCACGAGGGCATGCCGATCTCGCTGCTCGAAGCTCTTTCGCATGGTCTTCCCGTCGTAGCAACGCGGGTCGGGGCCGTGCCGGAAGTGGTCACCAACGGACGCGAGGGGCTTCTTGTCCCGCCGAAGGAACCGGCAAAGTTGGCCGGCGCTCTCCGGAGAGTAGCTACAGACACGTCTCTGCGCGCTGCGTATTCGCGGTTCGCTCGCGCCCTTGCGAAATCCCGATTCAGTATGGACCGTCTCCGCAGCGACTTGCTGGCGCTTTATGACACCGTTTGCGTAACGCAACGTTCTCCGGAACGAGCTACCTCACAGGCCGCTACTGCCGGGCAACTCAGGGTTTCCACGGCGTCCTAGTGCTATGTTAAACGAAAAGGTCTTGGTTCAATCCGCACTATGCCCCGTCTCTGCACTGCTCAAGAGCAGTGGCACACCCGAGAACCCAGGTCTGACGTAGCATTGGCCGTTGCGAAACCGTCGGCCTCGTCAAGCGCGCTTCAGCACGTACTGGATCTCGGCCGGTTCCCCCTTCTTGGGAAGCAACCGCAGCTCCGGATTGCAGATCGGCGCGAGTAGATCGCAGAACAGATCCACCCAATCGGCCTTTATCGATGCCCGCGTATCCGCGGTGAGAGCGTTGGCCATCTTGACCAGCAGCGGCGCAATGGGCCGGAGTCCGACGTCCCAAATGTGGGCGTGGGTACTGGTTACAAACGGCGTCTCTTCGATAACAGACAAGCCGGCAGCAGCAAACCGCGATTCCCAGGTGACGCGATCCGCCAAGCTCGGCCAGCATTCCACACGGCCACGACCGAGCAGATCCAGGAAGCGGTCACCGAGCACCGAACGATACTGTTCGAGAGTGTAGTTGCGGACGTCGGCCAACTTGACCTGAAGAATCACCCGCCCCGCCGGTTGCACGATCCGTTTCAGTTCGCTGAGAAAACCGGTGATGTTCTCAGCCCAGTATGCGGCGTTGCAGTACACCGTTTGAAACTCGCCGTCCTCGAACGGCAGGGTCTCATTGTTGTCGTTTCGGACCAGCCGCTCGTAGACGGAAAGCCGCTCGGCCTTGGCGAGCAGAGCGGGTTTCAGATCCGCCCCGACGGCCAACATAGTATCGGGACGCTTCTGAATTACCGGGTGGTATGTATCATCGACGTAATCGAACATGTCGCGATGCCGGTCCCGGACTTCGTCCAGGCCTGCGGTGGCCGAGAAGACGTCGAACCGTTCGTCGAAGACGCCGCCAAGGTGCAGAAAAGTGAAGACGCCGTCCCCGCAGCTTAGGTCTATCGCCGGCGGCTTTCGCAGGTGATCGGCCAACACCCGGCTGCGAAGTGTCATCCAGAAGGCATTCTCCGGGCGCAGCCAGTAGGCCTGCAGAAAGCGCTTGAGCAGCGTGGCGGATTCACCTTCCCTGGCTATGCCTGAAGGCATGTCGACTTCTCCTGCAGTACCTTGCCTACGTCGATAGTATCGACTCGCGGGATTCGCATGACATCGCAATCGGCCGTGATCCAGTTGCGTTCCGTTGTGAATGCGTGGGCAAACCCCACCCCGCGACACGTTTTCATAGCCTCTTCGTCGAAGCTTCCGTACGGGTAGGAGAACGGCCGGATCCCTGCACCAATCCCCGCTTTCAAGACCGCGGCAACGCGATAGATGTCTTCACAGAACTCAGACGCCGTAAGCCGGGCATAAGGTTCGTGGCTCTGCCCGTGTGCGCCGATCGTGTGGCCCAATGTCTCCAGCTCCATCACGTCGTCCCAGCCCATGTACCACGATCGGCCCCAGCGCGTTAGCGATCCTACATGCCGGGTAAACAGACTCTCAACTGCCGCCCGGCGCAGGGCGAGTGGAAGCGTCATCGTCAGAAGATACTTCAGTTGAGCGCGAGCCTTGGACTCATAGTGGTACATCACCTCTGCGGCCTCGGCTTCCAGCGTCGTCGCCCAATCCGTATCCGGCGCATGGGTGCGCAGGTAGGCCAGGAGCTCGCCCCGCAGTTGTTCCTCCCCGAGGGTGGAGAGAAGTAAGTGAATCGCGTGGGCCGGCAACATCCCCCCGTGGGTCAACACCCGACCGGGAACGAAGAACACGCCGTGCAACTGGCGCTGCTGAAGGATCGGAAGAACGACCTTGACATGGTCGGCAAGTCCGTCGTCGAAGGTGAGCAGGAAACAACGCTCGGGAATGCTACCTCGTCCATCCAGCCAGGCGTAAACCGAGGGCCAATCGATGGGCTCCATACTGCTGCAAAGCTGATCGAGCTGCCGGTTGAAGTCTGCGGTGGACAGCCCGCCGACTCCGTGCGACATCATCGGTTCGCAATCATGCACATAGTGGTACATGACGGCCAGGCAGCGCGGACCGGCTTCGCCGCTTCTGTTCTGTGCGTCGGTCCTCCGGTACTCTTTCATATCGCTGACTATCGGCAAACGTCTGATCGTGCTCCATGCTAGTTGGAACCTTCCCGTACGCAAGCCGCCGAGCAAGACGGAAGCGAACCGGCTCCGGATGGTGGGAGCGGCATCCGGAAACTGACAAGCAGTCAGGTTCCGCAGGACGGCGCCAGCGGGTACAAATGGGGCATGAACGCACCACCACTCGATCCGTCGCAGCTCCTTCTGCCGGCACCACTCGAGATGCGTTTCACCACTGGATTCTGCCAAGTCGGTACCGATTGCCGGGTGGAAGCGAGCGTTGCCGATTCTCGCGTCACAGCGGCCTTACACAGATGGCTGGGAGAGTCTGAGCGGGACGGCTCAACCGTCGGCTCCGGTAGCCCGACAACAGTGTTCGTGGTTGTCGATCGTAATGCAATGCCGAACCGGGAAGGCTACCACCTGAAGGTCAGCCCCGGCACGGTCCAGCTTACGGGCGGGTCAGCGGCCGGGTGCTTCTACGGAATCCAGACCCTCGCGCAGCTATCCAAACCGGGAGAGGGCTTGGTCTCGTGCGGCGAAATCACGGACTACCCCGACTTCGCGACGCGGGGGCTGCTGCATGACGTCACCCGCGGCAAGGTGCCGAAGCTCGACACGCTGAAAACGCTGGCCGCCCGGCTCGCCTCTCTGAAGATCAATCAACTCCAGCTCAATATCGAGCACGCGTTCGTCTTCTCTTTCGATCCGGAGATTTGCGTTTCGCGGAACGGGCTGACTCCCCACGAAATCCGGGAGCTGGACCGCTACTGCCGCGAGCGGTTTATCAATCTGGTCCCCGCCCTCGCAACAATTGGTCACATGGGCCGCATTCTGTCAATGCCCCGATATCGCCACCTCGCCGAGATCGAAGGCAAGCTCACGTGGGACCGGATGGACTGGCCTCAGCGGATGCGCGGGTTGACGCTGGACTGCAGCAGCCCCGAGGCGTTTTCACTCATCGAGCAGATGTGGATCGATGTACTGCAGGCGTTCTCGAGCCCGGTGGTGAACATCTGTGGCGACGAACCCTGGGACCTCGGTGAAGGCAAGAACAAAGAGGCGTTCTCTTCAACCGGCAAAGGCCGACCATACGTTCGGCACCTTCGCAAAACGCACGACATTTGCGCATCGCACGGCCGACGAACCCAGTTCTGGAGCGATGTCGTCCGCAACTACCCCGACCTGTTGGATCGCTTGCCGCGCGACGCGACGGTTCTCCACTGGGGCTACGACGACCAGGCCGACTACGAAGGGACCGCGGGATTCGTAGAGGCCGGGCTGGAGACCTTTGTCTGCCCGGGCACATCCGGATGGAAGAGGATCATCCCCGCCATGGATCTCGCGGAGCGTAATATCGCGGCGTTTGCCGATGCTGGGAAGAGGCACGGCGCCACCGGGTTGATTAACACGGACTGGGGTGACCACGGACATTTCAACACACTCGCCGGCTCATGGCACGGCTTCGCCCTCGGGGCAGCCTGCGGATGGCGCGCCGACCACACTACCGGCGAGCCTTTCGACGCCCGATTTGCCTACCATCACTTCGGCACGCCGGATTCATGCGGAGTCGCCCTTCTTCGATCCGCGTCGGCTATCGCCGCACAATACGAGACCTGGCGTCTGTTCTGGATCCCGCTAACGACGTTGCAGAACGAACCCGGCCTGCCGAACGAGGCAGAGCTTCATCAGACGGCGCAGGCTGCCGCGGAGGCGGCGCGGTGGCTCGAAGACCGATCGGGGGCTGTCGGAACGGACCAGCAGGACCTTCGCGAATTGCTGTTGGCCTGCCGGTTCACCGAGCTGTTCGTCGATAAGATCCGGTTCACTCGTCGGTCCGGAGCCAACCCACCGGAATCCACCGCTTCACCCGGCCAACGCGAGGCGTGGGCTGAGACGCTGGCCGCGTTGACCGACGAATTCGCCGATTGTTGGCGGATGCGCAACAAGGACTCCGGGCTGGACGACATCACGCGCATGCTCGAAGACCTCGGACGCGAGATTCGTCCCGGAGGGGCTTGATGAGGCTCGGACTACTAGATTGGCTGGTTCTGGGGGGGTACTCCATCGCCATTCTGGCAGTCGGTCTCTATGCCGGCCGCGGTGAACGCAACACTCACGACTTCTTCCTTGGCGGGAAGCGGCAGCACTGGTTCGTCGTCGGCCTCTCGATCATCGCAACCGAGGTCAGCGCCCTGACGTTCATCAGCGTCCCGGCGGATTCGTATCGAGGCGACTGGAACTACCTGCAGATGTACGCCGGGGCGTTCATTGGGCGAATGCTGATCATTCTGCTGCTTCTCCCCGCCTTCTACGGCAACTCGGTCACCACCGTGTACGAGTATCTCGGCCGCCGATTCGGCCCGTGGACGCGGACCGCCGCTTCGCTCATGTTTGTGGTGTCTCGGATTATCGGTAGCGGTTTCCGGCTGCTGGCCGCATCTCTGGCAATAGCACTGGTCTTCAACTGGCCTCTTACCTGGGTGGTCGTCGTGGGCGCCGGAGTCGCCGTAGCGTACACGACTTTCGGCGGGATCAAGTCCATCATCTGGACGGACGCCCTGCAGGCCATCGTGTTCGTGGCTGGCGGACTGGCCGCGGTTGTGTTTCTGTTTGACGCCATCCCCGGAACATGGGCGGAAAACCTCGCCACGGCCTGCCACACCGGCAAACTGAAGATCTTCACTTGGGATTGGCGGCCCAACAACGACAAGGCATTCTGGGTTCTGTTCATTTACGCCACGGTTCAGAACATGGCTGCCCTGGGTGTTGACCAGGATCTTACGCAACGAATGCTGACCTGCCCGGACCTTCGGCGCGGGCAACGCTCGTTGATGTTCAACGCCCTCGCCGGGCTGCCGATCGTCTGCCTTTTCCTTCTGATCGGGACGCTCATCTACATATACTTGGCCGCGCTGGGCGGAGAAGCTCTGCCGCCGGAAATTCACCAGAAGGGTGAGCGGATCTTCCCGCACGTGATCGCCAAGCTCATGCCTTCGGGATGGGGGCTCAAGGGACTGCTGATAGCGGGTATCTTCGCCGCAGCTATGTCGAGCCTGGATTCCGCTCTCGGGGCGCTCTCGTCAACTGCCGTAACGGACCTCTATCGTCCGTTTGTTCGGACAGACGCGGATGAGAGACACTACCTGAGAATGGCCCGGCTGTTCGCGCTGCTGTTTGGTGCGTTGCTGGTGGGCGTGGCCCTGGCCTTCGCTCGGTACGATGCCCTGCTTTGGCAGGCCTTCCAATGGGTGAGCATCATCTTCGGCGGTATGCTCGGCGTATTCTTACTCGGGGTGACCACGAGAAACCGCGGGCAAGACGTGGTCAATACGATCGCCATGCTCACCTCCGTCGCGGGCTTGGCGGCTTTGAAGTGGCTCCAAGAGCGTCATCAGGTCGTGTATGTTGCGTGGCCCTGGTGGATTGTCCTTGGAACGCTCTGGACGTACGTCGGCGGCGTCATCTTCCCAACCTTAACATTGGGACACCCCGTCAATGGAGCAGGTCGTAGAGAGCCTGCTGTTTGGGGTCCCTTCTGAGTCGGTCGGGCTCAGCCCAACGCGAAACTGTCGGGCTTAGCCCGACCTACATGGCTGATGCCGTCCTCGCGGCAGGCGGGCGGGCGCGGGAAAACCCGTGGAATCAGTATTGTTACGCCCGTTTAGCGGGAAACGTCGCCACGCCGTGAAAGGCTGATAACTGCAAGAGCCGCCGCAGCCTGCCGATATTATCGACAGAGTCGCCTTTCCGTGAGGACCATCGCAGGATGCATACGATACCGTACCCAGTGCTGTGCGGGTTCGTTCTACTCGGCTACTTCCTGCCGTCCATCATCGCGTTCATCCGCGAGCATCGGCATCTGGGCTGGATCTGCCTACTCAATATCTGCGCGGGTTGGAGCGTTCTCGGTTGGGTCGTCGCAGTCTTCTGGGCAACTTCGTCACCCCATCGTCACTATCACTGTTTGGGACGCCGCCACCATCAGCCCGAGCCGCACTCACGGCGCCGGACATCCGGAGCCGCGCGTCCGGACGCCCACCGCCGCCCATCAACCGTCATCGCCCGAGCCTCGCTCCCTACTCGCGCGGTAATGCCCACCGATTCGCCGTCGGGGCTGAGTGCTCTGTTCCCGGGCGCCACAGGCTCGGAATCTACTCAGCCCTCCGCCTGATCGCGTCCCGGCTTCCGGCTCCTCTACTTGTTCATTCCCAGCTCATCCAGCAGAGACTCTGCCTGGTCCAGCAGATCCTCGAAGAGGTCCAACCCCGCCTGGATGGGCTTCGGAGTCGTCATGTCCACGCGGGCCAGCTTGAGCATGTCGACGGGATAGCGACTGCTCCCGCCCTTCAAGAACGACATGTACGCGTCGCGCGCGCCCGGCTCGTTCTTCATGATCCGGGTCGCGATGTTGGAGGCCGCGCACCAACTGGTCGCATACTTGTACACGTAGAAGTTGTAGTAGAAGTGCGGAATTCGGATCCAGTAGTTGTCGACCACGTCGTCGTGGATGTAATCCGGACCGTAGTACTTCCGCATTATCTCCCGGTAGGCCGCTCCCAGCGAATCCGCCGTGAGAGGCTCTCCGGCCTCGCCCATTTCGTGAATGCGTTGCTCGAACTCGCTGAACATCGTTTGCCTGAAGACCGTACCTCGGATCCCCTCGAGGAACTCGCAGATCAAATACAGCTTCTTCTTCGGGTCCTTCGTGTTGGCCAAGACGTAGTTCTGCAGGAGGATCTCATTGCAGGTGGACGCTACTTCGGCGCAGAAGATGCTGTAGTCGGCGTACACATACGGCTGCGTCCCCCTCGAAAAATACGAATGCATGGAATGCCCCATCTCGTGAGCGAGAGTCGACATGTCCTCGTAGCTCTCGTGATAGTTGAGAAGGATGTACGGCTGTGTCAGGAAGGTGCCGCTCGAGTAGGCCCCGCTGCGTTTCCCCTTAGTCGGGAATACGTCTACCCAGCGAGAGTCGAACCCCTTCTTCATGGGTGTCAGATAATCGCTTCCCATGGGGGCCAGCGCCGCCAGGATCGTGTCCACCGCCTCTTCGTATGTGTACGTCAGATTCTGCCCCTCGATCAACGGAGCGAACAAGTCGTAGGCGTGTACCCCGTCTTTGAACCCCAGCACCCGCTTGCGAATGCTCTGGTACCGATGCAGGAGCGGGAGGTTCTTGTTGACCGTCTCTACCAGCGTGTCGTAGACGCCTACCGGGATGTTGCCTCCCTGCAGTGCCGCATCCAGGCAACTGTCGTACCCGCGAGCTTTGACCGAGAAGATGTGGTTTTGCACGGCACCGTTCAGCAGTGCGGCGGCCGTGTTGCGGTATTGAGCGTACGTCCCCACGATTGCGTCGTAGGCGTCCTTGCGCACCCGCCGGTCCGGCGACCGCATGTGCAGGTAGAAGGCCGAGTCGTCCAACTCGCGCGTATTACCGTTTTCATCCGTGATCGTCGGGAACTGGATATCGGCGTTGGTGAGGAAGTTGTACGCATTCCCCGGAGTGCTCCGCAGCTCGCCCCCCAACGCTATCAACTCTTCTTCCCGAGGCGAGAGGATGTACTTCTTCAGCCGAAAGAGATCATCGAGAGCGTGATCGTACAGCTTCAGCCCCGGGTTCTCTTGCATCCATCCCTGCAGGCGATCCAGCGGCAGTGCCGTCAGCTCCGGTTCCACCCAGGACATGGCTTGCCCGTAGCTGATATAGAGCGATCGGGCCCGCGACTTCATCGACTGGTACTTCCCGACGCGGGTGTCCTGATCCGACAGAAGCGAGGTGTACACGTATACCCGGCTCAGCCGCGGCTCCAGCTTATCCCGCTTTTCGAAGAACGTGAGCAGGTTGTCCGCCCCCTTGTCCAGGGTCCCGCGGAAAGCCGCTAGTTCCGGAATCTCCTTCTCGAGGGCGGCAAACTCCACCTCCCACTCCTCGTCTGTGGCAAAGATGTTCTCCGTGGCCCACTTGTAGGGCTTAGCGACCTCGTCACGTTCCAGCACTCGATGCTCATCAGATGCCAACAACGACCCTCCGGAAGCGAGCAGAAAACCGAGCATGGCAATCCCCGAATATCCCCCGGTAACGACTTGCAGCTTCATCAGACTTTCCCGCGGCGGGCTCTTTGGTTGCGTCACCGACGGCAGTCCCGCCCTCTGCCGATAGGCTCGACGAAAAGAGCGAGGGTATCGCGAGGCGGCTTCAGCGGCAACTACGCGCGCGACGCCACCACGGACTTTGACAAGTTCACACGGGCAATAGTCAAGCTCGGCTTTGTACCGTCGAATGCCCGCTGGGGCGGTACACGGCAGGAGAACGGATGGTCCCCCTACGCGGCGATTCCCGGCCGACTATCCCTCCTGGACCTCGATCTTGACGGCCCTTGGCATGCTGGAAGCCTGCTTGTGGACTTTGACTTCCAGGACACCGTCCTGGCACTTGGCGGACAGCCGATCGGTATCGACATCGCCCGGCAAATCGATCTTCCGGCAGAACCCGCCGAAACGACGCTCGTTTCGTAGCGTGGCTGTCCCCTCATCCTCCCCCACCGGGCAAACTCGCGATCCGCGCAGGGTCAGCACAGGTCCTACATGAGTTACTTCGACGTCCTTCAACGCCACCCCGGGTATTTCTGCGTACAATACATAATGATCGGGATACTCGTAGAGATCCACCGCCGGAGCCCAGTTCTGCCCGTCGAACGGCTTGGTCGACACGCCGCCATGCCAAACCCGCTCAACGAACCGGCTCATTTCGTCCTGCAGAGTGCCCAAAGAAATCTGCGCGTCCTGAATCGATGGAATCGGCATAGCATCATGCTCCTAGTGTTCTCGATCGCGGGAATATGCCTTCGGGCGATCCTCGCAATCTGGTTCCTTCGTACTTTCCCTCAACTCATACTGTCGGCATCACTCGGTCGTCCCCGCCGCCTCTCATTACTTGCAGACCGGTCTTTCGGGTCTCATTCGCAGATCAAGCCCGGTTCAGCTCGCCGGTCTCGTCCCCCCCGCTAATATGAAAACGCCCGGACAGCCGTTCCCCGACCAAAGTAATCGTGCCGCAATCATCTGTGAGATTTTCAAAAACCACAGTCCCCGAGTCCACCCGGGTAACCGACCCACGTCCCTTGCTGAGCGTTCCCTCGTATTCTAGAAACAACTTGCGGTGGTCAAAGATCCGCCGAGCCGGAATCGGAAGGTCGTCGCCGGATTCCGGTTCTCGCCCGAGCCGCCACACCAGCAGAACCTCGCCTCGCTCGAGCATTAAATCCCAGTGCTCGCCCTCACCCGTTCGGTGGTGTAGAATGACGAACCGTGTGGTCATCGGTAACTCGTCAGCGATATCCCCTCAAACCGGTAGCCTCGGGCTGACGCCGTGGCGCGCGGGTGTTGGAGGAGAAGACAATGAACGACCTTATTTTGAAATCCAGCCTGGGAATCCTCACGATCGCATCTGCGATATTGCCTCTTGGCGGCTGCGGACCCGATTATCGCAGCCTGCGGATTCAGGGGCAAGCGGCGCAATTGGACGGCGCCTACGGTGCGGCGCGCGTGCTTTTCCTTGAAGCGGAACAGATCAGACCGCGCCGGGTCGAGAACCTGCACGACCTCGGCGCCTGTAGTGTGCTCCTGGCTCAGGAAAAGTTTGCGCAGATGAACCACGCGGCCGCCATGCGCGAACTTGACGCGGCCATCGCGTATTATTCACGGGCGATCGACGCTCACCCCGGGCATCAGGCGTCTCTGGAGGGCAAACAGATCGCCTTGAAACTTAAAGGGCAGTACGACGAAGCCCTCGAACACGCGGAGTGGGCGGCGCGTTTTGTTGGGCCGTCGGCCAGACAGTTCATGTTGCTCGCCCGAGAGCTGCAAGAACGCGGGGATGAGGATGCCGCTCTCCTGCGTTATCGCCAGGCGGTTGCCGTCGAGCCCAACAACGCCAAGGCCCATGCGGCCTTCGCGAAGTTCCTTCTGGACTACGACAACGAACCGGCGGCCGTGTACCACCTGCGACAAGCCTATCGCTGCGACCCGGGCATTACCTGGGTTGTGGACGAACTGGCCCAGCGCGGGGCTCTGCCCCCATTGGTAAGCGAAGCCCGGCAGTCACCCTGACCCCCAACCATGTGCGGAATCTGCGGTATCGTCTCGTTCGACGGATGCCCCGTCGATGCCCCGGCGTTGGACAAGGCGTGCGCAGTGATGCGCCACCGAGGCCCGGACCAAGCCGGCACCTGGATTGACAGCTTCGCAGGATTGGGGGCCGTCCGCCTAGCGGTGTTGGATCCCACGCCCGCCGGCAATCAGCCGATGCACCGGGCGGATGGGAGATACCATCTCGTCTTCAACGGCGAGGTATACAACTATCGCAGCCTGCGCCGGCAGCTCGCCGCCCACGGCGAGCAGTTCGCCACCGACAGCGATACGGAAGTGGTTCTGGCGTCCTGTATTCGCTGGGGAACTGAGGCTTTCACCCGCTTTAATGGTATGTGGTCCCTGGCGTTTTACGACTCCCAGGAACAGCGGGGGTTCCTTTGTAGAGATCGCTTCGGTATCAAGCCGTTGTTCTACAGCATCAACGGTGAAAAGCTACGATTCGCCAGCGAGCTACGCCCGTTGATCGCTCTCGGCATGACGGATTCGCAGCTCGACCCGGACGCCGTGACGCAGCATCTGCAGTTCGGGTACATTGCTCAACCCGCGACGATTTTTCGTGCGGCCCGGCGCTTAGCACCCGGGCATTATCTCGAATTCAACAGCTCCGCTTCCCGACAGCCTTCCCGGTACTTCAATCCGATTGCCGCGGCTCAGATCGACCGCAATCGAGCATACCCGGAAGCGGTGCAAGCCCTCCGCCGGACCTTGGCGGACGCCGTAGTTGCCCGGCGCGTGTCCGATGTTCCCGTCGGCGCTTTCCTTTCCGGCGGACTCGACTCCTCGATCATCGTCGCCCACCTGGCCGAGGCTGTCGGACGACCGATCAAGACGTTTTCGGTCGGGTACGCCGATCAGCAGAACTACGATGAGACCGCATACGCCCGGCTGGTGGCCGATCGATTCGGGACCGACCACGAAGAGCTCATCTTAACCGAGGGCGACGTCCTGGAGTCGATCCCCGGGATCCTCGATCATTTGGGCGAGCCCGTCGGGGACGCGTCGATCATCCCTACCGCCCTCGTCTCCCGGTTCGCTCGCCAGTCTGTAACCGTGGCGCTGAGCGGTGACGGGGGTGATGAGTTGTTCGGCGGATACTGGCGGTACCTCGGCCACCGTTCTCTTCAAGCCTACGAGAGGATCCCGCAGTTCCTTCGCCGGTTCTTGATCGAGCCGGCGATGAACATGATGAGCTCATCGAAGTCCTCTCGGACAGCCGACCGCGTTCGACAGCTTCGGAAGTTGCTACGGGCCGGGGCTGCGTCGGAGTTACCCAGGCACCTTGCATGGTCGCGTATCCTCTCTCCGGAGGCCGAGAGTGTCTTTCGGGATCCGAGCACCCCGCAAGCCGGGGACCGCCGCGCGCTCGAAAACGCCCAGGGGCTTATTGCCGGGTTTGCCGACGAGGACCCGCTGGCCGGCATTTTGGCGTTTGATCTTCAATACCAGCTTCCGGCGGACATGCTCCAGAAGGTCGACCTCGCCAGCATGATGAACTCGCTGGAGGTCAGGGTCCCGTTCCTGGACCCAAACGTGGTCGAGCTTGGTCTGTCGTTGCCCACGGTTTTCAAAATCGACCGTGGAATTCGCAAGAAGGTGCTCGTGGACGCCTACCGCGGGGTGCTACCGGACCCGGTGCTGGACCGTGCGAAACAGGGATTCGAAGTCCCGATCGGGGAGTTCTTCCGAGGGCCTCTGCGGGAGTTGTTCCAAGATACGGTAACGCGCGATACGGTGGCATCATGCGGGATTATGTCGTACGATGGTATTAGCGAGGTTTATTGTGAGCACGTTGAGCGTCGCGGGGAGCATGCTGATCTGCTGTTCGCCCTGCTCTCGCTTTGCTGGTGGCGGAGCCGCCCGGCCAGCGGCGCGGCTTGAGGAATACGCCCGGGCACTCTTGTTATAGGTCCGCGGATGGGGTTGATCCCGGTCCCGGGGGCCGCTAGAATGCCCGGCTCGGTAGATTCTCCCGGAAGTAGGTTTGAGGTAGGGTTACGATGAAGGAAGGTATTCACCCCGAATATATGGATTGCAAAGTCCGGTGTGGTTGCGGCGCTTCTTGGGAAACCCGCAGCACGGTGCCTGAGATCAAGATCGAGATCTGCTCGTCTTGCCACCCGTTTTTCACCGGAACGCAGAAGATGGTCGACTCGCTCGGGCGCGTCGATCGGTTCACCAAGAAATTCGGCCAGGACTATTTCTCCGGCCAGGCCAAGAAGAAACCCGTCAAGCGGCGGCGCGGTTAGCTGCCAAGCTGGTAAGAAACGAGAACCACGCGCGATTGTCGCCGGGCGACGCCGCGCGTGGTTTTTTTGCGATGGGACAATCTCATGACCAGCGAAGTCGACAAGCGGCTCATAGCCAAGCTGCAGGAGCTGGCCGATCGGTCCGCCGCGCTCAACGAGGAGCTGGCCGATCCGGGCGTGGCTTCTAACCCAACCAAGTCCATCGAGATCACGAAGGAACTCGGCCGTTTGCGTCGTTTGGTCGACCCCTTTCGGGAATTCCGCAAGGTCGAAACGGAGTTGAACGAGGCGCAGGAGATTTCCGCGGACAGGACCCAGGATCCGGAACTCCGGGAACTCGCCGATGCCGAGGTCGCCCCACTTAGAGACCGTCGGGACGGGCTGCTCGAATCGCTCAAGGAGGCAATCGTCACCGACGACGATGCCGCCATCAGCTCGGTCATTCTCGAGATTCGCGCGGGGACCGGCGGTGATGAGGCCGCCCTCTTCGCCCGGGACCTCTACCGGATGTACATGCACTTCTGCGAGAAGAAGCGGTTCACCGTTGAGGTTCTCGATCAAAACGGTTCCGACCTCGGGGGGTTCAAGGAAGTCGTCATCAACGTGAAGGGGCCGGAAGTCTACCGCTGGCTGGGTTACGAAGGCGGTGGACACCGCGTCCAGCGGGTCCCGGAAACCGAGGCTCAGGGCCGAATCCACACCTCCGCCGCCACGGTGGCCGTGCTGCCCGAGCCGGAGGAAATCAACATAGAAATCAACTGGGATACGGATGTCGAGGAATTCGTATCCCGCGCCGGCGGACCCGGCGGGCAGAATGTCAACAAAGTGTCATCAGCGATCCGGCTCTCCCACAAAGAAACCGGGATCACCGTGTCGATGCGCGACGAGAAGAGCCAGCACAAGAACCGGGCCAAGGCCCGCCGGATCATGCTCACCAGGCTCTATGACCATTTCCAGCACGCCAGCGTTGCCGAAAGGGACAGCGCCCGCAAGACCATGATCGGCAGTGGAGACCGGTCGCAGCGGATCCGAACGTATAACTTCCCGCAGAACCGCGTGACGGATCATCGCGTCAACGTCGATCTGTACAGCCTGGACAAGATCATCCAGGGAGACCTCGACGGCCTCATCGAAGCGCTACAGACCCACGACAAGGAACAGCGGCTCAAACAGCTTTGACAAGACCCTAACCGAGGGTCAACTGAAAGATCAGCAGAGCCAATGCGGCAACGGCAGCCCCCACCGCACAACCGCACAAGAACCCCCGGAATGTGAATCCGGCGATCGTCCGCTCCTTCCTCAGGCGCCGGGCGGGCGGACCGCCCACGTCAAGCACCCCGCGAACCAGCGCCTTATCCGCCTTCGGTCGGACAACGGGGCCATTACCCGGCTTCACGAGGCACACGCCCGGGGATTCAAGCATGTCGGCCGTGACACCGACAGTGCATACCTCGGCAGCAACATCGCCGATGCAGCGGCTGTCGATTTCCTCGTTCTCCGGAATCACCGATGGGGCGAACTCATAGCTATGCCCTATCGGGATTTTCCGATTGAGGTACGCATCCTCCGGGTCGGCCTTCGGAGCAAGATAATCCTCGATAAGCTGTTGAGCATGCGCTCGGGCGGCGCGCGAGCGCCGATGTGTTTTTCTGGCCTTGCCGACCAGACCTCCCCGCGATTCCCTTTGCATCATTCGACCTCCCTGGCAATGATGGTCTAAACAACGACCAGGACGGGATCACAAGCCTAGTTAGAGGTGATATCGTCCCCACCCGGCATCGATGACCACGGAAAATACCCGCTCGCCACCGATCGGGTCCCCTCAGGACGCGACCGACGCATCGGCAACATCGTCCTGGGCAACCCCCGGGAAAACACGCTTATGGGACGGGAATGCGGCTGTTGGCCAGCCGAACCGGGGAGACCGGATGGGATGAACGAGTAGGACAAGTGTCCGACTTGGACACAGAGTGCCGATTCCCCCGCCATAACTCCAGCCGACACTCACGTTTGCGATTCCACTTGACACCCTCGCAAGTTTAGCGTATTTTATCGGTTTTCAACTCAATGGGTTGGATGTGGTCTGCTTTCGTTTGGATGTTTTGCGAGTGTGCTCGAGAGTCTCGGGTTTCACATGTGGGGCGTGCCCAGGTCGTACCCGGCGGATCGCGCATCGGTTTGCGGGTCTCGCGAGAGCGACGCCCTGTCTTTCAGCACCGGCGGTTAGCGCCGCTGCATAGCGAGGCACGCGGGAAGGAGAAATTATCGGATCGTCCAACGGGAAGACGGGAACATAGAGAGGAGACGGGCTGGGTTTCCCGGGCAAGGTTTCTCCAGCCCGCCTCCGGTTCGCGGACAGGCGCGTACACGAAGCACGGCCTGCCGTGTGCATATTCTACGCCACGAGGATGGCAGGCATCAAGCTAGACCAACCAGTATGGTTGGATGGTGCCTACAAGCTGCCACCGAAATCTCGCGGCCCATCTCTACCGTCCACTCGACAAAGCACGGTGCCGGACGGCGTCGTGCGAGAACACTGATCGGCCGGCAGTTCAGTCTGAAAGGGTGCGGGCGGGCATAGAAACAGCCCGTAGTGGCGCGGATGGGCATCGACTCGGCGCCACCCCCTTTTTCACCGAACTACCGACCATTTCCCGGTGCGAACACCGTGGATTGACGTTCCATCAGGTAGCCAAGTTTTCCAGGAGGAGTCAGGACATGAAACTCAGTTGTTTGCTAATCGTATTCGCAATCGGAATCGCCGGCATTGCCGCAGTCCACGGCGGCTATACCGATGGCAGCCCCCCGCAGCCGGCTGCCGGAACGATCTCCGCCGGAAGCGCGACCGTCTCACCGGTTCCGCAAGGTCGAATCGCCGTGGTTGAGGATACGGTCACTTTGACCGCAGATTCGCAGTGCTACGCGCCCGGAGAGACCGCCATACTCACTATCACGGCGGAGGTGAGCACCGATCTTGTCGGAGCTCAGTTCTTCATGGACTTCGACGCTGCAGCCTGGCAGGTTACCGCGATCGAGCCCGGTGAAGACTGGATCGAGATTATCGAAAACAGCGACAACGTTGGCGGGACGATTCAATACGCCGTGGGCCTGTACGAACCGGTCCAGGGCGTGGTGACCGTTGCTACGATTACGATGACGGCCGGCGGCGTCGAGGATTGCGCGGCATGGATGCAATTCGACCTGGCACACGCTCCTCCCACGCAGTTGTCAGGACCAGGCGGACAGGTCTTGACCGTCGCATTCGACGATGACGACGTTGCCGGTGTCTCCATCGACAACAATCCGCCCGCTTTCGTCAACTGCCCGGAGGATCTCACCATAGAGTGCGATGAGGACGTTCCGGATGCGCCTGACGTAACCGCAACCGACACCTGCGATCCCGAACCTGTGGTCGCATTCAACGAAGAGACGACAGCCGGAGATTGCCCCAACGAGAGTTTCATCGTCCGGACCTGGACGGCGGTTGATGCTTGCGGAAACTCAGCGACATGTTCGCAGACAATCACCGTCGTGGATTCTACAGCACCGACGTTTGATACGCCGTGTCCGGACGAGATCACACTCGACACCGTTGCGGATTCATGCACGGCCGTGGCAACGTGGGAAGACCCCACGGCAACGGACAACTGCTCGGCCGACGTCTCAGTTACGTGTGACCCGCCCAGCGGATCGACCTTCGACATCGGCTACACCCCGATTATCTGCACCGCGGTTGATGATTGCGACAACTCCAACACGTGTACGTTCGGCGTGACGGTTGTTGACCGGGAACTGCCAAACGTAGTGTGCCCGAGCGACATAATCGAATACGCGTCGGAGGAGTGCCTTCTGACGATTGACCCGGGACTGGCCACCTGTACCGACAACTGCGGAGCTTGCACTGTCAGTTGCCGGCGAGATGACCACGAGAACTGCTTCCTGGACGCCTACCCAGTGGGAACGACTACGCTGACATGGATTGCAAGAGACTCTTCAGGTAATCCCTCGTCATCCTGCCGGCAGACCGTAACCGTCATCGATGACCAATCGCCGACCCTCACCGGCTGCCCCGTGTTCTCGTATGAGGCCGTGGCGAAGCCGGATCAGTGTAGCGAACCGGTGGCGATTAGCGCGTTTCTGCAATGCGATGACAACTGCCCGTGCGGTATCGGCTGCGCCAGGGACGATGGGTTGGACTGCTTCGACGACCCCTATCCGGTCGGTGTCACTACCATCGTCTGGTTCGCATCGGACGCCGTCTGCGACGGCGGATCACAGGGAGGCCAGCCATGTGAGACGGACGCAGATTGCCCGGACGACGGCGTGTGCCGTGGGACCGGGAATACGACGGAGTGCGCCCCGATTACGGTAACGGTGCATGACAACACCGCGCCTTCGATCGACTGCCCGCCCAACCCGCCTCCCACTCCGACGGCTGAAGGTACGTGTGCCGCGCTGGTCGACCCCGGATCGGCAACATGTGACGACAACTGCCCCGATTGCGAGACCACCTGTGCGCGTAGTGACGGACTGGCATGTTACGACCCGGAAAACCCGGATCCCTATCCGGTGGGAACGACTACGCTAACGTGGACGGCCACGGACGCCTCCGGCAATACGGAGGTCTGCACGCAGATTGTCGAGGTCTTTGACGATGCTTCTCCGGAGATCTCGTGTCCGGCCGACGCAACCGTCGAATGCGGGAATGGAATTGATCCCGTGCAGACCGGTGAGCCGACCGTTACCGACAACTGCGATGACACTTTGGATGTGGCCTTTGCCGACGTAGTGGAATCGACGGGCTGTGGAGACACCGCGGTCATCAATCGCACCTGGACGGCCACCGATGCCGCCGGGAATCCGGCCGAGTGCATCCAGGTTATTACGATTGTCGATACTACACCGCCGGACGTTGTTGATCTGGTGGTCAGTAACGAGACCGTCGATGAAGAATGTTCGGCGACCGTCAGCTTCTCAGCAATGGTAACGGACGACTGCTGCCTGGATGCCGACGATGTCACCGTTGAGGTAATCCTCGTCGGTGGAAACGCCCAGATCGAACCGACGACCATTCAGAAGATCCAGTCCGGCGACGGCCTGGTCGAAGTCACCGGTAGCATGGTCGTCTACAACCTCGACGATTGCGCGGCGACCGTCGCCGTTACCATTCTGGCGACCGACTGCTGCGGGAATGAAGGTGGCTCACAAAACAATGTAATGGACGGACGCTGGTCCGAGAGCCATGTGGGCGGTGGGGCCGGCCAGCCCGGAAACGTCGTACACGCCGCAAGTTGGGACGGGACGGCCTTGGCGACCGCGTGGGAGTTGCTCGGTCCGACCTTGGATGACAGCGGAGCCGTGTTGATCGACGACACAATCGACGGCGATGGTAACGGTCAGAGGGTGTACTTCACCAACTACGTCGGCGGGACTCTCACCGCAGACAGCGCCCTGTGGGGTGAGACCGGGTCGGTCACCGCGGAGCTGACAAGATACGAACACGTCACGCACCACGTTTACGCCGGCGGAAGCGTGGATTGGGGTGCATCATGGACCGACGCCGAGGCGGTTGCCCCGATCTCGGATGGGCCCGTCCTTCATTTGACGGCTCGGGCGGACTTCGTCGGAGTCGGTGCCGGACCTGATCCCGATTATCCGTCCTTTGGCGGCGGGGCGGCTGCCGGCCAATGGGGCGACGTGCGCAACGCGGTGCTCCGCACGACCCCGTGGGCATCGGGGGCGGTTACGGACGGCATGCCACCGGAGATTACTTGTCCGGATGGCATTGCCGTTCTCGCCGATGCCGGTAGCGACCCGCCTTGCGCCGTAATCGACCCGGGAATGCCGACGTACGCGGACAACTGCTGCGATTCGTGTGCGCCGACCTGTGTCAGCGATGACGGCGACGGATGCGGGGAGCGATGCTATCCGGTCGGGAGTACGGTCCTAACATGGACGTTGGTCGACGACTGTGGGAACACCGCGTCCTGCACGCAGCATATTGCAGTCAGTGAACTGCGCATTCTCGTGGACCTCGAGCTTGCCGGCGTCATCCACACTCCCGTAACCCGGTGCATGACCTTCGAACTCTTCGACTGCGCGGCGCCGGGCGACTCGGTGGTCGTCGAGATGGACGTCGCTTTCCCCGGGGTCTGCAGCGGCGGAGGATCCGACGGTAATCCCTGTCTCAGTGACGCAGATTGCCCTGACGGCGTCTGTGGTCAGGCGCCAACGGCCGCGGCGAGCGTGGAAGTCTCGGCAACCACGGCAGACTACAATTGCATCACAGTACGGGATCGCCAGCACACCCTCCGGGCAACCGCGGACATTCTCAGCGAGGGCGGCGTTCACTCTGCGACCTTCGCAGCGCTACCCGGGGGCAACCTCAATGATGACTGCTACATCGACATCGTCGACTTCAGTATTCTGGTTGGGCAATGGGGAAACGAGGTAGTTGCGGACACTTTCTGTCCGACCGCAAACCCGCTTGACTACGATGCCGACATCAACGGCGACGGCGCTGTGGACATTCTCGATTTCTCTTTCATTTCGGTGAACTTCCTCCACTGGAGCGAGCCCAACTGCTGCGGGGCCGATCCCGTCTGTGATCCGGAGCAGCCGCTCCGCGGCGGCGCCCCGGACGGACCGCGCCGCGCGATCTCCGTAAAGGAACTCCGGCGACTAGGGTTAGGTGGAGCCGGGAAGGCCGATTTGAACGGCGATAATATGGTGGACGATAAGGACATAGCCGCGCTGCTAACCGGCGCACCTCCTGCGGAAGACGGGCCAGCCCCCGCACGGAAGCGGGCTCGTGTGACCAGAACACGAGCGGACTGATCTTCCACAGACGATAGAGGGCCAGGTAGAGCGCCGACCGGCGCTCTGCCTGGCGCCTCTCCCTTTGCTCGTATGCGATTAGCCGGAGTTGCATCTTCGGATACGAAAGTCGGTGGAAGTACCGTCTCAATGCGGCAGCGCCGCGCCGTCTTGCCGGAGCCCGCGTATTCCAGCGCGCTGCTGGACATGGACCGGAAGGAGAAGTTGGTAATGCTCCCAGGTATTAGCTGTCTGCCGGTTGGCACCTTAGCTGTTCTTGTCGCGGCGCTGACCATCCTGACGCCGAGTGTCGCCAGTGCAGAGGTCGACCTCGAATGGCGACCGGGTAACGCGGCCACTTACGTGGGGGACAGCGTTGGCCTAGGCCTCTTTGCGGTGTCCGACAGTGCCGAGTTGCAGTCATCGTCCGGTTTGCAGATTGTCTTCGCCTGGGACGCGGCCCATCTCCGTCTCGTCGGGCTTGATCCGACGGGAGGCGTGGACCTCAGCATGTCCGGGTTTCCGTCGAGTGGAGACTGCGACCTGAATGAGGCCGATCCGCCGGCGGATGGTGATGGATTCTACCGTGCCGGTGTCCTCGGCGAGCCGATTCCGGTTCCGCCGGAAGGTGTGTTACTAACGACGTTCGTTTTCGAGGCCTTGGCTCCCTCCGATGATCCGGTGACCGTGTCCATCCTCCGAATCATGCCGAATGGAACCTGTCGGACGATGGTAGTGGACGGCGTCGTGCCCGGCTTAGAGGTAACCGGCGAGTTGGGTACGGCCTTGCTCGCAATCGGCTGCCGGTACGACGAGGATTGTAACGACGGCTTGGCCTGCACAGTTGATTCCTGCCGAAACGAAACCGGCTCCTGCATTCACCAGCCCGATGACGCGCTCTGCGATAACGGACTCTATTGCGACGGCTCGGAAACCTGCGACGCACACGAAGGCTGCCGAGATGGCGTCCCCCCCTGTTTGCCCGACTTGTTCTGTGATGAGGATACGGATGGATGCGTGGAGTGCCTCGCGTTCGGTGATGTCACCGGCGACGCCCGCGCCACGTTGGAAGATGCCGCAGCTTTCGAGGGATGCCTGACGAGCCCGCTCGGACCCACAGACCCTTCCCTATACGAATGGTCCTGCCGGTGTCTCGATCACGACGAAGACGGCGACATCGATCTTGGCGACTTCGCCGCGTTCCAGATCCGATTCTCCGCGCACGACGGATAGACCCGGTAGCGCGGGCTTCCGACCGGCCACCTGAACAAACCCTGGGGAACGGGAAAGCCGCGTACCGATCTCTCTGGAAACCGCCCTGAATCGCGTCTCGCCCTACTCGGCTTTGATGGCCGCCAGAGCGAGCCGGTGTGCCTTCTCCTTGGCCTGGTCGGCGGGGACTTCGACGTGGGGAATCACGCCGACGCCCTCCCAGTTTGTTTTGGTTACCGGGTTCACCGCTCTGCCGTTCGGTATTTTGAGGATAAAGTACTTGTTGAGCGTCATGAACGTGACGGGGTGCGCTCCCCCGCCGGTTAG
Organism: Phycisphaerae bacterium; assembly: GCA_963666835.2. Classification (GTDB taxonomy): domain Bacteria; phylum Planctomycetota; class Phycisphaerae; order UBA1845; family UBA1845. The sequence goes on along the minus strand of CAXXGO010000003.1, from coordinate 270,893 downwards.
CTCACCGACCACCGTGGCGCGTTTGAGGTGTTTCAGGTCGTAGGTGAACTCCTCCGCGGCCGAGAAGGTGTATCCGCTGGTCAGCACGAACACGGGCTTCTCCTCTCCGTAACGTCGCCCGGGCACGTTCTCGTTACTGTGAGTATCATAGGCCGTCCCGGCGCTGCGGTTCTCGAAGGTGTTCAGGTGGACGGGTTTGTCGAACAGGTAGCCGCACAGAAACGTGATCATGTCGGCGGACCCGCCGCCGTTCTCCGTTACATCGAAGATCAGGGCATCGGTGTTTGCCACGAACGCCATCGCCGCCGCCGCGGTCGGGCGCGCATCCGGACTGCCCTCGAACATGTTGAACTTGATGTAGCCGACGTTTCCCGGAAGGACTTCGACCTTGGCGAAGCCGTAGTTCTCCTCGGGCTTGGGTCTTTGATCGGTAGGCCGGTTGCGGCGCTCGCCGCGTTGCGTCATCGGAATCCGAGGAACGACGCGCAGGTGCTTGTCGTGACAAACCGCCCGCAGATCATCCGTAAGGCGTTGGGCGAACGGGTATGAGTACTCTATGTCGTCGTAATCACCAAGCGCCAGCCGCTTTCGAATGTCCTCGGCCATGGCATTACCAACGTCTTCGAATACGTACCCGCGTGCCAGCTCGTCGGCAACGCGATTGACCAATCTGTTGCGGTGGTCCTCATCGAGACGTTTGTTGCTGGCCTTGCTGGATTCGGGGGAGACCGGCCCATCGAAGCGAATGCGCCAGAGCCCGTGGGGTGCCTCTTCTTCCAACTCAATAGCGATGTGAACCCACCCTTTGGCCCGCGCCGGTTCAACCACAACCATAATGTCGAGTTCGCCGCTGCTGAGCACTCTGCGTACTTCAAGCTTGCCCCACTCGGAATGCCGATTGAGCCAGTCGGTTACACGATCGTCGAGGGGGCGACGCCTCGCGGCCGATTTGGCACGATGCTCAAGCTCAAACTCGCGGATCTTCGCGGAATCACCGGTATTAACGGCAGCAATCAGAGCCGCGGCGCGTCGCCCGGCAAGGGAGTCGGGAATCGTCGCATCGTCGGCCTTTGCCCCCGAAGAAACGACGGCCGCAATGACCAGCGAAAGAACAACGTTGAAGATTCGGGCCATTCTGCTTCTCCTTTGAACCGATGTGTGGTCTACTCCCGCAAGGGTAAAGACGTCTGAGGTCGCCACTTCCGCCCAGACCAATCCCCCCGTCGGTGAATCGGCACAACTTCTTACACGCACCGTCTGGGCATACGCCAAGTGCGACGCGTTCAACGCTGCTGACGGGCTAACGGCGAGGACCTGACTAATCCAGGTTGAGATGGCCGATCGCGCGCTCAAGCGTGGAGCCGATCGGATCGCGGATTACCAACTGAGCAATGTCATCGAGTGGAGTCGGCGTTTTGTTGATGATAACCAGCGTCGCCCCGTAATACCTCGCTTGTCGGGGAAAAGACGCCGCCGGCTCGACCACCAGAGAAGAGCCGATCGCCAAATACAGGTCAGCCGCTCTGCCCAATTGGGCAGCGTGCATCATTGGTCCCTCCGGCATAGCCTGCCCGAAGAGGACCGTCTTGGCCTTGATCAGCCCGCCGCAAGACGCACATTCCGGAGCTTCGTCGCCCGCTTCGATCCGAGATAGTATCTCCTGGGGCTCCCACTCCTGCAGACAATCCACGCATGCGACCTTGCGGTTGGTCCCGTGTAGCTCAACCACCTGCTTGCTACCGGCTTCCTGGTGCAGTCCGTCAATGTTCTGGGTCACCACTCCGGCGAGGCGTCCGTGCTGTTCCAGCCGTGCCAGAGCATAGTGCCCGGCGTTCGGCTTGGCGGATAGAAAGTCTCGATAAAGCTCGACTCGCATCTTCCAATACCGCACCCGTTCGGATCGCGAGTTGATGAAATCGTCGTACATGACCGGCTGCTGCCGAGACCACACTCCGCCGGGGCTTCGAAAATCGGGGATCCCGCTTTCCGTACTGATGCCCGCTCCGGTGAAGGCTACTGCCGTCCGGGCGGTGTCGAGAAGCTCCGCAAGCTGCAAAACGGCATCCATGGCCGCATTATAACAGATGCACACTTCGGTCGCCCCTTCCGCGAGTTGACGCTTCTGCTAAACTCGCTTGCTGCGTTGTGTCCTGACGGGATTGCGGACTTTATGGCTGACCGATTGCGGGTATCGTTTGTGTCTCTTGGCTGCCCCAAGAACCTCGTCGACTCCGAGAAGATGCTCGGGCAGTTGGCGGAGGCGGGCTGCGCCATCACTGCAAACGAGGATGACGCCGAGGTCATCGTAATCAACACCTGCGGCTTCCTGGAGGCCGCCCGAACGGAGGCGGATGAGATCATCCGCGAGGTTGTCGCCCGCAAGGCGGACGGTGGGCTTCGCCGAGTTGTCGTGGCGGGCTGCCTCGCACAGCGCGACGGGGCCGGTCTGGCAGATCGCATTCACGGAATCGACGCGTTGGTCGGGGTCAACAATCGGGACGACGTGGTCAGAGCGGTACTTGGCGCCAAGGCGCCCCAGAGCCGAGACACAACGGGGCTTTTCCTGGGAGCGTACCACCCGATCAGTCAGATAGACACCGCCCGCCTCCGAATCACGCCCCGCCACTACGCGTTTCTCTGCATAAGCGAGGGTTGTGACCGCAATTGTACTTTCTGCACCATTCCGGCAATCCGAGGCCCCATGCACGGAAAGCCACCTAATCTCGTGCTGGAGGAGGCGCGGGAGCTGGTTAGCGACGGCGCCGTCGAGATCTCACTGGTGGGGCAAGACACCACCGCATACGGGAGGGGTAACGACCGATTCGAGCTCGGACTGGCAGAGCTTCTTCGGGAGCTGAACACCATAGACGGGGTGGGTTGGATCAGGTTGATGTATGCCTATCCGGTCGGCTTCGACGACGAGATGATCGCCGCCGTGGCGGAATGCGACCGCGTGTGTAAGTACATCGACCTTCCACTGCAACATATCAACAGCCGAGTGCTCAAGGTCATGGGGCGGCGGGTCGACCGTCAGGGTACCGAGGACCTGCTCCAGAGGATTCGCGAACGAATTCCGGGGGTGACTTTGCGTACCACTCTGATTGCCGGCTTTCCGGGTGAAACCGATGACGAGTTCGAGGAACTGCTTCGGTTCGTCAAGGCTTTTCGCTTCGACGCCCTGGGCGTGTTTCCGTACTCCCGCGAGCCGGATACACCCGCGGGGAAGCTCCCGGATCAGCTTCCCGAGCCGGTCAAGCAGCAACGGGTCGACGAGTTGATGCGAACCCAGCAGAAGGTCGCGTTCGAGCTGGCCAAGGAGCGGATTGGCAAGGAGCTGACGGTTCTTATAGATGAGGTGGGCCGGTCGCGGATGGTAATCGGACGGCACCAGGGGCAAGCCCCGTCCGTTGATGGGGTTACCTACGTCGAGAGGTGTACCGCGAAGCCCGGCGATTTCATAGCGGTCAATTGTACTGGTCGCGATGGGTATGACCTTGTCGCCAGACCGGTTCGAGTTCCCCAAGCAACAAGGCGTCCATGATAGTCAAGTTAAACCTCCCGAATCGAATAACTCTCGCCCGGTTGGTGCTGGCGATCGTCTTCTTCGTCCTGCTCTCGGCGTACTCGCAACAAGCGCCGGAACCGTTGAAACTCGACTTGGCCGTGGTGATCTTCATTCTAGCCGCCGCGACGGACTTCCTCGACGGCTACATAGCGCGGAAGTATGAGCAAGAAACGTCTCTCGGGCGCGTGCTCGATCCGTTTGTGGACAAGGTACTGATTTGCGGGGCGTTTATTCTGTTTACCGGACCCACCTTCGTCGACAAGGCCGGGCACAACGTGACGGAGGTTTCGGGCTGGATGGTCGTGGTGATTGTCGGGCGTGAGCTCCTGGTCACCGGCTTGCGCGGTTTCAACGAATCTCGAGGACGGGCATTCGGAGCGTCAATCCACGGCAAGTTGAAGATGTGGATGCAGAGCATTGCTGCTCCGGCGATTCTGTTCATCGTTGCCCACGAGTCCTCCTGGGACGGTGCCTCCTGGCCAAGCTCGGTAAAAGTCGGCTTGGTCTGGGCCACGGTGATCATCACCGCCTTGTCGACCGTGCAATACCTGATCAAATCCCGGTACATCCTTGAAGAGAGTGCTCCTCCGTGAGCCAGCTTGACTACCCAGCTTCGATCCTGCTTGGCATCATCCAGGGGCTTACGGAGTTTCTGCCGATTAGCAGCAGCGGGCACTTAGCCCTGACTCAGAGATGGCTGGGGCTTGAAGCCCATACGCCGACCATGCTGCTGTTCGATGTCTGCGTCCACGTCGGGACCCTGGTGGCTGTTGGTGTCGTTTTCGCAAAGTCCATCGCGAGTTTCCTAGGCAGACTGCTGCGCGAGCTGAACCGGTCGTGGAATCGGCCGCGGTACGCGCTTCGCATCGCCGGGTTGGCGATTGCAGCAAGCGTGCCGACCGGAGTGATAGGGCTGAGCTTCCAGGATAAGTTTGAGAGCGCGTTCGGTCGCCCGAAGTGGATCGGGGCGGCTTTGATTGTCACCGGTATTCTGCTGATCTTGACTCTGTTGGTGCGCCGCCCGAATCGCGGCTGGCGGCGGTTTCTCTGGTGGCAGGCGGCAATCGTCGGAACGGCGCAAGCTTGTGCGATCTTCCCGGGGATTTCTCGGAGTGGGTCTACGATCTGCGCCGCGCTGTTTTGCGGCCTGCGCCGGCGATGGGCGGCCGAGTTCAGTTTCCTGATCGCAGCGCCCGCGATTGCCGGCGCAACGCTGTTGAAGATCAGAGACACAAGGGCATTGCCCGCGGAGCAGTTCGACACCATCCCCTGGGGACCGGTCATTACCGGCAGCGCGGTGTCACTTGCAGTTGGCGTACTCGCGTTGCTCGTTTTGCTTCATGCGGTCCGCCGCGCCAAACTCCACTACTTTGCACCCTATTGCGTGGTTTTAGGAGCCCTGATAATCGGCGGAGTTCTCTCGTTTGGGCCATAGGGGTCGCGGCAGGATTGCCCCCGCCGTCTACCTACGGCCGGAAGAGGGATCGCAAACGAGCGTCATGTCCAACTCGCCGACGCCCCGGGCGGCTCCGCCGGCCGTACCGTCCGCCGACCATCCGCCAACGCGGATAATATACGCCGCGCCTTCCACCACCCCATTGACCGTTAACGCGGATAGCGCCGAACCGGCGATATCGCAGGCATCGTCATCGCAGGCTACCAACGAACTGTTGTCGACCGGGCAAGTTCCTGCCACCTCTGCGGCATAAACCGCCAACATCGAGTCAAACTTGCTCGAATCGCACATCCGGATCCTCAAATTACCGGTGCAGGCCGGGACGTATTCAAACCACACGTCAGCTTGGAAGCTGTTCGCCCCGGACTCGCTGCACGCGCCACCCGCCTGAGGGCCATCCGTCAGAACCAAACGGTTATCGAATCCGACGTGGCACCGGTAGGCAGTTCGACCAAGCGGCAGGCAGACCTCTCCGACAGGGCAATCCTGGGAAGATACTCTGCAAGTCAGCGGCGGCGACTCCGGATCGGCGATAGAAGTGCAGGTCCCCAGGTCCTCTTCCGGACTCTGCCCCACACAAACCTGAGTCCGTTCTGCACACGTGCCGTTAGCCACCGCCGGGCACGCGCCGAAAGTCTCCATGACGTCCTGACAGTCAAACCCGGCGATGAAGACCGCTTCCGCAGGGCAATCGGCCAACGTCCCGGTGTCGTCACACACCGGAGGTGTGCCTTGTCGGCAGCACGCTCCCGGCCGTTCTGTAGGTCGGGGCGCATCGCATCCGTGGAAGCTCTGTTCCCAGTCATAAGCCTCCTGCCCGTAAAGTACCACGGCCAGCCAGTAGATGAGAGCCACTTTTCGGCACGCGACCTCTTCCGGGTCGTCGAGTCCGAACGCATACCCGCAAGCCGCAAACATGTCCTTATAGAAACGGGCGTCGCACTCCTCTTTCGATGTCGCGCAGTCTGTGTAACACACGTTGTGCGCACTGCACGCCTCGGTAAAACACACTCCCGGAAGGGGGCAATCCGGGATCAGTACGGCCAGCTCTGCGTTTCCACACATTCCGTTGAGCGGCGGGTCAAGTCTGATCCGGTTCCACGCCGCGATGGACTGTGGTCCGCACCCTTCAGCGAGGATCACGACCATCCCGGCAATCATCAGGGCGCTTCGGCTCATGCCGGGCCTGACGGCGCCGGGACTGCCGAACGAAGCTGCGTCCCGGCACGACAAGTCGAGGCCGGCACCCGGCGATACGACCGGCCGGACCGACATAGGCTGGTGTTTGCACACGTCATCTGCCGAAGAGGAGAGAGACCAAGCTTTTTTCGCCAATAGGAGGCTGACCATGCTACAAGTCATCGTCGGGATAGCGTACTTTGCCGCGGTGGCATGCCTGGTGTACGACGGCGTGGTCGGCCCCGACCGTTAACGCCTCAACCGTCCTCGGTTCTCCACAGCGCGTTCCCGCTCGCCTGTCAAGACTAGGCGTATTCGACGTCCGTGGAGATTCTGACCCCGCGCGCCGCGAGCTCGCGGATGAGATTGTCAAACAGCCCGTTATGCGGGGCTAGTAGCTCCGGCGGAAAAACCCCGGGCTCCCGGAATTCCCCCCGCGCGACCATGCGGGCCAGGATAACCGCCGGAAAGCCCGTTGTCCGGGCCATGGACGAGGTTCCGGTCTTGCTATCATACTCGTCGTACAAGTCATAGGTGTAGCGCACCGACTTATCGTCTTTGACGCCCTCCACAATGACCCGCAGCACGGTGAACTCCTCTTCACCCTCTTCGTGCAGCCACTTCGGAAACAGCAGCTTCGAGGTTACGTCGAGCGGGCGAACCATGACTCCGCCCACGTCGATTGCTTGTTTCTCGAAGAAACCGGTCTCGCGAAAGACGCGCATTACCTCCACATGCCCTGGGTAGCGCAACGTCTTCTCGAGCATATTGGGGACCTTGACGGTATTAAGCAGGCTCCGCAACCCGTCGGTATTGAAAGCCTCGAGCGTTCCCACGCGGGCGAAATCGAGCAGCTCGGGTTCGGAAAGCGCGGGCTTTACCACAATCTTGCCATGCTCGACCATCCGCGCCGGACGGGTGTACTCCTCCAGCACATCACCCGGGGCAAACGGAGCTTTGTAGTCGAAGGGCCAGCGGCGAGCCTTGGGCAACCCGCCTACGTAGATCGCAATCGAATCCGCGCGATCCAACAACCCGATTGTGTGCCCGACTATTAGGTTCGACAATCCCGGTGCCACGCCGCAGTCAACAATTGCGGTCGCCCCGTGACTCTTGGCGAGATCGTCCAACTCCATGGCGTCCTCGGGCATGAACGAGATGTCGCAGTACGGTTTGCCGCACTCGATTGCCGCCCGCAACGTCTGGAAACCGAAGGTGCTGGGCAAGCCCGACACGACAATGTCATAATCGCGAATCACCGTGGCAATCCGAGAAGCGTCGCTCAGGTCGATCTCCAGCTTTCGGACGCCCGGCTGCGACTCCAACTTGCGCAAGTTACGGCTACTGATGTCGGCTACAGCGACTTCATAATCCGCATCCGTTGCCAAGTCCCGAGCCATCGTGGCCCCTACCAGCCCGCAACCGAGCACAATCGCTTTCTTCTTCATCCGTCCGTTCCTGTCACTCTTTCGACATCAGGTGCGCCGCCGCCCCGTCCCGCAGTCCACACAAACAAAGCCAACGCCAGCAGAATAACACTACCCCCGCTCAACGTCGAGACCGGTACCCGCTCGCCTACCGCCAGGTACGTCCACACCGGCACCAGGATCGGCTCGGCCATGGTGATCAGCGCGGCCTGATACGCCGGAACTCGAACCAACCCCCTGGAGTAGAAGTAATACGGCAGCCCGAATTGCACAACCCCCATGATCGCGAGCAGTACGACGGATCGGGTCGACATCGGCCCTGCCCCCATAATCACCACCAGGGGCAGAATCAAAGCCGCCGAGCCCAGGTTGTTCAGCACGACCACCGCGGCCGAATCCGCATCGCGAAGACGCCGGATCATGATTGTCAGCAACGCAAAGAACACCCCCGCCCCCAGGCCGACTACCAGCCCAAACAGGTCCGTATCCGCGTTACCCAAAAAGATGATCGCGATCCCGGCAACCGCCAACATCAGGATCCAGGAATCGCGTCGCCTGGGCCGCTCCTTCAGAAGCCACGGTGACAAACCAAAAACCCAAAAAGTCGAGGTATACTGCAGGATTATGGCGTTTGCGGCCTCGGTCTGGGTGTTGGCAACCACGAAGGCGACCGACATGAGCGCGAAGAACACCGTACAGCAAACCGCTGCAGGACGGAGTCCGAGCCATTCACGGGAACCGGACGGATGTCTTAACGTGTGCAGCTTCCCCCGAGCAAGCGGCAGCAAGAATAGGCCGGCAACGAGAGACCGGGAGAACGCAATCGTTACGGCATTCGGACCCGCCCCCTCCGCGTTAATCAGCTTAATCAACGCACCGTTAAGGCTCCACAGCAACGCGGCCAACAAGAGCAGCAGCACCCCACAAAGGTACGATCCGCCCGTCGTTGTTCCATCCTGCTTACTCATCTGCGGCAACAGACCTCGTGTTTTCGTGCCCCTTGTACACCCTATCCCCGGTATCTGCGGAGATTGTCCGGCGGTAATCGCTTGCTGTCGAGAGCGGCAGCGGACTCATTGAACCGTTCGACGGCAAACGCCGAGGGTCTTATAATCCAAAACAGATATAGCAGTCCGTTGAGATAGGGTACAGGCACCTCGCCGATAGCGTCCCGTGATACCGTAAGTGGGAATCAGCTCGGAGCCAGTCCCCTTCTTCAAGAACACGGATGGAGGCAGACATGATCTACGACATTAGTCCGCCAATCGGTCCTTCGCTGGCGGTCTGGCCGGGGGATCCCCCACCGGTGCGAGAGGTGCTCCGAGAGATCGCCCGGGGCGATCATTCAACGCTGTCCGCGTTGCACACAACGGTCCACCTCGGGGCACATGCGGACGCGCCGAGTCACATATCCGACGGAACGCCCAGCATCGACGAGCGGCCTTTGACGCATTACCTGGGGCAGTGCCAGGTTATCTCGGTTGATGTGCCGCGCGGCGGGCTGATCGCTTTGAGTGACATCAACGTCCCTATCGAGGCGGAGCGAGTGCTCTTCGCAACGGGGTCTTACCCCGACCCGAGCAAATTCAACGAGGATTACGTTGCCCTGCAGCCGGCTCTTATCGCCTCGCTGGGCAAGAACGGGGTCAAACTCATCGGGGTGGACACGCCCAGCGTCGACCCCTGCGATGCGGATACGATGCCCGCCCACAAGGCCGCGGTTGCCCATGACATGGCGATTCTTGAGGGACTCATACTGCAGGATGTTCCCGATGGCATGTACGAACTAATAGCATTGCCTTTGAAGCTCGTCGGGTTCGACGGCAGTCCCGTGCGCGCTATTCTGCGGTCATAACAGCAACGCCCCTGCCGGCCCGGTGCCCCCGGCAAGGACCGGTCACTTGCGGCCGAACCAGCGTTTCTTGCCCTTCGCGGCGGCCTGCGCCGGTTTTTCGGCCTCGATCTGCGCCAGCAGTTCCTTCGTAGACTTCCCCGGTTGCAGTCGCTTGAGCAGCTTCAGTTTCATGGCGACTTCGGGCGTTAGCTCGGGTTCTTCCTCGACCGCAGCGGGAGCGGGCGGTGTTACCGGTTCTTCCGGAACGTTGCCGGCCAGGTCGGCGGTGAACTTCAGAGGTTCCGACGCGGTCTCGTGTTCGGGCAAGTTCTGGACCTCTTCCACCGACATCCCCGGCGCCGGCTCTTCATTGGCCGCCTCCAACTCCGCCTTCGCCGCTGCTAAGGCTTCCTTCATTGCCGCTGCTTGGCTGACGTCAATTGAATCCTCGCCGGCCTCTCCCCGTTCACCCTCGTCAACAGGCTGACCGCTATCATCCGACTCTTCGAGAACCGCAAGTTCCATCATCGCCGAGGAGTCGATCCGGGCGGTTGGCTCGCTTGGCGCCGGTTCTTCCGCGGTCGCTTCGAGACTCTGCCAGAACGCCCCAATGGCCGCATGGCTTGCCAAGCGGCTCTTGCGCTCGTCGATCGGGGTGCCCGCGTTTTCATCCCCCCGATCCGCTTGCTCCTGTTCCTTCTGAATCGCTTCCTCTTCAAGATGCGCGATTCTCTGCTCACGCTCTTCGATCGCTGCCAGAAAATCGGCGGCTTGGCTTTGCTCCTGCTCAATCTGTTCGCGAAGAGCCACGCACTCGGCACGAGCCTGACTTAGCTCCTCACCACCCGTCTCTTGAGCCTGTTCCGCCGCCTCCCAAGCCTGTTCCAACTCAACGGTGTGAGCTTTGGCGGTCTTGAGTTCCTCCCCGAGGGCCTCGATTTCGCCTTCCATCTGACGGATCCGACCGTTGGCTGACGCTACGCTGTCACTCTCTGCCTGTCGAAGCGCGTCGATCTGAGCCCGAGCGCTTTCCAGGGCAGCCCGTCCGTCCTGTAGTTCCGCTCGTTCCGCATCAAGCCGCTTGCGGTCGTTTTCCACGGCCCGGCGCAGCTCCTCCATCTCGGCGTGTACCGCAGTCTGAGTCTGTGCGGCTTCTTCCGCTTTTCGCTCGAGATCTTCCCGCAGACCGTCAAGCTCCGCAGTACGTTGAGCGAGCGCAGCCTCACGGTTCTCGCAGTCTTGGCGGGCCGCAGCCACCGCTTCTCTTGCCTGCTTCAGTTGAGAGTCCTTGGACGCCGCACTCTCTTCCACTTCCGCGAGCCGCCGGTTTAGCTCTTCGCGAGATGACTCCAACTCGACGCTTTGCTTCTTCAACGACTCGAGCTCGGCTTGGACGGCCGCCTCTCGTTCTTTGATAGAGGCGCGTTCGGCGTCCAGCTCGGTGGCGGAGACCGTGCGCGTCTCCACGATTTCGGCCGCCTGCCGCTTCAGCTCCTCGTGCTGCTGTTCCACATCCGCAGCTCGCTTGTTCAGCTCGGCCTGTTCGGCCTCGAGTTGGGACCGATGTTCGGCAAGCTCCAGGTGCTTTGCCTCGACGGCGGACTCCGCCGAGCGGGCGGCATTCTCGACTTCCTGCTTCTGCTCGGTAAGCTCGGCGCGAAGCTCGTCCAGTTCCGCGGTTCGTTTGGCTAGCGCCGTGCGCTCCGTGTCCAGCTCGGCACGGGCGTCGGCCAGTTCCCGCTGTCCCTGCTCAAGCTGGGCGGCGTATTCGGCGTTCTTCGCCTCGATCTCCTGGGTCCGAGCCTTGAGTTCTAACCGCACTGCGGCCAACTCCCCGGACCGCTTTTCGAGCTGCGTTCGCTCTGCCGAGAGAGCTTTCTTCGCCGCCGCCAACTCCCGCTGCCGCTCCTGCAGCTCGGCGGATCCGGCCTTGTGACCGCCGATCAGCTCCTCGTTACGGCGATCCAGTTCGACCTCGAACTCATCCAGCTCGCGCGCCCGTCTTTCCAGAACCGTTCGCTCAGTGTCAGACTGTTGACGGTCAGCAGCTAGAGTCTCTTGCTCCTGCTGAATAGCCGCCCTATCCTGGGCAATAGCCTTCTCGAACTCCGCCCGGTCGGCTTCGAGCTGCGCTTGCTGCTCCTTGATACCCGCGCTCTTTCCTTCGAGAGCTTCGCGGGCAGAGTCTACTTGGCCGCGTTCTTCAGCCAGAGCCGTCCGAATACGCTGCGACTCCGCATCGCGCTGTTGGAACTTCTCGCGCGCCAACTCCAGTTGTTCCTGTTCCTGGGACAGCGCCTGGCGGAGCAATCCAATCTCTTGCTCGTGCGCTGCCCGGCTCTTCTCCTCCTCCTGTATTCTCCTCTCCAGGTCGGCCTGCCGTTCATCCAGCTCGGCGGACCTTTCCGCAAACGCAGTCTTCTCGGCGGCCAGAGCCTGCTGCTCCTCGGCAAACGCCTCGCGCGCCTGGGCTAATTCGGCAGCGCCGTCTTTGCGAGCGGACTCGATCCGAGCCTCTCGCTCACCAAGCTCCTGCTGCAGCGCGACCAACGCTGCTTCCCGTTCCTTGGCCGCATCCCGGTCGACTTGAATGCGCCGGCGTTCTTCGGCCAGCCCCCCGCGTTCCCGGCCAAGTTCAGCTTCCCCGGCCGCTCGGGCGGCTTCGGCTTCTTCCGCCAGTTCGGCACGCCGACGTTCAAGTTGTGTCGCCTGCTGTTCTAGCGCAGCCTGCTCCTCGGCAAGCCGCTCCCTTTCCGCCAGGACGGACCGGCGCTCAGCGTCGCACTCCCCTTCAACAGCGGCCCGGGAGTCCTTCAGCTCCTGCGAATCGCGATCCAGGGCGTCCCTCAGATCGTCCAACTCCGCAGCACGTTGCGCCAGGGCACTCCGCTCCGTAGCGAGCCCCTCCCTCTCTTCGGCAACGGCGCGGCGTGCTTCTTCCAGGTCTTTTGCATCCGCAGAGTGGGCCTGCTCGAAACGGGCGCGGTCCTGCTCCAGAGCGGCCCGACGTTTCTCCAGCTCCTCAATGCGCCTGGCGACGTCCGCTTCGTTTTCCCTAGCCTGGGCCTGCCGGGCCGCAAGTTGCTCGGACGATGCCTGATACTCTGCGATTCGCTCGCCGAACTCGTCCGCCTGCCGCTGCAATTCTCCGCAGCGATTCTCCAGCTCCTGTTCGGCTTGCCTGACTTGTTCGCCCCGGGCAGCGATCTCGCTCTCCCGGGCGGTGACTTGGGTAAGACGCTTCTGGAGTTCGTCCTCGCCGGCAGCCGCTGCGGCGGCGCGTTCGTCGAGCTCGCTCCGGATGGACTCCAACTGCTCTTGCTCTAAGGCGAGTCTCTGTTCCGCTTCCTTCCGCTGCGCTGCGGCTTGCTCGTGACGGGCTTCGACAGCCCGCAGCTCGGCCGCCCGGCTTTCCAACTCCTGCTCGCGCTGTTCGAGCTCGGCCTGCAGTTCGCTGACCTTCTGCGTTTCCAGCGATGCTTGCTCACGTTGCGCGGAGATCTCCTCGTTCGCCGAGGCCAACTCCTGCTCCAGCTTGTCCAAGACGGACCGGCGCTGCCCCGCGACAGTATCCAGCTCATCCGCCCGGGATGTCAGCTCCTGCTCTCGCTTCTGAAGATCAGCCTCGCGGGCGTCCTGCTCCGCGATACGTTTCTTGCTTTCCTCTTCGAAGCTGCGGAGCTGCCGCTTGAACTTGGCCAACTCGTCGGCCCGACGGGCCACCTCAGCAGTCTGCGACTCGAGATCCGCTCGGCCGCTAGCCAACAAATCCTCGGCCTCCGCCAGTTGCTGCCGGCGTTGTGACAGGTCGGCGAGCCACTCTTCAACGTCAGCCTGTGCTTGGCGAAGGGCGTTCTGGTCCGACTCCAGTTGCCTCCGCGCTTCCGCCGTTGATTCGCCAAGTTCACGAAGCTCATCTCGTTCATTCTGCGCGCGTTCTTCAATCTCGCGCTCCCGCGCCTGCAGCAATTCCCCCCGTTCCGCTAACTCTTGCGTAGCCGCCGCCAGTTCCGCCTCGCGGCTCCGCCAGGCAATCTCTTCATCCCGCGATTTCTCGATCAGCGACTCAACCTTGACGGTGGCCGCCACCAGCTCTTCCCGTTCGCGGACTAGTTCGGATTCGCGTTGTCCAATCTCGTTCATCCGCCGCTGGACATCCGCCTCGCGCAGCTCGGCCTGCTTCGTCAACTGCTCGCGGAAGTCCTGCGACCAGGCCGCTATGCGCGACTCTTGGCCGGTCAACGCCTGCTCCAGCGCCTCAACGGCCGAGTCAGCCGCCGCTAACGCCTCCAACGCGGAACTGTTTCGCACCATAGGTTCGTCTTTCATCGCGTGCGCAGAATCAGGTTTCCGGAGAAAGGGCTCCGGTTGGGTCCCCGGCCCGTTGCTCGAAACGCCCGACGCTCCCAACGAGCGAACGATGACGATGCGCTTCAGGGGGGTCATGCCAAGTGTACATTTCATCGGGCGTAAGGCGCGCAGCTTGCACCGTCTTCGTCCGGCAGGTCCTTTAACAAGTTGTCTTCGTGCGTCCTGGTTTCTCAGGTCCGAAAGCAACCGTTGCGGGCGGTAACCAGATGAAAGTCCCGTATCCCCTGGCACCAAAGTAGGCACCCTGCTCACCATATCGTACGGTTTGGTAAGCTGGGCGACCTCGCGGGCCGATTAGGCTTCAAGGGGATATGCCCCGTTCTGGAAACTTCTGAACAACGGGTTCGACCCGCGGGTCCGGCGCGGTCGCCAGAAACGAGGATCTCGTTTGAACTCACAGCCACCAAGAACCGAGGTGCCTGAATGTCCGTTGGGCTCCGGCGAAATCCCGGAACTGGCCCAAGAGGCATTGGCGGCGCTGAAGACGGTCCGTCAGCAGCTCCACCAAGAAGCTCAATCGATGCTGGCCGAGCGCGAGCAGATGGAGCAGGAGCGAACCGAGCTATCTGAAGAGCTGGCCGCTCTGGACGAGCAGCGTTCGGTACTGGAGAGTCAACAGGCGGATCTGGCAGCCAAGGAAAAGGAACTCGCCGCTCGACGCCGGGAGGTCGAGTCGGCCTTCCAGCAAATCGAGGAAGAGAAGCCGGCCATTCTCGCCGAGCTGGAGGAACTGAACGCACGAAGCAAGCAACTTGCGGAGCAGCAGGAGGCTTGCGCCGCGGAACGGCAGGAGTACATTGCCAAGAACTCCGATCTGACTGAGCGGGAGCGGACCGTCAGCCTGTCAGAGCAGAGAATCGCGGAGCAGTTGCGCGAGCTCGAGCCGCAGCGGCTCGCACTGGAACGACGAGAGCAGAGCTTGGCCGCGCGCGAGGAGCAACTGGAGTCATACGCTACCGAGCTGAGTGAGACCCGGGCGGCTCTCGCCGCCCTTCAGGAGCAGCTCGCGCACGATCAGCGCGAGGTGGCGGTACAGCGGCAGGAGTTGCTAAGTCGCTTGGGCGCCGTCCGGGAGATTCCGGTCGACCGGATGGCCCCCGAACCGGCTCCCCCTATCGCCACGGCGAGTCCGGAACTCCAGGTCGACCCCGTGCCGACTCCAAAGCCGGTAACATCAACCCCTGAACCCCCAGAGACCCCGGCAGCACCGAGACCCAAGCCCGCCGCGGGCGCTGCCGCCGAGCAGTTCCGTAAACTCCGCCGCGATGCCAAACGGAGAGCCCTAGGAGTCTGATCCCCGCACGGTCGCACTTAATCCCCATGGGAGCCAAGAGCATGGGCCTGAAGCTGTTCACAAAGACCAAACCTGAAGCACCCGCGAAACGTAAACGCGAAACCGTCGAGAGCGAAGCAGCGCCGGCACCACCGCCGGCACCTGCGTACCATCCGGCTCCGCGACAGCCGTGGGACGCCGACCCCGTCCAGCGACTCCTCCAGCAAGGCCGGCATAACGTCGTCCTGCACGACCAGGCTAAGCTGAAGGAACATCCGGGAGGCCAAACCGCTATAAAAAAGGCCGTCAGTGAGTTGGAACGACGGATGGCCCTGGTACCGGCCGGGAGTGTCTCCATTTCCCAGACTCTGTCCGCCCACCCCGGCGCGCCGGAGGTGGACCTGGATGTCGAACCGTTTCTGCTTGACGTACACGTGGTGACCAACGCCCGATTCCAGCAATTCGTCGACGATGAAGGCTACGACAATCTCGAACTCTGGCCGGAGGAGATCTGGCCTCACCTGATCGAACTGAAGGACCAGACCGGAGAGCCGGGACCGCGGTTCTGGCAGCACGGACGCCATGATGTGCGGTTTGCGGACCACCCGGTGGTTGGAGTGAGTTGGTACGAGGCTCAGGCTTTTGCACTGTGGATCGGTCAGCGGCTTCCGACGGAGGCCGAGTGGCAGATGGCCGCCTCCTGGCACATCGATAGCTCCGCCGACCTGATGCGTCGTTTCCCATGGGGTGACGCCATGGATAAGCGGCGGTGCAATGTCTGGTCCTCGCGAGTACACACCACCGTCCCGGTCGACAGTTACCCGAAGGGGGCGGCACCGAATCAGGTGCTTCAACTTGTTGGTAACGTCTGGGAGTGGACCGACACCGAGTACACCACTACCGACGACGAGGGTCGCACCATCGTCGGCGAGATGCCCATGCACGCCGTTCGCGGCGGCGCGTTTGACACGTATTTCGAGACGCAGGCTACCTCCCACTTTCGAACCGGGCAGATAGCCCTGGCCCGCACCCACAACACGGGAATTCGCTGCGCAATGGATCTCAACGACGCGACCTGGATCACCGGAAGCTGATCGCAAGGAGTGACTTCGTGACTACAATGTCGACATCGACCTATCCAGAGAGCACGACTCTCCCGTGTCTGATCTGCGAGGAGCAGAACCCGGCCGACGCCATCGTTTGTGGGAGCTGCTATGCCCCGATGGCGCTGATCCAGGAGGCCGTCGCCCAGGAACGCGACCCCTGCATCATCACCGTTATCGGCGACAGCAACGTCGGCAAGACGGTCTACCTGGGCATGCTGCTGGATATGCTCTCTAAGCGCGCCGAGGACTTCAACGCCGTTCCCAAAGGAGCATACTCGGTCAATCTCCAACACACCGTGATCAGCTATCTTGCCAGCCGGCAGTTTCCGCCCAAAACGGCCGTTGAGGCCGACCAGTGGCACTGGGCGTACTATCAGATTGCGAAACGCGAACGCAAGTCGCGGATTTACGACCTGGTCATGCCGGACATGGCCGGGGAAGCCATCGCCGCCGAGGTTGCCGCTCCGCGGACCTTCAAGGTTATCAGGTCTCTTCTCGAGAAGAGCGCGGCCGCGATTCTGCTGGTTGACGGAGCCCTCGCCGGAGCCGGATCGCCGCAACCGGACTTCTTCGCCCTCAAGCTGATGAGCTATCTTGACGGCGTCCTCACCGATCATCAGGAGAAACGTCTGCAAACTCCGATCGGCATCGTACTTTCGAAGGCCGACTATTCGCCGGATTGTTTCGACGACCCGCGCGGGTTCGCCGAGACGAACCTCAACCGGCTGTGGAACATCTGCGATAGCCGGTTCGCCAATTTCGAGTTCTTCCCAACCAGCGTCGTCGGTGGTCTGGGATACGGCACGGACGAATACGACAACGTGGTTCCTCACCCGCTGCACGTCGCACCCCGCGGGATTCTGGAACCGTTTGAGTGGGTGCTCAGCAAACTCTAGCTCGAGGGCTCAAACGCGAGGGACCCCAATGTCCTCCACCACGCTAACCTGTGACCAGGCCATCTTCACGTCCATCCGCACGCCCATGGGCGAAGGATACCGCATAGTCGCGGCCAGCCCCGGGCTCCGCGCGGACGAGAAGCAGTCCATTACCCGAAACTCCCCTTCCCACGAGGGGATGTGCGCGCCGGCGCCGACCGGAGCGGACGCTGATCGATTGCTCGTGGGAGCGGCGTTCTATGCGTTGCCCAGCGGCCGCCTGTGCGTGGCGCTATCCTGCCTAGCCGGAGCCGAACACACCGGGCGCGGTGGACACCGGGTCTACACCCACAATGTCGTCTTTCATGAAGCCGAGTTCTGCGCTTGCGGCTATAACGCATTCAACGTCTTACGTGCCATGGTCGCGGCAGACGCCGCTTCACCCCAGCTCAAGCCACCTGCGGTGCTTCCGGAGCTTGAGCTGTCTGTACAAGGCACCGCCGGACCACAACAGCAGGCAGCCTTACATCCGGCGCTGGCCTCGCCGGTGCGATGCCGAGTTCTGCAGCGGCTTCTTGAACACCGCCGACTTATCGTCAACATAGAAGACGGCTGGCTCGAATCTGCCGAGACTCTGCTATTGGGCCTGCCCGGTCCGTTACGATCGAAGGTCTCGTTCGGGGCCGGTTTGAAGTTCTCCGTCGGACGGTGTCACGACCTGCACCTGCTCTTTGATGCCACCAACTTCACGAAGACCCGCATCGTGGGTCAACCGGTGGAGTACATCGATCCGCACGGCGCGAGTGAGCCGTTCATCGCGGAATCGGCCTGGGTCCGTTTCGTTGACCGGCTCTGGGAGTGCGGCGACAACATCACGCTGGCGGCACGAACCTCGCGCCCGTTCCCCGACGTGACTCCCGCAGGATGTGAACGGGTCGGCCGACTCTTCAACAACATCGACGAGATTCACAAAACGACCGTCGATGAACTGCTGGTCCGCGTACGGGGCTCCCTCCGCCCCGCGACACCAAGCAACGAAGTGGAGTCCATGATCGCCGAAGACTTCGCGGCGAAGGCTCAATCTCACCTTCGCGGGCAGTTCCGGACAACGCCCTGGCCCGAGCAGCGGCGATACTGGCCTACCCTGGTCGAAACCTGGAAGTCTTCCGCCCGCGGCGTCGCTTTCGTCCAGCCGCTCCTTCAGGAAGCTCTTCGCGCCGCCGCCCGAGAAGATCCTATAAACGCCGCCGAGGTCGCCGTGGAAGTCGCCCGCGATCTTCCTCCGGGCATCGACAGTCAGGCGCACCGCGACATGTTGGACGAGGTCCTCAACGCCCTGGCGGCCCGACTTCGGACCGACCACGATCTGGATCCGGTCCGCCTGCAGCACGTGTGCGACCTGTGGCAACCGTTGAGGCCGGACAGCCCAACGCTCGAGCAAATCCGCGAAAGATGCCCCGCCGCCGCTGGTCGCTGACGTATCGCCGAAGATGCGCGCGTCGCCGCATGGTCGCGTGACGAGGCTAACGCGCGCGTGCCGGCGCCGGTATGCGTAGACCACGGCCGAGACCCGAGACGTGCCGCTGAACTTCCACGGGTCAAGACGTTGCATCATGCCACCCCGGTGGCATCCCCCGTAGGGCACGGTCGAGGCACGAGACCTGCCGCTGGACTACCACGGGTCAACAAGTTGACCCATGACACCCGGTTGGCATAACTCGTAGGGCGCGGTCGAGGAACGAGACCTGCCGCTGAACTTCCATGGGTCAACAAGTTGACCCATGACACCCGGTTGGCATAACTCGTAGGGCACGGTCGAGGAACGAGACCTGCCGCAACGGTGCGCGTCGCGCGAGGACCACGTAGGGCACGGTCGAGGAAGGAGACCTGCCATCAAGGCCGCAATGGCTCGAGTCGCACGAATATGTGCCACGCGGGTGGCCCGCGGAACCAGCCCGTCAGGGCGACAGCTCTGCCCAGCCCGTGGCGTCAGCCGCGGGATCGCGTCGTACGTCAACCCCAGCCCCGCCCCGGGGCGGCACTTCGGCATTCGAAGAGGTCCCGGCCGGCGCCAACGTATTCCTCTTATGATGTTGAATCACCGGCGTCCGATCCAAACCTCGATGTCTTGTGCCGCCCCCGAGGGGGCTTGGCGCGAGGCGGCCGCACGGTTCCCCCAGGCTTACGCCATGGGGCTAAAAGGACCTGTCGCCCCAAGGGGCTTGACTCGCGGCCCAATCGAGGCACGAGACCTGCCGAGATGGCTTGCGTCGTGCGAAGACCTCGTAGGGCACGGTCGAGGCACGAGACCTGCCACAATAGCGCGCGTAGCGCGAAGACCAACGGCAGGTCTCGTTCCTCGACCATGCCCTACACCCGCCTGCGCTGCCCCATCGGTACGGCGAGCGTAAGCAACCCGCCCACGAGCGATACGCGGCCGCCTACCAACGCACCGTGGCCAGTTCTTCGCGGTCGCGGTACCGACCGAGCAACAATCTGCCCACTACCAAATTGTCAGTTTATCTTGACGCGGGCGTCGCAATCGGATACCGTGGTGGGTGGTCTTCTATGGAGGGAGGTAGGTCATGCCCTGGCGTTCGTCGTTGTTAGTTGTTGTTCTTGTGTTTTCATCCGCGTCCGTCCCTGCCGACGAGGTCTTATACCGCTACGAGGGCGACGTATTGCCGTACGATCCTTCGGAAGGCTGGTTGATCTTCCAGGAGTGCGAAGATCCGTGCAGCGAGAACCTGGAGGGCGGCCATTTCATCCTTCATTGGGCAGGCTGTTGCGGGTTGGCCAATTACCACCGCTATATTACCAGAATGGGCGAGGTGCAGCCACCGAGCCTTTGGGTTGAGTGGCGTCTCCGGTCCAATTCGGCAGTCGGACCCATCTGGACGTCATGCGACGCGCAGCTCTCCGTGGTCTTCCGCAAGAGCCACGACTACATCAACATCTACGGTGATTCGGCCTTCTCGCCGTCTGGAGCCGGTTCGATTACGGGCCTCGATATCGACGGATTCCACACCTACCGGTTCGAGAGTCTCGACGGCTTCAACTACCGGTATTCGGTCGACGGCATTGTGTTTGTCGAGCGCGCCATAGAATGCGCAGAGACTATGGCATACGTGCAGCTCACCGGGCGGAACTCCTGCGGGGATTGGACCACCAACAAGACGCACGAGTGGGACGCGTTGAGGTATGGGACCGTTTCGCTTGGAGAGCAGATCATTGTGACCGATCCACCCGCCGGCGAGGTTCACCCCGCCACCTATCCCGGTCTCGATCGGTTCAGCGTGACCTTCGACTCGGCCAACAGCGTGTACACTGACGAGATCGCCGTGGGGGTTACGGGCGGACCCGTGCCCGTAGTCACCCAAGTGCTGCGGCTGGAGGAATACGACGTCGATACCGTGCAGGTCGTCCTGGACCGTCCACTGACTCGGGGCGAGACCACCACGTTCACCTTCGACGACGGCGCAGCGGTCAATGTGGTCCAGTACGCCTACGGAACCGTGGAGGCCTGTTGCCAGGCAGACGGTAGCTGCACAAACCTCACGGCGGAAGACTGTACGGCTGCCGGCGGCGTCCCCCAAGGCGAGCTGACCGCGTGTGAAGGCGATGCCGACGGCGACGGCGTGGACGGGAGCTGCGGTGATGCCTGCCCCGGCAACGGCGATAAATTCGAGCCGGGCGTATGCGGGTGCAGCAGCCCGGACATCGATTCAGACAACGACGGGACCCTGGACTGCCTCGACGCCTGCAAGAACGACCCGGACAAGATCGAACCGGGAATCTGCGGCTGCGGAGTAAGCGACTACCTCGATGCGGACGATGATACCGTCCCGGACTGCATCGACCAATGCGAAGGCCTCGACGACCGCTACGACCACGACAACAACGGGATCCCCGACTGCACCCAGTACATCCCCACCGTCTCAACCTGGGGCCTAGTCGTACTGACCCTGCTGCTGATGACCCTGAGCAAGCTGGCTTTCTCAACGCGCAAGGCCCCGTAATGCGTGGCCCACTTGTAGGGCAGGTCGAGGAACGAGACCTGCCGCAACCATGCATATCGCGCGAAGACCCACGCAATCGGTACCGCGAGTGTCAACGAGCGGCCCTCGACCGATCCGTTGTGCTGCACCGACGCACGATGGCCACTCCCTGACGGTCGTGGTACTGATGCGCGGCAGCGCGCCACACTCCACGGGTCACCAAGTTGACCGATGCCACCCAGTTGGCACACCCGTAGGGCACGGTCGAGGTACGAGACCTGCCACAATAGCGCGCGTAGCGCGAAGACCAACGGCAGGTCTCGTTCCTCGACCATGCCCTACACCCGCCTGCGGTGCCCTATCAGTACGGCGGCCTCTCTGTCGGGCAGCGTCGGCAGGTGTAGGGCACCTGCATCATTGCGGTCTGCTCGCCCCCGCTGCGCGTAGCGTCACCGAGACCAGGTGAGATTCATGCGCCCCTCGGGGGCACGGGATGCGGCAACGTGGAGGCTCCTCCGTCTTCTGCAGACAGATGCCTCCAAACAGGCTAACATCCCGCCATTATGGCTACGTTACTCACAGATTCGCAGCTTCTCGGCAAGCTCGTCGCCTTCGATTCCACCAGCGAGAAGAGCAATCTTCCGATTGCCGATTTCATCTGCGACTACCTCGGTGGATCCGCGATCGAGATTAGCCGCAACGAAAACGACGACCACGCAAAGGTCAATCTGATCATCCGGGTTAGCGGGCGGAACGACGATAATCGCAACGGGCTGGTGCTTTCCGGGCACATGGATGTAGTGCCCGCAGCCGAGCCCCAATGGCAGAGCGATCCGTTCAACTTGCTTGAAACTGAAGAGTCCTTCGTAGGTCGCGGCGTGGCCGACATGAAGGGCTTCCTCGCACTCGCTATCAACGCCGCTCGGCGCGCCGCCGGCCGTGGCCTGGCCCGGCCGCTGGTCTTGATCCTCACGTACGATGAAGAACTCGGTACGCTCGGAGCTCAGCATGTTGCAGATACGTGGCAGGCCCCCTTCCCCCTTCCGCAAAGCGCGATCATCGGAGAGCCGACCTCGCTTCGAGTGATCCGTATGCACAAGGGTTACCTGAAGATGCGGATCGTCTTCCACGGCAAAAGCGCCCACAGCGGATTCCCCGACCTCGGCATCAACGCAATCGAGCCGGCCGGCCCGGTGATCACCGCTTTGTCCAAACTGGCCCGCGAGCTTCGCAACGAACGCCCGGAAAACAGTGAATACTTCCCCGAGACCCCCTTCGTCGCCCTGGTCCAGGCCATGATCTCCGGCGGAACCGCTTTGAACATCGTCCCCGACCGCTGCGAGTTACGGTTCGGAGCACGGCTTATGCCCGGCATGGAGTCGGGCCCACTGCTCACCCGTATTGAGACCGCCATCAGAGATTGCGGCGATCTTGACGGCTGCTCGTTCGACGTAATCAGCGAGAGCGCGCCGATGCTGACCGGCGACGATGCGCCGATCCACCGTCATTTGTGTGATATGCTCGGACAGACGGAGTCGTTCGGGGCTTCCTACGCAACGGATGCCGGCGCGCTTCAGCGCTTGGGCCTGGATTGCGTGCTATTCGGCCCGGGGACGATCGAAGTAGCCCACCGCCCGAACGAATCGCTGGGCAAGCGGGAGTTTGCCGAAGCCGCGCGGCTGCTGGAGCGTATTGTCGCCGACTTCTGCGAAAGCTGAACGTCATACCTGCCGGAGGAGGAGATCGAGGGAGCAATGGCCGACGACTCAAACACGCCAATGACCCGCTGGGGTATAGGCCTGAAGCTGGCCGCCTACTCCGCTGCTCTTTGCGCCCCGTTGATCGGGCTGGGCATCTACGCTCCTGACCGATTTCGCATCGACATTCTCCCGACCTCGGTCCGTCTGGCCATCGGCATCATCGCGGCAGTCCTCGGGTTGATCCTCTACGTCACCGGAGCCGTAACCGCCATGCGGGCTTTCACGCGCGGGCGGCTGTGTACCACCGGGCCGTTCCGCGTCTGTCGACATCCAATCTACGGCGCGTGGATTACCCTGATATTGCCGGGATTGTCTCTTCTGCTCGATTCGTGGATCTTCCTGGCGATACCCGTGGTCCTCTACGTCGTCATGAGGCTGCTGATTCGCACGGAGGAAGATTACCTCGCCGAGCGGTTTGGCGACGAGTACCGCGCCTACCGCCGACGCACTCCAGCCGTGCTTCCGATAGGGTGGATCCGCCGTCTCGGATTCAATCACCGCCGATAGGCAACAGAGGCAACTTACGGGCGAGGCTCCGCGCTTGCGTTCGACCATCCGATGCGACGCCTCGATTCGGTCTCTATTATGGCTCTATGACGTTCGTGTTCGCAACGCGCCATGTGCCACAAGCATGCGCAATGAAACGAAGCGCCACGCATCCGATCCCGCCTCACGCGACCATCACCCTCAGCGTGCCCGGTTTTCGGAGAACGGAGCTTGACAGTGCGCAGCGCAGCGTAGAAAGTCTCCGGCGCCGGATACTGCAAATCGGATTCAGGGCAAAGACAAGGAGTGTCAAATGCGAGTCAACCTACTCGGAGGGTTATTGCTGGCGGCATGCTCGTTGGGGGTAACAAACGAAGCCCAGGCGGTGTCATTCAAATGCCACAATCAGACGGATCTGAAGTTTCGAATGCGGGTACATGACCGAGGCCAATTCAGGCCATGGGTCGAAATGCCGCAGAACTACTGGGACTGCCCGGCCAAAAGCGTGAAGCGTACGGATCACGCCGTCGAAATCGACGTTTGGACTGCCAAGAACGGCAAAGAACAATGGGTAGCGTTCTATCGAGGAACGCATGGAAGTTACACTTTCACGCGGGTGATTCACCTCTTCAAAAGCAATAACGGGAATATCGTCATGGCTTGGCATGACGAACCTCCGGGCTGTCGAGACAAACCCGTATGGGACGGGCAGAAGGTTTCCAACGGCTGCCTGATCGAATCCGGGTGGCAGGAACGGCTCTTAGGGGACCTGCTGAAGAAGGCGGCCAAGGAAATCGCAGGGACCGCTCTTAAAGCGATCTTCCTCGGGGCGTGACCAGGCGGCGCGGCTGCATGATCCAAGCGACCGGCTTGCCGGCGGCACAAATTACAATGTCGCGCTATTGTCATCGGACGGCACTATCGATTGGAGGGAGCCACGAATGAGTGAACTCAACAACCTCAACCTGCCGGCGGGCGTCTCATGGGCGCCGTGGTTCATCTTGGCGCTGATTCTGGTGTGCGCCACGGTCGTGATTGTCGCTACGATCTTCCGCCCTTCAAAAGAAACCAACAAACTGCAACAGACGGTCCTTTCGGCACTAATAGCGCTGTTCGGTGCCGTGGGCGGGTACCTCGGACGCACTCCGGAAATCCTGGAGAAGGACCACCAGCTCAAGAACGCTAATACTGCCTTAGATGCTTACGAGGAAAAGGTGGCCGAGCTGTTGACGCTAACCGGATGACTGATCCGCCGACCCGGTTGGCGGCCCCTAGGATTAACCGCCCGCACGCAGGCTAAGATTCGACGGGAGGCACTAGGATGTCCTTCAGGGGAACCTCTATCTCCATCGCTCCGGCGGAAACCAGAGCCCGCTGTTTGTGGAGTTGCATCCGCACGACCTTTGCCGGCCGGTCCAACGATTGAATGTATACGTCGTCACCCGGGCCCAAGGTAGCCACCCACGTGGTCCATGCCTCAAACGCCTTCTTCGTTTGACTCAGTTCTTCGTGATCCCTGACGTATTTCTCGCGCTGACGTTCGGCTTCGAGCTGAGTTTCGCGCGATGACTTCCGCGCCGCTTCCGCCTGACGACGGGAGTCCAACGTTCCGGCAATTGCGCGATTCAACGCGCTGGTCCGATCGGCCAGGCAGCGCTTAGCCCGCTTGACCATTCTGGCCGGCATACCCAGGCGTTTAGCGATGATCAGGGCGTTGCTGTTGCCCGGCTCTCCCACGCGCAGATGGTACGTGGGTTTGAGGGTTTCCGGGTCAAACTCGACCGCCGCGTTGTCGACCCGGGCGGTCGTGAAGGCGATAGCTTTCAGCACGGAAAGGTGCGTGGTCGCAATCGCCATGGCCTTAAGGTCCAGCAGTTCGGTGATGATCGTCTGACCGATAGCCGCCCCTTCATCCGGATCGGTTCCCGCGCCCAACTCGTCTATCAACACCAGCGACTTCGGACCGCTTCGGCGAAGCACATCCAGCAGAGTCGCCAGATGTGAACTGAACGTACTGAGCGATTGTTGGAGGCTCTGCTCGTCCCCGATGTCGATGTAGATGTTCTTGTAGACGGGCATTCGCGCCCCTGCCTCGGCGGGGATGGGGATGCCGCATTGGGTCATAAGCGCCATCAGCCCAACCATTTTGATCGCAACGGTCTTTCCGCCCGTATTGGGTCCGGTGACCACGAGAACATCGAAATCGTCCCCCAGCCGCACGTCGATCGGAACGACCTCACGCGCTACGCTCCCTTCTTCCCGAGCCTCCCGCTCGAACAACTCAACCAACACGGGATGCCGAGCTTGGTGCAGATCTAATACGCCCTCGTCGTTGATCTCGGGGCATACGCACTTTCGTTTCTTGGCGTAGCGGCACTTCGCCGCGATCAGATCGAGTATGGCAATAGCCTGCATAGTGCTCAGGATCGCCCGAGAGCTGCGCTGCAGTCGTTGGCTGAGTTCGCGCAGGATCCGCGTAACCTCCTTGCTTTCCTCGTCGCGAAGGCGAACTATCGCGTTATTGAGCTCGACGGATTCGGATGGCTCCACGAACAGGGTCGAACCGCTGTCGGAAGTTCGATGGACGATGCCCGGAATACGCCCGCGATACTCCGCCTTGAGCGGCAGCACCATCCGATCACCATGGAATGTCGTACTGGAGTACTGCAGCATCCG
Source organism: Phycisphaerae bacterium (assembly GCA_963666835.2). Classification (GTDB taxonomy): domain Bacteria; phylum Planctomycetota; class Phycisphaerae; order UBA1845; family UBA1845. The sequence goes on along the minus strand of CAXXGO010000003.1, from coordinate 244,887 downwards.
CGCCAGACTATTCTGCCGGAGAATCCGGTCGAACACGCGTTTCGTGCGATCCCGGGCATGCTCGATCGTCCGGCGAATCGAGCTAAGCTTCTGGCTGGCGTAGTCGCGCACGCACCCCCGCGAATCAATCGCCTCATTGATGATGGCTGCCAAGGGACTAAGGTCATCGATTCGTTGCGAGAGCTTCCGCATGGCCGGCGCGTCATCACCGATCCGCTCGAACCAAACACAAACCTCAGCGGTGGCCGCCAGGGTCTCGGCCACCTCAGCAAGCTGCTCAGGCTCGAGCGGAGTGGGAAACGCCGACGCCCGTACCGACTCGCGAATATCGTGTATGCCCCCGAACGGCGGCATTGAATGTTCATCCGCAACTCTGATCAGCTCGCGAACCTGGTCGAGCCACTCTCGCACAAGATGGGACTTGACGGCCGGCGAGATCGTGCGCGCGAGCCGCTTCCCCAGAGCGCTGGCGCAGTGGTCGGCCAGCGTGTTACGGATTTCGTCGAACTCGAGCTTCTCAAATGTTGCCTCGTTCACTTTGCCTTCCGCGATCCTCTTTCTACAGGCTTCCCGTCCGCACGTCCGATTTCACCGGCAATTTTACTCATCCGGTTGCGGACACTGCGCCTATAATACATAAAATGGGCGAGCCTTCAGACCCCGATGCTCCTGGCGAGGATTTCTTAATGAACTCACGGTGCGTAGCACAGAAACCGGTCCTCACGCGGTGTTTCCCGGCCTTGATCCTGGCGCTGTGCGTCGTGGTCGGAAACGTCGCGTTCGCCCAATTGCCCCCCAAATACGAGTTAGCGGACCTCAAGGCCCTCGAACAGGCCTTCGTTCGACTGGCGGAGCAGGTGCGGCCGGAAGTGGTAGCCATCCGCACGCACTACGTCCACGAACGGGCGGATCACAGCGGAACCCTTCTGCGCGAACCGATCAACCAGGGCAGCGGGATGATAATCAGTACCGACGGATACATCGCCACCAACCGGCACGTCCTGGAGGACGCGAACCACTTTACCGTCGTCCTGGACAATGGTAGCTCGTACGACGCCGACTTGATCAAGGCCGATCTGCGGAGCGACTTGGCCGTGCTGAAGATCGAGGCAACCGATTTGCCAACCGTGTGCTGGGGCGATCTTGCCGATGTCAAGGTGAACGAGTGGACCTTTGCGGTCGGCAATCCCTTCGGGCTGGCCAACGACAACGGGCACATGTCCGTGACCTTCGGCACCATAAGCGCCATCGGCCGGTCTCTCCAGGAACGGCTCGCGGTGAATCCGGACATCCAGTATTACGGATACCTGATCGAGGCGACTTGCGCTATTAATCCCGGCAACAGCGGCGGCCCGCTGTTCAATATCGACGGCGAGGTGATTGGGGTCATCACAGCAATCGAAACAAACTCCGGGGTGAATGAGGGCACGGGTTTCGCCATCCCGATTGACAAGAACACGCGCGGGATCATCGAGACCCTCCAAGCCGGAAAGACCCCGCGTTACGGTTTCATGGGGGTCACCATTGAGGATGTTCGAACCAGACGAGTCCGCCGCGTGGTTGACGGACGGGTCTGCCGCGGTGCCAAGATCACCGACCTGAGCGTACGCAACGGGCCGGCAGCCAAAGCCGGGCTCAAACCGGGTGACATCATCCTCACCGTTGACGACGTCCCCGTCGAAAGCCGCGACCACCTTATTCGCCTTGTGCAGTATTATCCCGCCGGTTCGGAAGTGGCGATGACCTATCTTCGCAGAACGGTGAAGCGGAAGACGGTCGTAACGCTTGGAGATCGATACGAACTCCTGGGCCTGCTCGACGCGGAATAGGGTCGGCGCTCGGCGCCGGCCCCTTATGATGTCCAGTCCGAGATTACCGAGGTAGTAACGTGAAGGTCCCCCGCTCACCACACCGCTGGACGGTCAGCCCACGTCGGGCAATAGCCATCCAGCGCGAGCTGGCCGACAAAGTGATTGCCGCCGGTAGCCCAAGCGAGGTCAGATTGGTTGCCGGAACTGATTTGGCCTTCTCCCGTGACCGCACGCAGTGCATTGCCGGGGCGGTCGTGTGGGACCTTTCCAGCTCCAAGATGATTGAACAACACGTCGTGCGGCGCCCCGTGCGCTTTCCGTACGTGCCCGGGCTTCTCTCGTTTCGCGAAGCCCCCGCCATCCTGGCGGTCATTCGCCGACTGCGCAGTGTTCCCGACGTTTTCATGTTTGACGGCCAAGGGTATGCCCACCCCCGCCGGTTCGGTCTGGCCTGCCATGTCGGGGTCATTCTGGATCGGCCGGCTTTGGGTTGCGCCAAGAGCCTGCTGGTCGGCACAACGCAAATGCCCGGTAGGGCCTCGGGGTCGACCTCCGTCATCACGCACAACGGCGAGACTATCGGCATGTGCGTGCGAAGTCGCGATCGTGTCAAACCGGTTTTCGTCAGTGTGGGCCACCGCCTGTCCTTGCAGGCAGCCGTGCGTATTACGCTGATGTGCTGCGGGCGGTATCGGCTCCCGGAACCCACCCGGCTGGCGGATCGACTCGTAGCCCGCGAACGCAGCAAAGCCTGACGGCGTTACCACCGTTACAAACAAGATACAGCCATTCACGGCCCGACCGCGTATAAGGGGATGAGATGCCTCTGTCTTCCGTACCTCCGAGACCGAGGGCGTAGCGCCGGCCACTATAGCCGGCGCTACGCCCGACCTCCTGAACCGATTCAAAGGCGAAAGCTCAGCCCGGGACGCAAACCACCCACACATTCTGCCATCGAAATGTCAGAAATCGTCAGATAAGGCGATTCCAGTGCGTCCGCGGATCGAGGATCTACGTAAGCGGCCACTCCACCACATACGTGAAGATGAAACCGTAGAACACCGCGGCGACAAGAAGAAACCACATGAACTGCTGCGACATAACGTCTCCTTTCCGGGACCCGGCAACATGGCTATCCCGCCCCGCACCGAGGCGGTACCACTGCCGTTACACGTTAGACAACATCCCTTATCGGGCTACAGCCCCATTTCCGATGAGTCGCAGTAAGTTGGTCATCCTACCGGAAGGCGTGGGGAGTTCTGTTCTCTGGGGTGGGCCATCAACGACGCTTGGCTGGGGGTGCCCTGGAACTGAGCACGATTGCCGTCGGCTCGGCGAGGACAAACGGCCCGGCGCCTAATGCCTCAGTTCTGGCTGCAGGCCGCCACGGCGATCCAGTAGACCGTTAGCAGGCTGAGGAGGAACACCATAGTGCCAACGACCCAAGTAAGGCGATCCAGCCGGTGCGACGTTGTCCGCCAGTGTATTACGCAATCATGATGATGCATCACCGCTACCTCCCGGCACTCGCCACACCGCTCATGCGTCCCTTGCCTAGATAAGCCCCCGACGTGTCAGCTAGGGCGCTGGATGCAGCAGAGCCTTCGAAAGTGCTTCTTCTATATCGGCACCTCGGTGCTGATCCTCAAGCACTTCCATGAGCCGTTCGTATTCGGCAAGTCGCGCCTCGGCGAGCTTTCGAACGGCCGCGAACCGGAACGAGTCATTGAGCCGTGCGGTCCAGAACTGATACTCGTTGCGGCGATGCCAGGTATCAATAACCGACTGAACGCCCTTGCCATCGAGCGCCCCGCGCCGAATGGCCGTCCAGAGCCCGACCAGCCCGAACTCGTCAAGATTGTCCGCCTCCGCCACAATCTGACCTTCGAGCGATTCGATATGCCGATCCCCGAGCGAACGAACCGCAACCACGGCGCGATCCAGCGAGTCCCGATCTACGATCCCGCCCAGGCTGGCCTCCATAATCATCGCACTCTGCTCGCTGTGCGTGTCAGGCGTCTGCCGGACGAGAACCTCCTGACGACGCGCCTCTTCCTGCCGAATCCTGGGGCGCCACGCCGCCTCGTGATAGAGTGCTGCCGCTCCTACCGCCGTCTCGTCGGGCGAGAGCCTTTTGACGTCTGGAAGCCGGGAAATCGCGCATGCCATCCGCGCAATCCGTGCAGAATGTTCCCAGAGGAAAATGTCCTCCTCACCACGTTCCGTGACAATAGCGAGGTCCGCACGAGCCTGATTCCAGATCGTGTCCAGATGTGTCATTGGTACACGCCGGTATCCAAACAGAAGGGGCACCGCACCAGACCCCTTCACTGAAGGGCCCTACCCACGGCGGCAAAACCGGTAACCGCTCAGCGCACTGCCGACATTAACGCCGGCGCGCTGGACATCCCGTCCTCTCCCCTCCCTAAAACCTTCCAAACTGCCTGCGTCTTCGCAGCACGCAGCATTACCTGAGCCGATGATACGGCCTAGACGCCCCCTGCACTAACCTCGCAGGCACATGCCCAACTGCCCATAGCCGATAATCTAGCACATAAACATGGCCGGACGCCAACAAAAAAGAGCTGCTTATGCTCTCGTCGGCGTAACAGCCCAAACCGACAATCCTACGTCATCGGCTCTTGGTTCTAATTTGCTTCAATAATTCGATAGAGGCAGTCTCGCTTACGCGGCGCCCACCCGGCGTCCTCAATCGCGCGCCTGATCTCCCGCTCGGACGCGCAATACACCGTCCCCGCAGCGGAGACGACATTCTCCTCCATCATTACTGAGCCCATGTCGTTGGCGCCAAAGAACAGAGCCAGTTGGCCGACCGCGACCCCCTGAGTTACCCAGCTTGCCTGAATGTTCTTCACGTTGTCAAGATAAATGCGAGCAAGCGAGACCGTGCGAAGGTACTCATGGGCATCTGCAAGAGCCAGGCGTTCCTCTGTAGCGCAGGCTCCCAGCCTGCCTTCCGCAAGCGCATTATCGCTCGCGTCCGCTCGTACCAACCGCCCGAGGAGGGTGTTACCGGGCTGGAAGGTCCAGCAGATAAACGCCGTAAACCCACCGGTTTCGTCCTGAAGATCTCGGATCCTGCGCAGGTGCTCAATCCGCTCGGGGATGGTCTCGAGGTGCCCGAACATCATAGTGATGCTCGTACGCATCCCGATCTTGTGGGCCTCCCGCATCACCTCCAGATACTCGTCCACCGATGCCTTCCCCGGCGCCGTTCGGCGTCGGACCCGATCAACCAGGATTTCCGCGCCGCCGCCGGGAATCGTATCGAGCCCCGCATCCTGTAGTCGACGCAGCACATCGCGAACCGTCATCCCGAAGATCCGGTGGAACGCATGCACCTCGGGCGGGCTGAACGCATGAACGTGAATGCCGGGATACTCGCGCTTGATGAAACGAAGAAGCTCCAGATACCACTCAAACGGCAGCATCTCCGCCGGAACAAGCCCGCCTTGAAGCAAGATCTGCGTCCCGCCAATCTCCAGCAGATCTTCAATCTTGCGACCGATCTGCTCAGTGGAAAGAACGTAGCCCTTCACCCCATCGTCCCGCTCACCGGAGCGCGACGACGGATTCACGCTGAAGTTACAGAACGTACAGCCGGCGGTGCAGTAGTTCGAGTAGTTGATGTTGCGGTCAACCACGTAAGTACGGTATTCCTCCGGGTGTAACCGCATAGTAATTTCATGCGCCCGACGTCCCAACTCGTGGATCGAGCAATCCTGGAGCATCGCCAGGGCTTCGGCATCCGTTACTCGCCCAAGAACTGCTTCGTCCGGTATGTCCAGCGGACCACTCATGCAAATATCAGCTCCCTTCCGGGGACGATCAGGTCGGCTGCCTTAGCCAGCTCGATGAAGCGTACCATTCCGGCCCGCTGTCGCTCACCCAGCGTATACTTCATCCGCTCCGAAAGATACTGCCTTGCCAACTCAACCGGCCAGCCTTTCTCGGGGCCAAATGTGGCGGCGAGCGAATCCGCTATGCCGACCCCCTCATCGCGAGCCCGCGAGAGACGTTCCGCCAATCCGTCATGCAGCTCCGCCTGCCGCGTCGCCCACACGGCAAAGACGAACGGCAGATCCGTCAGTGATTTCCACGCCGCGCCCAGGTCGGTTTCGAACGGGTAGCCTCTGAGACGGTGGCTTACGACCTTGTCTCCAATCAGCAAGACGGCCTCGCAATCCCCACCCGCCACGTCCTCGGTAAACGTAACCATGTCCAACGAGACTCCGTACAGCTCCCGCCAGAGTATCGCGGCAAGGATGACCGATGTGTGTGAATCGCAGTCCACCCGCAGCACTCGGACGTCCGCGGCCGGTACCCGAGAGAAAACACGTACGGTCAGCGTTTCACCATCACTTCCGATACATGCGTCGGAGATTATCTTCCAGGATCGATCACCACGTACAAGATCGACGACGGGCACCAGGGCGGCGTCGACCCGATCCTCGTCCACAAGGGCCGGCAAGCGCGCCGGCACATCAAACACTAATTCGATATCTGCGGCGCGATCCATACCGGCGATCAGAGGCCTGGCATTAAGAAACGAGACCACACCGAGCCGCCGTTTCGAAGGCGATGTCATGGGTTTCACGTCCACCGATGTTCTCTTAAGCTCAGGAAACCGCTGGCCCGCAACGCGGACCCACGCTTGTGTCGAGCCCGGGATTATAGCGCGCTGCGGCGTACTCTCCAGATCGCGCAAGGTCTGGGCGGGGATGTTTCACCGTTTTTGAAAGCTACTCCGCGTAACCGGCGAAGGCCATGACCCCGAATTGACGCTGTGCATGCCGTGGGCTATCGTCCGGGTTGGTGCGGTGATTTAACCCACAACTCAGGAGCAACCAAGGTGATCCGAACCTTCACGGTCAGGCGAACCGCGATCTGCGCCTGGAGCACGCGATCCCTCGGCGTTGGCGTCGCGTTGACTCTGGCGGTGGGCGGCTGTTCGACGCGCACAGCGGAATTCACAATCGTCGACTATCGCGAATCCGGGCCGACGAAACAGTATCAAGAGTCCTTCGAAGAAGCCTACTACAGCATCGACGAACTTGACAATGTCGACATCGTCCTGCGTCGCACGGAGCCGAGTATCACCGACGCCGATCAGGAAATCACGCAGATAATCCACCTTCGGACCATGTGGCACTCCATCCCCGGAAGCACGGTTGCGGACCGCACGCAGATCAACGGAAAGGTGCTGTACGGCGTAGTCAGCGGCCCGATCGGCGCGACGTTTGAAGGTGGAGGCTCAGTCTTCTTCAAGCACAACCCGCAACAGGATACGCTGAACGGCACGTTGGAGTCAGCCCTGCTCAAGCCGACTCGCCGTTTGACTTCCAGCAGTGATTTCTTCAAACGGGCGGAACTGTCGGGCGAATTCCACGCGGTGCGCGACCGCCGGCGGGTTGTCCGGATTATCCACGACATCGACCGTATCTTCGGCCCGCTGCCTCCCGTAACGCAGCGTCCGGTCCGGGTCCGGTGATCCTGATTGGGATCAGCGCCGGATGTAGTCTCTGCTTCATCCCGCACCGCCCATCGGGTCCGGGTTTGGGCCGGCAATGCGAAGCGCAAGTTCCTTGGGCTGTCGTACCATTAGTGAGGAGACCGCAACCGTGCGTTTCGGATTATGTATGTTGATAATCGTCTTGGCCTATTGTCTGCCTTGGGCCGTGACTCTCGCACCTGCCGCTGAACCCGTCCCCCAGTCCAGCGACGGTTGGCGAACTTCCGACCCCGTAGTCCGCCTGACCAACCATGGTGTGGCCCTAATGGAGCAGTACGACTACGCCAAAGCGGTTGAGGTCTTTGAGCAGGTTTACAAGCTGTCTCCGGGATCTCCGGAAGGGCAGATTAACCTCGCCATCGCCATGTACAACCGCAGTGCCAAAGGCGATCTAGAACGCGGCGAGGAACTCCTGGACGCCGTCCTCAAACAGGAACCAGATAACGTTCGGGCTCTGTATTTCAGAGGTATCACTCACCAATACCGGGGACAAGACGAGGAAGCCGTTCGCTGTTTTGAGCAAGCGTTGCAGAAGGTGCCCCATGATGCCTGCGCGTGGTACCTGTTGGCCCGCAGTAAATCGCACCTGGGACAACCCTGCCGGGCAGATCTGGAACGAAGTGTTCAGGAAAACCCCGCGCTGGTTAGCGCATACTACGATCTGATGCGCGTGGCGCGTCAGGAGGGCGATCGGGAGACAGCGCAAACCTACAAGGAGCGCTTCGTCAGACTTCGCGAGAGCCCCCTCGCCGACAAGGTGGTGATGCCCAACTACAACCAGATGGGCCCGCTCGCCACCGTCCAACCGATCACCGTCCGGGCCGAGCACGGTTTAGCCGGTGGGGAGCTGTCCAGCGGCACCGTACGCACGATAGCCCAAGCCTCGCCCGTCGCCCCCTTCGGTAACGCCGGCGCGATCGCAGCTTCCGACTTCCAAGCGCAGGTTGCGTTGGGGGACGTTAACGGAGACGGGGTGCTCGATCTTCTAACGAATGCCGTGATCCGCGATGGGCATCAGGGGCTTCAGCTTCTTCTGGGCAACCCGGATGAGGGGTTTACCGACGCGACCTCCAACTCCGAGTTGCTCGATGTACGCGACGTAATGGCCGTAGCATTCGGCGATTACGACAATGACAACATCGTAGATCTGTTCGTAGCATGTGTCGGACCGAACCGACTGTATCGCGGTCGCGGGGACGGCACCTTCGAGGACGTCACCAAGAGCACCGGAACCGGCGGTCCGAACACAATTACAATGTCCGCCGTATTCCTGGATGCGGATCACGACGGCGACTTGGACGTCTACGTAGTCAACGCCCTATCCGTTGACGACGGCTCCCCGACGGCCGACCAATTGCTCAACAACAATGCCGACGGGACTTTCACGGACCTCGCTCCGCTCGCCGACCCCAATCGGCCCACCCAATCAGGGGTTATGCTCGCGCCGATCGACCTCGATGACGATCGCGACACGGACCTGATAGCCTTCTACGAAAACGCCCCGGCGCGGGTCTTCTTCAACGATCGACTCGGTGAATACCACGAAGGGAAGATCACCGCCGAACCGGTCACCGGTCACCGGGGCGGCGTTGCACAGGATTTCAACGGCGACGGGCAGCCGGACCTGTTGCTTCTGCCTGGACAAGAATCGCCGGGGCAGCTTCTGCTCTCAGACGGCACGGAGTCGCTTGCTCCAAGCGGGCAATTCGACGGCTGCATCGCGGCGGTTTCATCGTGGGGCGACGTCCAGACCACCAGAGTTGCGGACATCGACCTCGATGGCGATCTCGACATCGCCGTGTTCACTCCGGACGGCCATGTTCTGCTCAACGACGGCCGGGGGCTTTTCGCGCCCAAGACCAAGGTCTGGCCCAACCGCGCGGGTGCTGCCATCCTGGGAAGTGAGCTGGTGGACCTGAGCGGAGACGGCGTGCCGGATGTTCTTAGGATTCTCCCGGGGGCGGACGGGCGGATCGACATAGTAACGACGAAGCTGGATCCGCCGGCCCACTGGCTGAAGGTCACTCCGCGCGGTGATCGAGGAGGAGACGATCGCCGGATGCGCAGCCCGGCCAGCGGGTTCGGAGCCAAGATGACCCTGCACTCCGGAGTGCATCGCCAGGTTTTTACATACACCGGCCTGGCTGGAGGGCTCAGCCAGTCGCGCGTGCCGGTGGTGTTCGGCCTAAACGGGGCATCGCGGGCTGACTTCCTCGGATTCCGCTGGCCTGACGGTGTGACGCAATACGAGGCCCGACTGGCGGCGTCGACTCACGTGCAGATTAGCGAGATGGAACGTCGGGTGTCGAGTTGCCCGGTGTTGTTTGCCTGGAACGGCACGCACTTTGGGTTCATTAGCGATTTCGCGGGGGTCGGCGGGGTCGGATACCTGGCCGCACCGGGAGTGTACGCCCCGCCGCAGGTGCTTGAACACGTCAAGATCGAGCCGGAGCAACTGGTGGAGCGCAACGGCTTATACGAGCTCCGCCTGGCTGAGCCAATGGAAGAAGTCGCCTATATCGATCGCCTCGAGCTCCTCGCCGTTGACCATCCGGTCGGGACAACGGTGTTTCCCGACGAACGGCTGGCGATAACAGGTCCGCCCCCCACTCACCGGCTGCTCCGTCCGGATGATCCGGTCTTTCCCGTAACCGGCATCGCTCCGGGTGGAGAGATCTGCACGGCCAAACTCGAGAAGGTCGACCGGCTGTATGCGTACCAGCCCGACCTCGATCACCGGTTTGTCGGGTTCTGTCACCCCCACTCCCTGGAGTTGGATTTCGCCGACCGTCTCGCCCACCTTGGATCCGAAGACGAGGTGTTTTTGTTCATCAATGGCTGGATCGAGTACCCGTATTCGCAGACCACTTACGCGGCCAGCCAAGCCGAAGTCGGCTGGGACCCCATGAGAATCGAGCAGCTTACGGCCGACGGCACGTGGGAGACGATCGTCCCCGACGCCGGAGCCCCGGGTGGTCTGGGACGCATGATAACCGTGGACGTTACGGGCAAGCTGCGGCCGGATCACTGCCGGTTACGCATCTCCACGAACCTGGAGATCTACTTCGACCAGCTCTTCATCGCAAGAAACGGTGGAGTCGATGAACTGACCGTCACACCGGTGCCGCTAACCGGCGCGGAGCTGCGGCGGCTCGGATTCCCCCTGGAGTATTCCCCCGATGGAAGACACCCCACCATCTACTCTTATGACACCATCGAGTCATCCTCGTCATTCAAGACTCCGCAGGGCGCATACACGCGATACGGTGCAGTGGATGATCTTCTTGCCGAGTTTGATGACCGGTACGTCATCCTCGGGACCGGAGACGAGATCGCCTTGCGGTTTGACGCTGCCGGTGCTCCTGCTCTGCAGCCCGGAATGACTCGGAGTTTCATCCTGGTCTCGCACGCATACTGCAAAGACATGGACCTTTACACCGCCGCGCCGGATGGAATCGAACCACTCCCCTTCCGCAGTATGAGCAGCTATCCCTACCCGGCAAGCGAGCATTACCCCGACGACGAACTCCACGAGCGTTACCGCCATAACTACAACACCCGCATGGTGGAGTAATCAGAGGCTTAAAATGACACGGTTCCGACACTTGCCGCGAAGCCTTCTGCCGATATGACAGGTTACTACGCAGATCATCTATCAGCCGTCCGGCTTCAAAGATGCTACGAGATTGCTCCGCCGCGAGTCCGGCAGTACCTCCAGGCGGAGATCGAACGCGTTTTGACCGAGATTCATGGCGGCGATTCCGTCCTGGAACTCGGCTGCGGTTACGGACGAGTGCTGGACCGACTGACTGCAAAGGCGGGCACCGTCGTCGGAATCGACACTTCGGCGGCAAGCGTCGCTCTGGCTCACCGCCGTCTGGGCGATCGGCCGAACTGCCACCTTCTGGTAATGGACGCCCTGGCGTTGGGGCTCAAAGACCGGATCTTCGACGTCGTGGTGTGCATCCAAAACGGCGTTTCGGCCTTCGGCGCGGATCAGACCACCCTGCTTCGTGAGAGCCTGCGGGTAACTAAACCCGGCGGAGCGGTCTTACTGTCGAGCTACTCGGAGAGCTTCTGGGAAGATCGGCTGGCGTGGTTCGAGCTGCAGGCCCAGGAAGGGCTAATCGGGGCAATCGACCCCTCCCGCACGGGCGCAGGCGCGATAGTCTGCAGAGACGGTTTCCGAGCGACCACCGTAACCCGCGCGGAGTTCTCCGCATGGGCGTCCGCCGTCGGCGCGACGGCGAAGATCGAGGAGGTGGACGAATCCAGCATCTTCTGTGTACTCCGGGCACTGTAACCGGCAGCCGCCCCCCCGTCAGAACCTCCCGGTCCGTCATCGCAAGTGCGCCCCCGCATCGGTTGACCTTCGGGACATACCGACGATATGATCCTGAAGGAAATCCGAGATACTGATGCGTCATACAACTCGCTCGAACACCCCCGACGACTTTCGCCCCCGAATCCACCTGCCCAGACCCGTACCGGAGCCGGGCGCGGACGGAACAGAGCAGCAACAGGAACGGGCGATCCTGGTAACTGTTCTGCTACCGGACACGAAGGCTGATTTCCAGAATCCTTTTGGCGAGCTGAGCGCCCTGGCCGAGACCGCCGGAGTCGAGGTCGTGGACTCCATGTCCCAGAAGCGCCAAAGCCTCGGGACCGCGTTCGCCCTCGGCAAGGGGAAGCTGCAAGAGCTGGTCGAGCGGGTTGAGGCCAACGATGCCGAAACGGTCATATTCGACAACGACCTGACTCCCCGTCAGATTCGCGGGCTGGAACGGGCGGTGAATCGGAAGGTCATCGACCGGACCGAGCTAATCCTGGACATCTTCGCCTCCCACGCCAAGACCCGGGAGTCCCAGTTGCAGGTCGAGCTGGCCCAGCTCGAGTACACCGCCCCCCGGCTGCGGGGGTTGTGGACTCACCTGGAGCGGATCGCGGGAGCGGGCGGAGCGACTGCGGCGGGCGCGGTAGGCGGGGTCGGAACGCGCGGGCCCGGCGAACGCCAGATCGAGATCGATCGTAGAATAGCCCAGAAGCGGATCAGCCATCTGAAACGCGAGATTCGGGAGATCGACGATCGCAAGAGGCGAGAGGTAACCTCCCGCGGCGATCAGTTCACGGTCTCCCTGGTGGGGTATACGAATTCCGGCAAGAGCACGCTGATGAACGCGCTGACCGGCACGAATCGCCTGGCCGCGGACCTTCTGTTCGCCACTCTCGAAACTAAGACCGTGCGATGGGAACTGGGCGAGGGACGCTCCGCCCTGCTCAGTGATACGGTCGGCTTCATCCGAGATCTGCCGCACCGCCTGATCGCCTCGTTCAAGGCCACTCTCGAGGAGGCCGTCCACGCCGATCTACTCTTGCACGTCGTTGATGCGGCCGCCCCAACGGCATACCGGCAGATGCAGGCGGTGGACGAGGTGCTGGCCGGGCTGCGTTGCGACGAGTTGCCGCAGATCCTCGTGCTCAATAAGACCGACATAGCCGACCCGGGGCCACTTGCAGAGCTGTTGATCCATCGCAAGACACCCTCGCTCCGGATCTCCGCAAAGACCGGAGCGGGGCTCGACAAGCTGGCTGAAGAGGTCTACAAGAAGCTGGCCGGCGAGACGGCGGAGGTGACAATTCGTATCCCGCAACGCGATGGACGGCTCATCGCGGAGATCGACCGCCACGCCGACGTTCGGGACCGCCGATATGTTGCGGATGCCGTGGAGGCGGATATTTGTATGAACAGAGCGCAGCTCCGCCAACTTCTCGGTCGGCACCCCAGTGCATCTATCATCAGAGGATGCCTGGAGCGTTCGCATGACGGTGAACCGAATCAACTCCAGTGAGGCGCGGCGAGGTTTTGATCACGGGTTTGATACGAAGTTCGCTGTGGAGCCGACTTGCGGCGGTCGTTCTGTTCTCTGCCGTGGTTGTGCAACCGGCTGCCGCCGAGACTGAGACGCGGGCCATCCGGGTCGACGTGAAACTGCGGACCGGAGGCGGCCTGGACGGGCTTGTCGTCGACCATACGGACCACGGTCTTGTGATCGCCCATGAGTCTACCCCCTACGTCTTCGCTTGGAGCGAGCTTGAACCCGGCTCCGCCTTGGCTGCTCGACGGGCGTTGCTGGAGTTCCAGCGCGGCGGCAACGACAATCTGACCGCGGAGGATCATTTCGGTTTGGGGTGCTTCGCCCTGCAATACTCTCGGGGCAGCGCCGCCGCAGCCGAGTTTCGACAAGCGAATAGGCTTGATCCGTCGTATTCCGAACCGGTCAGAGAAGCCCTTAAGGCCCATCGAACTCGGCAGGAGGAGCAACACCACTCCGGTGAATCGCTGGGCGAAGAGCATACGAATCCTGTCCCGGATAGTACGACGAAAGGCGACAGCAACTCTCTTCAATCCGGTCTTACCGAACAGGTTGGCGCCGAGCTGCCTGACTTGCAGCTCACTGCAATCGAAACACCCCGGGAGGTGCGGGAGCGCGTCCTGGCTATCTACCGAGACTTCGGAGAGAAGGTCCGCGAGGTCATCGGAGAGGAGATGACTCTCGTCGAAACCGACCATTTTCTTATCTGGACCGATTGGCGCAAACCGGATCGGCCAAAGCTGGCCGAGTGGTGTGAGGCCATGTACGCGGCGCTTTGCCGCCAGTTCGATCTCACCGGTGAAGATTCGATCTTCCTGGCAAAGTGCCCGGTATTCTGCTTTCGTTCCAAGGCCCGTTTCCGCAGATTTGCCCAACAATTCGATGGTTACAGTGGGGACAACGCGATCGGCTACGCACGTTCCATCGCGAGCAACGGACACGTTCACCTTGTCTTACTGCGCCGCGGGCGAACTCCGGCGGATTTTGACCGGTTCGCCTGCACGCTGGTCCACGAAGGCACTCACGCCTTCATCCACCGCTTGTACACTCCGCGATTGATCCCGCATTGGGTGAACGAAGGCTGCGCCGATTCAATGGCCGAGCTCGTGCTGGGCGACCGGTGCCCTGCCGGAGAGAATGCCGCGCTCTTGGCTCGGCAGTACGTGCGTTACGATTGGCCTATCGGCCGACTCCTCCGCAGCACCGGCCCGATCGATGTCCACGAATACGCGATTGCGCAAAGCGTGGTCGATTTCATCAGGTCATTGGGCGCCACCCGTTTTGCGGGGTTCGTCAAGCGACTCAAGATGGGCAGCACTCTCGCGGATGCTCTGGCGGAGCAGTACGACGGCATTACACTCGACCAATTGGAGGCCCGCTGGCGAGTGGCAGTCCGAAGCACCATGACCGATAACCCCGAGAGCCGGAATCGGTTCGATTCACAGAACTCCGGCCGTGTTACGACGCCCTCCTGGCCGGAAACCAATGGCGGACGCTACGTGGAGCCGCGGGGGTCGACAGACCGATAATAGGGTCGATGTATCAAGAGGCCGGACCGTGACGCCATTCAGCAAGAAAAGACTGTTGAACGTCATCCGCATTGCGTTGTGCGTAGCGGCACTGGCAATCGTAGTGCAGGGGGTCACTATCCACGACCACGTAGTCCCGGCGGACGGCAGCCCCGACATCGTCGGTTGCGTCACCGGCGACCTTCAGGCAGACGGTCATTTGGTCGTCGTGCTTCCGAACGGGGAACAACAGACCGTCGCGGCCGTTGATATCGCGGCGGATTCCGACGGAGTTCCGTGCGTCTCATTCGGGCTCAAGACCTCGTGGCGGAAAAGCTCAAAGTGGCTGCTGCTGTTGGCGGTGGCGATTCACTTCCCGGTGATTCTCCCGCAATCGCTCAGACTGCAGTGGTTACTCCGCGCCCAGGACATCCGCGTAGGGTATTGGGAGTGCCTCAAGCTCTCTTTCGCCGGCAATTTCCTGAACTTCGCGACTCCACTGGGCTCCAACGCCGGGGACGTATTCAAAGCGTACTTCGTATCGCTACACACCGAGCACAAAACCGAGGCCGTCACCACTGTCCTTCTGGACCGAGTGGTCGGGCTCAGCAGCCTACTGCTAATCGTCGCGACGATAACGACCTTCTGCCCGGCCGGCAGCCGGCTGGCGGATCTTGCGCCTTACTTTCTCAGCTTCTTAGGGGCCGGCGTGGTGGGCGGGCTGATCTACCTGTCACCGGTGGTTCGCGAGCATCTTCTGCCGCGTAAATGGCTCTCGCGTCTTCCGGCATACGAACAACTGCAGCGCGTCGACAAAACGGCCCGCGTGTTGTTCAAGCACAAGGCCATTCTGACCGGTGCCATGCTTCTGACCATACTCCTGCAGATCGTGGCCTTGGGGGCGTATTTCACCGTGGCGGTGGCTCTGGCCCTCGACGCCAATCTCGGCAACGTCCTGGAGTACTACGCGTCATTCTTCACCGGAATACTCGTGCAGACCCTCCCCGGCCCTCCCCAAGGTCTGGGAACTGTCGAACTCACTTATCGCTACTTCCTCGCGCCCTTCGGCAGCCCGTCCCAGATTGTCTGTGTGGCGTTTTTCATCCGGCTGGTGGCAATGACCTGCGCTCTGCCGGGCCTGCTCGTTACGGCTACCGGTTCCTATAAGCCGGGCGACGTGGTCGCCGCGGAGTCGGATCCGCCCGCGGCAACGGGTGACCGTGCCGCCTCGTCGCACGAGCTCGCCCCCGAGTAGGCTCTTCGTTCGACACGTCGTGTGAACCGTGGGCAGGCTGGAAGCCTGCGTTACGGGTTTGCTGCCGAGCAGACTCCCGACCCCACGATCGCTGACTCGCTCCATCCGCGTTGATTATGGGGCCGGCGTTTCATCCTTAAGTGGCCGCCCGCCGTGTCCGAATTGAAGATGACCAACGCGCATGTCCTACCGTACCGGCTCCCGGGGCAATGGACGTGCGACTCGGTCGGACGGCATGGACCGCCGGGGACCCCGCAGACTGACACCGATCGGGCGAGACCGGCAACTTGTCAGAGAGAATGACGATGCCCACTACCGTGGCAGTCAGTCCGGTTCGCGCGCTCACTGCAAGCGACTCCGCGCTCATCGTAGAGAATGCCGTTTCCCGGCAGGTTCCGATAACCCTCGGTCTGGAGATCGCGGGACACGAGGAGGTGCTCTCGGGCACCCTGCGAAAAGCCGACGGCGAACAGTTGCTCATCGATGTCCGGCTTGGCATGCAGGGCGTATCGACGATCCCGGTGGATGCGGCCCTTTGGGCCGAAGTGGTCGTTGACGACATCACGTATCTGTTCGCCACTCGCTTCGTCGGCTTGGAACAGCCCGGAGAAGACAATACCGTTCTGGTTCAGCGACCCGAGTCTATCTCCGCCGTCGACCGGCGACGCACCCGCCGACGCCGCCTCAGACCCCACACCAAAGTGACCCTACAGAGCGATTCGGCAGCCGGGCAGCGGTCTTTCGAGGCCACCCTGTTGAACCTCAGCGCCGGCGGTCTCGCGTGTCGAGTTCGAGCAAGCGAAACAACTCACCTTGTCGAGGGGGCTATGGTCAGAGCCGCATTTGAGTTGGGGACTCCCCCACAGGAGTTCGACTTTGCGGCTCGCGTAACAGGCCGCACCGAGGCCGGCACTCCGGACCAAGCGGTCCTGGGTCTCGAGTTCCTGGACAATGGAGACTCGGGATCCCAACGCGGTCACCTGCTGGCGACGTTACAGGATTGCCACTAGCAAAACAGGCGAGGCTCTACACGATGGCAGGACTACAGACAATCGTCGAAGAACGTTGCGACGGGATCATCGAGAACTCGATTCGCCACGAGTACCACGTGAGCCTAAGCCATCAGGATGCCGACGGCTGGCGTGTTCATCGAGCGAACTTCCTTTCAGGAAGCCGAGCATCCGGAATACTACGGATAAAGACCAGAGATCTGAACGAGGCATCCCTGAGCGAAGCGCCGCCGGTCGGCGCCACGGTCGGCATTACTTTTCGATTAAGCCACAAGAAGTGCATGTTTCGGTCCATTGTCAGGTCGGTGTCAGCCGGAGACGAGTCCTTGGTTGTTACCGTCGCCTGGCCCGAAGGGCTGCAGCAGCTTCAGCGTCGCGTCTTTGAACGAGCGACCCCACCCCCCGGCATGATTGTCGCCGTAAGATTCTGGCGGACCGATGGCAACGTAGAAACCACTCCGGAGAGCCGAGATGTCCGTCACGGTCAGTTGGTGGATATCTCGGCCGGTGGATTGAGAATTAAGACAACCGATCTCACCGACGTTGAAGTGGGCGCTTCCTACAAATGCGTATTCTCCCCGAGGCACGGCGCCGCCGCACTGATGCTCGACGCAGTCCTGCGGCACCGGGAAGCAACGGAAGGCGGTCGAGCGTCGCTCGGTTTTCACTTCCTGGGTCTTGACGCAACCGCGGATGGAATGAGTACGCTCAATCGCCTCGCCCGGATCGTCGGACAGTACAAACGCAGTCACCCTCAGACGGGGCGTATACGCCGCGTACTCGGCACTACGTGATGTACGATATGCGTGCGACGGCTGTGTCGGGTCATCCCGGTCCCTCACCCCCGAGCCCAATGACCGACGATACGCCTCACCTGCAGGGCTAGTCGCCCGAGAAGCCTCTCTCCGGTCATCCAGGGCGGCGGTGGTCTGAGGATAGCCGACGTTTCCTCTACGAACTTCGCCGCCGATCGATCCGCAGACTGCAGCTCCTTCATCAACCGGTCCAGTTCGGGTTCCTTGCCGTCGATGGCAACGCGCAGAACCTCGGCGCTCACCCGTTCGAAGCACTCATTTCGCCCATCTACGAGTGATGAGGGAATCCACGCCCGCAATGACGCTTCCGCAAGATCCAGCTCACCCACGGCCTCACACCATTGGGTGCGGGCGCGCTGCGCTTCTTCCGTTCGAAGTGAGAAGTAATCCGAGTCGGTGGGCTCGGCGGCCAGCGATCGAAACGCCGCCACAAACGACGCCGAGACCCGGCCAAGCGTAATCCGCGCCGCCAGCCATCGCCCCAGCACGTCGACCTGCTGCCGACTGCAGTCCTCCGCCGCGCGCCGACGTCCCACCAGCGCCGTCGTGACGGCCGCTCCCACGGCCCCACCGACGACTCCGGTCGCTAACAACAAACCAATCATCTCCCCCACCGACATCACAAGGTTCTCCGCTCACCCTCCGTGGAAAATGTCGGTAGCATTATATCCGCACACGCTGCTCCTGTCCGCTCCCGCTCCGAATAAACCACTCGGGTAATCCGGCCCGCCGTCCAAAGACTACCCAAAACGGTGGGCGCAAAGGCCACCCGGACTTGGCGTCAGAGCCTTTTCGGCGGGGTTATGGGCTATTCGAGCCCGCACAATCGAACCGGATTCACACCCCGCAGCCGGAATCGCCGCGGATATCGACATCCACGGCCGGAGTGTCGATTGCCAGCGCACCGGCCGTTACGTTCACGGAGACCCCCGGCAGATCAACGAAAACGCCCTCAGGAGAGATGTCCACGTAGCCGCTCGGCATGTCGACATAGGCAACGCAACCCGAGAACAACGTTGCCCCACCAGAAACCAACGTACCAACCCGACGCCACCAACGACTACTGCTTATCCGGCTCATCGCAAGGTCCTTCCAAACTCGCCGCGAACACCGCACCAATGTCACTTGTCGGGTGAATCTATCGCATGCACCACGTGTCCGGCATAGTCGGCCGGGGGTCGTGGCGATTTCGAAACCGAGCGCCTGCCAATTGTCCGCCGAATCAAGGCGTAGCAGCCGGCTGCAGATTCATCGCTACCCTCACGACATCGGCGTGAAACGAGTCTAAGTCGGCGGCATCGAACTGAGCGCGTTTGCGCAGCTCGGCAACCTGTTCGCCGAGGATCCGGTTGTACTCCATGACGAAGTGGCGGTTCTTGAGTTCCGGTTGTACGTCCTCGAAACTCGGATCGACGCCCGGGTCTACCTCATCGCAACGCACCAGGAAGAAGCCGTCCTCAGCCTCGATGACCTTGCTGACCTCCCCGGCATTCAAGCCGTACAGAGCAGTGACGGCCGGCTCAAACCGGGCTCTAACTCCATCCGGCTTAACCCAGCCCCACGCGCCTCCGTGCGAGGCGTGCAGTCCGTCCGAGTGGTCGCGCGCAACTTCCGCGAACTCCTCGCCTTTCTCAATCCTCGCCAACGACTCCTCGATGATCGCGCGGGCCGCCCTTCGTGCCGTAGCCAACTGCTCCCGCGTCGGCTCGTTCACACCCTCTGGCAAATGGTCTATCACGCGTACGTCAATCAGCGACATGCTCCGGCGCGGCGGTTTTCGCCACGCTTCCCGATTGGCTTCAAACACCGTCCAAAGGTCAGCTCGAGTCGGCTCGGCAATCTTCGGTCTAACGTCAGATTCCAGATAGGCCGATATGATAATCTCTCGTTTCAGCTTGGCCCGGGCGTCTTCGAGGGTCTGCCCGTTGCTCTCAAGGTACCGTTCGTAACGGCGTTGCACCCCATCGTACTCGGCGGTTACCCGATTGCGGATCTCGCTGTCAACGTACGCATCTATCCTGCCGTCGGCTTCGGGTGGGAAGCGGAGTGAGGCTTGGTGATATACCAGCGCGTCCGCAAGACGGTCGTTAATCCAACGTGCGGCACGCTGCTGCACGTACGCATAGTAGTCCCCAGGCGATAGTTCACGCCGCTTGACCGACAGCTCGTCGCGCAACTCGGTCGCGATCTCCGCCGCCTTGATCGACTCTCCATAGACCGTCAAGGACGCTCCGCCCGAAGCATCGCTTAATCCGGTGTGTTCGCTCGTCGCCTGCGCACTTGGCGCGTCGGATGCCGTCTTAGGGTCGGCTCCGACCGGCATGTAGCAACCGCCCAGTGATAGCAGAACTGCAGCCATAAACCCTACGATGGCCTGTCTCATGACATGGTCTCCAATCTCTCCGCAGCCTTCACCAGCATGTTTCGTAAGATCGCCGTCAAGGTGTCGGGTTCCAGGTACCTCGGTGGTAATCTCAAGTGAACGGTCTTCGGATCCGGCATCCGCACGGAGCCCGGAGCCTCCGCAAACAACGCCTCCGCCGCAGGAAGCCGGCTGATTCCGAATACCACATCAGGACGGCGAAGGCTGATTGACTGTATTCCGAACTGCCGGGCACGCACCCGAACCTCGGCTAATTCCAGCAGTCGCCCGACCTGCCTGGGAAACGGACCGAACGCGTCACGCAAGTCCCGCTCCAACTGTTCGAGGTCGCCGATGCTCCGGCACGAGACGATCCGCCGATATATCTCGATCCGCGATCGCTCCGCGTGGATATAGTGTCGCGGGATATGGGCGGCCACGTCAAGATCCACCTGCACGGGAGGCGGGTGCGGGTCCGGCTCGTTCTTCAAGCGGCGGGTGGTCTGATCCAGCAGCCGGCAGTACATTTCGTATCCGACGGCTCCGATGTAGCCGCTCTGCTCGCGTCCCAGCAAGTTTCCCGCTCCGCGAATCTCCAGGTCGCGCATCGCGATACGGAAACCCGCCCCCAGTTCGCTGAATTCCTCGATGGTCTTGAGCCGCTTAGCCGCCTTGCCCGTCGGAGGTCGACCGGGCGACAATAACAAATAGCAATAAGCACGATGACTGGACCTGCCCACTCGACCACGCAACTGGTGCAGGTCCGCCAGCCCAAACCGTTCCGCCCGGTTGATGAAGATCGTGTTGACCGAGGGAATGTCGATCCCGCTCTCGATAATGGTCGTGGCTACCAGGACATCCGCCTCGCGAGACACAAACTTGTGCATCACCTTCTCTAATTCACCGGCCTTCATCTGCCCATGACCGAAGACCACCCGAGCCTCGGGCACAATCCGTTGGACCCGGTCCGCCATGGCGGCAATCGACTGCACAAGATTATGAACAAAGTAAACCTGCCCATCGCGGTTCATCTCCCGGAGGATCGCATCGCGAATGAGACGCTCGTCGAACGGTCGGACCTCGGTTGCAATTGCTCGCCGATCGACCGGAGGAGTCTGCAACGAACTGATATCGCGGATGCCCATCACGGCCATGTGCAAAGTCCGCGGAATCGGAGTAGCCGTCAGCGTAAGCACATCGACCGTCTCACGCATCGCTTTGAGGCGTTCTTTGTGTTCAACTCCAAACCGCTGTTCTTCGTCAATGATCACTAGCCCCAAATCCGCGAAGCCTACGTCCTTGCTCAGCAGTCGATGCGTACCCACAACCACATCGACCTGCCCCTTCTTCACGAGACCGATGATCTTCTTTTGTGATGCCGCCCCGCGGAAGCGCGACAGACATTCCACGTTAAACGGGTAATCCGCAAACCGCTCCGTGAAGGTCCGGTAGTGCTGTTCGGCAAGCACCGTAGTCGGCACCAGAACCGCAACCTGGCGGCCGTATTCCATGACCTTGAATGCCGCCCGCATGGCTAGTTCCGTCTTGCCGTATCCGACGTCACCGCAAACCAGCCGGTCCAAAGGACGCGTACGCATCAGGTCTTCCCGAATCTCACCGGCTACAGTGATCTGGTCTTCGGTCTCTTCGTAAGGGAAGGCCGCCTCGAATTCGCGCTGCCACTCCGTGTCGACAGGATAAGCCGTCCCGTCCGCCTCTTCGCGAATCGCCTGCACTCGAAGGAGCGACTCGGCCAGATCCGCCAACGAGTCCTCAACCTGTTGCTTCACCCGCCCCCACCGTTTGCCGCCCAGCTTGGATAGGGACGGTTTTCGCCCGCCGACCCCGATGTACTGCTGAACCAAATCGACTTGCGAGGTCGGCACATGGACCATGGCCTGTCCGGCAAACTCCAGACTGAGGAACTCCCCTTCCTGTTGCGATTTGCCCTTTCGCATGGTCACCAGCCCGCGATACAGCGCGATCCCGTGTACAACATGCACGACCAGATCGCCGGGCTTCAGGTCAGTCCAGGAATCGAGCGGGCGTCCCGCGTGCATGCGACGGATGCGCCGGCGCTGCCGGTGGCGGTGGAAGATCTCATGGTGGGGAATCACCACGGTTCGTGACGCCGTCCAGGTGAACCCGCGGTGCATGACCCCTATCGATAGCGTTATGGACGATCCACCTTCCGGGGAATGCTCGGCGATCATCTCTCTTAGGCGTTGACGTTCGCCCTCATTGTCGCACACAACGTGTACTTCGTGGTCGGCGGCAATTCGACACAGCTCCGCAACAGCCTCCGACGAACCGCCCTCGAAGCGGGTGGAGGAAGTGACGGCGAAATCGACCGCGGTCTCGCCTGCGACCGCCGCCCCCCCGAACAACGAAAGATGCGCTTGCGGAAAACGCCCGGCACTAGCAAGAACGTCCGACACTCCGAACATCCGTTCGCTCGGGCCCAGCCGAGATCGGAGCGTCTCCCCCATCTCCTGAATCGCCGTGGGGTTGTCGAGAACGACTATAGCATCGCTTGGCAGATAGGATAGAAAATCAGTCACACCTTCACTGGATGGCGACCGCTGCGCCGGTACTGCCGTGATTGAAGCGGACTGCAGCGTCTCTATCGACCGCTGGCTGCCGGCGTCGATCCGACGAATGGACTCCACCTCATCGTCGAAGAACTGAATGCGCAAGGGATTGTCCTCTCCGGGTGCGAAGAGATCCACAATATCCCCGCGACATGCGACATCTCCAGGTGATTCGACGAGATCCAAACGAGTATAGCCTCGGTCGACGGCCCATTGCACCAGCGCCTCCGGTGACTCCGCACCCTTAACTCCGCCGGCTTCCCCGCGCGTCAGGTTGATCGTGTTCCTTTCCAGAACTTCCGGCGTTGGAGTGGCCTGCATCAGAGCCTGGATTGGGGCGACGATTACGGTCGAACAGTCATCCCCCTGCCCCGTGGCTCCGCGGCCAACAAGTCCACCGCACAGGCGAAGGCGTTCCGCCTGGATCTCGCCCACGGCCGCACCTTCGCCCGGCAAGGCCTCCCACGCGGCGAACAAAGGGCACGCCCGGCCCAGGAACAGCTCGAGATCGTCACGAGCGTTGTCCGCCTCTTCAAGGTGTGCCGTTATGTAGAGGAAAGTGCGTGGCAACCGTGCCGCGACCAGCGCGGTCGCCATGGGCGCAGCGGACCCCCACAAGCCTGAAACGTGGATCACCCCGCCGCGCAGCGAGTCCAGTTGATCACTCAGGCTTTTTAGACGAGGATCGTCGGCGATCGAGTGGATCACCATCACCGTGAAGTCATGATAGTAGACGGTCCTGTAACTGCCAAACACGTACTAATTCGCACCTTTGGTGCTGCCTATAACCGCTGCCAGCGACTTGTTCGCACAACTAAAGACACACTCGCGCTGGTCTAATAACGACGAGACAAGTATGCTTAAGTAATAGACACGAGATCAGGCACTCCGGTGCGGGCACACCGGAGCGGAGGCGGCGTGGATCCGGGCTGGGCACCCGGAGCGATCGGCGCCCGTGACCCCTAGGGAGCGAAGTGATGCGTTTCACCACCAAACTGACGGCAGTAATCGCCGGAGGGCTCATCTCCGCGACGACGCTAGCCGGAGAATTACCTAAGCAGTTTACGCTCGGGCGATTCGTCCCCGACAATGCGTGGCTGTTTATCAACACCGTCCAGAATCCTGAGCGGGAATGGGTAGACGCCCAAACCGCCGACGTGTTCGATGCGCTCAAGGCCAGCGGTATCGATCGGGACATGATCTCCCTCGTGTTGTCCATGATCCAGGACGACGAACAGAGGACCGAGGTTGAAGCATCTCTCGACAAGTTGTCTTCGCTGGTTAACGGCGTTGACTGGCAGGACCTGTTCTCTCGGGAGTACGTCTTCGCCGAGCGAATTGGGAACGGGCTACCCGGATATGAGTACATCTTCCTCGCCCGCGGGGCCGACGGAAGCGCCGAGTCCAACATGAGGCATCTGGTTGAGATCCTCCAGGGGCTGGGCGAACTGGGCGACGAGATCGAGGTCGCCAGCCGGACCGTTCACGGAGTCAAGGTCTGGTCTGCTTCGGCAGACGCAGAGTCCGACGAAGACTCAAAATACCCGATCAGCGTCTCAGTCTTTCGTAAGAACGACATCATTGGCGTGCTTATGGGGACCCATGGGACTGCTAAAGACGTCCTTGGGCTTATGTCCGGCCGAGGAACGGCTAAGTCGATCGTCTCCTCCGCACGGTTCCAGGCAGCTCTTGCCGAGATAAACGCGCCCGAAACGTCTCTGATGTTCTTTGACGTCAAGCATTTGCTCAAGGATGTGAGCGTGCTGATGAACAAAGTCATCGAGGTAAAGGGCGGCGACCCGGAGGATGAAGCCAAGATCAGGCGGCTGCTTAACGCGGTTGTAGGGCTCACCGATTTCCTCGACTACACGATCGTGTCTACCGAGATGGACGGACGTAGGGAGCTGATCCACACAGTGGCACGCATCCAAGAGCCCAAGCTCGAAAGCCCCATCGTACAGTCCTTCGTGAGCCGCCGACCCTTCGATCGCTTTGACCGGTACATCCCGGCGGACGCCACAGACTTCAGCGTCAGCACCTTCGTCGACCTGGAGAAACTATACGATACGGTTCTCGACTTGGTTCGCGACCATGTTCCGAGCGGACCGGAGCTGACTGACAAGTGGAAGGCATGGCTGGCCTCCGTCGGCTTTGACCCTCAGCGAGACCTGTTTGCCTGGTGGAGCGGTGAGATCATCAAAGTAACGCTGCCCGCCGAGATGGTTTCACCAATGAACGCCGGGGGCACCGGCGTGATTATGATCCGCGTGAAAGACAGCGCGCTCGCAGCAAGTAAGGTCAATGCCGCCCTCGATTTCGTCTCACTGCTGATGCAGGCCAAGGGACAGATGCTCGTGCTCACGCCCGCCAAAGTCGACGCGGAGGGATTCCGCGAAATAACCCACCCGATGCTGGCTATGGCGAGCCGACCCGTAATCGGCGTGAAAGACGAGTGGCTTATCGTCGGAGCAACCGGCGGAGCGATCAATAAGTGCTTGGCGGTGGCCGCGGGGAAAGCCCCTTCGATCATGGAAAACCCACAGTTTCGCAATGAGGGTATCATTCCGGCGGGACCGGTCTACGCCTTGTCCTTTGCCGACACCTCAGACTTTGGGCAGGAATTAGCCAAGGGGCTGGGAATGGCTGGGATGATCGCCCAGATGTTCACGGCCGGGCTGCCGGACGACAAGCCCGAAGCTGCCAAGATCAAGCCGGTGGTACAGCGTTTGGTGGCCTCCATGATGAAGCTCGGACCGGTGTTGCGGAAGCTGGACTTCTACAGCTCCGAATCCACCGCGACGACCATCAAAGGAAGCGTGGTTCGCACCGAGCGAGTTGTCACCTTCAAAGGACCGCCTACCGACGAGGCGTTGCCGGCAACCGCAACGGCAGACGGCACCAAGTAACGTCGGAATACCGCGCACAGACCCGCATTCAACCGGCGTTTGTCGGACCGTGGACGCGTACGGCCATCTCACCGTCAACGCGCGCTACGCCGACGGACCGGGAGCCGGAGAGGACTTCATCGAGTACTGCCCCGACAGAAGCGCCGCGCCATCCATTGAGAAGCTCCACAGCGTCAGCGGACAAGATCTGCCCGCTGCGGTGCCGGACCAGATCGCGAATCGACTTCTGCGTTGCGACCAGGCCGTACGCCAGCTCGTTCTCCATGCAATAACTCCGGGCCACCGCGGATGCCAATGACACTACTGCTACTTCAGAGGGACTCTCGTGCTCGCGCGGCTTTGGGGTGGGCCAGCGTTCGCTGGGGATCTCCAGGGCACTCTTCACAATCCGGCAAAGGGCGCGAACATCCCGATCGGGCAGCGTCAGGCCCCGAAGGGCACGGATTTCGGAGAAATCCACCATTGCATGCTTGGCAATCTCCACCAGAAGATGGTCTTTGAAGACCACGCGCGCCGGGCGATTGACTCGTTGCGCAAACGCTTCCCGCCAGCGGAGCAGTTCGTACGCCACGGCCAATTGTTGCCCGCTAAGGGAACCCGCCCCCTTAACGCGGGCAATCTTGTCTTCCTCGGCCCGACGGTAGAAGGTTATGTTCTCGAATCGCCGGAACTCCTCGCGAGCCCAATCAACCCGTGACAAGCTCTGCAATCTCTCCCCCAACATCCGGCGTATTCGGAGCAGATACACCACATCCTCGGCGCCGTAGTCGATCTGGGCGGGCGTCAGGGGTCGCCGTCGCCAATCCGTGAGAGTCTTGGATTTGTGGAGACGAATGTGCATCGTGCTCTGCACGAGACGCTGTAAGCTCATCGGATAATCACAGCCGACCAACCCCGCGGCAATCTGCACATCGAACACGTTATGAGGCACCGTACCGGTGTGCTGGACCGCCAGAGCCAGATCCTCCTGCCCCGCATGTACGACGGTCTCGACGTCCTCATCGATGACCAGGTTCCAGACCGGACGCAAATCGACCTCCAGAAACGGATCGATCACCGCGATCATCCCCGCCGTGGCAACCTGGAGCAAACAGATATCCGACTCGTACCGATCCTCCATGACGAACTCGGTATCGAATGCGAAGGCCCCGTCCGCGCGGCACTGCGCACAGAGTGCCTCAACCTGCTCTTGCCGCTCAACGAGGACAGGCTCCGGAGATGGTGGA
Source organism: Phycisphaerae bacterium (assembly GCA_963666835.2). GTDB lineage: Bacteria > Planctomycetota > Phycisphaerae > UBA1845 > UBA1845. The sequence goes on along the minus strand of CAXXGO010000003.1, from coordinate 217,997 downwards.
CGACGACCCAAAGATGATGCTCCCGATACACTACGACAGTGACCGCCGGCCGTTCAACAGTCTGGTACCACCCGCGACGGTCGAATCGCCCAGCCCGGAACATACATCGTACCGTCAGAAGCCCCGTTGCCCAGGGGCAGCAAAGCTCGATCCGCACCCGCGATCCGTTGTCGAGTCCGGCACGATGCGTACAATAGCAGGTGGTGACTAGCTCCCCCGGCCTGCCGGACTTTTTCCCAGAGAGTAGGGTTTATGTCTGAATCAGCTCCAACGTCGTCTGACAAGATCGTCGACCATCCGCTCATCCACGAGATGCAGGATTCTTACCTCACGTATTCGATGAGCGTAATAATGGCGCGCGCCCTCCCGGACGTTCGTGACGGGCTCAAACCGTCACAGCGTCGCATCCTGGTGGCGATGAATGACCTCAACTTGGGCCCGCGTGCCCAAACCAAGAAATGCTCAAAGATCAGCGGTGATACCAGCGGTAACTACCACCCGCACGGCGACGCGGTGATCTACCCGACGTTGGTGCGCATGGCACAGGACTGGAACCTCAGCCAGCCGCTCGTCGACGGTCAGGGCAACTTCGGCTCCGTCGACGGCGATCCCCCCGCGGCTATGCGATACACCGAAGCCCGAATGACGCATGCCGCCACCGAGCTGTTGAGCGATATTGACCTGGACACGGTGGATTTCGTGCCCAACTACGACAACTCCCGGGAAGAGCCGACGGTCCTCCCCGGGAAGTTCCCGAACCTGTTGGTAAACGGCACCACGGGAATCGCGGTCGGAATGGCCACGAACTCCCCCCCGCACAACGTCGGCGAGGTATGCGATGCCTTGTTGGCATGCCTGGATAACCCGAACGTCTCTCTCGCGGAACTCATGCAGGTAATGCCGGGGCCGGACTTCCCCACCGGCGGGCAGATCTGCGGCCGGACCGGGATACACGATGCGTACAGCACGGGTCGGGGTGGCATCACCCTTCGCGGGCGCTGCCATGTTGAAGAGGGGCGGGGCGGAAGAAAGACCATCGTAATCGACGAGCTGCCCTACGGGGTGCTGCGGAGCACCATAACCGAGAAGATCGCCGATGGCGTTAAGTCCGGACTGATCAAGGACGTTGCCGGCGTCAACGACGCCTCCGACCGCAAGCACGCCGTTCGTATCGAGGTTGATCTGCGGAAGGACGCGAACGAGGATGTTGTTATCAATCAACTCTTTAAGTACACCCCTCTGCAAACGAACTACCACATTATCAATATTGCTCTGGTTGATCGCCAGCCTCGCACCCTGACGCTCAAGCAGATGCTGGGTTGCTACATCGACCATCGCAAGGATGTCATTCGTCGCCGGACTTCGTATCTGCTGCGTCGGGCCAAACAGCGCGCCCACGTTCTCGAAGGCCTGATTCTGGCCGTCGGAGATATTGATGCCATTATTGAACTGATTAAGAAGGCTCCGGATCCGGCTACCGCCAAGACGTGGCTGATGGAGCGGCCATTGCGGCTGATGGAGCACGCCACCCTGCGTGGCCTGCTCCCCGAGCGGTTTGTCGAGTCGTCTTCGTCGCGCGATCATCACCTGACCGCGGTGCAAGCCGGCGCCATCCTAGCCATGCAGCTTCAGCGTCTCACCGGCCTTGAAATAGAGAAACTGGCCGGCGAGTACAGCAAGCTCGTTGAGGAAATCGAGGGATACGAGGCGATCCTCCGCGAAGAGCGCCTCCTAATCGATATTATTCGAGAGGACCTCCATGAAATGAAGGGCCGATTCACGCAGAAGCGACGGACCGAAATCGTTGCCGCGGTCGGCGAATTTTGCATCGAGGAACTCATCCCGGATGAACAGGTCATCGTGACCATTTCCCATGGTGGCTATATCAAACGAACCGACGTCGATTCCTACCGCAAACAGGGCCGCGGTGGAAAAGGAGTACGGGGCGGAACCACGAAAGAGGGCGACTTCCTGGAATGGCTGTTCGCGGTATCGACTCACGACCATCTGCTGGTTTTCACCAATCGCGGCCGGGTCTATTGGGTACGAGTCTACGATGTTCCGGCACAGAGCCGCACCGCGCGGGGGCGGTCGATTGCTAATCTTCTGCAGATGCAGCCCGGCGAGTCCTTCCGGGTGGTACTGCCGGTTAAGGAGTTCGAGGAGTCTTATCTGCTATTCGCAACGGCGCGGGGCACGGTCAAGAAGACCCCTATCGCGGCGTTCAGCCGGCCACGGGCAAACGGGATCATTGCGATTACTCTCGATGCCGACGACGAGCTGATCAATGTGGAACGTACTACCGGCCTGAACGAGATCGTCATGGGGACCCGTAAGGGCATGGCGATCCGGTTCCACGAAAGCGATGCCCGAGCGATGGGGCGTAGCGCGCGCGGAGTCCGTGGCATGATGCTCACCGGGGACGACGAGGTGGTCTCGATGGTCGCCTTGGATCCGGATGCCTCATTGCTGACCGTGTGCGAGAACGGCTACGGCAAGCGAACCGGAATCGAGGAATACCGCAAGACGCGCCGCGGTGCCAAAGGGGTGATCAACATCAAAACCACCGAACGTAACGGTGACGTAGTAGCTATCCAAGCCGTGACCGCCAACGACGAGTTGATGCTGATTACCGCCGACGGAATGTCGCTGCGCACCGATCTGACGGCGGTTCGCGAGATTGGGCGGGCCACGCAAGGTGTTCGATTGATCCGGCTCAGCGAAAACGACAAGGTTGTCGCCGTCGCCAAAGTCGCCCGTGAGGAGAGCCAAGACAGCGAGGTAAACACCGTCCAGCCGCCGCCAGTGTCCGATTCCGACACGCCGCCGGACGGCACATCGGACGATGTCGATTAGCGGCACCAGACGGTCGAAGATGATACCCACTGGGGAGCTTCGTTGGGCAAGGCCGACCGGCATATCGCCTCAACGCCCGAAAAGGCCGGGCACTAAACGGGTTTTCCGCTTGCCGTGCTGCATCATTTGCCGAAGAATAGGCATATACAAGGATTGAAAGGTCGCCTGGGGAGGCGGCGTACCGGATCCGGTCGGGTCAGAGGCAGCTTCCTCGATTTGTAGGGGTGTTATCATGGTGAAGACGCACGCAACTCGAATCATCTTGCTGGGGCTCATAGCTGGTCTTGGGTGGCAAAGCCAAGCCGGCGCGCAGATCCCGGATTACAGCCAGACGGCCTTGGATAATGCGAGCGGCAGCTCTGTGCGGGCTCGCGTCCCTGGGGACCTCGTCACCGCGGGCGTCGCCCGGGCCGTAGCGTTTTCTGATGCAGCCAACGCCGGAGTCCAGATTACCGAGACCTCTCAGCCGACATCCATCCGCGCCCAGGCTATCGCCGATTCGTTGGAGATCGTGTTCCAGGCGCTCAATCAGACTCTGGTGCTCTTCGAAGATCTCTGGCTGGCCCAGTTGGGCGACGATTCGAGCGATTCATCGAACACTCAATCCGATTCGGACGACTCAAGTTCAACGGACGATTCCACTAGCTCCAGCGGTGGTCGCCGGTAGTCCTGTCCGATATTCGCAGGTTCCGCAGCCACGTTAGGTCGGTAGTCCTTGCGCAGGGGCTCTCAGCTCACCCCCGTGCAATCCGGTTTTCTCCGGCCGAAAAAAACTCAGAAATATGGTTGACTTTATCGGCTAACGCCTGTAGACTTCAGTTGGTTTGTAGGGAAGGTAAGCGTTAGCAGGGCGTTTTTGGTGAGCGGAATACTATAGCATACATACACTCGACTTATAATTATACCCGAGTATATACTTAAGCTAGTTCTGCAATCCTTCTGCTCATAACAATCGCCTCCGGCATCAAAGCCTCCTGTTTTCCGCATACCCGCGGTGTGTAGTCGTTTTTGCGCTCGGTTTTGTGCTTTGCGTGTTTTTTCTCCGCTGCGCAGTTCTACTCACACTTGCTTTCCCGCTGTAGGCCGTTTTGCGCGGTGTTCTGCCCAGTTTTCGGCGGTAGTTCTCGCGGGAATCGCGTTATGCAGTGTTGGGCGATCCTGACGCTGATGTGGTTTGTTGAAGAACTAGGAGCGTGGCGCGCTGGGGTTATTGCTGAGGACGCAGCTTTGCCCCGGTGAGTCGAGTGAGCGTCATCCTGTAGGGGAGTACTAGCGAACCGACCATGGGTCCACTGGCAAGGGTACCAACTGCAACTGGCCCGCGTTGATGGAGACAACGGTTGGCTTCGGCCTTGGGGGTTTTTGGCGTTAGCCGCGTTCCTGCAGTGTTTGCGTGTTGGGTGGTGCTCACTCGTCTCTCGTTTTGAGACTATGGCCGTTGTGGCCCGGTGGCGATTGTCGCGATACCGGACAAACAACAGGGCCTTCTTGGAGAAAACAGCGCGAGTTCCGGCACAGGCAAGCCGGGCAATTGGCGTAGCCGCTTGGCGAATGGGGGCAAGCGGACTCGACCGAACCTGAGCTGCCGGCGCTCGCGAAGATATGAACCTCGCTTCCATCCTCCTGACGTCGCCGTCGACGGGAGCCCTTTACGGGGCATCTCGTCGACGGCGATGATTATGGACCTATCGTTCAGCCTGCAACACCCAAGCCCCACCTATCCCGTTTGCCAGTGGCCGCACTCCAGAGTACGATTGTTTTCAGAAAGCATTGAAGGAGATCCGGTATGGAGCCGATGCCGATCGAGCAGGCCCGGAGCCTGTTCATTCGTCGTTGGGGAGAGATGGGGGCAACTTGGGGCATCAGTCGGACGATGGCGGAGATCCACGCCCTGCTCTACCTGGCCACTAAACCGTTATGCACAGACGATATCATGGATCACTTGGCCGTCTCGCGCGGCAGCGCCAGCATGAACCTCCGCGAGCTGGTCAACTGGGGCCTAATCCAACGGGTGCATCAACGCGGTGATCGGAAGGAGTATTTCGAAGCGGAAACGGACGTCTGGCAGATGTTCGAGACCATAACTCGTGAACGGCGCCGACGTGAGGTCCTCCCTATTATGGAGACGCTCGAGCGCTGCTTAGAGATGCTGGACGATGCCCGAGCCACCAGCGATGCCCCTGCACCAGAGGAAGTGGCCACGTATCGCAAGCGTTTCCGCGACATCTATGAGTTCTGCGACGTGATGAACACGCTTTTTAACTCGGTAGCCAAGGCCGGCCGACGCGGTATCGCCCCGTTGGGCAAACTGATCGCCAAATTCGTGCGTTGAGCCAATCCAACGATCCCGGATTGTTCACGTAAACGAAGATATGGCCGTAGACCAATGTAGCACCAGGGCTTGTCCGTGGCGTGTAAGCACGCAGGTCTTCAATGGCGTCACCCACAAGGGGTGGCGCTACAGTAGGTTATGCGCATTTGTGCGAACGTCAGAAACAACCCGTCCCGGAAGGACCGAGCCGAGAGCCATCAAACGATGCAAGGACCGCTACCCATACTTGCATGAACCAAGAAACAACCTACGCGCAACGGAGCGAAAAACCTAAGTGCCAGCCAGAGCGGACCTTCCGGACGGCAGTGCCATTCGGGTGGCCCGCCTCTTTAGAGGTGGGGGACCCGATGATCCGGACTCCAAGACGTCAGTGTCCATACAATGGCACTCCACCGACCAACAGATTGCCTGTCCCCCACGGCTAAAGCCATGGGCCACCCGGCCGATGATCCGAACTTCGTGACGCAAGTGACCATACAATGACACTCCACGGGCCAACAAGTTGGCCCATGCCACCCACCGTCGAGTCCTTCTTCCCCACGGCTGAAGCCATGGGCCACCCGGCTTGCCCCTACGGGCAATCCGCCGGGGCGCTGAACGGATACGCCAGCCCCCGGAAGCCTTGACCGATTCGCATGATGTCCGTCATGTTGACCACCGCGTTGGGAACCTCGGGGTCGACGTCCGACCAGCTCCAACGTGGGGCACTCGGGTTTCGCTGGAAGACCTGTACGGCCGCCATGACGTCGTCCATGCTCACGATCCCGTTCGGAGCCGACCACGACCCGCCGGTAAACGAGCCCACAACGTCACACCAGTACTTCGGTGCCGGTATCGCCGTCGACGTCAGTTCAATGGAATCGCTCGTCCCCGCACCTGCGAGCGTTGCCCGAACGTCGTAAGCGGAGCCCGGCACGATCATACAGCCGCGAAGCTGGATCACGCCCTCCGGCCAGAGCCGCACTACCGGATAACTCACTACCGAAGACGCGAAGTCCCCGGACTCCGTCTCTACCGGCGCACCGGCCCAGCCGACCGCGCCGACCGAATCAGGGAACAGCTCGCTGGAAGTCAGCACAACCTCGAAGGCCACCGGCGTACCGGCGTTCTGGGGAACGAAAGACACATAGCGATTGGTGGGCACGTCGTCCGGCGCCCCGGCCGCCACCGGGGCCTCGACCTCAAAGGAGCACACGCAATACCCGTACATCATCTCCGCCGGGTCCAACTCGCATATCCAATCGTCCGGGCAATCGACGTCGCCTCCGGGGCAGGCGATCATTTCGTCCGCCGGGAGCCCGCCCGCGCACGCCCCGCCCGTGGCCGTACCGTCGCACTCGTCGTCAACGGTGCACGGGTTGCCGTCATCGCAATACGCCCCCAACATGCGCGCGTTATGCGTAACAACTCCGGTCAACGGATCGCAGACATCGTCCGTACACTCGATACCGTCATCTATTAGAGTCACCGTGCCGTTATCCGGATCGCAGCACTCCGTACCGACCTCGTAAGTTGGATCGAAGTGACACCAACCCGTCTCCGGGTTGCACCAGTCGTCCGTGCAGGCGTTCCAGTCGTTGCAGGTCGTGCAGGGCTCGCACGAATGCGTCGCGCAGGTGGTTCCATCGGTATAGAATGCATACATGCCGCCCTCTGCCAGCGCGGCACACTCCGTCTCTATGACGCCGTCGGCACAACCGCCCCCGCTGCCGGTGTCGTAGCAGCACCGGCCTGTAACGACAGTCAACAAGGCCGAGGTGCGGACCAGGCCCGGGATGAGCTGCGCAATGTCGTCGTTCATGAACGTCCTGGCCGTGTCCGCCATCATCTGGATTTCGTACGTGCCCTTCGCCCCGATCGGCACATCCACGATGTACGTACCGCCGTACAAAGTCGTGCCGGGATCCGTCGGGAAAGCGCCCATACAGGTGCTGCCTAGCTCACAATCATCCCACGGCCCCGTCAGGGGCGTTAACCCGGCGTACACGTAGTCCGGGCGGGTATAATCGATGAAGCAACCGTCAATCGCGGGCCAATCCCACGTACTCAGCGGCTCACCAATCCCGTTCTCGTACGAGGCCGGGTTGTCCGACGTGGCCTGATACGCCCCCAGAAGCGGGCTACCCGGCGCCAAGCCCCAGCCACGGACCTTCAGTTCGAAAGTCACCTGGCAACCTGGGGCCTCTAGGATGATCTCCGACGGCACGCCCTCCGTTGCCGAATTGTCGATGATCGTACCGGCCCCCGTCGTGCTGACCGGCTGGTACCGCAATTCCTGACCGCAAACCTCCCAAGAGTGACCCGAAACAACCAGCGCCGCCGCGACCACCAACATCCATAGTCTTCGAGAGCTCGTGTTCATCTTCACTACCTCCATCCGGCATGTGGTCCTTCGAAACTCAACGCCATCCCGACTAAGTGCCGCCCCTGGCGGGGCTTCCTTCGTCCAACACCCGCATTCCCGTGGCTCACGCCACGGGCTTTGAAGATCTTCCGCCCTGACGGGCTAATACCGCAATCCGCTGAAGCCATGGGCCACCGGGCCGGCATCACGCGACGCCACGGGCCAACAAGTTGGCCCATGACACCCACGCGACACCCTTCGTAGGGCAGGTCGAGGCACGAGACCTGCCGCAACCTCGTCTTGCTACCCGACGCTGCCAGACTACCAGGCCGCGCATCGCCGGCCCCGCCTGCATATCGGCATCACGCGACGCCACGGGCCAACAAGTTGGCCCATGACACCCACGCGACACCCTTCGTAGGGCAGGTCGAGGCACGAGACCTGCCGCAATGGCGACCGTTGCCCAGACTCCTGCCGCATCGGCGACTTTCGCGCGTAGACCCGCCTACATTCCCAGGGGGTGGCCCGCCCCTTTAGAGGTGGGGGACCCGATGATCCGAACTTCGCGACGCCAGTGCCCATACAATGACACTCCACGGCCCAGCAGATCATCTGTCCCCCACGGCTAAAGCCATGGGCCACCCGGCAACAGACTGTCTGTCCCGCACGGCTAAAGCCATGGGCCACCCAGCTCCGCCTGCGCGGTCGGCGTGCAAAGCGCAACCAACCCCAACGCCAGACCGAATCCGATTCGTGACATGGCTCTGTCCTCCGGAAGATCAGGCTTACGCGACCATAGAGGCGATGCCGCCTCCCAATTCGCGTATTGACTATGCTGTCATAATACCGGACGCGCTTCGTAAATGCAACCCCATAAAGTACTGCTGGACTCGACGACCCACTCAGAAGCGTCATGGCCTGGTTTTCTGCCCGCGCAGGCTGGTTTCTGTGGACATGAAGCCGCATCGGGCGGACGGTGCGTTCGCTACTTGCGGCGTCTTGCGAGACAACGGTGTGTGGGGATTCGCCATCCGCGGAAGCGTCGTCAGACCGATCCTCTCGCGATTCGGAGTGCCGAAGTGAGTGATTGCTCTTCGGCTCTCGCGGTTGCCGACAATCACTGCTCTCAGACGCTAATCCGCCGTTCTCGCCGTGTCATTCCCGTTAACGGCTGCTCGATCTTGCCGGGTCATCTCTTGCTCGGCCGGTGGCAACCGGACCACGAACTCACAGCCCCCGTCGGCGCGATTCGACACGGACACCCCCCCACCGTGCAGGCGAGCGATACCGCGAACCAACGTCAGGCCCAGCCCGGTGCTTTGGAATGTAGTCGCACGGTCCGGCACCCGGAAGAACCGATCAAAGACTTTGTCAAGGTATTCGTCGGGGATCCCGGGACCCCGGTCACGAACACTCACCTTGATGTCTTCGTTCTGCGTAACGGTAACATTGACCGTTTCGCCCGAGGGAGAGTGCCGAATCGCATTCCTCAGCAGATTCGAGAACATAAGCCGCAACAATGGTCCGTCTCCCGTCACGGTCGGCTCCGCTTCAGTTGCCGTTGCCACCGCAAGGACTGGTATCACCCGGACAGATCGCTGCTCAGCCAACGTATTGCAGCGTTCAACCGCATCGGTAACGGATTCGTTAATGGAAACGTCGTCGGCCCCAGCCATCGGAAGCCCCGCCTCCGCGCGCGCAAGGGTCAAGAGGCTGTCAACCGTCTGGGCCAAGGTTCGGACTTCGTCCTGAACGCTTGCAATGAAACGCCCATACTGTTGCTCGGAGCGCTCCTGCTGCGAAAGCACCTGAGCTTCGCCAAGCAGGATGGCCAGCGGCGTCTTCAACTCGTGGGCCACGTCAGCAATGAACTTCTCCTGCGCTCCGAAGGCGCTGCCGAGCCGATCGAGCATCCGGTTGATCGTCGCAACCATAACAGCAACTTCATCCCGTCCTTTGGGTTGCTGGAGCCTATGCGAGAGATCGTCTGCGCTCAGCTTATCCGCTATCGTCGTGATCGCGTTCAGCGGCGCAAGGGAGCGTTTCGCGATCAGCCACGAGGCCACGCCGGTTAAGACCAGACCGATCGCAATAACAAAGAGAAACACACGCCGGAGGTTGCTCAGAGATTGATTGACCCGACTGAGGTCCGCAGCGACTTGGACGCAGAACTCCGGCTCACCCGGTTCGCGGTGGTAACGTGTCAGAACACGGAGTTGTCCGCCGGGACCGAGCAGGTCGCCCGCTACCTGACCGGTAACCGTCTCGTATGTTACGGGCGGTGACTCTCCGGCGGTGCTTGCCTGGGAACTCAACACCAGATCATTGTCCTCAAGCCGCGGCGACCGGGCGACAACGGTGTGATCCGGCAATCGGACTTGAATGAAGTATCCTGGAAACCGATAACGACTGAGGCGATTCCGGAGCGGCTCGCTCCATTCTGACATTGCTGCGTCACCAGTCGTTGCGGAAACGGTATCGATGACGGCCTCAGCGCGATCATTCAGCCGGTCGTCGAAATCCTCCCGCAGATAGCGTTCTCTCAGTTTGAGTACCGAAGCGCTCAATCCGCTCAGGATCACACCGAACACAATCAGCAGAAGAACCGCAAGCCTGGCGCGTAATGTCTGAAGCTTGCGAATCATGTTGCGCTACTCACTCGGCCCTGAACGGCCGGCATCGTTCTCTGCTCGAAGAACATATCCGGAGCCGATGATTGTATGGATCAGTCGTTGCTCGAAACCGCGATCCATCTTTCGTCTCAACATGCTGACGTAGACGTCAATGACGTTGCTGTCGCTATCGAAATTCATGTCCCAGACGTGCTCGGCAATCGCCGTTCGACTCAGCACGCGATCGGGATTTCGCATGAAATACTCCAGCAGGGCAAACTCCCGTGACGAGAGCTTGATCTGCATGCCGCTCCGCGTGACCCTTCGCGTCAGCAGGTCGAGTTTGAGATCCGCAAACTTCAGCCTTGTGGCCCCCTGCCCCTTGCCGCGGCGCAGCAGAGCCCGGAGACGAGCGAGTAGTTCCTCGAGCTCAAAAGGCTTGGTCAGATAGTCGTCGGCACCGGCATCGAGGCCTTTGACCTTGTCACCCGTCGTGGAAAGAGCGGTGAGCATCAGAATGGGGGTGGCCACACGTTGCCGCCGCAGGTTGGCGCATATCTGAAGCCCGTCAAGGTCGGGCAGCATGACGTCAAGGACGACGGCGTCATAGGGGTGGCCCGCCGCCAGCTCCTCGCCTTCGCGACCGGAGGTAACGACATCAACGGCGTATCCGTTCTCGGTCAACCCCTGCCGGAGCAGCCCGGCCATCTTCGGATTGTCTTCGATCACCAAGACTCGCATCCCCGTCCCTCGATGGTTGTTCTGATGTCGCCCCCAAAGGCAACGCAACTAGACCACGGAACCGGCACATCCAGAACGCCATTATCCGACGCTTATTTCGTCCGGCAACAGTGGATTGAGGTCTACGTTGCGAAGATTAAGGCGTTTTAATGCCGGGTTCATCCTGCGCTCAGAGTGGCGGCCGACAATCTCAAGATAGAGCGCGCGGGTAATCACCGCCCCCGGGCGCAAGGTGCGATCCCACCGGGGAATCGTCTTGCGACCGGAAGCCGGGCACGGCAGGCCGCGTACTGCGTTCGTCGCGGAGAACAAGCGTGAAGGTTAGGTTATCGGGGTTCAGGCAGTGGTACGTCTTCACGACTGCCGTACTGTTCGTCGCCCTCTTGGCAACCACCGGGGAGGTTAACGGGCAGACCTTGCAGGTACCCGCTGAGGCCGGGGCAAATGTACTGGCGGACTCAGAGGGAGCCATCGCCGCTATTCTCCTGCACTACGATCCGGGGCTGAGTAGTGAGCTGGCCCCGGTTTACGAGGATCTCTTCCGGGTTTTGCCAACGGGCGTCCAGGTGACCGTAATCTGCCCCTCCGCCTCGGCCGCCGAAGACTTTTCCGACACGTGGGGAACGGCAACCGAGCATTGGGCGGTAGACGTCGTAAACGTCGGCTTCCCGATATCCATCTGGGCTCGCGATCGATACATCGCGCGGCAGCAGGAGCAGTCCTCGCAGGAAGTCTCCAGCTTCGTTCCGGCCGGTAACGACTCCTACGAGCCCGAGAAACGGAACGACCTTCTGGCCTTGGAGCTACTGACCGAGGCACAACTGCTGCCCCGCACGTTGGATACGCACCTTCACCTGGAGGGCGGCAATGTTGTCTCCAACCTAAGGCATGTCTTTGTGGGCGCGAATGTCCTGAATGAGAATATCGCTATCGGAAGGTCGGCTGTCGCTAATGAGCTGAGCACCGTGTTCGGGCGCACGTACATCCCTGTGGCCGGCAAGGACGGCGACGTACCTTGGTGCCACGTCGACATGTATTTGACACCAGTTTCCGATGACACCGTTCTTATTGCGAATCCGCGAATGGCCGAGCTGATCCTGACGCGGTATTCGGATGACGATTCAGACGATGTTGTTGCAGGATTCAACGCCTGCGAATCCGATACGACACAGGATCGGCTGGATGATATAGCTTCGCTTGCCCTGAACCGCGGATACAAGGTGATCCGCCTGCCCGCACTGGTGAACTCGAGCGAAGGCTGGATGATCACGTACAACAACGTTCTGATGGACCACCGAGGCGGCAGAAGAACTTTGTATATGCCGACCTATGACATTCCGGATTTGGATCGTGCTGCCGCGGCTATCTACCTCGGCTTAGGGTTTGACGTAGAGACTATCGATGTATCCCGCGTATACACCAGAGGCGGGGCTCTTCGCTGCATCGTGAACGTTACGGAGCGGAGCGGCAGCGGACCGAGTCAGGGATCGACGGCGCAATGTCGTGGGCCAAAGTACTACGACTTGGCAGGGTCCAAACAGTATGAGCGGATGCTCGACCGGTCCTACGCTCGCCTGGTACGGAAAAGGAGCCGCGGCTAACCGAAAACGGTTGGATACTCGGATCATCGAGCGTTGTCCCCGCCTGAGTAAGTGACGGCGGTAAGGTATGCGCCGGGTGCCATGGTCATCACATTCCCGGCGTTTCCCGCGTCGATCGCAGCCTTAACAGACTATGCACCCGCGGCGTCATCGCCTGCACCTATACAATAGCGGCCGGGAGCGAGCGAAGCCCCCGGCCGCCAGTCAGGTTATCGTCCGCGAGTTTCTACGCAGCCGTTGTAGAACGACCGGCAAAACGGACCTTACTCACGGTCAGCAGCAAAAGGGCCAGGACTACGAGACCCCACTGCGAAACCGTCGGAATCGCATCGGCACATCCAGGACCAAAAGCGTCGTCATCCACACCCGGGCACAAGTCGTTGCAGTCCGGCACTCCGTCGCCGTCGGTGTCGACGTCGGGAGTCCCGCATCCACACAGGCCGGGCACGTACTTGTCGGCGTCAAGCGGGCATTCGTCGCCACAGGCTCCGTCAAGGCCGTCGGAATCGGTATCACCTTCGCAGATGCTGCTCGGACCTTGCGGGGTGCCGCCAAGCTCGTTGACGCAGCACAGAGCGTCGGCCATCGTGCAAGTGCCGTCGCCCAGGCAGCACGCTTCCATCCCGCCGCACTCGGAACCGTCACCCTGCGGAGTACCGCCGAGCTCGTTTTCGCAACAGAGAACATCCGCCATCGTGCAGGTGCCATCGGGCAGACAGCAGGCCTGCTCGGTGGTGCAAACCGACCCCGTGCCCTGGAAGGCACCGGCGCACTCGCCGCAGGAGCCTTCGCTGCAAGCCCCGTCCGCACAGCAAGCGCCACAAGCGTTCGCGGCGCCGGGCGTATCATCTTCACCCAGGGTGAAGCCGCCAAGGCGCCAGGTACCGGAAAGATCCGCACAGCGGTAGGCGTGCCCCGGCACATAGGTGCCGTCCGGACCGACTTGCGCCGGACCATAGTGGCATTCAGTGTCCACGGGCGGGTTGTCCGTCTCAACCAACGCAACCCGATCATACTCCCCGGCCCACGGCATGACGTCCAACACACAATCGTCATCGGTATCGAGATCATCACCGTCCGCGCCGCTGAACCCGGCAACCAGCAGGTGAGTCACGTTGTCGCTGTTTTCGAAGTTGATATTCGTGACCAAGTCCGCGGTACCCAGCGTGAAAGTGCTCTCGGCCGCCACGAAGAAGCCGCTACCCGGGATTGCCGAACCAGTCAGCGGAATCACCGCCTCGACCGTCCCGCCATCCCCGTCGCCGTCACCGATGACGAGATAGGTGAGCCCATCCAAGGACGCCCCGGCATCGCCGGCCAGCTCGAAGTACTCGTCGTCATCCGCCGAGGACTGATCGATCCGGACCTCGTTGATCACAACCGCGGGACCTGCCGGACAGGTGACGCCGCTGCAGAGACTGTCATCGCCCTGGTATACACCGCCGCCGGCCTCGCAATCGGCCTGCTCGAGATCATCGGCACAGAAACCCGCGAAGCAGCACGCTCCGGTGTACACCGGCGGCAGGCACGGCGGATCGAGTTCCGAGCATAGCGTGCTTGCAGTCCATTCCTGATCGTCTCCCTGGCAATCGACGGCTGCCACGTCGTCAGTACAAGTGTAGGTGGCCCAGTCGCAACATGCCCCGACCAACCCGGAACACTCGAAGACGAACCCAGGCGAACCGACGTCCACTCCGTCAAAGACGGCGGTGGGCGTTACGATGAAGGCCCCGTCGACGCCGTCCGTCGACAGATCCCAACTGGTGCCCAGGTCGTTCTGAGCACCATCGAGGGCGAAACACTTAACGTAGATGCTCGGGCCCCCGGGGAAGGGATTGGGCCAGCCGTTGTCCGTGGGGTAGGAGTCGTCGTAGTTGGCGACGTCGACGGCCACACCCGATGCGTCCGTCAGAGTCACGATCTCACTGGTCAGGTCGGGACTGTTGGACAAGCTGTAGAGGTTGTCGCCCCAGTTATCGATGGGGACCACCTGATAGCCCGCACCCCACGCGGCCTGGAAATCGGCAACGCTCAGACCAGGCGATGCCCCTCCCTGAGTATCCGGGCCGGGGATAAGCACAACGGCCTCACCTGCAGCAATCGTAGCCGCCGGAATGGGGCCCGCTGCCAGCCAATCGCCGCTGGGGTCCTCATCCATCAATCCCCAACCGGTGATGTCGACAGTTGTGTCTCCATTGTTGTAGATTTCGACCCATTCGACGAGATTGATGTAATCCGGGCTGCTGCCTTCGTTACTGTTGGGGTTGTACATGATCTCACTGATGATGACCGACGGCGGGGTCGGGCAGGTTGTGGAAGCGCAAGTGCTTCCGCCGCCCTGGAACACGCCGCCCTGAGGAGTGCAATCGGCCTCGGTAAGGTCGTCGATACATGCGTGGGCCACGCAACAGGCCCCCGTGGCAATCCCCACACACGGCGGGTCGATAGTAGCACAAGTCGAGTCGTCACCACCGTAGCGGTTGCCGGCTCCGGTGCAGCTTGCCTCGGTCACATCCTCAGTGCAATCGCCGCTGGTCTCATCACAGCAGGCTCCGGTCGGGACTACACAGGCATTCGCAGCCCCGGGCGTATCGTCAACACCCAGATCGAAGGAACCAATCACCCAACTGCCGCTCTGATCCGGACACCGATACGCGTGTCCGGGCACATAGGAGCCGTCCGGTCCGACGGTCTCGCTGCAGTACACCAAATCGCCCGAGCCGACCGTCTCGATCAAGGCAACACAATCGACGATCGCAGTCCAAGGGGTAACGTCGAGCACGCCGTCATCGTCCGTGTCCAGGTCGTCGCCATCGGCTCCGCTAAACCCGCTTACGACCATGTGCGTGACGTTGTCGCTGTTTTCGAAATTGAGACTGGTCACCATGTCGGCGGTACCCGCCGTGAAGGTCGATTCCGCGGCAACGAAGAACCCACCAGTCGGGATGGCGAATCCGGTGAGGTCGACCACGGCCTCAATAACGCCGCTTCCGCCGCTGCCATCGCCGATTACCAAGTAGGTCAGCCCATCGAGCGCCGTGCCGCTCCCGCCTGCAAGCTCCATATACTCATCGTTATCCGTGCTCGTCTGATCGATCCGGACCTCGTTGATTGCCACCTGCGCGTAGGCCGGTGCCAGCAATGCCCCGGCCAGGATCACACTTAGCAGGATCCTCCCCGAAAGCCCGCGAATTCCGCGATTAACGCTCATGATTCCCCGTGCTCCTTTCCTCTGTTCTTCAGCCATTTGTCCGCTCCGCTCCTGGATACTACGCTCAAGCCGCCACCAGGCCGCTTTTTTCGCAACGCGCAAGATCTTCGATCGCGGGCCGTAAAGATACAACTAAGGCGCAGTTAAAACCGGATTAAGAATGCGCAAACCAGAACTCGTTCGCAGGCAAAACCGCCGTTTCCTGAATCGTTGGTGACAACGGGCCTGCACGGCCCGATACCGGGGACTAATGAAAGACCATTCACTCCTGCGGGGCGCGGTATGCATAGCCGGCGCCGCGTATAGTCTGGAGCCACTCACCGGCATCTCCCAGCTTCTTGCGCAGGCTGGCCATGTGAACATCGATCCGCCGATCGGTAGGATCCGTCGTCGCAAAGACGGTTCTAAGCAGGTCGCCCCTTCGGGTCACCCGATCACCGTTGGACGTCACCGCCCAGAGCAGATTGAATTCCGTCGGAGTGAGCCGCACGGGCTCGCCTTCAACTTCGACCGTGCATGCCGCCGGATCCACGTATATAGGACCGATGTGCGTTTCGTCACTGATAGCCCTAACGGGCTGAGCGCGCCGCAACAGGGCGGTTACGCGGGCCACGAAAAGCCGCGCGGAAAATGGGCGGCTAAGACACTCATCCGCCCCCAGAGCGAACGCAATCAGGGTCTCGGTTGTGCCGCCGCGGGGAATCACCACGACGATCGGGATATCCGCGGTAAGGGGATCCTGCCTGAGTTCCGCGATGAGATTCCGACCCTCGTTCACCGCCTGGGTGCGGTTTAGAATGACCAGATCGGGGACCCGTCGTCTCACCGACAGAACCAGACGGTCTTCATCGACCACCTGACAACAAGAGTAGCCCGCCTCCTCAAGGTGCCGGTTCAGATCCAACGGGGATTCCGCTTCCTTCTCGGCCACGATGACAAGCCGCGCCCGATTCGCCCTCTGACGCGGCGTTTCCAGTTCCGTTCGTATCATCCGTACCCCGTTGTGCCTCACTTGCCTCACCTCCTCAGACATGCTCATAACACAGAATTGTGAGGATCAGATAAGAGCAATGTTAACTTCTCGTTAAGATGCGCCACGCCCCGACCTTTACGGAATCTTCATAGTAGATTCATGCGGACTTCATCATGCCGGTAATCGCGATCGTTATACTCTCGGGCGTTTGCTGCGGCTGACTCGGACGTTGATGAGCGTCCACCCCCGGGCCGCAGCGTTGGCGCTCGAATAAAAAGAAGGCTTCAACCCAATGCGAGCAGTTTTGACCGGCCAGGTAGGACTCGACAAGCAGGAGTATCTGCGTGGCGTCGAGCGCATCACCCGGGATTCTCGGAGCGGATTAGCTGCTTTTCACGTCGGCGATCGCATGTATGCGGATGCTCCGGACGTACCGCCGGGCCGAATCCTCGATTTACCGTTGAGTCGTTTGCACACCCTTCGCCGTTCCGTATTCAAGGATATTCTCAGGGAGGCAGAGGGGCGTCCTAACATCATCGTCAATACGCATGCCACATTCCGGTGGCGTCACAGCCTCTTTCGCGCCTTTGACTTCGACCAGATTGAGCGACTCCGCCCTGACATGTTCATCTGTCTGGTGGACTCGGTTGATGCGGTACACCACCGGCTGATGTGCAAACACAAGGTGGACGCCACGCTCAAGGACACTTTGGTCTGGCGGGAGGAGGAGATACTCGCGACAGAGCTGCTGGCCTTGGCTCTGGGTTGTGCCAATTCCTGCTATGTTCTGCCTCGCGGGAAAACCGGCGGAACCATGCGAACGTGCTTTCGCCTCATTACTCAACCGCACCTCCCCAAGGCTTATGTTTCGTACCCCATGACCCACGTGGTCGGGATGCCCGAGGTCATCGCGGAAATCGATGCGTTTCGGCTTGAACTAGCTGACCGGCTTATTGTGTTCGATCCGGTGGACGTTGATGAGAAGCACCTGGTGGACGCTGCGATCGCCGCTACCAAGGAGGGCCGCGACTTCGTTGAAAGCCAAATGTCCGGGCCGGACGGGGCAACCCAGAATTATCAAGTGTCCGCCAAGCAACTACTCGAGCTTGCCGGCGACATTGACGGGCAGATCTACGCGCGTGATTTTCAGTTGATCGACCAGTCGGACATGATCATCAGCTTGGTTCCTGAGCTTCCCGACGGCACCCCGGCGATATCGAGCGGAGTGGAGCGGGAACTGCACCACGCGTACGAGCACGGCCGTCAGGTGTATGTGGTGTGGAAGCCCGAACGCCCTCCCAGTCCGTTTATCACGGAGACGGCCTCCAGACTATTCCGCACGACCACTCAAGTGCTGGCGTTTCTTGACGACGCGCGGCAGGCAAAGGACGGCGCTGCCCGCGCCGCCGTCTAACAAAGAGGTTCTTCCGCCGAATCTGTGGAAGGATTTCATAGGTTGAGGTGATCCTCGGCCTCCGGCTCGGGAGCTGTCCGGGGCGGCCCCTTCCGCACCGTCCCCCTCGGCGTCGGCCCTAGTCGGGTGAGACCGACGCCGAGGGTGACGGAGCTACAGGGGCCTGGAGGCAGCGTTTGGTTTACGTGACGGAACGGGCAGAGGCCGGCTTGTGTCCGGGACAAAAGAAGTGCATCGTTCGAGAATCCGGTAAATTGGTGTTTGCGAAGACATCAACCCGGAGAAAACGAACGATGCAAGTGAAGACCATCCTCAATCGCGTCCACAAAGTCAAGGGCTTCGTCTACGGAGACGTTCGATTCCGTGATTCGGATCCCATGACGCTGGAAGTCGAAATCCGGCCGCGACGCGGCAGCCGTCCGTTCTGCTCGGGTTGCGGCCGCCGAGGCAAGGCCTACGACCGAATGCCGAGACGATCGTTCTCGTTCATTCCGCTGTGGGCCTTGCCGGTTGTGATGCTCTACGCACCCCGCCGCGTCAAGTGCGAGGATTGCGGCGTGAAGGTCGAACTGTTGCCTTGGGCGGACGGTAAGAAGCGAATCACCAACGCTCACGCGCTGTTCCTCGCTCGGTGGGCGCGCCGCCTGAGTTGGAAAGAGGTGGCCACGGTGTTCAAGACCAGCTGGGACACGGTCTACCGCTCGGTTGCCTGGGTCGTCGAATACGGCCTGAAACACCGGGATTTGGACAACGTCGCCGCCATCGGCGTCGATGAGATTCAGTTCCAAAAAGGACATCGGTATCTGACGTTGGTCTACCAGATTGAGAACTCGTGCCGGCGTCTGCTGTGGATCGGGCAGGATCGCACCGCCAAGAGCTTCCTGCGTTTCTTTCGCATGATGGGCAAGCCGCGATCAGCCGGAATCCGTTACGTCTGCAGCGATATGTGGCAGCCCTACCTGCGCGTGATCCGGAAGAAGATCCCCGACGCGATTCACATTCTGGATCGGTTCCACATCGTGGCCAGGCTGAACAAGGCGGTTGACGAGGTCCGGGCGGCCGAGGCGAAGGAACTGGCACGCGAAGGTTTCGACCCGGTGCTGAAGCACAGCCGGTGGTGCCTGCTGAAGCGTCCCGCGAACCTGACGAACAAACAGGGAGCCAAGCTCAGCGAACTGATGCGATACAACCTCAAGAGCATCCGGGCCTACCTGCTCAAGGACAGCTTCCAGGCGCTCTGGGATTACGAGTCATACCACTGGGCAGGACGATTTCTGAAGGGGTGGATTCAACGGGCCATGCGCAGCCGGCTTGAACCGATTAAGAAAGTCGCGCGCAGTCTGCGTGCTCATGAGAACCTGATCTTGAATTGGTTTGCGGCGAGAAAGCAGTATTCGTCCGGGATCGTGGAGGGACTCAACAACAAGGTCAAACTGACCATCAGAAGAGCCTACGGCTTTCGAGAGCTAAAGGCCGCGGAAGTCGCCCTATATCACGCACTTGGCAAACTACCCGAACCGAAAATCCACCACAAATTCTGCTGAGGAGGCAACAAAGAAAGGACCCTGGCGTTGTTATTGTTCGACTTCATCCAAACTCAACGTAACCTGCTGCTGGCGATCGCGGTAGTCGGTATTGCCGTGGTGATCGGTTGGTCCTTCGTTCATTCGTCGCCGCTCGAGCTACCCAACAGGATGCCATTAGTCTGCGCTGCTACCGGGGAGACTTTTAACATCCCGCGTGAACGCGTGAACATGCTCCCAATGGAGAACCCCGAAACGGGCGAACGCACGTTGATCCCCTTCGAAACCCGTGATGGCGCTCGGTACGTTCCGGATCGCTATCGTACTACCGTCCAAGATCTCAAGGATAAGAACCAGTATGTTGACCTCGGGACCCTCGCGATCAGAAACAGCCGTTAGCATCCAGTTGTTTGCGCGCCGATCAAGAAACGTCTCGAGCGCGTTCACAATTATCGAATTACTGGTCGTCATTGCGATCATCGCTGCCCTGATGGCGATCCTGCTGCCTAGCCTGCGAAAGGCCCGGGACCACGCCAAGGAAGTGGTGTGCGGAGCCCATCTTCACGGCTTCGCGACGGGTCTTGCGGACTATACCTACGTCAATAACGACTGGCTGCCCGGTTTGAATACGTCGGGAGTAGCGCTGCGGGCGCGTAAGGGAATGGACGGGGAGGCCTTGCAGGAGTCTTTCCTACCGGTGCAGTCCTTCGATTGGCTGTCGCCGATTCTGGATGAGCCGAACCTCCCGGTCAGGCGCGCAGACCGGTTCGCCCACTTGATGAACTACTATGCCTGCCCCTGCGCAAAGACGTATAACTCGGCCGCCTATTACAACGGCAGCGGATCCGAGAAATCCGAGTTCGAGAAGGTCGGCTCGTGGGCGGCCGTCAGTTACCTCATGCCCGCCTATTTTCAGTATTGGGGCGAGCGCCAGGCGGGCAGAGAGCTCAGCCCCTTGGAGTTCTTTCCGCAAATGAAGGTCGTCGCCAAGGCGGCACCGGATGATTGGGATAATGTCCGCGTTACCGACTATGTCTCTCGCCTCAATCGCATCGGGACTCCGGGAAGGAAGGTCTTTCTGGCTGACGGGACCCGCTATCTCCCGGACAACCTCTTACTGGATCATGACGTTAGCCCGTTCCCGAACTACTTCGGGTCGTTTACGTCATCCGGAGCGTGGTGGCGAGGATCCACTGCTTACGGCGTACACAAGGACTCGTTGAATTGGGACGGGGCCGGCTCAGGTGCGGGTGGTTCCCCCAGTAACGGCAAGAATCTGGCACTGTCGTACCGGCATAGTGTTCACAGTAGTGGTACTGGACACGCCAAAGACAACGCCGGCTTGATGAACATCTTGTTTTTCGACGGCCACGTCGAGCTGCTGAACGATCGCGATTCGCGGAAGATCGAGTATTGGTATCCGCGGGGCGCGGTGGTCGAGAACGCGCTCGAAGGCATGACCGCAGTTGAGCAGGAGTGGGAAATACCGTAGGCCGCGGGCGAGCGAGGCAGGTATACAGCCCGGTGACGCAGAGCATAGACGCCTAACGGGTATGGAGTTTATCGAACGGGTCTGGCGGCGGACTTCTCGATTCGAGAGGCCGGCCGTCTTTGAACAAAACCATGGACAACGGAAAGGAGCATCAGGCATGATTGGGTACGGAGACATGGGCAGTCGTTTGAGAGGGTTAGCACTGATTCTGATTCTGGCATCCCCGGCGTTCGCCACGGACAGTGTTTCGAACACCGCCTGCCTGCCGGGCGATGCATTAGATCCCTGGGACACCACGGAACAGCGGAATGACTATGTCGTGGATCTGACGGCTTTCAATACGTCGTGGGGTACCGCGTTTGGAATCGCCCCGCTGGTCAAGTCCAGCAAGACCAGCTCCGATTACTTCGGCAGCTTGATGAGTGCTCAAGCTATAAGTCGAGTTCAACTGTTCGGACAGACTCTCGATGGGTCGTTTGACTATTGGAACGCCCCGGGCTACGGGGTCAATACCGTCCAGAACGACGCCCCCACTACGCAGATCGATCTGACCGGGCGTCTCGGGAACAAGTTCGCGGTGGATTTCGCCGAGTACTCCACCACGGATAATGAGGCCAACTACAACGGCACGATCGCCGGATTGGTGCAGTATGAACCTTCGGCGCCGACGCGGTTGTACGTATCACGAATCGTTGCCGCGACGAACTCGTGCGATAACACATCAAACCTGTCCGGGTTCGGAACCGGGTCAATCGATCCTGCGGGAGTACTCCACCTTCGCGCCGACGCGTACGGCACTTCCGCCGGTTGTGGGCTGACCGCCCTAACCGCTGATAACGTGTTCCGGGTCGATGCCGCGAACCGCAATACGACATCGTTGAATGTCATCAGCAACGACTATCCCGGTGGCCAGTTCGACTCGGCGGTGACCGACTGGGTCGTCCGAAACTCCGCCACGGTGCACAGCACCCCCGGAATGATCCCCGGTCCGATCGTCGGTGGCGCTCCGCTCTACATCGGCGTCAACTTCGATGGACAGTACTGCCGGGGAACCGACTTCGGTGCGGTTACCTGCGATCAGACTCACTGGGGCACAGGCGTGCTTTCGACCCGCGGCAATATCAGCTACACAAGCGCCAATTGCAGCCAACTGAGCAGTACGCACGGCATCGCCGCGATTATTGGGCGCGACGCCGCGACTGATGATCCCAGCGCCTTGGGTATCTTCATGAACCTCTGGGGTCTGGGGGCGTCTGGGAACGTCACTGGAACACTCGCGCTGCGGCTTCCAGCAGTAATCACCGACCCGACCACCGGGGCAACCAACATCGCCGGGACAAACGAGTTTGATCACTACCATAGCCAGGTGGCTTACCGGGGTGGTAACGGTCAGATTGCTCTCGGGGTCGATCCGGCTGGAAACCTGCTCGCAGCCGCCCAAGTCGACCACCCCGCGGACGGTGGGACTGACTGGCCGGTTAACTACATCGCGGTAGCTCGGGTGGATTGCACTACCGGAACGCAGTCTTGGACTATGGCCGGCTACTCCGATGGCACCGAGGGAACGTCGGGAGGCGGCAAGCCAATCTTGGACGGTCCGGGCGGAAGCATAATCGGGCGGATGGTCGGCCTGGATAAGGTGACTACGGAGAGCACGCCGTTCGGCCCGAGCGTTTCGGCGCCCATGATCGACTCAGCCGGCAATGTCTGGTTCTTCTCGGCCATCGAGCTCTTCGGTGACCCCAGCGACTTAACCACCGGCCTGTTACGAGCCGTCTATGATCCTGCTACCTTCGGGTACGAGCTGGAACTGGTCTTCAAACTCGGCGATGTCTTCCATGGACAGAACTCCGACCGCGACTACATGGTGACGTTCGTGGGTATCGCGGACTCCAACTCGGTCGCGTCCGAAACGATGTGGTCACAGAATATCAGCGAGAGCGCCCACCTGGGCCTTGATCCGGCGACTATCGAACCGGCGGATCCGCGCACCCTTGGTGGAATCGTGTTGGCCGCAGAGATCGTCTATGACGCGGACCAGGACGGTGACTTCGAGCAGCCTTGCACCGGAGCAACGGGCGAACAGGACCAAGACTACAACGTGCTGTTGTATATCGGGTCCGTAGCTCCGGGCGGATCGGGCAACGTGCCCGCCGTATCCGAGTGGGGAATGATCGTCATGACTCTCCTCGTGATGGCGGTTGGAACAGTGGTCATGCGTGGCCGCAAACGGCAGTTGATCTAGGTACTTCGGAGGACGGATTTGGACCCCGCGGTCTGTCGAGACGAGTACCGGGATGGAGCCTTGTGTGAGTAGAATCTGCCGCACATGCTTGCTCCACCCCGGAACGTCTTGTCAGGCCGTCGGGGCCGTCAGGGACCTCGCTGGTTTCGAGCCTAAAGTCCGATCGTGTCGGGCGAATAAGCCACCGCAAGCTGCGGATCAAGCGCAATTGAGGAATCAACGGCCATGAACAAGGTCATAACGGTTGTCGCGCTTATCGCGTTCGGCACTATCGCACTTGACGTAAACGCCTGGGACCCACCCAACGGGGACTGGTCGAAGTCCGAGACTACTGACTTGCGGGTAATGACCTGGAACGTAGAGGACGACATTCGCACCGAGATCAGCAAGACCGCGAATTCTACCTGGGATGCTCTGGTCCGGATCGTGGCGGGAATGCGTCCGGATGTGCTCATCATTCAGGAGGCGGGGGACAACGACTGCAGCGGCTGCCTTGACTCCGTTGCGGAGCTTACCACGGTGCTGGAGCTGTTCCTCTACGGCGGGGAGGACCCGTTCATAACGGGCAATCCAACTGTGGAATCGTGGGTACAGTTATTCGCGCCGGATTACGATTTACCATATATCTTCGTGCCCAGCGAATCGGACGGATACAACCGCAATGCAATCCTCAGCCGGTATCCCTTTGCCGACCTGAACGGGGATACGAAAGACACTCTTGCCGACATCCCTACCGTTTTTGCTGATGAGTATGTGACCGAGCCTGGTGACGGCGGTATCCGGGGATTCCAGTTCGCCGAGATCGACCTTCCGGATGAAACCTATGTCGGCGATGTCGTGGTCGGCAACGCTCATCTTAAGTCCGGGGGATCGTCCGACGACTTGGCCCAGCGTCTGGAAGCTGCTCAGCGAGTCGCATACGTGATTGACTACTGGTACAACGGGGCAGGTGAGGGAATCCCGGACCCGCACGGCAAGATCTGGGACAGTCCCGCGGCCCAACAGATTCTAGGAGCCGAGACAGCCGTGATCATCGGCGGTGATTGGAACGAGGATGAGCAGACTAACGGACGAAAAGGGCCGGCCGATTGGTTGACCATGGCGGAGATCACCGGGGCTCCCGACGGGACCGATCGCGACCGCTCGGACATGACCTATGACACGGCAGTAGACTACTTCAACGGTTATCGCCGTACCCAGGGCTCCGGTAGCGGAAGCACCAACAAACTGGATTACATCGCTTGGCAGGACAGTATCGCTGTCCTGCGGCAAGCCTTCGTTTTCTACACCGGCGGCAGCACCCCCGCCGATTCGCTCCCGTCCGAACTCGACGGGTACTTCTGGCCCAGCGGGGCAAGCCAGATGGCCTCCGATCATCGTCCCGTCATCGCCGATTTCATTCTCAGTACTGCCGGATGCGAAAACGACGAAGACTGCGATGACTTCGTCGCCTGCACCGTAGACACCTGCGTAGCACCCGTTTGCGAGAATACTCCGGATGATGATCTTTGCGATAATGGGTTGTTCTGCGACGGATTGGAGACGTGCGACCCGGAGTTGGATTGCCAAGCCGGAGAATCGCCGTGCCTGACACCCTACTGCCGAGAGAGCGACGATCGATGCGTGGATTGCCTGCAGAACAGCCACTGCGAAGACGGCGACTGGTGCAATGGCAGCCCGTACTGCACCCCCGAGGGTACTTGCACGCAGGTTTTGACTGACGACTGCAACGGTAACGGTATTGAGGATCTCTGCGACCTGGACGCCTCAACAAGCGAAGACTGCAACACTAACGGGATCCCCGACGAGTGCGATATCGAATCCGGAACGTCGTTGGATACCAATGGAGACGGGATTCCCGACGAGTGCGCCCCCACCGTGCCCACGGTCTCCACATGGGGCCTTGTCGTCATGCTTCTGGGTATGGTCGCGACGTGCACCGTGATTATTATTCGTAACGGCCGGTCGCATGCGTTCGTTCGCCCAAAGGCAGGACAGAGGACGCAAAGCGTTCGGGTCCTTACGGGGACGTTCCTGGCCTGGACCCTCCTTACGGCCGGGGCCTTCGCGGACCAGCCCGCGATCGGTCCGGACGAGGGACGACCGCACGTAAGCTGGCAGGACGCCGGCAAAATCATCGGGCGTACGGCCTTCGTACATGGCCAGATCCGCGAGGTTCTGACCAAAGGGCGCGTGACCTTGCTGAACTTCGGCCCCAGCTCAGGGCCCGAAGGGTTCTCCGTGGTGGTCTTCCAACAGTTCGCAGCCAATTTCCCAATGCCGCTTCGCGAGATGTACCAGGGCAAGTTGGTCCGCGTTCGCGGCGGGGTTAGCACCTACGGGGGCCGGCCGCAAATTTACGTGACGACGCCCGACCAGATCGAGTTTCTCCAGGATTTGCCGTCGGTGCCTCCGCTTGCGGATCACGAGGTCCAGTTGGGCGATACCATCACGGTGGCGACCTTCAACATCCTGAATCTCTTCGATGACGTCGATGATCCGTACCGCAACGACGACTCCACTCCGACCAAACCGCGCCGTGAGCTCGAGCGAGTCGCCCAGGCGATCCGGGACATTAACGCCGACGTACTGGCTCTCCAGGAAGTGGAAAGCCGGGGGTACCTGGAACGTTTCCTGGAGGTCTTCCTGTCGGATATGGGTTACAGTCATGTCGTCCACTTCGAGAGCAACGACGCCCGAGGAATCGACGCGGCTCTTGTATCGCGCGTGCCCGTCGGGCCGGTAACGTCGTACCGGCACCTGGAGTTTCCGGATGCGAGCGGATCACTGCGCCGCTTCGGCCGGGATCTGCTGGGTGTTCGCCTGGAGCCGGAGAGAGCAGCTCCGTTCGAGGTCTGGGTGGTACACCTGAAGAGCAACTATGACGGCCGCGCGTACGCCGAGCCCATCCGCGTAGCAGAGGCGAAGAAGATCCGCGAGATTCTTGATGACCGCCTGCAGCGGGATCCGGACGCCGCTATTGCGCTCTGTGGCGACTTCAACGACACCTGGGATAGTAACACTTTGCAGACCCTCGTGGGAAACGGTCCGCGCGCGCTTCGGTGCTTTGCCGAGGAGATACCGAAGGCAGATCGTATCACCTACAATCGCGAGCCGTATCGATCTATGATCGACTTCATTCTATCTTCGCCCGCCCTGGCTAAGCAGTACGTTCCCGGGTCGTACGCCATCCGCACCGGAAGCGTCGACAGCCTGGGATCGGATCACAACCCGGTCGCGGCGCGATTCCGCCTGAGACTTCAACCGTGATTCGCCGGGCTCACCATAGGCGTCGTTGCGCGATTCGCGGCACTGCAAGGTAGAAAAGTATGCAGCGGTGGCAACTGAGTTCCCTGCTGACTCTTCTCCTCATTCTTGCCTTGGGTCTGGTCCTGCTAGCTCCGATATTCGCAGTCGTACGCGCCGGCTTCGACGAAGACGGCCGTTTCAGCATGTTCTGGCTTTCGATGGTCTTCGAGGACCCGCTCTACCGCGAGGGGCTGGTCAACTCCGTGGTCCTGGCGTCTTGCACTACGATCTTGTGTCTACTGATCTCGTTTCCGCTGGCGTTGATTTCGGAGAATTTCGATTTCGCCGGAAAGCGCTGGTGGCTGGCCCTCATTCAGGTGCCGCTGATTCTGCCGCCGTTTGTCGGGGCGTTGGGTTTGAAGGGGATGCTCTCGCGTAACGGCGGCCTCAACAGCCTGCTGGCGGCGTTGGGCCTCATCGACCCTGCGAATCCCATCGACTGGCTGGCTTCGCCCTTCATTTCGTGCATTGTGCTGGAAACGCTGTATCTCTACCCGATTACATTCCTCAACATCCAAGCGACCCTCGCCAATCTCGATCCATCGCTGGAAGAAGCCGCTCAGAACCTCGGTGCCGGTTTCTTCCGGCGTCTTTGGCGGGTGACGCTTCCGCTGGCTCGGCCGGGTGTGTTTGCCGGATCCACAATAGTGTTTATCTGGGCATTCACCGAGCTGGGCACACCTTTGATCGTAGGGTTTCGCGCGGTGACCGCAGTTCAGGTCTTCGACCAGCTTCAGACAACCAACCCACAGGGCGATGCGTATGCTCTGGTAGTCGTGCTGCTCACGATAAGCGTATTGATTTTCGCGCTGGGCAAGTGGGTCCTGGGACGCCCTTCCGGGGCGATGGCCCCCAAAGCGACCGTATCCACGCCGCTCCGGCGCTTGGGGTCAGCAGGCAGCCTTCTGTTGGCCGCGCCCTTCGGTGTCGTCTTCCTCGCGGCCGTAGTCCCGCACCTGGGCGTTATCCTGGGTAGCATAACTTCCACCGGTATGCTCGAACTCGCTCCCGGACACCTGACTTCGCGCCACTACGTCGGCATAATCAGCGACATTCTGAGTTTCGGCGACCCCAGCAAGGGGGTAGCCGCCCGGAGCATAGTCAACAGCGTCACCTACTCGATCATCGCAACGGTCGGGGCCATGTTCTTCGGATTCGCCATTGCATACCTGGCCGTCCGACGACGTACGCCTCTCACTGCCATTCTGGATGGCTTGGCCATGCTGCCCTTGGCGGTTCCCGGTTTAGTCATGGCCTTTGGTTACTTCGCGCTAACCCAAGGCGACTCCCCGGTCGGGTTCCTTAACCCGCTCACCCGGAGCCCGATGCCGCTGTTGGTCATCGCTTATTGCGTGCGCCGGATTCCTTTTGTCGTAAGAGCCTGCGCGGCCGGCTTGGAGCAGACTTCCGTGGCGTTGGAAGAAGCCGCGATGAACCTAGGTGCCGGCCCCATACGGACCCTTGGGCGGATTACTGCCCCCCTGTTGGCACCGAATCTAATCGCCGGCGGCCTGCTGGTTTTCAGCCGTTCCATGTTGGAAGTATCCGACAGTTTGATTCTAGCGTTCGACCGCGAGTACTACCCAATGACGAAAGCCATCTGGTCTCTAGCGGATATTCCGGAATCCGGGACGGAGACCGCGTCGGCTCTCGGGGTGATCGGTATGCTCGTCTTGATTACTACCATCGTGATAGCGTCGCTCGCCTTGGGAAAACGACTAGGAGCGTTGTTCAGAGTGTAGAGGATCCTGGGGAAGAAGCTGGGGACGGCATCTTGGCACCCCCCTGCGGAATCGGCTTTTTCGCAAGAGACCGCTGGGCAGATGATCTTCCCCGCCTGTTACTCAACGCAGCCACGAAACCTGCGTTCTTGCACCCTGACAGGAGGAACCCGTGCGGTCAATCGACATCAAGAGTGTCACCAAGTGTTTCGGGAATACCCACGCCCTGCAAGACGTAAGTGTCTCGATCGACGCCGGTGAGCTATTTTTCCTGCTCGGGCCCTCCGGTTGCGGCAAGACCACCCTGCTGCGCACTATCGCAGGCTTCTGTTCTCCGGATTACGGCCGGGTCTTTTTCGGGGGAGATGACGTCACCTTTCTGCCACCACGCCGTCGAAACACGGGCATGGTCTTTCAGAACTATGCCCTCTGGCCGCATCTCACCGTGGCGGACAATGTGGGGTTCGGTCTATCAGTTCGCAAGGTGCGCGGGGCGCTCCGCGCCCGGCGCGTCACCGAAGCCCTGGAGATGGTGAAGATGGGCGGCTATGAGGGCCGGAAACCCAACCAGTTGTCCGGTGGACAGCAACAGCGCGTAGCCTTGGCTCGCGCCCTTGTGATCCGCCCTCATTGCCTTCTGCTCGACGAACCGTTGAGCAATCTGGACGCCAAACTTCGCTTGGACATGCGCGCAGAGATTCGTACGTTATGCAAGGAGTTCGGGCTGACCACTGTATACGTCACGCACGACCAGAAGGAGGCCCTGTCGATGGCCGATCGCATTGCGGTAATGCAATCCGGTCGCATTACCCAATTGGGTCCACCAACTGAATTGTATCAACGCCCGCGCAGTGCCCAAGTCGCCGACTTTCTGGGTGAGACAAACATCCTGAAGGCCACTATCCGATCGTCCCGTAATGGTCTTCGCATCTTGGATACGGATCTGGGCACACTCTGCGCTTCGGCTCCGGAAGGCGGGCGTACATCAGGACCGTGCCTGCTGTCGATTCGGCCGGAAACCGTCGACCTGCTATCTGCAACCCCTGAATCCAATGGCGATACCGACAACCTTCTGTTAGCAACCGTGCGGGATCGAATCTACTTGGGGGATACCATGCAGCTCATTCTCGCGACCTGATTCTCTACCTCGCTCCGGTGGTTAACTCCTTTAATGTCAGTGGTTTGGCAGCTACGGCCGCGATAACAAGGCGATCGAAGAGTTTTGCTTCCATCCAGCGACGGTTGGCCCGATAGGTGAACGCGGCCAGGTAACGGTCGAGGTGTTTGGGCGAAACGCTGTGATATGTGCCCACAATCATCCGCTTCAGGTTGCCGATGAAGGTGTGAACCCAGGGGAAAATTTGAACCGCATTCTTCCCACCGCCCGTCACGATTGCCTCGTGCTCGTACCCGGCCTTGGCCACTGAAACGTAACTTCCCCATCCGTCCGTCCGGAGACATGAGCCCTTCGCTACGTGTCTCGTCGTGAAACCCCTCAGGCTTCGAGCGTCGACGCTTTTCAGTCCCTGAATGGCGATTCGCTTAGGCCGGTCGTTCTCGTCAAGCTCGACGGCCACTCCCACTGGGACCTTCTTCTCCACTCCACGCCCCGGCCGACCCGGTTCCCGGCCGCCAACGTATGTCTCGTCGACCTCCACAAGTCCCTGCAGGACATAACGTTGGCATCGTTGACGCATGGCCTCGCGGAGCTTCTGCAGCATCATCCAGGCAGTCTGGTAGCAGACCTGGATCTGCTTGGCCAACGCCGTGGCCGCGAGGCCTTTCTTCGAGTGAGCCTCTTGATACATAGCCCAGAACCACTTCCAGAGCGGCACGCGGGCACCGTGAAACACCGTGCCGGCCGTCGGTGAGGTCTGATGGTGACACTCCCGGCACTCGACGAGCCCTCGGGTCGGGAGCCACCATCCGCGGTTATGCCCACAGTCCGGGCAGACGAACCGTTCCAGGTTCGGTCCCCAGCGAGCCTTTCGCAGATACGCGGCACAGGCCGCATCATCTCCGAAGCGACGCATAAACGACGCTACATCCAAGATCTTGGGCACGGGATGCTTCGGGCGAATCTCGTCAGACATGGCCGACCTCCTCCATGAACCATGAAATCGTAAGCCCTAACAAATACCGTACTTAGCCGCCGGAGTCAAGTAGAGAATCAGGTCTCGCGATTCACAATGGCACATTGAGGAGCGCAGTCCTGGAACGAGCGGGAAGCAGGGTGCCGAATCCGGGAAGCGTAGTTGAATGCAGGATAAACCCACGGGATATCATCGTTATAGATGAGTAACTTGAATATGCACCGTACACGAATACCGGGAGAACAACTGATGTGGTCGACGTCGAAGACCCTCATGACCGTGTTGCTGGCCTGTCTGACAATCATACACCTTCCAGCGCGTGCGGACGATCACGATCTGGTAATTATAACACCGCATAACATGCACATTCAGCAGGAGTTCGAATGGGGGTTTGCCGATCACGTCGGGCGTCCCGTCAAGATTCGGTGGATCAAGCAGGGGACGAGCCAACTTGCTCAGCTTCTCGAGGCGAAGAACCGGGCAACTCCCGGGGAGTCATTCGATATTGACGTGTTCTTCGGCGGTGGCGTGCCGGATCATGATCTGGCGGCCGGACGTGGATTCCTGCAATCTCCGGAGATATCAAGCGAGCTCCTCGCCGCGATCCCCGGTCAAGTAGCCGGCGTGCCGAACCACGATGAAAGGCGGCTCTGGTTCAGCGCCGCTATATCATCCTTCGGAATCCTAACAAACCGCCGCGGGCTCGACAACCAGAAACTCCCGTCAATCCAATCATGGGAGGATCTGGCGGAGCCACGCATGTTCAGTTGGGTGGTTATCGCCGATCCACGCAGGTCCGCCAGCGTCCAAGTGTGCTACGAGGCCGTCTTGCAGCAGCATGGATGGGAGAAGGGCTGGCCGATCCTCATGCAGTTGGCCGCCAACTCTCGAGTAATCGCCGACAGTAGCAGTGCCGTACCGAACGAGATCGCTTCCGGCAACGCCCTTGCCGGCCCGTGCATAGACTTCTACGCGTTTGCCCGCGTTGCCCAGGCCGGCAAAGACGTCCTGCAGTACGTATGCCCCACCGGCGGCACGGCGATTACCCCGGACCCCATATCGATGCTGCGAAAACCGCCTCATCGACGCTTGGCGGAGCAGTTCATCAACTTTGTCCTGAGCCGGGAGGGACAGCTTCTCTGGGTACTGCCGCCCGGAGAGATCGGCGGGCCGCGGGAGCATGCCCTGCACCGCCTGCCGATCCGTCCGGACGTTTACACTACGCACGCCAGCAAGATCCTCGGAACGAGTCCGTATGAGCAGGCGGAGTCGGGAGCCTTCTTCCAATTGGACGCCGAAATGCAAAAAGCACGCCTGTTGGTTCTCTCTGAGCTGATGGGAGCAGCGTTGGTCGACCAACATCGCGATCTCAAAGCCGCTTGGAAGGCTATCATCGACGGCGGAATGAAGCCCGCGGCCCTCGAAGAATGGCAGAAAGTACCGTTTACTGAAAGCGAAAGCCTGATGCTTGCCAAGACTCTGGAAGGCGGAGGCCGGGAGGCGCGGCAGTTACTTCGGACCTGGGCCGGAGTATTCCGAGAGAAGTACAAGGCGGTGAGGAGTCTGGCTGAGTAGCAGGCTGGTTCCCGCGCAGGAGTCTGCACTCTGCCGGCTTGCGTTGGATGCGGAGAAGTGATGAGCACAAGCAGGACCATTCTGATTGTCGAGGACGAGCCCGACCTCGCCGAGGTCGTTCGTTTCAACCTGGAACGCGAGGGGTACACCTGTCGATGTGTCACGGATGGAACGAACGGGTTGCTCGAAGTTCGTCGCGCGCGGCCGGATCTGCTTATTCTGGACCGAATGCTCCCGGGGATGGCGGGAGACGAGATTCTCGCGAAGCTCCGGCGCGACCCGAACACGGCCGATCTTAGAGTTCTTATGCTCACGGCCAAAGCTGAGGAGGCTGATGAGCTGGTTGGATTCGCCCTCGGCGCCGACGACTACGTCAGCAAACCATTCTCCACAAGTCTGCTGCTCGCCCGGGTCGGCGCTCTGATGCGCCGCGTAGGTGGGTCCGCCGCCGGGTGCGACGTGCTCACCGCCGAATCCGTCAGTCTGGACCGAAGTCGCCGCGAACTCAAAGTGGACGACAAAGCCGTGTCACTAACATCGACCGAATTCGGAATCCTCTGGGAGTTGATGGCAGCGCGCGGACGGGTCCTGAGCAGAGAGCAGTTGATCGACGGCGTGCTGGGAACCAGTGTCGTCGTAACCGACCGAACGATCGACGTCCACGTCGCCGCCTTGCGCAAGAAGCTCGGTAAGGCCTCCGCCCTGGTGCAGACCGTGCGCGGCGTCGGGTACACTCTCAGGCCGCCGCCCAGGAACAAGCATTGACCCGGCCCTCGGCACTGCCGCACACCGGTATCAGCTCGACAGTTCGCTCAGCGATAACGCGAAACGCGGTGGCGCCAAGTGATCCGCAGGAGGTCTACAAACATCTTGAGCGGGTCGCTGCCGATGCGCAGAGTCGACCGGCCGGGCGGGTTCTTCCAGACAACCGGGATTTCCGCTACCCGATACCCCAGACGAACGGCCGTCAACAAGATCTCCACATCGAAACAGAAGCCGGTGCTCCGTTGGCGTACCAGGAGATCCTCTAAGACCTCGCGTCGAAAGACCTTAAACCCACATTGGCTATCGAAGATACCGCGGAGGGCCAACGCTCTCACCAGGTACGGAAACGCGCGGCCCAGGAACTGGCGAGTCCGGGGTTGCGGGCGGACCCAAGCCCCGGCCACCCTTCGTGATGCGATCAGCACTTCAGCCCCTGCCGCGTGTTCCGCGAAGCGCTCGAGATGATCAATCGACGTCGCGTTATCGACGTCCATGAACATCGCCCACGCCAGACGAGATTCACGCAGTCCGCGACGAACGGTATACCCCTTACCGCGGTTGACATCGTTGACTAGAAGCCTCACCCCCCGCCCTCGCCGTGCAACGCACTCCGCAGTGCCGTCACTGCTCCCGTCGTCTACGACGATGATCTCATGCTCCAATCCGACGCCGTCCAGGTAGTCCTGCACGGAATCCAACGTGCGGCAGACGACATCCTGGGCGTTGTACGCAGGAATGACTACCGACATGCTCCCGAAGGTCTCACGGACGTCACTCACCGGGGGCATTGTAACACGCTCGGGCATACGGAAGGCTACAATCTACGCCATGACATCCTGCATTGAATACAACCCCGGCCGGCGACTTACGATCCACTCCGCCGCACGCAGAGCACCAGCCGCAAACGTCTCGCGGGAGTGGGCGGTGTGCTGCAGGGTAACCGTCTCCCCGGGACCGGAGAAATGGATCTCGTGGCGACCGACCAGTTCCCCCATCCGCAGAGCATGAACGCCGATCTGGCCATAAGGACGCTCCCCGGTATGACCTTCGCGGCCGTAAATGGTCTCGCCACCGGCGCAGGCGCCGACCGTGGTCCGAAGCTCCTTCAGAAGCGCCAGGGCGGTCCCGCTGGGCGCATCGACCTTGTGACGATGGTGGGCCTCAACAATCTCGATGTCGTACTTGCCACCCAGGCCTTCGGCCAAACGCTTCACCAAGCTCAGGATTACATTGATGCCGATACTGAAGTTGCTCGCCTTCACTATCGGGATGACCGCCGCGGCGCGCTCGATCTGCAAAAGCTGATCGTCGTCGTGCCCGGTAGCCCCGATCACCATTGGAATCCCCCGCCGCTCGCAGACCGAAAGCCAGGATACGGTACCCGCCGCCACCGTGAAATCCACCAGAACATCACATTCGGTTTCCAGCTCGCTCACCGGCCGCACAGTGCGACCTGCCGCCTGCAGAGACGACCCACAGGCCGGATCATCACCGAGCGTCAAAGCCGCGGCAACTTCAAAACCGGCATCGCGCAGCGCGAGATCCAAAGCGGCTCGCCCCGTACGTCCCGTCGCTCCGGCTATGGCCAATCGAATCATAACTTCGGTCTTCTACCAGGATCGCAGCTCTCCTGCAAACGACCGTCAAACCAATCACGATCTTCCGGCGGAAACTGACCCGATCAAGCCCGGTATTCGAGAAGCACCGACTCCGGGGATTACTGATCATCTGCCGAAACGAGCCTTGGCGACCGGCGTACGGGAACCGGCAACGAGAATAAGGACACCCGGTGTTCCTGGGAGGTTCAACGGCTGCTTCAGGCTACGAATATCGGGAGCCTGCAGATCATGCTGATCTGCGCTGAGATGTCTTCAACAACCGGCGCCGGCCCTGCGGCACGAAGCAGCAAGAAGGTGAATGCCACGGGAAAGGCACTTATAATAACAGCCGTAACAGCCAGCCGATGCCCCAACTGGTTGCGATGTCGACCGACGACCTCGCAGATAATGATCACGAGAATACACATCGCAAGCTTGAAGGGTACGATCCAGGCGAATCCCTTCTTGTGGATGATCGCTTCAACGACCGGATTGACCTCGTTCCCCGACCAGGTGTGCAGAACCATGGCCGTCAACAAAATATCCAAGGCCGAGACCAGAACCAACCAGACGTACGCGTTCTGATAGCGCATTGCCGGCAGAGACAGAAACCTCGGGCGCTCTGATGACAGCTCGACATCCGACACGATACTCACCTCCCTGGGAATATCGACCAAGAACGCGCCCGGACCCAAGCTGCGCGCCGAGGAAGTCTCCACCTCTGATACAGGTGGTCCTCCGAGAACAACGCATGCTGCGCGGCGGCAACAGAGGCGGTCCATGGTGACGCGGTCCGCCGGATTCCTATTGATTATAGGCACAAGACCGACAGGTAGCGTCCGTGCCGACATCGTGGCGAACCGTCCGGTGCCAACTCAGCTTGTCAAAAAGCGGTCCGCCAAGTCCACCAGATCTTTCACGTGGGCAACGCTTGACTGGAACAGGTCCCGCTCACCGGCGTCAAGCTCGACCTCGATCACTTTCTCGACCCCGTTCGCCCCCAGCATGCAAGGTACGCCGACGAAATACCCCCCTACCCCGTATTCCTCCTTGCAGAAGGCCGCACAGGGCAGAATGCGTCTTTTGTCCTTGATGATCGCCTCGGCCATCTGCACCGAACCTGCGGCCGGAGCGTAGTAGGCGCTGGTCCCCATCAGCTTGACAATCTCCCCCCCGCCCATGCGGGCGCGCTGGATAATTTCATCGAGCCGCGCTTTCGGGATCAGTTGCGTAACCGGAATGCCTGCCACCGATGTGTACCGGGGAAGCGGGACCATATCGTCACCATGCCCGCCCATCAGCAAAGCGGTGATATCCTCGACACTGCAATCCAACTCCGAGGCAATGAACGTCCTATAACGCGCGATGTCCAGGCAGCCAGCCTGACCAACGACCCGTTCGGTGGGAAATCCGCTCTTCCTCCAGGCAGTGTACACCATCGCATCAAGCGGGTTGGACACTACGATGAGAACCGCATTCGGAGCCACCTCGCCGATCTTCTCCGCACAGGTTCCGACAATCTTGACGTTGGTCTGAACCAGGTCGTCCCTGCTCATGCCGGGCTTGCGCGGAATGCCCGCCGTGAGAATCACCACATCGCTGCCGGCCGCCGGACCGTAATCGGAGGTTCCGACAACACGACAATCGAAACGGTCCACCGGCCCGCACTGCGCAAGATCGAGGGCCTTTCCCGCAGTCTTGTCCGCGAAGTCCGGAATGTCGAGCAGAACAACATCCCCGAGTTCCTTCTCAGCCGCCCAGACAGCGCAGCTCGCTCCGACGTTCCCTGCTCCGATAACAGTTATTTTCGCCCGCTTCATCTCTGTTCCCTTCAATGTGGCAGCCAATCAAAACGGAGAATGATGAACCGCTCGATTGTACTTCTCGCGATATCAGCCGCCAACAGGTCTTCCCAACCCGATGAGTCAATCGGAAACGTCGAGGCGGATCATGACCGAACGATCAGGAATGATGACTTTCACCCAACTGCGCCGGTGCCCGCACGTCAGCACAGAAACGCGGATAGGCGCTGAAACCGAGAAGTCCTGCCAGCCGGGAACCCCCTGAGCTTCCGCAACCTCCGCATCAGGAGCGTAACGGGTCAATGGCCGATTTCGAAGCGCGTCTACCTGTTCTTGCTTTTCGACTTTCGGGTGCGGTCGGGATCGGCATCGCTCTTTGTTTTTCTCTTCTTTTGCCCGCTGGATGCCGCTTTCGATTTCTGAACGCGAGGAGCGTCTTTGGAACCGGATGAGCGGTGCGCGCGCGGTTCGGAGTCCGATCGCCTTGCCTTGTGAACGCGCGGCTCCTGCGGAGCCGGACTCGCCTTTCGAATGACGGGTGCGGGGACGACTTTCGGATGGACTCTGTTGGGTCGGTCGACTACCCAGTGGCGGCCATCCCAGCGGTGGCCGCACCCCGGTCCGTGACGATGCCCTCGTATCACCACGATGCGATCACCGTCGTAATAGCAATCCGGGCAACCGTGCGTCCGAACGTAGGTGCGGGCGTGTCTGTGGCGGACGGGCTCTTCGTCATAGTAGCCTACCGAAAGGCTCCCGTGAGCACAGCCTAAACCGGGCAACATCAGCAGCAGCCCTGCCGGCACAGTCCTGAGAAGGCGCTTCATAGGTTGATCTCCGTATTACACGTCACTCGAAAGCCTCTTTCCCACCGCTTCTTCGACATGTTGTCAGAGCAAACGTTAGTCCCGCTGCCGGATAACGAGTTCGTTTTCGCCCTGTTGCCGAGTTCTCTGGCCCTCCCGCCGAACCAAGTTCCGATATGCTGCCCCCTGCACTTGCCGGACTCAAGCCTCCAAGGTAGCCTGCCGCGCATGAGATCGGAGAAGTCGATCCTGGTCGTCGAGGACGAAGCGGATCTGGCCGAGTTGATCCGATTCAACTTGGACAAGGAGGGATATGCGTGTCGGCATGCCCTGGATGGTGACGCTGCGATCACGGAAGTCCGCCAGCATCCGCCCAACCTGATTATCCTCGACCGCATGTTACCCGCGCGCTCCGGCGACGAGGTCGCAAGGCAGCTCAAGCGTGATCCACGCACGGCGAACATTCCGATTATCATGTTGACCGCCAAGGCCGAAGAGGCTGACGAGTTAGTCGGGTTCGCCCTGGGAGCGGATGACTACATAACGAAGCCGTTTTCGATGAAGCTGTTGCTGGCACGCGTGGGCGCCGTACTCCGTCGAAGGGAGGCGAAGCCCGACGGGCGAAGTGCCATTTCGATCGGGCCTATCACCGTAGACGAGAACCGGCACGAGGCTTCGGTGGACGGGGCCCCTCTGTCGCTGACGGCCATGGAATTTCGCATCCTCAAAGCGCTCATGCAGGCCGGCGGACGCGTCCTGGATCGCGAACAGTTGATCACCAGCGTATTAGGGCCCACCGTCGCGGTAACCGACCGGACCATCGATGTTCATATCGCGGCCTTGCGCCGTAAGCTCAAGGATGCCGCAGGCTGGATTAGGACAGTTCGCGGCGTTGGGTACACGTTTCGAACACCGGAGAGTGACGAGTAGATGCCGGAGGCACCCACAAAACCGGGACGGTTCTTCTGGAAGGTTTTCCTTGGAAACGCAACCCTTCTCGGCTTGGTGCTCGGAGCCTGCGGGTGGCTGCTCCTTCGGGAATTCGAGCAGCTTCACAACCGGGAGCTGACCGAGAATCTCCGAGCTCAAGCTGCCGCCGTAATCCCGTTCATCCGTGACAAGCTCACCCCCTCTAACGCCCCCGAACTGGACCGGCTGGCTAAGGAGCTGGGCGGGTCGGAAGCCGACGGTGTGCGTGTCACCCTGATAAGCGTTGACGGGCTCGTCCTGGGAGACTCGGAAGCGGATCCGGCAATAATGGAATCGCACGACGATCGCCAGGAGATCCAGCAGGCCCTGGCGGAGGGATGGGGGCAGAAAACGCGATGGTCACAGACCGTATCAAGAGAACTGCGCTATGTCGCCGTGCGAATCGGGTCGGTGGATGACCCGCAAGGTGTCGTACGCGTGGCAATGGCCGTCCGGACAATCGGGGCGCGGGCCGATTCGGTCGAGAGGCTGGTGTGGACGGTAGCGCTGGTCATCCTGGTGGCGGCGATCCTCTTGGCTCTGGGCTTGGCCCGATTGTGGTCGAACCCGATCCGGCGAATCACCACAATCGCACACCGGCTTTCACGCGGAGACCTTTCCGCCCGCGCTCCGGTCACCGGCTCGGACGAGGTGGCGATCCTGGCAAAGTCGCTCAACGACATGCGCGAGCACCTCAGCACCCAACTCGACACTATCGACCGGCAGAAACGCACTCTGGAAGCGCTGTTGACGCAGCTTCACGAAGGAGTGGTCGTAGTCGGACCTGACGCCCGCATTGTCTTGCTGAACCCCGCGGCCGCGAGACTGCTGAACGTCGCGTCACACGATTCAAACACCAACCCATTGGCTTCCGGGGCGACCGTGGAGGGATGCATCACCCAACATGAGATCCAGATGATGCTCCTTCCGGAATCAGGAAGCCCAATGTCCACGGACCCGGCGAAGCGTGGGAATGAAGATCCCTCCACGGTTCCCGAAACGGAACGCCCGCCACAGGAATCACGGCTGGAGTTACGGCGTAACGGTGATGTCATCTCCGTTCTTGCCCGCGCCTGGGACATCGCATTGCCGTCATTCGAATCATCTAGTCGGCGAACAGGCCGATCTTTCGGACGTCTGCTGGTTCTGACCGATATCACCGAGCTCGCCAAGACGATTCAGATGAAGAGCGACTTCGTGGCCAACGCGTCGCACGAGCTGCGGACGCCTTTATCGGCAATCCGCGCCTCGGTAGAGACCCTGCTGACTATGAACCTAGCCGAGGAGCACCAAGCGGCTGATCGGTTCGTGCGAATGGTCGACCGGCACAGCGCCCACCTGGAGGAGATGGTGGCTGACCTTCTCGATCTATCCCGTGTCGAAACGGCTCCGGGCACATTTAGTCTTCGGAGCGTTCAGCTTTCCTCGGTTATCGCCGGGGTCCGATCTCGCCGGGCGGAGTCGCTGACCGCCAAGAACTTGTCATGGCAGAGCGACATTGCGGATGACGCTGCGGCGGTCACCGGCAATGACCAACTCCTAAGCCTCATCCTCGACAACCTCGTCGACAACGCCATCAAGTTCACTGAACCGGGCGGCCGGGTCGCGGTTTCCAGCAAGCGGGATGGTCAGGCCGTAGCAATCGAGGTGGCTGATACGGGATGCGGCATCCCCGCGGCAGACCAGGAGCGGGTTTTCGAGCGGTTCTTTCAGGTGGAAAGGTCGCGTTCCGGCACCGGCAGTGAATCCGCCGAGCGCCGCGGCACGGGACTCGGCTTAGCCATCGTCCGGCACGCCGCAGCAGCCATGCAAGGCACCGTGCGTCTCGCCAGCGCGCCGGGCAAGGGCACTTGCGTCACCGTAACGTTGCCCGTAGGGCAGTAGAATCGCGGCAGGCCCCAAGGTCTGCCGGGTCACTGAGTCGCGGTCCTTACGGGTAAACCCGCATCACCGTACGGGGTTTCGCATCGCAGGTTTC
The DNA here is from genome assembly GCA_963666835.2 of Phycisphaerae bacterium. Lineage (GTDB taxonomy): Bacteria > Planctomycetota > Phycisphaerae > UBA1845 > UBA1845. The sequence continues at coordinate 178,037 of CAXXGO010000003.1, read as the reverse complement.
GATGCCACCTCCAAGCTTAGCGCAATCTTAACAATTCCTGAATACAACGTTAATGAAGGACCGTGAGAATCCGCCGGACGTGAATAGGATGGTCCGGCGACAGGCTTCTCAGGGTTGCCGGGCACCTTGTCGTGACAGTGTGTCCACGCGACCCAGGAAGGAGCTGGAATGAACCACACCTCAAGGACGTCTGCAGTCGCCATGATAGCGTCGATAGCATGGATTGGCTGCCTTGCAGTCGACCCCGCAACCGGGCAAAGCAACCAAGCAAACGAACCAAGTTCGGATCGCTCGCCGCCGCCGACCGAGCGAGACGTGGCTGCCGACATGGCACGCCCCTTCGACCTCCGTACGGCCCCGCGTCTCACCGGAGACTGGGGCGGCGTCCGCACGGACCTGGAGGAAGTCGGCGTCAAGTTCAAGATCAAACTGATGAACCAGTTGATGGTCAACATGTACGGCGGCAAAGAGACCCGGAACGGGCACGACACCGCCGGCAGTTACGAATTCAGCACGTACCTGGACCTGGAGAAGATGCACCTCGTCGACGGTGCCGAGTTCTTCTTCAGAGCAAAGGGTACGTGGGGTGGTGACGACAGCGATTTCGACAAGGAGAAGATAGGGGGAATCTTCAAAACCAACCAGGATGCCGGCAGCGAAGAGCCACTCTTCATCGACAAATGGCATTGGAAGCAGAAACTCCTCGATGGTCGCCTCGAGTTCCGGATCGGCCGGATGGAGCCGGTGAAGGACCTGTTCGATTGCAGCATCGTAATGGGCGACGAGGACTCGCTCTTTCTGAACCGGACGTTGGTTCGTAACGCTACGATTCCGTCGAATAAGGGATTGGGCCTGTTCGTGAACTGGAACGTCACTGACCAAGTCTACGCCCGGGTCGCCGCTTTGGACGCTCACTCGAAAGACCGGCGGACGAACTTCGACACGGCGTTCCACAACGAGGACGAATACAGGTTCTTCGGTGAGCTGGGTATCAAGCCGAAGTTCGATTCCGCCAACGGCAAGCTCGGCGGGCACTACCGAGTCGGCACCTGGTTTGATCCGACTACGAAGGAGCGGTACTGGGACACGCTCGGTGGGCTGCGCGCTCCGCGCTACCAGAGCGGTCAATGGGGCTTCTTCGTCGGATTCGACCAACTGGTCTGGAAGGAAAACGACGACCCCAAGGACAAGCAGGGTCTCAGCATCGCAGGCAGATACGGGTATGCCCACGGGGAAGTGAACAAGGTCGAACACTTCTGGGCGGCGGCGGCCCACTATCAAGGGTTGTTCCCGACACGGGATAAGGACCGGTTGGGTCTCGGTGTTGCCCAGGGAATCCTCTCGGACGAGTATAGACGCGTCCACGAACGTGCCGATCGAGAAACCGTGTACGAACTCTACTACGCCATATACGTGACACCATGGCTGACCATCAGCCCCGATCTTCAGTTCATCGCCAATGCGGGTGGGGATAAAGACGACCGTAATGCCCTCGTGGGAGGGCTGCGTTTCAAGATGAGTCTCTAGGGATTCACCACTAACAGGAGCATCTGAATGCGAATCAACAAGGTAAAAACTGCGGTCTTGGGTGTCCTGACCGCCGGCATGGTCTACAGCTCGGCCTGTTCCGCCGTGGACCTTCGTTACAACCTCGTGGCCGGCACGCAGTCCTTCGTTAAGGGCTACACTACGGACCTTCTGGAGGCGTTGTTCCCGGCGGCGGAAGACCTGTTCGCCACGAACGACGATGCCGAATAGACGGCAACAGCCTTGGGGAAGGCAAGCAACGTCCCGGGTTAGCCGGCGACTTTTGTGTGAAATGGAGAACGCGGGGTGCCCCGTGAAAGGTACCGCGCGGTCGGGGGATGGAGGCTATAGGTAACGTCGGTCCTTCGCCGAGACAGTAACGTGCTTATTGTCCCGGCGGAGGGTCCGACCGAACCTCAAACGACTATTGGAGAAACAGAGAATGAAATGCACGACAGTCATCCTAGCGGCAACGGTGTTGATGCTGGTCAGCCCGGTTCGGGCGGGCAATGACACGATCGTCATCGATGGGTCAACTACGGTCGGCCCGATCGCCAAGGCGTTCGCCGAACACTACATGCGGCAGCATCCCGAGGTCAACATTACGGTCAGCGAGTCGGGTAGTGGAAACGGGGCCAAGAGCCTGATCAACGGCGCGTGCGACATCGCCGACATGTCGCGTTTCATGAAGACCAAGGAGTTCGAGGCTGCCGTCGCCAAGGGCATAACCCCGGTGGCCCACGTCGTTGCGGTTGATGGCATCGCCATGATCGTTCATCCGGCGAACCCGATCAGCGGCCTTACCGTGTCGCAGGTCCGTGACATCTATGCCGGACGGGTTACTAACTGGAAGCAGGTGGGTGGCCCCGACAAGCAGATCATTACAATAAGTCGCGACACGAACAGCGGCACGTTCGAGACCTTCGAGAACCTCGTAATGAACAAGGAAGAAGTATCTTCGGGAGCGGAACACGTCGGCAGCAACGGGGCCGTCCGAGCCCGAGTGCAATCCACCCCGGCCGCTATCGGGTATGTGGGCCTGGGCTTTGTCGACCGAAGCGTCAAACCCCTGCGGATGAACAACATCCTCCCGGACAATGCGACCATCGCTTCGGGGCGATACCCAATCGCCCGGCCGTTGTACATGTTCACTAACGGATATCCGGCCATGGGTTCGCCGCTGCACGCCTTTGTAACGATGCACCTTACGCGCGAAGGCCAGGAGATTGTCGAGAGCATCGGGTTCATCCCGGTGACCCAGTACCACGATTAGTGACCGGCTCGAATAGACGGTAAACTCATGCCAATCGGCGCAACATCGATGCCCCGCAGGAACCTGCTGATCAGCAGAGCGGCCGGCCGGCGCAAACGCCTGATGGCGTTCGCCGGCCATGCCGTACTTCTGGGGCTGACTTCGAGTTCCGCCGTTACGGTCCTGTTCATCTTCTACTTCATTATCAGGGACGCGTTGCCGTTCTTTCAGCTCCGCGGAGTAACGGAGTTCTTCACGAGTACCGCGTGGTATCCTTCGGCCGAGAACGCGAGTTTCGGAGCTCTGTCCATATTCGTGGGCACCGGGCTGGTAACCCTCGGAGCGATCTTCGTCGCGGTACCCGTTGGGGTCTCTGCCGCAATATGCCTGAGCGACATTCTGCCATTCCGGGTCCGTCAACTCGTCAAGCCGGTGATCGAGGTCCTGGCCGCCATCCCCTCGGTGGCGTTCGGCTTCTTCGCCCTCGTCGTCCTGGCGCCGCAGCTTCAGGAGCGAGGCGGGTTGATCCTGTCTGTGGCGGTCTGGCTGATCGGAGTCCCGATCCTCGGGTTAACGGTTCTTATCGCCGCCAATTCGATCACGAGCCGTCTTAGCGGGTGGAGCCACCGGGCTGGACGTTGGATCATTCCGCTGGTGTTGGGTGGACTCACCTTTGCGGCTCTCTCGCATCTGTCAGGTCGGGTGGGGGCTATTGAGATCGTCAGCGGAGCAAACGCATTGAATGTCTGCGTCATCCTCGGAATCATGGCCTTACCGACGGTCGTCAGTGTCTCGGAGGACGCTTTGCAGTCTGTGGGTCGTGAGCTTCGCGAGGGAGCTTACGCGCTCGGGGCTACGCGAGCGGAGACCCTTCTGAGAGTGGTCCTTCCGGCCGGCCGGAGCGGCATCTGTGCGGCAATAATCCTCGGAATCATGCGGGCCATCGGAGAAACCATGGTCGTGTGGATGGCCTCCGGCAACGCCGCACAGATTCCCCACCCTTGGTTCAATCTTCTCGAACCGGTGCGGACTCTCACCGCGACCATCGCCGGGGAGATGGGCGAGGCAGACCACGTCACCGGCTCGGCAAGGTATCACGTGCTGTTTGGAATGGCCTTATGCCTGCTGACGATCTCGTACTTCTTCAATCTGATCAGCGAAGTCATCGTTCGACGCTCGGACAAAGGCAAGACCTGATATGCAGATCAGCTCACGCAGATTGCTGGATCGGTCATTCACCGCGGCGGGGTTCGCTTCGATCGCCCTGATGGGCACCGCCCTGATCGTCCTTCTGTTCCCGATCATCGGACGCGGCATCGGCGCGTTCGTCTTTCGCGGCACGGTCGAACATCGCCGGCTTCAACTGGAGCAGTTCGCCCACGGTGATCCTGAATCCGTCGAATTCGAGGTGTCCGAGGCGCTCGCCGCCCGCCGCCCGGTGTACGACATGGTCGACACCTTCAAGAACGAACTGGAAAGCGGCGGGTTCGCGTTGCGGCGAAAGTATGCTGATCGGGTGGCGGAGCTTGAGGACCGACTCCGGGATTTGTTCGGCCCTGCCCCAGGTGATCCGCGGCCAATCCTCCTGCGTGACCAATACGGGCAGGTGCGCTGGGACCGCGCCGAGGTCAAGCTCCGAGACCTGCTGACCGTTGAGAGCTACGACTACTCCAACCCGAACGAAATGGGCCAAAAGGTCCTGACTCCACGGAGTGAAGGTTTTGCCGGAACCTCTCTGGCCCAGTTGTTCCCGTATGTCGAAGAGCACGTTGACGAGATGCTCCGTCCACGCTGGACCTTCTATTGGCGGTTCCTGACCAACGGGTCGCTCGACGCGCACTTCTTCGGAGGAATCTGGCCCGAGCTGCTCGGAACTCTGTACTTAACGATTGGAGCGATCCTGTTCGCGGTACCCCTGGGAGTCATCTCGGCGATCTACCTCGTCGAGTACGCGCGGGCTGATAGCCGACTGGTCACGGTGATTCGTTCGTGCATCAGCACGCTTGCCGGAGTGCCGAGTATCGTCTTTGGCCTGTTCGGGCTGGCGTTCTTCATCAACACCCTGCACGTGTCCCCGTCTAAGAGTGTTCTGGCCGGTTCACTCACTCTGGGAATACTGGTTCTTCCGCTGGTAATCCGCTCGTCCGAGGAGGCGATCCGCAGCGTGCCCCAGACCTTCCGAGAGGCCGCTCTCGCCCTGGGAGCCACTCGTTGGCGAGCAATCGTGGCTGTCATTCTGCCCGCGGCGCTTCCGGGGATTCTAACGGGAATTGTGATCAGTATGGGGCGCGCCGCCGGAGAGACCGCCCCCATCATCTTCACCGCCGCCGTCAGCGTGGGCCGGCCGCTGTCCCTGTGGGACACGGCGTCCCAGCCGACCCCGGCGTTGCCCTGGAACATCTACAATCTGTGTTCCGAGCATGAAGCGGTCGACGAGATCCGGCACGTCCAGTTCGGAATGGTATTCACCCTGGTTATGCTGGTGCTGTTGTTGAACGGTGTGGCCATCTTTCTGCGAGCCCGAATTGGCAAGAAACTCAGAAACTAGTGCCGCTTCCCGAGAAGTCGCTCAGGACCCCGCCCCGTTGACAATGGGGGACAGAGGGGCATCCGTACGGCGGGAGAAGAACGTCCTTCAAACCCTCCTTGGCAAGGAGGGGCGGAAGAGGCACAATCACCCTTCTAAGAATGGCAACAGCATAATGCGGACTGACACCATGGTTCCATCTGCCTCTGAGCCGGCGGCAAACGAAGTGTGCGACTGCACCGAGCGGTCGGCCCATATTTCCGCGGACGGGTTCTCGGTGTTCTATGGGGACCATGAGGCCGTTCGGAGCGTTACCCTGTCGATCCCTCCGGGTAAGGTAACCGCCATCATCGGCCCATCCGGCTGCGGCAAGAGCACTTTGCTGCGGGCGATGAACCGCATGAATGACCTGATTCCCCGAACACGGGTAACGGGAAAGCTGTTCTACTGCGACCAGAACATCTACGGACCCGCGTGTGACCCCGTGGAGCTGCGCCGCCGGGTCGGCATGGTCTTTCAGAAACCCAACCCGTTTCCCAAGTCAATCTATCGCAACATTGCGTGGGCGCCGAAGATCAACGGATATCGCGGCGATCTTGACGAGTTGGTCGAGCGTTCGCTGCGGCAGGCGGCCCTTTGGGATGAGGTCAAAGACAAGCTCGATAAGAGCGCCTTTGCTCTCTCCGGAGGACAACAGCAGCGGCTCTGTATCGCCCGGGCAGTCGCTCTTCAACCGGACGTGCTTCTCATGGATGAGCCGTGTTCCGCACTCGACCCGGTGGCCACGGCTCGTATCGAAGAGTTGATTCACGAACTGAAGACGCAATACACCGTCGTCATCGTAACCCACAACATGCAACAAGCCGGGCGGGTCTCCGACCTGACGGCTTTCATGTATCTTGGTGAACTTGTCGAAGTCAACGAAACCCGAACGATCTTCACCAAGCCCGGCGATAAACGTACCCAAGACTACATCACCGGACGATTCGGATAGCACAATGACCGCACATTTTGTCGAACTGTTGGACGGAATCCGCCGCCGCTCCCTTCGAATGGCCGCTCTGGTCGAAGACATCGTCGACGAGGCCTGCTCGGCCGTGATGCGGCGGAGCGAGTCGCTCGCCGCACGGGTCTGCACGCGCGATCACGAAGTGGACCGCGAAGAAGTCGAAGTCGAGACGGAGGTGATCCGGCTGATGGCTCTGTATCAGCCGGTGGGCTCCGACCTGCGGCTGCTCTGTACGGTTCTTAAGGTAAACAACGATTTGGAGCGTGTGGCCGACTGCGCCGTGAATATCGCGGAGCGGGCGTGCCACCTGGACATCACCAAGCTGGATGCCCAACGCGTGGAGATTCGCCGGATGGACCCGTTGGTCCGCAGCGTTCTTCACCAAGCCGTCCGCGCCTACAACTCTCAAGACGCCACGGACGCCCGCAAAGTCTTCCAGCAGGAAGAAGCCGTGGATGCCCTCTACGGGCAGATTGTCCGCGGCATCGTACGGGAGGCATCCGAATCGCCGGAGGACATGGCCGCGTTCCTGGATGTTCTGTCAGTTGCCAAGAACCTCGAACGAATCGCCGACCACGCTACCAACATCGCCGAGGATGTCGTTTTTCTCTGCACCGGCGAGATCGTCCGTCATCAGGACAAAGACGGCGAGCCCTGACTGCCACCGGTCGGGCAGGTTACCGGAGTCCCCCGCGACAATCATGAGATCATTGATCGTCTCCCGTAAGCCGTAGATTCGGCCGGGCACAGAGACCGATTGACCTGCGGTCCGATGTTGGGACAATTGGCAAGGTTGGCGTCTTGACTTTGAATCGGAGCCCCATTGTGGCTGATACCCAACTACCGGACTTTTTCGACATCGAATCACTGCTCACCGAGGACGAGCGTCAAGTTCGCGATGCGGTTTCGCGGTTCGTGGATGATCGGGTGCTTCCTAGTGCGGGGGAGTGCTTCGAGGAAGCGCGGTTCCCGATGGAGTTGGTCCCGGAGATGGCCGCGTTGGGACTATTCGGGCCAACCTTGTCCGAATACGGGTGTGCCGGACTAAGCAACGTCGCGTACGGGCTGATCATGCAGGAACTCGAGCGCGGCGATAGCGGCGTCCGCAGCTTCGCTTCCGTACAGAGCGGATTGGTCATGTACCCGATCCACCGTTGGGGAACCGAAGAACAAAAGAACCGTTGGCTGCCCGCGTTGGCTCGAGCCGAAGCTGTCGGCTGTTTCGGACTGACGGAACCGGACGGAGGCAGCGACCCCGGAGCCATGAAGACCCGCGCCGTACGAATTGGTGACGATTGGGTCATAAACGGAGCCAAGATGTGGATCACTAACGGCACTATCGGCGACGTGGCCGTGGTCTGGGCGAATACTGAGGACGGCATTCGCGGGTTCCTCGTCGAGAAAGACACGCCGGGGTATACGGCCCGCAACATCCCGCACAAGTTCTCGCTTCGGGCTTCGATTACCAGTGAGCAGTTCTTCGACAACTGTCGAGTGCCGGCGGCTAACCAGCTCCCGGGCGCGCAGGGGCTATCGGCCCCATTGAGCTGCCTGACTCAAGCGCGATACGGTATAGCGTGGGGGGCAGTCGGAGCGGCGATTGCCTGCTACCGCGAGGCGCTGAGCTTCGCGCGGGAGCGCGAGCTTTTCGGAAGCTGTCTGGCCGGCAAGCAGACCGTTCAAATCCGCCTGGCAAACATGCTTCGCCGCATCACAACGGCCCAACTGCTCGTCCTGCAGCTTGGAAGACTCAAGGACGCCGGCAAGATGCACCACACGCAGGTGTCCCTGGCGAAGTGGAATAACGTTCGAATGGCTCTGGATGTGGCCCGCGATACGCGCGATCTTCTGGGCGCCGGCGGCATCAGCATCGAGTGCGACGCAATCAGGCATGCGTTGAACCTCGAGAGCGTGATTACATATGAAGGAACGGAGACGATCCACCAGTTGATTGTCGGACGCGAGATTACCGGGATAGGTACGTTCTAGCGCCGTCTCCGGAAAGACCGGGCAGGGTCTTCCCTCTATGCCAAGGCGGTGTACAGGCCGAGGTCCGTTGCGGCGCTGAAGAGCCTCCGCCAGCCCATCCTCGTCAAGGAGCAAGAGAGGAACCGCGATGACCTCTCCGGAGAAGGCACCGGGACCGAGAAAAGTGGCGATGCGATACCGCCGGAACCTGTGCTGGGCATTGACCCTGGTCGTTCTGGCAGTCATCTCCGGATGTCGGCGAGGCGCTGACCAGGCATCTTCCAATCTATGCGAAGCCGCGAAAACCGGCGACAGTGCAATGGTCGCGAGGCTTATTGAAGACCACCCCGCTATCGTGAACGCGCCGTCTAAGGACGGACAGACTCCCCTGCACATTGCGGCTCGCGCAGGACATGTCGACGTGGCCCGCATCCTCCTTGACTCCGGCGCGGCGGTTGACGCCATAGACTCAACGAAGCGGACCCCTCTGGTGCTGGCCGCCGCCTATGGACACGACAACGTCGTTGAGCTTCTGCTTGCAGAAGGGGCAGCGATCGACCAACCCGACGTCAGAGGTTACACGGCCGTACACCTCGCGGTGACCAGCCGCCGCCAGAGCACCGTCGCCCTTCTGGCCGAGAAAGGGGCGAACCTCAATACGCGTCTTACCCGCGGGACGACTCCGTTACACAGCTCCATCTTGCGGGACCATGTCGGAGTGGCCCGGACCCTGCTCGAACATGGCGCTGACGTCCACGCCAAAGACGCTGACGGACGGACGGCACTCCACTTAGCCCGCGCCGCAGTTTTGGACGAGTTCGTCGAGCTACTCCGCGAATACGGCGCGGAGTAAGCAGTGCCGGGTGTCAATTGCGGCGCATGATCTCCAGAAGTTCTTCCGCCCGCGGAGACTCGATCCATTCCGCGTGGCCATCGGAGAACCCGAATACCGCTCCGCCATACTGAACGGTCGGCTCGCTCAATACCAACTCGGTCGCCGCCGAGTCTTCTCCGAGATCCGGAACGTAACGGTAAAGATAATAAGGCTCGCCGAGATCTTCAGCAGGCGCGTAGGGATCGACAAACAGAGCGGCGGCATCCATACCGCCGGCCACCAGATCTTCCATGGACCGGGGCCACTGCCCTTCATGCCGCTTCGCGTACATCATGCAGTAGGTGAGGGTGTTCTTGACATTTGTCATGGACACCGTTCTCAGAGACTCGTGTCTCACCCTCTTCGCCGATGACGCCAACACTCGTGCCGCCACCTCCGTAACCGCAATACCGTCCGCATCACCCAGCATCAACTCCACAGAGATCATCTGTTCATGCGGCACCAGAGCCAAACCCAGGCAAGAGCATACCTCGCCCAACTCTGCCAGTGCCGCAATTCCGGCACCCTCCCTAACACCCTCCAGACCGGCAAGATGCTTGTCTACGTCCCAGAACAGCAGTTTAGACGTAGGGACATCGACATGTCGCAGAATGGTCGCAAACTCCGGCACTTGAGATAACCCCTTCTTGTCCAGAACCGCGTCGATCGCCGCACGGACCGTCTCTCTATCGGGGGAAGCCAGGAGCACATTATCAACTACGGCGTAGGAGAAGACGCCCGCCCGTCGCAGAGCGTGCGCCACCATCAAACGGCGGTAACTTTCCCGGACAATCTTGAGGTCGTAGAACACCTGCAGTCGGTGGATCATAGACTTAACGGCGTCGGAATCGGCCACCCGAAGGGCAAAAAGCGAACTCTTAAGGTCCGGCCCCAGCATCCCGAACGCCCACTCCCCCGCAAAGCACGCCAGGAATTCTGAATGAGGGTCGAACCCCGCGTTCTCCTTGAACTCCGCGACTTCCTGGCGATACTCGGCCACGATATCCTCGTCGATGGCGGATAACGCGACGTTCAGGTTATCAACAACGGTGGAAGTTCGCTCCATCGAACCGTGCAGCAGAATCCGAGTCTCTTGGGGGAAGACGCGTGCCAACAACGGGCGTGCCGGCGGCGACGCCAGCAGGCGAACGAACCCGCGTTCGGTCGACTCAACCCCAATGGCCAAACGCAGCCCCGAGGCACTTCGCGGCAGATCCCGCGTAGAGGTCCCCGCGGGGCGCTGCCGACTTCCTCCAATCAACGCCACACTCTCGAAGTTCTCTATCTGCAGAGCTTCGGCCAGACCCGGGAAGGTCTGATCGAGCTGTGTTACGGCAAACGGCACAAGCTCGCGGAGATCCACATAGGCTAAGTCCCCCACCGCCGCCGATCGCCCGTCGTTTAGCCGCGCGAATTCCCGTCCGTCGACAAACGACTCGCCCAGCTCGTTTCCCGTGAGCCAGTCCTCCGCCTCCCGCGAGCGGGTCGAACCGAACACCAGGCCGTCCCGTACCGCCACGGTCATGAAGACGGGAGTCGGACCGACCAACATCAATCGGCCGGTCCCGCCCACCGGCAAGAACCGCAACTGTCCGGCTCGCCTCGTCTGCGCCGTCTCGTTCCAGACCGGGACGAGGTCGTCCGCCAGATAACGGAAGAACTCGTCGGCCTCCTGCTTCGTCCGCGCCGCCGCAGTGACCCGCCAGGACGCCGGATTCACCAGGCTCCCGCTTATAGCCAGCATAACGGAACCGTCCACGGCCTCGTCAACAACCTGTAGAAGCGGCGTCAACGAATCTGCCAACGCCGCTAACCCGCGAGACTGCGAGTATCGCTCGATCTGCTCGGTGTATGCCACCATAACGGCATCCGCCGGCACAAGTGTCAGAACATCATCGGGCAATTTCTCTTCTTCCGCCGGCAACTCGACGTTCGTGGCATCCGCCGTAGTCGGCGCATTCTCCGCAAACGCCTCTCCCGAAACCGCGAACAGGAGGGAAAGAAACACGGCCTTCGTTCGTGTGAAATCGCGTGTTGTCGTTTTCATTCGTTCGACCTTCATCCGTGGTATCGATAGGAAACCGAAATAGGTTCGGTGCAAGTCCATCCGTCTACTCCTCCCTTTCCGGCAGCAGGAACGGTTCAACGGGCAACGGCGGATACTGATACGCCAGGTCCAGGCTATCCCAGCGTTCCGCGCGCTGGCCCCCGTCATCAATCAGGTTCGGTCCCAGGCTGTACAACCGCCATCCGTTTTCCGTCACGCGGTAGACGAGCTGCGCGCCGCCAAACGGGTCGACCATCACCTCGCGAGGCAGCTTCCCGTCAAGCTCGGCCAACGACGACGGAATTGCCCCGTCGTTCTCCAACATGCGTATTCGCAGGGCAACCGCGGTTCGTAGCAGCGCCATCTCTGCCTGCGCCCGTTCCCCGAGCAGAGTCGCCCGGGATAACGAGGGAAGCAGGCTACGTGAGAACACATCCCACACAGGGATACTGCGGCGGACGTACTCGGCTTCATCAAACTCGAGCTTTGGATCCATACTCGGGCCATTCTCGGCCCGCCGGCATACCAGATCGTAGAAACCGAGCATGTGCTTCTTAATGGTCCGATCCGGGAAGATGAGTTGGCCGACGCAAAGTTCGAGCTTACCCCATCCCTCGTGAGGGTTGGAACAGGCGTCGGGAGTACCCAGCCAATCTCCAGGCTCCGCGGCGAACTCCCCGGCGATATTAGCCGGAATGCGCAGAGGATGCGCGCAAAGCTCATCGATCAACGCCGGGCCGAACGTACGCTCTCCCTCCAGCCCTCTCTTGGCCGTCGGCACCCGCAACGCTCTTTTCGCCAGTTCGCGCTGCAAACCTCTAAGCTGTTCGAGCGACAAAGGGCGACGAAGGACCAAGTCCATTGACGCTCGCTCCGCCATTGTCCAGATAGCAATCCCCACCAACCCTTCAATCAGGGTCATCCCCTGCCCAACATGCTCCCCCGTACGCATCGCCGTTATGTAACACTCCAGCGCCTGAACATATTCGAGGTTGCTTTCCAGCCGGCGTCCTTCGCAAGCTTCTAGTTTTCCCAGGGATCGAAACCCGGACAGACTGGGCAACAACACCGACATGATACTGCCGCTTGAATCGCCGAAGTACGGAATCTGACAGCGATCCAAACGCGACGCCTCCCGCACCTTCATCAAGGCCGTGCGGTTACCGGGAGCGGCCATATACTCGGCGAATCCGGCGTGACCGACGGGCCATGCCGTGGTGCTGGCGTAATCCAGTGCGGCCTCCAATTCCGGAGGAAGCTCAACGTATGCGTTAATGGCATCGATGTATATCCACGCCGCGTTCTCCGCACGGGGGACCGGCTGCAAATCGAACCCACGTTCAATCAAATCGTCGAGCGGCCAGACTTCGTACTCTGCTTCGCGCAACCGAATGGTCTCGGGATCATCTGCGGCGACCGTAGCCGACATCGCCGACAGCACTCCTGCCACGCACAAGAACCGCACAATCATGACTCCACACTCCAGCAAACGAGTTTCGGCTTCCAACAGGATGCCCCGACCACCCATACCTTTGCGACTACGACCTATGACGGACCACGGGCAGAGGTGTTATTGCGTCTCCGCCCCACTTGGTCGACGGCATTCCGGGCGTCTTGTCGAGGCCAGCCGTGGTCTACGCTACGTTCGGCAGAACCGGGCCCCGGCGAGTATGCCTCGCGACGCCGCCTTCGTAGACCCGCACCGAATCGGACAGACCCGCTCGGCTTGCCCGGCGAGAATGCATAGAGCAACGAGGGCAGACTACCAGGGAATGTCCGTCATATCCCCCACCGGCCGGGCCGAGTTGCCGGCTTTCCCAGATCCCCTCGTTCGGCTCAAGGTCGTCGGGGTCGTCAGCCGAAAGGACGTAACGCAGGCTTCCAGCCTGCCCGAGAAAGCCCAAAGGGCTGTCAGCCGAGATACGCAACGGCGCGCCGGCTCGGAGCCCATCCGAGCGGTCGTCCGAGAACATTTGATGAACTTGAACCGGATAACGGGTATCCCGCAGGAGCAAGATAATGAGAAACTGGCGATTCGGCCTAGGCATGATCGCGGTGGCGTTGCTGGCCTTGGGGACCATGGCAGGCTGCGTAGTACGCACTCCGGATGATGACACAAACCCCGAGGACATAACCGGAAGTGAGGCTCGTGCCATGAAGGCGGCGGTCGCCGCCACCAGCGCGCTGGCTCAGTCGACCGACGTAACTCAAACCTCCACCGGCGATATTGACACTGAGGCCAAAACCAGAGGGTCGCGCCAGCTTGACCTCCCGGACATCACTTTCGGAACGTGCCCCGAGGTGACCAAGACGGGATCGATACTCGAAGATGACCTGACGATAACGATCGACTTTGGCGATGAGCCCTGCACGGCCTTTACCGCAGACGAGGAGTTCACCCTCGTTTGCTCAGGCAGCGCCAGCGGCACGGTGAGTGCTACCGGCCTGGCGGTGGGACTCGAGTTCAACGACATCACGTGCAACGACGAGTCCCTGTCCGGCTCGGCCAACCTTGCTCTCGGGTTGTTAGTCCCGGGCGTGTCGGTAGAAGGTGATTGGGACCTGACCTGGAACTCCGACGGAGACACGGTCTCCACTGCCGGCGAAGGCCGGGGCACATACATGCCCGTTCTGACAGGGTGTTGCGATATTACGACCATCGAGGAATACACCGGAACCGTCTCCGAGCAACAGGACGAATGGTCCCTCACGATGGAGAACGTGCAGATCTCCCTCGAAGAGTATTACTGCCTGGTACCCTTCAGCGGCGTTGTCGTCGTAGACGGCCCGGCTATCCGCGCCATGACGATCACGTTCAGCGAGACCTCCCCTACCACCGGAGAGATCACCATCAGCATCGAGAACGGTCGCACGATCACGACCGACCTGGAACAGCTCGAGGAGTGGGCCGAAGCGGCTTTTACGGAATGAGCTGCCGACCTTCCAATCCGCCCGCGACAGAGCACGCCACCGGCGCAAGAAGCGGCGTAGGGGTCGAGTGCCCCGATCCTCCGGGTTCCGCCCGCTCGCCTGACTTGCCGCCGGTTCCCTGGTATACTCCGTCGATGGACAGAATAAACAACGCGAAGCTAATGGATGGTCGGCCCCTGGCCAAGCGGGTGCTTGAGCGTGCCGCGGCAAAGGTAGAGCAGATTCGCGAGGCTTCCGGGGTAGTACCCGCTCTGGCTACGGTGCTGGTCGGCACGGACCCGGCGTCCGTCACGTACACCCGGATGAAGCGGAAGCGGTGCGAAGATGCGGGCATGCGTCCGGTGCGCATCGAGATGCCCGAGGGTACGACGACGGAGGAGCTAACCGCCGAACTTCGTCGACTCGGAGCGGACAAAGCCATTCACGGAATCCTCCTGCAGCACCCGGTGCCGAAACCAATCGACAAACGGGCCGCGTTCGAGGCGATAATGCCGGAGAAGGACGTCGACGGGGTCAGCTCGGCCACGCTGGGGCGGGTTATACTGGGCATGCCGGCGTTCGTCCCTTGCACGCCGGCGGGTATCATGCACCTGCTCAACGAATACAAGGTCGAAATAGACGGGGCCCACGCAGTTGTTATCGGGCGAAGCCCGATCCTCGGGCGGCCGATGGCCTCCATGCTCATTAACGCCCACGCCACGGTAACCCTGTGCCACTCCCGAACCCGCTCGCTGCCGAATCTGGTCCGGCATGCGGATATCGTGATCGCCGCCGTGGGTAAACCGCGCTTCGTGAAAGGCGGCTGGGTCAAGCTCGGAGCGGTCATCATCGACGCCGGCTACAACGAGGGCATCATCGGCGATGTGGATTTCGAGGGCGCGATCGAGCCGGCGTCTCTGATAACTCCGGTCCCGGGAGGAGTCGGCCCCATGACCATCGCCACTCTGATCGACCACACGGCCGATGCCGCCGCGAGCCAGCTCGGCGTAAACCTGGAGAGCGTCGCTTCCTAGCAGCCCGCGGAGAAGCGCGGGTTCTTTCAGGATGACGCGACGGTGCAGCTCGTTGTGATGCCGGAGTGGATGTCTCACCGCCCGCGGTGGAGCGGCCTTATCTTCCCCGGTCCGCTATCCCCTTCTGCTCACTTTGCGGCGGACGGGTAGAACACCCAGGTCCACGCCGCCCGCAGCCTTTAAGCACCCTCTCTGTTTGACTTTTCAGGTCATTACTCTACCTTCCGATTCATCTTTCGGAGAAACCCTGGATTCGAGAACTGACAAGATGGCCGAGAACCCCGTTTTGGATTCCGTCTACGACCCGCTTGATGTCGAACCAAAGGTGTACGCTGCCTGGGAGCAGGCGGGCGCGTTCCGGGCAACGCCCGACGGCAGCCCACACGAGCGGACGTTTGTAATCGTCATCCCGCTTCCCAACGTCACCGGCGCTCTGCACCTTGGCCACGCCCTGAACTGCACGCTTCAAGACATCCTGACTCGCTATCACCGTATGCGCGGCTTTAACACGCTGTGGCAGCCCGGAACGGACCATGCCGGGATCGCCACCCAGGCAGTCGTAGAGCGGCGCATTCGCGAACTCGAAGGCAAGAGCCGCCACGACTTGGGCCGGGAGGAACTGGTCAGACGCATCTGGGCCTGGAAGGACGAATACGAGAAGCGAATCCTCGGTCAACTCCAGTTGATGGGTTCATCGTGCGACTGGGAGCGGACCCGGTTCACCCTGGACGACGTGTGTGCCCGAGCCGTACGCCGGCAGTTCTTCAACCTGTTCAAGGACGGTCTTATCGTCCGCGGTAAGCGCCTGGTGAACTGGGATACCGAACTGCAAACGGCTGTGTCCAACGACGAAGTCTATTACGAGACCGTCAATGGACATTTCTGGCACTTCAAGTACCCCGTGATCGACCCGCAGCCGGGCGAGCCCGAACATGTGATCATCGCAACCACGCGGCCGGAGACGATGCTGGGCGACACGGCCGTCGCCGTCCACCCCGATCCGGAGGGGTTCTTCGAGAAGGAGGAGGCGCGCCTGCGGGAAGCCGCCACCGAAAGCACCGGCAAGGACAAGGTCGAAGCCGAAAGCAAGCTCGAAGCGCTGGCCGCGCGCCGCGAGTCCCACCTTGCCCGGCTCGTGACTTTGCGGGACATGGCTCGGGCCGGCCGGAAGCTGATGCTCCCGTTAGTCGAGCGTGAAATCCCGCTTATCGCGGACGACTGGGCTAAACCTATGCTGGGCAGCGGATGCGTCAAGATCACCCCGGCTCACGATCCCAACGATTATGAAGTCGGGCTGCGCCACGCTCTGCCCATGATAAACGTGCTGACTGCCACCGGGAGAATCGCTGCAATCGTAGAGCCGGACGGATCGCCGAACCCGCAGAGCGAACTCTACGAGGGGCTGGAGTTCTCCACGGAGGGTCGGGATAAGGTGGTCGCCGATCTGGAAGCTCGGGGCTTGCTGCACGAGATAGAGGATCACGACGTCGAGATCGGGCACAGCGACCGCAGTAAGACCGCGATCGAACCCTATCTATCCGACCAGTGGTTCGTCCTGACCGGAGACCGGCATGTGTCGCTTGGTGACGGCACGGAGGCACTCGGACTGGCTCAGGCGGCGATAGACACCATTGACGACGGGCGGGTCGGGATCTTCCCGGAAAGGTACACTAAAAGCTACCTGGACTGGCTGGGTGAGAAGCGCGACTGGTGTATCGGCCGGCAATTGTGGTGGGGACACCGTATACCGATCTGGCACCGGCGCGTCACTCTGGATGGGGCCAACTACGAGAAACACCTCAGCGGTCCGGCCGGGCTCGGTGCGATTATCGAAGGCCGGGCAGAGGACGCCGCTTTGGTAATCTGCCGGGCTGACAACGGTGAGCCGGTAGAGCCCGGCGCATTGCGGGCGGCCGTTCAGGAATCCGCCGGGGAGTACGACCTCTACGTCTGCCTGGAAAGCGACGACAGCAAACCAGTGACCGCGGAAGGACTCGAACGTCACGGCTTCAGCCGCGACGACGATGTCCTCGACACCTGGTTCAGCTCGGCGTTGTGGCCGTTCAGCACCCAAGGTTGGCCGGACGAGACGGAAAGCCTGAAGCAATATTACCCGGGCACCGTGTTGGTGACTTCGCGCGACATCATCACGAATTGGGTCGCCCGCATGGTGATGTTCGGGCTTTATGCCATCGGGGACGTGCCCTTCGACCACGTGTACGTTCACCCGAAGATCCTCGACGGGCGCGGCGAGACCATGAGCAAATCGAAGGGTAACGGCGTGGACCCGGTTGACATCCTCCACACTCACGGCGCCGATGCTTTGCGCTACACGATGGCCGACATGACCACGGAAACGCAGGACATCCGCATGCCGGTGGAATACGTTTGTCCGCACTGCACTAAGCTCGTCGACCAGGCTCTTGCGCTGAAAGCCGAAGAACAAGACCGCAAGTCTCGCGGGCAGAAGCTCGTGCGTAAGCTGCAGCCCGCCGACTGCCTTCGGGTCAAGTGCCCACATTGTAGCACGGAATTCGCCACCCAATGGGCCGGCGCGGAGCTGAAGAAGGAACTGACCGTCGCCCGGGAGACGTCCGACAAGTTCGACATGGGTCGCAACTTCTGCAACAAACTGTGGAACGCCGCCCGCTTCGCTTTGACCAACTTGGACGGCGCCCCGTGCGACAGGCTCGATCCGGCCGCACTGGCGCCGGAGGACCGCTGGATCCTCGCGGGACTTTCCCAGACAATCCGCGTCTATCACCGTAACGTCCAGACCTATCAGTTCTCTGCGTCGATCAGGGAGCTGCGCGAGTTCTTCTGGGACTCCGTCTGCGATTGGTATATCGAGCTGACCAAACCACGGATGCTCGGAGAGCGGGGAGAAGCCGAACGACGGACTGCCAAGCAAGTGCTGGCCTTCGTTATGGATCAGATTCTGCGGCTGTTCCACCCCACTCTTCCGTTTATCACCGAGCGAATCTGGAGCGAACTTAACAAGACCACCCCGCAGCGCGGGCTTCCCGGTATCACCGACCTTAAGGCTGACCCGATGCTCATCCTGGCAGAGTTTCCGCCTGAGGCAGGATATCCTGCGTTGGACGACCCGAAAATCCTGGCGACTTTCGGCGGGCTGCAGGATGCCACCCGCGGGGTACGGGAGTTGCGCAGCCAACACAGCATCCCCCCCAAGCAGAAAGTCGACGTAACCGTCGCCCCTCCGTCGGAACACGCCGCGGCATTCGAGGCCCAAGCACACGTCGTCAAGCACATGGCGAAGATCGAGAACCTCAGGGTAGACGCTGACGCCACGCGCCCGAAAAACGCGGCCAGCATCGCCGTACACGGGATGCGAATCTTCGTCCACGACATCAGCAATGACGAGGCCGAACGGGCTCGAACGACGAAATCCCTTGCCCAGATCGATAAGCAGATTGCCGGCAAGGAGGCGAAACTAGGAAACGAGAAATTCCGCGCCAACGCCAAGCCGGAGATCGTCGAGGCCGAGCGGGAGCGGCTGGACGATCTGCTAACCCAGAAGACCTCGCTGCAAGCACACCTGGCCGATTTGGAGAACTAGCCAGACGGCAGTCGAGGGAACCCGGCCTGCCCCGGCGCAACACCTATAGTTCAGGCTCCTTACGAGAAGAGCTGCCCGGCACGCAACCAACTGCTCTGTGCCCTCAATCACGAGGTCATTCGGATCAAAACCGGTGGCGGTGAGTGACTCGACCGAAACAACGGGCAGCGAATCTACGGAGCAATCGCTGTTAGTCAGCCTTGATGAGGCGTCGATCGATTTCGCTAAACCCGCAAAAATGAGGTGATCCGGCCGCGCGGCACCGCCTCAGCCGCCTTGCTGCACAACCAATCCGCGGATCATGCCCATGCCGCCACTTCCCGTAGCTTGACACCGGCCCCCCAACGCCAACAATCGCCTATGGCGGTTGCGAGTAATGCTCCCTTTATGCTGGTCTGTCTCGGCACGCCGGGCTTAACCGGCCGTTCCGGCAATGCCGGCATCCAGATGCGAAACCTCATGACCCACCGAACGGACGCGAACGACGTGTGGGGGACAGCAAGACATCCTGGGGGCACGACAATAGTGCCGGCTGGCGTAACCGGACACGAGGGATCTCCAGTATGCCCACGACCGGCGTGAAAACACTGAGAGAACGAACCGACGCGACAGATGAGTTGTGGTCGCTTATCCCCGAAGCATGCCACAGCCTGGCGGATCCGCAGCGCGACCTCCCAAGAATCGCGCGCGAGCGGAGTCTAATGGCCCAGATTGAATCGGCGGTCCGCTCAGTGCCGACGCGACATGATCTCTGTCTGGGTGATGCCCGGCATTTGGACTTTCTGGCACCGGGATCCGTACATCTCGTGGTCACGTCCCCGCCGTACTGGACACTTAAGAAATACAACGATACTCCCGGCCAGCTCGGCCACGTTGGAGATTACGACGCCTTTCTCGACGAACTCGACCAAGTATGGCAACGGTGCCACGACGCGCTCGTGCCCGGCGGAAGGCTGATCTGCGTTGTCGGCGATGTCTGCCTTTCCCGTCGCAAGAACAACGGTCGCCACACCGTTGTGCCTTTGCATTCGTCCATTCAGCATCGCTGCCGCAACATCGGGTTCGATAACCTCGCCCCGATCATCTGGCACAAGATCGCTAACGCCGTCTACGAGGTTGAAGGTGCCGGCGGGTTCCTCGGAAAGCCGTACGAGCCCAACGCAGTCATCAAGAACGATGTCGAGTTCATCCTCATGCTGCGCAGACCGGGCGGCTATCGCAAGCCAACGCTGCCAACGAGGATTCTGAGCCTGATCTCCGCCGAAGACCATCAGAAGTGGTTTCAACAGATCTGGACCGGGGTCACAGGTGCATCGACGAAACACCACCCGGCACCGTACCCGCTCGATCTGGCCGAGCGGCTAGTCCGAATGTTCAGCTTCGTCGGCGACACTGTCCTGGATCCATTCATGGGTACGGGTACAACCACGCTGGCGGCATCAAAATCCGGGCGCAATAGCATCGGGGTCGAGATCGATCCGGAGTACTTCAAGGCCGCGTGCCGCCGCGTCAAGTCGGAAGCCATCGACATGTTCAGCGAGACCGAGATCAACGTAATCCCCTCGGATGTTGATGATGCAAAACATTGAGGTTCGAATCGCAGCCGCCGTCAAGCACTTCTGGAAGACCCGAACAAGGCAGAAGAAGCACCGGGGCTCACTTACGGGCAAACGTGACTACGGTAATCGCACGGCCGCAACCGGAGGCAAACAACTGGATGGGTTCACCGAACTCGTTGCGGGTTTGCTCGCTGAGGAAGGGCTGCCTGCGGACATGATCTTCCACACGGGACGAAACGATCTTACGCTTCCGGGCTTCTTCCGACCTACCAAACAGTGGGATCTCGTTGTCGTAGCCGGCGGGTCACTGCTGGCGGCAGTTGAGTTCAAATCCCTCTGCGGCCCCTCATTCGGCAACAACTACAACAACCGCGTAGAGGAAGCAGTCGGCAATTCAAGCGACCTCTGGACTGCCTACCGAGAAGGCGCATTCCAGACGTCGCCGCGCCCGTTCCTCGGCTACCTGATGTTACTGGAGGAAGCGGAAGCCTCAACGTGTCCGGTCGGCGTCCACGAAAAGCACTTCCCGGTCTTTGAGTACTACCGCGAGGCATCGTATGCTCGCCGCTGTGAGGAGTCGGTGCGACGCTTGATGCGCGAGCGCTGCTACGATGCGGCGTGCCTACTTCTGTCGAGCAAACCGGGCGGGGCGCGGGGTCGCTTCGTAGAACCGGCGCGGGACTTGACATTTGAGCGCTTCGCGAACCTACTATGCAGTCACGTGGTCGGGGCATACAACACGCTGTGATCGGCCGGGCAACCACCGCGTAAGCGCACGCCCTACCGCGCTTGCATGGTGCGGCGAGGATTGCCGCAGCGCGGCACCGCCCTGGACTTGCCGCGCGAAAACTCGCTGACTCTACATACAACCCTCGCCGGAAGGACGGGGATTCCACAGGTCTAGGGTCACTTGCCAGCGGCTGGCCAATTGCCCAGGTCGCTCTTTATCCGTTCGGCCAGCGGTTCAATGCCGGCGGCGGTCTCGGGGCAAAGGTCCAGCCGGCGCGTGAAGTCCTTTCCGAAGATCGCGTATACCCAGACGGTCTTCGGAAGAAGACCGAGCGTCTCGGCCAGTTCCAGCCCCGTAGCGACACTCAACGAATGGGTATCGGCGCGTGTCCTCGATTTGATGATCTGAGGGTTGGATCGGTAGTCGATACGCTCGAACGACCCGGCGGCATGCACGGCATCGGCCAAAGCGGCGTCGACCACCACGAGTAACTCGACCTCTTCGGAGAGCCCGCCGGCCAGCTCGCTTCCGGGAGCTTCGTCGACCACAACCTCGGCGCGGGGCAGGTGCATTTGCCACAAGCGCTCGGCGACCAGCAGCCCAGCCTGGTCGTCCCCCATCGACCGGCGCCCGCAACCGACAATCCGAATCGGCGGGGGCATAACGGCTACTGCCAGTCGATGTCCAAAAAGTGCGTCGCACAAGAGATGCACGGATCGTAAGCCCGCACAAGCATCTCGAGGCGCAGCGTGATCTCCTCTTTGGTCATTCCCGATTCCAGCAGCTCGGGCATCATCGCCCGCATATCGTCCTCGATATTGGCGAGGTTCTGCCCGGTCGGAATGATCAGGTTGGCCCCGGAGATCTTGCCGTCGCTGTCGAGTTCATACTCGTGGAACAGAATCCCGCGGGGAACATCCGACGAGCCCGCCCCCTTGCCGAACGACTGCGGCTCGACCAAAGTCTCCTCTTTCAGCCCTTGCGTCAACAGCGTGTCAATCAGCTCGATGGAGTCCTCCGTGCAGTGAACGCACTCAATCAACTGCGCGGTGTTGTTGTGGAACGGGTTGTGGCAAACCGGTTCGAGCCCGACCATGCTCGCGACCTTCTTCGCCTCCGGATGAAGCTGGGCGGCGTTGTTATTGAACCGGGCCAGCGCGCCCACCATGTAGCTTGAGGAATTCGGCGACCTGGTGTGCTTGGCCGCGGAATGCTCCACCACCGTCTCGATTACGCGCTCGCGATAATCGGCGACCTTGGTCGGCTCCGGCTGCAGTGTCGAAACAATGTCACCGTCGTAGAACGCGTACTCGCCATTGCCCGGGACCTTGAGCGAAACGAACTCCGTCTCGCGGGTGAAATCGGGAATTTCCAGTGACGAGTATAGCTTAGCGGTCTCCAACAGATCCGCACGGGACGCCTCCAAACGCCGCTTCAGACCCAGCAGGTCCTCCGCCCGCGGCAAATGCGTCATCCCCCCAGGAGCCACCGCAATCGGGTGGATGTGCCGACCGGCCACGGTCCCACAGATGTCGTTGGCCAAACGCTTCATCCGCAGAGCACGTTTGACGACGTCGGGATGGGTCGAGGCCAACGGAATAACCGAACCCACGCCCAGAAAGTCCGGAACGGCCAGGAAGTACAGATGCAGGTAATGGCTCTGCAGTTCCTCGCCGTTAACGAGCAACTTACGCAGCATCCTGGTCTGGTCAGTGACCTTGATCTGAGTGGCTGCCTCAATAGCCTGGACCGAAGCCGAAGTATGCCCCACACTGCAGATTCCGCAAATCCGACAGGTAATGTGCGGCGCCTCGTACCACCGCCGGCCCCGAAGAAACGCTTCGAAAAACCGCGGGCTTTCGACGATCTGCAGTTGCAGCCTGGTGATCTCTCCGTTGCTGACGGTCACGGCGATGTTCCCGTGGCCCTCAACTCGAGTCACGTGTTTGACATCGATGGTGACATTCTTCACGGAAGGCCTCCTTTCGGCCGATTAGTTGATCCGGTTACGGTCATTCCATTACGGCAGAGTCTTGGCCTGGTAGGCCCCGAACATCTGCAAGTCCGCAAGGATATCCTTAACATCAATGTCATACTGTTCTCGCAGGTTCACCTCAGCCGCCGCCACCGCCTCATCGCTGGCCAACCCGCGGCACGCCTCGCACTTGTATCCGTAGGACGGGCAGATAGCCCCGCAGCCGGCCCGGGCCACCGGGCCGAGGCAGATAACCCCCTTTTCGTAGAGGCACAGGTTACCCTTCTTCTTGCACTCGACACACACCGGGTACTCCGGTAATCGGAACTTCCGTCCCGCGAGCACCGCCTTAACGAACGCCAGGAACTCCTCTCTGACCATCGGGCAGCCCGGCAGTTCGTAATCGACATCTACAAATGCGGAAATACCGCGGGCCGGAATGGTCGGGAACCACTCGGCGTTCTCGCCGTAGACGCACTTGCGATAGTCGTCCTCGTCCTGGTAGTTCTTCAGCGTGTTGAGCCCGCCGTTGCAGGCGCACGTCCCGATCGCCACGAGCACCTTTGAACTCTCACGAAAATGCGCAATCTCCCGCTCATCCTCCGGCGTGGAGACGGCACCATCCACAAAGCCGATGTCAATATCCCAGCTTCGCTCGGTCATTCCCTCTCGAAAGTTGACGATCTCGACCGCACCGAGGATGTCCAGAAGCTCATTCTCCAACTCGAGAATGGCTAACGAGCACCCCTCGCAACCGGTCAGGCTGAAAATGGCGATTTTCGGCTTCATTACTCGACCGCCTCCCTGAGAGCCTTAAGTTGTCCGTAGTTGAACACCGGACCTTCTAGGCAGACATACACGTTATTCGCCTGGCAATGCCCGCACTTTCCGACCCCACACTTCATGCGACGCTCCAACGAACAATAGATGTTCTTCTGATGGACGCGGCGCGCCAGCACCTCCACCACCACGAACTTGAACATCACCGGGGGACCCACAATCACCACCATCGTCTCGTCCGGGTTGAGGGTGGGAACCTCGCTGAACAAAGTCGTTACCACTCCGCTGTGCCCGCGCCACTGCTCGTCGGGACGATCTACGGTAACGTGGAAATTGACGTCATCGCTCTCCCGCCAGCGAAGTACATCATCCCGGTACAACAGCTCCGCCGGAGTCCGCGCCCCATACAAAAGGTGAAAAGCTCCGAACCGGCTCCGCTCGTCCAGGATGTACTGGATCAGAGACCGAACCGGGGCAATCCCCAAGCCGCCGGCCACGATCAGCACATCTTTGCCGTGAAAGTCGTTGACTTCAAAGCCGTGCCCCAGCGGACCCCGCACGCCGATCAAATCGCCGTCCTTGAGTTTATGGACATGCTCGGTCACCTCCCCAACCCGGCGAACGCACAGTTCGAACGTGTCCGGCCGCGTCGGAGACGAGCAGACAGAGATCGGACACTCCCCGATCCCCAACAAGGAGATCTGAACGAATTGCCCGGGATCATGCCCGAGCGGCCGCCCGCTCGTGAATCTCAAACCGTAGAGATTCTCGTGCTCGGTTAGCTTCTGAACCGAGACGATCTCCGCAGGTTCGGGCTCGTAAAGACTTCGCCCGCCTCCGGGTCCATGGGACTCGATCAGGGTCATCATCATGCCTCCTCAGCGAGTTGTCTGTAGATCTCCACTGAGCTGATCTTGGCCGTGCAGGCCCGATCGCATCGGGCGCAACCTACGCACCCGGCAATCCCCTCACGTTCCTTGATCCACTTCGCCTTACGGTAAATCCGATGCCGCAGGCGCGCCGCCGATTGCGAGCGGAAGTTGTGGTCGCCGGCCACCATCGCAAACTCGCGAAGTTGGCATCCGTCCCACTCCCGCTTACGCTCCCCCGCGGCCAGGGTCATATCCAGTTCGTCGTAAGTATTGAAACAATAGCACGTAGGGCAGCTCAGATTGCAGCTTCCGCAAGAGTAACAGCGCCGCCCGGTCGCTTCCCAAAGCAGCGAGTCGTAGCTCCGGTCGAGCAAACTGGGGAGCGTCTCCACGTTGTCAGGAATCACCGGCGGGAAGGCGGCCTCCTTCTCGGCCCGATAGCGAGCGAACGCTCGCTCGTCCTCCACAGTCGGAGACTCCCCCGCCTGAGCATACAGGAGGAACTCCCGCCCGGCATCCGTTCCGAAGACCACCCCGTAACGCACGTCGCCGGAATCATCCGTCGCCGGCAACGCCGAGCACATCAGATCGAACCCGTCCGGAGCTTCATTACCACCCATATCGCCGCAGAACACGCCGTTAGTGCAAGGAGCCGCGCAGTCAATCCCGATGATAAACGTCTGGCGGCGGCGCGCCAGGTAGTGCTCATCGCGGTTCGTGTTCGCAAACACGTGATCCAGCAACCGGATGGCGTTCACATCACATGGGTGCACGCCCACAATCGCGTATGAGGCATCGTCCACGGAGGTCTTCGTCTCGAACCCGCCGGCGCCCCGCTTGAACTGGAACAACGTATCGTGCGCCGGGAATAGCACTGCCTTGGGGCTGTATACGCAGTACTTAAAATCCAAGTCAATCTCGCTGGCACGGTCCACACGCTCGTAGAAGTGATGATCAAAACGCTTCACCGGGCCGATAATCTTGCGAGACAAAGCAAGCTCGTCGACCAGCTCAAGGAGCCGGCTGCGCTTCACGATTCGGTCGAGCATCGGTCTTTCTCCCAGCGCCTACCTCACTCTGCGGGCGACGCGTGGCTACTCATAATGGTTGTCCGCGTTCCCCGCACTGCCGCCACCGGCGCATCGTGCGTGGGTAACACCAGAGTGAACTCCGATCCCTCGCCGGCCGCAGATCGCACTTCAATCCGCCCGCCGGCCTGTTCGACAACCTCGCGGACGATGGCCAGCCCCAAACCAGACCCGGGAATGCTGGCCGCCAACGCTAGGTTACCACGCCGGAACGGATCGAACAAATCGTCTTCCGAGTCCTCAGCAATCCCCATTCCATTGTCCTTGACGGAAATCGAGATAGTCTCGTGGTCGCGACTCGCCCGCACCCAGACTTTGCCCCCCTCCGGTGTATATTTGATCGCATTATCAACGAGATTGCTAATACAATCCTCCAAGTCCCGCGAGTCTACGGCGGCCAGCGCCCCTTCGCCCAACTCCAGAGAAAACTGCAAATCGATGCGCTTGTACGCCGCCAGCTCAGAGAAACTCCTGACTACCTTCCCCAGGACTTCGGCGACCGGCGTGTCCGCCGCTTGGTGTTTCAACGGAGCCGCCTCCTGCACCCGCGCCAGCGTGAGCAATTCAGTCACCTGGACGATCGCCTGCTGACACCGCGACACAATCCGCGTCACCACGCCATCCAAAGCGTCGGCTCCGACTACCCGGTCGCGAATCAACCCCGCCAACGTTTCGATCCCGGCAAGGGGGCCTTTTAGCTGGTGAGCCGCCGTCAGCATGAATCTCGACCGCCTGGCCTGCAGATCTTGAATGGCCACCTGGCTCCGCCGAAGCGCGTTGTTCGCCTCGTACAGTTCCCCCTCCTGGTCATCCAAGCGACTGGAGATCTGTTGGGTGAAGTATGCCGTCCCAAACACGCCGGCGGCCAACACGCCCACGCTAGTCAACACATAGACCCAATCCAGGTACAGCTTAGACTCCGCCATCGAGGCCATGAACGGATAGTGCGGCCGGATGAACCCACAACACTCTCCGACCGCTAATACACTGTATAGGAGCAGAGCCCAGAACCCCTGCAGTAGTGCGTTCGCCGAGGTCAACAGTAGCGTGGCGATCAACACATGAAACAGGTAGAAGATCGCCATCGGGTTCTCGATTCCGCCGGTATACCGCAGAATTATGGTAAGGAAGAGCAGGTCTACCATCATCTGCGCATTAGTGAACACCGTGACGCGGCGGAGAACCCCCGGAGCAATCGTGTCGCCCTCGCCGCCGGCCACCAACAACCCCCTGCCGACGAGCATCCAAACCAAGTTTATTATTGCGAGCCAACTAACGGCTAAAGCAACGGCGGAAGGCCTGCGCAGCCCCGGCATCTGCAGCCACTCGATGACCAGCAGCGCCGCCGTCGCCAACACAATGACCCACCGCATCCGGATGAACCAGTGGTGGCGGATCATTGCCTGCAACACCCGCGCACGGAACTTCCCGTGTGGAAGAAGGCGACTAAGGCTTTGCACGCCCTGCATGGTCCAGTCCGCCTCTAGGCCCCGCCGGAATGCTACTCACCGCCTCCGGGTCGCTTCGCAAGCGCCTCACTAACGGCCCCAAGTACCACATCCGCCTTCAGAGGTTTGTCGAGGAACTTCTCCGCGGGGACATACTCGCTGCCCAGCTCCTTCGCATAGTCCATCCCCATCGTTTGGCCAATCGCCGAAATCATGATGATAGGGATGCCGCTGAGCGCCTCGTCCTTCTTCAATTCGTAAGCAAGGTGAAACCCCTCCGAGGGAGACGCCAGCATGATATCCAACAAAATCAAGTCAGGCGGATCATTTCGAATGGCGTCAGTTCCCTCAGGACCCGTCGAACAACAGGTCAGCCGGTAGCCGGCCGGCTCCAACATCAAAGTCAGCGCTTCGCGCACGTCAGGATCGTCGTCGATGATTACGATGTGCTCACCAGCCATGTCCGTTTTTCCTCCCGATGACCATAACGCATGCTCCGCCCAACCGCCCGGCCGACGAAGACCCTGCGCCGGGCCGTGACCGAAACCTACGCCTAGCGCCCTCCCGGGCACTGTGAAAAAACGCGCTTCACCGCCGCAACGGCAGAGCCGACGCCCGCTCGCGAGCGCGTTACATCTTGAAACTGCGCATCCCAATATACTCGCAGCGCCCCAGGATGCCAGACTCCCACGCATAACCGTCGGAGCTACTCCACCGAAAGCCGGTCGGCCTTGACCGGAATCGCCCTCCCCGCGCTACTTGGCATCGAAGCGGCGTGCCGATTTCTCCGTCCACGCGTCGACCCCACCGATCAACTGAGAGTCAGTATCCTTTAGACATACTGTGGGAATACTAGCAAACCAAGTGCCAGGACAGAGTCAACAGGCGGTGATTCCTCGGCCACCGCAGTTAACTCACCGGCGCGCATGGCGTTTAATCGAACCGAACGCCGCCGTTCCAGCGACGCGTGCTAACCGCGCGCGGCAATTGGCTGCATTTGTCGCAACGGGGCGAACGAACATCAGAAGTCTCTTAAGCTCGCCCGCTCGTCGATAGTCGCGAGGATCTCCGGACTACTCGTCGAGACAACGGGCTCATGAATGATGACATACGCAACTCCCATGGCAACTAAGAAACGGCTGCTTTAATACGAAAGCTGCAAGTCAGCGAAATCCCGCGGTTTTGCCACAGGTCCACTTGCGAGTGCTCGGTACGTCGCGTATGGTGCTTCGAACTTGGTTACCTATTACTTACTACAAAGGAGATTCTCACATGGCCCGCGGCAGACTCAAATGCACCAAATGTGACCGAACGTTCGCGATGCCCGCGCATCTGGCAAGGCACATGAGCTCGACGCATGGGATAGGCAAGAAAGCCTCGGCCAAGGCAAGGCCGGCGCTGCGGAAGGCCGCCCCAAAACGCAAGGCGGTTCAGGCCGGCGCCGCCCTCCCGGTCGCAGAGGATATGACCAGGTTGGTCGCTGACATGCAACACTGTTACGACTCGCTGGTTTCCGAACGTAGCCAGATCGACGCCAAGCTTGCAGCAATTGGCGACGCCATGGCCGTGATGGGTTCGGCTCCATCGGCTGGTGTGAAAGCAGTTTCAGCGCCGGTACGACGCGGTCGCCCCGCTGGAGGTGGCGTGCGACAGGGTTCCCTGAAGAGCTACATAGTCAAGGTGCTCGGGCAGCGCACTAAGCCGATGAGCCCTCGAGAGATCGGGACCAAAATCCTGGCATCCGGCTACAAGTCGAAGGCCAAAGACCTAACCAAAGCCGTCAGCAATGCACTGCCCCAATTGAAGAACGTCAAGAAGATCGGGTTCGGGCAGTACCAACTGGCCTAGTGTGCCGGCGGCGAAGCCAAACCAGGCGAGCCGGGCGGCAACCGCGTCTCTTGCGGGCGAACGACCAGAGACCGTAATTGTCTTGCCGGCAGTTTGCCGGCGTCGGCCACGCAGTGACGCGAAAGGAGGAAGCCCTCCGCGGGCAAACGAAGGAAGCAACGCCGGTTTCGTAACACACTAAAAGTGTGTCGGATTCGAAACCGATCAATAGGGGTAGGTAGACCTGTAGTTCACTGCGTCGCGGCGGCCTGGTTGTGCCGGCGGCGACGTTCTACGTCGGCGATCTTCGCACGGCCGACGTGCCTCGGCCGTGCTGATTGCCGAATGGGGAGGATCAAGTATGTCATCCACAAGATCGTACCGTCAGTTCGGGGCCATTGTCCTCGCGGCTCTTCTGACAAACGCAGCCGTTGCCGGGCCGGAAGATTCCGCGAAGCAGAACGATCTCAGTCAGAAGTTCGACGCCGCATACAAGGCGGGAGAATTTGAAGACGCGATCAAAATCGGACTGAAGCTCTGCGAAACATCACCGAAGGACTACATGTTCCCGTTTAACTTGGCCCGGGTGTACGCCCTTCAGGGCGACAAGGACAACGCGCTGAAGTGGTTTCAGAAGGCGGCCGACAACGGCTTTCCGGAAATCAAGCTGGCAAAGACCGAACCCGATTTGGCTATACTGTGGACTAACGAGACCTTCAAGAAGATCCTCGACGACATTCGCAAGAACCGGCTGGCTTCCTGGAAGGAGTTCACCGAGGCTCTGGCCAAGAACCCTCCATTGGAGGTCGTGCCGTCCTCGTACGACCCCAAGAAGTCGGCCCCGCTCTTGATTGTCATGCACGGCGAAGGCCGGACTGCCGAGGAATGTGCGAAACACTGGAAAGCGCCGGCGGAACACCTTGGCGCCATCATGTACTTGCCGCGAGCCACTCGTCCCGCCAAGGGCGGCGGGGTTGGCTGGGGCAACACAATAGAGCGCTCCCACGAAGCCGATTATGCAATAGAGCAGGCGCTCGAAGCTGCAATCAGAAAGTACAACATTGATGATAAGCGCATCGCCGTCGCCGGCTTCTCAGAGGGCGGCGTCGCGGCGCTGGTATCCGCTTATCGACACATGATGAAGATCCGAGGAGCCGTTGCCGTCGCCCCTGCGTACGACAAAACACTGATAAAAACGGCAAGCGGCTTGCGGTCTCCGGCGCCCAGCTTCGCCCTGCTGGTCAGCGAGGAAGACAGCCGAGCCGACGAGGTCCGGGAAATCGAAGCTGATTTCACCGAGGCCGGGCTGGCCGTCCATCTGGACATCTACGGAGGAGTAAAACGCGATTACCCCGGCAATAGCGATCAGCGGCTTGCGCGCGCCGTCAGATTCGTTCTGGAACATTAGCCCCCGAAGACGAGTTTCGCCTTGGTGAGGGCTGGACCGGTGGAAAGTTCTTCTGCCTGCACGCGACTCTCCCCATGCCGGGCTCCGGCAAGGGGAGAGTCTCTGCGTTTGTTCGCGCTGTTCGCCCTCGCGTTCCTGCTTCGCCTCGGCCTTTGCGCGGTCGTGGGCAGTCTGGGACAATCACCCGCGGGCCATTATCGCGAGTACGTAACGGTCGGGCAGCGTTTTCTGACCGAGGGAACGCTCACCACTCCTCTGGTCACCAAGGAGATCACCAACGCGCCTTCCAGCCTGATGCCTCCGGCGTACGCTGTTTTAGTCGCTGGCGTGTATCGCCTGTTCGGCGTCGAAACCACTGCCGCCACGGTCGCACTGCAGACCATCAACGCCCTCGCAACGGCCCTGG
Source organism: Phycisphaerae bacterium (assembly GCA_963666835.2). Classification (GTDB taxonomy): domain Bacteria; phylum Planctomycetota; class Phycisphaerae; order UBA1845; family UBA1845. Next base: position 147,216 of record CAXXGO010000003.1, on the reverse strand, counting down.
CCTCCATCATGGTCTTTCTCGTTGCCCGACGCCTCGGCGGACGGACCGCCGGTTGGCTTGCGGCCGTCATTGCCACCGCGAATCCCACGCTAATCGGGTTCTCCGGAGTAATCTGGGACGTTGACCTGTTCGTCTTAGGCACCGTCCTGGTCACGTGGGTTGCCGTTCGTCAGTCAGAGCAGCCTGCAGGGTGGTGGGCGAGGTTCGGGCTGGGCGTGCTCCTTGGGGGACTCGCCCTCCTCAATCCGGCGCTGACAGCCTGCTATCCGTTGCTGGTCTTATGGTCAATCACCCGATGCGGAAGGAAGAAGAGTCTCTACCGCGTGGCGGGTACGGTTGCGGTAGTCGTTCTCGGTTGGCTCGTGGTAATCACCCCGTGGACAATCCGCAACTACCGCGCCTTCGACAAACTCATTTACATTCGCGGAGGGTTCATGCTCAATCTCTGGCAGGGGGTCTGCCCGGAAGCGGATACACAACCCTCCGAGATGTTTCTGCGACAATACCCGTTGGGCAGCAGCCGTGAGCAACAAAAGGTAATCGCCATCGGAGAGCAAGAGTACTTCAAGTTGCAGGAACGCCACGCCCGTGCCGCCATCGCGGCGGATCCGGGTCGCTATGCTCGTCTCTTCGCCATCCGCGCCGTGGATTTCTGGCTTGGAACTACATTCAGTCACACCCCGCCGGGAGGAAGCGGTTGGCCGACGTCTCCAGCCCGACAGACGGTCACGATCTTCCTCAGCGTCGAGTGCCTGCTGATAGTGTTGACTCTACTCCTGGTCCGGCGGCCCGGACCGGACGTGTGGTGGTTGATCGGAATGGCCCTGGCATTCTCTGTCGTGTACTGCCTGACGCACGTCATGGTGCGATACCGAGCCCCTTGCGAGCCCTTCATCGCCATCATCATCGCCCTGTTGATCGCGCGAGTGTTCCGCTCTCGCACAGCCGCCGGCTCCGAGGAACGTCGCCCACCGCAGCCGGAGTGACCCTGTACAACGGTACGCCCAGCGGGCTCTCCAACAAGCGAGGTGACTCCAGGTGCCAACGCGGGTACAATCGGGGCGTGCCGGGAGCTGCCGTGGCAGCGCAAAGAAACACAGGCAGTGGCGACGGATTGACGAACGGAGAATCACATGGCCAGTGACGGGGATACGCAGCAGACGGTGCTGCTCGTGGATGACAATGCCCAGAACCTCGAACTCCTTGAAGTGTACATGGAGGGCGTACCTGATGTGCGCGTAATCACGGCCACCAACGGGCTTGAGGCAATGGAGATGGTGGAGCAGGAGTCTCCTGACCTTCTTCTCCTTGACATCATGATGCCGAAGATGTCCGGTTTCGAAGTGTGCAAACGGATCAAAAGTAACCCGGACACACGGGACATCGTCGTGGTAATGGTCACCGCGTTGAATGAAACCGGAGACATCGAACGGGCCGCCGAATGCGGAGCAGACGACTATCTGTCCAAACCGATAGACCGCACCGCCTTAGTCGACTTGGTGCGGAGCCTGCTCGCCGCCAAGACTCACGGTTAGGGTGCGGTGCCGGGCGGGAATCGTTCCTTCCATTGTGCCAGTTGCTGGAGAGCCTCCAGAGGGGTCATCCGTGCCGGGTCCAACCCGGCGAGCTCATCAAGCAAATCCTCGCCCGGGTCACGGAAGAGGGTCATTTGGGCATTGTCTTGAGTCTTGCGGCTCGCCAATTGCGGAGTGCGTGATTCGCGCTCGAAGCCGCGCTGGAGTTCGTCCAGGACCTCCCGGCTCCGGCGGATAACCGGGCGCGGGATTCCGGCGAGCCGCGCCACATGAACCCCATAGCTCTTGCTGGCCCCGCCCTCCACGATCCGGTGCAGAAAGACAATGCCCTCTTCTTGACGCTCCACACCGGGGCACTCGCGCACCGCTACATTGAAGTTGCGCACCCCCTTCAGTAATTCGGCCAGCTCGGTCAGCTCATGGTAATGCGTAGCGACAAGAGTCCGACACTTGGTCTCGTTGGCGAGGTGCTCGCTGATCGCCCAAGCCAACGACAAGCCGTCGAAAGTGCTGGTTCCCCGCCCTAATTCGTCCAGCACAACGAGCGAGCGTTTCGTGGCATTGTGCAAAATGTTGGCCGCTTCGGTCATCTCCACCATGAACGTCGACTGCCCCCGCATGATCTCGTCGGAAGCGCCCACACGGGCGAAGATGCGGTCAACAATGGAGAACTTCATGCTGCGGGCCGGGACGAACGACCCCGTCTGCGCCAAGAGCGTAAGCAGCGCCACCTGGCGAATGTACGTGCTCTTGCCCGCCATGTTCGGACCGGTAATCACGAAGACCCGCGAATCCGGATCCTCCATCACCGTGTCGTTCGGAACGAACCCATCCCCCAACGTCTGATCGAGCACCGGATGGCGACCCTCGCGAATGTCAAGAACCACGCCTTCCACTATCTCCGGTCTCGCGTACCGGCGTTGCCCGGCCAGCTCTGCCAACCCGGCGACACAATCGAGGCGACCGAGACCGTCCGCCACACTTAGTAGAGACCGCATCCGCCCGGCTACCTCGGTCCTGATCTGCTCGAAGAGGCGAATCTCCAGCTCGCGGGCGCGGTCTGCCGCGGAAAGCACCTCGGTCTCGTACTTCTTTAGTTCGTCGGTAATGTAACGCTCGGCGTTCTTGATGGTCTGCTTGCGTACGTACTCGGGCGGAACGTGATTACGCCCGCTGTTCGGAACCTCGAGGTAATACCCGAAGACCCGGTTGAACCCGACCTTAAGAGCTGCAATACCGGTTCGTTCCACCTCGCGCAATTGATACTCCAAGAGCCAACTCTGCCCGTCTTTGCCGATCGCCCGCAAGCGATCAAGCTCCTCGTTGAAGCCCTCGGCGACAAACCCTCCTTCGGCCATCCCCGGCGGCGGATCCTCGTGGATCGCTCGCTCGAGAAAACCGGCCAGTTCGTCCATCCCTGCAAAATCGTCTGCGACCTCCATTAGAAAGCGCACTTGGACATGCTCCAGCTCCGCGGTTAACGCCGGCAGCTTGCCCAAGGTCTGCCCCAGACCGTAAAGGTCTCGCGGCGTCGCCCGGTTCAACGCCACTCGCGCGGCAATCCGTTCCACATCCGCCATCGACTTGACCAGGTTACGAATCCGCCCGCGGACCGCGTCCTCCAGGACCAGTGCTCCCACAGCATCCTGCCGCCGGATGATGTCCGAGGCCGCCGTGCAGGGCGTACGCAACCAGTGTGAGAGCTTTCGACCGCCGGTCGGATGAACCGTCCGATCGATCGCATTCAACAAGGTGCCCTCGCGCGCCCCACTACGCAGAGTCCGATCAATCTCCAGAGAACGCCAACTGCTGTGGTCGATCTGCACATACTCATCGCAGAGACGGTGCCGAATAGCGGTAATGTGCCCGAGCGCCGTCTTCTGCGTCTCCTGTAAGTACTGCACGACGCATCCGGCGGCCCTTAGCGATGCGGTCATCTCGGCAAAGCCGAACCCGGCCAGCGTGCTTACGCCGAAGTGCTGCAACAGCGCCTGCTCCGCCTGATACTCCGAGAATTCGTGCGCGGGGCGGCGGCTGACCACCGCGCCGCAGACCTGCCGCACCTGCTCGCCGACTTCTTCAACCGCACCGCCGCGATCGTCGTCGATAAGCAGCTCCGCCGGGCGACTGCGCACCAATTCATCTAGCAGACCGTCCGGGGCAACCTCCACCACTTCGAACCGACCACTGGCCAGTTCCACCAGAGCCAGACCGGCTTCACCGTTTCGTAGCCAGATAGAGGCCAGCACATTGTCGGAGCGATCATCCAACAATGCCTCCTCAGTCAGAGTGCCGGCCGTCACGATCCGGACCACGTCGCGCCTAACGACCCCCTTGGCCTGTTTGGGATCCTCAAGCTGCTCGGAGATCGCCACCTTGTGCCCGGCCGCCACCAACCTTCGAAGGTACGAATCCAGGGCGTGATGCGGGATCCCGGCCAGCGGTATCGGCCGGTCGTCCTTCTTCGAACGAGACGTAAGGGTGATACCGAGCACCTTGGAACACAGAACGGCGTCGTCCCAGAACGTCTCGTAGAAGTCCCCCATGCGAAACAGCAAAACGGCATCTTTTACCCGTTCCTTCTGCTCCACATACTGGCGCATCGCCGGCGTGAGGGAATCAACCGCCGACGAAGTGGGCATCGAAGCCGACTCGGTTATTGCAGGTTTCGGTGGGGACAAAAGCAGTTTCTCACGCTGCCGGCCCGGTCCGGAACGCCCGGAACCAAAGGCCGACGCGGGGAGTCGGCTACGAACCGACGACCGATCTTAAGATACTCGTATACTGAGGCAAGGCCGTCACCCGATAGGAAGTGTATGTCCGACTGCACCCGTACGATGCACGAAGCCATTGCCGTTGCCCATCGGGGTATCCGCGCGGGCGAGAGCCCTTTCGGAGCCGCCATCTCCGATGCCGGCGGGAACCTGATTGCCGCGGCTCACAACACCGTGAGAAGTTCCTGCGATTCCACCGCCCACGCGGAGATTAACGCAATCCGCGAAGCTTGCCGTCGACTCGGGACCATCAAACTCGACGGATGCGTCATGGCCGCAACGTGCGAACCCTGTCCGATGTGCGCTGCCGCCATTCACTGGGCCGGGATTACCGATATTGCCTTTGGGGCCGATATTGAAGATGCCCGCAGCGCAGGGTTCAACGAGCTACCCATCTCCTGCCGAACCGTCTGCGAAAGCGGTGGTCCCGTGACAATCCACTCCGGCGTTCTGCGCGACGAGTGTCGAGGTTTGTTTGAACAATGGCAACAAGGTCCCAACCCTAATCCGTATTGACCGGCCGGGATCCGCCCGATTATTGGCCAAACGCTTCTGCTCCGCCCTTCCCGTCACGGTTTTGCCGCGCCCGGTGTTTATATCCTACACTTTCTCGTGCCGCGGCGTCGCATCCACACGTCGTAAGAGAAGACTGCCGCGGCCGGGGGAAGCTGAGAACACCGGCGCGGAAGAACGGAACGGACGACCGGGGGAAGGAGAAGTCATGTACCGCAGGTCACCGCTGATCGGCTTGGCCGACAGCCATCTGGACAGTCTTACCGCCATGCGGAGGCAGCTTGAGGACGCCGGATATACCGTACACGCGGCCAGTTCCGGAGAAGACGTAATCCTCTTGTGCGACATCGAGACACCGGACATTCTCCTGATAGACATCGGCTTCGCGGATTTGGACGGGTACGAGGTCGTCGAATCGGTACGCCACGAGACCCGCGATTACGATGTCGCAATCATCATAATGGCGGAGATTAAAGACAACATGACCCGAGCCTACTTCGGTCAGATGGTCGACTTTGCCGGTGGTGATTACTTCATTGCCAAGCCATGCGACATGAAGGTCCTTTTGCGGCTGCTGGACTCGCTCGCGCGAGAGATACCCGGCGCACGCGCCGGACGTTATCCGGCGTCTGCTTAGTAACCCGCGGTTCCGCAATAGGCGCACCCGGTACGGGCTGACGCACGCGGCGCGACGGGCCCTTCACCTATTCCGGCGGATCCCGTTGAGGTTCGTCCGGGCTCTGAGCCCCGCCGGTTCCAGGATCAACGCCCAGCCAAAGCGCCTCACCTGCTGCTGCAAGCACCAGAGCAGGCAATACCAGCACTCCAAACGCATCCCAGACCGCCCCTGAGTCCAGAGGAACCGTCCGCAGACCGATACTGAGCCCGATCGCCACCACAATCGCCGGGACCTCCAGGAGGTTCAGCGTCACCCCGATCCACATTCTCCGCCGGGCCTTCAGATCGAGCACGGATTCTGTAAACTCCGGACCGTTGGTCTCCGCAGCCAAGGCGCGCAACGCCATTCCGAGGCTGAGCCCCAACACAACCACTCCGATCGGACCCGCGAATCGCCATCTCCCCAGAAACACCAACAGCGCCAGCAAGGTGGAGTTGTTGGCAAGTATGACCGCCGTCCGCTGAAGCCACGATGCGGGCGTGAGCAACGGCCAGATAACCCGCCGAATCCACCAAGAAACCAACCGGACCGGCGGAAACGGCCGATAGGCGGCCACAAGCCAGCCGACAACCGATGCGGCGATCATCGCCAGGGCTCCGTATGCCATTGGCCCCCAAAGCGACCCGAGAACACTGATCGATCGCATCAACATTGGGTCTTCCTTGCAGAACCGGGGCAGAACACGAAAGGCCCGGCACTGTCCGGTCCGGATTCAACGGCGATCCCCCCGCGCGTACGGGCGGCTTGCGTCGCCACCGAGTAGACCGCAGCAGACCCCAGAGTGTACCAGCGTTGAGCATCACACCCCAGGAAGCGTTCGACTCTGTGCGTACCATCTTCCGCCTCGCCCACATCCCAAGCGGTCCGAGCGGCCGGCCGCGCCATGACGGGAAACGGAATCACGAGACTCACACCATCGCGAGCAGGGGTCAATCTGGGCAACATAGGGGATAGAGTGGGGACGTCAATCAACTCTCGCTCCCCTGCCACCGGCGAGACCAGATGGACAAGCGCCTGTGCTCTTCGTGGGCACACCTATGATCGGGTTTGAGCCCCCGCAGTGTTCGCCCTAGACTGACTGTTAGTCCGGCCCGGTCAATGGACGCGACTTCGAAGCCGGAATGCGGGCGGCAGGAGCGCGTAGATGGAAGGCAAGGGGCACCGTTTCTCAGCACGGCAGATACCCTCGGATAGCCCGGATTACGAAGCCGCGCTCCATGTGGCCCTGGGGGTCAGCCCATCGGCTGATGGAAGCTCCGCACGGCAGGTCGCGAGCCTACGCGCGGCCGCGCATCGGCAGACGCTATCGCTGGAACTGGTCTTCGGAGCCTTCCTCGGCAATCGTCTCGTAGGCGCATGCGTGGCCTTGGAGCCTCCCGGAGCGGCGGCCCTGGTATACGTCAACCCCGACCAACCCGACGGTCCAGGCCGCGATGCAACGCTGACCGCCCTTTGGGCACTCCAGCAAGCCGCATGGACCCGATCGATCAAACTGCTGGAGGTCCTGGTCGATCCGGCCGCCTCGAACAGTGCGTCACTCGTTCGCGATGCCGGGTTCACATACGTTACGGAATTGCTCTACTTGCAGCGTCAATGCCCCGGCCGCGAGTGGTCCGCGCCCGGCGATCCCGACCTGTGCTGGGTCGGGTACTCCGATGTGCAGGCGCAAGTTTTCCGCCGTGCGTTGGAGGCCACGTACATACAAAGTCTTGATTGTCCGGAACTTACGGGAATACGTTCAACCGGCGAGATTCTGGCCGGGCACAAAGCCACCGGCATCTTCGACCCGTCCCTCTGGTGGGTAGCCACAAGGCAGGGTATACCCGTGGGGGTCCTGCTACTCAATCGAGTTACCAGCCAACCGGCGTTGGAGGTCGTGTACATCGGCGTATCGCAACCTGCGCGAGGGACGGGAGTTGCGGACGCCTTGCTGGCGCGGGCCGTCACTTTGACCGAGCGCGAAAATGCCAGGTATCTGACACTAGCGGTGGACGTTCGTAACGCTCCCGCCCGGCGGATGTACCGGCGCTGGTCCTTTCGGCAGGTTGGAGTGCGGGCGGCCTGGATCGCAAGTTCCCCCGGGACATGACCTTGGACGTTCCTCACAGGCAAGTCTGCACTTATCCACATATCCGTTAACATCCGGGCACTGCCGGTGGGGAAAAAAAAACTTCGCGCGTTAAGTTCTTGTTAACAGAGAAGCACGGACATTTGGGAGCTTGTGTACCGGTCTTTCCTGTTGACGGACCGATAAGCGAATGATATCTTTCATGTCATAGCAACGGCGGGGCACGGCCGTGAGGCGTGGTCGCTAAACGCCTGACGGTTATCGCCAACGCAGGATTCTTACCGAAAAGTTTTTTTGTCCGAGTAACATCCTTACTGGCTTCCGGGTTTTTCTGGTTCCTTCCGTTTTCAAGGAGCTCACGGTGATTACATGCGCTGAAGATGCCGTATCTTCACTGGAATCGCGCATTGCGGACAAGCTTGGTCCGCAGCGGTTCAACGTATGGTTCCGAAATGCTACGTGCTTTACGTTCACCGAGGACTACCTGCGCGTCAGCGCTCCCAATCATTTCGTGGGCGAGTGGATCGAACGCCATTTTGCCGACACGATCAGCGAAGCCGCCCGGGAGGTAACCGGGGACGATTTTACGCTCAGCTTCGCCATCGACCCGGGTCTCGCCCGAAACCTGGGAAAGAAGCAGCCCGACCGGCAGGTCGATTTTGCCGCGAACAACCCCGAGAGGTTGGCTCGGGAACACCGCCGGGGCGGGGCTCGGCCGGCAGCGCCGATCCTCAAGGGCAAGCTGGAAGACTTCGTCGCGGGACCGTCCAACCGGCTGGCGCACGCTGCTGCGGTTAGTGTGCTGGAAAACCCGGCATCGGAGTATAACCCCCTTTTCATCCACGGCGGGTGTGGACTGGGCAAAACGCATCTGTTGCAGGCTGTCTGCAACGGCCTTACCGAGCACCACCCGGATCTTCGTTGGCGTTATGTGTCGGGCGAGGAATTCACCAACGACTATGTGTACTCGATCAAGGCTCACGAAGAAGACGCCTTCCGCAGCCGCTATCGGAGCCTGGATGTGCTGGTGATTGACGACGTGCATTACTTCGCCAACAAGCGGGCTACCCAGGCGGAGTTCCTGCACACCTTCAAGGCGATCGACGCCGCGGGCAAGCAAATCGTCCTGGCGTCCGATGCCCATCCAAAGATGATCGGCCATTTCTCGGAGTCCCTCGTCAGCCGGTTCCTGTCGGGCATGGTCGTCCGGATCGATTCACCGGACGTCACCGTACGTGCGGAAGTTCTCCGCCGCCGCGCCGCCCGCCTGAAGGTCGAAATCGGCGAACCGGTCATTATGTATATCGCGGAGAACTTCCGCGCTAATATCCGCGAGCTTGAAGGCGCCCTGCTCAAGGTCGTCGCTCAAGCCCAGCTCGTCCGCCAACCAATAACACTCGCGCTGGCGGAGCGGGCGATTCGCGATCTGATTCGACAGACCGCCCCGGTAGTAATGCTCTCCGACATTGAGAGTATCGTGGCGATCTTCTTCGGCCTGACACCGGCCGATCTCCATACGTCGCGGAAATCACGGACGATCGCCCTGGCACGAGGAATCGCGATGTATCTCGCGAGGAAGCATACGGACATGAGTTTCCCGGAGATCGGCCGGTTCATGGGCAACAAGAACCACTCTACGGTGATCCTGGCGTGTCGGCGGATCTCGAAGATGCTCCAGGCTAACGAGTCCGCCCGCTGGATTACGCCCGCGGGGCAGAAAGAGCAAAACCTCGCCGTTCTCGTCGAAGAACTCGAGGAGCAATTCGGCGTGTCTCGGGCGGGAAGCTGCTCCGAGGCCGCTGCTCAGATCATGTAATAGCGTTCCCGGCGCTGTCAGGAACACAAGTCCGACCTTAATCAACGCGAAGAGCGAATGGGCGAGCGGCTGGCCAGGGAGGGCAGCCGCTCTTCGTATATAAGCCCTTATCGCGCTCCAACAGACGGTGCGGCTTGCTTTCTGCTCGGCTCGCCGGTATTCATTCTCTCACTATGAAATGGACAGAATTCTTCATTCCGACATCGAAAGAATCCCCGGCCGACGCTGTCGTGCCGTCTCACAAGCTCATGATCCGCGCCGGCCTCATCCGCCAGGTCGTGGCCGGAGCGTACTCGTACCTCCCGCTGGGCTACCGCTCGCTCCGGAAGGTCGAGGCGATCGTCCGCGAGGAGATGAACGCGGCCGGGGCTATCGAATTGCACATGCCCGCCATGCACCCAATCGAACTGTGGGAGCAGACCGGGCGCGTCGAAGCGATGGGCGATGTTCTACTGCGTCTCGGCGGCGGGGGAACCGATGACTGGCGATCTCGAACGGTGCTGGGCCCGACCCATGAGGAGATCATCACCGAGATCGCCCGGGCCTACCTGAAAAGCTACAAACAGCTTCCGGTAACGCTATACCAGATTCAGACCAAGTTCCGCGGCGAAGCCAGGCCCAAGAGCGGAATCCTGCGGACCCGCGAGTTCCTTATGAAGGATGCCTACTCCTTCCACGCGGCCAAGGAAGGTGCCGGCGGGCTCGACGAGACCTACGAACGCATGTACGCCGCGTACTGCGCGATCTTCAGCCGGTGTGGCTCACCGTACTGCGCGGTGCAGGCGGAGTCAGGCCCCATCGGCGGCGATGCGTCGCACGAGTTCATGGTCCCCACCGACGCGGGGGAGGACTATCTGGTTCAGGCAGAGGACGGGTCCTACGCCGCGAACCTGGAGAGAGCCGAGGTTGCCCCCCTGACTGAGACTCAACCCGGAGGAGACGCACCCCTTACGGAAGTCCATACGCCGAACTTCGCGACGATCGAGGAGGTCTCCGGATTCCTGAAGTGCAAGCCGCAGAACATGATCAAGACGATCATCTTCGAAGCCGAGGGCAAGCCCCTGGTAGCGCTGGTCCGCGGTGATCACGAAGTCAACGAGAGCAAACTCGCCCGGGCCGCCAAGGTTGGGGCTGTTACGCAGGCCGACCCGGAGCTGATCCGCGAAGTTACCGGCGCAGGCGTCGGCTTCGCCGGACCGGTGGGCTTGGAAGCTCGCGTGATCGCCGATCAAGCCGTGACGATGATGCGTGATGCCGTCACCGGCGCCAATAAGACCGATTATCACATCACCGGCGTCAATCCCGGGCGTGATTTCGAGATCAAAGAATCCGCGGATATTCGCTCGGCCGTGCAGGGCGACTGCGCTCCAAACGGCTCGCCCTTGGTATTCAAGAAGTGCATTGAGGTCGGGCACGTCTTCAAACTCGGTACGAAGTACTCCGCCGCATTGCACGCTGACTACCTCGACGACAACGGCAAAAGTCACCCACTCATCATGGGCTGTTACGGCATCGGCGTTAACCGGATCATGGCCGCCGCGGTTGAGGCGTGCCACGATGACAAGGGCATCACCTGGCCGATGGCCATCGCCCCGTTCCAGGTCGTGCTGTGTGCTCTGGATATTCGCGAGGAACAGGTCACGGCGCTGGCGGAGAAGCTCCACGCTGAGCTGGAGGAGGCCGGGGTCGAGGTCCTCTATGACGATCGCGACGCCCGCCCGGGGTTCAAGTTCAAGGACGCGGAACTGATCGGCATTCCGATCCGTCTGACGGTCGGGAAACGGGCTCTGGCCGACGGGGTCGTCGAGATCCAGACCCGCCGCACCGGCGATACGCAGAAGGTCGCGCCGGATCAGGTGACTTCGACCGTGCAGGCGCTGATTAAGCACGCCATGGAAACGGAATGCGCCCGCAAGACGTCGTAGGCGCGGTACAAGGGTGACGGATGACGGGTGCCATGGCCACGCGATTGGTGAACCACCGGTCCCGCGAGCCGGGCTCGGCGTGGCAGGGGTGCCATGGCCACGCGGTTTGTGGAACACCGGTCCGTAGAGCCGGGCTCGGCGTGGCCATGTCTACCTGTAAACTCTTTTGCCTTCCGCGATCCCAGCATGCCCACGCAAGCGTGGGCATGGCACCCAAGACAGGTGCTTGGCAACGGCCTGTGGATCGATACAACAGCAGATATCGTGAAGCGAGTTCGATGGGGTATTCCCCGTTAGCGAGAATCGTATGAGCAGACCGGCCATCGGCGTGGATGTGGACGACTTCCGCATGTCAACCAAGGAAGCTCTGCGGCGCGCTGCCGAATTGCAGTTCCGCGCCGTGGAGTTCGCTACGGTCACCGGAGAACTGGCTCCGACCCAGCTTTCTCCCAGCGGACGCCGGCATCTGTCCCGCTATGTGGACGGCTTGGGGTTGAGCGTGGCCGCCCTCCGCGCCGACGTGCCGCAGATGCGCCTAACCGACCCCAAAACCGCGGAAGAGCGCGTGGCTCTCACCTGCCTGATACTCGAGATGGCCGCGGACATGGGCGTACCGGTCGTCACGGCCGCGATCGGGGCGACCACCCATCCGGAAACCGGCGAGCCGTCCCCAATGGCAGTTGAAGCCCTGCGCCGGATCGGCGAATTCGCGGACTCACGCGGAACCATCTTCGCTGTCCGCCCCTCCCGTGACAGCGCCGACCGTTTGGTCCGCCTGCTGGACGAGGTGAGCTGCCCCTCGATCGGCGTCAACCTCGACCCGGCCGCCCAGATCATGGCCGGGGCCAATCCGTTTCAGATCGTCGAACGCTTCGCCGGCCGGATCCCGTTGGTGCATATGCGCGATGCCACGTCCGGGTCAGCAGACCGCGCCGGCCGCGAGACCCGCTTAGGAGAAGGCGACGTGGACCTGGAAGGCATGGTAGTAACGCTCGACGCGGCCGCGTACGGCGGAGCGTACATCATTCGCCGCACCGACACGGAGACCCCCGCCGCCGACCTCGACCACGCGCGTGGCGTTCTGGATAGGATGCTGCCGCCGGAATAGCACTACCATACGTAACGACTACGAAGCCGCGCTATCCGTAGGGCAGGTCGAGGCACGAGACCTGCCGCAACGGCGCGCGTTGTCCGAAGCCATGTTGGGCAAACGATGTCGTTCGGTGCGTTACGCGAGATGCTGCAGGCAGGATGCCTGCGTTACGTGCCGGCGTCGCAATCAGTACGGCGAGCGTAAGCGACCCGCCCCACACTTATGCCCCACCGCATTACACCCCACGGGTCAACAAGTTGACCCATGCCACCCCAACGGCACCCCTGTAGACCAGGTCGAGGTACGAGACGTGCCGCAATAGCCCACGACGCGCGAAAACCGCGGCAGGTCTCGTACCTCGACCTGCCCTACACCCTGCACTGCTCGAAAGCAGTGGCGAAACCGCACAATCAAACCGAGAATCGGACACTTTCCCACACAGAACCGGTTTCGATGCGGCCTCGGATGGTAAGTCACCTACTCTCGATCAGTTCGACTACGTCAGCTAGAACCGCAAGCAGCTCGCGATTACGCTTAACCAACTCCCGTGATGTCTCTCGAATTGCAGTCGCCATGCTCGATGCGTCACTGCAGTCGAAAACCGGTGGGTCTCTTTCCCGAAGGGCCGCAATTCGGCCCAAGATGGTCTTTTTGCTGTTAATCATCACGCACAACTCCTTTCCGGACATTCAATATGATAGGAGCCGTGAAGATGTCAGTCCACAACGCGCCAATCGGCCTGTCGCCAGCCGGCGCGGATTAGCTTGTCGCCAGAAAGTTGAGAACAACCGGCACCATGGTGCCGACGACGTTGCACGTCATGTGGGCCGCGATAGCTGGGATGAGGCTTCCCGTCTTCTCGCGGTAATAACCGGCAATGAGGCCGCCGACAGTGGTGAAGATCAGAATGCTGGCCAGCATCGGCGTCGGGATCATCCCCCTAAGACACAGGTGGCCGAGCCCGAATGTCAGTCCGCAGAGGACCACCGGCAGGCTGATCCGGACACTGCGGATCTTGAGAGCAAAGACCCCCAGCGGCGCCAGGAAACTCTGCAAAAGTCCTCGGTAGAACACCTCCTCGCAGGTGCTCGCAATGATCCAGACGAAGATGATCGTGTGCAGCAGGTTCTTCGACATCGGACCGCGCGGTTCCGAACCGGGCTGCTCAGCAGCTTCCTCCGGAGCCATAAATGCCGAGATTATCATCGGAGCCATCAACAGCAGCGTCGCCAGAGTACTGATCACAATCGGCATGACCAGCTTCCGCACGGCCACCAGCCGCCATCCATACGAGGCGAACCTGCCTCGGGCAACCAATGCCGTCAGCCCCAATGACAGTATCAGAAACGTCAACTGCGAGACCAAGCTGGTGCCCTTGAGCCACGGGCAATAGCCCATCAGCCCCGCTCGGTACACCAACGGAGGAACGACATACAGCCCCCCGCCGTAAACCACTGCGAACATCACCGCCGCCAAGCCGATCCGCGTAAGGTACTTCATTTCCCCAATCCCCCTCGTAGTCCAAGTTGTGAGAACAACAGTCTGTGGCCGGGAATATCCGTGGTATGGAATCCGGGATGATCCCGAAACAACTTCCGCAGTGACGCCGGCAACCCGCCGCGCCGATCCACGGCCGCGATCTGGTGGAAGACGTGTTCGCGTAGGAATCCGGCGAGCATCACCCCGGATAGAAACAGGCTGCCGGTCCAGATCGCTTGATGAACGCCCGACAGGCCATCGTGCAATAGCGCCAGCAACGCCTCACGCCCGTCGATTACGCAGTTGAGCTGCTGACTTCTCCAGTGCTCGAGTATCTCTGCACTTTGCCGGGTCTCGACTACGTGCGCCCCGCGGATTCGCGTGGGTTTATACGCCTGAACGTACAGCTCCACGCCGCGCGATGCGGCCGCGGCGAGATCCGGTCGAACGGCCTGAAGAGCCTGCGGAAACGCATCGACAACCGCGATCCGCTCAGCACGTTGGAGCATCAGGCGGCACCGCTCCAGGATGAGCGAGACCGATTCGAGCCGATATACGCCCTCGTCCGGGGCCGGCTCCCCGAGATCTGACAACCCCAGGCTCGCCCGATCGGCCGTATCGAGAAACTCGGCCTTCAGTTGGCTTATGAACTCGTCCGCCGGAATCGGGCGGCACAACCGCGGCTCGCCCTCCTCGACGATGACCGCCCCCTTGCGGGCCAGCGCCTCGATAGCCTTGTAGACGTTGGCCGTGGGCTTGCCCAACGCCTTGCCGATCCCGTACGCCGTCGTCGGCTCCCCACAGCCGAGCAGCAAGGCGTACACCTCGGCCTCTAAGTGGTTGAGCCCCAGCCTCTGCAGCAGGTCTATCGGTGATGTCTTCATGCTCTTAGTATGATGTATTGCTACTACGTCCACAAGTAGCACCATGTAAGACGTGGTCAGACGTTGTGGGATGATGATGGTGTCGGTTGGCAGCGGCACGGACCGCCACATCGGTCTTGTCGGGCGGGCGCGACCGGCTATGCGAGGCGGGCGGAAGCTACCGAGAGAGGGTACGACCGCCCATACGAGCCGGACGGACGCTGCCGAGGGCGGGTGCGACCGGCTATGCGAGGCGGGCGGAAGTTGCCGCGGGTGGGCGCGATAACCGCCGCCGGCTCGGTGTTCAGGCTGAAAGCCTACAAGACAATAGCCGGGGGCAAGGCCGCGCAGCGGACGCCGCCCCCGGGTGGAGTCCCAACAATCCCAATCACCCTGACAGGGTGAAAGAGACGGCGTCGATGAACCGGGCGTTCTTTCGTGGAAGCGCGCTGTGCCACTGTGACGCCACCCAACGTGGGATGGCGCTACAGCAGACTACGCGCATTCATGTGAACGTCGTGAGTAATCCCGCCTAGGGAAAACGCCCCTTCGTCATCGCGGAGTAGCCGCGCAGCGCCCACACAACAAGCGAGACATCAACGCGGTCCTCGTTCAGGATCCGAACGGCGTCTTCTCGGGGCCGCTCGACCCGCCACAGAGTTCGCTTGTTGGCCGGAAACGCCTTCTTCCTGATGGTCTTCTTCAGGCAAATGCGCGCGTCGCCCCAATCGCCTTCTTCGGCGGCGAGGTCAAGCAACTCGTCCGAGGATTGCCCTTTCCCGATCGAATCAAGCTGCGCACACCGTTCCCGGAGAATCGGCAAGACCGCTGACGCGTCGTGAGGGTCGATGTCCTTCGGAAGCAGCACAGACCATTCGGTCCAATACCGACCCCGGTACCACAGCAGAAGCAACGAACCCTCTTCTCCGCTTACCTGGTACTTTTTCGCAACGACGCGCTCCGCTTCGTCTGTGACAATTCCATAGCACTCCTTCGCCCCCGTCGCCCACCCCCAATCGGAGTAGAGGCTCTTGGGCGTATGCGCATCGCAGTCTATCTCCGGCGGGACCCGCTCGCCCAACTCAATCCGCTGGTACTCGGCGTGCAACGGCAACCGATGGGCAAGCCCACAACCCGACAGCAGCCCCGCCAGCCCGACGACAACCAGAAGCCGCCACACTCTCACTTCCCCGATCAGCAAGAAAAACATGTTCATGACCCTCGCAGCAGCAGCCGAATCCGCATTCACCGCAGGCCTGCCTTCGTCGCATGGCGGCAACCCGCCCGATCACCCGGCGCCGTTCACGACGCCCCCACGAGCGTCAACTGAAACCGCGCGAAGTCAGCCAGGTCCACGTCCCCGTCGGCATCATCGTCGGGGCACGCACAACTCTCGTCAACAACCACCCCCGGCCCGCTCGCAGCCCAGCAGTCTTCGAACAGGGGATAGTCACTGAGCGTGTCGCACAGTTCGATCTTAAAGGCGTTGTCACTTCCTGACCCCGCGACGTACACATTGCCCGAATCGTCTACGGCAATTCCGCTCGGGCTGGCCAGCCCGTTCCCCGCCCCGTCACCAGTTTGGTCGATGATCTCGGTGATTACCCCATCCGGCGTGATCCTGAAAGCGTTGTTGTGGGCAGCAACGTAAGCGTTACCCGCGTCGTCTACTGCAATACTGTGCGCCCAGGAAAGCCCGTTCCCCATGCCATCGCCATTCGAGTCGATGATCTCGGTGATCAGACCATCCGGCGTGATCTTGAAGGCGTTGTTGCTTATCTGGGCAGCGACGTAAGCGTTACCGGCGTTGTCTACGGCAATGCTCGATGGGATACTGAGTACATTCCCCGTACCGTCGCCCGCAGAATCGATGATCTGAGTCACTACGCCATCCGGGGTAATCCTGAAGGCGTTGTTGCCCCCAGCGACGAGGACGTTGCCGAGGTCATCCACGACGATCGCCTGGGGTGTGGAAAGTGTGTTCCCGTTGCCATCACCAGTCGAGTCGATGATCTCGGTAATCACCCCATCCGGTGTAATCTTGACGGCGTTGTGGCTGTAGCGTCCGGTGACGTAAACGTTGCCGAGGTCATCTACGGCGACGCTGTTCAGAGAGGCAAGCTCGGTCCCCATGCCGTCACCATTTGAATCGATGATCTCCGTGATGATCCCCTCCGGCTTGATCGTGAAGACGTTGTCGCTCAAGCGTCCGGTGACGTAGACGTTGCCGAAGTCATCCACGGCGATGGCGCTCGGAGCGTCAAGCGCGTGCCCGTTGCCATCACCCGTCGAGTCGATGATTTCAGTGATGATCCCGTCCGGTGTGATCTGAACCGCGTTGTCGCTTTCCCCTCCAACGACGTAGACGTTGCCCGAGTCATCCACGGCGATGGCGCTCGGAGCGTCAAGCACCCGGGCGCCGGAGCCGCCTGTCCAGTTGATGATCTCGGTAATACCCCCTTCCGGTGTGATCTTGAAAGCATTGTCGCTTCCGACTCCGGTGACGTACGCGTTTCCGAACTCGTCTACGCTGATGGCGTGCGGACCGCGGAGTCTTCTCCACACGCCATCGCCAGTTGAGTCGATAATCTCAGTGATAGCGCCATCCGGCGCGATTCTGAAGGCGTTCTCGCTCTCTTCTCCAACAACGAGGACATTGCCGGAAGTGTCAACGGTAATGCTCGATGGAGAACTGAGCCCATTCCCCGTACCGTCGCCGGCAGAGTCGATTATCTCGTGAATGGCCCCCGCTGGTGTGATCCTGAGAACGTTGTCGCTATCTTCACCAGCGACAAATACGTTGCCAGCAGCGTCAACGGTGATGCTGGACGGGGAACTAAACCTATTCCCCATGCCGTCCCCAGTCGAGTCTATGATCTCCGTGATGGTCCCGTCCGCCGTGATCCGGAACGCGTTGTCGCTCCAGTAACCAGCTACGAAGATGTTGCCGAAGTCGTCTGCGGCAATGGTCTCCGGGGAATCAAGCACGTTTCCACCACCATCGCCGGTCCAGTTAATTATCGCGGTGACGATCCCATCCGGAGTGATCTTGAAGGCATTGTTGCTCCAATAGCCAGTGACAAAGACGTTACCCCAGTCATCCACGGCGACATCGTGCGCCAAGACAAGCTCGTTTCCCATGCCGTCGCCGGTTACGTCGATAATCTCTGTGACGTTCCCGTCGGGTGCGATCCGGAAGGCGTTATTGCTCCAATATCCAGTAACGTAGACGTTGCCCGAGTCGTCTGTGGCGGTGCTCTCGGGTGCGTTGAGCATACTGCCCATGCCGTCGCCGGTCGCATCGATTATCTCCGTGATGAGCCCCTCCGGCGAAACCCTGAAGACATTGTCGCTGTCCAGCCCAGTGACGATGACGCCGTGCGATGCGTCCACGGCAATGTCGTTTGGGTGCCGAAGCTCGTTCCTCACGCCGTCGCCAATCGAATCGATGATCTCGGTAATCAAGCCATCCGGTGTGATCTTGAAAGCGTTGTCGCTCCAGTAACCAGCTACGAAGACGTTGCCGAAGTCGTCTGCGGCAACGGTCTCCGGGGCATCAAGCACGTTTCCACCACCATCGCCGGTCGAGTCGATAATCTCGATGATGATACCCTCCGGAGTGATCCTGAAGACGTTAGAGCTGAGAGACCCCACAACGTAGACGTTGCCGAAGTCATCCACGGCAATGGCCTCAGGTTCAGAGAGTGCATTCCCGGTGCCATCGCCAGTTGAGTCGATAATCTCAATGATGGCCCCATCCGGCGTGATTCTGAAGGTGTTCTCGCTGTTGCACGCTGTAACGTAGACGTTGTCGGAGGTGTCTACGGCGATGCCGAATGGACCGTCAAGCTTGTTCCCCGCACCATCCCCAGCGTAGTCGATAATCTCCGTGACGGTCCCGTTCGGCGCGATCCTCAA
This sequence comes from Phycisphaerae bacterium, assembly GCA_963666835.2. Taxonomy (GTDB): domain Bacteria; phylum Planctomycetota; class Phycisphaerae; order UBA1845; family UBA1845. Next base: position 128,553 of record CAXXGO010000003.1, on the reverse strand, counting down.
GACGTTATCGCTACTGAAGCCACCCACGTAGACGTTGCCGAAGCCGTCCGTGGCGATGCCACGAGGTCCATCAAGCGTATTTCCGTTGCCGTCACCATTTGAATCGATGATTTCGGTGATAACGCCGGTCGGCGTTATCTTGAAGGCGTTGTCGCTGTACTCACCAGCGACGAAGACGTTGCCGAAACCGTCTACGACAACGGCCTCAGGCCAGGAAAGCGTGTTCCCGTTGCCATCGCCCGCATAGTCGATAATCTCGGTGATGGCCCCGTCCGGCGCGATCTTCAAGACGTTGTTGCTGTCGGAACCCGCCACGTAGACGTTGCCGAAGTCGTCCGCTGCGACGGCCCGGGGTCCGGCAAGGGTGTTCCCGCCTCCGTCTCCAGTCCACCCGACGATCTCGGTGATGGCCCCATTCGGTGTTATCTTGAAGGCATTCCCGCTCAAGACTCCAGTGACGTAGACGTTGCCCGACGTGTCTACAGCAATGCCGGACGAATACCGGAGCGCGTTTGTGCCTGATATGATCTCGGTGACTCTCTTGGCAACGCCTGTGGTCGGGAACACCGTCAGAACCAGGAGAACAAGACTCGTGGAGTAGCGTGCTCGCAACATGGAATCCCCTCGCAAAAAGCAATCGGATCAAGCCGCTAAACCCCGACTGTACCTTATCGTGCGTTCAAGATCAAGGACTATCCGTCTCGAAATCCGGCCCGCCACCTGTTGTCTGAACCAACATTTTGGTTGACGGGCAGCACAGGATGTAGTACATTATAGTTGGATCTGACCGCCAGCCAGACTGGTTAGTAGGATCCATCCGGGACGCCGCAAGGCGTCCTTTTTTGTTCGCTAAAGCCGCACGAGTCCGTACGGATCACTCTTGCTGGCCACCTTGCACAGAATGGGCTCAAGCTTATCGAAGTAGTTCCTAGCCCCTTTCTTGCGAATGTAGCAGTTAGGGGCGTGCTTTTGGTACAACGTGAACGCGACGAGATCGGCAGCCTGCACAAAATACGAATCGTCGGAACGCCGGAAATTCGGATCCTCGATAATGCTCGCCAGCGGCATGTCTCGATAACCTTGCCGCGCCCTATTGGGTATCGGATTGTATTTGCGCATCTTCCGCAGCAACACACGGAGTTTCTTGTTGTCAGTATCGTCGGGAAAGAGGATGCCACGCTCATCGGGGTTCGTTGGCCCCGGAAAATTCCGATGCGAGATCGTGTTCTGAAACCGCTGGATAAGTGCTCGCCACGCGTTCTCGAACACATCATAGTCGTCCGGTTTTCCGCTCTTGTCGACGATCACGTTGATGGCGCTCAGACTCTCCATCGACGCCAGCTCTTCTGCAAACAACCGCAAGATGGTAAGGCGGTCGTTCTTCTTGATGCGAATAAGTGATCCCGGCCTGGTCAGGTAGGCTCCCGCATGGATCTCTTCCCGTAACTTCAAACCGAATGCAGCTCGCATTCGTTGCCTGAAATCTACAAGCTGGTTCAGGCATTCCAGCCAGCGAAGCTCATGAACGACAAGCCCCGACAGAACGAAATAGTCTGTACGGGATTTCGCAATCCCGCAGTCTCCGCTTTCGTCCACGTACATCAAGAACATCGCGACCGTCCTCCGTCTGTCTCCCAACGTCACCCCGTCGCGATCGGTCGTGGGCTTGGGTAGTAGCTGACTCCGCCGCTTCGGCATGTACCCAATCGTGAGAGTTGGCGAAAGCACAGACGTCCATCTGCCCGGGAGCCGGCTCCCTCTCTCAACGCCCCCCTAAACGCGCGTCTTCACACAAAGCGTCTGCACCCAAAACGGACCTTCGCACCCGCAAGTAGCAGCAGCGTCAACACGATCAAGCCCCATTGGGAGACTGTCGGGATCGAGCCCAGGCAAGCCGGTGCGAAGACGCTGTCGTCCGCCCCGGGGCATTCGTCATGACAGTCGGGCACGCCGTCACCGTCGGCGTCGGCGTCGTCATCCAGTCCGCAGCCGCAAACGCCGGGCTCAATCTTGTCCTGATCGAAGGGGCATTCGTCGCACTCGTCCCGCAGGCCGTCACCGTCAGCGTCTGGAGCGTCGCAGGTAGAATCTACGCCGAAGAAGCTCCCGCCCGAATCCGCACAATCGGCTTCCGTCGTGATATGGCAGGCCGTGTCGACACAGCAAGCACCGGTTCCGACCGGTATGCCCAAAAGCGTGAACGCGGACACGTTGGCGTAATCGTCATAAACCCAATCGCCCCCGCTAACGCGATAGGCAGCGGAACCGAACGTGCCGTCGCCGAGACTCCAATTCACCTGGCTCTCGGTCGTGCTTCCCGCAATCCAATACTGCGTATCGGGATCAAGCGTTACATGCTCTGAGAGTACAGCGGTCAAGACCTGTTGAACGGTAGTTACGCCCTGCACGGCGAAGGCTGCGATTTCCGCACCCGGTACTCCTCCCTCGTCCGAGTTGATCGAGAACTCGGCAGTCGACCCGCCAAACTCGTAGCGGTAGACGGCGACCTCCAACTCCTCCAGGAAGTACTGCCCCCCATCGTCTATTGTGAACGGGAATGCCCGTTCTATGGTTGAATGGATGCCCCAGAAGGAATCGGCCCAGAACGTCGGCGGGCTCACCGGCGGATCATCGCTTCCGGCGATTACAGCCGGATCGGCACTGGCAACCGCTACGAAGGAAACGCTGGAAAGAACCATCAACACCAAGACTGACCCGAAACGTGCCATAGCCATACCCTCCGAACTGCCCGGCCGGCGCAGGCGGCGAGACAATGCCGCCCCTCCGAAGCCGCGTGTCAAGTGAGACAATATGGTACCGGGAGCGGACCACTGACGCAAGTCCAAAGGACTGACGCAGTACGCATCAGAAGCGACAGCCCTACCCCTTAATCACCCCCAACGGTCGCAGTCTGGCGACTTTGCGGGCTATGGAGGCGTTGTGGAGGACTTCTACGACGTTGTCGACGTCCTTGTAGGCGTCGGGTTGTTCTTCGTCGAGGCCGGTGCGGCCGCGGGCTCGGGCGACTACGCCGCGGTCGAGGAGTTCTTTGCGGATTGAACGTCCTTTGGCGGCCCGGATGGCGGCGCTACGCGACATGACCCGACCGGCACCGTGGCAACAACTGCCGAAGGTTCGGGCCATGGCATCCTTCTGACCGACCAGAACATAGCTCGACCGCCCCATATCACCCGGCACGAGAACGGGTTGCCCGATTTCCGCATAGCGCTTCGGCAGTTCCGGATGACCCGCGGGGAAGGCCCGGGTGGCGCCTTTGCGATGGACGCACAGGGTCCGCCGCTTACCGCAGACTTCGTGGGTCTCCATCTTGGCGATGTTATGGGCGACGTCATAGACCATGTTCATCCCTAACTGCTCGGCCGGGGTACCGAAGAACTTCTCAAACGCCTGCCGGGCCAGATAGGTCATCGCCTGGCGGTTGGCCCAGGCGAAGTTGGCGGCCGCGGCCATCGCCCCAAGGTATCTTTCACCTTCGGGTGAATTGACCGGCGCGCAGACCAACTGCTTGTCGGGCAGGTCAATACCATACTTAACGGGGATGTTCCGAAGGTCTTTGAGGGAATCGTCACATACCTGATAACCCAACCCGCGCGAGCCGGAGTGGATCATAACGGCAATGCCGCCCTCGACCAGACCCATTGCCGATGCCGCCGGCTTGTCATATATCCGTTCCACCACCTGCACTTCGATGAAGTGGTTGCCGCTGCCCAGGGTCCCGCACTGGTTATGCCCGCGTTGCAGAGCTCTGGGTGATACCCAATCGGGGCGAGCCTCTTTGAGGCAACCGCCGGCCTCGGTCATGGCCACGTCGTCGTCCCAGCCGTACCCTTGAGAGACGACATAGCGCGAGCCCTCGGTCATCAGGCGTTGAAGCTCCTTGTTGCTGAACTTGATGACGCCCCCACGACCGACCCCGCACGGGATCGTGCGAAAGAGCTCTTCCACAAGCTGCTCCATCCGCGGCTGAACATCTTGACGCGTCAGATTCGTATTCAGCATGCGGACCCCGCAGTTAATGTCGTAACCCACGCCGCCGGGACTGATCACCCCGCCTTGCTCGGGATCGGTGGCGGCCACCCCGCCGATGCAGAAGCCGTATCCCCAGTGAATGTCGGGCATGGCCAGGGACTGCCCGACGATTCCGGGCAGACACGCCACGTTGGCGACTTGCTCGGGGGACTGATCCTGCTTAACGGCCGCGATCAGCGTGTCGTCCGCAAAGACGACCCCGTCGACGCGCATGCCGTCCCGATAGCTCTTGGGGATCCGCCAGGAGGTCTCATCGATTCGTTCGAGCGGACCGGTATAGTCTCTTCCCATCGGTCTAGATATCCACAATGACGACGGCTTCGTATCCGCCTTCGATCGGGCGGATGGACAGCTCGTGATAGGTTACGGCCTTAACCTCGCGGTGGTATTCGCTGCGCAGTTCGTCCACCGGTGCCAGACGCGCGCTCACTGTCAAACGGTTGTCCGCGAACTCCACACCATCGACCCCCGCGAGGATGCGACGATCGGTCTCGAACGCAAGGAGCAACTCACCGAGGAAATCGCGCAGGAGAAACGCCGGCTCCCCGTCGTCGATCCTCGAAGTCCACGGAAAGGATTCTCCGGTGCTGACGAGGTTCCCAATCACGGCGTACAACCCCGCGGCGGCCGGCTGAATCAGCCCGGACAAATCCGGCGCCCGCACCCTGATCCCAACATCCGCCGTGTGATCGAACAGCTCGAAGGAAGGCTGCACCGCACCGGTCCCTCCATCATGCGCCGGAATCGGAAAGGACTTCGACCTCCCAGGTGTCGCCCACCCAGAGCCCGAGAATCCGCACGGGTAAATCCCACGACTGGATTATCTCGATACACTTCTGCACGTCCGTAACGTGCTGCTCTTTCGAAACCGGGTACCCGGCGCAGTCGTGATGACCGACCATGGCCACAACTCGACTCCCGTGCCCATTGACCGAGATCAGGACACGGTCTTTGATGGACTCCTGTCCGGACGCAGGTCCGGCGACCATGATCTTGTCGGGCCCGGGCTCGGTGATCATGTCAACGTAGTCCGCCCCGAACCGGGCTCTCATCCACTTAACGATCGGCTCCTGAACTCGACCGTCCATGCAGTTTATTGCCGTAACGAATACGCCTTCGGCCATCGAATCGTCCTCCCTACCACTTCCGACAGAACCGCGTAGTTTCTACCCGCAATCCCGCGCTTTGTCACGTGGGGCGAGAGGCGGACGGGGCGCAAGCCGCTCAGACAATGCTGCTTCCGATGAAGTTGTCGCGTTTCTTCCTCCGCTCGTTACCAAGGAGGGGCCGGGGGAGGTCCTTCTCCTTCCAAAGACACCCCCCTCGATCCCCCCTTGGTAAGGGGGGAGGTACCTGGCACGACCTTCCTGGAAGCGGTACTAACCGGCGGAAGAGGTGGCCGAAGTGGAAGCCGGAACGTCGAGCAGTTCGTGGGCGATATCGAGGAAGTCCTCGGCGTAGGTTCGGACGCGCTGCTGCTGCGCGGTAAGGGCAGCGGACTCTTCTTCCGGATTCGGCGCATCCGCCAAGCCGGGCCAGGACTCCGCGATCCGGTCCGCCAACGCCTCGGCGTCGAGCGGATCGAAGTACACCGCGCCGGCGGGCTGCTGTTCGCGATGAACGGGAATGTCGGAGAGAAACAGCCGTTTGCCGAAGACCCGGGCATCCTCCACCACGGTACTCCAGCCCTCGAAAAGCGAAGGTTGGACAACAGCGGAGGCCGCCCGCATCACCTGGATCTGGGTCTGGCGTGGAAGCAATCCCAGAATTCGTATCCGCTCGGATAAGTGTTGGTCGTCAATGAATTCCCGAAGGCGGCGAGCATGGTTCGGGCGACGTGGGTCTTGCGGATGGCCGGTACAGACCAGGTGCGCGTCTACCCCGCGATCGGTCAGGATCTTCATGGCCTCGAAGGCGGTCCGGTGGTTCTTGTGCATCCAAAACTGGTTGGGAAGCATAAGGTATCTGTCGGGCAGATCGAGATCGCGGATGGAATCGCGGGCGTTAGCCTGGTGCCATTGCGGCAACGGCACGGTCGCGAAATGCAGAACCCGGAATTTGCCGGCGTCGTCCGGGCGAAACCGCGTGAAATCGTCCGCGGCGCTTCGGCTGCTGAGTACCACCAGCCGGGCATCCTCGGCGATACGTTTATAGTCACGATCGCGGATCGCGCATTCCTCCGCGGAAAAGAACTCTCGGTGGCTGCGGTGCTGCAAGTCGGGAATCCACGGAAGCCACGCACAGGGGAATGCCGGCCCCATGGAGCGCATGCAAGGGAAGACCGCATCGATACCGTCATCGGCAATAATGCGCTCAAGTGCGGGATTCATCTCACCTACGCGCCTGCCGTCCGGCAGTGACTGAGGAACGGCACGCATGTCCGCCAGATCAGAAACTTCGCGAAAATGCTCGGTTCGGCCCTCGCCGGGTACCAACAGGGTAATCTCCGGTTGATCGGCCGTCGGCAGAGCGCGTAATGCCCGAATCAGATTGAATGTGTAATGCAGTCCGCCAATCCAATCCGTCCCTCCCTTTGCCAGCACACCAATTCGCATGGGCCTATCCCTCGCCGGACGTTTTCAGAAACCACTTGGCGTACTCTGCAACACCCTCCTGAAGGGGCACCTCGGGCACATAACCTAAACCGGCCAGACATCCGATGCTCGCCCGCCAGCGCGTCGGATCTCCCGTGCGACGGGCGCCGGAGAACTCGATTCGCGGGTTTCGTCCGAAGGCCTCGGCCAGCATGCGCGCCAGGTCGACAATGTGCGTCTCCAGACCCGTAGCCAGGTTGTACACTTCGGCCCGAAAGGAGCCTCGTTCGAGCACGACCCGAACACCGCGGGCCACATCCGCCGCATGAACGAAGTCCCGGGTCTCCGCCCCCGTGCCCAAAAGCCTGAGCACGGAGCCGCTCTGTATCATTCGAGAGACGTCCCAGAGAACCTGGCGCCGCAATCCCGGCCCATACGCAGAGAAGATCCGGACGCTGCAGCCGCGGACCCCGTACACCGAGGCATACTCCGCAAGCAGGGTCTCGCCCATGAACTTGTGGTATCCATAGGGCGAAACCGGGGCGATTGCGGCGTTCTCGACGACGGGTAGGCGGCTCGGTTCCCCGTAGACGGCCGCACTAGAAAGGAAAAGCACGCGGCTTGGCGATCCGGTGCGACGAATCGACTCCAGCACCCCCTGCAACGTGCCCACGGACGCACAATAGTCGGCCGACGGGTCTGCTACCGATGCCGGTACCGAAGCAGGTCCGGCCGCATGCACGATCACACCAGGAGAGATTCTGTCCAGCAGGCCATCCAACTCAGCGGACGGCAACTCCATAACGCACAGATCCGCCAAGCCCGACTCCGCCGTTTTAACACGAGGAATTCCCTCGCGATCCACTCCGATCACGCGCCAGCCGGCCCCGTGCAGATCGCGCGCTATGTACCGGCCGAGAAACCCTCCCGCCCCGGTCAACATCGCTGTTCGAGTATTCAAAGCCAGACTCCCCGCACGGTTATGCAACGGCTGCCTACGTCCTCTACGAGACCTTCTCGGCCACGAAACTATATAGGCGTCCCTGATAATTGGAAGCGCGCGACAAGCGCGCCGCCGACCGGCGGAGCAGCCATCGCCCCAACATGTGGCGATCATCGGCAAGCAACCGGGCCAGATGAGTTCCCACAACCCGACCGACCGGTCGTCGGCATTGAATGCACCATTCTCTGTGGGTCATCGGGAAGTAGTTGACAACGCTGTCGAACGGGCCAAAGACACGGACGCAGCGCATGGCGGCATCGCGAATCGCCGTAGTGTACTCGTTAAACAGATACGCGTGTTCCCCCCCGTACAGCCCGTGCAGCGGGTGTTCTTCCAGGAATACGGCGAGATCCTCCGGGTGGGATATTACATGCTCGCGCGTGGCAACGAAGCGCCCCCCCGGCTTCAGAACGCGGGCGATTTCTCGACACATGCGCGGAAGGTCGGCGGCGTGATGCAGCACCTGGCGCCCATAAGCGAGGTCGAAGGTGCGATCGTCGAAGGGAACGGACTCGCCAGACCCCTGGGTCACGTCGATTCGCAGTCCCGACTCCTCCGCAAGACGGCGAATCGCCCCGGCGCCGACAAGATCACTTCCGTCCGGCTCCACGGCATCGACCCGCCACCCGGCTCGAGCCAGGGCGAAGCTGCCGATACCACGCCCGGCCCCGATGTCCAGCGCCCGACCACCGCGGCGCGGCAGCCACGACGACACTTCCCGCCACTCGGCGCTATCCGCGAAACGTTCCGCCGCACCGAGCAACGGATCGTCGAAGTAGCAGGCGCGAACGAGCTCCTCGTGTTCCGGCTGCCGCCGGAGCCAGTCGACCGCCTCTTCCCAAGTGTATTGGGCACCGGTCGGCGGAGGTTCTGCAGGTATGGTCTGCACGGTCATTGCAGACGGGCATCTCCTTCTTGCTGCGGCACCTGCTTAATGACCCGGGCGGGGTTCCCCCCGACCACGGTCCAGGCCGGTACGTCCGCCGTCACTACCGAGCCCGCCCCAACAACGGCGCCCTCACCAATCGTAACCCCCTTCAGGATGATGGAGTTGAATCCGATCCACGCCTTGTCACCGATTCGCACCGGGGCCATCGGGACGTTCTGCCAGTCCTTCAAGGCCGCGGCCTCGGCAACCGAAATCCGCATCCCTTCGCGCCACCGGGCAACATCCTCGGCCCGCTGCTTCCAGTCGATCGAGTGCGAGTCGTGGTCGACAATAGTGCAGCCCCACGCAATCAGCACATCACTGCCCACCTCGATCCGCGTGGCGCATACCAGGCGAGACCGCCCGATGAAGGTATTGTTGCCGATCGATACGGAACCGACCTTGCGCTCAAACGTGATGCCGCACTCGAGTATGGAGTGATGTCCGATGGTCACCCGACCTTCACGCGGTCCGATGCGAACGTCAATCTCGAAACCGGGGGCCAGAACCGTCTCTTGCCCCACACTCGCCGGATGTCTGTCGCTATCAGCTTGCGTTCTCTCTGCTTGTCGAGTATATGACACGATAAAGTCACTCCATTGAAGCGGTCGCGACTGCCGGTTGCGTCGCTTGTTGCCGTTCGCGAAGAAACTGCGTGATTCGTCCGAACGCCGCTTCGTCTTCGACGACGCGCGGTGGGAGCGCGATCGGTCGACCAAAGTCGAACTCCAACACTGCGCGGCGGATCTCCTCGTCTTGGTCGCTTAGCCCGCAATGCGTGCCTGAGCCGTCGAAACCGCTGTTATGGACCAAAGACCGGAGAGGATGGAGCACCAAACCGTCGCGTTGGAACACCGACCACCACCAGAGTATTCCCCAGGACTCGTTCCTACCGGCCAGCCGATCTTCGAGCATTGTCGAGTAGGCGTAACTGTCGTTCAGATCGAACCGGCATCTAACGGCCGGATCCTCCAGCTTCCGCAGGGCGTCTCGGGCATCCCAGTCGAAGGCAGACCACGCCCGCTGCCAGGTGGCCCATCCCCAAGTCGTCGTAAGCGGTAAGAAGAAGGCGTCGTCCCCGTCCGGATGCTGCACCGGGAACATATAGCCGGAGATCTGATAGACCTCGCCGGGGTCGCGATATCGCCCCAGACCGTGCAGCATGAAATCCACAAAACCGGGTGATACTTCGAGGTCGTCTTCGATGACAATGGCGCGTCCGTGCTCCTCGCACAACTCGGTCACGCCGTCGACGATGGACCGGGCGAGACCCACGTTTGCAGGACGCTCCACAATTCGAGCCGACAGACGCCTCGCCCATTCGCCAATCACCCGGCGCGTGTTCCGTACCGCCGCTTCGTCTTCATCATCGCAGGGACCGTCACAAAAGACGTGTAGCGCACACTCGTCGAGGCGACAACACCGAGACAGTGCCGCCAACGCCCGATTAACATGATCCGGCCGATTATAGGCAAACAGCGCAACCGGCGTCAGTGATTGACTCACCAGTCGTCCCCCCTTCGCTACTCATGCTCCTGCACCATGTTTCGAGAACCAGAGCCTTGAACGACAAAGGTATCACAATCCCCTCCGGGAAGGGACCGCCCGCCAACTCCCGAGCTTCTTCCGCCTTCAGGACCCCTCGCCCTACGAGAAATCCGTCGGAGAGCCAGGAACCGTAGCGCTCAAACAACGCCCGGTGCCACGTGCCCAGCGGCGGAGCGAAGCCCTGCTTGGGTCTGTGCAGCACCCAGTCCGGAACGATCCCCTTCAGAGCCGCCTTGAGCCAGGCTTTCGGCTCCAAACCGTAATCCGGCCGGGCCTTGCGGAGCCCCACCACCGTTTCGACCAGGCAATGATCAACCAGCGGCAGCCTCAACTCAACCGACGAGGCCATACTCAGACGATCGCCTTGAGCGATTCCGTTTTCACGCAGATAGAGGTCGCAAATAAGTCGCGTAATCCGCAAGTCGACTCGGGGCCAAGGCTGGTCAAAGGTGAATCGGTCCGACGGGCGGCTGCCGTCCAGTTGATCTCGGAAGGCCGGGGCGTACAGCGAGTCGACCAGCTTGGTCGCGTCGCAAAAATGCGGAACCAGTTCGTAAAAGACCATGCTCTGTGGCGAACGGCCGCCGGAAAGGCCAAGCCGTTTCCGCTCCGACCGCCGAACGGCCTCGCTCACCCAGGAATAGCCCCAGAAAAGCTCGTCCCCCCCTTGCCCCTGAAGCAGAACCGACACGCCGTGTTCCTTCGCCCGGGCGGCCACCGCGTAATAACCGTAGCCGGAGATATCAGCGATCGGATCGTCTCGATGATGAACCAGCCGCGGGAAGAACGAAGCCATCTCCTCGGTTGCCAGCTCCACCTCGTGGAATGGCATGCCCAGGTAATCGGCAAACTTCCGGGCGTCATTACGCTCGTCGTAGCTGGGATGGCCCGGGTAGCCCACGCAGAAGGCGTGCATTTCCCCGCCGTATTCCCGTGCGGACAGCGCCGCGATCGCGCTGGAATCCAACCCTGCACTCAAAGCTACGCCCACGGGAACGTCCGAGCGAATCAACAGCCGACCGATCTGATCCAACTCGCTGCGAATCAACTCAGCGGGATCACCGTCGAGCAACGGAGCATCTTCGAGTTGCCAGTAGCAGCGTTGCGTGACTTTCCATGGGTCGACCTCGACCGTCAGAGTGCAGGCCGCCGGCAGCTTACGAACGCCCGCAACCGGGGTCTGCGGCTCGGGCACGTATCCGAAATGGAAGTAGCCGTCCACTGCGACCGGGTCAAGCTCCAGCGGCACGACTCCGGCCCGCAGTAGCGCCTTCAGTTCGGAGGCAAAGGTCAGCCGGCCCTTCTGCTCGTACAAGTAGAGCGGTTTCTCGCCCATGCGATCCCGGGCCAACAGAAGGAGCCGGCGCTTCGAATCCCAGAGGACAAAAGCGAACATGCCCCGCAGATGATCGACGCAACTCGATCCGTATTCCTCGTACAGGTGCAGAATGGTCTCGCAATCGCTGCCGGTGCGGAACCGATGACCGCGGCCCTGAAGCTGATCGCGCAGCTCAATGAAGTTGTAGATCTCCCCGTTGGCGATTAACACCAGCGAACGATCCTCGTTGAACAGCGGCTGCCTCCCACCTAACGGATCGATAATCGCCAACCGGCGCATCGCAAGACTCACGTGGGCATCATCGAAAACGCCTTCACCGTCCGGACCACGATGACGCAGGGCGTCGTGCATGCGTCCAACACTGTCAGAATCGACGAGCGGCGCTTGGCTGATAGTCCCACAGATTCCGCACATTACAGCGCTCTATCTACGATGCCGGAACGAGTTCCGGCAGGTAGTGTTCCATAAAAGTCCGGATGATTACTTCTCGTACGAACTCCGGACGGACGTGTCGGCCATCAGGCTGCCCCACCGGATTCAGATCGCGCCAGACTTCATCACGCGGACGGAGCATGACCATTTCATAGCTCGGGAAGTAGTCAACCGGGGCACTGCCGCGATCAGCCTCAGCCTGAATGGCCTCGGTCACGACCGACCGCAGCGTACACTTGCTGTACATGTTGGACACGACCACGTCATTCCCGAAAAACGTGGCCATTAGCGGAACCGGCGATACCGAGCAGACAATTCGGGCGGAGGCATTGGCCGATCGGAGCTTCCTCAGAAGCGCCAAGAACGCCTCGAGATTCTGGGCATGAGTAGTGCGGACCACGGAGAATCGCCCGGGGTAACGGCCGAGGAGCTTTCGCGGCGGAGTGTTATTCAACCAAGCTTCGGCTTGATTGTCCCGCCAGACCTCTACCAACCCTAACGTCATGATGATGACATCGCAAGACTCGAGTACCTCCCGCGTTCGATCGAGCGTCTCTTGATGAACGTCCACCGCCTCTTGCGCGGTTTTGTGGTATTCAAGCGGGTAACGATGACCGTCAAACCACCTTCCCTGTTTGACTTGCGAGACAAACCGCTCCCCGAACCCACCGTCAAGAGCCCATGTTACGGTTTGGAGCATACTAAAGGTGTTATACTTGTTTCCCAGCCCCGCGTCGGTAACGGTGAAACCGCGACTCTCCAGTGCCATGCGGATCTCTTCAGCGAAACAACTCCCCATCACAAAGACCCGATCACCCAGCGAGATCTGAAACGAAGGTGCGATGCCGAGATCCAGATCCGGCCGGTCGAAGCGGCCCGGATCAAACAGAGCCCGGCCGCAAAGTTCGAACGAGTCGAGATTGTACACATTACCCATGATGTTCAGCCCGTCGCCCCAGGTGCCACGTAGATTCTGTCGCAGTATTCGAAAGCTCGCCGCGGTTTGCCACTCGCGGCGGACATTGCCGATATTGCTCGAGCACCCGTCCGAACCGGTGCAACTTCGGTAGAACGCGTTCGAACCAGTAGTTCTGCACATAGGGGTATTGCCTGCGATCACGTACGAGAACACCCCTCACGCCGACACACGCTACGGCCATTACCGCTCCGATCGCCTGAAGTGCCGTTCGGATACGACCGGTCTTCGGTGCCGCGCAAGGGCAGAATACGCGTTGCGTGTAACGCCCGGCCGCAATGACCCGGCGCGCAGCTCCGCGCAGGGTCATCTTGCCCGGATGCACCCAATGCCGAACGGACAGATCCGGATCGTAATAGACTAACTCGTCCGGCATATCTGTGCGAATACGACGAATCAACTGCGTCTCCTCGCCGTAGGCAGTCTTCCGCCCGGACATCCCCAGCGCGGCATTGAAACCCCCGAGCCTCTGCAGGACCAACCTGCGGAGGGCCAGGTTCCCCCCATCGAGATACTCGTCGCGTTCCAATACCCGCGCTTCGTTTCCTTGCACGTGCGATGCGTAACGGTCGCGATACCAAGCCGGTTTGGGGGTCGTATAGAAGGGGTAATACGGTCCGCCGAACGCGGCCGGGCTCACGTCGCGGGCAATGCGGGCGGCCACGGTCAGCCACTGCTCGGGAACTCGGCAGTCATCATCCAGATAAACAACGTAACACCCGGCCGCGACGCGCCATCCGCGATTGCGGGCATGCGACAAACCCTGTTGCGGCTCCGCCTCGTACCGGATGTTCCCGCGGGGGCTCAACCGGTCCACAACTTCGCGCGTTGCGCACCCGGGCAGGTTGTCAACCACGATGATCTCGTAATACGAACGATCCAGCGTCTGCCGGTCCAGACTCTCCAGACAGCCGGCCAGCATCTCCGGTCGGTCGTACGTACAGACGACGATCGAAAGAAGCAGTTCGCCGACATCGGACTGGCTAGTATCGTTATCCATCAGTGGCTCAGGCATCTCCGATCGGTCCGCCGGAAACATGCTCGCCCTTCAAACCGTAACCTCGTCCATCGTTGTCTCTGCCCTATCGGTGTCGCCGCGCCCTGTCGGCGGCACCTGGACGCCTTCGTGCAACGCCTCGGAGACATCTTCTATTTGGCCCGCGCGGTTCCGAGTTTCAGTAACGCTCTGCTGCCTTTCCGCCTCTTCGCGGATCAGTCTATAGAAGTTGCGGTAGCTCCAGCGGATTTCCTCACGCGAGAACTGCGGCATCTCCAGAATGGACTCCTCGCGTTCCACAACGTCATCGCTCTCGGACGCGATCCAGCCTTCGGCCGCACACATCTCGGCCGCCTTCGTACCGCGGTAGGGATAGAACACGTGGAGCCCGGCCATGTTCGGTTGAATAGCGGCGTTGAGTCGAACCGTCTCCATGAAGGCCTTCGGAGTCTCGTACGGCAGCCCGACCATGTTAAACGACATCGTGTCGAGCCCGATGGCGTGGGCTTTCTGGTACAAGCTGACGATGGCCTTGTTGCTCATCTTTCGACCGAGCACCCGCTCGCGAATGTCGGGATCACCGGATTCAATCCCGATCTGGATCAAGCGGCAACCAGCCTCCTTCATAAGCCGAAGCTGGTCGTCCGAGATGGTCCCCACCCGCACGTTAGCGAAGAACGGCCGATGGATCTCATCCCGATAACGCCGAATGAACCGGTCGAACCAGTCCTTCTTGAGGGTCAGAATATCGTCATCAAAACCCAACACGTCGATCCGGTGGCGAGTCAGGGCGTCGTCGATTTCCTCCAACGCCTGGTCAACCGCCCGAACCCGAAACTGGAACCCGAACAACCGGTTGAATGCCTCGTTGCTGCAGTAAGTACAGGCAAACGGGCAACCCCGGCTGAACATGAAATGGGCCAGCCCGTCGGCCTCGGCGATAGCCCGCCCGAAAGCCTCACCATGCTCCGGGCTCGGTAATGCGCGAACCTGTTCTTCCGAAAGCAGCGGAGCCAGGGGGTTGTCTATGATGTTTCCGGATACACGAAATCGAAACCCGGCAAGATCGGTATAGGGCTCGCCGGCATCGATGCGACGAGCCAGCTCGGCAAGCTGCAACTCTCCCTCGCCGCGAAAGACCGCGTCGACATCCGGTTGGCCCTCGATAAGCTCGGGGTAGATCGTCGGGTGAGGACCGCCGACTACGACCATCGCATCCGCTTGTCGCTCCTTGATCCTGCGCGCGACGCGTCCGAGGTACTTCTCCATCGGGGCGACCACGTAGATCCCGACGACCTGAGGAGCTTGACAATCGAGCACGCGTTCAAGAGCATTGGGATCACTGTCGGTAACCGAGTGAAACGACACATCATGCCCGGCGGCGCGCAGCACACTCATCAAGTACCCGCACCCGATCTGGTACGTGTACCCCTGCCCTTGCTTGGTGTTGACATTCAGTTGGAGTAGCAGGATTCGCATGAGTTCCGCCTGTTGCGAGCACCTTCCTATTGGTCCACTTATCCGCCGATCACTGCCGATACCGGACGGGCTCGGCACGGCAACGCTTCCGGGTCACCTTCGCCGCCGTGCAGCAGCACTCGTCGCGGCACTGCTGCTGCGGTCCAGGTCCTCTCCATTCGTTCAATCTCGTTAGCCATAAACGGGAAAAGCTGATATTGCTGCAGAACTCGCCGACGAGCTTCGGCAATCGCGTCCAGATTACTCTGCCACCGATCACCGCTGATGGCCTCGCGGATCTTGTCGATCACATCCGGATCGTCGATGTCAATCAGGACCATGGCCTCTGCCGGGAAGTAGTCGGTTATTCTCGAACACCCGCAGTAGATCGGCATGGTCCAGGCCAGAAAGCAGTCGGCGATCTTCTCCGTCCAGTAGTACGGGTTTCGGTGGTTCTCGACGGCTATTGAATAACGATAAGGCGCCAGGGCATCCCACTTGTCCTCGACGGGAACGAAGTCCCAACCGAACAGGTCAAACTCGATTCGTCCCCGAAGACGATCGAGGAACCCGAGCCGAGCCCGGTGCCCGGCAAACACGGCTTTTCCGGTCGTCACCCATGACAGGGTCCGGGTCTTGTCGGGACAGACGGCGCCGACCAGCTCGTCATAATCTCGATCCACATGCCAGGGGAGCGCCGCCTGGCCGTGTATATAGCGGTCGCCGCTGAAATCTGGGTCAACTGTGTAGACGCGATGCACGGCCGGGAGATCGACGTGCCACCGCTTGGCGAAATGCTCGGGCGGCTCGCCGATGATCGCCCACACGTGCTCCGGAGGGCAGACCACTTCAATGTCGTGTGGAATGGAGTTGCTAACGATCAGATAGTCGCACTCCTCGACTTCGTCCATCGTGAAGCGCACATCACCCCAGACGCCACTCCGACCTGGGGTCTGCCGGAGCAGGTCGATCCCCGACCAGTTGCGCACGATCCGGGCCAACTTCAAGATCGCCCCTCCGCCAGATGAACGAAGTACCGTTTCAGGTAAGGCCGA
The DNA here is from genome assembly GCA_963666835.2 of Phycisphaerae bacterium. GTDB lineage: Bacteria > Planctomycetota > Phycisphaerae > UBA1845 > UBA1845. Next base: position 112,233 of record CAXXGO010000003.1, on the reverse strand, counting down.
CCGGCCAGCAACGCCGCCCACACCGCGGAGGACGATGCCTGCTCAAACGCCTCCCGCGAACCCGCGTAAGACGCCTCCAGGTTTACAACCTCAGGCCGCTCCGGCCCGACGAGCCGCTGCAATTCAGTCTTGCTCACGCGGCGGGCGACGTCCGCCAATCTGGTCTCATCGAGCGAGCGTCCGAAGTGGTCGGTTAGTTTGCGGAACTCGGCGGCCAGATCACGACGCATGCCCTCGTAGGTGAGTATGGTCTTCTTTGTAGTGAATCGCTCCCCGTGCAACCACTTGTCCAAATGTTGCCCGTAAAGGTCGGACCAGTACGCGATACGCTCGGTGTCGTCGAGCGCCTCCCCATAGAAGCGGAGTTGCGAGTACACGGTATGCACCGGATGGCGGTAGAGGAAGATGACGTTGCGGCGTTTCATATCCTCCCCGATTCCGTCCGGCAGCCCGCCCGGCAAATCGTGAGTGTGGAGAGTCAGGTAGTCGGTTCGATTCGCGTAGTAAAACACTCGCACCAACGAAGGACGCTCGAAATACAGTTCCATCAGCATCCGAAGCCAATGGCTGCCGGTACGCGGAAAACTGACCACGATCGGAAACTCGGGGTCCGCCAGATACCGGCGCAGGACCGCCGGATCGGTCACCGTGATGGACGTCGTCTTCGGCACCGCGGTCGGCGGATCAGCGCGGTCGGTGCAGTGCCTCGTGAGAACGTCAGTCATAATTACAGCCTCCCCCACCGTCTACGGTCAGATCGCTCTCGAACGCGTCCCCGAAGAAACTCCGGTTCACGTAGATCGCGTCCCCGGCGGTCAACTGGCCATTGGGGTGCGTGTACAGCTCGTAGAAGTTGAACAAACGAAAACCCTTCGTTTCGAGAAATGAATCCAGATCGCGGAACAGCGGCTGCCCGTGGTAGAGGGAAACGAACTCGACTTCCGTGGCAATGACCCTGATCCCGGGAAGAAGCCGTTCGGCGCCTCGGAGAGCCTCAAGCTCATACCCCTGCAGATCAAGTTTGAGAATGTCCAGCTCACCCGGCGCGATCACGTCGTCCAACCGGACCTGCTTCACTTCAACCATGCGACGCACATCCATCTTCGCGCCGTGGATCCGGTGGTTGATCTCACTTGGTGCATAGACGGAAGACGACGCCGGGTAGTTAAGGACGTTGAACTTCACCGTTCTACAATCCGCCCCCAACGCCTTCTCATGAATTACAGCGTTCGCGTCTTCACCGAACTTCCGGCGCAACAACGCCGCGTATTCGGGGTTGGGCTCGAAAGCCGTAATCGTGGAAGAGGAGTACATTGACCGAAACGCAGCCATCGTCATTCCCGCGTGGGCGCCACCATCAACAATGGCCGGAGCGCGATCCGGGACGAGCCGGTGAATGTCCACGAAGCGCTCGCGATCCGCCATTCTCCCGCAAGGCTGCTCGGCGAAAGCCGCCTCGGTCACGTCGTTCTCCACGATGCTCGGCATTCTCAGAGTGGCTCCTCATCCGCAATCTCGACGGGCCTGCAGGCGCCGCTGATCACGATTCGAACGTGACGATGTCGAAGTTCCCTTCTGCTTTGGCCGCATCGGCGGCGACGCTCATCCCAAACTCCACCGCAACGTACCCCACAAGAGGATGATGCGGCGAAGTGTGCTCCGTATACGCCGGGTAGATTAAGCGGTACGTACGTCCGGCGGCCAACGACTCGCGAATCAGTCCAAACCCGCAGCGTTGCCCGGCGGCAACCTCAAACGCAAACTCGGGCCGACCGGGAACCTCGAAGTCGTCGATAACGAATATGCCACGTGACTGTCGCTCAGTAATATACGTCACTTCATCTCGCAACGGCCACCGAAAACCGTAGCCGTGCGCATCGAGCCAGTAGAGGTTCGTACCCGTCCGAAGCTCCGGGTGATCATTGTGAATCTGATAGAGGAAGTCAGGGGACGCCTCTAGAGAGACAACGGCGTTGGCGCACCCGGCGAGGTTCTGCCGTGCGGCCGCAAAGGCCTCGGCATCCGGCTCGCACGAATAGACGTTAATCCTCGGACAGGCGGTGGCTACATATCGCGCGGTCGTCCCCACGTTAGCCCCGGTCTCCACGAAGTTGTCCACCTGCGGCAAAACTGCGCCCACCAGCTCCAGCAGATACCGATCGCCGTGAAAACCCAGTTCGAACGGCGGCGTTATCTCGCGCCGTGATCGCGAGGAAGCGCCCGGCACAACCGCAGACCCACTTCGTTCAGGCGCCATCGTTCCCCCCTTCGCTTTCCGCCAGCCGTTGCCCAATGAACGGTAACAGGTGGTCAACCAACGCTCCGTAGGAGTACTCCTTCACCACGCAGGCGCGCATCCGCTCGGTGATCATGTTCCGCGAGGATCGGTCAGAGATAAACCCCTCCGCCAAACGCTCGAACTCCTCCGCAGTGGCAAACGACACACCTTCATAATCCTCGAACATCGCCCCGGCTACCTGACGAAAACCGTCCCGCTCCAGCTCTTCCAGTTGACGAATCACGCCTGTGGGAATCGTCAGTCGCTTGTCCGGCTCGGGCCAGCCTTGATGTTCCCAGAGCTTCGCCCGCACCCGGTCAAACTCGGGCAGCTCCACGGGATCAAACGGCTCCTCCGGTTGAATCCCATACTCGCGTACTGCCGCAAGGAACTCCCGCATCACCTCATGTGCCGTGTCACCGGGTGTTCGGCGGATCAGAAAGAACCCCCCGGCCGCGAGCCCGTCCAGAAGCCGCTGGTGTACGGCCCCGAACGTGGTTATCTGCAGGTTGATGGTGCTGGCTTGGTGAATCGCCCGCAACTGGGGCCCGTTTTCGGCGAAGCCGTGGGCGTACTGCGCAAATCGCGGGTGTTCTTCCCAGCCATTCCCATAAAGGTGCAAACACCGGCCCGTCCGATCGCAGTAGTCCGCAACCCAAGCAAGCACCGACTGCCGGAAGATGAGCTCCGCCATCGGATAGACGTAGGTCGTCAACAGAAGATCGTTCGCCTTTTCGGAAGCCGGGACAAACCCCAGCTCGCGTTTGATCGCCCGGAAAAGAGTCCCGGACCGCAGACAGGCGTTTGCCGAACTCCATTCACGCTTCCCCTGGAGGGTCTCGAAGACTCGATCCACCAGGCGCAAGACCATAGGATCGTGCTTGAAGCCGTCGCGGCGCTCTGCGTGCGCCCGCTCGGGCAGCTTCGAATGGCTGCTCACAAACGAGAAATCGCAACGGTGCGGGGCCAGCTCCTCCTCGGTCATCGGCTCGTTGCTGTAGGTTCGCTCGCTCGTCGTCATCGGCCAGCCGACGCCCTGCGCGAATGGATACTCGTAATTGATAGACAACGCGCGGGCGTCTCGGGCGATGTAGAAATCGAACTTGCCCAACGACTTGCCACACTCCCGGTCGTAAAGATGCGGAAGGGCGTCCTGAATCCACCCGACATAGGGGACGTCGTCCGGCACGTCCCGCCGATACTTCGGCCGAAAATGGTCTATGCAGAGAACCAGATCGGGCTTGAACTCGGCAAACGCCTCCGGAATGCGTGATGCCGGCAGCAAATCGTGGTCACTGTCCTCCAAGACCATCTTGAACTCGTGCCCGCGATCCTCGAAGGCCGCGCCCCAGTCGCGCATCGAGTATTGGAGAAAGGTCGTGAAACGCCCGGTCAACCCGAGCACCCGCAAGGGCCCGTCCCGATCCGTCCCGAAGCGCGTTTGCCAATAGTCCGCAGGCAGAGATGCGTAATAATCCGCGGCAGCGGTTGCAGCATCCTCCGCCTTCCGTCGACGCGATTCGACAAGCGGCTGAAGGGCGTCGAAAGCCCTTTTGCACAACGCCTCGCCGGTGGCGGCCAGCCGGACTCCATATTCCGGCAGGCCTCGATCCGGATGCCTCTCGAGATAAGCAATCAGCCGATCCACGCAATTCGGACCGACAAACGCATCTACCCGCTCGTGTGTCAGGCGATCCACCGTATCGAGCAGATACAACCCGAAGCCGAAGGAGGCCACGTCACTTTCGATTATGTAGATACGAGGGCTGAAAGTCAGGAACATCTTCTGCGTAGCTTCGAAGACGCGATGGAACAACGACGCCGATCGGTCTCCCGCAATCAGATACGGACCGCAGAACATCTCCTCAGAGTTGTGGGGCAACACCGCCCCCGATGCCACGGCGTTTACGTCACAGAAGTCGTAGACCCACTGCCGCCCGCCGCGTAAGCCGCGCCGGGAGATGTTGACGTTGTCATCAATGCTCTTGAAGAGTTCATACTTCCGCGGAATATCCCGAAACACCGCCTCGTGCTTTTCCATCTCGGGCCACCTCGCGCATACCTGCGCGAAGTTGGCTTCGAAACGGTCTTGCAGCGTGCGCCAACCCACCCGCCCGGCCGGGGCCGTGGCGATCCGGTCGCGTACGGACACCATTTCGGAATCCAGACCACCGCTGGACTCGGCGGCCAGGAGCAGATCGCGGGCGGGTCCGGCCAGCCCGAGCGCCAGTAACGACTTGACCACGATCGGCAGACCGGCGGGATCGTCCGGGTTATCCCGTAGGTGCTTCAGTCCGATATTCAGGATGGCGTAGTGATCGCCCCGCCGGCGCAACGCCTCCAGGACGTCGGGTATGGACACTCCCCCTAACTGGGCCATTGTCGGACACTGGCTCATGTACAACCCCTGTCGCGAGTTCCGTGGCCCCCGCGATGCAGTAATCACGCTTCTGTCCCCATGATTATCGGTACGAGCCGCAACGGGTCATAAGGTAAACGGCAAGTGAGCACCGCCGGCAGGAGGCGTTAGCAGTAACATCGCCCTCCGCAGCCCGTAACCGGCGACAGACGCTCTGATACGACCGTTCCTATCGGACTAAGCCCACTCCCGCCCGGGCTGACAAGCGCCGCTGCGCGCCACGCGATGATCCGCCCCCTGGACCCACCATGGTGGAACCGGTATCCCCGCGGTACCATCAGATTGTAGAGCTTAGCTTTGCGGTGCTGCCGGCGCCGTTGACGCCGTAAGGAGGCCGACCATGCGACCTATTGTCAGATTCCTGGATGATGCCCTAATCGAGAGGATCGTCGCCGAGGCCCGGTCCGTGCTCCGCAAGCTGGGAGTCGAGATCGCGAATGACGGGATCCTCCGGATGCTCGGTGACCACGGGGCGCATGTGGAGCGGGATTCCCACCGCGTCTTCTTGACCGACAAGATCATCGATCGCGCTCTGGAGACGAAGTCCGCGGCTTTCCGGCTGTATGATGTAATGGGCCGTTTGACCCACGATTTCTCCGGCAACAACGTGCATTTCACGCCCGGGTCCGCTGCTATCAACATCCTTGATGGGGATACTCAGGAGATTCGTCCAGCAACGACGGTCGACTACGTCAGGTATGCCAAGTTGATGAGCCGGATGGACCATATCGCCTCACAGAGCACGGCTTTGGTTCCTTCTGATGTCCCAGACCGAATCTCCGATAGCTATCGCCTTTTCCTCAGCCTTGTGCTCTGCGAGAAACCCGTCGTCACCGGCGCGTTCACCGTGGAGTCGTTCGAGGTCATGAAAGACCTGCAATTGGCGGTTCGCGGGTCACAGGCGGAGTTGAAAGCCAAGCCGTTGACCGTGTTCTCCTGCTGCCCAACCGCCCCATTGAAATGGAGCCATGTAACGTCGCAAAACGTCGTCGACTGCGCCCGGTATTCGATCCCCGTCGAGTATGTTTCCATGCCCTTGGCGGGGTTCGTCGCTCCGGTGACCCTTGTCGGGAGCTTGGTCCAACACACCGCCGAGACCCTGACCGGCATCGTGATCAGCCAACTCACCAACCCCGGCGCGCCGGCGCTGTACGGCGGTTCTCCGGCGATCTTCGATGTGCGGTACGAAACCACCCCGATGGGGGCTATCGAGACCATGATGATGGACTGCGCCTACAACGAGATCGGCAAGCACCTGGGGCTGCCGACGCAGGCGTACATCTCCCTGAGCGATGCCAAGCAACTGGACGCCCAGGCCGGGCTGGAAACGTCGATGGGCGCCACTCTGGCGGCCTTGTCCGGAATCAACAACATCTCCGGGCCGGGAATGCTGGATTTCGAAAGCTGCCTCAGCCTGGAGAAGTTGGTCTTGGATAATGAAATCTGCGGAATGATGCAGCGCATAATCCGCGGGATAGAGCCGCAAGAGGACTTTCCCGCGGTGCCCCGGTTCGAAGAACTCCTGCAAGACAAGCACCTGCTGATTTCGCCGCACACCCGCCGTTACCTCAAGACGGAGCACTACTTCCCCGGCCCGACCATCAATCGAGCGAACCTATCGAGGTGGCGCGCGGAGGGCGGGACTACGCTCCGCACGCGGGCGAGTCAAGAAGTCGCCAAACTCCTGGCACAGGCCCAACCGTCCCCGATCTCGGGGGACGTGAGAACGGAGATGACGAGGCTGATGGAGCGCGAGGCCGGGCGATTCGGAATGGACCGCCTGCCTCACGGCGAACTATGAACGAACTTCTGAACGTAACAGCGGAGCAAGTGCTTCCCGATGTCGCCGCGGTACTGGCCGGCCAAGGTGTCCCGCCCGGCACCGGAGTCGCCGAGGACGTATCCGCCGCCGGGAAGACCTCACTGGAGTTGCTCAAGAAACATGCGGTTCCCGCAGGAATCGTCCGGCCCGTCGCGCGCGACGTCTTCGCCGAGATATACCGCGGCGAGGGCCGGAACGAACCCCACACGCCGGTCGGAGACATCTTTCCGCGCGGGGAGAATCTGGCGTTGTTCGCGGTCACGCTTGGCGATCGTGTGGGGCAGATAATCAAGGAGCTATTCGGATCGAATGACTTCGCGCTTGGGGCTATGCTGGATTCAGCCGCGTCGGTGGCCGCGGACCGATTGGCGGAGTTGGCGGAGAGGTACTTCGCCGACGCGCTCGCTGGTGCCGGGAAGCTAGCACCGGGATCGGCGGTCCTCCGCTACAGCCCCGGCTATTGCGGTTGGCACATTACGGGGCAGGAGAAGCTCTTCGAGCATCTTGAGCCGGGTAAGATTGGGGTTTCGCTGAACGAAAGTCACCTGATGCAACCGTTGAAGTCCGTGTCAGGAGTGATCATCTCCGGACCGGCCGAGATTCACGACTTCTGCAACACGTACCCGTTATGCGGAGCGTGCAAGACGGGCGAATGTCGCCGGAGAATCCGCGGCTTGTTGGCGAAGTAGTGCGCCACATGCCGCTCTGAAGGAGAGTTGTCTTGGATACGTTGCCAGAGATTAGAAAGAGTGTGCAGCTCGGTTACAGCGAGAAGGTCGCCGAGCACACCATGCAGGCAATTGACGGGGCGGTCGACGCCCAGCGGATACTGGACGAAGGCCTCATCGCCGGAATGACGCTCGTGGGGGAGCAGTTCAAAGCCCACGAGATCTTCCTGCCGGACGTCTTGATGGCCGCCAAGGCCATGCACACCGGGCTAGACCTGCTCCAGCCCCTGCTGGTTAAGGAAGGTATCCCACCCCAAGGCAAGGTGGTCATCGGAACGGTCCAGGGCGATCTTCACGACATCGGTAAGAACCTCGTGGGCATCATGCTGAAGGGCGCCGGCTTCGAGGTTATCGACCTAGGCAACGATGTGACTCCGGAGCGTTTCCTCGAAGCCGCCGCCGAGCACGAAGCCAACGTGATTGGGATGTCCGCCCTGCTCACTACGACGATGCCCGCTATGAAGAAGGTCGTGGAACTCAACAAGCGCGGCAAGCCCGCACAGGTCTTCAAGGTCATCATCGGGGGAGCGCCGGTATCGGAGAGTTTCGCCCGAGAGATCGGCGCCGACGCCTACGGCTTCGATGCCGCCAGCGCCGTCGACCGGGTTAAGGATCTGATCTGCGAGGACTAGGACTCGTTCGCGCCTTTACGCCTTTAGGTAACGGATGACAGAACTATGACTCCCTTGCTCGAACGGATCACCACGGGCGACGTCCTGGTGGCAGATGGAGCGATCGGGACGATGCTGTTCGAACGCGGCCTTCGCCCGGGGAGTTGCCCGGAAACCGTCAACCTCGAGCGCCCGGAGATCCTGGAGGAGATTGCAGCGCTTTACCTCGACGCCGGCGCAGAGCTGCTCCAGACGAACACCTTCGGGGCGTCGCCGCTGAAACTCGCCTGCTACGGTCTTGAAGATCAGACCGAAAGGATTGTAGAGCGCGCGGTCCAAGCGGTCCGCGCGGTGGCGAAAGACCGCGCGTATGTCTGCGGATCATGCGGCCCCTGCGGAGCGCTGCTCAAACCGTATGGTGACACCGAGCCGGATGCTGTCGCCGAGGGGTTCCGCCGGCAAATCAACAGCATGGTCAACGCTGGAGTCGACGTGATCTGTGTCGAGACAATGGTCGATCTGCGGGAGGCGGCCCTGGCCATTGAGGCAGCCAAGGACATCGCCCCGTCCCTCCCAGTCATGGCCACGATGGCCTTCGACGCCACGCCGCGGGGGTTCCACACGATCATGGGCGTCAATATCGAGCAGGCCGCCAAAGGCCTGCGCCGGGCGGGGGCCGATGTGCTCGGCTCCAACTGCGGCAACGGTTCCGAGGGAATGCTCAAAGTTGCCAGAGAGTTCCAGACCCACACCGAACTTCCGCGGATCATCCAGCCCAACGCGGGCCTCCCCGTGCAAACGGGGGATCAAACCACGTACTCAGAAACCGCGAGTTTCATGGCCGATTGCGCCACTCAGTTCTTAGCCGCCGGCGTGTCCATCATCGGCGGATGCTGCGGGACCACGCCGGAGCACATCCGGGCTATCCGACAGGCCGTCGACGGTCGGTAGGCCGGGTCTCTCAGGCCGAGACCACCCGCTTGACCTCCGGGATCTGCTCCTTCAAATGCCGCTCGACCCCCAACGTCAGCGTCACGGAAGCCGACGGGCAGCCCACGCAAGCCCCCCGCAGCCGCACCGAGACTACACCTTCGTCGTCCACGTCAACCAACTCGAGGTCGCCGCCGTCCGCCTGAAGCATCGGACGGATCTTGTCGCATACCGCCGCTACGCGGTCGTACAGTGGCTTAGAATCCTTCGAACCTTCGTCACAGTGCCCGCACATGCGCCCAGCCTCCATCCGTAATGTCCTTGAAACTCGTCGCCCCTCATGGGACGCCGGTCCAGCAACCGGGCCGTCCCGGTCAGACCGTCAGACATCCTACTGCAAGACCGCTTGCCGGAACAACCCGCTCCGCGTTGGTAATTCAAACGATCCTTCTTCAGAATCCCCCGGTTTCCGACCGTTAAGCAAAACAGGCGGCCCCAGTTGCAGGTCGGGCGAATCATGCAAGGGAATGCCGCTGGGCCGTTGCATCTGCAACCGGGCATCTGTACAACTGTGTTGTTGGGCCTTGGTGCTCCAGGTTGGATGTTCGTTGGTCGCCAAACCGATCGAGGCGACCGCCGCCCGGGAGGATGTCTTCTTTGCGTGCCACCATTCTGATCCTGCTGTTGCTGTTCCCGTCCTCCGGTGCGGCCCGAGCTTCGGAGCCGATTGCCAACAACACCCCCGAAACCCAGGAAGACAGCCACCATCTTGCCCAACTGGCGAACTGCCGAGCGGGAATCACCGACGTAGCCGCCCGCCCTCAAGACCGCAAAAGGTGGATCGAGACCCTCCTGGCGTTCGACACCCCCCAAGCCCGCCAGCTCGTCGTTGAACTGCTGGAATCGTCAGAAAACCCCGCCGCGCAGGAAGATCTCTGCCGGGTGATCGCCCAGTTCGCTCGCACAACCCCCGAGCGGCTTGCCACCGCGTTCATCGATCCGTTGCTGCGGCTGCTCGATTCCGAGAAAGACGGGTTACGTGCGGCCGCCGTCGACGCGTTGGCGGACTTTCCGGGATCTGAGGTATCCGCCCGGCTTTGCGGCCTGGCCGCCCGGCCGGACATTACGATCGTCAAGCGGCTGGCGGCCATCGACGCTCTCGCCTCCAAAGCCGACCACCGGGAAGTCATTGGAGAACTGATGACTCTGCTGGACGCCGGCGTTCCGGAAATCACCGATCGGGTGGTAACGGTCCTGGAGCCGATGTGTCGCCAGGGTTTCGGCGCTGATGTGGATCGTTGGAAGAAGTGGTGGGCAGAGAAATCTCAGCTCAGCGAAGAACGCTGGCTTGCGGATCAGTTGCAGATTCATCGAGACCGTCATCGTTCCTTGGCGGAGGCGTTTACGGCCTATCGTGATTCTGCCGAGCAACAACGCGCGGCGCTGGCCAACCGGCTCGGCGAGTTTCAGCGGGAGGTCTTCCGCACCACCAACAATGAGCAGGAACGAGCCGCTAAGCTGGCCGCGTGGCTGGACGATCCCCTGGTGCAAGTGAAGCGTGCGGCTCTCGGAATCATCCGCGCCAGAATCGGAGACGAGGGTAAACGCCCCACCGGAGAGGTGCTTGCCGCTCTGCTCCGCCTTTTGAAGGAGGGCGAACCCGCAATCCGGCGCGAGACGTTGTTGATCGTTCAGACCCTGAATGACCCCGCGGTCGTCGACGCGGTGCTGGAGCAACTCCGCAATGAAAGCGACGGCGCCATGCGGCATGCCGTCCTCCGGGCGATTGGACGATTGAACGATCCTAAGGCCATCCCGGCTCTCGTGCGGGAAATAGCCAATCCCTCAGCACCACCCGAATGCCTCCACGAGGCGGCCGTCGCCCTCGGGCAGGTCGCTGCCCAATCCCAGGATCGCAGCGAGCTTGCGGCCGCGGTCCCCGCGCTCAAGAAGCGTTACGAGTCGCTCGGCAATGGCGACTTTACCGGTCGAGCCGCCCTGCTCGCGGCGATGGCCGGAATCGGAGACGCATCGTTCGCCCCGGAGTTCTTAGCCGCCCTCGGTTCCGAAGAGGTCCGCCTACTGCGACCGGCCATCCGCGGCTTCAGCGCCATCGGCGATCAGTCGCAATTGCCCCGGCTCCGAACGTTGATGTCTCACGGGGATCCGCTTGTACGTCTGGACGCCGTTGATGCAATTGGTGCGTTCGGTTCGGAAGACGCCGATCTGGAGAGTGTTTTGACCAGGCTGAGCCCGACCGTCGAACCCAACGATGCGGTCCGCGAGGCTGCGTGGAACGCGTTCCGCCAAGTCGCCGGCAGAAAGCCCCTCGCCGAGCGGATCGAATCATCCGAACGTCTGCGGGAGATGCCTGAGCTGGAGGAGACCTATCTTCTGGAGCTGTCCGCCGGCCTGCCGCCGTCCAACGGACACGGCCCGGAACTTGCCGCCATTCAAGACCGCTTGGCGACGGTGCTAACGGGAAGAGGAAAGTACGGCGAAGCGGTCTCCCACTTGCGAAATCTCTACGAATCTTCGGTCGCGAATCGCCGCAGCGGGGCTGCGGACATCGGTATGAGGTGGCTGGAAGCCGTGCTTCGCAGTCCGGGTGAACCGCCGATAGCCGAGACTGTTGAGCGACTCGCCTCTGACGGTGACGAGTCCGTTCGCGGGCGGGTGGTGGCGTGCATTGCCGGATACGCGGCAACGCTGCAGGGGCCTCAGGACGCAGATCGCATCCGTGCGTTGCTGACAAGCCTGAGAAAGGTCCCCAGCAACCCGTTCGGTGAGGACTGGGAAGCCTTGCTCGATGACACTGAAAGCCGCCTTACCGCCACCGACCCGGTCGAAGCCCCATCAACCCCGTAGCCCGACCGTTCCCTCGCGCCTCTAGAAGATCGAGCCGCCGACCGGGCAGGAAGCGACAATTTCCCGTCACCTGATTCTCTACTTGACTCCGGCGGCTAAGTACGGTATTTGTTAGGGCTTACGATTTCATGGTTCATGGAGGAGGTCGGCCATGTCTGACGAGATTCGCCCGAAGCATCCCGTGCCCAAGATCTTGGATGTAGCGTCGTTTATGCGTCGCTTCGGAGATGATGCGGCCTGTGCCGCGTATCTGCGTAAAGCTCGCTGGGGACCGAACCTGGAACGGTTCGTCTGCCCGGACTGTGGGCATAGCCGCGGATGGTGGCTCCCGACCCGGGGGCTCGTCGAGTGCCGGGAGTGTCACCATCAGACCTCACCGACGGCCGGCACGGTGTTTCACGGTGCCCGCGTGCCGCTCTGGAAGTGGTTCTGGGCTATGTATCAAGAGGCTCACTCGAAGAAAGGCCTCGCGGCCACGGCGTTGGCTAAGCAGATTCAGGTCTGCTACCAGACTGCCTGGATGATGCTGCAGAAGCTCCGCGAGGCCATGCGTCAACGATGCCAACGTTATGTCCTGCAGGGACTTGTGGAGGTCGACGAGACATACGTTGGCGGCCGGGAACCGGGTCGGCCGGGGCGTGGAGTGGAGAAGAAGGTCCCAGTGGGAGTGGCCGTCGAGCTTGACGAGAACGACCGGCCTAAGCGAATCGCCATTCAGGGACTGAAAAGCGTCGACGCTCGAAGCCTGAGGGGTTTCACGACGAGACACGTAGCGAAGGGCTCATGTCTCCGGACGGACGGATGGGGAAGTTACGTTTCAGTGGCCAAGGCCGGGTACGAGCACGAGGCAATCGTGACGGGCGGTGGGAAGAATGCGGTTCAAATTTTCCCCTGGGTTCACACCTTCATCGGCAACCTGAAGCGGATGATTGTGGGCACATATCACAGCGTTTCGCCCAAACACCTCGACCGTTACCTGGCCGCGTTCACCTATCGGGCCAACCGTCGCTGGATGGAAGCAAAACTCTTCGATCGCCTTGTTATCGCGGCCGTAGCTGCCAAACCACTGACATTAAAGGAGTTAACCACCGGAGCGAGGTAGAGAATCAGGTCCCGTCATTTGGGGCGCATACCTCGGTTAACCGATCTGGCTATGGCGGAAACAACCGGTGACATGGTCATTGACCATACCCGTCGCCTGCATGAAGGCATAGCAAACCGTCGGCCCGACAAACTTGAAGCCGCGCGCCTTCAGGTCCTTGCTCAGCTTGCTTGATTCCAGAGTCTGCGCGGGAATGTCCTCGAGCCGGCGCCAGGTGTTTCTGATCGGTTGACCGCCGACAAACTGCCAGAGGTAAGCGTCGAAGCTCCCGAACTCGCCTTGTACGCCGAGGAACGCGCGGGCATTGACTATCGCAGAGTCTACCTTGAGGCGATTGCGGACGATGCCGCTATCGGCCAGCAGCCGCTTCATCTCGCGAGCCCCATATCGTGCCACCTTGGTAATATCGAAGTTGTCGAAGGCCGCCCGGTAGTTCGCGCGTTTCCGCAGAATCGTATTCCAACTGAGGCCGGCTTGTGCACCTTCGAGAACGAGGAACTCGAACAACGACCGGTCGTCGTGATCCGGCACGCCCCACTCTTCATCGTGATACTGAGTCAGCAGCTCGTTGTCGGCCCACCCGCAGCGTTCTATCATTCGCACCCCCAGCCGACGCACGAGGTTTTCAACAAGGACGATCCCGCGATGTCCGGAGCAGCTTCCGACTGGTCTTTCCGATCTCGCCCAGTTGCCGGATGAGGACGTCATCGCGCCCCGAATAGCGGCGTGACGCCCGGGACAGCTCGACAAACCACTTGACGACGTTGTCGAAGTCCCGAAGGTCGATGTACTCTGGGGCGATCTTGCCGCGTTTCACGTCCATGTTGTGGTAGTTGCCCAGCGACAGACAGATGCCCGTCGCCTCGTACCCGAGGCAACAGTAGGCGGACGACTCACACATTCCCCCATCCATCAACCGGCGCTGGTACTTGAAGGTCCGGTCCGTACGGGCCAGATCCTCGGCAACTCGTTGACAGTGCATCGTCACGGCCGGATTGAACACGCTGGCGCGATCCCCCACGCGCAGGATCGGCCCGTCCCCCATCTGAGCGTGGGGCAGTTCGGAGCTGGTCTCCATCGCCACTACCACACACTTACGCGGAATCGTTCCGGTATTCGCCGCGGCGATCGCCCCGGCAAACCCGACTTCCTCCGCCCGGGTGAACAGGAAACACGCATCCGCCGCCAGGCGCCGCCGGACCAGCTCATCGATACAGGCGAGCATAGCGGCCGCCCCGGCAATATCGTCGCACGCTCGCGCATAAATACGGGTGCCGCGAACTCTCGGCTCGGGAAGATCCCACATCCCAAGCGAGCCCGGGGGCACTTCTTGCGGAACATCTATTACCGCAGTCTCCACCCGGCGCCGGCCGTTATGTACCGCCGTCTTAACCGATCGAACGCAACCGCGGACCCACTTGTCGCCAACGACGAAACGAACGCCCGTTCCGACGAAGTAGTCTTTCAGCACGCCCCCGCGCCAGAACGCCCGGAGCCGGTCCCGGCGTACCATTCGCTCCGAGACAAACCCGGGGTGGTCGAGATGAGCGGTCAGGCAAACCGGTCGGGCGATACGCCGCCCTCCCCGCCGGACCCGAACCAGTAAGTTGCCCACCCGATCGCACGTAAGCGTGACGCCCTTTCGGCGCGCGCAAAACTGCTCTACATACTGCGCGACCAGATGCTCGGCATAAGGTGCCGTGGGTATGGCAAGCATCTCGTGCAGGATCTTCCGAGCATTCACGGACTTCTTCCTGTCTGCCATGACTCTCCATCCGACGGACGAAAGGACCAAACCCGTGGCGGCGCGCAGCCTACGCGGAGGTTTTCAACCTGAGCATGTAGAAAGCAATCAGCAAGACCAGACCGAACGTCGCGACAGCGCCGCCCAGAAAAAAGCCCACCCATGAACGCGTCGGCTTGTCGTTACGCCGCTGGCCCGCACTGCTCCACCCCAGAAGGAACGCCACGCCGCCAAGCAGCATAGCGGAAAGCACACAGACCATGAACGCCACCTCGAACCAAGACCCCGAGCCATAGACAATCTGACCGAGATCACGGTTGAACCGCTTTATGACTCCAAACCCGGCTCCCGCCAGGGGCAACACGGAGATACCTGCAACCACCGGCGCCAGTCTGGCCTGCACATCAAAACGCCGAAGACTCATGAAGCCCACGCCGATCTCCTTTCATCGTTCACGCAACCTATTGGGATTGCCGTTAACCGGCAGGCTATCGCGATGCGGACGCAACGTCCAGGCGACGCAATCCGACTATTCCCCTCGCCAATACCGCGGCGAGAAAAGCACGACCACCGTAAACACCTCCAACCGCCCGAGTAGCATCAGAATGCTCATCACGATCTGGCTGGGCTCCGAGAACCAAGCATACGTCTGCGTTGCGCCGACCCGAGCCAGCCCCGGCCCGATGTTGTTCAAGGTTGCGGCGGACGCAGTTGCCGCAGTCGTAATGTCTATGCCTTGGTGCCCCTCCAGAACCATCAGGGCAAGCGTCCCCAACCCGAATAGCACTCCAATGCTGATTATGTAAACAAGGGTGTTCAATTTCAGCTCGGAGTCGATCGTCGTTTTGCCGACCTTGACGCTACGAACCACCTTCCGCCGGTAGACGTGCTCAAACTCCGCAAGCACCACCTTCACCGCGACCAGGATCCGCACGACCTTGATCCCGCCCCCGGTCGACCCGGCCGACGCCCCCACAAACATCAGAGCCAGCAAGGTCGCCTTAGCCGTAAAACCCCAGACGTCGAAGTTGGCCGTGCAGAACCCGGTGGTCGTCTGGATCGACACCACCTGAAACAGCCCGTCCCGCAGGAGTATCCCGGTCGACGCGCCTTCCTCTCCCATCAGCGTAGCGGTTGCCCGGCTGCGCAGGAGGCTGACAAAGACGATCAGGGTCGCCACGGCGATGATTCCGACATACACGCGCAGTTCGGGATCTTTGATGACATTACGCCACTTGCGTTGCAGAAGCTGGTGGTAAAGACCGAAGTTTATGCCCGCGAACACCATGAACACGATGATGACCAGATGAACAGCCGTCGAATCGAACCCGGCGACGCTGCTGTCAAGCGTACTGAACCCCCCCGTGGCCAATGTGGCAAAGGTGTGGCACACAGAATCGAACAGCCCCATTCCGCAGACCATCAGGGCGACTATCTCGAGGATGGTAAGACCGAGGTAGATTAGCCAGAGGGCCCGGGCGGTGTCCTGGATTCGCGGACGAACGCCCTCGGGCGTCGGCCCCGGCGCCTCGATTCGAAATACCCGCCGGCCCCCGACGCCCAACAGCGGTAGCACCGCAACGAACAGCACGACGATACCGAGCCCCCCGAGCCAGTGGGTAAGAGCCCGCCACAACAACAGGCTACGCGGCAGAGTCCCGATCGAGGTCAAGACCGTTGCCCCGGTCGTGGTTAGCCCACTCATCGTTTCGAAATAGCAGCTCACGAAGGAATCGAACGCATGGGCGGCGATGCCGGATTCCGGTCGCAGAGCCGCCCAGATCCGGTACGGCAAAGCCCCGACCCCCGCCCCGCCCAACCAACTGAGCGCCACCAGCAGCAGAGCCTCCCGCTGCCCGAGCATCGAGCCGGCCCCACGCCCCAGACGGAAGAGAACTCCGCCGAGAATCGCCCCGATCACCGCCGTGACTAGTAGTGCCGCAATGTCGGCACTATCTTCGTACTCGCCGACCGCCCGGTCACCGATGGCAAACCCGCCGATCAGAAGTACCGAGGCGCTCAGTACGAGCAACAGAAGCCCCAAGTGGCGGCTGATTAATCGGAAGTCGAAATTCATTTGGCAACGAACAGCTTGACCATATCATCCGTGATTCCGCACGGCCCGATCACCAGAATCGTATCACCGGCCTTAACGACGTCCTCCGCTCCCGGCACGTGGACTTCCTCGCCCCGCCTGATGGCGGCGATCATCGTCTGCGGCGGTAGTTTGATGTTACGAAGCTCGTGTCCGATCACTTTGGCCCGCTTCGATGGGCGAACCTCGTAAACCTCCGCCGCCCCCTCCGCGAAGACGGCCACCGAACGTACCGGGCCGAAATCGATCAGGTGCTGAATCGCCTTGACGGCCACCGCCCGCGGACTGAATGCGTGGTCGATACCGACGTGCGGGATAAGATGCAGATACTTCGTGCGCTGCACGATCGCAATCGCCATCGGAACGCCGAGCCTCTTGGCCTGGGCACACGAGAGGATGTTGCGCTCGTCATCCTCGGTGACCGCAACGAAGGTGTCGGTCTTCTCGATGTGCTCGTCGGCAAAGGTCGTAGGGTCGGTCGGGTCGGCCTCGATCACGGTCACATGTTCGAGCTTCTCCGAGACTTCCTCCGCCCGCTCGTGCCGTTCTACAAAAAGACGCAGCCCAAACGCCCGGCCGCGAAGAGCCCGGCAGAGCCAAACGGCCGTCGACGTCTCCCCCATGATCGCGATGTTGCGGCGCTTCTCCTTTCCTTTGCCAAAACACTTACGCACCGTGTCAAAGGTCTTTGCCTCCCCCACGACCGTCACGAAATCGCCGCCATGAACCACCGTACCGGCATCGGCGATAACGTAGCCGCCCGGCCCTTCCACGGTCGCCACGCGAACGCTGGCCGGCAGGGAGATCTCCGAGAGCTTCTTACCGACC
The DNA here is from genome assembly GCA_963666835.2 of Phycisphaerae bacterium. Lineage (GTDB taxonomy): Bacteria > Planctomycetota > Phycisphaerae > UBA1845 > UBA1845. The sequence goes on along the minus strand of CAXXGO010000003.1, from coordinate 94,808 downwards.
GCCGGCGCCCCCTTCACCACCGCAAGCCTCTGCATCAGCAGTTTCCCGCGCCCGAACTCCTCGAGGGCGATCGATCCGGGATTCCGCAGCGTCCGGGCAATCGCCAGCGACGCCAGATGCTCCGGACAGATCAACTCATCGATGCCCAGTTTGTCGGCAAAAGACGTCCGCCGCAGAGAGAAGTTGGCCGTGTGGTGGACGCGAACGATCGTCTTCTTCGCTCCCGCCGCCTTGGCCACGAAAGCCGCCAGCAGGTTAACCTCGTCGACATGGGTAGTGGCGATCATCAGATCGCAACGATCGGCCCCGGCCTCACGCAGGACATTAAGGTGAGCACTGTGCCCGACGAGAGTCCGCACGTCGAGCGTGTCATCCAGCCCGCGCAACCGCTCGCTGGAGACATCAATCACGGTCACGTTGTGGCCGTCTGCCGAGAGGACTTCAGCAGCGTGACCACCGACCTCGCCCGCCCCCGCAATGATTACTTGCATAAGTACCGTTCCCGCGTCAGCACGGACCCGTGCGCGGATGATAGCCTCGCGTTACCTGCGTATCCAGTCCGCGACACCCGGCCGCAGGATCAGCAGAAACTTCTATTTCTCCATGTATCCACTTGTCGACCGATCGAGGCTCCCAGTTATGCCAATTGTCCCCGTCCGCGCCGGATCGGTTCAGCGCAGGGCCTGTTCCGGCTTGAATTCGAGGTGGACAACGTAATCGAGCCAAAGTCGTTGTAGGTCGTCCCCGGAAACACCGAAAACGCCCTCGAAATCGGCGGATCGGCTGCGAAAGTCATCAACGCGCCCGGCGGGCTGACTGCGAAGCAGCCTCAGGTATTCTGAGAATGCTGCGCGGTGCTTGCCGCTCAAGTAATGAACAAGACTCCACGCCTGAGCGTATCGATACGACAACTGCGTCTCATCCTCCGTCCACAGGTCTTTGCCACGGATCAGCTCGGCTACAGGCAGCAGGCGCCCCGAAGTGAACGCTTCGGCAGCATCTGCTTCGCAGACCCCCATATCGCCGGGAACTAGTCCGAAAGCAGTGCGTAAGTCCGCCAACCTCATCTGATTGACCCGGTCTGGTTTACTCGTTTGGCTCGTTTGTGGAATCTCGAACAGGCACGCCAGCCCCTCCACCAGCCACGGAGGATCGCCGCCCTCCGGATCGTGAACACCGAGATTGTAGAACACTTGATGGGCCGTCTCGTGTTGGATCACCAGCCGGTTGAACTTCTCGACAATCGCATCGCGTCGCAGTCGAACTGCGTCCATCCGCCGCCGGAGATCCGAATGCTCCTGCCGCGTTGACGCCGCGTCCGGACCGGACTGTAGGTCCTTGATCCTGTTTCGCAAACGCCCAACGTGGCCGGTAAGCTCCTGGATCTCAGGTCTGGTCATGACATTCCCGAAGACGGCCACGTTCGATTCCGGGGAGAAGAACCCGGCCACGCGGTCCGCAGACAGACCGACTCTATCGCAATGCCGCGCGAAATCCTCCGAGCGGTTGAAAAACAACACCCGCAGGCGAGATTGAGGAGGCTCAACCTGCAGCTCGATCGCCTCGCAGAACGACCAAACAGCCTCGTACGTTCCTTCAAGGCGGCCTATCAAAACCCGCAGATCGTTGTATGTGGAATCGTGGGCAATCGTGAAATGGTCGGTCTCGCGAATGCGAAACCCGTCCCCGGCCAGCGCGAGAAGCTCCGCCGCCAATTGGGCGTCACTCGGCATCCTCTGTGGGACAGCGCCACGGGCTGTGCCCGCACCGCAGATCGGGACAAGAACGAGGAGTACGCACGCCAGCCGACGCAGCGCGCCGCTTGCAGTATTATTCGACTTGCGTTGGCAACTGCGGGGCCGATTCCAGGAATCCCGCCCGCACGTCAGCCGGCCCGCCCGATCAGACATCGCCACCTGCAATCTCGTAAACCAGCTCGCGGGGGGCGCCTATGTCAGCTACACAAATGCGTCCCACATACTCGGTGGCGGCTTGCGCAATCAGACCGGTCTTCTTGGCAACGAACGTGACGGTAATATCCGCCCGGATCGTAGCGTTCGAGGGCAAGCCGGTATCGCAGTCCAAACCGGACGGGATGTCCACCGCCACCATCCCGCGGCGATCGCCCGCGTTGAGGACCTCGATCAGTTCGGCCGTGGGACTTCGAACTTGGCCTGAAAAACCCGTGCCAAGCAGCGCGTCAACGACGACATCGTCGCCTTGAACGGACCCAGCAAACCCCAATTGAGCTTCGGCATCGGCCATGACGGCCACATCGAGCCCCATGGCTTCGATAATCCGGTAGTTGGTCGCGCAATCGGCGGACATGCGGGACCGTTCGCCGGCGACCATCAGCCGCACGCTCCACCCGGCGTTGTGCAGATGGCGGGCAATCACGCAGCCGTCGCCGCCGTTGTTGCCCGGACCACAACAGATCGCGACCTGCCGCGTGTCCGGAAAGGTGTTCCGGATGATCTCGGCGGCATTGCGCCCGGCATTCTCCATCAAAACGAGCCCGGCGATTCCGTACCGCTCGATTGCCAACTGATCCACGCGCCGGATCTGTTCACGAGTCAATACTGGGGTCATGAAAGCTGGTCCTGATACTCACCGCGATTCGGGATACGCCTTGAACAATGTCGAATCACCGGTCGCGGGGCCGGGGTCGAAGGCCTCGGCCGATTCGGCATAAGTCACTCGAGACGTCGGGACAGTAATCGCATGGTTAACCACAGCACTCGCGTCGCGGGCCTGCTCGATCAAACCCGCAGGCCACGCAAAGAGCACAAACATCGGTATGCTGCACAGGGCCAACCCCCAGCGCACGGGAGCCCCGCCCACGGGCGCGAGATCCTCCCCGACAGCCTCCCCCATGTAGGCGGAAGCCAGAATGCGAAGGTAGTACGCCGCCGCAATGGCCGAGTTAACCACTCCAATGATCGCCAGGGCAATCAGCGGGCCGCGGAAGGCATGCCCTTCGCTGACGCAGAACGCACTCGCGAAAATATATAGCTTACCCAAAAAACCCGCAGTGGGCGGAAAGCCCATCAAACTGAACACACAGACTGCCAGCCCGAGAGTCGCCAGAGGTGCCCGCCTGGCAATCCCGGTAAGATCGTCCAGAGTCTCAAGGTCCTTATCACCCTTGCGGAACGACGCCAGCAGCGCGAAGGCTCCAAGATTCATCGCCCCGTAGACGGCTACATAGAACAGCAGCGCCGCGACGCCATCGTGCATCGGCCCCTTACCGGCTACCGGACCGACCAGCAGTGCCACCATCATATACCCGCTATGCGCTATACTGGAGTAGGCCAGCATTCGCTTGACATTAGTCTGCAGCAGTGCCAGCACGTTCCCACCGGTCATGGTCAGCGCTGCGATGGCCCAGATGAGCCAGTTGATCTCCGCCGGCATGACCCAGTTGAATGCGGTGAAGATCTTCAACAACGCGACGAAGCCGGCCAACTTCGGGAGGAACGCCAGCGCCCCGGTGACCGGAGAGGCCGCCCCTTCGTATACGTCGGGGGCGTAAACGTGAAACGGTATCGCCGCCACCTTGAAGCCCAAGCCGAAGATCACCAACAACAAACCGATCAGCGCGGACGAGCCCAAAGCCGGGCCTGCCGGAAACGTCGAAGATACGACCCCGTTTGCCACCTGGTGGATTACGGTCGTTCCCGCCGCCCCGTACAGGAAACTGAGCCCGTAAGCGAGAATCGCCGCCGCCATCGCCCCCAAGAAGAAGTACTTGACCGCCGACTCCGAAGCCCGCCGGTCATCGCGGCTCAAGGCGATCAATACATACGTGGGAATACTGACCAGCTCAATCGCAAAGAACAGAACCAGCAGGTCGTTCGCCGATGCCGTGAGCAATACGCCGAGCAGGGAAAACAAGATCATGGACATGTACTCGCCGCGCTCTTGGGCGGCCGGCTGCCGCCAGTTGACGAGCACAATGAGAAGCCCCACGCTCAGCGCGATGCACCTGGTGTAGAATGTCAGCGGGGTTACCCACAAACCAAGCGCCGCGCCGGTCCCGGCCGGCTCCCCCTGCCATACCGTAACCACCAGAGCCAACAGCAAAACGCCGCAGGCCAAGCCGGACGCCCAACAACGGATCAACGAAGCCTTCGCCGCCCCCAGCCCGAGCGTGGCGCACGCCCCTATCAGGAGAATAAACTCTGGAGAGAGTTGGCGAAGTTGGAACTCAGCGTTCAACGGCAGATCCTCCGTCAGTCTCGGAGCCGACCGCCACTGCTACCGGCAAGTCACGCGACACCGGCAATCCCCCGCCGGGCACGACCCAATCAAACGCCCCCGCCACGGCTTCGGGCTCTCGCCCTTCCACATCTGCGGCCAATGAATCGTCGCCCGCAGTGGCGTGGAACGAAGAAACCGAAGTTCGCAAAACGTGCTCGCGAATCGAAGTTTCAAAGGAATCAAGCATCGGCTTCGGATACACTCCGAGGAACACGCAGCAAAGCGCAATCGGGGCCAGCAGCGTAATCTCTCTTCTGGTCAGGTCCTTGGCCAGCCCCGCCGAGGTATCCGGAGTATTGGGAGGCTCCTTCAACGGCCCGAACAGCACGCACCGGCACATCCAGAGCATGTACACCGCCCCCAGAATGATCCCCAACGCCGCCGGGATAACGTAACCATAACCCAACGGACCGGCCGGGCGTAGATCGGCAACCGATCCCGACGTGGCCGTGCCGAGCAACACGAGGAACTCCCCGACAAACCCGTTCAGCCCGGGCAATCCGATACTGCTGAGGGTGAAGAAAACCAGGAAGAACGCCATCCAGGGCATCGGGCGGGCAAGCCCGCCAATCTTGTGAATGTCGCGCGTGTGGTAGCGTTCATAGACACAACCGACCACCAGGAAGAGAGCACCGGTGGAGAGGCCATGGTTGACCATGTACAACACCGCCCCGCTCACCCCGGCCACCTTAAGGCTGAACAGCCCCAGCATGCAGAACCCGAGGTGGGACACGGAGGAATACGCCACGAGCTTCTTGACATCAGTCTGCACCCACGCGGCCAGCGCCGCGTAGATGATCCCGATGATCGCAAGCACCGCGACTACGGGCGCCAGCTCGAAACTGGCCGCCGGCAGGATGGGAATGCTCAAGCGGCAGAACCCATACGTGCCCAGCTTCAGCAGCACACCCGCGAGGATCACGCTACCGGCTGTCGGCGCTTCGGTATGCGCCAACGGAAGCCATGTGTGAACCGGAAAGAGCGGGACCTTAATCGCAAACCCGGCCGCAAATGCCAGGAAGAGCCACCATTGCACCGGCGGAGCAAGCAGGCCCTGCTGCCCCATCTGGGAAAGTTCTTCGAGGCTCAGAGTAACAAAGCCGAGGACCTCGTACGTGTAGAAGGCCAGGTAGATGACACCGGCGAACGTCAATACGCTCCCGGCAAGGGTATAGACGAAGAACTTATTGGCCGCCTGGCGGCGCTGGGGACCGCCCCAAATCCCGATCAGGAAGTACAGCGGGACCAGCGTGAACTCGAAAAACACATAGAACAGCAGCAAGTCCAGACTGCAGAACACCCCCGACATGCCGACCTGAAGAAGCAGCAGGAGCGTGTAATACTCGCGCACGCGCCTGCGAATGCCCGAGAAACTGGACCAGATCGCCAACGGAGTGAGGAAAGAGGTCAAAGCCAGCAGCCAGATGCTGATACCGTCCACCCCGACCCGATACGCAATCCCAATCTCACGCGCTCGATCTTGCGGATCCAACGAACCCGGGTCGGCCCCGACGATCCACCCGGTGGAATAAGCCAGCCGGTATGACACCGGCTCACCGGTGGCCGACGTCTCCGGAGCGTAGAACCGGACTATCGCGACGATCGTCAACGCCAGCGTAATCAGCGAGTAGAACAACGCGCTGCGGCGCACACCAACGTCGTCCCCACGCGGCGGCAGCCACAGCAGCAGGGCCCCCACCAACGGAGAAAATACAACAGCCGTGAGTATCCAGCTATTCAACGCGCCAGTCCTCGAGGTTCAACCTCGTCATCAGAGAATCAACATCCCGATTATCGCCGCCGCCGCCAACATCGTGACGGCATAACCCTGCAACGCCCCGCTCTGCAAGGTTTGCAGAAGATACGCCAGGGAACGCGGAACCATAGTTATCAGCCAAAGCACCCCATCGATCACGAAATCATCCGCACCGACACAAGCCCGCCCGCTCGTCCGCGCCGGCTCGATCAAGCCCTCGTCGTACAGTTCATCAACATAGTACTTATTCCACAGCACCCGATGCGCCCCTGGGAAAGAGGCCTTGACCAGTGCGGGAATCCACGGCTGTCTAACGTACAGCACGTACGCCGCGAGAATGGCGATGATCACCAGCCCACCGGAGACAACCATCAGACCGTACTCCGCCCAGAAGCCCGCATGCCCCGCCGCGTGCCCGTGACTGGTTACCGGATTGTTGGCCACAAAAGTATGGGCGAACACCGGCGCAAGGAACTCATGGAATGGCTTCGGGCCGACCCCGACATAGCCCGCCCCGACGGCCCCGATCGCCAGCGCGATCAACGCCACAAGCATCCACCCGCCGGACTCGTGCGCGTGCACCCGTTCCGGCACCCGCTGCGGACCGAAGAAGGCCAAAAACACCATGCGGAAGGTGTAGAACGCCGTCAACAACGCCGTCACCAGCCCGATACCACCGAGAATCCAATGGTGCGACAACGCGTGGTGGATAATCTCGTCTTTACTGAAGAAACCGCTGAACATCGGGAATCCCGCCAGCGCCAGCGACCCCAGTAGGAACGTAATAAACGTCACCGGCAGGATCTTGCGCAGCCCTCCAAACCGGCGGACGTCAATAATCCCGCCCATCGCATGCATCACGCTCCCCGCCCCGAGGAACAGGCAGGCCTTGAAAAACGCATGCGTAAACAGATGGAAAATCGCCGAGTCGGCCGCGTATACGCCCACGCCGAGGAACATATAGCCCAACTGGCTTATCGTAGAATAGGCCAAAATGCGCTTCATGTCCGTCTGGACCAGCGCAATCGTGGCCGCAAACAGAGCCGTCACCGCCCCGATGACCGCTACAACCGCCATCGCCGTCGCCGACGCCGTAAAGATGGCACCACAGCGCGCCACCATAAACACCCCGGCCGTCACCATCGTCGCAGCGTGAATGAGTGCGGAAACCGGAGACGGGCCCTCCATCGCATCCGGCAACCACACGTGCAGAGGAAGTTGCGCACTCTTGCCGCAAGCCCCGCACAACAGCAGTAGTGCAATGGCCGTGACCCGGCCGTCGGTAAGCGGCTCGCCACCGGCAAGGACGCCCTGTTGCACCATGCGGAACACTTCGTCGTATTGCAGGGTGCCGAAGCTCAGATAAATCAGGAAGATGCCCAGGCCGAAGCCGAAGTCACCAACCCGGTTCACCAGAAACGCCTTCTTTGCCGCGGCGGCCGCGGATGGCTTTCCGTAGTAGAAACCGATCAGCAAGTAACTGCACAGCCCGACGCCTTCCCACCCGAGGTAGAGCAAGAGCAGATTGCCACCGAGCACTAAAGCGCTCATGGCGAACACGAACAACGCCATGAATGCAAAGAACCGCTCGTATCCCCGCTCCGGCTGCCCGCGCTCACGCATGTAGTCGCGCGAGTAGATGACGACAAGGAGGGATATACCGGTAACCGTCACCAGCATGATTGCGGTGAGCGGATCGATCAGGAATTCTACGTTGAACGATGACCCGGTGCCGCCGGCGATCCACTCGTAGACCGGGATCTTGGCCACGACCTCACCCGCTGGGGCGTCAGCCACATGGATAAGCACACAGAGAGCCGCAGCAAACGCGGCGCCGACACCAAGGATCGCCGGCCAATGCGCCCGGCCGCGAAGAACGGGAGACAGACCCCCGGCCAACACCGCTCCGGCGAGCGGGGCCAGCAGGATCACAATCCCGCAGAGTTTCAGGGTTTCCAGCGTCTCAACGCTCATCTTATTACTATCTACTGAACCGGCTTTTAAGTCCGACTCTTCTACGCACCCTCGACCCGTCGTCTCCAGCCATTCTCACAAGCTTGGTTAGCCACGCATCGTCGCCCATGCTTCCGAGTCCAGCGTCGACTTGCGGCGATGCAACAATACTACCAATCCCAAGGCCAGCCCCGCCTCAACCGCGGCAATCACGAGCAGGAAGAGCGCAAAGGCCTGACCGTCCAGATTCTCGTGCAGTCGCCCGAAGGCCACTACATTCACAATAACGCCCTGGAACATGACCTCCGTCGAGAGGAACATTACGATCAAGTTCCGGCGGGATACGAACCCCACCAGGCCGAGGGCGAAGAGAATCGAGCCCAACACAATGTATTCCGAGGTCCCCGGCATCAGTACGGCGGAACCTCCTTCCCGATTTCGCCTATCACGCGCGGCTTCGGACGCTCACCGCGAGGAATCTGCTTCCGCGAGAGGGCGATCGCCCCGACCATCGCAATCAACAACAGCACGCCGCCGATTTCCAGAGCTACAACATATTTGGTCATCACCGTCGCCCCGATCGCCATCGTGTTGCTGTCCGGGAACACCGAGCTGTACGCCACGTCGGCCGCCAACCGCGCAGACTCCGGCGACTGCCCGGCCGGGAGATCTCCTGCCCGCCCGGCAATTGCCGCCATCAACGCAAACCCGGCCAACACGGCCAGGAGCGGCTCCCGCGCCCGCCGATCGTAGGTCGACGAGCCGCCGGCATGTGCCAGCATAATCACGAAAAGATACGTAACGAGAATCGCTCCGGCGTAGATGATAATCAGCGCCACGGCAAGGAACTCCGCGTGCTGCAGAAGAAGCAACGCCGCAACCGCCACGACAACGAGCACGAAGTACAAAGCGCTATAGACCGGGCGTGAATGGGTCACCACTCGTACTGCAGCAAAAAGAGCGATAGTAGCCAAGACGTAAAAGCAACCGGTAGTCGGACTCGGCGCGATGACTCCGACCCCGAGCACAATCAGCAAAGCAACCAACGTCGACAACCCGAGGATTGCCCCGACGATAGGGTTCGAGCGGCCGCCGCGCGGCAGCAGGAAGTAGACCCCGGCACCCCCGAAGGCAAACACCAGGTACAACAGGTTGGCCGTGGTTGCCGTCACGCCGCCGCACCTCCCGCTGAAGCACCCTCCGAAGCACTCCGCGTCTCGGAAGCCGACTTGCCGGTCCCCGGATAGCCCGTAATGTGCGGATTGGCTCGCGGCTTAACCGAGGCCGTCTCATCGTACAGTTCGAGGAGCCGCTCCTTGTCGAACACCATCTCCGCTCGAGAGCGGCCGACGATATCGTACCGATAAGTCAGCTCGATCGCGTCCACCGGACAGGCCCGCTCACACATCCCGCAATAGATGCAGCGCAGCTCGTCAATGTCGAATCTGACCGGGTATTTCTCTCGATCAGCCCAGGGCGCCTCACCGGCCTCTATATGGATGCACCGCGCCGGACATGCCGTCTCGCACATGAAGCACGCCACGCAGGCGACCCGACCCTCCGCGTCCCTATTCAGCCGATGAACGCCGCGATAGTTCTCTGCGCGAAGCTCGCGCTGCTGCTCGGGATATTGAACCGTCATAGCACCCTTGAACATCGTGTGGAAGAAATGGCGGATCGTCGTTTTCATGCCATCCCAGATCTGCGGGACATAGAGCCGCTCCGCCGCGGATAACCGCGGTTCCTCGACCATCAGAATGTCCTTGTCTTCCATCATGCAGACGTTCCCGCCTCCAGCGCGCCCGAGTGAACCGGCGCCGCTTTCGAGACCCTCCCGGTTACCTCGCTCCGCGACGCTCCCGCCAGGGCCAAGACCGCTCCGAGAATCACGACGTTGCCCACCAGAGCCCACACCGAGCGTTGCAGGCCGAAGTAGAGCAGGCCGACGGAAAGCACAAACAACGCCAAACCGATCGGAATCAGCGACTTCCAGGCCACGCGCATAAGCTGGTCGTACCTCAACCGCGGCAACGTCCATCGCAGCCACATCATCAAGAAGATGGAAAACGTCACCTTGCCGCACAGGACCGCAATCTTCGCCAACACGGCCCCGAAACCCGTCGCCCCCGGCTGAGTCCAGGGAATCCACGGGAAATGCCAGCCGCCGAAGAACAACACGGCAATCACCGCACTGAACGTGATCATGCTCGAGTACTCGGCCAGGAAGAACATCCCGAATTTCAGAGCGCCGTATTCCGTATGGAACCCGCAAACAAGTTCCTGCTCGCTCTCGGCCAGATCGAACGGCGTCCGGTTGGCCTCGGCCAGCACGGTGATGAACAGAATCACGCAAGGCAACGGGTATAGAAAGACGTTCCACTGTGGAATAAACCCGAACCAGTACCCGGTCTGAGCTACGGCAATCTCCTCGAGCCTCAGCGTGCCCATGGCCACGACGATCACGAGAATGCACAAGCCGAGTGGAATCTCGTAACTGAGCATCTGGGCGACCGCCCGTACCGCGCCGAAGAACGAATACTTGTTGTTGCTGGACCAACCGCCGAGCACCACCCCGTAGACGCCCATCGACGCCACCCCGAGGATGTACAATACTCCGATGTCCGGATTGGCCACCTGAACGTTGATCAGGTCGTCACCGAGTTGCCACTGCCCACCCCACGGGATCGCGGCGAAGGTGATAAACCCCACAAGCATCATGATGCCCGGAGCGAGGATGAACAGGACCTTATCGACATGCCCCGGAACGACATCTTCCTTGAACAGCATCTTCCCGCCGTCGGCTGCGAGCTGGAAGATACCTCCCGGACCCACCCGGTTGGGACCGGGGCGGTCCTGAATCCACCCGGCTATCTTCCGTTCAAAGAAGATGCAGTAGGCCGTGATCCCGAGCAAGGTGAGGACCACGACCACCGCCAGAACTATGCTCACGCCAAGTTGACTCGTGAAGAACTCAACCATGTTCGTCCCACGTCATCAATCGCAAAACTCAAACGCACTTTCGGGGATTACATCCCCCACCGCTAATGCCATGGGCCACCCAACCACGATGGGTGGCCCACCTCTTCAGAGGTGGGGGACCCGATCCACCCGCAGACGCACGACTCGAACCACCCTCCAACATCCATCCCCCACGGCCAAAGCCATCGGGCACCCGGCCCATGCCACCCGCGTCCTGCTCGCCTAGTGCGCGTGCGCCGGCCTCGCCGGAGGTTCATACAACTCTGAGAATGCCGGTATCGTCTCAGCCATCAGCTCGCGCACCCGCGTTCCGCTGTACAGCCCTTCATACCCGGCAATCCCGAACAGATATCGACCATCGCCCCAAGCTCCGTCGCGTGGAGCAACCGCCCGGGCAAAAGCCTGCACCAGCCCGGCCGCATTCGCAAAACTACCCTCGCGCTCCGCCCACGCCGCGGCCGGCAGCACTATCGAAGCTGCGGAAGTAAGGCCACTCTCAAACATATCCTGAACGACCAACAACTCAGTCTTCGTCGCGGCCTTGACAAGCTCCGTGCCGACCCAATCTTGCGGATAGCCGCCGACGATCCACATCGCATCGAACTCGCCATCCACGCCTTTCTGCGTGAACTCCTCAAACTCAGTCGTCGGCCCGCCGAACGCTTTCAGCACCATCTCCACTCCCCGCCGGTTCGGACATTTCTCCGGCAGAATCGTGAATCGCACTGCATCACCGCTCGCCCCTACGGGGAAGTGCTGCTCTTCACCCACACACGGCACCGGCCCCAAGACCAACGTCGCTTCCGGGGCAAGCTCGCGAATGAACTTAACCAGCAACCAAGCCTCTTCACACGCCATGAAGGGCGAGAGCACCGCAGCCACCTTCTTGGCACCGCTCTTTCGCACTTGTTCGCCGAACCGGACCCGAACGAGTTCAGGAATATCCTCCCACCGCGGGCGGGTCTTCTCCTGTCCGCGGCGAACCAAGGGCACAGTGATGCGCCCCTCGTCGTCGAGATACTTGAACCCGAACCGCCCCTCATCACACATCCACCAGGTGTTCACCTTGGGGTTGTAGCGCGGTTTGAGGCGGTACACCGTGTCATCCTTCTTGTGAATCCAGATCGAACAGCCCTGCGCGCAGCCCGGGCAAACCGACGGAGTCGATTCCAGGAACCAGACGCGCTGCTTGAAGCGGAAGTCCTTATCCAGCATCGAGCCGACCGGACACACATCAACAACATTGCCCTGCAGAGGATTGTCCAAGGGTCGACCTGGGAAGGCATCGATGGAGTTACGTGATCCGCGGTTGACGACCGCCAATTCGTGCGTGCCGGAGATCTCCGCAGTGAAACGGACACACCTCGTACACATCACGCAGCGATCTGAATACAACAGCGTGCGCGGCCCGATGTCCCGCTTGGGGTCTTTGTATTTGGCGTCGACCATGCGCGACTCCGCCCGGCCGTACTTCTCCGCGTAGTCCTGCAAAAGACACTCACCCGCCTGATCGCACACCGGGCAGTCCAACGGGTGGTTCAGCAGCAACAACTCGAGGCACTGCTGCCGGTTCCTGCGGACCTTGTCGGAGTCAAACCGGATCTCCATGCCCTCGCGCACCTTCGTCTGGCACGAGGGAATAAGCTTGGGCGCCCAGGCCAGATCGCGGGTCTGAGGGTGCGGCATCTTCATTTCCATAAGGCAGAGCCGGCACGAGGCCACGACCTTGAGCCCGGGATGGAAACAGTAATGCGGCACGTCCCACCCGGCCTCCAAAGCTGCCTCCAACACGGAGACACCTTCACGGCACTCTACCTCGTGGTTGTCGATGATGATCTTGGGCATCTAACCTGCCACATCAACCCGTATTCGCCGCCCCATCGGGGCCCGCCTAACACACCGCCCGAAGCACCTCGTCCGTCCGCCCTGCCGGCTGAGCGCGAATCGCCGCTTCCAACTCGCTGCGATACTTTGTCACAATCGTCTCAATCGGATACGTAGCGCCGTCCGACAATCCGCAAATGCTCAGTCCCGGCATCATGCCAATATCGCGGGCGGTTTCAAGGAGGACGTCCAAATCCTCTATCCGCCCCGCACCGTCCGCGATTCGCGAGGCTATCTTGTACATCCACGCCGTGCCTTCCCGGCACTGCGTACACTGACCGCACGATTCCGTTCCGTAAAACCTCGCCATACTCCGCAAGACCACGCGGATGTCCGTGTCTTCATCGATGACCACTGCCGCCGCGGTACCCAGCCCGAGCAGGCCGTAGTTGGCCGGATCCACGAAGTCCATCTTCATGTCCAGCTCGTCGGCGGTGAGGATCCCCATAGAAACCCCGCCGGGCAGCACGCCCTTGAACCGGCGGCCGTCCGCCATGCCCCGGCCCATGTCCGAGCGTTCAATGATATCACGCACGGTGATGTCCATCGCCGCCTCGTAACAGCCGGGTCTGGCAACCGGACCGCTTACACAGAAGAGCTTAGGCCCCGTACTGTGCTCCGGACCGATACTGGTAAACCAGCTCGCGCCACGTTCGATGATGTGCGGCAAGTTCGCCAGGGTCTCGACGTTATTCACCACCGTCGGTTTGTTAAACAGTCCCTCAATCGCGGGGAACGGCGGCTTGATCCGCGGCGACCCCCGCTTGCCTTCGATCGACTCGATCAGCCCCGTTTCCTCGCCGCAGACGTAAGCCCCGGCTCCACGGTGGATATAACAATCCAGTGAGAAATCGCCCCCGAAGACCCCCTTGCCCAGGTATCCCGCAGCGTAGGCCTCGTCGATCGCCTTCTGCAGCACGTGGAATTGCTCGTGAAATTCGCCGCGCATGTACACGTAGGCGACGGCCGCCTGCGTGGCGTAACCCGCAATGAGAATCCCCTCAATAAGCTGATGCGGATCGCCCTCGATCAATACGCGATTCGAGAAGGTCGGAGGCTCCGATTCGTCCGCGTTCACGCACAGATACGTCGTTGTTCGATCCCTCGGAAGGAACCCCCACTTGATCCCGGCCGGGAAACCGGCGCCGCCGCGTCCGCGAAGGTTGGCCCGCTTCACTTCCTCTACGACCTCGTCCGGGGTGGACGAAAGAGCCTTGCGAATCGCGCTGTAACCGCCGCGTGATTCGTAAACCTCCAGGGACGTCGAGTCTTCGACTCCGACATTCCTGAGTAACACTGGTTCGTACTCGGCCATATCGCCCTTCTAGCTCAACCGCAAACTCTCTACCGGGCGGCCTACACCAGCCAACGGAAGTAGATGACGCTCCACGCCACGAACGCCAGGGTCAACCAGCGCCGCCGCCCGACAAAACACGTCGGCGCGACCAGCACCATCAAAGCCGGCAGAAAATCCAAAGAGAACCGATTGTACCCCCGCTGAGTCTGCCCCGTCGTGTGAAAAAACAGTAGCGCAGCAAACACGACCAGCGCCGCGGCCAGCAGACTCCGCCGCGCCGGGTCGCGCACGATCTTCCGCAGATCCACGAACAGCCACAACAATAGCGGCGCCGTCCACCAGATCCCCGTGCCGATCTCGTTGTGCCGCACGTGGTACTCGGGCCTCCCGGCCATCACTATTCGATAGAACTTCGGAAACCCCAGGTTCAGGTAATACGCATTCCGCGGGACGAAGTGCGCCGAGAACAGACCGTACTGATGGGCGTCTCGCGCAAATGTGTCGTCGTGCCGGCCCTCGTAGATCAGCATGTAGCCGGTTTCGAGCGGGTTGCCGAACTTCAGCGTGTTCACCACCAGCGGCACGCCGGCCACGATTGCTCCTACAACCACCAAGGCGATCAGTTGTCGACGACGTTGGGTCGGTGGCTGCTCTCGAACCGCCAGCCAGATCAAGGGAATGGCAAACGCCGCGGTTAACTGACGCGCCAGCGTCGCGATAATCAGCCCGACACCCGCAACCGCCACGCGCTGACGCCCGTGAAACTCGACCAACAGAATCAGAATCCCGACCACGCCCAACACATGGTTCGGATAGTACGCCCCGCCGCCTTTGAGCGACTGATTCACCACCGGCCAGATCGAGGTACCGCAAACCAGCGCAATTGCCAGCAGAGCCCCGTGCAGGGCGGACCCGGTGATCCGACAGAACAGAACGTACGCCAACAGAGCCACCGGCAACGCCATGAAGAACAGCAAAAACCAGTGTGGAACTCCGTGACACAACGGTAGCAGCACCGTTCCGATCATCGTAAACAGGATCGGAAAGTGACTGTAGACTTTCCCGTCTTTCTCCGCCGTATCCCATAGCCTCATCGGCAGATCTAATCTGCCCTCCCGCCACGCCTGCGCCTCGGCAATCTGCACGTTGTGGCGGCCGTCGAGAATCACCTCCGGGCGCCATAGCTCCGATTCGAGCAGGCCCAGAAACACCACCGTTACCAGCACCGCTCCGAGCCAAAACCACTTTGCCGAGCCGGAACTTCCCGGCGGGTGAACCGTAACAGCCTCGTCCCTTAACGGCTTCTCCGGTCCTCCCGCCATTACCTGATAAACATCCCTGCCGGGGCCGCGCCCGCGTGCACGCCACCAAGGAAGAGCACGTGCCTTCCTTTTGCTCGCTCAGAACCGTTCCTCAATCGCTCCTCGTCGCGCTGCGCTGCAAAACCTCAATTCCGGTGTAAGCGGCGCCCGATCACTCGCCGGCAGCTTCCGGAGGATCAAACAGCGTACTCCGCTCCATGGACACTCGATCGTTGTCCGGATCCGCCAAGATTGCCGCGACGTCCTCCGGGCGCACCCGCTTATGCAGACGCTCGTTGATCAACATACACGGCCCGTGATCGCACGCCGCCAGACACTCCTCGGTCATCAGACTGTACTTGCCGTCCGGCGTCGTTTCATGCTCTTCGATCTTGAGCAACCTCTTCAGTTCCGCCAGCACGGCCGCCCCACCCATCACCTCGCACGAGATGCTACGACAGACCACGATGACCTTCTCACCCTTGGGATGCGTCCAGTAATGCGTATAGAACGACGCCGTGCTGAGCACCTCGGCCGGTGGGATCTCCAATAGCTCCGCGATCTCCGCCATCGCCTGCGGTGATACATATCCCAGCGTATTCTGCACCACGTGCAAGGCGGGCAACAAAGCGGCGCGTTTGGTCTCATACCGGTCGAAGAAGAACCGGATCTTCTCGCGGACTGCCTCGGTAAGGACCGCAGGAGCATCCGGGTCAAAAGCAGGTTCGTTCCTATCTATCGATTCCCACGCCATACGCAAAACCGTCCACCGATCGCAAGTCCGCTTTCTAGCGATCCAACTCTCCCGCGATGATATTCATACCGCTCAACACCGCGACCACGTCACTAAGACGATGCCCTACCACCAATTGCGGGAAACACTGGTAATTCATAAACGACGGAGGCCGGCACCGCACCCGGTACGGTGTGTTACCCCCATCGCTCACCAGAAAGAACCCCAATTCCCCATTGGCGGTCTCATTGGAGTCGTAACACTCGCCCACGGGCGGCTGCAGCCCACGATTCGTCATGATCTTCTCGAAATGGTGGATGAGCCCTTCGATGCTCGTATAAACCGCGTTCCGGTCCGGCAGCGACACCTTCTCTTCCGCAGCCACGTCCACCGGCCCCTCGGGGATGTTGTCCACCAACTGCAGGATTATATTGATGGACTCCCGCATCTCGGCCAGCCGCACGAGATATCGCGCCAAGCAGTCTCCGCCTGAACCGATCGCAACTTTGAAATCAACCGCGGAGGAACCTCTGCCGTCCCAGTTATCCGCATAGCAGAGATACGGCTCATCCTTGCGCAGATCGCGCCGGACCCCGCTGGCCCGCGCCAACGGACCGGTTAGCCCCCAGTTGATCGCGTCGTCGTGGTCGATGCACCCGATCCCCTTCGTCCGCTCGATAAAGATCCGGTTTCGCGTGAGCAGCTTCTCGAAATCGACCAATGCCGGCGGCAGGTCTATCCTGCAATACTCCTTCACCCTGGCGGCCCATCCCGGGGTAATGTCCTGAGAAAGACCGCCCACGCGAGTGTAGCTCGTAGTGAAGCGATGCCCGCAGATCTCCTCGAAGAGATCGTAAATCCCCTCGCGCACGTTGAACGGATACATGAACGCCGTGTAGCCCCCCAGGTCCAATCCGGAGCATCCGACGCATACCAGGTGATCTTGAATACGAGCAAGTTCCGCTATGATCGTACGGATTGCTTTGCAGCGCGGGGTTATCTCCAAGCCGAAGAGTCGCTCGCACGCCTGGTGCCACGTGATGTTATTCGCCATCGGCGAGACGTAGTTCAATCGATCGGTCACCACGACATACTGGTTGTAATCCAGACTCTCTCCGAGTTTCTCGAACCCGCTGTGCAGGTAGCCGATGTGTACCGTGCAGCTCACCACCGTCTCGCCGTCCAGCTCGAGCACATGGCGCAGCGTCGTGTGCGTAGCCGGATGCTGCGGGCCTAGATTCAAGACCCAAACATCA
Organism: Phycisphaerae bacterium; assembly: GCA_963666835.2. Taxonomy (GTDB): domain Bacteria; phylum Planctomycetota; class Phycisphaerae; order UBA1845; family UBA1845. The sequence continues at coordinate 77,389 of CAXXGO010000003.1, read as the reverse complement.
CCGCCGGGCTCTTGGGGCGCATAGGTCATCGCCCCTATGCGAACCTCAGTTTGTGGTTTCACCGACATAAGCGGCAACCTACGAAACGACTCGAACCATGAGAGGTCGGACAACCCGCGGCGCCTCTCACTCCAACTACCCCACTTCCACTATCACACGCCTTACGCACCGTCGCGCTTGACGACCTCGAACTCCTCCCGCTCTCCGCAACCACGCAAGGGATAGTCCTTTCGGAGCGGATGCGCTTCGAACCCATCCCAAGTCATGATGCGCCGCAGGTCCGGATGGCCGGTGAACCGCACCCCGAACAGATCAAAAACCTCACGTTCCGGCCAATCCGCTCCCTTCCATATTCCGGTAACCGACGGAACCTCCGGAGACGGGTCATTCGCATAACACTTCACCCAAATACGCTGCCCCCGACTGACCGACACCAGCGTATAGACCACACCGTAACGATCTCGCGCCTCGGGAAACTCGGAGTAATCAACGCAGGTCAGGTCGGCCACCTGCTCGAAGCGACACCGCGCGTCATCGTGCAAGAAACGCATCACCTCCAGCAATCGATCCGGCGAAACGGTCACGCAGAACTGGGCTCGCCCGTCCTTCGTTCCCGGCATAAGCGGCCCCGGCGCGAAGTCAATGTTCGCGAACTCGCCCAACAAGACCGCCAAAACTTCGTTTGCCTTAGCTTCCAACTGCCTTCCCACCGAATACGCCATCGAACGAGCTACGACCAGATTCACCTTCCGCAGTTCAGTCCGCGCCCACACTTTCCGACGGTTCCAGAACCAACCCGAGCCCGCGCTTTCGCGCGCTGGCGCCCTTAACGCCGTCCTTCTCCACGATCCGCTGAAGGGCCATCAGCGCCTCCAGGAGGGTCTCCGGCCGCGGAGGGCAGCCCGGCACATAGACATCGACCGGCACAAACTGGCCGATGCCCTGCACCACGGCATAGGTGTCGAACACCCCGCCCGAACTCGCACACGCCCCCATACTAATCACCCATTTCGGCTCGGCCATCTGCATGTAGAGCCGTTGCAGTACCGGCATCATCTTGTTCGAAACACGACCGGCGCAGATAAACACGTCACACTGCCGAGGCGTGAACCGCATAACCTCTGCGCCGAACCGGGCGATGTCGTACCGGCTGGCGCCGGTAGCCATCAGCTCGATCCCGCAGCACGCCGTCGCAAACGGCAGAGGCCAGAGCGAGTGTTTGCGGCACCAGTTGACCCCGTACTGCCGCACTAGATCTACGAGATAGTCTAACCGAGTTGTTAAAAAGTCCTCCCGGCTCGCCATCTGGGGAGCCCGAGGCGGCGGTGTTAATCCCATTCGAGCGCCCCCCTCTTCCACTCGTAGAACAACCCGAACACGAGCAGCGCGAAGAAGATGCCCATTCCGATCAACAAAAAGCCCTTGCCGACGGCGACACCGCCATCGGTAGGGATCATCGCGTCGTTGGTGGCGGCATGGTGGAAAACGCGCGCCCAGGGCCAGAGGAAGACGACTTCAACGTCAAACAGCAGGAACAACATCGCTACCAGATAGAACCGAACGTTGAACCGGCGTTGCACGCTCTCCGCCAACGGGACCCCGGACTCGTACGGGCTATCCTTGGTGGGACCATGGAATATCCTGGGCCGGATCGCATGGGCGAGGATAAGCTGCGCCACGCACACCACCAGCACGAACAAAATCGTCGCGCCAATCGCTATATAGGGCTCAATCGAGGCGACTGGAATCAAGGCGATCACCTCTCTCGGAGTTCACGGTTCATCCGGACCCATCAACCACCGTCTTGACGACGACGTCGCACAATCCCTGGAGCGCTAAAATCGTACTATGGCCTGTCCCGGATGTACACAACATGCCCCACCGCTCAAGCAGTTTTTACCGATGGGCGATGTAAGCTCCTGTCCTTACAGCATTAAGAACTGGCGCCCACGTCGCGAGTTGCCCTAACGGAAGCGTACCGTCCCCGGGACGAATCGTGGGATCCGGGACGACGTACCGAGAATCCGCCCGCGGCACGAAGACCAACGTCAATCACGTTTGGAGGACTTGAGAGCCTTCAGCAACGACTCCGCCCCAGCAGAGGTGTCGCTCTTCTCAGGAGGCTCGGGCGCCTTCGGATTCAGTGAGTCCCACAGCTCCTTAAGCGCCGCATTCTGAGGGTCGCGCGACCGCGCCGCCTCAAGGAACTCCATCGCCAAGTCCACGGTCAAGCCGTGCCGCAGCCCCTCAACGAGGTAATCCGCCGCCCCATTGCTGTCCCCCCGGAGAAACGCCAGCTCAGCCAGGATAAGACGACAAACAGAATCGTCGGCGTTCATAACGATGCTGCGCTCGATCCACGCCTGATAGGCATCAAGGTGCTCCACGGGAAGCGGACCTTCGGCAGCAGCGCTTTCTCTGCGAAGCAACCCGTCCACCATCCCTCGATAGCGCAGGGCCAGTTCCGCCAGGACCATCTCCTCGGTAACTTGTTGCGTGGCGGTCTCGCGTAGCAGATCGCGGGCATCGGTTTCCCGTCCGGCCGCCAGATAGAAGTCGATCAATCGCTCGTTAAGTCCCTCGCGCAGATCCCGACCGCGCCACGAGCTCGGGGCAAGCGTGCGAGCCCGCTCCGCGCTGCTGATCGCCGGGCCGGGATTCCTCCAATCGGCATAGAACTGGCAATCAGCCAGCTCCGCAAAACAGCTAGCCGCCCCCAACGGAGCGCGTGTCGCAAGTGCTTCGTACGCGTTCGCCGCTACGCTGAGCACGTCCGCCGCCTGCGCGAATTCACCACGCTGGAAGTGAACCGTCGCTGCCAGGCGGAGCACCTCCGGAGACCAAACCAGAACCGGTTCCGTATCCGGCGCACCCTCGCCCGGAGAAACGAGAGCCTCCCGAGCCTTGCCGGTAAGTTCGAAGAACTGCCGCTCAAACTCAGGCTCGGTCATCAGCGCCAACAGCACCTCGACATACCTCGCCGTAATCCGATTATACCTCAACGACCTGGCCAGCACCTCCAACTTGCCGGCGGCATCCACGCCGAAGCCCATCACGCGCGCTAAATCGATGGCCGTTGCGGGGCTGAAGGGCTGGCGTTTGACCTCGCGTTGGATCGCGGCAACGGCGTTACGCAGAGCAAGTTGCCGGCCTTCATGGTCATTCCGTGCGGCCGCGTTGTCCGCTCTGACGATGTTCAGCCAATATTCCACATGCCCATGATTGAGATAGCCGGGGGAACGTTGCACCAGTTCCTTCAGAGCGAGGCTCCCCGCTACACAGTGCTGCTCACTGAGATCGCGATCCATCTGAGCCAGGGCGACGAGTTTCTGATCCGCAAGATCATCCCCACCGGCACGGGCTTCGCGATCAGCAGCGCGTCCTTGCAGCTTCCGCGCTGCCAACATGTGCGCTTCGCTCAGCCGATAGAAGCCACTGAGGGCGCGCTGAGGATTCAATCGACTCCGCGCCGCCCCGGCCAAACGGATGGCCTCGTCGTAATCGCCCGTCTCGATGGCTTGTTCGGCCTGATAGGCGTTCCGGGCGTCCCAGAAGTCCAACTGAGCGTTGACCAGAATCGCCAACGCAAAGACCACACTTGCCGATCCGCAAACCACCCGACATCCGTGCCGCGCTGAAAGACGATCGACCAAACCCGGCGAGCGACCGCTCATCGCCCAGATCAGACCGACGACCGTGTAGAACAGGGTCGGCACTCCCGAGACCCGCAGCCCGACCCCGAACGTCTCCTCGATCACCAGCCCCACCAACGCCCCCATCAGCCCCAACAATGCCCAGCGGTCCTCCCCGGCCTTGCGTTCTCTAAGTGCCAAAGCGCCGGCACGAAGCGTCAAAGCCAACGACGCCCCCAACAAGACAAGGCCCACCATCCCCAGATCCGCCATGACCTCCAGCCACTCATTGTGGGCGTGGGCGATACGAGCCCTGAAAACCAGAGGATCATCGAGCACATCATCAACGGCATGGGTGTCTCCGCCCAAAACGAAGCCGCCCTGACCGTGACCGGTCCACGGCTTCTCGGTGAACATCTGCCAGGCGTACCCCCAGGCGTACGTCCTAAAGCGCAAGCTCGTGCTGCGCCCGCCCGGAGTCTCCGCGTCCTTGACGGACGAGTAATAGAACCAGGAAAACGATGCCAAGGCCAACACCAATACCAGCGGAAGGAGTTTGCCCCAGCCGCGTAGCGCAAAGAACAAAACCGCCAGCGTACCGACGACAAGCCCTAATGCCGGCCCGCGCGACCCCGCCAGAACGAACGCCCAAAGTCCCAAAGCAATGACGGCCAACGACACCACCAGCGCCGCAAAAGCGCGGGGGCTCCAACCTCGCTTGAGACCCCCGATCGCCCCGCAAGCCCAAGTCCCGCCGAGAAGCAAGCCCGGAACCAGGCATGCCGACAGGAAGTTCGGGTTACCAAACGGAAACTTCGCACGTATTGCCGGGTTTCGACCGTAGAAATACCAGATCGCTACGACGGCCGTTACCCCCGTTACGCCTACGATGATCCACGAGGTAAGGCGCGCCGCGTAGACGTTCATCCCATTCCCCAGCGCGAGCGCCCAGAGGAAGAAGATGCTCAGCAGGACGCTGCCGCCAACGGCAAACTCCGGCGCCGCCGACCAGCGACTGCTGGCAAACGACCAGAGCAGGTACATCACGGCCAGAAGTTGTGCGGCTGTAAGTGGAGCAAAATGCGACTTGGCCGGTGCCGAGCCGGAATCCGGGTCGGCAACAACGAAATCGCCCTCCGTCGAATCCTGGTCACCACTCCGACCCCCGACCAGAATCGCCAAGGCAACGGCCAACAGCGCCAACCCGGCCCCTAGCCCCAGAATGTAGACCTTGACAGCGCCGGCGTGGATTGTGGGGAACGCGTACCCCAGACAGAGCAGGCTTACGACGGCACGCAACGGCGAGTCGACCCGCCATTCTACCGCTCCATCAACGAGGGTCTTCGATTCCGCCGCGCTGAGGAACCAGGATCCACCAGCCACTGTTGCCGCGACCAGGCAGATCAGAACCACATGCAGAGGAGCAAGGGCCTTAGGGTCGAGGATGCGAGTGATACTCATGTTTCGGGGTCCCCGCTTCGGTCATACTACGAATATTGCGCTCGCCGGTTCGGTTTATCCGCCCCGCTTCCGAAAGTCTATCCCTTGGGGACCTCCCAGGGAATCTCCGCCACGCCGGCACGGTGATTCGCTAGCCGAGCACACGCGAAGAGCAAATCGCTTAACCGATTCAAGTAGACTACAACCTCTCTGCGAACGGGCTCCGCCCCGGCCAGTGCCACTACCGCACGTTCCGCCCGCCGGCACACCGCCCGGGCTAAGTGGAACGCCACCGCCGCCTCGGTTCCGCCCGGCAGGGTGAAACTGCGCAAAGGAGGCACTTTGCCGGTTGCAGCGTCGATCCAGACCTCCAACCGCTGAGAGTGGGCTTCGTCGATCCGGCGGCACTCCTCAACGCCGTCCGGAGCCGCCAGCTCGCCGCCGAGCAAGAAGAGATCCGCCTGGATCCGGCGGAGCATGGCAATGTCCTCTTCATCCCGACAAGCGGCGATCACAATACCAATCGCCGCGTTCGTCTCGTCAACGTCGCCGTAGGCGGCTACTCGCAGGTCACATTTGGCAACGCGGCGCCCCCCGACCAGCATGGTGGACCCGTCATCGCCGTGCTTCGTATACAGCCTCACGGGCTCATCCCTCCCTACATCGAACGGCCACGACTTGATGACCGGCCTTAATCCGCTAATGCCGAAAATGCCGGGTGCCGGTAAAGATCATCGCCAGACCTCGTTCATCGCAAGCTTTGATCGTATCCTCATCACGTTTCGAACCACCCGGCTGGATGAGAGCCGTCACGCCGGCATCCGCCAGGATGTCCGGCCCGTCGCGGAACGGGAAGAACGCATCCGATGCGGCCGAGGCCCCCATAAGCCGATCGGCGTGACCGTTCTCCTTAGCCATCCACGTAGCGATTCGGCAGCTCATCACCCGGCTCATCTGTCCGGCCCCGTTGCCCAGCAACATGTCGTCCTTACACACGGTAATCGCATTGCTCTTGGTGTGCTTGCACGCTAACCATGCCAACCGCAAATCGGCCATCTCCGCATCCGTCGGAGTCCGCTTGGTAACGACATTCCATTGATCTTCGTTAAGCCCGAGCAGGTCCGGCGTTTGGATGAGCATCCCGCCGACGACCGTCTTGGCCGTGTGACCTTCCGCCGCCGGCGTCGCGGTCATATCTCCGACCCCGAAAAGACGGACGCGCTCGCCCCACTTCTTTCGGGTATTAATCACGGCAAAAGCCTCCTCGGAAAACGAAGGCGCCAACCACACCTCTACGAAGAACCCTCCGGCTCCTGCAGCCTTTCCCCACCGATCGTAAGTTTCCATGACCGCGGTCGCGAAATCCTCTGAGACCGGCGTATTGCAGGCCAGGATGCCCCCCATCGCGGCGTTGGGATCCCCCAAGTACGCCCGTCGGCAGGCTTCAATCGAGTCCTCGGCTATGCCGACCCCACACGGATTCGTGTGTTTGGCAAAGACGCAAACCGCCCGCCCCGGCGATCCTCCCGCCAACTCGCGCGTCAGCTCCTTGCACAGATCGAGGGCCGCCCCCGCATCCGCATAGTTGTTAAACGAAACTTCCGCGCCGGACAGGACCTTCTCCGGCGCCAGGCACCCGTCTTCAATCCGGTCTTGGATGAGGAAACACGCATCTTGGTGCGGATTCTCTCCGTAGCGGAGTCTGGCCGACTGGGGCCACGAAAGAAACAGTCCCTCACCGTCTTCCGGCAGCGTTCCCTCAGCACCTGCAGACTCTCCGTCATCCTCGCAAGCCCACTCGCCGTTCTCCGCGAAGTACCGATGGACGTCCATGTCGTATGCCGCCGTCAGGCCGAAGGTGAAGCAGGCCAGATGGCTTCGAAAGTTCGCCTCGTCGTCGTCCAGCTCTCCGCGCAGGAACGCGAGGCAATCCTCGTAACAGTCCTGATGGGCCACGGGCAGCACGCACCGGTTGTTCTTCGCGGCCGCCCGCAGCAGGCACGGACCGCCGATGTCGATCATCTCGATCGCCTGCGCCAGGGTACAGGCCGCATCCGCAACGGTCTTCTCGAAGGGGTACAGATTCACCACGACCATATCGATCGGCTTGATTCCCTGCTCTTGAAGCTGACGAAGGTGGTCGGGGTTAGTCCGGTCCGCCAGAATACCGGCGTGAATCCTGGGATGCAGGGTCTTCACCCGACCGTCCATCATCTCCGGAAAGCCGGTAACCTCTTCCACCAGCGTAACGGGGATCTTGTTCTCTTTGAGCAAAGCGGCGGTCCCGCCGGTCGAGAGAATCTCGACCTCGAACTCATCCGAAAGAGCCCGGGCGAAATCGACGACTCCGGTTTTATCATAAACGCTGATCAGCGCACGCCTGATGCCCGTTGATGCCATATTGGTGACACACCTTCACTGTAAGGGTAGTGGACCTGAAAAATAGCCGAAGCCGGTGGCCGCGAGCCAATCCGAACCTTCATGGTGAGACTGAATCCCGGGCCGGACCGCGCCGGCGTCCGAGCGTACGACAGTCAGCGACCCTCGAGATCACGTCGGCTCCGCAGGGGGTCGTCGTCCAGCGGGTCAACGTTCGGGGCGGTACTCGGCGCCCATTCACCCTCCACGTCATCCGCATCTCGAGGAGGCACGTTCAAACGAGCTTTCTCCGCCGACACCCGTTCGGGGTGGAGGTACGGAACGCCTTCCGGCCGGGCACACAGAATGTAGCCATCCGAACCGAGCACGATAACCGAATCACCCTGTGCGTTCGCCACAATATCCGCCACACCGTAAGTCGCCACCGTACCGGTTAACTTGCCGCCATCTCGGCCCACCACCAACAGAGCTCCGTCGGCGGCGGACAGCACTACGCTCCCCCCACTATCGGCCACGAAGGAAACCGCCGCCCCGTTTCGCCACTTCACCGATCCAGTGTTGGCGTCGACGGCAACCACACCTTCGCCCGAACAGAACTGATACGCGACCTGAGACGCAAGCACCGGAGCGATCGACAGCGGACTGGACATTCGCACACGCCACACCAACCGTCCGGTGTCTGAATCCAACTTGTACAAGGAGCGATCAAGACTGGCCACATAGACCCCCCGGTCATCCGCCACCGGTTCGCTTGTTATGCTCCCGCCTGCGGTAAACGCCCAGTCGAACGCCTTGTCCAACGCAAAACAGGAGTACACTCTTCCGGAAACGGTCGCGAAGGCGAGTTTACCCGCCCCGTAGAGCAGCGGAGTAGCCGCCACCACCCCACCGGCATCGACCACCCAATGCTCGAGCGGAACAACGCCCTCCGGCACATCCCAGATAATCGCGTGAACGTGGCCGTCCGACCCGCCCAGGAACATAAGCTTGCCGAAACCGACGGCCGCACTGCTTCGCGAGAACCGCGGTGCAATCTCGCGAACCTCCCGCCCGGTAAACCGATCGAGGATCTTGATCTTCTCGGCTACGGGGACGATCACCGGCCCCTTCCCGTCCAGACCTAATGCGTGGGCGGGTCTGCCGATCGGACAATCCGGCGGAGCCAACTTCTCTGCCCAGCGAATCAGACCAACATCCGCTTGGACCGAAAAAAGCATCCCTTCTACGGTAGTGACGTACAGTGAATCATCAACAAGAAAAGCCTCTTTGACCCTATCTCCGGAAGGCAACGGGAGCCGGGCATCCCAATACTGGGTCAAACCCGCCTGAGTCATGGCCGCCGAGTCGACAAGCTCACCGCCCGCCGGAGATCCGGCACTGATGATCGACACCCCCAGGATAACGACGGCCGCAAGTTTGAGATTCATCGACAATAGCTCCCTCAGCACACGGACAGTTTCCTTGGAGATCGCCGCTCAAAGAACGGAATCACCTCAAGTAATCCGCCTCCCCCGTAAGGCGGGGTCCGGGCAGATCGATACCATGCGGCGATGCCGCCCCAACCAGCGCGCCCCGCTAATTCGACTTCGCTCCGAGCCACAGACTCGCCTGTATTCGCGGCGGCCTCAACGGCGGACGTCGACACTGTATTTGACGGGAACCGGATGATCTCGTCAAGCGATCCGAACACCTCCCGAGCCTCTCGGCATCGCAGCGAGCACCGCTCTCGGCACCACCGCCCGCCTGCTTCTCGAACGGTAATGGGCTATCACGCCCGCAAGAAGGCTCAAACGCGCACCTGGCACCGAACTCGCAGGTTCAGCGCGCCCCGAGATCGCCGGATGCTCAGAGCTCATCATCGCATCGGAGCGTCCTGCCCCGATCAGCCTCCCAGCGCTGCATCTGTGCGATCAGATCCAAGTGACGGCTGATCGTGGGCTTCATTCCCGGGGAATCCGGCAGGGTCTCGAAGACGTGCGGACGACCATCGAAACGAGCGCGCAAATCGAGAATGAAGTCCTCCCAGCTACCCTCGTAGAGCGTCTCGCGCATTCGCAGAAGCATGCGGTGCTCTTCCGTCAACACCAGGCAGCCGTCGTCGTGCGAGCCCTCATCCATCACAGTACTCTCCGGGATGTGCCCGTATTGAACGGTAGACATTATAGAGGGTCAAGCTCGATCCGCTCGGCGAGAGTATGCCGGCCTGGATTGAGGTGCCCACCACCGGTGGTTAGCATGGGGCGGTTTGCTCGGTGCGATTGCTTTGGAGCGAGAAGTTGGACCATTTCGAGCTTGTCAGCCCATTTGAGCCCAGCGGCGACCAGCCGGCCGCGATCGAAAAGCTCACGGCCGGGTTCCGCGACGGTGTAAAGCAGCAGTGCTTGCTCGGGGTGACCGGATCCGGCAAGACCTTCACCATCGCTCAGGTTCTCACCGCGGTGAACAAGCCGGTGCTGGTGGTCTCGCACAACAAAACCCTGGCGGCCCAGCTCTACGAGGAGTTTCGGGGGCTGTTTCCTAAGAATGCCGTCGAGTACTTCGTCAGCTACTACGACTACTATCAGCCGGAGGCGTACATCCCGCAAAGGGACATCTACATCGAAAAGGACGCCTCTCGCAATGACGACCTCGACCGCCTGCGGCTCAGCACCACCAGCTCCCTGGTATCCCGCGCCGACGCAATCGTCGTGGCCAGCGTGTCGTGCATCTTCGGTCTCGGCTCACCGGAGGACTACAAGGCCAGCGTGGTCGTACTGGAGCCCGGGCAGTGCATCGATCGGGACGAGTTGCTCAAACGCTTCGTGGACCTGCAATACAACCGCAATGACCTCGACTTCGATCGCGGCACGTTTCGAGTGCGCGGCGACGTGGTTGAGCTATACCCGGCCTACGAGCAGTTTGCCTATCGGATCGAGATGTTCGGTGACGAGATCGAGAAACTGGAGACGATTAACCCTCTGACCGTCGAGACACTCGGTCGGGCGGAGAAGGTGTTCATCTACCCGGCCGTACACTACGTAATGCCCGAGGATCGAGTTGCGCGCGCCACCACGAGTATTTTGGAGGAACTCGACCTGCGGGTGATGGAACTCCGTCGTCACGGCAAGCTCCTCGAAGCCCAGCGGCTGCTCGCCAGAACGAAGTACGACGTCGAGATGCTCCGCGAGGTGGGGTACTGTTCCGGAATAGAAAACTACTCCCGGCACCTCAACGGCACCGCGCCGGGAGCGAAGCCGTACACCCTGGTGGACTACTTCCCGAGAGAATTCCTGTTGGTTATTGACGAATCGCACGCAACCATCCCCCAACTGCGGGCGATGCACGCCGGAGACCGGGCTCGAAAGGAGACTCTGGTCGACCACGGTTTTCGCCTCCCGAGCTGCCTGGACAATCGCCCCATGCGCCTGGAGGAGTTCGAGAGCATGTGGGACCAGGTTGTCTACGTGTCCGCCACTCCCGGACCGTACGAACTGGAGAAGTGCGGTGGAGAAATCGTCGAGCAGATCATCCGCCCCACCGGGCTGATCGATCCACCGATCGAGGTACTTCCGGCACGCGGCCAAGTACCCGACATCCTCCGCCGCATTGCCGAACGCGCGGCAGTCGGAGAGCGCGTGCTGGTCACGACGCTTACCAAGCGCCTGGCGGAGGACCTATCGGCGTTTATCGAACAGGAGGGGCTGCGCGGGCGATATCTGCACAGTGACATCGACACCCTCGAACGGGTTACGATCCTCAACGAACTACGCGAGGGGAAGTTCGACGTACTCGTCGGGGTCAACCTTTTGCGCGAGGGGCTCGATCTGCCGGAAGTGTCTTTGGTTTGTATTCTTGACGCCGATAAGGAGGGGTTCCTCCGGAGCGAAACCTCGCTCGTTCAGACCATCGGCCGCACCGCCCGCAATGTTAACGCGGAGGTTAAACTCTACGGCGACAAGATTACCGGGAGCATGCAGCGTGCCATCGATGAGACCAACCGGCGGCGCAAGCTGCAGATCAGCTACAACGAAGAGCACGGGATCACACCGGAGACTATCACCAAGGCGATTCGTTCGAGCCTCGAAGACACGGTCGCCGCCCACAAGGTCGCGGCCGCCGCGATTCAAGCCTCTGAAGAGGAGCTGGACCGCACTGAGCTGATTGCGATGCTGGAGAAGGACATGCTTACGGCAGCCGAGGCTCTCGAGTTCGAGAGAGCCGCACAGCTTCGCGATCGCATAAAAGAACTGAAGGGGATGCCCGAGCTAATGGTCCAAAGCGCCGCGAAATCCCCGGCAAAACGAGCGGGTAAAGGCAAGCGTGGAGAGCGTCACTGACGCCGGTTCCGAAAAGGCAGGCTGGAAGCCTGCGTTACGCGGGGGCTCATCCAAAGGGGCAGGCTGGAAGCCTGTGCTACCGGGGGTAGGCTGGAAGCCTGTGCTACCGGGGGTAGGCTGGAAGCCTGTGCTACCGGGGGTAGGCTGGAAGCCTGCGTTACGGGGGCTCCGAACCCGTCCGCGCCAGAGCCAGATCGCGAAGCGCCAGTTCCGCATCAACCGTGCGTTGATGATCGGGACCGAATGCTTCCAAGAGGACATCCCGGCCCTCCACCAGCACATCCTCCGCCTCTTCAAACTCCCCGAGATCCACCAGGCACCGACCGTACTTGACCAGGAAGACCCCGATAAACCAATGCCGCGCCGGCAGCGTTCTTCGCGCGGCATCTACGACCTCGTTGAGGATCTGCCGGGCTTCATCCAAGCGGCCCATCTTGCGACACAGATCGCCGAGGTTACTGCGTGCGGCCAGCACTGTCGAATGCGTCGGCTTCTGTGATCGAGTTAGGAAATCAATGGAACTACGAAAGAGCGGCTCCGCCTCCGCATAGGCGCCCTCCTCCATGAGTATTGCAGCGAGATTATTCACGCACTTCTGCGTTGTACGATGTTCCTCGCCACGGACGCGCCGGAGAACCGGAAGCAAACTGACGTATGCGTTCTTGGCCTCGGCTATCCTACCCTGCTCTTGGTACATAAGCGCCTGATTGTATACGGTCATGAGAGTCAGGAAGTTCTCCGGCCCAAAAAGTTCGTTCTCGATCCGAATCGCCTCGGTGTAGTGTGCTTCGGCCTTGTCGAAACGCCCCGTTGCCCGGTAGATCTCCGCAAGATCATTAAGCAGATTCGCGACAACTCGGTCACGTTCGCCGAAAGCGCGCCGCCGACCATCCAACAAATCAAGGTAGATCCGCTCAGCATCCTCGTAACGTCCCTCAGTTTGATACGTAAGCGCCAATCCCTGGAGGATCTCAAGTGTCTGGGGATGCTGCTCGCCCCGAACACGTCGGGAGATCTCCAAAGCCCGAAGAAACGCCGACTCGGCCCGCTCGTATTGCCCCAGCGAAGAATAAACGTAGCCCACATTCGCCATGGACGACAACGTATTTGGATGCTCATCCCCCAATACGCGTCTGCGGCCGGCGAGTACCGACTCATACAGCCGCTCGGCTTCGTCATACCGACCGAGCTCGAGGTTCACCGTACCGAGGTTATTCATCGTGGAGAGGGTCTCTACATGCTCATCACCGATGATCTTCTTCTGAGCCTCCAGGACCTCTTCAAGCTGCTTTGCCGCCGCCGCGTAATGACCGGACATGCCATAAGCCGTCGCCGCATTCCTCATGGCACTGAGGGTCTGCGGATGGGAATCTCCCAGCTCCTCGGTCCGGAGCTTCACAGCCCGCGTAGACTCGGCGAAAGCCAACGTATGCTCGCCAATAGTCTGATACGCGCTCCCCAGGTTCTCCCGGAGGCGAGCCTCCACCAGCGGCCGATCCGTCAGCTCCTCGCCAATCGTCGCAGAGGCCTGGTTGAGGACGTCAAGAACCAACACCTCCCGCCCCAGCTCGTCGGGATCAACCGAACGCAGCAGGCTTTCCATCAACGTAGTGACAGCCTCGGACTCGGCCCGCGCCTGCTCGGCATCACCCAGCCGCTGCTCGGCGATCAAGCGTTGCCGCTCCGCCTCCCCGCGGGCCAGCTCGGCATCGACCCGGCGGGTCTCGGCCACGCGTCGTTGACCCACAGCCTTGACCAGCCCGTACGCCGTACCGGCTACTCCCAAGGCAATGCACGCCAGGACGGCCACCACCCCCGTAAACCAGGCCTTGTTGCGACGAGCGTATTTGCCGAGTTGATAAAGAACGCTCGGCGGCCGCGCTACGATCGGCTCATGCCGAAGAAAACGCCGAAGATCGGCGGCCAGGTCGGACGCTGCCTGATAACGCTGGTCCTTGTCCTTCTCCAGGGCCTTTCCAATAATCGTCTCGACATCGCCTCGACAGGCCGGCGAGTACGTGCCCAACCGTGCCGGTGGAATCTCCCGGATTGTGCGAACCGCCTCCGGCAACGGGACGTTGGCGGTCTCATACGGCGGATGTTCGCCCAACAACTCAAAGCCGATTACGCCGAGGGCATATATGTCACAACGCGTATCGATCTCACCGGATGCCCCGGCGGCCTGCTCGGGGCTCATATACCGTAGAGTACCGATCAACTGCCCCGTAACCGTGTTGTCCTTCCACGCCGAAGAGCCCGTATCCACCGCGCGGGCTACTCCGAAATCGAGCACTCGCGGCCTCCCCGCGGGGTCCACTAGAATATTGCCGGGTTTGAGGTCTCGGTGAATCACCCCCTTGGTATGCGCATGATGAACCGCATCGCAAACCTGAGCCATCAGCTCCACCCGCTCGCGGATCGAAAGACCCTGCTCACGCGCGAAATCGGTTAACGGCCGACCTTCGACCATTTCCATGGCAAAGAACGGCTGCGGCCCGTGCCCCGTGTCGGTCGTACCGGCTTCGTAGAAACGCGCTACACACGGATGATCCAGCGATCGCAGAACGCTCGCCTCGAACTGAAAACGCTGGAGCATGCCCGTGGTGGACACGCCCGGCCGCAGCACCTTGATCGCCACCGACCGCGGCGGGTTCTCCAGTTCGGCCTCGAAGACCGTCCCCATACTCCCGCTACCGATCTCCCGTACCACCCGATACCGGCCAAGCTGCTCCGGGACGTTCGCCTGCCATTTCGACATGACGTCGTTAATGAGCGTATTCCACTGCCCGCTAGTCAGCAGCGGACGATCGAGGACCCCTCCCTCCCGCTGATCGGAATCCAGCAGCGACTCCAACCGCCGGCGAAGTTCCACATCGTCCCCGCACTCGCAATCCAGATACTGCTGCCGCTTCTGCTCCGTGAGACGACACGCAGCATCAAAGAGCGTGCGCAGACGATCTTGTGGTTCACCCTTCATTCGCTGAAACCTGCCAGGCCCATCTACGGGCCGGTGATCGCGTCCTCAAAGTACGTAAAATCAGTCAGATCCACGCCGTCGGCATCGTCCATGTCCACACACCGGCAGCCGTCAACTCCGGCCTTCCCCACGCAGGCTTGGTACGCCGCGAAGTCCCGCAGATCGACACGAGCGTCTCTATCAGCATCACCGTCGGTGCAGTCACACACATCCGAGTAACCGTTGCCGCTGTCATCGACGAGGATTCCCGCAAAGTACTCACAATCGTCATGCACCCCGCTGCCGTCACAATCCTCGCCCGGCGTGGTTGCGAAAACGCTGACCGACCCGGTATATCCGTTATCCCGGTATGCCCCGGCGGCCAGATACCCGCCGTCGAGCGATAAACTGTATCCCAGATACGAAAGACCCTCCGGCTCGGCAATACACATCTTGGAATTCTCGACCCATTCATCAGCTACGAGATCGAAGAGGTATACCGCACCGGAGTCCGCGGCACCCGGATAATCTACGTTGTACGCCCCTATCCCAATCTGTGTCCCGGCAATCGACACGGACTCCCCAAACCAATCACTGAGAGCCGGATCCGATGCAAGAAACCGACCCTCAATCTCCCAGGCATCCTCCTCGTTGAGCACAAACACATACGCCGCCCCCTCATCGCGCTCCTGCGTGTCGTAGCCGTCCGCCCCGCAAACGATCCGGCCGTCCCTTGTGGACACACTCACCCCGAACCGAGCGCCCGACTGGGCGTCGCTGCTGCCGTCCGCATTCAACGCGACCAGCTTCCCCATCTCAATCCAATTGTTCCCGCTGTCGCGGCGATAGGCGTATACGGCGCCCGCACCAACTGCGCCAGGGTCGGCTGACGGCACGCCCACCACTATCAAGTCACCATCAATAGCAATCTCTTCGCCGAAGCCGTCGGCGTACCGGCCGTCACTCGCGGTCAGAATCGCGTCCTCCTCCCAACGGTTCATTCCCCGGTTGAACCGAAAGACCGCCACCGCCCCGGCGTTCATGTCCGTATCATCACGCCCCGGGCAACCCACTACGACCCATTCTTCGCCCCCCGAGACCCCTACGCCAACAGCCGATCCGCACTTGTCGAACGTTGCGCTGTCGGCCGGCCATAGCTCCGCCTCGTAGACCCATTCGCCGGTGTCAACATCCCTTCGCCATACAACCGCGGCACCCGTCTCGACAACGCCACCTCCGTCGCGGCACCGCGTGCCGATTACCGCCAGGTCTCCGTCTATCACCACCGAATAACCGTACTCGGCCTCCCGTTGCACCGACGCAGACGGCAGAGTCAACTCCTGGGCCTCCTCCCACTCCATCCCATTGTGGTGGTAGATGTAAGCCCTACCGGCCCGACTGACGCCGCCCGAAGGTGCCCGATAAGCCCCGACGACCATGTCATCCCCATCGATCGCCGTCGCCCAACCAAACCTGTCTCCGCCCGCACCATCGGCGGCGGCTACCTTGGCCGTTTCGCACTGCGCCCAGACCGATGCCGACAACATTGCCGGCAGCACAACTACCAGACCGGCAAACCACAAAGACGATCCTGCCTTCTTCACTTCCGCTCCTCCGTTGATTGATACCGCTCAGTCCATCCGTCCCCTGCCAGTCCGTTGAAAAAGGGCAGAGGCACCTCGCCCAAGGCGTCCCTTGATACCGTAAGTGGGAAACGGCTCGGAGCCAGTCCCCTTTTTCATCGGCCTCGTACGTCGCGTCGCCCCCGCCTCACGGACCCGTTATTGCCGCACGGAAGTACCCGAAGTCCGTTAGATCCACGCCGCCGGCGTTGTCCATGTCCACGCACTTGCAGTCACCTACGCCTTCCCAATCAAGGCAAATCTGCAGGTACGCAAAGTCCAGCAAATCTACGTCGCCGTCGGCATCGGCGTCCCCGTCGTAGCACAATGGACAAAGTCCATCCGTGCAAACCGTGGCCGGCCCGACCCACTCGCCCCCGGCCACGCTGAGACAGTCGTCCTCCGCTTGGTCAGGGACGCACACATCGAATACGCAACACGCCCCAGGGGGGACCGGGCAATCGACCGCCGAGCACAAGACCCCGCGCCCGTTGAATACGCCGCCGTCGGCCAGGCACGCCGTCTCGACGACCTCAACGCAATCGCCCAACGGAAGGCAGCAGGCCCCCGGCTCGCACACGCCGTCGTCGCACACTGTCCCATCGCCACCGAAAACGCCGCCTAGCACTAATCCGCAGAAATCCCAGCTCAGATGCTCCAGGCAACCGCCACCGAGACAGCAGGCCCCCACGCCGCACCACGGCTGCAGCGTATGAACGCACTTGCCGTCAAGACACTGATCGGCCGTACACTCATCGCCGTCGTCACAGTCCTCGTCATAATCGCACGTGATGCACACGTCGTTTTCTTCGTCACAAATCTCGCCCCACTCACAGGGGTATGTCCCGGCCACGCAGCCATCCAGAGAAACACAAACTTCCGCCCCGTCGCAGAACACGCCGTTATCGCAAAGCGCATCGTTCGGATCGTGGGAACACGTATACCCGTCGGGAATCTCGCTGCAGACGTCGGCCGTGCAATCGATGCCATCGCTGCAGTCTATCGGTGTGCCGGCAACGCATACGCCATCAACACAATCTTCGGAACCGTTGCAGAAGATACCGTCATCGCACGCTATCGCAGCGCTGCATCGGCAGACATCGTCGACTTCATCACAGGCCAGCCCGACCGCATCGCACGGATCGCCGCTGGAAACACAGATCCCATCTTCGCAGGTCTCGACACCGGTGCAGAAGAGACCATCGTCGCATGCCGCAGCGTCTTGGCATAGGCAGACAAAGAACGGGTCTTCAACGGTCTCCTCACAGACCAAGCCCGCCCGGTTGCATTCCGGCTCGCCGGCCTCGCAGACCCCGTCGCCGCTGCATGTTTCGTGACCGTTACAGGCCAGACCGTCCGAACACGATGTCCCGGCCGGTTCATCGTTCGGCCAACATGTGCCATCAGCCAGGCACCAGTCCGGATCGGTACATTCATCGTCGGCGCTCTCGCCGCAGGGTGTGCCGACCGGCTTGTTCGGATGAACACACACGCCGTCGTCGCACCTGTCGTACGTGCAGTCCTTGCCGTCCGGATCGCACGGGGTGCCATCCATAAGCTTGTTATCCCGACAGGTTCCTTGCCAACAGAAATCCGCCCCGTCACAGAACGTCTCGGTCTGGTCGCCGCAGACGGTTATGTCGGGCATGTTCGGGTGTTCGCAAGCCCCGGCCAGGCAGACGTCCTCGGTACACTCGTTGCCATCCGACGTACAAGCAGTGTCGTCGGCCTTCTTACTCCAGACCTTGGGGTCGCCCTCGTCACAGACCTGGCATTCGTTTTCGCTATTCTCCGTGCCGGTTGTATAACAGACGCCGCCGATGGCACAGAAGCCCGGGTTGGGCGTGAACAGGCAGCGATGCGTTTCCCAGTTGCACGTATCCACGGTACAATCCAGTCCGTCATCACATTGGTTGTCGTTGTCGCATTCGCATTGGTCGGGAAACCCGTTGTTGTTGGTGTCGGTGATCTCTCCGGTGTAGTACTCGCACTCGTCGTGGACCGCACTGCCGTTGCAGTCGTCGCCCGTTTCCACCGCGAAAACGAAGGCCGCGCCGGTGTCCGAGTTTTCCTTGTAGGCACCTACGGCCAGGTAGTCGCCGTCGAGAGAGACCGACTGTCCGAGGTACTGATTGTCTGCCGGCTCCGCAGCGGTCGTCCCCGGCTCCTGCACCCAATCGCCACCGCTGAACCGGAAAAGGTACACCGCTCCCGCACCGGAGAGCCCCTCCGGATCGACTCTCGGTGCCCCCACGACAACGTGATCTCCGTCGACAGCTACCGATGTGCCGAAACAGTCGCTCTTCACCCGATCGTCCGCCAGCAGCCGCCCTTCGATTTCCCAGGTGTCACCGTCGCGGGCAAACACGTACGCAGCCCCGACATTGCTCACCCCATCGGCATCGTAGTAGTACGCCCCGCAAACGATTCGGTCGCCTCTCAACGCCACGCTATGACCGAATTTGTCGTTGTCGTGGGCATCGCTCGATCCGCCTTCGTTCAATGCAACGAGTTTTTGAACGTTCGTCCACGTGCCCGCCCCATCGTATTTGAAAACAGCGGCAGCGCCGGCAGAGCCGTTCGTTCCCTCTGCTCCGACGACAAGCCAATCACCATCCATGGCGATCGCCCGGCCGAGCTTATCTCCTTCAGCAGCATCGGCGGTCAGGGACTCCTGCTCGTCCCACATCTCACTGCTGCTGTTGTACCAAAACATCGCCACTGCCCCCGCGCCGAGCGCCACATCGGACCGCCCTGGGCAACCAACGGCAATCCAATCTTGACTCGACGAATCGACCGCAACCGAATAACCACAGGTGTCACCCCCGCTACCCCCGGCTGACAACAGCCGGCCCCCGTATTCCCATTCATCGTTGGCGGTGTTGCGGCGCCATGCGAACGCGGCCCCTGCCCCGAATGCGTTATTCCGAGCCCCAACTACCGCAACGTCGCCATCGATCGCCACGGAGTAGCCGTATTCGGAGTAACCCAACACCTGTACTGGCGGAAGCTCCAACTCCTGCAAATACACCCATTCGAGCCCATCATGTTTGAGCACGAAGGCTCTGCCGGCGTTGGGATAGGATCCCACATCCGCATCCGGGGCTCCGGCTATCATGTAGTCGCCGCTTACCGCCGTTGCCCATCCGAACCGCGTGTCCAGCGCACCGTCGGGCGAATGCACCTTAGCCGTTTCGCACTGCGCCCACGCGGGCGAGCAGAGCATCAACGACACCGCAACCACCAGCCCCGAAATACCTAGCGAAGCTCTTGACCCGTTCACTCTTGCACCTCCGTTGAATGAGACCGGCCCCCGGTCAGTCCATTTGTCCCCCACGGCACCCTGACGCAAGCTCCCCGCGTCATGGTCCGGTAATCACCATCGTAAAGTACCCAAAATCGGCGAGATCCACGCCGCCGACGTTGTCCAGGTCCACGCACTTGCAGTCACCGACGCCGTCCTCTTCCAGGCAGGTCTGCAGATACGCAAAGTCCAGCAGATCGACGTCTCCGTCGGCATCGGCGTCCCCGTCGTCGCACAGCGGGCACAAGCCCTCCACACAGACCGTGGCCGGTCCGGCCCACGCGGCTCCTGCGACGCTCAAGCAGTCGTCCTCATCCTGGTCCGGCACGCACACGTCTCTTACGCAACACGCCCCGGGGGGAACCGGGCACTCCACGGTCGAGCACCGTACCCCGTCCCCCTGGTAGATGCCGCCGTCGGCCGAACAGTCTTCCGCGATAACCTCCACGCAATCCCCCATCGGGAGACAGCACGCCCCGCCCATGCAGACATCATTGCCTTCGTCGCACACCCAACCGGAGTCTGCACACGGGTCGAGTCCCGCCAGGCAAACACCCTCGCCATCACAGAGTTCATCTCCGTCACAGAAGAGCCCGTTGGGGCAGGGAGTATCCACCGGAGCGTGGTTCGCCTGACAGACTCCGTCGGCCAGGCAGGTGTCGGGATCGGTACAGATGTCATCGGTCGGATCACCGCACGGTGACCCGGCCGGCTTGAGCGAGTGCTCACAGACACCATCCTGACACTCGTCGAAAGTGCAATCGAACTCGTCCGGAGTGCAGGGACTTCCGCTGGGCTTTTCCGGATGTGTACAAATGCCGCCGTCGCACCAATCGAACGTACAAACACTGTCGTCCGGCGTGCAGGGGGTGCCGTTGGTCAGGCGGTTCTCGCGGCATATTCCCTCGAAACAGAAATCCGGAAGATCGCAATCCGACTGGCTCTGATCACCGCAGGGGGCTCCGCTTTCCAGGTGGGGATGAACGCACCATCCCGAAAGACAAATATCATCCGTGCAATCGTTATCATCCGCCGTGCAGTAGGTCTCGTCCGCCGCGTTAGTCCAGGCGTCGGCGTGGGCAGAGTCGCATACCTGGCACTCGCTGTTCGGATTGACCTGGCCATCTGAATAACATGTACCTTCAATAAGGCAGGACCCGGCGGCCACGGTGAACTCGCAACGGTTTGTCTCCAGATTGCAGGTATCCGTTGTGCAATCCCGATCGTCATTGCAGGACTCGTCATTGTCGCAGATGCACTGATCCGGGTAGCCGTCGCCGTCATCGTCGGTCAGAATCCCCTGGTAGTACTCGCACTCGTCGTGGATCGCGCTGTTGTTGCAGTCCTCGCCCAATCCCAACGCGAATACGAAGGCCGCCCCGGTGTCCGAATTCTCTTTGTAGGCGCCAATAGCCAGATGGTCGCCGTCGAGCGATACGGCGTCGCCGAAGTACTGGCTCGCCGCCGGCGCATCGGCGATCATCTTCTCGTCCTGGGTCCAACTGCCCTCCCTGAGCCGGAAAAGATACGCTGCGCCGGCCCCGGAGAGTGCATCCGGATCAGCTTTCGGCGCCCCCACGACGACCCGATCGCCGTCGATCGCTACCGAAGTCCCCAGAGCGTCACTTTTCGCACGGTCACTCGCCAGCAACCGCCCCTCAATCTCCCAGGTATCGCCGCTGTAGACGTAGACATACGCGACCCCGGTGTTGGGCACGTCGTCCGCATCATAATAATACGCTCCGCAGGCGGTTCGATCGCCACGCAACGCCACGCTGCCGCCAAACCTGTCATAGTCGTGGGCATCGCTGGAACCATCCTCGTTCAACGCGACGAGCTTCCGAACGTTCGTCCACGTTCCCGCCCCATCGTACTTGAAAAGGAAAGCTGCACCGGCAGAATCGTCCGTTCCCTCTGCTCCGGCCACAAGCCAATCGCCATCCATGGCAATCGCCCGGCCAAGCTTGTCTCCCTCACTTCCGTCGTTGGCGGTCAGGATGCCCTGTTCTGCCCACTCTCCGCTGCTGCCGTCGTACTTGAAGGTCGCTACCACCCCTGCGGCAAGCGCCACGTCCGTACGTCCCGGACAGCCCAGGGCAATCCACTCTTCACTCGACGTATCCACCGCCACCGAGTAGCCGCAGTTGTCATACGCGGCACGATCGGCCGGCCACAATATCCCTTCGTATTCCCACTCAGCGTTGGCCGGGCTCCGGCGCCAAACGAACGCCGCCCCTTCTGCGTAGGACCCGTGGTAACGGGCCCCCACCACCGCAACATCGCCATCAATCGCTGCGGAGTAGCCGTACTCAGCGCCAGGCAGCACCTCCGTCGACGGAAGCGGCAACTCCTGCACCTGCACCCAATCAAGCCCATCATGCTTGAACACGAAGGCTCTACCGGCATCCGCGTGGGATCCCACATGCGCATCGGGAGCTCCGACCACCATGTAGTCGCCGCTAATCGCCGTCGCCCATCCGAACCGCGTGTCGACCGCGCCGTCGGGGGAATGCAGCTTGGCCGTTTCGCACTGCGCCCACACCGCAGCCGAGAACACCGCCGACACCACAGCCACCAACCCCGGAATCACGAACCCCAATCTAATCCCCTTCACTTCCGTCCCTCCGCTACGTGGCGACATGCCTTCCAAGAGAACCTGAGGTACGACGACTCCGACACCATCTGAACGTGGCGGCGCCTCTTTGAGCCGGATGCGTCTATTCGACAGACCGTCGGCCGCGCGCCGCCCCCTACCACCGGAAGCGACCGGAACCGAATCCTGATAGGCTCATCATAACGGCACGACTCGCAAATGTAAACTGCCAAACTCAACACTTATGGATTTAATTTGAAATGGCCGATCGCCGTTGGGCCAGATGAAGCGATTCTCGATCAGGATCAGCTCCCCCGCCCCTTCCGCGGGCCGAGGCTCCCGCGAATGCTCGCCGCGCCGATGCGGCGAACCTGCAGTGTCGACCGCCGCGCGAGCCGGGGAACTGACGGACGCCCCGGTATGTAGTGACAAGTCTGTGTCGCCATCAATCGAGATCTCGTTCAAGATGCCCTCAAGGACGAACCGCGGAACCGGAAGCGATCCCCCGCGAACGCCAAGCAGAGCGATCGTCAAGTGCTCACTATCATCCGACACGCCCAGGGCAACAGTCGCATTCAACACGGCGCGCCAGCCACCATCCGAATAAAGCACTCCGAAGCGGACCCCGTCCGGTTCGAAACGCACAACCGGGTCGCTGATCTGCGGCGGAATACGCCGCCCAACGTCGGGCCATTGGTGCGGGGCGGCAGCCAGCCACTCGCTGACTTCGGCATCGGTTAGGGTCACATCGAACGGGCGGGCTTCGACGATCTGGCGGCTGACATCATCCACCAATGCCGCGGATTCCGTGCGGGCTCGGCGCAGCAGAGCCTCGTCGACTACTGGAGGGCGGTACCATCCGGGCTTGTGCTGAAAGACCAACCAAAGGGCAATGAACGCGAGAGCTCCGACGGCCAAGGCCGCTCCCAGCCGTCGCCTGGTGAAGAACCTCCTCTTAAGCCCGAGCGGTCGCGTACGCATCGCCGCGGCGTTGCCTCAGCAGGGTGTCAGGTTTCGTCGCCGTCAATTGACGGTGTCTTTGTTCTTACCCTACAATCTTCCGGTCACAAGGGGAAGCATCTGTTCAATTGGGGAGGTCGCTCGCCTCGCGAGCTAAAACTCGTGTTCACGCGCACCACTGGTTTCGTGATCGTCCCGGTCTGGCTGGCAGCCATGAGTTGGCTCGTGGCCCACGACGTCTGGCCGGGGCTCACCGCGGACGACGCCCCCGCACTGCAAGTAACCGACTGGCTCAAGGGTGAAGGGGCCAGCAGCCAATTCGCCATCTTCAATGACCAAGGTCGACTCGGCACGATCTGGACCGACTACTACATCGACCCCGTAGTCACTCAAAGCCGTGATACGATCTGGATCGAGCGAACACCGATCGGCATCGCCCCTTTGCGCGTGACCGTCGATTCAGTGTACACGAAGAAGGGAATCCTCGACGATCTGACCGTCCAGCTCGAAAGCCCTACGGCGGCCGCCCGAGTACATGGCGAACGATTCCACCAGGACTTCTCCTTCACTCTTAACAGCGGCACGATGGAAAAGACCTTCAAGATTCCGCTGGTCGACGGAGGGATGTTGGTCGGCGGCGGGCTTAGTCCCATCGCCTCGCTGACCGGCTTGGAAGTTGGGCAGCGGTGGCGAATTCAGGTTCTGAACCCCATCGCCGTGCTACTCGAAAGGGGCGATCGGTTCGTCCCGATGCTCGTCGAGGTAACCGGCAAAGAGACGCTGACCGGCGAAGCCGGAGACGTGCTCTGCACGATCATTGAATCACCCTATGCCAAGGCATGGGTGGACGGCAACGGCTCAGTCCAGGTTCAGGAGATTACCTTGCCGGTAATCGGGCGGACCCGGATCGTTCGTGAAGCCAACTACGACGAGCGGGCTCGCCTGGCGGCGCGCAGAACCAACATAAGGCGGTAACCTCGGAGACGGAAATGGCGGACAACCCTCAAGATCTCGCAATCGCCCTGTCGGGCGCCCGCAAGTGTTTCGGTACAACCGTGGCCGTGCGGGAGCTCTCGCTCGAGATTCGCCGGGGAGAGCTTTTCGCGTTCTTGGGTCCTAACGGGGCGGGAAAGACGACGACCATCAAGATGATCGTCGGCCTGTTACGCCCTAACGCCGGGGAGGTTCACGTTTGCGGGCACAACATTGCCTCAAACGGCTTAGCCGCCAAGGCGCAGATCGCCTATGTGCCGGATCAGCCTTTTCTCTATGAACGACTCACCGGGCGGGAGTTTCTGCGCTTTGTAGCCGAGATGTACAACATCCCCGCCGAGCAGCGCGATCAGAGACTTGCGTTGTTGATTCGGCGGCTGGATATCGGCGAGTTTCTCGATCAGCTTACGGTCAGCTATAGCCACGGCATGAAGCAGAAAATCGTTCTGGCCGCCTCTCTATTGCACGACCCCACAGTCCTGGTCATCGATGAGCCGATGGTGGGTCTGGACCCCCGGACAATACGTGAAGTAAAAAGCCTGTTCATCGAACACACCCGAAGCGGCAAGACGGTATTCATGAGCACCCACACGTTGGACATTGCCGAAGCGGTGGCCGACCGAATCGGCATCATCCATCGTGGGGACCTGATCACGGTCGGCACGCTTGAGGAACTGCGTGCCCGGGCGAAGCGCGAGCGGACGCTCGAAGAGATCTTCCTGCAGCTCACCGAGGAAAGTGATGCCTGACGACCCGGTGAAAATCTCGTCCCGTCCTCTGCTTGGCTTGCTTCTGCGCGCCAAAACGCGAGCTCTGTGGAATAGATCCCGGCAAGCCGTCAACGACGCTCCGCTGCGGATTAGCACCGCGGTCGTGTTGATCGCTACGATCTGGATGGGGCTCTACTTCCTGTTCCACGCCATCTTCGCCCAGCTTCAGCGCACTCCGCTGGAGGCGACCGTGGCCATCCCACTGGTGTTCAATTTCTTCTTCATCGTCATGCTGACCTTGCTCACCTTCTCGAACGCGCTGATTGCCTACAGCGCCCTTTTCGAAAAAGACGAATCGGCGTATCTATTGACCGCGCCGTTAACACCGTTGGACGTAGTCACACTCAAGTACCTTGAGAGTCTGGTGCTGGCCAGTTGGTCCCTGGTCGTACTCGGCATCCCCATGATGCTGGCGATGGCGGAGCTGGCGGACCAGCGGATCTTCTACGTTCTCTTCCTGGCTTTCTTTCTGGCGTTCATTCCGATCCCCGGCGCTCTCGGTCTGCTCATTGCCTGGGTAGCAGCTCGTTTCGTGCCGCGAGGGGTAGCGCGAGATCTCGCCATAGCCTTAGGGGTGTTCTTAACCGTATTCGTTCTATGGGGCATGCGCACTTTGCAGCTTGGCGATTCCGCCACGGAGCAGTGGCTCATGTCCTTCTACGCCCGGATGAGTTTCATTGAATCCGCCTTCCTACCGAACAACTGGGTGGCTACCGGGATTGACCACGCCATCCACAATAACTTCGCCGAAGCCCTGCTCTATCTCGGGGTGACTTTGGCCAACGCGTTCTTCTTGAGCTGGTTGGCGGTGCACGTGGTCTCCCGGTACTTCCACAAAGCCCTCGATCGGGTATCGGCCGGGCGCGGCGCCGATCAGTATCAGGCCGGCCGAGCTTCCGGCGGAGCGGCCGGGCTGCTGTTCGTCTACCTGCCGCTGCGTTTGCGTCTTATCGCAGCGAAGGACCTGCGAACGTTCCTTCGCGATCCGTTGCAGTGGAGCCAGCTCGCAATCCTATTCGGGCTGCTGTTTCTCTATCTGACTAACATGCCGACGCTACGGCAGCAGTTCGATGCTCTGCTCGTCTGGGCGGAGATCATCCCGTTTCTGAATCTCTGCGCTATCAGTCTGATTCTCGCGACGTTCACCTGCCGCTTCGTCTACCCGCTGATTTCGCTGGAAGGTCACAATCTCTGGCTGATCGGCTTGCTGCCGATGTCGCGCACGCGGATCCTGCGTGCCAAGCTCGCCTTCGCCATGACCGTGACCCTCACCGGAGCGATCACCGCAATGGCCCTGGCCGCCTTCAAACTCCAACTCGACTGGGTCTGGACGATTATCCACCTGGTGGTTGTCGGCGCCATCTGCTTCGGTCTGTGTGGATTCGCCGTCGGAATCGGAGCCCGCCTGCCCTTGTTCGAAGAGCAGAAGGTCGCCCGGATCGCCAACAGCCTCGGCGGCACAACAAACCTGCTGGCCTCGTTGGCTCTGGTGGCCGTCGTCCTTACGGCTATAGGGTTTGCGATTTGGCGATCGAAGATCCAACGCGGCGATGGCGTACCCGACACCGTCACCCTCGCCATCTGCGCCGCGGCAGTGTGGTTCAGCACAGAAGCCGGACTATGCGCGATGCGCATGGGCGCCAAGCACTTCGAGCAAATCGAAGTCTGAGCAAGACAACGTTTGGTGACCCGCAGGGCAGCGTAGAGGAACGAGACCTCCCGCGGTTTTCGCGCGATGCGCGCCATTGTGGCAGGTCTCGTGCCTCGACCGTGCCCTACCTGACCTCATACGACGCGCGCCTATGCGGCAAGTCTCGTACGTCAACCGTGCGACGAAGCTGAAGATGTTCGGAGTACCGCACCGCTGGGGAGGTGGACCGAACCGCATCACTTTACGTCCGATAGGACCGCGGCGATATGGTGCGTCCGCCTGGCAGAGGTGTCGTTCCGATAGGATTCGAGCTCGCGTTGCCGCGGCACGACTGAATCGGCTCAAAGCTCCGTCCTGTGACTCCGCCGCTCCCCCCGGCCTATGATCAAGTGGGGAGGAAAGAGGAATGCAAAGGGAGCTACCACGGGAAGAGCCCGTGCGCCTGAAACCGGTCGTCACCGAAGACGACCCACCGGCTTACGTGCCATCAATAGACACTCACGAGATCTTCCGGCAGATGATCGCCGAGGAGCTGCGTAGCGGCCGATTAACCGCTGCGCGCCGGCGGCGGATCATCCGTTACGCCGCGGGGATGGGACTCTCGGCCTCGGAGGCGGGCACCCTCGTGGAAACCTGCCGTGAGCAAGCTCTGCAAAGCGATAACGTCGAAGAACGCGCTTGCGCGTTACGCCTGGCGCCGCGTGAGACCGAGCACATTCCGATTGCCATGAAGCTGTCAGTTATCCTGTTGCTCGTTGTCCTGGCAGACTTGATCGTGCTTCTCTGGTAGGAATACCGCGATCCGGGGGAGCCTACGGCTCTCTCTGAGCTTCTTCGAAATCCAGAACGCGGTGGACAAGACGCCGATGCGCCCCGACCAGATCGCGACAGATCAACTCCACCCGCCGGTTGAGGTCCCGTCTCTCCCGAATAGCGTGACGTAACAGCTCTCGGACCCGATGGTACTTCGCCGACTGCGCCCGCTGGGTACGGTAGCGGCGCAGCGCAACATCTACCGTATCCAATAACTCGGCCACGGGGAAAGGTTTGGGGAAAACATCGTGTACTCCCAGCCGCATTGCCGTGAGCACGTCATCACAGGTAGGACAGTCGGCCAATAGGATGATCGGCCGCATATTCAGCGACGCCAGTTGCTCTGCCAAAACCAACCCGTCTTCGCCGTCGAGACTCAGCTCCGCGATCACCATATCGTGAGGTTCGACAAGCTCGACGTCCAAACATCCTTCGGCATTGGCCACGCACGTAACGTTGGCGTCGAACCGGCGCGCCAGCGCGGCCACGAGCAGTTCCAGAACATCCGGATCCGGCTCAACTACCAGGATCTTGGGAGAGCGCTCAGCCATCTACCTATCCGGCCTGCCCCAGCGGCGTAACCGGGCATTCGCGCTCTATAGAACCGGCGCATAAGAGGTCAGCCAGGCGTGGGGAGGAGGGTGTCAGGAAGCAGACGCGGTTGCCGGTAGCTCGATCGTCACGATCGTACCTTTGTCTTGCGTCGATTCGAGCCACAGGTGTCCGCCGTTAATCTGTGCGAGCCGGTACGCTCGCGAGAGTCCAATCCCCCGACCACGACCGGCCGGGCGACTCGAGAAGAACGGGTCGACGGCATGCTCGAGCACGTCTCTGCTCATGCCGACGCCGTTGTCCTCGATGACAATCCGGACTGTCTCATCGGACACTCGGGACGGCGAGTTAATCTGCAAACGCGCGGTTTCCGTTCGACATGCCTCCACGGCGTTGGCCAACACCGCCTCGAGGATCGTCGAGAGCTGCTCGGGGTCGGCGCACACCATAACTTCCGGATCCGCAAGCTCCAGAGTCACTTGATCGCTGCGAAGCGAAGAACTGGCGCACCAATGCTGGCACAGCTTTTCCAGAACCGTCCGCACCGATTGACGCACCGATTTCGGAGCCGGCGGCTTTGCGAAGTGCATCAGATCCGTGACAATCTGCGATGCAGTATGAGCTTGCTCCACAATAATTGTAAGCGCTTTGGCCAGATCGTCATTACTGCAATCCGGTATGGCCATCTGCGCACGCCCGGAGATCACCGCCAGCGGGTTGTTAATCTCGTGAGCCGCCCCGGCCGCCATCTCCGAGACCATCGAAACCGAGCGTGCCCGCACCAGCTCCTTCTGCGCAGCCTGGAAACGTCGGTTGAGATCCAGCAGCTCTTCGCTGGTCCTTTCCGCTTCTCCGCGTGCTCGCGCCGTCGCAATCGCCAGGGCAATACCTGTCGCCAACGCAGCGCAAGCCTCCGGGGCAGATCGGAACCGGGCGATCGATTCCTCCTCAGCCATCAGCAGTACGGCCCCGCGCGTCCCTTCGGCACCGGCAAAGGGCAACATCCAAATCGCCGCCGTCGGCGAAGCCCCCGCCGAACGTCCCCACAGCTCGCCACAGGTAGGAGGCGCGTTAACCATCCCATCTGCCGGCGCGCCGGAACCACACAGGGCGAACAGCTCGTTCGCCTCCGTCTCGCCCAGTTCCAACACAACGGCCCGTGAACCGGAGGAAGAAACTCCACCCAAGCCGACTTCAACGATTGCGGTCGACGGGGCGCATGCAAACGCGATAGCCGGTGCGCCCCCCACCATCTCCCGCACAGCTTGAGCCGCGGCAACGCAGACGTCGGTTACGCGATCTTGCGGCGTGAGCATTCCGGTGAGACAGTTCAAAGCCTCGAAGCAAACTCCCCGGACCTCCAGGCTTCGATTGGACTCGGTCAGCTCCGCGTTCAGCCGCCCCAGCTCTCGGTTCGCTTTTACGAGCGACTCGGCGTGCAACGTACGCTCAGTCGACTCATCCAACCCCACCAGTTCCAGGTACGGTTCCATTCTCGCCGGTATTTCCGCGGCGATTCCCTCAAGAGCTTTAGGATCGACTCCGAGCAGCCCGGCCGATTCCTCCGGGTCGGTGATGTGGTAATAACCCGAATATCCGATTCGCTGCCGGCGCACGAGATTATCCGCGGCAAACACCAGTTGCACGAGCTCCGGGTTCGCTACGGACGAAGGCAGCGCATCGGGTGGCTGGTGATGCAGCCAGATACAATCTACCAAGGCCCGAGGAAGCTGCCATCGTTCGGCCACGCGCCTGCCCGCCACCGTGTGGTCCAGCCCGAAGGTCTCGCGCTCTACGTCGCAGATGCACTGATGCCGGCGGTCCACTTGCTCGACTACGCGGGCGTAGCTTTTGGGCAGACATGCATCCAGCGCCGCCTTCCCCAGATCGTGCAGCAGGCCGCAGACGAACGCCTGCCCACTGGACGCACGGTGACGACCCTGTTCGGCCAGCGCCTCCGCTGCGCAAGCGACGGCCAGGCTATGCTTCCAGAAGCCCTTGCGAAGCGACTCGGCACCGCCCTCGCCCTCCAAAGCCCCCAGGGTCTCGTAGAGGTGGACGGACAGAGCCGCATTGCGAACCGCCTTGAATCCGAGAAGCGTCACAACCCTGTCAACCGGAGTGACCCTTCCGGATATTCCCAGGTCGCACCGGCGGGCCATCCTCAGAACGGTCGCGGTCAACGACGCATCCGATTCGATGACTCGAACGACATCGCGCGCGGAGGAAACCTCGGAAGTAGTGAGCGAAAGTAGCTCGACCGCTACCGCGGACAAAGCCGGCAACCGCTCCAACTCAGCCAGGATGACTTCGACCCGGCGGCGCGGCGGCGGCTCCGCATCCGACGACCTTGCGATACTCACGGGCTTGGTACTCATGCCGACTCTGCGTGGGTCTCGAGGGCCGCGATGCTACGCCACAGCTACCATATCCGCGATACGGGCAATGACCTCGTTGATATCGAACGGCTTGCGGATGAACTCGTCCGCGCCGGCGCCGCGCAACTCGTCAATCTCGTCCGGATCGGCAACTCCGCTGATCGCGATAATCCGCATGTGCTCGAAATTGGGATTTGCGCGAATCGTCCGACACACCGCCGTCCCGTTGATGTCGGGCAGCTTGTAATCGAGCAGCATAATGTCCGGCCGGAAGCGTTCGGTGATCACGCCGGCCTCATAGCCTGACGCCGCGGTCTTCACCTCAAACCGACCATCACGTTCGAGAAGGTCCGTGAACATCTCGACGATAGCCTCATCATCATCCACCACCAGCACCCGCTTCCGACCGCTGTCGAGGTGGTTGAGAGGAATCTGATTCGTCTTCATGAACGAAATCAGTGATTCACGCGGTATCCGCCTGAACCGGGAGCCGGGCACCCGGAACCCCTTCAACCTACCACTGTCAAAACAGCGAATAACGGTCTGCTGGCTTACTTTGCAGATCTGAGCGACTTCGCCGGTCGTGTATACGGCTTTGTTTCGTCCATCCACCATGATGAATCCTTTGTTCCAGCAATCCTTGCCATCACCCTCGCCGCTTACATTGTCTATCTACCCCATATTTCCTATACGATACCTTCGGTCGTCGGCTCGGTCAACGGGAAAGATGCGTTGTTTTGGCGATATTAGTACTCCGGATGCGGATTTCTTGCCAGAGCGGTAGGCTATTTTAGGACCCAAGGACTCTAGGATCCCGGAACATGCGTCAACTACCTGCGGAAAGATGCACTGCTAGCACACTAATGTCCGCTGGAGTAACACCACTAATCCGAGACGCCTGCCCCAACGTCCTCGGAGTCAGCAGACTCAGCCGCTCGCGGGCCTCCAGACGCAGGCCGCCGAGCTTGCGATAGTCGACGCCAGGGGGGATGGTCAGCGATTCGGTCTTCCGGAAGCGCTCAATTTGGCGATCCTGTCGCGACACGTAGCCTTGGTACTTCGCCTCGATCAAGGCCTGTTCCAGCTCACTGTTGCCAAATGAAGCGCGCCCATTCGCCCTTTGTAGAGCGTCAGCCAGGCTCCTCACGTCAGCCTCCGGCCGCCGGAGCCAAGTCTTCAACGGGACCCCGTCAATGTTCCCTTTGTCGCAAACCCGTCCGATGTGCGCCAAGGCCTTGAGTTTGCGCTGCAGCAGGTCCCAGCGCGCGTCATCTACCGTACCGAGCCGGCGACCGATAGGCGTGAGCCGCTGATCGGCGTTATCTGCACGAAGGCGCAGCCGATACTCCGCGCGCGACGTGAACATTCGATAAGGCTCGCAGGGCGGGCGGGCGATGAGGTCATCGATCATGACCCCGATATAGGCCTCATCGCGGCCGAGGATAAGCGGCGGGCGCGCGGTAAGGCGCTGGACGGCGTTGATTCCCGCAATCAGCCCCTGACCGGCGGCCTCTTCGTAGCCGCTGGTGCCATTGATCTGTCCCGCCAGAAACAGCCCTTCGACCAGCTTGGTCTCCAAAGAAGAGTCAATCTGATGCGTCGGCACCCAGTCATACTCGATGGCATACCCGTATTGGAGGATCGACGCGTGCCGCAGCCCGGGCACTTCTCGAACGAATGCGTCTTGCACATCCCGCGGCAGGGACGTCGCGACCCCGTTGCAGTACAGACGCTCGTCGTCAGCCCCCTCGGGTTCCAGAAAGATCTGATGCTTCGGTTTGTCGGCGAAGCGTACGATTTTGTCCTCTATACTAGGGCAATAGCGCGGTCCGACCGACTCGATCTGCCCCGAATACAACGGGGCTCGATGCAGATTGGCCCGAATCTGCTCGTGTACGCGGGCGTTCGTCCACGTGGTCCAGCAGCACACCTGCGGTTGGGAGATGGCACTGGTCATCATGGAGAATGGTGTCGGGACCTCGTCACCAGGCTGCTCCTGGCAGGCATTATAGTCGACCGTATCGCGATGCACCCGCGGGGGAGTCCCCGTCTTGAGTCGGCCCAGCTCGAAACCCAGCGACCGCAGAGAGTCACTGAGCCGATCGGCCGCCGGCTCGCCGAGACGTCCCGCCGCAACCTGCTCGCAGCCGCAATGAGTGATACCTCGAAGGAAAGTACCTGTGGTCAATACAATCGCTTTAGCCAGAATGCCGCGGCCGTCCTCCAGCACAACTCCCTTGACGCTCTGCGCTCTGGCGTTGGAAGCCCCGGCGCTCGCTCGCACGAGGATCTCCCCCACAACCCCCTCCACTACATCGAGAGACCGCGCTCGACCGAGAAGTTCCTGAAGAGCTTGGGGGTATGCCTGCCGATCGGCTTGCGCGCGGGGCGCCCACACGGCCGGTCCCTTCGATCTGTTGAGCATCCGAAACTGGATACCGGCCCGGTCGGCGGCAAGCCCCATGATTCCGCCCAGCGCGTCGATCTCCCGGACGATCTGCCCTTTGCCGAGCCCGCCGATAGCGGGATTGCACGACATTCGCCCGATAGCCTGATGGGCCATTGTGACCAGGCAGACATCCATGCCCAGAACCGAGGCAATCCAGGCCGCCTCCGCCCCGGCGTGCCCGCCTCCGATCACAACAACGTCATAACTGCCCCTCAAGACAGCTCCCTCCTCAGCACAGCCTCTCATTGGGAATGGCGATCCGGCTCGAACCAGCCCATCAGCCAACCGGGAGATTGTCGCGACCCGACGCCCACACGGCAAGCGTGACAATGTGAAGGAAAGCACCGGTAGCGTCCTGGCGTCAGATCGCGATCCGCCCCATTTTCCGGTTCTCGACGGTAACGTATCCGGTGCCGATGCTGAGCCGCATAGTCCGGCTTATACAGTCTCTCACGTGCTCCCCGTCGATGAAGATCTTATTTCGCCAGAGAATCCGCCGCAGCATGACGTAGTTGTGTCTGCCCACGTCCATCGCATCGTTGGTTTTGAACAGCTTCGCCCCCCCCGCCACCTTGACGATCATCCGCTTCTTGGAGGCGCCGAGCCGGTAGGAGGCTCGGAACAACGCCGGGACTCCGGTATCCGCAAACATCGCAGGCGTCACCAGAGCCCGCTCAGGGGCGATCTTCGAGTCAGAGAGCATATAGTGCAGCATGCCGCCGACCCGGACCACCGGATCCCAGATGGCCAGTCCGATGCAGCTTCCCAGCGAGTGCGTGATCAGCTCGACCTCCGGATCGGCGGAGACCTGCATATCCGCAATGTCGACGGTGACCAGCTTCGACAAGCCCGAAAGCCCAGAGTAAGAGGAGACGGAGCCCTCGCATGCCGGAGTACGCGTTTCGGCAGATGCTCCGATTCCACATCGGCGGATTGGCTTGGCGACGTTTAAGGCGGCTTCGGGATAACGCTTCTTCCGGAGCACGTCCGAGAAATGCCGAGCGGGACAACACCGCCGCAAACAACACAAGAAGCACGCCGCCGCAGACGTTTATTGGCACCGAAGGAGGAATCCTGCTCGGAGCCCGCCCCGCGTTCCCAAAGGGAGGAATGCCCATCAGCGGCTTCTCCCAAGCCGGCCTGCCCAGCGGAGTACATCCCGCACAAGTCATCAGCTTTCGCTGATGGCCCTCAAATAACGGTCTAATTGGTCCAGGTGGGAGAGATCGTGCCCGGCGCACATTCGGAGCATAACGTCGAGGGATTCGGGACCGCGCTGATCGTGCCGCCCCGAACGCCGAAGATCCGACGGCTCGATCCTCCGCCAGATGCCCAGGTTGAATAGGCGAAGCCCGGAGAACATCTCCAGTAGTTCTGAGGGCTCACGATCGTTGTGGTTCTGGACCGCGACCCAGCGATCCTGATCCATGGCGAGAATCGCCGCCTCTTCCTCGCACAGGATCTGCCGGACCCGGAAGCCGTACACCCACTCGCTGTCCGACAAATGCCCGATAATCTCGTTGGGCGTCCATTTGCCGGGGAAAGGCCGGCGGCGCATCACATCTGCCGGGGTAGTGTTCACGGTGCGGGCCAAGCGATTCGGTGTTTCGGACAGCACATCGAGCGGATCGCGCTCGCCCAGCAAATCCGCCAGCTTCCTGCGATAAGCCTCCGGGTCAGTCACCCAGATTCCAGCTTCGTCACGGGTCATCGCATGCGCTCCCCAACGCGGGATCAACGTCGACTAAGCGTCCGATTAGTCCCCTAACCTTCAGAGACTTCGGCTGACGGGATGACGCAGAATCCGCTACGAAAGCTCGCTGTCCCGGCAGTTTACTCGCCGGCAGGCAGTTTAGTGCTCTGCGGCCCGATTAGCAAGATGTAGCGGCGATAGTAGGCAATCCCCAGACAGGTCAGCGGAATGGCAACAAGTAACCCAAGGAAGCCCAGCAGCTTGCCCCAGACAAACACGCCCAGGAGAATCGCAACCGGCCTCAAGCCCGTTGCCTTGCCCATTACCCGGGGTGTGATAACCGCATCCTGGATTAGCTGGGCGACGCCGAATACCAGCAAGGTCAACCCGATCGAGGCGAGCAAACCGGTGTCGTGCTCCAAGGCACGAAGCCCGGACAGCATGATCGCCGGCACCAAACCGACGATCTGGAGATACGGCACCATGTTCAGAAGGCCGATGAACAAACCCAGCGGTACCGCCATCGGCAACCCGATAATCGAGAAGCCCACCGCAAACAGCAGCCCCATCGCCAGAGCCACAATGGCCTGTCCCCGGAAGTACCTCCGCATCGCCAGACTGAACTGTTCGAGGAAATCGACAATCGCGCCACGGTATCGTGGCGGAAGAAACGCCTGCCAGGTCCGCGCATACTCGGGGAAATCCAGCAACAGAAACACCAGGTAGAGAAGCACTACGAGCAGACCGGTCAAGCCCAGAATCACATTAAGCAAGAACGACAGAACGGTCCAGCCACCCATCGCCAAGCGCTTGGCTGCGTCAACCAACAACGCTTTGAACTCCTCCGACCGCGTATAGTCAACAGCCTGATCGATCAGCTTCCCCGCAACCGTTCCTTCAACGGACTCCCGCAGACGCCGGACTCGCTCTCTCCGAGGCACCTGATCGGCATCCGCCCGGTACTGCTTCCATCCGTCCGATAGCTCTCGCCAGCCCGAGGCCGATCTCTCCGCGGGCTCGGCTTCGACTGCTCCAACCGGGACCGGCGACGCCGCGGAATCCGTCTCGGCGGATACGGTCAGATCCTCGCGCAGATTCTCCAGGCTGTCCCGGAACCGATGGGCCTGCCCGACCATTAACGGCACAACGGTAACGGTAATCGCCGCCACCGCGAGACCCAAGCCGGCAATCGTCATTCCGACCGCAAGGGCTCGATGACCGGTCTTCTTCTCGAACACAGCCACAAGCGGGTTGAGCAAGTAGGCAAGTATGATCGCCGCCGCGAATGGGAGCAGCACATCTGACAGGTAGCGGACCAGGAACAGGACGGCAACGGCCCCCGCCGCGGTAATCAGGACCCGTACCACTCGATCGAGCGTGTATTCCTTGTCGTTCATCACAGGATCTCCTTTGGTATTGAAACCGCAGAAGGCGTTCCCGGCAACCGCATTCCCTCCGCCGCCGCGCTCAGCTATACTACCGGGCTCCGACGATACGTGGAGTACGGACAGAGACGGCAGCCACGCCCCCGCGTGAGGGCGCACCGCCGTCTGATCGGGCAAACCGTCGGCGCAGCGCTTTAGACACCCGACAGGACGCAGACAAGGCCGGACATGGCAGACCTTCGCACGATCCGCAATTTCAGCATCGTTGCCCATATCGACCACGGTAAGAGCACCCTGGCCGATCGGATCCTCGAGCACACCGGAGCCCTCACAAAACGGGAGATGCGCGAGCAGTTTCTCGACGACATGGATCTCGAACGAGAGATGGGCATCACCATAAAGGCCAACCGAGCGACAGTGTCGTACACGCTCGACGGTCAAACTTACATGCTGAACCTCATCGACACGCCGGGACACGTGGACTTCCATTACGAGGTGTCGAGGGCCCTGGCAGCCTGCGAAGGTGTGCTTATTCTCGTCGATGCTACGCAGGGTGTACAGGCGCAAACCGTGGCCAACGCCTACCTCGCAATCGAGGCCGACTTGGAGATCATCCTGGTAATCAACAAGATCGACCTCCCGGCCGCCAGCCCGGAGGACATCGCCCTGGAGACGGAGCAGGTCCTCGGCCTCGATGCGTCTGAGGCTATCTTCACCAGCGCCAAGACCGGAGCCGGAATCGACGAACTGCTGCAGGCGATCGTCAAGAGGATCCCCCCACCGAAGGGCGACCCTACAGGCCGCCTGCGAGCGTTGATCTACGACGCTAAACCGGACGTCCATCGCGGGGTAATCTCGCACACCCGAGTCGTCGACGGCAGCTTCAAGCGTGGAGACCAAATCGAGTTGTTGGCAGTCGGCCGCAAATACCTGGTTACCGAGGTGGGCAAGTACACCCCGAAACCCACGCCGGTCGAATCGTTATCGTCAGGAGAGGTCGGCTACTTCGTGGCCGGGATAAAGACCCTGGCGGATGTCAGCATTGGGGACACCGTGACCCACACGGATAAGCCCACCGATCGGCGGTTCCCCGGCTATCAGGCTCCCCAGCAGATGGTCTATTGCGACTTCTATCCTGCCGTCGGAACATCCACGGAGCAACTCCGCGAGGCCATGGAGAGACTCTGGCTCACGGACAGCTCGTTCACCTATGCGACGGCCTCCTCCGATGCTCTGGGGATCGGGTTCCGGTGTGGTTTCCTCGGCCTGCTGCACATGCGCATCATCCAGGAACGGTTGGAGCGTGAAAACGACGTCGCGGTGGTCCAGACGGCCCCGACCGTCACGTATGAGGTGTTGTTTAAGGACGGTCGAGCCGTACGTATCGAGTCGCCCAGCGACTTGCCGGACATGAGCGAGGTCGCGGAAATCCGCGAGCCCCTGGTCGATGCCCACATGATCATTCCCGCGGATACAATCGGCGCGGTCATGCAGCTCAGCATGGATAGGCTGGGCAAGCACCGTAAGACCGATTATCTCTCGCCAACGCGCGTGTTACTGTGCTACCGTCTGCCCCTTTGCGAGATCATCTACGACTTCTACGACAAACTGAAGACCTGCACTCGGGGCTACGGAACCGCGGACTACGAGCTGGTGGGCTACGAGGCGGGCGACCTGGTCAGAATGGACATTCTGGTGAACGGAATCCCGGTCGACGCGCTGTCGGTCATCGTCCACCGCGACAAGGCCCAAAGGCGCGGCCGCCGGCTGATTACGCGTCTGAAACGCGAGATCGGCCGACAGATGTTCGAGGTGCCACTCCAAGCTGCCGTAGGAGCCAAGGTCATCGCGCGCGAGACCATCAGAGCGTTTCGAAAGGACGTTACCGCCAAGTGCTATGGCGGAGACATCACTCGGAAGCGGAAGCTGCTGGAGAAACAGAAGGAAGGCAAGAAACGGATGAAAATGGTCGGCAACGTCGCGATCCCGCAGAAGGCGTTCATGTCGGTCTTGGACCCCGAGGATTGACCGACGGCGGCTCTACGGCTGTTTCGCAATTCGGCGCGGCGGCCTGGGCAAACTCGCCTTCCCGGAGTGACGCGCGGCCACTGAAACACGCTTGCCCACGATGGGCACG
Source organism: Phycisphaerae bacterium (assembly GCA_963666835.2). Lineage (GTDB taxonomy): Bacteria > Planctomycetota > Phycisphaerae > UBA1845 > UBA1845. The sequence goes on along the minus strand of CAXXGO010000003.1, from coordinate 39,366 downwards.
GAGCTGTGGAAGGTTGTGAACACTGCGCCCGGGAGGACTCGAACCTCCAACCTACTGGTTCGAAGCCAGCCACTCTATCCAATTGAGCTACGGGCGCCACTACGCATCGGAGAGGCCAACCGCCCAGGCTCGCCGTCACCGCGAAAGCGATTATACTATCGGTCCGCGTCAGGTCTACCCGTCCAGGGGCTGGCCTTTTGTCGCGAACGCGGATAAGGTGTACGTTAGGAAAGACGGAGCCCGTGCATCTCAGCATGGGCTCTGGCGACAGTTGTGGACGGTAGCGAGCCCTGCCGGAAGTCCCTCAGGCAAGAATGCGAAACGTGGCAGAAGCCAAAGAAACGATGAACTCAGATACCATCAAGACCGGCGAACCTGAAGATGCAAGTTTGGCGAAACCTGATTTGACAACGGACGCAGAAGCAGACGCCGCGGATGGCGATGCGTTGCCCGTAGCCCCGGCAATCCCAGCGAAGAGGCCGCTCGGCACCAAAGAGGTCGTGCCTTTCGCGTGGAAGGTGATTGGCACGTCCGGCGACACCGTGCTCACACTTTTCAAGTCGATTGAGCCGGCCGATAGTGAAGCCCAGCTCGCCCGTCTGCGCAAGGACGGATACTACTCGAATCTCCGCGTGGTCGAAGCCGATTTCAAGGTAGTCCAACCCAAACCTGCGAAGAAGCGCAAGCTCGCAGCTCCGAAGCTCAAGACCAGCGAGACTGCGACTGCCAAACCGAAGCAAACCGCGGAAGACAACACGAAGACGGCCAAGACTACAAGCAAGACAACCGCAAAGAAGACCAAAGCCACACCGGCGGAGGCAACCAAGAAGGGAACCGCGGCCAAGCAGGCTGAAGCACCCAAGAAGAAGGCCGCAGCCAAGTCGACTGAGGCAGCCGAGAACAAAACCGCTAAGAAGAAGACCGCTAAGAAGAAGACAGCCAAGAAGAAGACCGTCAAGAAGAAAGCCGCCAAGAAGACCGGCAAGAAGAAGTAACGGCTCTCGGCAGGTCTTTCCCGAAGCAGAAACCGACCGGTTATTGACGAGGGACGCGCAAGGGCTGCCACCGGCCCGGCCACCGCTTCGCCCTGCAACAACGGATCCAAGCCGCTTAGCCCGGACTATTCACCCAGGCGAAGAGAAGGCCGTAAGCCAGTGTAGCGCCAGGCCTTGTCCCGGGCGTGGAGGCGCGCCGTGTTTCAATGGCGTCACCCACAAGGGATGACGCTACCGCAGGTTATGCGCATTTGTGCGAATGTCATAAGTAACCCGGGCTAATCGTTCTCTATTCTTGTCGTGTTGGCCAGCCCGGTGAAGCGGCGCGAGCCGAGCGTCGCCCGCGGCAACCCCTCGGGCCATAGACTGAACGAGACCCCGTAATCGTCCTCAGCTTCGTCCAGCTCAAAGCTGACGGCACTGAACCAACGCGGGAACTTCCGGATGAAGGCGATAGTGAAATCAAGGGTCTGCCCGCGTTCCAGGTCGAAAGCCTCCCGCAAGGCGAGGGTGTGTTTCTCCGTCAGGCGGTAGTTCATGTCAAACCCGAGGAGATTCGAGTCGGTGTCACCGATATAGCGATACCCCAGCAAATAGCTGAACCGCGGCGAGCGCTCGACGGCAAGAGACAGGTTGAACACGTCAACCGCCCCATCATTCATATCGAAGTTGACCTCGCTGAGCAGTGCCGTTCGGTCATTCACGCGCCAGACCATCGCCCCATTGACGAAGTTGCGGGCGACGCTCTCTTCGGGACGGCTGAATGACGTGTATCCGTTCGTAAGAGCTTCGCCATCGGAGTCGTTGAACACACCCACTTCGAGATCCAGCGTGAGGAAGTCGACGACTCGCCGGGTCGCGCCCTGCCCCCGTTTGGTCTGCCACCGCTGCCGGACGCCCAACGTCACCCCATCCGTGGCATCCACACCCTCGATACGATCATCGAACAGAAACAGGTCATCCGCATCGCGGTTAGCGGCGCTTGCCCACGCCACCAACTCCGGCTTGACGATGTGCCGCACTCCGTCAATATCGAAGAGCGACGATCGAGCCTCCGGGTAATCCCGGGAAAGGTACATGCTGCTTCGCACCCCTACCGCCCCCAGAGCGCGGGCCAATCCCCCCTCCGAAGGCGAGTCGTCCCAGGCCGTGCCACGAGCGGATACGAAGGGCACCAGCCGCACCGGCCCCAGATCAACCGGGCAACCGATCTCCTGACGGCTATCCAAGCGGGCAACTGAACCCGAACCTACGTGCCGCCCGTCCCGCAGAAGCTCGCGGAACATCTGATCTGCCGGGCGATACCGAACCACGCCCAACCGATTGTCGGAATGCCAAGTCGCTCCGTTACCAAGCGGCTCTCCGACCCGAACGTAACCAAACTCCGGCACCCGCTCGGTGGTGGTGGTGAAATCCATCAGCCGCGTCTGAAGCTGCGTCGTGAATGCCCAGTTATCCCGCTGTTTCTTGAGATAGAGCAGAGTCTCCTGCTCTTTGCCGGTGTCGAACTCCGATTCGAAGAACTCCTCGAGGAAACCCCGGTCCGAAATATCCGACAACTCCAACGAAATCTGCCAATCATCCTGCAGATACTGGCGATGCCGCCATAGGAAACGCCCCCGAACGTCCTTCCGCGACAAGTTCTCTCGATCACGCCCGAGGAAATCGGAGCCATTATCGTTGAGCAGATAACTCCGCACGTAGCCGTAGTACCGGTCCTGCTCGTAATCCGCGTCAATGCCGATGGCCGGTCCGCGCTCCGAGAAGAAGTCCAGACTGAGTGTCGAACTGAATCCGTCCGGGGTCTCGAGCCCGAGTACATTCAGGAAATCCCACTCCGTCTCGATCTCTACACCGAAGTCATCGCTATAGCCCGAACGCACACTCCGAACCGCGGTTTCGCTGGTGTCCACCCGTCCGTGGATGTAAGGCCAATACCCAATCGGATGCCCTGAGACGTTCAGAGTGGCATGGCGAATTCGAAAGCTGCCGGCGCGAATGCCGGTGCGCCGCCCGGCCGTCGTAGGAGGAGTTCGATCAGTAAGTTCCACTCGAGCAGCTCCCACGTGATAGTGCGGCGTGTAGAACTCGCTGGTGGTAAGCCAGGCCTGGCTAGCTACAAACCTGTTTGCCGAAAGCTGCCGGACCTCCTCGGCCCGCACGTAAATCGGAACATTCCGCTCCAGAAGCGTCGCCCGAACTACAGCGTCGAGAATCAGAGCCTTCTCCCGAACGAAATCATAGTAGATTCTCGAGGCCCTGATCATGTTCGCCCCCTGCGACATGATCACGTCACCCTCGACGTACACGGCCTCCACCTCGACATCATCGCCCAGACCGGTCGAGAGCAACTGCCGGTCCGCCTCTTTGCGATCGGTCCGCCGGCGCGTCGATCGTGCCCATTCGTCGGACCCTCTCTCTCCCGCGCCGAGTCCCGCATCCTGCGCCTCGTCGACCTCCCCGCCGGAGATCGACCTGGGAAGGAAGACAACAACCGCATCGGCCCGAATCTCGAGGAAATCACCGGAGCCGGAATCCCCACGGGACAGATACGCCCCGCCGGCAACCGTTATTACCGACCGGCCGTCGACTTCCAACGTCGTGAACTCCCCGGGAAACTGCATGAGAATCGGGGGGCGCTGCTTGACCTGCTTACGTTCGGCGCCCAGACCGGTCGCCTGATACACGCGCAGGGACACGTTCTCGTCCGGGACGTGCAACGTGCCCGCCGCATACGCCGAACGAACGTCCCGACCGCGCTGGTAAACTTGGGTATCCGCAGAGGATCGCAGCGCTACGTCGTCTACGTTCGTCGTAATGCCGCTGTAACTGTTGAGCGTTACGAACAGAGCGGGGCCGCTCGTAATCGTGTGGCCGACTTCGGATACTTCCGCGTCCTGCCACAACAGGACTTCCAGGTGATGGTACGTACGATCCTCGAACTCGCGCTGCGCGATCCAGACGACCGCCTCGCGACCACGGAGTTGCTGACCTTGCGGCTCTCCGAGCGTCAAGTGGGCATCGCCAATCACATGAACGACGTCCGTCCCATCTTCGTCCTCGAAGAAATAGGCTAACTGCCCACTTAGAGCTACCTCCTGCTCCGAGATACCGTAAGGGAGGAGCGGCTCGCCAACATCGTCCGCGAGTGGAACAGGGCGCTGCCCGTACGCTGTCGCGCAGAGAACGCATACCCAGACGCCCCAACTGATCCTTCTCATTAGAGCCATATTGAAAAGGGCCCATGGGATGAGTACTCGTTGTGACGAAGCCCGAAGGTTCCGCGCCTCTATAACGACCCGTCACAACCGGCGCAGCAGTATAGGAAACGCGAATCGCGTGTCAAATCGGCGACGCTCGACGTAGGCGGGCTAAGGTGCAAGGCGGATATAACAACTGTTCATCACCTTGGGAGCAACCAACGCGCACCGGGTATCGCAACGTCGCGCGTGAACAACACGTTCGCACTATCGCCCGCCCGGTGCCGGACTACCGAGCCCGCTAGACCAAGCAAGGAGCGAACACTGAACAAGCAGGTCATTGCCCCTGACACGTCACCGGACGAGGCGATCACGCGGTGCTGTTATGAGCAGCGGACACCGCCCATTGGTGGAGGCTAATCGCACCATCGGCACAGGCGGCCTTTGTGACTGGCTTTTTTACACCATCAGAGACATTCTGTCTGAAGTGGCGTGGGGAATAGGCAGTTTCGTGAAGAAAAGTACGCGAAGGGCCTTTATCGGCGGATTGCTTTCCGTTAGAATCTTGGCATGGAATGGTATTGGCCGTGCGGATCTCGGCACAGAGCCAAGTTGTTCCGTTTAACTAGATTCACTCGCCGTCCAATCCCCCATTGGACGGTTCCCCAAGGCCCGGTCCACCCCACCGGGCCGCTTTTTTAGGGCGGTCGATTTCGCCCGACATTCCAGCCGCTGCCCTTTCCGCATCATCGTTGGGCATGATCGGCGACAACATGTAGAATGCGTGATTCGCCCGGAAGGACCGGTGGATACAAGCGGTGGTCGGCGCGCGGCAGGCCACGTACGAACAAAGCGTAACAGGGCTGTACCGCCCGACGGAAACCGGATGTCGCTTTTTCGAGATTGCGGGCATTTTGCAGTTGGAGTAGCCGCGTCGGGGTTGTTCTGAGAAATGACGGATACGCCTCCGGGAAGCCCCCGACTCTTACGCTCGCTCTTGTTGATCGCTGCCGCCCTGTCGGTTGGTGGGGCGATTGCGTACGGCCTGTACGAGTTGCGCACGGAACCACCCCGGCGCGAATCGCCGACACCGGCACCGTTGGTCGAAAGCAAGGTACTGCGAGCCCGGGACGTCACCGAACGGTTTGCCGGTTACGGCACGGCGCGGCCGGACCGTACCGCCAACGTAGCGGCGGAGGTATCCGCAAAGGTCATAGAGCTCGTCGGCGGGATCGAAGCCGGCTCGGTTGTTGAAGCCGGACAGCCGTTGATTCGCCTTGACGACCGCGAGTACCGCCATGCCCTCGATAGAGCGAAGGCCCTCGCGTTGGCGGATCAGGCGGCATGCGAAGAGCTTGCGGCCGAAGCTCAGACTCTCCAGGTTCTCATCGCTACGGCAGACAAGGAGGTCCGCGTTGCCGACGACGAGCGCGACCGGCTTTCCCGTCTATTCGAAAACGGCATGGCCGCGAAGAAGGAATGTGACTTCGCCAATCTCGCGTACCAGCAGGCCCGCCGGGTCCTGCAGGGCTACGAGATGGAAATCGCCAAGAACGTGCCTCGACAGGCGCGGTATGCGGCGTCTCAGCGTAGCCGAGAGGCGGAGGCGAGATTGGCGGAATTGAACGTCCGGCGGTGCGAGATCGTTGCACCAATCGGGGGGAAGATAGACGAGCTGCGAGTCGACGTCGGGGATCATGTAGCCCCGGGCGTGGTCCTGGTGACCCTGCTCGATGCTCGGCAAGTCGAGATCGCCGTCCAATTGCCGGCCGCAGTTCACGATCGCGTGAAGCTTGGGGCACCGGTCCGTCTCGCCTGCGAGAGCATGCAGGGCATTCAATGGCAAGGTGTGGTAGCCCGAACCGCTGCCTCGGTCGATGAGCAAGCTCGGACGTTCGCGGCCTTCGTAGAGGTAGACAACGCAGCGCAGACCGTCCCGCTGGTACCTGGGGCGTTCGTCCGCGCGGAAGTCCAGGGGCCCATTCACCGAAACCGCATCACAGTCCCGCGCGACTCGATTCGTTCCGGGCGGGTATTGCTGGTGGAGGGGGAAGTCGCGGCCGTTCGCCCGGTTGTCGTGGAGCGGTTCATCGGAGACCGCGCCCTGGTAAGTGGAAACCTCCACGACGGCGACCGCTTGATCCTTTCCCATCTGGATCGCCTGGCCGCGGGCTCCCGCATACGCATCAGAACGGATCGCCCAGCGGAGCATGACGAAAACGGCGCCGACACGGATGAAACGCCATGACGTCGTTGCCGCGTTTCAGCGTAAACAACCCCGTGCTCGTCAACCTGTTCATGTTGACGATCATCGGCGGCGGTGTCTTTTCCGGTTTGACGCTGGTGCGGGAGTTCTTCCCGGAGTCGCGGCCTAACCGCGTGCTCATCACAACCGTATATCCCGGTGCAGCTCCGGCCGAGGTCGAGAAGGGTATCACCCTGAAGATCGAAGAGCAGATCAAGGATGTTGACGGAGTCGAGGAAACGACGTCGATCATCAGCGAGGGCATTAGTACGATCGTGGCGGAGATGCGGAGCGGTTTCGACGCGATTGACCAGGCCGTCACCGATATCAAGGCCGCCATCGACGCAATCCCCCGAGAGGACTTCCCTGAAGACGCGCTGGAGACGCGGGTGGCGAAGTTGGATCCGACGTTGCCGGTCACCACGGTGTCCTTGTACGGCGACCTGGATGACCGCACGCTGAAGGAACTGGGCGAACGACTGCGTGACGACGTCTTGGCTCTTCCGGACGTTACCGATGTCTTCCTGAGCGGTACGCGTAAGGACGAGATCAGTGTTGAGGTCCGTCCGGAGAAGCTGGCCGAATATGGTCTTTCCTTCATGCAGGTAGCCGAAGCGATTGCGGTCAGCAATCTGGACCTTCCCGGCGGTCAGATCCGGACCGCGCGGGCCAACGTCGCGGTTCGAACGCTCGGCGAGGAGGATCGCGGAGAAGACCTTTATGATATCTCGATCCGGAGCGATCCCACCGGACGAACGGTGCGTTTGCGGGACGTGGCCACAGTCATTGACGGGTTTGAGGACGTCGACATCATCGGTCGATTCCAGGCTTCACCCGCGGTCAGTGTAATCGTATCGAAGACGGCCGATCAGGACGCTATCGCCATAGCGGAACAGGTCCGGGCGATGGTCGCCGGCAAGAAGCAAGAGCCGCTTCGGCGGAGCCGTTTGGACCAACTCTCGGGAAAGCTGTCCGGGGGAGATCGAATCCAGGAGATATACGACCAGGCCCGGACCGACCCTTTCCCTCCCGGCGTCAAGCTCAAAGTCCATCGCGAGTTGTCCCGCTTCATAGAACAGCGATTGGATCTTCTGAAGCGTAATGGAGTGTGGGGCCTGGCGTTGGTGTTCCTCTCGCTGCTGGTGTTCCTTCACTGGCGGGTCGCGTTGTGGGTGATGATGGGGCTCGTGCTGGCCATCATGGGCGCGTTGATCTGCATGAAACTCACCGGGATGACCTTGAACCTGATAACGATGTTCGGGTTGATTATGATCCTGGGCCTGCTCGTTGACGATGCCATCATCGTGTCGGAGCATGTCTATACGAAAATCGAACAAGGGACCGAGCCGAAACGTGCCGCCGTTTTAGGGACTGAGGAAGTGACCTGGCCCGTAGTGTGCGCGATTGTCACCACCATCATCGCATTCGTGCCGCTGGCGGCTATCGAAGGTCAGTTGGGCGATTGGCTGGGCGTACTCCCGCTGATCGCGTGCGTGGCGTTATCGGCCTCGCTGCTCGAAGCTCTGACCATTCTGCCCTCTCACCTTGCTCATGGAGTGCGCCCGGTGGCGCGCGAGGACCACTCTACGACAGCCCGCACCGGCCTGCTGCAGGTTTGGCTGGGGCGTTTGCGTCAGGCGCAACAGCACTACGTGCAGAGCCGCTTGCGCGCCTTCTACGAGAGACTGCTCCGCACGGCCACCTCCTACCGCTACGTGACAATGGCGGTTTTGACGGCAGTATTGCTTGTCGCCGTCGGGGCGTACAAGGGCGGGCACGTCCCGTTCATCTTCATCCAGAGAATGGACTCCGAGACCGTCTTTGCCAAGTTGAAGATGAGCATCGGGGCGCCGATCAGTGCCACGCGTGAGGCAGCCAGGGTCGCGGAGGAGGCCGCCCTGAGCCTTCCCGAGACGCAGTCTTTGTTCACGCTGATCGGCATGCAGGTTGACGAAGAGGGCATCATCTCGGCCCGGCAGGCTCACACCGCACAGCTATTCTTGGAACTGACCGCCGCTGAAGATCGGGAGCGCAGCAGCGACGAGATTGTCCAAGAGCTGCGCCGGATGACCAGCGACATCCCCGGAGTGGAGGAGTTCAAGTTCACCGCCGCGCAGGGCGGGCCCGGCGGAGCCGAACTTCAACTGGAGATCAGCGGTGAACGCATTGAGGATCTCGTTGCCATCTCCGCCCTCATCCGTAAGAAACTCGCGTCCTTCGACGGGGTAGAGGACATTGTAGACAACTTCGACTCCGGCCAACCTGAGGTTCAAATCGAATTGTTGGAATCCGCCCGGGCTCTCGGTCTGACTACTAAGTCCCTGGCGACCCAGGTGCGCTCGGCTTTCTACGGATTCGAGGCCCGCAAGGTGCAACGCGGGCGGGAGGACGTGAAGATCATGGTCCGCTATCCGGCGGAATATCGCCGGCGGATCTACGACATCGAGTCGATGCGCGTGGCGACCCCGACGGGATGTCTCGTCCCGTTCACCGAGGTGGCACGACTCAAGGAGGGCACCGGTTACGCTACCATCTCCCGGAAGAACCAACGCCGTACGATAACGGTAACCGCCGACGTAGATTCGGAGGGCACCAACACCACCGCGGAGTTGGTCATGGCCGAGCTGTCGAACGATTTCCCTCAACTGCAGCGAGAGTATCCGGGAATCGAATTGACCTTCGGGGGGCAGAAGCTCGAGACCAAGAAGTCCTTTGAGTCGCTCGAGCGGACCTTCCCGATCGCGCTGGGGTTGATCTACGTCGTCTTGGCCGGTCTGTTCCGTAGCTACGTCCAGCCGATCATCGTGATGTCCGTAATCCCCTTCGGTCTTATCGGGGTAGTGGCCGGCCATTACGTTATGGGTTACCCGCTAACGATCATGTCGATGTTCGGCGCGGTAGCGTTGACCGGTATTATCGTGAATGACTCAATGATTCTGGTAGCATTCGCAAACCGGCGGATAGCCTCGGGGGTGCCAATGTTTGAAGCGGTGATCGAGGCCGGGCGAGACCGGCTCCGGCCGATTTTGCTGACGTCGGCAACCACCGTACTTGGCCTGGCTCCGCTAGTCTTGGAGAGGTCCTTCCAGGCCAAATTCCTCGTCCCCATGGGAATCTCCGTATCAGCCGGGTTGATCTTTGCCACCGTGTTGACTTTGTTGGCGGTCCCGGCGTTGTATATGATCGTCAGGGACATGAAGAGCGCTTTGACCCGTTTCTTGACTTGGGTTCTCGGACGTCCGAAGGCTTCGGAATCCGCATCGTGGACGTAGGACAACTACCCGGGTGCGGGGTGTGCGGTTCTCGTAGACCCCGCCCGCCCCACCGCAGCCCGGCGCCTCGCGGACGGTCGAGAGTAATCAAGGGCATGCCCGCGCCTTACCCCTGATCCGGCGAGCCAAGCACGTGGGCCGGCGGGAATATCGGGCCTTCGAAATGTTATCAGACTGCTTAGTTAGTGCCGCGTTGTAGTCACTCGTTCGGATGCGGGTCTTGGCCTGCTCGACAGCATCCCGCCGGGCCGCGCAACGGTGGGTTGAAACCTCCGATAACCCCACACCCGGGCGGCGGTACCCCAAGGTCCGTAAACACTTCTTAGCGACAACACCCTGTCCCTCGCCCGCAATCCACACAGAGTCGAAGCCACGCTCGCTGCTTCGTAGGACCGTCCGACGCAAAGTGCTCTCTGCGTCTTTTTCCTTTACCCAGAAGTCACTCTTCCCGATGTCAACGTTGACCGGCATCGAGATTGCCGTTGTTGGGGATCTCCTGATTCAGGTTTCCGATGAACACATTGCCCGGCCCCAAAGGACGACCGAGATAGTCAGGCACAATGTTCTGGTCGCCGCACCGGATGATCGGAACACCATCTTCGGCAACCCACCGGCCGCTTGCTTTCAGGATGAGCGTGATTCGACGGGTGCACCACGTGCGCCACGGACGGGGCATCGTATCCGAGAACGCAAGGTAACTCGGCACACGTCGTCACTGGAACGAAGAGCACGGGCAGCGTTCGATGCTGCGCGGAGGCGAAGTACAGATGAGTGATACGAGCGACATGGAGGATATCCTCCACGAGTTTGTCACCGAATCTCGCGACATGCTCGACGAGATCGAACCGGTCCTCGTCCAGTTGGAATCCCAGAAGGACGCCGCGGGCCGGGTAGACCCGGAGACCATCGCCGGGATATTCCGGACCTTCCACTCCTTGAAGGGTGGGGCGGGATTCCTGAACCTCAATGTCGTCGTAGGGTTAGCTCATCAGGCCGAGACCCTCCTTGACCTTATCCGCAACGACAAGGTTGTGCTTATCCCGCGTCACACTCAGTTGTTCTGTCAATGTTGCGATGCGCTTCGGCAGATGCTCGATGGCATCGAAGAGAATCTAACCGACACCGACCACGCCGCCACCGGCAAGGCTTTGGAGGACGAGCTGGTTGAGGCGATCCGGATCGCCAAGGGGCAGCCGGAGTCGACAGAATCCCCATCAGGACCGGAGCCTCGTACCGAATCACCGGCACCTTCGCCGGCCCCGGCCGAGGCGGAGGCCGCCCCCCACACACCACCGCCCGCCGCAGCCGACGATGGGGATGAGAACGTGTCGGCCAAGTTGAGCAGAATCGCAACTCTGGTCGAAACGGTCCAGCCGGACGATCTGAGCCGACTGGCCAAGATCCACGGATGTTGCACGGAACTGGTTGACGCAACCTCTCCGGCGGGGCCGTACCCGAACGCCACCCTTCACGACAAGTCCCGTGCGCTGAGTCGTGTCCTGCGGGACTTGATCTGCGGCGAGACCGCTCAGGATCCGGACGAGGCGTTCGCCTCGACTATGGCGATGATCCGTGAGTTACCGCAAACCGGCGCGACCACCCCACGTGAAACCGCGGACTCCGCGCCCACAACGCAGCCGAACGTAAGTGCGGACCTTCTCGGACAGTTCGCGACCGAAGCTGAGGACGGCCTCAAGCTCGTCGAAGAGCGGCTCATGGCCTTGGAGAAGAGCTGGGACGATCGCGACGCGTTGGACGACGCGCGCCGCGGCATCCATAACTTCAAAGGCAATTGCGGGCTTTGCGGCCTGGCCGACTTGGAGCGGATGAGTCATCGGATCGAAGAGATCCTCGGGGCGTTCCTCGACGGCTCCATCTTTCCCGACGAACACGCCATCCCCATTTTGCTTAGCGTTGTAGACTGTCTGCAAGAAGCGGTTTCCGCGCTGGCGGAAGGGGGAGATGGATCGATCGACAACTGCGACGTCATGCTGCGCGTCATGTCTGATTTGATTCCGCACAAACCGGAGGTATCTTGTGACACCGCGCCGTCACCTGCCGCGGCGCCCCCTATCATTGATCTGCATCTCGAGAGCCCGCCGACTCCGACAGTCGAATCAAAGGCCCCGCCGCCTCCGCCGAAACCCAAACCGGCCGCGCGGCCGCCTACCGCGGCCAGCTCGATCGAACGGCGTCAGACCAAACGACGCGACATTCGAGTGGACCTCGATAAGCTGGATACTCTGATCAATCTCGTCGGCGAGCTGGTCATCGCCCAAACCCTGGTAACTCATAACCCGGACCTGCGCGGGCACGACTTTGAGAACTTCGATAAGGCCGCCCAACACCTCGATAAGATCTCGCGGGACCTGCAGGACATCTCCCTGTCGGTCCGCATGATCCCGATCTCGGGAGTGTTCCGGAAGATGATCCGCCTGGTCCATGACCTCTCGGGCAAGGTTAAGAAGAAGGTCGAGCTGCATCTGATCGGAGAATCCACCGAGGTCGACAAGACGGTGGCCGAGCTGCTGGCCGACCCGCTCGTTCATATTATCCGCAACGCGGTCGATCATGGAGTGGAACTCCCCGCCGTACGCGAGGAGAACGGCAAGCCGCCTACCGGGAACGTCTACCTCGAAGCAAAGCACGAGGGCGGCGAGGTCTGGGTCACTATCCGGGACGACGGAGCCGGACTGAACCGCGAGAAGATCCTGGCGAAAGCAATAGCCAACGGTCTGGTCACGGGCGACGGGAGCAACCTGAGTGACCGGGAGGTCTTCAAACTGGTTTTCGAACCGGGATTCTCCACCGCCGAGACAGTCACCGACGTCTCCGGCCGCGGCGTCGGCATGGACGTCGTGAAGAAGAACCTGGAACAACTCAAGGGCCGTGTCGAAGTCTTCAGCAAACCGGGAATGGGCAGCACGTTCATTCTGCACATCCCGTTAACACTCGCCATTATCGACGGAATGCTCCTGCGGGTGGGCCGGGCGCGTTACACCGTGCCGATCCTGAGCATCCGCGAGACTTTCCGGCCGCAGCGCGGCGACGTTACCAAGACCATGGACGGGCAGGAGGTGGTCAGAATCCGCGGGCAGCTCTTGCCGGTGATTCGGATCCATGAATTGTACGACTGCCAGGCCGACCATCTCACCTTGGAGGACGGGCTGCTCGTGGTAATCGAAGCTCACGGTGAGGAGGTATGTCTCTTCGTCGACGAGCTGATCGGCCAGCAACAGACGGTAATCAAGGGACTAAGCGGCTATATCGGCGACGTCCCCGGGGTGTCCGGTTGCGCCATCCTGGGCACTGGAGAAGTCAGCCTGATTCTCGACGTCGGAGGTTTGCTCGAGCGTGCCCGGGATTACCGGAATCGCGAGGCTGCCCTCGACGCCGCGCCGCAAGGTATGCCTGACCCAACGAACGAAACCGGCGAATCAGTCAGTGAAAGCGAGGTTCAAGAAGCTCCGGCATAAGCCCCCCGGAAGAAATAAATGCCCAACGGGGCTGACAATACTATGACCGGTCAACTGCAACATTTGCTTCGTTAGAGCGGACTGGTCGGCATCGCACAACGGATGGAGAATCGCATGGAGAACCGAACATGACTGAGAACAAGTCACCTCAGAACGTTGAACTCGACAATGAGCTTTATGACGAGGATGACGAGGACACGATGCTCGGGCGATACCTGACTTTCCAGGTAGCCAACGAGCAATACGGAATCCCCATCCGTCATGTAACTGAGATCATCGGCATGCAGAGCATTACGGAGGTTCCGGAGTTACCGGATTACGTGCGCGGAGTAATCAACCTGCGCGGTCAGGTGATTCCGGTGATCGACGTCCGCATGCGTTTCGGTATTGGTACACGCGAGTACGACGATCGGACCTGCATTGTCGTCGTCGACCTCGACGGTACTCAGGTCGGACTGATCGTGGACCGTGTCGCTGAGGTTCTTGATATTCCCGACGACGACGTCGCCCCGCCGCCCACAGTCCATAAGGGGGAAGCGCATCGGTTTGTTTCCGGAATGGGCAAGGTGGGCGATGACGTCAAGATCTTGCTCGATGTGGGAAGAATGTTGTGCAAAGACGACTTTGAGCACATGTCGGCCGGCGTCACCGAAGCGTCAGTTTCCTGACGTTGCGCATTGAATAAGAGAGTGATTCTCTCGGAATAGAATGGAGCTAAGCTCGATGTTCAAGAAAATGAACCTTGGAACAAGATTAGTGTTGTCATTCCTTGTTTGCGGCCTCGTCCCCATGGTAATCGTCGCCTATATCAGCTACGAAACCGCGCAGGGCGGGATGGGTACCGTAACGGAGCAAGGTGGCAAGGACCTGGAAGAGAAGGCCTTCGCCCAACTCACTGCGCTGCGCGACGTCCAGAGGAACCAGGTCGAAGACTATTTCGCCGCCCGCAAGAGTGATATGGACGTGCTGACCGAACTGGTCAAAGGGCAACGGGCGGACAAACTCGCCGGGATTGCCGAATACAAAATGCGGTTCCTCCAGAAGTGGATTCGCGAACGGATGGCCGACGTCCACACGATGCCGTTGATGCCAACGTACGTGGATGCCGCAATGACTCTGACCGGTCGCCGGACTCCGGACGTCGAACTCGACGCCAAGAAGATCATCGCCAGCGAAGCCGCCGCGACGCACACTTTCGCAAAGGCCTGGACCGGGGAAGATGAAGACCTCAAGGACGCGATTGCCAAGATCAAGGTGGGGCAGACCGGGTATGTCTACGTCCTCGATTACGAAGGCAACTACGTCGTCTCGAAGGACCGCAAAAGAGACGGCGAGAACATCTGGGATGCCCGGGATGCCGACGGAGTGCCCTTCATTCAACAGGCCGTCGCCAAGGGGAAGATGTTGACTAACGACCAGGTCGACTACCAAGTCTATCCCTGGAGGAATCAGGGAGAAACCGAGTCTCGGGACAAGGTGGCCGCTTTGGTACACCTTCCGGACCGGCAATGGGTGATCGGAGTCAGCGTCTACTTCGATGAACTGATCAACATGGACAAGTATCGCAATAACGTCCTCAACGAGTTCAAGATCAACCAGAAGCTCCACGGATACTATAACGAAATGAAGTTGCTCGACCTGCAGGGCAACCACCTGGTCAGCTTGCTCGGGATAGAAGAAAACGAAAGTGACAAAACCTGGTTCAAGGCGGCGTTGGCCAACGCACGTAAGACCAGAAAAGGCGAATCCTGCCAGGATCTCTACGTCAGCACGATCGAACAGTGCCCCGAGGTGAACCGGCCGGCCGTACACATGGCACACGTCATCCGCGACCGTAACACGTGGGCCCCAATCGCCATGGCCGTGGTCGTCTGCAATACGGACAACATAACCGACATCATGGAGCTGAGCGTAGGGCTGGGCGAGACGGGAGAAAGTTATCTCGTGGGTCCGGATTACGTCATGCGGTCGAATTCTCGTTTCGAGGAAGAACCGACAATCCTCAAAAAGAAGATCGAGACGGCGGGCGTCAGAAACGTCTTTGAGTATCGCGACACGGGCCGCGGACAACGCCAGAACTGGATCTACCGGAACCACCGCGGCACACCCGTATTGAGCAACAACCAATATCTCGAGGAGCTCGACTTAGCGGTCATCACCGAGATGAACGTAGAAGAGGCGTTGGACCCGAGAATCAAGAACTCCGACAAGAACTTCCTCGCCCGGTACAATGAGATTTACGGCTACAACGACGTACTCCTGATCGACGCCGCGGGCTACTGCTTCCTCACCGCTATGCACGAATCGGACTACCGGACGAATCTGCTTACCGGGGAGTATAAGGACTCGAACCTGGGAGAGTTGGTCCACCGAGTGATGAGCTCCAAGACCTTCGGGTTTGCAGACTTCAAGCCGTATGCCCCTGGCGGCGGAGCCCAGGTGGCGTTTATCGCAAACCCCATTCTGGATGAAAACGGCGAGGTCGAGATAGTCGTCGCCCTGGAGTTACCCGAGGACCAGATCAACGAGATCATGGCTTTGCGTACCGGAATGGGCGAGACGGGCTGCACCTACCTGATCGGGAAGAACGCCGAATCCGGCGCAACCGAATTCAGGAGTGATCTGTCCTTCATGGACCCAAAGTACGTCGTCGGTTATCCGATCACTACGAACTACATAGAAGAAGCGATGAAGAGTCCCGACGCCGAGGGGCAAAAGATCTTCAAAGACAGCCACGGTAACGGGGTGGCGGTGGCCTACACCGGCGTCGATGTCTTCGGCGAGCATTGGGGGCTAGTCTCCAAAATCGACGAAGCGGAAGCGATGGCCGCCGTGAAGGAGATGGACGCTACCAATTCCGCCGCGGGCACCCGGTTGCTGACTTGGGTCGGAGCCGTTGGGGCAGTAGCCGGCCTTTGCGTACTCGTCCTGGGCGTGATCATGGGACGCGGGATTGCCCGCCCGGTTGTTCGAGCAACCGAAGTCGCTGAGCAGATCGCCCAGGGTGATTACACCCTCCGCGTGGACAGTACCCGCCAGGACGAGATCGGGAGGCTCGGCGGCGCCATCGACAACATCACCGACACCATGAACGACGTCCTCGGCGAGGTCAACACGGCCGTCGAGGGAGTCGCCGGCGGCGGACAGCAGATCGCCGACGCCAGCCAGTCCCTCGCCCAGGGAGCCACCGAGCAAGCCAGCTCTCTCGAGGAGATCACGGCCGCCATGACCGAAATGGCCGCCCAGACCAAGCAGAATGCCGAGAACGCCGGACAAGCTAACCGGCTATCCGGGGAGGCCAAGAACTCCGCCGACCAGGGTAATCAGCAGATGGAGAGCATGGTCAGTTCCATGGACGATATCAATGAGTCCTCGGCCAACATATCCAAGATTATCAAGGTGATCGACGAGATCGCTTTCCAAACAAACTTGCTCGCCCTTAACGCGGCGGTCGAGGCGGCCCGCGCCGGAAAGCACGGGAAGGGCTTCGCCGTCGTTGCCGAGGAAGTGCGTAACCTGGCCGCACGCAGTGCCAAGGCCGCGCAGGAAACGACCGTTATGATTGAAGAATCGGTCGAAAAGGTAAAGGCGGGAACCGGCATCGCGAAGCAAACCGCGGAGGCGCTGGCGGAGATTCTCAACAACGTCAGCAAAACCACCGACTTGGTGGGCGAGATCGCCGCGGCCAGCAATGAGCAGGCCCAGGGAATCGGGCAAGTTAACGACGGGCTGGGACAACTGGATAAGGTAACCCAGCAGAACACCGCCAACGCCGAGGAATCGGCGGCGGCGGCCGAGCAGTTGGCTAGCCAAGCGGCCCAGCTAAAGGAGTTAGTATCACAGTTCAAGCTACGGGGGCACGGGGGGGAAGCGGCTCGTCCCGCAACTACGCCATCCCCAACGCACACAAAGCTCAAGCCGGTCCTGGCGGCCGGCAGTGCGGCACCGGAGAATCTGCCGAAGCCGGAAATCGCACTGGACGACGACGAATTCGGTAGATTCTAACAGAAAGTCTGTATAGCAGGTCGGCTCGATCGCGGCGCGGTCGGGCCGACATCTTTCGTGGTATCACTGATAATAGACCGGTCGGGGAGAAAACAGATGGTCAAGCCGATGACACTACGTACCAGGTTGATTGTGTCTTGTCTAACGTGCAGTCTCATCCCGTTGGCGATTGTAGCGATTGCAACTTATCGTACGGCCAACGACGGAATGGCAATGATCGAGCAGGCGGGCGAGACCGCCCTTGAAGAAAGAGCATTCGCGCAACTTGTAGCTCTGCGGGACGTCAAGGCCGGACAGGTTCGGCAGTATTTCGAAGACCGCAGAAACGATCTTCAGACGCTGACCGACAATGTCGCTTCCGCGAACCAGGAAGTCTACGCCAAACTGGAAGCAATCCAAATCCTCAAAAAGACCCAGCTCGAGGGGTTCTTTGCCGACCGAGTCCGCAATCTGGAGACTCTCGCAGACAACCCCGCAGTGTTGGATGGAATGATGGGTAGTTGTACCCAATGCCATGATTCGGGAGACAGTGACACGATCCGCGACGTCACGGAAGCCGATTCGCAAAGACACCGCGCGTGGCTGGACACGTACCGCACGGATTACGGATACAACGACCTTTATTTGATTACGCATACCGGAGAAGTAGCCTATTCGTCAGCCAAACGCTCTGATCTGGGAGAAGATCTTACCGAGGCACCTTTCAAAGACAGTCCGCTCGGGAGGTGTTTCACCAAGGCCCTCGAGCGTACCACGATTGAAGACTTCGCTCCCTATGAGCCGGCCGGCGGCGAACCGGCCGCATTCATGGCGATTCCGTTGAGAGAAGGTGATATGACCATCGGGGTCTTGGCGGTCGATTTGCCGATCGAGTCAATCGACCAGATCGTCCAACAGCGCGCCGGACTGGGCTCCACCCAGGAAACATACCTGGTCGGACGCGATCCTGACGGAGCAACCAGTTACCGGAGCCATCGCGTAGTCAAGAAGGGTAATCGAGTCGGCCAGCCCAAGTCAGGGCCCAACATCGAACGGGCCTTCGCGGGTAACTCGGGAAACATGGTGAAGTCCGGAAGCACCGGACATGTCGAAGTATCGCGTTGCGACAACCTGCACATTCTCGATCTGCAGTGGGTCATGAATACGACCGGTAGCCTCGAGGAGATCATCTCCCCGACGCCGGCCGGCAGAACCAAAGACTTCCTTACCGAGTTCAGTGATTCTCATGGATACGGCGATCTATATCTGCTCACTGCCGAGGGGGACTGTTTCTATAGTGCGTATCATAGGCCGGATCACGGTACGAACCTGGCTAAGGGAAAGTTCAAGGAAACTAACCTGGGCAAACTCATACGCCGCGTGACCGATTCGAAGACCTTCGGGTTTGCAGACTATGAAGAATACGCCCCAAATGACGGCGCTCAGGCGGCCTTCGTTGCTCAGCCGGTACTTGATGCCAACGGTGAGGTCGAGGTCCTCGTTGCCCTGCAATTGCCCAAGGACGGGTTGAACACTGTCATGACATCGCGAACGGGAATGGGGACGACGGGCTGCACGTACCTGGTCGCCAGAGACCTCGCCACCGAGGCAATCGAGTTCAGAAGCGACCTGTCATTCATGGATGAAGAGTACGTCGTCGGCCATCCGATCTCCGCGCCCTACATAGACGAGGCCATGAAAGCTCGCAATGCCGAGGGGCAGCAGATTTTTCAGGATAGTCACGGGGACGGCGTCGCCGTAGCCTATACCGGAATCGACGTGTACGGGGACCACTGGGGCCTTATCTCGAAGATTGACGAGGCGGAGGCGATGGCCGCCGTGAGGGAGATGAACTCGACCAACACCGCAGCGAGCAACCGGCTGCTTACGTGGGTCGGAGTTCTTGGCGGTATTGCAGGCGTTTTCGTTCTCGGGTTCGGCCTGATCACCGGCCACGGTATTGCTCGTCCCGTCATTAGAGCTACCGAAGTCGCCGAACAGATCGCTCAGGGGGACTACACTCTTCGAGTAGACAGCGATCGCAAGGACGAAATCGGGAGACTCGGCGGCGCCATCGACGGTATCACCGACACAATGAACAGAGTCCTCGGCGAGGTCAACGCGGCCGTCGAGGGCGTTGCCGGCGGCGGGCAGCAGATCGCCGACACCAGCCAGTCGCTCGCGCAAGGAGCTACTGAACAAGCCGGCTCCCTCGAAGAGATAATGGGAGCCATGGAGGAAATGGCCGCCCGGACCCACCAAAACGCGGAGAACGCCGGACAGGCCAACCTGTTGTCGGGAGAAGCCAAGACCTCCGCCGACCGGGGTAATCAGCGAATGGAGAACATGGTTGAGTCGATGGCTGCCATTAACGAGTCCTCAACCAACATTTCCAAGATCATCAAGGTAATAGACGAAATCGCCTTCCAGACGAACCTCCTGGCTCTTAACGCGGCGGTCGAAGCCGCTCGGGCCGGCACGCACGGGAAGGGCTTTGCCGTAGTAGCCGAGGAAGTGCGCAATCTCGCCGCCCGCAGCGCCAAGGCGGCCCGAGAGACAACCGCGATGATCGAGGAGTCCGTTGAGAAAGTGAAGGCGGGAACCAGTATCGCGAAAGAAACCGCCGAGGCTCTGGCAGAGATTCTCAACCATGTAAGTAAGACCACGGACTTGGTCGGGGAGATTGCCGCGGCCAGCGATGAGCAAGCCCAGGGTATTGGCGGAGTCACTGATGGCTTGGCGCAGTTGGACCAGGTAACTCAGCAGAATACCGCCAACGCTGAGGAATCCGCCGCCGCTTCGGAGGAACTGGCCAGCCAAGCGGCGCAACTTAAGGAACTAGTATCGCAATTCAAGCTTCGCGGCCAAACGGGCGAAACGGACGGTTTCGGCATGCCGGCGCGAGTGACCTCCGCTTCGCCGCCGAAGGTCGGCAGTCCGACTCCGCAGAAATCGCCGCAGCCGGAGATCGCTTTGGATAGTGACGAGTTTGGGAGATTCTAGGGAAGGGTCTCGATATCGGCCGGCCCGACCCATTTACGGTCGGGTCGGCATTGGTGCCGGCTCAGCGGAAGGACTGCTGAGCAAATGCGGTCCTGCGCTGGGCCGGTACAGACGTACGGTCTTGGCCCCCCACAGAAGGCGGCGTGGCCTTGTGACTAGGGACCTCGCGTTTCTCTCGGGCTGTTGACCAAAAACCGGTTCGTTTGCGAGCACACCAGCGATGGACGGTCCGACACCCACATCGACAAGCCCGTATGACGCGGCGAAGAGCGACCCCAAGCTCTCGAATCGAGAGTTCGATCAGATCCGCAAGCTCGTGTACGACCGATTCGGCATTGCTTTGGGAGACCAGAAACGCAGTCTGGTGATAAGCCGGCTCCGCTCACTCCTGCGGAAGCACGATTTCTCAACCTTCCAGCAGTATTACGAACACGTCGTTCACGAACCCAGCGGCGAAGCCATAGATGAACTCGCCAACCGTATTACCACGAACTTCACTTACTTCTATCGCGAAGAAGCTCATTTCGATTTCTATACGAGGACGGTTCTACCCGATATCACGGCACGATTGTCTGGGATCAACAAGCGCGACTTACGAATCTGGTGTGCCGCGTGTTCTACGGGGGAGGAAGCGTACATGCTGGCGATACTGTTGCACGACTTTTTGGGTCCGCAGTACGGTTCGTGGACCGCCGGGCTACTGGCAACGGACATATCTCTCAAAGCCCTGGAAACCGCGCGAACCGCGGTCTATGACGAAGAAGAGCTTTCCCGCATCCCCGCCAACCTCAAGTACAAGTACTTCACCAAACTGGAGGATGGTCGCTGGGCGGTGACGCCCGAGGTGAAGAAGGAAGTCACCTATCGCCGGTTCAACCTGATGAACACCCGCATGCCTTTTAGGCGACCATTCCACGTCATCTTCTGCCGGAACGTCATGATCTACTTCGATCAGCCGACCAAGAGAGCTCTGGTTCAACGGCTCTATGATATAACCGAACCGGGAGGGTATCTCTTCATAGCCCACTCGGAAACCCTGGAACGCGGCGCGACGCAATACCGGAGTGTAGCCCCCTCGGTGTACAAGAAGGACTGACAGCCATGGCGAAGATAATCAAACTGCTTGTCGTCGATGACTCCGCTCTCGTGCGGAACATCCTGTCCCAAGGACTGGCCGCCGACGTCAACATCGACGTTGTCGGGACGGCGGCCGACGCCTTCATCGCCCGCGACAAGATCATCGAGCTACGCCCGGATGTCCTGACTCTCGACGTCGAGATGCCGCGGATGGACGGCGTGGAATTCCTTCGCCGCCTGATGCCGCAATACCCGCTCCCGGTGGTCATGGTCAGTTCACTGACCGAGCGGGGCAAACGCATTACGCTCGACGCTTTGGACGCCGGAGCCGTCGATTTCGTGACTAAACCCAGCACCAACGTCGCCCAAGGCCTTGACGGGATGATGATGGAGCTGCGGACCAAAGTGAAGATCGCCGCCTCGGCCAACGTCAGCCATTGGAAGAACCGGAAACCCTCGACCCCGACCGCCGCCCGGGCGTCGACAAAAGCGCTCGAGGAGTCGACTGACAAGGTGGTGGCCATCGGGGCATCAACCGGTGGAACCGAGGCCATTCGCGCCGTGATCACGCAGTTCCCGGCGACTACCCCCGGAGTTGTCATCGTCCAACACATGCCGGCCGGGTTCACCGAGTCGTTCGCCAACCGCCTTAACACCCTCTGCCAGATGTCAGTGAAGCAGGCAGACACCGGCGACCGGGTCATGCCGGGACAAGTGTTGATCGCCCCGGGCGACCGCCATCTGACGGTACGCCGGTCGGGTGGTATCTACACCGTCGATTGCCGCCACGGAGAAAACGTCTGCGGGCACTGCCCTTCAGTGGAAGTGCTGTTCGACTCCGTTGCCAAGCATGTCGGAGCCAACGCCGTGGGGATCATGTTGACAGGCATGGGACACGACGGAGCCGACGCTATGGTCAATATGAGAAATGCTGGGGCCAGAACCGTGGCACAAGACGAGGCTACCAGCGTGGTCTTCGGAATGCCCAAAGAGGCTTACATTCGTGGCGGCGCAGAGAAGTTGATGCCCCTGGACAGCATCGCGGACGAGGCCCTCGCCATGTTGACCCAGCGGAAGCCGAAACCCCAAACCGCCTCCGCATAGAGCTCATAAACGCTCTCGCCCCGGGGGCCCGGGAGGTTGTCATGCAGAAGGTACTGATCGTAGACGACGACGAAGCCATGAGAAGGCTCGTGGGCAGAATCATCTCGTCCATGGGGCTGGCGGACATCTCGGCGAGTGACGGCGCGCGGGCCTGGCAGATCTACCAGGATAACCCCGACATCGCCCTCGTGATCACCGACGTCGACATGCCCATCATGAACGGCCGAGAGCTGGTCTCCCAGTTCCGAGCTTCCCCTGAACGAAAAGATCTGCCGATCCTCATCATGTCGGCGGTGGTCGCCCCGCGCGAGATCTCCGACCTCCTCGAGTGCGGGGCCACGGCGTTTATCCCTAAGCCAATCCGCAATGAGGATGTCACCGAATACGTCTGCCGCAGCTTGGGTTTGAACCTCGAAACGCCCGGCTCGGAACGGACCGAGGGCACCGCGGAGCGCACCCAACCACGGAGCGGAATCGCTCGAAGACCCGTGCCGGTCCCTGCGGTTGCGGACCGCCCTGGTCTTAGGCTGTAACCTCCGAAACCGTCATCGAATTGATCTTGACCGGCTGAACCGGGCTGGACCTCTCGCCCGTTCCGGCGTCACGCACCTCCACGGACCCGATCTTCTTGAGGACCTCAAGAGACGCGTCATCCGTAATCCGACCAAAGGCCGTATACTGGCCGTCAAGGAAACCGGCGTCGGCAAGACAGATGAAGAACTGGCAGGAGGCCGAATCCGGATCCTGGGATCGGGCCATCGACAGTGTGCCCAGCACATGCGGGGTATCGTTGAACTCGGCTTTGAGCGAACGCGGCCCGTCACCGGTCCCATCGCCCCGGGGACACCCTCCTTGAATCATGAAACCGTCGATAATCCGGTGGAAGGCCAGACCGTCGTAGAAACCCGACTCGGCCAAACTCACGAAGTTCTCTACGTGCTGCGGAGCCTTGTCCGGCAGGAATGTCAAGTTCATGTCACCTGAATCAGTGCTGATCGTTACCTGTTTCACAAAGACCTCCGCGTGTCTTGGAGTCGCATGTCGGACAAGACGGAATCAACGACGAACCCGCCCTTCGCCGAGGCATTGTAGCGAGTGATCCTCTTCCCGCACCTGCGCCCGTAGCAGATGCGCGCAGCCCCAGACATCCTGTCCGCATTTGGCCGTAACGCCGACATCCTGTCTGCATCTTCAAACGCGTCGTTGGTCTACTGATCGCCCAGCAGGCTGGAAGCCTGCGTTACGTAACGCGAGCACACCTCGCCGGCATCCGGATGGGATGATGATATAGTGCAGTGTCGGCTGGCCGCTGTGGCTGACAAACGTCAGTCCCCCACCCTGCACGCGAGTTCGGCCAAGAACGGTCAGGAGCTGGAAGGACGCAGGTTCGCCAGGGCGAGACCGCCCCCGACTCCGGCCATGATCCCCATTGCAAACCCGGCCGGGAAAGCCAAAACCCCATGAAGCCACTGGGGGTCCAACAGTATTGTGAGCACAATCATGGTGCCCCCCACCGTACTCAGAAGACTGCCGACCCCCAACATCGTTCGGTTTCGCTCCGATCGCTCCGCCACTGTCAGGATCCTCTCTGCTCGGTTGTTCCTCTAACGTCTGTCTGCCCAACCACCGATATTACGGCAGAGTCGCGCCCGCGCATTGTACAATCCTGTCGGAGTTTGTGCCACAGGATACGTGACACTTCACAGGATCCGCACTGACAGGCTTCAACACCTCAACAAACCACTCCCACACCCGTCTATCTCGTTGAGAAGCCCGTTCGCGCCGCCGATACGCTTGACCACCGGAAACCCATGTGCTATACTGCATTAGTGTGCTAGCGCAGTATATCATCGCGGGGGTTGGCGACGTGAGTGTGGATCCATCGAGTCCAGTTCCAATATTCCGCCAGATAGCCGGATATGTACGCCGGGCGGTCGCGGCCGGGGTGTACCGACCGGGAGAGATGATCCCCTCGCTGCGAGCGATGGCTCTGGAGCTGACCGTGAACCCGAACACCGTTCAGCGGGCGTACGAGGAGTTGGAGCGGGAAGGACTTATTCATGCCCGCAAGGGACGGGGAATGTTCGTTACGACACACGGAGCGACATTCGCCCGGGACAAGTCGGAGGAAGCCGTGCTGGCGGCCTTCGAGCAGGGAATTCTCGCTGGCCAGGATGCGAACATGCCCGGCGAACGTATCCGGGCGTGCTTTGAGCAGGCGTGGAAACACACCCGCTTGGAAACCAAGACAGACAGAACGAGGCAAACATGAACGATTCAACCCCCTTCGCGGTAGAGACGGCGGGCCTGACGAAGCTGTACGGGGACAAGGCGGCCGTGGAAGATCTGTGCCTGCAGATCCCGGTGGGAAGTACGTTCGGGTTCATCGGTCCGAACGGGGCCGGCAAGAGCACGACCATTAAGATGTTGATGGGCATGGTGCGTAGAAGCTCTGGGACGGCGATGGTTCTGGGACACGACGCCGCTAACCGCGCCGAGGCGGTCAAGCATCGAGTCGGGTACGTGCCGGAGCTGCACTACATCTACCGGTGGATGCGCGTTGGAGAAGCGGTTGCGTTCTGCCGAGCACTCTATCCGACCTGGAATGACGGAGTCTGCCGAGAGTTGATCAACCTATTCGATTTGGATGTCAACAAGAAGGTGAAACACCTCTCTAAAGGGATGGTGGCCAAGCTCGCTTTGCTTCTGGCAATCGCCCACGAACCGGAGCTCCTCATTCTGGATGAACCGACCTCCGGTCTTGATCCGCTAATCCGGGAGGAGTTTCTCGACGGAGTACTGCGAACAATCTGCGAGCGATCGCAGACGGTCCTGTTCTCGAGCCACACGCTCAGTGATGTGCAACGATTGGCAGATACGGTAGGGATCATCAACGAGGGGCGGCTGATCTCACATTGCTCGACCGACGAGCTTATCACGGGCACTAAACGCATCCGAGCAGTCCTGCACGACGGTTGCACACCGGGTGAGTCTCCCGACGGGACCGTGTGGCAGCGGTTTCAACGGCGGGAGTGGCTCCTGACGGTTCGAGGCTTCTCGCAGAACACGCTGGCGTTCCTGAAGGAGAAGTACCCCGTAGACAACATCGAGGTGATGGATCTGGGGCTGGAGGACGTCTTCAAAGACGTCATCCGCGGAAGGAGGGCATCGGCATGATGGTAAGAACACTGCTTTGGAAGGACTTTCACGTTAACCGGCTTGCCCTGATTATCGGCCTTGTCCTTCTCGTGGGGCCCATGGGCGTCGGTGGCATCATCAACGTGTACGCCGATTGGCGGTACGACAAGCTCGTATGGGGCTGGCAGCGGTTCCTGATTTCCGGGGGGGTGACGACGCTGGGGATTTCGCTGCTGTCTATCGCAATCCTCGCGGGCAATGCGGTTGCCGCCGAACGGATGGACCGCTCCGCCGAGTTTCTGGCCTACTTGCCCCCATCGCGTCTCTCAATCATCACCAGCAAGATCATCCTGGCTCTGGGGTGCTCCGCTCTGGTCTGGCTGTTCGGCACGGTCGCGGTGTACGTAATCCCGCCGCTGCTCGGCGAGATCCCGGAGCATCTGGTGAGGTTCCGCGGGGATGCGTTCCCGATATTCAGCTTCACGGCGATACTACTGTTCGGGGCGGCGTGGTTGGCTACGACGTTTCTGGACAGTCCGACAATCGCCGCGGCCATCGGTATTGCCACACCGATCCTGGTCTTCGCATTGTTGGCGGTGCTTAAATACCACTTCGCCTACGAGTTCAACATATACTTGTGGTATCGCCGGTGTGCCGTCATTCCCGGGATCCTGCTCTTCTTCGTCGGTACGGTTTACTTCATCAGGCGAACAGAGCCGTGAAGCTCGGCGTACTCGTAGACCTTCCGCCGCCGACACGTCGTATCGAGGAGTCCTATGACATGATTGGGGCACATTAGAAGTCCCGGTCGGTCAGACCGACGTTGAACTCCACGTCGGCAAACGAGTAACTGCCCAAGAGCTGCTCGCCGGCGGCGTCAAGGTAGGAGACGCAGCCGACCGGCACCAGCCACTCCCGGTCAATGTAGACGGTGAGCAAGCAATCGGGGTAAGA
Organism: Phycisphaerae bacterium; assembly: GCA_963666835.2. Classification (GTDB taxonomy): domain Bacteria; phylum Planctomycetota; class Phycisphaerae; order UBA1845; family UBA1845. Next base: position 12,918 of record CAXXGO010000003.1, on the reverse strand, counting down.
CCCGCCGACTCCGGTAAACGGCAAAGTCCGCTGGAGCACGAAGCACTCACGTTCATTGTGCTCAGCAATCCCGAGATAGCGCAGGCTGAAGTCGGGATGCCCTTGCGCCTTCTCGCAGTAATCGATGATCAGCTCCAAGGTGTTGCGGAAGCCGAACTTGTCGATCGGGCGGCGCGATTCGGCCAGCATCTCCGGGGCGTGGATGTAGCGCTTGACACCGGCCGGCACGAGCCAAGCCAATAGACCGGCCGGTTTGACAAGGGCAAGCTGCCGCCCATTACGGACCCACCGGTTGGCCACATAAGTCACCCGAGCGGCTCGCCGGGCATTCTCGACCCACTCCATGTTCACGCTGAAGGGCTCTTCGCGAAACCGAATATCGATCACCTCTGCCGGGCGCAGGACACCGTTGACCCTCTCTCGCAAAGAGAACACGCCCCGGTAGTCCCGCACCGTCGCCAGATAGTGGTCGCGACACTCCCTCAGGAAATCCAAGGGCGCGGCAGCGGCTGAGTGCTCACGCTCGTCAGTAGGCACGGAGCGGGCAACCGGGATCGGCGAGACAACCTCCCCGACCAAGCGCGGCGATGCCGTGCGGCAACCTCCCCCCAGAAGGACGACCGCGCCGAAGAGGACTGTGATCCATGGCCTACACAACACCTGCTTCACCGAAAGCCCGTCCCAAACCTCTGCTCTGTATCCATGCGGCTTTTGTTATCGTACCTGTTGGGCAAGCGGATTGGAAAGGCCGCGACGTTTTGTGCGGAAGATTCAAGCTCGGGGCCGCACGAGAACCCTCACACAGTATCGTCGCTGCCTGCCATGAAACGCACGCGACCTGTCTTCGCAGCGTCGACGTGCCCCATTGGATCTTGACAATTGTCGCACCGTGCCAGTGAACAATGGTCAAGATCGCCTATCTCGACAATTGTCCAACCACAGCATGTCGTGGATCGAACGGTGGCTGGACAATTGTCAAGATAGTAGGGACTGCGGTTGACCGAGCCCGCTTTCAACATCAGCGGCAACCACCGGTTTCGGTCGAAGCCGGCGGAAGCGGCGAGGCTCGCTCCACTTCAGACGGCCCGCGAGCCCCGTAGACCGGACGGTTAGCCGCTCCGCCGCGTCGGGGTTATCATGGGGACCACCATGGCTGGCGATGAACTCGAATTCGTAGAGTGGCTTCGGACCGAGCTGCCCGGACCGGCCCAGTACCCCGAAATGACCCTTGGGATCGGCGACGATATGGCCACCCTGGCCACATCCTCTGGATCAGTCTGTTTGTCTTGCGACATGCTGCTGGACGGGGTGCATTTCGACACGACGAAGCACGAGCTGCCCCAAATCGGACGGAAGGCCATTGCCTGCAGCCTGAGCGATTGCGCGGCAATGGCGGTCCGCCCGGTCGCGGTATTGGTATCCGTTGCTCTGCCGAGCGAGTTCACGTTGGTCGAGGCTAAAGCCCTCTTCGGCGGCATGCGCAGAATCGCCGCGGCGTACGATACGGTGATAGTCGGGGGCGATACTACGCGGTGGGCTCATCGCCTCGCGATTGACGTGGCAATCACAGCGGTGCCGTTTTCGGGTATTGCGCCCGTGTCGCGGAGCGGGGCCAGGCCGGGCGATGCACTTCACGTTACCGGTCCGCTCGGCGGCAGCCTCCTTGGGCATCATCTGTCGTTTACGCCACGAGTTCACGAAGCTCGCAAGATCGCCGAGACCCTGGGCGCGGACCTGCACGCCATGATGGACCTGAGTGATGGGTTATCGCTGGATCTCTGGCGGATGTGTCGGGCATCGCACACGGGCGCAATCCTGAATGAGTCTCAGATTGATGCGGTCGTCAGTGATGACGCCCGGCGCTGCGCTGACGATAACCGCAACGCATTGTCTCATGCCCTGGAAGACGGGGAGGATTTCGAGCTGCTACTGGCTACGGCCGGCGAGGCCGAGGTTCCCGGCGTGGAACTGTACAGGGTCGGCGTGGTTACACAGGAGGGTCTGCGCCTGCGTCATGCCGACGGACGGACCGAGACCATTACTCCAACGGGGTATATACACTGATGACGGTAACGAGCATCGATCGGGAGTTGACCTGCCTGCAGGATACGCACAGTCTGGGCGAGTCGATCGGGTCAGTGCTCGTCGAGGGACTCACGATCGGCTTGGTGGGTCCGCTGGGGGCCGGCAAGACCCACCTGGTCAAGGGAATCGCCACGGGCAACGGAATCGAGGACGCGCAGCAGGTGACCAGTCCCACCTTCACTCTCGTTCACGAGTATCCGGGTACGTTCCCGCTATATCATCTGGACACGTATCGGCTGGGCAGTGGCGGCGAGTTACTGGCGTTGGGGTTCGACGAGATGGTCCAGGCCGGCGGCACGGTCGTGGTGGAATGGGCGGATCGAGTCAGAGATGTTATGCCCGACGACACTCTGTGGATAGAGCTGACCATCACCGGTGACACCCAACGCAGCGTGAGGCTCCGCTCTACCGGACCAATCTCGGCCGGCGTGCTCGATGGCCTCCGCTCCGCCGAGCATTGACACGCGCAACCGCGGACCCTATCGTCCTTTCAACGATCGGATGCAAAGCGGCTGATCCTCTTGATCGAGGTACAAGAGCGAGTATCCATGAAAGGCAACGTTGACGCGTTCCACAGAGTTCGAGCTTCCCGACAGACGAGAATCCTGCATGGCCAGACCAGATGGAAGACGCTCCAACGAACTCCGCCCGGTTGAAATAAATCGAGGCTACACAAGTGCCGCGCCCGGGTCGGTGCTGATGCGCACCGGCAATACGGTCGTGCTATGCACCGCCTCTTGGGAGACCGGCGTACCCGCGTGGAAGACCGGTCAGGGCACCGGCTGGGTCACGGCCGAGTACGACATGTTGCCCGGGTCCACGCACGAGCGCCGGCGGCGCAGCCGAAGCAAAATCGACGGACGGACCCACGAGATTCAGCGGCTCATCGGAAGATCACTACGCGCAGTCGTCGATCTGGAGATTCTCGGAGAGAATTCGATCCTGATCGACTGCGACGTACTCCAGGCAGACGGGGGCACCCGCACCGCCAGCGTCACGGGGGCGTACGTGGCAATGTGTGACGCCGTAAAGGTGGCACTGCGCGAGAAGTGGATAAAGAGGACCCCGGTCCGCGACAAGGTCGCGGCAGTGAGCGTGGGACGAGTGGGTGGAAAGGTCCTGCTGGACCTTGACTATCGGGAAGATGTCACTGCCGAGGTCGACATGAACGTCGTGATGACCGGCAAGGGACGTTTCATCGAAGTACAGGGTACCGGCGAAGAGGCGACCTTCACGCGTGAGGAACTGGACAAGATGCTGCGCGTCGCCGCCAGGGGAATCAAAGAACTGGTCAGCGTTCAAGAAAGCGCTCTGCGCAAGCGAATCCGATGAGCAGGACCGTGCCTTCCATACCGGCAAGACTGAGCGCGCCGCTGGTTGCACTGTTCGCGGCAGGCATGGTGACGATACCCGGGTGTGCGCCCGGACCTAGCAGCTCGCCGGACTTCCAGCAGGGGCAGTCTCGCTCCCTATTCAGCCCCAAGGGCAGCCCCTGGACGATTCTCTGCCTGGAGTTGCAAGGGCCCCATCATGTCGAGCGACTGGAACAGATCGCCGACACTTTGAGACGGACCGACGGGATACGGCCGGACGAGGTTAGCACCACCGACGACGCTGACGGAGTGGCACGGTTGTACTACGGTGTTTACTATCGCAAGAGCGACCGGAAGACCGGGGTGCGCTCAACCCCGCAACGATTGACGAACGATTTGAAGTTCATCAAGGAGCTGGGAACCGGCCCGGGGCAGTACTTCTTCATGGGCGCGCGCGTCGTGCGCGTGCCCACACCCCATGTGGGCAACCCTAACTGGGACCTTTCCAGAGTCGAGGGGATGTACTCCCTACAGGTGGGCGTTTTCGAGCCCACGGACGAGTTCTGGCAATACAAGCAGGCCGCGGCGGAGTTCTGCAAGCTGCTCCGCGAGAAGGGCTACGAAGCCTATTACTACCACACGGAGTCCTCCAGCCTGGTAACGGTAGGGGTCTTCGGCCCCCAAGCAGTGATCTCGCAATCACGAGGATTGCCGACTTACAGCGCCGAGGTCATAAAACTGCAACAGAGCGACGAACTCCTGATGTACAACCGGCTCAACGGGGCTGTTTATCGGGCACGGACCGAGAAAGGCAACAAGGTGCGCATGCCCTCGCGACTCGTCCACATTCCCCACAAGGAGGCTTCGGCCCCATGGTAGCCCGGGAGACCATCCTGGTCGCCACGACGAACCCCGGCAAGCTGCGAGAGGTCCGAGCGATCCTGGCGGGCCTTGCCATCAACCTTGAGGGCCTCTCCAACATGGGCTCTCTGCCGGAAGCAGTGGAGAATGCCGACAGCTTTGAAGACAACGCTCGACTGAAAGCCGCGCATTACGCGGGCCTTACGGGATTGTGGACCCTGGCCGACGACTCCGGGCTCGAAGTTGATCCCCTCGGCGGAAGGCCGGGTATCCACTCTGCCCGTTACGCCGGCCCGGAATGTGATTCAGCCGCGAACAACGCCAAGCTCATCGAAGAGCTGGCGGGAGTCGCTCACGACGCGCGCACGGCACGGTTCCGATGCGTTGCCGTCTTGGCAACACCGCAGGAAATGCTCGCGGTTGCCCACGGCGTCTGGGAGGGCCTGATCATCAACAACGGGCGCGGCGCCAACGGGTTCGGTTACGACCCGCATTTCTTCGTCCCCGACTGCAACATGACTGCGGCGGAGATGGATCCGCAAGAAAAGAACCGTATCAGCCATCGAGCACGGGCCTTTTTGGCAATCCGCAAGGAGATCGAACTCCTGTTAGACCACGGGCCGGGCTCTGATACTATCTGAAACCGACGCAAATACCCAACAAGTACCAATTGTCGCCGGCAGCTGGCTCGTTATAATCGCAGCGCGCCGTCCGAGGTGGACTGCGATTACCCCCTAACTCGGAGCTTCGCCATTGAACGGTCACTTTGTTCCCACAAAGATGTTCTTCACGAAGGGGATGGGCAAACATCGAGAGAATCTGCAGTCGTTTGAGGAGGCTTTGCGGGACGCCGGCATCGCCGCGTTCAACTTGGTACGGGTGAGCAGCATTTACCCCCCCCATTGCAAGATCGTCTCCCGGGCTAAAGGACTCGCCCAGCTTTCTCCCGGAGAAATAGTATTCTGCGTGATGGCGGAATCTCGCACCAACGAGCCTAACCGACTAACCGGTGCCGGGATCGGACTGGCTGTGCCCGCCAACGAATCCCAATACGGGTACATCTCCGAACATCACGGGTTCGGCATGACGCACCGGGCTTGCGCGGATTATGTTGAGGACATGGCCGCCGCGATGCTCGCCCGGACCCAGGGAATCGACCTCGACCCGGACAAGGCGTACAACGAACGGAAGGAGATCTACCAGGCCAAGGGCATAATCGTTCGCACGCGCGCGGTGGTTCAGACCGCCGAGGGAGACAAGAACGGACTCTGGACGACCGCCCTCGCCGCCGCGGTGCTACTGCCCTGATCGCACGGGCGCAGCGGAACCTGCGCCTATCGTCTTCCGCGGCTCGCGAACGTACCGCAGGATATCGCAATGCCCGTCAGAGGCAATCTCAACGCCAGGGAATGGATCTGTGAACTCTGACCGACACCACAATGACTGCCTCAGCCGTAGCGATTGGCTGAGCGGAGAGTTAATCGAGCCGCTCAAACTAATCGGAAACGAGAGTACCGCCGATCTTCTCGACAATGTGTTCGCCCGCAGCGGGTTCAACGCCCGCAAGCTCGCGGAAGGGGCTCAGCTTCTCACCCGCATGCTTGAGGCCGACGCCACCGTCGGGTTGACCCTAGCAGGAGCCATGACCCCGATCGGGATGAGCGGGATCTGCATCTCCCTTATCGAACACGGATTCGTCGACTTCATCATCTCCACCGGGGCGAACCTCTATCATGACCTGCACCGACCGTTCAACTTCCCGATGGTCCAGGGCGACTCTAACGTCGACGATAACGTGCTGGCAGACGCCGGTGTTGCACGCATTTACGACACTTATATCGCGGACGACGACACCTTGATGGCAACCGACTCGGTGATACTCGACGCGGTTGACCAGATTGATGTAACTAGACCGTTCTCCTCGGCATCCCTGCACTACCAGCTCGGCCAGACGATCCGAGAGAGGGCTCCGCATCCGGAGAAATCCGTGTTGGCTATCGCAGCCGAGAACGATGTTCCCGTCTACACGTCGTCCCCGGGCGATTCGTCGATCGGCATGAATCTGATAATCCCGCACATGTTCGACCGGCCGATCCCACTTAACCCCCTGCTGGACGTGATCGAAACCGCGGCGATTGTCCGTGATGCGGATACTAACGGGGCGTTTGTCATCGGCGGCGGATCGCCGAAGAACTTCTACATGCAGACCCAACCGACGCTACACCAGATTCTGCTCGATACCAGCAAGGGTGGGCATGACTACTTCCTTCAGCTTACGATCGATTCTCCCCACTGGGGCGGATTGTCCGGGGCCACGCCCTCCGAGGCTCGAAGCTGGGGGAAGGTCAAGGACGCCCATGCCAACAACATCGTCGTTTATTCGTGTGCGTCGATCAGTTTCCCACTGATTACCCAATACGCCATGGCGCGGGCGAAGCCGCGCCGGCAGCGTCGGCTCTTCCGGCGGTTGGAAGAGCTTACGGAGGTCTTACGGGAGACTGCAGCAAAAAACCCCCGGCTGCGTCAGCAGCATCCGGAGTATTTCGGGGAACGCTAGCGTTTTCGGGGTAGCGCAACTGAGAGGTGAGCCGGGTGGCCTATGGCTTCAGCCGTAGGGGGAAATAAACCCGGAACTGGTTCGGACGGGTGGCCCATGGCTTTAGCCGTGGGGGAAACAAACACGGAACTGGTCCGAGCCCCCCACCTCTGAAGAAGCGGGCTTCCCAGCCTCGCGGGCGGACACGGGTGGCATGGGCAAACTTGTTTGCCCGTGTATTCCAAGCTGGGTCGGGTGGACGGGTGGCCCATGGCTTTGGCCGTGGGGGACATAAACACGGAACTGGTCCGAGTCCCCCACCTCTAAAGAGGCGGGCCACCCCGTCTTGGGCGGGTCACCGCCTCTTGGATTAGTCGCCGATTATTGCTAGGTGAATCATGAGTACAACCCCCAATGGCTTCCTGGCTCTGGAGCCGCGGTATTCCGTCTATGACAAGGCGGCTTTCGCAGTATTGCCGATCCCCTATGACGCCACGACCAGCTATCAGACCGGAGCCCGTAACGGCCCCCGAGCAATCATCCACGCCTCTCACCACGTCGAGGAGTTCGACGAAGAGCTGGCGGGGGAGTGCTATGACTGCGGCATAGCCACTCTGGACGAGATCGAACCGATCGTAAGCGGCCCCGAGGCAATGCACGAGGAGATCTTCAAGAGCTCTCGCCGAGTGGTGCGCGACGAGAAGTTCCTTTTCAGCTTAGGCGGCGACCACAGCGTCACCGCCCCGCTGGTCCGCGCGGTCATGACCAAACACAAGAAGCTGTCCGTGCTGCAGATCGACGCCCACGCGGATCTGCGCGACCGCTACCACGGCTCCCCGCTTTCTCACGCTTGCGTCATGCGGCGGGTCGTTGAGCTGGGCGCTACGATCGTCCCGGTCGGGATTCGCTGCGTTGCCGCGGAAGAGCACCGGTTCATGAAACGAAGCGGGATCAACCCGGTCACCGCCCGTGACTGCCTCTTCGAAGACGGGTGGGTCGACCGCGTCCTCGATGCTCTCGGCGAGAAGGTCTACGTAACCATCGACATAGACGGATTCGACCCGGCGTACGCTCCGGGCACGGGCACCCCGGAGCCGGGTGGGCTGGATTGGTATCAGGTAGTCAGCCTGCTTCGGCTCGTGGCGGCCGAAAAGACCATCGTGGCGGCCGATATTGTCGAGGTCGCGCCCATCCCCGGCCAGGTCGTCACTGAATTCCTCGCGGCTCGGCTGGCCTACAAGCTAATGGCGTACGTGCAGATGCCCGATTAGCCGCCAGGTAGTGCCTTCGGCGCAATTATCGACCGGACAGTCCTCAGAACCTACAATACCCGCAGAAAGGGGTATCCGGTATGAGGCATAAGATCAGGCTATCGGAAGTCATCGCCAGCTGGGCGTTGTTCGTTGCGGCAACCCTAATCGCAGGGGGCTGCACGACTTCGTCGATCGGCGATGGCGGGAGCTTGGATGCAAACGCCGATCCCGCCGACGACACCCAGGGTGTTTGCGCGGACGTCGTCTGCGATGACAGCAACCTCTGCACGGTCGACACCTGCGTGGTAGGCGACGATGGCGAAGCGGAATGCGAGTATACCCCGATGCAATGTCCCGAAGGCAGCGCCTGCCATCCGCAGCTCGGTCAATGCGTAACCTCCACCGAGATCGACCCGTGCGACGACGGTAACCCGTGCACTACCGATGTCTCCAACGCCACCGGCGGCTGCACGAATACGCCGATTGCGTGTTCCGACGGCTACTTGTGCAATCCGGAGACCGGTGAGTGCGAGTTGGAAGAAGAACCCGAGTGCCTGACGGATGCGGATTGCGACGACGGCGTTTTCTGCAACGGGGCGGAGACCTGCTCTGAAGAAGTCTGCATCGACGGCGACGAGCCCTGCGACTCCGACCAGACCTGCGATGAATCAAGCGGAACCTGCACGGACCCGGGAATCGCAGTGGAGATCTCTGGGTGCCCCACCCAAGCAAGTTTCGGAGAGACCGCGGTCCTGAATGCCAGTGTGACCGGAGTCGATCCGGTCGGAACGCCCACGTATCGATGGTACTCGACCGGCGCGTCCTTCGATCAGCCCGGCGCCGCCCGAACGATCGTGACAATCATCGGAGTTGATCCGGTCATCACTGTTACGGTAACCGTGCAGCTCAGCGACGACTTCATGGACACGCAGGAGTACACCGGTACCTGCGTTGTTCTGACGTCGTCGTAGTTGCATGGGCTCAGGCGGAAGTCTACGCGTCGTACGCTACGGATGTCCAACACGCGGGCGCTCGCTCCGATCAGGGTGACATTTCGTTGTCATGATGCCACACGGGCTAACAAGTTAGCCCATGCCACCCGGAATCCCCCACCTCTGAGGAGATGGGCCACCCGACCGCTGAGTTCCCCGGTTAGATCTTCCGCTTCACGCGCGTGCCGCCGAGGACGTCTTCCACTATGTAACCGAGGCCGGCCAGGGTGTCACGGATCTCGTCGGCTTGGGCAAAGTCCTTCGCCTCCCTGGCCTTGTCACGCTGACGCATAAGATCTTCGATCTCTGCGGGCAGATCTTCAGGTTCTTCCGACGGCGGCAGGATTCCCAGCACCTCATCCACCGAGCGCAGACCGTCCATCACCACGCCGACGTCTTCGCGGTGGAGTCGCCCCTGGTGCATCAGGTAATTGACCTTCCTGACCAGACTGAACAACGCCGCGAGCGCCGCAGAGATGTTCATATCATTGAACAGCGCCCGGTGAAACTCCTCCTTCATCTCACTGATCCAACCTTCCACCTCGACCTCGACCGCCCGGGTCTCCGTGACCGGGAAGTTCGCCAGATTGGCCACGAACTCGTCCAATCTTCGCAGCGAGGTCCGCGCGGCCTCCAGCCGTTCATCAGTAAGGTGGACCGGCTGGCGATAGTGCGTCCGAAGCAGGAAGAAACGAATCTCCCGCGCCGAGTAGCCTCGCTGAATCAGATCCGGGAGAGTCTCGCGAACCCCCTCCGTATCGGTCATTTTCTTCCCGGCGGTCAGCACCAACTCGGAATGGAGCCAGTAACGAGCCTGGGGCTCACCGCCAAGGGCGCGGCACTGAGCCAGCTCGTTTTCGTGATGCGGGAAGATCAGGTCGACCGAACCGGTGTGGATGTCGAACCGGTCACCCAGGTGAATACGGGCCATCGCCGGGCATTGCACGTGCCAACTCGGACGCACGTTGCCCCACTCAGTCTTGAAGCTTAGCCCCTTGCGCAGTTCACTCAGAGTCGAACGTCGCATGAGCGTGAAATCGCGCGGGTCGTCCTTCTCATAGCGTTCCAGATCCACCGTTGCCCCGATCTTAATCTTGCCGAGGTCTTTGCCGGAAATCTCCCCATAGGTCTTCACCCGGCCGATATTGAAGTAAACCGAGTTGAGCTTCTCGTAGGCATAACCCGTATCAACCAGCCGTCGGGTCAGCGCAATCATCTCATCCACCGACTCCGACGAGCGGGCGTAAACGTCGGCCGGATTCACGCCGAGCGCCTTAAGATCCTCGTGGAACTCCGCTTCATGTCTGGCGCACAGCTCGGCGAGCGGCTCGCCGGTGCGCTCGGCCTCCTGAATCGTGGTGTCGTCCACGTCCGTAATGCACACCACATGCTTGACCGTATAACCAGCGAACTCGAGCGTGCGCCGGATAAGGTCGTCCGCCAGCATCCGCCGCAGAATGCCCAGGTGGGGCCTGCGATGCACCGTCGGTCCGCACGAATACATCGTAGCCTCGGTACCCTTCGACAACGGCTCGAACGGTTCATAGCGACGGGTCAACGTATTGAAGAAATTCAGCTTGACGCTGACGGCCTCGGGTTCGGCGACCTGGAACAACGGCGTAGACAGATACCGATCGCCGCCGTCGGCCAGAATCGTTACGATCACGCCAGATTCGATCTGACCGGCCAGCTCACACGCGGCGTGCATCGCCGCTCCCGAACTCATCCCCACCAGCAGCCCCTCCTCGCGGGCGAGGCGCCGGGCCATCTCGTACGCGTCGTCGTCTTCGATGTTGACCTTCTCGTCATGCCCGGTCGAATCATAAATGCCGGGAAGGTAGGCCTCTTTAAGATTCTTCAGACCCTGGATACGGTGCCCCAAATAGGGCTCCACCCCGATGGTGCGAATCCGCGGATTGAGCTCGCGGAAACGCCGCGAGCAACCCATCAGCGTACCCGTCGTACCCATCGTGGCCACGAAGTGCGTTATCCGCCCGTCGGTCTGCGCCCAGATCTCCGGAGCCGTGGTGTGGTAGTGGGCCAGCACGTTCGCCGGGTTGTTGAACTGGTCCGGCATAAAGAAGCGATCCGGATCCTCGGCCGCCAGCTCATAGGCCCGCTCGATGGCGCCGTCCGTTCCCCGGTCGGCCGGGGTGAGCAGAAACTCCGCGCCGAGGGCGGCGAGAATCTTCCGCCGCTCCACCGAAACGCCTTCGCTCATGACCAGCAGAATCGGAAACCCCCTTGCTGGCCGCGACCACGGCTAAGCCGATGCCGGTGTTGCCGCTGGTGGCTTCGATAATGGTCTTACCTTCGGTGAGTTCTCCCCGAACGCTGGCCCTGTTCGATCATCCACAGGCCGATCCGATCCTTGACCGACCCTCCCGGGCTGGTTTTCTCGATCTTCGCTAAGATCTCCACCGCCGGATTGGGACTGAGATGAAGCATCGGCACCAGCGGCGTATTCCCGATCAGCGAAAGAACCCCGCGCCTTGCCGGCCCATCATTGTTGCTGCCCGTTGTACTCGCCATGTCGCCCTCACAACCGTTGCGAAAGGATTAGTGTCCGGACACGTTAAAGAGCACGATGCCGGTCACCAGAGTATCACGAAAACACCGCTGGCGAGCAACCACGGAGCAGTAGGCGCCGGAGCATGCGGTTCCGGCACCGCGTGGCCTCACGGCGAGAACCGGCGGTCGCAGACACGCCCGACCGCACTCAAACGGCTTAGCGGCAGGAACGGGCTGCCGGCCATCTTCAGAACTTGGCAGATTTCTCTTGGACTCGGGACCCGATAATCCTTACCATAGGGGTCGGTATCGGGGTCTCCACAGCCTCCGGTCGCGGGCGACGACCGAACTAACTGCGGATTCTCAGCGGAATAAGGTGGCCGGCGGAGTTCGACCGGTCTTGCGTATTAACGAATTCAGGAAGGGGAATAGCATGTCAAAGAAGAGTCACCTGATAACCGGTTTAGCGCTCGTGGGAATCTGCGGTTTGTTGCTTCCGGTCTTCGGCCACGATCCTCAGGATCTGAGAACCCGACCCGCCATCCAGGCCAAGACCGTGTTGTCAGCAACAGCCTCGAAGGCGCCACCGGCCAACCTGCTAAGCGCGCGAAGCGATAGCTTCCCGCCGGCTCCGGCCCGCGACGCCACCAACGACACCTTCGACGCCACGGCGCTGGTTCAGGATGAGACGACGGCCTGGTACCTGGACGATCTTCCGGACAACCACACTTTCGGCACCGGTACCGAAACGGCCGGGCTCAACCTTATCTCCGGGGTGGATATGTGGATCGCGGGAGCGGATAACGGCCCGGGACTGCCGGATCCGAATCTCCTTCAAGTGAACTACTGGACAAGCGACGGCTCAGATCTCGTGCCCGCGGGCGCAATCTCGGAAAACTCCACCGCCTTTCAGTCTTGGCGGTTCGACGTGGGCACCGGCGCGGCCGGCACGGACAAAATCACCTGGACCCCGGACCCTGATTACACCATTCTCGAATCCGGAATCTGCTTGTACGACAACGGGGCGAACATGGGCTGCTTCGAACTGATCCTCCACGACAGCGACGCCAACGGGCTATCCGGCGTGGGAGTAGTCGGACTGGGCGGCGCCGATATCGCGGATACGGTATCGATGAACTGATCATGTACTGGGTAATCCAATTAGCCAAACCCGGCGACCTGGACGGCGACCTCGACGTCGACCTGGCCGACTACGCCAAGTTCCAGACACTCTTCGAAGGCCCGCTGAGTGCCGGCTAGGAGCAACGAGAGCGGTATGCGACCTAGTAGGGCACGGTCGAGGAACGAGACCTGCCGCAAAAACGCGTGTCATGCGATGGGTCGTAGGGCAGCGTCGAGGAACGAGA
>CAXXGO010000002.1:0-12842 GCA_963666835.2 Phycisphaerae bacterium | reverse complement strand
GGTTACCGGCACCACTTAGGGTTCGCGGACGGCTAGATCAACAACGGGCCGTCCAAGTCGAGCGTCGGCTTGGCACCGTGATGCTCCACTCGGCGTTTCCAGTTCGACCCGAGGAAGTAGAACCGCAGACTATCCTCCTCGGGCTCCACGATCTCCAGCAAACGATGCTTCAACGCCGCGAACTGGGCTGGGTCCACTTGGCACTCAAACACCGAGTTCTGCGCCCGCAGGCCGTAGTCCTTACACGCCTTCGCCACGCGGCTGAGCCGCCGCCGCCCGATCGGGGTCTTCGTCGATACGTCATAGGTCACCAGAACGAACATCATTGGCCTCCACCAGCACTACCACTAACGCGCCAAAAACGGCGGATAGGCATCCAGCTCGCCGCGCAGATAACGCGCTAGCAGCCGGGCCTGCAAATGAACCAACAGGCCCACGGTCGTCTTCTCGCCGAGGAACGGATGCGTGATGGTCTCCTGCTTGCGCTTCTGATACGTGGTCAGAACGGTCTTTCGGGTCTCGTCGTCCATCGTCACCCCGCCTCCCTCGTCCAATTCAAACCCGCCGGCTCGAACCTGTTGCCGGTTGATAAGCGATAACGCCACGCGGTCGGCCAGGAACGATCGGAACTCCTCGACAAGGTCGAGGGCGAGCCCCGGTCTGCCCGGCCGGTCACGGTGCAGGAAGCCAACGGCCGGATCCAACCCTGCCGCCTCACACGCTGATCTTGCGTCGTGCGTGAGCATGGCGTACAGGAACGAAAGCAAGGCGTTGACGCGGTCCTTGGGCGGACGACGGTTCCTTCCGTTGAAGCGAAATGCCTCGTCCGGATTCGTTATCGCACTGTTAAGTACGGAGAAATACGTGCGTGAGGCATTGCCCTCCAGGCCGCGAAGCTGGTCAGGGTCGTCAAAGGTATTGACGTCATCCATGGCCTCGCCGAGAAGACTGACCGCGCGGGTGAGCTTACCGCGGTCTTCGCCGTCCGGATGGTCCCGCGCAGCGCGCATAAGGACGGAGCGGCTGTTGGCAATCTTGCCGAGCAGAAAACTCCGCACGATGTCGACTGTCGCCTTGGTGTCATCCGCACGACGATACTGCTCTCTGCGCAGCAGCACATTCCCCGAGGTGAAGCCGGAGACCTTTGCCAAGAACCGACCGCCGGTCGTCATGAACGATATAGCTACGTTGTTCTCGGCGCAGAACGCCATAAGGGCCGGGCTGCAGCCGATCGCCCCGAAACAGACAATCCCACCGATGTTGTGGAGCGGTACGCGAAGTTGCTGCTTGCCGTCGATCTTCACGGAGACGGACTGACCTTCCTTGGCTACGAAGGCGTTTTCGCTGGTCACGAACAACGTATTGAGGTGTTGTTTCATGGTGTTGGATCCTCGTCGCCATCCGCGGGCGGCCTCAAATCCCTCAGCGTTCGTTGGAGATACCGTGACGCCGATTTCGCGGGTGAGGTTGCCTCGGGCAGACACAACTGAACCATCGAGCAGTTCCGACACTTTGGCTGACGCCGAACGGTGGGTGTCAGGCCGCCTTCAAGCAACCTGTGGATCCGCTCGGCCGTTTGTTCCGTGGTCCTGCGGAGATTCTCGTCGAAGTCTACGTCGCACCGGTGGCGGGTGCGGCCATAGTAAAGCGATCCCTGCGTAATCGGCACACCGAACATCTCTTCGAGGCACAAGGCCTGGGCACAGAGTTGCACCCGGTCGCAATCGTCGCTTTTAGGCCGCCCGTGTTTGTACTCGACCGGGAATGGCCGTCCGGGGGGTGTCAGCGGGGCAACGGCCGGCGTGTCGGTTCCGGCAGGTGGCCCTCCCGCCCGGCATTCGGAGTCGCGCGGGTCACCCGGCAAGCCGGCTCCGTTCGAAGCGAGCTGCTCCGTATCAGACCGGCCGGCAACAATCATCGATTGGCAGTTCTCTGTGTGAAACTCCACGACGTCAGCAATACCGACGAGCCCCAAGCGGAGCGACCGCAGCGGCAAGCTCCGGGCGATGCGGACCCCGGCCCGCGACTCGCTTGGCCCGTCGTGTACCTTCTCGTGCAGGATGCTACCCTCGACCGTCAACCGATTCTCGGCCCATAACCGCTCGATGTGAATCAGCGCGCACTGCCGCTCGCAAAACATGAAATGCTGCAACGCAGAGATGGGGATGAGGTTGTCTTCGGTGTACACTGACAATCGCCTGTTGTTTGAACCGCCTATCGTGCTATTCTGCCGTCACTTTGACACCCGATCGGCAATTCCCGAGAGAACCCATCCCATGCCGGGCAGGAGCAGCCTATCCGCTTTCGAGAAACGACCTTAACCGGGAATCTCAACTCGTACGCTGACTGGCACATCAGCATCGCGCGAGTTGAGATCCCCGGTTCATAGATCGAAGCGTCCCGACCTACAGCTTGTCCATGTCCCGCGGAAGCTCGAGAAGCTCGACACCGCTGGGAATCTCGCCCTGGTTCACGTTGACAGCGTAGTCTGAGAACGCGCGCGGCGCGTCAACACCGTCGTTCTTGCTGACCTGGACAACCTGCTCGAAGAGCACCTGTGCCGGGCAACAGCCGAGCACGGCCTGCCGTTTACGCTGCTCGGCGTCGCTGTCAGTGCCGACGTGTTTGAAGACGTACACCGGTTGGCGCACCGTCATCACACCCTTGCTGGCCGAGCGGTCATGCTCGTACATATTGAGAATGGCCTCGAAGAACAGCTTCAGGTCATCCTTGGAGAAGCCGGTCTGCTGAGCCAGGTGGGCACTAATGAAGCCCTTACCGACGAACAGGCCGTAAGGTATCAGCGACTTCCGGCCCATCGTGCGAAGCTGCTCCTCGGGTTGTTCGGCTTCCCACTTGAGATAGTCGGCGCTGCCCGTGGCCCCTTTCACGTCCGCGGCAACTGCCATCCGTGTGATGGATAGATCGAGCGGCAGAATAGGATCAGCCGATCGAGCAAAGGCAACCTGTACAGGCCCGCGAACCTGACCCGCATTGGGGCCGGTCGACATGACCGCGCCAAATGCACGAACGTCAAAGAAGTTCGCGCACATCCAGTCACGTGCGGCGTAGACTTTCTCTTTTGCAGCTTTCTTTTCTGGCAGGCCACCGGTCTCCTCGTGCGAACGTACGATCTTAGCATTCAGATTGGTGGCGTGTTCAATGAAGATCGCATTCGGCATTTCATTGCCTCTTGCCGTCTGAACATAGTTTCGAATCCGACGTTTGATGGCCACGTCGGACACCAAACCGTGCATATCCTGTGGATCGATGCGCGGGGCATTGCCGGCGTCGGGATCGCCGTTGGGATTGCCGTTTTCGCAGTCGAAGAGAAAGAGAAACTCGTAGCGGTTCATAATGGAGTCGTTCATTGTATCTATCCTAATAGTGAATGTAGGCTATTGAGTCCTTCAATCGGTCACGGTCACCGGGGATGATGTACGCTACTCACTGTCTGCCGAAGGCCCGCGATAGGCCTTCTGGTGGTAGTAGCCGAGAGCGAAGATGGTCTGTTGCTCCAACGTTAGAGTGCTCGGGATGCTGTCGTCGATGCGTCCCCAGATCTCGGCAAGGCGTTTGTCCAACCCGAAACGTATCTTCTTGTCGGCGATTTTGTCCAAGTGGAACTGCGCGGTACGCGCAAGACGGCCGAGTACGAGGGCGGGAGTCGCGCTGGCGGCGGCGTAATACCGCTGCACAACGCCGGCTCCAACGTCACCGAGGGCTACATATTGTATGTACGCCAGAACTGCGAGCAGGCGGCCGCAATGGTAGGCCGGCGAGGGATGGTCTTCGTTAAGATGCGGTTTCATATCGGTATCTCCGTTACGAACTAGGAATGCCCTCAGAAGCCCAAGGCGGGCATGCCGAGGAGAATCGTCCTGAATGACGTCGATCTTCACGCGTGCAAGGGTCTGCGCGGCAAGGTTGTGGGGAATCGGTCGCTGCCGGATCGCGGCGTGCCAGAGCGCGGCTACCGACGGTCCCGGGATGTCCTTGAGGTCTCGGACGGCGGCCGCAAGAACCGCTGCGAACTTGTGCGAGCGGACCAGATCGACACCGTCACGGCGGACTATGGCGAGATCTTCAAACCAAGCGGCGATGTTCTCGGCCAGTTCGGTGAACTGGCCTTCCATCCAGTCGCGGACGACCACGCGCGCTGAGTTGCCCGACAAGGTCACTGCGTAATAACGGCTGTCCGCCAAATCGGGACGCTTGCCGGTGCGGATAGCATCGAGCAAGGCTCGAGCTCGGTCTTCTGCCTGGGCTACGTCCCGTTCGGATGGTTCTGCTTGCTCTTGCTCCTTGTCGGAGACTTCAGCCTCACCGAAGTCGATGCCGGTTAGAAGCGATTGGACCGGGTCGTCCCCCCGCTCGACCTGGCGATCGTACCAATAAACGACCTTGGCACCCGCCAACGTAACGCTGTTGTGTTCGATCAGGTGGTTAAGCGTTGCCGCGTATTGCTCCGCGGCCTGTTTGCCGACGGCTGCATTGTACGATTGTGAGAGCCCATAAGACTCGAATGCGTCCTCGTTGAACGCAACCATCGCCGTCTCAACCTTACCACCGACCCCGCCCAATCCCTTGATCTTCGGGTGAGTCCGGGCCGCCTCGGTCAACTTGCCCGTCAAGAGGCAGACCATGTCTCCCTGGTTGCCGCCTTTCTCAGGCAGCAGTGTGGGGAAGAACTCGCGCCACCAGTCGTGCCAGCAACTCTCCTCAACCGGAACTCGCACGCCGCCGTCGGCACTGTGAACGGCAAAAGTGACATTGTCGGGCGGTTTTGCTTTCCTCTCCTCGAGCGCGACGCAGATTTTGCTGCGTATCGTATCTTCACTGAGCGCGTCGAAGAGGACGGCAAAGACCGGATCGGCCGTCGCGGCTTGGTGCAATAGGTCCAGAAAGAACCCGTGCTTGGCCAGCAGTTTCTTATCCGGCTTCTCGACGCCGTATAGCAATGCATAATGGGCCGTGTCGACCAGAAACTGCCGCAGTGGCGAATCGCCGGAGAACTTCAGATTGGGCGCCTTCTGAAACGCCCGCCCCTTTCGGCGACCGCCTTCCGGATCGCTCTGCTCAATCACACCAAGGAACCGCCCGGTCTCGTCAAACTCGATCAACCAGCGAACCACCTTGGGAATGAAACCCGCCTCGGCATGCAGGTTGAGGCGTTTAGCGTGATCTACAAGCGTGTGCAGCATTACCCAGCCCTCCTTTCCGGCTTCCGGACGGCCGGGTCATCCCAATCGGGAACCTCCAGCACGCCCCCGCGAATAACCGCGCGGAACAAGCTGATGAACGGTGGAGCGTCGCTGCCGTTTGCCCTCGATAGATCGAAGACATCGTAGACCATGAAGCCGACGTCCTGGTCATACGCCACAACCGGCGGTTTTTCTACCGGGTCTTCGACCAAGTTGAAGAAGGCCACGAACTCCCGGCACCCGAGGTAGGGTTGCCAGACGCATTTGCCTTGCGACGCCCGCCGACGGAATTGGGCGTCAAGGGCAGCCCGCTTCCCCTCGAACCCCGGCCACGGGACAATGCGGGCGTGCAGACGGTAGCGCACATCGCGCAACGCCATCGTCTGGCGTTGCTGCCGGTTGCCGCCGTCATCCGCCATGAGCGGTGTGGGGGCGGCGGTGCCCTTCATCCACTTCTTGACATTGACAGTGCTGACCACGTCGGCCACCTCGTTCCGCCGCAGGGCGATGTAGGTCGGCGGCTTCAGTAGCTCGACGCGTGTCACCTGCCAGCGGAACTGGGCCTGGGTGGGGTCTTTGTTCGGCTTTGCGTATACCGCTTCGAATATCGCACGTGCGGCGCTCGGTGTCGGACATGGGTAACTCCATCGCTCAACTTTGAGTTCGGGGCGACTGAAGCAGGCGAAGTCGCCCCAGACCTCAATGACGTGGGGCTTGTTCTTCATTGTGGACCTCCGGAAACTAGGACGAAGTTAACGCGCTTCCCCGGCGTGGGGTTATTGAGAACAGGAATAGCGTGAGGTAGCAGCGTTCTGCAGGTTGGAACCGCGGCAATCCTCAACCTGGAGCGCGTGGAACGGGCGATCAGTGTTCTTCCTCCTGCGCAGAAACGCAAGAGTTGAACAGCACAGCCATTGCTCTTAAGGAAGGCCATGGCCTCTGTGTTCCTTTCTTCCTCTGCAGTGAACATGACATCGTGTCCTTCAACTGGACTAGACTGTGAGAACGTCTTCATCATCGAACCTCAAACCCAGCAAGCAGTCGTAGCTTGCGCCCGGCAGCGCGGTGAACCACCCGGCCTCGTCGTTGTCGACTTGGCGTCTCCGGCTGAATTGGATCGGGGCCAGGTGAGCCCAACGGGCGTCGTCTGATTCTGGCCGCCAGAGGTTGACCGTGTGGGGTCGAGCCCGGCGGATCCAATCCCGAACGAAGTCGATCGACAACCGCTCGGCTTCTGTGCTCTCGTCCCTTAGAAGCTCGAACGTACTGGGCTCGTGGGGCACCAAGACACAAATCGAATCCTGGTTAATCAGGCGATAGTGTCGTGCGACCGCAGCGAAGTCGCAGGCCTCTATCGCGTGTTTCAGGTCCTTTCCTTCTTCTGCGACACCGGTAAGCGAATAGAACTTGCGGAAGTAGCTCGAAAGCCGGTCGGCGTCGTGGAGAATCTCCGTATCGTCGAGTTGTTGACACTCGCTGCGCAAGCTGCTCAGAAAGCTCTGGGTAACCTGCGCAGCCTGAGCATACGCTCCGCCGGGGTATGGCCGCTTTCCATCCGTGGTGTCCGGCCGAAACACATGTACGAGCCCGACTTCCGGTCGGCTACCGTGCCGGTTGCATCTCCCGGCCGCCTGGGCGATTGCCTCCAGGGGGCCCAACGCGCGAAACACTTCGGGGAAATCGAGATCAACCCCGGCCTCGACGCACTGCGTAGCGATTAACCTCACGGGGTCGCCCGATCGAAGGCGGCACCGTACCTCTTCCAAAGTGCTCTGCCTGTGCGCCTGGCACATGTTGGTTGAGAGGTGGAGCAGGCCGCCGGCGTTGCGGTCCTGGAGCGTAGTGGCAAGGTCGGCGGCATGACGTTTCAAGTTTAGGATGCAGAGTACCTGGTCCGTCCCCTGAATCTGATCCGCTAGTGACTCCCATGACGTTGGAGCTTCGTGGTCCCAATGAACGCACACACGACCGGTGGCTTTCCGAAAGAGGTCACGCGGGTCCGGTACGATCTCCGTCGGTCTCCAACCACCAGGTGCTAGCGCCTCCACCTGCTCACTCAGATGGTCAAAGGCCGGTTGGGTGGCTGTTGCGAAGACAACGGTTGAGGCGAACCGCTCGGACAGACGAGAAAGCGTGGCCAAGGTCAGGGTGGCCAAGTGCGGTGGCAGAGTCTGCACCTCATCGAACAGGATAACGCTGTTGGCCAGCCGGTGGAGCTTGCGGCATGCGCCGGGCCGATTGGACATCAGGGATTCGAGGCACTGAATGCTGGTCGTGAGGATGATCGGGGCGTCCCAGTTTTCAGCAAGCAACCGGCCAGTCCGGACCGCTTCGCCATCGTCCGCGCCTTTTTCGTTGATCTCGCCGTCTCGCACGTTGCTGTGATCTTCGATAACGTAATGTTCCGGAAAACCGCGCTCCGCTGTGAATAGACTCCGGTAGACTGACGCCGTTTGCTCGATGATGTTCAGGAACGGCATGACGAGAATAACGCGTCGAAGGCTGTGCTCCATTGCATGGCGGAGGGCGAAGGCGAGCATTGCGAGCGTCTTTCCCGAGCCGGTTGGGGCTGACAGCGTGAAAACGCCAGGCGGGTTGGCGGCGGCCGCGTGTACGCAACTATCGGCGAGGATCGTACGGGTCTGCTGGATTCGATCGCCGGCGGTGGACGAGCTCGTCAGCTTGTTGATCGTATCCATGGCCACGTTGAAGGCACGCGGGGCGTCCAACGGCGGACCCTCCGGCCGGTTTCTTCGACGATCCACGTCGTTACCTGCGAAGTGTGCCTCCGTCTCAACGAAATCCGCGTCAACCAAGCACGAGAACAGCATGCGCACATCGAGCATGTCGGCGGCGCTTCGCCCGGTTGGGGGCCGGGTAACAGTATCGAGTTTGGGTAGCTCGAAGCCGTCGGCTTTCCAGCGGTTCAGAAGCTTGTGAACGTCGGAGTCCGTGTAGTCTTCCGGATGTTCCTGAACGTGTTCCCCAATCTGCCTGGCCAGCTTGCGCCAATCGGTCACCATGGTCAACCCGGTGTGATGACCTTCTATCGCCAGAGCCGCGGCAATCCCTTGTTCCTTGTAGCACGCTGAAGTCAGCATCGCTCCGACCGATGAGTGGTCGCGGCCGGGCTCGCTCCTTGGGTTGGTGAGACGCCGCTGAAACTGGTCGGCGTACTTGCCGAGGTCGTGAAGCAGTCCGGCGATTCTGCCTTCCACCCCACAGCCCAACGCGGACGCGTAGCGTTCGGCGCGTCGGGCAGTGTATGTGAGATGGTCGGCCAGAAGTTCCCGCGGGCCGCTTCCATTGTCGTTTTCGCTATGTCCGAAGAAGTCTGTCACGCAAACCTCCGGGTTGCGCGTCCGTGCGAGTTCGAATGCAGAGGTGAGGTCGCCTTGGCGTTATACCCTCTCACGACCTCCCGGACGTTCATCAAAGGCACACCGAAGCCTCCTTGCCATACCGTGGTCTAGCTATAACACATCGGTGCGACAGATCAGGTTGGGGCCAAACGCGCTTCTCCAGTCTCTTGTGCCCTTCGGAGTCCGAAACGGCGTCTGCATCGGCCCTGATCGGGGGCGAGGATGGGATCGTGAACCAGTCCGGATGCGAGCCCCTTCCCGATCAACTTGATCGAACTTCCCATCTCCGTCACGGAGATTACCTCGATCGGCTCGGGCAAGAACGGTCCAACGACTATGTGTCCCAACCTGATCTGCACACACCTCCCGTTGTCTCCCCACGGAGCCGCCGGTCGCGCGGCCGGTTGCCCCTGGCTACGCAAGGTCCACTCCTGCTGAACCATTATGCGGACTTTCGCGCCCGTGTTCAACCCCGAACGGGCCGTTGTCGCGGCAATGTAGAGGTCTACTGCCAACCGCCGTCGCCCGGGGGCGTTCAGTGTCACGATTCTACCAGGGGGGTACGACAGATTAGGTCGGACCCCCCGGAATAATCTGGCCGGCCCCCCGGGGGAGGAGGCTTCCAAACGCGGGTGCGGTGGGGACCGTGGGGGCCGTGCGGAGTTCCTCCAGTATGTGCGGGTATCGGGATCGAAGCCACTGGCGCGCCGATTCCCCGTTTCGGTTTGGTAGGGAGAAAGGGGAAAAGGGGAGGAGTTAGCAGCGGTGTCGGCAGTATTGGTAAGGTGGCCGTAATGGGGTAAACGGCCCTTGCAAGGATTGGGTGTTTGCGTACGTTTTGATCATGCTGAATCTCCGTCGCCCGTCCTTGGTTTTTACAGATGGCGGGGTGCGGAGCCGGCTCGGGACGATGCGTTTTTTCCGCTGCGAGCAACGGCCGTCCTTGGCCACGGTACTTCTTCAGTCGTCCCGCTGCCTCTGTTCGTCGAATTCGTGTGATGGTGGGCCGCGCCGGCAATGTGAGTGCCGCCCGTTACTGCGGTTGACATGAGTGGTCGGAGACTGCCGCTGGCCTGCGGCACAACAGCCAGCAAGGGCCTCCGGTCGTCCTCCAAAGGAACATGCGAGTATGTCGGAAGAGAAGCCCGTTCCCTCGAAGCAAGATCATGCGCCGGACCGTCGTTTCACCATGCCTAACGTGATCAGATTGGTTCAAACACATCCGGTGGACATCCTGGAGGAGTTGCTCAGTCGCCTTCTTGACGCCATAGAAAGTTTGGAACGGGCGGCAGATGCGACTTGGTACGATGTTGTTGGAGACCGTTGCGACCCGTGGGAGCTCGACAGCCACGAGCTCATGGCTGCGCAGCGCAAGATACGTGACGCCCACAAGACCACGTGCGAGACGATTCAAGACGCATGTCGGGCAGTGTACAGAGCGGCGAAGGGGAGCAGCAGGTGGACGGAATATGGGCGGCCAGGCGAGGCAGGGCCGCTCGAAACGAGGCTGCGAGAGGCGGTAGGTTGGATCTACTGGGCAACAGGCAGTTTCGAATGGAGGCGGTACGGCAAACAGCAAGACCGAGAACGGTGGATCCAGAAGGTCAACGCCCTGTATTTCGTCCACGAGCGTCTTATGCACGGTGCCGTGAGAGAATTGGATGAGAGCATCATTCGCAACCGTATCAAGTGCGGAAGACTACTGTACGGGCTGCTGGGCGTCTTGGGGAAGGCCATGACCAGACTCTGCACTGCGGAGCACGAATCACTTGCGCGACACGAGAAGCACCGGGCGGGGGACCCGGTCCAGTTCGAGCTTTCGATCGCTGAGGACACTCAACGCCACTGGGTACATGGTAAGGCCGTCGTCGCCGCGATTGCGGAGGTTTCAGACCCACTGAACACGCTGGCAACGTACGCCTTCTTATCTAGTGATCGCAGGGATGTCTGGGAGTGGGATTGGCTTTCCTTTCTCTATTTCTTGCTTGATATTTCGACCTCTTGTGGGCCCGACTGTGGACCTATGATCCCCGAGGATATTCTGCACCTGTTCGCGGCGATCAGCGCTCTCGACTCCACGGACGGAATCGCGAGGCTGGAAACCGGATCGTATGCCCTTGAGGACATCATTGCTGATAGCGAGTATTCGACCGACCATACACCTGCGAATACGGACGGTGGGCCGCCAGAACTTGCCAGCACAACGGCAACGGAGCAACACGAGTCTGGGGCTTCCGGCGAAGAAGATGCGACGTGTGCTGCCCCCAACAACACAGGTTGTCCGGTGGTTATGGGCAAGCCGCGAGAACCGGTCTTTGTCCTCGGGAAACGGAAAGGGCCGCTTACTATTGGGAGATGGACGGCGCTCAAGAAACTCGTGGATGCATATCCCAACGGCGTGGACAAGGACACGCTCGAGAAGGGTTGCGGCGGAGCACGCGGGGCCCTCACTAAGTTGCAGGAAGACAAGGACTTCGAGAAAGTCATTCACCTCCCGGGGGGTAAGGGCAAGGGCGGATACAGATTGGTCTGGCCCGAAGGCCACGTACACTAAGACACACCAAAATACACACCAAAACACACACTATGCGTACACGACGGCACACCTGGACGTGCCGTAATCTTCCCCGCAGGTCGTAACGAAGAACCTGCGTGGAGGCGTAGTGCAATGGCAGACTTGGTCAACCCGCCAAACCCGGCCCATGGGCTTCGATGCAAGGCGGGTACGGTGCAAACGTGGCGCCGTAGCGGGCTGATTCCGTGTGTCCGCCCAACGCAACGAGCAATCCGAGTTCACCTGGAAAACGCAAAGCGCGCCATGCAACAGCTAACGCACTGAAAGGAGAACGCACGTTGAAGAGGATCGTGAATGACGATAGGCCCGTACGCAAGGGCAAGGCGCCTCCGGGCGCCAATGCGAAAGCGAGATCGAAGGCGCGCCGGCCCGCTGCAAAGGACGGCAAAGAGACGCGGCTGGATCGCGTGGCGTTTGTTACCAGTCGTCGTCTCGACTTCTTTTCCGAGAAGGAGCTTACCGCTCAGACCGGCCACCAGAAGTCGGATTGGCCGTTGGTCATTCTGAAGGAACTCGTGGACAACGGCCTTGATGCCTGCGAAGAGGCGGGGATTGCGCCGGAGATTGTCGTCACGGTGAACGAAGAGGGCATCACCATTGCTGACAACGGGCCGGGCATACCTGCCGAGACGATAGAGGGTTTCCTGGATTTCGGTGTCCGAACGTCGAGCCGAGAGGCGTACGTCGCCCCCGATCGTGGAGCCCAGGGCAACGCCATGAAGACGATTCTGGCGATCCCGTCGGTGCTTGATGGCAGCCGCGGCCAAGTAGAAATCGCTGCTGCGGGAGTGCGTCATCGAATCATCCTGAACGTGGGTGATCTCACGCAGGATCCGGCTCCAGTTCACACGACGGCGACGGCCCCTGATGTAAAAACCGGCACTTGTATCACCGTTCATTGGCCCGGTTCATCCTGTTCAATCCTGGAGGGCGCACGCGAGCGGTTTTTACAGATCGCGGATGACTACACGTGGTTGAACCCCCATTTGGATCTTACGGTCGATTGGTTCGGTGAACGCTGCCATATCGCGCCGCTGGACCCGGGGTGGAACAAATGGACTCCCGACAAACCGACATGCCCCCACTGGTATGACCTGGAGCAGCTCGAGCGGCTCATCCGCGCGTACATCATGCATGACAGGCAGCACGATTCCGACCGGACCGTCCGCGAGTTCGTAAGCGAGTTTGGAGGGTTGAGTGGAACAGCCAAGCAGAAGGCCGTGCTGGCGGACACTAAGCTCGCAGGCATCCACCTGTCCGGTCTCGTTCGCGACGGGGATCTGGCCCACGCCGTGACCGCTAGAATCCTGAAAGCCATGCAACGCCACACGAAGCCCGTCGGACCCGCCAAACTGGGGATTATCGGCAAAGTGCATCTCATGCAGCGGTTTGAGGCTGCTGGCTGCGAGCGCGATTCGTTCGTGTATGCGAAAGCCTCTGACACGACGAACGGTGTGCCGTGGATCATCGAGGCGGCCTTCGGTTGGATCGACAGCGCGACCGAGTGTCGGCGTTTGGTTACCGGCGTGAATTGGTCACCGGGGATCATAAACCCATTCCGAAAACTGGGACCGGGTGGGCTAAGTTGTGACACGCTTCTTGCAGACCAGTACGTCGATGCCTACGACCCGGTCATCGTTGTTTTGCACATGACCTGTCCGCGCGCTAGTTATACTGATCGAGGAAAGTCGGCTGTAGTGA
>CAXXGO010000001.1:0-2168828 GCA_963666835.2 Phycisphaerae bacterium | reverse complement strand
GTCGCCCCCTTCACGGGGGCGTGGATTGAAACATCGGCCGGCCGGCGTAAGTCGACCGGCATACCTGGTCGCCCCCTTCACGGGGGCGTGGATTGAAACGACAAGCGCGGTCAACTACACCGGCGACTTTGCGGGTCGCCCCCTTCACGGGGGCGTGGATTGAAACGATTGGGGCGTGAGCCGGGACCCAGAACCCGTCGCGTCGCCCCCTTCACGGGGGCGTGGATTGAAACTTGTCGCGCGTACGGTGTCAGTGCTAGTCGGCGCGTCGCCCCCTTCACGGGGGCGTGGATTGAAACTCGTGTACCGGGTCCGCCGGCTCCGGGACGTCAGTCGCCCCCTTCACGGGGGCGTGGATTGAAACCGAGTTTAGATATCGCTAAACCTCACCGGGAGCTAGGTCGCCCCCTTCACGGGGGCGTGGATTGAAACGCCGCGTCCACGATCTCGCTGCCGGACCGGTGACGTCGCCCCCTTCACGGGGGCGTGGATTGAAACTACGTGATCGCGCGGATGTCGTTTAGTGGCATCTGTCGCCCCCTTCACGGGGGCGTGGATTGAAACGCATAGTCGTTGTTGAGCCTGCGATACGACTCGGTCGGGGCGTGGATTGAAACGCATAGGTCGTTGTTGAGCCTGCGATACGGACTCGGTCGCCCCCTTCACGGGGGCGTGGATTGAAACCGGCCAGCCGTCAAAGTTGCCACTTGTGACGACGTCGCCCCCTTCACGGGGGCGTGGATTGAAACCTGGCGCGCTCTCGGCAGTTGGTGCGTAAACAACGTCGCCCCCTTCACGGGGGCGTGGATTGAAAACTGTTCTCGCCTGTTTCGCAAGCGCCGAGCCTTTGTCGCCCCCTTCACGGGGGCGTGGATTGAAACGATGCGGCGGGCGAGACGTCGACTCTTGCCTCGAGTCGCCCCCTTCACGGGGGCGTGGATTGAAACAGTTGCACCCGTCTTACGATCCAGTAGCACAAGCGTCGCCCCCTTCACGGGGGCGTGGATTGAAACCAGGTACAACTCGTTGAACTCCTGGAGTATACGCGTCGCCCCCTTCACGGGGGGCGTGGATTGAAACGCACCGTATAGGCTTACGCCCTGCTCTCGGACCGCGGTCGCCCCCTTCACGGGGGCGTGGATTTGAAACTTCACCCTCCAGGGATCGGAACCGTAAATGTCAGAGTCGCCCCCTTCACGGGGGCGTGGATTGAAACAATTTGCACCCCTTTCCGCCATGTCAATGATTCGGTCGCCCCCTTCACGGGGGCGTGGATTGAAACACACCCTATCGTCAAGGGGATTCCAGTGATTCGCCGTCGCCCCCTTCACGGGGGCGTGGATTGAAACGATGCGGCGGGCGAGACGTCGACTCTTGCCTCGAGTCGCCCCCTTCACGGGGGCGTGGATTGAAAACAGTTGCACCCGTCTTACGATCCGTAGCACAAGCGTCGCCCCCTTCACGGGGGCGTGGATTGAAACCAGGTACAACTCGTTGAACTCCTGGAGTATACGCGTCGCCCCCTTCACGGGGGCGTGGATTGAAACGCACCGTATAGGCTTACGCCCCTGCTCTCGACCGCGGTCGCCCCCTTCACGGGGGCGTGGATTGAAACCCCGGTCGCCACGTCGACATCCTCCGGGCTATCGAGTCGCCCCCTTCACGGGGGCGTGGATTGAAACATTGCACCGCTCATAACACAGGTGACCGCCTACGGTCGCCCCCTTCACGGGGGCGTGGATTGAAACCTTGCTTGCGAATACTTCCGGTCACTAGGCAAATGTCGCCCCCTTCACGGGGGCGTGGATTGAAACTTTCCCCTCCGGGCCGAGCGGGGGCGATAATATGTCGCCCCCCTTCACGACTGCGATGGGCACCTTGTTGTACGCGACGGATGCCGCGGCAAGTTTCTCGGCTGCAGCGACTACCAGGCGTGCGGGTATTCGGAGGGTCTACCGGAGTAGCAGAGTTGATGCCTCATGCGTCCCACCAGAGCTGATCCAGCGCCGCACCGGTGTGCTCCCAACCTCTCGTTTCGCGTGCGGCCCCATGCACGCGGCAAGCCACCGGTTCGGCGGGTTGATTGAGGTTGCCCCGCCGAACCAACAGACGTTCTCATCCATAGCGTCGCGGATCACTGTGCTCCTATGGTTACCGTACCTCCGCAGGCTAGGATGGTTACGGGATCTGAGATCGTGGGCGTTTCGCTGGTGCTGCCCGCCCGGATCCCGATCGTCCCGCTGGCCGGTGCCGCCGACACAGCCTCAGTAAGCGTATTGAAAGGACGTCCATAGGATCCGTCTTCGGGACCGACGTAGTCGAAGTCGACCCAGACATCGACACCCTCGCATCCCGGCTCGCACGGGCCGCCAGGCAGTGAGTTCACGTATCGATACTTGTATCGATCATTCGGAGCGCAATCGCCGTGCGTGGTAAACCGGAGCACATCCCCCGCGGGCTGAGTGTTGTCCGCCCACTTGAAGTCAATTGCGACGCCGACATCCGTTTCACCGATGGCATCCCGTGGAATGGCGAGCTCCAGCTCATTACCACTCGCGCGGTATGTCACCGCACCGACATGAGACCAGTTCCACCCTCCCGTGTTCGCCTCTAGGGTCGACGTAGTGGCACCGACACCGACTCGGTTAACTACGTAGTCGAAGCCCTCCCATCCGGTCGCGTGGTCAGAGTCGACGTCGATGTACAACACCATCCAGTCCTGCGCGGAGTAGGTCGAGAGTGGCTGTTGCGTTCGAGCATAGAAGAACACGTCGCACTCATCATAGGTTACGCGCGCCTCCACGATATCGTTGCGGCCCGAGAGATTGGTGTACGGACCAGCCTGAAAATATCCGGGTTGGTTAAGGCGGTAGGGTTCGTCCCCAGGCTGATCCAGATACCGCGGGCCGACGGCATTCCAGTCGGCAAACGCTCCGTCAATGTCAATCGACCGCGGCTGGCCTGGCGCCGGTGAGGGGGCGGCCCCCTTGAACCGCCGAATGAAATCAGTCATCTGGTAGACGTAGTTGTCACCGTGTCCGCCTACCACCGGTTCGATGTCGCGGTTGAACTCGTGGTTGTAGGCATCGACGAAGAAGGATTCCCCGGGCTCGCGAGGCACACCGAGGAACCAACTGTCCTCCTCCGCCTCCAGGCGGCCTGCGATCCACTCGTTCCACTGCGTAATCAACGCAAACTCGGGATCGACGTCCAAGGCACGCTGGATCTGCTCTTCGAAGTAGTAGCCGCGCGCGGTGTCCTCGGCAGCGGAACCGTAGGCCGGCTGCGTACCGTCGTGGAAGCTCTTGCCGACGTTCAGATGAGCGTGCTCCGCCGTGGCAACCGCGATCTGCTCGGGGATCATGGGGGCACTATCCCAGCCCCAGGCCTGTGGATAGTGATAGATGAACGCCCAGTTGTTCTGTCCGTCGCCGTACCAGTCACACGGGTCGTTATTCAGCACACCGCACGACCACGATGTGCGGATGGTGAAGAAATCACGGATGTGTTGCGGGACATCGGAACTCAACTCGGCCGTCACGAGTAGCAGCGGCTTCCCACGCCAATAGAACCACAGATCGGCGTAGTGCCCGGGCGCGTAGATGGAGTCATAGTCATGCTCGACGATGTTCGGATGGGCCATGAATGCGAATTGCGGGGTATCCCCGCCGGATTCCCGGATCTCCTCGGCCAGCGACAGCAGGCGGGTAACGTTCGCGTCGTACGGCACGGCATTCGTGTTATCCAACAGCAGTACATCCACGCCCGCGTCGACCAACATCTGCAAGTGCTTACGCAGCACGTATTCATCGTCGGCTCGGTAGTACCCGAACAGAGGCTCACCCCAGTGATGGCCACTCAAATCGGGCTCGCCGTCGCCGTC
The DNA here is from genome assembly GCA_963666835.2 of Phycisphaerae bacterium. Taxonomy (GTDB): domain Bacteria; phylum Planctomycetota; class Phycisphaerae; order UBA1845; family UBA1845. The sequence continues at coordinate 2,164,945 of CAXXGO010000001.1, read as the reverse complement.
TGCATCATCAAAGGCAAAGGGGCCGTAGTAGGGTTCGAGGGCGTCCAGGTAATCTCCGAGGGGCGTCCCGGGATTGTAGGGATGATTGCTCTGGATGAGATTTATGTCGAACGGACCGTCGGTGCCGTGTTCCCCATGCCAGAGCAGGTAGAAGATGCCGACGAAGCGATCCGACCGTGGCGCTCCGACTTCGGAATACGTCGGAAGAGTGCGGTCGAGTGCGTCGGTGGCCACCCAAGTGCTGCTCTCGGCGGCATACCACGCCGAGCGAGTGACAGGAGTATCCTGCTCGCACTGGGGTGGGTCGGCGCCAGCACTACGTACAACGCACGCGCTGACACCGATATACGCGGCTACCAGCGGCAGCATCCTGCCCAGCAATCGCAATCCAGACCGTCCCGGGATGTGTCGAGCGGAGGGCACTTGGCGCCTGTGTACGCTCTTTACTGAAGTCGTCGTCGATTCCATTGCATACCTCCAGGTTTGGCCGTGTTGCTACTGCAGGTTTACCAGAACCAAGACCAGCCCTTGGCCGCTATCCAAGTGGCCCATGGCCTTGCCGATGACGCTCCCGAAGGCACGCGCGGAGTCCGAGGCACACATGGCATGCCCAGGAGTTGACGACGTGGTCAGCATATCACCAGGCTCGATCGGGCCGTTCGCATCGGCATCGCACCAGCAGTACACCCGACCGGCCAGGGCGATTGGCGGAGCGTCCTCGTGACCGGGGAGATTGCCGAGCACTGCGCCGGCGGAGAGATCGTTGGCGCCGCTGACAATCCCGGCGACGAGTTTGCTGTATGGTGTCCGCGCAAGCCGGATATGCCCCAGTCGCGCCGCGTCCATGGTGACGACCATCCCCGGTTGCAGATCTTCGGTGGTCGGGAACCGCTCCGCGACGTCCGCACCCGTAATCTGAACAACGGCAGTCCTTGTGGTTCCCGCGAAGTAGGCACTCCCGGCGGAGGTGATGCTGGCCTTGATGTTCTCCGTTTGGGAGTCGCCGCCCTGGATGGTGGTGAATGCGTAGCCGCTGGCTCCCTCGGCGAACTTCGCCTTGAACAGACTACCAATGTACGGTGCGTTCATGTTCAGGTTACCCGGAGTGGTCGAGACGATTCCGTCATCGAGGCCGTGTTGATGAGTGACCTCCGCGGTAATGGTACCCTCGACGGGGTTTGACGACGTAGCGAGAATCTCCCCCCGAACGTCCAGCTCTGCCTGGGGGTCGGTTGTACCGATGCCGACGTTGCCGTTTGTTGCCAGGGTAAGGTCAGATGCTCTTGAGTTTGTCCCAAACACCATCGGTTTAGCAGCGTTTCCCACAATCTGATACTGTCCGAAATAGGAGCCGATGTGCAGGCGATCGCTGGGCGACCGGTCAAGTTCGATGGCTTGGTTCGTTGTGCCCCCGCCGCCGTCCATCCGCAGAACCTGACCTCCGGCATTGGGCTTCGACAGACGGACTTCTCCCGTGGAGGATGTGTCAACGTGAAGTGTTGCGGCCGGGCTTGTCGTCCCGATTCCGATGTTCCTATTGGGGAGGACCGTCAGAAAGTAGTTGGACGTATCGTCGGTCCCTTCCGTATTCGTGTTCCAGAAGTATAGTGTGTTTGCACTAACTCCGAGACCGTACGTCTGCGGATTTCCACGGCCAAGCTGAAGTGCACCCGACTGATCTAGTGCAAGCGACTTCCGCCAGCCATTCATTGTCCAATCTGGCCCGCCTGACACATGCAGTCGTGCGGCTGGATTCGTCGTGCCGATTCCAACGTTGCCACCGTTAGCATTCAGCAACAGCGGGATGCTAGAACCGCCAAATGCCGGCTGGTCATTGACCATAGTCTGCATAAAACTCCCCGCAGGGTCGTTCAGCACACCGATGGCTAGGCCATACCCATTGTCGGTGCCTCTAGCATAAATGTGGGACTCGCACACTGAGTCATCTTTGCCTACAATCGGCTTGGCGATGTATAGCTTTCCCAAGTAATTCGCCGCGCCAACGAGGCGGAGCCCACCGTTTTCGATGCGGACGTCGCCATCCTTAACATGCAGCATGCCCTCGGGGCTCGTCGTACCGATGCCGACGTTTCCCTCTTCGTCCACATAGACCGCATCAACCGGATCACCATCCGCAGCATCCAACGAGTGTCCGTCGCAGTTGCCACCGTGCTGGGCATGGACTGCATACGGCACTGCGGTTACGTGTTGGCGCGGCTCCAATGCGGTGAATGGCGGAGCAACGCCCTGCCCGTCCCAGGCCGGATTGCGCACCTCTACTGCCAGCCAGAGGGCCTGACCGTTGAATACGTCCGCCGGAAAGTCCAGCTCCACGGTGAACAACCCGTTGACTACATCCGCCGCAGGGCGAGGCCGTTCGTCGATCCGCGTGCCGTCGGACGGTGCGTCGTAGAGGGCGAAAACGAAGTCCACCGTGCCGTTGACCGGTTTGTCGTCGGACTTCAGTTGCCCCTGGTACGTGAGGGCCGATCCCACCGGCTCCGCGACGACCGGATCGACCATTGACGATAGACTGAGAACGACTAGTGAGATCAGAGTTCTTGTTCGCATTGGGTTCTGCTCCTTCTGCTGAGTCGTATACTCGTCGGAGTCCGCGCGGCTGATGATAGTCCTCACCGGGTTATCGCGCGGAACCGAAGCTGGTTTGAAACGCTACGAAGTCCATAAGGTCAACATCCCCATCGCTGTTGACATCGAAGCAGGAACACGCCCCGGCAGACGCGTTGCCCGGGCCGCAAAGGCACGAATCCAGTTGGGCGAAATCGACCAGGCTGGTAACCCCGTCGCAATTGCAGTCTCCGCGCGGCGACTCGAACATGAAGCCGCCGTTCAGTACGTAGCCTCCGCCCAACATTGTCCCGCCTTCCGCTTGGGCAAACGTCCCCGCCAACGAGAGCGGTCCTTTGGCCAACGTGCCTCCACCGGCCGACAGCCGGTAACGACTCAACGCCAACTGCGATGGTTGCGATGCCAAGGCCGGGCCGATGCCGGCCGCCAAGGCGGCGCCTCCGAGGAGCACCGCCTGGATAACACGTCTCCTACCTGGTTTCCGTATTCCCATGTCTCTTCTCCTGTGAGAATCTCCTTACTCATCTCGCTTGCTTGCGACGCCGGACTTCCCTGCCCGGCGACCGTTGCCTGGCTGCGGCGGCCTGTCCGGCACGGTCTTCATCACCGCCCATAGGATGGAGCGTCAGAAACCGGAGCGAGTCACGCAGAAAACCAAACGCTGTATTCCGCGGACCTTTCGGCGCACGGGGCGCAGGCTTATCACGCTGATCCAGGATTCTGACGGTCCGCCGGATCACCCGCGCGGACGTGATCTTGAGCGAGCCGTTGCGGCGGCGCGCCGACACCCGACAGGATCGGGAGCCGGGACAAGCCGACCGGCGCCGGGCGCCCCGCCAAGGAGATCCCGGCGCCGGTCTCGATATCACGGCCGGCTTCGCCGTTTGCTCATACACCTACGATGATGGCGGGGCGTACGCATTCTGGAACTCGGCGAAATCAGCAAGGTCGACGTCTCTGTCCCGGTCCAGATCGGCGAGAGCACATTCCGCCAAAGACTCACCGTTCGGCCCGGACATGCACATGCACACGGCCTCGCCGGGATCCGGACTGCAGAACCCGCGGAAGTCTGCCAGGTCCGTATCAGCGTCGGCGTCGATGTCACCCGGATGACGAACCGCCACAACCGTCGTCATCGCGTCGAGCGTTACCGGCAAAGCCTCCACATTGCCGACGTTGTCGACCCCACGCGAGTAGAAGGCGTAGCTACTGCCGACTTCGCCGTCGAAGTGCGCCCAAGTGTCGGTTCCTGAGTACCACAGTTCCGCCGGCCCGCCGTTCGTACGGACGTAGATTCGATACTCCGCCAACCCCGATCCGCCCGCGTCATCCGTTCCGTCCCATTCAAGCGCAAACGGTGTCAGGCTCTCCTCTGCGATAACCTGCACGCTCGTATCCGGTGCGCCGGAGTCGATTGTGTTGAACACCTCGTTCGTCTCGATCGGGTCGTTGTAATCGAACACAATCGAGGCACTATTGATCACGACCGTTCCCGTCGGAGTGGTGCTGCGAGGTTCTATCGTGAATTCGACGTAGCCCTCACCGCGACCGGTTTCGTCGTTCGGTGGCAGGAATCCACGCATCAGTTCGGCTGGCAATTGAAGTGTCTCCGGATCCAAGGCTCGTAGCACGAATGTCGCGTCCCCCGTTCCAGGATTGACACCCGCCTGAAGCTGAACCAGTAGATCCATTTCGGCGGTCAAGTCGATTGTGGTCTGATACGATGAGCGTCCCTCTGGCACATCAACGGTTGTGGATCCGAACTGGAACTGCCGGATACGGAATGTCGCAAGATTCATCGAAGGATCGAGTGTGTCGGTGATGAACACCTCCGCAGCGGGCGCCGTTGCCGTATCGAGATTCTCGAAGTAGAGACGATAAATGAGAGGTGCTCTCACATGAACAAAACGTCCGTCGCCATAACCACTTGGTCCATGTTTTTCATTGGGATCAGTGGACCTACCGCCTGGAGTACAGCCCGCCTGCTTGCACTCGCATACCGGTCTGCAGTGCTCACCGTAGTAAATGCCATCAGACGCTCTTGGGCAATCCTCTCTACAAACACATGCAGCACGACATCCTGGTCCCGCCGGAACGCACGCCGGTACGCACCCATTATCTGGGGGTGGAGGTGGGCAGAAGCCGATCCACTTCCGTGGACATACGTTATTGCAGGCATCATTGCAGCACAATGCACACCAAGCTGCTATACTCGCACAATAACGCCTGCACCAGGGCGCCACACCGGGCGAAGCGCGTTGGCAAACGATAATGCACTCGGTGGTGAGGAGAACGCATGTAGCGTTACAGAGTTGGCGTTTGGAGGGCCACCCACCTCGCGAGGCGCTCAGTGCGCGTGCTAAAGGCACATCTAGCCCGTACTCGTCGAATAGCGCCGCAACTTGATCCTGCATTGCAGGTACCACTTCTGTCCAGAACTCGGGAGGGATATCTTCCGGCTCTGACGCTGCATACGCCTCCGCTACCCCCCTCACCAGTCCCCGGTCACCGCGAATCCAAATGTCGCGAAATGCCTGCCTCGCCCATGTCTCAACAGCTACAAGGACCTCTATATTAGGGCCAGGAAATCCAGGGCCAACATCAATCGCAATCGGCACCTCGACGGTGGCACTCGGACCAATTGACTCGATCGCAAGTTGAACGCCGACATAATCGGCATTTCCATAAACTGGAAGCGGGTCGCCCCCTTCAATTGTCAGCATCATATCCGGACCATTAGGAGCGAAAACCTTGACCAGGGTGATCGGCACATCAATGTTGGAGTTGTTGCGCAAGAGTAATGTCGTGAAACCACGGTTCCAACCGTGTCCTGATCGAAGGAAAGGAGACGGTGTGAGTTCCTCGTCGAGGTGAAACTCGTCAGGTGGCTGCAGGGTCACCGCATCCTCAAGGACAACGGGCTGTGTGTCCTGCGATTCGCTGATGACGTTATACAATCCAAGCTCTTCCCCCCAGAAGTTGAATCGCAGGCGCGCATGCGCCGCGTCGAGCACATCCGTCTTGACGGGGGCAATCTCGGCGCCGCTATCCACATGGCGCAAGTACATCCGCGCGGCATCCTCAAGGTGTCCACCAGTAACGCGCAGGGTTACTTCTTCACCGGCTCCCACTACCGGCGGCTCGACACCATCAACGCCGAAGGGCACGCCTGCGGCCAGCAGCGAGAACCCGCTGGACGCCGATGTATCGCTTTCCGCACTCAGGCGCACGAGAACGAAGTACGTGCCTCCCATCGTGTTGGGGATAACCAACTCCTGATCTGGTGCGGATGGATCCGAGAAGGAGAAATCCGCCGTGGCCTCGTCAGGAAGCGCGCCGAAACTCGCGTAGAGTTCCGTCCAGGCCGTCTCGCTAGCATGGTCGAGTGTGATCCGAAGCGTGAGATCCGGGGGCGTCTCAAGCCGGAAGTACATTCGCGTGCCCACCGGAAGCGAGCCTTCGTATGGCACACCCAACTCGATTGGTATTACGACGAACGCCGTCATCTCGCGCGAGACCGCGTCCGTAAACTTCACTGGATTCACGATGTCGTTGAACACGGTGAATTCGCGAGATACCGCATCCGTCGGATGAGCGGCCTCGTCGTTGAAGACGGTGAATTCGCGGGAGATCGCGTCGATGATGCTCGTCGCTTGCTCAACGAACACCGTGAACTCGCGCGAGATCGCATCGTTCACCTCGACCGGTTCGTCCGGTGCCGGTTCGCATGCCGGACCGCCCGGAACCACCGTGCCACCGTCTTCGGCAGGACGGGCAATCACAGAAGACCCCATCAATGGCAACGAAAGCACAGCGCAGAGCGCGGTCATGGACCCCGGCCTTACGACCGCCCTCGTCATTGTATTCAAGCGAAAAGGGAACATATTCCTGCTACCTCATGCTGTTGTGGCGATTCTTACTGACAGAACTCCCAGACTCGATCTCGTGTTCGAACATCCGTGCGGCACCCTGTGTTGGACATAAGGCGCCATCGTTGGCCACGCCCTTTGACAGCCTGCACAGAGCTACGCTAGCCCTTGTGCTCAGCGATACTCGCAGGGACGGCTGCCACGTCTTCATCGTCCAGAGCTTCCGTCTCGCGAGCCGCTCCCGGTTCGCTCGCCCGGACTTGAATGGCCGAGAATCCACCGGAGACCTCCACTGCCGCTTGCCACACCGACTCTGCATCGTCACCGGCGACATAGTACGCCGGGTAGATGATATCTTGGCCACACTTCGGAACGATACGAACGTTGACGCTCCAATGGAGCGGCACGTTCTTCGCTTCAACCACAAGAGGGTGCACCCCGGGGCTCGTCAACGTGGCATCCGCTTGGGGGAAATCGAAACTCGCGCGGGGGTCCGTGGGAACGGAGACTCCGCCAATCGAAGCGACCCGGACCTCCGGAACGTTACCAAGATCACTCGGCCAGAGAACGGCGGTGTCGCCAGGATAGCCCCACGTGAACGTTGGGATCGTCGCTTGGGCTAGCTCGACCGAGTTTGCTTCGATCCGTATGCGCCCGTGCCCGCTCCCGCCACTTTGTGCCTGAAGCGTTCCCGGGCCAACAAGACCATCCTCGACCGTATCCGCGATAATCCGGATTCCCCCGCCACTTCCCTGGTAAAGCCAGCTACCGCCGTTAGCCAGAACCTCTCCTGATATGGTGAAACTTCCAGCCGTGGCGATGAGGATTGCACCACCACCCGCACCACCGCCGCCATTGGGATGGCTTGAGCCGCCGGAGCCGCCAATGAGTGGGATCAACCGAGCGTTCCCGTAAGTAGGCGGCGGCGTGCCGCCGCTAGTAGCAGTGCCCGGATCCCCGTAACTCCCATGCGAATAGTAGACCGCAGGGTAAAACCCGCCACCCGGACCGAGTCCTGCAGACTCATACCTGACACCCCCTCGGAACCCACCGGGCCCCGGAACGGAGAAGATCCGCAGATCACTACCCCTGCCTCCAGAAAGGTCGACGGTGCCCAGGATTGTCACCGCCCCCTGGACTAGCCACACAACCGGAGCGCCGCTTGGGTGGTTCTTGAAAGTCACCGTAACGCCTGCCGGGATATTGACGGACGTGTACTTGAAGACCACCGCCCATTTGTTTGGGTCGTAAACACCTCGCCCAACAACTGGACTCGGCATGTCCCAATCGCGCGTCACTGCCAGTGAAAGGTCGACCTCGGTGTCCGTCGTCGGGAAGAAGAAGCCATCTGACCCGTCCGCGCCCGGAACGATGACCTGCCCCTGCGAGACCCCAGCGACACCAAGGACAACCGCGACGATGCTCAACACGACCGTGCGAGACGTCCTACCACCCACAGCCTTTGCGTATTCCGTGTACATTACCTGATCTCTCCTAATTGCAGGAAGTCGCTCCATGCGAAGCTCAGTGTTCTAAACGAGCCCCCCGTTGTCTGCCCGTATATTGAGCCGACATCGCCGGTTAGACGACGGGAGCATTATTCCAGTATGACGACGTACGTCGCCCCCGATCGAAGCCGACATCACTTCAACCGCGCGCATATCTCTCGGCATTCCAGGAGATAAGCGTTGCTGCGTAAGCCATACCAACGGCAGCACAGCCAAGAGACCCCGCGCCGAGAATCGAGAGCAAACGTGCGGATGGGAGATGCGCGGGCCCGTTCGAGAAAACGAGCCACACCGCCGCTTACGAGTGTCCTTCGAACTCTCCCATCCGAACCGCACATAGTCACGACAGGCCGTGCTGTCAAACGAGTTACTCAAGTCTAACACAACCAGAATCCACAAACAACCCCATTTGGAGAAAAAGATTCATACCATAAGCAGGCGTCAAAGCACACGTCTCCGGCTGTGCGGCGTATGTGGTTCGGCGGATCCGTAAGTCCATGGCAAACGTGTGTTTATAGCCGTCCACATGTAGTGATTCACCGTGTATCCGAGAACGCTGGCCAAATCGAAGATAGCCGTGTCATCCCATTGGGGTGGCGTGCCTTCCGCCCAGTTCGCTGAAGCGGCGAAGGCGCCACCTATTGGGCTGATCCAATGAAAGCTGTCGCCCGAACGAGCGCCGTGCGTATCTGCTGCGAACCCAACGCTGGTCGAGAAGAGCAGGCCCAGCGTGACGAGGACTGGCGTTGGCGGATTCGAACTCATGATTTGCCTTTTTTCTTGTTCTGCACCGCAGACCGTTTCTTTGATCCCAGGAGAAGCAGCGCGCCGCCAACAGGTTCGCCGCAGGGGGCGGTACGCTTGGCGACTCACGCATACATGAAAGATCTCACCGGAAAGCCCCCGTGAAGTCGCGGCCTTCGGCCTTATGTATGTCCAAGCGACGGCCGGAACCGCCATTAACGCGCTGATCCGAGCTTTTTTCAGAGTTTCCTGCTACAATGCAGCAGCGTCGACGTGGCGGAACAAGATTCAGCGGTCGGGGACCCCATCATGCTGGTTTCCCAGGACGAACTCACTACCGCGGCGGTGTCGGGTGATGTGGAGGCGCTCACCCAGCTTCTTCACCATCATGACCCGGATCTGCGGGGATGGCTCCGCGGGCGGATTGGTGTTCGGTATCGGTCGATTCTGGATGCTGAGGACGTGCTTCAGGTAACCTATGTCGAGGCCTACCTGCGTATTGGGCAGTTCGAGCCGCGCGGGTCGGGTTCCTTCAAGGCCTGGCTGCGCCGGATCGCCGCGAACAACATCGCAGACGCCATCAAGACGCTCAACCGGCAGAAGCGTCCGTCACCGGCCCGTCGCGTTGGCGACGCAGTGACCGACGAGTCGTACGTCACCTTGTTGGCCTCATTGCCGGGGCACGGCACTTCTCCCACCAGCGGCGCCGCGCGAAGCGAAGCGAGTGATCTGATCGAGAAGGCTCTACGCAAACTCCCGCCCGACTACGAGAAGGTGATTCGCCTGTGCGATCTGGAAGGACGCCCGGCCGACGACGTTGCCGATCAGATGGAGCGTTCTCGGGGCGCTATCCACATGCTCAAAGCCCGAGCCCATGACCGCCTGGCCGAGCTACTCGGCGGGAGCACAAACTTCTTCTCTAAGGGCACGTGAACCGCTAACCGCCCTGTCGCTTGGTGACTGTTGAGGTACCCGGACCATGCCTCAAGATGGAACAGAGCAGGACATTTCCGTGGACGCCGCGCCGCGGTCACCCATAGAGTACGCCCGCCGCCAGGTCGCCCTCGCAGAGCTGGTATCACCGCCCCGCGAGGTGCCCGCGGTCCCCTCCGATACGTTCCCCGGCTACACCCTGACGGAGCTGATTCACCGGGGCGGGCAGGGCGTCGTGTACAAGGCCGTGCAGGCCTCGACCGAGCGGACCGTGGCAATCAAAGTGCTTCGAACCGGGCGGTTCTGCGATGCGGTGGAACGCCTGCGCTTCCGGCGAGAGCTGGATGTCCTGGGGAAACTCAAGCATCCCCACATCGTTACGCTATACGACGGCGGAACGGTGGACGAACTGCCCTACCTGGTGATGGACTTCATCGAGGGCCGGCCGCTCGACGTCTACATCCGGAGCCGCAATCTCACCGTCCGGGACGCGCTGCAGTTGTTCATGAAGATCTGTGCGGGCGTCAACGCCGCTCATGTCCGCGGTATCATCCATCGCGACCTCAAACCCGCTAACATCCTGGTCGACGGTCACGGCGACCCGCACATCCTCGACTTCGGACTGGCGAAGCTCATTTCGGCCGATGATGACGCCGGAGGGGACAGAGCCACCATAACCGGGCAGTTTCTCGGTTCATTGCACTGGGCGAGTCCGGAGCAGGCCCGAGGTTTGCCGGACGAAATCGACATCCGCACGGACGTTCACGCGTTGGGGTTGATCCTGTTCTTCCTGCTCACCGGGAGACTGCCGTTTGACCCGACGATACCGGCGCATACGGCGCTGCGGAACATCATAGAGTCCGAGCCGCCGCAACCCGGTGCCGTTCGGCGTGGTCTGGACGATGACCTGAACATCGTAACGCAAAAGTGCCTCGCCAAGTACCGCGATGATCGGTACCAGCACGTGACCGACCTGATGGCCGACATTCAACGGTTCATGGCCGGCGAGCCAATCGAGGCCAGGCGCGAGAGTACGTGGTACGTGCTCACCAAGACCGTGCGTCGGCACCGAAAGGCTGCAATCGCGCTATGCCTGGCCGTGGCGGCTACGCTGGTCTACGCAGTCACGATAACGGCGATGTACGGCCGGGCGGTCACGGCGGAGTTAGAGGCGGACCGCAGCGCGACGGAAGCACATAATGCGAAACGTGATTCCCAGAAGACCATCGAGGTTCTTGTGGGTGATGTCGCTCAGCGACTCAAGCGGATCGACGGGGCGGAGGAGGCCCGCCGGATCATTCTCGAGAATGCATATGAGAATCTGCAGAAGCTCCTTGAGCAACGCGCGGATGACCCGGCCTTGCAGGCTGATTACGCTCGAACGCTGCGGGATCTTGGGGGAATCGATCAGGCACTCGGGCGCCACCGGCAGGCGTTCGAGCGTTTCTCTGAGGCGCTGGAGATTCGCCGGGCCTTGGCGTCCGCAGCTTTGGAAACGCCCGATCGTCAGGCTGCTCTTTCGCTCGCGATGGTCCGGGTTGGCGACGTTGCTAAGGAATTGGGTGACGTCGACGTAACTCGCGAGTATTACGCCGAAGCACTGGCTATCGACGAAGCGTTGGTCGAGGAGTTCCCGGCCAACCCGTACTACCTCGATAATCTGGTATGGAGCCACGAGCGTATGGGGGCTTTCGCTCTGAAGGAAGGGCGGATTGGTCCGGCAATGGCGCATTTCAATCTTCAACTCGAGTCGGCCCGCACGCTACTGGACCTGGAACCCGGGAGAAGCGGGATTCGGAAGGCGATACGCAGAGCTCATGCGCACCGGGCCGGTATAGCCGTCGAGATCGAAGACTGGCCCATGGCCGCGGAGAGTATTCGCGAAACACTCGCAATGACCGAGCAGGTGTTTAAGGAGAATCCGGGTGATGTTGAAGCCCGGAAGTCCCTGGCTCGGGCCTGCCTGGCTACGGCACGTCCGCTCTCCCTTACGGGATGCGCGCAGGAGGCGCTGGACAACTGCGCCAGAGCGGAGGCGTTGTTCCGCCCGCTGGTCGAACTTGCCCCGAATGACGCCGATAGCCTGCGGCTGTTGTTGCAGTACCACGGTGCCATGACCGCGATCAATTCGGACATGAGGAACGCGGACGCGTGTGACGAGCACATTCGCGCCACGCAGCGAATTCTCGAGCAGTTGGCCGAATTCGAACCCGATCGCGTGGAGACCCGGGAGCGGATCCTGGTAGGCTTGGGAGTTCTCGCGCGACGTGCGGCGCAACGGGGAGACGAAACCGAGGCCCGTGCCCTCAGCCTACGAGCCCTCACGCTGGCCGAAGAGCTGATGGAGAGCGGTCCGGCGACGATCGGGTTGCTACGCACCTATGCCCGCCTGTTAAACGAAGCCTATCCGGAGGATCTGCGCGACACGGCCGAGGCCGTGCGGCTGTGCAAACTGGCGGCCGAGAGAACGAACTACCAGCACCCGGCAATCCTATGGCAACTTGGAGACCTATACGCGGCTAACGGCGAGCCACAACTTGCGATCGCAACCTATCAGCAGAGCCTACTGCTCCCCGGGCTGGAGGGCCTGCCGGTCGTCGATGATATCCGGAGCAGGATTCACGCACTGGAGACTGCCGCTTCGGAAGGCGGGTAGCCGCATCCCACGCCGAGCGTCACTGAACCGCCTCACCTTTCATAAGACGGACGATTGCCGTCGGCCCAACGACGTCAACCAGAGCCAGCAGTCCCACTATACCGCGGAGCCCATGCCTCCCAGCCACCGGGAAAACGCGCCCGGATGCAAACCTCGGTCCATTATAGACGCAGGTACACTGCCACGACCAGCCTGGGACAAGCCCGAAACGCCCCTAAACACTCATCGGAACCGCTCTCAACGGGCCGGCTATCCTGGCCCCGCGTGCGATCGCCCTCATGCACCCCACTCGGCGTGTCCGATCCCATCCGGATGGGATTCTCCCGAACGACAGTCATTCTCACCCCTTGCAACACGTTCGTCGCCTGCCCCCGACAAAGCGTAAGCCGAACCACCCGAATAGAGCCACTAGCATACCCGCGCAGGCACCGTTGCCACAAATGGAAGGCGTCGGCGGGCAGCCGTTGGCGCAACTGCCACTCGAATTACGACACGCGTCGCATGCATCGCCTATCCCATCTCCATCGGTGTCATCTTGGCCGGGATTCCAATCATCCAGGCAGTTGTCTTCGTCGAACAACAGGCCATCATTATCTGGGTCGCCAGATCCTATCTGTGTTATGCACCGCCCGCTCAAGCATCGTAAGCTGATGCTACAGTCGCTGGTAGTGCTGCATTCCGCGCGGAAGCTACTGTTCGCGTCGCTGTATGGGCTCTCCCCGTCGTCGTTCCTCGCCTTCACACGATACCAATAGGTCGTCCCAGGCACAACAGAGGTGTCATCGTATATTCTCGCGCTCTGCCACGCGCTCTGGCCCGAGCAGGACGAGGTACTGCTGGAGTTTGTGCAGCGATAGACACGATACTCATCAGCCGCTTGAACACTCCCCCAGGTGACACGGACCTTGTCCGCATACGTTCCGTCCGAGGCGCTTACACTAATCGGAGCATTCGGTGTGTCAACGCTTTCGGCTCGTTCACCACTGCTCGCGCTGCTGTAGGAACTCTCGCCGGCATCATTCCTCGCCTTGACCCGATACCAATAGGTCGTCCCCGCTGTGGCAGAGGTGTCATCGTAGCTCGTACTGCCCTGCCAACCGCTCCGGCCTGAGCAAGACGATGTGCTGGAGTTTGTGCAGCGATAGACACGATACTCGTCAGCCGCTTCGACATTGCTCCAGCTAATCCGGACCTTGTCCGTATACGTTCCGTCCGAGGCGCTCACGCCCGTTGGCGCGTTCGGCGGCTGGCCTACAGGCTGACAGCCATGGTTGTTGTCGCACTCCTCATCGGCTTCACAGGACACGGCCTCGCAATTGTGGCTCACGCACGTCTCGCACAGGCCGCACTCTGCGTCGTCGTCACAGTACCCGGTGATCGGCTGGCAGCCGTGGTTGTTGTCACACTCCTCATCGGGCTCACACGACACGGCCTCGCAATTGTGGCTCACGCACATCTCGCACAGGCCGCACTCTGCGTCGTCGTCACAGTACCCGGTGATCGGCTGGCAGCCGTGGTTGTTGTCACACTCCTCATCGGGCTCACACGACACGGCCTCGCAATTGTGGCTCACGCACGTCTCGCACAGGCCGCACTCTGCGTCGTCGTCACAGTACCCGGTGATCGGCTGGCAGCCGTGGTTGTTGTCACACTCCTCATCAGGCTCACAGGACACGGCCTCGCAATTGTGGCTCACGCACGTCTCGCACAGGCCGCACTCTGCGTCGTCGTCACAGTACCCGGTGATCGGCTGGCAGCCATGGTTGTTGTCGCACTCCTCGTCAGGCTCACAGGACACGGCCTCGCAACTGTGGCTCACGCATGTCTCGCAGGCACCGCAATCTGTCTCGTTGTCGCAATATCCGGTAATCGGCTGGCAGCCATGGTTGTTATTGCACTCCTCGCCGGGCGCGCACGATACTGCCTCGCAGTTGTGGCTCACGCATGTCTCGCACAGGCCGCAGTCCGAATTACCACAACACTCGTAATCCGTGCACCCGTGGTTGTTGTTGCATACGTTGCAGCCGCTGCATTGCACGTTATGGCAAGAGTGGCCGGAGCAGTATTCACAGGAGCCGCAGTCCGAGTTGCCGCAGCATTCGTAATCCGTACAGCCGTGGTTGTTATTGCACACATTGCAGCCGCTGCATTGCACGTTACGGCAGGTGTGGCCGGAGCAGTATTCGCAGGAGCCGCAGTCGGAGTTACCGCAGCACTCGTAATTCGTGCAACCGTGGTTGCCGTTGCAGACGTTGCATCCAGTGCACTGAACCGGCACGCAGTCGCAGCCGTTGCAGATTTCACACGAGCCGCAATCCGAGTTGCCGGAACATTCGCACCCGCAACCATCGCAGTTGTTGCTCAGGAGAAGATAATCATCCGCGGCCTCGTCGAATTCATCCAAACAGCCCACATCGCTTGAACTGTAGCAGTCACCATGGCCGCGGCCGCAACGGTCATGCTCCGCACAGTCATAGGAGTACACCCCGGCGCCGTCCGCGTCTCCACATCCAATCCCGCAGCGCCCAAGGCACGCACTATCGAGATCGCATCCGGCCACGAAGACCTCCGAGCAATAGCAGTACTCGCCGAGATAATCGTACGATAGCCAGTAGGAGGCACATGAACACCCATGTTGAAGATGTGCAGTTGAATTCCCGGAGCAGCCACAAGGCCATCCGCAGGACTCACAACAAGAATCGTCAAGAAAGCAGGAGGGTATGGATTCGCAGCCGTAGGTGCAGGTTGCCCGTGCGGAATCGGGTTGCGGCGGTGGAACGTCGGAGGCGGCACGCGCAATCACGCGTCGCGTGAACTGGTAGCCAACTGGCGCCTCTGCCCAATACGAGACCACCCTGTGCAGCAAATCGGCGTGCGGCGAGAGTTCCCGTCTGTATGGATCGAGGTGCCGCTCGAGCGCAGCGTTCAGCTCGACCAACGCCAGGTGTTCGTCAAGAGTTAGCTCATGGCCGTCACCGCCCAGGGTCCTGGTGTCTTGCCCGAAGTCCGCCTCAGCATCGAGCATGACGTCGCCCAGGTTGACGTGGAGCACTGCGTGCGAACGATCCTCCATTCGACTTGAAAAACTCACACGTAAGGTAGCTCGACTCAGGACGCCCGTAATCTCATCGTCTCTCTGCGCTGTGATTTGCAGAACCGGCGCGACAGTCGCGCCATGATCCTGGGCGACGCCCTCACCTGCCAGCGCCCCCCCCAGGACTACCACCGATACGATTACCTTCCTTCGCCTCATCACTGATCTTTGGGACATGGGCGCTTTCTCCAGTTCCTCCACGTTCCAGTTTGCGGATCGGAATCGCAGCCGCGACGGGGCCGGTCCTCTGGGCGCACTCAAAGGGGGCGCGGAACCGAAACGCACCCCTGCGATGAGGTATTGGCATACCCAGACTCAAAGGCGGCCCGGCCCACGCCCCTTTCGGGACGCGGCACCGGTCACGCATCTTGAGCCTTGAGAGTTGCCAATTTTCATCGCAAGACGGCGGCCGAAACCACGATTATCTCGACGCCAATCCTCAAGCGTCTGCGCTCCTACCCGGGCTTGCGCCCTGCTCGCCCACGGAGGATCCCAGTGTTCGCTTTCCCGAGGGTGCTCACAACACCGTGTCCGCACCGAGAATGAACAATGTGAGCCTCCGAACAAAGACCTCGCCTTCCCTTTCGAGACGACGGTCGAACGCTCACAATCCGGGCCATCCTGACGCTTTGTCTCTTGTTTGTGGCTCGAAACGCCCGCTCTACATACACGTGCGTCAAAGCGGTGAGGGGAGCGCAGTGAAACCCCGAAGTTTCTTGCCGGAGTGACCTGCACCGCATGGTGGATGTTGGGGCGTGGTCGCCAGTTTCTCTGGACGATGCGGCCGTTTGAGCCATATGCCACAACGGGCGACCCACCATACGTGGACCGAAGATCACAGTACGATTCCCATGCAACGCGATTCTTCGCGGATGAGGGAGCCCGGCGTAACGCGGGCATACGCGACGTCTGGGCAGTAGGGCCGTGACACACCCGAACACCCCCTGCCAATACACCACCAGTGGAATCCGCTAAAGTGCTACTGTGGAGGGTTGTCGTGGGCTGCGAGACCTGTTACAGTGAACTGATGAGGTTTTCAGCTCTCTCGTGAGATGTGCATGTCTGCGCACAGGGATAGTCCGGTGACGGAGCTACTGGCCGCGGTGGGGCGGGGGGAGGATTCCGCGCAGGAGGCGCTTTGGGCGGTGGTGTATGACGAATTGCGCCGCGTAGCTCGGGGGCAGATGGCCGGAGAGGCATCGGACCTCACTCTCCAGCCGACCGCCCTGGTTCACGAGGCGTACTTTCGTCTGTTTGACTCTCAGGACGTCCAATGGTCGAGCCGGCGACATTTCTTTGCGGCCGCGGCGAAAGCGATGCGTCGTATTCGCATAGATGACGCACGTAAGAGAAAGCGCCTTAAGCGCGGCGGCGCCGAGCGGCCCGCGCATCTGGCGGAGGAGCCGCCGCTGTTCGATCAGGATCCGGTCGAGGTGCTGGCCGTCGATGAGGCGGTGGACAAGCTTGAGCAGCTTGATCCGCGCAAGGCCCGGGTCGTAATGCTGCGCTACTTCGCGGGTCTGACCGTAGACGAAACCGCTGATGCCCTCGATGTGTCACCACGAACGGTGGACAACGAGTGGCGGCTGGCCCGGGCGTGGTTGCACCGCGAATTGAGCAAGGGCGACACCGTAATGGGTGACAAGTAGCCGATGTTGGCCGGTCAGTGGGAGCGCGTGCAGGAGCTTTTCGAAGCGGTCGTAGCACGCTCGCCTAAGGACCGGGCCGCTTACCTGGCTGAGGCCTGCAAAGATGACGCGGAGCTGCGGGCCGAGGTCGAATCGCTCTTGGAGCACGACGCGCGGGCTTCTTCAGAGTTTCTCCTTCCTCCCCGGCTCGGGTCCGGGGCGGCGCGTGGCAGCGCGGACGACGCCCCGGACCCTCTCATTGGCAAACGTGTCAACAAGTATCTGATCAAGAAGGTGATCGGCTCCGGCGGGATGGGCACGGTGTACGCGGCCGAGCAGATCAGGCCCAGCCGCATCGTGGCCCTGAAGGTCATGCGGGCCTGGGCCTCTACACGGTCGGCGTTGCGCCGTTTCGAGTATGAGTCGGAGATCCTCGCCCGACTGACGCACCCGCATATCGCCCAGATCTACGAGGCCGGTACGCATCGTGATCCTGAAGCGGGACGCGGCGTTGTGCCGTTCTTCGCCATGGAGTACATCCGTGACGCCAGGCCGTTCATCGCTTATGCCAACGAAAAGAAGCTGGGCACGCGGGCTCGACTGGAGCTGTTCACCCAAGTCTGCGACGCCGTCCACCACGGCCACCAGCGCGGTGTAATCCACCGAGATCTCAAGCCCGGCAACATCCTGGTGGATTCGTCGGGGCAGGTGAAGGTCATCGACTTCGGGGTGGCCCGCCTGACGGATTCGGACATCGCCGTGACCACGATTCGAACCGACGTCGGACAGTTGATCGGCACGCTGCAATACATGAGCCCGGAACAATGCGACGCGAACGTTCTGGGCTTGGATACGCGCAGTGATGTCTACGCGTTGGGCGTGCTGGCGTACGAGCTTATCACCGGACGGTTGCCCTATGACGCGCGGAGTGAAACCATCTACCGGGCGACGAAGGTCATTCGGGAAAGCACACCGCCCCGGCCGTCCTCGATCAACCCGAAGCTGCGTGGCGATGTGGAGACGGTTGTCCTTAAGGCGATGGAGAAGGACCGCGACCGGCGGTACCAATCCGCCTCGGATTTCGCGGATGATATTCGCCGGTACCTCAATAAGGCCCCGATCAACGCCCGTCCGCCGAGCATGTACTATCAGCTATCGTTGCTCGCCAGACGCAACAAGGCCGCCGTCGGTGCTCTTGCCGGCGTGTTCGTTGCGCTGCTTTTTGCGCTGGCGGGAATCAGCTGGGCATACACTCAAACCCGTGCAGCGCGGGATGAATCCCGAAAGAACGAGCATGAGGCGCGGTGGAAGGCCTACGTTGCCGGCATCACTGCGGCTGAACTGGCGTTTCCATTGAATGACTTCGCAATGATCAATGACAGCCTCAACCGTGCGCCGCGCGAGTTCCGAGACTGGGAGTGGTCGCATCTGCACGCCGAAACCGACCATAGTCTTGAGACGGTCTCTCTCGATACGTCCAATCCGGAAGCTCACTCCTTCTTCACAATCAGCCCAGACGGTAGGCGCCTCGCGACAGGGATGGTAGACGGGTCGATCTGCCTGTGGAGTACCGACACCGGAGCCAAACTCGTCACTCTGCCCGGCGACGGGAAGCAAATGCAAACGGTAGCGTTGAGCCGCGACGGATCGCGTATCGCAACGAGGACGCTGGAGGGGATAATACGCATTTGGGATGTCGCCACCAGCCCAGAGATCCGCGCCACGTGGCAGCCCGGGACAAGCCGTTACCCTCCGGCATTCAGTGCAGACGGTGCCCGAGTGGCCTCCGTATCGTCCGCTGGTTTGACGTGTGTGCTGGACACCCTCACCAACCGTGAAGTCTGTTTCCCACCCATACCTGATACGCCGGTCTTCACTGTGGCACTCAGTTGGGACGGTACGCATATGGCGTCCGGCTTGGCTGACGACACGATTCGGCTGTGGGACCTATCCTCCAACAATGAGCCGCGAATTCTGACCGGGCACTCCGCAGATGTCAAATCCCTGTCCTTCAGCCCGGACGGCATGTACCTGGCGTCCGGGTCATCGGACGGCACCGTGCGACTATGGAGTACCGCCGATGGAGTGGAGGTACGGCGAATGGATGAAGAGGGGGAGATTCCGTCGTCCGTTTCGTTCAGCGCAGACGGCAGTCGCCTTCTGTCGAGGACCATAAACGACCACTTCCGCGTTTGGGATGTGTCCACCGGTAGCCGGATCGCAGCGATTCGAACCCGCGGGCATAGTCCGGATCAAGTAACATTCACCTCAGACGGTCAAGGCCTTGTTTCAGGCTGCCACGATGGCACCGTGACATACTGGAGTCTCTTCTCTCCCAGCGGATTGCAGATCCTCCGGGGCCATCAACGTGCGGTTCGTTCGGTGAAGTTCAACGCGGACGGAACCCGAATCGCATCGGGATCGACGGACAAGACTGTACGGCTTTGGGACTCATCCACCGCGGAAGAGCTGGCCGTGCTCTCGGGACACGGCGACGACGTGGTCGCGGTAGCGTTCAACCGAGAGAGCACCCACGTAGCGTCGGCGTCGTTGGATGGCACGGTTCGGCTGTGGGACAGCAGCACGGGCGACCAAGCCGGAGTTCTTCAACACGGCGACGAAATGGTAGTCACCGTTGCCTTCAGTCCGGTGGGCGACCGGCTGGCCTCCGGAACGAAGAAGGGAGCGTTGCGTCTCTGGGATTCAGCTACCGGCCGACTGCTCTGCGAACGGGATATGGGAATGGTCGTCAAGTGCGTTACGTTCAGCCCCGACGGAGCCAGACTGGCGTCCGGAATCGATGACGGAACCGTACACCTCTGGGATGTCTCCTCAGGCGAGTTTCTGTCTCGCCTGGACGAACGCGTCTGCGGAGCCGCTTCGATTGAGGACATTGCCTTCAGTTCGGACGGCGATCTTCTCGCCCCGGTTGGCGGCAAAGGCATGTGCCTGTGGAACCTCGCCACCGGGGAAACCGTAGCATCGCCGAGCAAAGTGCATAGCTTCTCCTCTATCGCGTTTAGCAAGAATGGAACGCGCGTGGCTCTGGGCTCGTCTGTCGGAACGGTGTGGATCGCCGACACGTCCACAGGTGAACGGATCCTCACGCTCAGGGATCATCAAGATTCGGTGAACTCCGTGGCCTTCAGTCCGGACGGCACTCGCCTGGCCGCAGCGGTGGGCGACGGCACGGTACGCATTCGGGATAGCGTACCGTTCAAAGACCGCTATGCGCAATACCAGGATATCCTCAACGCCGCGCCGGAGGCCGAGCGGCTTGTAGAGGATCTTCACCGCGAGGCCGAAGACTGGAGCGACGTAGCCAAACAACTACGCGATGACACCACCCTGACCGCCCCCCTCCGCCGCGCGGCTCTCAACGAAGTCCTCCGCCGAGCGTCCGGCCACGGCGATGGATGAAGCCACTCCACCGTGTGTCGCCCGGCAGCTCCCATTGAACATCTGCGCGAATAGGCTCTGCCGGTCACCGCGCAATACGACCGGTTCCGCCCAACGCGGCGTTGCCCAACCCGCCTCAACTCCCCGGCCGTTCGTCGCAGGAGCACTCCTCGCTCAATTCCGCGGCAAAGCGGCGTAGGGCGGCCCACTTGCCCTCTGCGAGCATGAGCGCCCTTTGTTCCTCCGACATGATCGTGTCATCATCGCCTTCGGGTATGCGGCTCACGATTTCTTCGTGAAGGATGTCCAGGAACCTGAGCTGATACTTACGAGCCAGCGAGTCAGCCAGGGCGATCGGCGTTGCCGCAGTGCTTTGCGGTTGTTGTGTCTGAGTCATTCGAATTATCTCCTTTTCTTGCGTCTGACAAGGCCACGAGGTAGTTCCGGTGTTCGCTAATGCGTTTCCGCACTGCCGCTTGGGCGGTAGGCATCGTCAAGACCTTGCCCGCGATCGTCGGAGCAAGGAGGGCCGGAAGCTCCTCCAGAACGCTCACGAACCATTCAATCAGCTCAAGGCGGTTTCGCTTGAGTTCTTCGAGCGTCACCAGCAGCCCGGCCTCCTCCTGGTTCTTCCGCTCTTCCCGTTCAGCCCGGGCTTGCTTGTACCGGCGATCCGCCTCACGGCTGCTCACCCGGCCGTCTTTTCCATCGCCGGCAAGCCGGTGCTTGTTACTGGCCAGGAAGTCATGCAGTGCGGCCACGACCGCGGGTAGGTCGATCGTCCGACCCAGCAGCGGCAGACCGTACCGATGGGCCTGCTCGTTGATGACCTTCACCTGTCGCCCGGACATCGTCTGCCAATCCCGCTTCGGGATCGATCTGTAATGCTGCCAACGGAGTTGAGTTGCACGCGCCGCCTCCGCCCGACGCAGAGCGGCCAGCTCCCGACCGGTGGGCTTCTCCCCCGCCCGACGCTTCGCCAACGCCGTAGCGGCCAGCTCGCGATCGATCTGATCGACCACCGTGAGCACCGGTTCCCCGGGCTTGGTTGCCTCCCGTGCGGTCTTCGGTTTCGCCATAACTACACTCTCAATCCCATCACCTTCCGATAGGTCGGCGTCTGCTTGATGGCGTCCATGCACTCCGCGTACGACATCTTCGGCAGAGTCCGGGTCGACCGCGTATCCTGAGCCATGGTCTTGAAGCAATACGCAGTGCCCGGCTTCCGCATTCCGTCGGAGTATTCAACCCGTCCGTCACGGGCGATGTGATTCATGTTGGCCGTGAGAGTCTGCCAGCCCATGCCGTCTACGCCGCAACAGCACGGATGATCGCCGAGCGACCGCAGCCGATTCTCCGCACAATAGAACCGGAGCCCCAACTGGTGACAGCGGTCTCGAATCCGCCGAAAGTCCCGCTCCAAAGCCGTAACCGGATAACACCAATCACCCGCGACCTTCACGAACCCGTCGGCCTTGCGACCGCGTTTGAGACCCTCGATCGTAACGCCATACACCCCGGCCTCCGCCAGCTTCGCGAGGTTCGCCAGTACGTCCCGGCACAAGCCCAGCGCATACGGCTGGATTCGCGCAATGGTGCGCGGCACCATCGGAGACATCTTCCGCATGAGCTCGAGTCGCTCATGGTACGGCGGCGCTCCGGGCTCCAGCTTGTCGTATTGGGGTGAGACCATCGACACCTGGAACACGACGTTGGCCCGGCCGAGCAGGCCGAGGTACGGCTCCTCCCCCGGGAGCGTGGCCTTGGTGGACACCACAAACGGGTATTGTGCCTCTACCAGAATCTGTAACGCCTCCAGGGATCGCCGGTGCTTCCGCTCAACCGGCTGGAAGGGATCGCTCACTCCGCCCCAGTGGATCGGGATGTCCCAATCACACCAGGTGGTCTCCAGGGTCCGATGCCCATTGATGAACCGCCGGAGCGAGTCCGCGGACTCACCCAGCTTGACCTTCAGATCCGCCTTCCGCCGCACGAAGCAGTAAGCGCATTCGTGGGTGCAGCCCTGATACGTGTCGAATCGCACCGGCAGGTCGCACAGCACTACTTGTGATCCGGCTCGGGGCATTGTCGCTCCTTCTGTCAGTGCCTCACGCCATCTCCGCGCACAGCGCGGTAATCCGCTCCGCCACCGTTGTCTTGCTGTGATCCGAACAAGCCCGTCTAACCACCGCCGCATCCTCCGGCGGGAAGAGGAACGTGATCTGCTCACAGTCCGCAGACTCGGAGATGCGGTCGACGAAGCAGCCCTCGAGGTCCCCCTCGGCCAGCACGGCCGGCTGGGCGAGATCGTCGAACAGAAGTTCGTCGTACAGGTCAACCGCGCTGCCCCGGAGCTCCTCGAGGATCGCGTCCAACTCCGGCGTGAATTCCCCGGCAATCGTCGGCGAGTTTAGCGCCACGTTGAGCGCCTTCTCCTCGGTCTCCGACAGGTCGACGACCACGACATCCGCCTCGACCACCCCGGCCGCCAGCATCGCCCTGAGCCGCTGATGCCCCCCGACGACGTTTCCGGTCCGCGTGTTCCAGACGATCCGCTCGACATACCCGAACCGCTTCAGAGACGCAGAGAGCCCCGTAAACGCCCGATCGTCGATCCGCCGAGGGTTGTAGTCCGCCGGCCGCAGATCGGCCAGGCAAACGCGCTTGGTGTGGTGCTGTTTCATCGACCCTAAACCTCCAACGGCGCCCGGTGATCGTCGTCCAGTGCGGGCCTCGAACGCCTCCGGGGTGGCACTCTCCTCAACCACATATACCCTACATTAGGAGCGGTGTCGAGCCTATGTCACGCGATTTGTTACTTACTTAGTCAAAACAAACCCCCCGCGCGCGTTTTTCAGCCGATACCCCGCGGTCCCCGCCCGCGGGGGGGCGTCCAAAAGGACCCGAACCGCGTCCGACCTTTTCGAATGCGGTGTGGCCGTCTGTAAAAACCGGGCCATCGCAAACAGGATTAAGCTTGATCAAAACGGACGGGGGGTCCGGGTTCTTACATTCCGTGAGTGCCACACTGTGTACACCAGACCGCCGCAGCACCCAAGCAACGCGATCGAAGCTCTGCCACGTATCGAGGCGAGGGTCACACATCGACCCCGCCCCCCGTTGGCTCCCGGGCGGTCGGGGCTTCCGGTCCGGCTTGCACGTCCCCCGACTCGTCCGGCCTGCCCAGTAGCCGACGGACTGCCTCGGCCCGCTCCGTATCAGTTAGCGGGAGCCTCTCCAGTATGGCCAACGCATCGACCAACGCCTGAGCCGTCGGAGCCGCAGTCGCGACGGTATCAGCAACTCCCTCCCGCGATAGAGTCTCATCGTCCTTGATAGCAGACTTGGCCGAGCTCTCAGAGAGAGAAGAAGACCTGCCCGCGGTCTGGTCGCCTTCGTCGGATTCCGGCTCACCGGAGTCTTCGCCCCCTGCCTCGCTTTCCACTTGGGCGGTCTCGGCTTGCGCTGGATTCTGGATTCCGGTACAAGCATTGGTACAAGCGACGGAAGCCACGTCCGTAACTCCTTGCGGTTTAATGGCTTGCACATGGGGCTCGCCGTCTACGGAACCGAAGGTTGCAGGTTCGAATCCCGCGCGGCGTAGTCTAAAACATGCAAAATAAGGACTTACGAGCCTGTCGGTTTGCTTCGGATATCTGTGCGTGCGCTATGCGCACTCAGTTTACGGCGACTTCGTCCGGTCGTAGCCTGTTCGCATGGGTCGCAAGCACAGAGCTTGGCTGACGGGTGGCGCCGGGAAACGTATCGCCCGGGGAAAGACTCTGCCCGGCTACCACGTTGAATGGCGAGAGGAGATTGCCGATCATGGTATGGAGGTAAGACCCCATTCCAGGAAGCGGCCGATGGAACCGACCCGAGAACAAGCCTATCAGCGACGGATCGCTGAGTTAGAAGCGCAGGTAGCCCGGCTTACCGAACTGGTCGCCAAGCTGTCCAAGAACTCCTCGAATTCCTCCAGACCGCCTTCGAGTGACATCGCCAAACCGCCGAAAGCGGCATCGGGCAAGAAGACAAAGGCCAAGAAGCAGAAACGCAAGATCGGTGGCCAGCCGGGTCATGTGAAACACGAGCGTCCCCCCTTCTCCTCGGAAGAGATAGACGACGTACGCAAATACTCATTACCGTGCTGCCCACACTGCGGTGGTGCGGTCATGCGTCCATCGCGAGTACTTTAGGCGCGAGGCGAAGAAGTGCACCTTCTCGCTCGTGCCGTCGCCGTATGCGACGTTCACGCTACCGAAGTCGTGCTGGCTGAACTCGCCCGGCATGCCTTCGAACCGAACCACGGGCGCTTGCGCCTTGCCCGGGCGGATCGCCTTGACGAGGTCGTACACCGCCGACTTGCCGCCGTCGTAGCCGACACCGCGCAGTCGGCTGAGGACTTCGACGGTCGCCAGTCCGGGTTCCTCTTTTAGAATGGCCTCGACGTGCTTGCGATAAGCCTTCACCGCGCTCGGCCGGCCGATGCCTCGCCCGATGGGCGTGGGGGCTTCCTCCGGAGACGTGATACGCGGCTCTTTGAGAATGTTCTGCACCGACCGCTTGGCCACGCCAACCTGGGCCGCAATCTCCTCCAATGTATGACCGGCGTCCCGAAGCGCCCGAATCCGCACACGATCTAACATCTTGATCATCCTCCTGGTCCCTCACGTCCGGATGCCCTATTGCACCCGGTCTTCGTGAGGAAACGCTACCGAGAATCACAGCCATTGATGTGGCAATAATTTCCGGAAAGGATGTGGCAAAATTTTCCGGAACCCGCATGGGCTATGTCCGTGCACCGGAATATCCGGGCGCGAGGTTCGAATTGTCCGGTAGACGTCGCCGTCGACGTTCCGGTGAACACGGCAGACGAACTTCGTCCAAACAGGAGCATTACCGTGCAAGTTCAACGATCGATGTCGCCCCTTACTGCCCTGTTTCTTGGCTTGTTCGGGGTAGTCGCGGTTGGGATTGTATCCGGCGCAGCGGTAACCGTTTACGCGTTGTCCGTAGTCGACGGAAAGGCTTCCAACATCATCGGATTCGCCACCGGGACGATGGAGGGATTGCCTGACCTTCTCCGGGCTCTGCCTCCAACTGTTGGCGACCTTCTGAACGACCGGCGGGCTCCGGAGTATGCTCCCAATATCGACGTGCAAGCAGCCCTGCTCGCCGACGAGCGGACGGGAGTAAGCCGGCCTGTTCTGACCATTACCAACCAGGGCGACGATGTCGTGTCAATGCTGGCTATCCGCGTGGCCGCAGTGAACGCGGCCGGAAACCCCATCCGCGATTGGACCCAGGTAGCGGCCACACCGTTGGCTATCGAAGGCGAGTGGCGCGGGCCTCTCTTCCCACACGAGACCCGGCACATCGTGGTATCATCCTGTCGCGGACCCGTGGCGTCCGCAAGTCTGGATAATGCCATTACCGTGACAGAGATTGCGGAACTTCGCTTGTGGAATGGCGAGGGGACCGCGCCGGCAGACGTTTCCCGGGTTTCGTTAGACTGAATAAGGGTTGACGTCGTCTTTCGGCCACCCTGCCGCCCGCCGGGAAAAGCACCCTCCGCCACCACGGTCTGTTGTCCCGCCTTGCGTTGGAGGGTGTTTCGGCGGTGGCTTCTCATAACCTGAGCCGTCCCGGACGACTCATAACGCTCGCATCAATCCGCGTAACTCACTGTAGCACCGTCCCTTGTGGGCGGCGGCGCGGTAACACGGCTCGCTTCCACGCCAGGGACAAGCCCTGGCGCTACAGACGACTCACGGCCACCACTTCGCTTGGGCAAACGACCCGGGTTAGGAGGTAGTGGGCGTGCTCATCGCGGATACGGGGCGTCGCTGGTAAAAGCCGTCAGACTCCTACGAAAGAAGCCCGTGCGGCTACATGGTAGTCCGCACGGGCTTAAGCCTTTTCCAAAGACACTATCTTCGCGGGAAGGCAGTACTCGCGGTTCAGTCTCTCATGTCAAAGGCCCGAACATCGTTTTGAAGCAAAGGTCACAGTGTCAGATTCCTGTGTCCTTCGCAATACTGACATTACTCGGACGGCACCTCATCGTAGCAACTCACCGCCTCAGCCGCCTCGAAAATCGTGATGTTGCCCGACATCGTTGCGGTGCCGGCGCCCGACTCGAAGAAGTCGACGCCCAGCAGGTGATAATCACGCCCGTCATCGTACGAACCGTCGGGCGTCGTGTAGGTGGCCAGCTCGTAGGCCAGCATCTCGGCCGACGCCAGGTTAGTCTGACCGCCGAGTCCCGCGGCTGTGTTGATCGGCAGATCGATCACGAGGAACTCGCCGCCACCGGTACCGTCGCCCAACATCTCATCCACCAGACTCGCTTCGACCACAGCGTTGCTGAAGGGATCGACGCGGATCCAGCGGGTCTCGCCGTAGATCTCGACGCCGTATCCGTCGCGCAGTCGCCGGGCATCCACGGAGAAGACGAAACAACCCTCGTTCCACTGGCCGCTTCGCTGGAAGAAGAGACGCATGGTAATATCGTTGCCGGCATCGTACTTCTCGGGAATGGCGACCCGATAGGCAATAGCGCCGGTCTCGCCCGTGTTCGGATCGGCCGGCCCCATGCGGGGCTCCTCAATCTCGATCACTTCGACGGGCAAGGAGCCACTCGGATTGCCCGACATCGTGAAGAAGTCGTCCACGAAGATCTGGAAATTCGAGTCGCCAGGCTCGCCTTGCTCACCCTGCGGGCCGGCGGGACCAGCGGGGCCTGCGGGGCCTGCCGGGCCCTGCTCGCCTTGTTCACCTTGCTCGCCCTGTTCACCCTGCTCGCCCTGTTCACCTTGCGGGCCCTGCTCACCTTGTTCACCCTGCTCGCCTTGGGGGCCCTGCTCACCTTGTTCGCCCTGGGCACCGTCTTCGCCATCCTCGCCGTCCTCACCGTCTTCGCCGTCCTCACCCGGTAACGCCTGTCCGGCGGCCGGTTCAGTATCAGCATCGGCATCGGCTGCAGCGGCATCATTCAACAAAGCGACGGCAACCAACCCGCCGATAAGCAAGTCGCGCTGATAGTCCTGCAAGCCGAGGAATCCTACACCGGAATCACATCCGGCTTTCAGAACCAGAACCGCCACAAGGCCGATGACCATGGCGTGCTTGGCCCATCCAATATTAGATTTGGCATTCGTCATCGTTCTTCAATCCCCCTTATTGACCAAGTTGTCGATCGCGGCGAAGTTGCACGACCCGACAGAACGAACCAGGCCACGCCCGGTCTGAAAACAAGACGACAGGCCGATCGAGCGTTCCCTGACTCTGCTGAAGAGGTTGAAACCTCCTGGGAAGCGGTACCCCGACCGTAGAACAAAGCCCTGTCCCGATCTTCAGACTCTAGGCCCGCGAAGGCGAGGTTTCCAAACCGGACAAAAAAATTCGCGCTACTAGGACGTGTGAATGTGTCGGCGAGATCCCCATAACCCCCAAGTGTCACTAATGTAACACCAACGAATAGTCTTACCGGATCTGATTGCAGGTTCTCGGACGAGTCGCAACGGGAAGCTTGCGTTCGCTACCAGTGCTTGTCGCCCGTCGACGATTTCCGCCGGACGGCCGCTTAGTCCGAAACGAGCCCGGTGGGTTCATCGATAAGGCGAACGGTTCGCAGGTAGAGCGTGCGCATCGGACGACCGAATTCGTCGGCCGGAACCGCCATCAGGCGATCGAGAGTAGCGAAGGAGCTGTCGCCGGTGACCTTGGCAAACACGGTGTATTGTCCGTCCCAGTCTTTCTGGCGGGTATTGCAGATGAAGAACTGGCAACTTCCGGAATCCACATCTCCATCAAGCAGGGCCATGGAAACCGAGCCCTTTTCGTGGGTTTGACCGTTCAACTCGGCGGGGATTCGCTTGCCGTCCGGGCGAATCCCGGTCCCATCGCCGCGGGGGCACCCCCCCATCAGGAAGTAACCGGGCTCAATCCGATGAAAGGTCTTGCCATTGTAGAATCCGGACTCCACGAGATCGATGAAGTTGTCGACGTGACGTGGCGCGTCGTCGTAAAGAAGCTGGAGTGTCATCGACCCGTCATCGGTAATCACCTCCACCCACTTACGCGGGGCAACCGTCAACATCATCGTATCACTTACCACGGCTCCTCGATACGGCGACCATGAGATGCGGAAACGCCCCGCTCCCCGCAATGCCGGGAAGTACTCCCGCAAATCCAATGAGGTCCCGACCGTGCTATGGGGGGCTATGATCAGAATCGGAGCCTCCGAATTCGAGCGATAGCCGACCGGTGACTCCCAGCGACGATTGGACTCGGTTGTGACGGCAACGCCCGCCCCATCCACACCGCTGAATACATGCGAGAGCGGCAGCCCCATCTCCGGCGAGGGGATTTGCGGAACGCATCCCGGAACCGACAACGTTATGGGTTCCGCCGTCGTGTTCTCGATGGCGAACAATACCCAGACCGGTTGCCCCAAGGGCACCTGGTAGGAAGCCGGCATCAAGTGTGCGCGAAGTCCCGCAATCGGAGCACCCGGTTCGGCGCCGAGTGCCGCAACAGAGAGCATCGTCAGAGTCAATACCGGCTTCAACTGGTGAATCAACATAGCGTGTTTCGTCCTTCTCGATTCCGAGCCCCAGGGACCAGAGGCGGGCTATTGTCTCGCGGACGGGCCGCGTGTCCAATGTCCGAAAGCACCTCGGGCGGATTCCTGTAACCTTCTTGTACCCTCCATAAGAGGGCGAGTTGCGGACCGGGAGCAACCGCGGCCAGTCCCCAATCGGATCGCCAGAGCCCATCGGGACCGTGGATCCGGCGGTCTGATCAGCCCTATCGAGGCTATTATCGGCCATTTGTAGCGGTGCCACTCGTTATCTACATGCACCAAGCCGTGCCTGAGCCTCCGGACCCGGCTTGCCAGACCAATGTTCCGAATGGACAATCCGGCCCATGACCCTCATGAATGACCAAAGCACCGCCACCTTGATAGGTTTGGCCAAGAGCGAGGACCTCGGCAGCGGTGATCTTTCGGCCGCCCTGCTCCCCCATCCGGACAAACCAGCCGAATTACGTCTGTTGGCCAAGCAAGTTGGGGTCGTCGCCGGCCAGGAGATCGCCCAGACCATCCTGCAGGCTTATGACCCGTCAATTGAGATCAGGTGGAACCCCTCCCATCCCGACGGCAGTCTGCTGGACCGGACGCCGGTCGAGCTGGCTACGATCCGTGGGGCGCTCGGGGCGGTCCTGTCGGCCGAGCGAGTCCTGCTCAACTTCTTGCAGCGGCTCAGCGGGATCGCCAGCCTCACCCGGCAATACGTGGAGGCTATCGACGGAACGAGTGCAGAAGTCTATGACACGCGGAAGACCACTCCTGGGTGGCGTTCACTGGAGAAGTACGCGGTTCGTTGCGGCGGAGGCCGGAACCACCGCCAGGGCCTCTATGACGCTGTCCTGATTAAGGACAACCACTTGGCCGACGTAGCAACCGAGGACTTGGCAGCTTCGTTGTCCCGCATGCTCAACCGTCTCGGCTGCGCTATTGTCAAGCCGTCGTTCATCGAGGTGGAGGTCGACACGCCGGCCCAGTTCGAGCAGGTGCTCAAAGTGGTAGGGATTGACCTGGTGCTTCTGGATAACTTCTCGCTGGACGATAGCCGGAGGGCCGTAGAGCTTCGCGACGGGTATGGGCTCAAAGGCAAGCTGAGTCTCGAGGCTTCCGGCGGCATTACGTTGGAGACTATTCGGAGCGTGGCCGAGACCGGCGTCGATCGCATCTCCGTCGGCGCGATCACTCATTCCGCCACGGCGCTGGATATCTCGTTGGAGCGTAGCTGATGCTGACCAGCGGGGTGTTCGGATACGTGGCAGACTACCTACTGTGGTGGGTGCTTCTGCTGTCACTGGTGGCGAACACCTGGTGCTTCTTCAAGCTGTTTCCGTCCGACAAGCACCGCAAGTCCGGGCTGATTCTGGGAAACGGATTGGTCTTCTTGTGCTTTCTCGGCGTCATTGCCATGGCGGGAGAGACCTACCTGCGGTTTACGGTGGTCGAAACGGACTCCTTCGGGGTCTCGTTGCCGGCGCGGCGTTGGTTCGCGTTGTATACTGAGAAGAACACCATGGGCTGCCGGGATTATGAATGGGCCGTTGAGAAGCCGGCCGGCGTCCGCCGCGTTGCGTTCGTTGGCGATTCCTTCACGTACGGCTGGGGCATCAAGCGGGTGCAGGATCGCTTCAGCGACATTGTCGGTGAGCGGTTTGCGGAACTGTCGCCCGGTTCCGTCGAAGTCATGAATGTAGCGAAGCCGGGGTGGGGCAGCAGCGACCAGCTCGCTCCGATTCGCGACTTGATCAACCGGTACGCCGTTGACGAGATCGTGCTTTGCTATGTGTTCAACGACATCGAGAAGCTGATTCCCACTACGGACGATTACGATCCCAAGCGCCCGCCGGAGCCGGGGTTCTTCGACCCGGATCGCTCGTGCCTGGTTGACTATTT
The DNA here is from genome assembly GCA_963666835.2 of Phycisphaerae bacterium. Taxonomy (GTDB): domain Bacteria; phylum Planctomycetota; class Phycisphaerae; order UBA1845; family UBA1845. The sequence continues at coordinate 2,134,045 of CAXXGO010000001.1, read as the reverse complement.
CTACCGAACGATCATCGTTCCGCGCCTGCCCACGGTCCGGGGTCACCACGACTGGCTGGCTTCGGCGTACGCCGACGAAGGGATCTGGAGGCGGCATCAGCGTCAACTGGGTGACATCACGCGAGTCTGCGCGGATAACGAAGTGACGTTTCGGGTCGTGTTGCTCCCGTTCATTCAGACGGGCGGCGAGCGACTGATTCCGGAGCGGCTCCATGAAGTCGTTCGGCGGTTCTTTGAGGCCAACAACGTTGAAGTGGTGGATCTGCTCCCGACGATCTTAGGCCAGGACCCGCGGGAGCTCGTCGTCAATGCCCGCGACCCGCACCCCAACGAAACCGCCCACCGGTTGTTTGCCGAGGCCATCTGGCAGGCGTTCTACGCGACGCCGATACCTGCGAGGACCTCAAAACCGTGATCGCGTCGAGTGCATTGTCGAACACCGAGGGACACCCATCGCAGAGTGCCGGCACGGCCATTCAACCGACTACTAACCGGGGGCGCCAACTGGTTTGGGACGATCGACGTGGATCTTCAGGGCGGTTTGAATCCGCTTTCCGCCGCTCTTGGTGGTCCGGACCTGTCCGCGAACACGTTCCCCCTCGCGAATATCGCTGAGCTTACTGACCACTCCGTTGATCATAATCTCCGTATCTTTGGTCACTATCCCCGTGCCGGGCATCTCCTGGTTGTGCTTTTCACTGAAGTACACGACGGTGATCTCACCGGTGCCGTCGGGGTTGACCACGATCTTCTCGACCTTGCCCTCCATCGTCTGGACCTTGGCTTCCTCCTCGCTCCGGCAGCCCGGGCTCGCAATCACAAGAAGAACGCCGAGCACGCAAACCACCCGTCCCCTGCACTGCCATGAAATCGGCACCATCTCAATCACTCCCCTGGTAGAAAGAACCGCCGCCCACCCGGCGTCTTGATACCATCAAAACCGCAATCTAGCTCGCCTGAGAACGGAGTGCAAACCGCAGCCGCCTCCGCAGATTCACCCGGCATGAGCTCACCCGTCTAAGGCGCGCCGGACAATCTGCAGAGCCAGTCCGCCGCGGCGCGCAACCGGTCCGGCGAGGGCAAAGCTACCCCGACTATTGGTCTGTCAATCGGAACCGAATCCAACGCCGATGCCAGACCGACGAGATCTGATTCTGCCGGAACGCCCCCCTCGCCGATGGTGCCAAGTCGAACCAGATGCACCCGCCGCCCGAGGGTCTCGATCCAATCCGCGGCATGACCCCGCCCGGCCAGGCGTCCGGTGTCTACACACACTCCGACCGCCCAGGAATTCGCTCCGTCGACGATTCCGCGTAGCTCCGACGGCGACATGAGCGACTGATCCCGCATCGCCTCTACGGCAATCGGCACCCCGCAAGCCTCCGCCTCAAAACGCACCTCCCGGAGGAGGGCGTAAACGAAGTCCAGCACCTCTTGATAACGAGAGAAGCATCCACTGCCGGCCTCGAAGGACACGCCGGGCAGTCCCAGTGCGAGACAGCGAGCGCCTACCTGTGCCGATTGCTGGAGCAAGTTGTTCACACGATCGATTGCGGGGGAGATCTCCGTCAGGGCGCATTCGGCCGCAACCGACACGACCTCCGGGAAGTCCGTTCCCGGCGCCGGCACCTCGAACAGGTCGCCGGCACCGACAGCCCACTCGACCCCATCGACGCCAAGCTCAACCGCGCGGGAACAAGTGATCAACAAGTCATTTCCGTCGCTTCGAGTCGGTATGCGTATAGCGGTCGGTCGTTTCATCGCCGGGAGTTCTCCGCACGGTCGGCCGGCAAGACATCATTGTCGCGCCTCGTCGCTCTCGCCGGCACGGGTCGGCTTTGATTCCGTTCACCGGGGCGATTATACTCCGGTGGAACCACCGTTGCGATGTGCAGCGGTTTCAAGACCCGGACACCGAAGATTCCCCGCGCATGGCCAGCAACCCCGCCGGCAACGGCTGCAGAATCGGAGTACTCCCCGACTTACTGGTCAACAAGATCGCCGCCGGTGAGGTTGTGGAGCGGCCGGCGAGTGTAGTCAAGGAACTTGTGGACAACGCGCTTGATGCCGGGGCGACTCGTATTTCGGTCGCCATCGAGGACGGCGGTAAGCAGCTTATTCGGGTCACAGACGATGGGTTCGGCATGACCGCGGAGGATCTCCGTCTGGCGGTCATGCCCCACGCGACCAGCAAGATCGGGTCGGACGAGGATTTGTATGCGATTTCCACGATGGGGTTTCGCGGGGAGGCGTTGGCGAGTATCTCGGCCGTCTCGAAACTTCGGATCGTCTCGCGAGTACCCGAGGCGGTGGAAGGAAACGAGCTGCGGGTCGCGGGGAAGGAACTCGTCGCCGCCCAGGCGGCCGGGTGCCCTGCGGGGACGACGATTGAAGTCCGCGACCTGTTCTTCAACGTACCTGCCCGGCGGAAGTTCCTGCGGGCCAAGTCTACCGAGGTCGGGCACATCAACGAGCAGATCGCCCGGGTGGGCCTAGCCTTTCCGGATATCGGGTTCGAACTGACAAACAACGGGCGAGTGACTCATAATCTGCCGCCCAGCGCCGAACGCATGGGGCGGATAGCCAAGTTCTACAGCCCTGAGCTGGCTGAGGCACTGATTCGGGTGGAGCGTGACGAGCGCGGGGTCGCTCTGGAGGCGTTTCTGGCGCCACCGGCCCAGTCGCGTGCGACCGCCCAATGGCAATATACCTTCGTCAACGGTCGCTACATTCGCGATCGCTACGTGCAGCATGCCATCAAGGAGGCATACCGCGGACTGACGGAACCGAACCGTCACGGGGTGGTATTTCTCTTTCTCACCGTTGATCCGCACGAGGTGGATGTCAACGTTCACCCGACGAAGATCGAAGTGCGTTGGGCGGATTCAAACTTGATTCACTCGCAGGTGCTCAGCGCCCTGCGCGAGACGTTACGCAAGGGCAGCCTGCCCGCGGCACTGCGCCCGAGCACCAGCCCCACCCCAATTGAGCCGGCGGAACAAGATCGCATCCGCCGAGAGGCGGCCATGTCTCTCAAGGCGCTTAGTCCGTTGCGGCCGAGCGACCCGCCGAAGTATCAACGATTGGAATCGGCGGCGTCAACCGGTCGGGCCATGGCTGAGGATCGTTACCCCGGTAAGCCTGGCGTCGATCCGACCAAAGTCTGGAAGTCGTTGTATGGTGAACCCGGAAACGTCGAATCGACACCCGCAGAGCACGCCGGCACCACAACCGACGTTTCAACTACGATGTTCCCACCGGCTACAACTGCAAGGCCACGCGCCATCCAACTGCACGAGCTGTATCTGGTCACCGAAACCGACGACGGCATCGTGATCATCGACCAGCATGCCCTGCACGAGCGCGTAATCTACGAACAGTTGCGGGATCGCATTACATCGGGACCTTTAGAGGCCCAGCGGTTGCTTCTCCCGGAAACGGTGAATGTTACATCGTCGCAGATTGCCCTCCTGGAAACGCATGGTGATCTGCTCCGGAGTCTGGGCATCGAAGCCACGCCTTTGGGCAGTGACACCATCGCCGTCCACGCGTTTCCGTCCTTGCTCAAGGATACGGACGTCGTTTCCTTCTTCCGCGACCTGCTTGACTTCCTCGCTATTCAACCGGCAACGGTGGAGGGCGAGGCCGTCCTCCATGAGGTGCTCGATATGATGGCGTGCAAAGCCGCGGTGAAGGCCGGGGACGTGTTAACCGATGGGGAGATCGACGCCCTCATGCGCAAGCGTCACCTGATTGAAGGATCGAGTAGCTGTCCGCACGGTCGCCCGACCATGCTCCATCTTACGAAGCGCGAGCTGGACCGTCAGTTCAAACGGACATGATGACGGCACTACTCATCAGGTCTGCGATGGCGATGCCAGCCAAGGCCGGCGGCGCCGATGAGGCCGGCGTCGTAACCGAGGGCGGCCAACTCGATGGTAGGAAGATCATCGTGCAGTGACCACTTCTGCCGGGCAAAGTGCTCGCGAACGCCGTCAAGCAGCAAATCGCCCGCCCGGCTCAGACCGCCGCCCAGCACGATTCGCGCCGGATTGTACGCATGTTGAACGTTCACGCACGCTACGGCAAGATGAAGGCAGGCGTCATCCCAGACCCGCCGGGCGAGTGAATCTCCGCCGCGGGCATGCTGTGCAACTGTGACAGCTTGGACGTTCAGGTTATCATCCGCCACCTTTCGAAGCGTGCTCGATTCGCCCTGGGCCAGGGCGGCCGAGGCCCTCTGCGCCACCGCACGGGCCGAGGCATAGGCCTCGAGGCAACCGCGTTGCCCGCACGTGCATGGGGCTCCGTTTACGGCCACGATCGTATGCCCCAGCTCGGCGGCGTTCTCGAAATGCCCGTGCAGTACCCGTCCTCCGAGGATAACGCCGCCCCCAATCCCCGTACCCAGGGTGAGCATCACCATATCATCCGAACCGCGGCCTGCGCCGGCCCAGTGTTCTCCATAGGCTGCGGCGTTACCGTCGTTGTCGAACACGACCGGTTGGATAAGCGCGTCGGACATCAGTTCGCGGATGGGGACATCGTGCCATGCGGGGAGGTTTGCGGCCTTGACAATGCGTCCGCGGCGCAGGTCCATAGGGCCCGGCGCACCTATGCCCACACCCGCCAGATCCAGCCTGCTTAGCCCGGCCTCGGCCAGCAGGCTGTCGATAGTGGCAACGATCTCGCGCACCGTCACTGACGGGCTCTCAGCAGGATCGAGCGGGGACACCCACCGGGCCTTGATGCGTCCACGAACGTCAACGAGAGCCACCTTCACATTGGTGCCCCCGAGGTCTATTCCAACAGCTACTGACTCGCTCATCAGAATCCCGTCGTCCCTTCACCGGTTCGATTCACCACTGGCACGGGCCGCGATTCGGTTGTGCCACGCGCCCGGCGGCCCAACCCGGGACCTCTACGAAAAGACCAACCCGGCATATCCCACCGAGTCCGCCACGTCACCGGGGGCATTCCCCGGCATCACCTCGCTACTGACGGTGTGCTCGAGCAGTTCACCGCGTTCGGCTCCCAGCACTCGAACGGCACCGATGGTCGCGGCCACCGCTCCGCTGCTGCAGGCGTTTTGATGCCCGAGAGCCTCTACCACGATTTCATCACCGCGCAAGGCGCAGATAAGCTCTATCATCCGCCGGTCGTTCTCGTTCTTCGCCCACGCATTCCCCTTTGCCCCTATTCCCTTCGGCATGAACCCGTAGCTCGGGCCGTAGTGCGTAAGATCCGTAGTGCCCACCACGAGAGCATCGTATTCGTACGTCGTCAGGGTCCGGCCAATGGCTTCACCAACTTCAACGGAGTGGGGACCGGGCGGCACGATAATCGGGACGATCTTTGCCTCGGGGAGAAGATGCCGGACCATCGGCAATTGCACCTCGATAGAGTGCTCGGCCTCATGGGCAAACGGATCATCACGGAACAGGTTGGACTGCCCCTGAATGCGGTCGGCCAGTCGGGCATCAACGTCAATCGATCCCAACGGTGTATCCCACCGCCCGTCGGCGAAGATGGCCGCATCTGCCGAGCGTCCGCGATGAGCTCCACCAAACAGCACAACGCTTGTCGGCGTGCGGCCGGTTGCCAGCACCCGAAAAACGCGGGCGGCCGCGCGTCCGCTGTACACCCAACCGGCATGCGGGACGATCCCGCCGACAAACCGGGCCGCTGAGTCCTCAGGCTCGGGGAGCGCGGCGAGAAGCTCCTCTATCGCTTTCCGGCAATCGTTTGCACCGGCCGGGTAGAACTGTCCTTCAACAACCGGCTCACGAATACGCATGGCATAACCTCCCCGGGCGTCGTGGTCCGGCGGCTCGGATAAAGCCCCCGCCGCCCACCTAGGTCATCGGCACGCCCGCGCATCATACATCATGCCCACTGTTTTTAAGATCACCGGGATTCCAGTGGCCGGCGCCACCGCCAGGCAGGCGCCAGACCCGGCGCCAACAAGAGTGCAACCAGTGTCAATGACGGAATCACGAGATCCACAGCACCACACCGAGGGTCCTGCCCGACCAGATCGGCCGTGCACGTGTCATCCGGGAATAGCGGCCTTATCGGCTCCTCGACCACGGGATCAACCGGGACATCTTCGTTGGTTTGGGCGGCTGCCCAATCGATATTCGTCGCGGGGTCGCCGCCCACTTCACGATACGCGTACGCTCCCGGAAGGCCGACCCAGAGGACCGTGCCCAGGGCGAACAAAACAACATGGCTTTTTCGACGGAGCATACTTCTCAGGCCCTCGACTATGCGAGATCGAGCGTCCAGCGGTGATTCTACGCGACTACGCCCCCGCTCGTCGATACACCATGCGGATCGGCAGCGGGCATATTGCCGATGCGCGGTTGTACGGTGCCCCGAATTCCGCGAATCTATCGGACGCGAGCGCGAATACAGCGCTGGTGAGGTCGTCTTTGGGCGTCTAATGGAGGAGTCGCCGTGTTGGAAATCGCCTCGGATTCGCTGGCCGTGTTGCCGTGGTTGCTGGGGTGCATGGTCGGCGTGTTGCTGACAACGGTGCGACTGCCGGGGAATTGGCTGATCGTCGCCGAGGCATTGCTCTACGGCTGGATGACCGAGTGGGAAGACGTTGGCGCGTGGCTGATCGCAATTCTCGTCGGCATCGCCGTCGTGGGTGAGGTGCTCGAGATGCTCATGTCGGTGTTTACGGCGCGGCGGGCGGGCGCCAGCGGTAGAGCCGCCTGGGGAGGCCTCATCGGGGGGTTCCTGGGGATGCTGATGCTGTCCTTCCTGGTCCCGATCCCGGTTGTCGGAACGATGGTCGGGGCGTTGGTGGGCTGTTTCGGCGGAGCGATGATCGGAGAATTGTCCGTGAAGCGCGAGCTGGTCCAGGGAACGCGGGTCGGGGTGTTCTCGGCCGTGGGCTTCGTCCTCGGAACCGTGGCCAAACTGGGGGTCGCCTTCGTGCTGGCCGCAATTGTGCTAACGACCGTGATCGCCGGGCGGCTCGATTCCCCGCCTGTCGGAGAATCTCAGCCTGTGCGAACATTGCCCGAAGCAAATGCATCAGGCTGACGCGTTGGAGCATCAGCCGGCACGGCGAGAGTGTCTGATACCTATGAAACTAGTGCCAGGTTGCCCGCCGGCTCTCGGGTGTGCCACTGCTCTTGAGCAGTGCCCAGGACACGTTGTGGATTCGAGCCGAACCGCTACGTGCCACAAGACACTTGCGCCACGCCGGCAAACCTAGTTGATCCAAGCCGTCTTGCGCACGCCCACGCCGATGACTTTCTTGCAGTTTGGGCATATGAACATGTACTCGGCGTTTATCGCTTCGATCTGGCGCCAGTGGACCTCTTGGATCTTCTTCTCGCAATGCGGGCAGAGCGGATCATAGTCGGCGGGCTTGGATGCAAGCTTCACACTCACGGGTGGATCTCCTGTCTTACGGTGCCGCGTTCCTTGTTACGTAAGGACGTATCTTAGATCGCCAAGGCGGTCGGGGCAAAAGAGGCCGGTGTGCCGGCCTTCTTCCCGATGGTCACCGCGTTGATCACTCGTACATTGACGAAGTGCGGCAAGTCTTCCCTCTTGACGCGGCTGACAAGATCTGACGGTGACCGTCGTCCGCTCTACGCATGCTTCGTTCGTAATGTCGTCAAGCCGTGTACGAACTTGTCAATGCTGCGAGTGCAGAGCGAGGCGGTCGTTCGGCTTGCGTTATAATGCCGACGCTGCAGGGCTCGGAGCATAGCCCGGTTTGCGTTAAGGGGTCCTTACCAGCCATCACAAGGAAAAGGTGCCATGCGTTCGGCAGTAAATCGCATTAACGGAGTCGTACTCGGTTTCGCAGCTCTGCTCACGGCGATAGTCGCAAAGGACGCTACGGCGCAGTGGCCTCAGTTCGGCGGGCCGACCCGCGACTTCAAGGTTCCCTCCAAAGGGTTGGCGGATGCCTGGCCTGAGGGCGGACCGAACATGCTCTGGAAAGTGCCGCTCGGGGAAGGCTTCTCGCCGGTGTCCGTCGACGACGGCGTCCTTTTCACGATGTATCGCAAGAACCAGGCGGATCAACAAGAATACACCATTGCGCTCGACGCAAGCACGGGTAAGACCCTGTGGGAGCAGAAGCACGAGTCGCCAACACCGGTGGACGAGCGGATGTTTCCGGGCCCGAACGCTACCCCGCTTGTTCTGGCGGACCGGGTCGTCACCATCGGACGCAACGCCGTAATGCGATGCTACGAGAAGACCTCCGGCAAGATCCTCTGGCAACACGACCTGGTGGCAGAGTTCGGCGCAGTCGTGCCCGTGTGGGGGTTCTCCAGCAGCCCGATCGCCTATCGAGACACGGTAATCACAATGGTCGGCGCGCGACGGTTTGACAGCCGCCCGCGTACGGACCCGATGTTGGAAATCGCCGCGGCCGTCCCCGACGAGGACAAGGCCTCCCTCATTGCGGTCGACGTGGCCACCGGCGCGGTGAAGTGGAAAAGCCAGAACTTCCGAACCAAGTACACGTCACCCATTCTGATCAACTTCGCCGGACGGGACCATTTAATCGTCATGCCTCGGTTCGGAATCGCGGGTATCGATCCGGGAAGCGGCGAAGTCCTGTGGAAGCGCGAACTGGCGAAAGACGGCGGACATGTCATGACACCCTTGTGGGATGGGAAGGACCTGTTGCTATACCTGAGCACTTCCCAAGGACGGCTGATGCGTCTTATCCAGAAGAACGGGAAGGTGACCACCGAGGACGTTTGGGTCAACAAGAAACTCAACGTACATGTGTCCGCCCCGATCTGGGCGGATGACATCCTCGTGGCTCCCAAAGGCGGCCAGGCTTCCACCCATATCCTCGGCGCGGATCCGCGAACTGGAGAACGCTTGTGGGTGGAGCGGGGCTTCGCGGAGTCCATGCTGCTTCACGCCGACGGGAAGGTCATCCTCCTGGACGAGAAGGGGCAGCTAGTGTTGGCCAAGGCGTCCGCTGATGGTCTTGCGGTTCAATCCAGTTGGAACCTCCCCGGCTGGTCCGGCCCCCTGCACACCCCGCCGACCCTGGTGGGCAAGACCCTGTACGTTCGGGACCGCAAGAACCTGCTGGCCTTTGATCTGGGCTGATTCGGGATCGTCGCTCGCGCGAAACCGCCCATGATAACATTACTGTATCATACTCCTGCCCATGCCGCGTTCTTCATCATATTCTCTCGAAGACAACGTTTGTGGGGCAGAGCTTCGATAACCGCTCTTTCAGATCATCCGTGACCACCACATACAACGTGGTCGCAAGAAAGAACATGCGGTCTCCTCGCCACATTTCCGGCTTCATACGCAGCTCCCTGGCGGAACGGTCTAACTCGGGGCGGCCGCACCCGCTGCAAAAACCGGTAGGCGTGCCCCCTCGCGGGTACCCTGACTCCTTGAGGATCACAACTTCGAAGTACGGGCCGATGTCGGACGTTATGTTGCGGATGGGCACCTCATCCATCATGTCCTCCGGCTCACCTGTGGACGGGATCGGGGGCGGCAGGGTCGCTTCTCGTTTCCCGGTTTTGCGGAGCGTCACCGGGCAAACGGCTATTTCGCCGGAACAGAAGCCGACAAGGCAGTTCCTGATCCGCTCTGAGACCACAAGGCCACCAAGGCTGGGCCAGAGAAAACCGGCGCGAGGACGCGAAGGTACGTTAAGATAGCACGGCTGGAATTCGTCACCGGGGCGAAGCACCTTAAACGGCTCACCCTGAAGGGCAAGGGCGGTCATAAAACGTCTTTGCAGGGCTTCATGTTCCCCCCGTGAGACCGGCCATCCGCTAGTGACGTTCTTGTGGCTGCGAAGATCATCCGGACAATCGACGGATAGAATCCTGCCCCCGCCCCAGGTGGCGTCACAGACATCGCATTTGACACCGGGCAAAGCATAGGGATGCTCGAGTGAGCCATTTATGAAGGAGTCCTCGTAGTCGGAGCCATAATCAGGACTCCGGATCCGCCAGAACTTCATCGTACGCTCTCCCCAAGACCTATACTCGCATGGCAGACGACGCTGCGATCACTCCGTTTCGCTCGACCCTGTGCCAATATTGTAGGCGGCCAATACTGCAAAAGCTATGAACAGAAGGTCCATAGCCCCGAAGTAGTTCTCGACGATAAACGAGAGAACATCACCGGCGAACGCTTTGGAGGCAGCGCGGCGCATGCGCGCGTAAGCTGCGTCCTGACGACGTTTTTGCTCCTCCTCGATCCCCTTGGCGCGTGGGAGGAGTTCGTCCTCAGGAACCCGGGCAATCTCCGCCTCAGCTTCCGCATACACCTGATCCCAATTCCCGTCCAGCCATTCATCGTAGTCTCCGGCTTCCTCGTCGGACGCCTCCAGGTTCTCGAAGTACGCTTCCATCACCTTCTTGTCGACCTGTGCATAGATGAGCTTGTTGCGGAGGTACACAGAGTCCTGCCATTTGCCCTCGGCCTCCCAGGCATCAAGCTCTACCAAGGCGGTTGCCAACTCCTCATCCGACAACGCCCGGCAGACGGCTTGTTCCTCTATGAAGGCAGCGTCGTGTTCACTGCCGAATAGAGGCCTCTTGCTCTCAACGAGCCGATTCACCGCCCGCTGCGTCGCCAGCCTATCAACCTCACCCTGCAGCTTCTTGTCGGCTTCAATCTGTTTGCACCCTGCGAGCTGCTCGTCGGGGGTCATCTCTTCGACTTCAGTCTCAGCGGTTTTGTAGACCTTTCGCCAATCCCGACGTCGTGGGGCTTTGTACTCCAACTCCGGATCCTTCCCGTCGGCAGCCAGCGATTCCGTCCAGAGTTGCTCCGCCCGGTCTGAAATCAGGTACTTCCGAACAAACGCAGGGTCTTCACATTTTCCGCCGGCTTCCCACGCCTTCATCTCTTCAAGAGCGCTGTTCAACTCTTCATCCGAGAGAACGTCGATCGCATCCGACTCTCTCTCATAGATGGCAAGGCGGGAGTCGTCATCGCTGTGTAACCCTCGTGACAGTATCTCCAAATCAGTGCGATGAGCGGCCAACTCGCTGCGCGCCGTCTCGTCCTCCGGACTGATCGAGTTAATTGCCGCCTGCGCCTCCTGCAGCTCGGCGTAATTGACGGTCAGGAAGATCATCAGCTTCGCCGCCAGGATACCAACAACCGCGAACGCGGCTGCAGTCACTCCAGCCTTGACACTTTCCTCGCCGCATCCCTTGACCATGCCGAGTCCGGCAAGAGCCCCCAGCCCACAAGCAATAAAACCGATTTCATAGTTCGCCACGATTGCTATGACACACCAGATCGCCGCGCCGATCAACGCGCCGGCGGCACTGAGAGCGCATCCGAAGGCAAACGAGCGTGCTCTGCGGCCTAGCCGTCGTGTGGCATCGGCGGCGGCGGCCCTCTTGGCATTAACCGCCTTATGGCTTGCACCGGTTCGCATGTCGTAGCCGCACGAGACGCAGATATTCGCATCGGCCGCCATCACGGTGGAGCATGCCGGACAGGTTGTCTTCAGGTTCCCGGTCCCCTGCTCCTCGATCTTCTCACTGGACTGTTCCATCGCCGCCAAGTCGTCTAGCAGAGAAACAGAATCGTCCCCGATCGGCAGTACCGCGTCCGGCGCCTCGATCACAAAAACAACGCCGCAAGCCGGACACTTGGCCTGGCGCCCGATAGCCGACGCGTTAACTCCCAAAGTAGCTCCACACTCGCAACGTATGCTCATGTTCCCCGAACCCGACCCAGCCATGGCCACTCCTCCTAATGCGATACTGATAAGACGCAAAGAAACGGAAAGATAAACGCCATTTTCACTTCATACATCAAGCGTATTCCCATGTCAACGGCGGTCAGAACCTCACGGCAAGACTGCGTAACGGGCGATAACTCGCCGGCGTGCGTCCGTCGCCGGGGTCTTCCGTCGGACGCTTTGACTGCCCCCGCTCTGTATTGAACGTTGAACATGAGGATCCACGAGAGAACGCCCACGCTCCGTCTTCGGGGGATGTGATGAAACGGAAGGTAGCCCAATCGAAACAGCGTTTCGGCTTGACGATCGCGGCGGCGACTGCCGCGGTCCTCCTTACCGGCTGCACCCTGAGCCTGGGGTCGTCCCTGCAGATCCCGGCGGGGATGATATCGAGCGTCGGAGGATGGGATCTGAGTGCATGCGGCGGGCAGGGATTCAGCACTTGTGCTGCCTTGTTCGTGGACAATCAACAGCAATTCCTAAACGGCAGCACCGCCGAAGAGTACATCAACGAGAACGCCATCGGGTTCCTCAGCTCACTGAGCGATACCACGATCAAGTTCGGGACGACGACCGACTAAGCAAGTTTCGCTTCCTCAGGTGCGAAAGAACCGAGACCGCCGCTCCGTCAATCCCGGTCGTATTGCAGCAGATCCGCCATGGTGATCGCATCTGCCACTCCCGTCACCGTACCGGTCCCGTCGAAGTGAATCGTAAAGGCCTCCGAGCTCGAGTACGTGAAAGTGCAGAGGAATCCGTTGGGGAGGCTATCCTCTTCCAGACGAGCGGACACGCCCTTGCGGCTGAACTTGTTGCGAGGGCCGGGCTTGAAAATGTCATAGCTATCCGGGCCGAAGCGTTTCGTCGTCTTCATAATCGGCTGATACTCGCGCGGGTCGCCGATAAGGTCGAACACCTGCTCCCAGGTCATCCCCGGGCCGATCGAAGCGCGGGCGTCCTTTCCCTGTTGCGTGGCGTCGAACGTGTGAAAGCCACAAAGATAATACGCCGCGGCCAGCAACAAGGCCCCCATAAACACCGCTACCATTAGCGCTTTCATCAAGTGTTCTCCTACCCGCACCGCCGATCTGTACGCGCCGAGCCGACCCCGGCCGCACTGCACTTTCCGTTAGAGTACCCAGGTCGACCGCAAGGGACAACCGCAATACGCCAGCCGTGGTCGTCGCGCGGCTCGGCCGGAACTTGATGCCTGCGTCTGGTCGGCTTCGTCGATGGACGGTAGCATCAGTCCCCGATGACCAGCGTGGCAAGCAAGTGCAGACCTTCCGGAACGACCCTCAGCCGGCTGGGGCTCGGGATGTTGCTGTTGCTGTGGGTGCTGATGGCGGTCTGGTACGTCCAAACCGCCCGGCACCAGAACAGCGTGTTGAACCTCAGCGCTACCGCCGGCGGGCAATACCCCTACCTGGTATACGCCTCGGGCCTTGCCCGGAACGGACAAGCACCGTATCTCGGCGACCGCAACCGGATGCCCCTTTTGCCCGCGATGCTCTCTGTGTTTCACGACGACGATTGGGAGACCTTCGTCGAACGCGCCGCGTGGTTCTCGATCGTATTGTCGGTACTGATTCTCATTGGAATCGGCGGTTTGGCCTACGCAAGCCTCCCTGCGTGGTCAGCCACCGCCTTTACGATCGTGGCGATGAGCACCGTGTTCATCTACAAAGCGTCTTTCGTGCAGGTGGAGCTCCTCTACTACGGCCTGCTGCTGGTGTCCTGGGTGTTGCTTTGCCGCGTAATCCTCCGCCCGTCCATTGCGTGGGCCGCCGCCGCCGGCGCAACGCTCGGGCTGACTTTTCTCGCGAAGGCATCCGGTGCCGCCACTCTGTCAGCGTTTCTCGCGGCCTCGGTCGTGCATTTGGTGTTGATTATCCGACCGCGGCGCGTAACGGGGGAGAATCCAGCCGACGGCACGGGCGGACGCGGGACTGACGTACTCTTGTCCACCGTGGTGGTCGTGTTCGTGTCTGCGGCGATCGCCTACCCATACCTGAACCACAACCGCACTCGCTTCGGACGGTATTTCTACAACGTGAACTCGACGTTCTTCATGTGGTGCGATAGCTGGAGCGAAGCCAAAGCGTTTGCCGACACCTACCAGATAAGTGATCGATACCCAACGGACGCGCCGCCCGAGCGGATTCCGAGTCCGGGCAACTACTGGCGCAGGCACAGTACCCAACAGATTGCCCAACGCGCATGGAACGGGCTCTGTGCTCTGGGCCATCTTGCATGGCACGGGCCGTACGCGAAGTACCTTCTGGTCGTCGTGGTGTTCTGTGGCGCTATCGGGCTGAAGCACCATCGGCAACTGAGGTCAATCCCGCTGGAAGGCTGGATTGCAGCGTTATTCTGCGCAATGTTCTTTGGCGGGTACTTGGCGAGTTATGCTTGGTATGCGCAAATCGCGTACGGGGACCGCTTCCTCATCTCGCTGTTTCTGCCCGCTCTGTTCGGTGCGTTTTGGCTTTGTCACCGGTTCGACCGGCCGACACGTTCGGCTCGATCGCTCGGACGCAACTTCAGCGGGCTAAGCTCGTTGGCCATTGGTATTACTGCGGCGGCGGTCGCGGAGGGCGTCGGCGTTGCATCGAAGGCATCAGTGGAGCCCAGCGAGACGTTCATCCAATTCTACTACAACGAATCTCTGGAGCTACAACGCGCAGGCAACCTATCGGAGGCAAGACGCGGGTTCGCCGGCGTGGTCCGCCTGGACCCATCGGTTACCGCTGCTCACCTCAATCTGGGGATGATCGCGCTTGCCTTCGGCGAGTTCGAAGAGGCCGTAACCTCGCTCTCGCAAGCCGCTCGCCTGCAGCCGGACGATGCCGAGATCCAGAACAGTCTCGGGTCGGCCCTGATTCAGGCCGGGCGGGTTCACGAGGCCATCGCTGCCTTCCGGCGCGCGACCGAAGCTTCCCCGACCTTCGCGATGGCGTGGTACAACCTAGGCGGCTCATACTACCAAGCGGGAATGACCACCGAAGCGGAGTCCGTTCGCCGCCGCTTGGAGACTCTTGATTTATCGCTGGCGGCACAGTTGGCGCAGTTACTCAGCCAGTAGCCGCCCGGGGTGAGGTTGTCGGGCGTTACTGCATGCCGGGCGCCCAAGGGTCACGAGCCTGTAGCCTTGAGCCATAACGCAGTCCCATATAAGAACTTAGCGAACTCGCCGCAGGGCGATCGGAAGGACCCTGCCAGGTCCGCGCGTCATTAGTCAAAGCAAAGTCCACCGACTGCCCGCAACGCGCCTCGTCCGTTGCGGAACCGTCAAGGAAGACCAACCACTCGCCACTCGCAGGGGTTCCGGCTCACTCCGCCGAGTGTCCCGTCCCTGCACCGCTCAAGAGCAGTGACACACCCGAAAACCAGGTGTGACGTAGTACCGGAGCTTTTTTCTGATTTATTTCAGTTTCCCATGAGCGCTCCGCGCGCAGACTTCGTTAATGAGATTGGACTCAGTGTTTCTGCACGGACATCCAGGGCGGCGGGTACGTCCGACGAAGGGAGGGAGCGATGTCGGCGAGACAACCGAACGGGCCGGGGGACACGGAACTCGGTGAAACCGCGACTCCGTGGCTCTCATCGGAGCAGTGGCGGGCGATGGCTCTGCAGCTCGGCGTCTCCGGACGAGAACTCGACGTAATCCGAGGCATACTTGACGGCGCCGATGAACGTACCGTCGCAAAGCGGCTCGGCATATCGGTTCACACGGTTCACACGCATCTGAATCGCGTCTATCGCAGACTCAGAGTGAACAGTCGCAGCAACCTGATCCTCCGCGTGTTCGCACAATTCGCGATAATGGCAAGGTGCGGCCCCCCCGGTTTCCTGGAGAGAAACGACGATTCGGGCGGCGTCACGGAAGCCCACCCTTCCCGGCGGGATGCCACGTAGTCGCAGAAACAGCGTCCCTCGCCACCTGCCCCAGCAGGACCCCCGATTCGCACAGTTTGGCGTCGGGCAAAGCCCGACCTACCGTACTCGGGTTCAACCAGTGCCGTGCCCCGGCACTGCACAATAGCAGTGGCACACCGGAGGACCCGGGTGCGACAAGGCACTATAGCCTCTTCAGTTCTGATTCCGGGTTCAGGTCGATCGTCATGTGTACGACGCCCGACTCCGTGCTGGTAGACACACCGCAGCCGGAATGGCGGAAGACGTTCAACATGGGGATATTTTCGGTCAGGACCTCGGCCCGGAAGGTCTCGATCCCCCGCTCGCGCGCGACCTCGACCAGCTTATTGAACAGACACGTGCCTAGCCCTTTGTTCTGCCAATCATCCCGAACGGTGAAAGCGGCTTCGGCAGAGTTGTCCGACTGGTCATGGAGGTATCGGGCAACGGCGATAACATCTTCCTCTCCGGGATCGCCAACGACCACGATGAACGCCATTTCCTCCTTGTAGTCGACATTGCAGAAGACCTGCAGACGTTCGTGCGGGAAGGACTTCATCGGCCCGTGGAAGCGCAGATAGCGAGTCCGCTCGCTGAACGAGTAGAACATCTCCTTCATCATCGGCTCATCCGACGGCTTGATGGGGCGCAGGAAGACCTCACTCTGGTCCTTGAGGGTGACCTTCGATTCGTACTTCGCCGGATACGGCGACCGCGCCGGCGGGAGGATCTGGTTCGCGTACACGATGCGCCGCTGCTTCGCTTTGTGGAGAAGCTCGGAACGGAAATCCGGATGGGCCACGTTAATCAGGGCCATCGCTCGCTCGCGCAGGCTTCTACCGTGCAGATACGCGATACCATATTCGGTAACCACGTAATGCGTGTCACCTCTGGTGGTGATGACGCCCGCCCCCTCGGATAGAGTCGCAACGATACGCGACACGATCCCATTCGGACCTTGCGCCGTACTGGGCAGCGCGATAATCGGCTTGCCCTTCTTGGCCATGGCGGCACCGCGCATGAAGTCGGCATGGCCGCCTAGCCCGCTGTATAGCAGCGTACCGATGGAGTCCGCGACCACCTGGCCCGTGAGATCAACCTCGATCGCCGCATTGATTGCCACCATATTGTCATGCTGAGAAATCACGATCGGGCTGTTGGTGTACTCCGACGGGTGCATCTCAATCTGCGGATTCTCATCGAGAAACTCGAAGAGTTCCCGCGAACCGGCCGCGAAGCTGCCGACGATCTTGTTGGGATGGAGCGTCTTGTTCCGCCCGGTTATCACACCGTCCTTGGCCAGCTTCATGACACCGTCGGAGAACATCTCCGTGTGGATACCCAAGTCGTTCTTGTCATGCAGCAGTGACAAGACCGCATCCGGCATATTGCCGATCCCAAGCTGCAGAGTCGCCCCGTCGGGCACAATCGTAGCAATGTGCCCGGCTACTTTGCGGGTGATCTCGTCCGGTTCTCCCGCCGACGGCCACTCCAGAAGCGGCTCATCATGCTCGACCAGGTAGTCAATATCCCGAACGTGCAGTGCGCAATCCCCGAAGGTCCGCGGCATGTGCCGATTCACCTGCGCGATCACCAGCCCGGCAGACTCTGCAGCCGCCTTCGTGATATCCACCGATACGCCCAGACTGCAGAAGCCGTGCTCATCGGGCGGGCTCACCATAATAAGGGCAACGTCGACGGGAATACGCCGAGACCTCAACAGGTCAGAGACTTTTGATAGAAACACCGGCGTGTAGTCGGCGCGGGCATCGTTGACTGCCTCGCGCAGACTGTTGCCGATAAAGAAGGCGTTGGCCCGGAAGTTCGTTGCGTACTTCGGGTCAGCGTAGGGTGACGCCCCGAGAGTCAGCACCTGGATAAGCTCGGTGTCATCAAGTTGGCCGCTGGCTGCCACCATGGCGCGCACCAACTCTTGCGGCTCCCCGCAGACGGATCCGACAAACACCCGGTCACCGGGCGTAATCGTGCCGATAGCCCTGGCGGAAGCAACGATTTTGTCCGCGAAGCGATCCTGCCATTTCTCCGCCATGTTCTATGGCTCCTTCAGAATAATGCGAGCGTCGGCGGCCACCGCCCCTTCGCCGCTTGCATATACGATCAGCGGGTTAATATCCAGTTCCTGAATCGACGGATGCTCGGTAACTAACTGTGATAGGCGAAGCAGGCATTCCGAAAGGGCCTCCATATCCGAGGGGTCCTCTCCGCGTACGCCCTCCAGCAGCCGATAGGACCTGATGCTCTTGAGCATCGCCTTAGCCACGTCCTCAGGGATGGGGGCCAGGCGGAACGCAACGTCGCGAAGAGCTTCGGTGTAAATCCCGCCGAGTCCGAACATCAGCAACGGTCCGAAGTTCGGATCACGGGTCATACCCAAGATTATCTCTTTGCCCTTGGCCAGCATCTTCTGGACAAGCGCGCCCCAGATCTCGACGTCGGCCCCGAGATGCTCCCGCGCTGAATTGACCATTCCCTCGTAGGCCTCGCGCACCTGCGTCTCGTTCGTCAGGTTCAAACGCACGCCGCCGACATCGGTTTTGTGAAGGATCTTCGGGCCGGAGATCTTCATGACCACCGGATAGCCCATATCGGCCGCCGCCTGCACCGCCTCGTCGGCATTCTTGGCCAACGCATAGGGAACCGTGGGGAATCCGTAGTGGCGCAAGGCGTCGAGAGCGGGTAGTTCCACAAGCTGAGTACGCCCCTGCCCCACCTCCTGCCGGAACAACGCTTCCACCGCCTCACGGTTGACATCAAACACCTTGCACTTGCTGATCGGGTGCCGGACCCATTCGGCAAACTGCGCCTTTGCGGCCAGGGCGCGCATCGCGTTCTCCGGGAAGGCGAAACTCGGCACACCATGCCGCCGGAGAATCTCGACGGCCGGTTGAACGTCCACCAATCCCATAAGACAACCGATGACCGGCTTGCGGCAGTATCTTTTGATCTCGGAGATGACTGTCGCGATCTCCTCCACGTCGGTCATCATCTGGGGCGTGACGATTACCACCACCTGATGGACGTTTTCGTCGGCCGTCACCGCGTCCAGAGCCGCTCGATAGCGATCGTGCTTCGCATCCCCGATCACGTCTACCGGGTTCTTGATGCTCCCCGTGGCCGGCATCTGAAACCGCAGAGACTTATTCGTATACTCTTGGAACCGGGGGATCTTTAACCCGTTACGAATGCAGGCGTCGGTCGCCATAATGCCCGGACCGCCGGCGTTGGTAACGATTGCCGTGCCTCGACCCGCCGGCAACGCCGGATCGATGAACGCCTCGGCGCAGTCGAACAACTCTCCGACCGACTCCACCCGAATCACTCCGGCTTGCTCGAAGATCGCATCATAGACCTCGTCCGACCCGGCCAACGAGCCGGTGTGAGAAGCCGCCGCGGCAGCCCCCTCCGTGGTTCGCCCGGTCTTAATCGCCAGAATCGGCTTAGGGTTATCTCCGTGCGTAATCTCATGACAGGCGTTGATGAACCCCGCCCCGGCGGACAGATCCTCGATATACATCAGGATGACATTCGTGTGCGGATCGCGGGCCAGCGCCCGCATTAGGTCAATCTCGGTCACGTCGGATTTGTTGCCGAAACTGATAAACCTGGAGAACCCGAAACCCCGGCCTTTCGCGTAATCAAGCAGCGCCGTACACAACGCTCCGCTCTGGGAGATCAACCCGAGGGACCCCCTCGCCGGCATGTGGGTTGCGAACGTCGCGTTCATTTGCACGCCGGGCGCCGTGTTGATAATCCCCAGGCAGTTCGGCCCGCAGATCGACAAACCGCGTTCGTCGGCCAGAGCCTTCAGACGTTTCTCCCGCACCACTCCTTCTCCGCCGATCTCCTTGAAGCCCGCGGAGATGACCAGAAAGTGCTTGATGCCGAGTTCGGCGCCCTCAAGGACAAGACCCTCGATGGTTTCGGCCGGAGTGACGACCACCGCCAGATCTACCTCGTCGTCGATTGAGGAAATCGACGGCGCGCAGCGGAGCCCCAGAATACTCTTGGCCTTCGGATTGACCGCGTAAACCACACCGGTGAACCCGCCGTAGATGAGATTACGGGTAACGGCATGCCCTACCGACCCGGGGCGACGAGACGCCCCCACCACAGCGATCGCACGGGGAGCGAACATCGGCTCCAGATCGCGAATAACCGCCCTTTCCGACTCATCCAACAACGTTGCGCAATCCGTCATGGCATCTAACCCGAAATGTCCCCATAACCCCACGTCAAGCCACGCTATCAAGCTCTCTAGCATTTACGATGCCAGAGGTCCGCGCTACCGCCCCGGGTCCGGCCTGCGAGTGCCGCCGGACCCCGTGCTTCAATCATCGGTTACCATCGACGTACAGGTGTGGTTTCGGCCAAGGCCCCGAGTGAAGACGGGAACGAATCCGCGACAACCCGCGCCGAATGGGTGCCCCCCCCAATAACCGGGGGCATCCCGTTGCCGCCTGCGAGTATTGCGGGTTTACACCAGAAAGGGCTCGCGGTCACCGAGCGGCGCCGAGTTCGTCCCGCTTTCTGCCCAGGTCTTCCAGGAGCTCGTCGAAAGACCTGACGAAGGCGGCCACCCCCTCGGTTCGGAGCTGATCGGTGACTGTCTTGATTGCGATCCCCAGTTCAGCGAGCCGATCGATCACGCGACTTTCCCCGTCCACGTTGTCCCGGATCACATCAACGGTTGCCCCGTGATCAAGGGCGGCCTCGATCGTGGCGGGCGGCACCGTATTAACCGTATGAGGTCCTACCAGGTCATCGACGTACTTGGTGTCGGGGTAGTTGGGGTTCTTCGTGCTGGTGCTGGCCCAGAGCGGACGCTGGATGCGCGCTCCGTCGGCCGCGAGGTCCCCGAACTCTCCCGCGGCATCGAAGACTTGTTCGAAACGGGCATAGGCCAGCTTGGCATTGGCTACCGCGGCCAAGCCGTACAACTCCTTGACATTCTTGCCCTCCGCGGCTTTCTCATCCAAGAGCTTATCCACCAGCGTGTCGACGCGACTGATGAAGAACGAGGCCACCGACGCCGCTTTCGACAGGTCGCCGCCGTTTGTGCGCAGGCGTCGCAGGCCGTTGAGGTACGCATGCATGACTTGCTCGTACGCGTCGATTCCGAAGATCAGCGTGACGTTGACGTTGATCCCCTCGGCAATCAGTGTTTCAACCGCCGGCATTCCCTCATCCGTAGCCGGGACCTTAATCAGGATGTTGGGCCGGTTCAGTTCCTTGGAAAGCCGGCGGGCCTCGGCAAGCGTTCCGGCCGTATCGTGAGCCAGCTTCGGGTTCACTTCGAGACTGACGTAGCCGTCCAGCCCCTCGGTGCGATCGTAGACCGGTCTGAGTTGATCGGCTGCGTCGGCGATGTCTGGAAGAACCAGACCCTCGTACAGAGCCATCATGTCCAACCCTTGAGCGAGCAAGGCGGAGAACCGCTCATCGTAGGCCGTGCTGCCGGTGATGGCCTTCATGAAGATAGTGGGGTTGGAGGTCACGCCGCAAACGCCCAGATCGATCAAGCGCCGCAGCTCCCCGGCATCAAGCATCTGTCGGCTGATGTTGTCGCACCAGATTGACTGCCCGCGCGCCGACAATGTCTGAATCGTATTGCTCACTCTAGGGCTCCTCGTAAAACCACAGAAGTTCGGCCAGGATTGTATGCACGACAGCTCTATGCTGCCCCGACAACGTAGACGCTCCGCGTGACACCGTCATGGGCGCCCCTGCTTAAGCGGCGGACGGCAGTGCATCGCCACTCGTGAAGGTCCGGGTTAAATCCACACCGCGTCCCGCCCCTGCACTGCTCAAGAGCAGTGGCACACCCGAAGACCCAAGTATGACGTAGCACTAGCAACGACGACGGCCTGCGAGCCGCATGACCGTCAACCCGACCATACTCATGGCCATCGCCAAAGCTGCGCCCGTCCCGCAGAAGTTGATGGTAATCGGCGGAACGACCACTGAGTCATCCGAATCCACCGGATCACAGGCCGAGGTGTCGTCCCAGAGACCGCACGCGTCGCACGGCACATCGTGAAAATCTCCCGGGAAGTAGTCCGAAACCGTGGGCTCGCCCGAGAAGCTGTTAACGTTGACGACGTTGCCTCCGATCCCTACCCACCACAACGTTCGATAGCCGTCGCCATCCTCGTCAAACTGAATGAAACCGGCGGACTCACCGAGATAGAGCACATCCCCGTTGTCGAGCACCTGCGTATCCGCCAGCCGGATGTCGCTGCCGGTTACGACAACCATGTTATAGACGCCCAACGTCGAATCCCACGAGACCACCAGCTCGACATTCTCCGCGTTGACCACATCGCACACCGAATCCGAAAGCGCGTCCTCGTACGTCTCCCACGGCAGGTCCTGGGCCGTAGCCGCCGCAGGGATCGCCAACATCGACAACAATGTCCAACAGGCTCGTTTGGCAAACATTCGCACTCCGCCTCCTTCAAAGGCCAGGGACAACCGATCAACTCTCTTCCGCGGCAAGTATCTCCGAAACCCGGAGTCCTGGCCACCCCCGGCAGATGGCCCGGGCGGGGTGTCCAAGGGCGTGTCCAACGAGAGTAGCCCGCCCCCGCAGTCGCCGTTAACATCGCGGGCGGGCACCCATAGGGGTGCCAAGAGCACCGAGCCCCAGAGTCGAGGGTGAGTTTTGTTACGCTCGTACCGCGCCATTCTGATCGCTCTTCT
This sequence comes from Phycisphaerae bacterium, assembly GCA_963666835.2. GTDB lineage: Bacteria > Planctomycetota > Phycisphaerae > UBA1845 > UBA1845. The sequence continues at coordinate 2,111,679 of CAXXGO010000001.1, read as the reverse complement.
TGCCTGTGAGATTCTCATCCGCATGGCGTTGATCGCATGGTGTGGTCCGATGACCGATCAGGGTTTCTTCGGCGACGATTCGTTCATGTCGCTCAAGTTCGCGTCGAATATCGCGGCAGGGCTAGGGATTACGCAGGCGGGCGTGCCCACTAACGGGTTCCAGCCGCTCTATGTCTTCTTGCTTGTGCCGTTTTACTGGTTCCTAGACCATCACCAGGCAACCGTCGCGGCCGCCGGACTGTTGAGCGCGTGCAGCGTAGCGGCCGGGTACTTTGTCTATCTGATCCTGCGAGAACTTCACAACGTCCGGACCGGGCTGGTCGGACTCCTGCTCTGGACAGTATCCGCCCATTTCACGCGCGTCGGACTTAACGGGCTCGAGACCAGCCTGGCCAATCTGATGATGCTCGTCGTCATCTACCTGCACCTTCGCAGCAAGTGTCCCGGGCAGCGATTCGGCGTGCTTTCGGCAATCAGCCTCGGTCTGGTGATGGGCTTAGCCATGCTGGCCCGGCTGGACCTGGGGCTTCTGCTGGTTCCGTTGGGGATAGACCAGATCAGAGTTCGCCTTGTCCGCCGGCAGATGGACTCGCTGGGGTTGATCGTCACCTCGGCTGCGATAGTCATCGCCCCCTGGTTCATCTTCAGCCTTGTTGAATGCGGGCGACTTACGCCCATTAGCGGAGCAGCCACGCGGATGGTGGCGCAGCTTTACGGTTCGCCCGAGGGCCCGGCTCGCGAGCCCAGCTACTTCCCTCTCGACGAGGTTCCGGGGGAATACTACACCAGCAACCTCGCTCACGCCGGTCGAACACTGGTCGAGTCAACCGCGCTGGCAATCCCGGCGCATCTTCTGACCTCCTCGGTCGTCCTCGGCCCCGTCGTTGTGGCTCTCGTGATAGTCCTGACGGCCTTTGCGGCGCGGAACGGAATTCGGGATGACGACTCGCCCCCACCGAGATTGCGGGACGTCTTTCGGCGTCTTTGGTATCTGTGGGTGTTCTGTGGCCTGCTGATCGGAGCGTACTGCTTCTACTTCTTCGCCCAGTGGCACTACTGGCGATACCTCACTCCGGTAGCCATTGCGCTTCTGTTGCCAAGCGCCGTTTTGTTGAGCTGGATCGGGCAGCGGGCGGCCCGCGGCGGCCGCTGGCGATGGGTCGGGATCGCCGTTGTCACGGTACTGGTGGCCGGTGGAATCCGAGACCACGCCCTTCTGTTCGGGCCGGTAGACAAGACGGGAATAGCCGCACGCCTGTACGCCGACGCGATTACGATTCGCGATTCCTGGACGCCCAGGATGAAGGTCGGCAGTTTCGAGAGCGGTACGCTCGACTATTTCATTGACGCGGATATCTACAATCTGGACGGCAAGACCAGCAGCGGAGCCTACCAAGCTCTGCGGACCGGTACGATGGCCGAGTACATCCACGAGCTGCAGCTCGATTATGTCATCTCCAGCCCTCCTTTGATCCGTGACCTGCTGTTTCGTCGCGGTGATTTCAAAGACGCCAGGCCTCTGATCGTCCAGAAGCTCAAGCACAATGTGGTTGTCGCAGTGAAACCGCCGGCGTGAATGGCGTGACCAAGGCGGAACCTAGCGGGCTTGGGGCTGCTGGGGCGCGGGTGCTGGTCGTGGTGGCGCCTTGGCGCATTGAATGGTCGTGATGCTGAGGATGAGCGTACCGACGAGCAATAAGATCAAAAGCACCAGCACCCAACGGTAACGGGCGCGAGGGATCGGCTGTCCGATACGCTCCTCGATCCGCTGCTTCTCTTCCGGGTCGAACCCCGTGCCACATTCGGGGCACCGCGGCAGAGGTAGTCCTTCGAGTTCGTACCCGCATTTTCGGCAGCAGAAAGCCCGCCTCTCGATTAAAACGATGTCCTCAAACAGATAGAAGATGAACAGGGACGACGCGAGATACGCGGCTGCCATCCAGGCAGTCCCGTATTGCCGCATACCTACCACGGACATGAGGAAGACCATCCAAACCGTTAACGGGATCAGCGCAAAGAACCTCCGCTTCACATTGATACCGAGGACGGACCCGCACGTTTTGCAGGTGAACCGGCCCCAAGCCGTCGTCCTGAACGCTCGCCAAAGCGAAACAGGGGCACGACAGTTCGGACACTCCAGGGCCATTACGTTCATCTCCCGTAGACCGGTCGTTGCCCGGCAATCCTATCGGCACGCGTTGCTTTCTTCCATGCTGATTCGCCGTTCGTTTCGTAACAGCCCCCTGACGGCCGTCAAACGGATGGTCAACCTGTCGCCACGTTGACCGTTCGCCATCGTCAGGTTAGAAGAACGGATGGGGAATCACGGAACGCGGCGTCCGCCGTCCCGTACCGGCGTGGGGACCGTGTCACGGTATGCACAGAGGGAGTGACTCATGAGTTCCAGAATAACAACAGCGATTCTCTGCCTGTCTTTCTTGTGGGTCGTGGCCGGGTGTAGGACTGCGGGGAAGCACTCTTCGCAACTGCACTCCGCGCAAGACCAACGACTGACCGTCGGCGTTGTCCAGAAGGAGATCCGCAAGGGGATGTCCGGGGCGGACGTGGCCGCGGCTCTGGGCTCTCCGAATATCGTATCGCGAGACTCCGGCGGTATGGAGACGTGGATATATGACAAGATTGCGACAGAGGCGTCATACTCCAACGATGCCGGCGGGATCGGCGGTGTGGCCGGCGGGGGCGGCATGACGGGCGGGCAGACCTTGATCCTCGGCGGCCTTGCGACCGGTTACGGCAAGTCGGCCGGCGCGTCGGCAACGACCCAACGCACGCTCACCGTCATTATCAAGTTCGACGAAGCAAGCCGCGTCAGCGACTTCTCCTATCATTCGAGCCGATTCTAGAATCGACGGGGGCTCATCATGAGGACGATACCCATCGTAGCGGGAGTCTTCCTGGCAATCTGTTCCGGATGCCACCAGCCGGAAGTTCGGATGTCACAGCTCCAGGTCCGCCAGATGCAGACTCGCTCATACGAAATCAAAGACCCGAAGAAGGCGATCAAGGCGGTCCTGAATGTTCTGCAGGATGAGGCGTTTATCCCAAGGCAAGTCAATCTCGAAGTCGGATTCGTCCACGCCGTCAAAGAGACGGATATCGAAAAGGGCAACGAGAGATTCTGGGCGAGATTCTGGCACGGGAGCAAGGACGCCAGGTGGCGGAAGAACGCGATTATCGAGTGCGCGGCCAATGTCACCGAAGTACGCAACGGCATGCGGCTGCGGGTCAACTTCCAGGTCAAAGTAGTGAACAACCGGAACGAGGTCATCACCGTCCGGCCAATTGAAGACCCCGCGTTCTATCAGGCCTTCCTGCAGAAAGTGGACAAAGGCGTGTTCTACGAGAAGCAGGGTATCTAGCTTCCCCGGCGGCTCCACCGGTCCGGCATTACACGTGTCCCGCGAAGCGCATATAGGTCACCTCCGCTTGCACGCGGCTCGCCGGTGTTGTACAAGATTCCGAACGAGCCGCGGCGAGAGTTCTGTTAAATCGTTGTTAACGAATAGGTTGCAGCCAACGTGGGGCGGCAATCGGATAGACCGCGGGCGTTCGTGACGGTAATCATCGTGCGCCGGCATGTCGATCCGAGATACGTTGCCGGAACGGCTCGATCTGAAGGGAGACGTCTCGATGGACCAATCGCCGCAACCGCCGGTGGATCAACCCGCGGTGAAACCGCCCTTCCTGTCAGTTTTTCTGCAGGCTATGGGTTTCGTTAATCTGGTCGTGGCGCCGGTCGGGGCATTGATCGTTCTGGGCTGGCGACTGCGCGAACATCAGCCGCTGGATGTACCCTTCCTATCCACGTTGGTCACCGGATTGGTGGTGGGCATAACCATGGGTGGGCTTCTGGTCGCGGCCGCGGCAGTTCTTCGATACGTCCACGCCATGGCGCACATGGCAGAAACCAGTCTGCAAGCAGCAATCAAGGCGGCGCAGGAACCCAATATCCTGGCGGAAGACCAGCCCGCCGGAACTACGACCAGCGATTCCGAGCAGACCGTTGCCCTATTGACGGACCTCCGCGACTTCCAGTTGCTTGCTCCGGATGATCGAGAGAAGGCCAAAGAGCGTCTTCACAACCGCGTGCAGCGCCGGGCGGCCGAGGAGATCGTCGACGCAATCAACAGCCGCCAGCTTGGCCGGGCGCGTCTGCTGCTGCAGGACGCCGAAGCTGCGTTCGGAAGCACACCGACGTTGGCCCGCTTGCAGACCAAGATCGACGAAGCCGCCGCCCGGAACGAGGCGCTCGATTTCGCGCGGACCAAGCGGCAAGTTGAGGAAGCCAGCCAGAAGGGGCAATGGGCTATCGCCGAGCAGTTCACCCAAAAGCTGTACGCAAACCATCCCAGCAGTGCTCGGGCTCGGCAGTTGTGGCAGCGTACCCGATGCGCCCGACTGTACGCGCACATTCAGAAGTGTGCCGACCAGCATCGGTGGTCGGAAGCGGCGGCCGCTACTGAGGAGTTCCTGGAGCGGTTCCCTGCCGCGCGGGAGGCCGACGCCCTGCGGAGACAGATGGAGACCTTGCGATCGAATGCGGAGATTGTGCAACGCAAAGAGATCGAAGCTCGGTTCAAGGATCTCGTCAGGGATCATGAATACGCGGATGCGCTCCGCCTCGCGAAACACGTGGTCGAACAATACCCCGACTCGCCGCAGGCCCGTGCCTTGAAAGACCAGATCCCGATCTTGGAGAAACGGGTGGCGGGCTAGGCGCGCTGCCTCGGCGGGGCCGCCACGAGCGTCAGCCGGACTGTCTGGAGCCCTCGATGTCGCTACTGATCACGTCGATCGCCGCGAAAACGCTTGCCGATGTGAAATCGCAAGCCGAACGAGCGTTTGCCGGCGGTACCGATGCGGTCGAGATTCGGCTCGACGCCTACAGCGATGACATCACGGCTCTTGCAGAATATGTCGCCGAAACGTCACCCAAGACCTGGCTGCTTACGTGCCGTACGAACCGCGAGGGCGGGCGGTCCGATGCCCCGGCTGAAGAGCGGGCGGCACAACTTGCAACTGTTGCCGGCGACGGCCGTGCGATCATCGATTTCGAAATGGCCGACTGGAGAGGGTCGGCCGGCGCACAGCGTCTGATCGGTCGGGCCGCCACGAGCCCCAACAGGTCCGAACTCAACCTGATTCTCTCTGCGCATGACTTCTCCGGTGCCCGGATGGACCTCGCCGCTGCCGCGAAGGAAATGCGCGATGCCGGCGGAATCGCCAAGGTCGCGTACAAGTCCGACGCCATTTGTGACAGCTTTGCGTCACTGGACCTGATGCACCGCCATCGAGATAAGGCAGTCGCCATAGCGATGGGCGAAGATGGTCTTTGGTCTCGGGTACTTGCGGGCAAACTCGGAGGGTTCGGCACGTACTGCTGCTTGGACTCGTCCTCCTTCACCGCTCCGGGGCAGCCTACCCTAAAGGCGATGATCGATCGGTATCGCTGGGCCCAGATTAACGAGTCAACGCGCGTATTCGGCGTGCTGGGTGATCCGATTCATCACTCCGTGAGCCCCGCTCTGATGAACCGCTGGTTCAGCGACGCCGGTCTTGACGCCGTGTACATGCCGTTGCGAGTCCGCGGGGCGGATGACTGCCTCCACCGCTTCCTGGATGGCTGCGTCGCCCGCCCGTGGCTGAATGTCGGCGGGTTCAGCGTTACCCTGCCGCACAAGGTAGCCGCTCTCGAATGGGTCGGCGGCAACGCTACTGAGGCCACCGCGGCCATCGGGGCGGCGAACACGCTGGTGTTTTGCAACGGGCGGGTCGAAGGTCACAATACCGACTGCCAGGCCGCAATAGAGTCGATGGCTGCATCGTTGGGATGCACTACCGGCGATCTGCGCGGACTTGCGGTCGACGTTCTCGGCACCGGCGGAGCGGCCCGCGCCGTGCTGGCCGGGCTGCGGGAAGCCGGGTGCAACTCGACGGTATACGGCCGGTCCCCGCGCACAACCGACTGCCTCGCCGCGGAGTTCCACTGCCGGTCGGCCTCCTGGGAGACACGAGCCGACCGCCGCGGACAGGTCCTGATCAACTGCACGCGCGTAGGAATGTGGCCGGAGGTCGACGAATCCCCGATGACGGCCAAGGGGTTGGAAGGCTGTCGGCTGGTGTTTGATCTCATCTACAACCCTCTGTGTACGAAGCTCCTCGCAGACGCTCAGCGGGTCGGCGCGGCCGCACTTAACGGTTTGGACATGTTCGTCCGACAGGCCGCCGCTCAGTTCGTGCTCTGGACGGGTGTCAATCCTAACCTCGGACTCGCGCGCGACGTTATCGTAAGGGAACTTGCCGGACAAACGGAGGAATCGGCGTGACGGGAAGAGAAGACCCGGACCAGCGAACGCCCATTGCGCTGATAGGGTGCCGGGGGTGTGGCAAATCCACCGTGGGGCGCGAATTGGCCGAGATGCTCGGGGACATTCAGGTCGATACGGATGCCATGATCGCGGCATTATGCGGAAAGTCGATCGCCGCAATATTCGATGAGGATGGCGAAGCGGAGTTTCGCCGTCGCGAATGTGAAGTAATCGCGCGAGTAGTCGAATCGGCTCCGGCTGTTATCAGCGTCGGCGGCGGCGCGGTTCTGGATAGCCGCAACGTCGAGGCCTTACGAACGACCTCGACGGTGGTGTGGCTTAGGGCCCCGGCCGGAGTGCTCTGGGAGCGCGTCAGCGCCGACTCCGCAACCAACGACAGCCGCCCGCCCCTTACGGACCTGGACGGCAAGACCGAGATCCGCCGGCTCCTTTCCGAACGCGAATTATACTACGAAGACGCGGCCGATCTGGTGATAGAGACATCGGGCAAGGACCCGCGCGGCATCGCCGCGGAGATCATCAAACAACTCACCCGGTCTGCCGCCGAGTAGCCGAAACGTCAATCGGCATCGCGGCTATCGCCGTTGGCAGCCTCCCCGGGCTCATCACTGGCGGCAGCAAGCGGATTCGCCAGCCCCTTGTACGCACACAGGGCCGCCACGATAGCGGGCAACTCCTTGACAACGTAACCGCTAAGCTGCAGCTCGCCGCTCCGACCGTTGTCGTCGTAGGTAATCGCAATCAGCTCCGCCCGCGCGTCGGCTACGAGATTGACCCCGGTAATCGCCTGAAGAGGGACCGGCGGCTGTCCACCGACCGCCAGGCTTTCCGAAGTCAACACAACCCGAGTCCTGACTACGCGCACGAAATGAACCAGGGCGAACACGCCACACAGGACCAGGACGAAGCCGATCCCCCGTTGCCACAGAAGATCCGACTCGCTGTGGTTGCCGCGATTCCACTCGACCGCCGTCACGAATCCCCTGTTCAGCGCGATGCGAAGGTGTCCTCCCGGGCCGATGAAGTACAGACTGCCGTCATGCTCCAGGGCGGGTTCGCCAAGTTGAGCCGTCACGTCCCTGAGCGGAGTTCGGTTCTTGATTTCCCCGGCCAGGGCCGTCCCCCTCTGCTCCGTCATCGTAGGGTCGACAGGGGGATACAATTGGGTATTTAACCCCAATGTGTTGACGAGCGCCTCGACGTTATCTCTGGCGTATCCGACGTAACCGTCCCACAAATAGGCCAGGGCGAATCCGTTGACCAAGACCACAAGTAACGTCGCCCGGATAAGCCGCTCAACGGTTGTACGCGAGTGTATGGTCTGCATTAGCTACCTCCATGTCGGTTGAATTCGGCAACCGTTTGGGCGATAATACTCGATTATTGGTTTTGGTGCTTCCGCCGGCCCGGAGGATTACGATGAACAGCGGACTCGGTGCGGTGTGTGACGAGTTCTATATCAATTGCCGTCTGTTCCTCAAGCTGGATATGCCGTTGGAACGCGACACCGTGCTGCACTTCTTCGACCGTCTTCGTAAGGAGTACCCCGGTTTGAGCAAGTTGCGTCGCCGGGATGATGGGTGCTTGCTGCTCGAGGAAGAATCGGTCGGGGACCGCGGCTCGCGCAGGTGGGTCCGGTTGGACCACGGTAGTCTGCGCTTCGGGCACTTCTCGCCCCCCGACATCGAGGAGGTCCGGCGGTTCGGAAGTCTGATCCTGACCCAGGCTCCGTACCATCTGAGCTTTAGCGATATAGATTTCGACCATCTGGAGCTCATCTACGGGTTTGATCTGGACTACCGCGGAAACCACGATCAGTTAGTGGCCGAGACCCTTATGGGCGATCATGCGGCCGGGGGCTTCTTGTTCGGAGACGATACCGCCCACATCATCGACGCGCAGCCTTACTTCGGAGTAGCGCTGTCACCGGAATGTGACCTGCAGGCTTATGTTGAGGTCAAGTCGCGGACCACCACGTACGAGGTTCGTAGTGGCTCATTCGAGAACGCTCCGATCAGCGTTTTCCTGACCGCCCGGAAGTACTGGGGGGTTGACGCTCCGGACACTCTGGTGGAGGCCCTCGGCACCCTGTTCGACGTAACCGACGAACTTGCGACCGAGCGTGTGGTTCCCGGGTTTGTCAACCCGCTGGCGGTCGCAATCGCCAGCCGCCCCTGAGTCGGGAAACGGGAGGCGGGCTGCTAAGCCGCTAACGTCAGGCACCACGCTCGCCGCCTTTGAGGCTTCCCCGTATCATCCAACCCGTGGCGGATCCTCGGGACCGGGTGAGTAAGACGGAGCCGGCGTTGACGGTACATCCGATAATCGGACTGGAGGTCCATGTCCAGCTTTCTGTCAGAACCAAGATGTTCTGCGGCTGCGCGGTTCGTTTCGGGGCTCCCGCGAACTCGCTGGTCTGCCCGGTGTGCCTGGGCCATCCCGGAGCGTTGCCAACCATCAATCGTCAGGCGGTGGAACTGGCGATCCATGCCGGTTTAGCGCTGAACTGCACGATAGCTCAACGTACGAAGTGGGATCGTAAGAGCTACTTCTATCCCGACCTCCCCAAGGGTTACCAGATCAGCCAATACGACTTGCCTCTGGCGACCAACGGGCACTTCGACATTGTCGTCGGAGATGCGACCAAGCGGATTCGCATCAAGCGCGCTCATTTGGAGGAGGACGCCGGCAAGAACACTCACGACTGCGGACCCGGAACGCTCGTGGACCTGAACCGGGCGGGCACTCCGCTATTGGAGATCGTAACCGAACCCGACCTCACCTCCGCCCAGGAGACGTACACATTCTGCGTTGAGCTGCAGCGTTTGGCCACATACCTTGGCGTAAGCGCCGGCTCGATGCAGGAAGGGCAGATGCGTTTCGAGCCCAATATCAACATCCTGATCCGCGAGGACGGAAAACAGTACCGCACGCCCATCGTCGAGGTCAAGAACCTGAACAGTTTCCACTCCGTCCACGATGCGGTTGCTTTCGAAATCGATCGGCAGGTATCGGCCTGGGCCGCCGATCACACGTACGTGGCCGGCACGCATCCAAATGAGAACCGCGGATGGAACGAGAGGGATGGTCGCACCGAGTTCCAACGCGACAAAGAGGGTGCTCACGATTACCGCTATTTCCCGGAGCCGGATCTCGTTCCCGTAGAGCTCTCGGACTCGACTATCGAGAGAATCCGTCGTGAGTTGCCGGAGCTGCCGATCGCACGGCGGCAGAGGCTGGCAGAAATCGTCGGTATACCACCCGCCGATGCCGAGATCATCGTCTCCCACCGCCCCACCGCCGATCTGTTTGACGAGATCATCACCGCCGGCGGGCCACCACGTACGACAGCCGCCCAATTGATCAACCTGTGGGTCCGGCTGGCGGCGGTCCGGAGTATGACCGTAAGCGACCTCAAGATGGAACCGGCGCGCATGGCTGACCTCGCTCGAATGACCTCCGACAGAACGGTAAGCGCAAGGGCGGCGGAACGCTTGGCCCAAGCGATGCTCGACGACCCCGCTCCCCCGGCCCAACTGGCAGAGAAGCTCGGCCTGGTACAGGTCCGCGACCGGAAGGTGACGGATGCTTGGTTGGAACAGGTGTTTTCAGAGAACCCCAAGGCCGTGTCGGATGCTCTATCCGGACGAAAGAAGGCTTGCGGAGCCTTGGGTTTTCTCCGCGGACAAGTAATTCGGGTATCCGGCGGCCAAGCCGATCCGGCGCTGGTGGATCGGCTCATCGAAGAACGGCTCTCCCGGCTGCGCGCGGAATCGTAGCCGGGTCGGCGCATACCGGCGATCCGGTCCGGATCGCCGCCCCCCGCTCTTCAGATTGCATTCGGAGTTTGCCCCAAGGCCGTTTGAGCCCTATGTGAGTGCTTTGAAGTACATCGACACCTTGTTGATGCGACTTTGGGTGAAAAAACCGCGTCGTCCTTCACTGATCACTGTTGCTGACGTACGATGTAGGAGATGGCAGAGCGTTTCGGCGACCCGGACTTGAGCTGCATTTGCGCTGGACGGCGTGGGGGACGTTTGGTTGAAAATTCTGTTCTCGATCTTCATTCTCACGTTTGCGTTGCTCGGGGCTTGGGCCTATTTGGGGCGGCCAGTGCGGCGGCGCGATGATTCGGGGCGTTCTGGCGCAGAGGAGCGACCGTGGAGACGCATCGGCGCCGCGATCTGCCTGCTTGTGTCGGTCATGTTCGTCCTGGGCGTGTACGCGGTGGACATTCCGGACCACCCGCGGATTTATGCGGCATATTGGGTCGTAATCATGGCGTTGGTTCTTTGGCTCTGCGCTTTGGCCATCAAGGACGTCCGGTACACGCGATGGATGATTTCGCAACGAAGGGTCGAACGTGCTAGACTCCGCAGCGAGGCGGAAAGTTCCTCAGCCCGCGCAGAGGATTCGAACCCGTGAAAAGGCTGGTACTTATGGCGATTTCCGTAACGACGGCCGGCGGTTTGCCGGCATGCACCCCTACGACCCCGAACCGCCTGGATAAGCTCCCGACAGTAGCCATGACCATCAAGGGGCAGCCCTTCGAACTATGGGTGGCCGATACGGTTGATGAGCAAAACGCGGGGCTCATGATGGTCACGGCCGAGCAGATGCAGCCGCTGCCGGACGGAACGGAGCGTGGGATGCTCTTCGTGTTCGACCATTCCGTGCGAACGAGCTTCTGGATGAAGGACACGATCATCCCCCTGGACATCGCGTACATCAGTACAGACGGCATAGTCGTCACAGTCCATACCATGGCCCCGCTGGACACCCGGCACAACGCCTACCCCCCGGACGCCCCCTACCGCTTCGCCATCGAGGTTAACGCCGATCGGTTTGGCGAACTCGGTGTCGTCTCCGGCGACATTCTGGCGATTCCCGCATCGGTGTTAAAGGCCGATTCGTAACCGGTCGACGTCCCCCTGGGCGTCACGCGCGTCCTCAGCCGACAGTTGTGTTCCGATAATGCCTGCGGGTTTGGCCGGCGAGTACGCGGTCTGCGCACTGGTTGAGCATAATGCACGTATTAACAATCGACCCAACGAACCGGCCCCTTCCAGAGGGGGTGAACGAGATGCTCAGCGAGGTTGGGTGGAGTACGACTACCACCCCGGACTATTGCAGCGCCCTGAACACCGCCCGCGTCGAACGCTTAGATGCAGTCATAATCGCCCAGCCAATCGATAACGAGCAAGACGACGATCAGCAGCAAGCCTACAAGAGCCTGCTTCGCTTGATCGACGCTCAACGAATCGCGACCATCGTGATCGCAGACGAGATCCACGACACCGGCCAGAACCCAAGTTCCACTATTGACATGGTGAATCGCGATGTATCCGTATCCGAGCTGCGCGGCCGGTTAGCGATGATCGGGCGATATCAGGCTCACTTCCAGCGTCTGGAAGAAGAGTTGCAGAACATGGAGCGACTCGGCAAACGCCTCAACGAGCACTTCCGCGAGGTCGACCAGGAAATGCGGCTTGCCAGCCGGTTGCAGCGTGATTTCTTACCGGAATCCAGGGAGGCGATTCGCAATGCGCAGTTCGCCACGGTGTACCGGCCGGCCTCCTGGGTTTCCGGCGACATCTTCGACATCTTCCGAATCGACGAAGACCACACCGGCTTCTACGTGGCCGATGCGGTGGGACACGGTATGGCCGCCAGCTTGTTGACCATGTTCATCAAGCGGACCATTGTGTCCAAGCGGGTAATCGGAGAGGAATACTCGATCCTCAGCCCATCCGAAACAATCTCGATTCTCAACAACGCCCTGGCGGATCAATCACTGCCCAACGCCCAGTTCGTCACGGCGTGTTACGTAGTGTTCAACCACCGCACGCTCACTCTGCAGTACGCCCGCGGCGGGCACCCCTATCCCATATTAGCTACCACCGATGGGATGATAACCGACCTGAAGACTCCCGGAGGTCTCTTGGGTCTGTTCAAGGGCGGGGACTTCCCGACGTTCGAAACGCAGCTCCAACCGGGGGACAAACTCCTGCTGTTCTCCGATGGGGTCGAGCTGGCGTTTCAAAGCGAGAAGAGCGAACATCTGGACACGACGGCGTATCACCGAGCTTTCGAGTCACTTGCCCGCCTGCCGATCAAGGAAATGGTCCGCGAGATCGACGCCCGCCTTGACGTCGAGACCGGGTCGCTCAAGCCGCACGATGATGTCACCGTCGTAGGGCTCGAAGTACTCCCCGATTGACTAACGCCACTGACAAGACGCCGGATAGTTAGCGCCAAAGGCGTGGCACGGCAGCCCATAGACCACACTTACCCGGGGACGCCCCCGAACCGCATCCTCCCTTGTCGGGTACCCTGCGGTATCGGTTTCCGCTCTGTTGTGCCGAGCCACTTCCGCCCCCCCCGCCGATCCGGCTGCCAACTGCCGCACAATAGCTGTCAGACTGGCAGCCGTCCGGTTTCAGTCACCGGGCGCCCGACCGTAAGTCCAGGCCAATGCGGAAGTTACGACCCTGGGCCGCTTCGGCGATTCCTGGTACGGCCTTTGCCCTATGGCTGGGTGTGGATGACGCCGACACCCGGCAGATGGGAGTTGGCTGACAAGGTTACGACATTGCAGTACCGCACCGAAGGCGACGAAGGAGCACGACGGAACTGCGGAGAACCATAAAGGAGAACAGAGATGATCGAGCTTCGCACAATGAATCACCCGGTTGTTCGGCTTCGTAGTGAGATGGACCGGCTCTTCGAGAACGTCATGGCGAACACCGGCCTGAACCGCTCCCTTAACGCGTTCGGCCGGCGTAACTTCCCGGCAATCAACGTGTGGGAAGACGAGAAGAACCTCTTTGCCGAGGCGGAAGTGCCCGGTATCGGGATGGAGAAACTCGAGGTTCTCGTCGCCGGTGACGAACTGACGATTAAGGGTGAGCATCGGTCGTCGGATGACAAGGAAGCGACGTATCACCGTCGCGAGCGTGGCATCGGACGTTTCGAGCGCACCGTGCAGTTGCCGTGTGACGTAAACGCCGAGAAGGTGGAAGCCTCCCTTCGTGACGGGGTCCTGCTGGTCACCCTCGCCAAGGCGGATGCCGTTCTGCCCAGACGGATCGAAGTGAAGAGCTGACCGACTACAACGGCAACATCCCCGGCTTGTCCGGGTACTTGATGGAAGGAGAAACGAAATGGCTACAAATACGCTAGAGAAGACTACAGGCGCCGAGATGACCCATGAGGAAGCTCCTTGCTGCGGGAAGCTGTTTCAGCCCAACGTGGACATTATTGAGGTCGGCAATGAGTTGAAGTTGTTGGTGGACATGCCGGGAGTAAGCTCCGACAGCATCGAGGTCGGTTTTGAGAACGGCACACTCTCCGTGCATGGACGGGTCAAGCCCCGCGACTGCGAACAGCAGAAGTACCTGATGCGCGAGTATGACATCGGTGATTTTCACCGCAATTTCGAAATCGGCGAGACCATCGACGCCGCCGGAATCTGCGCGGAATACGCTGACGGTGTCCTGACCCTCCGCCTGCCGAAGGTCGAGGCAATTAAGCCGCGGAAGATCACCGTTACTGCGAAGTAAGCCAGGGGGCAGATAGGAGGTGGTGCCGTTGGCGAGACTCCAGCCGTGTTCCGCTACGCCCTCCTCGTACAGGATGCGGATCCCGGCGTACCCAAGCGGGGTTCGGGGGGCGCCTAATCGGCGTCCCCTTCCCCCATGGGGGGAACGGTAATACCCAACCTGTAAAGAGCCGCAATCAGATCCCGCGCAAGAGGTAGGGGTTCGTGGCGCGTTCATGTCCGATGGTCGTCTCGGGGCCGTGCCCCGGGATGACGCGAGTCTCATCGGGCAAGCTCATGAGTCTCTCGCGGAGGTTTCCGATCAATCGGCTACCGCTGCTCCCGGGAAAGTCCACGCGGCCGACGCTACCGGCGAAAAGAGCATCCCCGACGATCACAGTCCCGACCTCGGCGCAGTAGAAACTCCGTCCGCCCGGCGAATGACCGGACGTGTCGATAATCTGCCAGGTCAAGCCGTCCAGTAGCAGCGTCTCGCCGGGCACGAGGTCCATCTGGTCTGTTACGCTCAGCGTTATGCCCTGCCCCATAAGCCCGGAGAGGTTCACCATCGGGTCCTGAAGCGCCGCCCATTCCTCTTTGGCGAGGTAGACAGGAACGGGGCCGAGGGCGGCGCGGACCTCATCCACCCCGGCAAGATGGTCCGCGTGCCCGTGAGTCAGCAGGATCGCCTGAGCCTCGAGCTTCTCCTCACGGACGTATTTTACCATTAGCTCCGCTTGCGGTGGAAGACCGGGATCGATAATCCAGCAAGGTCCGCTCCCACGGAGGTATATCACCATCCCGTTTTCGGCGTACACCGGGTCGTTCACGGTGTGAATACGTAGGTTCTGCTCGCTCATAGTATCGCTTTGAAAAGACCATCCGCGTCCGCCCGGCTCGGGGCCGGTATGCGGGAAGTGTACAGAACCACGCCCGCCGCACAACCGCGCCCACGCCGATCACAGAAGTCCGAACGTCCGCGTAGACCGAAGCGCATCGGCAAGTGTCCAACGCCGGTTTCGGCTAGGCCGGGTCATGCGTCCGGTCAAGCCCCCCAAGGCAGAAGAACACTGTCAAAGACGTTGTTTTCTTGCCGGCGCGCAGGTTGATGCGGGTACGGTAGTACGCCTACAATCTGGCGGTTCCGGGGAAGAACGCGGCTCGATCGATATACCGTAAGAAAGGGCGACCGGGTCGGAAAGATGGGGAGACGAGTCATGATCGACACGATGGACGCATTACGACAGCATCAGCTTGTGATCTTGCGAAGACTGCGCAGTGGTCCCCTGACGGAGTTCGAACTCGCCGGTGAAATCGCCGATCATTCCGGCTTCACGGTGGAGCAGTGTTCGGACAACATGATGGACTGGCTCGAAGAGCTCCGGGCGGAGGGGCTGATCTGGTCCGGCAACCTCAGCAACGAGGCCGGGCAGCAGATCATGGCCGCCGCGTTGACCAAGCGAGGCAAGGACCTGGTAAACTAAACTCACGGACCGGCTTACCGCCGGCCAAGACATCGCATTACAGACTACACAGAGGCGATGGTGCGACACCGCAACACCATCGCCTCTTTTCTGTCCGGTTCTGTCCAGCCTGCCAGCACAACAAGGTACATCCCTGCTGTTGAGCCCACGGCACTCCGCAAGTACGATGCATGAACGTGGTTTCTCGGGTCTGCATAATCGGCGGAGCGGATCCGAACCAGGCGGGAACCTGAAATAATGAACATTGTCGAGATTGAAAACGCCACCAAGACGTTCGGTGAGCACATCGCAGTAAACAACCTCTCGCTCTCCGTACCCGAAGGCGCAATCTACGGATTCATCGGGCCCAACGGATCGGGCAAAACGACTACTCTGCGGATGATCATGCGGATCTACCGGCCCGATGCGGGAACCGGGCGGATTCGCGTGTTGGGCGAGGAGAGTCTGACGGCCGCTAACGACGAAATCGGCTACCTGCCGGAAGAGCGGGGCCTTTACAAAAAGATGAAAGTGTGGGACCTCCTGCGGTTCTACGCCGAACTTAAAGGGCGGCGTGACTTCAACGCCGCCGTCAAGCACTGGCTCGATCGGCTGGATTTGGCCGACTGGGCAAACCGCAAGATAGAGACCCTGTCGAAGGGCATGGCTCAGAAGGTCCAGTTCATCTCCTCGGTCATCGCCGATCCGAGACTCGTGATCCTGGACGAGCCGTTCACCGGGCTTGACCCCGTGAATACCGATGTCCTGCGGGAGGAGGTCCTCGCTTTGCGGCAGCGCGGCGCCACGGTGATCTTCTCGACCCATGACATGGCCGTGGCCGAGAAGATGTGCGACTTCATCTTCATGATCTTCAAGGGCAACAAGGTGCTCGACGGCACGCTCGCTTCGATCCAGGACTCATACGGACAGGATACGATCAGAGTGAAGGTGGAGAACGGAGGATTCGACCCGCGTGGAATCGAAGGAGTTGAGAAGGTAACGGACTTCGGCCATCTCCAGGAACTGCGGATGGCTCCGGACACCGATTCGCAACAGACCCTCGCCGCTCTGATGGCGCGGGGGCGGGTGGCTCACTTCGAGCTTGCCAAACCGTCGCTTCACGACATCTTCGTCAGGATAGCCGGCCCGGAGGCAGACACGGCCGCCACCGCGTCCCAAGCTCAGGAGGCCAGCCATGCGTAAGATGATCGTCGTCGCCGTCCGCGAGTATCAAGCCGCTGTCAGAACGAAGGCCTTTGTCATTAGCATGATCGCCATGCCCATTCTGATGTGCGGCGTACTGATTGCCCAGACCATTCTGGAGGACAAACGCGACATCTCCGACCGGCATGTAGCCATCGTGGACCACACTGGAGAGCTGTTCGACGCGATTGTCGAGGCGTCCAACGAGCGCAACGAGCAGGATATCAAAGACCAGGGGATCTACGAAACGAAGAACGGAAAGCGTAAGCAAGTCATGCCCCGCTTCGTCATAGAACGAATCGCCCCCACCGCGGACGACCCGGAGCGGGTTAAGCTGAATCTGTCTAATCGGGTCCGCGACGGCGAACTATTCGCGTTCGTCATTATAGAGCCCGACGTAATTACCCCGAAAGACGGTGACTCGCGTCAGTCGATTGATTACCATTCAAACAGTCCCACCAGTGACGATTTTCAGCGTTGGGTAGGCTTTCCCATCAACAATCGGATCAAGGAACTCCGCTTCGCCAAGGCCGGGCTCGACCAGGAAGTGGTCAAGAAAGCTACGAAGTGGATGTCGATTGCCAACCTCGGCCTGGTGTCGGTCGACAAGGAGGGGAACATCACCAAGGCGACCGAGACTAACGAGCTGGCCAACATATTCATACCCATGGGTATGATGATGCTGATGTTCATGATCATCAACATTGGCGCCACCCCACTGGTTCACAGCGTGCTCGAAGAGAAGATGCAGCGGATCGCCGAAGTCCTCCTTGGATCGATCCCGCCGTTCCAGCTCATGATGGGCAAGCTGATCGGTATGGTCGGAGTATCGCTGACGCTCGCGGTCATTTACCTGTTCGGGGCGTACTTCGCAATCCGACACGCCGGCTTCGAGGAGTACTTCCCCTCGCACTTGGTGATCTGGTTCGTCACGTTCCTTGCTCTGGCGGTGCTGATGTTCGGCTCCGTTTTCGTAGCAATCGGCGCGGCGGTCTCGGACATGAAGGAATCTCAGAGCGCTCTGATGCCGGTGATGATCGTCGTGGCCATGCCGTTGTTCTGCTGGATCTTCGTCGTACGCGAGCCGACCGCCCCGCTGTCGGTTATTCTGTCGCTGATTCCGCCCGCCACGCCCATGCTGATGACCATCCGGCAGGCGGTGCCGCCCGGGGTCCCGCTGTGGCAGCCGGTCGTGGGAATCGTGCTGGTCCTACTAACCACAATCGTCTGCGTCTTCGCCGCCGGCCGGATCTTCCGGGTCGGGATTCTGATGCAGGGTAAAGGGGCGAACTTCGCCCAGATGCTTCGCTGGGTGATACGCGGATAATAGCGCTGGCGGGCGGCACCCACCGGATCGAGGGGGCGAACTCGCGAGCCTCTATCCGTGGGCGTAGCCGCGGGCGGTGTCTACGCCTTGGCACTTGTGGTCGGCGGCGGCAATCCGCGATGTCCGTCCGAGGATCTTCGACTGGGATACGTGCTGAAAGATCGCAGCCAGCTCGCGCGCTCGATTGGCGCGGTCGAACCGGGAAACGCCATCCCATGCTTGCGCGGGGTCCGGACTATGCGATTCGGAGAGGTTCTCGATCGCTTCGGCAATACCGAGTGCATCTTCCGGATCGCAGACAGACGCCTCCGCCCCGGCTTCGCGGAGGATCCCAACGACCGGGCTGTTTGCGGAAACCGCGGCGATAATCGGCCGGCGCACGGCAAGGTACTCGAACAGTTTGTTGGGCACCTGCAGATCGCTACCGACGCCCGACGATCCGGCCAGCAGCAACACGTCACTGCCGGCCATGTGCGATAGAGCCTCCCGATGGCTCTTGGAGCCCGACACGTGAACATGCTCGGCGACTCCCGCGTCCGCGGCCAGTTCCATCAGCGGCCGGCCCTCGTACGAATCCGGTCCGAGCAACTGCAAGTGGATTCTCCGCGGTCGATCCGAAGGTTGGTCCAGCACCCGTCTTAGGGCATCGAACCACACCTGCGGGCGACGCGGCCCGTAGAACTGTCCACAGTGGGTCAGGACCAGATCTTCCACC
The DNA here is from genome assembly GCA_963666835.2 of Phycisphaerae bacterium. GTDB lineage: Bacteria > Planctomycetota > Phycisphaerae > UBA1845 > UBA1845. Next base: position 2,093,081 of record CAXXGO010000001.1, on the reverse strand, counting down.
GGCGCAACGCGTGTCGGCGTAAGGCCGGTCAACAGCTCTGCGTCGAACCCGTTGGTGATGACGCTGGACTTTTCGCGCACGAACGGCAGTCGCTCCGCAAATCGATCCCGCATGGTCGAGGTCGTGCATACTACATGAGCGGCGCGGCGAAGGGTCCGACGCTCCAACCATTCATCCCATCGCCGAAGACTCGTGAAGCCTAGACTGCGGAACGGGTTGTCGCACCACGGATCTCGAAAATCCGCAACCCAGGGGACGCCCGTTCGGCGGGCAAGTCGCGCCGCGATCAGATGAGCCGTCATATACGGTGAGGTCGAGTAGATCACCTCGGGGCGCCGTCGGCGAATTGCGGCCATACCCCGGCGTGTTGCCGGACCGAGCCAACCAAGCCGGGAATCCGGAGTAATCAACAAACGGGACACCCACTCCTTCACCCCGCCCGGCTTTCCATCGCGGGCGGTTCCGCTGATGACGGTTTGGTCGTAACGCGCGGCGTCGCGGGGAAAATCACTCGCTCTCTCTTGAGAACGCCCGAGGCACAACATCCGTTTTGCCTGGGCGATAAGGTCCGTCCACAGCGATTGAATGACCTCGGTCGACTCGGGGACCCGGTCAAGGAGACCAGCATCAACCGGCTCATCCCCTGGATCCACGGTTAGCACGGTGGCGTCCCACCCAAGCGAATCCAGGTGCCTCACGAAGCCCAAGGTGCGGTGCGTTCCGCTTCGATTGATCGGAGGGAAAGCGTAGGCGACACACAGCCAGCGTCGCCTCATCGTGGAGCGGGTTGGCTGGTTTCGATTCACTGGATAGGCCGCTCCATTGTCGGCGTCGGGCACTTTTCTAAGTCACTACGGGCGTTCTTGTTGAAAACCCCGGAAAACTCTGCAGCTCCCGAATCGACGCCCCTCGATCCTCCCTTGGTAAGCGGGGACGGAGTCTCAGGGGCCGGCCAGGTATGCCTCGAGCCGACGCCGGTATCGACCCTGATCCCGTTGCCTCTGCCAGGAACCCGCCAGGAACCCGGTGATGTTCACCGCAATGATCACCCACATAACGCAGAGGCAAAGCGGGTATGCCGGCCAGCGTCCGGCCCGGCGGGCCACACGCATCGCCTTGTGGTGAAACGCCCAAACATAGAAATAGCCAAAAATCGCGACAAGAAGCGGCAGCGCCCACACCGTCCACAGGCTGGCAACCGCCGTCCCCGCAAAGAGCAGGCCGTTCCGAACGTCGTAAAGATAGCCCGCGGCATCAATCTGCGTGTGCCCCCGCCCGGTGCCGTAATTATGAAACTGGCGGGCAATTGCCGGAAGCGACCGGCGCGGACGCCAGCGTACCACCGCATCTCCGGCGAAAGCCCACCCGACGTCCATCTGCCTTATCTTGTGATCCAGGAGGGTGTCTTCGGAAAACGAGATCCACTCCGGCCAGCCCCCCGCCCTGGTCCACAACGCTTTGGTCAGCGCCATCGACCGAGCCGACGGGTTGAACTTGTCCGGGTCGACCGGGTCCAACTGCCCGCGCATCGTCGCCAACCCCACAACCTCTTCCAGAAGGCTGTGGGCTTCGATTCGATAGAAACCCGCCACGAATTCCGTGCCGGGATCCTCCTGGAAAGGTCGCAGCAACTCCTCCAGCCACTTCGAATCCGCCCGACATCCGCAATCGGTCGTGGCCACAATCTCTGACTCTGCCGCCTCGACCCCGATGTTTCGCCCGCGAGCGATGTTGGCCCCGGGAGCGTCAATAACCCGCAATTGTGGCAGGCTGCCCTGGTACTGCCGAACCAAACGCACGGTATCGTCGGTCGACCCGCCGTCTACTACGATTATCTCGTCCGGGCGGCGTGTCTGGGTTACCAGCGAACCAAGGGTCACGGCACAACCCGCGGGATCGTTCTTCACGGTCATCACGACGGCCACCGTGTGTTGATGCCAACGCGTCATCGCTGTTCCGCCACAGTCCGACAGAGCCTGAATCCCGGGTCAGGTCGGTCCGGGTACGGTGATCCGTACACGGCACCAACTGCCGCTGATATCGGCGGCTTGTGCGGTCCAATCCAGGTGATTATCGGGCTGGGTGGTTACGGAGACGCCAACCGGAAGCTGCCTCGACGCAGCAGAGCGGCCGGCGCGCTCGCCAGCCCCGCCACAGCCCGGCCTGCGGCTCGAAGACACCGCCAGAGGTGCGCAACCGCCTTCCATCCCCGGTGCCGGAAGGGGTAGATCCCGGCCAGATGCTTACCTCCGGGCAGCACAAAGGACGAGGCGTACCCTATCCGGAAGCGAATCCCGGGCGTACAGAGCAGATCTACTACGAGATGAGAGATCGGGGCGGCGGCGTCCCGTGGAGCGTGAACTAGAGCCAACCGGTCGCGCCAGCCGATCGGATGTCCCTCCAGCTTCTCGATTACCCCTGGCGGACAGACTTCGCCGAGGAGCTCGCCCGCGCGACGCAGGGCGAAAAGGACCGGCCACGACAGCTTCCATTCCCGAGCCCGATCGACCAACAGACCCCAATCCATGACACTGCCGTACGCTTCGTGAAGCCTGAGAAGATCATATAGCCAGATCAACCGGGAACAGCCATGATAAGCCGCGTGGGCCGCCAAGTGGAGGCAGTTTAACTCCGGACGGGGGATCCACGCCTTACCGTCTCCGATATGAACCGGTTGAGCGTCTTCCCACAGAGCGTCGTCCGGCATTGTCTGCGAGATTCGTAGTGGGCGTAGCGGTCGCGCGTGCAGATCGATCCGGGCGGGATTGGGCGAGCCCGTCAGCAACTCGACCTCGTTGTGGTATTTCGGGAAGAAATCGTCGCGGACGAGATCGAATCCGCGCGGACAACCGTGATCGGCAAGCAACTGCACGGCCTCTTCCGCCGAATCCGGGTGGACGAGCAAGTCGAGATCGCTCATCGGACGGAGGTTATATCGGGGGTAGATCGTATGATTGAGGGCTGCCCCTTTGAGGAGCATCACGGGGACCTTCGCCCGGTTGAAAGCCTGAACCACGTCAGCCAGCTCGTCGTGCAGGTGGATGTTGTTTTGCGCGACTGACGCAGCCGCGCGGCGCAGGGTCTCGGCGGCATCTGCCGGAGGTTCGAGCCCGTGTCGCGAAACGTGTTCCAAGAGCAACCCGGCAAGCCCGGATTCGCAGGCCACTTCGACTGGTTCCATCCACTCGACAGCGGCACGCGGCGGACCGGCAGCGTTCAACCAGGGGGCAAGTTGGATTCCACTATGGTCCATCAAGTCCTCCATCGCTCCGCCAAGGGCGTCTCCCCTCGATCGCGACCTTACGCGCTTAGAGCCTGCGGTTGGGCCGCCTGTTCGACCATTCCGCGGAGCAAACGACAGGTCTTGCCAATCTCTCCACTGATAAGTCGATAACAGGAAGCCCCCCGTACCAGCTTCGCCAGAACCTCCACGCCGAGCGTCCGGCACCCGAAGAGGTTGAAGCAGACGTGGTGCATGTCGAGGGCCGCCTCCGCCCGGCTGATGGGCACCAGCGCCGGTTCCGCTCCAGCGGCGTAGCGCGGAAAGACGACATATCGTACCGGGCAGGTGCGTCCGATCCCATTGGGCCGCAGATTCAACGGATTCAGAAAAACTACATCGCCCTTGGTCCCCTTGTGGTAATGCCGGGCTTTCTGCAGGTGAAACCCGAGGGACTCCATCACGGAAAATGCCGGCTTCTTGACACAAATCGCCCGGGGAAACGGGTGAAGCTCCAGGGTGCCCGAATGAATCAACGCGAATTCATCACAGAGATATCGCCATCCGTCGGCAATCAGTCCGGTAGTCAGGGTGGACTTTCCGCTACCCGACGCCCCCGGCAGAATCACGCCCTGCCCGTTAATCTCCATGGAGGAGGCGTGGAGTTGCAGAAACTGCGGCATGACCCGGGCTAACTCCCAGTTGACCGCCCACTCCACGTAGGGCAGCAGTTCCTTGAACCGGGTCGGCTCGAACCGCAATCGCCCGTCCACATAGACCCGGTAGCACCGCCGATGGCGTAAGGACCGCTGCGAGGGGCGAACCTCGATGCGAATGGAGTTGCGTGCCCGCTGCGGGACCCGGAAGTCTTCATACAGAGCAAGATACTGACTGCGTAACGACCGGAGCGGCGTCCGCAGCGACATCGCTACCTCGCCGATCTGAAAGTGCATCACGTCTTGCCTGTCATCCCGGGCCATGCTAAGCATCCGGTCCCTGTGTCAAAACGCCGTGTAAACCAGCCGCCGTTCCTGAAACTCTCGAAGAAGCCTCTCCACATGCTCAACAGCCGCTGCCATAGAAACGTCATAAGAATCCGTAAGGCGTTCGGCAATCTGCGCTGCATCCTGCCGGCCGTCACATTCGCGCCAAATCGCCATAGCCGTCGCGTTCAGACGATGCGTGTCACCGCGGGTGGCGTCGAAGACCAGCCCCTCTCCGTCCAGCTCATAGACGGTGACATCCGTTCTCCGGACGAGGCGCGCTTGACTGCCGGACTCGGAGCAGACGGCCGGCGAAAGACGCACACCATCGCCGTTGACCGCGTCAGTCATCGCAGCTCCTCCCCGATCTCGGACGAGGCCGCGACCCGTTCCTTGGCCAGCTCAGCCGAAACCGCCTCCCAGAAGGTCGGGCTCTCAACGCACAAGTCCGGCACGCGCCGACCTTCGAGGAACACGGCCGGGGCGGAGACCTTCAGAGAGTTCGCCAGACCAATATCGCTCAGAACCGCCTCCCGCACCGGCTCGCTTTGCCAATCTTCCAGGAATCGGTCAACGTCAAGGCCGGCCTGCCGGGCCAAGTCGGCGTAGTCTCGTTGCGGACCAGCCTGGCGGTGAATGAACAGCAACCGATGCATGCGTAGCTGCGCGTCCGATCCGCCTTGGCGCCGAGCCGCTTCCGCGGCGCAGCTCGCCGCCAAAGTCGACACGTCTGCCCGCCCCGTCCCGGTGGTTTCAGGGCAGTAGCGTACCTGGAGATCCACGCCGTCCGTAAAGGCCACGCTGATCACCCGCTCGCGGGTACTCTCGAAGCATGCGCAGGGGCCACAATCGTAGTCCGTGAACACCGTAAGCCGCGGACGGAGCGTACTCACCCCCCATTCCGAATCAGCGTTTCGATCGTCCCATAGGTCTTCGACGACCTCTTGAGCATAGAACGCCCGAAGCGTGAGTTGCGGGTCGTCCTGCAGGGCGGTTACCGCTTGCTTCAAATGAGTGTACTTTCGCCATTGTCGACGGGCTTCAGTCACCGCATCGAAGTAGAGCCAGAATCCCACGGCCGCCCCCAGAGCCACTGTTGCGGCAGACCACGCCAGCCGGCGGCGAAGACGAATCATCCCCGGAACAACCGGCACGCTGCAATCGGGACTACGCCTGGTGCGTCGCCACAACCACAAAGTCGCTATGACAATCGCCCCGTTCAACAGATGTGCGACCACGCAAAGGGGGCACCATCGACTCACCGACACCGCCATGATGACCACGAGAAACAACGATCCGGCGAGCCCTGCCGCCACTGCGAGGATTGTAATCGGCCAGGTCCAACCGCCCCGGACCCCACCGGGACTGACCATCCCAAACCAGACGGCCACGGCAACGAAGTACGCCAAGCCGATCAGTGAGGTGGGAACCAACACTCGGTGTGAGCCGATCCGGGCATCGAAGGACCCCCAGCGGCTGCCCATGACCTGCGGGCAATCGGCGTTGGGAATAATCTGAGCGTTGCAATACTGAATAAGACCGACGCCGTCCCGGCTGGCGATCTGCCAACCGCCGTCGTGCGCCTTGAGCAGCGTCCCGGACACGCCTGCCCCGCCCAGCGCACAAGCGATTATGAACAACGTAGCCGTCCGCCCTGATGCTGCCGAGGACATGGCAACCCTTCCTTGGATCCAGTCTCTCCGGCGAGCTCCATTCCAGGCCCAACCAAGAGCCTGCCGGAATCTCAACCGGACCTTACGGCTGGCACGTACCGTCGACATCGCCCGGATCAACCGGAATCGTATCAGGTCCCTTGCACGTAAGCGCGCCGCAACACTGCTGCCGTTTCCCCTCGCTGACCGTGTCACACGTGTGCCCGAGCGGATAGCAACTGTAATTAGCGGCGTAAGCCTGACTGGCGAAGAAGGTCGACAGAACCGGAGCAACGAAAGCCAACTTCACCCCGCCGGTTACTATCGCGCGGCGCGAGGGCAGAGCCCCTGCCCCTCCACCTGCGGGATCGGTGGTCTTGTCGAATCCGGAATCCTGTTGTTGGCCGCCGTGTACGGACATTTCGCCTCGAAGACCCTCGGTACGTACCTACTCTCCTGTTTCTATCGGACGCCGGAGGGCGCAAATGAAGCGAGCCGGGTAAAGGCAGGCGCTGGATTGGGGCAACGGTAACCGCGGATGAACCCTGAGCCGGACACAAGCAGCGGGCAGACGATCGGAGTACGGGCCGGCGTCAGTGCTCTTTGCCCTGGTATTCGCGGTTTTCGACCTTGACGCGGATCTTGTCGCCATTTTTGATAAGAAGGGGTACGGATTGCGTTTCGTGCCTATATTATAGTGGTTTGCTCGTTTCGAGCGCCCCCTCTTGACCTAATCGCAACCGCGTTTAAGATGCCGTAAGAAGGGTTCGAGGGGGCGCTAGCAGGGAGGCGAATTATGCGAGAACCGACAGTTCAGTGCATCCGGAAGAAGGGGCGAAATCCGTACTTCAGGTTACGGGTCGGCGGCAAGGATCATCACCTCGGGACCGACATGGCCGTCGCATACAAGCGGGCCGGAGAGATTCTCGGTGGTCTGGGGCGACGTGCGGGCGCTCCTAGCTCGATTGCTGAACTCTATCGGCGATGGTGCCAGGAGGCCAAACCCAACCACAACTTAGCCCGGGCGGCTGGCCGATGGGTTGAGGACTTCGCAACAGATGCGCCCTTCGACATTCTCCACGATCCGCTTGTCCTTCACGCCTACGGTGATTACCTCGATACGCGGGACCTCAAGCCCAGCACGATCAACCGTTACACATCTACGGCGAGGGTCGTCTGTCGTTGGGCTGCGGCTCAGGGCTGGATTGATAAGCCACCCGATTCTGCACCTCATCGTAAAGAGATCCTGCATCCACGCGACGAGAGCCCGGAGAACATCGCCAAGGCATGGTCAACCCTGAACCCGACGATTAAACGAGTCGCCACGTTCATTCTCACGACCGGCTGCCGTCCCAGTGAGGCAATCTCTTTGACATGGGAGCAGGTCCGGATGGAGAAACGGGTTTGCGTACTCGATCAGCACAAGACCGCAGCCAAGACCAGACGACCGCGCACGATCTACTTGCCACCCCAAGCGATGGAGGTTCTAGAGTCAATCCCCGAACCACACTCACCGGGCGAGCTTGTCTTTCACAATTGCCGAGGAGGACCGTGGAAGCGTAGATCGCTGTCTCGATCGCTCTCTCGGCATGGTATTCGCGGGGTGTACACGCTCAGGCATACTGCAGCTCAAACGTGGTTGGAGGCCGGTACGCCTATTGAGGTGGTGGCGAAACTGCTCGGGCATGTCGACCTGAAGATGGTCCAAGTGTACGCCCAAGTCCGGTCTACCCAGCTCCAGCGCGCAGCAGAGACTTTGCCAACTCTAATTCCGACCGCGCCCGGCGTCGCTGAGCAGGAGTAAGGGTCTTTCGTCGAGGCTTTCTGATAGGCTCAATGCCCAACATCTCCTCAACCGCCGATTGTCTGATCCGGTACTCAGCCTTCGGTCCAATCTTGCCGGAGATCGGCGAGGGCAGGCGGGAACACTTGAGCGCCCCACACTGGCAGAGTTTGCGCACGTGCTGCACGGAGCATTGAAGATACTCGGCGACCTGCTGCGCGGTTAGTGGCGCGTCACTCATTCTGCCACCCCCCTACCATTCAGCCGATAGCAAGTATCCAGCAACGCCCCGCATTCGGCCCGCTCTCGCGAGACATCGCCCTCGAACTCCCGCACGGCTGCGCGTTCCTCGAAGTGCTCGCCAAGATCGAGAGCAGCGTCAAAACCCTCACGCTCAAGTACATCGTCGACTATCGCCAAGGCCGTATCGCACGGGTCAGACAATGCCGTTAAAATGGCATCTCGATGGGCCTGTAGTCTCGCGTGGAGTTCCGTTGTCATTGCCTGTCGAGGAACGTACCGCAATTCCCCATCCCCGATGAATAGCTCGATGTCCTTCTGACGAAGCTCTGCGAGTACCATGCATGTCTGTCGTGTTGTTGCTGTCATATGGTCCCACACTCCTCACCGTGCTCGTCTACATATACTTCCTCCGCTTCCATCGGGGATGGTGGTGGTGGATTCAGAGGGAATGGGTCTTCGTCTGTGCTGGGCGCAGGTGCGAACTTCCGCACGTTGGGATCGTCTCCGGAGGCCACATCCGATGCGAACTCATAGAACGTCCACACCCTTGCATCATTAGTCGGCCGACTCTTAAACCTAATCCCCATAGCCTCCAACGAATTCTCCATGTGGTTTATCGCCTTACCCAGCGTTGCAGGTGTCTTCGGCGTTCCGGCGCGACCATCCAGCATCTGAAAAAGATCTCTCATCTTCCCGCTCCAGCGCCCGCCATTCTCTCTCACGAGTTTCACCACCATCTCACCCACCACATCATCCTCAACCACCGCACGTGTGCAATCTGCTTGCATGGCTGCATACGCATCAAACCCGGTTGTACCGAGTTCCTGGTCAATAGCCTTGAGAATGTACGCGTAGTCCACACAACGAAACGATCCCGTATCCGTTATGTTTGGCAATCGTCCTCGCACCTTTGCGCTCAAGTCGAGCAATCCGCCGAAGATCTCCCCGTGAGCGCTCTTGAATGCCTCGCGCAGCACCCTCGGTTTACGAGGCTTATCGATTCGCTTGAGATTGATCTTCATGAGGCGGGAGGCCAAGTCGCTGCGCACCTTGCCTACATCAATGCTCGTTAGGATGATGCATCGTCGCATACCGATGACGACTAGCCCCGTATTCGTATACAACTCTCGGTCGGGTTTCCTTGCTCCAGTCACCCCGCTGCACAACGTATTGCTCCATGCGGCATCGATATGCGATATGTTGTCAGCCTGCATCACCCAGCTATTGTCGGCGAGAGCAGCCCAGCTTCGTGGGTCTTCTGGAGGCGCAAGATCCTCGTCGCCCAGGTAATCGATCGCGCTCGTGATCAAGTGCATTACAGTTGATTTACCAGAGGCGGCACGACCGCCAAGAAAGCAAATAGGGTGGTCAATAACCTCGAACGTACATGCAACTAACCATCCCAATAGCATCGTCCATTCTGCATCGGTCTGCACGTTGATAAGCTCACGTAGGCGATCAAGATCTCCACCGCGCACAGGCTCAGGCATTGGATACGTTAGCTGGGCTCGTCGAAACCATACGGGAGGACGCTCTACAACATCCCAACCGTCAGGGCCGATTTGTATAGCCTGCCCCGAACGCCAGCCCGGATCATAGTACGATGTGTTCTCACCATAATCGGCAACACGAAGATGGATTGTCTCTCGATCTAGATCGTCGCCCCGTGAATCCAATGTGGCAACAACCTTGTTCAATACCGACTGATCCAGATTGGCATACTCGTGGCGATCGGTATACATTCTGCGCATGACCCCGCATATCCCACGACGATCGGTGTTGACCATCTGCACGATGCACGATTTGCCGTCTTTCAATGTGGCGAAGGTCTTATCATCCATCGAACGTCGGATGTCATAACGATCAAGCACCATCTTAAGTAGTTGCTCATCAATGGGTGGACCGGCACGCTTCTTCTTCGGTTCCGGCTCCGGTGCTGGTGGTTCCGCTTTGGGGGCATCTTCAATCATCGTCACGATCTTCTCTCTGATGGCATCGTCGGATAGACCTGCGGTACGCTGGTTTGCGATGTACTCTTCTAGGTCCTCGCTGTCCTCCAACCCGGGCAGGCGAATAACCTTGACCGATGGTGGAGAGTTCAGCTTCGCGAGTGCCCTTTGTATGGCATCCGCGTACTTCGCTCCGTCTTCACCGGCATCGGGCAGGACAACTACGTCACGACCACTGAGGGGGGACCAGTCGACCAGCTTAGCCGAAGTGCATCCTCCAGACGTGACCGCAAGCAGGTCGAGATCCTTGGCGAGGACAGCAACCTTGGCGCCCTCGACGATCAGGATCGGGGTGTCCGAAGGTGCTGCGAGCACATTACCGAGCCCGAAGATGCCGCGATGATCTCCGCGTTTGGTCACCCAACGATTGTCAGAGCCCTGATGACACCATCTCATTTCCTTCTTGCCAGAGGGATCGAGGAACCTGACTTCCCGGTTCACTTCGACTGCGTTGTCGGATTCGTCGAGACGCTCGTATGGGTAGTACGCGACGAACTCCGCACCGATACGCTTTCCGGCTTCCTTCTGACAGCGTTCAACGTTCCAAGCTAGTGCTTTGACCGCGCCCTCAAAGGTCTCGTGCCGCTTGCGGGGCTTGTCTGGCTTCGCGGGTGCCGGAGTCGGGGTTGCGTCGGTACGCCGAAAGGTACTACCCCCGTCAGAATCAGTCCGAAGGAACTTCCATCCGGCCGATGGCGCATCCAGTCGCATACATCGGCAGGCAGAACCGTCTGTCGAGAATGCGCACCAATCGCCGTGAGAGCAGATCGGGCAGGGTTCAGCCTTGGTGACTTCTCGCCATTGATTACTACCCATCTCGCCCTCCTGCCACCTCGAGGAACTCGACAGCCGCCTCGTACTCGGAAGCCAACGTCCGGGCAGCGTTGACCAAAAACCTCTCAGCGAACCTTGCGGCTAAGTCGCGGTTGCCGGCGAGAAAGAAGCAGACATTGAACTTGGCCATCCAGCTAGCGATACTGCCCACGGTCTGGGCTGGCGTAATCTGCGGGCGCCATGAGCCTGCTCGGATATCCTCAAGACTAGACTCGACCACCACGCATCGGCATTGAATACCTTGGAGGCGTTCGAGCTCACGGGTGAACCTCTCGCGGTTCCTGCCCACACACCCGAGCAGGTCGTCAAGGCTCTTCCGCTCAATCGCGATCCGGTGTTCTAATCCCCGAATCGAGTAGTCGGCGGTCTGCAACAACGCAGATTCGGTCGGGCTATCGAACTTCCACGGGAGTTTCTCGCGCTGGTCGATCATGATGACGGGTTTATCCTTCATTGACCGCGCCGCCTTTCCGCCTCGGGCCCTTTCGGGGTTTAGCCCGTACGAACTCCTCTTCAATTGCCGTCAGATACTTCAGGTACCTTCTTACAACACATGGCCGCATAGCGTGCCAATGCATCGCGTTAAGGACCGCTTCGTTCAGCAATTGGCACTGCTCACGTATAGCCTTCCGCGCCGCCGTCATCTCTTTTCTGGTGAGTGTGGATGGATCTTTCACGAGGCACCGCCTTCCTGCCCCATCCGCTTCTTCAATTCCACATCACTGTCTGAATACAACCGCCGAGAGGCTCGGTCGGGGCCAGTTGCCGCCTTGCACAGCTTGTCGATGAATCTCTTCCGCTCGGTCTTCCGTGCGTCGATGGTTGCGATCTCGCGGCAGATCAGGATGTAGGACTCATGATCGTACAGCCGAGAGTTGCCAGCCATTGCCGATGGCTGAATGTGTGGTCTCGTCCTCAGAATGCGGGCGATACGGTCAACCCGTTGGCCGAGCCGCTTGGCGATCTCCCCCGTGGTCAGTAGCCGGGGCGGTGTGTCCGTTGCGTCGTTCTGCATCGTGAATCTCCAGGTTTAGGAAAGCGACATTGCTTTCACCTATCCCGGTGTTCACGAGTTGTTAGATGTGAACGGCCTTTACGGGGTCGTTATGGCCGTTTTGGGGGCTGGATTGTGTGCGTGAAAGTTCATGAAATTTCACGAGCAGGCTACAGGCTGAGCGGTTTCGGCGGTTAGGAATTTCATCCGCTGGCTATTGTCGAACGCCTCGACATGTCCGGCGGTGCATTCATATTCATCGCCAAGCTCGCTGACCTTTCGGGCGACTTCTTGCGGAGATAATGTCGGGTACTTCTCCCGAATCGTCTCGATGTCCATCAACATGTCGGTGTCGTTCACATTCGCCTCGTGACCGAGCTTCTGCCTGCGGGCGGTGTCTCCGTCTGCATTGACACGATTGGGATCGAGCAAATTGGTTGTCCACACAGATTTACTCTGTCTTACCTTCTTGGACTCCTTGTATTCTTGCCACGGTGCCGACTGTGAAACGAACCCCGTACTACAATTCGCACCAGCGGCGATGTCCTCGATTCCCACCACCTTCTCGATAGCTTTTTGACCGGCTATGTAGCTCTTGATATCGTCGAGTCGTTGTTCTTTCGTTCTCGTATCTTTCGGTTTGGCCTGCACCTTATCGGGGATGTTCACCGCCCCCTGCTGCTTGGATTCGACCGTATCCGAGCCTGTCATACCCTCTTCACCATCCGCGGATTTCCCCTTCGATGCTATCACCGAGAGATCAGCCAATAAGCCGCGTACCGTTCCCTCTGCCGCTGTCACGTGCTCCGACGTCTCGCCCGGCAAAGCATACAACAGCACGTACACCGGTTTCGTGTCTGTGGATAGGTTGAGCTCCGCGCCGAGCTCCCCGATCGTCGTAATTATAGTCGTCAGCCACTCGACCGCGCGGACGTATCCCGCCTGGGTAAGCTCAAACCGGCGCCGGAACTCGGCTACGTGGTCATCTGCCCCGCCGACACGTTGTTGTATATCCAGCCAGCCCCGGAGCGAATCGAGAGCGGTGTCGTTTGATCGCTTGCCTTGTTGGTATCGGGTGAGCGCATCCGGGAACTGCTCACAGTACATCCGGAGCACATCACGGGGGGCAACGTCGACCCGGATCGGCTTGGCGGTCTTCTTCGGTTTGCGTTTCGCCATTATTCGCTCCTTCTATGTCGAGCAGTCGCAAGCTAGTGGAGGAAAGAGCGTTACTCCACCAGCTCACGACTACGGCGAGAGCTACTCGCCTGCCCAACTAATGCTTCGTCATTCTTATACCTCAGTCATAAAGGAAAGTTGCCGCGATGGCAAAGAGCCCATAGGTCAGTATGGAAATCGTGGGAAGTCTTGGGAAAACGTGGGAAATCACAGGAAGACATCGGAAGGTGTGATGGCAGGTGACGGCAAGTGGTAGCAGCGTCGAATCTGCCACCACGCGTTTTGTCCTACTATAGTAGTGTTTTCGTGAATTCGTGGCAGCAGTGGCAGCAGATCCGGCAAACTCCCTGTCGTTACCGATATCGGTTTGCCCAAATCGATTCTATCTTCTTCGCTGAGTAAGGGAAATCTGCTACCACTGCCACCACTAATGCGACTTGGCGCATATATATATATGTTTTGATGCGTGGCAGCAGCCGTGATGGTGCTACCACTCTGCTACCACTGCCACCACTCTCCCGCCACTAATCGAGGGAGGAGCAAGGGTAAACCCTAGGGATAGAGCCTTGGTACTGTCTTCGGTGCCGGATCGGCGAACTGACGGACATGACTTGGAGCTAATAGCCTACAGAAAGAGTCGGGCATTAGGGGGGAAGTGTGATTCAAGGCAGTGATGGGGGGTGGAGGGCGCATATCGCCACACGCAAACCCCCTAACATAACACTAACACCCACGACTCCGGTTCGAGACGCCCATCGAGACGCTCTGCGATCCTTCCGGCGGCCGATGCTCACGCTTATGAGCCCTACGGCCTACAAGCACTCAACACCACCGTAGAGACCGAGCCTACCCGGAGTCGATGATACCTACGTGCCGGACGCTGAATCAACCTACCCTAGGCTGTCCGGTTGGGCTCTTCGTTGGGCCTGCGGCGTCTGGGCTCATCCCGGTTGGGGGTGGGCTCAGGTACCCTCTACGCTGTTCGCACCTGGCACAGATCGATGAGAGTACCCAGCTTAACACCAGCCTAGCGGCTTACCCGATGATGGCTCACGCAGGGTCCATATACCCTCGATAAACTTGCGGGTAAGTGTAACGAATGTCAGCACTAGTCTATTTAACGGCCTTCACGGCTCCACGAGGGCGATCGAATGCAACAGAATCAGCGTTATAGGACGTACCCCCGTTTAAGGCTGCTATAACAGGGTTTCATCAAGGGGTTGAAGAGCACCTCAGTTACGTGCTTGCCCGCTAGGGTTTGCTGATGGGGTCGAGTCGGCGGATCGTCAGAGGTACCCCGGGGGCGTCGATGGGTCCCTACACTTTTTAAAGCATGAAGATGGGGGAGTAAGGGTCCACCCCAACTTTTCACCAAACCGCTCTTGCTCGACAAGCACCCCTCATCCCCGAAAATATCCCGACCCCGATACCCAATGCGCAACGCGGCTCACGAAGTGGGCATCGGGCGTGTCGACGAGAAAAAACTACACAATCCATTTGACGACTGGCCATTGGCGGTGTAGAGTTGTGTAGTAGATGGCTTAAACGGAGATTGCCAGATGCCAAGATTAGCGATTTCGATACCTGAGGACCTAGAGAAGCTCTTGGAGGAGTACCGGGAACACTTGAGCGACACGGTGTCCCGCATCTGCCAAGAGGCGTTGTTTCGTGCGTTGCGTGCGAAAGAGAAGGCACTTTCTGGAGATGGACAGATGACCATGGTTGCGCGGTTACAGGAGCAGAGTCAGGACACTCGTGAGGAGACTAAGCAAGAGGGGCGACTGCAGGGCATTGACTGGGCGACCAATAACGCCGATTGGGATGACTTGGTCATCTTCAAGGAGGTCATCGAAGGGGATGGGGCCGGCGGAAGCTACGACTGGAAGTCTATCCGCGACATAATTGAGGACCGATGGTGGGATGGCTATGAGGAGGCCCAGAAGGGCATGTTCTTTGATGACTGGATCGAGGGGTTCGCCCATGGCGCGGTTGACAGGCTCAACGAGGCGATGCCGGATATCGAGGCGTCATCTGACTGATGTCCTCTTGGACGGAAAGGAATCCATGGCCACTACACCACCAGCCGACCAGTTCCTACGCACTACGCCGAAGAAGTTTCGCCCGTACTTCTGCGCGATGATCGAGATGGGGGCTGCCCAGATTGAGGATGACCCCAACGGTGATGGGGAGGTCCTGGCGATCAACCGGGATGACGGCGGAACCACGAAATGGAAGTGGATACCCGACGGAATGCAATGCGTCGGTAGATGACACACACGGGACCTTGCCTTGCCCCAGTGGGCGGGATCACTCCCCCGCCTTCTGGGGCTTGCCTTTCTAACCACACCCCAAGTCAGCTACAGTAGTACTGAATAACCCTTGAACCCGATGTCTCCGTCCGGTATTATGACGTGCTCATCTATCGCGCGGCCTCGGAGGGGCTTCGTCGTCCTGCCGGTTGCGCGGGTCTCATGTTTGGGAGGGTCTGCGATGTTGCGTATCGGTTCTGTTGCTGCGGTGATTGTCGCCGCGTTTCTTGCTTGCGAGGAGGCGAAGGCTGAGCAGGTGGTTGAACTGAGTGGAACTGCATCGCAATCGACCTTGGTGGGCCTGGGTTCGTGTTTTGCTGGGGTAGATACTCCCGCGAGGATCTGCTGGGCCGCGATGTCGCCTGGACAAGACTCGTTCGCGGTTCGTGACGAAATGATGCCCTCGCATGGTGAAACCAATCATCGTCGCGTGACCATTGCCGGTCGGCCTGGTATCTACGGGCATTTGTCACCACCATCACAGTATTGGATCGACGTCAGCGGAGATCTGTCTGGCGATTGGGTACCGATCGAGCCTGGCGATGATGGCGTGACTTTTGGTGGAATCACGTTCACGACGTGGCTCACTGAGATCGGCAGGGACACACCTTCCGCCTCTGTCCCCGCAATCTCCGATCTCGGCATCGTGGTAATGCTCGTGGGTCTCGCGGCTGTCGGCGGTGTCGTGTTTGGGCGGTCGAAGCGTGGGGTGGTTGCAGCTCAGGGGTAGCAGATATCGGAGGATAGAGGGATGGCACGAATCAAGATTGTTCTGGCGTTGTTACTGATCGTGCTCTGTGCATCGACCGTTCATGCTGAGGTAGTCATCGAGACGGTGGTTGTGGGTAACCCGGGAAACGCCGGGAAGTGGTCTGGCGAGAGTCAGCCGGGCGGTTCCGGCCCAGACCGCATCTGCGGGGCTGTGGACTACGTATTCGAGATCGGTAAGTTCGAGGTGACTGTCGGGCAGTATGCCGAGTTCCTCAACGCCGTAGCGGTCAATGATGACACGTACGACTTGTATAACGAAGGGATGGCGACCCCGCCGCGGGCATCAATCGAACGTACCGCATCCCCCCCATATACCTACACCGTGGTTGCCGGTCGGGAGAACCTCCCGGTGGACTACATCGGGTGGGGTGACGCGGCCCGTTTTGCCAACTGGCTCCACAACGGCCAGCCGGGCCTCGGCACACCGGTGCCGCAGGACCAGAACTCCACCGAGGACGGCTCGTACGCACTCCACGGTGCGCTGACTGACGCAGAGCTGTATGCAATCGAAAGGCGAGAGGGAGACGCGACATGGGTTATCCCCTCCGAAGACGAGTGGTACAAGGCAGCGTACCACAAGAACAACGGTGCCACGGGTGACTACTGGGACTACCCGACGAGCAGCGACAGCTTGCCTGCTTACATCTGTTGTTCCGCGGATGATTCCAACGCAGCGAATTATGATCTTGTGTGCGGGGAGCCCCGGAGGAGTGACGTCGGCTGTTACGAGATCGCCACAAGCCCCTATGGCACATTTGACCAGGGCGGGAACATCATGGAATGGAACGAATCGAAGTTTCCGGAGTCATTGCCGTTTGAATATCGCGGTTTTCGTGGCGGTGCGTGGCCCAGCATATCCCACTACATGCAATCGGTGGCACGTTCCTACAGCGCGGGGTTGGAGCTCGGGAACTACGATTTCGGTTTCCGTGTCGCCAAAGTGGAGCCCCTTCCGGTCCCCGCGCTCTCTTCCTGGGGCATGCTCGCGATGGTCCTGCTCGTGCTGACGGCTGGGACGGTTGCGTTTAGATGGCGTAAGCCAATCCTCCAATAGCCAACAACCGAGGACCCCGGTGGGCGGGTCGGTCTCGCGCCCGTCTGCCGGGGATCGCTTCACTTCGGCACTTTTTCAACCACCTTTACTTCTCCCTTCCCCGATGTCCCCCCTCTGACACAAACGACCCACACCCACAGTTTAGGTGTTTGTTACCCCCTCAGTGCCATATAGGTGTCTTGCAGAACCCTGGCGTTTCGGGTATACTCCGGCCGATGATTATGGTAGCGATCCGGCAAATACTGACCGACCGATGGGGATCGGTGGGCCTTGGGGGTACGAGTGAAAAAGATTAGGGGTGACGACGATGCTATTGACTGACAACGAATTGGCACAACTTCGGGAGCGGTTCCCGGGGTTCGAGGGTAGCGCAGAGGTTCAGCGGGCCCAACGTGAACGCGCGGGCATGGTCTGCGGTCGCAAGTGGGCGGTCACACGGGCGAACCTGCAGGACCTGGACTTCATTAGGCGAGAGGCTGAGAACTCGGATGGTGAGTGCCCGCGCACTCGCGAGATTGCCATTCGCGATTGTATGTCCGAGATGCAACCGGCACTGGGCAACCGCGGCCTGGTTGACTGGATTCGAGGTTTCGCTCTGGGTGCTTGTTGCGTCTTGCGGCAGGTTGTCGAGTGTACGGCGGACGAGCTTGAGGAGGTGTCAGCCGATGGACACTAAATTCTGTACGCGATCCGGTAGCGGTGGGATGTTTTTTGCCGATCATGCGGTTCAATGCGAAGGTCGGTTTCTCTGGGTTAGTTCAACTGCAACCAACGCAGAAGACGCAACAACGCACGGTGAGAGCCCTGAACTACCGTTTGCTACTCTCGTTTACGCTGAGACTGCGGCGAGCACGGGTGATACAATCTATGTGTTGCCTGGGCACGCTGAGACGCTCACGGGTAACCCGTCCTTGACGTTGGATGTTGTGGGCCTGCGGGTCATCGGTTTGGGTGGTTGGTCTCGCCGACCTACCTTCTTGATCGATGGTGCGTCCACTGCCCACATCCTCATCAGTGGTGCGGATACGTTGCTGCAGAACGTCGAGCTTGACGCTGGTCATGAGGATGTCGCTAAGGCAATTGACGTCAAGGCCAAGGGTGTAACCATTCGCAAGGTTTTCATCAATGAGATCACGACCGATGAGAACTTCAAGATCGGCATCAACGTCGGTACGGCGGACAATGACTGTGATGGCCTGCTGATCGAGGATTGCGTTATCTACCAGCCAGACGCAGCGAACACTAACGCGATCTGGTTCGTAAAGGATCAAGATCATTGCACGGTTCGAGGTAATCAGATCCAAGGTGATTATGTTGCGGACAGCGCGATCATCGGAAGTCCGGGAACGGAGCTTTTCCAGAACCTCGCGGTGACGGATAACCTGATCGACAACGACGCGAACGATAGCGTGCATGTCATCGAGTTTGCAGGCGCGACCAACACGGGCATCATTGCACGGAACTTGAGCGGAGATCTTGACGAAGACGGGACTCCGTTTGTCGGTACGGGGATGACGCTGTGTGAGAACTATCACACTGGTGCGGTTACGAAGTCTGGATTCATCTACCCGGCGATCCCGTAAGAGATTCGATCCTGTCGCGCTGGGGGCGCGCGGCTTAGGCGAGCCGGGTTCCATTGTTCGGCTTGTCTTGCTGGCCGGTGGGGTTTGGCTCTCCTTGCCGGTCAGCACCTTTGGCATTCGGTTACCGTCGTGCGAGCGTACGATGGGGGCGGGCCTGGTGAACGATGCACTGGGCTCGTTTTTTGCGCCGCGGTCGAGATCTTGTTCTTCCGGGAGGTGCCCTACCGATGATACGCGGTGTTAGGTATCTGGTCCTGACAAATTCTCGGCACTTTTTCCTTAGGTTGCTTGACAGGCATGCCATATTCGGTACAATGCCGCGCGGGGTTGTAGAGTGATGTTTTGAACAGGGGTGTTCAAATGCCAAGCCAAATGGGCGAACCGATTGCGCTCCAGGTTCAACGCCGTATTCAACGGTCCGGATTATCTCAGCGCGAGGTTTGCGAGCGTTCGGGAATCAGCGAAACCAGCTTATCGAGGTTCCTGCGAGGGCAACGCGGCTTAGCACTGACGGCGTTAGATCGATTGCTCGGGGCGCTCGGGCTGAGACTCATCCATGGGACCACCGATGCCAAGCTGTGAAGCGATACGCTTACCTGCCCCGCGCATACGGCTAGTGTCTCGCCCTGTCCGGCGACAGAGCCTCGGTACGAACAAGCGTTCACGGACTGCGGTTCACGAGTCGGGGCATGCGGTTATTGCCAATGTCCTGGGTTACGGTGTTGACTTTGCGACGATTCGACCGAGCCCCAAGTCTAACGGCGTTCCTGCGTGCACGGGTTCTTGTGGTTGGATGCGACCGGCCAACGTACCGGTGCGAGACGAAGTGCTGATCAACCTTGCGGGCGAGCTGGCAGCGGGAAAACTCGTAGGACATAAACCGCCATGTGAGCGGAAATACTGTGAGGACTTTCATACTGCTTGGGGTTTATGTTGCTCCGAGAGCGATACCGTTTATCGAAGTGTGCGGCAATTGGAGACATACTACGATGTGGCGTGGGATCTGGTCTGCAAACACTGGCCGGTCATCGTTGACCTTGCTGAGCAGCTTCTTGCGCGAGAGCGGATTACTGGTGCCGATGTAGTGGCAACAGTGCGGAGGCATCGGGGGGGATGAGTGACGTTATCAAGATCCCAGCCACGAAGGTCACTATTCTCTCTGAGCCCACCCCGGAAGAGCGCGAGGCGAATCGATTGGACGCAATGACGCAGAAGCTTGCCTGGGCGTTTGCGATGCCAAGATCAGCACACCACGAAGCGGGGCACGCGATCTGCCAACACCTGAGTGGTGTGACCGTCACGCGACTCAACATCAAGCAGGATAAGGACGCACAACGGTGGGGTGCTATCTGGTCCAGAGGTTACGAGGTTGAGCCAGGTGCCGAGTTGATGTTTCTTCATGCGGGCGAGGTTGCAGAACAACTCCTGCTAGAGGAGCAGAAGCGTTCATCGGGCGATTGGCGGTCGGCTAATGACGTTGCCGAAGCGGCTTGGCCAGACGATCCAGAGCGACAAGCAAAAGAGCACGAACGAGCCCGGGCAAACGCCAGACAGGTACTTCAAGAGCATTGGCCAGCGATCAAGGCGGTTGCGGGCGCTCTAATGGAAAATGAAGAACTGAGCGGTGACCAAGTTCACTGGTTACTACGGAAACACGGTGTCCCCTTTGCTGGGGGCGTATCACTTGAAGAGGAGAGTACAGACGATGAGTTTGACGGCGAAGGCAGAGACGAGACTGGCGGATTCAGCGAAGGGCGCTCACAAGAAGCTGATTAACCTGGCAAGGAAAGAGGCAGCCGGGCGGAAGATGACTGATGCTGACGTGGCAGCGTTCGCAGAATGCTCGTGCAAGGGCAATGTCACTTCGCAGGAGTTCGATACGTGGGTCGGCATCGTCCGACGTGCAGAGCAATTGCGGGTCGAGGCTGCGCGGATACCGGAACTACAGGAAGCGGCTTTAATAGCTGCTCGCGATCGGATCGACTTTGACGCGGAGACCGATGCAATTATCGAGCAACGACAGCAAGAGGCGTATCGGTTGAAAATGGAGAGCCACGGGGCGAGTGTTGCTCGGGATGATGCGATCAAGGCGAGAGCGGCTCTACAACTGCTCGAAGCTGAGCACCCGGAGCTACTCGATGCCAACGTGCTGACGCAAGCGGACCTAGACAAGCACACGCTGACGTGTCGAGGGGCTGTTATCGCCGAAACTGATCCTGATGCCCCCTTCGTCGAGGTGCCTAAGGACGTTTTCGACGCGCAGATCGAACGGCGCATCGAACTACGGATGCCGAGGGAACGCGAGGCGGAAGAGCGTTATCACGAGTGGCACATGGCACGCAAGGTCTTGAAGGGTGATCCACCGAACCCCGAGATTACTAATTCAGTCGAGCGGTGGAACGCGGCGGTGGAGCTGGTGAAGACGCCGAAGCCATCGACCATCGTGACATGGCGCGATATCGTCAGAGAGCTTTACCCTGCTTTCGATGCCACGGAGACGACACCCTTGAAGGGCAAGGACGATGGCCAAAAGTGACGTCCCATTCGATGAGCTGGCCGCAAAGCGAAACTCTAAAGGCCAATTCGGCAAGGGTGCGAAGGTTCAAAAGGGTCGAAAACGTAAGAAGCCGGAGGACGATGGAGACTTCGATGTAGCAGCACTCCGAGAACGGATCTTACGGTCCTGGAACACGGTCAACGGTGATAAGGTACTCAAGGAGATCGCTAAGACAGCGCCCACGACGTACGCCAAGTTAGTGGCATCGGTATTACCGAAAGACGTTGGGCCGGAGGTAGCCGTCAAACAAGTTAACATCATCCTATTTGAGCAACCGCCGCCCAAGGACTGGAAACCTGTTTCGACGTTACCAGAGTCGACCACGAAGAAAAGAGGGTGAGAATATGCGAGCGACGCGCAAGAGAGTAGACCCGCGCCGATCTGTCATGAAGGCCGGCGCACCTGTTGAGAATCCACCGTCGGCAACAGTCGATCGACTTGAGCTTATCGAAGACGACGCGAGCCCGATCGGATTCATGCCCGCAAGACCGATGGACGAACGCGAGACGGCGGACTTCATCAGTGAGGCATCGAGGCACCCTGTGTTCAGAGATGCACCGAACCCAGAACAGGCACTAGCGAGCTTTGTTGCCTTGTTGGTGCGGCGACGACTCATCGCAGATGTCAACTTCGTGGCGGACATCGACAAGGCTGCACGGGCATTGCGAGGGCTGTAGAGAATGCCTGCACATCGGAAGGAACCCGAACAGTGCGATTGTGCTCGATGCTTGGCAGTTCATGCTTGCGATGGCCTGCCTGTACGGGGTCGACTTATTCGGGCAGCGTTCAGCGGGTATTGCGCTTTACCGAAGCAAGAGCAGGGCACGGGTCGAGGTGTTGTCAACGTTGTGCTCGGGTTAGCTGGTCTGCCGAGATTGGGTCCGGGCGATCAGTGGGCGATGCATGATGTAGGGCTAATGATGATTGGGGGCACGGTATGAGCGGTAATGATAAACGACGCGAGATCATCGGAAAGTGCGTCAGGGCGTACGATCCACGTGAGCATCGGGCCGATGGGTCGTTGGCCGGGTACATAGATCGAGAACTCGCCAGTAAGGGGTTGGTAGAGCTGGACGATCAAGAGGTTCTGGATGCTGAGATCTGGCACAAGATCATCAGCAAATGAACGGGCGCGATCAAGAGAAGGCTGACCACCGCGACCAGATCGTGAAGGACGCTTTACGCGAGTACGAACAGCGAGATGGGCCCACCCTGCAGACGGTTCGCGGTCACGTCAATCAGCGACTCCGTGAAGAGGACGAAGACGACCTCGAACCCGGGGAACTGTCGAAACGGGGCTCATGGTAGCTTCGGAGTTGGCTGAAATCGGCTCGATACCGGGGTTCTCAGCGAACGAACATGGCGAAACCGCGCCGGTGAGTCGGTGTCCTCTTCCATCGGCCGCCGGCTGCGGTGCCATGCACGTCAGCGAATCGATATAAGGCCCTCTGAGCACTTCCAGGGTCTATCTGCTCACATCCGATGAGAACGGCCAGCAGGGGGCGATTCTGGGGCACTCTGCCCCCCTTTTGCGACGAACCGGGCCTTTCCCCCACCGCTCTCGGCTCAGCGAATCTTCCCCGCAAGAGGGGGCGCAACCGTTGAAGAGGGGGCGCTCACAGTTTGCCAGCGGTCAAGAATCGTGCTCCTTGCCCTGATACTCGCGGTTTTCGACCTTGACGCGGATCTTGTCGCCATTTTTGATAAACAGCGGCACTTGGATGGCCAACCCGCTATTGAGCGTGGCCTCCTTCTGCACGGTGCTGCCTCCGCCGCCGTGCTGCGGCGGGGCCGTGTCGACCACCTCCATTACCACGACCGCGGGGATCTGCAGAGATACCGGCTGCTCCTCAATCGTCAGGATCGAGTAGGTCTCTTGCTCGACCAGAAACGGCAGACTCTCGCCGAGAACGTCCTCGCCCAGGGAGTACTGCTCGAAAGTCCCCGTGTCCATGAAGACCCGGTCGGATCGATCCGGGTATAGATACTGCATCTGCCGGACCTCCGTAGCCACCTCTTCGAGCTTGCCCAACTCGTCGAGAGTGCGCTCCCCGGTGTGCCCGGTAGACGCCGACCGGAGTTTCACGTGCACGGTGGGTCTCTGCTTGCCGGTCTGGATTACCCGGAAATCCAGCACCGAGAAGAGCTGACCCTCGTGGCGGATTACCATCCCCTTGTGCAGCCCTGTCGTGAGTGACATGATTCATCTCCAAATGGGCTCAGAGATTCGTATATAGGAAGTGTCGCCTCCGCTCGCCCGGACGTCAAACCCAATCGCTTGAACAACCGAATGCAAGCCGTCGGCGCAACTCAACCGGACAAAGACGTGTCGCGTCGGCGCGCAGTGGCGCCTGTTCGGAGACAGGACGAAGTCACCAGGCCACGGTGGATCAGCCCAGACGGTATCCCATCACCACCGGCACGCCACCGGGCAGCAGCGAGGAGGGCGGAACAACGGTGACGGCCAGATCGAGGACCTCCGGATGGTCTGCCGAGGGTTGGGTCTGCACGGAAAGCTGTTCCGCGCTGGGCTCTTCTTCGAATGGCACCCAGTCGCGCATGTGTTTTGTCACCAGTGCGGTGACCTCTTCGCCGCCCTTACCCGAGAGGCTTGGCTTCAAGGCGAATAGCAACGCCGACAACCGGCCGGCGAAGAGCTGATACGGCATGCTCACCTCGAACAGCGCCGCCGGATCGTTGCGCCGAGCCCGGGCAACGGTCATTCCGTTCCAGACCAGGACATCTTCGTGGTCCGCGACCCCCACGGCCGCATTGATGCCCGCCATGCCCAGTTCTTCGATCTTCGCCTGCGCCAACGTGGTGTCACTTGGACCGAACTTCTTGTCGCCCTTCTTCCCGCCCTCGGCGGTCTTGAAACCCTCGACTCGCCCGTGCACCATACCCGAGAAGGTCGTCGGCCAACCAGTCCTTGCCACACTATCGGCAATTGCACAGGCGGCCACGATCGGCCCACCCGCCCACACCAGATCACGCTCGGTAGTGCATGCCTCCCGGAAGGCGAACTCGAGATCCGCGACTTTGTCCCGCCCGTGCAACGACCGCAACAGGCCGCGTCCGAACACTACTGACAACGCCGTGGCATACGGCTGACCGCGCAGAGTCTTGTACTTGGCGAACTGCCACTGATCCATCAGGTTCGGGACCGCGGGCAACGTCGTCATCTGCCACACGTGTTTGACACCGAAGAACGGCGCTGAGACTCCGGCCAGGACCAGAGCCGGAAGACTGGCACCGTGTTGGGCCAACTCGTCAAGGGCCTCGAGATCCGGCGCGGAGTTTCCGAACTGAGAATCCACTACAATCAGATTGGGAGCATCCGCCCCTTCATCGAAAACCGGATCAATCAGCAACGAGGTGAACCGCTCGAGCAGCGCAGTTGCCGGGGCGTGCATCACGGACAGGCGAATCCCGCGGCGGAAGTCGACATGCGAAACCAAAAACGCCAGAGACCGCCACGATCGCTCAATCCCCTGCACCTCGGGCGCGTGCAACACCGCCGTCAGCCAGGTGGACACCCGCCGGTCTATCTCCCCCAACGTGCGGCGCATCGCCGACGCCTCGTTGGCCGAGATGCTCCCCGCCCCACCGGCGGCGGCAGCCACTGCCGCCCCGATCGGAGACTTCGGCGGAGCAGCAGATTCCTCCGCGTCCCCATCTCCGAAATCGATCTGGCCCAGCAGATCCTCCGCCGCGTCGGAAGTCGGCGCCGGCGCGCTCGGCGACCAATGGAGCGATTCGGTCAGCCACGTCAGTTCGGCATCAGCCGCCACCACGGCGGCAATGCCCTCCGCCAGAGCCTGCGAAGACGTCTTACCCCGCATACGCTCCACAATCATCGCCCGGGCCTTGGTCAAAGCCTGCACGGACGGGATCTGCTCGGCTACCGCAGACGGATTAAACCCCTTGAGCGAATCGAAACGAAGACTGACTTCGACCATCGCCCCGGCGGAACTGAGCGGATCGGTCATCTTGAGAGTCACGGAAGGCTGTGCCGCGGCCATCACATCGTCAAAGCTATCGGCACTCAAACCGACAACGCCGTCGTGAACCGGCCCGGAGACCGACCCGGATGCCGAGCCCGCCAGATCGGCGACAACGAGAATGCGATAGGGCTGGTCGGAGGACACCGCCAGACCGCTGGGAACGGAATCCCGGATTTCGACATCATGCGGGTCGCTCGGCCTATCAGTCATCACACAACCTCCTCTCAAGCCACGTTTGGGAATCGCCCAAGACGTGGGGGCACTCGTCGTCAACTGGTTCGCAACTCGACCGGCAATCCGACCCGGCCACCATCTTCAGTAAGATCGGTCGGCCTTCGCCGCTCACCCAGCAGACCGTACGGAATAGGGAGCGCCACCTCCTACCCGGAACAGGCCTTGTCCGATAACTCGCAGGGTATCGCCTCGCTGGCGCGGGCACAAGCGAACATTTCCCGGCGCACGCGACTTCCCACCGGGTCCGGTCAGTTCGTTGTGTGCGTCAGGTTGCTATTCGCCTATACTGGCCGGGTTCCGCCTCGATTCAGGGCTGGTGAAGCCCATTCAGGATTGACGTGCCGGTCGGTCAGGGGGTCTCGGACGCGGCTTTGATCTGTGCCGCGAGTTCGACCAGTTCCAAAAACTCGGCACGATAGCCGTATTCATCGTCGCCCAGCGCCGCCCCGGCCATCTCCGCCACGGCCGCGAGCGTCGAATCGCCCATGTATCGAGAATCGCGCAGGATCATCCCGAACGACGCCACCGACGCCGCGAAGACGAAATCGTCGGACATGTCCGCCAGGGTCAAGCCGTCGTCAGTAACGGGAAACTCGATCAGCTTACTGGTATCGCCATCGGGCTCCTTGTAACGCAGTTTGACGGTCATTAGTTCGCCGCACTCGGCCGCCGGGGACGGATTCGGTTCCGTCTGATACTTGAGCGGGTCGATGTCGGGAAGCACGCCTTCCGCATCGGCCGGGTAGAGTTCGTAGAAGGCCGTCACGGTGTGCCCCGCCCCGATCTCGCCAGCGTCCTTCGTATCGTCGTTGAAGTCCTGGGCGGCCAGCACGCGATTCTCATACCCGATCAGGCGATACCCCAGCACCTCCAACGGGTTGAACTCGACCTGGATCTTCACATCCTTGGCAATGGTGATTAGCGCACCGCCCATCTGCTCGATCAGCACCTTCTCCGCCTCGGCCGCCGTATCGATGTAGGCATAGTTCCCGTTGCCTTTGTCGGCCAGAGTCTCGAGCGTGGCATCGTTGTAGTTGCCCATTCCGAAGCCCAGCACGCTGAGGAACACGCCCCCGGCCGCTTTCTCTTCGATCAGCTCGGTAAGCGAGCCGCGGTCGGTCGTCCCGACGTTGAAATCACCGTCGGTGGCCAGGATGACCCGGTTGATCCCGCCTTCTATGAAGTTCTCTTCAGCTACGTCATAGGCGAGCTGGATCCCCGCCCCTCCGTTGGTGCTCCCGCCGGACTGCAAACGCTGTAGTGCCTCTAAAATGTCACTCTTGCTGTCGCATGACGTCGACGGCAGCACCAAACCGGACTCCCCAGCGTAAACCACCATCGCCACCCGGTCATCAGCGGAGAGCTCTTCGACCAGCATTCGCATCGACGAGACCACCAGCGGCAGCTTGTTGGGCTCGTCCATCGAACCGGAAACGTCGATCAGAAAAACGAGGTTGGCCGGCGGGCGATCTTCCTCGGCAACCTCCCAGCCCTTCAGCCCGATACGGGCCAAAAGATGATCCGGCTCCCACGGGCACTCGGCCACGTCAACGTTAACGGAGAACGGATCGTCCCCGGTGGGTTGCGGATAGTCGTAGTGGAAGTAGTTGACCATCTCCTCGATCCGCACGGCGCCTTTTCGCGGCATCTGCCCAGATTTGAGAAAACGGCGGACGTTCGCATAAGAGGCCGTGTCCACGTCGATGGAGAAGGTCGACAAGGGATTGCGTGATACCAGATTGAACGGGTTGTCCGTGACAGAGTCGTAGGTCTCCGAACCGGATTCGCGCGGCGGGAAGTCGGAGTACGGAACCTCGTAGCAGTAGGAGATGTTACCGTACGCGCTGACGTCCTGCTCGAATTCAACGTAGGCGTTGAACGCCTCATCGCCCCGCGCAACGCCTCCCGCGGCGAAGGCGAAGGAATTTGGAGCGGGCCCGAAGTAGACTTTCGGTTTCCAGTTCTCCTCCTGGTCTCGACCACTCGATCGCCGCTTACGGGCGGGTGCGCCCTGGGCGGGGGTATCGACCATCAGTTTATCCATGGAGTAGAGGGCTACGCCGCCCGCAGAGGTGTCGAATGTGAACAACGGATCCGTAAGGCCAACTGGGCCATTCCTTACGCTCTCGCCGTCCTCGTCGCCTGCAAATGCTCCGGAAGCGCGCCCGGTCCGTATTCCGGCAGCTTCGCTATCGAGAATGGACGCCTCATCACCCACCAGACCATTCTGGGCCACGACTCTCGAACCCACTCCGGCCGGGCTAAGCGTCTGCCGCATTTCGTTCCAGGACCTCACGACGATCCACGTCCCCGCGACAATCAATACCGATGCGGCCGACGCCAGCGTGGCGCCGCGCCAGCGACGGATGGCGATCACCGCATTGTCGGCCTTGGACGCGCTACCGTTGGTCCCGGCCGCCTTGGCCTCGACGGCGGCGCGCTGGCTCTCTGACAGTCGAGCCGCCGTTTCGTCTTGCCCCCCTGCTACCGGCTCGTTCTGAAGCTCGGTCGTCAGCAGTTCGGCGGTGGCCCGAATCTCCTCGACGATCCGGCGGGCATCTTCAGATTGCTCGACCAATGCGGCAACCTCGGCCCGCTCGGCCTCGTCCAGCTCGTTCAACGCATACGCAGTCAATCGCGGATCGTCAGGATTGATGTTCATCATCCTCTCCTCGGCCTACTTTGATCAGGCGTGTGTCGGACAGAGCCCGACCCAACGTCTCCCCGAGCTCTCCACGGGCAAACAAGTTTGCCCATACCACCCTCACCGGGCCCCACGCCAACCTTGTCAGAGCCTAATCTCACTTCTCCGCCTCCCGGTCGCTGAGCTTCTCGCGAATCGCCTTGATGGCCATGTGAATCAGATAGCCGACGTTACTCACCGTCAGCTCCGTTACCGCGCTTATCTCGCGATAGCTCAAACCGTTCTGGAACCGCAGGCGGATTACCTCCTGCTGGTTGTCCGGAAGCCCCGAGAGCACGCGAACCACGTCACTCGCCGCTTCGCGTCCCTCGGCCACGGCCGGGGGCGATTCGGCCCGACTGGCGTGGGTCTCGACGGCGGCATCGCTCAGCGATCTCATCCGGCCCTCCTTCCTCAGAACGTCCACGGCCTGGTTACGGCAAACGGCGAACAGCCACTCGCGCAAATGCCCATCGACCTTCGCACGCGGCTCAGTACAAAGCCTGAGGAACGTCTCCTGCACTACGTCGCGCGCCCGATCGACGTCTCCGGTAATCCGGGCGGCGTAGCGCACAAGCGGGGCCTCATACTGATCCAGCGCGGTTCGTACCCACGCAACCTTCGTCGGAATATCAGCGTCAGCCATAAGCCCCTGCCCGTCTCGACTTCGCTTTCCACAGATCAATACGTATGACGCACCGTTTTCTTAGCACAAGTCCATCGAAAAAGAAGACCGGCCGCGGATCTCGGGTTACGAAACCCAGAAACACCTTCGCCACAGTACCAACAAGCAGGTCGTCCTCCCCCGGCGTCCCGGTAATGCTCGCCTTTGCAGGCGTATGTCGGGCTGAGCCCGACCTACCGGACTGATCCAGCGCGGTTCGTACCCACGCAACCTTCGTCGGAATATCAGCGTCAGCCATAAGCCCCTGCCCGTCTCGACTTCGCTTTCCACAGATCAATACGTATGACGCACCGTTTTCTTAGCACAAGTCCATCGAAAAAGAAGACCGGCCGCGGATCTCGGGTTACGAGCCCCAGAAACACTCTTGCCACAGTACCAACAAGTGGGTCGTCCTACGCCCGGCGTCCCGGTAATGCTCGCCTTTGCAGGCGTATGTCGGGCTGAGCCCGACCTACCGGACTCCCTAATTCTCTGACGGACGCAACCCTTGACAAGTTCCCGCGGAGCCTCGTCCGACGCAATCCCTGGCCCGACCTCTGTTTCCGCGACGCGCGATCACCACCGACACGTACCGTTCTCGGTTGACCCGGGAATCTGGAAAACCCTGTAGGGCACGGTCGAGGTACGAGACCTGCCACAACGTCGCGCGCCGCGCGAAGACCTTGTAGGGCACGGTCGAGGCACGAGACCTGCCACAACGTCGCGCGCCGCGCGAGACCTGCCATCACGGCCGCAGTGGTGTGAGTTGCACGAATATGTGCCACCTGTGTGTCTCGCGGGACCAGCCCGTCAGGGCGGCAGCTCTGCGCAGCCCGCGGCGTAAGCCGCGGGATCGCGTCGCACATCAACCCAAGCCCCCAGGGGCGGCACTTCGATGATCGAAGCGCTCCCGGCCGTCGCCAACGTGCTCCCCTTATGATGTATAATCACCGGTGTTTGTTCCAAGCGTCATACCCTCTGCCGCCCCCGAGGGGGCTTAGCGCGAAGCGACCGCACGGTTCCCCCAGGCTTACGCCGTGGGGCTAAAGAACCTGTCGCCCCGAGGGGCTTCGCTTACGACACTGCCGAGGCCCGAGACCTGCCACAACGCCGCGCATCGCGCGAAGGCCTTGTAGGGCACGGTCGAGGTACGAGACCTGCCACGACGGCGCACGTCGCGCGAAGGCCTTGTAGGGCACGGTCGAGGCACGAGACCTGCCACAACGGCGCGCGCCGCGCAAGGACCCTGTAGGGCACGGTCGAGGCACGAGACCTGCCACGACGGCGTGCATCGCGCGAAGACCTTGTAGGGCACGGTCGAGGTACGAGACCTGCCACAACGGCGCACGCCGCGCAAGGACCCTGTAGGGCACGGTCGAGGTACGAGACCTGCCACAACGGCGCGCGCCACGCGAAGGCCTTGTAGGGCACGGTCGAGGTACGAGACCTGCCGCAACGGCGCACGCCGCGCAAGGACCCTGTAGGGCACGGTCGAGGCACGAGACCTGCCACAACGACGCGCGACGCGCAAGGACCCTGTAGGGCACGGTCGAGGTACGAGACCTGCCACAACGGCGCGCATTGCGCGAACACCACGGCAGGTCTCGTGCCTCGACGCTGCCCTACACCCGCCTGCGGTGCTCTATCGCGAGCGTGAGCGACCCGCCGCAATCAGTACGGCGAGCGTAAGCGACCCGCCCTTGACCGACACGCCACGACTCGTTGACACAGCAGCGCCACTCCCCCACGGTCGCGGTACTGAGCGGTGGCACACTCTTGACATTGCCGGTAACCGTGACCCGCAAGTATGCCGCCGCGTCAGTCATCCGCGGCGGGTAGAACCAAGTCGACCACGACGGCGTGGTGGTCCGATCCGTGACTCGGTCCGACGGAGAAATCGCGCACTTCAACCCCATCAGACACCAGAACATGATCGATGGGAATCCCCAATAGCGGCATAATCGCCGGCCAGGTGGGATGGAGCCCGAAACCACGGCGGGCGTCACGCAAACCCGAATCACGCAACAGATCCATGAACACCGGACACCATGGTGTCGCGTTCAAGTCACCAAGAACGACGCGCGGTCCTTCCATACCGGCGGTTAGCCGGGCCAGCTCCGCAAGTTGGCTATCGCGACCGTGCACGTACTCCGGATTCTTCGGAGGCGGCGGGTGCGTCCCGATCACCGTGAGCAACTGCCCATCGATATCGATACGAACCTCAACCGACGGCACTTCGGCCACCCCTATGCTCACAATCCCGCCGGATTCGATCGGATATCGGCTATACAACCCCAGCCCGAAATTGTCGCTACGCCCCCGACTGCACCTATGCGGATAGTCACTCAACCCGCGATCCAGTACCCCGATCCACTCCCCATCAAGCTCCAAGAGCACCACAAAGTCCGGAGCAGACTCGCGAATGTACTCTATAACGTCAGCATGGGACGTATTGGCCGTGTTCACGTTCCACAGCAGCGCCCGAACCGCTTCGCCTTCGGCACGGACGGTTGATCCGCCGATGTACAACGGGAGGATCGGAACCAGATTCAGCGCTGCCAAAAACACCGCCGCCGCTGCCGCCCGCCACCGCCCCACCAACAGAAACACGGCGGCACCCACTGCCAGAAACGCCAGATACTGGACCCGGAAGTGGCACGTCAGCTCCAATATCCACCAGAGTCGCCCGCAACACGCCGCAAGAGTGAGCACGCCGACGATAATCGTCGCCCACTCCAACATTCCGATCAGAAAGCTCGTCCGCTTCCGTCTTCGGCGGACCGCAATCACCAGAACCGAATCCACCGCCGGCTCAATCGCCTCGCTCACGCTCCCCCCTCTCCTCCGCCTCGAACCAGCCGAAACAGCGATAGCCACTCTTCCACTTCGAAAGACTCCGGCCTTCGCGTAGCGTCACATGCCTGGCATAGCCTTTCGCGCATATCTTTGTCGACGGCGTACGCCAGCGCCGCCCGAAGGGTCTTGCGCCGATGATCGAAAACCGCCCGGAGCAACTGCGAGAACTCGACCAACTCCTCGCCCCGGAGCACCGGCGAATCCTTGACAACCAAACGTACCATCACCGACTGCACGGCCGGGCGAGGCCAAAACGCTTGCGGGGGGATCCGGGCGACCACATCTACATCACAAAGCAACCGCGTGATGATGCTCAACGGACCATAGTCCCTGCCGCCGGCACAGGCCGCGACCCTATCCCCCACTTCCGCCTGCACGGTAAAACAAAGGCGTCGTACCTGGGGGAACCCGATCAGCAGGTTCATAACCAGCGGCGTAGCCACCTGATACGGCAGGTTGGCCACGAGCTTGACCACCCCCGTCGCATCGTCGCCGCGTCTGCCGATAGCCTCCGCCACCTCGGCGCGAATCCGGTGCTTGGTTTCGAGGACGTCATCGCAGATCAGGGTGAAGCCACCGACGGAAGCAAACCGGTGCATCAATAGAGACTGCAAGTCGCGATCGATCTCCACGCACACCACCCGCGCCGCCCGGCCGACCAGCAGATCGGTCAGACCGCCGGTCCCGCCGCCTACCTCAAGGACGACATCACCCGGCTCAATCTCGGCACTCTCCACCAGCCGGCGCATCAGGTTGCCGTCGATCAGAAAGTGCTGTCCGAACCGCTTGCGGGGGTGCGACCCCGCGCCGGTTAGGAGCTGCTCGATCTCGTGCTTGGTCTGAACGTGTTCGACGGACACAGCTCTTACGCCTTGTATTCAACCGTGGATACCGGGCACCACAGCGGATAGTATACCGGCCGACGGATTCGTAGCACCCGGCCCGATCAACCGGCCGGTTCACAGGAAGACAAAGGAGTTTCCCATGCGGTCTCACGAGGTGCTC
The DNA here is from genome assembly GCA_963666835.2 of Phycisphaerae bacterium. Lineage (GTDB taxonomy): Bacteria > Planctomycetota > Phycisphaerae > UBA1845 > UBA1845. The sequence continues at coordinate 2,060,464 of CAXXGO010000001.1, read as the reverse complement.
AGACGTGCCGCCGACAGTATCGGGGTGAAAGCCCTGGCCGCGTCGTTGCGGCTATCGCCCGCCTTGATCTACAAATGGTGCCAGGAGTGCGACCCCAACGACCCGGACGCCAGCGGAGCCCGTAACCCTCTCGATCGTCTGGCAGACATCGTTCGACAGACCAACGACCCCAACGTCGTGAACTGGCTGTGTCACGAGGCCGGGGGCTTTTTCGTCACCAACCCCAAGGAAGCGCCCCCGGACGCCAGTACGGAGCTGCTGGTCAACACCCAGCGAATGGTCAAGGAATTCAGCCAGTTGCTGCTGACCGTCACTAAGTCGATTGAGGACGACGGAAAGATCGAACCGGCGGAAGCCGATCGCATCCGCGCTGCCTGGGAACTATTCAAGGGGACCGTCGAGACCTTCACCATCGCCTGCGAGCGCGGCATCTACGGCGGAGAGGCCGAAGACACCTGATCCGCCGGGGCAACATGGTCGCCCCGTTCCGCGATCAGCCTTTCAGCGGTGTCGGGCACGGACCCTGCAACCGTCCCACCTACTGTTCCACGACCTTGAACTGGTTACGAGCTCGGATGTTGTCCGGTTTGAACCAGTCACTTATCGCCTGAGCCTGGCGGGCGGTCTTCATCTGCGTGGCGAGCTGCTCGCGTTGCTGTTCGAACTGATCGATCCTCGCCGGCTGGCTTTCCGTCCACTCCACAACCATAACAGCCGCCCGGTCCTTCAGTTCATAAACCGCCGTTCGCTCCCACCCGCCCTCGAGCTGGAACCACTTATCGACGATTTCGGACGGAACCGCTCCGATCCCGATTCCGACATATTTCGTCGGGTTCCTTTGCCCGGAGGTAATCTCGGAAGTGGTATACCGCGCCACCGGCGACGACTCGGCGAAGCCGACCCCGGAGCCTTCCATCCCCATCAGCTCAGCGTCGCTTTCGAAGGCCTCCTGCAAACTGACATCCGGGCTGCAGCTTCGGAGCCCTTCCGCCCGCGCTAGCGCGATCGCCATGCCTTTCGCCAGCTTGAGGTCTTCGACCACCTGCTCGCGAACCTCCGCAACCGATTCCGCAATGTGCTTCGGTTTCGAATCGACGACCCGGAAAACATAGAGGTTTCCGGTCGAGTCTTTCAACACGTACGGCGAGGTCTGGAACAGCGAGGTATACTCGGCCCGATCCACCTCGGCATCCCGCGGGATTCTGTCGACTACCGCCTCGCTCCGGAACGCCAGATCCCGGAGCGTGCGCCACGAATACCCGCTCTGCGGCCGATACGTTGCCCGCCCGATCTCCGGAACCTTCGACGCCTCGTCCTGCCCGAAGAAGTCGGTCTTAACCACCGTGACCGCGTCCCGATACGCAATGGTCTTGGGCATGTTCTCCAAGATCCCCTCGTAATAGCCCAACTCAGCCACTTTCTCCGGGGGCTGGCGATACCCGGTATATTCACCCTTTTCGAGTTCGACGAACTCTGCGCCGACCCACTTCTCGGCATCGTATTGCAGCAGCCAGTTCGCGATGTTAGCCGCCGCATCGTCGGCCTGTTCGCGGCGGACGATACGAATCGCTGCGTCCTTCGCTTCCTCCCAATCCAGATAGGCCGAATCCTCTTCTCCGCCACCAATCCGCAAGAACTCCGGATCGGAGCTTCGGTGCTCGTCGAAGTAGTGTTTCGCCTTCTTTTCTATGTTGGCGACACCGATGGACTCGCTAATCGCGTCCCGGTCTACCTTAATGTACTGCACCGCCACGCGGACCGGCACGAAGTAGCCGAAGTTCAGACCGTACCCACGCTCGTCGTCTTTGTACTCGGACCATTGAGCCTCAATCTCAGCGTCCGTCGGCTCGTAACCGTCCTCCTTGAACGCCTCCGCTGGCAGCACCACGGCGCCGACCTTCACCTTGTCCAGCACCATCCGCGCCGCGTACCGCACCTCCGCCTCACTAGGCACGGCCGCACTGAGCACCAACGACGCGGTCCCCCGCACCGAGAGGTACTCGCTCACCGCCGCCATCACGTGTTCATATTTAACCCGCAACTGCCGAGCTAACTGGCGGAACCGCCTGGCCCCTTCTTCTCCCCCCAAAATGACGCGAGCCGCCGCCGGGCTCACCGCCGTCTGATAGCGCTCCGCCTCGCGCGTAAGGAGGATCCAATCAATGATGTCGATTGGCTCGCCCCCAAACGGGGTCTTCCAGTTGAAGCTGCTCGCAGCAATCATTTTGGTAGTCGCATCAGCGACGCGCCGATCGGAGACCTTGATCGGTCCCAGGGCGCTTTCCGCAATGACCGGGTCTCTCTGGGGGGCCAAAAGGCTCTCCAGAGCCTGTCCGCCGACGAAAACGATCATCAGCAAGGCCATAAATACGGCTAGGAGTGCCTTGTTGTACTTGCGAAAGAACTTCATCATGGCGACGTAAATCCTTATTCTGTAGGATGTTACCAATCTTCGAGTCGAGGCGTACCAATATAGTTGGTTGTACGCCGAAATCAAGCGGCTACAGCTTAACAGCGCAACATCGGTTTGACAGCCCCGCTCGGTCCTGCTAAATCGCCCCGAACCAACGCTGGGGTGGCCCCAATTAACACCGGGTGGAGTATCCACGCCTTGGCGCCGATATTAAGGACCGTTACCCGGCGAAAAGCTGGGTCGGTCTATCCTCGTGAAGGTGCTTCGGCATGGCGAAGAAATCGCAACATCATGCAAAATCATTGGTTATCGTCGAATCTCCAGCGAAAGCCAAAACGATTAACCGATACCTGGGCTCCGGATTCGAAGTTATGGCCAGTATGGGCCACGTCCGAGATCTCCCGCCCAAGGATTTCGGGATCGACATCGAAAACAGCTTCGAGCCGGCCTACGAGCTGCTCGCCGCTAAGAAGAAGATCGTGACAGCGCTCAGGAAGGCGGCAAGCAAGGCCGATTCCGTGTTTCTGGCGACCGACCTTGACCGCGAGGGCGAGGCCATCGCCTGGCACCTGGTCCACGCCCTGGAACTGGAAGACAAGAGCACCAGCCGGGTCGTTTTCAACGAAATCACCAAAACCGCCATCCAGGCCGCGTTTGCGAACCCTCACCACCTTGATATGGACAAAGTGAACGCCCAGCAGGCCCGCCGGCTCCTCGATCGGATCGTCGGGTACCAGCTTAGCCCGCTCCTGCAGGATAAGCTGGGCAAAGGGCTCTCGGCCGGTCGGGTCCAATCGGTCGCGGTCAGACTGATCGTGGAGCGGGAGAGGGAGATCCGGTCCTTTATCCCTGAGGAATCCTGGCGGATCTCCGGGTGCTTCGCGGTTGAGCCAGCTGCGGCACCGAGCCTCCGCGAAGCGTGGGCAAAGTTCCAAGCCGGAAGCGGCGAAGCCGAATCCGGCCCGACCGTAAAAGAGCGAAACGCCTGGCTGTCCGAGCATCGCTGCCTCTACGCAGACTTGATTAAGCTAGGCGGGGCGGACTTCCGTCCGACGGAGGTCACCGAGGCGCAGAAGGCCGTGGAAGCATGCGGCTTCGTCACGGAGGAGGTCCAGGAGCGCGAGTGGGAGGCCTACGCCGACAAAGGTCTCAAGAGAATTACCCTGAAGGGCCGAACCGATCCGAACGCGTGCCCTCCGTTCTCTATCAAGGACATTCAGAAGCGACGCACTACGACCAAACCCAACCCCCCGTTCACCACGGCCACGCTCCAGCAGGCGGCCTCCAGCGAGCTGGGTTTCGCCCCTTCGCGCACCATGCGGGTCGCGCAGCAACTGTACGAGGGCGTGGATCTGGGAGACAAGGACGGGCCGGTCGGTCTGATTACTTACATGCGAACGGACTCCACGAACCTCAGCGCAGAGTCCGTGGCGGCGGTGCGGGCCTTCATCAGCCAGGAGCATGGCGACCAGTATGTGCCGGGCAAACCCAACGTGTTCGCCAAGGCCAAGCGCGCTCAAGAGGCTCACGAGGCAATCCGTCCGACGCAAACGACGCATCGACCGGAAGCCCTGCGCCAGAGCCTGACCCCCGAGCAATACCGGCTTTACGGTCTTATCTGGCGGCGTTTCGTTGCCTGTCAGATGTCACCGGCGCAGTGGGATAACACGACAATACTCATCGCGGGGGAAACCTCGTTGGGAGAGGCCGTGTTCCGAACCAGCGGACGCCGCCTGGTCTTTGACGGATACCTGCGGGTGATGGGTCAGACGAACGGCGATCAGGTCGAATTGCCTGAAATCGAAACCGGCCAAGAAACGGCTCCGGTCGACTTCAACCCGCAACAGTTGCACACCTCGCCGCCGCCGCGGTTTTCGGAAGCTGCTTTGGTCAAGAAGATGGAAGCGGAGGGCATCGGCCGCCCCAGCACCTACGCGGCCGTGATCCAAACGATTCAGGACCGCCAATATGTCGAGTTGATCGACAAAAAGCTGCACCCGACGGCTCGTGGCGAGGTTGTTACCGAAAAGCTTGTCGAGCATTTCCCCAAGGTGATGGACGTGAAGTTCACGTCGTACATGGAGGAGGAGCTTGACAAGATCGAGGAGGCCCATCTGGACTGGGTCCACGTGCTCGGTGAGTTCTATCAGCCTTTCAAGTCCGCCCTGGACGCGGCTCGGGTTGAGATGACGCGGGCGCTCGCCGAACCGAGCGACTACGACTGTCCGGAATGCGGGAAGAAGTTGGTATATCGGTTTGGAAGAAACGGTCGGTTCCTCTCCTGCTCGGCCTATCCGGAATGCAAGGTCTCCATGAATATCGACTCCGACGGCAAACCCGTCGAGGCGGTCGTAGCAGCGGAGCCCTGTGAGAAGTGCGGAAAGCCGATGATCCTCCGTAGAAGTCGGATGGGGCCGTTCCTCGGTTGCTCCGGTTATCCTGACTGCGACCACACGCTCCCCAGCGATGAACACGGCAATGCGCTCAGGAAGGTCAAACCCGAGGACATCAAAGAGAAGTGCCCCGAGTGCGACTCCGACATGGTGGTCAAGTTCGCCCGCGGGCGGTCGTTCCTCGGCTGCTCCGCTTATCCGAAATGCAAGGCCACCAAGTCGATTCCCGAGGGTCTGTACGTCGAGAAGCCCAAGCCGGCCGAGGCCGGTGTCCGCTGCGACAAATGCGGGCGACCGATCGTTATCCGGCAAGGGCGGCGCGGCCCATTCCTGAGTTGCTCCGGGTTCCCGCGATGCCGCAATGCTCTGCCCATGGACAAGCTGGACGATCTGCGGGCGATGCTCGAAGCCGGGCAGATCCCCGATCCCCCGCCGCCGGGCAGCGACAACAAGAAGAGCAAAGCCGCCGCGGCTAAGCTCCCCCGCGACAAGTCCGGCAAAGTGGATATCGCCGCGCTAGGTCCGCCTCCGCCTGGGTTCGCCTGGACTCGTACCGGGCGACCGGTTGTGGAGACCTGGCCCGAGGAGCCGCTGACCTGCCCGGATTGCGGAAGCGAGATCGCCATCAAGACCGGGCGGTTCGGACCCTACTTCGGTTGCACGGCCTATCCGAAATGTTCGTTTATCGCGAACATGCGCGGGCAGGCGAAGAAACAGGCCGAGATCGAGGTTCCCGGCGCCGCCCGGCCCAAGCCGATCCCGACCATGGTGCCCTGCGAAGAGTGCGGTGAGCCGATGGTGATCCGAACGGGGAGAAGTGGCAAGTTCCTCGGCTGTAGCAAGTACCCGAAGTGCAAGTTCAGTTGCCCGATACCCGAAGGCGAGACCCCGGAGAGTCTGGCCGCCGCCGATACCGTCAAGGCAAAAGCGTAACGCGCGCCGCCGGACCGTACCGAACCCGACGAAGACGCCGGCGCGAAGGCGGTCTCACCGTTCGCGCCGGTGGGCGATAACGGCTCCGCAGGGTATCATGCCGGGCTGGAACCCGATTCGGTACAGGAGCGCCGCCTTCAATGCGGCATCCGCGAACCACCGGCCCCCGGCGACAGTTAATGGCTGCATCACGAAAGAACCGCAGACCTCGCGACTCCGCCCGGCAAGAACGCCGGAATAATGACGGACCGACCTCGGTGAATCGATCCGGCATCGGCGATCCCCCCTGCAGAGATGTCAAGACCCCGATCTTGGTGTTCGCCGTCGCGCTGGTCATACGGCTGATCTACCTTCTGGAAAGCTGTGACAATCCAACCTTCAGCGCGCCGATCGCAGATGCTCAGAACTACGAACTGATGGTCCGGCAACTGATCGAGAACAAGGCTCTAACCAGTGACTTCTTCTGGCAGCCGGTGTTCTTTCCGTGTTTTCTGACCGTGGTGTACACGTTGTTCGCAAAGACAATCGTCGCCGCCAAGGCCCTCGGGATCTTGCTCGGCTCGGTGACCTGCGTGCTGACCTACTTCCTGGGGCGACACGTCTTCGATCGGAAAACCGGAATCGTGGCCGGGCTGATCACGGCGGTTTACGGACCGCTCATATTCTATGAGGCAGAACTGCTGGCTACCGGCTGGGCGACGTTCTGGTCCGTGGCGACGATTCTCTTGTTCCTAAGAGCAGCCAACAGCAGAAGCCTCGGTTGGTGCGCTGCTCTGGGCGTTTGCGGGGCTCTGGCGGTATTGACCCGGCCCACGTTTCTGCCGTTCGGGGTAATCGGCTGCGTTTGGTTGGGGCTCACCTTGCGCCGGGGTGGTTTGACCGGCAGGAAGTTGCTGCCGAGGCTCGGGGCAATCGTTGGGGGCTATGTAGTTGTCACTCTGCCGGTGGCTCTGCAGAACTGGTCGCACACCGGCCACTTCGGCATCATGCCGGCCAACGGCGGCATCAATGTCTACATGGGGAACAACCTGGATTCCGCCCGCACCGAGGCCACCCGCCCCTGGCGGGAGTATGAAGAACTGCGCGATCTGCCGAATCAGCACGGCATCGGCGACGATCAGTACGACGGCTCGCAGTACTTCTATCGCGAGACGATGAGCTATGTTCTGCACCACCCCCTGCACTTCGCCGGCGGTGTGGTTCGCAAGACCATTCAGTTCCTTACGACCCGCGAGATACCGAGCTACGAAGACATCTACTTGCAGCGTCGGTGGTCCGGGGTCCTTACTATTCTGGCATGGCGGATCGGCAAGTTCGGATTCCCGTTCGGTGTTCTTCTACCCGCGGCCGTCGTCGGCTTGGTCTTCACCTGGCGGCGGATCCCGTTCCCGATGATGCTGTTCCTGGTTTTGTACCCCGCATCGGTAATCCTGGCTCATGTTACGGGGCGGTATCGCATTCCGATTATTCCCGTTGCCGCAGTCGTGGCGGCAGCCGGAGGCCTTGCAGCGCTGGAACGCGCCCGAGCCGGAGGTTGGCGACGCGTCTTGCCCGCGGCCAGCATCGCTCTCGGTGTTGCCCTGGCCTGTAGCTGGGCAGGCCCCTTTCGCATGGAGACCGTGACAAGCGAGGCCGACATGCACATGAGCCTGGGTGAGTATTATCGAAAGCGGTCCGCCCCGCCGGAGCAAGTCCTTCCGCACTATCAAGAGGCGCTCCGCCTCAACCCCGACTTCCTGGAGGCGCACACCCAGATGGGGCACATTCTGCTGGAGCAGCGCCGAGTCGAGGAGTCGCTTGCCCACTACCGCGAAGTCCGGCGTATCGCCCCCGACTTCGTCGGCGGGCACGACAACCTCGTTCGGGCTCTGGGCAAAGCCGGGCAGACTGACGAAGCTCTGGCACAATGGTCCGAGTGGGCCGACGCCCATCCGGATTCCGCCCATGCCCGGTGCGGACTGGCCGGCGCTTTGAGTACCGCAGGCCGCCCCGGGGAGGCGGTAACCGAGTACCGCCGGGCGTTGGCAATCGAACCCGACGATGCCGTGACGCATTTCAATCTCGGCGTTGTTCTGGCTCAGGTCGGGGAGGCGGAGGATGCCATTGCGGAGTATCGTGAGGCAGTCCGGCTCGACCAGCGTCACATCGACGGCCATTACAACCTCGCAATTGCCCTGGCCGCCCAGGGGTTGTTTGACGAGGCCCTGTCAGCATACCAGGACGTAATCGCCCTCGAACCGAGCCACTTCGGCGCCCGGTACAATCTGGCGAATACCTTGTTAAGAGCCGGCAGAACCCAAGAGGCCGAACAGGCCTATCGCGCCGCTCTGCGGATCAACCCCGCGTACGTCAACGCGTATGTCAATCTGGGGGTAGCGTTGGAAGAACAGGGCAAACGCACGGAAGCGGCGAACGCTTTTCAGGAGGCCCTTCGCCGACAACCGGCTAACACCGCCGCCCGCGACGGTCTTGAGCGCGTCACAAACACCCCCGGCAGTTGACGCGGCCACGCGCTAACCCGTCCCAAAGGAAAGTAGGCATACAGCCGACAACGCTCTGCAAGAAGGTCCGCGCAGTCGGTACGGCGAGCGTAAGCGGCCTGCCCGCCTCCGTCGCGTCACGCCCCACGGCTCAACAAGTTGACCCATGCCACCAGATTGGCACCACCCGTAGAGCATGGTCGAAGCACGAGACCTGCCGCGCCGGCGCACGTCGCGCGAGGGCCTCGTAGGGCACGGTCGAGGTACGAGACCTGCCACAGACGCCGCACGTCGCGCGAGGACCACGGCAGGTCTCGTACCTCGACCATGCCCTACAACTCCGTAACCATACTTATAATGAACGAGCGAATTGGTCCGAGGAGCGGACCCTACCTGTTACCATGACGCCACCGACGAGCGGTGGCGCTACAGTTAAGTTACGCGCTTTCATGCGAAGGTCATGGACAAGCCGGGTTAGACCAAATGGCCGGCGTCAACGAGGGCGCGTTCTTTTTCGGCGATGACCATATCGGCGTCGACCATCATGTGGACGAGCTCCTCCCAATCCACGCTTGGCCGCCAACCGAGCAGATCGCGTGCCTTGGCCGCGTCCCCGAGTAACAAACTGACCTCGGTCGGGCGAAGGTAGCGCGAGTCGAACTTGACATACTCGCGCCAGTCAAGGTCGAGGTAGCCAAACGCTCGATCTAGAAACTCGCGAATGCTGTGCGTTTCCCCGGTGGCGATTACGAAGTCGTCGGGGTCCTCCTGCTGCAGCATCAGCCACATCGCCTCGACGAAATCGCCGGCGTACCCCCAGTCTCGCTTGGCATCGAGGTTCCCGAGGAAGAGCGTATCCTGCAGCCCCAGCTTTATCCGCGTCGCCGCCCGGGTTATCTTTCGAGTGACGAACGTCTCGCCGCGGCGCGGAGACTCATGGTTGAAGAGGATCCCATTGCAGGCAAACAACCCGTAGGCCTCGCGGTAGTTGACGGTTTGCCAATATGCGTGGACCTTGGCACAGGCATAGGGACTCCTGGGGTAGAACGGGGTTTGCTCGTTCTGCGGGACCTCGGCTACCTTGCCGAACATCTCGCTGCTGGAGGCTTGATAGAAACGCACCTGCCGCCCGGAGGAGGCCTGGTAGTCGCGAATCGCCTCCAGAAGGTGTAATGCTCCGATGGCCACCACGTCCGCCGTGTATACCGGTTGATCGAAGCTCGTGCGAACATGGGATTGCGCCCCGAGATTGTAGACCTCGTCGGGGCCCGTTTCGCTGATGATCCGCCGGACACTCAAGGGGTCAAGCAGATCGCCATAGTGCAGGCGGAACCGCACATCCGTGTCGTGGCGATCCTGATAGAGATGTTCCACCCGCTCCGTCGTAAAGACGCTCGCCCGGCGCATTATCCCATGAACTTCGTATCCCTTGCCCATGAGAAACTCGGCGAGATACGAGCCGTCCTGCCCCGTGACCCCGGTTATCAAGGCGACCTTTCCCACTGTTTTGCACTCCTTGTGCGCGGTGTTGCCTTCCTACGTCATTGCCGGCACGCGCAAACGCATACCTGCGTCTTCATCGGCATTCGGGCCGGTCCCGTCCGTTTCGATTTCTGCTCGTCGCGTCGGCTCAACCGGCGCATCCTCTGCCAGCCACGCATACACCGGCAATCCGCACCGGTCGCGCACCAGGTTTCGGATCCGCGCGGCATGCACCGGACCGGTATTGGCCACGACCACGGCCTGCGGCTCGCTTTGCAGAACGTCGGCTAGTGAATCCACCGGAATCCCGCGATATTGATACTGACATCCCCCGAACCGATCGTCCCCGATGGCTGAGATCTGCAGCCCCAACGAACGTGCCGCCCGAACAAACGGGTAGACGTTCTTGCCGAGATCAGCCAACACGATCCGCCGCACCCCCGAGTCAACCAGTGCGGCCATGTTCCGGTGGATCGTCCCCCAGCAGAAGAACCGCTCGAGAAGGTCGGGACCAAGGCGCCGTCGGCGATGGGTCCAACGCTCCAGCAAACCGCGGTATCTCCCTGCACGAGCTCCACGTTTGAAGGAAGCCACGGTGCCGTCTTGCTCGGCGAACCAGGCGTAACGCTGCAGCCAGTCGGCGGCGTAGACCTGGTAGTAGGGCCGGGGCAGGTAACGCGCCGCAACGCGCAGGTTGTTCCTCGTGTCACAGAAGGCGGTCCGGTCGCTCCTGCGGGCTCGCGGCGTCTTGAGGTGGTCAACGGCAAGATCCGCGACCACTCGGACCTTCCATCCCGCCCCGGCCAGCCGGAAACTCAGATCATATTCCTCGGCCTGCATGAAAAATGACCGGTCGAGCCCGCCGACCTCGCGCAGCGCGTGCGTCCGAAAGCCCACCCCGCAGCCGACAAAGACATCGGGAAGCGCCGCCCCCTCCTTTTCGCCGTTCGGCAGGTGCACGGAAAAGCCGGCCGCCCCTAAGTCGGGATCTTCATCAAACCGGGTGATCATCCGCCGAACACTTCCCGGGCGCGGACTCGAATCATCATCCAGGAACACTACGAAACGGCCGGCGGCTTCAGGAATCCCCAGTGCCTTCGCGCAACTCCCGCGATTCGTGTGCAATCGCATGAGGATGTCTACGCGCGGGGCGATAGCATCGGGCGTACCGTCCGAAGATGCGTTGTCGACTACGATCACTTCGAAGTCGGCGCGGTCCAAACCGCAACGATCCAGCCGCGCAAGAGTGTCCTGCACAACCTCACGTCGGTTATGGGTTGCCAGAATGAAGCTGACTTCCGGTGACGACCGGATTGGCATAACGCGCACCTCCACCGCTTATATTATCGGTCCGAACACCCGCGCCCTCCACGGAATGCTGCAATGGGAGAGTTTGCACCAACGTTGACGCTGAAAAATGTCCGAGTTACGATCCGCCTCAGGTGGGTACGGGGGAGTCCCGAACCACGAGACGCTTGGGACGATCGTCGGACGCTCGGATTGTCAGAGCTAACCTGAGGCGCCAGGATCTCGCAGACGATATCATGCCGGAAGTTTGCCTGTACGGCGGGAGTTTCGACCCAATCCACCACGGGCACCTCGTTGTAGCCCGGGCGGTAGCTGAGCGGCTGGCTCTGGATCGTGTGATCTTCTTGCCGTCAGCCCACCCTCCTCATAAGAGCCCGGAGGATCTCACCGATGCCGCTACGCGGGCTCAAATGGTCCGCCTGGCGGTTGCGGGGGATCCACTCTTCGATGTTAGTGACTTTGATCTGTCACGCACGGGTCCGAGCTATACTATTGACACTATTGAGCACTTTCAGGGCGAACTCGGCCGCGATGTCGAGATCTCCTGGCTGATTGGAGCCGACTCCCTGCCGGATCTTCCCTCATGGCATCGAGGCGCGGACCTGGTGGAGTGCTGTCGCATCATCACGGCCGCTCGTCCCGGCTGGGGTCGGCTCGACCGTACGCGGTTGCGCGACGTTTTCACTGTCGCGCAGATCGAGCGTCTTGAGTCCGGTATTGTGGACACCCCACTGATCGAGATATCCTCGACCGATATCCGCCGGCGAGTCGGCAATGGACGGTCAATCCGCTACCTCGTCCCGGAGTGCGTTCGAGAGTTCATCGAGGCACGATCGCTCTACCGGATCCCCGGCCGGAGCACGCAGTAGCAGTGGAATTCTTCGCCTGACTATTACATGCGCGCATCATCTCAACACGTACCGCTTGCATTTACGCCCCGATAGTAGTAGTATCAGAGGCGGCTCAGAGGGCTGGAGGATTTGGGAGAGAGCCATTCGGAAGGTGTGGCGCGCAATGCGCTTGTCTTATCCCTGAGTGGGGGTAATCGGTTTGGTTGTGCGCCGGGATCTCAGCGGCACGGGATCCCGACATTCAGAGCATCCCTAGATGGACAACCTAAAACGCAGTCCGGGGCAATGACCTGGTGGTGGTTACTCCGGCATCCAATGCGAGGGAAAGCGTAGAAAGGCGGAGACTCATGCGTTCTTTGAAGACAACCACGTGGCCCATCGTCATTGCGCTGGCGGTGATATTCGGGGCCGACGGCGCCCTGATGCAGTCTGGGCTGTTTGGGGACTCGTTTCAGGGGCTGAAATCGGCCCGGGCCGATAGCACGCTGGTGTATAGCGCTACCGGCGGGACCTTCCTTTATCCCCCCAGCTTCTTCCCGATTGCGGACGACCTGTGGACCACCCAGCCGTGCGGGTGTTCCGTTACGTCGTATTCGTTTGGAGTGGACGGGGGCGGCACCGGCTCCAGCACGTTCAATGTAACCGCCTCGCTGTGGGACGCTTGCCCGGAAGACGGCGGCAGCGAGATCGCGGGAACCAGCGGGTCTTTTTCCGGATTGGATGATACGGCCGGTCTGCAAGTGCTGACGGTCGATCTATCCGCGGCGCCGGTTCAGGTTCCCCGGGTTACTTGGCTGCGCCTGCAGTTCTCCGGGGCTTCAACGGCCGGGATTCTGTTGGGGGAACCCGCCGAAACCGGTTTTTCCGCGGATGCCTACTATACGATGGGGGCGGGCTGCAACTGCTCAATAGCGCCATACTACGCAGCGTTCTATGCACAGATCTACTGCGAGGGTGATGGCGGCCCTCCGACACCGGCCAACCCGATCCCAGGCGACGGCACCGGCAATGTCAGCCTTAACGACGATTTGTCGTGGGACGGCGGCGCGATCCGCACGGCAGCGATTGCCTCACAGAGTGAGCGTACCTGGAGTAAGGAAGCGGTTAGCAGTGTGTTCGACGACGTCCGCGCGGCACGCTCCACCGAAGACCGCTGCGCCACCCAGGAGATATACGATGCCAAGCTGGCCCACGTAGGCGCCGGCGAGAAAGATGCGTTGGCCTCCCGGCACGCCTGTACGATCGACGGCATCTGCGATACACCGATCATGCGTGACGCCTTCATTCCGGACGAGTACACGCTGACGAAGGTATTCCGCGTTCTCTTCCACGTGTTCTGCAGCGATGCCGGCACCGGGTGCTTCGCCACCGAGGCCGAGGTTGATGACCACATGGCGTTCACCAATCTGCGCTACGAGCCGTACAACATCCAGTTTGTTCACGAGACGGTCTTTCACAACAGCACGCAGTACCAGACGATCAACCCCGGGGAGCCGGACTATGAGTTCTACTACATGAAGGAGGAATACGCGGAGTCGCCGGATACGCAGCTAAACGTCTACCTCACGTACAACCTCGATGCGTATTCGTACGGCACGTTCCCGTGGGATGAGGATTGCCTGGGCAACCAAGGCGGCGTATGCCTGCACTCGACGATGTTCGGACCGGGAGATACGACCCTGGTACATGAGATTGGCCATTGCCTCGGACTCTGGCACCCGTTCCACGGAGTTGACGAGGTCGATGGATGCGAAGACCCGTGTTATGAACTGGCCGGCGTGGCGGATCAGGACTACGAGGGTGATCGGTGCTCCGATACTGCGGCGACCCCGCTGCATCGGTATTGCAATGACCCTACGGGCAACGACACCTGTTCCCCGTATAACTTCTGGGCACCGACGCCTTACCACAACTACATGGGCTACACTCCGGATTACTGCTGCACCGAGTTTACCCCCCAGCAGACCGGGCGGATGCACTGCTGGAGTGAAGACGTCTTAACCAGTTTGATGGAAGAGCAGTGTGTCTCGGGCTATGACGTGTTCATGGATACGACTAATCCTCCGACGACGGTGGTCTGTCACGGAGTCGAAGACCCGAACTGTGACCCCGGCCTGCTGGAATGCGACCAGACTTACTACTGGCAGGTTGTCTCCCACCGGCTCGGGTTGGACACCGAGGGGCCGATCTGGTCGTTCTCCACGATCGGCGGTGGAGATTGCAATAGCAACGGTATTCCGGACCTTTGTGAGATCGAGCTGGGCACGGCCAACGACTGTAATTCCAACAGCATTCCCGACGATTGCGATATTCCGCCGCTCGGTGCCGGTCCGGACTGCAACAGTAACGGCACTCCGGACGAGTGCGAGGTCCCGCCGATCAACCCGGCCGGGGACGACTGCAACGCGAATGTCGTTCCGGACGAGTGCGAGGTCCCGCCGATCTGTCCGGCGTGCGCCGACTGTAATACGAACGGGATTCCAGATGAATGTGAGACCGATTGCCAGCCGAACGGCATTCCGGATGATTGCGACATAGCGAATTGCGGCGCCGAAGACCCGGACTGTGCGGACTGCCAGCCGAACGGTATTCCCGACTGGTGCGACATCAATATTGGTGGCATGCCCGATACCGACAGCAACGGCATTCCAGATGACTGTGAATGCCCGGCGCTCAACGCCCCCATGCCGGAGGAATTCGGGCCTTGCGACGCAACCTGCACGGGAGTCGCCACCTGCATCAGCGGGCGATGTTACGTCCCCAAGAATCGGTACCTCTCGATCGACGTCAGTGATATTTACAGCGTCGGCGGTGAGATGTTCGCTATCCGGATTACGCACGTCGGCAGCGGACGCCAGTGGTGGGTCCGGGAGCACGTTTCCGGAGAGCCTGACGACTTCTATCGCCTCGGCAGCGACTGGTACTGCCAGGATTGGAACACCGTCCCGGCCGTCATTCACGTAGGCGACTGTGCAATCGCTACGGGGGAGCAATACGCGATTCAGGCAATCCATTGCGGATGCAACCCGCTAGACGAGACCGACTACTCGGCCCCGTTGACGCTGGAGACGTCGCCCGCCCCGTTGCCGAAGCTCTGGGCCGACTGTGTAGGTAGTTTTTCCGGTACCTGGGGACCACCCAACGGCGTCATCAACATGAGTGACCTTCAGGCCGTTATGCAACGATTCTCCGGCGCCCCGACCGCCCCGCATCTGACCTGGGTCGACCTCGACGGCGAAGTGCCGAATATCCTGACCAACATGACGGACATTCAGCAAGCCGTAAACGGGTTCAAGGGCTTGGCCTATCCCTTCACGGCACCGGCAAGTTGCCCGTAAGGCGATAGCGATCCGTTCTAAGGGTGAAGTCTAAACGCAAGGCTTTTTCAGGGCCGTCCGCCGGCGCGCGGGCGGCCCTTCTTCTTCTGCGCCGAATTCGGATCACTCACCGATCGCTGACCCCATGCGGCGGCGAGACCTTTACGCATTGGCACGGGGACAGGGGACAGAACCTCGTCTATTGCGTTTTGCCGTCGACAGTGAGTACGATAGTGTCAGGGACTGTCGGCTTACCGAAGCAACGAGAAGCACACACGATCCCTGACAGAAGATCCGTCGCCGTTCGCCGTTGCCAGGAGACGTAGGAACCGGTCAGAGCTGCTGATTTAACAAATGGAGTAACATGTTCGAACGTCGCGACGACATGGTCCAATATTACGCTAGGCGAGCAACGGAGTTTGAGCGGATCTACTCGAAGCCCGAGCGACAGGACGACTTGCGCCGATTGGAGAGCATGCTGTCGGAGTGTTTCACGGATCTTGATGTTCTCGAAATCGCGTGCGGCACGGGGTATTGGACACAGATTGCCGCGTTAAGCGCGCGATCGATCGTTGCCGTCGACTGCAACGACGAGGTTCTCGACATCGCCCGGCGCAGGGACTTCGGCCGCTGCCCCACCGATTTCATCAAATCAGATGCCTACACGCTTGAGGGAGTATCGGGGGAGTTTTCCGCCGGGTTGATGGCGTTCTGGTGGTCCCACGTTGCCCAAATTGATTTGCCACGGTTCCTGCGCGTACTGCACGGGAAACTTGCAGTCGGAGCAACGGTCTTCGTGTTGGACAACCGCTATGTCAAAGGTAGCAACACGCGCGTCAGCCGGACCGACGGCGATGGGAACACATACCAGGTGCGGCGGCTGTCGGACGGATCAGAACATGAAGTGCTCAAGAACTTCCCGAATGCCGCGACATTCGCGAAGACCATCGACGGTTATGGCAGCAACCTCGAATTCACCGAACTGCCCTACTACTGGGTCGCCAGATACCAACTCACGGGGATGCCCGATCAACAATCTACCGATTGACCTAAACCCTCTCGCGCAGGGGCCGACAATCGCCCAGAAAGGCCCGGCGATAAGCAATCAGCCTATCCGCAGGTCACCGGCCGGCGGTACGGCAGCATGCCGCCCATTCAATGTACACGCGGTGGTGGAGGCGGCTTGAGCGGGATCGACTCGATCGGCTCGAACCTACCGCCCAAGTGCTTGGCCAGGAACTTCTCAGCACGGGCGTAGAAGTCGAGGCGGTTCTCCGGGCGGGCGAAACCGTGCCCTTCGTCCTCGTACTCGACGTACTCCACATCCTTGCCCAATTCGCGGAGCTTATCGACCATTTGGCGCGATTCGGCAGCCCTGATCCGCGGATCGTTGGCTCCTTGCGCAATCAACAGCGGACTGGTTATCTGGTCGACTTTGAACAACGGCGAACGTGACCTGAGAAACTCGGCGTCTTCCTGAGGATGTCCGACCCTTTGAAAGAGCATCGGCTCGAACGGCTTCCAATACGGAGGGACCGTCTTCATCCACGTTACCAGATTGCTGGGGCCGACGATATCCACTCCGCAACAGAAGACCTCCGGCGTAAACGTCAGACCAACCAGGGCGGCGTAGCCACCGTAGGAACCGCCGTAGATAGCGATGCGTTCCGGGTCGGCCACGCCCTGCTGAACGGCCCAGTTGACGCCGTCGATCAAATCGTCGTGCATCTTGCCGCCCCACTCGCGGTTGCCGGCATTTAGAAATCGCTTTCCGTAACCGGTCGAGCCGCGGAAATTGACCTGGAGCACCGCGTACCCACGGTTGGCCAGCCATTGCACTTCCGAATGGCAGCCCCAGGTGTCGCGGTGCCAAGGTCCCCCGTGAACATTGAGAACCAAGGGCAGGTTCTTCGGCGCAAGCCCGGGAGGCGTTGTCAGATATCCGTGGATCGTCAACCCGTCGCGACTCTCGAACTTGATCGGAGCCATCTGCGCCAGTTGAAGTTCCTCCACAGCTTGGCGATGAGTGAATAGGAATCTCGCGGTCTTTGATTTGCGATCGTAAACATAGTAGTAGACCGGGCCGTCGTCCGTGACGAAGTAGACCAGCCAGATCCGGTCCGCGTAGTCGCGGTTGATCAGACCGAAATCGCCTCGCCTGATGCCCCCGATCGCGGAAAAATCGTCGGTAATTGACGGGTCCAACACCTGCCAGCTCATGCGTTCCTTCACGAACGCAACCGCCTGGATCGTCCGCAGTTGCGGATGCATTAACACCCCGGCGACATCCGTATTGCTGTCACCGGCCAGCACCTTCTCCCGTCCGGTGGCAATGTCGATCTCGCGCAACTCGGCCGTGTTGCTGCCGGTACTGCTTATCAAATACAGTCCCTTGCCGTCCGGAGTGAACCCGAGCGGGCCGCAACCCAGCGCATTCTCCGGATCCCACGTAGTCAGGGTCCGCCAGGGACTGTCGATCGTGTCGCGCACCATCAGAGCAGCTCCGCCGTCGCGTCCCACCCGTACAGCACCGCGAACGTGGAGATTCCGATCCGCCATCCAATCAACAAACCCGCGGCTGTTTTGCACTTCGAGAGTCAGTTCTCCCGTGACCAGGTTCGCTCGGAAAACATCGTGGTATTCCGGAGATCGTTTGTTGATGGCAACCAGAATCTCGTCCGGGAACTCAGGCTCGACCGCGATTACCCACGCGGCCACGTTCTTGAACGGCGTAAGATCTCGCCGTTCGTCCGTGTCCAGGTTGGTTGTGAATACATGCCAGTTCTCATCGCCATCAGTATCCTGGACATAGACAATCTGCTTGCTGTTCCGGGCCCAGAAGTATGCACGAATGCCCCGGCCTCGATCGTCGGTAACCGGACGATCGTCCTCCGCCCCGATGGTCCGGACCCACACGTTGAGCACGCCGTGATCCGGAGCCAGATAGGACAGCCGCGTTCCATCCGGGGAGACCTCCGGGCTGACCTTGTCCGGGTTACCGAAGAGCACCTCGCGGGGTATGAGCGGCGGTAGATCGGCCCCGGCATCGGCCGGTTGGCTCGCAATCCACGACGAGAGCAGACATAGCAGCAAAGTGATCCTCATCCGTAAACACCTCCCGCCCCAAGTTCAAGGAGCATGCGAAACAGGCCGGCCACAAGCAATTGCCGCGGGCTTTCCGAATCGGTTCCTTCGGAACGCCAACGACAGGGATTAACCCCTATGCGCCTCAGGACCACGACGATTATGATACATGTCAAACGCCGTTGCAATCACGACTGACACGGGCCCGTCCGGCTTTATCAGGCGACCGAACACGCATCCGGGACCTGAGCGACGAGAAGATACGACCATCCAGCTACTCCGATCCCCGACGGTCTCGCCGCAGTCTCCTCTCCTTGAGCTTCGAAGCCTCGGCGAACGCCTGGGTAACGGACGCTCTCTCCTGCCGGCCCGCCTTTTCATGATAGGCCCGGCCGCGGTGAAGCCCAAACCAGACCCTGTCGGATGTTGTCGCTCCGAGACGCGAGGCAGCGGGTGAGGTCCCGTCAGACAAAGCACGCATCGGCCGCAAACCCGGTCGGAAGACGACTTGTTCCCACATCCGCCAGTTTATCGGAACGGCGGCCGTCGCTCACTCCCACAGACTTGGTCCCGAGACATCGCATCAACTGAAACACAAGGGGGTGTACTTCTGGTGACATGGTTGGCCGCACCGGCGAGCAGTGGCCGCGCGGGGCTAGAACGACGATAGATTCACTTGCGGCGTGAGACGACATTGCGTGAGCTTCTATCAGGGATTCGGCCCGTCGCAACCTGCCCGGGAGCGGGAACGGAATCCGGTCGGAATTACCCGGTGCCGGTCACGCGTCGTTCGAGGAACCGGCAACTGCTCCGGCACCAAGGTCAGATAACTGTATGGCCGGTCGGCCGGAGCAGTGGCGAGTTCTGGCAAGCGTATTGTAGATTGGACTAGAAGGGAGTGGCTAACGCATGTCGGTCAGTCTGGTTCTAGCAGTCGATGACAACCACGACAACCTCGATCTGATCGAGGACGCCCTGCCTTCGGATGAATTCCGGGTAATCCGAGCCGCCTCCGGACCAGATGCGATGTCGCTTCTGATGAGCCATCGCGTTGACTTGGTTCTCCTCGATATCATGATGCCGGACATGAACGGCTTCGCGATCCTGGAGATGATCCGCTTCATCCCGCGTCTGGCCAACACGGCCATCATCATCCAGACTGCCTACTGCGACAACGATACGATTGATCGCGCCAAGGAGCTTGGAGCGTTGTCAGTGATGTCCAAGCCGCTCTCGGCATCCCAGCTCGTCGCGGAAGTCCGCGAGTCTCTTTCGTTCGCGTAGACCGTCCGATCGCGTATCCCGCCCATCCCATTGGCGCCGGGCCTCGTCCCCCTAGCCCGACCTAGTCACGGCTTTCGCACAAACGCGCGGAACCCACTGCAGCGCCGCTGTTAGCGGGTGGCGTCACTGCAACACCGCGAGCTCTCACGCCGGGGACAAGCCCTGGCGCTACATTGCCTTGCAGATGGACAATCCGGGCTGGTCAGCCGGCGGGGCCAATCATCCTCAGGCATGCGTATGTCCGAACCCAGTGAAAGCCTGCGGAGGTTTCGCATTCGAACGTCTGGCGTGGAGCCGGTGTTTGCGGTAGGCTGAAGGCGTCTTGCAGCGGCGATGGCGGTGTGAGGCCCAATAGGAGCGGTGTCCGAGCGGCTGAAGGGACCGCACTGGAAATGCGGTGTACGGGAAACTGTACCGAGGGTTCGAATCCCTCCCGCTCCGTTCGCACGATATGGCGATTCCGCGCGACAGATGCTTTGATCCACAGAAGCTGCATTGGTGGTTCGTCACCGGTGCGCTTGCCTTGGTTGTATCAGTGGTTTGGGCAGTCTGGGTAGACTTTGATCGCCCCTGGCGAGAACTGCAGAACCAGAACCACGCGAATCAGGCCGCTCTTGCCCATCTGAGCAAACTCGCCAGTGCACAGCATACTGAGGGCGGAGCACCTTCGCTTGACCCCGCTTCGCCCTCCTCGGCGCTTAATCTCCCGATAGTCGACTTCGTATCCCCAAGAGGGGTCCCGGGTCGCCATGAAATCAAGCAGGTGATCCTCCCCGACGTGCGGCAACGGCTCGGCGCGCACGATGCACCTACGACCGAGCGCTGCACGACCTGTCACGTCTCAATTGCAGATCAGCGGTTGACCGCGGCCGGCCTTTCCGGGCTCCTGGAAGATGCGCTTCCGGCGATCAACAACGCCCTGGAGCGGACCGGTCGCTCACGGATCGGATACCCCGCGCCTCCCATAAACCAGGATCCTGACGGCGAGGCACCCCCGATCGGGCAGGTTACGGAGCATTGGTACGAGTTGGACGAAAGCACCCGCGCGTTTTACCTCGGACGACTACTCGACGTTGCCAACACGTATCTGGCCATTGAGGATCGCCACCCTATTTCGTTTACCAAGCCGTTCACAGCCCATTCGGACCTCGGCGTATTCGTGTCCGGAAGTTCGGCCCACCCGCTGAGTTCGATGGGCTGCACCGCCTGCCACGGCGGGAATCCTCAGGAGACGGATTTCATACTCGCCGCCCATCGGCCGAACGACCCGGAACAGGCGAAGCAATGGCAAGGAAGGTACGGTGGGGTGCGGCTGGGAAGCGCGACAAGCACGTTCGAGCAGGTCTCACGGAGCTGGGATCAGACGATGCTCCCGTTGCGCCACGTGGAAGCCGGTTGCGCAGGATGCCACACACGGGTATCCGATGTCTCCCGGTTTGGCGCAACCGGGCACGGCGTATACCTGGATCGCGGACGGCATCTTGCCTCCCGGCTCGGATGCAAAAACTGCCACTTGCTGGACGATACGCTCGAAGCTGACCGGGTCGGCCCCGACCTGACGAGGTTAGCCACCAAAACGACTCCCGAGTTCGTCAAGTCATGGGTGTTGACCCCTCAAGAGTTCCGGCCATCGACACGAATGCCGCATTTCTTCGATCAGGAGAACAACCGGGCGGAGTCGGCCGATGCGCTCGATCCTCATCCTAAGATGCGGGTGGAGGCGGAGGTCGCGGCCATTGTGGAATGTCTGTTTGCGGTATCCGAACCTGCCGAGATGCGTACGCCGCCGGTCGGGGTCGTCGGCAAAGCATCCTGGGGACAGGCCCTGTTCCGATCAGTCGGATGCCTCGGCTGTCACGGCAGTATCGCAGAGTTCGGAAGACAGTGGTATGTCAGGCGCCAAGGCGTTTCCGGCGGCGGCAGAGGATCAGCCGCGAGGGAATACGACATCTGGCGCTACGAAGACCGCGTGCGCGATGCGATGCGGACGTATCCTGACGAAACCGACACGATTTTCGAACCCGCGCCGTTGCGGACGCATCCAACTAAGCGAGCAGACATAAGGATCTTCACGCGCTACGCCCCCGAACTCTCCCGGGTCGGCTCGAAGGCGTCCCGCGCGTGGCTTTTCTCCTGGCTGACGGCCCCCGATCGACATGCACCCGATACACGAATGCCAAACCCGCGTCTTTCTCCTGAAGAGGCGGCTCACGTTGCAGAGTATTTGAGTTCCCTCGATGACTACCGCCCCGCCCCGGACGATGCCGGTAATACCATCGCCGAACAGGAAATAAGCGAGGAGCTCCTATCAAACATGCTCGGCGGCCGGGTCCGCCCGGGAGACTCCGCAGCCGGCGCCCCGCAGCTCACGGAAGCGCTGGTCGTTCGGCTGGGAGCATCTTTGGGAGAGGACCGTGTTAGGAGTATGGCAACACGGCTGTCAGCCGAGCAGCGCGGCCGGGTGTTGCTGGGCAGTAAGCTCATCGGGCACTACGGCTGCTCTGCCTGCCACCGCATTCCCGGTTTCGAAGACACGCCGCGTCCCGGGCCCGATTTGAACGACTGGGGTGAAAAGTCGATCTCGCGCCTGTTCTTCGGGTACTTCGAACCCGGACACGACCCCGTGCGGCGTGCCCACCCGGGCACCTTCGAAAACGTCTACCCGAAGGACGCGGATCGGTTGATCCCCCGAGCGGGCGGAACAAACCCGCCGGCGAAAGTATCGCGTGACCGGGCGTCGTTCGCCCGTCACAAGTTGCTCAACCCGCGCATTTGGGACCGGATGATGGCCAAGGCCCCGTACGAAAAGACCAAGATGCCGAATCTGTACTTGGCTTCGCCGGACGTGGACGCTTTGGTGACGTACCTGCTATCTCGGCGCACGCCGCGGGTCAGCCGTAAGCTGCTAATCGACTATGACGGCACCTGCGCCGGCATGCTCGCCGACGGCCGCGACATGGTCCGCAAGCTGAACTGCGTCGGCTGCCACGAGATCGACGGTAACGTCGCGGTGATTCGCCAGTATTCTCCTGTCGCGCCGAACGATCTGCGCGAGTTCGATGACGTACCCCCGTCACTTCGCGGTGTGGGAGCCAAGCTGCAGAGTTCGTGGCTGTACGGTTTCCTGGACGAGGCCGTTACTATCAGACCCTGGCTATCCGCCCGAATGCCGAATTTTCACCTCGAAAGAGAAGACCGGCTGCGATTGATGCGGTTCTTCGTCGGCTTGGGGCAGGATGAATCTCGCTGGCTGGCGGACCGTCTGAAGGTGATAGAGGAAGGAGACCGCGCGGACACAAACATCGGGCGGGACATGGGGTCGTTCGCGGCGGCACTGAGTGAGATTCGGGATTATGCGACGGCCAACCTCCTGATCGATCCGGCTGACAATACAAAGTCACTCACCTCAGACGATCGGCGCCTTGTTGCTAAGGCCGAAGGTCTTCGACGGCTGTACGACGTGAGTTTTCCGGCCATGGACGTGCCCTCGCCCGGAACGACCGCAGACAGAATACGGGATGGTGAGATACTCTTCGCATCCCTGGCATGCACGGCTTGCCACGCGTTTGTGGATCCGGAAATCCCGGCTGAGACCGTGCATCGTATGGCCCCCGACTTGCAGCCGTTGTACCGCCGCCTGCGGCGTGAGTGGGTCTACAAATGGCTGGAGCGCCCCGGGCATATAGTGGAGTACACCTACATGCCCGACCTCTTTGGAGATGATGTAAGCAGCCCGTTCGTCGGTTGGTCACCTGCCGATCGGGCTCCGTTGGCCGCACGGCTTCGTGACCCCGAACTGTTGGACGACGGCCAGGGGGCTATCGAAGCCATGACCGACTTTCTGTTCGATGCGGGACCGCGATGGCTACGCCGCCCGAACCTCGATCGGCCGAAGTTGCGGGGCGGTCAGTAGCCGACCCCCTGATCGCTTTCACACGTGCTTGCAGTCACTGCGCGGCGGGCTCGTTGGCGGGAAGGGTGATTGTGAAAGTCGTTCCGACGCCCGGCTCGCTGGCCACGGTGATTGTGCCGCCGTTCTCCATGACCAGATCCCGGCATAGCGCAAGTCCCAACCCGGCACACCGCTGCTGCCCTTTGGGGTCCATCGGCTTGGAAGTCTGCAGGGGATCGAAGATCCGCGGCAGCATCTCCGCGGGGATTCCCGGACCATTGTCCTTAACCTCAATAACGCCCTTGCCCGCTTCGATTGCACCAGCAACCGTGATCCGACCGCCGTGTGAGGAACGCATGGCGTTGGAGGCGTTGAGCAGCAAGTTAAACAGAACTTGCTGGAGTTGCAGAGCGTCGGCCCAGACCGTAAGCGACTCGTCCATTCTGAGGACCAGACTGATACCGTCCTTGCTCAGATCGCGGCAGAGGCTGGCCACCGCGTCGTCCGCGGCTCGGCGCAGCGAGACCGGCTCGCGAACCGGAGGCTTGGCCGCACTGATATTGAGCACCCGCTCCGACATTGCCACGAGCAGTTCCACGTTCTTGACCGTTACCGTCAGGGCTTTTCGCTGCAGTTCAATGTCATCGTTAGACAGAGCCGCCTGGGCATACGATTTAACCGGCGTGAGGAGGTTGTTCACCTCGTGAGCGATCATAGCGGCCGCGGTACCGAGACCGGCAAGCTGCTGGGCCTGGCGAACTTGTGCTTTCAGTTGAGTCAACTGCCCTTGCAGCTTCTCGAGCTCTCGTTCGACGATTGCAGCATCACCGTCCGTCGCGGGAGGGGCCGACTCTGCGCGCGCCACGCCGGACGCAGGCGGCTCCGCGTACGTGGGGCTGTCGATGGTACGGGCTCTGGCAGGCGGGTTTCTCACCATTGGATGCGGTCCTCTCCTGTGCTATCTTCAGAGGGCACTGGATCATGGATATCGGCTCGATCGGGCGGATTTCTTGAAGGGTTGGCCGGAATGGGCACAGACTCAGCCCAACTCGACACGGTAGTTGAGGTGTTCGACCGCCTCGGAATCGCGGTGCGTTGGGAACATCTGGGCGGAACCGGCGGCGGACTTTGTCGAGTCCGCGGCGAGCAAGTGCTGTTCATCGACTCGGACGCCGACCCGGCCACCCGCCTGGAACGCACCATCGTCGCGCTGGCCGCAATACCTGATTCAGACTCTATGTACCTCATCCCGGCGGTTCGCGAACGCGTTGACCGCCTCCGAGAATCGGTACCCAACGGCCGGCCCAACGAGCATTCATGGTCACGACGAAGGCCGTGAGCCCTCGTAGCGAGCGTTCCTCAGCGCAGACTATCCAACGATCGCCGTACTTCGCGTAGCCAGGCTGCCTGGGCTCGAATGCTCAGGACGGCGCCGCGATCCACGAGGTACTTGGAGGCATTCCGCAGCGCCCAACTGCGCCGAGCCTCTTCCCGCACTCGCTCAAGCTGCTCGTGCATCTTCGCCAACGCTTCATCAATCACGGCCAGCCGCTGCTCCTCCGGCAGCACCTTAAGAAACCACACTCGAATCCGCAGCGGATCCACGTTCATGAGCGCCGAGGCGGGCGGCAGCGGCGGGCTAAGCCAAGCCTCGAGGTCGCGCCGCCCGCGCTGGGTCAGCCGATAGAGCTTGGTCGCCCTCCGGTCGCCGCGGCGTGCGGTCGAGCACAGCAGACCCCGCCCTTCCAGGCGGCGCATCAGGGGGTAGATCGCCCCGGCGCTGCCGCTCCAATGGGAAGAGGGCGAATTCTGGAAGACTTTACGCACGGTGTAGGCGGTACAAGGCTGGTCGGCCCATACCATACCCAGAACCACGTTCTCCAGCTCGCTCTGCACAATTCTCACTCCAAGGAAAGCCGGTGCCCATCGTTACCGACGAAACTCCTCGCCGATTCCTGACAGGACCGCCTCCCCAAGCCCGTCTCATGATAGTACGAATCGTACTACTGAACAAACTTGCGTCGGGGTCTCGCGACCCTCGGAACCGCAAACACCGAAGAAAGGACCGTTACCATGTGCCACCTGATTGCCGTTGCCGCGATCACCTCAGCTTCGAGCATGTGTTCGTTCGCCCAGGCGGAGACTCTTCCGCCCGATATGAAGCCCCCAAAATCCACGAGACTGAGCGCCCCGGTCGTGTCTGCGCCAATGGAAGAATGGGGCACCAGGCCGGCCGTGATGGCCAGAATCAACGGGAAAGGCCCGTTTCGGCTCGATGTGGACACGGGCACGACCATGACGGCATTGATTGACGATAGCGTGGCAAAGGAGCTGGGCCTGCCGGTTCCCCAAACGGTTCCCGGGCTAGGGGCCGTAGAGGAGTCCGATCCGGTTGAAGTCAACTCGATTACGATCGGAGACGTGGTATTCTCCAAAGTCCATGTCATGGTGGCTGATTTTGATTCGTTTATGCCGGCTACGCCCGACGCTCCGGTGGGGATTCTCGGTCTCCCGTTGTTCGAAGACTGCCTGTTCACCTTCGATTACCCGAATCAGAGGTTCATCTTCGAGATGGGTGAACTCCCGCCGCCGGGCGGAGATGTCATAGCGTATTCTCCGGACCCGGACCGAGATTACGGCGTTACTATCGAGGCGATTGTCGCGGGTACTCCAATGAAGACGCACGTCGACACCGGCTCGCCCGGCTTTCTGACAATGCTAACCAAGTGGCAGGACAAGATCCCTCTGGCCGGCAAGCCCCGGGTCGTCGGTCGAGCCCAGACACCCTCCGGAGCGACTGAGATCAGCGCGGCCAAACTCAACGGCGTGATCCGGGTCGGAGACCACGAGTTTCACGATCCGAGCGTCGACTTTGCGGATCTCGGTCCGATGGTGGAGTTCGATTGCGCGAACATTGGTTCCGGGATGCTCAAAGACTTCGCAATGACGATCGATCAGCAGAACCGCCGTATCCGCCTGCGCCGCAGTGGATCAGGCACCGCACGGACAACCCGCAAGCCACACCAAGGAAGTGACAGCCCGTTCCGAATCGGAGTGGCTTTTGCGCCGGGCTCAACCGGCTGGAAAGTCTCCGCAGTGACCCCCGGCAGCGCCGCCGAGAAATCCGGTATCAAACCCGGCGATGTCGTTACCATGGTCAACGGCAAACCGATCGGCGCAATCGCACGAGATGAGCTGGGCAGGCTCTTCGGCTCTCCCACACCGGTAACGCTGAAAGTGGATCGTGACGGAAGGACGCTGGAGGTACCCGTTACGCCGCAGCGAACAAAGGTCGGCGCATAGCCTCGGAGTCTCTCGGAGCAGGTTCGGCGGGCCTGCAACGGTCCGCTCTGATTCCGGGAAAGAAACGGCGGAGGTAGTTTTCTCCCCCTAATCGCCCTGGCGAAACGGCAGGTTTGATACAGACGACATCTCTCTCATCAGGAAAGGCGATTAGATGATTCTGCTGAAATCCCACAGAGAAGGGACTGGAAAACGGAATCCGGCGAAGCTGACGTTGTGTGCCGTCATACTCTGCGCATTCGGACTGCCCGGCGGGCAACAGGCGTGGGCTCAACCGGACCGCGGCCTGTTTACTGACGTACGCGAGTTGCCCGACGGACCGGTGGGCGAGCGGATTGAAGAGCTGATCGACGTGATCAACTCGAACGACCGCGAGAGAGTACGCACCTTCATCAACGAGACGTTTAACGAGCGTTTCCGCGACTTCGCGCCGATGGACCGCCATTTGAGTGTCTTCGCCAGTGTTTATGAGCGAAGCCAAGGTTACGACTTCTTTGGCATCCGTATGTACGAGTCCCCGGAATTCTCGACGAGGCACGTCGTGATCCTGCGCAACCGGCTTACGCAGGGTTGGGCCCAGGTCAGCGTGGACATTGAGGCGACACCGCCCTACCGAATCGCTGGTCTGCGGTTCTCGCCGGCCCGTGCCCCGAAGGAAGCGAAACCGGCGCAGAGCATGTCCGACCAACAGATCGTAAAGAAGCTGAAGGAGTACGTAAGCCGCATGGCTGACGCCGGAGTGTTCTCCGGTACGGTCCTGTTGGCCAAGGACGGCACGGTCCTCTACCAAGCCGCATTTGGGCTGGCCAGCAAGCAATATGACGTCCCGAACAAGATCGACACGAAGTTCAATCTCGGTTCGATGAACAAGATGTTCACGGGTGTCGCCATCGCCCAACTCGCCCAACGCGGCAAGCTCTCGCTGGACGATCCCCTGAGCAAGTACCTCTCCACCGATTGGCTTCCGCGTGAGATTACCGACCGGATCAAGATCATGCACCTCCTGACGCACACGTCCGGCCTGGGCAGCTACTTCAACGCGACGTTCATGGAGTCATCGCGCGCCATGTTCAGAGATCTGGACGACTACCGCCCGCTGATCACCGACGAGACCCTCGCATTCGAACCGGGCACGAGCTGGCGCTATAGCAACACGGGGATATTCCTGCTCGGCGTGGTGATCGAGAAGGTCACCGGGCAAAGCTACTTCGATTACGTCCGCCGGAACATCTATGAGCCGGCCGGCATGATCAACAGCGACTGCTACGACATGGACAGACCCGTACCCAACCTGGCGATGGGATACTCAAAAGACGAGAACGGCTGGATCAACAACATATTCAAGCACGTGATTCGCGGCGGCCCGGCCGGCGGAGGGTTCTCTACGGTTGAGGATCTGCTCAGGTTCGACCAAGCCCTTCGCGACCACAAACTCCTCAATCCGGAGTATACGGAGATGGTCTGGTCGGCGAAGCCCGAGATCAGCTCCCCGGACTACGGTTTCGGCTTCTCCGTAGACCGCGAGGGCGATGAGCGGATCGTCGGACACTCCGGCGGATTCTCCGGGATCAACTCGAATCTGGATATGTTCCTCGATTCCGGATACACGGCCGCAGTGATGTCAAACCACGATCACGGAGCACAGCCCATCCAACACGAGATCCGCCGTCTGTTGGCCGCTCGGGAATAACTGGCTGTGTCGCCTCGTCGGCGCCGCTCATAACGGGTGGCTACTGCGGCTGGGGAGGCCAGAATACATAATCGTCGGAGCTGCCGAGGTCCTCGGCGGCGTCGCCCCAACGGGGATTGTGAACGCCGCCGTCATCCAGCCCGTTCTCTCCAGCGCTGTACAGGAGCGGACCGTCGGCGGTGACACGGTAGCCGAACTGTCGCCCCGAGAAAGGATCCTCGCACATCCGCACACCGTACTCGCCGCTCAGTTCGTCCAACGACTCGGGCCAACGTCCCGTCTCCGCCCTGTGAATATGGGCGGCGTACGCAACTTGAGTGGCTCGGCGCGATGCTTCCTCCCGCGCGCCGCGCTGATAGTAGCTGCTCAAACTCGGGATCAACTCCGCCACAATGGGCGTGGCCCAGCAGTGCTCGCTCGTCGCCTCGCGCACATCGGCGGCGCGAACCTCCGGATATCCAACGCTCATCAGTTCGGCCGCGGTGCGGCTGAAGGCCTCGATGGCATCGATGGTCGGTCCGGCATCCTCCGGCCCGAGCCCCGCCAGGTTCTCCTCTAATCTCCGCGCGGACTCTTCGTCGAACAGTTCCCGAGCCCCCCCGAGACGCCCGCGCTCGTCGTTCGGGTCAGGATGGGAGAAAAGGCTCTGCACAAGATCCATCGCGACGGCGTGGTCACCACGGATGTAACGAAGGGGATTCTCGTCGCGATCCTGGTCGAGAGTCCGCAGAGTATCCATGACCGGCTCCAGCTCGTCACCGGAGAATACGCCGCGCGCCAACGCCCAGCGGGCACTCCTTTGCACTTCGCTCCGTTCGGCCATTGCGACCAAGTCCTCAATGAGGGTGGCGCCCTGGTCCAGATGGTCGGCACCGCGAAGACAGGTCTCCAGGGCATCGAGCATGCGCGTTGACGACACACTGTCACCCCGCACCCGCCACGCATCTGCCAGTGTGGCGCGCGCCGCCGCCCGATGCCGGCTCAACTGCGGTAACATGATATTGGCCAGCAATTCGTCCTCCGGCGGCGGGCCGTCCGCCCCCAGAACGACAGGAGTGCAGTACCCGGTATGGGTAGTCGCTTCGCGAAACCTCTCCAGCAGATCCTCCGCGGCGAGATTCGAAGCTTCCCAACTCGGATGATCTTCCGGACGCCACGGCCCCGGCGCTAACCTGCTATCGCGATTCGTGAACATGTTTGTAAGTTCGGGCCACACGTATTCGTTGCCCCCATCGCTTCCCGGTCCCGGCATGAACTTAGCGTAAACGTAATACGCATTGTCCATTGGATAAGTAAGCATGTACTCCTGGTACCACCGAATGTAGTCTACCCTCTCTGTGAAGTTCGGAGGTGGAGCGAAACCCAGCGCGTGGTCCTCCACTAACTCACGGTGCGAGTCGTCCCAGACCTTCGCGTCTTCCTTGCCACCAACGATCCGGTCCTCAGATCGGTCATCATCCGTTCCGGGCATCGTCTCCCCGGCACCGTAACCTGCTCCGGCGGCGTGCGAGGATACCGAACCACTATCCCCGGCGTCTGTGGACACCGCGTAGCCGGCCCGGTCGGCATTCGCCAACCCCGGGACCGGCTCGCCGGGACGCACCCACTCGTCGGGCACCAGCGGCGTCATCATAATCTCTTCTTTCGGGGCGACGGTACAGTACAGCATTAGGTACGAGCCGTCCTCCAGCCGAACCACGGCCGGATCCCATCCATCGGACATTCGCACCCCCGGTTCGGGCCGCCAGTCGCGCCCGTCTTTCGTAGTCAGAGATGTCACGCCGCGATCGCTCGTGACATAAGCACGGACCGTTTCCCGTTCGCGTACGACGCTCCCAACGAATGTCGCCCGTGGCACTCGCACCGGAGCCTGTCGCGCAAACTGATGCCCATCGAGTGACACTACATGCCGAGCCGCCGTTCCATCGAACCGCCCTCCGGTGTTCAGCCCCGTCGTATCATCGGCGTAAAGGTGAACTGCGCCGCCGACTCTTCCAACCGTCGGATGTAAATCACCCGAAGCCCGAAGCCTGACACTCCCTGAGTGATCAAGCCGGTACGTCAGACCATCGCCCGTGACCGCCGACCGAATGACCGTCAGCTTCTCGGATTCACCACCAAGCCGTAGCGGCATGGCGAAAAAAAGCCGCAGACTGCCGTCGGGCATTCGTTCCAGGTCCCCATGCCGCGCCGGAATCGTCCGGTCGTGCTTATCGAGCAGAGTTACAGCGTGCAACGGCGACCAGGTCCGGCCGTGATCAGCCGAGACCGCCATAACGATTGCGGTGGCGCCCTCTTCGCCGACGGATCGGTCAAACAGGGCGATCAGCCCCCCATCCGGCAGACGAAACAGATCGGGAGCCGCGGCTCCGACCGCGAACACTTCCCCGGAGTCCTTAAAACTCAGACCGTCATCCGATCGAGCCAGCCGCAGCATGGTGTCCGCAGAATCCGGACAGTCATACCGCCAACCAGCCGAGTCGGCGCGGATCGAAGCACCGAGAAACGCTACCCACCCGACTACCCCAACAACCAATACCCCCAAGAACGAAAACGCGGTATCTGACTCTCGCATAGCACCAACCCTTTGCTCGCCTGAGTTCCCCAACTACTTCTCTCAGACGGCAGAACCGGTCGGTTGTTAATCCGGCGGCCGAGGGACGGCGCTTTCACGCCTGGCGTGTTATCCAGACCTGCTCGCCCCCGTGGGTAAAGGGCTCGCCGCGAAAACCGCCGTGCAGAGCCTCGATGGAGAAACCGCTTAGTTCGAGAAGGTGCTGCATTTCGTAGCGGAAGACGTACCGAAGCGTCATGTGGCTGTACCGTTTGGAGACCATCCGCCCATCGTCGTCCAGCTCTTCGAAGATGAAATACTCGTCGATGGTCTGCTCGGCGAGATCGTAGCGGCGGCTGACCGACATGATCACCCGGTGGCCGTTCGCCGGGTCGTTGAACTCCGTCTGCCGGGCGACTTTTCCGCCGGCGCTGCCGACGATCAGCTCCAGATTCGGGTCGAATACGTTGAACACGAACTTCCCGTCATCCGCCAGATGGTCACGTACACATCGCAGAGCCGCCTGCTGTTCTTCTGTTGTGAGCAGATGCAGGAACGAGCGGAACGGTATTGTGATCAAGTCGAACTTGCGCCCGAGGGAGAAGCCGCGCATATCGCCCTCGACCAGTTCTACGCGCTTACCCACCGCATCGGGACACTGGCTAAGCCGCTTGCGGGCCACGTCGAGCATGGCGGGCGCACAGTCCAGGCCCACGATCCTCGCCCCGGCCTCGGCCGTGGGGACCAGAACCCGTCCGGTCCCACAGCCTAGCTCCAGGACATCGCCATCGACTCTGCGAGCCCAATCCACGTAGAAACCGACATCGCCCTCCACGCCCTGCGCGTACGAATCGTAGGCCGGTGCTCCAACCGCGTCGTATTCCTTCATGGCAGTACCTCAGAGCAATGGACCCGTCCCCGCTCATCGCGCACCCCAATCGTTAACGCACCCTGAGGGCTCGGCTCACGTGGCGCGATGAGGCTGCTGCGGCAGCGCAGCGACTTGCAGTAAGCTGATCGAATAAGACGGATCAGCGTGCGTTGAAGACGACCCCTACGCTCTCGCTACGGTCGGCGCTGACCACGAAGTTCATCAGGTACTTCATGCCCGGCTCGAGTTTGATCTCGTCCAGGACGTTACCGTTTCCGTCCATGAAGTTGAGTGCGTCCGACTTCGCTCCCAGGCTGTAGACCTTGCCCGTCTTCATCTGGCCTTCGGGATCGCTCGCATTCTTCGCCGTGACGATGAAATCAGCCTTGCTGGCCCACCCACCATCGAACTCTCGGAAGATGTTGATAATGACCGAATTGAGCCGTCCCATCTTGTCCGCCTCGGTGATCTCGTATTTGACCTTCGGGCGGGTGCTCACCGCGAGGATATCTCACAAAACGAGGCCCCGCGCTCGCACTCGTGGTTGTCCATCCAAACCCGAACATAGTACTCCTGCTGGGAGCTCGCCTGCGAGCCCTTGCTCGAATCGGCATTGAAATACCCGTTGAACAGACTACATCCGGCGATCAAAGTCAAAGCCGCCGCCGCCACGGCCAAGTTCGTCATTCGTTTGGTCATCAGGATCCTTCCCTTTCTTCATATCTGATAGGACTCGCGCGCCGGCCCCGAAAGCCGACTCCGCCGCCCGCCCGAGGCAGTCGCGCGACATTAGTCTAACAGTCTACAGGAAGACGGTACAGACCGCTCGCCGAAGGCGTTTCTCGGTGCTGTATGCGGGAGGTGCCGCAGCGCCGGTCCCCCTCCCCGGCTCTGCGCCCGGCCCAGCCCTGGCGCCACAGGGAACCGCTCACCCTGGAGCCCGCACGGGGCGACCCATCCCAGGGCGCGCTGCTTGCCGGTTAGGCCGCACGGGGTGTTCTCGCGGGGCATTTCGCGACTGGTCCCGGTCTGGTACGGCGCATGCTTGTGAGGCCGAGTACTGTAGTTGTTCGAGATGACAAGGATACCAGACTGGGAGATTCCCAATGCCTCGGCCTAGCTATGCTCATTGTGGTTCTGAAACGCCGCTCCTCGGCGAGACGATTGGTCAATGCCTGGATCGGGTCGCCGCCGCCAATCCCGACAACGATGCCCTGGTTTCCCTCGCGCGGAATCAGCGATTCACGTACCGCGAGTTCATCCAGGTAGTGAACCGGGCGGCGAAGGCCTTCCTGCGCCTGGGAATCACTCGGGGCGATCGGGTGGCCATCTGGTCGATCAACAACTACGAGTGGGTCGTAGCCCAATTTGCCACCGCCAAGATCGGGGCGGTTCTGGTCAACATCAACCCGGCGTACCGAACGCACGAGCTGGAGTATGTGCTGAAGGAGTCCCGGGCTCGGGTTCTTCTGCTGATTGAGGCGTTCAAGAGCTCGAACTATCTGGACATGTTCTACGAGGTCTGCCCCGAGGCGAAAACCTGCCAGGCCGGGGCGATCGACTCCTGGCGGTTCCCCCACCTCAAAAGCGTGGTCTTCATCGGCCGGGAGAAGCACCCGGGGATGTTCACCCGCCGCTCGTTCGCCGAGCTGGGCGATGAGATGGACGACGCCACGCTAACCGCCCGCGAGGCGGAGTTCGACATCGACGACATCATCAACATCCAGTACACGTCCGGCACCACTGGATTTCCCAAAGGCGTGATGCTGACACACAACAACATCCTGAACAACGCTTACTTCATCGGGGAGGTCATGGGGCTGACGCCCGCTGACCGCGTATGCGTTCCTGTACCGTTCTATCATTGTTTTGGGATGGTGATCAGTAATCTGGGAGCAATTACGCACGGGTCGACGATCATCATTCCGTCGCCGGCGTTCGATCCGATGCTGACTTTGAAGGCGGTCCAGGACGAACGCTGCACCGTCCTGCACGGCGTTCCCACGATGTTCATCGCAGAGCTGGACCACCCGGAATTCAAATCG
Organism: Phycisphaerae bacterium; assembly: GCA_963666835.2. GTDB lineage: Bacteria > Planctomycetota > Phycisphaerae > UBA1845 > UBA1845. The sequence goes on along the minus strand of CAXXGO010000001.1, from coordinate 2,026,564 downwards.
TTCGACTTGTCGACTCTGCGTACCGGAATCATGGCGGGGGCTCCCTGTCCAATCGAACTGATGCGCCGGGTCGTGGACGAGATGCACATGAAAGAGGTGCTGATCGGCTACGGGCAGACCGAGGCATCTCCCGTCACCACGATCACCCGCCCCGACGACCCGATCGAGCGTCGAGTCAGCACGGTTGGCCGCGTAATGCCCCACCAGGAGATTAAGGTCGTCGATGCCCACACCGGCCGCACCGTCCCCCGCGGAACTCCGGGGGAGCTCTGTTTCCGCGGCTATCAGGTGATGTCCGGGTACGACAACAACCCGGACGCGACATCGGAGACCATCGACCAGCGTGACTGGCTCCACTCCGGCGACCTGGGGACAATGGACGAGGAGGGCTACGTCAAGATCACGGGGCGCATCAAGGAGATGGTCATCCGCGGCGGTGAGAACCTCTACCCCCGCGAAATCGAGGAGTTCCTCCACACCCTGGACGTCATCGCCGACGCCCATGTGGTCGGCGTACCGGACGAGAAGTTTGGTGAAGAGCTGCTCGCCTGCGTCAAGATCCACAAGGACAAGGCCCAAGGCACGCCGACCCCGGAAGAACTCCGGGCGATGTGCAAGGGCAAGATCGCCCACTTCAAGGTCCCGCGGTACTGGATGGTCGTCGACGAGTATCCCATGACCGTCACCGGCAAGATCCAGAAGTTCAAGATCCGCGAGATGGCCATCCGCGAATTCCATCTGGAGCAGGCAGCAAGCGTGGTTACGGCATAGACGCCGACCTCGTCACTCAGCCAGACCGAGCGCCTCGCCCATGACGTGGAAGATCACGTTCTGCTCGAGGACCCCGTGGAACAGATGGGCCATGGGGCCGTCGGCGTACAGCGGTACGTCCTCTCCGCCGTGCGTATCCTGCGCCATGGGAACGGTCGACTCCTGCAGGTAGTCCGGATCCTCAGTATCGACGTCACTGAGATCCGGACGTCCCTTCGTGATTCCGCGATAGCCGGTTCCACGATTGAGGAACTGCTTGGGGCCTTCTGGCTGTCCGGCGGCTGCTCCGGTGTACCCCGGTCCATTTGCGTAGCCGAGTGTCGTATAGGGAAGATCAAGAGCGTCAAACGTGAAGTCCTGATCCAGGTTCTGCGGTTTGGAGACACTGTTGACCTTACCGAGAATCGGGTTCCCCCGCCGCGGATAGCCGGCCATCGTGAAGACGTGGCTGTGATCGGCCGTTACCACAATCAACGTCTCTTCGCGGCTGGTCTTCTGTGTTGCGATCGACACCGCCCGGGCGAGCTCAATCGTGTCGGTAAGCGCCCGGTAGGCATTCCCAAAATGGTGGGCGTGGTCGATTCGCCCCCCCTCGACCATCAGGAAGAAGCCCTTCTCGTTGCGGGCGAGGACGTCGATCGCTTTGGCGGTCATCGCGCTGAGCGAGGGCTCGCCGCCGCTGTCGCCGGCGCGATCGTGCTCGAACTCCATGTGCGATACGTCAAACAACCCGAGCAGGTGATCCGTCTTGCTCGCGTCGACCGCATCAAACTGCTTCTTATTCCACACGTACGCTGCATTCGGCTTCTTAAGCCATTCCGCAGTGAGATCGCGGCCATCCGAGCGTCCCCCGGTGCGACCGGAGTCCTCCGGGTCCGCCGCGGACGAGGGGAGGAAGTGCAGCCTTCCACCGCCGAGAGCGACTTCGAGTCCGTCCCCAATCGAGAACTCGACAAGCTGTCGAGCGATGTCGGGGAAACCGGCCTTCCTGGCTTCGGAAGACAACAGCGCGTCATTCTCCCAATCACGATGCGGCGAGTGGGCATAGCACGCCGCGGGGGTCGCGTGAGTTACTCGAGTAGTACTGATCACGCCCGTCGAGAGTCCGGCGCGCTCCGCCAGCTCCAGAATCGTCGTCAACCGCGTGTCTTCGGCCGAGGCATAATCGCCGTGCTTTGCATTCTGACTCACAGAAAGCACCCCGGCCTGGGTCTTCACGCCCGTCATCATGGCCGTCATGGTGCCGGCCGAGTCCGGCGTCTGGAGATTCGTTTCATACGTCTTGATCAACGCCGTATAGGGAAACGTCTCGAAGCTGAGCCGATTCTCTTCGCCGGACATTCCACGTTGTTGACCTTCGAGGATTCGCGACGCCGTCACCGTGGAAACACCCATCCCGTCGCCGATAAACAGGATGACATTCTTGGCCTTATGGTTGATCGGGCTGAGCAGCTTGGCCGTGTTGACCGCGGCCTTGCCCTCTCGAAACCACTGCTGCGGGCTCTCCGCGCCCACTGCGGAGGTCCCAACGACCGCAACCAGCACTCCGGTAATGATCAATCTGCGCACACTCACTGGTGTCCCTTTCGTGTCAGTTATTGTCGTACTGGCGAAGCTGTTTGATAGCAGCAGTAGCCAGCCGATCACACTCTTCGTTCTCCGGGTGCCCCGAGTGCCCCCGGACGTGTTCAAACGTCGCATCGTGCTTTTGGACCAGAGCGTGCAGCTCTTGCCACAAGTCGACGTTTTTGACCGGCGGTGAATCCGGCTTCTTACCGCGCCGCCAGTTGTTAGCGATCCAGCCCCTAATCCACTGGGTCAACCCGTTGATGACGTAGGTGCTATCACTAACCACATGAACGCGCCAGCGTTTCGAGGACTTCAGTTCCTGGAAGCCACGGATCACGGCTATCAACTCCATGCGGTTGTTGGTCGTGTTGGGCTCGCCACCGCTGAGGGTCTTAATCGTCTCGGTGGCCGGGTGTTTCAGCAGAGCCGCCCACCCCCCAGGCCCGGGGTTCCCGCTGCACGCTCCATCGGTATAGATGATAACGTCGGGTGTTTCGCTCAAGAGTATCAGCTCCCGCAGTTTGTCCCCGGAACCCGCGGGACTGACTATCAACGAAGACCCGAACCGCCAAACGCAGCCGCCTTCCGAGCCCGCGAGCGTATCAGTATAGCCCCGGCGCAGACCTTAGCCACAGGACTGCGTTGCTCAAGCGGACACACGGAAACTTCACAAAACGGCAATGCCCTTCAGGAAATCACACGGATGCAGATTCCGTGAACCGAAAGTGGCGAGCGTGGGCCGGTGGGATATTAATCAGCACGTTCCGCCGGTCGAACTGGTGACGGCGAATCTGATCAGTCAAGAACGCGGAAACCGACCGTACCCGAGCCCGGCGTTCCCCGACACCAAGAGAACACGAAAGCCGCCGCAGGCCGACGTACTCAAAGTAACTTAGCACTCCGTCCGGCTTGAGACATCGGCGGAAGGCCGCAAAGACATCTTTCACGTCCGGGAGTTCGAAAGCCGTCAACGGCAGACCGGAGATGATGAAATCGTACGGCTCCTCGGCCGCTATCTCCTGCACCGGGCAGCACAGCAGTCGGACACGACCCTCCGCCACCGCGGCGGCGAAATCGGGACCGCCCAGAACCTCTCGGTCCAGGATCTCGGCGAACTCCGGTTGGATCTCGCAAACGTCCAACTCATCCTTGTCGCCGATCAGCTTGCCGAGCCGGCGGGTGATCGGCCCGGTTCCCGCACCCACTTCCAAAACGCGCGCAGGCTTTGTCCGCCGGCTAAACGGCTCGCACAGAGCGCCGGCCAGCCCGGGTGAACTCGGTGCGACCGCCCCCACCGTCGTCGGGTCGCCCAAGTAGCCTTTCAGAAACCGTAGTCGATGTCCCAGGGACATGGCACTCCCGTTCCATAATGCCCGGTGTTCGTACCTGCCAGGTCGCGGGGATAGCCCCCTCGTCACGCCAATAGTAGCGGTCCTGACAACCATTGACCAGCAACGGTTATAGGTCGGACGGAGAACTACGATTACCGGGTCTGAGCCGATTCGACGCAGTCGACGGGTGGCTGGCTGACCGGCCAGACCGTCCCCGACAGAACGACAATCTCGTCCAGATCGCGATCATCCACAGCCGCATAAGGCACGAATCCCGCCTCCAAGGTTCTCTCGTAGAAATCCGCCACTCGATCGCCGTCGTCGTCCGGGTCACAGGTCTCGGACAGTACATAGTCTGTAACGAGTACGGTCTTGCCCCGAGCCCGGTATTCCGCAAGCTGCTCGAGCCGATACTCCGTGTCTTCCGGAAGCTGGGCCTCGGTCTCGTCGTAGAAAAGGTCCTCGATCCCGATGCCGTCGATGGCATCGAAGTACGATTCACTGAGCGTATCAAGCTCGTCGGCGTCGTTGCGAATGATGTCGCTGCCGTTCTGCGGAAAGACGAGAAAATCGGCAGCACCGCGATCGGTCCGGGCATACTCCGCAATCCGCTCTACCCAGCGGATCATCTCCTCGCGAGCCTCAGCGCGAGTCAATTCGTTTCCGCCTTCAGCACTGCTCCAGAACTCATACGCATCAATGATATCGAGGTACACCCCGTCGTACCCGGCATCAATAATCCGATCGAGCGGCGTCGCGGTGATCCCGTCCGGCGATCCCAGGATCGTAGATTGCCACTGAGAATCCCAGTATCGGACCTTGTAGTTACCACCGAAATCCGGATTCGCCGGTCCGAGCCAGGAAGGGGCTGCCCCGGCGGCAGGTTCGCCACCCTCCTCCGTCCAGGCAGGATCCCAGTAATCGCGGTAGCCCTCGGCCTCCCCGATGCTCAGGTACGCCAACACGGTCTTACCATCGCACGGTCCTGTCGTGCGCAGAGCCTCAACCTCCGCCGCTGTGAGCTCCCCGGCCGCATCACCCGAGCGGCTCGGTTCCAGAACCAGCCAACCGAACGCGGCGTCAACCAGTTCGTCCGTGGAGACCTCCTCCGGCTGCAAGACGTAGAGCAGCCCGGGCTGATTCCGAGCGACGTAGTCCCCGCCGTCATCACCGGCTCCGTCCACCGTCGGCGGAGCCACGCAACCCGCGAGAATCGTCAGCCCCACCGAACCTACTGCTGCGTATTGAGCCGTTCTGCGCACGATACGTCCTCCGAATAGACGTCTGATCTTCTCTTCTATTCCGCCGCTCCGTCTTCGTATCGGTCTTCCGGCCTCGGCGGAATCAGCAGACCGACGGAATTCGCCCTTTGCCGCCCCCCACCGCTGCAACGACAACTTACCGCGTGCCACAAGACCCACTTCGCGTTTCGCGTATCGGGGGCGGCTATGGTCCCGTCGAGTTGACGGGCATCGCATCCTTCGCGAGACTGCGCGTATCGACGAAGAGGCGCATGGATGCGGGAGCCTCCGCCCATGGAATCGCTGTCTCGTCCTGCGGGGCCGCGGATAAAGATGGAAGGCTCTTGTTCTTTAGGGGCACGACAGCCGAGGATGAAACAACGCACCTTCGGCGCTCGAGAGCGGGTGCCAGATCCGTTTCGAGGGTCGCGCTAACGCCGGAGACAACATGAGTACCCAGAACAACGCCGACGAGATGAATGACACGTCGACCGCAGACGCACCCCCTACCACACCGGACCGGCCGAAGGGGCTGAACGGGACCTATTGGCTCTGCAACACGATCGAAATGTGGGAGAGGTTGGCGTATTACACGCTGCGCGTTGTTGCCCCGATTTACATCATGCAGGCCACCGAGCCGGGAGGTTTGCACCTTACGGCCGCCCACAAGGGCTGGATCTACGCCTGGTGGGCGGTGTTCCAGTCGTTCCTGCCGATGGTAACCGGGGCGTACGCCGACCGCTACGGTTACAAGAGGACTCTCTTCTTTTCCATTACGATGAACATCGCCGGCTACCTGGTGATGGCGTACACGCACAGTTACTACGGTTTCTTCGCGGGTATTCTGATGCTCGCAACGGGAACCGCCTTCTTCAAGCCCGCGTTGCAGGCAACGCTGGGCCACCAGCTTACGAAGAAGAACTCGTCACTCGGCTGGGGCGTTTTCTACTGGATCGTCAACGTCGGCTCGTTGATTGGCCACTACATATCACCGCTGATCCTCACCAAAACGCACAGCGAAGCGACGTGGCAGAACCTGTTTCTCTGTTGCGCGGGTTTTACCGCCCTGAATTACTTTATGTTGCTCACATACCAGGATGTTCCTTCCGGAGATGCGAAATCGGAGAATCCTCTGCAGGTTTTTGGAAGGGCTCTCAAACACGTAGTCGAACCACGATTGGCGACCTGGCTACTGATTATGTCGTGTTTCTGGCTGATGATGTATCAGCTTTGGGATCTGCAACCCAACTTCATCGAAGACTGGGTGGACAGCTCGATGGTGGCCGCCCACGTGCCCTTTGAATCCTGGACTGAGATTGGGGACACCGGGCGCGTGCGGGTCCCTCAGCAGGTGTTGGTCTCTCTCAATGCCCTGCTGATCGTCTTGTTCATGGTCCCGGTATCCTGGTTGGCGTCCGGACTTCGTACTCTGTCGGCGATGTTCTTTGGGATGATGATCGCGACGACCGGAGTGGTCGTAGCGGGCATGACCGGCAACGCCTGGTTCCTGCTGCTGGGTATCGTGTTCTTCTCCCTGGGGGAAATGCTGACCGGACCTAAGAAGAACGAGTACCTGGCGTTGATCGCTCCACCGGGCAAGAAGGGGCTGTATTTGGGATATGTCAATATCCCCATCGGCCTCGGGGTCGGAGTCGGTTCGTGGGTCGGCGGGTTCCTCTATGGACACTACGGCGAGAAGGCCACGCTGGCGCTTAAGTACCTTGCAGAGAAGACCGCCCTCGGCGACCGGAGACCCTGGGACGGTTCCATCTCAACGCTGGAGGAGCTTGTCGGTATTCCACGGACCGAGGCTTTCGCCAAGCTCCAGGAGGTCGTCGGCCAAGATGGGGTCTACTGTACGCAGTTGCTTTGGGATACTTACCATCCCAATCTAAGAGTATGGATCCCGTTTGCGGTGATCGGCGTTCTCGCCGCAATCGCTCTGGCGATCTACGGCCAGTTGGCAAAACGCTGGAAGGACATGAACGTATAACGACAAACGGCCGACACCAGGAGGGCAGTTTCTCGTTGTTCTACTACATCATTTCATTCTGAAAGAGGCCGGGCTACCGAAACAAGCGCGTGGTTCATCCACGCCGTTTCTTTCACCCTGTCAGGGTGATTGGGATTGTCGGGCCCCCGCCCGGGGGCGGCGGCCGCTGCGCGGCCTTGCCCCCGTCTACTGTATTGCAGGCTTTCAGCCTGAAGAAGAAGCCGACGAGCCGGCGCGAAGCCGGCTCGGCGGCGGTCGCGTGGTCCGCTACTTACTCTTGTCGGGATAGGCCGGAGTGCCGGGCAACTCCATTGGATCCCGCGCGAGACTATCGAGGATGTACTGGACTCCCCGCTCGAGTTGCGCGTCTTTGCCGCGGATCACATCGCCCGGCGTGTTCTGCACTTCGATGTCCGGGTCGATCCCGTGCCCTTCCACGACCCAGTCACCGTTCAAGCCATACGGCGCAAACTGCGGTGGCGTGGTCATCCCGCCGTCTATCAGGCTCTGGTGCGGTTCGATGCCGATCACCCCGCCCCACGTCCGCATTCCGATGATCGGAGCCAGTTTGCGCGACTGAATCTCAACGCAGAACCACTCACCTGATGAGGCGGTGTCTTCGTTCACCAGCACAACCCACGGGCCGTGGAACGTACGCTCCGGCTCGTGCACGGCCTTGCCCTCGCGAGGCTGCGTGAGTCCCCACACCGCCCTTTCCAGGCGATCGACGATCATGTGCGACGTGAACCCGCCGCCGTTATACCGTTCGTCGATGATGAAACCTCTCTTGTAGTGATGCGGGAAGTAGGCCCGGGCGAATTCAATAACGCCGTCTCGCCCCATATCGGGAATGTGCAGGTAACCAATCAACCCGGCGCTGGCTTTTTCGACCCGAGCCCGGTTACTCTCGACCCACTCCCGATACCTAATAGCCCACTCGTTACCGATGGTCCGGACCCGATGCCGCTTGGCTCCCTCGGCTGACGGCTGCTCGTTGTACGTCACCGTCACCACGGCGTTGGCCTTGTTCTGGAGGAAGTCGTAGACGTTGTCAGACGTCGTAACCTGTGCCCCGTCGATGGCAATCAGGTAATCGCCCTCGGTAATGGGACAACCCGGCTCGGCCAGCGGAGACCTTTCCTGCGGATCCCAAGGCGTACCGGGAATGATGTGGGCGATACGGTAGAAGCCCGCGCCCGACACGGCCTCAAACTCGGCGCCGAGTAATCCGACCGGAACGTACTTGCCGTCTTCGGCCTCATCACCACCCCAGACGTAAGTATGCCCGATGTTGAGTTCCCCGATCATCTCCCCGATCAGGTAGTTCAAATCGCTTCGGTTGCCGCAATACGGAACGAACTTGCGATACTTCGCCCCGATGGCTTCCCAGTCCAGACCGTGCATGTTCGGATCGTAGAACCAGTCCCTTTGCACGCGCCACGCTTCGTTGAAGATCTGCAGGTACTCGAGGTTGCGGTCAACCAGAATCCGCGCATCCGCCAGAGACACCTCCCCGTCACCCACGGAGGCAGATGCGCCGGCGTCGACGACCCCGTAGCTGCTCCCGGACCGATACACCAGCTTCTTCCCATCGGCGGACAAGTGATAGTTCGCGATTCCGCCCAGGACCTTCTTCGTCTCAGCTTCCTTCACATCATAGCTATAGAGGTCCAACGCCCCGCCAGTGTGATCGTTGACGTTCTGGTACTTCTCGAACTCGTGTTTGTCCTTCTTGAGATAGACGAAGCCCTTGGCCGTGGCCTCCAACCGGAAGTAGTTGCCGGCCGGGACCCCCTTGGCGGCGACAATCCGCCGCTCAATACCATCAAGGTCGATCTGAATATCCTCGTTCTTGTCCTCGTCTTCTTCGGCCTTCGCGTCATCGCCCTTCTCGTCCGCCGGCGAATCCTCTTCTTCGGCTTTGACCTCTTCTTCCGAGTCTTCGGGCAAAAACGGTGAAGGCTCGCCGGCCTTTAATAGCACGATGTACGGCTTGCACATGTCGAGGAAAACGTGGTTCTGATCTACGAACCCCATAACCGGCGAGAACTCGCGATGCGAGAGGAAGTAGAGATAGCGTCCTTCAGGGTCGAAGGACGGGCTGAAATCCTCGGTCAGTTCGTCGGTTATCCGGTGTACCTTTCGGTCGGCAAGCGAGTAGAGGAAGATCGCCTCGTTGATACTGCGTTCGAGTTTCGTGTACGCGACCCATTTGCTGTCGGGCGACCAAACGTAGTCCTGAATGCCCCAGCGCTCCCAGCCGTCGTCGTACTCGCCCTGGTCGATAACGGTGATCTCGCCGCTCTCGGCATCGACCAAGTTCAGACGCAGGAACTTGTCGGCGAAGAGCAGCCACTTGCTGTCCGGCGACCAGCTCAACTGCATGCGATAGCCGAAACCTCCGGTAGTCAGTTGGCGCCACGGCTCTTCCGCCTTCTGATCCACCAGGTAGATCTCTTCCTCGCCGGTCTTATCGGAGATGAACGCGACCCATCGCCCGTCCGGCGACCACGCCGCGTTCTTCTCACGAGTAGCCGTAGTCGCGGTCAGGTTGACCGGCTCCCCGTCCTCAACGGGGAGGTTCAGAATCTCCCCGCGGGCCTCCAGCAACATCCGCTTGCCGGACGGCGACAGCCCGAACGAACCGATCGAGGGATCCACTTCCACGAACTCCGGCCGCATCCGCACTCGATCGCTGACAATCTCGATGGGAATCCGCCGGGACTTCTCCGTCTTGAGGTCGAGCAGGTACAGCGACTCGCCATACTGATAGACAATGTGGTTCGGCCCGATGGACGGGTTCTTGACGTCATAATCCTTGTTGTGGGTCAGTGCGGTGACCTTACCGGTTTTCACCTCGTACTTGTGGATATTCAGAGTTCCGTAAGCCCGGTCGGAGTTGAAGTAGATGACATCACCACGCCACATCGGGAAGTTGTCGGTACCCTCCCAGTCAGTAATCCTGGCGAAGTCGCCCTTCTCCAGGCTCCCCATCCAGATATCCTGGGCGGTACCGCCTTTGTGCCTTTTCCATGTCGCCGCTTCCCGCGAGATGCGGTTGTAGGCGATCTTGCTCCCGTCGGGGGACAGCGCCGTCAGCCCGGCCCGATCCACCGGCAGCTTGACCGGCATTCCGCCATCTGCGCTCACCCGGTAGATCCTCTCGGCGCGTGGCGAGAACTCACGACGCGAACGAAACAGCACGCTCTTGCCATCGGGGAACCACCCTAAGACAAGGTCCGGGCTCGGATGATAGGTCAATCTCTGCGGCACGCCGCCGCGGGCATCCATGACGTAAACGTCATACCCCCCGTCATACTCCGCCGAGAAGGCGATGCGCTTGCCGTCCGGAGAGAACTTAGCCCACAGTTCATCGCCGGCGTCGCTGGTGATTCTGCGAGCCTCCCCCCCCTCGGTGGACGCCAACCACAGATCGCCCTCATAAGTGAACACGACCCGGTCCTCGTGAACATCCGCGTAGCGCATCAGGTGGCTCTCCGCCCAAGCCACGCTTCCGGTCGCCAACACCACGGCGAGGATCGCCCCGTGCTTTACAATGTTGTGCATCACGTCGTCTTCCCTTTCCAAATGACCGTCAACTCTTCGAGAGGAACACCGCGCCGTATCGGGCACGTGCTCCATTGGGTGGGACGAACCGGAGCAGATCGACCTTCGAAGCTCGACCACCCCGCCCCGCAAGATCGGCCTGCCCCCGGCGTCGCCCCGGACCGGTCAACCAGCGTATCCGTCCAGCGTATTGCTAACAAGGCAAATCCTGAACGCATCCCGCGCCTGCAACCCTCGTCGCCACGCCTACTGGACGGCGTCGAGCCGGCAAACCTGCCGGAAAACCGCGGTTTTTCGCAGGCCGGTTACGATGTTCCCCGGCAGAACAGAACTAAGCGCACGACTGTATTTTGTTGTAAGCCTCGCCGTGAGGCCCGCGAGTTGCACTTTGAACCACATGCCCTTACAAAACGATCTGCGATGCTGCGGATTCCCCGGCACAGGCGATGCGAACGAGCACCTTGCGAAGCACGGAATCCGCGGCCGGTAGGTGTAGGTCGCTTCCTAGTGGAGATGCACGATGGAATCATTGGTAGACCGGTTTGACCGTTACGTAAAAGTAGAAACCACGGCCGTCGAGGAGACGGACAAGTACCCGAGTTCCGAGGGGCAGCTCGAGCTCGGAAAAATCCTGATGGGGGAGATGAAGGAGCTGAAACTAGTGGACGTCGCCGCCCATGAGGGTGGTATCGTGATGGGCACAATCCCCGGCAACGTGGACGGCGCCCCGACGATTGCCTGGCTCGCCCACATGGACACCTCGCCCGACGCCTCCGGCAAGGACGTCAAACCGCAAATCGTCAGAAACTACGACGGCAAGGACATTACCCTGCCCGGCGACAAGACCAAGGTCATCCTGACCAGCGAAACCAAGGGCATGACCGAGTTGAAGGGCAAGACCCTCATCACCACCGACGGCACGACTTTGCTCGGAGCCGACGATAAGGCCGGCGTAGCGGTAATCATGACGGCCGCCGCCCATTTGCAGAGTAACCCCGACATCAAGCACGGCCCGATCCGGGTCTGTTTCACCTGCGACGAAGAGGTCGGACGCGGATGCGACAAGGTCGATATCAAGAAGATCGACGCGCGGTGCGCTTACACTCTCGACGGCGAGGGTGAAGGCGGAATCGAGAACGAGACCTTCTCGGCCGACATGGCCACGGTCACCATTACCGGCAAGAACATCCATCCGGGCTTCGCCGACGGCGTGATGATTAATGCGATCCGGCTGGCCGGGCTGTTCATCAGCCGGCTGCCCTGGCAACGTCTGGCCCCGGAAACGACATCGGACCGCGATGGATTCCTGCATCCTTATGCGATTGAAGGCGGGGTGCCGGAAGCAAAGATCCGCATTCTTCTGCGCAGCTTCGTTACCGACGAGCTTGCCGAGCAAGCCAAGATCCTCGAGAACGTGGCGGCGTCGATTCTGGCGGAGTACCCGAAGGCCAAGATTGAGATAAACGTCCAGAAGCAGTACCGCAATATGATCGAGCACCTGAACAACGAACCGCGGGCGGTAGAGATGGCCGAGAAAGCGGTCCGGAATGCCGGATTGACGCCGGTCTTCCAGTCGATCCGCGGCGGGACGGACGGGTCTCGATTGAGCGAGATGGGCCTGCCGACGCCTAACCTTTCGGTCGGCATGCACAACTTCCACTCCCCGCTGGAGTTCGCCTGTGTTGAGCAGATGGAGAACTCCTTCAAGGTGTTGATCGAGCTGGCCAAGCTGTGGGGCAAGGAAAAGTAGAGTCGCGCGTTGCTCATCTGAACCATGAGCGCCCGTGATGCGGGAGATTTGTCTGGCCGGGTCGCGCAGCGGCCGCGAGTTCCGGTCATGTTGGCATAGCCGCGATATCGGTGCGCCGCCACGGCTCGGCGCCCCACACAGGAAAGACCCGCGAAGATGAGCGAAGAGCAGAATAAGAGTCCCCTCCAGGAAATCGTTCAGCCTTTTGTCGACCTCGTACGCGCCCCCCGGGCACTGTGGGGGGTCAACCTCGCGTACGTGCTCGAGGGTATGGTTTACTTCGGCATGCTCGGGTATCTGGCGATCCACTTCTCGGATTTTATTTTCCAGGGCATCGAACATGCGGACGAGTCAGCGCATTACAACGTGGGGTTTTTGACCGCCGGCATTACGCTGGCGATGCTCTTCCTTGGCTCGGTGGCGGACAAGTGGGGAATCCGGTTCGCGTTGATTGCCGCATTTGTATGCATGCTCTGCGGGCGTATGTTCATGTCCGGGGCTCCGAACGTGCTTGGGCTCGAACCTGCACGGCCCGGAGTCATGGTCGGCGACCAAGTGAGCTTACACATCAGCGAGCTCACCACTAGAGACGGCAACAAGACCATAGCCGAGGCGACCGTATTCGCCAATGATGAGGGCGGCGCCGATGTCACCGACGTGTTGGCAATTGACCTTGCCGCCGGTGAGGGTGTTGTTCCGACCGCGGAGCTGGAGTCAAAGCTCGTCAGGGTAAGTGAGGCCACGGTCATTAGCGGAGAGGAGAATTCCTGGCTCCTACAGTATGGAAGCGCACCGGTCACAGCCCGCTTGCTGGCGCGCTCCGCCAAGGACCAGTGCATTAGTCCGGGCGCCGTGATCTCGCTGGACAGCGCCTACGTAACCGCCCGCAAAGACAACAACAAACGCGACGCCGATGAGACCGCCAAGGAGGGCGAAGCAGCTGAGCAGGGTAGCGAGGACCGTGAAAGCTATGAGTACGTCATTCGCTGTCACTGGTCGGAGGAGTTCACTCGCGTCGATGTGTCCCAGTGCGTCAACGAAGACGATGCTAAGATCCTCCTGGGGATCGAGAAACTACGACCGGCCGAAGGCGAAGATGTAGGCGAGCTGGTCACGAAGCTCCTAGAGACCAACAAGCGCGGTGCGTTGGCCGATCGCGTCGCTGGAATCGTGCGGTCAACAGAGCCCGCCCTGTGGGGTAGCCGGATCCTCCGTATCCTCCAGTCGACACCACCGCCGGAGGGATCCCAAAAGGACGCGCAGGTTTGCGAACCAAAACCCGGCAGCCACGAGAAAGACCAGAGGGCGACGGAAAGATGGGCGCTCGATGACACTAAGATACCAGAGACTTCTACAACCGCGACCATTGCCGAGCTGCGCAGTATGGACGACGGCCCGGTCGACATTGTCCTGGACGATGTTTACGTTTCGTATGTCCGTAACGGCGGATACTTCCTCCAGGCGGAGAGGAACGGCTCGGCAATCTTCGCGTTTGTCAATCCGGTATGGTCTCCGCTCCACGTAGTGACGTTGCTGGGGATGGTATTAGTAGTAATCGGCTACGGCATGTACCAGCCTGCGGCCTACGCGGCCGTTCGCCAGTTCACAACCCCCAAGACCGCGGCGATGGGGTTTGCAATGCTCTACGCCCTCATGAACCTGGGCGGGTATTTGCCAAGTTGGGCGTTCATGTTGCGTGATGAGAACTGGCTCGGGCTTGGGATTCCCGGAACCTACTGGGTGTACACTGGCATAACTCTGATCGCGCTATTCGTCACAGTCGTCATCCTCTCGAGGAAGACGGTGGCGGCGGCGATCGAACGGGCGAAGGCCGAAACCGCAGAAATCGAAGCGGCCGAAGAGAAGGCGAAACCGGAAGAGAAGCCAGAAGAAACGCCGGAGGAGAAGCCGGCAGTAGTCGAGATTGCACCGGCACAAGAGACGGGAGCCCGCGTACCCCCGGTACATATGTGGGTGTTCATCCTCGTATCGCTGGTGGCTATCCACTGGAGGGTAAGCGAACCCTGGAACTACTACGTCTGTGCCATCTTGGGTGTTGCTTGGCTCGTCGCCTGCGGTCTTCCGGCTTCGGGTCGATGGTTGGCGAAGCATCCGTTGGCCGATGCCAAGTTCTTCTTCTTTATCTTCGCCTTGATACCAGTTCAGACGCTTTTCACGTACAACTGGTTCATTCTGCCGCAATACATCTCCCGTGCCTTTGAAGGCTGGATTGGCGAGTACTTCGAGCTTGCAGCCAACGCCAACCCCATCTTAATCTTCATCGCCGTCCCGCTGATTGCCGCAGCCACCCAGAAGGCCAAGGTATACAACATGATGATCTACGGAACGTTCATCATGGCAGCACCTGCGTTCTTGTTGGCTATTGGGCCCTACGCGTGGACCCTGGTCGGATACCTGTTAATCATGACAATCGGCGAAGCTATGTGGCAGCCCCGCTTCCTGCAGTACGCGGCGGAGATTGCCCCGGAAGGCCGAACCGGACAGTACATGGGCGTCGCCCAGTTGCCGTGGTTCATGACGAAGATGCTGGTTCCGGCACTCTATTCCGGATGGATGATGGATCGGTACTGCCCGGCAGAAGGTATACGGAACACCGAGCTTATGTGGTTCTACTTCGGATGTATCGCGATTACCTCCACGATCATGCTGATCGTCGCCAAAGGCTGGGTTGGTCGGGGCTTCAAGACGAGTGCAAGCAAGTAAGCGCCTGACGGAGACAGAGAAACTCTGAAACAACCGGGGTCGGGCCTGCGGGCTCGGCCCCGTTTCTTATTGACGGGTCCGATCGGTTAATCCGTGCGGCTGATCGAGCGAGCGGGCGACTATCCGTTCCGTTGTTGACGGCACATCGGCAGTCGCAGCTCTCGCTACGGAGTCCGGACCGTACGCTACTCCGGCCTGATCGCCGACCCACACTCCGGACAACGCGGCTCGGGTAAGCCGGTCAGGTTGTAGCCGCAGTCAAGGCATTGGCCGCGACGGCTGCGAACCAACCGCACCCGCTGACGGATCCGCTCGCGCGAAAAAGTTGAGATCGGATAGACCGCGAGAATCGCAATCGGCACCCACATCCAAGTGCGGACTCCATACAGACGAACCAGCGGCCGACGCCCGCGACGGGCAGGCTGCCATCTTGGTGACAGCACCGCGTACGGCGCTATCGCGTTCGGCGAGGCGTGGCTGTAGACATGCCGCAGGGCGCGCCCGTCAGCCCGCCAGACCTCCATGCGTACGAACCCGTTGGGCGAATCGAGGTAGATGCCGCCGTAGCCGTGCAGGCAATAGAACCGCATCAGACCCTCGCCGGTGTAGAAGTAGCACCACAAGCGATCCGTGATCCGACAATCACCGTAGATCGGGACCCAGAACCCAACCCACCCCAAGACGGCCAGCGAGATCGCCCCGGCGGTCAGGGCCGCGATTATAGCCCGGCGAAACATGATCTCATCATAACCGAGGACCAGTTCGGAATGCCACCGGCCGCCAACGGTGCTCCGTCCGCCGGCACCAGCAGGCACGTTTCGGCAGGTCTCACACCTCGATTATGCCCTACGGCACGGTGCGTTCCGCCGGGTTGACGCCACCGCACTGCTTTGTGACCCCGCCGGCGCCAAGCTACAATCCACGCGATGCACGGAAGGCAGAATGAAACCGGGTGCGGCGCGGAACGCGAGAAGGTCGTCGTTGCAATGAGCGGCGGCGTGGATTCCAGCGTGGCCGCGACACTGTTGCTCGAGCAGGGTTACGACGTGGCAGGTTTGTTCATGCGCGTTGGCGCCGCCCTACCCGAACCGGCCGGCACCGATTGCGAAAGCAAACCTCATCATCAAGGATGCAGCAGCCCAAACGACGCGGACGATGCCCGCCGCGTGGCCGGATTGCTCGGCATCCCGTTCGACGTGCTCGACTTCCGCGACGACTTCGAAGAGCTCATCGGGTACTTCGTCGACGAGTACGCCCGTGGTCGCACGCCCAATCCGTGTATTATCTGCAACATGCGCATGAAGTTCGGCAAGATCGCGGCCTACGCCGATAGCATCGGCGCCGCGTACATCGCCACCGGGCACTACGCCCGCATCGGACAGCGCGACGGAAGACGCTTGCTAATGCGCGGACGCGACCCGGCCAAGGATCAGTCCTACGTGCTGTTCGGGCTGGATCCCGCAGTGCTTCCGCGAGTCAAGTTCCCCGTCGGTGAACTGACGAAGGACCAGGTGCGTGAGCGGGCCGGGCGCCTCGATCTACCAGTCCACGACAAACCCGAGTCGATGGAGATCTGCTTCGTACCTGATTGCGATTACGTCAGACTAGTGCGTGAGCGACGCCCGGAGGCCTTTGTGCCCGGCGACGTAATCGACCGAACCGGCCAAGTTGTCGGTCGACACACGGGTATCTGCCGGTACACCATCGGCCAGCGTCGCGGCCTGGGGATCTCACGGCCTAATCCGATCTACGTCACCCGCCTCGATGCCACCACCCACACGGTTACGATCGGCGAGGCCGACGCCCTCCTCTGCTCCGCCTTGACGGCTTCCCAGGCGAAGTACTTCATCGACTCCGCGGATGCCCCGTTTCGCGCCGCCGTGAAGATCCGCTACTTACACAAGGCCTCGCCAGCCGTCGTCTACCCGAGGCCCGACGGAAACGTCCGTGTCGTATTTGATGAACCGCAGCGCGCCGTCACTCCCGGCCAGGCTGTGGTGTTTTACGATGATGATCTGCTGATAGGCGGGGCCTGGATCGATGAAACGGAATCGGCCGGCGCCGCTTCGTAACAGGCGCCCGGCACATGAGCTAGATCAAGGCGGATGGAACGAATCCCCCGCCAATCGATCAACCGCCCGGCTGGATGCTCCCGGAGATCGACCCGGGGAGGCGAAGCCTAACCCCCACCTCCCCGGGCGCGGAACGTAAACAGAATCCCCAAGGACAACACCCCATTTCGGTCGGCCCGTCTCCAATCGATCCTCTCCCCACAATACGGGCAAGCCCGGAGATACCTCCCGGAGCCCTCCCCGGAGCCGGAGCTATGAAACGCCGTGCGCCCTCCTGTCTTCGCCCGCCGCCACCCGAATACTAAACCTCGATGCCACTGCCCCCGGATACCACAGCCGCACCGACGTCCCATATTCTGGCGATCTTCCTGGCTAACCCGATCCGCCAACCCGTCCTGCCGCCTACGCGCGGCTGGCAGCTACGAAGTCCGAAGCAAAGCGGTTCCGCACTTCGCCCGGTCTAGAACAAGACCCACCGGCCCTATAACCGGTATCCATAAGCACCCCGCACTGGACCAAGGCGATCGGGGCACTACAAACGCACCTCAACCCAGTGCGGAGGCTCGGCGCGGCCCAACCTGCGAGGAAGACAGCCATCCACGTCGCCAGCCGAGCGATCCCAGTGGTCTGAGAGCTCCGCTGCCGGGTTCGGAGACTAGAGCCCCGTTGAATTAGCCGAGGCCCCGGCCACACCTGCCCCTTGAAAGGGCCCTCGGGCGGGAATCTGACAGGAAAACGAAGAACTTCTGTAACGGGAGCGGTCAACGGAGTATAATCTTGGGTTGATAGAGTGATCCGATGGGGGTGCTCGAGCGGTCTCTCATTATTAACCAGGCCACGCGAATTTTCTCCCCTTATTGAGCGGGCGCTGGAAGATGAGCCGAGCGGGCACTACACGCTTATCGTTTCTATCACGGTTGCGACGACCGGGAAGCACACACCAGTGGACGGAGTTTCACCAACGGTATGGAGAGCTCCTGTTCAGTTACGCTCGACGTCTCGGGGCATCACACGAGCGGGCGGAGGACATCGTCCAGGAAGTCGAACTGGCCGTCTTCAAAGCGATGGCAGGGTTCCGCCACCGCGATCGTAAGGGGTGCTTCCGAGCATACCTTCGGGCTGCGGTAATCCACGCGGTGGGACGCGGAGTGGGCCAAGATCGCCGGCGTGAAGCCCCACTAGATCCCCAAACGCTCGAGAACCTCGCCAACAACACTGCGCCCTCGGACGCAGAATGGGAGCGCGAGCAGTACCTGGATCGAATCCGGCGAGCCTTGCGGTTGATCGCCGGGGAGTTTGAGCCTGCAACGATGGAGGCCTTCAGGATGCACGTCCTGGCCAACTGCGCTGCGGCAGATACTGCCAAACAACTCGGCATTAGCCGGGATAGTGTTTATCAGGCCAAGTCCCGCATCGTGCGCCGACTTCGAGAATGTGTGGAGTCATTGGATTCGGAGGCTGAACTGTAGGGCGAGAAGCGAGGACTGGAATGAAGATGTCGGACAATCCGGTGAACCGGCAAGAAGACGCCCGACAAGCGTGTCAGATCTCTGCCACAAGCGCCTTGTGGACTATGGGGCTGGTATCGGCTGACGAATAGCGGAGACTACCGTGGTTCAACTTGTCTGTTCAGGGTGTACTTTCAGGACAACGGCACCTCTGAAAGAGGGGTTCGCCAACTGTCCGGTATGTGGGGCCGCCCTAACGGATATCGGCGGTGGGCGTCTTGGTGACGTCCCGGCGGAAGACGAGCAGCTCATAAACGACGTGCGAGAGGCGTTTGAGTCGTGTTCCCTCCGGATCGATGGTCCCGCATCGCCCGCGTCCGCGGAAACTGTCGGCACCGCCGTGGCCCCGCCCGCCGTCGGAACGCGTCTCGGTGACTTCGAAATCCTCGGCGAAATCGGCAGAGGGGGCATGGGGATTGTATATCGTGCCCGCCAAACTGCGCTTAATCGCACGGTCGCGCTGAAAGTGTTGCCGGCATCCGCACACCGTCGCCAGTCCACAGCCCGGAGATTTCAGACCGAAGCCCAAGCCGTCGCCCGACTCAACCACCCGAATGTTGTGCCGATCTTCGCCGAAGGGCATTGTGACGGGCATCGGTTCTATGCCATGGAGTTGATCGAGGGCATTAGTCTCGATCTTGCGATCCACCGCCGCCCGGAGTTGCTCAGCTCTGCGTCTTCGCGAGGCAGTTTCGAGACGGACGCCGGCAACCTGCCCCTAACCTCGTCGGCCGCAGACAGCAACGATGCCGATTATAGCGCGACTAATTCACCGGAAGAACCCGAAGCGCCCCTTCCGAATCGAACTCTTGCAGACTTCCGCCATCTGGCCCTCTTGGTGGCAGGCGCTGCCGAGGGATTGGCCCATGCCTTTGACCGCGGGGTGATCCACCGAGATGTGAAGCCGAACAACCTACTTCTCGGATCCGATGGGCGGTTGCACATAACCGACTTTGGGCTTGCGCATCTGGAGGGCGAGCCTCACGAGACAATGGCCGGCGAGGTAATCGGCACGGCCGTGTATCTCTCTCCGGAACAGGTTCGCGGTGACGCCTGCAAGGTTGACCATCGCACCGACGTGTACTCGCTGGGCGCGACTCTCTACGAATTACTCACGCACAACCGCCCGTTTGGGGGCAAGAGCCGCGATCAGATTCTCCTGCGTATCTGTACGGAAGATGCCAGACGGCCTCGCGATTACGATCCGCGGATCCCGCAGGATCTGGAGACTATCTGCCTGCGGGCTATGGAGAAAGCCCCCGCCCGGAGGTTCGCAACCACCGCGGAAATGGCTGAAGACCTTCACAGGTTTGCGGAAGGCCGGCCGATTCTGAGCCGCCGTGTAGGCCCTTTGGAAATCGCGACGAAGTGGGCCCGACGCCACCGCGCGGCTACGGTTGCTTTGGTTGGCTTGATCGGACTTGTCGCGTTGGCGGCGGGAATGGTGCGAAGCGAACGTGCCGCCCGGCGAGGAAAAGCCGCCGGCATCCTCCAGGCGGCGTACTCCAAGTTAGCATACCTCGACTATCGCCATCCCGAGCTGCTCGAAGATTCGCTGAGGGAAGCCGAGAATCTGGGAGCCGATCCGCAGCAACTCGCGCTTGCGCGAGCCCTGGCCAGTCTTGGGGCACAGGATCAGGCCGCGGCGAGAACCTATATCGATCAACTGCTGGAACGGAATCCTTCCGACACGCGAGCGTTATACCTTCGAGCGTGGGAGAGATGGCGGTCCGGAGCCGCTGCCGAGTCCCTGCGGGCGTTTGCAGACGCGGAAGCACTGGGCGGTCCGACCGGCGCGGACGGCTGGTTCTTTCGCGGATTGGCCGCGCACTTCAGCGATCCGGATGTAGCAATTGAATCGTACGAGGAAGCCAACGCTTGGCGAAGCCGCCAGCGTGATTTCTACCCGCAGGCTGTGCTGCATCTTGCCCGGGCACATAACCAGCAACTGTACGCATCGCGAGATGCCGAGTCGTTTGTGGAAGCCGAGGCGAGCTTGCTGCAACTGATCGAACATGGACATTACGACGCGTATCCCTATTACCTGCTTTCAATCGCGCATCGCCTGATGGCGGAAACCTGTTTGGCGCAAGGAACCTCCATGTGTGATGCCGACATGCACTTCGAGGAGGCTCTCAGTTTCGCCAGAAGCGGACAGGAGTACGACCCGGCAGATGACCGACCGGTCACGGCCGAGGCCGAATGCCTGGAGAGCATGGGATGGTGGAAAGAAGCCGCAGAGGCGCGGACCCGGGCCATCAGCCTGGCATCCACCCCGCTAAGACGATGGGAGGGGCATCACTATCGCTGGCGCCTGTTCTTTTGGATGGGCCGATACGATGATGCCTTGTGGGATCTCGAAGCCTGTCTGACGTGGAGCCCCGAACCGCGGTTCTACAGGTATGTCTACCCGGCCTTCGTTCATGCGGCACGTGATGACATATCTGCGTCACTGGAGGCCGCCCGGGGTCTAACCGACGCTGATGACAAGGACGGCCGCGCTATCCTCTGGTCGGCAAGCTGCTTACGACTCCTCGGACATGGTGAAGAGGCGGATCGGTTGCTGGCCGGCTGGGATTGTGACGCAATCACCGCCGAGTCGAACGATCAGCAGTGGTTGCGCGCGCTGTGCGCCCTCTCTCACGGAGAGATAGAGCTCGCGGATGCGGTGGCCGTCAACGAAAGTGCGGAATCGCCGCGCGGATACCGCGCGGAGGCCTTGTTTCACACAGCAGTAGAGGCTCTGGCATCCGGTGACCGCACGACGGCCCTCGACCTCTTAACGAAGGCCCAAGAATGCTATGACGGCGAACTGGGTTATACTTACCACGCGAAGGTGATCCGGGAGAGAATGCGAGGTCTCCCGGATTGGCCGCGCTGGGTTCCGACAACGTCGGGCGATTATGAACCGGAGGGGCACGAAGAATGCGAAGCCCGCTGACCGCTCGCGGATTGGTCGGCGGCGCGATGGGAAACATGCGATGAAGTCAAGTTGCTCAAACTACCAAGTTCATCGACGAGGGATGAAGGCCTGGAGCAGTGCAGCAATACTGCTGGGCACAACCGCAGCCGTGTCGGCCGCTCCGCCGTTGGAAGCTCTGCCGGCCCCTACGTTTTCGTTCGACTTCCGTTCTCCAACCGTAATCGACGGGGGGATTACGCCGGACGGGATCCTGATGCTCGATCTACCGGACCTCGAGACAATGATGCCGGGCTGGATGTTCGGGCTCGGGTTGTCTCCCGATGAACTCGACGCTCAGTCGGCCTCCGGATCCGAGGTCGCCGCAGGAACGTCGTACGCTCTACTGTTCTCGGTCGACACCGCCACCGTCGGCGTCGCCGCCCCGGACCCGGACCTCCTTGCCGCCGACGTACCGTATAACGCTACGGATCAGGCCAACCGCGGGCAGGCCGCCGGGGATCAGTTCATGTCGACCGCTCTGTTTGTTCGAGCAGGAGGGCGCATACGTTCGGCTGATGGCGACACCGTGGTCCTGACGAACAACAACGTGCTCGTCCGCAACAATTTCGACGAAGGCGGTACCGATTTCGCCGCCGAGCCCCCGACCAGCGCCCGGGATTTCGTGGAGGATCAAGCGCAGGACCAAGTTGACGCAACAGCCGCAGTGGTATCCGCATCGGAAAGCGTCTACTTCTCCGCCGGTGCCGAATCACCGTCGCTCTACCTCCTTTGCGGGTCAGAAGGGCCGAGCGGATCCACCATATTCACGCGTTCTTCTGAGGCCCAGCGTTACCCTCGAGGCGGGGGACATCCGCAACCCGGTCCTGATCCGGTGTGTCGAATGCTCTGCTACAACTCGGCCCAAGACGCCTTGATGGACTGCCTCGCAGGCGGCGGTCACCCCGCCGACTGCGAGCTCGTGGAGTCTCAAACATTGTGGAGTTGTTTCGAGACCGAGTGCAATCAACCTCCGCCTCAGATCCCGTGCGAAGAAGTCTGTTGGTGGGCACGAGAAGAAGCGTACTTCGGGTGTCTCGACGTAGGCGGCCCGCCGGGCAACTGTGCCGCCTTTGCCGAGCAGATAGCGACAGACTGCTTGGCAAACGAGTGCCCGAACGTTCTGGACCCTTTCTGTGATACACAATGTGACCGCGACGCGGAACAAGCGCTGAACAACTGCCTTGACCAAGGCCGTGAGCCGGACGACTGCGTGAACGAAGCCCATGGGCAATTCGTAGACTGTCTCATAACCGAGTGCGGATACGACAGCCCCCGCCCATCTTCGGTCTACGCATCGTTTCTCGACCTGGGCCTCAGGCGGGAAGACGACATTGACGCGCTGATCGTGTTTGATGCTGAAAGCGACGGCCTCTTCAACGGAATGGATGAAGTCCTGTTCTCGCTAGCCCCGGGCTCTCCTTCTCTGGCTACTATCCCCGGCGCCAGTGCCGTAGGCGCTGCCGCGGACGTCTTCGTCGCCCGACCCGGCCGCGCCCCCGCCGTCCACGCCCCGGCCTCCGTCCTCGGACTTGGACACCCGAACGACAACATCGACGCCCTTGATTACACGCTTTGCGACGATGCCGCGGCTTGCGCTATCGTGCATGGAATACGCGCTGTGGCCGCCGATTTCAACGATGATGGTAATGTTGATGCCCAGGACTTCGCCACGTTCGAGGACTGCCTGAACGAAGCCGACCCGGAACTCTCCAGCACGTGCGTCCCCGTTGATCTCGATGTCGACGGCGACGTGGATTGCGAGGATTGGAACCGATTTACCGACGCATGGACCGGGACGACTGCCCCCCCGGTCATCCCGCGCTGCGCCAAGGCCATCCCGGCGCTCTCGGGCTGGGGGATCTGCCTAATGACCCTGTTGCTGATGGTCGCCGGGGGCATAGTCGTCCCGCGCTACCGCCGGGGACGTAGCGCGACGTAAAGCCCCTTCCGCCGGCAAGAACACCCTCATCCGCGCCGGACCGACCCCAATCTCCGGCCGGAACGAGGAGCTTTCATCTCAGCCCGCGCGCGTGAGATGCCATACTCTTGACACTACAGTTGCCGATCAGATTACGGCAGAAGGCGGCAAGACCGGTGCTTTCGTATGTCCGCGTCCCTTCGAATCCGCGGTATTACGCCCGATAACTCAGCCGCAGACGGTCAGTCTTTTGAGGCTCCCGGGGGCTTTTCATCCGGCACCAACGTCTTGGGGCGCGTCCGGTTGTTCGACAATGCACGGTCGGATCTCGTAAACTCACAGGCGCCGGGCGCACAAGTCACACCGCCCGTGAAGCTGCAGCCGTCTCGTCGGACAGTCAGACGCCCGCGGCAACGTGCTGTAACCTCTGTGGTGTTCCGGCTTTCCGGCATCTTCCCCACCGGCAACCCATTGGGTAGACCCAACGCGTCTCCGCCGATCGCCGCTAGTCTCGAGAACAATACCGGACCTAGGGTTACCACGCATTCGCTAGCCCCATCCGCTGCCGACTTGCAGAAACACAATTGCCCAGCCAAACGCACTTTTCTCTGGTTCTTAGGCGTTCGAACAGGTATGCTGACCCGTATGAGCAATCAGCCGCTCCTTTTGGATCAATCCGATTACGTCCTGATGCCGTCGGTGACGCATCCGCAGGGGCGCGCGCGAGCGTTTTCCGACACGTTCAAGGCCGTCGTGCGTTTCATCGTCGAGATCGACAATAACCCGGCGTTGGGTTACGCCGTCGACAAGACCGATCGCGTGGTCACCAGCGAGAATATGGGCTTTCTCTCGGACGACGAACTGGATGAATGGGTGGATGCTTGTGACGAGTTCGACCTGATGTCGCCGCATCAACAGAACACCTGGATCGGCGAGGTCTTGGCTACATACCCGAAACTCCACGAGCTGCCCGCTCCGGACTTGTACAACCACATCCACTGACGAACCGGCGTCACCGCCGATTCAGCGAGCCCGTCCTTACCGGCTTCACCGCGTTTCAACCGCACCGGGCAGAGTCCCTATCCCGGCCGCGAAGCCCCGCCGCTCTGGTGAAGCAACCAGTCTCCCACCCCGGGCTACTCGCGCATCCCGCCGAAGCGAGCCTTCCCTGCAATCAACAGCAATAACGCCAGGACGATCAGCCCCCAGTGCGACACCGTCGGGATTGGCGTGCACGTGTCGTCGCATGCAATTGCGGGAGGTTCTTCCTCGCATACTCCTACATTGCGAAAGGGCGCCGCAATCCCGTGATCGTCGGAGAGTATGGTCGTGCGCGGGTTCACGCCCTCCATAATGCAGATTTCGCTCTGGTACATGCCCCGATACTGAAAAGTCAGGCACGCCAACGTAGACGGGCCGCTGGTACCCTCATCGCCCCCCAACGGGCTGACGCCGGCAGCGTAGAATATCTTACCCATACTCTCGTTCACTTCCTCGTAGATCTCGGTTACGAACGGCGATGTCGGATCGCATAACCGTCCCGGGGATGCATCGATGAACCGCGCATGAGCGGGGTCGTATTCGATGGCAAACTGTCCTCCCACAACCGTGGAATCGCCCTCCCCCAGCTCGATCCGCACCTCCATCCACCCCGTGTGGAGCTGGCATTCGTCTTCGATGTCAATACACAAGCTCGGATGAGGGCAACCGGTGCCTACGCACACGCCATCTTCACAGGTATCCACCGTCGTACAGGAATCGCCGTCGTCGCATGCCCCCCCCTCGTTGATGGGTAGGCCCACACATCGCCCGAGAGCCTCATCACAGAAGCCCTCGGAGCAGTCCCCGCTGTATGCGCCGCAATCCGGCGTGCCCTCCTCACACTCGCACGTTGGAGATACTACCACCTCTCCACACGAGAGAATCGGCAACGGTAATTCTGGTGGACAGTCCAACGAGTTGTCAATTGCGATCGCCACCCCGTGTTCATCACTTAATACCGCAGGAAGAGGATTACCCCCGTCAAACAAGCAAACCGAATTGTCCGGAACCTCGCCGACCACTTCAAACAACGCACACGCCAGCGAGGCCGGTCCCGGCGTACCCACTCCTCCCATCGCCGCGTCCACGATCACCGCGTAATCAACCCGACCAACCGCCCGGTCCACATGCTCGTAGACTTCAAGCGCAAACGGCGAACTCAGGTCACACTCGGCCCCCGGAGCAATGCCTACCAAGCGTAGCGCATCCGGCGGGTATTGGATGGAGAACTGCCCCCCCGTGATCACCGAAACACCCTCGCACAGCTCGACGGCAACGTGAGCCAGACTGCCCATCGGATGACACTCCCCGTCTACAACAATACAAACGGCGGAAGAGTCACTGAGGGAAGCAGTTTTCGTAAGGGGTTGAGCCGGCGGCGGACTTTCGAAGGCAGCACCATCCGATTCCAGCACTGCCGCTGAGCCCAAGTCTACGATCACGCCGTTTGACGGATTGACACGTGGAACACCAACAGCCCCAACCTGATGCGCGCCCAACAACAAGAGCCCAACAACCCCCGAGGCCAGCGCGGCGCAAGATTTTGTCGTACACCAAAACATCCTCGCCCCTCCGACAAGAAAGTGTGCGTCGCTCACGAGCGTAACCGATTAGACCAGCGGATTATAACACGCCGGCCCTATAACCCCAAACTCGAATCGACATAGTGCGAACCGCAGCCGAAGCCGCCCCCAAAAGCGCGCGGAATTGCACCAGATACCCCGTACTCAATCGAGATCTTCGGCATGGTAATCAAGTTTAAACCACACGGGGCGATGGTCGGAGACCGCTCGAATGATCTGACGCCGCGTCAGACCCAGCTCCATCCAACGTGAATCGTTATCGAATTCCGCGACTCCCATGTGTCCGTCGCGCCTGGTCATGGGATTGCCGGGCAACGCATAACTTGTCGGATGGGATACGAGAATGTGATCGTACACCGGTTCAATGAAGTAGTCGGGATCGGCAGATGAGTCCTTCGTCGGCACCGTCGTACGCACGGGCGTCTCACCCGCCGCAGCCGACTCGTACATCAGTACCCGGAAATCCGACTCGTCGGGGATGATCTCGGCGAAAAAGTGCCCCTGCGATTGAGACGGCGGATTCGCATTGAAATCTCCGATAGCAATGATGTTCTGCTCGTCGCCATGAGACTCAGCGACAACCCAGTCTCTTATGAAACTGATCTCGTCACGCCGAACGTAATTGATATCCTTGTTGTACGTCGTGTGGACCGTCATTACGCGGAAGTCGAACCCTCGCCCCCCGGTCACTGCGAAGTCGGCCACAAACGGAACTTGGCGAAATACTGAATGGTTGATGGCCGGATCGCTGACCAGACCAGCCGTGTCGGTAAGGTCCACCGAATCCGCGTTCCATAGGAACGCAAAGCGCTCCAGGTAGTTGTGTTTGTTCGGGTCCGGATTCTCGTCGTAACCCGTCTCTTCGCTGCACTCGTAGCGATACGACAGGCCCCGCTCGGCCAGCTTGGCGATCACCGCATCGAGACACTCCTCGTAGTAGCGCCCCGTAACCTCCTGAACGGCCAGCACGTCACAGGTCTGCGCGAAGTCGGCGATCGCCGTTAGATCGTATTTGCTCGGCTCCGACCTACCGAACCACTTAATGTTCCAGGAGCATACCACCAAGTCCGATTGGGCGGTCGCAGAAACCGCGCGCGCCGCCTTTGCGTTATCTCGGTCCAATCTGCCTTTCCCGCCAGGCGCCTGGCACCCACTCAGTGCCAAGAGCACGCCAACACACCATACTACCGAAAGGCGGGAACACCGCGTTTTCGCCATCGCCGTCCTCCTTGAACTGCAATTTCCTGCGTAGCCGCGTCTCGCCCGATCGGGGCGGACTCCGGCGGGCATCCTGATTCCTCAGACTGCCGGAGAGACTGGACTGCCATATCGGTCGTGACATCAGCCAAGCTAATGCTCCGCCACACGTAGAGGTCCGGGTTAGATCCGCACCGTGCCCCATCCCCGGACTACTCGAAAGCAGCGGCACACTCGAAAACCCAGGTGTGACGAAACGCCGGCATCTCAGGGCGTCCGGCCCGTTGAACTCCCGTATGGTCCCAGTTTAGCAGAATAGAAACGAACGAAAAAGAGAAAGGCCGGTGAAGACCGAGCGCAGAAACAACGAGACCACCGTGCGGTGATCGGCCAAGCTAAACGACTTTATGGTCTATAGAAGCGGCTTGTCGAGGAAAAGCGCGGCCCTCGCCCGGTAGCTCACGGCGCGCCCGCAGATCAATACACCGAGTACGATTGCCAGGCGGGTGCGGGTTGTCAGCGCGTCTTCAGCGTCAGACTTTCACTGAATCGTCCACCGGCGCTATCGATCACCACCAGGGATATCGTGTGCGTCCCGGCATCGACTCCGGCTGTGCGCCAGGCGTAGACCACTTCCGAGGACTTGCCCGACATCTTGCTGACCAGACGTGACGAACCGTCCACCAGCCACTCTGCGGTCGCCAGACCGGCCTCCGCGGACACCACCGCCTTGATAGTGACGGTTCCGGAAACGGTCGATCCCTCGGACGGAGATACGAAGACAATGCCACCTTCCGACTCCGCCGCATCTCCGTCATCGGTCGCCCCGAAAACGACTGACACCGTCTTCTCCGTTGCGGGGTTACCCGCATGGTCCGTAGCCACGACGCTCAGCTCATGCCGTCCGGGCGAGTATTGCGTCGTATCGATTACGAAGCGATACGGACTTCGCCCATCAGTGGCAAACGGGACACCATCCACCGACAACACTACGTCAGCGACCCCCCACCGATCTGTCGCCGCGACGGATACGGCGGTGTTCCCGGTCAGGACCGCGTTATCCGAGGGCCGAGTGATCCTGACGGTAGGCGGCGTGTGGTCGCTCTCAACCGACCAATCGGCCGCGTCCTCCAGTGCCTGTTCAGCATTGACCAGCCCGAAGCCGTAGGTGCTGTCTTCACCCCGGCTCCCGATGTCCGTGGCGCTGCCCGTGATGATCTCCACAACGGATACGGGGCGTAAATCCGGGTTAACCGACCAAACCAGCGCCGCTAATCCGGTGACAATCGGAGCAGCGAACGACGTGCCGCTGGCTACCCGGTAAGTCGCCTCGGGTGCCGTAGAGCGGATCGATACCCCGGGGGCCACCACGTCGACAAAAGGTCCGCGATCGGAGAAGTCGGCAATACGCCCATCGTCATCGACCGCCCCAACGAACAACGCCTCCGGATATCCGGATGCGGAATGGGTGCCACCGGAATTCCCCGAGCTGATGACAACCAGAGCCCCCCGTGCGTAGGCATACTCGGCCGCCGAGCTGACTATACTGTTAGACCAGAGCGGGGCGAAGCTGACGTTGATTACCCGAGCCCCATGACCCGTTGCCCACAGAATCCCCGCGGCCAGATCTCGCGCACTGGTTCCTCCCGTTGCGCCGGTTGCTCGCACGGCAATGATCGGGCAGTCCCAGGCAACCCCGGCAACTCCCGTGTCGTTGTCGGATAATGCCCCCGCCACACCGGCAACGAGAGTGCCGTGATCAAGCCCCGCACCGAAGTCGGAGTCTCCGTCGAAGACGTTCCAACCATCGATGATCTTGTCGGCCAGGTCGGGATGATCCGGATCCACCCCGGTATCGACAATCGCGATGATGACATCTTCGTCACCAATACTCATATCCCACGCATCCTCGGCCTTTATCTGCCTGAGGTGGGGTTGTTGCTGATACAGCGGATCGTCGGGGATCTCCTCCGCTCTAAGAAGGTAGTTCTTGTGGATCCCCTCAATAAGACCACTTTCGGAGAGTTGCCCGGCCGCTTCTGCAAGTTGGTCCGGATCGACCTCCAGCACGTCGACTCCGATTTCCGCGAGCTGCCCGATCCGCGCCGCGCCCGCCGCAGAGTAAACCTGCACCAGGGACTCGTCCCCCGCTCCGGGGAACGGCTGGACCAGTAGTTCGCCCTCCACCACTGGGAGAGCGGCCGTTGCCGGATCTTCGTCGTCCTCGAATACGTACACCTCGTCGGCATCATCGATCGCATCCGATACCGAAACCGGACCGCATCCCAACGGAACGCCGCCGATCGCCAAGATAGCAGAACTCAGTAGGATCCTAGCCGTAGACAAGGTCTTCACCATCACCCCGCAAATGGGGCACCGTCGGTTTGTCCGTTTTGCTCAGAACCGTGTCGGCCCCCGCGAGCCGGACGGAATCCCCGCGCTCAACACCATTATCGGCGGCCTACTATGCTGTCTGCGGGTCCGCCGGCCTATCGACCGTGCTTCCGTCGCGCCAACGCCCTATAACCCTGCAGCTTTCGCCGCGCAATAGCATACCCACGTGAGGCCTCCGCGCGATCAAGGGGCCGACAGCGGCGTCACCGGCACCACTATACAATATACAAGCAAGTCCTGCGGCACGGACCCGCACGTCAACCGACACGGACGTTAACAAAACTGCGCTCTAACAGATGACGATAACTGACCTACGGTGGGTCGGGGGAATCGTGCGTCGGGCAACGCGCCGGCAAGACAAGGGCTAAGAGCATGACCAGTGAGAATCCAATGCCTGAGGATCCCATCGGTTCCGAACTCGTCGCGGAAGATGCCTCCTTTGCGGACATCGTGGTGCAGTTCGTCGATGGCCTGGGCGAGCGTCTGAGAACGATGGAAGAAGCAGTCAACGCGGCGGATTTCGAAGCCCTGCGCGTCGCGGCCCATCAGCTCAAAGGAAGCGGAGGCGGTTACGGATACCCCATTCTGACCAAGCACGCGACCGAGTTGGAGCAGAAAGCCAAGGCCGCCTCCGTCGACGACTGCAGCGCCTCCGTTGAGGAACTCAAACAGCTCTGCCGACGCATTGTCGTAGGCACCTGAGCATACTCACCCCTGCTTCGCAACAGCCGACTCTCGATCGCCACACCGCCCCGTGCCGATCGAAAGTTCCACCCATATATTCTCAGCATCCTACAACTCAGAGTCCCGTCGGAACTCCGCTCTTCGCTTTCGGCAATCCGAACCCACGACTACCTGCATCAATCGGAAGCACTCACGGAAACGGCATCGGTCACGTCGTTCATAAACTCCGCGAGATCGCGAAGGTCGATCATCTCGTCGGCAACGTAATCAAACACGGTACAGCACGGATCCGTCGGCGCACTAGCAGGACCATCCATGCAACCGATGAACCGGTCGGCATCCTCCAAGTCTACGTTCCCATCGACGTCCACATCGCCGAGAACCCGCAGTCCCACGCAAGGGCCCAGGATCGGCACGCTCCGGTAGGGTGGCTGACCGGGCGGATATCCAGGCCCTATCAACGAGGTCGTCGTGGGAAACGCTCCGGGAGCCAGGCAAACTTGCTCCAGACAACAATCCTCGCTACCAATCTCGGCCGTAAACGTAAAGGTGGCGACAACCTGTCCGATCTCGATAGCATCAGTACGGGTAGCGGTGAAGCTAATACTGCCCGGACTGATCGCCGGCTGCATGTTGTCGAAACCGGGCCCGGGTGCAGCGTCTTCGGGGGCGGCTATCTGCCAGCAACTCCCCGGATCCCACTCCAGGTTCATGGTCACCCCGTAGATGGGATGGTCCTGGTCGATATCACTGAGTTCAACCTGCAGGACCGCCGTCGCCGATCCCGCGCTTTGCATCGTTGCCAGTTCCAAACGCTCCGGACCTTCCGCCAGAGCGACCCTGCCGATCTGGCAAACCACGATTCCCGCCGTGATCAACGTACGCCAAAGATTCCTCACTGCCCTTCCCCCTCAGGATGGTCGCCTTATCTCAAACCTACCGTCTCGTACCGGACTCTTGGAAGCGAAGACCCAGCCGGGTGAATCAGCGAACTCGCCTTGCGGAGCTTCCTGCCTCCATTCGCACCGTCCACGGCCAATCATACCGACTAAGCGCGCGGCATTCTCGTTCGCTAGGCCTGCCTCTCGCGTCTTCTCATCACCCGGAAACCAAGGCAGACCAGCCCTGCCAGTGCCAACGCCCCGGCCGCCGGCTCGGGCACAACGATCACGCCCATGTCACCCAGACTGCCGGCAAGGTTATCCCACGAAGAACCGAGGCGTATGCTCGTGTCGCCCCAGGCATCGCCCTCGATAATCTCGACCACCGCCCAATCCGCAGCACTTACCGCTTCAAACTCGAGAGTTGTTATGTGCATCCCGGGTGCCGCAACCGATTCCACGTCTCCATGGTTGCCGGTTGTGCCCCACCAAAGCCTCTGCTGGGGGTCCACAGGATCAGTGGGGAGCACCCCGGAGTTATCAATGGGCCACGCGTCCGGTCCCGGATCCGGCACAGCGTCCTGCCAACCCGTGAAGTCAAGTGCGGCATCCCAGGCGAAGAACACATCCGCCCCGGTCCACTTCGGAGCCGTTCCATCCCCATCCCATTCGAACCACAATTCGACCAACACATCATCGCCCACGTTGTATGTGGCCGGCGCCCCTGCCGGAAGCCGCAAATCCAAATCAATAAGCTCCCCCAGGCTCGTAACCGGCATGCACGCCACCGCAACGGCTGCCAACACCCCCACAATGCCCTTCGTTCCGTTCCGATCGTTCATTCCCAATGCCATGATTCTCTCCTCCAGACATAATAATGCCTATATCGTTATAGTACCTTTGCTTGCTTTCCGCCGAAGATCCTTACCGCGACCGGCGGCTATCGCCGGTACTTCGAGACGATCTTCGCCGTCTATCTCCCGTCAGCTACTGTCCCCACCGGCGGGGTCGCGTACGGAATATCATAAGCAATGAACATCCCACGCTCGCTGTCGTACGCTCCAACGTCCATACCCTTGGCGACTTGCTGTCTTGCCCAGGCATAGACCCGAAACGCCGTCCGAATGACCTCGGACGCCGGAACGCCGAAGTACTGGGACAGATCCTCGATGTCCTGCCGCGTAGCGGTGTCGAACTTCGTCTGGATCTTCTGATCCAGCGTTTTCCGCCGCTCCGCGCCTCCACCGTTCTTGGCCGACTCCCGCCGCCGGCCTTGCGCCAGAACTACAGGATCACGACGCCCAGAATGCATGCCAAGCTGCTCAACGACGCTGACGACCCTGTCAACCGCCGCCTCGCCCAGCCCGACCGCCCGGAGCGCCTCCGTCAGTTGGGTCCGGTTAACGTCCATCCCGATCCTCCCCAATCCGAACCATTTCACGACCTATCACACCAGCCACTGCCCCGTTCAGCCAAAGGCGGCCGACCGTCTGCCGTGCCCAACTCTCGACCACCAGCCTTGAATACGCCAGTAGCCATCTGATAGCCACCTTTCGTACCCTGCAAGTGGACAACACCAGTACAATAAGTGTACACCATGGGTACGGCATGTCAAACCTATTTCTGGTTTCTTTCAAGAATTTTTGCGGCGGCCGTCCTGGGCTCGGGTTTGATCCGCCTACTTTCGCGATCGCCTCGGCCACTCGAACCGCCGGGTCTTTCTGGGTGTTAGCCCTGCTGGGAATTCGGCGAAGTGCAAGCCCGCTCCCGGCGAGCAAGGATGACCGTTGAGTGCTGCGACGGCTAAGCCCACCGGCTGAAACGAACTACGACCAAACAGAAGAAGGGCGACCCGTCCGTGCGGGCCGCCCTTCGCTATCGAACTCCTACCGCGTTGTGGATGCTGCTACCGACAGGAACGCTGCGGCTGAACGTACCGATGCCCGTTGGTACCGGCGCACCCAGGCTCCAGCATTACTCGATAGAGCTCCGTGAGCGGTTCAAACTCCTCCCCGCCAGCTTCGACCGGAGGAGACACTTGCGCCGGGCTCATCTGAGCGTTCCGCGCCGGCGTCGCTGACTCGCGCATACCGTCCCAGCATTCAGCACTGGCCAACACGGATGCAATGAAGCTATCGCTGCACCCGATCGCGGCGAGCGCCGTACGCAGTGCAACTGAGTCGACCTCCATCCCGAAAACCTCCTATGATGATCCCCCCTTTTGCGAAGAGATCATGCCCACCCCCCTGGCGGCATCGCGATTTCGCCGCGTTTTGGAGGTAGGGTCGCGCTCTTTCACAAGACTACAAAGCAAGGACTGCTGGCCCGTCGGGGCGTGGCGCAGGACCGCTATCGGCCCCGCGCCACGCGATGCCCCGTCGGCCAACCCGCCCCAACGGATTAGAGAGGTCCGCTCTCTTGGCCGACCACCTCTCTGATCCTCTCAGGGTTGCCACTCCAATCGTGCCGACTACCGACGGACTCGAGTGCGCTTCGTCTTGGCTCCGTCAGTCCGCAGACGAAGGTCCTGTACATCCACGACGCCGTCATGGTTCCGATCATACTTGATCAAGAGCCCCATACCGGCAGATTCGAGCTCCTCAACCGTCATCGACGTAGCCAGAGCCGGGACCGGATTAACGCTGCAGCAATCCCAATCGCCCTGGAGACCGAAGTTGTCGTAAATGTGGCCGAAGTCCGTCGACGTCACGCGGTGGTCACCGCTGAAGTCGGAATGCTGATTCGCAAACAGGGTCGGATCCAGGAACGCCGGATCGCACAAGTCCGCCGGAAGCTCCGGAATCAGAGTCGGGTCCTGGGCCTGGCTGAGCCAAACGTGCCAATCCCACAGGTCGACACCGTTATCGCCGTTCAGATCACCGAGCATCAAGGCATCATCGCCCACCCACTGGGCCATGATCGTCCGCTGATCGGGTGACACGTAAATACTGGGCGGAGCGATATTCGACCACATTGAATACCGTACGTCCTGAGCCCGCATGCAATCGAACATCCCGGGGATGCAGACCTCGGGTACCGGCACCTCCATCTGCAAGTTACCAACACCCGTTTCGAACGTCATAACGTCATTAAGCACTACCGGAGCGAGAGCGCCATACTCACAATCAGACAGCTCGAACTCCATGCAGCGATCGAACGGCCGCGGACCGGTGAACCCGCGCAGCTCGACGGTGACATCCAGGTTCCAGCACGGCCTGACCGTAACTTCGAAGGTGACCTCGGTCGTGTTATCCGACTCGTCCTTCGCGGTGCAAGTCACCGAGGTCGTCCCGATCGGGAACGTGGAGCCCGACGGCGGATCGCAAATCGTGCAGGCAGCGCCGCACTCGTCCTCAGCCCCGATTGCCCACTCAACCATGGCGCCGCACTCGCCGGCGTCCGCGCACATCTCGATATTCTCCGGCACGATGGTGAACGTCGGCGGCAACACATCCACAACGGTGATCAACCCGTTGACCGTCGCGTTGTTCCCGTGGCTATCGTTCGCACCGATGACGATGTCGATCGGCCCCAAGCCGTAGATACCGCCCGGCATCGGATCTTGCACAACCTGCGGATCCGGGTCGCAGTTATCCGTGATCGTGTAGATGTCCCGCACATCCTCGAGCTCATACAGGCAGTACTCGTCTGCGTACACTTCGGTCCGACCGCCGTCCGGCAGAATCGTCGGGGCCTCGTTGTCGTGTACATCAATCACCTGCACGCACTCATCCATCTGCCCGCAGCAATCGGTCGCCGTCCACGTGATATCCACCGGCGGGCGATCCGCCCAGTACTTGTTGTTTAGGCCCTTGTCAGGGGCGTCCTTATCCTCGCGCCAGTATGATGTCCCCGTCGGGCAGGTATCGTCGTCACAGTTGTCCGTCACCACCGGCTTCTCGATCGGATCTCCCGCATCGGCCGGCTTCCACCAGCATACTCCGGGGAGCGTATACACGTACTTGTCCGGCCCACAGGCGATCTCCGGGGGTTCCGCGTCGTTCCGCAGAATCTGGCATTCCCCGAAAGTCGGATAGCTCGCATAGGGAGCCGGATCGCCGAACACCTTGGTCTCCGGGAAGACCCCCATATCCAGGCAAATCTCCTCTACACAGCAGGCATTCTCGTCAAGAGTCGAGGTGAAGCGGATCACGGCCACCACCCCGGCCTCGGTAACCGCGTCCACCCGATTAACGGCATAGAAAACACTGCCGAAGTCGATCTCCTCACCGATCTGAGTCCAGCCCTCGGCCGGCCGGGCATCGTCCTCCGCCTTCTCGACCTGCCAGCAGGAATCCGGATTCCAGGCAAGATTGAACTGCACACCGTTAATGGGGGTTACAATACCATCAAGCACCACCTCGACTTCGATAATACCAGGATCATCCGTAACGCACGTTTCCAACGGATTAAGCGTCAGCATCTCCGGTCCCTCGGAAGGTGCAGCACTGGCCGTGGCAACCAATCCAACCAACAAGACGCTCACAATACAACCTACACTTCGCATGTCATCACTCCTCTGAAATGTCTCTGTCAACTTCCCAGACAAAATGTCGTACCCCTCGTCAACTATGATGCCGTATATATGGCACCGTCTCTCAACGTATTCCTCGCTTTACGTCGTCCGCAATCCTCCATTACTCCATCGCAGGTCCAGATGTCGCCTAGCCTCATCACTACGCAACGGATTCCGCCCGCGCGCGCCCAACCGTCTCTACGGGATCACCTGCCTAATCCCGCACTGCCACTGCTTGCTCTCCTTGCTCCCTACAAACCGCCGGGAACGGATGCAGATGCCCTTTTCAGACATACGACCCGTAGAACAACGCCGAAATGCACTGTGCATCCACACTTCTCGACGGATTACACCTGAGCTACTCACACGACTCGCCGATCAACGTCACATACCGTAACGCCAACGCAAGCGAGGCCATAACACACCAAAACTCATTTCTTCTTGAGCTCGGGTCTGCACGCTGACAGCATAGAAACGACGGACACCGAAACGCCCACGCCGACCATCCGACAGCACTCTACGCGACCGAACTCCGAAAATGCCGAACATGCGCCGAAAGAGCGACCCTTCCGAGTAACCTGACGTGCATAATGATACTAGCATCCCGCGTAAGATGGAAGCGCGTTCCGCATAAAGAAACTGATAAGCTGGGAAATATCTCGGACGCTATCTGAACATGGCAGACCGGGAGAGGCGACGGTATCCGACAACACTATGATAGGAAGCATGGGCCAAGGAAGATGCCCTCAAGGCGCGCCCTGCCCCGTTACCAGGGCAACTGCAAACACCGCCTGCGCAGGCACTGAGACGCATTACCCATGGCCATTTAGGCATTCTCCTTCAGCCAGCTTCGTGTTAATTTAGGGGTTTTATAACGGGGCACCGTCCCAGGTTGTTCGCCATCACGGCGATAGCCTTCAAGAGGGGCCTACCCGCCATCACCGACAACGGCTGCGCAGGTCCAGCCACAAACATTGATTCTCAAACCACTTACGAAGTTCTCCGGGCCGCCAAAGCCGATGGCATCAGTACTCGCGTCGCCGCTTACCGCAACAGCGTGCTTCCCGCCGCCGAGACTATTTCGCACTCACATGGATCTTCCGATCGATGGGCCAAGTACGCCTCCTTGCCCAAACACCCACGCAAACAACCCTCCAAATATCCACACTCTAGACCGCAATCGTGAGATCACTCGTGTCTAGCGCACGATCCTCATGCCTTCGGCTTCGCTGCGTGTGAATCGAGTAGTGTACGCGCGTTATTGTGGAGTACGCCCGAAAGCGCCCTGAAAAACCGCGAAATCGGCCAAGTCGACTGATTCGCCGCTGAGATCAAGGTCTGCCGCCGTACAACCCGACGGCGGCGCGTCTACCGGACCCGACAAGCAGCCCGCCAGCACCGCGTAGTCGTCCAAATCGGTAGCACAATCACGATTTAAATCGCCCCATAGCGGAATTATGACAGTCAATAAGGCTCTTTCGCTCGTAATCTCAGCGCATGAATTGCTGACCAACACCTCATACTCGCCGGCATCCTCCGAACCGGCCCAATCGATCGAGTACGCAGCATCACGGGCGTTGGGAATGTCCAGGCCATCGTGACGCCACTGGAACCGCAACGGCTCCTCGCCCGTCGCAATGACGGACAACTCCACCGGGGCACCCTCGCAAACTGCCCGTCCGGTGGGCTGCTCGACGATCCTCGGCAGGGCCCGCACGACCAGATCTGCAGGATCGCTTGTCACGGTTCCGCACACATTGGAGACCGAGACCGTGTAGCTTCCTTCATCCGCAAGCGTCGCCGGATCCAGAACCAGCTCTTGCGCGCCCGCAACCGGAACGACCGTCCCGTTCTTGTACCAGAGGTATTCGAAAGGACCCGCCCCCACTGGAGTAACTGACAGCGTTACACGGTCGTCCTCGCAGACATCCTGCCCAGCCGGATGAGCCTCAATCCCTATCTCTCTCGATACGACGGTCACGGAATTAGGAGCGTAGGTAACGGCCAGGCACCGGGGAGACCCTAATTCCGGCAGCGTTGAAGTATCGAACTCCCCTACGACCGACCCGCCCGCGACGATCTCGTAGTCCGTACCGCTCGGGGGATCAAACCCGCCCACGAGAGCCACCTCAAGTTCTCCTGCCAGGGAAATCTGCCCGGTCACCTCAATCGAATCAAAGTCCTCGCCACCCTGGAGCCCGCCTATCTCGACCTTCATCACCCCGGAGGCGCTCTGCGAGTAGTCCCCAATGAACTCAAGCGCTCCGATCTCCGAGGCCGCGGCTGCAGTCCCGCTGCCCGCCGCGCTCCCCGGCGTACCCGGGCTGATCGACCCGTCGTTGCTAAACGCAAGAGCTCGGACATCGATCGAGCCGTGGCCGGCGATCTCGCCGCCGACGTCATTAGTGAACGAGTCTCCAATCAACTCCAACGGCATATCGAAGGCGCCCACCAACTCGAACAGTCCCTGGTTACAGTGCGCTGCACCGCTTCGGCCAAGCTCCGCACCGGCTCCCGAGACCGTGGCGATCGACACGCTGCCGTAGTTTTCCATCTCGGCCCCCAGTACAACCCCCGGCCCCTGCCCCGGAGAAACTGAGACCGCGCCACCATCCAGGTTCGTCAGAGAACCGTTGAGGACCAGCAGGCTCGAACTGTGCCCCGGGTCGTCCGAGCGGACGACCACCTGCCCGGCATTCGTGAACCCCTCGGCAACTGACACCGTGGCATCACCGTGGTCATCACCGAGCACCAGAACCTGCTGAGCACTCGCGACGTCGCCGGCGAACTCGCTGGTTCCCAACAAACGGAAGGTCTTGGCGGCGGTAGCCTCCGAGCCAAGCGTCAACCCGCCATCCACCACCGCGACGTCCGTCGGGCTGAGATTCCCGCCGCCGTAACTCAGCGACGCTTCAGTCAACACGAAAGGATCTGAGAGGGTCACCTGGCTGTCACTGCCGATGGTAACATCAACACGGGTCAGGGCCGCAACATTGCCTATAAGAACGGAACCGCCCGCGAGGGCCGAAATCGAAGACGCGGTACCCGGGTTGGTCACGGTCAAGCCGGTCAACGCGGAAAGATCGACAACGCTTGACGTGCCGGAGGCGAGGATCTCGGTCGCGCCTCCGGTAATGGTTCCGACCGCGCCGAGGTCCAAAGTCCCGCCCCCGGTGGCGCGTAGCACCAGGGCCGAGCCGGCCGGCGTGCCCGAGTGCGTCTGGCTTATTCCACCCAACACCGCAAAGCCCAAGGAACCGCCCGAACCGCTTGCCTCGAACGTAACCTCATCTCCGTCGGATTCGGCATGATGCGCGTACGTGGTCGCAACGGGCACAGCAAGGGTCGCCCCGGTGACGGCGTGGAACCCGGCATTGTCAATCTGCGACGCACTGGATAGATCGGCCGTTGCTAAGCCGTGCACGCGCACGCGTCCTGCGGTCAGATTGACGGCACTGCTCAGATCGAGCGAACCGGCCGAGACCTCGAACGTACTTGCGGCCGCGTTGGTTACGGCACTCAGATCCGCCGCCCCCCCGCTGATCGTCGCCAGCCCGTTGGTGTAGGTGGTCATAAGCGGCGTGCTCATCGTTCCGGTGCCGTCGAACAAGAGGTTCACCGCATCGAGGGCGAGCAGATTGGATAGGCTCACTTGTCCGCCCTGGGTCGCCTGGATCACCGATGCCGTCCCGGGATTCGTGTCCATAATGCTGGTCAACAACGATAGTGCCACCCGGCTGTCGGTTCCGGTAGCCATGATTTCCGTCGCCCCCCCGGCGATGGTCACCAGGCTGCCCAGATCGATCAGCCCCCCGGCGGATGCATGGATCTTCACCGCCGCGTCCAAAGGGCCTCCGACCGGGCTTTGGGTCATCGATGTAACGGACACCATATCCAGCAGAGCAGTCGTCCCCGTCGCCGCGAGGGTCCGGCCGTCTCCGTCTCCGGCGGCATCGTGGGCGTAACTTACGGCGCCCAACAACTGCGCGACGCCGTTGTTCACGAGGACGTCAGCCCCGTCGATATTCGTGGATGTGTCACTCTCAAACGTCGCCGTATCCACCTGGAGGGTACCGTGAATCTCCGATGACGCCAACACCGTGTACTCCGCCGCCGCGCTTACTGTCAAAATGGTGTCATGAGCAATAGTGAGTGATTTCACTTCACAACTCGCCGCGTCGATCGTCACGTCGGAATCAGCAACATCGATCGTTGCGAGATACGTCCCTCCGCCAGCGTTGCACGGGATCGCACCGACATCCCATTTGGCGGAATCCCGGTAGTCGCCGCTCCCGCCGAGCCAACGCGCCTCCACCAGACCACCTTCGCACACATCGTCAATCCCGTTCTCGTTCTCGTCCACCCCACACGCGGTTCCGGGGCCCATCGAATCACCTTCAAACTCGCCGGCGCATTCAGCCGGCACTACGTCGACACAGAGCCGGTCACCGTAGCAGCAGGCCTCGGTTTCGGCTTCCTCGCACGCGTCATCGATACCGTTAGGCGGGTCATCGTTATCGCCCAGGCAGTATGTACCGATGCCCTGCGGAGTCCCCGACTCGTCCATGCACACAAACGCCGGCACATCGATACACTCCCCTCCTTCGATGCAACATGCCTCGCTATCAGCCCGAGCCGGGCCACGCGTCAGACAGACCACTGCGATAACAACAAGATTCGAGCGGTGAACTAGCATGAGAGCATCCCTCCTTGGATGAAGCGCAGGACCCGTGCGCAATGCAGGATCTTCTTTCCTTGATGATGGCTCGCGCGCCCGTGCCCGTCAAGACAATTTCGACGCGACCGCGAATAAGGCGCAACCCTCACCTGCCCCCTGCAGACGAGGATACGAACCACGGCCCAAAACCATGGTAGCACTCTGCGAGGCGATAGCAAGTCTTGCGGGGGATGATCGCCGAAGCGCGTGTACGCCGCCGGTCGCGGCAGCGACCGCCTGAGATGACCATGAGTCCGCTTCCGGACTCGCCCTGGAGGACAGCCTTGCGGGTAAACCCTCTTAAGCGGCGAGGTGGTGTTGGACGTTGGAATGGGACACGCAACCACCGACCCATTAGGCCGTTGCCATTCGCCGCGCCGGGCGATGGGCACCCAATCTCCCACCTTCCACCCCGCTTCGACTATCGGACCCTAACGTCGCCGGACGACGGTTGTCTATTAGCACGGATGCCATCCGGCCACCTCCCGGGCGAGTTCCGTGATAGCGTGGGTTTGGCACCGAAGATCTGTGAGAATCAACGGAGAGCCTGAGATGTCCATTCAAGCCTCGTACCGCGCCCTGCTTGCCGCGTTTGCGGCGACGAGCATCCTGGGGGCCACAGGTGCGGAGTCGTTCGCCGAACCATCCCCGCACTACGCCGACACTCCGGCGGTTCTCCCGGCCCCGATCATCTATGAACGACCGCAAGGGCAAACGACAACAGCCCGCGGGCACACCGCAGACTCAAGATACACTGCATACGGTCGCACGTATGCCCGCTCGGGCGGCCGAGCCAGACAGGTTGCGCGGTCGTCAACTTGCGTCAGCTTCACCAGGCCGGTTGTCTATCGCACCACGCGATGCGCACCGCGGAAGGTCCTACATATCAACGCAGCCCCGTACTTCGGTCTCGGCGACTACCGCCGGTGTGTACCCGCCTCGCGAAGTCGCTTCCACGGGTGCTGGGTCAGACACTGCCGTCCCTCCGGTCGACGACATGATGGTTGGATGCTTCGTGTCGGCACTCACGGAGGATACTACGGAAGAACGAGCCTAGGATTCTCTCTGCTTCTGGACCGCTAGGCTCGGGAACTCAGGCTGTGGATCGCAACGCTCTCGCCAGAGCGCATCTCAGATGATCCGGCAGCCAGTTGTTTATCGGGCATTCCGGACCCTCCGAACCGGTGGACGGGCGGATGGTTCGTTCTGCGCATCGGCGTTAAGTTGCAGCGTGCCGCGAACGAAAAAGCGGGAACGCGGCACGACTATCTCCTTCACTTCAACACAGGTTCCGAAGCCAACGCCCCATGCGCTACCGCAACTAAAGTAGCTCGAACCGGCATCCGAGAGAAATCACGCGACCCCCGATCGATTGCGGCTGAGCCAAGGATGGAACGGTGGCGCATCGTTCCGGCCGGATCCCTCGATGAACATCGACCCAGGACTAGACCGCTTCCAGCGGACCACGCGAGGTGAGCACAATCGGACAGGATTCAAGTGACATATTGGCGGCATCGGCCGAGCCACTCCGCACCACCACAAGTAATGCCCCTGAGAGACTCCGCGATGATCCCAAAGGAAGGGTATACCTTAACGCGGCAGCAACAGGATGGCCGCGCGCGCCCGGCGTAGTAGAAGCCGTAACGGAAGCCTTAACAGAGATCCCGACACACCCGGGCCGGACGGTCGGGCGCGTCGAGGACGTAGTAACTGAATGTCGTCACCGACTTGCGTCACTTCTGAAGGTCGATGACCCCGCGCGCATCGTCTTGACCATGCACGCGACACACGCCCTTAACCTCGCCTTCGCCGGGGTCGACCTGGGACAGAACGCACATGTCGTCACAACGGTTACGGAACACAACTCGGTTCTACGACCCATCAACCATCTTCAGCAAAACCGCGGGGTTCGAGTCTCAGTCATAGGTCTGGATCAAACCGGATCGCTTGACCTTGACGCGTTCGACCGAGCGTTGGCCGATCAACCGGCACTCGTCGCTATCAACCATGCATCCAACGTAACGGGGCGGCTGAACGATGTAGCTTCTCTGTTCGCCAAGGCGAAGGCGGCCGGAGCCCTAACGCTCTTGGATGCCTCGCAGTCCATCGGGGCAGTCGACGTCCACCCCGTAACATTGCATGCTGACCTGGTAGCTTTCACAGGACATAA
This sequence comes from Phycisphaerae bacterium, assembly GCA_963666835.2. Classification (GTDB taxonomy): domain Bacteria; phylum Planctomycetota; class Phycisphaerae; order UBA1845; family UBA1845. Next base: position 1,983,975 of record CAXXGO010000001.1, on the reverse strand, counting down.
AGGCCTGCACGGCCCTCCCGGAACAGGCGCCCTGTATGTTACGCCACACCTTACGCTTCGCCAGGAGTTTGTCGGCGGTACCGGAGTCCGTAGCGATCTAGCCTTACACCCTGCTGAAATGCCGACACGACTCGAGGCCGGAACTCCGAACGTCCCCGCTCTAGCCGGACTTGCGGCGGCGTTGCGTTGGCTGGAACAGCACGGCGAGCCGTTTCGAGCCAGGCAGAACCAACTGGCCGTCCACCTCCGCCACGAGCTTGCGAAGTTGCCTGGAGTCCATCTGTTCGACCCCCGGATCGCCGAGCGTCGAATCGGCGCGACTTCGTTCTGTGTTGACGGTTGGAGTGTCGATGAAGCGGGATCCGTTCTCGAGGAGAGCTTCGGCATTGTCTGCCGGACGGGCCTGCACTGCGCCCCGCTTATCCACGCAGCCATCGGTAGTGCGCCGGCGGGAACGATCCGATTCAGTGTTTCAGGTTTCAACCGAGACGAGGACCTCGAGCAGGGACTCGCAGCGGTGAGTCAGTTAACGGCATGCGCATTGTCCAAGTGAAGAAGGTCGAGGATTGCTTCGATGGTAGCAGCGTGTATCGCTACTGGTTTGACACACCGTGGACACGCGACGCCATCATGGGCCTCAAAGCTCTCGGTGACCTCGAATACTTCGCGGATTTTCCGCGCCCGTTCTTCCGCGTGTGCGGACACCGCGGACTACACGTCAAAGGGGTCGAAGGCGAAGACAACTGCCAAGCGATCTTCCCCAAGCAAGGAAAGGAGGAGATTCAGAACGAATTCGGCGACTTGATTCGTACGATAAACGAAACAGGTACCGCCATTTAGGATTAGGAACACGTGCTTTCACACGGAGACCTTTTGTTATGGGACAGAAACTAGTTCAACTGTACAAGTTTGCCGAACAAGCCGGCGGCGTCACAGTCAAGACGAGGTTAGCGATGAAGACTGGTCTGATGTCGGCGAAGGCGGCCGACACTCCGGACTCCCCCGAGAACATCCAGAAGCTCAAGGCCGCTATCAAGGAACTCACCGGCAAAGAGGCCACCATGGTCTAGAAAGGAAGGACCGAAAATGCCAGTAATGGAACAAGCTGGAATCCAGCTCGACCACAGGTTTGACCCGAAAGCCTGCCGCCACTACATCAACGGCGAGGTCTACGTACTCCACTGTCATCACTATGCCACACTGTACTCGCAGCTTGCTGATGACTGCGGGATGCTCGACGGCAAGAAGTTGCTCGCCGACGTCGCGGAAGACACCTTCTACGATGAGCTGTCTCGGTATTACCGAGAGTATGACGTCCAGGACACCAACACGCGTATTACCATCGCAGAACAGTACTACTCCGTTACCGGCCTGGGGCAACTGCGAACCCAGTGCGTCGGCGTAGAGGGTGGCGAGATCGAATTGCTCCACTCCCACATTGACGAAGGTTGGATCAAGAAGTGGGGCAAGTCCAAGAAGGCCATCAACTTCATCACGCGGGGATACATCGCCGGAATGTTGGCAGCCATCTTCGGCAAGCCACGGCGATCGTACACCGTTGCTGAAACGGAGAGCATTGTAAAGGGCGACCAACGTTCACTGTTCCGGGCAGTGACCCTCTAACAGGAGAGACTCGATTATGGCGATCAATCGAACACAAGTAATCAATGGAATGTCACAGGTCCGGGCGGTGGCAAACGACGAAGGGCTCGTCCCGGCATTCAATGTCTTCGTCACCCAGCTTCCCGGGAAGTTCTGGAACGGCTTCGCCGAGCGCCTCACGCGCAGCGTCGACGACGACACGCTCGAGGCCGCGGAGTGGCTCCTCGTTAACGCGGCCCACGAATGCGGGTATCACACTGGCTACGGCATCATCACCTCCGATGAATGGAAGGCCATGGTCGCCCCGCAGATCGAAAAAGCCCCCGAGGATGTCCTCCACGGGGCCTTCGCGGTCTTCACCGCGTGGGGGTGGGCCAAGAGCGAGATCGTCGAACTCATCCCGAACGAGCGGATGGTGGTTCGAGCCTACGACTACTACGAATCAGACGTAGTTTCCTATGGGCGTTCGACGAAACCGAGCGCGTATATGATTCGCGGCGTGTGTGCAGCCTTTATGGATCTGGCATACGGCGGCGAGTACGACCCAACCGGCAAGACCGGCCTGCGCACCTTCCAGTGCACTCAAACGAAGGCAATCGAGTGCGGAGACGACTACGGCGAGTTCGTGGTCACCCGCGCCAACGAGTAGTCCGAAGCCAAACGGGTGGCATAGGCGACAAACCGGCCTATGCCACCCGTTCAGGCTTCGCTACGGGTAGAACCACGCCGCACGTCCAAGCGATCTTTCCACTTCTACCAGCCCACCACTTCTGCGTCGTGCATAATCTACCGCGGCGGTGCAGTGTTACTGCCGCGTCTTACTCTCCGCTTTCGCGAACGCAATGCGTATCGACACCCGTGTATTCCCCCGCCCGATGATTGAGGTACCCGTTCGAGAACTTCACCGACCAGTAGTCGCCGGCGTCATCGTGCGGCGTGGAAGTCCAATGCTCATAACCATAAACGCCCGCCGAGGACTCAAACTCCAGGCAGCTCGGCGAGTCCGCACAAGCATGGGCGTATGACTGGTTGTCCTCGTCATAGCCGCCGAGGATATCCACGACCTCATCCTTGCTGGGCATGCGCCAATCATCGTAACCGGCCAGTTCCAGGTTTGCACAGTAGTCTGTAGCGTCCTGCCAATCCCGCGGAACCGCCCATCCGGTGGTATCCAGCCACGACTTCTTCTGCCACATCAGCCCGCTCACCTCATCTATGAAGGCGTAGTACGTCCACGGATAATCCGCCATTATGTTTATGTGGACGCCGTAGTCGTACCCGTGGAAGCCGTTGCTCTCGACGTAGATTGACGTCTGGCCGTAGCCTAGATCTTGCGGAGTGAACGCCAACACGAACGTAGTCGACTCGCCCGGATCGACTGTCGCCTCCGGCTCGCGGACTATCGCAAACTCGCCTTGGTCCTCTTCGCGGATCTCGAGCGGCACGATGATTTGGAGCGGTGCCGCACCCGTGTTCTTAATGGTGAACTCGAGGTTTTCGGTAGTCCCTACTTCGACAACCGGTTCGTCACGGATCAACATATTCGCGTCATCGACGAGCTCTCCGTCGTACCATACCGTAATGGTCGGTTCCGCGCCGGCGCCGACTATGATAGTGATGTGATCGATGGTCTCTTGCCCGTTGGCATCCGTGGCCGTCAGAGTGATCTGGTGCGTGTTTTCGGATAGCGACTTCGTGAACGACTCGCCGGTACCCAACTCGCCGTCGCGGTTCGACGTCCACACCAGCGACGAACCGGTAAGCGGGTTCCCATCGGCGTCGGCCCCGGTTCCACTGAACATAATCGTATCATCCGTCGTGTACGTGGAACCGTTTACGGGACTGATTATCGTTGTACCGATCGTCGTGGCATTATCCGTCTTGCGCTCTACGTTGAACCAGTCGAAGCCCGTCCAGGCCCAATCGTCATCCTCGTCCGGATCGTCCAGATCCGCCGGATCCGCCTCCGCCAGGATCCCGACGCGGTTATCCCCGTCACTGAGGGTCACCTCGATGGTCTCGCCTTCGACTTGGCCGCGTTCCGTTTGATCCTGGTCGTACCAGGTCAGCCGCGGAGTGAACCACTTGTGGCCGTCCGTGACGATCTTCAGAGTGATCTCACTCTCTTCCGTACTGTAGCCGTCCAGAAACGGAACCTCGGTCGTGTTGCCGGCCGCGTCCTCCTCGAGCACCACGAAGTGGTACTGGGGGAACTCATCACCAACCGTGCCGTCGTCCATCTTCTCCCAGAGTTCCTTCAGATCCTCCCACGCAACAACGTCTCGATGTCCCACGAAGATCACCTCCGTGTAATCGGTCGCAGAGATTCCGGATCTCGTTCGGAACTTGTACGGCTCGAAGTGAAGTACGCCGTCCGCGTCGTACTTGTAGGTGATTTTGTTCTCGATATTGGGCTCATTGGGATCGGCCACATACAATGTATCGCCCATCTTCTTGTAGACAATCAAAGCGTGCCCGGTCTTATAATCTTCGTTGAAGATCGCCACATATTGGGGCTCATCAGTCATCATAATCGCGTGCGCGAACATCAGGAACGTCCACATGTCGTCCTTCTCTCTGGCAATGTTGTACCAATACTCGAGCTTCGAGGACTGGTAGTTCTCTCGATACCACTGTGCAGTGGCGGCAATATAGATGGCATTCGAATCGTCCTCGCCGAAATCCGGAGTCGGATTCTGCGTGTCGCCGTCGTTGTCGTACCGTCCGAACAGCTCCGGCTGGTTGTCTTTGGTCTTCTTCTCCAGGTAGTAGTATAACGCCGTGGCGCTCATGCCAGAGCAAATACCGCCCGAAGACAAGAAGGTCCCCGGGTTATCATATTGCCAGTTGTCATGCTGAAGTTGGAACCCGGAAGGAAAGTCGTCGAGCAGCAACTGCCAGAAGACCTTGTTAAGCAGAATATCACAGAAATGCGTGGTTGCGAACGTGAATGAGGTCGCGTCGTGGTCAATCTCGGCGAGAGCCTCGAACCGGCCGGTCTCTTCGTCATAGATGAAGGCCATGACATGCTCGTCTTCGGCTATCTCGACCGGCACGGTGACCAGGATCGGCTCAGTCGCAGTTACATCGCCATTGTCTATGGTAATTACCGGTGTGACCGGGTTAAACTCGCTGCCGAGGGTGTGGCTCTCGATCGGCCGGTATGACAGGTTGAAGGTGGTCGATTCCTCCAGAGCGCCCGCGGGCACCTCGATAGTAATGCCTTCGAGAACGCCCGTCGCATCCGCAAGGTTGATCGTCCCGCCCTCTGCGTCGACCGTGGCACTGCTTACCGGCACGCTCTGACCCAGGTTGAGCGGCGGGGGTTCCTCCTGCGACGCGCCCGGGCATCCAGCCAGCGTGACAAGCACTACGAAAGACGCCGCCACCCGCAGACTCCTCATGCAAGCAACAGAAGCCACGTTCCTGAGTCCAAGATTCGGCATGATCTGTTCGGTTCTGATAGGCATAAGACGATCTCCTGTGTGGCTCAAAGAACACCATCGACTCCGGTGTCACGCGTTCCCAACGGAACCCGGGACTAGCCGCGCGGCAACACTCGCAGCGCAGTCGCGCGGACAACCGGACCGCAACGAGTGGATCCCGCTCCATCGCCCGGACTGAGTTAGCAGAAAAGCGTCTTGAAATGACCCAGACTTCCCCGACGCATCCCGCGCTCGTCGCCTCCTGCAAAAAAGCACGCGGTCTCTGCTCGCGTGGCCGGGCTGATCCCGCACGATTACACATAGGGTAAGTAATCGGGAGCTTGTTGTCGAGCACCGGCGGGCCGGTCGGATCGGATTTCGGATCGCATCCCTGCAGCATCGTTAAGCTGGAACATCCGCACTGAGGCAGATTAGCCCGTACTCGCTTCCGCTCTATTGGTGCCGCGGTAACGCAGGCTTCCAGGCTGCTGGATGGGCGGTAGAATATCGAAACGTCTGAAGATGCAGACAGGATGTCTGCGTTACGATTTTGCAGACAGGATATCTGCGTTACGATCGTGCAGACAGGACGCCCGCGTTACGTGGAACAGGACAATGAGCATGGCAACGAAACGGAACCTCACGCGGCTGTTGTTCGTAGCGATTCTCCCCTTGCTGTCCGGGCCGGCTTTGGCGGGCGGATCGGAGCCCAAACAGGTTACCGGCGAACTCAGCGTCGTGGATGGGGTCCGCGTGCTGCGCTTGTGGGGTACGCTAAGCAAACAAGGCTTCGCCCAGGGATACCTCATCGGACAGGACGTGGTTGACCTTTGGGACGGATTCCTTTCCAGCGGTGCCGTCGGAGGAAGCCCGCAGGGATACGAAGAAGCGGTCCTGCCCAAGCTCGGCATAATGGTGATTGCCCCGCGCTACGAGGCGGAGCTGCGCGGCATACTCGCGGGTCTCGAAGCCCGCGCGGGGGGACCGGTCCAACTTCCTTCGGTAGGGCGGGCCTTTCGATACGAGGACCTGGTCGCGGCCAACTGCGTGCCGGACCTCTCGCGGCTGGGATGTTCATCATTCGCCGCTTGGGGCTCTATGACCAAAGGCGGCAAGACGCTCGCCGGACGCAATATGGACTGGTACCCGATCCCGGCGCTGGCGGGGACGCAGATCATCGTGGCCCGAGCCGCCCCGCCCGACTCGGACCGCCTGGGCTGGGTCTCGGTCACGTGGCCCGGAGTAATCGGGTGCCTCACGGGAATGAACAGCGAAGGAGTGTCGATTGCCACCCACGACGCTAGAGGCTTCAAGCCGACGACCGCAACCGGTTACACTCCGTACATTCTCACCTTCCGCGACGCAATCGAATCAGCCAAAGCGGCTACCGCCTTCGCCGACGTTGCGCAGGTTCTTCGCAAACGTGCGTGTACAGTCGGCAACAACATGATGGTAACGAGACCTTATACCGGTGCCGGACCCGCGGCAGCGGTCTTCGAGTTCGACGGAGATCACACCCACACCAACGGCGTTACCGAACGACTCCCTGACGCGAACGTGCCCTATCTCGCGTGTACCAACCACTACCGTAAGCGCACTCCACCGGTTACTTGCGGGCGTTTCGCGAAGATCGACAGCGTGCTCGCCTCGACCCTGCAAGACGCTCAGCAGTACTTAGACCGTGAAACAGCGTGGACTCTGCTCGACAGCGTGGCAATCGCCGAAATCGCCACGCACCACAGCGTGGTATTCGAGCCGAACGCATCTCTCATGCATGTCGCGCTTATGACAGACGGCAAACCGGCGCCGCAATGTCGGCCGGCAGCTTTGAACGTCTCCGAGCTGATTCCGGGAGCCCGTTCAGCGGCTCATTCTGCGAGAAAGGGCAAACATGTCCCAGACTGATCGGTTCAGCGTTTCTCTCGACACCGAGTTGCTCGCGGCGTTTGATGGTTACATTGCCGCAATGGGCTACGAGAACAGGTCTGAGGCGGTTCGCGATATGATCCGCGACGCGCTGCTCTGCAGCCGCCCGGCCGAGAGTGATGACCGCGTGTCAGTGGTTTTGACATTCGTCTGTGACAACCGGATCGGCGAGGTTGGCTCGCGCCTTCGCGAGTGCCTCGTCGCCGCCCAATCGCTGATTCGCGGAACCATGTACTCGACGATCGATCGGAACCGAGATTACGTCACCATCGTTCTTGCCGGCAAGCACCGCGACGTCCAGGCGTTCACCGATCGTATTCAAGCGATGCGCGGTGTCGCTCATGGGCAACTCGCCACGATGGCGCCCGAGGAGTGACGTGCCGGGCAGGCGTATCCCAGACGCGGCCTGTCCGCTCAGGTCGCCCGCTCGAATAGCGGAGCGGGTTGATAGCGATCATCCCCTACCACCCCTGCGGCACCGTGCAGAAAGCCGCGGATCGTCCGGTGTCCGATGTCGTCCGACCACGCCAGGGGCCCTTGTGGGAAATCCGCGCCGAGGACCATCGCAAAATCGATGTCGCGGGGGCTCGCAACGCTCTCTTCGAATACCCAACCGGCCTCGTTGATCACGGCCGCGAGGATTCGACTGAAGATGTACTGTTCCGTGCCGGCCGCGTTGATCGCTCCGGCTCGAGCCGCGAAAGTGACCATCGCATCCGAGTGCAGCGGCGAGAGTTCAAAGCTCCTACGATCTACAATCCAGGCGGGCAGCACTCCGTCCGAGTCGTGAAGGTAGAAGCCCCGGCCGGAGCCTCGCCCGGTGAAACCCCGCTCAACCAGCTTCCGCTGGGCCGCGTGCGGCTGAAGTCTCCGAGGCCTGCCCAGCCGTTCCCAGATTGACGTCGTCAGCACAAGATCCAAATCAAGGCCGACCGAGTCCATCGCCTCAAACGGCCCCAGCTTGAACCGGCCGTACGTTCGCATAATGCCGTCGATTTCATCCACTCCGCCGATTCCGTCGGCCAGGACCCGCTGGGCCTCCAGGTAGTAGCTGCAGAGAATTCGATCTACTATAAGCCCCGGGCTGTCGGCGACGCGCACGGGGGTCTTGCCCCACGATTTCACGATCTTGAACATGCGATCGATCACCGCCTCATCGCTCTTCTGCCCAGCCACGACTTCCGCAACCTGCGTTTCTTCGGAAACTCCGGGGATGTTCAGCCCTATCACCCGCGCCGGTTCTTGCGCGCCAACCGCAACGGAACTGACCGAAACAAGTGGGGAACTAGTAATCAAAAGAGCCGACGGCGGAACCACCGCCTCCAACGCGGCCAGCGCCGCCCGCTTCTCCGCCACTGTGCCGGTACCTGTCTCAACCGCCAAATCCGGCGAGTCAACTTCCGACGGCGCCCCCGAGGTTCGCAGTTCTCCAACCCGCTGCCCGCCAGTCTTGCGTAGCAGGTCGGCCAGATCCGCTCGGGCGCTGGCCAGAACCGCCTCCTGCTGATCGACGAGTTGGACCTGATACCCCTTGGAAAGCAACAACCGCGTGATGCCCAGACCGTGAGAAGTCGCCCCTGCTACGATCGCTCGTTTCACAATGTCATCCACCCAGCAGACACAGACACAGCACTTTGAGCGACCACCATAACGCCCGCAAACGCCGGCAGCCAGAGCGGGTAGGCCCCGGAGATCGCCGAACTAACCCACAAAGCGTCATCCTGCACGCGAACGGACAACCGTTCCCACCAACGGTGCCCTCTATTCGCTCAGGAGCCGTCTTCTGTCGAAGCTGAAACGGGCTCGGGCTGTGCGCCGGATCGATCTACCGCTAGACTTCGGAGCATCCGGCTGGTGGCGTTGCATCCGTTGATGGAGCGAGGAATCGTCTGTGTCGCCGCGTTTTCGCCTCATACTGGCAATCCTGACCCTGGTGGCCGTCCTTATCATCGGCACGACGGGATACATGATCATCGAGCAGGATCGCCACCCGTCATTCCTGGATGCTGCCTACATGACGGTGATTACCGTCAGCGGGGTAGGCTATGGCGAGGTCTGGGATCCCAGCCCGGCCGGGCGGGTCTGGACAATCGGCGTGATTGTAATCGGAATCACGACCGTCTTCGTCGCCTTCACGTCGTTGATATCCTTGTTTATCAGTGGTGAACTACGCTCCGTTCGCGAGAGAAAAAGGATGGAATCCAAGATCAAGGACCTTCGCCGGCATACGATCTTGTGCGGTTGTGGGCGCATGGGATCGTTAGCCGCCCAAGAAATGATGCGGCGTAACGTGCCGCTGGTCATCGTGGAGAGTGATCCGAAGAAAGAGAATACCCTGCAGGGCATGGGTGTTCCGTACGTTATTGGGGACGCGACTAATGACGAGGTCCTGCAGGCGGCCGGTCTGATGAGGGCCCGTTCACTGGTGGCGGTGCTGCCCCACGACGCCAATAACGTCTACATAACGCTGACGGCGTATACGCTTCGGCCCGATCTTCACATCATCGCCCGCGCGGAGCAGCCGGCCACCGAGGCTAAGCTCCTGCGCGCCGGGGCAGCCCGTGTTATATGCCCGCAGATCATGGGGGCTCAGCGAATCGCCAACATTCTCACCCGCCCCAACGTGGTCGACCTGGTAGAGATGTCCAACAAGGGAGTCGATCTGGAGATTGACGAGTATATCGTTAGCCCGGCATCTCCGCTGGCGGGGACTACTCTGCGGGATTCAGCGCTTCGCGAACGAACCGGTGCAAGCGTGGTAGCCATCAAGCAGGCCGACGGTCAGACCCTGTTCAACCCCGACCCGGATGCTTCGTTGAGCGTCGGTGATACTCTGGTCCTGGTCGGACCGGCGGGCGTGTCCAACCAGATCGACGAGATTCGATGAGCACACCAAACCAACCCGACAGCAGCACCGGACACTCATCCGAACCGCCGCGATTCTGCCTATCCTGCGGATACAATCTGACCGGAGCCGTATCACCGAAGTGCTCGGAATGTGGCACTTACTTCGTCGCCAAGGAATGGCGCGACAAGATCGCAGAGTACCGACAGTTGACCTTTCAGGTTAAGGGCGCAAACGAGGGAGCCCGGCGCGGGGTCATTCTCGGCGCGATTGCCATGGTCTTTGTTGGGGTAAGCGCAGTCCGGACCGGCACTGGAATCGGAATCGCGCTTCGCGGCATGTCCATACTCGGTGGCATAGCCGCCCTCTTTCTGGGGCTAAGCGTACTCCGCGTCGGACAGATCCCGCAGATCTTACGCGACTACTACAAGGTGTACCCGGATTACCCACGGGCGATCTGTGCGATAGCCCTTGGGGCGGTTACGATCGCGCTGAGCATCGTACTTGACTGGTAGCGACTGCGGGCGGAGCCGGTGTCCACAAGTGTATCGCGAGCCGCCACGGGGCGCGGCGGTCTTGCGCCGCATAACCTCGTCAACCCCAAGACCAGGCAAACTTCTCCTTGAAGTGATGATAGTAGAGGCCGATCAGTCGCATCAGGACTATGTCAACGTATATCTCAGCGCCTCTCAACAACACCGCCGCAACGATCCAAATCCCGGTGGTACCGCCCGAGGACCGACCGGCCTTGGGCCCGACGCCCGCAGCCGCAAGAGACTGTGCCGCCTCCTGCAGAAAAACCGCTCCGAACATCAACGCCAGCGTGATCAGATAGACCGGAAACGTCCGTACAATCGTCACACAAATCAGATCCGCGCGGCACAACGAGCCGAATCCGCCCATAGCAACGCAAAGAACCACCATCGGCCACGCGGCAATCCCAAGGTAGATTAGCACGTCCAACACCGTCACGCCGGAAACCGATCCTCCGAGCAACGCCCCGAGTCCGCCACTCATCTTCTCATACACCGCCGCCCAGGCAAACACTCCCCGAGTTCCAGTTACGTACTCATACGCAAGGGCCGGCGTGAGCACTATTAACCAGGTGCCCGTCCATTGAACGCAAGGCCAGACCAGATTCGAGAAGATATCCGTCAGGAAATGGACGTCCGGCAGGTAGTTCTCACCGGAAGCAGCGCAAACAACAACGTTGAGCCGAAACGCGGCGAACCACAAGGTCGCCATCACTCCCAACGGGAGACACGTGTACTCGCCAAGCACTAACGCCAGCCAGATCACCAGGAACGACGCCAGATTCCCCGGATTAGCAAGAAACAGAAACGACCAAAGCACGTCGGAAGCGTACCCCCGAGCGGTTCCTCGGCCGATCGAACCGCTCCCCCCGCGTGCTGCCGCGGTTCCGGCGAGCCCCTCGAAGGTCACCGATTGCGGAGGTAGAGTCGGCTCAACCCGCCCGCCCGCAACGCCTAACGCCGCTTCCGCCCCGCCCTGATTCGAAGAGCCGCCCGCCCCAATCTCATCTGCAATCGTAAACAGCCCGTCATCTTCCGCCTCAAGCGTGAAATAACTTCCGCAGCGTTTGCACTTGGCCTGCCTTCCCAGCGCCGAATCGGGTACCCGGTAACTCGCCCCGCACGGGCAGCGACAAGTCGCCACAGCTTGACCCTCCAAGACCGAAGACCGACCGGCTCAGCCGCCGGACTCCTTAAATGTCGTCCGTTCCTACGCGAACGCGGCCATTAGAGCCGTTGCCACGTAGGTATTGACGATCCAAGAGGCCACCAGAATAATCACGGCCCCGAAAATGTCTAAATCGAAGACCTTATACAGCCCACCCCAGAATACCGCGATAGCGGCAAGGCCTCCACCAAACCCGCCGACCGCCGAACCCAACCCGCTACCGACGATGTTCTTGAGCAGAACAATAGCCGCTAGTTTCCATGCCATCTCCACGGCACCGGGCATGGAGAAATCCGCCAGGCGCTGTGCGATGGGAATCACAATCATCAGGATCGCCCACTCAATCACCGAGCCAATCACCAAATCAACTAACAGCTCCATGGTTTCCTTCTCCTTGAAGTGGCGGAGCGGGCTTGCGTATCGGTTACTCTAACCCTAATCGCGCCGTCCCCGACACTTCCCTACCCAACGAAGTCAATATCCCCGACCGCGGGCACCAGCCCGGCGTCGTATCCACGTCGCAAGAGATCGCGCACCGCCTGCCGCCCTTCGTCGCCGTAGTCGATCGTCCAGGCGTTGACGTACATGCCCACGAACCGATCGGCGAGGTCCTTGCCCATATCGCGCGCGTATTCCAGAGCGTAATCAACCGCCTCATCCCGATGGGTGAGGCTGTATTCGATACTGCGTTTGAGAATCCCGGCCACCTCGGTCATCGCCTCGGCCCCGAGGTCTCGGCGGATGCAATTGCCGCCCAGCGGCAAGGGCAATCCGGTCGTCCCCTTCCACCACTCTCCGAAATCCACGACCTTGTGCAGACGCCGATTCTGATACGTAAGTTGCCCCTCGTGGATGATCAGCCCGGCGTCGGCTTTCCCATCGGCTACGAAGTCGATGATCTCGTCGAACATCACCACGGTGTGTCGGAACTCTCCCTTGCCCAGAAGCAGGTTCAACGCCAAAAACGCCGTGGTCATCTCGCCCGGTACGGCAATGTGCCGTCCGCGAAGATCCTCGATTGCCATCGGTTCGCGCGTCACCAGCATCGGACCGTATCCGTCACCCATGCTCGACCCGCAATTGGTCAGGGCGTACTTGTCGGCCACGCGCGGGTACGCGTGGATGCTGATGGCCGTAATGTCCAGTTCCCCCCGGAGGGCTCGCTCGTTCAAGGTCTGAATGTCTTGAAGAACATGCTCGAAAGTCCACCCTGCGGAGTCGATCAGCCCGCGAGCCAGGGCGAAGAACATGAATGCGTCATCCGGATCCGGGCTATGCCCTAGGGTCAGGTGTCTGTTATTCATCTGCTTCACTACTTGAAAAGACCCGAGGTTCGAACTGCAACTTGTCGCCGGTCTCCCGACCGAGGCCATTAAACTCGCACCGCGACATTGCTGCAAGCACGCCGTGCAAGGCCCCATGCGGCTGGCGGGCGCAAGACCGCCTAAGGAGACCCGGCAACTTCGACGATATCAACAGCGTCGTTGCGTGACACCCGGCCAACGGCGTGCGGGAGATTTCAGCCACACAGGATTCCAGTCCGCGTGACTTGCTTGCGACGGTTTCCGGGTTGTTCGGGCGCAAGCACCGCGATAGAATGGGTGATGTGGCGCGGTGGGCGCTGCCCCAAGAAGCCGAGGATGATCGTGCGAAGAGGACGATCCAAGAAAGCTCTGTTGCCGTTCCTGTTTCTGCCGGCGATGGTTACCGGATGTTTTTCCGGGGACCAGCTTCCCGCGGAAGCGGATGATAACGGTCTTTCCTCTGAGGTCGCCAAGTGCATCGAGCCGGAGGAGGCGGATCGTCTATCGGACCAGGTTCTGCAGTTGGTAAATCTTGAGCGGGCCGGCGAAGAACTGCCTCCGGTCGTGTTCAGCAGTACCCTTCAGAAGGTCGCGTCCGACTACGCCTGCATCATGATCGAAGAGGGGTTCTTCGGACATCTGGATCCCGTCACCGGCCACGGTCCGGGTGAGCGGGCGATGGCCGGGAAGTACACGTTCTACTCCGTCGGAGAGAACCTGGCCGCCGGGCAGGAGACCGCGGCCGATGTCATGAGGGTCTGGATGGACAGCCCGTCCCACCGGGAGATTATCCTCGATCCCAAGTGGCGCGAACTAGGGGTGGCCGTCCGCAACGGCGGCGAGCACTCGATCTATTGGGTAATGGAGTTCGGCGACCCTGCCGACTTCTAGTTCCGCTTCTGCGAAATGCACCATGAGTGACGAAGGACCGTCCGCGCGTTCATTATTCCATCGACAGAGGCACCGGCGCCACACCGGAGTCCGGGTCATCGTCACCGGACAGGTCGGTCTGGACAAAAAGCCCTTTCTTGAACAAGCCGTGCAGCTCGCCCGCGCAAACGGCCACAAAGTCGAGCTGGCTAACGTCGGGGAGCGGATGTACGCCGAGGCTCCGGACGTTGTCCCGGGGCGTATCCTGGACCTGCCGAAGCAGCGTCTGACCGCTCTGCGGAAGAGCGTCTTCAAGGACATCCTGGCAACCGCGGCAACCGGCGTCAATCTGATCGTCAACACTCACGCGACCTTCCGCTGGAAACACGGCCTGTTCCATGCGTACGACCACAACCAGATGGTCGCCCTCGATGCTGACGTGTACGTAACTCTCGTGGACAACGTGGACGCGGTCCATGAACGGCTGGAACGCGAGCACGAGCTGCGGCACACGCTCAAGGACATCCTTGTATGGCGGGAAGAAGAAATCGTGGTAACCGAGGCCATGGCGGAAGCGGTTGCCGGGTATGGCCACGCGTTCGTCATGTCGATCGGCAATCCCCAGCTTGCGGCCCAGTCGTTATACCGGCTGATGTTTGAGGCTGACCGCAAACGGGTCTACCCCTCATTCCCGATGACGCACGTTCTGGACATGCCCGCCGTGCTGGCCGAGATCGAGCATTTTCGCGATCTGCTGGCCGAGCACTTCATCACCTTCGATCCGGCCGACCTGGACGAGAAAGCTCTGCTCCATAGCGCCGGCGAGGCCACGCAACAAGGCGAGGATCATGTTGAGATTGAGACCAACGGGCGCCTGGTGACCTTCAACGTTGGGGAAGTCGCCCGCATCGCGCGGAACGTTGACGCCCAGATCTACGCCCGCGACTTCAAGCTCATCGATCAGTCAGACATGATTGTGAGCTACATCCCCGCCTTGCCGGACGGGCGTCCACTGCTGTCATCGGGGGTGGAACGTGAACTCCAGCATGCGTTTGAGAGCACCAAGGAGGTGTTCGTAATCTGGCGTCCGGACTGCGAACCGTCCCCGTTCATCACCGAGACCGCCACGCGGGTCTTTCGCACTACCGACGAGCTGTTCGCGTATTGCCAACAACGTGGTTACGTCGGTGACTTCCAGCTTCCCCTGGGTTAGCGACCATCGCCCCCGCGGCCGCCCCGACGCAGCAATCTACCATGCCATCTCCACGGCATTTGATGACAGACTCCCCCCTTGCCACCTTACCATAGTGTTCGAGCACCCCCTTCGGTTCGACCGCAACCCGGTCTCTCAGCTCTCGCGAACCCAATCCTTGTACTGACGCTTCACCGCCATACTTCATCGTGGTAGCCGTTTTTGCGGTAGCTGCTGACTACTGCTCGGGCACGTGGCACATCTGCAACGCCGCCGCCACAAACTTCTTGATTCTCCGCCCGGATGGGCTTAAGGTGGATCCTGTCGCAAGGCGCGTTCGTAGCCGTGCGGCCGGCGGGTGCCTGATCGGAGAGGATCGCGGCAGGCAATGGCTCGCTTGAGGAGCAGGCGCAGGACTGTCGCCTTCCGCTCCGGCGCGAGCGTGCAGATCGCAAAACCGCTTCGAAGAACCCTCCAAACATGTATGCGGTCGGCATTCCGTCGGCGGAGGGATGTCCGTGAGATTGCTTCTCATATTACCGCAGCGGATGAGATAAACCGCCGAAGCGGCGTAAAGCCTTTCCGCGCCGCCCGACAGAACGATGTCCGGAAGACGTACGCGCAATGTGGCAGCGCCAGCGCATTGGGTGCATTCTACGCGTCTGCATGTTGTGCTATACAGCATGCTGCTCGTGGCAACGCCCTTTCTTTTGCTGCGCAATTTTCTCCAGCCGGCTATCGCGAAGCTCTCGCGATTCAGCTTCACGGTCGGTGGAACAGAGATCGCGTTTGTCCCGGTGGCCGCGGTCGTTGTGGCCGCCGTCGCGCTGATCGTATTCCGCCGCCAACTCACCCGGATGCGAATCGCGGCGGTCGTCCTCGTCATCCTAATGGACGCCTTCGCCCAGCAGATCGCCGACTATTACTTCGGGCACGTCTTCTATGACCTGCAACAGAACTGGCACTACTTAGCCTACGCGACGTTCGCGCTTATGATGTACCGGGACCTGCACCCGCGCGGGGTATCCGCCGGCCGTTTCACCCTGATGACTTTTATATTGGCGGTTTCGTTTTCGGCCTTCGACGAAACCGTACAGTTGTGGATCAGTAACCGCAGCTTCGAGATGGGCGACATCGCCAAGGACACGTGGGGAACGGTGATGGGGCTCGTGTTGATTATGGTCGGGGAGAGCCGCACGGATACTCTGTTGACCCAGGCCGGTTGGCTGCGCAGTCGCCATCTGCGCGGTTACTTCGAGAATCCGCTGAGTCTTTTGACCCTGATTACTGCCTTTGCCATGTCACTTCTGATCTTCTCTTCGCTGCTGCCCGAACGCAAGGACTGGGGCGTGGTCGTGTTGCTGACGTTCGGCGGGTTCGCGGCGTTCTTTGCGGTCCTGCACCTCAGCCAGTTCCGGCCGGCGAGGTATGCCATCGCCACGATCGTAATCGGCGCGGTCGCCGCTCAATCGTACTTCTTCATCAAGCACCGCGCGGAGCACATCGTGTACACCGGGTCAGGCCTGACGGTCTACAAGGGCGTGCCGATGTACTTCTTCGACCTGCTCATCTTTCCGGACGGGACCTTCCGCCCCGCCCCCAAGAAGAGCAAGTTCTTCATGCGCTCGCGCGCTTTCTTTCTCCAGCAAGAGGCTGACATAATCCTGATCGGGAGCGGCGATCACGGAGAAGGCGGCGGCGGATTCCCCCAGCAGACGGTGAGCCAGTTCCTGTACAACCCGTACACCAAGGACGGCACGCAGGTGATCATTCTTAAGAACGCCGAGGCGTGCCGGCTGTTCAACAAACTCAAGAGCGAGCAAAAGGATGTCCTCTTTGTTCTTCATAACACCTGCTAAGCGCAGGACTCGGCGAAAGGGTCGACCAGTTGCACCGGCGGCGTCCCCCTCTCGGGGACAGACCGTCGTCACCGCAGGTCTGATCGCCATCTGGTTGTTTCTCATGGTGTTCGGCGGGCTCACCTTCATTAACCCGAAGTGGCTGCAGGACCTGGGCCGGTCGGGGCGGCACGTCGAGGCCACGTCCTACAAGAGCCGGGCCGACGACATGCTGCAGGAAGGTGAATACGCCACGGCCATCGCCCTGTACCGCGAGGCGTTGAAGATTGAACCCGACCGCACCGCTCTCCGCATGAATATGGCTCACGCGTGGATCAAGTCAGGCAACGACGCGAAGGGCACTCAGATCCTCAAAGAGATCCTGCAAAGCGAAACCAAGCGGAGCGAGCGCGAGTTCATCTACCTTAACCTCGCCGATGCCGCCGCCCGGCAAGGGAATACCGACGAGGCGATTGCGTATTACCAACAAAGCGCCGGAGAGACCGTAAGCCGGGGCGAGATATACTTCAAGATCGGGCTCCTTCACCTCGAGCATGAACGGTACGAAGATGCCCGGGCGGCGTTGGAGATGGCCGTTGCCAGCGAGACCGATCTTACGCTCACCTATCGCGCGGCTCTGCAGCAAAGTCTCGACATTTTCGAGGACGAGCCTGAACACGTCGCGGCCATTGAACAGTTGTTGAGCAAGGAACTGCGTCCCGAGGACCTCGCCCGCTACGATTTGGACACGATACGCGGGATGCAGGTCGGCAACACCGAACTGGCGAAGACGCATAACCACCTCGCCCTGGCGTTATCGCGTCTGGGGGAGATAGATCTGGCGGCCGAACAACTGGAGAAGGTCTTGGCCATCCTGCCGGACAATGAAGGAGCCCGCAAGAACCTCGACATCCTCAATTCCATGCGCAAGGAGCAGCAGTACGCGACCGCGGGGCAATAGAGCCGGCTTCCCTTCCGGAACTCAGCCGTGGAGGACGCCCACGACGAACCATCTCCGTAGGGCAGCGTCGAGGAACGAGACCTGCCGCGATCTACGCGCAACACGCGCTATTGTGACAGGCCTTGGTCCTCGACCTACGACCCCACAGGTCTTCATGGCCACGCAAGCGTGGACCATGGCACCCGGCGCGTACCGCTTGTGGCAGGTCTCGTACCTCGACCATGCCCTACCTGCAGCGGTCGGTGGATGCACCGCAAGATCGGTATAACACGCGGGGGAGGAGCCCCGGTATCCGAGAACTCCTCCCCCTAATCCGAAATCAATCGCGGTAGACCAGATGATCAACCCGCCTTCAACGCAATCTCCATGCGAGCCCGACGTCGATATCAACCCAAACCACACAGGCAGATCGACGGCCTGCTGCCGCAACCTCTGCAGGACACGCACCGTTTGTGGCAGGTCTCGTACCTCGACCATGCCCTACGGGACTTCATGCGACCCCGACATCCACATCAACCCGAACGCTAAAGGCAGGTCGGCGCCCTGCCCTACCTGCTACGGGCAAGCGCAGGGATCGCTGAACGGATAATACCCGCCCTTGAAGCACTCCACCGCACGCTGAACATCGGTCATATTCACGATCGTGTTGGGCACCTCAGGGTCCAGATCCATCCAAGGCAGTGGCGGAGCGCCCGGCGCTGAAGAAAACTTCTGCAACACCGCCATGATGTCGCTCATGTTGACCGTCCCTTGCGGGGCGGTCCATGCTCCTTCAATGAAATCGCCAACGACATCGCACCAGTACTTCGGAGCCGGCAGGTCAATCGTGCTCACCGCCAGCGGCGCAGAGAACCCGATACCATCCGCCGAGGCCCGAACCTCGTACGCTGTCGCCGGTGCTATTTCGCAGTCGGCAATATGGACCTCTGCCGGCCAATCGCCACCGAAGTACGGCTCATCGGTTACGCGTGCCACCCAGACGCCGGGCTCCGCCTCGAACGGCTCACCGACCCAGCCCACGATCCCCGAACAGGTTGGGAACAAAACGCTGGAGGTCACCGCCACCTGGAATCCGGTACACAAGCCGTCGTTTTCCGGGTCAAACGAGAGATAGCGATTCTTCGCCACATCATCGACGACCCTCGCTGGTGCAACAATTTCGCACTCGTCCGGAATCCCGCCGTCGTCGCAATCTCTCGACCATCCCACCATCGTATCGAGCCGGAGAACCTCACCGTGATACGCCCCGGGCTCGTTCTCTAACGGAGAGAAGTAGACGTAACGCCCGTCGGTTGCCGCACCCGAGTAACCATCCGGATCAACGCAACCCGGATCAGCCGCGCACTCGCTGCTAATGCCATAGTCGTACGTTGCCCACGATGACGCATCGTTGAACTCCCCGGCCGTGTCGAGCCGCAGCACCTCACCGTGGGGTTGAGCTCCGCCACGATGATGCGGGACGAAATAGACGAACTGCTGGCCATCATAGACGGCGCCGTCGTACCCTACGGGGTTGTTGCAATCCATGCACGGGTCGCACTCGTCAGCGACCGCGAACTCGAACTTCCGCCAGAAGAACTCATCGTCGAACCACTGCCCGGCAGCAGTATCGAACCGCAGCACCTGTCCGTGATACGCCCCGGTGTTGTCCATGTCCGGAATGAAGTAGATGAACCGGCCGGCCTGCACTACGCCCGTGTATCCACCCTTGGCCTGCAGGTCGGGATCGGCCACCGTGTCGAACGTCACCCACGATGCGGCATCGTCAAAAGCGCCCTGCATGTCGTACTGGAGCATTTCGCCGTGGACGGTTCCCGCCGTAGATCCGCCGTGCCCGGCGAGATACAAATAGCGGCCGTCGGAAGCACCGCCGCGGTACATGCCGGCGGTGCCGGGGTCGTACGTCTCCCACGATCCGGCATCGCAGAAACCTCCGCCGGTTTGCGTGTCGAAGCGCAGAACCGTGCTATTCGCGCCGCCTGTCGTATCGTAGGGCACGAAGTACACGTGGTCCCCGGCGAACACGGCGCCGCTGTAACCGCCGTCGGTCCCGGCCGGTTGGCATGTCTCCCAAGCCGCCGGGTTGTCGAAGGCGCTTTGGGTATCGTAGCGCAGGATCTGAGCGTACGAGCCGTGCCCTGCCGGAGCGAAGTAGACGTACTGGCCGTCGAAGGCGCCCCCGGCAAAATCGCCTATCGTGCCCGTCGGCTCGTACGAGGTCCAGGACGCCGGATTATCGAACGATCCGAGGGAGGTGTTGTAGCGAAGGACCTCCGCGTGCGGCTGGCCCACCTCGTTGCGGGACGGCACGAAGTACACATGCCGCGTACCGTCGTAGATCGCGCCGCGGTATCCGTCCGGATCGACGCCAACGCCATTCGCCCCGGCGTCGTACGTATTCCACGAAGCCGGGTCGGTCATCCCGGCGCCGGCGTACACATCGCACTCGTCCGGCCGGCCGTTGGCCTGGCAATCTTCGCTGAACCCGTCGGCGATGTCGCACTCGTCCGGGATGTCGTTCAGATTGCAGTCCATACTCGACCCGAACGGGCAGAGTTCGCAGACGTCCGGGGTGTCATCACCGTCGCAGTCCGGCTGACACTCATCCGGCACAAGGTTGGAGTCGCAGTCCGGGCTTACTTGCCCGTTGCCATCCGGATCGCTTGGATCCAGATCGCACTCGTCGGGGAAGCTGTTACCGTTGCAGTCCGCACAGGCCGGATCAGCCTCCGGGCACTCGAGAATATCGCACACATCGAGATACCCGTTACCGTTGCAGTCCGTTCCAAGCCCACAACCGGCAACATCGCAGAACACACCTTCAACCGCGGAGCAGTCGAAGTCGCAAAGGTCCGGAATGCCGTTCTCGTCACAGTCGGCAAAACTGGCAAGGCGGAAGCCGATATTAAAGTAGTCGCCGGGAACGATGGAGTCCCGGTGTGCCGCGTGCATCTGGGCGCTGCCGCTCGGGGCGTAGAATGACGCCCCGCGAATCACGCGCCTCGAACCATCGCCGTTAAGGTCCTCTTCGGTCCACTCCCAGACGTTGCCCGCCTGGTCGAAAGTGCCGTACGCACTGACGGAAGGCTTGAAGTTATAGGCACCAACATCCGTGAGACCCCCGACGGCATCGTCGCAGTTGGCCGATCCGTTAACCGCATCGGTGCCAGGCGGCACCTCGCACGTCGGGGCCGTGTCCCACGCTGTCGGATAATCCCAATACCCCGCACCGGTCCCCCCACTCTTGTAGTAAGCCGCTTTGTACCACTCGTCTTCACTCGTTAAGAAGAACAGAGCGCCAGGCTTGCGAACCACAGCGGCGCCGAGGGACATGTCATACGCCCCGTCCTCGGTGGTCGAGGCGTCCTGCGCCCCCTCCGGCTGCCCGTTGTGCATCCAGTTAGCGAAGCGAAGAGCGTCGTAGAAGTTGACATAGTTGACCGGCTTACGGAGCCAGGTGTCGTCCTTGATCCGGTACGTGTAGTTGGGCGAACTCCCCTCCTGGACAATCCCGCCGTCCGTGCCGGACATGCCCGCGTTGTAGAGGCCGTTCGTATCCTCGCTGGCGACCATCTGGAGGAAGTCGAGGTACTCCTCGTTCGTCACCTCGAACATCCCGATGCGGTACTCATAGTCAACCGCGCCGCAGATGCGGTCCGGGCCGGCACCACCGGCACCTGCCCCCGAAAGCTCCCCGGTGTTCCCCGCATCGCCCACGTCGACCCACTCCAGCTCGAGGGCGCACGCCTCGAAGGGCCAGTGCATCTGGGCGGCCTGGTAGACCTCGGAAGGGCCGGACGACAGCGTATCCTGCGCCCAGGCGACAATCTTGATATCTTCCTGGTTGGACCAGCTCGCCGAATCGAACGTAAAACTCGTTTCGACCTCGGCGCACTCGCCGGCGCCGAGGGTGATGTCCGGAGCGTTGTTGGCCAGCACCTGCGTGTACCGCGAATACGTCGGCGGGTTGGGCCAGTTGTCCAGAACCTGGACCATGTGAATGCGCATGGTCTTGCCGGTTCCACCGGGCTCGATGCACACTCGTGCGGTGACGTCGAACGTAGGGGCGCTATCCTCGACGCCGCAGAGTTCGATGGTCACGTCAGTCGGCACGGCCTGCCGAGCGTTGTATTGGTCGAGGAACCAAGTGTATTGTTGGCCCACACTCGGTTGAGCTCCGTGGCACGTAAGCACGCCGTCGAATCGGGCGCTGGGCGTGCCGCCAACGCCGTAGAACGTGCCGCGTGCGGCACTCCAAGCGGTGTTGTAGCCGTCGCTGAAGGGGTGGATCTGAACGGCCGTGAACGTGTCGGGATAGTTGTTCAACATCATGCCTAACGCGGTACCCGCGGTAGAACAATACCCTCACGTAGTGGCCGTGAATTCTTCGCAGAGCACGACACGATCCGCGCCGACGGCCGGCAGGGAAAGGCCCGCAACAGCCACAAGGGCCGCAACGGGCCACCAACACGTACAGCACTTGCTCGTTAACCGGGGTAACAACGCGCTCATTACTTCCTCCTTCGCAAACAGACCTCGCTCCAACTCATGAGATGCTCGGTGGGGTCGCAGCAGGGAGGTTGCCCCGATCCCCTCCGACAACAACACGTAACAGTATAATGGGCTAGGCAACTCCAACCAAGGAATTATCGCCCGGACGCGACGGCGCCCGAGAGCGGCACACGTAACGTGCCACGGTGGAGATGCGTAGGAGTGCTTCGACACCGTCCGAAGCGGGGGACTCCGGCAACCCGGGTCAACAAGTTGGCCCATGATCCCAGCTTCGACACTACGCCAAGCGGGCAGTGACGGCGACAAATGCCGAGAGCTTGTCTCTCCGGCTTGCGGCAGAACCGCCGGGAGACCCGTGGCTTTCAATGGCAACTCGTGTTGTCGGGTAATGGCGGGTTGACCGGCGCCGCCGGCTGATGCGAATCCGCAGCAAGCGTCACCCGAGCCTTTGCGGCTGCCTGCCTCAGGGCTTTTCTGTACGCGGCCAGAAGTAGTAGGCAACCGATGAAGAACGGCGGGCCCAAAACGACGAGTATGAGACCCACCCCTTCGAGTGCTACCAGCGCCGTCACGGCGGCAAACACGCCGAGGATTAGCGCCAACCACAAAACCGTCTGCGCCGATTCACCGAGCCGCCTATCCGGAATCCGCGAGGCAAGGCGTCCCAAATAGGCCACCTCGCCCCATACTGCAGCCCATCTGAGTAGCCCCAGGCAGATAGCGATAACGTGCGAATAAGTTGGCAATGCTGTGTATGCCGAATGCGCAATACCTAGCATGGCCCCCGCGAAACCCGCCGCGGCGGCGAAGCGAACCACTCTTCGCAAAGTGAAAACACCCTCTCGAAACTCCATTCGCGGCTCGCGAGTCGTGATCAGGAGCGACGCCCCGAGCCCCGCGGCATCAGCAACCAGCCACGTGAGAACGTCGGCAGTTGCCGGAAAGACAATCGTGAGCGGAAGCGCAATGATCGATAGAGGCAAATGCCAGAATCTGACAATCACCCCGAGCTTGATCTTGTCGAGCCAATCGGGGTCGGCGAATTCGAGGAGGTCGCCGCGCAGGGAATCAGCGATTGCGGTGCCACATTCGGGACACTTCCCGGTCTCGTCAAGCCCGCGAAGGTTGTAACCGCATTGAATACAAGACAGGTCTGTCTGCATCGGCCTCTCCACCTCCGCCGGCGTTCCGGACACTATCCCGTGACGGGCCTGCGTCCCGTTTCCTCAGCACCCCCCTACCCTACCCCGGCCGCAAGAGTATCTTGATGTTCTCGGGAGAGCCGGCGGCATCGAAGGCTTCGGCGGCACGTTCCAACGGGAAGGTCTGCGAGACAAGGGTGCGGACGTCGACCGCCTGGCGGGCGAGAGCATCAATCGCCTCCGGGAAGGGGCCGCACCGGCTGCCGATCAAGTTGATCTCGTGCACGACCAGTGGCGCGAGGTTCGGGGTCGCCGCATCGGCGAACGTGCTCTTTAGTACGATAGTGCCGCGAGGACGGACCAGCTCCATCGCAATCGCTAATCCGTCGGGAGTGCCACTGCACTCGATCACGACGTCGCGGTCCTGACGAGCCACAAGCGTGTCAACATGAATCCCCTGGATCCCCTTCTTGTCGCAGACGACCAGCTTCGCCGGATTCCGACCGATCACCGTGGGCCTGCAACCCGCTTGTGCCAGAACCTGGGCAACCAGCAACCCGAGGCGTCCGGAGCCTATCACACTGACGTTCATCCGCGGCTCGATTCGGCATTGGGCAAGCACCTGCCAAGCCGCAGCCAGCGGCTCGGTAAATACGGCTTCTTCGTCCGACAGCACGTCCGGAACCGCGTGGAGGTTCCTCTCCGGCACGGCCACGAGGTCAGCAAAGCACCCGTCGCGGCCCACAATGCCCATCACCGTGCGGTTGCGACAGTGGTTGGCCAGCCCGGCCTGGCACATGTCGCACTTACGACAGATGCAGTTAATCTCGCCAACGACTCTCCGGTCCCGCCACTCGGCCGGGCCGGCGACCACCGTACCGACGAACTCGTGACCGAGAACGCCCTTGAAATCCGAGTATCCGCGCACAATCTCAAGATCCGTCGCGCAGATCCCGGCCAGACGAACCCGGATCAGGCATTCGTCATCTGCCGGGCTGGGGTCTGGATGATCGGTCAGATACGCCAGCGTGCCATCGAAGGTAACGGCTCTCACGTCGGCCCTCCCGTTGAAGCTCTCCGGCGGAATCGGCGGTTCAGCTCGCCCGCTCCGCAGCCACCACCCGAGAGTTCGCGGTAATCTCACCCTGGTGCTTCGTCACACGCATAAGGTCCGGATTCAATCCGCACCGTGTCCCGTCCTCGCACTGCTCAAGGTACTGCTCAAGAGCAGTGGCACACCTCAAAACCGGAGTGTCGGGTGTGACGTAGCGCCAATCGGTCTCGAAACGAACGGGCACGACTCTACTCCCGGTCCACCTGCGGTACAACTTCATACGGTCGTCGTGACCTCTTAAACGGGCAGGAGTCACACCCAAAACACGTGTTCCGGTGTATCGGGAACGGCCGCGGACGCCGCTACCAACCGTTGAACCGACACCCTACCAAGTCGCACTGTTTTGCCCATTCCACCATCGGCGACATCTCTCACGTTCCGCAGAGGCCTTCCGCCACATCCATGCGAGGCTAGGCGGTAATTGCGTAAACAGCGTTCTTGCGGATAGAATGCCACCGGCAGTGCAATCGGACGGATCCGGTTGCCCGGGAAGCGCGGTCTCGGGAGGAATCGACCCGATGAGTACTCTGAGCCGACTAATCGGTCTCGCAGTGACAATCTGGTGCTTGGTGTACAGCACGGCGGCAGTGCGTGCCGATCCGCCGCGAACACGAACGCTCACGTACGATTCAGAGCGACGGGAATGGGTTGAGACGCCCCCGCCGCCTGCCGGTACGCCGGAGGGCGACTTGCACCAGATCCGCGTCCTGAATAAGGACGGGGAGTTCGGCAAGGCGTTGTCCCGGGTCAAGCAGTTCGTCAAACAGTATGGGGAATCCGACGCGTTATACCCGGAGGTCGTCATCGCCAAGGCCGAGGCTCAGATTGGCCGGCGTGATTTCTACAAGGCGTACGGGACTCTGACCGGGTTCCTCGACGAGTTCAGTGGAATGGCTTTGACCGAGGAGGCCATTCGACTGGAATTCGTCATCGCGGAAACGTACCTGTCCGGTGTCAAGCGGAAGATCGGGGGGGTGCGTTTGCTTTCCGGAGAAGACATCGCCCTGCGGATTTTGGACGACATCTCCGTTACCTATCCCAACACCAGATACGCAGAGTATGCGATCAAGACCAAAGCGGATTATCTCTTCAGAACCGGTGACCACGCCTTGGCTGAGATGGACTACGCCCGGCTGCTGCGTGAGCATCCCAGCACGCAGTACCACCGCTACGCCTTGCGGCGATCGGCCGAGTCGGCCTTAGCGAGTTTCGCGGGAATAGAATACGACGACGCGGCCTTGATCGAGGCCGAGGAGCGGTACCGTGATTACGCCAACCGCTACGGGCGCGTAGCCGAGCAGGAAGGCGTGGGCGTGATATTGGAGACCATCGCGGAGCGCCGCGCCGGCAAGGAGCTCGCTATCGCGGAGTATTACGAGCGAACCGAGCATCTGACCTCGGCGGTTTTCTATTACCAGGCGGTGGTTGACGGCTGGCCTGGCTCGGTAGCGGCGACCAAAGCGGCTGCGCGATTGGAACTGCTGGGGGCATCGAGCCCGGTGGCGTCGGCTGGTGGTTACGGTGAGCCGTAGCGCGCTCGGCACCGGAGGCGGTTCGCGACGACGAGATACTCATCGCTGTGCGGCCGGTCGCCGAACCGGCATAGGTTGAAGGGGCGGGCTCCGAGGGTCCGTCCGGATGATCCGATAACAAGGCGTCAGAAGAATGATGGCGAGAAATCTCAGTCGGCTAATGATCTTTTCCTCGATAGCACTTACAGCCCTGACCGGGTGCGGCTATTCGACGCAACGGCCCTTTCCGACCGATATTCAGACCGTTCACGTTGAAATGCTGCAGTCTAAGGAGTTTCGACGCGAGTTGGAGTTTCGACTTACCGAAGCGATCGTTAAGCGGATTGAGTTGGACACGCCGTACCGGATTGCCCCGCGGCGTACCGCCGACGCGCTGCTCAGCGGCGAGATTCTTAATGTCGAAAACCGTACCTTCGGAGACGACTACAAGACGGATTTGCCTCGCGAGATAGGCTCGACCATCGTTATCCGTTATCGTTTCCAGGATCTTCGCTCGGGGGATATTCTGATCGAGAGACCAAGGTTCGTGTATCAAACCAGTTATATTCCACCCGCGGGAGAGAGATTCAACGATGCGATGACGCGTGGTCTGGAGGGGCTGGCCGAGCAAATGGTCGAGACGATGGAATCCAGTTGGTGAGAACGCTAGCATAAGTAATGGACGGTGCCGGCAGTGTTGCTGCACCGAATGAAGTCTTCGTAATACTGCGAGCTTGTTGATGCCGAAAGGCGACGGACCATCTGAGCCTCAGCCACCTGCCCCGAAGCAACCGAACGGGCCGGCACCGCGGATGTCGCGCAATCTAGTCAGTTGGCTGGTCCTTCTGGGAGCGGGCATTCTGCTGGTGGCCCTGTTGCAGAGTTCGCTGGAATCGCCCAAGAAGTTGACGATCAGCGAGTTCGAGATGTACGTCAAGAACAAGCAGATCGAGAAGCTGGTCATCAAGGAAGACGGGCTGGTCGAGGGGGAACGGATCCTCTCGGAAGCCGATCCGGCCGGGGAAACCACGCGATTCACAGTGCAGTATCCCACCGAAGCCATCGACGGCGAGTTCACTCAACGGATGAACGAGAGTATTCCGGCCGTCGATTGCGAGAAGCCGAACCAGGTGGTAATCGTTCTGCTGAATCTCTTGCCGTGGGTGCTGATCTTCGCGTTTATCTGGTTCGTGTTTTTCCGGCAAATCCGTTCGATGGGCGGAGGCGGCGGAATGCTGGGCAACTTCGGACGATCCCGGCACCGCGTTACGCACAAAGAACACACCAACGTGACGTTTGCCGACGTCGCCGGGATCGACGAAGCTAAGGAAGAAGTCGAAGAGATCATAGAGTTCCTCAAGGCTCCCAAGAAGTTCCAACGTCTCGGCGGGCGTATCCCTCGCGGGATCCTTCTGGTCGGGGAGCCGGGATGCGGCAAGACCTTGTTGGCTAAGGCCATCGCCGGAGAGGCCGATGTGCCGTTCTTCTCCATAAGCGGCTCCGACTTCGTAGAGATGTTCGTCGGTGTGGGGGCGTCGCGCGTGCGCGATCTGTTCAAGCAGGCCAAGGAGAATTCCCCCTGCATCATCTTCCTCGACGAGATCGACGCGGTCGGTCGGCGGCGGGGCTCCGGATTCGGCGGTGGCGGACATGACGAGCGCGAGCAGACACTTAATGCCATTCTCGTCGAGATGGACGGATTCGACACAAACGCCCAGGTCATCGTCATCGCCGCCACTAACCGCTCGGACGTGCTGGATCCGGCGTTGATCCGCCCCGGGCGGTTCGACCGGCAGGTGTTCGTCTCCCTACCCGACCTGCAAGGCCGGTATGAGATCCTCAAGGTCCACATGCGCAGGGTCAAACTGGGCAGCACCGTCGATGTCCGCCGGGTGGCACGGGGTACACCCATGTTCACGGGTGCCGAGCTGGAGGCTATCGTCAACGAGGCCGCGCTCATCGCCGCCATGCACAATAAGGACTTCGTCGAACAGGACGACCTGGAAGAAGCCCGAGACAAGGTACGCTGGGGGCGAGCCAAGAGAAGCTCGGTTATTGACGAGCGCGATCGTAAGATCACCGCGTATCATGAGGCCGGCCACGCCCTGCTTCAGGCCCTCGAGAAGGAAGCGGACCCGGTTCACAAGGTCAGCATCATTCCGCGAGGTCCGGCCGGCGGAGCGACTTTCTCGCTCCCGGAGCGCGACCGCATGGTCTACACCCGGGGTTACCTGCTCGCGCTCATGCGGGTAGCCCTTGGCGGGCGGATCGCGGAACAGGTCTTCTTTAACGAGATCAGCAGCGGAGCCGCATCCGATATCAAGCAGGCTACCGAGATCGCCCGGCGTATGGTCCGGGACTGGGGTATGGGCGAATCGGTCGGGTTCGTCTACTACGGCGAGGGTGATTCTAAGAATAATGTCTACGACCTGGGCGGGCGGGACTATTCCGACAAGACCGCCGAAGTGATAGACCAGGAGATTAAGCGAATCCTGGACGCCGGGTACGAGACCGCCAAGAACATGATCACCGAAAATCGGGCGAAACTAGAAGCTATCGCCGAGGCCCTACTGCAATACGAGACAATCACCGGCGAAGAGGTGAACGCCCTGATCCGCGGCGAGTCCCTGGAACGGACCAGCGTTTCCGACCTGTTGGACCGCGCCGTAGCGCAGGACAGTGACGTCGGAGTCGCCCGGCCGATCCAGGCCGACACAACTTCCGAAACGAACCTCGGTGACGGTCCCCTCCCTCAACCTAGCTAGCGATGCCTACAACAGTAGTCTCACCCACGGGTTCGCCACGCTCCACCCTGGCTGAATACCTGCGTTACGTAACGCAGGTATCCCGTCCACATCGTCGTCCGTGTGGTCGGTCGTAGCGAAGACATCCTGTCTACATGCTCGGTCGTAGCGTAGATATCCTGTCTGCATCGCTGTATGCGTCGTTGGTCTGCCAATAATCGTGCGGGCTGCAAGCGTGCGATCCAATCCAGCGTTCGCCCGAGTTCCGGCGGAGCGTCCGCTCCGGCAGGCTGGAAGCCTGCGTTACGGGCGGGCTGGCAAGTCTCCGGTTTCTCCGTAGAATCGAGGCGTAATCGGCGTGGGCGGCGCCCCGGGTGAGACTGCGGCGTATCATACTGCAGAGTCCGCCGGCCGTAGCACGTCTGCGCGGAGGTCCCGCGGACGGCAGAATCAACAGGGATGAAACCTTATGCGAGCAATGATAATCGGAAGCGGCGGACGCGAGCATGCGCTTGCGGTCGGAATCGCCGATTCTCCACGGGTCGAACACGTGATCTGTGTTCCCGGCAACGCGGGCACGGCCTCGGTCGCCGAGAACATCGAAGCGGACATCAGCAATCACGACGCTCTGGCGACACTGGCGCGGGAGCACAGGATCGATCTGACCGTTGTGGGCCCCGAAGCACCGCTCTGCGCCGGGATTGTCGATCACTTTCAAAAAGCCGGGCTGCGTGTGTTCGGGCCGACGGCGGCCGCGGCCCGTATCGAGGGCGACAAAGCCTACGCCAAGCACCTGATGAAGCTCGCCAAGGTCCCGGCCGCCGAAGGCCGGGTGTTCACCGACCATGAAAGCGCCCGCGAATACGTTGCAACCCGCGACACCGGATTGGTCGTCAAGGCGGCCGGACTGGCCGCCGGCAAGGGCGTCTTCGTATGCCAGGATCCTGCTGCCGCAATACTGGCACTGGAGCAGATCATGGTCAAGCGGGTCTTCGGCGAAGCGGGGAACACCGTCGTCGTCGAGGAACTTCTCAAGGGTCCGGAGCTTTCCGTCTTCGCCCTGGTCGACGGACACACCATATACGTTCTCGATACCGCTCAAGATCACAAGGCCGTGGGGGAAGGCGATACGGGTCCGAATACCGGCGGTATGGGTGCCTACAGCCCCGCTCCTATCGCAACCCCGGAACTGCTCGGCAAGATCGAGCGGGACGTCCTGGTGCCAATCGTCGACGCGTTGCGTAACGATGGCGCTGCGTACCAGGGCCTGTTATACGCGGGGCTGATGTTGACCCCGGGCGGTCCCAAGGTCCTGGAGTTCAACTGCAGGTTCGGAGATCCGGAGACTCAGGTCGTTCTGCCGCGCTTGAAGGCGGATTTGTACGACCTTTTGGACGCGGTGGTCGAGGGCCGGCTGGCGGAGGCCCGCCTACAGTGGGATCCCCGACCGGCCGTGTGTGTCGTCATGGCGTCCGAGGGGTATCCCGGCATCTACGAGTCCAACAAAGTCATCGAAGGGCTGGATCGCGCCGCGGCGTTGGAGGACACGTTTGTATATCATGCCGGAACTAAGAAGCTCGAGCACCTGACGCTCTCCAGCGGCGGGCGAGTATTAGGGGTGACGGCTCTTGGAACGGACATAGCCGATGCCCAACGGCGAGCCTACGCCGCGGTCGCGGAGATCAAGTTCGACGGCGCCTTCTGCCGGCGCGATATCGCGGACAAGGCGATTCGGCCGGCGACGGCCACTTCGTAGGTTCAATCTGTCGAAGCCTGTGCGCCCAGGCGTACGGAGATCGATGCCCGATGTACTTATCAATCAACTGAACCAAGAATGCTCGCTCTGATTCTGGCCACCGCCTGCAGCGCATCGATTGCGTTGATCTTCAAACATAGCGAAACGTCGGGGATGAACCGCTATGCGGTCACCGCGGCCAACTACCTTACGGCCTGCGTTATCAGCCTTATCATCCTGACGACGCGCGAGACTCCCCTACCGGCGGACCTCGACCTTCCCGCGTGCCTCGATGAAGTCACCAAGGCTCTGACGCAAGCTGAGCCCACGTTGTCTCCTGCGGCGGGTTCGGTGTGGGCGGTGCTATCCGGGCTGGGGGCCGGGTCCTTCTTCTTCCTGGCCTTTGTATACTATCAAGAGAGCGTCCTGCGCCATGGGGCGAGCTTAGCCGGGGCTTTCGCCAAGCTCGGCATCCTGGTCCCGCTCGTCCTATCGCTGCTCTTGTGGCGGGTGTACCCCGCAACCGCGCAATGGTGTGGGATCACCCTGGCGCTTTCCTCGATCACGATTGTCAACTGGCCGACCAAACGCGATCTCAAAAGGGCGTTTCGGCCGGCACTTCTGCTGTTGTTTGTGTTCGGGGGGACGGCGGAGTTCAGCAACAAGGTGTTCCAGAGATACGGGTTACTGGAGGACCGGTCCCTGTTCCTGTTGACCACCTTCTTAGTGGCATTCTGTTGCAGTGTTATCGCCCTGGCAGTCAAACAACGCCGAGTAGCCCGGCGCGACGTAGTCACCGGGATTGCCGTGGGAATCCCGAATCTGTTCTCATCGTTCTTCTTGATTCTCGCCCTTTCCGGGATGCCCGCCGCGGTGGTATTCCCAATCTACAGCGCCGGGACGATTGTAGTCATCAACATCTCCGGGATCCTCATCTTCAAAGAGACGCTCAGCCGAAAGGACTGGTCTGCTATCGCGTTGACAATCGTGGCGTTGGTGTTGATCAACATGTAGAGGGCTCACCGCCAAGGGTGCGCGGTCCGGGAACCGGCTTGTTGTCGGCGATCCAGAGGTACGCCAGCCACGGACGTATCGACGGCGGTAACAGGATGGAAACGGCCGTTCGGGCCAGAGCCCGGCCGAACGTAACTCCCAGGAATCCGCCCACGAGCTGCACCACCGCATGAGCCCCCAGATACTGCAAGCCCCAGCCTAGCAGATGCGGGGCATCCGCCCACCACGCTATCGCGGCAATCGCCCCTGCGATGAGGGGGATCGCCAGGGCTAAACCAATGTGAGGCCCGCGCGACCAATGCGGCAGAACCACAACTGCAAAGACCCCGCCCGCGAACGCCGTGGCAAACGAACCGAACAGGATCAACGTAACGAACGATCCGTAGTACTGGTAGTCGGCCTGAACCTGAAGCGGACCCCGGCCGAAGTTCGTCACGATCTTCGTGGTGGGGCTGATCTGCCGGAACTCATACCCTTCTCGAACGGTCAGCTCTTCGAGAGTGCCGTAGCTAATCGCTCCCTCCCCGGAACCCAATAGAACAAACAAGCCGACGATCGCCATCATCCACGAGAACAGCAACACCATTGAAATGCGCTGCTGCAGCGGTTTCAGCGCCGTCGACGTGTTATTGGCCGGTTGATACCGCCCGCACTCCGTACAACGGACAATCGGAATCCCGGTACGTTCGTCTCTGGTTACGGTCAGCGTGCGCAGGTTATACCCGCAGTCCTCACAGTAACGGTCCAGCTCGACGCATGCCACCGGTACGTCACAAATCGTGACGTGGTTCGGTCGCGGGGTAACGTCAACTTCGCCGGAGTCCCTCATCAGCGATCACCCTGAGCTTGACGGGGCCGACCGCGTCTCGGCCGATTCGTCCGCAGGCACAACACGCGCCGGGCGCAACCATCCCCCGTTCACGCGAGAGGATTCGTGATCCCGGCTTAAATATTCTCCGATTGGCTAACGGCAGATTATCGCCACTTCGATTGTGTGGGGTTCAGTCGGTCGGCGAAGCGGCAGCGGTGGTCAAACCGGCCGCCACGAGCACCGCTTGCAGCCCGAGTACGTCGGCATCTCCGAAGGAGCCGACCTCGTGACTGTCCAGGTCCAGCACGCCCCAGCATGCCCCCGCATCGTCGAAAACCGGCAATACAACCTCAGACCGATCTCGCGGATCGCACGCGATGTAGCCCTCGCCAAGCTGGGCAACGTCTCGGACAATCATGGCCTCACGAGCTACGAAAGCCCGCCCGCAGGCGCCATGGAGTCCGATCGGTGAACAGGCCGGCCCGTCGCGCCGGGGGCCGAGAATCAGCTCATCGCCGCCTTCGTGAACGTAGAACCCGACCCAGGACACACCGTCGGGGTGCATACCGTCCCAAAGGACGTCAACGACCTTCTGCATCCGCGCCGTCCGGTCGCCGGCCAGGCCCCCAAGAGTTCGCGTAAACTCGTCGTAGTCTCGGCCCATTGTATCTGCTCCCGAAAGCGCCTCCGGCCATCACAAAACGGCCCATCTGTAACTCGGCGTATGTAGCCGGTACGCCTTGCCCCGGAACTCGTCAAGAGCGTCGCCTATTTCCGGGACGGCCCCACCCGGCAACGCCGCTCCGCGACCTGCCCCATCCAGCTTGCTCGCCATCCCGAGAACTCTATAATCCCAACCATCCGAACGCCTGAAGAAGTAAGGGGCCACGTATCGCGGTAAGTAGCCCTTTACTCGGGGTTCGACGCGTTGGTAACCCGCAGAGTCAAGGAAGCAAACGTTGTGGCAGACGTGACCTTGGAACCAGAGTCGTTAAGCGAACGATACCATTTCCTGATCAGGCGGCTGCACTCCCTTTCGGGCATCATCCCGGTGGGAGTGTTTATCTGCATTCACCTGTCGGTGAACGCCACGATCATCGCGGGCGGCGACGCCTTCCAGTTTGCGGTGGATCAGATCCACCTGCTCGCCAACCTGGGCATCCTCAAGATGGTCGAAGTGTGTTTCATCTTTCTGCCGATCGCGTTTCATGCGATCGTCGGCCTGCTTATCTGGCTTACCAGCAAGCCGAACCTTATGGCGTTTCGCTATGGGGGGAACCTGCGTTATACGCTGCAGCGCTGGACGGGAATCGCCGTACTGATCTTCATCGTAATCCATCTTTGGCACGTGCATTGGATCATCGGTGAGGCCGCGTTCGATCCGCATTCCGCCGCGGAGACCGCGGTGTCGGCGATGGCGAAGCTCTGGGCCGGCCCGGTCTATGCTCTGGGAGTGCTTCTTGCCGTCTTCCATCTCGCGAACGGGA
The DNA here is from genome assembly GCA_963666835.2 of Phycisphaerae bacterium. Classification (GTDB taxonomy): domain Bacteria; phylum Planctomycetota; class Phycisphaerae; order UBA1845; family UBA1845. The sequence continues at coordinate 1,950,241 of CAXXGO010000001.1, read as the reverse complement.
TTTGGACGTTCCTGATCTCCTGGGGTATTACGATCGGCCCGAGATCACAGGTAATCAGCGGCGGAGCATGTGCAATCATCGGTATTCTGCTCACCTTGCTGGGTATGGGTTCGCTGGTCAGACTCAAGACGATGGACGTTCCAACGCACTCCCCACCGGCGGTTACGGAGAGTCACGGTTCGACCTTTGAGGACGCCGGGATCCGTCCCTCGTAACGGCGGATTTTCACCCAGAAGATCGGCTTCCAGGGATTTCTTTTATGGCAACAAAACCAAGAGTGATCGTGGTCGGCGGCGGCTTGGGGGGCCTGTGGGCCACCTTGCGAATCGCGGAGGCGGGCTTTCCGGTAGACCTCTTCTCGCTGTTCCCGGTCAAGCGCTCCCATTCCTGCTGCGCTCAAGGCGGCATCAATGCGGTGTTGGACATCAAAGGGCAGAACGATTCGATCTGGCAGCACATTGTCGACACTATCAAAGGTGGCGACTACCTGGCCGACCAGCCTCCGATCAGGAACCTGTGCGAAGAAGCGCCCGGCGTGATCCGCACGTTCGACCGCATGGGCGTGACGTTCAGCCGCACCGCCGAGGGGATTATGGACCAGCGGTTGTTCGGCGGAGTCAAGAACCGTCGAACGGCTTTTGCCGGGGGCACGACCGGGCAGCAATTGTTGTACGCGGTCGATGAACAGGTTCGTTATCATGAGTCGCTGGGCGCGGTCAACAAATACGAAGGCTGGGATTTCCTCTCGCTCGTGCTTGATGAATCCGGCACGTGCAGGGGCATCGCGGCGCTGGATCTTAGCTCGATGAAGGTCCGGGCCTTCCGGGGCGACGCGGTGATTCTGGCGACCGGCGGTCTGGCGTTGATCTACGGGCGATCGACGATGTCGAGCAACTCCTCGGGTGCGCCCGCCGCCCGCGTATTCAAGCAGGGAGCCAAGTTCGCCAACGGCGAGTTCATCCAGTTCCATCCGACCGGCATGCCGGGGCATGACAAGAACCGGCTGATGTCGGAAGCGTGCCGCGGCGAGGGCGGACGAGTCTGGGTACCCAAGAAAGCCGGCGACACCCGCGACCCGCTGGAGATTCCGGAGGAGGAGCGGTTCTACTTCCTTGAAGAGTGGTACCCGGCCTACGGGAACACGGTGCCGCGCGATGTCGCGTCGCGGGCCATCTGCCGGGCAGTGCGACACATGGGTCTCGGCCTCGAAGGCAAGGATCTCGTTTATCTGGATCTGACGCACAAACCGCGCGAGTTCCTCGAGACGCGTCTCGGCGGGATTCTGGAGATGTACCGGACGTTCTTCGGGGAGGACCCGTGCGAACGTCCCATGAAGATCTTCCCGTCAACTCACTATTCGATGGGCGGCTTGTGGGTGGACTTCGAGAAGGACGAGACTACGGGCGGCATGGCCCGAGTACACCCCAAGAACCACGCGACGAGCATCCCCGGGCTGTATGCGGCCGGGGAATGTGACTTCGCCTATCACGGAGCCAATAGGCTGGGCGCAAACTCCCTGCTCAGCGCGTCGTTCAGTGGTAGAGTCGCGGGCGATTCGGCTGTGGCCTATCTGAAAGGGATGGGGAAGGGTGGCGCCAATGGGTTGCCCGAGAGCCTCTTCGAGACAGAGCAACAGCGTCAGGAGCAGATCAACAAGGGGATAATGTCGTCCAGCGGTGGTGAGAACAGCTTCACGCTCCACCACAACCTGGGCGATCTCATGCGCGAACACGTGTTCGTCGAACGTTCCAACGCCGGCTTGGATGAAGCCCTCGACGGTATCGGCAAGCTCAAAGAGCGCGCGACGAAGATCTCGCTGGACGATCACTCTACGTGGGCCAACCAGTCGCTGTCGTGGGCTCGGCAGGTTCAGGATATGATTGTCCTCGCGGAGGCTATAGCCAAAGGAGCCCGCCTGCGCGATGAGTGCCGCGGTTCGCACTATAAGGCCGAGTTCGAGTTGGAGATTCCCGAAGGCAAGTTCGAAGGCGATCCCGAGTACGCGGAATACAAGGCGAAGTGGAAGGCCAACAACGAGAAGTGGCTCAAGCACACCATTGTCACGTACACGGATGACGGCCCCAAGATCGACTACAAGCCGGTAGACACCTCGGTGCTTCCGCCGGACAAACCGAGAGACTACCGGTAGACACTGGAGACGGAGTATGGCCGAGAAGAAAGAGATCCACTTCAAGATAAAGCGGCAAGACGGGCCGGATGCACCGGCGCGCTGGGAAGAGTTCAAGATGCCCTACTCGCCGAACCACAACGTGGTCTCGGCGCTGATGTACCTGCGCGAGAATCCAGTGAACATCGAGGGCCGCCGGGTAGAGCCGGTCGTATGGGACTCCAACTGCATGGAGGAAGTCTGCGGAGCCTGCTCAATGTTGGTTAACGGGGTGCCCCGCCAGGCATGTGCCGCGTTGATTGACGACCTCGAGCAGCCGATCGTCTTGGAGCCTTTGAGCAAGTTCCCCCTCATTCGTGATTTGATGGTAGACCGGCAGAAGATGTTCGACGCTCTCCTCAAGGTCAAGAGCTGGGTGCCGATGGATGGGTCATGGGATACTCACCGGCATGCCCCGCTCATCCCCGCCGAAGAGCAATCGGTCCGCTACTTGCTCTCCCGGTGCATGACGTGCGGATGTTGCATGGAAGCCTGCCCGCAGTTCCACGCGGATTCGAAGTTTATCGGCCCGGCCCCGCTCGCCCAGGTTGACCTGCACAACTCACACCCGACGGGTAAGTTCGGCAAGGCCGACCGGTTGCACGCCATCATGGGAGACGGAGGTCTGACCGACTGCGGCAATGCGCAGAACTGCGTGAAGGTCTGCCCAAAGGAGATCCCGCTGACCGACTCCATCGCGAGGCTTGGACGACAGACAACCATGCAATGGGTCCGCGACCTCCTGCATCGATAGCCCGAACAACAGCATGGGGCGACGTTGCCGCGCAAGCGGCGGCGGGGCAAACACCGAGTCCTGCACCTTAAGCCGGATCGAGTTCGTCGAGCCGGGAGGCGTCATTGTTCCGCTTGAAGACCAATAGTTGACAGTGCTTCTTGGTGACCCCCGAAAGGCACATTCGTTGAGGCTCGGCGATTCCCGTAAGCCGCTCCACCCGGCGGACGCACTTCACCCGTCTGCCAGGCCGGGGGTTCGTCGTCGTCCTCGACAACCGCTCCCGGAGCGTCCCCTTCCCTTTATTCCAGCGCACGTCGCCTCGAGAGCGGTTCGTGCCAGGCGAAGCCCTCATAACGTCGCAACGCCGGGGGCCTCCGACCACTGGCCGTAGATCACGTTCCAGCGTACGATGGAGGTCGCGCTGGGGGTTCAACCCGTCCGGCAGGGTTACTGTTTTTCGAATTGCAGGAAGGTAGAATGGAACAGACACTGATTATTCTCAAACCGGACGCCATACAACGCCGCTTGACTGGGCGCATAATTCAACGCTTCGAAGACAAAGGGCTGGCCATCGTGGGGATGAAGCTCATGCAGATCACGCGCGAGCTGGCCGAGCGACACTACGCGCCGCACCAGGGCAAACCCTTCTATCCGGGCCTGATCGACTACATCACCAGCGGTCCGGTGATCGTCATGGTGCTGGAAGGACCTCGGTCGATCGAGATATCGCGAACGCTCATGGGCCAAACCTTTGGCTACGAGGCTTCTCCCGGTACGATTCGCGGCGATTTCGGAGCCAGCCGGTCATTCAATCTTGTCCATGGCAGCGACTCGCCGGAGTCGGCCGCTACGGAAATCGCGCTCTATTTTGAAGGCGGCGCGCTGCTCGAATACGCTCCGGCCAACGCCGAGTGGGTGTTCCCCAAGAACGACGACTAGCCTCGATGGACCTGTCGCCCGCAGAAGTGCGAGGTCAAGGTCCAAACCCCTGGAGATTACAGCCATGAGAATCCAGCCGATGATGAGCCATGAACTAATCGACGTGCAGATGGAAGGGGCGGTTGGCGTGAAGATGCGGATGCTCATCGGGCCCGAGGACAACGCAAAGAACTTCCACATGCGGCAGTTCGAGGTCGCTCCGGGCGGACACACTCCGCATCACGCACACGATTTCGAGCACGAAGTGCTGGTCCTTGACGGGGTGGGCACGGTGAAATCAGCGGACGGCGACCGTCCGTGCCAACCCGGAGATGTCCTGTACGTGCCTCCCAACGAGAAACACCAGTTCGTCAACGACGGGCCGAAGAAGCTGGCGTTCATCTGCCTGATTCCGGCTCCTGCGGACTGCGCGAAGTGAACGCGACGTGAACTAGGCGTAAAGCAGACTTTGTGGCAGAAATCACAGACATCGGAAGCGTAATTCAGAGCCCGTTGACACGATCTCGGGGCGTTTCTATCGTACGGATCAAAATACTGCGGGGGAATAAACGCCCCGCTACTGCGGGGTTGTTGACTCATGAAAGATGAACTTCGGAAAACACCGCTCTACGATACGCATCTCGCGTTGGGCGGACGCATGGTTGAGTTCTTCGGATGGTCCATGCCGGTATCGTTTGCCGGAATCACCGAGGAGCACGTCCACACTCGCACCGCTTGCAGCGTGTTCGACGTCTCTCACATGGGAAGGCTCTCGATTAGCGGCGAGGATGCCGACGCCTTCCTCGACCGCTTGTGCACGCGGAACCTGGCAAAGGCGGAGCCCGGACGATCCTACTACACGCACATCTGCAAGGAAGACGGCGGCGTCTTGGACGATGTCATCGCCTCGCGGTTTGAGAACCACTGGGGCGTAGTCTGCAACGGGGCCAATCGAACCAAAATCGTCAACTGGATCGAACAACATAGCGCGGACTACAACGTCTCATTGAAAGACGAGACCCTAGATACGGCCATGCTGGCCATACAGGGCCCTAAGACGATGGACATGATCCGCGAGGTAGCGGGACAGGACCTTGCGGACCTGAAGCGTTACCGCTTCACTACGTTCGACTTCATGGCGAAGATCTCCGTTTACCGATGCGGCTACACCGGCGAAGACGGTGTAGAAGTGGTTCTTCCGGCGGGGATGGTCGGCCTTTTGTCGCCCAAGCTGCTCGGAACCAAGGACGCCCCCCACTCCGTCATCAAGCCTGCCGGGCTGGGAGCTCGTGACACGCTTCGGATCGAAGCGGGAATGCCTCTCTACGGACATGAGTTGGGCGAAGACATAGACTCTTTGACCGGGGGGCAAGCGTGGTGTGTAGATCTCAACAAGGATTTCATCGGCGTCGAGCCGATGCGGGATCTGGCGCAGCGGGGGCTTCCCCGCCAACTCGTCGGCCTTGAGCTGGACGGGCGGCGGATTGCCCGGCATAAATACGCAGTGTACGGTAACGGCAGCGAGATTGGCGAGATCACCAGTGGAACGATGAGCCCAACGCTGGGCAAGAGTATTGCGATGGCTTTCGTCGATTCCGGATTCGCCGAAGTTGGAACGGAGCTGGAGGTGGATTTCAAGGGCCGGCGACAGCCCGCCCGCGTCGTCAAGCTCCCCTTCTACAAACGTCCGAAGCCGTCCTAAGTGTTATCAGTGTGAACCCCGTGGGGCTCTGCTCCACCATACTCCAAGGAAGATCGATGGACGTCCCAAACGACCGGAAATACTCCGAAACACACGAGTGGTATGCCGTGGATGAGGATGTCGTGACGGTGGGCATCACGCAGTACGCAGCAGATGAGCTCACTGACATCACCTTCGTGGAACTCCCCGAAATCGGAGCCTCGTTCGCGATCGGTGATACCCTCGGTGAGGTTGAATCCGTCAAAGCAACCTCCGAGGTCATAACGGCTGTGGCCGGCTCGATCGTCGAGGTGAATGCCGCGCTGGTGGATCACCCCGAGTTGATCAACGACGACGCATTCGAGGACGGCTGGCTGGTCAAGCTAAAGGCCGAGTCCCTCGACGCGTTGACCGCCCTGATGGATGCGAAGACGTACGCCGAGTTCGTGGATAATCTCGATTAAACCCAGCTACACGCACGACCGAGTCGCCGACAACGTCGGACTCAGGACCGGTTCTTGTGCGCCGGGTTTTCTCTATTCCCCAAAATGGCTCGGTTTCGGCCTAAGCGACCTCTTTCTGTCTTCGCCTAATCTCCGCTTAAGTAAGAGGTTGCACCTCCTTCGCCGGGTAAGACCAGGCCCGGGGCACAATCCGCTCGGATTCCGCGGGCGAGCATCACATCCGGGCTCCATTTCCAGCCACCGAAGCCGGCCCTAGCCAACCTGCCACCCCTTAACTGCCGATAATACACGCGTCAGGGATGTTCGGCATCGATACGCCCTCGCGGGACTAAGAGGCGCCTCTTGTCGATGCGCGCGGAGTGCTGTCCGGATGCTACCGTTCATTGCCCGCCATCTTGTTTTTCCGGCGCACGAGCGGCTGCTCGGCCGAAGGACGCGGCGAAACGTCCGGGAGTTGGAAGAATCGCAATGGTCCTCGCCGGATGCGTTGTCTGCGTTGCAGCAACGTAAGGCGTTTGCGTTGTTGCGGCATGCCTGGGACAACACCCTGTTCTACGGAAGACGCTTCCGCCAGGCTAACGTGGACCTCGACCACAACGACCCTCTTGCCGCGCTTGCGCAGATCCCGTTTCTAGTCAAAGACGAGATCCGTACATCGCTTGATGACATGCTGTGGCGAGATTCCCCGAAAGGGCTCTTCCCGTACAACACCGGCGGGTCGAGCGGGACTCCGCTGATCTTCTTCACCGATCGGCGTCGTCAAGGATACGACCAGGCGGCCCGGATTCGCACCCATCGTTGGTTTGGCGTAGACATCGGCGACCGCGAGACCTTCTTGTGGGGTTCCCCGATCGAGTTGAATGGGACAGACCGGATCAAGCAGGCTCGTGATTGGCTGCTCAATCACCGCCTGTTGAATGCGTTCGATATGTCCCCGCCGCGTATGGATCGTTATCTCGCCACCATCGAACGAGATCGCCCGGCCTGCCTGTTCGGATACCCCAGCACGCTCGCCCTGCTCGCTGAACACGCCCGCGCCGCTGATCGGAGTCTCGACATCCGCTCGCTACGCGCGGTCTTCGTCACGGGGGAAGTTTGTTATCCACACCACCGGGAGACTATCCGCTCGTTCTACGGCGTGCCGGTCGCGGATTGCTACGGCAGCCGCGAGGCGGGGTTCATCGCCCACGAGTGCCCGGCCGGCAATATGCACCTGACCGCCGAAAACGTGATCGTGGAAATCGTCCAAGGAGACAAGCCGGTGCCACCAGGACATGCCGGCGAGATCGTGGTTACTCACTTGGACGCCTATGCGATGCCCTTTATCCGCTATCGCACCGGGGACGTCGGCCGGCTCAAGCCCGGTCGGTGCGAGTGTGGTCGCGGTCTCCCGATGATGGATGTCGTCCAGGGCCGCACGACGGATTTCCTGTACCTTCCCGATGGCACAATCCAACACGCTCTGTCGATTATCTATCCGCTACGAAGCATGGTCGGCATGCGCCAGTTTCGGGTTACGCAACACGCCGATTACGCGGTCACCATTGACGTAATCTGCGACGGCCGGCGGGAGCGAATCACGCGCGAGGCGGTCTCACGGCGGGTGCTGCCGGTCTTGGGCCGGCAAGTGGCCGTCGATGTTAGAATGGTCGACCGGATCGATACCGCAGACTCCGGCAAGTACCGCTACGTCGTATCCCACGTACGCCCTTCCGGTGATCGACAACCCGAGGAGGTGGTCGCCGGTGTCTAGCGTCGCCCCGACATTGGACGACCCGGTCATCCGCCCGGTTCGGGCCACCGGACCGGGCGGCTGTCGAGTGAGCCGCATAACTCCCGCGGATCGCCCCGCCTGGGATCGCTTCGTCGCAGCTCACCCGGACGGGACCGTCTTCCACACCATTGCCTGGCACGACGCCGTCCGAGATACGTTCGGGCACGAGGCGTTTTACTTCATTGCCCGGCGTGATACCGACATTGCCGGGGTGTTCCCGCTCTTCCTGATGAACAGCCTTTTGGGCGGGCGTATGTTGATCAGTGTGCCGTACGGGGTGGGTGGGGGTATCCTGGCCGATAGCGACGAAACGGCAGAGACCTTGTTCCAAGCTGCACTACAGGTCTGCAAAGAGCAACGATGTTCCTGTATCGACATGCGCAGCGAACGGGCAATGGTGCCGGACATTCCCACCGGCAACACTCATGTGGGCTTTCGGCGCGAACTACCCGATACGGTCGAAGGCGTATTGCAGGCGCTGCCTCGGAAAGCCCGAGCTGCGGCGCGGAACGCCCGGGACAAGTACCGACTTACAATAACGTACGGGGACGATCAGCTCCGCGAAGTCTGGCGACTCTACTCTATCAGCATGCGCCGGCTCGCTTCCGTGAATTACCCGCGGCAGTTCTTCGAGCGGATCATCGAACACACCCCGGGGCGGCATTGGGTGTCAGTGGTACGACACAAAGGACGGCCGGTAGCCGGTCTGGTAACGCTGCTCCACAAGGACCGGGTGATGCCCTACTTTCTCGGCACCACCAGCGCCGCAAAGCGCTGCAGCGCCGCTAACTTCATCTATCTCTGCGCGATGGAACGCGGAGTGGAAGAGGGCTACCGGGTCTTCGACTTTGGACGGACCCGGCGTGATAACTCCGGCAGCTTTGATTTCAAGCGTTTCCAGGGCTTCGCGCCCCGGCCGCTCGAGTATCAGATATACATACCGCCGAACACCGCACGGCCTGACCTTTCGCCCGCCAACCCGCGATTCCGTCTCGCCCGCACGGTGTGGCCGCGTCTTCCACTATGGCTGACCCGCCCGTTGGGGGCCCATCTGTCCGGGCATATCCCGGGGTGAGATTATGAACATACTCTATCTTGCTCACCGCATACCATTTCCACCGGACAAAGGTGACAAACTGCGGGCCTTTCGCCAGCTTGAGCACTTGACCAGACACCATCGCGTATGGTGCGCTTGCTTCGTCGATCGCGCCGGCGATGAACAGTACGTCGAGCAGTTGCGGGAGTACTGCCAGGAAGTCCATGCGGTCCGGCTGTCACGAATCCGCATGAAGGCCCGAGGATTGCTCGGCTTGGCGACCGGGCGCACGGTTACCGAAACTGCCTACGATAACCGTGTCATGCGAAGCACCCTGCACCGCTGGGCGCAGGACATACGCTTTGATGCCGTGGTCGCATTCTCGTCCAGTATGGCCCCGCACGCCTTGCGAGTGCCGGCCGGTCGACACATTCTGGACCTGTGCGACCTGGACAGCCGTAAGTGGCTGGACTACGCCGCAGCGTCATCAGGCCCGGGAAAATGGCTCTATCAGATCGAGGGGCGCCGGCTGGCGGAGCGGGAGAAGGCATGGATTGAGGCCTTCGACGCCGCGATCCTGATAACCCAGGCCGAGGCCAACCTGCTCGAAACGTCTTCACTGCAAAGCAAGGTCCGCATTGTGGGTAACGGCGTCGTCGTGCCCGATCTGAACGACGCTCTCGCGTCGGCAACCGGCCCGCCGGCAGTCGGCTTCGTCGGCGTGATGGACTACCGCCCAAATGTTGACGCCGTGCTCTGGTTCGTCGAGCAATGTTGGGCCGAGATCCGCCAAGCGTGCCCCACTGCGGTATTTCGCGTAATCGGGCAGTCCCCGACTCCGAAGATCCGCCGGCTGGCGAACGTCCCGGGTGTGCAGGTCGTCGGCAAAGTGGAGAACATCCTCGAACATGTCGCCCGCCTCAACGTGAGCGTCGCCCCGATGCAGATCGGGCGGGGGTTGCAGAACAAGGTCCTCGAAGCAATGGCTGCCGCAAGGCCGGTGGTCCTTACGAGTCCGGCGGCCGAGGGGATCGCCGGGCGGGACGGAACCGACTATGTCATCGCAGACACCACCGCGGACACCGTCAGCCATGTCGTTCGGCTGTTGACCAATTCCGCCGATGCCGCCCGCATCGGCCATAACGCCCGCCGGTTCGTAATCGAGAATCACTGCTGGATTAGAGAACTCGACAAGTTCGAGGCAATCGTCAAGGGAATCCCCGTTACCCGATCCGCCCCTCGCAACTCGCTGGACCCCGTAACGCAGGCATCTGCAGTACGACGGATAACCCCGGCGGCCTGTATAGGGCAGCGCAAGCAGATGTAGGGCAGCGTCGAGGCACGAGATCTGCCGTTGGTCTTCGCGCGACACGCGTTCTGGCGGCAGGCCTTGGACCTCAACCCCGTCCGCAGCGCCAAGAGGTTGGCCACCCGTCCTATCCGGTGAGAATATCGACCCCCGCCATCAACGCCCGATCCGGTAGCACCGCTGCGAGCATCCGCTATCATTCTCGTCGGACCCATACAAGGAGATATCATGATAGACGCATCGTTGATGGCCGCCCTCCTTGACAGCATCAAGGATCCGTTTCTGTTCGCCGACACGGACCACGTTATTCAATATATGAACAAAGCGGCAATCGCTCATTACGATGACGGTGCGGACCTGCTCGGCCGGTCCGTGCTGGATTGCCACAACGAGCAGTCTCGCCGGCAGATGATCGAGATCCTGTCCGCCATGCACGCCGGGGAGGACGAACGGCTCATCACCGACAACAAGAAACACCGCATCTTCATGCGTGTCGTCCGCGACCCCAACGGCCGGGTCCTGGGCTACTACGAGAGATACGAGCCCCCGGCGAAGTGATTATGTCGGGTGCCGATGCCACCGGAGCGCGTTTGGCGGGTCCGCCACTGTCTTGGGGCGGCTTGTAGGGCACGGTCGAGGCACGAGACCTGCCATGGTCTTTGCGTAATCCTCCATAGCTTTTCGAGTCCCCACCTCTGAACCGGCTGTATATTGAGTTATGCTTGTGCCTCAAAGCGCGCTGATGTGAACTCAGTCGTTCTCTCGCCCCGACAGGGGCGCGGGCACGTGGCCACGAGTGGAGCGAAGCGGAACTCGTGGATGGCAAAGACCTCAAACACTATGCCGCCCCGAAGCGGGCGGGCGAAGAACGCATGCCCGGCACGCTAATGCGATTGCCTCTCCACATAATCTTTGCGCGGTATCTGTAGGATTGAACCCACCATCCTCCGGCCCTTCGGGGCGGCCCGTTGAAAGAGCCGATCGTCCCCACGGGTTTCGCTGCGGTGCACCCGTGGCTACATGCCTTATGTCCCTGACGGGACAGTCTAACGCACGGCGTTCTGGCACGGTTAGGCCTTCATACGACACACACCGCTGCGGCAGGTCTCGTGCCTCGACCTGCCCTACAAGCTTATGTCCCTGACGGGACAGTCATTGTTCAACCCACTTCGGGGTTGGTGCCCCAGGGGGCTATGTGACCCAGGGTGGCACTAAAGCGGCTGCGCCGCTTCGTTTACGCTGGGCTTTGCTATGAAACGCCGGCGTACGTTCGGAAAATGCACGTCGCACAAGGACTGCAGGCAGGAATGCCTGCTCTACGCGAGAACAACGGCAGGTCTCGTACCTCGACCGTGCCCTACAAACTGCCGCAGGAGCATAACACGGGTCAACAAGTTGACCCATGCCACCCAAGCTGCACTGCTCAAGAGCAGTGGCAGACCCGCTGCACAGAGGGGCAGTGGCACACCCGAGAACGCACGTGCGACGTGGCCCTGGTGCCATTGGTACGGCAGTGGCTCAATCGAGCATGCCGAGTTGCCACATCAGAAACGCCCAATCCTCACTTTGGTTCAGAATCCGCATAGAAAGCGGCTTGCCGGCGCCGTGGCCGGCCTTTCGCTCTACGCGGAGCAGGATCGGCCGGGTGCCCGAGGTGGCTTCCTGCAAGCGCGCGGTCATCTTGTAAGAGTGGGCCGTATCGACCCGGTTATCCCCCTCGGCGGTCACAATCAACGTGGCCGGATAGTCGACCCCGTCGCACACGTTGTGATACGGCGAGTAGCCGAATACCCAACTGAACTCGTCAGGATCCTGCGGGTCACCGTACTCATGAACCCATTGCGCCCCCATGCCCCAAAGATGGAACCGTAACATGTCCATAAGCGGCACCTGCGACAACGCCGCCTGGAACAGGTCCGGACGCTGTACCACCGCCGCCCCGATCAGCAGGCCGCCGTTGCTGCCGCCCTTACAGGCCAGCCTCTCGGGTCGCGTGTAGCCCAGCTCGATCAGCTTCTCGCCCGCGGCGTAGAAATCGTCGAAGCAGTTCTGCTTGTTAGCCCGACGACCGCCGTCATGCCAATCTTGCCCCAGCTCGCCACCGCCTCGAATGTTGGCCAGCACCCACACACCGCCGCGTTCGAGGAACGGGATGATCCGCGGGCGGTAGTACGGGAAGAAGCTCGAGTTGAAGCCGCCATATCCGTACAGCAGCGTGGGGTTGTTGCCATCGAGTTTGATATCCTTGTCGGCCACAACGAACATGGGGACGCGCGTGCCGTCTTTGGACTCGAACCAGATCTGCCTGGTCGCGTACCGGCGAAGATCGACCGGGCACTCGCACTGGTGCAGCACCTCCAACTTCTTGGCACGTAGGTCATAACGGTACGTTGTCGTAGGCACTACCCAAGAGGCGAAGGTAAAGAACAGTCCGGGCTGATCGAGCGAACCGGTGAAACTGCGAACCGTGCCGATCCCCGACTGATAGCTGGTAACCGTCCCCGCACCCGGTAGCGGTACTTCGTCGATCAGCTTCCCGGCGAGGCTATACACGAGCAGGCGCGAGTGGACGTCCTCGGTAAGATGCACGATGATCTTCCGATCGATGATCGAAAAGCCGTCGATAACCCCTTTCTGTTGCGGAATCAGATCTCGCCAATGCTCGGGGGCCGGCTTGTCCACACTGGTCGTGCAGATCCGAAACCGCGGGGCCTGGTAGTTGGTACGCAGAAACAACTGCCCGTCCACAACATCACCCGTGGTAATCGCGCCGAGCCCCTCCGCCACCGGTTTCAGCGGTGCCGTGCTATCCATGCTGCCGAAGTAGAGTTCGTTTTCTGAAGGATCGCGGAAGAAATTGAGCAACATGTACTGGTGATCGCTCGACGCATAAGGGCGGGGCTCCTCATCGATCGGGCGCCCCTTCCCCCAGACGTAGCGGTCCTCGGTATACTCGGTTCCCACGCGATGGAAGTAGACCCGCATGTGGAAATTCTCTTCACCCGCAGGCACGGTTGCCGGGTCGGGCGAGCGGTTATAGAAGAACCCGGTCCCGGCCTTGTTCCATGCGACCTCGCAGTATTGCGTATAGGGGATGACGTCAGGAAGGTCCGTGCCCTTCGCAACATCTCGGATGTACAACGTGCTCCTCTCCGAGCCGCCCGCCGACTTACCGTAGGCGATCAGCGATCCATCGGGCGACGGGAACCACCAGTCCATTGCCACGGTTCCGTCAGCGCTGAACGTGTTCGGGTCGATTACGACGTGCGGCTTGCCCGTGCAGACGCCCTCGGCGGCCAGCAGCCGCGAGTGGTTCTCCAGCCCGGCCCTCTTAAGCATGAAATAGCGGTCCCCGTGCGGATGAATATTGGATACGGAGTCCACCCCGTAGACGGACTCCAGCTCGGCGGCGATCTTCTCGCGGATCTTGGCAAACGGAGCGAGAGTGTCGTGCGTCAACTGGTTCTGGCGATCGACCCAGGCTTGGGTCTCCGCGCTCTGCTCGTCCTCGAGCCACCGATATGGGTCGGCCACTTCGATCCCGTGCAACACGTCCACCGTGTCGCCCTTGTAAGCGACCGGGTAATCGGCGGGGTCAAACGCGTGCGGTCTGCCGCACGATGCAATTGAAAGCAAAAAGGCCAAGGCTCCGAGCGAAACCGAGCCCATCCAACACCTCTCGGACAGCGTTCTTAGTACCACGGAAATCCTCCCGCGCGAGCAAAAAAGTCCACCGACTCACCTCGTTGACAACACGATCCTACCACAGAAACGCGCGTTTTGCCTACCGAATCACCCCCGCGGGCCGGGTCGTGGGTGCAGCGGGCAATCGGGCCTCCCCCGGTAAGGCATCTTCGAGCAGCGGTGCCGGGGATTGAGCCGAACGTCCCGAGCGGGTACAACGTCCCGCTGGGACCGCTCCGGTCTCAGTCGGTCTGCACCCGTCGGGGAGAGGCGGACCGGTTTCGTCAGTTATCAGGATTCACCGCCCATCGGGCGAAGCAAGGCAGTTAGAAAGACAAGGCCGAGGACCATGAGCAACCAACTGATTGAATGCGTTCCGAACTTCAGCGAGGGCAACGACCTTGCGATCATCAAGCAGATTACCGACCAGATTGAGGCCGTCGACGGGGTTACGCTGCTCGACGTCGACCCCGGCAAGGCCACGAACCGAACCGTCGTGACCTTCGTCGGGGCTCCGGATGTGGTCCTCGATGCGGCGGTGGCGGCCATCCGCAAGGCCTCCGAGATCATCGACATGAGCAAGCACCACGGCGAGCACCCCCGGTTCGGGGCAACCGACGTCTGCCCGCTCGTGCCCGTGTCGAACATAACGATGGACGAAACCGTCGAGTATGCCCGCAAGTTGGCTAAAAGGCTCGGCGAGGAGGTGGGGATCACCGTTTACTGCTATGAGAACGCTGCCTTGAGTGAGCAACGGCGAAACCTGGCCGTGGTCCGCGCCGGAGAGTATGAGGGTCTGGCCGCGAAGCTCGCCAAGCCGGAATGGAAGCCCGACTTCGGCCCGGCGAAGTTCAACCCACGGTCCGGGGCTACGGCCGTCAGCGCCCGCGACTTCTTAGTCGCGTATAACGTGAACCTCAACACCACGTCGACCCGTCGGGCCAACGCCATCGCTTTCGACGTGCGGGAGAAGGGTCGGCAGAAGCGTAAGGGCGACCCGATGACCGGTCCGGTGGTGAAAGACGAGAACGGTGAGGACGTTTGGATCCCCGGCTCGCTCAAGTGCGTCAAGGGGATCGGGTGGTTCATCGAGGAATACGGCGTCGCCCAGATTTCGATGAACCTGACGAATATCAGCGTGACTCCCGCGCATATCGCCTATGAAGAGTGTAAGAAGCACGCCGAACGACGTGGAGTTCGCGTGACCGGGTCGGAACTGGTCGGCTTGATCCCACTCAAGGCCATGCTCGAGGCCGGGAGGTACTATCTCCGGATGCAGGAACGCTCCGTTGGCATTCCCGACTTGGAGATCATCAAGATTGCGGTCAAGTCCATGGGTCTGGACGAGCTCTACCCCTTCAAGCCGGAAGAGAAGATCATCGAGTACGCCATCGAGGCGAAGAAGCCGTCGGCCAACCGGCTCGTGGACATGACCGTCGAGGGTTTCGTGTGGGAGACCGCCAGCGAATCCAAGGCTCCGGGCGGCGGGTCCATCTCATCGGCGATGGGTGCCATGGGCGCGGCCCTCGGGACTATGGTGGCCAATCTTTCAAGCCACAAGCGCGGCTGGGACGATCGCTGGGAGGAGTTCTCGGAATGGGCCGCCAAAGGCAAGGCCCATCATGACGAGCTACTCCACCTGATTGATGAGGACACCAACGCCTTCAACAAGATCATGGCCGCGTTTGGCTTGCCGCAGACCAGCGATGCCGAGAAGGCGGCCAAGAACGAGGCCATCCAGGCCGCCACGAAAGAAGCAATCGAAGTTCCGTTCCGGGTGATGGAGGTCTCGCTGGCGTGCATGGAAGTATGCAAGGCCATGGCAGAGATCGGCAACCCGGCATCGGTATCCGATGCGGGGGTAGGCGCCCTGGCCGCCCGCTCGGGCGTGATCGGCGCGTTCTTGAACGTCAAGATCAACTCCGGCGACGTGGAAGACAAGGCGTGGATGAAGGACATCCTCACTCGCGGCCAACAGATCCAGGACAAGGCGATCGCGCTGGAGAAGGAGATTCTGGAGATCGTAAGCGGGAAGCTGTAGGTCACGAACCGGAGGACTCGCGGGGAAGGAGCGCGAGCATGAGGCACGGCGTATCACGAATTGTCCTGCTTGTTCCAGCTTTCGCGGTGATGGCTGCCCCATCCGTTCGGGGAGCTACTTACCATAGCCAACTGTACGGCTACTCTGTTGCGATCCCCGAAGGCTGGAAACAGATTCCCGAGGCATCGATCGCGAGCGCCATCTCGGCACTACAGGGTCCTGATCCAGACATCAAGATCATCTACGACGTCGGTTTTCAGCCGGCCGATTCGATACAATGGCTCACGTACCCCTATGTGTTCGTGCAGGTCTTGCCCTATGCCGATTTCGGATTGGATCGCCAGTTAACCGAGGACGAGTGGCCTGAGATTATCCAGAACATCACCGGCGCGAACATGGAAGATCACGCCGAGCAGAACATCTCCCCGGAATACCGCGAGCTTTTCCGGAACGTGGAAGCGCGCTCTCCGAGACTCGATCGGGCAAACCGGAGGTTCTTCTGGGCGATGGACATGGACATACCGTCCTTCGGGCCACTCCGTGCTTCGGGAACCGGGCACTTCGGCAGAGAGTCCCTGATCCAGATCTTTCTCTATTCGCATCGCGACAGAACGGAGCAGTACATGCCCATGTACGACGCGCTTGTGGGTTCTTTCAGATTCGATCCGGAGAAAGAGTACGACCCAATCCTCGCCGCATCCCAATCCTCATCGAAATCGCTGTGGCCACGTGTTCTGAAAAAAGGGCTGATTGGAGCAATCCTCGGAGGTGTCGCCGGTGCCTGGGCCTGTCTATCGAGGAAGAAGCGGAAATAAGCGCCGATTTGCCGCTTGTGCTGGTCTGTGTCCACGGCTCCTGGCGCGGCACCGCGACTCAAACGCAAACGCCCGCCAGCTCATCCAGCGCGTCTCAGAGTGGAATAGAGCGACCGCTCGTACATGCTCGATCGTCCGCCCACGAAGGCTATCAAGCCTGCCCGCACAAGATGCCCCGCGTGTATCGCGCCAACTCCTACCGTAAGCCATTTCGGATCTCAGCAATCTGAAGCCTGCAGCGTGTCCGAGAACGGCCATATTGCATTAATGGCCGGGGTGTGCAGAATATTGCCGATTGTGCGGGCCGAGCCGGTGGGTAAACGCGCCCGGGGTGATCGCGAGAGGAGAACACGATGAATCAACGAATGCTCCGGACAGCGTTCATTCTAATCATAGCGTTCGGTGCGGGCCGCGCCCTGTTGGCCCAGACTTCCAGCGGGGACGGATCCGCCGACACGAAGCGTGGAGACGGCTCGGATCCCAAGGAAGCCCGGAGCGACCCTGAGCAGCCTGCCGCCGTTCCGGGAGCGGTGCTGAGGGACGCCAAAACCGGAGAGATTCTTGAGGGGGCCTCGGTATCGGTTAACAAGGTCGCGCGGCCTTTCCCACCGGGCGTGGAGCCCCCCGACCCGAACCCGACTCCGGTCGATGAGAATAAGGCGATAGTCACCGATTCCGGGTTGAAGTACTGGGACATCCGGGTGGGCGAAGGCGAGATTCCGCACCCGGATGCAACCGTGCAGGTCTCGTACCGGGCGTGGCTGACTGACGGCACCCTCTTCGACAGTTCGGCTCACCAGGGATATAACCCCGCCTACTCTAAACAGGGAACGGCGAAGGGATTCTATGAGGGCGTCTGGACGATGCGCCTTGGGGGCATTCGCCAACTGTTGGTTCCCGCCAAGTTGGCCTATGGCGCCGAGGGTCGTCCACCGTATATTCCACCCAACGCCGACCTGCGGTTTGAGGTAGAGCTCCTGCGGATCAAGCAGCCCCCGATGCAGTCCTCATTGGATGGGATTGAACCGGTAACGACCGGATCGGGTCTGAAGTACTGGGATTTGCGAATCGGTAATGGCCCGCATCCACAGGCCCATTCCACGGTAACGGTGAACTACGCCGGCTGGTTGGAGGACGGCACGCTGATCGAGGCTTCCTCGAAGCGGGGCCGCCCTTCCACTTTCTCGCTGGACCACGTCTTCCCCGGATGGCGCGAGGGGCTCAGAACAATGCGCCTTGGTGGAAAGCGGAGAATGCGAATCCCGCCGGAGTTGGCGTACGGCGAGAAAGGAGGCGGGTCGATCCCGCCGAACGCGACGCTGGTCTACGAGGTCGAATTGCTGGAGATCAAGCCGCCTGCGCCGTCTCTCGAACTTCAGCCACTGGAGGGAATCGAACGCCAACAGACCTCTTCCGGCGTGAGTATCTGGGAGATCGAACCCGGGTTCGGAAAATCGCCCGGTGCCGCGGACGACGTTGCGGTCAACATAACGGTTTGGATGGAGGACGGCACATTACTGTTCGGCAGCGGACCGACCGGGAAGGTCTCGGCCTTCGCCCTGGACAGAAGCCCGATTAAGGGTCTGGCCGAGGGCATCGTGTCGATGAAGGTAGGCGGCAAGCGGCGACTGATGATCCCTTCGGAGCTGGGTTTCGACGACAACGTCCGTCCGGCGGACGTTCCCGCAGACGCTAATCTGATTGCTGAGATTGAGTTACTCGGTTTCCGATGCAAGCGGCAGAATCCCACGTGATCGAACGGGGATCGAGTGTCGACAGAGCGTACGGAGGTTATAAAAGAAAGAGTAACCGCTCGGACCGCAAACACCGCGCGGTACTTGTCTGGTAAGTTACATAGAATCGGCTGCCTAACGAGGATTAGCCTCGAGAAGAAAGGACTGAACATGGCTCGTTGTATTGTGATGATGGCTGCGATGTTAATGGGGGCGAATGCACTGGCGGACGAAACGCCGGGTAAGACCGCCTCCACTTCCGAAGATCTGTCGCTACACGCCCAGGTCAAGATGGAGACCACTTTGGGCGACTTTGTCCTCGACCTCGACGGAGAGAAGGCGCCGATCACTACGCTGAACTTTGTACGCTATGCCGACGACAAGTTCTACGACGGAACCATCTTCCACCGCGTCATGAGCACGTTCATGATCCAAGGCGGAGGGTTCACTCCGGACCTCAATCAGAAGAGAGAGGGTCTGCGCGACGGCATCAAGAACGAGTGGGAGAACGGGCTGAAGAACGTCCGCGGGTCGATCGCCATGGCGCGGCTCGGCGGCAGACCCGACTCGGCCACCTGTCAGTTCTTCATCAATGTTGTGGACAACCCGGCGCTGGATAATCCCCGCGACGGCGCGGCCTACGCGGTGTTCGGACGGGTGGTTGAAGGAATGGACGTAATCGACAAGATCCGCGATACCGAAGTGGCCACGCACGCCAAGTACGGCGGTGGGCGGCAGCCGGTTGTACCCGTCGAACCCGTCGTGATCAAAACCGCCCGCGTGCTCAACAAAGTCGATCGTGATAAACTCCAAGCTCGCGCCGACGCGATGGTGGCCGCCGCGGAGAAGGCCAAAGCAGAAGCTGCAGCGAAGGAAATCGCCAAGATGCAAGAGACTATCAAGAAAGCCGAGGAAGAAGCTAACGCCAAGGCCGTCAGAAGTGACACCGGCTTGGTCTACATCGATCTGAAAGTCGGGGATGGTCCGGCTCCGGCAAAGACCGACAAGGTTGAAGTTCACTACACCGGCTGGCTGACGGACGGTACAAAGTTCGACAGCTCCGTTGACCGGGGCAAGCCGTTCACCTTCGGCTTGCAGGGCGGCGTAATCAAGGGTTGGCTCGAGGGGGTGGCTACAATGAAGGTAGGCGGCAAACGGAAGCTCATCATCCCCGGCGACTTGGCATACGGGAAACGCGGTTCGCCGCCGAGGATCCCTCCGAATGCAACCCTGATCTTCGACGTGGAGTTGCTGGCCATCAAGTGATTGAAGTTCGGCTCGATCACAAGTGTGTTTGACATTGGAGGAACGGCTTCCGGCCGGGATGGGATGAAGCGCAGCGTAGCGGATCTGACAGCCCGCGGACGCGGCTTGGCTTGGAGGCTCGCGATTCCGCTTGTTTCGAAAGGACAGATGATGACCCGAGTGTTGGTTACCGCAATCTTACTGCTGCCGGCGTTCGGTAGTATCACGGCCTCCGCAGCGGACGACGCCACGGCGGAGCTTCACCCTCGAGTTCAGCTCGAGACGACGTTGGGGAACATCGTTTTGGAACTCGATGCCGAAAAGGCCCCTCTGACCGTTGTGAATTTCGTCGACTACGTCAACGCGAAGTTCTACGACGGCACACTCTTCCATCGAGTCATTCCGGACGGTCTGATTCAGGGCGGAGCCCGCACCGCCGACATGCGCAAGAAGACCGATGGCCTGCGCGACGCCGTGAAGAGTGAATCCGGCAACGGTTTGACAAACGTGCGCGGCTCAATCGCGATGGTCCGCCGGCTCGGGTACCCGGATTCTGCGGTTGCCGAGTTCTTCATTAACGTGGGCGACACCAACACCGGTTTGGACAAACCCCTACCCGACGGAGCCGCTTACGCGGTATTCGGGCGGGTAGTGGAAGGTCTGAATGTGGTCGACAAAATCTCCGCGGTTACGACCGGACCCCACAGAGACTTTGCGGCGGGCCTTAGCAAGGTCGTTCCGGTTGAACCAATCGTGATTACGTCGGTGAAGCTCCAAAGCCCGTTCGACCGCCGCAAGGCGCTGGCTGTTTCCGAAGCAGCCGAGCGCAAGATTCGCGAGGAGGCCGAGAAGGCAAAACTGGCCGCAGAGAAGACGTACCGAGACCGGCTCGCCGCTATTGAGAAAAGGGCGGGTGCGAAGCTGACCTCAACCGAATCCGGGCTCAAGTACGTAGATTCTGAGGTCGGACACGGCGCCCCCCCAATCATAACTGAGACGGTCGTCGTTCACTACCGTGCGAGCCTGATCGACGGAACGGAGTTCGAGAACACGTACTCGCTGGATGAGCCGTTTGAGCAGGAGGTCGGCAAGTTCTTGACCGGAATCCAAGAGGGGCTCCTCGGCATGCGCGAGGGCGGAACACGGATCATGGTCATACCTCCCGAACTCGGGTTTGGACGCCGCGAAGTCCCGGGCAAGATCCCACCGAACGCGACAACCATCTTTGAGATCGAGCTGCTGGAAGTGAAATAGGCGAGACGACTCTTCGACTACTCCATTGAGGGGGGCGGAGCTTGCATCCGCCCCCCTTCTTCATGGGCAAGCTCTTCGGCAGACTTGCCTCGGCCACCCCCACCAGATTGGAGACGAGTCGCTCCAGAGGCACAACCGATCCGGACTGTCAGCCCCCCCACTAAGATCTACGTCACGGCAAAACACCAGGAGAAGGCTGGCGGTACTTTCCCGGTCCGGGCCGGTAACATCCCGCTGCCCTGCATCGTCACCGGTCCGCGGCGGAACCGCAGGGACCTCGATCAAGGGCGCTGATCGAAAAGCCGATCACCTTGGTCGGTCAGCGGAGACTGTCGCGGCGGCGAAGTTGGCCTGCGTGCCCCCCTGCGATCGTCCCATAAACGCCGGAGTCAAAACCGTCATGGAATCGCTTCGCCAAGCCCTCGGGAAACTGGGATGGCCGGTAAGCATCCTCTCCGATGAGGACATCGCCCGGGAGCTGTATCGCCGGTGGTTTGCACACCAGGGAATCGAGGCCGCCCCTGCGGAACGGCCGAATCTCGCAACTGCCAACGGAGTGTTCGTCGCCATGGCGAGGAACGGGAACCTGGACGATCTCTGTTGGTCTCGTGAAGACGACGAGGCCTTTCTGGATGCGATCCCGCTCGATGATGTCGATCCGCTAAATGGCCGGACGGTCTGCGGCGACGCCGACCCCAGCCCGCGCCAACCGGAACGTCGCGCCTCCCGCAGAAGCCCGGAGAGCAGTCTCATCGGATTCATCACGCCCTCGTCGCCCGATCGCTCTTGCGGGTGGCTGGTGGACGTCTCGTCCACCGGAATAGCGTTCATGGCCGAGACTAAAGACGTTCCCGCCCTTGGCACGCGCATCACGTCGACAGTCCATGGACAAAACGGCGAAGTGCGGACGCTGGAGTCCGCTACGGTCGTGCGGACAGAGCTCCTCAACGAGATGTTGAGCCTAGTGTGCGCAGAGATCGATCCCGATTACGAGTAGTCCGCCTGAGCTCCCCCCGCACCGGAAATACCCTTCCCTTGCAGTGCAGTTGACCGACGCTTAACGAGTGGGTCCGCGCGGCTTGTCCCGGCAAGCACGGCGTATCGGACGCTCGCCGAAGACACCGCGGACAGAATCACCGTCACGCTTTGCCGATTGGCCTGCAAACTGCGGCAATCGTACGCTTGCGTAGTAGTCCGACCGAGATGAAACGTCCGTAAACGGAGGGGGAGCACTCGTGAATAGGATAATCACCGCGCTGACGGCCATGCTGTGCGCCGGGGTACTCGCCTTGCCGGT
The DNA here is from genome assembly GCA_963666835.2 of Phycisphaerae bacterium. Lineage (GTDB taxonomy): Bacteria > Planctomycetota > Phycisphaerae > UBA1845 > UBA1845. The sequence continues at coordinate 1,928,087 of CAXXGO010000001.1, read as the reverse complement.
GCAGGCGGGCGTCACCCAGCTCAGTTCAAACGTAACGCCCGTCACCGCCCCCGTTTCCTTGGCCGACGATGCCCTGCAGAGCAGCAGCGATCTGTTTCTGATCACCGAGTCTGCGGCTGTGGTACCCGAATCCGGATTAGAGGTCGATATCGCCGCCCCGGGAACGTATTACTACTTCGATTCCTGGACGCTCAGATCAGCGTCCGGCACGCTCGCCGCAGGCACCGCCGTTCAGAGCTATCTGCTGCATTTCGACCCGCTTATCGGTTGCTTCAGCACCGGTCAGCTATCGTCCCCCGCGTCGGTTACGTTTGCCGAGAGAATCCTGGGGGTAGACGTGCGCTTTTCCACATTGAACGAGACTGACGGGTTGTTGGGCGCCTCGGGGACCGACTATCCCGACGGGATCTTCCGCGGATTGGAACCCGGCAGACAAGACACCATCACCCTCAGCGCGGATATGCACACGCTGACCGTCAACAAGCTCAACGGTCTCTGGGATGTTGACCAGATGCGAGTCATTACCGGCGCGGTGCCGGAACCCGCCACCTTCGTGCTGGCAACGATCGGTGTCGGCATCTTCGTCTGGACCCGGCGCGGGATGTGACACTGTAGTGTCAGAATACTGAACGAATCGTCGGCAAACATCGCCCGGCGACCACATGTCACGCGGGTGGCAATCGGTACGGAACGAAGGCAAGATCCGCATGGCCCAGGCGCATCACCCGGGTCCGGTCATTCGTCGCCGAGCCCGGCCTGTGCGATATCACCATGAGCACCTCGGGCACCCCGCACCGGCTAAGCTCCCGGAACAGACTTCTCATCACTTGCGGGTTCCTTACAAGGAAGACCTGGCGGTCGAAGAACCCACGCGAGAGTTCTTGCGGGACGAACCAGCTTGTCGCCACCACGATCTGCTCCGGGTACTCGCGGAATACCCTGTTCACCTCGGCCGATTCACGTTTCCGGTCGCGAAGAAGGTCTACAGAATACACCTGTAACCCGACGGACGATGCTATCATCAAGATCACAATGCCGCGTCCGAGCACATCCCGGTTCGCCGACCACCAGTGTCTCACCGTAACACAAGCGCCGGCGCCCATGAGCGGAAACATCGGCAGAAGATAGCGGCAGCCCCAGTGGATACCCCCGGCGTGCAGACGCGGGGTCACCAGGGCATACGCCGCCACATAAAACAGTAGGATCAACCAGAGGGTCTTTCGAGCCCGCCCCCCCGCTTCGCCTCCTTTTCGACCGCACACGTTCCGCGGGCGCAAAAACGCCAGAATCAAAACGGGAGAAACCGCGAACAGCCCGTTGGCCGACATTGTCCATAGTACCGGGTTATTCGCCGTCTCGAAGCCGACGAACACAACGATACCGCCAATCACGGCCGCCCCGGCCAAGACAACGGTTGCCCAACGGAAAACCCGATCCCGCAAACGCGGAAAGAACACCAGTAACCCCAGATAAGGGATACTGAGAGCGGCGGAGAGCCACGCATTGCCGTGACTGTTCAGCAGGAGTCGTCGCACGACCCCCCCGCGATCGCGAAGATGAGCAAGGATACCCGTCTGCAGCAGCGAGTCAGTCTGGAAGTGCCATCCAAACGGCTTTCCCAATGTCAGCCATTGGAATAACCACAGGGGCACCAGGACACCGACGAACACGCCGCAGAATAACAAAAAAGCGTGTAATCTTCTTCGGCCGGTGAAGATCGTCAGTACCGCAGCCACCGCCCCGAAGACATATAGTTCATCGCGGAAGTAGACCGACAGACCGCAGAGCACCGCACTAACCGCCAACTGACGCGGTGCTTGCCCCGCAACGAACCTCAAATAGAAGACGACACCCCAAGTCGTAAGGCAGACCGCCGGCAGGTGCTCCCAGAAGGTCACGCTGTAGAACCACACGGGCGTGCCCAACGCAACGACTATCACTGCCAAGCCCCGGCACCAGCTTCGCCCGCGTCCGGATCCGTCAAGCAAACCGGCCAGAGCCCCTACCGCCGGCAGCAAGAGCAGGCCGCTGAGCAACGGTAACAGATACAAACCGGCAAACCCAATCGCTCGGTACGGAAAGGACGAAAGCAACGGAAAAACGGGCGAGAACGTCGCATAGAGCTTGCCATCAACCACATGGCCGAAGGGCTCCGGGAGCGGGTTGAACACGAAACGCGGGTCGAGGTCGCGTCCGGGCCACGGGATATCGTAAGCCTGGTAATCCGAACGAATCAGAGCTTGGACTTGGATGAACTTGCAGCCGTTGTCATTGATCCAAAACCCGTCGTGGGGAGTCAATAGGAAAGTCGCGGCGTAGACCACCACCACCACGGCGTATGGCAACACCCCGACCAACGGCCGGCGTGTTGAAGTTCGCACTGCCACATCGCCAGACTCTGACGTGACCATAGGCGTCGAGCTGCGCGCTTCGCCGCATCATTCAGGGGACGCCCCTCTCGTGATGCGAAACCGGGTACTTGCCAAGTTTGCACGCTACCGAACGACATAATGAGAGTCAACGGGAGGAGACGCGTAATCCCCTCAACGGGAGTGAGTCTCCGGGCGAGGCTACCGGGAGGTCGCTGGCGCCCGGCGAACGCCCCGCTGAAGAAGTCTGGATACTGCCAGAGGTATTTTGGGCAACGGCACGATGTGATCCACGGCCTCCGCCTTTACGGCCTCTTTCGGCATTCCATACACGAGACTCGTTGCCTCGTCCTGAGCGATAGTCCACGCTCCGGCATTCCTCATCCGGCCCAGCCCGATCGCGCCATCCCCCCCCATCCCGGTCATGATGACACCGACCGCCCGCGGACCGCAACTCCGGGCGATCGAGTCAAACATCACGTCAGCCGACGGACGATGCCCTGAGACCTTCCCGCCGGAATCCAGCCGCACCACAAGACTGGCCCCCTGCCGCACGAGCTTCATGTGGTGTCCGCCGGGAGCAACCAGGATCGTACCGGGCGCAGGCCGGTCACCCTGGACGGCCTCTCGCACATCCATGCTGCACACGTCGTCGAGATGTTTCGCAAAGGACGCGGTGAACTGGGCCGGCATGTGCTGTGTGATGAGGATCGGGACGAAATCGCTGGGGAAGCTGGGCAGCATCTCGGTCAAAGTCGGCGGTCCTCCGCAGCTTATTCCGATGCCCACCACCCATCCACGCTCCAAATTGGGAGGCAACGCAGGCGCAGCAGTCCCCGCCGGGCGGGCCGCCGCCGCAACCGGGCGTCTCTTCCCTCTGCTACTCGCCGCAGCTAGGACAAGCTGCTGAAGACGCTGTCTAAACGCCGGCACTCCAGCGAACCCGCCGGTTTTGGGCTTGGCTACATAGTCAAACGCCCCCTTGCTGAGGGCTTCGAACGTAATCCGAGCCCCCGCCTGGGTCAGAGTAGAGACCATCACGAAAGCAACCGGAGCCCGGCCGACAACGCGTTCCAGCACGCCGATACCGTTCAGTCTCGGCATCTCTACGTCAAGAGTAACGACATCCGGTTTGAGAGCGGCGATCTTCTTCAGCGCCTGCACGCCATCCTCCGCAGCCCCCACAACCTCTATCTCGGGATGTTGCGAGAGTGATGTTTTGAGAATAGTCCGGATGAGGCTACTGTCGTCTACGACAAGCGTGCGTACTTTCCGGCCGGCCATCGATTACTCCACTCCACGGCCTATTGAAGGCTCGGGAACTCGGGCGGGTCGAGGTTCGCCCGGGTGCTGCTCATCCTCCACATCGACGAACCGCACACCGAAGCGGCAGCCCTGGCCGCTGGGTCCTTGATTCCGAACTTGCCCGACCGCATCCACGCGCTCCTCATCTCCGACAAGAAGCCGCAGGTGAACCGCTTGCCCAATCTCCGGAAGGCGATCCGCCACAATCGTCGCGCCATGGACGGAGAAGTCGACCAACGTCCCCGTAAGCTCCGAACCGTCGGCAAAGGTCATGAGGCTATTAACGGAGCCCGATTGCAGTTCGAAGCGAAGAGACAGGCGTCTATCCACCCCGCGAGATTCGCAAGTGGTCGCCGCAAGCGGAAACCGTCGTGCCAGCTCGTTCAGGATCCTCTCGCCCACAGCGATACACACGTTCGGGCACCCTCACAGTCTGTATCGCCAACGCACTCCGCGCAGAGCGGCCCATCGGACCCGCCCCAGCGGCTCCTCGTTGGCATTCAATACCTGTTTTTCGGGTGCTCTGACCACCCAATGAAGGTCGGCGCGATCGGGCTGAGGACAAAACGGTCGTTCTTGCGTCCGTAGCGGGTAGGCGAGGGAAACCCCGGGTAACAATCAGCCCCCGTAGCCGGCTTGCCTCTTCGTCCGGAGGGAGAAGTCGGCCAACATCCGCCGGGTCATGCTCTCGATCGGCGTAAAGTCGTCCGTGAAGATCGGTGTTTCCGGCGGAGGGTCCAGATCGGCCATTCCCGGTATGGCGGCCCGCACGAACTCTCCCACATCGGAATCATCCGCGACACCCGCCAGAAGCTCACGGACCTCCGCAGCGGAACGCTCGCCGGTGAACGCAAACACCATGTGATTGCCACGCCCCCGAGACAACACGATCACCGAAGGGAACACTCGGCGGAGAGTCGCTCCCGTGGCGTTCAACAATTCCAATTGGGGGCTGACGTCCAAGACGTTCATTAGAATCGCGCCGTCTTCGGACATGTGCGCCCGTACTACCCGAAAGAACTCCTCGGTGACAAGATAAAACGGGATATATGGACCTCCCTGATAGAGGTCGACATGAACCAGATCATATTGGGACGTGTTCTTCGCCAGCCAAGGCCGCGCATCGGCCACGAAGACATGCAGCTTGTCGTCATTCGGGTCTACCCCGAAATGTACGATGGCCGCCTCGACGACCTTCGGGTCGATCTCCACCGCGTCAAATTCGATCTCGGTATCCACCTTCCGGGTGGAGGTGACCGAGCCGCCCGCTCCCATTCCCAACACCAACGCCCTTTTGCCCGGCACCAACAGCGGTCCGAGAGCGAAGTCGTCGTAGTACCCGCCGGTCCACCCGGTGGACTCTTCTCGCCGCGTGGCGACGGACCCCTCGCTGTTGAGAATCAGTCTCTTGTGCGTCCCCTCTTGGACGACACGAACCAGGTTGTAGGCCGAGTCGCACACCCAAATCGTCCCCACACCCCACGCCACTGGCGGGGTGAGAAACACCAGCACTGCCGGGGCGGCGCCGACTATCGCCCAACGCTTGATCCGAGCCAATCCAACGACCCCAACGATGGCCGAAAGGGCGCAGAGAATCTGCAGAGTTGCCTGTGTTCCCAGAGCCGGGACCATTACGAAGCTCGTAAGCAATATCCCGGCGATACTGCCGACGGTGGAAAGAGCGTAGACCCGTCCGGCCGTAACCCCGGCGTGCCCGGCGCGCGTCAGCAGGCGAATCACAAAAGGCCCGGTGATTGCCAGGCCCGCCATCGGCGGCACAAACACAATCAAGGTGGCAAGGGTCGTCCCGACAACCTCTCCGGTCTCGGTCAGGTCAGACAACAGCGCGCGCACCGTGCAGACGATGACGAGCTGATAGAACGCCGTTGCGAGTATTACGGTATATAGCGGCCGATCCGTCTGACTCCGGTCCGCCAGCCAGCCACCGAAGGCATACCCCAGAGAAAGGGCGATCATGACCACCGAGATCATCGTGCCCCACACGTAGACCGAGTACCCGAAATACGGAGCGTACAGCCGAAAAGCCACCAGCTCTAACCCCATGATGATCGCCCCGGTCATCGCGGCCGTTATCAACCACAACAACACCGAGCCTCGGGCCGGAGGGACGCCCTCACTCGCCCCCCCCCCCGGCTCCGATGCGCGACTCCGGCTGATTCTCCGCAGAGTGCTGATTAGAGTGTCGTCGTCCAAACCGCGCAGCAGCGCGATCGCCTCCTCCCGGGCATCATCGTCCTTCGACGATGATCGCCGCCGTTTGCTCCCCGCAGCTTTCAGAAACGGGGTCAACTGCTCCGCACATCGCTCCGCGGCGTCGCCTTCTTTCGAGTTCATTACCGTAATCAGTCCCTTTTCCGGCGGGAATCGGTACACCACAAACCTCTTGGGCTCGCCACCATAGCTGGTCGAATCCGAGTCGCCAAGATGGGCGCAAAGCATGAGCCCGCTTGGCCCCTTTTTCACGGTATCAGACCCCAACCGCCCCTGCCCTACGCCCAGACCGCCGCTTCCTGCACCGTTACGCGGCGAATCCAACCGCACCACGGTCAAGCGGACACCTCAGGCTGCCGTGTCAAAACGGCAGTGGCAGTCGGGCAGGGGCGTCCTCTTAAAGACAAGACACCGTAACCAATTGCCACAAAAGCACTTAAGTTCCACCACCTCGTGGCACGAGTCCTGCAGAACATGCTATTCGGCGGAACACTCGACCAATCACCGCCGGAGAGGAGACCGTTTCGATGATGATGGACAAGTTCACGATCAAGGCTGCCGAGGCGATCGAGGCGGCTCAACAGCGTGCTGCCACCGCTGGCCACAGCGAGATATCCCCGCTGCATCTGCTTGACGCCCTGCTGGGATCACCCCGCAGCGGCACCGCTAACGGCACCGGCAGTATCGTCGTTCCGTTACTGGAGAAGGCCGGGGGCAATGTCGCCCAGATTCGCTCGATCCTGCAATCCGAGCTGAACCGCCGGCCCAAGGTCTCGGGAGGGACCTTAACGGCGGGAGCCGAATTCAACGAGGTTCTCCAAGCCGCCCTGAAGCGCGCGGACGGCATGAAGGACCAGTACGTCTCTACCGAGCACCTGCTGTGCGCCCTGGTTGAGGTTAAGAGTGATGCCAAGGAAATTCTGACCGTCAGCGGCGTCAACCTTGACGCGATCCTCGCCGCGTTGCGCGACCTCCGAGGAAGTGCCACAGTTACGTCACAGAGTCCGGAGGACACCTATCAGGCGTTGGAGCGTTACGGACGGGATCTGGTGGCGATGGCCCGCCAGGGCAAACTGGATCCGGTCATCGGGCGTGACGAGGAAATCCGTCGCTGTATGCAGGTCCTGGCTCGACGAACCAAGAACAACCCGGTGCTGATCGGCGACCCCGGAGTCGGCAAGACCGCCATTGTCGAAGGGCTGGCCCAACGGATCCTCGAAGGGGATGTGCCCGACGTGCTCAAAGACAAACGGCTGGTGGCCTTGGATATGGGCGCTCTTATCGCCGGGGCGAAGTTCCGCGGCGAGTTTGAGGAGCGTCTCAAGGCGGTGGTCCGGGAGGTGGTCGAATCCGGCGGCGGCGTGATTCTCTTCATTGACGAGTTGCACACCATAGTGGGCGCCGGCAAAGCCGAAGGATCCGTCGACGCCGGGAACCTGCTGAAACCGGCCTTGGCGCGCGGCGAACTCCGCTGCATCGGCGCTACGACCCTGGACGAGTACCGCAAACACGTCGAAAAGGACAAGGCGCTCGAACGTCGTTTCCAGACTCTCTACGTTGGCGAACCCACCGTCGAAGATACGATCGCGATCCTCCGAGGGCTCAAACCGCGTTACGACGCCCACCATGGCGTTCGTATCCAAGATGCCGCTCTGGTAGCGGCGGCCACGCTATCCCACCGATATATCTCGGAGCGCAAACTGCCGGACAAAGCCGTGGATCTCATAGACGAAGCTGCCTCCCGATTGCGTATCGAGAACGACTCGCTTCCCAACGAGCTGGATGAGCTTCGCCGGCGGATCATGCAGTTAGAGATAGAACGCGAAGCACTCAAAAAGGAGAAGGACGAGGGCAGTAGAAAGCACCTCGCCAGTCTGCAGAAGACTCTGGCCGGACTGCAGGAACAGAATCGATCGCTGACCGCCCAGTGGGAGAGCGAGAAGGCCGAACTCGAGGCTATCAAGGAAGTCCAACAGAACATTGCCGCCAAGATGACCGAGTTGGAGGAAGCCCAACGACGCGGGGACCTCGAACTAGCGGCACGGATTCGCTACGGCGATCTACGTGAACTCGAGGACGCCGTCGCCACGCGCGAGCGGAAGTTCGCCGAACTCCATCGGGATGGCGGGCTCTTGCGCGAGGAAGTTACGGCCGAAGAGGTCGCGGAGGTCGTCAGCAAGTGGACCGGCGTGCCCGTCTCCCGGATGCTTGAGGGTGAACGGGACAAACTCATGAGAATGGAAGAAGGGCTCCACGAGCGCGTGGTCGGACAAGACGAAGCGGTTAGGGCCGTCTCGGATGCGGTTCGGCGTTCCCGCGCCGGGCTCGGGGACCCGGACCGGCCCATCGGTTCGTTCCTCTTCCTCGGCCCCACCGGAGTAGGCAAGACCGAACTCTGCAAGGCCTTGGCGGTGTTTCTGTTCGACGAAGAAGCCGCGTTCGTCCGCATCGATATGAGCGAGTTCATGGAGCAACATAGTGTCGCCCGGCTCATCGGCGCCCCGCCCGGATACGTCGGGTTCGAGGAGGGCGGAAGACTCACCGAAGCGGTGCATCGCAAGCCCTATTGTGTCGTGCTGTTCGATGAGATCGAGAAAGCTCATCCGGACGTTTTCAATGTGCTGTTGCAGGTGCTCGACGACGGGCGGCTGACCGACGGACACGGCCGCACGGTGGACTTCAAGAACACGATCATCATCATGACCAGCAACTTGGGCAGCGAGCATATCCAGCGTATGATTGAAGGTGGTAGCGAGGATTCGCCGGCGGCCGACATCGAGATCGAGATGAAGATCAAGGAGACCCTCAAACAGAGCTTCCGGCCGGAGTTTCTCAATCGGATCGATGATACGATCATCTTTCAGCAGCTTACGCGCGACCATCTGGGCCGGATCGCCGAGATCCAAATCAAACACCTGCGGGCGCGCCTGGCTGACCGAGATATGACGCTCACTCTGACGGATGCGGCGCGAGACCGGCTGGCCACCGACGGGTTCGACCCGATGTATGGGGCTCGTCCTCTGAAACGGCTAATTCAACAGGAGATCGAGAATCCCCTGGCTAAGCGGATTTTGAAAGGCGATTTCGCCGCCGGAGATCGGATTACGGTCGACACCTCGGGTGACGTTTTCACGTTCGAGAAGACGAGCGGCGGCGTCTAAGTCGGGTTGCGAAGTGCTGATATGCCGGAACTACCGGAAGTCGAGACCATAGTGCGAGAGCTGGCCCGCGAGGTCGCCGGACAGACCATCGACGCGGTTCGCGTGAGCCGCCGGGACATCATCCACGGTGATCCCCGGCCGCTGGGCCGAATCGTGCCCGGCCGCAAGATCGAGCGGATCCGGCGACGAGCTAAGCGGATTATTCTCGACCTGAATCCGCCCGCAGAACTGGTCTTTCATCTGGGCATGAGCGGCCGGCTGGACTTAGCTAAGGCTGAAGAACCCGCACCTAAGCACACCCATGTGCGCCTTGGGCTGCGGGAGACGGGAGCGGAGTTGCGCTTCCGCGACCCGCGCCGCTTCGGCGGCGTCTGGTGTTTCACCCCCGATGGCAAGAGCCGAGGGCGGCGCCTCAGTGAGCTCGGCCCCGAGCCTCTCGCGCTTACGACGCGACGCTTCGCCGATCTACTGAACCGGTCGCGTCAGGTCAAGGCGCTCTTGCTGGACCAACGCACGATCGCCGGGCTGGGCAATATCTACGTCGATGAGTCGCTGCACGCCGCGGGAATCCACCCGCTGACCCGCGCCGACATGCTCGACCAGGATGAGGCCCGCACGTTGCTTCGGGCCATCAAGACCACGCTTCGAAAAGCGATCAGATTCAAGGGAACCACGTTCATGAGCTACCGGCGCGCGGACGGGAGCACGGGGATGTTCCTCGAGCACCTGCGCGTTTATCAACGCGACGGCGCGCCCTGTCAGACCTGTGGCACACCGATCGAGCGTCTGAGTGCCGCCGGACGATCAACGTTCATCTGCCCGCGTTGCCAGCCGGCGATCTGACCGCAACCCGGTCGCTACGGGGCCCACCCGCATACCGTTGAGCCGTTCTGGATCAACAGGGTGTCATCTACGATCAGCACGGACCGAACATCGTCCAGCGGCCCCAGATTGAGCGTATCCTCCTCCGCGGACAGTCGGCCCTTGCTCGAACGGTGGTCGAAGAAATACGCAACTGCGCCGGTGCCGGGCAGTTCATGGCCCAGATCCACCAGGACCACATTCGTTTGAGTGATTGCCCGACCCGCTACCTGCGGGAACCGCGGCAGGGTCTCTCGCCAGAGCAACATTCCGGTCAGATCCTCCAACGCCGCCACCCCGGAACTGGTGCCCACCAGGAGCTTACCGGCCTGCCACCACACGGCGAGTCCGCTATCACTGCCTCTACCGACCTCTTCGGACGTCCACAAACGCCGCCCATCTTCGAGGCTCAGTTTGCAGACGGTCCGCCCGTCGTCAGAGTAGTACACGGCGTCGAGACCGACATGAAGCGACGTTGCCTGGAGCGCAGCGTCCAAAGTCACGTGCCACCGCCGCGACGCGGTGTCGACATCGTAGGAGGAGATCGACTGCGCCGCCACGACAATCAACCGGCCGTCCAGTGTCAAGATCAAGTCATCGATCGCGCCCGTCTCCGCAGTCGGGATTCGGCTACCGGGCTCCCCGGTCGCTGCATCAAACGTGCTGACCAGCGCCCCGGTTTCACGAGGGCTCTGGCAGATGGCCCAGTCACGAGTGATCCGCAGTCCGTCCACCGCTACCCGATCCGGGCTCCTGGACCAGAGTTGTGCGCCGGTATCAAGCGCAACACAGATCATAGCGCCGTCTTCACGAAGACTAAGCAGCCGCCCCGCCCCGATCACATGCGTTCGAAACCCCCTTTCGTCCTCCCAGTCGGTATCCGGCATGCCGAAGCGCGCCGGATACTCCCCTTGTGTCCAAAGGCGTTGCCCAGTGGCGGGATCCAACCCGAACACGGTGTACTCGGTAGCCAGCACCGCTACATCCTTCGAGGCAAAAAGCAGTTCCGGACCAAGCCGCACCGCCGCCGGCGCATTCCAGATCTCCCGATCACCCCCCGCCGCAAAAGCCCGAACACCTTCAGGGGTAGAAACATAATAGCGCGACCAATCCGCGCCCGGTTCATCTCCGAACCACGGCACTAGCAGTGCCATCGGGTTGTCGTACTTACGCGTGAACCTCTGCTTCAGCGGCAGACGTAGAAGAGGACGTGAAGGTTCCAGGCCGGCAACCGCACCGGTCAGGCGATCGCGATACTCCGCAAAGCTCAACCGTTGTCCGCGATCCTCCAGTTTGACACCCGGAAAGTCCCCGGCTCCTTTGCTGAGCCAGAGATAGGCATAATCCGTTCGCCCGGCCTGTTCGTAGGTGTCTGCAATCCGGCGGATTAGTCTCGGCCGATCCACCCGTTGTGGGTATCGCTGGTACGCTCGAACCAACTGCGCAGCGGCCTCTTCCGCTCGACCACTGCTCGCCAGCGAATCGGCCCAAGCCAACAGCGCCTCGGCAGCCACCGTACTGTTTGGGAAAGTAGTCACCAAGCGTTCCAGCCGGCGACCGTCGCCGGTTCGGCGGGCGGCCGCGAGCCAACGTTGGGCCTCCGCCTCGAAGGGGGCATACGGTTGAGGGCCGGCGCATTCTATCGTTCGGGCAATCCGTGTCTCTGCAACGGCACCGGCAGTGTCTCCCCCCAAGACCGCACCGGAGACTCGATACTCGCGCAAGGAGCGGTCACGCAGAATCTGCTGGTACAACTGTACGGCTTGATCAAAGCGGCCTTGCCCTTCGTAGAAACTCCCGAACCGCAGGCGGAACGTCACTTGATCGGACGGGTCCGACGCACACAACGAGGCGTAGGTCCGCAATTCGTCGAGCAGATCATCGTTGAGAGTCGAACGCGAGGAGAGCACCTCAACGAACATCACCAGATCGTCAAGGAACCGTCGCCGGAGTGAAGTCTCCAGCGGCTGCACGAACCCGCCCGCCCGCTGAACGGCCTCTTTCAACATCGATACGGCTTCATCCGTCTCCCCGCCCCTCAATGCCACTTCCGCCAGCTCCAACGCCGGCAGCGGGTCCGTCGGCGCCGCCGCCATTCGTGAACGCAGCCCCCCCCACAGCTCCGCTTTGCGAATGTACAGAGAGACGGTGTCGGTCCCGGCCACGAGCAACTGATCTGACAGGGCGAGCAGATTCCCCGGATGCCCACCGGAATCCCACGGCAGATCCTCGCGGTCACCATCAGTCAACCGGAAACTGCACAGCCCGTCACTCGTCGGAACGAGGAGGTGCTCGTCAGCCCATACTCCCCGTCCCAGCACTCGAGCGCCCACCGGCAGATGGGCGGACCACCGCGGAGCATCCGCGGCAAGGTCGATACACGTCACCAGTTCCAAGCCGACTCCGCACACCAAGTCTCCCGACACTCCCAACAACGTCGCCACGTCGCCCAGGTCTGCCACTGGAATCGAGTGAAGGGTCCGCCCGTCATCCGCCGCCAGCACCATTACAGCGCAAGCGTCCGTCGGCAGGCAGACCAGGCGCCCGCCCGCCCAGAAAACCGGGTTAACCGCCCACGGATACACCCGCTTGCCGCCGAAACCGAGGTCGCGCAGCTCTTCGCCGAGATCACGCTCGTACGTGCGCAGCCAGCGCACAGCCCCGCTGTGGGCCGACACGGCCGCTACCGCACCCAGGTTCGTGCCGACGTAAATCGTATCCCCCCCGCAAGCAACCGCCGCATTCGTAAGGTGCTGCGAGTCAAACGACCCTGTGGAGGCGCTGCCCAGATGTGTCTTGAATACCACCGTGCCGTCAGCGGCGTTGAAGCGGTATAGGTAACAGTCTTCAAACCCGAACGAACGGCGACGCCTGCCGACTACGTAGACGCGCCCGCGCCGAACAAGCGGCGTCGAATCAAACGTCACATCGCTGAACTGCTCGACAAAGGCGTCCCGGTTCTTCGGCCAGATCAGCTCACCGGTACCGGCATCCAGACTGGTGAGCAGCGACGGAGCGATCGCGCCGTCGTATTCGTAGAAGTCCGCGGGATCGCCCCGGAACGACGCAAAGACCCGGCCGTCGTCAACGGTAACCGAGTCCCAGCCGCCGGCATAAGCGTCAACGCCCGCCAGCCCGCCCAGTTCATCCGCATCTGCGTGGTATCGCCAGATGACATTCCCGGTCCCACGGCGCAATGCGACAATCTCCCGTCCGCGCTGTACGTAGACGACATCCTCAGCAACCACGGGGAACACCGAGTAACGTGCGGGACGCTCCCGAGTCTTACGCTGCGGACGCCCAACATCTTCCGAGCCAGACGGTTGTCCCGAAGAAGGCGCGAAACGCCAGAGCACCCCAAGTTCATCCACGCTCGTCGGCGCGGGACGATTCCGCCCCTCATCGCCACCGAACATCGGCCAATCGTCGGGCCGCGAACGGCCGAGCAAACCCGAAAACTCCGTCGAGATCCGAGCGGCCACGTCCCCAACCGGAAGATCCTCCCCCATCCATCGAATGCTCAGCGCCGCTTCCGCGCCGGATATATCTGCCGGGCTTGCGCCGCGCAAAACGCGGGTCAGAGCGAGCAACCCACAATACCGGTCAGCGTGAAGATCGGAATCCGGATGGGTATCCAATACGCGTCGATAGACGCGCTCGGCCAGGGCGAAGTCGCCGGACTCTATGGCAAGCTGGCCGATCGCGTCGGCCAGATCCGCCGCACCCGCCGCGCAAAAGTACCGGTCGAAGAGCCCCAGGAACTCATCTACCGAACGCGACTTCGAGGCCGTTGCGAGAGCGCGCGCCAGATCGTGCTCGTAGAGCACTCGATAGGCGGCGATGCCGGCTTCGGGCCATCCCGCGATTACCCCGTTCACATGCCCGCGCAGACCGACGTAGTAGTCTTTTGAGACGCGAATAAGCTTATCACCTTGCGTCTCCGCCAGCCGTTGGAGAAGCTCAGCCGCCTCGGACCACTTCCCGGCTTGAGCCAACCGCCGTCCCTTAGCGAGGGCATCCGTCGCCTCGAAACTGTCATCGAGGTAGACGGCCCGCGCCGACTCCGCCGGTTCTTCACCATAGGCGGCGCAGGTCGAGCCCCAGTTCTCACCCCAACCGCAGAGTAACCCGACGGATATGACAGACAACAGACGGCGCCGTCTAATCATCAGAGACCTCGTCAACCAGTCACCGGAATCCACCTTGTCATTGATCGGTCAGATGGCGGCCAATCAATAAGTGGAGTCTCTCCGCCGTGGCAGCGTCAACGCGTCCCTTGTCCGACCAGAGCGCCAACCGGAGGGCCTGGCCACAACGGCAACCTCTACGATCGGTCCCGATGATCCTCACGGCCTCTCTGACGAGCTTCAGGGCGGTGTTCGTAGCGTGCCGCAAGTTGCCGAGAATCTCTCGCAGAAGCTCATCTTGTCCGCGCGCAGGGTCCGCGGGTCGCCAGCAATCGTAGTCGGTAGGCAAAGCCACCAGCGCGTAGCAGATCTCCGCCTCCCGCGCCAGCTTGGCTTCGGGCATGCACGTCATGCCGATCAGATCACCGCCCCATTGCCGATGCATGTTCGATTCGGCCCGCGTGGAGAACTGCGGGCCTTCCATACAGACGTACGTTCCCGACGGATGGACCACGGTGTCGACTCGCGTACCGGCGTCGATCAGAAGCTCGCGAAGTCGCGGGCAAAACGGATCGGCGAACTCCACATGAGCAACCAGCCCCTCATCGAAGAAGGTACCGGGGCGCCGAAACGTCTTGTCAATCACCTGATCGCAAAGCACGAGATCTCCCGGGGCGATTTCTTCACGCAAACTGCCGGTCGCCCCGCTGGCGATAAGGGCGGAGACCCCCAGTTCCTTGAGAGCCCAGATATTGGCTCGATATGGCACACTGGACGGATTGAGCAGATGCCCCTCTCCGTGACGCGAGAGGAAGGCAACTTCGACCCCTTCCCAGTTGGCCAGGATCGGCGCTGCGCTCGGCGCACCGAACGGCGTCGTCACGTCGACGGCATGCCCGCCGGCCTCCTTCTGCAGCATGTCCCCAAGCCCCGTTCCGCCGATGATACCGATTCGCGCTTTGCTCATTCCATATTCCATCCATGTTCGGATTGCCGAGCGGCCGGATGCCCCATGGCTTCAGGCCAGGTACCCAATAACGGGTGCCCCATGGCTTCAGCCGTGGGGGATGCCAAGCATCCAACGGTTCGAGTACGCCACCTCTAAAGAGACGGGCCACCCACCGCCCACATCTAAGAAGCCCCCCGCCTTCTACCATTCGAGAATCTCATCACCGGCGTCATGGGTAATCACGGCGCACAGTCGCTCGGCAATCTCCGCAATCTTGATCCGCACGGGATCATCCGGGTCCTCGAACTTAGAGGCATAGTTCATAACCAACTCGCCCCGCCTATACGCCAGGAACGGCACGGACCCACCATCATTCTTGAATTCGGCCTGAGCATCCCCCGAAGGAACCAGAATCGTCTCTCCGGTTTCGGGATCGAGAGCAGAGAACGGTTCGCTCCTCAATCTCAGCGTGGAGTCCTCCTCAACAAGCTGCAGCCATTCCTCCCGCGCAATCCCCTGCCCCGATGCTGCAAGACCTCGTCCTCTCGTGACAATCAGTAGGATCCCCATGAACGGCTCACCGCGTATTCCATGGCTTTCACCGTGGGGCATACCAAGCCTCGAACCGTTCGAGTCCCCCACCCCTAAAGAGGTGGGCCACCCACCACGCGCCGGACCTGCCATTCTTCCGATCCTTGACCGGCTCAAGCATCTTACGCCATCCTGGCGCTATAACGCAATGCACTCTCGACGTCCGCGCTCGAAAGCCGGGTGCCCCATGGCTTTAGCCGTGGGGGATGCCAAGCATCGAACGGTTCGTGTCAAGCACTCAACGGTTCGAGTCCCCCACCTCTGAGGAGGTGGGCCACCCATCCGGTTCTCAGTACGCCACCTCTAAAGAGATGGGCCACCCACCGGGTGCTCCGAGTACGCTACGTCTGAAGAGATGGCCACCCGCCCTAGCTCGAAAGATACCTCTGGTCGGAGGTGATCAGATTCGGCTGAAGACCAAGTCCATTCCATGTCCGGCGCGCAGAAAAAGGGCTCGCAGCCGAATGACCGCGAGCCCTTCTTCTTTGATTCGATCGTATGTCGTTGCGACCCGAGCGGGCCGGTTGCCGGAGCCTACTCCGGTGCGTCCCATTCCTGTGCCGAATTACCCTCGTCGAGATTCCGGCGTTGCGCCTGAGTCTCGCGAAGCCGCGCCTCGGCATCGAAGATCGCGTACGTCTGATATAGACGCAGATCATCCAAGGCGTCGCGCGCCCGGCTCATCGAACCCGAGATGTTGGCGAACCGCCGCCGCGTCTCTTCAATCATCTCGTTAAGTTGCCCACGCTGCGGCTCGGGCAGCGTGTCGACCATCGCCGCTATCTTGCGAATATGCTCTTCGAATACTTCCTTTGTCATCGTCCCCCCCCTGCTGCGCGTCGCCCCCTATACCGGCATGCTGCAGCTCTATCTCAGTATAGCTAGGGTTGCGGTTCGGGGCGAATGAATTGCGCGCGGCTTGCCCAACATGCGCCTTTGCGGCACCAGGCCGCGCAGACTGACGTTTTTTAGGAACGTGCCACGCTGGCGTCATTACATTAGGAGGGGTTATGGGAAGTAACGACCGCTGTCGGGTCAGACATTGGCAGGTTCAACGTCGGCAGACCCCGCCGCGCCGGCCGGGCTTACCATATCGAGCAAGCTCTCAACCTGGTGCGCCAGGCGCGTCGCCGAATCATTGGCGCCCGAATCGTCCGACCCAAGAGGATCGTCATTTGCGGACGTTGCGGCCGGTGCTCGCCTGCCGGTAGCCTGTCGCACGAGTGTACGGAGCTCCGTCAGACTTGCGTGGCTGTCGGCGAACAGGCGGCGAATACTCTCAGGCTCACATGCTACCGGGCGGGTCACTTCCTTCAGGGAGATCGCCCGCGGCGCCTCGGTGAGTTTGGCAGACCCGATAAGGCTGGAAGCTCGAACGATCTCGTCAGCGATCTTCCGGGATTGTTCCGTTTGCGAGATTAGCCGCTCGTGCATCCGCTGAGCATCGCGTTCCGCCCGGCGGGTCTTTATGGAAGCTTGCTTGAGACCGTCGAAGATCCCCCGCACCTCATCAACAACCGCTTTGACCTTGTTCGCCATCCGCTGCACCCGCGCCTCCTGGCGGGCCAATACGCGATAACCGCCTTCGGTCTGGGCAACCAATCGGTTCGCATCACGCACCAGCGGCTCGATCTTACCGTGCACTTCGCGGGCCTCGGCCAGAACCACCGGCGTGTTGCAGAGTTTGCCGTCCAGCTCGGCAAGACGCTGGTTTGCTTCGTTCAACTTGAACGCCAGCTCATCCCGAATCTGACCCACTTCCCGGCTGGCGTTGTTCGAGGGGCTCGGCGCGTTGGCGGCCTGCCCGGCCATCCCCGCAAATACCGGCAATCCGTACATGCGGGCCTCGAGCTCGCCCATTCTTCGCGCCAACATCTCGACAAACTCGGGTGATGCCGGAGTCACGGGCGTTCCCAGCCCACCGGCAACGGTGCCGGAGCCGTTCGGCGCGGCTGCGGCCCCGGTCGACGGCGCGGGTCCCTCTGTAGGCCCTAATGTCATCATCTGCGCGACAACGGAATCGACGAACTCGCCGTCGATCTGCCTGCGATCGGCCGAGTAGCCGCTCAGCAAAGCGTTGTCGCAGATGGTGTTGATCAGTCGAGGCAATCCCTGAGACTTCTCCCAGATTCGATCGACGGCGGATTCATCAAAGATGTCCAGAGTCGGAGAGCCGGCCACCCCCAAACGGTGCCGGATATACGCGCAGGTAGCTTCTCTGCTGAGCGCCGGTAGATGAAAGGTCCTGAAGATGCGTTGCCGAAGCTGGCGGAACTCCGGAGTCGCAAAGCGGTGCTGAAGCTCCGGCTGTCCGAGAATCACAATCTGCAGCAGCTTGGCGTCGTCCGCCTCGAGGTTTCCGATCATCCGAAGCTGTTCAAACGCTTCGGCCGGAAGCCGCTGGGCCTCGTCCAATACCAGAACAACCGGCAGGTCCTTGCTGAACTGTCCCAAAAGGTAGTCGTGCAGCGCATGTACGAGCCTGGTCGGGCTCGCGCCGGATTCCACCGCCAGCTCAAACTCGGCACAGAGCGACTCCATCAGGTCACCGGTCCCCTGCACGGCATGGTGGACGTTGGCGAAAACGACACGCTGACCAAAATGACGCAGCATCATCCGTGAAACCAGGGTCTTCCCCGCCCCCACCTCGCCCGTAAGGAGCACAAAGCCCTTCCGCTCCTGCACCGCGTAAACCAGAGACGCCAGAGCCTCCTCATGGTCTGGCGTCGAGTAGAAGAAGCGCGGGTCCGGCGTGTTGTTGAACGGGAGTTCACGGAACCCGAAAAAATCGGCGTACATGTGACTCTCTCTGCGTGGGTGGAGCCTTCTCCATTCAATGGAGGACCATGGTCGCGCCTTGGAATATCGGCCCTTGAAACCAGGCCCTTGAGGACCATCCGGCGATGTTTCCGGACCAGCCTATAAAAACGCCGGTTTTCACCGCTTATAGGGCCGGTAATGGCATTTTTTCGCGGTGCGGATTAGGAGCGATCAAGGTTCAGATAAGCAATAGAGAACCCGATAAGTCCGCATGGGAGCGAATGGATGCGCTACGCGGACGGCTCAGGGACGATTATCGGGATGCGGCGATGAAGCCCGTTTCCTGAGCGTGTGGAGATGTCCAATGACAACCATTCGCCAGTGGATCATTCCGACCCTCCTGGTCTGCGCCACGGGTTGCTCGGTAGACAACACGGACATGCTCCATTTCCTCCGTGAGCATGAACACCAGGTCTCCGCGATGGAATACCGCGTAGGCATTCCCGACACAATCGCCATCAGCGCCCCGCGGATCCTCGAAATCGACGGCGACTCCCAGCAGATTCAACCCGACGGGAAAATCGGACTACGGCTGCTGGGCCCGGTAAAGGTCGTGGGAATGACGGCCAAGGAGATCGCGGCCAAGCTGGAAGTGCTGCTCAGTCGCTACTACGTCGACCCGAAGGTCAGCGTACGCGTCGGCTTCGCCAGCAAGAAGTACTACGTGTGTGGTCAGGGATCGGTGGGCCCTCGCCCGTATACCGGACGTGACACTCTTCTGGACGCCGTGCTCAGCTCCGGCGTCAACTTCCTGTCATGGACCAGCCGGGTGAAGGTGATCCGACCGGCGCACGGGGAACACCCGGTGCGTACGATAGTCGTGGACGTCGACAAGATGATCAAGACCGGAGATTGGAGTAAGAACATCCTTCTGGAGCCGGATGACATCGTCTACATCCCACCGACGCCGTCCGCCTGGTTGGGGCAACGTGTTCAAGAGATTCTCTACCCAGTGGGACCGGTCGTCCGCGCCTATACCGGACCGGCGAACGCCTACTACTCCATGGAAGGTGCCTACGACGGCAACCGCCGCGGAATACACGGGACGTACACCCAAGGGTACTAGGGAGCATCCGACCCGGCACGAGGTCGGGAAGATCAGCCTGCGAGATTATTGTTAATGGGCAGAATCGCAGACGCACTCAAACGAGCGGAACACGAGCGACGAATGGCTCGATCCTCGCCAGCCTCCAACAGCGGCGGGACGGGTCTGTTGGTCGAGCCGCCTCCGCACGCCCAAACGTCGGGCGTCGCCTCCGTCGAGGAAGGTGCCCACGAGTCCGACGAGCCGATCACGCTGGTCCAGGGGCTGTCTGAGTCTCTCGTGCCCTACTATGAACGATCATCGTTGATCACCGAACAGTACCGCTCGTTGCGTACCCGGCTGCTCAGCCAGAACCCACACTTCGAACATCGCGTACACGCAATAACCAGCGCGGTTCCGAAGGAGGGCAAAAGCGTTACGACTCTCAACCTCGGTTGTAGCCTGGCGGAGATCCGCCACATGAAGGTCGTGGTCGTCGATTGCGACTTCCGCCGCGGATCGTTGGCCCGGATGCTCAATCAGCCGGACAAGCCCGGCCTGGCAGATGTACTATGCGGAGAGGCCGGCCTCCAAGAGGTGGTCCGGAGCACCCCGATTCCCAACCTGATGTTTGTCCCGGCAGGCAACACCCGGCAGCATTCCGCCACGCAACTGCTGACTTCCCCGACTGCGCGGGCCGTCTGCCATCAGCTTCAGACCGAGTTCCACTACACATTGATCGACACGCCGCCGGCTACTACGGTCTCCGACGTAGGCGTCATCGGCCAGATGTGCGACGGCGTCATTGTTGTCGTGCGGCTCCATCGCACGGACGAGGGAGCCGCCAAACGAGCTGTTCGCCTGCTGCAGGTCAACAACATCCCGATAACGGGTTGCCTGTTGGTCGGCCGCGACGCCCCCGGCGGACACTACGGTTTCAATTACGGGTACGGATACAACTACTACAGGTACTACGACTACTATAAGAAGACGGTGGACGAAGCGTGACGTACGGATCCCAACCGAGTGAACGAGTGAGCACAAGTCCAATGTGCTCCAACCGACAAGCCTCTGCGGCCGCAGAGACTCGCGGGGCTCGCGTAGGCGTTACAACCATCGTCAGCGTAGAGGGGTTGCTGTGATCGAGGGACGTATCATCATCTGTCTGGCCAGTTCGTGGGACTACGACCCGACGAGCAAGCACCAGATCATGAAGATCCTCGCACGACATAATGATGTCGTCTGGGTTAACTATCATGGAACTCGCCGCCCCACGTTCAGTAGGGCCGACTTTCAGGCCAGTTGCTCGGTGTTACGCCGCTTTCTGGGGGGTATCACCCGCGTCACCCCGACGATGACCCAGATAACGCCCTTGGTAATCCCGGGAGCAACCGGCCCGATTCTGAGCCGCGTCCACCAGCGAATGCTCATCGCCCAGATCAGACGAGCAATCCGTTCCGTTCCCAACGCCCGAAACAAACCCCGTCAGGTGTGGTCTTTCGCTCCGGATGTACCCTACCTCGCTGGGAAATTCAACGAGGAGTGTTTCCTCTATTACTGCGTCGACGAACACAGCCAGTTTGAAGGGGTCGACGAGCAGGCCATCCTGCGCGCCGAGAACGAGCTTATCGACCGCGCAGATATCGTGGTCACAACCTCCGAGGCATTACGGAAAGCCAAAAGCGTCCGCCGCCCCGACGTCAGCCTTGTGCGGCACGGCGTGGACTTCGACCACTTCGCCGCCGCTTGGCGGAAGCCGCTGACGTGTCCCGCGGATCTGGCGTCGGTGCCTCGCCCAATCTTCGGGTTCTTCGGGCTGATTCACTTTTGGATCGACTGCGCGCTGATCGCCCGGGTCGCCCGCCTTCGCCCGGAATACTCGTTCGTTTTAATCGGCGACTGCAAACGTGACGTGTCCACCCTGGAACGTCTGCCCAACGTCTTTCTGCTGGGCCGGCGTTCGATCGACGTACTCCCCCCAGTACTGCGCGGGCTTCGACGCCGGACTGCTCCCCTTCGTGGACAGCCCGCTGACACGAACGGTCAACCCGATCAAGATGCACGAGTACTTGGCCGCCGGATTGCCGATCGTATCCACCCCGCTGCCGGAGGCGGAGCCCTTCCTGGGACCGATTACTATCGCGGACACCGCCCAGCGTTTCGCCGAGGCGTGCGACCAGGCGCTGGCCACCGATTACCCGGGACGCCGGCAGGAAATAAGCAAGGTCGTGGAAAAGGAATCGTGGCTACCCAAGGTCGAACGCCTCTCCGAGATGATCGAAACGCGAATCCGATCATCGGCGCGGGTGGCCTCGATGCCGACCAGTCAGGTCCTTCCGGCGGCCCAACTCGCCCGCAGTTCCGTACGCGTACCCCGGTAGCCGGCCGATCCCCCCGATTGCGTGCCGCTTCGGCTCGCGTAGAATACGTGAAGTGTGGAACCTGTACGACCCAACGTCGTCTGAGGGACTTGACTATGAAACACGCTGCAATATGGTCGGCCGCGGTGGCGACGGCCGCCCTCGCCGGATGTGGAAGCCTCATCGATGTCGAGTTCTCCAACCGCCTTGTCGGCACGGACGGCCAGCTCTTCTCTGTGGAGGATCTGACCAACATAGCCGAGGATGCCGACCTTAGCGAGGATGGGAAACGTCAGGAGTTCCGCGATCTCGGTATCGAGGACGAAGAGCTGATCAATGCTCTGCTGGACCTTTGAGGTCCTGAATCTACTCCCCCCGCACTCGTCCGTCCGCGGACAGAGCCTGCCTGCCCGGTCCTGTGACTTTCTTGACATCAGATGGCGCCATCGTAGCATCTGACCCGCTGGCCAGTCCGTCGGTCATCGGCAGTTGGAAAAGCGCTCGGTTCAGCAGAGTGGTCGGAGACTCCGTTTCGCCGAAGGATAACCGTCAGTAGGTTCTCCTGCCCTCCGAGAGGATGGGGCACGGAGCGTTCATCCGGCAGTAAGGACACAGAGTCCATGTTTACAGGTATCATTGAGACTATCGGCACCATCACCGGCAGCTCGGCTGTGCCGGGAGGACGTCGCTTGCGCGTCGCAGTGGGCTCGGTCATTGCGGCCGAAACCTCCCTCGGGGCGAGCATCGCAGTACACGGCGTTTGCCTGACCGTCTCGAACGTCGCTGCCGACTCTGTCGAATTCGACGTAGTCTCGCAGACCTTGGACACGAGCACTCTGGGAACGAAACCGCTGGGCAGCCGCGTGAACATCGAACGGGCGTTGCGCGCGGACGGGCGGCTGGACGGTCACTTCGTGCAAGGGCACGTCGACGGAAGCGGCACGATCGCCCGCATCCAATCAACCGCGCGCGAGTGGGTCTGCTGGGTCAGACCCCAACCGCACTTGTTGCCCCTGCTCGTCCCGAAGGGCTCGGTCGCGATTGACGGGGTCTCGTTAACCATCGCCCACGTCGGAAACGGCGAGTTCTCGGTGGCACTCATCCCGACAACTTTGAACGAGACTACTATGGAAACGCTGCGGACGGGAGATAAGGTGAACATCGAGTCGGACCTGATCGTGCGTACGATCATGCACCGGCTTTCTAACGTATCGCCGGGGAAGTCTCTGTCGTTCGAGACCTTGCGGGAATCAGGATTCGCATGACGGCCGACTTCATGACGCACAACCAGAGACTCCCCGACGCCAGGCTGCCGCTCGTCGGAATCACAATGGGCGACCCGGCCGGCATTGGGGCCGAGGTGATTGTCAAGGCCCTGGCCGATCCCGACATCCGCGCGCTGGGCAGATTCGTCATTTACGGTGTCGACGACGTGCTAACGGCGGCGGCGGACACCGCAGCGATTCGGCCGTTCTGGTTCACGATCCGCCCGGATGAACCGATGCGGATCGACTCCGGCGTCGTCGTTCGTAATTACGACGAATACAAGGCGGGGAGCTGGGTGGTCGCCCGGCCTACCGCAGAAGGAGGACACGCCAGCCTGCGGTTCTTCGATGACGCCATCGAAGCCGCCCGAGACGGCGCGATCGACGCCATAGTTACCGCCCCAATCCAGAAGGTCAGTTGGAAGCTCGCCGGCTGCCGGTTTGCCGGACATACTGACAAGCTTGCCGACGCCTTCAAGGCTAAGCGGGTAACGATGGCCTTCGTCGGAGGCGGGCTGCGAGTCGCCCTTGCCAGCACTCACTTGGGGCTTTTCGAACTCCGCAACAAGTTCACTATCGGGCTCGTGTTTCAGCCTATCGACCTGCTCCACACTGCCTTAACGAAGTGGTTTGGAATAACCGATCCCCGCATAGCGGTAGCGGCGTTGAACCCTCACGCGGGTGAGGATCAGCAATTCGGTGACGAAGAAGAACGGGTGATTCGACCCGCCATGCAGATGGCCCGCAACGCGGGCATAGACGTCGACGGACCGTTCCCCGCGGACACTCTGTTCACACCGCGGATGCGCTCTCGGTTCGATGGCATCGTGGCAATGTACCATGGACCAGGCCTTGATCCCGGTCAAAATGCTCGCGTTTGACACTGCGGTAAACGTCACCCTGGGTCTGCCCATCATTCGTACGAGCGTCGATCACGGCACCGCCTTCGACATTGCCGGAACCGACGCGGCGGACGCCGGGAGCATGAAAGAAGCGATTCACTTGGCCTGCCAACTCGCCAAGTGTGCGTCGGCGACGGAATGGCAACGCCCCGCGGTCGCCCCCGAAGCATAGCGGTCGCGCATGGGCTTCGAACTGGAGAGCTTCACGATGGACAAACCACCGGACGAGGTGCACGCAACGGGGTCAGTGGTGGCCGGGCTGGGTTTGATGTTTGCCGGCCCCCTGGCATACGCTCTGCTTATCGATAACCCTGCGATGCGTTCAAGCGGCGCTGTGGCCGTAGGTATAATGGCGGCCGGCGGAGTACTCACTCTGTCGGCGTTGTGGCGCGATCGTCGAACCGCGGTTCGCATTCTCGGCGCGTTTAACTTGGCTCTGCTGGCCGCCTTCGTATATGCGTTCTATATCGGCGCGTCCCTTCCGGCCCCTTCCGCTGCTGTCACGGTGGAAACTGCCCCTGACTTCACCGTTGCGGATCATACGGGTACTCCGATTTCGCTCCGAGAAGCGCATGCGCGTGGTCCGGTCTTGCTGGTATTCTATCGCGGGCATTGGTGACCCTGGTGCGTAGCTGAACTCCGAGGTCTCGGAGCCGTAGCTGAGGAACTGCGATCTCAGGGTGGCAGGTTGTTGGCCATTGCCGCGGATGCCCCGTCCGACGCCCGCCGCATGGTCGAGCGCAACAACCTGAACTTCTCCGTTATTTGTGATACCGAGCGTGAAGTCATCCGGGCGTTCGGCCTGTTACACAAAGGCGGCGCCCTGGACGACAGCGACATCGCCATTCCCGCACACGTGCTGATCGACCGGCAAGGCAGGATCGTCTGGAAGTACATCTCCAGCCGCATTCAGGATCGGATCGACCCCGATGACGTACTGATCCGAGTACGCGAATCGCGGAACGAGTGACCTTTCCACAGCACATCGCTGCGCCGAAAGGGGGGGGGGTTCACTTGCGATTTGACTTCGCCCCCCACTCCACGGCTAGAATGAGACCGGTGCTGAATGGGACTTGCGGTTCGTACGCCAGCAGCTCACGAGCCTTGGTAATGTCCGCGACGTACCGAGTGACTTCACCCGCCCGCGACGGTTCGTAGGTCACCCGCGGCTTCTTCTGCAAAGCCAATGAAACTATGTTGACCACATCAACCAGGGTGCTGCCCTGCCCGCACGCTAAGTTGACCGTCTGACCCACGACTCGCCCGGAGACGAGGGCGTCTATTCCGGCCAGGACCCCTGCCACCGCATCGTCCACGTACGTGAAATCCAGCACCTTCTCCTTCCCGTACACTACTATGGGCCGCTCGCGGGCGATACGATCGATGAACAGCGGGATCACGCGCTCGAGCCGCTCGATGTCGTTGTCGTACCGGCCGTACACGTTGCTGAATCGAAAGACCAAGAACGGCAGCCCATAGCATTGAGCATACGAGTAAATGAGCGCCTCCCCGGCGATCTTGCTGGCACTATACGGGCTCTCAGCCACGACGAAATCCGCAGATGCTTCGTCGGTCACGTGGCGGTGAATATCGCCGTACACTTCGCGCGAGCTGGCGAAGATGATCGGCAGCTTGTTGAGCCGGCAGTACTCTAGCACACCGAAGAGGCTCTTGATGTTGTCCATGGCCCGCTCGGGATGCTCGACCAATTCGAAGACCTTCGCATTCGCCGCCAGATGAAGAACCGCGTCGAACCGGCTTCCGTCGGGTAGTCCAGCGGGCGCCCCGTCGATCAGATTGAGCTTGATCGTCTCGAACCGGTCGACCCAGGTGTTCTCTCGGCAATCCACTCCGACAACCGTGTCGCCGCGCTCCAGCAATGCCAAAGCCGTGTTAGTACCGATCTGCCCGCTCGAACCGGTTATGAGTATGTTCATGCCAGCTACCTTTCCGCAAGCAAGCTGCTATTTCAGAAAACGACTCTCGACCCGGCCGCAAACCAGGTGATACGCAAGCCCATGTACCTCCTGAACCCGGTCGCTGTCCTCGTGATCCACGCGGAAACACACGTCGCAGATATCTTCGAACCTGCCGCCGGACTGCCCGGTAAAACCTATCAATGAAGCTCCGATCTTCTTGGCGCTCTCCAGAGCTCTAACCACGTTGGGCGACGTCCCGGAGACACTCAATGCCCACACGATGTCATTACTGGTAACCAGCGCCTCGACCTGCCGCTGGAAGCACACCTCGCCTCCGTAATCGTTGCTGACCGCCGTGAGGATCGATGTGTCCGTCGTCAATGCCACGGCCGGCAGCGCCTGCCGATCGTGCTTGAACCGACCGACGAGTTCCGCGGCGATGTGCTGAGCATCGGCCGCGCTCCCACCATTACCCAGCACGTACAGACGCCCCCCCTCTTTGAAACAACTCGTAATGAGATCTGCAACTCTCTCGAGAAGTCCCGCGTGGGCCTTGGCGGCATCCACAACGCGCTGGTGCTCATCGAACTGACCTGCAAAACTGTCGGCCACTAACTCTGCCTTCCGCTTCGGATGCGTTCGATCAAGTTCGTCGTACTCAGCCCTTCGACCAACGGAAGTAAAACAACCTTCCCGCCGGTCGACTCCACGAATTCCTGCCCCACCACGGTCTTGCCCGCCCAGTCTTGCCCCTTGACCAGCACATCCGGACGGATCTTGCGAATCAGCGCCTCGGGCGTGGACTCCTCAAAACCCACCACGTAATCCACACACTCCAAAGCACCGAGGACCGCAGCCCGGTCGGCAAACCCGCAAACGGGTCGATCCGATCCCTTATCGAGCGAGCGGATCGATCCATCCGTATTGAGCCCGACAACCAGCAGCGCCCCCTCCCGCCGACAACGCTTCAACAAATCCACATGACCGGCGTGAAGAATGTCGAAACACCCGTTAGTGAACACCACATTCTCGCCGCGATCGCGCCGCAGGGTCAGCTCAGCCACCAGCTCCTCAACCGATCGGAGCTTGCCATTGTGATTTCGGTCCTCGAGCCGCAGCTCCGCCAGCACTTCGTCCGCCGTGATAGGCACACACCCGAACTTCTCGACCTCGAGGCCTCCCGCAATGTTGGCCAGCCGCGCTGCGGCTTTCAGGTCGGCCCCGCCAGCCACCGCCGCGGCAAGCATCGCCAGAACGGCATCACCCGCCCCAGTGTTGTCGTAAACGCTTCGAGGCACCGTCGGCAGATGATGCCAAACGCTCCCCCGTTCAACCACCAAAGCGCCCTCCCGGTCGAGCGTCGCCACGATCGCCCCGACGTTGCACGAATCCACCACGGCCGTCGCCGCTTTCGCAACCTCATCAAGGGTGGTGAGCTTAGCACCGGCGGCAATCGACAGTTCGTCCCGGTTCGGCGTGAGAATGTCCGTCCCGCGGTAGCGATCGTACGAGCGCAAGCGTGCCGGATCCACCAGAACGCGGCA
This sequence comes from Phycisphaerae bacterium, assembly GCA_963666835.2. GTDB lineage: Bacteria > Planctomycetota > Phycisphaerae > UBA1845 > UBA1845. The sequence goes on along the minus strand of CAXXGO010000001.1, from coordinate 1,900,658 downwards.
TCCGTGGCGACGCGCCTCCTCCACAATCATCGACACCAGGGAATCCGAGATGACGCCCTTGTCGTAATCCTCAAGGCACACAACATCGGCATCGCCCACCAAATCACACGCGAGCCCCGCCAGCCGCGCCGACGACTCTTCCGGAAGCGGACCGGTTTCCTCTTCGTCCACGCGCAGCAGTTGCTGCCGGTGGCGATGCTGTGCCAACCCGACCAACCGGGTCTTGGTGGTCGTGGGTCGGTTTGCCAGGGAAAGCACGCCCGCAGTGTTCACCCTCAGCTCGTCAAGAAGGCAACTGAGCGTCTCCCCGTGCTGGTCCTGGCCGATCGTGCCGCACACGACCACTTCACAGCCAAGAGCCTGCAGGCACGCCGCCACATTGGCGCTGCCGCCGACAGCCTCTCGCGTTTCTACCGTGCGCAATACGGGAACCGGAGCCTCCGGACTAATCCGCTCGGCGTCTCCGTACAGGTACCGATCGAGGATCAGATCCCCCACAAGCAACACCCGCCGCCCCCGAAACGACCGAACCTGCCGGGCAAGTTCTTCAGCCACCGCAAACCCTCTTTCTTCAACCCGCACACCACATGCGGGGTCGTGTTCACAGCGACAATACTAGGGCTGACCCGGGGGCATCGTCAAATCACAAAAGATCGTCCGCGACCTGCCGCGTAGCGGATCTGCCTGAAACACGCCCCGCACAGCGGCGGTAGCTGCGCGGGGCGGTTAGGGTCTGTCCGTACCTAACCGGAGCAATGCCGGCCTGGGCACCCCAGCTCCGAACTGGTAAAGAACTGCCTGGCTCAACGGCTCCGCAGATCTGCCAGAATCGTCTCCAGCTTGGTTAGCTTCGTTTTGAGCTTCGCCACGTGCGCCGGGTCTCCCTCAACGGCAAGCTGAGCCTCAATCTGGGCGATGCTACCCTCAATCTCCTGGAACCGGCCTCCTTCTCCACATTTCCGTTCGCTCGGCGGAGCGCCGTGATTCAACATCCGCTGACTATAAGACTCCGGTGAGCCGGAGACTCGGCGAAGCACCGACCAGATGTTGTCGAGGTCCGCTCGGCTCGGCTCGGATTCCAGGTTATCCAGCAACCAACGCTGGGCCTCAAGCGACTCATGCAGAAGTGCCAGGGCATCGGGAGCGTACTTGGCTTCGATAGCCCGGAGCGCCTCTCGTCCGGCGTCAGTCTCCGGCTCCGCCACAGATTCCATTTCTGCTCCGATCACCCGATCGAGATACGCTATTCGCGTGATCCCCCGGATCACCCCGTACGCCTCGAGGAAATCCAGAATCCCACTGTGGTTACGATCCGCAAACGGGTACTGGTCCATGAACGCCTCCTGCAACCCCATGGCCACCGCCACCAGATAGACGTCCTTCTCCAGGTATGTCACAGTTCCGTCACCATCGAAATCCGCCGGCCCCCGCTCGGAGACCAGCTCGTACAACTCGACGGCATGATCAGTCACCGCCTCAACCGTCGCCGGTCGAACACCACCAGGTGAATAAGCGGCGGATTCAACATCTGCGGCCCCGGTAAGGGCGAGACCACTCCAAGCCGCAAGTACCGCCAGAGTCAGAAGGCCCCAACGGTATCGTGGAGATTGGCATCCCTGCTTCTCCAGAATCATATCGATTCTCCTTTCGATCACAGTCAAGTTGCCGGCCATGCTCTGCGGGCAGTAGGCTATGCCGCGCAAACGCCGCGGACTCGCCGCCTGCAACAGGCACCTGGCATACTGAGGCGCCGTGAGTTTGCCGCAACGAAGGGCCCATTCGTCGCAAGCACACTCGCGGGCCGCGTCAAGACGCCGATTGACCCAAGCAATGACCGGCCAGAAGAACAACACGGATCCGGCAAACCATTGAAAATAACGCACAAAAAAGTCGCCCCGCCGGAAATGAGCAAGTTCGTGCGCGACCACCGTCTCCAATTCGTCCGGCCGAACGAGTTGACGACGCGTCAGAACGAGCATCGGGTGAAGGATCCCCATCACGAAGGGCGCCGGGAGATCTTCACCGATCCGAATAGAGGGAATCCGGCGCATTCCAAGCCGCCGGCACACATCTGAAACCAGCTTGCCGGTCCGCTCATCGGCCTGCGGGAGCAGTCGGCAGCGGGCGGCAAACCGGTGGTGCGTCCAGAGCCGAAGGAGCACCAAAGCGGTAAACGCTACGGAATACAACGCGACAATCTGTCGCCCGTAAAACCCCAAAGCTGACGCGAGACCTTTCTTACGAGCCTCGCGGTGCCGCGGCGGCGTCGCTATTACCGAGCCGCTCATCGCCCCGGTCTCCCCGACTCCCTCGCGGGCCGCTTCAGTAAGACAGAAGTCCGCCGCCGCGTCGCGTACAGGTTGCGTGACGAAAGCACTGAGTACCGTCGAGCAGATCGGCCCGGCCGGCACCAGGAACTTCAACAGCACCACCAGCCAGAGCACCATCTCCAGAGCAGGCCGAACTCGATTCCGAAGGATTCGAAGTGACAACCAGGTGAAACCGGCCAGAACGGTTCCCAGGACCAAACCGTGCGCTATCCAGACCAAGATCACGGTTGCCGGATCACCCGGCATAGCCAGTGGAGTGTCCATAACGTCTCCTCTTCAGAATCCGTTCATCGAGGATCAGAGGGCTACGCTTCGCCCTCCGCCTGTTCGCGTTGCCTGATCTTGGCCTCGATCCGCCGGAGGTCCTCCATAGAAAGCGGGGCCTCCTCCGCCAGGTGCAACACGAGGTCCGCCGCCTGCCCATCAAAGACCGTCTGAACAAACTGGGCCACCCGCTCACCGAGCACGTTCTCGCGGCGGATCAACGGCGTGTACAAGTATGGCTGGCGCGCCCGATCAACCTTGAGAGCCCCCTTTTCCGCAAGCTGCTTCATCATGGTCATCACCGTCGTGTACGCCGGGGGATCACCCTTCTCAGCCGACAGAACCTCGAGTACCTGCCGGACAGTCCCCGACCCGAACTGCCACAGCACCTTCATGATCCGCAGCTCTGCGGCCGTTACATGAGGCATTCGCTCAGCCATCGCCGACCTCCCTACTAGACAGGTAGCAATCCTACTATGCCCATAGTATGCCGTCAAGAGGATGGGGCACTTTTTTTGGCCCGCGAATCGGCGGGCACGGATTACTCGGGGATCCGGGCCGGGATGGTCAGGCGGAAATGGGCGCCGCCGTATTGCGAGTGATGTCGCGCGATAAGATCCAACCGCCCCCCCACCAGTTGGGCCCAGTCACGAGCGAGGGCCAGCCCAAGACCGATTCCTCCGTGGGCTGCAACTGCAGCCCTCCGCCCCCGCCGGAAGGGTTTGAATATGGTCCGGGCATCGGCGCGGTCGATCCCCGGACCGCTATCAATAACGTCCAGATACAGTCTTCCCTCATCCCCGGTCAGGCGAACCAGAACGGCGGGACTGTCGGAATCGCGCGCATGCCGGCAGGCGTTGGCAATAAGTACGCCGAGGATCTGATTGACCGCGTCCACATCGATGCGGAGCTGCCTGCTCCCGTCCACCTTGCTCTCGCTCCGCGGCTCCACCCCGCTGCTGTCGCAACGTTTGTTGAGGGTATCAGCCACGGACGCCATCAGGGCATCCGCATCGGTCTCTACGGGCTTCAACCTGACCTTCTGGTTCTCGATCCGGGCATATTCGAGGACACCCTCCACCAAACTCGACAGCCGCATGGACTCCCGGTTGAGCGTGTCGAGATACTCTTCCTTGGCATCCTCCGGCACCAACCCTGCCGAGAGCATATCCGCATAGAGCCGGAAAGTGGTCAACGGCGTACGCAGTTCATGCGTAACCGCATAGGCGAATTGCATTCGTCGTTCCGTAAGTGCCACCAAGTTGCGTACGCCCCACGCTGCCAGCACTAACACCGCCACGGCAACCCCCCACGTCGTGTACATGACTCCGCGGATATTCCGCCAAGCCGCCGCCGACGTCTCACCGGGGGACTCGGGAACCTGCAACCGGACGTTTATCGACGCGATGGCCGTCTCGCTTGTCGCCAGGTCCACCGCCAACTCATCCGGCAGAGGCTCCAGGTCCGCCTCGGGGAACCATGGCTTGATCATGCTGAGCAGTTCGTTTTTGAGCTTCTCCCAATCTGCGATGAACCCCTGCCGAACGAGCTTGTCGTCCTCGTATCCCGTTCGCACGAATGCCAGTTTGCGCCCGATCTCATCCGAAGGTTCGATCCAGAACGTGGCCATCGGATCGAGCGAAAGCCCCACCGCAACCGGCGGAGTGCAAACGTAAAGGTGGCGATCCGGCGCCAAAGGGTCTGACGGTGACCCTGCCAAAAACTCCTCCACCAGACGCACCGGCACACATTGGTCACCGGGAAGGGACTCACGTTGCGCCGCGATCCTACTCTCCCGGCGCCGTTGGTAATCTCGCCAAGCCGGAGGCGGAAAATGCTCATGAGGGCGCCTATGAGAGTGCCCACCGCGCGCTGCCTGAGCATTCCGCCGTACCGATGACAAACCGTCGACACTATCCGCTACGGCCTCGTCTCTTTTCGTGGCCTGCCTTACCCGCTTCTCCAATTCTCGGATAGGAAGCACCGCCTGGAGCCACTCGAGCATCTCGGGGTCCCGTCCGTCCGCCGCAACCTGCGGGGTCGACCAGGTGCCGTCCTCGACGGCCTGGAAATACAAATCCACCCATTCGTACGCCGGTCCGGACTCCCTTATGGGAGAGCGTAAGACCACCAGATCCACGTCCTCCGTGGCTCCACCCTCGCTCCAACCCGCAACCGGCTCGGCAGTGTGCAACTTCAGGTAGTCCGTGAACGGTCGAGACGTCTCCGACTTAAGCACCCCACGAATGTGACTGTCGATCTCCGAAACGGCAAGCAAGACGTTCTTGAGATGTTCTCGGCGGACGTTCTCCTTCTCGAGATCGAACGTCGCCACCGTCGCCCAGGCCATCCCCCCCACAACCAGCACGGCGATGAGCACAAAGCCGACCAGCGACGCCAGCTTGTTCTTCTGCGAGCCGGTCATGGCAGCTACCCCTCGTCCTGGCCCACCGTCGTAACCTCAAGATCCGAACCGAGCATATAGCCCTTCCCCCGCACGGTGACAATCCACTCCAACCCAGTCTCGGTGGACTCCCCGGCCAGCTTCTGCCTGAGCCTCGTAATGTGCATGTCAATCGCCCGGGTCTCGACCACGCCGTCGCGAATCCCCCAGACACTGGAGAGCAACTCCTCCCGCGACACCGCCCGCCCGCCCAGAGCGGCGAGGCGTTGCATGATCCCGGCCTCCATCTCGGACAAAGCCACGCGGGTCCCATCGGCGTGCGAGATCTCCCGGCGTCCGCAATCCACCAACACTCCCGCCCCACGAATCAGCGTAACCGGAGCGGGTCGTTCAGGGCTCCGGCGGAGCACCGCATCTATCCGGGCCAACAGCTCGCGCGCGGAAAACGGCTTCATCACATAGTCATCCGCGCCGCCGCGCAAACCCCGGACCCGATCATCCTCGGATCCCCGCGCCGTTAGAATAATGACCGGCAGAGAAGGGCGTGTTACGCGCAGTTTCTCCAATACACTGAACCCATCCATCTTCGGGAGGAGCAAATCAAGCAGGACCAGTTCCACGCCCGTTCGTTGTGCTTCCTTCAGGCCGGTCTCTCCGTCGGCCGCTTCGACCGGATCAAACCCGGCCACCTTGAGCATATCAACGATACCACGCCGAATTGCACTCTCATCCTCGACAACCACGACGGTTCTTCTCTTGGCCATTACTCGTCAACCCTTCTCGGACGCCGACGTCACCCAACAACATTAAGCCCGGGGAATTCTACCCGCTCACGCCCTGCGCCCCGCCACATGTTAACGTAATGTTACATGGGCCGGGCTACGGTGATCCTGCAGCGGGCATCGCCGGCTGAGGTTTGCGCCGGCGATTCGCCACCACCAACGTCCCTGCGGCGATCCCTGCAGCGTCTGCGATAAAGTCCGCTAAACTCATCGTCCGCCCCACGTATTGCTGCAGCCACTCGTCAAACCCGGCATACACAAGAAAGACCGCCGCCCACATCAGCAGCGATCGAACGGAAGGCCGGCGCCCCGCCGAACTCAAATACCATCCGGCAAGCAGGGTCAAGACGAGGTATAGCCCGAAGTGTACGGCCTTGTCCGCCCATACACCGGGCAGTCCGATCGAACCGGGGAGCGGGCGGTGATTCACCACAAAGAGGACAACCCAGTAAACGATCCAGACCCCCAGCCTTACAGACCGCCCCGGGCGATTACCAACGCCAGGCGTCATGGTTGCTTATCCACCGAGAACGATTGCAGGTTGCGAAGCTACCGGAGGGTTCTTCAGCGCCGTTGGGTGCGGGCCGGGGCATCGTCGCCGGTTCCGCAGCCGTGCTCTTTTGCCGCATTGGGCGGGCGGCTGTCGGACCGAGTGCCATCGAGGCCGCTTTCCCATCTACCCCGGCGGGTGCGAGATCAACCACGGACGCAATGCCAAACATCTCGGTCGCCAGCGCCGAGTAATCCGCGAAGCCGTTGCTTCGCGGCGCGTACTCGAAGATCGTCTTGCCGAAACTGGATGCCTCGGCCAACTTGATGTTCCGACGGATCCGGGCGTCAAACAACCTCGCCGTGGACCAGGCACAGTCAGTCCCCCGCGTACCTTGCAGGAACCGAATGACATCCTCGACAACTTCACCCGCCAGCCGCGTCGCCGACTCGTGCATGCACAGAACCAATCCAGCAACTACCAGGTCCGGATTGATCCGCTGTCGAACCAGGGTCACCGTATCCAACAGCTTGCCCAACCCCTGCAACGCAAAGAACTGGGCCTGCAGGGGAATGACGACCTCCCGTGCGGCCACCAACGCATTGACCGTCAGGACCCCCAGCGATGGCGGACAGTCGATTAGCAGAACATCGAAATCGTCCTCGACCTTCTGAAGGGCCTCGCGAAGAATGACCTCACGCCCCGTAACACTGATCAGCTCCACCTCGGCGGCCGCGAGATCGATGTCGGCGGGAATGAGCGTGATGTTCTCGCGCGCCGCAAGACTGACGTCCGCAACGGGCGCCGATCCCGTCAGAAGATCGTACGCGCTATGCTGCCCGTCCGTCAGCTCCACTCCGAAGTGCAGCGTAAGGTGGGCCTGGGGATCAAGGTCCGCCAGCAGCACGCGCTTACCGGCCTGAGCCAGAGCCCCCCCGAGATTCGCCGTCGTGGTCGTCTTCCCCACGCCGCCCTTCTGGTTGATTACGGCGATTCGTCGCATCGGTTCTCCTTAACCGACGGCAGGTCCTCCCCTCTGACAGTATCCCGTCCTGCCGTCCGGACACCGCCCAGTATAGACCGACTGAGTCTGCCGTGTAAGACGAAATCCTCCGGATAGTGCTCTAAGCCCCACCCATCGGAACGAGCCGCAACAAATCACATGTGAAATGCACCGCGAGCGGTCCGCCAACCACCGATGCCGATCGCCCATCGCCAGCCGCAACACCAGGTCGGATTGGCCCAGCCTAATCGGCCGGGATCAGAGTATCGGATTCGAGTCGGTAGCCCCGCCGGCACTCTGCGCATGTCAGATTATCATCCAGAGGCAGTCCACACGCGCACATCCATCCCGCTGGCGTGGCCGGGCGACCCACTACCAGTCGGTAGTCCGGCACATCGCGAGTCACCAAGGCGCCCGCCCCGACGACCGCGAACCGCCCGATGGTAACTCCGCAGACGATGACCGCCCCTGCGCCGATGGAAGCCCCGCGGCGAACCGTAGTGGGCGTCAACCAATTGGCGGCGTCACGATATCTCTTGCTAGCCTCTAGCATTCGTCCACTTCGCGGGTAGCGGTCATTCGTGAACAGCATGCCCGGACCCAGGAAAACGTCGTCCTCAACGGTGACCCCGTCCCAGACCATCGCCCCGTTCTTGACCGTTACGCGGTCGCCGATGCCAGCTCCGCTTTCAATAAACGCCCCGTCGCAGATGTTGCAGTCACGCCCCACCCGGGCTCCGTCCATCACATGGGCAAACGCCCAGACTCGGGTTCCCTCGCCGACTCCCTGGGCTTCACAAAGCGCGCTGGGATGTACAAACACGGCCGCGGTCGGTTCGTGGATGGTGCTCACTATTGGGGTGCTCCTCAGAGACATAAGGACCAGCGCCCGCTCTCGATGCGGCAAGGCGCCCAATCACTGTATTATCGGTACTTGAATGACCCGCCTTGACGAAGCCCGCCAAGCCCGCGCCTGCAAGCACACCCTGAATGGATAGGCTCAGATGCGTTTCATGCGGAAGATCCGACCCCGGACCGTGCGTCCTTGAGAACCGGGCGCTTCGGTTGGGAGAATCTCAACCGTGAATCCGGCGGCCTCGGCCTTCGCCGCGAACCCGTCCGCAAGCCGGCGACGCGGATCGGCTACCAACACTGTGCCCCCAGGGGCCAAAAGCCGCTCAAAACACCTCAAGAGCGGCGCGTGATCGATTGTCTGATAGAGCACGTCCGCGGCAAGGACCAGATCGAATCGGCGACCTTCCGGGGGAGCGTTCCAATCCAGCAGTTCCCACGCTTCGACCCCCGCGGCATTCACCTCGGCGTTGTAGCGAGCGAAACGGAGGGAAGTGGGCTCGTGGTCGGTGGCCAGCACGCGCCAGCCGGCGTCCGTAGCGGCCATCGCGACCAACCCCACTCCGCAGCCCAGCTCTATCGCAGTCCGCCCGGCGCCCGGATCCCCGCTTTGGAGATACTCGGCCAGCATGGTCGCCGCGGGCCACAGCTCCAGACCGTAGGGGGCACGGTCCTCTTCCAAGAAGTGTGCGGCGAAATCAGGCTCGTCCAACAGGTCGGCGGCGTCCTCCAGCGCGTACAACTCATAGATTCGGTCGCCCACCTGAACGACGCGCCGCTCGGCCGGCAGACCCCGATAGTACGCCGCCTTCCCACGCCACTCGAAGAGCCCCGACGACCCGTCCCTATCCTCATCCGCAGTGCCACCGCAATCACCGTTCATGCACAAGACCTTACACTCCTTACCAGGTGAATTCTGGTATAATGTGACGGCGGGTGCGATCGGATGCAATCCCGCTTCCCGGCTGAACCGCCGGTCCCAAGTGCAGGAAAGGACTACGATGCGCGAATTCTCTTTTCGAGCCGTCCTTCTCGGCGTGCTGATCGGAGCTCTGCTCGCCGCCGCAAACGCCTTCGTCGGGCTGAAAGTCGGTATGACGATCAGCGCTTCCATCCCTGCGGCCGTGGTGGCGCTTCTGGTCATGCGGAAAGTCCTCCACGGGGGCACGCTGCTCGAGAGCAACATGGTGCAGACCGTCGGCTCGGCCGGCGAGTGCGTAGCGGCCGGGATGATCTTCACGCTTCCCGCACTGTTTATCATGGGCAGCAGTCCGGCATACCTGGAGATGGTTTTGTGGGGGGCGATTGGCGGTCTGCTCGGGGTGTGTTTCATGGTGCCGTTGCGCCAGGTGCTCATCGTCAAGGAACACGGCACCCTACCCTTCCCCGAAGGCGTTGCCTGCGCCGAGGTTCTGCAATCCGGCGAAAGGGGTGGAACCGGAGCCAAGTCCGTGATCGCCGGTGCAGTGGTCGGCGGAGTGTATTATCTGTTCGCGCTGCTGGGCGTCTGGAAGGAAACGGGAAGAGTCTCCCTCGCGCGTTTTCGCACTGAAGCGCAGCTTGACGCTTCCCCGGCGCTGCTGGGTGTTGGGTACATCCTCGGAGTCCGGGTGGCGGCCTACATGCTGGGCGGGGCGTTGCTCTCTTGGTTCATTGTCATCCCCGCTATCGGGTTCTTCGGCGCCGGAGCCGAGCAGCCCGTGTTCCCGGAAACCACCGCGCCGATTGCGAGCATGACGCCGGACGACATCTATGAAAGCTACGTGCGCTACATTGGTGCCGGAGCGGTGGCAATCGGTGGACTGATCTCCTTGTTCAAGAGCTTCGGCACCATCGGGGCGTCGCTCTGGCATGTGATTGTCGGCGTATTCACCTTCGGGCGGGGTAAACGTGCCCGGACGGAGAGGGACTTTCCCTTCCCGCTCTTGGTGCTCATTATTGCCGGGCTCGGTTACGCCATGTGGCACTTCGACGAGATCGGGCTCAACTCCGTCGGCGTGATTGCGGTGCTGGTGTTCAGTTTCTTCTTCGTCACAGTCTCGGCCCGGCTGGTCGGAATCGTGGGCAGCTCGTCGAACCCGATCTCCGGGATGACCATCGCCACCTTACTGGGTACGGCGTTGGTGTTCAAGTTCTTTGTATTGGACAAGGCCGGCGAGATGGCGGATGCCGATCTTCTGGCACTTAAGCTGACCTGCCTGTCGGTAGGGGCGATTGTGTGCATCGCCCTGTCGATCGCCGGAGATACATCACAAGACCTCAAGACCGGTTTCCTGGTGAAAGCCACCCCCTACAAGCAGCAAGGCGGAGAGATGATCGGGGTGCTTACCTCAGTGGTAGCAATCGCCGGACTTCTGTTGCTCCTGAACAACACCCACGGCTTCGTCGAAACCCCCGACCACCCCCACCCCTTGCCCGCCTATCAAGCTAACATCATGAAGATCCTGGTCGACGGGGTCCTGGGCGGACAGGTTCCGTGGACTCTCATCATGATCGGCGGAGCCGCAGCGGTCATCGTCGAGATGCTCGGCCTGCCGGCGTTGCCGTTCGCCGTCGGTATGTACCTACCGTTGGGCCTCTCTACTCCGATCATGGTCGGCGGGCTTATCCGCTGGCTGATCGACCGCCGGAAGAAGAGCCAAACCGAGCATGACCCCGGAGTGCTGACGGCATCCGGTCTCGTGGCGGGCCAGGGACTGATCGGAGTTGCATTAGCCGGAATCACCGCGTTTATCTCATGGTGGTGGAGTAGCCCGAGATGGGCCAACCCGCTCGAAGGCGGCGTGGAGGAACCCGTGTCGCCGGCCCACCTCGGCCCGTGGATCATGGCCCGCTTCGATGCGGTGCCCGAGAAGTGGGGCCTCGGCGACGCATGGTGGGACGCTCTGCCCATGCTGCCGTTTATCCCACTGGCCATCTGGCTCTGGTGGTGTGCGCGCAGGCAACCGCCGATCACCCTGCCACCGGAAGGCGATGTCGCCGTAGTTCCTGTGGTACCCGTTGTTCCCACTTTGCCGCCGGAGCCGCCGCCCGACGCAGAGACCGATGACGGTCCGCCCGCGGACGGCGCGATGTTGGATCGCGATCAGTACGAGGCGTCCGACCCGGTTGAGCCGGAGGAGTCCGACGAGTCGAGCCGGCCAAGTGAGGCGGATGAGCCCTCCGCCGACGGCACGGCCGGTACATTCGACGAAGGTGGCGACGCCCCCTACGCGTGGCAGGTCCGCAAACCGGGTCACGTTGATGCGAACGAGCCTGCTGCGGACGGCACGTTCGCCGGCGGCGTTACGGCAACGGAAGAGGAACACGCGCTCGGAGAAGACTCTGCCATAGAATCCCACGAACCAACCGAAGCGGAACCGGCCAGTCCGAACGAAGACCTCTCCGATGAGGAGAAATGGGGCAGGCCCACTATCGCCGAAGTTCCTACCACCGACGGCGACGCCGAGGCAGATGCCGAACCCGCGGCACCGGTTGAGCAGGACGCAGGTACGGAAGAGTCCGCACCAACTGTGACTGTGGGAGACTCCAGCGCCGAGCCGGCGCCACCAAGCGACGAACAGGAAGACGCCTATCCGCCCCCGGATGATATGAAAGACCACCGGGACGGGTCGGACATTAGCCTTAAGCCCGATGATCAGGAGCCGCCTTCGAATTCGCAGAGCAGTGAATCGCTCGACTCTGCCGAGGCCGAGAGCTTTGAAACAACGGATGACGATGATCGCCGGGACATCGAGGAGCTATTGGCGCCGATGGATGATGGCTCACCCGCCCCGCCGTCCGTCTTGCACAAGCTCCCTGAGATTCCGACTCTTCCGCCGCGCAGCGAAGATCGATCGGACAACGTCGCTCCCGAACCCGAGCCCGAGGCGCCTGACCAGGGAATGTTCCGCCTCCATCCGCCGACGGACTCTCTGTCGCCATACGAAGAAACCCCGACACCGGAAGACGAAAACGGCTGCATCACTGACCCCGAAGACACACCGTCGTCACCACCGAACGGACCTGCCGGGCTTGACGACGACGAGGAGACCGGCGCGGAAGACCACGATGACCGGCGCCCCGGCGAGGGTCCGTACTGATACAGGAGAAGGTAACAGTGACCTGCCCCGGCATGTAGGCATGTCTTCGCGCGCCGTTGCGGCAGGTCTCGTGCCTCGACCGTGCGAAGCTGAATACGATGGTTATCGTCTCCTCCATCTCCGGAGGATATGGGCCATCCGGCCGAGCGCGCCACGGTGGGTTTCATCCGCCGAATCGCCCTCTTCGGTCTCGTCTCTCTGGATCCGCATGCGTGACACTGCCTCTTGGATCTCGTTCATTTCGTCTTTGCCTATTCCGTCCACGCGAATCCCGAAGAACTCCCCGTCGCCGCCGAGGCAATAGCCAACTCTGTCGTACTGGTGCCATTCTCCATTTGCCATGCGATCCGGGACGCCCAGAACCAGCCTGTCCGCACCCAAGAGCAGGACGATGTCTGCTTCCCAATCTTCTCTCACGCTGCTGGGCGGCCAGCAGCTCATATCGCACACGGGACATGCCGGGGGGCCATGCCGAGTCGCAGTGAGCCACTCGCCATCCGCCAACGGGCGCACATCCTCCACCAACACCAAAACAATCCTATTAATGCGTCTTGACGAAGCGTCGATCACTACCTCGAGCAATGTCCGGTGTCTGTCACCGGCCACCCAATAGACCGCATCTGAACAACCCGGCTCTTCGTATCTAATCGTAAGCCAAAGGTGGAAGCTGTGCTCGATCAACACGTCGCACTGTTCGCACATATCGGTGATTCTGAGCATGGGTCTACACCCACCTACTTCTCAAATGCCGCGTCTCTCACGCCTTTGTATGACATGCCCCATCGTGGCAGGTCTCGTACCTCGACCTGCCCTACGGAACTGATGACGGCCGGTCGCTGACGCTTGCGGTACTGATTGCATACCACACCCTTCGCGGCAGGTCTCGTACCTCGACCTGCCCTACGGAACTCGTCGCACACCGCAGTTCCGCCCTGCTTCAACAGGCCGGCGCCGTCAATGCACGCCGTGCAGCATCGGCTTGAGGACGCGAAGGAGCAGCAGCATCAGCACTGTGGCGAAGATCCCGACGATTCCAAAGATCATGAAGTAGGCGCTCGGGGTCATCGTGCCCCACATGCCGCCGACGGTATGGGCGGCGTAGTTGGCGATGAAACCGGTAGTGAAGAACCACAGACCCATGAACAGACCTACATACTTGGGCGGCGCGGCCTTGGTCACCAGCGAAAGTCCGACCGGCGACAGACAAAGCTCACCAATGGTCAGCACCATGTAGAACGCCAACAGCCAGATGATCGAGACCTTGAGAACCGACGACTCTTCGAAGATCTTGGTTAAGGCGTCGCGGAAGTGCGGATCGGCACCGGCCGCGAGCAACTGGGCCTTGTCCCGGTCCGTCAACGTATCAGTCACCGTCAGCACCCGCGTGTCGGGATCCCAATCGACCACGTACTTCTCCTCGCGACCGAACACGTGCTTCGGCAGGCCCGTCGTCGGGCGAATCTCACCCGCTTCGTCCGGGACGGTAATCTGCACCTCCCACGTAGCGTCGCGGGCCATCTCCCCGGCGCGTTTGGCGGCCTTGACTTCTTCAAGGCGCTCCTCGGCCAGCTTGGCGAGCTCGTCGATCGTGTCCTTATGGATGGCCGTCGCCGACTGCCCCAACGCCCGCATCCAATCGAGATCACTGAGCACGCCGTTCATCTTCAACGTACCATCCGCCCACTTCAGGCGAGTCGCGCCGTAATCCTCGCGCTCCAACCCACCGCCGGCGGTCGGGATCATGCTGTGGACCGTTCCGTCCTCGTCGACGCTTATCCCGGCCGGCATCACCGCCAGCGGCGCGCTGGTCCCGCGACCTTCCGCCTGTACGGCCAGCAGCAGAATCCCATACGCCACCGACAAGAAGAAGAAACCGAACGCCATTTTGAACGGCGTAGACGGCTGGCACTTACGTCGCTCGAGGTATTGCCAGAACCAGGCGAAAACCGCCGCCAGCGTAACGATGAACAGCGGATTGATCGACTGTGTCATCGCGGCGCCCATCCGCCAGTCCTTCCACGTATCGCCCGTGGGCGTTGTCGGACCGACGGCCAGATCGCTGACGGCCGCATTGGCGTCCGGCACGACCGTGGCCGGTGCTTCGCCGTGGAAGATGTGCATGTTCGTGTGCTGGTCCGCCCAGAGGTTCATGACGTTGGCGGCCTGCTCGAAGCCAACCCAGAACAGGATTGCGAACACGCAGATAACCACCAGAACGACGCAACGATCAACGACGACCTTGTGCGACACGGCCGGCGCCGCAGGCTCTTGGGGATCCGACTCGCCAGCCTCGTCCTCGGCGACAATCTGATCCGACCGGCGGACGACCGAACCCATCCCGGCGATATAGACTATCAGCCCGGCCACCATGCCTACGCCGGCGGCCGCGAAGCCGTAATGATATCCGTAAGAGAGTTGGAGCCAGCCGCAGACAATCGGGCCGGCCAGCGCCCCTAAGTTGATGCCCATGTAGAAAATCGTAAACGCGCTATCGCGACGTTCGTCACTCTGGCGATAGAGCGCCCCGACTTGCGTAGAGATGTTAGGCTTGAGAAACCCCGTTCCAACGATCAGGCAACCGAGCCCGGAATAGAAGAACGGCATCGGCTCGAACGCCAGAAGGAAGTGCCCGATGGCGATGATCACTCCGCCGATCACGACGGACCACCGAGCGCCGAGCCACCGGTCGGCGATCATGCCGCCGAGCACGGGTGTGGCGTAGACCAAACCGGCGTACCAGGCGAAAACGTGCGACGCGTCCGCCTGCCGCCAGAACAAGTAATTGACCATATACAAGATGAGCAGTGCCTTCATGCCGTAGAAGCTGAACCGCTCCCACATCTCGGCAAAGAACAGCGTAAAGAGGCACGTCGGATGCCCGAGAATCTCCCCGGACCGCCCGTTTCGGCCAAAGTCGCCCAGCCCCGGACTCAACAGCTCATCGTTTGGTAAACTCGCCACAGGTCGAATCTCCATCAGGCGGTCACGCCAAGTGCGGCGTGCCCGCATCGGGTCCTCTCACCGTCGTCTCGCACTCATCCGTCGCGGTCGTAGCTTCAGCAGATACCGGCTGCGCGCGAGATACCACTCCAACGCTTTGCCGCCGCGCAGACTCTATTCCTCAGGTTCCAATCCCCTCGCCCGCCCGCGCGCCGTTACGAAGTAGAACAGGATCATCCCAATCGTCCCGGCTAATCCAACGGCACCGAGGTAATACCAGACCATTTGCGGATTATGCAGATCCCAGAGCACCTTCGTCGCTTCATTTACCGTCACGCCGGCGCCGCCATTCATCGCCTGGGCCATCGTCTCCATGACCTGCTCTTTAGGAAGTTGCGCTTCGTCAAGCACGACGGCCGGGTCCATCTGCAAGTGGTCAACCATGTACTGCCTGGCCAACCTCGTCTTGTTGCCAATCTCCTCGTAGATGTATCCACCAAGTATTCCGCCGACGGTCCAGCCGATTGCGTACGGGATGTTGGAGTAGCCCATATAGAGCGCCTTCTTGTCCTTTGGCGCTATCAAGCCGACGTACGCACTGAACGTTGGACTACATACCATCTCGCCGATGGAAAAGACGAAGACCATCAGGCAGCAGAACAATCCGACGCTCGTCGCCCCAGCTCCAACGAAGCCGACCAGCGATATCAACATGCCGATGATCATCGCCGCAACCTTGTTGATTCGGCCGATCAGCCAGGAAATCGGAATGACTAGGATGATGATCGAGATCGCGTCGATGTTGATGATCATCTCGGGCTTCACCTGCCCGCTGGCCAGCACCCATCCGTCGCTGAACCAAGAGAAGTAGGACGCAACCGCCGACGTATCCACCCACTCGTCGATGAAGTTCGGCAACAGGTCCCAAAGCTGCATGAACATCAGCCAGAAGCATGAGAATATCCCAAGAAAGACGACCAGACGGAGGTCCTGGGCAATCGTTGCGATCGACGAGACGAATACGCCGAAGGGCCCCGCCTGCTCGAGCGAGCCCTCCTCGGGGGGCGTCTTCGCCGGCTCCCTGTAAAGGAGAAAGGCCGGAAGGAAATTGGCGGCAGTCACAATCGCCGCGAAGTAGAACACGTTGTCCCAGTCGATCTCCACGCGGAGCATCGCCGCCGCAATCGGCCCGAAAGCCCCGCCGATATTGACCACTTCATAGAAGATCCCCCAACCCAATGACGAGGTCTCTTCGTCGGTAGTCTTGGCGATGGTCCCGTGGACCGGCGGTTTGAAGATCGCCGTACCCGTGGCAATCAGACAAGCGGCCGCCATGAAAACCCAGAAGTTGGCCCCTTCCCACCCGCGTCCAATGAGAGAATCAGCAATGGGCTTGGACTGGGCCATGCACAGGTAGCCCAGAGTGTTGATAATGAACGCGACGGCCAAGCTACTTCGATACCCGTACCGCTCAGTGTACCCCCCGGAGACCATCGGAATGATACACTGCAGAAGCGCCCAAACGCCGTAGATGATCGCCTTCTGTTCGTAATCGAGCCCGAGGCCGCCCTGGCCCGCTGAGGCCACAAGGTACAACGGTGTAATTGCCCGCACCGCGTAGAACGCGAGGCGCTCGAACGTCTCCATCAGGTTCGCATACCAGAAGTTGGCGGGCAGACTGGCCACCTGCTGCCCGAACGACTTCTTCCCCGCGATCTTCTCCATGCGAGTCTCCCGCTACCTTGTCCGATTGTGCGTCAAGAGCACAGCTTTTATACGCTCGCCGAACGCTTTGCAAACGCCTGACCGGGTCGCTTCCTTCGTCTCATGAGCCCATCTTCACCGGTCGACACCTGCGGCGAGAGATGTGATCGCGGGGTGCTTTGTATCGTCAGTGGGCTTCAGCAAGGACCGCTTGAAACCCGATCAGGCGGATGTCGGATCGGGATCCTGATTGACCAGCAGCTTTCCGTGTGATATCAACCGTCGGTCATGGCAGTGCGGTTCATTATCGGTCGGGCAGGCACGGGGAAGACGCATCACTGTCTCGAGCGGATCCGGCAGCGGTTGCGGGAAGACCCGATCAACGGTCCCCGACTGGTCCTGCTGGTCCCCGAGCAGGCCGCGTTGCAGATGGAACGGGCGATCCTGCAGACGCCGGACATCGCCGCGGCCCACCGCGCGGAGGTGCTCTCGTTCCGCCGCTTGTCCTTGAAGATCCTGGAGGCGGCCGGTGCCCCCCCACGGCAGGCCCTTTCCGAATCGGCCCGCGTGATGGTCCTGCACCACTTGGCGGCCGGGCTGGCCGGGCGTCTTAAATACTACCGGCGGGTGGAGAGGTTCGGCGGGCTGATCGGTCAGCTTGGGGTGACGATAGCCGAACTTATCCAGGAGGCAATCGAGCCGGAGCAACTGGCGGTCCCGGCAAGCTCCGTCGAAGGAACGAACAACGCGCAGGCGGCCAAGCTGCACGATCTCCGGTTGATCTACGCGGCGTATCTGAAGTACCTCGGGGACAGTCGTCTGGATCCGTCCCAGCAACTCGAAGTGGCCCGGGAGCACCTGCCCCGCGCCGGCCGGCTGCAGGATTCGCAAGTCTGGGTGGACGGTTTCGCGTCGTTCAGCGGCCAGGAGATGCGGACTCTGGTCGCCCTTGCCGCCTACTGCCGGGATATTGACATAACGCTCCTGGCAGATCGGGCGTCATTGTCGGCGACCCGGGCACCAGGATCCGCAGGTCAACCCGGAGCGCTTTTCCGGAAGACCGGTCGAACTTACCGCGATCTCCACCGGACGTTAACCGCCGCGGGCGTGCAGGTCGAAGAGCCCCGGATCCTGGAACCACCCGCCCCACCGCGATTCACGGCTTCGAAGGGACTCGCGCGTCTGGAGGACTACCTAGCCGGAGCACGCCCGGCTCATCCAGCCGGCCCGGCGGACGGTGTCGAGCTTGTCGAGCTACCGAACCAGCGCGCCGAGGCAAATTACGCGGTTGCCCGGGTCCACGACTGGGTTCGCCGAGGCAAGATGCGGTATCGCGACGTCGCCGTGATAGTGCGCGACCTGGGCAACTACCATGATCTGCTGCGTGAGGCGTTTGAATCGCGGAACATCCCGTGCTTTGTGGACCAGCGGCGCCCTATTGCCCATCACCCCCTGGTGGAGTTGCTCCGAGCGGCAGGAGCCATGGCCGAGCATGATCTGTCACTCGACTCGGTACGAATCGCATTAAAGACTTCTCTTGTCGACCTGGCGCCCGACGCCGCCGATGAACTCGAGAATTACCTGGTCGCCCACGGTATCGAAGGGCTCGAGGCCTGGCGGGGGGATTGGACGTTTCTCACGCGCTCATCCTTCACGGCAGAAGACAAGAAGGAGGAACTCAGCGAAACCGAAACCGCCTATCTTCAACGAGTGAACGAAACCCGCCGGAAGTTGCTCCAATCTCTCAACCCGTGGCTCGATTTTGCCAGCCGACCAGAGAAACACGACGGTCCTGCGTGGGCAAACGCAATCCGCAGTTGGCTCGATCGCCTTAACGTGGCAGGTTTGTTGAAAGAGTGGGCCGAGCTGGCCGAAAGTGACGGTGATGTCGACCAGGCCAACGAGCATGAGCAGGTCCTTCGGGATGTCGCTTCCTTCCTGGATGACTTGGCGTTCGCGTTCTCCGAGACGCTCCTTTCGACGCAAGAACTGGCCCGAGTTTTGGACACGGGATTGGCCGGGCTGACTCTCGGCTTGGCCCCACCGATGATTGACCAGGTTCTGATCGGTTCAATTGAGCGAAGCCGTCATCCCGAGATTCGGGCGGCGCTCATCATCGGGTTCAACGACGGCGTGTTCCCCAGATCCGCTACGGAAGGGCCCATCCTCAATGATGATGACCGGACGTTGCTGCGCGGCAACGGTGTACGGGTGACCGGGCCCACTCGTGAGCGGTTGCTCGACGAAACGCTGCTGGCTTATGTCGCCGTCACCCGCGCCGCCGAGACCTGCGTGTTGACTTACTCGACCACCGACTCCGACGGTAAGGAACTGCGGCCGTCCCCTTATGTCGCCACGCTTCGAGAGGCCCTACCGGGGCTATCGTCGAAGGCGGTCTCGACTGGAGATCAAAGTCGAGAGATGTGGGACATTCTGACGATGCGAGACCTGGCCGGCCGGCTTGTCTCGGAGTTCCGCTCCAGACCGAGCCGAGACATGGACGCCCCCGACACGAGGACCCGTTGGAACGGGCTGTACGACCGGGTCCGGGGTCGTATCTCAGAGGAACCGGGGTTCTGCCGGGCCTTGAGCTCGCTGGGGCAACCCAGTGGCGCGGCGCTGTCGCCGCGGTCAATTGAGCGTCTACTGGCCGGGCCTTTCCGAACCAGTGTTTCCCAATTAGAGACCTACGCGACATGCCCCTTCCAGTACTTCGCCAAGTACATGCTACGGCTTCGCGAACGCGCCGAAGCGGTGCTCGCCCCGGTGGATGTCGGGCAGGTGCACCACGCGATTCTGGAGGATCTGGTTAGGAATCTGACGGGGCGTCACCAGGCCCTGGGCGGACTCAGCGAGGAGGAACTGCTCTCGAACCTGACAGAGAGTTGTCACAGAGTTGCCCTTCGTCTTCCCGATCGGGGGGTGCTCTCCAATGCCCGGCAAACCTACGAGCTGCGCCGGAGTGCGGCGCGGATCGGCCGGATTCTGCGCGCGCAACGCGACATCTCCCGCGCGGGGGTTAGTAAGCCGCGATCCGCAGAGTTGCCGTTCGGAGTAGAGGCTCCGGGGAGCCTCCCAGCCGTCGAGCTGTCAACCCCGGCCGGACGGCGGGTGTTCTTGCGCGGCTATATCGATCGGGTAGACCTGGCCGAAGTCGGGGACGAGTTGCTCGGCGTGGTTATCGATTACAAACGCACGGTGGATAAGAGACTCAAGCTGGCCGAGGTATATCACGGGCTATCGCTTCAACTACCGGCCTACCTGCTCGCCCTGGCGGAGCGCGGGGAGACGCTCGCCGGTCGCCCGATCCGTCCGATTGCCGCGTTGTACGTGAGCCTGACTCCGACGTACGACGTGGTCGACGGGCCTGAATCAACCGATTCGCCCGACGCGCTGTTGTCCGGCGTCGCTCGCCCGCGCGGGCTCGTTAATATTGACGGTCTTTCCGCGCTGGACTCGTCCGCCGGTACGGGACGGTCGGAGTTCTTCAGCGTCTACGTGAAAAAGGACGGATCGCTCGGACATGTGGACTCGGGCGACGGGGCGGACGCCGAGTCGTTCCAAGCCGTGCTCGACCACACCCGGTTGAAGCTTGGAGAGTTGGCCGACGGCATTCTGGACGGTTGCATCACGGTGAAGCCGTACCGCCTCGGCACGTTCTCGCCGTGCTCGTGGTGTACGATGTCCGGAGTCTGCCACTTCGAGATGGGGCTGAGCGACGTGCGTTTCCTGGAGTCATTGAAGCGATCCGAGATCTTCAGGATCCTGACCCGTGAACCAGGGAAGACCAAGAAGAAACCGAACGGCAATCCGGCTTAGCCGCACGGACCACTAAACCATGGGATTCTTGTTAACCAGAGTTGCCGCGATTTCGGCCTATCTTGCCGAGCTTACCCGTCGCGGCGTCCCGGAGCATTGCGGGTCGCTTGACGAAGAGGTCGTGTTCATTCTGGACGGGGTCGGCGGATGCCAGTTCGCTCCGCTGCTGGTCCGCCGAGCTTTTCGGCAGGAGGGTATCGAGCTGGGCACCATCGTGTTCAACTGGCAGTTCGGCGTCCCGGGCGAGATTTGGACGGACCTGATGTGGTTGCGGCGTAATCGCCTTATGGCCGGCAAGCTCGCCCGCAAGCTCCTCGCGTTCCGGCGAGCCCATCCTCGCACGGTGATTCACGTTCTTGCCTACAGCGGTGGCGCGGGCATCGCCGTTTTTGCTTTGGAACGATTGCGCGGGCGGCAACTGGTCGACACGCTGATCCTGGCCTGCCCGGCGTTGTCGCCACAGTATAATCTCGGTCCGGCATTGCGTTCCGCGAAACGGTGCTTCGCTCTCGTCAGCCGACGGGACCGCGGTATTTTGGGACTTGGCACGCGCATTTTCGGAACGACCGACCGCAAACACTCTGCGGCGGCAGGCATGACCAGCTTCAGCATCCCCGAAAGTGCCTCTGCCGATGATGTCGACGAATACCGCAAGCTCCGGGAGGTTCGATGGACCCCGGAGCTGCAGGCCGACGGACACACCGGCGGCCATACCGGCTGGGTCAGCTCTCCCCTTCTGCGCCGCCACCTGCTGCCTCTGTTACGAGGGACTCCTGATCTACCGCTGCACGAGGTCTCTAAGGCCCCATAACGCAGGCGCACGGCCGAGCAGCTCGGGTGAAGGCCGGTCCGCAGAAGACCGAAAGATCATTGCCAACACGCATCTGAAGCGTGATAATCTGGCGGGGTTAACTCTCGACAGGCGGCATTATACCCGGGTCATCAGGACCGGCTTGGCTCGGATGGTCGAGAAACTGGCGTTAGTTTACTGCTTGATGGAGGTTCACCGAATGCGTTCGCGAAGCTGGCACTCTCGTACATCCGGGCTCGTATCTGCGGCCATAGTATTGACCCTGGCGATTGCCGGAGCGGTCTCGGCCGGTGGCAAGGAGCCCAAACAGGCGCAAACGGAGCCGGCGCAGGCGGAGCCGGCGCAAGCCTCACCTGCAGCATCGCCCAAACCCGCAGCACCCGCACCGGCGATCCCGGAACTCGCCCTGCACGGATACTGCCCGGTCTCGTACAGACTTGCCGAAGCGGACTCGCCGGACGGGCTTCGCAAAGCCGTAAGGGGTGAGAAGAACCATCAGTACGTGTTCGCCGGGCGGCGGTACATGCTCTCCAGCGCGCACGCGAAGAAGCTGTTTGAGCAGGACCCCACGGCCTACCTGCCCGAACTGGACGGTTGCTGTCTGCTATCTATGTCGAAATCGCCCAGGAGCCGCATTCTCGGTGATCCCAAATGCTTCATGAACCTCGGCGGGAAGATCTACCTTTTCGAATCGTACGAGAGGCAGACGGCGTTTGTCGCAAACCCGCGCGGTGTCATCGAGAAAGCCCGCAAGAACTTCGAACAGCCCCACAATCAAGGCTTCTGCCCGGTCTCCTATCAGACAAAGAACGTAGCGGTTAAGGGCGATCCGAAGCAGAAGGTCGCCTTCCACGGATATGTACACTGGATGGCGTCCCCCGAAGCGAAGCGTAAGTTCCTCGAGAATCCCGCCAGGTACGTGCCCCAGTACATGGGGCATTGCACGGAAGCCGTGTCGAAGCACATGCTGAAGCCGGCCCGGCCGGACCTGTTCACGGTGTTCAACGGCAAGACCTACCTGTTCGCCAGTGACAGCGGAAAGAAGGAATTCGACGCCGACCCCAATAAGTGGATCGAGCGGGCCGACGCCGCTTGGTTCACCCTCAAGGATGTCAATTAGCCGGCGGTATCGGGCACTCAACCGCCATCGACGGCGGCGGATCTGATCTTGAAACCAATCCGGCGATCTTGGCCGCCCGGTGACGGTTTTTGGTGCGCTTGGCGCAGCCGTTTTCGTTCCAGCATTTTCAGCTTCAACGCCGATAGCTTAAAAAGTGCGGTTATCAGCCCCGCGGATGGGGTATGCGCAGACTCGGGACGAGTGCGCGATTGGTTCGGCATGACAGAATGAGGCCTGCGCGGCGGACATGGAAGTGACAAGTATATGACCCTTGCGGATGAGACAGTTCCTACACGGTCCGTGCTGGTTTCTCTGGCCGCCGTGGCGCTTACCGTCTTTCTCTGGCCGGCGCTGGTGACGTTTGATGCCGGAGATTGGCCCAGCCCCAATCAATATCCCCACAATGTGCCCGCGGCCAACGCCTGCGGTCTCGTGGGGGCGTGGTGCGCGTACGAACTTCGATACCTGCTCGGCGACGGTGCGTATCCGCTGCTGCTGTTTGCCACTCTTGCGGCATTCCTTCGGGTGCTCCGGGGGCGTCTCGGGCATACTCCGGAACGTGTTTTCGGTCTGACGTTGGTCGTGCTTTGCACCGCCGCGTCGAGTCATCTGCTATCTTCGGGATCCGCCTCCACCTTGCCGGTCGGACCAGGCGGACTCGCCGGATACGCGCTCGGCGAACTGCTCACCGGCAATCTCTCACACCTTGGAACGCTGCTGGTGCTTGCATCAAGCCTGTTCGTCGGCTTGGTCTTCACGACTCACGGCTGGGTTCTGCAACTTCCAACCATGCTGAGAACCGCCGGCGAGACCTCCGGGCGGCTGGCAGCCGCGGTGGCAGGCACGATTCCGCGGCCGGTGGCCGCAGCAGCGCCGGCGGGTCGAAGCACTCCGAGGATCAACACCAACCGGCCCCGCAACAGTAAGAAGATCGAGGATGATTCCGAGGAGACCCTCTTCGATGAGAAGCGTGCGGCGGACGAAGTAGAGGAACCGGACGAAGAAGATGCCGTGGAAGAGGTAGACGATGAGGGCGAGGAGGAGGCCCTGCCGCCCAAGTCTCGAAAGGCGGAAAAGGCCCTCAAGGTCAACTTCTCGGTGCCCCGGCGCCAGACGCGCAAAAGCGCCTATCCACGACAGATTGAGAACTGGCGTTTGCCACCGATCTCCCTTCTCACCGAACCTACTTATGGATTCAGTGCCCAGCAAGAAGTGTTCGTGCGCGAGCAGGCCAAGATTCTCGAGCGGACCCTCACCGAGTTCCGACTTGACGCCCGCGTAGTCGAGATTGACACCGGACCGGTGATTACCATGTTCGAGCTGCGGCTCGGCGCCGGGATCAAAGTCTCGCAGATTGCCTCGCTGTCAAACGACATCGCCCGGGCCCTCAAAGCCCACGCCATCCGCGTAGTCGCCCCGATCTCCGGTAAGAACACCGTCGGGATCGAAGTACCCAATACCCGCAAGGAAACCGTCCGGCTCAAGGAGCTGATGATGCTGGCCGGTGAGGCCGCCACCGGAATGGGACTGCCGCTCTTTCTGGGCAAGGATGCCAGCGGTGCCGCGCTGGTGGCCGACTTGACCAAGATGCCGCACATGCTCATGGCCGGAACGACCGGTTCAGGAAAAAGTGTCTGCCTTAATGCGATCATCCTGAGTCTGCTCATGACCAAACGTCCGGACCACGTGAAGATGATCCTCGTGGACCCGAAGATGGTCGAAATGAGCCAGTTCAAAGACGTTCCGCACCTTATGTGCCCGATCGTCACGGATATGGCTCGGGCGGAGAAAATCCTCGAATGGGCCGTCACCAAGATGGAAGAGCGTTACGAACTGCTCGCCGAAGCCCGCGTCAAGAACATCGCCGGGTACAACGCCCTTGGAGCGGAAAAGCTCTACAAGCGTCTAAACCCCAGCTCCGAGGCGGAGAAGGCCCTGATCTCCACCCACATCCCGTATATCGTGGTCGTGATCGACGAGTTGGCGGATCTGATGATGACTTCCGCCAAGGAGGTCGAACACCACCTTTCGCGATTAGCCCAGAAATCTCGCGCCGTCGGCATTCACATCATCGTCGCTACGCAGCGCCCGGAGGCCAAGGTGGTCACCGGTTTGATTAAATCCAACCTGCCTTCCCGGGTGTGCTTCCGCGTCGCGTCGCGAATGGACTCGCGGATCGTGCTCGACCAGAACGGCGGCGAAGTACTGCTGGGGCAAGGCGACATGCTGTTCCTGCCACCCGGTTCGCACAAGCTCGTTCGGTCTCAGGGCACGTACATGGACGACGACGAGATCCACGCGGTTCTCGAAGACCTGGCCTCCCGGGCTAAGCCGGAGTTCCACCCGGAACTCGTCAAGATCAAGGCGCCGGATACGGATGGCGCGGCCACGATGCGCGACCCGCTCTTTGATGATGCGGTGCGCATTATTCTGGAATCGAAACGAGGCAGCGTCAGCCTGCTTCAAAGACGGCTGACGATTGGTTACTCCCGCGCTTCCCGGCTGATCGACCAGATGGCCGACGCCGGTATCGTCGGTGAATACAAGGGCTCTCAAGCTCGCGAGGTGCTCGTAACCCTCAAGGAGTGGGGCGCCATGTGCCGCCAGGTCGATCAAGACCTCGATGAAGGTTACGAGGCCGACCAGGACGAGGACGAATACGAGGAGACGGAAGAAGAAGATCTCGAAGAAGAGGCGGAAGAAACCGTGTCGGCCGCTTACGACGACGACTTCGAGTAGGCTCGCCGTGCGGCTTAGTAGCTCGGCCGCCTACGCACCATCGGTTCCGCGTTCGATGCCATAAGCAGCTTCACCGCTCGTGTGCAGAAGCCCCGGCACAGCAGTAGTTGCCGTGCCGGGGCTTGTCGAACATCATCGAACGCAGGCCGCCCGTCAGAGGCTACCCGGTCATCAGGCTACATGTGGATTTCCGGGGCATCGGCATCCGGCTTCGCCCTCAAGCAATCCCAGTAGACGAACGCACAGAGCGCCAGGAACAGAACCAGCCCGAGCCAGTTCTGAACGCGGGCCAGCGCCTCCGGATCCATGCCGCCGTCAATCATGCGACCGCTCATGTCCAAAAACGGCATGATCACACCGACCGTCTCTTCGGCGCCGCCGACCATCTTCTTAGCGCCCAAGAGCAGATCGTCGAACGCAGCCGTAAAGTTGACCAGCACCTCCATTATAGCGCCGCCGGCGATAAGCCCCGACGCAATCAGAATACCCTTGTTGCTGCGGGCCTTGCCGAGAGACTCGTCCTTGGCACTTCGCTTGACGAGGTAGGCGACGAACGCCCCGATCAGAATCGGGGTGTTGATATACATGGGCAGGTACATACCAAGCCCGAACGCCAACGCGGATATTCCGATCAGCTCTACAGTCAGCGCGATAACAACGCCGACCCCGTACAACAGCCACGGCACCTCGCCGGTACCGAGGAAGCTCTCCAAAGCACTCTTCATCATATTGGCCTGCGGCGCGGGCAGAGCCCCGCTGTCGTACCCGGGCTTGTAAGCCAGGACCATGATCGTCCCGCAGACGCAAATCGCCGACACTACTGACCCCGCGATGGCACACCAGGTGATCTTCTTGGGGCTGGCCCCCAGCCAGTAACCCATCTTGAAGTTCGTTACCAAACCGCCCGCCAATGACAGGGCCGTGCAAACCACCCCGCCGACCAGCAATGTCGCGAGCATCCCGCCGTCGCCCTTGGGCAAACCTGCCAGAGAGAGGACCACGGCCGTGATAATGATCGTGGTCACCGTCATGCCGGAGATGGGCGTCACCGAGATCATCGCAATTGCCCACGCCGACACGGTAGTAAACAGGAACGCGACGATCAGGATCAAGATAATCGAGACGAAAGTAAGCCAACCGGGGCTATCCATGCCGTTGAGAACGACGAGCCGGAAGAAGACCACCATAACAACGATCGCCACGAGCCCGAGAATCAGCATCGTTGGATAGCTGAGGTCCTCGTCATTGCGGTCGACCGTGGCGACCACCCCATCGCCCTTCCGGAAAAGGCTGCCCAGCCCCTGCCGCAACGCGGTAACGATCACGCCGGCCATTTTCATGATGGACAGCAGCCCCGCCGTGAAGATGGCTCCGATGCCCATGTTCTTGGGAATCTCACCGAAGATGTCCGTTGCGGAAGCTTCTCTGGCGAAAACCGCAATCTGATTCGACTCGGGATCCGCCCGCAGAACGTAAGCCTGCTCCTTATCCACGACATCCCAGACCGCCCCGGGCCTCTTGACCTTGATCGTAACTTTGTCCTTAAGGAAAGCGTGCTCATTGCTGACGAACGCCGCGCCAATCTCTTCCCGAATCCCGGGGCGCGGATCAAACCGGTCGAGTTTCTCCGCAAAACTCGCCGCGATCGTAAACGCCGGAGCCTTCTCCTCTTCCTCCTTTACGGCGATGGCACCTTCCTCCACTTTAAGGATAAAGGTGAGTTCCTCGCTCCGAATCTGCCATTCTTCTCCGGTTGTCTCCGTGGCGATCCTCGCGTTCTCCGCCAAAGCAACGTTGTTGCCACTGAAGGCATCGCGGATCTCCCCGTGGACGGCCGTCAAGTTGGCCGGTAGTGCACGGGTCAAAGCCTCACCGCTGAACTCGTCCAACTTCTCACCGAACGAGCCCGCCAACATAAACCGTGGGGCAGCCTCCTCCGGGCCATGGATAGCCTTGCATGCCGAGTTCAACCGCTGAAGATCGTTCAGGTCGAGTTGCGCCAGCAGCGGGATAATCACAAAACACGAGAGGAACGACCCCGCACAGATGATCGACGCGTAACGCAGCCCGATGATGAACCCGAGGCCCAAGTAGTACGCCCCGGCCCCCATCGCAAACACCGCCTTGACCTTGTTCGTTAGCATCTCGAACAGGTCGGTTCGAAACGCCAGCGTCTCGACGCCCTCCTTGCCGAGCGCCTCGAGCTTCGCCATTCCGGTCGTAAACGTGTCCGCAAACAGCTTCAGCCCGGTGGCCGCAAACGTGTAGACCGCCGAAAGGAAAAACGAGTAGATCAGAATCCACGCCTGCGACGTGCTTCCGGAAGCTCCCGTGACCAGGATCTCGTTCGTCGCCGTTGCCTCCGGGAAGGGAAGCTTCCCGTGCATCTCTTTGACGAAATATCGCCGGAACGGAATCAGGAAGATGATCCCCAGAATCGCCCCGAGAAACGGTACCAACGCAATCTGAAGGAAGAGCGACAGTTTGCCCATCCCCAGATTCGTGTCGAGGTGCAGAAGGTAGATGGCCGGCATGGTGAAACACGTCCCCCCGGCCACGTAACCCGACGTCGTACTGATCGCCAGGACATATATATTCTCGAGGATCGAGCTGCCGCGCATTCCCGCCTTCAGCAGGAACCCCGACAAACCGACTGCGAGAATCGAGATCGGGATGGCGGTTTCGATCCCCTGCCCAGCCTTCAGGGCCAGGAACGTGGCCGCCACCGAGAAGATGATGTTCATGGCCAAGCCGAACATCAAAGCTCGCCCGGTGATCTCCGGCACAGTCTTGTCCGGCGGCACCATCGGAACAAAGGTCTCGCCCGGTTTTAGCTCACGATACGCGTTTTCCGGAAACTTGAACTGATCTTGCGGCTCAGCCATGCTAAATTCCTCGCTATTAATACTGAAAACGCCACTGGCCCCACCACGCGCCGCCGGAAGGACCACCGGTCGGAACGGTCAGCGTACCATCTTGAGAGGTCAAAGAAAAGGGCAGATGAAGCCGACGGGAACCCGCGCGCCGCCTTTCAAAGGGTACCTTAGACACAGTCCAGCCACTTGCGCACGACCCTGACTTAGTACTCTGCCTATTTTGCCAACGCAAGCAGCGCGGCTGATGGGTGGCGCGCCCGCGCCAACTGATCCGGCCACCCCCTACAGAGGCCTGGGAATGTGCCCGGTCGCCGACGTTGTCCGCGTAAACATGGCCACGCAGGACGGGGTCAAGATCCCGGAGTTCCTTCACACGTGGCCATAGCACCCAGAACAGGTCTCCAGTGACACGTGAACATGGCCACGCAGAACCGGGTCAAGATCCCGGAGTTCTTTCACACGTGGCCATGGCACCCCGGCGAATTCACCGGCCCGGATCGGATGGAACGGATGTCTTGCTCCGATTGACGCCTCTGCCCACAACGTCGCCACAGCCGAGCACATGTTCCAAAGCACTGACGGTATACACGAGCGGGTACAGGCTCTCGTAATACCACAGTCTCGCGAAGTACAGCCCGATGGGCGCCGGTTCGAAACGGGTGCCGCCCTCAGTGCGATTTACGAGGTATGCACACCCGCGACCAATGGCTCCGGCGATCTTGCCGTTTCCTTCTGCGGCCACTCCCGCCAGCGCCTCCACCGCAAGCGCCGTTTCCTCAACTGACGACGCCACCGCGGCCGCCCCGCCCCAGCCACCGTCCTTGTTCTGGGCCGAGAGCACCCAATCCACCGCCCGGCGGCCGGCGGCTGTCCAAGCCTGCGCCAAAGTTCCATCGGTCGGCACAATGTTGCCCGCCCGCAGAACACGCGAGGTGCCGTAAAGCGGACTCTCTTGCTTCGGACTCTTCTGGTTACCGAACCACAGCGGCACCCACGCCCCATCCCGGCGTTGCGTGCGGACAAGATACTCTACGGCCCGGTGCATCGCTCGCCGCACCTGTTCGCGCAGTTCATAGGGCAAGGTATCGCGCCAGGCACACCAAGCCCGTAAGGCATGGGCGGTCAGATCAGCAGTACTTCGATCAAACGGCAGCTTGCCCCAGCCCCGACAGAATGTCGGCATTCCTCCGTCACGATTCTGCAACCCCACGAGCCAGCGAACCCCGGACGTAACCGCATCTCGGACTTCTCCCATAGCACTTCCGCCATCCCCGCAGCCGCCGGTCAGATTCCGCAGGGCCAACAGAACCCCGGCCGTGTCGTCCGCGTCCGGTACGCCACCGCTCAGGTCCGTCCAGGCCCAGCCCCCCCCTGCCGCGTGCGTGTACGGATGTTCACGGCGGTGCTGTTGCCCCAGCAGCCAGCGACGCAGGCCGGCCAGCTCGTCGGTCGACAACGTGTCCGTCGGACCGCTCCCGCCGTGCAAGGCGTTTACCGATAGGGTGGTGAGCCAGGTAGAGAGGTTCGTGTCGATCGGCCAGCTTCCGTCCGTTCGAACGGATTCAGCCAGGAATGCCCGCCCGCGCTGGACCACGGGGTGCGTCCACTCTCCCGCCGAGACGAGGCTCATCATTACGAAGCTGGTCAGCGGCGTTGCTTCCAGAAAGCCCCCGGATTCCGGCTGGATGGCCTGTAACACGCGCAGGGTCTTGGGGCGAGCCAACCGGCGAAGCAACCGCGTGACGGGGTTACGGGTCGCCCGGTGATGGTGGCGGACCTGCCCCACGGCGATCAAAGCGGGCAGAGCATAGCTAACCACCGGCAAGCCGATCCGGGAGAACCAGGTGTGGGGCAGGGCGGCCAGCTCGAACGGTAACGCCGGGATCGACCGCCATGCGTCGCGACCCGTTCCGAACCTTCCGGAGAGCGCGCACATTGTCAAGATCGGAATGGAGAATGTGCGATCTCGCCCGTAGACTGCGGTGATCGCCCGGGCCAGCCCCGCCGGAGAAAGGTCTTTCGCTCGGCGTCGCAGCCACGCTTCGGCCCGCTCCGCAACAGCTCGGCGATCCTCAACCAACCGCCAGCCGGCGCCCAGCGCCGCCCAGCAGAGCGTGGTCGTACTGATGTTGCTGGGGCTGTTAACGGTGTCACCCCAGCCGCCATCAATGTTCTGGTGCTCTGCCAACCAGGCGACACCTTGCCGCACTAGTTCGACCAGATCGTCCGAATGATCGGCATTGTCCAACAAGGCTAGTGCGCACACGGCCGTTGCTGTGGACAGAGCGCTGCTCGACAGCTCCCCCTCCCAGACTCCTCCCGCAGTACGTCGATCAAGCAACTCGCGGCGAGCGGCGAGGAGAACCTGTTCCACGCTTTCAAGGTCGAGCGTATCGGGAACGTCGGTCATGCTGCCGCCCCCAGATGCCCGAGGGCCAATAGCGCATAGTAAGTGTATTCACTGTCGACCACTTCATCAGCCCAATGTCCACAGAACGCCTGCCCGGTCCACAAGCTGTCCACGAAGTCCAGACAGCGATCTTTGTTGCGCGTGAAAGGTACGCCAAGCTGAGCGAGCGCGTGCAACGCCGTCGCCGTTGACAGAAGATCGGGAATCGGGGCCTCGGGAAACGCCAGAAACCCACCGCCTGGCCGCGCCCGAGCAAGCAACCACTCGCCCACTCGGTCGTCCGGCTTCGAGCTCAAGCGATGGGCCAGGATCGCCGCGGCCGCGGTCGCCGGAGTAGTCCCGATCTTCACTCCTTGCTCATTGGCGTAAGCGCCGTCGTCAGTTCGAAGGCCGTCCAGGCACACACCGAGATCCGCAGGACGGGGCAGCGGTCGCCCGAGATCCTCGTACGCCCCAAACGCCAGAAAAGAGTCATACACGGTCCCGGATTCACTATCGGAAGTCGGGCCGTAGCCCCCATCGTCCGTGCGGCAATCCTCGAGCCCGCGAAGAAGAGACTCCCCCACCTCTTCGGAAACCGGGCAACCCGGTAAAGCCGCCCAACACCGCGCCAAACACGCCCGGTGCACGAAATCGAGTCCGGTCCCGTCTCCGAAGCGGCGAAGATACTCCGCAGTCGCATCGACGGGGAAGGCCTCTCCCATTGCGGTCAGACCGTCCAGCACGAACACCGTATAGTACAGATCGCTATCGCCCGCGCGGTCCTTTCCGCCACCGTCACTATTGAGTTGCCCGTGGAGAAACTCGACAATGCGGTCGCCGGCCTCACACAGCAGGTTCGGCGCCGCCCGGGCGGCGTCCAGCATGTCGAGCCTCAAACTCATCGCAATACCCCGGAATCTGCTCGTTCCCGAAGATCCTACCGATCACGCGGCGTAGAAGCCCCTTGAGAGTGGGACTTCTCAGAGGATGCAGCGACCGATTCGCTTGAGCCGTGTAGGCTTCGAGAAGATTCTCCACCGTTTCGATCACGCCGCACCGATCGGTCAAACGCCTGACGTCCCCCGCGACCTTCTCGTAGTCGCATTCCCGGCGCCACAGCGCCGTGGTCAAACCGCGATCCGCTCCTTCCGCCGCGCGCTTGTGGGCAATAGCGAGCACCACCGACGGGCGTAAGTCGCGGAGGTCGTTCGAGTCGCCCACCCCGGCGAAGTCCTCCAGGTCGTCCCGGATCTGATAAGCAATGCCCAAAGCCTCGCTGTATCGTACCAGCACGTCGTGGACGCCCGCGTCGGCCCCTCCGTAGAACGCCCCCAGACGCAACGCGACCTCGAAGGCGGGTGCCGTCTTCTGGCGGAATATGTCCAACACCTCCAGCGTCGACATCGGCTGCGGATGCCTCGTCCAGCACAGCTCCGCCCCCTGCCCGCGGCTTAGAGTGAGGTGCCCCCCCGCGGCGGTCTGCAGCATGGCCACCTTAACACCATCGTCGACGTCCAGCTCCCCGACCAGCCGGTACCCCTCACCCAGCAGGAAGTCCCCGACATTTAGTGCCACCGGTGTGCCACATTCAACGTGCAGCGCCTTGAACCCGTACCGCTGCTCATCGCCATCCTCGATGTCGTCGTGAACCAACGACGCCTTGTGAAAGCACTCCACCGCTATGGCCAGCTTCTTCAGATCGTCCGGCAGACCGTGCGGGCTAACTGCGCCGTCGCCTTGCAGAGAAACGTAGACGCAAGCCGCCAGATAGGGTCGCCATCGTTTTCCGGCGCGGGCCAGCCAATCGCGAGCAATCGCTTCGGTCTCCCCCAGCGGAGTACCGAGCAACTTGGTCAGGCTTTCCGGAGCGAACCAGTTCTGCACATCGGTCTTGAGCGCATCAAGATCCAGGCGGTAGGTGCGATCGTCTTTTGTTAGATGCATCGCGTCTCGGATCCAGTCCACATCAACCGTAGTATTCGCGCAACCGTCCTGCAGCAGCGGGACGGCAACTCCGGGAACCGCGCGGGCCTCCATGTGCGGGAAGCACTTCTCCAGCACGCTCATACAGCTCAC
This sequence comes from Phycisphaerae bacterium, assembly GCA_963666835.2. Lineage (GTDB taxonomy): Bacteria > Planctomycetota > Phycisphaerae > UBA1845 > UBA1845. Next base: position 1,867,974 of record CAXXGO010000001.1, on the reverse strand, counting down.
GCCCACCACGGCTTCGATCCGCCCGGCCTCGATCATCTTGGTCACCACCGCGGAGCCTTCGGCAACCAGAACCGCATACCCGAGCTGCTCGGCCTCGCTCTGTAGCTCACTGATCAGGCAAGAGCCACACGATTGGCACACCAGTCCGAACTCGTCGATGGGAGCCGGGCACCGACCGTCCGCCCGCAAGCACTTCGGAAGCAGGAGCAACCGGCGATCGAATGGTATCCCGGCCAGGGTGTCACGCCAGGCTTCGTTGTTCACAACGATCACGGCGTAATCCGCGCAATCCTCGGTCACTCCCGCCGCCGCGCACACTAATCCGGCATGCTCGCGGAGCTCTTCCAATGTCAGCGGCGGCACCAGGTTCTCTTGTTCCACCCGGCGCCGGGCGAAGTAACGCAGACGATCCCGCGCCGACTTGTCGCCCGGAACCCCGGTTTGAGCCGGCCGGGATACCTGTCGGAGAACTCTCGGTGGGACTTCCAGGCGGGCGGCACTCCGGTCATTGGATGCAACCTCGCCATCCGCGGATGAACCGCGCATCCCATCCGGCGGTTTCTTTGTTGCCTCTTCGGCAGAGTCTAGTCGTCGAATCATCGCCTACCGAACCTCTCCAAGCCGCTCGCCACCGGAGCGTCTATGTATACGCCCCGAAACCGAAGAACCAGTACTTCTTCGTAAGCCGGTACACCCAATTCTCCTCCGGAACTTCCCACCCGGGCTGATGCTGGCTGTCGAGCGGCGTCATCACGGTCAGCTCCGCCAATGCCGTTGCCCGCGCCGTCGTATCCCGAGCATGTTGACTTTCTACGACCGCTTTGAGCATCTCCGGTCGTTCCAGCAGAATGCAGCCCCGCGTCGCGTCGATGGCAGCCTCCCGAAACGCCCGCAGGAACGAAGACTGCGTGATTGTCTGAAAAATGTCACCGCCGTTGTCGTGTATTGTGTCTTTGGCGAACTGGACGATCGGACAGGGTTCGACATCTCCGGACGGGCTAATGTGGTGGCTTATCCCCACGGCCGCCGGGCACAACGCCCGACCTTTATCATCCCAGTACGCATCCACCACCGCAATCGGCTTGGTATTACGCGTCTTCATGGCAAACCGCCGCACGCCCAGAAGCTGCTCGGGGCGCAAGGCCAGCTCGCGCGCCGGGTCGGGTCCGACCGGCCGATAGGTCGTATACCATACATAATGCACACCGCGTCGGATAAGCTCGTCCACCCAACGCTCGCTGACCAGATCGTCGTAGTTGTTCTGACAAACGCTTGTCGTCACCCCGGTAATCAACCGATGGCGAATACAGGCCTCGAGCCCGGCGAGGCTTTTGTTGTAGACGCCCGAGCGTCCGCGTCGCTCGTCGCTGACCACCTCCGAGCCCTCGATACTGACCAACGGGGTCGCGTTGCCCACCTGGTGAAGTCGGGCAGCCACTTCATCCGTGATGAAATGACCGTTCGTGAATATCTGGAAGTAACAATCGGGGTGCTTCTCAAGCAACGGAATGAGATCCGGGTGGAGAAACGGCTCGCCTCCGAGCAATCCGAAGAAGCGATTGCCGTGCACCTTGGCGCGTTTGATAAGCCGATCCAAGTCGGGCAGCGAGATCAAAGTCGGCGGGGCATCCACGTCCACCCAACACCCCCGACAGCGGAGATTACAGGTGTTAATAATGGAGATGAACATAAACGGCGGGAAATACAGCCCCTTCCTGAGCCGCTTCTTGAAACGCTGAACGGAACGCATTCCCTTGTAAGCGAAGTTATAGACGAACTTCCAGAAGAGGCGAGCATCGGTAGTGCGCCACATCCGACGGGAAGTTGCGAAGATCATTCCGGCGCCCTCGAGCTGGAGTCTCGGCTAGATGTCCCACTCCTGCGTCGACTTCGACGGTGCGGGCGACTCCTCTGTTGTCCCGGAGGTAGCATTGCGCTGGGCCGCGGCTTGCTCGGCGGCCCGACGTTGGCAAGCGCACATGGGCTTCAGACCCGCCAGCACTTCATCGGGGATGCCCAGCTCGTCCTGCATTTCCTTGAGCTTGTCCAGCCGTGAGCTCATCCCAGCCGGCTCCACGGAGAAGCGTTGCCCGGCGCGTCGACTACGCTCTCGCAGAGCGGCGTTGACGTCTCCACCCAGAAGGTCGTCAAGATTGACCTTCACGGGCTCGCGTATCCTACCGGTGTCATCAACCACCGCCCCGTTTACCGGCGAGCCTTCGAATTTCGGGAACATTATGGCCGTGTTGGGGCACACGCGCGAGCAGGCGGGACAGCCGGTCTTGCACTTGGCGGCATTCGCGACAACGACGCGATCGGAATCATCCACCCCGAAAACGCCGAAAAGGCAGAAGCTGAGGCACTGCTTGCAGCTCGTGCAGCGATCGTAGTCGATCACCGGGAACCACGGCAGCCATGCACCCGGCTCGGGTGCCCCCAGCCTCTGCCTTCTCTTATGGACCAGCGTCACAACCCCGTCGGAATCCAGTCCGGAAACGTCATCGTAATGAAGCCGCGATCCATGACCGTGTCCCACCATCTCAGATGGCGGGCACTCGCCGAAATTCCCCAAGACCAAGACGGCTTCCGAATTAACGTCCCTTGGTGACAAGCTGCCGTCATTGCAACTTACGGCAACCCCGGACTCCAACAAGGCAACAATGACCCGGCGGCGGCCCTCAGCCCCCAGAGGGCCGCTCCCAAAACTTCCGTGCAGGACGACACGGAGATCACCGGCGCACGCGTCACTCATCGCGGCGCCTCCCGGGAGGTGGCGGCTCAGGGAACAGGCCGGCGACCACCGCACCGGCGTCCTGCTCCCGCATGTTCAGCACACGCACCTGCCCATCGCTTAAGGGTGCCTCCCCGGCTTGAAACAGCCAACGCACCGCCCTTGGAAAACAGGCGGCGATTCTCACGTCAGCCGATTCCGCCACTTGCCGTAATAAGGGGTCTTTCCGGGCCGACATTTCACACAAGTCCGGCACGGCGTCGAACGCCACGCCGGAGGCACAAAGGCTCTCAAGTACCCGTTGCTTGACCTGCGGAGGAACTACGTTCGAGTACGTGCAGTTGCAGAACAGAACGCGTGTTGATTCGTTCATTTTGTTCCAGCTCTCTGCTACGCCTCTCGCGTATCCCCTGTCCCCCGCGTGGGTCTCGGTTTTGGCAAGCGGGACTCATCTTCGTGCTCTGGATCCGTCGTCGGATCAAACATAACCCCTATGCTACCAGCCAACCTCCTTCCGGCAAGCCGGCACCCTGTCGCGAGAACGCGTCCACGTCTTTACTCCCCAAGCGAAGGCGCAAGACTCGTTCCTCACAGGGATAATCCGCAATCTGCCGGCGAATCCCTGCGCGATCCGCGACAACTTTCTACAACAGCATGACGGGGATTCTATTACCGGACAGACCGGGCTTCGTTTGCCGATTACCGGTCTGGAGGGTGCTGGTCGAAGACCTGCTCAACTTCGCAGGCCTTTTCGATGCGTTGCGAGGAATTGGCTTCCGCTGGGCAATCAGGGAGCGGTTTGATACCCCGCTCCCTCGCTACGCATGGATCCAACCCTATCTCTAATCGGACGTGTGAGACTCGGCAGAGACGGTGCGTTGGCGGCGGGTCTCTTCTTCCAAGGTCCTGCGTTCCTGCGGCGTCAGAGAGTCGATCCCGGTGGCTGACACTTTACGGAGAATCTCCTCCACCGTACGGCAATGACGTTCAAGCTCCAGCCGCTCGCGGTCCGCCTTGCGCTCGGCCTTCTGCCGGCGGCGACGTTCGAAGAAGCCCGGCTCAGCCTCCGCCTCATCTCCCCCGGATCCAAACCGATAGCCCCCGAACATGCCCCCGCCCTCGTCACCGAACGCAGCCGGGCCGACCTCGCGCAGAATTCGGCGTTGCTGCCAGCATGTGGCATAGCCGAACACGGCTATGCCCAACAAAATGAAGCTCTCCTCGATGAAAAGCGCTATCAGGCCGATTACTATCGCCCCAACCATCCCGGTACCGGTGGCAATCGCCATCGATCGCTCGAATCCCATCTTCCGCCAGAGCGTCGCCTGGACTATCCGGCCCCCGTCGAACGGGAACACCGGCGCAAGGTTGATCAGAAAGATGAAGTAGCTCAACCCAAAAGTGGTCGCGAGCCAACTCTGCCCACTCGTAAGGGCGGTCGCGGAGCTTACCGGCGTGAACGGATGAAGCGGATTCCACGGCACGGCCCCGAACCCGCCGACCCAGAACACCAACACCACGGCGCACAGCAGGCAGATCAATACGTTAACCATAGGCCCGGCGATCGTGGTAATCAGGTGCGCATTCGCCCGGTGCGGCGGCATTACCATTGCCAACCCGCCGAGCGGCCACATGAGGATCTCGTGCGCTTCGCCGCCGGTCCGGCGTGCTCCGTAACAGTGCCCAAACTCGTGCAACAACACGATCAGAAACAAAGCCCCGTACATTCCGAGAACCTTGAGCAGCACCGATCCGAGCGACCAGCTCACTCCGGAATCCGCCCGCGGAATCTCCAGCCAAACCAGCAGCACCGCGCATAGCACAAACACGATATGCACCCGAATATCGATCGCGAAGAGCCGGCCGACTTTGAACGACCAGTTGAGCGGATTGTCTAAGGGCTTGTCATCGTAAGACATCCCGGAATCCCATTCGGCGAGTTCCTGTACTGACCCATGCCCCGTTACTGCACTGCTCGAGAGCAGTGGCACACCGGCTGTGAGCAAGAATCGGCTCGGAGCCCGGTCCCCTCTTTCAACGGCTTAGATTCGATCCACGCGTCCCGCCTCTTGCTCCCGGCGGCGTTGCCGCTCGGTAGCATCCTGCAACGCCCGCTTCTCAGACTCTGACAAACTCTGGATGCCGCCCTCGTACACTTTCTTGAGAATCCGATCGATGGTCTCGGTATCCTCCCGGCGTTGGGCAACCCGGCCTGCAAAGCCTCCCGAAGCCGCCGGGCGTGCCGAACGCCCGGGGCGGGTGATTCGCGGTCTACGACGCCAGCTCCAATCGGTCGTCCGCCACCAAGCATCCCCTTTCATCGCCCACCAAACCCCAAACGCCAGCCCGGCCAGGTGACAGGCCTCACCACCGTAGTTGTTGCTGCGTTGGATAATCGCCATGAAGGCTACTGCGGCGAGGATCATGGCAACCGTGCGAATCTTCAGCGGGAACGGGATCGGGAAGATGAACACGGTCGCGTTAGGGAACAGCACGGCCATGATGCCGAGCAAACCCAGTATACACCCGGACGCCCCTACCGCAGGGGTGTTGGGGTTAATCACCTCGCGCGCGGCCAATAGGGTGAAAAAGAGATTCCCGCAAAGACCGGACAACGTGTAGATGGTCAGAAACTTCCGCGTGGACCACATCCGTTCGATCGGCCTACCGAGAAAGTGCAGACCGATCATATTGAAGACCAGATGCCAGGTTCCCGCGTGCAGGTACTGAGCGGTAATCAACCGCCAAACCTGCCCGTGCAAGACCGCCTTACCCTGCATCGCCCCGAAGTCGAATAGGAACTCCCCCGCCGGGTCGCTGAACGACTGCACGACGAAGATCGCGACGTTGATGATTATCAACGTGGTCACGATGCTGCGGTTGCCGGACATGCCGGGGCGGCCTACATAGCCCACCGGGCGGTAAGGCCCGGCATGTTTAGCGTATTCCCGATCCTGCCAACCCATCTGTAAGTACCAGCCGGTTAAGCGCCAGCGCGCAGGAAGTACAATCCGAGGACGGCTACGGTTTTGCCATCCAGAAACTCGCCCGCGATCAGGCGACGGCGGACCTGCTCCGCCGGCACCACCTCGACCACGATCTGCTCCGTCCCCTCGAGCCGCTGCCCGACATGCGTCAGATCGGTGGCCACAAACGAGTGCATTCGCTCGGTCACAAACCCGGGTGAAGCGAAGAACTCAGTCAGCGGCGTCATCGTCCCCGCCCGATACCCTGCCTCCTCCTCAAGTTCACGCCGGGCAGTCTTGATCGGAGCCTCATCCGGCTCTCTCGTACCGGCCGGAAGCTCCCAGAGTTCCGATTCCACCGTGTACCGGTAGTTCCGGATCATCACGATCCGCTCGGCATCGAGCACGGGAAGAACCACGACCGCCCCGGGGTGGATTACCACGTCGCGGGCCACCGGTGGGCCGTCGGCGCGCGGATACTCTCTATGTTCAACGGCAAACAACCGCGTTGACAAGAGGCGTTTCCGCATGCCGAACCGAGCAGAATTATCAATGATATCACAGCACCGCGCGACACGATTATAGGTCGTCCGAAATGGAGCGGCAAACAGCTACAACCAACAGATTGTACGCAGAACTACGCACGTCTTGTCCGCCGAGGCCGTCGAATCTATCATTATGTCCGAAAACAACAGCGACTATGCGTCTCCGCGTTAGGATTTGAGTTGGATGAAGCAACGAGCCATCGTCCTTGGGTCAACCGGATCCATCGGCCGGAATACGCTCGACGTGCTGGCCGCGATGGCGGACACGTGGGACGTTGTCGGGCTGGCGGCCGGATCGCGCGCCGCCCGGCTCGGCGGTCAGGCAAACCGGTTTCGCCCGGAAGCCGTGGCTCTTGCCAGTTCAGACGGGAATGCCGAGCTGCGCGGCTCCCTGGACTACTCACCGGAGGTATTCACCGGCCCGAATGCTCTGGTGCGCTTGGTGGAGTCGATCGAGTGCGATTGCGTCGTCTGCGCGGTCGTCGGTGCCGACGGTCTGCCCGCCACCGTACGGGCGGTCGAGCTGGGTCGCAGGATCGCCTTGGCCAATAAGGAAGCGATGGTCATGGCCGGCTCGATCCTGATGCCGCTGGCAGAACGTAACGGCGCGGTGATCATCCCGGTTGATAGCGAGCACTCGGCGATCTTCCAGGCAATGCAGGCCGGGCGCGCGGTGGACGTTGCGAAGGTGTACTTAACGGCCTCGGGCGGTCCTTTCCGGACCTGGACCGAGAAGGACATGGTCGACATCACGTTGGAGGACTCCCTTCGCCATCCTACGTGGGATATGGGGCCGAAGATCACGATCGATTCTGCAACAATGATGAACAAGGCCCTGGAGATCGTGGAGGCCAAGTGGCTGTTTGGCCTACGTCCGGACCGGATCGAAGTGGTCATCCACCCGGAATCAGTCATACACTCTCTAGTAGAGTTTTGCGATGGATCACTGATGGCTCAATTGGGCACGCCCGATATGCGTACTCCGATTCAGTACGCGCTGACGTACCCGGAGCGTTACCCGTGTCCGTCGGAACGACTGAACCTCATCGAGCTGAAGCAGCTCAGCCTGCATCCGCCGGATCCGGAACGGTTCCCGGCATTGCGGCTCGGGCACGAGGTCGCCGAGCGCGGCGGCACCTCCGGAGCGGTACTTAACGCCGCCAACGAGGCGGCGGTGCGGTTGTTCCGAGACGGCGTGATCCAATACCACGACATAGCCCGGTACACGGAGCGGGCTTTGGCCCAACATGAATTCATGGCGTCCCCCGGCCTGGACGATCTGTTCGCTGCAGACCGGTGGGCGCGCCAAGAGGTTACTCGATGCACGGTTTAATTGCTCAGTGTTCTCAACCTGACACCCTGCTGATGGCCCAGTCTGCGATATCCACGATCTGGGACGCGATCTGGCCCTATGCGATGATGATCCTCGGGTTCTCGGCGATCATCTTCGTTCACGAACTCGGACACTTCCTTGTGGCCAAGTGGGCCGACGTGCGTGTCGAGCAGTTCGCCATCGGGTTCGGCCGGGAGGTCGTCGGAGTCACCCGAGGTGAGACCCGTTATTCATTTAACATCCTCCCGTTCGGCGGTTACGTAAAAATGCTGGGCCAGGAGGACTTCGAGGACAAGACTCAAGAACTGTTGTTTAAGGACGATCCGCGGTCGTTCATCAACAAACCGGTCGGTCGGCGTATGGCGATCGTCTCGGCCGGCGTGGTGATGAACATCATATTCGCGTGTTTCCTGTTCATGATCGTGTTCATGGTCGGCATGCAGGCGGCCAGCCCCCGGATCGGCTATGTTGAGCCGGACAGTCCGGCCGATAAGGCAGGCTTGCTCCCCGGAGACACCGTCATGGAGGTCAACGGGGAGAAGACCCTTGAATTCAATGATATTAGTATGGCCATTCTGCTCGCCCATCCGCGGGAGCCGGTGGAGTTCGTCGTTGAGCGAAATGGCCGTCAGATACCACCACTGATGGTCATGCCGGACTATCGCAGGCCGGAGAGCACCCGCGAGATTCGCCGCCAGGCCATCGGCATCAGCACTGGCTACACCCGAGAAATCATAGGCGTCGGCCCCTTTATCGACACGTCCAAACCGGATTCGCCCCACGTAGGGGACCTTCTGGTCGAAGCGGACGGCGTTGCCATCACCGACGACAACGCCAGCGCCATGCAGAACATGTTGGCGTACGCCAAGGAGATTTACGTGGAACGCCCGGACCCCAACAACCCGGACGCCGCTCCACAACGGGTTCGCGTCAACATCCCCCCTCAACTGACGGTCTTTCCCAGCGACAGTGACGATCAGGATTCCATAAACGTGCTCGGCCTCGCACCCTTGGTGCGCGTCGCCGCCGCCGATCTCGAAGGGCGAGGCTTCCTCGGCGGTCTGCGGGAGGGCGACACGGTTATCGAATGGGATGATATCCCCTACCCGAACCTGGCAACCATCACGCGAGCTTACCGCGACAATCCGGAACATGACGTTCATTACACCGTTCGCACGGCCGACGGCCGGATCGCGGAAGGCTTCGTGCGCCCCAAACAGCACCGCCAGGGTGGAGGCACCGTGCAGGCCCAATGCCTGGCCATTCCCGAGGATGAGCGCAAGGAAGGCGGGGCGCAGGCCCGTTTTGTGGAGGTCAAGGCGGGTGGCAGAGCCGCGGCGGCCGACATCGAAACCGGGGATCTGGTACGCTATATCGAGAACAAAGAAAACCCGTCCGCTCGCGAGGTCTCCAAAGCAATCCGTAACGGTGTCGGCAAGCATGTGCGCATTACGGTCCAGAAACATGACGGCAGATTGCTCGCTACCGTATTGAGACCGGAGGCTCCCGGGGCCATCGACGTCAGCTTTGCCAACGTCGCGGATGATTGGCTGCAGATCGGCAACATTGTCCCGCGCATTGCAGGGCAACCCAGCCCGGCCGCAAAGGCCGGTATTCCTCCAGGCGTTCGAATCACTTCGGTGGATGATCAGCCGGTAACAACCTGGCGTGAGTTGATTGACGTGTTTCGTGCCTCAGCGGGTCGAAGTGTGGATCTAGTATACGTGGACAAGGCCAACGAGTCCCAGACGGTCCCCTTCGGCGTTCCGCATTCGTTGCGAACCATGCTTGGGGTCGGCTCCGCGGCTCGAATCGTTTCGGTCGATGACCAGACCAGTGTTGAGGTCGACACTAACCGCGGACTAGAGGAAGTCCAGGTCGGCTACCACGAGGGTCTGCGCAGCCTTCTGACGGAGCTGATTGGTCGGACCGTACGTGTGGAGTTCCGACGCACGCCGCTCTCACCGGTCGAAACGGCAGAGGTTGCCATCACCGCAGATATGGTGGACCCCTGGCTCGGGAGAATCGCATTTTCCGCGAACGTCGGAGTTAACCATGAGACCACGCTGCTCAAAGGCGAGAACGCCTTCGACGCCTTGCGAATCGGCTTGCACAAGACCTATGCCTTCATCCTGCAGGTCTATACGATCATGGACCGGATGATCTTCTCGCGCAGTGTCGGAGTGGAGAACCTCTCCGGCCCGCTCGGGATCGTGTCGATCGGCGGCAAGATCGCCCGGGCCGGCACCGTCGAGTTCCTGTTCTTCCTGGCGATCATCTCGGCCAACCTGGCCGTGATCAACTTCCTTCCCCTGCCCATCGTGGACGGCGGGTTGATGATCTTCCTGATCATCGAGAAGATTAAAGGAAGCCCGGTGAGCCTCCGCGTCCAGGTCGCCACCCAACTGATCGGCTTGGTCCTGATTATCGGGGCGTTCATTTTCGTAACGTATAACGACGTTGTGCGCATGGTCGGCTGACCCAAGCGTCAGTCAGCGAAGGACGCCGCCAACCGCGTGCGGCCTGTGCGCCCTTCGGCTTTGGGGTCTGCGGACAGACCCCTGAATGACCCCGTTCCTAATCGGTCTCAGTACACGCAAAGCTCTCCAGATGTTGCAGCATCTTCTTCACGTCCTCCTCCAGGATGTCCGGCCGGTGGTACGACACGGCCTGAAGAGCGTGTTGCAGCGTCATACTGTGTGAGTATTCCACCAGGTGACCAACGAGGTCGCCCGCGAGTTTCGCATGTACATCGAGCATCATCACCGGAGTACGACAAGAAAAGTCCAGGTCCTTGAGGTCGATATAGCGCACGCGCGCGTTCTTGTAGGTACGGATGAACACCGTCCTTTTCGGCACGTCAAACACAAGACTCCACGTCGTATTCGGTGCTGAGACCTCTTTCAGAATGCGAAATGCGTAGTCCACGTCGGCCTTCGCCTCCGCCGGTTGGTAGGACCGCAGCATCGCATCGATGCGCGCCAGCGTGCCCGCCGCGATGGCAGGCTTGGCGTCAGAAGCCGCCCCACGCCGCTTCTGCTTGAAGTACTTAGCGTACGGCCCACCGAACATCATCGCCTTGAGGGGCAGGTCTTCGCCACGGTGGTAGACGGGCTTGCCTTCGAGAAACTCGACGGCCACGCACTGACCAGTGGCGTCACACGCCAGGTAGTGGTCTATCCCGTAGTTTAGACGCACCTGCCGTTCAGCCTCGATGATGTCATCAACAGTCCTGCACGTATCGAGAACGTACTGAACCCAGGCCGCCGAAAGCAGGGAAGGACGGCTGTCCGGAATGGGCACTTTGGTTTCGTTCAGCGCCATGGTGCTGATCACCAGTCCGACCTCGTTCATACCGGCCCAAGGAAACTGATACGGGGCCGTGTTGATCGTGACGCTGCCGTACTTCGACGTCCAAGTGGCCGGTGTTTCACGCTCATCCAGCGGGGCACCGCTCTTGCTGACTCCTCTCTTGTTCACGAATAACAGCCCTGGCCTGAAGTTGTTGTCGAAGTTGGTCCCGAAGCGCAGGCCGTCCTTGCATTCCATGGCAAACGAGGTACATGCCCGAGCCACGGAGGTGACGCAACAGAAAAGCGTCAGACCGATCAGCGACCAGCAGGACATCCGCATGCCCGGTCGGGCGCCTGAGATTACGCTCCTACGGTTCATACAAACCTCCTTCACCGGTATTTCCCGTTGGTCAGATGGCTGGCCGCGGCGGTCCCAAAACGGAACGCTGCACTTAGCCAGGAAAGGGCAGCGTCATGGGCACCATCGCGAGAAGGCGACGATTGACCTTAAGTCTCCTCGCATTCTCAACCATGGCGACGACGACGGTATCAGCGACGCCATTCAAAGAACGCGCCTAGGTTCTCCATCAATAGAACCTCATTCGGCCCTTAGGTTTGTCTATTTATGTCGGACGACGCGTCGCCCGGTCAGCATACGCGGTCCGTTCCGGGGATAAACTCAGACGCGACGAATTCGACAGGCAACTGTGTCTTTCGGTTCGCCGTACGTTGCGTCCCGGATGCCGGTACGCCAGCGCGCGCAACGCGGCGGCAACGGGGATACGTTCCCGTTGCCGCCGCTCTCTCGCTTCCTATACGATTGCGCGCCTGCCGCGTCTAGCTCACTTGGCCGAATCGCCGGCCGAAGCAGACCTTGCCGGCTACGGCCAGCAGCAACGCCAGAACCACCAGGCCCCACTCCGAAACAGTCGGAATGGCTTCCTGGCACTCAGGTCCGAAGTCGGCGTCACTCACGCCGGGGCACACGTCACACACATCCGCAACCCCATCGCCATCCGAATCGCCGTCACAGACCTCGCCCGATCCGATGAACGTCCCGCCAAGACCAACGCAGGAACTACTCAGCAGGTCGTCTCGGCAGGAGGAATTGGGCATACAGCACGCGCCGCACTGCAGGTTGTCCGGATGCGTGCAGGACGCACCGATGCCGTCACAGATGTCGCTGGTGCACTCGTTGCCGTCGTCACTGCAAAGCACGCCGCTTGCCTGCATCTCGTCCGCCGGGCATTCCGCATCCGTACCGTTACACGTTTCCGCGATGTCGCACTCGCCGGCGGAGGGCCGACAGACCGTCGTGCTATCAAGCACATCCGCGGGGCAGCTCGGTCCGGAGCCGTCACACACCTCCTCCGGGTCGCACTCGCCGGCGGAGGGCCGGCACACGGTGGTGCTATCAAACAGATCTGCGGGGCACTCCGCACTCGCACCCGTGCAGAACTCCGCCGGGTCGCAATTTCCGGCCGAGGCCCGGCACTCCGTGGTGCTCGGCTCCAGAGCGTCCTCCGGGCAATCCGCCCCGGCCCCATCGCACACTTCGGCGGCATCGCAAACGCCGGTCGACGCGCGACACTCCGTACCACTGGCTACAAACGTGCAGCTCGCCGTGCAGCAATCACCGCCGTCACAGTCCTCGCCGGCATCAACGCGGCCGTTCCCGCATAGTATGCATGCCAAGGTCAGGAACGCACCGGGGTGCCCGACATCGCCATTGGCTGACAAGACGGAACCCTGAAGGTCGCCCTCGAACGAGAGAAGCCAGTTGTTAATATCATCGACACCCACGGCATCTTCGCAGGGCCAGCCGCTGGCGTCCTTCGTCCGGATCGTGCCCGGGAAATCCTCATCGCCATAGGTCAACCGGTCGACCAGAACGCCTGAGCCGTCATACAAGTTGATCTGATCGCCACGACCGAGCCCCTCGCTCGATTCACCGATGATCTTCACTCCGGTGAGGCTCCAATCGGCCGCGAACGTCACCGCATCGCCCTCGGTCAGGATCACCGACTCACCCGGCGACAGTGTGCCGAACGCGCTGAGATCAACCGACCCGGGCACGTTGCTGTCGTCGTCGAAGCTCCAGCCGGTCAGGTCGATCGGGTTGGTGTCGAGATTGGTGAACTCGACGAACTCGTCGCCCTCTCCGCTGTACATATATTCGGTGATCCGGACGATGCCCTCCGACGGAGCCGGGCAGGTGAATGTAGCGCAGTCGGTGGCGTCACCTTCGTAACTGTCGCCCGCCAAGAGGCACTCGGTGGCGGTCAGATCGGTGCAGCCGCCCAAGCTGTCACAACAGGCCCCGGTGGGCGTAGTCGCACAATCGTGATCGACGAACGCCCCGGGATTACCTATGGCACCCTCCGTAGACTCGATCGATCCCTGCACGTCGCCTACTGATGCGAAGAGCCACTGCCCGATGTCGTTATTGCCAACGGCAGCCCCGCACGGCCAACCACTCCGCCCATCGGTGCGGATTGTCCCCGGGTAGTCCTCGTCTCCGTAACCGAGCTGATCCACCAGCGTTCCGGAGCCGTCAAAGATGTTGATTTGGTCATTCCGTCCGAGGCCGGCGCCCGATTCGCCGACGATCTTAACGCCCGTCAGCGACCACTCGGCCAGAAAGTCCGCGGCGACGCTCTCAGTCACAATCGCCGACTCGCCCGATGCCAGCGTACCCAACGCACTCAGGTCGACCGTCCCCGGCGTGGCGCTGTCGTCATCGTAACTCCAGCCGGTCATATCGACCGGATCGACATCAAGGTTGGTGATCTCGAAGAACTCACCGCCGCCACCTTTGTACATAAACTCGGTAATCCGGATCATGCCAGGAGAAGGCACGGGGCAATCGGTGGTTGCACACTCGGTGCCGTCCCCCTGGTAAATGCCACCAAGCAGGAAACACTCGACCGCCGTGCCGTCTGTGCAGACTCCGCTCGCGCAGCAAGCCCCCGACGCCGGCGTCCCACAGCTCACCGTGGCAAACGTGCCGGGGCTTCCCGTGTCCCCCGACGTCGCCGCATACGATCCCTGGCCGTCACCTACCGTCGATTCGTTCCACTGATAGACATTGTTAGCGCCGACCGCCTCCGCACAGGGCCAGCCGCTGACGTCCTTGGTCCGCGGTGTACCGGTGAAACGCTCGTCGCCGTAGATAAGCGTATCGACCAACACATCGCTCGCATCGTAGAGGTTGATCTCGTCCTCGCGGCCCAGACCGGCAGTCGATCCCGCGATAACGGTGACGCCCGTCAGACCCCAGTCCGCGATGAACGTCGCCGCGTCATCCGCATCCGTTAGAATCACAGACTGCCCCGCGGCGACCACGCCGAAGGCACTCAGATCCACGGTGCCGGGAACGGCGGAGTCGTCGGCGAAGCTCCAGCCGGTCATATCAACGGCATCCACGCCTACGTTCGTGAATTCCACAAACTCCGCACCGTCCCCGGAGTACATATACTCGGTGATCCGCATCTGTCCCACGCTGACGCTCGTGACGCTCAAGGTCAGCGCCATCGCGCACGCGTATACGCACGCGCATCTTCCGATTTTCATCCTCATTCCCTTTCTCCTGGTATACCCAACATCACCTTCCGACCACGTACACACCTATACCGAGCCCGCCGCCCGCCTTCGCGGAAACGCACACGTTCCGACAACCATCAGGAGTAATCCAAAGACAATCAGCCCCCATTCCGACACGGCAGGAACGGGCGAATCTCCGATCAGTTCGAATTCCCCCGGACTGCCCACGTCGCCGCTGCCGGACGCATGCGAGCCCTGGGCATCCCCCACTACAGATAGCTGCCAGCCGAAAATGTTGTCCTGACCCACTGCGGACGCAAACGGCCAACCGCTGGATTCCTGCGTACGAATAGACCCCGGATAGTCCTCATCCCCGTAATGCAGTTCATCCACAATGCTGCCGGAGTTGTCATAGAGTTGGATGACGTCGTTGCGTCCCAGCTCATTCGTCGGGATGCGTACGACCTTGACACCGGCGCTTAGACCCCAGTCGGTGCGAAAGACAATCGGATCGACCGCGGTCATGATTACCGATTCACCGCTACCGACCGTCCCAAGTCCGCTTAGATCAAACACCCCCGGCTGGCCGGCGTCACTGAAGCTCCATCCGGTCATGTCAACCGGACCCGAATCCAAGTTCGTGAACTCCGCAAACTCCGAACCCAAGCCATCGTACATGTACTCCGTAATTCGCACGGCCGCATCACTCGGCGTCGGGCACGGCGTGGTCGCACAATCAGTGTCATCCCCCAGAAACAGACCGCCCGCAAGATCACAGGCCGCCTTGGTCAGAACCGAACACGCACCTAATATGCAGCACGATCCCGGCCCGCATACCACCGATGCGTAGCTGCCCGGGTTCCCTACATCTCCAACTAACGAGTAGTATGATCCCTGCCCATCGCCCACGGCGGAACGACGCCAATCATAGATGTTGTTCGCTCCCACGGCCGTGGAGCACGGCCAGCCGCCCGCTCCATCGGCGTCGATAGTACCGGGAAAGTCGCCGGTCCCGTATGTTAATCGATCAACCAGCGCACCGGAGGCATCGTACAGGTTCACCTCGTCGTCCGCGCCGATGTTGACCGTATTCCCACCGATAACTTGAACGCCGCTCAAGCTCCAATCGACCACGAAATCTCCGGCAATGGTCTCCGTAAGAATCACGGACTCCCCTGCCGCGATCGTGCCGAACGCGCTTAAGTCCACCTGGCCGATGTGTCGCGTTTCGTCGCTGTAACTCCAGCCGGTCATGTCGACCGCAACCGTATCGAGGTTTGTAAACTCGATATACTCTCCGCCGTTACCTCCATGCATATATTCGGTAATGCGCACGACCGCTCCGCTGGGCGCGGGGCACGTGACCGAACCACAATCGGTACCATCACCCTGGTAGATTCCCACCGACGCACAATCGATTTCCGACCGCTGGTTACAATCTCCCGCTTCGCAACATGCGCCCGTATCCGGGTCCGGACATGTAAACGATACAAATGCGCCGGGACTTCCGACGTTCCCTTCCGTCGACACAACAGACCCTTGCTCATCGCTTAACGTGGACAGGACCCAACTGGTGATGTCGTTAGCTCCCACCGCCGTCGCACACGGCCAGCCGCTGGAACCTTGTGTGCGAATGGTCCCAGGTATGTCCTGATCCCCATACGTAATGCGATCCACCAGGGCATCGCCAGAATCGAAGAGGTTTATCTCGTCGTTTCTTCCCAAATTAGCAGCGTTTCCGCCGATCACCTGCACGCCGGACAGACTCCAGGCCGCGATGAATGTAGCCGCTTCTGCTTCGCATAGGATTACCGACTCGCCGGCCGCCACGCTACCGAAAGCACTCAAATCCGTCGTCCCCGGGACCCGGCTGCTATCATCATAGCTCCACCCCGTCAGGTCGACGGAGGCGGTACCGATATTCGTGAACTCTACGAATTCCGCCGCGGCACCGTTGCCGGAGTATTCATACTCCGTAATGCGGACCTGACCTGCCGCTCCGCTCGCCATGAAGCCCAAACTGCTCACGAAGAACACGACTCCTCCGCGCATTAGTCCCATCCACGTCGCTCTGCCTGCCATTGAATCTCCCCCTTGCGCCTTTCGCCGCAAAACTATGAGTCCTCGCCACTGACTTCTATTCGTTACGATGGGTCCCGAGATGTTCTATTATCGAGAAGAAGTTCGAACTCAGCCCAATCGCTTAAATCGACGTCCGCATCACCATCGACATCCGCCCGCGCACATTCCACCGAGGCAGGCACGTCCGGTTCGTCCAGGCAATCAATGAAGCAAGCGGCATCGTCAACCGTGACATCACCGCTGCCGTCACAATCTCCCACCACGAACGGCACGTCGGTGACTGCGATCGCAACCGGGTCTGGATAGAGGGCATTGAACGGATCCCCGTGTTGGTCGGTATGCCCGACCTTCAAGCCATACGGCGTGCTTTCGGCGAACTTCTGCGCCGCTGCAGGTGCGATGGACAACTCGACCGCCCCGACCTCGTTGGCCTGCATGCGCACCCGGTACGCAACCGCCGCCGTTGCCAGCCCTTCGGTGAACGACGTCGTATAACCATGGATGTTCGAAATCCCCAAGCTGCCGTCCGGCCCTTGCAGCGTCAACAGCGCGGGTCGGCCGATCGTGAATGCTCCAAGAGGCTCTACACTCTCGACATGCACGATATTGGCAACGCTCGCCTGAAGATCGTGCGCGAATTGCATGACGCCGTTCTCACTGCCGGCCGTTTGGTCGAATCCTGCGACCACCTCGACCGCGACGTCGATTTCAAGCACATCGCCTACGGCCAGTCCATCCAACGGCCGCCCGCTAAGTACATTGATCGTGACGGTCACCTCGCACTCGACGGAGGCGTTAGAGTTGAGCCTGACACCGGAATCCGCCGGCGTCTCGTCGTCGTACATTACGCCTTCGATCCGACCATCCGGGCAATTCTGGAAGTTGAGAACCCACTGCAAGTCGCTGCACTCAATTCCCTCGGAACCGGTGCAGTCTACATCCCAGGGACGTACCTGTTGCCCAGGATCGCCGTCGTTACCCTCGCCGGACTCGTCGAAGGCGTTACTGAAGATCCAATCATCGTCCCCGAAGACGCTCAGCATCTTGGCAAGGTCGTTGCCGTCGCAATCACCATCCCGATCGACATCGCCGGGCACATAGGGAATCGACAGCGGGTTCATCCGGCCGGGCGTGATGCGATAGGTAGCCGGCTCCGAAAAGTCATAGTCCACGTCATAGCCGTCATCAAGCCAACTGGGAACGTTCGTGGTATACGGTTGGACCGAGTCCTCATTGCTGTTAGGGCTGTGGTCAAAGAAAAACTCCGGGCCCTGGCTACCGATGACCAGTGTTGCCTCCCCGCGAACCCACTGCTCGGTTGCGGTGTCCTGCCAGTTGTTACCGTTGAACATGGATCCGATCGCACCCGGCGTGGGAGCCCATCCCGGACCGGTCGTTCGATAGTCGACCCGGGCGAGCGCATCCGGATTGAATCCCTGAGGATCATCAAGTGCATGCACCCGTCGCTCGGGCAGACCTCCGTGCGGGCTTCCCTCATCTACGCGACGGTCATCGGTGTCATACTCCCACCCGCGCCCGTGCTCGTAGCTCACCTCGTCCACGACCTCGAGATCGTCGGTGAAGTCGCCTGCGGTCAGCGCTCCCACCATATCCAGGGTATAGCCCCCAAGACCGTTCGCCTCGCCGACATCGAGATCACCATCCCCCCACTGGTCCTTCAGTACATCATCTTGCGGATCCAGAACCGGACGCTCGAGCTGAGCGTCCATCAGGATGCTTTTGCCCCATTTGAGCTCCAGGGAATGCGCGGGGTTCTGCTCCGTCCGTCCCGGACGATTGCGCACCAACAGCACCGTTATGGAGCCGTCGTTCTGCAGCTTACCCGGTTCATCCGCCCCGCCGTTCCAGATGCTGGCCCAGTTTCCGCGGAACGCCGAGTCCGCAAGAACCTCGGGGTAGTTGCCTTTATTGCTGATCGTCAGGACAAGCAGTCCGTTTCGCCCCAGCGCGAGTCCGTCCAAACTGAAGAACTCATCGATCTCGGGTGATGGGACGGGGTAAGGTGGAATGCTGTCCAGGGGGTAGTATTTCTCTTGCGCACCCGCCAGAAACGCTACGGCGTACCCGTCGAGCTTTCGTCCCGGCGTCCCGGCAAGTTCAATGAACTCCCGAGTCACATCGAGGCTACCCGGCGGGTTGATGAAGACCTCGTTGATATAGACCGTGGCATGTACCTGAGAACCCCACAGTAGGGCTATTCCGGCCAGAAGAAACCGTATTCGCATACCCTCTCTCCGCCTTCCTATTCTCGTTGCTTGATAGCCGCGCAGACCGGCAATAACTGCGATGACGCGGATCCGATCGCCTGCTGGTCTCATTCACGACCCATCGCGCCGGACTCAACGAATACTGCGGGCTACTTCATCTTCCACGGATCGCGGGATCGACGCCCCATCCCGATCACCCCGTCAAAAACTTCCCGCGGATCAAGGTCCCTCTGCTCTGCCGGGTCTACGGTATCGTCGATCGCGAACTCGCCGTCACGGTCGTTGTCTTGCAAGACCCCTACGTGCCCGTCTGCGAAGAGGACGTTTGCGCGTAGTCCGCTGTGCCCCTTGTCACCACCGATCCGCGAACCCGCACCGTGCGCGGGACCGAAATCCGCATAGTTCTGGATGCCGTACGGGCCCCCGAACGGACCGTCAGTCATCGTCTTAACGCACCGCTCGCCCATCAGCATCTCATCATTGTCCGTCCGGCCGTCGCCCAGCAATGGAACACGTGCCGGACTTACCGCCAGTATCTGCGTGATGCGCAGAGGGCCCTCGGTGGTGTCCACACGTTTGAAGTTGTACGCGCTGGCCGTGTTACTGGCTCTTCGCGGTACCCAGGCCGTCCTGGCCATGTACCACGCTTGCGTGTAATTCGTGTTGTAGCCCCGCTCGATAAGGTCCTCAGTCTCTTCGATCGTGTAGCTGTCGTCACCCGCTCCACCCGGACGGAGTTTCTGGTTGTACACGGCTGCGTTCGTCGGGCAGAGCATCTCGCCCGGCCGGGCAAGCTCCGCGTTGACCAGATCCGCCACCCAACCCACAACATCAACCGGTCCGTCGCGGCCGTTGGAAACCTCGGGATCAAACGAACCACTGCAGAGGTAATCCCGATTATCCTCCGCATAGAGATGGAATCCCTTGCCGAAAGTGTTGAGATTGGATTGGCAACGTATCTCCTTGGCCTGTGCCCGTGCCCCCTGGAGCCCCGGCATGAGCAGGCCGATGAGCAGCATGAGTATGAACATCACCACAAGCAACTCGATGATCGTGAAAGCACTCAGTTTGTGCGACGGACTGATGGTACTCATGGCATTGGTCCTTTTGCCCGGTGCGGAAGTCGGCACCGGCCGCAGTCTTGTCACAGACGCATGGATTGACGAACTTCATTAGGGACACGCTGCTCCGCTCCCTCGGCAGCGTCTTGAACCCGCACGGATGACCTCTCCGCTGGCCACTCCGCCACCGGTTCTGACCTTGGCCGGGAGAATAGGACCTACGCGCAAAGATGGGATTAACCGACTGTTAAGTTTGCGCTAATTCGCGCCCCGGCACGAGTTGCGAGGTTGAACGGCATCTCGAGCCTCGGCTACACTCAAACCTGCTGAGACTGCCCCGGAGTCGCGATAGGCGATCGGATTCTTCATGAAGCTCAAAGCTGTTTCAGGCCGCCGACGTCAGCCGAGAACTTGCGCGACAAGCCTATTGCTCGTCTGCTTGGTGCTGGTTAGCCCGTCGATCGGATCACCAATCGACCAACCGACATCGGAAACACTTCGGCAACTCCGCACGCTAAACGCGCACCTCGGAGGATCTTCTCCCGACGCCTGGCCTCTCAAGCTCAACAGTCTAATGAGAAATGAGTACCGTTTCTTTCGGGGAACCGCGGATCTCTTCTGGCTATTGGCGCGCGAATGCTGCGCCGATTGGCTAACTGGCTCCTGCCCCCCCGTACTCCTTCACGGCGACGTCCACCTCGGCAACATCGGTACTTACCAGGGGCCGGGTGTCCCCGGAGAGGATATTCGCTTTGGGCTGGTCGATCTCGACGAAGCTGTGGGTGGACCGTTCTTATTCGACCTTCTTCGAGCCGCGGTCGCGCTACGCCTCGCCGCCGAATCGCAGCGAGTCGATTTGACTGACGACACTCTTGCCTTATGTGTTGGCGGATTGGTCGCCGGGTACGCGGAAGCACTGCGCGATCCGCCGGATGACAAGGTGTTGGCCTCGCGATACCCCGTCGTTGCCTCTTTAACCCGCAAGGCTCGCCAGAGCCAGATCCGCAGTTACGTCAACAAGTTCGTGCAGAGGATGCCGCTTCGCTTTCGGCCGAACCGCGAGAAGAACGGCCGAGTCTCCGATATCCTCAGGCCGGTCAACAACGCTACGCGTGAGCAAGTCGTGGATGCCCTCTGGTGGTATATGGCCAACGGGACCACGCTCGAAACGCGCTGTCGCTATCGGTTCTCGAACATCGAACAACTTCGTGCAGGCGTACTGGACGTTGCTGACTGGGTCCGCGTAGGAAGCAGCGGCAGTCAGGGTCTTCGCAAGTATCTGGTGCTTCTCGACGCGCCGTTCGGTCACGAATCGGATCCGATCATCATCCAGCTCAAGGAGGAACCGCCGCCCGCCGCCGCACGAGCGGGTCTGGCAACCGCGCGGCGCGGTCCCCAGCGCGCGGCCGATGTAGCCCAGGCTACACGCCGCATCAACCCTTCCGCCCCCTGGCTCACCGGATACACGCGTATCGGAAGCCGTGGCTTCCTGGTGAAAACCCGAGATCCATGGGGCAAGGAGCTGTCTGTAACAGACGTCCGGTCTCCCGAATCGCTGGCGGAGATGGCCGGGTTAATCGGACAGTTGTTGGGGCGCAGTCATCGACTGTGGTGGGACCAGACCGGAACGGTGGAGTCGATCGCCAAAGCCGAAGAGGCCATCTCGGCGTCGCTGCCGGAGCTGGTCAAACGTAGCGGGAAGATCTCCGCGTGCATTAAGTTTGCCTACCAGGACTTGCTTTCCGATCCCACCGCCGGGAAGGCTCGGGCCGCGGCCTCGTCGATTCTGGATGAGACGCCGGTCGGTCGCAAAACTCGAATGCCCAGCAAGAACGCCACGGTCCCGTCACCGGACTGAAGTCTGCGACCCCGTTGTCCTGAGAACAGTGGTAGTACTATTACTCACAACCGGTCCATCTTCCGGACGGGCAGAGACGCTATAACGTTGTATACACTGCCGCACCCGGCTTGTCGCCGGCGGTCCGGGTCACACCGTGAGCATCGTTGGCGCAGATGTGCTCCAGAATGTGGTGAACGGTTTCCACATCCTCCATAGCCCCTACGGCGGACGCGATCTCGGTAGAGGTTCGGGCTGATCCACGGCTCTTGCGCAAACCCGCCAGAACCTTGCGTTGCAGCTCGATTACGGCTTCGGCAGCCTTCTTCCCGGCTTCCACGCCTGGTTGATGATAGGCGTTCACGTTGATCAGCTCGGCATAGAGACCCACCGCCCTCTCGAAGAGGGCGATAAGCACCCCCACCGACCGGGCGTTGAACTCGTTCAGGGTAATCGTCACCGATTCCCGACCGTCCTCTGCCAAAGCGGTGCGCGTCCCCTGCCAGAACCCGTTCAGGAAATCACCGGTAGTGACGTTGTCTTCCACGAACATCGACTCTCCCGCACGATCATGCCGAACGGTAATGAAGTTCACGAAAAAGTCGTTCAAACCGTCGCGAAGCTGCTGCACGAACGCATGTTGATCCGTGCTGCCCTTGTTTCCATAGACGGTGAGTCCCTGGTTAACAACATTGCCCGCGCGGTCGAGCCGCTTGCCGAGCGACTCCATAACAAGCTGCTGGAGATAGCGGCTAAACAGGGCAAGCCGGTCGCGATACGGCAGAACCACCATAGCGCGCGTTCCACGCCCCTGTGTGGCATAGTGCCACATCAACGCCAACAGCGCCGCGGGGTTCTGCCGCCAGTCGTGGTTGCGCGTAACCGCATCGCAATCCCGAGCCCCGGCCAGCATGGCGTCAACATCGAATCCCTGCAGGGCGGCCGGAAGAAGGCCCACCGCGGACGTTTCCGAGGTCCGGCCTCCGACCCAATCCCACATGGGGAAGATCTGCAGCCACTCTTCTTCCACTGCCTTGTCGTACAGCCTGCTGCCTTCACAGGTCACGGCCACCGCGTGTTTCGCGAAGCTCAGGCCCGCTTTCTTATAGGCAGCTTCCACTTCCAGCATACCGTTGCGGGTCTCGACCGTCCCGCCCGACTTGGACACGATAATCGTGAGCGTCTGGCTCAGAACCTCGTCGAGTTCCCCAAGCACTCGATCGATCCCTTCTGGGTCGGTGTTATCGATAAACCGAATAATCATGGGGTCGTCGCTGTTACTCAGCGCATCAGCAACGAACTGCGGCCCCAAGGCCGAGCCGCCGATTCCCACCACGAGCACAACGTAGAAACCGTCGCCCTTCTCTGGCGCAATCGCCCCGCTGTGAATGTCCCCGGCAAACCTCTTGATCCGCGTTAGCGTCTCGGTGATCTCAGCCTTGATAGCCGGATCGGGCGCCCGCTCCGGAGCCCGCAGCCAGTAGTGGCCGACCATGCGGTTCTCGTCCGTATTCGCAATCCCCCCCTTCTCGAGTTCATCCATAGCCGCCAGAGCCGCAGCCATTTTCGGAGCCATGTCTTCGAGGAACTGCTCGTCAAACCGCAGACGACTGATGTCAAGCTGCAGGCCGATGCTATCGGCAGTGCAAAGGTACTTCTCGTAACGGCTCCAAAGTTCTGACTTGTTCATTCGACTTCCTCGAAACCCTCGACCTCACAATGTCTTATTCCCCATCGTCCGGCGGCGGCGCCAATGCCTTGATGGCCGCGTAGATCTTCTTCGTCGCAGCCCGAACCACCTCTCGGCTTTGCTCTTTTGCCCGGAACTCGTCCAGATCAACCGGCGAACCGTATCGCACCCGAGCCCGATGCCGCGCGATCAACCCCCACACAACATTGTCGTTATACTTCACGCCGCTGATGTGGGCCGGAATCACCTGTGCACCGGTCTTCAAAGCCAACATGGCCACCCCGTCTTTAGGCCTGACCACTTCCGTGGGTGCCACGATCCGCCCTTCGATGAAAATCCCCAGTGCCTTTCCAGCGCGCAGGTGCCGCATCGCGCTTTTGGTGGCGGCGGTGTCCCGGCCGTCACGCTTGACCGGGATACACTCCACCAGGCTGAGCACATACCTGACGATCGGCCAAGTCGTATACTCCGCTGCAACCATAAACGAGATCGCCCGGTACATAACCCCGGCACTAAGAAAGAGCGGGTCCGCCGAACAGGTGTGGTTGGCCGTGATGATCACGGCGCCCTCCCGCGGCACCGTCGGCGCCCCGATTCTCCGGAAACGCCACCAGAACTTGGCCAGAAACTCGTTTAGGTTCTGCGCAAAGGTAAGCTGCCTGCCATGGAGCCCCCGTCCAAGACGCACAAACAAAGTAACCGCTCCGGCAACCAACGTGATTACGGCCACCGCGATCAGAATTTTCCCGACCCACCGATCCACGTTCGTCCAACGTGGGACCCCCAAAGCCCCCGTCGCCACCAGAAGCGCACCGGTACAGCACAACTCCTTAACGCCGAAGATCCTCCCGCGAAAACGATCCGCCACCGTCCGCTGCAGAAGCGCGTTGAAGCTGGCCATAACCGCCACGGCGAACAGTCCGGCCATGACTACCCCGACGGCTCCAATCCGCGAGAGTGTCTCCGGCGCCATCGGCAGGTAGACCGAAGCGGCAAAGACCGCAATCCCCCCGGAGATGCCGAACAGCCCCCACGTTATGGCAATCTCACTGCGGAGCGCGTTGCCCAGCGTTGCGATGGTAATGGCACCCAGGATGAAACCCAGTCCCAAGTAAGCACGGTAGGCGCTCATCTGCAGGTAGGTACCGCCGTACACATCGCGTACTACAGCCGGGATCACGCTATTGACCAACGGACCGCAAAACCACACCAATGCACCGACGGCCAACAGTTCCAGCACCCGGCGATGGCACAACGCATAGCGGAACCCGTCGGCCAGCTCGCGCAACGGAGCATGCGCGCGGCCGCCGGCATCGTCACTCCGCACGACAGGCAGGCGCAAGAACGTAAGGAACGACGCGCTAAGTGCAAACGTCACCGCATCAAGTCTGAAGGCGACCTGTGGATGGTAATGCTCCGCAAGGTACCCGCTGATCGTCACCGCGATCATCGTGGCGATGATCCCCAACCCGGCGATCATGGCATTGGCGCGCACAAGCTGATCGGCCCTTACCACAGTGGGAAGCAGCGCCGAACGCGCCGGGGCAAACAGCCCGGCAAACGCTCCAACCAGAAGCAACGGCATGAACGGTCCCCATGCCCCCCAGTGCTCAGTCCACGCTATCAGCCCGGCGAACCCGAGCATTATCAGCCCCCGCGCGACGTCCGCCGCGATCATTACTACTCGCCGCGGAAGGCGGTCGGCGATTAACCCGGCTACCGGAGCAAGGAAGAAAAACGGCAGGAAGAACATGAAGCTCATCCGCGCCGTCAAGGGTGTGACATCCACCGCCGGGTTGACCGCATCCTGCGTCTTGAGAATCGCCATCTCCGAGAGATGGTCCCCCATAGCGCTGATTCCGTACGCGCACCACAGCAAAACGAAGTTGCCGTTACGCAGCAACCCTCCTCGGGGACTGGGTGTGTCGGAAACCGGGTTGCCCATAAGGACGGCCTCTCGTTCACAATCCGGAGTCGGGGCAGAGCCGACGGTAACCTCATTCGTCAGGCTTCGCTGCCGACAATCGCCGTAACCTCATCCGCATCTGTGGGAAGCTCATCCGTCAACACCTCCGGTCCATCCGCATCGACCCCGCGAACCAGAACATCGTCCTCAATCCGGATACCGCCAAAGCGAGCTTCGAGCAACGTATCAACCGCCGCCCGGTTAACAACATCTGCAAACGGTGCCGTTAGCTCAGTTCGCTCCCAAAGTTGAGGGATGAAATAGACCCCAGGCTCGATCGTCACGGCCATGCCCGCCTGTAAATCACGGTCAAGCCGCAGGAACTTGCTGCCGAAGTCCGAACGCCTCTCACGACCGGGGGCGTATCCGGCCAAATCCCCGAAATCCTCCATATCATGCACATCGAGCCCGAGGAGGTGCCCAACGCCATGTACGAAGAAGAGCGTGTGAGCGCCGCGGGCGGTCAGTTCCACGGGGTCCCCCCTCAAGATCTCAGCCTCGACCAGACCCTCACAGATCGCCCCCGCCGCCAGATCGTGAACATCACGATATCGCCGGCCCGGTACGCACGCAGCAATGCCCACGCGCTCAGCCCGCAGCACGGTCTCGTATATCTGGCGTTGTATAGCCGTGAACTCGCCCGAGACGGGGTACGTGCGCGTGATGTCGGAAGCGTAACCGCCGGGTTCCTCCGCCCCGGCGTCAGCCAGCAACAACTGACCGGCCTTGAGTTCATTGGGATAGCTCTCGCAGTGGAGAACCTCCCCCCTCACTGTGACGATCGGGGTAAACGACGGAATGCACCGCGCTGTCGCAAAACCCGCAAGAAGCCGCCCCGCGACCCCGGCTTCAGAACTTCCCGGAACCGTCCCCCGCCATCGCTGCCCGGTGAGCACTCACGGCCGCCTTCGCCGCACGTCGGAGTGCGGCAATCTCGTATTGATCCTTGAACAAACGCGAATCGATGAGAAGCTGCTGTTCCTCTGGTTTGGCAGCCTGCAAACCGAGCCGACCGATGAACTCCATGGTCAGCAGGCACGGTGGAGCCACATACGCAGCCCTCCGCCCTTTGAGCATCTCCCCCAACTCGCCCGGCGCGAAGATGGCCTCCGGGGCGATGCCGGCCGACGATGCAATCTCATCGTCTTTCGGTGCCATACCGACCCAGACCGCGTCCTCGAAATCGGGAGGCGGACGGAGTAGCGTCGCCCCACGCTCACCATCGCTGCCCGGTTCGATCAACCATGCCGCTCCCGCCAGCGGGGGCCCGCCGAGGTAGAGATAGTTGCTGCCCGCTCGGAACGGATGGAGATTCGTTGCATACTGCCGCGGACGCGCCTGCCCCGCGAATACCACAATCGGCCGGCTCAGCCCCGACGCAAGACGCGCACGCCTAGTCCGATAAACCTCACCCGGGGCAGTCATGGCCAAGGAACCACTGTTCTCTGTCATTACACTCCTCCCTGAAACCGCCTGCGGATCTTCTTGCAGCGGATCGGTGTCGAGCTTACCGGCAACCGGCGACGTCGGCAAAGCAACCGCCGCGGGCGCCCTGCATGGTGGACTACTGCATTCTGTAACACAACCTGTTCCGCAAACGCACACCGCTACCGACAACGGTTTGAGCCCATTCAAGAGAGGAACTTGTTCTGAGACGGTTTCGGATGACGAGATCGGGAGGCCGTGGGGTGACGTAGCTGTACCTCTCTCCAACCGACGGTCACGCAGGGTTTTTCCCACGATTACATCCAACAGCTCCCTTAATCATCCGATTAACACCCGAGGTCGAGGCATTAAGTACGCACTGTTAGGGCCCATGAAGGTCGGTGGCTCAGTTCATCGCCCGCCGGGGACCGCGACCATCTGTCGTGGCGGGCGGGTCAGCCATCAGTCAACGATCGGGGCGTACCGTCAAAGGGATTGGACCATGAACGGCAAGACACTCGTACCGTGGACGCTCTGCGTCATCCTAGGCATCCTGACGATCAAGCTGACCGTTGAAGCGATCGACGCTTCACCCCAACGAGGTCGCGGCGCGCCTCCGGGACCGGCTATCCAGAAGGTCCGCCAGACAATGGCGAGCACAATCGAAGCCTCTCCATCGATCGCAGTAGCAGCCGAAAGCGACCAGTGGGATTTCGATGTTAATGGTTACGTCGATTTGACGGACTTTCGTTTCTTTGAGGAGTGTTTTGCGGTATCGGGGGTTCGGGACGAGATACCGCCGGTTTGTTTAGCGTTGTTTGACGCGGACCGCGACGGGGACGTCGACTTTGCCGACTTCGCCGGGTTTCAAAACGCCCGGGGGCATACGCCGATTCCCCTCAAGGACAGCCTCGGCAGCGCCATTACGATCAACTCCTCCGTGCCGTACAGCCCCCGCCAGACTTGCGGGGACTGCCACGACCATGACGCCGACGAAGTAGCCAACGGCGAGTGGTTCCAGCAAGGCAGAACCGACTTGGCCGGCAACGTCGATATGGCCGACGACTACTACGGAGACGGAAGATACTGGATCAAGAGCGCCGGCCGGTACGGCAAGTGGGGCCAGTCCTTCCAGTTCATGCTCGCCGCCAAGGACAACCACCGCGCTTCCGACATCGACCAGTCCGCCTACGCCTGGGTCCGCGACTGCAGCGGATGCCACTCCGGAGGCGGGCCGGGCGAGTTCGATCGCGACAACCAGCCCTTCTACGACGAAGCCTCCGGGCAGTTCGGATATGAGCTGCTCGGCTACAGCGCCGGCGATGTAACCCTCGACGGCGACTACTGCGTACTCGACAGAACCAGCGGCACGGTCAGCCCCGCACCCTGGGACGAAACGGGACTCTCCGAGCCCGACTGCCTTTTGTGCCACCGGGCGGACCGCACCAACGGCGGATCCGACACGATCCAGGCCAACCGCAGCAACACCCTCGCGGCCGGCAACAGCCTCACCGACGGCGGCGGAGCTCCGGTCCCCGCGTTTGCCGCCGCCTCGACCGCCGGGCAGGGCTGGTATTCCAGTTTCAGCAAGCCCGCCTCCGCAATCGCCGCGACCGAAGGAATGACCACCGCGGACGTAGCGTTTCTCGAAGCCCACGATCAGAGCCGCGGGGGCATAGCCGCCGCGTCCACTCTGGACATCAACTACAACACCGGCGTAACCGACGGCAGCCTGACCGTCGGCAACAACGACGAGGTCTTCCTCTCGCCGGACTCCGTATCCCTCAAAACCGCCGATCGGGCCTGCGTTAGTTGTCACCCCTTGGCCGTGGTCGCCGGCGAAGTCTGGTTCGACGATCGTGACATCCACTACCGCAAGTTCAACAACCTCAACGACGAGGACCCTGACAACGACATCCCGGCGGAGCGGAGCACCGTCTGCTCCGAGTGCCATCCGACCGGCTTGGACCACAATGCGGCCAAGGGCAACTCCTTCCAGCTCCAGTATCGTAACGAGCTGGACTGGGAGAACTTCCGCTCCTGTCGCGATTGCCACCTGACCGACAGTCCGGTCCGTCATCCGGACGCCCCACACGTGCCCGGCACGCAGACGATCCACAACGTGCCTCCGTTCGATATTCTCTCGTGCCAGGCCTGCCACATACCTTACGCCCTGACCGCCGGTCTGCTCTTCCGCGACATCACCGTTCCCGGCAGCGTCGGCTGGACCCACCAGTATTACTCCGAGAACCCGCTGGATCCGACGCTCGAAGACAGCGACAGCCGCTGGTATCCGCCCCTGCAGCTCAAAGAGGACAGCGACGGCGTGAAGCGGTGGTTCCCGGCCAGCGTATGGATCATGTTCTACTTCGGTGACTGGGACGATAACGGTACTCCGGGCGATCTGAGCGACGACGTAATCGCACCGATCTACACCTGGCGAACCGCCCAGGCGACGGCGAACGTCCCGGCCGGAGTACTCCAGGACGACGACGGCGACGGACGCGGAGAGATCAATACTCCGGCGGAGATTCTGGCTTATCTTACCGCTCTCCGCGGCAACGACTCCAACGGCGTGCCGTTCGCGGCGAACCCGGTTCTGGTTCGCGGACCGCGGGTCTTCTACGAAGACCCGGCCAATCCCGGCACGGTGCTCTCGTTCGAGCATGAAGGGACCGGCATCCCAATGACGTCCTACCCCTATATCTGGGGCATGGACCACAACGTACTTCCTCAGGAAGAAGCTTGGGGCCACGCTGCCGATCCGTTCGCCGGATGTCTGGACTGCCACCCGGCCGACGGCGAACTCTCCCCGGTCTTCGATCGCCTCATCCTCGTCGATCCGTTGGATGAGCACGGTCAGACGATCTACAAAACCGTCAAGGAACTCACCGACCTCAATCCTCACCCGCAAATGGTCCTCAAGGACTCTTTGGGGAACCCGATCACGGTCGACTCGACGGTGCCTTACAGCCCGCGGCAGACCTGCGGCGGCTGCCATGACCACGAGGCCGACGAGGTAGCCAACGGCGAGTGGTTCCAGCAAGGTCGCACAGATGTAGACGGCAACGTCGACATGGCCGACGACTACTACGGCGACGGGCGGTATTGGACTAAGAGTTCCGGCCGGTACGGTCAGTGGGGTCAGACGTTCCAGTTCATGCTGGCCGCCAAGGACAACACCCGTCCGTCCGACATTGACCAGTCGACCTTCGCGTGGATCCGCGATTGCAGCGGCTGTCACGCCGGCGGCGGTCCGGGCGAGTTCGATCGTGACGATCAGCTCCTCTACAACGAAATCACCGGCGAGTTCGGTTACGAGCTTTTGGGCAAAAGCGCCGGCGACGTCGCCCTCGACGGGGACTATTGCGTAGTGGACGGCTCTACGGGGCAAGCCAGTCTCGCCCCCTGGGACGAGACCGGTCTTTCCGAGCCCGACTGCCTCTTGTGCCACCGTGAGGACCGCGACAACGGCGGCTCCGATACGATCCAGGCCAAACGCAGTAATACCCTCGCGGCCGCCAACAACCTGGTCAACGGCGCGGGCGAACCGGTTCCGGGCTTCGCCGCGGCACCTACCGCCGGGCAGGGCTGGTACTCCGAATACGCGTTGGCCTCCCCGGCCATAGCTTCCGCCGACGGGCTCAGTGCTGCGGATGAAGCGTTCGTCAATCCGGTTCCGGAAGAATCGGGCGGGATCGCGGCGGCGAGCACGCTGACGATCGATTACTCGGTCGGCGTAGCGGACGGCAGTTTGATCGTCGGGGAGAACGACGTGCTCTCGCTGGCGTTGTCGTCGCTGGCCTACCCGCCGAAGGACCAGGCTTGCACCAGTTGCCACCCGATGGCGGTGGTCGCGGGGATGGTATGGTTCGACGATCGGGACGTACACTATGCCAAGTTCAACAACCTCAACGACGAGGATCCCGCCAACGACATTCCCGCCAACGAGAGCCGAGTCTGTACGGAGTGTCACGAGGGCGAACTGGACCACAACGTGGGCAAGGGTAACGCCTTCAATCTCCAGTTCCGTGACGAGTTGGACTATGCGAACGATTTCCGGTCATGCCGCGAGTGCCACCTTTCGGACAGCCCGGTGCGTCACGAAGACGCTCCGGAAGTCCCCGGTGATTTGAACATTCACGCGGTGCCGCCGTACGAGGTCCTCGCCTGCCAGGCGTGCCACGTGCCTTACGCTTTGACCGCCGGTCTGCTCTTCAGAGACAGTACCGTTCCCGGCAGCGTCGGCTGGACCCACCAGTATTACTCGGAAGATCCGCTGAATCCGGCGGCGGTGGACGGCGACAGTCGCTGGTATCCGCCGTTTATGCTCAAGAAGGACAGCGACGGGGTCGAGCGTTGGTTCCCGGCCAGTGTCTGGATCATGCACTACTTCGGTGATTGGGACACTAACGGTACCCCGGGCGACTACACCGACGACACCGTCACTCCGCTGTATACCTGGCGAGTGGCTCAGGCCATTGCCAACGCCGCCACCGATCCGTGGCTGGCGGTAACCGACGCGGACGGTGACGGGCGCAACGAGATCAACACGCCCGAGGAGATTCTGACGTTCATCCAGGCCCTCAAGGGTAACGACGACAACGGCGTGCAGGTCGCGGCCAACCCGGTGCTGGTCCGCGGTAAGCGGTTCTTCTATCAGGACCCGGCCGACTCGCACAATGTGCTGTCCCTCAATTACGTCGGCAAGGGTATCGCCATGGAGGAATGGTACCCGTACATCTGGGGCATGGACCACAACGTGCTGGCCAAGGAAGAGTCGTGGGGCTACGGATCGCTTCCGGAGCGGAGTTGCAACGACTGCCACCGGGCTCTGACCCACGATTCCCCGGTCTTCGCTCGTAAGATCCTGGTCGACCCGTGCGACGAGAACGGTCAAGCCGTCTACGAGACCATGACCGACTTCACCGGCCTGGACCCGGACAACCCCTAGACTTCGGCCGTCGTTCCCCGGCGCGGGGCCCCTCGCCCCGCGCCGGTAACGAGGCCCGACACCAATAGAACAACCCCACACCCGCAGAACCACCGCGATGGATGCCCCATCGCATTGGGGGGCCCGTCGGTTTAATCGAAATCGAGCGTGCCAGGTGCCTGTCGAGAATAAGGAACTTTGTTTTGCCTCCGAGCCAGCCGTCTAAACCTCGCGGAATCGACTGAATAGACGCCCCCCCAAAGCGACGGGCCAGCCGTCCAGGTTGCCCCGCCCGAACAACGGTACCGCTTTGTGGAAGCCTGCCACTAGACGAGTTACCATCCGGCGTAGAGGAGTGCCCCCACAGGAATGCGAGACACTAACAACAGTTACGATGGGTTCGAGCAGGGGCCGATCCGGCCGCCAAGCGAGGCGCACAGCCTGCTAATCCGTGTAGCTCGAAACTGCCCGTGGAACCGCTGCCGGTTCTGTCCGGTATACAAAGGGACGAAGTTCTCGTTCCGCCCGGTCGCCCACATTAAGCGGGATATCGACCGGGTCCGTTATTACGCGGATCTCTTGCGTGACCGGGACATTGCGCCAGACACGCTGACCGCGGCCCGCCCCGCAATCGAAGCCGCCGCGGAAGACCGCCCGGCCGCAAGAGCCGCCTTCCATTGGGCACTTGCGGGAGGAATGAAATCCGTGTTCCTTCAGGACGCCGACGCTCTCGTTGTCTCGACCGATGACCTTGTGGCAATCCTCACTCATATCCGGGAGTGCTTCCCGGAAGTGCAGCGCGTGACGGCGTACTCACGCTCGCACACTATCGCCTTGAAGAAGGACGCCGATCTCGGCGCCCTCGCGGCGGCCGGGTTGAACCGGATCCACGTCGGCCTGGAATCGGGGTGCGACGAGGTTCTCGCCCGCGTTAAGAAGGGCGCAACCAAAGACAAGCACATCGCCGCCGGGCTGAAGGTCAAGCAGGCCGGGATCGAACTGTCGGAGTACGTCATGCCGGGTTTGGGAGGCCGGCGACTTTCCCACGCCCACGCACGGGAGACGGCCGAGGTTCTGAACCAAATCGACCCGGATTTCATCCGGATTAGAACGCTCGCAATCCCAGAACACGTTCCGCTCATCGAAGATTGCCGCAACGGCCGGTTCGACAAATGCCCGGAGACCATGGTCGTGACCGAGCTGCTCAGCTTCATCGAGAACCTCAACGGGATTACGAGTAAGGTCAGAAGTGACCACATCCTAAACCTGTTCGGCGACCTGGAGGGTGATCTCCCGGACGACCGGGACCGGATGGCCCATCTCATTCGCGAGTTCCTGGCTCTGCCCCCACATGAGCAGACGGTCTACCGGATTGGACGCAGGATGGGCGTCTTTCGCGGCTGCGGCGATCTGCTTGACGAACGTCGCCGAGCCCGAGCCAAGCGCGCGTGCGACGAACTAGGCGCCACCCCGGAAAACGTCGACGACATCATGACGGGTCTGGTTGCGCGATACATCTGACGATCCATCGCGGCGTGCCGGTGGAACTCCATCATGTCCTCCGCCTGAACGACACGGTTATCCGCCCCGCACGGCTGGACAAAATGGGCCTGGAGGGATTCGAACCCCCGACCAAGCGATTATGAGTCGCCTGCTCTAACCGCTGAGCTACAGGCCCGCATCTTGCCCCATCTTGCCGGAGCCGCCGCACCAGACGGGATCGGGCAAGATGCGGTCTCGCCGCCGCAGTCCGCGCAGCTCTCGACCGCACCGGAGCATCCTACCGCGAATCCCCGATTCGCGGAAGCCCCATCCAATGGGCCGCTGCGCTCGCGAACGGGTCGCTGCCGTCAAGGATATACGCTCTCGAGGGATGCGGGGGCTCTACGCCGAACTCGAATGATCGCCCGCGTGGCGTCCAAGGTCTACGGGCAGTCCAACGGAGCGTTGAAGGGGTAGCTCATACCCTTGAAGCCCTGAACGACCATGGAGACGTCGGTCATGTTGATTACGGCGTTGGTAACCTCGGGATCGAGATCAACCCTCTTTGGATCGGGGGCCGTGGGCACGAACTCGAAGGCCTGGATGATCGCCATAATATCCGCCGTATTGACGAACCCGTTCGGGGGTGTCCAGTTGCCGTTGACCAGCTCGCCGACGCAGTCCGCCCAGTGTTTCGGCAAAGGTTCGGGAGTCGTTTGCACGACCAGTGGATCACTGAACGTAACCCCATCCGGCGTGGTTCGTAGACTGTACGTTGCGGCCGGCACGATCTGGCAATCGCTCACGTGATGGACTTGATCGCCCCAAACCCGGTAGACCGGCTCATCAGCGACTCGGGCAACATCATCGCCATTCGGCTCGCCGATCCAGCCCAGAAAACCAATCGACTCCGGGGCGAATTCGCAGGCCGTCGCTTCGACCGCGATAGCCACCGCCACGGTCCCATTATTCGGCACAAGCGAGATATAGCGGTTCTTCGTAATGTCGTGCGGAACCGGCGCCGCGCTGGGCGGCTGCAACTCACACTCATCCGGCACGCCGTCCCCGTTACTGTCGGCTGACGTACCCTGACCGATATCGCATTCGTCAGGAACCTCGTTGACGTTGCAGTCTTCGCTGGTCCCGGCGTCAATATCGCAAAAATCTTCGAGGCTGTTTCCATTGCAGTCGTGGACTACGACCCGCAGGCAAATTCCGTCAGGATCGCACGCTTCGTTCCCCGTGCAGGGATCCTCGTCATCGCAGTCGGAGTCCATCAGGCACTCGACACACATGTGGTCAGACTCCCGACAGAACTCCTCCGGCGGGCACGGATTACTCCCGGGCAGACACCCCTCTACGACGTCGCACGTTTCCACCCCATTGCAGTAGAACGGATCAGCACAGTAATCGTCGTCAGGCAGGTTCTTACACGTCTCGGTCGCCTCATCGCAGAAGTCGACGGTGCAATTCACCTCATCGGCGCAATCGACCTCCGGCCCGCTCAGACAGCCGAGTATCGGGTCGCAGATCTCCACCCCATCACAGAATATGCCGTTGCTGCACGCCTCATCGTCGGGCACGTTGTCGCAGGAATCGGTCGTTTCATTGCAGGAGTCTACCGTGCAACTCACTCCGTCGTAACAGTTGACCCACGCGCCGGCCTGGCATCCCAGCAGAGGATTGCACGTCTCGGCCCCGTCACAATAAACCCCGTTACTGCACAGCTCGTCATCCGGCACATTATCACAGGAATCAGTCAGTTCGTTGCAGGAATCGATCGTGCACTCGTGTTCGTCGCTACAGTCAACCGCCGTCCCACTGAGACAATCAAGGATCGGATCACACGTTTCGTTTCCATCGCAGTATAGGCCGTTATCGCACGCCCCGTCATTAGGAACATTCTCGCAACTATCCGTCTCCTCGATACAATGGTCGAGCGTACAATCGACGCCGTCATTGCAGTCGATCGGGGTACCGTCCTGACAATCCTGCACCTGGTCGCATGTTTCCGTTCCGTCGCAATAAAGACCGTTGTCGCACAACGCGTCGTCCGCGACGTTATCACACGAGTCCGTCCCCTCGTTACATGAATCGACCGTGCATGACACGCCGTCGTTGCAGTTTACCGCGGTACCGGGCTGGCAATCCCCTTCCGCATCGCACGTCTCCTCCCCGTTGCAGAAGAACTCGTCAGCACAATCTTCGTCGGACAGACATTCCACACAAACGTCACTCACTTCGTCGCACATCAGCCCCGGGCAAGGGTCCTCGCCCGCCAGACAATGTCCGAACGCATCACAGGTCTCGTTCCCGGTACAGAACGCCCCGTCGCTGCAAGCTGCATCAGATGTACACTCGCACGGCGCGCATGGTCCTCCGCAGTCGATACGATCTTCACCCTGGTTCTGCACGCTGTCGCTACATGTCGGCTCCAAAACGGACCCGTCGGCGATGATCTGAACGTCGTCGATGTTCCAGCCCGGGTATGTAACAAACCAACCGGTCGGTCCCATCCCCCAGCGAATGTAGACCTGCGATTCACCGTCGGCGACCGCGGAAATATCCAAAGTCTGAAGCGACCAGGATGATTCATTTATCGCAGAACCCGTGTGATCCCACACAACATCCCAGACAAGCCCGTCATCCGAAACTTCGATCGTCGCCCCATCCCCGTAGTCCGCGCTTTCGATTCCCAACCACCGCCGGAACCGCAGCGCCGTGTTCGTTGTCCCGCTACAATCGATGGCCGCCGTGGTGAGATAGGTTGCGGGCAGGTCATTTTCATAGTCGCCCGACAGGTTGTACCCATATACAAACCAGCCCGTGTAACCTGCAGTGGGATCCCCGTTGTGACTCCCGCCCCCAAGCGGTTGTCCGTAGCCCCAGTTCCCCTCACTGGTCCAGCCCGGATTCGAATTCAGCGAATAAGTATAAACAATCTCGCGCGTACAGAAGCTGTAACAACTGCCCGAGTTATCGTCGCCCGATTCGTTGCCCTGCTCATCCTCGGCCTCAATTGCGTAGTAATAGGGAGTCCCGTGGCTTAGCCCGGTCAAGACGACATCGTGAGACGTCCGCGGGTAGGGCTCGACGACCGACTTGTTCAGGGTCTCGCATGTGGAGCCGTACCATACGGTACCCACGGCGCGCTCGTCGGTCTCGAAACTCACCGTGGCCGTGAAAGTATCGATTTCAGGCACGTGAACATTGGAGATCTGCGGACCCAGGCAATCCACGGTCATAGTGGCCTCCACGGGAACGCCCACCCCACCCAGTCCATCGTCGGCGTCAATGTACACTGCGTTTACAGTGTCTCCTTCTGCAACCTGAAGCACCCCGGAGGCATCGACCACGTCGAGCTGCACTGTTCCACGGAAATCCGACGTATCCGATCCGGTCTCGGTCAGAAGAACAGTCTCCCCACCCGGCTCCGTCGGCGACGCCACCGATACGGTAACCGTCTCGGCAACGCTCGGATTAGCATTCAGGTCACAATCGACCACCCGAACGTGCGCCGTAGCCGTGCAGCCGTACCGCTGGGCTCCGAAGAGCACCGCCCCCTGGGATGAACAGGAGACCAACTGCGGGGACGCCGCCAACGTAAACGACTGCGGGCCCTGAGGAACATCAAAACCGACTACCTCAACCCGCCAAAGACCCGCCGCCGGGGCATCAACGACAACCTGCTCGATATTGTTGACCCGGTCGGCTTGGATTCGAACGGCCGGATCAGCAGGCACGGTCGGATCCAGAGTCCACGGGTAATATTGCACGCCCGAGGAATCGTACACCCGAAGGTCAAGGTCGTTCACCAACGCCGGCACCACATTGGGCGCCCCGGCAGCATCATCCCACGCCACGGTTACCTTCAGTTCATCTCCGGCCTCGACGGATACCCAGGTGATGAATGTCTCTCCCTGGACCAACTCATCCTCCAGGAAGTTGCCTATCCGCATATAGTCGATAGTCTCTTGAATGCGGACGACCCCATACCCATACTGGTAGTCGGGTCCGACGGCGCCGAAGTCGTCGGCATTATGAACCAGCAGGGCCTTCAAGGTGGAATTGCGCGGGTCCGGCTGGGTCGGAAAGAAACTCCTGAAGTCCTGCATCAGCAACGCACACAGGCCGCACGTGG
Source organism: Phycisphaerae bacterium (assembly GCA_963666835.2). Lineage (GTDB taxonomy): Bacteria > Planctomycetota > Phycisphaerae > UBA1845 > UBA1845. The sequence continues at coordinate 1,830,718 of CAXXGO010000001.1, read as the reverse complement.
CGGGGGCGGCCATCGAGGTCCCGCACGCGGATCGATAAGCCGTGTCACTGCTCGACGAACACGAAGTAACTCCGAGATCCCCGTCGGTTTGGCAACCTGGCGCGCAAACGTCCGGCTTGGTTCGCCCGTCATCCAGCGGTCCCCAACTACTGAAATCCGTCATGGACTCATCGTTGGAGTTAATCGCACCGACACTAATGGGGTTCTTGGCCCCGGCCGGAGGAGCGGTGCTGTAGTAGTCGCCGTATCCTTCAACATCACAACGATCTCCGCTCCTTTCGTTGCCCGCGGACCAGACTATCCGAAACGGATCGCCCAGACTCCCGGCAACGATCGAGTCGAGCAACGCGGCCGTGATGCCGTAATCCCCTTGAATAGCGCAGTCAAACCCGTTGTTCTCAACATTGGTGCCGATTGAGTTATTGGAGATGTCGGCTCCATAGGTGTTGATTGCCTCATCGTAGTCGTCTTCGAGATCGCCGGGATTGCTGTAAAGGAGTATACCCGTGAAGAAGTCGCGTTCATTGCCGTAAGACAACATGTCGACCCCCGGCGCCATTCCCCGATATGTCGAATCGGCTATGCCCGCGCCCCCGATCGTACCGGCAACATGAGTGGCGTGGTCGGAAGTGGTCGTGCTGTCTCCGACCGTCAGCCGCCCCTCGAAATCCACGTGCGTGGCTCGGGCGGACCTGCTGTCGTATACCAGCACGGTCACCCCCGTCCCGTCAAGGTCATACGGCGGGGCTTGCACGACATCGGCCTGCGTACTCGCGCGGCTACCGTCGTTGAGGTCGCCCATCAGCGGCAACGGCCATTCAATCCACTGGACGGCATCCTCATCCGCCAGAGCCTCGATTTCGGACTCCGGCAGCTCCACCACCAGCACGTTTATCGACCGAAGTTCGTCGCGAACAGTCCCGCCGTGCTCCTGCGCAACCGCCACGGCATCGGTAGCCAGATTCACATCCGGATGAAACAACACGTATACCGCTACCAGCTTGCCTGCGGCCGTATCGGATACTACGGCCCACTCCGGTATGCTGCCGGAGACGATCCTGCTATCGAGTTTCCATGACCGGTCAATGCTCCGCACATCTTTCAGACACGGAAGCATGCTGACGGCTTGTTCATCAACATCGGCGGCGAACGACGCGAAGAACGCGTGGTTGCCCAGGTAACTTAAGAGCGTCATACCCGCTTCGGAAGAAAGCCGGCGGACGGTTGATCCGACGGGCTGCCGAAACTGCACGACAACATGGCTGGCATCGGGGCGCGCGGCTAAGCCGGATATCGCGGTCGCCAGGTCGGCCGTACTCGGCTCGCCCATCTGCACGGCGCCCGAGCGCCACTCTATCACCCTTCCGCTGCCCAGGACGGGAGCCGCGAGAACAAGCACAACGAACATTATCGCATTGGCCGGCAGAAGCAGGCCTCCGTTTGTCGTTCTGATCATCTTGCAACCCATCCTTGTTAGCGGGCAACCGGCCTAAGCCCGGCAACCTCGCGCCGGCGCGCCTGGCGCAATCCCTCTAGGGGCAATCCGCCGGGTCATCGAACGGGTAAGGCTCGCCCTTGAAGCCGTTCACAATCACCTGGACATCGGTCATATTCAAAATGGTGTTCGGCACTACCCCGTCCACGTCGACCCACGTAAGCGGCGGCGCAGTCGAAGAGTGCTGGAACTTCTGAATTGCGGCCATCATGTCATTCAAGTTCACCAACCCGTTGGGCGGCCCCCAGACCCCGGTGAATTCTCCAACGCAGTCGGTCCAATACTTGGCCGCAGGCTGGGGGGTGGTACTCACCGCCAGCGCGCTGCTGAACGACCCTCCATCAGAAGTAGCCGCCACCTCGTACGCCGCCGCCGGGACTATCTGGCAATCCCCTACATGCACCACCGCGGGCCAAGAGTTGCTGTAATGGGCTTCGTCGATAATCCGGGCAATCCCCTCTGCATCGGGCTCGCCCACCCATCCAACCGTACCGATTGATTCCGGGAAGAAATCGCTGGCGGTCATCACAACGCGCAGCGCCGCGTTTATCGTGGTGTTATTCGGAGCGAAGGAGATATAGCGATTCGTAGTCGTGTCATACGGCGACGGAGCACCAACCGGGGGGTTGACCTCACACTCGTCGGGAACGCCGTTGCCGTTCGTATCAGAAGAACCTCCCCCACTCACATCACATTCATCCGGCACACCGTTCACGTTACAATCTTCACTGGTGCCGGCGTCAATATCGCACGAATCCTCAACGCCGTTGGCGTTACAGTCCGCCGCCAGGACGTGCCCGCACGTCCCGTCGGGGTCACATACTTCCTCACCGGTGCAGGGATCTCCGTCCTCACAATCCGAATTGTCCAGGCAGTCAACGCACTGGTCGTCCGACTCACGGCACATCTGTTCCGGCACGCACGGCATAGCTCCGTCTTCACAACCGACTACCGGATCGCACGTCTCCGTTCCGTCGCAGAACTCCCCGTTGTCACAGAGCCCGTCATTCGGGATGTTCTGGCACGAAGCAAGAGCGTCACTGCAGGAGTCGTCCGTACAATCAACCAGGTCGTCGCAATCTACCTCGGTACCGGCTTGACATCCCAGAGTGACGTGACAGGTCTCGACCCCATCGCAATATGACCCGTTATTGCAGAGGCTGTCATTCGGAATGTTGTCGCAAGTATCGGTCGTCTCGTTGCACGAATCGTCCGTGCAATCCACGGCATCGTCGCAATCAACCGTTGCGCCGGGCTGGCAAACCCCGGAGCCATCGCAAGTCTCCACGCCGTCGCAGAATAGGCCGTTGTCGCAATCGCCGTCGTTCTCGCATGCCACACAGGTGTCACTCACTTCGTCACAGGACTGCCCCGGACACGGATCGCTACCGGCCAGGCAGTTCCCGTAGGAATCGCAGGTCTCGACCCCTGTGCAGAACGCCCCGTCGCTGCAAGCCGCATCCGATGTACACTCGCACGCCGGGCACGGTCCGCCGCAGTCGATGCGATCCTCACCCTGATTCTGGATCCCGTCCGTGCAACTCTCCGATGAGATGCACTGGAAACTCCTTACCGTGAAGTCGTCGATTAACGACTCGATAAGCGAGCCGGGATCGGTGTCGTTCACCGTGAATCGCACTCGGCCTTCCGTCGTCGGCGTTACATAGTCGGCCGCCCGCCACTCGGCGTACGTCCAGGTTTGCCGGGCGGAGATGGTCTCGACCGTAACCCAATCGGCTCCGTCGTTGTTGGAGATGGCTACCACCAACGAGTCATCAATCTCCGTACTTATGTGGTACCAACGCCAGTAGCTGACGTATGGGTCTCCGGCGGTCAGATCCAGCATCGGCGAAGTAAGATGCGACGGACCGCCGTCCACATCGTAGCTCCCAGCCCCCGACCCGGCCGCGGCTTGCGTAACGTAGCAGAGCGTTCCCGTCGACGTATGATCGTCCTCCGGTTGAGTGATCACCGGATTGAGCCAGCCGGAAGTCACTTCCTCGGGATCGGCCCGTTCCCAGTTTCCGGTGCTCGCCCCGGCATCGACCGTCCAGCCCATATCGGTCTCGAAATCATCTTCCAGCACCGTGACATACTCGCCCACTTGGAACGAATACGTGGCGGCCGGCGCATTGGAGGGTTTGGTCGAGACTCCGCTAACGGTTCCTTCCGCACTGACGTAGTACTCAGGCGTGTCCCCGCACTGCGGTGCGGGAAGATCGGCCCGAAAGAGCCCTGATCCGAGCGAGACCAGAGGCAAAGTCTGCCAAGTCCCGCCGTCGTACCGATAGTGCAACGTCCCGCTGTCCGCCACATAGCTTTCGCCCAAAGTGGCAATCTGGACTTCGAAACTCTCGATGACCCCCGGAGCGACAACTTCGGGCAGGTCATCCGACACGGTTATCCACATCCCCGAGTTGACCACGCCATCCCCGGCGAGCGAGAACGGTTGCGGCCCTTCCGGCACCGAGTAACCGAATACTTCGACCGTCCAGCGGCCCGCCTCGGGGTTGTCTACCAACACCTGCTCGATGTTGTTGACGTGGTCCGCCTGGGTCCGCGAGGCTTGCACGGAAGGCGATGACGGATTCAACGTCCACGGATAGTATTGAGTCGACGAGGGACTGTACACCTGGAGATCAAGGTCATTCACCAAGGCCGTGGCAACATTCGGTGTCGCCGGGTAGTCATCCCACGCCAAGGTGATCTTCAGCTCCGGCGTTCCGGCCTCTACATCCATCTCGAAGGTGTAGATCTCATGGTCGCTTACGTCCCGTTCGATGAACGCCGAGTCACGCATCAGATCAATGGCGTCCTGAATGCGGACCGATCCATAACCGAACTTGTAGTCCGGCCCGTTGGCCCCCAGGTCTACCGCCGTCTGAGCATACACCGCCTTGAGAGTAGAGTTCCGCGGATCAGGTACACCGGGGAACTGGGCCCGGAAGTCCTGCAGGAATAGAGCAGTAAGACCGGTTACGGTCGGCGCGGCCATCGATGTCCCGCACATGGTCGTATACGAGGTGTCGCTGGAGGCGGAACAGGAAGTCACGCCGCCATCATCACCAACCTCGCAGCCGGGGGCGGAGATGTCGGGCTTAAGCCGCCCGTCGTCCACCGGCCCCCAACTACTGAAATCGGTCATGCTCTCGTCATCGGAGTTTATAGCACCGACCGTAATGTGATTCTTAGCCCCGGCGGGCGGAGCCGTACTGTAGTAGTCGCCGTACCCCTCGACGTCGCAACGGTCCCCCTGCCGCTCGTTACCGTTGGCCCAGATGACTCGAAAAGGATCCCCGAGGCTTCCGCGAACGATCGAGTCGATCAGATTGGCGGTAACCCCGTAATCTCCCTGGATGTCGCAATCGAAGCCGTTCGGCTCCGTGTTGGTACCGATCGAGTTGTTCGAAACGTCCGCCCCGTAGGTGTAGATCGCTTCCGTGTAGTCGTCCTCAATGTCACCCGGATTGCTGTACAGGAAGATATCCGTCCCATCGGTCTCCAGGCCGTAAGACAGAATCGTAACTTCCGGAGCCATCCCGCGGCGGGCCGAATTAGCGATCCCCGCCCCGCCGACCGTACCGGCGACATGCGTGGGGTGGTCGTGCTCGCCCGATCCGTCCAGAACCGTCACGCGTCCTTCGAAATCCACGTGCGTATCCCGAACGGTCCCGCCGTCGTAGACCATTACCGTGATACCGTCGCCGTCCAAGTTGTAGGGCGCTGCATTGACGATATCAGCCCCGGTCAGCGCGCGGTTGCTGTTGTTGACGACGCTCATCGGCGGTAACGGCCATTCGATCCACTGAACCGCATCTTCATCCGCCAACAACCGAACCTCGGAAAGCGGCAGTTCCACCACCAACCCGTTCACAACGTTCAGCGTATCCCTGATGACTCCGCCATGTCGCTTAACTGCCTCCGCCGCCTCAGACCGCAAAGGAACGTCGGCGTGAAACAGAACATATACACCCACCATCCGATCGCCGCGTGCGTCTTCGGCAACCACCGCCCAATCGGGAACCCGGTCCGCCAGAATCGCAGGGGCCAACTTCCAGGAGCGCTGAACCGCCCGAACCCCCCGCACCAGCCCCAGATCCGCCGGCATCAACACGCCGGTCTCTCCGGATACTGCTGCGAAGTACGCATTGCTACCCAAGGGACGCAAAAGGGTCAGACCCGACCGGCTCATTCGATCGCGATCGATCTCGCTTACCGGCTCATCGAACTGCACAACCACGTGTCGCTCATCGGACCGCGCCGCCAGCGCTAATACCTGCGCCGTAACGTCCGCTCGATCCGATCGGCAATCTCCGCAGCTCCCGAACGCCAGACAACCGGCTCCGCCCCCGCCGCGCGCTCGACACCCAAAAGCACCGGCAGCACAAGCAGCAAAACCCTCGTGATCACGCGCATCTCGATCCCGCCTCTGTTTCGTATCGCCATCACCATAACACTCTTCAAACTGACCAATGGAATCCCTGTCCGTCTGACCCAACCCAAAAAGAGGATCGCCGAAGTTCTCCGCACGCCAGCCGGGGCTCAGGCGCTGCCCGCACCCAAACCGGCAGCAGGCCCAACTACCTCGGCAACGTCCGTATATCAACCAGGGAAGTGCCCGTGTACAATGCCGACCGCAAGACAACCGACTCGGGGACGTTCCTCCGCGACGCTCCAGCCTCCCGCCACCAAAACACAAGCCGCGCAACTCTTCCAACCTCACGAACCTCTACACCGGCCATCCTAGCGAATACTGGCCGCAGTTACCATAATAATCGCTGCAAACCTCGTCGCCCGAAAAAGCTCCGCAGGCACTTTAGGCCATCCGTCACTGCCTTTTTTGGTGCGGGCCAATCCGGCCAGGTTCTTAACAAATGCGGAGTCAAACAGCACCGGCGCAAAGGCACTGTCACCTGGCTAGCCTACAACCCGCTCGCCCTTTCAAAGGTCGAAGCTCAGACGCCTCTGAATATAACTAGGGTGAAACGACGCCGTACGGCGCTATCGCACAGGCGAGGTAACGGGAAGTTAAGCACTCTGCGAGTCGCACGGCAGCTCGAGTTCTATCTCGTCACGAAGCGGGATACCGTCCAACCCGAGAAGCGGGATCTCGGGTTTCAGTCGCCGCGACTCCGCCAGGGCGTTCCGGTGCAACGCGGCCAGCCGCCAGCCGCGCCTCTGGTAGAACCCCAGTGCCGCAATGTTGTCATTTGTGGTAATCAACCAGATTCGCGTGCATCCCGCCTCCAAAGCCGCGTCGCGTACGGCGTTAAGCAACGCCGTGCCAACACCGGTGCGTTCCCGAAGGCTGTCCAACGAGACAACTTCGCAATCGGCGCCGTCTATCCGAAACGTCACCAGCCCCCAACGCTGCCCGTCCTGCTCGGCAACGAATCCCGGCAGTCGATCGGCACAATGCACACGCCCCCGCGTGACTATCTCCGGAGTCCCCCAGCGCTCGGTCAACAGATCGACCACCCAGGGTCGGTCGTTTCCGTCCAACGGTCTCAATTGAAATGCAGTCAACTTCTGCAACCTCGCCCTGCTCGGGTGCCAGTGGAGTTTGACTTCGCCACGTCCGATCTGATTCTCCACGGACCACACAAGAATGCAACCCCGCTTGAAGGTAGGCAACATTATCGGTGGCACATTCGCGCCGGACTAGCGCGTAGCCGCGCCGCGGCTCGAATTAGTGAAGTGGCCAAACGAAGCCGCTATCATCGTAGCGAAAGCACCTGTAGCACAGGCATCCAACCTGCTGTTCGGCTGGAGAAACCACACCCGAAACAACGAATGAAGTTGCCATGCACTTGCCCCGCGTTATCGGCCCGCGGCGTATCTTATACTTAACCGGGTGTAATCCCGCTGGTATACTGTTTGTGTTCGTACCGGGCTCAGGTGAATCACGAACTAGGCTGATGTTACGACGAGCGACATCCAATCCGGATCAATTCGCCTTGCGAACGACTATCCGCGGGTCGGCCGCCATCGGCGGCATTGGTCTGACCACAATAGGCCTGTTCGGACTGTTCTGCGAAAGCGCTGCGAGCCTCATGCCGGAGTCTCTCACCGGGTTCGGCGCCATGGTGGCGGTGCTGATAGGATTGTGCATCCTCCTGGGCCGCAAGGGCGCCGTGGTGAATCGGCGCGATAACGTGGTGACGCTGTGGTGGGGCATTCTGAGCATTCCGCTTCATCAGACGAGCCGGCCGCTGTCGTGCAGCTCCGTGCATGTCGGAAAACAGGTCGACCTTTGGGACGATCTGCTGCGAACCTGCTACCCGATCACGCTGACAAGCCCCAGCCGTCGCCTGGTACTGGCCGCCGGGCACAAAGTCCACCCGACATCCGAGATCGCCCGCGCCCTGGCCGGTTTCCTGAACGTACGCTTCGAAGACGAAACCTGCTGATTCCTTCAAATGCCAACTTGATGTCATACCCTTGGGTGCGTCCCCACCGTCAAAGCGATGGGCCACCCAGACTTGTAGGGCACGGTCGAGGAACGAGACCTGCCGCAACGTCTGCGCGCGTCACAACCGTTTGCGCCCCCCACCGTCAAAGCGCTGGGCCACCCAGACTTGTAGGGCACGGTCGAGGAACGAGACCTGCCGCAACGTCTGCGCGCGTCGCGGCCGTTTGTGTCCCCCACCGCGAGAGCGATGGGCCACCCAGACTTGTAGGGCACGGTCGAGGAACGAGACCTGCCACAACGTCTGCGCGCGTCACAACCGTTTGCGCCCCCCACCGTCAAAGCGATGGGCCACCCAGACTTGTAGGGCACGGTCGAGGAACGAGACCTGCCACAACGTCTAGCGCATCCGCTATATCCCCCCGCCGCCTACGCCACTCGATTCCGATCGCTCCCGTCGAAACACGCCTGGATGTTCGCAATCGTCACTCGCGCGCGCCGAGCCAGCGCTTCGTGCGTCTGAAAGGCCAGATGCGGTGTGAGGATCGCATTGTCCATAACTCTGACGGCGTCATCGGGCAAAACGGGCTCCGGATCGAACACATCCAGGGCGGCCCGGATCCGCCCCGAATCGCAAGCCCGAATCAGCGCCGCCTGATCCACTACCCGTCCGCGCGAGCTGTTAATCAGGCAGGCTCCCGGCTTCATCAAGCCGAGCTCCCGTTCCCCGACCAGACCGGCGGTCTCTTCGGTCAAGGCCACGTGCAGCGACACGACGTCCGCCGTGGACAGCACTCGGTCCAAGGGCTGATACGCCCCACCGAGTTCGACGAACTCCCCCCGCTCGGTTCGCGACCAGCCGATCAGCTCGCATCGAAACGCCTTGAACAGGCTTGCGACGCGTAGCCCGATCGCTCCGGTTCCGACGATCCCCACCGTCTTACCGGCCAGCTCGGTTCCGTGGCGATCGAGCTTCCACCCGCCCGTTCGGATACTCCGATCCGCCCGGGGGATCTCACGGAGCAGGCCAATCGTCAGGGCAAGCGTAAGCTCGGCAACAGAGTCGGTGGAGTAGGCCGGCACGTTGTATACCGCCACCCCACGCCGCCGACAGGCCGCCAAGTCAAGACAGTCGTAGCCGGTAAAAGCCACCGCAATCACGCGGAGGTTCGGGAAACGGTCGAGAGTCTCCTCATCAACCCGGGCCTGCACGGTGACGATCCCCACCACCTCCGCAGGGGATTGAACATCCTGCCACTTCCCCCACTCGATCGAAACCGGCAGCCCGGCCTGCGAAACCAACCCCTGAATGAACTCGCGCTCGACGCCCAAGCTCTGGAGAAACAGTACTCGTTGCATCGCTGTCACTCTCGCTAGCTGACATCTCCTGCCCATACCCGACCTTTGCAGGGTCCGCACAGAATCCAAGAGGCAGGCTGGAAGCCTGCGTTACCTGCACGTACCTGACCTTCGCAGGGTATCCGCAGAATCCAAGAGGCAGGCTGGAAGCCTGCGTTACCTTGGCAGGGTACCGGCAGGCAGGGCGATGGTATAGCGGATCTGCGGGCGAAACGGACAGCGGACAACCGAAAGGGAGGGCGGTCAAGCTCGGCTCCCCCCTTGCTGTTCTCTTCTTCCGGGCAACGCACCGTATTGCCGCGTCAGCTATTCAGTCGACACGCTAGGGGCCGGATAGTCCGGGCACTCGCCCTTTCCATCGTAGCAGGCGAAGGTGCAACACCCTTCTCCGGACGATCTCACCCAGCACACCTTGCCCTTGCCGCAACCGAGAACGGCCGCGGCGCCGCAACTTTCGATGTTGGCTATGATCGAGATGTCCGCCATGAGTTTATCGAACTCGTCCACGGTGCCGGTCCATTCGCCGAAATGCTCTTGGTATACCATCAGGGCTACTTCTCGATATCGCCGGGCACGTGCGTCCTCGAAAATCGCGTACTCCTCGTCGTCGTCACCGGCCCAGCCCGACAACGCCTTCTCGGCCGCGAGGTACTTCTCGTCCGCAGCCAACCGGGCTTTGAAGTCCGTTTGCCAGGCATCCCAAGCAGCTTCCTTCTGTTCTTCTGCGACCTGCGCCTCGGTCAGAGGAGTGAACGTAAGCGTCGGACCGGTTATGTATTGGCCACTCTCATTCCGCTCGGCAAGCGCCACGGTAACGGCCTGCGATTCGTCATCCGTGCTGCCCGCGCTGCGGTCGGTCAACACGCAAACCAGGCAATCGCCGGTCAGGTCAACCGAGAGCGACAGAGGCCCGTCTTCATCAAGTACGGAGCTTTGACCTTGCTTCCGACGAGCTTCGGCTTGCTCGGCCACCGAAAGCAGGTAATAGTAGATTCCCGGCTCCGTTTGCCTCAGGTCATCGCAGCCCAGCAAGACCAGGTGCTTCTCTTCCTGTACTTGTGTTCGCCCCGGTTCAGCGTCGGCGGCGTACAGAAGTGACGATACGCCGAGCAACCCGCCACAGAGCCCCAATACCATCAATAGTCTCTTCATGGTTCTTCTCCCCAAGGTGTGTTAATCACCACGAGCCAGGTGTTCTACTCGCTTCGACCAACTGCCCGACACAATCCCCGTAAAGGGGGAACCGGTCGAACCCGGCTCCCCTGCCCCCGGTCACGGTTCCCGGCCGCCCCCGTGGAATCGCGGTGATACCGAGTTTCGAAGTCGGCCCCACTACTACATGCCCGATGAGCCTCCGCAAACCCCGTTCTTGCCCGCGCACGTGTAAGAGCAAGTGCCGTCCGGCGACGACGTCATTGAACACACCTTCCCCTTCCCGCAACCGAGAACGGCCGCTGCGCTACAGCTCTCAATGTTGGGATTGACGGGAATCTCCTCCATGCGTGCTTCGAAGTCCTCCGTCGTGCCCGTCCACTCACCGAAATGCTCTTCGTATACAATCAAGGCTATTTCGAAATACCTCTGGGAACGCGCATCCTTGAGAATCGCATACTCCTCGACGTCGTCGCCGAGATAATCAGCCAAGGACTCCACGGCTTCGGCGTACTCGTCATCGACGATCAGCAAGGCCTCGAGGTCTGCCTCCCAAGCCTCCCAAGCGGCCTCCTCCTCTTGCTCTGCCTGCGCGTCGGTCGACTCAACCGGTTCAGGGTCGGCGGCGTACAGAAGTGACGATAAGCCGAACAGCCCCGCACAGAGCCCCAATACCATTAACCCCGTTAGCAGCTTCTTCATCGCTTTTCTCCAGATATGCAAGCACTCAGAAAGCTCCACAACACCCCTCTAGCGCGAGGAAGTGCCCCAACATTCCGGGCGGGCCGGCCAATTCCCACCGAGGCAAGAATGACAACCTTACAGTTGCCCAGCATATGCTATCGGCAGATTCTACGCTTTATATAGCCGCACGTCAAGCAAATGCGCAGAATATTTCCCTTGAGGGTAATCCTGCGAGGTGCAGTTCAGTGTCACACAACCGGGACGCGATTATCAGGCTAGTTCGTTTTCCTGGTGGAGAGTGGATCGGTTGGCGGGCCGGGGAGCATTCGCGGCTCACCCGCGCCGTAGCCTGCCCTCGTGCGGAGCCGTACGGGCCACTCTGCGGACCGCCGAGTTACTGACGAGCCACCGCCACCCTATCAGACCCTGCGGAATGCCCGCTTGGCGGGGCGAATCAGAACCACGACCATCAGGGAGCAGTCGGGGGTGCCGGTGAATTGGCACCCGGTATGCGGCCTATGTGAAGCGAAGGCCGGGCTCTGACGCTTGCGGTTCTGATCGTACGTCCACCTGCGATGGAGTGCAGCCCTGCGGGGGGCGTGGCGGATCAGGGGTAGATCACGTGATTCACCTGCCTTCAACGGAATCTCCATGCGGTCACGAGACCCATATCAGCCAAGATGATAAAGGCCGGTCAACGACCTGTACTACCTGCTTCCTCAACACCGCTGAACTTGCTATGCTGCTGTTCATTAAGGGTAGATCGCCTTAGGAGGTCCACACACAATGGCACGCGGCGAGCAGATTCTCCGGCATTGGAACCTGTTGAAGATCCTGCAGACGCGGGGAGTTGGAATGTCGCTTGCGGAACTGGCCCGCCATCTCGGCGGCAGCGATCGCACAATCCAGCGAGATCTCAAGCTACTCACGCAAGTCGGCTTCCCCATCGAACATGACGACAACGAGTTCGGCAAACGGTTCTGGCGACTTCCGCACAGGTTCGTCGATACCAGTCCCCTGTTCCTGGGAATGACTGAGGCCATCTCACTGCACCTGGCTGAACGACTGCTCACCCCGCTCGCGGGCACGAACCTCGCCGCCGGGCTCGAGAGCATCCTCAAGAAGATCCGCAGCCTTCTCCCGGCACAGGCGTTGGATTATTTCGCCGAGCTTGACGAGACCGTCTATGTCCGCCGGATGGGAGTCACCGACTACCAGGAGCATGCGAATACGATCGAGACCCTAACTGACGCGGCCCGATCGGAAAAGACTATTGACGTTCGATATCGCGGGCTCTGGCGCGCGAGTGAATACACCACGCGGTTCGATACGTACGGAATCGTCTATTACGATGGAGATCTCTTTGCTATCGGCCGGTCTCACCGGGCAGACGCCGTGCGGATGTTCAAGGTAACACGCATTGCCGAGGCTGCCACAACCGGAGACCGGTTCGAGCGCCCTGCCGACTTCAATCTCGAGAACCAGTTTCGCAGCAGCTTCGGCATCTTCCAGTCTCGAGGCGAGCCGATTGAGATTCGCGTGAAGTTCACCGGGGCGGCCGCCACTCTGGTTGAAGAGCGTATCTGGCACGAGAGCCAGCAAACCACCTGGCAACCTGTCGAGCAGACCCTTTTTGAACCCCCCGGAGACGAGTCCGACACGCTGATTGCCAAGTATCGCCTGTCCGGGGTCATCGAATTCAAACGCTGGATCAAAGGCTTCGGCGATCAGGCCGAGATTCTCCACCCCGCCGACCTACGCCGCGAAATGCGCGAGGAACTTCTCGCCGCCGCCGAGTTGCACGGTTGAGACACGCCGCCCGAGCCGGGAACTTCTGTACCTTTCCACGTGACTGCGACGCGCCGAACACCGTCCGCAAGGACCGTGTCTTCGAGCCTAACATCCCGGCGATCCGGATTTTTTTCGTAACTCCCGGCCCCCAAGATATCCCACCGGCAGCATCCGGCACGCCCCACACCCCGGGGGCTCGACCTACTCTGTCGGGCCCCTTTGGATGTTAGGTCCGACCTCATCTGTCGCTCGCCCGGTGTAGGCTGCAATCGCCGCTGACCGGGCTCGCCTTTGGAAAGGCGACGGCCGGCGGAGAGTCTGCGGAGGTGACAACATGAGAGTCATGAAACTAAACGCTCAAACCGCACCCCGTGCTACGGGAGGTCAACCCGGAATGAAATCACCCGATAGAGAGTTTTGCATTTGCGGTTGCGCGTTGTTCTACGCCGAAACGGCGGCGGGACAAATCGTCCTGGAGTGCTGTCGTTGCGGCCGAACCTGGCAGCGACAACCGGACCGGCAACTGGTCCCCCACGTAGCCAACAATGACCGGAAAGCTGAAACGTGACGCTATCGCCGGCTCGTCGGGCTCGGAACATCGGGGAATCGTTCCGCGTTTCACGCGAAGCCCCTCGCAGGGCATGGTCGAGGAACAAGACCTGCCGTGGTCTTCGCTCGCCATTGCGGCAGGTCGCGTTCCTCGACCTGCCCTGCCGCTTTGCCGATTTCGACGACTCCGGCAACCGGGCCGGCGATGGCGGGTATATGTAAATACAGGATGCCTGCGAGCGCTTGGCGACTACTCAAACGAGGGCGACACCGACGCGGCAATCGGGCGGCCGAGCCCACCGACGCGGGTCGTCGTACCGAGAACTTGGTATATAAACCCGTTGACCGAGATGGAACCGACGCGGTATGCTCACGTCATCGGAACGTAGCAGTCGCGGCTGCCGGGTCTGCGCATGCTGTTCACCACGGAGTTCGAAACAATGGAAAGAACGTCGACCATCATCTTAATGGCGGTGTCTGTCGTCTGTGCGTCATCGCATTTGTGCGTTGCGAATGATCTGGAGGATCTGGAAAAACGTATTGCCGACACTTGGCGCAATCACAAGTCCATGACGGCGACGTTTAAGCGCGTTGTCGAGCAACGGCGGGCGGACGGCACGGTCAAAACGATCAGTCGCGGTACCCTGCAGCAGGCGGTGGTCGACAACACGATCATGTCACGGCTGGACACTGCAGAATATGAGATCACAACGGTCAGCGGCAGCGAGACTGCCAAGGCAGTCGAGAAGCGCGTTTGGATCGATGATGGGCAACATACGTTCTCCTACACCGTCGGGACGGACAAGGCCGCACAATGGGTGAATTGCGGCGGGGATGATCCGCGAGAACGCCTTGAGTCTCTCCGCAGACGGTATGAACTCAAGGTGCTGCCGTCGGCCGACTCTGCCGCCGAACCGACCTTGGTAGTCGAAGCCGTCGCAAAAGACGCCACGCAAACAGGTACCGACGCCAGGATTCTGCTGACCTACCGGCCGGACGGGATACTGCTGAAAGAGGTTCGTTACGACAAGGACGGCAACACGTCCAGCGCGATCGAGCTGAGCAAGATCGAATTGGACATCGACATCAACTCGTCGCGCTTCGTCCTGAAACTGCCGGGAGGAACCCCGCTCAAGGTGCTTCACAAGGGACAAGGCCTGCCCGTGAAGAAACGGCGGGAGTGATCCTCAACGATCCCCCGGGCTGACGTCGTGCGGCTGCAGGATCTGTCGATTCGAATGGGCTCCTCGTAGGGCACGGTCGAGGAACGAGACCTGCCATGGTCTTCGCGCGTCATTGCGGCAGGTCTCGTACCTCGACCTGCCCTACATCCGCCGACGCCGCCGGCGTTTTTCGACATACTCTGCAGGCAGAATGCCTGCGCTACGCACGGCTTTGTCCGACATGCCGCAGGCAGAATGCCTGCGTTACGCACAGCTTTGTCCGACATGCTGCAGGCAGGATGCCAATAGTGTCCGGGATTCTCGGGGGAGTTCGGGGCGGTGGGCGCGGGCCCTCAGAAGGCGTGCAGCCAACCTAACATAAACCAAACTTGCGCCCAGCCTCACTTTGTGCTCTACTCTGGGCACGATGACGCGCAGGCGAAAGAAAGCCCAGAAAGCAGAGGAGAAGCGCAAAAGGCGTGCGCGCCGGGCCAAGTTGCCGCCCGATTTGATCGGAATCCGCTACACACGACTGATCGAAGACTACCTCGAACACCTCCATGACCAGCCGGCCCACGCCAACCGGGACGTGTTCTACGATCAACTGGTGGTGGCTCACCTGTTGGCCTTCTTCAACCCGTCGGTTACAGGCCTGCGCAGCATCGAGGATCTCTTCGAACATCCTCGGATTCGAAAGCGGTATGGAATCCCTCGGATGCCCAAGAGCACAGTCTCCGACGCCCAGAAGGTCTTCGACCCGGCCCTACTGCTGCCGTTGATCGACTCGCTTGTGGAGCGTGCCGACATCCAACCACATGACAACCGCCTGGGTAGCCTGACACAGAAGCTCCTGGCCGTCGACGGCACCTTCTTCGCGGTGGCTCCGCGAATCGCCTGGGCGTTGTACAACCAATCCGAGAAGAAGGGGGTCCGTAAGGGCCAGATCCGCGTGCACGTCGATTTCGATGTCCTCAAGGGCGTTCCCGAATGTTGCACGGTCACGGATGGACAGATGCGTGAAGCCAAGGTGCTCGGAACGCATCTTGAGCCCGATTGCCTGTACGTCATGGACCGCGGTTTTCAATCGTATGGCCTCCTCGAGGAAATCATTAAGGTCAAGAGTTCCTTCGTCGTGCGTTTGCGTAAGAACGTGCATACCAATTCCGTAAGGGTCAAACCGCTCAGCGATGAGGATGTGGCCGCAGGTGTTGCGATCGACACCGAGGTTACCTTGGGCGTTGATCCCGAGGCGCACGACTTACCGCGTTTACGTGAGGTAGTGGTCGAGTTCACCGACCGCGAAGGTAAACAGAAGCGGATGCGTTTGCTTACGGACTTGTTGGACATCCCGGCCTGGATGATCGCGCTGATCTACCAGCACCGGTGGCAAGTAGAGCTGTTCTTCCGATGGCTGAAGAGTTCTGCGAGTTTCCAGCATTTCTTCTCGGAAGACGAATCCGGGATGACCGTGCAGGTCTACGTGATGATGGTGGCGTTGCTGCTGATCGCGGTCGAGACTGGCTCGCGGCCATCGAAATACGACTTTGTGATTGTCTCAGCCGTAGTTTCCGGGTTAATGCCGCGGCAAGGATCGTTCGAGATTGCTGAGCGACGGCGTCGTGAACGCCGCCGCGCCGCCGAACGGCAACGCGAAAAAAACAGGAAGTAGCGTTCCGCGCCGGTCCGCAGCCCGACCAGCGCGGCTATCGGTATGCGCCGAGTAAGGCAGCTTGCGCCCGTCGCTCCACGGGGCCTGCGCCGCCCGCGCACCGCCTCAGCTCGCGGCTCACGCCAGCGAGCCCGGATCCGCCGTGAAATCAACGGGTTCCGGACATTATTGGCAGGATGTCTGCGTTACGCACGGCTTTGTCCGACA
Organism: Phycisphaerae bacterium; assembly: GCA_963666835.2. Classification (GTDB taxonomy): domain Bacteria; phylum Planctomycetota; class Phycisphaerae; order UBA1845; family UBA1845. The sequence goes on along the minus strand of CAXXGO010000001.1, from coordinate 1,814,240 downwards.
TGCCGCAGGCAGAATGCCTGCGTTACGCACAGCTTTGTCCGACATGCTGCAGGCAGGATGCCTGCGTTACGCACCGCGTTATTCGACATACTGCAGGCAGGATGCCTGCGCTACAGATGCTGGGCATTCCACGGGTCAACAAGTTGACTCATGCCACCCGTCTGGCATCATTCGTAGGGCACGGTCGAGGAACGAGACCTGCCATGGTCTTGGCGCGTCGCGCGTCATTGCGGCAGGTCTCGTGCCTCGACCTGCCCTACATCCGCCGACGCCGCCGGCGTTGTTCGACATACTCTGCAGGCAGGATGCCTGCGTTACGCACGGCTTTGTCCGACATGCTGCAGGCAGAATGCCTGCGCTACAGATGCTGGGCATTCCACGGGTCAACAAGTTGACCCATGACACCACGTTGGCATCATTCGTAGGGCACGGTCGAGGAACGAGACCTGCCATAGTCTTCGCGCGTCGCGCGTCATTGCGGCAGGTCTCCTACCTCGACCTGCCCTACATCCGCCGACGCTGCCCTGCCGACGCCGCCGGCGTTTTTCGACATACTCTGCAGGCAGGATACCTGCGTTACGCACGGCTTTGTCCGACATGCCGCAGGCAGGATGCCTGCGCTTCGGATGCCGGATACGCCACCTCTAAAGAGATGGGCCACCCAACTGAGCAGATGGGCCACCCGGACGCCCCATGGGTCAACAAGTTGACCCATGCCACCACGTTGTCATCACTTGCAGGGCACCGTTGCCGGTCAGAACTCCCGCAAGGATTCCAGAATACCCTTGTGGATGTCGTACCAGAAACCGAGGGCGGCCTCGTGCCGGTCGGCCTCGAAACGATCGATCCACTCGAGCAACTCGGCATCGTTTACGCCGTCTGCCGTGTGTTTCCTCTTCAGAAAGTTGTGGATGATGTCGATATTGCGGCCCGACTCCCAGAACAGTGACGAGTTTCTGGCATTAATCCGCCCGGCCGTGATGGCCGTGGTCTTGCGGAACTCCTTCTGCAGGCCGTACAGGGCTCCGATGACTTCCGGGATCATCCCCTCCGCCCACCCCCGATGGAACCGACACATTCCGGTGTTATCCAGGACCAGCTCCGTCTTCATCTGAGTAGCGCAGCGTCGGCCCAGCTCGCGCGGGGGCAGAAAATCGTAGCCATAGTACATGTAGTACTTGCCCATGATCGCCATGGGCGCAAATGCCCCCGGAGTCCAGTATTGGTTGGGTACCATCCACCCGCGGCGGGCATAAGCGGTGTAGACGAACGGATCGAGGACTTCTCGCCCACGCCGGCGGGCGAGCTGCCGGGCAAGCTTGCGCGGGCCTTCTGCAAGATCTAGAATGCCGCGTTTCTCGATGATCGAGTCCAGCAAGCCCATTCCCAGCGTGGCGTTGTGCATCGAATCGGATACGACGTCAAAGCCCTCTGGAGAGAACACCGGCCGCTCGGTCACCCCGAGTTCCTCCGGAGCGAGCAGGTTTTCAGAAAGGCATTCCATCAGCCACGAAACCACTCCCCCGGCGGAGATGGCGTCGAACCCGTACATGTCGGCGTGCCGAACGATCTTCTCGGCGGCGCGTTGATCGAATACTCCGGACAGAGGTCCGAGCGTTTGATACGGCTCATAGTCCTTCTTGTACTCGCCGTGCATCTTCTTGCAGACCGCCGCGCAGGGCTCGCCGCAGGTCTGCTGTTTGCGCGGTTGAATGGTCTCTTCGTTGAACTGCTTGAGATAGTGGTCGACGATGAACTTGCGGTGCAGGTCCAGCCGTTCGTCCTCGCTCGCGAACACGCTTCGGTAGTTGAAGGAAAGCATGTTGCCGGCCAGCGTGGTGTAGTTGACGCCGAACGTCCCTCCGGTTTCGAACCGCGGATCGAACCGGTATTTCGTAGTCGCTTCGAGGTCCTTGGCCTTGAGTTTCTTCTGGTATTTGTCTACGAACCACTCGTCCGCCACTCTTCGATCACGGAAGTCCTCATCCACGAACGTGCCGCCGTAGATGATGGCCGCGAGGTTGTGCTCCTGAAAGAGCTTCGATCCGAACCCACCGCGGCCGGCCCAGGTGTCAACATGCGTCAGCGTACCGCGCGTGATAGGAACCGACGCGATGGCGCCGAAGTCGGTAGCCTCCGCCGCGGGTCCCACGGCCAGGATGCGCGGATCGTTCGGGTACTCGCTTCCGAACCGTTCAAAGGCATGGTCCATCATTGAATATACGCCGCGGCGCCCGCCGTTCCAGACGGCGTGGACATCAACGGGGACGATTCGCACGTGAACTTCCTCACCGCCGGTTCGGTTCAAATACAGGATCGAAGGCGTGGACGCACGCCCGACAATCGAGAGCATATTGACCCCCAGGTTGTCGAAAACCAACGCCGCCCCGCCCATTGTCGAGATGTAGAATCCACCCCAACACGGCGAGAAGCCGGTGACTATCAACCGATTGGACCCGGGGAAGATCGAGCCGGCCAGCAGCCCCGCGCCGACGTTCAGCGAGTTGAACTTCCCGGCCAGGTGAAGCCCGAGATCAACCGGGCCGAAGAAAGGCTCACCGACGTTGAAACGATCGACCCGATAGAACGCCGTTCCGGCATCGACAAGTAGCACCTTCTGATGAGTATCCATGTTGGCCTCTCCGGCTGCGGACTCTGCCCGTGGCATGGCAAGTCCACACATGAAAGGTAGAACCAGTGCCTCGCTCACCGCGAGCAGGCTATTCGGATACCCCGACCTACTACTTCTTCTGCGATTGCTGCTTCTGGATCTTTGCCCAAGTGTCTTTCAAAGTGACCGTTCGATTGAATACCAGTTTCTCTGCGGACGAATCCGGGTCGACGCAGAAGTAGCCCTGACGTTCGAACTGGAACCGATCTCCCGGAGTCGCCTTGGCCAGCCCGGGCTCGACGAGGGCCGATTGCAGAACCTCCAACGAGTCCGGGTTGAGGTTCGACCTGTAATCCGCGCCCTGTTCGACGTCATTGGGATCTTCCTTGGTAAACAGGTGATCGTAAAGGCGCACCTCGGCCTCGTGGGCATGTTCCGCCGAAACCCAATGCAAGGTTGCTTTCACCTTGCGCCCGTCCGGAGCATCTCCGCCGCGCGTGGCGGGATCGTAGGTACACCGCAATTCGACGACCTCGCCGGTGTTCCCGTCTTTGACGACCTGATTGCAAGTGATGAAGTATGCATAGCGTAAGCGGACTTCCCGCCCGGGCGCAAGTCGGAAGAACTTCCGCGGCGGATCTTCGTGGAAGTCGTCACGTTCGATGTACAGCACGCGGGAGAACGGCACTTTGCGCGTGCCCATGCTCGCGTCCTCGGGGTTGTTAACGGCGTCCAGCTCCTCGACCTGCTGCTCCGGGTAGTTTTCGATAACCACGCGCAACGGGCGAAGCACGGCCATCGTCCGCGGCGCGCTTATGTTCAGTTCCTCGCGGATAGCATGCTCCAGGCGAGCGATGTCGATCACGCTGTTGAACTTCGCCACGCCGATCCGCTGGCAAAATGTACGGATGGACTCAGGCGTAAAGCCGCGGCGACGGAGGCCCGACAACGTCGGCATCCGTGGGTCATCCCAACCTGAAACGTGCCTGTCACTAACCAGCTCGAGCAGCCTCCGCTTGCTCATCACGGTGTAAGTCAACTCGAGGCGGGCGAATTCGATCTGCTGGGGATGGTAAATGCCCAATTGGTCAATAAACCAATCGTACAGCGGGCGGTGGTTCTCGAATTCCAACGTACAGATCGAGTGCGTGATCCCCTCGATCGAATCCTCCAGCCCGTGTGCCCAGTCGTACATCGGGTAGACGCACCATTCATCACCGGTGCGATGGTGGTGGGCCCGCAGGATTCGATACATCACCGGATCACGCATATTCAGGTTCGCAGATGCCATGTCGATCTTGGCCCGGAGGGTGCGCGAGCCATCGGGGAACTCGCCCGCCCGCATGCGGGTGAACAGATCGAGGTTCTCCTCGACGCTTCGATCGCGATACGGACTGTTCCGCCCCGGCGTGGTCAGCGTGCCACGATACTGTCGGGTCTCCTCCGCGTTCAGATCACATACGTATGCCAGCCCGGCCTTGATTAGTTGCACGGCCCACTCGTACATCTGCTCGAAGTACCCCGATCCGTAGCAGAGCCGGTCTCCCCAATCGAAGCCCAGCCAGCGGACGTCCTCGATGATCGAGTTGACGTACTCGTCCTCTTCCTTGATGGGATTGGTGTCGTCGAACCGCAGGTTGCACAGTCCGCCGGGGTACGCGGCCGCGAGCCCGAAATTCAGACAGATGGACTTGGCGTGTCCGATGTGCAGGTACCCGTTCGGTTCGGGCGGAAAACGCGTGTGAACGCGCCCGTCCCATTTGCCCGTCTTGAGATCATCCTCGACGATTTCCTGAATGAAGTTCAGGGATGGCTTGGCCTCGTCTGTACTCATGGTTTGATATTCCCGGGTCGTTTCGATCCGACCGTAACGTCAAAACAAGTTGGTCAGGGCTGTTCCGTAGCGTCTTCGCCGCCGCCGCGACCCGACCGACCGGCGCCGGCTTAGCGTTAGGCCCGGCACCTCTTCCTCATGTTAGCGACATCGGATGCCCGCCGCTACGATTCCCAATCTCGCCCCCCTGGAACGGGTGTTGCGAGAGAGACGGTAGTTGTCACGTACGGGATTGTCCGAACGCCGGCGTCCTGCCCGAGCGAGTCACCGGCCGGGGCCGATTGGAGCGTCTTCGGCAGTGCTGACTGAGTTCTTACCCTGCCCTTTGGCCCGGTAGAGCGCAGCGTCCGCTGCGGCGAGCAGCTCCCCACCGTCTGCGCCTTCGGTCGATCTGAGCGTGGCTATGCCCGCGCTGAGTGACACCGCCGGGGACTGGCCCAGCCGCCCGGCGTATTGGGCAAAGAGCCTGACAATCCGCTCGGCGATACTGTTCGCCTGTCTCGTGTTGACGTCGGGCAGAAGGAGAAGGAACTCGTCTCCGCCCATCCGAACGGCGAAATCGGTCGGGCGAATCGCGGCCCGGAGTAGCTCACCAAGAAACCTGAGGATGTCGTCCCCGGCCTCGTGTCCCCGCGTATCATTGAGCGGCTTGAAATTGTCCACATCGAATACGACTGCCGCGAGGTCGCGCCGTGCCCCCCGCTGGCGATCAAACAACGGACCAAGTTCGCTCTCCAGGAAGTGGCGGTTCCGCAACCCGGTCAGGGCGTCCATCGTCGCTCGGTCCTCTGCCCGGCGCAGGCGATTATCGAGGCGTTTCTGGTGCAGCCGAACTTGTTGCTGAGCTTCGTACTCGACTTGCTTGGTATATGCCTGAGTCTCTTGCCCCTGCTCGACGTGACGGCGCAAACACTCTGCGATATCCTCGGTCTCGCGCCAGACGTTGCCCCGTAAACTCGGCCGGACTCCACCCGTAGACCGCGTATTGCGAGCAGACGTAGCGATTCGCCGCAACGGCTGGGTCACGTTGCCCTCGAACCAGCGACTCAGTCCCCAAGCTCCAAGACCGAGACCCACGGCGGCGAGGGCCGCAACCACACCTGTCGCGACCAGCCATACGCTGTAGCCGCGATCTCGCGTCAACAGGATGACCACTCGCCACGACGCCGGGCTTTCTGTCCCGTTCAGTGGGAGATTCACGCCCCACAATTCGTGCCGTGCCCCTCCGCCGGCGGCGGTGACGGCCACGGCTTCCGACCGGGCTTCCGCCGCCGTGTTCGCGGCCTCGCGGAAACCTCGATCTGCAGAGGGATAGGCGGCTTCGACCCGCCCGGTAGGCCCCAGCGATGCGACAGCGACGAGACGACCGTGCCGGGAACGCAACCGTTCGACGGATTCGGTCAGATCCCCGTTCGGACCGGGGGTGAGAGCTGAAGCGCACAGCCGGGCCTCAGCCACAACCGCCAGACGAGTCTGCCGGTCGAGCAATACGTGCGTCCCAACCGCGAAGACCAGGGCGACCGCAGCCGTAGCGCAGATAACCAGACGCCGTGTGACGGCCAGGAACCCGACACTCACCGATTTGAGTTGTCCATCACTCACGATTAGCGTCATTCGGATAGACGGATCCGTCAGCGGTTACCGCGGGCGGATCCAAGGGGCGCGTTCTCCGGCACCGGTTCAGCTACCTCCTGCGGTAACAGAGACCGTACCGGTCCCGACACCGTAGCCGATCGTCGGTTCGCCGTACTCATCAACCTCCGCTACTCCATCTTCGTCGACCTTGACTTGGTTGTTCGTGGCCGTGACGGTGACGGTGATCGTATCGCCGCATTCGAAGTGGGTGCCGAGCTGAAAGAGCCGTCCGCGCGAGACCGCAATCGAGTTTCCGTCGAACCCTTCGGTGCCGGTCCCGTCACCGGTGAAGACGATTCCATGGAAGTTCACGCTGCCGCCGCCCTCGAAAATGTCCCCGCCGCCTTCGGAGTAGGTCGTTCCGGTCGTTTCGAGATGAGCCCCGGCGATCATGTACTCCTGCGCACAGGACCCGGTTCCAAAAGAGGTTGAACCGGGCGGCACCCGCACATCAGTCGAGCTGGAGATGTCCGTACCACCGGTGTCAGCCAGTGATCCGTTACCCGTTGCGAAGTTAATCTGGATAGTGCTCTCTACAGCGTTGACAATCACCAGGGTCACCTCGTCGGCTGCGTCGGTCACGGGAGTCTCGTCATCCGGGTCGGGGAGATCAGGCTCCGGGACGGTCTCGTTTGCGGCATACACCGCCACCGTACCCAGCGGGGTCTCGCTCGTGCTGCTGCCGATGCCACTTCCGTCGTCCTCGATGCGGATCACCACAGTCTCCCCGCATGCGTAATGCTCTAGGAACGCAAGAAGTCGCTCACCGTCCAAGCCAACGCTCGCACTGTCGAAGCCGGCCGTGCCGGTCCCATCTCCTGAGAACAACAGTGCCGCCGAGTCATCTCCCGCCATCGTGCCCGAAATGACGTAGTCCGCCCCGCACGCCACTTCACCGGTCGTGTACTGTCCGGCCGGCACCCGCACCGGCTGGCCAGTGGTGGTTTCGCCTTCTTCCTCACTTGTTCCCGTCGCGATAGTGACGTCGGCGGCCGTTGCGGTCGCGTTCTCCAGTTGGAGCCTTACTGTCGCCGGCTCGGAACCTTCAGTAGGATCAGTCTCGTCAGAAGTGGTGACCGGATCGGGGAACGATTCGCCCTCCTCTACAACCACGACGGTTCCGGATCCCGAGCTGGACAACTGGATCAAAATCGAGTCCGCGCACGTAAAATGCGTGTCGCGAATGAGATGTCTTTGCCCTGAAGCACCAACGCTCCCCGAATCGAATCCCGGGGTGCCTGTCCCATCCCCGCTGAACGCCACGGCCGTGGACGACGAATCCGACATGACCGCCGCGATAGTGATTGTCTCGTCGCACGGAACGCTTCCGACGGAGGTGTTGCCGCCGAGTACGTATATTACGGTGTCCGATGAGGTCTTGTCTGCGTCGGTGTCCTCGGATTCCGTTATCTCCGGCCCCTCGACTGTGACCGTTATGCTGACCCCGTCTGGGGTGCCGTTTTCCACGCGGAGAGTCATGGTCTCTTCGGGGACAATATCGATGTACCCCAACCCGCAGCCCGCGGGGAGGACGAACGGGAGGACAATGACGAGCAAGGCCGGCAGGAGCGCGACCTTTGTTGCATGCCTGATGAACGCCGCATCGGCTCGGTCTTCAATACTGAGTGCGGAAGTCTCGCTCCGGACGATGCCTCCTCGGCTCTTTGAAAGCCGGCCGGGAAGCCGCGGTTGGGCTGTCATTCGATCGACCATGTCGTAGCGGCTCCGTGCAACGCGCAGAAATCTACTGCAAAACGGACGTAACACCGATGCATCGTCCGTTTATTGTGCCGCCTGCAACTCGGTTCCGTCCGGGCCGATTTCGGCGTTGCCAGGGTCGAGAAAGCGGGTTGTCAGTACTGATTTCCGTGTTAAGTCCAATAATATCTTCAAGTTTCTCAATGCTGACATCCGATATTTCCGGCGAGAGGACTTGGTTGGAGCAGCGCGCCATCCGCGCTGGTCGCCGGAGGCGGCGGCAGGATGGCTGCATGGTCGTTGCCCGGTAGTGACCAGGCCCTCTCGCGTATGCCGCTTCGTAGGGCAGCAGGAGGCGACCCCTCGACGCGGGTGTATTAGCTCGCCTCCCTCATGGTCAACGTGAGGGTTATTCCCGTGCGCACGATCACTATTGCCAATCAGAAGGGCGGCTGTGGAAAGACCACCGTCGCTATCAATCTTTCAGCGTCAATAGCCCGCGAAGGGCGGCGAGTTCTCCTGGTAGATCTGGATCCGCAAGGCCACTGCGCCCTGGGAATGGCCGTGCCGGACGAGCAGATCGATCTGTCCATCTTCGATTGTCTCATGGCCAAGCTCGAAGGCGAGCCGATCGAGTTGTCGCAGATCACCTGGCAGATTGCGCCCACCCTCGATGTGGCGCCGTCGCGTTCGAACCTTGCCTTGTTGGAGCCTAAGTTGGGCATCCAAGACGATGCCGACACTCCTCTGCGCGATGTGCTCGCGGCGAATTCATCGCGGTACGACTATTGCGTGGTCGACTGTCCACCGCACCTGGGCCTGTTGATGCGCAACGGGCTCTGCGCTGCGGACGAGATCATCATTCCGGTTGATACCGGCTTCTTCTCGCTTCATGGGTTGACCCAGCAGCTAACCACGATCGACCAGATCTGCGAGCGCGTCGGGGCCAAGCCGTCCGTGCGGGTGCTGCCGAATCAGTACGACGTACGCACGAAGCTGGCCCGGGAGATCCTCGCCGAGTTGAGGGACCGTTTCAAAGGCGTCATCTTCGATACGATTATCAACTTCAATACGAAGCTCAAAGAGGGAGCCAGTTTCGGCCAGCCCATTACCGAGTTTGCGCCTACCAGTATGGGGGCTCGCGATTTCCAGAAGCTCGCCCGCGAGATTCTCGCTACCGAGCCGGTCAGAACATCCAAAACCGATATCCTCCAACACGTTGAGAAGCTCGCTGCGGATGCGGATCGACTGCTGGCTACCACGGCCACGTTGATTGACACGCGGACCGCCTCGACGAAGACCGCGGTAACCGCCCAGCCCAAGACGAACGGGAAGTCAGCCTCGCCGGCTCCTCCGACGAATGTACCGGCGTCGTCCCCGGCCATGGATGTCGCGATCAGCGGACGGTCTGCGGTAGCTCCGGACGTGCCGCCGGAGATTATTCCGGCTTCCGCCGGTAGCAAGGCGGCGATTTCGGCCGTAGCGGATCTAGTACAACGCCCGGTCGCGCCCGCTCCCCGCCCGGCGCAAAGGCCGGCCACGCCCGAGGAGATCAGTCGGAAGATCGAAGAGGTCTATGGAGTGCGCCAGGACGGCGAGATCATCGTGTTCCGGACGCGCAACCCGGAGGCTAACGAGGTTCAGTTGGCCGGGGACTTCAACGATTGGATGCCGCACGCCACGCCGATGCGCCGCTTGGTCAACGGCGACTTCGAGACCAGCCTCCGCTTGCCGAGCGGGCGATACCGTTACCGCCTGGTCGTCGACGGCCGCTGGTCCCACGACCACCACAACCCGCTGGTGGAAACCAATGAGTATGGCGAACTGAACTCCGTCGCCGAAGTTGCTCCGTAGGGGGGCGTTGGGGAAAGAGGGACCTGTTTCGAGCAGACCCCGCCGACATGAGCTTGGGTAGGCGATTCCCTACCGAGCCTCTTTCCATATACCCCCAAGCGCTCGCTCTAGCAACAACAGAGGATGAGGGTTCCCTTTTCGGGCGTTGCGTGCCAAACTGCTCCTGTCCGGGGATCTGGCTTGTGTGACGATGGTCATCTGGCGTACCACCGAGCGCGCGGATGACTTTCGATATTATGTCGAGGCCGCAGCATCCGCCGGAATCCACGCTCCTCCGCCAACGTGCATCGCCCACCCGTGTATCACAGCCGCATCGCCATCGCTATAATCGCCACTATGGCGTTTCAAACATCGGATTGACGAGTCCGGCACTGTTTTAGGAGGCGGAACATGGAGCACTTCACTCTTGCCATTATCCTCGTCTCGACGCTATTCGGCGCTGTGTACGAACCGGCGGGGATACATGACGAACACGACGTACCTGTTCTGACGTCACCGCGACCAGTGGATCGCCCGCAGCCGTTGACGCCGCGTGCGGTGGTCGGAGTCCCTGCACACAGCCGCCAATCCGCTCCCTACACCAGGGCATTGGACGAATCGGCTACACTAGTTGATCCTCTGCGGGATGCGATCAGCTATCTGTTCCCGGGCCGAGCTTTCGGTCTTGGTGGAGGCGAAGGCATATCGCTCGTTGCCGCCGATCTGAATGACGATGGGTTGCTCGACCTCGCCGTTGCGCATAGTCGGGCGAACCTGGGTCCTGAACTCCACGCGATAACTATCCACTACGGGAGAGCAAACGGCACGTTCGGCACAATCGAAGAAGCTGAACTCTACCCAGCCGGCAATGACTTTCACAATGGGCCGGTCTCGATCGCCGCGGGCCATTTCGACCTCGATGGGCGGCTGGACCTGGTGGTCCTGAACTACGAGTCTGGCGGGCTGCAACTCCTTCTGAGCCAGCCAGGGGGCGGTTTCGCGTACGGCGAGTCCTTTGCAGCAAGCGGGTGGTTCATCGCCACGGGCGATTTCGATGGCAACGGCTGCGCGGACGTGGTCACCGACCGCGGAAACCTGCGGTACGGGCAATGCGACGGCACGCTTGGCTCACCCAGTGGTACAACCTGTGGCCAAGTCTTCGGGCCGCAGCCCGTGGTTGCCGATCTCAACCGGGATGGCATCGACGATCTCGTCCAGGGTTTCAGAAGTGACTACCCAAGCACTCAGATGTACTTCTGTGTGCAATACGGTGAGCAAGGCGTCGGTCTCGGTGAGTCGCAGCGTTACAACGTCAATCGCGCCCCAATAGGGCTTGCGGTTGGCGATTTCGACGGGGATGGCCTGAAGGACATCGCGGGCGTGGGGGGTGAATACGGTTATTACTGCCCGGGCAATGTCGACTGTGAATGGTTGCACATCTTCTACGGCACACCGGACGGCGCGTTTGGCAGGCGCCGCTACCTCGGCGGATGGGCGGAGTTTGCCCCCGGCACTTTTCACCCCAGCCAGGGTGGCAAGATCGTGCCCAAGTTCTTGAGTGCCGCTGATCTGGACGGCAACGGCCGCGACGATCTTGCGATCGATTTCACCTGGAGCCAGTGGTACATTGTTAACCAGAGTGCCTTGACCGCCCTTTACGGGCCGGGTGACGATGGAGACTGGAGCTTCCGGCAGACGACATTTCGGGCCGGAGGTTCAGGATGGCTTGGCCAACACACAACCGCGGACGTGGATCGCGACGGGCGACCGGAGTTACTTTCTATGGGCGGTGGTGTCGTGGACTACGACAGAATGCAGGGCAAGTTGGCCACAAGGATCGACGACATCGAACTCGGCGTGGATCTCAGGGCGATCGCGACGGGGGACATCGATGGTGACGGTTTCAGCGACCTTGCAATGGCCGATAGGGAGGCGATGCGTGCCTACGTTCTCTGGGGAAACGGAACCGGGAAATTCCAGCAAGACCCCACGATGTTCCAGACAGATTCCGCCGCGTTCAACATAGCCCTGGCTGACGTCAACGGCAACGGCCTTCTCGACTTGATCGTCAGCACATCGGCCGACGTGCTGCGTGTCTTTCACCAGACGGGCTCCCGCGTATTCGCGGAACCGGTCGACTACTCCTTCACCGGCGACGGCCGGAGCTTGGCGATCGGTTACTTTGACGAGCACGAGTTGGACGGGGTCAGGCTCGTGGACGTTGCGGTGGGAGACACCGTCCTATTCGGCCAGGCCGACGGCACGCTTGCCAACCCCGTCGAGTTCGGAGTAAGCGGCGACATCATGGCGGTCGACTTCGACCGAGATGGCTGGATGGATCTGGCCGGTCGCTTCGGCGAAGACAGCCGTTCGTTGGGCGTAGCTTTCAATGATGGCGGAACCGGGTTTGCCGATCCGCAGGGACTCCAGCTCAGCGCCATCCCCAGGGCATGCGCTGTGGGTGACTTCAACGGCGATGGTTACTGGGACCTGGCGAGCGACACAGGCACCATCGAAGTCGTATGGGGAGACGTGGGCGGCAGCTTTGCAGGAACCGACCAATGCGCGGAAGTGCCCACGGGCACGGGTGTGGGCCTCACCGCCGCCGACTTCAATCGTGATGGAATCGACGACCTATGCTTGGGAACGTACTTTGCCATCCTTCTCGGTCAGGAGGAAGGCTGCTTCGCTGAACCCAGATACTACTTGAGCACAGCCAACGCATTTGATCTTGCCACCGGGGACTTCAACCGCGACGGGCGCTTGGACATTGCAGGCGTCAACGGCACCGTTGGATACTCGGTCCTGCTGAACCAGGATAAGCACAAAGCCGCCGGCGATCTCGAGGCTGTCTCGATCACGGCACCGGCGATGGGAGTGACCGGCGAGACCGTCGACGTGGCCTGGGTCGTGGGCAACAAGCGCAGTCGAGCGCTTACGGCCAAGTGGACGGATGCACTGTATCTATCCACCGACGCCACGTGGGATATCTGGGATCGGCACCTTGGCGTCCTGGAGTACGTGGGAACACTGGAGGCGCTCGCTGACTACGAACGGTCAGGCATCGCGGTTCAGATCCCGGCCGTGCAGGTCGGTGATTATTACTTGCTGGCTCGAACCGACGTCTACAACGATATCCAAGAAGATGAGGGCGAAGGAGACAACGTCGCGGTCACGCCGATCCACGTCGATGTGCCGGCGCTCAACGTTTGTCCAGCCGGGTCAACACCCGCTGAATGTCCGGGTCTTGATGACGAATTCCCCTCCATCCCCGGTATGCGGCAATATAAGGTGGATGCTGTCGAGGGCGAAGACCTGCTCGTCACGCTGGACGCTACGGCTGAGATGGGGATAGTCGAACTCTACATCCGCTACGACTACCCGGCTACGCGATCCACGTTTGACGCGAAGTACGATGTCGTGTCGAATCCGGACCAGACTGTGCGCGTGCCGGGGACGCAGGCCGGTTGGTACTACATACTGGCATACGGGGACATGCTTGTCGGCAATTCAGCGGCGTTCAACATCCGAGTGGAGTATCTTCCGTTTGAGCTCAATGGAATAGGGGTCTCGAGCGGGGGTAATGCAGGCAATGTCACTCTCGAGTTGACGGGGTCTCGCTTCCGTCCGGATACACTCGCATACTTGGTTGACTCCGATGAAGTCATGCTCCAAGGCGATCCCATCTATCTTGAGAACACCGGCAGCCTCTGGCCGACTTTTGACCTCAGAGATCTTGAGCCGGGAACCTATGACGTTCGGCTTGACGACGCTGGTGCTATCAGAACGTTGTTCTCCGCCTTCACCGTTGTCCCCGGTGGAGCACCCGCCTTTGATGCTCACTTTGCGATGCCCGGTCCCGTGCGGGTCCACACCATAGGTGGCACGGCGGAGGTCGGATTCTCCTTGGAGTACACGAACCACGGAAATGTGGACATGATCGCACCGTTGCTTATCGTGGAAAGCAACAAGTATTCCATGTGGCTTCCGCATGATATACACCACAAGTTTACCACAGAGCAGTTTATTGCCGTGAGTTCCTCCGGGCCAGCGGGGATTTTGGGCCCGGGGGCAACCAACCGCATCGAATTTCGTGGTATTGGGCCGACACGAATCGCACTGCGGAGGATGATGGCAACAAGCACTATACCGATTGACTGGGAGAGCATGTACATGGACATTCGGCCCGGTTCGATACCCGAGGAGTATTGGGAGGAGCACTGGCGGGAAATCCTCGCCCGGCTGGGTAACGCGTCGGGTGATTACATATCCTCGCTCGCGCGCGAGGCGACGCGGCAAGGAGCGCCGTCAAGTCGCGGAAGCAGTGCACGCTCGTTCTTGGTGAGAGAACTCTATGTGTCGGCCACAGTGGATCAATATGACCCAGCTGACGCTGTACAATACGGGACGATCTTCTGCGACAAATTCTGCGATGATGGCGTATTCTACTGCGGGGAGCCAACCAACGAGGTTAAACATGCGACCACGTATGGGCAACCATTAAGTGAAGTCCTGGGGCCCGCTAGTTCCTGTGGCAATGATGGATATGGCCACGATTGTGCGCATTTCGTGTCCGCTTGTCTCTCTGCGGGTGGTTTGAATATCTCTCAGCCTGGTTGCAGTCTTCTAGAAAACGAAGTCAGCAACATTGCGACACCCGAAGACTTGGGCAATCTTCAGCCCGGCGACGTAGTTTTTACGGATGGCCATGTTGTCCTCTATGTCGGTAATGGCGTCGGCGTAGAGCATTCCGGCAATCCACCAATCCAGGACTGGTGCCAAACACTGGTCAATGGTGGCAGGGGCTATCACTTTGCCGATTTTGAAGGCAACGATGATGACGACGATACTAATCCTCCCGACCCTGATTACGGTGATCCAATCGACAGCAACGGTGATGGGCGGTGGGGTTGGGACACCGACGGAGATGGTGTAGAGGACGCATACGACACGGATGGAGACGGTAGGCCCGACGATTTTGACGGCGACGGTTTGCCTGACGATGAGCCGATCATCGTGATTGCGCCGAGGGATCCGAACGACAAGCTCAGCCCGTACGGCTATGGTGAAGTTGGCTTCGTGGCGGAAGACTATGCCATACCTTACACCATCCGGTTCGAAAACCTGGCCGCGGCCACAGCCGCGGCGCTCAAGATCGAAGTGACCGATCAGCTTCACGAGAACCTGGCGTGGGAGACGCTGACGCTCGACGAGATCGGCTTTGCCGGTACCGTCATCGACGTGCCGGACGGCTTGGATCATTATGAAGGCCGCGTCGAGCTTGACGGCTGGACTTGGGACGAAGAGGAGGAGCGTTGGCGACAGTATGATGACACCGAGACGCCGCTCGTGCCGCTGGTGGTGGATGTCGAAGCAGGGATCGATCTCGATACCGGAGTCGTCAACTGGTCGATCGTCTGTGCCGATGTCAACACCGGCTACTTTCCCGAAGACCCCTTTGCGGGATTTCTGCCACCGAATCAGGAGTCCATTTTCTATCCCGACCCGGACGACCCGAACGACCCGCCGCGCCTGATCCACCCCGGCGAGGGATACCTCACCTATTCGGTCGCGCCGGTGGCTGATCTCCCCACCGGCACGGAGATCACCAACGAAGCATCGATCGTCTTCGACTGGAACGAGGCGATCAAGACGCCTGAAGTGCTCAACACCATCGACGCTGTGGCACCGACCAGCACGGTGGATGCGCTGCCCGTCGAGATACCATATGCCCATTTCGATGTGTGTTGGTCAGGTGAGGATGACGCTGGCGGCTCGGGCGTGGAAGGCTATACCGTGTACGTATCGGATAACGGAGAATCCTACAGCACCTGGCTGACTACCGAGGACGAATGTGCCTGGTTTACCGGCGCCCGCGTGGGGCATACATACGACTTCTACAGCGTCGCCCGCGACCACGTCGGCCACGTCGAAGCGCCGCCGACCGACCCCGGTGACGGGTCCGTCATTCCGGATACAACGACTACAATCGTCGGGCTGCTTGCCGACTTCGACGGCGACAACGATGTAGATCTGGACGATTATTTCTTCGTGGAAATCTGCCTGAGTGTTTCAGGTCCGGGAGTTGCCCCGGCGTTCCAGGAGTGCGAGGACCTGTTCGACCTGGACGACATCCCTGACGGTGATGTGGATCTAAGGGATCTGGCCGTGTTCCAGCGCCTGTTCACCGGAGAGTATTGACGGCCGGTCGGCGTCACTGGTCACCACCATGTGGCGACCAAGCGGACACGATCATCATCGCCGACCCGTGCAACGTGAGCCTCCGCCACCGGTTTGATGATCCTGCGAAAAGGACATCATGTCAGATAGGCCAATCCGGCGGGCGCTGCCGGTGGATGTCGAGGACCAAGCAGTTATCGGTTGTTCGGGCGGATGACGGCAATGTTTGACAGACCTTGCCAAAAGTGCTGCACTTCCGGCCAGGAGGTGGGAGTAACCATGACTACGATGGACATTTCGCTACCCGATGCGCTGAAGGCCTTCGTGGACGAGCAGATTACCCAGGGTGGCTACAGCTCTGCCAGCGAGTACATGCGCGAGCTACTCCGCAATGCCCAGAAATAGGCCGCTCAGCGCCGGCTTGAGGCGGCGCTTCTGGAAGGCCTCGAAAGCGGCGAGCCGCTGCCGATCGATCCCGCGTTCCGGCGGGAACGGCGCGCCGAGCTTGAGAGACGGTTGCGCCAATCCGGCAAGTCCAGGAAGGACTCGTGAGCGTACGCCTCGCTCCCATTCAGAATAGAGAACCCGCCCGGTTCGGTGGGGTTGCTACTCCGTAATCCGCTCTAAGGTCAGGTCGCCGCGGGGAAGGCTGGCGCCGAAACTCCCGAAGGCGATCTCATCGGCCAGCGCTCCGGTGACTGTGTTGCCGTCTTCGCTGATTGTGCCGGCGAATACCGTCGTTACGCCCAGTTGGGGGATTTCCACAGTAAGACCGTCTCCGTCGAGGGTGGTCGTAGAGTTACTGATCTGTTGGGTGATCGTAATCCCCGTTGCGTCGACGCCGGAGAGTTCCGTCAGACGCCCTGCGCTGTTGAAGGTGGCCTCCAGATCCCAGCCCGTCCAGTCACCGGGCTCGGACAGGGTGATAGCCCAGGTTCCTTCGAGCGCCGCCTGAGCGGCCGGGACGGACGGGCAGCCCGCCGCCAACGCACTCACGATAATCACCAGAATCAAGCTCACAGCTCGCATTGTTTTTCTCCCGAACGGATTAGACAGGTTGTACCCGATCCAGCGCGGGGTGGATGGAAGGCAGATCCGACTGCAACCAATCGCCACGGCATCCCGCTTCTTATCGACCTGTTCAGCGCGCTGCTCGACTCTCTGCGCGGCAACATCCCGCGCCTACCTCGGCAGCTTCCGCTTCGAATAGGCCTTCGTGCAAGCAACGGCGACTACGATAGCCGCACCTCGCAATCGCGGGATTCCGACATTGGCGCAATCCCCACGTTCAAGTTCCGCGAAACAGCCGTTGCGTCGGCCTCTCGGCGCTCGTTCGACGCCCTCCGCCGCAGAAATGTGCCCTCGTTCCCACGCGGTTACCAGATCAGCTTAATAATCATCAATACACCCAGCGCACACGTAGCGAAGCCGATACCGGCCCGCACGGCGTTCTCGGGTAAGCGGCGGATGGTGAGCGTGGCCATCGGTACCGACATCATCGCTCCGAGCGTGAGTGGCAGGGCCATCCCCCACGCTATCGAACCGTTCATGAGCAAGTACGCTACCAGCCCGGCGAGACACGTCAGGCTCTCCGCCAGCGAAGTAACTGCGACGGCGTGTTTCGCCGACATTCCGGAAACCACCTGCCCGCCGGTGACCAGGGGCCCATAGCCTCCGCCGCTGAGGCCCTTATTGAACGCTGCAACCGCACCCAGTGCGACAATGTGCCTCGAACGAAACCTCAACTGCCGGCGAATCGTCATCAGGATAACGAAGCCGACCGACAGAATGATGATGGCGATAATCGACTTCAACCACAGCTTCGGAACGCTCAACGCGATCGTTGCCGCGCTAACCGCTCCGACAACACTCAGAACGGACAGCAAAACCGCGGTCTTGCGGGCTCGAACGTCTTTCAGGAAATCGACGTTTCCGTCACGATGGTGCAGCAGCGCGGCCGCAAGCCCCGTGCAGAACTCGCTTAACAGTACCGCCGGAACGATCACCAGCGGCTCGAACCCACATAACAGCAATAATGGCGTTAGCGTAGTCCCGTAGCCCATGCCGAGGCTTGAATCGATGTACTCGCACATTAGCGCGGCGAAGAACACTGCCAACACCGCCCCATCGCTCAACGTACCGTCGATTTTCGGGAGGAAGCGGACCTCGGGGAACAACGCCTGCAAAACCAGCAGGACGGTCAATGCAAGCACGATTGCGCCCCAAATGACCACTCGCCGTGGGACTACGACTCTTAGACCGCGCTTGCTCAACTGCGGGACTACCGTGCTCTCCTCCACCGCTTCAGGTGGTGTTTTGGGCGTGGACATTCCCCGTGCTCCCTATCGATGTCGCCTGAAACTTGACTTCGATTGCGTTTCTACTTGGTATGCGATCCAGCGCTGCCCGGCAACTACCGCTTAGCGCTGTGCTTGCCGACCTTCGCGAGACCTGAGGCTGCCTCGCGGAAGCAAAGGCGTGGCGCCGCGTTCCGAAGAACGTGTCCGGCCCAACCGCCGAACTTGCAGAAGCCGGTCCCATCCAAGAAACCTTCAGCTTGGCGTGTGCCTTCGCTCGGAGTCTCAACGCGCCCTGACTGCGCCGAGCGGTGTCATTCCCGGGCAAGCAGCACCCCTTGCTGCTGAAACCCGCGGAGAGCATAACCGGGCGCCAATCGGCGTCAAGCGCACTCGCGCGTAGGGCACGGTCGAGGCACGAGACCTGCCGTGGTCTTCGCGTAATACAACCTCCAGCAGCGGTTCGTATCCCCCATCCAGCACCTTTCACAGGACACACGCCGGCGCCTTGTTGGAAGGCGGCGCCGAATCCTATGGAATCGTCACATCTTCACTGTGACAGACTGGTGACGTGGTTTCGTAGTCATCCCAACAATACTCGACCGAATAGAGCCCACCGGGCAGGTTGGCGATGGAGGTGCCAACCCGGTAACAGCAAAGACAGTCGCATGGTGTGGTCAGGATCTCGCGTTCCGTGAACTGCAGCTTCGAGCCGTCCGCAATGAACCCGACGGCGATGTCGTCGGGGCAGCAGTTGTACGTTGCGTTGGCGTGTTGCACGTCCAGCGAGCCGATCCGAGGCGTGAAGACGACTTCATCATCGCCGCAGTCCGGGTAGTCACCGCGTGACGTGTCGGCAATCGCCCGTTCACATCCACCGTTGGAGTACCCTTCAACCCGAGGCCTCGATGATTCGATCAGACAAGTGACGCCATTCTGCAGAATCGCAAAATCCGCCAGATCGACGTCGCCGTCATCGTTGAGATCCGCCGCAGAGCATCCAGCGTCATAGGGAGCTCCCGGCCCGGCCATGCATCCCGCCGACGTCCCGTAGTCGTCAAGATCGACGTCGCCGTCTTCGTCAATGTCGGCGAGGTTTTTGCCGTCCCACCCGGCTAGCCGCGCCATCATCCACCAGAACGCCCGGCCTTTGAGATTGCAGTTGAGCGGCCTGGAGTGCGCGCAACTGCACGAAGCGCACAACTCGTGCCCCGGGTGCGCCGCGCACCACTCGTCCGCCCAATTGTGCTTGACCGAATCGATGTAGTAGTCGCAGTCGTCCTCGGCATCCAGATCGCGGAAGTAGTTCCCGTCCGGGTCGTAGCTCTCGATGTCCGCAAAATCAAACAAAACCGCGTTCGCCGCCGTGCAGTGATCGCGAATCTGGTTGTTACGCTGATGTAGATTCCCGTCATCGCCGGTACCCGCAAGATGCCCGGTCATGTAGATGAACGTAACGTCGGAGTAGCTCTCTTCCAGGCCGCTCATCAGATCCAGGTAAATCTGCATGTTGGCCGCACTGGTATCGGCCTGCCCGCACCACGACCACATCACCACGTTACGATCGTTGCCGGACGCGTCCAACATAGCCCGCGTGCGGGCTTCCCAGGTCGTGCGATTCGGGTTCCCCAGATCGCCCGACGGCGTGTAATCGTACAGTGACAACCCTCCGTCGGTTCCGTTGCGGTCCCACCAGTAGAGAGAACCGGCCTCGCCCTTGATTCCGTTCATTCCGGTAACGATCTGACTGCCGTGCGAGGTGTGCCCATAGGACATCCGGAACTCGTCCTTCGCCCGATTGATCCAATACTCCGGAACCCGGTCAAGATCCGTACAGTTGTGATCGATGATGATCTGCCCGCGAACCTCGCCACTGCCCCCGACCAGTGCCATTATAACGACAGCCAGACTCGGCAACGAACGTACCGCCCCACTCACTGATCGCCTGAACATGGATTGCCCCTCCAGAAGTTGATTTCCCCCGAAACCCGAGCGGCGGGCGCCCTCTCTCAAAACACCCCCACGTAGCCTGATAGGATAACTCGCCGGACAACCCAGGTCAAGATCCCGCATGAAACGTGCGGAATCCACCATCAACTGCCCGCAACGCGGCATGGACACGCCGCCGATTCGTGGGATAATAGCCCCGCCGGAACGGGCCAGACCGGGCCCAAGTACCGGGTTAGAGGTTTTTGATCCCGGGGCGTCAGGGCATTCGCCTTAGAGCGACACTAATCCGGTTCACCGGAGCGCCAACCTCCGTGGTCGACCCGTTCCGGCGTGTTTCATCGGGGGATACGTCTTTCATCCCGTATCGTGCCGCCCAACCGACATCGAGATAACGGAACGGTCAATGACCAAGAGGATCACGATCCAGACCACGAAGAAGGGGCTGGTCGACATCACCGCGGAGCTGCAGACCGTAGTCGGCGAATCCAAGATCGACGACGGGCTGTGCACAGTGATGGTGCAGCACACATCGGCCAGCCTCACCATCCAGGAAAACGCCGATCCCTCCGCCAGGCACGATCTCGAGAACTGGCTCGACCGTTTGGTGCCGCAGCGCGACGCAATCTACACGCACACCGCAGAAGGTCCGGATGACATGCCCTCGCACATCAAAGCGGCGTTGACGGCCACCACGCTGTCGATCCCCGTCATCGGTGGCCGGCTCGGTTTGGGAACGTGGCAGGGAGTCTATCTCTGGGAGCATCGCCGCCGTGGTTCCGCGCGGCATTGCCTCGTCCATGTCGGGCCTTAACCGCAAGAGTCGGCCGGCAAAGCACCCCATCGACACGGCATCTGCGGTCAGAACAACGGGTACAGGAACGGAGCCAACGGCGAGCTACCGGCGAAGAGAATCACCGCCCCCACGAGCAGAATCACGAGAATCAGCGGCACCAGCCACCACTTCTTCTCATGTTTGATGAAGAGGAAGAACTCTCTCAACAAAGACTGCTTGGCCATGACTAGCCCTCTCCGCACTCGTGCCGCACGGGTGTCTCTTTCGACATAGCAGCTTCTCTAGCGGGCACCTTCCCGGGGCGCCGCAACCGGCGCCGCCTCCAACTCCACGCTCCGCCTCATGCCCGCCTCGAAATCAACCTCGCCCGGCTTATCGGTGACTACACAATTGCCAATCACCAGAGCGTCGATCCCGGTATTGAGGAACGTATGGTAAGCGTCCTTCGGCGTACACACAATCGGCTCCCCGCGCACGTTAAACGACGTGTTGATAACCACCGGAACCCCGGTGATCTCTCCAAAGGCCTTAATCAGGCGATAATAACGTCCATGCTGCGCTTCGGTAACCGTCTGCACTCGGCCCGTGCCGTCCTCGTGAGTCACGGCCGGGATCACCGCCCGCTTGTCCTCGCGCACCTTCGGAACCAGCAACATATACGGCGCGTCCATCCCGGGCGGCATCTCGAAGTACTCGTGAGCGTGCTCCTTGAGCACCGCGGGGGCAAACGGGCGAAACGCTTCCCGGAACTTCACCTTCGCATTGATCACGTCTTTCATCTGCAGACTGCGCGGATCGGCCAGAAGCGACCGGGCTCCCAAGGCGCGCGGCCCGAATTCCAACCGCCCCGAAAACCAACCGATCACCTTACCTTCGGCAATCATCCGGGCCGCCCGCCGCAGCAAAGCGTCTTCATCTTCGACAACCTCGTACGCCGCTCCTTCCGCCTCCAGGGTGCTCCGAATTTCCGCATCGTCAAACGACGGCCCCCAGAAAGCATGCTCCATGCGGAAGACACGCGGGTTTTTCAGCACGGAGTTGTATATGTAGAACGCCGTACCCACCGCCCCACCGGAGTCACCGGCGGCCGGCTGGATGAAGATGTCCTTGAAACCGGATTCCTGCAGAATGCGCCAGTTCGCGACGCAGTTGAGCCCCACCCCGCCGGCCAGGCACAGATTGTCCATGCCGGTCTCCCGGTGAACGTGCGCAGCGGTCTTCACCATGATCTCCTCGACGATCTTCTGCCCTGAATGAGCGATGTCGCGATGGAAATCGGTAAGCTCGGCCTCCGGCCGGCGCTGTGGCTGTCCGAACAGGTCGGTCCAGCGGTCATTAATGGTCCGGGTCGTAGACCGGGTGTGAGAGAAGTAGCGCAGGTTCAGGCGAATGCTGCCGTCATCCTTGATGTCGACCAGCTCCCGGAACTTGTCAACGTACGTCGGCTTCCCATACGGGGCTAAGCCCATGACCTTCCACTCGGCGTCGTTGACCCGGAAGCCAAGATACGAAGTGATCGCGCTGAACAGCAGACCGACCGAGTGCGGAAAACGGATTTCCTTGACCATCTCGATCTGGTTACCGCGCCCGATGCCCCAACTGGTAGTCGTCCATTCACCGACCCCGTCGGCCGTGAGAATCGCCGCCTCCTCAAACGGCGACACGAGAAAGGCACTGGCCGCATGAGCCAGATGATGCTGGCAATACAGAATGTCCTTATCCACGCCGAGCTTGCGCTGGATTTCGCTCCCAATGTGCAGGCGTTGCGTGAGCCAGAGCGGTAGCGCTTTGAGCCAGGGTTTCAGCGTCCACGGCCACTCGGCCAGAACGGTCTCGAGGATGCGATTGAACTTGACCAGCGGCTTCTCGTAGAAGCCGATGTGGTCGACCTGGTCGATCGTAATGCCCGCTTGACGAAGGCAATACTCGATGGCCAGCTCCGGAAAACCGTTGTCGTGCTTCTTGCGGTTGAACCGTTCCTCTTCCGCGGCCGCGACCAACTGCCCATCACAGACCAGAGCCACGCCGGAGTCATGATAATAGCAGGAGATTCCGAGTACGTTCACAGGTGCATCTCTACTCCCGGCACAGGCCGGACCCGAGCCTTCGACCGTCAGAAAGGCCGGCCCACGCGATCCAAAGTAGCCTCGTGCGGCTTGTAGTCTTCCCAATAGGTTTCGCGGTGAGGAGAGATCTTCTTGCGCAACGGATCGCCGAAACGTACTACGATCGAGAAAACCGGCAGCAGGACCACATACAGCACGGTCAACAGGACCGGCGACATAACGATCCCCACCCCAGCGGCCATAGACATCCAAACAACATAGACCGGCTTAGCCACCGCGGGAGCGGCAACGCCGAGTACGCAAAGCACCACCCCGAGGCCGACCAGGACAATGGCAGTCGCCTGGAGCCCGCTCCCCGACCACACCAGCGCGGCGGCATCGCGTGCCTCCCACCACGGAGCCGCCCAGAACACCAGCCCAATCACTCCAAACCCGATGAGCATAGCCCAACCGAACTTCCGCAGCTCGTCAACACTGGGGTTCTTGTTAACGGTGAACACTTCCACGGCCTCCCGCCGTCTGCTTAAGAACAAGGTTGAACGAACATCGCGCCGCCGGCAAGATCATTCGCCGAACAGCTCCTTGGCATCCAGTTTCTTCACGAGGATTACCGGCTGGCCCAGGGAATGCCCGCCGGGCAGCTCGTCACCGGCCGAAGACCAAGTGCGCCAACCCTCGCCAAGCTGCAACATCGTTGCACACTTCTCAGCCGTGAAGGGCAAGAACGGAGCAACCAGCGTGGTCAGCGTACGCGCGGTTTGCAGGCAGACATTGATCGCCCGGCCACAGGCGTCCATATCGGTCTTGCGCGACAGAAACGGCTTAGTGGCATCGAAGTAGCCGTTGCCGGCCCGCGCCAGAGCCATCACCTCCGCGAGAGCAGCCTTGAAGTGCTGACGCTCCAACTGGGCCGAGACCCGCTCGATCGTATCGCGGCACTTCTGCAAATGGTCCGAGTCCTGCCCATCTCGCTGACCGGGTGAAGGCACTTTCCCTTCAAAGTACTTGTGGGCGAACGTCATCGTCCGGTTGAAGAAGTTGCCGAAGGCGTTGACCAACTCCCCGTTATTGCGGGCAATGAAATCATCGACGTCGAACGTCGTCCGGGCCGTCTCGGGAGCCACGGCCGTCAGGTAGTAGCGGAGCGGATCGGGGTCGAAAGTCCTGAGGTAATCCTCGATCCAAATCGCCGTTCCCCGGCTCTTACTGATCTTCTCTTCGTCCTTGCCCGGAAACTTGATGTTCAGGAAAGAATTCGAGACGACGTTGTGAGGCAGTTGATACTCGCCGGCTTCCCCTTGAACGTTGTCACTGTCGTGGGTGGCTAAGAGCATCGCCGGCCAGGTAATAGCGTGGAAAACAATGTTGTCCTCACCGATGAAATGGACGATCTTACAGTCCGGGTCCTTCCACCAGCGCTCATACGCTTCGACTTCCTCGCCGCGGTCTTTGCAAAGAGCGGCGGTAAACGAGACATACCCGATCGGGGCGTCGAACCAAACGTAGAGCGACTTCCCCTTGGCGTCCGGGTCGTCCAGCGGCACGGGCACGCCCCACTGCAAATCGCGGGTCATCGCCCGCTCGGGCAGCCCTTCCGCCTCAATCCGACCGAGCGATTGGTTCAATACCGTCGGCCGCCAGGTCGCCCCGCACCGTTCCGCGTCTTTCTTCTCCGCCAGCCACCCCGTCAGGCGCTGCTGAAGCTGATCCAAGCGCAGATACCAGTGGGTCGTCTCGCGCAGCTCCGGCGGCGATCCGGTCAACACACTGATCGGGTTAACCAGCTCAACTTGATCCACCGATCGACCACAACCTTCGCACTGATCGCCGTACGCGTTATCGCTGCCGCAACTCGGACACGTACCCTTCACGAACCGGTCCGGCAGAAACTGCTTGGCCTCGGCATCGTACAATTGGTGGGTCTTGCGCTTCGTAAAAAGTCCTTTCTCAAAGATCTTCAGAAAGAACTCCTGGCTGAACCGCTCGTGGGCGACGGCGTAGTCCGGCTGATGGGTCCCGCCGAAGATGTCGAAACAAACCCCCAACCCGGCAAAGTCCGTCCGCTGGGACTTATTGTAATGGGCGGTCAGCTCCTCGACGCTGCGATCCTGCTCGCGTGCCGTTTTCAGTGCTGCTACGCCGTTGTCATCGCTGCCGCAGACGAAGCGAACCTCCGCCCCGACCGCCCTGAGGTACCGGGCATACGTATCCGCGGGCAGATAAGCGCCCGCAATATGCCCAACGTGCAGCCGGCCGTTGGAGTAGGGAAGTGCCGCCGTTACTAGAAACCGTCTCTTCGCCATGGGACTTTTCGCAGTTATTTTCAGGGACCGCCCGCCCCAAGCGGGCGGAAATACCGTGCGTGGCGATTGTACGCGCGCAGCGCCCGCTGACAAGAAAAGCCCCGACTATCCTCGCCCAAGAGCCGATAGACCCTGAGCCTTAGTGGTGCCTTGTGGTGCTTTGACGTCCTCCGGACAATGCCGCTATAATCCCGGGAGTTGAACCTCGGCGTCCCCGATCGTCCAATCGGGGCAGTTCCGGGCCGGCAGATCCGCCCGACTGCCCGCGCCTCAGGCAGCCCGCCGGCGGACTTAGATGCGGCGGTTACGCTTAACTCAGCAGCCCCTGGAAACGGTCAGGATACGAATGATGGACCAAGCAATCATAGCTTTTGGAATGCCCGGTTGGCCGGAACTGTTGGTTATCGCAGCGCTTGGCCTGCTGATCTTCGGGCGGCGGCTCCCCGATGTTGCGCGCTCGGTCGGTAAGAGCATCGTCGAGTTCAAAAAGGGGATCAGAGAGGTCAAAGACGACGTCGAAACACACTCACGCGTCTCGCCTCCGGCCCAGCCTAAGCTTGAGCAGAGCGCCCCGCCCGCCTCTGA
This sequence comes from Phycisphaerae bacterium, assembly GCA_963666835.2. GTDB lineage: Bacteria > Planctomycetota > Phycisphaerae > UBA1845 > UBA1845. Next base: position 1,788,455 of record CAXXGO010000001.1, on the reverse strand, counting down.
AGCAGCGCCAAAGGTCGAAGTCAGCACGAAGGACGACACCGCGTCTTCCAGTTAGTCGTCTCTGAAAGTGACCGCACCCGACGGGCTTAATCGCCCGTATCATCGCGCGGCGGGGCGGGGGGGAATCTCGTGTCGAACGCCTCGTCAAACGAGTAGACGTCCTCGAAATCTTCTATCTTGTCGTCGTCCTGACGCTGCATCATCTCGAAATCGATAAACCCGAACACAATCCGCCCCAGGTCCATCGTGCTCTTGATACTCCACGACTCCAACACCACCGGAGCGAGCATACCCCAACGCTCCAGAGCATAATCCCGGATTCCCCAGCACAGTTCCGGACCGGTGACATGCCGGTTCAGGGACTCGCAGCCGCCGGCCGCCTCGATGGCCTGCACCACGCCCTCGGGGAGATCGCCGGCATGATACTGGGCGATCATGTCATTCCAGTCCATCTCGTGCGAGGCAAGGTAATGATGGAGCCGGCGGTGGGCCTCGGTCTCCCGCCCGTGGACTTTCTCCGCCGCATAGCTGAGCGCCTCGCGCACGAAGAGAAACGCAGCGGCCGGATAGCGACCGACGTGTTCAACCAAAGCGTCCAGTGATTTCGCCGAGTGCTCGTCCATCTTAGCGTTTGAGTCGACCGGTCGCCGGATCGACTGTAGTCACGACGCGTTACCCGGACCCGGGGAATCACCTCCGGGATTGCCCTCCCTACGGGAACGCCGGCGCCGCGGACGCCGCCGCCGAGTACGCTGCCCTTTCTTCCGTTCCGCTTGCCCGGCATCCTTAGGCTCGCCGGACGAGCCTTCGCCGGTACCGCTGCTCGCCACCCGCGGTGGACGGCGCCCGGACTTCGAAGCCGAGCCGCCCCGCCCCGACTTGTCGGCGGGCTTCCCCCTTCGAGGTCTGGCCGCCGGCGCACTGCCGGTTCGCGCTTCCTTCACTTCAGGTGTCCGCGCCGATCGCTTCCGAGTACCGGGTTCCGAGGTCTCACTGAGCGGTACCGTTACAACCGTGTCGGCCTCGGTTCTAATCTGCAGAAGCTGGGTAATCACCTGTCGGCCGATGACGGTCCCCTCGCCGTACTCCGTATCCAAGCGAGTTCCCGTCCGCGGCAGCTTCTTGTCCAACTCCTCGTAACCAACATGCTCGTAACGCAGGCAGCACTTGAGGCGCCCACACCGCCCCGAAACCTGCGTCGGGTCCAAAGTGGACTTCTGCAACTTGGCCATTCGCATACTGATCGGCTTAAGCGTCTTGAGGAAAACTCTGCAGCAGACCTCCTGGCCACAAGTCTCGAAATCCGCCAGAAGCCGAGCCTCATCGCGAGCCCCCACTTGGCGCATCTCGATACGGGTGCGGTACTCCTTGGCCAGGTCCTTCACCAGCCCCCGGAAGTCCACGCGCTCCGCCGCAGTGAAGTAATAGACGATGCGTTCACCCCCGATGGGACATTCGCATTCGACGATCTTCAACGGAAGCTTCCGGGCATCGGCAAGCTGCTGGCAATACTCACGTTTCTCCCGAGACGTGCTTTGGATCCTCACATGCTCCGCCAAATCCGCTGCGGTGGCCTCACGCAACACGCGCCCGGCGTCGAGTATGTAGGAATCCCGGCCACAGGCTTCGACCCACGCCTGCACCTGTTCCCGCTGAACCGCCTTATCGCACCCGCTGCACGTCAGCGGCACATGTTCGCCAATCTCAATGCCTCGTTTGGTTTGGATGATCAGCTTCGCGCGGTAGGTGAACCGAAGCTCGGGCGAGTAGGCAAACTCCCCAATATACTGCATATAGCCGTATCGCACCGCCGTCGTTGGAAGACCCTTGGCCCCTGAGGCCTGAGCGGACTCCGCACAAGCGGAATCACTCCCACAGCTTCCACAACCGGTGTGCAGACGATCCTCAGGATCGCTGTCCCATGGGCTATCAGCTTCAATATTCGGATGTACCATGGCGGTACCCCTCGGCCGCGCACACGATAAGCCGTGCTCCAACGAGAGCTACCTCGCGAGCACGGCACAGTCTTACGTCACGCAGAGCCACTATCCCGAACGAGTCTTCTGCTCGCCCGGTGCTCAATCGGCCACGCCACCGGTGCGTAGCACGCTGTCCAGAGCAACTCTGAAGTCCTTCACCCCGCGAAGCCCGACAATCCGCTCCACGATCTCACCGTCGTGGAACAGTATAACCGTCGGGATCGAGCTGATCTGGAAACGAACCGATACCTCCCGGTTTCCGTCCGTGTCAACCTTACCTATCTTGACCTTGCCCGCATACTCGGTCGCCAGCTCGTCGATCACAGGCCCCAGCGCCTTGCACGGGCCACACCACTCAGCCCAAAAATCGACCAACACTGGCACATCTGAGTTAAGCACCTCGTCATCGAAGTTACTATCGCTGAATACTAGCGTGTCGGGGCCTGCCATGACTGCTCCTTCCAGCTTGAAAACGTAATAGGACCGGCGTGATTCTAGGTTCACACCACAAACCGGTCAACCGGAAAGCGGAGCGACTCGAGCATCGCTACGCTTTCATTCTCGCCCGCCAGATCCGCGGCGCACTCGCGGAACCGACTTCCATCGGCGGTGAATCCAAAGGTACTGCTCCGGATCGTCGCGGACGAACTCCTCAACGGCCGAGGTGTAGCTCTCCGTGATCCAGCGAAGCGGATCCTCCTGCTTCTCCCACTCGCGCGGGTAGATGATCCTCTGCACGCCGACATCGTAACGGGCGACGTTACCGTAGCGACGCGCATAGCCGACGACAATCGGTCGGCCGGTCGTCATCGCGAGCAGGCCGATCGACTTATACGTAGACGCCGGCCGACCGAAGAAATCCACAAACAGCCCCTTACGGCCGGCATCCTGATCGCCGATGAAACTCAGCAGCCCGCCGCTTCTAACAACGGATTCCGCATCGCGCATCGCGCCCTTCTTGTCCAACAGGCGTAACCCGTGCATCCGTCTGGTCGAGACCAGGTACTCGTTCAGATAGACGTTATCCAACGGTCGCATTACCGCCGTCATGTTGAAGCCGAACGCCGCCAGAAGATGTCCGATTAACTCGAAGGAGCCGTAGTGCCCGGTCACCATAATGACCCCGCGCCCCTCCACGATCAGCCCGAGCACCTCTTCGAAATTCACCAGATTGATGTAACGCGACCAGGTAAACCGGTTGACCAGGCGCGGCATGCACGCCACCTCGACCGCCCACATGGCCAGGCACTCGAGGGATCGGTTGGCCAGATTACGAATCTCTGCGGGAGTCAGGTTCCTACCGAACGACGACGCCAGATGGGTCATGGCCCGATCACGGTACCGCGGCTGCAGACGGATCCACACCCACGCAAGCCAACGTCCGGTGCGCAGGTTCCAATCGATGGGAAAAGCCTGCATCACCGCAAAGACCGTGCGGATCGCGACGTACTGGATCCAGGCTTTGAGGTTAGACTTTCGCTTCATTGGACTCATGGTAACACGGAGCAGAATCCGTGACCACGACGCTACGGTGCGCGCAACCCTCTTGACCTAGGGAGCAACCCGAGTCATACCAGGCAGGCATGAACACCGGCGCCCATGATACCCCGGATGCCGGGGACTTCTGCATTGACAAGCTGGATTACGTCCTGCCGGAGTCTCTGATCGCCCAACATCCGCCCAAGGCGAGAGAAGACGCCCGGATGCTGGTGGTAAACCGAGCGGACGGCAGCCTGTCGGACCTGGGTATCGCCGCACTCCCACAGGTGCTCCGGGCGGGCGATCTGCTCGTGCTCAACGATACGAAGGTCCTGCCGGCGCGGTTTCTAGCCAGACGCTCCACCGGAGGCGCCGTTGGGGGACTTTTCCTGAGTGAAGAGACTCCCGGGGTTTGGCGTGTGATGCTACAGGGATCACGGCGACTCAAGATCGGGGAAACTCTGCCGGTCCAAGGGGCCGGGACCGAAGTTGTCGAGTTGTGTCTGCTCGAAAACTGCGGCGCGGGGGAATGGCGAGTCTCGGTGAACTCGGCGGGGTCGCCCGAGGCAATCCTCGAACAGGTCGGCCGGCCACCGCTGCCACCGTATATCCGCCGCCAATCCGGGTCGGACGAATCCGACCCACAGGACCGTTCCCGTTATCAGACGGTGTACGCGTGCAAACCGGGAGCCGTGGCGGCCCCGACCGCCGGGTTGCACCTGACGGGCAATCTCCTCGACCGCCTTCGCGAAGGAGGCATCGAAACGACCCTGGTCACCCTGCACGTCGGGGCAGGCACGTTCAGACCCATCAGCGTCAATCGCCTGCGCGAGCACGATATGCACACCGAAGCGTTCGAGCTACCCGAGGAAGCTGCTCAAGCGGTGCGAAGGTGCCGCGAGCGCAGCGGGCACGTCGTCGCAGTCGGAACCACCAGCGTGCGCGTGCTCGAATCTTCGGTAGAAACCGGAGCAGAGCGGCTGGTGCGGGCGCAGCGGGGCACTACCGACCTGTTTCTCTATCCGCCACATTCGCTGCAGGTAGTGGACGTGATGCTGACGAATTTCCATCTGCCGCGCAGTACACTCTTGGCGCTGGTGATGGCCTTCGCCGGGGTAGAGACAACGCGGCGGGCGTACGAGTACGCCATTGCCCGGAAATACCGGTTCTACAGCTACGGTGACGCGATGCTGATCCAGTAACGCAAGAGCATCGCCGCGTCACAATCCGAGGATTGGACCCTGTGGAAGGAATCGCCCTAGTCGCTATCGGGCTCGTCGCCGGCTTAGTCGGCGGAATGCTCGGCGTAGGTGGCAGCATCGTCATGATCCCGGCCATGACGGAGCTGTTGGGACCGGATCAACATCTCTATCAAGCCGCTGCCATGATCGTCAACTTCTTCGTGGTCGTCCCCGCGGTCTATCAGCACTATAGAGCCAAAGCCATAAGCCGCAGAATGGTTCAGCGCCTCGTCCCGCCGGCCATCGCCGCGGTGATTGTCGGGGTTGCCCTCAGCGAACTCGCGTTGTTCTCGGGAGAAGGCGAAGCTTACCTGCGGGCTACGTTCGGCTTGTTTCTTCTGGCGGTCGCCGGGCATGACCTGTTTCAGACCCTGCGCCCCGACAGACGCGATAAATCGAACCGCGCCGAAACGGCTCTTCCCGCACAGCCCGCCGGAAACAACGGGTGGACTCGTGCCGCGATGGTGGCAATACCGACCGGTCTGGTAGCAGGCCTGCTGGGGGTCGGGGGTGGAGTCCTCGCGGTCCCCCTACAACGCAAGCTCTTCGGAACGCCGATCAGGACTGCAATCGCCAACTCCGCCGCGATGATCGTGGCCACGAGCCTGATCGGCGCTACGGTGAAGAACTGGGCCTACCTCGCAGACCATGGCGGAGCCTTAGAGTCCTTTCGACTGGCCGTCATCTTGATTCCAACAGCAATCATCGGAAGCACGCTCGGCAGCAAACTGACACATCGGTTGCCCCTTCGAACAGTGAAGGTGGCATTCTGGATTCTCCTGATGGTAGCTGCCGTACGTCTGATGGGTGGAGCGCTCCGAGCCAATCAGCCCGCGGTCAATGCGGTCGGCGGGCTCCGCTCGGCAGCAATTGCGCCCTCGCCTTGGGCGACCGGACGGGCGTAGCCGGCCGGCACCTACGCCGCCTCAACTTTTCTTCGCCCGATCACCGATACGGCCTACGGTGACACCAGGCAGTCCGGCGCGATGGACAAGACCGGCTACTCGGTGATCCCGGGGAGTTGACAGATGGTACGGAAAAAAAGCGACCTTGGACGGCGGGCGGTACTCACTGCCTTGGGATTGGCAGTTCTTCCGGTGCAGGTGGGATGCCTGCACGGTCCGGAGTTTCGGGACGCGGCTCTTCCCGCAATAGAAAGCGGATTAGATCTGATCTTGGATGGCGTTGTCGACGGAGTCTTCGCGGCCATTCAGGTGGAATCCACTACGGATAGCTGATTAAGAAGCGCCGCGCTCGAACCTCCGCGAACCTGATTCCGCCAACTCACCGAAAAAACGGGTTGCGCCAAAATTGCGCAACTAGGCGCAGGAATCACCCGGTCCTCGCAGAGGAGCAACGTCAACCGGACTTATCTGCATACGCAGCAGGCGGTATCTTGTACCGCCGAAGACATGATACTCCTCCCCCATGACGGCAAACCCCACCCGTCGGTAGCACTCGATCGCGGCGGCATTCTCGGGGAAGACAATCAGCGAGATCCTCTGGGCGCCCAACCGGTCAAAGGCTAACCGAGCCAACCCCGTCACGAACGCCGTACCGATCCCCCGTCCCCGCTCGTCCGGAGACACAATTGCGTGGCCCAGCCAGAGATGGTCCCGATCGCGTAGCATGGGGTTGAGCTCCCCATAGCCGATCGGGGTACTGCGATCATCGGCCCGCACGAGCGTAAAAGCCCGCCCCCCGGACTTCTTCCACCCGATTATCTTCTCCGGGGTAAGGGGCGGCTCCGTTCCGGGGGCCAACCGGCGAAGCTCGTCGTCATCGCGTACCCAATGAGTGATCGGCAACGCATCGCCTGCCTCGAACGTTCTGAGCTGCAGTCTGAGTTGCACCCTGGTCTTGACCGCGGCCATCGGCTGCCATTCCTCGTGGAAGAACGACGGGCGGCGCCCCGCCGGCAAACCCCGGATAATCCGGCTTTCACCCCGACCAACCGAAGTTTACATCGGCGGAGACTGCTGCGAACCTGCGGCGGGGATCAGGATCCGGCCGCCTTTCAACCGTCGCACGGTAAGCCGCCGCGCGGCGCAACGTCGAGGAAAACTGCCCGGGACTGGATTCGAACCAGCACGTCCGATATTTGGACACAAGCACCTCAAGCTTGCGCGTCTGCCAATTCCGCCACCCGGGCATTCGCTAGTGGAAGTCTACCGACGCCCCCCGGCGAGTCAACCGGGGCGGATGGAGCGATTGCTGGAAGCGACGTACTTCGAGAGAACCCTCCGCGACCCGCTCAGGTTTCCGGTCGATTCGGGCAGATCTCGCACAACCCGAGAACAACCCCGCTCAGAACGACACCAACTCGGCCTCGCTCTGGAAGGGCACCGGGATCGACAGCGTGCCCGCCCCCCGTGCCCTCCGACCATAGCTAAGGTCTGCGAACATCGTTACCGGCGCAGGGAGTCCGCAAGATGCCACGCGTTCGGGCCCACGCCGGCATCGCAAAGGACACTGTTCAAGGCCGTACGTTACCGAGTCGATGGTCTGAAGGAGCGTCGGGCGGCGTTGGGCTGCCGGGGCGCCCGCCGTTTATCGGACAACCCCCCAACTGAAGATGGAGGCGATCATGGCGACGGCCGCGACCACGCAACTTACCGAATCCGTGGAGCAACTCAAGGAGACGGGAGATTATGCTCTAGAGAATCCGACCGTCGAGGATTTCATTGACATCGAACGACGGCTCAGCGGAATCGAAAGCCATCTCCGGGAGATGCAGCAATCAATGTGGGCCCGCGAGGTCAAACAGACCATCAAACGACTGGATCGCGATGAACCGCTCACCGAGACCGACCGGGACGTGATCCGCACGTTCTTGATCTCCGACGCCGAGCATTACCTGGCTCAGGAAAACAACTACCGCGACTGGCTGGGCGAGTTCCGCCGACTGCTGGACGAGGTATCCCGGCGGGTCAACACCGTCGATCAGTTCTCGATCGGCGAACTCCGCGGAATCCTCAAAGACGCGATTCGCCTGGTCCCGGACATCCGCAACTACCTCGAAGAGCGGCGTCGCGTGGAACGTTTCGACTTGACCCAGGGATCTCTCGATCCGCAAGCGCGCGAGACGCTCGCTCGGATTCTGCGCGAGCAGATCTCCAGTCCCAGTCGCTGATCGCCCACTAAGTAGTGGAATCCTCGCCATAGCGGCGTCTCCCACCACCAGGGGGGCGTCAGGATTGGCTGTTCATCGCCCGCAAAATCCTGCGTCGTCGTATTCCATCAGGGGCTCGCGGGTAATCAGTCTACCGGTAGGTCGATAACACGGTTATCTCGTCCCCGTTTGCTGAAGGCTTCCGTTTGGCCTTTGCGAGCACGCATTGGCGTCTCCACCACCCCCCCCCTCTCGGCCGGACGCCCTGATCCGGTAACCGGTCGCTTGGCGCTTTTGCCCTGTCTTGGCCTGCATGGGATTAGGCGTTCGGTTGGCGCCGCCGCCCGGTCTTACTACGATCCGACGCAGAAGAAAGCTCCCGTACGAGGTTCGCTATGAAGCTATTGCACAATCGGCTCGTCGTACTTGTCGTATCCGCCGCCGCTCTCTGGACCATCGGGCCGGGGTGCCGCAGGGATGACACTACCAACTCCGCAACCGGCAACCTGGCAATACCTGAGCCCGAACCCGCCGGAGCCGAGCTGGTTTTTCCGCCGAGTTTGCGGGTCGCAGATGAGACCGTGAATGAATTCGTAACCGGGGCGATGGCCGCCTGCGCCGGCGGCGACTACGACTTGTTCCGCTCGCTCTGGGTCGCCCGCGAGGATCCCCTACCCCGCGACGAGTTCGAACGAGGTTGGCGCGCAGTGCAACGGGTCCAAATCAAAGCCCTGGAGCGGGTGAGCCTGGGCTCCGACGGCACCGAGGCCAAACCGCAGCCCGCCTACACGATCTTAGCGGAGGTCACCTTCGATCCGGACCTTAGCGGCATCCAGCAGGAACCTCAGCGCCAGACTATTCTTATGATCGTCCGCGAACACGACGAATGGCGCTTGGCGCGTGCCCCCAAGGCGATGAAGTCGTGGCTGGCCGATAAGGTCAAGGCGACATCGTCTCTTCCGCCTGCCGCCTCCGATCCGACCGCCGATGTCGAACCGGGCTAGAGCTCGCTCCGTCAGGCGGGGGATCGCCGGCTCCGCGCGGGGCCTTCCGGCAGAAGCGGCTGCGATACCCGTAAACGTAAGGCCCCTGTGCCCAACAGGTTACCAACAGCGGGTCCCACCGCCTTGGAAAACCTGAACCAAACCGGAGAGAAAGTACGCCAATTGTCTCTCGGCAAGTGGCAAAGAACTGAGTTTTTTCCTTGCTTCCAAGAGCCCTATGGCGCATACTAGATATAAGGCCGTTGGGCCTAGTCTTGAGTTAACTCTCGAGACTGCTATACGGGGGAAGCCTCGCATTGACTCGGCGCTACGAGCACTGTCGAGGCTTCTTTTTTGCGCACAACGCCGGGGAGTGAGTCTCCCCGGCGCGTACGCTTGTGCCAGTTGTTAGTCACATCGCTCAATGGCGATGGCATCCGCCTCGCCGCCGCCCAAGCAGAGCGTGGCGATCCCCAGTTTCTTCTTGTTGCGATGCAGGGCTCGAACGAGCGTGTTGATGATCCGCCCTCCGGTTGCCCCCAGCGGGTGCCCCACCGCTACCGCTCCGCCGGCGACATTTACCGTGGAATGATCGAGGTTGAGCTGCTTGATCGCCACCATAGCAACCACCGCAAAGGCCTCGTTGATCTCGTATATGTCCACATCGCTCGGTTTCACGTTGATCTTGTCGCAGAGCTTCTGCACCGCCTCGACCGGGGCAATGGTAAACCAGTCCGGATCGGTTGCGGCGTTGGCGTAACCGATAATCCGAGCGTCCGGCTTGATCCCCAGAGCGTCCTTCTTCTCATCGTCGAACACGAGCACGGCCGCGGCTCCGTCGTTGATGCCCGAGGCGTTCCCAGCCGTAACCGTCGTACCCTCTCCGAACGCCGGCGGCAGACTCCGAAGTTTCTCCGCTCCCCTGAACTTGTCGGGGTTCTCGTCACGATCGAATACGGTCGTACCCTTACGCGACTTGATCTCGACCGGTACTATTTCCCCATCGAAGAACCCATCCTTCCAGGCCTTGATCGCTCGTGAAAAACTCTCAATGGCGTAGTCGTCCTGGGCTTCGCGAGTGAAACCGTATTCAGCGGCGCACTGATGGCCGCAGGTTCCCATGTGCTTGTCCGTATACACGTCCCAGAGCCCGTCGTTGATCATCGCATCGACGAGCTTGCCGTGCCCCATCCGGTACCCGGCCCGGGCCTTCGGAAGCATGTACGGCGCGTTGGTCATGCTCTCGCAACCGCCGCAGATGATGAGCCCGGCGTCGCCGCACTGAATGGTCTGAGAGGCCATAATCACCGCCCGCATCGCGGAGCCACACACCTTGTTGATCGTGATGGCGCCAACATCCTTGGGCACTCCCGCGCCGATGGACGCCTGCCGCGCGATGTTCTGCCCAAGCCCCGCTCCGATGACGTTCCCGAAATGAACGTGGTCTGCATCCTTGCCTTCGACGCCCGCTCGCTTGAGCGCCGCCCGAATCGCCACACTTCCCAGTTCGGCCGCCGTACAACTTGCCAGGGCGCCGTTCATCGTGCCGAACGGCGTCCGCATCCCACCAGCTAGGTACACGTTCTTCAACATGAGTTACTCCAGACTTTCTGCCACGCCCGGTCGCTCACTCCTACACCGCGACTATCCCGGTGGTAGAGGAGCGCCCTTCAGCAGCAACAAAACCAGTAGCCACGACCCGGCCCAGAGACCAGATGACACCCACCTCTTCGCCGATACGCCGCCGAAACAAACGGGAACCGCACCCGGACCCATGCCGGACCACACCTGTCGTTATCCCAGAAACGGCAATCGCGCGAGCCGGTGATCGAAACCGATCAACGATCGACATCCTTACCCAACCGGAATGGGACCATGTTAGTCGGGGTGGCGTGGGAGGTCACGCGCCGGCGCAGGGTAACTTCTACCTAGCGGAGAAATCCAATCCGAGCGGCGCGCCGGCTACCGTGACCGCTAAGCGCGCGGTTTCGCAATGGCTGAGACTGCCGTGCGGTTCAGGCTTCGGTGGTCGGTCCATCGGAATCCAGCAGATCAAGGTCGGCGTCGATTGCATCCTTGAGGCTTCCGCCATCAGCGCCCCCGCCTTTGTCCACCGACGCCGGCATAGGGGACTCAGCCGCAACCCCACCGCCCAGACCCTGCTTGATGAGAATCGCCTGGACCATGCTGATGCGCTCGATCAGGGTTGGCATGTCGGAAATCCGGCCGTCCGGGTTGGCTTGGCAACAGTCGGAGATCAGGCGCGCGACCCCCGGAGGAAGTTCCACGGCCTTCTTCTCGGAGGCATTGGCAATACGCTTGCCGACAAGACTCTGAGAATGGAGCGTGACGGTCTGGTTCATCTCCGTCGCCACACATTCCCCCGTCACTACCCGATGAAGCGCCGCCCCCAGCCCGAACACATCGGTCCGCTGATCGAGAATGCCGCGCTGAGCCTGCTCTGGAGCCATGTAATCAATCGTGCCCTGGACGCGTGGCTTGGCCTCACGGATCTTGGAACTCTGCCCGAGATCGATCAGCTTCACCTTCTGTTCCCCAGTAACCAGGATGTTGTTAGGCTTTAAATCGGCGTGTACAAACCCAGCCAGGTGCATAGCATGCAGACCCTGCGCAACCTCACGGAAGAAGCCCAGGACATCCACGAGAGACCGGTTGAACTCGCGGGCCGACATCGGGATCCCGTGGACGTACTCCATGAACAGAATGGCGCCGCGCAGGCGCAGCCGATGGCGCATGATCCTCAACTCGTAGACCTGACGGATCACCGGGTGATTGATCGAGGAACCAATCACATGCTCCGACCGGAGCAGGTCGACGAAGCTCGTATCCTCAGGCCGGCGAATCTTGACGACCTTCACCGCGTAGTCCTTACCGGTGCGCATACAACGAGCCCGATAGATGTGGCTTTGAGCCCCTTCCCCGAGCTTCTCAACGACGCGGTAATTCGGAATGTCGATTGACATCGGCTGCCACCATCTTGCGCGGAATCCGCTTCCGGGACCCCGCTAGCCCCCGCAGACCTCACAATCCCCGCAGACCAAAAGCCCGACCGCGAGGCAACCTGGGTTGCTGCCTCACCAGCCTAAGCCGAACCGCCCCTAAGAACGGCTCATTACTCACAAACCGAACGGGCCGCGGACTTTCAAAACCGCCCAAACGGCGAGCCCGCGCACAAAACGGTCAACGGCGGTAAAGGGGGGGGGACGACGATCGACAGAAGTATCAGGTTATCGTCAATGATAGCAGCCAAGCCAGCGCAAGTATCAAGATTAAGATATTCGTATGATTGCAGCGCCTAGTACTCAACCCTCACTACCGCTCGCTCAAGTATACGGATCGGTTCGTGTCCGGTCAATTATTAACGTCCGGGGTATCGCATCGACGTCCTCCACCAAAGAGCGCCCGAGCCACCCCGCGATTACGTCCTATAACACGCAGCAGAATGCGCCGTTTCTCGATGCGAATCATGTGCAGCAGAAGCTCCGAGAACCCCCAAGGTGTGTTGGTTGAGGACCGCGGTCGCCGACGGGTGACAACCCGCCTCCCCTTATTCCACGGTCAAGCCGACGGGGCAGTGTCAGACGTCTCCCTTCGATTGCTCTCGCCGAGCCAGCTCAGCCAGGTAGCTGTCCTGCTGACCCTTCTTGGCGGATCCGCCCTTTGACCCTCCCGGGGAAAGCCCATCGAGCTCCAGCGGGGCATCATCGGTAGCACTGAACCGAGAACGGCGACGCGCGACGGGCGGCAGGCCGATAGGCTCCGGCAGCGCACCAGAATCGGAGCAATCCTCGACCCCGTCGGCAATGCCGGATTCGGCCAGAACTCCACCCATATCCGCGCCTCGGCCCAACTCCTCGAAGGCCGTAAGGTCAGCAGAGACTAAGCCGTTGCAGGCACGGGCGCGTTCGAGAGCACGATAGTAATACCAGCACGCCAGACCCGAAGACGCCAGGGTTGAACCACACGCAATATTGATCAGGGCCTGGATCAGGCTCGGCCATGCCCACCCCCCGAAGACCACCATAAGAACGCTCGTGACAATCACGATGACACCGATGAGTATCGACACGACGGCATCGGCCACCAGCGCTATCGGCTGCCCCAAGGCCAGGCACACTGCCACCCCGACCATCGCCAGCCCGCCGAGGCGGAGCGTGTAAACGAAGAGACCTGCGGCCCAACCACCGCCTTCTACAACCTCAAACCAGAAGAACCCGAAGAAAATCAACAACGCCGCCGCCCAGGCAGCCACACCGGTCTTCTGACGAACCTGGGTCTCAAGGTCCAAAGGCCCCGTGTTGGACTTTCGTAACTGCATAATCCACCCCACAGATCAGCTTTAAAACCTCATCCCGCCAACCAGCGGGCCGATCATGGCATAATGAACTTCTGACTCCCGGATCGAACCGTAAGCACCGCACAAGCCGCTTTGCGAACGACCTTCTCCGTCGTACTGCCGAGTAGCATGTGCGCGAAGGCCCCGCGGCCATGGGTAGCCATCACAATCAGGTCGACGTGGTTTGCCCGGGAATAGCCGATTATCTCCGAGAACGGCCGTCCGAACGCAACGTGCAAAACCGGTTCATCCTTGAGACTCTGCAAGTGGTCAGCCCGGAACCTCTCCAACCGTTTGCGGGCCAGATCGATCATATCCTCGGGCGGCGGCCCGACGGGTATGCTCTCCGGCCCCATCGCACTCCAATACTGATACGCTTCGTCAACTACGTGGATGCAGTGCAATTGCGCGCCAAACGAATCGGCCAACCCTAGCGCGTGACCCAATGCTCCTTGGGCAAGCTCCGAAAAATCGGTCGGATACAAGATCCTCTTAATGTCGATTGACATGGCACAGGTCGTCCTACTAGTTAGGAACGCTGTTTGTACGGCAGTACGTTAACACAATCAGCCGCAGACGTCAATCCCCACGGGTGTCGAAGGCGGTGTTTTGATGTATGATTCCCTCATTAAAAGCGTCCGCCTAACCTAACGACGCTCGGAAACCAGCAATCAGGACAATAAAGAGCGGTTTTGAATGGGTTCTTCCGCCCGCATCAGTGACTCAGCGTTGTCCCGCCGTTTGCCCCCTTGGCTGAAAAGGCCGCCGCCGTCCGGGCGGTTCGCCCATACCAAGGCCGTGGTCGCTCGTAGCGGCGTGGCCACGGTGTGCCACGAAGCCCGTTGCCCGAACCGATCCGAGTGCTGGTCGGCGCGTAACGCGACGTTCATGATCCTGGGCAAGACTTGTACGCGCGGCTGCCGCTTCTGTGCCGTTGATACGGGTCGGCCCCTGCCGCCTAAGGCAGACGAACCACATCGCGTCGCCCAAGCCGTCGCCGAACTCGAGCTGCGTCATGTGGTGCTCACGGCCGTCGCCCGTGATGATCTGGAAGACGAAGGATCCGGACATTTCGCACAATGCGTTACCGCCGTGCGCCGGCAATGCCCGGACACGTCAATCGAGGTGCTACCTGCCGACTTTCACGCCAGGCCGGATTGCATCGCAACGCTCTGCGACGCCAAGCCTGAGTTGTATAACCACAACCTCGAGATGGTGGAATGGCTGAGCCCCGCTCTCCGGCCGCAAGCCGGCTACCGCCGCTCGCTCGACGTCCTTCACCGGGTCAAGGAAATCGCCCCTACGATTATCACCAAGTCCGGACTGATGGTAGGCTTGGGGGAGACGGTTGATGAGCTTCATCGCACGCTCGAAGATCTCCGCGGTGTCGGGTGCGAGGTGGTGACCATCGGTCAGTACTTAGCTCCGACTCTGAATGGGCACGCGGCGGTCGATCGCTACTACAGGCCGGAGGAGTTCGAGAGTCTGGCCGAGCTCGCCAGAAACCTGGGGTTCCTCGGCGTAGCCTCGGGACCGTTCGTGCGATCGAGCTATAATGCCCTCGAGGTCTTCCAGGAAAGTCGCCGCCGGATCGCGCAAGAGAGGCGCGCTTAGTCGAATCAGAATTATCGGAACGAACGAAACCGTGAACACGGACGTAACTGCCCTCGTCGAGAAGCTCCGCGGGCGTTTCCTTGTCTTCGACGGCCCGGACGGAGCGGGGAAGTCAACACAGCGAGAGATGTTCGAGGCCGCTCTTCGTCGCGCCGGCGCGGAAACCGTCTCCTGCCGGGATCCCGGAGGAACCGAGATCGGCAACCGAATCCGGTCTGTGCTGCTCGATTTCGACCTGAGTGCGATGGACGTTAATTGCGAGGCCCTTCTGTTCATGGCATCGCGTGCTCAGCTTATTGCGCAGGTCGTGCGTCCGGCTTTGGAGGCGGGGACAATTGTGCTTTGCGATCGGTTCGTCTCCTCGACCTGTGCGTATCAAGGGGCTGCGGGGCTGGATCCGACCCGGGTGCTCGAACTCGCCCGGTTCGCCATCGGCGACTGCTGGCCCGATGCCACGGTGATTCTCGACGTTGGCGCCGACGAGGGCTTCGGGCGCATTGGGCGCAAGCCGCACCACGCCGGCAAGAACCGGAAAGACGACGGGCAACAGACCCTGTTCGATGACGCCGGACCCGACGCCATGGAAGCCCGCTCGATTGACTATCACCGGCGTGTCCGACAGATGTTCCTTGACCTACCCGATTACTACCCCGGTCCGGCCCTGATTGTTGACGGTCGCGACGACAAGGACGCTATTCACCAACGAATCGTCGAGGAACTGTCACGTGTCTTTGCTTGAGGTCGAGTACCAACAACACGCCCAAGTATCGATCCAACGCGCGCTGTCCCAGGACCGCGTGTCTCACGCCTACATATTTCACGGTCCCGAGGGCGTGGGAAAAGAGGCGTTGGCCCGCGGTTTCGCCCAGGTGCTGCTTTGCAGCTCTGCCCGCGAGTGCCAACCCGCGCCCGACACACACATCGGGCTCGACACACTCCGGGCCGGATGCGGAACCTGTGAGGATTGCCAAACCGTTAAGGCGCTTACCCACCCGGATCTGCACTTGGTCTACCGCCAGTTGAACCGGTCTCATCCGAACCCGGCGGTCCGCAGTCGAAAAGGACTGGAAATCGGAGTCGATATCCTGCGGCATTTCGTGATCGATACGATCGGCCTGACGCCGAGCCGGGGCAATGCGAAGATCTTCATCATTCGCGAAGCGGATCGCATTACCACGGCTGCCCAGAACGCCTTGCTCAAGACCTTGGAGGAACCTCCAGGCGCCAGCGTAATCATCTTGCTGGTCGGAGCGCTGGAACGCCTTCTTCCTACCACCCTCTCGCGCTGCCAGCTCGTGCGCTTCGACGCGCTGCCTCGCGACTTCGTGCGCAGGAAACTCACCGAACTCCGGCCCGACCTGCCGTCGGAGCAGGCTGATTGGTACGCCCGTTGCGCCGATGGCAGTCTCGGCCAGGCTGTGGAACGGGCCGACGACGGCTGGTACGACCTGAATCAGCGCGTAGTGCAGAATCTCGTTGCGCTTGGGAAAACGCGTAGCACCGACGCAGCCCAGTTGTGGACCGATGAATCAAAAGCGCTGGGTGGGCTGTACCGGAAGCGCGACGCCGACATTACGGACACCGAGGCGGCGCGACGCGGCTTCAAAGCAATCTTCCAGCTCGCGGCCACCTGGTACGCGGACATACTCCGCCACCGCAGCGGTGAACCAACTGCCATAGTCAACGCCGATTCCGTCGCCCAGGTCGACACGGCCGCCCAAGCCGTTCCGCCCGCCCGCGCAGTCGAGGCCATCAGCCGAATAGTCTCGGCGGAACGCCAGCTCGATCTTAACGCGAACGCACAACTGTGCGTCGAGACTCTGCTGGCGGCCCTGGCGCGTCTGACGCACCCGCGGTCGGCCCCCGCAGCGTAACCCGCGGCTGCCGGATGGCATCTCCCGTAGACCAGGTCCCGGCACGAGACCTGCCGCGATCACTGCGCGACGCGCCGTTGTGGCAGGTCTCGTACCTCGACCGTGCCCTACGGGTTTGCGAGCCCGGTCGCCGTGCGATGCGTTCTCAATGGAATTCCTTGACTTCTTGCCTTCGTTCCAATAACATGAGTCATGTGGAATACGGGGTACCACTCATGCTCGGAATCCGTCCTGCTGAACACCGGAGAGACGACGCGCGCAGGCCGTGCCGGTCATCGAAGGTCCTCCCCCCTACCAAGGGGAACCGGGGGGTGTATTCCGACGGAGAAGAGCCTCTCGGGAACCCTTCTCGGCGCGCCGGGATCTTCGGCATTGGCGAAGGAGGGGAGGACGTGACGCGACTACCCCTTAGGAAACGGCATTGAATCCAGAGTAGAGCAAGGAGCGAGTCCCATGCGTAACAGTCCGATCATGTCGGTTATGTTGGTGTTGTTGTGTGCCGGCACCGGTTTCGCTCAGTTCGATTTTTCGCGGTTCCCGGAGTGCATGGGCGGTCCGGGCGGAGAGCTGGGACCGGGCTGTTCCCTGTTCCAAATGGACGGCGACGCCGATGTCGATCTCGCCGACTTTGCCCGGTTCCAATTGGTTTATGACGCTCCCCCGGTCGGTATGGCTCTTATCCCCGCCGGGGAGTTCGAGATGGGTAGTATGTTTGACGAAGCAGAACCCGACGAGCTGCCGGTTCACTCGGTGTACGTGAACGCCTTCTACATGGACAGGTGTGAGGTGACCAACCGGCAATACGCCGACGCCCTGAACTGGGCCAATGATCAAGGCGACCTCATTGCTGTCATCGGTCACAGAGTGTTCAGGGCCAACAGCGGGACCGACTACCCTTACTGTTCCGCGCTATCCGGCTCCGACCACGTCCAGATCACCTGGGATGGAGACGCGTTCGGCGTAGTTCCCGGTAGAGAGGATCACCCCATGGTAACAGTAACTTGGTACGGTGCCGTGGCGTACGCGAATTGGCGCAGCGGGATGGAGGGCAAGCCCCTGGCTTACGATCTATCGACGTGGGAATGCAGTTTCGGCAGTGGCTACCGATTACCGACCGAGGCGGAATGGGAGAAGGCTGCCCGAGGCGGCGAAGAAGAGCAGCGTTTTCCGTGGGGCGACCTGATTAATCACACGCATGCGAATTACGTGGCGTGCGCGGGTTGGGCTCCCTACGACGACAGCGGCTTAGATTCGGCCACTTTTCATCCCGAATTCGATATGGTAGCATTTGCCTACACCAATCCGGTGGACTATTTTCCAGCGAACGGCTACGGCCTGCGCGACATGGCCGGCAATATCTATGATTGGTGCAATGACTGGTACAACGCCTCATATTACGAGGCTTCCCCTTACGTTAACCCGCACGGCCCAGCAAATGGACAGGATCGAGTTCTTCGCGGCGGTAGCTGGAACAATTTTGCGCCGGCGTGCCGGTCGGCCTGCCGCTACGCCACTTTGCCTGTTTATCTGAATGAGCGGTTCGGATTCCGCTTGGTGTTGGACTCACATTAGCTCTTGACCATTTGTTCCTCGGTTGCCGTGGAGCCCCGGGCGCATGCCGCGACCTGGGTCTCTTACGCCCTCTCTCGTTTCTTGCAGCCGTAGGGCATGGTCGAGGAACGAGACCTGCCGCGACCTCTCTTGCGTCACCGCTTGGCCGGCGCCATCCGTCACGAGCGAGTCGCAACCATTGTAGGGCATGGTCGAGGAACGAGACCTGCCGCGATCACTGCGCAACGCGCCGTTGTGGCAGGTCTCGTTCCTCGACCGTGCCCTACGGGTTTGCGAGCCCGGTCGCTGTGCGATGCGTTCTCGACAAAACCCGGGACAGTCACCTGTTTATTGAGGGTACAGCGAATGATCAAAGCTCCTGCCCCGAAGGGGGCCAAGGTGTGTAGCCAGGGGCGCGAGCCCCTGGGAACGGTCCGCGCCAACCGGCAAGCCCAACGGGCGACAGATTCGGCGATCGGATTACACCCTCATTCCCAGACCTCCGCGCGACGCGCGCCTTCGCGGCAGGTCTCGTGCCTCGACCGTGCCCTACCTTACTCGGGCGGCGCCACCACCGCGTCACTATCGACAACACGCGCGGATCATGGGCTCCCCCGGGGCCGATGCGCCCTGCTCTGACAACCCTCGATGATTCACAGCACGCGCCAAACTCAAGAGGACCGGGCCACCCAGCCCTCGACGGATTGAAACACGCGCCGAATTCAAGAGGACGGGCCACTTGGCCCGAGTTGAGTCTAACGGGAGAGCAACGCGATCAAAACCAAGACGATGTTCACGAACCGAAGCGACGCACCTGCTCGTCGGTGACGAGCATGTCGACTTGGCGATCCAGCGGCCCGACGGGGAGGTTCGGAACAAATTGCAGGTCGAATGCCAACGCGCAGGCGGTCCCCTTGAACTCGGCGTTGGCCAGGAACCGATCGTAGAGACCGCGACCGCGACCCAGGCGGTTGCCGTACTCGTCGAAGCCCAACCCCGGCAACACCACCAGGTCAATCAACGAGATGGGAAACGGGATACCGGTGGCCGGCTCGCGTATCCCCATGGGTGATACCATCAGGTCCTCGGTCAAAGAGCGGATCTCGATCGGGAGCATCCGGTGCTGGTTCCAACTGACCTTCGGCACCAACACGCGTTTCTGGTCTTGCCAGGCGCGCAGAACCAGCGGGCCGGTGTCGATCTCGTTGGCAAGCGCAACGAACACCATGATCACTTCCGCCTTGACATACTCAGGCTGCTCGAACAGCCGGTGGCATGCCCTCAGTGACCGCGTGCTTATTTCGTCCGGGCTGAGCTGTGCCAACAATGCCCGGATGCGGTTTCGGGTTTCTTTCTTTACAGCCAACGCAATCGCCCGTGCGCAGTTACGGTAGACCCCTAGGCGTCGCTCGTGTCCCGGCGTTGCCGACGCACCTTATCGAGGTACGTTCGCATTGCCGCCTCGGCACCACGATCACTCGGGGTGTAATACTCCCGGTCTACGCCCAGATACTCCTGGGCCACTATAGCGTCTTTGGCGTCGTGGGGATACCGGTACCCCTCGCCCGATCCGAGCACCGCCGCACCGGCGTATCCGGTCGATCGCAGATGCCGGGGAACCGGAACCGTTCGCCCCGATCGAACATCTTCCGCCGCCGCCCAGATTGCCGCCGCCGCGGAGTTCGACTTGGGAGCACACGCCAAGTAGGTAACCGCCTGAGCCAGAAGGATCTGACACTCAGGCATACCCACCAGCATTGTCGCATCCGCCGCCGCCTGGGCAAGTACCAGACCCTGCGGATCGGCATTACCGATATCTTCGGCCGCGCTGATCACGACTCGCCGGGCGACAAACCGGGGATCCTCCCCCGCCTCCAACATCCTCGCCAACCAGTACACCGCCGCGTCCGGATCACTCCCTCGGATGGACTTGATCAAAGCGCTGATCGAATCGTAGTGAGAATCGCCGGCGGAATCGTATGCCAGCGCCTTCCTCTGGATGGACTCCGCCGCCACCTGCAAATCGACCACGACATCTTCGCCACCCGCCCGGTCCGCCTGAGAAAGCACCGCAATCTCCAGGGCCGTCAAGGCCCGCCGGGCATCCCCGTCCGATACCACCGCCAGGTGGTCGGCCGCCTCCTCGGTCAACTTCGCACGGAATTCTCCCAACCCGCGGTCGGCGTCACTGAGCGCCCGAGCCATGAGGGCCTTGATGTCGTCCTCCGACAACGGCTCGAACCGGAAGATCTGGCTGCGCGAGATAAGAGGGGTGTTGACCGCAAAGAACGGATTCTCCGTCGTGGCCCCGATCAGGATGACCACTCCGTCCTCCACATCGTTGAGCAGCACATCTTGCTGGGCGCGGTTGAAACGATGAAGCTCGTCCACGAAGAGGATGGTACGCCGGCCGCTGACTTCGAGGCGATCACGGGCGGCGGCGAGCACCGCCCGAATCTCTCGCACGCCGACCGAAGCGGCGTTCACCTGCTCAAACTGCGCCTGGGTGGTGGCGGCAATGATCCCAGCCAGCGTGGTCTTGCCTGAACCGGGCGGGCCATAGAACAGCGCGCTGGCGATCCGGTCGGCCTCCAGCATCCTCCGCAGGAGCTTCCCTTCGCCGACAAACGCCCCTTGCCCGACGAATTCGTCCAGCGTCACGGGCCGCATACGCACGGCCAGCGGTTCGGCCCGGTTTCGGTTATCTCGGCGTTGGTCGGCAAAAAGGTCCAGTTTCGTGCTCCCTAGTAGCGGGATTATAAGACTTCGGCCGGCGTTCGTCGCGGGGTGCCCCGGAACGGCCACAGTCCGCTTTCCAGGCCCTGGATCGCCGTCTTTGCGTTCGAGCACCCGTGTGCCGATAATAAGTGCGGGCCGAGGACCGGGGAGCGTACTGACCCCGGCCGAAACGCGTCGACCTTCCGGCCCCGTTCGGTCCGGAGCGAACCAACGGTGAGGAGCAGCTTATGTGTGGGATTATCGGGTACATCGGCCGCAAACCGGCTCTGCCGATCCTCATGGAAGGACTTCGCCGCCTGGAGTACCGGGGCTACGATTCCGCCGGCGTGGCCTTGGTCGACGAGAACGGCGTCAGGGTTACCAAGTCCGCTGGGCGGATCTCCGCTCTTGAGCGGATCGTGGATTATAGCGACGAGCACACGCGCGGATTGGGCCACACTCGCTGGGCCACACATGGCGCCCCGACGGACATAAACGCCCATCCTCATCAGGACAGCTCAGGGAAGATCGCGGTTATCCACAACGGGATCATAGAAAACGACCGCGCGTTGCGTACTTATTTAGAACAACGCGGTGTGAAGTTCCGGAGCGAGACCGACACCGAGGTCCTCGCTCAACTGATCGCCCACTTTTATGACGGTGATCTGGAGCTGGCGGTTCGGCAGGCTTTGCGCGAGGTGACGGGAACGTATGGGATTGCCGTCGTCTCGGCGGACGAGCCGGACGTCATCATCGCGGCGCGTCAGGGCAGCCCGCTTATCATCGGCGTTGGGAAGGGAGAGAACCTCCTCGCATCCGATGCGGCCGCGGTGCTGGCTCACACGACTCAGGTCATCTACCTCGGGGACGGGGAAATGGTCCGAATGACAGCCGACGATCTGCGCCTGACCACGCTCGACGCCGCTCCGGTTGCTCGTGACGTTCAGGAGATCGAGTGGTCCCTCGAGCAGATCGAGCTGGCGGGTTACGACCATTTCATGCTCAAGGAGATATTCGAGCAACCGGCGGCCCTGGAGACTTGCCTGCGAGGGCGAATCGATCTCCGCGAGGGGGCGGTTCATCTGGGCGGACTCGTCGATTGCGCGCGCGAGTTGACCCGGGCCAAGCACATCATCATGACTGCGTGCGGCACCGCCTGGCATGCCGGTCTGGTCGGTGAGTACTTGTTCGAAGAACTGGCCCGAGTGCCGACCGAGACTGAATACGCCAGCGAATTCAGATATCGCAACCCGATCATCGACGACGGAACCGTAGTCGTCGCCATCTCCCAAAGTGGCGAAACGGCCGACACCTACGCTGCGCTAACCGAGGCGAAAGAGCGGGGAGCGTTAACCCTCGGCGTGGTGAACGTCGTCGGCTCTTCCATTGCCCGCGAGTCGGACGCCGGCGTCTACCTGCACGTCGGCCCGGAGATCGGAGTAGCCAGCACGAAAGCGTTCACGGGACAATTGGCGGTGCTCAGTCTAATCGCGTGCCATCTGGGGCGGCGAAAGCACCTTTCTCCGACCTCGGCAACCCAGTTCATCACGGCGCTTTCGCGGATCCCGGACCAGATGCGTCACCTTTTGAAGCATGCCGACGAAGCCAAGGCCGTTGCCGAGCGGTACGTCGAGCGGGACAACTGGCTGTATCTCGGCCGGGGGTACAACTACCCCGTAGCGCTCGAGGGAGCTCTCAAACTGAAGGAGATCAGCTACATCCATGCCGAGGGGCTGCCCGCCGCCGAGATGAAACACGGCCCGATCGCGCTGATCACCGAAGGGATGCCCGTCGTAGTCATCGCGACCGCGGGGACCCAGTACGGAAAGATCCTCAACAACATCTCCGAGGTTCGCAGCCGGGGCGGAAGTGTGATCGCCATCGCCACCGAGGGCGATACGGAAATAGCCCATGTAGCAGACCACGTGCTGTACGTCCCCGACACCCTCGAGCCGCTGCAGCCGCTTCTCACCGCTATCCCGTTACAGCTTATCGCGTACCACGCGGCCGTCCTACGCGGCTGCAACGTGGATAAGCCGCGTAATCTGGCCAAAAGCGTAACGGTAGAGTGACCGAGCCGAGCCGCTCCGCTGACCGTCTCAAGGTCAACGAGCGTCCGCAGGCTCCGGTGATTCGGCGCTGGGTCGGCGCTTTGCCGGTGCTTGCGCCGCGGTATCAACAGAGTAGATAACCAAGGCCGACCAGATCACGACGAAGCTGATCAGGTGGGCCCGCGTGAAACTCTCACCGAAAGCCATCACGGCCAACAGGAACTGTCCGGTCGGGGCAATGTACTGCATGAAGCCGATTGTCGACAGCCGGAGTCTCCGTGCAGCGTTCGCGAACCACAACAACGGAACGGCCGTCACGATCCCACCGGCCATAAGGAGAAGATCCGTCCCGCGTGACACTGTTGCGAACACGCACTCGTGGCGCCAGGCCTGCAAGCCCAGATACGCCAACGCCAGTGGAAACAACAGAGTTGTCTCCACCGTCAGCCCCACCAGCGCATCAACTTTGGCGGTCTTACGGAGCAGGCCGTAGAACCCGAAGGAACCGGCCAGAACCAAGGCGACTAACGGCAGTCGGCCGTGAGTCACCGTCAGATATCCAACCGCCAGAGCTGCCAGCAGCACGCTGATCGTCTGCCATTTGCGCAAACGCTCTCGCAGAAAGACGACCCCGAGCAACACATTCACCAAAGGGTTGATGAAATAGCCGAGGCTGGCTTCGAGAAGCTGGCCATTATCCACCGCCCAGATGAAAACGAACCAGTTCAGGGCAATCAGAAGTGTTGTTACCAAAAGCGTGATCAGAGTTGACCGATCCCGCAGAGCCGCCGGGCCGGCCCCGTGTCGACCCTGGAACCGCATCATAAGGACCAGCAGCACCACCGACCAGATGATCCGATGAGCAAGCACCTCCCCGGGGGGAACGTGGGAAACCGCCTTGAAATAGACGGGGACCATCCCCCACCAGAGGAAGGCCGCCAGTCCGTACGCCACTCCGGTCCGCGCCGTCGAGGCGTCGTCGGCATTATTTTGCATTGTCCGCGACACTGTCATCAGGTACCGAACTCTGCAGACCATCTGCGGCCGCGATGATACGCTGAGGCGGGCATTTTGTATCTGGGGTGTGGAGAAGAATCGGGCAATGCCGGGATGTCCCGTTGCAGGCGGCGACACGACGTCGCTCGCCCTTGCCGGGAGGGTGCGATTCCCGCAAACGACAACGCGGTGCTCAACCCGACGCTTAGACGCCGTCGGGGAGCACCGCGCAGTCGGTCACAGGAGGTCAGAGGTTATTCCACATCCGAAACGCTTTCATCTTCCGGCGAAACCGCCTCGGGTTCTTCGGTCTCTTCCGTATCGAAGATCAACTCGTAGGGCAAGCTGGCGATGTCGCTCACCGGTGCTCCCCGGACGCCCTCACTGGTAACTGCGAAGACATCGTCCTCGATAAACACCCCTCTGGTGAACGGGGTCCAGTAGTACCAGTAGTCGTAGTACTGCGTATCGATCCGGCCAAGCTCTTCAAACCCGGCCTCGGCGGATACTCGATAGACCACCACACCGATGAACTCGTCATTCTCAGCGGCGATCGTATCAACGGACACGGCGGGTTCGGTGACAACATCGTCGTCGGAATCCGCCTGCCCCTCGTCCGGCTCAACGTCCACCGCGACATCGTTATCAGTGACGGCACCGTCCTCGTCCAGGAAGATGTCCACATAGCCATACAACTGGACGGGCAGCGCGATCAGTCCTTCCGCGGCATAGTAGGTAAACGCCTTCGGATTGTAGAGGGCCTCCGACGTGGCACCGCCATCCTCGCCTACTACAACCTTATGGCTGAGGGTCGGGTTCGCGAAGTCGGAAACGTCGAAGATGGAAAGCTGCACGCCCCACGCCCAGCTCCACTCATCCTCCGGGATGTATTGCCCTACGGTCAGCACGTGATCGTCGTCCATCGGCACGATGAACGTCGAGAAGCCCGGCACCTTCAGTTCACCAACAACCTGCGGATTGCGCGGATTCGTCAAATCGAGGGTGAACAACGGGTCAATCTGCTCGAACGTCACGAGATAGCCCCGGTCACCGATGAACCGCGCCGACATGATCTCCTCACCCGGAGCAATGTCCTCAATCCGGCCGGCTACGACCAGACTGTCCCCCGTCTGTTCAAGAACGTAGACGTTGTTGGACTGTTCCGAACCGCCCCACCAGAAGTCCGAACCGGAGGTAGTCGCCACTCGGAAGAACCCGTCGGACTCGCCCATAGAGTACTGGTTCAGCACTCGACCTGAGACCGAACCCGTGGCCACCGGCACCGCGCCGCGTCCTTCGTAGTCCAGCTTGTAGATGTCGGTGGTCGTGCGCTCGTTGCCGAAGTAGTCCCACTGCGTATCCGTCAGATAGAGCGCCTCCAGCGAGGAGTAGACGAGCCCGGGTTCCGCAACGATCCCGGCCGCGCTGAATCCCGCATCCCTCTCCGCCACGTCGAGGCTGACCACTACCACCACGCCGAACCCGTCCGGGTCGGTCGGCCGGTACATGTTCTCCCATCCGAGGACCTGCCCGCTCGTCTCAACGCCGTCGGCGTCGATCTTGGAATACCCCGGAAGCAGCTCCTCGACCTCGATATCGGTTACATCCAACTCCTCGCTGCCCAGTCGGGGGAGCACGTCGTAGTAGTACGACTGGTAGTTGGCCAACACCAGATGCAGCACCCCGTCGATCATCCGGCTCGAGGACTGCGTACCATCAAAAGAAATCTGGGACAAGCGGACCGGGCTACTCGGCACCGACACGTCGTAGATCGTCACAACGGTCTGCGGCCGTTCATACACGTAGTCATCGAAGTATGGATCGACCGCCGGCTCCGCTCCGTCCGGGGTCTCCTCGTCCGGCTTCGGATCATCTTCACGGTCTTCCGCGTCGTCTTCCTCATCACCATCCTGGTCATCATCAGCATCGCCATCGTCACCGGACGCGGGGCTATCGCCCTCGTCAGCGTCCGCGTCATCGTCATCAGCATCACCATCGTCACCGGACGTGGCACTTCCCTCGCCGCTATCGCCAACAGCCGGATCTTCGACCACTTCGGTATCGACCACCGCCGGCTCGGTCGCGTTGCTTACACTCCCGACATAGTGGAAGTAACCGCCGGTGTCGGTAATCACCACGACCTTCCCGTCGTATAGGTACAGCTCGCGCCCGTAGCCCTCCACCTCCTCTTCAGCGACTACGCTAAGCGCCTCCCGCGGATCGACCTGAACAATCCTGAGGATCTCATCCTGGATGGTGTAGATGTACGAACCGTCGGTCTTGACGACGTCCGCCTCATCCACGCCGACCTCCTGGGTCGTCGTCTGCGAGTAGGACTCGTCCGAAGACTCGGCGTCGGCAGTCGGCGCGGCCTCACCGCCAGCCCCGTCGACAGCCCCGGTATCGGCGTTCGGGGCATCCAGCGCTTCCACAGCGTCGTCGGAATCACCCTGCGCCCTAGATAGGTCATCAACTTGAGAGTTCCGGGCCTTGATCTGTCCCGTCAAATACTCCCCAAGTTCCTGTTCTGATTCAAATTGTTTCAATTCTGGAGATCCGGTTGCATCCCCACCCGATCCGTCCGGGATTAGCCACGGGAAGATGAAACAACCTGGGACCAGAAGGACGACAATCGCCAATATTCCGCAACGCCACATCAGAAGGTCCTCCAACGAGATATCCGGTTCGGGTATTCCCGAGCCCACGAGCTCAACTACCACGAGACAACGCCCCAAGTATTAACCGGCCAAGTGACCGGTCAAACCGGAAACGGTCTCCGCCCCGATCCCTCCTGCAGAACCTCAACCGACCCGGACGGCGGACGAATTCTAAATCGGCAGAGCAGACCAACTTCTCGTTTCACCCCGTGGATTTATACGAACGGATCGGTCAGAATGCGCGGCTTGGTCGGCCTTGAAGGCGGATTATCGAGAGCCGCCAAGACAGTGGGAATGTGTGTCGCCGCGATTGCCGATACAGATGAACCGGTAATCTCGGGGTGTGCCCGGCTCGGCAGCGACGCGGCAAGGTCAGCTTCTATAACAGTTTGCTCGTCGTGATGACGCGGTCCGACTCGGCGGGTCGGCGGCACCTCCTTTCCCGCAGGCAGAGAAGGAGTAGACGAGCGTGGATGCCAGCTTAAGCATGTCTGATATGCACGATTCTCATCATCATCCGGTGAAGCTCTCCGGTTTGCAGTGGGCGGCGATCGGCCTGGCAGTCATCGGACTGGCGTTGCTGATGCACACCTCGTTTACCAGCCACGGCGGTGGCCATCACGAAGCCGCAGGACATGCTCATGCGCACGCGCCGGCGATGTGGTCCATCATCCCGTTTGCCGGGCTGTTATTGGCGATTGCCATTCTGCCGCTGATCGGAGCTACCGAGCATTGGTGGGAGAGCAACCAGAATCGACTTGTCGTAGCCCTCTGCTTCGGCGCGATTACCCTGACGTACTACTTGCTCTCCTACGGCGCGGGCAAGGTCGTCAGCATCCTCGAACACGCCGTTCTGGCGGAATATATTCCCTTCATTGTGCTGCTGTTCTCGCTGTATGTGATAAGCGGGGGAATCTCGCTTAAAGGTGACCTCGCGGCCCACCCGGGCACGAACACAGCGTTTTTGGCCGTGGGGGCGGGAATTGCCAGCTTCATCGGAACGACCGGCGCCAGCATGCTTCTGATCCGCCCGCTGTTGCAGACGAACTCCGAGCGAAAGCACGTCAAGCATACGGTGATCTTCTTCATCTTTTTGGTTAGCAACATCGGGGGCTGCCTCTTGCCGATCGGAGATCCGCCGCTGTTTTTGGGCTACCTGAAGGGAGTTCCCTTCCTGTGGACGTTGGGGCTGTGGGCGCCCTGGGCGGTCACCTGCATCGTACTGCTGATCGTCTACTTCGTCTGGGACACGACGGCCTACCGCAAGGAGTCGCCCAAAGACATCCAGCGGGACGAGACGGAGCGAACGAAGCTGCGTTTGTCCGGCAAGCTGAACCTCCTATGGCTGCTCGGCGTCGTGCTCTGCGTCGGAATGGTCAAGCCGGGCGAGGAGTTCCCCGTGCTGGGCTTCAAGGTGTTCCCATTCATGCGGGAACTACTCATGCTGCTTCTGGTCGTGTTCTCGCTGAAGTGGACCAGTAAGAAGATCCGAGAGGACAACCAGTTCAACTACCATGCAATTTTGGAGGTCGCGGCGCTGTTCATCGGGATCTTCATCTGCATGCAGGCTCCGATCGAGATTCTCCGGGCCAGCGGGGCGACCTTGGAACCGCTGCTGAGTTCGCCCATGCGGTTCTATTGGGCAACCGGAGCCTTATCGAGCTTCCTGGACAACGCGCCGACCTACGTGGTCTTCTTCGAGACTGCTACAACAATGACACCGGAGGGGGCGACCAACGTGGTGGCCCTGGCCGACGGTGGCATGATCTTGAAGGGCATGCTGGTAGCCATCTCGCTGGGAGCGGTGTTCATGGGGGCGATGACCTACATCGGCAACGGTCCGAACTTCATGGTCAAGAGCATCGCGGAACAGTCGGGCATTCGGATGCCGAGCTTCTTCGGCTACATGCTCTACAGCATCGCGATCCTCGTGCCCATCTTCATTGCGGTCACGCTGGTCTTCCTTCCGGCGGCACAGGCGGCTCAGTAGGCGCAAGAGCCCTGAGCCCAACGGGCTGTTTGCAGAGTCAGGCCGGATTATTCATGGCGTTCGCATAAACGCGCAGCGGGCGTATGCGTAACCGGTGTCACCTTCTGTAGGGCAGGTCGAGGTACGAGACCTGCCGCAAAAACGCATGTCGCGCGAGGATCTGGTGCGCCGTCACACCCGGATTTCCGGGTGCGCCCTTGCTCATAAGCAGTGCAAAACCATAGTAGGCGTGTGCCTCATCGGTGTCACCTTCTGTAGGGCAGGTCGAGGTACGAGACCTGCCGCAAAAACGCATGTCGCGCGAGGATCTGGTGCGCCGTCACACCCGGATTTCCGGGTGCGCCCTTGCTCATAAGCAGTGCAAAACCATAGTAGGCGTGTGCCTCATCGGTGTAACCTTTTGTAGGGCAGGTCGAGGTACGATACCTGCCACAAAAGAAATGCATGTCGCGTAAGGATCGCGGGTTGCGGTAGGAATGGCCTTCTCGCGCAAGCTGCGAGCGTCCATGCCTGACGCGCGAAACCGCCAGGTGCGCGATAAAACGCTTTGCGCACGAGCTACCCCTGCCCGTGCCACGCGTGATGGCAGGTCTCGCGCCTCGACCGTGCCCCACGCCCGCCACCGATGTCCCACGAGGGGTGACACGAAGGTGTCACGGGACAACTTGTTGGCCCGTGGGGCGTGACGCGGGCACCCACGCACCCAGCCGTAGTCGCCCCCATCGTTCATGGCCACGCAAGCGTGGGCCATGGCACCCGGCAGAATGGGTATCAGCCTGGTTCTTCGGATGGCTGGAAGCCCGTCCTTTCCCATCGTTGCGGTGGTGACTCACAGCAGACCCAGCTTCTCCAGGCGGTAGCGGAAGGAGTCGCGGCTGAGGCGCAGGAGCTTTGCCGCCTGCGTCTGGTTGTTCTTCGCACGGGCTAACGCCTGACGCATCAGGTTGCTCTCCAACTCGCGCAGGTCCAGCCCCCGCGTCGGCAGCACAAACCCGGTCTCGGCGCTGCCCGGCGTCTGATCGGCACGACCGAGCACGACGTCATCCGCTCCCAAAACCGTTCCGCGAGAGAGCAACACCGCCCTCTCCATGACATTACGCAGCTCCCGCACGTTCCCAGGCCAGGAATACCCCAGCAGCTTCTCGTACGCCGCCTCATCGATTTCCGTCATGGGCTTGCGAAACTCGCCGGCGAACTGGGCAACGAAATACTGGGCAAGGAGCTTGGTATCATCACCCCGCTCACAAAGCGGGGGCAGGTAGATCGGGATCACGTTCAACCGGTACATCAGATCACCGCGGAAATTCCCCTGATCGATAGCCTCTTCTATATCGCGGTTGGTTGCCGCAATGACCCGGACATCGACGGAAATCTCCGTCGTACCCCCGACCCTGCGGAACGTCCTCTCTTCCAAGAAGCGAAGAAGCTTGGCCTGCAATCCCAACGGCATATCCCCGACCTCGTCGAGGAAGATCGTGCCCCCGGTGGCCAACTCAAAAAGGCCCTTCTTCGCCGTTTTCGCATCGGTGAACGCCCCCCTTCTCGTGTCCGAACAACTCGCTCTCGAGCAAGGTCTCGGACAGCGCCGTACAGGTGATGTTCATGAAGGGGCGCGGAGCCCGATCGGAGTTGTAGTGAATTACCCGAGCAACCAGATCCTTACCCGTACCCGAATCCCCCCGCAAAAACACCGTCGATGCCCCGCTCCTGGCGACCCGGTCGATCACGTCGAACATCTCCAGCATGCACGGGTGCCGCCCGATTATCCGGTCGATTCCGTACTCGTGGTGAATATGCCGCCGCAGCTCCCTAACCTCGCGTCTGAGCTTGGTGGTCTCCAGAGCCTTGTCGGCCGTGCGAAGCAAATCGTCCATGTCGAACGGCTTGGTGACGTAGTCGTATGCCCCCAGCTTGATGGCATCGACCGCGCTTTCGATGCTCGAGTACGCCGTCATCATGATTACGACCACGTCGCCGTCCATCGCCCGGAGCTTGCGGAGGACATCCAAACCGGTGATGTCCGGCAGCTTGTAGTCGAGCATAATTAAGTCGAAGGTGTTGCGGTCAAGCTCCGCGAGCCCGCTCTCGCCGTCCTCGACGCCGGTCACCTGAAACCCCCGAGCCTCGAACTTCTGTCGCAGAGACCATTGAATCAGCTTTTCATCTTCGACTATGAGAACTCGAACAGTCATCTCTTATCCTCAGGCAACGTATGCGGTGCGCGGCGCGGCAGCACAACGGTCACTGCGGTTCCGCGCCCAAGCTCGCTGGCCATTCCGATCCTGCCCCCATGCGCTTCGGCAATCCGCTTGCAAATGGACAGCCCTAAACCGGTCCCCCGGGCTTTCGTCGTGAAGAAGGGCTCGAAGGCCTGCTCGCGGACTTCTTCCGACATTCCCTTGCCGTGATCCTTGACCACGAGAGTCACGCTTTCGTCTTCTTCACTGACGGCCAATTGGATGCCCCCTTCACCCTCAGAGGCATGAGCCGCGTTTAGCACTAGATTGATGATAAGTTGTTCAATCTGAGCGTCATCGGCATAGACCGACACATCCGGGGGAACTCGCCCACACTCAACTCGCACCCGCCGCAATGCCGGCTCCGTCCGTAGCACCTTCATTACCCGATCTACAACCTGATCCATGGTGAAAGCGCTAAGACGCGGCGGAGTCGGACGGGCGTACTGCAGCAGGTCCTTGACCGTATCATCGAGCCGATTGATCTGCGACAGAATCTCCGTGATGATCGGCTGGTGTGGATCATCCAGTGACATGGCATCGCGGATGATCTGGATCGCCCCGCTGATCCCCGCCAACGGGTTCTTGATCTCGTGCGCCAAAGAAGCAGCCAACTGCCCTATCTCCGCCAGATGCTCCGCGCGCGTCAACTTCTCCTCGACCGCACTCCGTTCCGACTTCCTGACCTTCTCAGCGTACTGTTCCTCGTAGCCCGCCAGGATCACGGTCAGATCCAGCATCAACAGCTTGTGGAAGGACCTGAGTGCCCGATCCGTCGGGAGCGATACCGCCGCCCGGGCAGTTCTCTCGAACTCCCCCCAGACCATCTCCACCCCGGCGATGAGCAGATGCTGAGGCACGCCCGCCCGAACGTGGGCGCCACCTAGGGCCCGCAAACGCTCACACCGCCCAAGGTCGATGGTCTCATCGAACAGACGCTCCAGCCAGGATCTGAGCAGCTCCCGTAGGCGCGCGACCTGAGGCTCCCCCCCGGACAGCAAGGTCGGCGACTCCGGGCCGCCGAGGATGCTTTGGACAAACCGCTCCACAACATCGCCAACAACCGGCCTAAACGTGTCAGCCACATCGACCATGTTGGCGACATCCTGCGGGCCAAAATCCAACTGCAACTTGAACTTATCAAACAGATCCCGGTCCATCGGGGTATTATATTCAACGTGGCGTCGCACGATACCGCGCTTCGCGTGTCCGGCGGACTGCTTCGATCCGCGGGCTCCCTTCGTCGAATCCACAAGGGCAAGACACTCATGCACCAAATAGACCTTCTCCACTGGAGTTCGTGGCCGAAGCGGGAGAGTCATTCCTAGCATCGCGGCTGTTGCCGGCATCCCATTTTCAGCCGCCGCCGCGAGCCTCACCCGCGGATCCGGCGGACTGATCAGATCCGCACTCGCCCCATCTGGGTAGGCTTGGCACGGCGTGTGCAAGGGCAAGCGAACGGAAGGAGCCACATCGTGGCAGAGGAACACCCTGGCGATAGACACCTGCCCCACGGACGCGTGGGATACCTGCTCATTGTGGAGCCGGAGGCTCTGCTGAGGTGGTCCCTGGCTACGTATCTGAGTAAATGGTACGACGTGTTCCCGGTTGAATCGGTGGAGGCTGCCGACCGCATTCTGGACGATCACGCCATCGACGCGGTAGTCACCTCAGACCAGTTGCCTATCGACTCCATCACAGCGCTGGAGAGACGCGCCCGTGAACGTAACGCTCAGGCCCGAGTCGTCCGGACAGTGACAGGGTTGGACTTGGCTAGCACACTGGCAGACGAGATCCGCTGCATCGAAAAGCCGTTCCAGTTGGCGGAGTTGGCCGGGCTGCTCAGTACCGGCTCGGACCGCTCACCCGAGGGCATCTAGGTGCCGAGTTAAGCAGCGGTAGAGCGCCTGCGGAGATCCCGTTGGAACACAATCCTGACATCCTGCTTCCGCTGCCGATCAGCAGCGCGGTACCGATCGTGGCCGTCGGCGCCGAACTGAAGGGCTCAATCTGCCTGCTGCAGGGTGGGAACGCTACGGTCAGCCCGGGCACGGGGCCATTAACCGACGCGGCCGCCTACCGCAGCTTTCGGAACCGGCTGGATCGAATCCGCAGAGGACTCGCCGACGAGACCTTTACTGTCGCCCATGACTTGCACCCCGCGAGTCTGGCCACCCAAGCCGCACACCGGTACG
Source organism: Phycisphaerae bacterium (assembly GCA_963666835.2). GTDB lineage: Bacteria > Planctomycetota > Phycisphaerae > UBA1845 > UBA1845. The sequence continues at coordinate 1,755,421 of CAXXGO010000001.1, read as the reverse complement.
GGAAGTCGCGGATCGGAGTACAACACCACCACGCCCACACCGTCGCGTGCATGATGGAGAACGGGGTGGCCGATCCGGTAATCGGCATCTGCTGTGACGGCACCGGGTACGGTACGGACGGCGCTGTGTGGGGCGGCGAGGTGCTTGCCGCGACCTCAACGGCGTTTACCCGGCACGCCCATCTGCAGTACTTCAGACTCCCCGGAGGTGATGCGGCCGCTCGGGACACGTGGCGGCCGGCACTGAGCCTGGTTCAACAGAGCTTCGGGAATGACGTACCCCCACGTATCGCGGGGCTCTTCGACCGCGTTGACCGCGGGCAGTTGGCGACCGTCGAGGCGATGTTGCGAAGCGGCTTCAACTGCCCGACATCTTCCAGTCTCGGACGTTTGTTCGACGCCGTCGCATTCTTGATCGGCTGCTGCGACCGCAACGAAACCGAAGGCCAGGCCGCGATCCAATTGGAACGAACCGCCACAACGACGGAAATGGAGCCGTATCCCTTCCGGATCGCCGGCGAGGGATCGGACGGCGAGATCATCTTGGACGCCCTGATCGCGGCTATCAGCGAGGACGTCTGCCGCTTGGTGCCCCGCGAGATGATCGCCGGCCGATTTCACGAAACGGTAGCCCGGATGTTCTGCGAAGCAGCGACTCAGGCCGCAGAACGAGAATCGTTGGACACGATCGCCCTTAGCGGCGGCTGTTTCTTCAATCAGATCCTGAAGCGACGCGTCAGCGAACTTCTGCTAAAACAGGGTATGCGTCGAATACTGGTCCACAACAAGTTGTCGCCCGGCGACGACGGCCTGTCGCTTGGTCAGGCTGCGGTAGCTGCAGCTCGAGTGGGGAGCCCAACATCATGTGCATAGCGGTACCCGGCAAGATCATCTCGGCCTCACCGCCGACGGCCGCGGATGGTATCTCGCGCATTGGCACCATTGATTTCCAGGGCAGCCGGGTCAACGCCAGTCTGGTCCTCACTCCGGAAGCACGTCCGGGTGACTGGGTGCTGGTCCACGCCGGCTTCGCCATCCAGCTCATCGATGAAAAGGACGCCTTGGAGACCTGGGAGTACCTGTCTATGTGCAACACCGCCACGGACGAGGATCTGGAACAGCAGCCCCAGCGCTCGGGCGGCAAGGACGGCCAATCCCAGGACCAATCGGAGGGTTGAACAGTATGAACGAGGTCTCCCCCCGAATGCTCGCGCAACGCATAGCCTCCGCGTGCGCTGGTCGTGCCCCGATACGCATAATGGAAGTATGCGGGACTCACACGGTGTCGCTCTACCGAAGCGGCGTCAAGTCGATGTTGCCGGAGTTGGTGCATCTTATCAGCGGCCCCGGCTGCCCGGTGTGCGTATCCACCCAAGGCTACATCGATTCGGCATGCGAAATCGCACTCCGCGAGAACACGATCATCTGCACCTATGGTGACATGCTCCGCGTTCCGGGGAAGCACGGCAGCCTGCAACAACAGCGGGCCGCCGGCGCCGACGTGCGGATTGTGTATTCCGCGCTCGACGCCTTGGAGATCGCGGCTGCGAATCCCGAGCATAAGATCGTGTTCCTGGCAATCGGATTCGAAACCACAGCCGCCGGACATGCCGCCGCAATCCTGGAGGCTCGGCGGCGGAACCTGTCGAACTTCCTGATGCTGTGCGCCCACAAGCAGGTGGTCCCCGCAATGGCCGCTCTGTTGTCCGCAGACGACGTCGCCATAGACGGGTTCCTTTGCCCCGGACATGTAAGCGCGATCATCGGAGCCCAAGCCTACGGCGACATCGTTGAGCGTTTCTCCAAACCATGCGTGGTGGCGGGGTTCGAGCCGCAGTCGATGCTCGGCGCGCTTCTTCTTATTGTCGAGCAGGTAGTCGCGGGCCAAGCCCGGATTGAGAACACCTACGGGCAAGTCGTAAACGACAACGGCAACCAAGCGGCCCGCCGGACAATTGACGAAGTGTTCGAATCCGCCTCCGTTGCCTGGCGGGCGATGGGAGTAATAGCGGACAGTGGCCTGATCCTGCGGGAACGATACCGGGGTCTCGACGCCGGCGTTCAGTTCGACGTAGACCTTGACGCGGACGACCCGACGCCAGGTTGCCGCTGCGGAGAGGTCATTCAGGGAAAACTGGCCCCGAAGCAGTGCGGGTTGTTCGCAACGGCCTGCACCCCGACCCAACCGGTCGGACCGTGCATGGTAAGCAGTGAGGGAAGCTGCGCGGCGGCCTTCAGGTATGATCGTGAACCGGTATCTCGGAAAAAAGAGTCGGGATGACGGTGCGCAGCCCTTCGTTCTCGGTCCTTGGGGTGACCGGAGCAGGAGCGATCAGATGACGGGACCTTCCACAACACAAAGCGACGCTCCGCGGGTGACTATGGCGCACGGGGGCGGGGGCGAGATGACTAAGCAACTCATCCAACAGCATTTCTTGCCGCGTCTGGGCAACAAGCTGCTGAACCCCCTGGCCGATAGTGCCACTATTCCGGCATCAGAGTTGCCCCTCGCGTTTACAACGGATTCCTTTGTCGTCCTCCCCCTGGAGTTCCCCGGCGGGGACATCGGGCGGCTGGCGGTATGCGGAACGGTGAACGACCTGGCCGTAATGGGCGCGGTCCCCACCGCTCTGAGCCTGGCTTTGACTATCGAGGAAGGACTGCCCCTGAGCACTCTCGATCGGATTATCGACTCCGTCGCGCAGGCCGCCCGGGAAGCCGACGTCGTTATCGCAACGGGCGATACGAAGGTCATCGAACGGCGTAGCGGCGACGGGCTCACTATCACCACAGCCGGGATCGGGCGGATTCGGAGAGACGCACGGTTGGATCTCGGGCGGGTGGTTCCCGGAGACGTTGTGATGATCAGCGGCCGGATCGCCGACCACGGCCTGGCGATCATGTCGGTCCGCGAGGGACTCGCGTTCGATACCAGCCTCGAAAGCGACGCCGCCCCCCTGAACCACCTGATCGGCACCCTGCTCGACACCGGATCCGACGTCAAATTCCTGCGGGATCCTACCCGTGGCGGATTGGCCGGCGTTGTCGCCGACATTGCCGAAGACACTGGTTTGACCGTTGAGCTCGATGAGGCGGCGCTGCCCATCTCCCCAACGGCCCGGCACACCGCGGAGGTCTTCGGGCTTGACCCGATGACCGTGGCGAACGAGGGCAAGTGCCTCGCTATTGTCGCGGCCGGCGATGCGAAGCAAGCCCTGAGCTGCTGGCAAAGCCACCCCCTAGGCCGAGACGCTGCGATAGTCGGCCGCATCACCGACGCCGCCCCGCCGCTTGCCGAATTGGTCACGCACACCGGCGGCCGGCGGGTTATCCAGCGTCCCTACGGCGAGGAACTACCCCGAATCTGCTGACCACCCGAGTCCGGTAATCCCGGCCAACAAGAGGCCCTGTCGCCCGGGCGGGAGCACCATCCCAACCCGGCTACGATGCCCATCAGGACTGACCGATCAGAAGGAAAGCGCGATCAGCGCATCTGAGAGCACTACACGGTGTTTCCGGCTTGGGGTGAATCCCGAGCCGGGCCGATGGCGGAACCGGTCTAGATCGCCGAACCTCGGCCGCTTGCCGCGTGCTTCGTCGCGTTCGGTCGCCGGATGCCCAAGGAACCTATTGATCCGAAGAGGATGAATGATGCCGCTGGCGATTCCCTGTGACGAGCTGGAACCCGGCATGCAGCTTGCGGAGTCCATCATCTCAAAGGGGGTCGTACAGCTCCCGGCCAGGATCCCCCTCCGCGCTCCCGAGATCCGGACGCTACGGCGTAGGTTCCCTAACATCACCGTTCGCGTAATCGACCCGTTCCTGGACGAAGCCATCGAGTTTCAGGACGACGCCCAGGATCGCAGAGTCGGAACCCGGGTCCAGACGAAGATAGCCAAGTGCATGGCTGATGTTCAGAACCGCTACGGAGGGCGGGCCGCGGTGGGCGGAGGGGAGATTGATTTCCACAAAGCCCGAGCCGCCGTGGATGAGGTAATCGGCTTTCTGAAGAACAACTCGGTATCGTCGGCGCTTCTGACCCGTTGCGTTGACAGTGACAATCTCCTGGCTGTTCGGACCGGGAACGTCTTCTACCTCAGTATGCTTCTGGGATCGGCTCTGCGTGACTACGTAGCTGAGGAACGCAAGCGCCAAACTGTCGCCCGGCTTAATGCCAAGCAGCTCGAAGACCTTACGCCCCTGGGTCTGGGAGCCATGTTCGCCGACGTCGGCATGGTACCCCTGGTGCCGTTGCTTCGGTTGGATCGATCGCTCAGCGGTGCCGAACAGGAGATGATCCGAGAGCACCCCGCGACGGGTGCCGCAGCTCTTCCGGAGCAGTTTCCGATACTGGCACGAATCGTAATCAAGAACCACCATGAGAACTACGACGGCACCGGCTATCCCAACCACCTGGACGGCGCTTCTCTGCACGTATTCCCGCGCATCGTGCGAATCGCCGACGCCTTCGACGCCACAACGGGGGACAGCGTTCTGGGCGAGGGCAAGTCACCGGTCCGGGCTCTGTGGGAGATGTCCATCGGCACTCACCGCCGATTCTACGATCCGGTTATGATGGAGGTCTTCCCGAAGGTCATCCAACCGTTTCCCATCGGCGCCAAAATCCGGCTGGTGGACGGACGCTTCGCCGTCGTCGTGCGGCACGTTCACGAGTTCCCCTTCGCCCCCATTGTCGTCGTCGCCTTCGACTCCAAAAACCAACGTCTGCCCCGAATAGAGGGACCCGCTCAATTGCACGAATCCGGGCTCCTGGCCAAGTCGTTCCGCAACGAGGACCTGTCGTTTCTGTATTGGACGTCCTTCGATCCCGCCCCACCTTCCCTGAAGTTCCGTACGATGGCCGAGGCCTGGTATCCGTAACAGTCCGTCGGAATCGTCGCCGGCCCCGATGCGCTCCCCAGATGGTCTGCCGCTTCGAGTGCCTCTCAGATGTCAGTTGAGACTCACTGCCTCATCGAAGCCTTCTCGCGCCCCGAAACCGGCATCAACCGAGCCATGTTTCGCCGAACCGCCTCCGGCGAGAAGCTCACGATGAGCCAGTCATCCGTCAGACCCACCGCCGGACCGAGCAGCCCCAACTGCAAATGCCAGATTCCATCCGGAGCCTGCATCAACCGGAATCCGGTCTCCTTCACGCACTCCGGCTGAAGTCCTTCCAGCACCCGAGTGATACTCTCGCGAAGGGCGCCGCCTCTTCCGTCGAGGTGGACCATGTAAGTCCACATCGCCGGAACGCGGAGGGGGTGCGCGGGGTAGTCATGGATCACCAACGTATGGCCCAAGCGCCGCAAAACATCGCGATCGACCGAAACCCCCGTCCGCTGCTCGATCCCCCGCCAAAACTGCCGACACCGCTCCGCCCACCCGGGGCTGCACGATGCCAGATAGGCGTCTCTAAGACCGTAATACAAGAGCCGCACACTGCCGTCGAACACCGCGAACGACTTGGCTTCGTCCGGAACGACCCGTTCTCTGTCATCAGCAAGAAGCTCGCGCCCCGCCAGGATCACCCGCTCTTCGACACCGCTACGGCGCAGAAACCCGACGGCCTCCAGAGCACGATCCTCATACCGAAAAGCCCACAGGCCACGATCCACGTCGCCAAGACGAAGGGCGGCCCCAACGCGGCCGATCTTCTGAGCCAACGACGGAGCAACGCCGTTTCGCAAAGCGTCTAAACGCGCAAAACACAGCACGGATGCGCCCGGCCCGTCCGCGACCTCAAAGGCCCGCCGAAACCACGTATCGTCAGCCAGGCCGGAGGAGGGCTCGCGATCCGCAGAAGCGACCCTCGGAACCACGTCTTCGCCGATAGCCAGCACGTACGAATCGCCAACCCAGCCCCAAGACAGAAGCGCCCAATCCGGCAGACGTCGGTCTCTGAGTTCGTAGACAGTGTCCGTGCCTTCTCGACGCGTCGTTAGTACGCCGGTCTCGTCGTTGGTGTAAGTGCTCAGGGCTCGTTGGATCCGGCGTTCAAGCTCGGTGCCTTCGCGCCGACAGTGGACAATGAGCGCAGCTCGCAAACCGGCCAGTTGATGGCCGCCGTCCATTCGCGGTTGCGCCTGAACATCAAGGAGCGTAATTCCGAAGGGAGACTCCGCCACGGTAGCGTAAGCTGCAAGAACATCGACCCAGATTCGCGTGGTCGAATCCGTCCCCGAAAGGAGCCCGAGTTCTTGAACCTGTGCGGCCAGGAGAGCGACAATCCGAAGATCCGCCGAAGTCCGCCCATCGGCCCCCTGCTCCGCCGGCCCGGCAAACACCGCAGCAAAAAGAGCCGCCGACGGCATCGCCCTGAGAAGGGCCGCCGGGATAGGCTCCGGCGCGCTCGGATCTCCTTCGCCGGCCATCGTCCGCGGCGTTAGAAAGCCCAAACCCAGGAGTATAGCGCCGACACCGCAGGCCCACGGGCAACTACGCGTCAGTCTTGTCATAGTGGACAACCATGGTCATCATGAACTGGTTGGAATCACGCGAGCTGGGCATCTGGTTGACCAACGGGTGAATACTCAGGACCCGCGGGTTGGTCTCAGCAAGCCACGTATTGGTCTGCGTCTCAACGGCTTCGAAATCGTTGCGATGGTCGCCCGGAGCGGCAAAGATCTTAATCGGCATTCTCGGACTCCTCTGCTCAATGTCCAATGGAACCGGCCGAATGCGAGCCCGCCCGGACCGTCGAGACGACCACCGGGCTCCCTCCGGCAGTCGCCGAGTATACCGTGAATCCCCGCTGACGCACCTCGTAGCCGCCAAGCCGAGCAGAAGCGGCAGAAGGCGACCGGCACCGCGCCGCTTCACCCCAGTAGTACCAAGAGACGCCTTCGACGGGGTGCCCACGGCGTTCTTTGGGTACTATCGGCCGCCGCACCGCCGCTTACGCGAGTGCGAAAGGGGCGATTCTCGGACGTTTTCATCACCCAAGCGCACATCAGTCTGTAAATGCGGTCTCAACCGGAACTTGCCGATGGAAAGCTGGTTGCGATAACTCGCACGGCGATGTCGCCGGGCCCGCACACGGAGAACGGATACATGGCCGACGAACGCCACGATAGCGTTCTGGTGGTCGAAGACGACGCCAAGCTACGACTTATCTTGGTTGCCAATCTGAAGGCGGCCGGGTACGACGCCAGCGAAGCCTCCGACGGCTATGAGGCAATCGACATCGCCACCGAGCGCACGCCTGATTTGATCATCATGGACCTGGGGCTCCCCGGAATTGACGGAATCGCCACCACACGGACATTGAAGGCCGACCCCCGAACCTCTGCGATTCCAATTATCATCCTGACCGCCCGTTCCAAGCCGCAGGATGTGGTGCTGGGGCTGGAGGCCGGCGCGCAAGAATACCTCGCCAAGCCCTTCGACATCGCCGAGCTGATGGCCCGCGTTCAGTCCGTACACAGAACGGCCCGCTCTCAAAAGAACCTGGACCAGCTCAATACCCAACTGGAGGCCGAAGTCGATGCCAAGACCCGACGCCTCCAACTGCTGTACGAGTTCATGCGTGAGATCAACCTCGCCACCTCGCGAGACCGCATCCTCGACTTGATCGTCCGTTGCGTTGAGGAAATGACCGCCGCTCAGAGGATCTCGCTGCTCCTGCGCGACGTAACCGGTGACACCCTGGTATGCGAGAGAGCCGTAGGTATCGACCCGGCCGTCGTCGATCAGATCAGGGTCAGAACCGTCGAGGGAATCGCCGGGCAGGTATTCCGCAGCGGCAAGACTCTGTCAGCCCGCGCGTACGGCCCCGACGAGAGCACGACCTACAGCAGCGAAGCATTCCTCAGCACTCCATTGGTCACCGCCCTGGAAACCCGCGACGGAATCATCGGCGTCCTTAACCTCACCAACAAGACGGATAACGGGGCGTTCAACGATGAGGAGATCGAGTGCATTCGATCCGTGGCCGACGCCGGTGCGATTGCGCTGGCCAGCATTGAGCACCGCGAGCGTCTCCAACAGTCCGTTAAGGTCCTGCTCAAGACTGTCGGCCACTTGGCGGAATACCGTGACGAAGAAACCACCAGACACCTCGAACGTGTCACACGGATGTCCCGCGTCCTGGCTGACGCCCTCCGCCAAGCCGGCCCCTATACGGAGATCATCACCGACGAATACGTAGACCTGCTCGTCCAAGCCGCCCCGATGCACGACATCGGAAAAGTCGGGATTCCCGACGAAATCCTGACCAAGCCCGGGGCCTTGACGGACGAGGAGTTCAACATCATGAAGACCCACACGGAGATCGGCAAACGGGTGCTCTCGCAAGCGCTCGACCCGGCACGGCCTGTCCCGCTCTTGCAGATGTGCATCGAGATCGCCCATTGCCATCACGAGAAGTTCAATGGGTCGGGCTATCCCCGGCAAATCGCCGGGCACGACATCCCTCTCGCCGCTCGGATAATCGCCCTGGTCGACGCGTATGACGCTATCACCAGCCAGCGCCGCTACAAACCGGCCTTAACCCATGAGCGGGCAATGGAGATCATCACCGGCGACTCCGGCAAGCACTTTGACCCCGCGTTGGTCGAGGCTTTCCTGCGCTGCCAGGCTCAATTCGATGAGATCCGTGGGCAATACGAGGAAACCGACATCAACGCCGAGCCGGCCCTGGCATAGCACCCCCGGCCACGTTCCGGTTTACCTCACATAACCAGCCACCGAGCCGGATTCGATCGATCAGTCGAGAGCCCGGAAGAACCGGTCGCCGCGTGGCCAATAGTAGTTGTCGGAATCCACGGACAGGATAACGCTCGTTGCCTGTCCGGTAATCAACTCGCGTTTCACACAGCCGAACCACCGCGAATCGCGGCTGTTGTCGCGATTGTCTCCCATCATGAAATACTCGCCATCAGGCACGACGAGCGGCTTGAAACTGCATCGGGCGGATCCCGCTGGTCGGACCATCATCGAATGGTCCATTCCATCGACAGTCTCGGTCGCGAATCGGTACTGGGCGCGCTCCTGGTCGGCCAGAGCCGCGAACAAGTCGGGATCAAGCTCGTCGTACGCCGCAACCTCTCCGTTGACCAGCAACCGGTTCCGCCGCATCTCGATACGGTCACCAGGGACGCCGACGACCCGCTTGACCATATGTACGCCGTCCTCCGGGCAGAAGAACACGGCGATGTCGCCCCGCTGAGGCCCGTCGAACTGGGCGAACTCCCACGAAGTGAACGGGACTCGCAGGCCATAAGCCATACGATTAACGAAGATGCGATCCCCCTCGAGGATCGTCGGCTTCATAGAGCCGGTAGGCACGTCGTTCCAGTCCGCTACCGCTGAACGAAAAGAACAGCAGATTATCAAGACGACACCGATTGGCTTCACCCACTCGCGCCAAAACACACCCAACCGCCGCTTCGCGTCGAATCCCATCTGCAGATCCTCCCACGGGTCCTTTACGTAGTCCCTCCTATCTTATGACGGATAAATCGGCCGGACCATTTCAGAAAAACCCGCCGCGTACTGCCTATTGCTTTACCGCTACGATGTCCTGATTAGGGGGCCCGCTCCTCCAGGCAGAGCCGGGCGACCGGCCGGGCAGGCTGGAAGCCTGCGTCGGCTGGAAGTTTGCGTTGCGGACCGTGTCTTGCGACGACAATTGACGACCGATAGGATGCGTCCGATGGTTGCCTCGGGCGGCTCGTCGGTCAATCGACGACCTCAAAGAGGACGGGGTTGCTCTGGGACGCCGTGTGCCCGGCACGGCCCGAACGAAAGCAGGTTATCCGTTTTGCGCGCTACCCTAGAGAATCAGTTATCGGCATTCCTGGCCAACCGGACGGGCGTGATCGCCGACCTTTGTGACACCATGGCAGAGCGGGGCGTAAGCATCGAGGCCGTGATGGTTCTCGACACGGCCGACGTCGGAACAGTGCGAATGGTCGTGGACAACGCGGATCTCGCCAAGGAGGTCCTCAACGATGTGGGCGCCGCCTACGTCGAGATACCGGTCATCACCGTGCCCATTCCTAATCGGCTCGGGGCGTTCGCCGGAGCGGCCCGCGCGCTGGCTGCCGCCCACATTAACGTCGAGTATTTCTACGCCACGGCCGCCCCACAAAGCGAGTACACGATTGCCGTTTTCCGCGTGTCGAATCCGCACGAGGCCCTCGACGTCGAATTCGAAGATTGACATCCTCGCCGACAACGCTGCCGGCACTAGAAAGTGTGGTAGACGTCGTACCTGGCGATCTTCCCTCGATACTCAATCGCGACCCCCTTCTCCAGCGGCGGAGCATGTTTAGGTCTTTTCACAACCACCCGCCGCCGAGCTGTCTTGCGCGCAACGGCCAGCAACCCTGCCGCATCCGTTTCGTCACCGACCAGCCGGCGGCAGATGCGCATCTCCTTCTTCGGCAACGCCGCTTTCTTCTTAACGGGGTACATCGGGTCCATGAAGACCACATCGGGCCTGTCGTCCTCGGCTACTGTTGAAAGCAGTTCGCGAGCATCTTCCACGACAAGCGTGATTCTGCCGGCTACCACTCGCAGATCCTCGTCCGTCGAGGATCGCGCGCGAGCAAGTCCGTCCTCCAACAGAGTCCCCAACACTAAGGATCTCTCCACGGCCACCACCGTACAGCCCAGACAAGCCAAAAGGAATGAATCACGTCCCAAGCCCGCCGTAGCATCCATAACCGAGGGTGGACCGCCGCGCAATCCTACTGCCCGGGCGAGCGGCTGGCGCCGACGAGCCGACTCGCGCCGATAGCCTACGGCGCCGGCAGCGAAGTCAACTGCAATCGTGCCACCCATCCGGAGATTCGCCGTACCGAGTGCCAAGCGATCGGCAGATACTACCAATCGCAAACCCTCGGGCTCCTCGATTACCGAATCCCGACCGATCAGCGGTAATCTCAACTCTGCAGCCAACGCCTCGGCCCGCTCTCGGGCACCGTCCTCCGCGGTCGCCCACACCGCAACATGTGCCTTTGCCCCGGCGCTCATGGTGCCGCTCCGTCGTTGCGCCTCTGCGGCATCCTCTCATCCCCCACAATGCGCGCCCAGTCTCCGCTTCGAAACGTCACCAGAATCCAGATCACGGTGGGAACGGCATACTTTGTTATCGTAGCTACGGTTGCCACTTCAACACAATATGACAGACACCGGTCAACAAACGGACTAAGGTCGAATATCGCCAGCGCGTCGCCCCGACTGAACCCGCTAATGACCAACAACAGCACCCCCAGGGCAATCCACGCATGCACCACAACCAGACCAACGAACGTAGCCCCAAAACGCCTTCGCCACGGAACCGGTGATGCCAAAATCAAGGCCAGTAACATCGTCGTCGGAGCGTAACCCAAGTCACGTGTGCTCAACTGCCGTTGCCCGTGGATCTTCGTTTTCGGATTGCCCAGCCATAACTCCGTGTCGAACCTGCCTTGCGGTTCCGGCAGCGGGTGCAGAACGACGACCCAGTCTGCCCCGATAGTCCGACAAAGCTGCATGCCCGCCGCGTGATATGTCGCCGCGTAGTATTCACCCACCCATGACCACAGGGCCACAAACGCCCCTGCGACCAACGCAAAGAGGATGAAACGGCTAGCCAGGAATCGCATCACATTCGGACCCGCCGGTCCTCGTAGCCCACACGGCCCAGAGAACCCAGAAAAGTATGGCCAGAACAATGAACAGGGACTGCCAGACATCCACGTGGATCACGTCAAACGCCGATTGCCAATATACCCCCACATAGAACAGACTGACCACCCTCACCAGGTTTAGGAGCATCAGGCAAACCGTGCCGATCAGTATTCCCGGCAGCTTAAGCGTAAACGCGGTCCGCGTTTTCTGCCATACCGTTGTCCGACTGCGCACATTCTCACTCCTCCGGCGCAGCGCCGCCAAGGGAAAAGCCAAAACCCCCGACACAAACAGTGCCGAGGGCTCGATCGCGTCACAACCCCGTTCGATCACCAGGCGATACCGGTTAGAGGATACCATCCGACCGGTCACCTCCAGGGACTCCTCGAACAACCCGATGATCGCCCCCGAAATTCGCGCGTTGAAACGAAGATATGCCGGGAAGATACCGTCCGCCACCAGCGAAGTCGCACACGCCAGCTCGAATAGCCCCATGAAGACTGCAAAGAGCAGCACGAACCGTAACACCAGACGCCTTGACCGGAACACGCCCTCCCGCATGGCGGTCTTTGCGGAGCCCTTCGCCGGAAGGCTCATGCCGCCCGATGGTCGCCTCCTCTTCCCACCGTGGGATTCACCGGCCATCACTTAGCCTCGTTCCCCGATACACAAACGAACACGCCACCGAAACCCGCACCTGACAGAACTGATTGCAGAACACCAGAGAGAGAAGCCGACCCGCCTGCAGTAACAGAGCCTTGGGCAACCCAATCCCGGGACCTGCAGGCGAGCCAACATCCCCCGCAAAGCCCCGGACCTGCGGCATGGTCGGGTTACTTGCCGGCGTCCGGCCCGCCGCCGTCCTGCCCACTCGTCAACGCCATCACATCCGCCCGGATGTCATCATACGTAAGACCGACAGCCTTGAGCGCCTTCTGGGCAATACACCCACGGACCTTGAGCAACGCCAGCAACAGATGCTCCGTACACACTCGCGGCGAATTGAGCTTCTGGCATTGTTCGATTGCCGAGGCCATGACATTCTTGAAATGCGGCGTACCGGGAAGCCGCCCGAAGACCCACGTCTCTTCAAGCTGTTTCTTGACCAGCTTGTCGACCTCCGCCCGTAGCCGATCCGCAGCTATGCCGCGTTTCGCCAGTACGGTCGCCCCGATACCGGTGCCCTCGCGCTGTATCGCCAGCAAGAGATGTTCGGTGCCCACGTACTCCTGGTCGTACTCCCGGGCAATCTGGTTGGCGACCTTGATGACTTCCGCGACGCGTTCGCTCGACTTCGGCAGCATCCGACTAACGTCCTCACGCTTAACCTGTCACGGCACAGCCTCGATGGAATCGATCCACTGAGACATGTCTATCGTACCCCGACGATGCCGGGACTACAACTTCCAACGCGACCCTTTCATACACTCATGCTCTCGCCCCCGACGGCCGGACCGCCCCGGAATACCCCCGGACTAATCTTGCGCGGGCAGTTTGAGCGCCGGGACTTCGGACGAGTCGTTTTGATCGATGCTGGGAAGATCTTTCAGCGACGCCAACCCGAAAACCTCAAGGAACTTGGTCGTCGTTCCATAGAGCAGGGGACGCCCGATCTCCTCCGCCCGCCCGACTATCCGCACGAGGTTCATCTCCCGCAGGCGAACCAGCATGTCTCCGACGGCTACCCCGCGGATCGCCTCGACATTCGCCCGCAGAACCGGTTGCTTGTAAGCAACAATCGCCAGAGTCTCCAGCGCTGCCTGCGATAGTCGCGACTCGGCGCGGACCTTGTGCAGCTTGCTAACCCACCGGTGAAACACCGGAAGGGTCGACATCTGGTAGCCCTTGGCGATCAGATCGATTCTGAAAGACGTCTGCGCTTGCTCGTAGCGGTCGTTCAACTCCTCGACGACTCGCTTAATATCCGCCGCATCCACCCCGCCGAGAAGCTGGGCGATCTTTCCCGCTGAAAGAGGAACATCAGTGGACAGCAGCAGGGCTTCCACGATCGATTCCGTGGTGACCTCCGCCTCGAACTCTTCGGCGGCCACCTCCTCGCTTGTATCCAGAGTCTCACTCATAGCCGCGTATAATAATCGCCTCCCCACGATAGTGCGACTAGTCCGAAAGACGAAGTTCCAGGGCCTTCGCTCGGGACCGCTCAGCGACCGCACCACGCCGTATCGTTGCGAAATCGGATGCGACCGGATATACCATCTTCGGAGATTAACTCGTGGAGATGAACCGTGCCCAGCAGTGTTAATGTCGTTCGCAACCCCGAATTCACCGATGGCAAGGCCGGACCGCGAAGTTGGGTCTTCGAATCCTCCGGCTCCCCCGCCTCGTGGACCCGCCCCACCGCCGGAGATGTTCCATCACCGGCGGGCGTAGTCGTCACGGCGAGTGACGCGGTCAAAAAAGCCGTGTGGTCCCAGTCCGTACCGTGCAAGCCGGGAGAGTACTACCGGGTCGAAGTCGTCGCCACTTGCGACCTGGTAGCCGAGGACGACACGGCCGGGCTTGTGCTCAGCGTGCAGCCGATCGCAGACGATAAACCATGCGGCCAACGGAAGGTCACGCCCGCAATTCACAAGGCGGCTGATCCGATTACCATCCGGGCCACGTACCACGCGCCGGACGGTGTCCGCCGCCTGAAGATCTCAGTGGGTCTGGTCAACGCGCGCGGCACGGCCTCCATTCGCGAAGTCCGGTTCATCAAGATCCTCGAGCCGGATGAGGTCGCCCACGCCCCGGCCATCCCACCCCCACCGTACACGGTAGATTCGCCGTACGGCGTCGACACGGTCTGCGTGTGCTCGGCCGATGCAAGCGATCGTCCGCTTACCAACATTCTCTCCGAGTACTTCGGCCCCAAACACGTGCATGGGATGGCCCCCAGCGCTCTGCGGCTTGACAATGCGAAGGCGGACGCGATCCTGTTGCCCGATCCGAGCCCGCCCGCAAGTCTGCGCAGCCTCAAGAACCTCCTCAAACTGGCCTCCCGCCGCGTCGTCGTGATCTCGCTCGCAGCGTTCAGGAAGATCAACCCGACCGTGGTCAGTCTGCGCCGGATCGAGCAGAAGGACGACCCCACGTACGCCAAAGTCGTTCTGGCCAACCATGCCACGCGCGGATTCGCCCTTCACGACACGTTCGTCTTCGGCAGCACAGGCAAGACTCCGGGCAGCTTTGTGCAGAACCAGTTCCGTCGCTCGCCGGCGCTACGGAGTTTCTGCGAGTCCAACGGTTTCGAGACGCTGCTCGTATCCATGTGCGACCAGGAATCTACGTCGGATCGAGCGATTAGCCTGTATAAGGACACTCCCCACGGCGCTCTCGTCGTGCTGGATCTCGACCCGCTTGAGGAAGACCTGTCGACGGCCGCCGAGCCGGTCCTGGGTGTTCACCTGTTGCTCAATATCCTCGGACGATCGCAGACCGATGTCGGGCAGTTCGCCGCCCCTGCCCGCCAAGAGGCGATATTCCGCGGCGTTTTGCGCGAGATGGCTACCCGCTTTGACTACTTCGTCGTCCATGACGACGACGCTCCGATCGATGAGATCACCCACCAGTTGGTGACGATCGGCCGCGAAGATCTGTCGTGCGGAATGCCGCTGCAGCCCAAACCAGTGATCCTCGTAAGGAGCGGGCTGACCTCCGGCGACGTTGCGGCGGCCTATGGAGCGCTACTGTGGTTCAAGCAGCTTGTCCGCATGGAGCCGTACGCTTGCCCGTACACGTTCCAACTTGCCTCGCAGTTTCGCCTGGCGTGGATCCCCAGCGTTGCCCCTTGGGAGGCCCCGGACGGCTGGCAACGCAGCGGGCGCCCCCCCGCCGAGCCCATGGCCATCGATACGGAAGATGCCCCCGTCGCGGCGCTGATCGACCTGGTCTCCGCGCCGGTGAACCGCACCCGGGTCGTCGTTCCGGATAGCAAGGGCGCCTACGAACGCTACTTCACGTGGCTTCCCGAGTTCTTCACGGCGTTCGGCCCCGACCCGTTCTTCGCCCCGGCCCCACCCGAAGGAGCGGGGTTCGCCAACCGCGATAGGTTCTCGTGGGAGAAGACTCGGAACCGCGTCGAGGTGGTCGCCGACGCCGCTGCCTTCGACGACGTAGCTCACCGAGATGTGATCAGAGCCGGCGGAGACGTCGTGCGTATCGAAATCCCCGGATCGGACGCGGATTTCACAGCCTATTCCATCCAACGCACCGGCATAGCCGTAACCGTGCTGGAGCACGTCGTCGGCCTGCAGTTCGGCCTGATCGGCATCAACCGCGGAACCGACGCCATCCAACTGAACGGCTTCCCCCCAGTCAACCCCGGCGAACTCCTAATCCTGGACCGCCGCGACCCCATGCTGCAGGAGAAAGCGTGCCGGGTGGGGTAGGTTGCGGTGAGTAGCGCTCATGCAACCGAGGCAGTGGAGTACAGACGCCACCGCCACCGCCCCTCCAAGCACCTACTTGTCATCGCCGCCCGAAAGGCCACGGTGAACGGCCGGGTCCTCGAACAGCACGCAGAACATGAACGCCTCCCAACAGCACATTGAGAGCAGGTGCATACTGTCAAACTTGCATCGCCGATAGGAGAATACCCGAGGAATAACGGACTGCACTTTCGCCTCTTTGGCGCTCCATGAAAGTCGATACAACTCGGGCACATCAGTTTCTGATTCGCAGAGCCGAATATCCTTGCAGTTCTCCCATGGTATGTGGCGTCCTTGATCACGGTACAACAGCCCCTGTGCGATCTTGATCGCGACGCGCTCCATTCGACGCGCATCGAGGTTGAACTCGATGACGCGAGGTGGTAGGTAGATACCAGCATCCGTCACCGTCCGGCAGTCTCGCAGTAGGTTCCGAACCATTGCTGGCGTCTGAGGCCTGCGAATTCGGCGTGCAAGATCCCGATGAAAGACCTCACCCATGACGGGGTTGGTCTTCTGCACAAGCGGATAAGCGGCGTGATAGAAATACTCCTCGTCCTCCCGGTACTCGGCATTGCAGCGCTTGTGGGTCGGTACCGTCCAGAGGTTGGGGTTTGTTTCGTTGCGAGTCTGCTTTGGATGAAACTGCTTCGGCGGGACGTGGTCCATCGACAAGCCATCCTCAGCATGCGTGGGCGAACGCGGGATTGTCTTGCCGCAGAGACAACACGTTCCATTGATAATGCTCGTGCGCATTGCCGAAATAGCTCTTTCCCGCAATGGGCCGCCGCCCTCTCACACCACTGTCACTACTCCCCGGCTGTCGCGCGCCACGCGTGCCAGCTCGCGCGGCGTACTGTGCTAGCATCCGCGTCGTCAGACCCAACGATCGACGCGCGCCGGTACACAGCCGTGCCACCGGAAATGGCCCCGAGTAGACCACCGACCCGGTCCGAGAGCACCCCTCCGTCACTCACATGACATACCCGAATAAGCCCTGTCTGGCAAGCACGGCGGAATAACACTGATTCGGCTTCCCCTCAACCCTCGCCACGATGAAGTTATAAACACCCAAAGCGGCGGCCCATGCCCCTAACGGTTTCGGCGCGTCTCGCACCACAACGTGCATGTTCGCCAAACAGTCGGAGAAGTCCCGCGACCTCAGAAGCTCGTCCGATTACTGCCCACACGACATAGCATTACATCGCCGTTGCAGATCCGGCGCTTGTCGACGCGCCGCCAGATCCTGACCAAGTCAACCACCGTCGCCCCCCGACCGTCGACCTATCCGGAACGCTTGTTTCACGCTGGTCAGACCGGCATCGGACAGCAGACCATAATCGTCTATGTCGAAGCCGACGAAGCCGGATTCCAACGCCTCGGGCAGAGCCTTGACCAAATGCGCACCGCCACCACCGGCCGTAACCGCAGCAGGGATGCGCAGCTCATCTCCGCGCCCGTGGACCTTCATGTCCCCCGCATTGTCTCGGTACTCGTGAATTCGTATCACCCCGGACGACTCCGGGATGTTGACAGAACCCTCCAATAGCGGGTTCGCATTGCCGCCGTCAAGATACAACTTGCCCGGGCAACCATCGGTCAGCCGGTCCAATAGTCGACCTACCCTGCCCGCCTGCCATTTAACGAAACCGGCAACTGGCGGAGCGCTTTCCAGCAACACCCCGGCCGTGGTCCCGCCGGAGCGTTCCAACGCGGCCTGCAAGACGGCCTTGGCAGACTCTCGCGCCGCCCGGACGTCGACGCCCTCGGCCTGGGCCGCTTCCCGGCACGCCGCACAGAAACAAAGCGACAGCAGAGCACGCTCGCTTGCGCCGAGCGAGTCGATGCCCTCCACGTCGGCCGAGTAGACCTCGTGCCATCCGGTCGTCACATCCGTTACGATCACCCCGTCGGGCTCCAGATCCGCCGAAAGATCCGCCACCATCCCGGCAAGGCAACTCTGTACGGCCGGATTGCGCACGCACACCCCATACTGCGATCGGGCCCCAAAGACGTTCTCGCAAGCCACCTCCGGGTAGCGCCGGGCCATCTCCCCCGTCAGCCCCGCCGACAGAACCACCCGCACATCCAAACCCCGCACCCGCGCCGCCTCGACCATCTTAGAGAGCGGGGCCATACGATGCACCAGGCTGCAAACCACCGGTTTGCACGGCGTATCCACGTAATGCCGGTCGCTCGGCAGAAAGAGCGCTCCGCCGCCGCACCGCACAACCCGCGGCTCGACCGCCCGGACTCGTACTCGCTGGATCGGACGCGCCGCGCCCCACAAAGTAAGCCCCGTCGCCCCCACCTCACCGCCGAGCCGGTCCAGGACGGACTCGAACCCTTCATCGGCGAGGTCCCACGGATAAGCTATGATAGAAAAGCGCCGCACCGGATCAGCCCCTCAAGAACGCCCGCGGTCTACGCGGGTCGCAACATTCGTCGCCGAAAGCTTCTGCTTTGCGTTGCGTTAACGACTCGGCGCATGTTAACCCCCGACCACGCCACCGCCAACACTTCCCGGCCGCGCCGTGGTGACCGACGCAACGGACAAGGTCGCCGCTTATTCCCGATTACTACTGAGGTGCAACCGCAGAGGCTGGGGGAGGCGACGGCGTTTGCTCGCCGACGACGATGTCCGGAACATACTCCGGAACGAGTTGCTTGAGTTCGGTCTGAAGAGCGCCGTTGGACAGCTCGTCCGCAACGCTGAGGATGCGCTCGATGCCCCGGTGCAAGGCGTCCCAATCCTCGGTGCGGTGTTTCCAGATACCGATCTTGGGGTGGGCGGTATCTCCGATATCCTCCCCTTCCCCGGACAACTCCTCGTAGAGCTTCTCGCCTCGGCGTTTACCGGAGAACACTATCTCTATGTCGATGCCGGGCCGCAGCCCGCTCAGGGTGATCATATCCCGCGCCAGATCAACGATCTTGACCGGCTCGCCCATGTGCAGGACGTAGATTTCCCCACCTTTGCCCATTGTACCCGCCTGCAACACCAGTTGAGCCGCCTCGGGAATGGTCATAAAAAAGCGAACCATATCCGGGTGAGTAACCGTAAGCGGCCCGCCCAAGGCAATTTGCTCACGGAAGATCGGCACAACGCTCCCACTACTGCCCAGGACGTTTCCGAACCGTACTGTAACGAACTGCGTAGCCCCCCGCCCGGTCTGGCTCTGAACATACATCTCGGCCACCCGTTTCGAGCAACCCATCGTGCTCGTCGGGTTGACCGCCTTGTCCGTCGAGATCATCACCATCTTCTCGACCCCGCCCGCCAAAGCGGCATCGGCCACGACCATGGTCCCGCCGATGTTGTTCTTGATGGCCTCTCCCGGGTTCCGTTCCATCATCGGCACGTGTTTGTGGGCTGCGGCGTGGAAGACGATCGTAGGTTTCTCGCGCTCGATGAGCCCGCTAATGCGAACCTGGTCAGTAATGTCCGCCACGTAAGGGACAATATCGAGTTCGGCATGGCGCTTGCGCAGCTCACGGTCAATCTCGAACAAGCCGTTCTCGGCCTGCTCCACGAGAATCAGCCGTTGTGGACCGAACGCCGCGATCTGCCGGCACATCTCTGATCCGATACTCCCCCCCGCCCCGGTTACCAGGACGCGCCGCCCGCACAGTTGCGCACCGATCTTGTCCGCGTCCAACTGGACCGGCTCGCGTCCCAGCAGATCGTCAATATCGACGTCCCGGAGCTGACTGACCTTAACTCGCCCGGTGATAACATCCGTCACCGCCGGCACGGTTCTAAAAAGCACGCCCGTCCCCTCGCACTGCTCCACCAACCCCCGAATGAACTTGGGCGAGGCATCCGGCAGGGCAATCAGCACCTCCTCAACGCCCTTCTCCTCACAGAACCTTCGGATCTGGGAGGTCGACCCCACGATCTCCACCCCGTGAATCCAGCCGTGCAAGGACCCCGGCTTATCGTCCAGGAATCCGACACATTCGTAGGGATCTCGGCGGGTGCGCAACAACTCCCGGAGCACGGTCTCCCCCGCATCGCCGGCCCCGACGATCAGCACCCGCTTGGGGTTACCCACTCTCTTGGGCTGGATATCCTCGTAATAGAAGCGGACCAGAATACGCGCCGCCGATACGAAGACGATCGTCGCGGCCCAATCCAAGGCGAACACCGCCGATTCCCGCAGTCCCGGACCGGGGTGGCGGTCGATCAAACGCCCGCCGAACAGCTCCGTCCACGCGTTCTCCAAGATGAAGTACGCGATCAGGAATACGAAGGTGCCGACCAGTGACGCACTAATGACCCCGAACAGATCCCGTAAGCCCACATACCGCCACGTCCCTCGATACTGCCGGGTCACCCGGAACACCAACAGCTTGATCGGAAGCGCCAGGGCCAACAGCGGGAAGTACAACGAGATCACCCAAGGATAGACCTGGTCCCCGCGACGCACCCATTTGAAGTTGTACGCCAGCAGGAACGCGGCCAGTAGAGCCAGCGCGAAGAGCCCCCCATGCGCCGCCACGACCACAAGAGTACGATTGCGGATCATAGACCTCGGCAAAGGGTCGGATGGCTTTTCCACAGTGTTTACCACAAGAACCGCCCAATCTTCATCCGGCTCGGATCAGTCGCCGCCGCAAACGGACCAAGCCAACGGTAACAAGTCGCCCCCGCGCAAAGGAGGCGCAGAAGAACGTCGCGAGGCCATTAATCAACCGTTCCACCGGCAGTCTCGCCGGCCGAACGCATCAATCTGGGCCAATCCGCATACGTGGTTCCTTCGAAAACTCGGACAAGCTCGCCCGCCGCCGAAACCGCCTCCTCACGCTGCCCGACAAACCACGAAACAAACGGATACAGCGCCGACGCATCCGCCACCTCATGGTTGCTGCGCGAGAATACGCGGCATCGGAGTTGAATTTCCCGAACGGCAATCGGGTCCTCGAAGAACTCGTCAACTCTCAGGTCGTGGCGAAACGGGTTCGGATCGCGCCGGCTGAGACTCCCAAGAAGCACCGTCGCAGTCCGGAGTGCCCCGACCGAAGCATAGCAGAAGATCTCACCGATCCGCGACTCGTAGTCTGTCGGCTCCATGGCACTGGCAGACTCGAACGCCCGTGCCGCTCGACGGTACTCGCCGTCCTTGAAGAACGCCCATGCATCGTCGCGCACTCGCCCGTGTGAACGGCTGACTCCTCTCGACAACTCCTCATCCAGAGTCGGCTCGGCCGTCGGCATATCCGCCACGCCCTCGGTCGGCAAACGCGGAGCACCTTCGTCCGCTTCTCCCTCCACCGAACGCAAACCTCGCCGCATGAGAGCCCGCCGAACCGGCGCCGCCCGGGACGTCGCCTCAATCAAGGCATACCGGCGGGAGAACACCGCGGACATGTCCCCCTCATACGTTGATCGGACCCGCCGCCCAAACCCACCGTACTGCGCAAACGTCCTTTGCGCCGCGTAAGTAGGCGCACCAAACACCGGTGCGGCTCGGTACCGAACGCTCCGAGATTGTCCGAACAGATCACCGGCTACAGAGAACCCCGCCTGAGCGCCTCGTTGGTTCACCCGCATGCCCAGATCCTGAAGCCCCTGGGTCGCCTGGTATTGGACGTCGTGCGAAAAGCTGCCCACGATCCGCCGTTCAGCCCTCCAGGGACGGGCGTTACCGTAAACATCCGTCGAGGAATCCCCAATCACCTGCGCGGGATTCTGAACCTGAGCCCAAACCTGCCCAACTGCCAGCAACACAGCGGGTACAGCCCAACCAAACGGACGCCGGGTCCGAGAATAAGTCTTTCCCTGACTAGTCAAACGCTCAACTCCTGACTAGGCGCACCATACGGGTACACCATCTACTTCTTCAATCGGCACTTCGGAGCTCGCCGCACAGCTCAAACCCGCCGGATCGCCGCAGACCGCCCCCAGGTAACCGGGACGTAAGACCCTCCTCGAAGACCCTCTACGAACGGGCCTGGTCTTGCTGCTTCCGTGTGGGAATCGCCTCGATCCGCTCCTGCAACTGCTCGAAGAGCACCCGAACCGGCCCGTACGCCTCGTGGGTGCTCCGGTCCTTTGGCGGGATCTTCTCCAAAGCCTCACTTCTGGGCTCTGTATAGGCCATCGCCCGTTCCGCCAACTCATCGTGGATCGACCGCGCCGCGCTCATCTGCCCCGAATCCAAGTCGTACCGCCTCTGACAATCCAACACAAGGGAATACCACGTTGACGGGTCATGGGCCACCCACCGCGAAACCCGAGCGTTCTCCCACGCCTTGACCGGTTCCGCCTTCCCGCCGGCGATGGGCCGTGCATCCGGTGCCGAGGCATCTAATCCCCGGCTCTCTACCTTCCCACTACCAAACCCCCAGTCCCCCGGGCGCCACCCGCCGGCTTTCCACCGTTTGCGCATCTCCTCAAGCGCGTCCCAGCGGCGGTCGAATGCAGCTACGTCCCGAGCCAGAGTCTTCCGCTGCGCCGGCCGCAGCTTGGAGGTCAGCCCCGCGATTACACGATCAGCGACCCCGCGAGCATCGGTGAACAGCGTCTGACTCGCGTTCGTCCAACGTGCAACTTGCTCCGCAGTGAACGGTTCTCCGCGATCGCGAACCTCGACAACCTCCCGCACTTGGTCGAAAATCGTTGGACCGTGTTTGAGAAGGACTCCGCCCAATTCCCGCACCATCATGCCCTGAAAGTACCCGGACTGTTCCGGTGAGAGGCGGTACCGCTCCGTTATCCGCTGCGAGAACAGCCCGAACCGCTCCGTGAACTTCCACGGGGGAATCGCGGCAACGTCTCTGGCCAAGTCGCGCGCGTACAGATCGGCCTCTCCGTCCCATCCGTTCTGTTCCCACACGCGGTCGATCATCTCCGTAATGCGGCGATGCTCCTCCTCCCAGTCAAACCCCTCGAGCTGCTCCTCCAGACCGTTGAACTGACGGACTATCGTCTCGGGAAGATTCTCATGCACGTCGTCCGCTACGGATCTGCGCACCAGAAACGACCCGAGCAGAATCGCTACCGTCAACAAGCCGGCTCGCGCCCACGCAACATGCACCGTGGACATGGCAAAACTCCATCCGAAATGCAGCCCCGGGACTCAGTCGCCTAGGCCTCAGATGAAGCCTCAGGTTCCCGGAATCCCGCCGTCCGTCATTATAGCAAACAAACCGACAAACTTGAAAGGCCGAAGCACGTCGCTCGTACATTACGCTGCAACAGCCCTGCCCACCGCACGATCAGAAATGCCGCCGAACGATGAACTCGGCCATCGCCGAAAGCGACGATCGGGCCTTGCCGGGCTTAAGATGGACAAGCTGGGCCAACGCCGTGTCCACATGGGCGGCAGCCGCCGCAAGGGCATAATCAACACTACCGACTTCCGTCAGGCGGCCGCGAAGCTGAACCGCATCCCAAGACCCCTCACCCACAATTGCCGAACGCAAGATTGCCGCCGTCTCGTCGTCCGCATGGGCCATGCCGTGAATAGTCGGTAGAGTCAGCTTGCCCATCGCAAGGTCGCGTCCGAGCGTTTTGCCCACCTTCCGCCGATCGCCAACCAGATCCAACACATCATCGACAATCTGAAAGGCGACCCCGGCCGACATTCCGAACGAGTGCATCGCCTCGACCACTTCGGCATCCGCCCCCGCGTAATACGCCCCGAGTTCACCCGCAATGGCCGTCAGCGCCCCGGTCTTGCGACGCACGATATCGTAATAGAGCGACTCGGTGACCTCCGGATCCCCACAATGCTGATCCTGCAGAAGTTCGCCTTCGCAGACCGTGTTGGTCGCGTCCGCAACCCGTTTCGCCGCATGGGTGTCCCCGACCGAACTGCAGAGATGATAGGCGTGGCTGATGAGGTAGTCGCCCAGGAGCACGGCCGCAACATTGCCCGAGAGCGAGTTCACCGAAGGTTGTCCACGACGCTCGTCCGCCTCATCGAGGATGTCATCGTGTACAAGCGTGGCCATGTGTACCATCTCGATGACCGCGCCCAGCCGGTGATGGTCCGGCGACAACTCTCCTCCTCCTTGCCCGGCCAGCAGCAGCATCGCGGGCCTCAGCATCTTCCCACGATATGACCGGACTGTGTCACACAGCGCGTTAATAAACGGTTGTTCGCTGACCAGCTCCTCGTCGAAGATTCGCGCGACCTCGCCCAAGTCCGATCGAACCGGCGCGTACAGATCACTCAAAGGAGGTGCAACGTCGGTCAACTGCTCACACTTCACGAGAACTGGATCGTCCAACTATCCGCCTGCGAATCCTCGTCTATCGAATACCGGATTGGATTCTACTGCCCCACGCCCTGCACTCCAAAACCTTTCAAATGTTTTGAAAGACGTGGAAGAGTGTCATACGGCAGCGATGCTGCGTACGTCCCGTCGCCCCCCTGTGTGGAGCTGAAGGGCCGGGATACAGGAGTCGGCTCCTCTGCCTCTTCTTCCCTCCTGACAACATGGCCAAGCGAGCCTCGGACATCGCTCCGTGCGTTACCGTCGGCACGGCGTTGTGCGACGATCCCATCTGCGGAGGACACCTGTTCCCGACGCTCAGGATGAACCGCCAGCCGACTCGACCACACCCGGCGGGATCGGGACACGTTCGAACACGCAGCTCCCCTGGAGATTCCCCCGGCGTCTGCAACGCGCCTAAGGGTCGCCGCGCTCCCGAACAGCGAGGGAATACCCTTCTTCTACGGCAAAACGCATTGTTTTTATAGGACCTTATCACCTTCTCGGGCCACCATCATGTCGCGTCGCCGGCGTTCCGATGTACACGCATGCCCCTGTACTCCACGACACCGCCGAACGGTGCGTTGGGCCGGAGCCGCGACTTCCAAGAATGGGCACAGTGGTGCGTCGGATGTCTGGTAGACGCCAGATCGCACCGTGTTATCTGTCTGGTGGCGGGCATCTGGTTGATCAACGCGTTCGACCTGGTCCTTACCATCCTTGCGCACGATCAGGGGCTCCTGCACGAGCAAAACCCCGTCGCACGCGGAGTGCTGGCCACCGGGACCGTCCCCCTGATCCTCTACAAGATAGGCCTGGTCTTCATCGGCAGCTATCCGTTGCTCAAGTACCGCACCGCCCGTATCACCGAGCTCGGGGCCCTCGTTGTGCTCCTTATCTACGCGACCCTGGCCGTAAGATGGTCCGTATGCACCGAGGTCTACCATGCCTCGATGTCCGTCCCGGTCCATACGGCCGGAGCCCCCGCCTACCCGATCGAACCGATGTGAAGGCCTCCCCCGCCGCGTTTCTATCAACTTCATTAAGGCGCGTCAGAGCCCCGCGAGACGGCCGCACGGCGACGCGGAACGAGACCTGCCGTCATCGTTGCCGGGGCTGTACAATTGCCCTGCGATGCCAGCGCAGACAGGCATGCATGTAGATTATTGCGGCTGAGAGGACTCGAACCTCCACGGCCTCTCGGCCACCAGATCCTAAGTCTGGCGCGTCTGCCAATTCCGCCACAGCCGCCTTCACAGGGTCCCTGATCCTGCCGGCGCGTCGAGAGCACGTCAGCCTGCCAGGCCCTTCGCAGCTATTTCGCGGCAAAACGGCGCCGAAATCAACCCCGGCGGTTCACGCAACCGCCCTTACGGTTGAGCAACCCGCCAGCCGGCCCAGCTCACAGGCCATTCCGCCCCCTAGGAAGTAGGAATGGAACCGCGCAGATTAAGGACGAATTTCTCGCGATGGGCGTTTTTCGCTTGCTTTTTTCTAGCGAGTGTTCCTATAATTCGATTGTGGAGGGTGATCGGGCTTCTCACCAATCGCAGCTCGCTCGCGCTCCGCTCGGGCCGCGGCCGTGGCGAGGACTTGACCGGGGCTCGGACGTCTCCGGCACTCTGCCGACATCGGTCACAGACTCCGGCCAAGCGGTCGAGCATCCGATTCCTCGCCGCACGTACGGAGGGTCATTATGACCGGCTGGAAACGGGAGCCCTTGCCGACCGACCACAGGCGGACCTTTTCCGAATACCCGCAGCGACGCGGCATCGCCGCCTCCTTGCCGAGAGCCGACCAGCGATTACGCGTATCCGTCGCTCACCGGGCAGAGCCCCTTGGGCAGTCCCTTTATTTCACAGCACATATACTGCGCCCTTCCGAGAGGGCATGTTTATCTCATAGGTTGAGGTGTTCGTATCTAAACAACGGAGGTCAACAGTCATGAAAGACACACGAATTCACCGGAAGTGTGCAATCGCAGGGTTGGCGGTTGCAGGGCTGATTGTGTTTGGCTGGAGCGTCCATGGCGCCTTATCCGATTCCACCGACTATGCTCCCCAGCCTGCGAACGACGATTGGACTGAGGGAGAGTCAGACTATGGCGATGCCCGCGATCCGTATGAGTCTCCCGTGCTGCCGCCGCCTCCCGAAGACGACACAAAGAACCGCTACATCTCGATCATGGCGGAGAATGTGGGTAATCCGGTTGCGCTGCAGGTGAAAGTGGCGTCCAGCTTGTACTTCCCGGACTCGGTCGGCGAGACCAAGTATGTCGGTGCGGTATCGGCTCGTGGCGTTTATCGGCTGGTCTCCACGCCGTTAGTGCAGGTCTGGCCGGAGGAGCCACTGCACATCTGCAGTTGTATGATCCACCCGGCCGCGACGTTCGAGGTTCGGGCTGGTGACGGTGCGAGTACCTGGTCGGATCCGCTGGTCATTTCATCAACTCCCAAACCAAGCGAGAAATACTGGGGCGATGTCGTGGGACCGCCCGTGGGTGGATCCTGGACGGGGCCGGACGGCTTGGTGAATATGAATGACCTCATGGCTATAATGCTGGGACCTGATTCTCTACTTGACTCCGGCGGCTAAGTACGGTATTTGTTAGGGCTTACGATTTCATGGTTCATGGAGGAGGTCGGCCATGTCTGACGAGATTCGCCCGAAGCATCCCGTGCCCAAGATCTTGGATGTAGCGTCGTTTATGCGTCGCTTCGGAGATGATGCGGCCTGTGCCGCGTATCTGCGAAAGGCTCGCTGGGGACCGAACCTGGAACGGTTCGTCTGCCCGGACTGTGGGCATAACCGCGGATGGTGGCTCCCGACCCGAGGGCTCGTCGAGTGCCGGGAGTGTCACCATCAGACCTCACCGACGGCCGGCACGGTGTTTCACGGTGCCCGCGTGCCGCTCTGGAAGTGGTTCTGGGCTATGTATCAAGAGGCTCACTCGAAGAAAGGCCTCGCGGCCACGGCGTTGGCCAAGCAGATCCAGGTCTGCTACCAGACTGCCTGGATGATGCTGCAGAAGCTCCGCGAGGCCATGCGTCAACGATGCCAACGTTATGTCCTGCAGGGACTTGTGGAGGTCGACGAGACATACGTTGGCGGCCGGGAACCGGGTCGGCCGGGGCGTGGAGTGGAGAAGAAGGTCCCAGTGGGAGTGGCCGTCGAGCTTGACGAGAACGACCGGCCTAAGCGAATCGCCATTCAGGGACTGAAAAGCGTCGACGCTCGAAGCCTGAGGGGTTTCACGACGAGACACGTAGCGAAGGGCTCATGTCTCCGGACGGACGGATGGGGAAGTTACGTTTCAGTGGCCAAGGCCGGGTACGAGCACGAGGCAATCGTGACGGGCGGTGGGAAGAATGCGGTTCAAATTTTCCCCTGGGTTCACACCTTCATCGGCAACCTGAAGCGGATGATTGTGGGCACATATCACAGCGTTTCGCCCAAACACCTCGACCGTTACCTGGCCGCGTTCACCTATCGGGCCAACCGTCGCTGGATGGAAGCAAAACTCTTCGATCGCCTTGTTATCGCGGCCGTAGCTGCCAAACCACTGACATTAAAGGAGTTAACCACCGGAGCGAGGTAGAGAATCAGGTGCTGGGATTCCAGGTCACGGTTCAAGCCCCCCCCCGCCACTGGGTGGACCTGCATGACGAAGGTCCTAACGAGATCGTCACTATGTCAGACGTTTTGATAGAGATAAACGCTTTCACCGGCAGCGAGTACCCGTATGATCCGGGTACCGCATGGTCTCCCTGCACCGACTGATTTGATTTCCTAGGGCATTTCGACAGGGGCGGGCGACCACGTCCGCCCCTCTCCTGTTGTCCGCGCAGCCATCAAACACACCGCGCGCACGACAACAGACAGACGCGGCCCGTATTCTGCGCCCGGTTGTGCAGCGAAGCGCCGCATAGAGAGCCAACGCACCCCGCTGGCCGGCGGGATCGGTTACCGCACGGCGCTCGCTAACCGGTCACGACACGCATTTCCCTGGCTTTCGGACTACCGGCTCACTATCATGATGCCATTCACATGACGTGTTCGGTATCTGAGGATCGCGCCGGCCTATCGCATCCCCGGCGTGGCGTTTTGGTCGGTTCGGTCTTCGCATGACACATTCGCCGCGCCCATCCCGGAGGGCGCGTCTGTCAAATGGGGTCCAGGTGTTCATCTCTATTGGAGGTAAAGGGTCATGAAAGACAAACGAGTGTATAAGAGGCACGCAATCGCCGCGATGACGATCGTGGGATTTGCAGTGTTCGGTTGGAGCATGCGCCGCGTTCCGGCCGATCCGAGCGAAATCACCCCGTGTTCTGAGACCGGCAACTTGGTCTCCTACGTCGCCTTAACATCCAGCGGAGGCGACGGACCGCCCATATCGGTGCACCGTTATGCGGGCAAAGCGATACCCGAGGCCGACCCAGGCCCGCAAACCGGTGTCAACATTCTGGCGCCCACCCTCCCGGCGGACTGTCAGCCAATCGAGGCGCGTCTGATGTCGGCCGGGCCCGCGGGTGGCGCGAGTGCGTTGGCACGGGGCACTACTCCGGTAGGCGGTGCCTGCGATTGCGATGCCGAGTGCGTCGAGCCTGGTGCGGACGAGTGCCTTGTGGCCGCCTGCATCAACGGCGTTTGTGCGCATAGGCCTCAGCTCGTTGGTAACCCCTGCGATCTGGACGGCCTCTATTGCACCCGCGATGAGTGCATGCTCAGCGGCGAAGACGTCGTCTGCGTTGCCAAGAGCGACGGTGCGGGTGGCGCGTTGAGCCCCTGTGCGAAGACGTGTGTTGGTGGCGACAATGCCGGCAACTGGTGCTACGAAGCCGAAGATTGCCCGGCGGGTTCGTGTATGCCGCGTTCGTCCGGTGGGGCAACGGCGGTTTGCAACGAGACCGAGGATTGGTGCGAGCTTTCGACCGGTATGGGTCGTTGCTGCAACGGCCTGACGTGTTCGCTCGCGACCGAGGCTTCTTGTACCGGTGGTGGCGGCAAGTGGTTGCGGATCGGCAACCCGGACGATCTGGGCCATTGCTGGTGCCCGGAGTACGGCAGTGGTATTGCTCCCCGCGGTGACGAGACCGATGAAGTTGCTGAGGTCATCGGCACGTACAAGATTTGCACGTACACCGAGGACGCTTGCTACGTCGATAACGATTGCCGCAAAGTGTGCGACGACGGCAACTACGCGATTTGCGACGACAACAACGATTGCGATGCGGGTATTTCCTGCATCCCGAACCCCTGCGTCGCGGATGTTGACCAGTGCCAGGACGGTTATCTCACCATCGGTGACGATTACTCGTTGGAGAGTGGCAAGGCCATGCGTCTGAACGAGTTCCGCTTCCGTGGCGGAGTCCAGGATATAGGTGAGCCTATTCTGTTTTCATTCTACGACGACAGCGAGCTGTTTGTCGGCGCTTTCGCCGTGAAGTTCAATCAACCCGGCATACGCTACTGGACATACAAGGTAGACTGCTACCCCGATTGCGACGTTGACCCGAACAACGCGGACGAGCCTGAGAACCCGCCGCTCGTCATTCCACCACACGGCTTCGTGGGGATGCGTGGATACGTCGATTCCACCGACCACGAGACCACGACTTCCGCCACCTGGGCGTCGACGGATGCCGTCGACATCGGTCTGAACGACGCTGCCGAGATGTGGTGGGACATCGGGGCCGGCAAGGTCACCGGTGACTTCCCCGACCTGGCAACCGACATTCTGGCGTTCGAGCTGGTCGGCCAGGTGATTGATTCCGGGATTCAGCCGGAAGGTGCTTGCTGCACGGTCGACGGCGCTGTGGGTGAATGCAACAACACCTACATGTGGGAATGTGGTATCTGCGCAGAGCACCCCGACACGGCGTGTAGCTGGTACCGCGACTGCCCGCCGGGCGACTATTGCACGTTCAAGAACTGGTTCGGTCCGACCTCGCACGACGATCTCGTCGGTGGCGTGACCGAAGACTGCGCAACCTTCACCGGTTGCACCGTTGGTGCTTGCTGTGCCGCGGACGGCAGTTGCACGCCGGATACCACGCCGGGCGATTGCGATACTGCCGGTGGTACGTTCCTCGGCTTCGCCACGAGTTGTGTGCCGAACTGCTGCCCGCCGCCGGATACCGAGACGGGTGCGGACGCGGCCTGCGACATCTGGCAGTGCCACGACGGAGCCGATTGGGTCGATCCGTACGTCCAGTGCGATCCGGCCGGTGACGATTGCGAAGCGGGCGAGACCTGCGAGCTCCGCGTGCCCGGTCCGACGGAATACACGATTGATATTCCGGCGTTCGGCGCTGCCCCCAACTCGTTCACCTTCATGGGTGACGCCAGTGGGCACGATCCGTACGTCACGGAAGTTGATGGCGACGACTGCAACCTCGGTGGTGAGGTCGACGACGGCTGGTACGAGGCCTTCGTGATCGTCAACAATGATGGTGAAGAGTTTGACTGTGCGATCGTTACGATCGACTTCTGCTGCACCGATCCGATTCAGACCCCGGTCTACATCGTCATGAAGGACTGCTGCCCGTGTCCGGGTGGTATCTGCTGGGTCACTCTGGATCAGAATCCGGACGGCACGACGAAGTCCGGTTGGGGTCCTGACTGCGACGTAGAGGTCGACGGCGTTGACCACTGCTGCCAGGATGACAACTTCACCGGTCAGTTCATGGTTCCCTCCGGTCGTTACAGTTGGCAGATCCCGTCGGGTATGGTTTGCGACGATACGACGGAAGATTGCCAGGACGACGATGATTGCCAGCCGGGCGTTCCGTGCGTAAGCACGGCCGGTGCGTACACCGGTCACGTCACGATCGAGGAATGCCCGCGGGCGGCTTGCTGCCTGAACCTGTGCGTCGGTGGTACGAACGATGGTGAGTACTGTGAGGACGATGCGGGTTGCCCGGGCGGCGCCTGCAACAATGTTTGCGAGATCCGCACGAAGCTGACCTGCGAAGAGGATGGCGGTGACTTCCTGAGCTTCGATACCGGCACGGTTGTAACGTGTGAGGCGAGCCCGTGTGCTACGGGTGCGTGCTGCACCGGTGCGGGTACCTGCGAAGATGGTGCGGCCTTCGATACCGAGGTCGAGTGCGAGGCTGCCGGCGGTGTGTACCACGGTTATGTGCAGTGCGACGAGCACGAGCCGTGCAGCGTTCGCTCGTATTGGAGGAGCAACATCTGCAAGGAAGATGATCCGGACGGCAACCTCATCCTGTCCGACCGAAGTGTAGATGTCCGTGTCGCCGACGACTTCCGGCCGGACGGCACACAAATCAGCACTATCTACTGGACCGCTGGCTTCTATGGTGGGAGCGGATCAGATGGGTACTTCGAATGCGCCACCGACCCGCCACTGGACGACTGGACCGTGCGATTCTACCAGGACGCTGCTGGTGTTCCGGGTGCCGAGATTGGCGTGCCTGGTGGTCAGACGCTGGCGATTGTGGTCACTACCAGGCATGGCGGCGCCAGCCGCCTGTGGGACTACTTCGGCGATGTGCCGACTGCAGTGCCTGTCACCGCGGGCGACTGCTATTGGATGGAGCTCACCGGTCTCGGTGAGGGATCCGGCGGATGTCACACATACTGGGCAACCGGCTCAGAAGGGAACGACCACAGTATGCTGGACATCCTCGACCCCGGGGATTACGGCTCCGAGGACGTTTCCACCAACGACTACGTATTCTGCATCGACGCCGGTCTTATGGGAACGGGAGATTGTGGTGACGTTTTGGCAGCTTGCTGTACCTGTCCGGGTTGCACACCCGATTTGACTCAGACAGAGTGCGTTAACGACCTCGATGGCGTCTGGCGTTTGGGCAACGCCTGTGCGACCGCCGAGTGCCCGGACGTTGCGCCGGCCAACGACAACTGCGAGAATGCCGCAACCAACACGGCCCCATTGTACTGGCGATGTCGTGGAGGCCTCGATAGCGGTGACCTGTGTGATCTCAACGCTGATCCAAATGACCCGCATGCTGATTGCCGGGATGACGGCGATGACATCGGGTACTGCGTTGGCTATCGCGTTCTGGACTTCGAGAACGTCTGCGCTGGTCGGCACGGCGTTCCGGACAAGACGGGCTGTGGATGGAAGGGGGGCGACCTCAGACATGATGTTTGGTACAGATACACCGCACCCGGCAATGGCGTACTGAAAGTCTCGATGTGCCCGTCTGATGTTAACCCCGTCTCTGAAGGAGTCCTCTGGGATGGTATGCTGGCTATCTACGACACCGATACCTGCCCGGTGACAACGGCTGACGAGATGAACTGTGGGGACGACGAATGCGATTGGGGTGGAGCGTCGGAAGCCACGGTGGAGGTCACAGAAGGTCAGGAATACACCATCCGAATCGGCGGCTGGTGGAGCTCCAAATGGCGGAGCAACCCGCGTGGTTGGGGTGAGGTCGAGTTCAGCTTCATCGATGGCGATGTCACCTACGAGCCACCGATTGCGGCGCCTTCCCCCGAGGACGGTCCGAAGAACCGGTACATTTCGATCAGGTCGGCGAACGTCGGTACCGCGGTTGCGCTGCAGGTAACCGTATCGTCCAGCCTGTACTTTCCGGCTTCGGCCGGCGAGACCAAGTATGTCGGTCCCGTGACGGCCAAGGGCTACCACCCGCTGATTTCGGAACCGCTGGTACAAGTTTGGCCCGAAGAGGATCTGCATATCTTCAACTGCATGATCCACCCGGCCGCGACCTTCGAGGTGCGGGCCGGTGACGGTGTCGACACTTGGTCGGATCCGCTGACTATCGGCACGATTACCAAGCCTGGTGGGAAGAATCACGGCGACATCGTCGGGGCCTTCACTGGTACGTGGCAGCCGCCGGAAGGCAACATGAGCATGAACGACCTGATGGCCGCGCTGCAGGCGTTCGGTAATGCCGCGACGGCTCCGCCGAAGCACTGGGCGGACGTACATGATGACGGCCCGAACCAGTTGGTGAATATGTCGGACGTTCTGTTGTTGGTGAATGCGTTCGGGGGCGATCCCTACCCGTACAACCCGGGTACTGCGGCTTCGCCGTGCAGTTACTGACGTGGTTTCCTGAGGCATTTCGACAGGGGCGGGCAACCACGTCCGCCCCTGTCTCTTCTTGCCGGAGTTCATGTGGCGGTTTCTCCTTGCGGGCCGCCGCCCCAGCCCCCCGTTGGGCCGCGGAGTACATCAGCCGAGAGCTGTCCGCGGCCGCCCTCGACGAGCCAGGCCGACGGTGGCATCGGGCGCCGAAAGACGTCGAGAACAAGGCCGGAACCAGTGGGTGCGGTCCGACGATGGCAGAGCCGCTCTGCCTGGTCCCTTCGGTTGGCGGGCAGATGCGACGATGGCCCACGAGCAGTTTTCACCGGTTTAGGCTGGATTGCATATTGCGGTCGAGCCCTGATTCCGCGAGACTACGCCCCTTCGGTAGGGTTGGCAGCACTGGCACGCTTCTTGCCCTCAGATTGGTTTAAGCGCCGGAGTTTTCCTTCGCCGCCGAGGCCGGGGCGGGTGTCGCCGTGGGCACGTGCGGCCATCCGCCGGATTTAACGTCAAGGAAGGAAGACAGTGAGGCCTTGCGGGCCTGTTCGAGTGCGGGAAACTGCCGCGGATGCCCCGTAAAATGCCCCACTTGCTTCGAGTTATGTTGACCTGGCCCGGGCTCGTCGGGGCGTCCGGCATCCGGATAGAGGTCGCGGACAGATTCAGGGTATCGTATCACACCGGCCAGCGGTCGCGGCGTATCGGGTGTGAGCAGTGTTTCGTACAAGGAGAGGCTTTATGGCAAGTGCAGTAGACACGTTCATGGCGGGTGTGATCGCCAAGAATCCCGAGCAGAAGGAATTCCACCAGGCGGTAAAAGAGGTCGTCGAATCGCTGATGCCGGTGCTGGACAAGCATCCGGAATACCGCAAGGCCAAGGTCCTTGAGCGGATCGTCGAGCCGGAGCGTGTGATCCTGTTCCGCGTCCCGTGGGTCAACGACCAGGGCGACATCGAAGTGAACCGGGGCATGCGCGTCGAGTTCAATAGCGCCATCGGCCCGTACAAGGGCGGCCTGCGGTTCCACCCCTCGGTCAATCTGGGGATCATCAAGTTCCTCGGTTTCGAGCAGATCTTCAAGAACGCTCTGACCACGCTGCCCATGGGCGGCGGCAAGGGCGGCAGCGATTTCGATCCGAAGGGCAAGAGCGATAACGAAGTCATGCGGTTCTGCCAGAGCTTCATGAGCGAGCTGTTCCGCCACATCGATAAGGACGTCGACGTTCCGGCCGGTGACATCGGCGTGGGCGGTCGCGAGATCGGCTTCATGTTCGGCCAGTACAAGAAACTCACCCGGAAGTTCGAGGGCGTGTTGACCGGCAAGGGCCTGAACTGGGGCGGAAGTCTGATTCGGCCCGAGGCCACCGGCTACGGCGAAGTCTACTTCGCGGCCGAGATGCTCGGTACCCGCGGCGAGACCCTCAAGGGCAAACGCGTTGTGGTGTCGGGTTCCGGCAACGTGGCCCAGTATGCCACCGAGAAGGTCCTGCAGCTTGGCGGGACACCGCTGACGTTCTCCGACTCGAGCGGGTTCATTCTCGACGAGGAAGGCATCAACGAAGAGAAGCTGGCCTTCGTCATGAACCTTAAGAATGTCAAGCGCGGGCGGATTAAGGAGTACGTCGACAAGTACCCGAAGGCGACGTATCAGGCCGCCGAGGCGGGCGCCAAGTGCAACCCGCTGTGGCAGGTCAAGTGCGACGTAGCCCTCCCCAGCGCCACCCAGAACGAGATCAACGTCGAGGACGCCAATAACCTCGTCAAGAACGGCTGCTACTGCGTCTCGGAAGGTGCGAACATGCCGTCTACTCCGGAAGCTGTCGGCGTTTTCCTAGAGAACAAGATCCTCTACGGACCGGGCAAGGCGGCCAACGCCGGCGGCGTGGCGGTATCGGGGCTGGAGATGTCGCAGAACTCGATGCGGCTCGGCTGGTCACGCGAGGAAGTCGACCAGAAGCTCCACAACATTATGAAGAGCATCCACAAAGCTTGCGTCGAGACGGCCGACGCGTACGGCACCCCGGGCAATTACGTCAACGGGGCCAACATTGCCGGCTTCGTCAAGGTAGCCGACTCCATGATGGACCAGGGCGTCGTCTGATCGGCGACGCAGGAACTTGAAGATTCACGGGGGCGAGGCGGCCAACCGCCTCGCCCCTTCTATTATGCGTGATCTACACTGAACACCCCGGACCGCGATTGACACTCGCCCGGGCCGACGATTGAATCAACGAGGTATCCGCCCTACGTGAGCGGACAGGGCTTCTATGGACTCATAAGCTGAGCAGGGCTCTCTTTGATGACCAACCCCGACTACGAACATCGTGACCCGGACTTGCGTTTCTGCGGGTTCCATCACCTGATGCCCAATCGGGTGCAGAAAGTGCTGCTGGTCTCGAGCCTCTACGAGTCCTTCGTTCTCGAAGAGGAGGGGCTGCTCACCGAGCTGATCACCAGCGAGTATCTGGTCATGAACCTGGGGTATGCCCCGCGGGTATCCCGGGTATCCACAGGGAGAGAGGCTCTCGAGATCATTGAGAGCCAGTCCGTCGATCTCGTGCTGACGATGACCCGCCTTTCGCATTGGAGCGTGCCCGACTTTGCCTCGGCCGTAAAGCAGATTCGCCCCAACTTGCCGGTGGTGGTCCTGGCAGGCGAGCCGCGCGAGCTGGCGCGGCATCCGGAGCTGTCAGCTTGCGAGAACATCGACCGGACCTTCGTCTGGAGCGGAGACGCCCGGATCCTCCTGGCGATCATCAAGTTCGTAGAAGACTCCCTCAACGTCGAGCATGACACCCAAGTCGGCGATGTTCGAGTCATTCTGCTGGTCGAGAATTCGGTCCGGTTCTACTCGACCTATCTGCCGCTGATCTACGCGGAGGTGGTCAAACTAACGCAATCGCTCCTTGCCGAGGGCATCAACCCGATGCATCGGTTATTACGCATGCGGGCTCGCCCGAAGATCCTCTTGGCGGAGAACTACGAGGAAGCCTGGAAGCTGTATTCGAAGTACGGCGATTACCTACTGGGGATCATCTCCGATGTCCGGTTCCCGCGAGAGAACGAACTGGACGATGAGGCCGGGCTGCGGTTTGTGCAGAGCGTCCGGCAGGACTCGCCTCATTTGCCGGTCCTTCTCCAATCGTCCAACACGAGCTTCGTCAGGGCCGCCGCAGACCTGCAGGCGTCGTTTCTCAACAAGGGCTCTCATCGCTTACACCAGGAACTTCGCGGTTTTCTGCTCAACAGTCTCGGGTTCGGGGACTTCATCTTCCTGACTCCCGATCGGCAAGAAATGGGGCGAGCCCGCGATTTGCAGACCTTCGAAGAGGCCATCAAGACCATACCCGATGATTGCCTCCTATTTCACGCTCGGAACAACCACTTCAGTAACTGGCTAATGGCCCGCACCGAATTCGCCCTCGCGGCGAGAATTCGTCCGCGCAGGGTGACGGACTTCGCCACCGTCGATGAACTGCGCACGTATCTTCTGCAGACCCTAGCCGAATTCCGGGAGCGAAGCCAAGCGGGCGTCATCACCGAGTTTTCCCCGGCGCGCCTGCACACGCCGATAGCGTTCACGAGGATTGGCGGTGGGTCCATGGGCGGCAAGGCCCGCGGGCTGGCGTTCATCAATGCGCTGATCAGGCGGCACAGTCTGCGCCGGGAGTTCAACGACGCCGTCATCACGGTACCCAGCAGCGCGGCCGTCGGTACCGACGTCTTCGACGCATTCCTCGATGAGAATGGCCTGCGGGAACCGATTTCACAGGACCTTGAGGATGAGGAAATAGCCAAGCGGTTCCTCGACGCCAAGGTCCCCAGCATGATCTACAACGACCTGCTGGCCTTCCTCCGCCTGGTGCGCTATCCCCTGGCGATTCGATCCAGCAGCCTGCTGGAGGATTCGCACGACCGGCCCTTTGCCGGCATCTACGCCACGCACATGGTCCCCAACAACCACCCGGACCTAAGGGTGCGAATGGACCAGCTTTGCGATGCCATCAAACTGGTCTATGCGTCGACGTTCTTCCGTTCCGCCCGTCGGTACCTTCAAGCCACCGGCCGGCATGCAGAGGAAGAGAAGATGGGTGTGATTCTGCAGCAGATCGTGGGAAGCGAGCACGGAGGCTGCTTCTACCCGACATTCTCGGGGGTGGCCCGCTCGTACAACTTCTATCCCGCCGGCAGCGCTACCCCGGACGACGGGGTCGCCTCGGTCGCGCTCGGCCTGGGTAAGACAGTTGTTGAAGGCGGACAGAGTCTGCTCTTCTGTCCGGCGCAACCCAACGTGTTGCCGCAATGTCCGACGATCGGTGACATGCTCGCCAACTCGCAACGGGAGTTCTATGCTCTGGACATAAGCCACCCCGGGGTATATCCCAGCATGGACACGGAAGCCAATCTGCTTCGACATCCGCTCAGCGTCGCCGAAGAAGACGGTACACTGGCTCCAATCGGCTCTGTCTACTCCGCGGAGAATGACGCGGTCTACGACGGTTTAAATCGGCCCGGCACGCGTCTGGTTACCTTCGCGCACGTGCTTAAGTCCGGGCTGTTCCCCTTAGCTGACGTTTTGCGCCGACTGCTGGAGATCGGACACGAGGGGATGGCTTGCCCGGTCGAGATCGAGTTCGCGGTGAACATGACGGTCAATCCGGCGGAATTCGGCGTTCTGCAGATTCGGCCCATCGTCTCCCACGAGGAATACGAGGATGTCGCCCTCGATAACTTCGACCCCGCCGATACGGTGTGCTACAGTCCACAGGTCCTGGGCAACGGGCGGATGTGCGGGGTCCGCGATATCGTCTATGTCAAACCGGACCAGTTCGACGCGGCCTTCACGCGGGAGATCGCCGCAGAGTTCGGGCTCATTAACGACAAGCTCCTCCGGGAAAAGCGTAAGTGCGTCATGATCGGCTCCGGCCGCTGGGGCACTTCCGACCGCTGGCTCGGCATCCCGGTCGCCTGGGACCAGATATCGTCCGTGCAGGTGCTGGTCGAGACCACGCTGGACGGTTTCGTCATTACCCCCTCTCAGGGGACGCACTTCTTCCAGAACCTCACGTCCCTGGGAATCGGGTATTTCACGGTGGACCCGAGTGTGGATAAGGGGGCGATCGACTGGGACTGGCTGGCGCGACAGGAATCCGCCTCCGAGTCGAGATTCGTGCGCCACATTCGGCTGAGCGAGCCGTTGGACATCCGCGTGGACGGGCGCACGCGCACCGGTGCCATTCTGAAACCGTCGTCCTGAGGGAAAAAAGGGGTCGGGAGCAATAGTGTTCGGCACTCAGATTGCGTTTGATTGACGATACCGTCAAGCCCCGCTTCGGCACGACAAATTCGCGCCAGGCTTTGCTTGCGCTCGCGCCGCCGGTCGCGCATAATCGGGTCCATGGCGGGAAGGCGCAAGAAGAAGATCGAGGAGCCTGACTTGAGGGGCTTCAAGCACTTCAAGTTCCTCAACAGGATTCTGGAGCGGCTGCACGATACGGCGTGTGAACGGGATCGGGCCGGCAACCGCGATTTGCACTACGACCAGTACGCCGCACTCATCCTGCTGTATTTCTTCAACCCGATCGTGACGAGCCTGCGCGGGATCCAGCAGACCAGCGAACTCAAGAAAGTTCAAAAGAATCTCGGGTGCTCGAGAGCCTCACTCGGTTCACTCTCCGAAGCGGCTCGCGTGTTTGACGCCGACCTGCTTCGCGGCATCATCCAAGAGGTGGTCGACGAACTGCCGGCCCTTGCGGGTAACCGGGAATTCAAGGACATCCGTGGCATTATCACGCTGATCGACGGAACTGTGTTATCCGCCCTTCCCAAGCTCGTGCAAGCGATGTGGAGCGATGTGAAGGGTGCGCATGGCCTCAAACTGCACACGCACTTCGAGTTGCTCAAGGGGGTGCCAACCCGCATGGACCTCACGGACGGCGATGGCAACGAACGGGCTGCGCTCCAAAGAAGCCTACTGCCCGATCGGGTGTACGTGATGGATCGAGGGTACGCCAAGTTCGAGCTGTTCGCCGACATTCTTAAGGTGAAGTCCTCTTTCGTGTGCCGCGTCCGTGACAACAGCGTGTACGAGGTTCTTGAGGACAGGACCCCGTCCTCAGCGGACCACGTGGCCAAGGCCGGCGAAGTTCAAAGCGATCTAACTGTTCGATTCACTGGCGGCCAGGCCGCCAGAGCTGGGCTGAATCAGCCCCTGCGTCTGGTCAAGATCGTGTGCAACCCCCACCGGCACACCCACAAGAACGGGCGAGGCGGCCCCGAACAGGGCGAAGTGCTTCTGGTGGCTACCGACATCATGGACGTCGAGCCGGAAGTCATCGCTCTGATCTACAAGAACCGCTGGGCAGTCGAGACGTTTTTTCGTTTTTTCAAGCACATACTGGGCTGTCGACATCTGTTGAGCCACTGCGAGAATGGAATCGAGATACAGACTTATGTCGCGATCATCGCATGCTTGTTGATCGCGCTATGGACGGGGCGAAAGCCGACTCTTCGCACGTACGAAATGCTCTGCTTCCACATGAGCGGCCTGGCGGACGATGAGGAGTTGCTCGCCCACATCGAAAAACTGAAACCACAAGCATAGCCGCGTCGTGGCGCCCGCACGGAACCGGCCGCTGCGCATGCGCGGATTTCTCTCGGTACGCTCCTCCAAAAGACGCCCACTACCGAAACAAGGCCGCGCCCCTCCTCTGCGGCATCCATCGCCATACGCAATCTGAGTGCCGAACACTATTGGGTCGGGAGTCTTTTCTCTCCTATTCTCCTCTGTTCTCGTGTTGGTCTGTGATGTCTGTACGAGGCGGATGCGTGCTGCGAAAAGACTCCCGACCCCTTTTTCCTTCCGTCCAACTGCCGTCGTCTTCCACCTGCAGCGTCCCGGTATCGAGTCGGAACTCCAGAATGGCGGCTCGGTAGCCGGCCACCGCCCCGGATAATCGATTGCGGGCGCGCAACAGGCTCTCGTCGGCATCGACGACATCCTGGTTCGTCGACTTGCCAAGATCGTATTGGGTGCTGGCGGCAGCATAACGGAGTTCGTTCTCCTGCACGCCAAGCCGGTTGATTTCCCGGAGAATAGCCTGCTGGGATATCCGCCGCAGGGCGCTGCGCACGTCAGCGCGGACTCGATCCGCGACCTCCTCACTATCCCGCTCGGCTCGGCGAAGACCGATAAAGGCCGCGCGGTACGCGTTTCGCTCCGCTTTGCGATCATCCATTCGCAGAGATATCGCCGCGTTGTACGTCGCCCGCTCCGGGTTGTAGCTCAGCGTATCGAGTCGATCCGGGTCCGTGCCGAACGTAGCCCCGGCGGTAACGCCGAGATCCGGCATAAGCTGGTTCTTGGCAAGCGCCACCGCCCGCCGCGAGTCATCAACCCGATCCAGGACATTAAGCAGGTCGAGACGATAACGCAGAGCGACCTCCGTAGCCTCCGCAGAGTCGACAGCGGGAAGAAGGCGATCCAACCCCTGGGCATCCTCATCCTCTTCCTGGTCCACGACATCCACCAGCTCATCCACCGGCATGCCGATGAAGATCTTGAACTGGTCCAAGGCGGATTCGTATTGCTCCTTGGCACTGATCAGAGCCGATTCCGCGTCACGAAAGCTCGCTCGGGCACGTAGAGCCTCGAAAACATTGTCACTGCGGCCCATCTTGTTAATGAAATCCGCCTTCTGCCAATCGCGCCTACGGCTTTCGAAGCTCTTGAACGCATTGGTGATGCCCGCCCTGGTTTGCTGCAGGTTGAAGTACTCCGCAGCGACGTCCACCATAAAGGAACGGCGAGACCGTTCGTATGTACGGATCGCGTAGATCATCTCGCGCTCGGCGGAATAGCGGGACTCGTATGCGGATCGTCCCGCCCCACGCAGCAGCGGGATCTGGGCCTCCAGAATCACCTGGCCGGTCTCCGCCGATGTAACATGTTCCTCCAAGTCGCGGACCAACGTGCTGATGACGCGCGCCGTCACCTCCCCACCATAGGGCAGCCGCTGGGTGGCGCTGACCTGGGCTACGGCCGTGATCGCCCGCGAGTAGTCGTGCAGATCCCCCGCATCGCTGAATTCGGCATCGGCGTCGATCGAAGCAACAAGCTGAGGCGTCCAGAGATGCCGCTCGAGGGTAAGATCGAGAGCGGCCAGGTAGAGATCTTCCTTGGAGTCCTGCAATTGCCGACCGTGACGAATCGCATACGCTAAGGCGTCGCGCAGACCGAGCACTCGCACGCGGCTCTTCTCTTCGGGCGAGAAGATGCTGGCCGAGTCGGTCTCCTCGTTCTCACCGGCCGGCTCTACATCGGGGCTGTCGCCGCTCTCGTCGGAGTCCGGGTCCGATTCACGCGCCGCCTGAAACGACTCCGGCAAGTCCGCCTCAAGC
This sequence comes from Phycisphaerae bacterium, assembly GCA_963666835.2. Classification (GTDB taxonomy): domain Bacteria; phylum Planctomycetota; class Phycisphaerae; order UBA1845; family UBA1845. The sequence goes on along the minus strand of CAXXGO010000001.1, from coordinate 1,713,699 downwards.
GGGCTGGGAGTGGAGTCGTACATTGCCTCTGTGGTTGAGGATTCGCCGTCTTCTTCGCCCAGACGAACGTCGGTGGTCGTTCCCAGAGCTTCGCGTTGGCGCTCGGCGATTAGCCCGTACACCCCACGATCGGTCTGCTCTACCGCCGTGGTCTGACACCCCGACAGCACTGCCAATGCCGACAGTATCAGTAGGACATGGAGGAGCCTTCTCGTCATGTCTCGTCCCTCATCACGCATCTCGGAGGACTGACGCCTTCTGCGCCGGTTCAGGCGTCCCGTTATACCTTAGTGACGCCGGTTGGCCACGTGAGTTAACGGCTTTCGACAAGAATACGCGCACGAACCTGTAGGTTCGACCGCAGGGCAACGACGGCACCTGCCCATCCGGTGAAACGGCCTGGCGTATGCCGAGGAGAAGGGCAGGCACTTTGCAGCAGACCTCTCTTGATTCAGCTCGCCGACGGTTCCCGTTTCCAATGGAAATCCCGGAGGCTTGACCGGCGGGCGCCGACCGCGGATTATCCACTGATACCCGCGGTGGGATCGCCCCACGCGGTTCGGGCACGATCGCGCAACAGAACAGGACTCGACCAACGTGCGGATTGTCAAAGATTGGTTCAGGCGACATTTCAACGACCCGCAGGTCGCCGTTCTCCTGCTGTTGCTGTTGGCGGGCACCGTTTTCGTTCTACTGCTGGGCGGAATCCTCCTGCCGGTCCTGGCGAGCCTGGTCATTGCGTACCTGTTAGAGGGCGTCGTCCAGATCCTCCAACGAAGGGCCGTGCCCCGCTTCGCGGCGGTGCTGTCGGTGTATCTCATCTTCCTGGCACTGTTCGGATTGGTGCTGTTCGGTCTGGTACCGCTTCTTTCCACACAGTTGACCCAGGCAATCGAAGAGCTGCCGAACATGGTCGGACAAGTCCATGACGGCCTGAAGCAATTGCCGGAACGTTACTCGTTTATCGACGCGGAGCAGTTCGACCGCGTGTTCGGGGACATCAAGGCCGCCATCCAGCAGGAGCTGACCAAGGAATCCGGCGCGATCGGAAAGCGTATCGTGGCGATCTCTCTGTCATCGTTCCGTGGGCTGATTGTGGCCTTCGTCTACATGATCCTCATGCCGATCCTGGTCTTTTTTATGCTGAAGGACAAGCGGAGAATCCTGCACTGGTTCAGCCGCTTCGTTCCCGAAGAGCGCGGCCTGGCTACTCAGGTCTGGCGCGATGTCGATCGGCAGATCGGCAACTACGTGCGGGGCAAGTTCTGGGAGATCCTGATCGTCGGCAGCGTTACGTATTCGACCTTCGCGGTGTTGGGGCTCAACTACGCGATGCTCCTGGGATTGGCCGTCGGATTGTCGGTGGTCATTCCATACGTCGGGGCCACCGTCGTGACATTTCCCGTCGTCATGGTAGCGTTCAGCCAATGGGGGATCGGCCCGGACTTCCTGTGGGCTGTCGGGGCATACTTGGTAATCCAAGCCCTGGATGGCAACGTGCTCGTACCGTTGATCTTCTCGGAGGCGGTCCACCTCCACCCCATCGCGATCATCACGGCCGTGTTAGTGTTTGGAGGAACCTGGGGCTTCTGGGGAGCGTTCTTCGCCATCCCGCTGGCTACGCTGGTCCAGGCCGTCCTCAAAGCCTGGCCGACCAAGACCAAGGTCGCAGAGCCCCCTCCGACTGCGGAGTAGGATCTGTCCCCCACCCTTGCTGCGCAAGGACGGGGTACCCGCGCCGTTTCCTTCTCCCCTCCTTACCAAGGAGGGGCCGGGGGAGGTTCTTTTCCGTCGGAACAGACCCCGCTCTATCCCCCCTTGGTAAGGGGGGACGAACATCGGACGACCTCCCGGGAAACGGTACCCGCGTGGGCAATCACGTCAGTGAGTACACGGCGCGCCCGGGGTACCCGGATCGTACGAATACGGAGAACCGCCAAACGCGTTCACTAACAACAGAACGTCCGACATACCAATCAACTGGTTGGGACCCTCATCTATGCACGTCCACCCAGTGAAGCGGCGGAGCCGTCGCAGCAACACCGAACGCCTGCAGTGCGGCCATCAGGTCGTTCAGACTCATGTTACCTTCCGGCGGCTGCCAGGTACCGGTAAAGGCCCCAACGCAGTCGCCCCATGGTATTTCTCGCCCGGCTTTGGTGACGTCGGAACCCGTAGAGGATTCGACCAAGAGCCAACACCGTCACCGGCCCGGACCTCGAAGGTCGCGGCCGGGTGGATCATGCAATCGAAAACGTGCAGATCCTCTTCGGGCCAGACAACTGGGGTCGGCACCGTCGTAGTCAACCGGTAGTAGCCCTTGTAATTGGGAGTCGGATCGACATACTTGGTCTCGTCGACCGAAGCCGGGAAGTACTGGCTGGACGCTACCGTTACCTGCAGCGTAACCGGGCTACCGACATTCCCCGACCTGATCGAGATGTACCGGTTCTTCGGGCCGTCCTCCGGGGCAGGCGCCGCAACCGGCGGCAAGTAGGCGACCTCAACCTCAATGAAGCTGAACTCAACCTCACCCCAACCACGCGAGTTGGGGTAGCTGATCGGCGCATCCCAACCACCAACGCGAACCGTGTATTCCTGACCGGCACGGACGGCGACAGTGATTTCAGACGGCCCCACAATGTCGCACTCTTCGTCGCCGCAGTTGATCTCGTCGTCCTCGGTTACCGGGCAGGTGCTGGAGTCGTAGATCGCCAGCATGGAGTCCCAAAGGACCCCAGCGAAGTCGGGGTTATCGCTTGACGGGCACGTCGACACCTTCAACTCCCCGTTGGCCGGGGCAGTGTACCGGTACCAAACATCGTACCCCAATCTACCAGCGCCGCCGCAACTGGTCCATGGGACAGTGGCTCGCTCCGTACAGACGTTCTCGAACGGCAGAACGCGGTAGGCAACGCAGTACCCGATGGCGTCGCCGTCGTCCGGGCAGTCGTCGTGGACGTTGGCGGGGTCACATACCTGACCGTCGTTTAGACCGCCGCGGCACCGCCAGGTATCCGCGGCCGTGTCCGTCTCGGCATCCTCGCACTCTTCGTTGTATGGCGCATCGTCCGGACACGCCGCCGACTGTCGCAATCAGGTGTTACCCAGACGCCAGATGCACCTTCCAGGCCGTCAATGCACAATCCGCCTGCAGTCACAACCAGGCGTGCAACCCGGGCACGTGCAGCAAGCCGCGAGGATGTCACCGCAGTCGGTCGTGCCCGAGAGACCTGTATCTATGCAGAAGACTCATGTCCAGATTGTTCAACGTCTTCAGGACCGTATTCCGGATAGTTGAAGTCGTCGCGCACAGAGTAGTCGTTACCCTCGATAGCAGTCGACCAGTACGTGTGGCAACCGTGTCGGGCCTTCACCCATACCGGTGAGTTCCATCCAGTAGCACTCGCTCCGCGAGTCACAAAGATCGCCGTCGGAATACTGAAGCGGCATAGTCCCACAGGCGGCTCCCGCCACCGTGCTGGCTCGAGGCCAGAATCGTCACCTCCTGACCGCCGGCCGGGCCGATCTCGACGCTGGGAAGACCACCGAGATCCTCATAGAAACGGACGACCCAGTGGTCCGGCGGCGGATTGTCCACACACTCGAACTGGCCGACCTCGTCGTTGCCACCGTAGTAGCCCGCCGTCCAGCAGATTTCGCCGATCTGCGTGCCGGCCGGGCGGAAGTCGTCGGCGACCCGGACTTCGTTGGCCCGATCGGTCATCACAATCACGCCGTCGACGTCATCCTCTTTGCAGTTGGTGGCACTCTCAAACGGGCACGTATCGCGCGGATCGGCATTGAATAGCACGGAATCGCGATGGACACCGCCGAACGTGGGCCCGACCTTAGAGACCACATTGCCGTCGTCAGGTTGTGGACCAATCTCGCCGGGATCAGCCGAGAGGCCGCCAGTGATCCAGCCAAACACCACCAACGCCGTAATCGCCAACTTCGCGCATGCTTGCCTGTTCTTCATCACACGTAACCTCCTACAGACCGAGACGAACATCTCAGGTCAATAACACGTATTCCCTCTGAGAAGCGAGCGGACCACGCCTTACGTCGAGCCGGCCAACGATAACACCGCAACTGTGCGAGCGTCATAACTGCCGCGTTTCTTTCTGCCCTCCTCACCAAAAAAGGGGCGGACGAGGTTCGTCTCCGTCGACATCGAGCCCGCTCTATCCCCCCTTCGTAAGGGGGGAGAAGCACCGGACGACCTCCCGGGAAACGGTACCCGCGTGGGCAATCACGTCAGTAAGTACACGGCGCGCCCGGGGTACCCGGATCGTACGTATACGGATACGGAGAACCGCCAAACGCGTGCATTAACAACAGAACGTCCGACATACCAATCAACTGGTTGGGACCCTCATTATGCACGTCCACCCAGTGAAGCGGCGGAGCCGTCGCAGCACCACTGAACGCCTGCAGTGCGGCCATCAGGTCGTTCAGACTCATGTTACCTTCCGGCGGCTGCCAGGTACCGGTAAAGGCCCCAACGCAGTCGCCCCAGTATTTCTCGCCCGGCTTTGGTGACGTCGGAACCCGTAGAGGATTCGACCAAGTGCCAACACCGTCACCGGCCCGGACCTCGAAGGTCGCGGCCGGGTGGATCATGCAATCGAAAACGTGCAGATCCTCTTCGGGCCAGACAACTGGGGTCGGCACCGTCGTAGTCAACCGGTAGTAGCCCTTGTAATTGGGAGTCGGATCGACATACTTGGTCTCGTCGACCGAATCCGGGAAGTACTGGCTGGACGCTACCGTTACCTGCAGCGTAACCGGGCTACCGACATTCCCCGACCTGATCGAGATGTACCGGTTCTTCGGGCCATCCTCCGGGGCAGGCGCCGCAACCGGCGGCTCGTAGACGAGATCGGCATCGATGAAGCTGAACTCGACCTCACCATAACCACGCTGATTGGTGTAGGTTTTCGGCGCGCTCCAAGCACCGATACGGACGGTGTATTCCTGACCGGCCATGACGGCAACTGTTACCTCGGCCCCACCCGCCCAGTCGCACTCATCGTCGCCGCAGGTCATCTCGTCATCAGCCGTCACCGGGCACGTAGCGGTATCGTAAATCGCCAGCATGGAGGGCCAGCGGATTACTCCGGCGGAGTCGGGATTGTCGTCCGACGGACACGTCGACACCTTCAATTCCCCGCGGGCCGGGGCAGTGTACCGGTACCAGATGTCGTACCGCAGGTTACCCGTGCCACCGCAATCGGTCGGCGGATTGGCAGGGTTCTCGCGGGCCGCACAGACGTTCTCAAACGGCAGAACACGGTAGGCAACGCAGTACCCGATGTCGTCGCCGTCATCCGGGCAGTCGCCGTGGACGTTGGCGGGGTCACATACCTGACCGTCGTTTAGACCGCCGCGGCACCGCCAGGTATCCGCGGCCGTGTCCGTCTCGGCATCCTCGCACTCTTCGTTGTATGGCGCATCGTCCGGACACGCGGCTGTCGCACAGGTGTTACCCAGACGCCAGACACCTTGCAGGCCGTCAATGCACTCCGCCTCAGTCAAACCAGGCGTGCAACCCGGGCACGTGCAGCAAGCCGCGAGGATGTCACCGCAGTCGGTCGTGCCCGAGAGACCTGTATCTATGCAGAAGATCATGTCCAGATTGTCAACGTCTTCAGGACCGTATTCCGGATAGTTGAAGTCGTCGCGCACAGAGTAGTCGTTACCCTCGATAGCAGTCGACCAGTACGTGTGGCAACCTGTCGGGCCTTCACCCATACCGGTGAGTTCCATCCAGTAGCACTCGCCCGGAGTCACAAAGATCGCCGTCGGAATACTGGCGGCATAGTCCCACAGGCGGCTCCCGCCACCGTGCTGGCTCGAGGCCAGAATCGTCACCTCCTGACCGCCGGCCGGGCCGATCTCGACGCTGGGAAGACCACCGAGATCCTCATAGAAACGGACGACCCAGTGGTCCGGCGGCGGATTGTCCGCACACTCGAACTGGCCGACCTCGTCGTTGCCACCGTAGTAGCCCGCCGTCCAGCAGATTTCGCCGATCTGCGTGCCGGCCGGGCGGAAGTCGTCGGCGACCCGGACTTCGTTGGCCCGATCGGTCATCACAATCACGCCGTCGACGTCATCCTCTTTGCAGTTGGTGGCACTCTCAAACGGGCACGTATCGCGCGGATCGGCATTGAATAGCACGGAATCGCGATGGACACCGCCGAACGTGGGCCCGACCTTAGAGACCACATTGCCGTCGTCAGGATGTGGACTAATCTCGCCGGGATCAGCCGAGAGGCCGCCCGTGATCCAGCCAAACACCACCAACGCCGCAATCGCCAACTTCGCGCATGCTTGCCTGTTTTTCATCACACGTGACCTCCTACAGACCGAGACGAACGCCCAAGCTCAATAACGTGCCTCCTCCCGGAGAAGGAGCAGAACGCGTCTTACATCGAGTTAGCAAACAACAACGCCACAATAAAGTGTCATAGTAGTTTCTTCTGCCCGCGGTTGTCAAGAAAAAAGCGACGCAACCGCCGATATCAGGAGCGTAGTGCATTGAGAGCAGACCCGCCGGGCGGTTGGGCACGCGAGTGTGCCGGAAGTTAATCCGGTCCCACAGCCCGATCGTGCTGAATAGATCCTATAGGTCAATCGCCGTCGGACCGGCTGGGCAAGTTGGCGCGGGCGTCGCGTAAGGCGCGGTGGGCTCTGGTGAGGCTGGGGTCTATGGCCACGGCGCGTTCCAGCTCGGCGACCGCTTCGCGGTGGTTGCCGCTCTTCATCAATGCAATGCCGAGATTGCAGTGCGTATCGGCATCGCGCGGGGCTCGCTTCAGCGCTTGCCGGTACTGGCTAATCGCCCCGGCGGTGTCCCCCTTGCGGTAAAGAGCGTTGGCCAGGTTGTTGTGCATCGCCGGAGATTCGGGATCAAGATCCAGTGCCTTCTGATATGTTTCGATCGCCTCGTCCAACTTGTCCTGTCGACTGAGAACTGCCGCCAGCACGCCATAAGCCCTTGCGGAGGTCGGGTCTAACCGCAACGCTTCTCGACAATGTCGTTCCGCTGTCGCCATATCGCCCTGGCGCAGAAGTGACGATGCGAAGTCACTATGGGCTTCGGCCCAATCCGGTTTGAACTTGATCGCCTGGCGAAAATGCTCAGCGGCCTCCTGGCTTCGCCCGACTTGCGTCAGCGAAAGCGCCAGGTTGCGGTGTTGCATGGCACTGTGCGGGCGAAGAGCGACAGCCCGTTCAAAATAAGAAACCGCCTCGGCGTGGCGGCCGGATCGGGCTAAGCTGATCCCGACCCCGCCCAGGGCTTGCGGGAAATCCGGCTTGAGGCGAACCGCTTCGGCATAGCACTTGGCCGCCTCGGCGTAATCCCCGCGTTTGAACAGCAGGTTCCCGAGGTTGTTGTGGGCGGACCAGGCCGACGGGTTCTTGGCCAGCGTGTCTCGCCATAGCGTCTCCAGGTTGGCAAAGACCCGACTCTGACGCCACGTTAGCGTGCCCAGAACCAGCAAGACGACCGTACCGCAGATCACCACGCCAAACGGCGGCCGTTGAAGAAGGGGACCCGCTCCGAGCGGATTCCCGCTCACGGTACCAACAGACGCCTTCGGCGACGCGCCTGTCCCCTTTTTCATGCGGCCTAACCATGTGAGAACGCTCGCCGCCAAGACAATCGGACCGATGCTGGCCAGGTATTGGAAGTGATCCGCCACGAACGAATAACGCATGAAATAGACATTGAAGAAGCCCAGCGCGGGGAACAGCGTGCCCCCAAAGAACAGCATGGCCACGAGGGGGCCGCGTCCGATCCGCCGCCGCATCAGAACGAGAACGGCAAGTACCGCGGCCACCGCCGCCGGGAAGAGGTATTGCCACCACTGCGCCGCGTCGACCTGCCAGCGGTAGTACACGAAGCTCAGGTTCGCAGGCCAGAGGAGCTTCCCCAGGTAGAACCACGCCACCCGACCGGCAATCAGAACGCGGTCAACAGGCGAGAAATCCCACTCGGCCCCGTGCGCTCCGACGACGTTGGCTTCGGTAGCGGCGATCGTAAGGCCCAAGGCGGCACCGATTACGAACATCGGTACCACCGGAAGCACATCTTCCGCGCGGAGCCGGCCCGCCTTCCACCAGACCAACAGAAGCAACACGGCCGGGAGCGTGCAGGTCACGGTCTTGCTAAACAGCGCGCAAACGAAGAGCAACAGCGCCAAGCCATAGTACCCCCAGCGCCGCGGCGTGCCGCCGACGTTGGGCAGGCCGGAGAAGCGCAGATACGCCAGCAAAGTCGCCATGTAGAAAACGCCGGAGAGGACGTTCTTACGTTCGGTGATCCACGCGACCGATTCGACGTGTACCGGATGCAATGCAAAGACAGCGGCCGCGAGCCACGCCCCCGGCACGGCCAGCTTGCGCAACACGAACCACAGAAGAACGGCCGTTAGCCCGTGAAGCAGCACGTTGACCACGTGATAGCCGAACGTGTCGAGCCCCCAGAGTTGCCGCTCGGCCCAGAACATCGTGAAGACGAGCGGGTAGTACTGCGGCGTCGCCCCGATATCGAACCAGATCCGGCTCAGCCCGTCCGACGAGCTTAGAGTGTCGTTTTCGGAGACGTAGAGGTTGTCGTCCCAGACGAACTCGCCGTGCATGGCCGGGACGTATGCCACGACCGTCATTAGGAGGATTACGGCGCCCGACGTGACGAGAAGGGCCGAGTTGCGGCTGGGCGATTCGTCTACTGTCGGGGCGATCTCCGTCGCCGGTAAGCGCGGGGGCGCGGCAGGCCGTCTGCGATCGCCGCCGGCGCGATTTCGGCGAGTGGCTGCCATAGATACACCAAGCGAAGGACCTTCCGGTAAGCAGCCCGGAGAATAATGTCAGCTACAGACCGGTTATCCAGTCGGCAACGGATCCGAGCCCTTCGTTGCGGATGGTGCTGACCCTGAACACCGGGCGGGTCTCCCCCACCGCACTCATCAGTTGCGCTTCCGTCGCGTCCGCCCCGGCGAGATCGCACTTGTTCACGACGAAGCAACTGGCGATTTCCATGATGCCGGCCTTGGAGAACTGGACGGAGTCACCGCTGTCGGGCATGAGCAACAGCACGGTGTGATCGCTCAACTCCCGGATGCCCACGTCGGCCTGGCCCGCCCCTACCGTCTCGACGAGGATGTAGTCAAACCCGAACCCGTTGAGGATCTTGACAACATCGGGACACTGCGGAGACAGGCTCCCGCCGCCCTTTCCGGACGAGAGGCTGCGCACGAAGAAATCGACATCCGGAGCCCCGGCCATCATCCGCAAACGGTCGCCGAGGAGGGCTCCACCGGTGACCGGACTACTCGGGTCGATGGCAACCACCGCGACCCGCTTGCCGCGCTCGCGGAGCATCAGCCCCAGCTTGCCGATGACGGAACTCTTACCGACCCCGGGGGCTCCGGTGACGCCGATGACCTTGGCATCGCCCGCCGGTGGAGTCCAACCGTTCAACCCGTCACCGCGCTGCAGGATTGTTATCATCTTCGCCAGGGCGTGCGGGTCGCGTTTGGCGTATCCGGCGATTATCTCATCGAAACCGAACGAGGGATGCCCGGCGGCCAGGTCCCGAAGCGTTTCGATGATCTTGTCCATGGGTGAACCGGGGTTGAACACGGCGGCGACCCCGAGATCCAACACCGCCGGCTTGTCGGCTTCGGGCACAATGCCGCCGAGGACGATCGGGATGTGCTCGATGTCGAGCTCTTTGCGAATGCGCAGAATCTCGGGCATCACCGTCATGTGCGCGGCCGAAAGCAGGCTGACCCCGACGACGTCGACGTCCTCCTGCAAAGCGGCGCACATGGTCGCCTCGCACGTTTGCCACAAACCGGTATAAATCACTTCGAGTCCGGCGTCACGAAACGAGCGTGCCAAAACCTTGACACCACGATCGTGGCCGTCCAGACCGATCTTCGCCAGAAGGACCCTGGGGGGATACTTGCCGTCAGTCACCGCGGATAATCCTGAAAGACACTAACCGGCGTTACCACTCGGGCCCGCCGTCATACGCACCAAAAACCGATTTCATCGTTTCCATCATCTCGCCGACCGTCGCGTCGGCCTTGGCCGCCTCGATCAAAGCCGGCATAACATTGACACCGTCTGCCGCATCTTTCCGCAAACGCTCGAGGGCGGCGGCGTGCTTACCCTGATCGCGCTGGGCCTTAAGCTCCTTCAGGCGGGCGACCTGGGCGTCCTCGGTGTCCTGCGTAATCTGCAGAAGATCGACCCCGGGGGGACCGTCCTCGGCGAAGTCCGTAACGCCGACCACCTTCTTCTCGCCCGACTCGATCTGCCGCTGCTCGGCCTGGGCGGACTCGGCAATGCGCCGCCGGAAGTAGCCCTGGTCGATGGCCTTGACCACGCCGCCCAGCTCATCGATCTGCTTGAAGATCGCCTGGGCCTTGGCCTCGATCTCGTTCGTCATCTTCTCCACGAAGTAGCTGCCACCCAGCGGGTCGACCGACTGGGTGACGTTCGTTTCATGGGCCAGCAACTGCTGGGTCCGCAGAGCAAGCTTGACCGCATGCTCGGAGGGCAACGCGAGAGTCTCGTCCATACTGTTGGTATGCAGAGACTGGGTACCACCGAGCACGGCCGCGAGGGCTTGATACGCGACGCGCATCAGGTTGTTCATCGGCTGCTGTTCGGTAAGGCTCACACCGGCCGTCTGGCAGTGCATGCGTAACAACCAGCTTCGTTCCTTCTTGGCCTTGAACCGATCCCGGGCCACGTACGCCCAAATGCGCCGCGCCGCCCGCAACTTGGCAATCTCCTCGAAGAAGTCGTTGTGCACATCGAAGAAGAAGCTCAATCGCGGTAAGAAGGCGTCAACGTCCATCCCCCGCGCGATGGAGCCTTCCACATAGGCCATTCCGTCCGCCAGGGTGAAGGCCAGCTCTTCGGCGGCGGTCGCCCCGGCCTCGCGAATGTGGTACCCGCTGACGCTGACGGTGTTCCACTGCGGCATGTGCTCGGTACAGAACTCGATCGTGTCAACCACCAGCTTCACGCTGGGGACCGGCGGAAAGACGTACTCGTTCTGAGCGTGGAATTCCTTGAGAATGTCATTCTGCAGGGTGCCACGAAGCTGTTCCAGAGGCACGCCATGCTCCTGGGCGACCGCGACGTAGAACGCCAGCAGAATCGCCGCGGGGGCGTTGATAGTCATACTCGTGCTGACCCGGCTCTGGTCGATTCCGTCGAACAGGCGCCGCATGTCGGCCAGTGAGGAGATCGCCACCCCACACCGGCCCACCTCTCCAAGTGCCAGAGGGTCGTCACTATCGCGCCCCATCAGGGTAGGCAGATCGAACGCTGTGCTCAGGCCGGTTTGCCCGTGCCCCAGCAGATACTTGAACCGCTGGTTGGTGTCGTCCGCGGAACCGAACCCGGCAAACTGCCGCATCGTCCAGAGCCGCTCGCGGTACATTGTCCGATGCGGGCCGCGGGTGAACGGGAAGCTCCCGGGTTCGCCCAGGGCTACCGCCGGATTGAAATCACCGAGTTCATCCGGTCCGACAAACGGCCGGTCCTTCTTTCCCGCGTTCGAACTGCAGCAGCAGCCGGCGGAAGGTTTAACACTCATCAGCCGCCTACTCCTCCATCCAGCTAGCCGGTCGCTTGCCGACAAACGCCGCGATTCCCTCGCGGGCATCGTCCGTGTTGAAGCAATCGGCAAACGCCGACAGGTCATCATTATCCCGAGAAGCCCGCTTAGCCAGGCCGACCGCCGCCGGTGCCGCCCGGCGGAACGACTTGCAGAACGCCGTCACCCGCGCGCCCAGGTCGTCCGCCGAGTTCACTACTTCGTCAACCAGGCCAAAGCCCAACCCCTCCTCCGCCGTCACCGGCAGGGCACTGAGGTACAGCCGCTTCGCCCGGGACGGACCGACCAGCTTTGTGGCCCGGATGATCCCACCCCAGCCGGGAACCAAGCCTAACGAAGTTTCGGGCAGCCCAATCTTGGCGGACTTAACGGCGATGCGGAAATCGCAGGCCAAAGCCAGTTCCAGCCCACCGCCGAGCGCCGCCCCGTTCATCGCGGCCACGGTTATTGACGGGAGAGCTTCCAGAGCATTCAAAACACTCTGCCCCAGGGAGCCGTATTCTCGGGCTTTGTCCGGAGTAAAATCCGACATCTCCTTGATGTCCGCCCCGGCCAGAAAGACCTTACCGTCGCCCGTCACCACGGTGCAACGCACCTTGGGCTCCCGCGCCACCTTCGACACTGCATCCCGCAGGCTGCGCATCATGTCGGAAGAGCCGACATTGAGCCCCCCCTCGGTGACAAACGTGATCGTGGCTAACGCCCCTTCAATACCGAGCCGTACCTGTGTCTTACTCATAGGAGTAGAACCCTCGTTTCGATTTCCGGCCGAGCCGCCCGGCCAAGACCATCTTGCGCAACAGCGGACAAGGCCGATACCGGTCCTCACCCAAATCGCGGAAAAGCACTTCCAGAATATCCAGACAGACGTCCAGCCCAATCAGGTCCGCCAAGGCTAGCGGGCCCATCGGGTGGTTCATCCCGAGCTTCATGATGTCGTCGATCGCTTCGGGCTTAGCCACGCCGTCCTGCAACGTGAAGACGGCCTCGTTGATCATCGGCATGAGCACCCGATTCGAGACAAACCCAGGATGATCGTTGCACTCCACCGGGACCTTACCCACGACCTTCGCCAGTTCGACGGTCCGCTGCACAACTTCGTCACTGGTCTGCAACCCGCGCACGACCTCCACCAGTTTCATAACCGGAACCGGGTTGAAGAAGTGCATGCCGACGAAGTTCTCCGGGTGGTCCGTCGCCGCGGCCAGTTGCGTGATACTGATGCTGCTGGTGTTGCTGGCCAGGATCCCGCCCGGCTCCACGTGCTTCTGGGCTTCCTGGAGGATCTTGATCTTGATCTCGAGCCGCTCGGTGGCCGCTTCGACCACCAGCGGATGCGTCCCCAACTCGGTAATGTCGGTGACCGGATGCACGCGTCCCTTGGCGGCCTTGGCATCATCCTCGGCCATCTTGCCCTTGGCCACCGCCTTGTCGAGCAGCTTGTCGATGGTAGCCGTCGCAGATTCCAGCGCCGCGCCAACCGTGTCGAACATGTAGGCGTTGTATCCGGCCTGCGCAAAGACCTGAGTAATACCGCGTCCCATGGTCCCCGCACCGATAACCCCGATGCACTTATCCTGGCTACAGCACGTCATAGTCCTGACTCCAAACCTGTTCCACGCCCGTCAAACACCGGGCGAATCCTTCGTTATCCCATACTTAGTACGTCAGCCGCGGCTACAGCAGAGTGCGAGCAATCACCAGACGATGAATCTCGCTGGTGCCTTCGTACAGCTCCGTGATCTTCGCGTCACGTAAGAGCCGCTCAACCGGATAATCCTTGCAGTACCCATATCCGCCGAACACCTGCACCGCGTGATTAGCCGCCCGAGAGCACATTTCACTGGCGAACAATTTCGCCATGGCCCCCGCCTGGACGTAGTCCCGCCCGGTATCCTTGTACAACGCGGCCTTGTAGACCAGCACCCGCGCCGCTTCGACTCCCACCGCCGTATCCGCCAGCTTGTTTTGAATCGCCTGGAACTTGGCAATGGGGCGGTTGAACTGCACCCTGGTCTTGGCGTATTCGGTCGCCTCGTGGAGGCAAGCCTCCCCGATCCCCAGCGCCTGCGACGCAATCCCGATCCGTCCTCCGTTCAGAGTGGTCAGAGCCACCTTCAAGCCTCGGCCCTGCTCGCCCAACAGGGCGTCCTTGGGCAGCACGCAGTCTTCGAAGATGAACTCCGCCGTGGAAGAACAGCGGATGCCCAGTTTATGTTCCAGTTTGCCTCGCTGCAGCCCGGGCGCGTCCGTCTCGACGATGAAGGCGCTCAATCTCCGTTTCGGATTGTCGGGATCGGTCACGGCGATCAAGACCATGACTCCGGCCTGCTTACCGTTGGTCACGAAGATCTTGCTGCCGTTGACGTGCCATCCATCGTCTTTCAATTCGGCCGCACACGTAGCCGCCCCGGCATCGCTGCCGCTGCCCGCTTCCGTCAGGGATAAGCAGCCGATCATCTCGCCGGCCGCCATCTTCGGCAGGTATTTCTGCTTCTGTTCCGGCGAACCGAACGTCAGGATCGGATCAACGCAGAGCGAATTGTGCGCACTGAGCAGCACCCCGGTGCCGGCGCAGGCGCGCGATATTTCCTCGACCACGATGGAGGACGCCACCGTGCCCATTCCGGCCCCGTCGTATTCGGTCGGAATGGCGATGCCGAACAACCCCATCTCGGCAAGCTGCCGCACCAACTCCTCCGGCATCTCCGCTTCTTCATCGCGTTGGGCAGCTCCGGGAGCGACCTCTTTCTCGGCGAAGTCGCGGAGCTGCTGCTGTAGCATCTTGTGATCGTCGTCAAACTCGAAATCCATAGCAGCCTCCCTTATCGCTCGAGTAAGTGGCGGGAAATAACAATGCGCTGGATCTCGCTGGATCCCTCACCGATCTCACAGAGCTTGGCATCCCGAAGGTACCGTTCCACCGGAACCTCCTTCGTGTAGCCGTTACCACCATGAATCTGAATCGCCTCCAACCCCGCGCGGGTCGCCATCTCCGTTGCAAACAGCTTCGCCGCGGCCGCTTCGAAGTTGCACGGTTGACCGGCATCGGAAAGGACCGCCGCTTTGCGGATCATCAGGCGAGCAGCTTCGATGTTGGTCGCCATGTCGGCCAGTTTGAATTGGATCGACTGATGTTCGAAGATCGGCTTGCCAAACGCCATGCGCTGCTGGGCATAGGCCAGAGACTCCTCCAGCGCTCCACGGGCAAGCCCAACCGCCATGGCACCAATCGTGATCCGACCGCGTTCGAGCACCCTCATTGCGTGCTTGAAGCCCATGTTCAGCTCACCGCAGAGGTTCTCCTTCGGTATGCGCATGTTCTCGAAAGTCAGCTCGACGGTGTCCGAGCCGCGCATGCCCATCTTGTCCTCTTTGGCGCCAATGGTCAGACCGGGGGTGCCGCGCTCCACAATGAAACCACTTATCCCCTTCGCCCCGCCCTCCGGCGTGGTCTTCGCCATCACCACGAACACGTTGGCGTGGTACCCATTGGTAATCCACTGCTTGGCCCCGTTCAGCACCCACGAGTCCCCGTCGAGACGAGCCTCCGTGGTCAACGCCGCGGCGTCGCTTCCGCTGCCGGGCTCCGACAGAGCCCAAGCGCCGATGTGCTCCCCCGTAGCCAGCTTGGGAAGGTACTTCTTCTTCTGCTCATCACTCGCGGCGTGCAGGAGATGGGCGCAACACAGCGCGTTGTGCGCATCGAGCGTTAACGCGGTAGCCCCGCAATGCCGAGCGATCTCCTCCATGATGACCGTGACTTCGAGGTCACCGAACCCGCAGCCGCCGTACTCCGGGGGAATGAAAATGCCCATGAAGCCCAATTCGCCCAGCTTGGCGATGATATCCCGCGGGATATCTGCCTCGCGATCCCATTGCCTGGCATTGGGGGCGATGTGGTCGGCGGCAAACCGCCGGGCCACGTCCTGCAGGGCGACCAGATCGTCAGAAAGTTCCAAATCCATAAGCTACCCAATCCGGTGTCGCAATTGTCGTCTGTCCAGTAACGTGCGCCGGGACAAGACGCCCGAAGAACCACTCGAACCCGGGCATAATACCCAGGCCCCTACCATTACGAAAGAAACGCCAGAATCAGCCGGCCGGCCTCGATGGCCACCGGAGGCTGTCAAACCACATCACGGAACGACCTGTTCACCACGCATGGCCCTACCGGTTCAGAAGATCACGGGCAATCACGATTCTCTGGACCTCACTCGCTCCTTCGTAAATCGTGGTCACCCGTACGTCGCGGTACAACTGCTCCGCCCGGCATTCGTTGACGTAGCCCGTGCCGCCATGAACCTGCACCGCCCGGTACGCGATCCGATTCGCACACTCCGACGCATATAGCTTCGCCATCGAGCTTGCCGCCGGATCCGGACGACCGGCGTCGACCTTTTCCGCCGCCTGCCACACCAGAGCCTTGGCCGCCTCCAGCTCGACGGCGCTGTCCGCGATCATATTCCCCACGGCCTGAAGGCGACCTAAGGGCTTGCCGAACTGTTCGCGCTCCTTGGCGTACGCAATCATCTCGTTGAGGCAAGCTTCCGCGATCCCGCTGGACTGAGCTGCAATCCCAATCCTCCCGCCGTTGAGGCCGGATAGCATCACCTGCAAGCCCCGGTTGACCTCGCCAACCACGTGGGCATCCGGCACGAAAACGTCAGAGAAGTGCAGAACCGCGGTGTCGCTGCCACGAATCCCCATCTTCCCGTGGATCTTGTCGCGTTCCACGCCGGGATCGTTTCCATCAATCAGAACAGCGAAGAGGCCATCACGTCTCTTCGTTCCCGGGGTACGAACCAGTGTAAGGAGCCACCGAGCCTGCAGCCCGTTGGTGATCCACATCTTCTCGCCGTTGATTCGGTATCCCCCGTCCACCTTGACGGCCGTCGTCTTGGCAGCGGCGGCGTCGCTGCCCGCATCCGCTTCAGACAGTGCGAACGCGCCGACGTGGGCCGGATCTCCCCAGTTCGACAGCAGCTCCGTGCGGAGCGGTTCGGCGGCGTTCTTCTCTATGATATTCCCGGTCAGCGTGTGGACCGAGATCGTGACCGCGGCCGAAGGCGACGACATGGCGATACCATGCACAATCGCAGCGTATGTGCGGTACGAGCAGCCCACACCACCCAGGCCTTCCGGAACACACAAGTTGAGGAAGCCCATTTCGGCAAGCTGCGGCATGACTTCCGACACGTTGGACTCGTCCTTGTCCCATTTTCGGTCAAGGGGCAGCAGCTCGTTCTCGGCGAAATCCCGAGCGGCCTCGATGAGCATCGACTCGTCGTCTGAGAGGTTAGCTGTAGGTGACTCTAACGGCATATCCGCTCATACTCCAATTTCAAACATCCACACCACTAATGCCCCGCTCGGGGGCGCGCGGCAAGCGTCGATCCCGGCGAAGGATACGAAGGTGCTCCTTGTTCGTGTCCTGCTCGCGGGATTGAGAACGACCGCACCTGCGGGTGCGAGTATAGTGGCCCGGGCGAGGGCTCGTCAACGTGGAGCGTCGCTCGGTGTGCTGGAGCCGCGCATCTGCTTCGCTGCGCTCTCACTCGAACCGATGGCGACTCTGGGACTCAACTCAGTCGCGATCCGGCCAAAAACCGCAGGCGTCTGAAGAGATGGTCGCGCCGGTAGATCAGCCGATGCAGCCGGCGCAGAGTGTCCTCCTCGATCCGCCCGGAGAACTTCCACGCGAGCAGATCCTCCTCGAGCTCTCGCCAGCGGCGCGATCCACTGAGCTTTCGCTTCCGTTTCGGATCCCGTTCGAAAAGCAGCTCCCGAACCTCCGCTTCCACTCGTTTCAGTTCAACCACCACTCGATGGGCGGAGAGTTGGCTGTCCCAATCAGCATCCTGACCCGACGCGGCCGCATCACCGCCGACGCCCGGGAAATCGGGGATGGACGCCGCATCGCCCATCTCATCGCCGTTGATGGTGCGAACGGGCTGCGTCCCTCCGCCCGGCTCAGCCTGAGTCTCCGATTCCGCGAAGTCCCCCAGTGGCAGCTCATCTGCCGGCGCATCCGGGGTGAATTCGTTCGGCAAATCCGGAGCGAAGTCGCCGGCGGGCACATCCACCTGCGTATCCGGCGCGTCGTTCAGCTCTTCGGATTGACCTGGTTCGGGCGTATCACTCACCGAGAATCGCCTCGATTTCGCTCGACTGATAGACCGCAGCTAACATCCTTCGACACTGGTCCTTATGTACCGGGAATGACCCACACTCGCAAGCGCACCTTGGGGAGAACCGGGGGCCGGGCCGATAGGCCTATCGTCTTGCCTATCGCCAACCGCGTGACCGACCAAATCGGCCTCGCGGTGTCGTCACACGCGGTGACGCCGTTGATTGCCCATCTCCAATGGGAACATTATCCTGCATCGTACAAACGTACTCTCCAGGGGGATTACGGGCAGGCGATAGGTAATCGTGAAGGTTTTTACCGGACTGGAGACAGTCGAACCACCGCTGACCCGATCGGTTCTGACGATCGGGAACTTCGACGGCGTACATCGTGCGCACCAGCAACTTCTGGCCCAGGCGGGCCTGTTCGCCGCCAACACCTCAGGCCCGGTGGTCGCCCTGACGTTCGAGCCCCACCCGATGAGCGTTGTCGCTCCCGACAAGGCCCCCGCCCGCCTTCAGCCTGTTGAGGAGAAGCTCCGGTGCCTGGCCGAGGCGGGGGCCGACGTGGCGGTGGTCGCCAAGAGCGAGCCGGCGCTGCTGGATCTGGAACCGGAGGCCTTCGTCGAGGACGTCATCTGCAAGCGGTTCAACCCGACCCACGTGGTCGAGGGGCCCTCTTTCGGGTTCGGTCACGGTCGGCGGGGAACTCCCGAGATGCTCAGGCAGATTGCCTCCCGGTTCGACTGCGAGGTGCGAATCGTGGACCCGGTGACGCTCCAAATCGACTCCGGCGAGACGCTCCTGGTGTCGAGCTCGCTGATCCGACAACTGATCATCGAAGGCAAAGTACACCGCGCCGCGCTGTGCCTGGGACGGCCGTACGCCCTGATCGGCGAGGTAGTCGAGGGGGAGGGTCGCGGGCGGACTATTGGCTACCCGACTGCAAACCTCTATTCCCCGGAGCAGCTCCTTCCGGCCGACGGAGTGTACGCCGGATGCGCCAAAGTCGGCGAGAGCCGTCTCATGAGCGCCATCAGCATCGGTTCCGCCCCGACTTTCGCCGGAGCCCGGCGGTGCGTCGAGGCGCACTTGCTGGACTTCGACGGAGACCTCTACGGGCAGTCGATGCGGCTGGAGTTCGATCGGCCGTTGCGTCCTCAGCAGACCTTCGATTCCGCCGAGGCTCTGACCGCCCGGATTCGGGCCGACGTCGAACTCGTTCGGCGCGGCGCGAACCGTGTTAACTTGGATTCCCCGAACGGGAAGGAACCGACCACGTGATTAGACCGACCCCGGAAACGTTCTCCGAAGCTGCGCGGTGGATTTCCCAGCGGCGACACCCTCTTCTCGTTTCGCACGTTACTCCCGACGGCGACGCCCTCGGTTCGCTGGCGGCGATGCGGCTTCTCTTGCGCGCGCAGGGGATCGAGTCGACGGCCATGCTGCTCGACCCTCTTCCGGCGCGCTACGAGAGCTTCACCCGGTTCGGCCCGCTGCTGCAATGGAACGCAGAGCGGGCGGATGCCGACTTGCGCGACGTCGATGCCATCGTCCTACTGGATGTATGCACGTATAAGCAGCTTCGTCCAATGGCCGACTGGCTGCGCGATTCGTCGTTGCCGAAGATGGCTATCGACCATCATGTAACGCGCGATGACCTTGCGGACATTTACTTGATCGACGAGTCCGCGGCGGCGAATTGCCTGATCCTGTACGACTGGGCGGCCGCATCGGGCTGGCCGCTGGATCGCGAGACCAGCGAGGCGTTGTTCACGGGGATCGCGATGGACACCGGCTGGTTCCGCCACTCGAACACGGACACGCGGGTGTTTGCGGCCAGCGCCGATATGGCCGGGCGCGGCGTCCCGGCCCATGACGTGTTTCAAGATCTCTTCCTGACCGAGACCGCCGGAAGAATCCGCCTGCTGGGGGCAGCGCTCAACAACTTGGAGTTGTTGGCCGACGACCGGATCGCGGTTATTAGCCTGCCGACCGAGTCCTTCGCCAAGGCGGGGGCCACGCTGTCTGATACCGAGGACATCGTCAACGAACCGATGCGGATCGGTTCGGTGGTCGTCTCCATTCTAATTGTGGATAAAGGCGACGGGTATATCCGCATCGGCTTCCGCAGCAAGGACCCGCACAACGAGAGCACTCCGGACATAAACGTCGCGGCTTTGGCGCAGAACTTCGGCGGCGGCGGTCATCGCCGAGCGTCCGGTGCGCGGCTGGCGGGTACTCTTGCGGAAGTGCGCCAGGCGATCGTCGAGAAGGCGAAGCAGGTACTGGAAGAGCGAAGCTCGCCGGGGCTGTAAGCACCGGTGGCACAAGCGGCCTTATGGTCGGAGAAGGTATCAGACCTTTCTTACGGCACAGCTTGGCCCGTACAATCCGCGACAAGGGAGTCACAATGATCGTAGGGCAGCTTCGAGGCACGAGACCTGCCGTGACGTGTGCGCGACATACGCCTTCGTGGCAGGTCTCGTGCCTCGACCGTGCCCTACCTAGCTCGGGCGATGCCCCCCCACGCGGCACTCTCGAAAATTCACGCGGATCATCGGCTCCCCCGGGGCCGACGGTTTCTACTCCGAGAACCGTCAGTGGATCGAAACACGCGCCATACTTAAGAAGACCCGGGCCACCCGACCTACTCGAACGACTGGCGATGGTGGGTGCTTTTGCCACGATGCTCGGGTGGGATCGAGTCACTTTGAGCAACGCGTATACCGCAGGCGCTGTGTGGCAAGGGAATGACGTCGGGCTTAGATCGTGAAACGGTGAAAGATGCCGGAAACGCAAAACAGATGGGAATTGCCAGTGGCTGTCATCTTCCTAATCATGGAGTTAGGCGCTTCCATTATACTGTGTTCTGATGCGTGGGTCTTTGCGTGTCTATTCGGTGTGTTAGCGGCAATTACGGGTATCAGGGCCGGCTCAGGCAACACGCAGGCTTCTCGGGTCGCGGGTTTGGCTTGTGCAGCCGCGGCCTTGGCACTTATGGCAATCGTGCTGGTCGGCTGAACCATGTAGGTTCGGGGAAGAAAAGATGCGAGTATTAGCATTTGCGGGGCTGCTCATCTTCGGCAGTGTACTCTTGTTCGCGATGCTCTCGCAGGTAATGCTCCTTGCATGGCTGACGAGTCATCCGCTGTACGATGACGCGGAAGCATATCGGTGGTTCGTCCTCTTCTCCGTTGCATTCATTGCCGTGCTTCTTGCCGAAATCGTCCTGGGCGTACGGCTGTGGCGTAGGTGGTTTCAACGACCTACCGGGTTCTGCGAGGAATGCGGCTACTGTCTTACGGGCTTACTCGAACCGCGGTGTCCCGAATGCGGGGGCGCCACGGAAGACCTGGGAAAGAACGATTGCGACATGGATCCTCGATAACTGGAGGGAGAACAACGGTTTTCCAGACCTCTGCGCGACATACGTCTTCGTGGCAGGTCTCGTACCTCGACCGTGCCCTACCTAACTGCCTTAGACGGCACTGCGAGAAGTTAGGGTTGGACGCTGAGTTCCTGAGAAAGATGGGAATCCCGTAATACAAAACGAGAGACCTCGGTGGACATTACGAAAGCGTCGAGGGAAGCGGTGTCAGGATGATCTTGCGGATGGCTGGAGGATCATGTTGACGCCCTCTCCCTCCCGCGGCAGTAGCACCGCTGGCACCCGCGGCCCTATGGCGGCGGTTCTGCACTTTCGAGTCCCAGCAATTCCAGAAGGCTACACTTCCCCTCGTCGTCGGCAGCACGGCCGTCCAGATGGAATACAAGATCACTCGCCTCGGCATTGAGACTCCCGTCGGGCCGCTGGGCAATCACTCCGCCGTTGTCTTCACCGTCGAGGCCAGTGCTGTAGAGGACCGGAGGGACCGCGTCAGGCTCATAGCGGATTGGAGTGCCGGACCTGGAGAGAGGGTCCATCGGTACGGCGGGAAGATACTCCGGGACAAGCTCGGACAGCTTCGCGGGACGGTGACCGTGGTCGACAACGAAAAGGCGGATCGCCAAGGCCGTGGCCGCCATCCGTCGCAGGGCGAGCCCTTCGAAGAACCGTTCAAGGGAGTCGGCCTGCGCCTTCGCGGACCCCGCCCAGAATGAGCCCAACAACTCACTGGCCCTGGATCTGACCGGCATTCCCGCGATGACATGCTGTGCCGCCGGCCAGGTGGGCGCGGTAGCCGCCTTCGCCATCACCGTGCAGAGCCGGAACATCCACACATCGCAAAGCTCCGAATAAGGCTCCCAGATAAGCGAGTCCACCTCGTACCAAGATGCGCCCCGGGGAGGCGCTCCGCTCTCGACGGACCGCACGAGAGCAACCAGTATGTAGGCGCATGCATCCAGAGCATCTCTGACTGCGGATTGTCTCTGTCCCTCCTCATCCAGAAGCTCGGCCACCAGACCCTTGACAACCTCGCGTTCTACTGCGGACGACCGTTCCCCCTGCGATGTGGGAAACACCCGAACATGCAGGGTCGGCGAGATATCCTCAATCAACAACCAGGCAATACGGCGGATCGGAACGGCTGCACATCCGAGGAATGCTCTCGAGTGCGAGTCCAGGGCATTGCCAAACATAATGAGATCGCGGAGAGTCTCGACCGCCTCGGCATCGTTCCCTAAGCGATGGTGGTATGACGTGGTGAACCTCAGCAACTCGGCTAACCGAAGCGGCCGCCAAAACGGATCGTTATACAGTGCGAACAGCCCCCGCACCCGCGAATTCCAGACCACGTCGGGCCTTAACCGGGCACGGCGAGCAGAATCCAACGCTGCTACGTTCAGGTCCATAATCTCCGTCGCGGCAGCCGAATCCTGCTCAAACAACGCCGGATTCCTGCAGAACGCGTCAAAGTCGACTCCCGCCAACCTGAAGTGCGATGCAAACCGCATCGCCTCCACCAGCAAGATCGCGGCGTTCTGCTCGTCGGGGACGGCGTCCAGCTCTCGGTCGAACTCCTCGGGAAACACCATCTGCCCGGTCTGGCGGTACTTGTCGATCTCTGCAACGAGTTGGCTCTCGGCGTAGTCGCCCCACCACAAACGCGAGGCAACGAGCGTCACAAGCAAGACCGCAACCGACAGGGCAATCCGCTTGACCCACCAGTACCCCTTGGTAACGGGCTCCACCGGCACGTTATCCCCACAGGCGTTAGCCTTGGCCGCGTTACCGGTATCGCCCTTCCCGTCGTTCACTCAATGCCTCGCGTCGTGGGCCGGACTGCCCTCGGCAGTTTATCATACATCGGACGCCCCGATGTTGCATGCCGGCGTCGAAGCGCGGCACGCCACGTGGGCGCGCAATCCTCGCTACGCGTCCGCGGGCTGACACCTATCGCAATTGGGGAACAGCGGCATCAGGGTCCCCAACATACGCGACGATCCCAGTAATACGCTGTCGTCACTCCCCTGAATGGGTCGAATAGCCCCGGCAATCGGGCGTCACAACGCCGCCGTATCTTGCAGCAGGTGCGGTGAAGGGCGGGGTAGCGGTGACCGGAACACAGTCTCACGATGCCCGCTCTTCAGCCCTTTCAGGGCAGTGTGGACTATTGGAATCCGCTCCCGGGGGCGGCGGCCGCTTCGCGGCCTTGCCCCCGTCTACTATCTGGCAGCCTTTCAGGCTGAGGAAGGCCCCCCCCCGCGGTCTTCCGGCCGGGCCACGGACCGCCCCGCAGGGCTGGCAGCCAGTAGCAGTGTGCCAGGACGCCAAGTGACTGGCAGCCATACGTTCTCTCGACCCGCCCAGGATGCCAGCGATCAAGTCCAAAGATACTTGGGATCGTAAGATACTCCGTACCGTTGTGCCAGCGCGACAAGCTCGTCCTCGAAGGCCATAGTCGTGTGCGTCTTCGTCTGCACCCGAATGTAGTCGGTGACCGCACCTACTTGCGATTGCCCCAGCGAAAACGCTCCATAGCCGTCCTGCCAATGGAAGTCCCGGAACGCGACCCCGTTGGTCTTGATCCACCTCGATGAGTCCTTCTTCAGCGTCATCATGAAGGCACTAAGAGCTTCGGTCTTCGACAGGCTTACCAGCAAATGAACATGATTCTCCGTTCCGCCGATGGCCAACGCCGGCGACTGCGAATTTCGGCAGATCCCGCCAAGGTAGGCATGCAAGCCCGGCTCGACGATGGAGGTGATCAGATTTCGACGCTCCTTCGTGGAGAACACAACGTGTACCAGCAACCGTGTCAGCGTCTGCGCCATAGGTTGATTCTACAATCGAATCCATGGGGTGGACAGGTGCTCATGGGCCCCCTTCAAGGTCGAATAGCGCGTTGCCCCGTCACCCCGTGGGCGGTACCCACGTCGCCATGCACATCCGTCTGTCCATCCACGAACTGCGATCGTTCGGTTCCCGAGCTGGTCTTCCCAGCCCGCAGGGCTGACAGACAGTAGCCGGGGGCTAGTCCGCGAAGCGGACGCCGCCCCCGGGACACGGTCAGACATCCGTCACGACCCTGAATGGGTCGAATAGCCCCGGCAATCGGGCGTCACAACGCCGCCATACCTTGCAGCAAGTGCTGCGAAGGGCGGGGCAGCCGAGGCCGAAACACAGTCTCACGATGCCCGCTCTTCAGCCCTTTCAGGGCAGTGTGGACTATTGGAATCCGCTCCCGGGGGCGGCGGCCGCTCCGCGGCCTTGCCCCCGTCTACTATCTGGCAGCCTTTCAGGCTGAGGAAGGCCCCCCCCGCGGTCTTCCGGCCGGGCGTGGGATCGCCATGGAGTCTTGCTACCGAGCTTTGGCCGCCTCGGGGTTTTTGGGGCCTGGCCCCCGGCTACTATCTGGCAGGCTTTCAGCCTGAAGAATGAGCTGGCTGGCGGCCTTTCAGGTTGAGGTAAGGAACACGTCCCCGCAGTCTTCAGGTCGGGCGTAGGATCGCCCGGCGTTCGTCCGTCTGGAGAACGGGCCACCTATCGACGTGGACGCGGGTCGCTATAATTCGGCGATACAAGGAACGGGACACATGTTTGAGAAAGGACTCGCAGTATGAAGAAAGCACCACGACCGAAGGCTTATCAGGATCTGCAGAAGGCTCACCCGGAGTTCATGGCCGCGCTCGAAGCGATGGGTGAGGCCGCCCGCAACGCGGGGCCGCTCGACGCCCGCACGGTTGCGTTGGTTAAGCTCGCTTACGGGATTGCCGCCGGGTTGGAGGGCGCCACACACTCTCAGACCGCTCGCGCAATCGAAGCCGGGTGCTCGAAGGAGGAAGTGCTTCAGGTGGCTTTGCTCGCGGCGCCGACCATCGGGTTTCCGACCATGGTCCGCGGGCGTTGCTGGGTTCAGGAGGCCGTCCCCGCGAAACGAGCCGGCTGCAAGAAGACCGCGAAGAAGACGAAGAAGACTAAGCGGTAGATTCGCAGCTCGGGAGAATGCGCCCGCATCTTGGTCGACACTTGCTGTCGTCGGTTCGATGAAGGCGGGAGTTCCACGTGGATCGGTGCCCCGGGGGCCGGCGAATTCAGCACTGCTCAAGAGCAGTGGCACGCGGGCTGCGCGACGTAACGCAGACATCTTGTCTGCATTCTCACATCGTTAGTTCATCGTCCGCCCAGCAGGCTCGAAGCCTGCGCTACGGCGGCAGGCTGGAAGTCTGCGTTACGGGGCGAGATCAGAGTACGCGGAAGATGTAGACCAGACAGAAGTAGACGCCGAGGCCGATGAAGACTACGCCGGTGATGCGGCGGGCCCACCGTTCGAACTGAGTGATGCGGTTGTACGCCCGGCCAACCGCCTGCGTGGAGAACACGATCAACACCGCGAACATCACCACGGGCAGGGCCGTGCCCAGTCCGTATAGTGCCGGCAGAACGAAGCCGGATTCGTACTTCAGGGCAAGCGGCAGAAAGCTGCCGAAGAACAGCGCGGCGGACCCCGGACAGAAGGCAAGAGCGAACACAACGCCCAAGGGGAACCCGCCCCACACGCCCCACGCCTCGACGCGCTTGCTCATCTTCTCGCTGACTCCGGTTCCGGAGGTGCGGATCCGGATCAGGTCCAGCAGCAGCATCCCCACCAGGATAAGCACCGGGCCCAGAACCTTGTTCATGTACTTCCGGAGGAAGAAGGACACATCCGACGCGGCCAGGATGCTGTACACCAGAATCGCCCCAAGTGCCACATACACGACCGTTCGGCCGATCGTGTAGAGCAACCCCGTCATCACGGCGGCGCGGGGGCTACCCACCCGCCGACCGATGAACGAGATCGCGGCGATATTCGTCGCCAGCGGGCACGGCGCGATGGAAGTAAGCACTCCGAGCCAGACGGCTCCGAGCATTCCAGCGAGCATCTGACCCATCAGTCGCCGCTCCCCAGATAGGCAAGAGCCTCGCCTTCGACGTAGGCTTTGAACTTCAGTTCGTCATCAACCAAAGTCCACACGTCGTCCAGGATTCTGAAAGCGACCTGCTTCCCGTCGATAAAATCGACCAGCACGAGCGAACTCGCGGTTAGCTCGTAGTCACTGATAAAGTGCTCGTTCTCCGGCTCATCGGTGTCAACCGCGCGCCACTCGAGCCGCCCCGACTCCAGCTCCTCGGGGAACGCCACGGCCAGAGCCTCTTGCGCATAGGCCTCGATGGTCAAACACGTCTTGCACCTGGCGGTGCTGTGGAAGTAGTAGGCAATCGTCTTGCGAGCGGGCTCGGCCGATTCCGTCTTGGAAGTCGTGGCTTGGTCAACCTCCTCCGAAGCGTTTGTCGGCAAGGCGGAAGCTCCCTCCGGCGGCTTTGACGGGGCGCGGGTCTCGCCGACGACGAGCAACACCACACTCGCCACTACAAACAGCAACAGAACGACCGAGACAATCTGCTTGGCTTTCATAACATCAACGCTCCTTGGTGCCACTAATCCGTCACGAAATCATCGTCACGATCTCGTCTACCGACGGCACCTTTCCGCTCGCTTTCACCTCGTTGTCAACGACCAGAGCCGGGGTCATCATGACACCCATCGCCATGATCTCCGTAATGTCGTTTACCTTCTGTACTTGACAGTCCAAACCCAACCGGCCCACTGCGGCCGCGGCGTTCGCCGCAAGCGACTCGCATTTGGCACAGCCGGTTCCCAGCACCTTAATCTCCACCGCACTCCTCCTTCAAACCAACGTCCCGTAGATCATACCTGCAAACGTGGACAGAACGACCACCAGCATCACGTAGACAAGGGTCTTCCGCGTGCCCATCACCGAGCGAATCACCAGCATATTCGGCAGCGACAGCGCCGGACCGGCCAGCAATAGCGACAGCGCCGGACCGTCCCCCATCCCCGCTCCGATCAGACCCTCCAGAATCGGCACCTCGGTCAGCGTGGCAAAGTACATCAACGCCCCCGCGGCCGACGCGAACAGATTCGCCCCAAAACCGTTGCCCCCCACTGAGCGCGCAATCCACTCTTCGGGAATCAAAGCGGGATGTCCGGGACGCCCCAGCAACACCCCCGCCACGAGAACACCAACGAACAGAAGCGGGAGAATCTGCTTGGCAAACAGCCAGGTGCTGCCAACCCACTCGCCAAGCTCAGGCCCGCGAAACCAGAGCATGAGCATGATCGCCAGTGCCAAGACGAAGACGCCTGTGATGATCCACTTGGCCGACCAGATCGCATAAGCGAAGCCGCTCTCCCCCAGTTTGCCCCAGTTGGCAAACACGAGAACGCCGATCATGGCCGCGAAGTACAGGGCGTTCTGCCACAATGCCCGACTATTGTGGTCCTGGGGCAGGACCATCCCGCCGGTCTCTCGGGCGCGTTCCTCTCGCCGGTAGATCAGTTGCATGGTCAGCCCGATTACGACGCTGAACACTATCGCCCCGACAGCCCGGGCGAGGCCAAGCTGCCAACCCAGCACCCTCGCTGTCAGGATGATCGCCAGGACGTTGATTGCCGGACCGGCATACAGAAACGCCGTGGCCGGCCCGATTCCCGCTCCGCGCGTGTAGATACCGGCGAATAGCGGAAGAACCGTACACGAGCACGCGGCCAGGACGGTTCCCGAGACGGACGCCACCCCGTAAGCAACCACCCGGCGGGCTTGGGCCCCGAAGTACTTCATCACCGCGGCTTGCGAGATGAAGACGGATATCGCTCCGGCGATGAACAGCGCCGGCACCAGGCAGAGCAGGACATGCTCACGGGCATAGTCCTGCAACATGAGCAGTGCCTCGCGTCCGGCAAGGCCGAATCGCGAACTCGCCTCCACCTTTGCGAACGGGAGGAAATAGGCCGCGGCGAACACGACGACCATAATCGCCAGGATGCCGGCTTGCCGGAGGCGGTGGTTTGTCGTAGAGGTCGTTTCGCCCATCGTGGTACCCCAAGCACCGGCAATCAACTGCCGATCGCCGCCCCCTGTTCCTTGACGTGCTCCTTGAGGGCCGCCTCGATGCACGACCAGATCCCCTGCACGCAGCACATCTTCAGCCGGTAGAAGGTCATCACGCCCTCTTTGCGGTCGTCGACAATTCCGACGTTTTTCAGAACCGCCAGGTGCTTGGACACCGTCGACTGATCCGCCCCGACCAGTTCGGTCAGCTCGCAGACGCACATGTCCCTTTCGGCGAGCGCATCGAGCATGAGCAAGCGGCTGGGGTGAGCGAGCGCCTTAGCCACCTTGGCCCGGGCTTCGTAGAGTTTTCGAGGTCTCGCATTCATGGCTATATGGCAATATTACCATGAATAGCCCCCCGAGTCAAGTTGATGGGGCAGAAAAACGGAGAATTTCCCGGAAGGTCCGTTTAATAGAGCCCGAAACCGTGGAAGGCGTTGCGTTTGCCCACGACTACGGTCTTTCAGCCATTCGGGCAAGTCTGTATTATTCGCGACGTTCGCACAAATGCGCATAGCCAGGAGAATCAGATGATTGTGGTCAATACGGAGACCATCCCCGGATACGCCATACGGGAAGTGAAGGGGCTGGTACAGGGGAACACCATTCGGGCGAAGCACCTCGGTCGCGATTTCGTGGCGAATCTCAAGAACCTCGTCGGCGGGGAACTCAAGGGCTACACGGAGCTGCTCATCGAAGCCCGGCGGCAGGCGCTGGAACGCATGCTGGCCCAGGCCGAGCAGCTTGGGGGCAATGCCGTGGTCAACGTGCGGTTCACTACCAGCACAATCACCCAGGGCGCGGCCGAGCTGTATGCCTACGGCACCGCCGTGGTCGCCGAGCCGGAAGGATAACGGTGATGGGACTCCAATTCTGGATCCAGATCCTCCCGTTCGTGGTGCTGATCATCCTCGGATTCTCAATCGGCGGCTTCGTGGAGCGGGCTCACTCTCGACAGCTCAAGGTCCGCGAAGAGGCCGTGCGCGACGTCATGGTCACCGACCTGCGGACTTTTCCTGTCGGATGCGAGACCGCCTCCATCGGCCTCGTTACCGGAGAGGTCGTCATCGCGTCTGACTACTTCAAGACGTTCGCGGCTGGTCTGCGGAAGATGATCGGCGGAGATCTGCGCACCTATGAGACGCTTATGGAACGCGCTCGCCGGGAAGCATTGGTCCGAATGATGGAATCGGCGAAGGCGATGGGGGCGAACCACGTCGCCAACGTACGGCTGGCCAGTAGCAACATCGGCAGCGGCGGAGCCGGGGGACGGCGTAGTCACCGCGCGGCTATGGTGGAAGTGTACGCGTACGGTACAGCCGTGTTCGTGCCGAGTACGAACCGAGCATCCTCGTGACCGATCCCGACCACGATCCGTCAATCCGCGGAGAGCCGCATCACCGGGGAGAGCCGTTCATACCGGACGAGGCCGAGCAGAAAGTCGAACCTGGACTTCGGAACGAGAGAATGTCCACCGATGCCGACGAGGAGCGGGCACGGCATTCGGTTTTTGACGAGCCGATCAGCCTACCCAACCGGCCTCCGGCGCTGATCGAACGCGACTGGAGCTGCCGAAACTGCGGTTACAATCTGCGCGGTTTGATGACCGAACACCCCTGTCCGGAATGCGGGAAGGTCGAGCGCTATGAGCCGCCTCGGGAAGGCGAGGTGACCTATGCCGAATGGCTCGCCCAACGTGATTCGAGGCGGCCGACCAACCGCGGTTGGCTGCTCACGGCCGCGATCCCCCTGATAAGCCTCCCCCTGGCCGTCGCATCCGCGTTCTTCATGGTGGAGTTGCTGGGGATCCACAATTTCGTTTTGCTTGGACCGCTTCTGGCGGAGTTGGGCAAGGTCGTCGGAGCGTTGATATTAATCGAGCGGCGGGTCCACCTTATTAGGAATTCCGCGCAGATCTACATCATGACCCTGGCCACCGCGGTGCTTTTCGCGGTGTGCCAGAACCTCGTCCATCTCTTCATCTACTTCAGAACATCACCACTGGAGGTGTTTGCGTGGCGGTGGACCGGGGCGATCGCCCTTAGCGGCATCTGCACGTGTATTGCGACGCGGGGGCTGGTGGCGGTGTGGGCAGCGGCAATCGAAGAGAACCGTCCGCCGCGGTTGTCCCGAGCGTCCGCAGCCATTGTCACCGCGGCCGGCATCCATGCGGTGTTTAACGGAGTGGTGTTCCTTCGAGGCAACATAGGATACGGCTTCTAGGGTCGATTGCGGGAGGGTCGCTCAGGATGTTCGCCCTGACGAAGAGGTTGTTCCAAAGGAGGCAAGCTGGAAGCCTGCGTTACGTAACGCAGACATCTTGTCTACATGGTCGGCTGCATCGTCGGTCGTAGCGCAGACATCTTGTCTTCATTCTCACGTCGTTAGTCCATCGTCCGCCCAGCAGGCTGGAAGCCTGCGCTACGGGGGCTGGCTGGAAACCCTCGGTGCTTTCCGGTACCGCTTCCTCTACCGCTACGTTGGTAAATCCCGTGGGCGGTTTTGGGGGAAACAGCCGATAATGGCCTACATGGTGGTACGGGGGTGGTATGCGCTGCCGGCCAGCGGGGCGTCACGCCTGGGTGTTCGGGTGTGCCACTGTTCTTGAGCAGTGCAGGGACGGGACACAATGCGGATTGGACCAGAACCTCTACGCGTGACAAAGCAGAAGTCTACAGGGAACGGAACCGCGCAACGGCGGCCGAGGCAACCGGAACTTGCCACCCCGCAACGGGCATGGAGGCTCGATTCATGGACAGGTTTCTCGGCAAGCTAACCGCAACAGCGTGCTTGGCGATATTGACCTTGGCGTCGTTGGCCGGCCCCGCCTTCGGCGCTGACCCGCTGTTGCTCGACTTCGTCGCAATTGACGGCGACACGTTGTCGGGCGGCCCGACGTATGACTTCCGGATCAGCCGGTTCGAGGTCCGCAACGACCAATTCGTGATCTTCCTGAACGACGCCCTCGATAACCCGGGCAACGAGCGCGGGCAGTACATGTACTTCGATACGCAGACGGGGAATGTCTACATCAACACCAACAAGACCGGCGGATCTGGGGCCGGGCCGGGAGCTTTGACCACCAAGATGTTCTCCCCGACCTCCGCCGACCAGATCGAGTTCGTCGACGGTACCTATCAGGTGGCGATACGGGACGGGATCGACTACGGCAGTCATCCGGTGACCGGCATGAGCTGGTACGGGGCTTTGAAATTCTGTAACTGGTTGACGATCCAGCACGGGATCCCCGCGGAACATCGCTGCTACAAGGAGGACGTCAGCACAAACCTGGGCGGCTGGCATCCGGCTACCATTACCGATTCGGCGTGGAGTTTGCGCGATCTTTCCGCCGGCGAACGCGACGAGCTCAACGGGGACTATCTCGGATACCGTCTGCCGATGCACACGGCGGATATCTACGAAGGACCGTACAACGAGTGGTACAAAGTCGCCGCGTGGGACCCGGACGCGAACGGAGGCGCCGGCGGACATCACGAGTATGGGTTCGGTCGCGAGGTCCTGACCAACTTCGACGCGAACTACCGTTGCAGCAACGATCCGTTCGACGATCCGGACAACTGCGCCGCCAACGGGCAGACCACACCGGTCGGGCTGTTCGATGGGACGAGCTATCCGGCCGACTACTTCTTCCCCGGTTCCATCGCGTTCGCCACTAATGCCAACGAGAACTACTACGGCGTTTATGATCTGGCCGGCAACGCCTGGGAGTGGATGCAGGGACACCTCGGCAGCCAGGCGGATCGCTGGTATCGCGGCGGCGGCTGGAACAACGTGTTTCTTCAGAACACGTCAGTTACGCCGGATCTTCCGCAATCGACTCCGAAATGGGCGGGACTGAGAATAGTCCAATCCGATCCCGGCTTGGCGCCTTTGG
The DNA here is from genome assembly GCA_963666835.2 of Phycisphaerae bacterium. Classification (GTDB taxonomy): domain Bacteria; phylum Planctomycetota; class Phycisphaerae; order UBA1845; family UBA1845. The sequence goes on along the minus strand of CAXXGO010000001.1, from coordinate 1,681,678 downwards.
TGGAACCGGATGAGGACGTGACGTTTACGTTCTCAGGTTCGTTCGGTGGCCCGTTCGCCCCGGGCGGCCCGAGCGAGCTCACAATCACCAGCCGGTCTCCCGACGCCTTCGAGTGGGAGGTGTCCTCCAACGTAGGCTGGGTGGACTGCGACGGCGACTTGACCGCCGGCGGCACCCTGGCGCCGTTCGAAAGCGTGGTCGTAACCGTGACCCTCAACGACAATGCCACCACTCTGGCCCTTGGCGACCATACCGCAACGCTCTATGTGAAACGGAACTCGGCGACGATCACAACTCGCCAGGTTGCCGCCGAAGTCACGGGGGTATTGTGGGTGGAGCCTACGGATGGTCTGGCGTCGTCGGGACCGGCCGGGGGCCCCTTCTTCCCCGATGCCAAGGTCTACACGATAACAAACAACTCCGACAGCCTGTTGGATTGGCGCGCCACTGCCACGGAAGACTGGGTTCTGATTAACGGCGGGGTCATGGCCGAAGGAACAATCGCCCCGACCTTGAGCACCGATATTGCCGTTACCCTCAGCACGCCGGGGATCAACGCCCTGCCGATCGGCGAGATTCACTCTGCATACGTGGAGTTTCGCGACCTGGCTACCGGGGCATCCACCAACCGACCGGTGCTGGTCACCGTCGGACTTGCTCCTTTGACGATTGACATGGCGATTGTCCGCGCGGACGACCCGCAACCCGGCGGGCCGGAGCATTCCTTTCGCATCGGGGTCCACGAGATCCGCAACACGGAGTTCCTGGCGTTTCTTAACGACGCCTACCTCAACCCCGGCGATTGGCGCGGCCACTGGATGTACCACGACACCGATTCCGGCAATGTGTATCTGCACTCTGCGGAAACCGGGGCGGAGGGCACGGAGGGAAACGGGACGCTGCTGTTCGATGCGGCAGACGGCGGACAGATCTACTTCGACGCAGGACAGTACTGGGTACTCGCGGACACGGAGGATGACGCGGTTACCGGCGTGAGCTGGTACGGCGCGGCCAAGTTCTGCAATTGGCTTACGGTCCGCCAGGGAATGCTCCCGTCCCAACGAGTCTACACGGAGGGCGCCGTGCCGGAAGACTGGCATCCGACTACCATTTCGGCAGCCGACTGGGCCGTGCGCGACTTGAACGACACCGAGCGGGAAGACCTGAGAGCCCTCGCCGGCTTTCGCCTACCGATGGACGGAGGAGTAGAGTCCGAGTCCGTATACAGTGAATGGTACAAGGCGGCGGCCTGGGTCCATCAGACTCCGCCCGTGGACTTAGTCGGCGACAGCGAGGACGCCACTTCGGACGGCGAGGCCTCCTGCGACCCGCAAGAAAGCGCTGCGGATCTATGGTGGACGTACACTCCGGACATGGCCGGCACCCTATCGCTGACCTTGACGTTCGACCCGCTGAGTCGGCATTTGATATCAGTGCATGACGGCTGTCCCGGCTCCGCGTGTAATGACATAGTCTGCAGCGTAACCGGCTCCGCGGAAGTGGAAGTGACGGCAGGTGTCACCTACTGGATTCGCGTGGCGACTCGAACGACGACGTCGGGACCGTTCACGTTGTCGATTGACGGACCGGGTTGCGCTGACGGGGTGGCCGCCGCGCAAGACGCCTGCGGCGACGCCCAGCCGGTCTGCCCCGGCGAGATCGGTAGAAACGTCGTCTACGGCTTCGGCCGTGACGTGATGGAGGGTGCAGACGCCAATTACTGGGATAGCGGCGACGAGTTCGACAATGACGTCTCTCCCGTAGGGTGGTTTGACGGCGCGAACCTGCTTGCCGACGGCACAACGCGGACAAGGAACACGGCCAACCAGTACGGCTTGTACGACATGTGCGGCAATGTAAGCGAGTGGATGCAGGATCACGGCACCAGCTCTGCCGTCCGAGCAACGCGCGGCGGTAACTGGCAGAGCCTTGCGCAGGATCTTCTGCTCACAAACTCCGCCCGGCACTCCGACTATCCCGGCTCCACCAGAGCGTTCACGGGATTCCGGATCGTGCAAGCCCAGTCCTCGACGTCGATCGATGTGGCACCGGAAAAGACGCTGACGGTCCGCGGTCCGGTCGGAGGCCCCTACACCTTCGATTCGGCGGAGCCGGTGTACACTCTGAGCACCACGGGCACAGAGCTGGCCAACGAGTTCACGGCAGAAGTCGATGTGGACTGGCTGACCTTGAACGCCGACGGGCAGACCGTGGAAGGACTGGTTCCGCCCGATGCCTCCGTCGAGGTTGTCGCGTCTATCAACGATGCAGCCGATGCATTGCGGGCGCCCGCCGCCCCGATCGTGGATATGTCGACCGTTCCCGGCGGCGACGAACAACCGGGCGGTCCCGGCTATTCGTTCCGAGTAGCCCGGTTCGAAACCACCAATGCGGAGTTTGTGGATTTCCTGAATGATGCTATGGCAAACCCGGCCAACGCTCGGGGGCATTACGTATACGTCGACACCGATACCGGTGACGTCTATCTCAACGATACCGAGACGGGCGAGCGCGGGTCGGGGCCGGGATCACTTACCGCTGTGCTATTCGCCACCGCCGACAGCCAACACCTCGTCTATGACGAAGAAACGGCCGCGTTCGCGGCGGAGGAAGACTTCAACCGACACCCCGTTACCGGAGTAAGCTGGTTCGGCGCGGTGAAGTACTGCAATTGGCTGTCACTCGAGGCCGGATTGGACGTCACCCAGCGGGCGTACACGGAAGGACCGAACGTGGGCGATTGGCATCCCGTTACCATCAGCACGTGCGATTGGTGGGGAACGGACGATACGACGACCTACCTCACCCCCCGTGCCGCGGCTCGAGACTTGAATGACGACGAACGCTGGGATCTGGTCTGCAATTACGCCGGGTACCGGCTACCCATGGACCAAGGAACGGAAACCTCCGCCGCCTTCAATGAGTGGTACAAAGCGGCGACGTGGGACGACCGGCCCCCCGCAGATCCGGTGAACCACACTTACGGTTTCGGACGCAACGGGCCGATCACCGACCAGGACGCCAACTTCGATTCCAGCGGCGACCCCTTCGAACCCGGCTCGACTCCGGTCGGGTTCTATGACGGCACACACTACAACGACGGCAGCGGAGACGTCATTGGAGACGGGACGGACTTTGAAACCAACGCCGACGATAATGCTTACGGCCTGTATGACATGACCGGCAACGTCGCGGAATGGGTCCAGGACGTTCGCCCGGACCTTGATGACCACCCCACTGAACGCGGGGTACGCGGCGGACACTGGAGTCACCCCCCCGCCGACGCCGCCCTTCGCGCCGATCACGCGGAGACCCTCCCCGCGGACACGACCTCACCAGATCTCGGATTCCGCGTTGTCCAGGCCAAGTTGGACCACATCGCCACAATTGAGTTTGCCGACGTAACCACCGAAGAAACCACTGAATGTGAGATTCGCCTGCTGTTGTCCGAGCCTCTTTCGGTCGCTCCGGCCGAAGGGTTCGACGCCGATGGGATGTACGGGGGACCGTTCACCAACGCGTTCGCACGTTACATCCTGACCAGCACATCCGCTACGGCTATGGACTGGAGCGCGACGGTCACCCAGACCGGGGCTCGCTGGTTGAACATCAACGATGCGGCGTCGGACACCGGACAACTGACGGCCGAAGCCGAAGCCATTGTCGACGTCGAGACTAACGCCGTCGCCACCACTCGCCCCCCGGGCGACTACACTGCCACGGTCCGGTTCGAGAACGTGACCACCGGCTTCGTGGAAACCAGGTCGTTCACCCTTTCGGTGGCCGAGCCGCTCGACGTCGACTCGCCCGACGGGTGGGAGATCACGACAATCTGGAGCGTTCCGGTCGATCCGCCGCTGCAAACGTCGATCGAGGCCGTGAACCTCTCGAGTACCGATCTGGCGTACACGGTGACGAGTACGGCGGCATGGCTCGACCTTAACGGGGGATCGTCCATCGCCGGCGTCCTGGAGCCCTACGGGGACCCCGACGATACGGTAACGGTTATTCCCGAAACTAATGACAGTATTGAGACACTCCCGGTCGGCGAATACTCCGAGACCATCGTCTTTCGTAACACTACGGCCGGAAGTAGCATCTCGCGGGAGGTCAATCTGACGGTCAAAGACCCGCTGAGCATCTCGCCCGCCGAGCAGGAGGACAGCCCGGACTTCGAATGGACCGGAAACAGCGGGGGGCCGTTTGCTGCTTCGGGAGACGATCCGGTCTACGAAATCGAGAACATCGGCACGCCGTCCATCTACTATGAAATCAGCGTTACCGATGCGGACTGGTTGGATGTCAACGGCGCGTCATCCTACGCTGACACGCTGCTGCCGGGATTCACCGGGCAGATCACGCTGTCGGTCAATGAGGATGCGAACCTCCTGGACACCGGCGTTCACTCGACGGAGGTTGCCTTCGCGGATCTTACCAGCGGACACACTGAATACCGCACGGTCCGGCTCACCGTCGGTGGTGACCTCTCCGTGCTGCCGACGGACAATGTGCGGGTGACAGGCCGCGAAGGCGGACCGTTTACCCCGGCAGCAACCGAGTACACCCTTACGAACATCGGCCAGGGAGAGACTCTGGATTGGACCGCATCCACTGACCCGCCCGTCGACTGGCTGGCTATCGAAGGGCAGGATCAAGCCGGGGGCACTTTGACCGAGAGCGAGTCTGTTCAGGTTCTCGTTTCCATTCGGACCGACGTAGCCGCGGTGATGGATGACGGTTCGTACGTCGCCCTGCTCAAGTTCGATTACGGCGGGGACATCGCTGTGGAACGCAAGATCACCCTGACAATCGTGGAACCGCTCGTCGTCACCCGCGAAGTGTCGATCTTAGGTAGCGTCGAACAACCGAACGGACCGACTCACTCGTACGTGATGGGCACATTCCCCACCACCAACGCCGAGTTCGCCGAGTTCCTCAACGATGCCAAAAGCAACCTCACGTCGGAGCGCGGGCAGTACATGTACTTCGACCTGAACGCGGGGGACGTGTACGTCCACGATGAAATCACCGGTGCCGAGGGCACGTCTCCCTCAACCAACGCTCTGATGTTCGACGCCTCGAAGAGCCGCATCCAATACGCCGGGGGCTCCTTCGCTCCGGAGGGCGGCTTTGCAGACCACCCGGTGGTCGGAGTAAGCTGGTACGGGGCGACCAAGTACTGCAATTGGCTGACGCTGGATCAGGGCATGTCGCCGGACGACCGCTGTTATACGGAGTCCGATGCAACGGACCTGGGTGGATGGCATTCCACCGCCATCACCTCCGCCGACTGGGCGGTTCGGGATCTCGACAGCACCGAGCGAGCCGACCTCGTGGAGACCTGCCGCGGATACCGCCTGCCGATGGATGACCACGCCCTGACGGCAAGTCCGTACAACGAGTGGTACAAAGCCGCGGCGTGGGACGTCGGTGCCAACGACGGCTGGGGCGCAAATCATGTCTACGGTTTCGGCCGTGACGCAATCGTCGGCGGCGCGGACGCGAACTTCCGCTGCAGCGACGACCCCTTCGAGGACGCGATCGACTGTACGATCGGAGGCACAACGCCGGTAGGTTTCTACGATGGGACCAATACGCTGTCCGACGGCACGACAACCACCGCCGACGCCAACGCCTTCGGTTTGTACGACATCACCGGCAATGTTTACGAGTGGATCCAGGACCGCGTCAGCAACAGCGGGCATCTGGCCAACCGAGTCCTGCGCGGCGGTGGCTGGAACGTCGCCATCGACCATATCGGCCTGCGAACCGACTCTCGCACGCACACGGCCGCCACTTTGACCGACGTCCAGATCGGCTTCCGGATACTGCGCACCTTGGAGCCGGCCACCGGCGACGGCGATCTTGACGGGGACGTCGATCAGACAGACTTCCACCAGTTAACCGAGCATTGGAACGGGCCCGGAATCGGCGGTTCCAGCAAATCCGCGACGTTCGACTTCAACAAGGACGGTGACGTGGATCTGCCGGATTTCGCCGCGTTCCAGATCGCTTTCACGGGATCAAACTGACTTGTTCTTGCGCAAACGAAGCCGTTCTTCAAGGCGTCGAGCAACGTCCAGAGGGACGATTCGGGTCAGATGATCTACGTCGTAGTGCCCGATCTCCACGATCTGCTTGATTAGCGTGCTGGAGGTGAGCACGTGCTGGCCGCTGGTCATCAGGAACACGGTCTCTATCCCGCCCATGATCATGTTCCCTATCGCCAACTCCAGCTCTGCATGCAGGTCAACCGTATCGCGAATCCCGCGCAGGATGACGCCGGCGTTGGCATTGCGGGCAAACTCAACGGTCAACCCCGAGTACATCTGCACGTCCACGCCGGCGTAATCGGACGTGTACTGGACGAGCATCTCCACGCGTTCCTCGGGCGTGAAAACCTGTTCCTTGACCGGGTTGTCGCCGACCCCGATGATCAACTTGTCGTAGAGACGGGCGGCTCGGGCCACAATATCAAGGTGGCCGTGCGTCAGCGGATCGAAGGTCCCGGGAAACACGGCGATGCGGGCTCTTTCGTCTGACATTGTTAGCTCCAGATCGAGACCGGTCCATTGTAAGATACGCCCTCCTAAAGTCCATCGCCACGACGACAGCGCCCGAGGTTGACAGGAAGCTCACACAATACGATGTTTCACCCATGATCCCAAGTAACGCAAAACACGATGTCGGGCGCCTCTCCGTCGACGTTGCCGGTCTTACCTTGGCCAACCCCGTCATGACCGCCTCCGGAACCAGCGGATACGGGCCCGAGTTCGCCGAGAATGCCGACTTTGCCCAGCTCGGCGCGTTCGTCACCAAAGCCGTATCGGTGGAACCGCGTCCCGGAAACCCACCCCCGCGGACCGTAGAGACTCCCGGCGGCATGCTGAACGCCATCGGGTTGGCCAACCATGGTCTCGATCGATTCGTGGAGGAGAGAATCCCGTATTACGAATCGCGAGGGGTGCCGGTCATCGTCAATGTGGTCGGACACAGCGTCGAAGACTATCAGGCAGTGTGCAGGCGGCTGGATCCTATCCCGTGCATCTCCGGGCTGGAGTTGAATGTATCCTGCCCCAACGTGGCGGACGGCTTGGAATTCGGAACCGACGCCGAGCGTCTCCGCCGGCTCGTCGCCGCCGTTCGCTCCGAAGTGAGTCGGGCACGGTTGATCGTGAAGCTCTCGCCGAATGTGACAGACATAACCGAGACGGCCGCGGCGGCTATCGAAGGTGGCGCGGACGCCCTTTCGCTAATCAACACCTTGCGCGGCATGGCCGTCAACGTCGAGACCTGGAAACCGATGCTCGCCAATCGCACGGGCGGACTTTCCGGACCGGCCGTGAAACCCGTGGCCATCCAAATGGTGCATCAGGTTTATACCAAGGTCGCCGCCAAGGCGAACGTCCCGTTGATCGGCATGGGGGGCATCTGCAACTGGCGCGACGCGGTGGAGTTCATGCTGGCAGGAGCTACGGCCGTAGCTGTGGGCACCGCTCTTTTCGTAGACCCGAACACCCCGCGCCGAATCTGCGACGGTCTCACCGCCTACTTGGACCGACGCGGCCTGGCTTCCGTCAGAGAGCTGATCGGTCAGCTCGCCTGACCGGGCGGTCTACTCCGTGACCGTGGTCGTCGCCCTGCGCTTAACGACCCTGGCTACGAGCAGTCCCGCCTCGAACAGTATGTACATCGGACCTGCCAGCAGGATTTGGCTGATGACATCGGGAGGGGTCAAAACCGCGGCTATGATCACCATACCGAGAAGAACATAGCGTCGCCCGGCCGCCATCTTTGCGGGCGACACGAGTCCCGCCCACGCCAGGAAGAACACAACGATGGGCGTCTCGAAGGCAATACCAAACGCCAGTGCCAGCATGAGCACAAAGGATATGTAGAAGTCGAGGGCGAACTGACTCTGCATCGCCGGGGCGGCGGGGCCTTCGTCAAGCGGGACCGACAGGACCCCCGAGTCGGTTTGCACCACAAGCCGTCTGGTAGACCCGTTGATCCACGCCTCTCCCGCGACCGCATCCTTTGGATCGCCCCCCAAGATAGGTAGTACGATTCCCCGTCCCTCGTTTCCGGCGTCAGAAACCGACGGCGGATCCGGAAGAAGGAACCCCTGGAACACACCGGGAGTCAGATCAGGAGTATCGAACTGGTTGTTGAAACTGATGAAGAAATTGAGCACCGTCGGCAGAACGATCATGTACAGAAACGCCACGCCGGCGACGAACAAGCCCGTGGATGCGGGAATTAGCAGCATTACGAAGCGTCGTTCGCGGGGGTACATCCCGGACGCAACGAACCGCCAGATCTGGTATATGACCCAAGGCATCGTCAGAATCAGGCCGGAGAGAAACCCGATCTTCAGATACGCAATGAACCCGGCCGTAGGAGCCAGCACCTGCACCCGCGGCACCAAGCCGTTGGCGTGCTGAACGACCAACAACGGCTGATAGATGATCGCCAGGATCTCCTTGCCGTAGATCAGGCAGAGAACGGCCCCCACCAACACCCCCAGCAGCGAGCGAATCAGGCAACCGCGCAGATCATCGAGGTGATCGCCGAACGACATGCGTGCCGAATCCACCTCGCCGTCATCCGGCGTGGGATCGGCCTTCTCCGCAGGTTGTTCCGGCTCATCCGACATGGTTTGAGATTCTAGAAATCGGCGGAGATGCCGTCAAACGGGGGCAACGACATACTCCGGCCGAGTCAGACCTGGTCCCGGCACCGCGCCGAAGGCACCTCTCGATACTGCATAGGCGAGCCCGCCCGAAACCAGACCCCGTCTTAATGCGGCTGCCGGACACGGCGGCCGGGTCGACAGTAATCACTCGGTGAACGCGCGGGGGCGATCGGCGGAAGCGCAGAACTCGTCCTCGTCCGCGAACTTGGCCTGTCCGGTTGCCGGATCGGCGTCGAGGAATAGAACGAATTCCAGCTCCGGGTTGTTCCGCCGGCGCTCATCCGCGTATTTCTGGACAAGCTGGAGCGCCGAGAACGTGTCACGCCCCATTATCCTGGCAAGATCGAAGTGGAGGATTCCCTCATAAGCCCGATAGATCAGCTCCGTACAAACCAACTTGTCCGAGGTGAAGAAATCGAACTCGAAATCGTAGTCCTTCCCGTAGTGCGTGAACGCGCGCTTGATGGCCTCGCCCTTCTGCTCTTTGGACACACAAGGACGCAGAACGGCAACGTAGTCGGCATGAAGCGAGTGGGTCAGGGAGTTGAAGACCACGCCCTCGCTCACGGCCTCGATTACCACCCGCGGACGACCGTCCTCCGCCGGTCGCAAGTAGTCTTCGGCGTGCCGGCGGATCTCGGGTGCGTCGGCGATCCCCAACTCCCGCAGATCGTCCATCGTGCCGACGTACAACGCCCCGTGTGGCCAGAACCCGGGCAGGAAGGCGTTGGACAGGAACCAGTTGCGTCGTTCCAGGATAATATCACCGGGCTCGAGCAGCGGAGCCACCTTATCCTCAATGAAGTCGATTGCCACATACGGTGCACGCTCGACAATACGAATATCCCCGATCAGCTCGGCCAAAAGAGACTGCGCGGCGTAAACGGGCTCGTAGGTGTCCCGTCTGACGGTTTCCACGATACGCTCGAACCAAGCCTTCGATCGGCTTACCCGGTGAGTCTCTACAAACTCGTGGGCGTGCTCGATGCGGGCTCTCAGCCAATCGAACTCCTCGACCGGCAACACCCCGGCTTGGCGCCAACCGTCGCGCTTGAGCCGATAGTATGCACCCATCTCGGCACAAAGCCGCGCGTTCCGCTCGCTGACCACGCTCTCCTCGATCTCATCGAAGAGCCCGGCGCGCAGGCCCCACTGCACCTCCGGCTCGTTGAGTTTACGCCGCTCCTCGGGTCGGTCGCCGTAGGCGTGTACGAAATTCGCCCCCGCGTGGAATACGCCCAGCGTGGCCGTGTAGCCGAGGATGAAGCACCGCGCCCGCGCCCCCGGGTCACTGACCGCCTCGTACCCGCCATAGACCGAAGCCAAACGCAGCAAAGCTTCCCGCAGAGTCAGAAACTGGACGAAATACCAGCGGATCCGGTACTCCTCTTCGGGAAGGTAGTACGCACGGTCGTCTCCCGCCATTCGATCCCGAAGCTCCGTCTGGTACGAAACGGCCTCGGCGTGCAACGCGTCCAGGTCGGCGAATATCGTCTTGAGGCGATCCAGGTCGGCGGCCGCCTGCTGCTCGAGCTTCTCGGCGGGCATCGTGCGCAACGCCGAAGGAACCGCGTGAATCGTCGCCCCCGAAGGCGTACCGGCTCGGCCAATGTACAAGCCAACCATCAGGACCCCCACGTATGACCCGCACAGCCAGGCTATCTTGGCCCCACGAGTCATAGGCGATCGCGGCGGCTTGTCCTGGCTACCCATCCAGCGGAGCCATGCGAGAAACGTCCCCACCGCGACGCCTACCAGTGGGAGGCTGGCCGCACCCAGATAGAACGAATCGATATCGCTCACCAGATGTCGGCGTAAACCCAGCGAGGCAGCCAACACACCGGACAACGCCACACAGAGCACGGTTCCCCGAGCCACAAGACCGCGCTGCCCCGCAGTAGCCCGGCGGATTACCAGAATATACGTAGCGGTGACCGAACCTATCGCGGATACCCACCAAATGCGCCAGAGCAGCGATTCGGTCTTGAACCCCGTCCAAACCAATAGCAGATAACACGCTTGGGAGACCAGAATGGTAATCAGCGCGGTTGTGGCGATGCGGCGGAACCGACCTATCCCGGTCAGGTTGATGTCGATCAGGAAGGTGCCGACGACCAGCCCCGCGCAAGTCAGAAGCGATGCGACATTCACGCCGCCGAAGGAGCGCTGAATCGCCGCCCGCGCCGTGAGCCCCAAACCGACGAGAGCTGCAACCAGCATCACCCACCGTACATAGTATCGCGTGGGCGTCATGTTCCGCGGGATTCGCGGCATGGGCGTTCTCTCCAGTCCACCAAGCGGGCGTGTGAGGTATTCGTCTAGCGTCGGCCCGCGACCGACTCACCGGGCTAACGGTAAGGGCAAAGATAATGATTGACAACTTGAATCCGGGTCACCGCGGCTCCGGTTAGAGTAGGCGCAAGTCCCGAGCGACCAAGACAACCAGAAAGCCAATGAGAAGGGCCACGGTTGCCACCGCCCAGCCGTGCGGGATCTTCAGATGCCGACGCCAACCCAGCCAGAGATACGCCCAAGTCATCATAAGCCCCAGCCAGAAAACCGCCTGGCCGATCCGGTTATAGAGCATGATCGAAACCCGGGTGGGCCGAACCAACAAGCTCAGGTCAACCAGCCATTCCAGCATGAACCAAACCGCGGTGGCAAACGACGCTAACGCCGTGGCATGAACGAAAACTCGCAGAATGTGCGTCCAACGTATTCCATAACGTTTTTTTGACTGAAAGAAGACCTGCAGAGCCGCGAACGTCGCTACATACCAGACGCCCAGGTGCGTCAAAAAGCCGGAGCCGGGCCGAAATCCGTAGACGAATCGCTGGGCCCGAACTCCCGGACCGGCGACCTCTTCCGCCAAGCGATTCATCAGCGGATCGACCACGAAGGCCAGGGTAGGCCATGCTTGGGCGAACAGGAGCCACTGCAACAGAAGGAATAGCAGCAAAGGCCAGACGCACGTCGCCTCGTCGCGGTCATAGACACTCCAGAGCTTGCGCGGTTGAAAGGCCGCCAAGCACCAGGTCTGCCAGAGGGCCTTAATCGGATCGTGGCGCCACCGGCTCTCGAACGTGCGACCTCGCATGGTCAGGGCAATCGACCGGACCTGCGACCACGCGAAGCGCTCCCCACATTCGGGGCAGCGATTCTGCGGGAGCCCGTAGACCCCGTAACGGCAAGACGGGCAAAGCAGGTGCTCGGGCGGGAATCCGGAGACCTCGTCGGGAACGGCAAAACCGGACCCCGAGCTGGCAACGCCCCCCTCCACCGCTTCCGCGGCGGTTTGCGCGCCGGCGGCGGATCCCCCCCTCTTTACGCTGTCCGTGCTGACCCCCAAGCAATCACCCCATAGCCGAAACAACAGGTCAAACTGGCATGATACTCTACCCGGTAGCCGGATCGGCAAAAACGACAAAATCGCACAAGTTCAAACTCGCAGACTTCCACCCCGGGCCTCGATTCGATTATGCTGCGGCCGAGGCAACCACCGGCCTCGTAGGGCCTTTACCGGCAATTGGATCGATATGACTGACGCCCCTTCAACCGGAGAACCACTAAGAAGCAAGACACACCCGGCCTTCCAGCGGTGCGTGCGTTGCAGCTACCGGCTTCGGGGACTACCGGAGAACCACGCATGTCCGGAGTGCGGTCTTCGCTTCGACGAGGAGTGCGAGCTTTATCGGGTCCACAACCCGAAGGTGATCTTCGGAGTATTCGGAATCCTATACGGCAGCGGCTGGGTCAGCCTGAAGGGGCTCGGCAATCTCGGTGGCACGGGACCACTGGGGGGATGGGATGTATTGGCCGTCGTTGCCGGTATTTTCTGGGTGGTAATGGTCGTCGCAGGCGTCTTCTTCGTGGTTCGGCTGTATCGGCGCGGGCAGTTTGCCGCGGTGACCGGCGATGGGCTGTTCATAAGAATGGCGGGGCGCAACGATGAACTTATCGCGTGGCACGATATTGCCGACGCCTGCGTCAAACCGGATCGGAAGTGCCGAATCGTCGCGCTGAAGCTGCGGGGCAAGGCAAAGACGCTTGAACTCGGGAGCGTGTTCAAGCTGTTTCCACGAGATGAGGATCTCGAGCGGTTTATCCAGCAAGTGAATGACCGGCGGACGCAGTCGGATTCAGAGCGCCAGGCGGACCGTTGAGCCGGATTCGGGAAGGACTTCAAAGTGAGGGGAACCTGATATGGCAAGATTCCTGGGCGTGCTGGCAGGCTGCGTGGTGCTCGCGACGGCTGTGACCGTCGCTCTCGGCACCGACAAGTCGTCCACAAACGACCGCGAAGCCGTGGAGCGGGCGGTACTCGACTACTGTGAGGCTTTCTACGAGATGAAGCCGGAGCTACTCAAGCGCAGTCTGCATCCCGAGTTGGCCAAGTTCGGATTCCATCGTACGTCAGCCGACCAAGAGTATCGCAAGATCCCCAGCGGATTCCCGCAGCTTCTGAAACTGGCGGAAGGGTGGAACAAGGACGGGAGATTCGGGAAGGACGCTCCGAAGACCGTCGAAGTGTTCGACGTGTTGGACAAGACGGCCGCGGCCAAGCTCACCGCGGGATGGGGCATAGATTATCTGCACCTCGCCAAGTACGACGGCAAGTGGATGATCGTCCAGGTCATCTGGCAAAGCTATCCGGTTCCGCCTTCCAAGCAGGGGAGCAGTGACAGCGCGTAACGCAGGCTTCCAGCCTGCAGTCTGCGTGGGTGCGCCATTCATTCCGGCGCTTGTCGGGCTCGGATAGTCGTACCGATTCACCGCCGGAATGGGTGGGGGACGAATGGGAGTTCGAGATGCACTCGTGCAATCGATTCCCCACCCTTCGCCTGGGACGTAGTGCGTATGCCGTGACGGCATCTGTATACAGGGCCTTCTGTCCACCGCGAGATGGCGAAGGGCGAAGGATGGGGCACCCGACCTGCGTTACGCGCCGGCGCGTATGTCAGTGACGAACATGTGACCCGGCTCATGCGTGATCGCGAAGTGCAGCTTGGCCCTGATCAGAGCTTCGATCGGAGTAACCCCGCACGCCCAGAAGACCGGGACTTCGCCCGGGCGAATCGTCACCGCGTCTCCGTAGTCCGGATGATCCAGATCGGCGATTCCCAGTTCCTCCGCGGCCCCGATCCGCACCGGAGCACCGTGCATCTGCGGCAACGGTGCGGTCACCCGAACGGCCTGGTCGGCCTGCTCCTCGGTCATCGGACGCATCGACACTACAAGCGGACCCTCGAACAGCCCGGCCGGTCGGCAGGCGATACTCGTCCGGTACATTGGGACGTTTCGCCCCTCTTCCACATGGCGAACCGGCACCCCGGATGCCATCAACGCGGACTCGAAACCAAACGAGCAGCCTAGCAAAAATGACACCAGATTGTCAGTCCAATGCGGCGTAATCGAGGTCGGGGCATCAACGCACACGCCATCGCGGTACACCCGATAGCGCGGCAAATCAGTTCGCAGATCCGCCCCCGGCGCCAATACCCGCGGCTCGAAGTCGCCCGGCTCGGTCACCTCCAGTACCGGGCACGGCGCGGGATTGAGTCGACAGAACTCCGCGAAGCTCTGCGCATCCGTGGCGGGGAGGATTATCAGGTTGGCCTGGGCGAAACCCGCGGCAACGCCGGCGGTGGGACCATCGAACTTGCCGTCTCGGCACAATGCGCGAATCTCCGCACCGGTCAGGCTTCGGTAATCAACAGGATCCACTACTCCACCTCCGTCGCTGCAAGACGCCGGAGCGCTTCGGCCAGAGTGTCGCGAGACATACCGCTGAGCCGGGCGGCCAGAACCGCAGACAGCAGATCCTCCGCAAAGCGCGGGCGGGCAAACCCGATTTCCTCCGTTGCCCCACCGATGTTCAACAACACAGTGCCATCATCCAGCCACGCCCCGCGGTCGACGGATTGCCTGCTCGACACGAAGAACGTCCTCCCCTGATGCTTGCGGGCCAGCGGGCGAATCCGTTCATCATCGAAGTTCAAGATCAGCACGTCATTGGGCTGGTGATTCATGAACACGCGGCTTTTGATCCGCACGTATTCCGCCATGGACTCGTGCCGGTCCTGGTGGGCCTCATCGATGTTGAGGAACACGGCCACGTGCGGGTTGAAATGCACCACGGTTTCAAGCTGGAAACTCGATACGGCCACCGCAATCGGATCGTCCCCTGCCTTGTCCGCGGAGTCTCTTTCGGACTCGGCCAGGAGAGCAGACAGTGGTCGGCCCCGATTCCCCCCGATGGTCAAGGAGCGCCCCGCCGAACGGTAGAGCTTTTGCAGCAACTCAACGGTCGTCCGCTTACCGACCGTGCCGGTGACCCCGATCAACGGGCGATCGCACAACTGGTAGGCCAGCTCCAACTCGCTCAAGACCGGAACGCCCCGGCGGTGGAGAGCATTGCGGATCGGCGCATCCGCTCGCACCCCGGGGCTCGCCACCACCAGATCGCATTGCCCCAAAAAGTCAGCCGTGTGCCCGCCGGTCTCCACCCCCGCCACGACGGTCCCGGATTCCAACGTCACCGGCTGCTCATCCGACACGCACACATCATGTCCGCGGAGCGCAAGCAGAGCAGCCGCCGCCCGCCCGGTTACCCCGTACCCCAGGATGCCGGCGCGAAGTTTCGCACCCCGCGCGAGCGGAGAAGGAGCAATCTGACGACGGATGTTTTCCAACATCCGCAGACTGTGAGACAAACCCAACCCATCAACAGTTGGTTCTCGCCGGCACGTCACACCGTCTACCGCCCCTCCTTCACTCACTGCCAGCTCGACGTCACGAGCCACCTCTTCCGCCGACGGCAGCAGATCCCGCCCCTCCAGAACCGACAACGCCCCGGTCAGCCCATACGCCCCCCAATTGGAGACACCGGCCACGACGCAAAAATCGGTGGTCACGGCCGTAGCGATCTCAGCGCCGCGTTCGATGGGCATGGTGGGGTCCGCCGTATCGAGGATAGCTACGAACACCTTCCCCATCCCGATCTCGTTTCCGCCGTCGCCCACTCCGATAGTGGTCAGTCCCCGCCGAGAAGCTTCAAGGAAGAGCCCGTCCAACGGCGCGGTTGTGGACGTTATGTCAATACCGCGCATGTTGCGGTACCGTCCATCGGGCCCACGTCCAACCCGTTCGACCGCCAGAAGGTGAGTCGGAGCAGCGGTATCGAGATAATCTCCCGGGTCAACAATCGGATCCAACCCCAACCCGCGAAACACCGGCGCGTTCCAATGGTCCGTGATGTAATCTACCTTAGCGCCGAGTTTCTCCAGGGCGGCACCGATCACCTTAGCCCCGGGCGGCCCATCGGTTTCGCCGGCTTTCGCCCCGGGAACGTAGAAGCCGCTGACGATCCCGACCCGCTTGGCCAATCTGAGCGACTGGGCGGCTAGGCGGAGCTGGTCGGCGACGACAAGCCCGAACACGTTTCGACGACCCGGATCACGAGCGATTAGATTCTCGATTGAGGCGATGCGTGGGTTCATATCGTCTGACGACCACCGTTGAACTACAGACCGCGTTGGCAGATGTTCAATCCGTTCCGGCCGACTCAAGCTCCTTTCCGTAACCGCCTCCTCCGGGCGTTTCCACAATCAGCCTATCGCCGCGATCCACGTTCACATGGACTACCGAGGGCAGATCCGCGCCAACTGATGCTCCTGAACGTATCAAGTGGTTCCGCCCCGCCCTTCCCGATTCTCCGCCGCACAGGCCATACGGCGCCCGGGTGCGTCGTTGACTGATTATCGACAGTTCCAAGGGTTCTAGAAACTCGAGTTCGCGAATAACCCCGTTTCCCCCGCGGAATCTGCCGGTTCCACCGGAGTCGGGTCGAACGGCGAATCGGCGGAGCCGAAGCGGATATCGAGATTCCAGCACTTCCGGATCGGTGAGCCGCGTATTCGTCATGTGGGTATGCACGGCATCGGCCCCAGGGTAGGTCGGCCCCGCCCCCGCCCCACCACAGATTGTCTCGTAATACCCGAACCGATCATTCCCGATCAGGATGTTGTTCATCGTGCCCTGGGAGGCGGCCACCACACCCAACGCTCCGAATACGACATCGACGACGCGCTGCGAGGTCTCGACGTTGCCAGCCGCCATGGCCGGGCACTTGCGAGGATCCGCCGCCGACGGCGGATTCAGCAGCCCCTCCGGCAGGACAATCTCGATCGGGGCAAGCACTCCCTGGTTAAGCGGAATATCCTCGGCCAATAGGCATCGCAGACAATACAGTATCGCACTGGTCACGATAGCCGGGTTGGCATTGAGATTTCCCGGCGACACGGGACCGGTACCGGTGAAATCGAGAACCGCTTGATCCCCTTCTACCGTAAGCGACAGGACAATCGGCGTTCCATCATCCAGGTGATCTTCAAACCGAGAGACACCGCCCGGCAACCTATTCAGCGCAGCCCGCATCTTCCGTTCGGCCGAGTTTTGTATATGGCGCATGTACGCGTGAACCACCGCTACCCCGTACCGAGCTACGAGCGCGCGCAGATCCTGCGCCCCGCGATGATTGGCCGCAACCTGAGCGGCGATGTCCGCGAGGTTCTCCTCAACCATGCGCGAGGGGTACGGCGAAGCGCTTAGTAGTGCGCGCAGCGCCTCGGTCTGCGGTCGTCCCGCGCGTATCCAGCGGAATACCCGGATCACTACACCCTCGTCCGCCAGACACTTCGAATCGGGCGGCATAGACCCCGGCCGACGGCCACCGATTTCGGCGTGATGGGCTCGGCTGGCGACGAAGAACAGAATCTCGGCCCCATCATCATCGTAAACCGGGGTAATCACCGTAACATCATTCAAATGGGATCCGCCGCGATACGGATCGTTGGTCACGTAGACATCACCCGGATCGAAACGCCGCACGTCTTCGATTAGTGACTTTATGCAGTCACTCATCCCGCCAAGATGCACCGGAATGTGCGGGGCGTTCACCACCAGATCGCCGGCCGGCGTGAAGACCGCACACGAGAAATCCAGCCGCTCCTTGACGTTGGTCGATAGCGCCGTGCGGCGCAGGGTAGCTCCCATCTGCTCCGCCACCGCGGTGAACTGGTTGCTGAACAGTTCGAGCTGGATGGGGTCCGCGGCAAGCTCCACATGCTCGCGGACCGGCGTAGTCCGCGTATCCGTCAGGATGATGTCGCCGCGGTCACCAACCTCGGCGTTCCATCCCGGGTCAACGACAATCGTACTGGTGTCTTCTACTATGATCGCAGGGCCGGAAATTCTGCGTCCGACGGACAACTCACCGCGTAAGTGTACGTCCACGGTTCGGCGCTGCCCTCCCAGCACCATCTCTGATACGCGCCGCGCGCTCGGCCGGGTGGAAATCGGCGGGATCCATCGGCCGCTTCCTTGGTCGCTATGCGCGACAAGTTCAACGCGAACTATACGTATCTCGATTCGGCGTCCCTCGTGCGTGTAGCCATACAACTGTCGATGCCGGTTCTCGAATTCGATACGTGCCTGGTTGGCGTCACCGGCAGGCACCGTAATCAAAGTCGCCTGACCAGCGTAGCACGAATCCCATGTGCATACCGGCTCGGCCAAGTCCTGCTCCCGGTTCCCCTCGGCCAACAAGGTCGAACGCAGCTTATCAGTCAGCTCCTCGATCACTGGCTGCAGGGCCGCCCCGGCATGTTCATCCAAACACCGGTCGACACTCCGCTGCCCGATCCGTTTCACCGGCGCTACTCCGATCCCCAGGGCGCTAAGAACCCCGGCATGGGGGCTCGAGACGATACGTCGCATACCCAATATTCGGGCAATACCGCACGCATGCTGTCCACCCGCCCCGCCGAAGCACCCCAGCACGTATTCGCGGGCGTCGTAACCCTTGGCAATCGAGATCTGCTTGATGGCCGCGGCCATGTTCGTGTTCGCGATACGCACGAAGCCCTCCGCCAGATCCGTTGAGCATAAGGCAGACGCTCGACCGCGATTAACCTGAATGCACAGCTCTTCCAGCAGCCTCGCTATAATCTGCTTATCGAGATGAAACGGAAACAGATCGGGCACTATCCGGCCCAGGAACACGTTCATATCCGTGAGTGTCAGCGGTCCGCCGCGTCCATAGCAGGCCGGCCCGGGATCGGCTCCGGCACTTTGCGGGCCGACCGTAAGCTTTTGACCGTCAAAGGAGCAGATACTCCCCCCGCCGGCGGCTACGGTCTCAACCGCCAGCGTCGGGGCCATGATCCGCACCCCCGCCTTGACCGTCTCATGCTGATACTCGAACCCGCCCGGCGGAGGTTCTATGCGGCAAACATCCGTGCTCGTTCCGCCCATATCGAAGCCGATGGTCCTGGAGAACCCGGCCGCCCGGGTGACGTGGGCGCAACCCACGACCCCGCCCGCGGGTCCGCTGAGAATTGTGTCCTTGCCGGAAGCTCCCGCGGCCTCGATTAAGCCGCCGCTGCTGGTCATCAGATGCAATCGAGCATCCGGTATCGAGTCACGCAGGGCGGCCAGGTACTGCCGAATCACCGGGCTGAGGTACGCATCCACGACCGTGGTATCAGCCCGTGGAACGATCCTCTCCAGGCGCGCCAACCGCGAAGAGACCGAGATCTGCGAGAATCCCACGTCTTGCGCAACCGCCGCCACCAGGTCTTCGTGAATCGGATTCACGTGGGCATGCAGCAGACAGATGGCCAGGGCATCGATTCCGGATTGCCGCGCGGCCCTAAGGCTGCCCCGGACCTCATCGCCATTCGGAGACTGCTCGACATCCCCCGCCGCACTCAGGCGCTCGTCGATCCCGATCACCGCTGTCACCAGCTCGTCACGTTTGCGGATATCCAGAGCGAACAGGTCCGGGCGATCTTGGTTGCCAATCCGGAGAATGTCCTCGAACCCGCTCGTGGAAACGAGCGCCACTGCCGCCCCTTTGCGCTCGAGCAGTGCGTTGGTTGCTCGGGTAGTGCCCAGGCGGACGTCGACCGGGCCGATCGAGTCGCTGAGCCCCAATCCCATCAAGTAACGAATGGCCACTATCGGGGCTTCCTCGTCGCTGTACAGCTCGTAAACGTCGCCCGGGCGCGGCGCAGCCGGCAACGGCGGATCCAGGTCGAGCAGACCGCGCTTGGCGTCGAAACTCACGACCTGCGTCGTGAAGGTCTCGACGTCCGTCGGCAGCGAAAGACGATAACCCACCCAGAAGCACGGAGGATCCACGCGGCGCGCGGCATCGTGAATCAGATTGTCAGTCGACGTACCGCCCACCACTCCGCGCACGACGCCGGAGCTGAGAAGTTTATAGGTAGACAACCGGCCGGCAGGATCTCGGGCAACAACGTCGGTGAAAGTACCCCCGACATCGATAAAGAACTGACCGGACTCTGCCGTCATAGGGTGCCTTGCCGATCGCGGAGGATTGCCGCGCTTACGGTCAATCGCCACGCGTACCCACGCATGTCAACTCCACGGCACTTCAGCGAGAACCGCCGATCCTTCGCTACTTCCGGCCGTGGCATTGCTTGTATTTCTTACCGCTCCCGCACGGGCATGGTTCGTTTCGGCCGACCCGGGGTTGTTCCCGGCGAATCGTCTCGGCCTTGCCGTCGGTTCCTTGCGCGCGCATCGCCGCTTCTTGATCGCGCGTCGCCCCCGAGAATCCCGCCCCGGTCGCGTCGGCATGCCGCACCGACATCGCCGCGGGCGAACGTCGCGAAGCCGCCGCTTCCCCGGACCCGGATGTGCGGACCTTGAAGATAATGTCCGTTACCCGACCGGCGATGCGCGTCCACATCTGGTTGAACAGATCGCGACCTTCGATGGCAAACTGGCTCTGCGGATGGGTCTGGTCCCCACCAAGCGGGCGCTGCATGATCGCGCTTTTTAGGTGGTCCATTTCCAGCAGGTGGTCTTTCCAGGCCTGGTCGTGAATGCGCAGCAGAACATACTGTTCCAAGCGCGACAGCTCCCAGCGAAGCATCTCGCGACCCTGGGCCACCAGGGCGTCTTTCAGCTCTCCGTCAAACAGGTCGAATGAACGTTGGTTCCAAGCGCGTCCGAACCGGTCCTTCGCCCACGCTACGGCCTCCTCCCGGTCTTTGCCGGCGATGTTCGCTTCGACCTCCGCCGCGATCCGCTCGTCGAAGAAGGTCGTGTTCAGCTCAACGAGTTCCTTCCGGATCGACTCGATCGACATCCCCTGCACTTGCTCGAGCGTCCATCCGACGCCGAACTTGCTGTTAGCCCATTGAACCACAATGCCGGCGGCGGCCGCGTTGTCAGTCCCCTCGTCGCCGAACGCGCGTTCGAGGCACGACTCCACCGGGTAGTTGACTTCCCTTCGATGATAGGCCTCGCGCACGCGATCCTGTAACAGCGCGGAGACCTCATCGCGAGGAGTATCAATGACTTCTTCGGCTTCGATCTGGATGTCGAACTTAGCCCGCGCCCATTCCGCCAAGGCCCGGTGCGGATAGTGCGGGTCGAGATAGGGTGCTATCCCGGCAAGATCCACCGTATCGAAGTGTGCGTGGGCGGCCTCAAGTAACGCATCCTCGATGTCACTCGGCTCCATTCGGCGCATCTGGTTCTGGGTCAGCGAAACCTTGTATTGCCGCTGCGCCCATTGCAGCAACCCACCGACGTCCCAGTTCTTGGACGGTTCCTCGGGGTCGACATACTCACCCAACGACGTGCGAATCGCTTCGTCCCCGCTGTCCTTGGCCTTCTCCCGGATACTCCGCTGAGCCGCTTCGATATCGCTAAGATCCAATCCGTCTTCGTCGATGTTCAGATCCAACTGGCTGCGGCACCATTCCACGATGCACGTCCGATCGAAGCTCCCGCTGAGATACTCCTCCAGAGTCGTGGTGATGGCATTATCAATCGCGCGAATGATCAGATCCGTCAGGCCCCGCTCTTCCAAAATGCGCTGACGAGCGGCGTAGAACTCCTTACGTTGGTAGTCCATCGGCTCGTCCCACTCGAGCAGATGCTTGC
Source organism: Phycisphaerae bacterium (assembly GCA_963666835.2). Classification (GTDB taxonomy): domain Bacteria; phylum Planctomycetota; class Phycisphaerae; order UBA1845; family UBA1845. The sequence goes on along the minus strand of CAXXGO010000001.1, from coordinate 1,660,002 downwards.
GGGTCGAGAAGTTTCTTTCCTCGACTTTGCGTTGGGCGCGTTCGATCCCCTTGGTGAGCCGCTTATCTTCCAGACTGCCACCCTCGGCGAACCCGAGGCGGTCCATCATCTTGAGCATCCAATCCGGCATGAACAGCTTGAGCAGATCGTCCTGGAGCGATAACGAGAACCGCGACGACCCCGGATCGCCCTGGCGTCCCGAGCGACCACGGAGCTGGTTGTCGATCCGCCGGGCCTCGTGCCGTTCCGTCCCGACAATGTGCAATCCGCACGGCACGTTGATGGCACACACCTTACGCCCCAACGCAGGGAAACGGGCATCAATCTTGGGCTTGAAACAGTGCGCGCAGTTCGTTGCCGGATCGTACTCTTCACAGTTGATACAGCACTTAGTCGTCCCGGGGGGATACAAGGCACTCTGTCCCGACTCGGAGGCCTCGCTCTCGGGGACCCGGCATTTCGGATAGACGACCCCCTCGCCGAGCTTGATGTCCGTACCGCGACCGGCCATGTTCGTGGCAATCGTCACATTACCCAAAGGCGTCTTGTCCGCGCCCTGAACCGGCGTTGAACAGTGGCCGGCCTTCATCACAATCTCCGCCTCGCGCGAGTGGTTCTTGGCGTTGAGCACTTCGTGGTCGATGCCGTAACGCCGCTCGAGCAACCGCGACAACCTCTCGGAGTTTTCGACGCTGGTCGTGCCCACAAGCACGGGCCGCCCATGCGCCAGATCGCCCATGGACTCGTCGTAGACTTCCAACATGAAGTTGATCACGCGCTTGTCGCCGAACTCGGCAGCGTTGAACTGCCGAATGGCCTCGTCGATCCGGCTCGTGTTTTCTCCCTGGGCGGCGAGCACGGGCCGCAGTGCCGTTAGAAGGTCAGCGATCACAAACGGATCAGCGGGACGGCCTCGGCGGTGGACCTGGTGGATCTCCTCGACAATGGCCTCGTACTTTTGCTCCGTGCTGCTATACATCTTGTCGTTGTGGTCAACGCGGTTCACCGGACGGTTCGTCGGTATCTCTACTACCTCGAGCTGGTAGATCTTGTCGAACTCGGTTCCCTCGGTCATCGCCGTTCCGGTCATTCCCGCTTTGACCCGGTACAGCTTGATGAAGTTCTGAATGGTGATGGTCGCCAGCGTCTGAGTCTCCTCCTTTACCCTCACGCGCTCTTTGGCTTCGACCGCCTGATGCAGCCCGTCGGACCACTGCCGCCCATACATCAGCCGCCCGGTATGCGGATCGACGATAATAACCTGCCCCTCCTGGACCACATAATCCACATCACGCAGATAGACCTTGTGAGCGCGCAGGGCGTTCTCAATAAGATGCGGCCACTCCATGTTCGCCCCGCTGTAGAGGCTGCCGATATCCAGCGAATCTTGGGCAAGACTGACGCCCTCGTGGGTCAAGCCGACCTGTTTGCGCTCGGACTGCACGATGAACAATCGGCGGTACTGCTCGCTGGGCAGGATCTGAAGGATGTTGTTTTCATAGGCCTGAATCGCCTCGACCTGATCGTCCGTCAGGAAGTCCGGGCCCAAAGTCGGCAGCCCGGCAGCCGAATCATCGTCCCCATCGTCCGGCTCGACGCTGCCATCCTGGTCGGATCCCGTCCGTTTCTCCTTGTAGCCGAGGATGGCCATGGCATCTTCGAGCTTGGCAATGTTGTGCGTCTCGCCGTCGAACCGGCGCACCGTCGACGCGACGCGGCGATCCCAAACCGCCTGCCGCCGCACCAATTCCTCGGCCACCTTGTCCGCCCGCGGATAACGCGTAACGTCATCGTGAGCGGGACCCGAGATAATCAGCGGCGTACGGGCCTCATCAATCAGAATCGAGTCCACCTCGTCTACGATTACGTAATCCAGTGGGCCCTGCACCTGATCCGCCACGTTAGTCTTCATGTTGTCGCGGAGGTAGTCGAATCCGAACTCACTGTTCGTTCCGTACGTAATGTCGCATGCATACGCCCGGCGGCGCAGGCCCTCCTGCCCGCTGGGATCGACCATCGATTGAATGTACCCGACCGATACCCCCAATAGCTCGAAGATCGGGGCAGCGAACTCTGCGTCACGTTTTACCAGGTAGTCGTTGACCGTGATGATGTGAACCTTCAACCCCGAAAGGTATTTCACAAACGCGGCTAAGTGGCACACAATGGTCTTGCCTTCCCCGGTGCGCATCTCCGCGATCTTGCCCTCGAACAGAACCCGTCCGCCGATTAGCTGGCAGTCAAAATGACGATGCTCCTGCGCCCGTCGAGAGGCCTCGCGCAGAATGGCAAAAGCCTCGGCAATAAGCCCTTCGCCGTCCATCTCCTCAATAGCCCGGGCGTCACGCTTGCGGAACTCCGCGCGATAGTATTCGTCCACCCGCTGAGCAGGCTCCAGCCCTTCCCACCAGAACCGCAAAGGCTCGGTGTGCCGGCGAATGCCCTGCTGAAGGGACGCCGTGGCCTCCCGCAGATCGTCGCAGAGGTCCAGCCGAATCTGCCGACGCAACACGGCACGCTGCTCTTCCGGAGCTTGCTCTACCCGCTGATCCGCCACCTGACGGGCGAAACGCTTGTCGTATTCCCCGCGCAGAGCGTCTTCACACGAGTTCACCGGCGGAACGTGCCGGTTGAGCACCTTCAGCAGACGGTCGTTCCGCGAGCCGAAGAGCTTCCGCGGAATCGCCTTGACCCCGTCAATAATCGATTTACTCACCACGGTAATGGACATGGCAGACCCCTAAGTTGCCAGATAATCAGATGGTAGTCGGAACCGTACGGACCGAATCGGCGCAGCGGAGTAAGGCCGGCTTACGGGCCGTAGAGCCCGCCGATCCGGGAGACACCCACGGTGTGCAGGCGCTCTAGATTCGCCACTGATGCGATAATGGGTTGACTGCGGGCACGGCATCGCGCCGCCGCCAACGGAGGTGATGCAACCACCCGAGGAGTTGCAGCGTCCCCCGCTCCGGTGGGAACGGCCGCCGAAACCTGCCGGGCGTAGGAGGCCGCCCCACCTCGCCGCCCACGCCACTCCGGCTGCCCGCACAGGATCACTCCCAACGAGGCCGCCAGGGCGAAGCTCGCCCGCCGGGCGGCACGAATCGCCACACGCGACGTGGCCGGGTTGGTCTGCTTCCTGGATGCCATGACCCGCGGATTATAACCGCGGCAGCGCAAGAAAGAAGCGAGCCCCAAGCGATTCATCAAAGAACCGCTCGGGGCTCGCAGCGCGTTTGAGCAGACTACGCTGGGGCCGCTAGAACCCGGTCCGCCGGCGTGTCACCCGCATCACCGACAGCCCGGCCAAAGAGCCGAACAAGCTCAGCACCATGCCCAAGCCGCAAACGCTCGTGGGACGCTGAGTGTAGCTGGGATCCGGGGTTGTCTGTCCTGTTCCGGGATCATCGCCGGAATCCGGTGCTTCGACCTTAGCCGAGACCTGAATATTGACCGCCTGCGTGGTGTCGGTGCCGCCCCGGCCATCAGACACGGTCAAGACCACCTGATAGGCTCCCTCACTCTGGAAGGTCCTGGCCACCACACCTCCGGTCAGAGTATCAATCACCACATCGTCCTGGCTGAACTTCCAGACGAAATCCAGGACATCATTATCCGGATCGTACGAGTTCTGTCCGTTGAACTCGATCTTCTCCCCGGCCTGAATGGATCGCACACCCGTTCCGATGATCGCTTGCGGAGCCCGGTTGCCGACATTGGATTTAACGACAATAGTCTGCGTATCGTAAGCCGATGCGTTGTGCTCATCCGTAACGGTCAGCCGGACCGTATAGTTGCCCGCTTCCGCATAGACGTGCGTTGCCTTAGCCCCGTCCGCAGACTCTCCGTCACCGAACATCCACTCGAAGGTCAGGTCATCGTCATCGGGATCGCTCGATCCGGACCCGTCAAACGAGAACTCGGTAAAGCCCTCATAACCCTCCTTCGGATTCGCCAGCAGAACCACGTCGGGCGGCTCGTTCCCATCGGCATCATCCGAGTCATCGGGCAGCTCGCCCACGACCAGCACCGTCTGAGACGTCCGGCCCTTGTTCACCGGACTCGCCGCGTCCTTGACTTCCAACACGATCACATAGGTGCCAGGTTCTACATACGTGTGCTTAACGGTCTTCCCGCTGACAACCGCCGTACCGTCTCCGAAGTCCCACGAGTACGACGCGATCTTGCTATTAGGATCGCCCGTCGGTCGATCGAACGACAGTGACGCATCGGCGGTAAACTCGGCCCCAACCTCTAACGGCGGCTCGGGTGTGATCGTGAAGATCGCGCGGGGGTCGGACGACCCCGCCTTCGGCTCCGTAACCGTGATCTTCGAACCGGTCCAAGTCACCGAGGCAAACCCGTCGGTAAGTAACGCCGTCGGCGTGAAGGAGTACGAGGTCTCCCCGGTCGGCAGCCGATACGTATGGACTACGTCGCCACTCGTCACGCCGGGTGCACCGGTGACGGGATACGGACCATCCTGGGATCCATCGCCCCAGAACCACGTGATCTTGAGGTCGTCACCGTCCGCATCGTATGAGTTAATCGCGTTGAACACGATGTCGAGCGGATCCGAGCCCTCCGTCCGGGACACCGACACACTCGGCACCGGGTTGGTATTACCCACCCAGATCTCCGTGGTCGCGGTGTGGCTCTTCCCACCAGTATCCGTGACGGTCAGCGCCGCATTGAACTTGCAGGGATTCGTCTGCGTGCACTTCACGCCATCTTCGTCCTTGGAATAGAAATGCTCGGTAGTTATGAAGACCCCCGGGTTGCCCTGCGTGTTTGCGGCTTTGCCGTCCCCGAAATCCCACTGGTAGATCAACTGGTCCGCCGGGGTCTCCAGATCGTTCGATCCGGACCCGTCGAAGTACACTGTTAAGTTCTCGGGGCCGCTGACCGGCTTCGCAACGATCACGGCGCTTGGCCGATTGTTGATCACATTGATGTCAACCGCAGTCTCGCCGAACCGGCCGAGACTGTTCGCCACCCTCAGGACCACGGTGAACACGCCGGCATCATCGAAGGTGTGGCTGACCGGAGATCCGGTCGACGTAGCACCATCACCGAAATTCCAACGGTAAGTCAGCGGGAGCCCGTCCGGGTCGTACGAATCGCGGCCGTCGAAGTCCACCTTCAGGGGCGGAAGTCCGGACAGCGGCGAAGCATCGATGACCGCCACCGGGTTTGCATAGATCCGGTGATCCTCAACCGTAACCGATTTGCTCACTTCAGATACGCCCGTCGTGTTGAAGACGAACCGGTCCCCTAAACAGAAGGGCTCATCGCCCAGAGTGATCAGAAAAGTCACCGCCCCGTTGGCGGAGGTGTACTCGTACTGCACACAATCTGGGTCATCCGGATCGCTCTTGGGACACGTCTCAGCCAGTTCGTACGGGTACGCCTCATCATTCTCGGGCTCCGGCTGGGTCAGAGAGCTGTACACCTGCCAGTCTTCGCCAGCCGGATCAACGCACTCAATGATCCACGTTTCCGCCCTCGCAGCGGCGTCGATGGCTGATGAAACGTCGACCTTCCTAATGGTCAGCGCCCCGGTCCCGGCGTTGTTGCGGCCAGGATACGGCTCCGTGTGCTTGATCTCCGTTCCGCCGACCCCCTGACCGGGAACCAGCTTGGCGAACACATGATACTGCCCGTCCGGCACCTGACTGATGTCCCAATCCATGCTCGTCTGAATCGTACCCGGCGTCCCCTTGACCCGCGTGCCGATGTAGTTCGAGTCCGTCGCCGGCGGGTTCTTTACCGTGATGTCGTTCTCGTCCGTCGTATAGTACAGGTGGATCGTCGTGCCACCGAACACATCAGTGGCCTCATAGCGCACCTGGTAAATGGACCCCACCGAGGCGCCGCCCGGCGGATCAACGAACTCGACGCCCGGGAGATTGGTCGGAGTCCAGGACAAGGTCAGCCGCACCGATCCTTCTCCGTCCGGCTCGATATTACTGATGTTGAGTCCGGTCCACCGGTTCTGCGCATCCCATACCGCCGCCGGCACCGTATCGAAGTTGAACTCGGTATTCCCGCTGGTGCCCGGCCAAATGTCCCCGCCGTCCCCCCGGTTACCGGTCGAGCTACAAGCCTCCAGATCGCCCTCTCCGTCAGCCTGGACGATTCGGTAACCGTATGGAGCTTCGCGCTGCTGCTCAGCAACGGCATCCGGATTGGCCGGGTTGTACACGTCGTTGGTCGCCATGATCAACATCCCACCGTTACCGGGGTGGTTCTCGTCGAAGCCCTCTCCGGCGGACCAGAACCAGTAGGCTTCCCCGGGACGCTCGGCGTTCTCCAGGAAGAAATACCCATCACGGTCAAACTCCGCCGGTGGCAATGTCAGTGACGTCTCCACCCCCGGCGTGAGGACGGTCCGTAGATCGATCGGGTTGATCCACCCTGACGAATCCTTAAGCACCGGCGTCGGATGGACCATCGCTCCGTCGCCGCGAGTTCCCGCCATGATATCCCATAAACCGATCGGACAGTTCACGATCATGCCGGTGAAAAGGTCGTAGTCATACAGGTCCGGATACTGCTCCCACGTGTGCATGTACTCATGCGCGGCGTATGCGATAGCCGACGGAAAACTCCTGCAGTCCTGGCAGATCACCAAGTCGTGGAAGGCGGCGGCGAGGGAATCCTCCGTGTGAATCGGATAGAACGACGGCGCCGTGGGGAACCGGTTGGCATCGTTGTATGAATCCGGCGGCACGAGAATGATACCGGAGACCGTCGACCACATGTTCAGGTCTACGTAGTCATCCCAGTCAACCGAGGGATCCAGAGCCTCCACCACGTCTTCCATCATTCTCCGACGGTTGAATGGGTAATCAGAATTAGTTCCGTCGTTGGGTGTACCAAGCACACTATCCACCGAGTAGTTCGCTGAGCCGGCCGGCCGAACCTCACCCTGATCGATCATCCCGTCGAGGTTGTAGTCCGCGAAACCCATCGGCGTCGTCGGCCGCACGCAGGTCTCTCCAACAGGGCAGGCTCCGTCGACCAAACATGCCACCTTGGTCGAGGAGCTGCATCGTCCGGACGGCTGATGCTGCGAGTTCGGGCTGGCGTACGGATGATAGCCGCTGACGCCGTCCCCGATGTGATTATCGATAGACCACTGCGTGCCCAACGTGCGGCTCTGCCCATCGCGTCTCCAAGTCAACCACTCTACAATGGCCAGATTACCGGCGTCGTATCCCTTGTCGCCGAAGATCTTGACCGCCTCGGGGCCGGCTGCTACCCCGAAACCGTCGCCGTTCGAACCCAGACGGTTCGGGTCGTGGGGGCCGAAATCATGCCCGGAAATCGCGGGGTACTCGTGGCCCAGGTACTCGAACGTGTCGCGGAGCGGCGACGTTATCTCGCCGAAACGCTTGTCACCCTGAAGATGGTATTTAGAGGACGGAAGATCGTCATGCTCGACCCAGCCGTCGTAGTATCCATAAGCGGCATCCGGGAGAATACTGTTACCCCAATTATCTCCGCCCGCGTTGTAGTGCTGGAACGGCGGAGCCGGTGTGCCGCCGTCACCATCTCCGGAAAACCCTCCCTTGTTCGCCCTAAACCACCGACTCGTCGGCAAGTCGTCCCCCTGCAGTGATGGGGGCAACGGATTAGCCGGATCAAACGGAGCCATCACCGGCGCATTGGGCGACGGATATTGTCCGGTGCCGCCCGGCCATGGCGGAGCCGACGTCCCGTAGCGCGCAGTCCACCAGTTATCGAACCAAGCCTGCTCACCAACGGTGGCATACCTCCCGCTGCCAGGCTTCGGAACCCGCGTCATCAGATAACGGGCGCCCCCGGTCTCCTGCATCATCTTCGTGCTGACATCCCCCGCAGTATCGTAGAAAACGTCCCCGGGATTGAAGTAGCCGTTCCCTACGCGCGCCAGCAGAGCCGGGACATTACCGGGATAGTTATTCTTGATGTACTCGCGATCCACCGGGACCCACACACCTCCGGACCATCCCCCGGAAGGCTCCCAACGGATGATGAAATCCTCAAACGGCTCGGTTACGTCCATCACGTCGTCGGCGTCAACGTCATGGAATTCACAGGCGTACCTCGGCTCACCGCAGACAATGCCCTCCGGCCTCGGATCGCATTGCGGATAAGTAGGGTGAATGTCACAGATGATCGGGTGGCCATCTGTATTACACTGAGCGAAATCCTCCATAGACTCAGCGTTCGCATCACAGCAATCCGGCAGACTCACGGCGTTCATACCCTCAAGCACTGGGTAGCCGATCCGCCCGAGATCGCACACCGGCGGGTCGTAACCCTCGGTCAGACACTGGTTCCCCGTACCGGGACAATCCGAATCCCGTGTACAGTAGACGACCGGCGCACAGGTGTTCAGATCGGTATTGCAGCGTCCATGCGTCCCACAATCGTCATCAACAACGCACGAGATCTGAGGGACTATCACACAATCGTCGGGATTCCGATATACGCCGTCTTCATTCCAGTCCACGGCGGCTGCGGCGAGGTCGCCGCAGCCCGGATAGTCGCATCCGCGAGGCCCCGCGCCAACGCAACTCGCCCCGCTCGGGCAATCGACATTCGGATCGCATGCGGTATCCGCCTCACTGCATCGCAAAGTAACGGCGTCACAGAACTCTCCCGGTGGACAGTCGGCGTCCGGATCACACGACCCCGATCCGTCAGAACAGACCCGGTCGTCCCCACAAGTCTCCATGAGACCGCAGCCGACCACGACGCACTGCGATGCCGTCCCGAATTCAGCGCACTCCCCGGCTATCTCGCCGGTGCATGGGACCGCCGTTCCTGAACAAAAACTGCCGCAGGCCGGAGCTCCGATCAGCGATCCGCGCTTGCAGTAGGCGTCCCCGAGACAATCCGCGTCGGTGGTGCAGTAGCCGGAGTGGTCGCTGCATATCATTCCACTGCAGACATTCTGACAGCCCAACGAGCTGTGGCACATCATGTCGTTCTTCTCGTCGAGACCGTCCCAACGGCCATCCTCGTCGACGTCCACGAAACGCTCACCGGGAGTCCACACATTCACCCCAACGGCGTCGAAGTCGGCCAACGGCTCCGAAGGTACCCAACCGTCGAGTTCGCCATTGTAGTTGACGGTGATCAGCGCCCCGCAGTCTCCCGGACCGTACACACCGTCCTCGCCCTCCGCATTGACACAATCGCAAAACGGCTCGCCCGCACCGTAGCTGTAATGCAGGGGAACCATGTTCTCGATGTGCATCAACGGCGTGCCCGGCGAGCACACGGTTGACAAGTTGTCGTAGAGGTTGATGAAGTCCTCCGGGGACGATCGTTCACCGCCATACGGAGCTTCCGGCTCAAACGCCCAGGGCAGAGCCACCCACCCCTCCACGTCACCGGTAATGACCACATCCCCGTAGCTGATCTCCTCCCAATACTCGACGAACGAATCGATACCGGGGTTGACGCGGTCGAAGTAGTCCTTGTAGATCTCCTCCGCGTTGTACAGCCCTCCCTCGGGTTGACCACCGGTGCCGTCGTTCATGAACGCCTTGGGCGAATAGGCCAGCGTGACCACGAACTTGCGCTCTACCGCCTGGGACACACTCCCTGACAACAGAACCGCGAGGATCGCCATGACGGAGACCACCGCCGGGAAACGTGCCCACTGCGTACCTTCGTTGCGCGATTTCATCGAATGCCACTCCCGTTGGACGCTCGTCGACCTCTACTTTTCGAGATCGATTCGATCACCAGTCCCTACTAAAGAAGATCCCGCCGCTTCTACCATGATCCCACCGGCGAGACAGTGCCGCCTCATTCCGCCGCAGACGGAAACTGCGAGGGTCCCACACCGCAGCCCCAGCCGCCGGGCGGCGCGTCACCGCACCTGCCAGGAACCCCCCAGGAAGGCGTCTATCGCCCTTTTCCGCTGTTCCGCCGCGCGGACGCAAACGGACATCGAGACCACATCCCGATGGCAATCGTATCGTTCCAGACAACTGTCTGTCAACCTGAACGTCCTCAGACCCGCTGACCGGCCGCAGACACCGTAATTATCGGGAATAACGAGAGTTGCGCAGTGCGTTTTGATCCGGAAACCGGGTTCGGGCAGGCTTGACGCCAGGGCGCCCAAACGAACAGGAGCCACCCCCGACTCGCCGCCGCCCGGGGCGGCCAAGCCGGAGATGACTCCCGTTAAGAATCTTCGGTTTTTCGGTCCTACGGGTTGGTCACTGACCCATAAATCAAGTAGGCCTCTCCGCCGTTCTCCACCGCAGAACCGGTGTTGGGATCGGGCCGCGGATCGGCCAGCACCGACCCGATCACGATGTCATCTCGCCCATCACCGTCGACGTCACCTGCCGAAGCCAAGCCGAAGGAACGACCACGTCCGGTCTTTTCCGAGCTGCCTCCGATGTCGGTGTCCCCCGCGTCGCCACCACCCAGGCGGTCACCCTCGCGGCGTCCCGCGACAATGAAGCCCATGAGCTTGTCACCGCCGAGCTGGTCAATACTCACGGTGAAGTCTGAGCTAAGGCACGCAATGTCATCGCCGCAATCGGCATCGGTAGTGCAAAGATCCGTAGTGCCCTCGCAGGTCTGAATCTGGTCGAGGCGGTTGGATCCGTAGATGACGTAGACCAGTCCCGCGTTGTCGAGACGGTCATAGCTCTCGGGCTCTGTGATCGGATCATTGCCATTCGGCAAGCCTAGCGGGCCGCTTACATCGTCCGCGTAACCATCGTAATCCGCGTCGATGCCGGGCTCCGTCAGGGAATCGTCATCATCAGTCGGATCCGGATCGAACCGCGGCGTCGCACCCGGCGCGGCTATGAGCAGGTCGTTGTAGCCGTCGCCGTCGACATCGCCACCGTTGGCCACGTTGAAACCGAATCTGCCCCGACTGTCGAGGCTGTTGCCGGTTATCCGCACAGCCCGCGGCTGCCCTGAAGCGTCGCGCGTGGCCAGCAGAGTCGAAACAGTCACGCCGTCTTCAGGAGTGCGCAGATTCGCATCGCCGAAAACGATAGTGACCTCGCCTATCCCACCGGAAGCGCCCGGGCTTCCAATCACCAGATCAGACAGCCCATCGCCGTTGAAATCCACTCCCGAAGCCAAGCTGGATCCCAATTCGTCGGCCGTGTTTGTGATTATCATGGCCCCGGTTAGACGCTCCGGATCATCCGGAGCATACGCAAGTTTCTCCAATACAAAATCGCCCTCCAGCCCTACACTCCGGCGGAACGCTACGTAGACCCGGCCATTTCCAGAGTCGGCCTCGGGGGCTCCAACCGCAAAATCGTTGAGGCCGTCCGCGTTGAAGTCGTCGATACCGACAATGTTCGTAATCTGATCGTTGGAGAACCCGGAGATCCGGGTAGCGTCAACGTTGTCGATCAGGAAAGTCGGCCCCGCCCGCAGTGGCTGGCCTCGCCCACGATATACTGGTGCGGCCTCGGCGGATATTGACCTAATCCGTCTTGAGTCCACAGGCTTCTAAGAGCGAACATATAGGCCACGCCCGAATTCGTGCTCACCTTCGGGAACCCCGGGGGACTCTTCCAGCCCGTCAATCTCCCCACCGCAGATGGTCGGGTCGGTGCATCCACCACCCGTCGGTCCGAAGAGTATTCCGCGGGCCGTCCGCTCAGGCGACGAGACAATGATGTCGCCTGCCCCCGAACCGGCCCGGTTGCTCAGGGTAAGCGACGTGCCAAAACCGTCCCCGACAACCAACACCGATAATCCGGGCCTCCGAGGGGCTCAAGCGGTTCGTTCAGCACCACATCTTGCCCATCACCTTCGTCTTCCAGGAAGTAGGGGTAGAACCCCGAGTGTCGCGTGTAGAACGGGTTGCCGTACTCGTCAGCATCCCCTTCGTCGGGATCGAGTGCATCCGCGTGTAGCCCCGGCGAGAAGGGCTCACAGGTCGCCACAAACGGCGTGCAGTACTCGAGGGGACGGAAGCCCGTACAATCGTCGTTGACGAACGGATCGATGGCCGTGCAGAACCTGACCCCATCGTACAGGTCGAAACTGTAGACATAAGTCGAGAAGAAATCCCGGGACAATGCGGCCACGAATCCGAAGTCGACGTACTCCGTCGCATCCGCCCTCCCACCGCTCGAACGGTTCTCGCACGTCCCCGAACAAGGATCATCACCGGTGAAAGCAGAGTGGGCATCGACCGTAAACTCTCCGGTGTCGTCCGGCAACCTCTCCTCGGGCTCAGGCTGCACGCAGGTCACTTCGAAGTCCTGACCAACCAAGTCCAGATTGATCACCGCCCCGCCCCCGGTAGTAGGCGGATCCTGTAATATACTGTTGCGGCTGCTGACGATCACGATACCGCCGCGTTTGAACTGCCCCTCGCGCTCGAGCGTGGCAAGTGAACGCGGGTCAACTACTCCATCCTGCACAGTGGACACGTTGTGCCCCCGCGAATCGATGTACGGGAAACCGAACACCAATTCGTCCCGATCATCCCCGTCGACGTCCGGGAGCCGTGATACCGAACTCATCCCGGATGTGGCGGTTGAGCCCTGCTTGGTCCTTATCCCCGTGAACGCTACACCTCTGATGCCTCCGGTCGATACCGAGTTGAGGTTATACGAACCCAGGAGCTTGCTGCCGCCGCTTTCGCCGTAGATGAGATAGGCCTCCCCCATACCGACTCCGGTCGAATTGAGGAAGAACGGCTTGCCGTATCGGGCGTTGACAAGAAACTCTCCGAGCCCATCGCCGTCCAAATCGCCCACCGCCGAGAACGCCGTACCCGCATTATCCTGGTAGTTGACGCCCTCGAAAATCGCCCCTTCGAACGGGGGCTCGCTCTCGGCCAGCGATCCCAGCCACAGCACCGGCGGCGTGGAAGAGATCCGCACGGCCCTGGGGGCGTTCTGCAGGCAGACCCCGTCCGTGCAGCTTCCGCTGTCGTAGGTGGTGTCGTTCAACTGCAGGCGAACGGTAATCCGAAAAACGCCGGATATGTCGCTACTGAAATCCGCGGATGTAACCGACGTCGACGAAGGCGCCAGAATCTCGATCTCCGAGCCCATCGGCTCGTCGTCCTCGTCCAACGCACGAGCAAAGACGTCCACCGTACCCACCGTGGCGGGTACATTCGTCGTCCATTTGACCTCGACGGGAGCACCCGGATAGACCGGCAGGCTGGTGTTCGGGGCCGTAACCAGTAGACTCACCTTACGGACTATCTTTATGGAGCCGTTCGCATACGTTGTCACGGGAAGAACGGACCCCTGCGTAACGGTCGCCCCAACGTAGTACGTGCCCTCCGCAAGATTCGTCGGCAATGACACCGCCGTCGTCGTGATAGATAGATCCGAAGCCAATACGCGGGTGAAGCCATCGCTTACGTCCTCGTTCTTGTCGAGGAACAGCTCTATGGTGGCGTCCCCACCCTCGTCATCGGCCGTGGCGGCAAACCGGATGGTATAGGCCTCGCTGCCGAACAGCTCTACTCCGCTGGTTCCCGGATCGATGAACACGAAGGTCGGCCGAGTTACCGAAGTTTCCTCAACCACCCGGAGGATCGGCGTTGAGGTGCCGTTCGGAATCGTGACGATATACTCTTCGTTACCGTTCGTGACGGCGTCGGCAACCGTTTCACCATTGTTGGTTACGGACAACCCTAATTGATAATCGCCAAGGGCGAACCCCTCCGTCGACAACGTGTAGCTGCCCACATTGCCCGAGCCGATCGCCAACTGCGTACCGTACGTGCTGATGGCACCGCTCAGTGAGTCGCTCGCCGAGAAGTAGAAAAGACGCCACTGAGCGTTGTCGTCGAGGTCTCCGGCATCAAACTTGATCAAAACCTGCTCGTCCACCGTGACCTCGGTGATCGCCCCGGAGGGCAGAACAAACGAGGGTGACGGGGGGCTCTGCACGTGAACGGTACCGTCGCTGAGAACCGTCACTTGCTCTTCACCGGACGTAATCAACAAGCCCAAACGGTGATAACCCGCCCCTGAGGTCTGGGGATCAAAGCTGAAGGCCTGAGACTCCCCCTCCAACAGGCCGGTAGCGATCACGATACGCGCGCCGATCTCCTCTGCGTCAGCAGAGCTATCCTCGACCAGGACCCGAAAAGCGCTGATTCCGGCGCCGCTCGGCACCCCGGACAGGTTGTACAGGATCGACATAAACGGCTCGAGGGCCGAGACAGACCGATTCGTCCGCAGCGTGATGATCTCGCCTTCGACCCCATCCAAGCCCGTTGCAGTGTTAGTGTTCCCGTTGGTGTTGCCATTTGGATCCACAGCCGTCGGGCAACCCACCAGAACCACCGCCAACAACGCACAGAGCCCGAAACTCGCAACCCGGAAAAGCGAGAACCGGCCGCTACCACTCAACATATAAGTCATCACCTCGAAACTCCGAGAAAACCTGGTTAGGCGTCAAGGATGGTCGCCAAGCCAAGGTCACGGCTCCGAAGAACCGCCCCCAACCCGCCGGCTAAGACCTTAGACGCACGGGGGTACGCCGCCTCTGGGCACCCTCACCCCCGCTAGCGCACAGTCGAGGAGTTATACGGGTAGCCTAAGAGACCTGTCAATAAACGCGGCGCAGCCATCCTCTCCGAAACAGCAGCTCAGCACCCCCTCCACCCCATTCCCGGTAATCGCTGCGGACTGGATATCACAGGGTCGACCGGCTCCTTCTGGTGTGAACCGGCCGGCGGTCTACAATGCCGAGCGTTACCGCGCCGCAGATCCGCCCATTGAGGGCCAGCGCGCAACGGTAGTAGAGGAATCCAAAGAGAAGGCGAGATATCCGGTGCCCGACACCCGCCCCAGACAGCCCGAGAGTCCTTCGCAGACCCTCAATGATGCTCGCGTGCTGGTTATCGGGCTCGGTAGGTTCGGGGGCGGGATCGGGGTCACGCGATGGCTGGCATCCCAGGGCGCGGCCGTAACCGTCACCGACCAAGCCGACCCGGATGAGCTCGAGAAATCGATCCAGGATGTCGAGGACCTCGACATTCAACTGCAGTTGGGCGGCCACGACCCTCGCATCCTGGACAAGAGTGACCTGGTCATCGTCAACCCGGCCGTTCGAAAGCGAGAATCGGCTCTGTTTCAGGAGATCCTGCGACGTGGGATCCCGTGGACCACCGAAATCAACCTGTTCTGTGAACGCTGCCCCGCACCGGTCATCGGAATCACCGGTTCGTACGGTAAGAGCACCACATGTACAATGCTGGCGGTGTCCCTCGAAGCCCATCTGCGGAGTGGGCATGCCCGTTATACTGGGGTACATCTCGGTGGCAATATCGGCAAGTCACTACTCTCTGACCTGCCCCGGATCCGCAAGACGGACTGGGTCGTTCTCGAACTCTCGAATGCTCAACTGGAGGATCTGCCGCGAATCCGTTGGGCTCCCAACCTCGCCGTCCTGCTCAACCTCGCCCCTCACCATCTGGATCGCTATGACGGACTGGCTGAGTATGCGGCGGCCAAGTTGAACGTCGCGCGCGACCCCGATGGGGAAAGTCGCGTGATCGTCGGGCAGCTTCACCCGGCTGCCGAGGCACTGCTCGCCGGCCTGTTGAAGGACCGCCCGGACCGCCTGACTCGCATTCACGCCCCGGAGCCTCCTATCGACCTCGTCGTTCCGGGCGATCACAACCAAATGAACGCCGCAGCCGTTCTGGAAGTCGGCCGGCATCTGGGGATCGACGAGGGCCGCATGCGCATATACCTGCGCTCATTCGCCGGCCTACCGCACCGTTTGGAGCTAATCCGCTCGATTAACGACGTGGATTATTACAACGACTCCAAGTCGACCTCGCCGGCTGCTACTCTCACGGCGCTCAACTGTTTCGACAGACCGGTGATCACCATCGTCGGGGGACAGGATAAGGGCACTCCACCGAAAGGCTGGGCCGCTGACGTGGCCGAATCGGCCAAAGCGGTGATCTGCACGGGGGAATCCGGCCCCGGTTTTGCTGAGAACTTGCGAGAAACCGCGAATTCACAAGGAGCAGTCGCTGTCACCGAGGCCGCCGATCTGGCTGAGGCAGTCCAAGCCGCAAAGGCCCTGGGGCGACCCGGTGACGCCGTTCTGTTCTCGCCGGGGGCTCCCAGCTTCGATCGATACGCCAACTTCGTCGAACGCGGAGAGCACTTTCGTAGCATCGTGGAGAGACTCTGAGCCCGGCGGCCTCAGCAGTCGCGCGAGCCTTCGCCAGGCGCGCTTTCTGCGTGCCAGTAAGGGCGTGGAAACCGATTGCGCGGCCGGCGACCGTAGAAGATGTCGTCTCCCAGTAAAGCCACGCGCCGCGCCAGGGCGTTGCGGCTTATGGCCCACCGAACCATCCGGTGCAGGGGACTATTGGGGTGCGAGTACGGGCACACTTTGACGCATACGGCGCAATCGGAGCCCTGCATCCTCCAAAAGCGATAACATCCGTCCTGGTCGCTCTGCCACTTCTCGACCCCGCGGTATACGGACTTGTGTCCCGCCTCGATCGATTGCGACGGACAGTTCTCGGCGCACTTCTTGCAGAAATCGCAGAAATGCTGCACCCCGAAATGGATCGGCTCATCGGCAACCAGCGGGAGGTTTGTAGTAACCACTGCCAAGCGTACCCGCGGACCGTACTCGGGCGTGATGATCAACCCCAGCCGCCCCAGTTCACCCAAGCCGGCATCGACCGCGATCGGACCGCACATTACCCGGTAATTACCGTCCACATGAGCCCGGGCTTCGTACCCGAGCATGTTGATGTAGCGGGCCGTCAACATTGCCACTTTGGCAACCTCGAAGTATTTAAACGCCGTCTCCGTCGTGGTGGGACTCTCGGGGGCATGCCGGACCATGTCGTGATCCATCTCGGCAGCCACGACGATGGCCCGCGGGTGATCCAGGACAATGGGCTCGCCCATCACGCCGGGAGACCGGCCGATGTGGCTGTACACATAGGCCGGATTGAGCTTCGTCGTACCGACTAGATCGGCTCCGAGGTACCGGGCGAACCCCTTGATCCTCCGTGTGAACTCGTCCGGAGCGGCTTGCACCGGCTCGCGCTCTATCGGATCCGGTGACCACTCGAGGTCACTTGCCATCCGCTCGATCACGTCGAACATGGCAACCTGAAAGGGAGCGGTCAGCGGATGGTACGCTCTGGAACCAGGCTGCCCCAACCTCGGGAGAGCCCGCGTTTTCTCGTCGTCGAGCCGAACCTCAGGCCGGTCTCCATAGTGCTCCTCGAATTCCGGCGTGCCGGGTTTCAGTCGGTTGAACCGGTGGAAGACGACTTCACGCTCATCGACGCGATCCTGCGGACCTCGAACCGCCATCCGAGGCGCCACCCCGATCGGCATGATCAGCAGGAGCGTAAGCACCGCCCCCAACCCCAGCCCCGCAGTCATCACAATCGTTCTGCCGGGGTAGTCCGCAATCAGCAACCCAACGCCAGCCGCAGCCAGTGGAAAGAACAACAACCCCGCGACCCGCACCGCCCGCCACTTGCGCTCGTGGATCGAAGTGGCGATGAACGCTACCATCCCCAAGGCCAGACCTGCGAAGCCACCCCATCCGATCATCAACATCAGTTCCATTCGAGCATCGTACTTGGCCGGACGGGCAGCCGCCACGGCCTCCCCGCGGCCCCAGTTAAGGAAGGGGCGCGGCCGGCCGGAGTTCCCCTGCCTGACAACTTCTCCTCCAGGCCGGCAGATCCGTTTGCGAATATAAAACGCCCGCATTGAAGCGGCATTCGGCGTACAAACACCACGTGCGTTCCGCCCGCCGAGGCGCAGAATGCGGCGAGTGTTGCCGATCGACCGGCAGGTCTTGCGCGTCGGCGTGGCGGGCAAAACCCGCCGACCATCCAGGATGCAGTCTCCGCCGCCGCACCTAAGTCCTTAACAAGAAAAGATTTACAGGCACCCTCCCGCCTCCGACAGCGAGTTTCGAGGCTTGCTCAGGCGCGATTGGCACACCCCGTGACATAGAAGCCAGCACGAATGTCTGTGGAACCACCGTCACGGTGGAAGGAGTACGCGGAATGCGCTGGACCGTGCCATCTAAGCCTAACCCGGATAGTGACGACCTTATGTCGCTCGACTTGAGCGGTCTCGGCCGACTGGTTCGACGGCGCGCGTCCAAGATCGTGGCTCGGCACCGTGAGGCACTGGCGACCCTGGAGGCGGCTGCGGTTTCGTCGGGCTGCAATCACAACGGGGCGGAGCTGCGGAGCGAACGATGAGCAGCTACGGACTATGGCTAGGCGCGACGGGGATGAAGGTGAACGATCACCGGCAGACCATTCTGACCAACAACCTGGCCAACGCCAACACCACCGGCTTCAAGCACGATCTGGCCATGGTGATGCAGCGTCCGGTCGAGAGCGAGGAATCCGTCGACGGGTTTACCTTCAAGCATCCGGTGCTGGATGGAATGGCCGGCGGGATCAACGTCCGCCCTTCCTATCACAGCTTTGAGCAAGGACCGATTGAACGCACCGATAAGCCGCTGGACGTAGCCATTCAGGGGGAGGGGTTCTTCACGGTTAGTGACGGCGCCGAGACACGTTACACGCGGGATGGGGAGTTCACCCGAAACGCCGCCGGAGAACTGGCCCTAGCCGCCGGCAACGGCACCTGGAAAGTGCTTTCGGAAGATGGTGCCCCGATCGTGTTGAGCAATACCGGCGGTCCGGCTTCCATCGGAGCGGATGGCAGCGTCATGGAAGGCGAAGTGGAAGTGGCCAAGCTCGGTGTCGTCGGCGCTGACGACTTACGAGCCCTCCGCAAAGTCGGCGAGAATCTCTTCACTGCCGGCGATGCCACGATGGAGCCAATAGCGACTCAGCTTGTGCCCAACTCCCGCGAGGGAGCGAATTTTGACGTGATGCAGGGGCTGGCTTCGATGATCGAAGCGTCCCGCGCATACCAGATGAACGCCACAATGGTTCAGTTGCAGGATCAGGTTACGGGCCAGGCCGTCGCCCGAGTGGGCCGAGTGCAATAGAAGACGATAACCCATGGCAATAACCGCATTACACGCCGCTGCCTCGGGGATGAGAGCTCTGGATGAGAAGCTCAACGTCGTGGCCAACAACCTGGCGAACATCAACACCGAAGGTTTCAAGCGGTCCCGGGTGAACTTCGAGGACCTGCTCTATCAGGTCAAGCGGGAGCCGGGCGTCCCCAATGCTCAAGATGAGCCGGTTCCTCACGGAATTCTCGTAGGTACCGGCGTGAAGGTATCGGGCACTCAATTGAACTTCGCGCCCGGCTCGGTGGATCCGACCGACCGGCCGCTTGACTGGCAGATAGACGGAGAGGGTTTCTATCAGGTTCAGACCGTCCAGGACGGCTCGGAGATCACGGCGTATACGCGAGCCGGAAACTTCGCGCAGAACGCCGTGGGGAACGTCGTATTGGGCAACAGCCGCGGCCCGCTCATTGAGCCGCCCATTACCATCCCGGACGACGCCCTCGACATCAGCGTGGGCGCCAACGGAGAGGTGCAAGTGCGGCAGCAGGGATCGAATACGCTGACGACCGTCGGGCAGATCGAGTTGGCCCGGTTCGTCAATCCTGAAGGGCTCAAGCAGATCGGACGGAACCTCTACATTGAAACTGACGCGTCCGGGGCACCGGTCACGGGCACGCCCCAATCGGACGGTCTCGGGGCCATCAATCAGGGACACCTGGAGAAGAGCAATGTGGATCCCGTGCGCGAACTGATCGACCTGATCACCACGCAACGGGCCTTTGAATTGAATAGTCAGTCGATCAAGAGCGCCGACGAATCGCTGAGTGTGGTATCGAACCTGAGAAGGTTCTAAACGGGGAAAGCAGCGTGACGTGAGTCAACCGTAGGAGCTGCGGGCGAAACCGCGGCCGAAGCTGAGAGATGCAGGATGCATGTGATGACCCGCAAGGATTGCGATAGTCCGAACAACGCCGGCCGGAGCCTCAACCGGCGGCGGCTCGTACTGATCGCGCTGCTTGTCGGAGCAGTCAGTGGGCCGGCGCTTGCCGGCACGGTCCGGCTTTGGCCCTCGGCCTCAGTAGTTGATGACACGGTCAAGTTGAGCGATCTGTGCGAGTTGACAGGCTTTGATCTCGAGATCGAGCAGGCGTTGACCGATCTCTCGATCGCCGACGCCCCGCCGACAGGCGGACGGCGACTCATCCACATCGACATGATCCGAGCGGCCATTGCGGCAAGCGGGGCCAACATGGCGACCCTGGCATTGCACGGGGCAACGCAATGTACAGTATCGCGACCGTCGGTCCCTCCACGGGGTTCGAACCGCCGATCGAATCTTCCGGCGTTGAACACCGCCCCGCCGACCTCCGCGCAAAACACCGCCCTACTACCAACCGGAGTCCGGCCTGAGGCCGAGACCAACCATGCCGCCACTCTGCGGCAAGCGATCATCGACTACTTCGACACCGAGTTCGAACGATACCACGGAAAGAGCCAGGTTATTTTCGACCGCGTGTCGGAACACGTCCTGGGTCTGTCCGGTCCGGAATACAGGTTCAGGATTCAACACCGTCGCGGGTCGCCGCTGGGGCTCACTTCGATAGAGGTGGACATCCTCACCGACGACCGGGTGGTGCAAACCGTGCCGATGGTCGTCCAGGTATCCATGATGCGTAAGGTGGTAGCGGCGCGCCGGTCGGTCAACCAGGGCGCAACCGTCCGAACCTCGGACGTGCATCTGGTGCCCATGACCGTAACGCGTCTGGACAAGCTGGGGCACGACAACCTCGCTATGGTTGTCGGACAACGCGCCAAGCGCTACCTCCCTGTCGGCACACTGATCGAACCGGAGATGTTGGAGGCCGTCCCGCTCGTCCAGCGCGGCGAACTGGTCAGCTTAGCCTCGGTGGTCGGGGGAATCCGCATAACCACGACAGGCAAAGCGGCGGAGACCGGCCTGCTCGGAGATGTGATCAAAGTTCGCGCCGCCAACGATCGGCGTGTCGAGTATGACGCAACTGTGGTTGGTCCCGGGCAGGTGGAGATAGCCGCGGCCGCCGCTTTCCGCAACGCCGAACAGCTTGCGATAAGGGGGCCATCGTCGTGACACGTACCATCGTCATTACTACTGCAGTGCTTTGGGGCAGCCTGACGGCCCCAACGGTTGCCCAGACGTCCTCCTTAGGCGCTCAAAAGCGAAAAGCCGAGGCCGGCAAGGTCATCCCCAAAGCCCCGCGAGAGGCTCCCCACGTAGAGCGTAACCCGGTCTATGAAGAATACGCCTGGATCGGCGAACGTCCGCGGCTGCCCAAGACGTTCAGGCCCAACGATTTGATTACGATCATCGTGCGCGAGCAACGCAAGTTCGAAGCGGACGCCGATCTGGAAACGAAGAAGCAATTCGACATCAACAGTGAACTCGACGCCTTCTTCAAACCGACAACCGGAGGGCTGGGGGCCGCCACGTTCCATCGAGGCAAACCCAATGTCAGCTACAAGTATGACCACAAAACCAAGAACGAAGGCGATACCAACCGGGAAGACAAACTGACGACCCGCCTGACTGCCCGGATCATCGACGTTAAACCCAACGGGCAGTTGGTGCTCGAAGCCCGCGGGCGAGTCGAACACGATGACGAAATCAGCGTAATCACCTTGACCGGCGTCTGCCGCAAGGAAGACGTCACGGCCGACAACACCATCCTGAGCACCCTGATCGCGGAGAAAAACGTGGTGGTCAAGAACGAAGGCGCTTTGCGGGCCGCGTCCCGGCGAGGCTGGATCCCCCAACTTCTGGACGCCCTGAGGCCATTCTGAAGCTATGAGAAGGAACCTCACATTCCTGTTGGCTGTCGGCATCGTCGCCTTCGCTGCCGAGACGTTCGCGCAGATCCCCACGGCACGTGTGGGAGACATCACGCACCTGCAAGGCCAGGGACAGAACATCCTGGTGGGCTACGGGCTGGTAACCGGACTCAATGGAACCGGCGACGGCGGTAAGTACCTGCCGACCATGAAGGGTCTAGCGGCAATGATGGCGCGGTTCGGCGTTAGGGTCGACTCCATCGATGACGTCCAATCCGCCAAGAACGTCGCGATCGTCACCATCGAGGCCATCATTCCCGACCACGGAGCGCGCGAGGGCGAGTTGCTCGACGTCACCGTAACGGCCCACGCAGCCAAGAGCCTTATGGGCGGGCGGCTAATGTCCACGCCCTTGATCTACAACGACCGCAACGTGGACGGCCTTTTCGCCTTCGCCCATGGGATGATCGCAGTCACGGAAGACATCCCGACCGCCGGGGTCATCCGCGACGGAGCGCGGATGGAAACCGACGTAGTAATAAACGTCCTGGCCACCGGAACGGACCTGAGAAGTGCCGGGTTCCGCAACCCCTGGGTGCAGGCGGGCGAGACATACATAACTCTTGTTCTGGACGACACCCACGCCGGGTGGTCTATGGCGGCGGCGATTGCCCAGGCAGTCGACAAGGAACTGAGCATCTCCGCAAACGTCGAGCGGGTGGCTTTGGCTCTGGACAGCAAGAACATCGCGGTGCTCGTACCCAAACACCAGCGCGGCGATCCGGCATCCTGGATTCGCGATGTGGAGCGTACACCGCTGCTGATGGAGTCGAATGAAGCCCGGGTGACTATCAACCGGACGAGCGGCACAATCGTGGTGACAGGTGACACGCGTCTGTCTCCGGTAGTCGTCTCCCAGTTGGGGATGACGGTCACGGTCGCCAACCCGCTCCCCGACGGCTCTGCGCCGCCGCAGCCGGCCTTCGAACAACTGGATTTCGTGCCATTGGATTCCGTCGAGAAACGTCTGCCGAATGTGCAGGATCTTCTCGAGGCCCTCAATCATCTGAAAGTACCGTTCGCCGATCGCATAGCGATCCTGGAAGAAATCCACCGGGCCGGCAAGTTGCACGCGCGGATTCTGTACGAGGGATAAGCATGACCGTAGACACCGCTAGTACCTCGCTAAACACCGCAAGCAACGTGGATCGCGATCTCGCCGCCCTGCGTAAGACCTCCGGGCAGATCGTCGGCTCCGTGTTCTACGGCACTCTGCTCAAGACCATGCGGCAGAGTGTCATCAAAGGCGAGTACGGACACGGCGGCCGGGGCGAAGAGGTCTTCGCCAACCAACTGGACGCCATCCTGGCGGAACGGATGGGAACTGCCGGAAACAGCGGGCTGGCCAATGTGCTTTACGATCGGCTGGAGCGTCAACAGATCGGCATGAGCCGAGCCTCAGCATTAGCGCAGGAAGGGAGCGCATGATGGCGGAAGCAATCTCAGCAAGCCGGATCAGCGATCTGCTCTGCCTGTTGGGCAGGCTGGGCACGCTCCACGACGAGCTTCTCAGCCTCGCTCGGGAGAAGATCGACGCCATGAAGAAGTCCGACGTCGGCCGGATGCGCACGCTGGGCATGCAGGAAGAACAGGTGGTCGGGCGAATCAACGAACGTGAAGGTTTGCGCCGTCGACTCATGGACACGATCGGTGAGCAACTGAACCTTTCGCCGAAGGAGGCGCGGTCCGTTTCGATATCACAACTGGCGAAGCACACGCCCGAACCGCAGAAAGAAGCTCTGCTCGCCGCCCGCGACAGTCTCCGAGAGAAAATCACCCAAGTCGGCGAAGCGAATCGGACGGCCGGAGTCATCGCCCACACCGTCGTCAATCACCTGAACTGGGTGTTTGCGGCCGTGAAACCGCGCAGCGAAACCCAAGGCTATTCCGGACAAGGCGCCGTCGTTGCGTCATCGAGAACCGCAATTGTCGATACAGTCGGATAATAAACCATGGGACTGTTAAACTCCGCACTACACACCGGCCAGACTGCTCTGATGGGCTATCAGACCGCGCTGCAGGTCGTGGGCAACAACGTCAGCAGCGCCGGCAGCGAAGACTACACCCGGTTGTCCGCGGATATGAGTCCGCTCCAGGGCGGCGTGATCGGCGGTAACCTGCAGCCCGGAGCCGGAGTCGCCCTCACCGGTATCCAAAGAAACATCGATGAAGCTCTGGAAGGACGCCTGCGACTCGCCGCGGGGACCGACGCTTACGCGGACGCCCAATTGGAGGCGCTGTCCCAAATCGAATCCCTGTTCAGCAACGTCGACGGAAGCGACATTGGAACGACCCTGGTCGACTTCCTGAACAACTTCGACGAGTTGCAGAATCGTCCGGACGACGTCTCCACCCGGGACCTCGCCCTGACCAGCGGCGCGCAACTGGCCACGTCAATATCCACCCTTCGTAGCAACCTCACGGGAATCGCCGAAGACCTGGACGGGCAGATCGCCAGCCTGGTCGTCAACGCCGACGACCTCGCTCGCCAGATCGCCGAGTTAAACGCCGAAATCACCACCGCAGAAGCCGGCACGAATGCCCAGGCGTCCAGCCTGCGAGATCAGCGCGACGGACTCCTGCGCGACCTCAGTGTGCTATTCGACGTAACCGTCCGCGAACAGCCCAACGGGAGTATTAACGTCTACGTCGGCAGCGAAGCGCTCGTGCAGGGCAGTTACAATCGCGGACTTATCGCCGTAGAACAGATCGAAGACGAAATCCCCCTTACATCGGTGCGTTTCGCCGATACCAACCAGCAGATCGGCCTCGGATCCGGTCGCCTGGCCGGATTGATCGCGGCAAGGGACGAGCACGCTCTGGGGCAGGTCGGCACCCTCGACCGGCTGGCCGTAGCGGTCATTACGGAAGTGAACCGCATCCACGCCGACGGGCAGGGGCTGACCGGGTTTACTGCTACGACGGGAACGGTGGACGTTCTGAGCAGGACGACCGGCCTGGCCGACAGCGCCACCGGGCTCGCGAATCCACCCGAAGACGGGAGCTTCTTCGTAACCGTCCTGGACGACCTGAGCGGCACCCCGGTCTCTTACCAGATTGACGTGAATATCACCGGGGAGAGCACCGACACTACGCTCGAGACCCTGGTCACCGACTTCAACGCTCAGGTCGACGGCGTCACCGCTTCGATAACCAGCGACAATCGAATCGCTTTCACGGCGGACACGGGCAGGACCTTCGTGTTCGGGTACGACGGTGCGCAGGCTCGGGAGGACACTTCGGGGGTGCTCGCCGCTCTGGGCGTCAACACGCTGTTTACGGGCCACGACGCCCGCGACATCGCGGTCAACGAAGCCCTGATAGAACAGCCGTCGCTTCTGGCGGCGGCATCCGTAAACATCGCGGGCAACGGCAGCAATGCCGGGCGCATAGCCTCGCTGGATACGGCCGCCAGCACGATGCTCGGCGACGTTACGATCACCGAGTTCTATAACTCGCTTACAAACTCGGTAGCGGTCTCGACGGCCGCCGCCAATCAGAACAGCGAGTCCGCCTCCTCCGTACTTTCGTCGCTGCAAACGCAGAAGGAGAGCATCAGCGGCGTGAATTTGGATGAGGAAGCGATCTCGCTTCTGAAATACGAACGGGCGTACCAGGGAGCCGCCCGCTTCATACAAGTTGTGGATGAGCTTCTGGACGAGTTGATGTTATTGGCAAGCTAGGCGGGCTCGGTGCCCGCGGTCGGCCCGACGGAAGGTCGAGCCGTTCTGGCAACTTTGAGTAAGGCGACAGACGGATGGCAATAAGTCCCATCAATCTCTCACGCATCAGTCAGAACCTCCGGTTCGGCCTGCTTACCGATTCGTTGCGGACCAGCCAGATCGAACTGCTCAACACGCAAGCCCAGATCGCCTCGGGGCGGACCTTCGTGAACCCGAGCGACGATCCCACCTCGGCCGCCCGAGCCGCCGATCTGACTCAGGCCTTGCAGAGACAGCAACAATACGTCGCCAACTTGCAGCACGGTGACAACACGCTTGCCGCCGCCGATGACGCCATCACCGAAATCACTTCCCTGCTGATCGAAGCCAACGACATCGCCATCCAGGACGTCGGCAACCTCACCAGTACGGCCGAGCGTCAGGCCGACGCCGAGTTGATTGCGGCTATCCGTCAGCAGCTCCAAGTCGTCGGCAATCGACAATTCGATGGCCGGTATCTCTTCGCCGGACGCGACACGACGGAGCAACCGTTTATCAACACCCTGGGCGGAATCGCCTACACCGGAGATACGGGAGAGTTCGTCACCCGCGCCAGCGATGACCTCGATATCGTCGTCAATGTGCCGGGTAACGTCCTGTTCGGGGCGCTGTCCGCCAAACTCGCCTCGACCGTGGATCTCAGCCCCACGCTGACCGCGGATAACCGTATCGAAGATCTGCGGGGCGCTTCCGGACAGGGAATCCCCGGCGGAGTGCTCGTTTTCAATGAGGCGGGCGGAGTCGGAGCCTTCACCGTAGATCTGACGGATCCTGATACGATCGGCGACGTCGTCGACCTGATCAACGCGGCCGCGGCCGATGCCGGATCCACTTTGACGGCCGCCGTGGGAAGCACCGGGATTACGATCACTCCGGGCGGCGGCGAGGTTGTAATCAGCGATACCGGCACCGGCACTCTCGCCGCAAGCCTGGGGATTTTGACGACAACTCCGACAACGGCGCAGATTGATGGAGCCGACCTCGGCGCGCGCGTGACGAGTCTTACTCCGGTGGACCTGTTGTCGGACGGCACGGGAATAGACTTGGTCGGCGGTCTGACCATAACCAACGGCGGGGAGACCGTAACCGTTGACGTCCGTGGAGCAGAAACCGTCCAGGACATCATTAATCGAATAAACGGGTGCGGCTTATCCGTCTTGGCAACGATCAACCACGACGGAACCGGCATCGATATCTTCAACCAGGTATCGGGCACGTCACTGAGCATCAGCGAGGGCACCGGAACGACGGCCACCGATCTGGGGATCCGCACGTTCAACTCCAGCGTTCTCTTGACGGATCTCAATGATGGATCCGGAATCGTCCGCGACGAGGGTGGTAACGACCTTCGAATCACGGCCAAGGACGGCTCGGCCTTCGAAGTCAATCTCGACACGGCCTTGACGATCGGCGATGTGATCGACCTGATCAACACTGCCGCTACTGACGCCGGCGTGTCGGTAAGCGCTTCGCTGGGCGTTTATGACAACGGCATCCGCCTGGTCGACACCACCGGCGGAGGCGGGGATCTCAGCGTTGCGTCTTTGGGTTTATCCACGGTGGCTCAGGATCTCGGCCTGGAGGAGCCCGCGTCCGGAACGCAAACCGAGTTGACCGGCGCGGATGTCAATCCGATTCGGACCGAAGGAGTTCTGACCGCGCTGTTGGACCTGGAAAGCGCCTTGCGGGACGACGACACCCGCGAAATCACCCGCGCCGCTCAGCGGCTTGAGCCGCTGGTCAATGAGGTTACGCGAGTCCAGGGAATAATCGGGGCACACTCGCAGGGTGCCCGGGACTTGCTGGCGCAGTCGATGGACACCGCGGATTCGACTGAGATCTTCCTCTCGCAAATACAGGATTTGGATTATGCCGCCGCCGTGACAGAACTGCAGGCGACCACGACTCAGTTTCAGGCAACTATGCAGACCAGTTCCGCCATGCTGAATCTGTCACTGCTCGATTTTCTGACTTAGGGAGTAGGAAGCGTTGGAGAAGGGGAAGGGAGTCGCAGGACACTCGCACGGTGCCTCTCGGCCGGGGCACCGGTGGGTTGGAGGTCGCCCGATGGGAGACATCGGGACGTGACGGAAAGACCCGTCACGGGCAACAGAGCGCTTACGGACGGCGATCGTCGGGTCGATCGCGGCGTTCAGCAAGGCCGACCCTTAGGAGTAGGCCAAGGGAGACTCGCGATGATTATAGAAACGTCGCGTTTCGGACAACTGGAAGTGGATGAGGAGCGCCTAATCACCTTCGACGAAGGGATACTGGGGTTCCCCCGGCAGAAGAGGTTCGCCCTGGTGCAGACCGGCGAGGGCAGCGGTTTCTACTGGCTTCAGGCCGTGTGTACGCCGGATCTGGCCTTCGTGGTCTGCGATCCGCGGCTCTTCGTCGCGGACTACCAGGTTCCGGTGAAACGCGAGGAACTTCAGGAGATCGGAGTGGAGAACGTCGAGAGCGCGCAGGTGTTCATCATCGTCAACAAGGTGAACGACCTCCTCACCGGCAACTGCCAGGGACCGTTGGTCATTAACGTGGCGAATCGTCACGGACGCCAGCTTGTGCTGAGTGACAAACGGTATTCCACCCGGCATCCCCTGATGCGGTTGTCCAAACCCGCCGCCCTCGGCAAGACGGCCTAGCGGAATGTGCGAACCGCGTCGGACGGACGGGATAGCGGCTTCGAATTGAACGAAGCCGGTTCCGCGTCGCTGACCGGATCCACAGTCGGCGTGTCGGGCAGCCGGAGTTGCGAAGCGCTCCTTGGTGGGCTCAGCCCTCCCGGGGACGGTTTCGCACCGACGACGCTACCGGCGCGAGGTGTACAATCGACGCATCGGCATTGCAAGGAAGGAGCCAAGTATGTTGGTGCTATCGAGACAACGCGATGAGACCATCATGATCGGTGATGAAGTCGAAATCACGGTCGTTGATATTCGCGGGGACAAGGTGCGCTTGGGAATCACCGCCCCGCGGAGCATTCAGGTTCATCGCAAGGAAGTCTACGAAGCCATAAAGCGTGAGAACCAGCAAGCCGCCAAGCTGAATCCGCAAGACCTGTCCATACCGGTCGAGCCGGATCAGGGCCCGCCCCGAGAGGGACAGGTCGGCGGCGGGCAACGTACAGAAAACCAGAATGGAACCTCGGAAAAGTCGAACCGGCCGAGCGAGCCTCGCCGGACACAAGGATAGGAACCTCCAGGAATGGAGACCCTCTTAGGGTGTTCAAGAAGACACCCGGGCTAATCAAGGAGGATTGCTCATGTCACGGATCAATAGTAATATCCCTTCCGTTGTTGCACAGAGGCAGTTAGCTGTGTCGCAACGTTCGCTGAGCCTGTCGCTTGAAAGGCTCGCCAGCGGATTGCGAATCAACCGCGGAGCGGATGATCCGGCCGGTCTCATTGTATCGGAACGTTTGCGTTCCGAGATCGCGGCGGTCAATCAGGCGGTGAAGAACTCCGCCCGAGCCATCAACGTCATCGCAACCACCGAAGGAGCGCTTAACGAGGTCGCCTCTTTGCTCACCGACATTCAGGCCCTCGTCATCGAGGCAGCCAACCGGGGAGCGTTCTCAGACGAGGAGGTCGATGCCAACCAGCTTCAGATAGACGCATCGATCGATTCAATCACCCGTATCGCCAATACAACCAACTTCGCCGGACGGAAACTGCTCAATGGTGAACTCGACTACGTAGTCAGCGGGGTCAACACCAGCGAGCTCGCCGACGTATCCATCCTTGGAGCGAAGTTCGGGACCCGGGCCTACGTACCGGTCGAAGTCAACGTGTCGACGTCAGCGGCGGTCGCTCAACTTCGGTATACTCAATCGACCGTTGGAGCCAACGGCGCTACGGTGGACATTGCCGGACCCGACGGCATCATCACGTTGAGCTTCCCGGCCAGCGCTACCAGCAACGACATCGTCACCGCGATCAATGCCCAGAGCGATGATACGGGCGTTGTCGCCTCTCTGATCGGCACAAGCGGGGTCGGCGGGGTGAGCATCGCAAGCCAGGAATACGGCAGCAGAGCCTTCGTCGCCGTTACCGAGATGGCGGGTCAATCGAACTTCACCGTCGTTGATCGGAATGACTCTCAGGTGATCCGCACTACCGGAATCGACGCCGTCGCCACTATCAACGGAGTGTCGGGCAGAGCGGATGGACTTAAGCTCTCGGTGAGGACCACCAATCTCAAGGCGCAGCTCACCTTGAGCCCCACGTTTGGGGGTGGATCCACCGGTCTGGGCACGTCAGACTTTGCGATCACGGACGGCGGAGCTCTGTTCCAGCTCGGACCGCAGGTCAACACCAACCTGCAGGACAACATCGGCGTAAAGAGCATGCAGGCCAACAAGCTCGGCAACGCTCTAGTCGGTTACTTGTCCGAGCTGAAGAGCGGGCAGCGGTATTCGCTGCACAGCGAGAACTTCAAAGAGGCCTCCGACGTGGTTGATGAAGTCACTACGCAGGTCTCGGTCCTACGCGGACGACTTGGCGCGTTCGAGCGAGATACTCTGCAGCCGAATATCAACCAACTGCAGATTACTTCGGAGAACTTAACTTCCTCGCAGTCGGTCATCCGCGACACCGACTTCGCGCAAGAGACTTCGGAGCTTACCCGAGCGCAGATTCTGGTGCAGGCGGGCAACAGCATTCTCGCCATCGCCAACGCCCAGTCTCAGAACGTGCTGCAGTTGCTCGGCGGATAGTAGGTAGTACACCAACACCCGGCGCCTTGGGGTGCCGAACGACGCCGACCTGCGTGAAGCGTCGTCCGGCACCCGGAGGGCGGCGGGATCCCGCCCGCCGTGCCGAATCAACAACGCCCGCAACCGCCAACGCCGCTTATTTCTTACCCAGCGCCCGCTGCGCTGCAAAGAAGTCGCGCAGGAGCATGGCGCACTCGTCGCCAAGAACCCCGTGGCTTACGTCTACCTGGTGGTTGAGCCGATCATCCGTGGGAATCGAGAAAAGCGAGACGCACGCCCCGGCCTTGGGGTCGACCGCCCCGAATACCAGCCGTTCAATCCGGGCAAGCACCAGCGCCCCCGCACACATCGCACACGGCTCCAACGTAACATAGAGCGTGCAATCCTCCAGACGCCAGCTTCCTACCGCTGCGGACGCCGCCGTCAGGGCGATCATCTCCGCATGCGCGGTCGGATCATTGAGCCTCTCTCGTTGATTGCAGCCGCGCCCGATCACCCGGCCGTTGCGCACAACTACCGCCCCGACCGGAACGTCACCGTCGCTTTGAGCCCTAGACGCCTCGTCGATCGCGATGGTCATGTACCGCTCATCATCCCGGGCGCTGGACATGGACTTGACTCCCGATCGCCGGACGGTCTCTCAGATCTCCCCGAGCCGCCTCAACTGCCG
Source organism: Phycisphaerae bacterium (assembly GCA_963666835.2). GTDB lineage: Bacteria > Planctomycetota > Phycisphaerae > UBA1845 > UBA1845. The sequence continues at coordinate 1,629,065 of CAXXGO010000001.1, read as the reverse complement.
CTCCAGCTCGGTGCGATCCGCCGACCAATCCAGTCTGACAAGCTCCCGCACTTTGATGCGCAACCGCTTGGCCACCCGCAGAGCATACTCGCGGCATTCGTCTTCCGGTCCGACATGCTGTGCCGGGTCGGGCAACGACCAATGTGCTCGAATCGGATCCCCCGGCCAGACCGGACACGTTTCGGCTGCCGCCGAATCACAAAGCGTAATGACGACGTCGACCGGCGAATCCGCAAACCGGTCCCAGCTTTTGGATTCGGGCTTTCCGATCGAGATCCCCATCCGCCGCAGAGCGTCAATCGCCAACGCGTGGACGAACCCGGCCGGGTGCGATCCTGCGCTCAAGGCTTCGAAGCGATCGCCGCCAACCGCGCGCAATATAGCCTCGGCCATCTGGGAGCGGCATGAGTTGCCGGTACACAGAAAGAGCACTCTTCGTCGTCGATCGGTCATAGCCCCTCCACTGATATCACCGACTCGCCGCCCGAGCGAGAACTGCGCCTACGCTATCGCCAGAGCCCGGATTCACGCTTTCCGAGCGAGAAGCCGGCGGACCGACACCCCCGGCCGTATAGCTACGGTATCCCACCGCTGCACTGCTCAGAAGCAGTGGACGTAGCACTAGTCGCACACTTCGGCGGCCTTATCAACGCAGACCTGATCCCAAGCATCCTCACCTTCGGAAGCTTCCATGCAGCACGTGACATCTTCCGCACAGACCGCGTTGCAGCAGTCCACGTCGGAGCATCCCGGCGTCTCATGGACCGCGGAACAATTTCCCCGATCACCGCACACTTCGTAGATCTGACAGGTATCGGACACCGACTCGGCACACTTGGAATCCCATTCCGTCAGACAGCAGAACGGGTCGAGTTCGCACACAGCCTGACAACAGTCCTGATCCTCGCATCCACTCCGCGGCGTGCATTCATCATCATCCGTACACGTGCTTCCCGTGGGACAGTCTTCGTCCGTAGTACAAGTGACCGGGTCATCAGGATTGAAGCAATCGCCGACCCCTAATGCACAAGTATCGAAGCCGTTCGCAATCCCGTCAGCCTTTTCGCTGCAATACTCATCCCATCGGGAATCGCAACAGAACGGATCTGCCGTGCAGGTCGTGATGCAGACCTGCTCTAACTCGCACCCCGGCGACCCGTTAGCAGTGAAACAATCCCCGGATCCGGCCCCGCACGCATTCAGACCGTGGTCGGCATCGTCATCGCGATAGATTGTAAGAATGCCCTCGCCCTGCTCAGTTGACCCAACCACGTCGCTCAGTTCGCACGAGCCACCGACACAATCGGCGTCTTCGGCGCACTCCGCACCGTCCGAAGTGCCCCCATCACAACGCAGACTGCGGAACCCCCCAACGCGAATCAAATACGACTCGTCCTCGACCATGGTCAGAGAGACCCTCGTCTCCTGCCCCGCGCCGCAGCTGTCGTCGCTGCACCGAGCCCAATCATCCGTGGCGTCCGGACAGTCGCAGCCGTTATAGACGGCCATCTTCGTATCAAACTTGCTTCCGCAGAGGCTGATGACAACCGTCTCGCTGGCGGACGAGGTGTAGCAGAACCAGAGATCTGAGTCGATCTGGGGATTACCGAACAACGTACACGCCTCAGGACCGTCGGTGTCGGCCCCGACGTTGGTAAACTCCCGGCTGCCCAGCCCGACAACCGTCGGATCGGCACACGAGTCACTACCGGGCTCGGTCAGTCTGCAGTCAGCCCCGCAGGTACCACCATCGGGCGGATCACACTGCTCTGAATTATCCGGATCGAGGATCCCATCTCCGCACGAGCCAACGACGGGATCGGTCGTCGTGCAGCCCGTGGCATCCACCACGTCCCCGCTCGGCGTATCCGGGCACTGATCCACGTTGTCGCTCACTCCGTCTCCGTCGCTATCGGCGCAGCCGTTCGACCCCGCAACCGCCCCGGCCGGCGTGCCCGCACAATCATCGCACGAATCTCCGACCCCATCACCATCCTCATCTGCTTGATCCTCATTGGAAGCGGCGGGGCAGTTGTCGCACGCATCTCCCAGACTGTCACCGTCGCCGTTCGCCTGGGTATCATTCGACACGGCCGGGCAGTTATCCGCATTGTCCGCGATACCATCGCCGTCCGTGTCGCCTTCGTCGCACGCATCGCCGATGCCATCGTCATCGGCATCACCCTGGCTGGGATTGGCAACCTCCACGCAGTTGTCACAGTCGTCGCCAACGCCGTCCTCGTCGCCATCGGCTTGTCCTTCGTTGGCAACGGCCGGACAGTTGTCTGAGCCATCCACGATTCCATCACCGTCGGAGTCCTCGCAAACATCGCCTGTACCGTCTCCGTCAGTATCGGCCTGGTCGGTATTGGCCAACTCCGGGCAGTTGTCACAAACGTCACCAACCGAGTCTTCGTCTCCGTCCTCTTGTCCGGCATTGGCATCGGCTGGACAGTTGTCTGTAATGTCAGGAACGCCGTCCTCGTCTTCGTCGTCTACGTCGCAAACGTCGCCGACACCGTCCCCGTCGGTGTCGGTTTGGTCGGCGTTAGCCAGATCCGCGCAGTTGTCGCACGCATCACCCACCCCGTCCTCGTCGCCATCCACCTGATCCGCGTTGATTACGTCAGGGCAATTATCAGACCCATCAACAACGCCGTCACCGTCTGCGTCGTCGGTTCCGCTGTTTCCGTTGGGGTCGCCGTTGACATTGGTGTTGTCGTTCGTGTTCGTGTTGGCGTTCGTATTACCGTTGTCGTTCGTGTTGTCGTCCGGCGGAGTCGTGGTCGCGCATCCAACCAAAGCAACAACTAACAAGGGCATGGCTGCCACCAGAGCCAGCCTCCATAGGCTACGGGAGATTTCACGGTGCATACGAACTTCTCCGAAAACGAGCTTGTCAAGGTAGATTCGCCCTCAACCGGGGCGGCCAGCCCACACCGGGGCACGGTAACTCTACGCCAACACTAAGGTTCCAGGCAAGCGGCTCGACCGGCTCGCAGTCGACCGCGTCGCGTCCGGATCCATCCGCGTCCAATCGAGGGCTTGAAAAACGCCGATAATCTGAATAGGCTGGCTCCATACAGAAGCCGGGTTCCCTGTGGGACCCGACAACGGACACCTGGAGGATCATTGAAGTGGCAGATTCATTCCGTGTCGGCATCGGTTACGACATCCACCGGCTTGCCGAGGGGCGCCGGCTGGTTGTGGGCGGAGTCGAACTCCAACACGAGAAGGGCTTGGTCGGCCATAGTGACGCCGACGTGGTTCTTCACGCCGTCACCGACGCCCTTCTTGGCGCGGCAGGGCTACCGGACATCGGCGATCTATTCCCGGACACCGATCCGAAGTACAAGGATGCCGACAGCCGCGTGCTCCTGGCCGACGCTATGGAGCGGGTGCGGGGCCGGGGATTCAGGCCGAGTAATCTAGACATAATCATCCATGCGGAGGCTCCGAAGATGTCCCCGTACAAGCGCCGGATCGGCGAGTCCATCGCCGTGCTAACCGGGCTGGATCCCGAACGTGTCAGCGTAAAGGCAAAGACGAACGAAGGCATGGGCCCGTTGGGCTATGCCGACGCAATCGCCTGCACAGCGGTAGCCTCGCTGGCAAATGCGGGCGAAGTGTAGGTCTGCGAGAGGCTCCTCGGCCGTCCGGAAGCGGAGGCCGCAGGGATAAGCTCGAGCCCGAAAGATCACGTGTTACCATTAATGAGGATCGAATCCGATGGCCTTGGTCGTATACAACACTCTTACGCGGGATAAGAGGCCTTTCGAGCCGGTGAACCCCGGCAAGGTGGGCATCTATGTCTGCGGCCCCACCGTCTACAAACCCAGCCACATCGGGCATGCCGTCGGACCGATCATCTTCGACGCCGTGAAACGCTACCTGGTGTTCAGCGGGTACGATGTGACGTGGGTAGTCAACATAACGGACGTTGACGACAAACTGATAGAGGAAGCCACCCGTCAGAACATGACCACCGAAGCTCTGGCCGAGCGCATCACCGCAGACTATCTCGCGGCGATGGCCAAACTGCACGTTGACACGGTAGACATAATGCCCAAGGCGTCGGAGCATATTTCCGACATCATCGACTTCATCAAGAAGCTCGTTAGTAAGGGCTTCGCCTACGAATCCGGAGGCGATGTATACTTCGACGTGACAAAGGATCGTGAATACGGGAAGCTGTCGAACCGCCGCCTGGAGGACCAGACCGGCCAACGCGAACTCAAAAGCGGTGAGAAGCGTAGTGCCGGTGACTTTGCGCTCTGGAAGGCCGCCAAACCGGAGGAGCCGAAGGAGGTGAAGTTCGAATCACCGTGGGGCGATGGCCGCCCGGGGTGGCACATCGAATGCTCGGCGATGGCCTGCCGCTATCTCGGCGAGACCTTCGATATTCACGGCGGCGGGATGGACCTGATCTTCCCGCATCATGAGAACGAGATCGCCCAGTCCGAGTGCGCCGCGGGCAAGCCCTTTGCCAACACCTGGATGCACCATGGACTGACCAAGGTCAACACCAAGAAGATCTCGAAGTCCGATGCCTCGCCGGAGATGCAGGCCGCCCTCCTCAAGATGACCCTCGTCAACCTCCTGGAGGAATACCCTGGAGAGTTGATCCGGTTCTTCGTACTGAGCACGCAGTACCGCCGGCCCATTGAATACTCCGAGGAGGAAATCGAGAGCAAGCGCAAGGGGCTGGTCACGTTCTACCGTCTCTTCGAGCGGGTCGAGCGCGTGTGCGGCCGGTGCCCGTACGAAAGGGCCAACCGCATCGGCGAGCCGGGTGCTTCCGCGCTGGTCGAGGTTCGCCACGCGGAGTTCGGATCGGCGTGTGACGAACACTACGAGGCCTTCAAGAAGGCTATGGACGATGACTTCAACACCGCAGGAGCGATTGCCTCGCTGTTCGACTTTGCCGGAACGATTAACCGGTTCATCGAGAAGGAAGGGCTCGAATCCGGCGGTTCCGACGAAGCCAAAGAGGCGGTGCTGGGGGCGGCCGGCTGGCTGATCGCGGTTGCGCGTCTGATCGGGATCTTCATCGACCGCCAGGAGAAATCCGGGGGCGGCGACGACGGCCTGACGGACGCGGCAATGCAGGTGCTCATTAAGGTGCGTCAGCATCTTCGCGGCAAGAAGGACTTCGAGACGTCCGACATGATCCGCGACCTGCTGGCCGAATCCAAGATCACCCTGGAAGACCGCCCGGAGGGAACTGTCTGGCGTGCGGACTGAGACGTCAACGTTCCTGCAGTCAGGTTGCACGGATTGCAGCGTGGAGCATTCGAACACGTTCTCCACTTGACTTTGAGGCATTGCGTCCTATAAGATCACCGTGTACATAGCTGATCTCGGTTGGCCCGAATGGAAAACCGATAAGAGACTGATGACTGCGCAATGACTGAGACAGTTCGGCGAGCTTAACGCCGCGGTGCGAACCCTCTACCTCACCGCCAAAGGACACCTTTCCCACAGCGGATAAAGCGGCGAGGATGCACGTCGGGTCCTGCGGACGTTCCTCGACCGACTTGCGGACGAGGTCGTTGATGCTCGTGTTGACGAGCTGCTCACCGGCGGTTCGCGGCAGGCGATCATGGAACAGGTTTGCCCAGTCGAAGCTGCAGAGGTTTCGGACAGACCCGCCGTTGCAGCTCAGAAGTTCCGAGAGCTCTCGGCACGTTTGGCGGATCAAGGCACTGCGGTACCAGACCTCGCGGATTTGAAATGCCTGGGTCGGCTGGTGGCGGCGATCGGATGTCCCTTGGTTGAAGGTGAGCAAGAGCGCGGCCCTCATTATGACCTCGGTCCAACGTGGGATACGGATTCGTCTGGGCCAACTCCAGCGTTGGCACGCTCGCACTGTTGAGCGAATTCAGGCTAGTATTGCGATCGAACAACCTGGAACACGTATTACCGTTGGCAATCCTCCGTCCTTAAGCAACTCAAGGCTGACGACGGGCATCGGCCTGCAGTTCATTCGGCGGGGTCCTAGCCGAGCCAACCGCGCAAACCGCTTGGCAGTTCTCAGCCGAAGACCCACCCGTGTCTGATATCGCTCCAACCCGCAGATCCCATATTCGTACGATGTTGTCAATTGCTGCACAGCATTGTCAGAGTGGTCCGCCAACTGCGGTAATCTCGTACAATGCCGTCAGGGTAAACAGCAGGGCTCTGCCCTGTAATCGAATCGGCTTCGTACGGAAGCCGACCGGGCTCACGCCATCGTCCGTTACACGACATCGGATCCCGGACCGACCGTAATCAGAACTAGGAGAATCGTATGACCACAAGACTACGCCTGCGGATCCTGTTGCTCGCAGCTATATGCGGGCTGGCCCCGATTGGGCGGATCGAGGCCGCGCCGAAGAAAGGCGTCCAACCGCGGGTCCACACGCTGGACAACGGGCTCAAGCTTCTGCTCGTCGAGCGTCACGAGCAACCGACCGTGGCCGCCTGCCTCATCTTCAAAGTGGGCTCGTGCAACGACCCGGCCGGCACCAGCGGCATCGCGCACATGTTCGAGCACATGATGTTCAAGGGTACCACCACGATCGGTACGACGGACTACGCAACCGAGAAGGCGCTGATCGACAAGCAGGACCGGCTCCGCGAGAAAATGAACACCGAGATGAGCCGGATGCGCCTACTCAAACGGCGCGGGCAGATCGAGGACGTCCTCGACCCCGGACAATGGACGCCCGAATACACGGCCATGAAGAAGGAGTACGACAGACTCCTCGCATCCGAGCGTGAGTTAATGGTGGACAACGAGCTCGACAAGATCTACTCAGCCAACGGCGGAGCGATGTTGAACGCGGGGACCGCCGAAGACATGACGATCTACTTCGTGCAGCTTCCATCCAACAAGCTGGAGCTGTTCTTCTGGCTGGACTCCGATCGGTTGGCCAACGCCGTTATGCGGGAGTTCTACGTGGAGCGTGAGAACGTCCGCGAAGAGCGCCGCCTCTCGACCGAAAGCACCCCCACCGGTAAGTTCGACGAGGCTTTCGAGGCTCTGTTCTGGCAGAGTCATCCGTACGGACGCCCGGTGCTCGGCTGGGCCTCGGAAGTGGAGTCCATCACCCGCGACGACGTTCGCAACTTCATGAAGGTCTATTACGCCCCCAACAATGCCACGATGGTGCTCATTGGGGATTTCGATTCCGACCACGCGATCGAGCTGGCCGAGCGGTATTTCGGGCGGATTCCGCGAGGCAAAGTCGAACCCCCGATGCTCGTCACCGAAGAACCTGCCCCGATCGCCGAACGTCGCTTCAATGCCGAAGTTGAGGCCAACTCCGAGGTTCGAATACGGTATCACGGCGTTGCTATCGGACACGCTGACGAGGCCGCGCTCGAGGTGGCCGGGGAACTACTCTCCGGCAAGAGCGGGCGGTTGTTCAAACGTCTGGTCACTGCCGAAGATGTGGCAATCGGCCGGCCCGGCGGCGGGAATAACTCCCGCAAGTATGCCGGGTACTTCGAAGTCGACGCTACGGTCAAGGAAGGCCGAACCCCTGAGGAGGTGGAAGGCCTGCTCTTGGAAGAAATCGACAAGCTCCGCGACGGTGAGATCACCGATTATGAGCTGCAGAAAGTCAAGAACCAGGTATTGGCATCCTCGATCCGTCGGGTCCGCAACAACGTCGGATTGATGTTCCAGTTGGCCCTCTACGAAACCTGGTATGATTGGAACTACATCAACGAATCGTCGGACCGGATGCTGGCGGTAACGGCGGAAGACGTCCGTCGCGTCGTCCGCAAGTATCTCGATCCGAAGACTCGAACCGTGGCCGTATACCGCACGAAGGGTGGAACCTCGCCGGAGGTCGATCCGGAACTGGCGGCTTTGCTGGCCGACGTGCCGCCCGAGGCCGTGCCTCAGATCAAAGCCATGATTCAGCAACTCAAAGACGCTGACAGTCTGGACCAACTGCGACAACAACTGTCGATGATGGAGCAGGCGCTTAGCTCGGGGAACGTCCCGGAGGAACGCACGCCGATGCTCGAGTACATGATTAAGACCATCAAAGCCCGCGTGGCTGAGCTGGAAGCCGCCGATAAGGAGTCCGAGTAGCATGCCAACATACCAAAAAACCGCGCTCGCCCTCGGGCTGAGCTTTTGTATCTGTGCCACCGTTTTGGCAGACTCTCCGGTCGCCAAGCCGATCCCGGCGCATCCTGACGATCTGGTCTACGCCCCGCTTGACTACCGGCTGCCGCCCGCCGATCAGTTCCGGGAGGTCCTGCCCAACGGCATGGTCGTGTACATTGCCGAAGACCGAATGTTTCCCACCTTCGACATGAGCGTAACAATCCGAACCGGCGGGGCTTTCGACCCGCCCGGCAAGGCGGGCTTGGCCTCGCTGATGGGGGAACAAATCCGCGACGGCGGAACGGAGAACCTCTCTCCGGAGGAACTGGATGAACGCGTCGATTTCCTCGCCGCCGGACTGATGTCCTACGTTTCCGACACCAGAGGGAATGCGAACCTCTCCGTGCTATCCAAGGACCTGGACGACGGCTTGGCGCTGCTGATCGACATGCTGCGGCATCCGCGGTTTGACGAGCGCCGACTGCAACTGGCCAAGGAACGCATCGTCCAGCAAATTAAGCGCCGCAACGATTCCACAGACAGCATCGAGAGCATCGAGTGGGATTTCCTGATGAACGGAGACGCCCACTTCAGCACCCGCTATCCCAGCTCGGAGTCGATCGACGCCATCAACCGAGAGGATCTGCTGGCGTTCCACCGGAAGTACTATCATCCGGGAAACATGATTGTCACGGTGTCCGGAGACTTCGACCGCACCGAGATGCTAAACAAGATCAGCAAGGCCTTCGCCGACTGGCCGATCGGCGAACCCGGCCCGACCACCTTCCCCGCTCCCCAACACCAACCGGTCCCCGGCGTGTATGTGGTCGACAAGGAAGGTGTCAACCAGGGCCGCGTATCCATCGGCCATAAGTCGATAATGCGTGGCAGCCCGGACGAGTTCCCGCTGAGGATCATGAACGCGATCCTCGGTGGCTCGGGTTTTCAGTCGCGTCTGACCGGGAAGATCCGCTCCGACGAGGGGTTGGCTTACACCGTAGGCAGCCAGTTCGGCCAGGGAGCGTACTACCCCGGCGACTTCCAATGCTACTTCCAGACCAAGAGTAACGCGTGCGCCTATGCCACAGGTCTGGCTCTGGCGGAGATCGACCGGATCCGCACCGAGAAGGTGGACCAGGACGACCTCGACGTGACGATTTCGTTGCTGACCGAGTACTTCCCTCAGCAGTTCCCCACGATAATGGCGGTACTAAACACGTACGCAAACGACGAGTACACCGGACGGGATCCCGCATACTGGCAGACGTATACCGACAACCTCAAGAAGGTCACGGTCGACGACGTTCTCCGAGTCGCGAAGAAGTACTTGCATCCCGACGAACTCGTGATTCTCGTGGTCGGCGAAACCGACACGGTCATCGCCGGCGGGCACGACAAGAACCCTGATCTTCACCTGGATTTTTTCGGGAAGGTAACCAGATTGCCGTTGCGTGATCCCGACACGCTCACGCGCTAGGTTTTGGCCGCATAAGCGGAGTAAGACACGGGCATCTCGGGGAATACCTCCCTGAGGTGCCCGTTTTCTCTGCGAAGCCGCGCATCCCAATCAATATTGGCGGATCCCGGGGTGCGGCGTGCGGACGGGGCACTTCCAAGGCTTCTGAAGAGGAATGTCCGCGTGAACCGACCGGTAGTCAATCGTCGCCCGCGGAGGCGTCCTCCGGTTCATCCGGCGTGTCCGGCTCGCTGACGCGATAGGTGCCATCCAACCACCGCCCGAGGTCTACGAGCTTGCACCGCTCACAGCAGAAAGGGCGGAACGGGGCGTCTTCCAGGTGGTCTACCGCCAGGTTCTTCCCACAGGTTGGGCACTCAAAAACTGGCATTGCAGATTCTACCAGACGTCGGGCTCATTGCGTGCCACCGGACCGTCAGGCAGCAGTTGACGGTTTGGCAACCTTCTCCGCCCCCGACGACTTCTCGCTGCCACTCTTAGTCTTCTTCTCCGCCTTGCCGTCGTCAGGTTTGGTCTTGCCGCTGACGGCGTCCTTCTCCGCCTTGGCCGCCTTCTTGTAGCTTTCGCTGCGGTAATCCGTTTCGTAGAAGCCGCTGCCGCGAAAGAGGATTCCGCCGCCGATGCCGATCCGGCGAATAACTTCCGCTCCGCACGCGCACGTCGGCTTATCGCTCTTCTTCAGCCGGCGCCGCGCCGGTTCGGTGATGGGCTGAAAAACGTCCGTCACCGCCCCGCATTTAGTGCATTCGTATTCATAGGTTGGCATACCGGTTACTCCTGCATTGCCCTTACCGGGCTCCCCCTTCCGACGCGTCCTTATCCTCGGCGGCCTCACCTGCAGTCGAAGGCTCTTCTTCCGCCACCGCTTTCGACACCACCACTCGGGCCGGGCGCAGCACCCGCTCGCGCAGCCGATACCCCTTGGCGATCTCGACGAGAACCGTCCCCGGAGCGTGATCCTCACTGGGTTGTTGCATCATCGCCTCATGCACATGCGGATCAAACGGACACTGCAGGGCTTCGATCTCCTCGAGTCCGTGACTCCGCAATGCCTTCATGAGGTTCTCGTGGACCAATCGGACCCCGTCGATCACGGCCTCACCGCTCTCGCCCTTGTCCGCCGCGGCTAAGGACCGATCGAAGTCATCCAGAACCCCGAGAATCGACTGTAATAGCTCCGCGTTGGCGAAACGGATCGCTTCCGCGTACTCGCGGGCAGCGCGTTTCTGCAGATTCTGCCCCTCGGCGCGGGCCCGAAGCAGATTATCCTCCAATGCCGCAACCTTCTCGCGGAGCGACTCAACGGTGTCTTCCGCCACGACCACAGACTCCGCATCCGCCCCCGTCGGGTCGGCTTCCTCTGCGACCTCAGCGATTTCGGGCTTATCGCCCGCTGCCGTCTTCTTGTCTTTCCTCTTTTTCATGATCCCGTCGCCGGTTCCGTCCGACTCCTATTTTTCTCCCAGACTACCAAGATAGTCCACAAGTTTATCGAAGAAACCCCTCGACTCCGGCAGGACGGATTTGTCTTCCGTCTCGGCAAACTCCCGGAGAATGCCCTCCTGCTTGCGGTTCAACTTCCGCGGAACCTCTACCAACACTTGGACGATCTCGTCCCCCGTCCGCCGCGTGCGCATGTCCGGCAGTCCGAGCCCGCGCAGCCGGAACATCTGCCCGTGTTGCGTGCCGGCGGGAATCGTCAGATCCGCCTTGCCCGCCAGAGTGGGGACTTCCACCTTGGCTCCGAGAGCGGCCTGAGTGAAGCTAACCGGCATCGGGCAAAGAACGTCGTTATTGTTCCGCTCGAGGAAAGGATGAGGAGTCACCCGAACGTAGCAATGGAGATCTCCTCGCTCGGTCCCGGCCTCGCCCGGCTCGCCCTCGCCGCGGACCCGCACGGCCTGCCCGTCGTGAATCCCCGGAGGAATATGCACGTTCACAACCCGGTCCTTCACCACCGTGCCATTACCCCGGCACGTCTTGCACGGGGTGACGATGGTCGAGCCGCGTCCTCCACAATGCGGACAATTGGTGATTACCCTTCCGAACAATCCGCCCAGACCTCCGGACTGCTCCACTTGTCCGTACCCGCCGCAGGTCGGACAGGTCTTCCTTTCGGATCCGGGAGCAGCCCCACTCCCTCCGCAAACGTCACAGAAATCTCGGCGGGAGAACTCGATTGTCTTCTCGGCCCCGGCGGACACTTCCGCCAGAGTAAGTTCAACCTGCGTCTGCAGATCCGCCCCCCGCCGTCGGCGGCGGCCGCCACCCCCGAAGATGTCGGTGAACATCGAGAAGATGTCATCGACGCCCATGTGGCTGTAGTCGTGGAGCCCAGCGCCGCTGAGCCCGGCGTGACCGAACTGGTCGTACCGCTGCCGCTTCTGCGGATCGGAGAGAACCTCATAGGCCTCGGCCGCCTCCTTGAACTTCTTCTCAGCGTCCGGATCCTGCGTGTTCCGATCGGGGTGGTACTTATGCGCAAGGCGGCGATAGGCCTTCTTGATCGCTTCCGGAGCGTCGTCGCGGGCGACCCCGAGCACGTCGTAGAAATCGCGTTTTCCGCCGGCCACCGCCATCTCTCTTTACAGATCCATGTTGGAGAAACGGGGGCGGACGACAACGCCCGCCCCCGGAATGAATCTACCCAAGGAAACCTATCGCACGGAGTGCGCAATCTCCTTCCGGGCGTCCTTGAGATCCGTCAACAGCACTTCCGTGGTCAGAAGGAGTCCGGCGATGCTCGCGGCACTCTCGAGGGCTACCCGAGAGACCTTCGCCGGATCGATAATCCCGGCCTTGACCATGTCGACGTACTCGCCCGCTCGGGCGTCATAACCAAAAGCGCCGGTCTCTTCGAGGATCTGCTCGACCACCACTTCGCCGTCGCAGCCGCTGTTCTTCGCAATCTGACAAGTCGGAGCCCGCAGCGCCTTCACAATGATATCGACGCCGATCTTCTCATCGCCCCGGGCCTTATCGCGAGCCTTGGTGGCGGCCGGCATTGCCCGAAGGAAAGCCACTCCGCCGCCCGGGACGACCCCCTCTTCCGCCGCCGCCTTGGTGGCGTGGAGGGCATCGTCGACGAGGTCCTTTCGCTCCTTGACCTCGATCTCGGTAGAGCCGCCCACGCGAATGACGGCCACTCCGCCGGTCAGCCGGGCAAGCCGCTCCTGCAGCTTCTCGCGATCGTAGTCGCTGGTGGACTTCTCGATCTGTCCGCGAATCTGCTCGATCCGGCTGTTGATGTCAGCCTTCTTCCCGGCGCCCTGGATAATCGTCGTGTTGTCCTTGCTGATCACGACCTTCTTGGCCGACCCCATCTCGTTCAGCGAAAGGTTCTCGAGTTTGATTCCCAAGTCCTCACTGACGAGCGTTCCCCCGGTGAGCACCGCGATGTCACCTAGCATGGCCTTGCGCCGATCACCGAACCCCGGAGCCTTGACGGCACAGCACTTGAGCACGCCGCGAATCCGATTGACAACCAGACCGGCAAGCGCTTCGCCGTCGACGTCCTCGGCAATGACGAGCAAGGACTTACCGCTGGATGAAATCGCCTCCAGAACCGGCAGGAAATCGCGCAGATTCGAGATCTTCTTCTCGAAGATCAGAATCGCCGGATCCGCCAGGACGCACTCCAGCGAGCCCGGATCGGTCATGAAATAGGGAGACAGGAAGCCCTTGTCGAACTGCATTCCCTCGACGACTTCCTTCTCCGTCTCCAGCGACTTGCCCTCTTCCACCTCGACCACACCGTCGGTGCCGACCTCTTTAAGCGCTGATGCCAGCAACTTGCCGATCTCGGTGTCACCATTGGCCGAGATTGTCGCCACCTTGGCCAAATCCTCGTTGGACTTGACCTTCGTGGACATATCCGCAATCGCTCCGACCGCGGCGGACACGGCCAGGTCGATTCCGCGCTTCACCGACATCGGGTTCGCCCCGGCAGCAACCGCTTTGAAACCTTCGCGGAAGATCGCCTCGGCAAGAACGGTCGCGGCGGTCGTACCGTCGCCCACCACGTCGCTGGTCTTCGACGCCACCTGATTGATCAGTTTGGCCCCCATGTTCTCGAACGGCTGGGGCAGTTCCACCTCTTTGCTAACGCTCACGCCGTCCTTAGTAACGCGCGGCGCACCAAAGGACTTCTGGAGGATCACATTGCGCCCCGTCGGCCCCATGGTCACCTTCACGGCACTCGCCAGTTTGGAAAGCCCCTCGAGAATCTGCTGGCGGCCCTCCTGGGAAAACATCATCTGCTTGGCCATAGCCAACTCCTATCTTCATGCTCGGCACGACAATCGCCGTGGCCGGATTGTCTGGTTACTTGTCCACAATCGCCAGAATATCGTTCTCACGGATCACAACGAGCTTCTCGCCGCCGAATTCGACGTCCGTTCCCGAGTACTTCCCGTAGAACACTTCGTCACCAAGCTTGACACACATCTCGCCGCGTTTTCCGCTGTCGAGCAGCTTGCCCGGCCCCATCGCCACAATCACTCCGCGCTGCGGCTTTTCCCGGGCGGTATCGGGCAGGATGATACCACCGACGGTGGTCTCCTCGGCTTCGCCGGGCTGCACCAGCACGCGATCATCCATCGGGCGGAACTTAATCTTCGTCTTACATGAGGTTGTGGTTGCCATGATTGGGTTGTCTCCGTCAATTATTGGATCGAGGTCGACTCGGCCGCCTCGTTCTTTCCTGGTTCGGTTGAGTCTCTGCCCAACTCCTCCCGGCGTAGCGAAACGCCGTCTTCTAGTAGTCCATTTCGTCGCCCATACCGGGCCCGGCTTCGGCGTCAGCGTCATCCGACGGCTTCTCGGAAATGCACACATCCGCACTGAGCAGAATGCGGGCAACGCTACTACCGTTCTCCAGAGCGGCACGCACGACCTTGGTGGGGTCGATCACGCCATCCTTCATCAGGTCAGTATACTCGCCGGTCTCAGCGTTGAAGCCGAACGTCCCGGTGCCCGCCCGGACTTTGTGCAGAACCACTCCGGGGTTGAGCCCGGCGTTCGCCGCGATCTGCCGTAAGGGGGCCTCCAGCGCCGCGCGAACGATATCCGCTCCGGTACGCTCGTCACCCTTCAACTTCAGCCCATCAAGAGCTTCGGTCGCCCGCAGCAGGGCAACTCCGCCACCGACGACGATACCCTCTTCAATAGCCGCCCGGGTAGCGTGCAAAGCGTCCTCGATCCGAGCCTTCTTTTCCTTAAGTTCGGTTTCGGTAGCCGCCCCAACGTTGATCTGGGCGACACCGCCGACCAGCTTGGCCCGACGCTCCTCGAGCTTCTCCCGATCGTAGTCAGAAGTTGTAGATTCGATCTCCGCTCCGATTTGCGTGATCCGCTCTTTGATAGCGGCTGTCGAGCCGGCCCCCTCGACGATGGTCGTGTTATTCGAGTCGATGCGTACCTTCTTGGCCTGCCCGAGATCCTTGATTGAGACCTTCTCGAGATCCAAGCCGAGGTCCTTCATTATCGCCGTCGCCCCAGTCAGCGCCGCAATATCCTCCAGCATAGCCTTGCGGCGATCGCCGTAACCCGGCGCCTTGACCGCACAGACATCCAGGATGCCCCGGAGTTTGTTCACGACTAACGTCGCCAGAACCTCGCCTTCAACGTCCTCGGCGATGATCAACAGCGGTTTCTTCGCCTTGGCCACCTTCTCCAGCAGTGGAACCAACTTGGGGACACTGCTGATCTTCTCCTCATGAATGAGAATCAGCGGCCTGTCCAATGCGCACTCGACGGCATCCTGATCCGTCACAAAGTGCGGCGAAAGGAACCCCCGGTCGAACTGCATCCCTTCCACGACCTCGATGACCGTATCGGCCGTCTTGCCTTCCTCGACAGTGATTACGCCGTCTTTGCCCACCTTGTCGAAGCAATCCGCCAACAGCTTCCCGATCGTCTCGTCATTGTTGGCCGAGATCTTCGCGACATTGACGATGTCCTCGCGTTTGTTGACCCGTACCGGACGGGACATCCCCTTGACCGCCTCAATAACGGCATCGACGGCCTTCACAATCCCCCGGTTGATCGCGTTTCCGCTGGCCCCCGCCGCTACGTTCTTGAGCCCCTGCCGAAAAATCGCTTCCGCCAGGACGGTCGCCGTGGTGGTGCCGTCACCGGCCACTTCACTCGTCTTGCTCGCGGCCTCTTTGACAAGCTGAGCCCCCATATTCTCGTACTTGTCTTCGAGATCGACTTCCTCGGCCACCGTAACGCCGTCCTTCGTAACGGTCGGACCGCCCCACCCCTTGTCGATGACAGCATTCCGGCCGCGAGGACCGAGCGTCGATTTGACCGCACTGGCCAACTTCTCGACCCCGCTCCACAGGGCCTGCCGCGCCTCCTGTTCGTAGGCCAACTGCTTGACCGCCATATCGCCTGTCTCCTCTTTCGAAAACACTCAAAACCCGACGGGTTTTCATCGTTAAACCCGGCGCGCGTATCATCGCGCACCGAACGCCGGTATATCAAAAGCAACTCTCGGGCCAGTCCTCGCAAGACGGCGTATTCACGATAACTCCTTGAAATATAACGACTTGCACCCCCTGACCGCGGCACTTTCCGCCCCTGCGCGACTGCCAGCATGGCAGACCGACCCGCCGCTCGCGTCGCGGCGTGCCATATTGACAGGATCGGACGTTCCCGGCGGGAGGCGTGGTGACCGGGAAGCGTTCGACACGCCTCAAGGGTGGCCACCAACCGGGGTCCGACCGTTTGTCCCCAGCGGCGGAATCGATACGATGTATAACTGACCGGTTGGAGCGGACGCAGTTGCTCGCCGACGCCGGTCCTAACCTGGCTCGCCGCCCCAACGGCTACCACTATCGCCGGAGCGGAACGTCGCAAGGGAGGTCCCATGGACACAAGCGAAACGTCCCCGGTGGTTCGACACGCAACCCTGACCGACGCCCGCACGATCGCCGCTTTCAACCAGGCGATGGCCGCAGAAACCGAGGGAATCACTCTGGACCCCGCCGCCGTCGGGGACGGTGTCCGAAGAGCTCTGGGCAATCCCCGGCTGGGCACGTACTACCTGGCCGAGGTCGACGGCACGGTGGTGGGCCAGACAATGGTAACCACCGAGTGGAGTGACTGGCGAAACGGCTTCTTCTGGTGGATTCAGAGTGTTTACGTGGCCCCCGAGCATCGCGGCCAGGGCGTGTTTCGCGCGCTCTACGAGCACATCCACAAACTGGCTCAGAGCCGGCACGAGATACGAGGGCTGCGGCTTTACGTTCGCCGGGACAACCGGCGGGCCATTAATACGTACCGCGGGCTGGGAATGTCGCCCACGGACTACGTCTTCCTGGAAACCGAGTGAAGGACGCCAGCGTCCCTCACGGGGGAGATCAGACCGAGGAGGGTACCACATGCCGGAGTCGAAAACGACCTATCGCCCGCTGGGGCGCTGTGGAACGAAAGTCAGCACGTTCGGCCTGGGAGGCTGGACGACCTTTGGGGATAGCGTGAAGGACGAGGCGGCGGTCCGGGATATCCTCCAGGCCGGTTTCGAATCCGGGATCAACTTCTTCGACACCGCCGACATTTACGCGACCGGCGAGACCGAGCGGGCCATGGGTAAGGTGCTCGGCGACTTCCCCCGTCACGAGCTGGTGATATCGTCGAAGGTCTTCTACCCGATGAGCGGGCACATCAACAACCGGGGCCTGTCCCGCAAGCACATCATGGAATCGGTGGACAAGAGCCTTCGCCGCATCGGCACGGACTATCTGGACATATACTTCTGCCACCGCTTCGACAAAGAGACACCGATCGAGGAAACGGCCCGGGCAATGGACGACCTGATCCACCAGGGCAAGATTCTATATTGGGGCACAAGCGAGTGGACCGGTAGCCAACTACGGGAGGTCAACGATCTGTGCAACGCGGCGAACCTGTATCGTCCACAGGTAGAGCAGCCCCAATACAGCTTGCTGGCTAGAGCGAAATTCGAACAAGACGTGCGCCCGGTGGCAGTAGAATACGGCATGGGGCTGGTTCTGTGGAGCCCGCTGGCGTTCGGTATGTTGACCGGCAAGTACGACGATGGTCTGCCGCAAGGGTCACGTCTGCAGCGGCTGGAGTGGCTCCGCGAAGAAGCCATTGCCGACGAGAGAATAGAACGAGTCCGCAAGTTCAAGACGCAAGCGGACCGAGCCGGCTGCAGCCGGGCTCAATTGGCCCTTGCCTGGGCGGCGGCCCAGCCCGGCGTATCGAGCGTCATCCTCGGAGTGACCCGCATCGATCAACTCCGCGAGAACCTCGACGCGTTGAGCGTTGAAATAACGGACGATATGGCGGCGGCCTTGGATGAGGCCTTCCCCAAAGACTGCCGGATTTTCTGACGCCTGCCCGGCAGGTCCGATAGTCGTGGCGCGCCTCATCATGGGCGAAGTACCGCCCTTCCAACGGATGATCGGCGGTGACGGAAACCAATCAAAACGAGACGGCCGAACAGAACGACGATTCGCAGATCGAGATCGTGCTGGCGAGGTTGGCACGCTCGGCCTTCCGGCGACGTTTCCGCCTCGGGAGAGCCGAGTCCGCTTACCTGCAAACCAAGGGCTTGGAAACGGTCCTGGCGCACGGTCGCAAGTTCATTGAGGTCCGCCTGGCGCCAGCCGCGCCGAAAAACGACGGCCGGCAAACCCCTATGTGCGGACACCCCGTGTTTGTCGCCCAGCACGCCACGGCCACGTGCTGTCGATCGTGTCTGGCCAAGTGGCATCACATCGAACGAGGCCGCCCGTTGGATGCGTCGGAGGTTGCCTATGTCGGGCGGGTCATCGAACACTGGCTGACCCGACAAATGCGCAAGACTGCCGCCGGAGCTAACGGCCAATGTACTCTATTATTTCAGCCGTTGGGCGGACCCAAGTCCCACCGCGGCGCTGCCGGTTGAAGGTATAATGTTGGGAGTTACGCTCGCCTTCAGCCGTTTCCGGTACACCCGTGTTGCGCACCTTGTTGGCACAAGGCTTGCTTAGCAGTCGGTCGTCGCCTAGAGTGCCCGCGCCGTATGTGGAGCACGCTTGGAAGGCGAGCGGCAAAGGACATAGAGAACTTGCGGAGACCGTAACTCCGACCATTCTTTGGGGAGATAGACCGTGGCAAAAAGGACGATTGTGAGCATGCCGGGCGACGGCATCGGGAAGGTGGTTCTGCCGGGGACCATTCAGGTCTTGGAGACCGCCGGCTTCGAAGCGGATTACGTTCACGCGGACATCGGATGGGAGTTCTGGATCAACGAAGGAAACGCCCTGCCCGAGCGGACGATCAAGCTCCTGGAAGAGCACAAGATTGGCCTGTTCGGGGCGATCACGTCCAAGCCGAAGGACCAAGCCGCCGCAGAGCTTTCGCCGAAACTGAGGGACAAGGGTTTTGTTTACAGCAGTCCGATCGTCGGCCTGCGGCAGCACTTCGACCTGGATATAAGCATCCGCCCGTGCCAGTCATTCCCCGGAAACCCGCTGAACTTCATTCGGCGCGACGGTGACGGGTTTGTGGAGCCCAAGGTCGACGCCGTGATCTTCCGGCAGAACACTGAGGGACTCTACGGCGGGGTCGAATGGACCAACCCGCCTGCAAACGTCCGCAGCGCCCTGGAGACGCACCCGAGGATGGCCAGGTTCAAGGACTGCCCCAGTGAGGATCTCGCGATATCGACGCGGATCTTCACCCGCAAGGCCTGCCGTCGAATCGTGCGCGAGGCCTTCGCCTACGCCAAGAAGTTCGGCTACAAGTCCGTAACCGTCTGCGAGAAGCCCAACGTCATCCGCGAGACTTCCGGCATGATGCGCGCTGAGGCCAAACTCGCCGCACAGGACTATCCGGGAATCGCCCTTTGGGAAACGAACATCGACGCCCAGATGATGTGGCTGACCAAGAACCCGGAGGACTATGGAGTCCTGGTCAGTGGCAACATGTTCGGAGACATCGTCTCCGACGGGTTCGCCGGACTGGTCGGCGGACTCGGTTTCGCCTGCAGCGCCAACATCGGCAAGGAAGTTGCCGTGTTCGAGCCGACCCACGGCTCCGCCCCGAAATATGAGAACCTCGACCCTCCGATCGTCAACCCGATCGCCATGGTCCTATCGGCCTGCATGATGCTGGACCACATCAACGAAACGGAGACGGCCGACCGAATCCGCAAAGCAACGGCGGCGGTCATCGCGGAAGGCAAGACCCGCACTTACGACATGATGCGGCTTACCGGCTGCCAGGAAGTGCTCGACCAGGGGGCCGCGACAACGACGCAGATGATCGACGCAATCATCGCGAAGCTCTGAGCGAAAGAAGGAACAAACCGTGGTCGGCGTCGGGTAATACACCACCCGTCCACGACTTGACGGATCGAAAGGCCGTCCAGCCAAGCGAGGCAACATCATGGGACAGACGTTAATCGAGAAGATCATCACCGAACACTCCGCAAAACCGGCGAAAGCCGGAGAAGTGGTCGATCTGGCTATCGACGCTAGGATCGCCCGCGATTTCGGAGGCGCCAACGTAGTCAAGAACATCCGGGACAACGAGCTCCCGGTGGCCGAACCGGCGCAAACCTTCTTCACCTTCGACTGCAACCCGGGCGGTTCGGATCAGAACTATGCCAAGAACCAGCAGCTCTGCCGCGTCTTCGCCCGGGAGCACGGAATCACCGTACACGACATCGACGCGGGGATCGGAACGCACTTAGCCATCGATCTTGGGTTGGTGGGCCCGGGCGGCACCCTCGTTTCAACGGACTCCCACGCCAACATCCTGGGCGCGATCGGCGCATTTGGTCAGGGGATGGGCGATCAGGACATCGCCCACGCGTTTGCCCATGGGACGGTCTGGTTCAAGGTCCCCAAGACCATCAAGGTCACCCTGAAGGGCATGCCGGCCGAAGGCGCCGCGCCGAAGGATGTCACTCTGGCACTCGTTGGCCATTTCGGCGCTAACGGACTGCTCGGACTGGCCGCGGAGTTCTATGGCCCCTATGTCGACCAGCTCGATCTGGCCGGGCGCGCCACGCTGGCGTCAATGTGTACGGAAATGGGCGGGATCATCATGCTGTTCCCCCCCAATCAAAAAGTCCTCGATTACTGCCGCAAGGCAGCGGGACGTGACGTCACTCCGGTCTTCGCGGATCCGGACGCCGTGTATTCGGACGAGGTTGTCGTCGATATCGGCGGCGTCGGACCGATGATCGCCCGGCCCGGACGTCCGGACGACGTCGTCCCGGTTACGGAAGCTGCCGGCACCAAGGTGGGCTCGGTGTTCATCGGGTCATGCACCAATGGGCGGTACGAGGACCTCGCCGCGGCGGCGGACGTTCTCACGGGCCGAACAGTGGCTCCGGGGGTAGTGCTGAAGATCGTCCCGGCCACGGATGTCGTCTGGCGGCGGCTGCTCGATGAAGGGCTGATTAAGGTATTCAAAGATGCCGGGGCCTTGTTGGGCAACGCGGGATGCGCGGGATGCGCCGCGGGGCAAATCGGTCAGAACGGCCCCGGAGAGACCACCGTCAGCACGGGCAATCGGAACTTCCCGGGCAAGCAGGGCAAGGGGCTCGTGTACCTTGCCTCGCCGCAGACGGCGGCAGCCTCGGCGGTAGCCGGGGTAATCACCACGGCCGACAAAATCCCCGACCAACCCGTGCAGTTCGAGAAGCCTGCGGCAGCCGGCGCCGCGCCGGGCAAACGCTCGGCGGCCGGGGACTCCGCCCACCCAACGAAGGTCCAAGGTCGGACGTGGGTGATCCGGCAGGACAATATCGATACAGATATGATCTACCACAACCGGCACCTGACCGTGACCGACCCGGAGGAGATGAAGCAGTATGCCTTCGGCAACCTCGACGGGTGGGAGGATTTCTCTAGGAAGGTCAAGCCGGGTGACATTATCGTGACAGGAAAGAACTTCGGGTGCGGAAGTTCGCGACAGCAGGCCGTCGACTGCTTCAAAGCCCTCGGCGTCTCGGTGATCGTGGCGGAGTCGTTCGGCGCTATTTACGAACGTAACGCCATCAACGCCGGACTCGCCGTCCTTTGCGCCGACGCCTTGAGCACTAGTATCGAAAACGGCGAGGATCTCGAAGTGGATTTCGAGTCCGGAACCGTAACGCGAACGACCGGCACTGAGAGAATTCAAGGTCTTGCATTTCCGGAAGCCCAGTTGGCCATCTATCGGCGCGGCGGGCTTTTAGCCGGTGGAAAGGACTGACAGATGGGATCCAATCTGGTTGAGAAGATCGCCCAGCGTTTCGCCGTCGGGCTTCCGGAAGGACACACCGTTCGTAGCGGTGACTTTCTGTCCATCCGCCCCGCCCACGTCATGACACATGACAATACCGGCGCGGTTATTCCCAAATTCGAGAGTATGGGCGCGCAGCGCGTGTGCCATCCCGAACAACCGATGTATGCCCTGGACCACGACATCCAGAACAAAAGCGAGGCGAATCTGGCGAAGTATGCCAAGATCGAAGCGTTCGCCAAGAAGAACGGCGTAGCCTTCTATCCGGTCGGTCGTGGGATCGGACATCAGATCATGATCGAAGAAGGCTTCGCCCTGCCCGGCACGTTCGTCGTGGGCTCGGATTCTCACTCCAATATATACGGGGCGATGGCCGCGCTGGGGACTCCCGTGGTCCGGACCGATGCGGCCGCAATCTGGGCCACAGGCCGGACGTGGTGGCAAGTACCGGACGTCGTTCGGGTGAACCTGACGGGTGAACCTCGTGCCGGCGTCAGCGGCAAGGATGTGGTAATCGCGCTGATCGGCACTTTCAACAACGACGAAGTGCTCAACTGCTGTCTGGAGTTCGCCGGACCCGGCATCGCCAAGTTGAGCATGGAAGGTCGTATCGCCATAGCCAACATGAGTACCGAATGGGGCGCCCTCGCGGGAGTATTCCCCTTCGATGACGTCACCCGCCGCTACCTGCTCCAGCGTGCAGAGGTAATGGCGAAGCGCGGCGATGCCCAACCCCGCCTGACCGCCGAGATCGTTGAACGAATCAGCGCCGATGCACCACAGGCAGATGCCGATTCCTTCTATGCCAAGGAGTTGGACTTCGACCTCGCGGCCGTCACTCCTCACGTGGCCGGGCCGAACGAAGTGAAGACCATCGTACCGCTGCCGGAGATGGAGCAACGCAACGTCAGGATCGATAAGGCGTACCTGCTCAGTTGTGTGAACGGGCGGCTGGAGGACTTCGTAGACGCCGCCAAGGTCATCGCCGGAAAACGTGTTGCCGACGGAGTCAAGCTCTACATTGCCGCCGCCTCCAGCGAGGTTGAAGAGCAGGCCCGGCAAGCCGGAGCATGGGGTACTCTGTTGGACGCCGGGGCCATCGCCTTACCACCCGGGTGCGGACCGTGCATCGGGCTGGGAGATGGGGTGCTCGACAGTGGGCAGGTCGGCATCTCCGCGACCAACCGGAACTTCAAGGGGCGAATGGGCGCCCCGGATTCTCAAGTGTACTTGGCCAGCCCGACGGTTGTCGCGGCGTCTGCGGTCGCCGGTAGGATTGCCGATCCGACCCCGGGTGGGATGAGTGCGGACGAATCGCGCAGTGCCCTTAAGCGCGGGAGCACGGTACGTACGGCGACCAGACCACCAGCCGAATCCAAGGCAACCACGATTCTGGATGGGTTCCCCAAGACGCTCGAAGGTGAGCTGCTGTTCGTCCCGAAGGACAACATGAACACCGACGGCATCTACGGCAAGGAGTTCACCTATCAGGACAACCTTGCCCCGGCGGAAATGGGCTCCAAGGCCATGTTGAACTATGACCCGAAGTTCCAGGAGCTGGCCAAGGAGGGGGATCTGTTGGTCGGAGGCTACAACTTCGGCTCGGGGTCGTCGCGCGAACAGGCCGCGACCGCCCTGAAGTACCGCGGACTGCAGATGGTCATCGCCGGTTCGTATTCTCAGACGTACAAGCGAAACGCCTTCAACAACGGTTATATCGTGATAGAGTGCCCGGAGCTGGTAGAAGATCTCGTGCAGGCATTCGCAGACGATAAGAGCGCGACCATTCGGACCGGCCGAGTCGCCAAGGTGGATTTCGTAAACGCGGCAATTGAATACGACGGCAAGACGTACACTTTCGCTCCGCTGGGCGAAATCGCTCAGGAACTGGTCGTTAAGGGCGGGTTCGAAGCAGTCATTCGAGACCAACTGGCGGAGATGAATCGAGGTAACGGGTAGGCCCGACAGCGCGACGCCGGTCGACGGCGCCCAACGAGCAAAGAACTCCCGGAGTAAGATGATGATTACTGCCAAAGACATTGAGGGTCTCTTCGGAGGCATTCTCCAGCGAATCAAGGACGCCGACCTTAGTGCCAAAACGGTGCAGGCCTGGGTATTGGCCTGCGAGCGCGGCGGCTGGAAGAGCGTCGATGATCTTAAGGCCATGCCGTTTACCCTTCTGACCAACACGCGCGGAGTGAACTTCATCGAACACACCATCGCGGTCACTGAGGGGGCGCTCGGACTCGCCAAGGCACAGGAAAGCGCCTACCGCGAGATGCCTTATAAGATCGACTTCGACCGACTTCTCGCCGGCGGTCTGCTCCACGACGTCGGCAAGTTGCTCGAGTTCGAACCGGACGGGAACGGGGGTTTTCGCAAGAGCCTCTCCGGCAAGTGTGCGCGGCACCCCATCTCCGGAACGGCTTTAGCGTACGAGGTCGGTCTACCGGACAAAGCCCTCAACACCATCGCATGCCATGCGAAGGAGGGCGACGGTCGTCCCCAGGTGGTCGAGACGGTGCTGATCCACCAAGCGGATTTCGGGACCTTCAACCCGCTGGTCATGATGGAGAACGGTACGCTGATAGAGTAGCCGGACGGGCGGCATTCGCGCGGGCTATCGCGGCATCATCATCCGGTAGCCGGGCGATCGCCGCTCCCGCCGGGAAACAAGCTTAATGACTGTCTATTGAACACCGGGAATTTCGACAATGACGACATCCAAAGACTGTAACGCGTCAGGAGCCGCCGAGGCGGGTCGCTACGGCCCGGATATCCGGTCCGATTGCTGGGTCCGGATCGCTCTGACCGAAGCCGGGGGCATCGATCTGCATCTCAAAACCAAGGTCGAGTCTATGTACGGCGAAGTCACTCGCAAGTTGGTTCGCGATGTTCTGGACGCCTTGAACGTAAAGAATGCCAAGGTAGAGATCGAGGATACCGGGGCTCTTCCGTTTGTTATCACCGCGCGAGTCGAAGCGGCCGTTCGCCGCGCCGGAGTTGACGTCGGGGACGGCTACATACCCGACTTCGCCCCCGGTACCGAGTATGGTACGGAACGTAACCGCTTTCGGCGCTCGCGGCTCTATCTGCCGGGCAACGAATCGAAGTTCATGATCAACGCCGGGCTTCACCGTCCCGACGGGGTCATCCTCGACCTGGAGGACAGTGTGGCTCCTTCGGAGAAAGACGCCGCCCGCCTGTTGGTTCGTAACGCCTTGCGAACTCTGAACTTCCATGGAGCCGAACGGATGGTTCGGATCAACCAGGGCAGGCGCGGCCTCGAGGATCTCGACTTCATCGCCCCGCATAATGTTCACGTAATCCTGATTCCGAAGGTCGAAGACCCCGACCAGGTGCGGCAAGTCGACGAGAAGATCGCGGGCATTCTGAAAGCCAAAGGTATCGACCGCACGGTGCTCTTGATGCCGATTGTGGAAAGCGCTCTCGGGTGCATCAGGGCTTACGAGATCGCCACTGCGTCGGACAACGTCTGCGCTTTGACTATAGGCCTGGAAGATTACACAGCCGACATCGGCACGCAGCGAACGGACGAAGGCCGCGAGAGCTTCTGGGCTCGCTGCCAGGTGGTCAACGCGGCGCGGGCGGCGCGCGTGCAGCCGATCGATACGGTTTATTCCGATGTGGCGGATATGGAGGGCCTGCGAGCCAGCGTATTGGAGGCCAAGTCCCTCGGCTTTGACGGTAAGGGATGCATCCACCCGCGGCAGATTGCGGTCATCCACGAGGCCTTCGCGCCGGCAGCGGCGGAGTTGGAGAAGGCTCAACGAATCGTGGCCGCCTTCGAGGAAGCCCAGCAGAAGGGCCTGGCCGCAGTATCGCTGGGCAGCAAGATGATCGATCCGCCGGTGGTAAAGCGCGCCCAACACACGGTAGAGCTAGCTAAGGCAATGAAGTTAGTCAACTAGCCGAAGAAAGGGCCGACGGCACATACGAGAAGTGCCGGTTGCTGAAGATTGAAGCTTCGTTATCCACGGAAACACGCAATGACTAACAAACTCATCGAAAACGCCGTCGGGCGTATGGTGCCTACTGAAATCAACGGGCGACCGGCCACCCCGTTCATGG
The DNA here is from genome assembly GCA_963666835.2 of Phycisphaerae bacterium. Classification (GTDB taxonomy): domain Bacteria; phylum Planctomycetota; class Phycisphaerae; order UBA1845; family UBA1845. The sequence goes on along the minus strand of CAXXGO010000001.1, from coordinate 1,603,140 downwards.
GCGTCGGCAAGTACCGCCCTTCCGGGAACAAAACCGCCCCGTCCATTCGTACTTGCGCCGACTATCCGGCAGATGGCAACAAGATCGTCGATTCCATAGCTACGGCCCTGAAGAATGCGGGTTTGCGCGACGGAATGACCATCTCGTCGCATCACCATTTCCGCGACGGCGACAAAGTCGCCAACGAAGTGTTCCGGGCGGCCGCGCAGATGGGAGTTAAGGACCTGCGCTGGTTCCCCAGCGCATCGTTTCCTTGCCAAGCGGAGATCATCGACCACCTCGAAAGTGGACTTATCCACCATATCGAGGGGAGTATGAACGGCCCGCTCGGCAACTACTGCGCAACGGGAAGAATGCGCGGGATGGGCGTGCTCCGCTCGCACGGCGGGCGCTGGCAGGCCATTCAGGACGGCGAAGTCCACATCGACATCGCCGTCATCGCCGCCCCCACGGCCGACGCCTTCGGCAACGCCAACGGCGTGACGGGTCCTTCCGCGTGTGGTCTGCTCGGGTTCGCCCTGGCCGACTCCATCTACGCCGACCATGTAATCGTCGTCACCGACAACCCTGTTCCGTTCCCGTGTATCCCCTGGCAGATCCAGGGCAACAACGTGGATCAGGTTGTCGTCATGGATTCCGTGGGGGACCCGGAGAAAATCGTTTCGGGGACCACGATGATCACCAAGAGTCCCGATCGCCTTCTGATCTCGGAGCTAACCGCCCAGTTCGTACGCGATTCCGGAATCATGAAGGATGGATTCTCGTTCCAGGCCGGTGCCGGGGGAACGTCGCTCGGCTTTGCCATCTACCTCAAGGAGATGATGAAGGAAGCCGGTATCAAGGCACGTTTCATTCGCGGGGGGAGTAACAAGTACCTGGTCGAGATGCTCGAGGAGGGTCTGGCCGACTACATCCTTGACGGGCAGACCTTCGATCTCGACGGTGTACGCTCCATGCGGGAGAACCCCTGCCATCAGGACACCAGCCCGTTCACCAGCTACAACTTCCACGGCAAGGGCTGCTTCGCCTCAATGCTCGACGCCGTCGTGTTGGGAGCCACCGAAGTCGACGTTCACTTCAATGCCAACGTCGTGACCCACTCGGACGGCAGATTGCTGCACGGCATCGGTGGCTGGCAGAACTGCCTGGCCGGCAAGTGCGTAATCCTGCCGATTCCTTCCATGCGCGACCGGATCCCCGTCATCGTGGATCGCGTGACGACCGTGTGTGGACCGGGCGAGTTGATCGACGTGATCGTCACAGAACGCGGTATCGCCATCAATCCCCGCCGGACCGATCTGATCGAGTCCGTAAAGGGCTCGGGCCTGCCGATCCGATCCATCGAGGAGATCAAGACCGAGGTCGACGCCTTGTGCGGCGGACCGCCCGCCCCCCCGGTGCTCGGCGAGAAGATCGTGGCCGCAATCAAATGGGTCGACGGCACCGTAATCGACTGCGTTCGGCAAGTGCTGGAGTAACGCACCGTCGACCCGAAGGCGTGTGTCGGGCAAAGCCCGGCCTACTTGGCTCTTCGATCTGAACCGTATCGCGGCGAGCCGAAACGGCGATGAACTAGCCCATCGCACGACTTGCCCCGGCCGGAGCAAAAGTGTGGAGCCAGGGGTGTGGAGCCTCTTCTACACATCTTTGCCGGGCGAGCGAAGCGTATCCGTCCGACTCCGCGGCGACGCATTCCCCAACGTGGCAAGCTGCGAGCGGCTCGGTGTTCAGGCTGAAAGCCTGCAAGACGATAGCCGGGGGCAAGGCCGCGCAGCGGCCGCCGCCCCCGGTGGGAACCCAACAATCCCAATCACCCTGACAGGGCGAAAGTGACGGCGTCGATAAACCATGCGTCGGTTTCCGCTGCCCAGCCTCTTTCAGAAATCGATGGCAGGTCTCGTTCCTCGACCGTGCCCTACGAAGCGGGTCCGCAGGCGGCGTCCGCCGATGGCGGACTTACTCCCGGCTATGCGGTGACGGCGCGATGCCGATGAGCATGAGATCGGTCCGCCCCGCCCTCGCCGCCTTGCCCGAATAACCGCCGCCAATGCGGGGTCTTTTCGGGCGGTCCCATATACAGACCGCACCGGCATTACAGCGGCGGTGAACCTGCCACCGTTTTGTCACCCGCCGCTTTCGTATTCTATGCTTTCTCTGACCGAGCGCATTGGCGCGCGGCAATTGAACGGCCGGAGGGGATGGATGGCGCGAAGCCTGAGGAATCTACTTGTATGCGCTATGGTTCTGGCCTCAGGTTGCGCATCTTCGGTAACGACCGATATTCAGACCTGCCGGTCACAGGCAGTTACCGCCGGCGGGACCGTTTACCCGCCGGCCACGGTTCTGCCCGTGTCATCGCTTCACTCGGCGCTGCTTACGAACGAACTGCGTGACGAACTCGACGCAACCGCCCGCGCAGCAATGGCATCCGTGGTCCGGATCCAAGCGACTCTCGAGCGCGACCAAGGCGTTCGGAGCTCTGACGCAAACCTCCGCGCCACAGCGCACCGATCCGGAGGTACCGGCATCATCATCGCTGCGGAAGGCATTATCCTAACCGCCGAACATGTGGTTCGCGGAGCGGAAACGGTCACGGTGACTCTACCCGACGGATCGGCGTATCCGGCTCAGCGAGTCTTGGTTGACAACAGGCGAGACCTCGCCGTTCTGAGAATCGACGCAAGAAGTCTCGGGGCACTGCAAATAACCGACAAGCCGATTACGGAGGGTGCGATAGTAATCGCCCTGGCCGCCCGGCGGTATGATCGCCCGCGCTGCCATCGCACCGGCACTGTTGTAGACGAGTCGGTATCGCTGCAGGACCAACTCGATCCCACCGGCCGGCGGCTGTACGACAACCTCCTGGAGAGCACGACGAAACTCGAAACGGGGTTCAGCGGCGGACCGCTGATCGACGCACACGGCCGCCTGGTCGGTGTCAACGTCGCCGCCTCCGGCCCGGACGGTTCCGATCGCGCCCGCGGATACGCCCAGCCCTTTGATGCCGCAACCCGCCGAGCGATCGACCGCCTGGTCCGACAAGCCGCCGATTAAACCACCGCCGGCGCGATTCACTGGGAGGAGATAAGCGTAGTGGTGCGCCGCGCCGGACAAGGGCCGCGCGTCTTGAGTGCCGCAGACCGGGCGTGCTCGACATCGCCTTGCGGAGCCGCCGTAGAGGTCTTCGGCTCTGACCCGGATTCTAACCATTGTTCCAGGTAGGAATACGGATCCGCCGCCGCAGCCGCTGACCGAAACCGCTGCAGCGCTTCCGCCCAATCTCGCCCCGCAGCTTCGAGTACCCGATCAAACACGTCGAGATCGAGGTTGTATCGCCGTACTCCGAGCATCCAGGCGTTGTTCGTGGGCAGAACCGCGACCCACTCATACCGTTCCGGCTGGTTCATCAACGGTTGCACCTCAGCGGCGAACCGATCCCGCCCGTCTTGATAGACTGCCTCGCGACCGGCAATCTTGTCCGCGCTGGCAAGGTCGGACGAATAAAACGCGTCCAACTCCTGATATAGTGACAATGCGAAGTCACTATACCGATCGGCATCCTCGAACCTCTCCTCGGCATCCTGGACCAGATCCGGCCGGTCGGAGAACTCGCTGGCGAAATACTCCACCGCTCCGGTCCGCCCGTAAAACGTGGCCAGGCTCTCGTTGAAGGTCGTGTCGCTGGGCCGCCACACTGTAGCGTGCAGAAGCTCATGGATAACCGTCTCAGCCAGGCCGATTTCGTTTCGCTCCAGCATTGGAGACAGAACCGGATTCGCAAAGTACTCCAATCCGCTGTAGGCGTCTATCTCATACATGAAGACGTCCAGCCCCTGGGCGGAGAGCTCCTCATATTCCGCGTTCGCCGCCGCGGCGTCGAAGTACCCGAGATAAGGCATGGTCCCTACGATGGGGAACGTCCACGTGGTCGGTTCGAAGCGGTCCTTTCGACTGGCCGAGATGTTGAACGCCACCGGCTCACCGTGGGAGTCGTAGAATCTCGTGTAGTTGTTCGCCACTTCCAAACCGAGCACATCCCGCGCATATACTCGAACGTCTCGGATCAGCTCCAACTTGGCGACTTGTTCCTCCGTCAGATCGCCGCCGGCAATCGCCTGCGAGATTGGAATGCTCTCACTAAGCAAGCGGATCTGGCCGGCAGCCGCAGGAAGCACGTAGCTCCAATCAACGCCGCAGCCAATCGCCGACAGGCCGACGGCCAGCACTCCCAGGAACACGGAGCGCTTCGTCATCCGGCAGATCCGAGAGATTGCGGAGTGATATTGCGATTCTGACATCCGCATGACCATCGACAAGCCACCTGCCCGAACCGAATCAGATCCTCGATCCGCCGGCGAGAGAAGCCAGCTCCGCGCGGCAACCGCCGAGTCAACTCGCCTCCGAACGGCCGCCTCCGGTGCTCCGCGCCGACCTAGGCTGACTGCAACGCAAGACTGCTCGGATCAGCAGTCTCCAAGCGTCGCCGCGTCTCATCAAAGACATCTTCGGTCCTGCGAAACGACTCCACTACCTCCGGATCGAAATGCGTACCTTCGCCCTTGATGATTATCTCGCGGGTAACATCGTGGCTGAAGGCCGACTTGTACACCCGCGCCGAGCTAATCGCATCGTACACATCCGCCAGAGCGGTAATCCGACCTGACAGCGGAATGTCGTTCCCACTTAAACCTCGCGGGTAACCGGAGCCATCGTAGCGTTCATGGTGGGACAGAGCAATATCGTAGGCCATCTGTAGATAGTCGGCCTTGGGGTACTGACGCAGCGCAGCCTCCAGCGTTTCCGCCCCGATGAGCGTGTGCGTCTTCATGATCTCGAATTCCGAGTCGACCAGCCTCCCCGGTTTGAGTAACACGACATCCGGAATCCCTACCTTGCCAATGTCGTGCAGCGGAGCCGTCAAGTAGATCATGCGTACGTACGATTCATCGACCTCCGGGAAGATGCCCCGTTCTCGAAGATCTTCGGCCAGGATGCGGCAGAAACACCGCATCCGCTCGAGGTGCGCCCCGGTCTCCGGATCGCGGGACTCGGCCAACCTGGCCATCGCGAAGATAGCGACGTCGCGCGCTTCCAACGTGATAATCCGCTCACCGGCCCGAACGCGAACTCGTATTTCATCAGGGTTGAAAGGCTTGGTGAGAAAATCGTCGGCCCCCGCGGTGAGCCCCTGGACAATGTCCTCCGGCTTATCGCGGTTGGTCAGGAGGATCACGTACACATAACCGAACAGGTCGTTCTGCCGAATGCGCTCGCACAACTGCAGGCCGTCGCCGTCGGGCATCATCCAGTCAGAGATCACCAGTCGGCAGCCGGTTCGGTTAAGAACTTCCCAGGCCTCGTTCCCACCGGACGCCGTGTAAACCTCGTAATCCGCGGCCTCGAGGACGTGTTTAAGCATGCTCCGCGTGATCTCGTCGTCATCCACCACAAGCACCGGGCATGCGCGTATCTCTCTGGCCATGGCTAAGACACCTCCGTTTCAAGCTCCAAGAATTGAGCGATTACCTGCTGCACCGCTTGAGATTCCTTGTGCAGACGCGGCAGCAGCATACTGCACCGCTCCGCGTCTTCCTCCCTGGCTGCCTGTTCGAGGTCTCTGGCGATTCTTTGCAGACCGACGACTCCGACGTTGCCGGACGCACCTTTGAGTTTGTGAGCTCTGCGGGCCGCCTCATCAAGGACCCCGCCCCGAACCGCCTGTTCAATCTGCTCCAACTCACCGGCGAGCGACTCGAGGTATTTGGAGATCATCTTGCCCGCAAACTCGACATTGCCCACGCACCGACCGAGTAAGGCTTCATAGTCAAACGACTCCGAAGCAGACTCGGCCGGGGTGAAACCGTCCAAATCGACCGCCGGCTCCAACACTTCCGGCGCGAGACCCTCGCCCGTCTCGGGAACGTACGCCCGAATCGTCGACAACAGTCGGATCCGGTCTATCGGCTTGGTGGCAAAGTCGTCACAGCCGGCCCGGATGCACTTCTCACGGTCCCCGGCCATAGCGTGAGCCGTAAGGGCGATGATCGGCCCGGTGTACGCTTTGTCGCGTAACAGTCGCGTGGCCTCGTATCCATCCATAACGGGCATCTGCATGTCCATGAGGATCATGTCATACGGATTGCCCATGTCGGCCGCGCTCAACGCAGCGTCTACGGCAGCCTCCCCGTTCTCGACGGCGTGAACGTCCGCCCCGGCTTCGCCGAGGAGATAGCTGATCAAATCCCGGTTGACCGGGGCGTCTTCGGCCAGCAGGATACTACACCCGTGCAGATTGATGTCACTGGTATCGCTCGCCTCTTTGGCTTCGTAAGCAGCGACAACCGTCGCCGCGAGGGGATCGTAAACCATCTTCACCCGACCCATCGACCCTGCGCTTACCACTGCACGGAAGCGCGTCCCAACCCCTTCGTTGGTCTCGACGACCTCAACGTCTCCTCCCAGCGCGTTGGCGAAACGTTTGCTGATCGTCAACCCCAAGCCCGTACCGCCGAACCGTCGGGTCGTGGACGCATCTGCCTGCGTGAAGGGGCGGAATAACCTCCGTGACTCCTCCTCGGTCATGCCAATACCGGTGTCAATAACGTCGAATTGCATTTGAGGGCCGTCGGCATCGCCGATATAGCGGGTCACAAGCCGCACGCCGCCGACTTCGGTGAACTTGACGGCGTTGGCAATGAGATTGATGAGGATCTGTCGCAAGCGCATCGGGTCGGTTTGGATCGTCTCGGGCACCTCTCCGATATACTCGTTGTCGAAAGAGAGCCCCTTCTCTTCCGCGCGGAATGCCACAGCCGAGGCAACTTCCGCGATAAGCCTGCAGGGCGAGTACGGGATGCTCTCCACAATCATCTTACCCGCTTCGATTTTCGACAGATCCAGGATATCATTGATCAGACCGAGCAGGTGTTCTCCGTTACGCTTGATCGTGCGAACGGCGTCGAGTCCCTCGCACGCCTCGCCCGCTCGGCGGCCATGACGCAGGAGGATGTCGGCGTAGCCCAGAATCGCAGTCATCGGGGTGCGAATCTCGTGGCTCATGTTTGCCAGGAACTCGCTCTTGGTGCGATTGGCGGCCTCGGCGGCCTCCTTAGCGGCCTCATACTCCACCGTCCGCTCGGCAACCGTCTTCTCCAGAATCTCATTGTGCCTTCGTACGGTCTCCTCGGCCGTCCGCCGCGACGTGACATCCATGGTTGTCCCGACCATCCGCACCGGCCGGCACTCATTATCCCACTCGACGGCCTTGCCTTGCGTGTGGAGCCATTTCCATTGGCCGTCCGCCGCCCGTATGCGGTACTCGCACGTGTAGCTCTCCGTATTCCCACTAAGGAAGGCGTTGTAGGCCCTCGCCACGTCGTCCACGTCATCGGGGTGCTGCAGCTTGCTCCACTCCCCGAGAGTCCGGCCCAGCTCTCCAATCGGATACCCCAGAAGCCTGGTCGACGAGTCATCCGTCAGGAATTCGCCCGTCTCGCAGTCCATCTCCCAGACCGCCGCATTACTTGCGTTGAGTGCCATCGACAACCGCCGGCCACTCTCGCGGATAGCCTCCTCGGACCGCTTGCGTTCCGTGATATCCGCGTAGATTCCGAGAATGCCGACGACCTGACCGGTGGCGTCACTGAGCGGGATTTTGTTCGTGAGAATGACCGCTTCCGTGCCGTCAGATCGAACCTGCGTCTCCTCGATGTTGACCATGGGATGGCCATGGTCCATGACGGCGCGATCGCACTCAATGAAGAAGCTCGCCTCTCCCGTCGTCCACGGTAAGTCGTGGTCCCTCTTCCCGACGATATCCGCCGGGGAGCCTATTCCGGCGACTTTGGCGAAATTCTCATTACACCCGAGATAGACCGAGTCTCTGTCCTTCCACGAGACGCAATCGGGGGTATTAGCCAGGACGTTCTGCAGTAACTCTCGGTTGCGTCGAAGTTCGTCCTCCGCTCGGCTACGCGCCGAAACATCTATCGCGGTAGTCAGAATGTACTGCCGACCGTCAAGTTCAATCAGCTCTGCCGATACCTGCATCGTAAGACGCTCGCCCGTACCGGACTGAAATTTGAACTCCCGATCGCGCACAAGCCCCTCATGTGCAAGCTCGCGCACAAACTGCTTGCGCTCGCCTTCATCCGCCCAGATACCGAGTTCCACGAGCGTGTGCCCGATAATCGAGCCACGGTCGTAACCGGCAGCGCGAATGAAGCTATCGTTCACCTCGATGAAACGCCCGTCCTCAAGCGCACTTACTCCGATTGCCATCGGACTCGCCCGGAATGCGGCCGCGATCACTTGTTCCGATCTGCGTAACGCATCCGTTGTCGAATCGCCCTCAGCGGGACCGCTACCGAATCCTCCAGCGATACCGCCGGGCTCCCTTTCCTGTTCGATCGAGCCCGCGGCGTCCTGCGCGGCAGCAGGCCGGAGTTGCCCGCGCTGCCCCAATACGCCAGACAGCAGAAGTCCCGCGCACATCACCAACCCGGCCGTGAGACCGAACCCGACACTCCAGACCCACATCGCGGATCGTTGGGAAGTAACGTCGCTGAGGACCAGAACACTGCCGATCCGATCACCCTCCGCGTCAACAACGGGCAGTCCCTGCCCGACGTACGACCGCGCACCGGCATCGATATCAAACACAGCCCGCCCCGTCTCTTGTTGCGTCACGGCCAACCGGCGTTCCAGGCCCGGGGGCACTTGCGGGAGCGAGTGTTCAATGACCACGAACTCGCTGAACTGGGCTGGATACCCATTCCGTTCGGGAACCCCAGTGTGCTTGTCCCAGTCGCCCGGGCTTGTGTGCTGCTTCTCGATTGCGAGCACGAACTCGACATCCCAATCCCGCCGGATCGCGGCCAGCTTCGGAGCGACGTGTCTCAGCACGGCAGCCGGCTCGCGGGCTATCCAAACGCCCGGGAGGCTCCCGTCATCCGGAAGCGGTCCGACCCTGCCGGACATCACCTCCGCCTCGGTGGAAACGAGCTTATTGAAATGTCGTTCAAAACCCGCGGCCCGGAGCCGGAGATCCTCCTCGAGGCCGGACTGCTGGATCCGGCGGGCGGAGCCGATTCCAGCGCCGAGTACCAAGAGAAACACAATCCCCACGACAACGAGTAGGCGGCTGTTGATCATCTTTAGGATGCTCCGCTTACGCAATCACCCATCCGGCTCCGGCGCGCCCGACGCTCAGTGTTCCCACACGTCAGCCTATCCGCTCCCGCAACCGTTTTTCACCCGGTCCGCGTCGCGAAGCGGCTCAAGGAGAAGGCAGCACCGGTTGCGCTCGCGCCCCCGCACACCGTCTCCACACTAACGCCCAATCCAACGAACGTATCCTCCTGCTTGATCGGCGGCCCGGATCACCGCCATGACGATATCCCGTCTCCCACAACCACAGGGACATCCCTGGTCCGATATCGTCGTCCTATAAGAAATGACACATGTCAGTCACCTACGGCCCTGTGTGGATATCGGAGACATGGGCTGGCCGAAACCGGAACGTGGTGCTGCACGAACTCCACGGTTATCCTCGCCAACCGCCAGCTTGCCTTGGCCACCTGAAACCGGCTGCCCCAGTGCTTGCAGTGCTTCTGCCCCACCCCGGCAGACCCGCAATGTCCGCGCGCAAAGTAAGGGGGTGCCGACCAACGGCCGACACCCCCAGGGTGATCTCAATCAGCTAACAACACAAACCCGGGCACGGCATGTGCCCACTTGGCCTTGAGGCTTCGGCGTAGATCAGTCGCTAAGCCCCGTGTGGCACTTCGAACAGTCCCAGAGCCCGTCCGCCGTTTCGTCGTCGTGGCATGCCCGGCACCCGCTATCTGCGTTGTGCATGGCATCCTTCAGCACCACGATTCCGCCGACAACCTCGTCCCGATCGTGACACGTATCACAGGTCACGAACCCGGCGCCATCGTGATGGCACGAATCGCAGGCAATGCTCATTGTGGTCCGGTGCAGGTCGTGATCGAACGCAGCTTCCTCGTAGAGGTTCTCGTTCGTCGCACACTCACCGGAAACAAGATCACAGAACTCGCCATCAGCGCAATCCGCATCGGACGTGCATCCGGCCGCGACACACTGGTCGTTCTCCTCGTCGCACTCACCGCCGTCACACGGGTCCGTTCCGGCCACGCACGCCTCGGCGACACAGGTTTCCGCACCGTTGCAGAAGAGCCCGTCATCGCAGTCGGCGTCCGCCGTACATTCCGGCATTGGCGTCACCGGCGGACAACCCACGCCCAGGAAGACGAAGCCCACCAGAAACACGCTTATGGCTAACGAAACTACCGTGCTTCCATATCTAGGAGCGGTAATCTTCATCGTTGTAGCCCCTTATTCCTCAATACACTTACGAAACATCACGCACACACTTGCAGCGGCGAAAGGTTCTTCTCCTGGGCAATCATATCGAGATGAGCCGCGGCCAGCAGCTCGAGCCCCACGTAGATCCGCCCACCAACCTTGTCACCGTCAACCACCTTAACGTAGTGGCTGCAACTCTTACAAAAATCTATCCGCAACTCCGGCTCGTCAGACGTAAACAGATACTTGGCATCACCTGATTGCGTAGACCCGCAGGAGGGACACTCCAGCACCGGAACCGCCCAACGGGCACTGCAGAACGCGCAGTGCATCAAACGCCGAACCGCCGCGGAAACACATTCGGAAGTGCTGGCCTCCGTGCAGGTCTCCGCCAACTCCGGAGCGCCTCCACAGACCGGACACCGGAACTTCCGCCAGTAATCAAGGCGATCGTCCGGAAGCCAGCTCTCGGCCACAACCTGCCAGTGCGGAAAGACCACCGCCCTGGTCAACGAGGCCAAGATGGGCTCAGCAACGCCGAGCTCGCGCGCGGTGTCCGAAAGAAGCTCCGGACAATCCGGGCGCTGTCGCAACAACCAAGCCCCCGGTTTGAACTCGCCGGCTTGCTCAGCACCGTCGATCTGCGTGACCGCCGCCTGCAGAGTCTCGTTCCCGCGACCGAATACGGACTTCATCTCCCGCCAGAACTCGACGAGAGACTCCTTCGCGATCCCCGGATCGTAACTCTCGGCCAGGGGCGCCCCACCGGACAGGCAGTCTCGTACCTGCTCCGGGGTTACCGCCTCGGGCCGAACCGTCAGCCGGTCCCGCCACTCCAACTGCTTACGGAAAACGGTCAAATAGAAATCGACCATTTCCTTGTAGGCGGGGCGGGCTTTGAGTATAGCCTTGGCCCGGCGCTCAAGCGTCTCTACCGACGGGCGGTCTTTCATACCTAATGATGCAGACTTACTCATCCCGTACATCATCCACGCGTAGTCAGCGAATACATGCCGGCCGGCTCGGCCAACAAGATAAGCAGCCGCACGTCATTTCGATCCAGAATCGTGGCGTTGGTGAACCCCTCGGCAATGACTTCAGCCAGCCGGGCGTCCGCCGCCGCGGTTATGTCCGCGTAATCGCCAAACGTGATTGCCCCGGTCGTACAGACCTTGGCACAGGCCGGGATTCTGTCAGCGGCTGCCTCCAGATCCTCGTTGTCCACCCGATCCACGCACATCCGACACTTGAAGAGCTGCCCTTCGGAATCCTGCCGCGGAATGTCGAACGGGCACGCCGTTCGGATTGCCGCGTAGGATTCGTCCTTCGTACCCTCGCCGAAGAGCACCGCTCCGGTGTCACTATCAATAGTGATCGAATCGCTATTGGCAGCTTCCTGCTTACACGGAGCATCGATGCAATGCCGGCACGAGCTCCGAACGAACGTCCACGCCAGTGAACCATCCGAACGCTCGGTCTCTTTGAATTGCACACGCAGCCACGTGTTAGCCGTGAAATCCGGCGGGTTTTCGTAGCCGCCGCGGTTCTCGGTCGTCTCCGCCGCCAACTCGTTCCACTGCTTGCAGGCCACCTGGCAGGCCCGGCAAGCAGTACACTTGGTCGTGTCGATCAAGAATGCTTTTCCGTTGACTGCCATGGTCTAAGCCTCCTTCTCAATATTGACCATAAAGGCCTTGCTTTCCGGAATTCGGGTATTCGGATCGCCGACGTTCGGACTCAATAGATTGGCGCTACTCGCCCGAGTCTTGTCCATCAGCGGTGCAACCCAGCCGTAACACCACGGTATTCCGACTTGATGAACCGTATTGCCCTCGATAGTGAACGGTTTGAAGCGCTTCGTAACGACAGCCACCGCCCGAACCTCACCGCGAGCACTACTCACCTTGACCCATTCACCGTTGGTGATGCTCTTCTCTTCAGCAAGCTCTTCCGACATCTCGACAAACATGTCCGGATGAAGCTCGTTCAACCAGGGTATCCACCGCGTCATCACCCCGCTCTGCCAGTGCTCGGTCACCCGGTACGTCGAACAGATGATCGGGTAGTCCGTACCTCCCGGCGTGGCTACCGCGTTCATCTCGTCGGCCGGAGGCACGTATACTGCCGGATTCAACCGCTGCGAGTTGCCCGTCATCGGGTTTTCCGTCAACGGCGACTCCAGCGGTTCATAGTGCTCGGGGACCGGACCATCCGTCATATTACCGAAGACCTGCGCTACCCCGTTGGTCTGCATAATGAAGGGCAACTTCGAATCCGGATTCTCCGTCCCGTCCTCGTTGTTCATCGGAGCCCAACCACCGTCCGGAACATCACCGTCCCAGCCGGTTCCGTTCCAGGTAATGACCGGGTGATCCTCATCGTACGGCTGCCCCAGCAAATCGACGCTGGCGCGGTTGTAGATGATCCGGCGATTGATCGGCCAGCACCACGCCCACTCGGCGTTCAAACCGATACCCTCGGTCTCCACAGTGCGCCGAGCCATGTTGTTGCCGTCTTCGTTGTACGACTGGCAGTAGAGCCAGTTACCCGAAGACGTCGTCCCGTCACTCGCCAGCAAGGTGAACTTGTCAACCAGTCCGGTGGGATTGCCGTCCGCGTCAAGGTTGTACCCGTTGATTTCCTTGGCAAGCATGACGGTTGGGATGTCCGGCCCGTCAAAGTAATCCCACTTGCAGCCGAGAATCGGATCGGGGAATTCACCGTCCGCCTCGTAGAGCCCGGTGATGGCGATCCACAGATCGTTCATAATCTCCGCGTCCGGCTTCGCATCGCCCGGAGGGTCAATCGCCGCATAGCGCCACTGAGCCCACCGGCCCGAGTTGGTGACGCTGCCTTCCTTCTCGAACGACGCGGCTGCGGGCAGCTCGAACACCTCAGTAGCGATGTTCTCCGGGTCCATGTCAGGCCCGCGCCAGAACTCCGAGGTTTCGGTGCTGTAGATGTTGACGCACACCAACCAGTCCAGCTTGGCCAAGGCGGCCCGGATCTTGTTGACGTTACCGCTGCTGCAGGCGGGGTTCTGCCCCCAGGCGAAGAAGCCCTTAATCTCCTTCCCCTCCTCCTGCTTGTACATGGCATCGAACATCGGCTGCCACGCATAATTGACCCCGGCATCGCGCTTCGGCAGCCAACTATACGCGAAGTCGTTGTCCGCCGTAGCCTCGGTGCCGTACATGGCCTTTAGGAAGCTGGCTATATACTCCGGCGTATGACTCCACCAGTTGGCGCTGCGCGGTTCGAGCGTCGTAAGCGCCCGCGCCGACTCGTTATATGTGTCCAGATCCGTCCAGTTGTCCTGCGGACTCTTGAGGTAACCCGGCAGAATATGGTACAGCAGACATTGGTCCGTGGAGCCCTGCACATTGGACTCACCGCGCAAAGCGTTGACTCCGCCGCCCGACACGCCGATGTTGCCCAACAACAACTGGGCGATCGACATTGCCCGGATGTTCTGAGCACCGACCGTGTGCTGGGTCCAGCCCATCGCGTACATGATCGTTCCGGCTTTACCCGGTTCGTAGCACGCGCCAACGTAGGCCTCGTAGACCTCTTGAAGCTTGTCCTCGGGAGTACCGGTGATGCCTGATACGGTCTCCAGGTCGTAGCGAGAATAATGCGTCTTGAGGAACTGGTAAACGCAGTTGGGATCCTCAAGGGTCTTGTCCTTGACAATAACCCCGTCGGCGTCCGTCTGGAAAGCCCACGTCGTCGTATCGTAGGTCCTATCGCCGTCGTGGCCGCTGAACAACCCGTCGTTAAACGCGAAATCCTCATTAATCAGGAAACTGGCGTTCGTATATTCCTTGACGTACTCCTCGTGAATATACCCGTTCTCAAGGATGTAATTGATCATCCCACCCAAGAACGCAATGTCGGACCCGCTTCTAAGCGATGCATAGATGTCCGCAACCGCCGAAGTTCTGGTGAACCGGGGGTCGACGTGGATCATCTTGGCCCCGCTCTCGCGAGCCTTGTTCACCCAACGCATCGAGATCGGATGGTTCTCTGCTGCGTTGGATCCCATGATCAGGATGACATCGCTGTTGCCGATGTCGATCCAGTGGTTAGTCATGGCCCCTCTGCCGAACGAAGTCGCCAAACTGGAGACTGTGGCAGAGTGTCAGTTCCGCGCCTGGTGTTCGATGTACACCAGGCCGAGGGCACGCAACATCTTCTGATAGAGCCAGCACTCCTCGTTATCGAGAGCGGCACTACCCAACGAACCGATCGCCAGCGTGCGGTTGACCGTATTGCCGGCAGCGTTGACCGTCTCGAACGTCGCGTCGCGAGTTTCCTTGACCCGCTGTGCGATACGCTCCACCGCCCACTCCCAACTCACTTCCTCCCACTCGGTTGCATTCGGTGCACGGTAGCGCACCGTCTGCAAACGGTTCTCGTTGTTTCCACCGGCCATCTGGAACAACGCGGACCCCTTCGAGCATGCCGTACCCTGATTGATGGGGTGCTCGGAATCGCCCTCGATGTTGATGACCTTGCCGCCCGAGGCGTGCACGACAAACCCACACCCGCAACCGCAATACGGGCATATAGTCGTCGTTTGCGTAGCCTCCTCGAGATTCTTGCGGAGTTCCGCCGCGTGCGCTTTCACCGGACTGAGCGCAAAGCCCATCCCGGTGACGGCGACCCCGGCGGTAACCGCAGAAGTCTTAAGGAATTCTCTGCGTGTCAATAGCATCGGTATCTCCTATACCTACGAAAACGTTGGATACGTCTCATTGGCCGATACAAAATCCGTAAACTAGATTAAAGGTGCCAACTGCACGGCACCATTTCAGGCTGTATCTCCAAAGGTCGCCGGCCGCCCCCTGACAGCAGCCGCACCACGCCAAAACGACGCCGCGCCGATGGGGAGCAGGCACCACCGAATCGAAAGAGAACACGCCGGCACGAAACCCGGCACTGCGACGAGATCCTCGACGCCACGTTTACTTCACCAACCTGACCTCGCCAGCTCACGCTCAGCTTAGACACCGCATCTACCAGCGTCAACCGTGGCACTACGTAAGTTCGTTTGGATCAAGGGCTTGCGTTATGCTTCCCTGAACATAACCACGCCGCGCGCCCGCCGGGCCGCACGTCAAATGCAGACTTGTTTCGCACGCTTTCCGTGCGGAGCGCACCTTGTGTTCGGCGAATGACACCGGTTGTCGTAACGTCACTCAACGACGTCCTTTGCCGGTCCCACCGGAAACCGCCCCGCGCTTCCCGCCGCACGCGAGCCCGTGCCGACGATCCGCTTCCTTGTGCAAGCCGCGTTGAACGATCTCGGCTATCCCCCTATGCTGACTTTCGCTCAGCCATCGCACGCAGGCTGCTGAATCCGTTGAAAGCTGACGCTGGAACACCGAGCCACCCGAGGCAACATGACAGAGAACGAGCATCTCGAAGAAAACGTGGATGGACCGCCACCAAACGATGCCGCCGACGCAGATCAGATGATCGCATGGCCGATTCGCCGGTATTCACCCTCCGGAGAATGCACGGCCGTAAACGACCGGCTTATTCGGGAGCGCAGAATCGAGCTGGTCGTCAACGATACACCTATTCTCGCTATGCTGGCGCTTCCGCGCGATGTCGAGGCGTTGGCTCTGGGATTCCTGATATCCGAGGGCCTGTGCCGAGACCGCCGGGAGATGCCGGAAGTGTGCTTCGACACCGAGAGCGGGCAAGTCAGATGCACCGGGCTGTTCGACGATGACGCCATGGAGGCAATCCATCGGAGGTGGACGTTTGGAACAGGATGCGGCGGCGGCGGGACCGGCCGTGACCCGTCCCGCCTGGCTGATTGCCGCCCTTTGGACAACCCCGTCACAATCTCTGCGGAGCAACTTGCCGCTCGGGGGCGAGAGTTCGGCCGCGCCAGCTCCCTTTACCGCCTGACCGGCGGGGTACACGCCTGCGGCATTGCCGACACCGAAAGTCTCCTTTTTACCGCTGAAGATGTCGGCCGCCACAACGCCTTCGATAAAGTGGCCGGAATGGCCGTGCAACGCAAGCTGGATCTGTCAGACAAGATCGCGCTCACCAGCGGTCGGGTCTCGGCCGAGATCATCGGCAAGGCCGTTGCCCACGGCGTCCCCATCCTCGCGTCGTCGTCCGCGCCGACTGCGATGGGGGTGGAGTGGGCTCGCCGTTTCGGGCTCACCGTGGTCGGCTTCCTTCGTGGTCGCCGGATGAATATCTATACCGGATACCAGCGGGTGGTGGACTGAGATGGGCGGATCTGCCGCGACGAGCAGAACGATTCTCTCGGTCATCGGACCGCACTCCGGTTCTGGAAAGACCGTCTTCGTGACGCGGCTGCTCCGCTGCCTCGGGGGAGGTCTGGGATGCCTGAAGGTCCGCCCTCTTCACAGACGCCACGACGCAAGAACGCCTGCAGATCAAGCCGGCGCCGGGCGGTACTTCATGGAGGATTCCGCCGATCTCGACCGGGTGGGCATGGATACGGAGCAATACCTGCAAGCCGGGGCGAAACAGGTCGAGATCCTCCGGCACGAGGGTGCCGGACTCGACCCTGGGCTGCAACACGCCCTCGACCTCTTCCCCATAGACACACCGATCATCGTCGAGAGTTCCAGCGCTGTGCGGCTGCTGCGACCCGTTGCCGTCATTTTGATCGTCCGCCCCCCGCCAAAGGAAATGAAGCCGAGTACCGAGACCGTTCTGCCGCTCGTCTCGGACTTGCTCATCAATGCGCCGACCAGCCTGGCGGCAACCGAGGCCGACCGGCTCGTACGCGAGTATCCCACGCTTCGCCCGCGTTTCACGTGGCTGGCCGACTTGGCAACAGCCCCACCGCCACCGGCAATGGTCGCACGTCTGCGCGCAGCAATAGCCGGTTCCTCTTCCGGTGCGTCCGCGTAGCGCTTCGTCTACTACTCTGAGTCAGAGTCGGACTCTCCGCCCGGTGGCGGCGCCCACGCCGAGAAGTGTCGGGCGCAGGCCGAGTCCATGAACTCCTCGACCTCCCGCCGGAAACTGTCGTACGCCTTGAGCAGCGCCCGACCCTCCGGCGTTAGATCGGTGCCGCCCCCGCTCGGGCCGCCGCGCTGGGGCTCCACGACCGTTAAACCCGTTCGTTCCTCAATCACTCGCAGGTGCTGCCACGCCAATCGGTAGCTCATCCGCAGGTCCTTTGCGGCCGCCGACAATGAACTGGTCCTGGCTATCGCTTCGAGCAATCGAACCTTGCCGGGCCCGAGGGCATTGTGCCCATTGACCGCGACCCAAAGGCGCAAACGTCCCTCCCAGCCCTTGTTTTCGGGCTCGTCTTCGGAATGCGTCTGAGGCCTACGGGGACCGGGGTGGTTTCTGGTCACTTGCTCCTCCGCGAACCGGGCTCGAGCCACCGCGGCTTGAGCGCACTTGTTCGCCCACAGCTTCCCGGCTTGAGGCCGTAGCGTCAAATGAAGGAACCCGCTCACTCTATGAGAAGGGGCGTAATAAGAACGGCATAGCCGGCTTTGGTCACCGCCACAGCGAGGCAGGCCAGGGTGGAGAGATCCGCTCGGCAGAGGCCCACATGTCGGACGGAAAGCGCTTGGGCAGTTCATCCACAAGCGACGGCCGAACCACGATAATCAGCTCCTGCCCCGGCGAACATTCCCGCAGCGCGACCTCCAAAGCAGGCGCCCAGCCGCCCCCCCGAAACTCCAGCGGGCCGACCTCATCGAGAATGACGACGTCCAGGCGGTCCCGCACGGCCGAGATGATGCTGATGTTCCCCTCGGTCACGGCCGCGTCCCCTAGACGATACATTCCTACAGTATTAGTGGCCGTCGAGGATTTCGCGACCTGGGCAAGCCGTCTGCGGTTGCCCGCCCTCAGGTCCAAGAGGTCATACCCGACCCGGCGGTCATCCTCGAACACTGCGGGTGAGGCGATCCCACCCACCGTTCGCCCCAGCGCCGCTAGCCGAGCCGCGCTCTCACACAGGAACGTGGTCTTACCTTCACCCTTGCCGGCTGAGACGATCGTGATGCCCACGGCGCAGACCCTGAGAATCGCTTGGGCGGGTCCCAAAAAACCAAAGAAACCCTATTGCCGCCCTATCGGACGCTATGATACACTATTCCCGGATCGTTTGCGCCAGGAAAAAGACGCAGGTTGGTCCATCGCCTGGCGCGGCGGGTGTTTGCGAGTGGTTGTCTTTTTTTTTGCATCGCGATATGCTCCACAAAACACAACGGTTTAAGGCCGAATTGCACCCAAGGGCAGGTTTCTCGCTGATCGAGCTGCTCGTGGTCATAGCGATTGTGGCGCTGTTGTTGGCCATTCTGTCGCCGTCGCTAAGTGCCGCCAGAGCCCAGGCCAAGCAGGTGGTATGTGCTTCTCGCATGAAGCAATGGGGCGTCGCGTTCACGTGCTACGCAGCCGAGAACGCAGGGTATTATCCGCACTGCGACGGGCTTGATCGAGGCCCGCGGGCATTGGACCATCCGCGTGTCAGCGAAGAAGACGTGGCCGATTGGCACGGCTGGGCGGACGTTCTTCCTCCCATGCTGGATCTGCCCGCTTGGCGAGACCATCCGCGATTCGAGCGTCCGGACGACAGCACGTTCTTCCAGTGTCCTTCCGCAGTGCCGATTGGCGGACGCGAGGTATACAGCTATCGCCCGGAGCGGGACGGCTACTTCAGCTACTCGATGAACTCGTGTCTGGAGCTGGATCGGAATGCGTGGCCTCCTCCGGATAGCCTGGGCTACCCGATGCCGTCGTTTCTGGATTCCGCGAGAATCACATGCCCACAGCGAACCATCGTAATGTTCGATCAGTTGCTGGATCCGCGCAAGGGTTTTGACGGGAAGATCACCTACCGAGGCGCGGGTAAGCACAGCGGAAGTTATCCCAAGTCGTTCTCCGCCCGGCACCGCCAAGGGCAATCCGGGCTTGGGGGTAACCTCTTGTATGCCGACGGCCACACGGAATTGCGCACCCGCGTCTGGAAGGATGAATGGGACGCGGATCAGGAACTTCCGCCGCGGGATGATATCAACTGGTATCCCTACCCGGCACCTGAAGAAATCAAGGTCGCAGACGACGCCACGCGACGAACGCGGAAGAAGAGATGAACCTACGCGAGTATGTCGTCCGAGTAGGCTCGGTCGACCATCGCGAGAAACACGCTGAGTACGGAGGGTAGCTATGAAACGGGACTGTCTGATGTTCGCCTTGGCTCTGGCAGCCGCGGCTAGTTGGGCGGGCGTCGGGGAAGCGGCAGAGCTGTCAATCTACGAAATCCAATCCAACACCACCGACGGAGATGCATCGAGTTACGACGGACAGATCCACGACGTGACCGGCGGCGTCGTGATTCACAAGTGGTCGGGCTTTCGAGACCGGGTGTACTTGCAGGATCCCACCCAACCGACCTGGGGAGCCATCTGCGTCAAGGACTCCGAAGGTGATTTGATCGCCGGAGTCGAAATCGGCGACTGGGTCAGCTTCGACGCCATCCTGATCGAAGAAAGCAAGGGGACAACCTTCCTGCAGTTCGATCGCGCGAACGCCCCGGCCGTCGCGTTTACCGTCGAGAGCACCGGTAACGAGGTTCCCGAAGTAACCGAGCTCAGTGTTGAAGACCTCCCGGTGCCGGTCGATCACGCGGCGAGTGAGCCGTACGAGAGCATGATCGTCAAGCTGGTCGGCCCCATCGTGGGCCAGATCGATTTGGGTAAGGCCGAGGACAACTACGAGCTGTTCCAGGGTAGTGATCTTGCGTGGGGCAGTGACTACATGAATGTCGACGCCGGAGCTCCGTATGACCCGCGGATCTTCCCCGGGGCCAAGCTGCAGAGCATCACCGGAATCGTCGAGCAGTACACCAACACGTCCTCCGGATGGGATTACTACCAGTTGCTCAGCCGTGCGGCCGCCGACATCGTGCCGGTACCGGCGCCGCTGTCCATCTACGACATCCAGTACACCACGGACCCGGCCGGGGACTCGCCCTATGCGGATCAGATCATCGACGTTGTGGGCGGCGTGGTGACTCATATCTGGCACGGGTTCAACGACCGTGTGTACCTGCGCGATCCGGCCCAGCCCACCTGGGGCGCAATCGTCGTGAAAGACGGCGAGGGCGGAGCGCTTTCCAACAATGTATCCGTCGGAGACTGGGTCAGCTTCGAGAACATCCTGGCGGAGGAGTACCGGGGGACCACGTTCCTGCAGTATCGAACGAGTTTCTCTCCGAACGTCAGCTTTACCATCGAGAGCACCGGTAACGAGGTTCCCGAGGTAACCGAGCTGAGCGTAGAGGACCTCCCGGTGCTGGTCGATCACGCGGCGAGTGAGCCGTACGAGAGCATGGTAGTCAAGCTGGTCGGCCCCATCGTGGGCCAGATCGATCTGGGCAAGGCGGGAGACAACTACGAGCTGTTCCAGGGTAGTGATCTGGCGTGGGGCAGTGACTACATGAACGTCGACGCCGGAGCACCGTACGACCCGCGGGTCTTCCCCGGAGCCAAGCTGCAGAGCGTCACCGGAGTCGTCGAGCAATACACCAAGACGTCTTCCGGATGGGACTACTATCAACTACTCAGCCGCTCGGCCGCCGACATCGTGCCGGTGCCGCCACCGCTGTCCATCGCGGAAATCCAGTACACCACGGATCCGAACGGGGATTCACCCTACGCGGATCAGATTGTCGACGTCGTAGGCGGCGTAGTGACGCACGTTTGGCAGGGATTCAACGACCGCGTGTACCTGCGCGATCCGGGTCAGTCGACCTGGGGCGCCATCGTCGTCAAAGACGGCCAAGGCGGAGCGCTTTCCAACAACGTGTCCGTCGGAGATTGGATCAGCTTCGAGAACATCTTCGTGGAAGAGTACCGCGGTACGACGTTCCTGCAGTATCGGACGAGTTACTCCCCGAACGTCAGCTTCACCGTGGAGAGCAGCGGGAACACCGTCCCGGCGCCCAAACTGCTGGATCCGGCAGACTTGGTTTACCCCCCTAACCACGGGCTGACCGAGCCTTACGAGAGTATGCTCGTGACGCTGCAGAACGTCGTCGTCGGCCAGATGGACCTGGGCAAGGCCGATGACAACTACGAAGTGACCCGCAGCGGCACCATCGCCTGGGCAACCGACTACATGAACACCGACGCCGGGGGTCCGTACGACCCACGGATTCACACCGACGCGCTGCTTCCCCGGATTACGGGCATTGTGGAGCAGTACACGAAATCGTCGGCCGGATGGGACTACTACCAGGTGTGTACACGGTCGGCCGACGACCTCGAGTCGATGGGGACTATCCCGACCGTATCAGAGTGGGGCTTGGCTATCCTGGCCCTGCTGCTTATCACCGCGGCCAAGGTGAACTTCGGGAATGGCCGCCGTGTGCATTGCGATTGACATTAAGCGGCTTGAGTAGATAAGGCGAGCGTGCCGACCGATTCGTCGCCTTCAATAAAGGAGGCGATGGATCGGTCGGCCGTTTCGTGCTTTACAGCGAAGGAGAGGAGACCATGTCCGGAATCTGCAGATCAATCGCCTGGGGGATGTTGGGGCTGACGGGAATCGCCGCATGCGCCGCCCCGGCATCGGCCGACCCGCTTACGATCTATGAGCTTCAGTCCAACACCACCGACGGCGATGCCAGCGTTTACGACACGCAGACTATCGACTGCGTCGGAGGAATCGTCGTCGGCAAGTTCCCCGGTTACCGGTATCGCATCGCCCTGCAGGATCCGGCGAATGCGACCGGCTGGGGAGGAATTCAGGTCAAAGACTGGACAAACGACGAACTCTACAACAATGTCGAGATCGGAGATTGGGTTAGCCTGACCAACATGCTCGTGGAGGAGTATCGGGGTAACACCATGCTGCACTGGCAGCCCCCGTACACTCCCGGTTTCACGGTCGTCAGCCAGGGGAACCCCCTGCCCGCGCCGATCGCCCTGACGGCAAGCCAGATCCCCGCCCCGGTTTACGACGACGAGACGGGCGGCTGGTTCGTGGAGAATCACGACGCTGAACCCTATGAGGCCATGCGCGTGACCGTCGGCGACGTCACCGTCGCGCAAATGGGGCTTGGCAAAGCCGCGGATAACTACGAACTGAGCCAGGACAGCGACCTGCTCTGGGCGGCGGACTACATGAATGCCGACCTCGAGCCCCCCAACGAATACGACTCGCGTATCGTCACCGGGGCGAGCTTCGCCAGCGTGACCGGCATGCTCGAACAGTACAAGAACCCGGATACCGACTGGGACTACTATCAGCTTTGCACGGCATCGGCGGCGGATATTGCAGAGCACGGCGACGGCGTCCCCACCGTGTCAGCGTGGGGGGCTATCGTGATGCTACTGTTGCTGCTGACGGCGGGAACTGTCTTGTACACCCGCCGGCAAACGAGCGTCGCGTAGTATGGATCTATTGACCAAGTTCACGAATCGGTAACCGTGCCACATCAGTGGCATGCGGAAACTTGAGCTTGCGGCATCGACCCCTGAAAGATCTTCATAATCTCCCGCAACAGGCGGGCTGACGAGGTAAACGAAAGAATGCGCGGAAAGAAGCTGCTACTGCCGTTTCGATACAGATCGGTCGGGACTCTTCCCCCTTTGCCGAGGAGGGAAAGAGGGGCGGGCGGGCAAACGGAGACAAACCTCCCCTCCCCCTTCCTTGGTGAGTCGGGGAGGAAAGGCAACCTCACGTCCATCGGAGCGGCATTGATCGTCGCCGCCGCCCTGTGGGCCCCGGCTCCGGCGGCCAATGCCGTCTCAGCCGATCCCCTCACGATCTACGAGCTCCAATCCAACACGTTCGACGGCGACGTCAGCGTATACGACGGAGAGCTGATCGATTTCGCCGGGGGTATCGTGATCGGCAAGTTCCCGGGATACCGTCCCCGGATTATGCTGCAGGACCCCAGCCATCCGGATGCCTGGGGCGGCATCCAGGCCAAGGACTGGACGGGCGGACCCGGTTTGTACGACAATATCCGCGTAGGCGATTGGGTGACGATTACGGACATTGAGGTGGAAGAGCATCGGGGAGGCACGTTTCTGCAATGGTACCCCATCAATAGTCCCACATGCACGATCGTCAGCCGAAATAACCCGCTGCCGCCACCGATTCTATGCCCGGTTACGCGCATCCCGGCACCTCTGCAATACCCGGGTGACGAGTGGTACGTGGAGAATCACGACCCCGAACCACTCGAGGCGATGCGTTTAACTGTGCGGAATGTCACGATCACCGAATGGAACCTGGGCAAAGAGAACGACAACTACAACCTGCAGACGCCCGACGGGGATGATTGCTGGGCCGCCGACTACATGAACGCCGACAAGGACTCTTGGGAAGATTACCACCCTTTCATTGAGAAAGGACGGCACTTCTGCGCGGTAACAGGCCTGTTCGAACAATACACAAACCCGGACACGGGCTACGATTACTACCAGCTCATCACTCTGAGCTCGGCGGACCTGGCTATCTGCGGCGATGGCAACAACGACGGAGAGGTCGATAGTGGAAGCGACCTGGCCAGGTTCGCCGAGTGCCTCACCGGGCCGCTCTGCGACCCCGCCGGCGAGGGATGCGATCCGCCGGCGTGGGCCCGGCCCGACTTCGGACACCCGACTCAGCACTGCCTGATGATGGACCTGGACTACGACGGAGACGTAGACCTGCTGGACTACGTTAACTTGCTCCGGATTCTCGAAATCGAGTAACCGTACGAGAGGAATGATATGAAGTCGTTCGGCCTGACGCCGGCAATCGGATTTGCATCTATCGGCATTTTGGTGTTATCTGGGTGCGCAACGCCTCGGATGGGCGGCGCTTCAACGACCGCGGGACAATCGGAGTCAATGATGGAGATCCCTCAGATAACCTGGACGCTCGAACTTGCCGGCTCGGGACTTGCCAGCCCCAGGTCCTTCACCTTCGCAGAGATGGCCCGCATGCCGATGGTGAACCTCAACGAAGTCAAGCAGTTGAGGTCCCACGGTCCGGACGGAGTCGAAAGCTGGCGCGGTCCGGCCCTGGCGCACCTTACGGCCGAAGCCGGCATCAAGCCCGGCCCTATGACCGTAATCGTCGAAGCTTCGGACGGTTACCAGAAAGAGTGCACCCGCGACGACCTTGAATACGCCGTCGTAGCCCTGCAGACCGGCGAGGGCGTTTGGCTGGCCGACAAGACTCCCAAGCGTCCCATCAAGTTGATCCCCCCGAAGAAGGCCGGGGACTACTGGATTAGAAACGTCAGCCGGATTACGTTTGAGCCAAAGCCATAGCCTCGAGCGAAAGGTATGAGCCAGCCGCCACGTCAGTTCTTCTCCTTGCACGAGTTGCTCGTCATGGCGGCGCTGGCCGCTCTCGGTGGCGTGTCCGGCGCAGCGGTAAGCAATATCCGCGCCGCGATGCACTCCGTCATCGTCATTCCGGTAGGCGCGCAACCGGCGGCGGGCGTACACGTTCTCTGGCTGGTGCTGGCCGTGGGGCTGGTGCGCAAGCCCGGCGCCGCGACCATAACCGGCGTACTTAAGGGCTCGGTCGAGCTGCTGTCGGGGAGTCCCCTCGGCTTGCCCGTTATGGCCTACTGCGTGGTGGCGGGCGTCACCGTAGACCTGGTGTGGTTGCTTCTCGCCCGGCGTCATCACGTGTTGACGTTCATACTCGCCGGCGGGGCCGGGACCGCCAGTAATGTCCTCGTCCTATCCTGCGCCGCCTCACTCAATGCGAAAGGGCAGGTAAGCACCGCCCTGACCACATTGGCCTTCGTTGCCTTCGCCAGCGGGACTCTGCTGGCCGGAGTGCTCGGGTGGTGGCTGCTCCGAACTCTGCACACCGCCGGCGTAATCGGCACGTTGGGGATGAGCCCGGCTAAACCGACCGCCGGCCGCCGCTGGACCGATGTGGGGTATTCCGCGGCGGCGGTGGCTCTGACCATCGCGGTAATCTACCTGGCATCTTCGCGCGCCGATGCCCCACCGAATAGCCCCTCGCCAGACCCGGAAACGTCCTCCATCCAGTCTGCGGCGCTGCCATGATCCACCTCGACCGATTCGGATGGCGTTTCGAGGGCTCGGAATGCTGGGCGCTGCGCGAAGTCTCCCTGCAGATTGCCCGCGGAGAGTTCGTCGCAATCGCCGGCACTAGTGGATCCGGCAAAACTTCTTTGGCACTGGCCGCCTGCGGACTCCTCGTGGGAAGACACGCCGGCGACACTGAGGGCAGCATCCGCATTGCGGATCACGATGTCCTCACCACCCCCCTTCACCAAGTTTCCGAGAGTATCGCTCTGGTCCAACAGAACCCGGAAGCCCATTTCGCCACTCTGACCGTCGATGACGAGGTCGCCTTCGGGCTGGAAAACCGCGGCCTGCCGGTGGACGAGATCCTGGCACGCCGCGCGGAAGCAATGGAGCTGCTGTCGATCACCCACCTTGCCGGGCGGACGCTGGCCACGCTGTCCGGCGGAGAGCAGCAACGCGTCGCCGTCGCTTCGGTGGTTGCGGGTCATCCGGAGGCTCTTATTCTCGATGAACCGACCGCCAGTCTCGACCCCCAGGCGTCCCGCGACCTGTTTCACACGCTGGCAGCGTTGTGCCGCGAGAAGAAACTCACCGTGGTCATTGTAGAACATAAGCTCGCCCATCTGCTTCCCCTGAAGCCGCGTTTGGTCGTTCTGGAGGAAGGGCAGGTCGTTACCGATCTGCGTGGGGATGCCGTGTCAAACGTATGCCCGTCGTACCTGGCGGACCCGGATCCGGGACGCCTGGGCAACGACCTTAGCACTCGGGTCGAAATCACGGCACAACCGCTGGTTGAAGTGTCGGACACTACCGTTGAACTAGGCGGAAGCACGATCCTCCAGGATATCGACCTTACTATCCGACCGGGTGAGGTCGTGGCCCTTCTCGGTCCCAACGGCGGCGGGAAATCGACCCTGTTGCGTTGCCTGATGGGCCTGGTGCAACCGGTCCGTGGCTCGATTCGCGTGTGCGATATGGATGTCACCCCCGTGGCGGTCTCGCGCCTGGCTCAACGTGTCGGCATGGTGTTTCAAAACGCCGATCACCAACTGGTGGCCGACACCGTCTGGAGTGAGTTGCTGTTCGCCGTGCGTAACCTCAAACCACCCGGCACGGCAGAAGAACCGGAGGCTGCTCGTCTTCTGAAGACTGCCGGACTTGCCGCTCGGAGCGAGGACCATCCCTACCGGCTGAGCTGGGGGCAGAAAAGGCGGCTCAACCTGATCTCGGCAATCCTGCACCACCCCCGGCTGCTCCTGATGGACGAGCCGTTCGCCGGGCAGGACTCGCGCAATATAACGCTTATGCTCGATACGATCGGCGGCAAGCTCCAAGACGCCTTGAATGGCGACCAAGATGCCGGCAAGCCGCAATGGGGCGCAGGCTTGCTCGTAACCCATGACCCGCGAGTCGTTGTCCGAGCCTGTACGCGCGTGCTATTCATAGCCGGCGGGCGCATAATCATCGACGCACCGGTCCACGCGGCCTTCGAGCAGCTCCGAAAGATGGGATTTGGCGCGTACGCGCCGTCGGTAAGTAATCCGACTGCGGATGAGACGGCTTCAGGATAAACGATGGACTATCAGCCCGGTAAGTCAGTCACCCACGGTCTTCACCCCCTGGTGAAGCTCGGTTGGCTTGCATGGGGAACGATCATCGTGTTCGCCTCCAGTTCGACCGCCGCCCCGCTAATCGGCATGGGGCTTGCGATAGTGCTGCTGTGGACCGCGGGGGTCGCCCCGTGGCGTATCCCGGGCAAGAGGGTTTGGCTGACCCTCGGACTCGTAATCTTTGCGACTCATTCCCTGTCCGGCAGTGGCGGGAACCCGGTCTTCGGACCGGCCACCGACGCCGGCTTGACCTCGGGTACCCGTGCGGCAGGTCGCCTGCTGGCCGTCGTGCTGATGAGCACTCTATTCGTGGTCACCACCGACCCGGTCTCTCTGGCGTGCGGTCTGATGCGCGCTGGATTGCCCTACCGTTGGGGGTTCACGCTGGTCACAGCGCTGCGCCTGGCCCCGATCTTCCGCGTGGAAGCCCACAACGTCTATCAGGCCCAGTTGGTGCGTGGGGTCGCCTACGACGCCCGGGGTCCGCGTCGCTGGGGGCTGATCCTGCGTCACCTTTGCTTGCCGCTGTTGGTATCGGCTCTGCGCACCGCCCATTCGCTCTCGCTATCGATGGAGGGCCGAGCTTTCGGTCTCCATCGCCACCGCACCTTCCTGCGTGAAGTAACTGTGTCCCGTGCGGATGTGATAGCGGCGTTTCTGCTGATCGCATCGATTCCGGCCGCCATCTGGGTGAACCATCTCTGAGGGGAGCAGCCCTACCATTTCTCCCAATGGACGATCCGGTCCATCGGCACGCGGGAGCGTTGCGGCCGTCCGCCTGCCGGATAGCCCACCGTCAGAAGCTCCACGACCCGAACGTCCTGCGGAATGGCCAGAAGCTCCTTGACCTGAATCTCATCGAACGCCCCGATCCAGCAAGTACCCAACCCCTCCGCCACCGCCTGGAGCGTGATATGGTCAACGGCAATAGCGACATCGATTGGATAGCACGGCTGCCCGCAACGCATTACGTGCCCGTCGGTCTGGGCACACGCGGCAATGACCACCGGCGCCTGCGCAACAAACGGTTGCCGGCTCGCCGCCTCCATGAGAGCGTTGCGCATGTCGTGATCGGTGACCACCACAAACCGCCACTCCTGCCGGTTGCTGGCCGACGGCGCCAGCCGCGCCGCTTCGAGCAACCGGTCGATCTTGTCGCGTTCCACGGCACGGTCTGAGTAAGAGCGAACGCTGCACCGTTTGGTGATAACGTCAAGCACTTCCACAATTCAATCCTCCCAATCTGCCGGATTCTCCACCCGTAATGAAGAAAGGCACAGGCAACTCGCCGAAGGGGTCTTCTGATACCGTAAGTAGAAACCGGCTCGGAGCCGTCTCCCTTTTTCAACACGCGTCCCATCCGCAGTCGAACTTGTCCCGGTCAACGGAGATATTGAGAATCTCCCCGTAGTAGCAACGGTGAAAGTCCCCATCCGTGTAATACGTGCGCGTGATGTCCGCGGCCAGTTCCGGGGGAAGGACGTCGTTGCAATGGACGACCATGCACTCGAAGACGATCGGGCACTCGGCGATTCCGGGGCTCGTAATCTTCCGGCTGGGCAGTGTGGTCAAACCCAGATCCGCCATCTTGTCCCTGTCGCGTCCCGATGATGCCCCGCAGATATCGGCCAGATCGCGCCGATCCGCCGGCTGAACGTTCACAGTAAAATCGCCGGTGGCCTCAACGCACTCGTACGTATAACGCGACGGCCGAACCAGAACCGTGAACACCGGGCGGCCCCAGATCCAACCGAACACGCCCCACCCGATCGTCATGGGATTAAGCCGGCCGCCTCTGTCCGAAGCAGCGAGGATGATCCCCTCGTCCGCCATCCGCGCGTGGGTCTCCTGCGCGATCTGCGGCCGTTCCATCCACCGGTTCGGGTCTACATCAAGTCGGGCCATTAGAGGTTTCTCCGTTTGAACAACCGCCGACGAGGCATCCTACCACGGAGTCTATCCTCCCCCCTTCTATCCGCCAACATCCGCGCCGCCACCTGCGTGGCGTTGCACCGGCTCGGAGACGGCCGGTATAATCCGCACGCAAGCTCCCCAGCAAGGGTCGGGCGGGGAGACCGGCTGGGCGAGACGTTAGAAAACTCATGTTGCGGTTGACGGGCGGAAGGAGAGTACGATGAGCGCAGAAACGCTCGAATTCAAGACGGAACTGAAACAGCTCCTCGACATCATCACCCACTCACTCTACTCCGACAAGGATGTGTTCCTTAGGGAGCTGATCAGTAACGGGTGTGACGCCATCGATCGCGTCCGGTTCAACTCGCTTGAAAACGAGGATCTCCTGGAAGGTGATTCCGATTGGAAGATCCGTATCTCGGTCGACGAGACCGCCGGTACGCTCACCGTCTCTGACAACGGAACGGGCATGTCCCGTGAGTCCATCGTCGACGAGTTGGGCACTATCGCCAAGTCGGGCACACAGGCGTTTCTGCAAAACCTCGCCCAAGCCGACGTGAAGAACCGCCCGGACCTGATCGGACAGTTCGGGGTCGGCTTCTACGCTTCGTTCATCGTCGCCGATCGCGTTACGGTGCTATCGCGGCCGGGCGGGGCGAAGGACGCCGGAGTCAGATGGGAATCCGACGGCCAGGGCGAGTATACGATCGAATCGGTCGAGAAAGAGACCCGTGGAACGGACGTCACCCTGCACCTGCGCGAAGATGCCCGCGAATACCTGCAGCCGATGCGTCTGCGCCGCGTGGTGACCAAGTTCTCCGACTTCATCGAGCACCCCGTAGTCATGGACGTCGAAAAGGAAGACGACGAAGGGGTGAAAACCGTCACGGAGGAGACGCTCAACACCCGCAAGGCCATCTGGCTCCGCCCCAAGTCCGAGGTAACCGAGGAAGAGCACAAGGAGTTCTACAAACACATCTCGCGCGACTTTCACGACCCGGTCAAGACGATCCACTACGTCGCCGAGGGCGCTACGGAGTTCCGCGTGCTCGTATACATTCCCAAGCACAAGCCGCTGGACTTAGCTTGGGGGGAGCCGAAGTCGCAACTGCACCTTTACGTCCGGCGGGTGTTCATCACGGACCATTGCGAGGCGCTTCTGCCCGGCTACCTGCGGTTCGTGCGCGGCGTGGTGGACTGCACCGACCTGCCCCTGAACGTATCCCGCGAGATGCTCCAACAGAACCCGCTTCTGGGCAAGATCCAGAAGAACATCGTCAAGCGGGTCCTCTCGGCGTTGGAGGAACTGCGGACCGAGGACTACGACGCCTACGTCGAGTTTCACGAGGAGTTGGGGAGCATTCTCCGGGAAGGCGTCACTCACGACTGGTCCAACCGCGAGCGGATCGCCGGACTCACCCTCTTCGAGTCCGTCGCCACTGAGTCCGGCAAATACACGACCCTCGACAAATACGTGGAGGCCATGCCCGACGGGCAGGAAGAGATATTCTACCTCGTCGGCGAAGACCGCGACCTTCTCGCCCGTTCCCCGCACGTCGAGGCGTTCAGGAGCCGAGGATTCGACGTTCTTCTGATGACCGACCCGTTCGACGAGTTCATGATCTCGTCCCTGCCCGAATACAAGGGCAAGAAGCTCAAGGCCGCGGACAGAGGCGCGCTGGACGCCGACGAGACCGAGAAGGAGAAGCTGGACGAAGCCCGGACCGAATTCGCCGACCTGCTCAAGGACCTGAGTAAGCACCTGGAGAGCGTCAAGGACGTCCGCCTGTCAACGAGAATGAACGAGAGCGCCGCCTGCCTGGTCCTCGACGAAGGCGCCATGGGCGTGCATATAAGCCGGATCATGGAGCGAATCGGACGCAGCGATGCCGCGGACCGTCCCCGGCAGACGCTTGAACTGAACCCCGCGCACCGAGCCGTCCTGGCCGTGCGTGATCTGCACAAGAAAGACCCCGCCGACCCGCGGATCGAGAAATACGCGCACCTCTTCTACGACCAGGCCCTGATCGCCGAAGGCTCAAAGCTGGAGGACCCCACCGCCTTCGCCGAACGGATAAACGATTTGCTGGTGAAAGACGCAACGGGTTAACCACCGGATTCCCCGCCCCTTATAGAGGAAGGCAACGGGTGGCGGGGTCGGGATAGAACTCGGGCGCGCGCGCTTTTAGGTGGAGGGTTTCCAGATCCGCCCTTTCGGTTGCGGAGTGGGTTCACAGTTCCACCATGAGCCACGTTTCCCGAGGCCCCCCTACGATCCCGGACGGTCGGATTTCCCGAGTCCGGTTCTGACCTTGGCTTGTCCCGCCACTGCCTGCCCACAACCAAGGAAACTCAAACGCTGGCTCGTATACGCCCCTCTTGGCTGTGGTTTGCATGCGACGCTCGTCCACTCTTTAAGGGTACGCTCGATCCCGGCTCAATGTCCGGGAGCGCCCCAGGACCGCCAAGTATCCAGGGCCCCTTTGCACGCTTCGGGCGTTACCCGTCACGTCGCAGCCTCGCGGGCTACGTCAGCGGGCATTACCCCGCCTTCATCGCTCATACGGGCCCATGCGCCGGACCAAATCCCTCTCGCCGCCTACGGTCGTTGCCTTGGTCGGCGAGTCTTCGCAGGTTGTCGCCAGTCCCTGCTGGGAGATGGCCCTTCCCGACGTTATCTCTGCAGATCTTTCCTTGGATGCCTGGGTCCCTACCGCGGCGGGTCGTCGAGGTGCACATTCCCGTTTCTTCCCTCGATGACGTCGGCCTTCCCCGCATGGCAATCGGGTCGGCTTTCCCGCAATAATCCGCTCCAGCGATTTCCCGAGCGGGCGTACTTTCGCAGCTGCAGCCATTCACTAATGTTCAGGCCTCCAAGTTTGCTTGCCACCCCGATCGCTCCCACCGCTGCAGTTCTGAGCCTGCAGGGCAGCCGTGGCGTTTTCGTTCGAGCAGAACACGTGCTGTTACCAGACACGTGCATCGAATAAGCTAGCCGTCCGAACCGGGAAACTGACGGCGAGGGGACTCTCACCCCATAAGATCCGCAGCCTTGTCGGCTGCTCCTGCCATGCGCCACGCTTGCGTGGCCATGAAGATAGCAGATAACGCATTGAGAGAATCTGGATAAAGGGGTCGTTTCCGCGCGAGGGGGGCAACTTTCCCAGGTTGGTTTTCCAGTGCTTTGGGGAATGGCCATGCCGACGCAACGCTCCGCAGACCGAGGCGTTATCGACGAGCCCCGGCGCTTCTGACAGAGAGGCATCCTGTTCTCGTAGCCCGGCACTCGCGTTAATGTTCCCGAGAAACTCCTCCTGACACCTTTCTGCTTCAGCTTGACCATCACCACGGTAGCGCTCACCGTGTCAGAGCACTGTGCTCGGCCGCTCGGGTCGCGATACCGCAGTACCATGGTTACGTCTCTTTCCGCCGCAGTCACGGAAAGACTGACCGGGCTTCAGAGGCTCCTGGCGGTGCCGTGGAGTCCGGAGGCAAGCCGCGAGGACCCTGGCCAAGGCCTCGGAGGCTACTGAGCTTCGCGCCGGTACTTGGTGAAGCAGACCTTCCCGGCGGTGAGCAAAAGCAGCGTCAAGACTATCATCCCCCACACAGAGACCGTGGGAATACCCAGGCATTCAGGGGCAAAAAGGGAGTCGTCAACGCCGCAGCCGCAGATGCCCAGGGAGGTTTTGTGTGGGTCGTTCGGGCAGTCGTCGCCGCAGAATCTGTCCAAGCCGTCGCCGTCCTGGTCGCCGTCGCAAACTGTACCGGCCCCGCCGGGGTTGCCACCCTGATTCACGCAGACCGTGCCGTCCATGTCGACGCACGTTCCGTTGACTTGGCAGCAGGCGCCGGTGAGATCGAGGGCAATACCGGTTGGGCTCGCGCCTGCCGAGGTGGCGGAGACCACGGTTTCAATGCCGGAGCCATCAAGATTGGCGCGCCTGATTGTGTCGGTACCCGAGTCGGTCCAGTACATCTTGTTCGCGGCGAGATCAAGGGCGATCCCTTTGGGCTTGGATAGGCCGTAAGTCACCAGGTCTTCGATCTCGGATCCGTCCAGATTGGCCCGCCGGATTCTTGCGGGAACGTCGCCCCACGTCGCGAGTTCGGTCCAGTACATCTTGCCGGCGCTCAAGTCGAGAGCAATTGCCTCCGGGTCGAAGACGTCGGTGTCGATGAGGATCTCGAGGTCTGATCCGTCCAGGTTAGCGCGCTGGAGCGTTGGAGGAATGGTGAAGAGCATACCGCATCCTCCCCAGTCGGTCCAGTAGATTTTGCCGGCCGAGGGATCGAGAGCAATCCCCCGCGGGGCACAAGATGTCTCCCCGGCGAGGAACTCATGGTCCGAACCATCCAGGTCAGCGCGCTGGATTGAGGGAAAGCCGTTGCACAAGCAGCCGCGACACACTCCGCTACTCCAATACATCTTACCCTCGTTCACGTTGAGGGTGATGTCCCGCGGGTACATCCACGACTCTGCGAACACCGTCGCGACGCCAAGACCATCGAGCTGACCGCGGCGAATCGATGGATCACGACCGCCAAAGTAATCTCCGTCGGACGACTCGACCCAAAACATCCGGCCTGCCGACAAGTCCAGAGCTATTCCCGCTGGAAACCCCGGCGTGCGCGTAACCAGTTCCTCAATGTTCGTACCGTCTAGGTCAGCGCGGCGAATGGAGCGACCATCACTGTCCGTCCAGTATATGTTCTGTGCCTGCGCCTCGGACGCGGTCTTACCGAGGGCTACCGCAAATGCAAGAAAGACGGCTACCTCCAGGCGTATCATCCTTTTCCCTCCATCCAGGGGTGCTTGGCTTGAAGTGCGGAACCTCCCTTTAGCCGGAATACTCCAGTCATTGAACTTCCAGCAATCACTCTACCTGGACGGCCTGCTCGGTTCAAGCGAAAACGGTTGCTCTCGCCGTGAATCACGCCTGTTTGCCTGCTCCAGGGGCCTACGGCGGCCTCTGGCTCCTTGTGCCTCCCAGAAACCCATCCGGAAAGAAAGGGAGAAAGGGGACATTACTAATTACTCGCTAATTCCGTCGTTTGCCAGGTCGGTCGGGACCTCGCAGGGTGAAAGACGCAACCGGCTGATGAGCGAATTCGTCAGTCCTGGTCGTACGAAGCATTGGGTGCCAATAAGGACTTCGACGAGCCCGCTCGCCTGAAGCGTCGGGTGGCCCACATCTTCAGAGGTGGAGAACTCGCGTCACTCCGTGCGATGTGCGAAAGGCCGCACGCAGGATCCCTACGTTACGTACAGGACGCTGACGAAGGTTAACGCACGAGATCTGCCGTTGACTGCGAGCAGGCACTGTCATCAGCTCCCCCGTGTTCAGGCGACCCTACTCCGCGCGCGTATGCTACAAACTGCGGCATTCGCCAAACTCAAAAGAACGTGGCCACGCCGCCAGATGCCGAGCTGGTTCGAAGGGCATGGTCGCGGTACGAGACCTGCCGCAAAGGCTGACAAGCTTGCGCGTTCATCCGCCAAACGCCGGTCGCTTGCGCGTGCCGCACCGATTAAGTCGAGAAGGTCCGGGGACGCGGGCCCGGTGACCAGAGGACATGCGGGGGTCCAGGGAAAGGCGGAACGGTACAATCCTGTTAAAAGATGTCAACTGGGGCGTGGTCTTGGCGGCTCTGCTTGTACGGGGTCCGTGGGTTGGTTACAAAGGCGTGGTGTGCCCCGGGCGGCAAGTCCGCGCTGCAGGTGTTGAAGGTGCTGCCGTCGCCACTCGGCGAGGCGGACCTGACGGCCGCTGGGGGCGGCTCTTACTGGTGAACCGGTTCTGTGTGAAAGGGACAGTTGATGGCAATTTTGAGACCCTCAAATCGTTACCCGGCGGTCGCGCTTTGTGCCGGCGCTTTGGCGTTGGCGCTGGCGTGCTCCGGTTGTGCCATGTTCGGCGGCGGTTACGACTATCCTCAGGCCCGCATGGGCGATCAGGTTGATGTCTACCATGGCGCGGAAGTCGCGGACCCCTATCGTTGGCTGGAAGACCCGGACGCCCCGGAGACCAGGGAGTGGATCGAAGCCCAGAACAAGCTGACGTTCGGATTCCTGGAAGACATTCCGGCGCGGGAGCGCATCAAGGAGCGCATCACCTCGCTGTGGGATTACGAGAAGCACGGCATGCCCTACAAGGAGGGCGGACGTTACTTCTTCTCCAAAAACGACGGGCTCCAAGACCATGCGGTTCGGTATTGGACCGAGTCTCTCGACGCCGAACCGAAGGTATTGATCGACCCGAACAAGTTCTCGGAGGACGGCACGAGATCCCTGGCCGGCACCGCCGTCAGCCATAATGCGAAACTCGTGGCCTACGGCATCTCCGACGCCGGCTCGGACTGGAACGAATGGAAGGTCCGCAACATCGACACGGGCAAGGACCTCACCGACCATCTGAAGTGGATCAAGTTCTCCGGCGTCTCCTGGACCAAGGACGACAAGGGCTTCTACTACAGCCGGTATGACGAGCCGAAGGAAGGGGCGGCCCTGCAGGACGCCAACTACTACAACAAGCTGTACTATCACGTGGTCGGAACTCCGCAGACGCAGGACCGGCTGGTCTATCAGCGGGCCGACGAGAAGGAGTGGAGCTTCGGCGGCTTCGTAACTGAGGACGGGCGATACCTGGTCATCAACGTCCACAAAGGCTCGGAACGAAAGAACCAGATCTTCTACAAAGACCTGCAATCGCCCAACGGGGAAGTCGTCGAGCTGATCACCGGGTTCGACGCGCAGTACAACTTCGCCGGCAACGAAGGTCCGCTGTTCTGGTTCTCGACCGACCAGGACGCCCCGCGCTCGCGGGTAATCGCGGTCGATCTTCGCCGCCCCGACCGGGCGAACTGGAAAGACGTCATTCCCGAGGCGAAAGAGACCCTTCGCGGAGCGGGCGTGGTCGGACACAAGTTCGCGGCCTCGTACCTCAAGGACGCCCACAGCCAGGTCAAGATCTTCGACTTAAACGGCAAGCTCATTCGCGAGGTTAAGCTACCGGGCATCGGGTCAGCCTACGGTTTCGGCGGGCGACAGGACGATCCGGAGACATTCTACGCGTTCACGGGCTTTACGGACCCCGGATCGATCTACCGCTACGACATGGACACCGGCAAGCAGAGCCTGTTCTTCCGCCCCTCCGTCGATTTCGATCCCGACAGCTTCGTGACTAAGCAGGTGTTCTACCACAGCAAAGACGGCACCCGCGTACCGATGTTCATCACCCATAAGAAGGGCCTGAAACTCAATGGCAAGAACCCGACGTATCTCTACGGCTACGGCGGTTTCAACGTCGTGCTGACGCCCTACTTCAGCGTGAGCAGGCTGGTATGGATGGAGATGGGCGGGGTCTATGCAATGGCCAACATCCGCGGCGGCGGCGAATACGGCAAGGAGTGGCACGAAGGTGGCATGAAACTCAAGAAGCAGAACTGTTTCGACGATTTCATCGCGGCCGCGGAGTGGCTCGTCGACAACAAATACACCAAGCCGGCGAAGCTGGCGATCGGCGGGGGCAGTAACGGCGGGACCCTGGTCGGGGCGTGTATGAACCAAAGGCCCGATCTGTTCGGAGCCTGCCTGCCGGCCGTCGGCGTGATGGACATGCTGCGGTTCCACAAGTTCACAATCGGATGGGCTTGGGTCTCCGATTACGGATCACCGGAGGACCCGGAAGAGTTCAAGGCCCTCTACGCATACTCGCCGTATCACAACATCAAACCGGGCACGAAGTACCCGGCCACGTTCATTACCACGGCCGATCACGATGACCGGGTCGTCCCGGCGCACAGCTTCAAGTACGCCGCCGCCCTGCAGGCCGCCCAGGCCGGCAAGGCCCCGACGCTGATTCGCATCGAGACCAGAGCCGGGCACGGCGGGGGCAAGCCCACCTGGATGGCTATCGAGGAAGTGGCCGACGAATGGGCCTTCATGGTTCGCGTGCTGGGTATGGAGTAGCCTTGGGAGGCCGTTGAAAAAGGGGACCGGCTCCGAGCGGATTTGCGCTCACAGCACCATCCGACGCTTTCGGCGAGGTGCCTGTGCCCTTTTTCAACGGCCGCGAAAGCGGTGGGCCGCTTGGTATGCGCACTTGCCGGGCACGGTCAAGCCACGAGACCTGCCGTCTGCTCTTGTAGGGCATGGTCGAGGCACGAGACCTGCCATCTGATCTTGTAGGGCATGGTCGAGCCACGAGACCTGCCGTCTGATCTTGTAGGGCATGGTCGAGCCACGAGACCTGCCGTCTGATCTTGTAGGGCATGGTCGAGCCACGAGACCTGCCGTCTGATCTTGTAGGGCATGGTCGAGGCACGAGACCTGCCATCTGCTCTTGTAGGGCATGGTCGAGGCACGAGACCTGCCGTCTGATCTTGTAGGGCATGGTCGAGGCACGAGACCTGCCATCGATCGCCAGCGGGCATCTTCGTCGGTTCCCCCATGTCCAGGCAACCGCACCCCGCACGGTTCTGCCACGACATTGTCATTCCGGAAACTCAATAGAACATGGGCCACCTGTCTACACGCTGTTACTCCACGGGTCAACAAGTTGACCCATGCCACCCGACTGGCACTCTTCGTAGGGCATGGTCGAGGCACGAGACCTGCCGTCTGATCTTGTAGGGCATGGTCGAGGCACGAGACCTGCCATCGATCGCCGGCGGGCATCGTCGTCGGTTCCCCCATGTCCAGGCAACCGCACCCCGCACGGTTCTGCCACGACATTGTCATTCCGGAAACTCAATAGAACATGGGCCACCCCACTATCAACCCTCCAACGCATCGGCCAGGTACTCAATGAGGTGCCGCGCGGGGGTATGGGTGTGGTGCTCGATCTGGTGGCGACAACTGAAACCCGCGGCGGCAATGGCGGCGTCGCCGCGGGCACGCACGGCCGGGAAGAGCCGTTCCTCCCCCACGGCCCGGGAGACTTCATAGTGCCCCACCTCGTGCCCGAAGGCCCCGGCCATACCACAGCAGCCACTGTCGATCTCCGCCGACCCCTCGGCACAGAAACGCCGCAGCACCGCCACCGCGTCTTCGGATCCCACCAGGGCCTTCTGATGACAGTGGCTGTGATATAGCAGCAACGTATCACGCCGGAGCGGATCGAGGGCCGTCGGATCCTCATCCAACACGCGCCGCAGCAGTGTCTCGATCATCACCGCCTGCCCCGCAATCCGCCGGGCGGCTTGAGTGCGGACCAGTTGCGGATACTCATCCACCAAGGTGAGAATACAGCTCGGCTCGGCACCGACGACCATCGTCCCGGATCGCGTGAGAGGGGCCAGCACGGCTATATTCTGCTCGGCGGCCTGCCTGGCTTCGGTCAACAGCCCCTTGCTGATCGCCGGCCGTCCGCAACACACCGTATCCGGGCACAGAACCCGATGACCAATCCGCTCGAGCACCTTCACCACGGCGATACCGACCTGCGGAACGAAGAAATTAGTCCACGTATCCACAAAAAACACCACCGGCCCGCGGGGATGCGCCCTACCGGATTCTTGCTTGCGGCATCGGCGAAACCACGACCGAAACGTACGGTTCGCAAACCGCGGCAGCGGGATCCGCCGATCGAAACCGTAGCGATGTTCAACCAGAGCCCGCACCGGACGAGCTTGCGCGATAAGATTGCTCATCCTCGGGAACCGGCTCGCCAACCGGGAAAGACGCGGAAGATCAGCCACCAACCGCGCCCCCTTGCTGACCCCCATGGTCTGATTGCGCCGGGCCAGATACTCTGCCTTGAGCCGGGCCATATCCACCCCGGTCGGACACTCCGTCCGGCAGGCCTTGCACGACAGGCACAAGTCCATCACTTCGGCCAGCTCCGGATCGCCCAGCCCGTCAAGAAGCCCTCGATTGGACAATGCCACCCGTAAGGCATTCGCCCGCGCCCTG
The DNA here is from genome assembly GCA_963666835.2 of Phycisphaerae bacterium. Lineage (GTDB taxonomy): Bacteria > Planctomycetota > Phycisphaerae > UBA1845 > UBA1845. The sequence goes on along the minus strand of CAXXGO010000001.1, from coordinate 1,564,336 downwards.
GTCGTATGGCGTTCATCTCCGGTGGCTTGATAGGACGGACACATCGTCCCTGTGCCCTTTTGTCGGCACTGTCCGACCCCGCTGCACATGTTGGCCAAGCCCGCCAACCCGCCGTGCCGCGAGAAGTCCAGATGGGTCTTGACCGCCTGGGCCGCAAACTCCGCGCCGTAACGCAAGTGCTCGGTCATGGGCCAGGGATCCACGATCTTGTGCGGGTTGAGCACTTTGTCCGGATCGAACAGCCGCTTCACCTCGGCAAAAGCCTCAACGATCCGCGCCCCGTACATCTTCTCGAGCCAACACGACCGGACAATCCCGTCCCCGTGCTCGCCGGTTATCGTGCCGCCGAACCGCAGGGCCAGGTCCGCCACCGCCTCGGCAATGCGCCGCATTCGCTCCACGTCCGTTCCGCGCCGCAGATTGAGCACGGGACGAATATGCAGGCACCCGGCACTGGCATGGGCGTAGAACCCCGCCTCGACCCCCTCGCGGTTCAAGATCTCCAAAAGCTGTTCAATGTAGTCCCGCAGACGTCGCGGATCAACCGCCGAATCTTCGATGAACGCATACGGCTGCTCGTCTCCGGGCTTCGACATCAGCAGACCCAAGCCGCTCTTGCGCAGGTTCCAGACATCCGCCTGTCGATGGGGCTCCCGAACGGTTGATGACGCAAACGTGGCATCAGACACTTCACGGTCGGCAAGAAGCTTCTCGATCTTCGATTCCAACTCGGCTTCGGTATCGGCGGTCAGCTCAACCACCAATATCGCCAAGGGATCGCCCTGAAGGAAATCGCAGCGGGTCCGCAGCACCGCGTTCACCCGCCCGGCGTCGAGGACCAGCTTGTCCACCAGCTCGATAGCGGCCGGTCGATGACGCAGAATCACCGGAACCACCCCGAGAGCCTCGAGCAAACCGTCAAAGTGCAGAACCACTAACGCGCAACATCGCGGCGGCTCGACCAGGTCCAGCTTGGCTCCCACCACAATCCCCAGCGTGCCCTCGCTCCCGCACAATACATCCACAGCACTAACCGTACTGCAACGCGGGCCCAGCCGGTCCAGACCATACCCGGCATTACTGCGCAGGATCTTGGGGAACCGGTCTTTAATCTCGGACTCATACGTATCGCGGATTCGGGCCAATTCGCCCTCGATGTTCCGCACCACTTCGGACGAGGACGCAACCTCGCACGACGCAAACCGACTGAAAGTCGCAACTTCCCCGTCCGCCAGAACAACGGTCAGCTCCACGACGTGATCCACCGTTCGCCCCTGCACGATGGAATGGGCGCCGCAGGAGTTATTGGCGATCATCCCACCGATAGTCGCCCGGCTCCCCGTGGCAACGTCCACCCCGAACTGCAGACCATGCTCGGCCAGGTGGGCGTTCAGCTCATCCAACACTACGCCGGGCTCCACCTCGACGGTGCGAGCGGCCACGTCGACCGTGCCGATGCGGTTCATGTATCGTGAGAGGTCGAGCGGCACCCCGGGACCGATCGCCCCGCCCGTAAGTCCCGTCCCCGCCCCTCTCGCAACCACCGATTCCCCGGCAACTCGACACGCCTTTACCGTAGCTACCACGTCCGCAATGTCTCGCGGAAGTACAACTCCCGCAGGAATGACCTCATAGATACTGGCGTCGGTCGCGTAGATCGTTCTGGTGAGATTGCCGGTGCGAACGTCTCCCTTGACGGTCGCGCGGAGGGTGTCCCAAAGGAGCTCTTTGGACTTCATATCACCCGGATGCGGTCCTGCTTCGGAATCCACCCCGACTACTCCGTGATTGGGAAAGTAGCCCGGGCGAGGGCGAGTTTCCGGTACGTGTTGGCCGTCCGCTCGGCCATGGCGCTCATCGCGTGGTGAGACCGAACGTAGTCGGCACTGGCGGCGGCGACCTCCCGAGCCCGATCCCGGTTGACGATCAGCTCCTCCAACGCATCGGCCAGCGCAACCCCGGTCGACTCCGCACAGATCACGGCCGTCTCGCCATGCCGAAGGTAATCGCAAACCGTGCTGGGGAACGAAACCACGGCCATGCCGGCCCCCATCGCCTGCAAAGCGTCGGCGGTGAACACCCCGTCGTTAGTCGGACGAACGAAAATATCCGCGCTCTTCATCGCATCGGCGTGATCGCCCAGAGGATGAGCGAACGCCACGTACGACGCGAGGTTCCTATCCCGCACCATGCGGCGAAGGGCGGACTCCTGACGTCCACGCCCCAACAGAAACGCCAGCAATTCGTGACCCCGCTGCCGCAGCAAGTCAATTGCGTCGATCAGCCGGTCGACCCCGCGCTCGCGCTCGAAGTTGGCCGTACATAATAGCGTAGTGATGCCTTCCGGCCGAGCGAAGCAGGCAATCTGTTGCGACGCCAGGATCCCGGGCCTCACCAGCTCGATACGATCCGCCGGCGCCTTCAGTTGTTCTTCCAACACCCGCGCCAGCGAACCGCTGAACGCCAAAAACGCCCCCACTCGCCCGTGGTCCATCTGGGCGATACGATCGCAATCGGTTAACGAAGTGACCTGGAGCACGAGATCGGCATCGAAGGCATCGGCCAACGCCGTGGCCAACCGATATGACCCCGCGGACAGACCGTGTACAACCGTCGGAGCCTGGTGCGCCGCCGCCTCCAAGACTTTCGAGATCCGCCGGTTCTCGAAAGGCCACACGATAGGCTCATGGAGCACTGTCTGAATCGGACCCAGACTTAAGCTCTCGATACGTCGGTCTGAACTCAGCAAGCGAACGTGGACGGCCTGGTCAACTAATCCTACGGCCAGGTACCGCAGAACGCGGCCCAGGCGGTCGAACGCCTCTTCATCGACACAGACGGCGGCGATTACCGCTTGCGGAGTGTAACTATCATCATCGTCAGGCACGAGAAGCATAACAACAGCGCCGACGCTACGTGTCAACTAGAAGTTGCGTTCCACCCGCGACCCGGAGCCCGCGCTGACGAAGCCGCAGAGGCCAAACCCGCCCCGCTGGGGAATCAGCCGAATACCTGCGGGCCGGACGGACGTCGACGCCCTGCGGCGCCCGAACAGACAGACCGCCTCCTCAACGCCGGCACACTATGGAGGTGGACCCCTTTCCGGCATCTCCCGCAGACGAGTCAGCCCCTCGGCGGCGGGACCGTGATCCGGGTCAATCCGCAGAACGGCTTCAAACGCCGCTCGAGCCGCCCCGATTTCGGATTCCCGCTCGAGGGCTTTCGCGTAAGCGAAATGTGCCTCCGCGCTGTCGGGCAGCAGCCGGCATGCTACCTCCAGATATCGCCGGGCCGGTTCGGCTTGCCCTTGCTCGAGCATCAACGCCCCCAGCCGCAGATACGTCAAGGCCTGCTCCGGCGACACCTCGATCGCCCTCAGAAACTCGCGCACGGCCGCGTCGGTCTCGCCGAGTTCCTCGAGAACCACGCCCAGATTATGGTGCGTTCTGCTGTCAGCCGGCTGCAACTGAAGCGCTCGCCGATAGCTGGCAGCAGCCTCTCGCAATTGCCCCGCCTCCTTGAAGACCACGCCCAGATTCACGTAGGCATCCGGCCAATCGGGTTGAAGTCGCAGGGCTTCTTCAATACTGGCGGCAGCAGCCTGGAATTCTCCGCGCCTGGCCAACACCATACCCATGCCGACATGCACCTCCGGTGCATCGGGGGCCAGCCTCAGGGCCTGCCTGTAGAGTTGAAGAGCCCTATCCGTATCACCGCGCCCGGCGCTGAGATTAGCCAGATTGATGTAGGGAGCGGGGTAATTGGCCTGAAGCTGCACGGCCGCCTCAAAATGGGGCTCCGCCTCGTCCGGTCGCCCCATCAGCAGCAAGGCGTTGCCGAGATCACAGTGCGCTCGATCGTTGCCGGGATCGACGAGAAGTGCGTCCTCCCAAGCCGCCACAGCCTCCGCCGCCGACCCGGTTTCCATGAGCGATATCGCCAAACTGCAGTAGACGCGCGGATTATCCGGGTCGATCTTCAACGACTCTTTGAAGAACACGGCCGCCCGGTCAGGGGCATTGAGCCGGTGGCAGGCGTCTCCGCGAGCAGACAACCACTCGGCAAGATCCGGCTCGTACGACACCGGCGACATTCGCGCCACCACGTACACCCCGCCCACCACGACGCTCCATACCGCAATCCGGCGAAAGTCCTTCGCTCGCGCCAACCGTCCGAGCATGTCCAGACCGCAAGCTCCGAAAAGGAGAAGAAACGGAATGATCGGGACGCGGAACCGCGCCGTACTGAAAAACGGCAGATACGAAAGGAAGTACCCCAGGACCATTAGCAGGATCAGCAACGAGAGCTTCTGCGGTTCGGTCCACCCACCGCCTTGAACGGTGGTTCTTCGCAGTTCTAATGACATGGATGCGACACCGAGAGCGAAGAATGCTACGACCAAAGGGAAGTCCCCGGGCAGGTTGCCAAGGACCTTCGAAAACAAGCGGTCATAGTGGACGACGCGGTTGTGGGAGATCTCGTGGGGCCCCCAAAAGAGTGCCGCCTTTCTCATCGTCATACGCAGAGTCCGCCCGGGGTGCTCACGAATGTACTTGACAGCTCGGGCCGAGAAGTACGAAGAGACCTCGGAGTACTTGAGCGGTCTACCGGTCGCCAGCTCTACTTGCCGGACGATCCGCGGATACTCGAAGCACGTACCAAACTCCCCCAGCCCGCCAAGACTGCCGTAGTAGAAACCGTCGGCGTCCTCGTTGTTGCCGATGAACAGGTTAACACCGGCGTTCGCCGAGATCAGAACGAAATCGTCCGCTACCACATAGTTGCGAATCGTGGCCGGGGAGATTGCCGCGACGGCACCTACAACAAGGCCGGTAACCGCAAGCAAACTCCGGCGACGCTCCGCCCGCCCTCGCCCTACCCACAACATCCAGAGCCCTGCGATCGGCACGAACACCAACGCGTTGGGCCGCACCAGCGAAGCCGCCCCCAGCAGCACCCCGCCGAGCGCCGCCCACCACCACGACCGATTGCTCAACCACCTGCCGATCAGGTGCAGGCTCACCAGGATGCAGAAGACCAGTAGAATCGGCTCTTGCAACTGGCCCTCATAGTAGATCAACACCCAGTATACGGACATGAGCCCTGCAAATACGAGTGCCACCGTCTTGCCATACCAGATCCTCGCCAACCAAAACGCCAGCCCGATATTCGCCAATCCCAGGAGAAGCTGCATAACCCGAGGGGAAACGTAACTCAATCCCGCTACTCGATAGACCAGAGCCAAAAAGTATGGATACCCCGGCGGCACGAAGTATGGAGTGGACGTAATCCTCGGATCAGGTTGACCCTCCGGTGGAGTCCAATCACCGGTAACCAGTCCTCGAGCCCAGTAGTCATGGTAACCCGGATCGATTGCCGGTGCGGAGAATTCCGGCGTAGTTGCAGCTTCAGAAAGGTAGGCTACGCGCAACGCCAGTCCGAGCAGCAGAATACCGCTCAGAACAAGCCACTCGCCACGCCGGCTGACCCCGCCAATCGCCGCCGAAGACAACCGGAGTTCTCCCCGTGTTTCTTTCCGTTCCTTCGGAGCACCCGGCACAACTAGCCTCCTCGTTACCTGCTAGCCGCGCGGCGAATCAGAGCCGGCCTGATTGGATAATCGGTTACCCGTCATCGCCCCGGAGCCCAGAGGTACATGAAACGCGGAGCGCTCGACATTAGCGGTACATCCAACTGGATCAGGTTGACCTGCTGCGGCGGATTCGGCGGCCCGAGCGCGTAGTAGTTGGGCCGGTAGTCCGTGCGGCGGCGGTAAGTTACAAGCTGGACCCGTTTGGCCCCGATCCGTTCCCTAATCTGCTTAATAGCCTCGCGGAAGATAGTAATCCGATCGATCAGGCCGTGCTCCAAAGCCTGGGTCGCGGTGAAGACCCGCCCGTCCGCCAGCTCCCTAACAGCGGCCTCATCAAGATTCGGACGCCCCTCGGCCACGACCTTCACGAATCGGCCGTACATGTCGTCCACAATCCCCTGGAACAGCTTCCGTTCGTCATCCCGCAGAGCGCGGAACGGCGATCCGGCATCCTTGAAGTCGCCCGAGGTTATGGCGTTGCTGCGAATCCCGATCATCTCCATCGTTCCGCTCAGATCGACCAGTTGCATCACGACCCCGATGCTCCCGGTTACCGTAGACGGCTGGGCCACAATCTCGTCACAAGCGCAGGCGATGTAATATCCGCCGCTGGCCGCCACATCCATCATGACCGCTACTACCGGTTTCCCGGCTTCGCGAAAGTGACGGATCTCGTCGTACATCAGCTCGCTGGCCACAACGCTTCCACCGGGCGAGTTTATTCGCAGGATAACCGCGCGGACCTTCGGGTCACGCCGTGCCATCGCCAACTGTTCCAGAAGATAACTGACCGCGTGCTCTCCCTCTCCCAGAAGTTGGGGGGTCGGAGCGTTCATGATGACCCCGGTCACATCGATCAGCGCAATCTTGTCCCGAGCCCATATCGAGTCCCGCTGCAGCACCGTTTCCACAAGATCGCGCTTGCCGGACACGGGAGTAATCAGCAGACTGGGCGCGCTGCAGCCGGAGAGAACGGTCCCGCACAACAGTGCGACCAACCCGAATGTCGAAGTCCTCGTACTCAACCCGAATCGCCCCATGTCCCGCTCTCCCGATGGACCTGTGCGAAACCGCGGGGCGAGGTCCGCCCCCGCACTACCGGTCTCGATAATCCACCGCTATGCTATTCGAGAAGACTGAGGCTGACCACCGGGACCGCAATGCCGCCCGTCGGCGTGGAAACCAAACGACATGAGGCTTTCAGACGAGGAGTTCGCGAAACTGGTTGCTGAGGCGCTCGAGGATATCCCCGAGCCGTTGCGCCCGTTCATGTCCGAGCTGATCGTAGACGTCGAACCGGTTCCGGACGAACACATCATCGACTCGATGGGCCTGGACAGTCGCCGGAACCTGCTCGGACTCTATCGCGGCACCCCGCTGACCGAAAGAAGCGTAGAACAGGGCATGAGCCTCCCCGATCACATCACCATCTACCAACGCAACATCGAGCGGATGTGCCGAAACCGCCGACAGGTGGTGCGACAAATCCGCAAGACGGTCTTTCATGAGGTCGGGCACCATTTCGGCCTCACCGAGGAAGATCTCGCCCAACTTGGGTTCGATTAATGCTGAGTCACGACTGGGTTCTGGGTGTGCAACTGCTCTTGAGCGGCGCAGGAACGTAGCGCCGTGGGTATTGCCCCGAACCTCTACGTGCGACAAAGCACTAGCCCGTCAGGAAGGGGAATCCGCCAAACGCCGCCCCGGACTTGCCCTTGCCGCTGCTCCCGCATGCTCACTCGTCCGGATCGGATCCGCCATTCTCCCCACTGTTCGGCTGCACCAGCGGAAGGCGTATGTGGAAGGTCGTCCCAGCATCGATCGCGCCGTCCGCCTCCAGTCGGCCGTTGAGCTCATCGACAATCTTCTTCGCCGCGGCCAGCCCGAGCCCGGTCCCCCCATGCCCTTTGGACGACTGGAAGGCCTGGAACATCGTCTCAATCGCCTCCGGGGGAATGCCGGGGCCGTTATCCCTAATCGACAACACCACACATCCGCCGACAGAATCCAGAGCCGTGGTGATGTCGACGCGACCGCTATCCGCCGGAACCACGTCGATCGCGTTGATCAGAATGTTGTGAACGGCCTGGTGAACGCCATCCACGTCCAGAGGGATTTCCGGAATATCGCCGAGTTTCATCGCCAGGCTGATCGATCGCTCATCGGCCCGTCCCCGCACCAGTCCTACGACCTCTTCGACAATCGTATTAAGCTGGGTAACGTCGATCCGGGGCTGCCGTTTCTTGCTGAAGGTCAGCATGTTCATGGTGAGCTGGCAGATCCGGTCCAGGTTCCGGCTAACGAGCCTCCAGCCGGATTTCGTTATTCCGAGGTTCTCCTTGCGGAAACCCAGCTCCACTACATCCGCCCCACCCTGCAAGCCCTGTAAGATGTTGCGGATGTGATGAGAAAGATACGCCGCCGCCTCTCCGACCGCGGCCAACCGCTCCGTCCGCATCCGCTCTTCGACTAGCCGCGCGTTTTGGATCACCATGCCGGTCAACCGGCCGATCGCCACGGCGATGCGAAGCTGCTCCGGAGTGTATGTATGATGCGCCGTGGCGCAGTCCAGGTGACACACACCGTGAATCTCGTCACCCGCGACGATAGGCACGCAGATCACGCTGCGCATTCCCATCTGCTGAATACTGTCCTCGTTACCGTGCCGATGGAAACGATCCTCCGTCATCGTATTCGCGCAAAGTACCCCGTCGCGCGTTTCTACCACGTGTTGGACGACGGATCGCGAAGTCACAATCCGCGGCCGTTGACTGCGGTCCGTTGTCCGGTAGCGCACAACTTGGGGAACCAACTCCTTCCCCCGCCCGGCGCAAGTGAGCAGCACAAGCCGATCTGCAACAAGATGCTCGAAAATAATGTCTGCGGTGTTCTCCAGGAACGCTTCCGTGGACCTCGGCGTGCTCATCGTCTCGGCAATCCGATGAACAACGTTCCAAGCGGCTACCGCGTCAGCGGTCTCAGGTGCCTTTAGTATGACACTGTCCTCGGAGGTATCCACGGCCTCAATGATCGCGGATTCCTCAACGCGATCGTCCAGATCGAGATCCACCAGGTCGCGAATCCGCTGAGCCCCGGTGAATCCGTCAATGTGCTCCTGAGCCGCAAAAACCAGAACAGTGTTGCCGATTCTGACGTGATCCCCATCCCCCAGCGGCGCCACCGACACCACCGGTTCCCCGTTTAGAAGCGTACCGTTTGAACTTCCCAGATCGGCGACGAGCCAGCCTCCGTTAGCCCGGCGGATTTCCGCATGACGACGCGAGCTGCCCGCGTCCGACAACTGAATCTCCTCCGACGACCGCCCAATGACGGCGGATTCAGCGGGAACTTGATACGTGCGACCCTGGTCCGGGCCCTCAATTACATGAAGGGTAGGCAATGCTCACGCTCCCTGGCCGCTCAACCGCACATCCGGAGGACTGGAACTACTCACCTGCCGGTATCCATACGTGACCGCCCGGAATCGCGCGGGGCAGCGCGAATTCCTGCTTAACCGAGTGGTATGACCGGCCATCCTAGAACCGCTGCGAGGCATGTCAATCTCTCAACGGCTCCGGCTAACGATGCTATCGGACGAACGCCGCCCCCCGCTCCGGCAGCACCCGGGCGACGCCCCGAAAACGCAGGCCTCTTCCCCGTTCCGTGTATATCTTAGGCCGCGTTCTCTATGTCGGTCCTCCCATGACCAAGGTGAAAGAGCGGGCTCGCCTTTCAGCTTTACGGGGCTCGCAAGTCCGGAGATGCGGTCATGCGTTGAAGAAGTAAGAGGGACTGGCTCCAGCCCGGTCCCCGTACGTCGGTCCGGGAAACACCTTCCGGACCGAGTCCGCCCCCCCAAGTTGAGAGGTCAAGCAACTCCGCCCGCAGTCCGACATTCAACACAGAGACAGCGGTGCGCCTTCGCCTTCGCGGACCACCTCTGCCGCGCGACCTCCGATAATCCCGGTAGCGGAGAAAGCGCGATGACGGCAACCCCAGGGGACTCTCTGTGTGCGCCTTGAGCGACTATCAGAAGCTGATCGAGAAGAACCGGCCTCCGCCGCCAAAGGAGCACACCTCGGAGAGCGAGTTGGACTCCCTGCTCACCGTCATTAAGGAAAGAGAGAAGAAGGCCCAGGCCGCTTCGTCTCCCGACGAGCCCGACCGAATTCAAGCTCTTCGGACACTGACCATCAATGAACTCGTCGGTATCTTCATGGAGATAAAGGAGAAGTACGCAGCGTCGGGAGTGTCTCTCGAATTGGATGTGTCCAACTTCCTGTCCGGCGGACGGGAAATCAAGATGGAATTCGGCTTCGGGGAGTATCGCGCCCAACTGCTGGGCACGGTAACGACGGAGGCCATCGCGTTTCACGAGACCCGTTATGCCCCCGACATTGCCGGCGAACTGGTCAGCGGCCCTATGCTGCGCTTGCGCAATCTGGACGGTAAGGTCTTTCGGGAATTCGTCTGCGAGAGACTGACCGCCTTGCTGCGTACCGCGATCCGGAGACGTTAACAACCTCCTGACATCCGAACGGCACCATTAGTCCTTGTGCTTCTCGCCTTGTTCGACGTCCGCTCCGGGTTCCGAAGGGCCTCCTGTCTTCTGCATCCGACGGCGCGCCGCGTTCATTCCCGCAGGCTCGGGAAACGCCGCGGAAACCGACCAGACCGGGGAGCGGCTCTCGCATAGCTCGCCGAAGTACTGGCGCAGAGAATCGTAAGTCACCTGCCGGTACTCCAACGGCAGCTCCCGCCACAAGCGCGCCTTGAACAGAGGCTCGAACGTAGGCTCCTTCATGAAGTCGATGATCTGGTTCCGAACGATGCGGTCCAGCGGTTCCAGTTTCATCCGGTCGTTAATGTCGGCGTCCGAATCCTGCATCCAGTAGTCGTGACACAACTGGGCCCGCGCCAACGAGGTGGCAGCGCTTCGCTTTTGCCCCAAAGAGTACTGCTTCAGACCTCTTGTAACCAGATTACGGATGATCGCCCCCGCCGCCCGGTACGTTTGAAGCTGGCTCAGAACATCGCCCATGACGAACTCGTCCAGAGTCTTCATGTATCGCGATTGCGTCGTACCGTCGGGGTGCGGATTGTACTCGCGCAGCCAGGCGTAGTAGTTCTCGGCCAGCTTCAGGTTCCGCTCTCCGCCTTCGAAGTAGAGCAGGAATATCCAGTTCTGCATGGCCGTGACAAACCCGTTCATGAACTTCGGACCGGGCGTACCCTCCACGTAGTCTTCGTGATCCTCGTGCAGCCTCTTCCCCAGCCGCATGTACGCGTCGTGAAGATACGGGATATAACGGGTGTCCGGGCTAAGATCCAAATACGACATGAACGGGTCATCGAAATCCGGATAGAGGACCATCCGTCCGCGGTCGATCAGACTCTGCAGCGAGAAGAACACCAGACGCGCCGTATTGAGCTGGTCCGCGCGGTCGAGCCCGTGATAGTCCTTCGCCATCTCGTCTCCGCGGCTCGCCCAGTACAACGCATGGGCGAAGTTGTTGCGCCAGTCGAGTGGACCATACTCCTCGACCATCAGGCGGAGCATCATATCCAGATCGAACTTGTGCTTCTCGCGCAGGACCTTCGACCTGACCGCGGCGAGCAGCCGCTTAAGTGCTTCGGCGGAGTCTTCGTCGAAAACGACCGCCAACCCGGCCGCCCGGTCGGCGTCCAATGCGGCACGATTCTCGATGAGATCGGATTCGCGCAGCTCCGGCCGATCGTGCCGCGCCACGAACTCCAGCAGCGAACTGTCCGGGGCAAGATCGACCGCCTCGAGTGCCGAGACCAAATGCCTTACTTCTACGTCACCCTCGATGAACCCCTGCAGGTTCCGAGGCGCCTCGACGATCTCGCGGAACCAATCAATATACCCCGCGTCGTCAACGGTGACCGGGGGGGCGCCCAAGGTGCGTTCCATATCGACTGCCAAGGCCCGACGATAGTTAAGATGCTCGTCGTCCATGATGTCGCCGATTTTGTGCCAGTAGATGTAAGCCAGCTCCTTGTACAGCAGCAGTGCCCGCGTGTTGAACTGGATACCCCTGTCGCGGAGAAGCTCGATGCCGTTTTTCACCCAGGTCCAGCGTCCCTCGGGGGAGTATTGCTCGACCGAGATGTTGTATGCCATGTTCCACGCGGCGTCGGCCCATACCTTCGGGAACCGCGGGGCCAAAACGCAAATCGTCTCATGAAGCTGCAACGCCTCGTAGGTCTTGCCCTCCTCTCGAAGCCGCCCCGCTCGGATCGAAGCCCAGTCAATCGCCAAAGCGCGAAAAGTACCGAGCTTCCCCAGCAAAGCGATATCCGACGGAAGCCCTTTCGTTGACTCCGGGTCGATCACCAACTGGCGTTCCTTGCGAATCTCGTTCATGTCGTCGGTGAACAACGCCGCGGCGGAGAAGCAGACTACTGCCATAAGTATGGCAACAACCTGCACCCCGAACTCGCGGCGCTCGGCGGTCTGCCGGGCGCGCAGATGATCGGGAAGAACGCCTGGCCTGGTTTCCGACATCAGCTCAAACCCTCAAGAACGCCTTCGACTCGTCTACACCGAAACTTCCGCCACTTCCCGCCGGTGGAACAGGAGCACGGCCAACCCCAGCACGATAACCGTCTTCAGAAGTACCAGCTCGCCGACCCCCTGCAACACCCACACCAGCCCCACGTTGCGGCCGTTGACCAGAGTCTCCACCCCGTCGTAGTATCCGAAGTCCGGCACCACCCACTGAGCCATCGTGATGACATGTGCGATCAACTGGCCGGCGAAAGCACTGAAAGACGAGAACATCGAATCCGAACCGACCCCCATGAAGTCCACGGCTTCCATCAGAAAGGACCGCGCCCCCGCGATAACATACACGGTGAAGGACCCCAGGGAGGCCACCGGAAACGAAAACACCGTCGTCATAAGCACCGCCACGGCGGCCAGGAACATCAGCTTGCACATCATCAGGACCATAAGCCGGACCGCGTTTCCCTCGAAGGACCCGACATCGAACAGAACTTCCACCTCGTTCGACTTGCGAAAGTCCATAACATTGCCGAACTGGCGCTCGCCCTGGAACGGATTCCGGTTGACGAACTCGACCCGAAGAGTGTGATCCGCCGCAACAGCGTCTGATGGAAAGCGAATCGAGTGGAACCGATCGACTCGGTGCCGGATCGGAACGATGTACTCCGGGGTCTCATTGGCGGGGTCCCCAAAGACCCACGCGGCTCGAAGTACTTCGTCCGGAGCGTAGTTCACCACGTCGGCTTTGTACCGCAAATGAATGAACACCTCCCGGGAGCGCTCGCAAAGCACGTTCTCGAACCGAAAGACCCTACTGCTCAACGGGGGAACAACCCGCCAACGAGCTTCGTGCTTCTTCCTAAGCCTAGCCTTCTCCGCCTCGACATTGAAATCAGGGATTCCCGCGTAAGCTCCCTCCTCAACATTGCGATCGAATTCCCTCTCCGCCGTCTTCGAAAAATCCGGGAGCACGACGCGCAGGGCATGCCGCGCCACCAATACCTCTTCTGCCAACGCCTTCCTTTCCGAACTCCGCTCAGCCTCGCCTGCGCCTGATCCGTGGCTGATTCTGATGTAATGGATCATCCCGTAGATGGTCAGACCCGCAGACACCAGAAACACCGCGTTCAGGCAGGTGATCCCCAGCCATTTGCCCACCACGAACTGCCAGCGGGATACCGGCTTCGTCATAACCAGGAAGATCTGACGGTTGACCAACTCGTCCGAGAGCGACCGCGACATGAAGATCGTCAACATGCTCAAAAGGACCGCCGTCGCAGAGAAGCCGTAGGCCATGAAACTCTGGACCGCACCGGAGAGCGTGCTGTCTCCCTCAACCGAGAAGGGCAGTCCCACAATCACGGCGCCAATCAACGCCAGAAAAACCAAGGCAATCTTCATCCTGATGCCTTCGGCGATCATCTGTCTGGCAACGGCCCAGATTGGCATTACTTCGAACCCTCGTTCTCGCCGTCCTCGGCCCGCTGGATCAGAGAGTCGATCACTCCGCTGTCGGCTGCCGGTCTCGCCCGCGAGGCCCGCGGCGGTTCCGTAGCGGCCTTGGGTGCCGCAGGCTCCTCTGCGGTATCATCCGACCGCAAGGACGGGGTAGATAGCAGATCGTCCAGCACTTCACGCGACGGTTCCACCGCCGGCTCCGGCAACGCGGCCGGGGTCACCGGCACTGCCACACTCGGCCGGTCCGCCGCCTCGACCAGGGTCTCGACCACGTCCGCCGTCGTTTCTGCGGTGGGCACCTTGAGAAACTCGGGCAAGGCCCCCCCCGCCCGGGCTCCGGAGGTGACGATATTGGCCGCCTGGGCCTCCTCGACGATTCGCAGGAAGAACTCCTCCAAACGCTGGTGCGGATGGGTCACGTCGAGGATGTCCTTCTTCTCCAACTTCTGGATGAGTCCGCGGACCTGCTCAACCGTCTCTTCGGACAGGGCGGGAGTCGTAATCTGGGTGACGTCGCGTTTGCTCAGCAGTTCCCCGATGTCGCCGGCCGCACGTTGCTGTCCGCCGTAAAGAATGGTCACGCGATCACAGACGTCCTCGACATCCGCCAGCACGTGGCTTGAAAGCAGGATCGTCTTACCCTTATCCCCAAGTTCGCGAATCAGATCCTTGATCTGCCGCGCTCCGATTGGATCCAGCCCCGTCGTCGGCTCATCGAGAATCAGAAACTCCGGATCGTTGATCAGCGCCTGGGCCAACCCGATCCGCCGGGCCATCCCCTTGCTATACTCGCCCAGGGGACGTTTGGCCTCGTGCTTCAATCCCACCATATCGAGAAGCCGATCAGCCCGCTCATTCCGGAGAGCTTTGGGCAATCGGAAAAGACGTCCGAAGTAGTCAAGCGTCTCGTGGGCCACCAGGAACCGATAGAGGTAGGACTCTTCCGGCAAGAACCCGATCCGCGCTTTGACCACGACATCCGTCGGCGCTTTGCCGAACAGCGAGATCCGCCCGCGCGACGGGTACAGCAGACCGAGCAGCATCTTGATCGTGGTCGTCTTGCCCGAGCCGTTGGGCCCCAGCAATCCGAACACTTCTCCTGGCTTGATAGCCAGGTTCAGGTCCTTGACCGCCTCGACCCGAGGTCGCCGCCAGAAGTCCTTGAATGTCTTGCAGAGCCCCGCGGTCTGCACCACAGGGAGTGACTGTTTAACCATCGAGAAAACTCACGTTAGGCAACCGCCTCCGCCCGTCACCTGACGCCCGGGGCCGTTGCCGGCTAGCCGTCGTAGCCCGGACCAAGAGGCACTTGTTTGGGCGTTTTGAGTTTGCTTACATCATACTCCTGCTGTTGGAGTCGGCGCTCTTCTTCTACCCGCTCCTGCTCCGGATCCAACGGGATCTTGAGTCGGAACTCGGATTCGCAAGGACGGTATATCTTGGTCACCCCCGGGTTATCGTAGATCGCCCGGCGGGTTTGCTCCCACAGCCGCGCGATCAGCAGTTTTGGATTACGCTCGTACTCCGGCAGCAGCGTGCGATAGAGTTCGACGTCGCTCTGCATTTGCCCGACTACCACGGAGTGATAGGCGCTGGCCTCTCGAATCAGCCGCCCGGCTTCTCCTTCCGCCTTGTCCACAAGCAACTGCTCGAGTTCGGCTTCAAGCGCCTTGATCGGCCGGCCGGCCGCCTCCTCAACCTCAATCTTGTCAAGCAGCTCCGCAAACTCCTGGTACCCACCGCCGGCAGTCCGGCTCAGAATCTGGGTCTTTTCCTGTTGAGCGCGGTCGATCGCTCTTTTTTTCATGTTCTCCGCCCGCTGCGTTGCGTCGAAGACTCCCCGGATCTGCAGGGGAGGCGTCGGTTCATACATCTCGATCGTGGTTACCACGACTCCGCTGTCCAACTTCCGAAGCCACTCGTTAACACGGCGCTTCATCTCATCCTGTACGTCATGCACCCTGGTCCGAATCATCTCTTCGGCGGTCATCTCACTGGCCACGTGAATCCCGGCGTTCTCGACGACAACCGCGAGCAATCCGTCGGCGGCCTCTACCTTGTTGCCGAGGAAGTTCGTGACAAACCGACCGACCTCGTCGATCTTGTAGGTGACCTTCCAACGGGCGTGAACGAGTCCGGCATCCGCCGTAAGGAGAGCGCCGCCCGGACCAACCGGGTCGATTCCTCCGGACGCCTCACCGCTGAGCACGGCTAGCGACTTCCCCACGTCACTCCGGCCGTGGTAAAACGTATGACTGTCGTTCAGCAGTTCGTTGCTGGACTTAGCCGGCAAAGGAACAATCTCATCAATCGGGAAGGGGAACGCCCACACCAGCCCCGGCTGATAAACCCCGGGCAGCAGAGCCCCCAACCGTAAATGCAGAGCCTGCTCGTGCGTGTCGACACACCGCACGTTGGAGGCCAGGTACAGGACCACCAGAACCATCATAATCACCTTGAGGATCCCGAAGCTGGACCGCAGTGCGTCCGCTAAGGACTGATTAGCCGCATCCAGCGGTTCCTCCTTGGTATCGAGATCCCGATGAGAGTGGTGATCGTGGTGCGCGTGCATATGCATGGTGTTCTAATCCATCTACTTAAGTACCCCGCAGTCGCCTGCGGCGCCGCCCTCGCAATTGCAGCAATTCCCTAGTCCTGCTCCACTCGCTGGTGAGCTTTCTCTTCGCGTGCCGCATCATCGAAGACGTTCCACGGCGCCTGTTTAGTGTCGATGACTAACGTCGTTCGCTCACGCAGGGCCTCAGCTACCGCACGCAACTCGTCGAGGAAAATACGCAACTCGGGATAGCGGTCAAACTCCTTGTAGTACTCGCTGACCACCCGTTCGGCACGCGCCTGGATCTCGGCAACCTTCTGCCGCGCCGTCGCCATGATGCGTTCTTCGGCCGCGCGAGCCCTCGCCAGAGTCTCCGCCGCCCGGGCCTCACCTTCCGCCGAGTACCGCGCCGCCTTCTTCTCCTCGTTCGACTTCATACTCTCGAAGATGGCCATCGTCACCGATTCGGGCAGCCCGAGTTTCTTGATCCCAAAACCGATAATCTCGACCCCATACTCTTCGATGGCATCACGACTGATCGCGTCCCACATCTCCTGTTCGATCTGGCCGATCTTGCGATCGGCACGATCGGTCGACACAAACTCGTCAAACGTGTGCCTTCCGGTAACCGCCAGTTTGTGCGTGATTATCGTGGTGCGGAGCTTCTTCTCACCCTCCTCAACCCCGGCCGGGAAGTTCGTGTGGAATTTCGCCGGATCCACGATCCGCCAAAGGGTGAACGTGGTCAGAAAGAGGTTCTTCGCGTCAATCGTACGCGTCTCCTCCGTCCGATCCTCCATGATCCGGATACGCTTGTCATAGAGCACCACGCTTTGGATCGGGAACGGCCACTTGAACTTGAGACCCGGATCAACGATAGCCTGCTCCGCTGGTTTGCCCCAGGTCTTCTTGATCGCCACCTCGGTGAATCGCACCTGGAACGTGCACATGTACAGCAGCAGCACGACGGCGAGAAACACGGCAGCCAGAATGGTGCCCAAATTCTTCATTGCCTAACGACTCCTTTGGTAGCGCGGCCCCTGTATCCCGCGTGTTACTGGTCCTCACCCGCCTTGCGGAGCACTCGATCAATCCCGCCTTCTTCACTCGTGTCGAAAATGACGATCACGTTCGACGGATCGCCGATAACCAAGTACTTCCGAACATCATCAAGGTCTTTATAGACGCTGATTTGCTTACGCTGCTTGTACAACATCGGCGACGCTTCGTACGCGGCCACCTCCGTCGCGAACACCCGGACCTTCGCGGACGCCTCGCTGATCAGCTTGCTCGCCTCGGCCCGCGCCGCGGCAACCTGAGCCGCCGCTTCACCGCTCAACGGAGGAATCCCCTTGGCTACGTTACCCATCAGAAGGTCTTCGACCCGCTGTTCGGCCGCCGCCAAAGCTTGCGGGTCCGGCTTGGATTGCGATCGCAGGGCGTCTTTTTCGCGAATGGCAGCATCCAGCTCGTCCGCCCGAGCCTTGGTCCCGGCAACAGCGGTCAGGATCTTGAGCTCCTCGCGCTCGGCCGCATTAATCAGGCTTCGCATCCCCACCTCAGCCGCCACCACGCCGAGGTAGGCCGACGCTACTCCGCCCTTGGCGGGAGGGTGAACGCCCTGGAAACCGGTGAAGGCCACTTCAATGCCGATGTCGAGGTCATCCAGACGCTGCTGGATATGCTCCTTGAGCCTCCGATTAAACGCCTCGCGTCCGGGACCCATCAGCTCCTCGGTAGTAACGCTCGCCGCGAAGTCGGACATGTACTGATAGGCTATCGCTTCCAACACCTTCACGGGATCGTCGTAGGTGTAGAAGTAGTCCCGCACATCTTTGATCCGGTATTCGATAGGCACCGACGCCAGCAAAAGACTGACCGCGACGCTCTCTCCGGCCTCTCCCTCCTCGGCTTCGAGTTCCGAGTCGTCCGACGCGTCCTCGTCCTTAGGTGAAGCCACAACGAGCATCAGCTCCGGAATGTAATCGTGGACTTCCGTCCACACGACCGGCTTGGTCAGACTTTCGTCATCCTCCTCGACGGCCTCCCCGACCATCAACTCATTAACGCGCCGGGCAGGCACTCGGTAGACGATGTCGATCGGGTACGGAAGTTTGAAGTGCAGACCCGGCTCCCAAACCTCCGTCGGTTCCTTGCCGAATCGCTCAACCACCGCCTGCTCGTCGGCATCCACGATCACCACGCTGGTGAGCAGCAGAACAGTCACGGCGGTGGCGACCACGACCGGGAACAGCCAGCGTTGGAGCAACTGATAGAACCACGTCGAGCTGACCTCGAATCCAAACTGATAATTAACCGCATCCGCGATCGACTTGGCAATCCCATCCGGCTCACTTACCAGCCCCAGGAGGCGACTATCAAACGAGGGTCGCCGAATCTGGTCCGGCACGCGCGGACGATAGAAGTCCATGATGAAGTTGATCGCGAATTCCAGACCGAATACGACCAGGCCGATTCGCATCAACAACGCCACCAGAGGCTCCGCCCACGAGGCCGTGACGCCGACCATCAGCGCTATTGACAATCCCAGGCACGCCAACGCGTTACCCGCCATGCACGTCGCCCCGGCCCGCAGAAGGTGCCACTCTCGCATGCGGGCCAGGGTGATCGCATATCGTGCATAAAGAAAACACAAGAAACCGACGCCGATAACGAACCACATCATCAGCGTGGGCTGCTGCGTGCGCCGGACTACTCCTTCGTCGAACACCTGCTCCACATCAAGAGGCCACCCCCACCACAGGTAGTGCCCCAGCAGCAAGTAGGCCGAGAGAACCACCGTGACCGCCGGCAACAGCCAGCGAGCCATCCACATCAAGCGGTTCTGCTCCAGAAGGAGGTCCTCGTCATCCACATCAAATATCGAAGCGGTCTCGCCGGACTGCTGAGCCCGCTTCAGCTCGGCCGTCTCCAGCCGCTCCGCCTCAACTCGCTGAGCCTGTTTGAATACCAGGAACAGGACCAGCCAGACGGGCACCCCGATCACCATGAACCTCGCCACCGCAGCTATCGCGTCGGATGACGCCCAGACAGATAGCCCCAGCAGGGTCCCGAACGCGGCCAACTGCATGATGAAGCCCATCAACGCCACGTGTTGGGCGCGTCGATCGGTAGATGTCACTGTTTCGGTCATTCGTTGATTCCGCTCACTGCCCGGGGGCTCGAACCGGTCTACCCACCGGGGCGTACCATGAGGGTGAACTTGGCTGCCACAACGTGCGGCTTGTCGAAACGCGCGGGCAGCTTACTATAACTGGCAACGAGTGCCAACATGCAGCCCAAGGGGCGTGCTCGGCAACAAACTCGGACCAAGGTGTCAGCGAAACAGCTTCGACGGAGCAACCCGACCTCATGTTCCAGCGCTTCTTCTCGTTAGCCTCAAACACGTTCGTGGAAACCCTCCGCCAGCCGATCTACGGCGTGATCCTCCTGACAACGGCCGTCCTTCTGGTGCTGAACGTCTCTCTAGCGGCTTTCACGCTCGACGACGACGACAAGCTCCTCTTGGACCTGGGTCTCTCTACGCTGATGTTGAGTGGTTTGTTCTTGTCGGCCTTCAGTGCCGCCGGGACGTTGAGCCGTGAAATCGAAAACAAGACCGTACTGACGGTGATCTCCAAGCCAATCAGCCGACCGGTCTTCATTCTGGGCAAGTTCGTCGGGCTGATCGCCGCCCTGTCCGTCGCGTTCTACCTGTGCAGCCTCGTGTTCATCCTCGCCCAGCGCCACGGAGTCCTCCAGAACTCCTCGGACCCGTGGGATGCCCCGGTCCTCGCCTTGGGAATCGGCAGTGTCGTCTTGTCCATGGCCTGCGCCGCTTTCTGTAACTACTTCTATGACAAGGACTTCCCGACGACGGTGATAGCATTCCTGATACCGCTGCTTACCCTCGCCGTGCTAATCGTCGCCAAGTTCGACGAGCACTGGGATGTCATTCCCTTTGCAAGCAACTTCGTCGGAGGGCAGGTCTTCATCGCGGTGTACCTGGTCTGGCTGATGACTCTGATAACCGCAACCGTCGCCCTGGCCGCCTCCACCCGGTTCGGGCAACTGATGACCCTCGTGACGTGCACCGGCGTGCTGGGCATCGGAATAATTTCCGACTACGCCTTCGGGCAGCACGCCGAGACATCCCTCGTGGCCGACATCGCCTATGGGGTTATCCCAAATATGGGACCATTCTGGATCGTCGATGGCCTGATGGCCGGCACGGTAGAAACCGTC
Organism: Phycisphaerae bacterium; assembly: GCA_963666835.2. Lineage (GTDB taxonomy): Bacteria > Planctomycetota > Phycisphaerae > UBA1845 > UBA1845. The sequence continues at coordinate 1,543,954 of CAXXGO010000001.1, read as the reverse complement.
GTGCCCTTGAAGTACGTGGGGCTGGTCACCGGCTACGCGGCCCTTCTGACGATCGGCCTTGTGTGTATCGCTATCGCGGCTTTTCAGAAACGCGAGGTTGGATAAGACGAGTCCGCGCTTGCAGGGAAACTCCCAAAGACTATGTTGCGCGCGTGTCGCCCCAAAAAAGGGCGAGCCGCCCGTAGACCGGTGCGGCTCGCCATAGAATGCCGTTTTGCGTTCCCGGCGCGTCTGCGAACTGACGGACGCGCTGTCAGGAATCAGCAGAAACCAGTGCCCGGCCTATCCGGCTTTCCGTTCCGTGCTGCGAAGCGGCGACTTCTGCTCAACAGTTACCTTCGCCGCGACCTTGTTGAATGCAATCTTCTTGACATCCCGATCCGTCAGGAACGTGACTTCCGGATCAGCCTTGAGGGCGATCTCGAACACCCCCTTGGCGTCCTCAGACGCACGGAGCTTAAACGTCGCCAAGTAGGCTGGTTTCGATACGTCGACTGACCCCTCCCACAACGTGCAACCCGCACGCAATCCCACCTTGTCCGTGGCAGGAAGCTTCTGGGCCTTACCGAAAACGTAGTCCGCCCGAGCCGTGTCGATTATAATGTCCTCCACGCTCAGCTTACCCTTCTCGCCGCCAACGGCCTTGACCGCCGCCTGATAGCAAGCCAGCCCCTTGATGTTGTTGACCAGAACCTCCACTGTTACAACGTCGCCCGGACTCACGGTCGCTTGCGACGGCTTCAGGCTCATCGTCGCATCCGTTGCCGGTACCGGCGCCGTTTTTGCCCCATCCGCCAACGCCAAGCTCGGCGCCGCGCAGGCAACCACCATCCCTGCCACTAACAAAACCATCACCTTACGCATGATTCACTCCTTTTAATCCGTTCAGGATATGCCACTTAAGCCCCGTTGGTCTGTGACCAACCCATAAAAGAGCCGCCCGACATCGTGCCGGGTGATTCTCCCGTCTCTTCGTACTCCGCGCCTCTTTGATACCCCATCCGACTTGGCCCGATGCACAATACCAATTCTACCCGATAACCTGCTGCCTGGCAAACCCGAGGACCAAGTAACGCCCGATCATGCCTCGCGACACAGTTACACAACAGAATGGACACTTCATCCGCAGAAAACCGGCGATACCGAAGATACCACTAACAATTACAATTCAGTCGAGATCCGCTAAGGAAAACCCGCGAAGGCGACCTTCCACGCCGGATAATTCCGTGGCAATCCCATAACCGATCATGTATGTTGTTAGATGGGTCTGTCTGGCCGAAATCCTCAACGGAGCGAGGGACGACCGGTTCAAAAAGGCAAAAACGCAGCAGGGGATGTCATGCAACAACAGAAGGCAATACTGACGTTTATCGGTGTTCTTACGGGTGCGATCTGCACGACCACTCCGCTCGCCGTCGCCTCTGGGGAGAGAATCTCGGGCGAACGTGTGGACCAGTCGACGTACGGAACCGGCGTCACGGAGACCCTGGACGACGCCCTGGCCCGCGAGGCGTCCGCCCCCGCACAATGGCTGCTCGACCGCCACACCCGCAACGGCGTCGCCGGAAGCTGGATCGTTCCAGGCCGCCGGGCGACCACCTCGCCGAAATCTGGCGAACATCACGCCATGAACAAATGGGGCGATACCGAAATGGGAATTCGGTTCCCGGAACTCGTCGACGTCCACGGAGCGTACTTCGCCGGCCAAGGAGGACGGGGATCGTGGACGACAGGCGTTCGCGTAACCGGTTACCTTAACGGGGAGGCTACCCAGCAAACCGAGTGGTTCAGGAATATAGGAGAGGAGCCCGCTTGGTTTGAAATGGACCTCTGCGGTGTGAACCGGATCGTGATCGAGGCCGAACCGGTCGTAGACGGCGCCGGCTGGTACGCCCTGGACGACTTGACCTTCACTCGGATCGCTGAAGCGGAGCAAGGGCCCACCGTGCTCGACTTCGAGGACGTGACCTATAGCACGTCGCTCACCGGGAGTCGGTACTACGGTTTGGTCTGGGAGACGGGGACCGGCGACTTTGGCCCGGAGCAGGCGATTCACGCCCCTAAGTTACCGCCGGGCACTGAACCGGAGAGACCCCAGGCAACTACCGGTGGGGTGGCGATGGCGTTGCAGGACGGAGGCACCGCACCCACCCTCGTAAGGGATTTCGAAGGGGTAAAGCGCGGGGACAGCGGCTCTTCCAGTTATCCGCCCGACACGCATGGGGCGATCGGCCCGAACCACTTCGTCGAGACAATCAACCGCGTGTTCGCCGTTTACAACAAGACCACTGGCGCGTTGATTACCAGCATGTACTTGGGTTCGTTCCTTCCGGGCTCTAACGGCGATCCGCGAGTTTTATTCGACCAGCACAGTGGCCGGTGGATCGTAATCGTCTCGGACTTCACCGAGCGGATCTACATAGCAGTCTCGTTAACGGACGACCCCACGGGAAGCTGGTACAAAAGCTCGTTCATTGCCGAAACGGGCAAGTGGCCGGACTACCCCACCCTCGGGGTCGACGCCCACGGAATCTACGTCGGGGCCTACATGGTCGGGGGCAGCTACCTAATGACGCTCTTCGCGATCGACAAGGATCCCCTGATCGGTGCATCGCCGTACCTTGGCACGGTTACGGCTTTTAGAAACCTCCCGCACGACGGGGCACTGCAACCGGCCCAGACCTTCGGCACTCCCGCCGGAGAGTACGTGGTGTCCACCCGGTCTTCGACCTCGCTGCGCATCCGGAGAATAGACGCCTCGACGAATCCCGCGACGATTACGGACGTGGGAAACGTCAGTGTCCCATCGTTTGGTTCTCCCCCGGACGCCCCGGCGTTGGGTAGCAGCACAAACCTGGACACCGTCGGCGACCGATTGATGAACGCGGTGTATCGCGACGGTTCACTCTGGACCTGCCATACCATCAACTACGGCGGGCGGGCCGCGTGTCGCTGGTACGAGATCGACCCCGTCTCAGTAACCCTGATTCAAAGCGGAACGGTCAGCAGCGGCTCTTTGCACTACTTCTTCCCCTCCATCATGGTCAACACCCACGGCGACGTGGCCATGGGCTTCACCGGATCCAGCTCGTCGCAATATGCCGGCGCTTATTTCACCGGACGCCGGGCAAGTGACTCGCTCGGCGAAATGGCCGCTCCGGTGCAATATCGCGCCGGAACCGGTCCGCAGAACAACATCGACAGCTACGGACGCAACCGCTGGGGAGACTACAGCTACACCTCGCTGGACCCCGATAACGAAAGCGACTTCTGGACCATCCAGGAATACGGGCACAGCGTGAACAAATGGGGAACCCAGATCGCGTTGTTGCGCGTTGGCGACTGCAACGGGAACGGCATTCTGGACGCCGACGACATTGCCGGCGGAACCTCGCTTGACGTGAACGGCAACGGCTTACCGGATGAATGCGAGGTAAGCGCCCCGGAGCTGACTGAGTTCACCGGCACCAACCGCTACGTAGCCATCGGTACCGGGACCCAGGACGTCAACGTTGCTTTTCAGGTTGAAATGACCGAAGGACCCGGGACGCCCGGCATCGTCGGCTGGCTCGGTGAACCGGTGGAGCGCGGCTGCCCGGGAGAGTGCTCGGGTGAATTCGTCTCCCGGATTGTCGACACTCCGACGTATCGAATCTGGACCGAATCGGAGGTTTATCTCGGCGACTGCGAGATCGTACCGGCGGCACACTACGAGATTCGCGCAACCGGCAACGGCACGATCTTCTCGTCTCCCGTCGAGGTGGCTACGCTTTCCGCACCGCTACCGAAAGAGTGGGGCGACATCGTCGGCGAGAAGGTCTACGTCTACTGGACCGGCCCGGACGGGATCGTCAACCTGAACGACATTCAGGCGGCGCTCCAAGCGTTCTCCGGTCTCGAGGGTGCCCCGCCCTGGACGTGGGCGGACGTGGCCGGGGAGGAGGTCGATCTCGTGATCAACTTCACGGACATCCAACTTCTGGTTGACGCCTTCAGAGGCGAGCCATACCCGTTCTCGGACCCGGGGTCTTGCCCGTAAGGAAGTGGGAAACTCATGTCGCGTGGGAGCCGGGGGCGCACGATGGTATCTTTGCGCGAGACGCCCCTTCAGTGACATAAATATGTCATCATTGACGTATTGTCGAGGGACGGCAGACACCGCGACAATCGCTTGAAATGCGTGACGCGGTGGCAGGTCATTCCTCTAACCTGGATCACCCGAACGTAAAAGAGGCCGTGAACCACTGTAGCGTCGGGGCTTGTCCCCGGCGCGGAAGCGCGCTGTGTTCCAGTGGCGTCACCCACAGGGGTGAGGCTACAGTAAGTTGGGCGCACTTGCGCGAGCTTTACGAATAGTCCGAGCTAAAGACGAGACCAGCCCCCGCGCTTAAGCCCCCTGGTGCGGCGAAGAGGAATCGGCCCGAGACCGCCCCGTTTTCAGCGGGCTCCTTCCCCCTCGCCGGCCGGATGCGGCGGGGATTAGAGCGGGATAGCCGCCCGCCGCAACTGCGTTTTCCGACTGTGGTCAGACCTTGACATGCCGGGCATACATCCCTATATGTTGCCGTTTCTCTTAAGTGGGTGCCGTCTTCGGTCGGCGGCAGAATCCGTCGGGGTCGGGCACTCCGGCGAAGGCCGACGGGGACGCGAATGTCAAGGGAAAAGCGATGAGCATAAGCTTGATTGCCAAGGGACTCCGGGAGTCGGCAACCCTCAAGATCAACGAGAAAGTGGGCATCCTTCGGGACAAGGGTGAGAAGGTCATTCACCTCGGCGGTGGAGAGCCGAAGAGCATGGCGCCGGTTGATGCGCTCATCGCCGCCGCCGGGTTGCTCAACTCGGGCGAAGTTCGATACACGCCCGCCGATGGGATCCCCGCCCTCAAGCAAGCGGTTATTCGCTACACGGACGATTTCTACAACCGCAAGGTCGAGCCGGAGAACGTCCTGGCTTCCGGCGGGGCGAAGCAGGCGCTAATGGTCTGTCTCCAGGCCATCCTCAACCCGCAAGAAGAGGTCATCTTCCCCGCCCCATATTGGGTCAGCTACCCGGAGATGGTCAAGCTGTGCGGGGCGGTCCCGGTCCCGGTGGCCTCCGAGGACGGGTCGTTCTACCCCCGGCTTGCCGACCTCGAAGAACGTGTGACGTCCTACACCAAAGCCGTCATCATCAATAGCCCGAACAACCCCTCCGGGGCGGTGTACTCCAAGGAATTCATCGCCGATATCGTCCAGTTCTGCGAGAAACGCGGGATCTATCTGATTATGGACGACATCTACCACCGGCTCATCTTCGACGGTCGCCGGCCGATCAACTGCTACGACTTCGCTAAAGAACAAGGTGAGAACTCCAAGTTGGTGGTCATCAACGGCGTGTCCAAGCAGTACGCCATGACCGGGTTCCGGATCGGCTGGGCGGTGGCGAACAAGAAACTCATCGAGCGGATGACCACAATTCAGGGGCACCAGACCTCCGGGCCGTCCGTCGTGCTGCAGCGGGCTGCAGTTGCCGCGATAAACGGGGTGCAGTCGGGCGTAGACAATCTGCGCGTCACCCTTGAGAACAACCGTAACGTAATGATGGAGCAACTGAACGCATTCGACGGGCTGCGGGCCACTCCGCCCGACGGCTCGTTCTACTGCTTCGTGGACTTCAGTGTCTACGAGAAGAACTCCCAGAAACTGGCGGAGTTCCTTCTGGAGAAAGTCCTCGTAGCGACCGTTCCAGGCGTGGATTTCGGGATGGAAGGCTATCTGCGGTTGTCCACGTGCGGTGCCATCAAGGACATCACCGTCGGCGTCGAACGGATGAAATGGGCTCTCGATCCGAATTCGCCCAACGAACTGTATATTGGCGAGCGAAAACTCGTCAGGGACTGGATGTAGAGGCATTGTCGGCCGCCCGCGGAAGCTGAGCGGCCGACGGGGCATTCGACGTGGTGGCCTGCGTCGTTGCCGAGAGTTGATCGCTGCCGCCGGGCAGCTCAGAAGCCACAAGGAATCGACCATGCCGAAGTACCTCGAATTCGATACGCCGGCAGTCAAGCATGCGGGTGAACTGGCCAGCGATTTCAAGCTGGAAAACCACGGCCTGACGCACCTGGACCGCGTGTTCTGGAACCTCCCCACGTCCGCGCTGTACGAAGAGGCGGTCTTCCGCGGTGAAGGGCACGTCGTACACGGCGGGCCGTTCGTGGTCCATACCGGAAAACACACCGCGCGGGCCGCCGCGGACAAATTCATCGTGCGCGAGCATACAACGGAAAAGGAGATCTCCTGGGGCGAGTACAACCGCCCGATAACCGAAGATAAGTTCAATACCCTGCGCGGGCGGCTGCAGGCCTACCTGCAGGGCGAAGAGTTGTTCGTTCAGGACTGCTACGTCGGGGCCGATCCGGACTACCGGATGCCGATTCGCATCATCACGGACCTCGCATGGCAGAGCATGTTCGCCCGCAACATGTTCATCAACATCAACAACCAGGACGAACTGAAGAGACACGTTCCGGAATTCACGATGATCGCCTCGCCGAGCTTCAAGGCCGACCCGCGCGTTGACAGCACGCGATCCGGCACGGCCATGCTGATCAGCTTCGCCGAGCGTCTGGCGATCGTTGCCGGGTCCAGCTACGGGGGCGAGATCAAAAAGACGATCTTCACGATCATGAACTTCTTGCTCCCGCGCAAGGGCGTGCTGGCCATGCACTGCTCGGCGAACGTGGGCAAAGGCGGCGACGCCGCGTTGTTCTTCGGCCTCAGCGGCACGGGCAAGACGACGCTTTCGGCCGATCCCAACCGGGCGCTCATCGGCGACGACGAGCACGGCTGGAGCGATGAGGGCGTGTTCAACTTCGAGGGAGGTTGCTACGCCAAGGTGATTCGGCTTTCCGCCGAACACGAACCGCAGATCTACAAGTGTACGCGGAGCTTCGGTACGATTCTGGAGAACGTCGTCTACGATCCGACTTCGCGGCGGATCGACCTGGACGATGACATGCTGACGGAGAACACGCGGGCGTCGTACCCGGCGGAGTTCATCCCGAATGTCGTACCGGGAGGAGCGGTCCGATCGCACCCGAAAAATGTCATCTTCCTGACATGCGACGCCCAGGGAGTGCTCCCGCCGATCGCCCGCTTGAACCCCGAACAGTCGATGTACCATTTTATTAGCGGGTATACCTCGAAGGTGGCCGGTACCGAGGTCGGCTTGGGAATCGAGCCGGAAATCACGTTTAGTGCCTGCTTCGGGGCACCGTTCATGGTGCATCATCCGTTCAAGTACGCCAACATGCTCAAGGACAAGATGGCCAAGCACGGCGCCCAGTGCTGGCTGGTAAACACCGGCTGGACCGGGGGCAAGTTCGGCATCGGCAAGCGGATCAGCATCCACCATACGCGGGCGTTGCTGAACGCCGCTTTGGACGGAACTCTTCAGAACGTCGAGTACCGCAAGGATAAGCTCTTCGACTTCGACGTACCGGTATCGTGCCCCGGCGTCCCGGAAGGCGTCCTCGTCCCCGAGAACACCTGGGGAAGCAAAGACGACTACTGGAAGAAATACGACGCCCTCGCGGCTCGCTACATCGAGAACTTCAAACTCTTCGCCGCCGGCTGCCCGGATGAAGTCCTAGCCGCCGGCCCGAAACGGCTGTAGGACGGGCGGTAGCAGGCAGTTAGAATGGCTGCCCCACATTGCGTCCTCCGTGGGCATACGCGCCACCAACCGCCTGCTTTGGCAGGGTAGAGGAACACACACTCCCAACTCCCCACGCGCGAATCGACAGGGGAGGGCTTTGTACAATTGCAGCCGCACAGCCGCTCACGGAAGTGGATTCTCTCTTGACCTTGCAGGGCGATCTTTGTCTACTTGGGTTATTCGCAGGGTGGAACGAGACGCGTCATGGCCCAGCAGAAACCCAAAAGCCCGCTTTTCGGCCGAAAGCCGGACCTCGAATACCTGCACAACCGGGCGGCCAACAAAGGCCTTACCACAATCGTCGGCCGCCCACAATCGGGCAAGACCTGGCTTCTGGAGACTCTCCGCGACGAACTCGCCAATACGGACAACACCCTGGTCGGGTACGCCGAGTCCACCGGGCAATACGCCGACCTGCTCCTGAGGAGCCTCAAAGACCTCTATACGCGCTGGCTGTCGGACGCCTCCTACCTGAAACAGGCCCAGGCCATCTGGAATCAGAACAAGGACACCCTCATCACCCGAGGCGGCAAGACGATCGGCGGCGCCCTCGGCAAGATCCTTGAAGGCCAGACCGGCGCCGCAGGCATGGGTGATCTCGTCCGCGGCTTTTTCAACGGTCTCCACACGGTCAACCGCGATCTACTCTCCGGCGGTATCAACCTCCCCGTCCTCGATTACGACCAGGCCCATGATCTTATGTGGCTATTGGACCATCTATCGGGTGAGGACAAGCGTTTTGTACTGATCCTCGACGCCTTCGAACAAAGCGGTGGGACGCAGGTCGAAGCCGGCACCTTGGAGCGATTCCTCAGCCGACTGGACCAGTGGCCCCATTGCCACATTCTCCTGGCCGCACGCAAGCCCGACGCCAACGAGAAGGAGTCTGAGGCCCTCCTTAGCGCCAAGCGACTGGCCGCTGCCTCGATGGCAGCCACCGTCTGGGACTTGCCGGGCCTGCACCTCACCGGCGATTTGGACGAGATCGACGCGCTCGCCCAGTTCCTCAACGATAGGGTGCCCGCAACGGTGGGCATTCCAAATGATCGACTTCTGGAGCTAATCGGCGGCCACGCCGGCGTCATCGACCGATGGGTCGCCTCGCAGGGCTTACCCGACCAAACCCCCGCGAGCAAAGAGGACCTCGCCGGCATCGCCCGGGACGCCCACGCGCACCGATACCCCGAGCTGGCTGCGCGACTCGGTGACTTGAAGAAGACTGCCGAGCCCGCTCTGCGGTACGCCATCCGCCTGGCCTTGCTGCCCGAGTTCCAAACCGAGGAGGACTTCGGGCCACTCAGCTCGATTCTCCTCAACGGCATGGCCGAGTCGCCGCTGGCCGACCTGCAATCAAGCGGCCTATTGGAGGAAGATGCGCGTGCCCCCCGCGTACCGACCTACGGTCACAAGACGCGGTACGATGCCGCGCGCAGCCTCATCTTCACCGATGAGCGATACCGCCCCTTCGCCAGAGAGGAAGCCGAGTCGCTCGCCGTCGAGCTAGCATCCCAAGTTAGCACCGCTGAACCAAGAGTAGTCCCGTACGCCGAAGCACTGCGGCAACTCGGGCTGATTGCGCCCGACCAGGTCTTGACGGCGCCATACGCCGGGCTGTGCGTCGCCGCCGCAAGCCTGCTACGACCGTCCGAAATCGGAAGCAAGACATCCTCAGCGTGTCCGTACCTAAGAGCGTCGGCCGGTTTGGCCGCAACGACACCTGGCGTGGCGGAGATGGTGGCCATGGGCCTGTACAATCTTAACGCCGATTCGATACGAGGAAACTGCGTCGAGCAAGTAGATCAACTGTTCGACGGGCTCAGAAAGCTCGCAAGACACTACCCGGCAAACAACACCGTACAGGAATGCCTCGCCATGAGCCTGGTCAACATGGGCCTCTTCATCAAAGAGGAGAACAACCTCGGTCAGGGAGATCAACTGATTGCTCAACTGAGAACACTCGCAGCTAACAACATCGAGAACAACACCGTACGGGAATGCCTGGCCAAAGGCCTGTTCAACGCGTGCGTCAGCGCCGAAGATAAGAATGATCTCGCGCGTAGAGATCATCTAATCGGTGAACTCAGAACACTCAGTGAGGATAATCCGGAAGACGGCGTAGTACAGGACCGACTTGCCATCGCCCTAGGTCGAAAGATCGCACACGTCATGAAGGAACATGGCCTCCCGCAAGGAGTCCAACTTATCAAGGAACTCAAGACGCTCAAAGAGAACAATCCGGAGAACAATGACGTTCAGGAGTTCTTCGCACTGCTGATGGCCGACTTGTACGCCCGCGCCAAGGAGAAGAACGACCTACCGAAAAGAGAGGCGCAACTGAAGGAACTGCGAGAGTTGCTTCCTGGCCTGCCACCCGGGCAAACGAAGGAGATTCTGTTACGGAGCATCGAGGACCTTAGGCAGGGCTGATCCTCGACCGCCCGCCGAGAGTAGCCGCTACGCTCCGCGGCACTGCCGGATGCACCATTGCCTCACCGGGGCCCCCCCTCCTAGTACGCAGCTACTGACACCGGCGTGTCAGGGATGAGACTGCCCGGTTCCTCAAACACGGTGACGGTGCCGCCGACTTGCGAGAACTGGAAGTACCAGCGGTCGCCCCAGGCTTGCATGATGTCGGTCCCCAGGATCATGTCGGGCAGGTCGGCCGTCTCGAAGAGCCCTACCCGGATGTTGGCGGTGCCGAGGTGCTCGTTCGTTACCTGAGCCGGCACGGAGTTCTGCCATATCAGCCCCAGCTCGCCCGCAAGTTCCGCCCGCATGACGGTCATCGCCGCTCCCGTATCGAGCAAGCCGGTCATCCGGCGCGACACGCCCTGCACCTCAACGTCGACGTCCAAGAAGACACTATCGAAATCCGCGAACCGCGCCGGCGGGGCCGCGAATCCGAACGTAGCCCCCCCACCGCCGGGCACGCTGGAAAGAAACGCCGCCCCCCACTCCGAGAATCCGATCCCCAACACAATGTCGCTCTTGCGGAAGAACTCGACGCCCAAGCCGTTGCAGTCGCAGGTGGAGATCCCCACAATCGCCCCATCGGCCGTGGAACGAACGCCCCCCACCGTATAGGCGAAGGCCTCCGTCAGGCCGACCGACTCGGTCCCGCCGAACACGAGCACCTCAACCTCGTCAACGATCGCCAGCCCGAAATCGTCGCGGAGCAGAACTTCGTACGCCCCGCCCGTGTCGATCACCGCATCGCCGACATCCCGACCTTCAACCGCCAGCGGCACCGTAAACAACGGCGCCGGGGCGAATAAGCCGATGTCGCCACAGCCGGTTACCGCCACCAACGCGGCGGCGACAGTCGCGAACCGTGATCGGCTTGGGCGAAAGCTCTGCCCCAACCGCCGCCCGAGCGAATACCGGCAGACGCGCCTTGTGTGCGTGCTACGTGCCATCGGGAAAGACTACGGCCTGTCCGGTGTCCAGGCCAGACCCCGGCAACGTCACAACGGGGTTTCGGGTGTGCCACTGCTCTTGAGCAGCTTCGTAGACCAGGTCGTCGACCTGCCTTTACCATTTGTGTTGACGTGGGCATTGTGACCGCATGAAGATTGCGGTGAAGGCAGGTGAATCACCTGGTTTGAGCCTCTTGATAGTCAGGTAGGGCACGGTCGAGGAACGAGACCTGGTCTACCAAACCGCATGGCCACGCAAGCGTGGGCCATGGCACCCGGCACCCGGCATTGTGACCGCATGAAGATTGCGGTAAAGGCAGGTGAATCACCTGGTCTACCGTCCTACCCTACACGTCGGCGGTTGCTACGACCGACTCCGGGAACCGCGTTAGTGAAGGCGCCGATAAGATTCCATGGCGTCGGCGTAAGCTAAGCGTATGGCCGCAAGGTCTGCGTTGTCCGCGGCAGTCTTGAGCCTCTGTAACGCGGCGTGGAAGGAATCCGTTTCGTTTCGGTCGACCGCAGTCTCGGTTTCGCGGGCGGCCGTCAGATGCGGTTGCTCGTTCGGGGTAGCGTACTCTCCCAGGACAACGGCGGTTCTCTCTGACAGCAGACGCAGAGCCCGATCATGCCGATCTCGAGTCGGTTTTCTGAACGGGCGACGGTGGTGGGCCGTAACCGTCCGATAGAGGGAGGAAATCTCGGTCATTCGCGGGGAAACCTGCGTGACCGCAGTGTCTCGGTGCCCGGTCGTGCAGGACGCCAGGCTCAAACAGGCAACAGCCAGCGCCGTTTGTATAATGTCCCTACGCTGCATTGTCATGGTGGTAAGCCTCCTTCCAAGGCTCGGCGGCAGGTTTGTTACGCGACCCGCCATTGGACGATAGGCGGATCACCGGCCGACATCCACTGTAGTGCCCGGGGTAGCGTCGTGAAGAGTTGTGCGATCGACCGATAAGCGTGGCGTGGGGGGCGCTGTTGTGCGCAAACCAGGTGTGCTACCGCCGGGGGAGGCTGTTCTTCATGGGAATACACCCCCCTCGATCCCCTCCCGTTAAGGGGCGGGAAGGAGCTTCGACGACCTTGGCGAAAACGGCATTAGAAGGACATTTGCACGCGAATGCCCGCGACAAAGGCGTCCCGTGCGTCACGGTCGGCACCGGGGTCCATGATGTACTGGAAATCGGAGGTGATCGACAGCCAAGGACTGACTTGGGCGTTGTAGTACAATTCCCAAACGGTCTCGCGGCTCATGCCGGTCGAGTGCCGCAGCTTGTCACTAATTATCGACTGCGCAAACCCGAACCCGAGCACGTCGTCGTCGCGTTCCGGGATCAGTCCCTGATATTGGCAGCCCACGCTCCAGAAATGCTCGATGGTATTGGCGTCTTCATGGGCGTAACCATAGCGGCCGAACATGCCGAAGCCCTGCTCGTCCCCGTCATCGTCCGGGCTCTCGTCGTACAGCAACTGGTCCAAGCTCAAATACAACCCGATATCATCGCGTTTAAGACGGACCTCCCGTTGGAGCCGGCCAGGGCGATCGAGATGCATTTCCTTGGGTTGAGGATCATACCAGACGCCCAAGCGGTAGTTGCCCGGGAGGATGCCGCGCGACGTCGTCCATTCCGGTTTAAGCCCCATCTCCACTCCGCTAAGGAAGTAGTCGCTGTCGTGGAACGCGGTGTTCAGGCCGGTCTCTCGCACATCCGATTCGGCATCAGCGACGCCTAGGGCCACGTACATCTGATCCCACGGCTCCAGAACCAGCTCAGCGACGATTGCGATTCCAGGCGAGGGTATGTTGCAGGTGTTTCGCAGGGCGAGGTTCAGAAACTGCGAGGTTTCGTCGTTGGCGTACTTGTTCGTATCCATGTCGGCCCCGATATCGACTCTGCCGATCTTCAAACGGGCCTTGTCGTCCCAGAACTTCTGCTCAAACCAAGCCTCAACGACGACGATTGACCGATCACCTCCCCCGTCGTAGTTGACGGGAAGCAGGCTGCCGACTCGGTCGGCGCCTATCTCATCGTTCCACGTGCTTTCCGCGGACATGACAATGGTGGCGCCCGGCAGAATCCCCATCGTTTCCAAGTCGAGGGTGATCTCGTAATCTGCGCTACCGCTTATGCGGTGCCCGTTATGGGTCTGCAGGCCCCCATGGACGTTCTGCTGGAAGATGGTTGTCAGGAACACGCCCACTTCTATCCCGCGCTCCTCAAGCCACGTTCGAGTGCCGCCCCAATCCCCGGTGAGCCGATCGCGCTCGGCGAATCCAGGTGCCTTCGCAAGCCGGGCGTGCGCTTCGGCGGTCTTCTCCGGACTCGCAACGCGATCTTCAGCCTGCACCGCCGGCGCAATGAGGTGGGCGGCGATTGCCACTGCCAAGGCTATAGGCCATGTCGAGTATGGCACGAGGGGTCTCCCAGAGAAAGCAGTGTCGATGCCGCCCGCGGCCTGCCGCAGGTGATATTCCCAGTGGTTCTTGGCCCATAAGACGCGGACTGGCTGGCGTCGACGCGCGGCGCTACCACTGCTATCGGGCAAGGGATCGCGCCACGACAGTCAGAAGGGTGGCGAGCGGCAGCAGTGTTTACCCCCCGAATTAGGATTGAGAGGAAACCCGAGGATTGCTCCTCGGCGCGGACCCTCAGAAACGCGATGAGGGGCATGCTGCGGCAAACCGAGCGCGATTACGATGAGGTCTCGCCGTTTGCGAGGAACACGCTCACAATTTCGTCGAGATTCGTTCGTATTCGACCGATAACTCATTTGGTGGGGTCTGCGCCCGGCCGGACGTGTCGAGGGAGTCCCCTGGTGGGTTGAGTATGAACGAAGATTGTCATTCGAACACCAACAGAAAGTGCATAATACTCGGTTGTGGCGGACACGGCCGGGTGGTGCTCGATATCCTTGTGAACGCCGGCGGGTTTGACGTCGTCGGCTTCCTCGACTCTGACCCGAACGTCCACGGGCGGCGGGTGGACGGGATCGAGGTGTTGGGGCACCCTGACGACCTGCTCACGGTTTGTCTAGAGCACGGCATTGAGTGTGGCATTGTCGCGATTGGAGATAACGGGGTCCGGCGCAGTTTCGCGGACCGAATCGAGGCGGCGGGATTGGAACTGATTAACGCCATCCACCCGTCGGCCAACTTGGCTCGTAATGTCTCCCTTGGCCGGAACATCGTCATAGCGGCCGGGGCCTTGGTGTCGGCCCACTGTCAGATTGGTGATTCCGTGATCCTCAACACCGGGTGCATCGTGGACCACGAGTCGTTGATCGGCACCGCGACTCACATTTGCCCGGGCGCGCGCCTGGCGGGCCGCGTTACCGTGGAGTCCGGGGCCTTCGTGGGAATCGGGGCCACGGTTATCCAGAGCATTCGAGTCGGTTACGAGGCTGTTGTAGGGGCTGGGGCGGTTGTGATCGCCGATGTCGCCCCGATGTCAACTGTTGTCGGCGTCCCGGCCCACGAAGCTAAGCAGGTTAGTGGACCCATGGAGGGCCCCGTCTGGCTACTGCCGGAACTGGCACGCTCCGCCCATCATAGCGTACCCGATATGGCCCGCAGCCCGGTCTGACCGGCGGCCATGGTTTGATCGCACCCAGTCGGTTAACGCCCCCGCCGTTTTCGTTTTCCCCTCTTCGTCTGAGCTGGATTACGCGGTGTTTTCCGCCGGACCACGCGCGCTCGACCAGCTCTGGTCGAACGTGAACCGCTGCCGCGTTTGCTTGACTTTCCGGGATCACCCTCAAGCGGTGCGGCCAGGGACAAATCCAACTGCCGATTAGCCAGGTCGACCTTGTCGATGATGACTTGCAGGCGCTCGCCGATTGTGATTCGATGCCCCGAGAGTTCGCCGATGACCGCCCCTTGGCCGGCGTCGACCTCCCACCAGTCGTCCGGCAGGTCATTCAGCCGCAGAAGGCCTTCAACCAGAAAGTGGTTGAGCTGCACGAACACGCCGACATTGGCGACGCCGGTCACCACTCCCTCCAACTGATCGCCCAGGCGCTGCTCCAAGAGACGCAAGATCATGACCAGGCGAAGCTCACGTTCGGCCGCCTCTGCACGTCGCTCGTTCGTGCTGCACTCCTTTCCGAGGGCGACAAGTGCCGTCTCGCTTAGCCCTTGCCGACGGCCCTTCGCCGTCTTCAACATGCCTTGTAAGTGAAGATCCACCAGCCGATGGACGGTCAGATCCGGGTAACGCCGAATCGGCGACGTGAAGTGGCAGTAGTCCGCACTTGCCAAAGCAAAGTGCCCCGCCTGCTTCGGCGAGTATTCAGCCTGCTGCATCGACCGCAGCACGGCCAGGTTGACCGCGAACGACTCGGGTTTCCCCTTGACGCGATCCAGGAGCTTCTGCACGGCAAACCGATCAGCCACTTCCGGCAGGTCGTACCCCAGGACGCCCAAGAACCGCTGAAGGTTGAAGCTGCCGCCTTCTTCGGGTTCGTCGTGGATTCGGCGAAGGAACGGCACTCCGTCCTTGTCAAGAATCCGGGCAACCGCTTCGTTGGCCTCGATCATGAACATCTCGATGATTGTGTGGGAGAAGCTCGTGTCCGCCGGCTCGACGTCGACGACCGCTCCTTCTTCGTCGTAGACCAGTTCGATACTGGGGAGATCCAGTACGAGCATGCCCTCCCGCAAGCGGCGTTTGCGAATCGTTTGAGCCAGCTTCTCCATCTCCGTCAATAAGGCCACCACCTTCGCACTGGTTCGTCCGGGACGGCCGTCGAGGATTCGCGTCGCCTGCTCATAGGTGAGCCGTTTGGTGGATCGGATGACCGTATTCGAAAGGCGGGCCTTCTTGACTTGCCCGCGCCGATCGAACGTGATGAAGACGCTCTTGGTGAGCCGGGCTTGCCGTTCCTGCAAGGAGCACACGCCGTTAGACAGCAGTTCCGGCAGCATCGGTACTACAGTTCTTGAGAGGTAGACGCTGTTCGATCGCAGCTTGGCCTCCTTGTCCAGCTCGCTGCCCGCGTCGACGAAGTGAGCCACGTCGGCGATGTGGACGCCGAGCTCGGTCGTACCGTTCTTGTTGACTGCGATGGAGATAGCGTCATCGAAATCGCGGGCGTCAGTGGGGTCGATCGTGATGACGGTCTGGCTACGCAGATCCTCTCGCCCTTCGTAGGCGGTCTGGGGGTTGAATTCGGCGGACACGTCCCGGGCCTCCTGGACCACAGTCTTGGGAAACTCGTGGGGGAGCTGGTATTGTTCGATGATGCTGAGCACATCGACCGCCGGTTCTCCCCGGGGGCCGAGGACCCGGATGATAACTCCGCGGGCACCGGTAGAGCCGTCAGGATATTGGGTGATCTCGACGACGACCTGGTCGCCGGCGCCGGCGTTCTTGGCCCCGGGATCGTCCACAACGACAGGTACGTGGAGAGTATTCCCATCGGGGAACATATACCAGCGGTTGAACTGGCGGCGAAGTTCACCTACGAAGTGGCTTCTACCGCGTTTGAGGATCTCGACGATTCGGCCCTCGTAGAGCATCTTCCCCCCACGTTTGCCGCGTTTCCTCACCGTTGCGAAGACGGTGTCTCCGGTGACGGCTCCCCCGGTTCCGCCCTTAGGCACGTAGAGATCACCATGTGAGTTGGGCGTGTCCGGGATTACGAAACCGAACCCACGCGGGTTTGCTCGGAACGTGCCTTGTAGCTTCCCGGGCGGACCGGGCAGGGTGAGGGCGTGCCCGGCTCCTAGTACGATACGCCCGGTCTTCATTAGTGCTTTGCAGGCGGAGCGGAAGTCCCCGTGCTCGTCCTCACCGATCCCCATTGCCCGGGCCAGCTCCTGGACCTTATGGGGCTGGTAGCCTTTCGCTCGGACAAAATCGAGAATTCGCTCGGCAAGGTTGTTTGAGGCCATACAATGCTCTCCGTGTCGCGAGGTTGAGTACGAAGTCCCTACAACGAAAGTGACCGCACCATGGAGGAAATCCTAGAGCTTGCCAGCAAGCTGGGCAAACTGATGGCCGCCGATTCACGCGCTAAAGGAATGGCCGCCGCGAGCAAAGCGCTGGCGGAGAGTATCGAGGATCGGCAGCTTCTGGGCGATTTCGAGGACCAGCAACACATGCTCGGGCAACTCGAGGCGTCGGGAAAGCCGATTGAGCCGGACCAGAAACGGAAGCTCGCGGATCTTCACCAGAAGGTCATTGCCAGCCCGGTCATCAAGAACCTCCTGAAAGCCCAGGCAGACTACGTTGAGCTTATGAACGCAGTCTCCCAGCGCATCGAGGAGGAGACGATGGGGGGCACCCTGAGTCCGTCTGAGCCTGCCGCCGCACAGACGGCAGCGATGGGGTGATCGCCCGGCTGCGGCGTCACAAGACGATAACGCGCAATAGTTGCGCGTAAGCCCGGTCGTGCGTTCATTGTCCCCAGACAGCGGGAAACCGCTATTATTGTGGTCCCAGCGGCGATAGACCGGTAGAGAGGCGCTCCGGCGGCACCCTCTGAAAAACGCTACAAACACGTTCAAGAATTTTTTGCGCTAGCACCGATACATATCTTGCCGACAATACCCGATTTGCCTAATTTAACCTCCTCGGGTTAGTTTCGGCGGTTCGTATCAGAATCAGGGCTTTGAGCTACAAGCCGGGTGGGACACCCGGCGAGACCTTTGGATGCGCGGTTGCGTTCCAGGACGGGCAGGAGGCCCTCCCCCGTGGGGATCTCCTGGGCCCGGTCCGCGCTTTGGAGCGTAGTCGATGGCATCTGCGAGTTTGCTGGACGAGTATCTGCCCCCGTTGCTGGCGGGAAGCCGAGTTCCATGTCGTGAGTACGTCAGTATGCAGTTGAGTAAGATCACCGATCCGACCACGCTGTACCATGATCTGCTCTGGCCGGCGATGGAGCGGGTAGACAAACTCTACCGAACGGACCGGATTAATGCGGCTTCGGAGCACATGGCGACTCGGATTAACCGGGTGATTGCCGATCAGGTTCAGGCGAGCCTTCATCGCGAGGACTCGAACGGCAAACGTATGCTGGTTGCCTGCGCCGAGGGCGAGCACGAGGAGTTGGGCGCGCAGATGTGTGCGGATCTGTTCGAATCGCGAGGCTGGGATGTCTACTTCCTCGGTGGGGGCGTGCCCAACGATGAGATACTCAGTTTGGTGGGACAGCTTCGCCCCGATCTTCTGCTAATATTCGGCACGCAGCCTTGCGGGGTGCCCGGGGTCCGGCGTCTGATCGACTTGATCCGGGAGATTGGGGTGAACCCGACCATGAATGTCATGGTCTCCGGCGGTGTTTTCAATCGGGCGGATGGGTTGTGGAAAGAGGTTAACGCCGACCTGTTCGCCAAGACCGCCGGTGAAGCCATTCCGCTGGCCGAAGCGGCGGAGCCACGTAAGCATGTCACCCGCCCGCCAGGGGCGCCCAAGAAACGGCGCCGCCGGCGCCGCCCGCCTCTTCTGGCGACCCCGGAGTCATGATTTCGTCAGGGGCGGTTTGGGGCCGCCGGACGTCGTTGCGACCGTGCGGGCCGAGGTTCTAAATCACCCTTGGCAACTGTCCGCGGCGTTGCCGGATTGGGCGTTAATGCCTCGCAAAACGCTGCATAGCAGGGAAAGAAGGGCGTGACACGGCGGCGTCGGAGGCAGACGCGGCAGCAAGGCCGGCGCGGTCTGTCCGGCGAGAGCCTGCCGGGGAATCGCGCAGAAGTGCGACAAAAACAGGGCAAAAACGAGCTAACTAACGATCACGCTCCTGAGTTGCGCGAGAAAATTGCAGAAAACCCAGTATTTTAAGTATTTTTCGTAGGAAAATGCTTGAACTCAGCTAGATGGCAGCTTAGATTCTCGCGCATGTCATCCAAGGAGTGGTATGACGTTCTTTGAAAGGAACTCGATATGGCAAAGAAGAAAGCGGCAAAAAAGGCCACCAAGGCGAAGGCGCGAACAAAATCCCAGGTCATCGGCGAGTTGGCGGAGGCCAACGATATGACGCGCAAGCAGGTCGTGTGCATCTTCGACGGGTTGGCCGACATGATTAAGAAGGACCTCGGCAAGAGAGGTCCGGGTTACTTCACGGTGCCCGGTCTGATGAAGGTGAAAGTCGTTCGCAAGCCGGCCACCAAGGCACGTAAGGGCATCAACCCCTTCACCGGCGAAGAGACGGTCTTCAAGGCGAAGCCGGCGCGGAACGTCGTCAAGGTGCTGCCGCTGAAGGGCCTCAAGGACATGGTATAGCGGCCCGGACTGTCATAGCTACGTCAGCGTGACGCGATATTCAGAAGGCGGCGGTAAGACGGTCGGTCTTGCCGCCGCCTGTTTGTTTGAGGCGTAAGAAGGCGCAAGCGTCGTAACCGGAATAGCAGAGCCCACGCCGGTCAGCGGAAGCGGTCGATCGCGAAAGCGCTTACGGCGGCGAGCTGAAGAAAGCAGGCCAGAAGCAGGCGGGCGGTAGCCACCTCCGAGCGTCCGTCCAGCAGGCACACGAAACCCCACAGCGCCGCTACGATCGCAAACATCTGTAACAGGGCGGCAAACAGCCGAATGACGGAGAAGTCCTGTTGCCGGTCCTGGCGCCGGGCTTGATCCAGCTGATTGTGGATCTTCGCCAGAAGCTCCACGACTTCGTCGGTATTCTCTGAGGGTCTTCGGGGATGGCGCTCAGGTTTCCGGTCCATTCCACTCTCCACCAAGTCCGCGGCTTCGAGCAAGTCGCGGGCCGTGTGTGTCGGTATCACGTCACTGTCGTAGGGCCGGGAGTCATCACCGGTGAGGAGGATCGTGCGGCAACCGGCGGCGGCGCCGGCCTGGACGTCGCGAAGGGAGTCTCCGATCATCCATGAGTGTGACAGGTCGATGTCCATTTCCTCCGCGGCCTGCAGAAGCATGCCCGGGCGCGGTTTGCGGAGTTCGCTATCACGCTGGTAGGCTTTAACAGTGGCCTCGGGACCGGCCAGGTAAGGACAATAGTACGCTCCATTCAGATGCGCTCCGGCAGTACCGAGGAGTTCTTCAAGCCGGGCGTGGACGGCGGTCAGTTCTTTTTCAGTGAACAAGCCGCGAGCGATGCCGGACTGGTTGGATACTACGACCACCAGATGGCCGGCGTGGGTAAAGCGACGTACGGCCTCCGCAGCGCCGGGCAGCAGGCAGACTTCATCCGGATCGGCAATGTAGCCGCGATCTTCCATGATGGTGTCGTCGCGATCGAGAAAGACGGCCGGTGACTTCATTGTCTAGCTCGTCCGATCCAGCTCTTCGATGATTGCCTGACGCAGCAGCGGCAGCAGGATCTCGTGATGCCCAACGACCTGATGCCCGCGCCCGCGCTCCACGGGGCGAGTCAACACGTTCTGTTGGGGGCGATAATGGCGGATCATGTCGAAATTCGCGGTGGTCATCGCGTCAAGATCGGCGCCGAGGTTGCGCGCTACGGAAACCGCCTTCAGGAATACCTCCGGCAGTAGCACGGCCGATCCGATATTCAGCCAGACTCCGCCGACCCCGGACGAATCCGCCGCCCCGAGGTCGGACACCACATCGCAGATCACGCGGAAGTCGTGCAAGGAAGCCGCACCGATAGCCGCTCCATCTGCGTGGGGAGAGGCGTGGACCGTGTCCGTACCGAGAGCTACATGGACGCAGGCGGGGATTGAGGCCTTCC
This sequence comes from Phycisphaerae bacterium, assembly GCA_963666835.2. Lineage (GTDB taxonomy): Bacteria > Planctomycetota > Phycisphaerae > UBA1845 > UBA1845. The sequence continues at coordinate 1,523,195 of CAXXGO010000001.1, read as the reverse complement.
GCGCCGCAACGAAGACGCTGTTGTGTTCGTGCGGAGCTCCGCGATCAAGCAGCATCCGCCCCACGGCCTCCCCGAGACCGATAGACTCCGCCTTGGCCAAGCGGGCGGTGGCGTCGAAGAAGGACAAAGTCTCCTCGACCATGCCGAAGGACCCGTCGCGGATTGTGTCCGCCACGTCTTCGCTGGTTTCGCCGGTAGTGGCGAGTTCGACGTCATGGATCATGCAAGCGCCGTTGCACGCTATCGCATTGATGATCCCACGTTCGATCAAGTCGACTACGATTGGTCCGCAACCGACTTTCAAAACATGTGCCCCGAAAGCCGCCACGACGGGGCGGTTGTTGCGGACGGCGGCCACAACGGCACGCACCACCGAATGAAAAGCCGCGGCGCCAAGATACGGCGGAAACGACCTGAGCAACTCCGCGGCCGACGCCTGCGCGGCAGGTAACGCCGGCGAGGCGTTTACATCGGCCTTATGGTGCCGCTGCGCGATGCTGTACGTCTTGATTCTCGCGTCGTCTATTGGTCCGTACGGCCGGGTCATGCCTAATCCGCCATCTGGAAGATCTCTTGGAGCCGCTCGTCAAGGATTGTAGCGTCACCGGTTGGGAAGTCGATTGCGATCTTGACGACGAGGATGCGAGCCGGATCGAGCCCCGGCAGATCGGTCAGTTTCACCGCGTCCTTTTCAGTAGTGATCAGGAACTCATGCGGGGGCGCCGCTCCGGTCTTGAACAGCGAGTCAATGTCGGCAGGGCGATAGTGGTGGTGGTCAGGCCACCAGCGCCGGGCGACTACGTCGATTTCCAATGAGCGAACGAGCGTGACAAATGACTCGGGGTGCCCGATGGCCGCGAAAGCTGCGGCTTTCAGTCCGGCCAACGGACGGGTGAACGGTGTGCCGTCCAGATGGTGGATTCCCGTAACTCCGTGACGACTCCGCAGACGGGGCACGCTCGGAGCGATGCGCTCCAGCCGCGCGTCCAGGTTGTTGAGCTCGGCCTTGGAAGCCTGGTCGCACCGGGTTATCACCATGACGTCGGCGCGGCGTAAACTCGATACGGGCTCTCGCAAGAGGCCCCGAGGAAGAAGATGCCCATGGCCGAACGGGCGGGTGGCGTCGACAGTGACAATATCGAGGGTGCGAGCGAGTCGGCGATGCTGGAAACCGTCGTCCAGGATGATTACGTCGGCGCCGAATTGCCGGTGGGCGTCCTCCGCGGCTTGGGCTCGGTCGGGGTCGGATAGGCACACCAATCCGGGGCAATGCTCACGGATTAGCCGCTCTTCGTCATTGGGGCCGCCGTCGACCGAACCGTAGCCGCGCGAGACAACGGCCGGGTTCATTCCCATTCGTTCCAAACGCTGGGCGAGATCAATGACCAGCGGCGTCTTACCCGTGCCGCCGGCAGTTATGTTGCCGATACTGATGACCGGCAACGGCAGAGTGACCGTTGGACCCTTGCGGTCATAACGTTGATTGCGGAGGGCCACGCCGGCGGCATAACCCTGCTCCAGCACGCGCAGGACCGCCCTTATTGGCAGCGACCACGCCCCGGTCTCACCTGCGATGATCCTGTAGTATTGCGATAACGCACTCATTTCGATATTACGAGAAGGCGACCGCCGCGCAGGTCACGCATGTTTGGGTGGGATGGTCGACGGCCTGATGATACCTTAATTGCCGGACGGTAGCGGTCGGTAACGCTGAGGACAACGCGTAGATGCAGCCGGCGCTGCAGACATTTGTGGGGTTTCCGTCTTCCGCCACGCAGCGGACCCAGCCGGCAGGGTCGCGCTTGATCAGCCGGTCCAGGGCGCGCTGGTCACGCTGTTGAATCTCCTCCAAATAGCCGGGTTCAAGAACGTGTTCATCTCCGAAAGCGGCTCCGGTGTGGCTCAGATCGGCACCGGCCACCAGGAGCGTGTCGGCGCGGTCCTCGGCAATGAACTCTGCCAAGGTTGTGGCCAGAAGGGATAGATCGCCGCCGGAGCCGGTGGCAGATTCGTCCTTTGTGAATCCGTCGGGGTTGGGACAGAGAACGGCCACCAGTTCGAACGTGTCCGGGCCGAACAGATGCTGCAGCCAGGCGACTTGGAGTTCGACGGAGTGCTCGTGCAGATGATCGAGCTCGTGCTCTCGCAGATTGCCGCACCTCTCCTCGAGTCGGTTGAGAAAGTCGGTGTCAGTCCGCGTGATTCCCAAGGGCGTGGCGAAGTTGGCTGCGGTCGCTACGATCGACGGGGACCGGCCGAAGTGGTTCGTCCCCAGGATTACGACCCGATCCGGAGCCGGGCGATTCCGCAACATTGCGTAGGCTTCCGCGTAGGCCGGGCGTCCGCGCGGATAGTCGAGATGGGGGGCGATTAACCCGACGAGCGGAGTCGTGGGCGGAGCCTGCGTGGCTTCGGCGAGAATCTCGTCAAAGAGCGCGGGCGATTTGTGCAGGATCTCCAGGGCGGAACCCTCCAGCACGGCGCGAGTTGGTTGACTGCGATAGTCTGCAACCAGGCCTGCGTAGTACGTTTCGAACTCGGTACCTTCGAGGAAGTGGGCCTGTTCCAGGGAGTCGAGCATGGATTGCAGAGTGCCGTCCGGAAGAGTCTGCCCGGTGGCTGCGGCGTACTCCGCGCAGATGTCCTGGCAGGTGTGGTTGCCATCCATAAGGGAGAGAATGCCGAGCGCGGCTCGGGAGAGTGCCAGGGCGACGCCGGACAGCCCGGACGGATCGCGCAGACCAACCATCATCCCGTTACCTTCAGGAACCGGGAAGCTCTCCAGGGGGCGTAAGCGCGGCCGTGTGTTCGGGCTCCAGGTCATGCCGGATCCGCCGGGTAAGCTCCGAGAGTCACCGGAACGTCCGTTCCAGGTCCGATAGTGTAACCGGGGACGGGTGGATGGACCACTGCGAAGTCCGGATTGCGAAAGGGGCGTGGCGTTCGGCTTAGCCCGGACTACTCATCCAAGCGGAGTGCAGGCCGCAAAGCAATGTAGCTTGCCCCTAGCGTGGAAGCGCGCTGAGTTACTCACCTTTGTCAGGCCACCATGCGGGCAACCGTCCCGAAAGGACGTAGGCATTTAGCCGCGGGCGGAGCTCCTCGTTGTTCTACCCGTCTTTGCCGAGCGAGCGAATCGTATCCGTCCGACTCCGCGGTGGCCCAATCCTCAGTCTCAGAGGCCGCAAGGCGCGGCTTCCTTTTCAGCGAACGGCGTCAGGCCGGCTCGGTGTTCAGGCTGAAAGCCTGCAAGACAATATCCGGGGGCAAGGCCGCGCAGCGGCCGCCGCCCCCGGATGGGGTCCCAACAATCCCAATCACGCTGACAGGGTGAAAGAGACGGTGGCGATGAACCGCGCGTCCGTTTCGGCTGCCCGGCCTCTTTGAGAATGCGTCAGAAGTCAATGGCGAAGCACATTCACTGGGGCTATTTGACCCCTCCAGGGTCAGGGAGGTTGCGGGGACCGAGTCCGGGGGCGGCGGCCGTTGCGCGGCCTTGCCCCCGGCTACTTGATCTGAGCCCTTCGGGCTGGAAAGCGCAACGCCGTCGGCGTACTCGGACGGGACGCAGTCCGCACATCAGAGAGGACTCTCTCGTCTCCCGAGGTTAGTACCATTGGGCTGAGCCCGACCTACTGGTTAGTGAACATCTCGATCATCTTCAGAGCGGCCGGTCCGGCCAATACGACCAGAATGGCCGGAAAAATGAAGCAGATGAGCGGGAACATCAGCTTGACCGTGGTCTGTTGAGCCTTCTCTTCGGCGGCCTGGCGTCGCTTGATTCTCAACGCCTGGGATTGCCGGCGCAGCGCAGCGGCGATGCTGGTGCCGAAGCGCTCGGCCTGGTTGATGACGCCGACTAGCGATCTCGACTCTTCAAGACCGGTCCGGGTGGCGAAGTTGCCCAGGGCCTCCGAGCGCGGAATCCCCATCTGGGATTCGAGAGTGACCAGTTGAAGCTCTTCAGACAACGTGGGGTGGACCTTGCGCAGCTCGTCTCCGACTCTCTGAAAAGCGGCGTCGAGTCCGAGCCCGGATTCTACCGAGATCACCAGCATATCCAGGGTGTCCGGCAGCCCCTTGCGGATCTGGTCCATTCGCTTCTGAGTTGCGGATCTTAGCCAGAGGTTCGGGGCGAGGAACCCGAACCCCGCGCCAAGCATCACGCCGCCAACCGCCGTCTGCACGGGAGTGCCCTTGGCCCAGCAGTAGGCGGCGACCGCGAGACCGAGGAGCATGGCGACGACGGTCTTACTTGCCAGGAAGGTCATCGGGGCCTTCTCGCTTCGGAACCCCGCCGTGGTCAGCTTGATCCGGAGTTTCGACATCTCCTCCGCGTTGGTCACCATAGATGGACGCACGGCTATCGGAGTAACCTTATCCATCACTCGCTTGGCAACCGATTCTTTGGCCTGCTGCCGAACGCGCGCGATATTGGACTGGGCGCTTCGCCCGGCCATACGGCGTTTGATGGCGTCCCCGTCACCCTTCGATCTGGGCCACAAGGCGAAGGTGATAAGGACGATCGCGAGCATCAACATGCCGCCGATCATGTAAATCGTCATACCGTGGACTCCAATCCCGTCATGGCCTGTCTGTCAGAGAGTGGTTCACGCTGTAGCAGAGACACATTCAGACCTTGATATTGACAATCCAGCGAATCATCGCGAGCCCGATCAGTTGCATCCCGGCTGCCAAGGCGAGGAGTATTTTGCCCAAGGTCTCCTCGAAGAGAGGCGTGGCGTAGTCGGGGTTTAGCTGGGTGACGGCCAGGAACACTAGAATGGGCAGCGCGAAGAGCACCCAGCCCGAGAGCCGCCCCTCGGCAGTCAGGCCGCGTACCAACCCTGCCAGTTCTATTCGCTCGCGGATTACCCCGCTGATGTTCTCCAGTACCTCGGCCAAGTCACCACCGGTCTGACGCTGGATCATCACCGCGGTTACGAAAAACCGGACGTCGAGAGAATCCACGCGGTCGGCCATCGACTGCAGAGCGTCTTCGATTCTGATGCCGAGGTTCTGTTCGTGGTAGACCTGGGCGAATTCCGTGGCGATCGGCGGCGGCATTTGCTCGTAAATGAGCTGGATGGCTCCACCGAGGGCATGCCCTGCGCGGAGGGCCTGGCTCATCATGTCGAATACGTCCGGGAGCTGGTTGGTGATCCGGCGCATGCGTCGGGCGCGGCGCATGCTGAGCCACATCAGCGGCAGGGCCAGAACGGCGCCTGCGGTCGCCACCGCCACCACCGGGTTGAACTGGAAGATAATTAACCCGACCAGCGCGACCACCGCAACTGCGACCAGGTTGAAGAGCATTCGAGATGCCGACCAGTCGACGTCGGCTTGGTCCAGCAAGGTCTGCAGTTTGGGAACGAATTTGGCCTTTCCGATCACCACATCGGCGAATGACTTGGAATGGCCCAGCGCTCCGCGGCGCATGATGGACGAAGGTTCCTTCTGGGTCTTGGTGCGCCGTCCGCGAAGGCGGTCCTGCATTTTCTTGCGGTTCGACGTTCGTGATTCCACGACCACCTGGAAGATGCCGTAGAAGAGCAGCATCGAGCCTACGATCGGCAGAATCAGCACGAGCGCGTCACCGCCGGCCGCCAGCAACGGTGGTCCGGACAACGAACTCGCGAACGCTTGGATGGAAATCGACACCATCGGTGAAACCTCTAATGGACCGGTCTACTCGACGTCATCCTTCAACAGCACTTGGCGTTCAAACAACGATGGATCGACGGGGCATCCGGTTGCTGCAAACCTCTCCAGGAAAGTGGGTCGGATGCCGCTGGCCACAAACTGCCCGAAAGCCTTGCCTGCGGAGTTCACGCCCAACTGCTCGAAGGCGAAGATGTCCTGCATGGTCACCACGTCGCCTTCCATTCCCGTGACCTCGGTAACACTGGTGATCTTTCGCGGTCCGCCGGTCAGTCTCTGAGCCTGGACAATTACGTTGATGGCGGAAGCGAACTGCTGGCGGATGGCGCGAAGGGGGAGATCAAACCCGGCCATCATCACCATGGTTTCTACTCTGGCCACCGTGTCCCGGGTGCTGTTAGCGTGGAGGGTGGTCAGGGAGCCGTCGTGTCCGGTGTTCATCGCCTGGAGCATGTCGAGCGTTTCGGGTCCGCGGCACTCGCCGACTACGATACGATCCGGCCTCATTCGCAGACTGTTAATAAGCAGGTCTCTGATCGCGATCTTTCCTTTGCCCTCGATGTTCGCGGGGCGGGATTCGAGGCGGACCACGTGCGGCTGGCGAAGCTGCAGTTCCGCAGCGTCTTCCATGGTGACGATTCGCTCTGAATCCGGGATGAACGACGACAGATTGTTCAGCAGGGTGGTCTTACCGGATCCGGTTCCCCCGATGACCAGGATGTTCAGATGAGACTTAACGCACGCCTCCAGAAAATCTCGGATTTGCGGCGTGCAGGACTTGAAGTTGATGTAGTCGTCCCATGTCAGTGGGTCGGCACCGAACCGACGAATCGACATGCTCGCCCCATCGATAGCCAAGGGCGGGATGACCGCATTAACTCGGCTGCCGTCGGCCAGGCGGGCGTCGACCAGCGGCGAAGTTTCGTCGCAACGTCGTCCCACGGCGCTGACGATCTTGTCGATCACGTGCATCAAGTGGGCGTTATCGCGAAACTGAATCTCAGCCAAGCCGAGCTTTCCGCCGCGCTCGACATAGACCTGTTTCGGCCCGTTGACCAGGATGTCGCTGATCGACGAGTCGGCCAGGATTACCTCCAAAGGACCCAGGCCGAACGTCTCATCGAGAACCTCGTTGATGAGTCGCTGCCGCTCGTTGAAGTTGAGCAGCGTATTCTCCTGGTCGGCGAGTTGCGAGACAATTTCACGGACCTGCTCCCGGAGATCCTCTTCCTCGCCCACCATTCGGGTCAGGTCGAGCTGGTCGATGAGCTTGCGGTGCAACCTCATCTTCAAGGCGTTGAATTGATCGGTCTTCTCCTTGGATACGGCCGTCCGGGCGGGGGCAGTCGGCTTAGCCGTTGTCCCCGGTTTGGGTGTCGCAGGTTTGGCCGGGGGCGTCTTGGCCGGCGGCGCCGCGATATTGCTGGGCATTCGTTTGCCGAACATAAGCGTTATCCGACACAGTTAATGACCGGGGCTTACGCAATCTCGGCCCAAGCGCCTTGCGGAATTCCGCGCTGCCGGCACGACCCTCCGTGGACTCGATTGCCCGCCGGGTCAGCTTGTTGCGAAGATTCGGCCGAGTATCCCCTTCTTCTCCGTATTCCTTTCATCGGACGGGGAACCGGAGCTATGCAGCCGAACGGCGATTTCCTCTATGGTCTGGCGAACTCTGCTTTTCGGACTATGCGATTGCAGAGTCTCTCCGAGGTTGATGGCGGCGCTGACGGTCGCCCAATCATCCGGAATCGAGGAGAATACCGGCATCCCCAGAGTCTCTGACACATCGTCGACACTGAGGTGCCCGGCGTCACGTCCGATACGGTTGCAGACGAGTCGGGTGCGTTGCAGGCTGGCGCCGCTCTCGCGGAGACCTTCGAGCGTACGGAGCGCGTTGCGCACCGTGGGCACGAGGAGTTGGACCAACAGCAGGTTGACGTCCGAGAGGTCCAATACTGATTTCGCACCGGGATCCACCCGGTTCGGACCGTCGACCACCACGTACTCGTTGAGCTGGAGCAGGCTGGACAGGACGCTGACACAAGATGCCGCAGTGATCGTCTCGGCTTGGGCTAGACTGTTCGGCCTGCTCAGGACCGATAAGCCGCTGCTGTGCCGGACCAGGGCCCGCTCGATGACTTCGGGCTCCAGCAACTCGGGGGTGGCGCAGAGATCGGCAATGGTGTAGGTCGGATCCACGTCCAACAGAGTCGCCAACTGACCGTACCGGTAGTCCAGGTCCACTACTGTCACCCGCCCGTCGGTGACCGTCGCCAACTCCGTCGCGAGATTAGCCGCGAGCATCGTCGCTCCGACGCCCCCGGCCGTACCCATGACCGTTATCAAAGTGCCCATCGGGGCGGCGTCAGTCCGTTGGGTGGCGACCTTGCTGATCGCCTCGGTCAGAGCTTCGGCGTCGATCGGTTTGGGGAGGAACTCCTTAACTCCCGCCCGAATGGCTTTGAGAATGAGCTGCCCGTCCGTTGACTCGGACGTGGCGAAGATCGTCAGGTTGGGTGACTCCTGGACCGCTTCGGCGATCACCGGGAGGATCACGTCCGGAGTAGGGTCTAGATTGACCAGGACGACATCGATGGGAAACTGCTTGACCGCCTGGGTGAGCAGGGCGGGTTCGTCCACTTCGGCGACGATCTTGACTCCGCCGACGCCGAGCACCTGGGCGCGCAGATCCCCTACGGAACCCTCGTCGGTGTTCAGCACGATGAAACGTACGTCTTGCCCCATGGGCTGTTTCAACGTTCCTTCATTGACAGCCGGGAGCGCTCCTTGCGGAGCGTCTCGTAAAAACACGCCGGGCGCCGGCGAACCCTCCGTTTCGCCGGCGCCCGTGTTGCAGCGTCGGCTCTACCGGATCAACTCGACCGGTCGACGGCTACCTAGTCTCTGGAAGATATCGGCCAATTCGGCGCTGTACTGGGCAATTGAACCTTCCGCGTGGAAGTGTTCTCCGTGGCCAAGCTCGGCAATCTGCTGCATCAGGCTCTGGTCGGCGGTCACTCCAACACTCACTGCAAAAATTCTCACGCCATTGTCAGCGGCTATTTGGGCCTGGGCCAAGGCGTAATCGACTGCGCCGTCCTCGTCCCAATTGCCGTGCTCATCGGTGTTGGCGACTCCGTCCGTCAGCAGGATGATCATCTTGCGAGACAGAGCCCGCGCCCGGTCGCTTTCGAGTTCCTCGATGGCCCGCTCCAGCCCCCCGCCGACGTTGGTCCAGGTATCATAATGGCCGGCCTGCATCTCGTTGAGGCGGTTGCTGACCTCGGCGTAGTTCTGGGTCAGGTCAACCTCGTGATGGGCAGTGCGGCCGTAAATCTCCAACGAGAGCTGGTCGTCGGTGTCCAGCTCGTCCACGAACCCGACCATGAACTCGACAGCGTCTTTGACCGCTTGCATGGGCTGGGTATGGGACTCCGCTAACTCCGGAGTCTGGCTGTGGCTTGGACGTCGGTCCATGAGGTAGTTCGTGAACGTCTTGACCCCGAAGCGATAACGAAACGAGTGGTTGGCTTGGTACATCGTCGTGGAGCTCGATTTCACGTAGTTGTTGATGTAGTCCAACCAGATGCTCTTCGAGGTGCTTATGGACTTACTGAAGACGGGTTCAATCCAGTCCAGCTCCGAGCTGCCGATCCAACTGTTGCCGTTACCGGTGTCTGAAGGATCGACGCCACGCGACTCCCAAAGTCCGCCGGACTTACCGCTGTTCCAGAACGCGAGACCGAGAGCTACGGCAACTCGGTATTGGTATGCGCCGTCGGAGTCGTAGCTATCGCTCATGATAGCGTCTATCTCGTTTGCGCTATAGCCTTGATCGCTGAGGTGAGCCTCCAACTCGGCATCCGACCAGTCTTGATTGTACGGAAGTCGGATCAGCCCGTCGTCCGCCGTGGGATCATAGTCGGGATCGTGAAGCCCGCCCGGTTCCCAGTCCAAAGTACCATACCCCAGTTCTCGCATATACCCCCAAGCCGGTCCAGCTGCCTGGGGGATACTGCCGTCCTCCTCAATCCAATCCGCCGGAAGGTCTTCCTCCGGGCCCCAGGAGGAATCTATGTCGCCCACACCGCCGGGGAATGCGCCCCAGACCTCGTGGACGTTGACCTCGGTCGACTTGTATTGCCGAAGTTCACTGTCGTCGTTGTGTGATCCGGAAAGGTCCGCGACAACTGCGATATCGCGAGGCATCATAACCGCTACCGATTCGGCCCACAGCTCAGTGTTTGTTATGCCAAAGACCTTCCCGAAGTACAACGAAAGCGAGTCGTTTGGCGAGTCGATAGTCTTCCGCACGCGAACCCGCACGGCGTCCGGCATCACCGAGTCGGGAGTAAACGTGTACTCTCCTTCGATGAAGTCTGCCCGGCCGAACACAATGTCCGTTTCCACGTTGAGCGTTACGGTCTGGCCCAGCACGGGATTATTCTGGACGTACTGGAGCGCCACCTCTGTTGCTGAGTCTATCGGAGGGCCGTCGGTGTATTCCGAGAGTTGTGCGGCTGCGGCCAGTGCCGCCGCATCGGCCGTCCGCTGCAAATCGGCCTTGGCATTGTACATGGCACCCACATCGATGGTCAACGCGGCCATGCCGACCAACACTACTGAGAACACTGCGACCTGTACGGCCACCACCGCTCGTTTCTGTTTCTTGTTTGCCTTTCGCAGGAAATGACCTGTCATGTCTGCTCCCCCCAACGTGCCCGAGGGCACCCTAATAAGCCAAAGTTAAGCCCGAACCGGTTTCCCGGTAGAGGCTTGGTTAATATACACAGAGGAGCGGGCATACACCGCGATTATCGACCGGAACCGTTCAGCAACACACCGCCAAATGCATGGGGTGTGCCGAGTCTAAAGAGATTCTCTCGTATTAACCCAAGTCCCTCTCCATACCCGATTCGGGCGTTGGAGTCGGTGGAGGTGTAATCCCCCAATGGGGTCCTACACGAGAGAATCATGATCCTGAACGGTGTCCCTGACGATCGAAATCTACAGGAGCTGCTTTGCCTACGGCCCCTCCCCTTTCTGCCGCATTGCGGCACCGTGCGCAATCCTAGTAATAGGCTACGTTCAACGTACAATACAAAGAGCAACGCAGGCCAATGCCGAACGAAGAAAACTGCGTACCGGAGCGTTTCTGTGGATTCTCGGACGTTGGGGTTGCCAGCAGGTGTCGAGCACATCGCGAGGCGCGGTTGACCTTGGGCGGTTGCTTGACGGTCTTGCGGCATTCCGGCGGGCTTTAGCCTGATAATCGAGGCACGCGGGGTTCTTACTCGGCGTACGGTTGTCGCCGAGGTATTGGCCGTGCTTCTCGCAACCGATATTCAATCCGCGGAGTTTGTTCACCCGGTAGCTGGCGCCCACTTATACCCTGGAGACGTCTTATTAAGACGCGTGGATTCAGCCTCGTTGAATTGGTAATCGTGGTTGTGATCATCGGGACGATCGCGGCGATCGCGGTACCACGCATTTCCCAAGCGGCGAAGGGTGCGAGGCTGGCTGCGTTGGAGGGCGACTTAGCTGCCATGCGAACCGCTCTTGACGTATATGCTGCCGAACACGAGGGGAACTACCCGGGCGCTTTGACAGCTATAGCGAAGTACACGTCCATCAGCGGAGCTATGTCCAGTAATCCGTCGGCCACCTACAAGTTCGGCCCGTATCTACGCGAGATTCCTCCGTGTCCGATCGGCCCTCGCACGGGGGCGACGGGATGGGCTGCTGCAAATGCTAACCCGCCGACCGTTGTTAGCGGCGCTGCCACGGTGGGCTGGCTCTATCACGCCGCATCAGGGGGCGTCTGGGTAAACGACATCGATCACCTGGACAAGTAGTCCCCGATAACAGAATCGTGCCGGTGCGATTCTCGCACCGGCACGATAAGGGCACCTCGGTAAGGGCAGCCGGCTTCTCGGACGGTGAAAAGCGGACCGATCAGCGGCGATCGGCCACGACGTCCTGCGATATTATTGGATCAACTCGACCGGCCTCTTGGAGCCGAGACGCTGGAAGATGTCCGTAAGCTGTTGGCTATACTCCTCGATCGAACCTTCCGCGTGAAAATGTTCCCCGTCGCCGATCTCGGCGATCTGCTGCATGATGCTCTGATTCGCATCCGCTCCGACGCTGACGGCGAAGATCCGCGCTCCGATGGCCGCGGCCGCTTCCGCCTGCTCCAAAGCGTACTGCGTTGCACCCTGCATGCTGTAGTTCCCAAAGGCGTCGGTGTTGGCGTTACCATCGGTCAACAGAATGACGACCTTGTGCGATAATGCACGCGCCCGGGAGCTCGACAGTTCTTCGACGGCTCTTTCCAATCCGCCTCCCATGTTCGTCCAGGAATCGTAGTGCCCGGCCTGCATCTCGAGCAGCCGATCGGAGACCGCCTGGTAGTCCTGGGTGAGATCGACTTCGTGATGCGCGGTGCGGCCGTAGATCTCCAGCGAGAGCTGGTCGTCCGAATCGAGACCGTCAATCATGGTGACCATGAAATCGACGGCATCTTTGACAGCCTGCATGGGCTGTGTGGGCGTGTCCGCGAGTTCCGGGGTCTGGCTGTGTGAGACCCGTCTTTCCAGGACGTAATTGACGAACGTCTTGAGCCCAAAGCGATATCGGAAGTCGCTGTTGGCGCTGTACATGGTCGTTGATGTGCTGCCGACATAGTTGTAGATGTAGTCTTGCCACGAGCCCGAATCAAAGGGATAGTCGACCAACCAGGTAAGTTCACTCGATCCGACCCAGTTGTTGCCGTTGCCGTTGTTGGCTAGCCCGGGCGGGAGAGACTCCCAGAGTCCGCCTGGTATTCCGCTGTCCCACCGGGCGAGTCCCAGGGCAACGGCCACGCGGCACGACCACGCGTCTGTAGATGAGCTCGAGGCGTCGTCGAACTCAGCGCTCAGAAGAGCGTTGATCTCGTCGGCGGAGTAGCCCACCTGCTGGTACCAAGTGACCAGATCGTCGTTGGTCCAATCCTGGGATCTCGGGAAGTGCATCAGACCGGGATCAACGGCGGGGTCGAAGTCTCCGTCCAGGTTGTTGCCCCAATAGTACATCCAGCCCCAAGTCGGACCGATCTGCCCGCCCAGCGGACTTGCCCCGGGATCCGGGTTACCGCCCTGATTGCCGGGGTGGCCGGGGCCGGTTCCGATATCGTCATTGGGGTTATCCGGGTCTCCCGGAGGGGGCGGGTCGATGCCGTTACCTACTCCGTTGTTACCCTTCGGAATTGGGAGCCCGGCCCACACATCCAGAAGGTTAATATCCGTCAGTTGGTAATGACACAGCTCGCTGTCGTCCGTGTGCGAGGCAGAGAGATCCGCTACGATGGAGATATCTCTGGGGACCATAACGGCCATTGCTTCGGCGGCGATGTCCGTACTGGCGACCCCGAAGACGCGCGCAAAGTAGAGGACCAGCGAATCGTTGGGCGAGTCTGCAGTTTTGCGGACCCGGACCTTGACCGCGTTGGGCATCGACGTAGTCGCAACGAAGTTGTACTCGTTGGCCGCATTGTTGAACGACGCCCGACCGAAGACGAGGTCCGTTTCCAGATTCATCGTTACGGTCTGGCCCAGAACCCGGTTCTCGTGGGTGATGTTCAGTGCTGCCGCGGTGGCGAGTGGTATGGGATCGCCACTTCCATATTCCGCAAGTTGGCCGGCGGCGGCTAGGGCGGCGGCATCTGCGGTACGTTGGAGGTCGGCTTTCGCGTTGTATATTGCCCCCACGTCAACGGTGAGCGCAGCGAAGCCAACCATCGCCACCAGGCAGGCGGCGACTTGTGCAGCGACCACCGCCCGCTTTCTGCGCAGCGGAGACCGCCTAAGATACTTGGTCAACATGTTCTTTCCCCTTCAGCAGGTGGTCAAACGTTCTCGACTCGTTTCCGAGTCACCTAACGACGCTCGCCTCCTGGAAGGGCGATTTGATGGGTGCGGCGTTTTTCTCTAGTGCCGCATACTGACTGCTCCGGCATACCCCCAAGGGCCGTGTATGGAAAGCTCGTCCGGCTCCGTGCGGACTGCGGGGGACACCGGTTCGGCGTCCGGTCCGCCTTCGGGCGAGTAGAGCGCGTCGGCTTGCTGAGTGCCTTCCAGCAGACCGAGCATATACAGTTCGAAGTCGTTCGGGTCCATCCGATCCTCACCCGGCAACGGCGTTAGCTGATGCGGCTCGAGCGGGGCGACCAGCTCCGGAGTGACCATAATGACAAGCTCCGTCACCGAGCGCTGGAAATCTACCGAGCGAAACAGAGCGCCGATTACCGGCACATCGCCGATTCCCGGGACCCGACTCGCTATTCCACGGACCTGCTCACTGAGCAATCCGGCAACCGCAATCGTCTGACCGCTGCCTATCTCTACAGTGGTCTCCGTGGATCGGGCGGTAAGACCCGGCACGACATACCCTTCAACCTGGACTGCGGTGGTGTAGTCCAGCTCCGAGACCTCCGGTGCCACCCGCAGCCTGATCCGCTGCTGTCCCAGTACCACGGGCGTAAAATTCAGGCGAATGCCGAACTCGCGGAACTCGATCGTGATCTGTTGATTACCCTGCGGTACCGGGATCGGGAACTCCCCGCCGGCCAGGAAGCTCGCGGTTTCCCCGGAGATAGCCACCAAGTTCGGCTCCGCGAGGATGCTGGAGAGTCCGTTCTCCGCCATAGCTTGGATGAACAACTGCGTCTGGGCGCGCGGAAAACCCAGAGACAAGGTCGACGCCGTGCCCAGGGGAATGCCGTCCTCGCCCGTTAGAAACGGGATGTTGTTGGTTACCAGGGAGTCGGCGGCGGCTCCGATGTTTATCGGGTTGATTCCGCCGAGCTGGTTCACCAGGAATCCGTCACGGAAGTTTTCGCCGGCCAGGAAGCCGTTGATACCGAGGGTACGCAGAGCTCGGCGGCTCATTTCCGCTACGACGCAACGCAGGAGAACCTGCTGCTCACCGGCGACATCGAGGTGATTACGGACGGTCGCACTGGCACCGGCGCCCTCTGGAGGGAGGAACAACTCGGCTACCTGGACCATTCGTTCGGCCCGCTCGGTGCTCGATACCGCACCGGACAAAACGATATTGCCCAGCAGCGACCGTGCTACGGCGGTCGAGCGCGGATCGATTCCACGGATCGCCTTGTTGAGACGCTCCAGATCCAGCTCGACATTGACGTTGAGCAGATATTGTTTGTCTGCGTCATCCCAGAGAATCACGTTGGAATGGCCGTAGCTCTTTCCGGTGACGAGCAATTGGGTCGGGCTCACCGCGCGCACATCAGCGATGTGGCTGGCGACAACGTCGGCCCGGGCGACTTTTACGGACGTCTCGATGACCACGCTACGATTGAGAGGGACGGCAACCTCGCGGGAGTCGTCCGACATGTCGAGCACGTTCACCCGAAAGGGCTTTTCCGCTGCACCCGTTTGGGCGGCGGCCAAAGAGGCCCAACATACGCACGAGGCGAGTACTAACACCCGGCAGCAGCGCGCTCGACCAAGTGTACTGTTGATACGGGCATGGCTCGCTTGGCCTGCCGTGACACCCTGGGACATTATTCAACCTCCTCGGGCTGGTAGTCAAAGTCCGTATCCGGCTCGTCTGGTTTTACGGGTTCCGTCTGATCGGAACGCCTTTGCGGACGCGGTTTGCGTTCCGCTCTGTTGTCTTTTGAGGCGACGGCCCGAGCGACCGGACCGCTGGACACTCCGACGACGGTGCGCGAGGCGCCGTTGGCGAAAACGACCTGTTCTACCTTGGGCTCGCCGACGTTGGGCAAGCCGCGGTAGATTGTCAGCCCATGAGGTGGCTCGGGCTCGGGTTCGGGCTCCGGCACAGTCTGGGGCGGAGTCGCCGCAAACGCGACAAAGGTACCCAGGAAGCCGGCCGGACCGGATGAAGTACCCGAATCGGTAGAGGCGGTCTCTTCTTCCGAACTCGCGGCGGTCGGGTTGTAGAAATCCTCGCTCTCGCGGGCCACGGCCGGTACCTCGGTGGTAAGGGAGTCGGCTCCACGCATCGCCAAGGTCACTCGTCCGCGGGTAGCCGCCAGGTGCAGCTTGGGCGCGTCATCCTCCGGTACAAGCAGGGTTGCGGACTTGGCCGGCTTGGCCTTGCTCTTACCGGTCTCGCCGGTCGGTCCCGTGGTAGTCTGCCCGATTGCCAGTACCTCGACGTGCTGGAGGATAACCTCCGCAACGGTTTCCTTTTTCCTTCGGCCGGTATCCACGCTCATCACGACGATGACGTCCACCCAATCGCCGGGCTTAAGCTGATACGCTACACCGGTTACCTCGTCGATCTTGACCGACACGGCACGGTAGCCCGGGGGGATCTGCCCCTTCATGCCGGCCTCGGTGCCCTCTGGGGCGAGCATTGAAAGGACGATCAAGGAGTTCTGCGGAATGTCCTTTGCGGCCACGCGGTCTTTGACCTCGTCGATGCTCGTGATGCGCTCATTGGACGGAATCAGAGAAACGTCCGTCGTCTCCACGAGCTCGAGTAACTCCGGAGTGATCTTCTGGAAGCTATCGATGTCCTGCGTCGTTCGGACGAAAGTGGACGTTGGGGCGGCAGTCGAGCCGCGCGCCTTCTTCAGCGTATCCACCAGGTACTTGACGGCTACGAGACCGACACAGAGACCGAGGACCAACGGAATGATTGCCTTCGTGTTCATAGTGAGTCCTGTTCGTTATCTCGGGTCTTCACTACGGCAGGCCCTGCGGCGTATGACTTCCCCTTTGCGGGTTCTGCACACCGGTGTACCTGCCCGGCCACCCACGGTTCCACTTGGGCGCTTATCGGAAGGATTCGGGCGTCATCGGACCTACGACATCGAAAAATTATTGGCCTCGGGAGTAGGCCCTGGGGATGCAAACTGCCGTGTCCCGCAACAGAACAGCTTATCTGTTCCGGGCGGGACACGGTCAGTCCGTCAGGCAGACGTCTGCCCGGATGATTTCGTCCGGCCATCACGTAGCGCCTCGTTTCAGGCGGCCTGGGAGCCGCTTGTGCGGCGGATGCTCAATCAGTCATCCTCCGTGGTGCAGCCCTCCTTGCGCATCGTACAGCTACCGGTCAGGTCGTAGCCGTGGGTGCCGAAGAAGCCGCCCACCAGGGAGATGTCGTCGTACGGGACCGTAACAGTGACCATCTCCTCGCAATCGGCCGGTTGGGTTACGGTGGCGGTGTACGACGTAACCCGCGTCGGAGCCATGATGGTAGCTATCCGGTCCGTGACATTCGTGTACGGATACTCGGAGGTCTGCAAGGACGCCAAGCGCCCACCTTCCCGAGCGGCGTGCTGGAGCGTCTGCCGCACCATGAACACGTAGCCGTACTCGATGATCCCGAACAGGATGGTCAACAGCAGCGGCAGAACCACTGCGAATTCCACGATTGCCCCGGCTCTGGCCCGGTGCTGATCGGGCCTGCGGACGCGACGTCGCTTGCGGATACTCATGATCAGATTCCCCACCAGCCGAACATCTTGGCGGCCAAGATTACGAGCGTACCCCCGGTAAGAGGCACCCCGTAGGGAAGCAACTGCGAGCTGTCCCCGAAGCTCTTGGCCGAACCGAACTCACTAAAGACGGTGCTGCGGTTCGTGCATTTTGCCAGAATGACCCCGATGTTGGCGCAAGCCAAGTGCAGGCGTCCGGTCGAGAGGATCATGATGACTGCGGCGATTCCCCCGAGGCACGCCCCCAGCGCAAACGAGTAGAAGGTCAACAACGGACCGAGCCAGACACCGATTGCGGCCATCAGCTTGACATCTCCGGCTCCCATCCCGTGCATGAGCCAGGGGATGATCAACAACCCGAAGCCGGTCAGCAGGCCGAGCAATCCGGTGCCCATTCCGGACCATCCGAAGTAGATCGCCTGAACGGTGAACCCGGCGATGATCAGGGCGAGGTTCAGGTAGTTGGGCACGCGTCTTTCCGCGTAGTCAATCCAAGATGCCCACAGCACTCCCGGGACGAGAATAGCACAGGTCACTTGCCAGAATCCGCTTTCCATTGAACTATCTCCGAACTAAACTCGGAAACGGACGAACAGCTACGCCCCCCGATGGGGCGTATTCCGGGCCGACCGTGCATCTTCCCCCCGGCTACCAAGTAGACTCCGGCGCGAAACATCTGGTGCGTTATGCCGCCACCTTTCGCTCGCGGGAGCCTTTCTTGGCGGTATCCTTCAGTCGCCGCAGTCTTGCGTTTCCGCCCTGTGGACAACAACTGACGGCACCTCGGCACTAATTGCGGATACGTTTTAGGGTATCCTCCGAGCGTACTGCAGTCTGATGGACGGCTTGCGATACGGCAATCCGGCTGCGGCTACTCCGGTATCCCGACCGTCGTCGTCCTTTTGAATGTAAGAAACAAACCCAGACCGGGCAAACGACTTCTTGTGTATAACCCGGCAACTCCGGCACGTGCAAAGCGGTGACATAATATCGGCCTCCAGTTGCTTTCCACCCTCCGCCTATGGAATGCGCGGGTGGCAGACGACAATAGCCCCGGAGAATGGCCCCGCGGTGTGGCGAAAGTGGCAGGACAACGTGGAACCGGCGGTTTTTGAGGCTCCGCGAGCCGGCCTCGAGCTCGCCATCCGGGACGCATTCCCCTCTCTGATTATTGCCCCGTCAACGAGGCCGGCGGCGGCCTGGCCGTACGTACGGGATGGCAAGCCCCGCAATGCTGCAGGAACAATCGTTTGAGAAGAAGGCTGGTTCTCGACATGGGCTTATCTAACTCTCGCCGACCGAGTCGTTAATCGTGTTGTACAGGTTGTCGACCCGCTCACCGAATACAGCCATTGTGGCGATTACAGCGGTGAGGATGAGGGCCAGAAGGACCGCATACTCTACCGCGGTAGGCCCGTCTTCCGATCGCAAGAACTCTCTGGCACGCTGTGCAATGGCGATCATCCGGTAACTCCTTTCTTGTCTTGTGAAGCCGACGAGCCACCCCCACGCGCACGCACGTTGCGGATGGACGCGAAGCGCTCCATCCTACACCGTTGAATACAAACTCGTGCTACGCAAGTTAAGTCTGGGGGTTTTTGCGGATCGGGTTGGGCTGGAAGTGCCTAAGTCCGGTCACCGACGCCGATATCGGTCCAAGCCGGATGAAAAACGGACGGACGCCGGAGCAACCGGCGCCCGTCCTGCGCTATAAGAAGGGGTTCCAGGTTTTCGGGCGAGATTATCAGTCTCCCGCCGACATCAGCTCTGTGTATTTTTCATGGAGCTCGGGGGCTCGCTGGGCCAAGTCAGCCTCGTCGCTGTACAACTGGATCAGCTCGGAGTCTCCCTTACGGAGTTTGACCTCGATCGTGCCGTCCACGCGCACCTCAAAGGTGTGGCGGGGCTTGCCGAGCATGAAAGGCCCTATCGCGGCGATGGCGGGAGGATCACCGCCGGAGTTTTGGTATTGCCGGACTGTCGCGTCGGCTTCCTCGAGTGCCTCGGCGACGGCCGCATTGGCTTTCTGCAAGGCCTCGTCCAGGTTGGCTTGCCAGATGTCGAGGTGGTCTTGCCAATCTTCGGAATTCACGTCGAAGTCGATGTCAAAATCGAAATCGAAGTCGTCGAGATCCGCCCAGCCGTCCACGTCAATCTTGATCAGCTCGGCCCCGATCACTCCCTTGAAGGCCTCGAAGGCCTCCTCGTCGGCCTCGCGCAGCTCGTCTTCGTCGGCGTAGGTAGCGCTGGTCTCATTGCCGTTCTGATCGACCCGCTTGACCACAATCTCACCCTCGCCTTCGCGAGTAATCTCCAAGGCGGTTCCATCCTGCTCCACCCTGGTAGTGACCGTGTGGTGGTCATCGTCGAGGAACATCTGAATGGTCTTCGTGCCGCTTTGGGGGATCAGAGTCCGGATACTCGCCGGGAGGTCCGACAGGACGTCGAGCTCTCCGAGATCCTCGACAATCCACTCGTCTCCCGGACCCCGGCGGACGATCTTGCCTCGAGTCCGAATCTCCTCTTCGACCTCGGCCAGGGACGGCGTTGCGAACTTCCACTCAACATCGCCGGTCAGCTCGGTGCGCGAACTGAGCTTGGCCTGGAAGGTGTGCTCCTTGCCGTTTCTCAGGACGACGATCGGCACCTGATCGCCCGGCTGGTGGCCGCTGATCAACCGCACCAGATTGTTGATGTCGCCATCGGCATCCTGGCTTTCAATCGACACGATGATGTCATGTTCCTTCAAGCCGGCCACGTCGGCGGGACTGTCCTTGACGACGTTCAGGATTATCGCCCCGCGATCTCTTGTGCCGGTTTGGGCCGCCACCGCCGGCGGGACCGGACCGATTGATACGCCGAGCCACGCCTGCTCTTCGTCACTTGCCGCTGCACGCACTGTTACGAGGCGATCCACCTGTTTGATTGTGTTTGCAGTCCCGTCATCGCTGAGCACGACGTTCAGGGTTTGGACTGCAGCATCACAGTCCTCGCCCACGGTGCGGAGGTCCACGGTGCCGTCGTCTGACACTACATAAACCTGAGCATGCACTGTGGGGGCGTCGTCGGCAGGTGCCGCCAACGCGGCAGCCATCCAATGCGGTGCCGCGGAGAACACCATGCAAACCACTATCCATTTCATCGCTTCACTCCTTCGTTGATTGGTTCTCAGCCAGTTCGTTCTCAAGGCGGCGGAATCTCGGATTCCGCGGATACGCCTAGAAAGTCTCGTTAATTGTGGGCTTCGTCGAATGTTGTCCCGCCCGTCTCAGGGTCCGTGTCCGGTCAACCTCTATCCAATAGATGTTGCCGTCGTCGCCGACAACGCCGAAGACCTCCCGTCCGGTGTTTCGCTGAATCTGCGGTGAACCCGTACCTACCGTCCGCATGGTGCCCCACGGACTCGGCCTCGTATCCCGTATCGTTGGATTCGGACTAACCGAACCGCCGTTCAAGACGGCCGTGGAAGGTCCTGGGGGCGGTGCAACGGACGGATACGGAATCACCAGCGCCAACACGGCGGCGGCGATCGCTCCGGGAATGAGCCACCAGCTCCTTGGCACACGATTGATTCGCCGTTTGGGGACGCTGGTAGTCAGCGATTCCGGATCGAAAGAGATCTCCCCGGTCATCAGCGTCTCCCGCAGCGCCTGCTTTGCCAGCTCGTCAATCCGCTGACAGTCCTCCATGAGGCTACGAGCTTGCGGATCTCGGATCAGCGCCCGGTTGACTTCGAGCTGCCCGTCCTCGTCGAGCTCGCCGTCCAGTCGGCGGGTAATCAGCTTTTCGATGTCATAGTCGGTGTCTGACATTGTCTTTAGTCCAGCTTGCTCTTGAGAGACTCTCGCAGGAACCGGCGGGCACGGACCAAACGCGTTTCCACCGAGTCCACCGGCATACCCATTACCTCTGCGATCTTCCTATAACTCCAGTCGTTCAGGTGACGCATCACAAACGGTTCCCTATACAACGCCGGAAGGGCTTGGATCGCGGACAGAACCTCCTGGTGTTGCTCGCGGCGGGCCAGGTTGTCCTCGGCATACCCCGAGATCGCCTGGACCCCTGACTCGGCGGCCAGCACCTGTCCGTGACGCCTTCGGCGGGTGACGTCCCGCCCGGCGTCAACTGCGGCATTACGTGCCATCCGATACAGCCATGGTCGCCACCGTCGAACATCGCGAAGTTCTCCGATCCTCTGCCAAACAGCAGTCCACACCTGCTGGGCGACGTCGTCGCCCCTGTCCGGATCGCCCAGCACCCCGAAGATGACGCCACGGACCCACGGCGTCTGCCGACGCACGAATTCGCCGAAGGCAAACCGGTCACCGTTGCGAATCGCCTCGACAAGAGGTTCTTCCGGGTCGAATTCTTCCGCAGGTTTCATCGCTGTCATCGAAAAAGAAGACGCGGAGGGCGTACCATGCCTGTCATGAGAGCCGGATGTTTCTTCGGATTCCGCCTCCTGCTATTGATATCGGGAGACGGTCCGGCGATTCCCGACGGGTCGCAAACCAGCCGATAACCCGCACGATGACCGCGGATGCCCAACTGCGGCCGCAAAGACGGGCTCGGTCACGCGCAAAACGCGTCAGTCCTCATCCTCCTCGATCCGGCGGGCAATACGGCGGTGGTTAAGGAAGCCGGCCATTCGGGAAACAGCCATGCAGCCCGTTCCGAGGGTGATCAATGCGAAGACGCAGCCCAGGACGATTTCATTCTCGTTTGCGACCTGGATGCCCCCGGCTATGAGAAAGCCCGCCATCAATCCGCTGCCCAACGTGGCCACTATTAACGGGATGGGGGGATCTACGCCGTGGGGCAGAAAGATGCCGTGCGTTGTTCCTCGTGTGCTGTATTCGTGGCCGCATTCGGGACAGTGGTAGGCCCGCGGGAGAGATCGGAGGTTGTACCCGCATTTGGCGCAGTACATCGACGTACGTATCCGGCGGTCCAGCAGGATGTCTTCCGCGATGCGATTGCGCTCTTTCTCTTCATATCGCATACGTGGAACTCCGCGGTTGGGGTCCGTTTGGTCAATTCGTCAGCATCGCCTCCAAGAACGTGCTTGGATCGAACAGCTCGATGTCCTGGGGGGTTTCACCTAGGCCGACGAACTTCACCGGAACGTTCAGAAGGTCTCGGATGCCGACGACGATTCCGCCCTTGGCACTGCCGTCGAGCTTGGCCAGGAATATGCCCGTAAGGGCCACGTGTTCCGCGAACTGTTGGGCCTGACTAACAGCGTTCTGGCCGACCGTGGCGTCGAGGACCAACAGCACCTCGTGCGGAGCGCCGGGGATCTTCCTTTGCACGACCTTCTGGATCTTGCCCAGCTCGCGCATCAGGTGGTCTTGAGTGTGCAGCCGGCCGGCGGTGTCGATGAGAAGAATGTCTGCTTTGCGGGCTACTGCCGCCTCGCAGGCATCATACGCCACTGCGCCGGGGTCTGCCCCTTGGTCGTGCTTGACGATCTCCACCCCGATGCGATTGGACCAAATCGTCAATTGCTCGACGGCGGCTGCCCGGTACGTGTCGCACGCTCCCAGGATCACCTTCTTGCCTTGGTCAACGAAGTAATGCCCCAGCTTGGCCACGCTGGTGGTTTTTCCCGATCCGTTGATGCCCGTGACCAGTACGACGGTGGGCCCGGATTCGGCGGGCTGGATTCTCCGGTCGGCGTCGGGCCACATCTCGATGATGTGCTGCCGGAGGAAGGCGGTGACTTCCTGTTCTTCGACGATCTGTCCGCCTTTCCAGCCTCTGTGGATGACATCCATCAGCTTGGCCGTGGTGGTCGGGCCGAAATCCGCCGCGAGCATCGTGTCCTCCAGGCGGTTGAGGCTTTCCTGGTCGATCTTCCGTCCGATGCGCACGGCCGCACGGAATCCGGTGGCAATCTTCTCGCGGGTCCGCGTCAGGCCCTTCTTAAAACGGTCAAAAAGTCCCATCAACTGCTTCCTTGATCGCCTTGCGGCATACTTCTTAAGACCTTGTCCAACACTCCGTTGACGAAACGCGGCGACTCGGCTCCGCCGAACTCCTTGCCCAGTTCGATGGCTTCGTCCAAAGCTACCTTAGGCGGTACGTCGTTGTCGAGCAATTCAACCACCGCAACGCGCATGATGTTCCGCTCCACCGCGGAAATCCGCGCCAGTTCCCATTTCTCCGCGGCAGCGCCGATCAGATCATCTACGAACTGGCGTTGTCGCCAGAAGGACTCGACCAGCTCAGTGGCGTAGGTAGTTGCCGCGGCGGGGGCGTCCTGCTCGGCCAGAAACTCGCCCAGGGCGGTCGACGATTGATCCTGTTGGACATCCCACTGACACAAGGCCTGCATTGCGAGGGTCCGAGCGTGGCGGCGAGGGCTATTCATGATCGTTTGCGACGGAGTCCTCGATCTGGGAGGCGAGGTTGGTCAGCTCTATGGCACTGAGAGCGGCGTCCGCACCCTTGTTGCCCGCCTTCGACCCGGCGCGCTCCACGGCTTGCTCCAGCGTGTCCGAAGTTATCACGCCGAAGGTCGTCGGCACGCCGGTAGTCAACCCGACCTGGGCGATGCCCTTGGCGGCTTCACTGGCCACGAATTCGAAATGTGGCGTCTGTCCGCGAATCACGCATCCCAGACAGATAATCGCGTCGAACTGCTCGCTCTCCGCGAGTTTCTGGGCCATGAAAGGCAACTCGAACGCACCGGGTACGAACACCGAGGTTATGTTATCCTCCGGACAGCCGTGCCGTTTCAACGTATCGATTGCTCCGGTCAGAAGCTTGCCGGTAATGAACTCATTAAACCGGCTTATCACGATCGCAAACTGCTGTTCGTCGACCGTAAGCTGTCCGTGTAGTTCCCGAGGCATTGTACTACCGTCCTTTCGCAATCAGTCGGATCCTATCGAAGGAACCGATTCTCTCGCCGCCTGACCGAAGACCGGCCGGGCTCGTTTTCTCTACGGTCCGACCTTCTTAGCCTGAATCCGATTGGGTTTAAGGTCCACCACTTCAATGATCGCGGCCCAATCATCTTCGACCAGATACATTGCCAGATCCTCGGCGGTCATCTTCGCCTTTATCCTAAAGACCATCACGCCCTTCGTGGCCTTCGGGCCGTTGACATTAATGATCTTATCGGGGTTGATCGCCGCTATCTTCTTCTTGAGTTTGAGGGCCTCGCCGACGTTCATGCCCTCGATTTCCAGAGTCAGAAGGCCGCCGTAACTAATCCGCGTTGCCCACTCGCGCATCACGTTCTGATAGCAGCGCTCGACGATCTCCTGGCCCGCGCCGTCCAGGGCTTTCTTGCCGGCCTGCGGGGAGTGCGTGAAGTACCCTCGAGCCCCACCGCGCCAAGTCGGCAGCGGTTCGCTGGCCATGAGCTGGCCCGTATCGGTGTAGTACATCTTGATCATGGCATCACCGTTGTACATGGCGGTGTCCTGACCATACAGATTCCGCACCCCGGCCGCGTTGGCTTGAGCCGTACCAGTGATGAAGATCTGGGTCCCGAAATCCTTCGCCTGGGCCAACATCTTCTGGACGTTGCCTTCCGATTCAGCGTCGGCCGACTCCTTTTCGGCGATTGCCCGAAGCTGCTCACTCGCGAATACGGTGAAACCTTTGGCCAGCAGCCTGTTCTCGATGTTGGATTCCAGGATGCTGCTGTCCTGTTTGACCCCGTCGATCCGCTCGAGGATATACACGGCGACTCCCGGTTGCCCGATCTGGTCCAGCACGTTCTGAACCTCGCCCCAAGTGGACGCGACGGAGTTTTTGCTCACCTTCGCCTGGATCTCGCAGTACTTGACCCCGCCGGCGCCGTCGCCTTTGCGCAGAATCTTGTAGTCCGTGACGATGCCGTCCGCCCGGGCGTAGATGGTGTCCCGAATAAGCTCGAAGTTCTCCACTTGGCTGTGCGAGGAGATCTCGTTACGCCCGCCTTGCTCCAAGGCCTTGCGGAGCGCGTCCCGACAAGCCTCGTCCTCGGTAATCCCCTGTCCCGTGACCGTAACCACGACCACGTCCTCCTCGGCGATTGCGAGGGGGGCGGCCAGGAGGCAGAACATCAGAGCCAGGGGCATGTTGGTCAATGGTCGGCTAAGCAGCATTGTTTCTCTCCTCTTTAAGTAGCCGGACTACTTGGAGCTGATCGGCCCACTTGATCGACGGCTTCCGCTCCGGCCGTCCGTGCCGGGTGCCCATCGCAGGCCGGCAGCCTGATTGTGGTCAACGGAACGTCTTGGTCAAGCGCGACTTACAGACGGCCGGAGACCGAGAACGCGTTCCGTGGATCCTGCTCCTCGGGGCGAAACTCCCCCGGTAAATAGACTCTGTGGTGAGGGCATCGGTTAGCATGGGGGGCATCCATTCCGGCACGGGTGCACGTGTGCCCCATCCAGCCCGGAAAACGCCGGGATGGACGGGACACCCTTGCTCCTGCAACGATCGACGGCAGGTCTCGTGCCTCGACCATGCCCTACCACCTGCTGGGTCCCATGGTCCACGCTTGCGCGGCCATGCCGCTTGGTAGGGCATGGTCGAGGCACGAGACCTGCCGCAACCTCCGCGCGACGCGCGCCGTCTCAATCTTCCCATTTGCGTCGGGCATAATGCCCCCCCCGGCCGTCACTTGGGTTCGGACTCCGCGCGTTCGAACGACGTCCCACATTCCGGACAGCGTAGTTCGATCTGTCCGCGCAGGTCGTACCCGCACGCAACGCAACAGCCCTCCGGCCACGGCTTTGGCCGGAAGCGGCTCAGGACAGAATACGCCGGCAGCAGCGCGAACACGCACGCGAGGAGCGGCACGGATAAGCTGACCTGCCCTCCCACGTAGAACGTCTGTTGCTCCTTCGTAATCCCGTCCTCAGAGTACCGCATCGCCGGTGTTACTCTCAACATCGTGAAGAGTAGGCGTCCATGGGCGAGCCCGACAAGAAGATGTCTACCGCTGGGTGCCCAGCGTTCGCCGCGAGGCCATTCACGCACTAACGTCAGTACGCCCGTTGAGCCGCTCGTTTGCTCCCGCGTCTGGGCGAATGACTCCCCGAGGGCGACCCGTGCCGATTCCGTGAGGAACTGGCGTAGCCCACTGTTCATGTACAGAGTGTCAGGACCGACGATCGCGGCACACATCCACAGAATCATGCTCGCGACCAGCCCTACGACCGAGACCGCAGTCAGTCTCTTGTGGCTCATTCGGAACGCCCTTCATCCATGCGTACCGCATCAGTGTCTTGTTCCGCCTTGCGGTCATCGACGGCGCACCCGCATTCGGAACACGTTCCTATCGCGCTACCTCTTACATCATAACCGCACTTGGCGCAGCGGTGCGGCATTTCGGCAAGAACCGACCGCAACGCCCGCCGCTCGCGCGATCGTTGGCGCCAACCGAATACGACCACAGCCGACAACGCGCCCCCCGCTATCAAACAATACGTCGCCGAAGCACTACAACCGAACAGCTTGGCCGTGACAATCGCCCCAGCAGCGCCGACGCCGGCCCCGACAACCACGCATAATACAGCGGCGCCCTTGTCCGCACGGCGTCCGGCTTCCCTGCGTATGCCCGCTTCAAGATCAGGGTCGTCCATTCCGAAAAGACCGTGCATTCGGCTGTCTTTCCTACTTCACCGAACCAGAAGTCAAAACCCGCTACATCGCCTTCGACACGTCGTCTTGTCAACAGGCTCAGACCAGGTGATTCACCTGCCTTTACCGCAACCTTCATGGGGTCACAATGCCCACGTCAACACAAATGGTAAAGGCACGTCGACGACCTGCCCTACCACCTGCCGGGCGCCATGGTCCACACTTGCGTGGCCATGCCGCTTGGTAGGGCATGGTCGAGGCACGAGACCTGCCGCAACCTCCGCGCGACGCGCGCCGTCTCGATCTTCCCATTTGCGTCGGGCATAATGCGCCCCCCCCCGGCCGTCACTTGGGTTCGGACTCCGCGCGTTCGAACGACGTCCCACATTCCGGACAGCGTAGTTCGATCTGTCCGCGCAGGTCGTACCCGCACCGCCGGCAATGCCCGGGAGGATAGACCGGCCAATAACGCTTCCGAACGAAGGTGAATGCGAAAAGAATCCCGAGCACCACCGCACCGAACACCATAGACGTCAGAACGAGCCCGACCGGGAAGATCCACGGTACGATATCCCAACCACGAGGGTCCCTCACAAGGGCGTTGACTGAACCCACGCAAGCGAGCGTCGCGGCCGCGGCCAACGACAACCGGCGTGCCAGGGCGTAGCTCATCCAAGGCCAATCCAGCGCGACAAGTGCCAGGACGTACAAACCTAACGCCACTGCAGATTTGACCAGCTCCGATACTGGAACGGCCAGCCACTCACATGCGACCCGGACGAGGACGATTAACAGCCCCACCAACACCGCGGCCACCGCCCGGTGACGCCGCATCACATCCCACACAACGGCGTGCAGCCCCTCCGTGTGTACCCGCCGGTATATCGTCCCGTCCATCCGTTCATCCTCCGCGAACGCATACCTGTTCTTTACACGTTACTCAGACCGTCGCGGAGTAGACCAGGTGATTCACCTGCCTTCACCGCAATCGTCATGCAGTCACAACGCCCACGTCAACCCAAATGGTGAAGGCAGGTCGACGACCTGCCCTACCGCCTTTACACTTTACTCAAACCGTCGCGTCATCCACATCCTGTTCGTCGGTCAGGATTCGCGCCCTTCCACCCCTGATGCCTATCTCGGCAACGTACAAGGAGGTCAAAGCGGCGGGCAACCCACACGCGAGGATCTCTACCCAATCGGGCTCGTTGCCGTGACCGCCAAAGAGGTACCGAGCCGCCTCGATCATCGGAACGCCGAAAAGGCCGAGGAACATGCATACGCCGAAAACTACCGCCACGGACCTCAGAAGCATGTTCCCCCGCGGCACAAACCACGTTCCACAACTCGTACACTCGCGCGGCGTGCGAATGGTCAACCATATACTCCGGCGCTTTGCCCATCTGATCTTGCGAACCGCCCTACTGTCACAAACGGGACACGCCACTACCCCGAGTTCGTTCCTGTCACTATTCACGCGTTCTCGCATTCCCTTTTCCATCCGCACCTCCCGGAATCACCTGCGCCGCGGGCCTGGCCACATGAACATCCCGAACAAGTACCCTGCTACGAACCAGATTGGCAGCGTCGCAAGGTAGATCCAGAATCCTCCGAGTGACCGATTCTCAAACGGATTGAGCCACGGCATCGCAACTGCCCAGAACAGGCCCATGGGCAGTCCGCACCCAAGCACCCCCTTGCGCCAAATGAACCGTCGTCGATCCTCATCCGCCACGTGTTACCTCCAGTGCGGTAGAGCAGGCAATTCACCTGCCTTCACCGCGATCTTCATGCGATCACGACGCTCACATTGACCCAAATGGCAAAGGCAGGTCGACGACCTGTCTTACCACCAAGCGGCCAGAGTGTCATGCATCGGGCGCGGGGCTCTCTCCCAAAATCACCTCGCGTTGCTCTCCGGCCGACTCACTCTTAGCGGCACGCTCAAAGGGCTTCGCGCATTCCGGGCACCGCGGCTCTACCTGCCCTCGCAGGTCGTAGCCGCACCCTCGGCAAACAACCGTCCCCTCCGCAATCAGGCGCTCGCGCAACGCCCACGTAATCGCCCGCTTAGCTATCCAAACCTCGCCGACAGCCGTCGCAACAGAGACAACGCCCACAATCACCGCCATACCATAAGCATCTGGAACAGACCTCGGAAAGGGCAGAAAGTGCCACAGGCACGCGGCAGCAACCCCCTGTATCAGCGGCAAGGGCCCCCACCACCAGAACCTTTGCCTGAACGGGTGCGCTCGATCAACCGCCTCTTTCCTGGCTGCCGCACCGTCGAAGTGGACCAGCTCCGTTGAAAACAGTGTACCGGCATACCGTTTGCATAACTGCTTCGCGACGGCGCCCGATACGAAACTGGACGCCACAAATGCAGGGACCCATATGCAAAGCAAGGTCTTCATCGACATCTGCCCATCCACACAATCTCGACTGCCGCCCGGCAAGCGCGGGCTCGCACGCCACGCCGTCAAACTCCGTCTGCCGAGCCTGCCTGATCGGTCGTCACGTCCGCTTTCCACGCAATCCAGCAGACCATAACGAGATAAGGCCCCACCGCAGCCCCCTGTACGACAACCGGCCAGGGAGCGGGGAAGAAGCTCTCCGCCCAGTATACGATCGCAACCACCGACAGTATTCCACATATGACCAGCCAGCCAAGCAGTGATGTGTTTGCCGGCGTTCGGCTGAGAATCCCGCCGGCTTTGCCATCGGCCGACGACTCGACACGAGGCCACAACCATAGTGACAAAAGGGATCCCCACAACCAGTACGAGTTAAGGTCCCCGGCCAGCTCCTCTCGCCCGAGGCAGACGCACGCAACGGCCGCGAGCTCTGCGATGCCGATCGCCAAGCACCCAACGAAGACCGGCCAGAAACGATCGTTAAACGTCCGATCCATCGCACCCATTCACGCCACCTCCGCTGCCTTCACCACAGTTTTCCTGCGGTCACGACGCCCACATCCACCCAAATCGTGAAGGCAGGTCGACGACCTGCCCTACCCGGCTCATCGAAAGCGTCTCTTGGTTCCGTGAGCAGAGACCCACCCGAGGGCGGTGGCGTCTCCAAACAGTCTAACCCAGCAGTTCCGTCGCCGGCAGGGCCGGGGCGGATGCCCTGCAAACCGCCGCTCGGAACACCATCTGCGCGAGCATGCGGGGCTGCGCGAGTCCCGCGAGGGGAATCACAAAGCACTCCGCATCATCGCCCGTTTGCACAATCTCAATAGCCTGATCCTGAAAATCACAGATGATCCTCGCACCCTTTACCGGAACCGTTTCAATTATGGGGTCGCCCCGATTGAGAAAACGATATTGCACGACCTCTACGCGTCCCGGAACAACGCGATAATAGCGCGGCCACAGAAAACGGCCCACATCAACCGCGTATTGGAAGGCTCCCGCCAATGCAACGGGCCCCCAGACCGACGACGTGACGCGGAAGCCCACGCTGAGAACAACCATACCGCACAGAGATCGCCAACCCGGGTGCCGGTCCCACCATCCGGAACGCGCGGAGACAATGTACGGTTCAAACATCTCTCTGCAAGGCCTTCGGAAGAAGCCCAGGTCGTACGGATGTCCGCGGCACACGAGTCTCTTCGGCCGTTGCCTGGTGCCCTCCTCAACATTCTGGGATGCGCCATTCCCATCCTCCTCGTCTGGTCGATGTTTTACAGCATTCCACACGCCCATCAAAACAACCGCCGCAACAGCCATCAGCCCCAACCGAACGGACGTGGGGCCTGCGTATTCAAGGATCATCAGAAACAACACCCCCCCGGGAAAGTACAGACCCTCGATCGTCTGTTGACTGGTGCTTAGCTCACGGCATCGCCGGGCCGAGCGCAGGGGCTCGAGGCGGACCACTTCGGAGGCACTCGACTCGGACGCCGTCGCATCCGTGATGTCTTGCGCCGGCTCGGCGAACATTCGATCCTCCCGCGGTTGTGCTACTCGCTGTGCCGAATACAATCACCATCTGCCGTCATCCCGGCGGGCAATCCGCCGCAGCGGCCCGGGGTATCTTCGAACGACGTCCCACATTCCGGACAACGCGACGACGTTAGCCCTATCAACAAATACCCGCATTCAGTACATGTGTTCTCGTCGCGCCGGTGCGAGCGGCGGTGGCGGCGCACTCCAAACAGGCCCGCTATTAAAGCCGACACTCCCAACGACATGGCAAGCAGTAGCCAAAGCGGCAGTACCACGATAGGGTCACCGGCAACCCGGCAGCTCCAATCCGCAAGGGTCCGCTTGCTGGTCCGCTCCACCCGCCCGAAGATCAGCGAGCCCTCCGTAGCGGCCAGCACCATACTCGCACCTGGCAGCCGAAACGGAACGTCAGGCACTTCATCCTCGCTTATCCGCATTGTCGTGGACGCCTGCTGCGGCGTTCGCAGCCACCCATCGCCGATCGTCCAAAGACGGCATAACAGCTCAGTATCCGCCTTCAGTGAATCACTGCATATAAAAACACGCGGCTGATTCGCCGACACTACCCATGCAACGGTCAACAACACCGCCACGAGGATCGCGATAGCCAATGCGGCTTTCAATAACATACCCGCTCCTCGGCAGTGCGGCAGGTGATCCACCTGCCTTCACCGCAATATTCACGCGGTGACGACGCCCAAGTCAACCCAAATGGTAAAGGCAGGTCGACAAGCTGCCCTACCCGGCGCCACCGGCAGCGGACTCCCGGTCATCCGGCCCGTACACGATGCGTTCGCTGATCCACGCCCGCCACGTTGCTTCCAATTGCCTGCGATCGTAGGCCAGACTGCACTCGGGGCATCGATGGGGCGACGGTAGTCCTTCCAGAATATATCCACAACGCAGACAAACACACCAAGAGTGATCGGTAAGGAACCGTTTGAACCGCCCGTATGCAATACGCAAGCCGAAACTCCCGGCACAGCCGTGAACCACGCTGACGAGAACAAGAGGTAGAATCGCATATGGCTGGACGGTCCCGACCGCAGCCGTTTGCTTGAGTACAAGCCCACCAAAGAAGACCAAGGCGCACAGGATCAGAAGTAAACTCGTCACTCTAAGAAGCATCTTCAGCTTCCCGATGGACACCCAAAATGCCCTCGGCGTGTTCCGCGGAGCTCTCCCGGTGATCAGATGGTACGGAGTGATTGACTCCGAACCGAATCGCCACCGATTCTCACGGCGCAGCCCTGCGCTTATTACGCTCCAGAACGCTTTCATGAGCACACCGACCTCAGCACGTTCTTCTTGCCCCCCCACATCCCGCAGATACCGCCACGCCCGCCCGCCCGCCGAATCATCCTGACGCCTTCTTCGATCTAGCGTTCCTTCGGCCGGCCTTCTGCTCCCGGCGCTCGGCCTCCGTTAGCACGGATACCGTCCGCCGGCGGGTCTTGGCAATGCTGGTCCTGAGCGGCGGACCGCCCTCCGGATGAACGCGCGTTGCGTGGCTGACGACCCTCAGTGTATCAGACATGGCAACCAATTGTCCCCGTGTTGCGTCGATCATCGCATTACCGTTGATTGTCGCGGTCCCGTAGTCGAACACATCTCCATTTGCCCAACGCTCCGGATCGAAACCCGGCAGTGGGCGACTTGTCCCCGAGTATTCTACATCGACTACACACTTGCCGTCCGCGTCTTCAACGTCATCTATCGAATACTCCAGCCGGTGCAGCTTTCTGCGCGACCGGATGTCTCTGCGCCAAACAGTGCTCTCACCGACCTCCGTACATGGAAACGGCCCATAGAAGTACTCCCAGGACAAACGCTCCGCCTCATTATCCAGGAAGCCACGGATTTGATCGTATACCTCCTTGTCCGGGTCCAGAGCCTCGACTCTCTTCCGCACCGCCTCCATCCCTGATACGACGATCTTCCGGCCATTATCAGCAACCTCCATGCGCAGCTTCATCCCCAACATAGCGGCGGTCACACCATCAAGGCCCCCGGCCGCACCGACCCGTGTATCCACATCAGTATCAAAAGACATGCTCTCGCCCGCCGAACCCTCGGCCGCAACGGCAACCCGATCGATCGTCAGAGTTATCGAGGCCATCCCAGCGCCGGGCACGTCGTCAACGTCCAGCAAGTAGCCCACCGTTGTGTCCTGGCGCTGCCGCTGACCGCCCTGCGGCACCCCATCGCCACTGAAGTTCAAGACGTTTTGCCAACGCCACTCCACGTACACGGTTTCCCCCGACACCCAGCGCGGGCACATTGTCGCCGTCTTCACACCCGCCCCGGCCTTAGCATCCAAGCCGAACAGCGCCAGAAGAACCGTTACGCCTCGAAATGCGCAATCCCGGCTCGTCATGTTAGCTCCCACGCCTCCATTTGCTCGAACATGTCACGGCTTGCGGGGGCAGGTTCTTCGAGATGTCCGAACCGGTCCTTACCGCCCCGGCCGGTGTCACCCACCGCTCGCTATGGCCGACCACGCGCCCATTGTACCTTCGCGGCCCGCACATTCCAAGCCGGAACTCGCCCGGCCACGCACCGTATTCCGTCGCAGCTCCTTGACGCGCGGGTGCCATGGCCCACACTTGTGTGGCCGTGCCCGGCGCAGGATCGGCACGGATACGCTTCTTCCTTCGGGCGACTGACGATTCCCAATCGCTCTGAGCGACAAGGTCCGCAGAAGCACAGGTCATCGACCTGCCCTGCGAAGGGGGCCACACGGGTGGCATTGGCCAACTTGTCGGCCCGTGGCATCGCATGATGCCGACATGTGGGCGGGTCCTTGCGTAGCGGGCGCCATAGCGGCGGGTCTTTGCGCGGCAATCGTCGTTGCGGCCGGTCTCGTACCTCGACCTGCCCTACGAACTGAGCAACAAGACCTGCAGACATTGCCCCACGTCTACGAGCTGAGCGACAGAACCTGCAGGCACCGCATCACGTGTCATGGGAGCAGCTCTTCCTATGTCACGATAGTGGCATCCGACGCCGACTCGCAGGGCTGCGGCGCGCCGTCCGGCACCGGTACCACACCCTTCCCCATTCAACTGTGTAGCCTGCCATCGCTGCCACTTACCCGAATAGCCTCCACCCTCGCCCATTCACCTCAATAGCCTACAAAACCTCCAACAATGTCCTACACATGGAACACATCCTCCGTGCAGTATCACCCAAGTAGGTGACATAAGAGGCACTTGACAGGCTATCGGCTAGTGCAGTAGGATTCGACACACTTCCAATGTGGAGGGTCGGGACGCTGGAAGATGCAAAGCACTTCAGGCAGCCGGCCTTTCGCAATGGACATTTCAGTTTCGGTCGAACGGATGCGCCGGGGCGGGATACGCCCCGCGCCGCGGAAAGGAGAAGTGATCGATGGCATTTCAAAGCACCTGTCTGCTTATGTTCCTGTGGTTCTGTGGCTCAACGTGGTTCGGGCAGGCCGTGGTCTCGCCGGGCGAGACCGGCGGCATTATCTCTGAATCGACAGCAGAGGCCGGCGGTAAGATCGACCCGGCCGTAGCCGCCCCGGCGGACACGAACGTCGCCGGCACACGAGAGGTCACGGGAGCCTGCTGCCTGCCGGACTACAGTTGTGCGGAGATGAGCGAAGCCGACTGCGCCGCGGCCGGAGCGTACCTGGGCGACAACACCTTCTGCGAAGGCGATGCCCTGGCGGCGTGCTTTCCGATGGCTTGTTGCGTGGATCGATGCGTGTCGGACCTGTCCCAGTCTTGTGACCAACAGACCGATGAGCCCTGCGCCGGGTATCGCGGCTGTCGAAAGACATGCGTGCAAATGAACCGCCCCCTTTGCGAGGAAGAAGGAGGTCGTTGGCTTGGTGTCGGAGACAACCCAGTGCCAAGTTGCGCCGCAACGCCGTGCAGCCAGGGCTCTTGCTGCTACCCGACGGAGTGCAGAAGCGGGGTCCCCGAAGTGGCCTGCGAGGAAGGAGGCGGCGAGTATCACCCCTATGTCACATGTCTCGACTCGCCCTGCGGAGGCGCGTGCTGCATGCCGGACGGCACTTGCGAGAGCGCGTCAGGCTCGTGGTGCGATGCAAACGGCGGAAACTACCAAGGGGATGGATCATCTTGCGACACGATGGCCTGCCCCGCTCCGGTTGACTGCAGTCAGCGAGAGGATTGTGACGGCGACCCCCCGCGCGGAAACGAGCAGATCTCGGGTGTATATCATTCCTCCGGAGAGCGGGTCGAGGAGGTAGAGGACCTGTACATCCCAGGACGGGGGCTCGATTTCGTCCTGCGCCGGACCTATCGAAGCCGCGCCGAGACCCAGACTGTGCAAGGCAACAACTGGGATATGTCGTACAACATGCGCGTGGCGATAGAAGGCGGCAGCGAGCTGACTTTCTACGCCGGCGATCATCGTCGCGACGTCTTTCAACTCAATCACGTCAAAGACTGGTACGAACGCAATGAGTACTTCGCGATAATCGTACACGAGACGAACGGTACTTTCGTCATGCATCACGACGACGGCGATCTATGGACGTTCGCTCCGTTAAACGGATCACCGACCGCGGGGAAGATCATCGCGATGGCGGACCGCCACGGCAATGAGATGACCTTCACGTACGACCCCGCAACGGGACGGCTGGTTTCCGTGCTCGATACTCTCGGTCGGCAGATCACGTTCGCCTACAACTGCAACGGGTTTCTGCAGAGTGTAACGGACTTCCTCGGCCGCCAGGTGCAATACGAATACTACCCGGACGGGCATGCCAGCGGCTCCTACGGGGATCTGGCCGCGGTCATCTCGCCCACCGTTACCGGAACACCGACCGGGAACGACTTCCCGATCGGCAAGATCGTCGGCTACACCTACTCGACTGGCTTCGCCGACGACCGGCTTAACCACAACCTGATCTCGATCTTCGACGGGAAGGGGCAGGAATACTCGATAACGACCTACGACAACGACACGGGCAGTTCGAGCGTCGACCGCGTGATTCAAGAGAACCTCGACGGAGACATCATCAGCTACGTCTACATACCCCAGACCCCGGATTACACCAACGGGCTGGCCTCGACGCTCACGATCATCAACGACCGGATGGGCAACGTCGAGCATCAGTATTTCGACGCGGGGCACCGGATGACCCTTAGGCGTGAGTATACCGGCCGGGCAGATCCCACCCTACCGACCACGCTGACTGACAACCGCCCGGGCATCCGGCTGCGCGACACCGATCTCTCGTACTACGACACTTGGAACGTCTGGAACGCCCACTCGCAAGCCCCCTACACTCGCCATTCGGAGGGCAGCTCCGTTCTTACCGAATTCGATCAGGACAACGAGAACCCCCGTGCCCGGGGCAACGTACTGAGCCGAACGTATGAACCCGTGATCACTGACGATCCGATCGTTGAACGCTTCGAGTACTTGGACGGATTCGGCGGCGGTCGAGGTGGCGGCTCGCAATTCGTCACCCATTACTGGGATCGCCGGGGGAACCTGACCACGCACGATTACGATCCGGCAACGGGAGACCGCACGCACACTACGCTTCCCCCGGTTACAGTCGGAGTTTGCGGCGGCGGCACCCAGACTATCGAGCACTCATGGGAGTACAACAGCTTCGGGCAACTTCAGCGCTATGTGGGCCCGACCGGTCGCGTCGATACCTTGACCTATCACGACAGCGGCCCCATGAACGGGTATCTGCACTGCGTTACGGTCGACGCGGACAATCTGGGGTTGGCTACGTGCTATGAATACGATGGCGCCGGCAACGTCACCCGAGTGACGGACCCGCGTCAGCACAGCACCGAGTATATCGTCAACGAGTTGGACCAGGTGGTTCGGGAGATCTCTGCCGAAGTCTCCGACGGAAGCGGCGTCTACTACCAAACCGACGTGTTCTACGATGCGAACAACAACCTTGTGCGCATCGACGTGCAGAACATCGATGACGAAGGCGTTATCCAACCGAACACGCACTTCACGACGATCTTCGAACATAACGCCCTCGATCGTGTAACGCGGGTGTGCGGAGAAACCGGCAGCTACACCGGGGCGATTCCGGGAACGCCGGACCAGCCGTCGTGCGACGGCCTGCCGGAATCCGAGTTCGTCTTTACGGAGTATGAATACAACAAGAACGGCCAAAAAACGCTTGTCCGCCTGGGCGAAGCGGTCGAAGGGCGTCAGCCGAACAACACCCTGCGGCTTTACCACGACGAGCGCGGGCTACCGCTTCGCTTCGTGCGGGCCGAGGGCGATTCGGAGCAATCCAGCGCCCGAATCGACTTCAACGTCGACAAAGACCCGATCCGCGTCATCACCGGTTTGGAGGGCGTCCCGCACGTTCACGACTTCTCGTACGACCCGTACGGTCGCCTCACCGACATCAGCGACCCCGAGGGCAACACTGCGGAGATAGTCTACGACGATAACGGTAACCCAACCTCGGCGAGGGTCTACGGCGAACGAATCGAGGGTGTCTCCGGCAGCAACTCCCTGCTCCTGAGCAGGTCGTTCGTTTACGACGAGGTGGACCGGCTGGTCCGCATCAACACCGACTTCTTCGATCCCGAAGGGGACGACATCGGCGACGGACTCGCGACGCGGTTGTTCTGCTATGACGAAGACTGGAACCTCATCGCGGTCGAGGATGACAACGGGCACATCGGCCAGGCCGGCTACGACACCGCCGGCCGCCTGGAGGTCATCACCGACGCCAAGGGAAGCACAACCACCTTCGGTTACGACGCCAACTCTAACGTCACGAGTCTCACCGAGTTGGATAAGTCTGATCTCGGCGAGAGTGACCAGCCGTTCCTGACCACATACAGCTACGACAATCTCGATCGGCTGACCGGCGTCACTGACGAATCCGGCAGCACGATTCACGAGTTCTACGATTCGCGCTACAACCTGACCCGGCTGGTCGACGGCCTGGATCATGAGTCGCGCTACCGGTTCGATGGGTTGGATCGCCTCGTGGAGATGATTCACGACCTCGACGGCGACGGAGCCGACGGGAACGGCGACGACATCGTCATCGGCCAGACCTGGGACGACTCGTCACGCCTGACGGCCAGAACCGATGACGCCGGGAACACCACCCGTTATGCGTTTGACGCGCTCAACCGCCAGTTCGCCGTACAGATGGCCGACGGCACGGTTCACCAGATCGGCTCCGGAGCGGTCTGGCCTTTGGGGCAAGCCGAGCCGGACTTAAGTTCCTTCACCCCCGGATACGACGTCTTCAGCAGAACGGTCCTTCGCACGTACGCCTCCGGCAGTACGGTGGCTCTTACGCGCGACCTGGTTAACCGACTCGTCCGCGCCGAAATCACTCCCGGGCCGGGGGTGTCGGACGATACCACGGTAGAGGTTTACCGTTACGACGGGCTTTCCCGACTCGTTCACGCCGAGGATGACGATTCCGTTGTCACCCGGACGTTTGACTCGCTTGGGAACGTCGTCGACGAAACCCTGACAATTGATGCGGGTGGGTTCCAGACCAGCGGAACGCGCACCGCGACCCACGACGGGATGCGTAACCGGCAGTCGATCGTATACCCCGGCGGGAGGACCATCACGGCTACGTTCGACGAACTCGACCGCCTGAATAGCGTTGCGGACGAGTTCGGAGAACTTGCCGTTCACGACTACATAGGCTTCGACCGGCTCGAGCGCCGGACCTTCCGAAACGGCACGCAGAGCGACTTCGAGTACGACGGCATAATCGGAGTACCCAATCCGGCCGACGACTTCGGCGTCAAGCAGATCGTCCGCGCCAAGCACTCGTGGACGCCGACCGGGGGGATCGTCGATGAGCGGACGTTCACGTGGGATCAGGCCGGCAACAAAAGGCAGCGGAAAGACGTCCGGTCCGGCGGTCGTCAGTATACGCACGATCTCGCCTACGATGCCCTCGATCGCCTGCGAGGTGTTGACGTAAGTACCCCCCTGCCCAGCGTCGTTCGGGAGACCGAGTTCTCTCTTGACGGGGTGGGTAATCGGTCGGCCGTTACCGGGGACGCGTGCGGCGGGGCCTATTCCTGTGACCCTACGCTACCCGAGCCGGGTGATTGTCAGAGTAATCAGTATACGCTCACGCCGCTTGACGCGCGGTTCTACGATCTCCACGGCAACCTCACGGCTATAATCGCGCCGACTGTCGAGCCGCCTGCCTCGCCGGCCGCGCCGGATGATGCGCCGAAGAACCGGTATCTGTCGTTCGATCCGCAGAACGCGGGTGAGCCGGTGGCGTTTCGGGTCGAGATGACCGCGAACACCTACTTCCCCGACGCCGTCGGGATGGTCAAGTGGGTCGGCAACGACGGCGACGACGGGGCCGTCGACGGCTATTACCCGCTGGGCTCGACGCCGGTGATCCGCGTCTGGGATGAGCCGGTCATTCACGTCTACGACTGCGCGATCGGTCCGGAGTCGACCTTCGAGATCCGGGCGTACAACGAGATCAGCATCTCCGAGCCGTTTGAAGTCAACACCTGTGCCAGGCCCGGAGTGAAGTTCTGGGGTGACTGCGTCGGGTCGTTCGTCGAGGGCCAGTGGATGGCACCCGAGGGCAACATGAGCATGAACGACCTGATGGCCTGTATGCAGGCGTTCGCAAACGACCCCATCGCCCCGCCGGATGAATGGGTGGATGTGCATAACGAGGGGCCCAACCGCGTCGTCAACATGTCCGACGTTCTGCTCCTCGTCCAGGCCTTCGGCGGCGAGCCGTACCCTTACGACCCCGGCACGCCCGCGGCACCGTGCGGAGAGGCAGCCGCCGCTTCGTCATCCGCCGGGGCAACCTGCCCGAGCATGCGCGCCTTACTGACGTACGATTTCCACAATCAGATGGTGCGGTACGAGGACCTCCGCACCGGGCAGACGCACCGGTACCTCTACGACGCTCTCGGCCGGAGGATTGCGAAGATCACCGACGCGCTCGGAGCGCATCGGAAGGAGGTCCGCTACTTCTACGACGGCTGGCGGGTTATCGAAGAGCAGGACGAGACCGGGGCAACCCTGGCTACGTACGTCTACGGGGATTACATCGATGAAGTGTTGAGTATGCGTCGGGACGTCAACGGCGACGGCACGCCCGAGGACTACTTCTTCCACACCGACGACATGTACAACGTCGTGGCCGTGACCGACGCAAGCGGCGTGGTGGTCGAACGTTACGAATACGGCGACTTTGGCAGTCCGGAGTATCTCGACCACAACGGTCAGCCCACGCACCAGCAAGTCTCGGCGATCGGCAACCCGTATCTGTTCACGGGTCGTCGCATCGACCCTGAAACCGGGTTATACTATTACCGTACGAGGTACCTCGACCCCATCGCCGGGCGGTTCACAACCCGCGACCGAATCGGAATCTGGACCGACCCACTGGAACTGGGCAACGGCTACTCGTACGTCGGAAACGACCCGTGGGTGATGCTGGATCCGTACGGGCTCGGGCCGCTCGACTGGTTTATAACCGGCTACTGGGATCCGCCGGAGGGCGTT
Source organism: Phycisphaerae bacterium (assembly GCA_963666835.2). Classification (GTDB taxonomy): domain Bacteria; phylum Planctomycetota; class Phycisphaerae; order UBA1845; family UBA1845. Next base: position 1,483,007 of record CAXXGO010000001.1, on the reverse strand, counting down.
TACGACGCGGCCCTGGACGAGTTCGCCAGAAGCAACTCGGACCGCACCCACGGCACGGCGGACGCGATCGCCAGCGAGGTCACCGCCGGGTTGATTGATTCCGTCGGCGGAACGACCTTCGACTCCGACAACCGTGACGCAGCCGCGTCAACAGCCGGCGGGATCATAACCGCCGCCGGAACGGCCATCGGCGTCGCCGGTGCTGCCAAAGCAATTGGCAAACAGGGCGCGAAGGCGTTCATTAAAGGTGCGAAGGAAGAAACAAAAAAGGCAGCAAAAACGGCAACGAAGAAAACCCGGAGACATAAGACATTTCCTCACAATCCGAAGAACTTCAAACCACGAGGCCTGCAGCGAGTGAAAGGCTCCAATGGGAAGCACACATGGCGCGAATTCAAAGGTCTCGACCCAAAGGGCAGGCCGATCTACGGAAAGAAAATATATGAGTATCACCCCGGTCATCCGCACACCAATCCCAACTTCCCACGCAATCCCTACCGAGAGGGTCCCCATTATCATCACAACAGGCCACACGGCCCCGGCAATAGAGACATTGACCGACATGTGCCTCCACCTGGAGGCGGGGATCCACACTTACCTCCGGGCTCCGACCTATTACTAGGAGGACAGACATGGACCTGACAGACGTGCTTGCGGATGACGCCGACGACTCACTTCTTCGAGTCGTTGAATACAATAACAATAGGCTTGTCCTATCCGTACGCATCGATGTACTTAACGGCGAGGAGCACCAAATACTTCTTGAGTCTCCTATCCATATCGACATGCCGCCTGAGATGATGCTGGGGAAGATTGTGTTCGGCGATTCTTCGCTTCTTCCGAAAGGATATACATCATCGCGAAACAAGGGTTACGAAGGCGATGAAGTGGATTGGCGCGTGATGAAAATCATCGATGACTCGGAAAACGATTTCTACGGAGTCTATTTCGGAGACCTAAACGTATCCTGAACTATCGCCGGCCGGTTCACCGTCCGCGACCGAATCGGAATCTGGACCGACCCGCTCGAACTGGGCAACGGCTACTCGTACGTCGGAAACGACCCGTGGGTGATGCTGGATCCGTACGGGCTCGGGCCGCTCGACTGGCTTATAACCGGCTACTGGGATCCGCCGGAGGGCGTTTACGATGCGGCCTTGGACGAGTTCGCCAGAAGCAACTCGGACCGCACCCACGGCACGGCGGACGCGATCGTCAGCGAGGTCACCGGCGGCCTGATCGATTCCGTCGGCGGAACGGCGTTCGACTCCGGCAACCGTGACGCAGCCGCGTCAACAGCCGGCGGGATCATAACCGCCGCCGATTTTGCCATAACCGGCGGCGGCAAGGCCATCGCCGGCGGAATCGCCAAGGTGGGCGGAGGCCTCATAAAAGGCACCGCCAAGGCAGCCGCCGGCGCCATCGACGCAGGAGACGCGGCGAAGGCGGCAAAGGCGTTAAAAGGCGCCAGGATCCCCAAAGTAAAGGAAGCTCTCAAGAGGGGACAACATGAGCACAAGAACTACCGACCAGGTCCTGGATATACGAAAGAGGCGCGTACACCAAGCGGCAAACGAGCCGATGCAGCCAATCTGCGCAGGCGTCATGTCAAAGAGCTCAAACCAAATAACCCACGAGCCATCAGGCGTGGCGAGAAACAAGCGCAGGGTTACGCAGAGGAATTCCAGCAAGAACACGGCGGGGTGTGGACATGGGAAGTCGAAACCTACGACCTGGGCGCCTGACCATGCATAACATCCTAGAGAGTACGTTGGCCGCGTCGCTGAAGGCACAGAGCTTCTCCAAGAAACGGCTATGTTGGCGAAGAAAGACCGACGACACGATCATAGTCGTCGACCTTCAGAGATCCCAGTGGGGCGAGCAGTATTACCTGAACGTAGCGGTTGCGCCGAAACTGCTCGACCCGCCGGAATCGCCGAAGGAACATCAGTGCGATGTTCGCGTACGAATCGATGAGGTTCGCGGTGATGCGGAGGTGTTTCAAACATGCTTCGATTTAGAGAACGACCAACTAACTGATGAGGATCGCCGGCGAATCGTCGGTATCGTCTTCGCCGATTCGGTTGAGCCGCTAATCCAGCTCTTCGCCACGTTGGACGGCGTCGCAAAGTACGTGCGGTCGCCCGAGTCGCGCGGTGCATTGGTCAGCCTGAAACTGAGAACAGCGCTGGCGATACCCGAAACTTGAGCCTCTCTATCTTGCGTCCAGAAGCCCGGGCGCGCGTCGGGCGCGACGGCCCCGCAAATGCCGAGGCAGATGGGAGAAGAAAAAGAGGAAGTGAATAGCGAAGCGCATCAGCCGCGAGATTCGAGAGTGAGCGACGTTGCCGCCAGCCAGAGGGACTATGAAGAGCGGTTCGCCAGGTCCTTCATTCTGCCGGAGAGACGCGACAGGTTCATTAGTCTGGCCGCCGATCGCCAGTTGCCTCCGAAGCTCGACCGGAAGAGTATGAAGCGCCGGGGGAAGTTCCGTTCCATGCTCGCCGGTCTGGAGCACTGGCTTGCGTTGGGCCAAGAGAACGTAGAGTATCGCGCGAGCGAGCCCGGCGAAGAGTTGCTGACGGCATTGTCAGGTCTCGGAGCGCCCGAGGATTGCTATGTGTTATCAGAGTCTCGCGCTTGGGACGGACGATTCGGGTCCTTGGAGGAGGTTATTCGAGTCTTGCCCGATGAGGAAGTCGGAAGCAGCCTCGTAGTCTGCCTGCCAGAATCGCTCGCATACTACTACCACGGCGAAATGGCGGATCTGTCGGGAATTCTAAGTAAGAAGAACGCGTAGCACCGCCGCGCCGTTTCGTCCTTCGAGGGTCCAACCTCGCCGTTCTTGGGCGGGTATGCCATCTCCTTTAGAACGCGCTCGGGGTGCATCGCAAAGAGGTCCGCTACTTCTACGACGGCTGGCGGGTTATCGAGGAACAAGACGAGACCGGGGCGACCCTGGCCACGTACGTCTACGGGGATTACATCGATGAAGTGTTGAGTATGCGCCGGGACGTCGACGGCGACGGCACGCCCGAGGACTACTTCTTCCACACCGACGACATGTACAACGTCGTGGCCGTGACCAACGCAAGCGGCGTGGTGGTCGAACGCTACGAATACGGCGACTTCGGCAGTCCGGAGTATCTCGACCACAACGGTCAGCCCACGTACCAGCAAGTCTCGGCGATCGGCAACCCGTACCTGTTCACGGGTCGTCGCATCGACCCTGAAACCGGGTTATACTATTACCGTACGAGATACCTCGACCCCATCGCCGGTCGGTTCACAACCCGCGACCGAATCGGAATCTGGACCGACCCGCTCGAACTGGGCAACGGCTACTCGTACGTCGGTAACGCACCGTGGGACATTCTCGATCCGTACGGGTTGTTCTCATCCTCGATGCATCCTGAGGGGATTATCGCCTGGGTTGAGGTTGAGGCCTCGATGGGAAAGTCGGCGGCGGAATTAATAGGTGGGCTGATAGCCGCTGGTATTGATGCCGCCGTCGCAAAGAAGCTCGTGGAGCAACAGCTCAACAAACCGCAGGATACACCCGAACCGCCACCCCCGGATCTGCCGAAGCCGCCGCCGATCCCGGTCGATCCAGAAAAACCGGAGAAACCGAATCAACCGGTCGAAGCGCCAAAATGTCCTACAGATCCGACGGAACCACCTGGGCCTGACTGGGAATGGCGCCCTCCAGGCACCAAGCCGGGCAGTTCGCAAGGTGCGTGGTACAACAAGGACACGAAGGAGCACCTCCATCCAGACTTCAACCACCCCGGGGACCCTCCCCACTATGATTATAAAGACCCTAAAGGGAAGGAATGGCGCATCTACCCGAGCGACGATGGTGAGCAGGAGGTTAAGCCGAAGAAGGACTGGCGGCGCGGATACAAGAAACGGAAGAAGGGCGGGAGCAGAAAACGGGGCTCGGCGGTGATCCCGCCGATGCCCATGCCCCGGGCCTGACAAGAAGTTCGGTTGCATCATCTTGCCGAGCTGCGCCGTGCGGGGCGTGCAACGAGGGCGGCGACGGACAAGGGCATCGATCGCAACGATTCCGCTTGCTGGCCGATAGTGTGCTCGCAACCCTCTGCAACAGGCTTGAGTTTCCGTGCCCGGAGGAGTATCCTCGTACTCTGACGCTGCTTCACCTTGGGAGCGAACGGGCCTGAGCTTCTGATGTCAGAAACACCTTCTTTCAGGAGGACCAAAGCGCGTGTTGTGTTTTGGCACTAGAATTGGGTGCGGCATTCCGAGCCCAAAGGCGGCGGTTGCCCCGATCGGCGGATGAGCGTGCGCGAACGTCTGCCCATGGATGGCCGGGCCCACACGGCGGGCAACGGGGTCGATACTTGTCTCGACTGGTTTGCCTCTTGAGTACACTCGGGTATGGCAATGTTGACGGGTGACGAAATCACTGTAAGGGTACGACAAGGAGGCTAATCCCATGGAACATGAACCCGAGCAGCCCCTGGCGGCGCAGGCCTTGGACTTCGTGCGGGAAGCGCTGACGGGTCGGCCTGGTGGGGCGCTGGGGCACGAAGTCCTCAAGTCCAACGATCTATCGGCGGGGCGAATCGGCACAGCTCTACCCGACACAGCCGACGACGTGTTGGTCGATGGGATTAAGTGCGGGTTGCCGAAGTCGCTGGGTGGGAGCCAGAATGCCATGGTCGACGCAATCTGTGAATACCTTGAAGTTGACGAGCAGAGGCTCGTGCTTATTAGTGACATCATGCTCACGGCTACTGAATCAGATCTATGCCGGTTGCTGGGTCAGGTTCTGACGTTCCAAGACGAAGTATACCGGGTAATATCGCGCGACGACGCGATGCTCGGAGAGGAACATGACGAACTGCGAGTCCAGGTAATCCTGGCGGATGCTGATGCCGGGGCAGGGCTGGTTGGCGTTATGACGAATCAGCCCGGAGTTCCCGGGTTTCCACCGCCTGACAGGATTATGACACGTGAGCATTTGCGGTTGATAGCAGAGAAGACCGAGTGTGTTTTCGCCCGCGCGTACGACGGGGAGGGTTACCTGATTTGGCGTCGCGGTTGACATATCGCCCGCTCGCGTCGGCGTCGCACGCTTGAAAGGCTGAGCCGACACTGCAATTGGAGGAACGCCATTAACATGGATGGCTATCACGGCGATCTTGACAGCACTGATCCGGATTTCTCGTTGGGTCGATGGCTGGATTGGGGCCATTCGCTAACCCACGCCGTGCGCGACATGGTTGATTTGCGCAACGGTGTGCTCACAACGATTCCCACCGGACATCCGGATGATCGGGCCATGAAGCTCATCATTGGCGATCTGCCCGAGTTTACAGCCACATACCGGACCTGCTTGGCATGCCACCTTCACGCCTTTCTTGTCAAGGATGACACACGATTGGTTGTCGTAGAGAACTTGGCGGCGCGCGCGAATGACCCTGGCGTATTAACTTACACCAGCCGAACGGTAACATACCGGAACGAAGTATGTCATCTGCTCCGCAATGACGACTGCGGAGTCCCTCGAATAGAGACCGTCCTGAACGAGGCCGGTCGCGCCGTTATCGAGGTCGGAATACTCACCCTTGCTCTGGGGCGCTCGGACTTTCCGCCGATTGCCGACATTCTCACGGAGCAACACGTGCGGATCATTGTGGAGGAAACCGTCGGCCTCTTCGTCTCGAGTCTTGAGGAGGACACTTATCTGCTGTGGTTGAAGGCCCCATTGGAATAGCAGCGCGAGCTCGCCGCGTGCATGGATGCTACGTTGTACTCGGGGCAGTCCAGGCAACGCTCGCCTCGGGGAACTGGTGGGGCAACGGACGGGTGGCCCACCTCCTATGGAGGTGGGGGAGACGATGATGCGCGATAGTGCCCGCGTCATGGCACAGCACGGGTCAACAAGTTGACCCATACCGCGCGACGCGTGCGGGGGGTCCTATTCCTGTGACCCCACGCTACCCGAGCCGGGTGATTGTCAGAGTAATCAGTATACGCTCACGCCGTTTGATGCGCGGATCTATGATCTGCACGGCAACCTCACGGCCATGATTGCGCCGACGGTCGAGCCGCCTGCTTCGCCGGCCCCGCCGGATGATGCGCCGAAGAACCGGTATCTGTCGTTCGATCCGCAGAACGCGGATGAGCCGGTGGCGTTTCGGGTCGAGATGACCGCGAACACCTACTTCCCCGACGCCGTCGGGATGGTCAAGTGGGTCGGCAACGACGGCGACGACGGGGCCGTCGACGGCTATTACCCGCTGGGCTCGACGCCGGTGATCCGCGTCTGGGATGAGCCGGTCATTCACGTTTACGACTGCGCGATCGGTCCGGAATCGACCTTCGAGATCCGGGCGTACAACGAGATCAGCATCTCTGAGCCGTTCGAAGTCAACACCTGTGCCAGGCCCGGAGTGAAGTTCTGGGGTGACTGCGTCGGGTCGTTCGTCGAGGGCCAATGGATGGCACCCGAGGGCAACCTGAGCATGAACGACCTGATGGCCTGTATGCAGGCGTTCGCAAACGACCCCATCGCCCCGCCGGATGAATGGGTGGATGTGCATAACGAGGGGCCCAACCGCGTCGTCAACATGTCCGACGTTCTGCTCCTCGTCCAGGCCTTCGGCGGCGAGCCGTACCCTTACGACCCCGGCACGCCCGCGGCACCGTGCGGAGAGGCAGCCGCCGCTTCGTCATCCGCCGGGGCAACCTGCCCGAGCATGCGCGCCTTACTGACGTACGATTTCCACAATCAGATGGTGCGGTACGAGGACCTCCGCACCGGGCAGACGCACCGGTACCTCTACGACGCTCTCGGCCGGAGGATTGCGAAGATCACCGACGCGCTCGGAGCGCATCGGAAGGAGGTCCGCTACTTCTACGACGGCTGGCGGGTTATCGAAGAGCAGGACGAGACCGGGGCAACCCTGGCTACGTACGTCTACGGGGATTACATCGATGAAGTGTTGAGTATGCGTCGGGACGTCAACGGCGACGGCACGCCCGAGGACTACTTCTTCCACACCGACGACATGTACAACGTCGTGGCCGTGACCGACGCAAGCGGCGTGGTGGTCGAACGTTACGAATACGGCGACTTTGGCAGTCCGGAGTATCTCGACCACAACGGTCAGCCCACGCACCAGCAAGTCTCGGCGATCGGCAACCCGTATCTGTTCACGGGTCGTCGCATCGACCCTGAAACCGGGTTATACTATTACCGTACGAGGTACCTCGACCCCATCGCCGGGCGGTTCACAACCCGCGACCGAATCGGAATCTGGACCGACCCACTGGAACTGGGCAACGGCTACTCGTACGTCGGAAACGACCCGTGGGTGATGCTGGATCCGTACGGGCTCGGGCCGCTCGACTGGTTTATAACCGGCTACTGGGATCCGCCGGAGGGCGTTTACGACGCGGCCCTGGACGAGTTCGCCAGAAGCAACTCGGACCGCACCCACGGCACGGCGGACGCGATCGCCAGCGAGGTCACCGCCGGGTTGATTGATTCCGTCGGCGGAACGACCTTCGACTCCGACAACCGTGACGCAGCCGCGTCAACAGCCGGCGGGATCATAACCGCCGCCGGAACGGCCATCGGCGTCGCCGGTGCTGCCAAAGCGATCAGCAAGCAGGGCGTCAAGACGTTTATTAAGGGCGCCAAGGAAGGAGCAGAGGAGGGTGTTGAGAACGCAAGTAAACGGGTGAGAACGTTTGTGGATGATATGTCGCCTGACGAGGCGAAGAGATACGAGAAGTATTGGAAAAAACGTGCTCCGGATCAAAGCTCGCCCTATTCCACTCGCCGCCGGTACACGAAAGATGGCCGAACGAAACAGGTTACGACCTACGACAAACATGGAAACAGACATAAACAGTATGACGACTTACATGGTACTGGGCGCAGGCACCCGCACCAACATGACTCGGACTACGACTCCCAGCATCCTCGTCCAGACGCACAGCGCAGTGGTAATCATGACCCTATTGGGACGATTAATTGGCCATGCTGAACCTCACGGAAGTCCAAGCTCTTTTTGACGGCATCGACTGGGACGATGCGTTTGTGAAGTATGTACGGTTTGAGTCGCCTACGTCACTGTACGGGCACATGATTGACGCGCCCGATCGTACCGGCGACCTGGAGATCGCCTTGGAGATACTGTATCCCGAGCACCGGCTTCTTCTATTGAGGTGCTTGCGAGTGTACGAATTCAGCGTGTCGCCATGCCTTGATCTGGAACCTAGGATTGAGTCATCCGGAGGACGTGTCCGTTTATGCCTTGTCGAGGGTGGAGGAATGACGGTAGAGGCTGAAGAAGTCGAAGTATACGCCCCCCGGGAAGCGCCTTCTGAATCCGGTGATTCGCGATAATCGGGCGACCCGTCGAAGGCACCCGCCAGCGGGCTGAAGACGCTCTACAGCCTTGCCAAGGCGGCCGGGGCAGCGTATGAAGTGCGTATACGATGGTTGCCTTCGGTTACCGGGTGGCTCGCCATCCGCGACCGGCCTGGGACCCGTACCGCCCCAGTGGAGTTGGGCAATACTTCGGGAAAGGATGTTTGGAGAGTTGACTGTGCGTGACATCGACGAAGTTCGAGCTCTTCTTAACCGCATCGACTGGAGAAACGCAATCGTGAAGTACATGCGATTCGAGTCGCCCACGGCGGTGCATGACTCTGGGATCTTCGCATTCGAATGCCTCGGCAACTTGGAAGTAGCTCTCGAAACGACGGATTCGAAGACCCCGCTTCTTCTGCTGAGGTGCCGTGACGTATATGAGTGCGGCTTGAGCCTCCTCCACGATTTGCATCCGAGGATTGAGTCCACTGGAGGACGTATCCGTTTGTGGCTTCTAGGGGCCGGCAACACGGTGATAGAGGCTGAAGCCGTCGAGGTGTATGCGCTGAGTGAAAGGCATCTTGAATCAGCCACCGGTAATCTGCGATGGTCGAACCGAAAGCCGTACGGACCGACAACGAAACGTCCTGAGGCCGGATAGCCCAAGCCTGCTAATCGAGCTGGTTGCGGAGGTTACGCAATGCCGGCGTTCCGGGTCTCGGGTCATCACCTTCGCATATTGGGAACACCGGCTTGGTCGGGTAGGCAGAGGCGACGGTCGGGGGCACGGTGCTTAGAGTTTACGAGACGCGGAGCAGGACAAGCCGTCGCTTGTCACGGTCGCGTTAACCGAGATGAGACAGACCGATTGGACCCCGGCAACAACACGAGTGCCGCTTATCGGAGGATTGACAGTGCATGACCCCAAGGAAGTCCAAGCTCTTTTTGACAGCGTCGACTGGGACCGCGCGTTTGTGAAGTACACGCGCTTCGAGTCGCCTGCATCCGTGTGCGGCCATGGGGTCGATGCGTGGAACTGCCCGGGTAACCTCGAAATAAGTCTGGAGACACTGGATCCGAAGCACCCTCTTGTCCTCTTGAGGTGCTTCGGCGTGCATAATTTCAGATTGAGCTTCTGCTATGATTTGGATCCCAAGATCGAATCATCTCGCGAACGTATCCAATTGCAGCTTCTTGCAATTGGCGAGAAGGCGGTAGAGGCCGACGGCATCGAAGCATACTTGCTGGATAGGGTACGTCTGGTGTCCGGTGCCGGTGATCTATGATAGGGCAATACGCGGCATGATGTCCGTATCTAACAAACACCCTATAGCTGTCCGGGAGGCTCACTACGTAGAGCATTTTGGCTCAATCTCTGAGCCGATCATGCACTCAACTGATGACAAGATCCCTCATATTGATGTTTATCAGTTTCCACCTTCTGGTAGTCGCGATCATTGGGTGTTGATAACAGGTGGCATGAGCGATCTCAGGCAGTCTGTCCCGGCAGAAGCGCCTGACTATGTATCAGCTCGCACAGAGCTCGTGATGTATGTACGAGAACCGCAACCGTGGATGTTTCGCCTCCTGAAGTTGTTAGCGGATATGCCGTTTGCAGATGATACGTTCCTGCACTGGTGGCATACCGTGCCTTACGGGATGTCCATGATCCCCGAACGATCGCTTCTAACGAGTGCCTTCTTCTTACCGCCCTACTTCGAGGAAGAGGACTTCGATACGCTCGAGGTCCTGGGAGATAAGAGCGATATTCTGTGGATGATTCCAATAACCGATTCGGAGCTTCAATACAAGTTGGATTACGGTGGGCAGGCATTGGAGGAACTGCTTTCGCAGAAAGAACTCAATCCGGTCGTAGATGAACGCCGGGGCTCAGTTGTGTGACCCGCTAAACGAAGAGCATCTGGCCGAAACGTATTTGTTCACCGGTCGTCGCATCGACCCCGAGACCGGGTTATACTATTACCGTACGAGATACGTCGACCCCATCGCCGGTCGGTTCACCGTCCGCGACCGAATCGGAATCTGGACCGACCCGCTCGAACTGGGCAACGGCTACTCGTACGTCGGAAACGACCCGTGGGTGATGCTGGATCCGCTGGGGTTCGGTGCAACTGACGATGACGCGTTCGCCGCGGCAGAGGGATACCGTTGGAGGAAGATACAGGGTCTCGACAAAGTCCAGGCCGCCGGCGAGCAGGTCAAGATCTACTCGGCTCCCGCGGCCGCGGCGATGCTGCTGCTGATCGAAGTCAATATCCCGGACCCGTCGGATCTGATAACGGTTTCGGTGATAAAGGCCACCGCGAAGGTGGCGACCAAACTCGGCATCAAAGCCGGAACCAAGATCACCGTCTGGGCGGACAAGGCCACCGGCAAGCCAATCGCCGCCCGTGTCGGTGACCTGGCGGATGACGCAACCGACGCCGCGAAGGCGGCAAAGGCGGCAGAGACCACCGTCGAGCAAGGAACGAAACGTGCGAAGAAGAAATCGCTCCCCAACTCGATCTATGAGCGAGTGGACGACCAAGGGAGAGTAAGATCCAGGACCTTCTACGATGAGAACGGTCATCCATTCAGTAGACAGGACTTCGACCATACACACAACAGAATTCGGCCACATGAACATAACAGGAGATTCGACGATCAAGGCCGCCCAATAACCCCGGAGGAAACAACCCCACTTTCTTCGGGGTATGACGATTCCCCAACAACTTCAAATGGATACCCGGCATGAGTTACTTCGCTTTCGGACAGATACTATACTCCGGCAACACCACCGATTCCGTCCTCGAAAGCGCCTGCTGGCGCTCGACAAGGACTGGCTTGGATCTCGGAGTTCATGTCATGTTGTCTTATAACATCAAACAGGACAACGTGGCTGAAATGCTCCTCAAGTTCGGTATCACGAACACGACAGCCACCCCATTCCTGATTACGGCGTCTCCAATGGAGGACACTTCGGACACCCTTATCTCTCCATATAATAATGCTCCTGCGGTCATATTCGACAACTTTCGGAGGATTGAGGGGTGGATTTCGCGGGTGCTCCGGCAACCCGGCGTCGAAGCGATCTTGCTGTTCTTGACAGAAGGATATGATACGGAGTTCGAGGAGATACAAATCAGATCCGGTGAGCTCGCATCGGTGGTAATATCGAAGATCAAGGAGTATGAAGATATCCCATCGCTGAAACTCAGTGTGGCTCCGTAACGGGGCCATTCGCTCAAAAACGCTGCCTTGGAGCCGGCATCTGGGGTCTCGCTTTGCGGTGGCTGTTCAGCAAGTATGTCCGCCTCAAACCTCGTTGGCGACGTAACAGCGAGGCAATGATTCAACGGAATATCCGCTTGAGGACACAAACGAGTGCGATCCCGGCGAACTGGGATTCACTTGCCGCGTGACAGGAGGCGTCAGGTAGCCGTCATGAGTATCTCACAAACCCGGCTTCGGGCCTTCTGGGATTGGTTCGCGTCGGTCGCGGCGGAATTGGGAGCGAACCTCGAAGATGCGAAGATACTGGCGGAGCTCGACGCAAGAGTGCGGTCTCTCGGAGATCTCGTGTGGGAAGTCGGGCCAGGGATCGTCGAGAGTAACGCCCTGACTATCTCTCCGAGTGGCCGCCCGGAGTGGTTGGCGGTGACGACTGCCATCGTTAACGCCGCGCCGGATTGCGATGGCTGGGAGTTTCATCCCGCCAAACCTCCGAAGGACTTCGATCTTCGGTTTACGTTTGAGGACCGCCATGGTAGACCTGTTGATGTTGATGCGTCAGGCTGGCAGTATATGCTGCTTGAGCTCCCTGGCGGCGCCTTCGACATCGTCGTTCGGACTCCGAGCCTGACTGCCGACGAGGACGGCACGCAACTGGCAACCGAGATAGCCGTCGAATGCGTTGTGGGCGAACGCAGGATGATGGAGTATATCCACGAGGTCATTGTCGCAGACGAGTTCGAGCCGGAGATCGCAGACGCTAGAAGCAGCTTGAGGTTTCTTGCCGACCACCTCACCTCGTTGTTCAAAGAAGCTGCGGACGCAGACAAGGGTAGGAACAGGCACAGACCATGAACATCGAAGTACTTACACCCATCTCTGCCATGGACAGGGGAGATCCGGAAGATGACTATAGCCTTGGTCAATTCGCCGACCGGGCGGAGCAGTTTCTTCTTTCGAAGCGATGGTGCAAGTCGATAAGGAACGGGTACTTCGGCTTGGGCAACGAGGGGATTCTCGGAGTCTTTCTCTTCGAAATCTCACCGGGGCATCCTGACGTCGATGATTGGCTGTGGGTGGTTACGGGTGATTTGCCGCCGGCATACCTGGTCTGCGACTTGAGTCCCGATCCGCCATCGGCGCTCAGAAGTTACATCCGCGAGATGCGGCGGTGGGTCGAGGCGGTCCATGAAGGGCGGTCCATTGACGATGAAATAATCCCGGTCAACGCGCCGGCCACCAGAGAATATGCCGACATGCTCGAGAGCCGACTCGACCTTCTTGAGGAGCTAGTGTTATCCCAGTATGACGAAGCTGAGAGACCGGAGGGGTGAGTCTCTCAAAGCCGTGCATGGGGCCTCTGACCGAGGAAACCGAGGCAGAAATACTACGCCTCGGCTGACGAATGGACAGAAGCAAAGAGAAGCGGTTAGGCGAATAACGCAGGGAAGAGAACTAATGGGCGCATGCTCTTTGTCCCCCTCGCCTTTCTCACAGTTGCACAGGCGCGGGACAAGACGCCCGCCTGTAAAATCAAACTCGCCTAAGCTCGGCCACCTCTTCCGCCAGGCGGGTGACTCGTTCTTCGAGCTCGGCGACGCGGGCGGTGAGAGACGCAATCGTCGCGGTTCCTGCCGCGGCGGCCGGGTCGTTTGCGGTTGCCGACGAAGGCGCAGATTCGATACCGGCCGGCAGCGACGTAGGCGATTCGTCTCCGCTTGAGACCGCGGGGATCGCGGCAGCGGAGGGGGCCGGGGCGGCGGGTTCTCCGACGGTCGAATCTTCGCCGATAAGATGACGATATCGTGACGCCGACCGGCCCGGCTCGCGGGGAAGCTCTTCGACGCAGGGCGGATCGTAGGCCGCCAGGCTATCGAGAACCGCAGCAACCGCCGGGAGATCAGGAAAAGGCGTCATCCGACTCGCCCGGGTGCGCAATTCACCAATCGTCTGCCGGTCGCGCAGCATAAGCTCTGCCATAACCGCCTGTTCACGTCGATCCCACTTGAGCTGCTCGGCCACGTGATGCTCGAACCGGTTGGCCCGCGCGCCCGCCCCCACCGAAGCATACCCGACCAGCTTCTTCCGCTCCAAGCTGTGCAGAACCCGTCCGACCTCCGTCTCGCTCAGTGACAACACGGGTTCACGGTTCTGCTTCTGATTCGCACCGAGCACAACGGCATTGAGAGTCAGAGGATAGCTTCCCGATTGAGACAGCGACTTCTCGATCAACACGCCGAGTACCCGCACTTCCACCTTGTCGAGCTTAATGATCATTTACCCCCCTCGCGTCTGCCTCCGGAGCAATCCCAACGCCGTCACCAGTCGCCCCGTTTGGCACGGCATCCGTCATAATCCACCGAGCTGCATCGAGCACCTCAACGGGAATGAACACCTCAGTCTGCGCGCCCCCCGCCACCGAACGTACGGTTAGCGCTACCGGGGCATTCACCTCCGGCACCCGCCGATATGGAACCGCCGAGCCAAACGCCCGGCAGACCATATTGGCCAGCTTGGCCCACCGATCCAAAGCGAAATACGCTTCGAGACAACGCTCGCGGGCAACACCCATAGCCGACATCTGAATCGCCACATCAGCCGCCAGGGGCGCCCCGCCCGAACGGACTATCTCCATAACCTCGCTGAATCGAGCCGCGCCGCCGCCGAGAGTCGCCACCACGAAGGACTCGTCCACCACTGCTATTCGACAGAGAAGGCCCTCATCTCCCAAAACACTCCGAACGGCAGCCTCGTCTACTCCCTCGAGGCCACTCAGTTCCACAACAATGTGGTCAACCGGCACCCCTGCAAGGGTCTCCGCCGCACGCCGCACTTCGAGCCGTTCCACTAACCGTGCCAACCGCGCGTCAGCAAAGACCCCGCTCCTTACCACGCTTACGGCCGTCTCCACGTCGCGCAGCAATAACGCCCCGCTCCCGCGGGCCTGAGCCACCATAACGGAACCAACGGGACTACCGGCCCCGTTCGGCAACATCGACATGCTGACTGCGCCGCGCGCAACCCGGGCGATGGCGGACCGATAGACCGCCCGCAAATCAGCCGCCCGATCCGCCAGGATGACACCTTTCCGCGTCAGTGACGTTACAATGTCCTCAAAGATCACATGGGCTTGCTGAAGGGAAGCCCCCTCGGCCGAACCAGCCGCGAACACAACCGGCTCATCCGGCAAACCCGCCAGCAGAGTACCGGCCACGTCCGCACCTGCTGAGCTCGTCGGTCCATTGTCTCGATCCACACTCAACGAAAGCGCCACCCCGGTGGAGTCCAGCCGAGCCGAACCGAACAGACGGTCCTGATCCTCCAATGCGCCCTTCAAAAAACCGGAGATTCGCGGGAATCCTCCTTTCAACATCTCGACGAGCCGGCCGGATCCCTCCGCGGACGAATCCGCGTAAACCGACACATCGTTTGCCGCCATCTGGCGAAGGTGGAAGTCCTGACAACGAGTGATCAGCCCGCTCTTGGCGGTTACTACGGACTTCACCGTGGCGAGGTCCGGACCGAAGACCGTAAACGCTCCCTTCGTCCCCGCGAAGCTCTCCCGCCCGCCGAGCCGCACCTTAACATACCCGTCCTCCAACGGCTGGGGATTGAGGAACATAAGCAGCGCGGCCCGATCGGTTGTAGGCAGCAAGAGAATCAGAGAGTCCGCAATCGGACCGGCCTCCGACGGCGGCATAAGCAGTACGGCCGCCTCTCCGTGATCGTCGATCCCCGCGACGATCTCGATTGCAGATTCGATCGCCGTAAGGCCTTGGAACTCGGTCCCCATACGCCCGGCCAACTTCGCAAACTTCGAATCCAAACCTGCCATATCGCGGACTGCTGCCACGACACAGGCATTATCCGGAACAACCGCCCAGACCGAGCCGCCTAAGTCGGAATCTGCCCCCGCCGCATCTAAAGCCCGCGTCTCCTGGGCGCACGTCGGGCTCAGCAGCCGGCAAAAGCCGACAACGAGAAGGAAACAAGCGACTCTCGCACGGTTCATTCGGCAGGTCTCCCGTGCCCTCGCCTTACGCCGACCGCCGCGCGGCGCCCGGACCACTGCGGCATGATGCCGCGTGGCACCAAAAACGCTACGGCCGAATCGCTTCGCGGTCAACGGCTGATGACCGCTCCGGGCATCAACTTACGAATCCAGACGACGCGGCATGACCAACTGCTTGCGGGCGGCTTCGGCGGCACTGCGCAAGAGGATCGCGACCGTCACCGGTCCCACTCCGCCCGGAACCGGGGTAATCACCCCCGCAATATCCCGGACTTCATCAGAAGCGACGTCTCCGACGATGCAGCGCTGCCCCGCGGCATCCACTACGCTGTTGATCCCAACGTCAATAACAACCGCCCCCGGCTTGACATGCTCCGCACCGATGAGCCCGGGCTTGCCCACGGCCACCACAAGCAAATCCGCATTCCGGGTGTGCTCCGCCAGATCGCGTGTGGCGATATGGCAACTGGTCACCGTCGCCATCTTGTGTAGCAGGAACAACGAAACCGGCTTACCGGCAATATCCCCCTGCCCGACCACCACCGCATTCAGGCCGCGCGGATCCACTTGGGCTTCTTTCAATACCTCCATGACCGCCAACGCCGTACACGGCGCGATGATCGGATCGTCGTAGAACAACAGACCGATGTTGGCCGGGTTCACCCCTTCAACATCCTTGTAGGGGTCTATTCCGTACTGCATCGCCGGCGTGTCTATTCCGGGGGGGAGCGGCAAGTTCAGAACGATCCCGGTAACGCCGGAATCCTCGTTCAGGTCGCGCAGCAGTCCGCGGATGTCCGCCTCACGCGCCCTGACTCCCAAAGTATGAAGGCGATATTCAATGCCAACATCATGGCATCTCTTGCGTTGGGAACGGGCGTAGATCTCACCGGCATCCGGATCCCCCACCATCACCGCATCCAGACTGACCCGCACCCCTTGAGCCGCAAGTTCGCGTACCTGCGCCGCGGCTTCGTCCTTGATGCGCTGCCCGAGAACTCTGCCGTCTATGGTCCGCGCCGCCGTCGCCATCCCGGGCTCAATCTCGCGTGAAGCAGGTTTCGTCATGGGTCGTCCTAACCGCCTTGAACGAAGATAACTCTGTTACGGTCCCCCGACCTGAAGACGGAGTATCGCCGGTTCCCGCACGATAATCCAGTACCCGACGCACGCGGCCCCACCCACGACCGCCAGCGCGACCAGAATCAACCTCGCGCGCCGAACCGCCCGCTCGAAACCTGCGATCAGCGAGGCATCGCCGGACAAGGCCATCAGAAACCGAATCCGGCTTCCGATCGATGAGTGGCGCCAGCTACGCTCCTCGTGCGGAATCCCATTGAGCACCGCCACCCGATCCAGCGCCGAAGCAAAGACCGCCGCCCCGGCCGCACACACTCGCCGGTCCACCGCTTCCACCTTATCCTCGTCGGGATGAACCCCGCACGGCGCCCGACATTCCCCTGCCGAGGGCGTGGCGCACCGCGCGGCAAACAGGTCCGCCTGACGCTCGAATCGCCGTGACAGCCAGCCGAAACCTACGCCCCAGATGACCACGGTGGCTAACACTCCCACCGCCTCCACCACGATCAACGACAGCTCCGTTACCGAATCAGATGACATCATCATGCAGGCCAGCAGCTCCATTATGCCTACTACCGCCAGCCAACCTACCAGGGCGAACACCAGGAAATACTGCATGTGGTGATGCCGAATATGACCCGCCTCGTGACCGAAAACCGCCTCGATCTGCCGGGGGCTCATCGTCGAAAGCAGGGCATCGGACAGAATGACGTAACGAACCGGCGCGAAGATCCCCATCACCGCCGCGTTGATCATCAGACCGCCACTGTCCCAGACCAGGATATCACGACAACGCAGCCCGATCCGCCTACACAACGCGTCCAACCTCTCTCGGACCGGACTCGCCGCCAGCGGAGCCGTACGCCAGATCCGCCGCAGCAACAGCGGCGACGTCACGAACACGGCCGCCGCCGCCACTCCCAGAACAAGATCCGGCGCCCAGACCCATCCACCCCAGCCCTGCAGAACCTCGCGATATCCGCGAGTGAGATCCGCCGCGAACAGAATCACCGTCATCGGCACGGCGACAACCAGAAGGTAGTGCCGAACGTGGAAATCCAGATAGGACGAGAACCGCCACCCTCGACTCGCCTTGACCGGCTCTAGACCTGAATGCTCGCCCTCTCCACGCAGAGCGCGCTCCAACGGATAGCCGATCGTCCACACGATCACCATAGCCGCGAAGAACGGCGACAGAACAATCAGGTCACCCAGAATCTGCAGCACCGGCGTCACGCGGCCAAAGGCGAACCACTCGGGCCAACGAGTCAAAAAGACCGCCGCGCCAAAACCGACAATCGCCAGAGCTCGGATCGCCAGCACACTTCGATGATAAGATGCCTGAGCTCGTTCCGGAGAGTCGGGGTCTGCCGCGAGCAGCTTGGCGGCCCGCTTAACACTCCACAGTGCGGTGAGTCCTATAACCAGCAGATGACCGACCACAACAGCCGGAGTTATGAGGCAGTCATCCGGCGCTACCAGAACGAGCCGCCCCGGCGCCTCGGCCTGCCAAAATACCAACGCAAAGGCGAGAATCGTCAATAGATGCATGTTCTACAACAGCTTAACTCGCTCCCGCCGCTTGTGACAGGATTGGGACTGTAACAACTCGGCGAGAGGGATTACCATAGTCATCCCTGTCCCAAGTGCAACGCGTTCGCTTTGCGGCGGATGTTCTTGCGGGCCGGTGTTCCGGGGCAAGCCGTGCCACCCATGCTAAGCCCGGGTGGGAACGAGACTCCCGGATCGGACGTTGTTTACCAGGAGACAGAACCGATGAGAAGAGCGTGCTTTGCCTATACCCTTTTATTCGTGATTGGAGGACTCTGGGTTCCTTCGTCCGCAATCGGCCAGCAACCTGAGAAGGCAGAGCCGAAAGGCCAACCCGCAGACACCGCAAGCGAGCCTAAGCCCGCAACGGAGCAGCCCAAGCCCCGACTGACCCCCCGCCAGAAATGGGAGATGTCCCGCGAGAGGCTGGGAATCGCGACCCGGGAACTGATCGGTCGCATCGGTCAACTCCAGACGAAGATGAAGCGAGAACTCAATCTCTCAGAGAAGCAGGCCAAGGCGGTCGGGGTACTTTGTGACATCTACGTCGAGCACGTGAAGAAGCAGCTCGCCGAGGAGATGGCCAAGGACATGCCAAAGATCGATACGAAGGCAATAATGAGGCTTCGTGGGGAGCTGGCCAAGGCCAGGGAAGCCGGCGACGGAGAGAACATCAGGAGAATCCAGAAGCAGATGCTCGCCTTGACCAGGCAACCCGGCCCCATGATCGGTCAAGACACTCCCGAGCTCGTCGTGAAGCTCCAGGACCAATTGACTCCCACCCAATTGGAGGCCTTCCACAAGATGATCGTGGATCTCCAACTTGTACGCCAGCGCGAGTTTCCGAACGGCCTACAGCGGCTCCTGGCGATCATCCAGGACCCCAAACTGGGTCTCACCGAAGAGCAACGCGAGGCCATCCCCGGGTTAATCCGTCAGGTGCTGCACGACACGCCGAAGGAGGAGAAGGGGGCGATTGGTCCGGAAGAACTCGCCAAGATGGTCACCGCCGAACTTCTGAAGAAACTCCCCCCGGAACAGGGGAAGATATTGAGGGAGCTGATCAAGCAGGCAGATGCGCAAGCGGCGGCGGCTCAGGCGAAACTCCCCGATTCGAGCCCGACACCGGAGACGCGTGCAGAGCTCGGGAAGGCGGCCCCGGCGACCACCGACAAAAAGGAGGCTGCGCCGAGCACGGGCGAACTCGGATCCTCGGCGCCGGAGAGCAAGGAAGAGTAGCCCGCCCTGGCGGCCGGCGCGCTCGAAGTGCCGGGCCAGGTGATCTGTGGCGGATATCACAGGTTCACGAGGCGATTCCAGTCGGCCAAAATCGACCAAATCGCCGAATCGGGGTTGAAACGAACGCCCACCTGCGATATAGGTTGCTCAGGTCTGCTGTGCGGTGCATCCTCACAGTAGCTGCTAGGTTGTAGCGGGGTCCGATAGTGTTGCGTTATCGCGCTGTCTACCGCTGGGGTTTCGTGGTGTTGGACAACTTCCACGGGGAGATTTCCACAGGAGATTTCCGTTGAGCACTCTGACGAAGGTTTTCATTGTTCTGCTGGTCGTGTTCAGTATCGCGTTTACGACGATGACCGTGTCGATCGTCGCTCGGACCGCGAACTGGCGGCAACTTGCCGAGGATTTCGATCAACATGCCGTGGTCGCAGATACGAATCTGCGGCACATGATCGCGGCGGACGCCGCGCAGCTCGTCGGCGCGAACGAGGTGATCGCCGGTTACCGAGACGAGGTTGACGACCTGAATGTCAAGCTCGAGGAGCGCGGGCACACTATCGCGCAGTTGCGCTCCGAGCTGACCCGGGCCGCCTCGGAGAAGAGCAATTCCGAGGCTATGAACCGTGCGCTCTTAGCGCAGCTTCAAGGCGCCGAAGCCGCGCGCAAGGAGTATCGCGATCAGCGGGACGCTCTCGAAACTCGCAACATCGAGCTGGAGCGGCGCAATATCGACCTGGATGACCGCGTCAACGAATTGACTGCGCGAACCATGGTGCTGCTGGAGCAGAAACGGCAAGCCGAGCAGCAGGTCAATATCCTCCGCGCCGAGAACGAGAAGATCGCCCGCGCGTCTCGCAGGCCCTCGACATCCGTATCCTCGGGTGACGGCAGCGGGGTTATGCCTCATGTTTCCGCGATCACGCCGGTGGCGTCTTCCCCCATTCGCGGGCAGATCCTGGAGGTGTCGGGGAACATTGTCACGATTAGCGTTGGGGCCTCGGACGGCGTCAAGAAAGACATGGTCTTCGTGGTTCACCGCGGTGACCAGTATCTCGGCGACTTGAAGGTCACACTAGTGGAGTCGGATGAAGCTGCGGGACGCACCGTTTCATCGGGATTCGTCCCCCAGGCGGGTGATCAAGTAACGGACGCGTTGACGCTGGGCGCCTCGCGCGGCTAACCAATTGGGAGCGGACCTTAGGGGACAGCTTCTCGGGTTTGGGTAGAGCCGTCAGCAATAACCAAAGGTGAGAGAGGTCAAAGAGAGATGAGCGATAATCCAGCCGACGCCAAACCTGACCACAACGTGTATACCGTCCTGCTTATGCTGTCTACGCTCTTGGTAGCCGGAGCAACGGTCTACTTGGTGGTGCGCAGCCAGCAGTTGTTTGGTAGCTGGTATCCGTTTAGCGGAGCCTAGCCAGACTTCGCCTCACCGGGCACCGAGGATGGCGTGTTCGGTGGGTTCGATGTACCTCAATGGCATAGACCGAAGGAGGATCCTAGGTCCGGCCATCCCTTACTAAGAGGGCATCTGGAGAAGGATCACCTCGGCGCAGAGCACCGGGAGGGCATCCCGGTGTGGACGGGATGCGAAAAAGGAAACTCGCGTGATCTTTGACTCGCTGCTCGGGATGTTCAGCGTCGATATGGGAATCGACCTGGGCACCTGTAATACGCTGGTGTGCGTCAAGGGCGAGGGTGTGATCCTCAATGAGCCTTCCGTTGTTGCGGTCCGCCGCGGCACCAATCATGTCTTGCGTGACGGTAACGCCGTCGGCTTAGTTGCCAAGGAGATGCTGGGAAAAACTCCCGGGTCGATTAGCGCAATCAGACCGCTGAAGGACGGTGTCATCGCCGACTTCGACATCACCGAGGCGATGCTCGGTTACTTCATTCGCAAAGTCCACGGACGAAGCCGTTTTGTCAAACCGCGGGTTGTGATTGCCGTTCCGTCAGGGATCACCGCGGTGGAAAAACGCGCTGTATACAACTCCGCCGAGCGCGCGGGAGCTCGACGCGTTTTCCTGGTGGAAGAACCGATGGCCGCCGGTATCGGAGCCGGATTGCCGATCGCTGAGCCGACCGCCTCGCTGATCGTCGACATCGGCGGTGGGACGACCGAGGTCGCCATCATGTCCCTGGCCGACATCGCCGTGTGCAATAGTATCAGGGTAGCCGGGGACGAAATGGATGCGGCGATCATCGCTTACATGCGACGCAAGTACGACCTGATGGTCGGTCTTCAGACTGCCGAGTCCATCAAGATCGAAATCGGCTCCATTGTGGAATTGGATGAGGAACTCGCTAAGCCCGTGCGGGGGCGCGATGTCGTTGGCGGCCTGCCGCGGGAATGTACCGTCACCAGTTCGGAAATCCGTGAGGCTTTGACTGAGCCGGTCGGCCAGATTGTGGAGTGCGTCACCCGCACGCTGGAGAACGCCGAGCCGGAACTTGCGGCCGATCTTATCGAAAACGGGATACACCTGGCCGGGGGCGGATCTCTTCTGCGCGGGCTTGGCCAATATCTTGCCGAGGCAACCGGGCTCGATGTGCACACGGTCGATGATCCGCTCAGTTGCGTAGCCCGGGGAACCAGTGTCTACCTGGAAAACCTTCCGACGTGGAAGGACACGATGGAATCGGACGCCGACGATTACTAGCGCCGATCCCAAAGAAGTAGTCCAAGGTCCTTCGCCCCGAGCCATCCGCCGGAAATCGCTGCTTGGGTTCGAGCCACGGTGACATTGGTATGACGCGACATCACCGGACTTCATCAAAACGAAACTTATTGATCGTCCTGGCGATCATGGCCGTTGGAGGTCTGTTGTTGCCGCGCGCGTGGACCGGCGGACTCGTGAGCCTTATACAAGTCGTCGCCCCCCTGCAGGACGCCGCTGCCACCGCGATTGATTCCGCCGCAGGCGCTGTCGCGGCGGACGGGAACGTGGTTTCCGCCGAAGCGTACACCGCGCTTGCCCAGCAAAAGGCCGCCCTGGAACACCGTCTGGCGGCGCTGACTGCTCGAGCTGATTACCTTGAGGAAGAAGTGGACGTCCTGACGGCCACCCGTTTATGGGGCACCGCAGATCGGCAGATCGGAGCCCGTGGTCGACTCATCCCCGCCCGCGTGGTCAGCTCTGACATGCTCCCGTGGCGGTCGTCACACCTGATAACGGCGGGAAGCCTGCAAGGCGTCCATCGGGGCAACGCTGTTACTTCTCGCCTGTTCACGGTAGAGCCGGGCGAGTCGCGCGAGATACAGGACGGCATGGCAATTCTGCTGGGCGAAGTGCTGATCGGGACTATTGCCCAGGACCTTGGAACACACACCGCCCGCGTGAAACTCCTCAGCGATGTCAGCGTTCAGCAGAAAGTCCACATCGGCGCCCTCGCCGAAGACGAAGAACTCGTCATTCTCGACCAATACTACTGGCTCAAGGGACGAGGTCAGGGAGTGATGGAGATTCGCGATGTCGACCGCCGCAACGCCCAGGCCGGGTTCATCCAGGTCGGCGACCTGGTCCTGTCGGACAGCGAGAATCCAACGCTGCCGGCCCCGATGGTGATCGGCAGGGTCGTCCGGATTGATCCCGATCGCAATAACCCCCTGCTGTGTATCCTGACCGTCGAGAGTGGTGTCGATCTGGACGCGTACCGACGCGTTTACGTCTTTGCGCCCGACATTGCGGAAGCCGAGCCGATTCCGGTGGCATCCCAGCCGTAAGACGCCGCCCGGCGGCAGAGGATTCGTCATTGAGGCCCAACCGTATTCGGCCCGAGCTCGAACATGGCTGACCCCCCCCAGGAAATATCCGGGGATCACGTGACCCGGGACGCACTGCGCCGACGATCGTTCGTCGCGGTCCTGGTCCTCGCCGGTTCGCTCGGCGGGTGGCTGCGATTCAGCGGACTCGGCAACCGTGATTTCTGGTTTGACGAAAGCTGCACGTTCATCTACGTGCATAACCTGTTCGACTGGCCGGAGGACTCCAACCTCCTGGCAGAAAGTACGAACCTCCCCTACTACGTTCTCCTGCGCGGCTGGAGCAGCATCTTCGGCGAATCTGAGGCGGCGTATCGATCGATGTCCGCCGTGGCGGCCGTCTTGACCGTCCTCGTACTGAGCTTGCTGGCATGTCAGGTGGGTGGACCGATCGCCGGTATCGTCTGCGCGATCATCGCCGCTCTTCACCCCCTGCATATTCATTACGCCCACGAGGCCCGCGCCTACGCTCTCTGGCTACTCAACGTCACGGTCGTGCTAGCGGCCCTGGTGGAGGCGTCCCGCCGCCGGGGGTGGTTCTGGTGGGGAATCTTCGGGGTCGCACTACTGGCATGCCTGCATCTGCACTACTTCACGCTCTACCTTGTCCCGTGTTCCGTGGCGGCAATACTGCTTGCGGACAACCGCCCGCGCGCGCTGCGGCGTTGGCTCGTGACCGTAGCGGTCGGCGGCGTAGCGTTTTCCCCATACTTCGTCCTGGCAGTCTGGCCCGCCGCCCAAGGTGGTGGCGGCGCCTGGGTCGCCCACCACTGGGACCCGGTCACGGCCATCCCCCGTTCTCTATGGGCATTCCTGCCCGCCGGGGCCTACCCGGCCCATCTTCGCGGCTTATCTCTGCTATCGCCGGATACTGTCCGCTTTGAGAATACCTGGCTGGTCACCGCCAACGGGGTCGCCCGCGCCCTTCCGGCGGTTCTTCTTCTCGGCGCGGTCGTCTCGGTAGTGCGGAGCCGCCGGTCGCTGAATGATCAGACGCGGACCGCGAGTAAATCGTCCGCGTCTCACGTCTTTCTTGCCGCGACAGCGCTCGGTCCTTTGGTACTCGCGTGGCTCTATTCCGTGTTGGTTCGGCCGAATTACCTTGTCGGCCGATACGATATGATCGCCTGGCCCGCAAGTGTCGTCTGGATGTCGTTCACGTTAGCGCAGATGATTCGCTGTTCACAAAGCCGCAGAGGCCTCCGGCTTGGGTGGGCGATGCCCGTCGCTCTGGCGGCATGCAGCGTCATGCCGATCGCCCGGATGCTCCAGCTTCGCCCCCCGCCGACGTTCCCCAATGTTCGCGCTCAACGTCTCGCGGAGATCACCGCCCCCACCGACCTCGTCATCGCGTTGTCGTACGATCGCGATTACCTGCTTTACTATCTGCACCGCGCAGGCTTTGCAGCCCGGATTGTCAGCTTCCCCTCGTGGCTGGACCGCCAGATAGGCTGGGTCGACACTGCGGCGGATACCGACCCCGCGCAGGCTGCCGCAGTAGTACGCGACGCCCGCGGGCGAATCGAGCTGATCACCGAAACGATAACGCGCGGTGGCAGAGTCTGGCTGCTGGAGGATTCTCTGGACCGGCAACGCAACGGACCGCGCGCCCCGATTCACGAGCAACTGCTGGAAGCAGTGAAGTCGGCCGGCTATCAAGCCTACCCGGTCGACGAGCGTCTGTTGATAATGGAGATCAGAAAGCGAGTCCCCCGCTGACCGTGGACGGCTCTGCGCAAAAAACATCGGCCGGACCGCTTTCAGCAAGCGTCCCAGCCGATGGGGTCCTGGTCAACTCTTATGTCAGGGTCTCGTCACGACCGCGGATGAGCCTCGTCGTAGACGGCCTTCAGTCTCGGCGTCGTCAAGTGCGTGTACACCTGCGTAGTGGAAAGCGACTGATGCCCTAGAAGCTCCTGCACGCTCCGCAGGTCCGCCCCGTTGTTGAGCATGTGCGTGGCGAAACTGTGGCGAAGAGTGTGAGGACTGATCGTAGGATCCAGCCCGCACTCCGCGAGGTACTTGTCCAGCTTCCGGCGGACGCTGCGGGTACTGAGCCGCTGTCCGTGCTTGTTGACGAACAAAGCCTCCTGGTCGAACCGGGCTGACCGGGCATCGGCGCGCCGCAGCTCCAGGTATCTCTGGATAGCGGTTATTGCCGTCGGACCGATCGGCGTGGTTCGCTGCTTCTTGCCTTTGCCGCGAACGCGAATCGTCCCACCGGTGAAATCGACATCAGTGAAATTCAGATCGACCAGCTCGCTTACCCGAACGCCGGTGGAGAACAGCACCTCCAGCATGGCCCGGTCGCGCGCCCCCAACAGCGTGTTGTCGTCGGGGTGTGCCGAGGAGCTTGTTAATCTGCTCGAGTTCGAGGAACTTCGGCAAAACGCTTCTCCTGCTTCGGAGTGCGAATGGAAGCCAGCGGATGGACCTTCACATGCCCGCGTCGCAAACAGAACTTGTAGAAGCTCCGCAACGTGGCAAGCTTCCGCGCGATGGTCGACTTCGAGTAGTTCTGGTCTCCCAGAAAAGACGAGAAACGCCTTCACTCGTTCCGCGTCGACATCGCGGAGTTTCTGTTGGACGTCGGACTCAACCAGAACCGCGGTCTCCGTCTCGGAGTCCCCGGACCCTGGTCGGGCCACAGGCCTGGGTGATCCGAACGGCGCTCCGCCGGACCCACCCCCGGTTCCACCGCTCGCCTGCCCACCCCCGAGAAACGCACAGAACTGTGCGAGATCGGCAGCATAGCATTTGGCCGTGTGCGGCGAGAAGTGCCGCTCGAACTTCAGGTAGTTTAGGAACTCGTCAATCAATGAATTCTCTCTCATGATCGCTCTACACGCCGGCGAAAAATACCACTTCGCCCTGGTCCGAGTCCCAGACCAGGAGGCGGCCACCGCCCGAACCCTTCCAATCTATGTGGCGATCTGATCGAGCTCCGTCTCTAGTCTTCGGCCCATCTGGTAGCTGAGCACGGCAGCATCAAACCAGTCGAATTCGCTGGACTGATCCGAGGCCATTGACGCAAATGCGTCGATCACCTCTGCCTCCTGCCCGGCTTGGTAACGGAACACGAATCGTTCCTCACCTTTCACCAGTGACAGTTGCCGAATGACGTTCATGGTATCCCTACCTCTCGCGTCTTGCCTCCGCGAGCACAGGCCCTTTCCCCCCATCTACTAACTCCCGAATCGTGGCATGGCAGCAGAACCGGATGTACTCCTGCTGGCTCACCACGAACTTCCGCCAGCCGTAAGGGCTGCCGCCGGCATCACGATACCGTGCGAACTCACGAATCTCCTCGACCACCGAGGCGTGCGATGCGTCGAAGACTCGCTGGGTCTGCGCGAGGATTCCGCGAGTTCTTGCCGATCCCGTCGCGGACGCAAGACTCGCTTGCCGCGACAAAGCAACCGGATCGACCGTGCCGACACCCGGCCCAGGCCGAACTCCGTACAGTTGAGCGGAGATACCAATGCTGGGCGGGTCGTACGGGTCATATTCCATTACCGCAAAAACAAGAATCGCATCCGCGTTGAGCACCCTAGCAAGCTCTAACGCGTGGGTCGGCGACTCTACGCCGTCAACCCCCTGGGTCGCGAGAACGCCGAGGACCCGACTGACCGGGACGACTGAAACTCCCTCAACGTAACTCAGTTCGCTCGCCATCAGGTCGGCGAATCGATCGGGATCGAAATCCGCCGCACCGCTCAGGTTGAGCGCCGGGGCAACCGCAATCGTCATCGCCCCGAAGTCCCGGTTAGCCACGACCACCGGGCCAACCGTCTTCTCCTGCAGGATGCAGCCTCCCGCCAATCCAAGGCAAAGAGCCAATCCCGCCGGGATCCATCCCCGTCGTGCCAAACAAACACAGGTCGGCACTCGTGTCGTCGCCGCCTCCATGCTTATCCCCTTTTCACCGCCATCCGCGCGGCGAGTGTTCCTGGCATCAGGATTCAGGAACCTGGAGTACTGGGTTCATCGTCCAAATCTCAGACCTGCTTGCGTCTGAAACGAGCGATTTCCCAACATCCCATAAGCTGCCGCCTTAACGTCCCTGTGGGCCGTTCAAACCGCTTTTAGTTTCCGGCAACCGCGGCGTCCTGCGCAGGTCACCGGTCAGTTGCGCGCCGCCCCCTCCAGGGGACCGGCCGGCAGCAGCGACCAGATCGTATCCAACCCGCTTCGTCGGGTCGTGAAAAACACTCTCCCACTCGGAGAAAACACCGGTGAGTAATTAGCCGTGTGTCCGTCGGTCAGGCGAATCTTGCCGCGCCCATCCACGCCCACGAGCCAGATGTCGGCGACCTCACGGGTGGCCGATGGACCCGTCTCGCTCGGAGGCAGACTCTCGACTCCCGCGAAAGCGACGCGAAGCCCGTCCGGACTCCAAGTCGGCATAATCAAGGCCTGATGCGCACTCGAAGCCAGCTCCGTCGGATAGCGAGGTTCGCCATCGATCAAAGACAACGTCCAAATGCTAAACAGGTTACTTCCGCGCTCGCGCGCTCTCTGGAAGAGAGAATCGTATCGCCGACCGGAGACCACTCGGGAAAGAGCCCGTAACCAATGAACCTCTTAGCAGGACCTCGCACTGCATCGGTGATCCACAGTTCCCATTGATCCCCGTTATCCGGCAAGCTGCAGAAGACCAGTTGTGAACCATCCACCGACCAGCTCGGATGCGCCTCATGAGCCGGGCTATCCGTGATCTGAACCGGTTGTCCGCCCTCTGCACTGATAATCCAAATGTCCCAATTCCCGCTTCGATCACTCGCAAATGCCACGTGCTCCCCACTCGGGCTGAACGACGGCTGGATGTCCGATGAAGGATCGCTCGTAAGTTGCGTCACCGCTACGCCGTCAATCGACTTGATATACAGGTCTGCGTAGATGTTGTGCCTGGTCGACGAGAAGACCATCCTCCGACCATCCGCGTCGATGTCGGCATCGGTATCGGCACCGAGCTCGGTGAACGTATGCTGCCGCATCGATCCGGCGGCCCGGGTGAAATAATCCCGGCCTCGCCCATCACTGACGTCACCGAACATGCTGATCTCGCGCGCTCGAACCGCAGCGAGCATCGGATGCGGACCGCTCCGATCTTCGCGGGTCGTTTTCTGCTCAAGGAGCGCGCACCCGGCGATCGACGTGATTACTACACCCCCCGCTGTCCATAGGCAGAACCGTCTCGTTATTCCACGGCGTACCATCATCATTGGCGGCTAGTTTCCGGAATGAGGAGTCTCTTCCCAGACAGAATGAGCCGCCGCCGACCCCGGCTTCCGCCAAGCTCTCGGCTGCAGCCCCCTTCGTTACATCCTCTTTCGAATCATCGGCTCCCGCCCGTGCAAAAATCAGTTACTCAGGACCGCAGATACTCCATCGAGGAGGGCGCCTTTGTCCGATAACCATTGAACATATCGACCAGCTCGGGGCGGCAACTCCACCACGGCGCCCTTGCTTCTTCTGCGCAGAGAAAGCGCAAACTCTGCCGGTCTTCACCCACGAATGGAAACGTCCGCATCGCGCGGCCCCCCTCGTCCGCCGTACCCAGCCCAACGGAAGGCAAAGCCCCTAAACGGAGCAACGAGAGGCCGGCGACAAATCCTATCGCACTGTAAGTCGTTACCATTAAGGAGGTTCAAAAAAATTGACAGGATGGTCGCCAGTGGCTTGTTTCGCTGCTAGACTGTGGCATACCCGGGGTCGAGCATCTCTGACCTTGCGGGACGAAGGAGGAGGAGGGAGGCCGACCGGATCGGGGAACTTCAGACCGCGCCGACGGCATATCCCAGGAGATCGAAACCGACGGACACGTGGGCATTTCCATGGGTGCAGCGAGGGGAAAGCGGCATGGTCAGTCGTAGAAACGGTCAGGCATTTGAGTGCATCACGATCGATCTGAACACGCAGCGCGACTACTGCGAACGTAACGGGGCGTGCCCCGTACTCAACATTGACGAACTGATTCCGGCGCTAAGACGGGTCGTCGCCTGGACTAAGTGGAATTGTGCGCCGGTTATCTCGTCGCTCGACTCCCATCGCCCGTGCGAGGTCGTGTGTGACGAGCGCCCCCGTCCACTGCGTCGATGGCTCGACCGGGCAGCAGAAGATGCCGTTTACGCGGTTCCCGCAATGCGCCCGCATCGAAGTCGACAATACGCTGTCGATTCCGCTGGATCTGTTTCGCCGGTTCCAGCAGGTGCTCTTCCGAATCCGTACGGACGACCTGCTCAACAATCCGAAAGCGGACCGCTTCGTCACGCAGCTTCCAGTGAAGGAGTTTGTCGTCTACGGGAATGCCCTCGAGTACTCGGTGAAAGCCCTAGTACTCGGGTTGCTCGCCCGTGACAAGGTCGTCACCGTCGTGCAGGATGCCTGCGGTTTCTGGAACCCGGCGGCCGCCGATCTTGCCATTCGACAAATGGAGGCCAAAGGCGCGCAACTCGTCACGGTTGACGAACTCCTGGTCCGCAGACTCACCCGGCACCAGCGGTATGCCGCGTTGGCTTTGAGGGACAACAGACGCACCCGGAACGGAAGAAGCGGCACCCGAACCCGCACCCCGGCGCGCTCCGTGGGGCGGCCCTCGTCACCCCGGTTCACCACGCACCTGTCGGGCCCTGATTCGCGCCGGCGACAAGGTTGAGCCACGGGCAACCTCCGGCCGACGGACCGGAGGGAGCGCAAGAACAACGCCGGCCAGACTAGCGATCGTTCATCGCAAGCCCGGCCGGCCTCAACCCTCTTCCCCCTCTGGGAAGCACCTCAACTTCCAAGACAGTTCTCTTTTCGGGGCTGTTCGGTACGTCGAGCCCCCCCAGACCACGCCTCCCTAATCACCCCGAAAGATGCTGTCCATTCACCACGTCCCCGCTCCAACAGCCTCGGCCCTGCACCCTACACGCCAGTCCTCATAGACCAACAGGATGCGGCGGACCGTAGTCGCCTCCGAAGGGCTTCGCCAGGCAACCGGGCACGCGTCGAACACCCAACTCTAAGATACGACGACAACGCCAGCCAACAGGATTCTCCCGAACCACGATGACCGGTAATCGACCGTCAGCAGCATCCCGAGGCTCGATCGGTTCCACGCGTAATCAGAACAGTGCCGCAGGTCGAACGCACGCTCGCCTTCTGACCTCAGCGTCATCGCGGCGTTGCAGAGTCTCCGCGGAGAACAGGAGGGTTCGCGGCGCGACCGATAACCCGAAACGCGGCTTCGGCAAACCAAGATAGGGCTCCACCCGACAACACGCTTGTTGTACGCTGAATCGCGTTCGATGGCGTTAGGGCGGCGCACCGCGAGTCGCGCATCCGGCAGGCAGAACGCCGGGCGGAGCTCAATAGTACTAACCTTGGCAGACGAGACGAGAGAGCCCTCTCTGATATGCGGACTGCGTCCCGTTCGAGTACGCCAACGGCATTCCGTCCCCCAGCCCAGGGTTGCCGCGCAGCGGCTACCCTGGGATTATGGTCAATGAATGAGGCTCCTACCACGAAGGGGCACAGGTGTGTAGCCAGGGGCGTGAGCCCTCGCTGTTCTACACATCTTTGCCGGGCGAGCCGAGCGTATCCGTCCGACTCGCCGGCGCCCCATTCCCCAGCGTGGCAAGCTACAGGCCGCGGCTTCTTTCTCAGCGAAAGGCGTCAAGCCGACTACGTGTTCAGGCTGAAAGCCTGCAAGATAGTAGCCGGGGGCAAGGCCGCGTAGCGGCCGCCGCCCCCGGGTGGAAGCCCAACAACCCCAATTACCCTGAAAGGGTCAAAGAGGCGGCGTCGATGAACCGCGCGTCTGTTTCCGCTATCCGGCGTTATTGAGAATGCGTCGACAGACATGGCCGACTCGCGAGACGCATTCGCCCAAGGCATTTGACCCCTACCGGGGTGACGCTGGTTGCGGGGATCGGGTCCGGGGGCGGCGTCCGCCGATGGCGGACTTGCCCCCGGCTACTTCATCTGAGCCCTTCGGGTTGGAGAATCGAGATCAGAGATCGAACGGTTGCAGTTGGTGAATACGTCGAATGATGTGTAGAACAACGAGGGCTTGCGCCCCTGGGGAGGATGCCGCAGATGTCGACTAATCCCGACAGGGGCGAAAGAAGGAAGAAAGGGCGCGACACTGCAGAGATGACAATGTCCCGTCAGTACCCGGCCGGTCGGCCGCCTTTGCGAGGGTCACTGGCACCGACCCAACCGTCATTAACGCGGAGAATCGCCTGGACGATGCCCGTCTTGTGTTCCTCGGCTATCTGGTGCCCTCGCGCTGCCAGGGTCGCCTCGATTTCCGGAGGCGGCGCGGCATCGAAGAACAACAGATCGGGAGCCCATTGGTGATGAGGACGTTGGACCCGCATAGCCTCTTCCAGCGACATCGCATGATCCGTCACCGCAACCATAACGTTCAAAACCGCGCTGATGATTCGCGGACCGCCCGAAGCCCCAAGAAGCATGTGCGGCGCGCCGTCGCTCAGCACAATGGTCGGGGCCATGCTGGAAAGAGGCCGCTTGCGCGGCGCAATCGCGTTGTTGACGGACTGAATCAACCCGTAGGCGTTCGGGCTGCCCGGGCGGGCGACGAAGTCGTCCATTTCGTTGTTTAGTATCAACCCCCATTCGTCTACTGCGGCGAGCGATCCGAAGAAGGTATTAATGGTCTCGGTGCTGCTGACCACATTACCCCACCGATCCGCCACACAGAAATGCGAGGTTCCGGAGTCGTCCGGAAGGTTGACCGAACCGTACCCGCCAACACTCCCCACGGCCAGAGGGTCGATCCGGTCCGCCAACGACCGCGCGTAGCCCTTCGACGTCAAATGCCCCACCGGAACCGATACAAAGTCCGTGTCTCCCAGCCACCGCGCCCGATCGGCGAAGGCATTCTTCATTGCCTCGATTCGATAATGAAGTGACAACCCCGAGTCACTCTGCGCAATTGCTGCCAGATCGACAGTCTCCAGAATGTTCAACGACTCGATAAGGGCAATCCCGCCCGAAGACGGAGGAGGCATCGAGATAACCTGATAGCCGCGGTAACTGGCAGACACGGGCTTACGATCGCAAACCGTGTATTCCGCCAGATCGTTCTCCGTGATTATTCCGCCATGACACCGCATCTCTTTCGCCAACGCGCTGGCAACGGGACCGCGGTAGAAGAAGTCCGGACCCTCGCGACTGATCTCTTCCAGCAGGCGCCCCAACTCCGGTTGGGCCAGCGTGTCCCCGATGCTCCGCAGGCGGCCGTCTCGCAAATGGACGCGATGAACGTAGGAACATGACCGGATCAACTCCGGATAACGCTGATATCGCTTCAACACATCGACAGTCTGCTTGACGTAGTGCTCGTCAACGGGAAACCCCTCCTTCGCCAGCCGAATCGCCGGAGCCATCACCTTAGCAAGAGGCATCGTGCCATGCTCCGCCAAGGTCCGACACCGACCGGCCAACAAGCCCGGCACCGCAACTGCCAGATGCCCGTAGCGGCTGGGAGGCGGACCACCGGACGCTGCGTCCTCTTGCACAATGAACATGTCAGCCATCGCGGCTGCCGGGGCCGTCTCGCGACTATCCCGAACCAGAATCCGCCCATCGGCGAATCGGGCTATCAGAAACCCACCGCCGCCGAGTCCGGTGCTGTACGGGCGCGTCACCCCCAGGGCAAACGACACCGCCACGGACGCATCAATCGCGTTGCCTCCCGCTTGGAGAATCTCGAGCCCCGCCCGCGAAGCATGGGGCGAGTCGCTCGCCACCATGCCCTGCCGCCCCTTCGCAATCCAGGCCGGCTCCGTTGCAAGCACACCGGGCGCTGCCGAACATGCCGCCCACAACACCCACAGGAGGACTCGCCGCTGCATCAAGTTGTCCTTAGCAAAGGGCCGCTTGGTACGTTAACACCGCCCTTTTCTTTCCAACGGGCCAACTCCGTCAGTCTGCCCAACGTTTCTTATACACTCTGGAGTGCCCGACCCCCAACACTTGCACAGGTGCGTCGGGCTTCGATAATCGCCCCCATGTCGACAACGGACCCAGCACAACCCAACGACCACCGTGCAATAACGGAGCACTTCATCCTGGGCACCGCCGGACACATCGATCATGGCAAGACTCTGCTCGTCGAGGCGCTCACCGGCACCAATACGGACCGGCTCCCGGAGGAGAAACGCCGCGGAATGACCATCGAACTCGGTTTCGCCGAGTTGGTCATCGGGAACATCTGTTTCGGGGTCGTTGACGTTCCCGGGCACGAACGTTTCGTCCGGACGATGGTGGCCGGAGCCAGCGGTATCGACCTGGCCCTTATCATCGTAGCGGCCGACGATTCGGTGATGCCGCAGACTCGCGAGCATGTGGACATTCTCAATCTGCTGGGAATCCGGCATGCGGTGGTAGCCGTCACCAAGATCGATCTGGTGGACGACGAGATGGTCGAATTGGTCGTGGAGGAGGTGAAGGAGCTGCTGGCGGGAACTGCGTTGGCAGCCGCTCCAATCTGCCCGGTGTCGGCGGTCAGTGGTGCCGGGGTGGATGAGCTCCGCCAGACGATAACCACGACCGCGGCGAGCCTCCAACCGCGCCCCAGTGCCCGTCCTTTCCGCATGGACGTCGACCGCGTATTCACCGTCCCGGGCAGAGGCACCGTGGTCACGGGCTCCGCCCTGCGCGGAAGCGTTGAGGTCGGGGAAACCCTGGAGGTCTGGCCGGCGGCTGCAACTTGCCGGGTCCGCACGCTTCAAACCCACGGCGCCGAGCACAACTCGCTTGGTCGCGGGCAGCGCTGCGCGATCAACGTCAGCAATGTCGACCGCGCGAATATTCAACGAGGTTCGGAGCTGGTTACGCCGGGATACCTGCAGCCGTCGCCAATGATCGACGTGCGGTTACGCTGCCTGCCGTCGTGCGGGCGCCCATTGAAATCCGCAAGCATCATCCGCCTGGGGATTGGCACGGTGGAACTGCCGGTCCGGGTCGTGCTGCTGGATGGGGCTTCCCGGCTCGACCCGGGAGAAACCGCGTTCGCCCAATTCCGCAGCGGAACTCCGCTCACAACCACGTACCGGCAGCCGTTCATCATCCGGGACGAGACGGCCGTCCGGACGATCGGAGGCGGCTTCGTACTGCGTCCGGTGGCGCGGCGGAAGCGCCGGCGGCTGGAATCCGAACTTGAAAGCCTGCAAATACTGGAATCCGGTGCCCCGATTGACCGGGTGGAGCAGGTTCTGCGAGCAGCGGGGTTCATTCCCGTGTCAGACCTGCAAGTCTGCGCCCGGGCAGGTGTTGAATTGGACACTATCCCCAAGATCATCGCGCAACTTAAAGACGAGAAACGCTGGATCCGGATGAAAGGGACGGATGTGTTCGCCGTCCCTCAGGCCGCCGACGACCTAGCCCAACGACTGCGCGCATGGCTGGAACGGTATCACCGGGGACATCCCGAGCTACCTGGAAGGCACGTCGACTCAGTGCTCGGCTGGCTGGAGCGCATGACCAATCGCCCCTTGGCGAAATCTCTGTTCGAGACCTTCGTCGAATCCAAGACGCTCAAACTCATCGGGAAATTCGCCTGCCTACCGGCTTTTGCACCGGAATTGAGCAACGCTGACGAGAAACTCCTGGCGGAGATGGTTGAGGAGATTCGGGCCGGAGGTTTCCAGCCTCCCGCCTTGGAGGCAATTAAGAACGCCCCCAAAGGGGATCGCAAGCGGATGGAGCGGCTGGCGACCCTTGCCGTAGCTCTCGGCGAACTAATCCAGGTGGCTCCGAAACTGTACCTTCACGCCGAAGTGGAACGGGACCTCCGCAAGAGAGTAACCCAGATGATTGGGCAACATGGGGGAGTCTCTGTTTCCCTGGTGCGGGAGACCCTGGATTCGTCCAGGAAGTACGTTATTCCGTTCATGGAGTACCTCGATCGCATCGGTTTCACTAAGCGCCTCGACGACCTTAGGATCCTGGCCGATACGCCATCGGAGAATGAGCAGTCCTGACAGCCTTCACCTGAGGATCACCCATGTCCGACTCTAACAAACTGCTCCGGTCACTCCCATCCGTGTCTCGTTTGCTCGAACATGAGGATGTCGTCGAGTGGCTTTCGGCGGTACCACGTCCTGCCGTGGTAGCGGCATTGCAGAAGGCGATCGACTCGGCTCGCGAGGCGATCATAGCAGGAGAGACCGACGAGCCCGTTGATGTACAGGAGATCCTCGCCGAGGCGGAGGAGGAGCTGCTGGACCACGCCCGCCCGTCCATTCGACGAGTGATTAATGCAACCGGCATCGTCCTGCATACCGGACTCGGCCGGGCCCCCCTCTGCGAAGCGGCCATCGAGGCGATAGTCGACGGAGCTTCCGGATACTGCAATCTGGAATACGACCTGGAGACCGGACGACGCGGCCGGCGGAATACCCACATAAGCGAGCTGCTGGTCTCGATCACCGGGGCCGAGGCCGCTACGGTGGTGAATAACAACGCCGCCGCTACTCTGCTGATCCTGCAGAGCTTGGCGAGCGAGCGGGAGGTTATCGTATCGCGAGGGCAGCTTATCGAAATCGGCGGCAGTTACCGGCTGCCCGACATAATGCACGCCAGCGGTGCCCGCCTGCACGAAGTGGGCACGACCAACCGGACGCATCCCCGGGATTACGAGCAGGCCATCAACGATGACACCGCCATCCTCATGCGGGTGCATCCGAGCAACTACCGCGTGGTGGGATTCACATCCGAACCGAGCATTCAGGTCGTCACCGAAATCGCCCATCGGTACGGGCTGATCGCGGTCGACGATCTCGGTAGCGGTCTGATAACCGAAATGGTCGGCTATTGCCTGCCGCCGGAGCCGTGCGTGCGCGATTCCCTGGCGGCGGGCGCCGATCTGGTCTGCTTCTCGGGCGACAAGCTGCTGGGCGGGCCGCAATGCGGGGTCATCCTCGGCAGAAAAGACCTCATCGAGCGGATCGAGGCGAACCCGCTTATGCGGACCTACCGCCTCGGCAAACTGACCCTGCTGGCTTTGGAAGCAACCCTGCGGCTATACGCAGACCCGGAGGAAGCGATCGAGTGTATCCCGAATTTGTCGATGATGGTTGCGTCCACCGACGACCTGGCCGATCGCGCCCGGCGGCTCAGTGAGCAATTGGCGGCCGCCCTGCCGGAGGAGCAGTTTTTCGTGTGCTCGGACGTAGGATTCGTTGGCGGCGGCTCGATGCCGGGCCGGGAAATCCAGACTGTGGTCGTGCAGTGGCGGCCATCGTCCGGTGCCGCGGTGGACGAGTTAGTTGCCGCCCTGCGAACGGGCGACACACCGGTGGTTGCCCGGATACGGGACGGTGCGATCTGCTTTGATCTTCGCACGCTCCGCGAGCCGGACTTTGACGAGCTGATCGCCGCGGTCACCGCAGCAGTCTGGGATAGCGAAGAGGACGAGTAATCGCCCGTTGCGACCCTGCTGAGTGATTGCCGAGCTCCGCCGAGTCCGGCCGCCAAAGAACTGCCGGCACCCTCTGGCGTTTCCCGGGCAGCTTGGTATTATACGGGGCTCTTGCGACCACGTGGCGGTCGCGGTGGGTTTTTCGATCGATAAGAGGACCAGGATGCCCAGACCAAACAAGACGTTTCGCCGTCAGAAGATCAACGCCGCCCTCGCATACAAGCGGGGCGAACGCGAGGAGGCTTACAAGCTTTGGGAGAAAGCCGCCGCGGGGATCAAGGAACTGCACGCGAAGCGGCGGAAACTGAACAAGACCGAGGAACCGTCCGAGTAGGCCGGCACCGGCATCGATATCGGACGTTCAAACCGCCCGGAGTACGCGAGTCGGCTCCGGGCTGTTTTGAAGTGGTTTTTGTTTGCGCATACCGCAAACTTGCGCGATTCCCACACCAGCCCGCGAGGCTTCTTAGCGGAAGATCCCAGATTCAGCGAAGGGCCTGCGATTCTCGCCAAAACCGGATCCTATCAGGAGCCGGCGCTTGCGACGTTCAGATCCCGGCCGTGCCTCTCGACCAGATACCGAAGGATGTCCCGTACGCTCACCACTCCTGCCAGATTGCCATCGCCGTCCACCACCGGAATATGGCGGTAACCGCGAACCATCATCCGGTTCAGGGCGAGAGCCACCGTATCAGTCCTGGAAAGCGTGGTCGGCTGCTCGACCATCAGATCACTGATTGGCCGGTCCGAGGGCAGCTCGCCACACCCGGCCAGCTTAATAAGGACATCCCGCTCGGTGAAGATCCCGGCCAGCCGCTTGTCTGACACGATCAGCGCACAATGATGGCCGCCCTCGTTCATTCGCCGGACGGTATCCGCCACGGACGTTTCAGGCGTGACTTCCAGGTAATCGCGGACCGCCAGCTCGCCCAGGGGACGATGCAGAAGATCGTGCTCAATATAGCAGAGGTTCTCTCCGCCTTGCAGGTGGGCCAGATCAGCCTGACACCGCTCGCACTGATCCACGCCTTCGATATTCTCAAAATCACAGAAGGGACAAATCATGCCGTTACCCACACAGTCTATTTCCCAGGACGTTCTGCCGCCCAAGAGACGGGCCACAGTCGCGCGTGCGACTACCCCGCCGCTGAGCCGGCCTTCTACTCAACGACCCACGTGTCACCGGCCTCGAACAGGTCCTTCAGATCCCCTTCGCCTTGCTTCTCAACGGCCCCGTTGATCTGTTCCATCAGCAGATCTTCGTAGGTTGGTCTTTCCACGCACCTGAAGACCCCCATGGGCTCGGGAAACTCCGGGTAGTGCATCCTGCTCAGCAGGTAGGCGAGGCTGGGTTCTGCCTGAGTCTCATCATGAAACAGCAGGTCGTCTTCGGCCACGTCCCCCTCCAGAGTCACGACCTCGGGGTCCATACCGGCCAGCCGGATACCCTTGTTGCGATGCTTGCCGAAGATGAGCGGGTGATTGTGCTCCAGGTAGAGCGTAGTATCCTCCTTCGTGTCCTTACCGGTCGCGTACTCGAAGGCCCCTTCATTGAAGATCGCACAGTTCTGATAGATCTCCACAAAAGAAGTACCCTTATGCCGCGCCGCCCGTTCCAGCACGTGGGCCAGATGCTTGACATTCACGTCAACGGCGCGAGCCACAAACGTCGCCTCCGCCCCGATCGCAACTGACAGTGGGTGGAGGGGGAAGTCGATGACTCCCTGCGGAGTCGACTTCGTGCGTTTGCCCGGCGGAGACGTCGGAGAGTATTGCCCCTTCGTCAAGCCGTAGATCCGGTTGTTGAACAGAAGCACGTTGATATCCACGTTCCGGCGGATCGCATGGATCAGATGATTACCACCGATACTGAGGGCGTCTCCGTCACCGGTCGTGACCCACACGGACAGATCCGGGCGGCTCACCCTGATCCCTGTGGCAGTACTCAGAGCCCGGCCATGGACACCATGGAAGCCGTACGTGCTCACATAGTAGGGAAACCGGCTGGAACACCCGATGCCGGAAACGAATACGACCTTCTCCCGTGGGATCCCAACGTTCGCCAGGACCTTTTTGGTCTGCGCGAGAATCGAGTAATCACCACAGCCGGGACACCATCGAACATCTTGCGTGCTGGCGAAGTCCCTGGGAGTCAGCTTGGCCTGTGCGGCATCGGTAGTCATGATTCCTTTCCGTTCAACATTTCCTCGATCTTGGCCTCGATCTCTTTGATCAAGAAGGGCTTGCCCTGCACTTTGTAGAACCCGGTCACGTCGCGGAGAAAGTGATTCCGCAGCACAGACACAAGCTGTCCGCGGTTCATCTCCGGAACCAAGACCTGCTCGTATCGCTCGAGAATACCGCCCAGTTCCTTCTGCAGCGGGTCAATGTACCGAAGATGGACACTGGAAACCGGTAGGCCCTTCTTGCGACATCGTTCTACGGCAGTGGTGATGGCCCCGTACGTACTCCCCCAGCCGACTACCAGCAGTTTGCCGCTCTCGTCCCCAAGTACTTCCAAGGGCGGAAGCGTGTCGGCAATGCCGGCGATCTTCTGCTGTCGAAGCTCCACCATTCGGTGGTGGTTCTCCGGCTCGTAGCAAACCTCACCGGTAACGTCGCGCTTCTCCAGCCCGCCGACACGATGCTCAAGACCCTTTGTGCCCGGTAAGACCCATTGGCGAGCCAACTTCTCGTTACGCAGATACGGCTTGAAGTCATCGCCGGTTGTCGGGTGCTTGATGTCGAATTTCGGCAAAGAAGCGACATCCGGAATCCGCCAGGGTTCCGCACCGTTGGCCAGATAACCATCGGTCAGCAGAATCACAGGCGTCATGAACTCAACCGCAATCCGAAACGCCTCAATGCTCATCGCAAAGCAGTCTGCCGGTGTGGCAGCCGCCAGGATGCACAAGGGCGCCTCGCCGTGTCGCCCACAGAGCGACTGCAGCAAGTCAGATTGCTCCGTCTTGGTCGGCATCCCCGTGCTCGGACCGCCTCGCTGCACGTTGACGATAACCATGGGCAATTCGGTCATAACCGCCAAACCGATCGCCTCGCTCTTAAGCGCCAAGCCCGGCCCACTCGTACCGGTAGCCGCAAAAGCCCCGGCGAAGGCCGCGCCAACCACCGAAGTCATTGCCGCAATCTCGTCCTCCGCCTGGAAGGTTCGCACATCGTAGTTCTTGTGCCGCGAGAGATCGTGCAGGATGTCGCTCGCCGGCGTAATCGGATAAGTGCCGTAGAACAAGGTCTTTTTCGCCAGGCGGGCCGCAGCAATCAACCCAAGGGCCGTCGCCTCGTTACCGCTTACTTTGCGGTACTTGCCCGGCGCGATCTTCGCCGGAGCAACGACATAGCGATGCGTGAAGATCTCGGCGGTCTCACCGTAGTAGTACCCGGCCTTGAGAGCTTTCGCGTTCGTATCCGCAACAGCGGGCTTGGTTCCGAACTTTCCTTCGATCCAGTTCAGCGTCGGATCCATCGGGCGACCGTAAAGCCAATAAGACAGCCCCAGGGCGAAGAAGTTCTTGCACCGGGCGACCGCCCGACCGCTCAGCCCCGACCCCGCACAAGCCTCTGCGTTCAGCGTATCAACGGGAACCTTGTAGAGCTTGAAGGCGTTCAGGCCATCGCCGTCCAGGGGGTTCTCGGTATACCCGGCTTTGTCCAGATTGGTCTGCGTAAACGCATCCGAGTTGACGATGAGCACGCCGCCATGTTCCAGATCGGCAACATTCGCCCGCAGAGCAGCCGGGTTCATCGCGATCAGGGCATTAACCTGATCTCCCGGCGTGCGCAAGCGGTGCGATCCGAAGTTCAATTGAAAGCCACTAACCCCGGCCAGCGTACCGAGCGGAGCACGAATCTCCGATGGATAATCGGGAAACGTGCTGACATCGTTGCCGAAGACTGCAGAGGTATTGGTCATCTGGGTACCGGCTAATTGCATTCCATCACCGGAGTCGCCGCAGAAGCGAACCGCAATCTCCTCAACTTCAATGACCTGCTGGGCCCCTTTTCCGGATTGGTCAGGCTGGGTCGAAACGACCATGACTACCAACGCTCCTCAATGAAACTCAAACAGAGAGACACCGCACGTACCGGCACCTTAGGCTCCCTCGCGAGTAAGTGGTTCCTGTCCCGACTCCGGGGGCAGAGTGAACACCGCCGAAGGAAAGTGCTCAACCAAATATCTGACCACCCGCTTAACCGAGATTACGCTCTTGAGACATCCGTCGCCGTCGACCACGGGCATGTGCCGAAAACCCCCGCCGTGCATCTCGCGGATCACATCCGCTACGGAGTCGCCCTCGTGTACCACCCGTGGATTAGGCGTCATCACGTCAACGATCGGCGTCGTCAAAGGAAGGTCACCGGCAATGACCTTCGTCAACACATCGCGCTCCGTGAATACGCCCATCGCGCAACCGTGCTGGGTCACGAACAAGCATCCGGAGTTATTCTTCTTCATCAACTCGACAGCGTCCCCCACCGCCGCGTCGGAACCGATGGTGATCGGCTCGTGCGTACGCAACTCCGCAACAGCATCCCGGGGGAGATTCTCGCGAAGACTCATCTGAACATGTCCTGTCTATTAGAACGGAGGTATGTGGAAACCCGATCCAACGCAACCACGCGTCCTCGGACGAGCCGACGGGGAACCACCGACCTTGCCCCTCGGTCGCCAATACTCGGCCCTTCGGCGGAACCGCACATGACCGGTGATGATCTCCCGCGTCACCCCGAAACACTCGCCCCTCGGACCAAGACCCACGACCATGAGGATCCCGTTCGCCGGGCAATCTCCACCATCGAGCGAGCCCTTAAACGCATGGAATAACGGCCGGTCGACATCCAAGATTTCCTGGCAAGAACCGGTCCAAACAACTCGATCGCGTTGATCTTCCCCACAAACTACTCGAGCCGGCTGACGCCGGCGACCGCTCTCCCGTTTGACACACCCACCATCGACCGCTTACACGTACCCAATACTCTGCGGGACCAGCCGCTCCCGGCTCGATCGCGCAACAAAGCCATGACGGACGAGACGCCGAAATCGCCGGTTCGCATTGAGCACGTCGCCCTGGGGGGAATCCTCCTGCTCTTCACAACACTATCAGCTCTGGGCATGGCCTGGGGCCTGCCCAGCCGGGCGATTGACGAGTCTCTTTTCGGCGGGAGACCGCCTTGGACGGGAGAGAAAATCCACCGCCTGGCCGGGGCGACCGACAAGTTCTCTCGCGTGCGAGGAGCTGACGTCGACGCAGACCCGCTGGCGCGCCCGCCCGATGCCGCCGTCCCGCTGACCGCCACAGAAGCTGACCTCGCCCGCATATATCTGCGCTACCGGCTGTTCACGCATCAACCTGACGAGATGATCACCATGATGGCCCTGGCCGGCATGAACCCGGCCCAACTGGACCTCGACCCCCGGCTCTACCAGTACGGCGGGTTGTTCATCTATCCGGTGGGTGCTTTGATCGGGCTCTGTGACGTTCTCGGATTGATCGACGTCAGAAGTAACGTCGTCTACTACCTCGACCATCCGGACGATTTCGCCAAGTTTTACGTCGCGGCCCGGGCGTACGCCGCCTTGTGGGGATTGGTCGGCACGATCACGGTCTTCGCCATCGGAAGAAGGCTGGCGGGGCCCGCAGCCGGAGTGCTGGCCGCGCTGCTGTTCACCCTGCTGCCCGTGGTGATCTCCATGTCCCACGAAGCCAAGCCGCACCTACCCGGGGCAGCCTTGATGCTTCTGGCCGTGTACGTTGCGATGCGTTTCGTGTCGAGCGGTACTAGGTGCAGTTGGCGGGGCATGTGCCTGTGCTGTGGAGCGTCGTTCGGCACGGTCCTGTCTTCATGGCCGATCTTCATCCTAATCCCGCTGGGGGCCTTGCTCAGGCAAGGGAGAAGAGAGAATCCGGGCGGGGGACCCGTCGATCCGGAACCCGACACCCGCCGGGGACAAAGCTTCAAGTGGGGGGCGGTGTTGTTGCGGGTTGCGGGAGGTACCGCTATCGGAATCGGCACGTATCTGGCCACGAACCCCTACATCGTCATCAACGCCATATCCAACCGAGAGGTTCTCAGTAGCAACTTCGGGAATTCGCTGGCAATGTACCGCGTCGATCGGCTCGGCGAGGGCCTGGTCCGGGTAGCCGAGCTATGCATCGAGGGGGCCACCCTGCCCATCGTCCTGCTCGGCTTGCTGGGATTGGGTATCGCGTTGGCGAAGAAGAAAACGACCGCAGCCCCCCTAACCGTATCCGCTCTTCTGTTCTTTCTACAGTTCGTTCTGATCGGCGCGGGCAAGCCCGCCGAGTATGGCCGTTTCGGAGTCTTCCCGGACGCCGCTCTCGCGATCGGAGCAGCATGCGTGCTGGCCGGCTGGGGCACGAAACTCGCGCCGGCCCTGCGGGCGACCCCCGCGGTGTGGGTAGTGATATCAACGGCGTGTTTCGGCGCCCCGTACGTCTGGAACTTCCACTTGGACGCAACGTCGCGCGGAACTCGCGCCGAGTTGGCGAGGGTCTTTCGGGGCAACACCATACCCGCCCAGTTGTTGGGTGGGAACGAGCGGCCGTCAGACGGACTCGGGGCATCTCCCGCAATCTCGGGCGGATTAACGGCCGAAGGCATCCCATCCGCTCACCCGACAACGCGGGTCGGCGTATTGGGTGAGCCGGCCCCTTACTGCTGCCCACCGATGGACTTCGCCTCCATCGATATGAGGCTCTTCTCGTCATCGGCCGAGTTCACCGAGGACGACTGGAGCGAAGCAGCAATCCTGCTGTACCCGACCGACTTGAACCCGCCATTGCTCGCGGCGAAGGGCCGACCCATAACCGATGAGATTGAAACCGGAGAGGGCGTTGTAGAGCGCGCCGGTCGCGTCGTCTGGCCGACTCCGATCAGTTGGGCGAACAAACCGTTCTTCATCACAGACCGAGAGCGCGCAAGCCCCAACACCCCGCCTCCGGCCTCCGACTGGATCAAGTAGCCCGACGTGCTTCGACAATCGTAGGCCCTCAGATCCGGGCGTGGCCTGTTCAGCGCGTAACCGACCGGTATACTCCCAGCGAACTTGGATGAAACGTCAGATTCCTCGGTTTTCCATGCAGGTTCCGGCAATGAACGACTCCGACACGAAAAACCTCAGCGGACGCGGGAGTGAATCCGGTGCCCGCATTCTGGACCGACTTACGGACTTCGCGGCCCGGTTTGACCGCCAGTTCGAACCGTTTCTCACTCCGACCGGTGATGTGCCGCAGGAGTTGGTAGATGCGATGCGTCATTGTGCGCTGGCTCCAGGGAAGCGTCTGCGGCCTTATCTGGTTACGCGCTGTTGCGAGCTGGCAGGTGGTGACCGGAACAAGGCCTTGCCGGCGGCGGCGGCCATAGAATGCGTACATGCCTTCAGTCTGATCCACGACGATCTGCCGGCGATGGATGATGACGACCTCCGCCGCGGACGACCAACATGCCA
The DNA here is from genome assembly GCA_963666835.2 of Phycisphaerae bacterium. Classification (GTDB taxonomy): domain Bacteria; phylum Planctomycetota; class Phycisphaerae; order UBA1845; family UBA1845. Next base: position 1,438,851 of record CAXXGO010000001.1, on the reverse strand, counting down.
TAAGGTCTTCGGCGAAGCGGTGGCAATCCTCGCCGGAGATGCGTTGGTGACGTTGGCGTTCGAGTTGCTCACCCGCCACACGCCCGATCGGGCTCTGGCGGCCGATCTCGTGCTGGAGCTGGCGAGCGGAGCGGGTTGGGCGGGGATGATCGGCGGCCAAACCGCGGATGTCACCGGGGAGTCGCGGCCGGCGAGTGTGGAACTGGCGAAATACATCCATGAACGGAAGACGGCCAGCCTGTTTCGCTCCGCGTGCCGTCTGGGAGCCCTGGCGGGCTGTGCTGATTCTAAGACATTGTCATGCGTATCGGACTTCGGACAAGCCCTGGGGCGGGCCTTCCAGATTGCCGATGATTTATTGGACCTGACCTCGACACCGGATGTGCTGGGTAAGAACGTGTGTAAGGACGCAGAATCCAATAAACAAACCTATCCTCGATGCGTAGGATGTGAAGAGAGTCGGGCCGCAGCCAATCAGGCCTCCGAAGCGGCAATAGCCGCATTGGAACGTCTAGGAGTTGAAGCGAACGATCTTCGTGAGCTGGCAGAATACGTTGTTTCTCGACATTATTGAAATTTCCTAAACATCGAAGCGCTCATGACGTGGTAGAATCCCCCGCTGGCAGTTGAGCTCGAGTCGCAAAGAAAGTGCTGTTGATGGCCATTCTGGATCAGATCGAATCCCCAACGGATCTTCGAAAGCTGCCGATCGACCGGCTTCCGCTGCTGGCCGAGGAGATTCGCCAACGCATCCTCGATGTCGTCGGGCACAACGGCGGGCATTTGACCAGCAATTTGGGCATAACGGAGTTGACCATCGCCCTGCACCGGGTCTTCGATTTCCGGAAGGACCGCCTTCTCTGGGATGTGGGGCACCAGTGCTACCCGCACAAGCTGCTGACCGGTCGCAATCGCCACTTTGAGACGCTTCGCCAGTCGGGCGGCGTGAGCGGGTTCCCCGACACCGCCGAGAGCGGCTTCGACCTGTTCAACGTCGGTCACGCGGGCACCGCCATTGCCACGGCCGTGGGGATGGCCAGCGCGGATCAAATGCTCGGGCGAGATTGCTGCACCGTGGCACTGGTCGGAGACGCCAGCATCGTCAACGGCGTGTCATTCGAGGGATTGAACCAGGCGGGCACTCTGAAACGACAGTTCCTGGTGGTCCTCAACGATAACGAGTGGGGTATTTCTCCCACGCAGGGGGCGATCGCCGAGTACTTGGCCAAGTTCCGGGCGAGCGACTTTTACGAAGAGGTCAAAGAGCAGACCAAGAAGGTCCTGCCGCGATTGCCGCTGTTGGGCAAGCCGGCCTTCGACTTGATTGCCCACCTGAAGGAGGGAATCAAGGCCACGTTTTCGCCGGGGCAGGTGTTTGAGGCGATGGGGTTGCAGTACATCGGGCCGGTCGACGGGCACAACATCCGGCAGCTCATCGAGGCGCTGGAACTGGTCAAGAAGGCCCATCACCCGGTCCTGCTGCACGTGCATACGGTAAAGGGGAACGGCTGTGACTGGGCGACGGCAGAGCCGGGCAAGTACCACAGCCCCAAACCGTTCGTGGTTGAAAGCGGCAAGGTCACGCTCAAGCGGGGCAAGGGAAAGAGCTGGACGAGCGCCTTCGTGGAGTCGCTCTGCGAGCTGGCCGAGGAAGACGAACGCATCTGCGCGTTAACGGCGGCGATGCCCGACGGTACCGGACTGGACCAATTCGCGAAGCGCTTCCCCGGCAGGTGCCGCGATGCCGGCATAGCCGAAAGCTGCACGGTCGATATGGCGGCCGGCATGTGCAAGGCCGGTCTGCGTCCGGTCGTCGCAATTTACTCCACATTCCTGCAACGGGCCTTCGACCAGATCTTCCAGGAAGCCTCTCTTCAGAGACTACCGGTGATGTTCTGCCTCGACCGCGCCGGTTTGGTAGGCGGAGACGGAGCAGTCCACCACGGATTCCTGGACATCGCATTCCTACGCGGCCTGCCGGGCATGGTGCTTATGGCGCCGGCCGATGAAGTTGAATTGCGCGAGGCCATGCGCTTGGGATTCACCCTGAGCGAGCCGTGCGCCATCCGTTATCCGCGCGATACGGTCCCGGCGCCCATCCCGGACTGCCCGCCGTTCGAGCTGGGCAAGTCGCGCAGGCTGCGCGACGGTGATGCTGCCACAATCCTGACTTATGGGGTCACGGCCGCCACGGCGCTGACGGCAGCCGAGATGTTGACCGAAAGTGGGATCGACGTTGCGGTGGTCGCGGCCCGCTTCGCCAAGCCGATCGACCGGGAGATGATCGCCACTGCGTTCGAATCGGGTAATCCGGTGATAACCATCGAAGACCATTCGGTAGCCGGCGGATTCGGTTCCGCCGTTCTGGAAACCGCTCAGGAGATGAAGTTGACGGTCAAGCGCATGGTCCGGATGGGAATGCCGGGGGATCGGTTCGTCTCCCACGGTTCGCGCCCGTTTCAGATGGCGGAATGCGGCATCGATGCCACCAGCATTGCATCCACGATCCTCCGGCTGGTCGAAGGCGAGGATCGACCGGAACCGCAGCGAATCGCCTCTGCGGCGTCGAAAGTGCCGTCCCGTCGTTAGCAGCACTTATTCCATCGGGCACATAGTGGGAGCCGAAGCGTCCGGTTCGCAGTCGAACGTGAGTGAGACCACAGAAGATTGCGCGTCGCAGGCGATCCGCGGAGTAGGTATCATGGCACGTCGAGTTGCGAAACCGGAATCCGCGAATCACGAGCAGAGAATCGCGGTTGCGTCCGGACGGAGGATCACTCCCGTCCGAGTTGCCGGTGAGGAGACCTCACAGGAGAACGCTTAGTGCCGGAGACGATGTCGACGCGTCGGGTCTTTCTGCTGGCCAATCCGGAAAAGCCGGAGGCGGAAGCCGCCCTGCGCGATGTCGAGGCCTTCGCCGCTCCGTACTGTGTGCTGGTAGGTTCGGTGCTGGGCCTGGATGGATATGCCGCGATCAAGGCCCAGGCTGACCGGATTATCGTATTCGGCGGTGACGGCACACTCATCGGAGTAGCCCGCTCTTTGGGATCTAACCAGATCCCCTTGATCGGGGCAAACGTCGGCAAGCTCGGTTTTCTCGCGGAGTTTTCCGTCGATGAACTCAAGCGGGTCTTCGGGCAAGCCGTCAATGACGACCGCATAGTTACCCACCGGACAATGCTCCACATAACAGTGCAGCGCAACGACCGGGTGCGGGGGACGTCTCTGGCAACCAACGATTGCGTGATCCACGCCGGACCGCCCTTTAGGATTATCAAGCTCGGAGTATCGATCAACAACGAACCGTTCACGACGGTGAGCGGGGACGGGTTGCTCGTGTGTACCCCCACCGGCTCGACGGCGCACAACCTCTCGGCCGGCGGCCCCCTACTCCAACCAGGAGTAGATGCCATAGTACTGACACCGATCAACCCGCATTCGCTCACGCATAAGCCGCTGGTGGTCGAGCGGGAAACCGTCATCGACATTCGGGCGTCGGCGGTAAACGAAGGAACCAGCGCAATTATCGACGGGCAGGTCACTTTCCCCCTCGTCCAGGGCGATCGCATCACGGTGAAGCGTTTCAGTACTGACTACCTCCTCGTCCACAACCCCCTGTACGCCAAGTGGAATAACCTGGTAACCAAGCTCCACTGGGGGCGGTCACCGAACTTCGAGTAACCTCCGCCGCCCTGCCGTCGTAACCGCGTACCCAACCCGAACCGATGTCACAGGCTCTGCATCACTTTGCACGAGTCCCGCGCTGCGACCGCATTTGTTCCCGGACCCTGCCGATACTCAATATACGCCCGTGAGCGGCGGCCCAGGACGCAATCGGCAAGGCGGGCCGACCGGCGTCCCCGGCAGGAGGTAGTATGCAGATAGTCGAAGCCATCGCCGACTCCAAGGTGCGGGACCGCGACGGGCGCCCGGCGTACGAATTGCGCCGGGGAGAGCAGTACGTAGTCCACGACGAGGAGGCCGGCGCCGGGCTGCGCGATCAAGCCCTCAAGCTGGTGGCCGCGGTGGACCGCACCGTACCACTCTATCGCCGGGAGCCGTTGAGCACCGAGCGGATCATCCTTCCGTTTATCGGGCGATTGGGTGATGCCGTGATTGCGGCATCTTGCGTCGCCGCGCTGGTCGAAGCGTATCCCGAGGTCACCGTAGACGTTGCGGGGCGACCGGCCGCCCGCCAGGTCTGGCAATTGATGCCCACGGTCGGAAAGCTGCTACCTTATCCGATCACCGCGGAGCAGCTATCCGCCTACCAATACTACATGAGCTTCGAGAATATCGAAGCGGTCGCCGGCGGCCCGCAAAAAAGTGCGGCGGACCTCTTCAGCAAATGCCTCGGCACTCCGCGGCCGTCGCAGCCGGCCCGCCCGGTCGTGCCGGCGGACGCCCGAAATCGGTGGGCTCTTACCCTCGCCGGGCAACCACGTGCGGCGGTTCACGTAGGGCGTATCGCAAGCCTCAAGGCTTACCCCCCAGACCTTCACAACGACTTGGTTGAGCTGTTGGTCGAAAACAGCTTTGAGGTGTTTGAAGTTGGAGAATCCGAGCAGACCGGATCAGCCGGACGCACCGGATCACCGCACGTGCATCATCTGGCAGGGCGCACCCCAACCGCTGCCGATCTCGGCGCGTTGCTGATGCAAATGCAGGTCGTCATCACCGGAGACTCATTCCCTCTACATCTCGCCGGGGCTCTGGGGGTACCGGTTGTGGCGATGTTCACCAGCACTGATGCCGGATTCGCCGCGGACTACCCGACCGTAACCGCCGTGCAGTCTTTAAGGCCGTGCAGCCCGTGCAATCTCGCCGAGGGCCGATGCCCCGCCGGCCTCGCCGGGTGCCCGGCGCATCGCGCGGATAACCTGCGTCCCGCACAGATTGTCGAACAGGCGTTGCGGGCATCCGCAACGGCGGCAACTTCCGGAAGCAGTCGGTAACGGCTTTGCGCCCGCCCGGCTCCCCTCCCACAAGGGACTCCCTCCGCACCAAGGAGAACTCCCCAGCGCCGGTTTCGGAGGCCATACCAACGCTTCGTCACACGTAAAGACCCGGGGGCAATCCACGCCGTACGCCATCCCTGCACTGCTCAAGAGCAGTGGCACACCCGAAGGCCCAGGTGTGACGCAGGATTAGAATCGTGCCGCAGTCAGGAGCAAGAACAGGGCAATCCAGAAGACATTGGCGGCCGCATTAATGGTGAAAAGTCCAAGATCCATCCTGGCATCTCCTCTTGAGTAACTCGGGACAGCGACTCAGCTAGTCCCTCTTAGCGCACCTCCGTGCGTTCTTCGTTTGGAACCAACCCGCTTCGAAGCGTGTTCTCCGTAATGCAACGAGCATCCATGAAATGGAGGAGGTAGTCCGGAGAGCCGGCCTTGACTCCCGTCCCGCTCAGTTTGAACCCGCCAAACGGCTGCGCGTCAACTTGCGATCCGGTCACGCGCCGGTTGACATACAGGTTTCCGACGGCGAATTCGCGACAGGCCTGCTTGATGCGCGCGGGGCTGCGGGAGTAGATCCCACCCGTCAAGGCGTATCGAGTCCCGTTGGCAATCTCCATCGCATGATCGAAGTCCTTGGCTCGAATCACGGCCAACAACGGGCCGAATATCTCCTCCTGCGCGATGCGGCTTTCCGGCTTGACATCTGCGAAGACCATCGGAGCGACGAAGAAACCCTTGTCACAATCCGCAGGGAGCTTCACTTCGGTCAACAGCCGACCGTCCTGGCAGCCGATCTCGCGATACTCCCGAATACGCTCCCGCGCGGCCTCATCAATGACTGGTCCGACCATAGTGCCCGGAGCCTCAGCGGGACCGACAATCACGCTGTCGGTTGCTTCGCGCAGACGGCTGAGCAAGTTGTCATACACGCCGTCGAGCACGATAACCCGGCTGCAACTGCTGCACTTCTGACCCGCAAAACCGAATGTCGAGTCGATGATGGCCTGAACCGCTCCGTCTAAGTCTGCGTCGTCATCCACAACGATGGCGTTCTTGCCGCCCATCTCGACGATCATCTTCTTGATAAACGCCTGCCCCGGGCGTACGCGAGCCCCGGCCTGGATGACACCAGTGCCGACGCTGTGCGAGCCGGTAAAAGCCACAAGATTAACATCGCCGTGTTCGACGAGATGTGCTCCAACTTCTTCGCCCACCCCGGGCACGAAGTTGAACACGCCGGCCGGGAATCCAACCGCGTCCAAAGCTTCAACGAGCTTTGCGGCCAGAACCGACGCCTGCCGGGCAGGCTTGATGACAACCGTATTCCCCCCGGCAAGTGCCGCAGAGGTCATTCCGGTCAGAATCGCCAGGGGGAAAGCCCACGGCGAGACCACCGCACAGACCCCCTTAGGCGAGTACATAAGCATGTTGTCCTCACCCGGGAGGTTCCGCAGGCGCGGGTGCGACTCGATCCGTTCAATCTGCTCGGCGTAGTACCGGCAATGATCCACTGCCTCGGTAACGTCCGCATCCGCTTCCCGCCACGGTTTGGCCACCTCCAGGACCATCGTGGCCGCAAGCTCGTAGCGGCGCATCTCCAACCGGTCCGCCAGAGCCCGCAGAAGCGAGGCCCGCTCGGCCGCGGAGGTCTTCCGCCAACTCGAGAACGCCCGGCGAGCAGCCGCAACCGCGCGGTCGACGTCACCGGTAGTCGCCCGGGCCACTCGCCCCACCACTTCGCTGGAGCACGACGGGTTGACCGAATGGATCGTCTCGTCCGTCGAAACCGGCTCTCCGTTGATTAGAAGTGGGTACGTTCGGCCGAACTCCCCGCGCACAAACTCCAAGGCACCGAGCATCTTCCGGCGGTTCTCCGGCACAGCGAAATTCGTGTTCGAAGCATTCTTGAATTCAGACATAGGTTCCTCGGGATCGGTGTTCTGGTAGTGCCGCTCCGGAAGCGGCGCGCTGGGTGGTTGAGCAATGGATGGATCACGCAACAGCGAGTCATAGCCGGCCCGATCGCTGAACCCCTGTTTCAGGAAACCGTCGTTGGACGTGTTCTCCAGGAGTCTCCGAATCAGGTAGCCCATCCCCGGCATGAGATCTCCGTACGGGCAGTAGATTCTGGTGCATTGACCAAGCTGTGCCACGGCCGTCTTGAGTGGATCGCCCATCCCATACAGCATCTGCAGTTCATACTCATTGGGGCGCAGCCCCAACTCCTCCGCGGCCGCAAGGATCACCGCCAGGGACCGAACATTGTGGCTGGCGTACGCCGGGCGGATCAGCTCCGTGTTCTCGAGCATAACCCGGGACATCCGCTCATAACACGCATCCGACTCCCACTTGCGAGTCCAGACCGGTGGTTTCTTATAGGCCCGCACGGCCGCAGCCGTCTCAGCGTCCCAATAGGCCCCCTTGACCAAGCGAATCGCGAAGCGCCGCCCCCGTCGTTTGCCCCATTCGAGCATGTCGGTCAGATCCTGCTCGCCATCCGTCAGGTAAGCTTGGATCACAATCCCGATGTCTTCCCAATCGCGGAACTCGTCCTCCATGAGAAGCTGCTTGAACAGTTCAAACGTCAGATGGCGATGCTTTGTCGACTCCATGTCGATGTTGACGAACGCCCCGGCCTCGCGGGCGTGCCGCAACAGCGGCCGGAGTCGCTCGTTCACCGCATGGATCGCCCGCGCCGGATCGATCGCATCAAAATGCGGATCAAGCCCGGTCAGCTTGATCGACAGATTGACCCGCGGCATGGCACCCCGGGAGTCCTCGTCCACAATCGGAATCCGCGACCAGGTTCGGGCGGCGGCAGTCAGTTCGTCGATCAGTTCATGGTAGACCTGGGCATACTCGTCGGCGCGAGCGTAGCTGGTGGTCGATTCGCCGAGCACATCGAGCGTGAAGGCAAAGCCCTTCCGCCGGAGACGTTCAATAGTCTTAATGGCGCTGGGGCCGTCGTAACCGGTGATGAAGCGTCCGGCCATCTGACCGGCGCCAAACCTCGCCCCCCACCCGACGATATCCTCCCTGAGCGACATCAACGGCCCGGGACGGACCGCGGCGTGAAACAGCTTCGGAAGATCAACGCACTCCGGGTCCAGGTACTCCGCAACATGCCGGGTAATCTCTGCATGGTTTCGTAGCGACGGCAGGCAATCGACAAAAGAGAACGCCCGCGTTTTGAGCCGTTCGTCTCGCTCGACCAGTTTGGTGCCCTGCTCCAGCCACCAGGTCTTCTGGAAAATGGTCGGTTGGGCCGCGGCAGCCCGTTCGAAGATCTCGCGTCCGATCTCCAGGGCCCGCTTGTTGAACCGTTCGGAATGAGCCATAGCGTCCTCGAAAGATCACGACAACCCGGAATTCCAATCCGCCGGGGAAGATGTAGCGGACCCCGTCGGGTCACGCAACTCCACCAGCTCCCGCGCGGCGACAAAAGCCAGCCAGCAGACCGAAACCGGCTTACGCCAGATTCGCGACATCGCTCGCGAATAAAGCTGCATCTGCGGCCGGTAGACCTCTACCCGCCGTGGAACATCTTCGGGGCGGACCCGGTCGGTCTTGTAATCAACGATCCCGATTCCGTTGGCAAAGGGAAACACCCCGTCCGCAATCCCGCGGACCAGAATGAAGTCCCCCGGTCCCGGGTCCACGGATCGATCGAACCACTCCGGCGACTCCGACGCTATGTACTGGAACTCGCGGCGAAACGCGTCACCCGCCGCCCGAATCGCGTCGGCCAACGGAGTCTGCAACAGCCAGGCAATACCCTCCTCATCTACCAACGAACGATCGTCGCCGGACAGCAATCCGGCAACCTCCAATCGTTGCAATTCAGATGCCACGCGAGCCCGATCGCCACTCACCGTGAAGTCCAGATGTTGAAGAACACGGTGGGTGACAATCCCCCTGCGAACCGCCTCTTCCCGACCACCGCCGGGAACGTCCTGTCGCGTAAACAACGTGGACACATCGGTGCCGGTGGACTCGGGACGCTGCTCGGCGTCAGCGGTGAAGTCGTACGCGCCCTTAAACTCGCTGGCCCCTACCGCAGCCCGCACCGTCCCGGCCGCCAGATGGGGGTAAACGTAGTCGATCCGCGCCAGAGTCTCTTCAACTGCCCGTTCCGCGGGATCAAAAGGCTCGTCGCCGGGCAGAGCCGCCCCTTTTGCCACCGCATCTCCCAGAGCTGACGAGTAAACCGCCGCCGGGCGCGATATTCCCCAGCCTGCAATCTCAGCAGCATCAACGGCGCGGACCTCAACAAGAGGCTGACGGGCATGCCGGTTCTCGGACGTACGCACCATCCCGTCGGGAGCGGAGGCCAGGGCCGGAATCAGCCAATCGAGCGGAGTTGTGGCGGTCACTACTCCGTGCAGCGAAACGGACGATCCCACAGCCCCGGCACCCACCTGCCGCTCGAGCCGGGCGGCACCCTCAGTGGACCCGACCAAAACCAGCTTCTCTCGGGCTCGAGTCATTGCCACATAGAGGACTCGAAGTTCCTCCTCGCGGGCGTGCCGCTCGATCTCCATCGCGGCCAGGATGTGCGCCGCGGTCGGATACTCGATCATCCGATCCGTATCGACCGCGCGCAGGCCGAGATAGGCCCGCCGCTCGAAGATCATGCGGCCGGAACGATCGCGCAGATTGAACCGGGTCCCCAACCCCGCAACGAACACGACGGGAAACTCGAGCCCCTTGCTTTGATGGATGCTCATGATCCGGACCACGTCGTCGGACTCGCCAATCGCCGACGCCGTGGGGATCTGGCGATTCTCGGCGGTCATGGAACGCACGAAGCTCAAGAAACGGTGCAGACCCTGGCGCCGGAATGAACCGAACTTGCGGGCCATCTCATGCAGCTTGAGCAAATTGGCGCGACGCTGGGCACCGTTGGGGAGCCCTCCGACATAAGCCAGGTAACCATGCTCGTGAAACAGCCTCCACAGCACGTCGGCCACCGGCCGCCGGCGTGCTTCTTCACGATAAGACGAAATCCGGCGCAGAAGGGTCTGAAGCCGGCCCGCCAGGCTCGGATCGGCCACCGGCTCCGCCACGCCGCCCTGCGATGCATAAGCCCTCACCCCAACGTGAAACGACTCCGCCCGATTGGCGCAACGGATCTCCACTAGATCATCCTCGGACAAAGGATCACCCAGCACCCCGTTGCGAAGAACCGCGGCCAGCGGGATGTCCTGTTGTAGATTGTCCAGCACCTCCAAGACGGCCAGGATATCGCGGACCTCCAACGCCCCGAGCAGCGATCCACCCGCCTCGGCATACGCGGGAACGCCTGAGGCCGAGAGCACCGCAGCCATCCGCTCCGCATTCACCGCGGTAGCCCTCAGCAACACGGCGACGTCCCGGTAGCGGCGCGGCGGCGCCTTCGGCTCAGAAGTGGCGTCCGCGATCCACTCGCGGATGAGAGACCCTATTAAAAACGCTTCTCGTTCGATGGGCGCCCAGCGGGCGGGATCGCCGATGTCGGCGTTGTCTTCCTCGAGAGAATGGTCGCCGTCATCCAAACTCTCCGACGCTCCGATTCTCCTCTCCAGCAGGTGCAATTCCACTGGTTGAGTATCGTCGAGCGAACTTGCCGGCCTGCCCGACCTCAGATGGGCCTCCTCGTCGTACACAACGTCGCCGCCACCTATCGGCATGAGCTGCCGAAAGACCGTATTGACGGTCTCCAGAATCTCCGGGCGGCTACGGAAGTTCGCCTGTAAGGCGATGGCTCTGCCCTCGTTCTTCTCTCGGCGAAACCGGTTCAACCGTTCGTTGAATACGCTCGGCTCCGCCAGGCGAAAACGGTATATGCTCTGCTTGACGTCTCCGACGACGAAGAGATTGTCCGGCAGGTCCGGATCGGCTTCGCGGCTGACGAGCCGAACAATCGCCTCTTGGATACGATTGACATCCTGAAACTCGTCGACCAGCAGGTGCTTGAACCGGCGATGCAACGCCCGGGCCGCTTCCGACGGGCGGCATATGTCTCCGTCGACGTGAAGCAGATCCAACGCGAACCGTTCGAGATCGGAGAAATCGAGAACGTCCATCCGGCGCTTAGCGGCCGAGTAATCCGCCCGAAACGCCGAGACCAAACGGGTGATTGTGGACACAAAGGGAGACACTCGCGCCAACCCCGCGCAATGCTGATCGATCGACAGCAGGCCAAACCACCGGCGGAGGCGATCTTCGAACATCCGCCCCTTGACCTGAGTTCTGAACAGTTCGCTCGCGGCATCCCGCGCTTGCCGAACCGCCGGTTCGCAGTCCTTCGAAAGCCGCGGAGCACGATCCGACGGGAACTCAAACTCGGCTATCTGCTGGCGCACGGCGTCGCACTCGACAAGCAGCTCCGCCACCGACCGCGGCGGGATTCCCGCCCCAAAGCCGGCGGGAAGATCGGACGGCAGCCCCTCCTTCCAGGATTCGAGCGCCCCGATGTACGCGCGGATCTTGCCGGCGTACGAATGTCCGATGGGGTTCCCCGCTTCTAATTCTAGAGCCAGTTGGGTACAGCGATCTGCTTGGCGTTCCAACTCGGGCGGCAGACGGCCGAATAGAGTCAGAACCAGCTCGGGAGCCTGCTCATCCACCAACTCGGCGGCCTTATGGAGCCAATCCTCGGGATCGGGCAAGGAGCCCACGAACTCGTGCAGATCGAGGACGAGAGCGGCAACCGCCCGGTCATTGGTCAACCCGTATACGTCCACCAAACTTACAAAACCCCGGGCCAAGTCATCGCCGACGGCGGCAGGGGAAACCGCATCCTTGGCGTCGCAGTGCTCGGGACTCCCAAGTGGGTCGGCCGACGTATCAATCGCAGAGTAAAGTCTGGTGAACAGAGCGTCGAGCACATCGCGCTCGAGCAGTGCGGCTTCCTCGGCATCAAGCAAGCTGAACGTCGGATCCAGGTCCACCTCGTTGAACCACCGGCGGATCAGCCGATGGCAAAACGAGTGGATCGTCGAGATCTGCGCGGCGTCGGCCAGGGTAACTTGCTCCCGCAGGCGCAGGTCACCGGGCTCAGCCTGCGACCGCCTTCTAATAGCGTCGACTATGCGTGAGCGCATCTCCGCCGCTGCGGCTTCTGTGAAAGTGAGAACGAGAAGGTCGTCAACGTCGCAGCGAAGTGCGAGGGGCGCGTCACAAACCAGATAGGCGCATCGCTCCGCAAGAACCGCGGTTTTGCCGGAGCCCGCCGCCGCGGTGACGATCACGCTGTGACCGCAGGCTGTCACGGCGGCACGTTGCTCGGACGTAAGCTCGAAAGCCGTCATCAGGCGCGTGATTATAGCCCCTTGGCCACGCGATGCACGGGTTAACGCGCAATTGTCCGAAAAGAACCAGTCTGGTGGTATTCTTGACACTTTTCTCAAGTCGCCCGCCCTCGCAAGTCGGCTTCGTATCGTAAAGTCACTTTCGGAGGGGACGAAGCACAGTTGGTTACGCAGTGCGGCCGTTGGGATCGGCCGACCGGGGTTCGGAGGGGCCTGGCGGCAGCCGCACTTGCGTGACCAACGAACGGTCTGTGGGCAACCACCAACCGGGGGGGTTGGTGGGGGAAAGAAGTCCGCATCTTTCGTTTGAGGGGAAAGCTGTGTTCGTCCAAGTTTTGCGAAGCGGGTATGGCGTGCGCCTGGCGTGCCTGGGCGCACTGGTTATCTGTGGGTGTGGGAGCGATCCCGGTTCGAGCGGGGACTCCCGACCGACCCTGGCGTCGACCATCGTTCAAGCCGGCAGCGAATCTCCGTACTACGAGAGCAGCGCCAACGACGGCGTGGACACTTCTGACGGGGTGAATCTCGACGAAGGCCCCCGGGCTATCCACGGCAGTATCACCGGCGCCGACGATGTCGATGTCTACAACCTGGGCTCAGCCGAACCGGGAGATCGGATCATCGTCGAGATGACTCCCGATAGTTCACTCAACGGAGCAATTGCCATCTTCGATGATGACGATTCCTCCCTGCTGGTGAACGATCACCGTAACGTCTACCTCGGCGAGAAGACTCCGTTTATCGACATCGTCGTCCGCCGACCTACTTCGGCGTGCTACGTCGCAACCGCGTCAACTCCCGGGTACGATTCGTCCGGCGACTACTCACTGCTGGCATACAAGGAGCCGGAGACTGAACTGCCGAGTGAGCGTCCGGAGACCGTGCTACTCGTCTTCAACGGGGGCAATGGGGTCAAGATCAGCAGCCGCCCGCGGATTGACATCCCGGCTTTTGACGCCGCCAATATCGATTCCGACTACGCCGGGCAGACGGCGGTCATGATCGAGCAGATCATCGACGGAGTCCGCGAAGATTACGATGGGTTCAACGTGGAGATCCTCTCGACCAGCGAGGGGGATGTCTACGACGGAACGATGACCCGCGTGTTCTTCGGTACGTACGACGCCGCTCTGTTGGGTGTCTCCGAGAACATAGACGAATTCAACGCCACATCCGACCAGGAAGCAATCGTGTTCACCGACACTTTCGCCGCCTTCTCGCCGCTGAATCCGTCGGTCTCCGAGATGGCCCAGGCGATCGCCAATGTGACCAGCCACGAGATCGGCCATCTCCTCGGGCTGGTGCATACTACGGACCCATCCGGCATCATGGACGTCACCGCCAGCTTGCGTGATCTGCTCGCCGACCAGAGCTTCCGCAAGGCTCCCCTGCATTCGCAGGTGTTTCCGCTTGGGTCCCAGGACGCAATTCAGATGCTACTGGACACTGTCGGCGGGGATCCTCTGCTCGCCCTCATGAAGTACATAGACAGCCCCGCCAGCAAGCAGACTCTTGCCGCGAAGCGGACCGGCCCGCCCGCGCGAGCCCAATTCCATTTCAGTGGTTGCGGCTGCGGTCTGCACGATCACTAGCGCCCTTTGTAAACTCTTGAGCGGTTCATATTGATCGGACTGTGCGATTGTGCTTAGGATTGCGCCAGGCGATGAGTATCAACGAAGCCGCAGAGATGATCCGAAGACTCCGGCGCAACACGAGGGCAACCATGAAGAACGACCAAGACGGGCATTTGATGAGTATCGGCAACGCCGCGTATCGATCGCCGGCGATTGGGCTGATTGTGATCGCCGCAATGATCCAGGGGTGCGGCGACACGTTCCCGCTCATCAACAATGTGGATCAGAGCGAGATAATCGACGGAAACCGCGACACCACGCTAACCAGCCCTCTCGGTAAAACCTCGGGGGAACCGAACGACTCGTTCGACGAGGCGATTGTGGCCGTGCTCGACGACGGTGTCGCGCGTCTGCAGGGAAACGTGGTCACGGCCGGCGACATGGACGTCTACATGCTCGGCGCTTTGGCTCCGGGGGATCGCGTGGTGGTCGATGCAACCACGCCGAATTCGGACTTGGACGTGTCCATCGCCATGTTCGACGCCGATTTCCTCCTGGTCGTCAACAACGACGATCGCTCCGAGTCACCGACGCTCGATCTAGATTCCTATGTCGATTGGATCACGCGCCATGAGTCCGACCCATACTACTTGGTGGTTACGAACTCAGCCTTCGCCCAGCCGGGAGACCGGACCGGCACCTATTCGGTGGACGTAACGGTATCGGGAGGAGCAAGCGTCCCAGAAGTAGTTGGACAGTACCTAATGCTCGATTTCGACGGCGGAACGGTCGAGGCCGCCAATCTGGAACCGCGCATCCTCGCCCCATTCTCGGCCGAAGGCATCGACGAACGTTACCGGGGCCAGGACGACGTAATCAAAGAGCAGATTCGCGCCGTGGTCGAGCAGAACTTCGAGGACTTTGATGTAACGGTTCTGACGTCGGACGATCCGCCGCCGGCAGAGAGCATAGAGTATTCCACGATCCACTTCGGCGGCTTCCACAGCGGAGCGTTCGGGATTGCCGAGGCGGTCGATCTGTACAACACGGACTATTGCGACGACGCCATAATCTACACCGAGTCGTTTGATCCGTCCGTGTTCTCGACCCCACCTACGGCGCTGGAGATGGGCACGGCGATCGGCAATATTGCGTCCCACGAGGCCGGACACCTTCTCGGTCTCAATCACGTGGACGACGATGACGCCCTGATGGACGATCGGTCCGCTGCCGATGCGTTCCTGGAAGATCAGGAGTTCATGGAGGCTCCATTGTCAAGCGACATCATGCCGATTGGTCTGCAGGACGCGGTGACCCTGCTGACTGAAACGGTCGGTTTGCTGGGCCTCTAGGAGTACTTCCACAGAGGCCGTTAATACCCGTCTGCCTCCCTACCAGGGGCGATGGGAACGGGGCCTTTAGGCCGGCAAGCACCTCCCCTAAAGTAGGGAGGGCAGGAGAAAACACAGCCGCCCTCCCGAGAGGAACGTCGGCGGAGCAGACGTTGCGGGATCGGCGAGACCGCAGGGAAGCAAACGGGGCTGGGGTGATCTCCCCGTCCTCACAATAGCTAAGCCCGACGTCCGGTACAGACTGATGCCCGGCGTGGGGGCTATCGGGGTTCAAGGAAGCTCCATAGCGGGCACGAAGCTGCCCGGATTCGACACGGTCGGTGCTCTACCTTCAGGTTCACTGCCGAGGGGGGAGGAGGTTTGCGCCGAGCTTAACAAGAATCGGCCTTCGAGAGGCCGGAAACGGGTGGTTGAGGTGTGCGCAAACGTCGCGACACCTTGTGTCCTGAGGGTGGACCGCCGTTATCGGCGGGTCCAGGATGTATCGCAGGGGAACGCAACCCGATCCACCGGGATCGCGGTACGGGGGATTGAAGATGGCACCGTTATACATACTATGCCCGCATTGCAGCTTTCCTACAGTCGTGCGGGGTTACGAGCGGGAGGTTCCACGGTATTGCCGCCAATGCCGCCGGGTATACACGCCAGGCACCGTGTTAGCCGGTGGCGACTCTCGAAAACGGCGTCTTCACCGACGTCCGGCAGAAGTGCCTCCGAGTAAACGTCGAATAATCGCTCTGCGGTCACTGCTTCAGCAGAAATCTCCACGGACCTAGTCCGGGTTATCTACCCAAGCCCGCGGGTGCCAGTGCCCGTGAGCAGGACAACAACGAGACACGGTATGGATTGAAACGGCGCCTTGCACGTGACGAGGCACCAGGCTACGGCTGTCGATCGTCCGGCAGGCTGAAAGCCTGCGCTACGCCGGGCAGGCCGAAAGACCGCGTTACCTGTTCGGTTGCATTAGTCCGATCGCTATCCCTTCCGGGTCCGCGAACATCGCAAAGTAGCCGACGTTGCGTATCGGCGTCTTCCCGACAAGAACGGTAGCCCCTCCTTCGATGGCCCTTGCGAGCGCGTCGTCCAGATCATCAACCTGATAGTAAACATTCATACACGCACACGGCGCTTCCGGAGGCTTGGCGAAAAGCCCTCCCGTCGGCTCCGACCCTGTTCGCACGAGGGTGTAGCCCGGCATCGACTCGTCGTCGAGCTCCCAATCGAATACTCTCTTGTAGAAGGCCTTGCACTTCTCCGGGTCGTTCGTCATCAACTCGAAATGACACAGTGGGTTTCCCATCAGACTCTTCCTGCTTCAGATTGCCATAATGCTCCAGAGCCCGGTCGACAATAAGGCCCGCGAGAACTCGGCAGGGTCCAATCCTCTCGACACGCTGCCGCCCCTCATCTCGCCAGCCTAGACGCGCGCCCGGCAAGCGTCAAACAAAACAGCGAATCTACGAACAGACCGAGACGGTCACGCCAGGAACTGGCTCACCAGCGGCAGAATGCCGTCTACGGCGTCTTCCACCACGTAGTGACCGGCCTCGGGGAACTCGTGGACTTCTGCCCGGGGGAAGCGGCTGCGCCACTGGCTCAGAAACCAGTCATTGAAACAAAAATCGCGCCCGCCCCAGCAGATTAACATCGGCCGGTCGGCAAACTGAGGCAGCGACGCTTCCACTTCCGCCAACAGCGCCCGGGTCGGGTGGTTCGATTCGAGGGGAATGTCCTGCACGAACCGCAACGTGGCGATCCGCGAAGCCCAATCCACATAGGGCAATAAGTAACCTCGTTTGATCTCCGGGGTCATCCGCGCTCGGTTTTTGCAGGCCATCTGCACCGCCGCACCGGCGAAAGCGTTGAAACCGCGGACCAGCAGAGCGCCGACTCCGGGCCAACGGCAGATGCGTATCCGCCACGGGCACGGGCCGGCAAAAGCAGAGGTGTTAAAGACCACGATTCGGCGCACTTGCTCGGAATTCCGCATCGCCCAACCGAACCCGATTGCCCCGCCCCAGTCGTGTACGACAAGGTCCAACGCGCCAACATCAAGGTGGTCAACAAGCCGGCTGAGGTTTCGGATGTGCGTTTCGAGGGTGTACTCGTAACGCTGCGGTTTGTCGGACAGCCCGCAACCGACGTGGTCCGGAACGATCACGCGAAACCGGTCGCGCAGGCCCTTGATAAGCTCGCGATAGTAGAACGACCACGTCGGGTTGCCGTGCAGCATGAGCACCGCCGGACCGGAGCCCTCATCGACATAGTGCATCCGCACCCCATCGAGGTCCAGGTATCGTGGCTCGAACGGGTAAAGGTCTTCGAAGCTGGACGTTCCGTCAGCCATGACCGGCCTACCAGCGGACCCCCAACATCATGCTACTCAAGCCGCTACCGATCCCGAGCATGGCAATGGCGGTATCGGCCGGCGGCGGATTGCGCTCGATACCCATCGCCATGGTCAACGGCAGTGAGACCGAGCCGACATTGCCGAGGAACTCGAACGTGGAATAGTCCTTCGCCAGGTCGAGCCGGATGGACTCGTAGAACCGATCGCGATGCGCAGTGCCAACCTGATGGCAAAAAGTCCGATCGACCACCTCATCCGTCCATCCGAACTGCTGCTCGAAAGCCTGCCAGGTTTGGGCGGCCAGCTCGCACCCCCCCACCAGCAAAGTCTCGGCGTCGGTCTGCATGGTCATCGCCGATTCGCCCTCGAATCCGGTATCGGCACTTCCGCGGCACAGCTCGTTGTGCTCGGTGGCCGTGCGGATCACGCCCCCCAACAGCCGATGGTTGGTCCGCGACACGGAATCGTGCGACATTACCAGCGCCACCGCCCCGGACCCAATCGTCAGCGACGCGAACGCGGCTTTGAATTCCTGCCGGGTGAGCGACGGCTTCGCCAGCAACTGCCGCACGGTGGTCTCGACGAGCTGCCGGCTGCTCTCCCCGGCTACGATCAGCCCTCTTTTCACCTGCCCCAGTTCGATCATATTGGCCAACGAGACGATACCGTTGAGAAACCCCAGGCAGGCGTTGGAAATATCGTACATGATCGACTCGCGCGGCAAGGCGAGGTTGTCGTGGACCACCGAGGCCGTCGCCGGCTCCAGAAAGTCGCGAGAGACCGAAGTGTGGATCAGACACTCGATCTCACCCGGCGAGACTCCGGAGTTCTCCAGCGCTTTTCGCCCGGCCCGAGTGCTACCGTCACTCGGCACCGTACCGGGATCCCAGAACCGCCGCTCACGGATCCCGGTCATCAGCTCAAGCCGCCCTTCGTGCAGTCCGAACCGCTCGTAGATGGGAGCCAGCTCCTTCTCCAACTGCACCGAAGTAACCACCGTCTCGGGCAGCACGTAGCCGAACTCCTCGAACCGCACGTGTTGGTAACTCAGCATCCGCTATCACCCTCGTTCGCCCGCCGCTTTTCAGCCGACACCACAAAGGGCGGCATTATAGCGGCTTTGCATCCGCAGAGTAGTCCGCCCAGTCAGAACGGAAGCGTCGCGAGGAGCGCGCAGCATCAGCCGGAAAGGGCCAGGAACCGGTCAAACCTGTCGCAAAGAGGCCGGGGAGGTTGCAGGATCACCTGTTGGTTTACGCAGCATCTAACAACAAGTACCGTATCGGCTGAAGACCGATCGTACTGGGAGAAACCAGCCGGACCCGACTGTTTGGGCACAAGACATGATCTACGTTGCGGTCACATGCCTGGCGCTCTCAGCGTTGGTTGCGCTCGGCAACATCGTTGGCTGTATTGCCGCAACAAGAAGAAGAGCAGGTATTGACCGAGGGTGTTCTTGTGTTTGCCTCGTGTCTCTCCTCTTCGCTTTCGGTGCCTGGCTATCCGCGCGAGAGAGTCTTGGGCTTTGGGCCTTCCTCCCCGCGATGCTAGATCCTGGCACGTGGCTTCTTGCCACTCTGCCGTGGGTCGTAATCACCGAGCTTCGCGATCGGCGCAAAAGACGCTGAGCTCCTCCGGTCATACGGCCCCGCATGATGTGGCGACCCCCATCCCCAGAAAAACCGTGTCCGGAGACGGCGTCCCGCCGGCGATCCCGAAGACCCTCTACTTGCCGATGCAGAAACCAGCGAACACGCGGCCGAGCAGATCCTCAGTGGTGACTTCCCCCGTAACACTACCCAGAGCATCCAGAGCTTCACGAAGTTCAAATGCCAAGAGGTCGGCACAATCGATGGTCGCCGCGGCCTCCGTGCTCAACGCCTCCGCCCGACCGACGGCGGCAGTCGCCTCGTTCACGGCCTCCCGCTGGCGGTCACTGAGAACGATCAACTCGCCGAACGCCGGACCCGCACCGATCGCCAACCGCTCGGCTAAGAGCCTGCGAAGATCTCCAATCCCACTCCCAGTGCGAGCACTCACCGGGCAAACGGGCCCCAGATCCAAAGCCACCAGACGCTCCACGGCCGCGGAAATCTCCGCCGATTCCACCAAATCGATCTTGTTGGCGGCGATCACCATCTCGGCCGTTTCGAGCGACTCAATCCGGTCGAGGAAGACCGCTTCCTCGCCAGCTCGTGCGATATCAAAGACCACGCAGATCAGGTCCACCCTTTCGGCGGTCTCAAGAGCCGTTTCTCGCGCGGCCGACGCGATATGGTCATCCGACGAATCAACGCCGGCCGCATCGAGTAAGATCGCTTCACCGCCCCCCAACACCAACGGAGCCGAGAGAACATCCCGGGTGGTACCGGCCGTGGCGTGGCAGATCGCCCGACTGGTGTGCGTCAGGACATTCATAAGCGAGCTTTTTCCCGCGTTGGGCGGGCCGAGCAGCAGAATCCGCGGCAAAACGTCTATCCGCTCAGTCGAAACCGCCTCGGTAAGCGTGCTATTCAGTTGCTTGCCGATCTCGGCGAGTCTGGAGCGTAAGACGTCGGGGGTGATGAAGTCGATCGGCTCCTCTGAGAAATCGATGTCCGCCTCGACCAGCGCAAGAACGTCGGCCAGCGTATCGCGAATCCGAAAGACCCGGTCGGACAGGGCTCCATCCATCATGCTCCGGGCGGCACGCAGTTGGCTATCGCTGCGTGCCCGGATGATCCCGGCCACTGCTTCGGCCCGGGTAAGATCCATCGCCCCGTTGAGAAAGGCCCTGGCCGTGAACTCCCCGGGCTCAGCAGGAACCGCCCCGAGATCCACGGCGCGACGGCGTATCATGTCTAAAACAACCGGTGATCCAATCGAGTGAATCTCGACGATATCCTGGCGGGTGTAACTGTGCGGCGTCCGGAAAACGTAGAATACTGCCGGCAAATGCAGATCGGGCTCGGGGAAGACAAAGCCCGGCACCCGCCCCGCTCGATCCGGGAGCAACAGAGGTCTTTGGGAACCCTCAGAGGCCATCTGCTCGACGATTGCCTGCGAATCGGACCCGGATAACCTGACGATGCCGACGGCACTGCGTCCCGCGGCTGAAGAAATTGCAACAATCGTGCGGTCCAGGCGATCCAGCATGCTTATCTCTGCGGCGTTGGGCCGGATTCGCACTCCCACGAGCGCGGTTTGAACCCGATCGAGGACGAAACGGCGACGCATCAGTTAGCCGGGCTCGCCCACATCACAGGGGTGAAGACTCTCTCGGCCGGATCGGATAATATCCAGCCGCGCGGGTCGGCACAACGCGACCAACCGAACGTAACTCGGGTTCTCAGGAAACGACTCGAAGGGGCCTACGTGGACAATGAACTGAAGAGAATCCTCGGTCTTGTAGTCCGGGCACAGAGCCTGAAACGCGAGCAGGCCCGGGCCGTGTTCGGCGAAATAATGGCTGGCGGACTGTCCGACGTCGAGTGCGCCGCCCTGGTGACCGCCCTGCACACCAAGGGAGAATGCGCCGACGAAGTCGTCGGAGCCGCAGAGGCGATGCGCGAAAGCAGCGTTCGGATTTCCGGCGGCGAAGACGCCATCGACACTTGCGGTACGGGCGGCGACGGCGTGAGTACGTTTAACGTCTCCACTGCGGCCGCCATCATCGCCGCAGCGTCCGGCGCGAAAGTGGCGAAGCACGGGAATCGAAGTACTACGCGCGTCAGCGGCAGTACCGAAGTGCTCGCCCATTTGGGTATCGACGTCGACGCAGACAAGACAACGGTGGAACGGTGCCTGCGCGAAATCGGGATCGGCTACTTGAACGCCAGAAACCTCCACCCGGCCATGCGATATGCCGCTCCGGTGCGCGGGGCGCTGCCGTTTCGTACGATCTTCAACGTGCTCGGCCCTTTGACCAATCCGGCGGGGGTCCGGCGGCAATTGGTGGGAGTTCCCACGCTTGATCTTGTCGATCTGGTCTCTCAGGCGTTATTGCAGCTCAAGGTGGAGCACGCGTGGGTCGTCCATGGTAAGGACGGGCTCTGTGATCTGACTATTACCTCTTCAACACTTGTGGCCGAGATTCGGGATCGACGTATCACCCACTTCGAGGTCGTTCCGGAGCGAGCGGGCCTGCACCGGGGGGCTCTGGACGATCTGTTGATCGACTCTCCAGAGGCCAGCGCCGCGGTAGTGACGGGAGTGCTACGCGGCGAAGCTGGAGCCCCGCGGGATCATACGCTCTTGAACGCCGGGGCGGCTCTCGTGATTGGAGGGTTGGCCAAGGAACTGCGGGCGGGAGTGGCTCTCGCCGCCCGAACGATCGACGAGGGGAAAGCGATGGAGAAGCTGGAGCAGTGGCGGGCGATCGCCCCGGCGCGGGACAGCGGGTCTGATAACCTGGAATCAAACGCATGATCCGCTTCGAATGCGACAGATGCGGTCGGCGCATGGATCCCAACGATCCGCTACGGTTCATCGTGAGAATGGAGGTCTTTGCCGCCGCAGAGCACATTGACCTCGAAGAAGAGCCACCGGCCGACACGAGGCAGAAACTCCAGGCTGTTCTGAATGACCTGGCCACCGCAGATCCGGACGAAGTCGAAGACCAAACCTACCGAGCGTTTCGCTTTGATGTCTGTGATGACTGCCGTCGGAAGCTGATGGCGCATCCGCTGGGCTGAATGAACCCTGGAACGGGCGTCGAATGATGGGCCGGTCTTGATGGCCGGCGCACCAAGGATGGTCGCCATTCTGCTGTTTTTCGGGTATACGTAAGTACATGTTTGCGCCCCTCTTGCAGCCACCGACGGGCGCCACAACAGTTTTACGATTGACCGTGCGGTTCAAAGGGAGCACAGACGATGACCCGGTTATGGCGTGTAGGCGTACTTATTCTGCTGGTTACCTTCGTGGGATGCAAAAGGGACGAAGCTCCGCGGCCCGACGCCGAGCGGGGAACCGATTCCCCGCCCTCCGCCGCCAAGTCCCCCGCGGACAGCTCGTCCGCTACCGCCCCGGACAAAACGCCCCCAACGGAACGTGCCGAACCCGCCGGACCGACTGCGACATCAAAGCCGGAAAAGGTTGAGCCGGCGCATGAGCCGGACGTCTCCCGCGAGAAGAACCCACCAACCGACGGCGCGGCGTCGACCGAACCGGTGTCCGCGACTCCCTCCAAGACTCAAGCTACGCTCCGGCAAGCCGTTTCGTTCTGCTACCTTATCGGCAAGCCTCTGAAGACCAAGGCCAAACAGATGTTCCTCGCCGCCGCGGCGGATGACGACCCGATCGCCCGGATGTGGCTCGCCCGCTGCCACTACAAGGGGGAATGCGGGTTCCAAGAGGACGCAGCTCAAGCCGTCGAAATCGCTGCGGAAGTGCTGCCGGCCGTGCGACGGCTGGCCGAGAAGAATGACCGGCACGCTCTGGGGCTCTATGCCTTCGCAATCGACGCCGGGCTGGGCGTTGAATCTGACCCGGCGGCCAGCATCACCTGGTATACCAAGGCCGCCATCGCCGGAGACCCGCTCGCAATGGACCGGCTGGCACTGATGTACGCCAACGGACACGGTGTTGAACGCGATGACGCCCAGGCTGCTGCCTGGTACCGCAAGGCCGCCGATGCCGGCTACGTCAGAGCCATGAGCAATCTCGGCGTCATGTACGACTCGGGACGCGGGGTCACCAAAGACCACACGCAAGCTGCCTTCTGGTACCGCAAGGCCGCAGAAGCAGGGTTCGCCAAAGCAATGACTAACCTGGGGACCATGTACAGCGAAGGACGCGGAGTGCCGCAAGACGATAGGCAGGCGGTGAACTGGTATCGCAAGGCGGCGGGTGCGGGACACGCAGCGGGTATGGCCAACCTCGGGGTGATGTACGAGGCGGGACGCGGAGTTGCCCAGGACTATGCCGAGGCAGTCGACTGGTATCGCAAAGCCGCTGCTAAGGACGATCGCCGCGGACTGACTAATCTGGCAGTCTGCCTGGCGGAGGGCCGAGGCGTAGCGCAGGACGATGAGCAAGCCGTTCAGTACCTCCGCCGCGCCGCGATCCGAGGGGAGGCCTCGGCGATGAACAGCCTGGCCACCATGCTCGAGCTGGGCCGCGGCGTGGATAAGGACGAGGAGCAGGCCGCGAAATGGTACCTTCGAGCCGCGGAGAAAGGCTCCGTGGGAGCGATGACCACGCTCGGCGTCTGGCACATCGTCGCCCGGGGCGGGTTGCCTCAGGACGACGCCAAGGCCGTGGAGTGGTGGGAGAAGGCTTCGCGCGCGGGTTCTGCCGCGGCCATGACGAAACTGGGCTTCATGTATCATGAGGGCCGCGGGGTGGCTGAGAAAGACGACCACAAAGCCGTCGACTTGTGGCGCAAGGCCGCCGAGCTGGGCGATGCCGCCGCTTGGCGGAGCTTGGCGCTGGCCGCGGGCGACGGGCTGGTCGGTCCCCCGGACCAGGAAGAGGCGATCCGGTGCTTCAAGGAAGCCGCCCGCCTCGGCGACGACCTCGCCCGGAGCTACTTACGTTCCCACAAACCCACTTCGGATGAGAACCCCTGATCGACACGACCTGACACCGAGTTGTCATCGAGCGCGGCAGGTCGGGCTCAGCCCGACGGAAGCCTGGAGACAATCGAAACCGTCAACCATTCGTTTCGGAGTTTGAGTATGGCTGCGTATGCTCGGTCGCTTGGGACCTGTCGTGTCGTTCCGACCTGTGCCGATGACTTGTCTCCGCTGAAATCTAGGACGATTGCCCATCCCAGGCAGACCGGCCGATGAACCTCTCAACGTTCGCCAGAGGTCGGTCTCGAAGGTGGCGTACCGGCAGGCGGATGGTTCTAGCGATCCTGATCTCGGCTGGCTTCCTCTCGTTGACGACTTGCGCAATGCATGATGCCCACGATTGGACGTTTTCTGCTGCGGAGAGAATCGCGAGCTGGTTCCACCCGAGACTTGCAGCCCGAAGCAGCTATCATGCTCAAGGTATATATGCGACAGAGACCTTCTATGTGATGCGCTTCGCTATCGTTGCCGGCACCAGCAGTCTGCTGTCCGTTGCCGTGTTCGTTCTGATAACACGAATCGGACGTGGAACACCGGATGGATATACACGGTGCGGTAACTGTGGGTACATCCTCAGGGGACTGACAGAACCTCGGTGCCCGGAATGTGGCACGGCGATCTAGCCTGCCGCCGCGTCTATCTAATGGAATCGTAGGCTCCGCGCAATAGGATAGGGAGGCGTCGGGCCGAGCTTGACCTACTTGGCTTCTCAGCGAGGAGCCTCCGCATTAGTTGGGTGGGGTTTACATGAGCCGCAAAGAGCGTGCGCTTTTCCGGTTGAGGCAATTGGTAGCGGAACCGCGGTGGAAGTGCGACCGTGCGCCGCTCGTACACGAAGCTATAGGAAGCCTCTCTGACTGCCCTGACGATCTCGTGGATGTGCTGCTCAGAGAGACCGACTGCATATGCGAGGCGGCATATGAATGTCTCAGAGTAATGCCACTGCCCGGACCTGTTGTTGCGCGCCTTGAAAGCGTCGTGACCTGCGCGAGCGACAATGACCAAGTTGCGTGGAGCCTGCGACTCCTCGCGGAGAACGAGTATACCAGCGCGATTCCCAGATATTTCGTCGAGCGCGCCTTAGGTTTGGGCGGAGCCGCTCGTGGTGCAGCGGTTTCTGCCATTCCGTGTGTAGATGCCGACGATGGTTCGCTGGCAGAGTGGCTGCTGGAGATTCTCGATGAGGGCGACGAATCGGACTGTTTGCGCGTGATGAGGGCAGCCTTGTCTGTGTCCGATGCGTTTGCTGCAACGATCCTCGAACGCGCTTCTGGAGACTCTAGTGTGAAGGTGGCTTCGGAAGGCCTCTATCTCGTATGGTATGCGGATCTCGATAGAGAATGGACGGTCGAGCGGATTCGCCAAACGGTGGACCGCTGGCCATCGGAGGAGAGTGTCCTTTTGCCAGCGCTGTACTGCATCAAAGATCGCCGTTTGCAGGAGTTCGAGGACTTCGTCGTGCCTCTCATGCACCACGAGTCAGCCGGGATTGCCGTGCAAGCAGCCGAGGCCGTCGCCGTGCTGTTTCCGTCGCGTGCCGTGCAGTGCCTGATGGATGGCGCACTGACCTTTCACGACGCTGTGCGCGAGGTGCTTCGGAGTTCGGTTCAAGACCCGCCGGAAGACGTTGATCGGTCGCCTGATTCTGATGCAGACTAGCACGGTAGGTGGGGCTGCGCTCAATGATACTGACCTTGGCAGACGAGACGAGAAAGTCCTCTCTGATGTGCGGACTGCGTCCCGTCCGAGTACGCCAACGGCGTTGCGCCCTGCAGCCCAGGGTTGCCGCGAAGCGGCTACCCTGGGATCATGGTTAGACCCCCGAACAACCCCAACGGGGGTTGCGGCGTGGTGGCGAAACCTCCGAAGTGATTGTCGACCGCTGATCATCGGCTCCCCCACGTCCAGTGGGAGTGCCATTGAACAGCCCGCGGAGATTCGGGCCGCGCGGCAAAGACAAAAGGACGTGGGCCACCCGTCTGAAACAGTCCGCCGGCCCTTCGGGACGGGAGCACGTGGGGAGCGAATCTCACCCATGGGTTCCGCTTCGCTCCACCCGTGGCTAAGTGCCCGAAGTCCCTTCGGGACGGTTGCCCGCATGGCGGCCTGACGAGGTTAATACCATTGGGCCGAGCCCGACCTACTTGGCTGCGTGTTCTTGTTCCTTTAACGCCGGCGTGCTACTCCGTTACCGTAAGCCGCGTGTCGGCGATAGTGTGATTGCCATCCTCGTCGGTAGCCAAGATCCGTAGGCCGAACGCGTAGGGTAGTGTTACTTCTGTGAAGTAGGAGCTGCTGGAGCGGGTCCGGATCGTATTTTGCGTGTATGTCCCGTCGCCGGCGGCTGCGTCCCCGTGGGTACCGTCGTCGTACATTGTATGTGTGTCACCGATGAGTGGCGCGTCTCCTGCCACGTCCTCTTGCCCTTCAAACATCGGAATCCACTTGACGCTTGTGATGGTGCTCAAACCGTTCGGGTCCGACACCGTGGCCGCGATCGTGATCGTCGTGGA
The DNA here is from genome assembly GCA_963666835.2 of Phycisphaerae bacterium. GTDB lineage: Bacteria > Planctomycetota > Phycisphaerae > UBA1845 > UBA1845. The sequence goes on along the minus strand of CAXXGO010000001.1, from coordinate 1,412,252 downwards.
CTCGTCGTTGGGTATATCCTCCGCGCTGAACGCAATCGCGCTGATGCTCGGTGCGGCCGTATAGGGCCCTTCGCCGGGTCTGAAATCGGTCTTGTAGATTTTGGTGTAGTCCGTGTCCGTCTGGAACTGGTACCGCCCATCGTCTGTCAGGTCCGAGAGTTCGGTAGGCCACGTGGTGAAACTCGTGTAGTACGAGATGGTCTCCCGGCGATCGCCGGTGGTCAGGTCGTGCAGGGCACAACTGACACCGGGCAGCGAATAGCGAGCATACTTGCCGTCACCAGACAGCGCGAAGTTGCTCAAACCGTTCAGGCCGCTGTCGGTCGCCAGCGTGGTCGTGGATCCCGTGTCCATGTCAATCAGATCAAGCGTGAACTCGTTATCCGCCGTGCCCCAGTGGTACAGAGCCAGGCTTGCATCTGCCGTGACGATCTTGTTGGGCATATCCTGCACGGAATACATGTAATTGTGCGTGGTCGCGTCGACCCGCTCGGCGCCGCCGGATGGGCCGGCCTTCCAAAGGCCGATCGAGTTGCCGGCATAGTAGTCTTCGTTCCATGTAAACAACACCGTGCCATCGGCGGCGTTCCCCTTAAGATCGATCATGTTCATGGGGGTAGCAGTCGGTGTGGGGAGTTCATCGAGGTTCACAAGGGAGACCGGCGATCCGCCCAGGTCGGCGTAGTATATGCCACGGTCGTACTTCTCTGTCACCTCGTTCCAGCCCTCATCCTCCAGGAAGTACGTTCTGGTGCCTGCCCCGTTTATCATGAAGGGTTTGTGGCCGCCCATGCTGCCGAGGCTGTCTTGTTCCGCCACCGCCAGCGTCCAGGCACCGGAAGGAAGATTGATGTAGTAGATGTTGGCGTTGTACCGCGCAAATAGGCGCGTGCCGTCGTCGTTGAGCAGCAGTTCGCTCAACGTATCGGGCCGCATATCCGCCGGCATGAGTCCGGTCAGGTCGGTCAGGCCCGTCCCATCCGCATTGATGACGTACGTGTGGACTTCATCCGTGGCGTCCGGGACCCGCCAGCCGTCCACCCAGGATTTGAACGCGACCGTGGAGCCGTCCGCGCTGACCACCGCGTGGCCGCACTCATGGGGCTCGTCGGCTAGGTAGTCGTCTACGTCATCGACGTTGACCAGAACGGTCATCGTCTGGCGATACTCGATCTCGGCCGTCTCGGCGATAGTCTGGGTAACACATTCGCCCGCGACGCATACTTCACCGGACTCGCAATCGGCGTCAGTATCGCAGGCATTCTCCTCTGCCGTCACGCACTCGCCATCGGTACACACTTCGTCGGCTTGACAGTCGGCATCTTCGGTGCAGCCCGTGGTCGACGATGCGACGCATTCACCCTCGACGCACGTCTCGTCGCCTGCACAATCGCCGTCGCTCGTACACTCGGCGGTCGTATCGGGCACGCACACACCGTCGGTGCAGCGATAACCGGCGTCGCAATCTCCGTCAGAGTCGCAGTCGGGTCCTGTCGCTTCGACACACTGGCCACCCTCGCACGTTTCATCTGTTCCGCAATCCGAGTCGGTCGTGCAGGTCTCGCTCGTGTCTTCCACGCAATCTCCGTCGACACATGTCTCGCCGGAAGCACAGTCGCTATCGTCCGTGCACGTACCGGGCACATCGGGACTCTCCGCGGCAGGTCCGAACTCGATGTCCATTCCGTCAATAGTGATCTGCATGTCGACCGTGCCTGTCATCTCGAGGCAGATGCTGAACGTACCGGTGATCACCTCCGCCAGCGCCGCGGCCGGCAAGTCAAGTTCAGCGTCGTCGACGGTGACCACACCATCGGTGATGGCAAGAGCAAAGGCGCCGACATACGTACCCTCGGTGCACGGGTTCTCCGAGCTGGCCGATCCGATGTAGACGGCAAGCTGAGCTGATCCGGATATGATCTGCGATGAAACAATCACCTTGCTCACATCCAGCGGCACAACGTCGATGTCGTTCAAATCGATCGCAATGACACCGCTGGCGGGCGTTTCGGCCGGTTCGGAGAACAGCGGTTGGACTTGGGCTGCGTTGCGGGCACTCGTTCCGTCCGCCCGAATCTCGAAGACTCCTGTGGATCCGAGTTTGAAACTGAACGTCTTGTTGGCAATGGTTACCGTGCCGGAGACGCCGTCATCATCCGGGACGACCGTAACCGAGCAAGCGATCATCGCACATAGTAGCAGCGAAGCGACCGTCGCCAGCCACGGCTTCACTATCCGGATTGTCATCGTCGAATTCCTTTCATGAACTCGCCGCGGATCTCGCCGCGCACGATAATCTGCAGCAAAACTATATAGTCCTTGGGTATACTAAGGGCATTATTGTACTGTTGCCAACCCAGACGTCAAGTCGCAGAGAACAAACGGGCACGGCCTTTCGAGTCGTCTTCCCAACCCGAGCAGTCTATCGCTGAGCTTGCCTCGCCGCGGGGTCGTTGGGGTCGGGGTGGCTGCTCAGAGGTGACGGCGTTCGTGTGGGGCAGAACGTGGGACGTGCATGCCTGTCGCCGGCCGGTGTGGGTTGGGTGGGCACGGCGGGATCCGGCGCCACCGGACAAGCGCGTGTCACGAATGCGCTCGTGGCCCGCGCGGTCATCGTCGCAGGCATGAGCAACACCGGTGGCAACTGGGGGCTAGCGCTCTCTGGGGAGCATCCAGCAGGTCGACGTGCCTATTCCCATTACGGACGCAAACTGGTGATGCCGCGATACACGGAGTCGGAAACACAACAAGAGGTGAGCCTGGAAGAACGGAATCTGAGGCTCCCCAAACAACCGCCGCCGCGACCTGTTCGACAAACCGAAGAGTACCTGCGGTTGCCCCTAAAGGACCAACGCGAGCGCCACGCGAGCGGCTGTTCCGATTCGCCGCTTGACCGACATCACGGTGCCGCAGCTCGCGTCGCCACAAAGAGAATTGCCAGTCCTTGGCTTGTTCCTGATCGCAGAACACCGGGACCTTCCTCCCGCTCCGTTCATGGCGGGCCACGACCTCCAGCGAGTGACGTTCCTTCTCGACACTCGGCTTGCCCACGCTCGGCCTCCGTCGCCCTCACATCTCCGATCTTGGCCTTGGCTGGACTTGACGAGAACCTGCAGGAACCGGGGAATCAGCGTCTGCTTAGTGAACACACCATAGGCGTCTAAATCCTGCGCCCTGCCATTATTCGTCCCCCGTGCCCACATGCGCCCTTTGCACACCCGCACAAGATCCAAGGTGCAAAACCACCGACTTGAATATGCCATCGCGGTCTTGCGTTGGCGGACGCGTCAGAGTTACAGTGCGCTTAACGGGGGAGCCGTAATCCACGAGCATGTATCCCGTGGGGAGCGGGTCAGGAACGCGGAGAATAGACATGATCGGTATTACTATGAAGGTAACAGTGGGTACGGCATGTGCAGTTGGTCTTCTGATCGCGGCGGCGGCGCTTTCGTCTTGTGCACCAGGCAACGGGAACGGCACGCCGGGCAACACTGAGCCGCTCTTCTCCGACGAGGACGTGCAGACTCTTCGTTCCGCCAAGGAGGTGTACGATCAGGCGCTGACGACTTTGACCGAGGAGGAAGCACGAACCGCCACAGTCACGCAGCTCAACGACGGATTCCCCAACGTCACGCAGGCCAGCCTGTCTGAAGACGGCTATAGCATTTTCGTCGACTTCGCGGATGGAACTCAGGGTGTAGTCTACACGCTGGACCAGGATGCCATGCTCGAGGGACTCGACCAGTTGGAGTTGACGCTGCCGGACGGGTCCTTGCAGTCCATGGCGGGAAAGTGGACAGAAGTAAGCCGGCGTGCTTTGGCACCCGGAGTAATCGCCGCCAAGACGGGCGGCGGCGTGGAGACTCCCTCCTCGAAACGCGTGCGGATTCTGGGCACATGTGAGACGGTGGTCACCGACTGGATCTGCTCACGAGCCTACAACACCCTGACCGCGGCAGGCTGGAAAGCAAACGAGATCGACATCACCCAACGCCGGGCGGCAGGCGACAAGGCCGTGACGCCCGATGATTTCTTCAACCTGGGAGACTACGGCGTGATTGTTCTGATCGGGCACGGGGGTTATTGCAGCACAGCATTCAACCCCAACAGGTACTTCTACTTGCAGTGCTGCGACAACGTCAACATGAGCTCCATCGTAGGAGAAGCACGCTGGGCCCAATACAAGGAGTGGGAACGCGAGCACAAGCTGCTTTTATGCACGTTGAAGAACCCCGAGCGCACCGGCGACAGCGAACACATCCTCGTGCGGAGCGACCTGCTGGAAGAGCAGATGAACAAGCTACCCGGCAGCCACGTGCATATCGTATCCTGTCGATCGTGGTCCGCCAAGCACGCGTTCATCGCCAAGGGCTGCGGGGATTTCCTCGGCTGGTCCGATAAAGAGGCGTGGGTCGACGGCTGCGGCTCGGTGGTCGCCCTGCTATGGAAAATGGTGCAGAACCGCTCGCCGACGGACGAGGCGGCGCACAATTGGTTGCTCTCAGGGGGGATGGGCGTCAGTGCTTTCGAGGGCTGTGATTCCACTCTGATGTTGTACACGGGAGCCAACGAGTTCCACTTCCCCGCTTGGGCTGACGTAATGGTGGACGACTCGGGGGCGCCGATGGAAACGGATCAGATTGTGGTGGAGTTGTCCTACACCGCCGCCACCATGGCGGGCGACGTAACGAGTGCCATCGTCACCGGCGGGACTGTGACCTTCGACGACATCCTGCCGTCGGAGGCGGAGCTCAGAGTTATCGCCCAGGATGCCGGCGGGGCTACGCTGGCCAGTGGGCAAGAAACGGTGGATCTGCACGCCGGCCTCAACGAGGTGGATCTCGAATTTTGCTCCGCCGTCGCTGAGGTTACGGCGCAATACCCGCCGACGACGGCAGAGATCGCTTCCGACGCGGAACACCTCGATCCCACTGTTGATTGGACGGAGTCCTTCTCCTTTGCCCCCGGAGACACCTACACACTGGAGAACGTCCTCCCGGGACGGATAGGCACGGTCTCGCAAGCCACGGATGCCGACGGGCAAGTTGTGGGCATTTCGGAGCAGACGTTCAGCCTGGACTGCGACACCAATGACGTGGAGGTCTGTTTCGGGTGGGTGACGGTCCGTTCCGACGAACTGCCGGCGTACACCGATAGCGTTACTGTGGAAACGTCATTTGCGGACGCGGATCTGTCGGCACCGGAAGCAGTGGAGTACAGGCCGGGTTCCTCCGCCTCGATCATCGGCTTCCGCGTCGGCGCCGAGGCCACCTTCACCGCTACGGCCAAGAACTCCGCCGGCCAGATATTGGGCGACAAGATTGTCGTGCACACCATCGTCTGCGGTGAGAACGACGTGGTCATCGATTTCTACGACTACGGAATCATCCTCGAAACGGATGCCGAGCACCTGCCCGCCGACGGCACCTCCACCGCGACGATCACCGCGACGGCCAAGCGCATCAGCGAGGGCGACCTGCTCGTGCCCACGGGCGATCCTGTAGCGGGCAAGGCCATCTCCCTTGACACGTCCGTGGGTACGTTCACCGGAGACAATCCCGCTGTCACCGACGATGAGGGCGTGGCCACCATCGAGCTGTCCAGCGCCGTGGAAGGCCGAGCGGCTGTGCGAGCATTCGTAACCGAGGACCTAGTGGAATCGGACGTCGCGTATGTACGCTTCGGGGAGCCGTACGGCATGATCGTGGAAGCCGATCCCACAGCCGTGTGGTTCGAGCCTACCGATGAAGGCAGCGCCGAGGTGACGGCCACCTTACGCTACTGGGAAGACGGCGACACGGATGAACCAACCGGCGACCCCGTGTCAGGCAAGGAGATCGAGTTCGACACGACCCTGGGTACGCTGGCTGGAACGAATCCTGCGACCACGACGTCCGCAGGATCGGCCGTCATCACCGTGACCAGCTCGGCGGAGGGTACCACCACGGTTATCGCGGCGGTAAGCGAGGATTCCGTGTCCGGCACGGCCACGGTCGAATTCAATGAGGGCAATCCCGACACCTACTCTGCAACCGTAATCTGCATCACCAGCCGCGATCTGGAGATTGGATACACGGGCTATGCCGTCTACGTGGAGTTTGCCAAACTCACCGGCGACGAGTCCGTGCAATACCATCTCGTTGGCGAAGGTATCAACGACACCCTGCACTACTATGGAGAGACATACGATGCCATCGGCCCGCCCTTCCCCGAGCAAGCCAAGTGTGAGGACACGGGAGGAACCTGGCGCGTCATTCTCACCCGTGGCGGGAGTTGCTGCGACGTGGATAACGCAGCAACGGTGACCGACGAGGAGCTGTGCGATGGCCCTATGAGTCGCTTTGAGGGAAGCGTATGGGAGGTCACACCCGTCTACTGATGAGGCACCCGCGTCATCGTAGCCACTCATCAAACCCCGGATACTCCAGCCGCGTCGAGCCTGGAATCAAACGGGATCGCGTATGTCATCGCGACCCCAGCACAGTAGGACGGGCTCCGCCCAATGGTACTAACCTTGTTAGGCAGTCGTGCGGTAACCCGTCCCGAAGGGACTTTGGGCAAGTAGCCACGGGTGGAACGAAGCGGAACCCGTGGGTGAGATTCGCTCCCCACGTGGTCCCGTCCCGAAGGGCCGGGGGACGATCTTACGGATCGCACGATGGTCTGAACGGCCCCAGCGCGGTAGGTCGGGCTCAGCCCGACGGAAACCTCGGATGCGCAGCCCGGTAGATCGGGCTCGGCCCCACGTCAGACTACCGTGAAGAAGTAGGACGCGCTGTCCTCACGCTGTCAAACATAATTCGGCATACAGAAAGCGTACTCCACCGGTAGAGGCAGGCAACTGCGGGAGGCGTCGGGCGAAGCCCGACCCTTCGTTGAGCGCGGGTGAAACACGAGTCGCCCCGGCCGTCACTCCGCCCCAGTGTAGGCCGTCTGGAAGATGGCGTAATCACGCAAGTCGCTGAACCCGGCCACGAACAGAGCGAAGTCATCCAGGTCCACGTCATCGTCCCAGTCGTGGTCGCTTTTGCGTTCGGGAACTTCGGCGACGCGGAACCCGATGCCACCGTGCTCACGCGACGCATCCTGATAGAAGTCAGCCATCGCGTGGGTGTACCACATAATGCTGGCGCCGAAACTCCCGCCTCGGCAGCCACGTTCGGAGTACTTAGGCCATGCGGACTCATTCCACTCAGACACGTTGCCGCCCTGGTCGAAAGTGCCGTAGGGGCTATCCGAGGGCTTGGCGTCGTACGCACCAACCTCGGTCCGGTAGTACGGGCTGCCTATCGCATAACTCTCGCCAACGTGGTTCGCTGATCCGTTTGTCATGTCCGTTCCGGGCGGAGCCTCCGACGTCGGAATCATGTCCGACCTTGTTGGCTGCTGCCAATAGTTCCCCGTCACGCCATCGTTCTTGTGAAACGCCGCCTTGTACCATTCGTCTTTCGTTGGAATCACCCACGTGGCATCGTCCCCTCGCACTACCGCAGTGAGTTCGCCATCAGTCATCGCCCCATTCAGGAAGTACGACCCATCCTCCGTCGTGCTCAGATCCTGAGCGCCAGTCGGCTGGCCGTTGTGCAGCCAGTTGCAGAACCGCGCTGCATCGCCCCAGTCGACGTGGTTCACCGGGCGGTCGGCCCAGTCGGGAGCGATAGTGTAGCTATAGCCGCCCGGCGACCCGCTGCGTTGGATATTGCAGCCCCAAACGTATCTTGTCGACGGATCAGCCATTGACTCACTGTACAGTCCGAAGGGGTCATCAGCGGCCACGGCGTTGAGGAACTCGCAGTACTGCCCAGCGGTTATCTCGAACTTGCCGATGTTGTACACGTAGTTCACGCCGCCCCAGCCACAGTCTTCGTAACGCGTGTCCGCCACGTTACCTGGATTCTCCACCGTCACCACGTCGATGACCACTTCAGCCTGCCCCGTCGACACGCAGACCACCGCCAAGACCGACGCTAGAACGAATCCGATTCGTGACATTGAGTTGTCCCCTGAAACCCCAGGTTCCCGCGACCGGTAAGACGACATCACCCCACCGAGACCATACGGCGAGTAGGGTGTCATGATACCGAACGCATGCCAGAAACGCACCCCCCCCGCCAAGTACTACTGAATCCGACGCGTGCATCGACCTTGTCGAGCCAGTCCATCGCGTCGACCTCAGCCCGCCAGCGCATCTGGGACTCATAATCAGCCGGTAGGTCACCACCGTGAAGAAGCCCGGTAGGTCGGGCTCTTCCCGACCGGATTCGTCACTCGCCAGCAACTTGTGGAACGTCTACCGGGGAGGCGCCCGGCCAATTCGGGTCGAGCCAGCCGAGTTGAACGTGCCTATGGAAGCTCGACCATGGCCAATCACCCGGTTCCCCCACGAGTCGGTGCTTGACCGGGTTAAGGTGGATGTAATCGCGGTGACGAAGCCAGTCGGTCTCATCGCGAATGCGGTGCTCCCAATAGCGAGCCTGCCAGATCCCCGATTCGCGGTGCGCCGCCCGGCTCGATGATACCGGCAACGAACGACCGCCGCTCGCAAGGTAGGTCTTCGTGAATAACCGTTTGATATTGGCCCATCGGATGGGAAAACCGTCGTCGCCCTCAGGCAAGGTCCAGATGCAGTGCAAGTGGTCGGGCAGAAGAACACACGCGAACATGTCGAAGGGCCATTGACGGCAGACGGTGACAAGTGCCCGCCGCAGAAGCCCGCGTGCGTCCGCATGGTCGAATAGCCTTCGGCGCCGGTAGGTCACAACCGTGAAGAAGTAGGACGCACCGTCCTCACGCCATCGAACGTAATTCGGCATATAAGAAGCGCCCCCCGCCGGTAGAGGCAAGCAACTCCGGGAGGCGTCGGGCCGAGCCCGACCTACTTCGCTAGAAACGCCAAACTCCAGCGTCGGGCAAAGCCCGACCTACTAGCACGGTAGGTTGGGCTCGGCCCGACGCCGAACCTAGTCAAGCTGGCCGGCCGAGCAGCCGTCGGCGTCCACCGCCTCCCCCGCGGGGGTGTCGGCACAGAGATCCAGATCGTCCGTCACACCGTCGTTATCAGAATCGCGCTGAGAGGCGGAACAACCGTCGGCGTCCACCGTCTCTCCTACGGGAGTGTCGGCACACAGATCCAGATCATCGGTAACACCGTCATCATCCGAATCGCGCTGGGACGCCGAGCAACCGTTGACGTCGACTGATTCTCCTGCCGGGGTATCGGGGCACTGATCCAGATCGTCGGTCACCCCGTCATTATCAGAATCTCGTTGTGACGCGGAACAGCCGTCGGCGTCCACCGCTTCTCCTGAGGGAGTATCGGCACACTGGTCCAGATCATCGGTAACACCATCATCATCCGAATCGCGCTGAGACGCGGAACAGCCGTCGTCGTCCACCGTCTCTCCTGCGGCAGTGTCGGGGCACAGATCACACGCGTCGCCGACGGTATCGGTATCGCCGTCGTACTGAGCATCGTTGGGCGTCTGCGGGCAGTTATCGCAGCCGTCGGGAACCGTATCCGAGTCGGCATCCGCGGCATCGTCAAACCCATGACAGACATCCGCATCGTCCATCACCCCGTCGCCGTCGGTATCGCGCTGGCTCGCACTGCAGCCTTGAGCATCTACGACCTCCGATCGCGGCGTACCCGGACATTTGTCAATGTGATCGCTGTAACCGTCCTCATCCGTATCGAGCTGCGCGGGACTGCACCCGTTGGCATCGACTACGTCACCTGCGGCGGTCCCTTGGCACTGGTCCACGTCGGCGCAGAACCCGTCGCCATCCGCATCGTTAGCCGGATCTTCGGGACACACGTCACAAACGTCACCCACTCCGTCACGGTCTTTGTCAGCCTGATCAGCATTGGCTATCTCGGGGCAGTTATCGACATTGGCGCAGACCCCGTCGTCGTCAGCGTCATCCTCGGCATCGGCCGGGCACACATCGCAGGCGTTACCTACGCCGTCGCCATCCGAATCTCGCTGTCTGGCATTGGCAACTTCGGGGCAGTTGTCAACGTTACCGCAGACACCGTCCTCGTCGATGTCGTTCAGCGGATCATGCACGCAAGCGTCACAGACATCGCCGATTCCGTCATCGTCGCTGTCCGCCTGCACGTCGTCTGCGACGTTCGGACAATTGTCCACATCCCCGCATATCCGATCGCCGTCCTTGTCGTTGTCAGGATCGCGCGGGCAGGTGTCGCAGCCATTGGGCACCCCGTCTTGATCGGTATCGATCCCGTCGTCTTCCCCCGGGCAGACGTCCTCGGCATCAGGTACTCCGTCACCATCAGAATCGACGATCTCGGCCAGCACGAAGCGCGCATCCACCGACATAGACTCGTCCAACAACAAAACCAGCGGATTAACGGTCGATTCGGTCGCTCCCAGCCACTTGTCGAACACCCACCCCGTTTCCGGAACCGCGGTGAGGGTCACCAACTGCCCTTCCGCCGTCCGCTCCACATCGCCGTTACCCAGCGCGCGGACCGTCAACTCAAACTCCTCCGTCGGCACCGGCTGCTGTGCCGGATCCTCGTCATCCTGCGTCGAAGGATCGGGCGACGCGAACGGACAACCGGTTGATAAACCAACGAGACAAGACACGCCGACGCCCAAGATCAGCCACCGCCTGAAGTAGAAGCTGTTCCGCTGCATATTCGATGTCTCCGAATTGAAATGTCGTGCAACCGAACCAACAGTGCCCGATTGCAGTTTCACTACAATTGATAGTATGACACCTCTCCATGGATAAAGCAAGAGATATCGCAGAACACCCGGCGGACCAGCCAAGCATTCTTCGGACCCCACAGACCGGCACGTAATATAGGACCGTGGAGCTGATAAGTCAGTATAGCCGACATCCGGCCGTTCCCACCTCAAAGAAGTGGGCGTCTGCGAGCCTCGGAGAGATTTCCGCGCACTCTCCGACTCTGATATCGGAAACTCCCGGGACTCGGGCGATTATCGCTATCTCCGAAGAGGTGCGCAGGTGAACCAACGTGGAGTCCCCCACGTGCTCCACCACGCGGACCTCCATACGGGCGGTCGGCGAACTGCCACTCTCCCGGCTCTCGCTCAGGTGAACGTGCTCCGGTCGAATCCCCAGAACCGCAGGCTCATCCTGCCAGTCGCCAAGAGATGCGCCTACCTCCGGTGGAAGCTCCCAGTCGCCCAAACCACATCTGAAGCGCGCGACGCCTCGTCCACCCGCCAGCCGACCCTCCAGAAAGTTCATCGACGGCGCGCCAACAAAGCCGGCCACGAAGCGGTTGGCGGGCCGGCGGTACACGTCCAAAGGTGCTCCGCACTGCTGGATCTCGCCCTTCCGCATGACCACGACCCGGTCACCAAGCGCCATGGCCTCCTCCTGGTCGTGCGTAACGTAGAGCATCGCAGTAGCCAGTTCGCGCTGAAGGCTCTTGATCTCCGCTCTCATCCGCTCGCGAAGCTTCGCATCGAGATTGCAGAGCGGCTCGTCAAGCAAAAACGCCCGGGGCAAGCGGACTATTGCCCGACCGACGGCCACGCGTTGGCGTTCACCGCCGGATAGTTCCGCAGGTTTACGGTCCAACAGGCCTTCTATGCCAAGCGTAGTAGCGGCGGCGGCGACACCTCGCTTGATCTCCGCTCGCGGGATTCGCCGCGCTTTCAGGCCGAAAGCCATGTTCTGAAAGACCGTCATGTGGGGGTAAAGCGCATGATTCTGGAAGACCATGGCGATATCGCGGTTCTTGGGCGGCAATCTCGTAACATCGTGCCCTCCGATCCGAATATGCCCTCTGTCGGGCTCTTCCAGGCCGGCTATTAACCTGAGCAGCGTCGTCTTGCCACAACCGGACGGCCCGACCAGGGTAACCAGCTCCTGCTCGGCGATAGCGAGATCAACACCCTCAACCGCGCGCACCTCTTTCTTGTTTCCAACGTATCTCTTACTTACGTTGTCAATCTCCACGGCCGCCACGGTTTGGGTTGCTCCCTTGATTCCCAATGTTCCCCGGTACGTCGCGGCAATACTCCCCGCGCAGTTCTGCTTACCAACGGATTCTGAGGTTCTATCCGAACGCGGTCCTCACTTCAAACCGGCCGAACACAATGAGATTCCCGCAAGTCCCGGACTTGCGGAGAGTCGCGGTTCCCGTGTAATGTTCAGCCGCTCGCGAGCGTGTCGCGGGCTGTGAACATACGTCGCGGCAAGGGGTGCAGGTATATGGCTGGCGAAGTGTTTGATGTAGCTGTCGTTGGAGCCGGTCCGGCCGGGGCAACCGCAGCCAATATTCTGGCCCGGAAACAACGGAAGGTGGTGCTCATCGACGGCGCGACATTCCCGCGTCGGGCGCCTTCCTTGGGTTGGGTAAACCGCCGAATCGGTCCGATGCTGGCCGATCTCGGTGTGCCGACGGCGGACTTGCTCGCCCACCCGTTTCGTGATCTTACGCTACACAACGCCGATTTCACCAAGTCCGCCACCCCCAAGTTCGACGAGGCCGCAGGTTACCTCGTCAATCGAACGGCCCTGGGCAATGCCCTGCAACAGTCCGCCGTCGCTCACGAGGTGACGTTCATCGATGGAGCAAAGGTGGACGATGTCGGCCTCCGGGAAGACCGAGTCGTTCTCCAGTTCAACGGCGCCGAGCCGGTCGAGAGCCGGCTGTTGATACTCGCCTCCGGTCGCGACGCAGGCCTCTTCGACCGCGCGGGATTCACCCGCGAAGGCGGGGCTTCGGCGATGTGGACTGCCCAGATTGACGTACCGATCGGGCCGGGAGGGAATACCGCTTCGCCGCAGATGGACCTGGTGTTCGGGTTGGACAAAGGCGGTAGTTTCGGGCTGTTTGCAGTTGCCGACGATCGGCTGTGCGCAACCGTGAATTGGATCGGAGAAGCGTCAGACGCCACCGCGGCCTTCGTCAAGATGTGCGCGGGGGCTCGGGACCATTCCGTCATCCCGGTTGATCTGACCCGAGAAGCCCGGGAAGCTCCGGTCACCCTCAGCCCGGCATCGATCGCTCTGGATATGGATACGCATGTTGGCAAGCACTCGCTGGTCATCGGAGACGCCGGCGGGTTCGTGGCCGCGGTTAGCAACGAAGGAGTCTATCCGGCGATGTGGTCAGCTCGGATTGCGGCGGACGTTATCGACACGGCGCTGGACAGCAAGCACTCGCAGGATGAGCTTATGGCGTTCGATTCCCAGTGGCGGATGGAAATGGCCGACTACCTGAGGGCTCCGAACACCGACAGCCAGTTCCTGCTGCCGTTGATCTTCTCGAATCAGCCGATGGCCGACCGCATGGGTGCCGCTTTCTTCTCCGGCGAGAATATCTGATCGCGCTGCAACGTGTCATGCGATACAAGCAGCCTTCGCGAGTTGGAATAGCTCCTCCGGGAGGGGAACCTCGCTGATTCACACGATCGGACGTCGAAGCACGAGATTCGATCATGTCAGTTCGCTCGATCAACAGCGGCGCCGTCGCGCTGGTCTTGCTGACCGCGTCAGCGGGCCGTGCAACCGCATCGCCCATCTGCATTGACGGGAGTTTCGCCGATTGGGCTGGGGTTGCTGCCGCCTGGGAAGACCCTGTCGGCGATAGCAGTTCCGCAGCAGTCGATTTCGGCAGACTGTGGCTCGCCGATAACGAGCGTTTCCTGTTTCTTCGATTCGAACTGGGCGCGGAAGTGGACCTCAGCGACGGCAACGACCTTCGCCTCTACGTTGACACGGACGCTTGCTCCGAAACGGGGATGCCCGTGAATGACCTGGGAGCAGAACTCGAATGGCGCTTCGGCAGCCGCTTCGGCAAGCTCCATGTCGAAGGAGGAGCCACGACCGTCCAACACGCCGATATCCGCTTTCGGGCGGCTCCGTCGTACGCGGCCGCGGCCTATGAAGTTGCCGTTGGGCGCGACGTCCTCCCTGATGGTCTCGACCCGCTAATCCCGGGACCGGTCGTGCGCGTCGCCCTTGCCGATGGGGAAAGCGGGGACCGGCTGCCGGACGCCGGAACGAGCGTCACCCACGTCCTGGATACGGTCGCTCCCCCATCGCCAGAAGCAATCCCGCTAACCCGGATAAGCCCCGACGACCTGCGGATCATCACATACAACGTACACCGCGACGCGCCGTGGGATCCGTCACTCACCGACTCGTTCGCGCGCGCCTTGCGGGCGGTCGACCCGGACATCATCAACTTCCAGGAGGTATACGATCATTCAACGGAAGAGGTGGAACTGCTTGTTGAGTACTTGTTCCCGCTTAGCTCGCCGGACGAGTGGTTCACGGCCGGGAACCACGACTGCAAGACCGCCAGCCGATATCCGATCGTCGAACAGTGGTCGCTGGACGGCAACTTGGCCCTGTTGATGGACACGATTCCCGCCCTGAGCCGCCGGCTCCTGGTCATCAACGCCCATCTGCCTTGCTGCAGCTCCCACGCTGCTCGGCAGGCGGAGCTGGACCGGATCGCAGCGTTCATCCGGGAAGCCCGCCTCCCCGGCGGAGCAATCGAGCTGGAACCCGGCACGCCGATCGTCATCACCGGAGACCTGAACCTGGTCGGCCCGGCCCGGCAGCTTGTCACGCTGACCGGCGGCGACATTGACGACGAATCGACCTTCGGACCGGACTTCGCCCCGGACTGGGACGGCTCCTCGCTGGCCAATCTACTGCTCAGACAGACGGAGCTGGAGATGGGCTACACCTGGCGGTCCGACTCCAGCACCTACTGGCCCGGCCATCTCGATTATTTTTCGTTTACAGACACCGCCATCGAGGCGACCCACGGCTTCGTGCTCTACACCCCCCAGATGTCCCCCGAACACCTGACCGCCCACGGGCTCCTGGCGGCGGATTCGCTGGCATCGGACCACCTGATCGTCTGTGCTGACTTTCGAGCGATTCCCGCGCAGCCTGGCGACTATGATCGCAACGGGCGGGCGGGGCTTTCGGATCTCGCGGCGTTTGTCGCTTGTCAAAACGGCCCCGGCTCCGCCCCCGAACCGGCGCCGCCCTTCCGGGAGCAGACCTGCCGGGACGTATTCGACGCTACGTCCGACGACGACGTGGACCTATCGGATTTCGCCGCATTTGCGGCCGGATTCGTCGAGGGGACGCACCCTCCGCATCACTGGAAAGCCGAGCATCGAAGCCGAGCCGCCTCGCGAGAGCGTTACGCCCCCGTACGATAAGTTCGTAGGGCACGGTCGAGGTACGAGACCTGCCGCAATCGTCGACCGTTGATCATCGGCTCCCCCACGTCCAACGGGAGTGCCATTGAACATCCCGCGAAAGTTCGGATCGCACGGCAAAGACAAAAGGACGTGGGCCACCCGGCGAGCCGCCTTACGAGGGCGTTACGCCCCCGTGCAATAAGTTCGTAGGGCACGGTCGAGGTACGAGACCTGCCGCAATCGTCGACCGTTGATCATCGGCTCCCCCACGTCCAACGGGAGTGCCATTGAACATCCCGCGAAAGTTCGGATCGCACGGCAAAGACAAAAGGACGTGGGCCACCCGGCCGGCGGTCTTATTACGTCTTGGCCGAACCCTTCGTCCACTGATCGAGCCAGGCAATGACAGTGTCGTGCCACTGAATGCTGTTTGCCGGCTTGAGAACCCAGTGGTTCTCGTCAGGGAAATAAAGCAACTTACTGGGGATCCCCCGGCGTTGAAGAGCCGTAAAGGTCGAGATCCCTTGGGTGTCGACTACGCGGTAATCGCGCCCACCATGAATGACGAGCATGGGCGTCTTCCAGTTCCCGACGTGGTTGATCGGGTTGTGTTTTTCGTAAGCCTGGGGCTTATCCCACGGAGTTCCACGGCGCTCCCATTCGGGGAACCATAGCTCTTCGGTGTCGTAATAGGCTATCCGCTCGCAGAGGTTTCCGTCGTGGTTGACCAGGCAGCGGAACCGATCCGGCCAGTTGCCCGCAATCCAGTTGACCATGTAACCCCCGAACGACGCCCCGAGAGCGGCCACCCGTTCACCGTCCATCCAGGCATAGCGATTAAGCGCCGCGTCAAGACCTTTCTGAAGATCCTCGAACGGCTTGCCGCCCCAATCGTCGCCAATCGAGTCCGTAAACGCCTGGCCGTATCCGGTGGAACCGTGGAAGTCAACCATGATTACGGCGTAACCGGCCCCGGCGTACACCTGGGGGTTCCACCGGTAATGGAAGTCGTTGCCGAAAGAGCCCTGCGGCCCGCCGTGGATCAAGAAGGCCACCGGGTACTTCTCCGCCGAGTCAAAATCGACCGGCTTGACGACATACGCATATACGCGTTCGTCATTCCAACCGGCAAAGGAGAATTGTTCGGACTCGCCCATACGCACTTGAGACAAGCGTGCGGCATTCACGTTAGTAATCCGGCGAACATCCGTTCCGTCCGGATTGACGCTGAACAACTCGACCGGGCTGCGGTGGTCACAACTTCCGTACACTGTTCGCCCACCGGCGACTACCGGAGAGTGCAGCCGGCCGTGATGGACA
Organism: Phycisphaerae bacterium; assembly: GCA_963666835.2. GTDB lineage: Bacteria > Planctomycetota > Phycisphaerae > UBA1845 > UBA1845. The sequence continues at coordinate 1,395,759 of CAXXGO010000001.1, read as the reverse complement.
ACCGTGCTTATATGGCCGCTGGCTACATCGACCGCAAAAAGCGGGCGTTGGCCGAGGTTCTCCGCAATCGTGTAGATGGTCTCGCCGTCTGCGGACCACACGATCGTTGCGGGCGAGTGATCCCACTTCTCCGTTAGAACCCGAGTGGCACCGCCTTGCCACGGCATCAACACTATCCGCCAGCGGTCGGATTCGTAGCCGGGCCGATCCATAGCGAGAAAAGCCAGCGTCTGCCCGTCCGGCGAGAACACCGGATGCGAGATCCAGGCCTCGTTACCCTCCGTGATTAAATGCGGAGCGCCCAGCCCGTCCACCGGCGCGCGGAACAGATCGAACTGCGTGGACCACGATTCCTGCCTGCCGACGTTGCGGGCCGAGAAAACTACAAACTGCCCGTCTGGAGTAAACGTGATCTCCTCAGACCCGCCAAAGGGCTTCGCGGGCGCATCGGCGTCCATGTTCTTCATCACATCGATCACGTCACCACCATCCACGGCATAGACAAAAACGTGCGACCGACGCCCATCCTTCCACGTATCCCAATGACGAATGAACAACCGTTCGAAGACCTTTCCGGTCGCCTTCGACTCTTCCGCTTCATCCGAACGTTGTTTTGTTTCCTCCGGACTACACCCGGAGTAGACGTCCATCGTGAAGGCGATATAGCGCCCATCGGGAGCGCAAACAAGATTCGCCACATCCAGGGGAAGATCCGTCACCTGCTCGGCCTCTCCCCCATCGACACATATTCGCCATACCTGCATCTTCTCCGTGCGCGCTGAGAGAAACCAGATCGTCTCGCCATCGGCCGCCCAGCGTGGACTCGCGCTGCCGGACGGGTGCGAGGTGAGGCGACGTAACCCACCGCCATCCGGGCGTACCAGCCACAGGTCGGAACGCCCCTTGTTCTCTTCGATATCGAAGGTCTTCTTCTCGAACACAATCAACCTGCCGTCCGGCGAAACCTGTGGATCGCTGACCCGTTCCATGGCCCAGAGATCATGCACGGAGAAGGGGTGCGATCGGCTTGTGCGCCGTCGCTTCGTGTCGGCACACCGATGCACGAGCAGAATCAACAGAAGACCAAACCCGAGAAACGTAACCGCCGTCATGATGCGTCAGCTCCCTTCGGTCATGAGAAAACCGGCGAGGGCCCAAGTGCCGTCCGTCGCCTCTCGCGGGCGAATCGAATCGCAACCCGACGAACGCGCAAGCCCGCTTGGCTGTGGCTGGTGAGACCGGCCGGCCCCGCCCTCACCTGAACGCCATGACTTTAGCTTTGGATGCTCCTCGCCGCAACTCGCTATCTGTGAAGGGACCCGTGCGGAGCGTAAGACGCCCTCGCTTGACCGCAGAGGGCGTCAGCCGTGTCCGGCAAGTGAGGATCAACCGCGCGGCACGGAACGGGTAGCCAACCCGCCCTGTTCGCGATTATGATAACCCGGCTTAGACGGTGAACGCGGAGTACCCTCGAAGTGTCAAGCCGATAGCGGCATCGCACCTTCCGGGCAAGCCACCCGCAGAGTCGGAACCACCGCATCTGAAACACTGACGAAGAAAGGAAGGCAATGGAGCATCTGTCCGAAATGTCCCGCGAGGAGCTGCTGACGCTGGTCGACGCGCACGCCAAGAGCTGGCTGGCTCACGACGGCTGTTGGTTCTTAGCCGCTGAGGAGAAGTACGGGCTCGACGTGGCCATGGAGCTTGACACGAAATCGTGGGAGCGGTTTTCGCCGGCGGAGGCGAAACGAATCATGAAGGCCTTCAACATCCCCCAAGGGGGCGGGCTCGACTCCTTGGCGCAAGCGTTCAAATATCGTCTGTACGCAACGGTCAATCCTCAGTCTATCGAGCGCCCCAGCGAAGACCGCCTGATATACAAGATGACCGAGTGCCGGGTCCAAAGCGCCAGGAAACGCAAGGGGCTGGCCGACTTCCCCTGCAAGCCGGTAGGAATCGTAGAGTACTCGAAATTCGCCGAGACGATTGACGAGCGAATCAAGACGCGATGCCTACAGTGCCCACCAGATGACACCGAGAATACCGGATGTATCTGCGCTTGGGAGTTCACAATCTAGCGATGGGTCGCCCGTAGGTTCTTCGACTGTGCCACTGCTTTTGAGCAGCGCAGGAACACGAGACGGTGTGGATTGGACCCGGAGCTTCACGCGCAGCAAAGCACTATTGCGGTTCACTGAAAAAGGGGATCGGCTCCACGCCGATCCCCACCTGCAAGCTCAGAGGATGACTTCGACGAGTCATCCGCACCCTGTTTAAGGGCTAAGACAAAGCGAGAACCGGCTCTGCCTTGCCGCCGGGCGCGGTTGAGCGATCCGCAGAAAGCAGTTCATCCAGCAGATCGACCAGCTTGACCATCTGCGGTTTCGTAAGGGCAGCGTTTGCGCCCACCGCCTCACATTTCTTGAGGTTCGTATCGCTGACGAGAGAGCTGAACACCACGACCGGAAGATGCTTCAGGTTCCGATGTTCTTTCACTCGTTTGCACAGGTGCAGCCCGTCCATCCGAGGCATTTCGATGTCCGTAACCAACACCGTGAACGGCGTGGGAGTCTCGCCCGCTACCGACGCCTCCAGAACCGACCACGCTTCAGCTCCGTCGCCCACGGCCGTGATCTGATTGTACCCGGACTGCCGGAGATTGGACTCAATCGCTTTGCGGATTGTCGCAGAGTCCTCCGCCAACAGGACGTTTCGGTTCTCCCGCTCGGTTCCGGCAGCTATCGTAGTCGTCTGGACCTCGCGGAACACGTCGCTGTCGCCGCTGATATCGAAGGCGATCTTCTCGAAGTCAACCATCAGAACCAGGCTGCCGTCTATCTGACAGACGGAGGTTACCACCGGATTGACCTGTTCCTCGGTTGTGGGCATCGGGCGTACGTCACCCCAACCCATGCGGTAGATTCGGTCGACCTTATCCACCAGGAACCCGATCAGGCGGTCGTTGAACTCCATCAGGATGACATTGCGCTGGCCGGCCTCAGAGGGGTTCGCCGGATCGAAGTAGAGCTGCAGATCGACGAGCGGGATGACCGACTCACGTAGCCGGAACACGCCCACGACCGCAACGTGGGTCATCGGAACACTCACAAGCTTGACCTGCCCGATAACCTCGCGGACCTTGGCGACGTTCACCCCATAACGTGTTGCCCCCGAGGCGAAGACGAGTATCTCCAGTTCATTCGTACCGGCATCCAGCAGGACACCTTGGTTCTGCTCAGGTTGACTCACAATCGTTCTCCTGTCGCGGATCGATAGCAATTGCGCAGATGAATACCAACACTCTATCGGCGGGCACCAGCTTCCGGGTTAGCGTGTTGCGTAAAGGAAACCGCGAGATCAGCGGAGTGAGCGTGGCCTCTTCTAGGGTTCTCCCACCCGCAGTTACGGCCTGGTCCGGCACTCCCTCCGGCAACCGTCGTCCCCCTCAGGAACGGTTCTTACGAGTCCCCTCGTATAGATCGTACCTGAGAAGTCGACACTCAATGCGAGCGTTGAAGAACGGAGTACGCCGTTCGGCGCGAAGGCCTACTTTCTTGGCCAACTCCGGGTTGCCGGTGAATACATAACCGGTGCAACCGGCACACTTCTGTTTGAGGAAGTCGCCGATTCGCCCGTAGGTCTCCTCGAGCTCACGGACCTCGCCCATTCGTTCACCGTAAGCCGGGTTGAATACGACGACACCCTTCTCCTCCGGGATCGGCGTGTCTGCGAAATCGCACGCGCGAAAGTCAATCAGATGGTGTACGCCGGCCGTCTCCGCGTTCTTGCGAGCCGCCTCTATCGCCCTTTCATCAACATCCGACGCAACGATGGGAGCCGGCGCGGCCTTAGCCCGCAACGCCCGAGCCTCACCCCGCAGAGCTTGCCAGGCGTCGTCATCGAATCCGAGTTCGTGCATGAACCCGAAGTTGCCCCGCAGCAAACCGGGAGGACGCCGCGAGGCTATCAGCGCCGCTTCGATTGCCAGAGTCCCGCTACCACACATCGGATTCACAAAAGACCGAGTACCGTCGTAACCGGTGGTCAGCACAACTCCCGCGGCCAGCGTCTCCTGCATCGGGGCGGCGTGCGGCAGACGGCGATAACCGCGATTGGCTAGCTTCACTCCGGAGGTGTTGAGGTAGAGCCTGCACAGATCCTTGACCCAGTGGAGATTGACCACGAAGCGATCGCGCCTCGGCCCGGCGTCCGGACGGCGACCACACTTCTCCTGAATGCGATCAACAATCGCATCCTTGACCTTCAGACTGGCGAACGTGGAGTTGTCGATCGCCGGAGTGTCGACGCGAGACATGACGCTCACGTATCCGTCGGGGCTAATCATCTCCTCCCACGGATGTGCGACAACTCGACGATACAGCTTGTCCGGGGTTTTGCTCTTGAACTCCTTGAACAGGTAAAGGACATGGAAGGCGGTGCGCAAGTGCAGGTTGAGCCGCATGGCATCACGCCGACTGCCCCAGATCTCGACGCCGGTGCGGTCGCTCGTCTTGACGCGGTAGCCCAACTCCTCGATTTCAGTCTTCAGAATCTCGGTAAGACCGGGAGCGCACGTAACGCGAATCGTGCTTCGACTATCTATGTCCATTGGCAGTCTGCGCAAAACCCGGTCGGATCGAGCCCGATCATCGCCAGATCTTACTCAAGAGCCGTTTTCGCTCAACCTGCGCCCTTATAGCGGATTACGTCGTAAGAGACGCCGGCGATCAAAAGGTACGGCACGGTCGAGGCACGAGACCTGCCGTCGTCTTCCCGTAACTTGCGCCCTTTGTGCACGTCTCGTTTCTCGGCCGTACCTAACTCGGGAGATGCCACCGCCACGACGCTCTTGAGAACGCACGCCGATCATCGCCTCCCCCGGGTCGGTTGCGCTTTGCTCCGAGAATCCTCAATGGACCGGAGCACGCGCGAAGCCCAAAAGGACCCGGGCCACCCGGCAGAAACAAGCGAAGCACCCGCGGAACGCCGCGGTGTTAATCGACGGACACGTCCGCGAAGAACACCGCCAAGTCCGCCAGATCATGATCGCCGTCGTGGTCGATGTCCGCGATTACGCAGCACGAATCCGCGTACCGCGGCGGATCGCACACCGGGTCGGGACACGGATCAGTAAGGCAATCGGCCAAGCCGGCGAAGTCGGAAAGGGTCAGGTCCCCGTCGCCGTCATAGTCGCCCAAGTCACAATCGTCGGGTAGTCCGTTAGTGTTGCAGTCGACGCCTGAGGCCGGGAGCAGCGAAACATCGTCAAAGAACGCCCCGTTCGACCCCGGACCCCATAGATCGATCGCCCCGATACTCGCGGATCCGCCGCGGATGTTCCACTGGTGGGCCCCAAGCAACTCGTCATCATAGAAGATGGTAACTTCATCGTGCTCGAGATCTATCTCCAGGCGAATCTCCGCCCATTCGTCCGTTACGAGCGGCAAGGATGAAAAGACGTCCCGGCAGGAGACTCGGCCGGCCTCAGTGTTCAATTCGATCTGACTGGACCAACTGGACCCCGCTCCCCCGCCGTCGTAGTCGGGCATGGCAATCACGTGAGCCGAGCCGGTCATGTTCGCGGGGATCATAGTCTGCACGCGGAAGATCCAATGATGCGATACAGAGGAGCCATAACCATCGAAGACGTGAACCGTATCGTGATCCGCAATCTTGAGGGATTTCGCCCCACCAAGAGTATGGTTTTCCTCCGTCGTCACATCACCGGCCGCCGCCGGATCGCCCGCCCCGGCTCCCCAGCCCTGCCAGCCGTTCAACCCTTGGATGGAACCGGACGAGTAGCTTTCAAAATCATCACACCACGGGGCTCCCGCGGTGGCCGTGGGTGTGCAGGATCCGTCGTCCGAACCGGGAACCACCCCGCGCAACTGGCACTCATCCGGCACCCCGTCCGGCTGGCAATCGTCGCTGGTCCCGGCGTCGATGTCGCATTCATCGGGGACGGCATTCCCATTACAGTCGGCGCTGGTGCCGGCATCAATGTCCAGGTAATCCAACACGTTATTGCCGTTACAATCCGCCGGAGGCAACGGTTCGATGTTGCGGATCAGATCCTCGTCCATCGAATCGCAGTCACCCCAGGGACAGTACACGTTGTCCACGGCATACCACGCGGTTCCCTCTCCGCCCCACCCGTAGTTGATGTGGAACTGGTTCTCGCCGCCCGTATCGCGCCAGCCGTCGCACACAATCGCATGACCGGTGATCGTGTAGATCATCGGCCGCCCCATGTCGATTTCCGCCTGGATCAGGCTGAACCACTCCGCAGCGGTGAAATCGTCCCGCAGCATCAGCTCCATCGTGGGGGCGTACCGAAAGTACCGCGGCAAGACCGACAGGGCGTACTCCGTGTAGGCACCGGACGAACACACGCCATAGTCCATTTCGTGGGCCACGCCGACCTCGTAGCACAACTCGGCCACGGCCTGCATCTCGGTGCTGCCCACCGGATCTTCGTTCTCATCCATCCACCCGTCGTCAGCAGCATTGCGTACGATCAGGTCCGGCATGTTCGCCCAGTCGTAGGAGTCCGAGAAGCTCGCCGAGAGCTCCGAGCCGTACGTCGGGTCTCCACACGAGTCATCCCCGAACCAGTAGTAGCTGTGACTGCCCACTCCGCTCGGCGGCCACTCGTGGTATTTCATCAGTTGGGCGATAGCCGTCGCCACACAACCCACAACCGTGTTGTACCCGTAGAATCCGATCGGACAGTGGAGGTTGTATGGGGTGCCCTGGTGCCATGCGCTGGTCAGTAAGGGGCCCACCTCAGCCAGCCGAGCGATCCGGCCCTGTTCCAATTCGGCCTTGAACTGGGCGGGCTCGACCAGGAACCTGTCCCACTCGTTGCGGTTGACGCGGTCGAACAACACATCGCCGGCGCGCGGCTGCTCGGCCTCCAGGCTGCCATACCTTGCGACGAACAGGCCTAAGCGATGTTCGAACACTTCCCGCAGAAGCTGGGGCAGTCCTTCAGAGTCGTTCGGGTCGAGCGTGCCCTCTTCAGAGTAGGCTTTTATCGGCGGCAGCTCTTTGAGTATCGGGACCACCACGTATCCGTCCGGGGCAATAGTGAAGCAGTGAGCCGCTACCGTGTCGCCCACGGTAAGCTCCTGCACATTCACGATCTTCGGCTCCGCGGAACCTGCCCAGGTACCCTGCTGGTGGACCATATACGTCAGCCACTCCTGGCAAACCAGCTTCATCTCCTCAGGCGTGGCCAACTCTGCCCGCGATGCTGGTACGGCAAGAGCCAGAACTCCGACGACGGCGATGATTGTGACGATGCGCATCGATCATTCCCTCCGTGACGCGTTGATGGTGTCGAGATACCCGGTAACACTCGCGCATTGGGGATGTTCCCGGCCCATCGATGTGCTGTCCCCCGATCGGCCTACCCCTGCTCACGAGTTTATCACATCATAGTTTACCTGATCACGCCATCTCAACCAACCCCCCCGTATCATCCGACGCCGCTTGCCGGTTGCCGTAACGAGACATGATGCCGGGCAAACATTGTGAGAATAGCCCCGCGAACCGTGGAGTGTCGATAATCGCCTGATGAGACAGTTGCAGCGCGTTGGGTCTCGGTCTGCTTGGCGAATCTGGAGGATCCCGATACCGCTACTCGCCGATTGGCGCGGCGACATCGGAGCCCGGGAGCAGGAATATTACTCCCACAGCACGACGTGTCGCGATCGCAGAACACCCCCCCATCCAAAGAGAAACGCCCGCTACGGTGCTTGGCGGTTCCAGCTACGCTGGGGCCAACGGGGCTGGAGTGGCCGGAAATCCATCACATCCACCGCCGGAACCGCTTCGGACCATAGCGGGCGTTATCGTTCCCTCTCTCCGGAACAAGTTTCTCTTCACCCTCAAATAGACACAGGGCACGTCGATCTGACAGCGCTGCCCGGTTTTTACGACTCGCCGAGGCAATCGCCGTGCGTAGCGGTACTATTCGCGCTGACACTGTCAGGGGAGGCGCAGCGAGGACCCAATACAACCTGTTGGACAGGCGTCACGGCGAAAGGGAGTACTCTACGGCAAACAGGGACGCATGCCACACCGGAATGCCTCGACCGTGTCACAACACGGGCTAACAAGTTAGCCCATGCCACCCAGGTTCTGCGGCTCCGATAAGCCGGGGTCGGTCGCAGTTCCCTCAACGGTCGGCCGCCAGAGCGTCGGCGAATAACTGGGCGACGATCGCGTTGCCGGCCGCGCTAAGGTGGTTGCAGTCGTGGTAGTTCTCGACGTCGGCGCGGAGGGCTTCGTCGGACGCAGCAACGTCCACCAACTGGGCTCCGCTGCCGGCGGCCGCGGCGGCTACACGTTCGTTAAGTAGGTTCAGATAGGCGTTGGCGGCTTCGGCCTGGAAGGGCAGGACGACGTCAAAAGGGAGAGCCTCGCATTGACCCAGGTCCTCTCTTATGAAGAAGTACGTGGCAACCAGAACTTCCAATCCTCGCTGCCGGGCCGCGGCGACGGCGGATTCGATGTTGCTCTGAGTCTCGTCCAGCTTCTCTTCCAACGCGTCAGCGAACGGATAGTCCGGGTCGTCGGGCGAGGTGAGCAGGAGGCGATCGTGGTCCTTGATGAAGTCGGTCACGTCGTTGCCGCCTTCCCAATAAAGCAGCACCTCCGCGTTCGGGTATATCTCGTTGGAAAACAGCATCTGCAGACGTTCGAGCCCGTCCTCGGTGTTCTCGCCGCTCTTGCCGGCGTTGACGAACTCCGCGGAGTCCACCGCGAGCAGCTCCGCGAGTATCTCCGGATAGTCACGGGCCGCGTCCCCGGTCGTGCTCGAATCGCCGAACGCAACGTACCGAACCGCCGGGTCCGGTACGAGAATCTCCACGCACCCGCCCGCGATCAACAGGCCGACTGAGGTCGACGCGATCACCACGCCCAGCCAGGTTCTTGCCCGTTCTTCATCCCTGTCCGATCTCGACGTCATTCAACCACTCCTTGGAAGCTATGCCAGCCGCGCGAGGATAACAACGAAACCTCGCCACGTCGTGGCAGGACCGGCGATTCCACCTGGCCAAGAACGTAACGCCTTCGGCCGCGATGGTCGAACCGTACCCCAGTAGCGGCCGGCGATCAGGTGCATGCACTCGCTGGCCGACTGCAAGATATTCTTGCAAACCGCCCGTGGTTTAGCTAGAATGGTCTCAAACCAAATCTGCAGGGGGATTGCTCGGGAGCGGTGGTTCCGTCAAAGAGGGCTTCGCGCTTCGACGCATATTGTTCGTCTTGCGCCAAGAGTGCGGTGCGGCCAAAATGGGACCATCGCAGCGGTACGAAACGCGCGCTGATGCGCGTGTCACATCCGGTAAGGAGAATGGAAATGCAGTTCCGCAAGTTCATGATGATCGTAGGAGTGTTCTCGGCTATCGGTGTCGGTCCGGCGGCAAACGCCGACATCACCATGGAATGGGCCACTGTTGGCGATGTGGGAAACACCGGCGAGTTGAGCGGAGTCGGTTACGTCGAGGCCATCTGCGGCGCCGTCGATTACGAGTACTTGATCGGCAAGTACGAGGTAACCAACGGGCAGTACGTCGCGTTTCTTAACGCGGTTGCCGCGGTGGGAGATCCGAACGGCCTGTACAATACGAACATGGGCACTATTCCGATTGGCGGGATCGCCCGAACCGGCTCGGGCACGGTGGGCGATCCTTACGTGTACGGGCCGAAGAACGGAGATACCAACTGGCTGGTCCGACCGGTCAACCTGGTGAGCTACTACGATACGTTACGCTTCGCCAACTGGATGCACAACGGGCAGCCCGTCGGAGCACAGGATGCGTCCACCACCGAAGACGGCGCGTATGACATGTCGCTTGGCGCGAGCGTTGTGCGTAAGCCCGGCGCCCGCGTCTTTCTGCCCACGGAAGACGAGTGGTACAAAGCGGCGTACTACAAAGGAGGTGGAACGGACGCGGGGTATTGGGATTACGCTACGCAGAGTGACACGATACCGACACGTGAGGCACCGCCCGGAACCGACATGGTCAACGGGTCGGCGTTGTACGACGATCTCAGCGGCAGTATTGTGGGCCCGCCGTACGGTACGACCGCCGTGGGAGCATACTCCGCCAAGCCCTCGACCAGCCCTTACGGCCTGTACGACCAGAACGGCAACGTCCAGGAGTGGCAGGAGAACATCGTTACGGGGTCCAATCGCTGCCGGCGCGGGGCGTCGTTTGTGGACTTTGACAACTACATGATCGCAAACGCGCGGTTCTCGCGGGATCCGCTCGACGAATGGGAGGCCGCCGGCTTCCGCGTGGCCGCGATGCCGGACCCGGTCCCCGCGGTCTCGGAGTGGGGAATGCTGGCGATGACTCTTGTGGCCCTGACGGCCGGGACCATTGCCTTTACTCGGCAGCGGCGCGTAAGCGTTGCTTGACCCGTGCCGACTGCGAGCATTGTTGAGATCCAGCGGGAGCGGGCAAAACGGCGTAACCGGCGAACTCGCGATGAGGCAAGGACGCCGCCGCCTACAGACATAAACCCCGACGAATCATAGACTTACGATTCGTCGGGGTTCATGCAACGGAGAGGGCGGGCATCCCAGGGGCCGCCGATCTATGAGCCTCTGAGGGGTCCCGGCGCTTGCACACAAAGCCCTTCCTCACAATGGTTTAGGTGACTGTCACCGCGCCTGTTTTCGGTATCGCACGGGATCTCGAATTGCGGATGTGCAGCTCCCCGTGTGGACGAAGTGCGTCCAAGAGACCGGCGCGCCGCCGTGATCGACCGCACTGCAAGCCCTCCCCAGTGATCCACCGATCCTCAACGAAGTTCATCAGACGCCCCCACGTGACCCCGACCGCGCGCAACGGCCGGGCCGATGGATTCAGATATATCCGTACGAGTCGCGCGACCTACGGCGGCTGGAATGCGTATAATCTCGTATATGCCACCAAGGAGGCTCACCGATGGCAAATGATCGACTCGTTGCAGGTTTTTCTCAGTCGGCCCCACTATCGAGTACTCGGCTCGCGCTCAGCGTCGTACTCATCTCTCCGCTGTGGGCTCCGTGTACCTTGGGCGGGGAGGTCCATAGTGGCGGAACGGGCAACCCTCCCAAAAAAGACACGAACGCCTTAATACCCGTGTCCGAGCAACCTCCAACTTCCATCCCAACTGCGATTGAGCAGCTCTTCCGACGTCTCGACACGCTAGGCCGCGACAAGGTTAAGACGGCCAAGTTCGTCGAGCTCACGTTTGATCGAGGAGCACAGACCGGCTGGCTGATTGCGGAGGACGATACCTCCGTAACCACTTTGATGGACGACTTGTTGCCGTGGGTCTATCTGAAGAACAAACCGACGATCCGGCCGTCCAGCTGGCACCCGGACACCGTCCGCTTGAAGTCAACTTGCGAGGTGAGCTTCGCCGAGTCGTGCAGAGCCCTTATCGAGCGAAACTCGGACGAGGATCATGTGCGCATCCGCCTTTATGAACCCGGCCCTTCCTCTCACCTGCTCGTCGCTCACGCAGCCTGGAAACGGGGGTTGGCGGATCAGGTTGTACCGATTATCAGCGTTCATCCCGCGTACAACGGCGACATCGCAGCGTTCGGCGAAGCTGCGTTTGAAGATCTTGCTTGGCTACATTATCTGCGCGGCGTTAACCTCTTAATGTACGCTGATCGAGAGCACGTGATCCCTCACCTTCGTCTTGCTGCCAAGCTGGCTCCCGAGTCCAAACATGCAGAGGCTGCGTCTGAGCTGTTGCGACAATTGGAACAGATCATTGCCTCGAGAGCACAAACAGCAGACACCGTTGGCAAACCCGAGCAAGGAAACGCGACAATGGTAGCGGCGTCCATTGAGCAGCTTATCGATCTGAAATGCCCACAACTCTCGCAGCCGGGGCCGATCCATCCGTATGTCGTCATCGACGGAGACCGACCGTCCGAGGACACGCCGTCGACTCATCTGATGCAGCTCGGTTATGCAGCCGTTCCTGCGCTGCTGGCGGCGCTCGACGACGATCGGCCTACGCGGACGGTCTATCACTGGCGCGACTTCCATCACAGCCGACTCGTGTGGCGCGTCTCCGACTTCGCCTGGCACATCCTCCGCGACACGTCGGGTCGGGAGTTCGGCTACGAGCCGGCTGCCGGGTTCACCTTCAGCATGATGGAGCCAGGGGAGAAGCAGGCTGCGAAGGATGAGATAAGGCAGTGGTACAACGAAACGAAGGACTTATCCCCTGACGATCGGATGATGAACTTCTTCTCAAGCAGCCGCTTCGAAGACTGGGTGACAGCAGCCGAGTACTTCGCCAGGAAGAACGACACTCGCCCGGTCACGGTGCTTCTGCCACGTCTGGAGACTGTGGGGCCATTCCAGCAGGGTGAATTGTGCGAGGTCATCGCCAAGTTCAAGGACATGTCGGCGATCCCAGCGATCAAGAAGGTCATGAACACTGCCGAGGAGCCATCGGATCGCATACGAGCAGCGATTGCGCTCTGGGAGCTGGGTGACAAATCGGGTGTACCGGTCGCCGTCTCCTTCGTCGAGGCAGAGATTCCAGCCTACGGTAACTGGGACGCACCGGTCTGGTTCCTGATGCACAGCAAAACGGACGAGGCAATCGCGGCCCTTCGTCGCGTGGTCTTGCGTGCCGAACCGGAACGAGCGGCGGAAACGTTGGAGTTCATTCGTGACGGTATCGTGGGATACTCCTACGGAGACGATCAACGAGCGTTGGTAGGCAGCGTGGAGGTGGCGGAGGTTCTCGTGGCTGCCATGGACCGCATGAGTGAGACCAACCACGTGTTCAACGGTCAGACGCAGCGCATCAGGGATTTGGCCGCCAAGGCGTTCTTCGAACTACGCAGTGAAAAGGACCTCCAATTCAGGGAACGTCCTTTCCGGATCGATGGCAGCATCTTCAACCCCAGCATGGATCAAGCAAGCCGAGACCGGCAGATCGAGGAGATGAAGCGATGGTACGAGAGGAACAAGGAGCGGCTTGATTGGGATGTAGACCGGAACTGTCTTGTCATACGTGGCATCCGGCCGGCTCACGGCGTACGCGATGTCACCGTCGCTCAAGACCAAACCCCCTACGCGGTGAACTTCGACATGGTTGCAGGTGATGGTTACACGTTCCAGCTTCCTAATCAGAAGGCTGTCGCTGTTTGGTGTGTACGAGACAGAGGAATGGCCGAACAGAGGACGGCCAGCGGCCTTAAAACGCGATGGGGCGAACGGCCCTTCGTTCAGCAGGAGGTCCGCTGGAAGGAGCGTGAAGGCGGGGGCCGGGTACCGAACGGCTGGGAGTCCTACATCGAATCGGGTGGAGTCACGACGAGTACAAGGTCGAAAACGAGCGAGTACGTGCTCTACGTAGGCGAGTGGAAGTTCAGCATCATCGAGGACCTTGCGACAGAAGATCGGTTGCCGGTCCAGATACGTATCGTTCGGCGATGAAGTCGCCCATTCCCCACGGGCAATCGCGCATTGGACGCTGGTGACGTCGCTCCGAGGAGGATCATGCTGGCTGTCCGTACCAAGATCAAAGACGCGGCCGGACGATTGGATGACTTCGGTTGCCGGGCTCCGAGCCTCGCTTCGGTAGGTCCCGCCGGGTCAGCAAGGTTGCCAGCCCTGCCGGTAGCGAATCCAGTATTGCTGCCCGCAACATTTGATGCTGACCCGCCCGATTCAACGGCACTATTCCCCGTCCTATCTAGACATGCCGGAAAACCTCTTAAGCACAAACGGGGTCCTCAAGAAACATAAACCCCGACGAATCATAGACTTACGATTCGTCGGGGTTCATGCAACGGAGAGGGCGGGATTCGAACCCGCGGTACAGGTATTTACCCGTACGACGGTTTAGCAAACCGTTGGTTTCAGCCACTCACCCACCTCTCCATGGGCTCAGTCACGGTCCGGGCTAATCCGCCGCGCAACCGTGTAAGCCCCGGACGCTACCCGGGAACGCTTCCAAGGTCAAGAACCCGCCCAGCCTGGATTATTCATGCCGTTCGTATAAACACGCGTGACTTTCTGCAGCGCCACCGCCTGTCGGCGGCATCACGGTAACACTGCGCGCTTCGACGCCCAGAGTATGCCCTGGCGCCACATTGCCTCACAGCGCATAGTCCGCTTGTATGGACAATGCAGGCTAGCGCAGCTTTCGCCGCAGGCACCAGAGCAAACCAGCGGCGACCATCGACACCGCGAAACAGCCCCCCCACACCCAGGGACTGCCGAATCGGGCCAGCACGAATCCCCCAACCGGTGCGCCGACCATCATGGCTCCCGAGAAGGACATCGTGAAAACACCCATATATCTCCCCCGCATCTCGACCGGAGCAAGATCCGTCACGATCGCCGGAGACAACGGGGCAATCATAATCTCCCCGCAGGTCCAGACCACAACCGTCAAGGCATACTCCGGCGCCGTGTCGGCCAAGCCGGTCAGACCGAATCCGACAGCGAAGAGGACCGCCCCGCCGATCATGGCCGTGCTCCGTTGCAGCCGCGCGAGCATCGCCGTCGCCGGCAGTTGCAGACACACGATCAGCGCACCGTTCACGGCAATGATCCGCCCGTACACATCCGGCCCCATGCCGCGATCCAACAGATGGAGCGGGAAGGTCGACAGACCCTGGGTGATAACCGCCGCGAGGATAAAAGTGGCCAAGCAGAACCCCACAAAGGGCGCGTCCGTAGCGATTCGCCGGATCGCGGGTAGGACCCCAATATCCGCCGGAGAGTGGGTCTCCCCTCCCCGATCCAAGCTCCCGTCGTCCGGCGTAGAGGAGTTGATTGGTCCCGACCGCATCGGCAGCGTTTCTTTGATGAAGATCAGAATGATGACGGCGTAGATCAGGGTCGTTAGAGCGTCACCCCAGAAGATCCAGCGGTATGAATAGACGGCAAGTGCGCCGCCAATCATCGGACCCACGCAAAAGCCCAGGTTGATTGAGAAGTACATCAGGCCGAAAGCATGATTGCGGACGATTGGCTCGGCAAGATCGGCGATCATCGCCGAGGCAGCCGGGCGGTACATCTCCGTGACCAGAGCGAAAACGGCCGAAGCGACCAGGATCGCCGGAGGTGACTTCAACGTGCCGAACACCAGAATGACCGCCGCGCTGCCGAACAAGCTCACCAGCATCACCCGTCGGCGACCGAGGTGGTCCGCCAGGAATCCGCCGATTGCGGCCGCTATAAGTGCACCGAGCCCGAAGGCTCCCATGGCCGTCGTGGCGAACATCGCCCCGAGCTCCAACTCTTGCTGAAGGTACATTGCCATGAGCGGCACGAGCATCGATCCGGCCCGGTTGACGAACGTCCCCAGGCACAGAATGTGGATCGGTCGCGGCAGTTCGATGTACTTCTTCCACACAGCGGAGACCTCTACAGGCAACGTCCCCAAGGCGCAGAACCGCACCCCAGGCGTCCGCCATGTTAACCGACTTGCGCCGGACCGGCGATGCTGGGGAGGTGCCTATTCACCGGCAGGTTCGTCGGAGGGGCGGTGGATTCCGTACTTCTTTATCCGATGGCGCATGTGGTAGCGGCTGATGCCCAAGGCACGGGCCGCCTGGGACTGATTCCAGTCATTCTCTTCCAGAGCCTTAATGATCAGAGTTCGCTCTTGGCGGGACAGCATCGAGCCATCGCTGTCCGGATCACCACTCTGCGCCGCCACCGCAATATCGGAGGGCAGATGACACGGCAGAAGCACTTCGCCATCCGACATCAGCACCGATCGTTCTATCACATTCTGAAGTTCACGGATGTTTCCCGGCCAGTCGTAATGCTGAAGAAGCGCCAGGGTCTCAGGAGCAACTCGCAAGTCGCGGATATTGCAGTCGCGGATGGCCGGAGCAACGAAGTGGTCGACGAAGAGAGGGATGTCGTCACGCCGTTCTCGCAGGGGCGGCAGGTGAATCGGAAAAACGCTGAGCCGGTAGAACAGATCCTCCCGGAACAGGCCATCGATCATCATGTTCTTGAGATTGCGGTTGGTGGCCGCGATGATCCGCGTGTCGCAGGGTATCGGCCTAGTCCCCCCGACGCGAATAATGCACTTCTCTTGGAGCACCCGGAGCAACTTGGCTTGCATGGCACGGCTGACTTCGCCGATCTCGTCCAGAAACAACGTCCCTCCGTGGGCTACCTCGAACCAGCCGCGTCGTTGCGCGTGCGCTCCGGTGAACGAGCCCTTCTCGTGCCCGAAGAGTTCACTCTCCAGCAAGGTCTCGGGCAGCGCGGCACAGTTGACCGCCACGAAGGTCTCTTCCTTACGGCGCGAGATGTTATGAATGAACCGGGCGGTCAGCTCCTTGCCTGTCCCGGTCTCGCCGAGCAGAATCACCGTGGCGCTGCTGCGGGCAACCCGGTCGCATAGGCTGAGCGTTTCCTTCCACAGCGGAGACTCACCAATTATCGACGTTCGCTTCATCACGGAATCGCGCAAGCCGGCGAAGCGTTGTTTGAGGTTCTGATGGGCGCGGGCGTTCTGGGTCGCCGTGACGGCCAACGTGGCGAAGATCTGGAGGATCTTCAGGTCGGTGCTGTCGAAGTCCTGCTCGTCACGGCGGTTGACCACTTCCACCACGCCGACAACTTCGGAACGGTGGATCATCGGTGCCGCAACCAGCGAGCGAGTCCGGATGCTGCCCAGATCATCGATCTCGCGCCGAAACTTGGGGTGCTTCTGGGCATCTACTGCCAGGATCGGGCTGGCCGTTCGCACGACATGCCCGGGAATCCCCATGCTCGCGTCCAGCTCTTGGCCGACCAGAGCATCCCGCCATCGCCCCGTGACGGCCACGACAACCAGTTGGTTTCGCAAAGGGTCCAGAGTGAGAACGCTGCTGGCCTCGCCGCGCGTTACCGTGCACGCCAGCCGGGCGATGGTCGACAAGAGGGCGTCGAGTTCGAGAGTGGAGTTGATCGCCGCCGCCGCTTCCGTAAGCGCCGTCAACGCCGACGCCGGCAGCGAATGAGGTTGAATACTCATCTCTTGCGACACTCCTCTCTTCCCGGAAAAGGCCCGATGAGTGTCCCAGGCTCGGCAACGCGGGTCAAGTGCCGGGTCGTAATCGCCGGCAAGGGCGCTAATGCGTGCATCCGCGATGGGATGGCGGTGCGTGGTCGCCCCTCGACCGCCATTGGGCGGCGTTGGCATCGTGGCCGGCGTTCGGCTCGGCCTGATGCCATGCGTCGTACAGGTCAATCAACGCATCCACCGCCTTCGTGGTTCTGGCGTGGTCTGAGCCAAACGCGCGATCAAAAGTAGCATGCGCTTCCAGCAGTGCAGTCTCGGCTTCATCGTACCGCCCGAGCTTCGCCAGCGTCTTACCATAATCTTGTAGGAAGATACCGAGATACCAGTGCCCCTGGGGAAGAGCCCGGCGGGCGCGCTCCACCGCTTCGGCACCGGCTGCTTCCGCGTCGTCCAGACGGCCCAGGCTCCGCAACACTCGACCCAGTGTGTTGAGCGAGATCAGAGTCCGAACGTGATCCTCCCCCATTGTGCGGCGGCAGCCATTGAGGCTCTCGCGCACGAATGGTTCGGCCTCGCCCGGCCTATCCATCAGGTCAAGCAGCAGAGCCAAGCTGTTGCAGGTGACCAACGTCTGAATGTGGTCGTCACCCAAGACACGCCGTGTACCTTCGAGCGCTTTGCGGTAGTAAGCCTCAGCTTCACCGAATTCACCCAGCTCTTTGAACGCGGAGGCAAGATTGAGAAACGACGCCAGCGTGTCTCGGTGATCGTCCCCAAGCACACGTTGCCTGCCCTCCAACGCCTCGCGGAAGTATTCCTCAGATTCGGCGTATCGGCCCATCGATTGCAGCAGCCTCCCTCTATTACTGATTGCGGTGAGCGTGTGGGAATGTTCGTCGCCCAACACGCGCCGGCAGCCTTCGAGCACTTCGCGGGAGTACTGCTCGGCCTCGCCGAGTTTGCCCATGGCATCAAGCAACGTACCCATATTGCCGATCACGGCCAGCGTGTCCGGATTATCGTCTCCGTATAGGCGTCTCCGGCCTTCAAGTGCTTCTCTCAGATACGACTCGGCCTCGGCGTACCTCCCCATTTTCTTAAGCAACACGCCCAGGTTGTTGATCGCGGTGAGCGTTTGTGAGTTGTCGTTTCCCCATGCGCGGCGAAGACCCTCCACGGCCTTGCGGAGACACGACTCGGCTTCGGCGAACCTTCCTGTGGTCTGCATGAGGACCGCCAGGCTGACCGTCGCTGCCAACGTCTGCGCGTGATCTGCTCCCAAAACCCGGGTTCTGCCCTCCAGCGACTCCCGGTAGTACTGCTCGGCCTCAGCGTATCTGCCCATCACGTGCAGAAGGAGCCCCATGTTGTTGATGGACGACAGGGTGTCCGGATGGGCATCGCCCAGGACTTGGCGGCGTCCCGCCAATGCCTTACGGCAATACGGCTCGGCCTCCGCAAGCCTGCCTGCCGATAGCAGCAGATGGCCCAGATTACTGACTGCAATCAGCGTCCCGGGGTGTTCGTCGCCCAGCACCCGGCAGCGTCGTTCAAGCAACTCGCGGTAGTACTTCTCGGCTTCGGCATGCTCGCCCAGCGACTCGAGCACGACACCCATCTGCCCGATCGCAGTCATCGTATCCGCGTGATCGTCGCCCTTCTCCTGGCGAAGCGTATCGAGTGCCGCCGACTGCAGCGGCATGGCGGGCTCAGACATGGCGAGTTCGCGATACGTATCCGCAAGCGTCTGCAGTAGGCCGGCTCGAATCACCGGCTGCTCGGCAAACTCCTCTTCGATCGCTGATACGGCCCTCACGAGCACGTTCTCCTCCACAATCCTGCGCGCCATATCCGTCGGGTTGATTCTTCGTACAATCAGGTCAAACGACGACAAGGTAATGTCGATTCGCTCATCCGTCGCCCCTTCGCGCACAGCGCTTTCACGAATCCGCGCACGCTGATCGTCAAGGACGCGTTGGCCCATCTGCTCTACGTCGATCCCGCTGAGAACCGAAGCCTGGAAACTCGTGACGGTCTTCAGTTCCTCGGCACGCTTCTGGGTTTCCGCCCTGGCCGCAACGGCTTCGACCCTTAACGCCTCCGCCCGGGCATAAAGCAGACTCATCCAGACCCCGAACCCAACCACCACCGCAAACAGCGCAACTGCAAACGCAGCCGGTACTCTGTGCCGACCGACAAGCTTGCGAAGTTCGTACGTTACACTTGGTGGCCTGGCCAGGATCGGCTGGCTGGTCAGGTAGCGCTCAAGGTCCTCGCCAAGCGCCGCGGCGTTCTGATAACGACGCTGAGGCTCCTTCGCCAGGGCCTTGATGGTGATCGTCTCCAGATCGCCCCGCAGCGCTCGCCGGACGGAGCTGGGACGCCGCAGCGGCTCTTCGCAAATGACGCGAACGGCATCGTGCAACATCGCCCCACTCACATCGTACGGCAGTTGCTCGGTCAGGAGTTCGTAGAGAATCACCCCTAGCGAATACACATCACTGCGCAGATCGATCTCGCTGACGTCGCCCCGGGCCTGCTCCGGGCTCATGTACGGCAAGGTCCCCAGAATCCGGTCAATCCCGGTGGCCACCGTCGTCACCGCGATGTCCGCATCCGTAATCTTGGCGAGGCCGAAGTCCAGGATCTTAGGGTTGCCCTCTCGGTCGACCAGGATATTCGAGGGTTTCAGGTCGCGGTGCATGACGCCGCGCTGGTGAGCGTAGTCAATCGCCTCACAAATCTTCTTGAACAGTCCCAGCCGTTGGTCGAGTGACAGGTTCTGCCGGCGGGCAAACGTCATCAGCCGCTGCCCCTGAACCAACTCCATGGCGAAGAAATGCCGGCCGTCCTCCGTCCGCCCCGCCTCGTAAATAGCTCCGATGTAGGGGTGCTTCAACCGGGCTAAGGCCAAGGCCTCGCGTTGAAACAGCCTGAGGTCACGACTGTCGACGTATTGCCCGCCGCGCACCACCTTTACGGCCACGGCTCGGTTGGGGTTCTCTTGCTGGGCCTCGTACACGACCCCCATACCGCCGGCCCCCAAGAGGCGCGTGACGGTGTAGGAGCCTACGTGCTTGGGTAACGGTATCGCCGCGTCGTCTCCATCTCTTGGGGGCACCACGGCATCCTTGCGGGCCGCCTCGATAAGCGGGGATTCAGGGTCGCAGGGCAACTCGTCCGGCGTTGGCTCGTTGCCACTCAAGGCCGCGCCTCCAATGAACGACTTGATCCTGATTCACTTGACATCAGACAGAAACCCCGAGCCGGATCCAATGATCTCACGCAGCCGTTCATGAGCCCTGGCCCGGAGCATGTACACCGCGCCTTCCGACCGGTTCATCGACGCCGCTACCTCCTTGGCGTTCCGCCCGCCCAGGTCGTACAGTCGCACAACTCTCTGATAGGCTTCCGGCAGCCCGCAGATCGCGTCCGCCATAAGGTGCTGCATCTCATGGCGCTGGGCCTTGCGACTCGGAGTGGAGTCCGGACCTACCAGAGACTCAAGCAACGCCGTGGACCGATCTTCGTCCTGCGTCCATCGAATCCGGCGCCGCGGATCAGGTCGCTTGGCGGCCGCAAGTTGCGTGATGGCATTACGAAGGTTGTTCTCGGCGATCCGTTTCAGCCAAGCTACAAATGCTTTGCAGTCGCGTGCCTCGAACTCCCCTATGTGGAGGAACGCGTTGAGGTAGGTTACCTGCATGACGTCGTCTTCGCTGAGCACGGACCGCCATTCTTGCGGGATCTGGTCGCCGAGCGAGGCCCGGGCGTGGGGACCATACCGGCGGAGCAATGCGCAAACCGCCTCTTGGCTGCCCCCCACAGCTCGGGCGACTAGTTCCTCATGTGGCATACGCAACAACCCGAGTTACCCACGGGTTTGATGGTCCGGCCGGCACGCCCCAACCGATTAGTCCGACCAGCAACGCCCTGAACGTCATCGATAATACCTCATCAAAGCCGCTTTTGCAACTAAATCGGGGCACCTCCACCGCCCACCCTCTTCCTGGTTGGCAATCTAGGAACCACGATCCGAACTGTACTGGTCCACATTGCGCGCGGGCCTGAAAAGGCGTCCCCGGCAGAACTCGGCGAGCTCCGCAACGCTTACAGAACATAACGCCGGAGCCTTGGAGTCGGATCGCATGCTCTCACTCAGTAACGCTTGAGTCGTAACGGTCCGCATGCCTTGCCCGTGCGTTAGGTTTGAGAGGAACCTGCAACGCTACCGACAGAAAACGCGAATCTACCGTGAGTGCTCAGGTCCGTTCTCTGTCTTAGCTAGTAGAGGAACGCTAGCGGCGCGTATGTCGAGGAAGCGGTCGGTGTTCGTCCCTCCGGCGCCGGCACCGGCGTATGCCGGGCTCTGACTGTCGAACCGGCACGTTCGCGGCGAAAGCTGCGACACCTGTTTCGATCGGTCGGCCCCATACGCCGGCGCCGCAACGGAAGTCTATGTGTGCGGAAAACCCCGGTTAGGTGTCCATACTCACAACTGTTTTCGGAGAGGAGTCTGCGATGAAAAACGTAGCGATTGAACGCGATCGACATCATGTAAATGGGTGGCGCAGGGCATGCGCGATAATGCTGTATCTGACGATATTCACTGCGGTGACTTCGATCGTCGTCGCAGCCGATCTCGGAAGAACTTCCCCCGAGCCCACCTTGTCGGGCGCCGATGACTCTGGTGCCCCGGTCGTGTCCTCCGATTGTAAGTCATCAGAGAAGTGCGCAGTGGACAAAGACTGCGACGATTCCATTGCCTGCACAACAGACATCTGCGACCTGATTGAAGGCTTCTGTGTGTATGTACCCGTTGACGCACTATGCCCCAGCAAGCAGGTGTGCAGTACGGAATTCGGCTGCGTCGACTGCAACGTAGACCTTGAATGTGACGACGGGGTGTTCTGCAACGGTGTTGAGCAGTGCGTTAAGGGCACCTGCCAGGCCGGCGTGCCCGAGACGTGCGACGACGGCATCGAGTGTACCGAAGACGCCTGCTATACGACGGCGGATGTGTGCTATAACGTGCCTCGCGATTGGATGTGCCCGACAGGTATGTTCTGCAGCACAACGCTCGGGTGCATCGAATGCGACGACGACGAGGATTGCGACGACGACTATGCCTGTAACGGCCAAGAAACGTGCGATGCGAGTGGGATGTGCCAAGCCGGCACGGCCGTCGATTGCGACGATGACATTGAGTGTACGGAAGATGCCTGCTACGGACCGCAGGCAACGTGTTACAACCTGCCGCGAGATTGGATGTGTGAGGGCGATTTCATCTGCAGCGTGACTTACGGATGCGTCGAGTGCGACAGCGACGCCCACTGTGATGATGGGGTCGGCTGTACGATCGACACCTGTAATATGACCACGAACACCTGCGAGCACGCGCTCGATCATGCGTCATGCGACAACGACGTGCTCTGTGACGGTGTGGAATTCTGTGATCCGACTCTCGACTGCCAGTCCGGCCCGCCCGAGACCTGCGACGACGGCATCGACTGTACTCAAGACGCCTGCTATACAACGGCGGATGTGTGCTACAATATACCCTGCGACTGGTTGTGCGCCGGGGATTTCGTTTGCAGCACGACGCTCGGCTGTGTCGAGTGCTATAACGACACTCACTGTAATGATGGGGTCGGCTGCACGATCGACACGTGTAACCTGGCCACGAACACCTGCGAACATGCCCTCGATCATGCATCGTGTGACAACGGGGTATTCTGCGACGGCGTGGAGTACTGCGATCCGGCTCTTGATTGTCAGTCCGGTCCGCCCGAGACCTGCGATGACGGTATCGCATGTACGGAAGACGCCTGCTATGCCACGCAGGACGTGTGCTACAACGTGCCTCGCGACTGGATGTGCGCCGGGGATTGGGTCTGCAGTGTGACACTCGGCTGTGTTGAGTGCTACAGCGACGCCCATTGTGATGACGCCGTTGGCTGTACGGTCGACACGTGTGATCCGGCTACGAACACCTGTGAGCACGCCGTCGATCATGCGTCGTGCGATAACGACGTGCTCTGCGACGGCGTGGAATACTGCGATCCGACTCTCGATTGCCAGTCCGGCCCGCCCGAAACCTGCGACGACGGCATCGAGTGTACGGAGGACGCCTGCTATACAACGGCGGATGTGTGCTACAACGTGCCTCGCGATTGGATGTGCCCCGAGAACTGGATCTGCAGTACGACACTCGGGTGCATCGAGTGCGACGACGACGAGGATTGCGACGACGGCGATACCTGCAACGGTGAAGAAACGTGCGACGCCATGGGCATGTGCCAAAGCGGCACCCCCATCGATTGCGACGACGGCATCGAGTGCACCGAAGACGCCTGCTACGGACCGCAGGGAACGTGCTACAACCTGCCGCGAGATTGGATGTGCGAGGGGGATTTCATCTGCAGTATGACGTACGGATGTGTCGAATGCGACAGCGACGTCCACTGTGATGATGAGGTCGGCTGCACGGTCGACACGTGTAATCTGGCGACGAACACGTGCGAGCATGCCCTCGATCACGCGTCATGTGACAACGACGTACTCTGCGACGGCGTGGAATTCTGCGATCCGACTCTAGACTGCCAGTCCGGTCCACCCGAGACTTGCGACGACGGCATCGACTGCACACAAGACGCCTGCTATTCAACAATGGACGTGTGCTACAATGTGCCCTGCGACTGGCTGTGCGCCGGGGATTTCGTTTGCAGCACGACGCTCGGCTGTGTCGAGTGTTATAACGACGCTCACTGTGATGATGAGGTCGGCTGCACGGTCGATACCTGTAACCTGGCCACGAACACCTGCGAACATGCCCTCGATCATGCATCGTGTGACAATGACGTGCTCTGCGATGGCGTGGAATTCTGCGATCCGGCTCTTGACTGTCAGTCCGGCCCGCCCGAGACCTGCGACGACGGTATCGAGTGTACGGAAGACGCCTGCTATGCCACGCAGGACGTGTGCTACAATCTGCCTCGCGACTGGATGTGCGCCGGGGATTGGGTTTGCAGTATCACGCTCGGCTGCGTTGAATGCTACGGCGACGGTCACTGCGATGACGGCGTCGGCTGCACGGTCGACACGTGTAATCTGGCCACGAACACCTGCGAGCATGTTCTCGATCACGCGTCATGTGACAACGACGTGCTGTGCGACGGTGTGGAGTACTGCGATCCGGCGCTTGACTGTCAGTCCGGCCCTCCCGAAACCTGCGACGACGGCATCGAGTGCACGCAAGACGCCTGCTATTCAACAATGGACGTGTGCTACAATGTACCCTGCGACTGGCTGTGCGCCGGGGATTCCGTTTGCAGCACGACGCTCGGCTGTGTCGAGTGCTATAACGACGCCCACTGTGATGATGAGGTAGGCTGCACGGTGGACACGTGTAACCTGGCCACGAACACCTGTGAGCACACCCTCGATCACGAGTCATGTGACAACGACGTGCTCTGCGACGGTGTGGAGTACTGCGATCTGGCTCTTGACTGCCAGTCCGGGCCGCCCGAGACCTGCGACGACGGCATCGCATGCACGGAAGACGCCTGCTATACAACGGCGGACGTGTGCTACAACGTCCCTCGCGACTGGATGTGCCTGGGGGATTGGATCTGCAGCACGACGTATGGGTGCGTCGAGTGCGAAAGCGACACTCATTGCGACGACGGGGCATTCTGTAACGGCCTGGAAACGTGCGATGCGAATCAGACCTGCCAAAGCGGCACGCTGGTCGACTGTGACGACGGCGTTGATTGCACGATAGACGCCTGCTGGGAGGAGGGAGATACGTGCTTGAACACTCCCGACCACACGGCCTGCCCGGCCGGCATGACCTGCGACAGTGTGCTTGGGTGCGTCGAATAAGCCGACGTTTTCCGATGGGAATCCGATCACGGGTCCCGCTGGTCGAGCAGTATTCGACTTTCCATAGACAACTCGAATAGACGGGGCGGGGCAACTTCGGAGTCGCAAGCCGACGCCGAAGTTGCTTCGGCCTTTGGGGACGGGCCACCGCCCGTGAAACGACTAACAACTAGTCCGGAGGAGAACCTATCTCATAGGTTGAGGTGTTCGTATCTAAACAACGGAGGTCAATGGTCATGAAAAACACACAAGTTTACCGGAAACGTGCAATCGCGGGGTTGGCGGTTGCAGGGCTGATTGTGTTTGGCTGGAGCGTCCATGGCATCTTAGCCGATTCGACCGACACTACTCCTCAGCCTACGAGCGACGATTGGAATGAGGGAGAGGTAGAGTATGGCGATGCCCGCGATCCGTATGAGTCCCCCGTGCTGCCGCCGCCTCCCGAAGACAACACAAAGAGCCGCTACATCTCGATCATGGCGGAGAACGTGGGTGATCCGGTCGCGCTGCAGGTGAAAGTGACATCCAGCTTGTACTTCCCGGATTCGGTCGGCGAGACCAAGTATGTCGGTTCGGTCACGGCGCAGGGCTACTACCCGCTGATCTCCATGCCATTGGTGCAGACCTGGCCGGAGGAGCCGCTGCACATCTTCGACTGTATGATCCACCCGGCCGCGACGTTTGAGGTCCGAGCTGGTGACGGTGCGAGTACTTGGTCGGATCCGCTCGTGGTTTCATCAACTCCCAAACCAAGCCAGAAATACTGGGGCGATGTCGTGGGCCCGCCCGAGGATGGATCCTGGACGGGACCGGACGGCTTGGTGAATATGAACGACCTTATGGCTATAATCCAGAGATTCCAGAGCGCGGTTCAAGCCCCCCCCCGCCACTGGGTGGACCTGCATGACGAAGGTCCCAACGAAATCGTCACTATGTCAGACGTCCTGATAGAGATAAACGCATTCACGGGCAGCAAGTACCCGTACGACCCGGGTAGCTCAGGCTGGCCATGTACCGCCTACTGATGTGATTGCCTGAGGCATTTCGACTGGGGCGGGCGACCGCGTCCGCCCCCATCTTGAAACCAACGTCGACCGGATGCCGCTCAAGCAAACCGCGGCCGGTTGGTACCCTAGCCCGGCTTGGTAAAACGGAGGCGGACCCTGCTGGAGAACGACCCGGCAAGGGATAGCCAAGCCGACGGCGCACCGAAGGCGCCGGCCAGCCCCGCCGTCCTAGACGACGGCGGGGTCGGCTCCCTATTCCCTTCAGACGCTGGAGCAATGCCTCGAAAAACCCCGAAGAACTCGAGGGCTCCCCCCTAACAGCGCCCAAGCGCCACCACCGATAGAATCTGCGGAAAAGCCGGACAAAAAGGCAAATGGGGCAAGATGAACCGTGATCCTGCAACGATCTCGTTTCCTGTCTGGTCGTGTCCAGCGCCTCGGCATCGGATGCTTGTACCCATCGTACCAGGGAACCGGATTTCGAGGTATGCTTTCGCCTCGGGGGGCTGCGGGGCCTGAACCGTTCCAGGCCGAGCCGGCTCCTCGGAGAGTCCGCCGCTTACGGAGATGTGCTCATGTACTGCAGAAGCAGCCGCTACCCACTGCTCCGGGTTCTTCGGATCGGTGTGGTCGTTTGCGCATGGTGCTCGCCGCTAACCGCCCAGGAACCTTCCAGCCTGCCGCCGGCACAGCCTGACGCTCAACAGGCCGTACAACAGGACCAGCCGAGCGAGCCGGTTTCCGATCTGTCGGCGGACAGCATTCAGGATCGCATTAAACAAATAAAAGCCACGAACGACCTGCCCGAGACGACGAAAACAGAGCTCCTTGGCTTCTATAACCAAGCCTTGGAACAGGTCAACATCGCGGGCAACTGGGCCGCCAAGATCGATTCCTATCGGAAAGGGCGCGAGGAGGCTCCTGCCGATCTCGAGAAGGTCAAAACCCGGTTGGCCAACACCGCGAAACAGCCGGGCACGGTGCCAGTCACGGAGGTCGAGTCAGGCGCGCCCCTGGAAAAGCTGTCCCAAGACCTGACCCAGGCGGAGGCTGATCTCAAGGCCAAGCAAGATGAGGCCAAGAAGCTCGAGGATGAGGCTAAGCAAAGGTCGGATCGGCGGATTGTCATCCCGGAGCTTCTGGCGGAGGCCAACCGGAGAATCGAGAAACTTACCCCGGAGCTGGCCGCCACTCCGGCCCCTGGATTAAGTCCCCAAATCGCCCAAGCCAAGAAAATGTTGCTCTCGGCCCAGAAACGCGCGATCGAGCGGGAAATAACGGCGTACGATGAGGAGCTTCGATTCTACAGCGCTCGAAGCGACGTGTTGGCGGTGCGCCGCGACGAAGCAAGACTGGCGGTCTCGGAAGCTCAAGCCCGGACAGCCGCCCTGCAGGCCTTGGTAACCCAACGCCGCCAAGCGGATGTGGAGAGGCAAAGACAGCAGACCGAGGAGGAGCTGGCCCGGGCTCCTTCCGCAGTCCGAGAGCTCGCTGAGAGTAACGCGCAGTTGGCCGAGGAACGAGCCGCGCTTAACCAGAGGCTCGGTGAGCTGAAGACAAATGCCAAGCAGGTGGCAGAAGCCGGCGACAAGCTCGCGAAGGGTTTCAAGTTCGTTCAGGATAACGCCGGCACGGAGGGAATGTCGGAGTTCATCGGTCCGGTGATGCGGCAGCACCGAACAGAGCTCGAAGGTCTTCGCAGCCACGAGCTTCAACTGCGATCAGTCCGGCAACAGCTCGCCCAGGCACGCCTCAGACACACGGAGATTGAGAACGACCGTGTGAACCTGGCGGATCTTGACGCCCGCGTGCAGGAGGTTCTTGATGCTCTGGCCGAATCCGACATGTCGTACAACCTCGCGCGCGTCGAGCCTCGGATCCGGGAGTCGCTTGAATCCCGCCGAGACTTGCTCGACGGTTTGAAGAAGGATTACGAGACCTATACGAACGACCTGATCCAGCTCAGCACGGCCACGAATAGTCTGCTGGCGAAGGTAAGCGAGTTTGGCGAGTTCATTGAACGCCACGTCCTGTGGATTCCGAGTGCGGAGCCGCTTTATCGAGTGAGGCTTCCGGACGATTGGCCGGCCCTTAGCCCGGCGTGGCCCATACTTTCCCAATCAGTACTACAAGATGCGGCCACCCATCAGGTCATGTACGCCCTAATCGTTCTCGCCGTCGCCGCCATGTTTGCAGCGCGGTTCAGAATCCGCTCGTCTTTGCGCGAAATCAGCCAGAAGGTCGCACGGGCCGCGACTGACTCCTATTGGCTCACGATTCAGGCGTTTGCTTATACGCTGATCCTCGCACTTCCTTGGCCGGTTCTTTTGCTCTTTCTCGCATGGCGCACTCCGTCGTCGGTGGGCGGCACGGAAGCCGCCGCGTACGGACTGGCGGAAGCCGTCGGGGCAGCCCTTTGTGCGATCTCGCTATTGATGCTCACCTTAGGGCTTGTCCGCCGGATCTGCCGCTCGCAGGGGCTGGCCGAAAAGCACTTCCGCTGGGACTCTGCGAGCACCGTACTCCTGCGTCGCGACATCCGTTGGCTTGCGATTGTCGGTATTCCCGCTATCGGCGTTGTCTCCTTCACCGAACAATACACAGATGTTGACTGGCGTGAGCTATTCGGTCGGCTCGCCTTTATCGCTGGCATGATTGCGTTAGGCCTTTTCGGCCACCGGATTCTCCGCCCGCGCACGGGAGTGTTGGCACGCCGCTACCTTCGGACCAAGAGTGGCTGGCTGTATGGCCTGAGGTATGTCTGGTACCTGGCCGCATTACTGGCGCCACTTGTCCTAGCGGCGATGTCTTTCGCCGGCTACCACTACACCGCGGTTGAGTTTGCCCAGCGGCTGGCCCACACGGCGTGGCTTATCTTGCTGCTAGTGCTTCTGCACGCAATGATGGTCCGCTGGTTACTCGTGGCCCAGCGCCGCCTGGCACTCCAGCAGGCCAAGGCTAAACAGGCAAAGCGGGTAGCAGATTTGCAGACCGCGGGAACGTCTCCTGTTTCTGATCCATCGTCACTCGATGGACCGGATTTGGACTTAGTCGCCGTCGGCGCGCAGACTCGAAAACTCTTGCGCTCGTTCATCGTGCTTGGTCTGGTGATTGGTCTTTGGTTTCTCTGGGTTGATTTGCTGCCTTCGCTGGGCTTCATGAAAGACGTAAGGCTCTGGTCCTACACGTCTACTACCGTCAACACGGCCGGTGAGGCGAGCGCCGCACCCCCGGCTCCGCAAGTTGCATACGTGACCTTGGCGCACATGGTCCTCGCGTTACTTGTCACGGTCGTCACAATGATCCTGGCGAAAAACATACCCGGGCTGCTGGAAATCGCCCTTCTCAGCAAGTTGCCCGTCGATCGGGGCGGGCGGTTCGCTATTACTACGATTGCCCGGTACATCATAATCGTGGTAGGCGTGATCGTGGCTTTTGGTTCAATCGGCGTCGGTTGGTCGAAGGTGCAGTGGCTTGTTGCGGCCATGACCGTCGGTCTGGGATTCGGCCTGCAGGAGATCTTTGCCAACTTCGTGTCCGGCCTGATCCTGTTGTTCGAGCGCCCAATCCGCATCGGCGATACAGTCACTGTCGGCGATATAAGCGGCGAAGTTGCACGCATTCGAATCCGGGCTACTACCATTACTGACTGGGACAGAAAGGAACTCGTAATCCCCAATAAGGAGTTCGTCACCGGACAGGTGGTCAACTGGTCACTGACCGACTCGGTGCTCAGAGTCAAGATCCCGGTCGGTATCGCTTACGGTTCAGACACGGATCTGGCCGAATCAATTCTATACGAAGTCGCGCGTGCCACGGAAGACGTCCTTGCCGAACCGGAACCCAGAGTTTTGTTCCTGGACTTCGGCGACAGTTCCCTCACTTTCGAGCTGCGAGTCTTCGTTCCAAGCATCGATCAATACTTGAAAGTCAGACACAACCTCAATAAGGCGATCGATGCCGCGTTTCGCGAGGCCGGTGTCGAGATTGCCTTCCCGCAATGCGACATTCATGTGCGGAGCATCCGGGATGTACTGCCGATTAGCGGCACCACAGTCGGGACAATGGAAACTCGTGAAGACGGCAATCGGCCCGTCAAGAACGACAGCACGGAGGAAGCACCATGAATCTGATCGACGAGGCCTTCGACAAGGCGCGGCAGGTTCTCCACATGAATGTCACCGAGCGGGGATTCAGCGCCTGCAGTATGCAGCACGACGAGGACCCGGGAAGCAACTATCGAAGTGTCTGGGCGAGGGACGCCGCCATGACGCTCATGTGGGCTTTGCCCCTCGAGGAACCCGAGCTCACAGAATGCGCGCGCCGATCGCTGGAGACCATCCTAGGGGCGCAGACCCGCGATGGGCATCTCCCCAATTATGTGGAAGTCGCTACCGGTCGTCCCGAGTTCGGAGGCATCGGCAACATCGCCGGGATCGATGGGGCGCTTTGGATTGTCATCGCGGCCTGGAACTACGTCAGAGTCACCGGTGATGTAGATTTTGCGAAGCAGTACTTCGGGCGCCTCCACCGCACGATGAAATGGCTGCGGGCTCACGATTCGAACAACTGCGGCTTGTTGGAGGTCCCCGAGGCTTCCGACTGGACCGACCTGTTCCCACGATCATATAACGTGCTCTACGACGAAGTGCTCTGGTACAGGGCGAACGTGGATTTCGTGGAACTTCGCAAGATCTGCGACCAGCCGTCGGCACGGTACATCAATCGGGCGGCGCGGATCAGGCAGATTATCAACGAGCAGTTCTGGCCCACACCGGATACGATCCGAGATTGCGTCGAGTCTTTTGCAAGCACCCAGTTCAACCTGGGCCGGGCACGGTATCTAATCTCCCAGATCACCCCGTTTGGCTTCAGTTGGCGGTGCGACGTCTTCGCCAACATCATCGCAGTTCTATACGGTATTCTGGATACCGCGCGTTCTAAGAAAGTGGGGCAGTTTCTTCGCGATGTTGCCGTTGATGAACCATACCCGGTCCGCGTGCTATATCCGCCGATTCAGCCCGGCGCCCCCGACTGGCGAGATTACTTCTTGGTCAATCTCCAGAATCTGCCGGACCACTACCACAACGGGGGAATCTGGCCGTTCGTCGGCGGGCTTTGGGTCCGGTTCCTCGAAAGACTCGGCGAGCACAAATCGGCGGAGAAGGCTCTCACTCGGCTGGCCGAACTGTGCAGACAAGGCATGGAAAAAGAGTGGGAATTCACCGAGTGGGCTCACGGCACCACCGGAAGACCCATGGGTAAGGCTTATCAGGCGTGGAGCGCTGCCTCCTACGTTGCGGCGTATCTGGGCCTCCAGGGGGATATGAGAATCGAAACATCAAAGGACGGACCGGAAGAGTCCAGACAACGCAAGGAGTGCGGCCTGCCTGCAACCGTAGTGGATCACACGGTGGATCTGGACCTTGGCGACGGCACAGGTTGCGCCCGGCAGACCTAAGCTCCGCGCCGCGCAGCCAAGGCCGACCGCCCTCTTGGATCTCAATGCCGCGTTACGTGCAAACACTCTCGCGCAAAATCCGGTACTCTTCAGCCAAGTCAGGCATCGCGCCGTTCCGACTTGCCACGAGCCCTCCCACGCCGTTCGCGAACCTGGCCACGGCCGAAAGCGGCCATTTCCAGAGAAGGCCACAGACAAGCGCCGCCGTGAAAGCGTCTCCGGCACCTACGGCGTCGGCAACCTCCACGGTAAGCCCCGGTTGATCCACGTGTTCCGCATCGGTAATGAGGAGGCAGCCCCTCGGGCCGCGAGTGACGCAAACAAGTGTAATACTAAACCGCGAAAGTAGATGTGCCGCGCAATCGGCTGCATCCAATGCGCCAAAGCCGAGCAGGTCCGCCAACCGCTCAGCCTCGTCCTCATTCAGCTTCGCCACGGTGCAGCGATTGAGAGATGACTCGATCGTGTTCCGGTCGTACCACGGCGGTCGCAGATTCAGATCATAGACCACCATTGCCTCCGGGACGACATCGAGGACACGGTGTATCGTCTCCTTTGATTGCCGCGACCGCTGGGCAAGCGTCCCGAAGCAAACGGCGGAGGCCCGGGCCGCAGCTTCCTCCAGCATCGTGTCGAATTCGACGTAGTCCCAGGCTGCGTTTTCGTGAATCGTATATGTCGGGGCCGACGGGTGCGTAGTATCTACGGTCACCGTACCGGTCGGATGCGAGGCGCCCCGTTGAATCAACGTAGTATCCACGCCATGCCCGCTCAGCTCGCCAAGCAGGGCATCACCAAGGTCATCATACCCGACTCGCGAACACACCCGCCCCCGCACGCCGAGTTGCGTTGCATGAAAGGCAACGTTGGCCAGTGCCCCGCCGGGCCGACGGGTATTGCCGAAGCAATCCCACAGAAGCTCGCCGATGCCGAGGACGCAATGGTCAGCCATGCCTGTCTCTCTGATTACCAGCCAGGGTGCTCCATCCTTCGCCCTGTGTTATCTCACGGTAGACAAAAATACCCCCGTATATGGACGCTGTCACGGCATACACACTAAGCCCCAGGCGAAGAGTGGGAAACTGATTGCCGAGTGCAGTTCCCGTCGGAGTCTCACCCGTCCCCCACCCGCGCTATCCGCCAATCCCACGGGAGCAATAGGGAAAAGCCGCGTAGCCGGCAAGGTCGCCAGCACTGAAACCGACCTGGAAGACCGCAAAGTCAGCAAGATCAACGTCGCCATCGCCATCGCCGTCCAGTCCGTCGCAGGTTTCGCCGGGCACTTGGGCAACGCGGAACCCGATGATGCCGTTCTCGTACGTCGGGTTGTTGCCGACGCGGTATGACGCGTCCAGATTAGCGGCATCCTTGAAGTAGAAGCGGAACGCCCCGCCGCGGAGACCGCGATACGACGCGATTGCCGTCTCGTGCCACTCGAGGACGTTCCCGCCCTGGTCGAACGTGCCGTATGGGCTGCCCGAGTTCTCATGAGCACCGACCTCGGTGCGATAGTAAGGGCGGTCGATGGTGAAGATGTCCGGGTAGTAGAACGTCGCGTTATTGCCCGGGTCGATCGGGTCGACCAGCTCATTACTCGGCATGTTGTTGCTGCCCGTGGGAAAGTACCAGTAGTTTCCCGTCACGCCGTCGTTCTTGTGGTATGCAGCCTTGTACCACTCGTCCTCTGACGGAATCACCCACGTGGCGTTCACACTGCGCGCAACGGCCATCAGCTCGGCATCGCTCGTGGCCCCGTTGAGGTGATACGCCCCGTCTTCCGTTGTGCTCGGATCCTGAGCACCGGTTGGCCGGCCATTGTGCAGCCAGTTTGCGAAACGAGCGGCATCGCCCCACGACACGTAGTTAACCGGCCGGTTCAGCCAGTCGGCGTCCTCGACGTCATCCTCGTCGGCATCCACCAGATAGGAATAGCTGCCCGAACTCCCGGTCCGCCGGATCTTGCATCCGAACTTCGACGAAAACATGAACAAGCTGTACAGCCCGTACGGATCCTCTTCTGCCACGGCATTGAGGAACTCCGCATACTGCCCGGCCGTTACCTCGAACTTGCCGATATCGTAGGCGTAACTGACACCACCATAACCGGTCGTATAGTCATCCATGATCTCCGAATCAGGCGCGTTCGTGGGATTCACCACGGTCACCGTTTCGATGACGACCTCAGCCCGCACGCTTGATGCACAGAGCACGATCAGGAACACCACCGCAGCACAACCGAATCGCGACATCGCAGACCCTCCCCAAACATGAAACCCACGCACCCGGTAAGACAACCCCGCCCCTCCGAGATCGCGCGGAGAATGAGCACGTTATTTTACCGGACGTTGGAGTTGGCTTCAAGCAACACGAAGTGTCACTTAACCAGACACCCCACTCGACAATCGCGGGGTTTCTGACGGACTCGAGGACACACTCAAGAATGATGGGCCCGCTGCCAGCACCGTAGATCGGGCTCCGGCCGAGCTACTTGTCTTTAGCGCCGGGCAAAACCCGACCTACTTTGCTTGGGAGCATCATCGCCGATCCCTCCGAGCGATTGCGTGACTCGCGGGACACCAGACCCCTCCAGGCCACGTGAATCCCACCCTTCCATGACACCCGATTCTCCTCCCGCTCGCCCGGTGTACCGACCCCTTCCAGCGGTCACTTGTTCTCATCCTCCTGAGACCGGGCTATCGACTCGCCGCAGGCTGTTTGCTGGGGCACGAGCGTACCGCACTCCGAACACCGACCCGACACGTTCCCCGTCAGATCGTATCCGCAGCTCGCACAGTGACCGGGCGGAATCCGGCGATCGCGCCGCCATGCCAAGAACGTTGGGACGGCTACTATCGTCAGGGGGATCCAGAGCGGTATCACGGCGCACCAATGCGAGAACCTGGCAGGCGGCCAGTAGTCAAGCCACCACACATACGGCTCGCCTCCGGGATTCCGTCGAACCCCCCAAAAAGGTGTGATCCAGTCTTCAAACCGGATGACATAGACAGCTCCATTACTGACTGCAGCAAGGTAAGGCCCGATGTGCCCGGACACGTTCCAATACGGGGATGCGAAGAACGCAACTATCATCACCGCGCACGCCACCAACCCCGCCCACTTCAGGAATCGCCGTTTCCGAAAGATGGTCCGCATGGTGGTTATCCGGTGGCCTCAGCCTGCTTGGGATCGATAGCGGCGCCGCACTCGGAGCAGACACCGGTGACGTTGCCGGTTAGTTCATAACCACAGCCAACGCAGAGGCCACGTTTGTGGCGACGGTGGTGGCGGCGGCGGCGCGCTGGGCTGCGCATGAAGACGAGTGCTGGATAGGCCACCAAGGCGACGAGCACAAGGTAGTTCGGCAGGTAGACGCCCCGCTCCACACATGGCCCGCCGCCGCATCCGCGACCATCGATCGTCTTGTCCCATCCGAAGTTCCGGAAGCCACCCCGTCTGGATGTCACGCCTCTCAGATCCTCTACACGGTTCAGGTAATCCACAATGACTCGATCTGGGCAGATCGCAAGAGCCAGCTCGTGATCCGACAGGACGCACGCCTGACATCCCCGGCCGACCTGCCGCTTGTCTCCGAAATGCAGGCTGATCATACTGACAGGCGGTGCCTGAAGAACATGCAACCTCCCGTTCTCAGAGCCCCAATGGAACGCTGCTTCGGGATAGGCCTGAACCACCCATACGACGACAAACGCAACCGCCCCCAACGTCAACCCGACGATGACAGCGACGCGGAACACTCTCAGGAACTTGCGGATCACGACGCGATCTCCGACCCACATTCCGGACAGACGCCCGATACGTTCCCCTCCAGGTTGTACCCGCACGTCAGGCACAGGCCGCGTCTTCTCCGGCGCCAACGACGCGCAGGACCACGGATAAATACGAGTGTTGGGTACGCAGACAGGACAACGAACGGGAACCATGTTGGCACCGCGAGCCTCCGGGACTCCTTCTCACCGATACGCCCGCGCCCCTTACTCTGCCCCCAACTGAAGCCTCCGAAGCTCATCGACCTGAAGGTAAGGTTGCTCGAACCCTCCGTGAAGTCGTAGAGTGAAACACCGAACCGATACGGCCGAAAACGGATACTCATCCAGTAGTCCCGGCGCCAATACCATTCCATCTCGCCGCGGACCCATCGATTAGCTCCGAAGTACAATGAGATCGAGCTGCCGTCGGGCGCCGGATGGAAGGCCACTCTTCGGCCTTCAGATATCCAGTAGGACGCCGTCGATACCGGAAAGGCCAGAACCACCCACGCAACAGCATAGACAACAGCCCCCAGCACACAGCCGATCAGGATGATGTTGCGGATCATGAGGAGACCGCCCTCCCGCATTCGGGACAGGTGCCGGACTCGTTCCCGGTGAGGTTGTATCGGCAGGCGCTGCAGTAGCCTGGCGGAGGGAGTCGAAACCAACGGAACTTCGCGATGACGGCGGCGATGAGCAATCCGATGTGCATGGGCAATATCGCGCAGATCGGCACGAAGAGGAAGATCATGCCGTCGTTCGGTCCCACCCGTGCGCCAACGTAGATGGTACTCCAATAAGCGGCGTAAACCGGCACCAACAGGCAGAAGATCCCCAGCAATCCACATCACAGAAACAGAAAGCACTGTCTTCGCAACCGCTTCCTACTCAGCACGAGAATCCAGAGGGTCAGGCCGACGAAGGGAACGAGAGTCCAAGCGAACGACACACCCAATGTACCACGCATGCTCAGTGGCCAGCGCAGGACCTCCGCCGCAGCCGGAGCGAACGCTGCCTTTCCTGCGACACACCGCACTGCCAGTTGAGCCAGGCCCAGGGTAAGCGTGCCCATAACCAATGGCAGCAGCATGAGGTAGATGCGTGTGGAGCCCGTCACTTTCTCCGAGTACCGGGTTGGAATGTGGACCGTGGGCACCGCGATCTACCTCAAAGCAGTTTCGGCAAGAAACTCGAAGACAGAAAACGAACAGAGCCCGGGAACATCCATGCCGATTCCCCCCAGCGTCTACGCTGCCAGCGGGACAACGAGGTAGCCGCGGCGACGAGCAGATATTCCCGGCATGATACCGAGTTCTCGGCGTATTCGCCAAGATTCGTCAAGCGGGAAAGACCGTCGCACGCCGGATAACAGCGGAAACGCGGTGTTGTGGATATGTGGTTTTGCCCCCTGTGCGTGGCGGCAACCGCCGCCATGCAGGAGTGGGACGAACGCGCTACCCATCAAAGCCCAGGGGCAAACGGAGCGGCGCAGCCGCGGAGTGCCGCCTGGGGTCACGAAGCCCCTTCTCAGACCAACCCCGAAGTGGGTCGAACAACGCGCGCAACATCGTGTTGCGGCACGGTGGCAACACGTCCGAAGCCGACTATCGTCCGCTGTCTGTGGCCATTCGGGCCTTCGGGCGATCCCTGAAACCGTCCTCCGGCCCTTCGGGACGTGGGCACGTGGAGGCGAACCGGCCCCACGGGTTCCGCTTCGCTCCACCCGTGGCTACATGCCTTCGTCCCCTTCGGGACGGATTACCGCACGACTGCCTGACGAGGTTGGTACCATTGGGAAGAGCCCGACCTACTTGGCTGCGTTGACTAGTTAAGTGCCAAACTCCAGCGTGGGGCAGAACTCGACCTACTTGGCTTTCGCAGTTAATCAGCCCGGATGCGCGATCACCTCAAGAACGGGCGAAGCCCAGCGTCGGGCGGAGCCCAACCTACCTTAAGCAGAGCCCAACCCACGATAAGTGCTTTATTCGAAAGGGGTTACAACTGGGCGATACAGGACTTGAACCTGTGACCTCCTGCGTGTCGAGCAACCCCTATATGTCCTGTAAGTTACTGTTGTGCAATGTGTTAGGCAATACTCTGACTAGACGCTTAATGTGGAAAAACCGGCTGATTTGCGGCAATCCGTGCAAGCCAAGCGCCTAGTCGAAGTTCCGGTCGTTTGGATGCGCCCGTTACCATCTCGCACACGGGCACCTTGCCACACACGGTGCTGCGGTCAACTCGTCAAAGCCCCGAGTCCTTCGCAGGCTTGTCCGGGTGTGCGCCTCCCAGGCGTTTCGCGACCGCCCACCGCTTGTAGCAGCGGGAACACGGCGCCGCCGGGCGTGTACACTATCACTGAGCCAGCCTGGACATTGGCATTCCCGGACCGCACAATGATGCGAACCCAATCGGCGGGGGATTGCGCGGAACACCCGATCGCCCGATCGAGATGAAAGCGTGGCGGTCGACCGGTGATGGCCTGATCGAGAGCATCGATGTTTGCAGGGAGTCGCACGGATCATGGCACGTTCCACGGACCCAGCTCCTTCTTCCGTACCGCTTGACCTGCAAGAAGACTGCGATCTGGAGTTCAAGTCGGCCAAAGGTGGATTGCCTAAGAGCCTTTGGGAAACGTACAGCGCTATGGCGAACACGGACGGCGGCGTGATCGTGCTGGGCGTCGCATCGGACGGCCAAGTGACCGGCCTCGCCGATCCGGGTCGAATGCGACAAGACTTCTGGAACACGGTCAACAACCGAGGCAAGATCAGCATCAACCTGCTGACCGATGGTGATGTCGCGGAACAGCCCGGGAACGGTAAGTCTGTGCTGGTGATCCGGGTTCCCAGAGCAACGCGGCAGCAGCGGCCAGTGTATGTCGGGCAGAACCCGCTGATCGGGACGTATCGGCGAGACTACGAGGGGGATTATCACTGTTCAGAGCAGGAAGTCAGCCGGATGCTGGCCGACCGATCAGATGAGCCCGCTGATTCCCTGATTCTGGAGGGTTTCGGGCTCGATGATCTGGACGAAGCAAGCGTCCAGCAGTATCGGCAGCGTTTCTCGGCGAGAACACCGACGCATCCATGGCTGGGTGAGGATCTGACCGGCTTCTTGACGAAACTGGGCGGCTGGCGAAGGGACCGAAACAGCGACCAAGAAGGGCTCACGGTAGCGGGCCTACTAATGTTCGGCAGAGTGGACGTGGTCCGCTTGCCGGAGGCGGTTCCCGGGTATCATGTCGACTACCGCGAGCACCTATCCGACGATCCTGATGTGCGATGGACGGATCGGTTGCACGCGGACGGCACTTGGGAGGCCAATGTTCTTCAGTTCTACCTCCGCGTTGTTCAGCGATTGGCGGCAGACCTGAAACTCCCGTTTCAACTTGAATCGGATCTGTTCCGTCGCGGCGAGACCATCGTCCACGAAGCCATTCGTGAGGCCCTGGTTAACGCCATGATCCATGCGGATTACCGCGGCGAGGGCGGTATCGTCATCGACAAGTTCCGTGATCGGTTCGAGGTGTCGAATCCAGGAACGTTGCTCGTCTCGCACGACCAGCTGCTCGCGGGCGGAGTCAGCGAGTGTCGCAACAAAGCGTTGCAGACGATGTTCCTGATGATCGGAGCGGCCGAGAAGGCCGGCTCCGGCATTGACAAGATTCGACAGGGCTGGCGATCGCAACACTGGCGTGACCCGCGCATTGAGGAACGCGATCGACCGTCGAGGGTCCTACTTGAGATGCCCATGGTCAGCTTGATGCCCGACGAAGTCTTGGATGACCTTAAGCGACGCTTTGGCGGCGAGTTCGAGTGCCTGGGTGAACAGGAGGTTCAAGCGTTGGTCACGGCCCACGCGGAGAAGCAGGTGACCAACGCGCGCATGCGGGAAATCACGGACCAACATCCTGCCGCTCTGACGCAGATGCTGCAGCACCTCGCGAAACGCGGCTTTCTGGTGCAGAAGGGGCGAAAACGAGGCGCAATGTATCGCCTTGGGGATGTCCAGGGGAGCGGACCGGACGGGTCCCCCCACAAGACGGGAGACTCCCCACATAAGAACGAAGGCTCCCCACATAAGGACGGAGACTCCCCACATAAACCCGGAGACTCTCCGCATGAGGCGACCGGCTCCCAGCGCGATTGTCAGGGAAACTCGCCGCGAGCGCTTCACGACCTAGCCCCTGAGGTCCTGGAAGATCTGCGTCGGATCGCGGCCCCCGCACGCCAGGGGCGTCGCCTGGCGCCGGACACGACTCGGGAAATCGTCGAAGCCTTGTGCCGAGGCCGATACCTCACGGCGGCACTCATTGCCGAGCTGATGGAGCGCGCAGCAGCCGGGCTCCAGGATCGGTTTCTGAAGCCGATGGTCCGAGAAGGCTTGCTGCGCCTGCGATACCCGGACATGCCGAACCAGCCGGGCCAGGCCTACACGTCGTCTGGTGACGCAGAATCAGGCTCCCCACTGCCGGCAGACGATGGGTAGGCAGGGAAGCACGCAACGTCGCCAATCGTCCGATCCCAGCGTTGACCGTTGCAGTGGCGGTTTGGCCGCTCGTGGCGGTCGCGAACGGCCAGCGGGTGATGCGAAGTCGATTGCCTAGAAACGCCTGCTAATACCAGCAGGCGGCGAGCGCACGAATGGTCCGCAGAACACGCGCGCTACGGACCAGAAAACGCGGTCCGAACGCCTGGTATGGAAACCTCAAGCGCCTAGTCCCGGAAAGCAAGTGCGCATGAGAAAACCGCCATAAGTGCTTGCCTCACAAGCGGTTTACAACTGGGCGATACAGGACTTGAACCTGTGACCTCCTGCGTGTCGAGCAGGCGCTCTGGCCAACTGAGCTAATCGCCCTCAGCGGCGGGACATTAGAATTCAAGCCTGCCGGGCTGTCAATGCCCACCTACCGCTGGCAAGACGCCGTCTTGCTGACGGCCCCCGACCCGGACCAAGCCCCGGTGGAACGCTATCTTGCCATAAGATCCGCCCGGCTCGGACGATTGCGGCGGACAAAGTGTATCATTCATATCCTTGAGCCATAAGATCCGCCACGCTCGGGCAATTGCAGCCCAAACACCGTGGGCTCGGTGGAACGCTACCTCGTCATAAGACCCGCCCTCACGTACTCCGGTGGTTGGCTGGCGGGCCCCGAAGGCCGATTCCTCGACACGCACCGCCGCCGGTTCGGAATTCGCAAGAACCGTCAAGCCGGGCGGCCGCGAGGTTGCTATCCTGAGACGATCATGAAGACAGCTACTCAACAAGACTATGAACAGCGGATCCTGCGAGTGCTTGTTCACGTTCAGGCTCACCTGGGCGACGCGCTGGACCTCGCAGAGCTGGCGGGCTTGGCCCACTTCTCGCCGTACCACTTCCATCGCGTGTTCCGCGGGATGGTCGGGGAGCCGGTCAAGGAGCACGTCCGCCGCTTGCGGCTCGAGCGGGCGGCCCATCGGCTGAAGGTGACCGATCAGCCGATCACGCGAATCGCCTTCGATGCCGGCTATGAAACCCACGAGTCGTTCACGCGATCGTTTCGGGCGATGTTCGACGAATCTCCGTCCGGTTTTCGGGAAGCCCATCGCCGCGTGCCGCTACTTGAATCTCCGAGCAACGTACATTATTCGGCAGACGGAGCCTTGACCGGCTTTTGCCCGATCCGTGCGGATGAGGACTCGATCGCGGTGCGTATCGAAGTGGTGGACCCGATTCGCGTGGCCTTCGTCCGGCACGTCGGGCCTTACGATAACGCCGGGGCCGCCTGGCAGAAGCTGATGGCCTGGGCCGGGCCGCGCGGGCTGTTCGGCCCGGATACGAAAGTACTCGGCATCGGCCACGACGATCCGGACGTCACTCCGAGCGACAAGATCCGCTACGACGCTTGTATTAGCGTAGGCGATGACTTCGTCGCCCAGGGGGAGATTGGTGCGCAGACCACCGGCGGAGGTGAACACGCCATCGCAACCCATCGCGGACCGTACGACCAGTTAGGAGCGGTTTACGCAATGTTGATGGGGGTATGGTTGCCCGCTCATGATCGGGAACCGCGCGAGGTCGGCTGTTTCGAGGTGTACCGCAACTCACCCCAACGCACCAGACCCGAAGATCTGTTGACGGACATCTATGTTCCTCTGAAGGATGCCGGAGTAACCTACAACAGAGGCTGATACCATGACCAAGACTGTTAAACGGATATTGACTATCGTCCCGGCCACGTTGCTGGGGCTGCTGATTGCCGGTGGAGCCTGGATCTGGTCTCTGATGAGCCGTCCCCTCTATCAGCCAGGCATGGTGCGCGCAGAGAGTGCCTTGCGTTCGCCACTTCTCCCGCCTCCCCAGCCTGATGATCCAAACGCCTGGCGGGTAGAACCCGACATCGAGCTATACCACTTCTCTCAAGGGTCGGGCCCGCCGATTCTCTTTGTTCACGGGGGTCCGGGTTTCCCCGTTTCCACTGTTCCACCGGGGTTGGCCAACCTGGCCGCGGCTCATGAGGTCCATTCCTATCACCAACGCGGATGCGGCAAGTCGACCAAGCCGTTCGACCGGTTTCCCTCAACGAACTTCTACAGAAACATGCTCGAGCTTGACCGCACGCTGGGCCTTGCCGCTCAAATCGCCGACATCGAGCGAATCCGGCAGATCCTCAAACAGAACCGGATCATACTAGTCGGGCACTCGTTCGGCGGGTTTGTCGCCTCGCTCTATGCCGCGGAGTTTCCCGAGCACGTAGAAGCGATGATCCTCGCGGCCCCGGCCAATCTGATCGTATTCCCGCAAAAGGAAGGTGATCTGTTTGAGATCATCCGAGAGCGAATCCCGGAGGCGCGCCGCGCTGAGTTCGATGAGTTCAAAGCCGAATATCTGAACTTCGCCGACGTGTTCACCAAGAGCGAGCAGGAACTCGCGGCGGTGAATCTTCAGTTCGCTGACTACTTCGCCGTAGCTACTGGCATGGACGGGCAGGCCGTAGTGAGCGAACTCGAAGCCGCAGGCAATGGCGGATGGATGGTCACGGCCACGTTTCTGGGTCTCGGCCGGCGGCATGATTACAGCGCTGCGCTGCGGGCGGTGGACGCCCCGGTGTTGGTCCTCCACGGGGAGAAGGACCTGCAACCGGAGTCCGTCAGTCGACAATACGCCGACCTGTTTGCCAATGGCGAGATCCTGGTTGTCAAAGAGGCGGGGCACATGATGCTCGCCGATCGTCCGAACGAAACGGCTGAAGCCATCGCGGCATTTCTGGAGCGAGTTGCGTCCTAATGGAAGTCGCGGGAGGTGCTTCGAAGGCTGGCGAGGGTCTCGGATAGATCCTGCAGGCGCGTAACCTGAAGGTGAACGACCTCGCCCGTACGTTCGACCGTCCCCTCGGCCACAAGTGCTACCGCCCCGCGAGCGACGCGGCGGTATTTTTCGTATACCCGCGGGCGGATTATCAGATTGGCAACGCCGGTCTCGTCCTCCAACGTGCCGAAGACGATCCCCCCGGCCGTACCGGGACGCTGCCTGACCAGCACCAGCCCGGCTACGCTCAGACGTTGCCCTTTTCTGGCGTGGTGGAGCACGCGGGCCTGCGAAACTCGCCCGCGTTTCAACTCGTCCCGCAATAGTGCCATGGGATGGGCATTAAGCGATAGGCCCATGGATTCATAATCCGCAAACACGGTTTCCGCCAGGGACGCATCCGGCAGATTCGGATCGGCTTCGGCCGGCTCCGCGCTATCCAACATGGGCGGTTCAGCGTGCAAAGCCAGCACCTGCCAGAGGGCCTCTCGGCGATCCAACCCCAGCGAACCCAGCGCGTCGGCGGCAGCCAGACGGGCCAGCGTCGCCCGCGGAGCCCGAGATCGCTGCGCCAGATCCGCCACCGACGTGTAAGGTCGTTCCCGTTGCGCCCGTTCGATTTCCGCAACTTGCGTGCGCGAGATCCCCTTGACCAGCCGCATCCCCAACCGCACGGCCGGTCCGCCCCTCCCCCACCGATCCGGCTCGTCCTTCACCCGCGATCTGCCACGTTCTCTCTCTCCGGAAGCGTCATAGGTTCGACACTGGATACTAGAACCGTTCTCAGAAACGTGACGGAATCTCTTCCCCACCTCCTTACCAAGGAGGGGTCGGGAGAGGTTCTTCTCCGTCGGAACAGACCCCCCTCGATCCCCCCTTGGTAAGGGGGGAGGTTCTTGAGCGACTTTTCTGGAAAACGCACTAGGTTCCAACCGGCAATCGTATCCGCTGGAATTCACATCCACGGGCAGGACGGTTACCCCGTGGGCTCGGGCATCGCGAACGAGTTGGGCGGGATGATAGAAACCCATCGGCTGCGAGTTGAGCAGCGCCGCACAGAACGCGGCCGGGTGATATCGTTTCAGCCAAGCCGATACGTACACCAACAACGCAAAAGAAGCCGCGTGACTCTCCGGAAAGCCATATTCACCAAACCCGGCGATTTGCTCGAAACAGCGTTGGGCGAACTCCTCCGCTAAGCCGTTGGCCCGCATTCCCTCAATGAGCTTGACACGAAACTGCTCGATCTCCCCGTGACGCCGCCACGCCCCCATCGCCCGGCGCAAGCGGTCCGCTTCCCCAGGCGTAAACCCGGCAGCCACCACGGCCAGGCGCATCGCCTGCTCTTGAAAGAGCGGTACGCCGAGGGTCCTTTCGAGCACTTCCCGAACAGGTTCGCAGGGGTAACTGACCGGCTCCTCCCCGGCCCGGCGACGCAAATACGGATGCACCATACCGCCCTGGATCGGCCCGGGCCGGACGATGGCGACTTCGATAACCAGATCATAATAACAGCGCGGTTTGAGCCGGGGCAGCATGCTCATCTGAGCGCGGCTTTCGATCTGAAATACGCCAACGGTATCGGCGCGACAGACCATATCGTAGACCGCCGGATCCTCCGATGGGATGGAATGGAGGGCGAGAGGAGCCGCAATCGCGGCACTGCGCTCGTTTATCATCCCCAGACACTTTCGAATCGCGGTCAACATGCCAAGCGAAAGGCAGTCTATCTTCAGAATGCCGAGGGCGTCGATGTCGTCTTTGTCCCATTCGATGAAGGTGCGATCAGGCATGGCCGCGTTCTCGATCGGCACCATCTCGCAAAGCGGTCCGCGGGTGATGACAAAGCCCCCCACATGCTGCGACAGATGCCGCGGGAAACCGATCAACTGGTTGACCAGCTTTCCAAGCATACGCACCGTGCGATCGGCCGGATCGAGGCCCGCTTCGCGGAGAGTTTCCTCCTCGAACGCCTCCTTGCTCCACCATTCGTGCTTCTTGGCCAGAGCGCCCACGCGATCGAGAGACAGCCCCAACACCTTGCCAACGTCTCGGATGGCCGAGCGGGGTCGATAGGTAATTACCTCAGCCACGATCCCCGCATGGTCCCTGCCGTACTTGCCGTAGATGTATTGAAATACCTCCTCCCGGCGCTCGTGCTCGAAATCGACGTCGATGTCGGGCGGTTCATCACGTTCGGCGCTGACGAAACGCTCGAACAGGACATCGATCCGTCCGGGATCCACCGCGGTGACCCCCAGGCAATAACAAACGGCGGAGTTGGCCGCACTGCCTCTACCCTGGCACAGAATCTTGCGAGAACGGGCAAACTCGACAATATCGTGAACGGTGAGAAAATAAGGCTCGTAGCCGAGTTGCTGAATCAACTCCAGCTCATGCCGGATCAGGGCGCGGACTTTCGGCGGGATCCCGTCGGGATAGCGATCCTGCGC
Source organism: Phycisphaerae bacterium (assembly GCA_963666835.2). Taxonomy (GTDB): domain Bacteria; phylum Planctomycetota; class Phycisphaerae; order UBA1845; family UBA1845. The sequence goes on along the minus strand of CAXXGO010000001.1, from coordinate 1,350,878 downwards.
TCCTGCCCAGGTAAGTTCAGCCAGATACTCGCTCGGCGACCTGCCTTTCGGGCAGATCGCCTCGGGATATTCGTAACGCAGCTCGTCGAGCGTAAACGTGCAGCGGTCGGCAACCTCTCCGGTCCGCACAAGCGCCTGCGGATAATCGGCGAACAACCGGCCCATTTCATCGACCGTTTTGAGATTCCGCTCGGCGTTGGCGAAAAGCCTCCGCCCGGCCGTATCAAGCGTGCAATGCTCGCGGATGCAGGTAAGGACATCCTGCAGAAACCGCCGCCGTGGTTCGTGATAGTGAACGTCGTTGGTCGCTACCATGGGTATCCCGGTCGCCCGGGCAAGGTTGTTTATTTCCGCCAGATACCGCCCGTCATCCGCGCCCCCGTGTACCCTGACCGGCAGGTAGAGACGATCGCCGAAAACGTCGCGATAAACGCGGACAGCTTGCTCACAGTAGACCGCCGGATCTTCCGCTTTCAGAGAAGTAGAGGTCTCCGCAAAGACGATTCCGGGGTCGTGCCTTTCGACCGAGGTTTCGGGCATGGCACCCGCACCGGCATGTACCGCAGCGATGAGTCCCCCGGACCACTGGGCAATATCGTCAAACGTAAGCGAGCATGAGCCCTTGACGGCACGCCGCCGCCCCTGGGTGATGATCCGCGCCAGTCGACCATAGCTTGTCCGGTCGCAGGCGTAGAGCGTAACAGGTAGGGCATCGATCGGAGTTAGTTCGGCGCCGACAATCAGCTTGAGATTGCAGGCCTTGGCCGCACAATGCGCCCGAACGACCCCGGCAAGCGTGTTGCGATCCGTTATGGCTAAGGCGGTATAACCCAACTCCGCCGCCCGTTGAACTAACTCCTCCGGATGAGACGCCCCGCGCAGGAAAGAGAAATTGCTCTTGCAGCACAGTTCCGCGTATCGATGTCGATGCGGGTAAGATCGACGAGCGGCCGCGAACTCCTCACGCTGCCAATGACCGACCGGGTGAACGTGCCGGCTGTCGTCGGTTCGATCGGGCATCTAATCAAACCACCCGTGCAGAAACCACTGCTTGGTATCGCGTCGGCGGAAGATCCAGCAGCGCCGGCCCGACTCTGTCGTTACGCGGTAGTAGTCCCGTTGAACGTACCGACCACGCCACCAGCCGGTCTCGATTCGCTCGGGACCGACACTGTTCACCAGCACATGCGCCTGTCCCCGCCATTGAAACGCAGCCGGCGGACCATCCGGTGTCACTGCGGTAGCACTAATCTCCAGAGGCTGAGCAACCAGGCGCAACGGACGTGGACCGGGCGGCAAAAACTCCTCTTCCGGCAAACCGCCCCCGGGCTGCGCCGCCGCCTTGGTCCGTATAGACCCGCTGGATTCCCAACCGGACAATCCGCGTGATGTTTCTTGCCCTCCAACCAACGATTCATAACGAAACGCCCGTTCCGGCTGATGTTCCCCAAGCAAGCGAGGACGAACGACCGCCTCGCGACCGAGCCGCACGGCCAGCCGATCCAGCAGGCCGCTCAACTCCCGCGCATCATTCACGCTGGTGTCAAACAACTCCTCTTGCCGGCCGTCCAGCGACTCCACCTCGCGGGCCCACAACATTAGCGCATTTGCCGGAGCCGGAAGGTCGGTTTTGTCCAGCAGTACGGTCAGCAACGGAAAGAGATGATCCACCGACCGGGATGGTTCGGACATATTGAGCTCAAGCGTAATCGGGTACCTGCGCGAACCGCGGTCGGCCGCTTCCTCGAAACAGTAAAACGTGAGATACATCCGGCGAACGCCCGCCACCCGCTGCGCCAGTTGTTCGCAAAACCACTCCAACGCCCGGCGAACGGCCTCGATCAACACGTCGAGCCGGGTGGTAGCGGCTCCAAGGTGAAACCGACTGGTTAAGGCGGGGCAGGGTCGATAAGGCGTGAGCACTTCCGGAATATCGCCCAGAGCCTGGTCAAGACGACGCAACACGCCCTCGCCAAACCTAGGCGCCAGAGAAGAACGCGGCAGATGCAACAGCACCGCTATGGTCTTCACCCCGACCAGAGCCAGAGCTTTCACCGCTCCAGAATCGATTCGTAGAGACCATACCGGCAGAGCGGTCAGCTCCGCCGCCGTTTGCCCCGGCGGAACGATCACGAAGATGTCGGGATGAGCGTGGGTTACAGCCCATGCCGCTCCGACGGTATCGGCAATCGCCCCCCGAGCAAAAAAACCTTCCGCGTTCAACCCCTCTAGCGCCTGACGGAGCAGATTCCGTTCCCCGGCAAACAAACGCTCGCTACCGGTGACGTCCACCATCAAGGAGTTCTCACCCTCTATATGAACCGTTGGAGAAAAACGCCCGGCCCAGACCGCCAGTGTTTCCAGTTGGCGAAGATCGGCGGCAGGATCGTCGTCACAGGTAACCAAATCCAAAGCCACGGACTTCGCCTCGGCCAGGGTCTGCCCGGGACGGACCCCCGCTTCCCCAGCGCGCCGATTGACGTGGGCCACGCGTAACACCTGACCTTGCAGGGCAATCGTAGCGACCAGAGCGTCATCCGGTTTTTGCCGCCGGTCGGTCGACAGGAACGGAAGGTACAGACCCAACACCCGCCTCATGATGCAAATCCACCATAAACGGCCCCGCAGGCATCCCTTCCCGAACCGTCCGCAACGTAATACGACAGAGATAAGGCTCCACAGCGCCAAACGGCGCCGGCGCCGCCGGCCGCCCCGTTGACGGCAACATCCCAGACGTCGAATCAACCAGCTCCCGCCGACCCGCCCCTTCGACAAGCATCTGCACGGCGGCGAAACTCTTGGTGCGCCAATGAGCCGCGCCCAATACCAACCCTAACGCTCCGCTGCTCTCCGCGGCAAGCTGAAGACGGCGAGACCGAACCTCGTCAAGTTGAACCAGCGGAGCAATTACCACCGCAACCGCGCGGCAACGCAACGATTGATCCAACGCCCAAAACGCCTCCTTATGGCCACTGGGACGAATCACAATGAGCCGATCAAGAGCAACCCCCCGCTGCGCCGCGGCCGGAGGATAAAAATCCTGAAACGTATCGATCAAAACCACATATCGGTGATCGTCAAACGCCTCGCAACATTCGGGCACGCCTTCGTCAGTACCGGTCTCGATCCTCGTAGCGATTCGCATAGCTAGTGTCATAGCCCCGACACCCGAACCATCGGAAAGAATTTCGGTAACCGCCCCACAAGGCAAACCACCGTGCGGCAAGGCGTCATCCAGAGCAACCAAACCGGTGGGAATAAACCGGCGCGTCCAACCCGCCTGCCGAGCCCGCCGCTTCCGATACCGCTCGAGCTTGCCCCGGAGCCGACGCACCGTCTCGGCAGTATCCGCCTGGCAACGCCCCAACCTGGCCACCCGACCATCGGTCGTTTCACGCAGGCCGCAGGCACCCCAACCTTTGCGCACAGCCCCAGCGCTGTTGTCGATGTTGAAAATCGACATCGTTATCAAATCCCTGTTTAACCGCCATCCGGCCCAGCACCCGCCGTGACCGCCGTTACCTAACATATACCAAACATCGCCGATGGGATCAATAGAGAAACTGAAAGAAAAAAGAAAAAAGGGGTCGGGAGTCTTTGTTCTGACGTTCGTGGGTTGGAGTGATCTTAGGCTATGCGGGCAGGACCTTAAATGGCAATGCACAAACCGGTGTCACAAGTCTTGCCCCCGGAATGAAACGAACTTGCAGCAGACTTCGAAGCTCAGATCACGAGGATGTTCGGAGGCCCCCTGGGGAACGAATCCTCATAGACCCTCCCCAACACTCTCGCCTCCTGAATCATCAGGAAGATGGAGTACAGTCCGTGCCGGGCACTTGAAATCGGAAACGCAATCCTCGGTGAATACTGTCTCGTCAGGGCTTGCTGGCACTTCGTAACCGGTGAGGTCTTTTTCCCATACGAGCACTTCCGATCTCAGCGAATCCGTACCTCTTGCCGGAGACGGTCCGCCTGGTCGCCCACAGCACGATTCGGCTGCAAGCCCTTTCTAGAAAGTCGTCGGTGCGTGAAGGTCCGACTGTCCACCGCCCCCGCCAACCATGGCTGACAATTCACGTACAATCCCTGTTACCGACTCTGCCTGGGCGCTGAGCTCCTCGGACGCGGAGGCCGATTCCTCGGCACTGGCCGCGTTCTGCTGGGTCACGCTGTCCATTTCGGATACCGCGAGATTGATCTCGCTGACGCCCTGAGAATGCTCCTCGGACGCCTGCGCAATACCCTCGAGTAGCTCCGCAACACCGCTAACCCCCTCAACGATGGCATTGATCGCCGCGACGCCCTTCTTGGATGTTTCAACTGACGTGCTGATTAGGGCCGTGATCTCCTTAGCAGCTTGAGCCGAGCGCTGGGCCAAGTTGCGAACTTCTTCCGCAACAACCGCAAACCCCTTCCCGTGCTCGCCAGCTCGAGCGGCTTCGACGGCCGCGTTGAGCGCGAGTAGATTGGTCTGGAACGCAATCTCTTCAATGACCTTGATGATCTTGTTGATCTGCTCGGAGGACTCGTTTATCGCCGTCATCGTCGTCTGGCCGTCGCTGGCGGACATCTGCGCTTGGCTCGCGAGGTTATTAGCTTCCTTGGTTTTGCTGGCATTCTCCGACGTCATCGCGGACATCTGCTGCAGCGTTTGGGCGGTCTTTTCCAGGGCCGAGGACTGTTCACTTGCTCCGCCGGCCAGCGCCTGCGACGAGCTTGATACCTGAGCGGAGGCGTCGCGGACCTGTGTCGCCCCGCTATCCAGACCGGCAATTATACCCTTGAGAGTCTCTCCCATCCGCCGCAGCTCGCCCGTGCTGCAGCTTTTGAGCCCTTTAAATGTACTCTTGAGCGGTTTAGCAATCGACCGAGCTACAAACGACAAGACAACAAGCGCCGCAATCGTGACACCAACGCCGATAACCAACATCTGCCACATGACCGCCGTAGCCCGGTCCGATTGCGCAACGGCTTGGGCGACGATCCTCTCCTCAGGAACAAGTATGTTAACGGCCCAAGGCGTGGTGGTCTTGCCGACATTCAGGGGGACAAAGGCCTCCAACTCACCTTCGGCCATAGCCACCTTCGCCTCTCCCGTCTGGATGTTATTCATCGTCTCGGCAGAATCCGCGCGGACTTCCTTCAGGTGCTTTCCGACTAATTCCGGCTGCCCGGTGAATCCGGCAATCGTGCCGTCGTTGCTAAGCAGCACGATGCGTGCGTCCCCCTCATACAGGTCTTCAACATCGTCGGCCATTTCCTGAAGGAACCCCAGGCCTATGTCCACGCCGGCAATACCGTAGAATGTCCCGTCAACCATGATCGGTACGACCAGAGAGGTCAGCAGGGTCGGCTTGCCCTGCACCGGATAGACATAAGGGTTGATCAAACACTCGGTCTCGGTATTCTTGGGCAACAGGTAGTAGTCACCGTCACCGGCCACTTCGTAGCTTACCAATGGCTCCCGGACGATCTCCCCTTGGGCGTTCCGATTCCAATAGGGAATCAGCCTTCCGGTGCTATCATGCCCCTCGGAATCAGCGTACTCCGCGTCCCTCCCATCGAAAGCGTTGGGCTCCCAACAAGTGTAGACGCCCAAGAACCTCGGATTACGCATCAGAATGTTCTTGAGGATGTTGTTGGCCCCGTCGCGGTCGAGTTTCACGTTGTTGGTCTCGTCCGGGACGCCGGAGAGAACCTCAGCCAAGGTCCGCGCCGCGTCGAGCGCCGCATCGAGCTCTTCCCGAATGACCGCAGCCCGCTCGCTGGCAACGGCCCCGGCGTGCTCCTCGGCAACGCGAACTGCGTCGGCCCGGGCGGTGTCCGCTTCGCTCTTCATCGCAATCGCCGAGAATGCCACCACAGTCGCAGCCGTGGCAAGTAGACAGGCTCCCGCCCAGGCGACGATCTTCATCTGGAGTCCCATGTCATCTCCTTTGGGTCTTGGTTACTAGGTACACGCTGCTCTTCTTAAATCAGCGGCCGTCGTCATCTCGCAGACCGCCTCCCCAGGACTTTCTGGCTCGCCGTGGGCGACCGTTGCATAAGCGAACTAATTCTCTTCAAACCGGTATTCACTCACAGGACCATCCGCCCGTCTGCAAGACCTGCAGATCCTGGGCAAATCCCCGCGGCCTAGCCGACGAACGTCCGCCTTAGACCTGTTTCCTGCTTCTTGCTATCGACAGGGCCGTGGCCGAGTTTCACCGTAGCCCGCGGGGCACCGGGAGAACCCTCACATCAACGCGAATCTGCGATCGTTTTCGCGTTAGCTGCGTTCGTGCATCGCCGCTGGTGGAACTTCGGGTTCAATCCACACCGTGCCCCACCTCTACGATGCCCAGGCGGAGTGGCAAACGCGAGAACCCGGGTGTAAAATAGCCTCAAGTTGTGTTTGGGCGGAAAATCTGTATAATAATGCCGTTCCAGCTCGTGGCGGAGCGTCTCGCAGGTAAGGGGGATTGCTGTGCACACTATTCCGCTTCTGCGACACATCGGTCGAGCTGAGCCTGCCCGCTTCGGTTTCCAGGACTGATCGGTGTTCGCCCGGGGGGAAAGGAGATCAACTCATGAACTGGGGTGCTTATCACGTAAAGCGCGCTGCGGGTTTCGTAGTACTTACATTGCTCGCCGCGCCGGCCAACGCCGTGGCGGATGCTCGCGAAGACATCCGAAACGTAGCGGCATCGATACCGCAGCGCCCGGCCGAACTGCCCGACGATCCGTATCTGCCGTACGTGCCACCCGACCGGCAGCCCCCCACCGCACCCGCGCAGGCGTGGCAGCGCGATCAATTCGTCAGTGTCCAGGTCAACGTCGATGCCGACGGGAACAACATCATCGGCGATGCCGCTAACGAACCGTCCATCGCCGTAGACCCGACCGACCCCAATCGGATGGCTATCGGATGGCGGCAGTTCGACACAATCAACTCGAACTTCCGGCAGGCGGGGGTCGGCTTTAGTCAAGATCGCGGGCAGACCTGGACCTTCGCGGGAGTATTGGATCCCGGCCAGTTCCGAAGTGACCCGGTCCTGGCATCCGATGCCGACGGGCTGTTCCACTACAACAGCCTCGGACCACGCAACGGAGTGTATATCTGCGACGATTTCATCTCCACGGACGGCGGGGCAACCTGGAGCGACCCGGTGTACGCCTACGGCGGGGACAAGGCCTGGATGACTATCGACACTACCGACGGACCGGGACGCAATAACGTCTACTCGAATTGGAACCGTTCATACAGTTGCTGCAGCGGCGACTTCGTCCGCTCGGTCGATCGGGGGCAGACTTACGGAGACCTACTGTACCTGCCGGGAGCCCCCTTCTGGGGGACCTTGTCGGTCGGACCCGACGGGGATTTGTATATTGTCGGCAACGGCTTCGTTATCATCAAGTCGACCAACGCGCAAGACCCCGCGGCTACTCCCGAATTCGACGATATCGCCTATGCTGATCTCGGCGGTTTCCTCGTCGTGGGAGAAGGACCAAACCCCGAAGGCCTGCTCGGGCAGGCTTGGATCGCAACCGACCATTCCAACGGTCCGAATCGCGGCAATGTGTACTTGCTCGCCTCCGTCCGCGGGGCGAATAACGACCCGGCCGACATCATGTTCGCCCGCAGCACCGACGGCGGGTTTACGTGGAGCCAACCGATCAGGATCAACGACGACCCGCCGGGTAATCGGGTGTACCAGTGGTTCGGCACCATGTCGGTCTCCCCGAACGGGCGGATCGACGCAATCTGGAACGACAATCGAATCCACTGCGTTACCCGGCTCACCGAAATGTATCACTCTTATTCACTGGACGGCGGACTCACCTGGTCACCCAACACGCCGGTAACCCCGATGTTCGACAGCCACCTGGGCTGGCCCCGCCAGGAGAAGCTCGGCGACTACTATGACATGATCTCCGACCACGGTGGGGCGCATGTGGCGTTCGCGGCCACGTTCAACGGAGAGCAGGACGTCTACTATCTGCGAATCCCGATCGACTGCAACGAAAACGGCGTGTTTGATGAAACGGACATCACCGACGGAACCAGCGCGGACTGCAACGGCAACGGTATCCCGGACGAATGCGATACTCTCGCCGAGTACAGCGCCGACTGCAATGCCAACGTCATCCCCGACGAATGCGAGTCCGACGGCGACGAGGACGGTATCATTGATGATTGTGACAATTGCCCATCACTCGCCAATGCCGCGCAGGTAGATGACGACGAAGACGGAATCGGAGACCTCTGCGACCCGTGCCCCAACGACAAGTGGAACGACTGGGACGGTGACGGGGTCTGCACGTCCGACGAAGAATGTCCGGCCGACCCCTACAAGCTCGTTCCGGGCCAATGCGGGTGCGGCGTCCCGGACACCGACGACGACGGCGACGGGGTCGCCAATTGTCACGACCGGTGCCCGGGAATCGACGACAACGTGTACGCCCCCGAGTGCATCGGACAGATTCCGACGGTCTCCGAATGGGGAATGCTGGTGCTGGCACTGCTATTGATGACGGCGGGCAAAATCGGATTCAACCGGACACCGCGAATCGACTAGCGCTTTGTCACACGTGTAGGTTCGGGTTCGATCCACACGGTACCCGTTCCTGCACTGCTCAAGAGCAGTGGCACACCCACCCGGGGAGGGATTCCGCATGCGCACCGAGGTGGCGGCAAGTCTAGCCGTCGTTCAAACGATAGGCCACGACCTTGTTGCCGAGAAAGGTCGGCACGACGAGCAGGTTTTCGTGCTTGACGAATTCGAAATCCGCGACATTGATCCCCTCGTTCTGCGTATCCAGAAACTGCACCACTTCACCTGCGGGACTGACTCGGTAGACCTGCCCCTCCCAATGGGAGACGAGGTAGCCGCCGTTGTTGTCGACCCGAATACCATCGATGATGCCCGCGCCGAGGCAGGCGACCGAATCGACGGCACCGCTCTGCAGGTTGACGGCCTTAAGGAACCCGTCGCCGGAATTGCCGACCAGCAGGCTCTGGTTATGGACGAACAGACCGTTGGCTCGGTGGATCTCGCGGCCATGCTGCCAGAGCTCGCAGGTGCCGTCCTTGCACCGGTAGATGTCTTTGCTCTTGGCGGCCCGGGTGGTATCAGAGACGTACACGTAACCCTCACCATCGACAGCAACATCGTTCAGGAATGTCGCTCCGGCAATGTTCGTGCGTCTGACAATCGCGCCGGTATTCAGGTCGATTTCGGCGAGGTTTCCGCGGGTGCCCTCAGCGACGAACAGGCGGTCCCCGTTGATGGCCATGCCGCACGGGCCATCCAAGTCCGTCACCCACCGGAGATTGTCGATCTGACCATCCAGGCGCACTCGCGACAGAAAGCCCGCTCCGGGAGCGCTGCGTCCGACAGCCGCGAAGTTGCTCACGTAGAGGATGTCTCTGGCGGGGTCGTAGAGAACGGACTCGGGGATGTTGAACTCGGCCGGGGTCTCCCAGACCTGCACGGCCAGCCCCTGCCGGATTGTCGGGTGTTCGACGCGGAGGCTCGTGGCGGACATTACGCCCGCGCCCCCGAAGTTGTCGGTCACCATGAAAAGCAGCTCATTGTGGCCTTTATGCAGAGTAATGAAGACATCATCATGAAGGCCGATGATCCCCGAGAACGATGGGTCTCTGCTGTGGTAGGCGCTCCGCCCGGAGAATACCGGCTTGCCGTTGAGGAAGAGCGTGACGTTGTCGCTATAACCGAAAGACAGCTTGACATCCCGCGTTTTGGAGGACGCGACAATCGTCCGAGCCAGAACACATTGAGGCCCCTGCCCGACAGTCCCGGCGTAACGTGAGATGTTGACCAGACCGGACGGCTCGCTGGTCACGTTCTGCCAACCGGCGCGGAAGATCGTATAGAAGCCGGGGTACTGTTCGAGGTCGATCCGGTCCACCGGGAGGACCTGAGAAACCTGCCATTCAGTCAGGGTGTTCCGGGACGACGAGACGGGCGGCGGCGGGTCGAATTCCAACGCCTCGCCGGACGAGACGCAGAAATTCGAGAAATGTGCTTTCCCACCCAACGGTCCGTCGACGCCGACGAACCCCTTGCTCAGTCCGTGCTTCAGGTCATGGATCACCAAAGCCGGTTGGGGATCGTTTGCCAAAAAAACCCGAGCCTGCGTGCCCTGGACCTCCATCTTGAGGTGTATCCACTCATCAGGCGGCAACGTCGCTCGGGCGGTGAACCCAGCGCCGCTGTAGAGCTGCCAACACGTCGCGCCATTGAAGACCGGCGCGTATTGCAGGGCATCAGGCTGTTGAGCCGTTACATGCGGACGAACGTAGAACCGCTCATGGTCGCGGTCGGACTGCCCCCGGAACAGGAGTCCGGGATACGACCGACTGCCGTCCACGGCCAGGTCGACTTCGATCACGCCGTTCTCGAATTCTACGTTCTTGAGAACGGCTCGACCGGACAGGCACATACGTCCTAAGTGCTCGGAGACAACCGCGTCCCGCAGGTTCCACGCGTCGGACGAAAACTCGACGCACTCGGCTCGGGCCGGCAACGCGGCGAATACAAGTAGACAACAGGTCGATACTGCTGATGCCACAGTAAGGAGCCGCGAGGTTGGCTTGCGCATCGCGTCTAATCCTCGGTTAGTCAAAGACCAAGCCCGGAAACAGTGCTACGCCGAGTACGGCGTCGAAATGGAGGCGAGGCGGCCGCCCGAGCGGAGCCCGCTCGGCAGCGCGCAAAAGCAACCCCCGGGTCTCCACCGATAGCTGGGCGGAGCTTTCTCGCTACGAATAACGGATGTCTGAAGACAACCACGCGGGAGCGATCGGAACCGTCTTTGCCACCTCCGGGTCAGGCGCGCCCGGCGGAGGCGATTCCAACGCAACGCGGTTGTACTGAGCAAACACCCCAACTGCGAGTCAGCGGAGACCGCGGGGGACACCATGACATCTACTCACCCCGGGTTAATCCGAAATCTAAGGGGGGATTCGCGCGCCCAAATCAAAATGTTTTGTGTTTTTCTGTGAATTCGCCGGGGACCACCGATCCCAACAGTGTCACCGTACTTATAGGACCGAAAGTTGATACGGTACGCGCCCACCCGGTGCTTGGTTTCGTGGCCGATGTCCGTTACCGTCACCGCCGGCTCCGAGCAGTAGGGACCTGTGTCTGGGAAACAGGGAGGTGACCGTCGTCATGGAACACGCCATCGAGCACGCGGTGGGCATTTACATCGGCCTGCTGCTTCTGGCCTGTGTGGTCTGTATCGCCTCGAAACTGATCACGCACCTGCCGTATTCGATATTCCTTACGGTGGTCGGGCTGGCCATCGGAGTCCTACATCTCGGACCGAATCTGACAGAGACCGGGTTCAGTACTGAGCTGATCTTCTTCGTCTTCCTTCCGCCGCTGCTCTTCCACGGCGCCATGCACATGGACCTGGATCGCCTCATGAAGCACTTGTGGCCGATCGTGTGCTTTGCGGTACCCGGCGTAATCGTCTCGACGCTATTGGTCGGGGGCGTAGTCGGTTGGCTCGGGGGGATCGGGTCGATGTTGACCGCGATGCTCTTCGGGGCACTGATCTCTCCTACCGATCCGGTGAGCGTTCTGGCGCTGTTTAAGGTAGCGAAAGCTCCGGACGACTTGCGGACTCTGGTCGAGGGGGAATCGCTATTCAACGATGCCACCGGTGTGGTGCTGTTCACAATTCTTCTGGAGGCGGTCGTACACGGCCAGGGGCTCAGCTTGGGAACCGCGGCTTTCGAGTTCGTGTGGGTGTCGGCCGGAGGGTTACTGTTGGGCAGCGCCTTGGGGATGGCGGCGTTCACGATCCTGCGGCGATTGGATGACCATCTGCTGGAAAACGCGATTTGCCTGGCGCTTGCCTATGGGGCGTTCTGGCTTGCCGAGGTGCTGCACTTCTCCGGCGTCATCGCAGCCGTGATGGCCGGTCTGTTGATCGGGAACTACGGGCGGCGGTTATCGATGAGCCCGAAGACGATCGAAACGGTTGAGACCTTTTTCGAGTCGATCGACTTTCTTATCAACTCGCTGCTGTTCATCCTGATCGGTTTGGAGCTGCGCGAGATTCCCGAATCGATTCCCGTCCATCCCTGGCGGCTGGTGGTCGTAGCAATCGCCGCGATGTTGGTCGGCCGGGCGTTTGTTACATACACGTTCTACTGGGGACTCAACCAAGTGGGACGCCGGCGGCCCAAGCCGTGGAAGCACATACTTTTTTGGGGCGGTCTTCGTGGATCGATCCCGATTGCATTGTTGTTGCACATTCCGGTGGCCGCCGACCTCCCGCCGGATTGCCCGCTGATCGAATACCGTCCCGCGCTGCTTTTGGCGGGCTTCGGCTGCGTGTTCTTCTCCCTCGTGGTGCAGGGAGTAACAATGAAACCACTCATGCGCCGCGTGGGAATCGGTGAGGAACCGTAATACGAAATCATGTGGGGGTATGCCACAAATGCGTCATCCGCTGTAGGGCAGGTCGAGGCACGAGACCTGCCGCAATAACGCGTATCGCGTGATAGCAGATGTCGGCGATGACATTACCGCGGCGGTCGCGGAAGCGCGGATCATCGGCTCCCCCGGGGCCGATGTGTTCTACTCCGATGCTCCTCCATAGATCGAAACACGCGCCAGATTCAAGAGGACCCGGGCCACCCGGCCGTCATTCTCCGATAGGCGCCGCGTGGAACAGAACCTCCGCGGGAATCGGTTGTTTGGCGATGCCCGGTGCGAAGTAACGCACGTGAAGGACGTCGTCACCGGTGAGTTCAAAGTAATCGACGCGGATGGGATGGAGGCCGGGCTGTAAGGCGATTACCCCGCAGCGCTCGCGTTCACCGTGCAGGCCGTCGTTGTCTACCACGAGCTCACCACCGATGGATAACGTGCTGCCGTCGTCGCTGGCGGTGCAGAAGGTATACACCGCTTCGCTCGGCACCCGGACGAGCCCCTCGATGGTGAAACCGTACCGCTCGTCGGTCTGCCGCGGCGAAACATCGAACGTGTCGACCGTGCCGAACTTAACCGGCGTGGCAGTCTCGAAACCGGAAACCTGTTTCCACTCGCCTTCGTAATAACGGTAGCACAGTCCGGGTCGCAGATCCTGCACAGGTTCCGGTGGGCGCGGCTCGGCGAACACAAACGTAGCGTGGCGGACGAAGTCCCCAAGTCGACCGTTCCTCAGCGTTCGAGCCGCTATCGTCGTGGTCTTTGTCAAACGGATCGGAGTCGTGAACCGGACGGATTTCGCCGTCGGTTCGCTCCCGTCCAAAGTGAACACGACGTCGGCGCCGCGGGCATCCGTGGAAAGGTCTACCGACACGGGGTCAATGTGCAGCCCGCCCGGCGGGTCGATGAATACGGCGTCCACATGATCGTACAGGTATTGGGCAGGCTCCGTGTCGTCATTGGGGTTGTCCGCAACGGTCATTGCCATAATCCGGATACGATCGTTGTCCGGAAGTGTTACGGACTTGGCACCTGCAGGAAGGTCGATCCCGTATTGGAACAGATAACAGAACACGTACGGCTCGTTGCGATCGGTCGGGCCGTCGTGCCGATGAGTGCCGACCCACGCGATTTCATCTCGGTGGATGAAAGCCGGAGCCATCCGGGCGGCCTCGACCTCCTTCCCGTCCACGATCAGGCTGTCGGATTGCCCTACCCATGACGTGAAATCGGCAACGACAATCTCCTCAACCTCGCTACCAACGGCGAACTCGCCGGCGGCGGGACCGTTCTGAGCGGAAGCCAGGACGTATAAGCGGTCATAGTCTCCATCCGGAAGAGCGATGCTCTGTCCGCGGCAGGTCACGGCGTTCTTCTTACCGGTTGCGGTCGGGCCCATGGCAAACTGAATGCCGCCGTGATGGATCGTGGCCGGGAGCAGCTCCGCCGGTAGCGAGTGCCCTGCACCGTCGAAGTCACCATCAGCGCGGTCCCGGTCGCTGCTAACGACATCGCGATCATACGGCAGAATAACCGGCTGCGCTGCCGGAGGAGGCACAACCGCATCGGGAGGCGTCAGAGTCACCGCCAGCGTACGTGGCTGGAACGGCTCGAAGTCGAGTCGAAGCCTGCCCTGTTGCACCGCAAAATCGCCCCGGAGCTGCTCCGCGCCGTTTACCTCTCGAGCCGCCAAGATCGGAGTCGCCATGCTCACCGCGACATTTCGCGCGCTCTTCCCATGAGCTTCCTGCACGCGGATTATCACTTCTTCACCATGCTCGGCTTTCTTGATCGCGCGGACGACTACTTGAGGGCTATCGACGCTCAGGAGCGAGAAGGACGACTCGAGAGATCCGCGGTGGGGACTCGTCTGGAAGGCCATCAGGGGTTGATTGATCCGAGCCGCCTGTCGGATGGCGTTACCGGCGCGCCAGTCGGCGGCGTGCCCGGCTATCGAGTAGAGTACGCGGTGCCTACCCATGTCCTTTTCGACGTCGTTGGGGCTGTGGATCAACGTCAGGCGTAGCAGGTTGTCCGCCGGCTTGTCCCAGCCGTACTTGCAGTCGTTGGCAATCGTCACGCCGAAAGACCCGTCGGAAGCGGTAATGTCCGCCCACTGTTGAGCGGGAACTTCGTACTTCTTCTCGCTGTTATTCGGGCGTTCGATCGCTCCAAAGCCCAGGTCATAAGTGGCATTGAGGTTCGAGGCCCCCAGCGGGAAGGACGCTTTCAGCAGGGTCTTGGGAGTCTGCCAATCGATAACCGTGTCGAACTCGATATGATCACCGGCCCTGCCCGAGGCGAGACTGATCCGTTGTATGACTGTCGAACCGGCGATCCGGCGAGCAACCTTGACGGCCGCGCGTATGGGACCCTCTTCAATCACGCTGATCTGTGCAGGACCGGCGGCATGGGCGTACGGCTCGGCGCTGATGTCATCAAGATCGATCTCCCATTCAGACCACTGGGCAGGCGTATCCTGAAGAAACTGCAATCGAGCGGGCCCCAAGAGCAACTCTCGCCCGAGCTTCTTGTCGTAGATGCCGGCTACGTCTCCGTCGGGGTTCAGGCTGACACGGTACCGCCCGTTCTCCAGACCGAACTTCGTGGCCGTAACCGGCTCAGTGGCTGGCGCAGGGAGCGATGGTTGGGCGGGACGGACATCGAAAACCGCAAACCCGACCGAAGGCACGCGAGCTCGAAAGAGCATCTCCACGTTCCGGTCTTCGACCAACAGGACCTGCGACGGAATGCGCCGCCCGTTGGTATCGTAAACGTCCACGAATGCCGGGGCGCCGTTCGGAAAGCGGACCGTGGCGCGGACCACATCCTCGCGCTCGAACGCCAGCGGATTGAATACGATCACCGGAATGCCCTTAACTCGCGTGTCCAGCGCCCGGGCGATCGTCCCGACCGAATCGGTCAACACGGCTGCGAACTGGTTGAGGGCAATGATCTCGTCGTTCCACGAAAACTGGTAGGCATGCGGGATGCTCGTGCCGGTCAGGTCGTCGTGGAACTGGTGCCACAGGAAACGAATCCAGGCTTCGGTAAGTCGCTGACGCGGATAAGCCAATCCGCCCAGCCAATCGGCTGCCACCGCCGCCCGTTCCGCGGCGTCCGCCAGCAGCTCGTTCTTACGGTTCCACCGTTTCATCGCGCATTGTGAGGTGTAGCAGCCGATGCCGTGGCGAGTCATGAGCAGCTCGCCGTCGTATCGGGGCAGTCGGTCGATCTGGTCCGCGGTCAGATCGTGGAAGATCCGATCGGCGGGCAAGTTTACAACCCGGATAGGTCCGTCACCGGCAATAGCCTTCTCGATCCACTGCACGGACTCCTCGTCAGGGGCTCCGCCTCGGTCACCGACCCCGAAGTACTTGTAATCCACGAAAGCCCCGGACTGCTCCCCGTTCTTGTTGATTCGCGCCAGCCACTCTTCATCCACGCTCAGATCGCTGCGGACTTTCGCCACGTACTCGCCGGGGTTGATCGCGGCCAGAATGGAGGAGCCGTCGATGCCTTCCCAAACACCCACGTTGAACGGAATGCCGACGGATGAGCCCCACGTGAGCTTCTGCGTGGAGAAGCCCTTGAGCCCGCAGTGGGCGGCCACCGATGGCAGAGCGTATCCGAATCCGAAACAGTCGGGCAGGTAGATGTCGCAGCTTCTTCGCCCAAACTCGCGCTCGAAGAAGTCGTTGCCGTAGAGCACTTGGCGGATCAGCGACTCCGGGGCGGGAACGTTGACGTCTCCGGCGACGATCGAACTGCCGCAAACGCACCAGCGGCCTTGGGCGATGTAGTCCGATAGTCTGGCGTAGTCCTCTGGATAGTACTCCTTGGCCAGCATGTAGCGAAACGCTCCCTCGAAGCTGAACGTGTAGTCCGGGTACTTCTCGAACAGGGCGAAATTATCGCGCAGCGTGGCGGGGAGGTACTCGTCGATCGTGGTCTGGATCGTCCAGAGCCATTGGGTGTCCAGATGAGCGGTGGCGGTGACGTAGAGAACGGGTTTCGTGCCCGTTTGAGGCGTCCTCTCACCGTGTGCCGCCGAGCCCGACAGCGACAGGACGCCCAGGGCCGACATCGCGGTGATCAATCTCGCAATACGCATGGTGATTCCTCGTTGAGGGTTCGGTTAACTGTGCCCGTGCGCGGTTTTCCGGTATCCTTTGAGGCTTGGCGTGCGGAAGTGTATCCGATTAGCCGTAAGCGCCGGGGTTGACCCGCGACGCGCGCTCAGGACAAGGGAAGATCTCATGCATTCGACACAGCAAACCAATCTAGCCTGCAGCCCAAAGACGTCAACCACAGGCGGCGTGAGTGCGAGGAGGTGGCTGTCGATTCTGCTGCTGGCCCTCTGCGTAACTTCCGGCTGCCGGCGGGAGGCGACGCCGGATGCGGAAAGGGAGTCGGCTAAAGCGGCGCGGCAATCCAAACGTATCGGCGTTACCCTGCTCACCGTCCAGCATCAGTTCTACCAGGATCTGCGAGCCGGTCTGCGGGAGGAGGCGGAGCAATTCGGGTATGAGCTTTTGACCACGACGGCCGAATTCGACTCTGCCAGACAGGCCGACCAGGTCGACGAGTTCATCGTCCAGAAGGTGGATGCCATAGTGCTCTGTCCGTGCGATTCGCGGAGCGTCGGCGCGAGTATCGTGCAGGCAAACGAAGCGGGGATTCCGGTCTTCACGGCCGACATCGCAAGCACGTCTCCGTTGGGCGAGGTGGTGGCGCATATCGCTTCGGACAATCGCCAGGGCGGACGTGAGGCGGCCGAACTGCTGACTACCGCCTTGGAAGGTGTCGGCCAGGTGGCGATCCTCTCCCATCCGGAGGTAACGAGCGTGATGGATCGGGTGGCCGGGTTCAAGGAGGGGCTGGCGCAGCGTCCCGACATTCGCATCGTGGCCGAGCTATCTACCGAAGGCAAGCGGGACCGGGCGGTCAAGGTCACCGAGGACCTTCTGCAATCGCATCCGGAGCTGACCGGTATCTTCGCCATCAACGACGACTCGGCCCTGGGGGCTCTGGCCGCGGTGGAAGCGGCCGGCAAACTCGGGCAGGTTCGAATCGTGGGGTATGATGCCACTGAGGAGGCACGCGAGAAGATCAAAACCGGGGCTATCTTCGGCGATGTGATCCAGAACCCCAAGCGCATCGGAGTGCTCACCGTTCAGACGATTCACGACGTCTTCAACGGGAAGACCGTTCCGGCGGTGATTCCGGTTGAGGTCGGCACGTTCACGCGGGAGTCGAAGTAACCCATGGGGACCACCGCACCGCGTTTGCACTGCGCGGGAATCCGCAAAGTCTTCCCCGGCGTGCTGGCCCTCGATGACGTGAGCGTTACCGTTGCCGCCGGGAGTATCCACGCAGTCGTCGGCGAGAACGGGGCCGGCAAGAGCACGCTGATGAAGGTCCTGTCCGGAGCGGTGCGGGCGGATAGCGGCACGATAGCAATTGATGGACTGCCGGTGACGATACCCGACGCCCGCGCGGCCCGGCGGAACGGCATCGCAATCGTGTATCAGGAGTTCAACCTGGTCCCTGACCTGGGCGTAAGCGAGAACATCTTTCTGGGACGTTGGCCTCGCACACCGCTCACCGGCTGCGTTGACTTTCGAGCGTTGCACAAACAGGCGGAGAAGTTGTTGGCTCTGCTGCGGATTGACCTGCCCGTTCGCCGGTCGGTTGGGACTCTGACGGTGGCCCAGCAGCAGATGGTGGAGATTGCCAAGGCCTTGTCGCTGAACGCACATTTGCTGATCCTCGATGAGCCCTCCGCGGTGCTGACCGCGCACGAGCTGGATACGTTGTTTACGCTGGTGCGAGATCTGAAGCGGCGCGGGGTAAGTGTCATCTACATCAGCCACCGGCTGGACGAAGTGTTCGACATTGCGGATACCGTCACCGTATTGCGGGACGGTCGGCGAATCTCCACCCGGCCGATCGCGGAAGTGAGGCGGGAGAGCCTGATTGCAGAAATGGTCGGACGAGAGCTTAAGGACGAGTTTCCTGCCCGATCGAACGACCTCGGCGACGTCGTGTTGGATGTCAGAAACCTGTCAGCATACCCTCGTTTCACTGACGTGAGTTTCGACGTGCGGGCCGGGGAGGTGCTGGCGCTGACCGGCCTGGTAGGTTCCGGACGGACCTCCGTGGTCAAGACGCTCTTCGGCGCGGTCCGCGCCACATCCGGGTCGGTGAGCGTCTTAAACGACACCGGTACGACCCCGCCTTCATGCGGTCCTTTCAAGAGCCCGCGAGAAGCCATCGCCGCCGGAGTAGTAATGCTGCCCGAGGATCGCAAGCTCGAGGGTTTGTTACTAGGAAGGAGTCTGCGGGAGAATCTCACCCTGGCCGATCGCCACGCGGCGGCCGTGGGCGGGTTCCTGCTGACCGGGCGCGAGCGGGAGCTGGCGCGCGGTCTGATCGATGACCTGCGAATAAAAGCGGTGGATACAGAAGTGCTGGTAGAGACGCTCAGCGGGGGAAATCAGCAGAAAGTGTTGCTGGCCCGTTGGATGTCGCGGGCACACCGCGTGGTCCTTTTTGATGAGCCCACCCGCGGGGTGGACGTGGGAGCGAAGTACGAGATCTACATGCTGATCAACCGCCTGGTCAACGAGGGAGCAGCAGTTGTAATGGTCTCGTCGGAGCTGCCGGAGGTAATCGGCATGGCCGACCGGATTGGCGTGATGCACGAAGAGAGTGGACGGCCTCCGCGCCGCCGATTGGCCGGCATCTTGGACAACCGACGCCGAAACGTAACGCAGGAGCAAATCATGCGTCTGGCCGCAGGAGAGGATGACGACAGGTGAATAAGAACAACGCCAAGTCTGTCGCGGAGACGGCACTGTCGGTGGAATCCAGCCGCCCCGGTCAAGGCTCGGCAATTGTGCACGGGGTCGTTGTTCTGCGTATGCCGATCGTGTTGGCGCTGTTGATTATTGCGGTGACTATCCTGACCGACGGGGTCTTCGCCCAGCCGGCTAATCTGATCAATGTCGCCCGTCAGATTTCCTTCGAAGCGCTGATTGCGTTCGGAATGACGCTGGTGATTGTCACCGGGGGGATCGACCTGTCGGTGGGATCGCTCGTAGCCCTGACGGGCGTGGTAGCCGCGGTGGTGATGCGGGCGACGCTGGAGCTGTCGGCTCCGCTGTGTATCGGAGCGGGGTTGGCGACCGGATTCGGGGTGGGAGCCGTGGTCGGGACCGTATCGGGTACCGTGGTCACGCGCTTCTCGGTCCCGCCGTTCATCGTGACCCTTGCAGCCATGCTCATCGCGCGAGGTTTCGCGTTCATCGCCTGCGGCGGACAACCGGTCTACGAGCTTCCGGAAGAACTGCTGGTTCTGGGGCGGGGGTTCGTGCTGGAAGGCACGCTCGGCCGGGTCCTGCCGGTGCCGGTGTTGGTTATGCTGGTCGGGTTCGGGTTCTTTCATATTCTGCTGGCGCGCACGGTATTCGGGCGTGGGGTCATTGCGGTGGGCAGCAACGAGGAGGCCGCGCGCCTAGCGGGAATAGCGGTTCGACGTACCAAGCTGGCGGTGTACGTCCTTACCGGAGCGCTATGCGGAATCGTCGGAGTTCTTCATGATGCCAAACTAATGGCCGCAGATCCGAAGATCGGGGAAATGTGGGAGCTGAACGTGATCGCGGCGGTCGTGGTCGGGGGGACAAGCCTGTTCGGCGGACGCGGGAGCATTCCGGGAACGCTGGTCGGAGCACTGATTATCGGGGTGCTCAACAACAGCCTCAACCTGCTGCACGTCGAGCACTTCTGGCAGAAGGTCGTGCTCGGGCTGGTGATTCTGTCGGCCGCGCTGCTGGACTCCGCCCTACGCCGGCTCGGACGCACATAACACGCTGGTCTGCCCTGTGAGGTCGCTCGGAACGCAGACGACGCCACGCGGCTCGATCTTCTTCCGCGGACAAGTGTTGGCGAATCACCCGACACCACGTACGCTATCTGAAGAGAGCTTGATACCTGCGTCTATCGCCCTGAGAAAGGTCTTTACGCATGGAACCGCTGTATCTGGATTATAACGCCACCACTCCCTTGGACCCGGCCGTCGTCGAGGCGATGCGCCCGTACCTGGAAACCCACTTCGGAAACCCGTCAAGCGGACACGTATACGGGGTACGGACCAAGAAGGCCGTCGAACTCGCCCGCCGACAGGTCGCCGATATGCTCAACGCCCGGCCTGAGGAGATCGTGTTCACCAGCGGCGGTTCTGAAGCGAACAACCAGGCGATTCGCGGCGCGGCCCGACTGTTGCGCGAGCGCGGGAACCACATCATCACCTCCGCCGTCGAGCACCCGGCCGTATCCGAGGTCTGCCGACATCTAGAGACGCAGGGCTTCCGCGTCACCGTAGTACCGGTGGACGAATACGGAAAGGTAGACCCTACCGACGTCGAGAAGGCCATAACCTCGGCCACAATCCTCATCACGATCATGCACGCCAATAACGAGGTAGGGACAATCCAACCTATCCGGCAGATCAGTGACATTGCCCACCGGCATGAAGTGCTCATGCACACCGACGCCGCCCAATCCGTGGGGAAGATTCCCGTCGAGGTGGACGACCTCGGAGTGGATCTACTGTCAATAGCGGGTCACAAGCTTTACGCCCCCAAGGGGGTCGGGGCTCTGTACATCCGTACGGGAGTCGAGATTGAAAAGCTGGTCTTCGGCGCCGACCACGAACGCGGCCGCCGAGCGGGTACCGAGAACGTTCTGGAGATCGTCGGACTGGGTAAGGCCTGTGAGCTCGCCAAGAAGCGCCTGCCGCAGCGCGCGGAACACATGCGACAGTTGCGCGATCGCCTGCAAGAGGGGATCACGGCCGGCGTAGACGCCGTACGGGTAAACGGGCACCCGGATGAGCGCCTGCCCAATACGCTCAGCCTGAGTTTTCGAGGAATAGAGGCGGCCGCGATCCTCTCGGAGTTGGTCGGAATCGCCGCTTCCGCGGGAGCTGCGTGTCACAACGACGAAGTTATCATGTCTGACACGCTCAAAGGCATGAAGGTGCCGGTTGACTACGCCATGGGCACGGTGCGGCTATCTACCGGGGCGTTCCTGACGATCGCGGACGCAGACCGCGCGATCGAAGACATCATCTCGACCGTGAAACGGTTACAGCCGCAGGGTGGTCCGATTGAGTGCGAAGTAGCCGCCAACGAGGAGATCAAGCTGACCCGCTTCACCAGCGGGCTGGGTTGTGCGTGCAAACTACGCCCGCAAGCCCTTGAGAAAGTCCTCGCCTCCCTGCCGCCAATCGGCGAGAACCCGAACGTGCTGGTCGGAACCGAAACCGCAGACGACGCGGCCGTCTATCGGATTAACGACGATCAGGCCGTGGTCCAAACCGTAGACTTCTTCACGCCGGTGGTGGACGACCCGTTCAGCTTCGGGGCGATCGCTGCGGCTAACTCGCTCAGTGACATCTATGCCATGGGAGCCGAGCCGCTGTTCGCCTTGAGCGTGGTCGGGTTTCCTTCCAATCGCCTGCCGCTTAGCGTGCTGGAGGACATTCTCCGCGGAGCGCGGCACGTGGCCGACAAAGCAGGCATCCCCATTCTCGGCGGGCACACGGTCGACGACCCCGAGCCGAAGTTCGGACTCGTCGTAACCGGCATGGTCTCACCTAAGGACATGTGGACAAACTCCGGGGCGGTCCCCGGCGATGTGCTGATTCTCACCAAGCCGCTGGGGCTGGGCGTGATGTCTACCGCTCTAAAAGCCGGCTTATTGGACACGGCCGGTGAGCAGCGCATCCAAAACGTCATGATGACTCTCAACCGAGCCGCGGCCCAGGCATTGCGCAATCGACAAGCCCATGCCTGCACAGACATCACCGGGTTCGGCCTGCTCGGGCACCTCCGCGAAATGGCGGCGGGAAGCGGGGTCGACTTAGAGATCGACCATCAGTCCCTTCCGTTAATCGACGGAGCAATGGACTTGGTCGTCGGCGGCACGATACCCGGCGGCACCCTCAACAACAGAACCCACGTCGAGCCATGGGTTGCCTGGAATCGCGAGGTTCCTGAAAGCTATCGCATTCTCGCGTGCGACGCCCAGACCTCCGGCGGTCTTGTTGCCGCGGTCGCCGAAGACGCCGTGGATGACATAATATCGGCACTGAAATCCGCCGACGTCCTCGCAGCCGCCGTCATCGGCCGCGTCACCGGCATAGGCACGGGCCGAATCACCGTTCGGTAGTAGTCTGCCGAGCGGGCGAATCCCGTGCCGTTTCTGGTGCCGCTTTCGGAAAGGTAGACACGGATTCCCGTGTGCCACTGCTCTTGTGCAGTGTGGGCCGTGTGCCACTGCTCTTGAGCAGTGTGGGCCGGGCTTACTCTAGGCTATCGTCGCCCCCCCCGGCCGAACCATGCCAACACCCTATCCCAGAAGACTGCCAAGGCCCCCTTCCCGGCCTGCTCCGCCAGGCGATCTCGATTTCCGGCTTCCACACGCACGCGCCGCGCGGCGCGGGCCTCTTCTTTACGCCTGAGCGACATTGCCTGCCGGGCGGCCGCCCGGGCCTGCCGCTCCACCTCGCGCCGGCGATCCTCTTCCTCTTGGCGGGCGCGAGCCTCGGCCTCCCGGCGCCGCTGTTCGAGCTGAGCGGCCTTCTCCGCCTCCCGACGCTCTTCCGCGGCCAGCCGGGCAAACAACCGAGCATTGTGCCCCCGACGGTCGGCCTCCTCCCGTTCCGCTTCTTGCTGATGCAGCTCGAACGCCTCTGCCGCTTCCCATTCGAGGTCCCCGGCGCTCGTATCCGTCGCCGCAGATCGCCGCCTCTTCTTGGTTTGACGCTTCTCTTTGGCCCGTCGTTCGTGTTCGAGTGTATTCTGCCGTTTAATCTCCTGGACCCGCCTCACGGCCTCCGCGTGTTCGGTGTTGAGCGTGTCCACGCGAGCGGCAGCCCGCTCCCGATCGCCCTCGGACGCCTCGTTCCGCCGGCGCAGAGCCTCCGCCAACTCCGCATTTATGCGCTCGACCTGCTCGTTTGCCTCGAGAAGCTCGCGGTCGATCGATTCGCTCTCCTTGACCAGCTTTCGTTTCATGATCCGTACGCCCTCCAGATCCGACACCTGACGCCCCCGCTGCGTCTGAGCGACTCCGAAACACCGCTCTCAGTATAGCAAACCCAACCTTCCGAACAGCGGAATACACACCACGTTTATTGGCGAAATGACCGCAGTCACCGAGGGATCCGTCCCCTCTCGCGACGTCAGCGCCACCCTCAAGAACCCCGCACCGAATCTCCGATGCTCCTCCAGGCCGAGAGCACCCTCCCGATGAGATCGGGCCTGGAAACGGAGCGGCCGGGAAAGCCCCGTGGAGATCATCTCATGACCAGATGTGTCAAGTGCGCACTCGCACTGCTGATAATCGCCGCACCGTCCGGATGCAATCCCGACACCCCCACGCCGAGTGGTGACGACAATTCGGGTAACGGCGAGCCGGATGACGGCACAAACTCAACGGTAGTGCTGGAACCGGTCTGCCAAGCCGGTGAGAGCGCCGGCGACGTTCAGGCCCCTATCCATCTCATGGCCCTCGACGGGCAGACTAGCTGGTTCGCCTCTCCGCTTATCCACGACCTCGACGGCGACGGTGATAACGAACTCATCGCGGCCTACTACTCGGTCTACGTGTTCGACCACAAAGGCAACCTTCTCGATGAGGCCGACGATGGAGATGGGCGCGTCTACGCTCCCCACGTTGTCACCGACCTCGACGGAGACGGCATCACCGATATTGTCGCCGGCAACCGAAAGGACGTCTGGGTGTGGGAGTGGCGATCCGACAGCCTCCAGGTCAAGAGCGGCTGGCCGGTCGATACCACCACGGCCGGTGAGTCTCCCGAGGTACGCGGCTTGGCCGCCGCCGATCTGAACCTCGACGGGCAAATCGAGATCGTGGCCACCACGACCCAGACTCAACGCAGCGAGGACGGCGGTGCCCAGGTCTTCGTCTTCAGCCCGGACGGATCGGCGTATCAGCCGGCCGGCGGCCACGACCCGGCATGGCCTCGATACAACGCTCTGAGCGGCTCAGGCAACGACGCCGATCGGAACGGGCAAGGCCACAACGGGTACGGTTGCTACGGGCTCAACGTCGGGATCGGCAATATCGACGACGACGACGAACTGGAGGTGATCGCCACCTATGATAACCACCACATCCAGGCGTTTGACCATGACGGCGCAGCGCTCGACGCCGCCCCCTGGTTCACCAACCGCAGCTCGGATTATTCCGGCGAACGTATGACCTGGGGGCAGTTCATTCGCTGGGCGGATCCCGAAGTCGAGGAGGATCACTATCACGAACACACCGGGGACTGGCCTCACCCGGAATGGACCGAGTGGCTGCAATGGACGGCCTCCCCACCCAGTGTTGTTGATTTGGACTTAGACGGCGAAAACGAAGTCATTGGCGTGCCGAACATCGAAATGCACGTCCCGTACGAGACGCAGGCGTACGGGGTCATGGTGCTGGAAGGCGCCCACGGCGACGGTAGTCGCTCGGCCATGAGAAAGGCCGGCTGGGAGACCCTGCCGCGCGGCGAGCCTCCAATTGACGTTGACGGCTGGTATCCACCGTCCGGCGTGCCCGCGCCGGCGATTGCCAACGTCCAGGGCGACGACCGCCCGGAGATCGCTGTATCGCTGAACGATGGCTACGTCTATCTGTTCGACGCCGACGGCACCCGCCTCTGGCGTACGGACTTCACTCATGGTCATTCGATCATGTACGCTTCGGAAGTCACCGTGGCTGATCTTAATGCCGACGGCATCCCCGAGTTGCTTCTATGCACCTATGGCGATCCGGACACGGATGATTCCGGATACCTGATGGTCCTGGACGCCGGCGGCGGCGTACTGCACGATATCGCACTGCCATCGCCGGGTCACAACGGGAATGGAAACGGCGCTCCGGCCGCCCCGACCGTGGGCGACCTGACCGGGGACGGGCAGCTCGAAGTATTCGTCCAGACTTTCGACCACGGCATGGACGTGTTTACAGTCCCGGGCTCTTCTGCCAACTGCATCCTCTGGTCCACCGCCCGCGGCGGCCCCCTGCGCACCGGATACGCCCACGTGACCACGCAATAGGCAACGGGAGTTCCCACTCGCCTAGCGCAGGCATCCTGCCTGCATTATCTCGCACAACGCACAAGATGGAATCCCACAAGCGTGCCGCATGGGTGGCATGGGTCAACTTGTTGACCCGTGGGGCATACCGCACTGGGTGGCCCACGTCCTTTTGACTTTCGCGCACAGTCCAATCCGTGGAGAATCGCCCGAGGTAATGCCGTCTGGACGTGATGGACCCGATGACAATGTCTGCTCACACTCGAACGAGTTCCCCACCGCTAAAGCGATAAGCCACCCGGCGCCCAAGAGGAGGCATAGCCGATCCATGCACGGCCGGGCTCACTCAAGCCCCTCAGGAAACGGTATACCTTGAGCTTCGAACAACGGTTTCGCTCGATCGTCCCACCAGAGGTGATTCACATGTCCATCGCCATACGCGATCGTCAAACGCGCATGCTTGCGGGGAATGTGGATGTCGTACGCGGCAATCGTCATCCCCCTTTGCGGATTCGATCTCGCCAGGTTCACTCCCGAGATGAAAACGTAGTCTTTAAGGTACGCATGCGTTCCCGGATAGAGCCACACGGCCGTTTCGTTTGCATATCGGCAGCCCAGTATTACCAACGCTGCAACCAACAGTGCGGCAAACCCTATTCGGCGCATTCTCCAGCGGAATAAGACTCCGACCGCTATCAAATATGCGAGGATTGGAATCACAAACACCCCCCCGAACTCCAACACGTAGGCCAAAGTCGCTCGGCGTCTAGCCTCAGTCGGCTCTGACCATGGACTCGGGCGAGTACCGACGGCTCTTCCGATCACATCCGCATCGAACTCATGCTGCCTTGGATGCTCACGCTGGTAGTTCATCCAGACTGCCATGATCCACTTGAGGGTCTGAGCGGAAAGAAGCCGCTCGTGTCTTGCGTTACGCAAAGACGGCATGTGGGAATACGCTTCGGCATAGCCGCACAACAGCGCCGCGGTCAAAACAACCAGCAGAAACCACCGCCGGCGCCGTATCCCCTGCACTCTGCGACCGAGGAAACCCGGCACCCTACGAAGGTAACTGCTCGGATCATCGAACGCGAACGCCGTCCCACATTCCGGACAACGGGGCACGTCCTGCCCGCGCAGATCGTAGTGACATTCCCGACAATACACCGGCAACCTCCACGCCCGATTCTAGTCGCCACAAGCAGCGCATTCCACCTCCGGCCGGGTGGCCGGGTGGCCCACGTCCTTTTGACTTTCGCGCACAGTCCAATCCGTCGAGAATCGCCCGAGGTAATGCCGTCTGGACGTGGGGGACCCCTTCGCGTAGCGCAGGCATCTGCAGTATCTCCCGCAACACACAGAATGGGGCTCCCCACCTCCAAAGAGGCGGGCCAGCCGGCGATCTTGCTCCAAATGCTTGCAGCATTCCGGCTCACCCGCGATCATAGCCGGCATGGCTCCGGACTACCAGATCAGACTTGCCCGGCAAGACGAAGTCGCGGCGCTATCGGAAATAGAGCGGCTGGCCGCGGTCCGTTTCGCGAGCTTCGGATTGGCAGAGACGTTTTCCCGGATCGTCATGCCGCTCGATTTGCTCACCGAACACGCGCAGGCCGGGCGCGTGTGGGTCGCTGCGAATGACAGAGATCTGCCGGTCGGCTTCGCGGTCGGCACAACCGTGGGCGATAACGCCCACCTCGACGAGCTGGACGTTCATCCGGACCACGGCCGGCGCGGTATCGGCAGGACCCTCGTGGAAACGGTCTGCGCCTGGGCGAAACAGG
Organism: Phycisphaerae bacterium; assembly: GCA_963666835.2. Lineage (GTDB taxonomy): Bacteria > Planctomycetota > Phycisphaerae > UBA1845 > UBA1845. Next base: position 1,323,527 of record CAXXGO010000001.1, on the reverse strand, counting down.
CAAGCTACCCCGCGATCACCCTCTCAACTCTCGCCAACATACCGTGGAATGCACCGTTCTACGCCCGGCTCGGGTTCCGAATCCTCGCCGAAGCCGAGTTGACCCAACCGCAACGGGACCTGTTGGAGTTTGACGCTCGCCTGGGCCTTCCTATGGACAATCGTGTTATGATGCTCCGGAATCTGTGACGGATCGCGGTTTGCTCGCGATTCCAACGCTGTAGCAGACGAAAACAACGTCCGATACGAAGAAACACCGGACAGCCACAACATTCGCCGCCTGGAGCATTGCCCCGGACCGAAGCCAACGCTACAAGTACCGCGTGCTTCGCGTGCAAGCGTTGGGTGTCAATTGGCTTGTCGCGCGATTAATCTCTCGAACAACAACACCCTTGGACAGTCAACTAGACAAAGGTGCCGCTCTTGAAGAACACCGCTATTCGTAACATCGCCATCATCGCCCACGTCGACCACGGAAAGACCACCCTGGTCGATCAGATGCTCCGCCAGTGCGGCCAGTTTCGAGCGGCCCAGGTCTCGGGCGAGCGGATCCTCGACTCCAACGATATCGAGCGCGAACGCGGCATCACAATCCTGTCCAAGAACATCGCAATCAATTACCGCGGCACGAAGATCAACCTCGTCGACACCCCAGGCCACGCTGATTTCGGCGGTGAGGTTGAGCGGGTCCTGAAAATGGCCGACGGCTGCCTGCTGCTGGTGGATGCGTTCGAAGGACCGATGCCGCAAACGAGATTCGTCCTGCGCAAGGCCTTCGAGAACCATCTCCGACCGATCGTAGTAATCAACAAAATCGATCGCCCCGACGCCCGACCTGACAGCGTGCTCGACGAGGTGCTCGATCTGTTCATCGAGCTGAGCGCCGATGATGACGCCCTTGAATTCGTCACCGTTTACACGTCGGCCACACTCGGTTTCGCGGCAATGAACGCAAACGAACGCCCGGACAACATCTTCGCTCTGTTCGACGTGATTCTCGAACATGTCCCGCCCCCCGACGTCAAACCCGACGCCCCGCTGCAAATGCTCGTCACGACGCTCGACTACAACGACTACGTCGGTCGAATCGGTATCGGTCGCGTCTTCGCCGGTTCAATCCGGGCCGGTAGTGACGTGACCTTGATCCACCGGGACGGCACGCAACACAAGGAACGTATCGGAGAGCTGTTCACCTTCGATGGGTTGGGACGAGCAAGGGTCGAAGAGGTCCCGGCCGGTGACATCTGCGCGGTCGTCGGGCTGCAGACGGTCGACATCGGCAACACCATCGCCTGCGCTGATAACCCCGAACCACTCCCGATCATCCGTATCGACGAACCGACGCTCCACATGACCTTCCGCGTAAACGACTCTCCGTTTACGGGGCGGTCCGGCAAGTTCCTCACGTCGCGCCACCTGCGCGATCGCCTGGAAAAGGAAATGCAGAGCAACGTCGCTCTGCGGGTCGAGCCGGGACACACTCCCGAGGAGATGCACGTATCCGGTCGGGGGATGCTGCACTTGTCCGTGTTGATTGAGAACATGCGGCGCGAGGGATATGAGCTGGCCGTGGGCAAACCGAAGGTCATCTATCGCGAACTGGCGGGCAAGAAAACCGAACCGATCGAGCTCTGCGTAATCGATGTGCCGTCACAACATGTCGGAACTGTTATGGAGTTAATGGGCGGGCGGCGCGGCATCTGCAAGACCATGGAATCGCGCGGCGACTCGACCTTGATCGAGTTCACCATCCCGGCACGTGGGTTGATTGGGTTGCGCAACCGCATGCTCAACGCCACCAACGGCACGGCCATCATGCACCACAACTTCTATGAGTACGAGTTCTTCCGCGGCGACATTCCCGGTCGGCAGAACGGAGTCCTCGTGGCCAACGAACCGGGACAGGTAACGGGATACGCCATAAACAACCTGGCCGACCGCGGCGAGTTCTTCGTCGGCCCGGGGACCCAGGTCTATGAAGGCCAGATAGTCGGAGAGCATTGCCGCGACAACGATCTCGAAGTGAACATCTGCCGGGCGAAGAAGATGACCAACATCCGGGCGGCCGCGGCCGACAAAACGGTCGTCCTCCGCCCCCCCCGCGAGATGCCGCTGGAGATGGCCTTGGAGTTCATCGCCGACGACGAGGCCGTGGAAGTCACCCCCGACGCCATCCGCCTGCGCAAGCGCGTGCTCAAAGAACTCGACCGCCGCCGCGCGACCCGCAAGAAGAGCTAACCGCTCGCAAGCGCGCTTCTGCTTCCCCTCGTAGGGCATGGTCGAGGAACGAGACCTGCCGCTGGTCTTCGTGCGACGTACATCTTCCGAACATACGCCGAAGATAGTGACATATGTCCACCGCGACCGTGTGGCGATCACCGGGGGCTTTGCCCCCAGACCCCCAAGGTTTGTCGCTTGGGAGCCAGAACAGGCCAGGGAGAGCGAGAGCCCGCCGTGCATGCAGACTCCCGCGCCTGTCCCGGCACTGGTACGAGCGCTCGGGGTGCTCCTCAGCAGAGCCCTGTCCTCTCGACCAGCACACACAAGTCTGACGTGCTGTGCCATCGAGTCAAGCATGCTGGCCCTCCAACTCATGATCGATCTCCAGGTACTCCTGAACCAGGAAGATGCTGCAACCTAAAGCATGGGCTGTCTCCTTTGCCGTCAGCCCCTGAAGATGGCAGTGGCGGACGCGATCGTACTGGCCCAGGTAACGATCCACAGCCTCAAGGCTGTGGTACGTTTCCCGAGCCACTTCGTTAGCCGCTTTGCCTTCTGCGTAATGTTTGAAACAGATGATCCGTTTGTGCGTAAGCCCTGTGCCGACATCGTGGACAGTAGCGCGACGTGGGACGATCTGACCGGTCTCGCGTTCGTACGCCGCCAACAATCGCGAGACGTCCGACGCATTGACTGCTAACAACTCCGAGAGATCAGAGTTGGACAGAACGCCCCCTTGTTCGTACGCCTGTCGGCATAACCTCAAGCTCTTTTGTAAGAGCAACTCTCCACGTCCCTTCTTCTGCAAACGCATCTCGATATCCTCGAAGGTACTCACGTCCAAGACCACCGGAAGCAGATCGGTATCCTCAATCCGTCGACGCTGACTCGGGGGATCTGCGCTGCTGATCGCCATCCAGAGTATCTGACCATGTTGGATATGCTCCTTCGGGAGAACGTGGGCACCGATGACCTCAAGGATCATCTCTGCGCACAGGTTGCGAATCCGTGGGCCGCCTATGCGTGGAAACTCCGTTTCGATGCGGTGAGCCAACACGTTTCTCAGCGTTTTCGCCTGCAGGGGACTGTATCTTCTGCTGTTGGTGTCTCGCGGCTTACCCATCGGATCTTCCCTCTTCACCGAGCTCCTTTTTCCCCCCGCCACAACAACCCAGGCGCATCAGTTCTTCCAGGTGATAGCCCATGTTCTTGTCGACCGCGCATTCGTCGAGGAGATCAAGGTACTGTTGTACCAACCGCTTGCCTCTCCGCAGAAGGAAGGCGATTTGCCCGACCTGCATACCTTTCTTTGCCAACTGCGCACAACGGGTGAATGTCGAGACGTAGTTCGCTACAGCCGCCGGTGAATGGCGAAGCATGGTGCAGATCTGTGAGGTCGTCTTTCCCTCCAGAGCCAAACGCACGATTTGGCTGCGATGAGTCAACACGGGACCAAGATCGTGTACGATTCCTCGCAGAGGAATAAGCACCCCGGGATACGCACTCCGGAGAGCGTTCAAATCGCGCGTAATGGTTCGTGGCGTAACAAAGAACATCCGGTAGGCCAGATCTTCGCGCGTGAGCAGCCCACCTTGACTCAGGGCTTCTTGGCAAAGCGGTGGGATGCGGGCTTGTCGAAAGCCGACCGGCCCCTCCTCCTCCAGAAGTCGATCATCCTCTGCACCTCGGTGGATTGTCAGGCACACGTTCTGCTTCTGGCATTCGCAGACGGGTTTCCCGGCAGGCTCGTCGGCGTCGACGACGACCAAGCCAATCTTGCCAGGTGGGGCCTTGCCGGCGTGTTCATCGAGGTACGGGAAGTAAACTTCCTTGACCACATCGAGAACCGCCTCGGCCTCGAATGGCGAACAATGGAGTCCGTGCTTGATTTCGTGCAAAAACTTGGCATCCAGTGTCTTCGAGTCAAGACGCTCAAGCCTCTCCTTCTTCTTGTTCCGCAGCCCCATGCGTAGTCCTCCCAAGTCCCGAAGTCCGTTACCAAGGTACCCGGGTGGACATATGTCAGGAAGGTAGGCGTTTCACAACAAAGCCCAGGGTAAACGAAGCGGCGCAGCCGCGCAGTGCCACCCTGGGTCACAAAGCCCCTTCCCAGACCAACCCCGAAGTGGGTCGAACAGCGTCGCAACCCCGTCAGGTCCCCCACGGCTAAAGCCATGGGCCACCCGTCCACACCTGGGTTCTCGGGTGTGCCACTACTCTTGAGCAGTGCAGCTACGTAGGGCATGGTCGAGGCACGAGACCTGCCGCAACCTCGCATCGGCCATGCCGACCAGCACGGCGTATCTTGACCTTACCCCCGGAGCCTGCCATGATGAGGGTGGTCGGTTCTTCGGATGGGGTGCGGTTCGCTCCACGAACCGCAGAATCCGTGCATGACAGGACACCCCCGGCATGGCAGACGAATCTGTTATCGCTAACGACGCACCGGACAATGAGCAACCCAACGCTCTGCCGGCAATTGAGCCTGGAGTCTACTGCTCGGAATGCACCTATGACCTGCGCGGGGTCGTCAGCAACCGCTGCCCCGAGTGCGGCCACTCCCTGGAAAACCTACGGTCGACAGAGTCGGGGATACCTTGGGTCCACCGCCGAGAGCGCGGGCTCCTCAAGAGCTACTGGCGCACGGTCTGGATGGTGACATTCCGGAACCAGCGCTTCAGCGAGGAGTGCATTCGCCCGGTCAGCCGCGCAGACGCTCAGAGCTTCCGATGGGTCACGATTGCGCACGTCTTCGTGCCGGTGACGGCGGTCGTGGTTACCTCCGCCATCGCCCGGGCTCCGAAGGTCGTGGGAGATCCGCTTCGCGAGCTGATCCATCGCGGCCCCATACCGCCGTTGTTGTGGGACTATGCCTGTACAGCCGGCTGGCCGCTGGCGATTGGGCTGGCTCTCATGCTGTTCTTTCTGATCGCCGCCACCGGGGTGCCCAGCGACTTTTTCCGGCCCCGGAACGTGCCACTTGCCCGGCAGAACGCCGCAAGCACGCTGAGCTACTACGCTTGCGGCCCGCTGGCGGCATTCGCAATCCTGGTCCTCATGATGCTGTCGACCACCGTTCTGTTGTACAAACCATACTATGGAACATCCTGGCGTTGGACATGCGCGGAGATCTGGGAACTCCGGTGGCTGATGATCATCCTGTCAGCCGGGATGGTGGCGTTCACCTGGTGGGTGAACCTCGTGCGAACTGCCCAAAGAGCTATGCCGCGCGTCAGGAGGCGGGCGACGTTGATTGCCGTGTCCGTGCCCCTGCTCTGGCTCACGCTCGCAGCTCTGATCTTCGTCGTCCCGCCATTCATCGGCATCTACATCGTCATAATAGCAGCCAGCTTCGGATGACCCGGGCTCCCCTCAGTCCCTCGGAGGGCGTCCCCCACGGCTAAAGCCACGGGCCACCCGTTCGGAGCTTGCGTCGGTCCCTCGTAGGGCACGGTCGAGGAACGAGACCTGCCATGGCGCGTGGCATGGGCATAGCGTAGCTCGCGCGCAAGCCATTCCGCCGCACACCGCCAGATTACGCGCTTCGGCATGGACGCTTTCAGCTTGCCCCTGGGTCGATAGTGCCGTATTGCCGACACTTCGCTATTCCGCCAGATCTTCGCGTGATTCGCGGTAACCGTCCGCCAGCCCTTCGGGACGGGCGGGCTTGGGAGGCAAACCTCGCCCACGGGTTCCGCTACGCTCCACCCGTGGCTACATGCCCACGTCCCTAAAGGGACTGCATATCGACCAAGGGCGAGTCGCTCGCGCTTGCCGTACTGATTACGACGGCCCCTTTGTAGCGCAGCGTCCACGGGTGTCGGGCACGATCGAGGCACAAGACCTGTCGCCAAGTTGCGACCGCGGTTCACCCCCGGGAACGCGTGGCGCGATCCCACAAGCCAACAAGTTGGCCCATGCCACCCTGTTGACAGCTTTGTGCGGCACAGCCGAGGCAGGAGACCAAACGCTGCAGGACTGACTTTAGCCGCATCAAATGTTAATCAAAGGACGATTGGCCCCTCGGTTGAGCTGGGCGAGTCGGATGGCCAGACGGTGTTGCAGCTTCCTTTGCGCGATCCGAGCTCTTCGGTTCAGCAGTCGAACCACCGTGAACAGTCCCGCGACCGAAACAGCCATGGCCATGACAATCAGGTGAATCGCCGCGTCACAGAATGACGGCCCGCCGGTGCAGTGGATCAACAGTATAACACCGGCGAACCAGATCGTCCCAAGCAAGACCGCGCCAACCAACCCGGTAATATGGAACAAGAGCAACACCCGTATCCATCCGACCTCCCATTCAATAACCGCCGCGAATCTGTGTACCAACAGCAGCCAATACCCCGCAAGAGCGACAACCACCGGTACGCCGAATGCCGATCGTCCCGTCCACCAAGCCCAACCGAGCGCCAAGATCATCACCAGAAAGGAGGCCACGCAGGCTGTCGGCAAGGTCTCCAGCCTGCGTAGCTCCTTCTGAATCTCGGCGGCGTTCACGCGCAGTTCCCGGATCGGGCATGTCCTGCCACATTCCGAACACTGCACCGGATCGCCGGGAAGCCCGCGCAGGTCGTATCCGCACTCCGCGCACACCAATTCATCCGCAAGAAGCTGTGATTCGGCATGACCAGTAGAGTCCACGACGCATAGTCCCGTTACAAGCTGTCGGCCGGTAGCCTGCACCGGTCAGCGCTGATCGGCCGTTGCCGCCGAATCCGCGCCGTCTTGGTCCAGCGTATCGCCGGCGCCTTGCCGCCTCCTGTTCCTTCGGCTGAGAAAGTACCAACACGGTTGCCACTCCGTCCAGGACCCTCTGACCTCTTCAAGACTCTCGTACGCCCAACCACACTCCGGACACCGCCCACTCGGCTCCGTGAGCCAGTAGCCGCATCCGAAGCACGCAGCGTTGTTCTTACCGGCCACATCGCGTTTCAGCCGCTGCTCCGCGAACAAGCGAAACACCTTGCATAGAACGGTGGTGCCCAATCCGGCCGCAATATAACCGAACATCCTGCTTAATGAAGGCGTACCTGAGCCCGGCACGTTCCAGACATGCACCATATAGACGCCGACGACTGAGAGAAACGCTATCAGGCCGAGCGCGTCGTGGCGGTTCAGAATCCTGTTCAGAATCAGCGGGCTACCGAGTTTCTGCAGCACGCGACCGCTCGTTACTACACCGGGTCCGTTGCAGTCGATAATCGACCCATCGGCGCTTCGCGCCCCCGCAACGGCAACCGGCGCGTCCGTACCCTCTACGCTCGTCCTGCGAAACAGATACTCGGACGGCTTCCAGTTTGCCCAGCAACTGACAACCTGCTCGATATCGTCATACTCCCAGTCACATTTGGGACAATGCCCGCCGCTCCCGGCGAGCCGATGCCCGCACTCAAAGCACACGGCAAAGCCCTTGCTCGCCACGTCGCAATGTAGCCGCGTCTCGACCCGCATTTGCCACACTGACACCATAGCGGCGAATGCGATGACACAAACAATGGCACAGCCCACAAAGAGCCCAAATGGACGCGTTGCCCCTCCCACAGAAAAATCAACGTACCAGCCCGCCCAGAAGACAACGAGGAACGGCGCGGCCATCGAGGCCAACCCCAAGAGCCCGAAACGGCGACCTATTCTGACGACAATGCCAGGAAGCATCTCACAGTGGCTCATCACCAACATGGCTCATCACAACATTTGTAGATATTGCAGCATGCCCAATATCCGGCTACGATTTTCTGCGAGCTGCGCTGCAATTCCAGATCCGATAACCTGAGGCAGCCTGTGAGGAAGGGCCGGTCCACCCCTTACGCGTCGTACCGCTGGTTCAGAGAACGAAACCCGGTGCAACCGCGCGGGCGCCCCGCCCCATGCCATGTGAGAAACGGGGCGCCCCGCGGGCACCCAATATGTCCGGCTCGTGTCACTCGGGCGCTGACACCTCCTTCGAAGAGCCAGGATCACCCGAACCTTCGGCCTCCACCGCCTTCTGCTTCCGTAGCCGCGGAAAGCGCCGGAACGGCTGCCATTCGCTCCAAAACCGCACAACATCTTCAAGACTCTCGTACGCCCAACCACACTCCGGGCAACGGCCGGTCGGCTCGGTGAGCCAGTACCCGCACTCGAAGCAGGCTGCGTTGTCCTTACCGACCACGTCACGTTTGAGGCGCCGTTCTGCGAACCGGCAACCGAGACTAAGCACGACAACCAAGGCGAACACGGCGACAAGGTAAGGCCACAACAACGCCGATAACGACGCTGCGCCTTGCAGACAGCGACCGTACACCAAAACAACGCCCCCAATCATCACACCGCAAACAATGAAGAGCACCTCGAAACGCATGCGGAGCCTGGTCAAAAGAGCCGGTTTCACTCGGCCGGGCTGCATGCAATCCGCTCTGCGCCCCCCGGATATCCTGTACAACAGACCAGCACACGGCTCCCATTCAGCCCAGAACTTGGTTACTTCGCCGACATCTTCGTATTCCCATCCGCACGCCGGACATTGGCCGTTTCTCTCAATAAGCCGACGCCCGCACTCAAGGCAAGCAGCGTTTCCCATGCTTGCGACCTCTCGCTTCAGCTGAACCTCAATGCAGGAGCGGCGCAATCCCAACGCAGCGAATCCCCCATAAACGACCGTTCCCAGATAGAGAGCCGCAGACCCTCTCGGCCATGCCGAGCTTGCCGCAAAGACCAAGCTTCCGAATCCAAGAACAAACAAACACACTATCCCCAAGTAATCGCGAAGCACGTGCATTCTGAGGACCGCCCAAGGCAGCCCGGCGCCCTGAGTGACCACGTTAACGAAAAACGTCGCGATCCGCGACCGCCTGCGGCGAGTACTCGGACCCTTCGATGTTGACATATCAGTCTGCAATCAGTGCGCCCTCCGGGATTCTATCGCCCTGTCCAAAACATGGCAACCCTGGGCAAACACAACCCGTCCTGTCGCAACACGCGTCGTAAAGATCCCGATGCCTATCGCATGTGTGCACATACGCAGTGTCTATCATCTCAAACTCGATCGAGGCCACAGTCAAAAGCGAGCCGACAGTGAGCCCAACGCATGTGGCTGCGAAGAAATGGAACGCCAAGCAAGCAGCAACGGCCCCTATGATTAAGCCCGTATATGTGCCCAGAAGACTGGCGATATCCCTGTTTCGTTCATCCTGCGCTTCCTGGAGACTGTGCCGAAGCGTCATGAAACACCCGCAGTTGTCGCGTGCCGGCGTGTTGTTGCCTTCCGGCTCAGCCATCATAGCGGGGTGCGTGCGTTGAACGAGTGCGTCCTTTCCACCGCTCCCCGACGAGTGGTTCGCGCTCAGTACAGCGTAGCGATAAGCCGTCGCGTGCGCCAAGTCTTCATCAGGAATGACATCCAATGACCGAAACGTCCTCACTACAATGGGCTCCGGTAGGTCCGCGTCCTCGACGACCACCGCCAATTCGAGTCCCACAACAACCAGTTCACTGCCCGACCGGCTAAAAGTCCCTGCTACGAAGCTGACACCCACGGCGACATTGTCAGCTGCGTAGCGGGCAAACTCGGTGAACGTGCCAGTATCTACCACCGGTAGTTCCTCCGCCTCCTCGGGGTCCACCGTCGAGTCGATCAACACAATCTGTCCCGGGTAGTCCGGCGGCTCAACGATCATCGCGTGAATGTCCGGATCACCTGCGGGCCACATCGCCTCGAACGTGCCGATCGAATACGCGTTGCTGACTAGGTACTGCAGAACATACTCGTCCGTAAACGCCCACGCTCGTATCTCCTCGGGCGTGCGATTCTGGGCGCTCTGTACGACCTGCACCGGAAGGTCAACCGTCGCGTCCGGTGGGGCGTAGAGCTGCGCCCATGCCCATGACGGGAGCATCATCAAAACACTGCAACATGCGGCCACGATCTTCGTCTCAGTCGCTACCATGTGACTTCTCCTATCCAAGATATGAAAAACGATCTACCTTGTCCACGTGGACAGGTGTTACATCCTTGCCGATTTTGCGCGCACGCCGAGCGCTTGACCGGTGCTTTCGGGGCTCAGGCCTGCGCAAACCGCTCTTCCGGCAGGTCTCGTGCCTCGACCGTGCCCTACGAGACTACAACCGTCACAGCGCCCGCAGGCACCATTCAGTACCGCGACCGTCAGGGAGCCGGCCCGACGCACCACGCGCCCAGAGCGGATCGCTTATGCTCACCGTACTGACCGCGGCAGGCCACTCAATCCACTGTCGAGTTGCTTGCCAGTGCCGCCTCCGTGTCAGTTCGTGTCTCCGGCCGCTGAAGCGCCGGGCGACCCGGCAAGACGTGGCCCCGCATGTCAGTACCGCAACCGTCAGGGAGCCGGCCCTGCGCTACCATCACATCGGGCGGGTCGCTCACGCTCGCCGTACTGATCGCGGCCGGGCGCTCAAGGTGCTGTCGGGTCTCCCACCGCCAAAGCGATGCGGCACCCAACCACTGAAGCGACGCACCACGCGGCTCGACCGCGCTCTATCGAACCACAGAATCTGTTTTGTCTTTTACCGACGACCTTTGAACTCTTGTATGGTACCCCCCCCCCCCCCTAACATTGCAGTCAAGCCTTTTCTTCGAGAATATTCTTGGAAGGTTGAATCCAGGTCGTCACGCGGCGGGCGCCATTGTGGAACGTCTCATTCCCCGAGCTCTACGAAGCTCCGGGGAATAACGTGTTGTCACCCGATTAGGTGAATCCCGCCTCCGGTGCAACATCGAGAATTCTCGGCTACATTCGACGCCGAAGGGCATCATCAGTCCGCCGGCCCGCCGGGACGGGCGGCCTTGGGAGACAAACCTCGCCCACGGGTTCCGCTGCGTTCCACCCGTGGCTGCATGCCCACGTCCCTTCGGGACGGTTCACCTTTTCCGAACATACGCCAAAGGTGTTTCACAACAAGGCCCAGGGTAAACGAAGCGGCGCAGCCACGCAGTGCCACCCTGAGTCACAAAGCCCCTTCCCAGACCAACCTCGAAGTGGGTTGAACAGTGTCGCAACCCCGTCAGGGTTGGTCTTTGATGTGACCGTCACTCCAGGGTGGCCGCTCCGCGGCAACCCTGGGCTGCGGGACGTAACGCCTACCTTCCTGACATATGTCCACCCGGGTACCTTGGTAACGGACTTCGGGACTTGGGAGGACTACGCATGGGGCTGCGGAACAAGAAGAAGGAGAGGCTTGAGCGTCTTGACTCGAAGACACTGGATGCCAAGTTTTTGCACGAAATCAAGCACGGACTCCATTGTTCGCCATTCGAGGCCGAGGCGGTTCTCGATGTGGTCAAGGAAGTTTACTTCCCGTACCTCGATGAACACGCCGGCAAGGCCCCACCTGGCAAGATTGGCTTGGTCGTCGTCGACGCCGACGAGCCTGCCGGGAAACCCGTCTGCGAATGCCAGAAGCAGAACGTGTGCCTGACAATCCACCGAGGTGCAGAGGATGATCGACTTCTGGAGGAGGAGGGGCCGGTCGGCTTTCGACAAGCCCGCATCCCACCGCTTTGCCAAGAAGCCCTGAGTCAAGGTGGGCTGCTCACGCGCGAAGATCTGGCCTACCGGATGTTCTTTGTTACGCCACGAACCATTACGCGCGATTTGAACGCTCTCCGGAGTGCGTATCCCGGGGTGCTTATTCCTCTGCGAGGAATCGTACACGATCTTGGTCCCGTGTTGACTCATCGCAGCCAAATCGTGCGTTTGGCTCTGGAGGGAAAGACGACCTCACAGATCTGCACCATGCTTCGCCATTCACCGGCGGCTGTAGCGAACTACGTCTCGACATTCACCCGTTGTGCGCAGTTGGCAAAGAAAGGTATGCAGGTCGGGCAAATCGCCTTCCTTCTGCGGAGAGGCAAGCGGTTGGTACAACAGTACCTTGATCTCCTCGACGAATGCGCGGTCGACAAGAACATGGGCTATCACCTGGAAGAACTGATGCGCCTGGGTTGTTGTGGCGGGGGGAAAAAGGAGCTCGGTGAAGAGGGAAGATCCGATGGGTAAGCCGCGAGACACCAACAGCAGAAGATACAGTCCCCTGCAGGCGAAAACGCTGAGAAACGTGTTGGCTCACCGCATCGAAACGGAGTTTCCACGCATAGGCGGCCCACGGATTCGCAACCTGTGCGCAGAGATGATCCTTGAGGTCATCGGTGCCCACGTTCTCCCGAAGGAGCATATCCAACATGGTCAGATACTCTGGATGGCGATCAGCAGCGCAGATCCCCCGAGTCAGCGTCGACGGATTGAGGATACCGATCTGCTTCCGGTGGTCTTGGACGTGAGTACCTTCGAGGATATCGAGATGCGTTTGCAGAAGAAGGGACGTGGAGAGTTGCTCTTACAAAAGAGCTTGAGGTTATGCCGACAGGCGTACGAACAAGGGGGCGTTCTGTCCAACTCTGATCTCTCGGAGTTGTTAGCAGTCAATGCGTCGGACGTCTCGCGATTGTTGGCGGCGTACGAACGCGAGACCGGTCAGATCGTCCCACGTCGCGCTACTGTCCACGATGTCGGCACAGGGCTTACGCACAAACGGATCATCTGTTTCAAACATTACGCAGAAGGCAAAGCGGCTAACGAAGTGGCTCGGGAAACGTACCACAGCCTTGAGGCTGTGGATCGTTACCTGGGCCAGTACGATCGCGTCCGCCACTGCCATCTTCAGGGGCTGACGGCAAAGGAGACAGCCCATGCTTTAGGTTGCAGCATCTTCCTGGTTCAGGAGTACCTGGAGATCGATCATGAGTTGGAGGGCCAGCATGCTTGACTCGATGGCACAGCACGTCAGACTTGTGTGTGCTGGTCGAGAGGACAGGGCTCTGCTGAGGAGCACCCCGAGCGCTCGTACCAGTGCCGGGACAGGCGCGGGAGTCTGCATGCACGGCGGGCTCTCGCTCTCCCTGGCCTGTTCTGGCTCCCAAGCGACAAACCTTGGGGGTCTGGGGGCAAAGCCCCCGGTGATCGCCACACGGTCGCGGTGGACATATGTCACTATCTTCGGCGTATTGAGGAGTTCCCCTCCGCCAAGAAGATGTGCCGGCCGGCCAGCCAGTCCGCCACGGCCAAAGCCATGGGCCACCCGGCCTTCGGCGTATTGCGGAGTCCCCCGCCGCTAAAGCGATACGCCACCCGTTTGCAGTGCCGCCTAGGCGTCACCCCATAGGGAATCGGGCATGAGGATCGGGCGGCCGTCGGTTCCTACGCAGGCCAGCGTGGTCGAGGCCTCCGTCAGCAGCTTGCCGTCGCGGAGGACCCGGTACGAGTGGTCCACCCGTGTGCGGGTGATGCGTTCGACCCGGGCGGTTACGGTAACCACCTCGTCGTAGCGGATCGGGGCGATGTACTTACAGGCGGCTTTGTACACGACGAAACACGTGCCCGCGGCCTCGAGGTCACGATAGCGAAAACCATTCTTCCGTAGCAGTTCCGTTCGCGTGTGCTCGAAGTACTCCCAGTACTTGGCGTGATGCAGGTAACCCATCGCATCGCATTCCGCATAACGCACGCGAAATTCGCAGCCCACCTCGTCACCGGTATGACCTATCCCCGTATCAGCCATCACAACACCTTTAGTCGAAACCGGGTCCCTCGCGGCCTCAAGTCCTGTAGGGCAGGTCGAGGCACGAGACCTGCCGCAACCTCGCCGCGCCACGCGAGCAGCACCGCGTACTCTTTCTCGAACGTTCGTGGCTGCCACGTATGCGACATATCGAATGCCGTCCTTACCGAGTACCGCCCCTGGCGGGGCTTCGTTCACCAAACGCCCGCGTTCCCGTGGCTTACGCCACGGGCTTCGAAGACCTTCCGCCCTGACGGGCTAATACGGCACTCCTATAGGGCAGGTCGAGGCACGAGACCTGCCGCAACCTCGCCGCGCCACGCGAGCAGCACCGCGTACTCTTTCTCGAACGTTCGTGGCTGCCACGTATGCGACATATCGAATGCCGTCCTTACCGAGTACCGCCCCTGGCGGGGCTTCGTTCACCAAACGCCCGCGTTCCCGTGGCTTACGCCACGGGCTTCGCAGACCTTCCGCCCTGACGGGCTAATACGGCACTCCTGTAGGGCAGGTCGAGGCACGAGACCTGCCGCAACCTCGCCGGGCCACGCGACGGTTTCACAACACCCGACCTCGCATCTGCCGCCCCTGACGGGGCTTCGTTCACCAAACGCCCGCGTTCCCGTGGCTTACGCCACGGGCTTCGAAGACCTTCCGCCCTGACGGGCTAATACGGCACTCCTGTAGGGCAGGTCGAGGCACGAGACCTGCCGCAACCTCGCCGGGCCACGCGACGTTCTCACAACATCCGACCTCGCGCGCCACTCAACGATTTCACAACACCCGACCCCGCATCTCCAGCCCCCGCCAGGGGGCGACAGCTCTTCCCAGCCCGCGGCGTCCACCGCGATTCAACACGCGATCCTCGCCCCCAAGTCAGCCACGTAATCCGAAACCTCCGTCGCAAACGAACCGGGACCGTGGCAAACGAACCGGCGGCGGCAGGTCTCGTACCTCGACCGTGCCCTACAAACCTCCGCCGGGCCTCACAATCAACTCCGCCTCACCGCCCGAAGTCGGGGTTGACGAACAGGTCGGCCTCACCCGTTGAGCGCGGGTCCACCCCGGTATCGAAGCTCGCTCGCAGAGCTAGCAGCTCCTTCACTTTTTCCGCCGGGAGACGGCCGACATGCCCGAGCCGGTCGGCCAGCAGTAGCACTCGACAATAGGAATCGAGAATCTCACTGCCCCAATACGCCCGCTCCAACGTCGGCCCCCAACTCACCGTCCCGTGGTTGCTCAAGATCACCGCATTGGCTTTCCCAACAAATCCGGCGACCGCCGCGGCCAGGGCTTCGCTGCCGGGAGTCTCGTACTCCACGCGCGGTACTGCCCCGAGGAAGATCTCCGCCTCGGGCAGGATTCCGGTTGGCACATCAACGCCCGCAACTCCAAAGGCCGTGGCATACGGGGGATGACAGTGAACCACCGCCCCCACGGCCGGGTCGGCGCGGTACACGGCTAAATGAAGACGAATCTCGCTGGTGATCTTGCGTGAACCGGAGAGCTGTTTGCCGTCGAGGTCGACCACCGCCAGATCGGCCGGCTCCATAACGCCCTTACTGATCAGCGTCGGACTGCAGAGAACCGTACCATCCGCCAACCGGCATGAGACGTTCCCGTCGTTTCCGGCAACGAAACCGCGGGCGTACATACGTTTGCCGATATTGCAGATCTCGTCCCGCAACGCCGCTTCGTCATTCATACGCATGCCTTCCGAAGAATGAACACCTCGCCCCGCGCCGCTCGTCCCACTACTTCGCCGAAGCAAGCACTACCTGGAAAGTAAGCTCCTTGCCGTCGCGCATGACAACTACCTCAATAGCGTCCCCCGGCTTGTTGCCGCGGGTGGAGGCCATGTAATCGTAGATGTTGGCCACGTCCTTGCCGTTCATGCGGATGATGCGATCACCGGGCTTGAGCCCAGCCAGATCTGCGGGACCGTCCGGGTTCACCCCGTCCACTCCCATTCCGGGCAGCTCGTTCTCGACGAAGTTCGGCGCTATTCCCATGACCACGCGATAGTTCGGCATGGCGTCCGGGTCGCGTTTCTTCTTGGATCGAACTACGTGAAACTCGGGGCGGGTCTCGCGCGTCGCCAGCTCCCGGGCCGTGTGATAGACAACTCGGGCGACCCTGATTCCGCCGGCGGCATTGATCTTATCGCTGTCGTCGCTGGGCTTGTGGTAGTCGCTGTGGTGCCCGGTGAAGAAGTGCAACGCCGGAATATCGTGGTACACGAACGGGGCATGATCACTCGCCCCGCCGGGATCCGCAATAGGTGACACTTTTATGCCACTATGAGCGGCAGCGGACTTGAGGATCTCCGCGAAGCTGTCGCCGCATTCCACTCCGAACACCTGCACTTCCCGCGCCCCGCGCTTCATCCGACCGATCATGTCCATGTTCAACATGGCCACCGTCTTTTCGAGTGGAAACACCGGGTGATCGACGTAATGTTTGCTGCCGTAGATGCCGGCCTCTTCCCCGGTGAAAGAGACGAACACGATACTGCGCTGCGGAGTCTCACCTTCAGAAAACATGCGGGCGATCTCGATGAGCCCGCTGACTCCGGACGCATTGTCATCGGCACCGTTGTGGATCTGCGGCTCGGCGGCCTCCTTAACGAGCTTACCGCCCTTGAACTTGCGCATCATCGGAACGCGGAATCCAAGATGATCGTAGTGTGCCCCGATCACCACACACTCCTCGGCCAGCGGTCCCTCGCCGCGAATGATTCCAACCACGTTTTTCGTAAGCGCGCTTTTTCTCTCGAACACGGCCTGCCCGCTGACGGCGACCATCCTTAATGCTGCCGAGACGTTGTCACCGTGGTCAAGCTTCGTCTGAAGGTCGTCAAGCGAATCGAGGCCCGCACGCTCGAGCAGAGCATCGGCCGCCTTCCGGGTGATGTGAAACGCCGGTATACCGTACTCCTCGGCACTGTCCGGCCTGAAAGCGATCAACTCATCGGGCTCGTCGGGTTCGGGTCTTTGGTTGACAATCAGAACCGCCACCGCCCCGCCGTCCTTGGCGTTGTAGACCTTGTCCCGGAGCATGGCGAACCGGGTCATATCCCCCTCTTCATCCGCCCACGATACCGGCTCCCCGCGGAGAATCAGCGCAACCCGACCATCCACATCAACCCCGGCGAAATCGTCGTGCTCCTTCTCGGGGGCCACGATCCCGTATCCGCAGAACACCACGCCGCCGTCAAACTCCTCGCCGGAGGAAAAACTGAGCGGCATGAAATCGACCCCCTGCTCCCAACCGGCCGCGTTCGTACCGGCCTTGAGGTGACTACGGTCGGTCAGCTCCCGCTGCAACGTAACGGGAAAGGCCTGGAAGTACGTACCGGAGTCCCCGGCAGGCTCCACCCCAACCGCCTCGAACTCAGCGGCAATGTACGCTGCGGCCCGTTCAATGCCCGGAGACCCCAACCCGCGTCCGCCCATGTCATCGTGAGCCAGGATGTCAACGTGTGTTTGAAAACGCGCTGCCGAGCTCGACGTCGACGTGCAGCCCGCTGCCGAGATGACCACAACGACGGCAAGAACCACGCCCGGAATCCGCCGCATCGCAGCGCCCCACCGTTTCCGCATTCGAGTACCTCCTCTGCTAGGGCCGATTGCGAGGCGGGCTCATCCGCCCGCCGTCGCGTCAGCCGACGTTGCTTATCGGAACAGCTCGCTCAAGTAAAATCAACCGCGTACCCCACGTTCAGAGATCGAAATCCCGGAGCCCGAACCGATCCCGACGACTCCCGCGCAGTAAAAACCCTTCGGCGGAACAGTGTTGACCCGCCGAAGGGTGCTGTAAACGTCGTAAGATCGTCTATCTCGTGTGCCAGCGATTGAGGCGCGACGGCCGATCAGTCATGAACAGCAGGTCGATGTCTTCTGACAGCATTAGTCCATCCTGAGCGGCAATATTCCTTACCTGATTGAAATGCTCATGCGGAGACTGGGTCATATTGGCCTCCGCCGCATGCGGGTAATTCGCCATAACCAACGGCGCCGGAGTACGGCTCCAGGTTGCGCAACCGGACACAGTGCAAAGAACCAATATCCCCGCGGCCAGGGTCAATCGAGCAGAGCGAGCCATCAAACGTCCTTTCCGAGCGAGAACACCGGCATTAGCCAAGCATGCCGGAAAACCCCCACATTCTCAACGGGGCACCATAATCGACTCAACCGCCATGTCAATCCCGCGCCGGACCGCAGACCTGGTGACCGTAATCGCGCGCCAGCACGTCGATGCCTACCAGGTCTTCTGCGTGCGGATCTTCTCTATCTGAGCGTAATCGTGACGCTCCCCCCTGTTCATGCCGGGGCATTTCGTGTGAGCCTCGTTCCAGGCGTCAATCGAGCTGAGATTGTAGCTCCAAAACGGCCAGGTCCGGCATTGCAGAGGTCTAACCGGGTATATCGCACAGCCGATCTTCCCGTTTTCGCGGGTCAGGAAGATACAGTCCCCGTTCGCCCGCTCCGTGAGGCTGTGGCGCAATCGGACCCGCCGGAGATGCTCCCGGTCCAGCCACCCGTCGTCGCGACCGAGGAACTCGGAGATTAGGCGGATTTCCTTCTTGGTCGTCCAGACGTAACCCGGCTCACCGGTGCAGCAATTGCCGCACTGCGTGCAGGTAAAGCGTAACCCATCGCGATACCATGCCCTCGCCGAGCCATCACCCGTATCGTCCGTCGACATATCCGCCCAATCGGATCAGGATTCCCTTGCGGCGTTTTCGACAGGTTCGCGCCACACCGGCCGCACCCCATCGTCCCATGCACCATAATGTAGGCGAGCCCCTCATTGAGGTCGAGCCTTTCCGGCCAAGACGCATCCTGACACCACGCCATAAGGGATAACCCCGTGCAACCGCAGCAGCCCCGCCACCCATGCAAAAGGCATTTCGACCCCGAACGCGTGATGTTCTCGGACCATTATTGGCCGCAGGTCGACCCGTTCGTAAAGTCCAGTCCCCTCGCCGGGCTGACGAAGGACTAACCATGCCAGATCCGCGTACTTGCTCAATTGACCCGGACGTTGAACGCCGGCACGCAAATGGCATCCTAGATGCGCTCGATGCCCGGTCGCAGTCGTCCACGATGCCGTCACGGCTACCGTCCGGTGACCGAGCTGCGTCTCGGCGCCGGTTCCGAGTGGCGGCGACCCTTCGCTACTGCGGGAAAGACCAAACCACAATCGAGGTCCCGGCAACCACCCGCGAACTCTCAACGATGGACGTAACGCTGCTGGCCAGGTACGAGTTCCCCACGGGTGGCGGCTTGCACATCACGCTCCATCTGCCCGAGAACCGCGAGGTGAGACTCACCGGTAAGGTCATGGGTTCTCAAGCGGTGGAGCCGGGCTGGCATCTGGTCGAGATAGCTCTGCAGACGCTGGAAAACGCAATCGGTGAGACCGTAGCAGAAGCTCCGAGGTCTTCTACTCTCTCCGCAAACCAGGTCGCGGATGAAGCCCCTAAAGAGGCCTCCGCTGACAACGACACTCAACCACGGGATGACGCGCGAGCCCGTACGCTCAGAATGCTGGGAGGAATCGCCCGGCACGGGGTCCCATCCAGAGACCTTATCGCTCAAGTCGTCGGGCTGACGATGTCTGCGGATCACGCCGTTCGCCGCGCTACGATCCCTGCCCTGTTCGAAATCCGCGGCCACGAAGCGCAGGTCGCGCTGATCAGTTTGCTTCGCGATCCCAACGCCAAGATCCGGGCCGAGGCGGCCGAGACCTTGGGCCGCCTCGAGGCCTTCACGGCTATTGAACCGCTCCGCGAACTCCTCAGTCAGAACAACACGGAGGTCGCACTGCGCGCGGCCGAAGCCCTGGGACGTCTTCACAATGATTCCGGGTTGGCTATCACAATCAGACTGTTGCGGACCGATCACGAATTCACCCGCCTGGCCGCGCAGGCGTTCGGCGCCATCGTCGGGCTGCCCATTCGTCCCAGCCGGGCGGGCGTAGCCGAGGCCCGGCGGAATCTCAAGAACGCCAAGGCACGCGCCGCTGCCCGGAAGCGCGGAGGCCGTTGATGCACCGACACGGCCTGACCTGGCTAGTCGTCTTTGCCGTAGTAATCGTGATGTTCCTGCGCCTGCCGGCAATGGTCGCCAAGCAGGATTCCGTCGTGAACACCTATCGCACCCTGGTCGAGGTCGACGCCCTCGCCAAACAGCGCTTTGTCGAACCGATCGAAGACCGTCATCTGGTTGACGGAGCCATCCGCGGGATGCTCTCGCAGCTTGACCCTTACAGCGGGTACTTAGCCCCCGATGAGCTCGTCGCGTTCGAACAGAGATCCGCCGGTGGGTACATCGGGATCGGAATCGATGTCGGCATGCTCAATGGTCAGCCGACGGTCATCGCCGCATCTGAAGACGGCCCGGGCGCAGCCGCCGGAGTAGCCGCCGGTGACGTGATCCTGGCAGTAGACGGACGCCGGGTCGAGAACATGTCGGTGTTCGACATCGGCCGATTGCTTCGGGGAACGCGCGACACGCAAGTAAACCTCACGGTATTGCATACCGGGCAGGATGACTCGACGGAACTCTCCGTAACGCGCGGAGCCGTGACGATCCACACGGTGCGCGGCTTCCGCCGGACTTCTCCGGCAACGTGGGACTACCTGATCGACCCGGACCGGCGGATCGGGTACATTCGCATAAACCGCTTTCACGTTAACACGATGCCGGATTTCGAGAGCGCTCTCGATAGCCTGCTCCGGCAGAAGGTCGGCGGAATCGTTATCGACCTGCGTTTCAACCCCGGCGGGTTGCTGGACCAAGCGGTGGACCTCGTCGATCGCTTCGTGAGTGACGGACTGATCGTCTCCACCGTTACTCGGCGACAGGTAGAACGGGAGTATTACGCCACCGCCCCGCACACTCTGCCCGCTATGGACCTCGTAGTATTGGTCAACGGCGGGTCGGCCAGTGCCGCGGAAATCGTCGCCGGGTCTTTGCAGGATCGGCAAAGAGCCGTGGTGGTTGGGGAGCGCAGCTTCGGCAAGGGATGCGTGCAGCTCCTGATGTATCTGACTACGCAGAAAGCCGGCGTGATGCTCACGACGACCTATTACCGCCTGCCGAGCGGCCGGATCATCCACCGTCCTCCCGGAGCGGCGTCAACCGATGCCTGGGGAGTACACCCGGACGTAAAGGTGCGTCTGAGCCGCGATGAGAAACGTCTGATCCAGGAGTCGCGCCGGCAGGTGGACTCGGCCCCACTGGTAACCGGTGATTCGGAAAGCACCGGCGACCCGACGCACGGCACCGAGTATCCGGAAGTCTATCGCGATCGCCAACTGCTCCACGCTCTGGCAATCCTGAGCGGCGAGGCAGATGTGCTGCCGGAAAGCGACGGCTGAGCCTCAGCGCCCCTCCGGAAGCCGAGCTTCTTCATCCAAACGGCGCAGTTCATCTTCCGCCCGCTCACGAGTGCGCGAGTGCTTCCGAGCCACCTCCAAGGCCTCACGGGCCTCGGCAGACTGTCCGGCTCGGCGCAGCGCGATGCCCAGGGCCAGATACGGCGTCGGGGTGAACATCTTCGACCGCTGGGCCTCCACGTGCGCAATCGCGGCGCGATACGCCTCGATAGCGTCCTCCACCCGGCCAAGCTCGTTGTAGTACATGTTCCCCAGGTTTAGATAAGCACGGTGCTTTTGAGTCATGAACTCCGCGGCGCGGCGGTAGGCCGGCTCGGCCGCGGCGTAGTCCCTCTTCTCCTGCTTGAGGACATTGCCCAGCGCAAACCAGGCGTTTCCCGTATCGGGACGGACTTCCACCGCCGCCTGGTAGCAGGCTATCGCCTCATCCACCTGCCCCTCCCGGCGCAGCAGGATCCCGCGGTTCAAGTTAGCCAACGAGCTTGGTGGGGCCACGGTTACCGCATGATCCCACAGCGATCTTGAATCGTGCCAGACTCGAGTCTGCCGCCAAGTAGCCGCGAAGAGGACTCCGATCACCACCACTGCCATTGCCGCGACACCTCGTCGCACTCGTGTCGACCCACTCCAGACCGTCAACAGCCCACCGGCGGCGAGGATCACCCAACCCGTGCAGGCCAAGTATGAATAGCGGTCGGCCACCAATTGGGGACCGCTCTGGGCAATGCCCAGCACGGGAGCCAGGAGCACGACATAGACAATTGCCGCCGCCGCCAGCGCCGGGAGCTTCCGCCGGAGCACCACGACAAGCGCTCCAGCCACGGCCACCACGACATAGGCCCTCACAAACCGGGGCTCGAAGGCGTCAAGCTGATACGGCAATTCATAACAAGGACCAAGCCCCGTCGGCCAGACCGTCTTCTCTACGTAGAAGGCCAAACCGAAGACGGCTTGGACCAGTCGATCGCCGATCCCCCAATCCGCCAGGCTCCGCATCGTATCGAGCGCCGATCGCTGGGCATAACCGGCCACTACCGCCGCCGCCAGCCCCAGGATTAAGAACGGGATCTTCTGCATCCACAGGGCGCGCAGCTCCGGCTCCCGCCACAGAGAGACCTGTGCGGGCAAGCGACGCAACGGATACCAATCCAGGACCACCGCGATCAGGAAGAACGACATACCCCAGGCCTTGGACAGTAGTGACAACGCCAGCAATCCGCACGAGGCGACGAACCAGCCACGAGATCGCAACGGACCCTCGGCCACGTCGACTGCGCGTAGATACGCCAGCAACGCCGAGAGCAAAAGGAACCCGCTCAGAACATCGCGCCGCTCCGCAGCCCAGGCCACCGATTCGACCCGGAGCGGATGTACGGCGAACAGCAGTGCCCCCACGCCAGCGGCCAGACGCAGCATGGTCGGATACTCGTTCCGCGCAATCCGCAAACCCGCTCCCAGCAGTCTCAAACAAACGAAGTACACGAGCACGCCGTTAAGGCTGTGCAGAATCAGGTTGTTGCGGTGATAGCTCGAAGGATTCGTACCGGAAATCTCATAGTCCACCGCCGCCGATAGCCAGGTCAGCGGCTGGTAGTGCCCCATGAACGTCGTCGAGAACATCCATCGAAGATGTTCCGGGCTCAACCCGCGATAGGACGTGTTTTCCACGAACAAACGGTCATCGTCATAGTTGACGAACTTCGCATCCAGCGCCGGAAGAAACGCCGCGAACCCCAGCCCCAGTACGAGCACGGGAAGCACGCCGGCAACCCACCGGGCCGGCCAGCGGCGCAAAGCGGCCGGGGCGTCCTTCTGCTCATCCCGCCTCTTCCTGCGCGTCACGTCCTGCTTCTTAGATGACACCATTTGAGAACTGAATCCCGTAGCCCTCCGAGCGTGCCGGGCGACGCTCCGCTGTTCCCTCTTCGCGAACCGCCCGATCTGTAACCGGGGCGGAAACGCTCATGATCGACGGGTGGTCCTGACGATCTCCCGCCGGAGCTTGAACAGCTCTTTGAACGCCCGAGCGATCACCCGAAGATCGGCGCCGGTTTGCTCCCCGGCCGAGCGCGGGTAATGGTGGACACCCACCTGGCCTATGCGATACCCGATCCGCTTGGCCCGGGTGAGAACCTCGGCGTCGATCAGCGCTCCGGTCGACTTCATGTCGATTTCGTCGAACAACTTACGCGGGAAGAGCTTGAAAGCGCAGTCAATATCCCGGAGCCACAGTCCAAAGACGGCGTTGACCAGAGTGGTCCAGCAGAAAGCGTTCACCTTACGAATGAAGGGGTCCTGGCGGTTCAGACGATAGGCACTCACTACGTCATACTGATCTAGTAACGGGAACAGCTTGTCGATCTCCTCGAAATCGAATTGCCCATCGCCGTCGGTGTAGAAGACCCACGTCTTGGTCGCTTCCCGAAACCCCCGCTGCAAAGCCCCGCCGTAGCCGAGGTTCGGGTTGTTGTGGACCGCTCTAACCTCCGGATGCTCAGACGCCAACCGGTCGGCAATCTCGCCGGTCCGGTCCTTGCTGCCGTCGTTGACGATGATGATCTCGAAGTCGTCGCTGACCCGCCTGAACGTAGACAGGGCGGCTTGGGTCGTATTCTCGACGTTTGCTTCCTCGTTGTAGCAGGGGAAGAAGACGCTGATAGACAACGGGGATTGCGAGTTCTTTTCACCCATTAACGTACTCCGCCCAGTTCGCCACCGAATCCGTCATTCCGCCACAATCAGATCACCCACCGCCCCCCACCGAATACATGCGGCAGAGAACCGGCGTGACCCTACCAAGCCCCGGCGAGCCCTTCAAGCGCCGTATCGGTAAGAAACACCGCCGAGGATAGGGCACTCCCGAAAGCGAGCCGGATGGCCGCGGTCAAACCTCCTCCTGCTGCCCGATGCCCTTCAGCATCCGCCGGTGAAGCACGCGGAGATCGAGAATATGCTGCTCGAGCACCGCGGCCTTCTCCGCCAAAGCAGCTTTCTCGATCCGGGCCGCTACTTCCGTCACGCACATGTAGCCGGTGGTTCCCCCGGAACCCTTCAGGCGATGGGCCACGTCACCGATCGACTCAAAAGCTCGACCGGCCAGCGCCTCCTCCATCAGCGCAACATCTTCAGCCACTTTCCTGACGAAGTCGTCCGTAACCTCGGCCATTCTCGCCCCCTGCCCCGCCAGCGACGAGAAGATCGGGCCATCATCGGTCTCTTCGCCTCCCCCGGGCGGGGCGTCCTGCTCCGGAGCCGGCCGTTTCGATGCGAACCGTTCCGCCGGCTGGAACGTCGGCCGCGTCGGACAAAGATCTCGAATGCGTGAGATCAGATCCCGGCCTTCGAACGGCTTGCAGATCAAGTCATCGAAACCCACCTCCAGACATCGCAGGCGCGTCTCGTCCGTGGCATCGGCCGTTACCGCAATAAGGGGCACATCAACCCCGCGCTCGTGCAGCTCTCGGACAACGGCAAACCCGTCCATATCGGGCATGTGAATGTCGACCAGGATGACATCGAAGTCTGCCTGAGCGGCCAGACCTATTGCTTCCCGGCCATTCGATGCACCATGCACCTCCGCCCCCGCATTCTCGAGGATTACCTCGAGGACGCGATGAAGATCAACGCTGTCGTCGGCAACGAGAATGCGAACCTTTGCCAACGTCCCCTCTTCCTTTTCACCCTGTTCGCCCAGTCGACAGAGAACGTCGTCCTCTCGGGCAATTCGCGTGGGGAGATCGAGAGTGAGCGTCGTACCCCAACCGGTTTCGCTAACGAGGTGCAATTCCCCACCCATCGATACTGCCAGCGACCGCGCAATGGTCAACCCCAGCCCGGTCCCCCCGTATCGGCGCGTTATCGACGAATCGGCCTGTCGAAAGGCATCGAAAACCGCCTCACGCTGCTCCGGCGCAATGCCGAGCCCGGTGTCTATGACCATGAATCGAAGTGTCAGGCACTCGTCGCGGATTCCCCCGGTCTGCGAGACCCCCAAACGCACAAACCCATCGGAAGTGAACTTGACGGCGTTATCCATCAAGTTGACCAGAATCTGCTGGAGTCTCGTAGGATCGCTGACTATGAACTCGGGCACCCGGTCGTCGACATCAAGTTCCACGGCAACCGGCTTGTCTGCCACCCTATGCACTGCAATGGTGCGGACATCATCCAGCAGACTCCGTAGGGCAAACGGCAGGGACTCCGGCCGAGAGCCTCCACGGCTCAGCTTGGAAAGGTCCATGACCCGATTAACCACCTCGAGCAAGTGGCGCCCGTTCCGGATAATGGTGTCGACGCGTTCCGCTCGATGGCGGCGCGAAAGGCGCGGGTCTGCCAGGGTCTCTGCACAACCGAGGATCACGGCCAGGGGCGTACGGATCTCGTGGCTCATACACGAGACGAACTCGCTCTTGGCCCGGGTCGCCGCT
This sequence comes from Phycisphaerae bacterium, assembly GCA_963666835.2. GTDB lineage: Bacteria > Planctomycetota > Phycisphaerae > UBA1845 > UBA1845. Next base: position 1,297,902 of record CAXXGO010000001.1, on the reverse strand, counting down.
TCAGCCTCCCGGCGCAACTGACAGCGCCTGACGTAAGCCCGCATCGACGCGGCAACCACGATCAAAAGCGTCAGAAGCGCCAAGCCGACGAACCACGCGGTCCGCCAGAACGGAGGCAAGATAACGAATGAGAGCGGCCGGGTTCGCCCCTCAATCCCACGTTCATTACGCACTTTTGCCAGGAAGGTGTACTGTCCGGGCTGAAGGCCGACGTAGCTGCGAACGTCGCGCGGCATCCACTCCGACCAGCCCTTGTCATGCCCGATCAGTTGGTACTGGTACTGTGATCCGCTGGCGTACCGCCACCCCAGATCCTCGAGCTCAAAGGACACGTCGCGCTGATTAAACGGCAATTCCGAGACGATCCGCCCGGGATAGTACCGCCGCCCCCCCGCAGAGAAGCTCCCCACCACGCAGAGCGGGCGCGTAGCACAGGGTCTCAACCGCTGAACATCAATCCGGGCCAAGCCCTGCGTCGTACCGGCGAATAGACACCCGTCCGCCGCCGTGGCCAAACCGGAAACGTCACCGCTCGGCAGCCCGTGGGCGTACGAGAACCGCTCCACCTGGTCACCGTTGACCCGGAGCACCCCGCGGTCCGTTGCCGCCCAGATCGCCCCCTGCCCGTCCCGGATTATGTCGCGCACCTGGTGACCGTGCTCACCGTCACCAACAACATCTCGAACTCCGGAACTACTCCAGTAGACAAGTCCGTTCAACGTCCCTAACCACAGCGCATCCGGTCCTTCGGCGTAAACCGCGCGGATATCGCGATCGGCCAACAGAACCACCCAGGCGTTGTCAACTAAACGACCCAGCCCTCGATCCGTCCCGACATACACCGCCCCATCGGCACCGAGTTCTATAGCCTGAACCTGTCCGATGATCTCCTCGGGGATTCTGACAGGCCCGATCTCGCCATTGACGTAGCGAAACAACCGACGGTCGTACCCGATCAGCAAGCCTCCCGTAGCATCCTCACCCAAGCAGGTAGGATATGCCGGCGCAACCTGCATGCCGTCACGGGCACGCATCACCCCGGAGTCTGCGGCAATCCACATTTCCCCGGCGTGATCGACATACACGGCGCGGATGTTCCCCTGCGCCAAGAGCCGAGTCTCGCCGGACAGCCCAAGATCAAACAGCGCGGCTCCGTGCACCGTTCCGACAACCAACCGATTGTCGCCTGCTCGCGCCAACGCCGTCACCATCGGATGGGCCAGGCCGTCGGCCATTGAATATGCAACAATATCCGGCGACCTCAGCCGGAACGCCCCGGACCCGTACGTACCAATCCACAAGTGTTCCTCGCGATCGACGTATAGGGCGTGGATGTCCCCGGTTGGCAAGCCGTTCGTTCGATCCAACGCCGTGAAGCGCCCGTTGCGCCAGCGAAACGCCCCGTCCTCCGTGGCGACCCAGATATCCCCGTCGGGATGCTCGACAATGCAATTGACTTCGTTATTGAGAAGACCTTCCTCCTCACCGAATCCGGTTACCTCCCCGTCGTGCAACCGATAGAGACCGCCCGGCGTTCGCACGCCCACCCATAACGCCCCGTCACTCGACCGCAGCAGCCCCCGAATGTGTCCCCCACAAAGCAGGTCCTCAAAACCGGCAACCACCTGCTCACCGGTCACCCTAAGAAGCGATCGATGGGTTCCCGCCCATAGCTCACCATCCAAACCGGGAGCCATGGCGAGAATCTGGTGGGTCCGGGAGCCCTCAACCAACAAAGCCGCATCGGTATCGCTGCGGTGCATCAACCGATGGAGGCCCGACATGGCCCCGATCCACGCCTGGCCTTCAGCATCCCGATAAGCGCTGTAGATCCGCACACCCGGCAACAGGGGAGAGTATGGCCGCACCTGCAAGGTCAGCACGTCAACGCCGACCAGCCCGTCATCCGTTCCGATCCACAGAGTCTGATGGGCATCCTCTAGAAGGCAGTTGACCGGAGCGGGAGTCGGAATACTCTCCTGGAGGCGCTGGAAGCGTCCCCCGCACCACCGCCACACCCCACTATCCGTAGCCAGCCAGAGATAGCCGAGGGAATCCTGATGGAACGCCCGCACCACAACCCCGTGCAGGCGATCGAAGCCGTTCACTGGGTACTCCACACCTCGGGCAACACCTCCGCCGAAGGGCTGAAGCAACACAAAGAGCAAAGTGCTCGCGATGAGCCAGTGAACGCGCACGAAGCCTTCCTCTCCTTGACATTCACGCAGCAGATAAGTTTCATCAGAGATGATACCACAATTAAACTACCGAAACAAAGACAGGCTTGGCCCGCCCGCGCAGGGGGCGCTAGACCTTGGCAGAAGCAGGGAAGCATGGCACGGATGAAACGACTTTCGGTGCTTACTCGTGCCGGAGAGCGTCTATCGGGTGCACGATAGCCGCCTTGAACGCCGGGACGATGCCGAAGAAGATGCCGACTCCGGCGCTGAACCCCAAAGCGAGGGCGACCGACCACATCGGCACGTGTACTTCGACCATGCGTGGATGGAGGGAGGCGATCCCGCCGACCCCGTAGCCCAGAGCAATGCCAATCACTCCTCCGACGGTGCTCAAGACGACGGCTTCGGTCAGGAACTGCATGAGGATGTCCCGTCGTCGCGCCCCGACACTCTTGCGCAAACCAATCTCCCGAGTTCGTTCGGTAACTGCCACCAACATGACGTTCATGATGCCGATACCGCCGACCAACAGGGAGATACTCACGATCCCCGCCAGCACACTGGTGGCAATGACCTTGACGCGGTTGAACTCCTGGAGGATCTGATCCTGTTTAAAGATGCCGAAGTCGTTGGGCTGGCCCGGCTTGAGCCCATGCCTTTGCCGCAGAATGCGAACGAGCTGCCCCTCGGCCTCCGGGATCTGTTCTTCGCCGGCGGCTTCCACGTAGAACGCCAGGTAGTCGCGCGAGCGCGGGTACATCTTCAGCCCGGTCGTCCATGGAATGACCGCCAGCTCATCCTGGTTGTCCCCCATGAAACTCCCCTTGGCCTCAAGCAATCCGACAACCTTGAAACGCTGGCCATCGATGTGTACATAGTCGCCGACCACCGTCTCGTCGCACTCGAGCTTCCGCAGGATCTCGCGCCCTAGTACGCAAACTTGCGCCGCGTTCTCGACATCAACCGCACTGAAGAACCGTCCCCGATCCGCATAGAAGTTCCGAATCGGTTGGAACAGCTCGCTTGTGCAACGAACGTTGACCCCGTCGATCCGCTGCCGCCCGTACTCGATCGAGGCTCGAGTGTAGATGGCAGGGGTCGTCCGCCGAATGCCCTCGGCGAAATTGTCCACCGCCCTGATGTCCTCGATGCTCATCTCCGCACGTTTGAGATACTCCCCCCGCGGACCGCGAACCCACTCCGGGTAGACGACCACCAGGTTCGTGCCCAGACCTCTGAGGAAGTTCGTGAAGTAATCACCGAAGCCCTGAACGAAGGACACCACGCTGATGATCGAAGTAACTGCGATGATAATCCCCAGCACGGTCAGCAGGGAACGGACCTTGTTGGCCCACACCTGGATCAAAGCCGTCGCCACATTCTGTGCCAGCGAAAAGAACTGGTTTGGAACGAAGAACAAGACGTTACGGATGATCCGGAGAGCCTTCATGGGGCAATGCTCTCCTTGCCGGTCACCGCTTGCGCCGGGAGCACGGCCGCCGGAGTGGATGTCCTATGGTCGGTCGTATCCAGCACGACCTGCCCGTCCATCAACCGAACGACGCGCCGGCAATGCTCGGCGATGTGGTCTTCGTGAGTGACAATAATGACCGTCTGCCCCTCCGCGTGAAGCCTGTCGAAAACCTCCATGATCTCCCGGCCGGTAGCGCTGTCCAGGTTTCCGGTCGGTTCATCTGCCAGGATGAGGTCGGGCTGTTGGGCAAGTGCCCGAGCCACCGCCACCCGTTGCTTCTGCCCACCGGACAACTGGTTCGGGCGATGATGGGCCCGATCGAGCAGGTTGACGCGCTCGAGCGCTTCAATCGCCCGCTGCCGGCGCCGCGGCGTTCGGCTGTATACCAGGGGTAGCTCGACGTTCTTCAACGCCGTCATCCGTGGGAGCAGCTCGAACGACTGAAAGACGAACCCGATCTGCCGGCTGCGAATCCGAGCCAGCTTCGACTGAGAGAGCCTCGCCACATTCTGCTCCCGGAGGCGGTACTCACCCTCGGTCAGAACGTCGAGACACCCCAGGATGTTCATCATCGTGCTCTTACCCGACCCCGAGGCCCCCATGATGGCAAGGTACTCGTTCTCTCTGATGGTGAGCGAGACCCCCCGCAGCGCATGCACGAGTTCCGTACCGACCCGGTAGATCTTGTGGACATCGATCAGCTCGATGACCGGCGGCGGATTACTTGACTGCGTGCTGGAGACCATCACCCCTCCTCCGCCCGCGCGGTGGCCTCCTCGACATCGGGAGCGTCTTCCCGCGGTGTATCCGCCTCATCACTCTCTTGCTCCGAATCCTCGCCTTCCTTCTTCTTCGCATCCTCCAGCGAGATGGGGGATTCCTTCTTGAGTTGGTCCAGACTGCGGAAGGGACCGATCACGACCCGGTCGTCGAGGGCAAGCCCGCTTAGAATCTCCACGCTGGTCGGATCACTGATTCCGGTCTCGACGAGTTGGGGACGGGCCACTTCATCTTCCACGCAATAGACCACTTTCAGATACTCGGCAACCCGCGGCACATTCGCGACGGCGCGCTCCGCTTTTGCCTCGTCGTACCGGGCCACAAGCTCCTCCGGCAGATCTCGACGTTTGCGGTGGACAACGGCTTGAACAGGCACCGTCAAGGCCTCGTCACTCCGCGCGACTTCGATCTCGACATTCGCGGTCATCCCCGGTTTGACGCGCACATCGTCGGAATCCACAAGAACCAACGTCTCAAACGTTACGACATCGCGCCCCTGAGGCTTGGTGCCCTTCGTCGCCACCGCCGCCACGTGACCCGGCACCGCCTTCTCGATACTCGACTGCAGATAAATCCGCGCGGGCTGGTCGTCCATCACCAGCGCCGCGTCCGTTTCGTCAACGCGACAGCGAACCTGCATGCGCGATAGATCGCTGATCACCATGATGCGCGTTCCGGGGTTGTTCATCGTCCCGGTCACTACAACTTCACCCTGTTTAGCGAAGAGCTGCGAGACCACTCCGTCCATCGGTGACGTGATTACCGTCTTGCTCAGATCCTCCCGGGCGGACTGCAGAAACGCCTCCGCCTCGATGAGCTCCTGCCGGCGGACCTCGACCGCCGCCCGGGCGCGGATCAGCATGGTGTGGTAGTCGGCCAGCTCGATCGAAGACGTAGCCGAGGCCTCGGAGAGCCTGACCTGTCGCTTGAAGTCGCGGTCGGCCTTCTCCAAATCCGCCTCGGCCTGGACAATAATGGCCTTCAACTTCGCAACGTTAGCCTCAGAGGAAGCGATTCGGGCCCGGTAGTCAGCGTCATCGAGGCGGCACAAAAGGTCGCCGGCCTTCACCACCGAACCCGACCCGATCGGCATTTCCAGGATCTTCGCTACGACCTCGGCGCTTATGTCGACTTCCGAGTAAGCCTCCACGTCACCGGGAGCCTGAACCGTACGAACGATGCTGCGCTGTTGAGGCTCGGCCAGTTCAACCGTAACCGGAACCTCCTCCGCCACGTTCAGCACGCTTTTGCCGTCTTCTCGACGAGTGTAACCGTTGAGCGCAAACAGCGCTACGATCATCCCGCCCAACAGAATAATCCCCAGAAGCGTCTTCATGGTCGCATCCCGCCGATACCAGCCGGCGTCTCCCTGGAAAACTCCGCTCCGCCTATGCCGGAACACTCCCGGCCGCCATTCCGCACGCCAGCGCTGTCCGCACGCCCGCCGCGGACAGCCACAACAGAGTACACACGGTCCAGACCTTCCACCCTCGAAGCTGTGAGGTCGCGGTCAGCCCCACCACTATCACAAACCAGAACCACATCCGAAACGGGTCCACCGCCGACAACAACCCGGAGGACACCGCAAGCGACATCCTATTGGCAGCCTCTTGCGGAACGAACGATCGACTCAGCAACGCCAGGGACGTATCGACCTCCAGCGTCCGGTACCAGAGCATCAGCCCCAGCCTCACCACAAGCCCGAGTGCGCTAACGAAGCTCGCCAGAACAAAGACCGTCAGCAGCGTGTGCCATTCCGGCTTCCGCCCAGTGAGCGCCACCAGACCATAGAAGAAGGCCGCCAGCAGCAACACCGTTGCCAGCGTAGCTATCGGTCGAGCAGCCACTACCCGCACCCGCGCCATCAAGCGAAGGAACTCGCCCTCCTTCCGCTTCTCTTCGATCATCTGGCTAAGCGCCGACCGCTCGACGATGTCGAACTGTTCCCGCTCGATATCGGCAATACTCCGCTGGACTGCTCGGTCGACCTCCCGGTCAATGAGACCCGTCTCGACAGTCGCGAATCCGACCATAGTCACCGTGACCAGCAGAAGAGCCAGAGGCCACCCATAGCCCGCAACGTCCTCAACCCGTGCGAACACCCGCCTCGGGGCAAAAAGCGTCAGCGGAATGTCCGATAATCGGACAGCCGCCCGTTTTGGCTTGACCAGCTCCGACACCGCGAAGGTCCCCTGCAGCAATCGAGTGACACGAATCAGCCTCTCGGCCGCAGCCTATCCGATCCCGGACCGGCCGCGTGCCGATAGCCGCTTTCATCATAACGGTTGATTCGATACCTGAGCACCAATATCAACGATCGATGTACGTATTTCGACGCCCCACGACAACAACAGACGGGTCGACTGGGAGTCCGTTGCCGCATTTCCACGCGGGAGTCTAAATGGGCACGCTACGATCGCAATATTCTGGACTTGCCTCTCGAATAAGCCAGTACCCTGACCGGCACTGGTGAATCGGGCCGGGCTCGGAACCGGTGCCTCTGCGCGTCAACCCTCTGCCGTCGAGGTTGCCGGTTCCGCCGGCCCCCCACGCCGGTTACAGGCTTCGCCGGAGATTGTAATATCCACTCGGCCGGGATCGGCGATACAATCCCCGCGGAGGTCAGAGGTCTTTCGACAACAGCGGCGGTTCTCGATGAACATGATCTGTACAACGTGCCATCGCTCGTATCCGCTTCAAGCGAGGTTCTGCGTTACGTGCGGCCGTCCCCTGATGCCGTCGAAGTCGACGTCTCGCCCCGCTCCCGAGTTGCGCAGTGTGGCCGTGCTGCTGGCGATCGTTGTGACCATAGCAGCGACCCTGGCCGTCCTCGGAGCGGCCCGGTCTGCCGGGCAGTCCCAGCGAGACTATTCCAACCTACCCACCCTTAGCGCCACTCCGTTTCTGTCTCCTTCCAAGACTGACAGCGTATACGATCTTCTGGCCCCGAAGGACATCCGCGTTGTGGTCGGCCGTCGTCAAGAGAGTGGTCTGGTCCTTACCGGCACATCGGACGAGATCGATGCGTTGACAGCCTTTGCGGAACTCCTCGGCCGACATGCCGACGTGGCCCCGGAGACTGTGAAGGACCATGTCGGGAAACTGCATGGTCAGTGGAATACGACCCGCACGTACAAGATGCCGAAGTCCAAAGCGCGAGCTCTGTACCGCATACTCGCCGCCGATGACGTCCCCGTGCTGGTATCCCGCGGGGAACGACACCTCACCGTCAAGGCCACCGCTGCCGATCAGCAAACGGTCAGCAGAGTCGTGCGCATCATGCAAGGCGACCGCCGCCCTTAATCTCCCAGGCGCCGTGGGTGGACGCTCGCGGATTCAGCGGCTATACAGAGGAGGATGCGAACCAGCACGGATGCTACTGTGACCGGGCTCCTTAAGGACCTCACCGACCCTCAGCGAGAGGCGACCGTCCACACCGATGGGCCTCTGCTGATCCTCGCCGGACCGGGCAGCGGGAAGACCCGGGTCGTTACGCGCCGGGCGGCTTATCTGGCCTCCACGGTGGCAGAGCCGCGCGACATCCTGGCAATCACCTTCACGAACAAAGCCGCCCGCGAGATGTACGAGCGCGTCGCGGCCCTCGGCTTCGGTGAAGGCATGACCGTCTGCACCTTTCACGCCCTGTGCGCCCGGCTCCTACGGATCCACCACGATCGGGCAAACGTCCCCAGAGATTTCACGATCTTTGACCGCGAAGACCGCCGGAAGGTGCTGAAGAAGGCCATCGCGGAGTGCAATCTCTCCACGGACAACTGGAGCCCGGCCCGGGTCGAGCAGGACATCAGCAACGCCAAGAACGACATGCTGACCGCCGCCGACTTCGCCGAGACGGAAAACGACTGGCGACACGGGACCATCGCGCGCATCTACGCAGCCTATGAAACCGCTCTGACGGAGATGGGCGGATTGGACTTCGATGACCTGCTGATGCGGGTTGCGATCCTTCTGAAACACGACTCCGAGCTACGCCGGCGCCTGGAGGATCGGTACCGATATGTGTTAATCGACGAGTATCAGGACACCAACGCCGCGCAGTACGCCATCGCCCGGCTGCTCACCGAACAACGCAAGAACCTCTGTGCCACCGGCGACCCCGATCAGTCGATCTACGGCTGGCGTGGGGCGAACATCGAGAACATCCTGACCTTCGAACGCGACTACCCCGGCGCGAAGGTAGTCCGCCTGGAGCAAAACTTCCGCTCTACCAAGCTCATTCTGGACGCCGCCGACCGGCTCATCTCGGCCAACACTCTCCGCAAGGAGAAGACCCTTTGGACCGAAGGCGCCGACGGCAGCCCCGTCCACGTGGTCGAAAGTGAAAGCGGCAACGAGGAAGCCTCCGCCATCGCCCGCGAGATCGGCAGGCAGCTTCGCCACGGGGTGGCTCCGTCCGAGATTGCGGTCTTCTATCGGATCAACTCCCTGAGTCGCGGTATTGAGGAAGCGCTCTTGCACCAGGGGATCGCGTACCAGGTCGCCCGCGGGGTCGAGTTCTACAACCGCAAGGAGATCAAGGACGTCCTCGCTTACCTGCGCGTGCTGGTTAACCCGGCCGACGAGGTCTCTTTGCTGCGAATCATTAACACGCCCACCCGCGGGATCGGAGCGACAACCGTCCGCCGGCTGACCGAGCGGGCTCAGGAGTCCGGCCGGTCGATCTACGAAACTCTGCAGGGCGAGGACCTCGCTGCTCTCGGGCGTTCTGCGGCGAAGGTGCGTCAGTTTGGAGAACTCCTGCGGGAACTCGCCCCGGCGCCGACCCTTCCGGCGCGTCAGGCCCTGGAGATGGTCATGAGCCGATCCGGTCTGCGGGCCTTGTACCACGACCCCACCGGGGTGGACGACGCCCCGGCGGCAAACCTCGATGAACTGCTCAACGCCGCCGCCCTTTTCCAACAGGAACACGCCGACGCAACGGTCCGCGATTGGCTCGAGTATACCGCGTTGCTCAGCGACGTGGACGGGGTCCGGGAGAACGGCGGAACTGTCACCTTGATGACCCTCCACGCCGCCAAGGGCCTCGAGTTCGAAACCGTGTTCATTATGGGGCTCGAAGACGGGATGCTCCCGTTCAAGCGGCGCGACGAAGAGCCGGCGGACGAAGAGGAGGAACGCCGGCTGCTCTTCGTGGGGATGACGCGAGCCAAGCGGCACCTTACCCTTTCGCGGGCTCGGTATCGCATGCTCCGCGGCGAAACCAGCCGAACGGTGCGCAGCCCGTTCCTGGACGAGTTGCCGCGGGATCAGCTCCATTGGGACGCCCCCGAACCCAAGTCGGTCAGACACCGGTCCGACTCCGCACGGGGCCGCCTGCCCGATGATATTGAGCAATGGGGCATCGGCACCTTGGTAGAGCATCCGGAATTCGGGCTCGGCCAGGTCTTAGCCATGCACCGCGGGTTCAAACGCTCGCATGTGGATGTGTTGTTCAAGAGCGGTGCTCGGAAGTCGTGGGTGCTGGAATTCGCCCAGCTTAAGCGCGTGGATTTCGACGAGATAGAATGACATCACAAAGACATAAGGACTGTTCACCATGCGACACGCCGTAATCATGGCCGGCGGGGCCGGAGTCAGACTCTGGCCGTTGAGCAGAAAACAACGCCCCAAGCAACTGCTCAGGCTCTTCGACGGAACCAGCCTTCTGCGGCAGTCGTACGAACGGGTAGCGGCATTGCTGCCTCCCGAACAGATTCACATCATCACCGCGGACGATCATTTGCCCATGGTGGCGAAAGAACTCCCGGAACTTCCCACGGACAATCTCATCGGTGAGCCGGTAGGCCGCGATACCGCTAATGCCGTCGGGCTGTCGGCCGCCGTAGTAGCTCAGCGCGATCCCGAAGCCGTGATCGGGATGTTCACCGCCGATCATATCATCACCCCCCCCAGACCGATTTCAGAAGGCGGTCAACCACGCCTTCGCCACGGCCGAGGAGCACGGTGACACGCTGGTGACCATGGGTATCAAACCGACTCGTCCGGATACCAACTACGGCTACGTCCGCCGAGGGCAACGTCTGGCCGAGGGCCTGTATGAGGTCGCGAAGTTCGAGGAGAAGCCGGACCTGCCCACGGCCACGGAGTACTTCTCCAGCGGGGAGTATTACTGGAACAGCGGCATGTTCGCGTGGCAGGCGTCGACCATCCTAGGCGAGCTGGAACGGCAGTTGCCTCCCTCGCGTGCGGCCATCGGCGAGATTGCGTCCGCGTGGCTTACCGATACCCGCCAACAGAAGCTCCGGAATCTGTATCCGTCACTTACGAAGATCAGTATTGACTATGCGGTAATGGAGAACGCCCCGCGCGTGCTGGTCGTCGAAATGGACTGCAACTGGGTGGACGTGGGCACCTGGCCGGCGATAGAAGGCGTGATCGACGCGGACACCAACGGCAATATCACCGCCGGCGCGCTCGTGCGGCACCTGGATTCGCGGGGCAATATCGTTGTTTCGGAGGAGAAGCACCTGGTGGCTACGATCGGAGTCGAAGACCTTATTGTGGTGCATTCTCCGGACGCCACCTTGGTCTGTCGAAAGGACCAGGCGCATCGCCTCAAGGATATGGTGGAAGGTATCCACGAGACCTTTGACCAGGAGTATGCCTGATGCGGAGTGTTCGATGGAGGGTGGTCCGAGTCGGTTCGCCCGGGTGAATTCATGGCGCGCTTTCTTGGCATCGACTACGGCACTAAGCGGATCGGATTGGCGGTTAGCGACGCCGATGCGCGCATTGTCACCCCACTGACCACCCTGCCGACCCGCGGGACCCCGGCTGAAAGCGCCGCAGCCGTCGTCGCCCTTGCGAAGGAATACGACGTGGACGCCTTCGTCCTCGGCCTGCCGCTCAACATGGATGACACGGAAGGCAAACAGGCCAAGATCACCCGATCATTCGGTGCGGAACTGACGCGTTTGACCGCTCTTACGGTCCATTACTTCGATGAACGGCTCTCGAGCTTCGCAGCCGAGGAGCTGCTTCTACCCGCCGAGCTAACCCGCAAGAAGAAGAAGGCCCGCCTGGACCGCGTGGCCGCCCAGGTCATCTTGCAGAGCTTTCTCGACCAATACACACCCGAGTGATCGATCTGCACCGTAAGTGCCAATGCCTGCCACGGTCCTTACGTAACGGCCGGGTGGCCCGGGGGAGACCGTATGTCATCGGCTCCCCCACGTGCAGACAACATAGGCTCGCGTGATTCTCGACGAATCGGAGTATCCGCGCAAGTCAAAAGCACGTGGGCCACTCGATCGGAATATCCGCGCAATTCAGAACGGCACGGGCCACGCGGCCAGGGGCTTGCCCCCCCTGGCTACACACCCGAGCCCCCTCGGGGCAAGAGCTTCGACGGTTCGCACCACCCTCGACCGCAGCCGACGGCCGCCGATCGCCCTACCCGCCGAGATCTTCCATCAGGTCTTTCTTACTCTCTTTGTCCTGGATGTTAACGCTCATGCCCTTGCGGTCGAAATTCACTGCGAACGTGGCGGAATCAGAAAACCGGTAGAGGAAGCTGAACCCATACGGATAGTCGTCCTCCTCAATACCCTTGGCGATCACCTCGCGCGCGTTGGAATCGAACCGATCTACATAATGGAAGTCGAACCCACTGGGCTCGTCGCGCCAGTGACGCGGTTCTCCGGCGACCTCGAGCACCTCGGTCCAGGGTACGCCCATCTTGACAGCCGCGCGGGCCTGCAAACCCTGCTCCGTCGGATCGAAATCCTCCGTCGATGACCCTCCGATGTACATGACCGCAACCACAACCCCAACAACGACAATGAGAAACACCGCCAGTTTCATTCGTGAGCCTCCGTGAAGTGGTTCCTTGTTCTTCAGATCGAACTCAACACTCTGCCGGGAGACTAACCGAACCGCGGCTCCATGGAAAGACACCAACGCTGTCTGCCACCGGGCTGCATGCCTCTCACTCCCCGTTATGACCGACATGAATCACGCATAGGCGCATCTGCCGGTGCGACGCCAATACGAAGTACTTTTCATCTTCCGACCAACAGCCGGACTCCATTCCCTCCGCCGTAGTAAAGGGAATTCGAACGGCATCTCCAATCCGCTCGGCAGAGGGCAACTCGAAGAACTCAACATAGTGCTGCCCCCTGTAGCCGCCACCGGCTGAGACAAACCACCCCCTCAACACCGGCCGCTTCCGTCCGTCTGCCGAGAAGACTGCGGTTAGTCGTCCGGGAGAGTCCACGCACACTCCCAGCGCAGTTTCCCCCTTTGTCAGGATTGTGCGAGATTTGATGGCCTTACCCCAATGACGCAGCCGCCCGTCTTTCACGATGAGACGCGCATCCGTCGCCGATCCCGTGGAGAAAGTCTTGATTATCTCACCCGCTGCCATGTCCCAATCTCTGCCACCACCTTCTTCCAGGGTCCCGTCCGCGGAATCATACCGGTAAACCGGATTGGGATGAACGCCGCCCTTGCGTTGGTAGTGCAGCCGAGTACGGGTGATCAGAAGATCGCCGCCATCCTCCGACTCATAACGCAGCATTAACGAGTCTCCAAACAGACGCGGCACGTCGAACACCGGAACGTCGCTCTTGATCGCCGACGCCCACAGATAAACGAGAATCACCAGAAGAGAGACCGCTGCGAGTAGGATGGGCCTCTTCGTTCTGTTGGTCCACCAATCTCGCATAGCCTTCTCCGATCGCGCGTTCCTTTGCATCTTCTCCCCAGCACTGAGTCACGACGTTCAAATCGACCTCGATCCCGATGGCAGGTCGACGACCTGCCCTACCCGCTGAACACAACGTGGTAGTGCAAACAGGTGAGCGTTTGGCCCATGGTCGCCTCTTCCTTCTGTCGCCTCTCGGGGCTAATCGACATTGGCGGCACCCTCACCAGGGGCTTGCGCCCCCTGGCTACACACCTGGGCTCCTTCGGGGCAAGAGCGAAGATGCGTCGGCGTGCACGGGAGGGTATATCATCGGCTCCCCCACGTCCAGACGACATAGCCTTGAACGACCCTCAACCAATCAGAGTATCCGCACAAATCAAAAGGACGTGGGCCACCCGGCCGTGTTTCGCACAACGGAGAAAGTGACGCCAGTCCCCCACCTTTGAAGAGGGGCCAGCCGGCACAATCGCACTTCTATCGTATCCGAGCAGGCCAGCGAGCGAAAACCCGCCGCCACCCATGTCGGCACGTTTCAGGTCGGCGTTCGCCGGCTCGGGTGGTGGTTCGAAAGTACGCGCATAATTGTAAATGGCACCGTCGGGGGCGTGTGGTATATTACCGGCGGATCAGTTGGTACGAAACGAGGACCCTTACATGTTCGCAGGCCCGATGACGCAGATTGTCGCGCTCGCGCTGGTGGGCTGCTTCGCCGTAGGAGTTGGCCTGATGTGGCGGGCGTGGCGGAGTCGCGCGCGGGCGGGGCGCCGCCAGGTGTGCTCCCGGTGCCGCGCCGTTAATCCGGTGCGAGCCAAATACTGCGCCCAGTGCGGCAACCCGCTGGATTAACGGTCTGTTGATTGAGCCCGGTGAAGCCGCGGGATTCTCTTCCGGGCTTCTCGGTCAAGTTCCGGTCGCGGTGGGCCGTGTCTGTCGGCGAGCGACCTCTCCAAGGCGTCCTTGGTGCGGGACGTGCAAATACTCGCGTACTTGTCGGTAAACTGAAAGGACTTCACATTATGCCGGACTACGATACTACCCCTGTCCGACCATCGATTCCGCGCTCCCCGTTGCCCGGGGTGGCGGCGATCGTGGCCGTGCCGCTCTTCATGCTGCTGTTGACCGGAGCCATCTACTGGTTCCTGATTCGTGTGGAGGTCGAGGCAAACGAGTTGCTGGTGCTGGTCAACAAGACCGGCCGGACCATTCCTAAGGAGCTGGCGGACCAGTTCTCCGACCAGGTTGTGCTCTATCCTGAGTTGGTTCGGAGCATCGCCGAGGTAACCGGGGAAACGGAAGAGGAGGTTCGCGAAGGTTACAAGGGAATCCGCTACGAGGTCTTGACCGAAGGGCGTTACTTCCCCAACCCGTACAAATACAAGGCCATCAAACAGCGGGCTACGCTCATCAAGCAGAATAGGATCGGGGTCTTGGTTCGCCGCTACGGGAATCCGCTACCGTTTCCCAAGACGGTGGCCACGGAGCCTGACGAACGCGGGCCGGTCGAAGCAATCCTGAAGCCGGCGCGTCACAACATCAACTTGCTGGCCTACGATGTTCAACAATTCGACGCCATTCAGATTCCGGAAGGCCATGTAGGCGTGGTCACCCTGCTCAGCGGGCAGGATCCGGTAACCCGAAACACTTGGACGGTCGAACCCGGGGAGAAGGGCGTTCAGCGCCGGACTCGTCCACCGGGTCTGGAGTACTACAACCCGTATCTAGAGAAGATCGAGATCGTCGACGTGCGGAGTCACAAGTATGACATGCTGGGCGACGACGCGATTCACTTCCCCTCGTACGATAGCTTCACGATCACGATTGAGGGGACGATCGAGTGGGCCATCCTGCCCAATCGAGTGGCCGAGGTGACGGTGGCGTACGGAGACGAGACCGACATCCTCAACAAGATCATCCTGCCGAACGCCCGGAGTATCTCTCGCATCCAGGGATCGAAGCTTAAGGCCCGCGACTTTATTAGCGGCAAGACCCGAACGGCGTTCCAGGTGCGCCTGCTGGACGAGTTGCGCCGCGAGTGCAGCAAGGGTGGTATCGACATCAAGGCCGCCCTGGTGCGGGACATCATCCCGCCGGCCGAGATCGCCGCGCTGATCAGCCAACGGGAGCAGGCCGATCAGGAGATCGAGCGCTCCATGAACGAAATGGAAGAGGCCAAGTCCGAAGTGAAGCTCGTAGAGCAACAAGAGCTAAGCGCTCGAAACCAGGCTATCGGCAACGCCCGGCGCGACGTCGTCACCGTAACCAAAAAGGCGGAGCAGCGCAAGATCATCGCGGTCACCCAGGCCCAGCGAGAGTTGGAAGTGGCGAAACTCGTGCTGCAGGCCGCCGAGAAGGAAGCGGCGGCTACGCGAGCGCGGGGGCGGGCCGAAGCGAACGTTGTACTCTTCGAATACGAGGCGCAGGCGGAGCCGCTGGCGGCGGCGGTGGAGGCATTCGGCGACGGAACTACGTATGCTCAACAGTCGTTCTTGCGGAAGATTGCACCGTCGATCAAGTCCATATTGTCAAACACAGAAGGTCCTTTCGCCGAGATCTTCAAACAGTTGCAGACCTTTGAGAGCGAGGCCTCGCAGGGAGGTGGTAAATGATGTATCGAAGAATCATCCTTGGGCTCGGTCTACTGTGTACGGCGCTTGCCGCGTCAGGTCTGTTTGCCTGGTTTGCGTGCCGGATCTACGTGCCGGAGGACCAATGTGCCGTGCTCACCCGGAAGACCGGGACGGAACTTCCACAAGGACAAGCCGTAGCCACCGCGCCGGGGCAGAAGGGAATCCAGATGGACGTGCTCGGGCCTGGACGGCACTTTCGCTGGCCCATCATCTGGGAAGCCGAACTGCACCCCCTACAGCAGATCCCATCCGGGGACCCGAGCACTTGGGAGTGGATCCACTCCCTCAACAAGAGTCAGCGAGACGAGCTGCGCTCCGGCACCTTTAAATTCCAGGGGAACTTCCCAAAAATCGGGGTGGTTACGCGCAAGGTTGGCGCCGATCCCGCTCCGGGCCAAGTGGTTGTCACCCGCGAGTCCGGGGTACGCGGTATTCTGCGAGAAGTCCTGACACCGGGGACATACCGGATCAACCCGTACGTCTATGACGTCGAACTCCATCCGGCCGTGGTCATTCCGGCCGGATTCGTCGGGGTCGTAACGAACCTCTTCGGTGACGATCCTCCGGAACTTGCACCGGTCGACAGCTCGGTAGCATCCGGCGCGGAGTCGGGAGACACCGAGGATTATCACAGCTTCGTGCGGCCTTTAGCTGACAAGGGCCAGCGCGGCACATTGCGCGACGTGTTACAGCCTGGTGTCTACTTCATCAACCCGAGACTGCAGAAGGTCACCTTGATCGAGATCGGCTTCAACGAGTATTCTCAAACAAAGGTCTCGGAAGCCGAGAATCTTCGGATTTCCTTTCCTTCGGACACCGGATACCTGATCCGCGTCGGGGTCACCGTGGTGTGGGGCGTCCATCCGGAACACGCGGCGGAGATCATCAACGAGTTCGGAAACGTAGATCGCGTACTGGACAAGGTGATCGGCCCGCAACTGCGCTCGATTTGCCGTAATATCGGATCGACCTACGACGCCAGGGACTTCATCCACGGCGAGAAACGCGAGCTGTTCCAACGCGACCTCACCGCGGAGCTGCAACGGATCTGCGGCCGCAAGAACATCGAAGTGCTTATCGCCTTGGTCCGCGAAATCGAGGTGCATGCGCCGTCGTCCGGGATGGCCGAGGGTGAAGTTACGGAAGATCTGAAGCGTACGATTCAGCAAAGCTATGCGGCGGTTGAGAAACAGATCACCAAGGACAAACAGCGGGAGGCGGCCACAGTCCGCGCCCAACTGGAAGAGGAACGTAAGAAGATCGATATCGCTCGTGAGACGATCCAGGCCGAAACCCGGGTGATGGTCGCCAACGTAACGGCCGATGGCGAGAAGCGCGCGGCGGAAATCGATGCCCAGGCGAAGCTGGAAGTGGCTACGATTCAAGAGGAAGTCGCCCGGCTCGACGCGCAACGTATCGAGATTCTCGGGCAGGCGAACGCGGACGTGGACAAAATGGCTCAACAGGCCGAGGCCGACGGATATCGGCTGCTGGTTGGCGCCCTGGGTAGTGGGTCGGCGTACAATCTCTACACTTTCGCCGAGAACTTCGAACCCGAGTCGATTCAGCTTTTCTTCGCCGGGGACGGGACCTTCTGGACCGATCTATCCCGGTTCGAGGAAGCGGGGGCCGCGAAGATCCTGCGGTCGGCGGGCGGAGGACCCGGAAAGCCCTAGCCCGTTGCGAGAGGGTACGGGCGCATCTTAGTATCATCCAAGGGCGAATCGGGTCGGAGCCGGCCCACTTTCTTGACCGTGGCCACTGTATTACGACAGCCCTGCCACTGCATGACATCTCAGTGGCGGGGCTGTCGTCAGCGCATCCCCAAGGCAACAGAGCCGGGTTGTCTTCAACAAAGTCGTCGTGTATCTTCCTCCGCCCCTTACCAGGTAGTGAAGGACCGTGAACGACCTTCCGATAGGTGGCACTAGGTCGCCAGTTTTGCTTCCGCCTTTTCAACCTCTTGCAGGAGTGCCCCGGCCAGGACACACGCCTGCTTGGCCGCCTTGTCCGGCCGCGGCAGAGCCTCGGTGCCCACGCTGGTCCCGACAATAGCCGCCATGATCTCTCCAGAGTACCTCCGCAGTAAGTCGATCCGTTCCCGTTCAAGCATTGCTTCGCCTCGCTAATGTGTCCTCGTAGTCCCGCCGCAACGCGCACCGCCCATTTCCATCCGCAATACGCGATTCCAACAGCACAAAAGAAAGCCTGCGTTAATTCTTGCACAAGACAGCATACCACGGGGGCCATCTGTTGACCACATCGAGGCGACCCGCCGGTTTGTTCCGTTGGAGTCCGAAAATTCCTTCCATTAGTGATTACACTCTGTTAGAATGTGTAATCAGCAGTATCGTGCCATTTCAAGCGAGGAAGTGGTTTGTGATTACGGCTGTCCCATCAGGAGGCATACCCATGTTGCGTTCCCGGTATAGGTACGGCGTGTTTGCGTTGGTGATCGGCTTGACGTCGATTTCGAGTTACGGAGCGGACTTTTTCTGGGTGCCGATTGAAGCGACCGGTTCCCACAGCATCGACGGTAACATGATCACGTTACAGGGCGGCGGGCAGACTGTTACCCTGGAGATGAAGCTCTCCGGGTGGGATCCGGAGGAGGACGGACCTCCTCTAGGGGCATATCAGTTTACCATCGACGGAACCGGCTATAGCAGCGGGAACGGTGACCCGCTGGTGCCGACGGGCTGGCCCGCCACACCTGCCAACGGAGCCTTCATCGACTCGAGCCGGACGGACTACGTCTTCAACGGAGTAACCAGCATTCCCGCCGTGGCCACAATCACGCTCGATTACGAGTACGGTGCGGTGATCATGGGTAGCGGCAAGACCGACGGCGGGTTGGATTATTACGCCGGTACGCTACTTATCGACGTACCGGCCGGTGCCAATGGGGTCTACACGATCGACGTGGTCGATAATGACAGTTTCACCTTCATCCGCGACGAAATCGGGTTCTTGATCGAGCCGTTGGATAAATCGCCGGCGATCATATTCGTGGCCTGCATCTCCGACGCGAACTGCGCCGACGGCAACCTCTGCACCGGTGACGACTGCTTGCCCTCGCAGCTCTGCGATAACCCCATTAACTACGACGATTCGGTCGAATGTTGTGATCCGACGACCGGGAATCTCGAACCGTTGGATGACGATAACGACTGCACGGACGACGTCTGCAATACGGCGGACGGTTCGGTAAGCCATGATCCCATGCCCGAAGGTACGGATTGCGGCGGCCCACCGCTGGGGCCTTGCGATGCTCAAGACACCTGCAACGCCTCCGCGGTGTGTATCGAGAACTTCGCCTCGGCAGGCACTCCGTGCGGCAGCTCGGCGGACACGGATTGTACCGATCCGGATACCTGTGACGGATCCGGCGGGTGTGATCCAAACGACGAACCGTTCGGGACAAGTTGTGGAGACCCGAGTGATACGGATTGCACGGACCCGGACACCTGCAACAGTACGGGCACTTGCCTGGCTAATCATGCGGATAACGGAGACCCGTGTGACGATGGTCTGTTCTGCACGATAGACGAGGCGTGCCTTTCGGGCGCCTGTTCCGGCGGTTCCTTTGCGTGCGACGACGATGTTTCGTGTACCGACGACACCTGCGATGACGTTCTCGACGTCTGTTACAACGAACCGAACGATGCCAACTGCGATAACGGACAGTGGTGTGACGGGGTGGAGATTTGCGACCCGATCGACGACTGCGTGATCAGTCCCGGCACCGTTCCGGACTGCGATGACCTGGTGGACTGTACGGACGACTCTTGCGATGACGTCGCGGATGTTTGCCGCAACATTCCCAACGATGCGAACTGCGACAACGGCCTGTGGTGCGACGGGTTCGAGTGGTGTGATCCGATCGAGGACTGTCAGGACGGTACGGAGGTGGACTGCGACGACGAGATCGACTGCACCTCCGATTCGTGCAACGACATCATCGATGAATGCGTTAACACGCCGAACCACGAGGAGTGCCCGGACGACGGCCTGTTCTGCAACGGCGACGAGATCTGCGTAGTGGGTGTCGGTTGCGACCATTCGGGCAATCCGTGCGGCGGACCATGTGACGAAGAACTGGACACCTGCCTGTGCGACGCTCCGATCGTGGAAGCGGCCGGCCCGCGTTATCTGGCGGTTTCGTTACAGCCCCCGGATTCCGAGGCTCCGCAGGCGATTATGGTACGGGGGGCCTGTACGGCCGGGATAGCCCGTTACGTCGGCGCCCCGGTGCCGTTTGAAGTGCTGGGTTACAGTGGCCCGACGGTTCAGGCGGGGGTTCTGGTGGACGATCCGGCGGATGCGGTGTTCTTGACTCCGGCGGAGTGGGGTGATCCGGTCTACATCACCGGCGAGTCGGTGACTCCGGCGACGCAGTTCGAGGTTTGGGCGGACTGCGGCTGGCCGGGCAACCCGGCATATTCGGACATGACGACCGCGTGGACTTGGAAGCTCGGGGACGTCGACAACAACACGGTCGTGAACTTCACGGACGTATTGCTCGGGGTCGAGGCTTTCAAGGGCAACTACTTGAGCATAACCCTGGCCGGGATGGATCTTCATGATTGCGTTCCGAACCAATTGATGAACTTCGTTGACGTTGTATGGACGCTGATGGTCTTCCAGGGTCGGGATGCGGATTCTTTCTGCCCCGATTGGGGCGACTGCCCGATGTGCTATCCGGTCGATTGCGACGACGACAGCGCCTGCACGGACGATTCCTGCGACATCGAAACGGGAGATTGCATTAACGAGCTCAATTACAACCCGGTAACCCGTTGCTGCGATCCGGACACGGGCGTTACGACGATGATTAACGACAGCGACCCTTGCACGATCGATGTGTGCGACCCGGAGACGGGCGAGGTGAGCCACAATCCGATGGTGTGTAACGATGGAGACGACTGCACGCTTGACGAGTGCGTCGGAGGTTCCTGCGAGTATACGGACTTCACAACGATCGTGTGCGATGATAACTCGGATTGCCCGCCGGAGTCAGCGGGCTGCGCCGGTCATTGTACGTGTCCGGATGCCCCGGCCGCGCGCATGATCTGGCGTCCCGTCGAATCGGACGGGGCGTACACCCTGAATGACAACGAGATTATCATCCCGCCCGGCGGAGCTCAGGTAACGATCGAATTGCACGTCGCGAACTGGGATCCCGACCATAACGGGGATCCGTTGCTCGAGTATTTCGCAACGGGGGTCAGTGAGGGTAGTTTCACAAGTGGTTCGACTGGGATGCTCGGCCTTGCGGAGATTCCCTGCGAGGGCGACGAGGACTGCTCTGAACCCAACCATGTTCCGCCCTCGTCATGCGAAGGGAGCGGCTTCTGTGATGCGCACGCCGCCTACTATGTTGACCCTTACGACCCCGACTACGTATTCTTTGATCTGGCGGTTATCCCGGTAGCTAATCCCGTTAACCTGTATATAGCGTCGCTTCTCACGGGCAACCCCGTCCTGCCCGTTGCCGATACGGGAGCGGAGAAGTACGCCGGCACGCTTATTGTCGATGTCTCTTCGGATGCTTCGGGGACGTTCACGATCGGCTTCAATCCGGACACGCAAGTTACCGTCATGGGCGATGGCGACCACAACGCAATCCTGCCGATTACGTTGATTCCGGGCCTTATCACGATCTCCGGCCCGTAAAGGAGGCACAGAGGCGAAGAGGATTCTGTTTGAACGGCGGGGCGGACACCGGACATACCCCGGGGTCCGCCTTGTCCGCGCGCCTCGGACCCGTCATACTCTCCAGCGTGATCGTATTGCAACATCGAAGAACCTCCGGTCTGCGGAAGGAACCGTGAACCGCCCCACCTTACAGATAATCCACGGATTGATCGGAACGCTGGACTGCGTCGATCCCGCATTGCGCCTACCTCGGGCAAACGTGCGTACGGTCGATCTGCTCGGCTACGGATCCTATCGCGATATCAATCAGCGGCGTCTGACTCTCAGGAGCCAAGCTGAGCACGTTCTGTCGGTAATCGAAGGCGCCGGTTCCGAACCGGTGTGGCTGCTGGGGCACAGCATGGGCGGAGCAGTGGCGATGATCATGGCGGACCTTCGCCCTGAGTTGGTCCTGGGAATCATCAACGTCGAGGGCAATTTCACGTTGAAAGACGCCTTCTGGGCCGGCTCCATCGCGGCCAAGACCCCTGAACGGTGGTCACAGGACTGTCAGGCCATGCAAGCCGACGTACCCGCCACGCTGACACGATGGGGTCTCGAGCCCACTCCTTCGCGCATCGATTGGGCGGCCGGCATCCTGGACTTTCAACCGGCAGGAACTCTCCACGCAATGTCGCGGGCTATTGTGAAGGAAACCGGCGATCCGGCGTACATGGCACTGGTGCGAAGCGTCGTCGACGGCGGCATCGGTATCCACCTGATCGCAGGCGAGCGATCGGCCGCGGCGTGGGACGTGCCCGACTTCGTACGTGCGGCCGCCCGATCAGATGCGGAAATCGCCGGAACCGGTCATCTTATGATGTTGGAGAAGCCGGAGGAGTTCTTCAACGTGGTGGACGGAATCCTCGCCCGTCCGCTCTGACGCCTTCATCCCTTCCCCGCAATCAGACAACGCCGCTTACGGCGATCTTGAGCGACTTGAGCCCTTCAAGCGTCCCCTGGACGAGCAGTTCGTCGCCGTCAACCAGCGGAGTGTCGGGAGGTGGGAAAAGAGTCGCCCCCGCCGCCTTTGAGCGGTGCTCCGTCACCCCCAGGTGGTAGTCGACCATGACATCGGCCACCGTTTTGCCGCACAGGGGGCCACCGGCCCGGACATGCCAGCGCTGAATCGCGATCAGATTCTCGCCGACCACCGTGCCGGAGATGACCGAAGGCTCGACGGCCACGGTCGCGAAGGCCGGTGCGGATATCGCCGACTGAGACATGGCCACGTGAATATTGAAGCTGTCTGCCACCTTGTCCGCCATGTTCTGATCGAACATCCGCAGAACCACTCGGATGTCGGGGGCGATCTTCTGCGCGTCCAAAGCCACCTCCAAGTTGGTGAGGTCATCGTCGGTGGCCAGTACAATCGCCCGAGCCTTGGCGATGTTGGCGTCGTGCAATATCGCCTCGCGTCGGGCGTCACCGATCAGCAAAGGTGATCCGTCCTGGCGAACGTCCTCGAGAAACTGGTTGCCGGGATCTCGTTCAATAACAACAACCGACGAGCCCAGGTCTCTTAGATGAAGAAACGTGCGGAACCCCAGCTTGCCGAAACCGACGAGAACCACGTGACCGGACATCGATGAAGCCATCATACAACACCACCCTCGTTCATAGCGTTTCCGATCACGAAGAAGAAAAGCCAGGTCGACGATTCCCTCGATGATGACGGTCAGCCCCAGAACCGGCACCGCGAAGAACAGCAGTTGCAGAACGTGAGACTGCGGGAAAGCCTCCGGCGGCTCACCGAAGACCAGAGCCCACGTAAAATACATCGCCTGAAGTAACGAGTGCCCCTTCTCCGGCTCCAGGCGCTGGAACAGCAGCCCCCCGCCCAACAGAATCACGGCGATCAGCAGCAGGCGACCGCGAAAGCGGATGAAAGCAGCCCGAACGAAGCACCACTCCCGCCACAACCGCGAGGAAGTGTCGCACCGGCGCTTCCGCGCTGCCGGTTCATCCGTCCTTTCTGCACCTACCCGCCCGTTTACCATCGCCCGGTTGTCCGTCAATGATCGTAAGTACCCTCTCGCACATGCTATCCGCTTGAAGAGACCACGTGAAAGGTAGCCGCCCAACCGACCAACGGCAAGCACGCTCGGGCGCTGAGCTGCTATCCGACTCCAACGCGCTGTACCCCGCTTGCGGAGCAGGTCTCACCCTCGTAGCCTTGGGCTCGACAAGAAGGAGGTATTGTGTATGGACTCGCTGCAGGGTCGACGAGCATTGGTAGGCGGAGCATCAAGAGGGATAGGCCGGGCGTGCGCGGAGCAACTGGCAAACCTCGGGGCGGCCGTGACGTTGGTAGCGCGCGATGCGAAGGCCCTCAAGGACGTGGCGGGGAATCTCAACACGGAGGCGGGGCAGACTCACGATTACATTTGCGCCGACTCATCGGACCCGGCCGGCCTGCAGCAGGCAGTCGACAAGCATGTTCGGGCGGCCGGGGCGATTCACATTCTGGTCAATAACACCGGCGGTCCACCGGCCGGGGCGCTGCTTGATGCTTCATCAGACGACCTTGCCCAGGCATTCTCCAACCACGTGCTCTGCTTTCAGCGTCTAGCGCAGTCCCTGGTGCCGGGGATGAAGGCGGCAGGCTTCGGCCGGATAATCAACGTTATCTCTACTTCGGTGCTTCTGCCGATTCGCGGGCTAGGGGTATCGAATACCATCCGCGGGGCCGTGGCGAATTGGGGCAAAACCTCGGCTATGGAACTGGCCCCCTTCGGTATTACGGTCAACAACGTGCTACCGGGCTTCGTGGATACGGACCGGTTACGGGCAATCCTCCGCGTATGGGCGAAGCGCGACGGTGTAAGTTCGGACGAGGTCGCCCAGCGCATGGCCGCGTCGGTTCCAATCGGCCGATTCGCCGACCCCAGAGAATTCGCGGCCGTAGTCGGCTTTCTGGCCTGCCCGGCCGCTTCCTACGTTACCGGCGTCAACCTTCCCATCGACGGTGGGAGAACGATCGGGCAATAACGACTGGTCTGGCTTCCGCAGTCGATCAGGCGGCCGGCAGAGTGAGCACAAAGCACGCCCCCTCCCGGCAACGGGGATCGAGTTGGAGATCGCCACCGACACTGCGAGCCAGTCGCCGGGCGAGCGAAAGACCCAGACCCACGCCCGGCGCGGAATGGGCGGCATCTTTGGCGGACTTGCTGAAAGCACGGAAGATCCGCCGTAGTTCCGAGTCCGGGATGCCCGGGCCGTGATCCCGAATTCGCATGACCACAGTTCTGCGTGTTGCGGAGATCTCCCAGTGAATAACGGGATTCTCGCCCCCACCGGCGTACTTGCAGGCGTTATCGACCAGGTTGAACAGGATCTGCTCGACGAGGTCCGGATCGGCCATCACCCGTCGATCAAGTGCCGCAGGCTCGACATCAACTGCAAACTGCATATCGGCCAATCCCGCCCGGGCGGCAAAGCGGTCTTGCAGGCGGTGGACCAGCTCGATAAGTGCCGTTCTTTCGGCAGTCTGGCGCGGCTTCGTTCGCTCCAACCTGGCAAACGCGAGTACGTTGCTCACCATGTGGGTAAGCCGCCGTACCTCGGTCTGCATGGTGGCGAGATAATGCCGACGTTTCTCCTCACCGGGGACCATTCCCTTTTGCAGCATATCCGTGTACATGCCCAACGTGGTCAACGGTGTGCGGAGCTCATGAGTTACGGCCGAAACGAACGTCGCCCGCCGCTCGCTCAACGAGACAGCGCCTCCCAACAAAGCGGCGATTGCGAGAGCCCCCACCAGCACCCCGATCCACGCAACGACCAATGATACGCGGATTACCGATAGCCGTTGCTCCACCGCGGCGGGTAATCCGCCCGGAACGAGTCGAACCGGCAGTGCGGCCAGCATTCGAGTCTCGGCGGAGGGCGTCTCAGCCTGAACCGGCTCGAGATCAGCATCGGGAAGGAGATCGGCGATCTTCTCCTTGAGCCTTAGTTCGATCGCCGGCCAATCGAGCCGACAGCCTTGAACATACTCCCCCCCGTCCGTCTGCACTCGTCGGGCCAGCATGAGCGCACCGTTCATCCACAACGCCCTGATCGGGCTGCCCACTGCTTTCCGATCGTCGGTCAGCGGCGCCGCGGGAACCACTACATTCGAAGCAGCCTGCTGGAAACGGGCACGCTGTTCGGTGGGGCCTCGCTGCCGGGCCTGCTTCATCTGCGACTGCTCGGCCATCATCTGACCGAAGACCTCATCGAGTTGCGTATCGGAACGTTCTATTGGCGCGTCCGGGCCGAGGGTGAGGAACGGCCGGCAAAGCAGCTCGCGCAGTTTCGGCACATCGAGCAGTGATTTCAGCTCCTCCAACTCCGCGGCCGAGGAGGCAACAACCTCCGCAGCAAGGTACTTGCTCTCCGCCGGTTTCCGCAGTTCTTCCGCCGGCACTTGCGGCGACGAAAGACGGTCCTGCGGATCGATCTGAAAGTGAACGAGCGTGTTGGCCGGGCGACCGGTAAGCAGCGGAGACGGCACGAGAGTCTCGCTGGAAACCGCCCCGTCCAGGTACCGAGCGTAGGCCTGTCCCGGGTCGAAGAAGGACCTGTAGGCGACATACGGCCGCCCGTTCTCTTCGGCGATCATCGGAGCCAGAGCCGCCTCCATTCGCCACAGAGCTAACTGGACGTTCTCCTCCAGCACGGCATTACACCGGGCTTGGTGTTCCGATCGCTCCAGCCGGAATGCGATGAGGCTGATCCACCCCATGGCCGCCAGCACCAGAGCCAAGCCCGCGGCAAAGAGCATCCAGACTTGCCAGGGGCGGCTCATGGCAAAGCCTCGATCTTCGCGATCATGTAGCCCTTGCCCCGCACGGTCAGAAGAACCCGCGGGTCGGACGGGTCGTCGCGGAGCTTTTCGCGAAGTCGGCCAATATGCACGTCGATAGTCCGCGTG
This sequence comes from Phycisphaerae bacterium, assembly GCA_963666835.2. GTDB lineage: Bacteria > Planctomycetota > Phycisphaerae > UBA1845 > UBA1845. The sequence continues at coordinate 1,271,561 of CAXXGO010000001.1, read as the reverse complement.
GTAACGCCGCGCGGATCAAGACGCCAAACGTGCGACAGAATCTCCTCTCTCGAGATAGCCCGGCCGCTGTTGCAGACCAAATACCGGAGCAACTCCCGCTCCCGCTCGGACAACTCTGCGCGTTCGCCGCCGTCGTAACGCACTTCGCACCTGGCGAAATCGACCTCGCCGCCGGGGAACCGAATGCCACTCACGTCGGAGGGTCGTTCCGGTGATCGACGCAACACGGCGTCAACCCGGGCCAGCAGCTCGTCCACACTGAAGGGCTTCACTACGTAGTCGTCTGCGCCGAGCCGAAGCCCCCGGACGCGGTCTTGCTCTCCTCCGCGGGCGGTGAGAATGATCACCGGAATCGTCGGGCGGAGCTTCCGCAGCTCCTGCAGGATCTCCAGACCATCGCGACCTGGCAGAACCAGATCGAGTAGCAGAAGATCGTACTCGCCCGACGCGGCCATCTCCGCCCCGGTCACCCCGTCGCCCGCCTGCAGGGTCGCAAAGCCCTGGAAGGCAAGGGCGTCAACGATCCCCTCGCGAATGGCCGCGTCGTCTTCGATTACCAGGATGCACGTTTTGGTCATCTCGCTCCTCTTCGCTCAGGAGTTGCAGCGCCTTCGCAGGCACCCAACTGTCCGGAGCCCGCTGCATCGTCGCAGTGTAGTACTCCTGCAGGCGTTCCCTCAAGCCCATTTCGGCCAGTTCTTTCAGACCGTTAAGGTCGGTGAAGTCCAGACCCGCTCGTGACTTCCAGAACCGCAGCGCATCCTCCGCCGCCCCGCCCTGCCCGGCTGCGGTGGCTAGTTGGCGTAAGCCAGCCATCGTCCGAGAGTGCTCCCTACCTTCCGAATCGGCGAAGATCTTCTCCGCCGCCCGCCAATCCTGCACACGAAGGTGGCACGTAAACAGGAGTTCTGCAATTGCAGGGCCATCGCGTTTCGGATCAGCCCGCTTTGCCAGGTCTTGCAGGATTGGTATGGCTCGGACGGCCTCGCCTGCATCCAACATGACTTCGGCCAGCTCGAGCGTCCGGGTGGGATCCGCGTTCCGGGTTAGCTTCTCAACGCGGGTCCAGAATGCATCGCGTTGTTCGGACGGCGTCTCAAGAAGCATGCTCCGCAGGAGATTCCTGGCTGGATAGCGCCACTTGGTATTATTTGCGAAGTAGGCCCACAGAAGATCGTCATCGGGGTCGATCGGCCGCCCGGAATCTCGATGAAGCTGAAGAAGGAATGCCATGGTACGATGGGCCGATTGCGTGCCATCCGGCGCCCTTCTGAGCTCCGTTCGCAGAAACCGGTAGGCCTTATCTGATTGGTTGATCTCGCAGAGATACCGCCAATAGGCATTCAGCGCCATACAGCGCGTGCTTGCCGGGACCTTTCCTCTGCGGTGCGGTTCGTACGGTGCGAGTTGGAGACTCCTAATGAAGGCATCAAGCGCCTCCTTAGTCTGTCCGCAATCGATATGACTGCGGGCACGAGCGAGCCAATACTCGGGCGAATCTCCTTCTTCGCTTTCCCGGCTTTGCAGGAGATCACCAGCGTGGGCGCGAGCCCGCTTCGCTCCAATCTCACCGGACAGTCGGCCTAAGTCCACCAAGCGTCGAGGGGATTCCTTGGTGCCCTCGTTCTGAAGCAACTCCGCCATCAACTTCTCGGACTTGTCGGTATAGCCCAGCTCTCCGTAGCATTTCAGCAAGGCACGATTGGTCATATCACGGAGCAAGCTCTCATCCGGTGATGATCGCGTATCTCTTTGCTGCGTAGTCACCCTCTGCGTGGGGACGACGTCTTGCCAGGTCATAGGAGTGGCTAGCGAGTGCTCGAGCAACCGGCACGCCGCGCCGGGAGTGCCTCGAGCCCACAACATCTCGCCAATCCGGTAGCTGTCCCGAGCAAACTCAGGCCGGCAGATTTCACCCATCCAATCCAACGCCGGGGGCGATTTCGCGTGCCCCACTTCTTGGAGGTAGACGCGCGCTTTGGTTCCGTCGGTCGGATTGGCCTTGCAGTCTTCTTCGAGCGATTGCAGGAGTTCCTCCTGAGTTCCCATGCTCGCCCGGAACCACATCCGCATCGGAACCCAGAGATCGGGCTCCGCTTCGGCCCGGGCTGCCAGCCAATCATCGATTACGGCCGGCTGCTCCCCGGTCGCGATCCATTCATTGATGGCGTCGTAGGCCCGCATGTGCCCCAATTGCGGATACCGTTCCTGCATACGCCGAACCAGAGCCCATTCCCCGTGGTCAGCCAGGAAACTCACAACATCGAAGAGCTCCCAACTCTCCACCGTCTTGTCGTCCAGACGGTCCAGCATTGCCGCGGCGTGTGTCCGGTACCCCGCGAGGAGGAAGATAGTGAAACGCCGCACGATCTCCACCGGATCCTGTGGGACCGGCTCCGCCGCCAACCGTCCGGCCAAGTCCAGCAAATCGGTCGTGCGTAGCTCCTGGAAGATCGCCCCTCTAATCAACGACCAGCTAGCCGGAACGTGTCCGTCGGTCGTTGCCGCATCGATCTCGGGTGGAAGCGCGGGGCTGTTGTCCGATGCGATAGTGGCCGAGGCGAGTACGACAAGACCAACAGCAACCATCGTTTGCCCAATTATTGAAATGCGTGGTGTTGTTAACATGATCGTCCCTGCCAAAAAACCGTGAGTTGCGTCACCGTCACGTTTGCCTGAGGCCGATCCCATGAGTGGGCCGGCCGACTGGCGTTTCGAACGCCCCCGACAGTCGCCTACCGCTCATCCGAAAAAGTGAACCCCTTTGACTGGAGCTGCTCGCGAATCGCCCGGCGAAGGGCATCGTCCAGGCTGGTTTTGCCGGAATCGCGTTGAGCGTCTTGCAGGAACTGACTGCGGGCGATGTTAACCTCCTGGATACGTTTTTGCACCGCCTCCCGACTCTTGAGCATCCCGTCGACATAGGCCTTGCGCTCCGCGATGGTCATGGATCGCATCTTCTCGGGCAGATCGTCCTTGCGGACGTCGTCGAGTTTGAACCCCTCTTGGCGGCACGCGTCGACGAGATCCCAGTAGGCGTTGTTGTAGAGTTTGCCCGCCTTGGCACCGGCCCGGCTTGCCCGGGACTGCTCACCCATGCTCGCGGCGTTGGCATCCTGGGCTTGCTGATTGGCCTTACCTTGGGCTCCTCTGATTCCGTAGGGGATGTAGGTGGCGTTCAGCTCGACGTCCAGTTCAACCAGGACCTTGTCATGCGGAGTGGCGATCTGCACTGTGCCTTGTGCCATATCAATGGCGGTGTAGCTGCCGCCCCCGTGGAGAGCCACTTCGTTCCAATGCTCAGAGATCCCGGCGGCCTCACCGCCGGCGTAGATCGCATTGATAATGATGCCGAGCTGCCGAGCGTGCTCAGCGACCTGGCGGAAGTTGAAGTGTTCGGCCGCCTGATCGGCGGACTCGTTGCCTGCAACAAAGACTATCCGGGCGGCTTTCGGGTCGGTTGACCAGCTCATGGTCTTCACGGCGTCGTTGAGCACCCATCCGACGTACTCATCGCCACCGTCAGTCGTCATGGCCATCATTCTGGCGTAGATCGTGTCCAGATCATCGGTGAGGTCCATCTGCCGCACGACCCAACCCTGAGCAGCAGTAGACAGTTGCGGCGTGCCGTACGTCAGCAGACCCACCCGCAGCCGCGGTGTGGGCTTGGCCAGGGCAAGCTCGTTAACCACCTCCCAAAGCTTGGCACGAGCCGAGTCGATCAGTTGCGTCATGCTGCCGGATGTGTCGAGAGCAATGACCAGATCGACGGGACGGGCTTCGTCAATCGTCGTGGCGGAAACCCGCGGGGCCTGGGCCGCAAGAGCGATGATCAGACACAAGGCGGCGGCGAATAAGACCGCACGCGTGACGCCCGCTGGGCGGGCCGTTACATTCTCCGAGGTTCTCTGTGAAGTTCGGTCCGCACAGCGGACCCTACCGAGCTGTAAACGGGAACGCGGGCACGCCCGCTTGGCGGTCGACGGCACGGTTGCGGTGGTGTTTGTTGGCACTGTCATGATCGTGTCTCCTATTGGGTTTGGGTCTCGTTGCCGAGTCGAAACGGCGTTCGTTCCACTCAACCTGGTCTCACTTCTTCGCCGGTCGTCGAACGGCCCGACATTCCAAAACGGTGTCGGCTGAACCGGCCACGCCTTGGTCAGGCGTTGTCGGCAGGATCCGCCCCACCGGGAGTCTGTAAGTTCGACTACTTAAGCGTACGCCATAACCGGCGGTGGGGATGTAAACGGTGTGTAAACAGGCCGGGCGGGATTCCGGCGTTAACCGGCTGTGGGCGGGCGGAACGCCGGGCAATCGCAGACTGGCGGAGGTCTAACCGTTCAGTCGGTCCGGGTATCCTATGAACCCTCGCCCGGTTCAACCGGGGCCGTCGCGGCAATCATAGGCACGGCCGGGGCGATTGGCAGGATCACAGGCGGGCCGTCGGAGAAGTACTCGGTCTTGAGCATCTCTATGCGATCTGCGCACCATTGGCGGGCGGCGGAGTCTTCGGGCTTGGTCAGACGGTCATACCATGCGGCTAGGATGTTCATCCGTACCAATGCGATTGTCCGGCGAGCGTTTGCCCGGTCGGAGTCATCGGTGAACCAGCGCTCGCAGCGCTCGTCGATTTGGGTGAGCAGCGCCAACGCCACGGCGTGGCCATCCTCGGCGGCCAGCACTCGACAGCGCAGCAGGCGGGCAAATAGCGCAAACGGCATACCTTCCGGCGTGGGGTCGGCCAGAGCCGGAGCCAGCAGAGTCAAGACGCGGGACGGCTCGCTCGTACGGTTGCGCAAGCAGCCCTGCCACAACGCGGCCGCGGCCACCACACGTTTGTCCGATTCCTCCAACAGCACGGACAGCTCCGACGCCGCGGCGCGAACCGCATCGGTGTCGGCATCGTTGGACAGGTAGACCCGAAGCGCCCGGGCGAAGGCCTGGAGAGTTTCGACTTCCCGGAGCAAATCGCGCGAAGTCTCCAACGCGGGCTCGCTTTTCGGCGGACTCTCCGGCGTGATTGCGGGGTCCGCCGCTGATTCTGGTTTCGACGGGGCTTCTTTCGCGGCGCCGCCGGCCGCGGTCAACAACGCATCGACCCGATCCAGCGCGGCGCGTGACTCACCTTCCGGCGGGGCGCCCCGATCGACCGTTATCGACAAGAACCGACAAGTGCAAGCCCAGGCAACCTGATAGGCGAGAATCTCGTTTGCGGCGGTCGAAAGCAGTTCAGCGCGCAAGGCCGGGTCCGCGGTCGCGTCCGCCTGTTTGGTCAGCTCGGACACGCGCCCGGCGGAGGCTTCAGCGAGCGCCGGCGGGCTGGAAGGACCGCCGGGCGAAGCCAGTTGGGCGTTGGGAAGGTCGGGCAGCGCGCTGTTGGGCGTGGTGGGTTCGTCTGCGGCAGGTTGCGCGAGCGCACCCGGAACGAAAAGGGCGAGAACCACGACGGCAGAGGCTTTCAAGATAGAGGGCATCACAGACTCCCGTTGTTGAGGAACCGTAAGCTCGAGTTTATCGAGGACGGCCACTCGGCGAAAGCACTGCGGGTCGATGTGGCGTCAGAAGGCATCGCCTGCGTGGTATTCCGCGAGCTATCGCCGTTCATGACGGATGGCGGGACGATACTGTGCGCAGCATTTGCCGAACCGTACACGAGATACGGAGACACTCCACCCGCAGGAGGATGCTACATGATGTTACGGAGGGTGACGCGTCCACAGCCGAACGGGTGTCGGAAAGCGTTGGTTTGACCGTGCGCCAACGTGGGTCTACACTTCATATGGTGCTCGGTGGGGCTCGAACCGGATCAGAGACCGGCCTGAGGGCGGTGGTCACCGGCCGAACTGCCGGTCGAAAGTGAGGGGTGAAAGGCAACGGGAGGTTCTGCTCAAGTTCGAACGGACCCCCCTATATCCCCCCCTGGTATGAGGGAGGTATCTTGAGCGAGTCCTGCGGGCTCGGTGTCGATGGTCCATCAGACAATGACAAGCCGTGTCAGCATCGCCGGTGATTCCGATGCCGATTCGCCGACCACACCGCATCACGGTTCGGCCCCGATGCGGTTAACCGGGCGAACCGCGCTATTGGTGTGGTTCGGTTCCATAGCCCTGCACACCGCAGGGTTGATCGTGTTGTTGTTTCTGGTATTCCCGTTCAACCCGCGCAAGGAAGCCCCCCCGGCAATGACCCGGGTGGAGCTTATCGGAGACCCCACCAGCCATTCGTTTGCGCCGTCAGAAATCCCGGACACCCCTGAACGGTCCTCGCTGGCCGAGCCGGTTGATGTTCGCTTCACTCCGCAGGATTATCAGGAGCTGTCAGAGCTAGCCGGATCGCGGAAGCCCGACCTTACGATCATCGGAGTCGGCGCGGGCGGCGGCGATTTCTCCGAGTATGGCCTCAATGCCGGACACGTCGCTTCGGCAGATTTCTTCGGGCTGGGGGCCTCGGCGCGCGGGGCACAACGCATCGTGTACGTGGTGGACCGTAGCGGTTCGATGCTCGATACGTTCATTCACGTTCGCACGGAACTGAAACGGTCCATATCGAAGCTGCGGCGCAGCCAGAAGTTCCATGTGATCTTCTTCAATTCGGGTCAGCCGATGGAGAACCCGCCGAAAAAACTGGTCTCCGCAATCGCCGCACAGAAGAAGGCGTTATTCGAGTTCCTCGCCGAGGTGTATCCGGAGGGCAGCACGGACCCCGGCCCGGCCATGCGGCGCGCATTGGCGACCGAACCGGACTTGGTGTACTTTCTCACTGACGGCGAGTTCGATCGATCGTTGATTGCCCAACTGGACCAGTGGAATCGAAGCCGTCGCGTGCGAATCTTCACTATCGCGTACTTCGACCGCAGCGGGGCGGAACTACTCGAGGACATCGCCCGCGAGCACGGGGGTGAATTCAAGTTCATCTCGGAGAATGATCTGCCGTGAACGAGGTGACCGCAATTGAGGCATAGGATGTCATCAGCCAGGCGTAACCCCGTTGGGGCCGTCTTACCCTCGGACCGTGATCCTGTGGCAGCCGGTTCGCGGCGACCCTGGGCTATTGGGCGAAACACCCACGGCGTATTCCCGAACAGCAAGGTGGCGGTGGCTGCGGTGTTGCTGGTCGGGTTAGTGCTGTTTCTTCCGAGCGCGCATGCCCGGGGCGATCAGGTGATCGTCCGTGGAACCAACTACCGGGGGGCGGTTGTGTCGGCATTCGAAGGCGGGAAGCTCGTGTTTCGCCCGTCCATGGACGAGCTGAAGTCCGCGTGGATCAGCGATGTCGATCTGGTGGTTGTCGATCGCGGGGGGATGTTCGCAGACTTCAATCAGGCCGAGCGGTATCTGGCCGAGGGGAACGCCGAACAGGCTATCGTGCGGTACCGACGCACTTTGCGATTAAGTGAGGGGTTTTGGACGGATCTCATTACCGCCCGTTTGCTGACGGCCTGTGATCGGGCGGAGCGAATCGACCAGGCAACGCTCACGTTCGTTCGTCTGGTGCGAAGCGAACGGTCCGGTCCGTCCGCGGCAGTTCGGCTTCTTCCGCGCAAGCTGCCTCGGGTCCAGAGTGCTAAGGTCAACCGCGCCGTCGAGCATCTGGACGGGGCGATTGCGGAAACCTCATCGGCCGACCAGCTCTTGCCGCTCGAGTTGTTGCGTTATGAACTGCTTCGCTCGGCTGAAATGCCGGGGGCCTTGAATGCAGCGGCGCGCATCGCCGCAATTGCCATACCCGAGTCACAAGGTTCGGCGCGGGCGTATGAGATACAGCTTGCCGCCCTCGAGCAGAGTACTGCCGAGGGCTTCGCACCCGAGGCTCAGGCCGCTTTGGACCAGGCGATTCGACACTGTCCGGCGGCGGCGCTGCCCAGCTTCCTTTTGCTCAAAGGGCGGTTGCTTCTGAAGGCCGCGTCGACTAGAGAGGATCTGATCCGAGCAAGCTGGCCTTTCATGCGGGTGGCCATCCACTTTCCGGATGATCCCCGGGCGGCCGAGGGGCTAGTCGGAGCGGCTCAGGTGCTTGGTCGTCTGGGCAACCGCAGAAAGGCGTTTGAGTTACTTGACGAGTGCCTGCAACACGCGCATCTGCAGGAGGAAACCCGGCTGGCGGCCGAGGAGGCCCGGCAGCGACTGCACGAGGCGCGGACGGATTGAGTTTGGTAACCTTCGGCGATTGGACCACAACGGTCCCGCCGAAAACGGGAGGACATCGTTTTGCTACGTGTAATCTACCTACTGGGCTTCCTGGCCGTGATCACGCTGATGATGGTGGGCTTGCCCGCAGTGGCGCAAACTAACGGGCCGACCGACCCCACCGCGGCAGCGGACGACATCAAGTACTTCGACTTCTTCGTAGTCAAGGGCGGGTACATCGGCTTCGGGTTGATCGCGCTTTCGATCGTGACCATCGCCCTGACGATCGAACACTGCCTCACGATTCGCCGGCTTACGATGGTGCCGCCAATGGTGGCCGAGCAGACCCGGCAGCTTATCGACAAGAAGGAGTATCTCGAGGCGATCAAGTTCACGGCGGAAGACCCCAGTATGGTCGGACAAGTGCTCAACGCCGGGCTGATCGAAGCTTCGAACGGATATTCGGCGATGCAGCGAGCTCTGGAGGAGACCCTGGACGAGCACTCGGCACGGCTGTTCCGCAAAATCGAATACGTCAACATCATCGGGAATGTCTCGCCGATGATCGGGCTTCTCGGGACCGTCACCGGTATGATCCTGCTGTTCGCGCAAATCCACGCCGCGGACGCTTTTCCCGGAGCACGGATTGTCGCCGATCGCATTGCGGTCGCTCTTATCACAACGTTCTGGGGGCTGGCCGTGGCGATTCCCGCTCTGAGCATCTACGCCATCTTCCGCAATCGTATCGACGTGCTGACCGCCGAATGTGCGCTGGCGGCGGAGCACATTCTGGCCGTCTTCAAACCGGGGGCAACCGCCCAGACGCGCAATCCCGGCAAGAGCGCTCCAAGGGAAGCCTGATGCGTCGCGAGAGCTACCATCATCGACGCCCGCGTACTTTGGGCTTCAATGCCACCCCCATGGTGGACGTGATCTTTCTGCTCACGATCTTCTTCATGTTGGTCAGCCGCTTCTCTTCAGCCGAGCAGGTCGCGATGGAGCTCCCCAAACCCGAGGACAGCCGGGCGCAAGTAACGCGAATGCCCGAGCGCGTCGTGGTAAACTGCCGCCCCGCGGACCCGAGCGATCCGACATCCGGAGCGGTTTTGTACAGCATCGGGCCGAACCAGCCGGAATCCCTGGCCACCATTGCCGAACGGTTGATCTCGATGAAGCAGCAGTCTCCCGAGCTGAAGGTCGTGGTGCGGGCGGATCGCCGCCTGCCCTATTCCGACGTGCGCGTAGTCATGCGGGTGATCGCCCGGAGCGGAATCGAGATGCTCAATGTGGTGGCTCATGTCGGGGAGGATGAGTGACATGAGCCCGACACAATACTCCGGTGTGAACGAGACCGAACGCAAGGATCCGGATCACGCCGTTCACTCGCAGCGAGTTCGCCGGCGCTACGAGCCCCGGGGCGTTCCGATCGCCGTCAACTTCGCACCGATGATCGACGTGACGTTCCTCCTGTTGATCTTCTTTCTGGTAACCACGACGTTTGAGCGGGCCGAGGGGATCCTGGCTTCGCAGATGCCGCAGGATTCCAAGGCTCCGTCCGTCGCCCTGCCACTCAGCCCAATCGTGGTGCGGCTGGACCGAGTCGGTCTGGAACACGATGACTATCGCATCCGGATAGACCACTTCGATAACCGGCCCACGGATTTCGGACAACTAACCGATGTTCTCCGCCAGATCCACCAACAGCCCGGATTCGATGCGGAGACTCCCGTCGTCGTCGTATCGGAGGACGACGTCCCGTGGGATCATGTCGTGGGTTGTTGGAACGCCGCATTGCGCGCCGGCTGCGAGAGTATTGTCTTCGGAGAATCCTGAGCCCACCCTTATGCCGAAGCCAATCGACCCAGTTGCTATCGCCCACCGGGCCATCATACGGCCCATTCCGTTGCTGACCGGCGCGCTCTTGCTGGCTTTCATGATGAACGCAAGCGCATCGGCCGATGCGGACAGGGACCGTCCGGCCCCACCGGCGGAGGAGAAACGGCTCAATCGTAAGGTGTTCCGGGAAGGGCTCAAAAAGCGGGGGCTGACCGAGTTGCTCGAACGGCATCTGCTCGACTTCCCCCCCAGCGGCGAGGTGGAAGCTCTGCTGATGCAGCGTGAGATCCGCTTGGCGGAGTCGGCGGATCCGAACCGGCCTGAGTCCCAGCGCCGCGCCGCTATTACCGAAGGAAACCGGATCCTCGAACGGCTCATCGAAAGTCACGCCAATGACGAACGACGTTACGACTGGCAGTATCGGCTGGCATACTCCCTGCTGTATGATGAAGCGGAGCCGTTGATTACGAGCGCCTTGTATCGCGGCGGCGATCCAAACGAACGCAGCCGGCTAACCGCGTTGACCGAGCATGCCCTGACCGTTCTCAACACGCTGCTTGCAGAGCTGGAGGCGGAGTACAACCGCATAGACGCGCTGCCCATCCCGCAGTTCGAGCAGCTTGAACGCACGGGGTACGTTGAACGGATCGACCGGCTCGGCCCGCAGGCGGAGTATCTGATGCAATGGGCTCGGCTCTATGACTCCCTGCCCCGCGACGAAGCCGATCGGATCCGCGTGCGCCGGCTCAATCAGATCCGGACCTACCTGACCGCTAACCCCACGCTGCTTGAGGTCCCGCACGACGTCAGCCATGTTCAGGTGCAGGTACTGGTCCTGGCCGGGCTGACTGAACGGCTGCTGAACGACCATACGGCGGCGCGGCACCACCTCGGTCGGGCTCTGCTGGTCGCGGAGCGACTCAGCCGCAAGGACCGCGCGGCGGTTCGGTGGGCCGTCACGCTGGCTCACGTAGAGGGTATCCGTAACGAGCGGGACGACGGGCAGTTCGACGCGGCGCTCGCCGGCCTTGAACGGTTCCGCCGGGCGACCCGAGCCGATGCGAAGGACGACTTCGGAATGTCGCTGGTCGCGGCTTTGACCGAGCGGTCAATCCTCCGCAGCCGGGCAGAACAGGCCGAGCGCGCCGGACGAACCGCCGACGCCAGGCAATACCGTGAAGACGCCTGGCAGGCGTTGGCACAACTTGCAAACCGCTGCCCGGACCATCGGGACGAGATCTACGCAACGGTCTATCAGATCAACGGGGCGGATGCCGATGTCAATCAGATGGATTCGTTCGATCGAATGGCGCTTATCGCCGGTCTGCTCTTCGACGCCGGTGAGACGGCCGCTCCGGACGATCCGCGGTTGGCGCAGGTGGTCGAGGTGGGAAAGGGGTTTCTGGCCACGGTCACGGGACGCGGGCGGACGTTGACTGCCGAAGTCCTGTTTAACGTAGCGGTTGCGGAGTTTCGTCGCGGTCGAATGGTGGAAGCGGCGCGATGGTTTCTCAAAGTAGTGCGGGACTGCCCCACTTGGGAGGGCTCCGAGCAGGCGGCGGTCTATGCGGTGCAGTTGGCCGCAGACCTCTATAATGACTCATCCCTGCGTGATCACCCGGAGGCGCAGCAGCTCTATCGGAACGCGCTGCGGGCTTTGATCGAGGGCTTCACTGACACCGCAGCGGCAGAGTACTGGCGGTTTTACTATGCGCAACTGCTTGATGAACTTGGTGAACACGAGTCCGCCGCTGAGCAATACGCCCTCGTTCACAAAGAGCATGAGCACTACGTCGAGGGCACCTTCGCCCGGGTGAAATGCCTCGCGTCGGCATTGCAGCAGCACCGCACCGAGTCTACCGAAGACCTGTTAGTTCTTCGCCGCAAAGGCGAGGAGTTCTTCAAGGCCCAACGTCGCTTCATCTCGCTGGCCGGCGATGTTCTCGGAGCATCACCGGAGCCCGAACGCGCCGCCCTCTTACGGAAGCTTCGGGGACAGGCCAAAGTGCTTGCGGCTGAAGTACAGGTTATTCCCGAGATGGATCGGGCGGTGGCGGCGTTGGATACTCTGCGCGACTTCGAAACGACCGATTCGCCGAAGGCCGGTCTGCTTGCGCGGGTTTGGCGGGTTCGTCTTCTGGCTTACGAACGGCTCGGGCGATTGGAGGAAGCGGAGCGGGCCATTCCCGAATTCGTAGCCGCAGACCCGGAGAACGCCGGCCCGACCTTGCAGAAACTGTACGCCACGCTGGCCGCCGACGCCGAGCGGATCGAGCGCCGCAATGTCTCCGAGGCGTCACTCCAGAAGGCGAAAGTCGCGTTGCTGCTGGCCCAGCAAATTGTCGCCTGGTCGGATCGTTATGCGTCCGACACTCCCGCTGCAGAACACCGGGCGTGGGCGGTGCAACTGGCCGAAGCGCATCTAGCCGCCGGTCAATACGCTGAAGCCGCCAAGCTGTTCGGCAAACTGCGGGGCCCCACGGCCGCCGAAGCCACGACGAAGCAGCCGGATGACTTGCGCGTGGTGCTGGGGTATTCGGAAACTCAGTATCAGTTGGGCGACTTCGCTGCCGCCCTGCCCGGTTTCGCGGAGGTGGCCACGCAGCTCCCGGCAAATGACCCGATCCGCTGGCAGGCTCTTCTGCGTGACCTGCAATGCCGCACGGCGCTAAACCATCCCCCCCACGGAATAATAAAGGTAATCGAACAACAGAAGTACCTGTACCCCGACCTGGGCAATCCGGAAATCGCCGAAGAACTCCGGAAACTCCAACGAGAGAATCAACGCCGCATAGATGGTGAGTGAGGGACAGGCTGGCGAGATACCGCATCGGAGTGTCCTATTCCCAGGATGGCTGCAACGGTCCACGAGATGCCTGCGAGACCCCGTGGTTTCCAATCTCGACATTCCCTTCGATCTACGGAACGCGCTGCTCGCGGAACTTCAGGACGCGCGGGTGGTCCGGACCGTACGCAGCGGTCAGGATCCCCAGCGCTTCGCGCCAGCGTTCTATCGCTTGGTCGTGGCGACCGGCGGACTCGTGAATGTCACCTAGGACCGCAAGAAGCTCCGCGTGGATGGGTTGTTGATGGAGGTCGCGATTCATGAGCCGCAACGCCCGGTCACACACGCGCATGGCTTCGTCAAGTCGGCCCATTCTCGCCAATAATCGACCCTGCTTCAAACGTAGAGCTGCCATGGATCTGGCACCATCGGTGTAGAAAGCAAGGAACCCCTCCTCCGCCTCACGGAAACGCTCCAACGCCGTGGCGTGAGCGGCCGGGGTCCTGGCGGAAACCTCTGCGAAGTACACCATCGCGCGCAGAACTTCAATGTTCTTGGAGCCCAAGGTATCGCGCAAATGTGCAAAGCGTCGTCCGGCCTCCTCCTGCAACCGGCGGAATTCGGAATCCTCCGTACCTTCCTCCCGGCAATCCGCGGCAATCAACGCCGCCTTCAGACATGCCAGCACGGCCAGCTTGTGGTTCTCGCCAAGCCGGACATCCAGGGCGGCAAGGGCCTGATTCGCCAACGCCACTGCCTCCGGGCAACGCCGGTCATCGCGATAGAGCGTAGCCAGTTCCAACCGAGCGGCAGCCGTCTGGGGATGGTCGTTGCCGAGGGCGGATGCCAACCCCCGCAGGGCGGCCTCACCCTGCTCTTCCGCCTCGACCAGATACCCGCGAGCGCGGGCCAGGTTCGCCAGGTCCAAGCGTACCAAGAGGGTGTCGGGATGCTGGGCACCCTGCAGACGAATCAAGGTCTCGAGGACTTCATCTAACTGCGTCTGGGCTTCATCCAAACGCTCGATAGTCAGGTACATCCGCCCGAGGTTGGCCTGGATCACCGCGACCGTTCGCGGGTCGACCGTACCGGCTTCGGCTCCGCGCTTAGCATCCTTCAGGTAACGTTCGGCCTCATCGAATGCCCCCATAGCTTGGGCAACCGTGGCAGCGTTGCATGCCAACTGCGCCATGAAGTCCGGATCCGTCCCGGAATCCCGATCTTGCAAGACGATGTGCCGCGCCAGGTCGAACTGCTCTTGGGCCTGCGGCAAGTCTCCGAGCTTCAGCAGCGCCAAGCCCAGGGCAACCATCGCTCTCGGATCGCTCGCCGTCGCAGGCAGTTCCTCCAGTTGTTTGCATCGCTCTCGGGCTTCGGTGTAACGACCCGTTTCCACAAGCGCCAGAACTAGGTTCTGCAAGACATCAGCATGAATCGCAGTCAAACCGTACTCACGGCACAGACTCTCCGCCTGAGCGAAGCGCTCGACCGCAAGGGCCGGCTGAAGCTGGACGTTGTGAATCAGACCCAGCGAATTGCAGATCGAAGCCAGCAGCTCAGGCGGACAATCTTCGACCCGCCGAGCAATCTCCCGGGCTTCGTCCAGGTAGCGCAAAGCCGAAATCAGGTCGTCGGGCGAATCGTCATTGCCGCCGGCGCGGTCGGACCGCCGCCGACTGCGATCTAGACAGGCGTTTCCGAGTTCGTAGAGCGTGCGCAGACGCCCCACGTCATTGGTGTCGCTTGTGGTCAAGACGCTACGGAAGACGTCAATTGCCTCGTCAAGTCGGTCTTGGGCATGAAGATACCCCCCCAACGTCCGACCCGCCCGGCCAAGCAGATCCCGCTTCGATTCCTCGACCGAGTCTCGCAACGCGGAATAGGCCGTACGCGCAGATTCTATCGCACGCTGTTGATCGGCAGCCAGCGTCTCCGCCGTGGCATCCTGCTCCGCGACTCTCCCGGCCCGTGCCCAATACGCTTTGCTCAGATGCAGATGAATGGTGGCCGGGTCGGCCGTATCGTCAGACACCTCTTCCAACAGCGAGAGATAAGCTCGGATGGCTTCATCGAACCGACCGTCCCGGAGCATGCGATCCGCCCGGACTCTCTCGAATCTAGCCTGGTCCGCCCGCTGCAGATTACCCGGGGCCGAGTGTCCCGGAGACGCGCATCCTCCAACGACTACCGGCAGCAACGCCGTGCCGCACATCAGAATCAGGCTTGGTTTTCGTTCAATGATCCGCACGTTAACACCGAGGACAATAGTAGAGGTGGCGGCACGTCGATACAACCGGGCACACGCGGCCAATCGAGCTGACATCCACAAACGCAGGAGGATGCGGGCTGAGAAAGCAGAATGTCAAACTGCGCAAGGGCGCCTGATCCGCAGCCCCCTTGCCAAACGCGACGTCGACGAACAGAATACGTCGCGGCGTCCCAGCAGGGTTTCTGATAATGGCGTGGCCGGGCGGGTCTCCGCCCACCCGTCAACCTCTTCGCAGGACGACATCATGGTGCTCAGACGAACATTGGTGGTGCTTTGTTGCGAGTTGGCTCTGGTTGCGACGGGCGCTTCGGCGCTGGCGCAGAATTCCGGTGCCGCCGAGGTCTCCCTCAATCGCGGTATTGAATCGTTCATGGCCGAGGACTACAGCGCCGCTCGCCGGCACTTCGAGGCCGCGTTGGCTAAGGATCCCGACTTCGCCGCGTCGCACTATTTCCTTGGTCTTACGCTGCTGCAATCAGCTTCGGAAACCACAAGACCCACGGTCCGGCGGGCGTTACTCGAGCGGGCGGTGGCCGAGTTCGAGCAGTCTCGTTTGCGCGATCCGCAGATGATTCTGGCACATTTGGACACGGGAATCGCTCAGGTGATCCTGGGGCGATTCGAGGAGGCCGAATCCGGCTTCCAGGCGTTTATGGAGCAGCGCCCGGATGACCCTCTTCCGTATCTGTTTCTGGCCGTGGCACATTATCGACAGGCGTTGGATGATCCCGGTCACCTGCCGCAGGCTATCGAAAACCTCGACAGTGCCGAGCAAGCCCTCATTCGCTCCGGTGTCACCGACCGATCTATCGAGGCCCATATCCGGTTCTATCGCGGGTTGGTGCATCTTCAACAGCGGAATCGCGAGGCGGCCCGGCAGGCGTTGCAGGAAAGTGTCGACCTCGCTCCGGATTCGGATATCGGCAGGCGCAGTCAGGACATTCTCGATCAGATAGTCGATCGCCGTCCGTGGGAGTTGTCGCTCCAAATGGGGTTGGACTATGACACTAACGTGACTCTCCGCGGGGACCACGTACAGCGGCTGTCCGG
Source organism: Phycisphaerae bacterium (assembly GCA_963666835.2). Classification (GTDB taxonomy): domain Bacteria; phylum Planctomycetota; class Phycisphaerae; order UBA1845; family UBA1845. Next base: position 1,255,495 of record CAXXGO010000001.1, on the reverse strand, counting down.
CGAGAATACCGGGGTGGATTGGCGTTTCGGGCTCAGCTCGGCTTTCACCTATCGTCTGATTGACAACGACGATTTCGTTCTCGGGGTAGGAGCGAATACGTTCAATTCCTGGCATGGGGAGATCGAAGATTTCGACGTACAGGACTACGGGGCCAATGCCTACTTGGCCCATACTCCCGCCGAAGCGGACTGGCTAACGCTTTCCGTACGTTACGACTGGGATTTCGCCCTGGTAGACCGCCGGAGTTTCCTCGCACGGCACCGGCTGACTCCTCAAGTCGACATCCGGGAATCGGAGTGGGCCGGCGGCACGCTGTTCTATCAGTTTGATTGCCGCAACTACTATCATCAACCGGACGATTGGCGGCTCGACCGTGATGGAATAACTCACGCGTTCGGAGTCGTGCAGCGCTTCAAGTTGGCGGAAATCTACAACCGGCCCCTTACTCTGGCTCTTAGTTACCGGTTCGAGGATGTCGGAACGGACGGCACCGAATTCGCCACCGACAACCACATCTTTGCGCTCGAGGCGGGTATGCCTCTGCCGGGCGATTTCACGTTCGATTTCCTGAGCGAGTTCGAGATTCAAAACTACCGGCACCGAAGTCTGTTCGACCTGGACCGGTCCAAACGCCGCGACTTCATTCACACGTTCGTGTTCGCCCTCACAAAGCGGTTCAGCGAGCATCTGTCGGCCAGGTTCTTGATGAGCCTGACCAACGATGACTCCAGTATCCGCGATGACTCGGGGCAGGAGTTCTTCTCGCATGACCGGATCGTATACGGAGTGAACGTACTGTATAGATTCTGATTTCGAGGCTTCAGAGTGGACTGGGGTGGCCTGAAAACGGAGTAGTGGGGGCAAACTTGCTTGCCCGTGGGGGCAACTGACATGATCCAACGTGTTCCGAACCTCCGGCAAGCACGCAACGTAACGACTGCCCTCGACCTTGGTTAAAAGGTGAGGGCTGGATGAGTACCTTCTGGGAAGCGGCAATACCCGGCTTCTCTCGGAAAGGACATACTATGAACAAGCGGCTTCGTTGGGGTCGTCCGAACATGCTCGTAGTCGCCTTAGGTGCAGTGATTCCATGCGCGGGGGCGGTCCACCAAGCCCGGGCTGAGACGGAGATCGGGCGAGTCACCCTGATGGCAGGTATGCCCCGAATGGTGGGTGAGTCGATCCGGCCTTTACAGGCAGTCTATTCCGGCCGGGTATTGGAAACCGGCGAGGAGGACGCGGCCGGGCTGTTAGTGGATGATGTTGTCATCCACATCGGTTCGAACTCGGAGGTGACGGTTCTGGAAGAGCCCGGCGGCAAGCGCATCCTGGTTGAAAAGGGCTATGTGGTTGTCTATACCGAACCTGACACCGAAACTACCGTTGTTGCCGAGACGCCCTTCGGGAGGCTTATTTCGTCTCCCGGTCTGACGGCAGAAGAAGCATCGGGTTGGTTCTCCATACGACACGACCCCGAACAAGCGAACATCAGTCCCGCGGTCAGCACGTTTGCTGCCATGGAGGGGGCTGCGCAAGTTGCCGGGATTGTCCCGGAGGCCGGTCCTTATCTGCTCCAAGCCGGGCAGCGCTGGAGAATCGTCGACGGGCAAATCCCCGGAGCACCCGAAGAGGGCGACGAACGTAATGAGGCGGACGAGCTGCGCCAGAGGTTGCACCGCGAAGCCGCCGAGATAGCCCACGCCGACGCCGTCGACATCACCGGTTTGACCGCCGCCGATCTGATTCCGCAGTCTCTTCCCGAAGACGTTATTGAGCACGAAGGTCAGTTCATCATCGACACGAGTTCAGCCAACCAGGATCGTCTCCCCCTGGAATACGACACGTTCGACGAGCTGATCTTGCCGGAGATTGAAGTGGTTTATGCAATCGCCAGCCCGCGGGTGATCCCTGCGGGAACTCCGGATCTGGCAACCGCCCAGTTCGTAGGTATCGACGGCATTCCCGCCGACCCGGCGTGGAACGAGTTTCTGACGGATGTCGACGGTAATCCGGCCTTTCAACCCACCTACTTGACCCAGTTCGCCAACGGAGGCTTCAGCTACATTCAGTTCGCCGGGGCAGGTGCGGAACTGGTGGACAGCGACGGTGAGACGTTCTTGGCCGCCGAGGCAAACGCATTATCCGGGTGGGCGATCTACACTCCCCAAATGGCACTGGGGGACTCCGACTTCGATCCGGATTCGAGACTGGTGGCCGTGGTGACCGATGGAATCGAGGCTATCGCCCTGGGAGAGCACTTGAGTGGCAACGGTGCGATCGGCGGGGACGGGGTAGATACGGATTCCGCGTTCGCGGTCATCTCGGATGGTGATGTCGAGTTCAACCCGGACCAGCCGGCCGGTTACCCGTTGTTGGATCAGGCCGGCGATACGACGGGGCTCACCGTTGGGGGCGAGGCAGTCAGTGACCAGATTGCTGCCTTGGGTAGCGGGCAGGATCCTCAACAGCTTGATCAGGTCGGCCCCCAGTTGATCTTCTTGTCCGATGGGGAGACTGACGCGAACGGGAGCGCGTTTAACTTCACGGGCGATGCCATCGCCCCGACAGAATTGGACCTGCCGGGTGATCGTACGGTACAGACGGACAACAGCGGAGCAGCCGGGCTGGCCACCCCCCTCGGCGCCGATCTCGACAACACCGTTGGTCTTCAGTTCGCCGCCACAGGTTCGACTATCGCCATTGTCCATCATTCCGGCATGGGAAATCCGAGCGGCGCGGGCTCGGACGCCAGCGACCATTTTGAGGTGGTTCGTGGGGATCGATACACCATTATCCAATGGCGCGCGGACGCACGGGTAACCGGGGCCGACGGTGAGTTGTTGGAACTGGAAGACCTGAATGACTATCCGGAGCTGCGCAACGAGCTGTTCGCCTTGATTGGTGAAGAGGTCAACGAACTGGTTCCGTCAGATACGCTAACGGCATTCGGCCCGGCAATGGCTCAAACGGCCCCGTCGGCCCCCCGGCAACTGCGCCGCACTCCGGGCCGACTGGTCCGCACAAACGACGGTCTCAAGCATCGCGGGATTGTAATCCGCAGCGGGCACTCGCGGGCAACCACCAGAATATTGAAGTCGCGCTCGCTCAGCGCTGGTGGCGGGCGCCTGATTCGCGAACTGGTAACGCCGCCGACGCGCCGACATATCGGACGGGTTACGCCGCGATGACAGGCGTCGCCGGTTTGCCGGGCGCCGTGAATCGGCCCGGCCGTTTCGCTTTGCCCGGACCAACGGCAAGGCGATAGTCTTACCAGACGCCGGGGCTCGCGGCGCGGCAGCGGCGAGAAACGGTCTGGCATAACGCACACGGAGAGTGGCCGATGGGAATTCGACGGATCAGTTTGATCGTACTGGCATCGTTGGCCCTGCTGACAGCCGCCGGGTGGCTGGGTTGTGCCTTGCAGCCGACGAACGGCGGCAACGGCCAAGACAACGACAATACCAACGGGGATGGAGGCGGTGAAACGGGAGGTTTCCAGGACAACGGACTCGCCGCTCCGGCAGCGCTACCGTTCACCGTCAATAACATACCGCCAACCGGCGAGTTGCTGTTTCCACCGGAAGACGTGTCCGTAGCTCAAGGCGATGTGGCCTTCCGCTGGGAAGCCACCGACGCCAACGAGACCAACCTCGACAGCACGGTTCTGGTCGGCAGAACACCCGATGTATTCAACGACTCGTTCGCCAGCCTCGGCATTCGGACGGCCCCCGAAGAAACGGAACATAGCCTATCCATTCGACTACCTGATGCCGGAACGTTCTATTGGGGTGTCGAGGTCACGGACGGGGTCAATACGGTGCAGCTCCCGGCGGACGGTTTTGGGTTTAGTTTCGAGGTGAGCGAGACGGCGTCTGTCGTGATCGGAGCCGACGATGTCCTGCTACTGTGTCCGCGCGAAACGCAACCGGCCCGGTCACTGACAACCTTTTCGTGGTCCCTGGGGGATACAGTCCCTACCCGTGCGCAGGTATTCGTAAGCCGCGCGGGGCAGGATAACCCGTTCGATTCCCCGCTGCGCGTTTTCGACGTGCCTGAGCCCACGGCCACGTCCCGGGCACTGACCGAGACGGAGGCACTTCCGATGGGCGAGCAGCTCAGTTGGGGACTGCGGATCGAGACGGCGGAGGAAGTCCAGTTCACTTTCGAAGGCCAACTGGGAAACTCGTTCCTGGTGGCCGAAAACACGCCGCCCGCGGGCAAGCTGGCGAGTCCGGACGATGCCGACGTCCTGGCAGACAATGCGGAAGCCTTCGTCCTCTCCTGGACGGCGGATGCCGGCAACTGCGAGGATGAGCTGAGTTGTACGGTGTACTTCGAGCTACTGGGTGAATCAGGCGAACCGACGGCGCTGTTTGAGTCCGACGTAACCCTACCGATTACCGCGGATGTGCTCGAGGCCGATTTGGTTGCCGAGCGAGCGGGTCTGGGCTTGGTGGCGGGAACCTGGGCCTGGGGGGTGTTGGCCGACGACGGAACTGATCAAACAGAGCTGCCCGATAGCGAGGACCACGATTCGGCCTACCGCACGTTTATCGTGAACACCTCGCCACGTTTTGAGAGTGATCCTGCCGCGGCCGATCAAACGTGCGGCACGGAGGAGACTCAGCGTGAGGCAGTCACCGTTTCCTTCGCAGACGATAACGGTGCGGAGACCGTCGCGTTAACCGTCACCTTTGCAGCAACCGAGGCGCTCGTGTTCGACGATCCGACCGAAGTCCTGGAGATTCCCGCCGGTGACGCGGATGGGGAAACCGTCGTGTTTGTCGAGTCCGGCAGCTCGACGGATTGCACTGAATTCGCCTACGGGGCGGGCTTCTATGGGTTCGAACTCAACGACGGGGTGAACGACACGGTCCGTAGCGTCATGGAGTATGCGGGCCCGCCGGTGCGCATCACAGACTGTAACGCCAACGATGTCGCCGATGAAGACGACATTGCCGAGGGAACGAGTAACGACTGCGATCTCAACGGGGTGCCGGACGAATGTGAGGGCTTCCCCACAGTGATCGATGCCGGAACGTTGTCACCGGGCGAAGTAAGCGGACAAGGAACCTACGATAGCTCCATCAACGGCAACAACCTCTCCGGCACAGTCTGTCCGGAGCAGACCTCTCCGGCCGTGCGCTGGACGTACCAGAGCGGTCCGACCGGAGTGGAGATGTTCATTCGAAGCCCGAACGCTCTGGCCAGCTCCTTCATAATCGCACCGGCCGTGGCCGGGGATTATGTGTTCGTGCTGACTCTGGCAGATACCGGTTTGTCCGATTCGGTCACGTTGACGCTGACGGGAACCGGTCCGCAGTAGAGGTTAGGGCAAGGTCAGGGCAAATACGTCTACGGCGAAGCTGCCGGGCTCACTACCGCTGACGATAATCTCGATCACGTCGCCGCAGTCGAACGACTCCGCCCGGGCGATCGAGAACGGAGCCATCTCGGCCGGGTCGCCGTCTACATCGATCGTAACACCAGCGACGGCCGCGTCCAGCGGGTCGCCGACCACCAGCTCGTCTATGCAAACGAAGGTCACGTCCACATTGCCGGACGGCCCGATCGTCTCCGACACCGTATCCACGGCATCGTCGAGGATTCCGCTTAACAACACGGAGACGTCAAAGGCGGTGACGTTCATCACGCTAACGAGCACCTCCTGGTCCGTAGCAGGCCCCGCCGCAAGTTGCGTTCCGCAACCGGCCGGAGACCCCGCAACGGCGCAGAGCACTGCAATCGTAATGCCCAACCGGAGTATGCTTGCGTGGTGCGGATTGGACATGCTCATGTTTGACCGTACCTGAAGGACCTCATACCATCCACTCGACGCTCATCGATAGTCCGGGCGCGAAGAAGCACCGGACCGCGTCCGCTCCGTCAGTCTCGGGAGATCGAACCATGCGTTTAAGCTTAGTCGCAAGAACCCTGGGGGCAATGGCCGGGGCAATGTTGTTCGGCGCCGGCTGCGCCACCACCACTCCGAGCATCGCACAGAAAGACGCGCAAACCCCGCAGGAACGGACCCAGCGTGACCAGCTTTCCGACATGGGTAGGCAGGACGGCGACGCTGCCCGCGAAGCCGCCCGGAAACCACGTTCTCCCCGCCCGGTCGAGACTCACCGCCGCACCGGACAGGGGGTAGTAGACCAACCGGTCCGCCGTTAGAGGGAACGCTCAAACCCAATAAGGGGAAACCTCCGGAGCCCCCCCGGCCGCAAACCGAGCAAAACCGACAATGATGTCTCGAATCAGAACGAAGAGGCTATCGTTCCGCGCGTCTCGCCTCGCCTTCACTAGGCTCCGCGCGCCGGCTCTGCTATGCTGTGTGCTACCGGATCTCGGCAACCGCCGCCGGCCAATCGGCTTCCGTTCGACGGGCGTTGCCCATTTCACCAGAAAAGAGTAGTGCCAGGTTGGAGTCAGTTCATTGAACCAAGATGTCTACATAAGCTACTCATCGAAAGACAAGACGGTCGCCGAGGCCGCCTGCGCCGCGATCGAGAGTTGCGGCGTCGGTTGTTGGATGGCCCCGCGCGACATCGCCCCGGGTCGAGATTGGGCCGAGAGCATCATCGAAGCCATCAGCGGCTGTCGCGCTATGGTGTTGATATTCTCGGCTGAGGCCAACTCCTCCCCGCAGGTGCTTCGCGAGGTGGAGCGTGCCGTAAACAAAGGCGTGCCGATTATCCCGGTGCGCATTCACGACGTGAAGCCATCCGGATCGCTCGAGTACTTCATAAGCTCTTCACACTGGCTGGATGCGATGACTCCACCGCTGGAGGACCATCTGGCCCGTTTGGCCGCGCGGATGAGAACCCTGATCGAGGCACCGCGCACCGCAGACCCCAAGCCCGATACTTCAGACTCGGCCGCGAAGCCGGTACCGGCGGCGCGGGTCCGCCGCCCCCGACGAAGGCGTGCCGCCCTCGTTGGACTGTCGGTGGTCTTGGTCGCGGTAGTGGGTGTAACGCTGTGGTCGGCGTATCCTTCCAAAGCCCAGCGGTTGTCCGAGCAAGGGGCCGAAGCTCTGCTTGTAAGGCAATACGGAGACGCGGTGTCGCTGTTGACGGAAGCGCTTGAGCGAGACCCGGAACTGGTTCAGGCTTATGTGAAGCGCGCTGAGGCGTTTATCGAAATGGGCGAGTATGAAAACGCGGTGATCGATTGCGATGAGGCCATCGCCCGATCACCTCGGAATGCCGCGGCATACACGTGGCGCGGTATCGCCGGAGTCTGGCTCTGCGATATAGAGGGCGCGATCAGGGACACCAGCCGCGCCCGCCAACTGGATCCGGAGTCAGCCTCGGTCCGCGCCGCTCAGTCCCTGGCGCTTTTCAACAAGAGCGACTTCGACAACGCGATAGCCGCCGCAGAAGAGGCCGTGGAGATCGACCCGCAGTGCGTGTGGGCTCAGATCGCGCTGTCGCTTAGCTATGGCATGCGCTGGCGGATCGACGCGGCCCGGGAGGCCGCGGAGGCGGCAATCCGCGCCAACCCGGATGCGGGCCATGCCTACATTGCACGAGGATTGGCCTACTCATACGTGGGGCGTCTCGACGAGGCGCTCGCTGACGCAGACGAAGCCCTGAAACGCGTGCCCAAGAACGGATATACTCATTACTTACGCGCAAGCGCCCACATCGCACAAGGCAGGCTTGTCGAGGCATTAAAGGACGCCAACGAGGCAGTCCGGGTCGACCCGAGCCGGGCGCTGGGTTACGTCGAGCGCAGCTTGGCCCACGCGATGCTCGGGAACGGAATAGAGGCTCTCAACGATGCCAACGAAGCAATCCAATTGGATCCGAATCTCTATCTGAGCTTCGCTGCCCGGTCGCTCGCAAAGTGCACTTTGCAGCAGTGGGACGATGCTCTGGCAGATGCCGAAACAGCTATAGAACTCGATAAACGCTCGTTCTTCGGTCACCTCGTTCGCGGCATGGCCAACTTCGGATCCGGCCACCACACCGCAGCGATCGCAGACTACAATTCTGCCATCACCATCCTACCGACATACTGGCCCAGCTATGTCGGACGCGGCACGGTGTTGCTCGAACAAGATGAAGTAGAATTCGCTCTCGCCGATTTCGAGAAAGCCATCGAACTCACGCCCTGCCCAGTGACCTACGTCTCCCGCGCGCGGGCCAGGTTCAAGCAAGGGGATCAGGAAAAGGCCCGGCAAGACATAGCCGAGGCCCTGCTGCGCGATCCCCATTCAGCGGAAGCCTACGGTCTCATGGTGGAGATGGCCCGCAGCACCGAAGATTGGGAAGAAGTCCTCAAGCAGACGACGCGGGCGCTCGAAGAGTGCCCGCCGACCAGCCATGAACTGATGCACTACTTCCGCGGCGAAGCCCACAACAAACTCGAAGCGTATGACGAAGCTATTGCTGATCTCTCCGAATCCGTCCGTCTCGAGCCGCGCGATGCGGCGAACTACGAACTTCGCGGGCGGGTCTACTCGAACACCGGAAGGTACTCCGAGGCGATCGCGGACCTCGAGAAGGCCGTTCAAATCGAGCCGACGGCGGACCGCTACGGCCGGCTGGGCGAGGCGTACCAGGAATCGGGAGATCACGAGAACGCGGTGATGACGTATGGTGAACAGATCCGGCTGGACCCGGACAGCGCCGGAGCGTACTTCTCCCGCGCTGTTGCGAGAGTATCAGCAGTTGCCAATACGGTTTCCCCAGATATTGAGCAACTTCGCGCCACCGCCGACGACATCCGTCAAGCCCTGGGTCGCAAGATAAACGACTCGGACCGGCAAGGGGCACTGAGGGTGCTGCTGATGATCGCAGACTTGGCCAAAGCTACGGGGGACAACGAACTGCACATGGAACTTCTACAAGAGGTCATCGACCTGGCCCCCGAACACGCCCCGGCCTACGCAAAACGGGCCACGTTCCACATGCAACAGATGGACTATGAAACGGCTCGGGCAGACCTGGATAAGGCCAGCGACCTTGGGGCGGATGATGCGGATCTGTGGCTGGGCTACGCGGTGTGCGCGGCGGGACAAGGCAATCCAGCCGAGGCAATCGAGCACACCTCGAAGGCCATCGAGCTGGCCCCGGAGCATGCCCCCACCTTCGTGAAGCGGGCCATGCTCCACATGCAACGGATGGACTATGACGCGGCGCGGGCGGACCTGGATAAGGCCCGCGCCCTGGGCGCGGAGGACGCGGATCTGCTGTTGAACTACGCGAGGTGTGCGTCGGGACAGGGCAACCCAGACGAGGCAATCGAACACGCCTCGAAAGCTGTCGAGCTTGCCCCTGACAACCCCGCCGTGTACGCAGCGCGAAGTCAAGCCTACCAGGCAAAAGGCTTAGTAAACGAATGCCTCGCTGATATCAACCAAGCGGTCACCCTGGCGCCATCGAGTACCCAATACCGCCATTGGCGGGCAGGTGTGTACTTATGGACGTTCAACCCCAACGCGGCTCTGGCCGAGCTGGACGAGATCCTGAAGATCGAACCCCAGGCCACGTGGGTCCTCGTGGATCGCGGTCTGTGCAACCTGTATCGCACCCGGTGGAGCGAGGCGCTCGGCGATTTCGACCAGTTCACCCGGCTATACGCAAAGGCCCGCGGCGATGTGTACTTCTACCGCGCCTTGGCGTATTGGAAGCTCGGTGACCGGAAACGGTATCAGCAAGACCGCAAGAAGGCGGTCGACTGGGAGATCGCTAACGGGTACCCTCCTGCGCAGTTGACCGTGCAGTCATTGTCGCCGGGCGGAGTTGGTCAGACTTTGGGAATCGTCCCTGGGGACATCATTCTGGAGTACGATGGTCATCAGATCTCCCGGGCGTATCAGCTCCAGGTGCTGACTGACACTGATATAATGAGGGTAAGCAGCCGAACGCTCAAGATCCAGCGCGGCTCCCAGGTGCTCGATTTCGTCGCTCCTGCGACTCGATTGGACGTCACGATCGTAGAGCGGCCGCTGGCCACAACGGCGCCCCAGGCACCGTAATGGACAGCCTTGATCGTCAAACATCTCCCCCTCAGATTAACCCGCGTTCACGGGTTGCTTTGCCTGGCACGAAGAGATCGACGCGGTTTGGTCCTTCAGCCCGGCCAGAGTCTCTTCGAGACTCGCCACGCCGTCACTGATGGCCTCCGCTCCCCGAAGCCACTGCCGGTGTTCCAGCGACAACTGCTCATGGACGGCCCTGACGAACTGGTTGAGAGCTTTGCTCGATCCGGCCGTAACCGCATGACGGACCGCCGGCAACTTGCTCTCGAGTTGCTCCAGACTTTCATAGGTCCTGCCGTACCGTTCCGCGTTGCGCCGGTCCTGGTTGCCGGATTCCTTAACGGACGCAAACGAGGATAGCGCCGATCCCAACACGCTCAGCGCCGCAAGCGATGCCAAGGCCGGCCACCACGCACCCAGGACCCCGGCTAGCCCTGCGGACAACGTCGACACAAACACGGCCCAACTGCTCACCGCCAGCGTCCTCCGGGACGCTGCCAAATGTTCGGCACTGCGATCTCGGTAATATCTCACCTGGACCTCGAGCTGGTACCGCCGGAAGTACTCGAGTTGCTGAAGACGAAGAGGTAGACCGGATCCGGTCGACCCATTGCGGCAACCGGTGACAAGGGCAAAATACGCCAACCTCCGAGTCTCGGCATGGGCCCGGTGCTGCATCCACTCATCGAGCAGCTTCCCCTCGCGAATCCGAAAGACCCACATGGTGCCCAAGGCGCCCGCCACCGTACCCGCACCCCCCAGAGCAATAAACACCCACCCCCGGTCGGCGATCTGCAGGCGCTCCGCAAAAGCTCCGGCCAACATCAGGGCCACCGCGAAGCAGGCTGCGATCAGCACGGCCCAGCGGGCGCGGGAGGTCAGTCTCCCAAACCGGTCGCGCGCGTCCCGAGCGCGCTGGTCCCGCTCTTCGTACTGCCGGGCAGCAACTAACGCTTCACTGGTCCTGAGAATCTCCGCCAGCTCACCAGCACGCTCGGCAAGCTCACGGGCGTGAGTAGTCGGCGTTATCCGGTAATCGGTCTTCGCGCTCTTACCCAACGCCTCTATGGTGGCGTTGATAAGCTCTTCCGGGCTCGGGAGCATCGGTAGCCAGCCTTCCGTCTCGAGTTTCTCGAAGTGACACGCTCTCGCCATCGTCGATTGGCGCGCTCAAGATACACAGGTATGCAGCCCCGAGCAAGGCGCACGCCCACCGGGCGCCTCGGTGGACCAGGCCGGCCCCACCGTTGCGACACCACTGGAAGACGAACATGTTCCGTCTCCCCTCGTGCCGCCGCGAATCGGACGAGTGGTTGATCGAGGGCAAAAGCAGGTCGTTGAGCTGCCCTGCGGAGCTCGCACGTCCTTCCCGGTCCCTTACCGGGTGCCCGACCAACGCTTTCGCAACGATCAGAGGAACTCGCTTCCGTAGACCTCCTCGTGGAACCCCACGACGAGAGTCTTCCCCGATCGAACCGTCGGGGCTCTGAGGTTGCCGGTAGTGCCAAGTAGATGGCCCAATAGAGTGTCCTCGTCCGGGGGCTCCTTCTTCATATCGAACCGCGTCACCTTCTTGCCCTTGGCGACGATTACGGTTGAGGCCGCCCGAACCAGCTCCAACGCGGCTTCCCGACCCAACTTCGCTTTAGCATCGACAACCTCTTTCGGGTCGATCCCGTTCTTCGCAAGAAACTCCTGCGATCGGGCGCTGGATACTCAGCCCCGGCGATGGTAGTACCAGTCAACCTGCGCCGTCTTGTTCTTCCTCTTTGCCATGGCTGTATGGCTCCCTTTCCTCCACGTGATCAACCCTCGGAGAGTACCGCTGCGACTCTCGCACGCGCACCGCGAAAACGCATCGCCGGCGCTGACTATACCGTCAGCAGCGTAAGACCGAAACCCGAAACGCTACACTCGCCTCAATCCGATTCGGGCGTACCGCTTTGCCGGTTTCCTCATTGTGCTGAATGCGCACCGGCCTCTACGCCAAACCGCTCGTACAGCTCCCAGGTCTTCGCGGCCATGATGTCGTCACTGAACTTGTCGCGCACTGCCGCCCTGCCGCTTTCAGCCAAACGCCGACGTAGCGTCTCATTGTCCATAAGTTCCTTGATGGCCTCAGCCAGAGCTTGCGGGTCGGGCGAATCATAAAGCCGTCCGCCTCCCGTAGCTTCGACCAATTCCGGAAAAGACCCGTGGCGCGGCTGCACCACCGGAACACCACCGGCCATGGCTTCGAGTACATAAAGGCCCTTCGGCTCAGGATGAATGGTCGGCACCGACAGAACGTGCAGAGACCGAAGGAAGCTGAGCTTCTCGGGGCGACTGACTTCCCCCACGTAGTCGACCGCCGAAAGTAGCCCGTCCTGACGCAGCCCGCAACGGATTTTGGCCCAGTATTTCCGCCCCACCGCGCCCGCGTACCCGGCTATCCGAAGGCGACACCTGCGGGAGCCCTTCCCAAGCAACTTGAAAGCCTTACCCAACACTGCCAGCCCTTTCTCCGGACAGATTCCGGCCAGGTACCCGATCGTAAACGGCTCGGCGGGTGGATCAGCCGGACAACCCACGTCATCAACGCGAATGCCCATGGGAACGTAATGTACGCGATCCTGATCCAATCCAAAGCACTCGGCCGCGCGGGTGGCGTAGTAGCGCGTCGGGGCGATGAAGCCGTCGACGTCTGTGGACCTCTCGCGGATCAACTCAAAGGCGCGGTCCCGATAAGGATCCGGGAGCGCCTCGATAAACGCATCCTCACCGGCCAGCGTACACAGTATCGGGACGCCCAGCGCCGCCTTCAGCGCCTTAGCCACTCCCACGAACATCAGGTTGGGAAGACTCACGAGACTCGGCTCGAGGGCCCTTAGTCCCGCAACCAGCTTGTGTAGCTCCTTTCGCTGGACCCCTTCCTCGCCGGCCAGGATCGACACCGTCAAAGGACCGATTCCAACCGGCCGAATCCTAGACATCACGCGCCCGAGGGTCCTGAGAAGCACCGGGGAATCCAGTAGTCGATCCAACCGTCGGTGGACATGCCGAAAGAAAGCCAGCTTCTGTTGGAGGCCTACGCTGAGTCCGCCATAGTACACGCCGCTTCGACTAACATCCGATTCGTCCGTCCGGATCGGCATGTACAAAGGCAGCAGCGCGACGTTGTGGCCTTGCTGCATCAACCTGGCGGTAAGACGATTGTCGCGCATGCACGCGCCGCAGTACATCCGCCCCGCCCCCGCAGCTAAATGCACGACCCTTCCCGACATCGAATTACCTCAACAAACTGGCATCGGGCATGGTCATCGGTTAGCTTACGTCACCAGTACCGGCGCACGTCATGGCTCCGGTGACAGATTACCCAGAGGCCCGAAGTCGGGCAACCAACGAGGCTGTGTAACCCACCTGCATGGAGTGGGCGGAATGATCGGAGACATCACCATGAAAGGCATCGAGGCGCCGTCACTGGGTGTTCTGTTGATCGTGGCTTGCGGCCTGATGGTGCTCCGCATGGCCGCTACCCGAGCTCAACCGCCGGGCATACCGGGCAAGCCGGAGGACAAGCCGGACCAACGTAACGCTTACTCGAAGAGCGGCTACGATATAACCCTGTTAACGCGGGAACGAATCGAAGAGCTGGCAGAAGGGCTAACTCCGGAGGAGCGTCGCATTCTGCTGGGAAAGGGCACCGAACGCTCGTTTTGCGGCACCTTGCTGGATAACAAGGAAAAAGGCATCTACACGTGTCGGGTTTGCGGCCTGCCCTTGTTCAGCTCGGACTCGAAGTTCACATCGGGCACCGGCTGGCCGAGCTTCTTCCAGCCGATTGACCCGGAACACCTTCGCGCCGAGCAAGATCTTAGCCACGGGATGGTCCGCACCGAGAGCCAGTGCGCGCGGTGCCGCTCACACCTTGGTCACGTGTTTAAGGACGGCCCCCCGCCGACCGGTCTTCGCTATTGTCTGAACTCGGCATCGCTGAGGTTCTACGCCGAAGGTGCGGATCTTCCCGCCGAATCACGTCCGGTCCCCATGGAAACCGCCTATTTCGCCGGTGGTTGTTTCTGGGGCGTCGAAGACCGTTTACAGCAATTGCCCGGCGTTATCAATGCGGTCTCGGGATACATGGGTGGAAGTACGGACAGCCCGACGTACAAACAGGTCTGTTCGGGAGAGACCGGGCACGCCGAAACCGTTCGCGTGACATACGATTCCAGCCGAGTCTCCTATCAGCGGTTGCTGGAGCTGTTCTTCAAGATCCACGACCCGACCCAACTGGACCGCCAGGGTCCTGACATCGGCTCTCAGTATCGCTCGGCGATCTTCGCCGCCGGCGAGAACCAGTTAAAGCAGGCCCGGGATTACGTCGCCCAACTCCAGAACACCGAGAAGTTCCGCGCCCGCAAGATAGTGACGGTGCTGGAACCCGCCGGGCGCTTCCACGAAGCGGAAGAGTACCACCAGGATTATCATGCGAAACACGGCGGCTCGTGCCCGCTCCCGCCGAATTGACCCGACACCGAACCGGCAGCAACGTCGCGGTTGCCGCCGGACACTACCTTCCAACCCTCTCGGCGTGGGCCCGCAACGGCCGAGTATCACGGGGAACAACAAGCGGTCCCACCGACGAAAGTCCTCATCATTCTATGCCAACAGACCGGGCCGGCGAATCGAAAAACCACCATTTGACACATGATAGCAACTACAATACAATGTCTTCTATCATGAAGCTGAGTTCGAAAGACGTACACAAGCGGCTGGAAGAGTTCAAGAACGCCTGCCGCCAACAAGGGCTCCCGGTAACCGTACAGCGGAGGGCAGTGTACGAGGAGATCCTCGGCCGGGACGATCACCCCACAGCCGACCGCCTGTTCGAGGACGTAAGCGCCAGAATACCTGGGGTATCGCGCACGACCGTGTACCGGGTTCTGAATGTGCTTGTTCAACTCGGACTGGTAACAAAGATACACCAGCCCGGCGCGGCGGCGCGGTTCGATGCCGGAGTACACCCCCACCATCACCTGGCGTGCATTCACTGTGACAAGGTGGTGGATCTGACGGATGAACGGTTGGACCGCATCAAGCTCCCGGAGATCAGGTACCGCGGTTTCCAGATCACCGAACCGCACATCTACTTCCGCGGAATATGCCGGGCGTGCCGAGATGCGAGATCATCCGGGTCCGCCAAGCCGGCTCGAACGGGGACCAACTCCTGACCGTATAGAATGTTCAGGTTGTCGGGGCGTGTTGGAACATACTCTCGGCGTCGGCGCGCGGGGCGTTGGCCTTCTCGTCCCAATACGGCGAGAGGCGGCGGAGGTTGGCTACGATTCCCGGAAAGACCTCGATAATCCGGTCCACATCCTGGTCGGTGTTATAGCGGCTCAGGCTGAAACGCACCGATCCGTGTACCGCGGTAAACGGAACCTTGAGCGCTCTTAGAACATGCGAAGGCTCGAGCGATCCGGACGTGCAGGCCGAACCGCTCGACGCGCAGATTCCGTGGGCGCTCAACTGATAGAGCATGCCCTCGCCCTCTATATAGTGGCACGAGATGTTCAACGTGTTGGGCAAACGTGGGGCGTTCTTGGCATTAACCTGCACAAAGGGGATGGACTCCTCAAGCGCCGCCTCCAAACGATCTCTAAGCTTGCAAATCCGCGCCTCTTCCCCGTCGTGTTCTTTCTCGGCAAGCGCCAGGGCTCGAGCCAACCCGACGATGTAAGCAACGTTCTCCGTCCCCGCCCGACGCCCTCCTTCTTGATGACCGCCTATCAAGAAAGGCCGGCACGGCGTCCCGCGCCTGACAAAAAGGGCCCCGATCCCCTTGGGAGCATGAAGCTTGTGGCCGGAGAACGACAGAAGGTCCACCTGGCGGTAGTTGCCCTCAAGATCGATCGCTAGTTTCCCCACCGACTGCGTAGCGTCGGTGTGAAAGACGATCGCCGGATCGGTTTCCTTGGTCAGCCGCGCGAGTTTCTCGACGGGGAAGATCACGCCCGTTTCGTTATTGGCGTGCATGACAGTCACCATGAGCGTATCGGAACTTAGCGCCCGCACGAACTCACCGGTATCCAGATTCCCGTCACCGTCCACCGGAAGATACGAGACTCGATAGCCACTGCGTTCGAGGTCCTTGCAGACCTCTAACACGGCCGGGTGCTCCACGGCGGTCGTAATGATGTGCCGACGGCTGGGGTTGGCCCTGGCGGCGCCCATGATTGCCGTATTGTTGCTCTCAGTGGCACACGACGTAAACAGGATCTGCTTTGGGTCACCCGCCCCAAGATATCCGGCAATCTCAGCTCGCGCGCGGCTTATTGCATCGGCGGCGCCGCGCGCGGCGTCGTACATCGAGCTGGGGTTGAAGTAATCGTCGGTAAGAAAAGGGACCATGGCCTCGTACACTTCGGGCGCGACCTTCGTCGTGGCGTTGTTGTCGGTATATATGATCCTCATCGCCCCCCCCTCACTCAGGCCTCGATAATCCGTATGCGCTCGTCGACCACGTTCTTCAAGGTCTTCTCCACCATCATCTTCAGGGTCTGACTTGCCCCGGCGCACCCGGCACACGCGCCTCGGAGGCTACAGTAAACGAGTGGGCCCTTGATATCGATTATCTCCAGGTCGCCGCCGTCTTTCTGCAGCATCGGACGGATGTACTCATCCACCGCCTTCTCGATTCTCTTTATGAACTCGTAGGAAGACGGCGCAGGTGCTTGATCGTGCCCGGTTTCCGAGACCGGCGATTCCCGTAGCGCTCCATCCTCGCCCCAGACCTCCGCAAGGAGATCCCGCAGGCCGCCCGGAACGTGGTGGCAGGACATGCACGCCCCTCCCGCCTTGATGGCTCCGGTAATCTCGGGAATCGTCCTCAGGTTCAGTTCCTTGATCTTGCGCCGCAAATAAGGCTCGCTCAGGGAGAAGCAACTGCAGACTATCCGCCCTTCCTCCTGCTCGTCGGCGTGCGTATCGATACCCAGGCTATCCAGGCTCACGCCGCGTTTTCGAGCCCAGTCGAACACCGCGGCCTCCAGCGCCTCAGCCCCCATGACGGAGCAGTGGATCTTCTGATCCGGCAAACCCTCGAGGAACTCCACGATGTCCTTGTTCTGGATCTTCAGAGCCTCAATAGGCGTATGCCGTCCTTGTTCTATCAGTGTGCAAAGTGCTTCGGAAGCGGCGATGGCCGAGGTACAGCCAAACGTCAGGTACTTGGCCTCTACAATAACATCCTTCGTGGGGTCAGTGGCGTGCCGTTCGGTTCGAAAGGTGAACCGCAAAGCGTCGCCGCACGCGATCGAACCGTGCTCCCCGAGCCCGTCCGGATTCTCGATCTCACCAAGGTGGGTCCCCGGTTTGCCGTGCACCGCGTCCATGAAGAGCTGCTTGGTTTTCTCGCTGTACTCCCAGGCCATCGCCGTACTCCCCTTCAGTTCCTACCCGGCCGGCATTACCACCGACCGCCCGCATCGCCGCGGCGACTCCACATCACCTCGGCGTCATGCGCCTTTCACTTATCCAAGTTGTGACTGTGTCGGCCCTAACCCGCCTGCACCGTGACCTCCGCCGTGGCTATCAACGTTGGGGTCTTGTCCGCATCATCGAAATAACCCACGAAACGCTCCGCCAACTCGGTGCTTTCTTCGCGCAGGTCTTCGACAAACGGAAACGCCACGCTTTGATAGAGAAGCTCTGCGGTAACCACGAACGGCCCTTCCTCACCGGCAATATCCATCGTATAGGTCACGCTGTCCGAGCCACCGGTGAAATCGGCGTCCTCAACAGCTTCGCCCGCCGTGGCAAAATCAGCCCCGGCGGTCTCTTTGTCGAACCCGACCGGCAATAGGCGGTTGTCCTTGGCGTACGCCGCGGCCCGCAACAGTGTATACGTTATCGCGCCGTCGCTGTTCTCCATCACCGATTCATAGATCTGGACCTCGTCTTCATTGGTAATCGCTGTATAGTGGGGCTCAAACGTGGACGGATCGTCGTCCGCGGCGTTCCCCATGATGCTCCCGTCAGCCTCTGCTGCTCCGGATTCAAAGACCACCGCTCCTTCTGCATCCGACACGGTCAGGTGAACCCATAAGCGGCGGGCCGGAAACCCGGTAGGGAACTTGTGTCCGGCCTGGTTCTCGATCTTCACGTCCACTGTCAACGCATCACCTTCGGCTTCGGCAGTGACAATGTCGATTGCGCCGGCAGCACCTTGCAGTTGCTCCAGCGCCCGACCAATCACCGTTTCAAAACCGGCTGAATTGGCGACCACCTCCAACTCAGCTTGGTGGTCGTCCAGGATACCGAGCATCAGCGTGTTACCGCCTACGAAGTGATGCCGGGCAAACGGGCTCCGCGCTTCAAGCCCGCTCGGGACCACGGAGACAACGGCCGCCCCCTGGGCATCGGGCATGTGGCAGCTCTGGCAGGTTTGATCCGTGCCCTCACCGTCACCGAAATCGCTGTGCTGCCATTCGAGGAACGCAGTCTGTTCCGGAAACTCGCCCAGAATCGTGCCCTCGGCATCAACGTACGGTGTGAACAGCGTGTGGCACGTGGCGCACAACGCCGCCTCGGTCACGTGTTCCCCGTAGACCGGCGTGAAACCCGACGTCGACCGCATGGTATCCACATCCGGATCCTCGAACGGACCGTAGTTGACCCGATCGGGCGACTCCGCGGTCAGGTCGATACTGAACTTGCCGGAGAAGCTGGCCTGCTCGCCGAGTCCGATGTCCTCGATCTGATGGCAGAATGCACATGAGATCCCGTCCATCGCCTCGGCGTGCAGGTCGTTCTCCGAGTCAAGAAAGCCCTCACCCAGTATCGCAGTGGAGGAGCTGTCCGCCGCCGCCTGCGTGCGGGCCATAGGCATATGGCACGTAGCGCACGTATCCTCGACAACCTCAGCTAAGTCGGGAGCCCTTGCCACTTCCATGCTCACCTTGGCCAGGTAGTACGGATCGCGCGCCGCGTTAGCCATCATCGTCGGCTGCCACGCTATGCCGATCGACACATCGTTATCCGCCTCGTCAACAAGTCCGTTGTGACACGCGGTACACATCGTGGAGAGGGTAAACAGCGTAGGGGCCGGCCCGCTTACATTGTCGTTGTCATCGTCATTGCCATTAGCATTGTCATTGGCATTAGCGTTGGGCGCATCTCCGCCACCCACCGGCACGCATCCCGAACCCCAGCATAAGAGCAAACCCAGAATCAGTACGTGTATCGCTTTTGTCAACATGGCGAGACTCCTTTGTGTCGCAAAAAATCGCTACGCTCCCGTCTAATGTAGCGCCGCGTACGATCAGGTGTAGATTCCTTCCATAGTGGCCTTGACCCGCTCTTCCTGGGGCATGACTGCCATCCGCTCCATGACTTTGCGATCCAACCCGAGGCCGGTAGCCACCCGCGCGCCGTAGTCGGGATCGGCCTTGTGGAAGATCGCCACCTGGCGCATCTGGATACGCCTTTGGGCTTTGCCCAGGTGAGCTACGATGTTGCCGATCAGATGATCGCGGTCCTCGTCGGTCATTACCTTGCGGTACAAATCCCCGGCCTGGACGAAATCATCGTTGGGGTGAGTGTGGGGCTGCCGCGCGACCATCCCCGAAACCTCAAACGGTGGTTCCGCCGCCTGCGGGTCAGGCTCGGGACCTCCGAAACTGTTCGGATAGTAGTTGGGACCTCCCTCGCCGTTAGCCCCGTATTGCATGTACCCGTCCCGCTGATAGTGGTTCGCCGCGGTGGCTTTCGGGGCGTTTATCGGAAGCTGCTGGTAATTCGTACCCAGGCGGTACAGGTGGGCGTCGTGATAAGAGTGAATTCGCGCCTGGAGCATCTTGTCCGGAGAAGCGGCGATGCCCGGTACGAAGTTGCCCGGCGAGAAGGCCGCCTGCTCCACCTCGGCGAAGTAGTTCTTCGGATTACGATCGAGGACCATACGCCCGATCTCAATCAGAGGGAAATCACTATGAGGCCAGACCTTCGTGATATCGAACGGATCGAAACGGTAGCTCTTGGCTTGCTCCGGGGTCATGATCTGCACGCAGACTCTCCAGGCCGGATGCTCGCCCCGCTCGATCGAGTCGCGCAGATCACACGTAGCGTGGTCGGGGTTCTCTCCCGCCAACCGGGTGGCCTCCTCCCGGGTCAGGTTCTGGATACCCTGCTCCGTCTTGAAATGATATTGCACCCAGTAGTGCTCCCCGTTGGCGTTGTACCACTTGAACGTGTGGCTGCTGTAGCCGTTCATGTGCCGGTACGTCTTGGGAGTACCGCGATCCGAAAAGAGGACCGTAACCTGGTGGATCGACTCGGGCGTGAGCGAAAGGAAATCCCAAAACGCATCCGCGTTCTTTCCGTTCGTCGCCGGGTCGCGCTTCTGAGTGTGAATAAAATCAGGGAACTTCATTGGATCGCGGATGAAGAAGACGGGCGTGTTGTTCCCCGTCATGTCGTAGTTCCCTTCCTCAGTATAAAACTTTATCGCAAACCCCCGAGGATCTCGTTCCGAGTCGGCGGAGCCTTTCTCACCTCCTACGGTCGAGAACCGCGCGAAGACTTCGGTGCGCTTGCCGATTTTAGACAGAAACTCCGCCTTGGTGTACTTCGTCACATCGCCTGTAACTTCGAAGTACCCATGCGCCCCCGCTCCTTTTGCGTGAACCACCCGCTCCGGAATACGTTCGCGATTAAAATGGGCCAGCTTCTCCATCAGGTGTACATCCTGCATGAGCGCGGGCCCCGGGGCACCAGCGGTTAGCGTGTTCTGGTCGTCTCCAACCGGCTGGCCGGAGGCGGTCGTGAGCTTCTTTGCGTGATCGTTCATGTGAGATCTCCTTTAACGTGATGAAATGACGTCCCTAAGCCTGGTTCCGCGGATCTGGGTGGACTGACCGCATCAGCGACAGTACCTCAGCTCTATCGGTCACTCCCGGTCGCCGGCTGCGGGATCCTCGGTCATTCTCCGTAAATCCAGCAACATATCCAACGTGCCTTCGTCCAGAAGACCCTTCTTACGTGCTAAGTCTCGAACCGAAACCCCCTTCTCCAAGGCTTCGTTCGCCAGTTTGGCCGCCTGCTCGTATCCGATCGCAGGATTCAGCGCCGTAGCGACCGCCGGGCTACGTTCCGCGTTCGCCCGGCAAACCTCTACGTTCGCTTCGATTCCCTTAATGCACCGCTCTGAAAACGCCTCAACGCCCCCGGTCAGAATCGCGATCTCCTGCAGCAGGTTGTAGGCAATCACCGGCATCATGACGTTCAACTCGAGTTGGCCGGCTTGCGCCGCGGAAACGATCGCGCTGTCGCAACCCAGGCAGTGCAGGCAGACCATGTCGAGCATCTCAGCCATCACCGGGTTCACCTTACCCGGCATGATCGACGAACCCGGCTGAACCGCCGGCAGATGAATCTCCGCCAGACCCGTGCGCGGTCCTGAACCCAGAAGCCGCAAATCGTCGGCGATCTTGCGCAGGCTGGTCACCAGCACGCGGAGCGCGCCGGCCACCTCCACAACCGCATCCATGCCCTGCATAGCTTCGAAGAGATTACCGGCGCTGGTGAACTTGTATCCGGTCACCTCGTTTATCCGGCCGACAGCCGTCTTTCGATAACCCCGATCCGTGTTGAGCCCCGTCCCGACCGCTGTTCCACCGATACACAAAGGCAGAAGACCCACACAGGCCGCGTCAATCCGTCCTATCCCCAGCCGAACCATGCGCGCATACGCGCCAAACTCCTGCCCGAGACGAACCGGAGCCGCGTCCT
Organism: Phycisphaerae bacterium; assembly: GCA_963666835.2. GTDB lineage: Bacteria > Planctomycetota > Phycisphaerae > UBA1845 > UBA1845. The sequence continues at coordinate 1,233,737 of CAXXGO010000001.1, read as the reverse complement.
GCAGATGGGTCCGTCCGGCTTTGAGAATGTGGTCGAAATCGATCGCCTTACACTCCAAAGCCTCGGCAAGGCGTCCCACGGTGGGCAGAAGTCGCTCGCGGATCTCGCCCACCGCGGCAATGTGGATGGCCGCATGGATGGTGTCATTCGTAGACTGAGCCATGTTGGCGTGGTCGTTAGGGTGTACCCGGTGATACATGCCCTTCTCCCCGCCTAAGAGCTCGTTTGCCCGGTTGGCAAGAACCTCATTAACATTCATGTTCTGTGAGGTGCCCGCACCGGCCTGAAACACATCAACGACGAACTGATCGCCAAACCGACCCTCCATCACCTCCTCGGCCGCTCTGACCAGGGCTTCGCCGATCTCGCGATCCAGAACTCCCGAAGCCATGTTGGCAAGGGCCGCGGCTCGCTTTATGACCGCCTGCGCCCGCACGAATGAGGCCGGAAGCCGCAAACCGCTTACCGGGAAGTTCTGCACCGCCCGCTGCGTTTGCGCCCCGTAGTACGCCTCGCGCGGCACGGCAACTTCACCGAGAGTATCGTGTTCGGTTCGGTATTCCATGTCGACTCTCGCCGCTCGTCTCGCTATCAGCCCCACTAGCCGGATGCGGGAGAACCCGCATCTTCTGCCGCTGCGCTACTTCGGAAAGCACGGAGGATCTCATCGCTCGACGGTGCCCCCCGGCGGGCAAAGACAATCACCCCGTCCTTGTCGATGCCGTAAACGGTCCGTTTCGTCGCCAGTATTCCCCGGCACCCGTACGCCGACACGACGCGCTTATCTCGATCTGCCAACAACCGGAACGGGAAACCGTGCCGGTCAGTGAACCCGCGGTGCGCGCGGGCATCTTGCGGATTAACCCCCAACACGACCACATCCTCAGCGGTGAACAACTCAAAATCGTCGCGGATATTACACAACTGCTGCGTGCAGCCCGGAGTGTGGTCGCGCGGATAGAACACCAACACGACGTTCTTGATCCCGCGAAACTCTTCCAACGTAGTCACTTTCCCGTTTTGATCGGGAAGAGAGAAACTCGGGGCCTCCTCGCCAACTTCCAGAAGCTGCGTGGGGCTATTTTGCATGCCTCTCATCTGCTTGCTCCGGTCGGGAACTCACTTCTTCACAATCACCACTCACCCCGACTCCGGCAGCTTCGCGGGAATACGGCGTCCGCCCGCGTTAACCTACCGCCAATCTCACATCCGGAACCCGCCGCGCGCTGACACTGACCGTCTGCACGCCCGCATCTACGAACTTCGCAAGGAGCGCCAAGTCGCCAGCCGCCTCTCCGCAGACGGACAGCGGACGGCCGGTCTTCTTAGCGGCGCGGACGATGTCGCTGATCAACGACCAGAACACCGGCCGGTCCGGGTCGCAGTCATGCGCTACCAGTTCGTTGTTGCGATCAGCCGCAAAAAGGTACTGCACCAGGTCGTTCGTTCCCACACTTCCGAAGTCCGCAACCTCCAGGATCTCACTCGCTCGCAGACATGCCGATGGTACTTCGAACATCACGCCGTGCAGGATGCGCTCTGCGTCGAGATCGGCCGTCGCCTCGAGAAAGACCGCCTTCAGAGCCAGGAACTGGTCACGATCGACGACCATCGGGTACATCACACTCACCGGACCTTCTGCCGAAACCCTCGCCAAAGCCCGCACCTGCGCTCTGAACAGCTCCGGCCGGGCCAGTAGAAGACGGCTCCCGCGCAGGCCCAAGTAGGGATTGGGCTCCACCGGAAGGCCAAAGAACGGAGCAGCCTTGTCACCGCCGATATCCAATAGCCGGAACGTCACCGGCCGCCCCGCCATCGCCGTAACCACCGAGTGATAGCGCTCGAACTGCTCGTCCTCGTCCAGCATGCGCCCGGCCGCGATGAACTCGAACTCCGTACGGTACAGCCCAATCCCCTCGGCCTGCATCGCCGCCGCCTCGGCCACTTCGGCGGCAAGGCTGATATTCGCCATTACCTTGAGGTCCGCCACCGGCGCGACGGCGTTGGGCACGGTCGCGATCCCACGACCTAAGGCGGGATATTGAGCCAAGGTTTGAGCGCCCGGCCACATGACCACTTCGCCCGTTGTCCCGTTCAAGAGCAGCTCAGTGCCGCAGGCCACCCGGCTGCGGATTCCCTCGATTCCGCTGATCGCGGGAACCCCCAGCGCGCGAGCGAGAATCGCCGCGTGAGAGGTGGAGCCCCCGCGTTCGGTCACGAACCCGATCGTGTGTCGGACGTCCATCTCCACCGTCAAGCTCGGCGTGAGCTCCTCCGCCACGATTATGCGATCACGCCCGCGCCGGCAGTGCTTCTGACCGGTACACTGCAGCGCCGGGCTCATGTTCCGGAGCACATCGAGAATCCGACGGCGGATTTCACCGATGTCAGTCGCGCGTTCCTTGATGTACTCGTTGTCCACAGCCTGAATGCGGTTCTCGTAATCGTCCAGCGTCCGGCTGACGGCGAACTCCGCATTAGCGCCGGTCGTGTCAAGCACTTTGAGCATCTGCTCTTTCAAGCCGGGATCCCCAAGAATGGCCTTCTGGGCCTGGAAGATCTCGGCCTCTACCGGGCCGACGCGCTCGGCGACCTCATCGGTGAGGACGTCGATACGCTCAACGACAACCGCAACAGCATCAATCAGGCGCTGTCGTTCGCGTTCCTTCGCCTCCTGAGCCACTCCGTATACCGGCAGATCCTCGTGACGCCGCTCGTTGAACAGGCAGACCTCCCCGACTGCGATACCATCGCTGATGGGCAGCCCAGCGAAACGGCTTTCCCGGCCACGATAGTCTCCAAGGCCATAGCCCGCCGCTCCGCCGTCAACGCGGCTGCCCGGTCCCGGGTTCTCGTGTGGTAGGCTTCCGGAGGACTCCATAAGATCAACTTTCTTTGACCGCTGCCACTAATTCTAAGAATGCCTTCTTACCGTCATTGAAGAACATCAGAGTATTGTCCGCCGCAAAAAGCGGGTTCGGGATTCCCGCAAAACCCGGGCTCAGGCTACGCTTGATTACGACAACCGTGTGGCACTTATCGATATCGATGATCGGCATCCCGGCAATCGGCGAACTCGGATCCGTGCGCGCGACCGGGTTCACCACATCGTTAGCTCCGATCACCAGCGCCACATCAACCGTCTCCAGCGTCGGGTTGATCTCTTCCATCTCCTTGAGCTTCTCATAAGGAATGTCCGCCTCCGCCAGCAGGACATTCATGTGCCCCGGCATCCGCCCGGCCACCGGGTGGATCGCGAACTCGACGTCTGTCCCTCGCGATTCCAGCAGGTTCGCCAGGTCGCGAACGGCGTGCTGAGCCTGCGACACGGCCATCCCATAGCCCGGGACGATCACGACGCGCCGAGCACCGTCGAACAACATGGCCACTTCCTCGGCACTCGTCGATTTGATCTTGCCCGAATAAACGTCATCCTCCGACGGACCCTCCGCTTCCGCCTTGGCCATGGTGGCGAACATGACCGCGGCCAGGGACCGGTTCATCGCTTTGCACATGATGTTGGTTAAGATCAGCCCTGACGCCCCAACCAGAGCGCCGGCGATAATCAGAACCGTGTTATTGATAACAAAGCCGGTGGCACACGCCGCCAGGCCGGAATACGAGTTCAGCAGGGCGATCACCACCGGCATGTCCGCACCGCCAATCGGGATCGTGATCAAAATACCAAAGACCGCCGCAACGGCGACCAGCACCCAATACCAGCCAGAGACACCGGGATTAACCACCATCAGCGCACACACGACCAGGCACGCTGCAAAGCAGACTCCGGTGATCGCGTGCCGGCCGGGCAACAACATGGCGTTGCTCATCCAGACCTTCTTGCTACCCCAGTTGAAACTGACCTCGTGCAGTTTCCCGGCCGCGATCAGACTTCCTGAAAGGGTCAACGAGCCGATCATGCCGGAGGCCGCGATAGCAATGACAGACTGAATCGGAATCCCGGCAACAAACCCCACCGCGCCCTCTGTTCCAACTCCCCCCGTAGCGGTTTGCACGGCCATCTCACTTCCCGCTACCAGAAACGACGCCGCCCCCCCGAATCCATTGAACAGGGCGACCATCTGCGGAATGTCGGTCAGGGGGATCTTGATCGCCATCAGGACCCCGACGATCGAACCTAGCAGAAGACCGACTACAACCCACGTCCACGACAGAATCCCCCCGGCCATGACGGTGGCCAGCACGGCCACGAACATCCCGACCGCCCCCAACTGCATGCCGCGCACCGCCGTGCGCGGATGAGTGAGCCCTTTTAGCCCGAAGATGAAGAGCACCGAGGCCAACAGATACGCCAGATTGCGAATAGTCTCAATGTGTGAGTCTGTCACGGCTCAGTCCTTCTTCCGGAACATCTCGAGCATACGATGCGAGACCAGGAATCCGCCGACGACGTTTACGGTGGCGAGGATCACTGCAACAAACCCCAAACCGGTGGAAAGAGCGCCGTGCCCGGCGCCCGCCGCCACGAGAGCCCCAACCACGGTAATCCCGGAAACCGCGTTGGACCCGGCCATAAGCGGAGTGTGCAGCGTCGGCGGCACTTTGGTAATTACCTCAAAGCCGACGAACACGGCCAGGACGAACACGGTCAAGAGCATAACCAAAGCCGTACCGTCGGCCGGCGCATCCTGTGCTAATAGAATGACATTATCCATCTTTCGAGGCCTCCTCTGTCTGGGAAGGTCGCACCGGCATACCGAGCAGCTCGCGCACCCGTGGTTGCACGACCTCGCCGCCGTAAGTCAGAAGCATCTCCCGAGTAATCTCATCCTCAAGATTCAGTTCCAGAACCCCGTCTTTCACTAGGTGACCCAGCAGCGTAGAAATATTCTTGGAGTACATCTGACTGGCGTGACAAGGCACGGTGGAAGGCAGGTTCGTCGGGCCCAGCACGGAAACTCCGCGGTGGACCACGGTTTCGTCGGACTTGGTCAACTCACAGTTGCCGCCCCGCTCAGCCGCGAGATCAACAACCACCGAGCCCGGAATCATGCCCTCGACCATCCCCGCGGTGACCAGCAGCGGCGCTTTCTTACCCGGTACCGCCGCGGTAGTGATCACCACATCGTTCTCCGCAACCACCTTGGCCATCAACTCGCGCTGCTCGCGGTAGAACTCCTCGGTCATCGCTTTGGCATACCCGCCCTTGCCCTCCGTCTCGCCGGCGTCGATTTCCACCTCTACGAACTTGGCGCCGAGACTCTCCACCTGCTCCTTCACGGCCGGCCTTATGTCATACGCGCTTACGACGGCACCGAGGCGTTTCGCCGTAGCGATCGCCTGCAGACCTGCCACTCCGGCGCCAACCACCAGCACCTTGGCGGCTTTGACGGTTCCCGCCGCGGTCATGAACATGGGAAACATCTTCGGGAGCGCTTCGGCTGCCAGCAGGACGGCCTTATATCCGGCTACCGTGGCCATAGCAGACAGGGCGTCCATCGTCTGGGCGCGGGTGATTCGCGGCAACAACTCCATCGCGAAGCTGGTTGCCCCGGTCTCGCCGACCGCCCGAACAAGCTCCGGCGAGGAGAGAGGCTCGCTGAAGCCAATCAACGCCTGTCCGGAGCGCATCAGCCCAAGATCGCGCCGGCCCGCGTCCGGATTGGCCCCGACCGACCTTACTTGAAGGATTACCTCGGCCGCCGTGAAAACCTCGGCCCGACTACCCGCCAACCGAACGCCGGCTTGTTCGTACGCCGCATCGGAAAAGCCCGCTTCCGTACCCGCCCCACGTTCCACGAGCAGGTCCAGGCCGAGCTTAGCCAACCGTCGAGCCGCGTCGGGAATGATCGCCACCCGCCGCTCGCCGGGAAACGTCTCTCTGCAAATCCCGATGATCATCCTTCGTTCAACCTCATACGCGGGCTCCACAGTGCCGCCTGCCTGTCGCAACAGCTCACTCGCTTTAATCTCCCGGAGCTGAACGAACTCGCTTGTCGCTCATTGCCACTCACTGACGATCCGCCCCACACTCCCGCGCTCCTCCGCTAGTAATGCTCCGCCGTGACGACCACCTTGCCCGAGAAGACCCGGTAGATATAAGCGCTGTATCCAATCACCACCGGCATACCGATCACCGCGATCACCAGCATGACCGTCAAGGTCCGCGGGGTGGACGACGCGTTGTAGATCGTCAGGCTATCGGCCGGATCAAGGCTCGACGGTACGAGCCTGGGGAACAGGCACACCGCGGCCAGACCCATCATCCCCGCAATCGCAGCAGCCGATGCCAAGAACATTCGAAGGAACTTCTTCGCTCGGTTCGCAATCGGAATGTTGACTACCGCAACAAACACCAATACCAAAAATACCCAGAACAGCGGGTTGCTCAACACGCCCTCGAAGAGAAACGGCGCGGCGAAGAACGTGGCCGCAAACGCTCCGAGATATAGAATAATGAAGACAACCCAGGCGCCCTGCGTCCACCTTGCCATCCGCTGCTGCAGATCGCCTTCGGTCTTGATGGTCAGGAACGCCGCGCCGTGCATCGTAAACATCACCAGCGTCAAGACCCCGATCAGCAGAGCGTAAGGGTTGAGCAGGGACAGAAACGGCACCACGGCCGTCCCATCGGCTTCGAGCGGAATGCCGCGCAGCACGTTACCCATCGCCACGCCCACCAGAAGCGCAGGGGCCAAGCTGCCCAGCCCGAACGCCAGATCCCAGGCCCGCCGCCAGCGTGGGCAATCCACCTGCCCGCGAAACTCCAGCGAAACCGCCCGGAAAATCAGCGCCAGCAGCAGCAGCATGAACGCCAGGTAGAAGCTGCTGAATACGGTCGCATACACGATCGGGAATGCCGCGAACAAGGCACCTCCTCCGGTTAGCAGCCAGACCTCATTCCCGTCCCAGAACGGCCCGATCGCCGCGGCGTTGGTTCGCCGCTCCGATTCGTCACGGGCGAACAGATGCAGTACGCCGACCCCGAGATCGAACCCATCGAGAACCGCATAGCCCGCCAGCAGGACCCAAATTAACAGAAACCAAACCGTGTTCAGGTCCATTAGTGTGCCTCCTTTGCGCTCGGCGTTGGTCCTCCATCCGCCGGAGCGGGCTCGAGCGGATTGGGCCCGCGCTTGACAATCTTCGCCAGGGTGTAGATGTACAGGACGCCGAGCAGGGCATAGACCACGCCGAACATGATGATCGAGAAGAGCACCTCGCCGCCGGTTACGTTGGCAGAGTAAGCATCCTGTGTCTTGAGCACGCGATACACCACCCACGGCTGCCGCCCGACCTCCGCGACAATCCACCCGAACTCACAGGCGATCAACGGAAGCGGGATCATCAACGGAAGCAGTTTCAAGTACCAGCGCGTCTCGAACAGCTTCTTGCGATATAGCAGAAACACACCCAGCAGAAACACCAGAATAAACAGCGTTCCAAGACCTACCATCGTGTGAAACGACACAAACGTCGCTATAAACGGCGGCGTCGAATGACCCTCAGCTCTCAGATCGTTTATGCCGGGCACGAAAGCGTCCATGTCGCCGAACGCCATCAGGCTTAACACCCCGGGGACTCCGATCTTCATCTTCATTTCCGGAGGTTCTTCGACCGGTATCCCAAACACCGCCAGCGGAGCGCGCTTCTGACCATCGATCAACCCCTCCATGGCCGCGAACTTCTCCGGCTGCGTACGGGCCACCTGCTTGGCATGCCAATCCCCCGTCGGAAACAGCGCCAGCAACGACACCACCAGCCCGAAGATAAGTGAGAGCCTCAGCGATCTACGAGCGACCTTCGCCCCGTTGTTCTTCACCACCAGGTACGCCGAGATACCGGCCACCAGAAACGCCCCGGCGATCAGACACGCATCAAACGTGTGCAAGAACCGCGGCCACGTGGACGCGTTGAACACAGCGTCCGCAAAACTGGTCAGCTCCGCCCGGCCGTTGCGGATCTCAAACCCGGCCGGCGTCTGTTGCCAGGCGTTGGCTACAATGATCCAGAACGCCGACAAGGTGGAACCAACCGCCACCATCAAAGCAGAGAACCAATGTACTTGCTTCGAGACCCTATTACGCCCGAACAGATACAAACCTAGAAACGTCGATTCCAGAAAGAACGCAAAGATGGCTTCGGCCGCCAAAGGCGCACCAAAGATATCGCCGACGAACTTCGAGTATTGAGCCCAGTTCGTACCGAACTGAAACTCCATTACGATCCCCGTGGCGACTCCGACCGCAAACGTCAGACCCAGGATCTTACCGAAGAACTTGCCCGCTCGGACGTAGTCCTCATCGCCCCGTTTCCACCCGCGCCATTCCATAATGACGACCAGCCAAGCCAGCCCAATCGACAGCGGCGGGAACAGGAAGTGAAACCCTACGGTCAGGGCAAATTGCAAACGAGACAGAAATAGCGGGTCCAGTTCCATGTCACGGTTTCCTATTCAACATGTCCGCATTCGTTTCTACGCCAACCCAACATCAAGCGTCATCATGATTGCAAAACCGATCATAGCCCCGGCCGTGGCGAAATCGCTGAAGCCGTCTCGTTGAGATTCGGGGATCAGCTCCTCAACGACTACGAAAATCATCGCTCCGGCCGCAAACGCCAAACCGTACGGCAGCAAAGACGTCATGCTCATCACCGCCCACGCCCCCAGCACGCCGGCCATGGGTTCCACCACCCCCGACGACTGCCCGAACATAAACGCTTTGAAACGTCCCATGCCCTCTCGACGCAGCGGCATAGCCACGGCCAGACCCTCGGGGAAGTTCTGCAAGCCGATCCCGATAGCCAGCGCGATCCCGCCCAACATCATTTCCCGGGCGGCGGCCGCATCGGCCGCCTGCGCCACTGCCCCGAAGACAACTCCAACCGCCAGCCCTTCGGGAATATTGTGCAGGGTAATAGCCAATACCAGCAAGGTACTGCGGTGCCAGGAAGTCTTGATGCCCTCCGCCTCGACAGTCTCCAGCCCGAGGTGAAGGTGCGGCAGGATCTTGTCAATAATGTAAAGGAAGAAGCCGCCGGCGAGAAAACCGATCGTGGCCGGTTTCCAATCTCCGCCCGACATCTCGATCGCCGGGGCGAGCAGCGACCAGAAGCTGGCGGCGATCATCACACCCGCCGCCAGGCCCAGCATCCCGTCCATCATCTTCTGGTTGACACGCCTGGCGAATAGCACCGGCGACGCTCCGGCCGCAGTCACAAACCACGTGAACAGCGTGGCAATCAGCGCCTGCGTAACCGGATGGTATTGCTCGAAAAACTCAATCAGCCAATCGTTCATAGCGCACCGCCGAAACCGGCCTAAAGACCCACGGGTCACCCCCTACCGGGCTATTCCTTCACCGAGAAACTGTCCTTACCCAACCCGCATACCGGGCAAACCCAGTCTTCCGGAATATCCTCAAACGCCGTCCCCGGCGCGATGCCGCCGTCAGGATCACCTTTTTCCGGGTCATAAATGTATCCACATGCGTCACATTCGTACTTCTTCATCTTCTCTGTTCTCCCATTATTGCAATACAGTAGCTTCTGAACCGTTCTGATATCCCGGCGTCTCCTGCGACACCCCTTCAACAAACGCCCCGACACATCAGGCCTGTTGCACAACCACAATCTTAACGCCAACCAGGATCAGGATGCACCCGCCGATCAGATTAGCGACCCTACTCCAACGGCGTGGGATCCCACCTGAAAAAATAATCCCTACCACGCTAAAAAGAGCAGCCACAACCCCAATGACCACACAGGGCAACCAGATCGTCACTTGCAGAAACGCCATACTCAGACCCACAACCAATGCATCAATACTCGTGGCAAACGACAATGCTACAAGCATCCAACCCCTACTCGGGTCCATACTCGCCCGCCCATCTGCCGCGGAGCGGGCATCGTAAAACATCTTCCCACCGATAAGGCCGAGCAAGGCAAAGGCCAGCCAATGGCCATACGCAATAACCTGTGCAGAAACAGTCGACCCGCCCAGCCAGCCGACAATCGGCATCAAAGCCTGAAAGAGTCCAAAATGAAAAGCTATCCGAAACACGTGCCGAGGCGTTACGTTCTCAATCGCGAGCCCGGCCGCGATCGACACGGCAAACGCGTCCATCGCCAAGGCAACCGCAATCCCAAGAAGACTCAACCAACTCACGCCGCAGTCCCCTATTCGTCCGGGCCGGCCCGCACCCATCCGTTGAACCGCGCAAGCCGGGTCCTTACGGATCTACACACACTCTCCCGTTCGCCTTCCGATCGCACGCCATCTCTTTTGCCTTCTCCGCCAGAATCTTCCCCGCCGCGCGGCATTCATCCAGAACTTCCGCGGTCGGCCGATACAAAGCCCTGATCGGCTCGCGCAGAACATCCCATTTCATGGCCTTCATATCTTCATCCACCGCTTCCGCCCCGCCCTTGCTCCAACCATAGGAACCAAACGCCACGGCCACCTTATTGACCGGCTTCAACCCCTTCAAGTAGGTCAATACCGCCCCTGCCATCGGAAGCACTCCCTGGTTGAGCGTCGACGAACCGAACGCTATGCAGGCCGCGTCGAGAGTCTCGGTGGCGATTTGCGTCAGATTGGACGTTCGCACGTTGATAAGTCCCGCCGCCACTCCTGCTTGCGACGCACCTTCGTGAATCGCTCGAGCCATCTCCCCGGTGCTGTCCCACATCGTGTCGTAGATAACCAGCACTTTCGGCTTGGGCCGCCCCTGCGACCAATTCCGGTACGCCTCGAGAATCTCTGGAATGTGCCGGCGCCAGATCACTCCGTGACTAGGGGCAATCATATCGATCTCAAGCTCGGCCGCCCGATCCAGGATCGCGGCCACCGGCTTGGCAAACGGCATTACGATGTTGGCGTAATAGGTCTTAGCCTCATCCATGACCGTACACAACGGTACCTCATCATCAAACCGTTGCGAACTGGCATAGTGCTGCCCGAAGGCATCCATCGAGAAAAGCAGTTTCTCTTCGGGAACATACGTGAACATCGACTCCGGCCAGTGAACCATCGGGGTCTCGATGAACTGCAGCGAGCGTTTGCCCAGGGAAAGCGTATCACCCGTGGCAACAATCCGGGTCTTCCATCCAGAAACGTCGTGATGATGCCCCAGAATCGCCAGACATTTCTTATCGCAGACGAGGGTAGCCTGCGGGAGCATCGCCATGACCCGTCCCATTCCTCCGGAATGATCGGGCTCGGCATGGTTGCAAACCACGTACTCTACACTCGCAAGATCCGTCAAAGCCGCAACATTCTGCAGAAGCTGATCCGCAAACGGTTCTTTGACCGTGTCTATGAGAGCGTTTTTCTCATCGCGAATCAAGAATGCATTGTAGGTGGCACCGCGATCAGTGCTGTAACCGTGAAAATCACGGACCGTCCAATCCACACACCCGACCCAGTCAATGTTCTCGCACAAAGTCGTATTCACAGACTCGCTCCACCTGTATGGTCTTGCTCTCCCTCTTCCGGAATGAAGTGGTCCTTGGAAGCTCCGCACCACGGGCACCGCCAGTCATCCGGCAGGCTCGCAAAGGGACGCCCCGGCGGAATACCGTTTTCGGGATCACCTTTCATCGGGTGATATCCGTAGGAGCAGACTGTACACGCGTACCGGGTCATGTCCAAGTCCATCAGTCCCGCCCTCCGCCGGTTCGCCGGTCCATCGTGTTCGGTGCCGACCCCGGTTCGCTCAGGACCTTCAGCAGCGACGCTTCGTCATTGACCGGCGTTTGGCAGTCGCGATTCCGGCACACATAGACCGTCGCCTTCTCCGAGATCATCGCCTTACGCCGAAGCAGAGGAACCCGTTCCGCGATCGCCGCAGAATCGGACGCCCCCGGCTCAACCAAAGCCAGCACCTTGTTGGGAATGAACCGGCTGTGAACGACCTTAAGTAGCCGCCGAGTGTCATCACTGCACCGCCGGCCGGTGATCGCGATTTCACACGTGGGAGAAAGCACAAAATCGACCGCCCACAACATGTTGAGGTATCCCCGCGGCTGAGCCAACATCAACGGCTGGGCGATCCCCACAATCGCGTCCGCCTTACGAAGATACTCGTCGTTCCCAAGAAGCACCGACAGCCTAAGAAGCACCAGCGCTGCCGTAGAGTTGCCCGACGGCACCGCCCCATCGTGGACCGGCTTCGTCCGCGCCAACAGGTTCTTGTGGTCTGCGGATGTGAAGAAGAACCCACCGTCCTCTTCATCCCAGAAGTCCGCCGACATCCTGCCGGCCAGCCGGTCTGCCGCATCAAGCCAACGCAAGTCGAACGTCGCCTCGTAAAGGTCGATCAGCCCTCCCGCCACTTCGGCGTAGTCATCGAGATAGGCCGGCAGCTTGCCGTCACCGTTGACCCGGTACGTGCGCAACAAGCCGCCTTCGCGGACCATCTCCGTCAAAACGAAGTCCGCAGCCCCGATCGCCGCTTTCAGAAAGCGCTCCTCGCCCAGCACCTGATACCCACGGGCCAAAGCGGAGATCATCATGCCGTTCCACGCGGCAATGACCTTATCGTCCTTGCCCGGGCGCACTCGCTTGCTTCGTGCCTTGCGCAGCTCGCCTCGAAGCAACCCTAACCGCTCTTCGAGTTCGTTCGTCGGCAAGCCTTTGCGCCGGGCAAACTCGGCAGAATCCCACGGCACGTGAAGGATGCTGCGGCCCTCGAAGTTGCCCGCGTCGGTCACCCCGTAGTACTCGCAGAAAACCGCCCCTGCCTCATTGCCGAGAACATCTTTGATCTCGTCCGCCGTCCACACGTAGAACTTGCCTTCTTCGCCTTCGCTATCCGCATCCTCGGAGGAATGAAAACCGCCGCTCGGGTCGCTCATGTCTCTGAGAACATAGTCGAGAATCTCCGTGGCAACTCGCCGATAGAGCGCCTTCCGCGTTACCTGCCATGCTTCCAGATACACCCGAGCGATAAGGGCATTATCGTAGAGCATTTTCTCGAAATGAGGCACGAGCCACTTACCGTCCGTCGAGTAACGGTGGAATCCCCCGCCGAGCTGGTCATACATTCCGCCGTAGGCCATCCGATCAAGAGTCGTCGTGGCCATTTCGAGCAACTTCTCGTCACCGGTATGCGCGTGCTGCCGCAGCAACACCCCAATCGCCCCGCTCGGCGGGAACTTCGGAGCCCGATCGAAGCCGCCCCACTCTTGATCGAAGTCCTGCTCGAGCTCCCGCGCTGCCTGTCCCGGAAGCGATGCGTCAAGCGATCCTAACGAACCAGTGCTCCGTGCCACCGTATCCCTTATCGCACGGGTCAGCTCGTCGGCACTGCGCTGAACGCTCTTGGCATTCTCCGCCCACGTCTGCGCAACGTGCTCCAAGAGTTTACCGAAGCCGGGCCGACCGTAGCGGTCCTCGGGCGGGAAGTACGTCCCGCCATAAAACGGTTTCAGGTCAGGGGTGAGGAACACGTTGAGCGGCCAGCCACCGTTGCCCGTCATTAACTGCACAGCCGTCATATAGATCTCATCCAGGTCGGGCCGCTCCTCGCGATCAACCTTCACCGCAATGAAGTTCGCGCGCAGGATCGCCGCAACCTCGCGATCCTCAAACGACTCCCGCTCCATGACATGACACCAGTGACAGGCGGAATAACCGATCGACAGGAAGATAGGCTTGTTCTCCGCCTTGGCGAGTCCCAAGGCCTCCTCACCCCACGGGTACCACTCCACCGGATTGCGAGCGTGCTGCAATAGATACGGACTGGTCTCACCGGCAAGATGATTCGTGAAGGCGGGCGCCCCTGACTCACCACCAATCGCAACTTGGATGTCAGTTGTAGTTCGCATGGGCTCGCCGCCTTTCGTCACCCGGTCCCCGCCCAGAACGTCGGCGTCGACCGCCAAGACTACCGGCCATCATCGCAAGAATCGCCGGGGCCAAACCACCGTCGGCCCCCTAACACATCACCACCGCCCTCACCCATCAAGTCGCCGAGAACCGCGACGTCAGTTCTCCTTCAGAACGTGGTCATCGTATTCGATCTCGAACCGCAGCTTGTGCTTAGCTTCCTCCTGGGCCAAGCCCAGCAGCATCTCTTTGAGATTCGGATCATCCGTAGCGGACGCCAAGTCCTGGTACATTCGAAACGCGTTCTTCTCGGCCTTCATGGCCACGATGAGGGCATCCTGATAATCGAGATCTCCGGATAGCTTGATGTCCTCCAGATGATCTCCGATCTTCAGGTCTCGAACTCGTTCCTGCGCCGACAGCAGTTGCTTACCGCCTTTAACCGTCAGCAGCTTCGCCTTGTGGGCCTTCTCCTCATCCGCAAACTTGAGAAAGACCTTCTTCATGTTCTCTTGCCGCGCTCGGCCCGCCAGGTCGGTATAGAAATTGGCCGCGTTCTCCTCGGCCGCGATCGCATAATCCAGAATGTCGTCGACAGTTCCCAGGTCCATCCAGTGCTCCTTCTGTTATTCCAAGAACCAACGGCCCGGAGATCCCCGCCCCCTCACAAGTTCCGCTTATGACGCGGGACCCCGGGCCGACCTTCTCTCCGGCGCTCACTAACGATCGTCCACTTGCTTCGCATCCGCGAACCACGCTTCCGAATCGCACTCGCGCCCCACGGTGCTTAGTCTACGCCCCGCGAACGGAACCGTCACTTGGCAAAGACGCCGATCTTATCCGAAACACCTCGGAGCCCATTCGCTCCCCCGCAGAAATCACCCGGCGCGCTTGGCCAGATACGCGGCCACGCCCTCGGCTGTCGGTTTCATGGCTTCCTCGCCCTGCCGCCAGTTTGCGGGACACACCTCGCCGTGCTTTTCCGTGAAGCTCAGGGCATCCAGCACGCGCAGCGCCTCGTCAACATTTCGCCCCAGCGGAAGATCATTGACCAGGGCGTGCCGGATGATCCCGTCCTTGTCAATCAGAAACAGTCCGCGTAACGCCACCGAGTCATCAAGGAGCACCCCATACGATCGGGCGATTTCCTTAGTTATGTCAGCCACCAACGGGAACCGGACATCCCCGATTCCGCCCTTCTCGCGCGGCGTGTTCTTCCACGCCAGATGCGTGAAATGCGAATCCACCGATACTCCGACCACCTCCGCATTCCTCTCCCTGAACTTATCCAAAGCGGTGTCGAACGCGATGATCTCCGAGGGGCACACAAAAGTGAAGTCCAACGGATAGAAGAACAGAACCACATACTTACCCCGAAGCTCCGAGAGCTTCACTTCACAGAAATCGTTACCCGCCACGACAGCCTGGGCCGTGAAATCCGGGGCTTCCCTGGTTACCAGAGCTAACATAATCCTTCGCTTCCTTTTAATCCTCAAGTTGAGCAATCACACAGTGACTACCCGCATCTTGTGGCTGTAAACCCCTAACTTTGCACTTATGACCTTCGCACGCTCACTTAACCCCACTTCCCCTTGGCAATGTGCCCCTGAATCTCCGTCATAGAGAGCTTCATGATCTCATAGCTTTGCGCCAGAGCCTTCTGGAACACATCCACGCAACCGGGATCCAGATTGTCTTCAATACCATCTTTGCAGACCCGCTCGATTTTGCGACCGAGATCCACGAGTCGGCAATGAAGGGAGTTAGTGCGTCGGGACCGTTCGACCAGATTCGCAGCCGTCTCGTCCAAGGCCGTGAACTTCTCCGCGACAGCCCCACACTTGGGGCACTGCGCCGGCGGCTCCTCTCCATCGTGAATGTAGCCGCATATACATCTCCATTTCTTCATCTCGACATCTCCTTGTCGTTGTGTCACAACGGTTCGCGCCTGGAGTCGGATCTCGAGCAAGTTGCATCAAGCTCCGCCGCCTGTCCCGGAATCCGTCTCCGTCTGCCCGCGGGCCACCGCTTCACCCGCTTAACACCCACAGACACTACAGGGATCAGGCTTCTTGACTTGTTGCCGGCGCCGCGCGTCCACCCATCTCGCGATCCATCATGAACGTCGCCCCCGGGTTATCGCCGATCATCCGGAGCTTGTCCCGGATCTCCTGGGCACTGGCTTCCTCTTCAACCTGCTCCGTCACGAACCACTGGAGAAATGCATTCGCCGCGTGGTCCTTCTCCTTGATCGCAAGATCTACGAGGCCGTTAATCATCTCAGTGACTTTGCGTTCATGGTCGCAAGTGTCTTCGAAAACCTGGAGCGGTGAACTCCATTCCGTCCTCGGCTCTTTGATCTTGGCCAGGGTGACTCTGCCGCCCCGCTCGTTAATAAAGTCGAAGAACTTCATGCCGTGCATGTGCTCCTCGATCGCCTGCATTCGCATCCACCGGGCCATACCCTTGAGATTCTGCGACTCGAACTGTGCGGCCATCGACAGATACAGGTAAGACGAAAACAACTCCGCATTAAGCTGCTCGTTGAAAGCACTCTCTATCTTGGGATTCATCACGTTTGCCTCTCCATTTCTTTAAAGCCTTTGCGGCACTCGAACCCTGCGCGTCGTAATCGCAGCCGATGATCCGAGCGTCACAACTTGTCACCTTCCCGCGGCGAATCTCCTTCTTCTCCATTCGCCCATTCTTCACCGCCACAAACCGGACAGACGCCCACGAAGTCCAGACGGAAACCAAGGATCTCGTACCCGCTCAAGTCAGAAACCTCGCCTTTTTCAAAGTCCGCCGAGACGCCGCGTACGTCATCCACTCGCCCGCAGCGTATACAACGAACGTGGTGGTGCCGCACCAGATCACCGTCAAACCGCGCCTCCGCTCCGGCTATCTCCAACTTCCGGATGACCCCATTCTCCGCCAGGACTTCCAGGTTCCGGTACACCGTCCCAAGGCTGATCTTCGGCAAACGGGCCCGAGCCAGCTCATACAACTCCGCCGCCGTAGGGTGGAAGCTCGCCGCCCTCAGCTCCTCCAAGACCACCTCACGCTGCCGCGAATTGCGTTGCACTCTCACGTTCCTCACACCTGTCCTCCCCAGCATGTCACCGTTCGGCGCCCGCTCGGACTAGCACGCACATCCTCGCCCCAGCCCGACCGTTGCCTCGTCCAGCACTCCGACCTCCAGGTGTAAGCCTTAACAATAAACTTACTCGGTATTATTACTATTATACTCGCGTTGTCAATACCCTTTCGCGAAAAAAAACGATATTATCGCTCGGCCGATGTGGGTCTCCGGCTCCCCTTACTTGCGACCTAAACAGAAAACGGCCGAACTCAACAGATTCTGCACAAGAGGCGGTATCCTCACCGGCGGCCTGTTCGACGCCGGCAGGGCAACGACACCATCGGATCAAGACATCTTCCGTTGGCCAAACTCCGGCGTTGTTGCCAATACCCAGCAACACTCGAAGACTACCCAGGCGATCGGCTTGACATCCACCTGCTTCAACAATAGTCTACCGTTATAGTAGACCAATACGGGGGCGTCAATGCGGATCTCAACAAGAGGACGATACGGATTGCGGGCCATGTCCGAGCTAGCTCGGGCTTTTGGGCAGGGACCACTGCTCATGGGGTTGATCGCGGAGCGACAGGGGCTCTCCCGAAAGCACCTCCACACGTTGCTGACGGCCCTGAAGACGGCCGGGCTGGTCAAGAGTGTGCTGGGTCCGGGCGGCGGTTTCATTCTATCCCGCCCTCCCGATCAGATACGCATTAGCGACATCCTAACCGCGATGGAAGGTCCCTTCTCGCTGGTACACTGCGTATCGGATGCCCAAGCGTGCGAGCGCGCCGACCAATGCGCCGCTCGAGGCGTGTGGCAGACGCTAAGTGAGACAATCGAGGGCCTTCTCGATAACGCTACCCTCCAAGATCTCGTTGGCTCCGACGGCACGGTGTGTTCCGGGCCGCAAGCGAAAACGCAAGAACAACACGGCCCGTCGTGAGGAGCCGATCAACCATAACACCGTCGCCATTGAACCGACGAACGGCAACACCCGAATCGCTTCAAAGGCGGCAGTAGAATGCCGCTCGAAGGAACAGGCTTGCCCCTTATCAACCAAGGGAAACCCCTGCGAAGCTTGATGACTTAGACCGTCGCACCTCCGCCGACATCGGCAACGCGGCTGTGGCATTCGGGGATACTTACCACCGACAAGACCACTAGGGCGTTCCCTAGCGTTCTGCGCAAACGGTGTGGCACTCTTAACTCGTGCAAGAACTCCGGAGCAGCCCTCTTCGCAACGTCCGGTGTTCGGACGGCAGATTCGATCAGAGCCTCCGCAATACCGATATGACCGTTGCGAGTACGACAACTCCGGATCCCCTGAGCCCAGTCGCGTGTCTTGTCGGATCGAGCTTCGCGGCGGTCGGCTCGCCTTCTGTCCGATGGCGAGCCCCGGTCTTCACGGAATCCGAAAACACCCAGATGCCCTGGAAGGACATGGTATGGACAGACCGGCCGGCGCCAGATCACGCGATCCGAATCGCCAGCTTATCCGCCTGATCCTGCTCTGGACGATCATCGTCGCCGCATCGCTCACCTGGAACGGCGGGCAGACCCGCAGGGCCATCGTCGACTTCGCCCGGGCCGAGGCGCGGGGTTCTTATAACAAAGACCTGATCTACCGACGATGGGCATCGCGGCACGGTGGCGTCTATGTCCCAAAGACCGAGCTGACTCCGCCGAACCCATATCTCAGCTACGTCGACGAGCGTGATATCACAACCCCTACTGGCAAGCAGCTCACCCTAGTCAACCCGGCTTACATGACCCGGCAGGTCCACGAGTTGGGCCGGGATCAGTACGGCCACCGCGGGCACATCACCAGTCTCAACCCGCTCAGACCCGAGAACGCCGCAGATCCGTGGGAGACCGAGGCCTTGCTGGCATTCGAGCACGGCGAAACCGAGATCAGCTCGATAGAAACGATGGATGGTCAGCCGTACCTGCGCCTCATGCACGCGATGATAACTGAGCGCTCATGCCTCAAATGCCATGCACATCAGGGATACAAACTCGGTGAAGTCCGCGGAGGCATCAGCGTATCGGTTCCGATGGCCCCCTACAACGCCATGGCGAGCACAAGCATGGCTTCCATGATTCTGGGACACGGGCTCATCTGGGTTCTGGGAATCACCGGGATCTTCATCGGATGTCGATATGCCGCGCGGCGACTTCGAGAGCGCGATCAAGCCGAGCAAGAGCTGGCTGACTATCAACTGCATCTCGAGGAGCTCGTTGAGCAGCGGTCGAACGAACTCGTCGAGGTCAACCGCCTTCTCCGCCGCGAGAGGGACAACTTCCTCAGCATGCTGGAGTCCATGGAAGACGGGGCCTACGTGGCGGATGAGGACTTCAACATCGAGTACGCTAATCCGGCGCTCACCAAGCTCCTCGGGCCGTTTGAGGGTCGCAAGTGTTACGAGTACCTCGACAACCGCACAGAAGCCTGCCCAAATTGCTGGCTCAACAAAGAGAAACCAGAAGAGACCGGCCGATGGGAGTGGCACTCCACCAAGAACGGCAACACCTACGAAGTACTCGATACCACGCTCAACAACAGTTCCGACGGCCGCATGCGTAAGCTCGAAGTCCTTCGAGACGTCAGTGAGCGCAAACGGGCCGAGCAGAAGCTACGAGAATACGCAGAAGCCCTCGAATACAAGAACGCCGAACTCAACGACTTCGTACACATAGCAAGCCACGACCTCCAAGAGCCGCTCCGCAAGTTAGTCTCTTTCAGCAAGTTGCTCCGAACGGACGCCGGGGGGAACCTCCCGCAACGTGCTGCCAAAGACCTGGACTTCATAACCGATGCTGCCACCCGGATGCACAAGCTCATCCAAAGCCTGCTCGCCCTGTCGCGCGCCGGGCGAGCGGCCATGAAGACCGAAACCGTGTCGCTGGCGGACTGTGCCAATCGGGCCATCGAAGCCCTGGCGGAGCGAATCGCCGAAACACGGGCCGAGATCAAGATCGTCGATGACCTGCCCGACATCAAGGGCGACGCCACGTTGCTCACGCAGCTCTATCAGAATCTGATCGGCAACGCACTGAAATTCGTCGCGCCCGGGCAGCAACCGACAATCCACCTGGAAGCCAAAGAGGCCGACAGAACGCTGGTGTTGAGCGTCCGGGATAACGGTATCGGAATCGAACCGGAACATCGAGAGAGTGTGTTCAGGGCCTTCACGCGCCTCCACGGACGCAGTGAATACGAAGGTTCGGGAATAGGTCTGGCCATTTGCCACAAGGTGGTCGAGCGGCACGGCGGCCGAATCTGGATCGACCCCGAATCCGAAAACGGCACGACGTTTCTTTTCACTCTCGCGCCCGCGCAAGGCGTCGAAACGGACGCGGGACTCTCCGCAGTGGGCACGGTCTGTGCCTCAGTTGGCTGATACTCAGGACATTCCCGGCACTTGATCACCCGGCTCGGTCAAGACGGGTTTATGCCGGTCATCTCCCGAACCGTCCGGTAGATCGGTTGCCCGTCGGCATCGAAGGGATCCATCAGAACCTGCCGGTCGACCGCGGGAGACGGGTTAGAGTGGCAGTGATTGCAGCTTCCTTCGGGCAACTCTCCGCCCCCCAACACTCCTCTTTGGCAAGGACGTTGTGGTCCAGCCCGAAGTGCTGTCAGGCGAACTCCGCCGGCGCGAGCCCGTCCGCTACGTCTTGGAGCTTGGCCAACTCACGAATCCGGATCTTACGCTCCTTGGTCTCGATCAGGCCGCACTCCGCCAGGCGATGCAACGTGCGCGAGAGGGTCTCGCTGGTCAGGTTCAGGTGGCTGGCCAAGTCCTTCTTCCGCATCGGCAGAGAGAACTCCCCTTGCCCCCCGGTCTCGTCCGACTGGATGAGATGGCGGGCCACCCGCCCCGTCGCGTCGCGAAGGACCAGATCCTCCAACAAACCCACGAGGGAATGGACCCACTTGGCCATGCCGGTCATCATCTCGATGCAGAAACCATGGTCGGCGGTCACGATCCGCCTGAACTCTCGCTCCGGAATCAAGGCGCAGACCGCGTCCTCGGTGGCATCGGCAAAGGCCGGACAGTCGAACTTTCCGATCGCCGCCACCTCGGCAAAAGTCGCCCCAGCGTAGGCGAAGTGCAGGACGTGCTCCTTGCCTCCGGGGGCGAGCTTGAACACGCGGACCGCCCCCTCGCCCACCACGAAGATGCCCGGACACGGATCCCCCTCGCGGAAGATCAGCTCTCCCTTCTTGAATCGGACCGTGCGCGCAATGCTCACCAACTTGTCGAGCGATGTCTCACTTAGTCCGCAGAAGAGACTGCAATCCCGGATGATCCCGACCGATGCATTTGCCATATCGGCCTCTCAAGAAAACAAAAATCGGCTCGTGGCTTGATCCACCTCAAGGCGTCAAGAGCCGGGATATTCGATTATCCAGTATGCCGCTTGTGCGCCGCGCAAGCAAGTTCCTAACGTGAAGCGGGGAGGGCATCGGGAATGTACCGCGAGATTGTCTCGATAGACGAAGATCTCTGCAACGGCTGTGGGGAATGCGTTCCGGCCTGTGCCGAAGGGGCGATCAGGATCGTCAACGGTAAAGCCAAGCTCATCTCCGACAAACTCTGCGACGGCCTCGGGGCGTGCCTGGGACACTGCCCCCAAGGAGCAATCAAGATCGAACGCCGCGAGGCGCAGAGCTTCGACGAGGCGACCGTGCGGCGACAACAAGAGGCCGCCCTCCACGTCAGCAATCACTCTGAACCGAGCCCCCCACAACCGGTGGCTCCCCCAGCATGTCCGTCGAGCCGGTTCGCCCAATTCGATCCTCCACCGGGCGTCGCCGGCCTCTGTGCTGATTCCGGTCACGACTCGGGCACCGTGGTGGCGGACTCCGCCCTCATTCATTGGCCGGTCCAGCTCCGGCTTCTACCCGCAACCGCGCCCGTCTTGCGTGGAGCACGTCTGCTCCTCGCTGCAGATTGCGTGCCGGTAGCCTACGCCGGCTTCCACACCGAACTGTTGCGCGACCATGCGGTAGCCGTAGCGTGCCCCAAACTCGACGATTTGACCGGATACGTCGAGAAGTTGACCGAGATGATCCAACACAACGATTTCGCTGAGATAACCGTGGCACGCATGGAAGTTCCCTGCTGCGGCGGGATTCTCCAGATGGTGCTTCAGGCGCGTCAACTCGCCGAATCCGATGTGCCGGTCCACGACGTACTGATAAGCGT
This sequence comes from Phycisphaerae bacterium, assembly GCA_963666835.2. GTDB lineage: Bacteria > Planctomycetota > Phycisphaerae > UBA1845 > UBA1845. The sequence goes on along the minus strand of CAXXGO010000001.1, from coordinate 1,211,650 downwards.
TCGTGGTGAAATACTGGAGACGCGCTGGATTCCCGTCGAATCGAAGGCTTCAAGCAACGGTCATGCGACCTGTTGCCTAAACACAAGGAGTTAACGCATGTTCTGTTACCAATGCCAAGAGACCGCCAAGAATACCGGATGCACCGCCAAGGGCGTGTGCGGCAAGCCAGAAGAAACCGCTAATCTCCAAGACCTTCTGATCCATGTGCTGAAAGGTACCGCAGTCTATGCCGAGCACCTCAAGCATCTCGGGTGGACCGACAGAAAGACCGGTCAACTCGTCGGCCAGGGCTTGTTTGCGACGATTACAAACGCCAACTGGGATGACAACCGCTTCGCCACCCTGATCAGAAACGCGCTGAAACACCGAGACGAGCTGCGGGACCGGTTCGTGGCGGCCTACAAAGAGAAGAACGGCCGGGAGTTCTCCGCACCATTGCCGGATGCCGCTACTTGGTCTCCCGACAACGACGCCGTGTTCGCGGATAAGGCCAAGTCCGTCGGTATCCTCGCCACTGATAACGAAGATGTCCGCTCCCTGCGAGAGCTGCTGATCATCGGGCTGAAGGGAGTCGCCGCCTATGCGGACCACGCCGCAGTCCTGGGTGCGGAGAAAGAGGAAATCTACGATTTCATGATGGAGGCTCTGGCATCAACGACGAAGGAACTGTCAGTGGACGAGATGATCGGTCTGGTCATGAAAGCCGGTGAAACCGCAGTCACGACCATGGCCCTGCTGGACGAGGCCCACACCTCGGCGTACGGTCATCCCGAAATGACTGAAGTCAATATCGGAGTCCGCGCGAATCCAGGCATACTGATCAGCGGCCATGATCTAAAGGACATGGAAGAGCTGCTCAAGCAAACCCAAGGTACCGGCGTGGATGTGTACACGCACGGCGAGATGCTCCCGGCCCACTTCTATCCGGCCTTCAAGAAGTACGACCATCTTGTCGGCAACTATGGCGGATCCTGGTGGCAACAAAACACGGAGTTCGAGTCCTTCAACGGTCCGGTTCTTCTGACTACGAACTGCCTGGTCCCGTTGAAGAAAAGCAACACCTATCTGGACCGGCTCTTCACAACCGGCCCGGCCGGTTATGCCGGCGCCAAGCACATTCCCGACCGGCCCGACAATGGAGCCAAAGACTTCACCGGACTGATCGAGCTGGCCAAGAAATGCGTGCCGCCAACTGAAATCGAAACCGGCAAGATCGTCGGCGGATTCGCCCACCATCAGGTCCTCGCCCTGGCCGACAAGGTCGTTGCGGCGGTCGAATCTGGAGCGATCAAACGGTTTGTCGTTATGGCAGGGTGCGACGGACGCCACAAGACCAGGGACTACTTCACGGACGTGGCTCGGAACCTCCCCAAAGACACGGTCATCCTCACGGCCGGGTGCGCCAAATACCGCTACAACAAACTCGACCTCGGTGACATCAGCGGCATACCTCGCGTGCTGGACGCGGGCCAGTGCAACGATTCCTATTCACTGGCGGTGATCGCGCTGAAACTGAAGGAGATTCTCGGCCTGGAAGATATCAACGAGTTGCCGATCTCGTATGATATCGCCTGGTATGAACAGAAGGCGGTCGCGGTCCTGTTGGCGCTCCTTCACCTCGGAGTCAAGAGTATTCGGCTCGGTCCCACCCTTCCGGGTTTCCTTTCCCCGACGGTGGCCGGTGCCCTGGTGGAGAAGTTCAACCTGAGACCCATTGGCACGGTCCAAGAAGATATCGAGGCGATAATCGCTGGCAGGTAATGTGAGAAAGGGGATTGGCCCCGAGCAGATCCCTGATTACGGTATCAACAGTCGTCTTGGGCGAGGTGTCTGTGCCTTTTTCGGCGGACTGCCAAGGAGAAACCCGACCTTGAGTCGACCGACAACTCCAATCCCGTGGCGGACTTGAACGAGTCCCTGGCATCAACAGCCGTTACGCCGTAAGCGCTGGAAGGAGGAAGTTCTACGCAACTAATGCCGCGGCCGGAAAGGTAGATGGAGACTCACGTGCGCCACTACCATCAGGGATGCGGCGCCGACGCTGTCATGCCGGTCAGCCGAGGCCCTGCAACCGCCAAGCCTGTCCGTTGGTTGTGAAATCCGAACCAGGTCTGCCCGCGTATACCGGGGTCCCGCATCGTGGGGAGTATCCTGTTAGCGGGATTACCCACCCTTTGTGCTCCGGTTGCGACCCCCATCGACCGATAACAACCTCGGAGACTGTGCGCGCCGCGTCGCGCGGCCGGAAGTGCGTATGACGACGAATGACGTCGCGTGCGAGACGCCGGTCCCCGCGGAGAACGGCGTCCGAATAGCAGTACATTGCGACAAAGGTGAAGAGCATGGCCCAACCGGGCGAAATCCAACACGCAGAGGTCATCGCCGAACGCGGTGAGCAAACCTGGCACTGGAGCACGCCGGCCGGCCAGCAGCGCGCCACCCGCCGCGCACGGTTACTCATCGAAGCCGGTCACATTGGACCGAACACGCGCGTTCTGGAGCTGGGGTGCGGAACCGGGATCTTCACGGCCGCATTCGCCCGAACCGGCGCTCAGATCGTGGCGGTTGATCTGTCGGCCGTGCTACTGGATCTGGCTTTAGCCAAGGCTCTCACCGGAGATATCACCTTCCGCGTCGAGGATGCCGAGCAGATGTCCTTCGACAACGAGGAGTTCGACGCCGTCGTGGGGTCTAGCATTCTCCACCATCTCGATGTCGACGTGGCGCTCTCGGAGATCCATCGCGTTCTCAGACCGCAGGGGCATTTGGCCTTCGCCGAACCGAACATGATGAACCCGCACGTCATCTTCGAGCGAAGCACTCCGGCCATCCGCCGGAGAATGGGAGTTAGCCCCGAAGAGACCGCGTTCTTCCGTCGACCCCTGGCAGCCCAACTGGAACAGGCCGGATTCGATAACGTGAGCGTGACTCCGCATGACTTCGTCCACCCGGCCGTGCCCGGACCGCTGGTGTCGTTTGTCAAAGGCGTGGGTAGCGTGCTGGAGCAGATGCCGCTGGTTCGCGAAATTGCAGGCTCCTTGCTGATCTCCGCGCAACGTCCTGCCGTCTTCGTCCAAGCATCCTGTACCGCAGAACGGATGATTAATCAATGAGATGTGATCTCCCGTCCGACCGTCTGTGGCTTAGCCTATGTACTGCCAGCCTTCTGGCGTATCTGCTGTTCTCTCAGGCAGTATACGGATTCGCTCGGGAAGTAGTCCGCCTGATCGGAAAACTCTGAGATTTCGACGTGTTCTGGCTCCATCTGGCATCCCTGACGGTTATCGCAGTCACCTGGCTCGGCGCCTGGCGGATCGGGTATCGGTGCGTATGCGCCTGGGGCGTTCGAGAGCGCGCCGCGGCAGCAGCTCTCGGCACAATCCCCGCAACTGCCGGGTTGATAATCTCCGTACAAACTCCCGCGCTCGTCTCGCTCTTTCTAGATCGCGGTTTCGTCACGCCCGAAGCCGTAGCGGCGATCTTCGTCCTGCTGACTCTCGCAGCCGGTCGCTTCGTTCAGGACCTTCACCCCTTGCCAAGGGGGGATCGAGGGGGGGCCGTTCCCCCGGGGAGGGATCTCGCCCAGCCTCACCTCGGTAAGGAGGGGAAGAATAGACGCGACTACCTTCTCGGAAACGGCGATGAAACCAAGCTTATCTGGGTACCGATGTTCATCGTCATCGGCATGTACGCCTTGTTCCTGTTGGACGCCCTTACCGGATACCCGACCGGATACGATGGCCGGCACTATCATCTCCCGATGGCCGTAGAGGCGATGCAAACCCAATCGATCGACCTGATCCACGGTTACCTGCATCGCGCGGAGCCTGAAAACGCCATGCTGGCTCCACTTCTGCTCGCGTTCGCCGGGCTCGAACGACTTATCGCCATCTTCAACGTTCCTAATGCCATAATAATGTCAGCTACAATCTATGCCCTGGCACACGCGCTCGGCGTGAGCCGCCCCGCCGCCCTGATGGCCGGCTGCCTCGCATTAAGCATTCCCATCGTCACCTTCCAGAGCTTCTCCGGCTATATCGATCTCTACGCGGCCGTGTCCTGGCTGTTGGCCTTGCTGGCGCTAACTTGGGCGTCCCGGACACCGGGAATCGCGTCAGAAAGGGTGGGTAGCCCCGACCGCAACCTCGCGTGTGGACCCGAGGACCAGACTCCGGACGGTGAAACGTCTCTTCCACAGCAGACGAACGGACCCCGCGGGCTTGTGCTGCTTGCCGGCCTGTCGGCCGGCGTGGCCCTGGGGTGCAAAACGGTGTTCTTAGTCCTCGTGCCTCTGCTCGGCCTGGTCGTCATCGCCCTGGAGTGGATCCGCCCGCTAACCGCACGCCCCCGGCTGGGCATCGCACTGCGCAACGTCATCCTGTTCGGCTTGGCGAGCCTGGCCTGTTCAGGCTTCTGGTTCGTCCGCGGGACCGTTCAGGCCAACAACCCGATCTACCCGCTCGGCGTGAAAGTCGCCGGGCACGAAGTGCTCCCCGGCTTCACCGGAGCCGACTACTTCCCCCCCCGCTCGATGAGCACCAAAATCCGACGCTGGTGGAACTACCCCTGGACGGAAGTGAAGAGCTCCGGAACCGGCGAGACCTACAGCACCAACAACGCCCTCGGAGCGGCATATGCCACATTTGTTCCTGTCGGTATTCTCGCCGCCATTGTAGCAGTGCTCAGGACGAAAGTGCGCCGCCCGGAAGATCGATGGCGGCTTACGTATCTCCTCCTCGCCCTGTCCGGAGTCGTTCTGCTGTTAACCGTGTTCCACGAGGTCCCGCGTTACGTTCTTCCGCAGATCCTCGTGGCCGTGCCGCTCGCGGCAGTCCTGGCGGACGGGCTTATGAGGCACCATCCGCGAACCACGGTCACACTCCTTACCGCATCGCTTCTGGCTACGGCCTCAATCGCTTCGCTGACTCCGCTGCGTTCTTTCCTCGGGCGACTCAAGGACGGCGCGTGGGACCGCGCGGCCTTCTATCAGACCCCTTCGCTAATAGACAATCTCCCCCCGGGAACACGCGTGCTGAATCTCGGTCAGCCCCCGATGACCTACCCGCTTTTCGGACGGAATCTATCGAACGATGTGGTCTCCGGCCCGGAATGGGCAGTGCTCTTGAACGGCAAAACCATCTCCGCTCAAGCACTGTGGGATAACGAGATCGAGTACGTGTACGTCCGGGCTCCCTGGCCAACGGATTGGCCCGCCGATCTTCCCGTCGAGCGCATCTTCGACGACACCGAAGACCGGGCACTCTCGACCACCGCCGCCACCCGAATCTACCGCGTCCTGACGCCCGGCAATGCCGTCACCAGCACCGCAGCCGCGGCGGGCAACTCGACGCCGAACTCACCATCCGGTTAACGCAGCCACCGCTGGCAAGGTGGAACGGACCCCGGCGGGTGGACCACGTCCTCTTGATTCGTGCGTATCTTACAATCCGCCGAGAATCGCGCGATGCTGTATTGTCCGGACGTGGGGGAGCCGATGATCCGCGTGAGTTCTCGATAGTGACGCGAGGGTGTCAGCGTTCGAGTCAGGTAGGGCACGGTCGAGGAACGAGACCTACCGCGGTTCTCGCGTAGGGCACGGTCGAGGAACGAGACCTGCCGCGGTTCTTGCGTAGGGCACGGTCGAGGAACGAGACCTGCCGCCACGGCGCGCATTGTCCAAAGCCATGCCCGGGGAACGGCGTCGTTCGGCGCGTTGCGCGACATGCTACAGGATGCCTACGCTACGTGATGGCGTCCCCCACGGCTAAAGCCATGGGCCACCCGCGACATTCATGGCCACGCAAGCGTGGACCATGGCACCCAGCATCCGGTGCGACACGTTTCGCGGTCGAATGGAATGTAGCAAACCGCGGTCCGTGGGCGGCGCTGCGCTTGCCCACGGCTACTTCATCCAAGCCCTTCGGGCTGGGAGAACCAGATCGCAAGCCCAACGGCCGCAGTTGGTGGATGCATCGAATGAGGTGTAGAACAACGAGGGCAAGGCAGGGAGGATCGTGGTCATCCGACACAGCTCTCCCATCTACGCTCCGTCGGCAAACCCATCCAGCTTGTGAGTTTTTCTGCCGCGAGCTCGGCGGACGTAGTCAGTGGCCTGTCTTCCAAGCTCGCGATACTGTTCCTTCCACATCACTCCGGCGTTCTGAGCGAGGTCCAGGTACGCCCGCAGGAATCGGGCTCGATCCGTCCGCGTTACGGCGGCGTAGCCTTGCAGGCTCGCGGCCAGCCGGACCAACGGCTGCCGTTGTTGCCGGCGATCCGGCACCCTTCGGTGCCGTAGCCCCTCTAAATCAACGACCCACACACGCGGCGATTCGTCCCAATCCGTCACGAGGATGTTCGAGGCCTTCAGGTCGCGATGGTAATACCCGCGAGCCCAAAGGCGCGCAAACAAGTCCGCAACCCGTGCAATGAGTTCGTCTTTCACCGCCCGCCGACGCCCTGGCTCCAGCCGGGACATCAAAGTCAGGGCAACCTGATCGAGGTCGACGGCGTCCGCCAGGAACGCCGTCACCACCCGCGTCTCGCGCCTCCTGCCGCCGCTCTCCAATAACGCCAGCGGTTGTGCCGTCCCAATCCCCGCATTCATCAATTCCAGACCGCGGTCGAAATCCCGCTTCTCTCGCGGCACCCGCCATCTGCCGAGCAGCCCGCGCAGCCCCCCATCTATGTCCGTGTGTTTGCACACAACCTCAATAGCGCCTTCGGCCCATTTCAGCCGAGCCCGAAACACCTCCGCCCCTTCCGAGTACTTCAGCACACTGTACTCTGGCAGATCCGCCGGCGAACGAACAAGCTCGGTCAGAAGGGAACGCCACTGTTCGGCCGAGGGCAGTTGGACAAGTGCTCCGGCATCTGCAAACGTCCCATCGATCCGCGTCACCACCGACGCGGACCAGCCGTCAACAAGCTCGACAGTCTCCGTCTGGACTCTCATTCCCGTCCCCAGTTCGTGCCCCCGCATCTCTGCTCCGCGCATCGGGTCGCCTTGTCGGCGTTTCCGAGAGAATCAGTAGAACGATTTCGTCGGAGTCGCCTTGGCAAGCAACGCCCGAAACCCAGCCCCGCCGCCCAGCGACGCACGTCGAGCGATATATGCATCGAGAAACGCCCCATTCACGCACTCGCGCAGAGCTTCGTCCATTACACTCGCCGCCAGCGTGGCCAGGTCGTTCGCCACCCGGGCATCCGTCACGCGGCCCACGTCGGCCCGCTCCACGTCGATAAGTCGGAACGTCCAGCCGTGGTCACCGCGGCCCACCAGAATATGCCGCTCGGAGAAATCGGTGTGTACGAACCCCGCATCGTGCAGTCGAGCAGCAAACGAGGCGAGATCCGCCATCAACCCGTCCCGCTCCTGCGGATACCGTCGCCAACAGGCCTCCAAAGGCATCTCGTCGGGCATCTCTTCCATCAGAAAGAACAGTCTCAGGCGCAGTGGGCCGATCCCCGCCCAACCCCGCCGCACTATCCGCGGGCCGGCGAAGCCGTTGCCGTTCAGCCAATCGATCATCCCCATCTCGTGGAAACCACGCGCAACGTGTCGTTTGAACAGTTGCGAGGGCGAGAGCCAGAACCGTTTCAGATAATGGGTTTTCCCATCAACCGTCACCATCACAACGCTGCGGCCTTTGTGAACACGCATGTCGTCCCCAGTGATCGCGAACACGTCACGGATGTTCCTGAACGCGTCGATAGTCAAACCGTCAGTCATCCCAGGCATTCTTTCAACGTGCAGTTATTCGGAATCGGCGCGTTCTTGCCAGGCGGCGTCGACAATCGCCAGTTCCTCCTCGACCTCGGCGATCTTGTCCTCGAGATCCTCGCGGGCGATCGGGTCGCGCAACACGGCCGGGTCGGCAAACCGCTCCTGTAGAGCGGCCAGCTCCGCCTCCTTGTCGATCACAATCAGCTCGATTTCATCAACGGAGAGTCGGTCGTATTTGGAGGTATTGACGGCCGGCCGGGTGGGTTCCGGCCGACTTTCTTTGGGCTTCTTCGGCGAAGCGGGAGCCGGCGCGGCGGTCGCGGCCCGGTCCTGCTCCACCTGAGCGATGTAATCCGAGTAGTTGCCCGCGCACACCGTGTGCCCTTCGCGTCGAATCACCAAAAGACGCCCGACAATTCGGTCCAGGAAGTAACGATCGTGGCTGACCGTGATGATCGTGCCGGGATACGCCGCCAGTGATTCCTCAAGAGTCTCACACGTTGGAATATCTAGGTGGTTCGTGGGCTCGTCCAGGATCAGCAGATCCGGCTCGGTCAGGATCAACGTGGCCAGCCGCACCCGCGATTGTTCACCCCCGGAAAGCAGCCCCAGCGGCTTGAAGACGGAATCTCCGGTGAACATGAAGCGAGCAATGTAGTCCCGCGCGGCTTGCTCTCCGAACCCGTCCCGGGCTGCGCGGACTTCATCCAACACCGTTCGATTCGGATCCACCAGAGCGCCTTCCTGCGCGTAGTATCCGACGCGGAACTTCGGGTCGAGCGTGAACTCCCCCGATACCGCCTTCACCTCGCCGCGGATGATCTTCAGAAGAGTGGTTTTGCCCGTACCGTTCGGGCCGGTGATGCCGAACCGGTCCCCCGTTCGCACCTGAAAGCTCAAGTCGGTAAACAGAACGTTGTCGCCGTAGCGCATGCCCAACTCATCGCAGCGCAGAACGGTCGTCATCTCTCGGTCCGAGGGCGTGAACTTGAAACGAGACGTCAGGCGAGCCTGGGGAGCCTCGGTTACGAACTCTCCGGCCTTCAATCGCCGCTCCAAACGCGTCCGCCGACCCTGGGCCTCCTTCGTGCGTTGCCCCGACAGATGCTTGTCGATGAAGGCCCGCTCCTTCTCGATGAACTCCTGGTCTTTCTCGTATTGACGTTGCTGGGTGAGTATCCGGATCTCCCGGGTCTGGGCATAGTTCGTATAGTTGCCCGGGAAGCTGTACACCCGCCGCCGGTCCAGTTCGATTACCCGGTCGCAGAGCCGATCCAACAGATAGCGATCGTGAGAGATGATTACCGCTCCGCCATGATGACCGGCCAGGAATTTCTCCAGCCACCGCACGGCGTCGATATCGAGATGGTTCGTCGGCTCATCCAGCAGCAAATACCGCCGATCGGCCAACAGCAGCTTAGCCAGCGCCGCCCGGCACTTCTGCCCTCCGGACAGGCTCGACATGGGCAAAACGTGGTCGGCCTGCGAGAACCCCAGTCCCCCGAGAATCTCGTTGAGTCTCGTCTCGAACGTATGCCCACCCGCGGCCAGGAACCGGCTGTTGATCCGGTCGTAGGTCTCCATCAGCTCGGCGAGGTTCGGGTCGTGGGCCTTGGCGGCCATCTCGTCCGCCACCTTGTGGAGACGCTCCTCCAGGGCGAGCAGCTCTGCGAACACGCTGCCGACCTCTTCGCGCAGCGTGCGATCCAGCGAGATTTCCGGCTCTTGGCGGAGGTATCCGACATCGAGCCCGCGCGAGGTCGTCGCCGTGCCCATATCCGGCACTTCTTCGCCGGCGATCACCTTGAATAGCGTCGTCTTGCCGGCCCCATTCGCCCCGACGAGCCCCGCCACCTCGCGCGGATGCAGCTCCAAGGTAACGTTCTCAAGAACCACCTGGGTCCCGAACTGTTTCGTAACTCCCTGAATCGTGATCGCGGCCATGAAGGCATGATAGGGAATCCCCCGCGCGACAAAAGGCTGGCCCCGGCTTACGTGGTAGGGTCTGCTGTGCGGACCAGAGACTGGACGTCGCACTAGATAGTCCGCGCGGCGGACACCTTCTTAATCGTGATCGCAACGATCAAAGCACGATAGCGAATCCCCCACGTGACAAAAGGCTGAACCCGGCCCGCGGGCGGTTGGAGGCTCCCTCACTCCGCCTCCGCCACCGTGCGGACCGACATCTCCATGGGTCCGGCCAATCCAACCTCGATTGACGAAAATCTCGCCTATCTAAAGCCGCGCAGGAACCACGCCGATGGCTTGAATATTAAAGACGCATCGCAGTTCTTGTCAACTATTGAGGTGAATCATGGGGATAATGTGTGTCAGAACGTACCGAGCGGGCGTCCTTGTGTTGGCCCTCGCGGCCGCGATCCAGCCTGGCACGACCCGGGCGGATGCGGAGATACCCGAGGAGTCGCTGACGCTCGAGGAACTCATCAACCTGCCCGAGCGTGACCTGGCCAAGGTCGACATCGCCACGATGAACCTCATCTGCACCGAGGGACTCCCCGGCTCCGAGCGCATCGACCGCAAGGCCCTGCTCGCCAAACTCGACGCCTGGGCGGCATACGTCGCCTACGAGACGAACCGGCACCGCTACCGTTTCGAGCAGAATCCGGAGGAGTACAACCACTCCTGGGGCGAGTTCGCCATGCTCATGATGGCCATGACCCTCCAGCAGGACCTTGGCGTCCGCTACAACCCGGACCAGATCCCACCGGAGGACGACCCCAATCGCTTCGACTTCACCCGGTCTCAAGACCTGTTCATCAACGGCTTGCTCGAAGGAACCGGCGGGACGTGTACGTCGATGCCGGTGCTGTATATCGCCATCGGGCGGCGACTGGGGTATCCGCTCAAGCTGGTCACCACGGCCGAGCACAGCTTTCTGCGTTGGGACGACCCCGAGACCGGCGAGCGATTCAACATCGAAGGGACAAGCCGCGGGTACGGCAGCTACTCGGACGAATCCTACAGAACCTGGCCGCGGGAGTGGAACGCCGCCGAGCGAGACAGCAGTAACTTCCTGAAGTCCCTCTCGCCGCGCGGGGAGCTGGCCGTCTTCATGACCACGCGGGGCGACAACCTCTTCTTCTCCGGCCGGCTTCACGATGCGCTGCACTGCTACGAAACTGCCATAAAGTTGTCACCCAGAAACTACGCGGCGAACTTTCAATATCGCCACACCTCGCAAGTGATTGCCAACCTGGAGGCCCAGCGCCGGGCCGAGAGACTCGCGCAGGAAGTAGAGGATGCGTATCAGAGGCACGAGCGGCGGCGCTGGACCGATCCGCGGCTGATGGTGCCCGGTATGCCGGTCGTGCCGACGGCGTATGCGGCCAGTAGCCGGCAATCCGGATTCGGGCCGCCGACTTCCACCGGTGCGTTCGCGGTACCGGGGTATCCCGTTCCGCAATCATCGAGTGCGTTCGACTTCCTTGACGTCGACAACCGGTCACCCACATCAATGAACGCCTGGCTCGAGGAAACGAACCGGCGTAACGAGGCGTTGGCACGCTACGCACGGGCGATTCTATATCCGAAGAAGCGGGACGAGACGCAACAGAGTTCGCCCCCGCAGGTGTCCAACTTCCCGGTTGCGCCAAACGCCCAGTGGCATCTGCAATCAATTGGGGCAGGGTCCGCTGTGCGGACCACCCCGGGACAGAACGTCGCACCGAACGGTCCGCGGAGCGGATCCTACCCAGGCTTCGGCACTCCAAACCAAGGCGTTTCAGGCTCTCTATCCGCCGGTCGACCGTCGGCGGTGGAGTTGTTTGAGCGGATGAAGCGGCAAAACGGCGTCCGCGGGCCCGACGGGAACGTGTCGCGGCCGGAGCCTCCCATCGGCTCGAACGCCCAATGGTCGCCGTATAACGCATACAGCGTCCCGACCGTACCGCATCCGTCATTCCCCCGACAAGGAGCAAGACAATGAGATTCATGCATCGTAATCGGCGGTTTCTCTCGATCGTAACGCTGCTGGCGATCCTGCTCGGCGGGAGTGTCACCCCGGCGTCGGCGGTTTTCGATCCGGAAACCGGCAGGTTCCTGCAACGCGACCCCAACGGCGTCGGGATCGTACTCCAGCAGGCCCTGTCCTACCAGGCCCGCAACCCCGTAGTCACCGTCTCCGCCGCCTACGAACTCCAATTCGCCGACGGCATGAACTTCTACGAATACCTGCAAAGCAACCCCGGCAACGGCACGGACCCGAGTGGGTTGTGGTCGAAGGGGGAGATTCTGGCTACCGTCAGCATCGGAGCGTATGTTTCCGGATCAATGATCGGCGCGACCCGAACCGCCATCGACCTGATCGGAAGTCGCGACAAACACGATCTCACGGCCACAGAAATCGCTATCTTGATCTCAAGGAATGCGGGCCTGACGGGTCTCACAGGTCTCGCAGCGGTGCTCATCGGCGCTCCGATTGTCGCATCCGGGCCGGCCGGGGCAGCTTTGTTCGCAGCTCTGGGTCTGGGAACAAGCGCGGTGGGCTTTGCCTACGGGCAGGCGGAGATTCAAGATGCACAGGATTATCATGAACTCTCTCTCGGCGTGTTTGACACCTTTACGGCGGGTATCGGAGTCATCGGATCTGGCCTCGGCCTTCGTGCGGCAGCCCTTTGGGCCAGGCGCGGCCTCTACGGTCACCTAACCGATCCACCGGGCGTTGCCGCGGGCAAGGACTTTACACGCGCACAGAGAGCGGAGATCATAGCATCCAATAGATCACGGAACCGAGGAGTCGTCAGATCTGATAAGTCAGGCGCCGAACTGACACAGCCGACTCCGTGCAGGCCAGGAAGCACGCATGAACCGAATGAGTGGGCAGTAGACCACGTAGTACCGAAGAGCAAGGGCGGAACGAATAGCTACACGAATGCACAGGTACTATCTCGTGCCGAGAACACGGTGAAATCCGACCACTAGCAAGTCTGCACGAGGTCGTCTCCGATTCCACCAAGCGCACAAACAGACCTTGGTAAAGCGAGAATAAGGACAGATCATGGCCAGGAACATTGACAGGCTGCCCGATTATCCGACGCTGTGGCGCGGTACCATGCTTGCCATGCTCACGCACAGTATTAGCACTGCGCGATTTCCAGATTTTCGGCACGAACAGACCATGGACGGGACGAACTACTGCGTCAGGAATGGGCAGAGTATGAACGGGACGATCGCGTTCTCCGAGACCGCACTGGTTGCGGTCTTCTTTGAGACCAACAGCGAGCGCAGTCCGTTCCGTAGACACATACACTATGATGTTGACCGCTACTTCGAAGGCATGCCATCAAACCTGCAGTCATTGGCCTACGGTCAAGCGCTTCAGTACATGATCGAGGAATACCACGGTAAGCCCATCCCGGTCATCACGACGGCTTTCTGGGCCGATCGCACAAATGGACCAGTTGAATCCGCTGACGATTGGGATTCGGTGATCGCGCATGGTGGCGCGTTGATTCGGAACCATATCTTGGAGCCGAAGGAGGCGATCGAGTGTTGGACCGAGGAACTCGATCTGGTTGATGATGAAATCGAGTTGATCCAGCGTCTGTTCGTCCGGAGAATGGACAACGCACATGCACCGATCACGCTAAGCGAAGAGGATAGGCGTGTTCTCGAGCGCACTGCCTGTGACACCACGGGCCTCGAAGCCGCGCGGGAGAAGCTCTTGGAGTTGAACATCATCCTGTAGGTCAGACGGCAACAGCGATCTCGCGGGGCAACCAAAACTCCTGACGGTCGATCGCAACGGAGCGCCTGCGCGCCGAGTTGGGGCAGGGTCCGCTGTGCGGACCACCCCGGGACAGAACGTCGCACCGAACGGTCCGCGGAGCGGATCCTACCCAGGCTTCGGCACTCCAAACCAAGGCGTTTCAGGCTCTCTATCCGCCGGTCGACCGTCGGCGGTGGAGTTGTTTGAGCGGTTGAAGCGGCAAAACGGCGTCCGCGGGGCCGACGGGAACGTGTCGCAATGGTCCTCAGCCGGAGCTGCGGTCTTCTACCGCCCCGTCCGACGGATCCGCCCTAATGGTCCGAAAAACGCGGTTTCCGTTCAGAAACGGGCATCTGTCCGCCCGATACGGGAAAACGTTGACTTCCAGATGCCAGGATGCCACAATGTGTGTACTGCTGTACATTCGAGGTTCGGTATCGTGACGGTATTCTCTTCAGGAGGGGTCAGATGAATACGCGAAACGTCTGCTGCATGGTCGGGTGTCTGTTCGTGATTGGCGTCTGTTCACCAGTTGCCCACGGGCAGAGGTTGTATTGGACCGACGGCGCCAGCAACGCCATCTATCGCGCTGGATTGAATGGCAGCATCATTGAGCAGGTCGTCACAGACTCCGAAGCGTTCAACCCCACGAGTGTCGCTCTCGATATGGTGGCGAACAAGCTGTATTGGGTGAACAACCAGTCACAGTACGACGACTCCGGCGTCCATGACATTTATCGGGCGAATCTGGACGGCTCGGAGGCCATAGGTTTCTCGCCTGTGATCTGCCCCGACTTTTTTTCGTGTGCACGGCGTCCATTGTGGGGCATAGTCGTCGACTCTGATGGTGGAAGGTTGTATTGGAGCGGCGGGTGGATTGCCGGGTGTTTCTTCATTTCGGCCCCCCACCTCGGTTCGGCCAACCTCGATGGATCGGACGTCGCGTTAGCCACATACTTGGGTCTGAACCCGCGTGGCATTGCTTTCGATTCGACGAGCGGCAAGTTTTACGGAACCGATTGGGGCGGCGGCGGGCCGGCTCCCATGCACGCATCGCTATATCGCACAAGCCCGGATGGGTTGGATTACGAGGACATCATTTACAGCGGCGACCTTTGGTATCCCGAGGGGATCGCCCTCGACCAGGCGGCCGGCAAGGTCTATTGGGTGGAGAGCGCGGGCAGTCAGCCCGGCAGAATCCGCCGGGCTGACTTGGACGGCTCGAACATGGAAGATCTCGTTACCGCCGGGACGCCCGAGCCGCGGCAGATTGCATTGGATGCCGCGGCCGGCAAGATGTACTGGACCGATTCCGAGCTGGGCACGATCCAGCGGGCGGATCTTGACGGCTCGAACGTTGAGGTAGTCCTCACTTCGCCAGGCGGCAGTCCGATCGGCATTGCCCTGGACCTGCGAGCCCCCTGCTGTCTTCCAGATGGCACTTGCGCCCTACTGGATGAGGGTCCGTGCCTGGCATTGGGGGGGACCGCGAGCAGTGTGGGCTTATCATGCGAGCGCGACCAGGACGGCGACGGCTTGGACGGCGTTTGCGGCGATGAGTGTCCACAGGACGCGAACAAGGAAGTCCCCGGTATCTGCGGATGCGGCGTGTCGGATGCCGACGACGATGGTGACGGCGTCGCCAATTGCGTGGATGTCTGCCCCGGCGCGGACGATGACCTCTTCGCCCCGGGATGCGGCGACGCAATCCCTACGGTATCCGAATGGGGTCTGGCCGTCCTTGCCCTGTTGCTGTTGGTCGCCGGCAAGGTTCTCTTTGCGCGCCCAGCCCAGCAGTAACGCCGGGCCTACGCTGCAAAAGGCTGGACCTCAGGATCGGCCGGCCGTGCTGGTTCAACCGGCGTGCGTTCCGTGCGCGTCCCATAACAGTACTCTCCTCGTGGGCGCCGCGGCCGCGCGGGCCTTGACCGGGGCCCAGAGAGCCCAACGTTGTTCACAGAGCAGTATCGCTGGAGAGCCTGCTTCCCAATATCTCGGAAAGCGGTACCGGCACCAAGGCCTTTCCTGTCCGGAAGACAATTCCTACTGGAATCCGCGATTTGACTTGTACAAAGCGCCCGGAACGCGATATTCTGGAGTCGTGAGGGCTCTGGTGCTGTTTCCAGAAGAACCGGTCAAGATTCTTCCCTCCTTACCAGAGGGGCATGAAGATAGGAAGCGAGTCCCGCCGTGGAGGATTCTCTTCCGGCCCCTTCTCGGCCCGCCGGGATCTTCAACCTTCGTAAGAGGTGGGGAGGGAGAAACTCGACCGCTTTCTTGGAAAACAGCACTTGGTAGGTCATTTTGATACCTGCCGGAAAGTGATGCGAAAGGAGCAACTGCTATGTTAACCGCCCTGTCGACGGGGAGAGTCTGTGCCTCTTCCGTGGTTTTACTTCTGCTGGCGGGAGCCGGCGGCCTCGCTGTCGCCCAGGAGGATCAGTCCGGCGCCAGTGCAGGATTAGCGATCGAATCGTCGGGATTGGACGACGCGTTGTACCCGATCGACGTGGGAGCCCGTCCCGGTTCAGACCTGGTTGACGTGCGCGATACCGCCGCGGAGCGGGAGCCTGTCGATACGCCCCTGGCGCTGTGGGAGCAACTGGCCAATCTGACGCTCGACGAACGCGCCAACGCACACATCGAGCTGGAGCTGGGCAGCGCGGCAAGCAACGCCGATCACGAGGCGGCTACGAGTATCGCCGCCCTGTGGAACCGCGGAAACTACGAGCTTGCGCTCGCGCAGTTACGCAAGCTGGAGGAAGCCGCAGCACCCCTGGGGTTGGGGATTGCTTGGAAAGTCCCGCGGGCGTTGTCGGGCTCGCGCGGACTCGACCGCCGTATCGGCGGGACACGTGATAAGGCCCAGACGATGAACCTCGACTACGATGCCGAGAGCGGCAACCTGTTTACCGCCGTCCGTTGGGGATCGACAACGGGGGACAGCGCTTGGAGCATTAGTATCTCTGTCGACTCCGGCCTAACGTGGTCCGAGTCGTACTCGTTTTCGAGCTCAGTCGGCATGATCGATGTGGATTGCGCCGTTAGTGACGACTACGTCTACGTCGCCTATGTTGCCGGCAACACTACTGACGAGGCGCGGATTCGGCGCTGCCTGGTGAGCACCGGTGGAATCGACGGCAGCTACGGATATCAATTGGTTTTCGATGCCGGCGCGAATGCGGTTGAAGAGGTGGCGCTAGCTTCCAACGCCGACGACTTCGACAATCGCATCTACTACGCGATCATCCAGGACAACGACGTGTTGCGCTGGGCTTACGATGCAGCCGACGACGGCACTACTTTCGTCGAGGATTCCCCCGCCGGCAGCAACCCCGAGTTCGGGCTGGATATGACCTGGGACAACAACCGTGATAATTGCGCAGAGTTTATCTACGTATCGTACACGGGCAATGACGGCAACATCCACGTCTTGGGGCACAGTGAAACCGGTTGGACCGACTGGACGATCGAGACCGGAGCCGGCAGTTTCCGAACCACGGCTATCTCAGCCTATGAGGACGCTATTATGTGTGCCTTTGAGTATCCGTATAGCAATGGCACCGGGATCCGCTACGGGATCAGCTACGACTGCGGCGCCTCGTGGAGTCCCGGCACACTCGCCGTTCCGGATGGTTCTAGTGTATTCGGCTACTTCGAACCGGATGTCGATGCACGCAACGGCGCGGGTACCGCCATCATCTACCAGGCTGAAGCCGGCGAGTTCGATCCGATGTATTACCGCACACGCGCCGGCTTCGCTCCCGGCGCTTGGAGCGACCCGACCATCTTCAACGACTACGACGTGTACACCGGTAGTGACACCGCAATCGGCTATCTTCCGCCGCTGGCCGGTGAGCTCTTCAGCCACGGCGCGATGTACCTCAGCCTCGATCCCGACTTCCGCACAATCTACTTTGACCGCCCGGGCTCCGCGGGGGCTTCTTGCGGCGACACCACACCGCCGGTGGTGAGCATCGACTCGCCCGCCGCCCTCGAGTGCGCGTGCGGTTCGATTGATATCACCGGCTCGGTCGATGACCCGGACGGAACGTACGTGCGCGATCGGCTCGAAACCCGACGTAGCGGCACTTCAAGCTGGGTCGACGTAGCTACGGCTTTCGGGGCACGATCCGGAGTGCTGTACAACTGGGATACAAGCCTCCTCACGCAGGACTTTTACGACGTCCGCATCGTCGCCGAGAACGAGTGTGGCCTGAGCGAAAGCGACTCGACCCTGGTCTACAACCCCACCGAATTCGACAGCCTGAAAGTCAGCACGCCGGAGAACGGCAGGGTGTACGGTGGTTGGGTGTGTTTCCATGGCACCGCCTGGACGCAGTCCTGCTTCGCCGACTACACCGTCAGCTACCGGCCGGCGGGCGGCGGAACCTGGTGGCCGGTCGATCCGCACACGGCCGTCTATACGTCCCCGATAATCGAGGGCAGGTTGGCCTCCTGGAGTACGGTTGAGATGGGGCTTGCAGACGGAGAATACGAACTGCGGGTAGTCGGAGAAACCGAGTGCGGAAATGCAGCTACCACGAGCTTGACAGTCACCGTAGACAACACCGCTCCAGTTGCCCGCCTCACCGCTCCAGAGAACTGCGAGGTCTTCGCGCCGGGAGCGAGTATCGAGATTCACGGTGAAGTCTTCGACAACAACCTCGACACTTGGACGCTGGCCGTGACCGGCGGGCCGTATGACGATTGGCACGTCATCGCGGGACCAACGATGCTGAACGCCTCCGGGCTTCTGGCCACCTGGGACACTGCCGGTCTGCCGGCATGCGCCTACACGATCAGGCTGCAGGCCTCGGACGCGGCGGTGCTGGATTGCGGCTCCAGCAGTCATGTTGTTGAGGCTTACAGGTCGATCATGCTCGGCGGATTGGCAAGCGCCGACCTGGACAACGACGGCGACGTCGACCTTATCGATTTCGCCCTGTTCCTGCTCGAGTTTCACGGCCCGACGCCCTAACGGCTCTTCGGGGAGTACAATCTCGATGCGTTCGACGAGAAGCAGGTAGGGCACGGTCGAGGAACGAGACCTGCCGTGGTCTTTGCGCAACGCGACCATTCTGAATGTACACCGAAGGCGTTCAACAACAAAGCCAGGGTAAACGAAGCGGCGCAGCCGCGGAGTGCCACCCTGGGTCACGACGCCCCCTCCCACACCAACCCCGAAGTGGGTTGAACAACACCGTCCGCCTTGCAGAACCCGTCAAACCTCAATCGAAGCAATCGGCCCAGCCCCCAAAGCGCCGTAGGGCACGGTCGAGGAACGAGACCTGCCACAGCCCTCGCGCGCCGGCGCACGGTTACCGGGGCAGATCGTGACAGGCTTGGCAGGCGGTGTCGAGTCGTTCGGAAAAGACCCGAGTACACACGGAACCGCCGGACGCAACGCTTCCGCGGACCTCAGCCATCACCCTGATCGCCAGGTCGCGCACCAGTTCTTCCCGCCCGGAACCGTCCACACGCGTGACGAGTGAACCGGCAACCTCGGCCAGGCGTTCTGCCTCGAAGACGATCCGCTTCATGCCGTCGGGATCCCGGTCATCCATAACCAGTTCCGCGATCAACCGGCGATGCCGATCCTGTTCGCGCATTAGCAGACGCACCGACTCCGTCGACTCAGCCGCGGCCTCGGGTTGACTCGAAAGGGCGTTTTCCGCGCGCGCCACCAGCGTCAAACACCACCCGCACCCCGCCAATAGGATAAGCGTAAGAGCTGCTCTACCGGCCATGAGCTCCTTCTCCTTGCCGTCTGCTTTCTGTTGCCGAACACTCCGTTAGGCGGGCGCGATTATGGTACCGACGGCGAGGCCTGTCAAACACTTCACAGGCCTGAGGGATATTCCGGCCGGTCAGGACAACGCCAAATCGCGTTCGACGATCCCGTTCCGGCTGCAGTACTCCGACAGCATGCGGACATAGGACGGCTTGACGTGCGGCACTTCTGCCAGGCCCAGTTCCGCCTGAACCTGGCGGATCACGTCCTCGCTAGGGCCTTCAATCTCGATGAACAGACCGATGTGCGGCGGCGTGTCCAGCTCTATGCAGCAGCCGCGCCATTGCCAACTCTCGCGGCGTTTCTCGTAACGCAGGATCCGGACGAATCCCAACATGGCCAGCATGCCCGCGGTGGTTTCAGAATCGCTGACCTCTACCTCCAGCTCCTCGCGAGATTTCATGGGGCCCGGCAGCCGCGGACCTTTGAAGGTCAACGTGGCAAGGCGCGAGCCCCCGTCCTCAGGCGCCAGGGCCCGGACGCGCAAACCACACCCCTGCCCCCGCAACGACCCGTCCGGCCGGTCGAATATCTCGTTGGTCTCGACGACGCGATCACCGCGCGTCGCCCCGAGCGCAACCAGTTTCTCGCGTACCGGCTCGTGCGCATCCACCTGAAGTTTTATCTCAATCTCCAGAGGCATGCCGTTACGTCGCCACGATGTTCACCAGCCGGCCTTTGACCACAATCACCTTGCGGATCGTCTTGCCCTCGATCGCTTTGGCTACGCTCTCGTCGGCCAGCGCCGCCGATTTCAAACTCTCTTCGTCAGCATCGGCCGAAACCGTCACGCGAGCCTTGATCTTCCCGCAAACCTGGACCGCAACCTCGACTTCCTCGTCTCGAGCCAGCTTCTTGTCATACTCCGGCCAGGTCTGCTCGCCGACACTCGCCTCGTGCCCCAGACGCTGCCAGAGTTCTTCGGCCAAATGAGGCACAAACGGGGACAACAACAAGACGAACGGCTCCAGCGCCGCTCGGGGTCTCTTCTTCCGCGGCGTCATGAAGTTGACGAAGTCGAAGATGGCCGCGATCGCCGTGTTGATCTTGAGCTGTTCGAGCTCCTCACCCACCCGCTTGATCGTCTTGTGCAAAACGCGCAACGTCGCCTCGTCCGGCGTATCTTCAGTATGTGCAGAGCTTAGCTCGCCGGTTTCCGGGTCGACTACCAACCGCCAGATACGCTGGCAGAGCTTGAACAACCCGGGAACATCACGCGTGTTCCACGGCTTAGCCGCGT
This sequence comes from Phycisphaerae bacterium, assembly GCA_963666835.2. GTDB lineage: Bacteria > Planctomycetota > Phycisphaerae > UBA1845 > UBA1845. Next base: position 1,191,161 of record CAXXGO010000001.1, on the reverse strand, counting down.
CCAGCGGGCCCATATACATTTCGTAGAGCCTGAAAGTATCCGCCCCGTACTGCGCAATGATCTCGTCCGGATTGACCACGTTATGCAGAGACTTGCTCATCTTGGCGATGACCCGCGTCACCGGCTCACCGGACGACTTGAGCACGTAGTCGTCTTCGCCGCGCTGCTCGACTTCGTCCGGTCCGACCACCACGCTGCTCTTCGTTCGATACGCGAACCCCTGAATCATCCCCTGGTTGTATAGCTTCTTGAACGGCTCGCGCGTGGATACGTGGCCCAAATCGTACAGGAACTTGTGCCAGAACCTGGCATAGAGCAGATGCAGAACCGCATGCTCCGCCCCGCCCACGTACAGATCCACCGGCATCCAATAGCGCTCCGCCTCCGGATCGCAGAACTTGTCCGGGTTGGTCGGATCCAGGAAACGCAGATAATACCAACACGATCCCGCCCACTGCGGCATCGTGTTCAGATCGTGCCGATAGGTGCGTCCGTCGCGCTGACAGGTAACCCACTCCTTCGCCCGGCCCAGGGGTGGCTCGGGCATGGAATCGACGTCGTCCTCATCCCGCGGAGTCGGCTTGAAATCTTCCATCGACGGTAGTTCGACCGGCAGCTCATCGTCCGGCACGGCGATCATCTCACCGTCGTCGCCGTGCAGAATAGGGAACGGCTCACCCCAGTACTTCTGCCGGCTGAAGATCCAGTCGCGCAACCTATAGTTGACCGCCCCGCGCCCCACGCCGCCGGCGGCCAACCAGTCAGTAATCCTCGCCTTCGCTTCGCCAGTGGGCAGGCCATCGAGCGGGCACGCGATGCCGGGCACTTCCACCTTGCCGCCGCCCGGCGAGTTAATCGAGGTTCCATCGCCCACAAACGACTCCGGCAGGGTGCCCGGATCCTCACGGAACGCCGCCCGGATCTTCTCGCGGTCCTCTTCTCCTTCAGGCCATCCGCGGACGTCTGCGGCCGTCAGCACGCTTTCGAACCAATCGTCGCCCGGCATTACCACGGCGATGATCGGTATGCCAAAGGTCTTGGCAAACTCGAAGTCCCGAGTGTCGTGACCCGGCACGGCCATGATCGCCCCGGTGCCGTAGCCCATCAGAACGTAGTCAGCTACCCAGATCGGAATCGACTGCCCGTTAACCGGGTTGATCGCATAAGCCCCGGTGAACACGCCGGTCTTGTCCTTGGTATCGGCCGTACGCTCCAGATCGGACCGATTCCGCGCCGCCGCGACGTACTCACTTACGGCGTCGTATTGCGCGGGCTCGGTAATCTGCTCGACCAGTTCGTGCTCCGGCGCCAGAACCATATACGTCGCCCCGAACAACGTGTCGGGCCGGGTGGTGTAAACGCGAATCGCGTGGGGGAAGTTCGTGTACGACAACGGGCCCTCGATCTTAGTGTCGTCGTCTAGGCACTTCCACGCGCCACCCTGGACGGACCACTTGTCCGCCAGCGGGAACACGACCTCCGCCCCGGTGCTCTTGCCGACCCAGTTGCGCTGCATCAGCTTGATGGGCTCGGGCCAGTCGACTCCTTCGATGTCATCCAGCAGTCTCTCGGCATATTTGGTGATCCGCAACATCCACTGGTGCAGCGGACGGCGAAAGACCGGGTGCTTGCCGATCGCGCTGCGCCCGTCGGAGTCGACCTCTTCGTTGGCCAGCACAGTGCCAAGCGCCGGGCACCAATTCACCGACACCTCGTCCACAAAAGCCAGGCGCTGATTGCTGATAACCCGGCGGCGTTGCTCCGGGGACAGATCCGCCCACTCCTTGCGATCGGGATCATCCTTGGCGCGCACCGGTTGCATGGACGAATCCACGCCCCAGCGCCCCGCCTCCAGCTCGGCGGTCAGCGTACTGATCGGCCGGGCGCGCCCGACGGTGTCCTCCCCCTCAGCGCCCACCCAACGCCACTTCTCGTCGTACCAGCTCTCGAACATCCGAGCGAACATCCACTGCGTGAACTTGTAGTACGAAGAGTCTGACGTCTTGACCTCGCGATCCCAATCGTAGCTGAACCCGAACATCTTGAGCTGGCGGCGATAGACGTCGACGTTCTTCCCGGTCGTCACGGCCGGGTGTACGCCGGTCTTGATCGCATACTGCTCGGCCGGCAGCCCGAACGAGTCGAACCCCATCGGGTGCAGGACATTAAACCCACGCATCCTTTTGTACCGCGAGACAATATCTGTCGCACAGTAGCCCAGGGGGTGCCCGACGTGCAGCCCCGCTCCGCTGGGGTACGGGAACATATCAAGGACGTAGAATTTCGGTTTGTTCGTATCCGCTCCCGGATCACCCGGGTTGAGCGTCCGGAAGGACTGATGCTCCTCCCAATACCGCTGCCACTTGGCCTCGATAGCCGTGAAGTCGTAACGACCCCGCCTCTCAGTTTGTTGTGTTCCGGCCATTTAGTCTTACCACCGCCTCTTCTTGGCGCCATCCACACGAGGGACAATAGAGAATTCACAGAGTCTATTCAGCCGCGAGGGCTTTCGCAAACTCGCTTCCCCATCGTCAGGATCGACCGAAAGGACCCGCGGATCGACGCTCAAACCGCGAATCTCACGCTCGCCCCGTCGCCGCTCAGAGCCCGGGCGGCCAATCCCCCGGCGCGCCAACCCTTGCCCCCCAAGCTTGTCGATTCGTGCCACACGCTCAACTCCTGCACGGCAGCTCGAGGCACGAGACCTGCCGTAGAGACCGCGCATCGCCCGAAAACCTCGTAGGGCACGGTCGAGGCACGAGACCTGCCATCAAGGCCGCAATGGCCCGAGTCGCACGAATATGTGCCACCAGCGTCGTTCGCGAGCCCAGGGCGGCAGCTCTGCCCAGCCCGCGGCGTGAGCCGCGGGATCGAGTCGCACGTCAACCCAAGCCCCCCCCGGGGGGCGGCACTTCGATGGTCGAAGAGGTCCCGGCGGTCGCCAACGTGCTCCCCTTATGATGTTGAATCACCGGTGCCTGATCCAAACCTCGATGTCCTCTGCCGCCCGCAAGGGGCTTGGCGTGAAGCGGCCGCACAGTTTCCCCAGGCTTACGCCGTGGGGCTACGGGACCTGTCGCCCCAAGGGGCTCGACTCCGCCCCACTGCTTGGTGCATGGTCTTGCCAACTAGGGACACGAATCTGTCACGTCACAGGTCAACAAGTTGCTTCATGCCACCAAGTTGGCATCATGCGTAGGGCACGGTCGAGGCACGAGACTTGCCGCAAAGGCCCAACTCCTGTAGGGCAGGTCGAGGCACGAGACCTGCCGCAGAGTCCGCGCATCGCGAGAGAACCTCGTAGGGCACGGTCGAGGCACGAGACGTACCGTGTTGTCTGTACCACGTGCATCTTCCGAACTTACGCCGAAGGCGTTTCACAGCAAAGCCCAGGGTAAACGGAGCGGCGCAGCCGCGCAGTGCCACCCTGGGTCACAGAGCCCCCTTCTGCATCAACCCCGAAGTGGGTTGAACAACGCCGTAACCCAGTCGGGGTTGATCTTTGATGTAACCGCTATACCAGGGTAGCCGCTTCGCGGCAACCCTGGGCTACAGGACGTAACACCGGCGTATTCGCGAGCGAATAGGGTCCGCTCCACAGAGCGCATCACGCCCCACCGGTCAACAAGTTGACCCATGACACCAAGTTGGCATCCCTCGTAGGGCACGGTCGAGCTACGAGACCTGCCGCAACGACGCGCATCGTGCCACGGTGCGCCGCTCACCGGTCGCTTGGGCGCAGACGCCCCAACGCTTTCCCCAAGGACTGCGCGCTGGTGGCCCGTCCAGGCGCGGCGAGGGTGGGACGAATAGTACCCCGCAGGCGGAACGGATCCGGCGTGGCTCCGGCCCGTTGAGGTGATTCGATCCCAGCTCCCCACGGGCCCCTGGAGGGAACCGTGCCGAGTGACCATTCGTGCCCCGGATGGCATCGCGTCGCTTGATCGCCGCTGCTGACCAGGGTCGCCAGACCAGACGACACGCGCGAGGGCGGCACAACGTCCGGGCCGCGGCCACGTTCCATCGAAGCTACAAGTTCGCCAGGATGGGAGGATTCAACAACCGAGGCTACGGGCAGGCGGACCCCAGTCCGATACCCAGTCGCCGCATCCGGCGCCGGTGCGAACGCCCGGGACGTCGCCAGGGGCTGCCGCAATCGATCGCCACCGAAAATTCCACCCCCCCTTGCCTTGCTGGCGTCCAACTGTTAAGATGGCGGTCATATCGGGGACGAAACGGGCGGCGGTCAGGAGGGCCGAATCCGTCTATCCTCCCCGGCGCACCGCGGTAATCTATCGATCAGCAACCACTCGCATCCGCCCAGCACGGCAGGTTGCGGGAACCAACGGAAGGGGTAGGAAGATGGCCCGTCTTAATCTGCACTTGACGGTATGGGGATTCTGCCTGCTGGCCGGCATCGCTAACGGTCAGACCATTTGGTACGTTGATGACAATGCATCCCCAGGCGGCGACGGCTTGTCATGGACAACGGCCAGGCAGACGGTGCAAGCCGGGCTCGATGGCGCGTCCGAAGGAGACGAAGTATGGGTCGCCGCGGGTATCTACGTCGAACGAATTACACTCAAGACCGGTGTTGCGCTCTACGGCGGCTTCGTCGGGACGGAATCTGCGCGCGACCAGCGGGACTGGACGCAGTATGAAACAGTCCTGAACGGCGACCGCGGAAAAGTCGTGACTTCTCCCGCAGGAGCAACGCCCGCAACACGCATCGATGGGTTCACCATACACAACGGGGAGGCTTACGGAGGAAACGGCGCCGGTATCTACTGTTACAACTCGTCGCCGACGATAGCCAACAACATCATCCGAGACAGCGACGCAGGCGACCACGGTGGTGGGATCTTCTGCTACCAATCCTCCGCCGTGATTACGAACAATCTGCTCTTCGACAACGGTGGCGGCAACTACGGGGGCGCCATCTGTTGCTTCGAGTCGTCTCCGACCATCGTGGGGAACACGATTACGTCGAATCGAAGCGGGGGCGGAGAGCACGGTGGCGGAATCGCTTGCCTGTCCGGGTCAGCACCGCTCATCATGGCCAATCTGATTGTCGGGAACGTGTCGGCCGGTTTCGGCGGGGGCATTTACTGTCACCAGTCGGACGCGATCATCGTCTCCAATGTGATCACGGGAAACCAGGCAGCGACAGATGGCGGCGGGATCTACTGCAGTTCGTCTTCTCCGACGCTGGTGAACAATACCATTACTCGAAATGAAGCTATCGAAGACGGGGGCGGCATCGGCTGCAACGAGGCGTCACCGCTCATTGCCAACACGATCGTCGCTTTCAACTCCTCGGGCATCTTCCATGAGGGGGTCGGCACAACAACGTTGCGTCACAACTGCCTATATGCCAACTCGGAGTACGCTGTTTCCGGCCTGCTGGATCCGATAGGAACCGATGGCAACTTCTCTGCTGACCCCCGGATTGCCGGTGCCGCGTTCGGCGACCTTCATATTCAGGCGGACTCGCCCTGTGTAAACGCCGGTACCAACGATATTGTCCAGGCCGATTGGACTGACCGCGATAAACAAAAGCGCATCCATGACGGAGTAGTGGACATAGGCGCAGATGAATCCGACGGGACGGTCTGGCCGGACACTACCGGCAGTATCGTGCGGGTCAGTACGAGCGGCAGCGACCTTAATGACGGTTCTTCCTGGAGCCAAGCCAAGCTTACAGTGCAGGCCGGAATCGACGCGGCCACGGCAGCGTCGGTAGAAGGGGGCGAGGTCTGGGTTGAGGCCGGCACTTACATGGAGCGCATCGCCTTGAAGGGATACGCCCATGTGTTTGGCGGATTCGACGGCACAGAAACGTTACTGGCCCAGCGCGAACGAGACAATCCTGGACGGCCACCACGGCAAAGTCGTAACAGCGAGTAATCCCCGTTGCGAACGAGACAATCCTGGACGGCCACCACGGCAAAGTCGTAACAGCGAGTAATCTGAGGCTTCAGCCGTGTACGATCGATGGATTCACCATCCGCAACGGGGAAGCTTATGGAGGAGACGGCGCGGGCATTTACTGCTACCGGTCTGCTCCGCGGATCTCAAACAACGTCATCACGGAGAACGGGGCCGGTGATGATGGCGGAGGTATTTTCGTACAGGACGGTTCACCCCTGATCGTACATAACACGATCACGCAAAACGGTGCGGACAACAACGGTTGCGGTATCAGTTGTCGTGGGGGCTCCCCCGTGATCTGTAGCAACATAATCACGGGTAACCGGGTCAACGATTACGGGGGTGGGATCTACCTGTACCGCTCGGCGGCGACGGTCTGCAACAATTCGATCGTGGGCAACCGCTGCCGAGGCCAGGGAGGCGGCGTCTACTGCCGAGAGAGCAGTCCGGTATTCGCAAACAACACGATCGCGTCAAACACTGCCGATGAAGGGGCGGGGATCTACCTCCGCGACGCGTCGCCCGTAATCGTCAACACGATTGTGGCATTTAACTCGTCAGGAATCTTCAAGTACGGTCCGGGAACGGCGTTCCTACAATACGATTGCGTATTCGGAAACACGGAATACGATTACTCCGGCGTGGGTGATCCAACCGGGACGCAGGGTAACATCTCGAACGACCCCATCTTCGTCCGGCTCCCCGACGCCGGTCCGGACGGAACGTGGTCAACCGACGACGATGACTACGGGGATGTGCGGCTAACGTGGGAATCCCCGTGTATCGACTCAGGTAGCAGCGGCGACGTTCCGGCGGATGCGGCTGACCTCGACGACGATGACGACAGCGCGGAGAGGACTCCGCTCGACTTGCAGGGGGCACAGCGGTTCATTGATGATCCAGACACAGCAGACACCGGCGCGCCCGACCTGCCGGACTATCCGTTCATCGTGGACATGGGCGCGTATGAGTACGATCCCTTCGGCGACTATGACGGAGATGGCGCAGCGAACCTCGATGACAACTGTCCTCTCACGGCCAATCAGGGGCAGGAGGACGGGGATGACGACGGCCACGGCGATGCCTGCGATAACTGCCCAGACGACTCGAATCCGTTGCAGAATGATACCGATGCGGACGGCGTTGGCGATGCGTGCGACCTCTGCCCGGGCTTCGACGACAATATTGACGATGACGCGGACGGCGTGCCCAACGGCTGCGACGTATGCCTGCTGGGCGACGATAACGTCGACGGCGATGAAGATAATACTCCGGATGCCTGCGACAACTGCCCCGACGACGCCAACCCGAATCAGGAAGACGACGACACGGATGGCGTGGGAGATGCTTGCGACCGATGCCCCGGCTTTGATGACAGTGTCGATTTTGATGGCGACCTCGCGCCTGACGGGTGCGACAACTGCCCGCTGGTGGCTAATCCCGACCAGAGCGATTGGGACGGTGACGGTCACGGGGACCCGTGCGACGTCTGCGAGGGATTCGACGACAACCTGGATGGCGACGGAGACGGCGTGCCCGACGCCTGCGACGTGTGTCCGTTGGGCGACGACAATATCGATGGCGATGGAGACAATACGCCGGATGCCTGTGACAACTGCCCCGACGACTACAACTTGCATCAGTTGGACTATGACGGCGACAATGTCGGCAATGCCTGCGATAATTGTCCGTTTGAACCGAATCCCGACCAAGCGGACACCGACGGGGATCAGGTCGCTGACGCGTGCGACAACTGCCCGGTTGATTCCAATCCCTGGCAATTCGACTTCGACGGCGATGGCGTTGGCGACGTGTGCGACAATTGCCCGTATCTCCCCAACGAAGCACAGGCCGACGGCGATGCGGATAACGTCGGCGACGGCTGCGACGCATGCCCGAACACTATCCCAGGAGCGCATGTGGATGAGACAGGGTGTCCCCCGTTAGTGGATGGCGATTTCGATCGGGACGGAGACGTGGATGGCGATTTCGATCGGGACGGAGACGTGGACCTGTCGGACTTCGGAGTCTTCCTGGGTTGTTACAGCGGACCGGGCAACCCACCCTCCGGGACTGAATGCGACGTGGCGGACTTCGGCGGGGACAGTGACGTCGATCTCCACGATTACGGCCTTTTCCTCGGCCGTTTTAGCGGGCGCAACAGACCCGTAGCGTGCGAGTAGGTTTACAGACCGCGATCAGACATACCGACCAACCAGCGCAACAGACCACGCGACTTCCGACGTGCGGTCTGGGAGGTATACCGTAAGAGCCTGCAAGCGTAGGGGGCCGAGGATGGCGTGCTCGCCGATATCAGCAATTCGGGCCTCTGCGCGTCTTCCGAGGATTTTCCAGTTCTTTCGCCCCGGGTCTCGCGAGACGTTTTCGCAGCGTGACCGAAGGTCTCCACCGCCGGTAAACGGCTGAGCCGAGACTATCAATCTTATCTCCTATGAACAGTCCAAGATCGCGTCGCACTGTTCGATGTCCATAACCAGATTGCCGTCGTCGTCGCAGTAGGTGTTATCGATCCGGCACTGGTAGAACGGTCCGACCCCGGTGCAGAAATCGCTCAGATTATCATGGCAACCGAAACCCTCGGTGGTCTCTTCGGTGCTGCACGGCAAGTCGCTGACGTAAGTTACGTAATCTTCGCACGTGGTCTCCTCGCCATCCGCCTCGGCGATGGTAATCACCTTGGTCGCAGTGCCGGGAGTCCCATTATCGTCCAACACGGTAAGCGTAATCGTATACGTCCCCGCGCCGGCGTATACATGTGTCGTGGTCGACGTATCCCCTCTGTCGGATCCATTGTCGCCGAAGTTCCATTGGTACTCGGTTATCACCCCGGAGGCCGTCGTGGCGGTGGCATAGAACGTCACCTCCTCGCCGGCGGTCGGCTCGTCCGGAAGGTAGGAGAAGCTGACAGTTACCCCGATCGGCAGGAGACCTGGCCCGATGTTCTTGGTGTCGCATCCCCCGCCCATCGCACAGAATCCGACCGCGGCAATCAGCAGCCACACGGTGAATCGATTACCACCATTCCATCCCGAAACCAGCACCTCAGCCATCGATCCGTTCCTCCAGAAAAGGGGTCGGGAGTCTTTATTGGCCACGCTCGGGCTTGACGATCTTCGGGCGACCTCGTGGTCGTAAGGTCGAGTCCAATCCGAGCCGCGCGGCCGTCCGCCTCTGCCATCCTTCGTCGCCGAACGGAGCCCCACGCAGCACCGACCGCTGCACCGCATCGACCTCCCCCGCAGTTTGGGACCGGTTCACCAACGCCAGCCAGTTCCGCGGCGGAGGCACCGGCCAGTCCAACGGCGATAGCAAAAACGCCCGCCCCTCGGCCTTGACGTTGCGGCGTCGCCACAAGCTGCCCCATCTCCAGTCCTCCGCCCTATCGGTCAGACTCGCCCGCAAGGCGTTCTGCTCGACATAACGGCACACGTTGAGAAAGTGGTCATCCTGCTGGATGGGGAACGACTTGAACCGCCCTTGGTAGATCGGACCCCGCCCGGCCGTGCCATGGTGGGCGTGCCATCGCTGGGCGTGCGTCACGGTGAGCCAGCGCATGAACTCCGACAGCTCCCCGTCCTCTCGCGGCCACAGGACCATGTGCCAGTGGTTTGGCATAAGGCAGTAGCACGCGATCCGTGTCGGCACCCGCCTCCAAGCCTGATCCAGCACTTGCTCGAACGCTTCGTAGTCGGCCGCCTTGTCGAAGAGCGAACCACGCCCCACCGCCCGGTTCAGAACGTGATACGCCAGTCCACCCATCGCCATTCGAGGTCGTCTTGGCATGCTCGGTTCCTACCACACCCCCTCGGGCATGTCAACAAAGACTCCCGACCCCTTTTTTTGGTTGCGTTGGCGTGGAGTTCGTCGGACAATCCTGTGAATGAGCGCGTCTCGGTCAATGCCGGTGGCTATTCCCGTCGTGCCGGGACAGTGTTGGTCGTGCAGCGCGTGCGGGCAATGCTGTCGGGTCCTCGTCGCCCACCTGTTCGCGGAAGACCGAGCACGGCTCGATAGCCAGGGTTGGAAGGAACGACTGGACGTCCGGCCCTATGTCCGCGCCGGCCGCGGCCACGTAATCAACAAACACCCCGACGGAAGTTGCGTGTTCCTCGACGACGACGGCCGCTGTCGTATCCACGCAGAGTTCGGCGAAGAGGGCAAGCCGTTCGCGTGCCGCGTATTCCCGTTTTCGGTCCGCCCGATTCCTCTCGGGTGGCAGGCCTCGCTCAGATTCGATTGCCCTAACTCCGCCTCGTCAGAAGGCCGGCCGATTGGTCAATACCACGCGTGGCTCAGCGAGTTAGTAACGCATATCGAACACCGCCCCCCGGTCCGCGACGAGTCGGATAACCTGCAACGAGGTCTACGAGCTGCGCCCGAAGAAACCGACGCCGTACTGAACCGGTACACTCGCTGGCTCAAGCGCCAAGATATCCCGCTGATGAACCGACTGATCGGCGCGGCCCGAGTGACAACGACGTTGCAGCAAGCCACCTTGAAGAACGTCCGCGGTCCCCGTTTCACAGAGTTGCTCAATCTGCTGTTCCAGTCTCTGCGGGCCGCGCTTTGCGAGACGCCCGAGCCCCCGACGGATAGGCAACGCGGCATGCTTCGACAGTTGGCGTTCGCCCATTCCGAACACCTTACCTTAGCTGAGCTTCGCTCATGGTTCGGAGCGCGGTTCGCTAAACGGTTCCGGCAAGTCCGCAAGGCCGGCAGCTTCCTGCGCGGCACCGGCACCGTGCCTCCCTTACCGGGGTACCAAGCTGCCGTTCAGTTCGCTGAAATAGAGGCGACTGTAACCTCCGCAGACGCACTCATCCCGACTCGGGACCTGGTTAACCGCTATCTGACCGCCCGCATCGCCGGGCGATCGGTGTTCGGCGAGGGCTTCTACGGCTGGCCGGTATTCAGCGGACTGACCGCGCTGTGGCTCGCCATAGCGGCCTCGGGCTGGTTGACGCGCTACATTGCCGTCGCGGCCGGCCGGAGCTCGACATCGTTTGAAGATTTTGCCGCCGCTCTGGGAATCGTAGATCGGGCCGCCACCAGGCTGCCTTCGTTAGGTACCACCGCCGAACGAATGCGGGTAAGGTACCTTGGAGATAATGACGGGATCGCCCGCCTCATTAACGAATACGCTCCGCTGGGAATCGAGATATGAACAATGTTGATACGGAACTGGCCCGCCGGATTGACCACACCCTCCTCAAGCCGGAAGTAACTACCGACCAGATCGACGCCCTCTGCGACGAGGTGCTGGAATACGGTTTCGCCACGGCATGCGTGAACCCGATTCACGTCCGGCGGGCCGCCAGCCGCCTCGCAAACGGCAGCCCGGCCGACGGACAACCCCAACCGACGGTCACTTCAGTCGCCGGCTTCCCTCTCGGAGCGGACTGCACCGCTACGAAGGTCGACCAGGCTCGTCGGGCTCTCGACGACGGCGCCGGTGAGATTGACATGGTAATATCCGTCGGTTCCCTTATCGAAGAAGACTGCGTAGCCGTCGGCCGGGACATCGAAGCCGTGGCCCGGGTAGTCCACGAAAGCGGCAACGGGCGGATCCTCAAAGTCATCTTGGAGGCGGGAGCCCTTACAACGGAGCAGACGATCCTCGGCTGCCGCTGCTGCGTCGAAGCCGGCGCAGATTTCGTAAAGACCTCGACGGGGTTCCACCCATCCGGAGGTGCCACCGAAGAGCAGGTCCGCTTGCTATGCCGCGCAGCCGCCCCGCTCAAGGTCAAGGCTTCAGGGGGCATCCGAACGGCCGCGCAAGCGCGTGCTATGCTGGCGGCGGGAGCGGAACGCCTGGGCACTTCCGCAGGAGTGGCGATCATCAAGGAAGCCTGAACCGCGAGTCCTTGACGCCCCTACACCGCAGCCGCTAGAATACCTCTGTACCATTATCGGAAGGAGTATTCCCCTATGGCGTCAGAAGATACGAAGAGTTGCAAGGGTTGCGGAGCGACCATTTATCCCGAGCACATTGAGTCCGGCATAGCCAAGCAGATAAACGGCCGGCTGCTCTGCCCCCACTGCGTCAAGGAGAAGCAACAGGCCGTCGCCGACGCCACCGATATCCTCGAGCCGATCTCGTTCGAGTCCGACGATAACGCGAGCACCAAGATCGACATGTCGGGTACTCGGATCATGACAACCGAGGACACGCTGGGTAAGGGCGGGGCGCACGACGAATCGCAATACAAAAGGCCGGTAGACCCGCGCAGCTCTGGGGCTTGCCGCTGCCGAACCTTCCACTCGAAGCTCAGCCAGGGCGCTATCGACTTCATGGATAAGCAAATCAACGACTGGCTGGACCGGAATCACAATATCGAGATCAAGTTCAGCACCGCCACAATCGGTATGTTCGAGGGCAAGCACACCGAGCCCAACCTCATCATGACGCTATTCTACTAGGCCGCTTCCAGCAAAGTAGATCCGGATTCTCGTGTACCACCGCTCAAGCAACAATGACACAACTGAGATTGCCGTTGCCTACATGAAAACGGCACTTGCCCGGCACAGCGGTCGGATACGAACTGCCGTCGGCCTTCGAACGTGAAGCCACTCCACCATCCGGGCGCGCGGCGCGCCTCCGGTATTTTCTTGTCCGGCAGACCGCAGAACGATATGTTAAATGAAGGGGTGGCCGGGCCGGTTTCGCGCGCTACGCGCAGTTCTGGGGTGGCTCGGTGCATTCAACCGGCAGGTGAGCAGCACTCGGCTCCCCTAAACGGGAAACACCCCGGGAAGTGCGAGGCAAGTGAACCATGCCCCAACGTGTAGTCCATCTGCGAACGTCCGGACCGAGGCCGTTTTGTCTCATCTTTACGAGAGTCCTACCTATGCTGCTGGCCGTCGTCCCTTGGGCGAATGCCGGAGGCGCTGAATCCGCCGACGAATCGGACACAATCATCGCATTTGCCCATCAGCGGCAGGATGCCGGTGGTGACATATCAGAGTCACTACAAGACGCGGGGTTCCATCCGAGGCGCCTGCTCATTCGCCTGGAACCCAAGTCGACGCGTTCGGACCGCCAGGCGGTGTTCACCGCCGCCGGTGTCAGTAACGTTCTGAAGGAGTTCCGTGTCGTCGACGGGCTGTTCCTTGCGGAAGTTGAGCCCGACGAGCTCACGGACGCCATATCCGCTCTGCGTCTCAGCCCGTCCGTCCGCTATGCCCAACCGGACTACGTCCTCCAAACCTCTGCCACGCCAAACGACCCGCTCCTCGAAGAGCTGTGGGGGATGTACAATCACGGTCAGACTATTAGTAGTGCTCCTCCGGACCCGGGCACAAACGGGGTGGATATTCACGCAATAAATGCCTGGGATCTTTGGACGGGCGGTCCGGACTTGCGGATCGCCGTTCTCGACACCGGGGTGGACTACAACCACCCGGACCTCGTTGCCAACATCTGGACGAACCCCGGCGAGGTCCCGAACAACGGACTCGACGACGACGGCAACGGTTGGGTCGACGATGTCCACGGCTACGACACCTGCAACGACGACAGCGATCCAATGGATGACAACTACCACGGAACGCACGTGGCCGGGACTATCGGCGCGGTGGGTGACAACGGGTTGGGCGTAGCGGGGGTCAACTGGCAATGCCGCATCGTCGCCGTGAAGATCCTCGGCCCGGACGGTAACGGATACGTTTCCGACGCCGTCGAGGGACTCGAATACGTGATCGACAACGGCATCAGAGTATCCAACAACAGTTGGGGAACAATCGCCCCGTTCGACCAAGCCCTCTACGACGCCATCGCCCAGACCCAAAGCATCGGCCACCTCTTCGTAGCCGCCGCCGGCAACTTCTTTGGAAGAGACATCGACATCAACCCGGTGATCCCGGCCAGCTTCGACCTGCCCAACATGATCACCGTGGCCTCCATTGACAACGACGGCCTTCTTTCCGCCCTCTCGGTTGTCGGGACCGTCTCGGTCGATCTCGCCGCTCCCGGCGTGAACATCCTGAGCACCATCCCCAATGGGGACTATGGTTACAGCACGGGATGCTCCATGGCCACTCCGCATGTCACCGGGACGGTGGCCCTTATCATGGGCCGACGCCCGGACCTAACCTGGCTCCAGGTACGCGATCGGATTCTCAATACCACGCAACCGCTATCTACGCTAACCGGGCGGACCGCTACCGGGGGTTTCCTGAACGCCGCCGCCGCTCTGGGAGACTGTAATGTCAACGGTACTGCGGACGAAGACGAGCTCCTTGCCGGCACGGCTACCGACTGTAACAACAACGACATCCTGGACGAATGCGAACCCGACTGCAACGCCAACGGCGTCGCCGATCAATGCGACATCTCAAGTTCAGTTAGCGCAGATTGCAACGCGAACGACATCCCCGATGAATGCGACTTGCGGACCTTTGCGTCCGAGGACTGCAACGCCAACGATCGTCCGGACGAATGCGATCTCGCCGAGAGCGTCAGCAGCGACGTCAACAACACCGCCGTCCCGGACGAGTGCGAAACCTGTGTCACTCCCGACGACTGCGCGGACGGGAGTGAATGTACCGACGAAACTTGCTCGGACGGCTTGTGCCACTGGCTCGACAACACCGCAGCGTGCGACGACGGTAACTCGTGTACCGACGAAGATACGTGCACGGACGGAGAGTGCGCCGGATTGCCCAGCACGGACCCGAGCTGCGCCCCGGTATTCTCGCTGAAGGCGTCGGCGCTGAACTCTGTTCCTATTCCCGGCGGCCCGGTGGATGAGGTCACCGTCACTCCGGAGAGCCGGGTTACTATCGAGGTGTTCCTGCGGCGCTGGGCTCCGCGAAAACTCTCCGCCTACAACATCCTGATCGACCACGAAACCTACACTAATGAACTCACCGGGGCGCTCACTCCCGTCGTCCTCCCCGACCCTTCCGCCGGGGCCTTCATCATGGAAGAGCGCCCGGATTATCTGTTCTTCGACAGAACCAACTTCTCCATCGTCTGGAACGACGAGATCGAGTTCTACCAATACGGCGCCATGGTCGTGTTCATGGACGAATGTGCCCAAGACGAAGGAGACACTGCCTACCTGGGCACTTTAGTGCTGGACGTGTCCGACACGGCCGCAGGCACGTTCACCGTGTGCCTTAGTGAAGACATCGTGAACCACAGCTTCCTGCTGGAGTGCCCCGACCCCTACCAGGTGGCCCCGATGGCTTTCGAGTGCGTCACCATCCACGTCCCGATCACGGATTGCACGGGAACTCCCGACTGCAACGGCAACGGTCTGTGGGATGTCTGCGATATTGTCGAGGGCACCAGCGCGGACTGCAATCGTAACGATCGCCCCGACGAATGCGACATCGCCGACGCGATAAGCTTGGACTGCAATGAAAACGGCGTCCCGGACGAGTGCGACCTCGCCACGGGAGCCAGCGCCGACTGCAATGACAACGCGATCCCGGACGAATGCGAACCCGATACCGACTGTAACCACAACGGTATTCAGGACATCTGCGACCTCGCCGGCGGCACCAGCTACGATTGCAACGGGAACGGCACCCTGGACGAATGCGACGTGTTCTTCGTAGACGCCCAAGCCACAGGTGCCGGAACCGGAACCGGATGGGACGATGCCTTCGTCGACCTGCAGGATGGTCTTAGCGCGGCCGACGAAACCTGCGGAACCGGCGCGCAGGTGTGGGTTGCCGGTGGAGTCTACACTCCGGCCGGTCCGGGAGGCGACCGGAGTATATCATTCGAGCTGGTCCGCGGCGTATCGCTATACGGCGGGTTCGCGGGCCGCGAGGAACAGTTCGATGAACGCGACCCGCTTGCGAACCCGACGATCCTGTCCGGCGATCTGAACGGCGATGATGAATGGAGATTCTGCAATATCGACGACAACTCGTATCATGTGATCGTGGGTAGCTCCGCCCGAAGTTCGACTGTCGTTGACGGGTTCGTCGTTACCGCCGGCAATGCCGACGGCGTGGGAACCGCTGCAAAGGGCGGAGCGCTGCTCAACGAATCCGGAAGTGCCCTGTACAACAACTGCCGGTTCGTGGGGAACCACGCGATCGCCGACGGCGGCGCCGTGTACAGCCCCAAGGGCAACCCAACGTTCACCAACTGCCTGTTCAGCGGCAACTTCTCCGAGGGGGGCGGTGGTGCCCTCCGGCACGTGCAAGGCCATCCGTGGCTTACCAACTGTGTGGTGTACGGCAACCTGGCCGGGGGTTCCGCCGGCGGAGTGCTCAGCGGCACATCCGTACCGCCTGGTGATGCTCGAACGGTGCCACCCTTCATGGGCGTTGAGAACAGCATTCTGTACGGCAATGTTGCCCAGTACGGCCTGTCCACCGGACACAACGCCCAACTTACCGCCGACTTCGTCCAACTGAGGTACAGTTGCGTCGAGGAGTTGTCGCGTTACGAAATCGGATACGGCAACATCTCTCATGATCCACTGTTTGTCGACGCAGACGGAGCCGACGACGTCATCGGAACCGCTGATGACGACGTACGGTTGGCGGCGGGCTCGCCCTGCATAGATGCCGGCACCGAGACCGCCGCACACTTGCCCGCCTACGACTTCACCGGTGGCGATCGCATCCGTCATTGCCGAGTGGATCTGGGACTTGAGGAATCCACGCAATACGCCGACTGCAATGCCAACGGGCTACCCGACGCATGCGAAACCGGCGGCGGTCTGACCGAGGACTGCGACGAGAATCTAGTACCCGACGAGTGCGACCCGGACTGCAACGCAAATGGAATCGCCGACGCCTGCGACCTTGCAGAAGGTACCAGCGTCGATTGCCTTCGAAACGGAATCCCCGACGAATGCGAACCCGACTGCAACTACAACGGCATCGCCGATCGTTGCGATCTGGCCTACCAAACCAGCGAAGACTGCAACGGCAATTGGGTCCCCGATGAATGCGACATCAGCTCAGGAGATTGCCCGGACTGCAATCTCAATGCCGTGCCGGACGGATGCGAAGTGACCACCATCAGCTACCGCCGTCCTTCCGCGTTTTCGCCGCTCGGAGCTGACAACCCTCTGTCGTATGACATGCTCTGGATGCCCCCGGCCACCGGAGACGTCACCCTGCTGTTCTACGCCCACGGCGACCTTGCCGGATCAAACCAATACTTGTCGGTTTTCATCAACGGTAGCGAGATCGGTCGGATGTTCGAGTTCGGCGCCCGTGAGTGCCCGTTCACATTCGACTCCGCGGAATTAGTCCTACCGGCCGAGCAGTACAACGCCCTTCTGAACGATTGCCAAGCTACGCTCGAGATCATCCCCAGCACTGCAGTAGATTCCGCAGCCTGTCAGTTCGGATCCCAGCTACTTGTCCGCTTGGGCTACCCGGCGGCCACCGAGCAAGACTGCAACGGCAACGTCGTGCCGGACGACTGTGAAACCGACACGGACGGAGACGGCGCGATCGACGACTGCGATGAATGTCCACGCGATCCGGACAAGCTGGTGCCGGGACAATGCGGTTGCGGTGTCCCGGAGACCGATTCGGACGGCGACACGGTTCCCGATTGTATCGACCTTTGCCCGACCATGGACGATACGATTGACGCGGACGGCGATGGTATACCGGACTGCGCCTCGTTGATCCCGGCAACCTCTACCTGGGGACTGCTCGTCCTGGCCTTACTTCTGGCCGTTGCCGGCAAGACGGCGTTCGGACGATGCCCGTCAGGTCGTCGGAATTGTGACACGAATACGTTGCCGTGGAAGTCGCCTCACGGTCCGCACGAACCGAACCAGTCCCCGACCCGGCAGGACCATACTAACCACCATGCGTAGGCCGCGTCGGTAACCGAAGCGGGTATCCGCCACCGTCACTACCGACCTACCGCACCACGCTACGACAAGACGCCATCTGTCCGAAACCGCCACAGCCTCGCCCGCGTCCCGCCGCTAGCACAATTTCCTTTACGCCCCCCTTGACACGGTGTTCGGTTCTTGTTAGGTTCCCCGGATCGGTTTGAGGCACTTGTTTCGCGAACGGCCGTCCGTTCGCGGGGCTATGCGGGTGTAAGCCGCGACGTTAGCGTGGCTCCAGTTCACTGTAGATTCGAGGGACAATACAATGAAACGAAGCATATCATTGGCTTTGGCGGCGCTCGTCGCCGTAGCGATTGCGGGATCTCCCAAGGCCCTATCCGAAGACCCCGGACACTCGGGACAACCGAGCGCGGCTGAGATGGCGGAGATGATGGCCATCTGGCAGGCTGTCGCGACGCCGGCCGAACACCACAAGAAGCTGGACCGGTTCGTCGGCGAGTGGGATCTGGCGATTCGCACTTGGATGGGTGGCCCCGGTACTCCTGCGGCGGAGACTAAAGGAACGGCTTCCGTCAAGTGGGTGCTCGGCGGCCGGTATATCATGGACGAAACCAGCAGCTACTTCCTGATGCCCGGACCGGACGGGAACATGGAGAAGGTTCCTTTCAACGGTATTGGTTTCACCGGGTACGACAACTTCCGGAAGATGTACGTCAGCGCTTGGGTGGACAACATGAGCACTCAGCTCTTCACGTCCACGGGAAGCTGGAATGACAAAGGCGATACCCTCACGTTCTTCGGGCAGATGGACGAGCCCGTTCTCGGAGTTCACGGGTATATGGCGAAATACGTAACACGCGTCATAGATCACGATCATCACGTCTTCGAGATGTTCGATTTGCGCACCGGCGAAGAGACCCTGGTTATGGAGATAACCTACACGCGGAAGCAATGACCTGAACCAAAGTCGGGTTGATGGATGGTGACCGGGCGGGAGAGGGCTTGTCCGGCGTCGGAGCGATTGCCGTGGAGGGGGCGAGACTCGCAGACCCTGCGTAAGACGGCCTGGGGCAACCGGTCAGCCCAGAGCGCCGTTCGCAATACCGAAGAGTCTCTCCGCACTCGCTTCGCCGGCCTGCTCTCCCCGGACCATCCTCAGACAGGACGCCACTTGGCGGAAACCGCGCGACGTGAGGACTTCCACCGCTGCGGGGTTCACTTCGGGAACGCCCACGACTATCGGGCCCGCCCCGTAATCTCGGATCGCCGCGTCGACCAGACCGCACGCCGCAGCCTCATCGCTTGCTCCCCATGGTCCCAATGACACACCGGATGTCGAAGTAAGCACCATGGCATAACCGTGAGATCCGCCTTCACCATCGAACCAATAAGTGGCGTCGGACACCCCGGCCAACAGCTTCAGCAGACGACCTCGATCATCTCCGAAACACTCCCGGTCGAATGCCGCCACTGCCGACAGGTCCGCAGGCTCGACGATGGAATCGCGAACCTCCCCGGCTGGTGCCGCCCCGGTCCTGAAGAACCTGAGCGACTCGAATTGGTCCTCGAAACCCAAACGGCGGTATACGCCGATCCCCATCGGGTCGGCCTCGAGCCGAACGGCTCGCACGTTCCGCGCGGCCAGGTAGGCTAGGGCTTCGGTCATCAGGCGGGCTCCGATCCCGCACCGCCTTTGCGTAGGAACCACGATCAGGTTACCGACCCAACCGGTCTGCGCGTACTGCGTTGCGGTGATCATCCCCACCGCAGCGCCGTCCACCTCCGCAACGAAGCAGCCGCCGGGATCATGCGCCAAACACATTCGGAACGTGGTCTCGGTCGTATTCCACCCTTCGCGCGCCGTTTGCGCAAGCGCGAAGCCGAGATCGTCGTCGGTAAATGTCCGAAGCGTTGGTTCCATGTGGACTGCCCGAATGGAGCAAGCAACCTGACCGCGTCGTGATGCGAGCAACTCCTGCCTCAAAACGCGCTGCACGACTGTCGGCCTTTCCCGGCCGACGCGCCATCGGCAAGACCTCGGGCTAGCCTACCCCGGTCGCCGTCCAGGCCAAGCTCCGGCCCACCTCCGCGACTACCAACCGGCTCTTGAGGGCCTCCGGAAGCGCCGCGCGGAACTTATCAGCAGTTTGAGCAAGAATGGGAAACGTCCGGTAGTGGCAGGGAATGACCACTTCCGGATCGAGCATCTCCGTAGCCAGAGCCGCCCCCGCCGCCCCCATTGTGAAGTAGTCTCCGATGGGTAGCAGACACACCCGAGGCGCAAGAAGCTGCCGGATCAGCTTCATGTCTCCGAACACGTCGGTGTCACCCGCATGGTACACGGTGGCTACGCCTTCGGCGGCCACCACCGCACCGTTCGGCATTCCGGCGTACGCCGGCCCTTGCGGCGTACCCAGCGCGGAAGAGTGAAACGCCTGAGTAAGCGAGACCCGCACGCCGTCAACCACCTGCGTGCCGCCGGTGTTCATTCCGGAGAAGCGTCCTTTGCCTACCTGCTGCTCCAGCGCGGCACACAGATCGAAGTTCCCGACTACAACGGGGTCGAACCGTTCCACCAGCCGCGGCACATCGCCGACATGATCGGCGTGACCGTGCGTCAGAACAATCAAATCACACCGCGCTGGGTTCTGCAATTCCTTGGGACATGCGGGGTTCCCGGTCAGCCACGGGTCGATCATCAGCACCCGACCGTCCGGTAACTCGAGCCTGAAGGTGGCATGTCCGCACCATGTGATCGAAGCACTCACGAGATGACCTCCCAGTTAGCGAGCGGCCCGCACCAGCCGGCTCGCCCGTAACAACTAGCCTGCGACAATCCGCACCGTGCCTGGTCCCGGCACTGCCCAAGAGCAATGGCACAGCCGAGAACCTGGTTGTGAAACAGCCCTACCCGTTCAACGCCGCGATCTTGGCCAACACTTCCGCATGCTCCGGAAACCGCCCGGACTGATGCTTGCTCCAGACTTTCGTGCCGTCGACCACCACGTCGAAGACTCCGCCTCCTCCCGTAACCAGACTCGCCTTGACGTTCAACTCCGCGTCTATCGCCCGCGCCAGACCGGCGGCCGTGGGGTAGTAGTTTCACTCCCCGCAGTACGTAATGCTTATATCCATGACCGAAGAATCTCCCTTGCCGCTGAGTGGCAGATATACGTCACTATGGGGTCGCCACCATTACCATGGCCTTACGCCAGGTTCATGGTCATCAGGAACTCGGCGTTCGTTCGACACTTCTGCAGTTGGCCGCGCAGAAGCTCAATAGCCTCGACGACATTCATATCAGTCAGCACGCGCCGCAGCCGATAGACCAGCTCCAGCTCCTTCGGGTCCATCAACAGCTCTTCCTTGCGCGAACCGGAACCGGCCACATCGATAGCCGGCCACACCCGCCGATCCACCAGCCGCCGATCAAGGTGCAGCTCGCTATTACCCGTGCCCTTGAACTCCTCGAAGATAACTTCATCCATCTTCGAGCCGGTATCAACCAGCGCGGTCCCGATGATCGTCAGCGAACCGCCCTCTTCCATGTTACGGGCCGCTCCGAAAAAGCGCTTCGGCTTCTGCAATGCGTTGGCATCAATACCACCGGAGAGAATCTTGCCGGAATGGGGTACTTCGGTGTTGTACGCCCGGGCCAATCGCGTAATCGAATCGAGCAAAATCACCACGTCCCGCCCGAATTCGACCAGACGCTTGGCCTTCTCGATCACCATTTCCGCAACCTGTACGTGCCGCGAAGCCGGCTCATCGAACGTCGAACTGACCACTTCGGCCGTGGTGCAGCGGATCATCTCGGTGACTTCCTCCGGACGCTCATCAATCAGTAGGACGAATACGTACGTGTCCGGCTGGTTAGCGGCAATGGCGTTGGCCATCTTCCGAAGAAGGACGGTCTTACCCGTCCGCGGCGGAGCCACGATCAACATCCTCTGCCCCTTCCCGATGGGTGTCACCAGGTCGACAATCCGCATGTTGATCTCGTCCGGAGTGGTTTCGAGAATGTACCGCTCTTCGGGGTGCAGAACCGTCAGGTCTTCGAAGTTGGTCTTCTCGGTAACGACATTCGGATCCTCGAAGTTGATCGCCTCCACGCGCAACAGCGCGAAATAGCGCTCGGACTCCTTCGGCGGTCTGATCTGGCCGGCGACGATGTGCCCGTTCCGCAAGCCGAACCGGCGAATCTGCGACGGGCTGATGTAAATGTCGTCCGGACACGGCAGGTAGTTGTACTCCGGGCTACGCAAGAACCCGAATCCGTCGGGCAGGATCTCCAACACCCCCTCGCCATACATCAAGCCGTCGCGGTTGATCCGCTCTTTGAGGATCTTGAAAACCAGGTCCTGCTTCTTCAGCCCGGTGTATTCGTCAAGGCCTTCCGTCTTGGCGACTTCGTGAAGCTCCTGCACCGTCATACGCTGGAGTTCGGTGATGTGAATCTCACCCCGCTTGATCTCCTCGTACTTCGCGTGGGTCTCGGCGTCGATCGGCCCGTCCAAATCCTCACCGAACTCCTCCGCGGTGTCTTCCACCGGCTCGGATTCGGATGTCGGGGGCTCCGCCTTGGAAGAGCGTGCGGAACCGGTGGCCTTCTTGCGGGAAGTACGCGTCTTGTTGGTCGTGGCTTTCGCCATCAAACAATCCTCCTCAATCGAGATATGCCTCAGATCCGTAGATCCGTATCTGGCTTGTCTATCAGGTCTGGAACTTAAGGTCTTAGAGAACGCTTCAAAAGGCAGAACCGCTTCCAACGCTAGTCGGAAAAAGCTGCCAGCACCGAAGAATAAATCGCTCAATCTCAGGACGCAATGCGGCGATGCTGGGGTGGTTTACCAATAAATGATCGGCATATACCCGCTTAACGTCCAGTGGTTTCGGCAGATTTTCCCGCCTTCGCAAGATCCCAGCCAACTTACCACGCACCACGGGCAAGCCGACCGACCCCTGTCCACCAGTGCTACTGCATCCCAGATTCCATCCAACTGCCCCGAATCGTAGGGGGATTCCAGCATGATCCGACGCTGCCTCAGCGGCGACAGGACCATCCACTAATAACCGTTCGACCTATGCGTGGAGTATCCCAGCTAGATCGAACGATTCCGAAAAACCGGCTCGTTTTATCGAGCACTACCCCAATACGCCGCTAAACAACGGCGACCGATGGACTTGCGAAAACCAACTCCATCGTCTGAGCCAAAGAAGCGGCTCGGCGCGTTCCGCGTCAACCCGCGCCGGGCCAAACTCAACGACTCCACCACGGCACTGGGCTCGCGCCGCCGACGGACGTCGCCCCGGAGACCCCCGACCTTCGTCGGCAGGCTCTCGACTCCCAACCCGCAACTCGGGGGTGAAACGCCACCGGGGAGAACGCCCCACGCCAGCGTCCGGGCAAGGCCGATCTAACGACCGCTTCCCTCAAGGCCTGTCGAACATAGAAAACGGAGCCAACAGATCGGAGTGGCGACTACGACAGGACGCTCAACGCTGCAGGACCTGAGCAATATACAAGACCCCACGGTCTCTGTCATCCCACTTTCCGGATTTTCCCGACAGTTTTTCGCCAACCCGACCCCTACCTGCCGTCAGAGCGACACGACAGGCCATTCCTGCTTCAACTCAACCCTGTTACCCGCGGGATCGTGTACCCAGATCCTCCGATCCGTGTAGCTCAGCCCCCTACTTCGATCGTAAGGCACCCCGGCCTCGTCCAACATCTCCCCCACCTCCGCCAGAGAACGCACCGAGATGGTGGCAACGCGGGCGATTCGCTCGATCTTCGGCCGGTCCACGAGGTTGATCGTTAGCTCAATCCGCCCCGATTTGAAACACAACCGGCCCGGAGAGGACGCCAAGTCGGCCTCCAAACCGGCAACCTCACCGTAGAACCAGCGAAGTCCGTCCACTACCTCCGGAGAGGCTTCCAAACGCACCCGATCGATAGCGCGAATCCGGCTCCAACCCATTCTCAACCGGCCACCCTGCGATGCTCCAGATGTCCCCGGACAAGGCACGAACCTCAAGCCGTCACGCCGGGCTCGACTCCGAGAACACCTGTGCCGTGAACAGCAACACCTCCACACCCGAATCACGCCACGCGTCCGCCGGAAGTCCGGCCTTCATGGTGCAACATGCCGACAGAAACTGCTCGGCCGACCAACCTCGCTCCGCGGCCACTTTGGGAAGAAAGCACCCCGACCGCGAGCCCCTCCGCACGACAATCCCGTGAACTCCGGGAGTCAGGCTCGCCGGATCGTCGGTAAGCTCTAGATCGGACAGTATGGAGACCTCAATATCCAGCTCCGGCAGCTCGGTGGCCGAGATAGGGTCCGCGGCAAACCGCGAATCCGTCATCGACATAGTCGTCACCTCTCGGATCGTCTCCACGATGTCGCTGGTACGCCCGAAGCTGCCGACACACCCGCGCAGCTTCTTGCCTTTCCCCCAGAAAGTCACAAAGGCCCCGCCAAACACGCCGGGGACCCGTATCTTGCTCGTAACCTCGTCGGCACCCCCACTTGCCCGCGTTGCGTTCGCCCGGGCCACCCTCAGGAGTTCGCGACGTTGCTCCAACGAGTCAATCCGGGGCACCGACGGCATCTGCGCACCTCCAAGACACGGGCGACGTCAGTTGTCCAGCTCGCGGAGTCTCGCGGTAAAATGCCGAAGCTGCGGAGCCGCCTCCACAATCTCGAGCGGCTTCATAAGATCGCGCTCCGCCTTAAGCTCCAAGATCGCCTCGATTACATAATCAACATGGCTCTGCGTATAGACTCGCCTCGGCATCGCCAATCGCACCAGCTCCATATCCGGCGCCTGCCCCCCGCCGCCGAACATCAAGCTGCCAATCTCAACGCCACGAATCCCGGCATGACGATACAGCGCACATACCAGGGCCTGCCCCGGGAAGTTCTCCGCCTTGATGTGCGGACAGAAGGACGAAGCGTCGATGTATATCGCGTGCCCGCCCGGCGGCTCGATGATCTGAACCCCCCCCGCCAACAGCCTCTCCCCAAAGTACTCCACGCTACGAATGCGATACTGCAGGTAGTCCTCTTGGACAACCTCGACGAACCCCTGGGCGATAGCCTCCAAATCGCGTCCGGCCAAGCCACCGTAGGTCGGGAACCCCTCCGTCAGGATCAGCAGATTACGGGCCTTCCGGGCGGTCTCGCCGTCACGAAGCAGGAGAAGCCCGCCAATGTTGACTAAGCCGTCTTTCTTGGCACTGATCGTCGCCCCGTCAGCCAAGTCGAACATCTCGCGAACGATCTGCGCCACCGTCTTGCCGTCCTGGCCCGGTTCGCGTTGCTTGATCAGATAAGCGTTCTCCGCGAACCGGCACGCATCGAGGAAGAACGGCGTGGAGTAAGTATCGCAGACCTTGCGTACGGCCCGGAGATTCTCCAGGCTCACCGGCTGGCCACCACCGCTGTTGTTCGTGATGGTCACCATTACCAGCGGAATCCGCTCCGCCCCGACTTCCTTGAACAGGCTCTCCAGCCTCCCAATGTCCATGTTTCCTTTGAACGGGTGCCGCGATTTCACATCGTGCCCCTCTGGTATGACCAGATCCACAGCCTTCGCCCCGGAGTGCTCGACGTTGGCCCGTGTGGTGTCGAAGTGGCTGTTATTCGGCACAACCATACCCGGTCCGGCGGCCACCTCGAACAGAATCCGTTCGCTGGCCCGCCCTTGGTGCGTCGGCAGAATGTGCTCAAACCCGGTCGTGCTGAACACCTGCTCGTAAAAGCGATGGAAGCTGGTGGCCCCCGCATAGGACTCATCGCCTCGCATAATCCCGGCCCACTGCTCGCTGCTCATCGCCCCCGTACCGCTATCCGTCAAGAGATCGATGAGCACGTTCTCCGCCTTTATCAGAAAGACGTTCATGCCGGCCTCGCGGAGAATCCTCTCGCGCTGCTCCCGCGTGGTCATGCGGATCGGTTCGACGGTCTTGATGCGGAATGGTTCGATGATGGTCTTCATATCAGCCAGGTTCCCTTTCTGTGATTCGCCCGCCCAAAGGTGTTTGCCTCGGTGCGCGCTACGTCCTCACGGGAAGCGCCCCGAAATCAAACGCCCCACATTGCCAACAGAGGCCATTGTCCCATCGATCCTCCGCGTGTCGAGTCCCGACTGCCATCTCCGCCGGCGATCCCCGCCAAGGCCCTCAATCGCGTGCCGTATTGACAACTGCAGATGAATAAGGTCGACTTCGATCTGATGTGGACGGTTGCCCGTGAGGCCGTTAATCTGGCTTCGCCCCTGGCGCCAAGTTCCGCTTAGCCGCGGAGGTTGCCGACCGTAAACTCAAACAAGCGTTGATCTTATGCCACTTCCGGTAGTTGCCATCGTCGGCCGCCCCAATGTCGGTAAGAGCAGCCTCTTCAACACCATCACGCGTCGCCGAACCGCCATCGTCGAGCCGACGGCCGGGGTCACTCGCGACCGGATCAGCGCCATACACGAAGTCGATGATGTGTTCTTCGAGCTGGTCGATACCGGCGGCCACGGAGTCGTCGACCGCGACGATCTAGGTGAACACGTTGAACGGCAGATCCGGTTCGCCGTGCAGCAGGCCCGGCTGATCCTCTTCGTCGTGGACGCCCGGGACGGGTTGACCGCCTTGGATCGCAACACGGCCGAGCTCCTCAGACGCTATACGCAACGGGTCAGAATCCTGGCCAACAAGGTCGACGAGCCTCATCTGGGAGACGGGATCGGCGAGTTCGCCCGGCTGGGCTTCGGCGAGCCGTTGCCGATCAGCGCGGCTAAGGGCTACGGGCGTGAAGACGTCTTACAGATCATCCGGGAGGCGGTCGCCGGAGCAAGTGATGAAATCCCTGCCAACCCGGTAATGAAGATCGCCCTGGTCGGCAAACGTAATGCCGGCAAGAGCACATTCATCAACGCCCTCGCCGGGGAGGAACGCGTCATCGTCAGCGAAGTGCCCGGTACTACCCGGGACGCCATTGACATCCGCTTCGAAAAAGACGGCCGCACCCTGGTGGCGATCGACACGGCCGGGGTGCGAAAAAAGAGCAGAATCGCCGATGATATCGAGTTCTACGCCTATTCCAGGGCAACTTCATCGGTCCAGCGCGCTGACGTCGTCCTTCTGCTTATCGACTCGACCGAGCC
The DNA here is from genome assembly GCA_963666835.2 of Phycisphaerae bacterium. Classification (GTDB taxonomy): domain Bacteria; phylum Planctomycetota; class Phycisphaerae; order UBA1845; family UBA1845. Next base: position 1,164,264 of record CAXXGO010000001.1, on the reverse strand, counting down.
AATCGGACAAGTGGACAAACGGCTGGCCCAGATGATCTCGGAGGAGTACCGACCCTGCATCCTTGTGGTGAACAAGTGGGACCTGGCGAAGGGACGAACGTCGACCGAGGAGTACGGCGACTATCTTAGCAAAGTCCTCCCGGGAGTGGATTTCGCACCGGTAGCGTTCACCTCCGCAATAACCGGAAAGAACCTGGACTCGACGATCGACCTGGCGGCGGAGCTGTTCAAACAGTCCAACATGCGGGTCGGCACCGGCCAGCTCAATCAGGTGTTGCACGAGGCCATGCAAACGAACGCACCCCGCCCCAAGAGAGGGCGAAGGGTACCGAAGTTCTTCTTTGCGACCCAGGTGTCGGTGCTCCCTCCGACGATAGTCGTGTTCGTAAACAGCCCGAGCCTCGTCACTCAAACCTACCAACGATTCCTGCTCAACCGTTTTCGCGAGAGTTTGCCGTTTGCGGAAATCCCGATACGATTGATATTCAGAGCGCGGCGTGGGAGCGCCACAGCCCCGTAGGATCCGACCGGGAGACGATGTCCGCGTGAGACCTTAAGCCCGGTCTGGAGTTTCGGCAACGAGGTTTCCACATGAGCATTGAACTTCATTGTCCGGCATGTACCAAGTTGATTCGCGCCCCAGACGACGCCGGTGGCAAACAGGGGCGCTGCCCCTACTGCAAGGGCAGCGTGTACATTCCCACTCCGGCCGGCGACGAGGAGGAGGAACTCCGGCTAGCGCCGCTGGATGCGGAGGAAGAACTTCGCGCTAAACAGCTTCGAGAGGAATCAACCGCATTCATCGCCTCTGTCGGACACGACGATGCGCCGATCCCGGACGAAGAGCCCGGCGCCGAAGGGTCTCGCCGGCCTGCGTCTTCGAGCACCGTGGTGGACCTGGAGCAAGAAGTCGAGGCGTTCCTCTTCGCCATGCGCGATTCCAGACTCGACGAGGCCGACGCGGCGGTAGCCGAGCTGAAACAGGCCGGAACCCGGGCACGTGACTACGTCGAAGGGCTCGCCCTGGACGAACTTGCTCCGCCAATCGAAGGCGTCCCGGCGCCCGTCGCTATGGGGTTCCTCAAGACTCTGCTCACTCGACTGGGCTAGCGCGGTTCACGCTCGGAATCACCGGCAAGCCGAGGTTCGTTTGCACGTATGCCGGGCCCGACTGAAAGGCCCCCTCCCGGCCTGCCATGGCAACGGACAAGCTGGCTGTACACCTTGCCCGTCACCACAGTCCGAGCCGCATCCGGCCGCAACATGTACGGATCGGCGAAAGCGTTCATGCACCGGCCAAGCGCCCTACGGGCACGGCAAGTTACAGTCGTCGGAGCCCGAAATCGCGTCGAGGTATGTACCTCCCTTGAACGCCAGGATCGCCTGCTGGACATCCGAGAAACTCACGGTCTGGTTGGTAACGCACGGCACGCTGCCCACGAAGTCCACCGCGGCCAGGGTTCTCGGCGGTATCGCCACCGCATACTGGGCCCGGAACCCCAGCAATGTCAGTTGGATGTCACCGATGTTAACCAGCGTATCGTTGTTCGCGTCACACCACCGCCACATGTCCGCGCTACGATCTTCGGTTGCGGTCCCGCATTCCGCGCGGACAGCGTACGTCATCGCGTCGTCACCTGCGCTCGGCACCAACTCCGGACCAACGACTATCACGCGTCCGTCGGTACAGGTTTCAAACGGCTCGCACGTTTGCGGATTCAGGCATAGATCGTCCGGTCCGCCAATACATTGCTCGTCGTTCTCGCATTCATACCCCGACAACGTACACGCATTGTTGCACGAATTGGGTGTCGACAGACTGCAAACCGACCCCGTCAGACTGCACGTTCCCACATCGCAATCGTCATTCGTCTCGCAGGAAGCCAGGGTTACAGAACAGGTCCGCCGTGATCGTCCCCACTCTTCCGGAGTCAGATACGCCGCATCCGCCGCGTCCACCAACGCCGCAATAACGGCGTCCTCGACCCCATCCGCGTTCAGGTCGATTCCCTCGAGCGGCAGATGCGGCTCGCACACCGCGCCGGTGACAACGCACGACTCCTCCTGGATGCACGTACTGCCCGTCGGACAATCGTCGATGGTCTGGCAGGGCGTATGCCCCAAGTCGTCGCACGTTTTGCAGTCTGCGTCAGTCAAACACGGCCCGCCGTAGAACCCGTCGCAATGATTGCAGTCCGCGTCCGTCATGCACGCGACCCCGGTCTCACCACACTCCAGAACGCCACCCACGTACTTCTCCAAACAAGGCCAGTCCGGTGAAGTAACCCGGAACGCCACCGGGTCGACCCCGTCAGCCGGGGTGATCGCCAGATACCGCGAGCCGATCGCTTCCACGTCCGGCGCATCGCAGAACGACTCGCACTCGTCCGGAGTGCCGTTACCATTGCTGTCAACAGAAGTGCCCGACGCAATGTCGCACTCGTCCGGGATGCCGTTTGGCTGGCAGTCCTCACTAGTCGGTCCGGCTATATCGCACTCGTCCGGCACCAGGTTTCCGTTGCAGTCCGCTCCGTCCGGATCGATCGGCGGAACTTCGCACTCGTCTGGAATCTCGTTGGTATTACAGTCCGCACTGGTCCCTTCATGCAAATCACAGGCGTCCGGCGTGCCGTTGTTCTGGCAGTCTATATTATCGTCGCCCCACGGACACACATCACAGTCATCCGGAACCCCATCGCCATCGTCGTCAAGGGCATCGTCAAAACCAGGGCACGCATCACAGCAGTCAAGCACTCCGTCGGAATCGGAATCCTCGCCTGCAACGTCAAACGCATGAGCCAAACCTGAGTCAGCAACAGTGCCATCACCATTCACGCTTCCGATCATAGTGATTACGCCGCTCACCGAAACGGCACAGCCGAAGGAGTCACCGCTCTCGCCCCCGAACGCTGTCAGTTTCAGTTCGTCACCCCACGACGACCCATCCCAATGGTAGGCATACGCCGCGCCGGAGCTGCTACTGCTCTGCTGAGCCCCCACGACCGCCACGAAACCGTTCAGAGACACGGCCGAGCCGAACTCGTCGTTCGCACCGCCAACCGACGCGGTCAGCTTGACCTCCTCGACCCACGAATACCGCACCAGGTGGAACAGGTAGGCCGCTCCGGCATTGAAACCCTGGTCGTCATCGCGCCTACAACCGATCAGAATGCGATCTCCGCTTATGGACACCGCCGAACCGAATCGATCATCCGTCTCCACGTCGGCGGAAACCAGCAGCTCCCCACTACCCCAATCGGTACCATTCCATTCGAACACATAGGCCTGCCCTGTGCCGCTCCCGCCCGCGGGAGCCCCGACGACGATTATGCCGTCCTCAATCGCAACCGATGCTCCAAACTGGTCCCCCGCAACACCAGCGGCGATGGTCAGCTTGGCCTCCTGGACCCAACTGAGCGCCCCGCGCCTGAAGACGTAAGCCGCCCCAGAGGCGCTTGCGGAAACGTCGGCCAGAGGAGCACCGATAACGATTACGTCGCCGCTCATCGCTACCGACGTGCCTAACCGATCGTCGACCGCCCCGTCGTCCGCAAAGAGCTTGCCGTCGGTTACCCAGTCCTCGCCCTGTAACTCAAAGACATAGACGGAACCGGAACGCGCCCCGGCCGAGTTCTCCAGCGGTGCCCCAACCGCGATGCGATCGCCGCTCAAAGCCACCGCCGACCCGAACTGGTCGTTCGTCTCCGCGTCACCGGCCGTGATTCTCTCCACAGCGCCCCACGTCGAACCGGATCTTTCGGATACATACACGGCACCACCATTGCTGGCCGCGGCGTCGTCCATTGGAGCCCCGATCACTACCCGAGCCCCCTCCACGGCCACAGCCGAACCGAACGAGTCGTTCTCGGCGGGCAACGTTGCTTCGATCCTCTGCGTTTCGCACGGTGCGTAGCCGATCGGCTCACAGGCGTCATCATTACCGTTTCCGGTGATGTCCGTCAGGCAGATCGACCCGATCCCCGGCCAGGAACCGCTACAGTCCTCGACCCGGGTGGCATCAGAGCAATTCTCTCCTCCCAGGCAACAGGCGCCACACATCATAACATGCAGACATAACCCACTATCGCACTCGTCGTCCGTGCAATCGTCTCCGTCGTCCGTGCAAACCGTGCCATCCGGGAGCAACGAATCCGCGGGACATTCCGCTGAGCTACCGGTGCAGGTCTCTTCCGGATCACACACGTCCGTCGAAGCGCGACACACGATCGTACTTGGTTCATAGTTCGAAAGACAAACCCCCGCACCATCGCAGGTGTCCGGATTATCGCAAACCGTGTCAGTCGAATCGCCGCAAGGAGCACCTGCGGGCTGGTTCGTGTGCCCGCAGACTCCCGACCCGTTGCAGACATCGCGCGTGCATGCATTGCCGTCATCCGTACAGGCGAAGCCGGACGCTTCGTGATTCGATAAGCACACCCCACTTCCATTGCACGTGTCGGGGTTGGTACAGTCATCGTCAGTCGGATCACCACATCCGGTGCCCGCCGCGAAATTAGGATGCTCACATACCCCCAAGCCATTGCAGGCGTCGCCGGTGCAATCGTTCCCGTCATCCGTGCAACCAAATCCGGCAGCCTCGTGATTATCCAGACACACTCCCGAGCCATCGCAGGTATCCGCGTTGGTGCAGTCGTCATCAGTCGGATCGCCGCAGGCCGCACCCTCCGCCAGATTCGGATGCGCGCAAGTTCCCGCACCGTCGCAAGTGTCGCCCGTACACTCGTTGCCGTCATCCGTACAGGCAAAGCCGGACGCTTCGTGATTCGCCAAGCACACACCGGCGCCATCGCAGGTATCCGCGTTGGTGCAGTCGTCATCAGTCGGATCGCCGCAGGCCGTACCCTCAGCCAGAGCCGGATGGACACACGTTCCCGCGCCATCGCACGTGTCGCCCGTACAATCGTTGCCGTCATCCGTACAGGCAACGCCGGACGCCTCGTGATTCGACAAGCACACGCCGGCACCATCGCAGGTATCCGCGTTGGTGCAGTCGTCATCAGTCGGATCACCGCAGGCCGTACCCTCCGCCAGATCCGGATGTACACACGTTCCCGCGCCATCGCACGTGTCGTCCGTACAATCATTACCGTCATCCGTACAGGCAACGCCGGACGCTTCGTGATTCGCCAAACACACGCCGGCACCATCGCAGGTATCCGCGTTAGTGCAGTCGTCATCGGTCGGATCACCACACACCGTACCCTCCGCCAGATCCGGGTGTACACACGTTCCCGCGCCATCGCACGTATCATCCGTGCATTCGTTACCGTCGTCCGTACAACCGACGCCGGAAGCCACATGATTATCGAGACAGGTCCCGGCCCCGTCACAAGTATCCGGATCGGTACAATCGTCATCAGTCGAATCGCCGCAGGGGCTGTCCGCCGCCATGTACTCGTTCGCCGGACAATCCGGCAACAAGCCGTCGCACGCCTCCGCAACGTCGCATTCTCCACTGGCGGCCCGGCACTGAGTCCCGCTTGCCACCAGAACATCTTCGGGACATTCCACGGATACCCCGTCGCATTCCTCCGCAATATCACAGATTCCCGCAGACGCGCGGCACTCCGTTCCCGCAGATACCAGCGAATCCGAAGGGCAGTCCACCGTTACGCCGTCGCAGACTTCGGCAACATCGCAGTCACCGGCCGCGGCGCGGCACTCCGTGCCGTTGGCGGCGACCGCGTCAGCAGGGCAAGAGGACGAGGACCCGGTGCATATCTCGGCAACGTCGCAAACGCCGACCGCAGCTCGACATTCCGTACCGGCCTCGGCGTACTCATCCGCCGGGCAATCCGGAGAAGTGCCGGTGCAAAGCTCCGCAATATCACAGCTCCCGGCAGCCGCCGGACGGCAGAGCACCCCCGCCGACTCGTAGTTCACGAGGCACACGCCGGCCCCGTCACAGGTGTCCGGGTTATCGCAATCCGTATCTGAGGAATCACCACAAGCCGTCCCGGCTGCCAGATTCGGATAAGTACAAACATCGTTATCACAGACGTTGTCCGTACAATCATTGCCGTCGTCGCACTCACTATCCTCCTCGCATGCCTGGCAGCCGGGGATAACCGTCCCCGCGCAGACCCCCTCGGAACACACATCATCTTCAGTACACGGATCTCCGTCGTCGCATGTATCAGTGTTGTTCGGATGGATACATACCCCACTTTCACACTCATCATCCGTACAGACATTGCCGTCGTCCGTGCAGGCCGTTCCGTCCGGCTCGCTAGCGTCATCCGGACAGGCCGTGGAAGATCCGTCACACACCTCGGCCACATCACAATCATCCGCCACAGCCCGACATTCCGTGCCGTACGGCTCCACCTCATCCGTAGGACACTCCGGCGAAGAACCGTCGCAGACCTCAGCCACGTCACAAACATCCACCGCCGCCCGACATTCCGTACCGGACGCCTCTACTTCGTCCGTGGGACACGTTGCTGAAGATCCATCGCAAACTTCGGCCAGGTCACAATCACCTGCAGCAGCTCGACATTCAACTCCGGAAGCAGCCACCTCATCCACCGGACAAGCCGTCGAAGAACCGTCGCAAACCTCAGCCACGTCACACAGACCGGCCACCGCCCGACATTCCGTCCCGCTAGCGGCAACATCATCCACCGGACAGGTCGTCGAAGAACCGTCACAAACCTCGGCTACGTCGCACACGTCCACCGCCGCCCGACATTCCGTACCGCTGGCGGCAACATCATCCACCGGGCAATCCGTCGAAGAACCGTCACAAACCTCGGCTACGTCACACAGACCGACCGCCGCCCGACATTCCGTGCCGTAAGCCTCTACGTCATCGGCGGGGCAATCCGTCGAAAGACCGTCGCAGACCTCGGCTACGTCGCACAAGCCGACCGCCGCCCGACATTCCGTCCCGCTCGCCTGCACATCGTCGGCCGGACACACGGCCGACAGGCCGTCACACTCTTCCGCCACGTCGCAATCGCCGGCCGGTGCACGACACACCGTGCCGGACGTGACGTAGTCGTCCGCCGGGCAATCCGGCCCCGACCCGGTACAATACTCCACGACATCACAATCGCCGGCACTACTCCGGCAAACCGTGTCGGCAGTTTTGTAGTTCGCCAGACACACTCCGTTCCCGTCACATGTGTCCGGATCGTCGCAATCTGAGGAACTGGTATCACCACACGCCGTACCGGATGCCAAGTTCGGATAGGTGCATACATCAACGTCGCACACGTTGTCCGTGCAATCGTTGCCATCGTCGCAATCACCGTCATCTTCACAAGACTGGCAACCCGGGATCGTCGTTCCCGAACAAACACCGCCGGAGCACACATCATTCTCGGTACATGGATCTCCATCGTTGCAGTCGTCCGTGTTATTCGGATGGGTGCATACCCCGCTGTCACACTCATCGTCCGTGCAGGGGTTACCGTCATCCGTGCAGGCAGTCCCGTCCGGCTCGTTGCCATCAGTCGGGCAAGACGTCGAAACACCATCGCACACTTCGGCCGCGTCACAATCCCCCGTCGAAGCCCGACATTCCGTCCCGCTGGTCGCCACCTCATCCGTAGGACAAGCGGCCGATACGCCGTCACAAGTCTCCGCAACGTCGCAGTCATCGACCGCAGCACGGCACACCGTCCCGGAAGACTCAAACGAATCCGTCGGACAGGCAGTCGACACCCCGTCGCAAGTCTCCGCGACATCGCAATCACCTGCCGAGGCCCGGCATTCCGTACCGCTGGTCGCTACATCGTCCGTAGGACAAGCAGCGGAAACACCGTCGCACGTTTCGGCAACATCGCAATCATCAACCGCGGCGCGGCACACCGTCCCGGAAGACTCAAACGAATCCGTCGGACAGGCAGTCGACACCCCGTCGCAAGTCTCCGCGACATCGCAATCACCTGCCGAGGCCCGGCATTCCGTACCGCTGGTCGCTACATCGTCCGTAGGACAAGCAGCGGAAACACCGTCGCACGTTTCGGCAACATCGCAATCATCAACCGCGGCGCGGCACACCGTCCCGGAAGACTCAAACGAATCCGTCGGACAGGCAGTCGACACCCCGTCGCAAGTCTCCGCGATATCGCAATCACCCGCCGAGGCTCGACATTCCGTACCACTGGCCGCTACATCGTCCGTAGGACATGCGGCGGAAACACCATCGCACGTCTCGGCAACGTCGCAATCATCAACCGCTGCGCGGCACACCGTGCCGGAAGATTCAAACGAATCCGTCGGACAGGCAGTCGATACCCCGTCGCAAGTCTCCGCGATATCGCAATCACCCGCCGAGGCTCGACATTCCGTACCACTGGCCGCTACATCGTCCGTAGGACATGCAGCCGATACACCGTCACAGGTCTCGGCAACGTCGCAGTCATCGACCGCAGCGCGGCACACCGTGCCGGAAGACTCAAACGAATCCGTCGGACAGGCAGTCGACACCCCGTCGCAAGTCTCCGCGATATCGCAATCACCCGCCGAGGCTCGACATTCCGTACCACTGGCCGCCACATCGTCCGTAGGACAAGCGGCCGATACGCCGTCGCAGGTCTCGGCAACGTCGCAGTCATCGACCGCCGCACGACACACGGTACCTGAAGACTCAAACGAATCCGTCGGACAGGCCGTCGACACCCCGTCACAAGTCTCCGCAATATCGCAATCACCCGCCGAAGCCCGACATTCCGTACCGCTGGTCGCCACCTCATCCGTAGGACAAGCGGCGGAAACGCCGTCACAGGTCTCAGCAACGTCGCAATCATCGACCGCCGCACGGCACACCGTGCCGGAAGACTCAAACGAATCCGTCGGACATGCCGTCGACACCCCGTCGCAAGTCTCCGCGACATCGCAATCACCCGCCGAAGCCCGACATTCCGTGCCACTGGCCGCTACATCGTCCGTAGGACATGCAGCGGAAACACCATCGCACGTCTCGGCAACGTCGCAGTCATCGACCGCCGCACGGCACACCGTGCCGGAAGACTCAAACGAATCCGTCGGACATGCCGTCGATACGCCGTCGCAAGTCTCCGCGATATCGCAATCACCCGCCGAAGCCCGACATTCCGTGCCACTGGTCGCCACCTCATCCGTAGGACATGCAGCGGAAACACCATCGCACGTCTCGGCAACGTCGCAGTCATCGACCGCCGCACGGCACACCGTGCCGGAAGACTCAAACGAATCCGTCGGACATGCCGTCGATACGCCGTCGCAAGTCTCCGCGATATCGCAATCACCCGCCGAAGCCCGACATTCCGTGCCACTGGTCGCCACCTCATCCGTAGGACATGCAGCGGAAACGCCGTCGCAGGTCTCGGCAACGTCGCAGTCATCGACCGCCGCACGACACACGGTACCTGAAGACTCAAACGAATCCGTCGGACAGGCCGTCGACACCCCGTCACAAGTCTCCGCAATATCGCAATCACCCGCCGAAGCCCGACATTCCGTACCGCTGGTCGCCACCTCATCCGTAGGACACGCAGCGGAAACGCCGTCACAGGTCTCAGCAACGTCGCAGTCATCGACCGCAGCACGGCACACCGTGCCGGAAGACTCAAACGAATCCGTCGGACAGGCCGTCGATACCCCGTCGCAAGTTTCCGCGATATCGCAATCACCGGCCGCAGCCCGGCACTCCGTACCACTGGCCGCTACGCTATCCGTAGGACAAGCGGTCGACAAGCCGTCGCACACTTCGGCAACGTCGCAGTCATCAACTGCGGCGCGGCACTCGGTGCCGATAGTCTCAACGCCATCCGCGGGGCAATCGGGCGAACTCCCCGTGCAGTACTCGGCCACGTCGCATAACCCGACCGCGTCTCGGCACAGCGTCGACGAGTCAGCGTTGGTGTACTCGCACACATCAACGTTGCACGTGTCAACCGTACACGGGTTCGAGTCATCGCAATCGGCGTCTACGGTGCAGGCATTGGCTGCCGCGGTGAACGTGCCTGCGAACAACAAGAACACTGCTATCGGAAAGTACCTGTTGAAGCTCATCATCCTCTCCCCTTTTCAATCTTCGATGGTGGCCGCCTTTATCAAGCCGTTTCAACCCTCCGAAGGCAACCATCCCGGGCTTTCCATATCCCCTGTCGTGATGCTCGACGCGGTTCGAAGCGACACGTTTCGAGCTCTCGCCCTCAAGAACCCCGCCAAGTCCGTGTTCCTACGCTCGCCCGCGCTACTCCTCAGTCCCGCCACAGCAATTGGTGACGCACGTCAGACACTCCGTGCCGCAACATCCGCTCTGTGGATTCCGTCCGGGTACTAGCGGCCACGAAGACCCGAGAAGTGGTTGTGCCACACTGACAACTGAGCTGAAACCGCCCGTTACTCACCGCGGCCAACGGCTGCGGCAATGGACGCACCCCCACCCCTCCGGCAATGAGCCCGCCAAGCAGACCAATTACGAGAGAAGAGTGTGCCCCTGGTTCGACTCTCAGCAGCCGGCGGCCGGCGCGCGGAGAATAACACCCCGCACCTAGCGTCGGCATACGCGCAGAAGCCACTTCCTCCTCCGATAGTACCCGCCGGCCGGCACGGACCCGAGCATTCTCGGAAACCGTCTCTGTAGCCACGCGGCCTCGCCCTTCCCATGCCCCGAATGTGCAAACGGCTTAACCAACCACCGGCGTCCGCTTGAAAACAACGGATCACCGTCCTCATCCTGATTGGCGCACCGGTTCTCAGCCCGTTCCTACGGTTAAGTAGTATAGTCAAAGGGGCCGCTCGGTTCCAGTGTGCGCTGCTCGCGCTTATCGGGTGCGGGACGGCCCTGACGCCCATCGATCGCGCACCTCGTATCTTCCTCCTCTTGCCTTATAGGGCACGAGGCACAGATTCCGCGCTGGAGCACCGCTCCCAGAGGGAAATATCCAGCTTCTCATGCCGCTGCTTATGGAGCAGCGCCGGGACGGAGCACAGTGTGGATTGAACCCGGACCTTCACGGATCACGAGGCACCAATGGCGGAACTGCGATCCACCAGCAAAACGAGGTTCATCACAGCCCGATAACAACGCAAGAAGCCCACCCGATCCGCACGCCCAACCGCTGCGGACAAACTGCCCGGCAGACGCTCGAACTCCGACCGTGCCGACGGCGGGCGGGTGCGGAATCATCTGCCGCTGTGACCCAGGTGCCCCCTCCAGCCCAATCGACCACGACACAGCGTCCTCTCCCCACGACCGGCCCGCGTCGATAGCCCCACCGGCGCCCACGAGACGCCCTCCCGGCGTCAGACAATCCGAGCCGACTCGTTGTATCCGCGGCCTCCCGCCAATAGAATGGCCAGCATCGGTGAAAGGCCCGACTTTCGTGGGTCGGATCACCTCGGGTCGAGCGTCGGCACCTCGACAAACGACTCGACACCGCCCCCCGCAATGCGAGGGCACGGGGCGTAGCGCAGCCTGGTAGCGCGCCTGCTTTGGGAGCAGGAGGCCGCTGGTTCGAATCCAGTCGCCCCGAGTAATCATAAGCATAGTCCCCAACTGGCTTTACGGCTCAAGAGGACGGGCCGGACCACGGTGGTCGGCTTACGGTCGGATGGCTATCATCCACTGCGAACCCGGGTAGAGGCAACTGCAACATTCGCAACACGAACAGAGGAGTTCCAGAGAGTGGACACATTCGAGGCCATCTACAAGCGTCGTTCCGTAAAGCACTTCGACCCCGAACATAGTATGCCTGAGCAGGACCTTCAGAAGCTACTCGAGGCCGCCGTGCAATCCCCGACGAGTTTCAATATCCAACATTGGCGGTTCGTAGTCGTGCGTGACAAAACGCTGCGACAGCAGATCCGCAAAGCAGGAAACGACCAGGCGCAAATCACCGACGCGTCCGTGTTGATCGTGATGACCGGCTACGTGCAGGCCTGGAAGAAGGACCCGCAGCGCTATTGGCGCGATGCGCCGCCGGATGTGGCGAAGATGATAGTGGGCTGGATGGGGCCGTTTCACGAGGGCCGCGAATGGCTCCAGCGGGATGAGGTGATGCGGTCAATTGGCATCGCGTCGCAGACCATCATGCTCGCGGCCAAGGCGATGGGCTACGACTCCTGCCCAATGATCGGCTTTGACCCGGACAAAGTCGCCGAGTTGATCGGCATGCCCGACGACCACGTAATCGGCAACCTGATCGCCGTTGGCAAAGCCACAAAGCCCGCCTGGCCGAAGCCCGGGCAATTGCCCTTGGAAGAGGTCGTTGTTTGGGATCGTTTCAAATGAGCGCGGACCCGCGCGCCAATCGCTCGGTGAGGACAGGCAGGATTCTGATTCTCAGGATCGTTTTCTCTTCGGGGCAACGCGTGGCGCGTGCGACCCCGAGCATCTGCGTCCCAAGCTGCTTTCTGTTCCGCGTATCGGCGTTGCGCCGAACGCTCGCCTTCATCCGCGGATGGTATCGGCGGTGGCGCCGCTCTCACCGTGGGCTATGCCTCGCCTGCGGTTACGACTTGACTGGCAACGTAGGCGGACGATGTTCGGAATGCGGGATGGAGGCGGCGCCACCGTGATTCGCAAGATCCTGCTCTACGGCTGTGCGTTCGGGGCCGTTGGGTCTGTCGTTGCGTGGGTGCTTCTGGCCTACCCGGGGGAACCGGCGTCTATCTGGCGTTCTGAGAATCAGAGGCTTGATGTCGCCCGGGCGCCGGGCTGGGGTAGCATGATCTCGCTGGGTTTTGGCGCTGAGCGGCGGTTCCGCGATGAAGAGTATGTGTCGTGGGAATACAGGCTGGTTCTTGACGTGAATCCGGATCGGAGTGCTGTGTCTTTCGTAAGCCTGGCAGAGGGTCAGAGACGTGTGAAACGCAGGAGGATCGGCCTCGGAGACTACGGATGGACGAGTGGTAACTCTGGTGGACGTGGTTTGCCACGATGCGTGTTCTGGGAGATTGACGTGCCAAATTGGTTCGTTCCTGTTGTCCTGGCGGCGTATCCGGGGTTTGCCTTCGTGCGTGGTCCGGTTCGCAGGTGGCGTCGTAGAAAGCGCGGCTTGTGCCTGACGTGCGGGTATAACCTGGAAGGGAACGTATCGGGAGTGTGTCCGGAGTGTGGGGACGCCGTATGAGCCGGGAACGGTCTTTCTATCAACGGTACCTGGAGTTGGCTCGAGCCAAGAAGCGCGGGCGCTGGCGGTTTCCGCTGTGGGTGTGCTTCGCCATATTCATCTCCCTTTGCCCCGTGGTTCTTTTCCTTGAAGGCATGGTTATCTTTGCCACGTTTACGCTGGTCGAGTCAGGTCTGCTGCCGATGCTGTTGAGCCTTGCGCTGGGGGCAGCATGCGCGATTGTCGTTCTGCTGGCTTCCGCCGAACTAATCTACTTCGGGTTACGACAAGCTGCCATCGATGACGACAGTACTCACTGCTTGACGTGCGGGTACAACCTCACCGGCAACGTATCCGGAATCTGCCCGGAATGCGGGTCGGAGATCGCGCCGTGATACGCAAGGTCCTCAGGGTGTTCCGCGTGACCGTCATCGTCGGGTTGACGGTGGGGGTTGTGTCTTCCGTCACCGCTGCCGTCGTCTCCTATCGGGTTGGCGCCCGCCTTATCACATGTCCAACGAGGAACGTCTCAATTGAGTTTGAAGTATGCAGTGGTTGGCTGTGTATTGGAGTTTGGACATCGTCCGATGCGCTCGACCTTGTGTTGATCGGAGCGCATGGAGGTTTCTCCGGCCTCTCGGAACCCGGGGAGATGCGCGGATATTCGCGCCCACGGTACAACAAGCCTTTTAAGTACGACGCTGGCGGCAACGGCGACCCCCGGACCTCATCCACAAGGCAGTGCATTTCTTTGTATGGCCTAGCGTTGCTCCTTTCCCTCTACCCCACCATCACGTTCATCCGCGGCCCCCTTCGTCGTCACCGTCGCCGGAAGCGTGGCCTCTGCCTCGCCTGCGGCTACAATCTGACCGGCAACGTCTCGGGCGCCTGCTCCGAGTGCGGCGTCGCGATCGATCCCAAGAAGGCTGAGGCCACCGGATAACCACCATGCGGACCATCTCTCGGAAACGGCGGTTCCTGAAGTGGGCGGCGGAGCTTGTCGAACCCGGATAGGATTGCTCGGCGGGAGGTGATTGCAGATTGCGTCAAAACGATGTGTGAACATGGCTTGTGGGTGACGTGGCGAAGTCCTCGGGGCAGCCCGGCTCGGAGATGGAGACATGTGGCAACGAAGAGCACGAACCCTTGTCATTTTGCTCTGCATGGCCAGTGCGTTGGTCGTCTCGATCTTCCTTGTAACCAGCTTCACCAGGTGGCCGCCAGATTACCTGGAACTCGGCCGTTGCCCGTTGTCGTACTCTGATGTGCCCGATGCGCATTCCTGCGGAGTAGGCTGGCATGTCAACTGGCTCGACTTCGGAGAAGAGGCGAATCACAATCTCTGCTTGAGTGTATATCGCGGAACGTTGTCTACTCGGTGGGCGACGAGGGAAACGAGCAGTCCCGGCCGGCTTATCCGGCCAGACAACAGGGATACGAGGTTTTTGGGGATCAGAGTGATGTCGTGGCGTGGCGTAGCGCCGTTTGGCTCTGGAGTGAAACCGTTTGTAGCTGGGGCGTGTTCATTGCCGCTGTGGCTGGTGGATGTTGCGCTCCTCGCCTACCCAGGGTACGTTCTGGTGCGCGGCCTTGTTCGGCGACGCGGTAGACGAGGAGGCGAGGGCCAATGTGGACGATGTGGTTATGATCTGACCGGCAACGTTACGGGGGTCTGTTCCGAATGCGGTGTCGCTATCGATCCCGAGTAGGATGAGGCTGCCGGATGACCACCATGCGGACGATCTCTCGGAAACGGCAATTCCTGAGGTGGGCGGGGCTGGTGGCGTGCGTGGTTCTGTTTCTGGCCATGGTGGCAAGCCGGTGGTGGTATTGCGGCTACAGAAGTCACAGTTGGTATGCCGTCGTTGGCCTGGGAGCTGTCGGGTTCGAATACGGCCGTCCATGGGGACTCGACAGCGTGCTCCCGATAGGCTGGCACTTCGGTGCGTGCACCTCGCCGAAGATCCTCTTGTTGCCCAGGAGGCTCTACAGCGGCCATAACCTGTACAGGTGCAGTGTTCCCCTCTGGATCCCCCTGCTGATAATCGGAGTCCCAATGTTCTTGGCGTGGAGGCGCGATTGCCCGTATCCCCCCGGTCACTGTGCGGAGTGCGGCTACGATCTTACCGGGAACGTGTCGGGCACGTGTTCGGAGTGCGGGACGGAGATCGCCCCATGATTCGCAAGATCCTCAGAATGACGCCCTCGTTGTTTTGCACGTTTCAGCGGTACAAACCGAGCGCACTCGTCCGACTCGGTCGCGGTCCCTCCACAGCCTGAAAGGCCGCAACGCGCGGCTCCCTGTTCAGCCTGGAAGGCTGCTAGACAGACGGGGGCAAGGTCGCGAAGCGGCCGCCGCCCCCGGCTGGGATGCCAACAACTCAAACCACCCTGACGGGGTGGAAGAGACAACATCGATGAGCCGCGCTCTTGTTTCGGCCGCCCGGCCTCTTTCAGAATGTTTCCAGCGGCATGGCCGGGGGGCGTGTTCTATTGAATCCGGCGTATGCCAAGCTTGCGGCAGGGCCGTGCGGGGTACGGCCGCCTGAGCATTGGGGAACCGATGAAATCCCCCTGCAGTAGATGGCAGGTCTCGTGCCTCGACCATGCCCTACGCGTGATGCCGACTGCCAATCGTTACTGCCCGGCCACGGCCGGGTTGGCGGTGGTCACGGTGAACGGGTCGGGCAAGGGCGCAAGACCCTCTTGGGCTCTGATGGCGTTCTGCTCGTTCAGCGCATCGAAAAGGTCCTTGATCGCGACTCGACGGACCGCACCATCGATGGACGCCACGAGAGCTCCCCACGTCGGAACGGTCGGAGACGGGCGCGGTCAGCGACGGTGCGATGGCACCCTGGAATCCTCGCCCCGGCGCCCGACCACAACACAATCAGCGGCGCCCTCGGATCCCAAAGGAGTCGACTGTCTCTCCGATGGCACAAACATGCTCGAAAACCCTCGTGCGGCGCGCCGCGGACGTCAGGCCCGGTTGACGGGAAGGCCGAGAATCTCCGGAGACTTCGCCGTTTCTTCTGGAGTCATGGCGTACGGCGCGTTAGCATGATGGGTTAAAGATCACGTAGTCGAGCATCGTCGGTACGGAGGAGTTACCGCAGAACACAAGGTGAGAGGCGTGGCGTGCGCCGGGTGGGGCGCGCCGCAGGTGGGCTAGGGCTGCGAAACAAGTCCCACACATGGATGGTTTGGGCCGGATTGCGCGTGATTTCGCAAGTGCGAAGGAGGATGTCATGTCTGTGCGAATTGTGTTTACTCTCAGGGAAACGTGGGGAGGGGACAACCCTCAAATAAAGTCAAGGGCAGTGCCAACAGTAGGCACGTTGCTGCTCGCAATGCTGGTCGCGGCGACCCCGGCCGGGGCCGACCCGTGCGTGGTGGCCGACAACGGAACCGGAACGGTGACTCTACCGCCGATAGGGTGTGAGTACTTGAGCCCCGACGAAGTGCATCTTATCATCGACGGTCTGCCTGCAGGAAGCACTATCGAGTTGGACCCGATCCACATGGACTTCTTCTGCGAGATGTCCAGCGGTATATGCTCGTTGCCGATCCCGCCGGGCCAGTGCGAGATGCCCGGCGGTTCCCTCGGTGGTGACGGCGATTGCTTCGAATCGACCTTGGACCTGACCGTAACCGGAACCGGCGACTTAGCGGGCTTCAACCGGCACCTCGCCGTTCCAGTCGGCTGCGAGGTCCACACCGGCCCGCGTAACCCCGGAGATCCCGTTCAGACGTTCGCCGCCGACATGTATCGCCTGCAGGGTGAGCTGTTCGGCGATCCGGACTTCTGCACCTTCCGAGTCCTCGGCGGCACGGATTTCGGCCTGCCGAGTCCCGGCACAACCACTTTGACAGAGCTGCCCAGTGGCGATTTCGCCGTCGACAGCTTCTTCGACATCACATATCAGATCGAGTTCGAAGGCTGTCCCGGCAGCATGCTGGATGGCTACATGGGCACCACGACCGCCACGATCCGGATGGAAACCGAGATATTCCAGGATTGTGAGCCGTTGGCCGACGGTTCCGCCTGTGCCGATGTCTTATGCCCTGACGCAACCGAGGTATGCGAATCGGTCTGCATGAACTACGACCCGGACTCCGGGCAGATTTCCGTCATTGACTGTGACTGCCGCGGGACGGATGAGTGCCGGGCCGTCATCCCTGCCGATTCCGATCCGTGCATCGTGGAGGACAACGGAACTGGGACGATCACGCTACCGCCGATCGGCTGCGATTACATCAGCCCGAACGAGGTCCACGAGATCATCGAAGGCCTGCCTCCGGGAACCACGATTGAGCTGGACCCGATTCACACGGACTTCTTCTGTCCCAGTACCCCGTCTGCCTTGTGCTCGATGCCGCTACTGCCGGGTGAATGCGAGACGGCCGGCGGCTCGCTGGGCGGCAACGGAGACTGCTTCGAATCGACGCTGGATCTGACCGTTACCGGCACGGGCGATTTGACGGGCTTCAACCGGCACATCGCCGTGCCGGTGTCTTGCGAGGTGCACACTGGTCCTCGGACTCCGGGCGATCCGGTCCAGACCTTCGCCAACGACATGTACCGCCTGCAGGGCGAGCTATTCGGCGATCCGGATTTCTGTACGTTTCGGGTCCTGGGCGGAACGGACTTCGGCCTGCCGGGGCCGGGTGAGACCACGCTCACGCAACTGCCGACCGGCGATTTTGCCGTCGACAGCTTCTTCGACATCACCTATCAGATAGAGTTCGAGGGTTGCCCGGGCAGTGTTCTGACAGACTACTCGGGCACGACAACCGCGACACTACGGATGCGAACCAAGCTGCCTCAGCCACCGACCTGCGTCGGTGATTGCCTTCCCGGAGAGGTCTGCGAGGAAACTCAGAGGGTCAACCCCGACGGCACAATCGACATCTGCTGCGACTGCGCCCCCGACGTGTGCGAACCGATGGCGGATGGATCCGCGTGCAAGCCGGTTGCCTGCCCGGACACGGGCGACGTCTGCCAACCCCAGTGCCTCAACTACGACCCTGCGACGGGCGACTCTACGGTTATCGTATGCGAATGCGAGGAACCCGGGGATTGCCATGCCCTGCAGACAACCCCGCCGTCCGATCCGTGCGTCGTAGAAGACAACGGGACCGGAACGGTGACCCTCCCGCCGATCGGGTGCGATTACCTCAGCCCCGACGAAGTCCACATGATCATCGAAGGTCTGCCGCCGGGAACCACAATTGAGCTGGACCCGATTCACACGGATTTCATCTGCGAAGGGTCCACCGGGCTGTGTTCGCTGCCGCTGTCGCCCGGGGAGTGCGAGATGGCCGGCGGTACGCTCGGCGGTCACGGCGATTGCTTCGCGTCCACCCTCGATCTGACCGTTACCGGCACCGGCGACTTGGCAGGCTTCAACCGCCACCTGGCCGTGCCGGTGTCCTGCGAGGTCCACACCGGACCCAGGACCCCGGGTGATCCGGTCCAGACCTTCGCGAACGATATGTACCGGCTGCAGGGCGAGCTATTCGGCGATCCCGACTTCTGCACCTTCCGAGTACTCGGCGGTTCGGACTTCGGCCTGCCCGGTGCGGGCACGACCACCCTCACGGAACTGCCGAGCGGCGACTTCGCCGTCGACAGCTTCTTTGACATTACCTATCAGATCGAGTTCGAAGGTTGCCCGGATAGCCAGTTGGCGGACTACATGGGCACCACGACTGCGACAATCCAGATGAGAACCGAGGTCGCCGAGCCTCCGACCTGTGTCGGTGATTGCGCTGCGGACGAGATCTGCGAAGAAGTGCAGACCCCTGCCGGCGACGGCACCATCGATTTCTGCTGCGTCTGCGTGTCCCCTCCGCTCGATGAAGCCTGCTGCCTGTCGGACGGTAGTTGCGTGGACACGCCTGCCGAGGACTGTGCCGGCTTGGGCGGCACTTCCCGAGGCCCGGGGTCGCAATGTCACGGCGACCACGACGGCAACGGGATCGATGACGCTTGCGAGTTCATCAAGTGGGACCAACCGCTGTCGACGGAGCTGTCCGGCCTGCACGCCCACGATTACGCCGGGGGGCAGATCATCACCGCCGACCAGTGGGTCTGTGAGGGTGGCGCGGTCACCGACATCCACTGGTGGGGCGCGTACGAGGATCCGGGATCCGGGCTGGCCGGCTTCCACCTGAGCATCCATCCGAATCTGCCCGGCGAGCCCTGGTGCCTGCCAGACGTCGAGATATGGGGCGAAGATCTCACCCCGGGACAATACAACGAATACCCGACCGGACTGGTGAACAACCTGGGCGAAGCCATATACCTGTATGAGTACTTCCTAGACGTTCCGTTCGAGCAGATCGAGGGTGAGACCTACTGGCTGGACATCATGGCCCGGTCAGTTGATGTGAACAACCCAGTCCTGTGGAAGTGGCAGGAGATGCACCGAACGAGTCCGCCGATTATCTGCCCGGCAGCCCAACAGGTTGTCCCACCGGGAACGTGGAGCTCGGCCACGTGGCCCGGACCGCTATACAGCGACATGGCCTTCATGATCACCAGCGCCGAGCTGACCGAGATCCCCGACCCACCCGAGCCCGAACCAAGTGCTGCGGGAAAGAACCGCTATATCTCGTTCATGCCGGGCAATGCGGGCTCGCAAGTAGCCCTGCGGGTGATCCACGTGTCCAGCGGCTCGCAATGGTGGGTCCAGGCCCATTTAACCGGGAAACCGGCAGACGTCTTCCAGCTTGGGGCAACCGCGTACTACACGGATTGGGGCACCGAACCCGCTGTAATCCACGTCGGGGACTGCGGAATCGCGCCGGATCAAACCTATATCGTCCAGGCCCTCGACATCTCGGGAGACCCGGGCAACGAGGCGGACTACTCGGCCGGGCTGACGGTTCCCACGGTTCTGGAGCCGACTCCCAAGTTCTGGGCTGATTGCGTCGGCTCCTTCGTCGGCTCATGGGGGCCGCCGAACGGCATCGTGAACATGAATGATGTCCAGGCGACTCTCCAACGGTTCTCAGGCTCACCAAGCGCTCCGCCGCTGGTTTGGGTTGACGTGGATGGCCAGACCCCCAACGCGATCGTGAACATGACCGACGTGCAACGAGTCGTGGGCGGATTCAAGGGGGATCCGTATCCATTCGTTGCCCCGAGTGCCTGCCCGTAAAGGACAGGCCCGCCATCGGAACCGTGGCCAGCAGCTGCACCGGCCCCCGATTCGCCACCCGCGGATCGGGGGCTGGTTCGCACGGAGAGTCTGCCCTTCTCAGCCGCCTCGACGACCTTGCAGCCACACAGTCCATATTACCTTGCATGCACATTGCAGCGCGCTATCCTGCCGCGCACCCATCACATTTCCCAAAACTCGAAGAGAAAAACACATCAATAACTTTTTCCTCTAACCAAGATAGTTTACAATAGTCTACTATCTCGACGTGTGGGATACGAAGTGCGATAACCCAAAGCGGAGGATCAGCGATGAACGCCAGAACGAACAAAGCAGGATGGAGCCGGTGGTTGCTGGGGTTGGCCGTGGTGGGTGGAGCGGGGCTGATGCTCCCCAACCCGGCTGAGGCGGGGCATATTCGGAAGGTCAAGCACCAACCCGAGCGCGTGTGGGTGCCGCCGGTCTACGAGACGAGAGCTAGGACAATAGTAGTACCCGCCGTCCTCGAACAGCGGGAGGAGCGGATCTGGCACGAGCCGGTCTACGAGATCCGTCGAGTTCGAGTCATGGAGCCGGCCAGGGTCGTTAAGCGTCGGGTGGCGCGATACGACGCGTTCGGAGGGCTGATCGGATTCGAGATGGTCGAGGAAGTGGTGCGGCCCGCCCGTAAGGTCTGGAAGGAACAACGCGTGCTGGTCCGCGAGGGCTACTTTGAGACCGTCTACCGCCCCGTTTGTGTCCGAGCGGAGACTACCAGAGTTGTGCATGAGGAGGTGTTGGTGAAACCGGGACACTGGGCACCCCGAGAGATCCTGCGAGTCCACGACGGCCCGCGTGGGCACCGAACCGTCAAGGCTCGCCGCCCGCATCGCGACCGTGGGCGAGGCCCGAATATCGTGGTCCGCTTCGACTAGGGGCCCCTGAAGAAGGGGACTGGCTCCCAGCCGATCCCCGCTTACGGTGTCAGGGGACGCCATCGGCGAGGTGCCTGTACCCTCTTTCACCGCGACCTGCCCCAAGACCGTGGCGACGCACGCCTCGATCGGTTAACGCCGTCGGGGCGTGCGTTATTCGCGGCTATCGCTATGATACGCCCAACTGCCATGTTGATCGCGAAAGAAGGAATACGGGAGATCGTGCTGAGCACTCTGATCCTGGGCGCATGCGTCGCCGGGGCGTGGTGGCTGTACTGGCCTCTCGGCATCCCGTTCGTGATCGTCTGGATCTGGGTGATTTCCTTCTTCCGCGACCCGGTTCGCAAGCGCAGTTTCGAGGCTGGTGAACTGTGCTCCGCGGCCGACGGCGTGGTGACCGAGATCACGGAACTGGATGACCACGAGTCAATCGGCGGCCCGGCCACGCGGATCGGCGTATTCCTCAGCATCTTCAATGTGCACGCGAACCGGGCACCGTGCTCGGGGCGGGTGCGATCGCTGTCATACCGTGCCGGGGAATTCCTTGACGCGCGCCATCCGGAGTCCGGTTTCCGAAATGAGTCGAATACCGTGCTGATCGACCCGGATCCACCCATTCCGGGGCCGGTCGAGGTCCGACAGGTTGCCGGCAAGATCGCGCGGCGAATCGTGTGCCACGCGGAAGCCAACGAGCATCTGCCTATCGGAACCCGGTTCGGCATGATCAAATTCGGCTCGCGTACGGAGTTGATTATCCCGCGGCAAACCGGGACCGAAATATTAGTTGGCATCGGTGATTCCGTCCGGGCGGGCCTGACCATTGTCGCTCGGCAGCCGGTCAACGAACCGGCCCCGACGACGGACAACGCCGAAACCCGCCCCGAAGGGGCATAGGTATGTAGCCAGGGGCGTAAGCCCCTGGTAAACGGGCCGCTAATATCGACTAGCCCCGAAGGGGCGGTGGAACGAAGAGGCGACCACGGGCCGGACGTCGCCCGTTTGCACAAGAGCAGCGCAAAGAACGATACGCGGCGCAGATCGAGCCCGATCCGATGCGTGCAACAAAGCGCTGAACCTCGCCGCCAGGACAGAAGGGAACACCATGGCCGTGGTTGGCAAAGTACCGAGCACTTCTCACGGACGTCGCAAGCGACGCCGACTGAGATCTCTGCCGATCGCCCCCACCTTGCTGACGCTCGGCAACCTGCTTTGCGGCTTCGCCGCCATCCACTTCGCCCTGCGCGCCATGTACGACTTCGGGGCCGGGGTGGACACAACCCAGGTCTTGACCGGGGCAGGCTGGGAACGCGTGCTACCGTCGTTCCTTTCCGTCGGAGCAGGGCTGGTACTGCTGGGAATGGTGTTCGACGGCCTCGACGGGCTGGTCGCCCGGGCAACGCGCAGCACTACTAACTTCGGCGGGCAGCTCGACTCGCTATCCGACGTAGTCACCTGCGGAGTCGCCCCGGCCACGCTGATGGTGGCGTTTGTGACGACAGAGCTGGCCGGGGACTCGATTGTGCCCTCGCCGCTCAGCGAACACGCCCTGGGGCGGTTCACCTGGATCGCCGCGGCCATCTACGTAGCGTTCACGGCCATCCGGCTGGCTCGTTTCAACGTCGAGCACGCCAAGGCCGATTACGACCCCCGCATGTTCCGCGGTCTGCCGAGCCCGGGCGCGGCCGCCATTGTTGTGGCCTTCGTCATCGTCCGAGAGCAGTTCGGCGACGCAGGTCGGCAGATGATCGCCTACGCGATTCCGATAGTGGCTCTGATTGCGGCGTTTCTGATGGTCTCCGGAATCCCCTACCGGCGTTTCTATCGTGCTTACCTCATCGGTCGCCGGCCGTTCGGCCAGCTTGTGGGAATCCTGCTGTTGTTCGTCATATTCTGGTCTTACAAGGCCCCGACGCTGGTGGTGTTGGTGGTGTGGTACGGCTTGAGCGGTCCGATCGAGGATTTGTATCGCCGTTGTTTCGGTCACCGAACGAAGAAGCCGGACAACCGCCCCGCCAAAGACGCCGACGGCGAACGGCAATCAGCGTAACGCTCCCTCACACGTAGGGGATCGGGCTCCATCCACACCGTGTCCCGGCTCTGCACTGCTCGAGAGCGGTGGTACGCGGGAGAACTCGCCACAACGCCGATGGCGCGTACTACTCCACACTGAAGCGGGCCTGGCCCTCCATGTTCACCGCCGACCTCTGCTGCTCATTGATCCGTCCCATCTTCAGATCGAACGTCAGCTCACCCGCCGGACCTGTTGTGAAACGGAATAGCTGCCCTTCGCGACCAGCCGCACCCGTATCCCCGACGAGCCCGAGCATAACGTAGCCTTCCGGATAGCCGATCGCAGGCAATAGCCCGCCGGGATCGCCGGTCAGGTCAATCCACATGAAATCGCCCGTGCCGGCCCAGTCGCCGTCCGAGGCGGGTTCCGCAGTGGTGAATCCGCTAGCAGTCGACGCACTCAAAACGGCAAGCATGTAATACTGCACATCGGAGTAGTCGGCCTGGTACCAAACCTCATACCTCGTATTCGGTGCCAGCACGGTGACCGGATTGCGGCCGCCAAGCGGCCGTACTTCGAATGCCACCGCTGCATCAGTAACCGTCCAGTCATCGGGTTCATCGGCCCCACCCGAGGCGTCTTGGTCAGGCAGGGTGAACAACGATTCGGCACTCTCCCCTCCCATCATCGCCATCGCAAACCCCGAAGGCCCCGCGAGTTGATCGCTGAGGAGTGAATAGTCGTCAAGGTCAGTTGGCCCGCAAAGTAACGCAAGGTCGAACGCTGCCCGGCAGGCCGGGACGTCTTGTCCGAAGCAGCTCTGAAAGGCCGCCGCGTCACGAAGATCCACGTCGGCATCCACATCCCAATCCATCACGTCACATGCATCACCAATACTATTATCGTTGCAGTCCCCGAACTCGCTCTGACACATTCCCGATACACAGGAATCCGAACCTGTACACGGATCGCCGTCGTCGCAGAAGGCGTCGTCACAACACTCGGCGCAGGTGTTCGTTGCCTCGCAGCATTCCTGCCCGGCGCACGGGTCGCCGTCATGAGCACTGCACGATCCACCCGCACAATGGTCGTTCCCGTTACAGAAGAGCCCGTCACTGCACGGGTTGTTGTTGTTTGTGTGGTCACACCGGTTCAGACCCTCATTGCACGAGTCGTTAGTACACGAATTCCCGTCACTACAGTTCCTGGATGAGTGCGAGCACTCCCCAGTTCCCGTGTTACACGTATCGACGGTGCAGTACAATCCATCGTCGCAGTCGGCGCTTGTTTGGCAGCCACCGGGTGTCCAAATCACCGTAACTGTCTGATATCCCGTATCGATGTTGCTCGTGCAGCCGCAGGCTTCTGCAACGCACGGTACATCGGTTGACCCTGGCGCTATCGCTATCGTGACGACCAGTTTGTCGTCAGCATTCAACTGTGCGTTGAAGAATGCACCGGTCACAACGATGGACGCCACATTCGATCCTTCGCAGCAATAACATCTGTTGGAACCGTCCGTCTGAAAGAAATTCCCGCCGGTCGGCACACCGGATACAACACCGGGAGTACTTGGTGTGAGCCACGTGTCCCCGACCTTAATCCAAACGTATCCCGATGAACCTCTGAGATCCGCATACACTCGCACGCCTATTGTTACATCTCCGGCAGCGGGGCTGAGCGCACCCGTCTGCGGAACCGTAACCACTGCCGACGTGGTCCCGGACGCGTCGCAATGATAACAGTCACTCACGCCGCGCCAAAGCGGCGAGTACACGCTTGCAGATCGCTGGTCGGCCATTAGATACGATGTGCTGCACAACGTTAATCCGCAGCACGCAAGACAAATCGCATTCCTCATCAGGGGCAACTCCTCAGATAATCTGTTCGGGAACGTCCCACATACGTTCAGTGCTTCGTCGGGCGAACACGCCGAACCAACGTAAACGAGCCGACCGCCAACAACAGCAGCGTCGGTGGGCAGGGTATCACTGACCCGTAGAACTCAAAACGTCCGTCAACGTGCAATCCAATATCTGTCACGTCATAAGTTACACATTGGTCGATCCGGTCAATCCGGTAACCAACCAGATCGACATGTGAGAAGGGAGCAACATGCACTTGAAGAAACTCCTCCTCAAACCCCCCATTTATGGCTCCCAGTTCGGGACTGAAGAAGAACAGCAGTTCATATACGCCGTCAGTCAAGAACTCGGCATATACGTCGAAATCGGGATCGTCGAGCGACGATCCGACGGAATCATAGACGGTCCATGGAGGATCGTCTCGCCGGACAAGAACCGGTTCGTCGTCGAACAGATCGAAGCCAACGCCGGCTTCGCGCTGATAACGCAGGTAGCTTGTAGTTGTAACCGAATCCACAAACGAAGGCAGGGGCAACGTCTGTTCGCCGGATGCGGTTGCCAAAAGCACCGGCCCGGCGTCGGCTTCACCGAGAGAGAACAAGACCGCAACGATCGCAAGCCGCGAAGTCCATTTCATCGCACAAACCTCCCTGTATGAGAGTGATCGAACCGCTTAACCTCCGTTACCGCTCGCTTCATACGTCAGGCCGCAAGAAGAGACCTGAGAAAGTCTGCTCCTGTAAGCGTGGGAGCATTCCTCCTAACTGCCACTGGCGCGGCAGATCGGCAATCCGCCTTGAGCCGATCAATGGTCTGCCCGGCCCGCGCCTCCATCACGCCAGACCTGCAGCGACCCTCGCCGCGCCGGACGATGACCGGCGAAAGCAAAGTCCCGCCATCCGCGCGCGAAACCTCTGCCTCCTTCGGATTCGCCGCGGCACAGGCATGGCGGGTCCGATATTTAGCCATACCCCCCACTTTGAGCAAAGTCAAGAGGGAATCCTGTAAAACTGCGGATATTGACGCTAAAGTGCAACAATGGGCCTTAGCTGCTTGAGGTACGAGGCCGCGAGACGCGTCGCTTTCTCGCTTGGCGTAGGGAGGCAGGCTGGAAGCCTGCGTTACGGGGTGTTCGCGGCTTACGTTGCCCTTCTGTTTGATCAGGGAGGCAGGCTGGAAGCCTGCGTTACGGCCCTTCTCGCTTGGCGCGGGGACGGCAGGCTGGAAGGCTGTGTTGCGGGGCGACCGGACCCAAACTACGCGAACATCCTGTTGCAGACACTCTGTTGCTGCGGGAGTCCGGCTTGCTTGAGAGCGCGGGAGGCGGGTTCTATACTGCCGGTCGAGTTTGCGGACGAGTTTGCCTGGTCGCTAAGAGAAGGACGTATCTGTGACGAAGATCAAAGCCACCAACATCACCTGGCATGAGGGCCACGTTAATCGTGAGGAACGCGAGACGCTACTTAAGCAGAAGGGGGCTCTGATCTGGTTGACCGGATTGAGTGGCTCGGGCAAGAGCACGATCGCCTTCACCCTGGAGCATGCCCTGGTTCAGCGCGGGCATCTCTGTTACGTGCTGGATGGCGACAACATTCGCCACGGGCTCAACAAGAACCTGGGTTTCAGCGCCGAGGATCGCGAAGAGAACATCCGCCGCATCGCGGAGGTGGGCAAGCTGTTCGTCGACGCCGGGTTGATCACGATCACGTCGTTCATCAGTCCGTATCTTGCCGATCGCAACGCCGCCCGTGAGACCGTAGGAGTTGACAGCTTCTTTGAAGTCTTCTGCGACGCTCCGTTGGAGGTGTGCGAGCAGCGGGATCCAAAAGGACTGTACAAGAAGGCCCGGGCTGGCGAGATCAGAGGATTCACCGGAATCGATGACCCCTACGAGGCTCCGGAGAAGCCGGAGCTGGTAATCGACGCCGCCAAGATGTCGCCGCAAGAGGCGGCCGTGGCTCTCTGTGAGCTCCTGGAGAACGCCGGCAAGATCACCCCGATCGAAGACTAGCGACCGAGGCAGGCGTGCGTCGGATCGCCGACTTGGCGGTAACGTAAAAAAAACGAGAGCCCGGGCTCGCCGATACCCGGACCCTCTTAGTTAGGCTGCACACCCTTTCGGGTGGAGACCCACAGCCTCACAGAGCCTATCGTCGTGATTGGCGCCCGTCTTGAGCAAGCGGCGTATGCCGCGGGCCGGCCGGGAGGATCCCACCCCGGCGATCCGGGTGATGACGGCGATTCACGTCGAGTGCCAACCTGGTTATAGTGCGAAGTTCACAGTCCACACCGGTATCGGTACGGACTGCGTCCGGTTGGGCCGGCTGTGCCGGTGGTAGAGCCCGAAGCCGCCCCGAAACAGACCCTGAGGTGGTCGTAGCAGCAAGGCAGGAGAGATCGATGGCGTTCCAGAAGGTTGACCCGAAGGTGGATTTCCCCGCGCAAGAGCGGGAAGTGCTGGCGTACTGGGAACAGACCCAGGCCTTCGAGAAACTCCGGGAGATTAACCGGGGCAAACCGAGGTGGTCGTTCCTCGACGGACCGATAACCGCCAACAACCCAATGGGGGTCCATCACGCCTGGGGAAGAACCTACAAGGACATCTATCAGCGGTACCAGGCCGCCCTGGGACGCGAGCTGCGCTATCAGAACGGATTCGATTGCCAGGGACTCTGGGTCGAGGTCGAGGTCGAGAAGGAACATAGCTTCAAGGACAAGAAGGAAATCGAATCCTACGGAATCGACCGGTTCGTCGAGGAGTGCAAGGCGCGGGCCAACAAGTTCGCGGCCGTGCAGACCGAGCAATCCAAACGGCTCGGATACTGGATGGATTGGGAGAACTCCTACTACACGATGTCGGACGAGAACAACTTCGGTATCTGGGCGTTTCTGAAGAAGTGCCACGAGAAGGGGTTGGTCTACAAGGGTTTCGATGTCATGCCCTGGTGCCCGCGCTGCGGGACCGGGCTCAGCCAGATGGAGATGAACGAAGGGTACCGCGAGGTGCCGCACACTTCCGTCTTCGTCAAGTTCCCGCTCAAGGAACGCCCCGGCGAGAACCTGCTGGTCTGGACCACAACGCCCTGGACTCTCAGCTCGAACGTCGGCGCCGCCGTCGGCTCGGAAATGACTTATGTGAAGGTCAAACAGGGCGACGAGTACTTCTATGTCGGCAAAGCCAACTTCGAAAACGCCCGAGCGCACCCGATTGCCGATGCAGGCAAAGGCAAAGTCCCGGGGCTGATGTCGATTCAAGCCCTTTTCAAAAACAACGGGCCCTTCGAGGTTGTTGAAGAAGTCAGCGGCGAGTCGCTCGTCGGGCTTACTTACGAAGGTCCGTTCGACATGCTCGCCGGCGCCGCCGAGGCCGTGCCCGCCCACCGCGTCATTGCCTGGGATGAGGTTACCGAGTCTGAGGGTACGGGAATCGTCCACATTGCCCCCGGTTGCGGTAGCGAAGACTACCACCTCGGAAAGGAGCTGGGACTGCCGCAAGTCGCTCCCCTATTCGAGAACGGGACCTTTCGGCCGGAGTTTGGGTTCCTCGCCGGCCGGCGTTTCGATCAGGTGGCCGATGAAGTAGTCGCCGACCTCAAAAAACGCGGAAAACTTCTCGCCAAGGAGCAGTATTACCACCGCTACCCGCACTGCTGGCGCTGTAAAGAGGAGCTGGTCTACCGCCTGGTGGACGAGTGGTTCATCAACATGAATTGGCGCGAGCGAATCATGGATTCCGCCCGCCAGGCCCGGTGGATCCCCTCATGGGGCTTGGAGCGCGAGCTCGACTGGCTCCACAACATGGGCGATTGGATGATCTCGAAGAAGCGTTACTGGGGTCTGGCGCTGCCGATCTGGGAATGCCACGACTGCGGGCATTTCGAGGTGATCGGCGGGCATGACGAACTGAAGGCCCGGGCGGTCAGCGGCTGGGAGCAGTACGAGGGACACTCCCCTCATCGCCCCTGGGTTGATGCCGTCAAGATCCGTTGCGCTCAGTGCGGCCAGGAGAACGTCGCCCGGGTCAAAGACGTGGGCAACCCGTGGCTCGATGCCAGCATCGTGTCATTGTCCACAATGGGCTACTTCTCCGACCGAGAGTATTGGGAGAAGTGGTTCCCCGCCGAGTTCATCGTGGAAGCTCTCCCTGGGCAGTTTCGCAACTGGTTCTACGCCTTGCTGGCGGTCAGCACGATGATGGTCGACCGATCGCCGTTCAAGGTCCTCAAAGGGCACGGGTTGGTGATGGACGACGACGGCAAGCCGATGCACAAATCGGCCGGCAACGCCATCGAGTTCAACGCCGCCGCCGACGAGATCGGCGTCGATGTGATGCGCTGGCTGTACGCCTCAGCCGCCCCGGAACGAAACGTGCTCTTCGGTCCGGCCCACTGTAATGACACCCGCCGTGCCGTAATCATCCCATGGTGGAACGTCTATTCCTTCTTCTGCAATCTGGCCCGGGTGGACGACTTCAAGCCGGCGGAGCACACCGCGCAACCGGAAGATCGCTCGCTGCTCGACCGTTGGATCCTCTCGGACCTGCACCGGTTGATCCGCACAGCCCATGAGGCCTACAGCGGATTCGACGTCGCCGCGTTCACCGTGGAAGCCGAGCGTTTCGTCGAGGTGCTGAGCACCTGGTACGTACGGCGTTCGCGCCGGCGGTTCTACGGTGAGGGCTGGCCGGCGGACAAAAGGGCGGCGTACGCTACCCTCTATCAGGTTCTGACCACGTTCAACCGACTCGTGGCTCCGATCGTCCCGTTCATGGCGGAGACGATCTACCAGAACCTTGTCGCTGAGCAGACCACAGGCGCTGCCGCCAGTGTACACCATGTCCCATTCCCCGAAGTGGATGAGACGATGATCGACGAAACGCTTTCGGCGCATGTGGCTGCTTCGTTGCGATTGATGTCCTTGGCCCGCGCTGCCCGGAAGGAGTCGAAGCTGAAGGTCCGACAGCCGCTGGCGGAGCTGCTGATCGTGCCGGGCAACGACGCGGAGCGGCAAGCCGTGGAGCTGTTCCAGGACCACTTCCTTGAAGAGCTGAACGTCAAGAAAGTGACCCTGCGCGACTCGGCGGACGATATGGTTACGGTCCTCGTCGAGCCCAATATGAAGACCCTCGGTCCGAAGTTCGGGCGCAATGTCTCCGCGGCCCGGGCCGCAATTGCCGAACTCGACGGCGCGTCGGTCGAGAAGAAACTCGCCCAGAATGAACCGGTCATGATCGAGATTGACGGCAACGCCCTCCCAGTCGCGTCCGAAGATCTGACCGTCTCGCGGTCGTATCAAGACGCCTGGGCTGGAGCAAGCGACGGGCCGACTGTTACCCTACTCGACACCCGGCTTACGCCGCAGCTCAAGAACGAAGGGCTTGCGCGCGATATCGTCAGGAACGTGCAGAATCTGCGTAAGGAGGCCGGGCTGGACATTGCCGACCGCATCCGGCTGGGGCTCTCCACCGACGCCGAAGGTCTCCACGATGCCATCGAGCAGTGTGGGGACTACATCAAGAACGAAACGCTGGCCGTCGAGCTGCTTACCGAGCCTCCGGCCACGGATCTTGGGCGTATCGACGTTAAGATCGACGGCAATCCGCTGGTGATCGCCCTCGCAAGGGCGTAACCGCGAAATACGGCGGCGCCGCGAAGGGCTCTAATCTCCAAATACGGAGTTGCGCGCGGAAACGACACTTGGCAAAGTAGGCAATTAAGGGGGGGCCGCGTATTCTGCCGGTTTGCCGAGTCGGCCGCATCTTCCTACACTGCATACGTTATGGACGAGCAGGCTTTGCGAGATCTGCTGGAGTTGGTGCGCGCAGGCGGACAGTCTGTGGATGAGGCCGTCGCGCGGCTTAAGAACATGCCGTTCGAGGATCTCGGCTTCGCCAAGATCGATCACCACCGGTCTATCCGCTGCGGGTTCCCCGAGGTGATCTACTGCGAATACAAGACACCCGAACATGTTGCGGCCGTGTTCGAACGGTGCGCCAAGGCGGGCGGCAATGTACTGGCAACGCGTGCTACCCCCGAGATGTACAAAGCAGTGTCACAGATCCAGCCCCAGGCCGAGTTCCACGAGGCCCCGCGCGTCATCACCCTTCGGCAGCGCGAACGGGTACCCGGCACGGGCACTATCGCCATCGTCGCGGCGGGCACCAGCGATCTGCCCGTAGCCGAAGAGGCTCGGATTACCGCCGAGATGATGGACCAGACCACCGCGTCCTATCTGGATGTGGGAGTCGCGGGGATTCACCGGCTCTTGGCTTATTGCGAAGGCTTACAGGCCGCCAGTGTCGCAGTGGTTGTGGCCGGAATGGAGGGCGCCCTTGCCAGCGTGGTCGGCGGGCTGGTCGAATGCCCGGTTATCGCGGTTCCTACCAGCGTAGGATACGGCGCCAGCTTCCACGGGCTGGCCGCGTTATTGGGAATGCTCAACAGTTGTGCGGCCGGGGTAACGGTCGTCAATATCGATAATGGCTTCGGAGCCGGCTACACCGCCGCTCTGATAAACCGACGGGCACGGACCGGTACGGATTGAAACGGAATATGCCTCGGGAAGACATCATAATCACGCGCGAGATCGCCCCCCTTCCGGAACGGAGCCCCCATGCGCACAAAGGAAACGTGGGACGAATCGTGATCATCGGCGGCTGCTACAACGCCGTCGTAATGGTCGGCGCCCCGGCAATGGCGGCCAACGCCGCGTTTCGCAGCGGCGCCGGACTCGTTCAGCTTCTGGTCCCCGAGCCGATCCGAACGGCCGCGGCGGGATTGGCACCATGCGCAACCGTCGGCACTTTGCAGGACACCGCGGCCGACATTCTCGAAGCGGTGAGCGCCTTCCATGCCGACGTCGTGGCACTTGGTCCGGGGCTCGGGCACACCCTCGGACCTTCCGTAGTCGCCGAGATTCTGATCGGTTTCTCCGGGCCGATGGTGGTGGACGCCGACGGGCTGAATCTGTTGGCGGCCGCTGACCCGTTCGAAATCCCCCAGGCCAACCGCATCGTACTCACTCCCCACCCGGGTGAGATGCGGCGATTGCTGGATGCCCGCGGTCGCAAAGAGCCTGTTACTAATGACGCGGCCACCCGGCGCGCCGCCGCCTGCGCTCTCGTGGAAACCTACGGCTGCAATGTGGCGCTCAAGGGACCGGGAACAGTGGTCACCAACGGCGATCGGATGTACATCAACGAGACCGGCAACGCGGGCATGGCCACGGGCGGAGCCGGGGACGTTTTAACGGGGGTCATCGCCGCGCTGCTGGGCCAGGGCACACCTTCTTTGGAGGCCGCCATTCTGGGCGTATACCTGCACGGGCTGGCCGGTGATTTCGCCGCCGAGGAGCTTGGGCGCAGATCAATGACCGCCGGAGACATCATCGAGTACTTGCCCGAGGCAATCTGCGAATACGAAATGACCAACGAGGAATGACCCTGCAATTGCCAAGTAGGTTCGGTGTGAAGCGAAACCGCGGCGCAGAACATCGCCTCTATGAGTTAGCATGTTTGGCCTGCGCGGGTATGCTATGGGCTACCACCTCAGCGTGGTGCCAGACTCGTGACCTGAAAGAAGACCTGGGAAGGCTGACGATTCGCCGACAGACCGACCACTACTCGCTTAGTGGAACCGTCTCCGACGAGCGTTTGGCTCAGTTCGGACGCTGCCTCGAGTACATCTATCGCGAATACGCCGACGGCTTCACGGAGCTGCTCGCAGATCATCCCCAGACGAAACAGGCTGGGCCGGACGTACGTGCGGAAGATCGTCATGGCAAGGAACGTCCGGAGGATTCCGCGACCGAACGGAGCGAACCGGCTCCGAAAGACGAACGGTTCAAGGTCGTGATCTTCGCAACGCTCGCCGAGTATAACGAATTCGGCGGAGCCTATTTCGGAGAGCACGTGGAGCACACCACCGGGTTGTTCGTTCCGGCGAGGCAGTTGCTGATCATCTGCGATGCGGGAGACAAGAACAAGACTTACGGGGTCCTCTTTCACGAGGCTTTCCACCAGTTCGTTGCCCGATACGTCCCCGCGATGCCGACTTGGCTCAACGAGGGGCTCGCCACGTACTATGGAACCGCCCGCGTAACCGGGAAAGGTCTGGCTTTCGATCGCCCTGCGTCCGGGTACTTCCGCATCGTTAGAGAGGGCGCCTCAGTGCGGCAGTTGATCCCGCTGGACGAACTCCTCCACTCAAGCCCGGCGGAATTCTACAGCCGAAAGCATGTGGCAGGGCTGTCGGTCCCACGACGGCATCTGGCGTATGCCGAAGCGTATACGCTTGTGGTGTACCTGCTCTCCGACTCTTCCGGTCGGAAGCACCTGCAGCGGTACATCCGGGAACTGGCTAATGCCGAGACGGACGCCCAAGTCCGCGCGGTGACCGCGCGGAGCTTCCCACCGAGGCTTCTGGAGACAATCGTTCCGGAATGGCTGGCCAAGGTCAACCGCGGCACGTAGCTTAGTAGGTCGGGCTCTGCCCGGCGCTGGGCTACCGTCTCAGCTGGGCTTTGGCCGTTTTGTAGTGGTAATCGCATGAAAGGCTGTCTCCCGCCGGACGGTAGGATGTCCGTTCGGCGGTCGGGAGGACCAATAGGGAGACGACCATGAAGAAGGACAGAATGGTAGCGCAGATTGGCTTGGATAGCCACAGGAAGTTCAGCTCGGTGACGGCACGGGGAGAAGACAACAGGATTGTATGGCGGCAGCGTCTCGAGCACTGGAATCGGGACGAGGTACGAGAACGCCTGCAGTCTTGGCCGGTTGGGACTCCCGTGATTCTCGAGGGGACGTTCGGGTGGGGCTGGTTGGCGGACGAGTTGACCGCGGCGGGGTTGGATCCGCACTTGGCATCGAGTCGGAAAGTGGCTGGCTGGCGGGAGGTTCGGGGAATCGCGAAGTCCAACCGGACGGATGCAGATCTGTTGTCGGAGCTGTGGTCGGAGAAGTCGCGGTGGTGGGAGGTCTGGCTGGCGCCGCGGGCGGTTCGGGACGAGCGAGAACGGATGCGGTACCGAATGAGCTTGGTGCAGATGCAGACGCGGCTCAAGAATCAGATTCACGCCATCCTGCATCGGCACGGGATCTTGCATGAGTTTTCCGACCTTTTCGGCCGGGCCGGCCGGCGTATGTTGGATGGTCTGGTAACGCCGAAGGATGAGACGCTTCGAGCCAGCGCGAAGGCTGCGTTGAAGGGGTATCTGCAATTGCTCGATCATGTGCGTCGCCAGATTGCACGGGTCACGCGAGAAATTCGCCGGGAGCTCAAGAAGGATCCAAACGGCGAACGCTTGCGTACGATCCCGGGGATTGACGTGGTTTTGGCGTATACGATTCTGGCGGAGATCGGACGAATCAGCCGATTCCCAAACCGGAAACACTTGGCTTCGTACGCCTTGTTGGCTCCGCGCGCGGACGACAGCGGTGATGAGGACGATGAGACACCCAAGGGGCGGCATGTGGGACGGATCGGTCGCCGTACGCTGAAATGGGCGTTTATCGAGGCCGCCCGCGGCGCAGTACGGAAGGATAAGCGTTTTCGGGAGATCTTTGACCGACGCACAGACGGGGGGAAGAAGGACCGCAATCGCGGCTACATCACCGTGGCTCACGATTTGACGCGTGTGGTACACGTGATGTGGAAAAAGGAGATCGACTACATGGACGATCCGCCGGATCGTCCACGGACAGCATCAAAGAAACGCCGTCCGGCAAGAACGGCAAGGAAGCGACTTCGAAAGAAATCTCGTCCGGGAACGGGCCAGCCCGAGGACCCTATGGTCGTTGCTGTCTGAGAAGACGGCTCCAGGCCTCGTAGTAAATGGGCCGCCCGTACCGGACGAGATCATGCGACCCCGCGCCCGGTGTCCCATGGTGGCATCGGATCGACATCATGTTGTTATGTCGGCAGGCAAGCGGTAGCGCGAATGGATAGATGGACCGATCGAGAGATCTAGTCCGAACCGGTACACGGACGAGACAGATACGAGAAAGACACTGGGAAACGCCCGCGGGGTCGGGCTTTCCCGCCTACGGCGGAACTGGGGACGCTGCCCCCAGACCCCCGGAGTTTATCGCTTTGGACCAAGAGCAGACTGCAGAACATATGATAAGAGGCGTCCACCAGCTACGATGGACGCCCCTGCCCTTGACCAGGTCGTCAAGAGTCTGCCCTCGGGTCTTGCGGGCGCTCGGGTCGCACTCCTGCGTTGCCCTACCCTCTCGCAAGACAACGCCAGGATAATCGGATTGACCCCAATCGAACAGCCCCGTTGCCTGCCGAATCAGCAAGCAGCCGGACCGAATGGGAATGTTTTATACTTGACCGGGACATGCCTTTCATGGATAGGGTCCGCATAGCGGGTCTTTACGAGTTCAGACCATAGCCGAACCAGTGGTAACGAAGGAGACCAGGATGCCCAAACCGAGAGTAGCCGTCGTGTTCGGAAGCGACTCCGACTGGCCGGTGATGGAGAAGTGCGTCGAGCAGTTGAAGACGTTAGGCGAGACCCCGCTCGTAGAGGTGATGAGCGCCCACCGAACACCGGAACGGGTACACACCTTCGCGAGTCGCGCGGCGAGTGACGGGCTCGAGGTAATCATCGCCGGAGCGGGAATGTCGGCGGCGCTGGCCGGCAGTATTGCCGCCCACACGATACTACCGGTGATCGGGGTGCCGTTGGTCAGCGGAGCATTGCAGGGCGTTGATGCCCTGCTGTCCACCGTGCAGATGCCACCCGGAATCCCCGTAGCGGGCGTGGGAATCGGCAGCGCCGGAGCCAAGAACGCCGCCTTGCTGGCGCTGCAGATCATCGCTCGCAAAGATGAGAAACTGGCGGCGGCGCTCGCGAAGTTCAAAGCAGAGCAAGCCGCAGGCGTAGCGGCCAAGAACGACGCCCTGCAAAAGAAGATCGGATCATGACGGCCCAGATGCCGCCCCGGTCGATTGAGTGGATCGGCGGGCTCGACGGGTGCGCGCGAATAATCGATCAGACTCTACTGCCCGGCGAGCTGCGTTTTCTCGACTGCCAAGATGTCGAGACCATCTGGGAGGCAATCAAGACCCTTCGTGTTCGCGGAGCCCCGGCAATCGGTATCGCCGCGGCGATGGGTGTCGTACTGGGGACTCGTAACTTCGCCGGCGAAAGTCTCGACGAGTTTTCGGGATGTCTGGATCGAGTCTGTGAGCGGCTGGCCGCCGCCCGCCCTACCGCCGTCAATCTCCCGTGGGCCCTGGGGCGCATGAAGGACTTGGCGCGCTCGCGGGAATGGGAGAGCGTGCCGGCCATTAAGCAGGCGTTGCTCGAAGAAGCCTGCCGTATCCGGAGCGAAGACGCGGCGATGTGCCGGGGAATCGGCCGCCACGGTGCCCCGCTGATCAAGCCCAGCAGCGGCGTATTGACGCACTGCAACGCAGGAGCGCTGGCGACCGCGGAGTACGGCACTGCGCTGGCTCCGCTCTACGCCGCCCATGAGTCCGGGCGGTCTTTTCGAGTGTATGCCGACGAAACTCGCCCCTTGCTGCAAGGAGCTCGACTGACAACGTGGGAGCTGCAGCGTGCCGGTTTGGACGTGACCCTGCTCTGTGACAACATGGCCGGGGCTCTTATGCAGGCGGGCCAGGTCGATCTCGTCATAGTCGGGGCCGATCGAATCGCCGCCAACGGCGATACCGCCAACAAGATAGGCACATACGCCGTAGCGGTGCTCGCCCGGCACCACGGAATCCCATTTTACGTCGCAGCGCCAAGCAGTACGTTTGATCTTACAGTGAAGAATGGATCCGGAATCCCAGTTGAGCAGCGGGGGGCGGATGAGATTAGGCGAGGATTCGGCCGGGAGACCGCCCCGGCGAACGTGGCGTGCTATTGCCCAGCCTTCGATGTAACCCCGGCAGGGTTGATTCGAGGGATCATCACCGAGCGAGGAATCATAGAGCCGGTATCTGCCGGGAGAATCGCAGAAACTCTTGCAGGTTGATCCGCTTGCCGAGACAGTTTCCTGCCGAGATAATGAGTGTGCGGCGCGGGGGTGTCGCATGGGGGCGGCTCCTCCCGGAAAGGCCTGGGAGACCGAAAAGGCGCGGTCAACGGCTTGCGACGGGTCTGTCCGGCTCCTATACTCGTGCCGAGGTGTTTGGTCACCTTCCGGTTTGAAGGGACCGAGCTTAGCTGTTTGCCGAAAGGTGACCTCTTAGAAGACAGGGAGTTTTGGTATGCGTTCTCGCTACCGTCGGATTGCGGTGGCTGCCGGTTTGATTGGCGGCAGCGGTTTCCTCTTGGCTGGCCCCAGTGCAGGCTGCATCAGCTACGCCGGGGACTCGCTCTTAGAGGCAACCAACTTTTGCTTCATTTTCGACTGCCAAAACGGCATTTTGGGCGGAACGATAGACCCATGCGCCGGCGACAACCCGCTCTTCGCCGACTGCCCGACAGCCGATTAAGGGCTGCGGTTGGATGGTCAAGGCATGCGGAAGTAGGTCGATTGTTGACTGTGGATGTTTCGGGGGACACTCGTAACGAGGTCAGGAAGAATGATTAGACGGTCGAGATTCAAACGACTTGTGGGGGTGGTTCTAGCCGGGGGGTTTGCCTGCGGCTTGATCGGGTCATGCAACGACTTCTTGGTCAATGCTACGCGGTACGCCGACCCGGCCGGTACGGTGTTCGCCAATATTCCGTCGGGGTACTTCCTGACGCAGGCCGCTGATATCGGCGACTGGTCGGTAGACCCGACGTGCGTCATTCCGGGCTACTGCGGAGACGACCCGTACGAACCGCTTGGTCTTATCTACGACCTTGATCCATAGACCGCGGTTCCGCCAGTATTGTGATGGTCATTTGAAGTGCTCGGGCGGACAAGTTCCGTCTGAGCACTTTTTCGTGGTGATCCGAAGTTTGGACTCGCCCGGACGGCTTCAGGGTGAGTCCTTGGCAAAGGAGCCGTTCTCGATGCGGATGAAACGTCGAATCGCACGTCTTGCGGCGCTCGCCGCCGCTGGCGGCTGTTTGCTCCAATTGGTGGGCTGCCTGTCCGCTTTGAGCCCGTTAGCCACGAGCTTGGCGGAGTCCATGCTCTATGCGGCGCTGCTGGGTGGATAGGGCGGACGCCAGCATCTCCCGTCCGGCACAACTCTGGTATTCGCCTTCCGACCGGTCTTCGCTATGCTGGCGATATGGACCGCGGCGATATTTGTGATCGTTTTCTGGATACGCTCTCGTTCGATCTCTACCCATTCCAGGAGGAGGCTCTCTTAGCCTGGTTCGAATCGGAAGGGGGTGCGTTAATCTCCGCGCCGACCGGGATGGGCAAGACCCTCATCGCGGAAGCTGCGATATTCGAAGCCCTCCAGGCCGGGCAGTACCTCTATTACACCACGCCCCTGATTGCGCTGACCGATCAGAAGTTCCGCGAATTCCAGGATCGCGCCGAGGATTGGGGATTCCCCCGTCAGGAGATCGGGTTGATCACCGGCAACCGGCGTGAGAATCCCAATGCGCGCGTCCGGGTGGTCGTGGCCGAGATCCTGCTCAACCACCTGCTGGCCGGCGACGAGCAGCTTGCGGAAACCAGCGGCGTGGTCATGGACGAGTTCCACTACTTCAACGACCGCGAGCGTGGCATTGTGTGGGAGCTATCGCTGGCCTTGCTCCCCAAGCACATCCGCCTCATGCTGCTCTCGGCAACCGTGGGGAACACCGTCGAGTTCGTCCGTTGGGCCGGCGAACAGCACGGGCGGAAGCTGCGGTTGGTGCAGACCGATGAAAGACGCGTGCCGCTGGAGTTTGAATGGGTCGGTGACAAGCTCCTGACGGAACACCTTCCAAGCATGGTCTCCGCAGACGATACTGAGAATCGCGCCCCCGCGCTGGTATTCTGCTTCAATAGAGACGAGTGCTGGGAAGTGGCCGAACGGCTCAAAGGAGCGAACCTCATCAGCCCCGCAGCCCGAGCGGAGATCGAGTCGTCGATCGACCCGGCCGTCTTTGCCGAGGGGATCGGGCCCAAGCTCCGGCAGATGCTGATCCGCGGAGTGGGCGTGCATCATGCGGGGATCCTTCCCAAGTACAAGGTAATCGTCGAGAACCTGTTCTTCCGTAAGCTCATCCCCTTTGTCGTTTGCACGGAGACCCTCGCGGCAGGGATTAACCTCCCCGCGCGTTCGGTCGTGCTCAGCACGCTTTTGAAGGGGAAACATGGCGAGCAGAAGCTCATCCCCGGTTCGGCGGCCCACCAGATGTTCGGACGAGCGGGTCGTCCCCAGTTTGACACTCAGGGCTACGTCTTCGTGCTCGCCCACGACGATGACGTCAAGATCGAGAAATGGCGGAAGAAGTACGATCAGATTGACCCGAATTCGAAAGACCCCGGGATCCTCCGAGCCCGCAAACAGCTCGAGCGCAAGAAACCGTCACGACGCAAGACGGTTCAGTACTGGACCGAAGGGCAGATGCGCGTGCTGATCAACTCCGGCCCGGCCAAGCTCGCCAGCCGGTCGATGATCCCGTATCAGGTCCTGATCTACCTGCTAACCAGAAGCGGCTCGCTGGCCGAGGTGCGCGAGTTTCTGTCCAAGCGGTTCAACACGGCCGCCAAGCTGGAGAAGTTCCAGAACCAGACAGACTACATGACCGACAACCTGGCGAGATTCGGCTACCTCACCAAATCTGAGGACGGTGACCACGTTACGATCAATGACACGATCCATGAGTTGACGGTCTTTCGCAGCGTCGATCCACTCTACGGCGCTTTTCTGACCGACCAACTGCGCCGGGGTGATCTCGAAGAGAAAACCCAGGCCCTCGAATCGGTCCTGTCGATTCCACCGGCAATGGGACGCGCCACGCGCCTGCGGGACGACCTGGAGCCGGGTCCTCTCCAAAGGGAAGTCTTAGAGCCCACTCTCTTGCAGATGGGAATCGCGCTACCTCATCCGGAGGGTGGGATTCTGCTTCCGGACCACGATGCGGGTGCGGATTACTGGGCGGAGGAGGAGGTTCAGCGGTCGATGACCGTACCGGAGATGCTCAAGGCGCTCTTCGACGCGAAGTTGGCGATGCCGGAGGATGTCCGGGTGCAACCGAAGCGGGTGGCCGGGGGGATCTTCGAATTCGATTGCGATTTCTACAAGTACGTGCGCGAGCGCAACCT
Source organism: Phycisphaerae bacterium (assembly GCA_963666835.2). Classification (GTDB taxonomy): domain Bacteria; phylum Planctomycetota; class Phycisphaerae; order UBA1845; family UBA1845. The sequence continues at coordinate 1,124,078 of CAXXGO010000001.1, read as the reverse complement.
GTCCAAGAACGAAGGGGTCGTTCTCCGGCATCTTTTGCGTCTGGTGATCCTGGCGGGGGAGTTCCTCGAGCGTTCCGGAGGCGATCCGGACTACGAAAGAATCGGCGAGCTAGCGACAAGAGTGTGTCAGCAAGTGGACCCGCGCTACACCGACCGGTTCCTGGCGGCCGAGAGCGAAGCTAAAGATCTGTCTCACCTGTAGATACCCGCGGCGAAATCGTCCGGACCACGGGATGCGCCCAAACTGAAAGAAGCAGACCTCCGTTCTACTCATCATCTTCCGGATTGATCGCCGTTTGATCGGCGCTGGAGGCCAAAGCCTCGAGCGCCGCGATGGGGTCGGTCTCCTCATCGGACATAAACACGTGGGCCGACGTACCTACCGCCGCACCACCGCTCTTGCGCCCGGGATTCTTCGTCCGCACCTCGACAAGTTCGTCATCCGCAGGATCGCCGTCAATCTGCACGGTGAACACCACCGGACCGACCATGACCTGATCCCCCGGTTCCAGATCCTCTTCGTCCTGGATCCGCCGGTTGTTAAGGAAGGTACCGTTAGCACCGCCCAAGTCGCGCAGAACAACACCGTCGTCGCCAACCGTCACCTCGGCATGATGGCGCGAAACCTCCCCAAGAGGAATACGAATCCCGCAATCGTCCTTGCGGCCGATCGTCGTCGCTCCCGGTGTCAGGGGTAAGTCTCGGCGTTTGCCGTCCTCGCGAAACATGATGAACTTCACGTCCATGAGCACACGTCCGTTACTTGGTGTTCTCATCCAGAGGCGCAGACGGGCCAACCCGGCGCCCAATCTACGCACAACTATATCCGCACGTGCAAGATCATTCAACTCCACCGATTCAAGCCCCCCTTCTTGGCAACAACCGACGCCGGAAGCGGCCTGCCGCCCCACTGACGTGAAAGTGGGATCGGCCCTATCATGGTAGTCATGGCGGCAGGCGCACACTCTGGAACCCTAGACGATGGTCCCTACGGACTCTATATCCACGTACCGTTCTGTCGGTCGAAATGCGCCTACTGCGATTTCTACTCCGTAACAACCGGGGAACGTGACGGCGCCGCTTTGGTTGAGCACCTTTGCCGCGAGCTGCGGCGTCGGGCGGCCGAAATCCCCGGGGAGATCGCCACGGTCTTCGTTGGGGGCGGCACTCCAACCGTCCTGGCCGAAGAGCAGTTGGGAGTTCTGCTCGGTACGGTGCAGCAGGTCCTTTCGGGCCACGCTCCGGCCGAGTTTACGGTCGAGGCGAACCCGGCTACCGTGAATGCAAGCAAAGCCCGCACGTTGGTCAAAGGCGGTGTAACGCGGGTCTCGTTAGGCGCGCAGTCGTTTTCCGCTGCCGAGCTGGCGGTTCTGGAACGGGAGCACTGTGCGGAAGACGTGGCGCCATCGGTAGCTACACTCCGAGACAACGGTATCAACCGGATCGGCTTGGATCTCATTTTCGGTATTCCGGGCCAGACGGCGGCAACCTGGGCCGAATCGATCCGACGGGCGGTGGATCTCGGACCCCAGCACATCGCCTGCTACGGACTCACCTACGAACCGAACACCAGGCTGACGAGGCGGCGGGACCGCAAGGACGTTGACCCGTGTGATGAGCAGCTTGAGGCCGACCTGTACCTCCAGGCCGTCGATCAACTTGCCCAATGCGGCTATGCCCAATACGAGCTCAGCAACTTCGCCCGACCCGACTGCGAATGCCGGCACAATCTCATCTATTGGCGAAACGGCCCGTACATCGGGGTCGGACCGTCGGCGGTCGGACGGATTGGGCGGCGTCGGTATCGAAATGTCGCCGATGTCGCTGAGTATCTCCGACTCATGGCAGATCGGGGGCATGCGGAGCTCGAGTCGGAACAACTGGACTCGTCGATGCTGCTGACCGAGGCAATCTTGATGCAGCTTCGGCTGACCGAGGGCCTGTCCCTGGCACATTGCCATGAGCTCACTCAGGCGGATCCGCGTGAGACGTTCCGCGAGCCGTTGGATAGGCTGGTGGGGCTCGGGCTGCTCACCGTCTCGGATACGCACATCGCCCTGACCCGTCAGGGGCGTCTCGTGGCGAATGCAGTGATGGCCGAGCTGGTCTGCGCGTGCGCCGATTGTGGGGAGACCGGATCGAGGTAAGCATGATCGTTGCTAATCCCGGGACGGCCTGCTAATCTCGATCCGTGATTCTGATCATCGATAATTACGACTCTTTCACCTACAACCTCGTCCAGCGAATCGGCGAACTGAGCCGGCAGACCGAGGTAGAAGTTGTACGTAACGACGCGGCGACCGTCGGCGAGTTAGAGGCTCTTCGTCCCGAACGCGTCATCATATCACCCGGTCCGTGTACTCCTAACGAAGCCGGGATCAGCATGGATGTGGTCGAAGCTTTCGGCGGCAAGGTCCCGCTCCTGGGGGTTTGTCTGGGGCACCAGTGCATTGGCCAAGTCTTCGGCGCTCGCGTTGTGCGGGCCCCGCGGCTCATGCATGGCAAGACCAGTCTGATTCACCACGACGGCGCGGGAGTCTACCGGGAGCTTACGAACCCGTTCACGGCCACGCGGTATCACTCGCTGTGCGTGGATCGTGACTCGCTACCCGCCGAACTGGTAGTGACGGCGTGGACCGACCGCAACGAACTGATGGGCTTGCGGCATCGTGAAATGCCGATCGAGGGTGTGCAGTTTCACCCGGAGAGCTTCCTCACCGACGAAGGCAGTCGCCTGCTCGCCAACTTTCTGAGCGTGTAGACTCTGCGCAGAAGCAGAGCCGGTGAGGTCGAGACCCACCGGCTAGCGATCCGTGCCCTGGGGGACTCTTGTTGTCCACCCCCTTGAAAGGGGGTGCTCGGAGATCCACCCCCCTTGAAAGGGGGTGCTCGGAGGTCCGCCCCCTTGAAAAAAGGGGGGGGCTCGGAGGGCAATCGGGCTTCCTACGTAGTTGGCATTCGCTCCAAAACCCGATCAGCCAATCCATAGTCAATCGTCTCACCCGCGTCGAGCCACTTGTTACGATCGCAGTCCTTCTCGACCACGTCCATCTCTCGACCGGTACGCGAGGAGATGATGTTGTAGAGAACCTTGCGCAACCGGATGATCTCTTCGGCCTCGATCGATAGATCGGTCGCCGGCCCCTCCAGCACTCCGCCGATCAACGGCTGATGCAGCAAGGTGCGGGAGTTGGGCAGCAAATATCGCTTGCCCTTCTCCCCCCCGCACAGGATGATTGCCCCCATACTGGCACACATGCCGACGTTGTACGTCGCAACGTCACAGCGCAGATACTGCATCGTGTCGTAAATGGCCAGACCCGCCGACACGGATCCACCCGGGCTGTTGACGTACAGGTGAACGTCGGACTTGGGGTCCTCGTTCGACAGGAACAGCATCTGAGCCACGATCAAGTTCGCGACCTCGTCATCAATCCCACCCGTGAGGAACACAATCCGGTCCTTGAGAAGGCGCGAGAAGATGTCCATCTCTCGCTCGCCACGACCGGTAGACTCGACCACGAAGGGGACTCGCTGGTTGATAACGCTCATATAGCCCTATCTCGCTTGCTGTAGTGTTTCACCCGGGCTGCCCGGCCAACCTCGGCCGAGCAACTCCGGTTGTTTGTCTATCCGGCTACCGGCCGGCTGATAAGATCGCAGAACCTACAGATCGTTCTTCTTCTTTTTCTTCTTTCCGCCGTCCTTCTTTGAATCATGATCTTCGAGGATCTCATCCACGATTCCGTAGTCCAGCGCCTCCTGGGCATTCAGGAACCGATCGCGCTCAATCTCTTCCGACACCATCTCGACGGACTTGCCGGTACACCTGGCGATGATCTCATTGAGTCGGCTCTTGTCGCGAAGCACTTCTTCGACCTGGATGCGGATGTCCTCGGCCTGCCCCGTAATGCCTCCGTACGGTTGGTGGAGCATCACCTTCGCGTTGGGCAGGATGAACCGTTTACCTTTGGTCCCCGCCATAAGGAGGACGGCCGCCCCGCTGGCCGCCTGACCGATGCAATAGGTGGCCAGCTCGCAGCCCATGAACTGCATCGTGTCGTAGATCGCCAACGTCTGATCTACCAGCCCGCCGGGCGAGTTAATGTACAAGTTGACGTCTTGACTGCGACGAATCGACTGCAGGTAGAGGAGCTGCTGGATTACGACGTTGGCCGTTCTCTCCACGATCGGCCCCGACAGGAAGATGATCCGGTTCTCCAGCAGCATGTCGGTCAACGACATCTCGCGCGTGCGCTGGTACGGCGGGAACTGGTTAACTGTGTTCATCATGCTGGGAAACTCGTGCATAGGTCTTTCCTTCTGTCGGTGCCTTCGCTTTTCGATTATCGGCTCACCTGGATTCCGGGGAGAATCAAGGGGGCCTCACTCCGTTGGGCCACTGAACCAAGGCAGGCCACGGGCGACCCGCGCCCACCCCGAGCAATCGGCGCCTGTATTGACGCCGACCCTCATGGACTTGTCGGCAAAAAGTCTGCGTCGGACCGGTTGTTTACCGGGGTCCGGCTACCCGGCTGATCCTCCTGATCACTCGCCCGGGGCGCCCTTTTCAGGACCTTCCATCTCCTCCACCTCGGCCTCTTCCAGCAGAGCGTCAAGGGTGAGGTTATCGCGCAACTGCAGGTAGAGCGTCGCCATTCCGTCGCTCTTGCTGAGTTCGTCGCGCATCCGATCGAACCGCTTATCACTACGCCGCGCAATCTCCGCGATCGCAGAGTTGATCTGCTCCTCGGAGACCTCAATGCCACGGTCTTCGGCCACCTTCTCCAGAATGAAGTATAGCTTGAGATCGCGCACCGCTTGATCGTGAGCTCGGGTCCTCATCTCATCCATCGACTTCTCGAGCTCGGCCTGCGGGATACCGGCCTGGTACATCTCGATCATGCGGCGGGCAATCGATCGATCGGTCTGACGCTGCGAGAGCCCTTCGGGCAGTTCCAGCGTTGTCTTGTCGACCAGGTAATCGCTGACCTGTTGGCGCATGCCCTTCTTGATCGTGGAGTCCAATCGGGATTCCAGGACATACCGCATGGTCTCGCGCAGCTCATCTTCGGTATCGTAGCCAAAGCTGGTCAGCAGCTCTTCGTCCAGCCCAGGAACATACAGGCGCTTGATCTCATTAATGGTGAACTCGAACTTCGCGGTCTTCCCCCGCGCGTCGATGTTCTCGTGGTCTTCCGGAACGGTGCCTTCGAAAGTAACCGATTCGCCGGTCTTCTTGCCCTTGAGCGCTTCGCCCAAACCGGCCAGCGGGACGCCCTTTATCCGCATGTCGCGCGCGGACATGTCGTAATTGTCGTCGCTGGCGAGGACCTCATCCCCGACGGACATTTTCATGGCTACATAAAGCAGGTCATCCAGTTCGACGGCCCCGTCTTCAACAGGCTCGAACGTGCCCCGCGACATGCACATCCGCTTAATCTCCACCTCTACGTCCTCATCGGTGATCTCCACCGAGGGCTTCTTGACGGGGATCTTGTCGAGCTGCGGTAGCTCGAACTCCGGTTTGAGTTCGATCTCGCAGGAGAAGGTGAGCGGGCCTTCTTTGGGCAGCTTGAGCTCGTCGAGGGCCTTGTCCATCGGGAGCAGCTTCTCGGTTTCCACCTTCTCGGTCTGCTGGTTCTCACCCTCCCGCTCCTCGGAGACCTTCACCCAGAATAGCGGGTCACCGAGCACCTTGAGTTCTTCCTTCTCCACGGCCGCAAGGTAGCCGCTGCTAAGGAGTTGGCTGATGAGTTGCTCCCCGACGTCGGCCCCAAAGCGCTTCTCGACGAGCACCAGCGGAGCGTGGCCTTTCCGGAATCCGGGCACGACCGCATCACGTTTGAGCTCCGTGAACTGCTCGCCCAGACGATCGTCCAGCGTGTCACGGGGGATAGTGACCGTTAGTTTCCGACGCAGCGAACCGATGTCCTCCTGCTCAACAGTGATGGCCTCTTTGAGCTTGGCCATGGCCTGTTCTTCGTCGGACAGCTCCTGGTCTTGCCCCTCCTGGTCCAGGTTTTCTTCCAGTTCGTTGTCGTCCTGCTGATCGACAGCCTGTTCCTCGTCGGTCATCCGACAGCTCCTTCTACTCGCAGAGCCAGCCTGTGAATTCCCAGCCTGAGCCCCCTCAGGCCGACGTTCTACCGACAAACTACCCGACTCCGCCCCGGCTGGCAACGGTGGGGCAATGCTCACCGTAGCGCGGCATTCCGTCTGCTGTCGCCCGATTCCCTCTCTCAGCTTGCGTGCTTCCCCCGGGTTTCCGTATGATACGGCTACCGGGTGTGTCGTGCTCCGCTGAAGCCTCCGGAGCTGCGATGCAGTCTTGGTGTGCCCATCGTTTCCGTTTCAGAGACATATGGCGCGCCTGCACGGCGTGTCGCCACATGTACGGAGGAAAGAAGATGCAGAAAACGAGAAATATCGTGATCCTGTTGGCATTCTGCGCCGCTACGCCGATGCTGGCTGGGGCTCCCGAGGCGAAACAACGCGCCCGCCATTTGCCATCCGAGCAAGCCGGCGACATAGCTACTCTGGAATCGGCCCGCACTGTCTTCCAGCCGCCGTCCGGCCGGCGGGTAGCTTCGAAGTCGCTCAACCCCGTAATCGCAGCAGGCCGTGATGAGGAAGGGGCATGCTGCCTGGGGATCGGAGCTTGTCGAGTCGTTTCGGAAGACGTCTGTGAGGCGACAGGTGGACGATTCCACGGAGTCGGGCTCGATTGTTGCGACATCGCGTGCGACGGGGCGTGCTGTCGGCCTGACGGATCGTGCGACGTCACCAACTCGGTCCACTGCGCGTTCTCCGACGGAACATACCTCGGGGACGGCACGCTCTGCACCGATCCCGGCATACCTTGCCCGCCCACTACCGGGGCTTGTTGCCTGAATACGGACACTTGCTCAAGCCTGTCCGAGCCCGACTGCCAGACCGCCGGCGGCGTTTTCCTCGGCTGGGGAACTCAGTGCGGGGAGGTATCGTGCGACCCACCGGAGGTGCTCGGAGCCTGCTGTTTTGGGAATGGACAATGTTGGAGCTACACCACGACCGCCAGTTGCATGCTCGCCGGTGGAACACCACTTGGACAAGGAACGGCATGCTACGTCAATGGCTGCTCGAAGTGCGATGGCGCGTGCTGCCATCTTACCAACTACGGTGGCTGTTGGGATTATCAGAGCCTGCTGAGCTGTCTGGAGCAAGGCGGTGTCTTCGCGGGGTTTGGCACCCGTTGCGGGGACCCGGACGTCGATTGCATGCCGCCCGGGTCCGGAGCGTGCTGTCTCGACAACGGAGACTGTGGGGAAGGTGGCGCAGAGATCTGCCAGAACGTCGGCGGTGCTTTCCAAGGGGAAGGAAGTACGTGTGACACGTCCGTTTGTACGGGAGCTTGCTGTGACGAGCACAGCGGCTACTGCTATGACACCGGGGAAGGATGGTGCACGGACCACGGCCACACATTCAAAGGAGTGGGCACAACATGCGAGAACACGAGTTGCAGCGGAGCATGCTGTGACGAGTATAACGGAGACTGCCACGACGCCGGGGAGGGATGGTGCGTAGACCAAGGCTACCCGTTCCGCGGAGTGGGCACCACGTGCGACACTGAGAGTTGCAGCGGAGCTTGCTGTGACGAGTACAACGGAGACTGCCACGACACCGGGGAGGGATGGTGCGTGGACCAAGGTTACGCGTTCCGCGGAGTGGGCACCACCTGCGACGACGAGAGCTGCAGCGGGGCGTGCTGCGATAACTGGGAGGGGTACTGCTTTGACTGGGCAGGGCCAGGTTACTGCGCAGACATCGAGGGGACGTTCCACGGCTTTGGTACGCCTTGCGACGACATCGACTGTTCAGGGGCGTGCTGCGACGAATACTGGGGAGATTGCTACGAGACGGGATCTGCGGCCTGCGATTCCGATGGCGGCACTTTTCACGGTTTAGGCAGCTCCTGTGACGAGGTAACTTGCGGTGGGGCGTGCTGCAGTGTGTGGGATGGCGCATGTTACGACTGCGGCGAAGGTGCCTGCGTTGATAATGGTGACACCTTCCAGGGTCCGGGTACGGATTGCGAATCCGCAGTCTGCACCGGAGCTTGCTGCGACTACTGGGGAGGATGTTACCCGGAAGGCCCCGAGGCCTGTACCGACAACGGGGGGATCTTCAACGGCCTGGGCACGGAGTGCGAGAACTCGGTTTGCAGCAGCGCATGTTGCGTCGAGTACAACGGGACGTGCTTCGATGACGTGGGGCAGGGGTACTGCGAAGATCTCGGCGGCACCTTTGCGACCCTTGCGGGCAGCACCTGCGATTCAATCATTTGCGGCGGCGCATGCTGTCCGGCTGTTTGGGGAGATTGCTACGACAGCGGAGCGGGGGAGTGCACCGACGAAGGCGGAAGCTACAAAGGTGACGGAAGCGATTGCGCCACAATAGTATGCGGCGGGGCCTGCTGTCTCGACTGGGGTTGTGAACAGGCTTCGACGGCAGAGTCTTGCGAGAGCCGGGGAGGCACGTTCAAAGGTGTTGGCGTCGCTTGCGAGAATGTGGAGTGCTTCGGCGCTTGCTGCGTATTCGCCGAAAGCTGCGTAAACGGCGTTTCGAACAACATCTGTACCGGGGTCTACGGTGGAAGTTATCAGGGGGACGGCACTTCCTGCCAGGACGACAGCATAGCATGCCCCGACCCGAGCGGGGCATGTTGCATCGCCCTATCCTATGGCGCGGCCGCACCTTCTCCGGCCCGATCTCCATCGGAAGACTCCCGAGTGGTTGCCGAAGGGGCGCGAGCGCAATACGGAACCTGCGTCGATCTGACCGAGTTCGAATGCTCGCTGAGCACACTAGGGCTGTTCGGAACCGTGTACCACGGTGATGGCACTACGTGTAACGACGTAGAATGTCGGCTATTCAATTGTCCGGGCCGGGATGTCTGCTGCGCGGCCCACCGGAGCCCCGGATGCCAGGATGAATCGTGCTGCTCATTGGTCTGCGAAGCTGACCCGATCTGTTGCACGGTTGGCTGGGATGCTGCCTGCGTGCATCTGGCCAAGAATCTGTGCGACTGCGGAACGGTCAGCGACCTCGACGGCAACGGCCGCGTGGATCTGGCGGACTATGCCATAATGGCGGTCGAATTCACCGAATCGCCGTCTGAACCATAACATATAACACGCGTTGCTCAAGCGTACCGCGACGGCCGGGCTACGGCCCGTCCTTCTGCCGCGCCACTCGTTTTCTGAATGGACAAGCAACTACGAACCGTTCCGTCCTTTCAAGGAGGACTCGTATGGCGCTCCGTCGCCTCGTTGTCGTACTGCTGATGACGTACTTGCTGGGCGGCTGCAGCACAGCCCCCAAGGTGAATGGATGGACCCGGGCACGCAGTTTCGACCAATTGTGGTCCACGCTTCGAAGGGACTATGCGTACTTCGGCAGGCTCTTGTACGAAGGACCGGGGAATCCCTACGAGTTCCGCAAGAAACACCGCCCGAATGTAGTCTCCGCGCAGACCCCGCGCGAGTACCTTATCGCCATGGGTAGATTCTTGGCGGAGTTGAATGACCCCCATGTACAGTTCGTCGATCTCTCCGCGTGGTACGAGGGCGTTACCGGGCAGCCGGTCTCATCACCGTTCTCCGATGGGACCGCGGCGGGAGGATCCGTCTGGATCAGTCTTGATCACAACAATCTCATAACCGGCGAGAACGATCCCGCCTTGCCCGAGCAGCAGATGTACGAACTGCTCGCCATGGACGGCGTACCTGTGGTGGGCCTCGGCCCTCTTCCGTTCGTCTGCACGGAAGGAGATGTGGTGGAGCTGAAGCTGTTGCTCATCGACTATACCGAGCGAATCGTCAGAGTGCGCTGCCCGGAGGCGCCGGCGACAGACGAGAGTGAGAAGGAGGAAGATGAGGATGCGGGAGTCAGTTATCGCCGAAGAAAGGACGGCAAGATCGGGTATATCTACCTGAACAACGTCGATGATGCCAAGACCACGGCAGCTTTCGATCGGGCGCTGGACGACCTTATGGACACGGACGCCTTAGTCCTTGATTTGACTAACAACAGCGGCGGTTGCTTCGATGTGGTTGAAGACATCTTGGGGCGTTTCGTGGACGGGGTCAAACCGTTCGTCGGTTTGCTACGTCGTGCCGACCGGATGACACTCTCCGGACTGTTACCGATTGACTACACCGGCGCCGCCTGGGCCCAGAGCCGGGGCGCCGTCTATCGGAAGCCACTCGCCGTACTTATATCGTACCGAACGGTCAGTGGCGGCGAAGTACTGGCTATAGCGCTCCAGGAGTTGCGCGATTCGGTGTTGATCGGTGAGCGCACAGCCGGTGGTGGAGCCGGAACTAACAAGATAATGCTGAGCGGCGGGCTCAGCATTAAATACAGCATCCTACCGTTCTATCGACTTGACGGGCGCTCGTGCCAGTATCTCGGCATAAAACCCGACGTGCCGATACGGCTTGATCGGCGCGCCGTCGCTCGCGAGGGAAAGGACGCGATTCAGAGCTGGTGGACGCGCGCCTACAACCGCGCTATTGAGATCCTCCGCCGGCACGACGCGACAACGGAGTGAGCCCGTCCTGAGAGAGGCCCGTTACGCTGACATCGAGGTCGCCATACTCAGCCTCGCCGCGCGGCGCCCGGACTTTCCGGCGATTGCCCACACTTTGTCGACCCGGCACCTGCGGATCATCGTGGAGGAAACCGCCGCGCTGTTCATCTCAGGTCCCCAGTAGTACACCTTCGGCAACTCCGACCAAGTTACCTGTGCGCACCGCGCGAATCGCGGTAACATCATGGCATTGAGATCGTAGCGTGAGCGGAGGTAGTTCTGATGAAGATCGGTTTCGTCCAGTTCTCGCCGGTTCTGAATGACCTTGCGGCCACCCTCCGCAAACTAGACTTAATGGGCGATGAGTTCAAGACCGCCGATCTCGTGGTGCTTCCCGAACTCTGCAACTCCGGCTACGATTTCACCTCCATCGAGCAGGCCCGGCGCACGGCCGAAGACGCCCAAGACGGCGTTTTCGCTCAGTACCTTCTATCGCTGAGCAAGCGTCATCATCAATACATCGTGGCCGGGATGAACGAACGGGACGGGCAGGACGGCCGCCTTTACAACACCGCGGTGCTGGTCGGTCCGGAGGGCTTTATCGGCAAGTATCGCAAGCTTCATCTGTTCATGAACGAGAAGGACTACTTCGAGCCGGGCAATCTGGGCTTGCCGGTGTTTGATCTCGGCGGGTGTAAGGTCGGCATGCTGATCTGTTTCGACTGGATCTTCCCGGAAGCATGGCGGGTACTGGCCCTTCGGGGTGCGGACATCGTCTGCCACCCGGCCAACCTTGTGCTCCCAGACTTAGCCCAACGGGGCGTTCCGGCTCATGCCGTTATGAATCGGATCTTCGTAGTCACCGCAAACCGAGTCGGACAGGAGGGCGATCTGACGTTTACTGGTCAGTCGATAGTAGCGGACCCCAAAGGTAACGTAGTAGCTCGAGCGTCGGGCGTCGACCCGCAGGTGGGTATCGTCGAGGTGGACATCGACCTGGCGAGGAACAAGATGATCACGCCGCGAAACCACGTCTTGAACGACCGGCGACCTGAGGAATACGCCGTTCTGACAGATGTAGGGCCATGATTGAGCGTAATCACACTCGGGATAGGTCCTGGCATGCCGGCTGCCGGATTGACCCGACGATGCAAAGCGAGGACGGGTAACGAATGGCCCGATCGTTTACATCGGCGCGGGTGGGTTTCGATCCGCCACTGAAGGACTGGCCCGACGCCGGCGTGTATCAGTTGTGGATCCGCCTGCCGCGAAACGCTCGTATCACCATTGGCCGGCTGGGTCGATTCCTGTTTCCGGCCGGCACGTACGTGTACACCGGACGGGCCTCACGCGCTTTACCGGCGCGCGTATCTCGGCACGTCAGCGGGGCGCGCAAAGTGCACTGGCACATCGACTACCTACTCGCCCATCAACAGACCCGGATCGTACGCGTGGCATTGGCGTCGTTCGACCCAGAAGCGGAATGTGAATTGAATCAAGCCATCGCAGCGCAAGCGCGCTGCGTCGCGGGGGGTTTCGGATCCTCCGATTGTCGGGCAGGTTGCGGGTCGCACCTCTGGCTTGTGGACGGGTTTGAGGGGTCACCATAATGAGTCTGTCGTTACGCGGCGGATGGGACCCCGGTCGCAGGGCGGACGCGCTCCCCGCGCAGAGGCTCCGCCCCGCCTCTGCCATGCACGCAGGCGGTGTTTTCGCATGCCCCCCGTCGGCAACGCGTGTAGGGCACGGTCGAGGAACGAGACCTGCCGCGGTCTTTGCACGCCGCGCGTCTTCCGCACTTACGCCGAAGGCGTTTCACAACAGAGCCCAGGGTAAACGAAGCGGCGTAGCCGCGAAGTGCCACCCTGGGTCACAGAGCTCCTTTTTGCACCAACCCCGAAGTGGGTTGAACAACGGAGCCGGGTTTCTGTGACCTGTGCAGGTTCCGGGGCAACACAGGTTCTATGCGACTTATTCTGGGTCGGGTTCTCATGCTAATGTAATCCGCCGGCCCTTCGGGACGGGAGTGCGTGGGGGTGGATTCCACCCACGGGTTCCGCTGCGCTCCACCCGTGGCTACTTGCCTTACGTCCCTGCGGGATGGTTTACCGCGTGGCCGCCTGACGAGATTGATACCCTTACGCGCCGCCGACCCTGCAGACCATCATGACCACGCAAGCGTGAGCCATGGCACCCGGCAGGTGTAGGGCACGGTCGAGGAACGAGACCTGCCGCAACGGCAGACGTCGCTCGAAGACATGTCGACATCATGCCGCGTCACAGACCAATCGCGGTGCGCCGGGCGCTTAAATCCCGGCGGGGTTGCGTTTATTCGATCGGGGCTGCAATATCCCGGAGTACCGGCGGCCGGGACTCGTGGCGGCACCACGTGAATTCCTGGTGCGGTCTTACAATGGTGTAGCCCGCTTACGAAAGGCCTCAAAATGAAATCGTCTCGCCGAGAATTGTGGTTCGACATTCCGACCCGCCGCGCTTTTATCAACATAACGCCGAAGGTAGAGGAGGTGCTGCACGAAAGCGGCATTCGCGAGGGGCTCTGCCTGGTCAACGCCATGCACATCACGGCCAGCGTCTTCATCAACGACGATGAAGGCGGCTTGCACCAGGATTACGAAGACTGGCTCGAGCAACTCGCCCCGCACGAGCCGATCGACCATTATCGCCACAACCGCACCGGTGAAGACAACGGCGACGCCCACCTCAAGCGGCAGATAATGGGGCGCGAGGTCGTCGTGGCCGTGACGAAGGGCGCGCTGGATTTCGGCCCGTGGGAACAGATCTTCTACGGCGAGTTCGACGGCCGCCGTCGCAAACGCGTCCTGGTGAAGATCATTGGGGAATGAGGCCGGCGGGGATTCGCGTTACGGTCTCGTCAGCCGCGCTCGTACCGTATTCGAGACTTTGTAGACCAGCGTCGGCTTGTGTAGCGCAGTGTCGAGGAACAAGACCTGCAGGGACAATCAACAGGTACGGGTCCCTTACCCCTGTATTGTCCCCGTATTGTCAGCCTCTGTGGAGCATGTTCTGGAGTACTGGTCAGTTAGATCTCGATTCCCGCCGGGGGTTTGGGGGCAACCAATTGCTTGGAGTCTAAGTTGCTCGCGTGACGTAACTCAGCGCTCGAATTCACTGAGGGCCTCCTGCAGTCCCGTTGCCCCCACTCGAAGCAGGTTGTCGATCGTGTCCAGACAACGCTCGCGGACGGCTCCATCGCCCGCTTGGTGATATGCGCGAATGATGAGATCGCTGAGACGGTGTGCGTCGCTCGCTGCACGCGTTCGCATGTCGCCAGCGGCCGATCCAGCAATCTCGATGAACCGTTCGCAGACGGAGATCGTCACATCGGGAAGCTGTGCTGTCGTCTCTTCCAGCGCTCGGATCAAATGCTCATGGTACGCTTCGAATGCGGCGCTACTCTGGAATCCCACCATGAGCCCCGGTACGTGGCCAAGAGCGTCGTTGTCAAGATGGTCGAAGCACGCGGCTGCCGAATCCCTAACCTTGTCGCTGGGATCATCGAAAAACCGTAGTAGTTCGGCCTCACAAACCGAACAGAACCGTGCATCACCGACGTTTGCGGCAAACACCTGAGCGGCCCCCAAGCGCAACGACTCTGAACCGCTCACGCACTTGTCCCTCAGTTCAGCCACGTCTTCCCGATCAAACGATGCGATACATGCTCGCCTTGCACCCACCTGTGCAACCTCGGAGTCACTGGAACACAGCATGCGCTCCACATGCGGTCGAAGCTGTTCGAAATGAGTAGCCGTCGCATACCGCATGAACTTCTCCATGTAGTGCGTCTTCAACAGGACATCTTCGGTTTCGCAGAGTTCCGAGAACAACGCCACGGCGAGGTCACGATCAAGACTCAGAACGGGAAGAAGTGTGGTGGCAACGCAAGATCGCACTGCGATTGATGGATCCCGCACCATTCTCCTGAGTGTGGGCAGGAAGCGTGGAAGTCGTCCAGTGTCGGCGGAGAGCAACGCCCTCAAAGCGCCTGCCGCCGTGCCTCGCACACAGTTGATCCCGGCTGTGTAGATGTCTCCTCCATAGTAACACCGCCCACCTGATGCTTCGGTCCGCCAAGATTCATGGTCAGGATCGGGGTCTTCCGTCGCATACCACGCGATCGCGCCGAGCAGGTCTTCCGGCCACGGCAACTCTGGAATCTTCTCCGCGAGGCGACAGAACTCCAAACCCGCCGGTCGATTCGCTAGCCGATAACAGTGCCGGCAAGCTTCAAAGATGCCCTGGGCGTTTTCCGTACTGGAGCCGAGCCCGCGTAGTACGGCTTGGAAATACGCGGGATTGGTTCCGTCAGGGAAGCTGAGGACGAGGCGGGCGAAGCGGGCGGGGTCTTTCTTGACCTGCGCCTCCAACATCTGACCAAGTTCATGCGGACCGCCGACCGGCGCGCCGTCGCGCCACTCTAATTCTCGACTCGAATAACGCGCGAGAGCGCCGAGCCATTGCTCATCGTTCATCTTCTCGACGGCCTTCGCGGATATCGGGGAGCCGACGAAGCACATGCCACTTCGCGCGGGCTGTGCTGGCGCTTTCCTGCAGAACTTCCGCTGCCACTCGCCAATCCGCGCTTGAACGCTTGCACTACGGCGCGTGTGATCGATCGCAAGTAGCAGGTCGAATTGCGTCTCCCCGCGACGTTGCCGACCGTCGGCAGTCTGCTCCCCGTTGGTGTAGTACCCAAGGAGGATCGCCTCCAGGTTTGCGAGCCGTTCAGTCGAGCAGTGCGGCGTCGCGGCCTGGATGAGATCACGGGAAGCACGATGTGAGAGGCCCGCGTCAAAGTATCCGCAGCGCAGACGTCGCGCGTGCTCGCATAGGTAATCGATCGCTTCGTCGGCAAACCTCTCCCCGGTCGCAGCGTAAGCCCGCATGAGCAAGAACTGCACGGTTTCGTATTCAGACTTCCGCAGCGGGCGCGCGATGCGCTCGAAGGAGTTAGGAGCTTCGCGTGCTAACTTGCTCAGCGCTTCATCGGTGGCACGAAGCAGGTGATCATCGATGCCGTGGCCCCAGTCCTGGAACCGCCAACGCCAGACGGTGTCCTCCCACGGTTTCTCGCCTTCTTGGCTGGCATTCAGTTCGATCACGCGAAGCACGAATGGGAGAACGTGCTCGATAAACGCGCTGGGCGCTCGCTCGGCCGAACCGATCAGGACGCGGTCCGACGAGTGACTGTAGCGCGACCCGCCCTTTGCTTTAAACGGATTCGTCTCACCGGAGTCTAGAGACACCCTCATGCATCGCGCCAGATAATGCCCAATTGCCTCGCAGGCCCAGTCCGCGCGACTTTTGGAGAGTTCGTACAGGATACTCAGAAGATCTCCCTCGCGAGCCCCCCCTATGCCATCCAGATCACCGTAGTCGAGGAGTCGCAGGAACAGTTCGAAGAACCGGCGTCCAGCCTGGAGATCCGCCCACTGAACGAGGTAACGATACCGGTTGCGCCATTCGGGCGAAGTTCCGACGTACGGTTCGACCAACTCCGCAACTCGATCGGCAGCGTCGCGCTGGACGCCGTGTAACAACGTTACAGCTCGGTCGACCCTGTCGGAATCGTTCTGCTTGAGCCAATTCTCGACGACATGAAGCGAGTCCAGAAGTCTGAACCACGGAAGCGTCCGCGTCGCAAACCAGATCTGATCGCGATTCGAGTAGTCTGAGTCTCGAAGCAACTCCTCCAGGATCCGCCATTCCGCTTCGGTCGGGTCAGTGAACTGTGCAAGCAGGGCGAATACGAGTTGCTTGATGTGGAACCGGATATCCGCAGAGGTCAGGAGGGTGTTAACGTTCTTAGCGTAGAGTGGCCGGTCGATCTCACGCTGGTGAAGCAGGATCTGACGAACCTGGGCACGGCGGAAGAGGTGCTGCTCGTCAGAGCGGAGCAGCCCCATCAGATCGCCGTCGGTGGCTGCGAACCGGCGGGCAAAGGCGTAGTCGAAGAACCCCTCGTGGAAGAAATTGACCCGCGCCCCGTCTTGTACAAGCACATGCTCCGACAAGAGAGCGTCGCGGATCGCGGCCACATCATCGAGATTGATCGCTGGTGCGGACAGCGCTTGTCTGTTGCTCATGTATTCGCACAACCGATCGATGACTGGCAACCACGTGACCGTCGACCCGAGCTTTGCGCGGAGCAGCCGGTCCTTGCGCTCCCAGTACAGGCCGTACAGCTCGTTAGCGGTATCGAAATCCAGGATCGCACCTTTCCCCGGGGCGACTTCGCAAAGGAGCTTCAGATGGGCGGGTACCGACAGCAGCTCGACCTGTTTGTCGCCGATTCGCGAAGGATCGATACCGAGTGCATTCACGGTGTGCCGAACCGTCTCGCCCGAAAGCGTCCCGACCTCCACGTTTTCGAACACATCGCCATGGCCTCCGAGGCGGCGCAGACGGTGATCATTCTCAAAGTCGAAACGGCGGCACGCAATCACCAGGCGCATCGCGGGCAGCATGAGTGCCTGACGAACCATCTCGTCAAAGCACTCGAAGAATGTCGGATTCCGGCCGGAGATAAGGCTGACCGCGTCAAGTTGATCCAGAATAAGAACACAAGGTCTGCCATTGGCCATCGCGGCCAGTGTCGCTACCGGGGATTTTGGCAGTTCAATCTGGCGCCCCGCTTCGTTTGGGGACTGCGTCGGGGTGAGGTTATCGATGCGAAACGCAAGCGTAGGGATGTTCTGTTGTTCAAGGCTCTCGATTACTTGAAGCAACACAGTGCTCTTACCGGATCCGGCACCGCCTGTGACGATCGCACCGCGTTTTGTGGAGCCCTCTTGAAGCGCTGCGAGCACACACTCACTCTCTCCGCGCTGTATTAGCTCGCCTCGAATGAGCTCGTCACGGAGGCGCACAAGGAATCGCTCATTCGCTTTCTCGACGACTTCGGAAAGCGCCTTTGGAGCCGCCCAGATCGGCTGAGTGAAGCCGCGGCATTGCAAGTGGTTGAGAATCCACCCTCTATCAAGCTCCTTGTGGACGGAGTCAAGCGCATGCACGAAAAGAACGTCGGTGGCAGCGCATGTGTCCCCCTCGACGACTGACTCTAGCCTTAGCTCCGCATGCAACCGAAGCATTTCCTCGTCGATAGTGTGTACGTGTATCCGCTTGAGAAGCGAGAATCCTTCGGCGCTTGAGCATCCGGGCCAGTGTGCCAGAAGCTCAGAGAAGCGTTCATTCCACTCACCTTGAGCGAATTCGTCTTTGAATTCCTCGTGGTCAGCTGCATCTCGCGCGCGTTCCGCCAGATTACGCAGACCGAATGCATCCTGCGACGATACGAATACGCATGTTGCTGTATTGTTGGCGAGGTGCTTCCGAAACGCAGTCAGAACACCGTTATCCCTCAGCTCCCCAAGTGTCCAGTGCCCACGTCTGGCGCCCTGACGCTTCACTTGGTGATACTCACGCGAATCACCGCGGCGCAGCCAAAACTCGACGCCTTCGCCTTCTGGCCCGGGCGGCTCAAGACGGATCGAGTCGTACTCTCCGCCCAGCACGCGCGACATGCAGACAACGGTCCATATCGCCTCGTAGCGATTGCCAGCCTTGTCCGAAGATCCACCACGCAGAGGCATACGTGTATTCTGTCACAAGCTGCCGCCCCTGAGAAGCCCAATAGCATCGTTCGGTCCACCATGCCTCGTCGACCGTTGCACGATTGCCGCAACGGTTGCGAATCTGGCACCGGGAACACCGGCGGGCGTGCCGTCGTTGAGTAGACTTGAGTAGACTGTAGGGCGCCTCCGAAGACCGGGAGAGGGTGTTTTAGAGGTATGCCCCCTACTCGCCGTCCAAGCTCTCCCCCTACTAACGCCGTCTCACCCAGTCATCTCCGGCGTACTTCGGCGTTAGCGACTCGGCGGCGGCTAGTTCTTCCGGGGTCCAATCTCCGGCTTGGAAGGCGCAGTCGGTCAGGTCGGAAAGGTGATCCACAAAGGTGGAGCGCAAGCGGTTCACGCTCTGCTCGTACGACCCGGCCACGCGGGCGGTGGCTTGTTGATCGTAGCGGTTGCCGAGGATAATCGACCCGTGTTGGAGAACGGCGCGGTGGGTCCGGCGTTGGGCGCTGCCGGTGATCTTGTCCGAACCGGCCAGCACGTCATAGCAATGCCGCCGCTCGAAACAGAAGAACGGACCACGGGTCGGGCCCGAATCATCGGTCACACCGCACCGGGCGACACTCACATCGAGCCCCGCCAACGCGGCGATGACCGCGTCGTGGGCAATCTCGTATAGGCGATTGGGGTGGTCCGCCAGAAGGGAATGCCCAATCGGCAGCACAAGCGAGTACGTAAGTTCAAGATCGTGGAGGATCGCCCCCCCACCGGTCAGCCGCCGCACTACGGCCAACTCCCCGGCCGGCGCGGGCAAGGCCTCATAGTCGGCATACCGCTGAAAGTACCCCAGCGAAATCGTCGGCGGTTCCCATTGGTACAGCCGAAGGGTCGGGCTCGACTCCCCCACCTCGACCCGCAGCAGCAACGCCTCGTCCCGGGCCATGTTCGTCGGACCGTCAAGCGGCGGGTCTTGCAGAACGCGGATTAGCGCTGAATCAGCCACGGTGTTCTCGAGTCGCCCTTTGCCACCCGCGGCGGCGGATGGAAAACGGCGGCGCCTCGCCTACTCCGGACGCCAGCGGACGTTCGGCTTGCGACTCGCGGCCACCTCATCCAAACGCCGAACGCACGTAGTGTGCGGAGCAGTCTTGACGGTCTCCGGGTCGTTTTCGATCTCGTCGGCAATTTCCAACATGGCCTCGGCGAACTGATCCAGCGTTTGCGGCGACTCCGTCTCCGTCGGCTCGATCATCAGGCAATGGTGGATGGGCCAGCTCATCGTCGGCGGATGGATCCCGTGGTCGATCAGCCTCTTGGCAATCTGAATCTCGTCCACGCCGCTGTCGGGGAACTCGGGCACCATAATGAACTCGTGGGCATACGGCGGTGGGAAGGGCATCGTATACCGGTTCTTGAGCCGGGCGGCCAGGTAGTTCGCCGACAGCACCGCTTTCTCCGCAACGTCGCGCAAGCCGTCGTGCCCAAGGCTGCGAATATAGGCATACGCCCGCACGAGCACGTTGATCTGCCCGTAGAACGAGCGAACCTTGCCGATGCTCTTGGGCCGATTATCCACCCAGGCATACGAGCCGTCGTCGCGCTTGACGACCTGCGGCACGGGCAGAAACTCCCTAAGGTGTTCCGCGACCCCGACCGGCCCCGCTCCTGGTCCGCCGCAGCCGTGGGGAGTACTGAGCGTCTTGTGCGTGTTGTAGTGCATGCAGTCGGCGCCGAAATCACCCGGGCGGGTAACGCCGAGGATGGCGTTCAGGTTCGCCCCATCGATGTATAGCTGAGCCCCCTTGGCATGGACCACTTCGGCGATTTCCGCAATCTGGGTCTCAAACACTCCGACAGTATTCGGGTTGGTAATCATGAAAGCCGAGGTGTTTTCGTCTACCTTGGCGGTCAGATCGGCCAGATCCACCCGGCCGTCCTCGCGGGAGCGGACGGTTACGAACTCCCCTCCGCAGGTTGAGCAACTCGCCGGGTTCGTGCCGTGAGCGCTGTCGGGGGCGAGGACCTTCATGCGCCGTTCTCCGCGGCTGCGATGATAGGCCTCAACCACCATCAGCGCGGTCATCTCGCCGTGAGCGCCGGCCGCCGGCTGCAAGGTGACCTCGGCCAGACCCGAGATCTCCGCCAAGTCGCATCGCAGGCGGTACAACAGCTCAAGCATCCCCTGCACATCCGCATCATTCTGGTAGGGATGCAGGTTGGCGAAGGCCGGCATGGCGGAGACGCGCTCGTTGATCCGCGGGTTGTACTTCATCGTGCAACTGCCCAGCGGATAGAAGTTCTCGTCGACGCTGAAGCAGCGATGGGCGAGACGCTTGTAATGGCGTACAACGTCCGCCTCACCAACCTGAGGAAGACCCGGAAGTTCCTCGGCCAGCAGTTCCGCAGGGATCGTATCCGCCGGCTTGGCCGCGGGCACGTCGGTAGCGATAGTAAACGCCGTATCCAGCCCTTCGGATCCGAGCTCGAACAGCAGCGGGTGGTCGGCTTGTCGTGTCTTAGGTTCTGCGTTCATCAAGTTGTGGTCCTTGCGTTTTCCCGGCCGCAAACCGGCGGGATCTGGATTAAGCTGATTTCAATGCGGCCACCAGGCTGTCGATTTCCGCCTTGGTTCGCTTCTCGGTCGTTGCTACGAGGAAACAGTCACTATATCGATCGTCGAACCGCACCAGCGGCACGCCGGCCAGGATGCCATTATCATGACAGGACGCTAGCACGTCCTTTACGTTGCGCTTTGTGCGGACCGTAAACTCCTTGAAGAACGGAGCGTCGAACTGCAGCTCGTATCCGTCCAGCCCGGCGATTTCCTTGGCCGTATAGTGCGAGTTGTCGAAACACTGGGCGGCGACCCGGGCCACCCCGCTGCGCCCCATCGCAGCTAAGTAGATGGAAGCCCGGATCGCGAGCAGCCCTTGGTTTGTACAGATATTACTGGTAGCCCGCTCGCGTTTGATGTGCTGTTCCCGCACCTGCAGTGACAGGCAATAGCCGCGTTTACCGTTAGTGTCACGGGTCTGGCCCACAACGCGACCGGGCATCTTGCGCAAGTACTTTTCGCGCGTCGCCATCAAACCCAGATAGGGCCCGCCATACTGCAGCGGGATGCCAAGCGGCTGACCCTCACCTACCACGATGTCCGCCCCGAAGTGCCCCGGCGGTTTGAACATTCCACCGGTCAGCGGATCGGTCGAGACTACGGCCAACGCCTTGCCGGCGTGGGCCTTGTCGATAACCCGGTCGATGCGCTCCAGGCACCCGAAGAAGTTCGGAGACTGAACCAGCACTGCCGCAGTGTTGTCATCCACGGCCTTCGCCAGGGCGTCTTCGTCCACCACGCCTTCGGGGCTGGGAACCGTGACGACCTCGAACCCGCGCTGTTGCCCGTAGGTCTTGAGAACCTGCAGAGTATCCGGGTGAATCGAGTCCGCCACGACCGCCTTGTCCCGGCGAGTAATCGCCGTAGCCATCATCACCGCTTCGGCCGCGGCGGTCGCCCCTTCGTAAAGCGAGGCGTTGGCCACGTCCATCCCGGTCAGCATACAGACCATCGTCTGAAACTCGTAGAAGAGCTGTAGAACCCCTTGCGACGCCTCCGCCTGATAGGGCGTGTAGGCCGTTACAAATTCGCTCTGCCCGGCCATCGCATCGACCACCGTGGGGATGAAGTGGTCGTACGCCCCGGCGCCCAGAAAACAGACCTGTTCAGCGCAGGTGCGGTTACCGGCGGCAAGCGTGTCAACCTCGCGAAGCAGCTCCAACTCCCCGATACCGGGCGGAAGGTCTAACGGCCGCCCCAGCCGCAACGGCTGGGGGATCGTCTCGAAAAGCGCATCGATCGAGTCGACTCCGATAGTGGTCAGCATCCGCTTGACCTGCTCTTGCGTGAATTGCGTGTATCTCATGTTGTCCGTCGATTATCCAATGGGGCGTCTACCTTACGAGCAGCCGCCGCGAGTTCCCATTACGTCAGGTTTGTATATCTTCGTTTCCAAAGCACGATGGTAGTTGGTCCAACGGCTCGCCGGATCGCGGTCCTTGTCGATCTCACCAAGGAACATGTTCAACTTGGCGTCGATGTTATCGAGATAGTGTACCGCGACCGCCTCGGGCACGGCCGGGAGCTTCGGGCTGCCGAATTCGTACTGTCCGTGGTGGCTGAGCACGATGTGCTGCAACACCCAGCGAAGCTGTTCGGGGAAAGGCCGCCCGGTCTTTGCGCCTACGGCATCGGCCTTCTTTTCTATCCACATCGTTGCCAACACGAGGTGGCCGATCAGTTGCCCGTTGTCGGTGTAGGTTATGGTCGTATCGCAAGCCAGCTCCGCCGACTTGCCCAGGTCGTGAAGGAAGATGGCCGTCAGAACAAGATCGAGACTGATTTGGGGATAAAGCGGAATCACCCGGAGGGCCATCTCCAAGATGTTCAGCGTGTGCTCCATCAAACCCCCGATGAACGCATGATGCATTACCGCCGCCGCCGGAGCCTTGCGGAACCGGTCCATAAGGCCCTGATCGGCAAGGAACTCCTCAATCAAGGCGGCCAGATCGGGGTTCTTCACACCGCGCATGATCTCCACGGTCCGGGTCCACATCTCGCCCAGGTCGCGACTGCTGACCGACACGAAGTCCCCAAGCTCGTACGAGCCCTCCTCCGCCGGACGCATCGCGTCGATAACAAACTGCAGGTTGCCTTTGTAGTTCTCGACCCGGCCCTTGAACCGCAGGAAACCGCCTTCAGGCATCGACTGAAACCCGGCCTCCGTCGCCTGCCACATCCGCGTGACCAGCTCCCCTGTGCGGTCGACCAGAATGGCGTGGATGTACAGCTTACCCTGAGTCGTGGTGCGGAGATCCTTTGATCGGATCAGAAACACCTCGTCCTCGAGCATCTGTCCGGCTTGAAGTTCGTTAATGAACCGGTGAGCCATCGTGGTCTCCCCACTAAAACACGTAAGGTAGGGGCTGGGCGGGCGCCAAGCAAGCCTGCCGGTACGGCGAGCAAGTTCGATGCCAACCATCGGGGACCTTAGCACTTTTCACGCGGGGGGACCCTACGGGCGATGCCATTCCGCGCAAGCCGGGCATAGTGGCGTAGGGGCAAAACGGCCCGAACAGTGAGCTTGCCGGATTCGGCCAAGTTCCGCGCCGTGCCAGATCGCAGCCAAGTCCCGCTCGGTCAAGTCCCCCACGGTATGCTGACCGCGAAGGTCTTGATCGCACATGGCTACGTTTCCGTCTGCCAGGATCAGACAACGAGCACCGAGGCGCCCACACGCCCCGCGCGTCGGGGGCGTCATCGTAATGACGCTGTGGTCCTCCACCTGCCCGGCGAAGTGGCAACTGCCGCTTATCACCGCGGCCCCGTGCTGCCGGATCCAACCGTCGTAGAAGCTGTCCATCTCATGAACGTTCTCGCGAGCTTTGGTAAACTCCGGCAAGACGATCGGCCGAACGCTGCCGCGCTCTTGGCGGACTCGGCCAAGCGCATCGAGATTAGACCGCACCAGCTCCAAACTTGCCACGGCCGGATTGTGCGGTGACTGCAAGCGGCCGTATAACTCCGCCGTCCAGGCGTCCATAGGAACCTGCAGTACATCCACTCCGCATTCGACAAGTGTACGGCTCATACTCTCGTCAAGGTCGACGCCGGCCGTGCGCACGGCTAAGCCGTACGGTCCTCGCCCGGCAGCGCGGCTCGCGGCGAGAGCCTGCAGAATGGGGCGGAACTCCGGATGCCGGAACGGGTCGCCGAAACCGGCCAGCACGACAAGTGCGTCGTCGAAAGCGCTGACCTCGGCCACGACTTTGGTGACCAGCGCCGGATCGATCGGACCGCGCTGCCCCACCCGCTGGCCGCGCGGGCGAAGCAAAGCGTCGGGGAAGGGATCCTCCGTAGTCAACTCGATCTCGACCTCGCGCGGATGGGTTTCGACATGGGTACCCATGCGCCGCATAAGCCACTTGCCGATCGCCGCGGAGTCGGGCGACTCCTTATCCCTCAGCAGAGCCGCGATCGTCTCGACGGAGCGGTCGGTGTCGGCAATTAATCGGCCAGTGGCATGCCTAAGCTCTCGCGGGACCTCGTAGCAACAAGGCTGGAAGATCAGGTCCTTGCGGGCGTCGTCCGGCTGGTAGCTGAAGGTCCAGCCGATCGGGCTGTTCTTTCCGGCCAGCTCATGCACCAGTGCGGCGTCGAGCACGACCCCGGCCAGCCCGGGCGGAGCCTGAGAGAACACCATCCGGACTTCTTCGTCCGTCGTGTGTTTGTGCTCAATCATCCGCGCGGCGAGTTCGGGATCGAAGAGCGGGGCGGCCGGTGGTACGCTCAGGACTTCGTCTGCCGCACACTCCCGGAACACCCCTGCGATCAGGCGGGAGTCGGTGAATTCGTCGAAGCTGGTCGTGCCCCCTATCCCGCCGCGCCAGCCATCGAGCGACCACTTCCGCGCGGTCTGCACGAGTGCGGCCCACGGGGCCGGCGGCGCCGAGTGCGTCCGCACACTTGCCCCGGTCCCGGCAATCAACGCCGCGCAGCGGTCGGCTTGGTCTGTCGGGCAGAGCACGCACACATCGTCGAGGTGGCTGACGGCCGCGGCACGCTCAACGGTTCGGCGTAGGATGGGTACTCCCCCCACCTCCTCGGCCAGTCGGCTGCGGGTGCCGATGGGGGTTGTTTCGAGATCGGCCTGGATTACGGCAATGATGCTCATTCCGCCTCCTCCGCCGTGACAACCCTCTGCAGCGCCGCGGTCAGCACCGGTTTGGTGTCGACCGCTCCGTCTCGTACGCCGGTGATGAACTCGGTATCGCGTTCAATCTGACGTTGGGCGCGCTTTGCATCATCCGCCTTGTCCGCCGCCTCGATGCGCCGATCGGCCGAGTAGCGTCGCAGCTCCGCGAGCTGGGTTGCCGAGGCGACTATCCGATACGCCCGAGATTCCTGTTGGACCTTGGTTCGAAGCTCATCTACCCGTACCAAACGTTGATTGAAGCGCGGCGGGTCGTCGGTGAGTTTCGAGAGTTCCTTGAACAGCTCGAGCAACTCGTTGCACAGCGCGATAACATCGTCCAACTCGGCTATTCGCCGTTCCAGTTGGGCGCGGGTGGCAGCCAACCGCGCCGAGTCACGCCATTTCGTCGTTTGCCGATACGCCAGGCGAGCGGGGTCGATTTGCTCCCTGCAGAACCGGGCGGCTACCTCGCGCAACGGCATCGGCTGAGTGCCCCGAATACGGGCTCCGCCCTCCGTAGCGTCAATCACGCGGCACGGCACATCCGCAATGTCCTTCTCAAACTGTTCCAGGTAAGTGAACAGCAGCTCATCCGTGAACAGCTCGCCTCCGTCGATACCCTGCACCTTGCGCAGAATCGGCCGGTTGCGCACGATCCGGTCCCATTCCTTCTGTTCCATCGAAACGAACCGGTTCAACTCGCTCCGCCAGGTCTGATGGATCTCGACTCCGGGCACGTAAAACGCATGCCCGGTGAAAGCCAGATCCTGCCCGACGAAGACAACGGGATCGCACCCCATATACACCGCCAAGTAGAATGCCAAGTGGGCGACAGTAGCGCCCGGCGGAAGCCCGTCGCGCCTGGCCAACTCGTTACCAATCACCAAACCGGCCCAATCGTTCGCCAGAAGCGAGACCGGCCCCGGATACTTGTCCACCACCCCCCACGTCGCCTTCGGCTCGGCCACCAGGTGCGTGTCGGCCAGACTGTCAACGCCCTCGAAGAACTTCTGCGACATCTCGTGAAAATCGAGACTCGTCACGAAGTCCGGGACAATCCCCCGCCGCATCAGCGGCTGCACCGCGGTCTGAACCGCGCAGAGAACCGCCCGCCCTTTGAGATCCGCAAGCTGGTCGATATTGCGCGACAATGACGGGCCGGCCGAGACAATCACCGCCGGGTCGCCCGCAAACCGCCCGCGCAACAGATCGATCGGGGGCGTGGTCACGTAGTTGACCAGGTTCATGGCGATGTTCTTGCACGTGATCTTCGAATTCGCCACCATTGTCACAAGGGTCATCCGGGTGAAAGTAACGAACTCGGCCATCGCCGCGGTCATGGCCGCGTGGGCTCCTTCAGCCACGCGCTGCGACGTCGGATGCTGCACGAACTGTGTACCGAGCATGATCAGTGTATTGTAGGGCTTGAGCCGTTCGTGCAGCCTGGTCTTGTCGTCGCTGGTCAGAACGATCAGTCGCTTGGCGGAAATTGCCTCCGATAGATCCACGCAAGTAAGTGCAGAGGCAATCAGCGGAATCGACGGCTCGAAGCAGACAATGATCGCATCGCCGCGGAGACTGTCGTAAAGCTGCCGAACATGGTAACCCAGCCCCATACCCGAAACGACGAAACAGAACTTGTCCTCCGTGGGAACCGAGGCTATCAGGCGCCGAGCCTCTTCCCACGGGTCATAGCGACTGTGCAGGTGGGCCGCAGATCCGCTCGGCGTGATCATCTTCGCCGTCCACGCTCCCGATCGGGTCGGCTCCAATGCGACCCGTTCGTCATCCGCAACCGCGTCCACCGCCAGCGCCAGCGCCGGATCCTCACGCCAAAGCGCCCGCATGTTGTGGAGGAACAACTCATTCCCGACGGCCGGAGGAGATTGGTTGGTCATGATGGATCCGATTCACCGGTCACGTGCCGAACCCGGGGGCCGAGGAAGAACTCTCTCCGAAAAGACAATTCAATCGGATGGCCGCGTCCAGCCGCCGTTCGTACTCGTCCCGAGGTATCTCGACGGCCCCGAACCTACGAAGGTGGTTGGTCACAAACTGCACATCCAACAGGGTGAATCCTCGCGCGACCATCCGTTCGACCAGAAACACCGTAGCAACCTTGGAAGCCTCACTCACCCGGTAGAACATCGACTCTCCGAAGAAAGCCCCGCCGACGGCCACACCGTATAAGCCACCGGCCAGCCGCCCGTCCTGCCAAGCCTCTACGCTATGGGCGAACTCCAAGCGGTGCAACACGGTGTAGGCCGAGCGGATTTCGTCGGAAATCCAGGTGCCTTCTCTGCGGTCGGCGCAGGCGGCAATCACCTCGGGAAACGCCCGGTCGACCGTCAGCTCGAATACCCCGCGCCGATACACCGTCCGAAGCGAGCGGGAGACCTTGAAGGCGTCCAACTCAATGATCGCCCGCGGATCCGGCGCTAGCCAGAAAAGTCCCCCGCTCTTGTCTGCCATCGGGAAGATCCCGCTCATGTAGGCGGCCAGCAGGTTCTCCGGGGTGAGATCCGGATGCATATCGATCCACCTTCGGCGATCACCGAGTACACAATCCAGGGTCATTCCGACAAGGTCACTGGGGCATAATCAAGCACAGCCGTAAATGACCTCGGGGGCTGCCAGAGAACGGGGAACGACGCCGGGGTAACCGCCCGGCGAGCAGGCAAACTGGAGACGAAGGGACTCGAACCCTCGACCTTCGCATTGCGAACGCGACGCTCTCCCAACTGAGCTACGTCCCCGGTCAGCCCCCTACCGTACCACGTCCGGCAGGATCGTCAAGATCGCCCCGGCCGCCGAAACGGAGTGCGGGAACTCCAACCGCGCTCTCTCGCTACACCGCGCGAAACGCTCCCCAGGTCTCACCGTCCTATATCTTGGTAATCAGGGTCGGCGTGGCTCGCAGGTGGGTTTCGATGTTCGCGGCGTACGCGCGCATTGCTTCGGATACGGCAGCGTCCTCGTCGGTGACGGTCTCCGGATCAATCAGCGTAGCTACGATGTCCAGATGATAGCGAAACCGGGACTTGGCCACGATGAAGGCCTGCAACGCGGGGGCTTTGCACCGTAAGGCCATCTGCAACGGCCCCGTCAGGTAGGCGCGCTCCTCGCCAAAGACGGTCACGGTCTCGGTCTTCTGCCCCGCGCTGCGCGCCCGATTGACGTCCATCGCGCTTCCCACGGCGTAGCCGTCCTTATAGCAGCGGAAGATGTCGCGCGGGTAGCTGTCGGAGAACAGCACGCGCATCCGCTGAAACTCGGGGTAAAGCCGGTCGAGCCTGTCCTGGACGTACCGGCGCAGCCCTCCCTCGTGGCGATCGCGCACGCCCGCGACCTTGTAGCCCCGCAAGGCCAGGAGCATTCCGGCAATGTGATGAGCCCCGTGGTGGGACAGGGCGACATAAACCCCGTGACCACGCCCGAGAGCATCATCAAGCAGTTTGTGGTTACCAATGGTGAATAACTGCTCGGCTTGTTCGCGCGTAATGCAGTCGAGAACAAGATAGAACATCCGGTCACAACGGTTGCGTTTGAAGAACTCGCAGGTCGCGCGTCGGCGCTGGGCCGCAGTAGGTTCGTGATCCAACACATGTTGCCACGCCCGGGCAAACCGTCGCCGCCGCTTGTAGTTGATCAGCCACTCCACGGTGCCGAACAAGCGACCGAAGCGATACAAGCCCGCAAGGCCCAGAATCCGCAACAGGACGGCCACCGACATGTGAGCCGCCCTGAACGAAACGCTCTCCCAAGGACTCACAACGTTGGTCGTATCAGATCGGTCTGTTTCTAAGATCGTCGAGGTCACTGTTCAACTCGTCAGCCGCATGGGACCCGGCTCCGCGCCGGACAGGCCGGGCGTACTGCCGGCGACTGTAGCGTTGCAGCCGTGCTCCATCAACCGTGATCCGGCAGTTGGCTGTCCACAAGTTGCGTTACGTCACCCGTGGGCATGTGCCCGCCGGCCTCCCGGAGCGGAAGCGCCACCGAGTTCGCATTCACGTGCATCGGGGCGGAAGAACAGCGGAGCACGTGCAGTCCGGGGCAATACTCGGTATCGTAGTCATTATGTTAAAAGTAGGACCGTTCGAACTCTACTCGGTTGTGACCGGCACCAACCGCCTGGACGGCGGAGCGATGTTCGGCGTCGTGCCCAAAGTGCTCTGGCAGGACCTTGTCGACGTCGATGAATCCAACCGCATCCTCTTGGCAACGCGAACCCTGCTGGCCGTGAACCGTTCCGCCCGGCGGGTCTTTCTCGTAGACACCGGCTTCGGCACGAAGTGGGCGCCGGAGAAAGCCGCGCGATTCGTTCTGCAAGCCGATAGCGAAGCGATTCCCCGAGCACTGGCTGCGATCGGGCTGCGGCACGACGACGTTACTGACATTGTCGTGACGCACCTGCACTTCGACCATAACGGCGGGTTGACGAAGTGGCTCGAAGATCCGGGCGGTCCGGCAGCCCTGTGCTATCCGAACGCCAGACATTGGATCCATCAACAACAGTGGCAGCACGCCCATCACCCGCACGTCAGAGATCGGGCCTCGTATGTGGCGGCGGATTTCTCGGCGCTGGAGGATGCCGGGGAGCAACTGAAACTGGTTGAGGGCGACCGACCGGCCCCTCCTTGCGAGGGAGTGGAGTGGTTTGTTTCCGACGGGCACACGCCCGGACAGCTCCTCCCCGTCCTCGGGACCGGCAAAGAGCGCGTTCTGTTTGTCGGCGATCTGGTCCCGACCGCGGCGCACCTACGTCTGCCTTGGGTAATGGCGTATGATCAGAAACCTATCGTGAGTGTTCGTGAGCGCGAGGAGGTCTACCACCGCTGCCTGAACGAGGGACTGATGTTGGCTTTCCCGCACGATGTTTCGACGCCGGGCGTAGCCATCGAGGGACCGATTCATAGACCGACCGTTGTCCGCGCTTTGCCGCTGTAGGAATCCGTCGAGGTTGGAGATCGGCTTCGACGGGATTCTCGCTCAGGATACGAAGAGACTCTAAACGAAAACGCGGGACCGGTGCGAACACCGATCCCGCTGAATCCGAAGAAGCCCGCGCCTCATCCGGCCTGGTCGTTCGACCGGCGGTATGAGAACCGCTCCGATACTGTCGTTGCTAGTTGGCGGCGTCGATAGCGCCATCCTCGAACAGATCGATGACCGCATCATTATCGAGCAGGTACTCCGCCCCGGTGTAAATCGCGGTGCCCCAGAAGGCCTTGCCCCAAAGCGTATCCCAGCTTAGGCAACCGCCGAATCCGCACAACACTCCGGTCAGGGCCGCAACCGCCCCAAACTTGACTCTCGTACTCTTCATTCTCGAATCTCCTTCAAGCGCCGGCGCCTCCTGCTCCGGCTGTCCGTTCCTCAGGCTTACCGTGGAGAACTCTATTAGATGCTCCCGGCGCGTGCTGCGCAGGGGAAACACAAGATTGCTTAGCCGGCTCCGCTCGGCGCCATCGAGACGGAGCGTCAGCCCTTTATCGGACAGCCCTAGCGACCATCGTTAACATTTTGCCGGGCAGCCAACAGGGGGACGTCCTCGGCGCGCGGCCAGATCTTACCCGTTCTTGGGTCTTGCCAACACGAGACTTTTTGCAGAAACATAACACTCTGTCACTTGCCTGACGCTCGAAGTGCGTTATCATGGGCTGGAAAGCTCGCCTTACTCCTATCCAGCGAGTGGCTGATGGGGCACGAATACCGGCAGGCACGCCGAAGGTCGGCATTCGTAAAGTACTGAAAAAGAAAAGGTTATGTATGTAGCCGCCTCGGCGGCAGGTGCGGACCGGGCGATAGTCGGCTTGGCCGAACAGCCTCTCAAACCGGTTCATACTCATGATTCACGCTACGATGGGGTAGATTCCATGTCCCGAGAGATCACGGGAATACTCGAACTTGCCGGGGAAGCACGGGGGTTCATTCGAGACCCCAAAACAAACTACAGGATCAAGCCCAGCGACCCGATAGTGCCGCGCGGGCTGTGCCAGAAGACCGGCTTGCGCGGCGGCGAGACCATCGCCGGGACCGTGAGGGAAGGTGGTCGAAACGGACGCTCCAGCGCGCCGGAAGTTGCTGAGATCCATCTCGTCAATAACCGTCCCGTCGAAGAGCGACTCGAGATGAAGCCGTTTGAGGAACTGACGGCAATAGATCCTGATCAAGCCGTTCGTTTCGAGACCGCCGGCGGGCCGATGTCCATGCGCGTAGTCGACCTCCTTACCCCTATAGGATTAGGCCAGCGCGGTCTGATCGTCGCCGCTCCGCGAACGGGTAAGACAATCCTCTTGCAGCAGATGGCCAACGGGATAGCCGCAAACCACCCGAATGTCCACGTGATGATCCTGCTCGTCGATGAGAGGCCCGAGGAAGTCACCGATATGCGGCGTAATGTGCAGGGCGAGGTGATTGCCAGTTGCAACGATCAGAACGCATCCAATCACATTCGGATTTCCCGCCTGGTGATCGAGAAGGCTAAACGGATGGTCGAATGCGGCGATGATGTGCTGATTCTGCTGGATTCACTGACGCGCCTAGGGCGGGCGTTCAACGTCGGCATCCGCGGCGGCGGGCGAATCATGTCCGGCGGGCTCGACATCCGGGCGTTGACGGAACCGAAGGCGATCTTCGGGGCAGCGCGCAACGTCGAGAACGGCGGATCTCTGACCATTATCGCGTCGTCGCTGATCGAAACCGGCAGTCGCATGGATGACGTCATCTTCAACGAGTTCAAAGGCACCGGCAACATGGAGATCATGCTGTCTCGCCAACTCGCCAATCGGCGGATCTGGCCCGCAATCGATCTGGAGCAATCCGGTACGCGGAAAGAAGAGCGGCTGCTCACGCCCGAGGCTCTCGCGGCTTCGTACCACATACGGCGGTCTCTGGGGGGGCGGGGTGCAGAACGTTCGATGGAGCAACTCCTCGAGGTCATGGGGAGATTCCCGGACAACGCCGGATTCGTGCGGGGCCTCTCCGAAAGAGCCATCCGCTAGAACGGTCTTTAAAAAGGGAGCGGTTTGGTGCCGGCTCCCGCTGACGGTATAAACGGACGCCTTCGGCTAGGCGGCCGGTCGCATGTTCAACGAGCCGCGTGCCGACAGCTCGGCGGCGGTTAGGAGCGATAACTAGTCGGGGACGTGTGGAGAAGCCTGGGAAGTAAGCCGCCCTGTGTTCGAGACGGCCCAGGCGGGGTCGATCGGAATTGATGGTCCTCGACCCTTGCATCCGGCGAGCTAAGCGGGTAGATTGCGAAGCTCGAAATGTGAATAGGAAGCGGCAGTAGTTATAACTCTTGCTACAACAGGATGTTATCGTCCGCTGAGGTAGACGCGGGCAAGAAGGATTGGTCTTAGAAGATGGCCCTGACAGTAGAGGCGAAGGCAGAGATTGTTCGAACCCACCGGACCCATGAGCAGGATACGGGGTCGCCCGAGGTTCAAGTCGCGTTGCTTACCACTCGAATCTTGGAACTCACCGAGCACCTGAAGGCCAACAAGAAAGACCATGCTGCCCGGCGCGGGCTGCTGAAGATGGTCGGCCGTCGCACGAGTCTGCTCAGATACCTGACGCGAACCGATCGGGATCGCTACAAGAATCTGATCTCGACTCTGGGTCTGCGGAAGTAGCCCAGCGTCTTCCGCGCGATGGCTCCCCTGCGCAAACATTCAACGGACGAGATGTGGTGTGATCGGCGATTCCCGCGGCGGTTGGTCGTGCGCTGATCCCGAAACCCCCAGTCAATTATGAGGTGCTGGACCTTCAGTATCCGGGCGGATACTGTTCTCAGCGTTATGTCGGCGTGTCGGAAAGGTAGTGACAATAAGATGGCTTTTCATTTTGTAGAACGAGAAATCGGTGGAAGGACCCTCCGGATAGAAACGGGGAAGCTCGCGAAGCAAGCAGCGGGTGCCGTGCTTGTGACGTATGGCGAAACCGTTGTCTTTACGGCCGCCGTGGGCGGTCCGCCGCGCGAGGGAATCGACTTCTTCCCCCTTACGGTGGATTATCGCGAGAAGACTTACGCGGCCGGGAAGTTCCCGGGCGGCTTCTTCAAACGGGAAGCCCGACCGACCCAGAAAGAGATCCTGACCATGCGGATGATCGACCGTCCGCTGCGTCCCATGTTCCCCAAAGGCTACCGCGACGAGGTGCTTATTCAGGCCATGGCTTTGTCGACGGATCAGGAGAACGACCCGGACCTGTTGGCAATGATCGGAGCGTCGGCCGCTCTGTCCGTTTCGTTCATCCCGTTTGAGGGGCCCAGCGCCTCTTGCCGGATAGGCTACGTTGACGGCGAGTACATCCTGAACCCGACCCTCTCCCAGTTGGAATACTCGACGATGGAGATGGTCGTCGCCGGGCACAAAGACGCGGTCAATATGGTCGAAGTGGGGGCAATGCAGGTTCCGGATGACGTCGTGGCCGAGGGTATCCGGGTGGCGCACGAGACGATCCGGACCATTTGCGAGATGATCCAGGAGTTGCAGGACAAGGCGGGGGTTCCCAAGGAATGGAACGCTCCCCCGGCAACCGACGATCTGCTGGCCGAGCTCCGCGAGAAGTACACCGATCGGCTCCGTACTGCACGCTTGATCCCCGGTAAGCTCGATCGCAAGGCCGCCGTCGGCGAGATCTACGACTCCGCCAAAGAAGAGTATTTCCCAGCCGATAGCGACGAACGTCCAACCTTCACCTGGAACACCGTACGAGATCTCATCGACGAGATTGAAGGCGAGATTGTAGCCGACTTAGCCGTGAACGAGGGCAAGAGATCTGACGGGCGCGATATGCATGAGATTCGCCCAATCGAGTGCGAAGTTGACCTGCTTCCGCGGGTGCACGGTTCGGCGCTATTTCAGCGCGGGGAGACCCAATCGCTCTGCGTTATTACGCTGGGCACCGGGCGCGATGAGCAGATCGTCGACGGGCTCACCGAGGAATATAGCAAGAAGTTCATGCTTCACTACAACTTCCCGCCGCTGTGCACCGGGGAGGTGCGGCGGGTCGGCTTCACCAGCCGTCGGGAGATCGGGCATGGCAACCTGGCGGAGAAGGCGCTGCAAGCGGTCCTGCCCAGTCCGGAGAAGTTCCCGTATACCATTCGGCTGGTGTCGGAGATTATGGAGTCGAACGGATCCAGCTCCATGGCGTCCGTCTGCGGCGGGTGTCTGGCGTTGATGGACGCCGGGGTGCCCATTAACCAGCCGGTAGCCGGTATCTCCATCGGCATGTTCAAGTGCGGCGAGAAGCACCAGATGATCGTCGACATTCTCGGCGAAGAGGATCACTTCGGCGAGATGGACTTCAAGGTGACCGGTACCCAGAAGGGTGTTACCGGCGTACAGGTCGATCTTAAGGGCCGCGGCCTGCCCCAGGAGCTTATCGTCGAGTCCTTCAAGCTCGCCCGGGAGGCTCGGATCACTATCCTGAAGAAGATGCTCGGATGCCTCAAGGCTCCGCGCAAAACGACCAGCAAGTACGCCCCGCGCATCCTCAGGATTCAGATCAATCCGGAGATGATCGGCAAGGTAATCGGGCCGGGCGGTAAGTACATCAAGTCCATCGAGGCCGAAACCGGGGCCAAGGTTGAAATCGACGACGACGGTACCATTCTGATCGCGTGCCTCGATATGGAACGGGCCGAGCGGGCCCTTGAGATGGTCGAAGCGGTTTCCGCCGAGGTCAAAGTCGGCAAGACCTACAATGGCCGGGTTAGCAGCGTGAAGGACTTCGGGGCATTCATCGAAGTGGTGCCCGGGCAGGACGGTTTGTGCCACATCAGCGAGCTGGACACCGAATATGTCCGCTCGGCGGCCGACGTCGTGAAAGTGGGCGATACCGTCAGGGTGAAGGTCATCCTCATCGACGACCAAGGCCGAATCAAGCTCTCCCGCAAAGCTGTTATGATGGAGGAAGAGCAAGAGGAAGCAGTGACCGACTGACGGTCGCCGCTCCATTAATGTGTACGCTATACAACTCGCGCCGCCCCGCTCCTGTAAGAGCGCGGGCGGCGTGAGGTTTTTTCGGTGACGGGCGCACGCCCCCTGCCGCGGCTCTGTTATTGAAACAGCGGGCGGCGTTCCTGAAGCGCACCGTCCCGGATGAGGCGGCTTCTGCCGAAGAGAGCTTTGGATCAAACCCCTGACCATCATACCGACTCGTCGCCGGCCGAGAGATACCAGCGCAAAATCGTGGAGATCTCGGAGCTGGCCGGGGGGTTGGCGCACGAACTACGCAACCCGCTCTCGACAATGATGATCAACCTGAAACTCCTGGCTGAGGATCTGGGCGACGACGAGGCGAACCCCGACGATGTCCGTCGCCGGGGGTTGTTGAAAGTCGAGGTGCTTCGGCGTCAGGCCGAGCGGCTGCAGAGCTTGTTTGATGAGTTCCTCAACCTCACCGGTCCGTGCCGGCTCCAACGGTCGGCAACGGATCTTAACACGGTCGTGGACCGGCTGGTGGAGTTTATCGATCCGCTGGCCCGCAGCAATAACATAACACTGCAGGTGAGCCGGCCCGCCGAGCCCCTGATATGCCCGGTTGATGAACAACTCCTGAGCCAGGCGCTCCTAAATGCAGTGGTTAATGCCCAGGAAGCAATGCCTGAAGGGGGCACGTTGGGGATAAGGGTACGGCGTGACGGGGACAACGCCGTTATCTGCGTGTCGGACACGGGCGGGGGCATCGCGGAGGAAGATCGCGAGCGGATCCTGCGGCCGTTCTTCTCCACGAAAGCCACCGGTACCGGTCTGGGGCTGTCCATTACCCGGCGGATCGCCGAGGAGCACGGCGGCAGCCTGGATTTCGATAGCAAACCCGGCGAGGGCACGGAATTTCGCATCCGGCTGCCCTTAGAACCGATCGACGATGTCGCACACGAATCGACGGGCTGATTCCATCCGGGATTTGACTACAATACCTCTCGGTATGAGCGATACGGCCTTTGTGTTGATTGTCGAGGATGAGATCGCCCACGGGGAGGCGATCGCCGAGGCGCTGCAGCGCTCGCATTACGCCTGCAATGTGGTCGCCAGTGGTGCGGCCGCAATTGAGAGCATCAAACACCGCCCCCCGGACGTGGTCATCACCGACTACAAGCTCGGCGGCAACATCAACGGCATGGACGTTTTGCGCAAAGCCAAGCAGCAGAACCCCGATACCGAAGTGATTTTGATCACCGCTTACGGCAGTGAAGAGCTCGCCCGCGAAGTCCTGAGCCAGGACAGCGAGTATCGCGCGTACGACTACCTCATCAAGCCGATCGACATCGACCTTCTGCGCGATAAGGTCCAACGGGCGGCGCGCCAGGCCATCGCCGCGCGCGAAACCAGCCTGCTGCGTAAGCAGGTCGACCAGGCGTTTGAGTTCTCCGGGATCATCGGTTCGTCCGACGCCATTCTCCGCGAAATCAAACGCCTCAAGAAGATCGCCCGGAGCAAGAGCACCGTTCTTATCGTGGGCGAGACCGGAACCGGAAAAGAGCTGTTCGCCCAGGCCATCCATCAGAACTCGCCGCGGGCGGGCAAGCCCTTCAAGGTGCTGAACTGCGCCGCCGTGAGCGAGACCCTGCTGGAAAGCGAGTTGTTCGGACACATCAAAGGTGCGTTCACCGGGGCGGTGACTGATCGGAAGGGGTTGATCCAGGCCGCAGACGCGGGTACGCTGTTCCTTGACGAGATCGGTGACATGCCTATGGCAATGCAGGCAAAGCTCCTGCGGACCCTCGAAACGGGCGAGGTCATCCGGGTCGGTACGAACGATACGTTGTACTTCGACGTCCGCTATGTGGCCGCGACCAACCGGGACCTGTCGGAACTGGTTCGCGAGGGGACGTTCCGCGCCGATCTGTTCTATCGCCTGCACGCCCAGGGCGCGCTTCGCCTGCCGCCGCTACGTGAACGGCGCGAGGACATCCCGGTGCTCGTGCAGCGCTTCATCGAGCAGGCCAACCGGGAGAACGAAACGGCGTTTACCGGTATCGTCCCCGACGCGATGCGCAAACTGGTGAACTATAACTGGCCGGGCAACGTTCGGGAGCTGCGCAACGTAGTGCAGCGCATGTGCCTGGAGGGTGATGGCGATCAGTTGAAGGTGGCCGACCTGCCGGACTCTCTGCAGGCTTCGACCGACATCGTCCCCGCGGGCCCGCCGAATCTGGCGGGTATGTCCATGGCTGACGTGGAGAAGCTGCACATCATGAACACCCTGCGTATGTTCGGCGGCAACCGCGAGAAGACCGCCAAGGCGCTGGGCATCGGTGCCCGCACTTTGTACCGCAAACTCCGTGATTATGGGCTGCGTTAAGCCGCTGTCGCCGGAGTTTCCTTGCGGGCCGGCAAGTTGCTCGTCAGGTTTTGGCTGAAGGAGACCCGCTAATGGTCGAGACGTTGAAGGAGTTGCTGTCACGGCAGTTCGAGGCGGCGCTTGGCACGTTGAATAAGTGCATCGAACAATGCCCCGCTTCCGCGTGGGACGCACCGGTGGCGAGCCTCGCGTTTTGCCAGGCCGTGTTCCACGCATTGTTCTACGCAGATTGTTATCTCGGGCAAGACACCGAGTCTCTTAAGCGGCAGGCCTTTCATCGCGACAATCCCGGCTTCTTCCGCGATTACGAAGAAATGGAAGACCGCAAACCGCAACTGCTCTACGACAAGGAAGCCATCTTCACCTATATGGCATTCTGTCGGGGTAAGGCATTGGAAGTGATCGCCGCGGAGACCGCCGATACGCTTAGCGCCCGCTGCGGATTCGACTGGCTGCCCTTCTCCCGAGCTGAGCTGCATGTTTACAACATCCGGCACATTCAGCATCACGCCGCGCAGCTTCTTCTGCGATTGCGGTTGATCGCCGTTCCGGACGTCCCGTGGGTAAGGTCCGGATGGCCGACGTGACAGGACCGTTGAGTTCGCACGGCCTGCCGTGAGTTCCGGAACATGCAACATGAAGTACCTGATAGCCGCCGGCGTCGTCGTTGCTATCATAATACTGATCCGCCGTGTTCGCGGTTGCGGACTATCCGGATGTTGCAGTTTGGGGACGGGCTCCTCCATACCTTTGCTTCGCCAGTTCGGCGATCTTCGCGCTTCAGACTTCCAGAACTATCCCGTCTGGGTCAGTTGCCACGTCATCGACTATGACGAGCCCTGGCACGACGACACGGACGAGGAGACCTTCCGACCGTGGGACAAGGACCTCCCCGTCGATCCGGCAGAGACGATCTTCCTTGTGCAGGCGCCCCTGACTCTGGCGGACGGCACCGAGATGCTCGGCTTCATCGCGCCCCAGACTGCCGCCAAGTCTGGCGAGAAGCCTGATCTTGCGTCTATCCAACCGCACATGTTCTTGCCTGATGGCACTGTAGTCGGGTTCTGGTCCGGGATGCGCGCGCTGCCGCCGAAGGAAGTCTCCCGTTTCTATGCCGCCATCGGCAGAAGCCAACCCGGCGTGTTTCCCATCGCTTTTGCAGCGCGCGCCGATCTTACCATTGGCATTGCGTCGGGTTCGG
Source organism: Phycisphaerae bacterium (assembly GCA_963666835.2). Classification (GTDB taxonomy): domain Bacteria; phylum Planctomycetota; class Phycisphaerae; order UBA1845; family UBA1845. The sequence continues at coordinate 1,085,621 of CAXXGO010000001.1, read as the reverse complement.
TTCCCGGGTTTTGCTCCGTAAGTGCAAAGGGCAAGATCGAAGTGGCAGTCTGAATAAGAAGACCGGCTTGGCGAATCCTCCGGTCGCAGGCATGGAAACATCCATACCCAACCCGCCACTGACGCGTAACCCCTAAACCCGTTGTCGCCTCTGCGATCCCACATGCGTGCCCGCCGCACATTCCATCCCCGTTCCCAGCCAAGGGCAACCAACAACGGCTTACCGGTTCGCACGAGGGCGCGCTGCTCGCCGCCCGCCATATCCGCCGAGCGACCGTGGATTCTCTTATCGGCCCACCCTCGGTCTCTTAATCGCCCCGGGCGAAGGATGCTCCGACGAAAGGCAATCGACGGCCTCGAATTCACTTCCGTCGTGAAGTCTACCTCGGAGAACCAGCGGTCCTGCAGACGCCGCCGATTCGGTCCCGAGCTTGAGCAGCCGAACAACGTCGCGGGTGTAGAAATACAGCTCCAGGTCCGTTTGACCATCGGCCGCCGCCGGCAAACACTCACACGCGGGCGTTGGCGACGCAATGTCGCGCATTACCGGGGGGTACAGATCGTGCGGCCCCATTGCCGCGACCACGCCGCCGTCGCCGTCCATCCGCGCCAGGAACATCGAGCCCACATCGATCTGCCGGACATGAAACGCCGAAGCCCCCACGACGACAACCCGCAGCACCTTGTCCGCCCCGACCCGATTGGGGCACTGATCGGGAAGGATGTCAAGGTGCGCATCGCAAACATCGCCCAACCCGTTTCCGTCCCGATCCGCCTGGACCGGGTTATAGTCGTTTGGACAGTTGTCGCAAGCGTCGATATAGCCGTCCCGGTCGACATCTGGCTGACACCTGTCCGGCACTTCATTGCCATCGCAGTCGTTGCCGACTAGTTGGCACTCATCGGGAACACCGTCCGGCTGACAGTCCTCGCTCGTTCCTTCGGCAAGGTCGCAACGGTCAGGAATACCGTTGTCATTGCAGTCCGCACTGGTTCCACACGGCGGTTCGCAACCATCGCCCGGACCGCACCTGACGTCACGAATATCCGCAATGCCGTTGTTATTACAGTCAAACTCGGCGGTGATGCAACCGTCCTCACAAGGCCACTCCACGCAATCCGGGGTCCCAGCGCTTTCGAGGCACACATCCCGAGAAATGCCCTCGAGGCACAGGCCGAACGGCCAGCAGCACCGATCCACCTCCGGGCAAACGCAGAGCCCCGGAGTGCAAGAACAAAGGTCGAAGCAGTCGGGGACCCCGTCGCCATCCGCGTCATCCATGACGTCACAATCGTCCGGAATGCCGTCGCCGTCGCAATCCGGGTCACACCCATCCGGCACCGAGTTGCCATTGCAGTCGGCACACCAGAGCTCACCGGGCAGACAGCCGTCCAGGTCACACTGGTCGGCTATACCGTTGGCGTTGCAGTCTTGCTCGCACTCGTCGGGAACGCCGTTGGCATCGCAATCGATGCTACCGCCGCAGGGTTCGTCACAACCGGGATGTCCGCAGTCGACGTCACACCGATCGTCATTGCCATTCCCATTGCAGTCGACCATCGCAAGGGTCGGGCCTATGGTATCGACGAGAACATCGTCGGGGACACCGGGCTTGAAGAGACCGAGCGTGGCGGTCGTCGCAACCGGCGGTGAAGTGGTCTCAAAGGAGAAAGTGTACATCGTCCCCCAGCGCAACGCGTTTGCGTCTTCGTTGGTGGTGAAGGTATCTGTCGACCAGGTCAGGGCGTCATCCTCGATAGTATACAGCCAGTCGGCGTCGTCATAGATCTCGCCGCTGTGATAATCGACATCAGCAAATGCAATGTTGGTTATGATACCGTCTTGGGGGATAGACAGACGGAACGACTGTCCGCTCCGATCCGAATTGACGTTCTGAAGCGCATACCCGTAACGCCAGGTCCCCGTCGGGGTCTCAGCGGCCTTGGCCGCCAAAATGAACAATCCCTCGCCCGGAACGCGGATATCCGTCTCGACAACCGAAGAATCGCAATCCTGCCAGGCCCGGACCGCCGGCTGCTCGCGCTGAGTCCGCCAGTCTCCGACGACCGCGAGGTTGTAGATTCCCGGAGGTTCCTCGACTAGAAGAACCTCTCGATAAGATGCGTTGTTGTCGGCCGTACCTGCCGCCGCATCATCCGGTCCGATGAGATGAGCCTCGATGAAGTACCGAGCGTCTGCGTTGCGGACCGGGTCAAGATCGTCAGTCCGAACTTGAAGACGACGCTCGATAATCGACGTTGGCGGCGGATCATCCCAACCTTCCCATGGATGGGCGAAATACCCGGTGTAGGCGTTGATTGTGGACCTGGGGCTCAGATTCGTTTGACAGGCGTGAAGGGAAGCGGAGTTAGAGTCGGAACAGCCCACCCCCAGTTGAGACCCGTTCGTCACATCATTGCACGGACCGCAGAAACTCTCCGAGAGAGCATAGAACCAGTGGAAGACCCAACTGGCTCCAATCTGTTCAAACCGGTCGCCGTTAAGTCGATAAAGTCCCAGCCCTTCCACCGGATGCTTATTCGTCCGGTACTGGCAATCAACTCGTTCCGTGCCGACGTTGCAGTTGGTCGTGCCGATTGACAATGCCGTGACACCCCCTTCGTCGCCGTAACGCACGACGCTCTGCAGGTCAGCGAGAATCACATCGGCTCCGGCATCAGATCCTGCCATCACGGCGCAACTCTCCGATTTGTCCCTGCTTCCGGAAGCGATCGCCTTGACCGCTGCCACTCCCGAGACACCGGGTGGCAGGACAATCGCGCTGCCGCAGTCAACGCCGGATACGCCGTGACCATCCTCCGATACGGCCTCGAGGATCTTGCGGTTCAGCAGACACGCGTACGCGCTATCACGGTCACGGATGTTTCCATCCGCGTACGCCACGCACTCGATCGTCGCCGCTTCATTAATGACTCGGGCTCGGGTCTCGACACTCAGCACTGCAGTGCTGACGAACAACATGACGGTGATACTGATGATGCCTCGTGACATGCTCATCTCCTCCATCTGGAATTCTCGATTCTCCTCATCCGCCGCCTCCGCAGCCAGGGGCCGGCGCACATGTCAAACCTCGCAAGGCGATTACTTCATAGAGCATCCGCTTCAGAAGCAGCCCGTCCACCACGAGCTGCCACCGAAAACGATAGCGAGATAGGGCCTCTTACGTGCACCAGCCATGCTCCGCAGCCGCCATTATACCGCTGCCTTTGCCCGATTTCATGTCCTAGCCTGAAGACAACACCGGCGCTCGCGCGTCAACACCGGTCACTCGCAAACAACAGTACACCTTGTTAACAAACGAGTTAGGATCTGACGTGGTCGACGTATCGGCCCCCGTGTCCCGCTTACCATCGAGTCTCTCAAGGACGCTGGAATGGGCCGCTCTTGTGTTCGGTTGTGGTTCACCCATGGCCTTGTCCGTAACCGGGCGATAGAATGGCGCCGGCAATGGCGGGTTCCATCCGACGCCCCTGCTCGCCGTAGGACGGCCGAAGTGGCGGCCTCGTAGGGTGTGCGCAGCGTTCCGATACACGCTTAATACTCTGGAGACAAACGGTCATGCATGAGAGATTCTCCGATCGGGCTCGACACGCGATGGCGTTGGCGAACCTCGAGGCCGGTAAGCTGAACCACACCGGTCTTAGCCCCGCTCATCTCATGCTGGGGCTCATCGCCGAGGGCGAGTGCGTGGCCACCGAGACCCTCCGGGTGCTCGACGTGGACTTGGACAAGGTCCGGGCGGAGATCTGTGAGCGCATGGAGAAAGGCGAAGCCGCAAGTGTGTTGGGGCGCCGCGCCCACACCGAGGAACTTCGGGCGGTCATCAGCCTGGCGATCGAAGAGGCCCGCAAGTTCAACCACCGCTACGTCGGAACAGAACACCTGATCCTCGGCATTCTCGCTCAGGGGGAGAGCATCGCCGCTAAGGTACTGCGCGACCAGAATGTTGATTTCGGTCAACTGCGGGAGAAGACGCTGGCCTTGCTCCGCTCAGCTACGGAGCCGTCGCACGATGTGGCCCACTCCCGGCACGGCGACTTCGAATGGGTCCATCAGCAGGAGTTAGCCAAGGCCTTCCGCTCACCCACCTTCTGGCACACGCTGATACTGGCCGTGGACTCGGCGAACCGCCTGGGAGCCGGGGAGATAGAGCCGCAACACCTCTTGCTGGGGCTGATGCGCGATCCGACCGGCCGCGTGGCCGACCTGCTCGCCGAGAAGGGTGTAACCGTGGACTGGCTGCGGCAGCGCCTGGCGGCGCATTGACGGGGGACGCCCCAGGGAGGGGATCAGGGTGGTTCTCCGGCCATCCCCAAGATCATCTTGGTCCTTTTCTGCTCTATGGTTTGTCGAACAGCCGGCTGAACATCGCCAGGTCGGCGAGATCGACGTCCGAATCGGCATCGGCGTCGAACGCGGCCAGGCAGGTCTCGGTGCAACCGGCAATCGGCAAGGCGGGCAGACAATCCGGGCCGGCAAAGCAGGCGTGGAACCCCGCATAGTCCCTGAGATCCACATCGCCGTCGGCATCGAAATCGGAGTCGGCAATCGTCTCACAAACATCCGGTACTCCCGTCGAGTTACAGTCGAGCTCGGTTCCATCGGCGATGTCGCATTCATCAGGCGTATCGTTGTCATTACAGTCCGCGCTAAACGGCAGAATCGTGGTATTCGACAGAACCGAAACGGTGTCATCGTAAATGTTGGCGACCACGATCTCCGGAACGGTATCGCCCGTAAGCTCGGCGGTGCCGATCGAGGCAGGCCCCTCACCCGTCGCGAAACCGAGGGCATCAGCGAACGTGCCGTCACCGTTGTTGAGCAGGAGCGAAATCGTATCGCTGTCCCGGTCGGCGGAGACCAAATCCGGATCTCCGTCAGCGTCGGCATCGCACGCCAACAAGTCCAAGGGCAAGTCGCCGACCTCGAACGTCCCCAACGTCGCCCAATGGACCGCGTTCTCCAACACAGTAACCGTAGAGTCGTCGACGTTGACCACGGCCAGGTCGACATCCCGGTCGCCGTCCACATCCACCGGCACTAATGCCCCCGGCGCGGGTCCGGAACTGAGTTCTCCTGCGTGGACGAAGACGCCACCCCCCTTTCCGTGCCACATCGTCACATTGTCGTCGCCGTTGTTGGCGATAACGAAGTCGTTGTCTCCGTCGGAGTTGAAGTCCGCCACGGCCACGGCCACCGGCTCGGTTCCGACCCCCTTAGTGAGCATGGCGGTGAACGCGTGCGAGCCGATGTTTTCCAGAATCTGGAACTGCTCGGCCAGGTAGCACACCACCACCAGGTCGAGATCGCGGTCGCCGTCCATATCGGCCGCGACCATGTCCAGCGGCCCGTCCGGCACGGTATAGCTCGGTCCTGCTGACAGGGCTCCGTCACCGTCGTTGATCAGAATCGTCAAAACGGCATCTTCGCACGTGGCTACTGCGACGTCGGTATCCCGATCGCCATTGAAATCACCCAAGGCTATCGCGCACGGCGAGTTGCCGAGCGGATAAACCTCGTCCAATATGAATCCGCCGAGTCCCGACAACATCACCCACAGCTCCTTCGATTCGTAGTTGGCAACGACCAGATCGATCCCCTTGCTCCGGTCCATCGGTGCAAGCCGCAGTTTGTATGGCCCCTGGGATACGGCGTACGTTCGATACGGACCGAAGCCGACCTCCTGTACGGAAACGTCGCACTCATCGGGCACGCCGTTGAGATTGCAGTCTTCACTCGTTCCGGCCTCGATATCACACTCGTCCGGAATGCCGTTTCCGGTGCAGTCAGCGCTGCCGCCTGATTCGACGTCCTGCCAATCGGGCACACCGTTCTCGTTGCAGTCCAGCGCCCGCATCCCGCTATCCGGCACACTGATGACACTTTCGCGCGCCCCGCTGCTGCTTACCGCCGCCGAGACCCCGTACACGTACGTAACGCCCGGCTCGGCTCCGGTGTCGCTGAAAGCCGTCTGGGTTATCCACCCGCTGACCGGGTTACCGGCGTTGTCGCGATAGACCCGGTAGTGGCTTGCCCCGGAGACGCTGCTCCAAGTTACGGCAACGTGCGTGGTAATCGTGTTGTCACTAGCAGCCACATTCGTAGGCCGCGCCAAGGCTGCCCAGCCCTCGTCGCTCTGGCTTCGCAGGCCCTCCCACGTTCCGGCAGCGTCCACCGCGGCACTAACGGTGTACAGGTAGGTGTGCCCCGGCAACGGTGGGTAGTCGCGGAAGCTGCGCGTGGTCTGCCAACTACTGACAGCGATCCAAGCCGTCGGATTGGCCGGGTCAACGCGCCACACCCGATAGTGTGAAGCATGTGCCACGGCGCCCCAAGTAATCAACACGGATCCGATGGACGTACCGTCCCCCGCAACTACGTTCGGCGGGGCCGAGAGCGGGGTCGGATCACACTCGTTGCCGACACCGTCAGCATCGTAGTCGGCCTGGCCGGCATTCGGCGTGACCGGGCAGTTGTCGAGAATGTCGGTATGTCCGTCCTCGTCAAAGTCCAGATTCGCCACGTCCCATTCTTCGAAGTAACGCGGGTTGTAGACCTCATTAGTCTGAAACTCGACGCGCGGGATCCCCGATTCGTCCTTCGTGTGCCAGCCGGCCAGGAAGGGCTGGTCCAGAGCATCCCGGCCCCAGCGCCACTCACCAATGCGAATGTCATGGTGAACGGTCCCGCCGGCGTTGGTAAAATACAGCAAGTGCATCTCGTTGTCGTGGTACCATCGCTCCATGTTCGGAATGACTACCGGCAGGCCGGTCGTCAAATCGGTAGCGGTAACGGTCCCATCAGCGTTGAACCGGATCGACTCGGTGGGCAGCGGTCCGGCCGTAGGGCCGTTCTCGTTGCGCCCATCGCACACATACAGGTTCAGAGTCCGGCCGACAACTTCTTCATCTATGAAATACGGCGTAACCACCGGCGATTGCTCGAGCATGTAGTCTCCGCTTTCGCTGTAGAGCCGGAGGCGGCCGTAGATGAAGCTCGGGTAGGTATACACTTCGCCGTCGAACGAAACGCTGAGCGTCGTATCGTCGTGCGTCAGCGAGAAGTAGGCCCCGTTCTGCGGCTGCCCGTCCTCGTCGGTACCGAGAGCCCAAATGGAGCCGGGGCGAAACTCATACCGATGCGTGGAAGTGAGCGGCGGTCGTCCGTAGCGCGTGAATTTGTAGTAATAGAGCAACTCCTCGGGCACCTCAGCCGCCGTGACGAAGTTCTCGCCATCTTGATGGTCCGGGGTGAAATGATAACTCAACTTCGCTATATCATCTCGCTCCGACGCGTTCCCGAAAAGGTGCGCCAGGGCCGTGAGCCGCTTGTCCTCATTAAACCAGTGACTGCCTTCCGGCACTAAATAGAGCTTGGTGTCGGCGGTATGCCCACTGCGCTGATACATCTGCCTGACCCACTTGCGGGCTTCGTCGTGGCGCGAGTAGGCCAGGACCCACGCCTCATAGTGGTCGGCCTCTTCGCCGCGCCCGACAATATTGTCGTTCTCCCCGGTGACTACGGCCAGCGGAAGCGCGTACGCGGTCGGCAAGTCGATGGCCAGCTCCGGATTGCCGTCCAGGTACTCCGGGGGCATGCTGATCCCCCGCGGCCAATCGTACTCATACGTCGGAAACGCACAGGTTGCCGGGCTCGAAGCCGCCGCGCGGTACAGTTTGTCAGCATGAGCCAGCACGAAACGTGAGACGTACTGCCCGCCTCCGGAGTGCCCGAGGGTATAGAAACGGTCGTCGGTGCTCATGCTGTCGGCGGGGAATCTGAAACGGATGACATCTTCGTGCAGGTCCATCAGGATCCGATCCTCTTCGCCCCGCAGAAACTGATAGCCAAAGTTCGGACGATCGTCGTAATCGTGGTAGGGATGCTCGCCCCAGAGGAACCGCGGGGCAACAATTACGGCGTTGCGGTCCGTAAACGTCTGGGTGTTGGCCGGGTTGCTCACGTCACCGGTAATGCGGTCGAAGGTCAGATGGGCATCGTACGTGTCATCCACTCCGTCGCCGGTGGTGTCGTGCCGACCCGACCCGTGGATCAGATATAGCTTGGTGTCATAAGGATTCCCTCCCGCCGCCCCGATGTCGTGGATGTACAGCCTGAACAGGATCTCGTTGCCGGACAGGCCGTAGACGAACCTCGGGGCAGTTGAGTCTATCGTCCCATAAGGCACGTTGTGGACGTACATCATCGAGTCATTCTCGACATGAGTGACCTCCAGGTGGCGAAACTTGACCGTTTCGGCGTGCGGGCTGCTCCAGGTCTTGAGCATTGTCCCCACATAGAACGGAATGTCGGTAGCCAGGGTCGTGATCGAACCGGCCCGGTTCCAGAACTTGCCGTCCGCGCTATACCAGGCCCAGTAGATGTTGCCCTCGCGTTGGAGCTTGAGCCATACGACCTCGTGGGCGTAGGTCTGCCACGTGCTACTACTGCCCGGTCGGCGCAGAGCAAGATCCGTCGCCCCGTGCGGCCCCCAGATCAGCACGTCGGTACTGCCGAACACCACACACAGCCCGGCGTGGAATCTGGACCCATAACCCGGGGTCAACTCGAGCTTCGCGGTGATCGTGAAGTTCATCTCCCGAACACCGAGCAGAGTGTCAGCCGTCGTCATCCGGACCTTCGGGGCATCATCCACGCCCGTCCAGTTGTCGTAGACATCCGCACCGTCGACCGCCATCTCGAAACCGGCGTGCTCCGCCCACGTAATGCTCCGACCGCCACCGGTATTGTGGACGTGCTCCGTCATCGGGTCGCCAACGCTACCGGGATGCCAGATCGGATCGGCGGCCAGGACGGTGATCGGCAAGAGTCCACTGACCAACACGGCGGGGAGTATTCGTGCCCACATTGTCGCTCTCCTGATTTGAATGCCATCCGTTGCGTCCCTCGGACCCGGGCAGATGGGCTCGCTCGGCTTCAGCATACCCCATCGCATTGGCCCGATTCAAGAAGGAGCCGCAATCCCGGTTCAGGTCGATAGCCGGATCCGCGGATCCACCCGCCGCTACGACACACCGCTTCGGATATCCCCGCGCATGGTCCGTGAGCCAAAACGTAAGCTAACCCGCAATCCGGCCGAGCCAACGCGAGCAAAACGCCGGGGCTCACCGCTCGATTAAGAAAATAAACTCAGAGCACGCACCCCCGCGTGCCTGATCGATAATGACACATCAAATGAAGTACTCGTGCGGTCGATGCCGATAGGACGACCGGGCGGTTAACAACCGACCAACAACGTTTCGCGGTCTCAGCCCAGCGCCGACGGAGGCATTGAGCCGCTAGGATCGGGTTCCCCTTGGGGAGCCCGTTGTGACAGGGGGCCGGCTCCAAGCCGATTCTTGCTTTGGTATCGCAAGACGCCTTGGGCGAGGTGCCTGCGCCGTCTTTGAATGCGTTTATAACTGACTGCATCGCATCCGTGCAGTACGGGGTTGAGAACCATGTGCGTTCACACGAAGCTCGGAGTGTTTCTAGTAATCGCAATCCTGGCGGAGTCGGCCGCGTCGGCCCACGAGACTGACCAGTACAGCGTTCCGCTGGGTCGAGAGTTCGCCGATCTTCGACTCTACTTCTCGGAGGTCTTTCACGACCGGATCGTCTCGGCGGTGGAGAAGACCAACGCCCGGATCGAGCACTCGCTTCGCCACGGTGACAGCCCCGAGGCAACGGCGCAGCTCCAATCGCCCGACACAATTGCCTGGGCTCTTCTACTGGAGTGCCCGCCGGTTATGAACTACGTCGAGACCCTGGAGTTTCGACTGCGGACTCCCGAGCTGCGTAACCGGTATCCGGGGCTCGTAGTCGCCCACCAACCGTTCTTCTGGATCTATCACCATTGGGCGCTATTGTTGGACTTCACCAAGCCCGTCCGGCTGGCGCGAACGTCCACGATTATGATCGACGGGACATACCTCGGCACGGACAAAATCGTGCATTTCGTCCACATGGGCTACCTCTACTTCGCGGAATACCGCAGGGCAAAGAGCCAAGAGCTAAGCGACCAAGAGGCCACGCGCCGGGCGGTCGCCCTGGGTACGGGTGGTAATCTGCTGTTGTCAGAGAACACCTTGCTCGGAATGCTGACGACCGGAGTGCGCTCGAACGCCGACCTGGCCGCAAACTACGCCGGGCTGAAGTTCTTCAGGAATCTAACGGAAGAAGTGTCTATCCGGGGCACGCTTCACCCCCCAATGCTCGTAAGGGACGGCCCTCTCTGGAAGCTCAACATCCATGTACGCCCCACCTCGGACTTCTTTTCGGTCTTCGTTACGGACCATTGGGACGAAGCCCTGAACGTATGCACCTACGGGCCGGGAATCGGGTTCTGCGTTCGCCAGCAGTTGCGCAAGCGGTGCGATGATCTGCTCGCGTGGTACTACGACGAGCAAGGCAAACGCCGGACCCGAGAGCAGTTCGTCCGGATCGCCGAGGAGCTTGACACCTACTTCGGCGAAGATTACGGACACCTCGGCACACCCGCCGAAACGGTCAACATCGCAAACAGTTGTTTCGACGCCGAGAGGGAGGCAACCTCCAATCCGACACCGACCGCGTCGGCCGGCAACTCGGATGAAGGGGTTTCGCGGGAAGACCTGAACGAAACGGACCGACTGGGACGCGACGCCGTGTGGTGGGCGGCGGCCCGTGGTGAACTGGAGCATCTGCGCCGGTTGCTCGCCCGGGGTGCGCACGTCGATGCGGCGGACCTCGACGGTGAGACCCCTCTGCACTGTGCCGCAAGATGGGGACATACTGAGATCGCCGACCTGCTGCTCAGCAAGGGAGCCGACCCGAATGCCCAAACGCGGTACGGCACAACCCCCCTGCACCTGGCTGTGCGAGAACTGCGCAGCGAAACCGCAAAGACGATAATCGAACACGGCGCCGACGTAAACCGACGGGATACGTTCGGCTGTGTCCCGCTCCACGATGTCGCGAAACGCGGTGATCTCCGTCTGGCGGCCATGTTGCTGGATGCCGGGGCCGACGTCGACATCCAGGACAACTTCGGCACAACGCCGCTCCATAGCGCCGCAAGATGCGAATATGACAATCTTGTGTCATATCTTCTTCTGCACAACGCGGATGCGACGCTGGCTAACGCCCTGGGATGTACCGCACCTGATGTGGCGCGCAGCAACGGTCACACGGCCATCCTTGCCCGATTCGCGGATCACAAGCGTGAGCCGGCCGGAACCGGTTTCTCGCCGGGCACAAACATCCCCGGCAACCAAGGGGAACACACGGACGCTGACATTCCGGTCGCAAACGAGCCGTCAAACCAACACTGAGGGGGATCTGATGACGACTATGAAACGCTACGAGCCAACAACCGTGAATTACCCCGCCCGGTGGGCGATGCTATGGGGCGTCGCTGCAATAATCGCCGGATCCGCAGGCTGCACGGCGCCGGATCCGATCAACGCCTGGAAGAAGAGCCTGGCCACGTACATAGTCCACGAGGGCGACAGTGACCCGAACATCCTGCGTGAGTCGGGGGACCTCCGGTCGCGCCGCGCCCTGCGCCCGGCTCGAGTCGTCTTCGGGAAGACGAAGATCCCCGGACCGGGCTCCCCGTGCTCCGGGGCGTCGCGAGACGTAAACGGCGTCTTAGCCGGCCTGGCAAAGGTCGGCGACTATCGATGGTTCGTGTTCGTCGTTGGGGTGCAAGGTCGTCGCCCCGGTAGAACCGCCGACCTGGAAGATGTCCGGTTGGTCGGCTTCACAATCGACGGTCCCTATTTCATTTGGCGCGTAAGCCCCCCGAACCCGGATAACCTGGCGGACTACCGAGCTCTTGCAACAGTTAGCGCTACGGACGAACGAGCGGGGCCGACATCGCGGGGGATCTTCCCCGGTCAACCGATGTGTTCGATTTGGCCGTTTCCGACGGCATCGCCACGGTCACGGAACAGGATACCCAAGTGAGCTGGTCTCTCGGGCTCGTGGATCCTGTCATTGAGCCGCGTGAACCAAGAAGCCGTTCAACGGTCTGTGCCCGTTAAGTCCGCCAGAAGATTCGGGCAGAACCACCCGCCGCCGGTGTCCTGAACCAACAGTGCGCCGCCCCCGGGCAGGAAGCACACGCCCTCCGACTTCCACGGAGGAATGCTGAGTTTCTTGTGGACGAGTCCGGTCAAACTGCACGACACGGCCAGCCCCTCAGAGGCGGAGACGACCACAATCATGCGCGATTTTGGATCAAACGTCGCGCCGGACATCCGCCGCAATCCAAGATCGTATGACGCGGCGACTTCTACGGTCGTCATGGGGGGCTCGGCGATCGGGTCATTCACCACCCGGCGTCTGGCTCGCATAATCGCCCCGTGGGATACATCGGCTGAAAGCACGACTAAACGAGCCGGATGGGATTCGACCACCACATAGAGCCGGTAGCCGCCTTCGGCCGTCTCGGCGACGGTCACTCCTTCGACACCCCGATTTCGTCCTACCCCGGCTGAGAAATCCGCATGGGACGCAAAATCGATCTTGAAGGTCCGCAAGACCCGTCGCTCGCTCAGGCAATATTCGTATACCGCCCCGGCACTCTCCGATGCGATGTAGACGGCCTCTCCCGTCGGGTGAACCGCCACGCCCTCCAGGTCGCCGCGCAGGCGAATACGTTGACGAACTTCAAGCGCAAGGTCCATCTCCACAAGGCTGCCTTGGTCACTCACAGCCAACAGCGTATTGCGTTGGGGATGATAGGCGATTCCTGACGGTTCCCGCACCGGAATGTCCACGAAATGAGGCTCGTCCCGCGCCGTCAGAACGGTGGTCTCAGCCTGAGCAGCCGGCTTCGGCATTGTGCGTCGAATCTCACGCGGCGCGCGTTGAGCGTTTCGCGTTTGGGGGCCAGGCGGATCACCGGCCACGTGTTCCGGCGATGGTCGAGTCGCCGCGCAGCTCATCGGAAAGAACAGAAGAAGAACCGCCAGCCCCGTACCCAATCGACCGCCCCACCATGGCCCCCTACGGCCGATGTCCACACCGGGTACCCGCAGAGAACCCGGACGCCTGGCACTACGAGCCTGCGGCGTCGTTGATCCCCCGCACGGACGCAACCTCGGCGTATTGTACATGCCACCCCCATCGAAGAAGTTCGCGACGACCATGACGCCGATTTCGCTCGATTCGCCCCCCGACGACGGACGTCGACGTGACCAGTCTACCGGTTATTCGTCGTCCGGGGAAATGGCCGTGAAGAAGAAACCGAGCGACCTACTATGAGGCGCAGTGAAAACACCTACTGAACTCACTCAACCAACGTATCCGGAGCCCGGCGGATCAGGCCGGTGAAGTCGTTCAACAGTAGCCGGCCGTCGGCTAAGTCGATGTCGGCGTCACCGTCGAAGTCAAAGGCCGCGAGGCAGTCAGTGGACGGATCGCCCTCAGCCGGGCCGCCGGTCAAAAGGCACGCCCGATACGAACGGAAATCGCGCAGGTCTATATCGCAATCGCTCATGAAGTCGCCGCGTTGACTCCCGTCGCCGGTAACGATCGCCCCCAACGGAGTGAAGTTGCAGACATCGAAGTCGTTGGAAACGCCGTCGTTGTCTATATCGAAGTCGCACCCGTTGATGTACCCGTCACCGTCGAAGTCCGGCGAGCATTCATCGGGCACCAAGTCGCCATCGCAATCGGCAACGCTTCCGCCGGCGATTTCCGTGATATCGGGAATGCCATTGTCGTTGCAGTCGACGTCCGGCTCGATCCGCGCGAAGTATATATCCTGCTCACCATTGAACGTGGCCGCGTACGCCAGATTGGCCCCGACATTGTCGGAGATCATGTCGTAGTAATCGCCGAGCTTGTTCTGTTGCGGCCAGCCGGCGTGGCTATCGAATACCGGGCTGATCGGGACGTTCTCCGTCCAGGTTACCCCACCATCGATCGAGAAGCTGTAAAACAACCCGGACAGGTTGTCCACCCCGGTATTGCGCGTGTCGTTCCACACGACGTCGATCCGCCCGTTCGGAGCCACCGACATCGTTCCGAACCACTGCCAGGCCTCGCTGTCGACCGGGTCGTCGTTGATCCGGACGGGTTCGCTCCAGGTCAAACCGCTGTCGGTGCTGCGCGCGAACATCAGATCAAGCGGGTCGTCGCGGTCCAACGTCGCCGAGGTAAGAATGTAGACGTTCCCTCGTCCGGCGCCATAGGAATGATCGGTCGCCACCCATCCCTGCCCCAGCAGTCCACCGGGGTTGGGTCCGGTCCAGGACGCGCCGAGGCCTCCAACATCTGCCATGACGGGCTGGTCAAACACCGGAGCGTGGGCCGGATCACTAGCGTTTGTCGATCGGACTACGCTGGCATTAGACCCGATCCGACCGGTGGCGTAAATCGCGCCGTCAAGCCCCACGGCAACCGTTCCCCAATGGGGATCCAGTGGGATGTCAATCGGAGTACTGTAAGTCTGCCCGCCGTCAATCGAGCGCGTAAAATGCCCCGAGCAGCAACTGAGACTACTCGACCAGAGCGCATAGATGTGATTACGGCCGGGGCCGGATGTTTGGTCAATCGCTATCCAAGGCTTGTCCCCGCCGCGGGCGTAGACCTTGCGTCCCCATGACACGCCATCGTCATAGGACGTGAACATGTCACAGACGTAGCCTGGATCGCGAAGCGTAAGGCTGTAATAGTGGATGTTCCCGTCCGCATCGGCAGCAAGGACCGGATCGCTACGGAATACACCCGGCTCCAGGACCCCCGGGAATGTCCAGGTAGCCCCCGCATCGTGGCTGTAGGCCCAGCCCGCTTGGCGGAAGTTGGATTCTATTGTGTCAAACTGCCGCCACCCGATCACGATCACGTCCGGATCGACCGCGGAGATGGCAATGGACGGCTCGTTGGCAGCGTCTCCGACGATATTGTGGCCATGCTCGTCGACGTTGACCTGTACGGTCGAGAACATGCCGCGTTCCCACGAACCCGCATCGCAGAAGGCCTCGGACCGCTCCTGCTTCCGCACGGCCACCGGCGCGTCGTCCGGGATTTCGTTGTGAAGCTCGGCCGGGTCCATCAAGGCCGGTGAGCGAGGCTCGTCGTCCGCGCGTGCCGTGTGCGAGGCACCTGGCGGCGCGGGGGATGAATCCCCCGGCTCAGGTTCCAGGATAATGCTCGCAAAGTCTGAATCACCGGCGTTCGAACCGGCAGCTTGCGGGCATGGGGACTCCGCCACCAAGCGATACCAGCCCCGCCCCTCCGCGTTCTTGGACGCCAACTGCACCCGGTAGGACGCGCCCGGTTCGAGTCCCGTCACGCACACGTCACTTTGCAGACCGTCTGCCCCGCAACCCGGGGCATCGTCGGAACAGGCCAGGGGTATGAGATTCTCACAAGACTCGTCGTCCGGTTCGATGGCATAGACCTGCAGAAGCGAATCGCCGGCCGTGTCGTCGGAAGCGCAGGTATGGAACCGGGCGGACGTCTCGGTGGCCTCGAACTTGAACCAGATTGGCCCGTAGCCAAGCGTGCCGGCCCCATCCGGATGGCAATGGAACCCCGGATCGTCGTATGGCCCGTAGGCCCGGGCATTGTTGGACGTTAGCTGCCCTTGCAGAGAGAGAGGCCTCGAATTACAGCAGTAATCATTGTACGGCTCGTGGTCGCAGAGCAGAAACGCCTCCTCAACACACTGCTCGTCCCAGTTATTCTCACAGCACCAGGGGTCAGCCATACATACTTGGGTGCAACAGGAGAGATCGTGGCAACCGGGTAGGAGAGCGGGGTAGCTGCAATCACGTGGGGCGTCATACCCGCAAGCACGCCAATAGCACCGTTGACCGTAGTCTCCGCAAAACGCCCGTTCCCGCCAGTATCCGTCGGCCTGCTCGCACTCATCCCGCGTGAGATTCTCGCAGGTGGCATCGGGCAGGCAGCACCTTGCCATTCCGCAGGGTGGGTCGAAGGGGTCTTCGGCACAAGTGCGGTCGCGAACCCACCGCCCGCCCAGACACATGGCGTGAGTGACACCATCGGAGCACTCCACCTCCTCCAATTCACCTGGAAACCGGCAACATGCCCCTGTCGGAGGCTCCCCGCGGCATTGAACGACTGCATAAAACGAAACGGGAGTGAGACTCGACAGCTCGCGCATTAGCCACTCACCCGAGATACCCGGCATAATGTGCTGCGTCCAGAAACTGCGCCAGCTCAAGCCAAGGTCGATGCTGCTGTGGCGTGCCCAGGCTCCACCGGTGCCGGTCTGCCAGGTGATGTAGATCGGTTGATCGGTAGGCTCGATGAACACTCCGGGTTCGAATAGAAACCTCGCCACCTCGAGCTCCCCCTCGCCGGTACCGGTGAAGGTCCTTTGCGTGCCTTCAATCACGTCATCGAGGCCCGGCCAGCGAAGGTCCACGTCCATTTCGAACGGGCCATGTTCACCAATGAAACCTATCTCGACAGCGCTCAGCTCACAGGCAATGGGCTCACCGCCTTGTCCTCCGGTAAGGACGATGGCGTCCGCCACTCTCGTCGTCACGCCACTCGGCGGCACGTAGTCCGTTACATCGGAAAAGGACCTGCTTACTGCCGCATAGGCAAAAAAGCCTGTCGGGCAGAAGTCCGGATCCGCTTCGTCGGTGGTGCCGTCGGCATAGACCTGCGCCCAGAAGCTGGAGTGGGGGAATCGGGGGTAGCCGCCCAGCCACGATGTGCAGGGGCAGTAGACGTCATGATAGTAATCCGCTGAGAACCCGATTTGCGCCGGACTGCCCGCGATCACTCCGGCAGTGTTGGTGCTGAAACGATAGCTCAGCCAGACGGTCGGAGGCAACTCGGGCAGGTTCTGCACGCATGGTGATGCGTCCGGGCAATCTTGGTGCAGTACGCTGCACGCATCCCCGTTGTCACAGATACCCATGTCGCGGAAGTCTATCACCAGCTCGTGCGTTTCTTCGTCGTTGTCTGCAAGCTGGTCAAACGTGATCTCATCGCCCAGGAGATTCTCAGCATCCCTCAATGCCGGACACTTATCCCACACGCCGACCGAAACGGAGAACTCCTCGTCCCCCTCCTCGACGCCGCCGTTGACGCGAAACGTAATCCGGTGAATTGCACAGTCCGTCACAGCCTCGGTGACCAAATCGTCCGCTATCGGAATGCCCGCCCCAGGCGAGTAGAGAAAATCGCCGAGCGTGTTGCTGTAGATCAGCTTCTCCTGCCGATCAGTGCTTGCCGGAACCGCGTCGTCGACCCGCTCCGTCGTGCCGTCGGGGTAATGCCGCGTCACCCTCGCGGTCTCCGGAAGCCGGACCACCTGCCCCGAGGCAACAGTCCCCGCCTCAACCCCGGTGGTCGAAACACAAGGGCAGCCGTCGTCGCCGGTTGCCCCCGTTTCCACCCCTGTAGCTCGCCCGGCCAAGCCCGCAGAAAACGCCCCTAATACCACGCCGCCAGCCAACAGCGTCCGAACCGGAAGTAACCTCATATCTGCGACCCCTTCCCTTTCCGTGAAGCCCCCACGCGAGGAGCCCACTCGTTCTGTGGTGGGGATATGGCCTGCAACTACGCGGCCACGCAACCCGACACTTGCCTACTGCGCCCCCTACTGTAACCGAACCCGGCACACAAATGCAAGCAAAACTCGCAATCAGACCCCGGATTCCCCGCAATCATCGTCCGCCGGATGGTGAATCCTAATGTCTCAACTCGTAGCGCGCACGTGGATAGGCGTGTTTCGGGCAGAGCCCGACCCACCGCTCTTCGCCTTTCAGGGCCACGGAGGCTTGTTGCTCGTTACCAAGTCAGGCAGACATGACGATGAGCGGACACACCCTTGCCAAGGAAGATCTCTAAGATCGCCGAATTTCGGCAACGCGGTTTGATACAATGACCAGACAAGTCGAGGGATGTCCTCGACGGCGAAAGCAGGCCGGGGGTAAGCGGCCATCGCACCTTTTCGGTGGTTTTCTTGTCTTGCCCTTGTCTGCGTGATTGGCCCGCGCCGGGAAAGATATACGGGAGCGTAGCGCTCTTTCGGAGAACGATTAAATGAGATCAGTAACAACGAGACTGCTGTGCCTGGCCGCGGGCTTGTGGCTGGCAACGGTGTCCGACATTCAAGCCGAGCCGATGGGAACGTGCTTCACCTATCAAGGACAGCTCAAGTCACAAGGGATCCCGCTTGACGGCGATGTGGACCTGTTGTTCTCGCTCCATGACGCTGAATCGGCAGGTGTGCCTCTCGGCGAACTCACCCGTGCCGACGTCTCGGTCGCCAGCGGTCTGTTCGCCGTTGATCTGGACTTCGGGAGTAGCGTGTTCGACGGCAGGGCCTTGTGGGTCGAAGTAGCCGTGCGTTATCCCCATGACCCGACGGATACGGAACCGTTTGTAACCCTCTCGCCGCGTCAGGCGGTGACAATGACACCGTATGCGCTTCAAACGCGCGGCCTGTTCGTGGATGACGACGGTGACATCGGCATCGGAACAAACTGGCCGGAATTCCCACTGCACGCAAGCACCAGTGGGGACCGGGCTATCTTCGCGGTCACCGAGAACGCTGAAGGCAAAGCCGTCTACGGATTCGCCCAGACCCAAACCGGAGATAACGCGGGCGTTTGTGGGCAAACCGCGAGCGATCAGGGCGATGGCGTTTTTGGCTGGGCAAGTTCGTCGACCGGCTTCACCTCCGGCGTCTACGGCCTGAGCTGGAGCAATGAGGGTACCGGCATATCCGGGAACGCGTTTTCGTCGACCGGTTCGACCTTCGGCGTCCACGGCACAAGCAATAGCGATAGCGGCACCGGCGTATACGGTTACGCGGGTTCTCATAGCGGCAATACCAACGGCGTGTACGGCAGAGCCGATAGCGAAGACGGTGTCGGCGTGTGGGGCTGGGCCTGGTCCACAACCGGCGAGCCCATCGGCGTGAAGGGTGGGACCAGAAGCGAGAACGGCACGGGCGTGTACGGCTTTGCCGGCCTCAACGGCACCAACATCGGAGTACACGGGCATACTTCAAGCCCCGACGGTTTTGCAGGCTACTTCACCGGCGGACGGAACTACTTCGAAGGTCGTGTCGGCATCGGAACGGAATCGCCGGGCGGTGCACTGCACGTGGAGTCCGACGACTTGAGCGCAATCTACGCCAACAATACGCTCAGTTGGGGCTACGGCGTTAAGGGAATCGCCGGCTCGAGCACCGGCGAGAACTGCGGCGTCTACGGCGAGAGCATGAGTGATGAAGGGTACGGCGTCTACGGTAAGGCTAGCGCGGAAACGGGTGATTCCCCTGGGGTGTATGGTTACTCAAACAGTCCGACAGGGCGCGGCGTATACGGGTTCGTCGGTCCCACGGGCGGGGTCAACTACGGAGTCTACGGTCACTCCAACAGCACTAACGGTCACGGCGTAGTTGGATATCATGGAATCAACTCCGGCCCGGGCATTGGCGTGAAAGGCAAGACCGCCAGTCCCGACGGCTACGCCGGGTACTTCGAGGGCGGTCGCAGCTATTTCGAAGGCAATGTGGGGATCGGAACGGAGTCGCCTGACTATCCGCTCCATGTGGAGACCAGCGGCAGCCGCGCGATTTATGGTAGAAGTACTGCGTCGACCGGCTACGGCGTGTATGCCGAGGCCACCGGCACGACCTCGCAGAACTACGGCGGTTACTTCAAGGCCGGCGGCATCTACGGACGAGGCGTGTACTGCTGGGCCAGTAATACCAGCGGGACCAACTTCGCCCTGAAGGCTACTACCTCCAGCCCCGACGGCTTTGCGGGTTACTTCAGCGGCGGACGGAACTACTTCGAAGGCAATGTCGGCATCGGTATAGAATCGCCGGCGGCGCGGCTCCAGGTCGAGGGAACCGCCGATGTTGATCCCCTGCGCGTCCGAGTTGACGGCACCACGATGTTCTCCGTCAAACGGAATGGCCGGACCAACGTCGGCTCCAACGCCCTGCCCGCCTTTCAACTGGAAGTCTCCGGAGAAGGCACGGCCGGCAAGCCGGGCGGCGGATCCTGGTCCAGTTCGTCGGATCGACGACTGAAGAAGAACATCCGCGATCTGAAAGGGTCTCTTGATCGACTGCTTCGACTCCGTAGCGTCGTCTTCGAGTACAAGGACCCCGAGGCCATCAACGAACTGCCGGGCGAACGGATCGGCATGATCGCGCAGGAAGTCGAGGAGGTCTTTCCAGATTGGGTCGACGTGGGAGGCCGCGGATACAAGATCCTCACCTTCCGCGGCTTCGAGGCGCTTGCGGTAGATGCCCTGCGCGAACTTCGTGAAGAAAAGGACCGACAACTGCGAGAGAAGGAGTTGCAGATAGAACAGCTCGAGCGTCAGCTCACACAAATGCAGGGGCGTCTCACGCGGCTGGAGAGCATGTTGATCTCACAAACCGAGGACACTCCGTGAAGCACACGATGATAGTATCTTCAGCCATCGTTGGCCTGCTCGCGAGCCTCACGCCGCTTCCGGCACCCCGTGCGTCAGGATTCGAGATCACTCGCTCCACTCGCGACAGCGGTGGAGGTTCTGCCGAATGCGCGGGGCACCGGCACCGCTGACGTAGCGAAGGCCGGCGAGCGGGAGCAGACGGTCGTGCGGTGGCGGGTTTGATGGTCCCGCTTGAGCGGAGTATACGAACATGGCCATGAGCCGCGAACAACCGTCGATCGTTGACATTGAAGCCGGTGCGCGCTTCGTATACAAGGCGCCGAAACTGTTCTTGGTCATTCCACTTCTGGCACTGGGTACATCTTTGTACATGGTGTCGTTTCAATTGGGTCTCCTCGCACCGATTCTGCCCTGGTCGGTGACCAATCCGCGGCCGCCCTTGTCGCCTATCGTGTTTTGTTTTGGCATCGCGGTGATGGGGTTGTTTCTGTACAGAATGCGAGCCGCGATTGACAGAGACGGCATCCTGTACCGCGGACCCTTTGTCAGTCGCCGAGTTCATTGGGAGGACATTGTCTCAGTAGAAGCGCACTATCCGAGAGGACCGATCGTGATTGGCACCGGAGAGCGCCGTTACCGCTTGGTTTGGCAATCGCGGCGTTCCAATGGAGCGCCCCTTCCGGCAGATCTTGAAGGCGTCCTCGCCCATTATTGCCCGGAAATCACCGTAAACGGTTTTGACGATGCAAGCGCCGCCATAACCGACGGCCAAACTGAAACGTACGGTTTCTCCGCCATGCCCGCGGTGCTCGGGATACTCGGCGCGCTGTTCTGGCTTTACGTATTGTGCTATAATGCGGGATGGGTCGATGGGGCGTTGTTTCCCAAAGTAGGAGAATTCAGTCTCGAGAAGACCGGCATGCGTGCGTTTTTGTGGTTGGCCTTCGGGTTTAGCGGCGTTCTCGTTGCGACGGCTCGGTTGCGACTGAAGTTAAGCGAAGACGGCCTCACCTATCGTGGGCTCGTTCGAACGGTGCGAATGAAATGGCCCGAGCTCGAGCGCGTACGATATTCGCGTAGGTTACAGCGGCTTAGCGTGCGGACGAGCCGGGCACGGGTATGTATCCCCGAGGGCTTCTCTCGCAAGTCCAAGGCGGCGATCCTGAGAGAGGTGCGTGCCAAGGCGCCCAACGCGGTTATAGAGGAAACGGATGAGAAACATGGTCGGGAGTCGTCCTGAGAGCCCGCTATCACGGCCAACGTAATACACCATGCGGCACTACGTTGAGTGCGTAGGTCGGGCTCAACTCGATGCCCGCACGCCTCCCGGAGTTGCTTGCCTTTGAAGGCGTGTTTCAGAAGGAACCCAACCTACCGGGATGATGTCGATATGGGACATTAGAGGGCCCGTAGCCTGGACGCGCTCTTGAAGAGTGAGAGAATCTGTCCGGAGCAGACCACATGCGTCCGGTTCCGCCAGTGACGCGAGGTGAAGGGCCCGGACCAGCGCGCCTCGTCGCGACTGCGCCCCGGAGATTCTGGAGAACGATCGCTCGATACCCTGCCGCCAAACGTGCCCACGTCTAACCAGGTCGAGGTTCGAATTCCCGTTCGCGCGCGGGTTTGGCACGCAACACCCGGCGCCGAGCGACGCCAAGGTGGCGGTGGCCTGCACAAACCTTGGTGGGGACTGGCGGCGCGGCCGGGAAGTCAAATCAGGAGTCTATCCTCTCTCGACTTCGGTTGTCTACACGGGTGCCGGTGTGGTCAGGCGGTAACGCTCGGCCTTCAGAAGAACAGTTCATTATCCGGTTGCACGCATCCGAATAGCCCGCATTTCGCGGGCAAGTAGGGACTCATGGTGGAGGAACACGAACATGGAAAGTAGATTCCGATCGAGCATCCGTCGTTTGGTGTACATCGTAGCCTTGGGGCTGGTCGTAGTCCTCAGCGGCTGCGGAACGAATGTTGCACAAACACCAGAAGGAACAGATCCGGATGGGACAGACCCCGGAGAAGACCACTCGGTAACCGAAGACATAGAGGCGGAGGACCCGATTCGGGACGAGCGTATTGTCACGCTGTCAGCACCGATGGTCGACGCCAACGGACAGGACATTGCGTACGAATGGGAACCGATCGGGCGAGCAGCCTCGCTGATCTCTCTGAGCGACAAAACATCGGCTGAGCCCAGCTTCGAACTGCCCGACGAGGTCAGTCCGGGTACGGAACTGTTATTCAAGGTCGCGCTCACGGTCGATGGAACGGAGGTTTCGTTCGAGGTAAGCGTGGTTGTCGGCGAGCCGAGTGAATCGGACCCACAAGACCCGGACAAGCCGCTGGGCGCCAACGTGCCGCCGGTTCCTGACGCGGGGTCCTTTCAGACAACGAAGCCAAATGAGTGGGTAGAGCTGAACGCTAGCGCCTCGTCGGACGCAAACGGTGACGGGCTGACCTTTTCCTGGGAGCTCATCTACCCGCAGTCCGACACGGGTACTTCAATCACTGGCACCGAAACCGACAGACCGTCCTTCCGCGCCGAAGAGCCGGGCCTGTACATTCTAGCCGTCACCGTTTCTGACGGCGAGTTTGCTGTGATCGCGATCGCTGGCGTCGAGGTTCTCGACGACACCGAGCGTGAATCGCCGGTCATTGTCACGGGGCACGAACTTGAGGCGGAGATCAACGCAGTTGTTATCCTGGATGCCAGTACGTCGTACGATCCTGACGGTGATGAGCTCACTTTCTCCTGGGCGCAGACAGATGCGGACGGTCTGGAAATCGGGGCGACGGTCACATTGGAGGGAGCTGACACCGACATCGCTTCGTTCGTAGCCACCGAGCCTGGCATGCTGTACTTCGCTCTTGTGATCAGCGATGGGTACTCCAGCGAGCGCATGATCGTCCATGTTCAGGTCAGCGAGCCGGAGCCTGGTATCAGAATACTCTCAGATTTCGAGGAGGACGCTGACGGTTGGCTCGCCGTAGGCAACGGTCTCGCGCGGCCGACGCACGAAATCCACGACGGTCGCCCGGGTGGGTACATTCGTATTCAGGATACCAGCAATGAGACATGGTACTGGTCGGCACCTGGGAAGTTCCTCGGGGACCGGTCGCGCGCTTACGGGCGACTTCTCTCGTTCGACCTGTCGCAGTCCGTGACCGACCATCAATTCGATGCGCACGATGTGATTCTGCGGGGCGCCGGCATCTCTTTGTACTACGAGGCTCGGTACAATCCCTTGGCAGGCTGGACCAACTACCAGGTTCCTCTAGTTGCCGGCAACCTCTGGCGGAACGACGAAACAGGTGAGCTCGCCACAGAATCCGAGCTGCGCGCAGTCCTCGCATCCCTGAGCGAGTTGCTGATCCGCGGCGAGTTTCGAGGCTGGGAAGGAGAGTCGGGCGGCCTTGACAACGTCGTCTTGGATCTTGGCTACGAAGAGGAGCCTCCGAAGACAGAAAACGTCGCCGAGGCGTTCGACAACGAAGAGCACGGCTGGCGTGTGATCGCCAACGGCAACCTGGGTGGCAGTCGGCCGAACTTGGAGCCCACTGGCGGCCGCCCCGGCGGGTTTGTGCATGTGCGGGACTCGTCGGACAACATCTTCTGGTGGGATGCCCCGGCTAGGTTCCTGGGGGACATCGAGGCCGCCTACGGACATTGGCTGACTTACGACGTTTGCCAGTCCTCAGTCGAGCATCAGAACTTCAGCGCGGACGTTCTGCTAAGCGGTGGGGGCCTGCGGATGTACTTCAGCGCCTGGAGCAACCCGCGGGCCGGCTGGACCAGCTTCCAGATACCCCTGCACGAGGATGCCGAATGGCGCAACGCCGATACTGATGAACTGGTCACCGAAGAGGAATTCCGAACCGTTCTCAGGTCGATGGGTCAGATACTAATCCGCGGTGAATGGAGGACCTGGGACGGCGAATCCGGAGGGCTGGACAACGTCGTGCTGGATCTCGGCTCGGACCCGCTCATGCTCAAAACTGAGAACATCGTGTCGACATTCGACTCTGAGGATCACGGCTGGCAGGTGATCAACAACGGTCAGCTTGGCGCATCGCGCCCGACTTGGTTGGACGCCGGTGGCAGACCGGGCGGATTTGTAGGCGTGACCGACGAGTTCAGTGAGTTCTTCCTGTGGGATGCGCCGTTGGCATTCCTCGGCGATCTGTCCAACGCCTACGGCGGATGGTTGACCTTCGACGTTAGTCAGTCAGAGCGAAATCACCAAGCCAGCGCCGCCGATGTCTACCTGCGCGGCGGTGGTCTCGAGCTGCGGTGGTCCGCGCCGGATAAGCCGCTTCAAGGCCTGACGAGCTACCGTGTGAGGCTCGACGAGACAGGCGGGTGGTGGAACCCCGCGCGTGACGAGCCGGCCGAGGTCGACGAGATTCTGGCCGCTTTGGGCTACTTGCGACAGGTTCTGATCCGCGGCGAGTGGCGTAACTGGGAAGCGGAGTCCGGCGGGCTGGACAACGTGGTTATTCACATGGCGGGGTCGTCACCGCTCGTTCACACAATCGATACGGCTAGTCACCTAGATAGTTCAGACCACGGCTGGAGAGTGATTAATAACAACAGCATCGGCACGAGCACTCCGACCTGGGAGGCATCTGGCGGTTACGAGGGTGGCTACGCCTGGGCTAAGGACGTTTCGGGCGAGCGTTTTGTCTGGGACGCGCCGGTGGAGTTTCGGGGCGACTGGAGCGCGTTGTACAATGGCAACATCGAGTTTCACCTGTTCGAGTCACAGGTCGACCACCAAGCCGGGGGCGCCGTCGTCCTACGAGGCGGCGGCTCGATCCTGAGCTACGCTCTTCCACACCTTCCGACGAGCGGCTGGACGGCGTTCCAGGTTCCGGTCCACGATCTAGCAGGCTGGCGCAATGCAGTGACGGACGAGCTTGCGACGGAAGCGGAGATTCGCGAGACGCTAGCGGCGTTGGATCAGGTCCTGATCTCCGGCGAGTACCGGACCTGGGACGGCGAATACGCGGGTATTGACGAAGTCAGCTTTGACGTGCCATAGCTCTGTCACCCATTGGCCGCGTCCGCGCAGGTTTCGTATTCGTCCAGCGTCAAGCAACAGGCGGACTGGCCAGCCCCAGGACGAGGAACGCTTGCCCGTGCCAGGAGCAAACGGCAAGGCTGTAGATCTTGGGTCGGAAACGGAGTCGGGAGTCGTTTTGACGGCCGATCACAGTGATCGAATAAGTGCCACCACGCGGCACTGGGCGGTTACTCCGCTCGGTACCGCGGGTGGCCACATTTACGGGGGCGCCTGCGTCGCGATACGGGGTGGGAGCGATGGTACAATGACTTGGGGGACCGGCGGCGCAGGATCACGGTCCGGAACGGAATGGTAAGGAAGGAGGACTACTGCATGGCAGGAGACCAAGGAAGTGTTCGTAATCGCACGCAGTATGACCGGTTGCGATCGCTCGTCGTTCACGGCGGCTACGCGCCCGTGATGTTGGTGCCCGGAGCCCTGTTGCTGGTAATTGGAATAGGCGCCGCCATCACGTTGCCGGCCCGTGAAAATACAGTGGAATACTGCGAACGATTAGTCGTGGTATTCGCGGCATTGTACGGCGGCGGGTTCTTCACTCTCTTAACAGTATTGCTCTGCGTCGCCCGGGTGCTCGTGGAGGAAATGGAAAGAGCAAAAGCCCTGTTCCGCCCACCTGGACAACGGGCGGATGACTTACGGTGATTGCTTTCGTCCGGAGGCAGCAGCGGTCGGCTCAGCGTTCGGTGGCGTCGGTGGAGATCAGAAAGGGCGTGGTGGCCATTCCCGACTCACCACGGATTGCGTAATCCTCAGGATCAACGCGGGAGTACTCAACGGTGGAATAACATTCGGCCAGCCAAGTAGGTCGGGCTCAGCTCGACGCGTCTCCCAGAGCTGCTTGCCTTTACCGGCAGACTTTCACCGTCGGGCAAAGCCCGGGCTCAGGCGGCGGAGCTGTCGTTCCGCAGGAAGCATGGCAATGGCGTGTGTATTCGAAGACGATACTGCTTTATACGGTGAAAGGCGCGATAGGTTTGGAAGGGTCTTCGGCAGGTGACCACAATGAGAAAACCAGAGAGGTGGGCCAACACAAGCCTGCTGCGTATGTTGGCGAGACAGCGACGCTCGTCACTGTTTGTAGCGGCGCTGATGACAAGTCTGTGTCTGCTCGGCGCGGGGTGCGTGATGATATTGTCGCCATTTGTCGGCCAGGAGGGTGCTCCTTCGACCCAGGATCTGAGTGTGGCGATGTTTGGATGTGCTGCGATTGCTGTTGGCGTCCTACTTTTCGTGAACACCACCCTGTGTCAACTGGCGCATGAGATTCTGCTTCGGCTTGATGACGACTGCAACCGCAACTGTAGAACCGACACGGACAGTGAGCGAGAGGGGGCAATCGGAAGTTCGCGGAAGGTGGAGTGAGACACCGCTCGAGATCCAAATCAGAGTTGCCAGAACCCTCGACGCGGGGTTTGACCGTCGTTTGGCGCACACTGGCGATAATCTCGCTCGTTCTCGGCGGGCTGGTTTCTAGTGATGCTTGGTGCGTACCTGGTGCTTCCAGGAGTTCTCGCCGGCGGGCGAACGCACCCGGGTTACGGCGTGTCGCAGTGAGCTTGTGTCAACAGCGTGCGCAGTATGTTTGACGTGACGGTTGAGGTAGAGTAGTGAGGCGTAGCTAATCAGATGATGGGTGATCGCACTTATAGAATAACGGCATTCGTACCACTGTTGGGCGCGTTTGGTGCATCGGTCTGGATTTACGTTCTTCTATACGACTTTGGGTTCGTGTCCTTCGTGTTGTTTCCGGGAGTCAGGACATTTGATTTCCAGGCATTGGGGACTCAGGCTTTCTTCGTGGTAGTGGTGGTCCCTTGCCTGGCAGCAATAGGCAGCCTTCGGATTCGAGTGCGCCTGACCGATCGTGGCATCTACTATCGCGGGTTTGTGAGGTCAGGGCAGATTGCATGGACGGACGTTTCCCGCATTACGGTTCCACACAAGGGCTTTAACCTCTGGATACATGGTCCCGGACGTCGTGTCAACCTCACGGCGTGGCTGGTAGGTCAAACGGGTTCCCTGAAGGAAGACATCTGCGAATACATGCAGACCTGGAGCGAGCAGCAGGGTGGTTAAGCTGAATAGGTCTGGCTCCGACGTTTATCGTCGGGCTTAGCCCGACCTATCGTGCTGAGCGAGGTTCTGTTGGAAGAGGAACCGCACGATGAAATCATGGCTGCAACGCGTTTGCCTCGTGCCGCGAATACGAATCCGGAACAGGGTCAGACGGTTCCGCTGCAGCCCGGTCGCGGTTTATGCGGTTGGCTGTTCGCCTGAGGAATCTGATCAGATTCGCACAGTAGTCCAAAGCGACGTACATCGTCTAATAGCGCGGATCAAAGCGTACACCGATGCGGCCGGCAACATACGGCCCCTGCGAGTGTTGTGCTTTGGACGTTCCGTAGGTCTCAACGCGGTGCCGTCGTATGCCGCGCGACACGTTGATCGGAATCGTGCGTCCGGAGTCTGGATCCGTGAGCTGCGCGCGGCGATCGCCCTGTTCAGCGACTCTCTGTCGATCCGCCAAATAGTGACGCACGAGCTGGCGCACGGGTTGTTGGACGTTATGACGGATGGGTTCCCGTACCCAATGGCTATCCAGGAGGGCGTGGCATGCGCGATGCAGAACATCGTCTGCGCGGGTAATCCACGCGAAGACGCACAGTCCGGCGACGAGGTATCTGCTGTGCGATCTGAGCGTTATCTTGATGGCGACTACTGCATGTCCGCCAAGGAGTTGTTGCTGGATCCACGGGGCTATTGGACCTGTGGATCGGAGCAATTGCCGCGAATGACCTTCCTGTCATTCTGGTTGAACGCATACCTCGCAAGACTGTCGAGGGCACAACCCGTTCTTCGGAAGCTCCCGGCCAGTCTGCGGGCCGACAACGTGCGCACCCGGGAGGGCGTGTACCGTTGGCTGCTGGAGGCGTCCGCGATGACGGAGGAGGAATTTGAGCGGGGTTTTCGTGGTTTCTGCACAACGGGAGAGATCGACGGGCAACCGGAATGAGAGCGAGTTGGTCGTGCCGAACGGACCGGCCAGCTTCGCCAGGTCCGATTATCGAATGATGCGAAGGTCGAGCGAATCTGCCACGCGATTCGGCCGGGCTCCATCGGCACGTCGGCAGCAGCTCTTCTCCGGGTTTCTGACCGGAGCCGGCGTTCGGGTCCGTCTTGGCTGTTAGAGAACCTGCGGTCCGGTGAGACCCGGGCGATACGGCTCGGTGCTCGCGGCTATTAAAGGAGTCGAACCTGTGGGTCGCAATCAACTATGTTGCTCTTCGAGTGTTGCCGGCTTGCTCGCGGTGGGGATCGTCACGGCCACAGCCTGTGGGCAGATCGCCATGGGTCCGAACCCCGTACCGAAAGAGACAATCATCCCGAACGGCGCGGTAGAGATTCCCATGCAGCGGCTCCACAATCTCCCGATAGTCGAGGCCCACATCAACGGGCAAGGCCCCTACCGACTCGTCGTCGACACCGGCGCGCCGGGGCTTATCGTCAATAAGAACATCGCCACGGCATTGGAGCTTCCCCCACCCGCGAAGTTCGGAAGCGGGTTCGAGATCAAAGTGGCCGGACCCAACGGGAATGGGCTCCCCGCGACCTTCCATGAGGTAAGGTCCCTGAAGCTGGGTGATGCGGAGTTTCGCGCGGTTGAGACTCTCGCCCTGGATTCGCCTATCGGCCGCCGGTTCGA
This sequence comes from Phycisphaerae bacterium, assembly GCA_963666835.2. Lineage (GTDB taxonomy): Bacteria > Planctomycetota > Phycisphaerae > UBA1845 > UBA1845. The sequence continues at coordinate 1,056,437 of CAXXGO010000001.1, read as the reverse complement.
CGGCGCAATCGGGATCGGCATGTTGCGGGATTGCCTGCTCGTGTTTGACTATCCGGCAGGGAAGATCCGTCTTACGAAAACCTCGCTGCCGCCCGCCAACGGCCGGGATGTCTTTGATTTCACCTACCGCAACCCCTTCAGTGCCCCGGTGGTTGCGGTCAATGTAAACGAGACACCGCACCAATTCGTCATCGACACGGGGGCGTCCGCGTGGTTCGTGTTCTCGGAAGCAGTGACAAAAAGCTGTCCCTATGCCTCCGAACCGGTCGAAGGGCCGGGAGCCCAAACCGTCGACCGGAAGTTCGACACGAAGATCGGGCGGCTCCGCGGGCGGCTCACCGTCGGCGAATACGCCTTCAACGAGCCGTACGGGACCATCAACGAGGGCATGAACCGAGCGTTAATCGGAAACCAAGCCCTCGCAAGCTTCGTGTTCTCCCTCGACCAGGTGAACCAGCGAGTTCGGTTGGAGCGCGCGGACAAATCCCCTATCACCCTACCCCCCTACCGCGCCGCCGGGTTCGGACTGACCAAGGGTGAAACGGGATTCACGATCTCGCGCGTACGGGACGGATCACCGGCTCAGCAAGCCGGACTGACCATCGGCGACACCGTCGTGTCAATCGACGGGCGACCGACCGAAGAGGTCTACGGGTTTCAGGCTTGGGAGCGAATCCTCAAGGGTGACTCGGTTCGCATCCGCACCATCCCGGCCGGCTCAACCGAAGCCCGGGAGCACGAGATCGAGGTAGTTACGCTTCTGCCGTAGCATTCTGGCAACGCAAGTAACCGGCCGGACGCGGCTCATCCTTCGACACCCCGTTCCGGAACCATCGGCCTGCCGGACGCAGGGTACCATGGTCACCAGCCGGACCGCGTCCCGTCAATGCACTGCTCAAGAACAGTGGCACACACGTGGATAGAACCGAAAGGCCGGCAGACTACTTGTAGCGAGGCATTTCGCCGCGGTCGAGGCGGTTGAAATAGCTCTTGGCGGCGCGGATCACAACCGGAGAGAGGATCAACACCGCCGGCAGGTTCCATAGCACCATCAACCCGGTGGTCGCGTCGGAGAAGTCGTATACCGTCTGGAACTTGGGCAAGACCATGCCCAGGAAAACGAAGATCACAAACAGGAACTTGTACGGCAAGATGGCCCGAGGCCCCATCAGATACTCGGCCCCCTTCTCACCGTAATAGCTCCAACTGATCATCGTGCTGAAGCCGAAGAGGCACACGGCAATGGTCACCATGTACTTCCCGAATCCACGAAGGGTGATGTCGAAGGCAAAACCGGTCATCTCGGCACCGTCCATGTCCAGATGAACGTGCTGCCCCACGGCCACCTTTTCACGATCTCCCTCTTTGAGCTTAGACAGATCGAGAGAGACCGTTTGCAGCGCAGCCCAACCCTCGCCTTCCCCCCGTTCTATCTCGGAGATAGGTGCGGCCACGGTCTCGAGCTGCTTGCCCATCTCGCGGACGACCTGAACGCCGAGGCTCTTGCCGGCGTCGACTCGTACGCGCTCCAGGTACAGGGCCTCCATGTTCTCCGGAATCGCCGCGCCGCGTTGGACCAGAGCGGTGTCCCCGTCAATGCTCGCGATTAGCCCGACGGCCGGGCGATCCCACGCCCCGCTCGTAAGCAGCACCAGCGCGGTCATCGTGCAGATAAGAATCGTGTCGACAAACGGGCCGATCCCCGCGACAACACCTTCCCGGACAGGCTCATCGGTCTTGGCCGCGGCGTGGGCCATGGCGGCCGACCCCTCGCCCGCCTCGTTGGAGAAGCAGGCTCGTCGAAGACCTTGCTTGAAGGCAATCCACACAATCACTCCGCCGCATGCCCCCGTCTCAGCGGTTGGGGTGAAGGCCGACGTGACGATCATCGAGATGTACTTCGGAACCTCGCCCGCGTGAGCGACGATGACATATAAAGCCCCCAGCACGTACACCACGCACATGAACGGAACTAGCTTAGACGCCACCTCGCCAATACGCCTGATCCCTCCGATGATCACAATCGCCACGAGGCATGAAAACAGAACCGCCCCGAGTTCCCTACGGATAGCGAAATGCCTTTCCAGCTGGTCAGACACATTCCAGCCCTGGAACATGTTGCCGCCGCCGAACGAGTTCAGCACCGTCGAGACGGCAAAAAGCACGGCCAGGACCTTGAAGACCACCCAAAGCCCGTTTCCCCGCTCGCGCAGCGGCTCTACCAGGGCCTTCTGCATGTACCACATCGGTCCCCCGCGGACCTCACCGCGGGCGCGGGTCTCGGCTCCGGGAGCCGGCGGTTCTTCACCGTCGTATTCCAAAGTCCGCTGCTCGGCATCCGCCGCGGTCAGTGCCGGAGCGCTGGGATCGGGAATATCACGAACGTCTCTGAACATCACGGCCAAGGTGCATTCCATGAACTTCAAGGCCATGCCGAAGACGCCGACCACCCACATCCAGAACACCGCGCCGGGACCGCCCAACGAAACCGCGACGGCCACCCCTGCGATGTTTCCGAGCCCGATCGTGGCGGAAAGCGCCGCGCACAGGGCCTGAAAGTGATTGATGTGCCCGGTATCTCCCGGCCTGTCGTAGTGGCCCCGTATGCACGAGTAGCCGTGCGTCATAATCCGCCACTGCACGAACTTGCTGATAATCGAGAACGCCAGGCCGCAGCCCAGCAACAACAGAAAGAGGTAAACAGACCACACCCAGTCAACCATATCCGCCGCGAATTGCCCCAGGTCGAACATGTGTAGCTCCGTTTGTAAGATGCCCGGTCGAAAATAGCGGATCGATGCAGATCAGGCAACCGTTGGCGACGCGACGTTCGTTAGTGTAGAATCTCCGGCGAGGAGGTCGGCGCGGCGATCACTCGATTCTGCAGGCCCGTAAAGCCCCCGCGTCGGACATCGATGAGCACAGCACCCAAACAGCTCCTGCCCAAGAAAGAAAACTGGGGCTCCAGGCTCGGGGTCGTTCTGGCGGTGGCCGGTTCGGCGGTGGGCCTGGGCAACTTCCTGCGGTTCCCCGGCCAAGCCGTCAACAACGGCGGCGGGGCCTTTATGATCCCGTACATCATCAGCTTCCTCGTCCTGGGCGTTCCAATCGCCTGGTGCGAGTGGACGATGGGCCGTTTCGGCGGGCGTTACGGGCAAAACAGCGCCCCGGGGATTATGTACGCGTTGTGGCCGAAAGCCCCGGCGAAAGCCATGGGCGCGATGGCCCTGCTCATCCCGGTGGTCATCTACATGTACTACGTACTGCTCGAGGCGTGGTGCCTGGACTATTGCATCGAGTTTGCCTCGGGGGGGTTCGCGGCGGCATTTGCTAAGGCCACGACCGGAGTGACGGAGCAAGGCGCGGCCGTCCCGGCGGTTGTTGGGGTTGCGGAAGGCTATCACCAGACCGCTTGCGGCTTGGGCGCCCACGGCGCAGTGTTCGAAGGCAACCGGATGCTGTGGCTGGTGCTGATCTGTTTCTTCGTGAACTTCGTCATCATCTATCAGGGCGTCACCCGTGGGATCGAGAAGTTCTGCAAATACGCCATGCCGGCGTTGATCATCTGCGCGTTGATCATCCTGGCGCGGGTCCTCACGCTCAGAGGTATCTCCAGCGGGCTTGGGTTCATGTGGAACCCCCAATGGGATGCGTTGTGGGACCCGCAAGTGTGGCTGGCCGCCTCGGGACAGATTTTCTTCAGCCTGAGCGTCGGGTTCGGACTCATTCTCTGCTACTCCAGCTATCTGCGCAGCGAAGACGACGTGGTGTTGACCGGCTTGAGCGCTTCGAGCACCAACGAGTTCTGCGAAGTGATCCTCGGTGGTCTGATCGTGGTCCCCACGGCGTTTCTGTTCCTCGGGGCGGAGAATGCCAAGGGCGGCACGTTCGGGCTGGGGTTCATCACAATCCCCGCGATTATGAATTTCATGCCGGGTGGGCAGTTCTGGGGCAGCTTCTTCGGGGCGATGTGGTTCGGGCTGTTGTTCGTAGCGGCCGTGACCAGCTCGCTCAGCATGCTTCAGCCGGCGATCGCCTTCCTGGAAGACGGATTCGGACTCCGGCGTCGGGCAAGCGTGACCATCTTGGGAGTGGTAACGGCCGTCGGCGCTGCTCCGATCATGTACTTTACCAAGGGGTATCTGGCACTCGACTACACGGACTTCTGGTGCAACCTGTGCATGATTATCGCGGCGACGTGCATGGTGTTGATGTTCGGGTGGATCATCGGAGCAGAGCGCGGGGTGAAGGAGATGAACCGCGGGGCCGACTTCCGGGTGCCCGACTGGATGGCGATCATGATCCGCTACGTAACGCCCGCTTTCCTGATCATCATCCTGCTGGCGTGGACGGCGTCGAACGCCGGCGGATACCTGGACGGAATGAACCCCCGTGTTCGCGCCCTGTCGTACGAACGTGCGGTGTACGAATCCGCCGCGAAAGCTCACTTGTTAGAAGAAGGCCTTTCCGAAGATGTGGTCGCGGCGCAGGTGGCTGACATTCTCGGGGCGCAGGGGCAAGCTATCGACATCGAAGCGCTACCCGACTGGCTTCTGGCATCGCGGGAAGAGGCCGAGCTGGCCAAGGCTGCAGGACCCAGAGACGCCAATGTGGCCCGCGGGGTCCTTATCGGGATCCTGGTGCTCCTGGTCCTTTTGATAGTGTTGGGTGACATCGCCTGCCGCGGACGCATCGGCCGGGTTATTGAACAGTATAAGGCGGGCGGGCGCGCAATGGAGTCCGGCTCATGATCGGGATACAGCCTTTGATTGCTCAAGTGGCGGAGCCTCCGGTAACCCTCACCGTCGGGGGTGCGGTCATCATGGCCCTGAGCGTCGGAATGGTGCTCGCCCTGCTGGGCTTCTGCATGCACCGTATCATGCGCGATCCGCAAGCCCAAGAGCATCACCACGCCCCGCTGGACATCGACACGCACGACGGTGACAGGTAAGCGTCACCCGTAACCGCAGCTTGAGTTAGAATCTGCGCCGAACCGCCCAACCACCGAGAGCCAGCAAGACGAGCGTGGCCGGTTCCGGGACCACCATATCGGACAGTTGGCCGTTTGGACCTACGGACTGAAAGCGGCATATGGCGTGATTGCCGTCGAAGTCGGCGTAGAAGCTCTCAAACGCGGTTTCCAGCTCGGCGGGGCTGAGTCCGGTATCCCCGAGGTTCAGTAGCACGGACTGTGACTGCCCGGCCTCCGGACTGCCGTTTGGATTACCGCCCTGGAAATTGCCGTCGCTCGAGAGAATCAGGTCATAGCCGCCGGGAGCGTCGATCCAACCCGGCGAGACGTTAACGTCAAAGGTAAGCTGGTCGAAATACGAACTGGCCGTCGCCAGTGTAATGCTCGACGAAAGCACGTCGGGCAGCTCGATGCCGGCGGCCGTGAGCTTCGAGCCGAGAACCGGGTCGGTCGTGTTCGCCAGCGTGACTTCCATGAGGTCATCGAGCCCTTGCTCACTGAAGGCAAGCGTGATCGTAGCGGTCGACCCGGTGTTTTCGGTCGACCCGAAAACGGGTGCGATTGACAACTCGACCGGAGACGCCTCAGCTATCCCGGCACCAGCGATGAGAAGCAGCCCCACCCAGACAGAGAGTTTGCGCATTGCCATTATGTTCTTCCCCCGAAGGGCACCCGAGACCTCGCGCGGCTCGTTGCCCAGTTGACGTACAAGAATGGAGTACTCGGCGTCCGATCCGTTTCAATCAACGCCAACCCCGAACATAGATTATCTTACGTTTGGATAAGAGGTTACATCAAGTGGCGATAAATTCGGTCGGTAACGGGACGTCAGCCCTGTAAACACCGCGGCGGTCCTCCTGTGAGTCAAGCGTCCGTTGAAACACGGCGAAGTCCGCCAAGTCGCTATCATCATCACCGTCCAGATCGGCACAATCGCAATCAACTGTGATAATGATCCCAGGACCGGTCAGGCACGGCGCGATGAGCTCGAAATCGTCCAAGTCAACCACCCGATCGCCGGTACAGTCGCCCGGGACGGAGACGGTTTCCGGTACGCCGGCCCAGAACCCCCCGGTGAGTGACAGTGTCGGGCCATTCATGGTCAGCGAACTGTCCGTATCGGGTTGGCCGATAGTGCCGGAGAGTTCAAGACTACCGCCGGTCAACCGCATGTCCCCGCCACCGTCGACGGTGTACCAGTCCAGGGCAATACTCCGGAACTGCTCGAAACCGGCAGCAAGGACTACGGACAAACTGAGCAGGATCAGGGACACGTGTTTGAGCGTGTTATCGTGCTTCATGATTGAATCCTCTGCGAGTATCGCAGGCTAGTTTCCTGACAGTCGGGCAACGCCAGTCGTATCCGGCCACAGACGCCTCTCGCGTCTAATGAAGACGCAGACCGCCGCCGGGTAGTAGCCGAACATGACCGTACTCCTCGACCACCATCGCTCCCTCTTCCCCCGTAAGGGTGAAGAACTTCGTCGCTCCTTCGACCGCGTTGCGGCCCGGCACGTCGATCGAGTTGGCGGCGCACTTCAAGCTGGTGCCGGGAAGGAACTGCAACCACGCTCCGCCCAGCACGGTCAGATTGGTCGAGGCACAGTCGCAGTAAACGTAGCGATGCACGTGGGACGGATCATCTCGGGCCGGCAGTGTGCCGGAGATGCTGCCACAGAAACCATAACGTGGGATGATCCGGCGGATGAGATACTCCTCCTCGTAGTTGCAGTCACCGCCGCCGCAGTCGAAATTGTCAATCGCGTACCAGGTAGTGTTTCCTTGGTCGTGCCCGTAGTTAGCGTGAACGAAGTCCTGCCCGCCGGTATCGTCGTATCCGTCCACCACGACATAGTGGCCATAGTCGTCCCCGTCGCTAATACGGTAGATCATGGGCCGATTGACGTCGAGCTCGTCAGCTATCACATCGAACCAACCCGCAGCAGAGTGCTCGGTGCGATCCTCGCAATCGGGTTCTTTTCCGGACTGGTCGTATTTGAGATAGTCCTCAAGCCCGTCGCGCGCATCGTTGCATGCCCAATGACAGCCCGAGGCACTGGTCGAACCGCAGCCATAGACGATGCCATTACACGGCCACGAGTCCTCCAGCGTCCAGCCTGCGTCCGCGCAAATGCGTGCAGTCTCGTATATTGAGAATGAGGTCACGGACTCGCCGCTTTCGTCGTTGAACCAGCCGTTTCCGTCGCACTCGTACCGTTTGTGCATCACTGTCCAGTCATAGGGGGCATCCCAGTCGTCGTAGATGTACGGCGGCCAGGCGAAGTAACGCATCACCTGCGCCATCGCCAACGGGCAACAGCCTACAACCGCCCGATCGTTAAACCCGCCGCACCCGGTGGTACAACCCATACTCGGGCATAGGTCGTTGTACGGGACCCTCTGGTGCCAGCTCGTTTCCAGCAGCGGACCGACAATCCCTCGACCATCCGTTTGCACCGAACCCAACGTCGTAACCCAATCCTGTCCCCTTCCTTTCAGCAGAGTCCACAGTTCCCGATTCTCGTCGGGCGTATGGTGGCGCAGGCCGGACAGTTGAGCGTCATCGAGCCCGCCGAACTCCGCTACGAGGAATCGGACGCGTTGGCCGAGCGTGCGCTTCGCCACCGCCGCAAACCCGTGAGAGCTTGTTATGTCAAGAGAACTGCTTGTTGAGTACATCTTGATTGGCGGAAAATCCGTGTGCGCCGAAACCACAACGTAGCCTTGCGGTTGAACGTGGGCGACGTAACCGGCAAGTTGGCCGTCAATCCGCAACGGTTCGAGTTTCACGATCTCCGGATTATTCTCTTCGAACCATGCACCGTCCCGCTGACAGATGAACGCCATCCAGTTCTGCGCGACGATGTGTGCCTCCTGCTCGGTCACCGTTTGCGCGGGCGCGAGAACCGGCGACAGCCAGGGCAACGTCAACGCGAGCGATGTTATGAACGTTATGCCTCTCATTGATCCGCGTCTCCCTTCTACTGCAGCGTTACCAACACGAGGATCTGCCCATGCTTACCTGCTTCGAGCCGCTCCATTGCTTTGCCGAGAATCGCCCCCTGTGCTCGACTATGATCCTGGACCTTCATCGCGTGCCCCGGTACATCGGAGGACGTGAGCAGATCACCCGGCTCAATGGGCTCGTCTCCGGCTACGGCGAAGCAGTACACGCGCCCGGCCAGGGCAACGTCATGGTCGAATTGTCCGCAACCCAACTTGACCGCGGAGCCCAGCCCGTTGGCACCGGCCACGATTCCGGCAACCTTGCGATCGTAGGCCGTCGTGCTCAAAGCGAGCTGCCCAGGATGCCGCGGGTCGATCACGAGCACCATACCGGGCGCAACGGCGGGCGCGTCGGTGACATCGAAACCTTCCGCGTAGTCCAGACCGGTGCCCAACTCGATCACCGTGGCCCCGCTCTCGCGGCTGCAGATCTTCACGTTGCCGACGAAATGACCGGCATAGCCTCCGGACGCGCCGCTTCTCGCGTAGACGGCGGTGCCGTTACCGGCCGTCACCTCGGCCCAGAGGGCATAGCCCGCTTCGCCCGTGCCCTCGGCTTTGACACCCGTATCGCCCGCGCCGTAGACGCCGATACCGTACGTCCCGGTTGCGTCGCCGATGACGCCGCGTCCGGCGCTGCCCGTAGCATAGCCGTAGACGCCGATGCCGTCGGTTCCGCCGGAGGAAAAGTATCCGCCGTAGGAGGGGCCATATCCGGTGTCAGTTGCCTGGCCGGACACGGCTTTTCCCTTGGAACACGCGACTACGCCCCGTACGCCGTATCCGCCACCTGCGCCAGTAACACTGGTCGTGCCGTATACCCCAGTGGCACCTTGTCCGTAGACACCCGCACCGGGGGTAGCGCCCGCGGCCACGAAATAGCCGCCGTAGGCACTCGCCCCGGCGCCTGCGACGCTCGTGGCCTTACCGTACACGCCGTACGTGCTGCTGCCGAGAATACCGGGCAGCGAATTGGTGGCCTGAGCATAGACTCCGTAGGAAGTGGCGCCGGTGACACGGAAATCGCCTCCGTAGATAGGAAAACCGAATTCGGTCGGGTATGTAGCCTCAACGGCGATGCCCGTACCGCCGAATGGCGAATACAAGTCGATCTGTTCGCCAACGCGGGGCGAAACAAGATGGAGAGTCGCCTCGGGGGCGTTGGTGTTGATCCCTACGCCACCATTGGCGCGAATCAGAAACTGGTTGGGCCCGGTGGACCAGAACTCGCTTTCCTTCGAGTCGGCCCAGACGAAGGTGCCCTCGTCGCCGTTAGTGTCTTCGCCGCCGACTTCGCCGGGCCCGCGGACCTTGGCCCGACGGCCGGCGGCGAAGCTGTACTCGCCGCCGGCGAAGTTCTCCAGGCCACCCGGAATCATGGCGTATTCCTGAGTAGCCTCGTTGTCTCGCCCACCGGCAATGGTTGCCCAGCCGGCAACGTCGCCAATCATGTTGTAGTCGCCGCCGGCTATGGTCGAGTTGACGCCGTGAGCTTCATTGCCGATCCCACCGCCGACGGTAGCGTGCCATGCGTGCACCGAATTGAACGCGCCCCCGGAAATCGCCGCGGCGATAACGCCAGGATCGGCGTGGTTCGTGGAGTGGCCTGCAATGACGTTCGGATAGCTCACAGTCGGCTCGAGCCGAAGAGCACGCATGCCGTTGACGCGCAGCTCGAGTGGCGTGTCGTCGGTCGTGCCAATGAAATCGGTGCCGGACGTGGTGCCCGCGTTACCGACAAGCGACCAGAATAGTTCTTCGCCGACGTCATCCACCCCGTCCGCAAACCTCGCCGGCAGGTCGAGAATCCCCGCCCAAGGCACGGCTGTGGCCAGCGTGGAGAACGAGGCGAAAGGCGCAGCCGTTAATCGCTGTCGCGGCGTCAGCGTCTCCCACGATCCCGAACCGGCGGGATACTCCACTTGCACCTCCAACCAGAAGGCCGTGCCGTCGAAGATCCACCCGGTAAGAGGGTTGAAGTCCAGTTGGATCGTGAACAGGCCGTCAACAACCGGATGCGTAGCGGTAGTCTGCACGGTCTCGCCAACTTGGTTTCCCCCGGTTGGGGCGTCCCAGAGCTTGAAGATGAACTCGGCGTCACCGGTTACGGGCGCGCCGTTCTGCTTGAGCTGCCCCTGGTAGGTAAACGCGGTGCCGACCGGCTCCAGAGCCAATGCCGTTCCTGCCGCCATGAAGGCAAGAGCAAATGTCACAATTGCTACAATACGTGTCATGATTAGGTCTCCGATACTGTCGCGCGGAACGTGGGCACAAACTTGTGGTTGCTTCCCATACTCCTATTCGCGATAATCAGAGGAGAATCCCGACAGGGTCTCGCTAACCTTAATGCTCGCTGGGGTTTGTGGAGATGACCGAGCTGGAGGATATGACCGCATTGCTGGTCCGGGCAAGTGAGGGTGACTCGCGGGCCGCGGATGAACTCCTCCCCTTGGTTTACGACCGTCTGCGAGCCCTTGCGGGGGACCTCATGCGGTCGGAACGCGTCGACCACACATTGCAGCCCACGGCCGTCGTCCACGAGGCCTACCTCAAACTCGTCGATCAGAGGCGGGCGCGATGGGAAGACCGAGCTCATTTCTTCTCCGTCGCCGCTCAAGCCCTGCGCCGCATCCTGGTCGATCATGCCCGCAGTCATGCCCGGGTCAAACGTAGCGGGAAGTGGCACAAGGTCCAGCTCGACGAGGGCTTGATTGCGGAGTACGAAAAGACGATCGATCTGCTCTCGCTTGACGACGCGCTTTGCCGTTTGGCCGAGCAGGACGCGCAGCGAGCCCGCGTTGTCGAACTGCGTTTCTTCGGCGGGCTGACGATCGACGAAGTGGCCGCCGTATTGGAAGTCTCGACACGTACTGTGGAGCGGCAATGGCAATATGCCCGCGCGTGGCTCTATCGCGAACTGGCTGATAGCCGTCCTTAGCTTGCCATCGTGGCGGTGTTATGATCACATCGGACAGTCAACGTACTATCGAAGTGTTCGAGGCCGTCTTGGAGCGTGCGCCGCCGGATCGAATCGCGTACCTCGATGAAGCCTGCCGTGGAGACCCGGAACTGCGTGCGGAGGTCGAATCGCTTCTGAAGGCAGACGAGCAAGCTCGCGGGTTTCTGGAGCCGCCAAAACAGGTGATGAAGCCATCATCTCCGGAATATGATCCGCTGGTTGGTACGAAGATCGGGCGCTACCATATTCAGCGTGTGATCGCCGCCGGGGGGATGGGCACGGTATACGAGGCCCTGCAAGAGGAGCCGCACCGGACCGTTGCCTTGAAGGTCATCCGGCCCGGTTTGGCTTCGCGCTCCGCACTGCATCGCTTCAAACACGAATCCGAGATCCTGGGCCGATTGCGACATCCGGGTATCGCCCAGATCTACGAAGCCGGTACTCACGGCGGCGACCACGGCGCGCCGTTTTTTGCGATGGAGTTCATCCCCGGGGCACGGCCCATCACGCACTATGCCGAAGAGAACCGGCTGTCGACGCGAGATCGTCTCAAGCTGTTCATGAAGGTTTGTGACGCTGTGCAGGCCGGGCATCAGCGCGGGGTCATTCATCGCGACCTGAAGCCAGCCAACATTCTCGTTGACGAGCGAGGTCGGCCCAAGCTAATCGACTTCGGCGTAGCCCGCGCGACGGATGCCGATCTGACGATCGCCACCCTGCAGACGGACGTGGGCAAGCTCGTCGGAACGCTGCGCTATATGAGCCCGGAACAATGCGAGGGAGATGCGACCGAGTTGGATACGCGCTCGGATGTGTATGCTCTGGGCGTGGTGCTCTTCGAGTTGCTCACCGGTGAGCTGCCATACGACTTCAGCACCGCCTCCCCCTTCGACGTCCCGCGCGTCATTCGCGAGCAGGAGCCGCGTCGCATGTCGGCGGTTAACCGAGTGCTGCGCGGAGACATCGAGACCATCGTGCTGAAAACGCTCGAAAAAGACCGCGATCGGCGTTATCAGTCAGTGTCCGAGTTAACCAGCGACATTCAGCATTACCTGGACCGCGAGCCTATTGAAGCCAAGCGCGACCGCCGTTGGTATGTATTCTGCAAGACCTTACGGCGTCATCGCATCGCAGTCGGGGCCATCGCCACATTCACCGTGTTGGTGACCGTGTTCGCCCTGTCGGTGTTTGTGCTCTACCGCCGCTCACAGACGCAGTTCGAAACGTCTCAACAAGTACTCAGCGTGTTGAACCGCGTGTTAGTACAAGCCGATCCCGCCGCGGGCGAGAGTGGCGACGCCCTTCTCGCGCTGCTGGATAAGACCGCGGCTCAACTGAATGAAGGATTCGTGCAAGACGAAACAGCGCGCGCCATCGTGCAGCGAACGATCGGCGTGGCTTACATGAATTTGGGGCGGTACGAGGAAGGCGGAAGATACATGCGCGCCGCCCTGGAAACGCACCGTGCGCTCTTCGGCGAGGACCATGCCGAGACCGCGGAGAGCCGGTCGCGGTATGCCGTGTGGCAGTACACCACCGGCGATCTGACCGGCGCCGAAGAAGGGCTGCGCGCAGCTATTCCGATCTTGAGAAAGTACGGGAAGGAACACCGCAGCGAATTAGGTCGCAGCTTAGGCCGACTCTCTGTTGTGTTGATGTTCCAGCAACACCTGCAGGAGGGGGAGGAGGCGGCGCGGGAGTATCTCGAAATCGCAGAGGACATCCCCGATGACCTCGATGGCGACATCGCAACGGCTGCCAACTTGGTGTCCACCATGCTCCAGGCGCAGGGACGCCTCGCCGAAGCCGAGCCATTCCTCAGGCGGGCCTTGGAGCGTGATCGGGAACGTTTCGGAGCCAGGCACGCACGAGTTAGCCGCGACCTGGAGAACCTCGGGATTCTCCTCCGGAAGCTGGAGGAATACGACGAAGCCGAGAAGGCAATGCGCGAAGCGATTCTCATCCTGAATCAAACATACTCATACGAAACTGCCGAGCATGCCTACAAGACGCAGAACCTCGCAAACATACTTGCGGATCAGGGCAAGAGGCGGGAGGCTGAAGAGCTATATCTTCAGGCGGTTGCCATTGCCGATCGGCAACTTGACGATAACAGCAGTTCTAAGGCCGACCTGCTCGCCACCGTTGCCGACTTCTTTCTTATGGGCGGTGACCCGGAACGGGCTCTGCCACTGGCGCAGCGCGCCGTAGCAATCAGTCGCGACGCGCTTTCACCCGGGCATCCGCACCGGGCCATGCATAAGGCGTTGACCGGTTACTGCTTTTCGGCATTGCAGCGTTACGAGGATGCGGAAACCCCTCTCGTGGAAGCGATCACCGAGCTTACCGACTCGGTAGGGGCGAAAGACGGCAGAGTTCAGGCAATCGCGAACTGTCTGGCTGCGTTGTACGAGAACACCCAGAGACCCGAAGAGGCGCAGAAATACCGAGATTGGGCAAACCACCAGAGAAATCCGTAGCAATTGAGCCAATCCGGAACGTCGGCTCCAGAATGATCCCTGCTTTGCCCTAAGATGCCGTCCCCTCATTAGTGAATCAGCCCGCCGGATCCGCCCGCTCTGAGATAGTCACACTAGCGGCAAGGTCATCCCTGAGGCGCTCATGCAGACTCTCGGTGGACTCCTTCTCGAGTGCCCGGCGAATCGGCCCGAGTCCACCACGCGGGACCGCGATGTGGCACACGGGACTGCCCGGGGTAACGGTGGGTAGCGTTGTGATACCAAGTATAATCCCGTCACTGGGTGAACGAAGGAGATCCTGCTCCTCCCCCAGAAGATTCGTGCTTGTCGCCAGGGGCTCGTCCTTTTCGACGATATCGCCTGGAGCCACGTGAAAGGCCAGCATACCTCCGAAGCTTGCCCGGACCCAAATGGTCTTCCGAGTCCAGACTTGATACACTGGCTCCTCCCGAGTCCCTTCTACCATTCCCAGCTCGATCAGCACGTTTCGAATACCTCGAATGCCGTACTGCACCACGTTGGGCTCGATCTTCCACACTTCCCCAGCCTCAAGGATGACCGTTGCGCACCCGGCGTCGCACGCCTCGCGCCGCAGGGACGCCTTGGGCCCCTTTCGGTTGACGATCACTTCGCAGCCGAATGCTCGGGCAATCCGGGCGGCCTCCGGGTTCTTGCGGTCCGCTCGCACGCTCGGGAAATTCGTACGGCGTACCGCGGCCGTGTGAAGATCGATTCCGTAGTCACATTGGCTGATAACGCTGGAGAAGATAACGTGGGCCATGCGGCTCGCCAGGCTGCCGTCCGCGGATCCGGGAAAGCAACGATTCATGTCCCGCCGGTCCGGCAGATAGCGGGTGTGGCGTTCAAAACCGAGCAGATTCACGACCGGCACAAGCACTAGCGACCCGGCGATGAGTTCAAACGGCGCATGGAGGATGATCTCCCGGACGATTCCCGTGCCGTTTAGCTCGTCGCCGTGAACCGCAGCGGTGACAAAGACCGCAGGACCCGGCTTCACGGCGCGCCAAACTGTGATCGGAAGGGTAACGGGCGCGCCGCTGTAGCTTTGGGAAACCGTGAGGGCGAGATTCCTCCGTTGGCCAAGCGCTACACTCTCGTCGCCGAACGTAAGAAGGTCCTTTCGAGGCATGGGCCTATCCTTGCTCTGGTGCGGATGCCATCGCCTCTTCCACGACCTTCTTCGCCAGCTTCTTGACCCGGCGTTTCTTGCGTCGTGGAATGAGCGCCTTCATCTCGTCGAGTTTTCCGAAACACAGCAGGCGATCGCCCGCACGAAGCTTGCGGGTCTCCTTCGGGTTGGCAATGACTTTCTTCCCGCGGTGAAGCGTCAACACCACGATGTCGAGTGCCCGCAGATTCGTGTCTACGATCGACGTGCCGACCAGGGCCGAACTCTTCGGAACGGGGATTTCTCCAACGCCGTACCCTCGTGTTACGGTAAGTCGCTGGCGCAGGTCCATATCCGGCAGATTCACTCGATCTTCCAGGTATTCAACGATTGCCCCGGCAACGTCGATTTGTGTTGCGCTTTCAATACCCTCGAGCCCCGGCGACGAGTTGACTTCCATGATCTGGGGGCCGTCCGTGCCCTCGAGCATGTCGACGCCGGCCACACGCAGCCCCACCAACTGCGCTGCCCGAATGGCGGTCTGCTCGTATTCAGGATCGAGCGTGATCGCTTCGGCCATGCCGCCGCGATGCACATTACTCCGGAACTCCTGTCCCTGAGCGACCCGTCGCATCGCGGCGACCACGCGCTCTCCAACGACGAAGGCGCGCACATCCTTGCCCTTACTCTCAGAGACAAACTTCTGTATAAGTACGTTCTGCTTGGCACTCTGCAGGGTTTCGACAATCGCTTCCGCCACTTTGATCGTGTCAGCCAATATCACCCCGACACCTTGAGTGCCTTCCAGGAGCTTGATAATGATGGGCGCGCCCCCGACGCGTTTGATCGCCGGGAGTACGTCCTTGCGGTCGCGGACGAATGCGGTCTGAGGGATGCCGACGTCATGCCTGCTCAGGATTTGCAGGCAACGGAGCTTGTCACGCGAGTGAATGATCCCAATCGCCGAGTTCGCCGAGAAGACGCCCATTTCCTCGAATTGCCTGACCACTGCCGTACCGAAATACGTCATTGGCGAACCAATCCGCGGAATAACGGCATCGAAGGGCGCAACGGGCTTGCCATCGTAGTAAAGGTCGGGGTATTGCTCCTCGAGCGAGATGGCAAAATGCCCGGTGTTGAGAACGGAAACCTGATGGCCGCGCAGTTCCGCGGCCTGCCAAAGGCGCTTCGTGCTGTAGCAGTTGGGAGCTCTTGACAGAATGGCGATCTTCATTTGGCACGTCCTTTCGGGCCCTGACGCTTCGGCACACCATGGAGGTGTTTTACGTCGACATCGATCAGAAGGCCGGTTACGGCCGTCCTGCCCAGCAACATCCTGCAGAGCATCTGCTTCCTGGATACGAGGCTCAGCTCGATTCTGCGTTTGATATCTCCGATTCGTATCTTTGTCGCCACCACGAATCGCTCCTGCCGGTGCCCCGTACTGGATCGCACGCGCGTGAAACGGACTAAGTCAGCCTCTACGTGAACGCGCCTGTCCGGCTTCCGGCGGCTCAGGACTACATCAAACTGAACGCGATCCTTCGGAAGTCGCTTGACGTTGTCCACGTGAATTGCGCTCGTGCGAGCTCCCGTGTCGATCTTCGCCTCGACACCCTTAATACCCCACTCCGGGAACGCCACATACTCGCGCCGACCGACGATCGGTTTTGAATTCAAGACAGATAACTCCGAAACCGCCCAGCCCGCCCGCAGAAGAACACGTGCTTCGACGGCCCCATCTCGCAACAGCCCCACCGGAATCGCGGCGACGATATCCGAAGGAAGCTGCTCGCGGCGGAGGCAGATTACGCCTCCCTCCGACTCGGTGCGGCCCGAGGCGGTCGAGCGCCTCAAACGCACGAACCCACTTCCGTACTCTTTATCAACAAAGAACTTACAACTTGACGCATTCTAAGCTCCGGCGAATCTCATGGCTACCATCGTCATTCTTACAGTGATGTAAGATGCACCAGTCTCGCGTTCCGGCACAGCTTGTCCGCACGCTTGTTCGAAACCGAACGGAGCCCACCTTGGACAATCTCGCCCTTCGCCGGAGACGCTCGCGGCCCTGCAACGAGAGTCCAAACGCCCGCCGTTTGCGGAACCGGGATCGCATCTTCTTGGCAACCCTCTCGCGAATCCGGCGGAATCTCGGATTAATCCGCCGCATCGAGGCAAAAACTGCCAAGGGGTCGGCGCAACGACCTACAGGCGGATAATGGGCCAGGACGCAGGCGAGGTCTTGCCGGGGAGGATCCGCCTCCGAAGTCGATTCTCTGTCCTGGTGCTCTGGAGGAGTAGATCTGATGGCGCGCAGAACACGTGCATTCGTATCGATCAAGGCGGTTCGCAGCGTACTCACGGCACTGGCCTTCTTGGTGGTGGTCGTGCTGCTGATGGTCTGGCTGGCCGGCGGCTTCCACCGCAAGATCGACCGATCGCCTTCTGACTACCAGGCAACGTCTGGCCCTCCGCCTGATTCGGCTGCCGGGGTGGAGACGACTCAGGCCCGTTTGATCCGGGTTCCCCGGGTCGAACAGGCGGTAGGGACCGTCCGGGCCGTCCATGAGGCTGCGGTCGCGGCGAAGTTGCTCGCGAAGATCGTGGAGGTCAACATCACGGCAGGCCAGCAAGTCCACAAGGGGGACGTCCTAATCCGGTTGGACGACGAAGATCTCGGCGCTCGGGTCCGGCAGGCCGAATCCAGCGCCGGCGCCGCCCGCTCCGCCCGCGATCAGGCCAAGATCGAGCACGACCGTATCAAGCAACTCATGGAGCAGTCGGCGGCCTCGAAGATCGAATGGGATCGGGTGCAAAGTGCGCTCAAGACCGCCGAGGCTGAACTGCAACGTGCCGAGCAAGCGGTCAAGGAGGCCGAGACCGTACTGGGCTACGCGACGATTAAGGCTCCCATCGATGGTGTGGTTATAGACAAACGCGTTGAGGTCGGCGATACCGCGACCCCCGGTCAGATCCTGTTGACGCTATACGACCCGACACGCATGCAGCTCGTCGCAAGCGTTCGCGAGTCGCTCACACGAAGGTTGCAGGTCGGGCAGATGATCGGCGCCAGGATCGAAACGATCGAACACACGTGCGAGGGGCTCGTAAGCGAGATCGTTCCTGAAGCCGAAGCGGCCAGCAGGACCTTCCTCGTAAAGGTAACCGGCCCGTGCCCTCCGGGCGTTTATACGGGCATGTTTGGAAGATTGCTGATACCCCTCGATGACGAGTCCGTTCTCGTGATCCCAGGGTCGGCCGTAGAGCAGGTCGGGCAGCTCGAGCTCGTTAAGGTCGTGGAAGCCGATCGGCTGCGGCGCCGTGCGGTCAAGCTCGGTCGGTCCTTTGGCGAAGACGTGGAGGTCCTGTCAGGCCTGCGTGAGGGCGAGCAGGTCGTCTTGCGGCAGACGGAGGAGGGACCCAAGTAATGACTTCTGAACCGGCTCCGCCCGTTGTCGACTCCAAGCACGGATTCACGAACGCTATCGTCCGAGCTTTCCTGGAATCCAACCTCTCGCTTATTCTCATTCTCCTGGGTGCGGCCTTGGGATTGACTGCGCTGGCGGTTACGCCGCGCGAGGAGGATCCCCAGATCGTGGTGCCCATGGCCGACGTGTACGTGGACTTCCCCGGTCACTCGGCCGAGCAGGTCGAGCAACTTGTCACCACTCCGCTGGAGAAGCTGCTCTACCAAATCGACGGCGTTGAATACGTCTATTCGATGTCGCGCGAAGGGTCGGCCATTATCACGGTTCGCTACTTCGTAGGGGAAGATCGCGAACGCAGCCTGGTGAAGCTCTACAAGCGCATTGATGAACACGTCGACATCGTGCCGCCCGGAGTGGCCGGCTGGGTGATTAAACCGGTGGAGATCGACGATGTACCGATCGTCACGCTCACGCTCCGCAGTGCCGCATCGAATGGACACGTTCTGCGCCGGGTAGCTGAGGAACTGGTGCAACGTCTTTCCGCTGTTGAAAATCTCTCGCGGGCGTACGTTGTCGGCGGCCGGCCGCGTGTGGTTCATGTCTACCTTGATCCCCACCGAATGGAGGGCTATCGCGTCTCACCGCTGGAGGTCAAGCAGGCGCTGGAAGCCGCCAATGTAACGGCCATTGTCGGTAGCTTTGCCCGCGAAGACACCTCGCTACGTGTCGAGGGTGGCACGGCGTTCGCCCATCCGGACGAGCTACGAGACCTTGTCGTCGGCGTTCGGGGTGATAGACCCGTGTTTCTCAAAGACGTAGCTCGCCTTGTCGATGGCGCGCAGGAGGTAGCGGACTACGTTAGGCACGGTTGGGGACCGGCGCGAGGTTTCGAGGATCGCAAGTCTTTCACCGGCACGCTCGTAGACGGCGAGAACGCTGCCGTTGAAACCGATGATACAAGCGCCCCCGCGGTCACAATCGCGCTCGCCAAGAAGAAGGGCACAAACGCCGTCAAAGTCGCCGAAGAGATTCTCTCGCAGGCGGAGTTGCTCCAGCGGGAGGTTGTGCCGGACGACATCGAAATGGTCATCACCCGCAACTACGGGCTCACGGCCGACCACAAGGTAAACGAGCTGGTCGAGGCTTTGGGGGTGGCCATCTTCATCGTGATTGCCCTGCTCACATTCGGGCTGGGGTGGCGCGAAGCACTGATTGTCGTTGTGGCCATCCCGGTTGTATTCGGCTTGACCCTGACGGTTAACCTGCTTTTCGGCTTCACAATCAACCGGGTGACGTTGTTTGCGCTCATTCTGTCTCTTGGCCTGCTCGTGGACGACCCGATCGTGGACGTCGAGAATATCTCGCGCCACTTCGGGTTGCACCGTCGAGCATCGCGGAACATCGTCCTCGAGGCCGTAGCGGAGATCCGCCCGCCACTGAT
Organism: Phycisphaerae bacterium; assembly: GCA_963666835.2. Taxonomy (GTDB): domain Bacteria; phylum Planctomycetota; class Phycisphaerae; order UBA1845; family UBA1845. The sequence continues at coordinate 1,037,019 of CAXXGO010000001.1, read as the reverse complement.
TACCGCAACGTTGGCCGTTATCGTGTCGTTTCTGCCGATGTTCTTCATCACGGGCATGATGGGGCCGTATATGCGACCAATGGCGCTGAATGTTCCGGTGGCCATGCTCATGTCGATGGTGGTGGCCTTTACGATCTCTCCCTGGCTCACGTATCACGTACTCAAGCGGAAGTACTCATCCGGCGAGGCCCTTCCCGACCTGGTCACCGATGCCCATGACATCAGCAAAGTGAAGGAATCGATGCTCTATCGGTTCTTCTACCCGCTGATGGCCCCCCTCCTGCATTCTCGGGTGAAGGCGTGGGTGTTCCTGGGGATCATGGGCGGTCTGACCGTGCTGGCGGGGGGGCTTGCGGCCACCCGCCACGTGCCTTTGAAAATGCTGCCTTTCGATAACAAGAACGAATTGCTGTTCGTGCTCGATCTCGACGAAGGGACGACGCTTGAGCGAACGGACGCGTGCGTTCGTGAGATGGAGGAGTACTTACGCGGCGTGTTGGAGGTCACCGACTTCACGTCTTACGTCGGCCTCTCCTCTCCGATGGACTTCAACGGTATGGTACGGCACTACTACCTGCGCCGCGGAGAAAACGTCGCGGAAATTCGAGCCAACTTGGTCGGGAAGAAAAGCCGCAGCAGCCAGAGCCACGCCATCGGGCTCCGGGTCCGCGACGATCTGACGCAGATCGCCCAACGGCACCGGGCGATCCTCAAAATCGTGGAGATCCCGCCCGGGCCGCCGGTGATTGCGACCGTCGTCGGCGAAATCTACGGCCGGCCGGATCATTCCTACGATACGCTTGTCGAAGCTGCCAACGTGTTGCGCGTCCGGCTCGAAGCCGAGCCCGGCGTTGTGGATGTTGATGACTCTGTCGAAACCGCGGAAACCAAACTGATCTTCCGCACGGACAAAGAAAAGGCGGCGCTCAATGGCGTCACCGTCGCGGAGATCGTCGGCACGCTTCAGATCTGCTTGGAAGGTATGCCAGCCGGAGCCATCCATGTGCCGACTGAGCGGAACCCTCTGCTTATCGAGTTGCGGTTGCCCCGGGCGATTCGCTCCAGTGTCGCCGATCTCGGCCAGGTCCGGGTGAAGGGGCGCGGCGGTAACCTCGTGCCTTTGGCAGAGCTCGGACGATGGGAAGAGGCGCGGTTGGACAAGACTATCTACCATAAGAACCTGCGCCGGGTTGCGTACGTGTTCGCCGAGACGGCCGGGCGCCCGCCGGCTGACGCCGTGGTCGATGTCCAAGCCGATCGCGTAGTCGACGCGGCCGGCATGCCGGCTCGCGCGTCGGCGCTGGGCAACGGATGGGTCAGCACGAATAACCCAAAGCCGACGGCCGGCCGTACGTTTTTCAGTAACGGGAGCGGCATAGCGTGGCATGTTCCCGACGGGATTGAGATCGACTTCGCCGGTGAGGGCGAGTGGAAGATCACGCTGGATGTCTTTCGAGATCTGGGCTTGGCATTCGCGGCGGCTCTGGTGGGAATCTATATTCTCCTGGTCGGACAGACCCGGTCGTTCGTGATCCCAATTGTGGTGATGCTCGCGATTCCGTTGAACATATTGGGGATCATGCCGGGCTTCTGGCTGTTGAATGCCCTGGCCGGCGACACGGTTGGTTCCTACGCCGATCCGATCTTCTTCACTGCTACAGGCATGATCGGCATGATTGCGCTATCCGGAATCGTAACGCGGGACTCGATCATCCTGGTGGATTTCATCCATCTGTCCCTAAGGCGCGGAAGATCGCTCTTCGACGCCATCATGGAGAGCCGGGTCGTACGGCTTCGCCCTATTCTCCTAACCGCAGCAACGGCGATGCTGTCCGCGGTGCCGATCGCAATAGACCCTATTTTCTCCGGGCTGGCCTGGTCGCTGATCTTCGGGCTGTTCGCATCAACGGTGTTTACGCTCTTCGTTATCCCGATTGCCTACTGGCTGATCTATGCGAATCGCCCGGGCCACGGTATTGGCACGGTGCAGACATGACTTGGCAACCGCCCGCTCCCTTGCGGCATCTTGCGCCTCGCGCGAAGATGAGACCCAAGCCCAACGCGTTTCGGGGTTCGTCCGCCTTTGCAGTCAAGTAGGTTGGGCTCAGCCCAATGGCACTAACCTTGGCAGAAGACACAAGAGAGTTCTCTCTGATGTGCGGGACTGCGTCCCGTCCGAGTACGCCAACGGCGCTGCGTCCTCCAGCCCGAAGGGCTCAGATGAAGTAGCCGGGGGCAAGGCCGCGCAGCGGCCGCCGCCCCCGGACCCGGTCCCCCAAACCCACCTGACCCTGGTAGGGGTCAAACAGCCCCGGTAAATGTGCTTCGCCATTGACTTTTGACGCATTCTCAAAGAAGCCGGGCAGCCGAACCAAACTCGCGGTTCGTCGCCGCCGTCTCTTTCACCCTGTCAGGGTGATTGGGATTGCTGGGACCCCACCCGGGGGCGGCGGCCGCTGCGCGGCCTTGCCCCCGGCTATTGTCTTGTAGGCTTTCAGCCTGAACACCGAGCCGGCTTGACGCCTTTCGCTGAAAAGGAAGCCGCGCCTTGCGGCCTCTCAGACTGAGGATTGGGCCACCGCGGAGTCGGACGGATACGCTTCGCTCGCCCAGCAAAGATGTGTAGAACAACGAGGCGCTCCACCCGCGGCTGAATGCCTACGTTCCTTCGGGACGGCTGCCCGCATGGCGGCCTGCCAAGGTTAATACCATTGGACAAAGCCCGACCTACGTTCTGCTGTTTCGGTCCAAGCAGCATACACGCTGCATGTTGACTTAAGACGTTTTCAACGTCGGCCTACACCGCAAACGTTTCACGGCCCCGTGAGATTCACCTGAAGCACGGCAAAGTCAGCGAGGTCAACGTGATCGTTGCCGTTTACGTCGAAGCACTCGCACTCGGCCGGGGTCTGGTACTCGGGGCCCGAGAGACAGCTCTCCCACTCTGCGTAGTCGGACATGTCCACGTCACCGTCATGGCCGCAGTCCCCCGGGCGGAACTCGTAGGCACCCATATCGACAACGGGCGGTCCGTGCCCGCCGGGGTTCCCTGCGTCCGCCGTCCGCGGGTCATCCACGAAGCGGGTGTAGCCATCGAGGTCGAACGGGATCGATTCGGTCACGTCGCCATCACCGTCCAGGTCGAGCGTGTCGTCGGGGACGGCATCGTTGTCAGCGGCGTCAATGCACGGCGAGCCAGGCAAGTGGCGGAGGTTGCCGTAGTCGTCGTTGGCGCCTTCGTCGATGGCCGGCGTGTCGGGATCATCACCCCAGCCGTCGCCACCATCGTCGGGATCTCGCACGAACAGCGGGTCTTGCGAGATGTTGCCGTCGGTCCCGGTGGGGTCCGGGAGGCCATCGTAGTCGTATTCGGCGTTGCCGTGGACGCAGTCGTACCAGAGGGTCGGCGCGTTTGTGTCGTCGTCCAGGTAAACTCCGGATGAGTTGAATGCGATGATCGTGTTTGCGATCGTCGGGTTTGAGGAATACGACAGACACAGCCCACCGCCGGAGTCGGCTGCGCTGTTGCCCGTTATCGTGTTGTTCGCGATCGTTGCATCGGAATACCACAGATACAGCCCACCGCCGAAGTCGGCTGCGCTGTTGCCCGTTATCGTGTTGTTCGCGATCGTCGGGGAGGATCTCGACATGAACAGCCCGCCGCCGTCGTCACTGGCCGTGTTGCCCGTTATCGTGTTGTTCGCGATCGTCGGGGAAGAATAATGCAGACGCAGCCCGCCGCCGTCGTATTTGGCACTGTTGCCCGTTATCGTGTTGTTCGCGATCGTCGGGGACGAATAATGCAGATACAGTCCGCCGCCGCCGTTGCAGCTTCCGTCAGTCGTGTTGCCCGTTATTGTGTTGTTTGCTATCGTTGGGGAGGAATATTGCAGATACAGTCCACCGCCGTCGTGTTTGGCACTGTTGCCCGTTATCGTGTTGTTCGCGATCGTCGGGAAGGAATACCGGAGATACAATCCGCCGCCGTCTTCGGATGAACTGTTGACCGTGATCGTGTTGTTCGCAATCGTGGGGGAGGAATGCAACAGCGACAGCCCGCCGCCGTACTTGGCGCTCCCTCCCGTGATCGTGAAGCCGTCGATGGCGCTTGCATGGTGGCCCGCATTCGCAGTCACCACCGCCCCTTGCTGCCGACCGTCGAGAATCGTAACGTTGGCAACCCAGTCCCGCTCGCCCCGAACGTCTTCGTCGCCGGCGAAGCCTCCATAGAGGTAGGCATAGGGGTGTAGGGTGATGTTCTCTTCGTAGGAACCGGACCGCACCCACACCTCGCCACCCAGGACCGATGCCGCGTCGACTGCCGCCTGGACCGTATACTTGGCCAGGGCCCAGGACGAGCCGTCGTTGATGTCGTCCCCCAGGGGACTCACCCGTACAACGGCGTATGGCCCCGCTGGCCACAAGCTACCATCCGACTCGTCCGCTCCGATATCCACGATTCCGTCCGCCGGATGGATGCGGGGCTCTCCATCGAGATCGGAATCACCGTAGACATCCGTGTTGCTTCCGGCATCCACGCAAGGCGAGTCCGGCTGGATATGTACGTTGCCATACTGTGCATCGGCAAGCAACGGGTCTTCGGAGATGTTGCCATCGGTCCCAGTGGGGTCCGAGAGGCCATCGTAATCGTACTCGGCGTTGCCGTAGACGCAGTTGTACCAGAGGGTCGGCTCGCTGTCGTACACGTAAACCCCGGACGAGTTGAGCGCGATGATCGTGTTCGCGATCATCGGGGAGGAACCGTTGTAAAGGTACAGCCCGCCGCCGTTGACCGCGCTGTTGCTCGTGATCGTGTTGTTCGCAGTCGTCGGGGAGGAAGACCACAGATACAGTCCGCCGCCGCAGCCGGATGAACGGTTTCCCGTTATCGTGTTGTTCGCGATCGTCGGGAAGGAATCCCGGAGATACAGCCCGCCGCCGCGTTCGGCACTGTTTCCCGTGATCGTGTTGTTCGCGATCGTCGGGGAGGAAGACAACAGGTACAGCCCGCCGCCAGATCTATATCTAGAGGCGTTTCCCGTGATCGTGTTGTTCGCGATGGTCGGGGAGGAACTCTCGAGGAACAGCCCGCCGCCCTCGTCGGATGAATTGTTGCCCGTAATCGTGTTGTTCGCGATCGTTGGGGAGGAAGACAACAGGTACAGCCCGCCGCCGAAGACGGCGCTGTTTCCCGTTATCGTGTTGTTCGCGATTGTCGGGGAGGAAGACACCAGCCGCAGCCCGCCGCCGTACGAGTACATGGCGCCACCTCCCGTAATCGTGAAGCCGTCGATGGCGCTTACATGGTGGCCCGCTTCTGCCGTCACGACCCAACCTTGCTGCCGGCCGTCGAGAATCGTAGCGTTGGCAACCCAGTCCCGCTCGTCCCTAACCTCTTCGTTCCCGGCGAAGCCTCCATAGAGGTAGGCATAGGGTTGCAGGGTGATGTTCTCCTCGTAGGAACCGGACTGCACCCACACGTCGCCACCGAGTACCGATGCCGCGTCGACTGCCGCCTGGACCGTGCATTTGGCCAGGGTCCAGGACGAGCCGTCGTTGATGTCGTCTCCCAGGGGGCTCACCCGTACAACGGTATACGGCCCCGTTGGCCACAACGTACCATCCGACTCGTCGGCCCCGATGTCCACGATTCCGTCCACCGGATGGATGCGGGGCTCGCCATCCACATCGAAATCACCGTAGGCGTCCGGGTTGCTTCCGGCATCCACGCAAGGCGAGCCCGGCTGGATGTGTACGTTGCCATACCGGGCATCGGCAAGCAACGGGTCTTGGGAGATGTTGCCGCCGGTCCCGGTGGGGTCCGAGAGACCATCGTAATCGTACCCGGGGTTGCCGTAGACGCAGTTGTGCCAGAGGGTCGGCGCGCTTGTATCGTCCAGGTAAACCCCGGACGAGTTGAACGCTATGATCGTGTTCGCGATCGCCGGGAACGAATCCTCGAGGTGCAGTCCGCCGCCGCTGTAGGCGTTGTTGCCCGTTATCGTGTTGTTCGCGATCGTCGGGGAGGAACTCTCGAGCAACAGCCCGCCACCGGAGTCGGCTGCGCTGTTGCCCCTAATCGTGTTGTTCGCGATCGTTGCAACGGAATGCCACAGATACAGCCCGCCGCCATGGGAGCCCCTGTTTCCCGTGATCGTGTTGTTCGCAATCGTTGCATCGGAATACCACAGATACAGCCCGCCGCCCGTGTTTCCCGCGATGGTATTGTTCGCAATCGTCGGGGAGGAACCGTACACGTGCAGCCCGCCGCCGTGATTGGCGCGACCTCCCGTGATCGTGAAGCCCTCGATGGCACTTACATTGTAGCCCGCTCTTGCGGCCACGACCGAATCCTGCTGCCGGCCGTCTAGTATTGTGACGTTAGCAGCCCAATCCCGCTCGTCCCGGACCTCCTCGTCACCAGCGAAGCCTCCGTAGAGGTAGGCATAGGGGCGTAGGGTGATGTTCTCCTCGTAAGAACCGGACTGCACCCACACCTCGCCACCCAGCACCGATGCCGCGTCGACTCCCGCCTGGACCGTGCATTTGGCCTGGGCCCAGGACGAGCCGTCGTTGATGTCGTCCCCCAGGGAGCTCACTCGCACAACGGCATACGGCCCTGTTGGCCACAACGTACCATCCGACTCGTCGGCTCCGATATCCACGATTCCGTCCACCGGATGGATGCGGGGCTCTCCATCCAGATCGAGGTTGCCGTAGGCGTCCGGGTTGCTTCCGGCATCCACGCAAGGCGAGTCCGGCTGGATGTGTACGTTGCGATACCGTGCATCGGCAAGCAACGGGTCCTGCGAGATGTTCCCATCGGTCCCGGTGGGGTTCGGGAGTCCATACCAATCGTACGCGGCGTTGCCGTAGACGCAGTTGTACCGGAGAGTCGGCGTGTTTTCGTCGTCTTCCAGGTGGACCCCGGACGAGTTCAACGCGATGATAGTGTTCGTGATCGTCGGGGCGGAAGACCGCAGATACAGCCCGCCGCCGCTCCAGGCGCCGTTGCCCGTGATCGTGTTGTTCGCGATCGTCGGGGAGGAACTCTCGAGCAACAGCCCGCCACCGGAGTCGGCTGCGCTGTTGCCCGTAATTGTGTTGTTCGCGATCACCGGCGAGGACTCGTACAGGTACAACCCGCCGCCACCATAGCAGTCTCTAAGAGCCGTGTTTTCCGTGATCGTGTTGTTCGCAATCGTTGCATCGGAATTCGACAGATACAGCCCGCCGCCGTGCCAGCCACTGTTTCCCGTGATCGTGTTGTTCGCGATAGTCGGGGAGGAACTTTCGAGGAGCAGCCCGCCCCCGTAGAAGGCGCCACCTCCCGTGATCGTGAAGCCGTCGATCCGCGTCGTTTCGCCCGCGCCAACGGGCGAGGTGACCACGCTGCCGCGTTTGTCGCCATCGATGATGGTCTTGTGGGTCGTCCAGTCGCGCTGATCCAACTCGGTCTCCGTGCCCGCGAAACCGCCATAAAGCTGGACCTCAAGCGCAAGCCTGATCCTCCCCACATACCGCCCGGCCGCCACCCAAATCTGATCGCCTGGTTCCGCAGCCGCCAGAGCAGCGGACAGTGAGTTGTAGGCAGTCGTCCAGGACGTCCCATCTCCGTCAGGTGGAGCATCAATGTCAACATGGATCACAGTCTGGGCGCTTACCGAAGACAGGATAGCCAGCGAGATTATCAATGCGGACGTGCCAGGACGCGACATCTTCGTTCTCCTCCGAGAGACCAAAGTTCTGACCCAAGCTCCAGATTAATTGATTTCGCAGTGCATTACAACACAAATGCACAAATTTCGAGTTGTCGCAAGGCAGCCGCGGATATACCCGCACTCCCATGGATTGAGCCTTGAAATCGCAGGTTCAACGCGACGCCCGCGTATGCAGTCTGGAAACAAGGGCAGAACCTGCTCAGGGCAATCCCAACCGCACTCACAACGACTTGGCCCGGCGGAGAATCGCTCGAATCTGGTTTCTCCGTTGGGAAGGTGGGTGCCCTTCGCGGCGTTTCTCTCGCTCGGCCCGCACAGACTCCTCCAGCCAGCCCAGCACCATGAGCAGCTCATGGCAGACAACATCCGCGACGCCGATCGCCATCCCGCCGGCTTGGCGGTAGGCATTAACCAGTCGCGAAAGCCCCTTCGGGCATCCGAGAGGTTTGGCGTAGCCGCGCGTCACGATTGCGAGATCGTAAGCCGGGTCGCCAACGCCGGCGTATTCCCAGTCAACCACGCTCAATTCGTTCGTCTCCCAATCCCAGAGAATGTTCTGCGGAAGCAGATCGCCGTGAAGCAGCACGGACGGCCGATCCTCGGGCAGGTGATCTCACACCCAATCGGCAACCACGGCGGCGTCCGAATCTCGCGTAATGAACTCGGCAGAAAAGCCGTCGAGCCTGGCCTGCACGTGAGCGCGGCTGTCATGCCGGCGCGGAAGGAAGTCGAGGGTGTTCGGCGGCACGCGATGAACAGCGCTTGCGATCCGGGCCACGGTTTCAACAAGGAACGCGTGCTTGTCCCGGTTCTTCCTGAGGTACTCGAGCGAGGGCCCCGGAAGCCCCGTTTCGATCAATCCCGTGACCGACTCCTGAGCATCACGCACAAAACAAACGAATCTGGGCACCGAAAAATCGAATGTGTGCGAGGCCAACGCCTGCAAAGTCAGCGCTTCCCTTTCAAGACGGGCAATCGCTTTCTCGTTGGATACGACGAGGGGCCGCGCTGCAAGCTTGCGTAAGACGTAGACGGTGTCCTCAGCATCAGGCAAAGGCCTGTCGGCTTTGATTCGAAACCAGTAGTTTTGATGGCTCAGGCCGGCCTCGAGCCGATTGAGCTTCCCATCAATCCGCACAGACTTGGGGAATCCACCGCCGCAGGTCCGCAGGGCGGTTTCGACCTCGTGCGCCAGCATATACCAGTTGGTGCTAGCACGGCGTCGTGTCACGGAAGTTACTCCTGCACGCGGACACCCGGTGGCGGCATTACCCGGCACCATTTGCACGGGGCGGTCTATGGCTTCAGCCGATCCAGGCGTCGCTGGAAGTCATCGTAACTGACGGGCTCAACCAGGATCAACCCGGGAACCTGATCGAAGAGAACATCCCTGACCATGCCGCGCATCGCCCTGCGGTAGCGATCGACGTCCTCGGCGCGAACCGAATCCGGGTCTTGGTCAAACGCCAATTCGATCTTCCACAGCTCGTCCATTTCGTCGTGGCCGATGAGCCGGTGCTTACGGTACACAACGTGGACCGCCGTACGGGCCGGCAGATAACCGATGTAGTAATGATACTCGCGCCGGGGCGCCACTATCGAATCGTCAATGAAGTACTGGTTGTACTCCGGATTCGCGCGGCGGGTGCTGCCGAGAACGAACGCAATTACGTCGCTCACCGTGTGATCGCGGCCGCTGATCAGGATGAAACTCTCGCGTTCGAGCAGCGGGCCGTCGGAACGCAGGGTCTCCGTGACTTCGCGGGCGATGCGAAATCCTCCGGCGCCACACAGGCACACATGCCCCAACTGGGCGCAGACATCGTCGAACTCGACCGCGACCGTCTCCACGCCGTCCGGGTAGCTCCCGGCCAGCATGCCGTGGTCGCAATGGAACACAATAGCCGGCACATTGGTGACATCTGAGTGACTCTCATGCCAACGGGTATGGTGTTTCGCCCCCGATGCCCGGCAACCTGTCAGGCAATTGGCAGCCACGATAACCACAATCAGGCCGGACAATCTGCTTATGCGACCACTGCCACCATACATGTTCTGTCTACCGCCGGACATCTGACTTCTCCCAACTCAGCGCAATTTCGCTCCCGTCGTCGCCATGCTCAGCGACGCATGTAAGACACCGCGCTGTTTACCCAGTTCGTCCGCAAGTTGCTGAACGCGAGCGGGCTTGCCCCGCACCATAATCATCTCGGAACACATCTTGTGCGACAAATGCACGTGCGTCGTGGCCATAACTTCGGCCGCGTGGTGATGCTGAATCTCGACCAGGCGATCGAGCAGTTCGCGCTGGTGATGGTCGTACACGAGCGTGATAGTGGCGACCACCGGCCGGCGGGCATCGACCCACTCCTGCCGGACGATCCGCTGCCGAATAAGGTCACGCACGAATTCGGAGCGATTCGTGTAGCGGCTGCCGCGAACAAGGCGCTCCAGCTCCTTGGCCAGGCCCGCATCCAACGAAACGCTAAAACGCACCAGATCTGACATCGTCCGTCCCTCTTTTCCGTGGCGGTCCACCGTTTCGGCCGACGCCTCACCACGCACAGCCTAACGAACGCCGGTAATCCGCACCAGCACGGCACCGGCTTGCCGGTCCGGGCTCGCGGTGTTACGATATTTACATTCGTGATACCAGCCGACCGGCGGCTGGTACTCCGGATTGCCGGATTGTACGCGCCGGGCGGGCCTGTGTCATCGAACGCAGCGCCGGCGGCGGGTGGCGCTATCGCGTATCGAAGATGCGAGGCCGGAGCGATTCGGCATGAACGGAGTCGATCGAGTGAAGACGACGAGAACAAAGCGCGGTGCGATCTCGTGCCGCGGCGCGCGTAGGATCAGAAAGCTGGAGTGCGTAAAATGACAAGCGGAGCGATTCTGCAGCCGGCTCGGCCGGCGTTGACCCTGTCGTGGCTGAACGTTCGCGGTGTTTCGCTGCAGGTAGCGTTGATTGCGGCCACCATTATCCTGCCGGCGGTTTTCCACGCCGTTGGTGCACCCGTCCACTGGCTACTCCCGATGCACTGGCCGGTCATTCTCGCGGGGCTCGCCTATGGCCCGTCGGCGGGTTTGGTAGTCGGTCTGCTCGCGCCACCGATCAGCCTCGCGACAAGCGGAATGCCACCGGCGCCCTACGTCTTCATCATGATGGCTGAACTCGGGATCTACGGGCTCGCCGCCGGCTGGCTGCGCGGCAAGGCAGGCTGGTCGGTGTGGCTCGCGACGGCGGCGGCGTTGGTCTGCGGGCGTATTGTCGCCATTGTAATCAGTGGCGTGATGGCGGGCTCTATGGCGCACGTCGTTGCCAGTTACGGGCCGGGTGTGCCCTGTGCCATCGCTCAGATCGCATTGCTTCCGCCTGTCGTACGGTGGTGGGTGTCACGCGAACGCGGTTCGAAGACAGGGGGACGTAGCGTATGAATGACGGCACCGGCGAAAATACTGCGATGCCATTCGTGTTGCCGCTGCCCGAGGGCGGTTCGTACGCGCCGCTTCTGGCTCCACCCGCTAACTCACCGGCCATGCACGCCGGTCTGGTAACGCTGGCGCCCGGTGATGAGTGCGGCGAGCATACGACCGGATCACACGAGGAGTTGATCGTCTGCTTGGACGGGGATGGTGAAATCGACGCCGAAGGCCTTGGCACTTCGCAGCTGGCTGCGGGTCACGTGGCATACAACCCACCGAACACGCGGCACAATGTGCGGAATACGGGCACCACGCCGATGCGCTACATCTTCGTGGTCGCAAGGCAGCATTCCGCAGATTGAGCATGGCTCGAAACCGCGGACTCCGAGAATGCTGAAGACACCGCCATTCGTGCTCGGTGCTTCTGCTGTTCCGGGAGGCGCGAACGACTTTGCTCAACAATGAGATTGACGGTTTGTTCTTGCTGTTTGGATTAGACTCGCCTCATGAGCTCCTTGCGCCCCACAAGCCGCTGTCCTCGGTGCGTCGTGCTGCCGCATGCATGCAGCCATCGCGTGCGAATCTCCTGTTCCAGCGCGTCAGAATCCATCCCGGACCCCGGCACGGAGATCTTCCCCCCGGCACGATGTAAGTGTCCCCCAAAATGGCCTAGCCCTTGCAGCACATGGCTCAGCAAAGCCAGCGCGGTGTCTCCCTCGCCCTTGGATCTGGCAGACATAAGGAAGTCATCGCCATTCCTGGCCCCACAAAGAACGAACCTGAGGCCATCACACCGGATGAGGAGGTCCGCCATTTCCGCGACAATCTCCGGTGCGGTGATTCGAGGCAGGAAACACACCGCCGACTCCGCATACACAAGCACGCTATCCAGGCCGAGCAGCAGTTCCTCATAGTAGTAACGCGGGAGCGGCGGGTTTTCGATCTCGAACAGGGCGTCGTACGCTGTGCAACCGGAGAGCCACCGCAGGGCCGCATGATCCACGCGGGATAGTGCTTTCCGTGCTCCGATCATCTCGGTACGAATGGCATAAAGGAGGGCAGTGGCGACAGCGGAAGTCGGTTCGAGGCGCTGTTCCCGCATGTACTGCGCGGCAATGCTCGCCGAAGCCGCGACCTTCGGCCGCTGGTCGCGGAAGGGAATCCGAAAGCCATCGCCCTTTGACTCGTGATGATCGATAACCGCAACCGGCGCCTTGTCGCCGCCCAGCAGGTGATTCACCGAGGCGGGTGAACAGTCAACCAACACCGTGGCCGTCCGCGTGTTCGGATTAATCTCGTCGACGAACTCGATCGGCGGTTGCAGCAACTTGATGAGCTGAACGTTCTCGGCGCGCAGGACCGGCCCGCGGCCCAGCAACCGCACGGGTTTGTGCAATCGACGCTCCACGAGCAAGACGATGGCCCAGCCCGTGGCGATGGCGTCCGGATCCGGGTTGTTGTGCATAATGACCATCGTCTCGTCATGCTCATTAAGAACACTCAGCAGGCGATCGGAACGTTTTCGTCTTTGGCTCGTCATGACAGACACCGTGACCCCAGAAAACCGAGGCAGTCCCTATGGTAGCTACGCATCGTCTGTTGGACGGGTAGTGGCAAGCACGCGGAGTACTGCAAGACGCGATCGTGGCCTGTGATCACGGCGCCGCACGTCCTACGGATGCAAGTCAAAGCCCAGTCCCGGGGCCTTGTTCGGATAGAGAACGCCATGACGCAGGTTTACTGCTCCTACAGATGGGTCGTCTATTAGGTCAAGATGTCCGTCCAGATCGGCGTAAGCCACGTTTCGCCGAGACAGCGCAAAATGCAGGCCGGCGGCGATCGCCAGGGCGGCCTCATCCATGCATCCCACCATCACTTCCAGCCGCGCCGCGCGCGCGACGCCGTTAATCTGAATTGCCTCGAAGATCCCTCCGACCTTCATCAGCTTTATGTTCACCATGTCGGCCAAGTCCTTGCGAGCCAGACGAAAGGCGTCACGAAGCGACATCAGACTTTCATCCGCCATTACGGGCACGGGCACAGACTGAGTGACTCGCCCCAGGAGGTCTGGTTGGTCGCGACGAGTGGGCTGTTCGATCAGCTCGAGCTTGGCGCGTCGTGTACCTTCCACGAACCGGCGCGAGCCGTCGACCGTCCACCCCTGATTGGCATCAAATCGAAGCTCGATCTTTGAGCCGACGGCATCGCGAACAGCCAACACGCAGGCGATGTCTTCCTCAACATTGACTCCACCCTTTAGTTTGAGCGACTGGAAGCCGTCGCCAACAAGTGCTCGGGCTCGCTGCAGTGTATCCTCCACCGACATGACACCGATGGTAGCGCTGGTCTTGATGCGGTCGCGGTAGCCCCCGAGCAACTTCCAGACGGGAAGCTGGGCCAGTTTGCCGAGGATGTCGAACAGGGCCATGTCGACGGCTGCTCTCGCCGAGGGCGCATTCGGGAGGGCTTCGCTGAGACGCTCCAGCAACAACGCGTATCGGGTGGGGTCTTTTCCCGAAAGCACCTCGGCCGCGATCTCCTGTAGGTTCTTCAAACACCCCTCTGCGGTCTCTCCCGTTACGCCCTCGTCCGGGGCCGCACAGCCGTACCCAGTTACGCCCTTGCTGGTCTCGATTCGCAGGAAGATGTTCGTGGTGTGATCGATCGTCTCGTATGCAATCGTATAGGGTTCCTTCAGTTTCATCCTTACGGGCCAAACTTCGAGTCTGGTTATGCGCATGGTGATAACCCTAGTAGCGGTTGCGCTGGTGGATCTCGTCGAGACTCATGCTCTTGAGGTGCTCGACGAACTCGACGAGGTTCTTGATCATGACCGCCCACATCCGCTCGCCCTTTTCCTTGCTGGCCCTGGACGGATCACCCATCACGCCACTGCGCGAGATCTTGGCGGTCCGGGCATACCAGTCAATGCTTCGCTTGGAACTGAAATCCAGATAGCTGCTCGAGAAACGCGGCACGTACTTACGGGCCTTGTCCATCTGCACCAGTTCCGGGCGGGTAGCCAGTGTTGTGCTGGTTTCAATCTCACCGGCATGAATATCACTGCGAGTATTGGCCATTCCCTCGATGTCCGCGTCACTGGTCTCACCGGTGTCCACACACGTGAAGATGCGTGCGTCGCGGTTTATCATCTGAGCGGCGAAGTGGAGACTGGCAGCGTTGCCTCCGTGCCCGTTAATGATGATGAGCTTGGTAATACCGTTACGGGCGGCGCTGATGCCTATATCGTACGCAATCGTGGCAATGGCGTCGTTGCTTACGCTGAGCGTACCGGCAAAATCATCGTGGTGATAAGACACGCCGTACGGAATGAGGGGTAGCACAAACGGCTTTGGATCCCGGCAGGCAGCGGCTACCTGCTTAGCCAGGTATAGCGCATCGAACGCATCCGTGTCCAGTGGAAGGTGCGGACCATGTTGCTCAATAGCCCCCACAGGGAGCATGGCCACGTCCACTTCCTTCAAGCGCGCCTGAGCCTCGGGCCAAGTCAGCTCGCCCCAGATGAAGGAACGCCGCTTCCCGTCAAGCGGTCCCGCGGATGGGCCCTTCACCGATTCGCCGGCCGCTTGGGACAGCGCTCTCGATCGGCCGGGGCGCTGCAGGGTTTCAGCATCCGATGCCGTGCCCGCCGAGGTCTTCTCGAATGGGTATGCAGCGGCCATCGCCGGGTCGGTCCGGGCGTCGAACTCGACCCACACCTTCCCGCTGCGCCGCACGCTACCCTGAGCGTGCTCAAGGAAAATCGGCAGCAGATGGGCCCGCAGATCACCGGGGATCCAATTCTCCGGTGAGCGTTCAGCATCGAAGCGCAATTGCATGATCTCCGGATGCGGCCTCGGCGATTGCGTCATACGATTGGAGACGCTAAGCAGACCGCGCTCGCGCAACATGTACATCAGGTGTTCTACCCCGTCCTTCTCCTGATGTACCCCTTTGGCGGCGAGGGCGGTGAGGCATTCGGTGACACGGTCCTTGGGGTAGCCGCATGCGGCCGGGTCGCCTCCCAGAGCCATAATCATCCCGACAATCCGACGGCATTTCTCACACTTGCCGCATGGACGAACGCGGCCCTCCTCCTTGTGGGCGGCGTGGCACGATACCTGCAACTGCAGCAGGTCCGGATAGCGTTCCACAAGCATCTTCTCGATCAACAGCTCCGACAGCGGCCGCAGGAGTGAGAACTGGGAGACGGCCCAACGCTTGCGCGCGTAGTATCGCGAAAGCGCGTTGTCGAAGTACCGGCTCTGGTCGTACACGCCATTGTAGTACGTTATCCCCTTGAAGCTGGTCCGCTCGGTGGCGTCGTACTCATCCCCGATGATGACTCGGCCGACTCCGCGCTTAAGTGCCAGAGGGAGCGCCCCAAACAAGAAGACGGCTACCGTCCAGAGTCGTATCGGGTACTCGTCGGAGCGGAGACTCTGGAAGTCAGACCGAATGAACGGGAAATGCCGCAACATCCACGAGAAAACTCGGTCAGCGTTTGTCCACACGCGTGCCGTGTTCGGTACCTGGGGATCGAAGTGTCGGTACGCATTCAGCGCGGTAAACCAATGTCGGCCGGACTCGTTGATGAAGACGGGATGCGTCTCAAAGCCCAGCTCGCGCAGCAGGCCGAAAGTGAGCAGGCTGTCCTTACCGCCGCTTGACAGGATGAGGTGCCGCGCGCGGTCCCCGGGGGCGAAGAGCAACCCCGGACTGCCCGGATTGCCCGTGTTCGGATCTTCCTCGATGTCCGGGAAGACCAGCTTGGCGTGCAAATATCGCTCGCGCTTCACCGTTGGAAGCTCGGTTGCCGGTCCCACCAGGAACGGATTCGGTTCAAGAAACTTCTTTACGTAGATCTCGCGGGCCGTGTTCTCTGCCATGTCTTTCAGAAACCGCCGGTCCGCAGAGTCATACGCGCCGTGAAATACAATCTCGTCGCAGAAGAGCCCGTAGTTCAACGCGACCTGCGCGGCCACCATCGCCGCCAGGTTCTTCGATGCCGCATCGTTGGGCGCGAACACATTCTCCTGCCAGCGATAAGCCAACTCGGTGCGTTCCTCGGTTCCGTTGCGCACAACGACGTACGGGGCGGTGAGCCGGTTGGCCTGCACCCGCACGGGACCGACCTCGAGTCGTTCCAATACCCGCAGCGGGGCCAGAGGATCAGCGGGATCGGATGATGCAGGCCGCTGCCCGGGGGCACGTCCACTCGAATCCTTACGGGTTCTGTCGGAAGATCGTGCCATCACGTTGCCTCTTTCCTCAGCCGCGACTTAAGCACTTCCACGATTGCAGAAGGCCCCTCCTTCAATACGTCGCACGCCGGAAGGCCGGTACGGTCATGCAGCTCCACGCATGCCCTACGCAACTCCGTGTCATTCAAGTTCTCATGGTTGACAGTGATCGCCACGACCGGTTTCTCGGAGATCAGCTCAATCGCTTGAATCTGCTTCTCGATCGGGTGCATGGGATAACCGGGGAATCCGTCGTACTCTTTCCGTGCCGGGGCGTGCTGCATGATCACCACGTCCGGTCGACCCGCTGCGAGGATCTCGTAGCCACCGGGGTAGGCCGGGTTCATCAAGCTGCCCTGGCCTTCAATCACGATCACGTCCGGATGCACATCGTCCCACGCACTCCAGACGGCGTGCTCGATCTCGCCGGCCACGAAATCGTTGATGAGCGAATCCATGATGATCGAGTATCGCGCTCCCTGCATCCAAGCCGTCTGGCCCGTGCCCACGAGTTCGGCCGTATAGCCCGCCTCGCGCAGACCGTCGATGATCCTCCAGGCCGTCGTACGCTTACCAACAGCCGAATCCGTCCCCAGCATAGCAACCTTCAACGATCGCACCTGCTCGATTCTGCCGCTGAAGAAGTGAAGTTCGCTTCGCGGCGGCGTCTTGCGCACGTCCCGAAGGGTCACCCCATGGGCCCGGGCAAGCTCGCTCATGATGGGGTCCTCCGTCAGGAAGTCGTGCAGGCCGCAATCGACGTTCAGCCCGAGCCTTATCGCGGCCATGACATCGTTATGGGCTTCGAGCGAGAGCCGGCCCCCGTCGGGTGCCAGACCGATCACCAAGTGCGTCGCCCGATGACCGTTCTTCTTGGCTGACTCCACGGCACCCGATATGTCGGGCGCGATCGGGAGTCCGTTGTGCCGCCCGTCCAGGAGCTCACCGGCATCGGCGCCCGCGCGTCTGGAGTCCACGACGCTCAACAACCGGTAGCGCTCAGTGCGCCGAACCAACCCGTGAGCTGTCTTGCCATTTGTGGTTCCGAACGCCCCCTCACAATAGACGATCGCATTGCCTTCCGGGAACTGGGTCATGATTTCTTTCCGGTTAGGACCACGACGTACCGGTCACCGGGCAGAGGCTCTTTCTGATGTCGCCCGACCAGCACGCTCAATCCGGCCGTCGAAGCCGGCAACACGCTAAGCCCCTCCCGCTCACGCAAGGTCTTCGAGAAACTGAGCATCACCTTGTCGCTGGCATTGGCGGCCCAGCCATTGCTGGCCCGAACCGCCTCCAGCGCAAGGTCCCCATCAATCGAGTGCCAGTTGATCAGAGGTTCGTTGACCCGGGTTTCCCGGATGCGTTCGGGCGCCAGGTCCGTACACTTGGCGGCGTTCTTCAGAAACGAGGTAATAATGGGGTTCTTGCCGAACGACGAGCCCGCTACCATGCGCGGTATGCGCGACGTCTTGCCGCGTCGATACAAGCTGACGAAGCCCCGGTAGATGCCGGCCAGCGTCGTACCATTGGAGACGGGAACGGCTACCGCAGCCGGGGCGTCGCGCAGCTCGTCATAAATCTCGTGGGCTATCTCACCATACGCACGCAACTGCAAATCGGTGTTAGCGCCGCCGGGGTTGGCGTCATACAGCTCCTCACGCTCGGCCCGTTGTCGTGATTCCAGGACGGCGCTCTCGTAATCGCCTCGCGCCCGGACGATCTCGGCCCCCAAGGCCTCAAGCTCCCTGAAGCGACGCGTCCGGTAGCCGTCAGGAATGTAGAGAACGCATCTGACCCCCGCCAGCGACGCAGCCAGGGCAATGGCTACGCCGTAGTTTCCGCAAGTCGCCACCGTGATGGCATCGAATCCGCGGCGTACGGCGTCCATAGTCTGAGCGAATGCAATGCGGTCTTTTTGCGTCCCGGACGGATTGCCCCCTTCGAACTTCAGGTAGATCTGCCGCAGGCCCACTTCCCGTTCCACGTTGCGGGCGCGCGCCAGGCGAGTATCGCCGACCTCGGAGTCTATGATGTCTTCGTACGCCTCGAGGCGATCCGAAAGCGGCTGGCCTGGGTCGGCCGCCCTGACTCGCTGCGTATCGAGATCGGCCGAAATGGGTGCTGCCTGCGCAGTGGCGCCATCAAGCAGGGGCATTTGAAGGTCGCTGCTGCTTTCGTCATCCGGAAACTGGGCACGGCTCAGTTGGTCAGACACCGTTCAATCTCCTGCTCGGCCGTTTGAGTACCTGTGTCGATCCACCCGAGACGCTATATAATGCCTGCCCGAACCCGGTTTGTCGAGTCACGACGGCCAGCGATATGTGGGCGCGGCTGACGTAACGGGCGTGCGGGGAGATCTCTCAATCGGGCTAGCGATTGTCTGCACTGGCCGCCGCGGGTCGCGGCACCAGTTCGAGCCCACTGCGCGGCGCAACCGACAAAAGGCCCAACCGGCTTTCGATCGGCGTTGCTCAGGTGGGGCCGCTCGATTGGACACCGGTAGGAATAAACTGGGCGCCCCAGCGAGCAGAGCGTAATCGAAGGTTGCGACAGGGAGGCACAACAGGTGACCATTTGGCTATGGGTCGGCTTTGTGGCCTTTGTGCTGGCGTTGCTGGCCCTGGACCTCGGCGTCTTTCACCGCAAGACCCACGCCCTAACCGTTTCTGAGGCAGCGGTGTGGACGACGGTATGGGTGATCCTCGCCATGCTGTTCAATGCCGGCGTCTACTGGATGTATGAGCATCACGTCCTGGGCGTAGGCCAAGCGATCGGCTACGAGCTCACCGGCGGACAAGCTGCGCTTCAGTTCTTCACCGGTTACGTGGTGGAAAAGTCGCTCAGCCTGGACAACATCTTCGTCATCGCCTTGATCTTCTCCTATTTTCGCATTCCAGCCACTTATCAGCACCGCGTGCTCTTCTGGGGCATCCTCGGGGCCCTGGTCATGCGCGGGGGCATGATCGCGGCCGGCACGGTACTTATTCACCGCTTCGCGTGGATCACCTATGTCTTTGGTGCTTTGCTGATCGCCACAGCGGTCAAGCTTCTTGTGGTCCGTCACGACAACCTGGAGCCTGACCGAAACCCGCTGGTCCGGCTGGCGCGGAGAATGTACCCGGTTAGCACTGGACTGGACGGACAGAGATTCTTCACGCGAATCGGCGGGCAGCGTGCGGTCACACCGTTGCTGCTTGTACTGCTGGTCGTAGAAAGCACCGACGTTCTGTTCGCGGTGGACTCAATCCCCGCCATTTTCGCCGTCACGCGGGATCCGTTCCTCGTGTTCACCTCGAACGTGTTCGCGATCCTGGGCCTAAGATCTCTCTACTTCGTGCTCGCCGGCGTTATGGACAGGTTTCGGTACCTGAAGACCAGTCTCGTGTTCCTTCTCGCTTTCGTCGGAGTGAAGATGCTGCTGGCCCACCACTATCCAATACCGACGATAGTCTCGCTGAGCATTATCGGCGGAATACTCGGCGTCGGAGTCCTGGCGTCAATCCTGGCGGGTCATCGGGACAGCGCCGCCCTTGTGTCACCGATAGCAGACGATCTGGAGAACTTGGCTGAATACTCCTGGAAGCAGGCTCGTCGTATCGTAGTTGTTCTAACTGGCGCAAGCGTACTGATTGTCGGGATTGCGATGGTAGTTCTGCCGGGGCCGGCAATTATCATAATCCCGGCCGGCTTGGCTATACTGGGCACGGAGTTCTTATGGGCCCGGGAGCTACTCGGAAAGACAAGAAAGACAGGAACAACTTTCAAACAGAAGCTACGTAGCGCAATTGAGAATATCTTCAGAGTCTGAATTCGCCGCGGTAGGGCTGCCGATCCACCTTCAGAGGTTGTGAGCACTTCACTTAGTCATGTCGACAGCGTGCAAACTCACAGGGCAACGTATTTGTGGGTTATGCGTCGGTGCGATGCTGATCGGGGCGTGCCAGCAGGCTGGACCTCGCTACGACGAGGGGGCACAGGCGGAAAGCGAACGACCGGAGCCTGGATACACGATCGGATGGCAGCAAATCAAGAACGGCATGGATCCGGCTGAGATCCTGTCGATCTTGGACGAACCGGTTGACATCAAGGTAACGCAGGTCAGTACGCAATGGTACTACTCGAAACGTGGTAGCGAGGGCCCTTACGTCGGTTTCGATACTCGAACGATGAAGGTAGACCGCCGGCGGATGAGCCTGGACTAGCCCCAAAGGGGTGAGAGTAGCGGGCACACGCCTTTCATCGCGCCCGAGGGCGCATGTCGACGTGCCGGTCTCCATCATGTCGGTGTACTTAGTCGCCGCATGCCCTTTTGATGGCAAGAGATAGCAACACTACTCCGTCATCAACAGTCTCGATACGGCGTTAGGCGCTTGCTCTTTCGAAGTTGCTGGCCGCGGAATTCCAGTTAAGCAAGTTTGTGATCACGGCATCGATATACTGCGGCCGAGCGTTTCGGTAATCGACGTAGTAGGCATGTTCCCACACATCGATGGTGAGCAAGGCGGTCTGCCCGTGCTTCATCGGCAGGTCTGCGTTGGCTGTCTTCGTCACCTGCAGTTTGCCACCATCCAAGACTAGCCAGGCCCAACCGGATCCGAATTGCGTGGCAGCAGCTTCCGCAAACGCCTCCTTGAACTTGGCGAACGAGCCGAAGTCGCGCTTGATCGCGTCGCCCAGTGGGCCCGTTGGTTTACCGCCGCCACCTGGCCTGAGGCTGTTCCAGTAGAACGTGTGGTTCCACACTTGCGCAGCGTTGTTGAATATGCCCCCCTCGCTGGCACTGATAATGTCCTCCAGCGGCTTCTGCTCGTGCGGCGTCCCGGTGATCAGCTTGTTCAAGTTCGTGACGTAGGCATTGTGGTGCTTGCCATGATGAAACTCGAGCGTCTCCGCGCTGATGTGTGGCTCAAGGGCGCTCTTTTCGTACGGAAGATCGGGGAGGGTGAAAGACATCGGTGGTTCCTTTCAACGAGTCACTGATTCTGGAGACGACAATCCGAGCAAGGTGGCAGCATAGGTCATCCGCGATCGGTGGCAAGGGGGTGCGGAAACGCTCTCGGGCCACGATGGGTCAACGATATCAAGCCATCTGCACACCTGACTGCGAACGACATCGCCGGCACGAACTGGCGGGTCCGCGTGAGCGAGACCGTAGGGCACAAGGAATTCGGCCACGTCGGGGCGACCTAAATGCGCGGCGCGGAAGCTCTTTCGGCAAAATCGTGCCGCGCTTCCCGGAATCCGAGCCATTTACAGTCCGCAAAGCCCGCTCTAGGCCTTCGCTAATCTGCTCGGCGGTGTTACATTGGGAATACCAGGCGGCTCATGGTGGCCCCACAAAGACAGGCGTCTTAAGGAGGATGCTCTCATGGCAACACCAGAGAACGGGACAATCGGTGCATCGAACCAGAACCGCGTGAGGCCACTACCGGCCGGAGCGGTCCGATGGCGCTGTGATCCCACCGCCCTGCCATTCGGCTCAACGAAGGAGGTTGAGCCGATGGTCGGCATCGTGGGTCAGGACGACGCCATCGAGGCCTTGCGGTTTGGACTTGAGACGAACGCTCCGGGTCAGAACGTGTTCGTGCGAGGACTTACCGGTACGGGGCGAATGACCTTACTGAAGCGAATGATGGAGGACATTAAACCGACATGTCCACTGGCGATGGACCGCTGTTATGTGCACGACTTCGCCCAGCCCGATAGGCCACGGCTCATCACTCTGCCCCGTGGCAAGGGGGAGGAGTTTCGGCGGCGGGTGGACAAAGTCATCGAGTTTGTTCGGGACAACCTTGCGGCTGCTCTGGCCTCGGAAGGCGTCAAAGCGCGCCAAGCCGCTCTGGAGAGGTCATCTCAAAGTGATTTCGAGCGTGTTACCAAGCCCTTTGAGGAAGCCTTGCGCGCCGCCGGCCTTAGCGTAGTGATGCTCCAGGCCGGTCCCGTAGCCCAGCCGGCGATCTTCCCGCTGGTCGATGGCAAACCCGTTCCACCTGAGGAATTCGAGCAGTTACATGCCCAGGGCAAGATACCTGACGACCAGCATCAGGCCGTGCATGAAGCTTTCGAGCAGTTTAAGAAACAACTATCCGAGATCGGGGAAAAGACCAACGAGATTCGACAGAAGTACCAGGAGGCCGTTCGGGAATTGCTGGAGAAATCAGCGCGGTCAATACTGATTCAATCGGTACATCGTATCGAGAAGGACTTCGAGCAACCGCCGGTTCGCACGTTTCTGAACGAGCTCATCGAGGATGTCGTGACCAACCGCTTGGTCATGCTGGACAAGGCCGTAGAGTTCACCAGGCTTTATCGGGTGAACGTCGTCCTTACACATCAGGAGAACGCAGGGTGCCCGATCATCGTCCAGAACACCCCCTCAATCAGCAATCTCCTGGGCACTATAGACTACGAATACGTGCGTGACGAAGAAGCTTACTCGACCCACATGGGAATTCGTGCCGGCTCCCTGCTTCGTGCGGACGGCGGGTACCTGATCTTAGAGGCAGGCGATCTGCTCACCGAACCGGGTGCTTGGAGGGTCCTGGTACGCACCTTGCGAACCGGACGTCTGGAGATCACGCCTCAGGAACGAATGCTGTTCTGGTCGAGTCCCACGCTGAAGCCTGAGCCCATCGATGTGCACGTCAAGGTCATTCTGCTCGGGGCCTTCAATCTGTATTACCTGCTGGATGCCTATGACCCGGACTTCTCAGAGCTGTTCAAGGTCCTGGCGGATTTCGACTCGACTATTCCCAGAGATGAGCGGGGCATTCACGAGTACGCCAGAGTCCTGGCCCGCATCGCCGGCGAGGAAAAACTGAACCCATTCGACCGCACGGCCGTGGCGATGCTGGTGGAACATGGGGCGAGAATAGCCGCCGAACAAGGTAAGCTCACCGCGAGGTTCGGTCGCCTGGCGGACATCGCTCGCGAGGCGTCGTTCCTGGCGGGCAAGGCCCATCGCACCAATGTTAACGCCGACGACGTCCGCGATGCTGTGCGCCGGAGCAAGCGGCGCGCCGACCTCCCGGCCCGCCGGTTCCGCGAGCTCCTGGCCAAACGTACGATTCGGATCCAAACGGAGGGCAAAGCCGTCGGGCAGGTCAACGGGCTCGCGATCATGCACGCCGGCCCGTTAGTCTACGGATTCCCGGCGCGGATTACCGCCACCATCGGCCCTGGTCGCGCAGGTGTACTGAATATTGAGCGCGAAGCGGCGCTTAGCGGAGCCATTCACACCAAGGGTTTCTACATCCTCGGAGGGCTGCTGCGCTGGCTGTTGCGAACGGATCATCCGTTGGCCTTCGACGCGTCAATCGCGTTTGAGCAGAGCTACGGCGGGATCGACGGCGATTCAGCATCGGGGGCGGAAATATGTTGCCTGCTCAGTGCCCTGACAAACGTCCCGCTCCGGCAGGACCTTGCAATGACTGGAGCGATAGACCAGGTAGGCAACATCCTGCCCATCGGGGGCGTGAATGAGAAGATCGAGGGCTTCTTTGACGCTTGTCACGATGGCAGTATGACCGGCACGCAGGGGGTAATCATACCTGAGGCAAATGCCGGTGACCTGATGGTCCGCGAAGACGTTGTGGAGGCGTGTCGTCAGGGATCGTTCCACATCTTCGCCGTGAAAACGATCCACGAAGCTCTGGAGGTCTTGACCGGCATGCCGGCGGGTGTGCAGGGGGCCGACGGCCGGTACCCGGACAGCACTTTGCTCGCGCTGGCGGTAGATCGAGCCCGCAGCTACTGGAGAAAAGCTGCCGCGGGCACTGACAAGCACGCAACTCGTAAGTTGGCGGCCGAGGAAAGCGCTGAGCCAATGCCGCCGGCTAGCGGCCCGACCGGGTTGCCGGGAGAGTAGCTGAACGCCCCGTGTTAGATCGCCTGGCCGTGGATTGCCGCCCGGCTACCCGTACCGCGAAGTATGTCCACCAACCTGAGCAGGTGCAAGAACACCGCCTGCTACGACCGGCACCGGCGAGCCGGTGCCGAAGACCAGGGAATCGGGAACGCCAATTGATTCGGCGAGCGGCTCCCGCGACAATGAGTGCCGGCGGAGCTCTACGATGGCCGGTTGTTCCCAAGGCCTGGCGTTTTATGAGGCGATAGGCAATGCAGAGGAACTCAACCCATGCGTCGGGCAGCAGCGATCGCCAACCCGAAGACCTGTTCCAGCATCTTCTTGTTGGCGTTGGCGGTTCTGCCCGGTCCCTTCAGGCGTTGCGTTATGCTCTCGAAATCGCCCGAAGAACGTCTGTCAACGTCGAAAGCCTGATCGTCGAAGACTTCATAGTATCTTGCGGAATGCTCGTAGGGCACGGCGACGCGCTCAGACATTTCATGGAGGAGGCCGAGAGGCTGGCAACGCTCGCGGGAAACCGCACGGCGCAGCAAATCGAGCAGACTGCCCGAGAGATCGGATACCCCGTCTCTATTGAACGAGCTCAAGGGCGAGTGACGGACTGCATGGTTGAGGCAAGCAACCGAGCCTCATTGCTTGTGTTAGGCAAGCTCGGGCACCGGTCCGACCACGGTGGGCTTCTGGGGACGAACACCGAGCTGATTATTCGACGTTCGCATAAGCCGGTGCTGCTCACCCCGGAGCACTATGTCTGGCCGCACAGAGTCATAGTCGCCTACGGCGGGAAATCACTTGATGACGCGGTGCTGCGGACGGGTATAGACTGCTCACGGGCACTTGACCTCCCAATAACGGTGATCACGGTTGAACGGGATCCCGCGCGCTGCTCATCCCTTTGGGAGAACGCAAGAAATCAGTTCCCGGAACTGCAAACTGCGGCGTTCGAGCACGATGCCGGCGACGCGTCCTCCGCGATCGTCTGTCGCACGGCTGAGCATACCTTGCTGGTCATGGGTGCGTACGGCCGTTCAAAGCTTTACCACATGGTCCTCGGGAGTGTGACCACGGCGGTCATGCGGGCGGCGCGCGGGCTTGTCTTGCTAACGGCAAAGAAGAAGCAGGACGCTACACAGTAAGTATCCGTCGCGCAGGCAGAAGAACCTGCATGCGCGGGTAACTGGCTACGACAGGTGAGAAGGAGTTCGGAGCATGTTGGAACGGCGGAAATTCGATAGCCCTGAGATTGCAAAGATGGTGGATCGGCAGCTGCGGAACTGGGAGATGAGACGGACTCAACGCTCGCTTGGCGATGAGACCCTCCGACAGGAAGTCGAGGATTTCATCACCATCTCCCGGCAAGTGGGGGCTGGGGCATCGGAAATATCCGCCGCCTTGGCTGCGCGACTCAAATGGCCGCGGCTGGATAAGGAAATCCTGCAAGCCATGGCCGGAGACGACGCGACCCGCCACAGAATCTACGAGTCCCTTGATGAGCAAGACTTGGGCTGGTGGGAGGAGGCCTTTCGTTCGGTCACCGATCCAGAGTTCAGCAGGAACGACTACTTTCGACGCCTTGTAAAGACGACACTCTCGTTGGCTCGCCAAGGTTCTGCCGTTTTCGTAGGCCGCGGCGCCGATCTCATGCTGCCGCTGAACCTTGGCTTCCGGGTTCGGATTGTAGCACCCATCGCGATGCGTTTGCAGCGATTCGCCGATCGCCATGGCATCACCTTAAAACAGGCCGGAGATCTCGTAACCAGGATAGACCGAGAGCGTGCTGAGTTTGTTCGGCAGCACTTCCGTGTTGACATCAATGATCCAATGCGGTGTGATCTGACGCTCAACATGGAGCACTTCGCCATCGACCAGGCCGTTGAGGCAATCTTGGCCGTGCGCACTGCGATGAAAGGGGGCACAACAAAAGCAAGGTGACGATGGCGCGTACCCGGCCACGGGGGTCAACAGGAAACATCGTTAATATCGAGTCTGAACCGTGCGTAATACGATAGCGCGGCACGCCGACATTCCAACCCCCTGGGGCGCGTGCCCGAGCAGCACGTTCGCTCACTGATTCCTCCTCGCCGTGCGTGAGAAACTCCCGACGCGGAGGCTTGCGAAAACTGTTTAGCCAATTGAGCGGCCCAGGCTAGGCGGCGTCCGCCGAAAGCCCATGGACCTGCCGGATCCGTCGACGAGTGGCGACCACGACGCGGTGCTCGGGGCTCCGTAGCCAAGCCCCCATGTACGGACGTCAGAGGCAGAAGTCCCCCATCGTTGATCTCAATGGCCCACCCCAATTCACAGACACCGACCAGGCTGTGATGCAGTAGATCCACACTTCCGGCAGGCGCTGCCCACAGATCTTGTTCGGACCATTGCCCTTCTCCGCGAACACCGCGCGTTTCGAGCTGGGCAGTTCTCCAGCCCAGTTAGGCTACTTATACAACTTCAGCTCCTCAGCAAGAACCTTGCGAACCGCCTCGCCTGATTCGAGGCTCAGAATCCGGTCAGCAAGATCATCTAATGAACCCAGCGGAACGCGGCGGATCGCCTCGACAACATCCTGGAACATGGACTGCGAAACACTGAGGCGTCTGACACCCAAGGCCAGGAGCGGAGCCGTCATGGTCGGGTCGCCGGCCAGTTCGCCACAAACGGTAACCGGCTTGCCGGCACGGCCGGCCGATTCGACCACCGCGCGCGTAAGCCTGAGCACCGTCGGCTGCAGGGCGTCATGGTAACCTTCGACCAGCTCGTCGTCCCGATCGGCGGCCAACAAGTACTGAGTCAGATCGTTCAACCCGAGGGCGATCGACTCCACATACGGTAAGATCTCGTCGACCTGCAACGCAGCCGAGGGGACCTCGATCATCGTTCCCAGTTTGAAAGGCAGGCCGTGTCGGTCCTTGCAGCCCAGGATTCGGCACACCTTGTTTGTTGCCCCATGAAGACAGTCAACCGTGTCAAGCATGGGAAGCAGAACCGTCAGAGGACGTTCCCGGGCCAGCCGCGAAATCGCGCAGAGCTGCGGCCGGAGAATGTCCTCTCTTTGAAGCAGAAGCCGCAACCCACGCAAGCCAAGGCTGGGATTGCGATTGACCGGAATGTCCGCGTACGGCGGGCACTTCTCCGCACCAAAGTCGGCCAACCGGATATTCAGCTCCGCGTCTTGGATCTCGGATGCCACTCGCCGATATGCCGCGTAGCTCTGATCTTCGGACGGCCAAGCCAGGCAGTCCATGTACAGGAACTCGGTGCGAAACAGGCCGACGCCGGCGGCGCCCAGCAAACGCACGGCGGCCGCTTCGGCGGGAATGCTGATGTTCAACAACAACTCGATCGAAACGCCATCCGCGGTAACCGGGGGCACCGGATCCGGTCGTCCGACAGTACGATGTTGGAGGCGATCCGTGATGGGTCGTACGACGACAGGATCGGCCTGGTCGGGTTCTACGACAACTGTGCCGCTATCGGCATCGACAAGGACTTCTACTTCGGTGGCCAGGATGTCAGAAGCCGCGGAAACGCCGGTGACCAAGGGAATGCCCAGCCCACGGGCAAGAATGGCAGTGTGTGATTTCGCGCCACAGGACTCGGTGACTACCGCAACGGCACCTTGCTGGACGAAATAAACGAACTCAGAAGGTGTCACCAGGATGGCTAAGATGACCTTACCCGCGAAGTAGGCATCATCCTTCGCGGGCGTCGTGGAAAGACATCGGATCAAGCGCCATCCGATGTCGAGGATATCCGCCGCCTTCTCATGCACCAGCGGAGTCTGACTTCGCGAGAACTTGGAATGAAGTTCCCCAACCACCTGTGAAACCGCGGACTCGGCTGATTGGCCGTCTGCGACGATGGCGTGTTCGATTCTGTCGACGAATGCTGCGTCACGAAGCAAGCTGGCGTGCGTGTCGAAGATCACTTCGCAATGATCCGTGGCGCGCCACGCGACCTGTCGGCGGATCCTGTTAAGCTGGACACACGCACGTCCGATTGCCGCGTTTAGCCGCTCCAGCTCGAACGCCGGAGGACCGCTTGGGCGGGTCTTCAGCGCAGAAGCCAGGGCTGGTCCCGAATCCCACAGGATCGCAGGACCTCGCGCAACCCCGCGGCTGATACACCTACCCTTGAAGATCATCGTTCCTGCCCCGGCTTACCACTCATGGCTCACGCCTTGCCGGCGCGTGGCGCTTTTCCTACGCTGCCAGTATAAAGGACTGCAGGGCCACATGTTATAGGCTTTGAGGCCCACTCGTATGAGACTTTCGCCCTACCCGCCATGATTAGCGGGAATGGAAGAGGAACTCGACCGGTGCGGGAATCCAGACTACGGCAGACGATATAACCGCCTGCAATCGATAACGCCATACGTTCTTACAGCGCCCCTGCTATCGCTTCGATGACCGCGCGGCCTTGGCTGCCCTCTCTGCGCGGCACGCCTCCCATATCCCGAAAGTCCCATCAAACCTGGACTGAGGTCCAATTTCCTCACGGCGAACGACGATTAACAATATGTATGGCGGGTCCACAATCAAGGAACAATGCCTGAGAAGTCTGCAGGACAGATATCTGATAAGCAAGCTCGCGGTGAGAACGCAGTTTCGACAGAGGGTCGGATGTCCAGCCATGGCTACGAATGTAAGAGATGACAACACCATCGTTGAAGAGGCACGGAAGTTCTTGAAGGCGGGCAGGCCATACAAGGCACTTGTGGCCCTCGACAAGCACCGCCACAGGTCGCCGGCCCTGACGGACGCGTACGGTGTCAGCCTGATGCGTGTGGGACACATCGTCAATGCCATCGAGCTCTATCGCGACCTGGTTCTCGAGCCGGACGGCATCTCGCTCAGGCCGGACATTCCAACGGTCGTCAAGGCCAACTACGCTACAGCGTTACTCCTGGCCCATAACGTATCCGGATGCCTGTGGGTTCTGGACGAGATCAACGACGAGAACCACCGAGCGGTCACGAGGATCAGAAGAGCAATCAACCACTGGAAGACATCACTTACATGGTGGGAGCGCATCCGATTCTGGTTGATGGGACGTGCGCCCCGCAGGCCCGTGCGAATCGATTTCCCGCCGGGGGAACTGTCCGAGGCGCATGTACTGCGACCTGCCGCGTAGCGGGTCCCGGTTACGACAGGAGCGGCAGCGCAGCCGATGCAAGGCTGAGCACCAAGAAGAACCCACACATATCCGTGATCGTGGTCAAGATTGGACCGGAAGCCAGAGCAGGATCCACATTCATCCGCTTCAGAATCAGCGGAACGGTCCCACCAATGGAAACGGACACGAGCGTGTTAAGAGCCATAGCCGCCCCGACAACGAGCCCGAGGAAGGGATTTCCTTTCCACAGCCAAGCGACCGACGCGATGAGAATGCCCAGCACAAGTCCGTTGAGGCAGCCAACGCAGGCTTCCTTGGCAAGCACATAACCCAGCTCCACCGGGCGCACAAACCCCATGGTCAGTTCCCTGATGCTCACTGCAACCGCTTGGCTGCCCGAGCACCCGCTCATGTCCGAGATGATCGGGAGGAACACGGCCAGGGCGATCACCGCAGCAAGCGTTTCCTGATAGAAAGCAATCACGCTGGCCGCGACGATGTTGAGGACGATGTTCAGGCTTAACCATGCCAGCCGCCGACGCGAGCGCAGCAGCAACGGCATCGCGCGCAGTTCCTCACCGCCAACAATGCCCTGGGACTTGAGGTAGTTGCTTTCGCTATGGGCGCCTCGCGCCGCCTCGACGGCGGCACGGTGTACAATCCCAAGAAGATTGCCGGCGTCATCTACGACGGGCGCACCTAAGAGATGATGCCGGCTGAAGAAATCGAAGAGCTCGTCGACGCCGGCAAGAACCGGGACAGACCGCGGCTCTTGGATCATCAGGCTTCTAATGACCTGATGCCTGCCGGCGAGCAGCAGATCACGCAGCCGAAGGACCCCAACAAGCTCACCCGTTTCCGCAGTGACATAGACGTATTGCACGGCATAATCACGATACTTGTCGGCCCCGCGCTGAAGGCCGGCTATCACGTCGCCGACAGTGGCTTCGGTCGGAAAGTCGACGTACTCGGCGACCATGAGTCCGCCCGCGACATCGCCCGGGTAGTTGGTAAGCTCCCGAACGGTCTGCGACTCATGCGGGGTCATCTCTGCGAGGATGGCTTCCGCGTTTTCCGGCTCGATCGCAGTGAGCAAATCTGCTTGCTCGTCACTCGGGAGCTCGCGGAGAATCTCCGCCGCTTTCTCAGGCTCCAGATGCTCTATCAGCGGAGCCGCCTGGACGCAGGGGATCTGCTCGACAAGAGCCGCCGCATCCGCCGAAGACATCAGATCCAGCAGGCGGGCCTGGTCACCCTCCTCCAGGCAGGAAACCGCGCGCGCCGTCTCGCCTGCAGTGAGGTACCCCACGTACTCGTCAAGCCGCTCGCCATCGCCCTCGGCGATCAGGCTCTGAAGCTCTTCTGCCGGACGGTCGACTGCGTCAGGCACGGGTCACCTCCGGTAGTCCCTCGATGTTGAAACCAAGCCCCGGTCGGCTGCTGGCATAGAGCATGCCGCGTTCGAGGCGAACAGCGGCGTGTAGGCAACGAAGACGCCTCTGCAGTGCGGCGAAGTACTACGCCGCTTCCGAAACAGCGGTGTCGGGGTCGAAGCCGCCGGAAGCTGCGCGGCGGCGTCCGTCGAAGGCCATACGCCCGCGCTGAGACCCTCCAAACAGGCGGTTCAGGATCGAGCCTCGCCATGACAAAGGCACCTTTCCCGGCCCGCAACCCGCCGCGTGATGAATCGTCGTAGCGCGAACATCCTCGATCGTCGCCATGACGTCCGGGTCAATCTCTCGTGCCATCCGAATAACCGCCGCCGTCTGCTTGCGTGGAAGAATCGCGTGGCAGATGGACACTGGGCCATCGTGATTCCTGCCCGCAATCGTCGTGACAACGTGATCGGCAAATCGCAGCCGCTCCGCAACCGCCTGCGCCGTCCCGCATGAGACGAATGTCACCAACTGGGTACCGAGCGCGAGCCGGCTCTCGATCCACATGCCAACGGCGCTGCCCGTTGCGTAACCCCCAGCGTATGCGAGGATGTTGACCCACTGGTCCAGATGAGTCAGCACACTGGTCACCGCTAACAGCCAGATGGTCACTTCGGCAAAGCTCAGAACCACCGCTAGCGGCCTTTGGTCCCGCACAATGCAGATCATGCGAAGAGTCCCGATCGAAACGTCCGCGACTCGCGCACAGAAGATCAACACGGGCAGCCATATCGGAGCAAATGAAAGGTGTTCGATCATCGGTCGTTACTACTCCAGCACGTTGACAGCCTCTCGCCACCTGCTGCTTCGCGTTGCAATACCCAACCCGCGCGGCATCGAGATAAACCCCAAGACCGAGCCTGCTCGGAACGCCCCAACCGCGGTCCCGTCGCCGGAGGCAGGGACGCTAACGTCCATAGAACCCGGACCCGCGCCGTCGTAACTAGCGCAGCCGAGCAGCTCTCGGAGTATGCCCGGAGGAGCCGTCCGGTACTATTGGCCGTTGGCCCTAGCCACGTTGGACTTTAGGGCAAGGTAGGCCCCCAGCAAGTTGCGGAACGGTTCCTGCCATCGTTACAATGGTGCGGTTTGAGACCATCTTTCCGCGAACGTTGCTGCCGGGAGGTCCAGATGAAAAGCCGGAGGCAGAGGCGACAATCCTCGAAGACCGGTAGCATGCAGGGGCCGGGCTCGGGCACGCCGGCACACGCGCCGGCCGCCGTCGCTGGGGTTCAAACAGAGCTGCCCGCGCCCGCTCTCGTCAAACACCTGCCCAAAGAGGCAGCTCCGCGCGACCGCAAAGACGCGGAGGCGGAGCTGCGACGCCTCACGGCCATCGTCAGGAACTCCAACGATGCGGTCATTATCCAGACTTTCGATGGGCAAATCCTCGCCTGGAACCGGGGCGCCGAGCTGATGTACGGCTACACCGAGGCAGAGGCCTTGGGGATGAGCATCCTGAAGCTCGTCCCGCCTGATTCGCGACCCGAAGCTCAGGCCTTCGCTTACCAGATCGCTTCAGGCGAGACCGTCAAGTCCTTTGAGACGACCCGGCTGACGAAGGATGCCAGGACCATAAACATCTGGCTGACCGTCACGGCCCTGATTGATGCGTCAGGTAAGCTCGAGGCGATCGCCACCACCGAGCGGGACATCACTCCGGTAAAGCAGGCCGAGGAGACGATTCGAATCCAGCAGGCCGAGATCGCTCACATGAGCCGCGTCCACGCCGTAGGCGAGTTCGCGGCCGCAATGGCGCACGAGCTGAACCAGCCGCTTTGTGCCATCGGCACCAACGCCCGCGCGGCGCAGAGGATGCTCGACGCAGATGTGTCTGCCGGCGAAGTGCAGGACGCCTTAGGAGACATCTTAGAAGACGTTGAGCGGGCCAGCAGGGTCGTACAGGGGCTGAGGGATCAGCTCCGCAGATGCGAGCCTGAGTATTCCATCTTGAATATCAATGAACTGGTCAAAGGAATCGCTCCCATCGCAGAAGCGCTCGGCCGGTGCGAGAACGCCAAGGTGTGTTTCTGCCTCGGCAAAGACGTCCGGCCGATCATGGGCGATCGGGTGCAACTCCAACAGGTGCTGCTCAACTTAGTTCGGAACGGACTGGAGGCAATGCTGGAGACAAAGCCCGAACGGCGACAGATGATCGTCGAGACGACTATATGCGATGACGGCGTGAAGGTCTCCATACACGACCACGGATCAGGGTTATCGGACAAGGTAGCCGAGCACATGTTCGAACCCTTCTTCACTACAAAGGCCGACGGAATGGGCATGGGTTTGGCGATTTGCAGCTCGATCATTACGGCCCACCACGGTCGCCTGTGGGCGAGCCCCAACGCAGATGGCGGATGCACGTTGCATTTCGTTTTGCCCTGCAGCCAGGAGGACTGAAACCCATGAAAGTCCAGCCGACAGCGTTCATCGTAGACGATGACGACTCCGTGCGGCGCGCTCTGCAAAGACTGGCCCGTTCGGTCGGCCTTAACGTCGAGATGTTCAGCAGTGCACAGGAGTTCCTCGACAGCTACGATTCATCCCGGCCGGGGTGCCTGGTCCTGGACGTGCGCATGCCCGGCCTGAGCGGTCTGGACCTCCAAGATGAGCTCAACGTGCGAGGGATTACAATCCCGATTGTCTTCATCAGCGGCCATGGTGACGTTCCGATGAGTGTCCGGGCCATGAAAGCCGGCGCAGTTGATTTCATTTCCAAACCGTTCAACGATCAAGCTCTTCTGGATGCGATTCAGCACGCCCTCGCCAAGGACCGGAGAAGCCGTGACGAGCACGCCGAGCGCTCAGAGATCCTGCGCAGGATCGAGCGGCTCACACCTCGTGAACGAGAAGTCTTCGCCCTTGTCGTCGCCGGCAAACTCAACAAACAGATCGCACTCCAACTCGGGACCAGCGAGAAGACCGTGAAGGTGCATCGTGCCCGCGTCATGGACAAAATGCAGGCAGAATCCCTCGCGGACCTTGTCCTGCTCGCCCAGGCGGCCGGCTTGTGTAAGCCCAAAGTCCAACCGAAGTAGCCCTCTTATCCAATTACATCCCGGTCCGGCTCGGATCATACTCGTGGCAGATGGCCCCAGCCGCGTGGAGGCTGACTCTGCGACCTTGCCGTTTGGCGAAACGGATTGTAGTCGCGGCGCGGCGCCGCATACGGGGAAAGGTGACGTGCAGAGGCGTATGGGCCCGGTAATACGGAGAAAACAGGCATGAGAAACCAACGGAATGTCGCGAGAACAGTCATCACGGCTGTCGTGGGTGTATTGCTCGTATCAGTGTTGTGCGCTGCCGGGGACCGAGACAAGAACCGTCAACCGCGGGACGTAACCCTGACAGGCAAGGTTGTGGATCTCCACAGCTTCATGACGGAGAAGTACGAATCCAGTGACAAAGCCAAATGCGTGCGCGACTGCATCCGTGCGGGAGTGCCGGCAGCACTGGAAACCCAGGAAGGACTTGTCCTAATCGGCGAGGGTAACAAAGGAGCGGCACGGACGATCATGTCGCTGGCTCTTGAGACTGCTGAGTTGAAAGGCAAGCTCTACGAGAAGCACGGCGTGCGCTACATCGACATGACGTCGGCCAAGGCAGCCAAGCCCGAACCTGAGCCTGAATCTGAACCGGACGCTGAGGACTCGTGGACGTCCGAGCCGCGTAACGACGACGGCGGAGCTTGCTGTCTGCCGAGTGGCAGGTGCGTCGACATCGACGAGGACGGGTGCTACGACATGAACGGCACGTTCTACGCGGGGTCAACTTGCGAGGACGTAGACTGTGAGCAGATTGAGCCGTAGGCAACCGGTGGCTCCCGGGGGACTGACCGGCCCGCGGCCGGCAACGCGCCGCCGGGCGCGGGCCTCGATTGTTTCGTCCGTTCATCCAGTGCGTGCCAAGCCGTAACGCGGCCTTCGGCCTTGTGACTCAGTCTACTGCTCAAGCGCTTCGCACGACGCACGCAAGAACAGATCATGAGTAAGGGAACTGCAGACAGTACTTGGTTCGCTTTGGTCGACGCGGAACGCTGCCGGCTCTTGCGATGCGATTTTACCAGACAGGGTACCCATCATGTCCAAGAAATAAGGGCGTTTGAGAACTGCTGGCCAAGGTACAGTATCAGCAAGTCGATGGCTTTCGGCGGGAAGACCGGACCCGCCTATGCCTCCCCGCACCACTACGTGGGGAAACATCTCCAGCGTTTCGCAAGTGATACAGTGAATCGGCTTCGAGCAGAGTGCACGAAGCACCTGATCAGAAAACTGACGATCATTGCTCCCCCACAGCTTGTGGGCGAACTCCGGAGATCCTCCGACCAACCCGACGAGCAATTCGCACTCCAAGAGGGTGAGCTGATGCAGTTCTCCACGGCCGCTCTAGCGGTTCATGCGCTTATCCGCAGTCTGGTAGACGCCGAAGCTACACGAAGAGAATCGCAGCAGTCTCACCAGCAAGAAAGCAACAACGGTGAAGAGCAGGCAACTGCGTAACCAGATGACCGAAGCAGCAAACCATGGCGATGCCGGCGTCGCGGCCGGCCGCTGAAGTAACTGGCAAACACGTTCTGTTGAGAAGTGTAAGACGTTAACGCAATGGAACACATGGCCGAGATTCAGGAGTTTTCGGCAGGAGATGGATCAGCTCTTTGATGCGTTCGAAGGACCTCGAAGACCGCACGACCCAGGTGCTCCCACGGCCAACGATCACGGTTCGCATCCCGGACCCAGAATGGGTCGACGGGAAGCACCGGTGAGCTGTATTCCGAAGCCCCGGTTCTCCCCGATCGCTTGAAACTAGGTCGCACATATACACCACAAAGGAACAGGGAAACTTGCCATGTGGAAAAACATCAACCGCCCATCGCGGCGGATCTTCGGTTTGCTTCTGGCGCTAGGCAGCTTGGGGGGAGCCCAGGTCCATGCTCAGGAGGTGTTGCACGTTTACGGATCGGAAGGGCCGGAACCGGCTATGCAAGAGGCGGCCGGGTGGTTCGCCGATGCCAACAACATTGCTGTCAACGTGGTGGCCGGGCCACCGGACGAATGGCTTGCGGAGGCGGCTGAGAAGGCGGACGTGGTCTTTGCAAGCGCCGGGTTCATGATGACCGAGTTCCTGCAACGCAAGGACCTCGGCATTGACAGAACCTCGATAACCACCCTGTACATGCGTCCGTCAGCAGTGTTAGTCCGCCCCGACAACCCCAAGCACATTGCAGACTTCCCCGACCTGTTGAAGCCGGGGGTGAAGGTGATGGTGGTGAGCGGTTCGGGCCAAACCGGGCTGTGGGAAGACATGGCCGGCAAACAGGGTGATATCCGTACGATCCGTGCGTTTCGCAAGAACATCGCCGTCTTCGCACAAAACAGTACCGCGGCAATGAGACTATGGGACGAACGACAGGACCTTGACGCCTATGTCACGTGGAACATCTGGTACATGCCGCTCAGGGATCGGGCGAGAATCGTGGAAGTGAGCGATGACTACAGAATCTATCGCTACTGCAGCGCTGCCCTCACCGAACGTGGCAAAACCAAACCCGCCGCGGCACAGTTCATCGAGTTTCTAAGCTCGCCAAAAAGCGCAGAGATCTTCGAATCGTGGTATTGGATTCCGGATCCGAAGACCGTCGCCACTCTGACCGTGCGCAAGGACATCGCGATCGTATGTCGAATCGACCAGAATGAGTGGAAGGACAACGTCGGCGCGGGCTTGGCCTGCGTACGGGAGCTCATCGAGGGATACCGATCCATGGGGACCTCGCCGGCCGATCTGCATATCGTCGCCGTTGTCCACGGGGAAGCCGCATACTGGATGTTGAAGGACGGCGCATATACAGCGTACGCCAAAACCGAGGGGAAGAATCCCAATCGGGCGCTGGTTAATCAACTGTTGGAAATGGGGATCGTCTTGGAAGTGTGCGATCAAACGATCAAGAGCCACGGCTGGACAGAGGACGACATCCTGTCAGGTGTGAAGATCGTGCCCAACGCCTACCCTCGAATCATTGACCTCGAGCTTCAGGGGTACGCGTACATCAGATTCTAATTCCGCCCGGGGGGGCACAGTCGTTGAGCACGGAAGACCGACAGCAACATCGATAGCCGACGAACGCTTTTGAAGGACGCCGGCTCGGCAGGCCTCTGCGGTAACCAGGGCGCTTAATAACCTTGGAGAAGCGTCAGCGGCTATCAGAAAGTACCGCCCGGCCATGAAGGATTATGAACGGGCGCTGCGGCTCGGCCCCCGTTTCGAATCGGCAGTCAATGCGTTACGACAACGGGAGGCGGAGACCAACGCAAGTAAGAAACGTAGCGACACCCACCGTGACAGGGCGCGGTGAGCGGATGCTGCTCGCCTGCTTACGGGTCGTCCGTCCTGAAGCCTATCCGGACCTCTCGACATGCCCGGTTGTGCGTTATTCAAACTCCTTAACCGCGGAAAGCAATGCCTGGGTGGTTCCGGGTTCGCTTTCAAAGTGTCCCGCCTCTTCGATAATCATCACCTTTGACTGCGGCAATTGCTGATGCAGGCGCCACGCGGTGATGGGCGGACAGATCACGTCGTAACGCCCGTTGATGATGATTGTGGGAATACTCTGCAACCTCCGGGCTTCACGTAGAAGCTGATCGCCCTTCACGAAGAAGCCGTTGGCAGCGTAGTGGCAATCGATGCGTGCTCCGGGAATAGGATCGAAATCGCCCCAACCAGCGTTCACCTCCTCGTCCGGTGTATGCATCTTGCCGGTCTTGATCGCGCAGCGAATCCAGGCGTCGGCAACTCTACGCTGCGCCGCAGTGTCGTCTCCGGCAAAGAGGTCCAGCAACTTCTGAGGTGTGAACGGCTTCATACTGTCCGGCAGCGCCGCGTCGAACTCAGCGGCAGCGTCGGGAAAGAACGCCCGCGGCATCGGTCCCACAAACCCGTTGAGCGGCTCAGCTTCGGATGCCGTGAAAACTCCCCGCAACACCATGCCCCGAACAAACTCCGGGTGCGCCTCGGCGTAGGCCAGCGCCAGTGCCGAGCCCCAGGAGCCGCCGAATATGAGCATCTTGTCTTCGATCCCCAGGTGGGTGCGGAGTTTCTCAATGTCTGCGACCAGGTGCTGCGTCGTGTTGGCGCGGAGCTCGCCGGCGGGACGGCTGCGGCCGGCGCCGCGCTGGTCGTGCAGCACAATGAGCCACTTCTGCGGATCGAAGTACTGCATCAGGCGCGGATAGCTTCCGGACCCCGGCCCGCCGTGCAGCACCATCACCGGTTTCCCCTGTGGGTTACCAAACAAGGCAAAGTAGATCTCATGCACATCGTCGACCTTGAGATAGCCCTCCTTGAAGGGCGGAGCGGTGTCGAACAGCCTGGGCTCACTCGGCAACTCGCCGGCGCGCGCGAACCCGACGAGCATAAGTGGAATCAACATGCGTAACCGCATCATGGTAGAACTCCTTTCGCTATTCTCACTCCACGTCAGCCGCCAGGCCCGCCAACGGAGGGCAATCGCTCCGTAGTAGCGAGAAGGTCTCGCGGTCCTGGTAATGCCCATGCAGAAAACCCGCCTGGCGCTGCGTGCCCTCATACTGGTAACCACACTTCTCCGCCACGCGGCGAGAGGCGGCGTTCCCCGCAAACATCCCCAGTTGAAGTCTGGGGATGGGTTTGAGCTCGAATAGGTAGGCCGAGAAGATCAAGAGTGCCTCGCTCACGTAGCCCCGTCCGCGATCCGTAGGACGGAAGATCGTGTAGCCGATCTCATAGCCTGCCAACATTGGCGAGGGTTTGAAGAACACGATGGCACCGACCAGCCGGCCTTCCCGGTCAGTCACGGCCATGCGCCCCTGGTCTTCCTGCCACCAGCCGGTTCCCCGAAACTGCGTGCGCGTTTCCTCCAGTGGATGCAGTCTGAGGGGGAAGTGCTC
Source organism: Phycisphaerae bacterium (assembly GCA_963666835.2). Taxonomy (GTDB): domain Bacteria; phylum Planctomycetota; class Phycisphaerae; order UBA1845; family UBA1845. The sequence goes on along the minus strand of CAXXGO010000001.1, from coordinate 998,289 downwards.
CCCGCGGGCAGCGATGTCGGCGTCGAGGACAGACAGCTCCTCAAGGTCGGATTCCGAGAACATACGAAGCGTAACCTGCTTTCCTCTTAGCAACTTCAGGCTCCTTTCGTTAACCGGCCGGGGTCCCCCGTGACCGTGCGTGCCTTCTGATTCTCTATATCCACGCCTCTATAGCGGCCCCCAGTTGCTTGGCGGCTAATCGTGCGGCGAGACGCAACTCCTTGAACATACAGACTGCTCTGTCACGGCAACTGACCCAGATCGCTGAGCACTTCACCCGCGAAGCGACCGCGGGGCAGTATTTGGTCGTCCTCGAATCGGCCGTCACGCATGCTGATCACGCGGTCCGCCATGGACGCGTGTTTCGCATCGTGAGTCACCATCACCACCGTCTGCTGCCGCTCATCAACCAGTTTGCGCAACAACGCGATAATCTGTTCCCCTGTCCGACTGTCGAGGTTGCCGGTCGGCTCGTCTGCCAGCAGCAGATCGGGTGCGTTTGCCAACGCCCGCGCGATGGCCACACGTTGTCGCTCACCGCCGGACAGCGCGCCGGGCAGGTGATCAGATCGATCCGCCAGTCCCATTCGCCGCAGGAGGTCCGCTGCGGTCTCACGGCGGATTCCCGGTTTGACGCCCGCGAAGACGAGCGGCAATTGAACGTTCTGGATCGCCGTGGCCCGAGGCAGCAGGTGGAATCCTTGAAACACAAACCCGATGTGCCGGTTTCGGATGGCGGCCAGTTCGTTCGCGCTCAGCCCGGACACTGGGCGTCCCCGGAAGCGATAGTCGCCGGAAGTGAGCGTGTCGAGGCAGCCGAGAATATGCATAAGCGTGGATTTGCCGGAGCCCGACGGACCAAGAATCGCGATGAACTCGCCGCTTGCCACGCGCAGGCTCACCTCAGCCAAAGCATGCAAAGGCTCGGTGCCCAACGAGTAAGTCTTCGAGGCATTGATGAGGTCGATCATGGTAAAGTGGTCCGATCACTCATGCCGCAACGCCTGGGCGGGATCCACTGAAGCCGCCGCTCGGGCAGGAAACAGACCCGCCCCAAGCCCGATCGTTCCGAGAACCAAGCTGACGATGATCAGCGTGAACGGCGACAGAACCGGCCGACAGAAATACGCCAGCGCATCGTCCGGCAAGGGAACATGATTCAGCACAACGATGATCAGCCAGGAGAACAACAGGCCGCCGGCTCCACCGACGGCAACAACCGTCAGCCCTTCCAGCAGGTAGTACGTGGTGATCTGGCGTGGTCGGGCACCAACCGCGATCTTTATTCCGATCTCTCGCGTTCGTCTCTTGACCAGCGAATACATGACGTTACCGACGCCCAGACCGGCGATGATCAATGTGATGGTACCGATCAGTCCTACGAACAGACGCACGCCGCGTCTCGTGTCGGCTGCCACCTGCACTGCTTCAGCCGCGTCCCAGACACTCAGGCCGAAGCGGTCCGCGGGGTCGAAGCGATGACGCCGCGCCAGAAGCTGCTGGATGCGGGCTTGCACACGTCCGGATTCATGCCCCGGGTCGGCCCGATAGACGAGGGCGGTAACCGGCCGCTCACCCCACAGGGCGGTGAAGGTCGTAAACGGAATGAACAAGCGCCGGCAGTCGGGTGCCTCGTAGTAATTCCATTGCGTCTTCGGTTGCATCGCGCCGACGACGGTAAACGGGACACTCCGGATAACCACCGCTTTGCCCACAGCGTCGGCGCTGCCGAAGAGCTCATGCGCGATTTCATCGCCGATGAAGACCACCCTCCTGCGGTAGAGCAGATCCAACTCATCAATGAAGCGACCACCGGGTGCAGGGTGACAGTTTCGAATCGATCCGTAGGAGGGCTCGATTGCGGATAGAAACGCGCGATGCACGCTCTCTCCGCACGTCACGTCGACGGCGTTGAGGAAGTACTCGCCGCTGACCTCCGCGGCCGTTCCAACCTCGGCCCGCACGGCTTCAACGTCCGCCGCGGACAACCGGACAGGCTGACCTGGTGGAAGCCCCTCGTATGGCAGGCTCGTCGCCCCCTCGCGCACAACCACAAGCCCCGGACCCACACCTTGTTCCGCCTGCCGCACGGCATGCAAGATGCTCTCGGTGAATGCCAGAAGAATCGTGATGGCAAGCGTACCCCACACCACACCTAGAACAGTCAGCGCAATCTTACCGCGCTCCTGTCGTAGATCCGCCAGATGTTGCCCGAGCAGTGCCATCACGGCGCGTACTCCAAAGCCTGCACGGGGTCCATGGCGGCGGCCTGACGAGCTGGAAACCACCCGGCCATCGTGCCGATGACCCCGAGCAGGAGGATCGAGGTGACGACGATCCAAGGCGTGATCATCGGCGCGCCGAGCTGTTCGGCAAACGGCGCTCCGGCTACCCAAGTCTTAATCAGCCAAGCCATCGCCAGGCCCGCCGCGCCGCCGGTCAGGGTGAGCAACAGGGCCTCGAGCAGAAACTGAGCCAGTACGTCCCGCGGCCGAGCCCCGACTGCCAACATGATCCCTATCTCGGGCGTACGCTCATGCACCGTGATGTACATGAGACTGGCTACGCCAATCCCACCCACGATCAGAGTACAGGTGCCGCTCACTCCCATTAACACATTGAAGGCGCGGAAGAAGTACCTCCAGAAGCGATTGGACTCCGTCGTATCCCAAGAGATGAGGGCCCCATGGTCAGCAGGATCGAAGTGATACCATCTTCCAAGCGTTGCACGGACCTTGTGCGAGGCCTCCTCGTGCAGGGCCGGGGAGACCGAACGGTATACAAAGACATCAGGCCGCTCTTGGTTGAATACGGCTCTAAACGTGCTGGCCGGAATGAGCACCTTCCAGGCGTCGGCTCCGCCATAGTTGCCGGCCTGGCGTTTGGCGCGCAGGGTCCCGATGACGGTGAAGATCTCGCGATCGACGCGCACGCTCCGGCCCAGCGGGTCGCGCACGCCGAACAACTCCCGAGCAGCCAGATCACCGAGGAAGACCACGCGCCGACGATCTGCCAGGTCCTTGTCGTTGATGAATCGCCCACCCGGCTGAGGGAACATGTGTCGCAGATCGCGGTAGGCCGGATAGACGCCCGCAACGTGCAGGCTGCGTGCAATCGAGCCGTTCGCCACCGTTGCCTGCCATTGGTATTCCGGCGTGGCCGTCTCGAGCTCGGGGATCTCCTCCGGCAGTCGCAGAATGTCCTCGGCTCGCAATCGAATCGGGCGCCACGTGCCGTGGCCACCATACGCGCGCGTGGTCCGCCCGGGCCACATAACGACGATTCCGTCGCCCATTCCGTGCTGCCGTGCCATCGTGCGCTGCTTGACGCCTTGCCCCAACGCCAGGAGCAAAACGACCCCCACCGTGCCCCAGGCAATCCCGCAAACGGTCAGCGCCGCCCTGAGCTTGTGGGTTCTCACATCCTGCACCAAGTTCGTAATGGCTGCTTCCAGCAACATACGCAAACCGTCTCTACTCGATCCCGGGGAACTGACGCTCCAGTACTACCGCCCCTTCGGCAAGCCCGGACACAACTTCGATAACTAGGCCATCGCTGAGTCCAACTACAATTGGCTTCTCGACCACGCTGCCATCAGAGTCGAACATCCGCACAAAGGCCCCGCCTTGTCGAAACTCCACAACACGCTCCGGCAAGACCAGTACGTCCGTCCGATGTTCAATGCGGATATGCGCGGTGGCGGAGTAGCCGGCACGAATCATGTCATCCGCCTGGCTTTCAACGGCGAGGCTCACATCAAACACTACGGCATGATCGAGTTCTTTGGCTTTGAGCCCAACCTCGCGGACCGTGCCTTTCAACCGCGTACCCGGCAAAGCACCAATCCGGATCTGTGCCCCCAATCCGGAACGAAGTCGGCCCACGTCAATCTCGTTAACCGTTCCGCGAAACTCCAGCCGATCCATGTCAGCGATAACGGCGATCTCCGTAGCGGGCTGATAAGCACCGGTGGGGATGACTTGCTGCCCCGGCATTACGGTCAAATCGATGACCCGGCCTGCGACCGGTGAACGCACCATCATGTCGATTTCGAATTGACCGGCTCGCAGACGACCCGTGCGGAGGTACAGCAGCCGCTCCTCGGCTTTCCGGCGGGCCAGATCAGCGCTGCGGAATATCCGGTCAAGCTGTGCGGTGCCATAGACAAGACGCGTCAGCCAGGAGGCAAGATGCTCGCCGTCCATATACTCACGAGCAGCCTCTTCGGTGAGCTGCGCCGCTTCGATGTCCCGCTGAGCTTGGAGGAGTTCCCAATCCGTCGGCTCATTCGCAATCCGCACGAGTGGGTCACCGGCCTCGACTTCGTCGCCCAGCCCAACCAAGCGTTCTGCCACTACGCCGGCAATCGGCGAGCGTACGGCGGTCTCGTACGCGGGCACGATCCGCCCCGTGGCGAGTGACGTCGCCTCGACACTTCCGCGAACAACGCGCAGGCTGCCGCGTTGCTCAGGCGTTTCGGCTTCTCCACAAGAGAGCGGCACTGCGCCCACGAGCACAATACAGAATGTCAACACGAGTGTGGCCTTCATCTTCATGACGTATCTCGATATTCGCGGACCCTTTGCCGCCGGCATATATGACGGCTTCCACATTAGCACCCTACGCTATCGACGCTGGCTCCCCGCATCGAAGGTAGATCCTCCGGCACCGCAGCCATCCGCGACCACGATCTTCTCATGGCTCAGGTCGAGGTTGCTCATGATCTCAGTTCCCGGAAAGCCGCGACGCGACCAACCCGAACATCAGCGGAGCAGTCGGTGCGCCCTCCGGCAAGTACATGCGCCGGCCGGGCGCCTCCTGCATCTCTTCGTATAGTTTCGCCGCATTGAAAAACGGGTACTCATGAAACTGGTCAATCCTCATTCCCGCACCGATTACGGCGCTCAGAATCGCGCTGAGGCTCCATTGAAACTCGTAGGCGGCGTGCGGATTCTGAAAGTCGCGCACGCCCTCCTCGAATCCCGACGGCGCCAGGGCAGAGCCCGCCCGGCCCACGTAGTCGGACACCCCGTCATCCCACTTGTAGGGCTCGTCGGGGCTGAAGTACGGGTAAGTCAACCGGAAATGCTCATCGAACATCAACGCGACCGGGTGGAAGTCGATAACGATCAACCGGCCGCCTTCCACGAGCAGGGCTGCGATTCCCTCCGCCCAGTGTTCCAGGTCAGAGAGCCAGCAAATGCTTCCGTAAGACGAGAACGCCACGTCATAGCGCTCGCCGCGCCGGTGCGCCGACGTCAGCCAATCGTAGACGTCGGCCCTGCAAAAAGTCCCCGGCAGTCCCGATTCGACCGAGAGTCTCTGGGCAAAGTCGATCGCCTCATCGCTGATGTCCACCCCCGTCACATCCGCGCCGAGCCGGGCCAGGCTGAGCGTGTCCTGGCCCGAATTACATTGCAGATGCACTACTCGGCTGCGGGCGACATCGCCCAGCAGCTCGGTCTCTTCGGGGAACAGGGTAGTTCCGCCGCGGCGTAGGTATCCGGCCTGATCCTTCTTGTGGCTGTTGTGCGCCAGTGTGGCAGCGTTCCAGGAACGTCGGTTGGCCTCGTGTATGCTGCTGTTGCTCTCGTCGCTCATGGTTGCAGTTCCTCGTGAGTAGAATCCGCGGTTCTCCTCATTCTCGTTCTGCCGTCCACGGACCGGCCGGCACGGTCTTCGCTGCTAAGTCGACCCCTGGCTCCTCGACGACGCGATTCCTGCCCCGCGTTTTTCTGGAGAATCCGGATCACCAGCGTTTGACACGGGCATATATATGACGTATATATATACATGATATATAATCGTCAAGGCCCGGTCTGTCAAGCAGATTCGGGCTGGGAGGCGTAACGAACTGTCGCTGAGATACGCCATTCTGGGTTTGCTCACGGACGAGCCGCGGCACGGTTACGAGCTGAAGGCCCTGTATGACGAGACGTTTGCCCCTATGGTCAAGTTAAACTTCGGGCAGGTCTATCCGACGCTTGATCGGCTGCGGCGGGACGGACTGGTCCAGCAAGAAGTGGTCAGCCAGGAGGATCGGCCCGACAAGAAGGCATATTCCCTGACCAACCGCGGCCGCACAGAGCTTCAAGCTTGGCTGGACGCGCCATCCACGCCCAATCTCGACATCCGTAACGAAACGTTCATCAAGCTGATGCTAGCCCGGAGGATGCCGGGAGGCAGGCCGTTGGAGATCCTTCGATTCGAGAAACGGGCCTGCCTGGCACGTCTGCACGAGGCGACGCAGGCGAGAGCCCGTGCGGAGCAAGAAGGGGAAACGCTGCAAACAGCCTTGCTCCTCGACTTGGCCGTGCTGCGGATCGAGGCGTTTCTCAAGTGGTTGGAGCGTTGCGACGAGTCGTTGCGCGAGGAGAGAACAGGTGAACACCGTTGATAATCCCGTCGCGGAGGCGCGCAACCTGACCCGCGTGTTTGGCTCAATGCACGTTGAGTAGAAGGGAGAAGATAAGATGAGAACAGTAAGATGCACATCAGCGTGTGCAACTCTCCTTGTCAGCGCTTGCGGAATCGCCGCGCGCGCCAACGCCCCGCCTGCCCCAGACTTACGGCTGGCGGTAGTGGTGGCGGGTAGCGCAGCGCACGTCGAACCGCCACCTGTGCCATCGGAGGACGAATTCCTGCAGATGATCCGCAACGAGGGCGTCGACAAGGCGCAGGTCCATTACCAAGAGGTGCTCAAGTACCATCCGGGCGTCCTTATCTTCACGGAGGACGCAATGAACGACCTGGGACACGAGCTTCTGGGCAGGGGTTTGCTCGATGATGCCCTAGCTGTGTTCCGACTCAACATTCATGCCTATCCGAACCGCTGGAATACCTATGACAGTTACGCTCACGCCTCGATGATCAAGGGAAACATCAAGGCGGCGCTGGCCAACTTCCAACACTCCGTGCGGTTAAATCCCACCAATGCATTCGGCGCTAGGCATGTCAAGATCCTGCAAGATTACAGGAAGCACGAGCACATGATCCCCATGCGCGATGGCGTACACCTATGCACGCAAGTCTACGCACCAAGGGACACGTCGCAGACCTACCCATTCCTGATCCTGCGGACGCCGTATTCCATCGGCCACTATGCCCCTTCAGACTACCGCGACAGGCTGGGTCCGGATGACGTCTATTTGGACGAGGGCTTCATCTTCGTGTACCAGGACGTTCGCGGCAAAGCGAAATCGGAGGGGGACTTCGCGATCATACGGCCTCTGGCCAAGTGTCCGCGATCTGCACGGGATACCGACGAGGGCACGGACCTGTATGACACGATCGAATGGCTGCTCGAGAACGTGCCCGGCCACAACGGCCGGGTAGGCCAATGGGGCGGCTCCTACAGTGCATGGGAGGCGATCATGGGCATGATCGAACCGCACCCGGCGCTGTGTGCTTCGGTTCTCCGTGCGCCGCCTGCCGACATGTGGATTGGCGACGATTTCCATCATAACGGTGCCTTTCGACTGATGTATACGTTTTCTTTTGTGGATCGAAGCGGCCGCCCGAGGCAGGGCCCTGCCACGACGATCGGCCCGTGGTACGATTACGGCACGCGTGACGGGTACAAGTTCTTCCTTGACCTGGGGCCGATCACGAACATCAGCAACAAGTGTTTCGGCGATGCGGTGCCGGTTTGGAATGAGTACATGGAGCACGGAAACTACGATGAGTACTGGCAGGAGCGTAACGTGCTACCGCAACTCCCTGCCGTTGCGCACCCTGCACTGACAGTCGCCGGTTGGTTCGATGCCGAGGACTTCTACGGGCCGATGAGCGTGTACAGGACGATTGAAGAGAACACTTCCAACAACCGTGGCACGCTCGTCGTGGGACCCTGGCGACACGGCGGTTGGTCAAGGGGGAAAGGCGATCGACTATTCGACATTGACTTCGGGACGAACACGGCGGAGTACTTTCGAAAGGAAGTCGAGTTCCCATTTCTCCTGTCCCATCTGAAGGGTGACGGCACACTCCACTTGCCCGAGGCGTTGGTTTTCGAGACTGGGACGAACGCCTGGCGGGCACTGGAGCAGTGGCCACCCGAATCCACTACGGAGACGCTTCTGTTCCTTCACGCCGGCGGCGACCTGTCGTTTGAGCCACCGGTCGCGCTATCGAACGGTGCGGGTGACAGCTATGTCAGTGATCCGGCCAAACCAGTGCCGTGGTCGACCAACATCCAAACCCAGCAGGGACATCAGTGGATGGTAGCGGATCAACGGTTCGCGGCCTGGAGGCCGGATGTACTTGTCTATGAATCAAAAGTCCTGCGCGAGGATCTGACCATCGCGGGGCCCATCACGGCACATCTCAATGTCTCCACGACAGGAACAGACGCAGACTTCATCGTGAAGCTGATCGATGTCTTTCCGAGCGATTCGCGAAGCGAACTGAGCGATTATCAAATGCTCCTTTCCGGCGAGGTCATGCGTGCCAAGTACCGCCACAGCTTCGAGCGGCCCGAGCCGATGGTGCCTGACAGAATCACCGAAATCGAGTTCGAGTTGCCGCAGCGGTACCACTGTTTTCTCAAGGGGCACCGAATCATGGTGCAGGTGCAGAGCACATGGTTCCCTGTAATTGATCGGAATCCGCAGACATTCGTCGACATCTATCATGCTTCGGAGGAGGACTTCCGGCCGGCCACGCACACCATGCACTCTTCGGAAGCGGACCCTTCCTACCTGAAAGTGCGAGTTTTGTCGAAGGCCGGCCAGTAGGCGACGCTGCCGGGGCCGTGGTTAAACGCTCTGCCCGGGTTTCCACCAAGGTTCCCGAACATCGCGCGAGGGGCAGCATTAGCTGTCACCAAAAGGATATGACCGAGTGCTACGCCAAGCGAGCGACGGAGTACGAGCGACTTTGCCCGAAGCCCGAACACCAGAACGACCTACGGCTGATCGGAATAACGCCGATCGACAGCTTCCGGGGGGCTTGACGTCCTTGAAGTCGCGTGGCCCAGCAGCCACGACACGCGTGATTCATGGTTGCAGGCTTGAACATGCCGCCGCGCCTCGCGGCTCCTCAAGATCGGCCGCATCCGGCCGACTTGGTGTGTTACAGTTGGTGGAAGAACTGAGCGGCTTTGCTGAGGATCTCGGGGTGAACAGGAGGAGCCCGGACTCAAACCACGGTGATTGGGCACGCGCGGTATGGATCGGACGGCGACTCAACGAATGGGCTGATGCGCTGGCCGTGCAGCGGGTTTGGATCCTCAAGCCGTGCGCCGCGACCGTGGCTTCCGGGTTGAGCAACGCTCGAGTGTTTTGAAACTCATGAGGACGGTTCGTGTCACTGTCGTGACGTCGTTGCTTGCGGCCGCTGCCGGGTGCCTGGAACCCGTGGCCTGCCCAGACGCCAGCGGCCCCACGGCGTCGCAGCTTCCGGAAGAAGTGAGAGGAGTCTATGTTGGCCAAGGAGACCCATACCTCCCCGGTCCGCTCGCAGTCCGCAAGTTGACCGTCGCACGTTGTGAGCATGGAACTCCGGTTGAACTGCTTATCTTGGCGCCGGAGATCTCCGGCTGGTATCCGATCGTGGTGTTCCAACACGGTTTCATGGCCCAAAACGATTCTTATGGCGAAGTACTGCACCAATTGGCTTCGCACGGCTTCGTGATTGTGGCTCCACAGATGTACGAACCGGGGCCGGCAGCTCTGTTGGGAAACCCCACGGCCGCAGAGGAGGCGTCAGCCGCGGCACAACTGCTGGACTGGTTGCCTGGAGGCCTCCCTACGGTACTGGATTACACTCCTGCATTGGATCGAGTCGGCCTGGCGGGGCACTCGCGGGGCGGCAAAGTGGCCTGGGCAGTGCTCGTGGCGGACGCCTCCCGGGCGATGGCGATTGCCGGGATCGATCCCGTTGATGGTACGGGCGGGCCCTTCGACACCCAGCCGAGGGTCGTGCAGGGGCCGTTCGATTTCAGTTTGCCGGCGCTTGTCCTCGGCACCGGACTCGGTGGGAGATGCGCACCTGCGGGTGACAACCACGAGCAGTTCTATCAGGCCAGCGTGACGCCGGCATGGCATATCGTCGTGCCGGGCCAGGGCCACGGGGATATGCTGGACGAAGAGGCCGCAGCAGCAGCCGCATGGCTGTGCCCGAGCGGACCTGACCGGGCGGGCATGCGTCAGCTCACGGCCGGCCTACTGGTCGCCTTCTTCCGCGCCAGCCTTCAGGGTGATGCGTCCGCCTACACCTACTTGACACGCGTTTCTGCCGCACCATTACCGATCCAGGTCGAGACGAAGTAGCGGGTGCCACGAACGGCACCACTGGTGAGCCGCAGAAGAACCAAGTCGGGAAGGCCCCCATCTCCTTACGGGGGCGCCCGGGCTATGAGATCTACGGTGGTAGAGATAATAACTTCTTCGCTACAGTCGTTGCCACTTTCTACCGCGTTCGATCGGCCGCACAAGTCGATTTTGCTGAGGATCAGGGAACTTAACGGACTCGGCCGATCGACGACCATCCGGCGTTACTCTGTTGCACCATGCCAAAGCACGGACGGCGGGATAGGTTGTTTCGCGATGCCGGGCCCTTCGTAGACTACTTCGAGAAATTCAGAGCCCCCGGCCTCGAAGTATGCCACGGAGATCGGATGCCTTCCGGCTTTGAGAATGAGCTGTCCCGAGGCCTCACTGGCGGAATGCAGCCCATCATGATCGACGACAAGATCGCCGCCGATCCACAGCCTGCTTCCGTCATCGGACGTAAGGTAGAACGTGTAGACCCCGTCGGCAGGAACGTGCAAGAAGCCGGAGAATCTCAGAGCGAAGCTATCGTCCCGCCCTCGTGGGTCGAGAGTAAGCGTCGTTGCGACCCCCGTTTCGGCGGGCGTCAGCTTCGAGAAATCGGGCAGGCGTTGCCAATGGCCTTCGTACGATGAACAAACCAGCCCCGGCTGGGCGGCGGGCACTTCTGTCGGTTCCAGCGGGCTGAGCTTTCGGAAACGCAGCGTCGCGACGCCACTTGCCCGGCCGTCCGGCAGATACGTTCGAGCTTTGGCGACGGTCGAGTGGGTAATCCGCACAGGTCCGACGTAGGATGTAGCCTCGGCCGTCGGCTCCCTGCCGTCGAGCGTATAGCGGATGACGCCGCGTCGCAACGGATTCTCCAGCGTCATCGTTGTGTCTTGCTCGAAGACCAAATCGCCCGAAGTACGGCGAGGTGGCAGCAGGAAGTAAGCTACGCCGAGCGCATCCAACCTTGCGTAATGGCTCTTCATGCGGTGGCAGAAACGGCCCCAGTGGCGCGCAGCCACCGGGGACCAAGTCACTTCGGCCAAGGCACACAAGCGCGGGAAGACCTGCCGATCCACGACCTCGGGTGGCGCTCGCTCCGTCCAGACGTTCCCCTCCGCACCGAGGATGTGGCGGGCCTGATCCGTCGATAGCTCTTCCGGCACGGGCTCGAACGAGTAGATGCGTTCAAGGCTGATCGCCTCATGGGTGTAGTCCAGGTAGCAGTGGCTCGTCGGCGAGACAATGACGTCATGCCCGGCCCGCGCGGCCGCGACCGCACCGTCCATACCGCGCCATGATTGCACGGTCGCGTCGGGGGCGAGCCCTCCCTCAATAATCTCGTCCCAACCGATGATCCGTCGGCCTTCCCGGTTGAGGAACCGCTCCATGCGTCGGATGAAGTAGCTCTGCAGCTCATGCTCGTCGCGGAGCCCCTCCTCCCGGATGCGTGCCTGGCACTTGGGACACGCCTTCCATCGGGTCTTGGGGCACTCATCGCCCCCGATGTGGATGTATGGGGACGGGAACAGTGCGATGACTTCGGTGAGCACGTCCTCCAGGAACTTGAAGACCTTGCCGTTGCCCGCGCAGTATACATCGTCGTAGACGCCCCACCGCGTACCTACATCATACGGTCCCCCCGTACACCCAAGTTCGGGATAGCTTGCCAGGGCCGCGGCGCAATGGCCCGGCATCTCTATTTCTGGAACGACGGTAACGAACCGGCTCTGCGCATACGCCACGATCTTGCGCACTTCCTCTTGCGTGTAGTAACCACCGTAGCGTCCTGCGCGGGTGGGCTGTTCTGAATCGCGGGTCGGCGTTCGCCACGCGCCGATCTCGGTGAGTCTCGGGTACTTCTTGATCTCGATGCGCCAACCCTGATCTTCCGTCAGGTGCCAGTGCAGGACGTTCATCTTGTGATAAGCGAGCAGATCGATGTATCGTTTGATGAACGCCACGGGCATGAAGTGCCGGCCGCAATCGAGCAACATGCCGCGCCAGCGAAAGCGAGGCATATCCCTGATCCGGACGCAGGGAATGCGCCACACGGTTTCTTCGCGTGTATCGGCGGCCTGATCCGCAGACGCCGTCATGGGTAGCATCTGCCGGATCGTTTGCACACCGCGGAAGAGCCCTTCCGGTCGATCGGCGGTTAGAGTCAGCGCGCTTGGCGTAACGCGCAAAATATATCCCTCGGTGCCGAGTGCCGAGCCAACGTCAGCCAGAGCAAGCGTAATGGCATCGGACGGCGGGCCGCTCGAGCCTGCCGTTGCAACGAGAGGCAGCCCAAAGCCCGTCTTCTCGCGGAGATGGGTCGCAAGGTACTCGGCTACGGACTCAACGCCGTTTGCATTGCTGTCATAGGCAACAACCGTCGATCCTGTGATGTCGAATGTGCCCGGCAACCGATGTACCTCCATCGGTTGCGGCACGATGCTCAACTGCGCAGACGGTGCGTCATCTGCTCCGGCAAGGGCCGCCGGGACGCCCCAAGCGCATATCGCCAACGCCATACATCCACAGAGTTTCAACATGGCAGATACCACCTTCGAGGATTCGCTCTGGAAACGGCAAACAGCTCGCCCGACTGCTAAGGAACCTGGGTTCATTCCGCCGGCTTCGTCCGCCACATCGCAGACAGCAGCAACGATAGCGCAACAGCGCTAGCCAGAAAGACGACCGAGAACGCAACCCCCGCCGTCATGTTACCATACAGAAAGCTGCCTGTACCGAACAACGCCGCATACACGAGCAGGCAGCCGAGGACCCACCCGAGAAACGCCTGCGGCAGACTGTCCGCGGCGGCGGGAACCTCGGTACCCTTCCGTACCTCGCTCCAACCCGGCCCGGCCGGTCGTACCAGGCGATAGAATCGGATGAGTGTGTCGCGGTCGACCGGTCGCGAGGCGAATGTGACGATCACCCATATTATGGTCGTCGCGGCGACCGTCACCACCAGTGCTATGTGCGACGGTAACGTCAGCTCGAACTTCTTGGCAATCAGCAACGCCACTGCCATCGCGAAGGACGCGGCCATGGCCGCGATCTCGCTCCACGCATTGATCCGCCACCAGAACCAGCGCAGCAGATAGATGAGCCCGGTACCGGCACCGATTTGGAGGAGAAGGTCGAACGCATCCTGGGCCGTCGACAGAAGAAACATTAGACTGCCGGCCGCAACCATCAAGCCGACGGTAACAAGTCGCGACACCTTCACGTAGTGCCGCTCGGACGCATCCGCACGCATGAACCGCCTGTAGAAATCGTGCACCAGATACGACGCCCCCCAATTCATGTGTGTCGACATCGTCGAGATATAGGCCGACAGCAGTGACGCAACCAGAAGCCCCAACAGCCCATGCGGCAGCAGCGTTAGCATGGCCGGGTAGGCGATGTCGTGCCCCAACAGGTCTTCGTCCAAGCCGGGAAACGTGCGCTGGATATCGGCTAGTTCGGGATACACGAGCAGCGAGCATAGTGCCACGATGATCCAAGGCCACGGCCTGAGGGCGTAGTGTGCGACGTTGAACCAGAGCGTGGCGGCCATGGCGTGTTTCTCGTTCTTGGCCGCGAGCATGCGCTGGGCGACGTAGCTGCCGCCACCGGGTTCCGATCCGGGATACCAGACCGACCACCACTGCACCGTGAGTGGGATGATCAGAACAGTCAGCAACAACTCGGTGTTGCCGAAGTCGGGCAGCATGCTGATCGTTTGGGGATCCAGCTTCTCGATCATTCCGGCAAGACCTCCGACCTGGTCTTGTTTCAGGGCATAATAGGCCGCCGCAAAAACGCCGACCATCGCGATGATGAACTGAATGATATCCGTCGCCAGCACACCCCACAGCCCGGACAGTGCCGAGAATCCGACGCAAATAGCACCACAGACCAGAACCGTTTGCAGGCGATCCCAGCCCAGCATCACGTTGGCGATTTTGGCCGCGGCCAGCGTAACGGAGGCCATGATCACACAGTTGAAGAACAGGCCCAAGTACAGGGCGCGAAAGCCGCGAACGAATGCCGCAGACTTTCCGGAATAGCGCAACTCGTAGAACTCCAGATCGGTCAGTACGCCGGACCTGCGCCACAGGCGCGCGTAGAAGAACACGGTCATCATGCCCGTAAGCAAGAACGCCCACCACACCCAATTATACGAAACGCCCTTGCTGCGAACGAAGTCGGTGACCAGATTCGGGGTATCCGTGCTGAACGTTGTAGCTACCATCGACGTGCCGACCAGCCACCACGGTGCCGCGCGCCCTGACGCAAAGAACTCCGCGGTCCCCCTGCCCGCGCGGCGCGCGAGCAGCAATGCGGGCGCAAAGGCGATCAGCAGGCTTACGGCGACGATAATCCAGTCAAGTGCAACAAGCTGCATGAATCTTCATCCTGACGGCGAGCCTGGGCCAAGAGTGGCCGGTCTGCCGTTGTCCACTACAAGAATGCTCCGTGCGAATCAACGCACTAGTCTCTGAGGATGGCCATGCGCTTCCGGCCAACCTCATCCGGGTTGAGTGGTCCGTTCGTGATCCTAGTCTACGCGGCATGTGGCGATCATCTCCAGTTCGGCGACGGAGGTCCATGCGTTGCCTCCGACCTCCGATTCTGCAACGAGCCGGACATAGCGTGCCCGAATCGCCCCGTCAAACATAACCTTTTGCATCTCAGCGACATCGGGGAACACACCTGCCCGCACGGGTGCGCCCCACGTCTTTCCATCTTGACTGGTATACAGTCTATAGGCGGCGATACGGCCATTGCTGCTATCGGCCCGAGGCAAGTACGTAAGACCCTCCAGGATATAGGTGCCGCCCAGATCGATCTGCAATTCGTGTGGATGTTTCGGCTCGCCAACGCCCCACGGCGTATGCCAGTAAGTATTCGGGTCGCCATCAACCGCGTTGCGGGCATCTCCCGCGCCGGGGTACTCGCTGTCGGCATAAACGACCTTGACCTGCCCACGCGGTATCGACAATCCGTACGTCGCCTCGCTGACGTTCCCGGCGATCAGACCTTCACCTACGGAGACCACGCGGATGGTACCGCCCTCGGCAAAGTCGAACGAACCGGAGGAATAACGACCGTGTACCTCGGGGTCGCGACCGTCGGTCGTGTAGCGGACCTCCGCGCGGGGGTGATCGCAGCGTAGGGTCACGCGGCCTTCGCTATCACGCGAAATGTCTACAGGCGGTGCCACAGGAATCACCTCTCGTGCCACGTCGGTCAGGGAGCCTCTGCGCGGTGTGTGCGGACGCAAGCTGAACGAGAACGTAGTCGGCTCAGGCCTGAGCAGGTAACTCGCCATCGGCATCGGGCCGCAACTCGCCCCGCCGAGCCCGTTTTGGGCATAATCGAGGCACAGAACGATGTCGTCGCGTTGGGGCAACTCGACCGGGTGCCGCGCTCGCGCGAGCTCCTCCGACGTGTGGTGCAAGGCCGTCATGCTCATGGCCGACCCGGCCACCACCAGCAAACCGACGTTGCCGTCATCGGTCAGGGCGGCGAAACGTACGTCTTCCTTGTTTCCGTTTTCTTGAGGGTCGGCGTAAGGGACAAACTGATCGGCAACCGTCGAGCGATACAGGCCCACGTCGGCACTGTGTTTTCGGTCGACGTAGTTTTCGTGGGGTCCGCGTCCGAACCAAGTGAAGTCTGTGAAATCGGGAAGGACCATCATGCGCACCCCGAGACGCGGCAGAATGGACGGCGCTCCGCGCGGGACGATCCGATTAGCCACATTGATGCAGCCGTTTCCCAGCACGGTAAACGTCGTATGGTGTTCGAACGAGCAATCGCCTTTTCCTCGGGCATCCACGACGGCCTCGACTGTGACGGCATGCGGATCGTCGCTGTCCACGTGAACGAATCGGACGGTGCGTGTCAGATCGTCAAGCCCCGCCTCGAACCAACTATCGGCGCTGTGCCTGTCATTGTCGACCGGCGCCCGAAAGACATTCAGCCGTGGGCCACTGACTGTATCTGAAACGTCGCGGAGAACCGCCCGGCCGCCGTAGACCAGGGACGCGATCGTGCCGGTCGACTCGCTGAAAACGGCCTCGAAGTCACGGCCCGTGATGACGATCCGACCGTCCTGCCGAACGCAACTCGGCGCCGGCATCTCACGGAGCGGCATCAGCGGTGCCGGCGGGACTTCGTACGGCATCGCCAGTTGGCGCCAGGCGACCTCGTGCCCCGCCGCCGCCCAAGGCGTCGCCTTCGCGAGATGGAAGCTGACCCGCAGGAAGTACTCCGCCCCCTGTTTTAACGATGGCGTCATGATGGGCAGCGCGACCTCGCGGCTTTCCCCCGGCGGTACGTCCAGCTTCGGCAGGGTGCCTTTCCGGATGACGGCGCCGTCTTCGGTCAGCAGCCACGCACCGGCAAGCGTGTCCAGATTGATGAAGAAGTGCTTGTTGGTGACGCGGATCTTCCCGGCTTTCAGATCGACGGGCTCGATCTGAACGTACTGGTAGATGTGCTTCATCTCCCACGCTTTCGGCGATACGGTGCGGTCGGCGAACACCAGGCCGTTCATGCAGAACGAACCGTCATTAGGCTGATCACCGAAGTCGCCGCCATAAGCGAAGTAGGTGCGGCCGTCGTCGGTCGTTCGGCGTAAGCCCTGGTCGACCCAATCCCAAATGCAGCCACCGATGACTCGCTCGTGCCGCTCGATGGTCTCCCAGTACTCCGCGAGATTGCCGACCGCGTTGCCCATGGCGTGGGCGTATTCGCACATCATCAACGGCTTCACCGCGTCGCTTCGCCCCGCCGCATCCAGCCACGCCACGCTGGGATACATGACGCTCTCGACGTCGGCCTTGTCGTTGTCTCGTTCATAGTGGATGGGTCGCGACGCGTCGATTGCCAGGATCGCATCTCGACAGGCCTGGAAATTGCGACCCGGGCCGGCCTCGTTGCCCATCGACCACATGATCACGCACGGATGGTTCTTGTCCCGGTGGACCATGCTGACTTCGCGGTCGATGTGTGCCTTTTCCCACGCCGGGTCGTGGCCCAACGATTCGGCACCGTACCCCATGCCGTGCGACTCGACGTTGGCCTCGTCGATTACGAAGAGCCCGTATTCGTCGCAGAGGTCGTACCATTCGGGCTGGTTCGGATAGTGGCTCGTACGTACCGTATTCACGTTGAACTGCTTCATCAACCGGATGTCCTCGACCATGCGGTTGCGCGAAACGGTCCGTCCGGTATCCGGGTCGTGCTCGTGGCGGTTGACCCCCTTGAGCAGCACCGGTACTCCGTTGATTAGCAGCCTTCGGTTCTTGATTTCGACTTCGCGGAAGCCCACGCGACACGTCACAACCTCGATCACGTCGCCTCGTGCGTCTGCAAGTGAGATCAGCAGGCGATAGAGATTCGGCGTTTCGCACGTCCAAAGCGCAGGTTTCTCGATCCGTCCGTTGAGCGTCAACACGGTTTCCAAACCCGCATCGAGCCGGCTGATCGTCGCGCGTATCGCTGCCGAATCGACAGGTCGACCATCCTCGGTGACCAGCGTTGCCTCCAGTTGATAGGGGCCCGCTCGGTGATCCCCGTAGTTTCGCACCGCCACCTGAACTTGCCAGGCAGCGCTGCGGTACTGATCGTCCAGGTCGGTGCGTACGGCGAAGTCCCTGACGTGTACGTTTGGCGTGGCAAACAGGAACACGTCCCGGTAGATTCCGCTAAGACGCCAGAAGTCCTGGTCTTCGAGGTAGCTGCCGTCCGACCAGCGGTAGACCTCAACCGCCAGAACATTCTCGCCCGGATGAACGAACGGTGTAATGTTGAACTCAGCCGGTGTCATGCTGTCTTCGCTGTAGCCGACCCGCAACCCGTTCACCCAGACGTACATCGCGCTCATGACGCCTTCGAAGTGCAGAAAGACCTCGCGGCCGGCCCAGGCCGCGGGAATGGAGAACGTCCGTCGGTAAGAACCAACGGGGTTCGGCTCCTTCGACGCCGTCCAATCCGGCGGCACCTTGCCCATCACCCGTGGAGGGTCCTTGGCGAACGGGTAAGTGATGTTCGTGTAGATCGGCGTGCCGTAGCCCTTCAGCTCCCAGCAGCTCGGGACTTCGATCTCCTTCCACCCGTCGGCATCGAAATCCGGCTTGTAGAAGTCCTTAGGGCGTTCATCCGGATGCCGCACCCAATGAAACTTCCACTCACCATTCAGGCATTTGTAATACGGCGAAGCTTCGCGAGTGCCCTTCAACGCTTGCTCGACGGAAGCGTACGGCACCAGCGTACAGTGAGCCGGTTCCTCATTGACGCTGTTGACCCGTTGGTCTTCCCACTCCGGTACGTGGGCCGGCGGGATCCCCGACAGAAACGCTACGAGCGTTAAGGTGAAGCTCACGGTCGATTTTCCTTTTATCGCGAAGCCTCGGCTGCTTGCCTTTCAGCCGCACGTCTTACAATCGACTCCTACGCTGGTTATACTCCCGGCTGCCTTTTTTCGCGAGGAGAGCATCATGCACCGTGGTTTCACCTGTGCGCGAACCGTCCTGATCGCATCGTGTCTCTTGGCCGTCTGCCCACGCATCGAGGGACAAACGCCCGGCAAAACGCCGACTGCCGCTGAGGCAACCCACGACGCCCGGATGGCCTGGTGGCGCGAGGCGCGGTTCGGGATGTTCATTCACTGGGGGTTGTACGCGATCCCCGCCGGTCAGTGGGGCGACGTGAACACTCACGGGGAGTGGATTCGTGATACCGCGCAGATTCCCGTGGCTGACTATGACAAGTTCCTGACTCGATTCAATCCGGTCAAGTTCAACGCGGACGAGTGGGTCGCGCTGGCCAAAGACGCCGGCGTTAAGTACATCGTCATCACCTCTAAGCACCATGACGGGTTCTGCCTGTTCGATTCCCAGTACACGGATTTTGACATGATGTCCACGCCGTTCAAACGCGACATCATGAAGGAACTCGCCCAGGCCTGCGGCAAGGCCGGCATCCGCATCTGCTGGTATCACTCCATCATGGATTGGCATCACCGCGACTACTTACCGCGCCGGCCTTGGGAGAAGAAAGAGCGTCCCGAGGCGGGAGCGGATTTTGACCGCTACATCTCTTACAAGAAGAACCAACTCCGCGAGTTACTTACGCATTATGGGCCGATCGGCGTGTTGTGGTTCGACGGGCAGTGGGAGGGCACGTGGAACAACGACCTCGGCAGGGACTTGGATGCCTACGTCCGCTCCCTTCAACCCGACATCATCATCAACAGCCGCGTAGGTCGCGGCGGCGGCACATACGGAATCGATCAGTCGCAAGGCAGCATGGGCGACTATGGCACGCCGGAGCAGTTCATCCCCGAAACCGCCATACCGGGCTTGGATTGGGAAGCCTGCATGACGATGAACGACCACTGGGGCTACAACGAAAGCGACGCGAATTGGAAGTCGGGCAAGCAACTCCTCCGCATGTTGATCGACATAGCCTCGAAAGGCGGCAATTTCCTCCTGAATGTCGGGCCTACGGCGGAAGGCCTCATTCCTCAACCAAGTGTCGAGCGGCTTCGATACATGGGCGCATGGCTCGAAGTCAACGGAGAGTCGATCTATGGCACGCAGGCGGGGCCGTTCATGCAGTCGCCGTCCTGGGGGCGTTGCACGCAGAAACGCCTGGCGGGCGGGGATGCGCGTCTCTACCTGCACGTCTTCGACAATCCTCCGGATGGCAAGCTCGTGTTGAACGGCCTGCTAAACCAACCACTGCAAGCGTATCTGCTTGCCGGGGGACCGGAGCATGCGGTCGAGGCGAAACAACTGGGGGACCGTGTCGAAGTCGTCTTGCCGGATTCGATCTGTGCCGAGGACGTATTCGTCGTCGTGCTCGATCTCGAGGGGATGCCGGACGTGGGCTACCCACCGGAGATAGTCGCCGACTACCCGATCTTCACGGATTCGTTGGACGTCACGATCCGGAGCAGACAGTCCAATGTCGAACTTCGTTACACGACGGACGGTACAGAGCCCACGGCGAAATCCGCCCAGGCAGAGAAGCGCCTGACGCTTACGCAAACGAGCACGGTGAAAGCTCGGTCTTTCCGCGGCGACCGGCCGGTCAGTCCGCCGGCCAGTGCCACGTTCACAAAGGTGCCGCCGCGTCCGGCCGTTGCAATCCAAGGCCGGGAGCCGGGTCTGACATACGAGTACTATGAGGGACAGTTCTCGACGCTGCGCGACGTGGCCGCTCTGCAGCCGACGGCAAGCGGAATGGCGTCCAGTTTCTCCATTCAGCCGGCACGCCGCGACGACCTCTGGGCATTGCGTTTCCAGGGCTTCATAAAGGCGCCGAAGACCGGGCCGTATCGGTTCTTCGTCCGATCCGACGACGGCAGTCGTCTGTGGATTGGCGACGAACTGGTCGTCGATAACGACGGCCTGCACTCGTCGCTCGAGCTATCCGGCGTGATTGCGTTGGAGGCGGGCTGGCACGCGATCCGGGTGGAGATGTTCGAGCGGACCGGCGGCGCGGAGTTGCTTGTTTCGTGGGAAGCCCCCGGTATGGCAAAGCAGCAGATTCCGTCCGAGTATCTCTGTAGACGCCCTTGATCGTGCGCTACGAAGCTGCAACGCAGGCCTAACCAAGCAAGGGAGGCGCGATGGGTTCCGCTCACCATCTCCGATTATTGACTGTTGTCTGTTTGCTGGCTTCGCCGCTCTCGGCGGAACAACCGAAGTACCTCGATACTCGCCTATCCATCGATGATCGCGTGGCTGACCTGCTGGCAGGAATGACCATCGAGGAAAAGGTCGGCCAGATGTGCCAGAAGGACATATCCGCTCTGGAAACGCAAGACGGTAGAGTCACCCCGGAGTCATTGGCCGATGTGTTCGCCGAGCAGAGCTGCGGCACGATGATGTGCCTGCCGGGCTACCCGCCGGAGGAGATAGCCGTTCGATTCAAGGCTGCCCAGGACCACCTGCGAACCCAGACCAGCCTCGGCATCCCCGCCATTCCCGTTGCGGAGTGCTTGCACGGCATGCGATCTCGCGGGGCGACGGTCTTCCCCCAGGCGATAGCGTTGGGATCTACTTGGAACCCGGAACTCGTGCAGGAGGTTGGCGCGGCGATCGCCGAGGAAGCGAGCGCCATCGGTGTGGCTCAGTGTCTCGCGCCGGTTCTCGATCTGGCGCGCGATCCTCGGTTCGGGCGCGTGGAGGAGTGCTACGGTGAATGCCCCACGCTAGTCTCCAACATGGGAGTCGCATTCATTACGGGTGCGCAAGGGCCGAACATCTGGCAAAGCGGTCTCGATCCGCACAAGATCATGTGTACGGCCAAGCATTTCGCCGGTTACAGCGTGCCGGCCGGGGGGCTGGCCAGCGGCCCCGCGTCGATCGGTCAGCGCGAGATGCGCTCGTTGCACCTCGTTCCATTCGAGGCCGCGGTCCGCCAAGCCGGTGTCTGCGCGGTGATGCCCTCCTACAACGAGGTGGACGGACTGCCCTCCCACGCGAATCACCGGCTCCTTGGCGACATCCTGCGCGGCGACTGGGGCTTTCGCGGTTACGTCTTCTCCGACTACGGCGGCATCCACATGCTATATGACTACCACCACGTCGCCGTGGACGCGCCCGACGCGGCCGTGCAGGCACTGTTGGCAGGCGTCGATCTTGACGCGCCCGGCGCCACCGCCTACCGGCATCTTGCACAGTTGGTCCGAGACGGGCGGGTCCAAACGGAGGCTATTGACCGCGCCGTCGAACGCATTCTCCGCATCAAGTTCCTGGCCGGCCTGTTTGACGGCCGGCGACAAATCAACCTCGCCCGGCTCGAAGAAGATGTTCATACCCGGGAGCATATCGCCCTCGCCCGGCGCGCTGCCGAGGAATCGATTATCTTGTTGAAGAACGAAGGAAACGTCCTGCCGCTGGATGCGCGCAAGCTCGACTCAATCGCCGTCATCGGCCCGAACGCCGACCAGGTCCAATTCGGCGATTACTCCGCAACCAAGGACAATGCCTACGGCGTCACGGTCCTGGATGGTCTCCGCCGGGCGTTGGGCGACCGTGTTCGCATCAACTACGCGCGAGGCTGCGATCTCGTCGACCTGTCACGAACAAGTTTCGGCCAGGCGGTTGAGGCCGCCGGTAAGAGCGACGTGGCCGTTGTCGTCATCGGGGATACGAGCGAAATAACCGGCGATCTTTCGCTGGGTGATGAAGCCTACAACCGACTAGCCACTGTCGGCGAGGCCTTCGACACGACTAGTCTATCTCCACCGGGCGTGCAGGACGACCTAGTTCGGGCCGTTAGTGCCACACGCAAGCCGGTGATCGTTGTCATGATCCACGGCCGGCCGTACAGCATTCCTTGGATGAAGGCGAACATCCCCGGCATCCTCAGCGTGTTCTACCCCGGCGAGCAGGGTGGCAACGCCATCGCCGACATCTTACTCGGCCGAATCAACCCGTCAGGGCGCCTTCCTGTGTCCGTGCCGCAAAGCGCCGGGCACATTCCCACCGTGTACGACTACAAGCCCACCGGCCGGGGAGTGTATCGTCAACCCGGAACACCGGAGAAGCCGGGGCGGGACTACGTCTTTACGTCGCCGGATCCCTTGTACCCCTTTGGCTTCGGACTGAGCTATACGACGTTCGCCTACAGCGATTTGGTGATCGAGAAGCCGTGTGTCACGACTGACGGCGTCGTCCGCCTGAGCTTCGTCGTCTCCAACGTCGGATTGCGTGAAGGCAAGGAGGTCGCCCAGGTCTACATCCGCGATGAGGTGAGCTCGACGACTACTCCGACCATGCGGCTGCTTCGGTTCAAGAAGATCCTGCTCGAACCCGGCGGTAGCCGGAGGCTTGAACTCGATATCCCCGTATCCGAGCTGGCCATCTGGGACGCCGCGATGAAGCGCGTGGTCGAGCCCGGCAGGTTTCAGGTCATGGTCGGTGCATCGGCCGAAGATATCAGGCTCCAGGGCGTGTTCGATGTTCAGTCCGAGCACGCGGGGACGACGCCAGCCAACCACCGGAGCGTGGACAATCCGAACCAGCCGGCGGAATCCGCGATGACCACGCAACCCAGAGGAACCGGCAGCTCAGCGGGCGGTTCTTTGGCTAAACCCACTCCGGAGCAGCTCGCGTGGCATGACAGCGAGATCGGTATGTTCATCCACTTCGCGCCGAACACCTTCACGGATCAGGAATACGACGATCTGTCCCTCCCTTTGACGGAGTTCAATCCTGCCCGATTGGACACGGACCAGTGGGTGGCGGCGGCCGACGGAATGGGCGCCAAGTACATTGTGTTCGTCGCCAAACATGCCGGCGGTTTCTGTATGTGGCCGACGGAGACCACTGACTACAGCGTCAAAAACACGCCCTGGCGCGGTGGCACCGGCGACGTGCTCCGCGATCTGTCGAAGTCGTGCCGCAAGCGCGGTATGAAGTTGGGCGTCTATGTTTCACCTTGCGACCGCAAGCAGGGTGCCGAAGGCGGTGGGCGCTGCTCGACCCCGGAGGCGCAAGCAGCTTACAACAGTCTATACCGCCGGCAACTTACCGAGGTCCTCAGTGGCTATGGCGAGATGTACGAAGTTTGGTTCGACGGCAGCATTGTGGTCCCGGTCGGTGACATTCTCGAGCGATACGCACCTCGGGCGATGGTGTTCCAGGGACCGCATGCCACTATCCGCTGGGTCGGCAACGAAGATGGGATCGCGCCCTATCCGGCATGGAACGCTCTTACAGAGAAGGACGCTCAATCGGGCGAGGCGACGGCTGCGCACGGCGATCCGAACGGCCTCGCGTGGCTGCCTCTGGAATGCGACGCGCGGATCCGCAGTACTTGGTTCTGGAACACGAAAAACGCTGACACACTGAAAACCGTTGATGAGTTGATGGAGATGTACTACCAGAGTGTCGGCCACGGCGCGGTTCTGCTTCTTAACCAGACGCCGGACGCCACGGGTTTAATCCCGGACGCAGACGTGCGGCGCAGTGCGGAGTTTGCGGCGGAAGTGCGCCGGCGGTTTGGCAGAAGCGTCGCTGAGACGACAGGCGCGGGTGATCTCATCGAGCTGGTGCTGCCCGCGCCGGCACGTATTGATCACGTGATTACGATGGAAGACATCTCGCAGGGCGAACGCATCCGCGAATACGTAATCGAAGGACTCGTGGTTGGAAAGTGGGAGCCACTCTGCCGGGGCACCGCCATCGGTCGCAAGAAGATTGATCGTTTTGTCCCCACTGAGGTAACCAAGCTCCGCCTTAAGGTGCTGAAGTCAGCCGCACAACCGCTGATTACACGCCTGGCAGCCTTTAGTGTCACCCCAGTTCGGTAGGTTGGGCTCTGCCCAATGGTACTAACCTTGGCAGACGAGGCGAGAGAGTGCTCTCTGATCTGTGGACCGCGTCCCGGCCGAGTACGCCAGGGGCACTCCGTCCCCCAGCCCGAAGGGCTCAGATGAAGTAGCCGGGGGCAAGGCCGCGTAGCGGCCGCCGCCCCCGGACCCGGTCTCCCCACAGCCTGTCTGACCCTGCAAAGGGTCAAACAGCTCCGGTGAATGTGCTTCGCCACTGTCTTTCGACGCATTCTCGATAAGGCCAGGCAGGCGAAACAAACTCGCGGTTCGCCGCCGCCGTCTCTTTCACCCTGTCAGGGTGATTGGGATTGTTGGGACCCCATCCGGGGGCGGCACCCGCTGCGCGGCCTTGCCCCCGGCTATTGTCTTGTGGGCTTTCAGCCTGAACACCCAGCCGGCTTGACGCCTTTCGCTGAAAAGGAAGCCGCGCCTTGCGGCCTTTCAGGCTGGGGATCGGGACACCGCGGAGTCGGACGGATACGCTTCGCTCGCCCAGCAAAGATGTGTAGAACAACGAGGCGCTCCACCCGCGGCTACTTGCCTACGTCCCTTCGGGACGGTTACCCGCATGGCAGCCTGACAAGGCTAGTGAATGCGTCACTGCAGCTCTTCGTTTACTACGGGATCCTTCGTCTCGACGCGGCCGTCGTCGGATGGATCGGCGGCGCGGCTGCGCAGTTGACGGAACAGATACTTCATATCGAAGACCCCGCCGATGGTGAACCATGCAGTCACGAGGATGGCACAGCCCACGACGAACCAGGTCCAACCATGCCAATACCCCAGCCAAGCCTCTTTTGAGATTCCGGCGGTCATGCCGTAGATGGTGACAATGACGAAGATGATGGTCCATGCCAAGGGCCAGATCAATGTCACATACGCGATGGCGCGGTCACCGCCGGTGAAATCCCTGCTGAAGCCGAGCTTCTCCCAAAAAGTGCGGGCATCCTTCCACGTGGCGGTGGATTCCCCCGGGATTGCGTACTTTCCGCGGTGCAACAGGCGGTCCATGTTGTGTGTCGCCCGGGGGCCAAGCAGTGACACGGCCACGTACACTCCGACGGCCAAGACAATCGCCAGGAAGCTCATTTCCTGACCGGTCAGGAAGAACTCCGGTTCGACTTGCTTGATCCTGATGCCAATCAGCGATGCCACCATTCCAGTAATCATCGCCGCCCAGGCCGCCGGTGTAGTGCCCCGCTTCCAGTAGAGCCCGCCGACGATCACCGCCCCGGCCCCGCCGACAAAGACGGAGGCCGTTAACGCGAAGAACATGGCAATGTACTGCGTGTGCTGGAACAACAGGCTGACGAAGAAGATGAAGACCGCCACACCCAGGATAGAAAGCCGCAGCAGCCAGAGATGCCACCGAGGCGAAAACGGCTTCTTGCGAAGAGGTAGAATCACGTCTTGAACCAGGATCGTTCCCCAGGAATGCAGATACGTGTCGTGCGTGCTTATGAATGCGCCCAGCATGGCCGCGCAGGCCAGTCCGAGCAGACCGGTGGGCAGCATCACGCTCATGGCCAGTGGTGTGCGCAGTTGGTTTTGCAGCGTCCCCTTCACTTCGGATGATAGGGCGTCGATCGCGTCGAGTGATCGGTTCACGACCGCGGCCTGGGCCGCGAAGTCCGGATGGTGCATCAAGGTGCGCACGCAGACAGGCAGAACCACAACGATGAGCATCAACACGCGAAACCGCCAAGGACCGAGGATGCCCGCCATTTTGGCTTCATGGGCGTTTATGGCCGAACAGTTGTAGCCCTGGGTTCCCTGCCAACCCTTGGCACAGTAAAAGAGGATGACCACGCCGATGGCATAGTACCAGAAATCGAAGTGCATCTCCTTGCCCAGATCCAATGGGTCGACCATGGACCGCCCCGCCGGCACCGTGAGCATTACATCGGAAATCTGGTCCCAACTGAACGTGGCGAGCAGAAACAGAATGATAACGATGAAGGCGACGTTACAGAAGACGCCCTGCAGAAAGTCGGTCACCATGACGGCGATCTGGCCGCCTGCGAACAGGAACGCCAGCGAGGTTGACAGTAACAGTACCATCAGCAGCGGATACGTGGCGATCTCGAAACCCGCCAACATGAAGCTGTCAGGCAGGCCACACAAAGCCATGAAGAACCGGGCTCCCACAGACGGGAAGATGGCGAAGTTGATAATGCCCGCCACGTACGCCACCAGGCCCGCGAACACGCGGAACCTGCGACTGTAGCGCATTTCGAAGAACTGCGCCAGCGTCAGGGCTCGAGTCTGGCGAAATCGGTAGATGACCCAGCCGGACAGGGCCATCACGATCATGGCCGGCCCCTCCAGTAGCGACCACCAGATGGAGGTGTAGCCGACCTGATAGTTCTGCTCGAAGTACCACACCAGAGTGATCAGGCCCAGTTGCGACATCTGGTCGGCCATCGCGATGAGGTAGCGCCCGCCGCAACGCTCGGCGGCCAGGAAAGCGGACACGCTGCGGGTGTATCGCACGGTGCCGGCGGCCCCCCAAATCAAGACGATCATCAGGGCAGCAACGATTCCCCAGTCGACCAGGTGCATGTTCACTCCCGGCGCCGCGTCTTTTGTGTCCGGCGATTCACTCCGCCGCTGACAGGAACACGACATACCCCCACCGCTCGGGGATGTGCATATTAATCTGGCCCTGCGGGGACCAGACCCAGTTATCCTCGGGCGTGTCGGGCACTTTTTCGTAACGCCCGTCGACGACCCGGTGTTGCCACTCCACGCGCGAGTAGTTAACCCGCCAGACGTCGCCGGGGCGCGGCGGCGCGGCTTTGTGTGCGTACTCCGCCAGCGCACGCCACGGCAGCGCCAATTCTATGGACCATCCACGATCGCGGTCCGACGGGTCGTTCAGCGTGCCGTCAACATGCACCGCAGTCTTCAGTCCTTTCAGATTCCACTCGTGATGTGCCGGCCCGCCGTCGAGATAAGTGCGTTCCAGGAACAGGTCGAAGACGGTGTTGAGCGGGTTGACTTCGATCTCGTAGTACTCACGCGTGTCGCCGTCAGGGTCGATGAAGACCTCGAAGTCATTGTCATGAAACACGATCTGGTCATGCTGCTTGAGCGTGCCCCAAACGTGAGGCTCTTCCAGGCTCGCGCCGATGTAGAAGTACCGGTCGTCCCACAACATCTTCGCCCGCGTCGCGAAGCGCGGCCGCGGCTTGGCCACTCCCTCGATGTCGACAAAGAAATCGGTCCACAGAGCATCAGCCCAGGCCTGTTCATCCATCCGGCCATCGATGACAACAGCACTCGTCGCGCGGCGGCAACTGTAATGCCGGGGATCACCGGGGCTTGCCACGGTCGTCAGAGGTTTCTTCGTCATGGAGCATGAGGCACACCCCACCACCACCACGACAACGGCTCCAGCCAGCACCAGCTTCCACACGGTATTCTCCTGAAAAAGACCCAACCTGTCAGCGTTCGCACTCATCGAGGAGGTCTTGGATTGTAGTAGTCGCCAACGCAACGACCGTATCGGCCGCTCCATAGTAGACGCGTACCGGGCTGTCAGCCAAAGCAAATCCTTCATCATCATACTCGTCAACGATCATGCCGCTGGGGAAGACCACGTTGGGCACTTGCCCCGTCAACTCGTATGGTTCACGCGGCTCGAGGATGTTGTCGCGACCGCGTGCCAGCACCCGCCGTGGATCCGCGAGATCGAGCAGCACCACCCCGGCCTGATAGACGTTGACACTGGCGAAGTGAGTGGCGATTCCGTGGTAGATATGCAGCCATCCGGAGCGCGTCTTCACCGGCGGCGGCCCGGAGCCGATCAACTCATCCCAATAGTGTGGCCGACCCGCCATGATCGGGCCGCGCGGACGCCAATTCACTAGGTCATTTGACTCTGACAGGGTAATCTCCGTGCCGGTCGTTACGCCTCCGGCGAGTCGCGTAATGTTCGGGCGCTCCAGTCGCAGGAAGTGATCGTTGAACCGTTCCGGAAACAACACTCCGTTGCGCGTGTCGCTCTCGCCGCCGAAGCCAACCAATTCGAAGCGATGAAAGTCCTCAGTGCGCGCTACGCCAAGGCGGCAACCCTGGTCGGTATCCGCCGCGAATACGATATACACGGTGTCGTCGATCCGGGTCAGCCGGGGATCGTAAACGTGATACACGGTCTGGCCCAGCGCCTCGACTCCAGGGAAACGAACCTCCTGCGGCCGGACGGAGAAACGCTCACCGTCGGTACTCTCGGCAACCATCAAAACAGTCTCACGGCCGCGGGTCTGCACGCGCAGCAGGAGCATGTCACGATCCCCCATGCGAACGGCCCCCGGATTGAAAACCGAGGTTACGTCGATTATTCGTGGTGGAACATCCGGAATATCCGCTCGCGTGATGATCGGGTTGGCGGGACTTCGTTTCATAAACTGGTTCTCATGCGGGCCGGCGGATGCTCGTTCACGGCTTATGATATAGGATTACTTGAGACTCGGTCTTGTGGAACGGTGCCCATGTCTGACCACGAGCTTCGTTTACATAGGGATCGAGCTTGTACCCGATGTTCAGGACGCGGCCGGTTCCAATCAGAGACGTTACGTCGACCTCCCAAGGTCTGACCACATCACCAGGAGCCCATCCGGCACGGTCGTACTTCCACGTCCCACCCTGCGGTCTACACGGATTCAGATAGTTGTCCGTCTTCCAAAGCACGTTGCGAAACGACTGGCCGTTGATCGTCAGTGTGCGGCCGATCGACATGAACTCGGCGGCGTTGTCGGTGTTCGGTGACATCCCATGCCCGGTGACCACAGTGCGCACCTTTGCAGATGCCGTTTGTTGATCGAGTGGCACGATCTTCGGCGCGTAGAACGCATCGACCGGCTCATCCGGATTCCCGATCTCCGGACTTCCTGACCACAGGTTGATCACCTTGTAGGCCAGACGATCGGTTGTACCTGGGTAGAAGTCGAATCCGACGGTCACGACCCAACCCTCGCCTTGCGTACTGCAAACCTGCTCGATCCTCCGCTTGCCGCGCAGTAGCGGTCGGTAATCCGTCACATCCACCTTCCACTCGTGCCCTCGATGATACGGCGTAATATAGCGCAGAATCTCAAACCGTTCGCCGTCATCATCATAGACACTGATCTCCGCCAGCCGATCCCATGGGTCGAAACGCGTTTCAGGTCTGTCCAGCCGCAGAGTGCAGATGATCCGGGCGAAGCGATCGGTATTGTCGGGGAAATCGACAACGGCCTCGCTCTTGGGGTGCTCGGCGTCATTGAGCTTGTGATCGATCGCCATGACCGTTACCGGCGGTTCGGGAGCGGGGATCGGATGCTCGCACTCGATGTTCAAACCCTCGATCCACGTGTCGCCGGCAGTCTCACCGTTGCGGGCACCGAAAGCCGGTCGACCCACGTAGGCCGTGGCCGATGGGATGAAGTAACGATCGAAGATCACCGTCCCGTCGATCCAGACGCTGGCATCCGCTCCACCGGGGACGAACTCCACTCGAACCCGCACGTCGTGCGGCGTCTCATCGCGGAAGTCCATCGTTGTTGTCCGCTTGACGATCTCCGCTGCGTCCCAATGCAGGGAAACTTCATGCTGCGGCCGATCGTAGGCATTCCCCGACCCGCGAAACGGGTCACGATTGGCGGGATCGGAGGCGTCGAAGCCGACACCCAAACATGCCGGTATGCTCGGGGCTTCCCACTCCTCGATCTTGGGCGCTTCGCCTTCCTGGCCATACTTCTCCACGTTGAGCCACGCGAACCCGGCGCCCTCGGTTCCAGTGTTCATGACCAACTTCCACGAAACCTCGACAACCCGGGTCGTAGTGTCGGTTGGCGCGGGAAACGCGATGGAGGCGGTGGACTTCCACCACGACTCGAGGAGATAGAGCCGGCCGTCCGCGATCTTGGGGACAGCCTTCCTCTGCTCCGCTTCGCCTGTCACGTTCGCCTTAAACGAGGAAGGGGCGTCGGGATTGTCGAGCGCGTAGATCACGCGGGTCGCGCCGTTTGTCCTCTCCCCCGCGCCGTCCTTCGGAGATGCGGCCCGCGGCGCGCCGGGATCAGCCGGCGAAGCCGCCTGTTGGCAAACTGCCGGCGCCGACCAGAACGTGACCAGTACGACGATGACGAGGTTTCTCTTGAGTATTCGCACGGACAATCTCTCACGGTGAGGCAAACGGTACGTCGAATGGCAGCGCTCCTGGTTCTCCCGGCGGACCTCGCCACGCGGTCACAACCTAGTTGCCAGTGTGGGGGCTGAATCGGAAACGT
Source organism: Phycisphaerae bacterium (assembly GCA_963666835.2). Classification (GTDB taxonomy): domain Bacteria; phylum Planctomycetota; class Phycisphaerae; order UBA1845; family UBA1845. The sequence goes on along the minus strand of CAXXGO010000001.1, from coordinate 967,420 downwards.
CAAGCGTTGAGGCAGGGGATCCTCCGGACGCTCGTGCAAGAACGGCCCGGCCCGATTATGATGCAAACGGACGCAATGGAACCGGACTGAATCATCCGCCGTGTATCGCTGACTTGCGGGGAATTCGTAATGACGAAAGGAACACCCGCCTTGCTGTGCTTGGGAGTCGTCCTGACGCCCGCGTGCATGGCCCAGGTATCATCGCCGAGTATGAATACGCAGCAGAAAACGCTTTGGACGATCGGAAAGCCGGACGGCAGCATGGCCGACCTTGCTCTCGACGCTGCCGACTTCGTGAAATACCCGACCCGGTTCCCGGTTGGGCCGATGTACGTCGTTGGACGGTCGGACCCAAAACATGATTGGCCGCACGTGCATCCGGGTCCTCTTGACACCTGGGCCGGCGGACGGCCACACACGTTCACCATCACCTTCGGCCTTCGCTCGAAACCCGCGCGAGATGGTACCCGGTTGGTCGTGCGGGTGCTCGACGCGAACCGACCGGAACCACCCCGCATGCGCGTCGCGATCAACGGGTTCGCTACCGAATACCAATTGCCCGGCGGATCCCATTACATGCTGGAAGAACGCGCCGCAGCAGGCGCACCCCACACCGCGACGATCCCGATTCCGGCTGAGCACCTCGCGGCCGGCGATAACGCGCTGACGATCACCACGACGAGCGGCTGTTGGTTGGTCTACGACTCTGTCACGCTCGAGGGGCCTGAAGAACTGGCTTTGGCCCCGACTCGTTGCGAGACCGCGATCCTGCAAGTCAGGCAACTGGCTGCGATACTGCGTCATGGACAGGAATCCGGGGGCGAAGCCCAGTTGGTCGAACTAGTGAATCATCACTCCGGGGAGACCACCGACGCCTTAGTGGAGATCGGTTCGGTTAAGTCCCCGATCAGACTGCACACGGGAAGCCATACCGTGTGCGTACGTGTTCCGGCGGTCAAAGAAAGAACCCGCGTTCCGATCCGGCTGCGGATTGACGACAAGGTAGTGGCAGAGCAGCAGACCACCATCGATCCCGTAAGGCCCTGGGTGGTCTATGTTCTGCACCACACCCACCTGGATATCGGATACACCCACGTACAGTCGGAAGTCCTCCAACGCCAAATCCAACACATCCGGCGGGCAATCGAGCTCATCGACAGGACCGCGGATTACTCGCCGGAAGCGCGTTTTCGGTGGAACCCCGAGGGCCTGTGGGCCGTCGAGGCCTTCCTGGAAGTCGCCAGTGAACAGGAACGCGAGGCGTTTCTGGCGGCCGTTCGAGCCGGTTCGATCGGTCTCGACGCCCTCTACGCCAACGTGTTGACCGGCCTGTGTCGCCCTGAAGAGCTGTTCGAACTGCTACGCTGGGCAGAAGACCTGCGCTCCAAGTACGGCCTGACAATCGACTCGGCAATGATCAGCGAAATTCCGGGCTACACGTGGGGGCTTGTTCCGGCTCTTGCGCAATCGGGCGTGCGGTATCTATCGCTCGGCCCCAATCGCGCCCACAGAATAGGCCGAACGCTGGCTGCCTGGGGTGACCGGCCATTCTGCTGGCGCTCACCGTGCGGCCAACACAAAGTGCTCTGCTGGATGGCCGGACAAGGCTACTCCTGGTTTCAGGGCACCGCCCGCACAACCGAGTCCTTCGGTGACCGCAAGGTGACATCACCCTTTGACGGACGCCGCTTGCTGACCTACCTCAGTCAGCTTGAATCGGACGACTATCCATACGACTTCGTTCAACTCAGGTACAGCATCAACGCGGACAACGGCCCTCCGGACCCCGGCCTATCGGACTTCGTGCGCTCGTGGAATGAGAAGTACACATCTCCGCGTCTGGTTCTGACAACCTCGCACGTACTGCTCCGGGACCTGGAGTCGGCGTATGGCGATTCCATTCCGACGGTCCGAGGAGACTTCACGCCGTACTGGGAAGACGGTGCTGCCTCATCCGCGCGGGAGACGGCCTTGAACCGTGCGGCGGCCGAACGGCTGGTCCAAGCGGAGACCCTCTGGATGCTGCGGCGTCCAACAGAGTTCCCCACCGACGCCTTCGATGCCGCGTGGCGTAACGTGGTCCTTTTCAACGAGCACACCTGGGGCTCCTGGAACAGTATCAGCGAGCCGGAAAGCGAGTTCACCCGGCAACAATGGGAAACCAAACGCCGGTTCGCGTCGGATGCCCGGCGACAGTCGCAGGATCTGCTTGAGAGAGCCGTCGCAGACTTGGCGCCCATGGACAAGAGCGCAGACCGGTTTGCCGTCTTCAACACGTCGTCATGGCCGCGCAGCGAAGTGGTAATCCTGCCGACCACATGGAAACGGCCTGGAGACCGCGTAACCGATCGCAACGGCGCACCCGTACCCTCGCAGGGGCTGCGAGGCGGAGAACTCGCGGTGCTGGTCCAAGACGTACCGCCGCTCGCCGCATCAGTCTTCGACCTTTCGGTCGGACCGGCTCACTGTGACGTAAGCGTAAGCGCGTCGGGCACGCGGCTGGCCAATGACTTCCTGGAGGTGGAGGTTGATCCGCAGACCGGCACCATACGAAGTCTTAGAGATCGCGGAACTGGTACGGAACTTGTTGATCCAAGATCTGCGACCGGATTGGGCGGCTATCTTTATGTAGCGGGAAGGGACCCCGATGAGCCACAGCATGCTGAAGCTCTGAGCGTCGAGGTGATTGAACGCGGGCCACTCGTGGCGTCTATGCGCACCCGGATGAAGGCACCGGGATGCGATAGCCTGACGCACGAGGTGCGTTTGACGGCGACATCCGAACATGTAGATCTGATCGCACACCTCGACAAGCAGCAAGTATACAGTCCCGAGGCAGTGTACTTCGCGTTTCCGTTTGCCATACCGCAACCGAGTGTCAGAATCGATCTCGCGTGGGGCATCGTCCGCCCTGAGGTTGACCAGCTCCCCGGTGCGTGCCGCAACTACTTCACCGCCCAACGCTGGGCGGATGTCTCGAACGACACCCACGGAATAACGTTGGCGACGATGGACGCCCCGCTGATCGAGATCGGCGGGTTGACCACGGACGCCACCGTGGTCGGCTGGCGCGAGCGAGCGGAAGACGCCGGCCTGCTCTACTCCTATGTAATGAATAACTACTGGGAAACGAACTACCTCGCTGCTCAACCCGGGCCTGCAACGATCTGCTACGCTCTCCGGCCGCACGGTAGATTCGATGCGGCGTCGGCGAAACGATTCGGCATTGAGCGCGGTCAGCCACTAATCGCGGTGCCACTCGGTGACAACCACGCACCGCCCTGCGAACCACTCGTGAGAGTCACGCCGACCGAGGTGATTATCTCGCGTCTGAAGCCGTCTGCGGATGGCAGTGCTCTCATGGTCCGGCTGTTCAACACCTCTGAGCAAACTCAGCTCGCCGCGCTGGAATGGGCAACACCCCAGGGCCATCGTATCTGGCTCAGCAGTCCGCGCGGCAACCGCCTGAGCCCCACAACGATACCGATCAAGATCCCCGCATTGGGCATAGTAACGCTGCGCTGCGAACGCTGAGCTCCTGCGAAATGACATGGCGGGCCTGCGGAGCGAAACAGAGTGACGATTGACGTCGAAAGCGGCGTGACAGGTTCCCGATGCGGTTGGTTTGCGACCTCCGGGCCGTGTCTGCACCGGTTCTTCTTCAGGACTCAGAGACCATGTTCCGCTGGTTCTATGTCGCTCCACACCTTGTCCCTCCCGAAAACGTCATCCAAGGCTTGCTTGCGGTGTCGAGAACCGAGTAATCATCAGAGCATGCGTCCGCCCCGATAGTTGGGATTTCCTTTCAAGGGTTGCCTGATCTGTCTCGATACCCGCTCAGCTTAATGGAGGCCGGACTCATGCATCATCAAGCAACCCTCTCGCCAGAAGGGACGGATCGGTTTTGGGGGAGGGGGGGGCCGCCCTCATCCGAGCGCAACGCGGCCAAGACCTGCTCCACCAAGACGGGACCATGAGTTCCCTCAGGTGTGCGACCCTGGGCTCGTACATGCTTCCGCATCTCCGAGTATAATCCTGGGTTGAGTTCTTTCTAACGTTGGCCGAACCGCCGGGGATGTGTTCCGGCATAACGGCTCTGCCGCCTTGGCCCAGCCGGCCGGTCGTCGAGGTTCTCGCTGTTTTGGGCGTCGGTGACCATCGTCGGAGTATTATAGCCGAGACCGGGCGCCGTACCGTTGGGGCGTGCCGGGATAACGGGAGACTTGTGCTCCAGGTCTCGCGCGGGCTTTCCGGGCGGATCTGAAGCTGAAGGCGCGTGCGGCCATGTTGCGTACAGGGGGCAAGAACACGAACACCGCTGATATTGCGATCGTTGGAGGTGGGGCAGCCGGTCTGGCAACGGCCATCTTCGCCGCAAGGCTCATGCCGGGGCGATCCGTGGTCGTGCTGGACGGCGCCGCCAAGCTCGGAGCGAAGATGCTCCTGTCGGGCGGCGGGCGGTGTAACGTCACAAACCGTACTGTGACGGCGGCCGATTACTCCGGTGGAAACCCGAACGTTATCAAGCAGGTTCTGGCCGCCTTTCCGGTCAGCCGCACGGTGGCCTTCTTCCGAGAGATCGGCGTCGAACTGAGTGACGAAGACAACGGTAAGCTCTTTCCCACGACCAATCGGGCGCAGACCGTGCTTGATGCGATGGTGGCGGAAGCCACCCGCCGACGGGTGCACATTCTACTCGGACAGCGGGTTACAGACATTCTGGAAGGTGGTGCAGAGCGAAGGTTCCAAGTCACGGCAGGCGCCAACAGTCTGTCCGCAGACAGGGTTGTGCTGGCGACAGGAGGCCGATCGTTCCCAAAGACCGGCAGCGACGGCTCGGGCTACCGATTGGCAGAGAGACTCGGTCACACTCTGGTCCCGCCGACACCTGCCCTCGTGCCGTTGGTTCTCGAGGGCGCGTTTCATATCCCGCTATCGGGGATCTCGCACAACGTCGAGCTTACCGTGCAAACAGCCGGCCGGAAACCCGTTCGTGCTTGCGGGGAGCTCTTGTGGACGCACTTCGGCGTGAGCGGACCGGTTGTCCTGGATGTGTCGCGACACTGGCATAGAGCACAGCTCGAGCAGTGCGACGTTTCGGTATTCGCGAGTTTCGTGCCGGGCGAAGCCGCCACCGGCGTTGAGAATCGACTACTGGCCCTTGCCTCAACCCATCCCCGAGTCCAGCTCAACAACGCCCTCGCGCGCCTGGTCCCTGCGCGTCTGGCTGATGCCGTCCTGAGTGCGTTGGGGACCCCTCGTACGACCGTCATGGCCCACCTTCCGAAGGAGCTGCGACGCAAGGTAGCAGGCGCGCTGGCCCGCTGGCCCCTGCCCGTGCGGGACAGCCTCGGTTACGCTCGTGCCGAGACAACGGCGGGTGGCGTTCCTCTGGCCGAAGTCCAAACTCGCACGTTCGGCTCGCGGAAACGCCCCGGCCTTTACTTCGCCGGAGAGCTCCTGGATGTGGACGGACGAATAGGTGGATTCAACTTCCAGTGGGCTTGGGCGAGCGCCTGGGTTGTGGCGACAGCGCTGGCCCGAGCAGCCAAGCCCGATGAGCCCTCCGCAGGGTCGTGCTCTCGCCAGCCGACGTCACCCGTTTGATGAACCTATCGCGCAACCCGCACAAAGAACTGTGTGGAGCGGCGGCGGGCGAATACCAGCTCAAGGCAGCTTCGTAATGGCGGTGCGGTCACAGACTCAACTTCTTTAACTGCGTGCCGTTCTCCTCACGATCCTCGATGGCCTCCGCGTCGTTCCCATTGGAGGGTCCCTCCAAGGTGGCAAGAATCGGACGGTCTAAGGACCCCGCAGAGGGGCGGACCGCGAGCGGCCGGAATCCAATGCGGAACGGGATTGGTGGCGCTTCAGCTACGCTGCGCAATAGCGGGAGCGTTAACAGGCGCCCCGCGGAAGAAACCAGGAACAGGAGCAGATACGCACCCGGCCCCACACCTGCCAGTCGCAGAAGGAGACCACCCGTGACCGAGCCCGCTGCGATCGCCACCGCGTTGAGTAGATTGAAGGAGGTCAGGATGCTTATCCGCTCTTCATCTCGAATCGTCTCGAATAGCAGAAGAAACGTCGCCAACTCGTAGCACGCCCACGCTACGCCCCCGATTATCTGCAGAACGAGCAGGTAGGCAGTCGCCGACGAGAGGAGCCAAAGTGCGGGAAGGGGAACGATCCCGACTCCCCCAATCCACAGAAGCGACTTCGGGCCGACGCGGTGCGCCCATCGGCCCATCCGGGGAAGCGCCATCGCCTTCGCGAGGAAGGCCGCGCCCAACAGCATCATGTACGTTGGATACTGCAGCCTGAGCTCACCGAGCATGAATGGGCTGAAGTAGGGGGCAGCGAGATATGTGGTGGTCTGCGCAGCGAACATGTAGGCGAGCAGACGGCCCTCGGGGTGCCCCAGCCTGCCCGTGAAGGCCGCGAGCGACACCCTCTGATCGAGCGGAGCTGACGAGTGTGGCTCTCGTTGGCGCGCCAGGAAGAAGGCGGACACGAGTCGAGAGCAGCAGGCCGTAGCAAATAGAATCGCAAAGCCCCAGACCAGGATGCCCCGCGCAGCGGCTAAATGCAAGATGATACCTCCGAGCACAAGGCCGATCAGGACGGCGGTTTGAGCAATCCTCGTACGCCTGGCGAAGAACCGAGCTCGCAACGAGCGGGGAACAGCGCGGGCCATCCAGGCGTTCCAAGCCGGGCTGGTAGCCATCCCAGCCGCCCAATACATGGTGGTGATGAGAAGGACCGCCAACCATGAGATACCCCCTGTGACCGCCGCGAGTATAAGCGGCAGAAAGCTCGCTGCCTGCATCATCGCGCAGAGGATTACCCAGCGCCGGTGCGAGCCGGCGTACCGGATTAGACGAGGCGAGAGCAACTGCACCGCAGCGCCGGCGAGCATCGGGACGGTCGCAGCCAAGCCAGCCAGGACCTCACCGAGACCGACTGCCAGGACGAACGCGGGCAAGTAGGTCTCACCGACGCCGACCATGACGCTGAAGGCCGCTCCGTCCGCCGTGCTGGCGCACAGGTCTTGCCTCAAGCCGCAAGCCTGCACAGTGTTGGTTGAAATCTCTGAGATCCCGTGCCTCCCACCATTACTCCACTGCTGACCTCGCACATCGAGGTCGAGTGGTCAACGTCCGGCCCACCAGCCCACCCGCTGATCGCTTGCACGCCAACGCCAATCTGAGCGCCAGTTTATCAGGCGATGCGCGGCTGCCGAAGTAGCAACGCCGCTCGCCGGCTACCGCAAAACCGTCCTCGCGTCCGCCCTGAAGGGCGCAACCCGGTCGACTGTGGCAGCTCGATGGACCGCCCGGCGACACCCTGCGAAAAATTCTCCGGAAATGACGGATTCGTGGTTGACATTTTGCGGCAACGTAATTTAATTCCCGCGGTTTGGTGCGCTAGCACAATCGGCCAGAGTATCGTCCGTGTGTAAGTCGGACGGGGCGAACCGGCGGCGCCCACGTGAGGTCCTCCGAAGGAAGATGGACGCACAATCCGGCGGCTCCGATCGGGAGCCTGGCGGCTGTCGCCGCAACGATGTCTTTCTGACGGTTCTCGAAAACCCGCTATCGCTCAAGCCAGAACGAAACGGAAAGGCGCCCTCAGTGCGCGCTGTGGCACAGCGCGGGAGGCAAACGCGCTCCACGTCGGACCGAAGCGTCACCACCCGGTTCCGCGAAGAGTTCTTCCGCGAAATCACGTTCGACGAGTGGAACAATTGGCGCTGGCAATTGCGGAAGCGGGTACGTGACCTGACCGGGTTGGAGAGGATCTTTGCGCTCTCGGATGAAGAACGTAGGGCGGTTCAGGCGCTCGGAGGGTACCTGCCCGTCGGGATCACCCCTTACTACGCATCGCTCATGGGCCGCGATGATCCCAACGATCCCATTCGAAGGACGATGATCCCGCTTCCCGGTGAATTCCACATCGGCCCCGGCGAAGCCGACGACCCCCTTGCCGAAGATGCTTTCATGCCGGTGCCGGGTCTGGTTCATCGCTACCCGGACCGGGTGCTCTTCTTGGTAACCAATTTCTGCGCTACCTATTGTCGCTATTGTACGCGAGCGAGAATGGTCGGGCAGACCGGCGAACACCATTTCAACCCGAAGCAATACGAGAAGGCAATTGCCTATATCAAAGCGCACGCTGAGATCCGTGACGTGCTTCTCTCCGGCGGTGATCCGCTCACGATGAGCGACGACCGTATCGAGTGGATTCTCTCGCGGCTGCATGCGATCCCACATGTAGAGTTCCTGCGTGTTGGGTCGAAGATCCCAGCCGTACTCCCTCAGCGGATCACGCCCGCACTCTGCAAGATGTTGCGGCGTTATCATCCACTGTGGATGAGCATCCACTTCATGCACCCAGCTGAGCTCACACCAGAGGTAGCCGAGGGCTGCGGGCGGCTGGCAGACGCTGGTATACCAATTGGGGCGCAGATCGTGCTAATACGCGGCGTCAACGACGATGTAGAGACGATGAGACGTCTGGTGCTTGGCTTGCTTCGGATTCGCGTCAGGCCTTATTACATCTACCAATGCGATCCCATTTCCGGCTCCGCGCACCTGCGGACACCAATCGAGAAGGGCTTACAGATCATCGCCGGGCTCCGTGGTTTCATAACCGGCTATGCAGTTCCCACCTTCGTGGTGGATGCCCCGGGCGGCGGGGGTAAGATCCCCCTTTCCTGCGAGGCCCTCATCCAGCGCGACGGTGATTATGCGGTGCTCAGAAACTACGAAGGGAAGGAGTTTAGATACTTCGACCCGAGTCAGTAGGCTACAGGGCGAGCAGCTTGGCGACTCTAGAAACACCTTGGAATGATGCATTATGACAATCGGAATGACGTACGATCTACGTGAAACCTACTTAGCCGAAGGATACGGCGACGAAGAAACTGCCGAATTCGACCGCGGTGAAACCATCGATGAGCTGGAAACCGCACTGGGGGACCTCGGGTACGAAACGGAACGCGTCGGTCACGCCCGAGAGCTCGTAAGCCGTCTGGCGTTAGGCGAGCGCTGGGACCTCGTCTTCAATATCGCCGAGGGGCTGCGCGGGTTTGGACGTGAGGCGCAGGTGCCGGGGATCTTGGAGACGTTTCAGATCCCCTATACCTTTTCCGACCCGCTGGTGTCATCGCTGACGCTACACAAGGCGCTGACCAAGCGAATTCTGCGGGACTGCGGGATCCGCACGACTCTCTTCTGTGAAGTCCGCGAGATGGACGACATCGGCAGCATTGATTTGCCTTTTCCGCTCTTTGTCAAGCCCGTGGCGGAAGGAACGTCGAAAGGAATTGACAGCTCTTCCCGGGTCACGAGTCAGACCGAGCTTCGGCGCGCATGCGAACGCGTCCTGGCGGAGTTCGAGCAACCGGCGTTGGTCGAACCATTCCTTCCCGGCGGAGAATTCACGGTCGGAATTACGGGCACCGGAAACGAAGCTTCTGCCATCGGAACACTGGAAGTCGGGCTGCTCGAAGGGGCGCAGCAGCACTCTTGCACATATGTCAACAAGGAACAGTGTGAAAGTCTATGCCGATATGCTCTCGCCCCACGCTCCGTAAGTACAGATGCGGAACCCCTGGCGCTTGCGGCGTGGCGCGCTTTGGGCTGCCGCGACGGCGGTCGGGTTGATCTGCGCGCCGACGAACAGGGAAGACTCTTCGTTCTCGAAATCAATCCGTTGCCGGGGTTGCACCCCACGCATTCAGATTTGCCCATGCTGTGCACGGCCGTCGGCATGACCTACGTCGAGCTGATTGGTCGCATCGTGGATTCCGCGCTGCAGCGAGTGGTAGACAAGCCTTGCGGCGACGTTCACGCGTTGTCTACACCGGTGTCATCAACGTGAGAATCGTCATCTTACACGACGCCGTGAATGAAAGCAGCAGGCCCGACGAAGTTGACGCACTTCATCAGGCAGAGCTTGTTGGGGATGTGCTGGGCGAGTTGGGTCACCGGGTCAGCACGGCAGAGGTGGGTCTTGATCTTGCGGAGCTATCCAGCAAGCTCCGGCGATCGACACCCGACCTCGTGTTTAACCTTGTCGAATCGTTGGAGGGACATGGTCGACTGATCCATGTCGTTCCGGCGATGCTCGAGGCGTGGCGGATTCCGTTCACGGGCAGCGGGGGCACGGCGTGCCTGGTGACGACGAACAAACCGCTGGCGAAGGCGTGGCTGCATCAGTGCGGGATTCCCACGCCCGCTTGGCGTTGTCTGCAGGTGCCCCCGCTTCTGGACATCACACCTCCGTGTATCTGCATCGTCAAGCCCGTGTGGGAGGACGCGTCCGTCGGAATTGAGGACAGCGCAGTTACGCGAATCGAGCGGGACGGTGAACTCGATGCAGTACTCCAACGGGCTTCATCACGCTCCGGAGAGTCGTTCGCAGAACAGTTTATCGAGGGACGCGAGTTCAATCTGTCACTTCTTGCAGACGGCCACGATGTCGAAGTGCTTCCCGTGGCCGAGATTGAGTTCATTGATTTTCCTGCGGATAAGCCGTGCATCGTCGGTTACGCCGCGAAGTGGCGTGAAGGCTCCTTTGAGTACGGCGCGACGCGGCGGCGGTTCGACCTTGCCGATTCCGACGACGATCTCCTTGAGAGACTGCGAACGCTGGCGGCGAAGTGCTGGCATCACTTCGGGTTACAGGGGTACGCGAGGGTGGATTTTCGCGTCGACCGGTCTGGGCAGCCGTGGGTCCTGGAAGTTAACGTGAATCCGTGTCTCTCGATGGACGCGGGGTTCATGGCCGCCGCTCAACGTCGCGGCCTGGCGGTCGACGAGGTGATTCAGCGCGTCATCTCGGTGGTGTTCACACCGTGTACACGAAGGGAAGTGGCGTTTCATGCTTAGGATTCGCCGGGTATTCGATGATCTGCTTCCCATTGATGCACGTGAGATCGCGCAGGTCCAGCAAATGTTGCGGGACCAGTTCCCCGACATCGATGCCGACGAGATTGAGTCTTTGCCGGAGAAGCTGCGGAATCCCTTAAAGCACAAATTCCGCTCGTTTCTCTACGTCGCCGACGATGTGAACGGCAACGTGCGCGGATTCGCCTTGGTGTTGCACGAGCCGGAAATTCGTTTCTGGTATCTCGATTACATCGCCGCGAGCCTGCGCGGCACCGGTGGTGGCGTCGGGGGAGCGCTGTACACTCGCGTGCGCGAGGAGGCGGCGGCCAGCGATACCATTGGCCTCTTTTTCGAGTGTCTTCCGGATGATCCGGAGAGCGTAGAGGATCAGTCCCTCCTTAAACAGAATATCGCAAGACTCCGGTTTTACGAGCGTTTCGGCGTACGCCCATTGACCGGAAACCAGTATCACGCGCCAATCAAGCCCGGGCAGCTCGATATGCCGTACCTGATGTACGACGGCCTGGATAGGGGGCACCATCTGGCGAGAGGCAAGGCCCGTCAGGTGGTTCGCGCTATACTGGAGCGCAAGTACGGGGAAGTATGTCCACCGGATTACATCGCGCGCGTAGTCGACTCGCTTCGGGAGGACCCTGTCCGTCTCAGAGAGTTCCGATACCACAGACCCGATGAAGGCCACAAAGAAGCCGGCACACGGTCAATCACAATAAGGGCCTGTATTGCTCTCGTCGTAAACGACAGGCATGATATTCACCACATCCGGGATCGCGGCTACGTGGAGGCGCCGGTTCGTATCGCCGCGATCCAAGGTGAACTCAACAAGACGGGACTGTTTCGCACGGTTGTACCGCGAGAGTTTGCAGAACGCCATATTCGTGCTGTTCATGACAACGCATTCGTCGACTATCTTAAACGGGCCTGCCAGTCGGTTCCCTCGGGAAAGTCCGTATACCCGTATGTGTTTCCGATCCGCAATCAGGCTCGGCCGCCAAAGGAGCTCTCCGTACGCGCGGGCTATTATTGCATCGACACGTTCACGCCACTTAACCAGAACGTGTTCCCCGCTGCAAAGCGAGCAGTCGACTGCACTCTTACGGCGGCGGAAGAGCTGCTCAAGGGAGAACGACTTGCGTATGCCCTCGTGCGCCCGCCGGGCCACCACGCTGAACGTCGCTCGTTCGGAGGTTTTTGCTATTTCAACAATGCCGCGATTGCGGCTCACTTCTTGACTCAGCACGGGAACGTTGCGATTCTCGACATCGACTACCATCACGGCAACGGCCAGGAGGACATTTTCTACGACCGTTGCGATGTGCTCACAATCTCCCTCCACGGCCATCCGAGCTTTGCGTATCCGTACTTCAGCGGATTCGAGGACGATCGAGGCAAGGGAAGCGCCGAAGGACTAAATGTGAATCTCCCACTGCCGGAAGCCGTTGCTGGAGAGCGGTTCAGAGCCACGCTGAGTAAGGCGCTTTCCAAAATCCGCCGATTCGCCCCGCGGTTTCTTGTGGTGACATTGGGGCTCGATACTGCCAAAGGTGATCCAACTGGAACATGGGCGCTAGGAGTGCGTGATTTCCAGGAGAACGGTCGGTTGATCGGGCAATTGCATCTGCCGACGCTCGTCGTGCAGGAAGGCGGATACCGTACTCGAACGCTTGGTGTGAATGCGCGTTCGTTTTTCAACGGATTGGTGGAGGGACATCTTGCGGTAAACCCACGATCCCACGCTGGCAGCCCCTCCTCCAAAGTAAGGACCAAAATGTGAGCATCCGCAAACCTACCCCATCAGAGCTGGCGGTCACACTACGATCACATCTCAGGGGCTCCGATTTGCCTGCAATCCGCACGCTCGTTGAGGCGACCAAGATGTTCAGTCCTGCGGAGATTCAAATCGCAGCCGAACTGGTCAGTGAGTTTCTCAAGGAAGGAGCTAACTCCGGCTATCTTTTTACGGTTGCGGAGTCCGAGGGCGATGTCATCGGCTACGCGTGCTTCGGCCCCATTCCATGCACCGTCTCAAGTTACGACTTGTATTGGATTGCTGTGCATCCCTCCTGGCAGCACTCCGGAATCGGCGGGCGACTACTGGACGATATCGAGAGATGGATTGCAGATAAGGGCGGAACCCGCATGTACGTTGACACCTCCGGCCGGGATGCGTATGTTTCGACGAGGGCGTTTTATGAACGTATGGGCTACACTCGGGCGGCCGTCCTGCCCGACTTCTACTCGCCCGGCGATGACAAGGTAATCTACGTGAAGTCCCTTTGATGCGGGTCGGCCGAGACGGCCGGAGTGAGGAAGTCCCATGCTTGACGACATTCTGACGATCACCCCGTTGAGCTGGCCGGGTATTCTGAGTGCGATGGCATGCGGTGCAATCATTGGCCTGGAGAGGCAGGTCTTTGGCAAACCTGTCGGCATACGCACCAGTACGCTGATTTGTCTGAGTACCTATATCTTCGTCTCGATCGCAAACGCCGCAGCCTCGGAAGTCACGGATCCGTCGCGTGTTATAGGGCAGATAATCACCGGAGTTGGCTTCCTCGGCGCAGGTGTGATGATGTCCCGCAATGGAATTGTGATTGGGGTCACATCGGCAGCCGCGATATGGATACTTGCGGCGATTGGGGTCACCGTCGCTTCGGGGTATCACGCAACGGGGATCAAAGTTGCCTTTCTTGGAGTGGTCGTCCTGTTGGGCGTCGAAATGGTCGAGAATACATTCAAAACTCTGCAGCAAGGCGTGCATGCGAAGCTGAAAGCAAGGAAGCGCGAGTAGTCCGGAGACTGCCGGAGTCCATGACCGGTGCCATCGGTCTCCAGTGAAATTACCGCGCTCAGACGCACGCCGTCACGCATGCCGCCGGCGCAATCTCTCGGCAATTGTCCGCCAAGAACCGCACCTCGGTACCGTTGACGGCCGCCCATGGTGCTGATGGGCGCTTACTCATCACCACGCTACGTATCAGGTTCTCTGAGGACGACTACATCGGCGCCGAAGTCGAGATCAGACGGGAACTGATCATGCATCCGGACGAGCAGCAGCAATGGGCGATGATCTGGCGGCGACGTTCGCAAGTGCGGTTGCCTCAAGCCACTCGGACTAAGAGCCAGAGCCAGCCGGCAGCAAGAGCCAGCGTGACGATTGTGACAGGCACCCCGGAGCGTGCGTGATCGAGCCACGTTATCCGGGTGTTCAGGCGCGCTGCCTGATCCACTACGATGATGTTCGCAATGCTGCCGACGATGATGAGGTTCCCAGCCAAGGTACTGGCCAGAGCCAAGATGGCGCCGGCCTGCGGATGCTCGGCGGCAGGCAGCAGAAGCATGACGGCCGGCACATTCGATACGAGATTGGATAGGACTACCGTAGAGCCGAACAACCAGCCGGGCCGGCGTATGTCCACGCCTGCGCCGGCCAGTCGAGCCACGCCCGTGTCGAACCAACTAGATGCCGCAAGTCCATGATTGACTATGAACAGACCTGCAAAGAGCACAAGCAATTGCCAGTCGACTAGCGCGAGCATCTCCCGCGAGTGCATCCGTCGGCTCATGAGAAGCACGGCGGCTGCCGCCAATGCGACAACCTCCCGCGGCCAGGGCCCCACCAGAAACAGCATGATTAGCACACCGAGGACCAGCACGCCCTTGCCACACTGCCAGAGGTTGAAGGGCGGCACGGCCACAACCAGTCCGCTTGGAGGAGCTTCCCAGCGGTTACGGAACTGCCAGCTGAGCACCCCCCATGTTGCGACACAGCCCAGCACGGCCGGAGGGATTCCCGAAAGCAGGTAGCTTGCGAACGCCAGCGACAGCTTCTGTCCGATCAGCATATTCTGGGGATTGCCGATCAGTGTAGCAGCCGAACCAACGTTCGCGGCGCAGGCGAGGCCGAGAAGGAAGGGCAAGGGCCGCAGACCGCGTCGCGCACAACCTTCAACGAGCAACGGCGTCATCGCCAGGCACACGATATCGTTGGCCAACACGGCTGACAGGCCCCCGGCCACGGCTATCAGGAAGAAGAGCAAACATGGCGGGCTGACATTCGATTTGGCCAGGTGGTGGGTAATGGCCGAGTACATGCCAGCCAGACGGAACTGCGCTGAGACGACCATGAGACCGAGCAACAGCGCCAGCGTGGGCGCGTCGATGGCCCGCCAGGCCTCCTCGATGGACGTGCGGCCGGTCGCCAGCAGCACGATCGCCCCCAGAAGCGCCACGCCCGTCCGATCGACGGCGAGCCCAGGCCAACGCCCCAGCATCATGCCTACATAGACCAAGGCGAACACCACAAGTACCCACGCGTCCATGTTCGTTTCCACGTGCGGTTCCTTCGTCCCGGGCGGCTGTCCGCTGGACCGCCGAAAGCGGGCATCGGGGGAAGCGCGCCCGGAGGCCATCTTACGGGCGGGGCTTGGGGGGCGACAGACTCTGGCTGTACCGGAGGTTATGGCGGGGGGCCGGGTCGTCGCACTCTTGCGCCGCCGCCGCACCGCCCGCGAGGCAGGAGACGGCGCCCGGCCGCGCTTGGCGGGGGCCGTTCCCGGACCTGGCCGGCAGGCTTGTGTCAACCGTCCCCAAGGCGGTTCCCTCCCACGGCGACCGCGGTAACCCGATCACACGCGCGGCCCGCTTCGCAGGTTTCCGGTGCCGACGCGCCCCTACGTCTTGGCCGGCTTCTCTCGCTGGCGGCAGGTTCAGTGGCTCGGCGGCACGAGGCACCGTCTGCTGCATGCCCGGCGGCGGTGTGACTCCCGACACCGGGCAAAAAAAGTCCCGATTCCTGCGTGAAATCTCGGAGACAGCCTCCTATTTTTCCGATATGATCCGATCCATGGTCTCACGAGAGCGACATCTGAACACCGTCCGGCGTCTGCTCCGGCAGTTCCCCATTGTGGCCATTCTGGGAGCCCGGCAGGTGGGGAAGACCACCCTGGCCCTGGAGATCCTGAGGCAGACCAAACCACTGGGCGAACGCTTCGACTTGGAGGATCCGGCCGATCTGGCTCGCCTTTCCGACCCTAAGTTGGCCCTGGCTGATCTCAAGGGACTCGTGGTCATCGACGAGATTCAGCGCCAACCGGACATCTTCCCGGTTCTGCGCGTTCTCGCTGATCGGCGGCCGCGACGGACACGCTTTCTCGTCCTGGGCAGCGCCTCGCCGGAGCTGCTTCGTCAATCGTCAGAGACGCTGGCGGGTCGAATCACATTCTACACGCTCGGCGGATTCAACATGAGTGAGGTCGGGCTCGATCAGCTCGATCGTCTCTGGCTGCGTGGCGGCTTCCCGCTGTCCTACCTGGCCAGAACCCATAATGCCAGCTTCGCATGGCGACAGAGCTTCATCCGTACGTTTCTCGAGCGGGACCTGCCCCAGCTTGGCGTGCGCGTTCCGGCCCCGACGCTGTCGCGGTTCTGGTCGATGCTGGCTCATTATCACGGCCAGGTATGGAACGGCGCCGAGTTTGCCCGCTCGTTCGGCGTGAGCGATAAGACCGTGCGGCACTACCTGGACACACTTCAGGCTGCGCAGGTAGCGAAGGTCCTGCAACCGTGGCATGAGAATGTCCGCAAGCGGCAGGTGAAGTCGCCGAAGGTCTACGTGCGGGATTCGGGCATCCTACATGGACTGCTCGGCATCCGGGAGCGCAGAGATCTTGAACGACATCCAAAGGTCGGCGCGTCTTGGGAGGGCTTTCTGCTGCAACAGGTGACAGAGCACGTCGGCGCCGCCCCCGAGGAGTGCTTCTTCTGGGCAACGCATTCCGGTGCCGAGCTTGATCTACTTTGGGTCCATGGCCGCCGCCGCTGGGGATTCGAGTTCAAACGCACGTCGTCGCCCAAGCTCACGAGTTCACTGCACACCGCCATCGAAACGCTGGGGATTCAAAAGGCCTTCTTAGTGCATGCCGGCGACAAGACGTTTCCGATGCACAAACGCGTCACCGCTGTGGCCGCCTCGCGTCTGCTTGAGAGTATTAGCTAAGACGGTTAAGGAGGAGGTGGATGACTGAGAAGCTCAAGAGAATAGAGCGGTCCTCCTCAAACAGAAGACGCCTCGCCGCGCTCATCGAGGAAGCGACGGCGGATTGCCACAACGAACCGGGCGCCGAGTGGATCGAAGCGTACCGTCACCGGGCCGGCGGCGCGTGAAGAGAGATGAATCGTGAGCGAGTATCAGTACTACGGATTTCAGGCAATTGGCCGGCCGCTGTCCGAGGAAGCCCCCGGGTCGAAAGGAAAGAGTGAGGTAGAGCAGCCATGCGCAAGAAGAGGCCTTGTGTCGCGAACATCGATGAGGTGCGAATAGGCCGAGAGAACACGAGCGCCGTGATCGAGTATGGGGATCCGACGGTTGCCACGGTTCATCTCGAGATCGGAGATGAAATCCGGGACACGACGGATCAGCAGATCCTGGATCTTCACAACGAAATCCTGCGCGCTCGGCGGGAGCTTGCGGCTGAGCACGTGTACTTCGCCACGGAGATTCCGGAGGGACGCCCGCAGATCAGGTACTCTGAGCGCGGGGATCAGTGGGTCCCGCGAGGCGATGTGCTCCGGTGCGTAGTGAGTGACGGCGGCGAAGACGGTGAAGCTACCGTGTATATCGATGACCACGAGCTGTCTCTTCGCGAGTTTGGGCGGCTCCTTTGTGTGCATGCCGGCTGGGGCATGCGCATCACGTTCGTCCCCGAAGATGAGTTATGCGAGGAACCAACCACTCACGTCCGGGACGTGCCGGACGAGGATTGACGCTGCTCCTGGAGCCGGATCGACAAACATGGCGAGACGAAAGAAAGCGGACCCTCTGATTCACACGGTTGCGCATCGTCGTCGCGGGCAAGAGCAAGTACTACAGGTACGCACTGGAACACCTTGTGCAGGCCAAGAAGCTCTACGAGAAGAACGGACAAGAGCAAAGCTGGCAGTCACTGGTTGGGCGTGTGCGGAAAGACCAATCGCGGAAGTACAGCTTCATCGGCGCATTCGAAGCCATCGTGACGGGCGAGCGGCCCGAATGCCACACCTCGTTCGAAGAGCGGATGAGAGCGAAGTGGAAGAAACAGGTAGCCGAGTGATCACCGGCGAGCCCGTCGAGTTCGCAAAAACTCCAGACATCCACTCAGCCGTTCGACGCACCCACACTCGCCGTCGTTGACTGTCAGCTTACGCAGTTTGTGGCAGTCGTTGCCGCATTCTACCGCGTTCGAGCGACCGCGCAAGTCGATTGGCCAAGGACCCGGGCAACAGACTCGGTCGGCCGGTCGCCTCGGTTTGGGCGGGGGTTCAAAATGTCGGCAAGCCCCTCCGGGCTGTGAGCCTGATATGCTCCCCGGCGCTTAAGTCCTCCGAAATGCCGGGCTTGACAGGATCACCGGTTCCGTCTATCATGCGTTCTAATTGCATAATGGACGATGTCATGTTCTACGCTCGCGAAATGAGTGACTGCTGCACGGCGGCTTCGGAGCAGTTCCCCGTGATTCTCGTTACCGGCCCGCGGCAGGTCGGTAAGACCACGCTTCTGCAGCAACTGGCGGAGAAGAAACGACGCTACGTTACGCTCGACGATCCGGCCGTGCGGGCCTTGGCCCAGACGGAACCGGCCTTGTTCCTGGAGCGATACGAACCGCCGGTGTTGATCGATGAGATCCAGTATGCGCCCCAGCTTCTTCCGTTGATTAAGATGGCCGTCGACGGGCAGCGGCGGCGGGGCTTGTTTTGGTTGACCGGCTCGCAGCAGTTCCACCTGATGAAGGGAGTCTCCGAGACACTGGCCGGCCGCGTGGCAATCTTGTCGCTGCTCGGCCTCTCGAGCCGTGAGCGGCGTCGCAGCGAGTTCGCCCGCGCTCCGTTTTTGCCTTCGAAACGCCTGTTGAAGCAGAGGGAGTCCTCGGCACCGGCGATGACTCTCAAACGACTCTATGCTGACATCTGGTCGGGGGCTTTTCCGGCGCTGGTGACGAAGCAGATTCGCGATCGCGACCTTTTCTACAGCTCGTACCTGCAGACGTACCTCCAGCGCGACGTGAAGGACCTGGCCCAGGTTGGCAACGAATCGAGTTTCATCCGCTTCCTGAAGGCCTGTGCGGCACGCACGGGGCAGATGCTGAACTTGACGGATCTTGCCCGCGACGCGGATGTGGCAGTGAACACGGCCAAGAACTGGCTATCGATCCTTCAGGCTAGCTTCCAGGTGCTGCTGTTGCAGCCGTATCACACGAATATCACCAAACGCCTGGTCAAAAGACCGAAGTTGTACTTCCTCGACACGGGGCTTTGTGCGTATCTTACGGAGTGGTCATCGCCGGAGACGCTCGAAGCGGGGGCAATGAGCGGTGCCATCCTGGAGACATACGTTGTCGCAGAGGTGCTCAAGAGCTGGTGGAACCGGGGAAAGCAGCCGTCAATCTACTACTACCGCGACAAAGACGGCAAGGAGATCGACCTGCTGTTGGTGCAGGATCAGGTTATCTACCCCGTGGAGATCAAGAAATCCGCAAGTCCCAGACGGGAATGGGCCCAGTCGTTCACAGCGCTCGACCGGCTCAAGCCCGGGCGATCCGAGGCGGGTGTCGTGTGCCTCTGTCGCGAATGCCTACCGCTCGCCGAGAGAGTCGCGGCGATCCCGGTTGGGTTGTTGTAACACGTCCTGGGATGAACGGCTCGTTGGCGTGCATCGTCAATACGGCCCGATTGTCCGGATGGGCGAATAGACTACCGCTGGACGGACAGGGAAAGTAGAAACCGTGCCAGAGATCCGACTAACACCAACCGGGAATCTGCATTGGAAGACACTGGACGGCAACTCCGAGCCTGGACGACTGTCGGGGTTGCGCAAGGTCTTCTCTATTGACTGGCGAGAGGGCCTCTTCACGCTGGCGGCCGAGAAGATCGGCAAGGGCGATTCGCTGACACTGCACTACTGGCAGGGCGTGGCAGATCGGTATCTCACCGCACTGTGCCACATCCCCGGGTCTACCGAGAAGATCGAGGTTGAGCCACCATCACCGGCTGAGTGTGCGACGCTGGTGCTCACGGCGCCGCCTATGCAGGGGGGGGAGTATCTGACCGCAGAAGCTCTGTTGACTATCTGGAACGCGTTGGACCGGTGGGCTAGGGAGGCGATTCGCTCGGCTGGTGGGCTCGAAGCGTTCCTGGCGGCGCGAGCGCCGAAATGGCATCAGGTAGGTCGTGTGTGCTTTCACCTAGCTGAGAACAAGAACGATCAGGCACGTCCATTCGCATTCCTAGCCACTTACGCGACCGGCTTTGGCGCCGGCGGGCGGCTCAAGCACTTGCCGTTGCGCAAGGCGCTGGAGCAATACGCCGGTGCAAAGAACCGATCCGCGCTGATCAAGCTCCTCGCACCGGTCCAGCAGGCCGCCGAACGGTGCGAATGGGTGATGAGACTGGTGGATTCCGGCGAATTGTATCAGCCGACGGCGTGGACGGCGGGGCGGGCATACACGTTTCTGCGAACCGTGCCGGAACTGGAGGACAGCGGCCTGTCGGTCCGGTTGCCGGACTGGTGGCGGAAACGCGCCCGGCCACAGGTATCGGTAACGATCGGCCAGAAGAG
Organism: Phycisphaerae bacterium; assembly: GCA_963666835.2. Classification (GTDB taxonomy): domain Bacteria; phylum Planctomycetota; class Phycisphaerae; order UBA1845; family UBA1845. The sequence goes on along the minus strand of CAXXGO010000001.1, from coordinate 946,915 downwards.
GCAATCCGCGCTCGGCGTCAACGCGGTGCTGGATTTCGACGTGAAGCTCGCCCTGGGGGATGAGACCCTCTCGCCGGAGGAGTTGGCTGAGCTGTTGACCGGCGACGACGGGCTGGTACTGCTCAAAGGTCAATGGGTCGAAGTGGATCGCGAGAAGCTGCGGGAGGCACTCGACCACTGGCAAGCCCTAAAGCGGAAGGCGGGCGATGGCGAGATTTCCTTCATCGAGGGAATGCGTCTGCTGGCCGGTACATCAGCCGACCTGAAGAATGAAGAACGGATCGACGAGGAACGCCCGTGGGTACACGTTTCCGCCGGCGAAGCGATGCAGGAAATCCTCACAGGTTTGCGTGAGCCTGGTCAACTGGATGCGGTCAAGCTTGTTGACGGACTGCGGGGGACACTTCGACCATATCAGCGCGTCGGCTTGGCGTGGCTGCGGTTTCTGACGACGCTGGGACTGGGGGCGTGCCTGGCCGACGACATGGGGCTGGGCAAGACGATTCAAGTGCTGGCGCTCCTGCTATGTGACCGGGACAGGGAATCCAGGAAACCCCGGAAGCCGTCGCTTCTGGTCGTGCCCGCCTCGCTCCTGAGCAACTGGCGCGCCGAGGCGCGGCGTTTCGCACCGTCGGTAAAGCTCACGTTTCTGCATCCGGCGGAGACGGATCGCCAGACGCTCGAGCGCATCGCAGAGTCTCCCGATCGGCATCTTCGGGATACCGATCTGGCTATCACGACGTATTCAATGCTGATCCGCCAGAAATGGCTGACGGGATTGGATTGGCGGCTGGTGATTCTCGACGAGGCCCAGGCGATCAAGAACCCGACGACGCGCCAGAGTAGGGAGGCGAAGAAGCTCCGCGCCCAAGCGCGGATCATCTTAACCGGCACGCCGGTGGAAAACCGCCTCGGTGATCTGTGGTCGCTGTTCGACTTTCTCAACCCCGGCCTGTTGGGCTCGGCCGGCGTGTTCAAGTCATTCATCAAGAATCTGCAAGCCCGGCAACAGAACCAGTTCGAGCCTTTGCGACGATTGGTTGGACCCTACATCCTGCGCCGCCTGAAGACAGACCGTTCGATCATCGCCGACCTACCGGAGAAGACCGAGACAACACGACATTGCAGTCTGACGAAGAAACAGATCGCACTGTACGAACAGGCCGTACGGCAAATGCGGTCGGACCTGGACAGTGCCGACGGCATGGCCCGGCGCGGGCTGGTGCTCCAAACACTCATGCGACTGAAACAGATCTGCAACCACCCCAGCCAACTTACTGGCGACGGCGACTACATCCCCTCCGACAGCGGCAAGTTCATCCGCCTCGGCGAGATCTGCGACGAACTGGCCCAGCGTCAGGACAAGATGTTGATCTTCACGCAATTCCGCGAGATCATCGATCCACTGGCGGACCACCTAGCCACGATCTTCGATCGCGCGGGGCTGGTGTTGCATGGCGGAACGAGTGTGAAGAAGCGCAAGGATGTGGTCGAGCAGTTTCAGGATGAGGACGGACCTCCGTTCTTCATCCTGTCACTCAAAGCGGGCGGAACGGGGCTGAACTTGACCGCGGCGTCACACGTCATCCACTTCGACCGTTGGTGGAACCCGGCGGTAGAAAACCAAGCTACCGACCGCGCGTTCCGCATCGGCCAGAAACGCAACGTGTTGGTGCACAAGTTTGTCACCAACGGAACCGTGGAGGAGCGGATAGACGCGATGATCGCGGAGAAGCGGCAGATGGCTGACGAAGTACTGACTTCCGAAGGCGAGGTCAACTTGACGGAACTGCCTGATGACGAACTATTGCAGCTCGTCCGGCTCGACGTTACGCGGGCGAGCGTTTAGGAGGTGAGGATGTGATGGCTTGGAGACAGTGGGCGCCATATGTTCCCGTAGCCCGGCGGCGGGCCAACGCCTTGCGAGAGATGGGGAAGCTCCGTAAGAAGGGCAGGGACATTCAGCCGATCGAGATCGAAGGACGGACGATCGCACGGAGTTTCTGGGGCAAGGGATGGTGCGACCATCTGGAATCGTTCTCCGATTTCGAGAACCGTTTGCCGCGGGGGCGAACCTACGTGCGCAACGGCTCGGTATGCCACTTGGCCATCCAGCCTGGACGGATCGAGGCCATCGTCATCGGTTCCGAACTATACAACATCAGCATCCGCGTCAAGAAGCTGAAACCGTCCACCTGGAGGTCTGTCAAGAACAAATGCTCCGGGCGGATCGGCTCCGTGCTGGAGTTGCTGCAGGGCCGATTGTCCGACCAGGTCATGACCGTGGTGACGGATCGCGCGCAGGGTCTGTTCCCGCAACCGCGTGAGATTCAACTAAGTTGCGATTGCCCCGACTGGGCGGTGATGTGCAAGCACGTGGCCGCCGCACTCTACGGCGTTGGCAGTCGGCTCGACAGCCGGCCGGAGCTGTTGTTCCTCCTTCGCGACGTCGATGCGGAGGAGCTGATCTCCACCGAGATGGCCGTTCCGGCCGCTACCGCCACGGGCGATCGGCTGGACGACGATCAGCTCGGCGACATCTTCGGCATTGACCTGGACGACGGGGCAGAGCCGCAACCTGCCCTGAAGACCCGGTCGAGGAAACGTCGTCGTGCGGCCAGGCGTGACGCCTCGACCAGCACCAAGAGGAAAGCCGGCTCTGCGGTGCGGCGCAAACCTGCGCCGACTGTGAGCCGGTCCGTGAGATCCAGGAAGACAGAACGTAGAGCCGCCACCCGCAAAAGCCCCGCTCAGGTGGAGGCCGGTGCCCAGGCGCGGAGCGGAGACCCGGGCGACGCTGCGCCGAGGATTCGTCCAACAGGTAAGTCCGTGGCCCGGCTCCGTAGACAACTGGGTCTCTCCGCAGCCGACTTTGCCCGTCGTCTGGGCGTATCGACGGCGAGCGTGTATCGATGGGAGGCAACGGCGGGACGACTTAACTTGCAGGCGCGACCGCTGGCCGCACTGGCTTTGCTGAAACAGTAAGTTCGAGGGAATCAGCCGACACGGACGACTCTCGTGCAGTCGTTGGTCGCGGCTTCCGGGCCGGTGAGAACCAAGCCTGGATGGCGAGTACGAAAGGACTTCGACATGAACGTCACTCCGCGCAGGCCTGCAGAAGGAGACGAATCGAGACGTTTGACACTGCACGATGTTCCGTTTCAACGCTTGCTTGAAGAGGACACCGAGCTGCTGAACTTGCGCAGAGAATACCAGTCGGCGCCCCAAGAGAGAAGACGCTTGGCGGCCCTGTACGAATACCACAGAGGTCTTGCCACGGAGATGTTCGATGACGCCATCTCCCGGCTGCCCAGTGGAAGCGGCTATCCCGTGGCCGAACCCGCGGGTCCGTGTCCAGGAGTGGTGCTTGCCTTGGCGATCGATCCGGAGTGTGCACCTGCTTTGCTCACTGTCGGTTCAGTAGAGTATCAGTTGGGGCGTGTGGCCGAGGCCATGCAGATGTTTCTCACGCTCCCGACCCTGGCGCCCGATAAGGAAGATCTGCCGGCGATCGTCGATAAGGCTGGCGATTTCCTCATCGACCGAAACGATATGGAGAATGCGATCGCGCTCTACACTGCGGCCATCGATAACCATCCGGCGGTGCCACTCTACCACAATACCCTGGGCTACTGCGCCGGGAAACTCGGCCGACGCGAACAGGCTGTCGAGCATTTCCGGCGCGCGGTGGAATTGGAGCCGCGCAACCACATCTTCCTGAACGACATGGGCTGGAGCCTGATGGATGCAGGGAGATACAACGAAGCGGAGCAAGCCCTGCAGAAGGCTGTCGAGCTTGCACCGGACGATGATGAGCTAGCCAGGAACAACCTCGATGATCTGCGTCGCAGGCGTGAGCTGACACGGCAACGCAAGGAGTAACGGTGCCGATGGGAGACACATCCGTAAACGCCGGCCGCGAAGTCATACGATTGTCGGCGGATTATCACTACTTCGCCATGACCGAATCATACTGCACTACCCCCGACTGTCCGTGTCGGATCGTCAACCTGGAGTTCATGGAGACGAACCGGGACGGGGCGGCGATTCCCGATCCCATACGGTTCTCCCTCTATCTGAATATCGATACCTGGCGCGAAGACACGCTATCCGAGAGAACCAAGCTGAGCGACCTCGCGAGCCGGCTCGTGGAGGACTTCCTCGCCAACCTCTCCGATGAGATGAAGACAACGTTCCGGGAGAGGCATGAGAAGCTCATGAGCAGAGCGAGAGCACTGGCCTCCTTCACTATGCCTGTCGAAGAGGTCACGCAGGGCATCCTGGTTCCCTTCTCCGACATTTTCCGAACACCTGAGGAGATTGCCTCGGGAACCAGACGGCCCTCGTTTTCATTCACATACGAGGGGCAGACCTACCTCGTAGAGGATTTCTACTGCGCCAATCCACGGTGCAGATGCAACAAGGCCAGCCTTCTGTTTCTGAGGTACGGGGAAGACGGAGACGATTCAGAGGTCGCACCGGAGCTCTTCCGGGCGACGCTGCCCTTCGGAAGACAGCTTGAGATAGACGAGCTCATTTGCTGTTCGGAGTCGCACGCCGCCTCGCTGGCTGGACAGTGGCAGGCTGCTTACCCCAACGTCCTAAACGAACTGAAGCGCCGGTATAACGAGGTCAAGAAGATCGGCAAGAGGATCATCCGGAAAGGCAGAAGGCCCGCCGGACAGCATTCAGCGGTTGATCGGGCAGCGAGTGCGGCATCCACGCAAACGTCGTCCGGTTTGCGGAGCACCTCCCGCGCACCCTTGCCGGGTTGGAGCGAAGGTCTTCCGATCAGAGCCGGAGAGAAGGTCGGTCCGAACACCCTCTGCCCTTGCGGCTCCGGAAAGAAGTACAAGAAGTGTTGCATGAAGCGGTGACGACATCTTTGAGTCGCGCCTTGCAGCACGAGCTGCGAGGCAACCGCTCTGGCGGCGGAGCGGGTCGCACCTGCGCCGCCATGGACGCGCAGCATGCGGCATGAGCGGCGTGAAGAATAATGCCGGGTAGCGGTCACAATCCGTACTTGGAGTCCGCGGTCGAATACTAATGACACAACGAATGGAATCGCCGACATGAGTGATAGAAGCACCGCAGTCTTGCGACAGCCGGCTGAACTTCTCTATCGAGACGAGTTGGCGGCCCTCAGGGAGTTTGATCCTTACCCGAAGCCGCCCGGTTGGCAACTATCGCCGCGCGCTGTGCGAGCCTTTATCGTCGGAACCGACGGGCTGGCGGCCACAAAGTGGGCTAACAAGAAGTCCAAGTCGGGCAACAAGACCGTCATCGCCCGCAAGTTCTACGGTGATGATGTGCTGGTCGATCGGTGCATTGTGACGCTGTTGGGCAATAGAGGTCTTATGCTCGTGGGCGAACCCGGTACTGCCAAGAGTATGCTCTCCGAACTGCTCGCGGCCGCGATCTCCGGCGACTCGACTAACACGATACAGGGCTCTGCCGGCACGACTGAAGACCAGATTAAGTACTCTTGGAACTACGCGCTCCTGCTGGCGGAGGGGCCGAGCCTTCGGGCGCTCGTGCAGGCGCCGCTTTATGTGGGTATGCAGCAGGGTCTTCTGGTGCGGTTCGAGGAGATCACGCGCTGTCCTCCGGAAATTCAGGACACGCTGGTCTCGGTTCTGTCTGAAAAGATCCTTCTCGTGCCAGAGCTAACCGGCGATGATCGTCAACTGCTCGCAGCACCCGGCTTCAACGTCATTGCGACGGCGAATATTCGCGACCGGGGAGTGCACGAGATGTCGTCGGCACTGAAACGCCGGTTCAACTTCGAGACCGTTGCCCCCATCCGCGAGCTGAACCTGGAGGTGGAGCTGGTCACCCGCGAAGCGGAACGTCTGCTCGGCGAGGTACAAGCGCCGGTCGCCTGTCCGCCGAAGGTGATCGAGTTGCTCGTAACAACGTTTCAGGACCTGCGTGAGGGGGTCACCGCAGACGGAGTGCAGGTTGAGAAACCCACCGCCATAATGTCGACGGCCGAGGCGGTGGCGGTAACGCTCTCTGCGGGGCTGGATTCGTATTACTACGGCGACAAGACGCTCACTCCAGCCGCCCTCGCGCGACACCTCGGCGGCACAGTGACGAAGGACAACCCGGACGACCTGAAGAAGCTTCGACGCTATTTCGACACGGCTGTTCGCGGGCGAGCGAACTCGGACGAGGTATGGAACGAGTATTTCAAAGCACGACGCGCTCTGCGTTAACCCAGCGCAAGGCTCGGAATGATGGTGGTAATGACGGCGAGTCCGCCCCCCCTGCCGCTTTGCCGAAATTCGTGCCGCCGGAAACGCCTGATTTGGGAGCGCGGGTGATCTACTTTCCCGTGCGTCACCACAGTCCGGCGTGTGCTTATCATGTGGAAAAGCTGATACGGCAGGTGCGGCCGGCGGCTGTGCTCATCGAGGGACCACGCGACGCCACGCCGTTGATCCCGATGCTGCTGCATCCGGAGACAAAGTGCCCAGTTGCGATCTACACCACTTACGTTGAGCGCACTGCCGATGCGCTGCCGCGGCGCCATGCGGCCTACTACCCTCTCTGTTCTTACTCCCCTGAACTGGCCGCCTTGCAGGCGGCCGCTGAGGTCGGAGCGACCGCGAGGTTTATCGACTTGACCTATCCGGAAATGGTGCGGGCAGGACGAACCAGCGAAAGCGATAAAGCCCAGAGCCTCTTTGATGAACGGGCTTTATCACATAGCCGGTTCCTGCAGGCTTTGTGTGGCCGCTGTGGAACGCGGAATCCGGACGAATTGTGGGATCACCTGTACGAGGTGGACTACGAGTCCATGCCGACCGCGCAGTTCATGCACGGCGTACTAACTTACTGCGCGCTTGCTAGGCACGGCGATACAGCCGACGCACTGGAAGCCGACGGTACTCTGGCACGCGAACACGCCATGGCTGCCGCCATCAAACGCGAAGATGCCAAACGTATCGTTGTAGTGACCGGCGGGTTTCACTCTGTCGCGCTGCCTAAGACGAAACCGCGCATTTTACGCAAGGTCGATGTGGCCAAGAAGGATGCGCTCGTCGTGTTGATGCGGTACGGATTCGAGCAACTCGATCGCCTGAACGGCTACGCGTCCGGCATGCCTTCCCCAGCCTTCTATCAGCACCTTTGGGACAACAGAGATATCGCGGGGCTTTTTGTTGAGCTGGGTCGACGTTGTCGCAAGCGGCGCATTGAGCTTTCCGTCGCGGAGGAGATTGGGGCATTGGAGCATTGCAGGCGACTAGCGGAGCTCCGCGGGCATACTCGGCCGGCGCGCGAAGACGCTCTCGATGCGATCCGTTCTTGCTTTGTGAAGGGTGCCATCGACATCGAGGGAATCATGGTGCTCGCTATCGCGCGTCAGCTACTGGCCGGCGACGCCGTAGGCGATATTCCGCCGGATGCCGGACAACCACCAATTGTCGAGGACTTCCGCGCAACAGCGCAACGCCTGAAGGTCGGTCTCGATCTGGTGGTTGCTCGGGAGTCTGTTCTAGACCTCTACCGCAAAGCGCGGCACCGCGCGCTCTCGCGGTTCTTCTACCGTCTGCGTTTCCTCGACGTGCCCTTTGCCGAACTGGTGCGTGGCCCGGACTTCGTAGGAGGCAAGGACCTGGATCGCATACAGGAAGTGTGGCGGTATCACTGGTCACCGGCGGCCGAGTCGACGCTGATTGAACAGAGTGTCTATGGCGCAAGCATCGAGGAGGCGGTTGCGGCGCTCTTGCAGGAACGATTCGCTGAAGCGGAGGCCCAGGGACAGGGACGGCGTGCCGATGTGGCAACCGCGTTGCTGCTCGAGGCATGTCGGATGGGATTGCATCGGCACACGCGGGAACTCCTGGAGCGCACACGGGCCTTGATCGCGCAAGATGCCGATTTCGTATCGCTGGTAACGGCTATAGAAACGTTGTTGGCCCTGCATGTCTCCCGCGAGCCACTGGAGGCACACAACCTCACGGACGTCACCGCGTTGGCGGAGCAGGCTTATGAACGGGCGGTGTACCTTCTGCCGCAATTGACGGCCACGGCCGAGGAGCAAACGGAAGCCGTACTCAATGCCCTGAACGCGTTGGCACAATCAGCAACGACGCTTGGAGATACGACAGTCCGCCGTGAGTTGCGTCACAGTGCGTTGCGTGAAGTGATCAACAGCGTTGGCGGTAATGCCGCCATTCGGGGGGCGGCGGCGGGTACGCTGCATGGCGATGGTGAATTGGCGGCCGAGGAGGTGATCCGGCACCTGCGGGGTCATCTGGTCGGTACGAACACATCAGATGGACCTGCGTTCCTACGCGGCCTTATGCGGACTGCGCGCAGCCTGTTCCGGCAACTGCCGGAAGCAACCGATGCGGTTCATGAGGTGCTGCGGTCGTGGCCTGAGGAGCAATTCGTACGGCAGGTGCCGGACTTGCGTCTGGCGTTTGCCGACCTGACACCGCGCGAGTGCAACGAACTGTCCGCCACCGTCGCCGATCGCATCGGTGTAAAACCAGATCGAGTACCGGAAACGGCTCAGTTCTCCGAGCGGGATTTGCTACTGGCGCTAGACCTTGAAGCTCGTCTTAAGCAGACTCTGAAGCGTGATGGGCTCGGCGGGCTGACAGCCGCAGGAGGTGCGGAATGAGCCAGACACGTAATCCGGAAGACATGATCGCGCTAGGGCGATGGCGGTTGGTACTCGGTCGCTTTGCCGAGGGGCAACTCGGGGAGCCGGAGGGGCCGACAGGTTCACGATACGACCGCATGGACCGCGTACTCCAATACCTTTACGGCCGCGAATACGCCGCGAGGGGCGTGCGCCGTCCCGGCGCAGGTCGCCGGGGCGGACTGGATCCCAGTGTGCTGATTCTCCCAGATTGGCTGGCAGAAGTTCGCGACTTGTTTCCGCGAGAGACGGTGGAAGTGGTCGAGCGTCACGCGCTGGACCGCTACGGCATGACAGAACTGGTAACCGACCGCGAGGTGCTTGAGAAACTCGAACCGAACTACGAGTTGCTGAAAGCCGTCCTGACGTACCGCGGCATGATGAACGCCGATGTGCTAGATGCTGCTCGGCGCGTTGTGCGGCAGGTTGTTGAAGACCTTACTCGCCAACTTGCGAAGGACGTCAAACAGGTGCTATGGGGCCGACTTAACCGGCAACGCCGCAGTCTGCTCAAGGTCGCCAAGAACCTGAACGTGCGTCGAACCATCCGTGCGAACCTGAAGAACTTCGACAAAGAGAAGAAACAAATCGTCCTCAGCGAGCTGTTCTTCCATTCGCGCATTCAGCACCATATCAAATGGCACATCATCATGGCCGTCGATTGCAGTGGGTCGATGGTCGATTCGGTAATCCACTCGGCGGTCATGGCCGGAATCTTCAAAGCGTTGCCGGCCATGCGGGTCAGTCTGGTAGCGTTCGACACGGAGGTGGTTGATCTGACGGAAGTCGCGAGTGACCCGGTCGAGGTGCTCATGAGTGTACAGCTCGGAGGCGGTACGGACATTGGGCGGGCACTGATGTACTGCGAGTCCCTCGTGCGGCAGCCAACGCGCACCGTCGTTGTGCTCGTCACGGATTTCTGCGAGGGTGCACCGGAAGATCGGATGCTGGGGGCCATCAAGCGGATACGAGAATCCGGAGCGCGCGTGCTCGGGCTGGCGGCCTTGGATTCTAAGGCTGAGCCTTTTTATGACCACGGGCTCGCAGCCCGCTGTGTGGACCTCGGAGCTGAGGTCGCGGCATTGACTCCGCAGAGGTTGGCCGAATGGCTGGCAAAAGCCCTGAGTTAACCGCGCTGGCTAGGCAGGTAGCCGCGCTGGACGACGATGCGTTGGCGGCCCTGGCCAACAAGGGGCTAGTGCGGCGAGCCCATAAAGACCTTCAGAAGAGTGTCCCGCGGCACACTGGGGCGGACGGAGATCAGCTCACATTTGACGTGGAGGGCCATCGCGTCCTGCTCGGGGCTGTTCCGACGGCGGCGAAGTGTGACTGCGGAGCAAGCTCGGTCTGCAGGCACGTGTTGGTCACGTTGCTGTACTTGCGTGACCAGATGACGCCATCAGTGGAAGAACCGTCATTGACTCCGGTTGGCGATCCGCTAACCGAGATCATGGACCTCAGTCCGGAAGCTCTGGAGTCCTGGGCGGGAAAGACACTCTTTCGGCGAGCTTTGCAGGCTCCACGCGGTGATGCACGCTTCAATATCGGAGCAACGATTGTGATCACGCTTCCGGTCCAGAACGCAACAGTGCGCTGGCTAAATGGTCAGGGGCTGGACGGGATGTTGTGCACGTGTCACGCAGCCGGTGCATGCAAGCACAAGGTGTCGGCCGTCTTGGCCCTTTGGGCGCGGGAGGGACGCACGTTGCCGGAGCTGCCCGCGCGTGTTCTAGAAACCTCAGCGGGTGCACCACGCAGCCGTGACGAAGTACTCAAAGCCGTTCGGCAGGTTCTGCACGAGATGGTCGCCTTGGGACTTGAACGCGTATCCGAGGCAACGCAGAACCGCCTGAAGACACTTGGAGTCTCCGCACACGGCGTCGACCTCCCGCGTCTGGAGCGGATGCTGAGCGTCCTCGCGACCGAAACCGAGTTGTTGCTGAGACGTGACGCCCAGGGAGACGCCACACGCATCTTGCAGGTTGGGGCGCATACTTGGGCGCTTGCCACGGCGTTGGCACAGCCTACCCCTGAGTTGATCGGCGTCCATCGAACCAAGTACGAACAAGTTGCCGGCGAGCTGGAGTTGATCGGCGTTGGCGCCAGACAGTGGCGGACGCACAGCGGCTATGAAGGCCTAACGGTGTATTTCTGGGAGCCGCATGCCCAACGCTGGAACACTTGGACCGATACCCGTCCCGCAGAACAGCAGTTCGATCCGAGCGCTCGATACACCCAGGAGTTTCCGTGGCCCGGAGTGCGTAACCCGCGAGAAGCGAGTCGCTCGCGTTACCGTGTATCGGGTGTATTCCGCAATCCGGTCGGACGACTGTCCGGACGGCACGGAGCCCGTGCGGTGCGCGTGGGGGACACGGAGCTTTCGCACGTATCATGCGTGCGCCAATGGCCGGAGCTAGTTCCCCGGATCGAGCGTATCTTCGGGGGCGGGCTGACGCAGCAGGTAGAGAACGACGACGTTGTGCTGGTAGTACCCGCGCGTGTCGCGGACCCGGTTTTCGACGCGGTGAACCAAGCTATGCAGCGTGCGCTGATCGACCCGGATGAGCGCGTACTTCCGCTACGACTTGCCTACCAAGAGAGCATCCCCAAAGCCGTCGAACATATAGAGACGGTCGGATCCGATGAGCTGGTAGCCGTACTGGCGCTGCTGCGAGCCGGGGTGGACGGCGTACACGTTGAACCGGTGACTCTGATCACCGAAGATCGGTTCATACACATTACGCTTGACGGCGTTACGACTTCACGTAAGGCAACTTCAACGACCGCGTCTTTTGCCAAGGATGACTCCGAGGCGAACGCCAAACGTGAGTTCGACGTTCCCGATACTCCCAACTCTCGCGTGGGCCTGCTCTTGCGGCAGACGCTCGACCGACTCGAGGACGTTGCGGAGGCGGGTCTGCGCGTTCAGCGCGACCTCGCTCCGCTACGCGCCGCGTGCGAGGCATTCGATACGTTGAGTCTGACAACGTGCCGCGACGCTCTCCGGCGGACCGTGGCTGCCCTGGAACAGTCACGCCGCGGTCTCGAAACCGCCGATACCGCTGAAAGGCTGCTCGAATGCAGCTTCATCCTGCGTCTCGCACTGCAGCAAGAAACCACGGCAGTCTGGAGCCGACGGTTTGCCTGATCGGCTCGGCTACTCCGATGAGTTGCCGGCCTTCTCGCCGGCAATGCGTCTAAGGTCGCCCATGGCTTCGGAGAAGGCGATGGCAGCGACATCGCCAAAACGCATGACGCGCGGATCACTCTCGTCACTCGGTTCATCGTACTGGTAGCTGCCGTACTTGACGGTGCCATCACGAACGAAGAGAACCGGGCCGAGCGTAATCTCGTCGTACATGTCCATGCCCATGAACATGCCTTCTATGCCGATGATTACGTCAACGCCCGCAGTGGGAAAACTCTTGTGATAACCGCTCACCGAGCCGGCGTCGACAACCGAGCCACGCACCCAGCCGAGGCGCTCGGCACGGCCCTTGAACGTCATGCCATTGAGCACGGCGCCGTCAAGCGCCAGGTAGTTCTTCTGATCGTGTTGGTCCTCCGCAGCGTTCACAACTTCTCTTTCAAGCTGTGGAAACGGCGGTTCGATTTCGTAGTCGGCCAGGTGGGTGAGCCAAGCTGTGCGTGTTTGGTCGTCAATTTCGAGCGGATGAACAAGCCCAACGCTCGCGTCGTCGGGCAACTCATACGCGTCGTCGGCGTTGGTGGTGAGAGTACGATCTTCCAGAGCTCGGAACAGTCCGCAGAGTTGACCGGAATCATCGTACGTTCCCCAAACTAGCCGGGTCGCGAACGGCAAGAGGATTGGATGCGGGAGGAAGAGCTCACGCCAACGTGTCGCCGACCAACGTCGCTGCCGCACGAGCAGGTTCTCTAATCGTAAGGTCTGAGCCTTGACCACCTCGCGTAGGTTGGCTGCGACTCCCTTCATTTCCGTCTTTACATCGGCTGACACGCTCTTCGGCAGGCTCTTGACGGCCTTGCCCTTCTTCGTTTCGATGTAGCGCAGTTTCAGATCAGGTCCGATCCGCACTTCGTACTGCTTTTGCCCGGCATCGATCAGGCACGTTTCGTTCGGTGCGAAACACAGCCATGGGACCACGCGATCGCCAAGTTCGTCCGGTGTTACGCCCATCCGCTCGGCAGCGAGCGCGAACGACTCCGCGGCAGCGCGGCCGATGTTCTTCATCTTGGTGCGATACCGGATCGCCATCGCATCAACGGCAAGCAGCGCGCTGTCGGTCCCCAGCAGAGCTAGCGCCTGCACGGCCCACTCTGCCATCTTCCCCCGGTTGCTCTCTGCCCAGCTTCGGATCTGTGCCGCCAGCACTGGGACAACGGCGTCGTCTCCGAGCATGCCCGCCACCGTCATGGCCCAGCGGTCCGTTGCCTCTTGGCCACTTTGGAGAAACGCCGCGAGAACCGCGGCGGCGAAGGAACCGCTGCGGCTGCGATCGATCAGTCGGTATACCGCGGCGGCCTCAGGATCCGGCCTTATCTCCTTCGCGCGTGATTGGCGGTAGAGCAAGTAGCGCACTTCGCGATTGGACAGTCGCTTACCATCGGTCCACTTGAGCGTCGGAAGAGTATCTTCAGCAAGCCAGTCAGCCACAGGGTCCTCGAGCTTGTCTTTGGTACGCTTGATTCGCGCCGCGATATCCGTCTTGGTGGTCTCACGGCCTTGCGCGTTCCAGGCCGCTTCAAGCCCAAAGAGCATCTGGTCGCGTACGTCTTCGCTCGACTCTTCATCCAGGCGTTGTTCAAGGGCGGTCGTCGCACGTTCGGATCCGATGGATGCGAGTATCTCCACTGCCGCAATACGCACATCGGCTTTCTTGTGCACAAGAAGTGCAGCCGACTCATCCACGACAGCGTCTCCGCAACTCGCCATGCTGCGAGCGGCCGCCATTCGCACCGGCCTTGATCTATGCTCCAGCAGCTTCCACAGAACATCTAGGATGCGCTCGGGTTTCCACTTCATCGCCAGCGTCAGGCTCTTGAGCACGCGGTCCGCGCTCTTCTCGCCCAATTCCCTCCGGAGTTCGGCCTCGACGGCCTGTTCGTGTTCAGGAGACTGCAAACGCATTAGCGATTCCACGCCGACCGCGCGGACGTCAGCGTTCTCGTTCGCAAGCAGAGCCTTGAAGACCGGAACGGCCGCAGAACCAAGTTGGGTGTCTGCGGTGTGGGCCATTCCGGCCACGTCGTGTTGCCGGGTTGCCTTGCCAGCGAATTCGGTCAGATCCGGGACGACCTCAACGCCGAGGTTGCCCGCCATCCACTCAGCCACCTGGTCCCGGTTTACCTTCTGCCAATTGCCTTTTAACGCACGACGTGAGATCGCGAGGGCTGTTGACCCGTATCGCTCAGGCGCGTAGGCGTGAAGAACCTGCAATGCGCAAAACTGAGCCCAACGGTCCTTCTCCTTCTCTGTTCGCTTGGCAATAAACTGCTCGTACCGGTCGCCGCACTTCTGTAGCAAAACCTGGAATACTTGCGCCCGGTCGGACTTCAAGCACAAACGATCCAAGACGGTTGACAATACCGCGTCCAATCGCTCCGGGCCATGATCAAGCAGTAACGCTACGAACTCAGCCGCGTTCGCGCACTCTGCGCTCTTCACCGCGCGCTCCAAGTCCTTCTTACTCAGGGCGAGGAGGTACCGGCCAAATGAAGTCGGCTGTCCATCGCGAACGAAACGCCCCAATCGCTGGAGTGCGTTCGCCGCCACCTTGGATGTAGACCAACCTCTGCACTCGCGCGCGACTACGGTAAAGAAATCTTGACTTGGGCCTTCACGAGCCAGAAGGTGGTCAAGCCACTCCCAAAGCACATTGTCCGCACCGAGATGCAAGAGAACATGAGCTAGGCGGCAATCTTCTTCGCGCCAGTCTGCCGGATCGCGGAGTGCGCGAGTGAGTTCTGACGTCCAGTATGAGTATTGGCCCGGAGCGGGAATAGCGCGCAGAGCAGCGTCACTTCCGTCTCGGACGTAATCAGCTATCCGGTCATAGCCGGAGTAGTTTATCCAGCGATACTCCCGCAGCTTTGCCAGGATGTCGTCCAAACGGCCCATCGGAGACTCTCTCCTTGAATTCAGTCGAAAGCTGTGCGAATGAGACTTGGATATTATTCTCCGTCGTCGCACGCCGGCCGTCCAGCAGGTACACGGATCAACTGACTACGCGGGACAACCCGACCTGAGAGAGACGGCCCGGGGTACCGGTACGACGTGTCCGACTTTCTCCCCCGCGCTCTGGCGTTGCGGAGAGGCTCCTAAGCCGAACCAGATCGCGATCGGCCAGCGCACGTCCTCGTGAGGTTGGGGGGAATCGATGCCGCTTTACGGGTCGCCCCCGCGGCAACGCAAAAGCCAGATCCGTCTTAGGCTACTACCTGGTTAGCGACGGCGCCGGGACCGGATCTTCTGGGTGTGGCTGTCCAAGCTCTGGCCGGGCTGGCGTTCCGTGCTTGCCTCCGGGTTATGAGCCTTACGAGCTGAGAAGGAGCTAAGTCCTTGTCAGCACGTAACCTACAGCGTTTTCAGAAGTTTGCGCTTCGATTTCCCAACTCTACATGTGCAACATGTTCAACATGTAGAGCATCATCTTGGGCCTCATTTTGGACACCCCTGTAGATAGCGTCAAGTACAGGGCTGACACAGCAGGAGGGACTGCACACTTGCATGCAGGCGTGATTCTGAGCTCAGCCAGCGGCAGGTCGGGGCCATAGCCCAGGCCGGCGGTGGGTTGCCTCGGTTTGGGCGGAGGTCCAAAATGTCGGAGGGTTCTCATTGCCGTGTTTTCACTGGTTCTTCTTCAGGATTCATAAACAATGGTTCGCTGGTTCTACGTCGTTTTGCATCTCCTCTTTGAAGCCGGTGCCGCGCGCCGCGATAACCGCATCCGCTTCCTCAAAGCCCAAGTCGAGATCCTCAGACGCAAGCTCGGCGGCAACCGGGTCATTCCCAGCCCGGAGGACCGCGCCCGGCTGTTGGCAATCGGCCAGGAGCTCGACCACGACGTTGCCGACGTGATCGGCATCGTCACGCCTCGGACGTATTGTCGCTGGGTGACGGAGTTCCGTGAAGGGCGCCGACCGAAACGTGTCGGCCGGCCGAAGATCGCCCGCAACATGCGCGAGGTTGTCATCCGATTGGCCAAGGAGAACGCCGGTTGGGGCTATCGCCGCATCGTCGGCGAGCTGCGGAAGCTCCGGTTCAAGCTCGGACGATCCTCGGTCCGTCGAATCCTGAAGGAAGAGGGGCTTACGCCCTCCCCCACCCGTCGAGGGAAAGCCAACGAGACGACTTGGCAGAAGTTCATCCGCCTTCATCTTGACACGCTCATCGCCTGCGACTTCTTTACGAAAAACGTGATCACCCCCTTCGGAATCCGCGTCGCCTACTGTCTTGCGTTCATTCATGTCGGCACGCGTGAGGTGTTTCTCAGTCCGTCCACGTATCATCCGAACGACAGGTGGGTCCAACAGCAAGCGCGGAACGTGATGATGTGGCTTGAGGACAATCAGATTCACGCCCGGTTCCTCATCCATGATCGCGACACCAAGTTCTCGGCCGGCTTCCGCCGACTGTTCAAGAGTGCCGGTACGCGCTGCCTGAGAACACCCCTCCTGGCCCCTGACGCCAATTCGTTCATCGAATCATGGATCGGCGGACTAAAAAGAGAGACCCTGAACTACTTCCTGTGCTTCGGCCTGGACCATCTGAACTACATATGTCAGTCGCATGTTCGTTTCCACAACCAATACCGCCCACACCAGGGGCTCGGTAACCTGACGATCCCCGCTGCGGCAACCGGATCACCGGACCCTCCACCGATTGATCCGATCCCCAATGCCGCCACCATCCGATGCCAGCAATTCCTCGGGGGCTTGCTGCGGCATTACTATCGCAACGCTGCTTGAGACATGATCGCGCCGCACAACCCATCGCACCACCGACGCCAGTCGCGCATGATGCCCCTACGCGCCCGGCGTCACGCATGCTCCCGCCGCGACTGAGCCTCGACGCGCACGTCGCTCCGAACCACATCCACACGACAGATCCGGCGAGCCCGCGACATTCTGGACCCGCTCTCGTGGACCTGCGCGCCTAAGCCCCCCGCGCTCCAGCCGCAACCACCGGCCCCAGCCTATGTTGCTGATGGGCGCTTACTCACCCGCCCTATGGAATGGAAAGCGGCCCGGTCCAAGCAGAGTGGAGGAAGTAGTAGTCGTCTCCGTCAACATCGCCATCGGAATCGAAGTCAAAGCAGCAGCAGTCTCCCAGCTCAACATCGGAGCCATAGCAAACCGCGAAGGCCGCATAATCGGCGAGATCAACGTCGCCCTCCGCATCTATGTCGCCCGCCAGCTCTACAATCTGCAGACCCGAAACCTCCGGATAAACGTCCTCCGCCGTCGCCGCATTGGTCAGTTTCGTAACCAAAGGTGGAAACTGGACAAGAAGTTCGACGCTGGTCAGGCCCGACGTGATATCCGGCGCCGTGACGAACTCGAGCTCCGCGACAACACTGTCGGCGTCGCTGCTGCCGCCAAGCAACACGCCACCGACAGACACGACGCCGTCATCAAGTTGGGTAGCAGCAACAGCCGCAGCATCCCACGGAGAACCCAACCCATCCCCGCCCGTCGCGCCGACAAAAGTCAATCGCGTTTCGTCATACTGCACCAACGCCTGAACGCCGTTCACCGACTGTGCCAGATCGGACACGACAAGATCAACATACGTAGAGCCACCCGGCGGCGCCCAGAGGCAAGTGTTGACAGGCGCCGACAATGAGAGCATGCCCCAATCGACAGCCGGATTGATGTTGACCGAACACGTGCCCAGAGCCCCAAGCACGTCCTGACCCGATTCGCCGACCACGGCCGTCGTCGTGACCCCACCTACGTCGCTAACGATTCGTAGCTCGCTTCCGAGAGCCATCGACAAAGCGCGAAACTCCAGAATCGAAACCAGCAATCCCGAGGGCGGCGCAACAGCAGTGTTGCTGAAGTTCCCGATCGCTTGATAGTACCCGTCGCCATCGTTGTACGGAAGATAAGTGTAAGGCTCGCAGAAGATCTCCGGCCCACAATCGGCGTTCAAGCCGTCCAACTCCGCATCGCTGAAAAACCCAGACATGAGCCAGTCGTACGGGCCCGCATCGTCAACACCGATGAGTTCCATGACCCCCGGATCCCATTCCAGGATCACGTTGACGGCCCGGACCACCTCACCGCTTTCGCCATCCGCCGACGCGTAGATCCCCACTTGTACAGTGTCACCAATCTCGTACGCCGGCGCCACCGGCCGCAACTCCAAATCAACGGCACCCTGCATCGGAGCCACCAACACACACGAAACCACAAGCACCGTGGCAACAACCGACTTCCTTCCGCTCATTCCCTCACCCTTCCTACTGGCAAAAGCCCCCACTGCGCCACCGCTATCAAGCGATGGCCACCTCCGTGCCACTAACTCCATCGTACGCGTTCCCGATGGCGCAATGCCCCATTCTACCCAATCTGCCTTGCCTCCTGCAAGCCTGGAAGACAATTTCGTAACGTCCGACTTTGTTTCGCCCCACACTACGTATCAATAACGACACATCCTTGCTATTCTCTCTGACGCCCTGCGACTCCGAATTGCCATCCCGTCAAACCGTCCCGTGCGTCACAACCAATCAGTGGTTTCGCCGGCCTGCTGCAACGGCGGCACCATGTTCGCGCACACGTCCGATCGTCGCTCCCAACCACAGGCCCATCAGGACACCGCCGCCTAATCACATCGCAGGAGGCAATCCGACTTCTCAGCCGCCCTCAGATCATCGAAGCAGAGGCGTCCGCCCCGGAAACAACAAGAGCAATTGACCCGCTCCGCTGACGACCTCTTGGTTTCCTATTCGTGCTCCAGTTCAAGTTCTCCAGATACTCCGCTCAGCTCCAACGCGGTAAGTCTCGCGCTGAACTGCGGCGTCAACACCAAACCATGCACGTCGGCGAAAGCTCGAATATCCGATGCGTCAATCACACCGTCATGGTTGATGTCAGCCAGTTGCGCGTTCCTGCTGCTAAGATCGGACACCGCGATCCGCGTGCGGGCCGCCATGCGACAAAGCCCGGCTGAGCCGAGCTCACCGCCGACCGCACCGGCACCTTGGCGCCAAACGTCAACGCCAGCCAAGACAGAGACGCCGGCTTCATCGCCGCCGCCGGCAATGCCGCCCCTTTCGCAGAAGACATCTCTGTCATCACCGGTCTGGGCATAGCTCATCTGTAACGGCGCGAAATCGAAAGAATCCTGAACACCGTCACCCGTCGCATCAGCCAAACTTCCCAGGTCCGCAGCAACCGTCTGATTCCACTCAATCGCCAGAATGGAGAAATCAGTGATATCAACCAAGTTGTCTTGCGCCACCGTCGCATTCGAGTAGTCACCGGGGATCAAGCGACTCGCCCCGGTAAAGCTGGCAGCAGATGAGCAACCGCCAGCACCGTCAAACACCAGGGGCAGCATACGGCTAAGCGCGTGCCCCTCCGTAGCCTGGATCCACTCCGCGTTGTTATCGACATCAGCCAGCGTCGCATACCCGACACCAACGTTGTTCAGTAAATCCGCGGTGAACGTCACGGGCACAATACGGACCTCCTCTGGTCCTCCGCACGACCCGATGATAAACGTCACATCTCGTGTAACACAATCGCGTAACGGGCAGGCCGCCGTCACGCCGTATACACCCGCCGCGCCAGTCAACGCTCCAACCTCGATTTCCACATCTATATACGTCGCATCGGGATCATCCGGTGGACAGTCCGGTCCGTCCCCGGGGCAAAACTCCGCCGGATCACAAGCCCAGCTCGACGCACGACATTCCGTGGTGTAATCAGCAAAGGCGTCAGCCGGACAGACCGCATTCACACCGTCGCATTCCTCTGCAACGTCGCAGACGCCCGCAACTGCGCGGCATTCAGTGCCACCCGCAACTACAACATCCGCAGGGCAATCCGGACTATCACCGGGGCAGTACTCCGCCACATCGCAACCACCCGCAACCGCTCGACACTCCCGGCTCCAATCCGCATAGCTGTCGGCCGGACAAGCATGGGCAACACCGTCGCAGACTTCTGCCACATCGCAGGCACCGGCCACTGCCCGACACTCGTTACCGCCATTTGCTACTGAATCCGTCGGACACTCCGCCGAGTCACCCGGGCAGTACTCCGCCACGTCGCAACCGCCTACGGCCGCTCGACACTCAACGCCCGCCCCGGCATACGCGTCCACCGGACACTCCGGCCCATCTCCAGGACACACTTCCGGCACATCGCACACCCCGGAAGCGGCCCGACACTCCGTTCCCGCAGCCACGAAACCCGTATCGACACATCCACCTGTGCCGTCACACGTATCCTGGCCATCGCACGGCCCCAACACCGATCCGCAAGAAACACCTGCGTCAAGGAACGCATCCGCCGGACAGCTCCCGCTTACTCCATCGCAGGACTCCGTAGCGTCACAATCCCCTACCGCTTCGCGGCAGACGGTGCCGGCCACTTTGATCCCGTTATCCACACAGCTCCCAGCACCGTCACACGTATCCTGCTCTTCGCAGACCTCCGGAGCCGGACCGCAATGGCTGCCCGTTACCGCAAAACCATCAGCCGGACATGCCGCGCTCACCCCATCGCAGACTTCCATCACGTCACATTCACCGATGGCTGGACGGCATTCTGTGCCTGCTGCTTTCACGCCATTGTCTGAACATACGCCCGCTCCGTCGCATGTGTCTCGTTCTTCACATACATCCGGCGCCGCTCCACAGTCCGTCCCGGCGACTGCAAACCCGTCGACCGGACATTCGGCACTAATGCCATCACAAACTTCCGCCACATCGCATTCGCCGACCGACGCCCGGCATTCCGTGCCCTCCGCCCTGCTTCCGCCTGCCACACACTCTCCCGCTCCGTCGCACGCATCCTGCTCCTCGCACAGGTCAGGTGCGTCGCCGCAGTTCGTGCCTGCCGCGCGTGGCGTCCACGATGTCCCGCCTACCGACGGCACACACCACTCACATTCTTGCTCCGGATTCAGTTCCCCGGCGTCGTACCACTCCCCGTCAATAAAGCACTGTGCCTCCCCTATGCTGATATCCCCGCGGTGAGTATCCGTTTTCACCGGGAAGATCGCCTGCGCATTGCTTGCATCAGTGACTTTCGTGCAAAGCGTCGGATGGGCGGGTGGGCGGTTCGGCAGGAAACTTATCACCGGCGTTCCCGTGGCAACAGCCTCAAACGTCAACGTCGCCACGGTGCCGTCTGCCGTCGTCGAACCTCCCTGGATCTGCGCCGCATAGGCAATGTCCCCTCCGACGTCGCTCTCACTAATCTCGACCCACCCCGCCGCGGCCGATGCTAACACCGCATCCGTTGAGTCCGTCGCCGGCACGGCTGACCGTCCCCATTGCCGTCTCTTTTGCGTACCCCCCCGCCGGCTGGGGGCCACGGATGCAATCGCCGCATTGCTCACTATGTGTTTATCCAGCCCGAGGTGTGCCGGTATAATCCCAACCAAGCTCAATACGCTGTCATCATAGTGTATAAGCGCTTGGACGCCATTAATCGCCGTTGTCAGATTGGCGACTTTCAGCATGACATCCACTTGTTCACCCATCTGTACAACGACGGGAGCGCCCGGAATATCAAGCACCAGCTCCGCTGCTTCTGTACCTGCTTGCGCGCCAACTTCTCCGAACTCCACTTCCTCAGCATCCACTACGCCCAGCGTTCCACAGATTGCGCTGCCGAATCCGCTGCCGGTATCACTGCTGGAAAACTCGATCGCGCCGTCACCCTCGACCGTAAACTCCACATAGGCCACCCGCACCCACATCGGCTCGAATCCATACTCCGTTGTGCATTGACCATCCAGGTGGGGACCACCCACATCGTCAATCAACCCCGCAGCATTGTCGATGGCGCCTACCGGCTCGAAACCCCCGACGGTGAAAGCCATGCTATGGAAAATCTGTGTTGCCGTTAGAATACAAGGATCAAAGTGCACATCAGCGTAGACCGCAGCCAGACCATCTGCATTAGTCGTCTGGGCCCACATTTCAAGATAGAGCGTCTCCCCCACCTCGAACTGGGTTTCCGACACAGGCAGCTCCGCAAGCCCCCTGCAAGCACCCTCGCCGCCAAACGTGCAATCGGAATCATCGTTGCACGGTTGCCCGAACTCCAACCCACTCATGCAAACGGTGAATCCTACGCTGTCACTGCTGCTCGGCGTGCTCAAAGCCACCAGGTCTATTTCGACAGTCCGTGACGGTGCGGAAGGACCTTCCCACACGGCAATCTCGCTGATCATCACCTGCCCATAGACTTCCTGGCTCGCCCACGCTGAAGCCGTTGCCGTAAGCGTAAGAGTCTGCAACCCTGTCAGAATTCCCACATCCCACACGCCGATATTGAAGCACGCGTTAGAGCCCGCCTGGAGGTGCTGCACCTGATACTGGACGCCGGGGTTTCCTGCTATCTCCATACTGAAACTGTCGTCGGCCGCACCGCCTTGCCACCGCAGGGCGATGTATTTGTTCACGACGGTCGGTCCAAAATCCATGTTGATCGTCGCGGATTCGCTCGTCGTTCCTGCCATTCCGCATTCCCAGATCGCCCGCAGGGACGCATCAGACCAACTGCACACCGGGCCCCAACTGTCTCCCGTTCCCGTCCCGCATTCCGTACCGGAACAATCGAGGGGGCACGCCGGCTCAAGCAAGTGTGCGCTTTCGTCCCCAAACCCGTATGGGTCATTTGATGGGTCTCCAATGTCCACGTAGTCGACTAATACCGCACCCGCGGGGAGTACAGTCACATCCGGTGAAACCGAGAAACGCGGATGCGGCTCCGTCGGCGGAAACGGGCCGTTGATGAGTCCGTCCGGGTCGCCGTAATCGCCCAATACACCCGTCCCCGTGACACCGAGCGCCAGAAACAAGCAACCAATGAACCGTGTTTCAATCAGAAGTCTTCTCATCTTCCATCTCCTCGTATTACAGTCCCGCAACTTCCGCTGACTTCACGTTGCGGACCTCAAACCCGGCCACCTCCACCGCGTCTGAGCATCTTCGCCTGCCCTGCCAACCAGAAAGCGTATCCGCCCACGCGGGCCGTCTTTGTCGCCGTTCACAAGGCATCCTCTCACACCCGCCAGCACCCCGCGGATCCCCGAAAAGACCGGCGATCAACGCGTTCCAGTTCTCACGTCTTTCTCGCCGCCGCCCGTCACCGGCCCTGCCCCCAACAATTCGCACATTCGCCGCACCCACCACCGTAGCAACCCGCCAGGCCCGAGAAGTCACCCGGACCAACGAAACTGTCCGCGCTTTCGTCGAAATTCGTTATGCAGCACGGATCCGCTCCCGATCGATAGTTCGGAGGATCGCACGCATAGCTGCCCCCGTAGCAACCCGCGAAAAACGAAAAATCCCCAGGACCAATGAAGTCGTCGCCGTCAAGATCGAATATGCACCACATGCACGAATCCGTGGACTCGTCACAAGCCTCACAGACGCCAGAACAAGGCGTTGCACCGGATACGCAACTCTGATCAACGCACAGCTCCTCGCCGTTACAGAATACGCCGTCGGCACAGTCCGCGTCCTCCACGCACTCCCCGCTTACGCAAACGTCATTCAACTCGTCGCACGGTAAACCAGGGCAAGGATCAGTCCCCGCCTGACATCCGTACAACGCATCGCAAGCCTCAACCCCATCACAGAACAAACCGTTGCTACAAAGAGAGTCATTCGGCGTATACGTGCAACTGTCAGTACTCTCGTCGCACAAATCATCAGTACACTGCACACCATCGTCGCAAGGAGCCTCACCCGCCACACAAACATCATCCACGCAGAAAGACTCGCCGTTGCAGAACAAACCGTCCTCACAATCCTCGTCGTGCTCGCAAGCCACGAACACGTTCCGCAAAACCGTCAGATCCTGCACCGCCGTTCCCGAAGCGTAGATGTTCGGCGAGCCGAAAGTACTCGACGTGCCGTCGTTGTAATCAGAATAAGGATGGATCAGAGGACTCGGATCCTCCTCCAACTTGAATACCTCGTCGCTGCCGATACCACTCAAAGGCGAAATCCCTTCCCCGGCCGGACCGTACACCAACTCTTGCGACGAATCCAATATCCGCAACTGCCAACCGTCGTTACCAACCGAAAAATTGCCCGGACCATCACCCGATACGTTCGTCGTGGTCGTTACATAACTCTCTTGAGCGACACCGCCCGACAAAGTATTGATGTGAATCCACCAATCTCCAGATTCCGGATCGTAACTTGCGTCCGTGTCCAAACCACCCGCGCTGCTGTCCGATTCCGAGAACGTTACGATTGTCCCCGAACGAAGATCACTCCACTCTAAAGCCGACGTCAGCGTCAGCGAACCCGAGTCGTTCTCCTCCGACCACTCCAGTGACCATCCACTCATGTCCGTGTGGTCTTCCGTAACTACCAGTTCGAACCAGTTACCACCGTTACCCTCTACCCGGCCGAACCATGTGTCGCTGCCTCCGTCCTTAAGGTAGTTAGAACTGCTCACCGCGTTGTACTCGTTGAGAATCACGCGCGATACCGCGCTCATGTTCCCATAACCCGGCGTCGCTACCGATAGCACTCGACGCAACGACGTCCCATCCGGAAACTTGCCGTAAGCGGTGTCTCCGCTAAGTACCCCATAGTTCAGGTAGTCAACAATAACGCCACCGGCCGTGTACAGACCCACCGAGCCGCCCTGTGAACTCAACGCAAAACTCGTGTGCAACAGACCTTCAACCGGCTCACCATCAGCCCAAACCACCAGCCAACTCGTCCCCGGAATAACCGTCTCCGCCGGCAGCGACCACTTCGTCGGATCACCGTAGTCGTCCGTTAAGTACATGCCCCCAACATCAACGGCGCTATCAGACGAATTGTAAATCTCGATCCATGGATCGTACTCACCCATTTCGTCCACGTTCACCGACGTGTTCACCGAAACAACTTCGTTTACCCACAGCGGAGGTACCGCGGCAGAAACCCCCGCCACCCCGTTAGCCGTACCCGGAGTACCATGCTCCACCAAGCTCGCCGACCAGTTCGCCACCCGGTCGTTATCCGACTCGACGTCGATCAGCTCCAACGAATACCCGACTCCGTCAGCATTCGTCGGCCAGGGAGCGTCGTCGTCGTAACGAACAGAATCGATCGCCACCCCGTCACAGTCGCGCAGAACCAGGTTCTCGCCTCCGTTGTCCAGCCGACCCGAATACTCCGCCGTAACATTAACCCCGGAACCATAAACGCTCTCGAATACAGCCCAATCACGCACCACCAACAAGTAGCTCTCCGCCGCTACAACCGTCCCTTCTGCAAACGTCAGACCTACCCCATCCAACCGCCACCCTGATACATCAACCCCAAGCGATGAAGACGGGTTGTAAACCTCCACGAACTCAGCGCCATCGGCGACCGCGGGGTTATACATAATCTCGTTAATAACCAACGGTAAGCTACTTACCGCGACGCTCGCCTCGTTCAGCGCACTCCACTCCACTCCGTCCAGCACCCGAGACTTAACCACCACGCTTGATGAAAGAGGCACCCCCGCACCATCGTACAGCACCGCCGTCGCGCTCACTCCTCCGCCCACCAAACGTGGATCAGTGCCATCCAAAGTGTAGTAAATCGCCCCGCTACCACCCGGATTCACCATCGTAAGCACGTCACCCGCACTCGCCGAACCTCCGTGCTGATACGAACCGTTTATCAAGAACGTCGGCGCGTCGAACTGCCACAAACCTCGCGCCACAAACGCATCTCGAACGATGCCCCACCGCTGCGGAATCCACGTGTTCGGGATATAGGTATCGACCCCCGACCCGAGAACCACAGCGTCGATCCTTTCCTCAAGTTCCCAGAACCGCGCTGCGACGTTTTCCTCCGCCAACGGCCCATTGTTGAAGAACAGAGCGTGCGCGCGGTCCGCCCATAACTGCTCGAATTCAGGGTTCGCCTTCAGCCCGCGATATATTTGCGCCAAATGCGTTTCCATATCGTCCAGCCCACGCTCCCCGGCATCAAACCACGGCGGAAAATCCGCGAATCCGGTTTCGCTCTGATCGTCCGCCCTCATGCTGGCTTCAACGTCCCAAACGTAGAACCGGAACTTCTCGCCATCTACGCGTTTCCGCGCGGCGACCCAGTTGTTATTCGGCCAGTCCCGATTCCCGACATACAACTCCAGAATCAGATAGTCGATGAACGCCACGATATCCAGACGATCTGCAACCTCCCCATAATTCTCCGAATCCGACAGGTCATAGTTCGTCGCCCGGTCATACAGTTCGCCCCATGCAACCAAATCGCCGTCGCGCGGTTCCAGGTGGTACGGAATCACATCCCACTCAACGTCTTCTCCGTCTACGGTCTGAAAGAAACCCTCATCGTAGAACTCGCATGGATTATAATATCCGACATACTCTCCATTGACGAAGAGATTGGTTATTGACCCCAAGCTGCTCACATATCCCATATCATGGTGTAAACGCCTGATCAGCTCGTCCTTGATGAACGGATTATACCCGTCGTCCCATCCGGCCCGGAGCACCAAGCGATTGAACTCATCCTCGGAGGCAAGCGGAAACACCGGGTATTCAAGCGCATCCGCACCATATCTGCCCCGGAAATACAGCTTGTAGCTGAACCGGCACCAGCCATGCGCGTCCCACGCGCAACGGTGATACGCCGGGCGATGCCACTCACTCCCCTGAACGCGAATACCACAGTCGGCCTGGCAACCACCGCTGCCGTCCGCGTTCATAATCTCAAACGACACGTTTCGCTCGTAGTCAATCCCCTCCTGGATTGGGTTGTTGTAATCCTCCGGCCCATCCGCCACCCAACTATACCCGCTGTCTTCGTAATGCCCCCCAACGATAGCCATGATCCCGTTCGGCTCATACAAATCCTCGCCCTCATCCCCGACAATGGACATTGCCGGCAGAGATTTGACGGCCGCACTAGCACCGATCAAGTACGTATGCGTCGCGATCGAGGAAGGAAGCCATCCCGTGCGAAATGCCGCCGCTCGCAAGCAGCTCGTCGCACTTATCGTAATCGGATCACTATACGCCGTGCTAGTCGTAGTAGGCCTGCTACCATCCAGCGTATACCGTATCGTGGCCGTGGACATCGCGCACCCGAGCACCACATCAACGGCGGTATCGTAGAATCCCCGCTCTACACTCGCGACCGGCCGCGGAACGAATCCTTCGTATACCGTACTCACGTTCGCCGCACCGGGGGTCGGCGTCGTGAAATAACCCCGCTCCGCCCCGCTGACACCGTAGGCAACGTCCGCACGCTGCTCCGGATAGGCCGGCGCATACTCATCCCGAATAACCGCGGCATCGTCTACCAGCCCCAGATACTCTCCGTCCGCAGCGAGCTTGAAGTTTGTATGCAGTTCCGACCCGGTAACCGCCCGCCCCTTTCCGGATGCAAAAACTACAAGATAGTCTCCCGCAGCAATAGCAACCGCGGGAAACGACCATTTTTCCAGATCTGCGGAATCGTCAGTAAGGTACCAGCCGCTCAGATCAACAGCGGCCGGCCCGGGGTTGTATATCTCGAGCCAGTCTGAGTACTCCCCATCCTCGTCTGCCAACGTGCTGCTGTTCGACGCCATAAACTCCGTGATCATCGGATCCGCCCCATCAGCAGCTTTGCCCATACCGAACACGCACGCCCAACTCAAAACGAGCGCAAACACGCTTCGCCGCCCACGCGTCATCCTACGCCCTCCTAACAACCCCCTCGCCGCACCAGCGCCGCTTTGGGCGCTACGAACCAGCGATACTCCGCCTTTGCAGGACCCGTCTTTCTCGCCGCCGCCCGTCACCGGCCCTGCCCCCAACAATTCGCACATTCGCCGCACCCACCACCGTAGCAACCCGCCAGGCCCGAGAAGTCACCCGGACCAACGAAACTGTCCGCGCTTTCGTCGAAATTCGTTATGCAGCACGGATCCGCTCCCGATCGATAGTTCGGAGGATCGCACGCATAGCTGCCCCCGTAGCAACCCGCGAAAAACGAAAAATCCCCAGGGCCAATGAACTCGTCGCCGTCAAGATCGAATATGCACCACATGCACGAATCCGTGGACTCGTCACAAGCCTCACAGACGCCAGAACAAGGCGTTGCACCGGATACGCAACTCTGATCAACGCACAGCTCCTCGCCGTTACAGAATACGCCGTCGGCACAGTCCGCGTCCTCCACGCACTCCCCGCTTACGCAAACGTCATTCAACTCGTCGCACGGTAAACCAGGGCAAGGATCAGTCCCCGCCTGACATCCGTACAACGCATCGCAAGCCTCAACCCCATCACAGAACAAACCGTTGCTACAAAGAGAGTCATTCGGCGTATACGTGCAACTGTCAGTACTCTCGTCGCACAAATCATCAGTACACTGCACACCATCGTCGCAAGGAGCCTCACCCGCCACACAAACATCATCCACGCAGAAAGACTCGCCGTTGCAGAACAAACCGTCCTCACAATCCTCGTCGTGCTCGCAAGCCACGAACACGTTCCGCAAAACCGTCAGATCCTGCACCGCCGTTCCCGAAGCGTAGATGTTCGGCGAGCCGAAAGTACTCGACGTGCCGTCGTTGTAATCAGAATAAGGATGGATCAGAGGACTCGGATCCTCCTCCAACTTGAATACCTCGTCGCTGCCGATACCACTCAAAGGCGAAATCCCTTCCCCGGCCGGACCGTACACCAACTCTTGCGACGAATCCAATATCCGCAACTGCCAACCGTCGTTACCAACCGAAAAATTGCCCGGACCATCACCCGATACGTTCGTCGTGGTCGTTACATAACTCTCTTGAGCGACACCGCCCGACAAAGTATTGATGTGAATCCACCAATCTCCAGATTCCGGATCGTAACTTGCGTCCGTGTCCAAACCACCCGCGCTGCTGTCCGATTCCGAGAACGTTACGATTGTCCCCGAACGAAGATCACTCCACTCTAAAGCCGACGTCAGCGTCAGCGAACCCGAGTCGTTCTCCTCCGACCACTCCAGTGACCATCCACTCATGTCCGTGTGGTCTTCCGTAACTACCAGTTCGAACCAGTTACCACCGTTACCCTCTACCCGGCCGAACCATGTGTCGCTGCCTCCGTCCTTAAGGTAGTTAGAACTGCTCACCGCGTTGTACTCGTTGAGAATCACGCGCGATACCGCGCTCATGTTCCCATAACCCGGCGTCGCTACCGATAGCACTCGACGCAACGACGTCCCATCCGGAAACTTGCCGTAAGCGGTGTCTCCGCTAAGTACCCCATAGTTCAGGTAGTCAACAATAACGCCACCGGCCGTGTACAGACCCACCGAGCCGCCCTGTGAACTCAACGCAAAACTCGTGTGCAACAGACCTTCAACCGGCTCACCATCAGCCCAAACCACCAGCCAACTCGTCCCCGGAATAACCGTCTCCGCCGGCAGCGACCACTTCGTCGGATCACCGTAGTCGTCCGTTAAGTACATGCCCCCAACATCAACGGCGCTATCAGACGAATTGTAAATCTCGATCCATGGATCGTACTCACCCATTTCGTCCACGTTCACCGACGTGTTCACCGAAACAACTTCGTTTACCCACAGCGGAGGTACCGCGGCAGAAACCCCCGCCACCCCGTTAGCCGTACCCGGAGTACCATGCTCCACCAAGCTCGCCGACCAGTTCGCCACCCGGTCGTTATCCGACTCGACGTCGATCAGCTCCAACGAATACCCGACTCCGTCAGCATTCGTCGGCCAGGGAGCGTCGTCGTCGTAACGAACAGAATCGATCGCCACCCCGTCACAGTCGCGCAGAACCAGGTTCTCGCCTCCGTTGTCCAGCCGACCCGAATACTCCGCCGTAACATTAACCCCGGAACCATAAACGCTCTCGAATACAGCCCAATCACGCACCACCAACAAGTAGCTCTCCGCCGCTACAACCGTCCCTTCTGCAAACGTCAGACCTACCCCATCCAACCGCCACCCTGATACATCAACCCCAAGCGATGAAGACGGGTTGTAAACCTCCACGAACTCAGCGCCATCGGCGACCGCGGGGTTATACATAATCTCGTTAATAACCAACGGTAAGCTACTTACCGCGACGCTCGCCTCGTTCAGCGCACTCCACTCCACTCCGTCCAGCACCCGAGACTTAACCACCACGCTTGATGAAAGAGGCACCCCCGCACCATCGTACAGCACCGCCGTCGCGCTCACTCCTCCGCCCACCAAACGTGGATCAGTGCCATCCAAAGTGTAGTAAATCGCCCCGCTACCACCCGGATTCACCATCGTAAGCACGTCACCCGCACTCGCCGAACCTCCGTGCTGATACGAACCGTTTATCAAGAACGTCGGCGCGTCGACATCCGGGTACCATCCGCGATTCCTGAATTGCTCCAGCACAATCGCCGTACGCTGTGGGATAAAACTGTCCAAAATGTTGTCGATACGCGGCGCCCAATCATCATCTCTCGTCAATGGAGCCCCGGAAGAAATTTTCGCATCACCCCACCGCGCCGATTCCGCAATAATCGCCGTGTCAATGACCTCTATAAACCCCCGCGCCAACACATCCAGGCGCTCGGGCACCAATGCTCCCCCATTGAAGAAGTGCCGATGCACGTGATCGGCGAACCGCATCACATACTCCGGGTGTGCGTCCAGCTCCTGATGCAGAGTCTGCGGATTGAAATACTGCGACCAATCCCCGTCATACACCGCCAGGTCCGACGTACGGTCGTAACTCAGTCCGGTGATGTCCATGACATGTTCATTGTCATGCGTCAGCCATGTGAATCCCGCCGGGTTATTCCGATTGTACAGCCCGTAGAAGTTGTTACACGTGTTGCTCAGATGGCTCGTGATCGGCGAATCGTCGGTTCCCATGTAGTAGATACTAATCATGTAATCGATAAGATTGTCGATATCCACCAGCCGTTCACACGCCGGATCGGGTGTCCCGTCCGCATGCAGGCCCTGTACGCAATAGTAGGCTGCGTCACTGGCGAAACCGGCCGCGGCGGCGGCAACCAGAGCATCCCATGCTTCCCAGTCACCGTCCGCCACCTCCACTTCACCCCTCATATCGAGCGTGTCTCCGACCTTTATGGTATCATAGTCGTCTCGCTCGCCACCAAAGTATGTTGCCCCGAAGTGCGCCTCGGCCCGTTCCTGCGTCTGGTAAAGCCCCCAATATTGGCCGTTGATATAGAGATGACAGCACCGACTTCGGGTATACGGCTGGCCCATCTCCCGCTGCAGAGTTCGGCAGAAAACGTCGCGAACGAGCGTGTTCCGAGAATCCCCCTTGAAACTCCACGAGTAATTCTGCGCGGTACGCAGATCGACTTTCGCAAACGCTGCCGCACCTTCATCGCCAAAAAGCGGATACTCCAGCCGACTTGGCCCATAAGCCGAATCGAAATAGAACCGCAGTGCATGTTTCGGGCAACTGCCCCAGCGGCTCCATCCACCGCGTATTCGTACACCACAATCGATCTGGAATCCTTCAGTACCGTCCGGTTGAAGCAACTCGAGCGAGACCGGGCGCTCCCATTCCTCACCACGCCCCTTTGCGTTTACGTAGATACCGGAGGACGGATCGAATAAATGCTCAAGATCCGTCACGACCGACATTGTTGGAATCGCCAGCAACGCGTCGTCGATCAAATCGGCATACCTCGGATCGGTCGTTACGTCCGGATCCATCCCGTAATCGATATCCTGCGGATCGTGAAACCCCGTGTGCGGCCCATAGGGGTCTGGCCAATCCGAGCCTGGCTTTGCACCGTCCTGCGATTGCAAGGCTACGTCGGCGACGAAAACATACGTGCTGGTTGTCGTCCGCGAGCTCAGTAGATCGGGCCTGAACCCTCTGGACCGAACGATCGCCGTCTCATCAACCACAATCGGGCCGTCGTACACCAAACCCGTCGTCGGCGTAGGCGTGGCGCCATTGGTCGTATACCGTATTTGTGCGCCGGCACTTGCTGTCGCCATTGCCAGGGAAAACGCGGTATCGTAAAACCCCCGCTCAACGCTCAGAACGACATCCTCAACGAAGCCTGGATACTGCGTTGCGTCATTCGCTGCCCCGGGCGTCGCAGTTCCAAAATACCCGTAACCCCCGGCAAGTTCTCCGTACGAAACATCGCAACGCTGCGGTGGATACTCAGGCGCGTATTCCTGTGCCACGGTCACACCGTCGGGGTGTACCAGCGCCAGGTACTCCCCATCCGCGGACAGTTTGTAGTTCGTATGTAGTTGGGCCCCACTCGTAGCACGTGCTTTGCCTGACGCAAACACAATCAGATACTCGTCCGGTCCTATCGTCGTGCTTGGAAACGCCCACTTCGTCAGGTCTGTTGCGTCATCCGTAAGATACCATCCCCCAATATCCAGACTTGTCGCGTTCGGATTATAAACCTCCAGCCAGTCGCTCGAATTGCCATCTTCATCTGCAATCGTGCTGCTGTTCGACGCCATAAACTCCGTGATCATCGGATCCGCCCCATCAGCAGCTTTGCCCATACCGAACACGCACGCCCAACTCAAAACGAGCGCAAACACGCTTCGCCGCCCACGCGTCATCCTACGCCCTCCTAACAACCCCGTCGCCGCACCAGCGCCGCTTTGGGCGCTACGAACCAGCGATACTCCGCCTTTGCAGGACCCGTCTTTCTCGCCGCCGCCCGTCACCGGCCCTGCCCCCAACAATTCGCACATTCGCCGCACCCACCACCGTAGCAACCCGCCAGGCCCGAGAAGTCACCCGGACCAACGAAACTGTCGGCGCTTTCGTCGAAATTCGTTATGCAGCACGGATCCGCTCCCGATCGATAGTTCGGAGGATCGCACGCATAGCTGCCCCCGTAGCAACCCGCGAAGAACGAAAAATCCCCAGGACCAATGAACTCGTCGCCGTCAAGATCGAATATGCACCACATGCACGAATCCGTGGACTCGTCACAAGCCTCACAGACGCCAGAACAAGGCGTTGCACCGGATACGCAACTCTGATCAACGCACAGCTCCTCGCCGTTACAGAATACGCCGTCGGCACAGTCCGCGTCCTCCACGCACTCCCCGCTTACGCAAACGTCATTCAACTCGTCGCACACCAAACCCGGGCACGGATCCACACCCGCAATGCACGTACCATCCTCGCATGCTTCTTCTCCGTTGCAGAACTGCCCATCCGGACACGGTGTGCCCGACGGTCGGGGCGACCATGAAGTCGCGCTGGTTGATCCTAAATCGAAGCTCACCGCCCCTTCCATAGCCGCACCCCAAGATCCCGCCACCCCACTTCCGTGAAAGGACTCCTCCGTCAACCAGAACTTCCCCTCATAATGCGCCGATGGAAGCTGCATGCCCCCAGCCGGAAGACGTTCCCATTCGCCGAAAACCTCCTCCGTCGTCTCGCTATAGACCGTATCATAGGCAGACACCGGATCCGGATTACCACCCACGAACGTATAGGATTTGATCGGCCCATCATCGGCGGTGCGGGTCCTCTGGGACGTCTTGAACAACACGTGATAGCTGCTATCCTGGGCAAATACCAACGTGGCATTCCCGGCTTCGTTCGTGATGAAGTAATCGAATACCAAATAGCCCGTATAGCGATACTTCCTACCGGTCGGGCTACCCCCAATATCATCGAGCACATCCCGGCGCGCGAAGTAGACGACATCATTGGGATTGGGCGACGATCCGTCCCCCTTGCTGTTCAGATTACCATTATCTACCCAAACGGAGCCATCCCACTCCTCTTCATTCCACCTGCCGGTCAGCCCGATCTGCTCGTTTGAATTCGTCTCCGGAATGCCGTACAGCTTGAACTGGTACGCGAAGTTCGGCTTCAGCCCACTAGCTACCAGAGTTCCATGCAGCGTCTGCGCTCCGGTAAAGAAGTCGACTGATACACTGGCGCTGGAGTAGTCGTAGGTGTCTTCGTAGCCGTCCACGTACATCTGATTCGCCACATCCAGCCCGCGCGGTGAGCCGACGGGATCCGCAACCGCTTGAAGTGTCACTCCGGCGGCGGTCCCTTCACCGGCCACCGCACTGCAGTACTCACACCCATTCGCTGGATTCACTGCACCGTCCGCGAAGCAGACGCCATCAATCAGACACCAGCCATCTTGCAGAACATAGGTGCATTCATCCGCACTCTCGTCACAAGAATCCTCGGTACATTCCAAGCCATCGTCGCACGCGTCGCCGGTCCCAACACAGGTCCCATCCACGCACGCATCGACCAGCGTACAGAACAGGCCATCGTCGCACGCTCCGGTGAGGTCTACGTACTGGCAATCCAAACTCGAATCGCACGTGTCCGCCGTGCATACATTCGAATCGTCACATGCTAAATCGTCGGCGATATTGGTGCATGCATCACTTTCCTCATCGCAGGAATCCTGCGTACAACCCACGCCGTCATCACATGGATCGCTCCCGGGAACACAGCTTCCCGCATCGCAGGTCTCCACCCCGTTGCAGAAGACTCCGTCAGCGCACTGCTGGTCGTTCTCGCAACCGGTGCATTGGTCCGCAACCTCGTCGCAGGTCAGTGGCGCACATGGGTTCCCGCTTCCGATGCACACGCCGCCCTGACAGGTGTCCGTCTCCGTGCAGAACAGCCCGTCATCGCATTCGCCGCCCTCGTTGTTAACAAACGAACAGATGCCATCGGCCTCGCAAGTGCCGATGACGCACGGATCACCATAATCGCAGTCCCCCGCGTCACAGCACGCAATACACTGGTCAATCAGGCTGTGTACGCAGACCCCAACCTCGCAGGTGTCGGCCGTACACGGGTTGTCATCATCATACGTCCCGCCGCTCCCGCAATCCGCGGCACTTGTACACGGTTCGGCCGCCGGAAAGCCCAGCCAGCCGACTCGTTCTCCGAACGGTCCGGCAGTCAATGCTGGCGAACCCACCTGCAGGTTGTAATCATAGCTCGACCGGTAATCGCCGGTCGCCGGGGGGAAACTCCCGGTCATCGGATCGACGAACAACGGATCGCCGACAACGTTCCCCGTACCGCAGCTCTGATGATCCGCGTTTGCCAGAACGGTGTAATCCGCGCTGAACCTGCTGCAGGTATACCCGGTCTGCGTCCCGCCCGGCGAGGCAATGCACCGCTCCACCCACCAGTCCCCGCCGTAGTCCTCCGGGAACGGACGTATGTCGGCCAGCGTCGATTGCGTTGGATATCCGTTGACTGATTCGAACCCTTTGTTACAGGCGAACAACAGCAGGTTGTTAGCGTAGATATCGCCCGGCCAGTAGGTTGTAAACTTATCGTCGAGATCATAGACGATACTGTCATATACATATGACTTGATATAGAAGGAATCCGAACCATCGATACAGTCATCACCAACATCGGTGATAATGCAACGCCGAAAGGTCAACCCGTCAGCACTATCGCTATTCCAATGCAGGGCGTCTCCATCGAGGTCCTGGCTCTCATCGCCTCGCCCGACACGAGTGATCCACGTGTCTTCAAAGAGCACGGGCATGTGCGCTCGGGCTTCATCGAAGGCTCCGAACGTGGCCGCGAAGCCACCGCGCGTGAGCAAGCTGTGCGAGATCGTGAACGAACCGCTACCGTAATCTCCCAGGATTAGCTTGGCAGGAGCATCTGCAAGGATGCAGTGCGACATAAGCAGCGAGTGGTCATTGTAGAATCGCAGCATCGGCGGATACAGATGCCACTGCCCCCCGTAGCCGTTGCCCCCCCCGGTAATAATAGCATACGAATACGTCGAAGTTCCCGGCCCGTCATGGTAGATCCCCCCCCACGAGTTCTCGTTTTCCGAGATCAGCTCCATCGCCGGCGGCCCTTCGGTAGCGAAGAAGAAGACCGGGGCGTCAGCGGTGCCTTCCGCGTTGAGACTTCCATTGACGTCAATCCTGACCCCTTGCTGGGCCGTACCCTTATCCGCCATCACCAGAGTACCGGCATTGATAGTCAGGGTGCTGCCCGAGGGCACCGTCACATGACCCGTCAGGTGAATCACGCCGTCCCCAGGTCCCCACGTAAGATCATCCCCGGACAGCGTCCCCGAAAGCTCGCGGAACGTGCCAGGGACATTATCCAGGACGGCCACGACCTTCGATGCCGTCTTCCCGTCGGCGGTCACGACAACTTCGATATCTTCGCCCGCAACAGCATCGGGATTGTCAAGGGTAATCGACACGCTACCCACACCGTTGTAGAAGCGGATCGAGTCCTCCGGCGGGGTCCCTCCACCAGCGCCCTTGTAGTATGTCTCGAATATCGTAATAGACAGGGGTACGTCCCTGCCATCTGAAACACGGCGTGCAGATACCACACCTACCACGCTCCACTTGCGCCAGTCAATGGCAGCCTTGCATCCGTACTGATCAAGAAACTCAGCCTTCAGCGTGAGTGTCTTGTCCTTGACCATCTTGGCCGGCGCCGTCAGCCGAAGCGGACCGCCGGACGGAATATCGCTGTAGGCCGGAACGCTCAGCACCACAAAGCAGACTACACCGATAGCCACAATTCGCCGTACGTTATGCAACATCGAGACGCCCTCCAAGGCTTCCAGGACCATTCTGCCCTATTCACCCTCTCGCAGAAGCACATACTCCGGTCGCATGAGGATCGCGCCGAAGCCCCCCAGTCGTTAACAGAAACAGGACGACAAGTGGGTAAGCTACGTCGCAATCCCCCGCCTGACAGTCCGCCGTAAAGGAAACGAGTTCCCCTCTTTCCCGGCACGGCGGCCGACGAGCCACCCAGCTCGCCGGCCGCACACCGAGGATTAGAACGGAAGCTCCGTAGGAAAGCCGTAGGCGCGGTCAGCCCGCGCCCACGGCAACCTCCTTGCCCCCTATTCGTGCTGCGAATCAGATTCTCCATTCAGCTCGTTCGTTTCGAACTGGCTAAGTCTCGCGCTGAACTGTGGAGTCAAGACCAAACCATGTACGTCAGCAAAAGCTCGAATATCCGACGCGTTAACCACCCCGTCACCGTTGATGTCGGCCAGCTCCGCGTTCGGAACGGCGAGTTCGGCTACCGAGACCCGCGTGCGTACCGCCCGGCGGTTGACGCGCCCTGATCCAGGATCGACGCGGACCGTGCCGGAACCCTGTACGTAGTTGGCCTCGTTTCCGGACCCCTTTCCATTCACATCCGCCGACGTCCGCGAAGACGACGCCACGCCACCGGATGCCGCAACGGATCCGCCTCGGACCTGACTACCGGTCGAGGTGATGAAGTGCGATCGGCCACCACTGACGTCCTTGCGTACTGCCAGGACGCATTCACTTTCGGCATCGCCGGTCAGGGCGAAGTTCGCTTGAATCGGAGCGAAGTCGAATCCGTCCTGAATCCCGTCACCGTTGGCATCAGCGAGCGTCCCTAAGTCCGGATCCACCAGGCTATTCCATTCGATCGACAGGATCGCGAAATCCTGAATATCGACGAGATTGTCCTGCGCCACCCAGGCGTTCGAGAAGTCACCCGATAGCAGCTTCTCGTCCCCGGTGAACTCTACATTAGCGTAACAGTAATCCGGGGCCTCAAACGACACGGGCAACAGCGCACTTAAGGTGTGCCCTTCCTTGACCTGAATCCAATCGGTTTCCGTATCGACGTTGTACAACGAGACCGTTCCCGGCCCGCCGCCGGCAAACAGGACTTCTTCAACCCGCGTCTCAGTCGCGCCCTCACAATCCGTGAGCACAAACGTGACATCCCGACTCACCTCGTTCGTGAGCGCGTCAATCTCGATAGTCACGTCGATTTGCGAGATGTCGTCCACATCATCCGGACAGTCCGGCCCGTCACCAGGACAATACTCCGCTGGATCACAGACCCCTGCCGACGGGCGACAAACGGTACTGGCATCTTCATACTCGTCCACCGGACAAGTAACCGACAGACCGTCGCAGGCTTCTGCCACATCACAGTCACCTGCGGCGCTCCGGCATACCGTACCGGCAGCCGCTACAGCGTCAGCCGGACAACCAGCCGATGCACCATCGCAGACTTCCGCCACATCGCAAAGATCCGTTGCCGCACGGCATTCCGTACCCGCCACTTCGTAGCCATCCGCCGGGCAAGCCCCGGACATCCCATCACAGACCTCGGCAACATCGCAATCACCTGCCGCGGCCCGACATTCCGTACCGCTCGTCGCAACCTCGTCAGTCGGGCAATCGGCCGACATGCCGTCGCAGACTTCCGCTACATCACAAACACCCGTTGCGGCCCGACATTCCGTACCGCTTGCCACAAATACATCAGCCGGGCAATCGGCCGATATACCATCGCAGGCTTCCGCCACGTCGCAATCACCCGTTGCGGCCCGGCACTCCGTGCCGCTCGACGCCACTTCATCGGCCGGACAGAAGGCCGACAATCCATCGCAGACTTCCGCTACGTCGCAATCACCAGCCGGTGCGCGGCATTCGGTATCAGCAGCAGCCACGACATCAGCCGGACACGCGGTCGAGGAACCGTCGCAAACTTCCGCAACATCGCAAAGACCCGTTGCGGCCCGACATTCCGTACCGCTCGCCGCAAACTCGTCAGTCGGGCAATCAGCCGACATGCCATCGCAGACTTCCGCCGCATCGCAAAGATCCGTTGCCGCGCGGCATTCGGTGCCCGCCGCTTCGTAGCCGTCCTCCGGACAGTCTCCGGATATCCCGTCACAGACCTCGGCAACATCGCAGTCGCCTAACGCCGCTCGACATTCCGTACCGCCCATCGCCACCTCATCGGCCGGACAGAGGGCCGATGAACCGTCGCAAACTTCCGCCACATCGCAAAGGCCCGTTGCCTCACGACATTCCGTGCCGCTCGCCGCAAACTCGTCAGTCGGGCAATCGACCGATGCGCCGTCGCAAACCTCGGCAACGTCACAGTCACCCACCACGGCCCGACATTCCGTGCCGTTTGCCGCCACTTCGTCGTCCGGGCAAACACCCGATACGCCGTCGCAGACTTCCGCCACATCGCAAAGATCCGTTGCAGCCCGGCATTCCGTACCGTTCGCCGCCACTTCGTCAGCGGGACAATCGACCGATACACCGTCGCACGTTTCCACCGCGTCGCAAAGCCCCGTTGCCGCGCGGCATTCGGTACCGCTCCCCGCTACTTCGTCAACCGGGCATTCGGTGGACACGCCGTCGCAGACTTCCGCCACATCGCAATCACCGATCTGTGCGCGGCATTCGATACCGACCCCAGCCACAACGTCGGCAGGACAGGCCGGCGAAGAACCATCGCAGTACTCCGCCACGTCGCAATCACCCACAGCATCGCGGCATAGGGTGGTCTTGTAGCCGTTGTCGGTACAGGTTCCGGCCCCGTCACAGGTATCCTGATTCTCGCAAACATCGGGTGTGGCCCCGCACAGCGTGCCGGCCACCACCGGAGTCCAGGAAGTCGTACTGGTCTGGGGATCGCAGAACTCGCAGTCATTCAACGGGTTCAACTCGCCTTCGTCGTAGCACACATCGTCAATCAAACAGCCGCTCAGCCGCATCTCAAGACGGATGACAATCTGACCGCTTCGGGCATCGTCATCGAAGTCGTTGACCTCGAAGCCGATGTTTGTGATCTCGTTCCGATCGCGGCTATTGATCGCGTACAATCCGCCATCGGTCCAACCAAGCCCGCCACCGGTGTGGGGAACCTCGTTGTCACCGATGTTCCATGCCTCAGCACTCTCGAAGTCGTGAATCGCAATAGCGGATTGACCAACACTAAGGCCAATCCACGTACCGCCCCAGTAAGTGTCGTTCGTCCAGTCACCGGACGGGTACCCACTTCCACCGGTTAGCCCGGTG
Organism: Phycisphaerae bacterium; assembly: GCA_963666835.2. Classification (GTDB taxonomy): domain Bacteria; phylum Planctomycetota; class Phycisphaerae; order UBA1845; family UBA1845. The sequence continues at coordinate 907,255 of CAXXGO010000001.1, read as the reverse complement.
TTTAGATGCAGCTTGAAGTCGATATCGCTGTCCGCCGGCCCCGACACGTAGGTAACGACCATCTGATAGGCCTCATACGCCGCCAGACTGGTCTGCTCGCCCAACGCATCCGGGTCACTCGGATCATCATCCAAGTCGAATCCCGCCAGCGCCCCGACCGGGTAATCATCGCCGATACCGATCTTGTCTCCCGACGTGCTACCCAGCGTGATCGCAAACTCGACGCCCGGGTCGATCAACGTCTTCGAGTCCAGCGAGGAGGCCGCAACCCAGCCGAGATCACCGAACCCACTGTCCATCATCTCGGCGTCCGGCAGCCCGTACTCGTTCCCCGGGCAACACACATCCTCCGCCTCGTTACACAATTCACCACCGGAACATGGATCGCCACCGGCCGTGCAGACTCCAGTCTGGCACGTGTCACCCGTACAGAATAGACCATCCAAATCACACGAGGTGCCATCCGGTTCGAACCCGTCGGTCGGACAATCAGCGTCCGAGCCCGTGCAGGTCTCAGCTACATCGCAGTCATCCACGGCCGGGCGGCACTCCGTCCCCGCGGTCTCAAACTCATCGACCGGACAAGCCGCCGACGAGCCATCGCAGACTTCCGCTACGTCGCAAACGCCGGCGGCGCTGCGACACTCCGTCCCGGCGGCCTTGAACCCCTGGTCGACACAGAGGCCGGCACCATCGCAAGTATCCTGATTCTCGCAATCATCCGGCACCGCACCGCAGGACGTACCCGCAGTCTCGAAAGCATCGGCCGGGCAATCCGCATCGGAACCCGTGCAATACTCCGCTACGTCGCATTCATCCGCCGCAGCTCGACATTCCGTACCCGAAGCCACGAACCCGTTATCAACACAGCTGCCGGCACCGTCGCAAGTATCCTGATTCTCGCAGTCGCCCGGCGTCGCACCGCATGACGAACCCGAGGCGGCCGGAGTCCACGCAGAAAGACCGGTCGCCGTATCGCACAATTCGCACTCGTTAAGCGGGTTCGGATCGCCGTCGTCATACCACTGGCCGTCGATGTAACACTCCCCGTCCAGGATCTGGATGTCGCCGTCGATTGTGTCGGTCCGGCTCGGACTGATGAACTCCGCGGTGCTTGCATCAGTCAACTTCGTGCAAATGCTGGGATATGCCGCGGGCATATCCTCGAGGAAGCTCACGACCGGCGAGCTGTCTTCCACTGCATTGAAGGTGAAGGTCGCGACCGTCCCGTCGACGTCGGTCGAACTTCCGGCAATGCCGGCGCTGAACAGGACATCTCCGGTTTCGGCGCACAAACCGCCGCCAACGCTGCAATCGAAGCCGCCGCTGAATCCGCATTGGGCTCCCTCGTTATCGCCACCCACGCACACACCGTACAGAACGCTGATTTCATTATCCCACGGCAACACCAAAGCTGCCCCGGCCAGACTCAGGTTCTGGGTGTTGTAGTGCATCAACGCCTGGACACCGGAAACTGCCGTCGACAGATTAGCCGCGTTCAGGTCTACGGTGACCTGCTGGCCAACCCCGACAATCTGCGGCGCCGCCGGCACCGCAAGAACCAGGTCCCCAGATTCCGCGCCCGCCTGCACGGCCAGCTCTCCGTAGCTAACCCGGTCTTGATCTACAAGGCCGAGAACACCGCAAATGGCGTTATCGAACCCCGAATCCGTGTTGCGACTTGTGAACAACGGAGTGCCGTGCGCATCCGCGGTGAACTCGATATACGCCGCCCGAACCCAATTCGGTCCTACGCCAAAACCCGTCGAACAACTTCCATCGAAATGGGGCCCGCCGACATTGTCTATAACACCGTTCGCGCTGTCGATCGTCCCTTCGGGTTCGTAGCCGCTGGCCGTAAACGCCATAGTATGGACAATCTCATTCGCCGTCACCACACACGGGTCATAGTCGATATCCGCAAAGACACTGCTCAATCCGCCAGGCTCAGTCGTCTGCGCCCACACCTCAAGATAGAACTCACTGCCCACGCCGAACTGCGTTTCTGATATCGGCAATTCGGGCAATCCGCGGCAAGATCCATCACCGCCAAACGTACAATCAGAATCGTCAGCGCAGGGCTGCCCCATCTCCAAGCCCGCCATGCAGACACTGAACCCGGCTGCGTCGCTTGTGCTGGGCGTGCTCAGCGTTACCAGCTCGATGTTAACAATCTCTCCGCGCAGATCGTTAAACCGCTGCCTGTTGCCCCCGTCGCCCCACAGGTTGGGATGGCCAAAGCTACTCGACGTGCCGTCATTGTAATCCGAACAAGCGGTAACGGACGGCGAGGGATCTTCTTCCAACTTGCCGACCTCGCGGCTTCCCACGCCGTCGAAATCGCAGACCCCCTCGCCCACCGGGCCAAAGACCACGGCGGACGTCTCGTCCAGAATAGTCAACTGGAAGTCGTCATTCCCTACCGAGAAACTACCATTCGGAGCACTGCTATGCGTCGTAGTGACGTACGTCTCCTGAGCTACGCCTTCGCACAGAGTATTGATGTTGATCCACCAGTCAGTGACGGGGTGGAAGAATGCTTGCGTGTCCAACCCACCTTCGGAGGTGCATAGCTCCGTTAACGTGATGATCGTACCGGCCTGCATGCTCTCCCAGCGATCATCATCGGTAAACGTGATCGTGCCGGAGTCGGTATCTTCCACCCACTCGATGGACCAACCGCGCATGTCGAGGTTGTCCTGGGTCACGACCAACTCGATCCAGTTACCCCCGTTGCCCTCGACGCGGCCGAAGTAGACGTCCTCGGCATCGCTGCACTCGAGCCCATCACAATCCAGCCACTTGCTGGAACCGACGGCGTTGTATTCGTTAAGGATGACCGGTGCCGACAACGCTACCTGAGTATTAGTGAAGACGCAGGTAACCGTCTCGCCCTCTTCGAGCTGGAAGGTGGCCGTACCCGTCCCCACGTCGCCGCTGCTATTGCCGTCGTCACAGACGATAGACGTCAATTCCCAACCGGCAAGCAAGGTCTCCTGTGATGTGTAGGTCCCCGGCGGAAGCGTAACACTAAGCTGCTGCCCATCCCCAATCGTCCCGGCCACGTCCCCGGTGAAATCGAAGCTCTGAGCAGCGCCATCCGGATCGGTCTGCTTCTCAACGATAATCGTGCCGGGCTCCGGCGCCGACCACACCGCAACCTCGCTGACCATTGCCTGGGCATAAGTACTCTGCATGCTCCAAGCCGGTTCAGTCGCCGTAAACGTCACGATCTGCACCCCGGTTTGGACCCCAACATCAAAAACGCCGGTAATCGCGGCGTTGTTGCCCGAACCCGAAAGCCACGCTACATGGTACGGACCGCCAGCGTCGCCCTCGATCTCGATGTCGAAACTGTCATTGCCGGATCCACGGTTCCAGAGCACCGCCACGTACTTGTTGACCGCCAGCGTGCCGAAATCCAATGTCATTGTAGCGCCGGGATCGGACTCGTCTGGGGCAACCCCGTCATGCTCCCACATGGCACGGATGGTTCGCCCAGATAGCCAGGTACAGACTCCGCCCCACTCGTGCGCAGAACAATCGCCGTTGTAACATGCGTTACCGGCCGCGTTCCCATCGTCGTCGCATACATCCATCGCATGCGTCGCTTCGCTCGTCGGGTCACCGACGTCCACATGATCGGTGTTAAACGCCCCCGTCGGCAAACCCACGACCGCAGGAGTAGTAGTCCAAAGGCCCGGCTCCGATGTCGGGTAGGTAGCCGATAGCAGCTCCGTATCGGCGCCCATCACCGCAGTCCCACTTCCAAAACACAGGCACAATGCCAAACATACTATTGCCAGGTGCCAAACACAGCGCTTCATGCCTTTCCTCCTCGCCAGAAGGGCGTCATCAAATGAACTCTGATTCACAGTCAACCGATGTAAGCTTCTTACCATTCCCGGGTCCTCCTACGACTCATCGCCACCGCTCCATTCAACCGAATCGAGCATGGCGTACGTCCGACGCATTATCACTGCCCAATCGCTCGATAACGATTGAGTTTTCTCGCTCTCAACTCCCATACTCGCGGCTCAGACTACCGTGGCCAGGCTACGGCCGGCCCGGTGCTCCTCGCCTGCCCTTGACTTCCGCCTCCTCCGTCTGATCCACAACCGGCGTGCGGCGGTACACGCTCAGCGAGACCTCCCCAAACGAGATCTTCGCCGCATCCAACAGGCCTAGCCCCTCCACCATGGCGACCCCGTATTTCTTCCCCGCCGAAACGGTCTTTATGCTCGTCGAGCCAACTTCCGTGGCGCGGACCTTGATACTCCCCACGCGCACCCAGGTTTCCGTGTCCAGGGAACTTTCACTTAGCGACGCACAGCCACCAAGCAATCCCACTTGTCCATCAGATGGATCAAACGCGCTCCGAGAAAACAACCCGAACTTGCCGCTCGGTAGAACCTGCTCCACAGCCAAGCGCGAGACATCCAGCCGCACGTTCGCATGCACGGCGGCCAGACCACGTTCGCCTTGACCCGCCCGCGCCCAGAGTTCAATATAGAAGGAACTTCCAATCCGGAACGAGTTCTCCGAACGCGGAAGCTCCGCCGCAACCTCCGAACTGTGAAGCGTCGAAGTCGCTACCAAGGCCAGCGACGCCGCCGGTGTGGATTCCTGCGCCGCAATACCGCCGTAGCGCCCCTGTGCCCCCCAGCACAGGGAACAAGCGTCGCAGTAATCACCGTAGCAACCTGCGAGCCCGGAGAAGTCACCGGGCCCCACGAAACTGTCGGAACTTTCATCGAAGTTCGTTATACAGCAGCCGTCAGCACCGGTTCGATAAGTGGGTGGATCGCAACTGTAGCTGTCCCCATAGCACCCCGCAAAGAACGAGAAATCACCCGGGCCGATGAAGCCGTCGCCGTCCAGCTCGAAGATGCACCACTCGCACGTGTCACGGGCTTCGTCGCACTGCTCGCAAGGATCACCACACGGATCAACATCCGACACGCACTCGTTGTCAACGCACGTCTCGGCTCCGTTGCAGTATGCGCCGTCATCGCACTCGTCGTCGATAACGCACTCGTAGCAAACGTCCGAATCCTCGTCACAATGAGCCAGATCCACGCACGGATCGACGCCGTCTCCGCACCCGTTGATCTCGTCACAAGCTTCAGCGCCGTCACAGAATAACCCGTTGCCGCAAAGACCGTCATTCGGAACGTGGCTGCAGATGTCCGTAGTCTCTTCGCAACTGTCATCCGTACACGCCACACTATCGTCGCACGGATCGACGCCCGCCACACACTCGTTGTCGACGCACGTCTCGACCCCATCGCAGAACAGCCCGTTGTCACAGTCCGCGTCCTCGACGCAACTCAGACAAGCGTCCGCTGCTTCATCGCAGTGGGCTTGGTCTACGCACGGCTCCGCGCCGTCCACGCACCCGCTGATCTCGTCGCAGGTTTCGGCGCCGTCACAGAACAAACCGTTGTCACAAAGACCGTCGTTGGGAACGTAGCTGCACGTGTCCGCAACCTCATCACACGAATCGTCGGTACAATCCACCCCGTCATTACACGGACCCGCCGAGGGAACGCAGAGCCCCGCCTGGCAGGTCTCGGACCCGTTGCAGAACTCTCCGTCGGAGCACGGCGTATCGTCCGCCACCGGCTGCGGTTCGCACTCGCCCGTGCCGCCATTGCAGACCCCGACATTGCACGCATCATCATAAGCGGAGCAGTCCCGGCCTCCATGCACGCAGACGCCGACATGGCATGCATCTATCGTACACGCATCGCTGTCGTCGCAATCCCCATCCGTCGCACACGCAGTCGCACTCGGGAAGCCCAGCCAGCCAATCCGCCCCTGTCCGCAAACGTCGACGGCCGGTGAATCCGGGTGCAGGTTGAAATCGTTGCCGGCCGAGTCCACAAACAGCGGCTCTTCGGCTTCTTTAACCAGATTGCACGTGCCGCAGCCAAGGTGCCCGGCGCTGCCGATCAGGGTGTAGTCAACGTAGTTGCAGCATGTAACAATGCTGATAGGCCAGAAAATACACTTGTCTATGTCGCTAAGACTGCATTGGCGATTCGAGATTTGCGTATTACGGCCGAACGTGCAGTTGGTAAGGTACACGGGCCGGCCGGTTGCCTCGATACCGTTGGGGACATCAAACACGAGACAGTTCGTCATCGTGATATCGCCGCTGTAATACAAGCTGACCGCTTTGTCCCGAGCATCGTAGATGATGCAATCCTCAATCACCGGATGCGCACCGTTGCTGTGGTCGATTACGTCGTCGCCGCCGTCCGTGAAGATGCATCGCCGAACGGTTTGCGGAACCGTCGTCACCTGATCCAGATGGAGCATGTCTCCGTCTACGTTGTTCTCTTCCGGAGCCCGTCCGATCCGCGTGAACCAACTGTCCTCTACGAGGACTGTGTAGTCATCCCCCCCTACGAATTCGCCGCCGATCCCCACGCGCGAGAACAGACAACGCGAGATCGTGTACGTTCCGCTGCCCTTCGCGAATACTATCTCTCCGGGCGCATCCGCGAACACGCAATCGGTAAGCGTCAGAGAGTGAGTTCCGCCTTCCGCCAGGTAGAGCACCGGTGGGCGCGGATGGAATTCGATCGCACCGTTCCCGGCACCCGTGAGAAACACGTACGAGAACGTCGATGAACCGGCCCCTTCGAATGCGAATCCCCGCCACGAGAAGAAGTTGTTCTTTTCGTTCAGCCCCTGCGGCAACGCCATCGCCGCGGCACCCTCCGTCGGGAAGAAGAAAAGCGGATTCGCCACCGTTCCCTGCGCGTCCACCGCACTGCCGCTGAGCAAGATCCGCGTGCCCGCCGCCTCCGACCCGGCGTCTACCATTACCAGCGTACCGGCAGCCAACGAAAGCGTCTCTCCCGTGGGAATCGTGACGTCACCCGTAAGATGAATCACGCCATCGCCAGGCCCCCAAACCAGATCCGCACCGGTGAGCGTCCCGGAGAGTTGCCTGAAGTTGCCGGGGACGTTCTCGAGCACCGTGACAACCTTCGATGCCACCAGCCCGTCAACGTTGACGAAGATCTCGATCGCCTGACCGGCAACGGAAGCCGGATCGTCCAACGTGATCGATACACTCCCGACCCCGTTATACAGCCGGATCGAGTCCTCCGCCGGAACGCCGCCCCCCACCCCGTCCGCATGCGATTCAAACACCGTGATCGTAGTCGGAATCGGGGTCCCGTCCGAGACCAGTTGCGCCGATACCGTTCCTACCGTGTTCCACTCCCGCCAGTGAATCTCACCGGCCAGGTCCAACAACTCCGCCTTCAGCGTGAGCGTCTTATCCGCCACCATTCGGCTCGGCGCGGTCAAACGGAGATTCCACGGCGACGGCGAATAAGTCACCGTGTCCTCGACCCGATCCACTTCCGCCCCTTCGTGATCCAGACACTGGACCATGATCTCGTTCACGCCGGGACCCAACACGAGCTGCTTGGACCAATCGGCACCCGCCGATCCCCATCCGCACGGCTCATCCGGATACGGGTTCTTGAATACGCTGTAGTAGTCAACGGGCTCATCATTCAGGACAACCTGATATGTCCCGCGCTGATCGAGATCGCCGCTCAACGCTATCACCGGGTCGGCCGCCGAGTACGGACTCGACGGCAGGCCGTCCAATGTCATCTGAGAGACGATCTCATTGAGGACCGTCGTTCGCCGGTCCGCGGCCCAGCTCTTCAACTGAGCCTTTCGGTCCTCGGCGGTGGCGTAGTAGATCGATTGGGCGAGAACGCTGTCGGGAATCGCGTCGACCATCGCGTCTACGTTGGCCTGCGTGAACTCGTTATCGAGTAGCTCCCAAATAGCGTTTACCATACGCCCTGCAAACGCATTCGAACGCACAAAACGGCCTGAAGTGTCAGCCAACGGGGAAGGACATGACATGAAGGGATTGCACGGGTGCCCGCAGCCCGTCCGCCAGATCGTCGGCTGTTCCCAGTAGTTGTCTCTGTACCAGTGACCGCCCCAGACACCGTCGAGATCCCAGGGAATCAGCGTGGCATTGTGCCCATTGGGCGACTCGATCGGCTCGAAGTAAACGAAGTAATCGTCCCCACTATCCCGGTACAACCCGCCCTCTCCGTTGGCAAGCAGCATGTGAGCGCCGAACCAGCGGAGCCATTGATCCACATCAATCAGGGACTCCAAGGCTGCTTCCAGATCCTCGCCATCCGTCGTTGCGGCATCGATAGCGAAGCACAGATCGATCAGGTCGGTCCAGTCATCCTCCGCCTCGTTCGTCTCCTTGTCGTATCCGTAGTCCGTGCCACCTTCCGGCTGTTCGGTTGCTCGGTAGTCGTCCGGATTCTCTCCTCGGTAATCGAGATTGCCCGTGTGCCGTGCTCGATAGAGATTCCCGTTCGCCCGATTCACGCACGAGCCGACGCAATCACTGTCGTTGTCGCAGGAAGCCCCATTATCGCTACATAACTTCGGATACCGCATCGCCCCGACACCGCCGTCTTGCGAATCCAGGAAGCGATCGTCGACCCGCTCCAGGTTAATGTAAATCCAGTTCTGCGCGCCTCCATGGGCGAGCGGATTCGTATTCAATCTGACGAACTGCGTCATCGACGCCGGCAACGCTCCGCCGAAGACCTCTCTGAAGAACTCGTAGCCCAGATGCTGCCGATCGATCTCCTGCGACATCAGAACGAGATCCGTAATCTCGAATCCCATCTCGGATTGCAGCGGATGATCATCTGAGAAGTCAATCCGGAACCCGTGCGGCGTGTCCGTCAACGTACTGTGGCCACGGTAACGCTCGGTGACGTTATAGAACACCTCGCAAGTCCCGCTCGTATCGCACTGAACGAAGGTTGCGTCGTAGGACGTCCGATCTATCGTCTCCTGCAAGTCGCGGGTGTGTTGAGTGGTAATCAGGTGATACGTCGGGAACTCGAGATCCGGCGCGTCATCGGAGAACTTGACCAAAAAGGTCTGCGAAGGGTACCCCGATCCATCCGGCACCGAGTGCCCCACCGGGGCTATCGAGGTACCAGCCCCATCGTCCGCCGAGATGAAAAAGTCCAGGCGCTCGCCGTCTGCCAAACCGGCGACAATCGCGCCGTACAGATGATCGTCCGCCAGGCCGTCCCCGTGGAAGCCATCGTCGTACATCGTGGTCAGGGTATACGCAACAGGGGGTTCCTGATCCTGTCGGTGGTTCAGCGTTACGGTCGGGTCGGGCGCGTCGTCGATCACCGTAACCGTAATCAACACGTCTTGATCTGATGCCGGGATGGGTGGGTCGTGAATCGGATCGAGGATAATCGGCGGTGGCGCCGGCTGGTACGTGCTGTTCTCCGCCCCCGGAGTTCCATGCGTCCCCACCGAGGCCTGCCAGGCTCCTCCATACTCGTTGGGGAGAAGCGGACTTATCAGTTCCAACGATGATCCGTCACCATCGGTACTCGACGCCCAGGGCGCACTGTCACCGTACGTAAGCGCATCCAGCACGTTGCCAACGTCATCGCAAAGTGCAAGCCCCTCCCCTCCATTCGACAAACGCCCGTCACTCCAGCCGAGCCCATCCGCGTAACCGGTTACCGACTCCAACAGCGTCGTGTCAAACGCAATGACCAGATAATCGCCGGGCGGCAACGTCGTCCCCGTCGGGAACGTCATCTCGACCCCGTCGCACATCGTCCAGTTATCCATCACCGCCGTATTGGCGCCAGCGTTGTAGAACTCGATGAACTCAACATCGTCGTCGGGAGCCGCAGGGTGATAGTGAATCTCGTTGATCAACACCACCAAACCTGCCGAAACCGTCCAATAGGCCCCTCCGAACGGTATGCCACCTTCCTCGCTTACAATCGCCCCCGCATTCAACACGACTACGACAGATCCAACCGGCGGAACTGCAAAACCCGAGAAAGTGTACGTATCCGCAGGGCCACTCGCCGGCACGACCGTGGTGGCCGCGCTACCTGCGACCAACAAGTCACCGGCAACGACGTTCTCCACCGGCGTCGTGAACACCACCGTCACGTCTGTTAATGACTCAACCGAAGTACCCCGAGCCGGCAGCTCACTGAGAATCCGCGGAGCGTCTGTCGCCACGCTGTTCTCTGCTCCGGGCGTGCCGTGCGTTCCCACGGAAGCAGACCAGGCACCCGGCAGCTCGTTGTCCAGCGATGGATTGAGCAACTCCAACGACGGCCCATCGCCGTCCGGCAGCGCGGGCCAAGCCGGGTCGGAGTTCGAATCCGAGTAGGTCACTGAGTCAACGACGATCCCCAGATGCGTCTCCAGGGCAACCGTCTCCCCACTGTTGCTTAGCTTGTCGTCAGGGTCCCACTGATACGCCGTCGTGTACCCCGTTGCCGCCAATAAGTGCGCCGGGTATCGAGCGATCACGACATAATCCCGAGCCGCCAGCACCGTGGACGCCGGAAACGTAAAACCGGTATTCGAGAAATGCGTTACTGACCAACCGGAGATATCCACCGGATCAGGCTCAGCGTTATGGAGCTCGATGAATTCCTCGAGATCGTCACCGCCGTCCGGGTTGTAATGCAACTCATTGATCACCACGTTCTGGATTTCAAACGAGTAGATCCACGTGTCTCCGGCAAACGAATGACCGCTCTCATCCTCAATCGATCCCGGTGCCAATGCCACATTTACCGGACTAGTGGTCGGCGCCGTGAAACCACTGAACACATACGGCCCGGCGCCAACACCCCCGACACAGGTGTCACACACAACACTCGTCGCCAGCGATGAATCAACCGCCAGATCGCTGGCCGTCACCGACTGCACGGGTTCGGCGAAGACGACCGACACCTCCGTCAGGTTGGCAATAATCGAAAGCCGCGCCGGCGATTCGCTCAGCACCACCGGTGAAGAAGAGTACGCGCTGTTCTCCACACCCGGCGTGCCATTCGTTGCCGCCGAAGCGCGCCATACAGAACCGTACGAATTGTCGAAATCGGAGTGGATCAACTCCAACGAAGGCCCGAACCCGTCCGCGCCGGTAGGCCACGGGGCGGCATCGTCATAGACAACGCGATCCACCTCCGTGGAGAGATCATCCTCAACCGCTACAACGCCACCGGAGTTCGGTAAGTCACCGCTGTCCCATTTGATCACCTGGACCCCAACCGGAATCGCCGGTGACACCGTCCCTGCGAGAAACACGTCGTCCTTGGCCACAACAAGGAATTCGCCGGCGCTGAGCGTCACCCCCGCCGCGAAGGCGTGATTCACATCACCCGCCAACAACCAACCCGACAGATCAACGCTCGCCGTCCCCCCGTTGTGAAGTTCGACAAACTGGAGATCTTCCGGATCCTCCCCCGCACCCACAGCTCCGTTCGCCGGGTGATAGTGAACTTCGTTGATCACAATCGTCTGACCGAAGCTCACCACGCCGAAGCACGCCAGAACAACAACACCCACTGCCGCTGCAGACAATCGGAACATCTGGAGCTCCCTTGGCGACCTATATAGAACCTCAATTGCACGCGCAGGTTCTCCATCGCCCTCTCGTGCCCCAGCACTCATACGTAGACTTCCTATGCTGAGCTTATGCTGAACGCATACGCAGCCGGAACAGCCCCCGCAGCGCGTCGTTTGCACCTCCTTGCGCTATTCTCATAGTGGATCGCGACCACAAGCAACACCGCAACCACCCACAACGAGTATGCCCCGAAAACCACATTCGGAATTCGCTTACTGCTGGATCCCCCGGGGCTCGACCCCGCATCTTAACCTCTCAGCCGGTTTAATTCAATCCATAACATTCGCCCCGACCCGATCTTCGGTTCTTCCAGGAATTCATGCACAGACTGACGTGTTGGTCGTAAGCTCCTTTTGCGCAAAGACGCATCGCCAACTTCGATCCACACTTTCCACCCACTAAGCATGCCCGAACGTGCATGCACTGGCCCCGCGGACAACATCCGTGAACGACCCCCGTCCGAGAACAATCTGGGCTGGCCTTCGTCAAGGGCCTCAGCTTATCGGAAGCAGCTCTTTGAGCCCCGACCAAACACCCTGATATGAGTTCTCCCAAGAAAGCGTCCTTTAACACTTCCGAGGTTACCCCGGTGGTCTTAAGCTGAAAGGGTTCGCGAGGCGGATCCGCTAATGCATGGTTGGGGCGGACAGACCCGATGCGCGGCGAGGTTCGGCATTCCGATATTGTGGGCCCGGGCAGCAATATAGGTCGTTTATACCACAGCAAATGAGCTTGTTTTGTCTATATTACGCAATCCCCCCAAGTGGCTCATGCCCTCCTGGCCATCGTATTCTATGGTTAGGTTGGCGCGTGAGGTACAGATGCGTGCGCTTCGCTGTCGCGCCAGGATTCAGAAACGGGTTCGACCGGCCCTTCGGAGGCAGTCTTGGCCCTTTTCCGGACCGTCACCAGCTCTCGAAGGGGTCAGAAAGTGAATACTAAGCTGATCGTCAGTCGTCAGGTCAGAAACGCCGCGCCCTCGCTCGTCTTCGTGATTTCCACGGTTCTCATCGCGCTGTACGGTTGTGGTAACCCACCTCTGTCCGAGAACCAACAGGATACTGAAACGCTGCCCGCCACGATCGTCGAGGACCAAGGTGATCAGCCGGAAGTCTCCGAAGATCCCATCCTGCCCGCAGAGGTTGAACCAACCGATCCGGATTCTCCCGATAACGTGTCACCCGAGCCAGTGTACAGCCCCCCCGTGGCCAACGCCGGCAAGGACCAATACGCAGCGGCGGGTGACGTCGTCGAGCTCGACGGAACGGGAAGCGTCGCCGCAAACGACAGCCCCCTCAAGTACAAGTGGATCTACTTGAATGAGGAACCGGAACTTACGCTTGAAGGTGCAAACGAACCTGTCGCCGAGTTCGTGGTTCCGGACGTGGACGGCGATGTGCTGCTCGAGTTCGTGCTCATTGTAACGGACGGCCTGAGCGAGGACCGCACACAGGTCTCAGTCTACATTGAGGACCTGTCAATAGCCTCCGCCGGCCCAACGGCCGACGCCGGCGCCGATCAGACGGTTGAAGTCGGCGAGACCGTGACACTCAGTGGTTCGGCCAGCTCCGGGCTCTCGAAAGAGATGCTTTCCTTCTTGTGGACGCAGCTATCCGGCCCGCCTGTCGAGCTCAGCGCTTATGACCAAGAAACGGTGTCTTTCGTGGCGTCGGCGAGCGAGGCCGGAGAGTCGCTGGTCTTTGAGCTGACTGTCGAAGAGGACGAGATGTCATCGTCTGACGAGGTAGCGATCATCGTGCAAAGCAATACACCGGAGCCACCATCCAATACGGTCAGCACTCCTCCGGTAGTCCCGCCGGACCCTAGTTGCACGGCAGACGAAGACTGCGACGATGGCGCCTACTGCAACGGAAGCGAAACATGCTCGGGCGGCGTTTGTCTCGCCGGTGGGGACCCCTGTCCGGGACAACTGTGCGACGAAACTGATGATGTATGCGTCTCATGCCTGGCAGACAGCGATTGTTCCGACGGTGTCTTCTGCAATGGGTTCGAGACCTGCGACACAAACGGCAATTGCCAAGCCGGTAGCGATCCCTGTCCGGGACAACTGTGCGACGAAACCGACGCCGCTTGCGTCACATGCCTGGTAGACGGCGACTGCTCTGACGGACTCTTCTGCAACGGGTCCGAAACCTGCGACACCGATGGTAACTGTCAGGCCGGCAGCGACCCGTGTTCGGGCCAGATGTGCAATGAAACCACCGACACGTGTGTCACCTGCCTTGCTGACGGCGATTGCTCCGACGGGGTCTACTGCAATGGGTCCGAGACCTGCGACACGGACGGCAATTGCCAAGCCGGCGGCGACCCGTGTCCGGGACAACTGTGTGACGAAACTGATGATGCATGCGTCGCGTGCCTGGTTAACGGCGACTGCTCTGACGGGCTCTTCTGCAACGGGTCCGAAACGTGTGAAGACGGTACGTGCATGAGTGGCACAGCCCCGTGCTCAGCCTATGAACAATGCAACGACGAATCTGATGTGTGCGAGGGGATTGTGTGCGCGGGAGGCATCGCGCCGTTTCTACCGCCTCAGCAGACCGGATCGATCGCGTCGGGAGCGATCACGGAGGCCTCCGGGCTTGCTGCGAGTCGACAGAATCCCGGGGTCCTGTGGACACACAATGACTCTGGTGGCGGTAACGTCGTTTATGCAATCACAACCGCCGGTGCCCTGGTAGGCACCTTCACCTTCGGGTCCGGATCGGTGTGGGACACCGAGGATATTTCGATCGGCCCCGGACCCGAACCGGGCGTTGATTATCTCTATTGGGGTGACATCGGCGATAACGGAAACGTCCGTTCGAATATCGTCGTGAGGCGTGCGCCCGAACCTGCCGTAGATCCGAATCAAGATCCCGTCAGCGACACGATGCAAGATGTCGAACTGATCACCCTCCGATATCCTACAGGGACCTACGCACCCTCGGAGAAAGACGCCGAGACGTTCTTTGTGGATCCGGTCAACGGCGACATCTACGTGGTAACAAAGCGTGCCGTTCCCAATAAGGTCTATCGTGCGGTCTATCCGCAGTCGACCTCTTCCACAACGACGCTTGAATGGGTAACGGACTTGCCTTCGGAGTTCGACGGTACGCCGGGCAGTTGGAATGGTGGACCAACGGGTGGCGATGTGTCACCCGATGGCAGTATGGTCGCAATCCGCCAATACAGTTGGGAAACACCGTCGGCAGCAATCTGGTACCGACCATCAGGTACTGATCTGGCGAACGCCTTCGACGAAGCGTATTGCACACTGCAAATACAGTCAGACGGCGCGGGTGAAGCAATCTGCTGGGATCATAAAGGGGAGGGGATCTACACAACGCAGGACGAGATGTCCAATGCGCCTCTGCGTTTCTACGAACGAAATACCGACTAGCCCGGACTTTTCGTTCGGGGGTTTCGGTAAGTCCTTGTGGTTACGTGAATAAGCCGAGGTTCGGCTGCGCGTTTTCTGGCTACGGTGTGTGGGGAACGTCGAGGAGGCCCAGTGCGCGGGATTGCAGAGCAGTGGGTTGGGTCAGCACGTAGAACTCCTCTGACGAACCGCGTACGCGAACGCGGTTCTTTGCGAGTGTACCCAAGTCCTCGAGCAGTGTCCGGAAGCTGTGAACCGGTTCGTCGTTGTCCGTCCGCTTGCAAAGGTCTTTTCTGATGGCTGTCGTTCCTGTTTATTCCGTACATGTTGTCACCAAACGACTTACGGCTTGACGCACGATCCGTCAACCGTACGTTCCGGGACGCAGATTCTCTCCTGTGGGTCCTGAAAACCCCTGTCCATCCCGAATATTCCGTACGCCTTGTGGACAAAGGACTTACGATTTGACGGCCTCGGTGTCTCAGGTATGCTCATCTGTCGTTATGTTCGGCAGCCGGAGCCTGTGAAATGGGTCTGATTCGCATCATGTTGTTGTTCATTCGCGGGGTGATGAGTGATCGAGCTGAGCTCGCCGCCGAGAACCTCGCCCTCCGGCAGCAACTCGCAGCGCTTGAGCTGAAGGCGAAACGCCCGCGGCTCCGGAAGCGAGACCGGATCTTCTGGGTATGGCTATCCCGCCTATGGTCGAATTGGCGCTCCACGCTGCTGATCGTCCAACCAGAAACCGTCATTCGCTGGCACAAGCAGGGTTTCAAGCTCTACTGGCGATGGAAGTCGCGATCGCGGAAAGCCGGTCGTCCAAGGATCGATGCCGAGATCCGCAAGCTGATCCGGCGTATGTCCCGCGAGAACGTCCTTTGGGGGACGCCGCGTATCAAATCCGAGCTGGCGCTACTTGGACACGACGTAGCCGAGTCGACCATCGACCTCTACAGAGTTTGGCATCCCAAGCCCCCGTCGCAAACATGGCGGACCTTTCTCGATAATCATGTTCGAGACATCGTCGCCATCGATTTCTTCACGGTACCGACAGCGACGTTTCGAATACTCTTCGCCTTTGTCGTCCTCCGCCATGATCGGCGACGTGTCGCGCATTTCAACGTCACCGCTCATCCGACAGCGCAGTGGACAGCACAACAGATTGTCCAAGCGTTTCCGTTCGACGAATCGCCTCGTTTTTTGCTTCGCGATCGTGACTCGATTTACGGAGACTTCTTCCGCCGGCGGATCGAGAACATGGGTATCGAAGAAGTCGTAACGGCCCCACGATCTCCATGGCAGAATCCATACGTGGAGAGGCTGCACGGCAGTGTCCGCCGAGAGTGCCTCAATCATGTCATCGTTCTCAACGAGCGGCATCTCCGGCGCATCCTCTCTTCTTACCTTGAGTATTATCACGAGGCTCGCGCACATCTGTCGCTGAGCCGCAACTCGCCCATTCCCCGCGAGATTGAGGCGCCTGAATGCGGCAAGGTGATCGCAGTTCCGCAGGTCGGCGGCTTGCATCATCGGTATCGCCGGGCCGCCTGAAGGTTGGTGCCCGTCGGTTGCCACCAGACGTCCAGGGTTGATGTACGTGCTTCCCCTCAGATTCCGGCGCCATACTCACCCAGGCACTCCGCGAACGCGTCGCAACTGTCGTTCTTGGGGGTCGGTCTCCTCGCCAATCCACCACTGGGCAGGGTCGTTGCTGCCTGGATGGGATTCTCAGGAAGGACACGACGCGATGAGCACGATTCAGGACGAGGGCGTCCGTTATGGCTTGAATCGGGGAGCCGGTTTCGAGTATGATGGCTCCCTGTTGTGTGGTATTTGGGAAATGTCGGCCAGGAGGATAACGTGGTTGGTAGACGGTATTATGCCCCGGCAAGGGCGAACCCCCGTGCAGCGACCAGGCCAAGCTTTGACTCTGGCGATCGCAAGCCAAAGCCAGCCCAGGAGGAACGGGAATGGCCAATCATCGCAGAATAGTGCTCACGATAGCCGTGATCAGTGGGATCTTTCTAGCCGAGCCAGCTCCGCTACATGGGCAAGACTGCAACAATAATGGCGTTCCTGACGAGTGTGACATTGATTGCGGCCCATCCGGCGGCTCGTGTGATTTCCCTGGATGCGGAACCGTGTCCGACTGCAACAACGATGGCGTGCCAGACGATTGCCAGATTGCGGGCGATGCGGTTTTGTTGTACGAGGACTTCGAAGGAACGTTTCCCTCAGAGGGATGGTCGGCCACGGGTATGTGGCACACAACGGATTCGTGTGGCCCTCCCGAGGAGTGTGATTCCCTTCGATGGGCGTATTATGGCCAAGATGCAACCTGCGATTTTGACGCTCCGTCTTCGATCCGCGGTACGCTTGCCAGCGCCTCCTTCGAAATCCCGTCATACGCGACAACCGTGGAATTGCGTTACTGCTCGGCATACGAGGGGGAGGCCTGCATGGCAGGCTCCGGGGATGGATACGATTGGGCCTGGGTCGAGGTCAACGGCCACCTCGTGGACGACGTCAGCCGGGACGATGACAGCGCAACCTGGGGCATGCGCGTCGTGGATCTGTCATCGTTCATCGGAGAGACAATCGTCATCAGCTGGCATTTTGACTCGGTCGACGAGCTTGTGAACTACGAGACCGGATGGCTGGTGGACGCCGTACAAGTTCACGCCTACTTTGACAATGACTGTGATGGGAACGGTATTCTCGATGCCTGTGACCTCCTTGGCGGCGCTGCTGATTGCCAAGCAAACGATGTTCCCGACGCGTGCGAGATCGACCAACATACAAGCGAAGACTGTCAGTTGAACGGCGTTCCAGACGAATGTGAGACCGCATCCGACTCAGCGGCGGACTGCAATTCAAACGGTGTCCCCGACTTGTGCGACATTGCCAACCTTGGCGCACCGGACATCAACAGCGACGGGGTGCCGGACGAGTGTCAAGACTGCAACCTCAACAGCGTTCCCGATGCAATCGATATTGGTATGGGTGACAGTGTGGACAGGGATGTCAATGGGATCCCCGATGAGTGTGAGTTGTCAAGGGGGAAGTGGGAGCTAGCATACGTCCCCGCCGACGGCACGCCGGTCTTCACAGCACACACGTTGGCCGACGGTGAGTTGTACACTATCGAGGTCTCAGGAATCTACCGTTACGACTCAGGAAACGACGGCGGGCTAGCTGATTCCCAGTACCGTCAGAATACTGCCGGTCACTGGGTGACTCGTTACAACGCGCTCTTGCTGGATGGGGCTGTCGTTGACGCGCACGTAGAGGATGCGTCCCAACATAGGTATGTGTATTACTACACTGGCTCTGGCGCCCCCTTGCAGTTGGCGATCAGTACAACAGACATCTACTTTCATGAAGGCTACTTGCTTGCTCGCGTGATCCGGCCCCCGCCCCACCGTAACGACGTGGATAACGATGGCGATGTCGATCTTCACGATTTCGCGGATTTCCAACGGTGCTTCGCATCGGGCACGACCCTCTGTTCGAACGCGGCCTGTCTCTCGCATGATCTCGATGGCGATCTTGATGTTGACATCAACGACTACATAACGTCCACGTACTGCCTGAGTGGCCCCGGCGCGTGCCCGGGGCCCGCATGCGGCTGGCACGGAGAATGCAATCTCGCACCAGCCATGACGCGCATCGACGATGCGACGGTAACCGAGGGCGAACTCCTCTCATTTGCCGTATCCGCTGTTGATCCTGACCATAACACCATCCTTACATACCGCGCCTCCAATCTCCCCAAAGGAGCGAACTTCGACCCTATCAACCAAACATTCAGCTGGACGCCTCGACCTGGCCAGTATGGCGAGCACGTGGACGTACGTTTCACTGTCAGCGATGACGGGAATCCGGCTCTGGAAGACGAAGAGGTAATCACCATCCACGTGGCCCAAGCTGCTACATCACCAGACCCAGGTACGGTACCGCACGTAACCAACGTACTCCTGCAGGCTGCCGGCGATTCAGACGTACAGACTTTGACCAGCTTGTTCTCACCTGCTGCGCGCGTCCATGGCCAGCCCTTTCAGCAAATCCTTGCGTCCTTAGACGGCCAGCAGCGGTCCTACACGATCCTGGACAGCCAACCTCGTTACCTAGCCGCGCATCGCTGCGAACACCTGATCTCCTATAATGTTGCCCCTGAAAATCTCGGCGAATCGGTTGCTATCGAGTATGTAGATGACGAGGATGGCGGCTGGCTTGCTGAGTCGATCACGCGCCGTTCGAACGAAGACTGCTCTTTGCCACGTCCACCCGTGGCCGCACGTGGCCTATGCCGCAACATGTACATTGGCGTCGGCAACGTGCAGGAGCTGGCTTACCAAGCATACGATTTGTCACCCACGATCGAGATTGTGGAATGGTGGGCGGAGCTTGAGACTGACGAAAACACCTACTCGATACCTGCTGTCGGCCCGAGCAGGCTCGCTCCTGGCGAGAGGGGTCTCCTTGTGCTATCGCCGCCAAGAAACCTCAGCTATCAGCCGGACCTGACGCTTGAACAACAGGCGCTGTGCAGGATTTACTATGTTGTGTCCTCTGAGAGTGTGCCACGAACAATCTCGTATCCAGTGTTCACTTATGATGGGCGGGCTCGGCGCGCCCTCCACGGTCGATTCGTCCATCTGAGTGGGAATGAACACTTCGCAGAGACCAGCATGCGTATTAGGGTGCTTGAGCTCGCCCACACCTATTATTGTGCCATGCGGTTCAATGAGGGATATGCAGGACTTCAGTTCCGCCCTTATGAAGCCGACCCGTCCCGATACCGACACATCTTCTCAGTATGGAACAACTCTGGCTTTGGCGAGGAGCATAGGAACTGCTTCAACGGGATTGGCGTGAATGACGGCTTCTATGGTTTCAAGCGCAAGCCAGACAAACGCGATCAGAACTACGCAAGCATCCGCAATGACGAGCTCCGATGGACCCCAGAGACAGAGTACACATTCACGCTTTCGCTGGATGAAATCACTGACTCACTTGGTGAATTGCGGACGCGATTCACTATGTGTGTCACGGAACATGCCGACGAGGCGGACGCATCGCACTGCTTTGGGGCTATCGATCGGTACGAAATACAGCACGGCACGCTCGTGAATTCCTTTCTCGAAGCGATTGGTGGCCCGGAAGCGTTCAAGCGGCGGCAGATGGAGTTTGTCGAATTGCGATATCGTTTAGCTGGACAACCCGAGTGGCAAAGCTACGATTTTTCGACGGCGGAAACAACGGTCGAGGGTGACCCTCGCCTTCCTCGAGCTGCTTGGCTAACGATGGACGGGCGATTGCGGCTTTCTACGGCAGGTGAGACACCGAGGCGGCCAGGGACACTACTGCTAGACTATTGAAGTTCCCGCGTCGTCGATCTTCAGCGCTTGGAGTTGTCTCGTGCAGCACGGGCGTCAGGGCTGGCCGGTTTTGCCCGCCCGCTGACACTTGGGCGTGGCCTTACCACCGGTTTCATACCACTCGTTACGTTACTCCGCAGACGTCTGTGGAGCTTACCCCTTTTCAGTGCCATTCTTTGTGAGAAAATCCAGTCTGATCTCGGTCATGGGTTCCTGACCTGATCGGGCGAATTCATTATAAAAGGTCACGCCTAACGCGTCCAGTCGACCGAAACTGCTCACCGCATGGTAGTAACTGACAGTCGAAAGCTGCACGCCTGGAGTGATTATCAGTGTGGCACCAGCAGCAACTGTTAGATATCCGATCAACGTATTCGCGTAGCCGGGTTTCGTCATAGGTGTCGAGCACTTCACTCGCATATTACGATAACATCGTAAGCGTCCGGCGGACCCCATCTTCAATCTGACGTCCGTTTGAGGCACCATGCCTACCCGAGAGGAGGTATGGCGCATGGCCAGGAGCAGAGCACGGGATCTGACCAAGGAATCGGCGTGGCGTCGGCGGCTGGCTGAGCATGCCGACAGTGGGCAGTCCATCCGGGCGTGGTGTCGCCGGCATCGGGTGAAGGAGGCCGCGTTCCACTGGTGGCGGCGGCAACTGGCTCGGCGCGACGCGGAGGCGCAGGCCAGCTCGTTCGTGCCGGTGCACCTGGCTGATGATCCGGCGCGGGACGGCGCTGGGCAGATCGAGATTGAGCTAACGGATGGCCGGCGCGTTCGAGTCATGGGAACGGTGAATCGTGAAATGCTGACGCAAGTGCTGGACGTCTTGGAGCATCGGGCATGCTGAGGTTGCCGAGCCTGGGTGATCTTGACCAGGGGCTGCGTGTTCGGGTCTACCTGTGCACGTCGCGGACCGATCTGCGTAAGGGATTCGACACACTGGCGGTGTTGGTACGGGACGGTCTGGGTTACGATCCCTTGAGCGGGCACCTGTTCCTGTTCGTCGGGCGGCGCCGTGACCGGCTGAAGATCCTTTATTGGGATCGCGACGGTTACGCACTGTGGTACAAGCGGCTGGAGAAGGGGACCTTTCGGATGCCGGTGGCCAAACCCGATACGACGAGCATCGAACTGAAGGCGAGCGAGTTGGCGATGCTGCTGGAAGGGATCGACCTGCGAAGCATCAAGCGCCGCAAACGATTCCGCCGCCCGGCGTGATTCATCACCAGGGAGTCGGGCATGGGCTTCATTCTGGCATGCCACATGCTTGTCATTTTGGCATGATCACGGATGATCCTAACACGTCGCAAGTCGCCCAGCTTCAACGCGAAGTCGAACTGCTTCGATCCGAGCGAGACGAATACCTCGAACAGCTGAAACTCAAGGACCGCAAGATCGATGATCTGCAGCATCAGGTGCAGGCGTTACTGCGTCGCCACTTTGGTCGGTCATCGGAGAAGATGGATCCGAGACAGATGCTGCTGTTCGAGAATCTGATCGACAAGGCTATCCCCGAGATGCCGGCGGATGATGATGGCGATACGTCGGCGGCGCCGACGCATCGGAGTAAAGGTCATGGCCGTCGCCGTCTGCCGTCGAACCTACCGCGCGAGAAGGTCATTCACGATTTGCCGGAAGAAGAGAAGCCCTGTCCGTGCTGCGGAAAGCTTCGGCACATCATCGGCAAGGAAACGCACGAACAACTCGACTACATCCCGGCGAAGGTGAAGGTGATCGAGCACATTCGTCTGACGTACGGCTGCCCGCAGTGCGAGAAGGACGCCTCGCCTGACGGCCCGCAGATCGTGACTGCGAACAAGCCGCTGCAGCCGATCGAGAAGGGTTTGGCCGCCCCCGGACTGCTGAGCTATATCATCGTCAGTAAGTATGGCGATCATCTGCCGATGCACCGGCTGGAGCGAATCCTGCAGCGACACGGGATCGAGATCTCCCGTTCGACGATGTGCGACTGGGCGGCGCAATGTGCGGGGCTGCTGAGGCCGTTGTACGACCTGATGGTCGACGAAGTGCGGTCCTCGAAGGTCATCCACACGGACGACACGCCGGTGAAGGTGCAGGATCGCGGCCGCACGCAGACGCGGACCGGGCGGTTCTGGGTTTACCTGGGGGATCCCGATCATTCGTACACCGTATTCGCGTACACCCCGAGCCGCAGTCGCGACGGGCCAATGGCGTTCCTGCGCGATTGGGGCAAAGACGAACGGGTGTATCTGCAGGCCGACGCGTTCGGCGGGTATGACGGCATCTACGCGGGCGAGGCCGGCGGTCGCGTGACGGAGGTGGCGTGCTGGGCGCATGCGCGGCGGAAGTTTTACGATGCGCAAAAGAGTGACCCGGCAACCAGTGCTCAAGCTCTGGCGCACATTCGGCTACTGTACGACGTCGAGACTCAGGCGAAGAAGGAAACCAAGCAGGCGGCGAAGCCGGCACTCGTCAACGGGGCATCCGATCGGCGTCTGCACGAGTTGCTGGCCGAGAATCGTTTTCGTCTGCGTCAGAAGCACGCTGTGCCTCGGCTCGCGCAGCTCCGGGGGTGGCTGCAATCACAGCAGGCCGAGCGTGGTGGTACGTTGTTGCCCAAGAGCCCGATGGGCCAGGCGATTCAGTACGCGCTCAACCAGTGGGACGCGTTGTGCGTGTACACCACGGACGGTCGCCTGGCCATCGACAACAACGCCAGCGAGAACGCCCTGCGTCGGGTGGCCGTGGGACGCAAAAACTGGCTTTTTGTCGGCTCGGACAATGGCGGCCGCACCGCTGCAACGTTGTTCAGCATGATCGCCACCTGTGAGCGTCACCGGGTCGAGCCGATGACCTATCTCCGCGATGTGCTCACCCGCATCGCGGCCATGCCGATCAACGAACTACCCGGGCTACTCCCCGACCGCTGGAAACCCGCCACCACTAACTGATCCTGTGCAACAACATCGCCAACTGTCGAGCAACTGCTGCGCCCGGTCCGCAGTCCTGACCGACGGGGTTCGCCGGACGCTTACATAACATCAGGGTTATGCTGCCGCACGGCTGCCTGTAATGAGGAGAGTCCGGCCCCATCCGGATAATGAGTGTCAGACATCAAGAGAACGCGCACAACAACCTCCAAAGTATCATCCTCGCAAACGGCGGTCGGAGTGCATCAGCGCAAGGGACGCCTAAGTCCATACGCGACTGCAACAATCAGGGCAAGAGCTGTTGTTGGGGGCGCCTTGCATGCGGTTCATAGCATGAAGGCGCCCCCAACATGACCACGTTGAGTGGTACTCGACAATCGAACCTAACTCGGTGGGCTGAGGGTGCAAACGCTGCAAACTCCTCGTGCACCGGAATAGTGTACCATCCGATGGATCCGAAACTGGGCCGATGCTCGAGCCGACACCGTGCTCGGGCTTCTTGTACGTTGCAGGAACACTGGTTCAAGCACTTCCCTGCCCATTGATGCCGCCGGTTGTTGCTGCTGGTTGCGGCCTCACACCGTGCTACTTATCGTTTCTCCTGCCTCGCGGACGGCATGTGAAGAGTGCGTAGCCTGCGGCAATCATCAGCACAGGCCCCAACTTCAGAGGCGTGAAAGCCAGCAACGAACATGTAGCGCCGGCCATCGTTGCGATGACTGCGACGGAGCGTGGCAGTTGAACGGGAGCGTTCGCTTGATCTTCGGACCTTACCCCGGAAGGACGCCATCTGTGAACGTCGACCCTGCTTGACTGCCGTTGCTGAGAACAATCCGAACACAGAAGGCCCACGCGCGGGAACTCTCTCACCGCTGTCCTCCGCGCGCATTTCGAGCATGTGCCCTCGAACCAACGATCCGAGGTTGAAGTCCTTTGAGAAGTCCCCGGCCCGAACCCATTGGCTCCAAGGGAAGCCACGCTCCCATCTACCTCCAGGCGCGGGCGCGTATTCTCCTGAAGAGCGAGCTCTTGAAGGGCCGAGTGGAACATGTTGCCTTGCGCTTCCTCGGAGGTCGCCGCACGCAGCGTACGGTCGCACACTGGGCATGTCACCGTCCTGCCAGTCGGAGCGCCCGTGATCCGTAGATTCGCACCGCATTTGCATCGCAGCTTCGTATGTTGAATCGGCTTGTGTTTCATCGTCTTGCCTCTACCTGTCTGCGCCGCCGAGATCGCTCAGCGGCTCAAGGGCAAATCCCTGGCTGGCACCTGGGGGCCACCTGTGCCTCCCGAAAACGCTATCCAGGGTGTTGCGCGATTGCGCGGCGGAGGTTTGACTGAGGCGTCCTGATTGGCAGCAGGTCGAGGTCACCGCGCGCCTTGCGCCGGAGACAGCCGCGCGATAAGATGCCGGTAAGCCAAGTGGCAGATAGAATCACGAGACGGCTGCGTGGTCGTAGTTGGCGGTGGTCAGCGATATTCGGTACAGATGGTGGGCAAGATGCTGAACAGAGCGAATCACGCTCAGTCATGGATCAGGGGGGTTCGCATGCGATCCGTTTTTCATCTTGCCTTGATTATCCCGCTGGCCCCGCTGGCGGGCTGCGCGGGCAACAATGAAATGAAACGTCCGTTCATGTTCAAGGAAGCAAAGCTGCCGGCCGGTTTCCCTTCGCCCGGCCGCGTGGGCGACATCATCGTCAAGGAGTATCCGGCATACCGCATGGCGCGCATTCAGAGAGGCGAGGGTGGGGTCAAAGGCCGCCCCAACGTGATGTTCCGTCCGTTGTTCAACCACATCAAGCGGAACGACATCCCCATGACTGCCCCGGTGGAGATGGGCTATCCCGAACACGTTGAACCCAGCGAGGGCGCTACATCGATGGCGTTTCTGTACGGCGAGCCATCGTGGGGCACTTCAGGAACAGATGCCGCCGATCAGCGCGTCGTTGTTGAAGATGTTCCCGCCATGACCGTGGTATCCATCGGCGTCCGAGGCGGTTATACCAACGCCAACTTCGAGAAGGCGATCGGCCGGCTGAATGCGTGGGTCCAACAGCGTGCAGGTCAGGTTCGCATCATCGGTCCGCCGCGCTATTTGGCGTACAACAGCCCGTTCGTGCTCGGGTTCTTGAAGTACGGCGAGGTGCAACTGCCCGTTGAAATCGTCGGGAACGCAGATGAGAGCTTCGGGGCGACATGAGGAAGCCGTAATGCACGACGAGATCGGAGAATACTACTCGGATGATGGGCTCGCGCCAATCTGGCCGGTGGTGGACGATCCGGCCAAGGGCTTCGGTACGGCCCTGCTGATCTACTGGTGTATCGATGGACCGTGAGGTTCGATAGCTGGGAAATGTCGGGTGATGCGTTGACCTCGCAAACTACTAGGACTGGGGCAGAAGTGAGTAGAATATATCTTGCCTTTCTCGTTCTTTTCACTCTGGCGTTGAGTCAAGGCTGCAACTCCTTCAACGCCACGAACTCGGACCTAGAACTGTTAATGTGTGGTCTGACCAAATGCCCTTTAGAGATGGTTCTTTGCGTGTTGGAGCCTCCTTGCCGTGAAACACTCACATGCAACGCGGAATGCGGTTCAGCAGGGGCACACAGTCAGGCCTGCCACCTGTTCTGTCAACTCGCTCAAGGAGAAGAGAGCGAGATATACAGCCTCTTGGTTCAATGCTTTGCCGGCAACGGTTGTTTACCAACCTTGCCGGAAGGCACGGATGGCCAATGTCTGGTTACCGGCGAGAACGTTCACAAAGTACATGTTCTTGGGAGCCTTGACGAGATCGAGGGCACATGGCTGGAGGTGCGGGGCCTGAACTGTGGTGTGCCTGGGTCGAATTGGGAAGGTGGATACGATGCCCTTCCGTGCCGATCGAGTTCCTGGGTCTATCATGCACAACAGTGGTGGTATCATACATCCTTCCGTGGCCCTGCGGAAGACGGTGGTTGTAACGAAGAAGAAGCCGTTCACTTGATCGCGGAGCCCAGGATAAGCGAGCAGGAACCTGGCTTGCTGGAAGTCTCCTACACCAATTCACCCCTTCAACCTCAGCATGAACGCTGGTACGTCCTTTCCAGACCTGATCCGGATTGGATTATGTACACGTATTGTGGCTCAACTCCTGCCGGCGAGTACGCCGGGGCGAATATCATGACCCGTGTACCCGAACCGTCCAATGCCGCGATGCCTCCCGAAGTAGACGCTGCTTTTCGACAAGTCGCCAGAGAATTCAACTTCGCCTACGAGGACATGTGTATCACGGATCAGTCCCAATGCCCTCCCGTAACGGCGGAGGAGGATGTCCAGGACTGGGTCGATGATTCGTGAACGGCGGTGAAGACTGCGTGGTGCCAGAGTGAGCCGCAGGCATTAAGACGCGATTTACTTGACGGCAGGAGTTCCCTGGGGATCGGCTCTATGGGCGCATAGGATGTCATTGTGCTTGCCTGTGTAGCCGCCGCCGTCGTGGCCGCGTGCCGGCTTGCGAGGCGTTCATTAAGGTGCAAGGGCTGTTCATGCGCCACGGTCGCGATTTGCCCGATTGCCAAGAGGAAGGATGACGCACCTATCGACGCTGGCGGGCCGATTACGGCGGGCTGATGTTTACAATTTGTTTACATTTTGCCCCTCCGGGTTATGAGCGTGACGAGTGCGAAAATCGTAAACTACTGCCACACCCGGACTTATGCGTAAGCTCTTGTTTTGCAGAGACTAACCGAAATCAGCATGCTCAGCATGTTGAGCATGACGTGGGCAAAATGTTGGACGTTTTGTGGACACTCGTCAAGCGTACGGACGTGGTTCTGACCACAGCCAGCGGCAGGTCGAGGCCGTAGCTCAGTCTGGCCGCGGGTTGCCCTTCGTTGGGCGGGGGTTCAAAATGTCGGAGGGTTCTCATTGCCGTATTTTCGCCGGTTCTTCTTTAGGATTCAGGCACTATGCTCCGCTGGTTCTACGTCGCTCTGCACCTCCTCTTTGAAGCCGGCGCCGCGCGCCGCGATGCCCGCATCCGCTTCCTCAAAGCCCAGGTCGAGATCCTACGACGCAAGCTCGGCGGTAACCGGGTCATTCCCAGCCCAAACGATCGCGCCCGGCTGCTGGCAATCGGCCAGGAGCTCGACCACGATGTCGCCGACGTGATCGGCATCGTCACGCCACGGACGTATTGTCGCTGGGTGACGGAGCTAAGGGAAGAGCGCCAACCGAAACGCGTCGGCCGCCCGAAGATCGCCCGCAATATGCGCAAAGTCGTCATCCGCTTGGCCAAGGAGAACGCCGGCTGGGGCTATCGCCGCATCGTCGGCGAGCTCCGGAAGCTCCGGCTCAAGCTCGGCCGGTCCTCGGTCCGGCGGATCCTGAAGGAAGAAGGACTGACTCCCTCCCCCACACGTCGAGGGAGGGCTGACGAAACAACATGGAGGAAGTTCATCCGACTTCACTTGGATACGCTCGTTGCCTGCGACTTTTTCACCAAGAACGTGGTTA
Source organism: Phycisphaerae bacterium (assembly GCA_963666835.2). GTDB lineage: Bacteria > Planctomycetota > Phycisphaerae > UBA1845 > UBA1845. The sequence continues at coordinate 879,594 of CAXXGO010000001.1, read as the reverse complement.
CGCCCTTCGGTATCCGGGTCGCTTATTGCCTCGCGTTCATCCATATCGGCACGCGCAAGGTGTTTCTCAGTCCGCCTACGTATCACCCTGACGATCGGTGGGTCCAACAGCAAGGGTGGAACGCGATGATGTGGCTCGAAGATCAGCGGCTCGGGGCGCGGTTCCTCATCCACGACCGCGACACGAAGCTCTCGGCTGCGTTCCGTCGTTTATTCAAGAGTGACGGCATCCGCTGTTTGCGAACACCGCTCCTTGCTCCCGATGCGAATGCCTTCGCTGAGGCCTGGATAGGGGCCCTCAAGCGAGAGGCATTGGACTACTTCCTGTGCTTCAGCCTCGGCCATCTCAACCACATTGGCCAGCAATACGTGCGCTTCTTCAACGAGCATCGCCCTCACCAGGGCCTCGGGAATCGCACGTTGCCTGCCGCAGCCACAGGACCACTCGAGGAATCGCGATACGATCCACCAACGCCACTTGGCCGCATCCGTTGTCAACGGTTCCTCGGCGGCCTCTTGCGACACTACTATCGCGTGGCAGCCTGACCGACTGCAAAGCATCGCAACCCTCGCCCTGGTAGCTGCATCCTGGTATGATGCTGCACGCCGCACCTGGGCCGGCCGGGCGCACTGCCTGTTCTGCGGACATCATGTCGCCGCCACGAATGCCCATTGGCAGCTCCTCGAGACCGACGAGGGAGCGTGCCAACATTGTGGGCCCTCGCTCGTGGAGCCGGCGGCCTGCTTCTACCACTGTAGCCGGATCTGTCAACCAATCCCTCGGCACTCGCGTATGATACCGCTTCGCGCCCCCCGTCGCTCATGCTCACGCCGTGGCCGAGCTCTGGCACACACGTCGCCCGGAATCACATCCACGCGACCGATCCGGCGAGCCCTCGACATATCGGACCCGCTCTGGTCGACCTGCGCGGGTCTCCTGCATAGCTCAGAGGACGTCACGTTAGACTGCGGGCTTGCGATCAGGTCGCTGTGCAAATGCGTTTCACGGTTCGTCGCCCAGCAGGGCGCGGTATTCATCCGCCCTTTCAGGTTTACCCCACCCCTGGTAGAGCTCGGCCAGAAGCTCAGTGACCGCTCGATTCTCCTTGTCGTCCGGGCCGAACACCCTCGCGTGTCGCTCATAGCAGTCTCTCGCGAGGGGCTCCGCCTCCTCAAACCGCTTCAAAGCTACGAGCGTCGTCACGAGCCCGCGGAGCAAACGAAGGGACCGCGGGTGGTCCTCACCCATGGCGCGGCTGCGCTTCTCGAGCGCTTCGCGGTAGAGCGGCAGGGCTTCCTCGAACCGGCCCTGATGCCACCGGAGCTTTGCCACGGCCGCGATGGAGTTCACCGTGTTGGGGTTATCCTCACCGAGAACCCGTCGATAGGCCTCCATCACTTGGGCCATCATCGCTTCCGCCTTGTGGTACTGCTCCAAGTAGTGGTAGACGGCTGATAGACCATACATCGTGTCGAGCGTATGCGGATGTTCCTCGCCCAGCACCCGACACCGGGCTTCGAGGATCTCTTGAAAGAGCGACTCGGCCTGATCAAGTTTGCGCTGGGAGAGGTAGAGGAAAGCTAGGCTCTGCCTGGACGCCAGGGTGTCCGGGTGGTCCTTGCCGAGCAGGTCTCGTTGGGTCTGGATGACCTCTATTTGCAGGGGCTCCGCTTCGTCGAACCTTCGTTGGCCCTGGTACAAAGTGGCCAGGCTGCTCAGCGCGCCCAACGTGTCTGGGTGCTTGTCGCCCAGGACGCGTCGGCCGAGTTCCAGGGCCTCGCTGTAGAGCGGCTCCGCCTTGTCGTACTCCTTTCTCTCCTTGTAGAGGATGGCGAGATTCCGCAGGGCCACGATCGTGTGGCGGTGCTCTTCGCCGAGGACTCGGCGGCGCGTCTCCAGCACCTCGAGATAGAGCGGCTCCGCCTCGTTGTACCGGCCCAGCCGCCGGTACAACACTCCCAGTACCTCCATGGCGCTCAACGTGTCGGGGTCGTCTTTACCCAACACACGGCGGTGGAGTTCCAGGTTCCTGATCAGCAGAGGCTCAGCTTCCAAATATTGCCCCTGTCTGACACGCAAGTGACCCAGGAGCATTAGAGACTCCAGCGAATCGATATGATCCTCGCCCACTTCTTCCTGCCGCAAGGCATGTGCCTGGACAAGATGCGGCTCGGCCAGTTCGAATTGCCCCAGGTTCATGTACGTGTTTCCCAACGTCAGCCGAACCGCAGCCTCGACAAGGGGTTCTTCGTTGAACCTGTCCTCGATGGTCTCCGATGCCTTTTGCAGGACTTCGAGGACCGTGACATCGCGCCCCTGCTGTTTCAGCGGGTCAACCGCCGATAGAAGATCGTCGTTAAGGAAGTCGTTGACGGCCTGGGCTATGGCGGCCTGCCGCTCGGCAGCTTCCTCGGCCCGAAGCGCGCGATTGCGCTCCAACGTCACGCCAATCATTGCCCAGGTCAGAGCGGCAAACGCGATGATCACGGCGGTCACCAGCTTTTTGTTGCGCTTTGCGAACTTCCCAAACTGGTAGAGGGTGCCCGGCGGGCGGGCGAGGATCGGTTCGTTCTCGAGGTAGCGGCGCAGATCCTCCGCGAGCAGATCAACTGACTGATACCGCAGCTCCTTCTCCTTGGTCAGGGCCTTCAAAACGATGGATTCGATGTCTCGGTCGAGATGAGGTGCAATGCTGGACGGGCGGATCGGCTCCGCGTGCTCGATGCGATGGAAGACATCGGGCAGGTCACCTCCGACATCGTAGGGAAGGGTACCGGTCAGGCAGTTATACAGAACCACACCAAGTGAATACACGTCGGCTCTGACGTCGACCACACTGGTGCCACTGCGCAGATGCTCAGGAGAAGCGTAGGCGGGCGTACCAACGAATTGCTCCGTCAAGGTAACCGTCTGTCCTTCTTGGGCATCCGACCCGATCGGCCGGGCAAGGCCGAAGTCCAGTACATGCGGAACGCCACTTTGATCCACAAGGATGTTCGACGGCTTAAGATCACGGTGGATCACGCCGTGTTGATGTGCGTGTCGCACCGCGTCGCACACGTCGCGCATTACTGCCGCGATCTGCTTCGGTGGTCGGTGGCCGGACTCTCCCCCTGCCGCCCATTCATCGATCGGCACGCCGTCGATCCACTCCATCGCCAGTAGCGGCTGGCCGTCGACTATCTCGATTCCAAACACCGTAACGATGCCGGGGTGGTTTAACGAAGCCGCCAGCTCGACCTCACGCTCGAATCGCCGAAGCATCGCCGGGGTTGCGAAGGAGCCGGCCAGCAAACGCTTCACCACTATCTCGCGTTTGGTGCCCGGTTGGCGCGCACGATAGACGATGCCCTGCCCCCCGCGGCTTATTTCCTCGATTAGCTCATACGGACCGATGCAGCCGAGCGTCGCCGGTGTTTCCGCCTCGCGCACACGATCCATCCACTCATCGGACTCGTCGCCAAAACCGAACGAGTCGGGGACTTCGCCGATTTGCAGCGGATTATGGCGCGATGGAGGCACTGCCGTCATCATCCTCCTGTCTAATCTGGGCCGCGATCAACTCCTTCAGCCGGTCACGGATCCGCTGTTTGATCTTGTGCACAGCCTGAGTCGTTGTCTGAAAATCAGACGCCAACTGGTTCACTCCATCCCCGGCGAGAAGCCGGTCGAAAATCTGCACGCTCTTCGCATCGAATGAGGCGCGAACGCTCTGCATGGCTAGGCGGTAGTGGTGCCGGGCCCATTCGCGCTCCCAGACCTCATCCGCCTGCCCGGCATCGTCGGCCTCGACGGCGGCCAGCACATTAGTATCTAGCGCGCGGGGCGATGCATCTGGACGGCTGAAATGGCGCGAAATCGCACTCCGCACCACTTGGCCGAGGTAGCCGCGAAAACGCCCCCGCGCGGGCTTGTACTCGAACGATCGCAGGCTCTTGGCCAGATTCGCCATCGCGATCTGGCGAACGTCCTCCGCGTCGGTGGTCTGCAAGCCGCGGGCGCGGCAATAGCGCAGGATCAATTCCCGGTACTTGGCGTCGAATTCTCGCCATGCGGAGTCGTTGTCCGGATCACGCACTCGTGACAGCAATGACGGTTGAGTGGTTTCTGAACCCATGGTTCAAAAGCTGCCGGGTCGTCGGACGGCTCTAAGCGATCCCTAGGCACTATGATGAATGATCGCGGCCCGAACAACGACCATAAGTCCAGCCCCCATTCTATCAATGACCGCCTTCCGGCAAAGACGCCACCTCCGGATTAAACGACCTCCTCACGGAAAGTCCGACTATTCCCGTCGCCCAGCGTCCATTTCGTACCGGGCCGGCGCTATCTGTGGAGGACAGGCGCTTCACGGCCGGTTCCGGCTGTTGTTACCGGACGCCGCGCCTTGCGGCACGAGCGAGGCAGCCCATTGGGGAGGTAGGGACGTGCGATTCGGAATAAGAAGGCAGGTAACCCTAGTCCTGCTGACGGTCGCTGCGGTTGGCAACGGCGTGCTGATCGCCGGTGCGATTACGGACACGGCAAATCCTATGGAGGAACCGACCTTTGAAATCAGTCGGTTCACGATGGATGGGGGCGGCAGCACGCTCAGCATCGGGGGCGAGTTCGAATTATCCGGGACCATTGGGCAGCCGGACGCCGGCGTCCTGAGCGGCGGCGGGCTCACGCTTACCGGCGGCTTCTGGCACGGCCAGCCCCCGGGCGACAGCAACGGTGACGGCGGAGTCGACCTGTTCGACTACGCTGAGCTCAACACCTGCACATCCGGGCCTGGCGGCGAGCCCGTCGATCCTTCCTGTGCGTGCTTCGATTTCGATGAGGACCAGGACATCGATCTGAAGGATGTCGCGGCGTTTCAACGATTGTTCAGCGGTTCGTGACAGTCGGATCACAAGTCGTGATCCACAAGCTTCGAAACCGCCCAGATAGTGCGAGGAAGACCATGATGACTACGAGGCAAATCATGAAAACCAAAGCAACGGGTTGGGCCGTCCGGATGATAGTGATGGTGGTGGCGGGTGGAGCCATGGCTCTGCCAGGCCTGGCTGCCGAACCGGTGGGGACGAGTTTCACCTACCAGGGTCAACTCAAATCGGGCGGTGTGCCAGTCGAGGGGCAGGCCGATTTAAGCTTCAGGCTCTATGACGCCGCGACGGGGGGCACGCTCATCGACACTGTCGGCAAGTCTTTCGTCGACGTCGTCGACGGCTTGTTCACCGTCGAGTTGGATTTCGGTCCCGCAGCGTTTGACGGTAACGCTCGATGGCTGGAGATCAGGGCCGAGTTTCCGTCTGGCGAGGGCAACTGGGCGACCCTCAGCCCGCGCCAGCCAGTTCGGCCCGCGCCTTATGCGCTGCACGCTCTCAATGGAGCGGAGAGCCTTTGGTCCGCATCGGGCGCCAACATTTTCTTTAACACCGGCAGGGTCGGCGTCGGCACTTCCTCACCCTTATATACGCTGCAGGTGGTCGACGACGACTCGACCGCAGTTGGAGGAGAGTGTCAAGGTGAAGGCACCCGGGGGTACCTGGGACATGAGTGGGCCGGGGTCGTGGGCGAGTCGACTTTTGCCAATGGCTATGGCGGCTGGTTCGAGGGACGCGGCTACTTCAGTGATCGGGTTGGCATTGGCACGTCGAACCCGGCTGCGAAGCTGCACATCGGCGGGTCGGCAGGCGTCGACGGAATCATGTTCCCTGACGGCACGCTTCAGACGACTGCGTCCGGCGGCGGGGAGAGCCTCTGGTCCCAGTCCGGCAGCAATGTCTATTATACCGCGGGCAACGTCGGCATCGGAACCTCCAGCCCGACGGAAAGCCTCCATGTCTCCGGCGACGCCAGAATGGATGACAATGTCGGCATCGGCGCCAGCCCGGACGTAGAGGCCTCACTCAGAGCGGATGCGAATGGCACGTTATACGGGATCAAGGCTCAGACTGCGCTGAGTGCGTATGCGGCCATGGCTGCCCTTGCTACGTCTACCTCCGGTTCCGCGCGCGGCATCATTGCAACCTCGAGCGCCCCGAGTGGTTATGGTGTTGAAGCTTTGGGTAAAGTTGCCGGTGTCTTGGGATCTTGCACCCAGAGCGGAGGCGCGGGCGTGAAAGGAACGTCCTCCAGTACGAGTGGGTACGGCGGTCACTTCGTCAACACGAGTTCGGACGGTACCGCCCTGTATGTTGAGAGTGCTGGAGCGGGAACAGGTGACGCGACGCTTCAGGTGCACAATACACAGCCGAACACCGGCATAGCGGCCTACATAACCAGCGTGGGCTCCTGGTCGACCGTGCACGCACGGAACGAAGGCACCGGGGAGGTTCTCTGGCTCTCGAGGGACAACGCGGACGGCGAGTTCATCGTCGCGTATAACGAATACACCGGCGGTAGAGTCTTCAGCGTAGATCATGACGGCTGGACCAAGGTCTCCGTGCTGGAGATAACCGGCGGGGCCGATCTGTCCGAGCAGTTTGATGTGGCCTCGGAAGGCGTGGACGTCGAGCCCGGCATGGTCGTGGCGATCGACGCCGAGAACCCCGGTAAGCTGGTGGTGGCTGACCGGCCGTACGATTGCACGGTCGCGGGCGTGGTCAGTGGCGCGGGCGGAGTCAAGCCCGGCATGCTCATGGGCCAGAATGGTACGATGGCCGACGGCAAACACCCGATCGCCCTGACCGGGCGAGTGTGGACCTTGTGCGATGCGTCCAACGGGGCAATCAGACCCGGCGATCTGCTGACTACGTCCAATGTGCCAGGGCACGCCATGAAGGTCACCGACCGGGCCAGAGCCCAGGGCGCCATGATCGGAAAGGCGATGACCTCGCTTTCCGAGGGTACGGGTTTGGTTCTTGTCCTGGTCAGCCTCCAGTAGCAAAAGCGACGGAAGGAGTGCGGTGATGAACGCGAGTGTCTCCCGAGTCTCCGCGATGGTCTCGTTCTCCCGGATGAGCGCCGTGTTGTGCCTGCTCTTCGCCGTCGTGCCGCTGTGTGCTGAGCCGAAGACGGAGCAGGAAGTTGCGGCCGCCGTGGAGACCTGGTTGCAAGGAGTCATTACGGATGCGCGAGCCGACGCCGCCGTGGAACGTATGGAACCTTATGTAGTCGATGGCGCGACTGTCGCCTACATCGTCCATCTTGCGGGCGGAGGTTTCTGCCTGTCCGGGGCGGACGATCTGGTTCTTCCGGTCTACTTCTACAGCCCCGAAGGGACTTACGATCCCGACGACCCGAATCATCAGTTCATTCTGTGGGAGATCACGGCGCGCCTTGCGGCGATTAAGGAGGCGGAAGAGAAGGACGATCCAAAGCTCGAGTCGTATGTGGATACCATGGCTGATCGTTCCGCGATGTGGGCGGATCTCTCCGTGGGGCGGGCACCCGCGCGCGGCAGAGCCGACCCGGAGATGCTGATCCTGCCGTTGACGAGCATCTGGTCGCAGCGCTCACCCTACAACGACTGGTGTCCCAGCATGGCCGGCCCCCCAGGGCACCCGGCGCCTCCGGAGGAACATCCAAAGGTCGGTTGTGTTGCCCTGGCCACGGCTCAGACCATGTACTACTGGCAGTGGCCGGAAACCGGCGTGGGTTCCTATGGCACGAGCTGGGCCTTCGCCCGATTCGACGACTGGGAAGCCACGCAACTCGCCACGGATCCCGGAATCGACTCAAGTGTGTGGCAAGGCCGATTGGAGTGGCACAGCGGGCCGGTCGCGATGTTGCGCGCGAGTGGTGACTGGGATAACAGCGCCTACAAGAAGGCGCAGGAGATCTCCGACGACCCCGCGTACCTGGGCGCACTTGCCGAGCTATGGTCGCGCGTCGGCTGGCACTTGGCGCTCGTAGAGGCCGACTTCGGGGCGACCACGTATGACTGGGACCTGATGCATGACGAGCATGTCGACGGCGACGGCGCGCCCGACGATGAGGTTGCGAAGCTCTGCTTCCATGTCGGCGTGGCCGTGAAGATGGACTGGGGCCTCTTTCTGTCCACGGCCCAGACGGGGGACGTTGTTAATGCCCTGTACTCCTATTTCAAGTACTACATACCGCACTACTCCAATCGCAGTATTGCCGCGATGACCGAGGAGATCCAATGGCTGCGGCCTTTGGTGATCAGGGGCAACCGGCCCGGCCAGTCGGTCGGTCATGCCTGGGTCGCGTACGGGTACGACACGGCCACGGATCCGAACACGAGTTTCATGATGAACCTCGGAAGGGGCGGTGATGACGACGGCTGGTACGTCTGCGATGATGTTGATCTCGGCTACACCGCAAACCAGCAACACGTCATCCGAATCGCGCCCGGCTCGGTCGCGTTCGTCGGCAACGGCGCCACCGGCAACGGGTGGCCCGCGACGCCCTACGGCGGTATCGCCGCCGCGGTGGATGAGGCGGCCGACGGGACCACCCTCATATTCAAGTCCGGGTCGACCAATACGTTTGCCGGGACATCGCTAGTGATTGACCGCCCGTATACGCTGAAGGGATACGACATAACGATCGTCCACGAATGAGTGGCAAGCATGTGACCGGTCGAGACATCGCTGGTGATGGTCACATGACAACAGACGAGGCACGCTATCATGTTTACCGCAAGGACAATCAAGGCCCTGTTCCTTCCCGGACTGCTATGTCTGACCTGGCTCGCGCCCAGCGCCATGGCGCAACCGGAACAGGCCGAGTGGACCTTACTGATTTACATGGACGCCGATAACAATCTGGAGCCTGCGGGGATTGGCGACTTTCTGGAAATGGCCGACGTCGGCTCGGATGAAAATGTTAACATCGTTGTCCAATTCGATCGGCATGTGGGTTGGGACACCGGCCACGACGACTGGACGGATACACGACGTGGGTTAATCGACCCTGGCGATGAGCCGGACACGACCTGGGGCGCAAGCATCGGCGAGGTCAATATGGGCGACCCTCAGACGCTGGTTGACTTTGTCGAGTGGGGGATGCAGACCTACCCGGCCTCGAGATATGCGGTGGTGCTCTGGGATCACGGTTCCGGGTGGCACGCGCGCGGCGAATCTCGTCCTTCCCGGGCTGTGTGCTCTGACGAGTGTGTTCCGTGCAGCCAGGATTCTCCCGATTGCGACATGCACGGCGCGACGTGTGACCTGGATGATGGATGCTGTGCTGATGGCGACATTCTCTTCATGCAGGAACTGGGCAACGCACTGCAAGTCATCGAGATCGATGTCCAGGAGTTGGATCTGGTGGGGTTCGACGCTTGCCTGATGGGAATGGTCGAGGTCGCATACGAGATTCGCGAGCATGCCAGGGTAATGGTGGGTTCGGAGAGAAGCGAGCCGAACGACGGATGGCCTTATGATATGTTACTGGCTGATCTGGTAGCGGACCCACTGATGAGCACGACCGACCTCGGCAGTACCATGGTCTCTCGCTATTATGAATCGTACGGGGACAGTCAGACTCACTCGATGATCGGCTTATCCTCAATAAATGACCTGGCGTCCAGGATCGACGCGTTCGCGCAGGCTCTGAGATACGACTGGAACGGGAACAATGCCGAGTGTGCCGCGGCCGCCCATCGGGTGATGATGGCAGTTGATTCCGCTGTCCTCGCCGAGAGACATGGATCCTCCTGGCCCGGGAGTCACGGGCTAGCCGTCTACTTCCCCGAGGAGAGTTTCGACTTCGACTCGAATTACACCGGGACAACCATCCAGTTTCCGCAAGATACCCGATGGGAGGAGTTCCTTCAGGATTTCTACGCGTCGATGGCCGGCTCATGGGTCGCCGACGCGCGCGAACAGAGCCAGGAATACGACGCCTGCCCTGGCGGGTGCCCGCACCACATCGACTTGTACGACTTCTGCGAACGGGTGACGGAATCCGCCCCCCAGGCTCTCTGGGTGGACTTCCACTTCATGGGGGTCGAGGAAGGGACATTCGACCAACCGTACGATACCCTAGCAGAGGCCGTAGCGGCTGCGAGCAGCGGCGAAGCAGCTTTCATCAAGCTAGGTTCGTCGACCGAGACCCTCATCGTTTCCAAGGCACTGACGATTGCCGGCGCCGGCGGAGCGGTCATCATCGGGCAGTAGTGTGACAGAAGCGGTGCAGTACGCCGCGGTTAAGGAAGGGGACAGGCACCTCGCCAAGGACGTCTCCTGGTGCGGCGAGCGGGCATCAGTTTGGAGCCAGTCCCTGTCCATCCCGAATATTCCGTACGCCTTGTGGACAAAGGACTTACGATTTGACGGCCTCGGTGTCTCAGGTAGGCTCATCTGTCGTTGTGTTCGGCAGCCGGAGCCTGTGAAATGGGTCTGATTCGCATCATGTTGTTGTTCATTCGCGGGGTGATGAGTGATCGAGCTGAGCTCGCCGCCGAGAACCTCGCCCTCCGGCAGCAACTCGCAGCGCTTGAGCTGAAGGCGAAACGCCCGCGGCTCCGGAAGCGAGACCGGATCTTCTGGGTATGGCTATCCCGCCTATGGTCGAATTGGCGCTCCGCGCTGCTGATCGTCCAACCAGAAACCGTCATTCGCTGGCACAAGCAGGGTTTCAAGCTCTACTGGCGATGGAAGTCGCGATCGCGGAAAGCCGGTCGTCCAAGGATCGATGCCGAGATCCGCAAGCTGATCCGGCGTATGTCCCGCGAGAACGTCCTTTGGGGGACGCCGCGTATCAAATCCGAGCTGGCGCTACTTGGACACGACGTAGCCGGGTCGACCATCGACCTCTACAGAGTTTGGCATCCCAAGCCCCCGTCGCAAACATGGCGGACCTTTCTCGATAATCATGTTCGAGACATCGTCGCCATCGATTTCTTCACGGTACCGACAGCGACGTTTCGAATACTCTTCGCCTTTGTCGTCCTCCGCCATGATCGGCGACGTGTCGCGCATTTCAACGTCACCGCTCATCCGACAGCGCAGTGGACAGCACAACAGATTGTCCAAGCGTTTCCGTTCGACGAATCGCCTCGTTTTTTGCTTCGCGATCGTGACTCGATTTACGGAGACTTCTTCCGCCGGCGGATCGAGAACATGGGTATCGAAGAAGTCGTAACGGCCCCACGATCTCCATGGCAGAATCCATACGTGGAGAGGCTGCACGGCAGTGTCCGCCGAGAGTGCCTCAATCATGTCATCGTTCTCAACGAGCGGCATCTCCGGCGCATCCTCTCTTCTTACCTTGAGTATTATCACGAGGCTCGCGCACATCTGTCGCTGAGCCGCAACTCGCCCATTCCCCGCGAGATTGAGGCGCCTGAATGCGGCAAGGTGATCGCAGTTCCGCAGGTCGGCGGCTTGCATCATCGGTATCGCCGGGCCGCCTGAAGGTTGGTGCCCGTCGGTTGCCACCAGACGTCCAGGGTTGATGTACGTGCTTCCCCTCAGATTCCGGCGCCATACTCACCCAGGCACTCCGCGAACGCGTCGCAACTGTCGTTCTTGGGGGTCGGTCTCCTCGCCAATCCACCACTGGGCAGGGTCGTTGCTGCCTGGATGGGATTCTCGGGAAGGACACCCCTACCGGATCCGGTGTTTTGGCATGAGATGACGGAGGGGCCGCTGGCGTGGTATCCGCGGCCGGAGGCCCCCCACCGAACCGGCTTCGAGGCTGGTTCGAAGACGGTTTGAGATAGACCCGGACACCGCCGGAAAACGAGTTATCGGAGGTGTGCGGGTGTTGTCTGCGCTGCGGGGCGAGCGCAGAACCGTTCTTTTCAGCGCAGAACCTGACTCTTCCTTAGAGCCTCGGTCCTACGCTGCGCGCGGTGGGCACCTTTTGGTCACCCCCCGCGCATAAAGAAACGCAGGACCGGAGCGCAACTTCCTGATCCTGCGTAGGTTACGTCACTAGCGGGGGCAGGACTCGAACCTGCGACCTCCGGGTTATGAGCCCGACGAGCTGCCAACTGCTCTACCCCGCAGTATTATGTCAGAGGAGGCTACCCCCTGGTTCTTGGCGCGTCAAGGGGCATCGGGAACTCCCTTGATTCTGGGGACATCCTGTTTGGGGATGGCGAATCCGCGGGGCTCCGGCGCGAGGACTCATTAAATGCACCTTGCTTCCACGAGCCGCTACGTTGCGGAATGACGATTGGCCGCCAGCGGCGGACAATCATGATTGGCCGAAACATGTCTCCGACGGACGCAGTCTGCAATCCACCGGAACCGTTATTCCTTGCCCAGCACGTAGATGGCCCACGGCGGCATCTTCGTCTCGTTGACCCACTCGATCGGTTCATCCGGCGTGCCCAGTGGTTTGTGGACGTCGATTACGTCCAGCCCGGACGACCGGTAGACTCTGCGATAGTCCACGTCCGGCCAAATGATGTCCTCTACCGGCCTGGTGTCCTCAAGGGCGGTTACGATGATCTTCACGACATCTCCGCACTTCGCCCGGAGGTTCTCGGGGAAGTCCTTCGTGGAGAAGGACGCCCATTCATGGAAGTAGATCTCGGGAGCCGAGACCAGGTTCACGATTCTGCCGCCGCCACTGAGCACTCGAGCCAGCTCGCTGAACAGGGCAACCTTCTTTGTCTCCGTCGCGATGTTGTCGAAAGTGAACGCAGCCAGCACCAAATCGAAAGTGCCGTCCGGGAACCGGCTCAGATCTCCGTCGTTAACATGATGGTAGGTACCGGCCGGATCAAGCGCTCGTGCTTCCTTGACCATCTCCTCGGCAATGTCGACGCCGACGGTGTCGAATCCCAGTTCGGTCAGGAAGCGCAGGGTCCGTCCCGTGCCGCAGCCGAAGTCCAGAGCCCTCTTGCCTTGAACATGCCGTGACAGAAGCTCCGGCAGATCCCTGAACGCCAGGTGATACGTGCCGGGGAACGCCAGCTTGGCGTAGGCGGCCGCGTAGGCATCGTCCTCGTACGAATTCCGCAAGTTCATGATTGCCCCACAATTCGGAACAGCCTCCGGGCTACCCGCTATTGCCGAGCCCGTCGGTGGGACAGGGCCGGGGCTTCGCTGCTCGTTGCTCGGCCCCACGTAGAAACAACCGGTTGATCATAATGCAAGTAGGCCTTGTACCGGAAGCCGAGGATTCGAGAAAAAGGAACACCGGCACACCGCGTCCATCCGGTTCGCGGTGAGATAGTCAACAGATTCCCGTTCTGGCACGCGAAGTGGACTCCTGCGGGGAATGTCGCGCCCCTGCTCGGCGCCTGGCCCGTCAGGTCGGTCAAGTGAAGCCGAGTTATCGGAATGCCGACAGTATTATCGGATGCTCGGTGGAATGTGCGCACCGTTCGTTTCGGGCGGTCGTCCGCCGGGCCGGGTTAACCGCGCGCGGCCGGTTTGTGGATGCCGGGCACGGTGTTGGGCCGCTTGATATGGTTCCATCGTACCTTCGCCTTCTGCGATTCACGTTGTTGGCTTGTTGTCTGTTGCCGGTAACCACAGCACTATGCACGAAGGTCCTGCTGGGCGAAGAAGCGCCGGCGGAGATGTCGGGAGCGCTGCTGCCGTTAGCGCTCAAAACGCTCGGGCTGATGCTCGTTGTGTGGTTCGTCCTGAGTCGGGTGCGGCCGGCCATCGAGGTCATGTCCCGCCGACAGGTCACGCAGTTCGAACAGCTTCCTTTGCGTTATGTAGACTTGGCGATCTTTGCCTCCGCGGGGGTTGGGCTGTTTCTTGAACTGGCGGTAATCCGGCTGCAGACGTGCGAGTATCCACTGTTTTCGTTTTATAAGAACATGGGGCTGCTGGCCTGTTTCGCCGGCTTGGGATTGGGGTACGCCCTGTCGAGACGCGATCGTATCCCGCTGGTAATGGTCATTCCGCTGCTGGGTTGCCAGATCGGGCTGCTGGCGCTGCTCAAGTGGGCGTTGCCGCCTCAGTTACTGTTTAGCTTGCGAGCGACCCCGGTCGTGGAACAGTACAACATGGGGATGGCGGTTGCCTCCAGCTTGTCACAATATGTAGCGACCTACGCATTCTTGGGCGTGGTTTTTGTTCTCACTGCGCTGACGTTCATCCCGTTGGGGCAGGCTTGCGGGCGGCTCATGGAGCGGCGGACCCGCTTGCGGGCCTACGGCCTGAATCTGCTGGGCAGTATCGCCGGAGTGGTCGCGATGCTGGTGATCAGCTCGCGCTGGGCGCCGCCGCCGCTGTGGTTTGCGATCGGGTTTGCGGTGCTGGTGGCGTTGCAGACGGCAACTCGGCGGATCCTGCTGTGCGGCGCCGGTTTCTCTTTGGCCACGATCGTGTTGCTGACCTGGCCGTTATCGTTTGAGGCGCATCGAATCTACTCGCCTTATCAGTTGGTTGAACGGACGTGCGACGATCACGGCTTGATGAAGCTCAAGGCGGCCGGGCTGTATTTCCAGCGCGTACACGACCTATCGCCGACCAACGCCAATCGGGATACGGACCCGGAGCTGCGCCGGGTCGCCGCTTACTACGATCTGCCGTACAGAATCCACGAAGCTCCGAAACGGGTTGCGGTTGTCGGCGCGGGAACCGGAAATGACGTTGCCGCGGCACTAAGAGCAAACGTCAGGCACGTGGACGCGGTGGAGATCGACCCGGTTATTACGCGTTTGGGCGAACGGTTTCATCCGGAGCGGCCGTACTCCGATCCACGTGTCAGGACCGTCGTGGACGACGCCCGTTCGTTCCTGCGGACCACGAAAGAGAAGTACGACCTGGTTGTCTATGGGCTGCTGGATTCCCACACACTGCTTAGCAGCTCCTCGAGTGTCCGGTTGGACTCGTTCGTGTACACCGTGGAGGGTCTGAAAGAGGCTCGCGCGAAACTGGCCGACGACGGGGTCCTCTGCCTTTCTTTCTGCACGCTGTCGGAGGAAATTGGGCGGAAGATCTACCTGATGATGAAGGCCGCGTTTGACGGGCATGCCCCCATTGCCATCGAAGGGGATTACGACGGAGCGGAAGTGTTCGTCCAGGGCCACAACGGCGAGCTGACTATCTCTGACAACCTGCTGCGGGAGGCGGGGTTTCATCGGATCTCGGAAACGTATTCGAACCCGGCGATCCGGGCCGACATGGCCACGGACGACTGGCCTTTCTTCTACATGCCCCGGCGAGTGTATCCGGTATCGTACGTGGGGATGATGGTATTGGTGGTGGCCCTGGTGTTGCTGTTAAATGGCAGCTTCCTTAGCCAACGCCCCAGCTATCACCACCTGACGTTCTTCTTCCTGGGTGCGGGATTCATGCTGGTCGAGACCAAGGGCATAACCGAGCTGGGGTTGACGTTCGGCAATACGTGGCAGGTGATCGGCATCGTTATCATCGGCATTCTCGTTATGGCCTTCTTGGCAAACTGCCTGGTGTCTTGGTTGGGGCTGAAGGACCCGCGGGTGCCGTTTTTGGCTTTGTTGGCCAGCCTGGCGTTAGGGTTGATCGTAGCCAAGAGCGGCGGGACGTCTTCCTCCGCCGGGGGGCGGTTACTTTCCGTGGTAATCCTGACATGCCCGGTGTTTTTCTCGGGGATTGTGTTCTCGACCATGTTGAGCACAAGCAAGGGGATCGCCGGGATCATGGCGTTGAACCTGCTGGGGGCCATGTGCGGCGGGGTGCTCGAGTATAACGCGATGTACTTCGGTTATCAGTTCCTCTACGGCTTGGCCATGGCGCTCTACGGGCTGGGCTTCATCACGTTCTTTCTGATGCCGGCGGTCAGTCGGGCAACCGACGTTAACCTCAGCCGCAGCAAGGCGTCTGCCCTGGCCGGAGCGGCCGACGTGTGACAGATAAACGTCACAATGGCCATCGTATCGGTGGAGTTCGCGTCGCACCGGGGCAAGCCGTGTGCGCCTTCGGAACTCACGTTTCAATAATCGGCGGAACGAGTATTGTATCGGTCCCGAACGCGATGTGGATACCGTCGCCCGTTTGAGACAAGGCGGACCATTCCTCGGTCCGCGCCGATTCGAGGAACAACGTCTCAATATTGACCCCGGCGCCTCGCGGGGTAATGAGGTCACCATCCACGGGTTGCTCAGGAGCTGAGCGAGCCCAAGCGACAACTGCGTCCAAGCTGTTCCTTCCGGAATCCACAGCCGCATGCTCACAGGCAAGCAACCGGTTCCGAACCAGCGCGACGGTGTGTCCCGCTCGGTCGATAGGGTGCAGCGTCGTATCATGCCACAAGAATCCCGCTGCCGTTCGGAACGGCGCAGGAACCTCCAACAACCACGCGTCCAGAATGTCTGAGCGGTTTGCCCGCGGAAATCCTTCAGCTTCAGGCAGATTTTTGAACTTGACTCGCCAATCGGCCCATAGCCCCAGCGGAATCCGGACAGCGCCAAAGCGCCCCAGTGCCGTCAACGCCGTGTGCCGATCATAAATCGCTTCTCCCGAGGCTTCGCCAAATGAACGCGTCCATAGGAGGGAATCGCCAATCCGGGAGATACGCACGTAACCGGCATCGCTGCACCCTTCGCAGCCACATTCCTCGCAGAGCGAAACTTGAACGGGATTGCCTCCACTCCATTCGGTTCCTTCGATGCAGTTGCATAGAACCTCGCCGCGATACATGAGCTTGGTCCATATCGTCGAACGCTGCCCAGACGAAGAGAGGTCTGGCGACCATTCTTCAGAAGTTATCTTGCGAGCGTCAATCAAGACAACAACCTTTGACGAACAGATATCCCTGGAGACTCCGATAGTCTGTATATGAGTATACACTCGTCGCTCTTCCGTCAACCCAAGAATAGGCGGGCCAGATCCTCGCACAGCACGGGTGCCCCATTCATTCCGGCGTTTGCCGGGCTGCGATAGTTGTGCCGACTCGTCGCCGTTGTTCTACACATCATTCGATGCATCCACCAACTGCAGCCGTTCGACGTTCGATCTGGTTCTCCCAGCCCGAAGGGCTCAGATGAAGTAGACGGGGGCAAGTCCGCCATCGGCGGACGCCGCCCCCGGACCTGCTCCCCACAACCTGCCTGACCCTGTATGGGTCAAACACCTCCAGCGAATGTGTTTCGCGAGGTCGCCCCGCCTTTCGACGCATTCTGAAAGAGGCCGGGCAGCCGAAACAGACATTCGGTTCATCGACGTCGTCTCTTTCACCCTGTCAGGGTGATTGGGATTGCCGGGACCCCACCGGGGGCGGCGGCCGCTGCGCGGCCTTGCCCCCGTCTACTATCTCGCAGGCTTTCAGCCTGAAAAAGGAGCCGGCTTGGAGCTTGTCAGGTTGGGATAGGGCCGGCGCGGAGTAGGACGAATCCGCCCGGCTCGACCTCCTGCCCATAGTCTCACCCTTCGCCGGGGGCGAAGGATGGGGCACCCGCGCAGTCAGTCTAATCCGGCGCGGACAAGGGCATTGGGTGCGGCGTCGGAACTCGAAATAGACAGGCGTAGAGCACCGGCACTACGACGAGTGTCAGGACTGTGGCAAACGCCAAGCCGAACATGATCGTCACGGCCATCGCTACGAAGAAGGCGTCGGTCAGTAACGGGATCATTCCAAGCACGGTAGTCATCGCCGCCATAGAGACGGGGCGCAGGCGGCTCACCCCGGAGTCGATGATCGCCCGATACGGCTCTGCTCCACTGCGGATCTGTACGTTGATCTCGTCAATCAGAACAATAGCGTTCTTGATCATCATGCCACTAAGACTGAGGAACCCCAACAGGGCCATGAAGCCGAACGGCTGGTTCGTCAGCAGCAACCCGGCCGTGACGCCGATGATGGCCAACGGAACCGTCAGGAAGATAATCAGCGGTTGGCGGATCGAATTGAACAGAACAATCACCACGAGCACCATCAGCAGCGCCACCATGGGCAGCTTCTTAAACAGATCACCCTGTGCGTCGCCCGAGTCTTCGTATTCGCCGCCCCACTCCAGCGTATAGCCCTGCGGTAGCTCGATCGCCTCGATCTTCGGCCGGAGTTGCTCGAACAGAACACTCGCCGGCCCCGACTTAGGGTCACACTTGACCGTCAGGGTCGGTAAGCGATCTCGACGGCGAATGATGGAATTCTCCGAACTGCTTTCGAAACCGTTTACCACCTGACTGATTGGAATGGTTTGACCAGCAACCGGGCTCCAGATTCGGACATCGCGGAGGTTCTCGATGTCGCCGCGCTCGCTTTCCGGGCTACGTGCAATAATGGGCAGCAGTTTGTCGTCCTCGCGATAGACGCCGATCTCGACACCCTCGAAGGCAGACTGCAAGGCCTCGGCGATCTCGGATCTGGTGATGCCGGCGTTGCGGGCCGGGGTCTCCGCCACGATCGGGCGGATCAGCGGGACACGTTGCCGCCAGTCGTCCATTACATCTACGGCGCCGGGCTCCGCGAGCATGAGCGCACGAGCCTTGGCGGCCAGCCGGCGCAGCACGTTCGGATCCGGACCGCGGAAGCGGGCATGGATCTTCTGCGCTTCGCCCGGTCCGAGCATGAACTGACGTGAGAATGCCTGCGCATCTGGGAAGTTCTCTTCAAGGTACGTTCGGACATCGGGAAGAAGACTGGGAATCTCTCTGTAGTCGGCAACGCTCACCAGCAGCATGCCATAAGCAGGGTTGGCGTCTTCGGGCGAGTACGTCAGCAAAAAACGCAACGCGCCGCCGCTAACGAAGGTGGAAACGTCCGCCACGCCGTCCAACGATTGCAGATACTCGCTTATCCGCTCCAGATCAGCCTCGGTACGACTGACATGCGTGCCCTGCGGCAACCAGTAGTGCACCATGAACTGCGGCCGGGTGGAATCGGGGAAGAAGCTGTGCTTGACAAAGCCGAATCCCCCAATCGCCAATACCAGCAAAAAGAGCGATGCCGTGACCGTTACCCAACGCGCGCGTATGCAGAAAGACAGGATGGCCCGGTAGGCTCCGAAGAGCACGCCTCTATACGGTTCGCCGCCGTTGCCGGGAGTTTTGAGAAACATCACCCCGAACAGCGGCGTTGCCGTGATCGCCAACACCCAACTCGCCATCAGGGAAATGAGAATCACCTGAAACAGCGAGCAACAATACTCACCGACCGCGTCTTGCGACAAGCCGATGCCGGCGAACGCCAACACCGCGACGATCGTGGCGCCCAGCAGGGGCCAGACCGTCTGATGGACAACCTGTCCGGCCGCCTTGATCCGGTCCAGACCTCGTTGGAGGTTCATGAGGATACCCTCAACCACCACGATAGCGTTGTCGACCAGCATCCCGAGCGCGATAATCAAGGCTCCCAGGCTTATTCGCTCGAGGATGATCCCCTGCATCTGCATAACGATGAAGGTCGCCAGGACGGTCAACAGGAGAATGCCGCCGATCAGCACGCCGCTGCGCAGGCCCATCGTCAACATCAGAACGCCAATTACGATTGCGAGGGCCTCGGCCAAGCTGATGATGAACCCGTTAACCGCCGTGTTCACTGAATCGGCTTGGTGGGCGATGACTCCGATCTCCATTCCGATGGGCATCTCGGCCTGCAGCTCGCGCAGGCGTCGGGTGACAGACTCGCCCATCGTAATGACGTTCCCTCCGAGAACGGTTGAGATTCCCAACCCAATCGCGGGTCGGCCGTTGTAGTGCATGATGTTGGTGGGCGGTTCGACATACCCTCGTGTGATCGTCGCAACATCTTTGAGATACAACTTGGTCGCCGTCGCGCTGTCTTGGAGGATGAGCAAGTCTCCGATGTCAGCAACTGACGTAAATTCGCCGGTCGGCTGGATTCGAATATACTGATCGCCCACCTCGACCCTGCCGGACGGTTGTACCAGGTTCTGTCCGGAGAGCGTGCGGTGGATCTCCGCGGATGAGATGCCCAACTGCGCCAACCGGGCCCGGGAGGTCTCAACATACACGACCTCGCGTAAATCACCTTGGATAGTAACCTTGCCCACATCTTCGCAGAGCAGTAGTTCCCGCCGCAGTACGTCGACGTAGTCCTTGAGTTCGGCGTACGAATAGCCGTCGCCGTATACCGCGTAGAAGACGCCGTACACGTCACCGAAATCGTCGAAGACCGATGACGGTCCGGCTCCCGGCGGGAGCTGGTCCTGAATGTCGTTGACTTTGCGGCGCAGCTCATCCCACACCTGCGGCAGAGAGTGTTTGTCGTATTTGTCTTCCATCTCCACCCGGACGGTGGATAGTCCCGGCTCGGAGATACTGGTAACCAACTTGAGCTGGCCAAGCTGTTGCACGGCCGTCTCGATCTCGTCGGTGACCTCCTCGGCCACTTCCATGGCTGAGGCGCCGGGGTAGTCCGTGAAAATCTGGGCCTCCTTTATGGTGAACTCCGGATCTTCGAGTCGCCCCAGCCCTTCGTATGCCAGAATCCCCCCGCCCATTATGAGGATGGTCATCACCATAGTGACGGTCTTGTACTTTATCGAGGCTTCGGCGATGTTCATGGTGCGGCATCCTCCTGGGCCGTAAACGGGCGAACCCGCTGCCCTTCCTGAAGGAGATGAACACCGGCCAGGGCGATGCGGTCACCCGACTTCAAACCTGCCGACACCAGGATGTCGTCGCCGACCATCTCGCCGACCTGTACGTCAACCCGATGCACCGTCGCAGTGCCGTCGCCGGCGTCGCGCACGGACCATACGAAGTAAGCACCTTGCCCGTCGAGTGGAACGGCATCCAACGGAACGGCATAAGCTGCCGAACCCGAGTTACCCGTTTCTCTCTGATACTCGTGAATGGTCGCCGTCATCCCCGGGAGAATGGTCACTCCCCCGGGAACTGGCATGGCGAACGTAGCGGCATAGGTCTGCGTAACCGGATCGGCCTCGGACGTGAACTCCTTAAAGCGCACGTCGAACTCTCGGTTCGGCAGATACTCGAGCGTCGCCGCGAAGCGATAGTGCTCGTTGGCGCGCTCCCCGCGCTCAGCCGGGTCGGCCGGGTCGTCGTCGCTGCGCGGCGCCCGGATGACGCGTTCCTCGGGAACGCTTACCACAATCTCGACCCGGTCGATCTCCTGAAGACTCAGGACCGACACCTTGGCTTGGATGTTCTGGAAGTTATCCACATACGTATCAGCCACGACACCCGCAAATGGTGCTCGAAGGCAAGTATCGTCCAACGCCTTGCGTGCTATCTTCAACGCCGCGACCGCGGACTCGAATGCAGCCTTGGAGTCCATAAGCTCTTTCTCCGCAGCCATACCCCGTTTGTCGAGTCCCTCGATGCGTTTGTATTCGAACCGGGCGGCATCGAGGGTGGCTTGTCTCGTTGCAAGCTCGTTTTCGTAATCGCGGGGATCGAGCCGGCCGAGCAGGTCACCCTTGTCGACATCCAGCCCCTTCTTGACTGGAAACTCAATCAACTGGCCCGGCACCTGAAACGCGAGTTTGACCTCCTCATTCGCTCTCACTTTGCCGGGATACTTGCGGGCTGCGGAGGAGAAGGGCGACTCGATGACCATCGTCTTGAGCGGCCGAACCATCGGTGGTTCCGGTGTTGCCCGAATCTCCCAGTCGATGAAAAAGACGGAGTAGACCGCTCCTCCCATCACGGCGATGCCGACAATCGCACCAATCAGCTTGACCAAGTTTCTCGGATTGGACATTGATGTATCCTTAGCCTTTCGAATGAACCCCAAACAAGGACCGGCGTCTGGGACCGCCGCCTTTTGTGCCTACAATCCTCGCGGTGTTTCTCCTGTTACGCTGTTGAGTCCACAGCCTCTTGTGAGCGTTTCACCTGCGGTAACGGAGACGCGAGTCACCGCGATTCTCGACTGCATCCGTTTGCAGCCTTGGCGGGTGCCTTCATCGGAATGCCGGGTGCGGCGCGGTGGCAGGTTGGGTGCCTCCTCAAGTGCATCCGACAAGGCCTCCTTCGGTCAATCGAATCACTTCTTCAATGCCCTCGGCCTGTCTTTCCGGGGCCGCGTTGATCACCCTACCCAAACCTGCGAGTATCGATGCTCTCACGAAGGCCAGCGCCGATTCCGGCGCGATCCGCTTTAGTCTGAGCCCCAGAATTACATCAAGCTGGAGCTTTTCGAACTGCTCCTCCGCCTCGCCGAACCTGGCGGGGATATTGGCCTTGGTCGCCAATTCCTCCCAGGTTGAGATGGAAAGAAAGAGGCGCAGGGCACCGGCGTGACTCAAGGCAACGTCGCAGATGATCTGCAACATCGCGCGGAGTCTCTCCCTCTTCGGTTTCACCTCGGACAAGCGCTCTTTCAGCTCGTCCGACAGAACCCGCACCACGCGCCCAATCAGAGCATCCTGCAAATGCTGCTTGTCCTTGAAGTACCGATACACCGTGCCCACGGCGATACCCGCCTGGTCCGCCACGCCCACCATCTGCAGGGGCAGTCTCTTACGGGCACAGGCTTCGGCGGCGTCGAGGATGACGTTCCGACTGGCATCCTCCTTCGCTATCTTGAAATCTACATTCGTCAACATGAATCTCCATTCACTCTCATGAAGCATATATCACTCCAGGCGGGAGTCAAGCGAGGATCGGGCTCCAATGGTTCAGCTCGCCAAAATGCGGCTCGGTTGCATCTGCACCGCTAACGTCATCCGCTTCCGGCGTCACAAGCGCCCGATTTCGGGTCGCCAACCGGCCGGCACGGGCGGGATCGCAGAGCCGCTCCACACGGAATCGAGATGCCACAAGGAACATGATCCGTTACCTCAAGAACGGCCCGATAACGTCCGAAAATCAAGTGCGTGCATTCCGGTCGGACAGTGGAGAGTCCGCAACGAGGCTACGCGCCCATTAAGAAGTAAGCGGCAATATGCAAAGGAACCTACTAACCCATTTCGTGTGTCCGGATACGCTACGCCCCCTGGGCCTCAACGTCGAGCTGGAAGACGGCGATGCCGTAATCGAGGGCGAGCTGTCCAGCGACGCCAAGAGCACGTATCCGATTCACCGTGGTATCCCCACGTTCGTTCGCGAGGACGCCCTGCGGACCCAAACCGCCCGTTCGTTCTCGCAGAAATGGGCCAAGCATCAGTATTACCGGGAGCACACGCGGGAGTTTTACACGGACTGGTACCTGCAACGGTACGGTTTCCACGAGGCGGAGAGCCTGCGCGAGTTTCTCGCCGACGCCCGGTTCATTCTGGACGCCGGAACGGGAAGCGGGCGTGACGCCCTCAACTTCGCGGAGAACTCAACGGCGGCCGTGTTTGCCGTGGACCTGGCGGCGGAGGCCTTGGAGGCGGCGTCCAGGCAGGTAACGCATCCGCGGATCGCGTTCGTTCATGCGGACCTCAACCGTCTGCCGTTCCCCGACGAGTACTTCGACTTCCTCAACTGCGACCAGGTCATCCACCACATGCCCAATCCGCGGGCGACGTTCGACAACCTCAGGCGTAAGCTCAAAACCAACGGTACGATCTGCTGTTACGTGTATCGCAAGAAGGCGGTGCTCCGAGAGTTCACCGACGATCACGTTCGGGAGCACATCAGCGGTTTGTCAGTCGATGAGGCGCTGGAGGTCTGCGAGGGAATCACCCGGCTCGGGGAGGCGCTGGCCAACCTCAAGACCACAGTGGACATCCCGGAAGACATCCCGGTTCTGGGTATCAAGAAAGGCAAGATCGACCTCCAGCGTTTCGTGCATTGGAATATCATGAAATGCTTCTGGAACGACAAGTTCGATTTCTTCACAAACAACATCGTCAACCTCGATTGGTACCATCCCGAGAACTGTTTCCGGTTTGAACCGGACGATTTTCGCGAGTGGTTCGCCGAGGGCTGGGAGATCCTCGCCTGGGATGTTCGGGAAGCGGGAATAAGCTGCAGGGCTCGGAAGGTCTGACCATGTGCGGCATCCTCGGAGGCCTCAATACCGCTTTCGACGAACGTAGCTTAAGCACGCTGCGCCACCGCGGACCGGACCAGAGCTGTTTTGTAACCGAGGAAGTGCCGGGGCATGGCACTGTCGCCCTGGGGCAGACGCGGCTCAACGTGGTCGACAGCCGAAACGTAGAGCTGCCGATCCGGATCGGCAATAGCACGATCCTCTTCAACGGTGAGATCTACAACTACCTGGAATTGCGTCGCGAACTTCAGGATCTGGGCCACGTCTTCACCACCCGTACGGACACCGAAGTGGCTTTGGCCGCGTATCAGGAATGGGGAACCGATTGCCTGGAACGCTTCAACGGCATGTTCGCCCTGGTCATCTGGGACGGGCGGCGGTTCTTCTGCGCGCGCGATCGAATGGGCAAAAAGCCCTTCTTCTATCGGCTGGGACCTAACCGCTTCGAGTTTGCCTCCGAGATAAAAGCGCTGCCCGATCTCGAGTTCATCACCCAGGACGTGTTCAACCTCTTCGAGTTCTGTTTCAATGAGCACACGCTCTATCGCGACGTCTTCTCGTTGCGGCCGGGCGACTATCTGATATACGACCTCGAAAACGGCACTTGTGGCACACGCTGCTACTGGGACATTCCGCACCAGGTGGGCAACCACATCACCGACGAGCGGGAGGCCGTCGACCGCTTCATCGAGCTGCTCGAAGATTCGGTCCGGCTGCGTATGCGAAGTGACGTCCCCGTCACGCTGCTTCTTTCCGGCGGCCTGGATTCGGCTCTTATCGCCAAGCTGTCCGGCGTATCCGAGGCTTTCACATGCCAGTTCGACGAGTTCCGCAGGAGTATCAACGAGGAACGTTTTGCCCGCGACCTCGCCACGCGCCTGGGTATCGACCTGAACATGGTCCGGCCCACCCGTGACGAGTTCCTCAGCGATTTGCCCGCGATGGCGTACCACCTGGAGATGCCGACCGGCTCTTTCAGCGTGTTCCCGTTGTACCGATTGGCGAAGGCCTGCCGGACGCGCGGCTACAGAGTATCGCTGTCAGGCGAGGGTTCGGACGAACTGTTCGCCGGGTATGCAAGAAACGAGTTTTTGCTGGATGACCGCCGGCGCGCAACTGACGCCAAGCACCTGCATTATGCCGCCATGCTCGGCCGCTACCACGGAAGCGATCTGGACCGCTTCTGTCGAATGGCCTCTCGATCCGGTCTGGGCGACGCGGCCTTAATGAAGATGTTTCTGATCAATGAGTGGAGTGCTCAAAAGACGGCACTAGAGAATATCGCCTATATCGAATCGCGCGTGTTCCTCCAGCCTCTTCTCCAAATGGCGGACCGGATGACCATGGCGCACAGTATCGAGGGACGTTGCCCGTTCCTGGACCACCGCTTGGTCGAGTTCGCTTTCTCCCTGGACGATTCTCTGCGCTTCCGTGATGGAAACGGCAAGTGGATCGTACACCAAGCCGCCCGCAAGCTGCTGCCGAGGGATGCCCTGGTGCTCCACCGCACGGTCAAGGACGGTCTGGCCACCCCGGTAAACCTCTGGATGCAGGGCCGACACAGCTTCGATCGCAGGTACTGGAATGCGCTGATGACCTCGGAGTGCATCAAGGCTCTGCCGACCGGCCGGGCCACACCTGCAACGACACACAACGTTGATATTGCCGACATCCACACCAAGCCTGTGGAGCAGGTCATTTCGAGCCGGGATCTTACCGGTTTCGATCAAGCTGCGGTATTCGGAGGAACGCTCGGTTGATTCGTGAATCCGAAAAACGGACCTCAGATCCAGCCTACACTGTGGACCTTACGGTCATTGCGCCATGCTTGAACGAGGAAGAGAACGTCGACATTCTCGTGAAGCGAACTCTGGCCGTGTTCGATTCGATGGGCGTTGCCGGGCAACTGGTGTTGATCGACGACGGCAGCACCGATTGGACTTGGGAGAAGATCTGCCGGTCCTACCGTGCGGACGATCGCATCCGGGGTATCCAACATCCGCGGAACCTCGGGATGGAGGCGGCGTGGCAGTCCGGCTTGAACGCTGCTCGGGGCAAGCTCGTCTGTTTGATCGATGCGGACCTGCAGAATCGTCCGGAAGACATCCGTTTGCTCTACGAAACATATCAAGGAAATCCTTGTGACATGGTTCAGGCGGTACGACACCCCGGAGAAGGGGGGCGGCGCTGCCTGGTCTTCAGTCGCGGGCTTAACCTGCTGCTTAATGCAATATTCCGTATGAGGTCGCGGGACAACAAATCCGGGTTTGTGCTCTGCTCCCGCGAAGTGCTTGCCGACATCCTGCAGCACCGATACCGCTATCGGTACTTTCAGGCTCTGTTGGGCGTGGCGACCCACCTGCGCGGCCACCGTATCAAGGAGGTGGACACCGTCTTTGACGCGCGGACCCGCGGCACGTCCTTCCTCAACCGATTCCCGCTGATCGTGTCGCTGCGGTTGTTCTGGGAGCTAGTCAAGTTCCGTGCCGAGACGTGGCTGCCTTCGGCATCTTCCGCGAAGTCGGCTCGCGACCTTTGGTCTCGTTCCCTACCCGTCGGCAGAGCCTCTGCGAGAAACACCTGATGCCCGAATCTCAGATTACGATTGGGAACGTGGAACAATGGAACGACACGTTCGCGCGGGAACACGACATCGACGAGTACTACTCCGGATCGAGTTTCCTGATCCGATTAATCGAGCAGCGGCGGCTCGCCTGCATTAAGAAAATGGTCGCTGCCTCGGCGGATGATCGCATCCTGGAGGTGGGCTGCGGCGGCGGGCATGTACTGCGAATGTTCCCCGAGTGCAATCTCACCGGCGTGGACGTCTCCGGAGAGATGCTGGAGAAGGCCCGCCGGAATCTAGACAGATACAGAGCCCGCTTGCTCAAAGGCGAACTGCATGAACTTGATCTGCCCTATGGCGGGTTCGATCAGATAATCTGCACCGAAGTGTTGGAGCACGCCGTCGACCCGGAGAGCATTCTGGCTCAGATGCGCCGCCTGCTTCGCCCGCAAGGCCGCGTCGTCGTAACCTTCCCCAATGACTACCTGGTAAACACCGCCAAGGATATTCTGCGCCGCAGCCGGTTGACCGCCCTGCCACCGTTTCGGCGGATTTCCTGGGGAGGCGACGACTATCATCTGCACGTCTGGTCCGTCCCCGAGATGCGCGAGCTACTGAGCCGCTACTTCACCGTAGTCCGCGCGCGGTTCGCACCGAGCCGGCTGCTCCCCATCCGCTGCTGCTTCCTCTGTCAGTAAGTGAAATGCCGTGAACTCGGCACTGCGCGCCGGGCGACCACGCAAGACCGCCCGCATCCGTCGATCGGCGGCCGCTATGGACAATCCACCGGATCGCTAAACGGGTAAGGACCACCCTTAAATGCGATGACAATCTGCTGAAGGTCCGTCATGCCCGCGACCTCGTTCGGCCGGTCCGGGTCCACATCAACCCGCGTGAGCGGCGGGGCCGTCGGGTTCCCCTGGAACTTCTGCACGAAGGCCATGATGTCGTCCATGTTCAACGTGCCGTTAGGGGCGGTCCATTCCGCGCCATCAAAATTGCCCACGATGTCAGCCCACAACTTCGGCGTCGGGCTGGCGGCCGTGACCAACTCCAGCGGACCACCGAAGCTGATCCCGTCCGGTGACGACCGGACTTCATACGTTGAAGCCGGGACAATCATGCAGTCGCCCACATGAACCAACGCCGGCCAGGCGGCGGAAAACACCGGCGTGTCTTCGACACGCGAGATCTCGTGCAAGTCCGGAAGGCCGACCCAGCCGACCACACCGGTCGAGCCGGGGAACAGCTCGCTTCCCGTCAGCTCGACCCTGAGGGCGGCGGTGCCGCCGACGTTAGGATCGAAGGAGATATACCGGTTCTTAGGAACACTGTGCGGGTACGGGGCCGGTAGCGGAGCATCCAGCGGGCACTCCGCGAAGCTGGGCGGGGAACCGCCGGCAGTCCACGCCGCCGCGAACTCGGCCCAGTCGTCGCAGTCTACGTCGTCGTCCCAATCGAAATCCCCCGGCACGCAGTCCGGAACAAGCGGACCACCACCCGGACCGGTGAAACAGCCGACGAACTCGTCATAGTCATCCACATCGACGTCTTGATCGCCCTCGAAATCGCCGAAGCCGATCACACCGCTGTAGTTGTAGTACAGGTAGTTGCCGCGGGAGTCATCCCAGTTGGTTACGCCCATGTCCGGCTTGAGCGAGTAGACATACCGTACTTCGACCGCCGCGGTGGGGGCCGGTCCTACCGAGAGCCAGCCGTGCAGCAGATCGAACGTGTACTCGTCCGGACCGAGCGGGGCTCCGTCAACGGTGACATACTCGATGCGCTCTACGGGTTGATGCGCCAAATGGAACAAATGCTGACCCGGCGTAGCCGTCACGTCGAACGACTCGATCGGACGTCGCAACCCGTCACGGTCGACATCACCGAAGCAGATGGTCTCGACCACACTGGTCCCGGTCGAAGAGTAGTCCGGCGAACCGGGATATAAACCCCCGGAGTTCATAAACAGCCGCGTATTCTCCCACCATCCACCCGTGGCAAGGTCCAAGTCTCCGTCCGCATCGACGTCGGCCAGCGCTATCGCCGAACCGTATCCTTCATAATACGACCAGGTCGGCGTGGTCGTGAACAGCCCGCCGATTAACCCATCGTAACGGCGGAAGTAGCCGTCGCCCGCAAGCTGGGTATTGTCCGTCGTGAACAGATCCATCCAGCCGTCGGCGTCTACGTCTCCGTAGGTTCCCATCACTGAGAACTGCGTCGGCGAGTCCGTCGTGTGCCAGGTGGCGGTAGTCGCGAGCGTACCCGCCGAGTT
The DNA here is from genome assembly GCA_963666835.2 of Phycisphaerae bacterium. GTDB lineage: Bacteria > Planctomycetota > Phycisphaerae > UBA1845 > UBA1845. The sequence goes on along the minus strand of CAXXGO010000001.1, from coordinate 851,047 downwards.
CAAATACACCCAGGTGTCCGTGCCCTCGCCGACCGCAACCAAGTCCAACCAGCCGTCCCGATTCACATCGCAAAACAGCACGTCGCCGATATCCCACGTGTCGTCCGAGACCCACGAGGGCGTCGCCTCCAACGCACCGTCGATGTTCATGTAAACGTAGTTGTGCCAGGGGTGCGGGTTACTGTAGGGCCAACTCGTGCCGACGGCCAAGTCCGGGCGACCGTCGCCGTTGACGTCGCCGAAGCTCACCTGAAAACCCGCGAGCTCGTCGTGCGATTCCCAATCCGGCAACGTCGAAAGCGTGCCCTCGTTGTTGAGATACACGCGAGCGGTCGCCGTGCCGGCATCGGCCATTGTCAGGCCCACGGCCACATCCAGCCAGCCGTCCCCGTCCACGTCAGCGATGGCGAGATGGCCGTTGTATTCGTCGTCATCCGATTGCCAGTCCGGTGTCAGCGGCAGCGTGCCGTCACCGTTGCCGTAATACACGACCAACCTCTGGCGATAGATGTCATTACCGTTGGCCACCACGAAATCGAGCCAGCCGTCCTGATCGAGATCGACGAAGGTCCCTCCGGTGCTGATCGGAGTGTCCGTCGAGATCCAATCGGGGGTTCCGTTGTAGATCTGCCCGTAGCTCGAGCCCGCCAGAAGAGCCAAAGCGGTTAGAACTGACCCGACGATCACCTTCTTCATACGATCCCCCTCCGCCACGTATTTCGCCGGCTATCCCAGCATGAATCCGCCGGTCCGGCCCGATAACATCATCCCACCCGGGGATGAACATCCTCACCGGGCATTCCGTTGAGCCCCACCAGAGTACCGAAAACGGCCCCAAAACGGAACAGAAACCTCAGATCAGGGGGAATCGAGGCGGAAGATTGCTTACACGGCCCGCGCGGTGGGAGATTCGCGGGCACAGAGCAGCGCTGCGAGAACGCATGAACGTTCTTCGCCGAGGAAGCGTTACCGCATTCAAGGTGCGATCGGGTCTACCGGAAACGGGTCGTCAGCCGGCAGGTTTCGCCGAACACGCGGTTGCCTTTTCCGAGCGAGACGCCGGGTCTCCGTGGAGCCACCGTCAGTTGCCGGCGACCGGTTCCTCCTCGGTTTTCGTATTGCGGTACCAGACCAGACGGTCATCGCTCAGGCCGGCGCCGCTACGGCGGTCCAGCGTACCCACAATGTCATTCCGACCGTCGGCGTCGAGGTCTACGATGAGCAACTCGTTGATGCTCGTGGACGTATCCACGGCAGTGACACCCACACCGGCGCCCGCGATAGACGTCGGGGCTACGGTGGCGTCGGCGGCGTCGACCGGGGAGTCTTGGATGATCGTGTTGGACGTCCACGGGTCGTAGACGGTTTCCCCGACGCTGCCGTCATACCAGAAGACGGCCCCCTCGGCGGCGATGGCCATCTCGACCTTGCCGTCTCCGGTTACGTCGCCGATGGCGAAGGCCTCGGGTTCCTGTCCGTCGAATTCCGTGAGCGTGAACACCGGCCAGACGAAGTTGTACCGGCCCATGGTCGAGTCGGCCGGGCGGTCGGGGGCGGTTCCTCCGGGCGGGAACTCAGGCTGGACGGTCAGATCGTTGGGATGCCGGAACCACTGGACGAGCTGGCCCAAAGTGGACCGGACGATGATGTCGTCGAAACCGTCGTTGTCGAGATCACCGATGTCCAGCATGTCCGCTCCGGGGTCGACCTGTCCGATGGGTCGTTCTTCCCATCCGCTGGCGTAGAAGCGCCATCCGTCGCTGGCCCCGTCGATAACCTCGTCGTATCCGTCCGGGCCTCCCGCGGTGTGGGCTATTAACGGGTTGCGAGCCCAGCGGACATTCAGGCTGATCGAAGTGGTATACGTGGCGATCACGTCCAGGTCGCCGTCGTTGTCAACGTCCATCACCGCGATGTCCTTGATCGGCGGGGCGTCGCCCATAAGGCTGATCGGTACGTTACGCGACTGCGTGTCCGGCGGAGGTGCTCCCCAAAGCTCCGAGCTCTCCGCCAAACCGGGTCCGGGGTTGGTCCAGAGATCCACGGTGTTGATCGGCGGCTCCTGCCCGAGTTCCTTGCACTCCCCCGGGTTGATCGCCACGATGATGTCGTCACCGGGTTGCCCGTCGACGTTGGCCACGGCCAACGCGGTGAATCCGCCCCATTCCGGCTGCGTCTTCATCACCTCGAAGTCCTCGTCCTCGCGACCGGGGAACTGGTTGTACACCCACGGATCGCGCACAAACGGGTTGACCAGCAGCATCTGCTCCCACTGCGCGCCGTCGGCGATCAGGCCGCTATTGGCCGGGCTGAAATAAACGATGATCTGGCCGTTCAAGACGCCGATAAGTGACGGTGGCGCGGTCGGGCACCACGTGGTAGCTCCCGTGGTCTTCGATAACACGACCACGTCCAGCCAATCATCGTCGTCGATGGTGCCGTCACCGTTGTCGTCGTTGATTTGCCCCACTTCAACGCCCGCGATCACGGCTACCGGACTCGTACCCGCCAGGGTGATCGTACGGAACGAGATATTGTCCTCGGCGTCGCGACGTTGCAGGTGCAACTGGACCGGCTGGGATTGGTTCCATCCACTGACCAGATCGAGCAGGCCGTCTCGATCAACGTCGGCCGAGACCACGAACTTGGGTCCGGAAGTGTCTTCGGCCTCGGGGTCGATCTGATAAGCCGTGAAGAAGCTGCGCGTCTCATCGCCGACGACCTCGCCTTCTTCCGCAGCGACTCCGCCGGTGCCTCCGGGAGAGACGGGGGCGGTGGAGAACGCGCTATCCACGACGGCGAAGTGGCTCTCGCGTTCGCCGCTCCCGTCAGTGGACTCCTCCACGATGTGGTTGATAACGGAATCGCAGCCGAGAATAACGGCAAGGGCCACGCCGGCAAGGGTAAACCATTTCATGATCACGCGGTTCATTGTGATCTCCAAGACCGGTACCTGAAGGTGGATTCTGGTTCTATACTCTCTGCTGAGTTATCGGTTTGGCTGATAGTCGACTTGCGGGTCGAGCTTGCTCGGAAGCGGGCTTTGACCATGGATCTTCGCAGCAGCCTTACACGGAGTCCGGAACGGGTTGTCCTGGCGAGCTGCGGTCCCCGGCGTGGCGCCGTCCAGGCCGGACGTCAACGATTCCCCGGACGGGACCGATAACGGGGTTTGACTATGGAAGAAACTCAGGGCACTTCGGTCGAGCAATTGCTGGCCCTTGAGGACGACGTCCTCATCAGGCAATGCGAAGTGGATCATTATCGGGCTCAGGGCCCGGGGGGGCAGAAGCGGAACAAGACCAGCTCTGCCGTTCGCCTGCGTCACCTCCCGACGGGTTTAGCGACGACGGCCGCGGAGGACCGGTCCCAACACGTCAACCGTATCCGGGCACTGCGCCGGCTCCGTGGGACTATCGCCCTGCAACTCCGGACGCCGGTGGATCTCGAGCGCTATTCGGCCAGCGAGCTGCTGGCCTCGTTTATTGGACGTGACGGGCGGCTTAATGTGGGGCGGCGTGATCATCGCTACTGTCAGGTCGTCCGGGAAGTGCTGGATGTCTTTTTGGCCTGTGGGGCCGGTGCCCGGGATACGGCTCAGCATCTCGGGCTGACCACCGGTCACCTTATCAGCTTCTTCGGTCAGGACCCCAAGCTCTGGGAGCGGGTGAACCAAATGCGGGCGGCGGCCGGGCTCAAGGCCCTTCGTTAACGCAAATGCTGCGCGAGGTGCGTCCGGCAGGCACAGCAACGCAATCCCGCCTTTTCCGAACGTGATTGTGGAACGCCCGGCACATTTCGGGCGGACCGGATGTACCGGAAACGCGTTCCCCAGCAATACACCGGGCCCCGGCGGGGAAACCCTGCCGAGGGTCCGAACCGGCAGCCAAACGGCAGCGTTTTCGGAGAGAGCACAGCTTACTCAGCGGATCGCTGGAAACGGCGTTTAGGGCTCTTAGGTTGACTTTTTTGGGCAATCACATGCTCACTGCCGTCCGCGCCGCCCCCATCGCGTGGTGAGGGTCTTCCCTTGGCGACAAGTCCTTACGAAACACCTCTTGAAGTAGGAGCTTGTCGCTCGCTAGGATCGAGGTTATCTCATCCGGGGGCGTGGCCGGTAGGAGCTTGCTTCTGCCACCACGCCCCCCCTCCGTTCGTCCGGCATCGGTACCGGAGTTTCAGCTCATCGAAGTGTCGACGGCCCCGCTGTTGGTGCAACAGCGCAGGGGTTTCTTGTCTTAAGAGCTCGCTCGAAGGCACAGAGCTTCTATGACGAATCCTTACATAAAAACTCGTGCCAAATGACGGCATCTCGGTTAGAGTTTTTATGGGGAGCTTTCCGCATGGCCAAGCCGTGGCAGCAATACTGCGGTGACGTTCAGCGGGGCGAGTGAATTCCGGGATAGGCGCGTCCCGGCAATCGATCCCGTTTGGGATTGTCAGTCTAGGAAACCATCATGTTCCGACCACTACCACAGTTCGCTGTACGTGCGCTCGCGTTGTACATGGCCACCACCGGTTTCGTCGACCTTCACGCCTGCGCCGCGAGTTCATCAGGAGGGCTCCCGGACGGCGTTTCAGCCTCCCACGGGAGGCAGGTAGTCAGCGTGAGCCCGGCCGGGCAGGCTTGGAACGAGTCGCGGGGCCATCCCGCAACCGCTAGCCTGTTCGGCCGAGGCTCCGCCGATGAAACCGCCAAAGTCTGGGTGATGTTCGCGGACAAGGGGTTCGAATCAGCTCGGGCGTATGACGCGGCTATCGCTGAGGTGGAGAGGACCTCTAATCCTCGGACCGTTGCGCGGCGGCAAGCGCGGCGTAACCGACCCGGTCTGTTTGACTGGCATGATCTGCCGGTCAACGAGGCATACATCGCCGGGGTCACGGCGACTGGAGTTGAAGTACACGTTACCAGCAGGTGGCTCAACGCGGTGAGCATCCGCGCGACGGCCGAGCAGGTCGCGGAGATCTCTGAACTACCGTATGTCGAGATCATTCAGCCGGTCCGCCGCGGGGTCCGGCGTGCCCCAGAGGATTCAGAGAACGCCGCTGGGAAAGTCGCTACGGCGGCGAGTGACCATTCCGTTTCTTCGCGGTCCTTGGACTACGGTGAGGCTACAAATCAACTGGCCCAAATCAACCTGATTGCTCTGCACGACCTCGGCTACACCGGCGCGGGAGTGGTGGTGGGGATTATAGACTCCGGCTGCGAGACCACCCATGCGGTCTTCAACGACCCGGTCAAGCCGGTGACGGTGCTGGCGGAGTGGGACTTCGTCCACGATGACGGCAATGTCGGGATCGATCCCGGCGACCTACCCGCCGAACACAGCCACGGTACGAAGCTCTTGGGGATTCTCGGAGGGTATCGCCCTGGGGAGTACATCGGAGGAGCGTTCGACGCTTCGTTCATTCTCTGCAAAACCGAGGACGAGTCCGACGAGTACCCCGGCGAAGAAGACAATTTCGTCGCCGCGCTGGAGTTCGTGGAGACCAACGGCGCGGATATGTTCACGTCGTCACTGGGGTACCTCGACTGGTATACGCCGGAGGACTACGACGGCTTGACGGCGGTAACCACCATCGGCGTCAACATTGCTTCGGCCAACGGTATGCACTGCTGCAAGTCCGGCGGTAACGCGGGGCACGACGCCGATCCGACAACCTGGCACCTGGACGTGCCGGGGGATGCCTTCAAGATGATCGCCTGCGGTTCGGTGGATGGTCACGGGAACATCGCCGGATCGAGCTCGGATGGTCCTACAGCCGATGGGCGGGTTAAGCCCGAAGTACTGGCTCGGGGAGTCGCTACAAGAACGGTGGACCCGTTCGACGATCTGGGCTACACGGATTCGAACGGAACGTCATTTGCGGCTCCATTGGTTGCCGGAGCAATGGCTTGTCTGATCCAGGCTCATCCCACGTGGACGGTTGACCAACTTCGCGCCCATCTCTTCCACACGGCCGACTATTATGTTGCCAACGGGACGTTCGAGCCCACTTATGTGCGCGGATACGGCGTCATTAATGCCGTCGCGGCGCACGCCGGGGACTGCAACGGGAACGGGATCGACGACGAAACCGATATCGCCGGCTCGACGAGCGAAGACTGCAACGGCAACGGCGTGCCGGACGAATGCGATCTGGGTCCGGCCGGCGATTACGACGACTGCAACGGCAACGGGCTTGTTGATGCCTGTGATATATCCGGCGGAACCTCGCAGGACGAGAACGCCAACGGGGTGCCGGACGAGTGTGAAGTCGTGCCGCCCTCCGCGGCTCCGGAGCCGCATAATGTGCAGAAGAACCGGTACATTTCGTTCGATCCGGCCGGTGCCGAAGGCGTGGCCTACCAGGTAGAGCTGACGGACAGTACGCACTTTCCGGGTTCCGTTGGGGTACTCGGTTGGGTGGGAGAGCCGGATGCCAACGCGGTGGCTCGACTGTCCAGCGAGCCGGTGACCCGCGACTGGTTGGAGCCGGTGATTCACGTCGGAGCGTGTGAAATAGTGCCGGCGGCCACCTACGCCGTGCGGGCAATGGCATACGAAGTGATTCTCTCTGAGCCGCTAATGATAGACACCGTTCCCGAGCCGAGTCCGAAGTTGTGGGCGGACACGGTCGGTCCGATGGATGCGGGGACTTGGGGTCCGCCCAACGGGCTGGTCACGATGGAGGACATCATGGCCGCGATTCAGAGATTCCAGTACGCGCCGACGGCGCCGCACTTTACCTGGGTGGATCTTGACGGGGAGATACCTAATACGATCGTCAATATGACGGACATCTCTCGTATTGTCCAAGGATTCAAGGGCGAGCCGTATCCGTTCAGTGATCCGGCGATGTGCCCATAACGGTCCCCTGCAGAAGGTTGGCATGTCCGGTTGTCCCACGGGCATGCCGACCACCTTTTTCCCGCCGCCTCGGGACGCCTCGAAAACTAGTCGTTACGATCGGCGCAGCTTGTATTCGTTGGACTGGGCGAGGGTCAGGCGGAGGGTGTCGTGGTTGGTTTTGGCGCCCATGGCCACGATCCTGAAGACCAGCAGGTCGCCCTCTTCATAGCAGTGGCGTTTCTTGGTGTGGAGCTTGGCCTTGGCAAACACGGCCGAGACGCGTTCCATCACGTCGTCCGTCTTGGCGATGGAGAAATCGTATTCCTGCACGTCGCGGAGGTCGCCGATCCAGTCTTCCACCACATCGAAGGCGAACAGCACGACCAGAATGGTCACCGCCCCAAAGGTGCCGAAGACATAATGACCGAAGCCCACCGCCATACCCACGGCCGCGACCGCCCAAATGGTGGCCGCGGTAGTCAGCCCGAGCACGCTGTGCCGATCGCGCAGAATCGCCCCGGCGCCGAGGAAGCCGATCCCGGTGACAATCTGTGCGGCGATGCGGGTCGAGTTCCAATCGGGACCGCCGACCAACTGCGACAGAATGGTGAAGACGCACGCCCCCACCGAGATGAGGATGATGGTTCGAAACCCGGCGGGCTTATCGTGCAGCTCGCGCTCCAAGCCGATAAGCCCGCCGAGTACTACCGCAGTAGCGAGACGGAGCAGATACTCCATATCTTGCGGCGTTGGCGTGAACCCTTCGAAAGCCGTATTAAGCATGCCCCGCTCCGCACTCCGCCCCTACGCCGGACGGGTCTTACTGAACGATCATGCGTTCGAACGTCGCGTGAACGAATCAGAGACGTTCGGTGATGCTCTTGCCCTGCATGAACAACTGCAAGTAATCGCGTCCGCCGGCCTTGGAGTCCGTGCCGGACATGTTGAATCCGCCGAAGGGCTGCACATCGACCAGCGCCCCGGTACACTTGCGGTTCAGGTACAGGTTGCCTACGTGGAAGTCATACCGAGCCCGCTCGAGCCGGGAACGGTCCCGCGAGAAGCACCCGCCGGTCAGCCCGTACTCGGTCCCGTTGGCAATCTCCAGTCCCTCGTCGAAACTGCCGCAAGGAATGACTGCCAGCACCGGGCCGAAGATCTCCTCCTGAGCGATTCGGGCGTTGGGCTTCACGTCGGCGATGATCGTCGGCGGCACGAAGAAACCGTTGGCCGGAACGTCGCCGCCCCCGAGCACCATGCGACCTTCACCCTTGCCGATCCCGATGTACTCGTTGATCTTGTCGTAAGCGGACTTATCGATGACCGCCCCCATGTTCAGGTTGTTCGGACCGACGGTATCACCGACGGTCAACTCTCGAGACCGGGCCACAACGCGCTCGAGCACGGCGTCGTAAATGTCCTTGTGGAGAATGAGCCGGCTGCACGCCGAGCACTTCTGACCCTGGAAACCAAATGCCGAAGCCACGGCACCCTCCGCCACCGCATCGACGTCGGCGGTTTCGTCGGCCATGATGCAGTCCTTGCCGCCCATCTCCAAAACGGTGCGCTTCAGCCAGATCTGTCCGGGCTGGACCTTGGCGGCTTTCTCGAAGATGCCCGTGCCGACCTCGCGCGAACCCGTAAAAGAGATAAACCGGGTGAGCGGGTGACAAACCATGACATCCCCGACGCTACCACCGGGGCCCGGTACGAAATTCAACACGTTCTTGGGAAGCCCCGCCTGGTGCAGGATCTCGACCAGTTTGGCCGCGACCACCGGCGAGGTGCTGGCCGGCTTGAGACACACCGTGTTACCCGTAACCAGCGCCGCGGTAGTCATTCCGCAGCAGATAGCCAGCGGGAAGTTCCAAGGCGGAATCACCACTCCGACACCGAGCGGTATATAGCGATAGTCATTCTCTTCGCCCGGGTACGGCGTTACCGGATGCGAGCCCGCCAACCGCATCATCTCGCGACCGTAGAAGTCCATGAAATCGATAGCCTCGCAAGTGTCCGCGTAGGCCTCGATCCAGCTCTTGCTCTCCTCGTAGCACATCCACGCGCTCAGCTCGTAGATGCGACGACGGGCAATCGCCGCCCCCTTGATTATGATCCGTGCTCGGGCATGGGGGTCATAGTGACTCCAGGTCTTGAAAGCCTCGGCCGCCGAGCGCACCGCCCGATCCGCCAGGTCGGCATTAGCCTTGCTCACGGTCCCGATTACCCGGGTCGGATCGGCCGGGGAGGTCGACGAAAAAGTCTCCGCCGGCGTGACCGCCTCACCGTTGATCCACAGAGGATAGGTGCGGCCCAGCTCACCCTCCACCTGCTTCAAGGCGGCGAGCATCTTCGTGCGTGGTTCATCCTGATTGAAATCAACATAGGGTTCCGGTCGATAAGGCGGCAGCATTTGTCTTTCCTTGCAGCAAGTTGAAACACTCCGGCCGCAATCCTCCACCCTCGCACCGGGCGACACGCGACCGATCCATCGTCAATACAGAACCAAGTTTGTAATCGAAGGGGCCGCGTTTGGCCAGCACATCCGCGAGCCCGCCCGTTACGAAGCCGAGTTCGGAATGGTGTCGAGCAGCCGGCGATGGATGTCCGGACAAGCCGCTAGGTAAGGCACGTCAGCGTTCGGGTCACCGGTTAGCGAAAACGGCACCAGCTCGCCCCCGCGTGGATCGGTGATAATCCCCCCGGACTCCTTGATCAACAGCCACCCGGCTGCGATATCCCACAGCTTACACTGCTTGGCGAATGCCCCGGACAGGGCTCCCGAGGCAACCATCCCCAAGTGAGCGGCCGTGGACCCCACGTTACGACAGATGAAACCGCGGGTGCTCGTCCATCTCCGGATCACGCCGAGAGTCAATGAATCCTTACTTGAAGGAATGCCCAACAAGAGGTCATCGCCTGCCGCCACTTCGCACGGATGAGCAGCTCGGTCATTCAGCATGGCGCCGCCACCGGAGGTAGCCGAGTACATGGCCTTCGTGTTGTGCTCGTGGAACACCCCCACGACCGGGCGTCCGTTATCGAGCACGGCAATCGCAGTCCCGAAGAAGGGGAACCCGGACGCGTAGTTGCGGGTCCCGTCGAGCGGATCGATGACCCAGCAATAGCGAGCGGTGGCTGGATCTGCGTGGGCGGTGGGTTTCTCGACGGTTTCCTCCGCTCGTACAGCATGATCGGGATAGGTTTGGGCAATGGTCGAGAGGATGTGGTCCTGAATGGCCGTGTCCATCTCGGTAACAACGCTGGTATCGGCCTTTCGGCGCGTGGCAACCGGCCCGTGGTGGGAGCGGGTCATGTCGCATGCGTCAAGGGCAAGCCTCTGGGCCAGGGCGAGAAGATCACGATTGAGCGGCTCGGTCATACGTCCGATCATAATGAAGGAGGCAGAACCCGCCAGCGTATCGGGCTCTGCGTTAGTTTTCCTGTGCCTTCGAGCCAACTATGTTGTAGTATTAAGGTTGGAGGCATGCTTGGCCGGTGTGGTCCGGCCGGCAGGCCGGCTCGGGCTGGAGATGCAGTCATGGCTCTATCACTCCACCCACGGCACGGGGCTGGTGTTTACCACCGGTTCTGGCTCATCGTCACCACGATTCTCGTGTTCCTGGCGGTTGCCTTGTGGGCTCAGCCGATCGGCTGATCCTCGGTCCGTGAGGCGCGGTCGGACACTCGTCGGGGGGTGATTGCGGTCGGTCCGCATCCTGCTTTTTCGCACCTGTTGTACCATCATCAATATGCCGCCGCTCTTGTTCTTCCGGTTGACTTGACGACATCGCGGTCGGATCATCGCGCGTCATGAATGATGAGCTTCCTCACATTGTGGTTGCGGAGCCGTACAGCCCAGCGGCAATCGAGAGCTTACGCGCGGCAGGCCGGGTAACGATTCTGGAAGACTTCGAAGCAAAGACCCTTACGGCAGCGGTCGCAGACTGCGACGCACTGCTGGTGCGAAGCTATGCACAGGTGAATCGCGACGTTCTGGAGGCCGCAACGCGCCTGCGGGTCGTAGGTCGCGGCGGCGTTGGGCTGGAGAATATCGACATAGACGCGGCTCGTGAGCGAGGAATTGCGGTGGTGTATACGCCTGCGGCAGCCACGGGAGCGGTGGCAGACCTCACCGTGGGTTTGATGATCGATCTTATCCGAGGGATGTCTGCGGGTGACCGCACCGTGCGTGCCGGGCAGTTCGCGGAGGCCCGGAGCTGCAATGTCGGCCGCGACTTGTCGAAGCTGACGCTGGGAATCATCGGGCTTGGTCGGATCGGCAAGGCGGTCGCCCGACGGTGCCGGCGTGGATTCGGAATGTCCGTTATTTACAACGACATCGTAGCGCCGGGTTGGCTGGACTTCGTGGCGGAACCGGTGGAGAAAGAGGAACTGTATGCTCGGGCGGACGTGGTCAGCCTCCACGTACCGCTAACCGAGCTGACGCACCGCCTGATCGGCGAAGCAGCATTGGCCCGTTTCCAGCCGTCTGCCGTGTTGATTAACACAGCGCGAGGCGCGGTCGTAGAGCGAACCGCTTTAGCCCGAGCCCTCGAGTCCGGCCGGTTAGCCGGCGCGGCGTTGGATGTATTCGACCCGGAGCCCCCGGCGCCGGACGATCCTCTTCTACGTGCACCGAACACGCTACTGACCCCGCACGTGGCAGCCCGTACTGTTGAAGGGCTGTCACGGATGAACGCTGTGGTCGACGACGTCGTCCGGGTGCTCACCGGCCGCTTGCCGCATTATCCGGCTTGGGAGTAGGTGCTTAGCGCCTCAACGGCCCGAGCTCCGGTCAGTTCGAATCTCTGATCACAAGTCGGAACCCGACCGCGCGGTACCTGGCGTTCGGCCAATCCCGGTTGCGGCCGGCAGAGCGGAGGAACTCCCCGGCATCGCTCCACGCCCCTCCGCGCAGAACTCGATAGGTAGCTTCATACGGGCCCGACGGATTGTCGTACGAGCTGTACTCGTAGTAGTCGGCGTCGTACCAATCGTGGCACCATTCCCACACGTTCCCGGCGATGTCGTACAGCCCGTAGCCGTTGGCCATATCCACTCCGGCGGGCACTTGTCCTCCATCGTAATAACCCACCGGGGTGGTCCATGGAAGCGGCCCGACTTCGTACGGATCTCCGGAGAACTCGTAGTTGGCTTTTGACTCGGAGTAGCTGAAGCCCCAGGGATACGCGTCGTACGGGTAGGCATCGTCACCCCGAGCCGCGTACTCCCACTCCGCTTCGGTCGGTAACCGATATCCATCGGCAGCGAAATCGCACGTCCAATTGGACAGACTATAGCACGGTGTGCGCAGGTGTCGTTTACTGAGCCAATTCGCGTACGCCGCTGCGCCGTACCAACTCACCTCTACGACGGGATGAAACTCCTTTTGCGGGGTAACCGTAAACACCTCGCCATCCCAATGGATCCGGCTGTGAGAATCCACGGAGTTCGTATCACAGTAAGGCCAGTACCCACCGTTCTTGTACACTATGCCCGTCAGAACCCGGATCAGCCCGCGCCGGTAGGCGGAGTTGAGGTATTCACAGTACTGAGCGTTCGTTACCTCGTAGATACCCATGAGGAACGAATCCACGTAGATATCATGCACAGGCAGCTCATCGGGCAAGCAAACGTCGCCCATTTCCGCGTGGCAACCGATCGCCAGTTCCCCGCCGGGGATGGGCGCCATCCCCGAGATACCGGGGACGAGAGCCCCGGTCACCGCGTTTTGCAAAATCGCAAAGTCGTCCAGCAGCAGACCCGTTGCCGCTCCACCCAACATCGCATAGTCGTCCAGATCGGTGTCGCAGTCGTAATCCAAATCACCGTACGGTCGGCCCAGCAGATCCACCGCGGTCCCTGCCGGGGTGTTGTCGCAAACGTCCAACCCGTCCGGTACGCCGTCGCCGTCGCGGTCTCCCGCGCGCACCTCTCCGACACCCTCGAACAGAACCAATCCGACCGCGAGAATCCCCATTACCGCGAGTCTTTCAGCTTGCATGATTTGTCCCCCAGATAGCGTTCACCTCAACCCCAAACGGATCGGACGGACAGGCGTCTCGCGCCTTCCACCGAACCGAACTACCCCGACTGGACATTCATTGTACCGCGCCGTCCGGTAAACAAGAACGAAAAAACCGAGAAAACCTCATTCGTCAAGCCACGTAGATTTCAAGTGAACGACGCCCGATCGAAGGGAGAGATTACACGGTGGGCAGGATGCCCCCACCTAAGTCAGTCATCTTGCGGGCCGGCTGTTCGCACGCACCCGGGAGAGCGGAAGAAGGTCCATGGGTCTCGTCGAATGCCTCTCTTGATACCGCAAGCGGGAATCAGCGCAGAGCCGGCCCCCTTCTTCTACGGACCTGACTCATAGAGGCATGGTGAACAGACGGGCGGAAGGCGGTACCACCAGCTCGGCCGCGGTGTTCTCCACCCAGCCGGACTTGCCGTCAGCCAGCTCGATCTTCCACCAGCTTCCACGCCGCTCGCGCAGAGTGAACTCCACCCCAGGCTGCAAAGGCTGCTCGAACTGCCGCTGATAGCTTGCCGAGGGCCCTTTGTGGACTACCACGTCCATCTCCGTAACCACGCCTTCCGGAACCCGCCGCTCGGCCCATTGCTCCTGGCCGATCGAACACGCCAGGACCAGCGTCACAACACCACAGATCGCCGCGGCCACGTTCGCGGTCTTCCGCGGAGCCAAACTGCGAATGACCAGCAGAATCCAAAAGGCGATATACAACGTGACGGCTACTCGACACCGCGCGGCGGTCGAGGTCTCAAAATGCCAGAAGAACACGCTTCGCAGTACGGCGCTACGCCGGGTCGGTTGAATCGAGGTCAGGCAGCGCGAGCGCGCTTCCGCCAGGTTGTCGGCCAGCAAAGGATCCCGCGGAATCAACCGCTGGGCTCGCCGGTAATGCAGCACTGCCTGTCCGAGGTCGCCCGCTTGAAGATAGCAGTTGGCCAAGTTGTATTCGAGCCTACCGTTGACAATCCCGGATGCAACTATGCTCTCGAAACGCTGGGCGGCGGCACGGTAGAGCTGCCGGGACCGGTCCGGACTGTCGGCCAGCAACTGTTGGGCCTGATCGAAATCGTCCAGGGCCCTCTGCAACGTGGCCTCCGTATCCAACGCGAAATCGTTCGCGCAGGCCCGCGAACCCGGCACAACCGTGCCGACAATGCAGACAAACAGCATCAATCGCGATAGCACATTCATCGGGAGACTCGCTCAATCCTCCTGATCCAACCTCGCACCTTCGCGGCAGCTTCGCGCGCCGACACCTCCCGTGCCCGGCTCGGAGCATAACGCACACCGGCACACGTATCGAGGAACTCCGCGACTTCCGCGGCCAGGGCCTCGGCGGCACCGTGATCAATCAACAAACCCCGAGCTTCGTCGGGAGTCATCTCGCCCGGCGGCAGATTGAAGCAGTCGGCCAGGTAGTCGGAGAGGGCTTTGGACAAGACCTCCAGCACACCGCCGGCATCATCGCAGCGCGTCGCCTGGGCAACCCGCTTGGCAACGACTCGCCCCGCACGGCGGCGGCGAGCGTACCCCGCGTCGGCCCGCAGCCGGGCTCGATGCCGCGCGGCCAGCGCGATGATCATCCAAGCCAGCGGCGGAAGCGCCATAAGCGCCACCCACGCGCGGGTCAACGAGAAAGACTGGTCGGCCAGAAGCACGGCAGGGTCGTTGTAGTTCGCCGAGATTCCCCCCCTCAAGACGGTGAGCGCCGTACCGTTCACCTGGGGCGCGGCTCGGTCGACCAGAGTTATCGCGGTCGGTTCGGCGGACGACGGATCGACGCTAAGCGGAATCGGCGCGCTGGCGAGAGTGATGTACTGCTCTCGCTTGGCATCAAAGAAAGACCAGGTAATCGGCGGGATAACCTGCTCGCCCTCCTGCTTAGGGAAGATCGCCCGCCGAAAGACCTTTGCACCGTTCTCCATATCGCCGAGAAGCTCGTCCTTGGCATAGTCGAAACGGCTGGCCAGCTCGGCGTGAGAATTCAGGGCGGGACCGGCGATTCCGTCGAGCGGCGCGCCTTTGATGGCCACGGTCAGGGTAACCGGTCGGCCCTTTTCGACACGATCGGGTTTAACGGACACATTCAGTGAGTAGGTGCCGATCGCACCGGTAAAGTCGTCCGGACGACCGTCTTCCGGTGGAGTCTTCACCGTAACGGTCACGGCGTCAGCCCGCGCAGTCTCTCGCCGACTCTGGGAGACCGTGTTGGAGAAGAAGCTCCGCCGGAAGGCCGTCGGGTAGTCGGCCTTCACGAAGATGGGACCGACGACCTGATCGCCCGCTTCCTCCACCCGCACGTTCTCCGTGGCCCGGTAGATCATGTAGTCGTGTCGCTTGCCGGCCGAGTCGGTAAGCTGCCTGGAACTCGAGTTAAACCTGCTGTTCCTGAAGACCGACAGTTGCGATCGTCGCGCGTCGATGATCTCGAGCAGGTTCATGTCTACACGCCGCCCGTTGTGGATGACCTTGCGGATGCCGATCTCCAACGTGGCCTGGAACGACTCGGTAACGTAGACCGAGGTCGGCTTGACTTCGAGTTGGGCGAAGACGTATTGATCTCCACGCGGCTTAGACGAAGCGGCGGACTTGCGAACGGTGATGGTAATCGGCTCGGTTTCATAAGTCTGCCCGCCAGCGGAAACGGAGATGGGTCCGAGCGAATAACGTCCTTCCTTCTTCGCGACAAGCTGTAGGTGATACGTGTACGTTGACGTCTTCGAGGAACGCCCGTTGATCCAGGACGATTGCGTGAACACCGTCGGAGCGGCCTGGAGCAAGTGCAGTTCGAGGCCATCGGGGGTACCCGCCTGAGGGGTGTCCGGCTCACCGATGTTCGTACACACCAATTGCGCGCCAATCGCTTCACCCGGCTCCAGGGTTCTTGCTTCGATTTGCAGCTCCACGCCCGGATTCTGCGCCGAGGCTGCCGGAGACAGCAAGAACATGATCAGGATGGGTGCCATACGTTCCATTTACCAGTCTTTCTCCACCGGTGCGATCTTGGCAGGCTGTTTCCGTGGTCGGCGCTCCTTCTGGCGCTCGCGCAGGGCCTGCATCATCTCTCGGAGCTGACGCTCCGCCTGCTCGCGGGAAACGCGTTCTTCCTCCTCTTCCCCGGACTCCGGCTGGGCCTGCTGTTGCTCCTGGTCCTCTTCGGAATCGCTGGATTGGGCTTGCTGCTCCGAATCACCGTCCTGTGATTGCTGTTGCTGCTGCTGATCCTCTTGCGATTCGCTGGAGTTCTGCTGTTGCTGGTCTTGCTCGTTTTCCTCTTGCTGGGATTCGCTCGAGTTCTGCTGCTCTTGTTGGTCCTCGCCCTCTTTCTCGTTATCGCACTCGCCGTCTTGCTGCTGCTGTTGTTGCTGCTGTTCGAGCATCTGCTTGATCTGCCGGCGCAACGTGGCCGCCTTGTAGTTGGCGTCTCGGGCTACCGCGTGGTCCGGCCGGTCGGCGAGCACCTCGCGATATCTCTGCATCGCATTCTCGAGCTTCTCGATGGCAACCTGCGGATCCTGAGAACTCTCCAGAGCTTCCGCGTGATATGTCGTTCCGATACTGTACAGTGCATCACCGGCCAGGCGATCATCGTCCGAGGCGGCCGCCCGCTGAAACGCCGTCCGGGCCGACTCGTAATCCCCAAGAGCGTAATGCGCCAGCCCCTCGACGAAGGGGACTTCGGGGGCGTCCGGCCTCAGGTCCTTCGCCTGTGCGTAGGCCTTAAGCGCGATGGGCGCGTTTCCGTCCAAGAGCAACCGATTCCCCTCCCGCACGGCATCCGGAGCCGTCATACCCTCGAAAGAGCGGTCCGGCTCGGCAACGGCGGAAGTCTCCTCCGGAACGACGATCTCTTCCGCACAAAGCGAAGAACAGAATCCCTCTGCGACCAGACATAACCCCGCTGTGAAGAAGAGTGATCTGCTGCTCATTCTGTCGTCTCCGTCGTCCACGTCCTCTTCGGCAGGGCCACCGGCGCCCGGGAACGCGGGGCAATCAGAGTCTCAAGCCCCAGCAGGAATAACGCCAGCGCCACAAACCACTGATACTGCGGGCGATGGCGCTGCCGTTGCTCAGTGGAAAGCTCCGCGCTCCGCAGGTCCGAGATTGCGTCCACCAGGGAGTGGAGATTCATCAGCGGAGCATACCTGCCGTGGCCGGCATCGGCGATCTTCTGCAATCCGGAGATGTCCAGTTTAGAGAAAACGATCTCGCCTTCATACAGTAGCGGCTTGCCGTCGGCAGAGGCGGGCACCTGGGCGCCGACCGTCCGGCTGGGATCGCCCACGCCGATCGGAAAGACCCGGACCCCGTGCTCTTCATAAGCCGTAACCGCCTCGGCAATCGGATCACCCTCGTGATCCTCGCCGTCGGTGAAAAGGAGTAATACCTTCGTAGCGTCTTCCGGAGATCGAGCGAACAACTCGGTAGCCCGCCGGATCGTGCGACCGATGGCGGTGCCCCCGCGCGGAGCACTGCCGATATCGAGCGCCTCCAGCTTCGACCTGAAAGCCAAATGGTCGGTGGTCAGCGGCAAACGGAGCGAAGTCGTTCCGGCAAACGCGATCAGGCCGAGCCGATGGGCGCGTTGGAAGACCTCGCGTTCGGTCAGCTCTTGTCGGATGACCTCCTTGGCGCGCGCGAGCCGGTTGGGCTCCAGATCGCGGGCAAGCATCGACCGCGAAACGTCGACGGCCACCACCACATCCACCCCGCGAACCTTCTGCTTTTCGAGATAGATCCCCCACCGCGGGCCGAGGATTGCCGCGACGATACTCACCAGCGCCAGCACGAGCAATCCAGCCCTGAAGGCCTGCCGGCCGGGGCTCAACCGTGCGGCCAACAACGGTGCCAACTCGGCCGAAGTAAAACGGGTGATCGCCCGGCGGCGGCGGACGACGCCGTACAGCACGAATAGCCCCGCCCCGGGAACAGCCGCCCCCAGCCACCAGAGATGAGCATTGTCGAGGGGAAGATCTCCGACATCGGTGACCGCCACCAGCACGCCCCCCAGCGCCGTCAAAGCCAGCGGGATTACCAACGCCCAGACGACCCAGAGCCGTATTGGGTAGAGGGTTCGCTGCGTCATGGCACCCTCCGATATCGCGTGTTGACCAGCAACAGTTCCAGCATCAAGGCCGCCAGGGCGGTCAACATCGCCACCTTAGCGGCGTAGACGTTATCGCGATAGGTCCGCTCTCCCGTTACCCGGCGTTCCAGCTTGTCGATCTCGTCGTAGATCGTCACGAGCGATTCCATGTCGGTTGCCCGGAAGTATTTGCCGCCGGTGATCCGGGCGATTTCCTTGAGAGTTGGTTCATCGACCTCGTAGCTCGGCGCGAACAGCGAGCGGCGGCGGCCCGACAGCGAGCCGATCGCCCCGATGGTATACGTCTTGATCCCAAGCGTCGCGGCGACCTTGGCCGCCTCGAGCGGAGAAGGTGAAGTTCGCTTGGCGAATTCCGCCGGGTTATCCGCGCCGTCCGTCAGCAGGATCATCACTCTGCTCTTGGCTGCCTCGGCGCCGGGGACCCCGACGACCGCCTGCTCTCCGGCCCTGCGCAGATCATCCGTCGCCAGCGCGATGGCATCGCCCAGCGCGGTGTAGCTGGCCTCCTCATCCTCGTAGACCTGGCGTCCCTCGACGCACCCGGGGATTTCCGTCGCGCGGAGCAGGTCGATCAGGCTGCCGTGGTCCGGAGTGAGCGGACACGGAGTGTCGGCATACATGGCGAACGTGGTCATCCCGATCAGATCGCCGTCGCGCCCGCGCAGCGCCCCCTTTCCCAGAACAAACTCCTCAAAGACCTTCTTAACCGCGTCCAGACGGCGGACTCGATGGCCTGAGATCTCAAAATCATCCGCGGCCATGCTGCCCGAGACATCCAACACCATTTGAATGGCGATGCCCTCGCTGGTGTCGTGGTACTCGCCACCAGATTGCGGGCGTGCCATGGCCACGATCAAGGCAATGACCGCCACCATCCGCAACAAGGGAAGAACGAACCCCGAGCGTGTGGCCCACGTCCGCCCAACGCCACGCAGAAGCGAGATTGAGCTGAAGCGAACCGTCGGACGCCCCTGGCGCCGGCGAGCCCGGATCCAGATCAGCGGGATAAGTGCCAGAAATACGACACAAGCCCAGGCAAAGAGCGGGCCGGGGGCAAACCGTTCGGAGAGGTACTCCATCATGTCACCGGCCCTCCCGTTCGAGTATTCGACTGCCCGGCACCGTCGCCGTTCGCCCGGGTCCGCTCGACAAAGCTGCCGGCCGTTGCGATCAGGGTCTCGGCTTCGGTGGTTGCCGGACGGAATCCGGCATATTTGACCCAGTCGCACGCGGCCAGAAACCGGGTGAGCTCCTCGGCCATCCCCGCACCGAAGCGCCGGTCAGTAGCAATATCCGCAAGGAACTCCTCGGTAGTCATTTCGGGAGCCGAGACGTCGAAACGGCGCTCGACATATCCGCGGACCACGTCACTGACCCGATAGTAGAACTCCTTCACAAAACCGCGGCTCAGCAGGTTCTCAGAGACCAGCGCCGCAAGTTGCCGCTGGGCCCATTCGTGCGCCGGAATCGGCACGACGACCTCCGGCCTTCTAACCCGTCGGATGATCGCCACAATAATCAGCAAGACCAATGCGAGCGCCAGCGGCGGCCCGATCCACCACCAGGGTCCCCATTCCTTGGGCAACTCCACCGGGTCAAGCGCGGTAATCGTGTTCAGCTCTTCCGGGGCAACGGGGGGCTCGGCCGGTTCGTGCACGATAATCGGTATCGAATCGGTCTCAACGGTCTCCATCTCCGGCGGCATGGTCGCTTCCCCGGCCGACTGATCCTCCTTTTGCTCGGCCACGAACGACAAGCTCGCCCCGGGTAGTTCGTAGTCCCCGGCCAGTACGAACTCCAGCTCGTACTCGTATATCCAGCGCAGTTTCCCGTCCTTCGTGGGAACGGCCTGCTCCTGGCGGCTGCGAATGATACGGTAATCGAACTTATGCTCATCTTCTCCGAGGGCGCGTTCGTAGGAGTGCGGCGTAACCGTAGCGCTGTGGTCCGCGACTATCTCCACACGGAGAGTCGCGGTCTCGGCCAGACCGATCTCTTCGGGAGTGGCGCTAAGGGTCATCGACACCGGCCCGCGCTGCGCGGTGCGCTCGATTCCCGAAGCTTCCTGCGAGTCGTCGCGGGCGCCGTTGGTGCCGCACCCGCTAAACACCATTACCGACAAGGCCAGCAGCCAGCCGCCCCGCCACCACGATGTCACTAACGTCTTCACCATCCGTTTAGAAACGCTCCTCCCAGACTACGTTTCTCGCCCCCTTTCAGTTCGCACCGCTTTAGCGCCGTCTCTCCCGCTGGCGGAAGAAGCGCACCAACTGATCGACGTATGGCTGGTCCGTTTGGATGTCGATAGTCGCCGTGTCCATCCGCCGGAACATCGTCTCACGTTCCGCGGATCGTTGCCGAGCATTCGCGGCATAACGTCGACGAACGGAACGGCTGGCGGTATCTACTACCATCCGCTCGCCGGTTTCCGGATCTTCAAGCTCGATCAACCCGACCTTCGGCAATTCGAGCTCGCGCGGATCGGTTACCACAATCGGAATCAGATCGTGCCGGCGCCGCGCGATTCGTAAGGCCGGCTCGTAATCAGCCGCCAGAAAATCGCTGACCAGAAAGCACACGGACTTGCGCACGGTCACCCGATTCAGGAAGTTCAGTGCCTGGGCGATGTCCGTCCCTCGACCGCGGGGCTCGTGATAGAGCAGCTCGCGAATAATGCGCAAAACGTGCCGCGTGCCCTTCTTGGCCGGCACGTATTGCTCCACATCATCCGAAAAGAGGATCAGGCCCACCTTGTCGTTACTGCGGATCGCCGAAAACGCCAAGACCGCGCACAGCTCGGTGGCTAGGTCGAGCTTGAACTGCCGAGCACTGCCGAACAGCCCCGACGGGCTCGCATCGACGACCAGCATGACGGTCAGCTCACGTTCCTCGCGGAACTTCTTGATGTACGGCTCGCCGTATCGCGCCGACACATTCCAGTCGATCAGGCGCACGTCGTCGCCGATCTGATAAGGGCATACCTCTTCGAACTCCATGCCCCGGCCGCGAAACGCAGAATGATACCGCCCGGCTAGGACGTCGTTTACCGT
Source organism: Phycisphaerae bacterium (assembly GCA_963666835.2). GTDB lineage: Bacteria > Planctomycetota > Phycisphaerae > UBA1845 > UBA1845. Next base: position 830,020 of record CAXXGO010000001.1, on the reverse strand, counting down.
CCGCGACGTGCGAATCTGAATCTGGCGTACTTTCTTGAGCAGTTCTTTCGGGATCATGGCTTCACGTATAAGACACGTCAGGGTACGGGCACATGGTCCAAGACCGCCTGGACCACGTCCTCGGCGGTCTTCTCTTCCGCTTCCGCTTCGTAAGTAATGATGACCCGATGTCGCAGTACGTCCATGGCGATTGTCTTGACGTCCTGCGGGGTGACAAACCCGCGGCCCGCCAAGAACGCGGTGGCTTTGGCGCCGACCGTCATCGCCAACGTCGCCCGCGGCGAGGCCCCGTATTGAACCCAGTCGGCAATCGGCAGATTGAACGACCCCGGATCCCGCGTCGCGAGCGTCAGGCTGACAATATAGTCCTTGATCTTCTCGTCGATGTAGATCTCGTCCACAATGCGGCGCGCGGCCAGGATCTCCTCCGGAGCCATGACGGAATCGACCTCGATCTCCGGAGCAGTCGCAGCCATCCGATCCAGAATCGCCCGCTCCTCATCTCTCGTGGGATAGGTGACGACCAGTTTCAGCATAAACCGGTCGACCTGGGCCTCGGGCAGCGGGTAGGTCCCCTCTTGCTCGATCGGATTCTGGGTGGCCATGACCAGGAAGGGCTGATCCAGAGGGAAGGTCTCCTTCCCGATCGTGACCTGCCGTTCCTGCATCGCCTCTAACAACGCCGACTGTACCTTGGCCGGGGCGCGGTTGATCTCGTCGGCAAGGATTATGTTGGCGAAGATCGGCCCTTTCTGCACCGCAAAGGTCCCGTCGTTGGGCCGGTAGACCAGGGTCCCGATAAGATCAGCCGGGAGCAGGTCCGGGGTAAACTGGAGGCGCTGGAATTTCGTCTTGATGCCGCGCGCCAGGCAGGCGACGGCCGTGGTCTTAGCCAAGCCGGGTACGCCTTCCACCAGGATATGCCCGTTCGACAGCAGTCCCACGAACATGCGGTTTAGTAACTCGTCTTGCCCAACAACAACCCGGTGCATCTGTTCGAGTAGTCGACGAAAGGGCTCGCTCTTCTCGGCCACCTGCTGGCCTATCTGTTTAACGTCGATTTCGGTTGTGGACATCGCGCTTTGGCTCCAACGACTTCGTTCAGTCAGCATCCTAGGGAAGCAAAAACTTATCCGTGTGGGGGAACAGACGCAAGCAAGGCCGCCCGCCTGTCAAAAATGTGCCGGAGCCGGCGTGGCCCGCCCCTTACGTGAGCCCGACGGGCATCCCATCGGCATTGCATTCGGGGCGGCGCACGGCGCGAATTCCGCATTTTAACAGGCGTTTGTAAGGACGGAGCGTCGGCAGATCGGGTGGACAGGCGTTGGGCACTCGACGTTTACCGATCGGGATCCCGTTACATCAATGTGACAGAACGAGCGATACGCAAACGGCTTGCCGGAAGACGATGAAAAAGCCGAATCGAAGACGGCTACTGCTCTTGCTCTACACTCGTGAGAGCCATGCGGATTTCGGTGAGTAACTGATCTACCTTGAACGGCTTGAACAACACGGCGGCCAGACCTTCCCGACGGGCGCGTACGATCGAGTGGTTAGGGTCGTAGCCGAACCCCGTCGTCAGAATGACCGGCGTGTCCGGGTTGGCGTCCTTGGCGGCCGCGAACACGTCATAGCCGGTCTTGGTCGGCATTTTGATATCGCTGAGCACGAGATCGAAAGACTGCTTGGACAGCAGCTCGATCGCCACGGCTCCATCTACAGCCGCGCTGACCAAACACCCGTAACCGGCGAGCACATCACAGACCGTCTCGCGGATGATCTCTTCGTCTTCAGCTACGAGAATGCGCTTTCCACTGAGTACCGGATCATCGTGGATCGGGGCAGCCCGCTGTACTCCGACTACGCCCGGCTTGGTCGAGGTGAGTTCCTTAATCGTCTCGCGGATGCGGACTGCGTTTTCCGAAAGCGACCGCAGCCGATGCCGCAGGTCGTCGTGCCCGATATAGTCTTCCACCAACATCTCCACGTCGGTGAGGATGTCGTTCAATGGGGCGGTTATTTCCGCCATGACATTGGAGCCGAGCCGGCCGGTTGTCGTGTACCGTTCCGTATTCACCAACTCGAGGACGTTCAGCGCCAAAGCGACGTAGCGTCCGAAGATTTCCGCAAACTGGCGGTCATCCTCCGTAAAGGACGCCAGTCCCGCACTCTCGAAATGGGCAACCCCGATGACCTTATCCTGCAGCATTAACGGCACCGTCAACGACGACCGGGCGTCATCAACCACCGGACGGAAGCGCGGGTCTTTGCGGGCGTCGGCACAGATATAGCTCCGGCCGCGGGCGGCTACATATCCGCAGATACCGTTACCCTCACCGTTGGCATAGACATCGGCGTCGGCCACGGACGAGGTCATCCCGGAAGCAAGCACCAGTTCCAACTGATTGGTCTTACGGTTGAGGAGGCGAATCTCGGAGTGTTCGAAGCAGAGGATCTCTTTAGTGCAGCGGAGCACTCGTTGCTCCAGAAACGACAGACGCTCCTGAACGTCCAGCCGCGAGAATTGCTCGGCATCCAGGTTCAGTAACTCACGCCCGGCGCGATCGATGGCATCGATCTTATCCTGCAGCCGTTTGGCGTTCGTCACATCCCATACGACCGCGGCGACCTGCGTAATCCGATTCTGCAAGTCGATAACGGGAGTGGCGGTAACCTCGAAGTAGTCGTTGTTCTCGGTGTTGAAACTCAGGCGGCGACCACGCACATGAACGGAACCGGCTTCGACTTCCGCTTGGGCCCAATTGAAGGTCTCCATGCAGAACGCACCGACCTGCTCGCGGACTTCATCAGGAAAGCTGAGAAGCTTCGGATTGGCCCAATCGAGACCACCGGATCTTCCGACAATGCCGATCCCCTGACCAACCCCGTCGAGGATGGCGGCCGTCTCGCCGATCGAACGCATACTGCCCAAGCGCGAGAAGTCAGCGGCGCGGCAGATTACCATATCGAACGGCTCGGTGCGCAAGGCGCGCAACGCCGCATCGACCGAATCAACATGTTTTACCTGAGCATGAGAGTCTAACTGGTGGGCAAAATCAGTGTCGTCTTCCGCGGACCCCAGAACCAACACATGCAACTGCTTGACACCACTATCACTCATCGCTTCACACGCCTGATAGAGTCTCGATTCCCCGCTCCATCGTTATTCTAGGCGCCCGCCGCTCGCATCTCCTCCTCGATGCCCCGGGGCACGCCGACGGCAAAAGGGCACAAGATACCAAAGCAACCACCCCCTATACAAGGGCTCATCAGCTAAATGCGCGTATTTTGCCGAGATGATCGGTCGGTGAATTCGGACCCCCTCGATAATCTCGGACGCCGCCGGCGTGATCCTGAACCAGCGTCGCCGGACTCGAGTGACTCAATCCCGATCAGACGACGAGGGCGAGCGTTCACTCCCCTCCAGGCGAGCCTCGGTCCCCATCCGCAGTCGAGCAACATTTGCGCGGTGTCGCAGGATCAGCATGGTAGCGATAAGCAGAGAGAACATAAGGTACGGCCAATGCCCCGTTGGAGAGTCGCCCCGGTGCCACGCCAGCACGACGTAGATCACCGGGAAGGCTGCAGCGGCCGTCAGGGATCCCAGAGAACTGATCCGCGACCAACCAACGACCGCAATCCACAATACCAACGCTACGAGAGCTGGTTGAGATAGGTCCGGATAAATCCCCAGCGCCGCGCCGAGCGACGTGGCGACGCCCTTCCCACCGCGCAGACGGAGAAACGGGGAGAAGTTGTGCCCCAGAACCGTACAGAAGGCCGCCAGCAGCCAATACAGTGCCAGGGTCGAGTCGGACAGAGCTTCCGCGGCAACATGATGGGTCAGAAGCCACCCCGTGGTTCCGGTCGGGATCAGTCCCTTGGCGGCATCGAGGAAGAAGGTGATCACGCCCCAACGACGTCCGAGTAGTCGCCCGACATTCGTGGCCCCGATATTGCCGCTGCCCGCCTGACGAATGTCAACGCCCTTTATCCTGCCGATGATGACTCCGAACGGGATTCCGCCGACTAAGTAGCTGCCCAGAACCGCCCCGGCCACCAGCGCCCCCACCGTCATGGCTTGCGCTCCGCAGGCGCGCTGAGGTCTTCGTACAGGCCGAGCATCTCTCGGGCGTGGCGGGCCATGCTGACTTGCTCGGCGACCTTTGCCGCCCCCGCGCCCAGCGCTTCGCGGTGGTCTCGATCGCGCAGGCGCTCGATCCGGTCCACAAGCAGATCCACATGGTCCGGATCATCCAGAACGTATCCGTTCTCCCCGTCCACAACCATCTCGGCGGCGCCATCCCAACGGGTAGTCACCACCGGCAGACCTGCCACCATCGCTTCAAGGACCACGCGGCTGCAGGGGTCGTAGTAGGTCGGGTGAACCAGCACGTCCGCGGCATGGTGAAACGCGCGGACCCGATCACTCGGGCCTGCGAAGGTCAGCCGGTCGGCAATCCCCAAACGGGCGGCGGTTCGGTGCCAGTGATCCGACTCCCCTTTGCCGATCACGATCGAGCGGATCCCGGTTGCCCCGGCCCCGTTCAGCACCGACAGGGCCTCCATCCAACGTTGAACGCCCTTGAGACGGAAGTTGTGAGCAACGAGAATCACCAGCAAATCTTCATCTGCAATAGAGAACATCCGCCGGATCCTGATCCGGTCGCGAATTCGCTCTTCCGTGGTCGACGCATCGACGTTCACCCCGTTGTAGATCTTGCGGATGCGTTCCTTGGGCACCCCGAAATGATTCTGAAGTTGCCGCACGACGTAGTCGGAGATGGCCACGATCACCGGACCGTCCGGCGATTCGAATAGGCGCCGTTCCAGAGCCAGCATGTATCGCTGCTTGAAGTTGAATAAGTTGGCGTGGCGCTTGGCCAGACGCATCGTCGGAGCCCGATGCAAAGCCAGATTCCGCTGAACGGATTCGGCGACGGTGCCTCCACGCGGCTGATAGATGTCAATACCTCGGCACGGAGATATCGCATGCGCAATGTCGAAGGTCTCCGACCGAAGGAGCCGTTCCACTCGCCGGGCGAACGTCATACTGCGCCGGGTGCGTGACATGGCGGCTCCGCTGATCGTATGCACGGCCATGCCCGGGGTGGGAGACGGGCGGCTGCGCGTAAAGACGTGCAGCTCGACTCCGCTGCCCATCAAATGGTGCAGAAACTGGAGAGTCGATTTCTCAGCGCCGCCGCGCCAGGCGTCCAACCACTCTGAAATCAGCGCCACTCTCATCGACCCGCACCGCCTCTCTTGGCAACCCGAGCCAACCTCCGTCGATCGTGTCGGGCAATCTGAAGCGTCTTGCCGACGACCCGCCAGGCTAGCCGTTTGGCACGCGCGTCGATTGTCTTTCCCCCAAGGTACAGCTTCAACCAGCGCAGACGATCCGTCCGGGATACGAGCGACGCCGGAGTGGAGTAGTTCAAGGCCGCCAGGTCTTTGACCAGCCACCGCTCAGTGAACCAGACCGGACGCTTCACCCGCTGCAAATCGATCAGACACAGAGATTCATCAAGCGAAGCCGTCGGTTCGTAAAAAACGTGCGATAGGTACAAATCTCGATGGACGTAGCCGTGGCGGTGCAGGCTCGCCACCAAACTGGCCGCCACCGGCAGCAAACTGCGAATGCGAGGGCGATCCACCGACGACCACTCCCCTGTCCACCGCTCCAGCGATCGGCCGGGGACCGCCGCGCTAATAACAGCGCTCCGCCGCTCCCGACTTCCCTCCAACTGCTCGCCCCAGGCAATAGGCCTGACGCACGGAATGCCGTCCGCGGCGAGTCTGTGCATCCAGCTCCATTCCAGACCGGCCACACTGCGCGCGCCGTTGGCCGCGCGGCGCACCTCGCGCCGCGCCGCGGGCGGAGGATCTCGAAAACGCTTCAGATACGCCGTTCTGCCAGCCCCCACGCCCTCTAAGGTCAGCCGGAAACGCTCCCGCCACGACTCCAACCCGGGCTTGTCCAAGGCCTCACCCGGCTCCGGCACGAACAGGGCATCGAGCGAATCGAGACCGTTAGCCTGCAGCAGCTCCTCGTTGCCGGCCACTACCGTTAGGTCGTTTAGCGAAACCAGCTTTGTCGATGGAGGACTAGCCATGTTGGTCATCGACAGCCTGCGAAGTTGTGTTCTCGGAGAGCAGCTCGATTGCGGCCCCGAATACTGCGTCGACGGTGACTCCCGTCATGCACTTAACGTGCCCCAAAGGGCAATCGCGCTTCTGGCAGGGCCCGCAGTCGACGTCAATGCGCACGATCCGTTCCGCGGCGTAGCTTGTGGCCGTCCACTCGACATGGGTGGGACCGAACACGGTCACAACGGGAACATCAAAGGCCTTGGCAAAATGCCGAGGCCCGGCATCGTTACAGATCAGCAGGTCGCACCGCCGAACAAGCGACTTTAACTCACCGAGCGTCAAACGCGGATCGTCGAAGACGAGCCCCCGCTGCTTCATGGCAGAGCCGATACTCCGAGCGATTCCCTCCTCGCCCGGACCGCACGTGATGACGACGGACGCGCCTTGCTCTTCTACCAGCCGATCTGCCACGCAGGCGAACCGATCCGGTGGCCAGCACTTGGCGGCGCCGTATTTCGCCCCCGGGCTGATGACGACCAGCGGTCCGGAGCCCCTCGCCCCCACTCCTTCGAGGCGTTGCCGGACGGACTCATCGCAATCCGGAGTAGTGAACAGCTCGAGCCGATCGGAAGGCCGCTCACAGCCGATCGCCTTGGCAAGGTCCGCGTAATGTTCCACCATCGGTACCGGAACGAACTTGCCGTCCACGCGGTTCTTCACCGGAACGCGGTCGGTTAACAAGAAACCGCGTCCGTCGCGATTGTAGCCGATTCGACGTTTAGCTCGGGCCATGAAAGCAATCAACGCCGACCGGGCCGAGTTCGGAAGCATCACCGCCCAGTCAAGCCGCCGGGCTCGCAAGGCGGCCGCGACCTTGCGATACTCACGGTTCCATGGCTTGCGCCGCTCCTTTGGAGGCCACTCGAGGCACTCGTCCATCCAATCCCCGCCCCGCACGAGATCATGCAAGTTGGGCTCCATCAAGAACGTAATTCTAGCCTTGGGAAAACGCTTGCGGATTGCGCGCAGAATAGGCGTCGCCATCACGAAGTCGCCCACCCAGGTGGGCAGTACGACCAGGATCGATTGCGGCTCAACCTGTCCCGGAAGATCCACCACGGCCATGGCCGGATTCTACGCGCGTCGTCGTGCAAGGACAAAGGGACTGCCGTGCCCGCGCTACATCGCCAAGCACCACCGGATTACGAGGTCCCCTCCTTGGCTTGCGCTCTGTGACCGGCTACGCTGAACGAGCACGGGAAGCAGACGTTCGGAAGGAGGCCTCCCCGCCTGACGGTGACCTCCGGGCCGACTATCGGCGTGGTTTCGAGTTCCTGTGATGGACTCGGTGTTCAGCGAGCTTAAGGCCCATAGGCTAACGGAGACGGAGCGGTTGGCGGGACATATTGAGATTCTGGGGCAGGATGGGCGGGTAGCGAAAACGCTGCCCAACTACGAGGTTCGTCAGCAGCAGCTCGAAATGGCCGAAGCGGTAGCGGGAGCTATGGCCGATGGCGAGCACTTGGTTGTCGAGGCCGGGACCGGGGTCGGAAAGAGCTTCGCCTACCTTATCCCGGCCATCGAACATGCCCTGAGCAAGTCCCGCCGGGTCATCGTCAGCACGCACACCATCGCCCTGCAGGAACAGCTTATCGAAAAGGACATTCCTTTCCTGCAGAAGATCTACCCCGAAGAGTTCACGGCCGTGTTGGTCAAGGGGCGGGCGAACTACGTCGGATTGCGGCGGATGGCCCGGGCGAGCAAGGGGCAGGGCTATCTTTTCGACACCGACGACGAGGTGGCCGAGTTGCACCGGCTCGAAGACTGGGCGTATGAAACCGAGGACGGATCGTTGGCCGATCTGGACTGGCAACCGCGCCAGTCCGTGTGGGACAAAGTCTGCAGCGAATCGGACGCGTGCCTGGGTCGGCGGTGCCCATACCATGCGCGCTGCTTCTACCAGCGGGCTCGGCGGCAGATCGGGGCGGCGCAGCTCCTGGTCGTCAATCACGCGCTGCTTTTCTCAGACCTGGCCGTGCGGCGGCAAGGGGCGTCGATTCTGCCTGACTACACGGCTGTCGTTCTCGACGAGGCCCATACGGTGGAATCCGTCGCGGGCGATCATCTGGGCGGCAGTGTAACCAGTGCGCAGCTATCCCACCTGTTGAACATGCTGCACAACGAACGTACGGGCAAGGGGATCCTGCGCGGCAAGCAGGCGGGCGAAGCCATCGCATCCGTGATCCGCACAAAATCGGCGGTCAAATGCTACCTGGACGACCTCCGCGGCTTCATGGTCCGGCAGCCGGATTGGAACGGTCGGCTGATTGAACCGCCGCCGTTGAATCAGCCGGTCGGCGCGGCGTTGACCGATCTTCAACAGGAGATCCGAGCCCTGGGCAGCGAGATCGATGACCAGGAGGATCGGGCCGAACTGTCAGCTCAGGTGGAACGGTGCAAGGCGCTGGCCGCAGGGGTGGGCGCCTGGCACGAGCATAGCTTCGAGGACTGGGTGTACTGGGTGGAGGCGTTCGGGCGACAGCGGCAGCACCTCAGGCTCGGAGCTCGCCCGATCGACGCCGGTCCGATTCTCAAGGAACTGCTGTTCGACAAGATCGAAAGCGTCGTGATGACTTCCGCAACCTTGGCGACCTCCGGTGACGACGCGTTCGGCTACGTCCGCGGGAGGTTGGGGCTTGATGAGGTCCGCGAACTGCAGTTGGGGTCCCCGTTCGACTATCGGGCCAATGTGCGAGTCCATGTGGCGGCCGACATGCCCGATCCGCGCAACGGCGCGGCGTTCGCAACTGCCGCGGCTACCGCGATTCGCAAGTATGTGACCATGTCGGAGGGGCGGGCTTTCGTTCTGTTTACCAGTCATGCGATGATGCGCGAGTGTGCCATGGATTTGGCATCGTTCTTTGAAAGAGAGGAGATGCCCCTGCTGGTCCAGGATTCGGGTATGCCGCGTTCTATGATGCTGGACCGGTTTCGTTCCGTCCCGCGCAGTGTTCTGTTCGGTACGGACACTTTCTGGGCGGGCGTCGATGTACCCGGCGAGGCGCTTAGCAATGTGATCATCGTCAAACTGCCGTTCGCCGCGCCGAGCCAGCCGGTGGTGGAGGCCCGATTGGAGCGGATTCGCGCCGCCGGGGGCAGCCCGTTCATGGACTATCAGCTTCCGGAAGCCATCTTGAAGTTCAAACAAGGGATCGGCCGATTGGTCCGCACCCACACGGACCGGGGAACGATCGTCATTCTCGACCCGCGCATACGAAGCAAACCCTACGGTCGGAAGTTCCTCAAAGCCCTTCCAGACTGCGAGGTGTTATTCGACGGCGCAACCGGCGCCTATCCGGCGGTCGACTAAGCGGACTGGCTCCGAGCCGATTCCAACTTGCAGCATGAAGAGACGTCTTCGGCGGGGTGTCTGTACCCTCCATCAATAACGCCATCCCGAAGGTCGCGGATTGCACGCCAACCCCGTGTGACCCAAACCTCGCATGAATCGGGTCGATTCGTTTGGCTCGGAGCATTGAGAACCGGTGTTTCCGCAATCCGATCGCCCGGCCAGCCAACTTCACGCAACGCGAGGTTTCCTAACACCGGCCGGCGGTCAGCAAACGAATGCGATTCGCCGGGGAATTCTGTCGTTCAAACGAATCGAAGCCTCCGGTTTATGCGACGTTTGGTTTGAGATTGGACGCAGATGGCCTTGTCACGGCGACTTCGGAGACGGAAAACGGGAGAAATTGGTTGCATTGGGCGCCCGGTCCTGGTAGGATTATCACTGTGTATGCAACAGGTTGGGCGTGGCGATGCATCGTTCCGAAGTCAGCGTTCTTCCCGCGGCAGACAATCGCATCTTAAACGCGTCCAAGGGTCAGCGGCCGGCACGGAGTCGGCTGCCACACGATGAACATATACGGTAACTCGTCGCTCCAAGCGATCGTGCTCGGATGCGAAATGCGCGGGGAAGGTAGGGTGCCCGCACCAAGGCACATTCGGCCAAACAGAGAACCAGGAGGCGCACACTGTGTGCTAATCCGCCAAACGGAGGAGAAGAAATGGCCATCCGACAATCGATAATCGGCCTTTGGGCTGGGCTTGGCCGGCGATCCTGCCGGGTGGGCGTTTTGTTTGCGCTCTGGGTAGCCCTGTTCCCGAGCGTTGGACAGGCTCAATTCACCGAGTGGGCCGTGTCGGCCGGAGGAGTACTGAGCGACACAAGCTCCTACATCGCGGTTGACGGCACCGGCAACAGCTACGTTACGGGCAGGTTTGACGGTACGGCGACGTTCGGCTCGTTCGCTCTGACCAGTGCCGGCGAAAGCGACGTTTTCGTGGCCAAGTACGACACCACCGGAAATGTGCTCTGGGCTCAATCGGGTAAAGGATCGGAGGGAAAGGTCGTCTTCGGCATTGGCGTCGATGCCGCCGGCAATAGCTACGTAACGGGCACCTTCCAGGGCACGGTGACCTTTGCCCCGTTCGCGCTTGCCAGTGCGGGTGACTGGGGCATCTACCTGGTCAAGTACGATACCGGTGGCAATGTGCTCTGGGCCCAGTCGGCCGAGGGAAGCGTGTGGGATAGTGTTGGAGGCCTCGCCGTCGACGCTGCCGGCAACAGCTATGTTACGGGCGAATTCGACGGTATGGCGACCTTCGGCTCGTTCACCCTGACCAGTGCGGGTGGCCGGGACGTGTTCGTGGTCAAGTACGACCCCGGCGGCAACGTAAGCTGGGCCCGGTCGGGCGGAGGCACCGCAAAGGACCAGACCTACGATATTGCCGTCGACACCGCTGACAACTGCTACATAACGGGGGGCTACCGAGGTCCGGCGACCTTCGGCTCGGTCACCCTACCCACCACTGCGGACTCGGAGTTGTTTCTGGCCAAATACGACGCCGGCGGCAACGTTCTCTGGGCTCAATCGGCTGGGACAATAGATGGAGCCGTCTACGCCATTGCTGCTGACCCCGTGGGCAATAGCTATGTGACCGGCGCGTTTTTCGGTACGGCGACTTTCGGCTCGTTCACCCTAACCAGCGTAGGCAATCACAGCATCTTTGTCGTTAAGTACGACACCGGCGGTAACGTGCTCTGGGCTCGATCGGCCGGGGGGCCGCCGCACTGGAGTAAGAGCCTCGGCATCGCCGTTGACGAAGCCGGCATCAGCCACGTGACGGGAGAATTCGAGAACACCGCAACGTTCGGGGCGTTCACGCTGACCAGTGCCGGTTTCTTTGACATGTTCCTGGCCGAGTACGATGGTGACGGCAACGTGCTGTGGGTTGACTCGGCCGGGGGGCCGCCGCGATGCGTTGGCAATGACGTCGCCCTTGACGCCGCCGGCAACCCCTATGTGACAGGCACCTTTGGTGAGGGCACGGCAACCTTTGGACATCTCACGCTGACCAGCGCCGGCGACTACGACGTCTTCGTGACCAAGTACGGCCCCGGAGCTTGCTGCTTGGCGGATACCTCGTGCGTACAACTCGCGCCGGTCGATTGTGTCACGGCCGATGGGACATACGTCGGCGGAGTGTGTGACGGTGACGTCGACGGTGACGGCCTCGACGCCGCGTGTGGCGATCCTTGCCCGTACGACAACCCTGACGATACCGACGGGGATGGGGTGTGCGACAGTGATGACCCTTGTCCAAATGACAACCCGGACGACACTGACGGCGATGGCGCGTGCGATAGCGACGACCCCTGCCCATTGGACAATCCGGACGATACCGACGGCGACGGCGTTTGTGAGTCGGTCGATGCTTGCCCGGGTTTTGACGATAACGCCGACGAAGACGACGATGGCATACCGGACGGTTGCGACGGATGTCCGCTCGACCCGGGCAAGGCTGCTCCAGGGGTGTGCGGTTGCGGCGTACCCGATGAAGGTGACGCTGACGGAGACGGGGTACTCGACTGTATCGACCAATGCCTTGGCGTGGACGACGCCGTCTTCGGCCCTGAATGCGTTTCAGCTATTCCCACAGTATCGGCGTGGGGGCTCGTTATCTTGGTCCTGCTGATACTGACGGGTGCTAAGCTGGTCTTCGTCGTAAGGCGTGGCACCTGTTGAACAGGACATTCAATAGGTCCCAAGTGTGCGTGCATCGAAAGCCGGCTTTGTGGCATTCCACAAACCGGCACTCGGAGGGCGGCCGCGGCGCAGCGTGGATCAGTCCAGATCGTCGATGAGGTCGCGGCTGCGGGCGAGGATCTTCATCCGCAAGCGCACTTCGTTGTAGTACTGCGGGCCGTTAGCCCGGCAGCGCTCCAGGAAGGCGGCCAGGTCCGACTTGGTTGCCGTATCGTCGAGGATGCGAAGCAGCTCTTCGATGGCGGCCGACACGTCGGGAGTGGCGGACTCACGTGATTGATGATCGTCGAGCATGGGGTCCTCGTATCCTGACCGCAGACTACTCGGGGCAGTGCCGCGGTTCCTGCACTCCACGTTGTCGTTCATCGTGGCAACGACGTCGGCTCTCCGTTCCAACAGCGTCGCCGTACCCGACCTCCTCTTTGGATCCTAGGCACGTTCCCGCGGCCAAGGAAAGGCCTTTCGAGGGATCGTCGTCGCAAGAGTTATCTCGACTTTAGATTCACGTCTCTGCAACTTCGGCGTCGAGAGCCGCTCCCGAGGCTGAAAACGGGGTATTTGTCACCCGGAAAGGTGACCAAAGCAGGATGTGGATTCTCCAGAGTCAGTCGGCTTCACGGACGCAAATGGCCAGAATGTCGATAATCTTAACCAACCGTCTGGTTACCGCTGCGTCGGAGATGCCGACGATTTCCGCAATGTCGACCTGCTTGAAGTTGTCGAGTTTAAGCCGGAATGTCGCCAGGTCGTCATAAGAGAGCCGGCCCAGACACTTCCGCAAACGCTCGTCATCCGAATCGTCCCAGTCCCCGTCGAGCTGATTCTCAAAGTCGCGGAGAACATCGAAATCCGAGAGTGTCGCGATATCGTCAGGCGCGAGCAGAATCTCCTCCGGCTCCAGCTTCTTTCGACGATTCGACTGGCGAAGTCGGTCGAGGGCGCGCCTGAGAGTCTGCAGTTGTTTCCAGGTAAGCGGTGGAGTTATCTCGTCGAGAAACGGCGGAGCGGAGCGGGTAGGAATCTCCCGCAACCATTGTGCCACCTTGGCGTCATTATGTTCCAGCTCAGTAAACCCCGGCGTCTCGGCGATCGCTTCGCTCAGTCCGTCGCGCCAACTCATTCGCGGGTTGGTCCATCGCAACCAGTGCTTGAATACCAGCACCACCTTCCGGCATTCGCGGGCGCACCGTCTGAACTCGGAGAGCACGGTGATCAACTCCCGCAGAAGCCCGGCGGTGTGCGCCGGATCCTGTTCCGGCCAGACGCGGCGCAAACCGGCGGGATCACTGCCGACCTCACATGCCAGCCAATGCTCCAGTGCGGGGTCAGTGCCGAACATCCGACTCAGGACCGGCGTGCTTCGCACCGCCTTACCCACCCAGCCTCTGCGGAACTCAGCGGAGAACTCGCCCAGATACGCGATTGTCTCATTCCACAGCGCATCCAATTCGCTTCGCACGCATACAGCCCTCCAAAACCATGCAGCTTCTCAGCGAGCCACTTGAGTAACTGAAGATGGATTGCAGCACAAGACCTTACGGCATGGAAAAATAAGGGGAGGGAACGTCAGCAACGAGTGACATCAAACAGTCACCGAAAACCACAACCATCGCCACCCAGCCCCGCACGGGAGACGCTGCCGCGCAATCAGTCACCCGTTCACACCCGCGTCGAACCTCGCTCGACCTCGTGGATAAGATCATAACTGGCGAGAAAGACCCGGATACGCAACTTCACCTGACGCACGTACTCCTGGTCATGGTCGCGTTCCAGCCGGGCAAGGAAATCGCGGACATTCGCGCGGGTCAGCCCTGCGTCGGTCAGACGCAGGAACTCTTCGATCGCGAGGGAAACATCCGGCACTTGGAGCGGCTTGGGAGCAGGCTCCGCAATGGATACGGCTTGAGACATGAAGTGCTTCTAACCGATCTTACGCTAGCCGGCAAGACAATGGACCGCGCGAAATATGCGCTTTTGTCCCCGGCCCATCGTTGGTCGGTCACCCGCAGGGTCCTATGGTGAAACGGCCAAGGAGCCATCCGCCGCATTGGCAACACCGTTACGCCCCTTTTATCATCGCGGCACATCGCCCGACACGTTCGAAGTAGCGCGGTAAACCGTTCTGTTCAAGTGGCTTACGACTGTCCCTTGCCACAAAACCGCCTTGCCGCAACCAAGTTTGCGCGCACAGAGAAACTCGATTCCGGGAGATTAGGCAAACCTGAGGACGGTGCCGTCCCCGGGCGCGCGGCCGAACAGACGTAGTTGAAGGCCCCGGGAAGCTGTCGCCGTTGAATGCGGTTTTCTCTTGCCGCCGCGGGGCGCGCTTGAGTATCATGGGCGATATCAGGGCTAAGGCCCCGATGGCGAATCTTAGGAAACCGGCTCTGCATTCATCGACAAATCACATGATGAGAGCGCAGCGCCGGCCCGGTCGAGGCAATCGACTTCGGAGTGCGACGCAGCCAAGTCTACAAGGAGAGTGACTATGAGATGTAACCAGCTACTCACGGCGTATCTTGTTGTTGCAGTAACCGTTCTGGGAATACCCGCCGTGGGACAAGCGCAGCCTTGCCCGTGCAACGGCGATGTAGCTGGCCCTAACACGGGGTGTTGGACGGCACCCGACGGCGTGACCACCCTGTCTGATATCCTCTTCATCCTGACGGTTCTGCGGGAAGGCGATGCGGTCGAAACGTGCGGGGCTCTGGATCCTGACATCAACTGCGATGGGCTACTCGACTACTGTGACGTTGGGGTTGCCCTGTTTGATTTCCAGGGCTACCCGGCGCCTTGTGATTTCCCGTGCGGAGCCTGCTGTATCAGCGATCCGGACTACCCTCCGTGCGTGCAGTTCCAGGAGGATATCTGCTCCAATCCGCTCATCATGGCCCCAGGAGTCTACCACGGGGACGGTTCCCTCTGTAACCCAAGCCCCTGTGACTGCGATCTGAACGGGATCGAAGATCGTTGCGATATCGACTGCGGGCCGCTCGGGGGAGATTGTCGCGTGCCGGGTTGCGGGCAAGGGGCGGACTGCAACTACAACGGAATCGTCGATGACTGCGAATGGGGAGCATGCTGCTACACGGTTGACGGCATCCAAACGTGCGCAACCTCGACCAAGGCAACCTGCGAAGATCCGTCCATCGACGGAGTCTTCCGCGGCCCCTGCGCCGAGTGCCCGGAGCAAGAGCCCGCTCTGATCATGGAGCCATCCGGCGACGTGTTTACACACGGGATCGTCACCCCGATGGAGTGCCCCCCGGAGGGGAAGGGATTGATTCGGGCGATTCCCCGAGACTGTGAAGACGAACCGATGATCGACCCTTGGTCTTCGCCGGCCAACGGGGTTATGTGCCACAGTTTTGACCCTGGCGTCGGAGGTCAACCGATCCCGGCAGACTTCTTCGGTCCCGGATCAGACCCGTTTACGGGGTCAATCTGCCTTGAAGGAGTCCCCCTCGGCGACCCCACCTTCCCGGATGCCGACACCCTGATCGAACGCGCCGAAGATCCGTTCGACCCGTGTGTGCTGGTCAGTTTCCCAGTCGAGGCTGATCCCGTCGATCTGGAAGTCATCGCCCTGAGCCTGGCCAACAAACTCGAACAACCCGTCACGGTGACCTACAATGGCGGGATGGATCCGGAAATGTGGGATGCGGTCGTAACTCTATCGGAGACCCACACCGCCCCGGTCGGCACTCTGATTGCCACGAAAACGCACTGCAACGGAGGCACCTACGTGTCGGAACTCAACGTCTGGCCGCAGTACACCCTTACCAGGCGCGGTGACTCGGAAGTGCGTGTGTTTACTCCGGACAGCTACCTCACGCTGAGTCAGGTTGACCCGGCCCCGTGGGTCCACTGGTCCGACGAGAATCTCGGGGCTACTCAGGATATCTGTTCTTACTTCCACGGCGGCCTCGACGACATATCGGCGGTCTCGGATTGCGACTGCAATCTCAACGACATGGTGGACACGTGTGAGATCGACGAAAGACATACCCCGGACTGCAACGGAAACGGGGTCCCGGACGAGTGCGACATCAGCGCCGGAACATCAATGGACGATGATACCGACGGTATCCCCGACGAGTGCACGACCAAGACGCGGTACGTGAGTTTCAGCCCCGGCCATCCGGGCGAGGCCACTGCCTTGCGCGTGCTGATGACGGATAGTGCCCTGTTCCCGGAAGGCATCGGACAAGACTGGTGGTGGGTCCAAGAGCACCGCCCGTCAACTCCAGCCGACGTCTTTTATCTCGGCCACGCTCCGTATTACCGAGACTGGGGTACGGCTCCCGGTGTGATCCACGTTACCGGTTGCCAGGTCGTTCCCCATTCGGAATACGAGATTCGCGCGTTGCCGATTGGCCTGGGCATCGAAGATCCGAACAACTACTACGGTCCAATCACCAGGGCGACAACGCGCACCCCGGCCCCGAAGGCGTGGGGAGACTGCGTCGGGGGTTACACCGGCTCGTGGGGACCGGCCAACGGGATCGTCAACATGAACGACGTCATGGCAACCCTCCAGCAGTTCTCGTCGGAGCCGACGGCGCCGCCGATGGTCTGGGTGGATGTCGGACCGCAGGAGCCGGAGGCGTCGATCTCCATGACGGATGTCCAGTTGCTTGTTTTGGCATTCCAGGGGAACCCGTACGCGTTCATCAGCCCGGCGGACTGTCCGTGACGAACACTTGAGGCGGGCAGACGCCGGACGGCAGGCTTCGCTTCATCGACCGGCCCATGACTGTTCTTACAGAATACCGTCCGGGCCGGTCCTTTCATTGGAGTTGATGCCCAAAACCGGTTACACTGCTCATCATGGCCCAAACCAATCGACGAACGCTGTTCACGGCTATTGCGGCTCTTGGAATCTGGGTACTCGCGGCTCTCGTCTGGCCTCGGTTCGATCAGTCCGAGTATCACCAGGCAATAGTCGGCACGGTTGCTCCGGACTTTGAGCTGTTGGATCTTCAGGGGAACCGGGTCCGACTCAACGATTATCGCGGACGCCCGATCGTGCTGGGCTTCTGGGCGATGGGCTGCCCACCGTGTATCGCCGAGGCCCCCCACCTGAGCCGTTTGGCCCGAGAGCACGCCGGCCGCGGGCTGGTCGTTTTGGCGGTTAATGCGTGGGATGAGTCGGAGTCTTCGATTGCCCGTTTCGTGAAGAAGAACGACCTGCAGCAGATTGTCCTCCTGCAGGGCAGCGCGGTTGAGTCGCTGTATGCGGTACCGGCACTGCCCACAGCGCTCTGGATTGACGGATCCGGCAAGGTAATCGATGTCGAAGTAGGCTTCGACAGCGCAGACGAACTCGACCGGCGCACCGAGCACCTCCTCTCGGTTTCACAAGGGCCTTAGTGCTAGGTCACACCCGGGTTTTCGGGTGTGCCCCTGCTGTTGAGCAGTGCAGAATCGCAGTTGGCCCATGACATCCGAGTGTCATCACTTGTAGGGCAGGTCGAGGTACGAGACCTGCCGGATTAGCAACGTCATGGCAGACCACCGTCAGCGTGAACCGAGAAGGCTCTTTTTGGCATCGAGATAGCGGCGGGCGGCCTTGATACCCTCGAGATTGGCAGCGAAGCGGTGCCCGGTGATCTCCCCGAGCATCTGGGCGGCAAGCCGCGCGTGGGCGCAGTCCGGGTCCAGCATCATCTCCACCAGACCCAAGCCGCTCGTGTCGCCGAGCCGGCCTAACGCCCCGGCCGCCCGCAGGGCAATCGTGTCGTTGGGATCGCGAAGGATGTCGTGGAGCTTGCCGATAGCCTCGGTCGCGCGAGCGACTCCGGTAGCGACTACCGCTCGCTCGCGTACCTCCTGGTTGGAGTCGCCCAGCAGGCTGACTAAGGCCTCGCGCGCCATTTTCGTTCCGATGTTCATAAGCACGTCGAGGGCCTTGAGCCGGACTTTGACGTCGCCGGACATGGCCAACGTAACCGCCGTTCGCTGGGACTCGGCATTGGGTCGGCGCATGGCGGAGATCCCGGCCAGGATCCCCAGGTCATGCTCGCGTTTGCGGCCGACCGGAGCGGTTTTGGCGCTTTTCGAAGGGCCTTTGCAGCCTGAGGCGCCGGAGCCACCGGTAGGTCTGGAGATCCCCGACGTCTCTGCCATCGGTATAACGTCGGCCGGTTCATCCACTTGGGCTTCGGACAGCCTTTGGGTGAAGCGCAGACCAATGCGGTACGAGCTGGGGTTCGTCTGCCGGCACCAGGCCACCGTGCTCCGCAGCCAAGCTGCCGTACCGGACGTCCCCACTTGGACGTGAACCACTTCGCCGCGGTACATAGGATGCGCGGCGTAAATGCACACTCCGCTCCGAGAGACGTCATGAACCAGGGCTCCGAACTCGGCCGGAGCGGTGCTGACATCGATGAGACGGCCGGCGTATTTACATTGGACCATCGTCCGGCCGTCACAGGCGTGCCGAGTGGGTCGCTGATGAATCATCTTGGGGACCGGCGGAGTGGGACGATGCTCGTGACGCGATGACAGCTCATCGGCTTCCGGCACGAATTCCGGCCGGTCCTTCCGGCTCAACGTAGACCAGTACTCATCAAAGACCTCCTGCCAACGCACAAGCAGATCGGCGTCGAACTGTCGGTCGGCCTGGGTGCTCAATACGCGGTTTGCCTCCGGCGGCGTAAGCGGCGCGCGATACGACCGTTGCCCGATCATCGCGTGGAACGAGTCCGTGATCGCAATAACCCGGCTGCCCGGCAGTAGATCGGCCCCCGATACTCCGACCGGATACCCCCGTCCGTCGACCCGTTCATGATGTTGCAGGATCATCTGTCTGGCGGCCTGCGAAACATGGGGATCATCTCCGAGCAAACGCACGGATTCGATAGGATGCTGCTGAACCAGTTGAATCTCTTCGCGCGAGAGTGGGCTGGGCTTATTGAGCAGGTCGGCGTCGAGCGACAGTTTCCCCACATCGTGCAGCATGCCGGCGAAAGCCAGCGCCTTGAGCGTTTCCGGGTCCGTACCGAAGGCCCGCGCCCCCAGCATTACCGAGAGCGTAGAGACCACGAACATGTGGCTGGCGGTCGAGCGTTCGTGCCCGGCCATCTCCAACAGATACGCCGCTACAACCGGGTCGTTCAATACACACCCGATCATACTGTCCAAGGCGACCGACGCCCGCTCCAGACCCTGTGATGACACCGACTCGTTGATGATGTCACGTGCAATGGTGGTGCCCGCCCCCTGTACAACCACGGCCTTGTCGGCCGGGGCGACCCTGGGGTTATTCAGAATGTCCGCCAACCGGGCTTCGATGGCACGTTCGCACTCGGTGAGGTCTTCGAGACGCACGAACAGCGAGGTAGCACCATGCTCGGCCATTCGGTGGAAGTCCGGGCCGGCAACATCCCCATCCGACTTGTGGTAGAGAACGGGGGTCTGGCCATCCGCCCCTGGAAGATAGACCTCGAAATCTGCGCCTTTCTCGTGACTCAGCGCCCGTACGGCGGCAAGGGAGATCTTTGCAAAACCTTCTCTCTCGGACATCGCAGACCCCTGACCATGAATCGCTATCTTCCCGACATCATGCTCGCTTACGTTCAATATCGAATATGTTTCGGCGGCACGGTAGCAGCTCATCGACACGGCGCCGTCACCGAGAGATAGACCGGTAAGATCGGCCACCTGGTTCCTGAACGGCATCGAGCCGTCAGGGCTCTGTAACGCTCCGGGATTCCGGACGTCGGTCCGTCCAACATAATGGGATACCCGGCGGTTGATCCGAGCGTCTATGGAAGTGCTTCTCGGTCGGAGTGGTCCGCTTCGCGGCTGGTCGCCGTTACATCGACGAAGGGCTCCGGACCTGAGGATGTCTGTGCCGCACCACGGTGCATGACAACTACGTGCCGCTTAAATGCCGCGGACAGGCGCCTGCGAATCCAGGCCCGGCATGGGGGGATCAGAAGTACGAACCCGAACATGTCGGTAAGGATCCCCGGGGTCACCAGTACGACACCCGCCACCAGAATCAACAGCCCGTCCACCATGGCCCCGGTGGGTGGAATGCCCTGGGCCATTTCGTTCTGGATGCGCCCCAATGTCTTGAGCCCCTCACGGCGAGCCAGCCACGCCCCCAACGCCCCCGTAACCAGAACCAGAGCGATTGTCGGCCCCCAGTCGAATCGCTCGGCGATCCGCAGGAGGATGGTGAGCTCAACGAGGGGCACCACCGTAAGCAGTAGTAGAAGACGCAGAAACACCGGATCAAACCTCCTACGACCCGGGGCCGCAAGCCGCAGGCCAGTTCGAGCGACACCGTATCGCGCCTGTGCCGAACCGTCCACAATCCCCCGTGCCAGCTCACTCTGCCAGGCCGGATGTCCGATAAACTCCTGACGACCGGCCGCACGGGATCGATGGATGGTCCCCGCGCCGGTCCGGCAGATTCGGAGCATCCAACGTGCCGCCTCAAGAGCGTAAGGCAGACTCACCACTGTTCAGCCCGGCGTGGACTCCGCGCGATCTGATCCTCGTCGGAATGCTGCTGGTTCTGACGACGATCGTTCTGGGCAAGGACATCTCGGTCGGCGGGCTGCGTTGGGGTGACACCTCCGTACACGCGATGGACGGAGTGCTCATCCACGACTGGCTAGCGGCCGGGCCCAACGCGTGGCGTCACCCGGTGGAATTTGCGGAACGCCAATACGGGCACTACCCCTGCCTGGGAATCGGCCGGCACTATCCTCCCGGTTTTGCCGTTGTCGAAGCGGCCTTTTTCGCGGTGTTCGGGATCTCCGCTTTCACGGCCCGTCTTTGTGTGGTCTGCTTCGGGCTTGCGGCGGCAGTAGGCGCCTACGCGTTCATGCGCACGGTATCCGACCGGACCACCAGCGCATTCGCCGCGGCGGCGCTAATGACCATGCCTTCCGTTACCCTCTGGGGTCGCCAGGCCATGCTCGAAGTCCCGACCCTGGCAGTATTGTGCTGGGCGGCCTTCACTTTCTCGTGGTACCTGCAACACCCGTCCGGACGCCGCTACATCCTGCTGTTGGTCGTCGCGACGACGGCGATCCTGTTCAGGCAAACGGGCGTCTTCCTACACAGTGCTATTGCTGCGACACTCCTGTTTACATCGTGGCGACGGTTGACTCCGCGAAGCCATTGCGCATGCAGTATGGTCATTGCCGTGGCCGCAATCGCTCTGGTGGCCGTGTCGTTCGAGGGGGCGGGTGAGCGGATGATGCGCGGACGCGCGAGCTATCCCGGCCTATGGGAGTTCGAGGCGCTGACGTTCTACCTGCGCCAGCTCCCCGGGGAACTGGGATGGCCGTTGGTCGTGGCGGCAATTGCCGGAGTAATCGTCTGGCCGAGAAAGCGTCAGATCCAATGGGTGCTGATGGTCAGTTGGTTCTTCGTGTGCTATGTGATGGTATCGGCGGCCGATCTGAAGTGGACCCGTTTCTTCTTTGTGGGCTTGTTCCCGCCGGCCATGTGTGCCGGGGTTGCCGCCGGGCGCGCATTGGCGCTGTTGCCCGGACCCCGCATACGCGGAGTCGTAGCCGCACCAGCCGTGGCGGCTCTCGGAGCGGCAGCGCTGTGTCAGCCGATCGAGCATCATCCCGACTACGGAGCGGTCGTGGTCGCTCACCGGGAGAAGATCCAAGATAAGGTCGTCCTGTTCAGCGGCCTGCGCGACACGCACTTCGTTTTCGCCGTCCGCCAGCATATTCCCTGGCGCAGGTCCGTCGTAATCCGCGGCAGCAAACTGTTCTACGTGTGCAATACGGTTCCAACGGTCGATTTTGAAGCTTTCGCCGATACGGCAAACGAGATCGGCGAGATTCTGCGTCCGTTCGCATTCGAGTCCGTATTCACCGAACGCGAAAACAAACACTGGATTCCACAAGAGGCCCTGGTGCAAGAGTACCTCGCCCAAGGCGGGGAATACCGCCGCACCGCCTCCCACCTTCTGCGTGCAGAACGTGATCCAACCTGGCGGGACACGACCATCGACGTCCACGAACCCACTACCCCCATCGTGCGGACCGTCGACCACTTCGACATTCCCATCCCCCGCTCCAACCGCACCGTCCGCGTCAACCTCGCCCCCACTCTAGAGTCACCCGGCTGACCCCTGGCGGCATGAGTTGGGCAGCGTACGCGCGCGTAGGGCACGGTCGAGGTACGAGACCTGCCATCATCTTTGCGCAACGTGCACCATTGCGGCGGATTGCGTTGTAAGAGATGCCTCCGATCAGAATGTAGGGCACGTCGGGATACGATGAATGCCAAATTCGTGTCATGTGAACCCCACGATTCTGCACTGCTCAAGAGCAGTGGCACACCCGCCCTGTCGACCAGGGGAGTCCCCCACCTCTGAAGACGTGGGCCACCCGGCCTGCCGCAACGGCGCGCTACGCACCGGATGACGCCATTTTCCCACCGCTAAAGCGATGGGCCACCCGCCGGTTTCGCCCTTGGAGCAAACCGGTGCGTCTGCTAGCATAGTGGCAGACGGATGCCGCCGTGGGACGGGGCATTCGCACCGGGAAAGAGGACTTTCGGCGTCGGGTTGTTGCTGCAAACCTCGGCCGTTCGAACAAAAAGGGAGCTGGTAATGCTAGTGAGGATTCTGTGCTCGACCGCCTTCGCGTTGGCCGCGATCGGTCCCAACGGCGCAGCGCTGGCCGGGGATTCCGACGGGGACGGTGTCGAGGATGCCCTAGATGTCTGCTGTGATACGCCGGAGGGCATATTGGTGGACGACCAGGGCCGTCCCCTCGGGGATCTTGACCGCGATTGCGACGTCGACCTGTCGGACTTCGCCGCTCTGCAGCTCAACTTCACGGGCGTTCTACCGCTCTGTCCACAGTGCTTTGACAGCGGCGAGTGCCCGGTTGGGGAGTATTGCGTAAAGCCGATCGGATACTGCCCGGAGCCCGGGCAATGTCGCCCCAAACCTACCTCCTGTATGCCCGAGTGGGCTCCGGTCTGCGGCTGCAACGGTGTCAGCTTCGAGAACGCCTGCTACGCGGCCCAGGCCGGAGAGACCGTCGAACACGACGGTCCCTGTCTGCCGCCCACGTGTCAGACCCTCGAAGACTGCCTCGGCGTCGGCTACTGTGCGAAGGCCGACGGGGACTGTGACGGAGTTGGGGAATGCCGGACACCACCGGTCTCTTGCCTGCCCACGGTGGAGTACGTCTGCGGCTGCGACGGCGTGACGTACGAGAACAGTTGTTACGCGGCCCGCGGGGGCGCGAGCGTCGACTACGCGGGCGAGTGCCAGGCGGCAACATGCCAGTCCAACACCGAGTGCGCCGCCGAGGACTATTGCATGAAAGACGACGGTGACTGCGATGGTGTCGGAGTGTGCGAGCCGCGCCCGAGCGGCTGCGCCCCGTCCGGCCCGGCCATCTGTGGCTGCGACGGCATAACCTATACAGACAGGTGTTTCTCGGCCCTTGCCGGCATCAGTGTCGACTTTGAAGGCGAATGCCCGCAATAACCCCGGCCGAAGAACTGATTGGACTGCTTTTCTTGCGAGCGGTGCCTCGCGCATCATCAGATGTTGGAGAACGACGATGACCACGCCTGTGGCCGGTACCAGGTTAGAACGCGATATGCTCGGTTCGAGGGAAGTTCCGACCGACGCTTACTATGGCATTCAAACCGTCCGGGCAATGAACAACTTCCTGATCTCGGGCGTTCCGATCGGGCAATACCCGGATTTGATTCGCGCCCTGGCGATGGTCAAGCTCGCGGCCGCCCGGGCGAACTTCGATTGCGGGCGGCTCCCGCAGAAGATCCTCCACGGCATTGACGGCGCCGCTCATGAACTGATGGACGGCAAGCTCCACGACCAGTTCCCGGTCGATTTAATCCAAGGCGGAGCCGGGACCTCGACCAACATGAACGCAAACGAGGTCATTGCCAACCGGGCGCTGGAGCTGATGGGACATGCCAAGGGCGAGTACAAGCATTGTGACCCGCACGATCACGTGAATCTCTCGCAATCAACCAACGACTTCTACCCCACCGCCCTGCACGTGGCTATGGTCGTAATGAACGGCCGAGTTGTCGGGGAGATGGAACGGCTGATCGCGGCCTTTCGCGCGAAGGGGACCGAGTTCGCCGGTATCATCAAGATGGGCCGCACGCAACTGCAGGATGCCGTGCCGATGACCCTCGGGCAGGAGTTCAACGCCTGGGCCGAGAGCCTCGACAACGAGCTCGACGCCCTCAAGCGAGTTGAAGGCGACTTTCTGGAGGTCAACATGGGCGGCACGGCCATCGGCACGGGCCTGAATGCGCCCGCCGGCTACGCCGAGAAGTGCGTCCGACACTTGGCTCAGATAGCCGGCAAGGAGTTCCGCCTTGCAGAGAACCTCGTCGAAGCCACGCAGGACACCCAACCGTTCGTCCTCTACTCGTCGGTTCTCAAGAGCCTGGCCATCAAGCTCTCGAAGATCTGCAATGATCTCAGGCTCCTGTCGTCGGGCCCGCGGGCGGGATTGAACGAACTCAACCTCCCGCCGAAGCAGCCGGGCTCGTCGATCATGCCGGGGAAGGTCAATCCGGTCATACCCGAGGTGGTCAACCAAGTGTGCTATCGAGTGATCGGCAATGACCTGACGGTAACCCTGGCTGCCGCGGCCGGTCAGCTCGAACTCAACGTGATGGAACCGGTCATCGCAGAGTGCATCCTCAACGCCCAGACGATGTTCATGAACTCCGCCCGGACCCTGCGCGAACACTGCGTCGATGGTATCGTGGCCAATGAAGACGTCTGCAGACAGTTCGTCGAGCGCAGTATCGGAGTGGTAACCGCGCTGAACCCGATCATCGGCTATGAAACCGCCTCGCAACTGGCGGCCGAGGCGCTCGAAACCGGCCGCGGCATAGTCGAACTGGTCCGCGAAAAGGGCATCCTCTCCGAAGAGCAGATCGCCGACGTCCTCGACCCGGCCAAGATGACCGGCGGAACGCGATAGACTCAAGCCGCCACCGGGGCGTTAGGGGTATTCTCGCGACTGTCAGCGAACAACCTGCTACGCAGCTAAACGCCGCTATTCGAAACACGGCGGCGCGGCCGCGAACCGTCGCGCCAAGTTGCCGGTCACCCTCTATTGCCAGCCGCACAGTTCTTACACGTCGACATTTGGTTCGCGAGCCCCCATCGATGGTCGGTTAATCTGGTAGACCCGGCACTTGTACGCGAACGCAGAAGCACTTATTATTCGCGTTCGTCATCTTGTTGTCCTTTGGGCCGTTTCAAATCAACGGAGGATAGTCTATGTTGCGGAACCATCGCGTCGCAAACCAACTTCTTCGGGTATTCTGTGCAGCGCTCATTCTCTCACCTTCGGCCGCTATGGGAACGGCGCCGGATCTCGCGCAGAAAACGCCTTCGGACATCCTGATCTATGCCGGTTGGTCCGGGCACGATCAGACCAAGGTCGCGGCCGAGGATACGGCCATTGGTAAGACCCTGGCCGAGCCGCAAGTGAAGCGTTTCGTCGATCTGCTCCTGGATTCGATCGACCAAACGGTTAAGAAGCAGGCTCTGGACCCAAATACTGCCCCGCTTTATGACCCGATCAAACGGATTCTGTCCACCTTCCATAGGCGGCCGACGGCACTGGTAGTCCTCGACCTGGAAATGTCACCGATGGGTCCCTTACCCAGTCTTGCGATCATCTCCCATGTCAAAGAGGCCGGCGCGGCGCTGATCGAGGATCTCGGCACCCTGTTACAGGGCGTTGGGCTCCCCCCGGCCATGGAGCAGCCGATGGGGGACGGGACCATGTATCAGCTCATGCTACCGATCCCCGGTGGAGCGTACTACGCGCTGGTCGAAGGACACTTCGTCCTGGCCGTGGGGCGGGAGACCATGGCAACGGTTGCCCAACAGCTTGCGGGTGAAGGACAATCGCTGGCTCAAAGTGAATCGCTGACCTTAAGCCGCAAGAAGATCGGCGGAACCGACGAGACCCGGGCTCTCAGCGTATACGTGAACGCTACGAAGATTCGCGAACTGGTCGAGATGATGCTACCGATGTTCACCGGAGGCGATCCGGCCGCCGCCGAAGCATACCATTCCTTTTTGGACAGAAGCGGCTTCGGGGCTATCCGATCCGTCTGCTGGGAGATGCACCACCGAAACGGCGGGTGCTGCAAGAGCGCGTATATTCACACCGAGGGCAAGCCGGCCGGGTGGCTTGGGTTCCACGGAGTCTCGCCCCTGACGGATCAAGAGCTCTCAATGATCCCCCGGGAAGTACGTTGGGCCTTCGCCAGCAGGCTGGCATCGACAAGCCTCTACGATGACCTTCGTTCCTTTGTGATATCGCTCAATCCTGAGGAGAAGGGCAACATTGAGGAACTCGAAGCGGAGATTCACGAGGCCCTGGGCATCCACCTCGGCAGAGACTTCCTGGATCTGATCGGTGATACGGTGATTGTCTTCGATGCTCCCGAAGATGGTGGCTTTCTCGTCACCGGGATTACGGTCGCTTTCAAGACGTCGGACTCGACCAAGTTCGGACAGAGTCTCCGCACAATTGTAGAGGAAATCGCTGAGGAAACCAAAGGGGAGTTCGATGTCAGCGTAGCGGCCCTCGATCATCGCGCGCACCGGATCGAGTTCGTAAACGCAGTGGGCGCGCCCGTTCCGGTTGCCCCGGCCTGGGCCGCACATAACGACTGGATGATCGTCGGCCTGTACCCCCAGGTGGTCCGCAATACAATCAATCGCCTTCTTGACGCCAATCCGAAGACGGACTCGATCTTGGCCAATCCCGACTTCGTTCGCGGCCGAAAGCACATCGGCCCGCTCGGCGCAAGCCTCTCGTTCATGGACTCCAAGAGCGGAGCCGAGGAAGGCTACTCCGTCGTTCTGCCGCTGGCTCAAACCGGTTTGGCGATCTGGCAGGGTGAGGGCGGTTCACTAAACGTCGGCGCGCTTCCATCGCGCACGGCGCTGACCAAGCACCTGTTCAGCGACTTGTCCAACGCGCGTTGCGACAGCCAGGGCATGCTATATACGTCTTATGGACCGCTTCCGTTCCCGGTTCCGGCGCTGGGATCTAACGGCAGCGCCGGCACTACGGCCATGCTTGTTTCCGTCCTGCTCCCGTCACTTGCCCGAGCTCGGGAACTGTCTAAGCGACTGGTTAGCCAGTCAAACATGAGGGGTATTGTCACCTCCTGCACGATATACGCCAACGACCACGACGGGCAGTGGCCGCCCAATCTCCAAACCCTGGTGGATGAAGGCGCGTTCACCGCAGATATGTTGAAGTCCCCGAAGCACCAGCGCGGACGAGACTGCTACGTGTACATTGCCGGCCAGACCGAGGCTGGAGACTATCGCAACGTCGTGTTGTATGAACGGCGCGAACTGAACGATGGCGAGGGCGTAAACGTCGCCTTCCTCGACGGGCATGTGGAGTTCATGCGGCTTCCGGAGTTCGAGGCCGCCCTTGCCGCCACGAAGGCACGACTGGAGGCACAATAGCGGGCCTTGAGCGCCGACGAACGGAAGCGCCCACCAGACCCGTTTTTGACTGGTCGGCTATCCTGGGTCTCGTGTTGACTCACGCCGCGCCCCTGGCACCGAAGGCCTTATACAACGCCCCCTTGCTGACGTGTTTCGCTTGCATTCGCTAGACGACCCGCGAAACCAACGCCGGCGTTATACGACAAAGCCCAGGGTAAGCGCCGCGGCGTAGCCGCCAAGCGCCACCCTGGGGGCCCGATCGATCAAGCTCATCGAACCCTGACAGGGCTCTACAGATTTCCGCGGGCCGCACATTCCGATCACACGGCCGATGCCTCCACGTCGCCGAATGTGCAATTCGTTTCATCCGGTGCGTTCAGCCATTGACCGCGCAATGTCAATCCCAAACGTACCGTTCGTCAATCTCCAGGCCGTACTTCTGGCATAAACGCCGGAACTCCTCTTGAAACGTCTCACGTGAATGATGTTCTTCTTGGTGCGTAATATACTCTATCAGCGCGGCGACATGTGACGGGCTGATTGAGAATGCCCCGTAACCCTGTTGCCAATGGAAGTCCCCGAGGATCGGTCTCTCGACCTTGACCCATTTCGAGGAATCGCGCTTCAGGTCGCGGATCACACCTGCGACATCACCGGTCTTTCCGAGTCTGCAAAGAATGTGAACATGATCCTCCGTGCCGCCGACGGCCAATGCCGGCCAACCCAGGTTCCGGCAGATGCCCGCAAAATATCGATGAGTACGGCGGCAGAACTCGTTGTCCACGAAAAAGGCCTTGCGATGCTTCGTCGAGAATACGATGTGGACGTAGATCTGAACTAACGATTGTGGCATAACTCAGCCCCGTGAAACCCCTTCGGGGTTTGTGGCACTTGTGTAAACACCGCCCCAGGGTGCGCTGCGCGACCCTGGGCTTTGCTGTTCTGCCCCTTCGGGGCAGGCAGAGCAACCGAACGGCAAGGCAGCCGAAGGACAGAGGCTCGCAGCAACCAGGACATCCATAACCGAATTCCTGAGTCCAGAAAACGGTAACACGGATAGTACCCAACCGCAACGCAGCCAATAGGCAATCGCGTATCACGAATTACACAATAACCGCAACAAGCGCTCCACGATCCAACTTCGGCACGTAAACATCGCCTCGACGGCCGCGCCCCAGCCGCAAGTGTTCGACAACTCAACTGCAACGCACGGTCATTGCATGGCCCGCACTCGACCGCCATACCCTTACTCTGCAGGCGTTATACAGCGTACTCTCACGGGACATCTTGCTTGCCTTCGCCGGACCACCCGCGAAACCAACGCCGAAGGCGTTATACAACAAAGCCCAGGGTAAGCGCCGCGGCGCGGCCGCGAAGCGCCACCCTGGGTGTCCGGACAACTGAGCTCATCGAACCCTGACAGGGTTCTACAGATGGCAGCGGACCGCACATTCAGATCACATGACCGATGCCCCCAAGCCGCGGTAGAAGATTACGTTATTCGCCTACACGGAGGCACGTTGCATGCAGCGTTACCGTCGCCCACGCTGGAAGGCGAGCCTCGTTCCTGATGCCGAAGGTCGAGCAGAGCCGAGTGACGCCTTCCCGAGCTCCGGCAAGTGAGGGACGTGCCCAACGCCGAAGGTCCAACAACGAAACCCAGGGCGAACGCAGCAAGGAAGCACGTCCCCGGCGCGCGCAGATCATCCTCCTCCATCGACCACGCAGTTCTTGCACGGGCTTACAACAGAGGCGAGCAAAAGGTCGGCCGAGGAAGACGCACCCGCCGGGGCCGACAGGTATGTCCAACTCCCGGGAGCCCGCTCAGGACAGCCACAGAGACTCCGGATCCCCAGTCTCTCAAGACGGCGCACAACCGACAACCTTCGCGCAAGCAATAGGTTAAGGGCATACCCCCCCCACAAGAGGTCCTGCCTGGGAAGTCGGTTGCCGGTGCAGGCGATAGGGAACTTGGCCGCCGGCCGTGTCGGTGGTGGAGGGTCGCCCGGTCGACCCTGATAGCCCATACCCGCAAACGGAGCCTTACGCGAGATCGGCGGTGGACCGGTACGAAGACGACTCCGCCATCGGGATGGCGACAGTACGGGCATGCCGGGCTTGTACCCCGCGGTAGACACGCGCAGGTTGGCCTCAGCCCGGCCGGCTCCGGAGGATTTCTCTTTTCGAGGTAGTGTGTCCGATAATCCGTGGTTATATTCCCGAGGATGTCGGACGCCAAAAGAGACCGTGTGCGTTGGATCCGGTGGTCCGGCATGGGGGTGGAGTTCGGAGCCGCGGTGATCGGGTTTACCCTCGTCGGCTACTGGGTTGGCCGACACTACGGTAACGACCGGCTGGGCCTGCTGATTGGCGCGGGGCTTGGAATAGTCGGCGGCGGATACAACTTGATCCGCGAGGCGCTGGCGGCGACTAGGGAAGCCGCCCAACAGGACGCGTCCACAGATTCGGACGATAAGGAGAGATGACGGACAACCGTTTTCCGGCTATCGGACATGCCTTGCGACTGGCGGCCTTGGTGGTCGTTTGTGCTGTCATCTTGATGGCAGTCGGATACGTTCCGACCAGACGCGTGGGAGGAGCCGACGCGCTACCGGCAATGATCGCGGGGTGTTCGATAAGCGCCCTCGGCAGCCTGGTGGGAGTGATCCCGATCTTGCGGGCGGCCGGCCGACCGGCCCGGGTAATGCCGAACGCCGTGCTCCTGGCGACGGCTCTGCGGCTTGCGGTCGTTGCATTGTTGGCGGTGGCGGTTGTCCTGAGCGGTTGGTTCGAGCGCGGTCCGTTGTTGCTTTGGGTAGCGATAAGCTACGTAGTCTTCCTGTTTGTGGACACGGCTTACGCCGTCCGGTTGGGCGGTTCGGCTCCTATCCCGGAGAAGTCATGAGCATGGCGCCAGGATTTCTAGCCAGCGGGAGTCCGCTCGATCACGTCGTGCAACATCCGCTTTTCACGGTCGAGGGCGACATCCACGGCCTGTTGACTCCGGAAGGCGTAGTCACCCTGCTCAGCGACCAGATCATAATGATGATGGTCGCCGGAATGCTGTTGATCCTCTTCGTTCCACGGGCGGTTCGCCGGCTGCGCGGCTCGAACGATATCGACGGAATGGTCCCAACCGGCTTCGTGAACTTCATCGAGGCCATCTGCCAGTACCTCCGCAAAGAGGTGGCCGAGCCGGCGTTGCAGCAACACACTGACCGCTTCATTAAGTACATCTGGAGCGTGTTCTTCTTCATCCTGACCATCAATCTGCTCGGGCTGCTTCCGATTGCGCCGATCAGCGCACTCTTCGGCACGCACCTTGGCGGGACGGCTACGGGTAACATCTTCGTCACCGCATCACTGGCGTTGATGACTATGGCGCTGATGGTAATCAATGGTGTACGGCTGGGCGG
This sequence comes from Phycisphaerae bacterium, assembly GCA_963666835.2. GTDB lineage: Bacteria > Planctomycetota > Phycisphaerae > UBA1845 > UBA1845. Next base: position 798,920 of record CAXXGO010000001.1, on the reverse strand, counting down.
CATGCAATACATCGCCCACTTCTGCCCGGGCCCGCTCTGGCTGGCGCCGCTGTTGGTCCCGGTAGAGATAGTGGGGCTCGTGGCGAAGATCTTCGCCCTGGCGGTGCGACTTTTTGCCAACATGGTGGCAGGGCATATTCTGCTGGCGGTGCTCTTGAGTTTCATCATCAGTGCCGGCACGACCATCGGTGCGGGGGGCGGATTCGCCGTCGCCGTCCCGGTAGTATTGGGCAGTGTTGCCATCATACTCCTTGAGTTATTCGTGGCCTTTCTGCAGGCGTTTATCTTCACCTTCCTGACGACATTATTCATTGGGATGTCCGTAGTATTCCACCACGACGCTGAGCATGAGGAGGCCCACGCGCATTAGCTGGTAAACCGAATATTCGCCATGCCCGGATATGCGTGGGGCACTCGGGTCGTAAGGCGTGACTGCGATGGCGAATCGAGCTTGGGCGGGCGGCCCCACCCAACCGCCACTGACGTAAGGATCGTACGACTATGAGCAAGAGATTCTCGAAGATCATTCTGGGGATGATCCTGGCCGGGTTTGTTCTGATGTTCGCTGGCGTGGCCACCGCCACGGAACCGGCCGAAACCGAAGCCGAGGCCGCCCACGCAGACAACGCCACCTTCCTCTCGACGGAAGGTGCCGGGAAGATCGGCGGGGCTATCGGTGCCGGGCTGGTCGTCATGGGCGGCGGAGCCGGAATCGGTCGTATCGGCGGAAGCGCCGTCGAGTCGATGGCGCGGCAACCGGAGGCTTCGGGCAGTATCAGCACGGCCATGATCATCACCGCCGCCATGATCGAGGGTGTTACGTTGTTCGGCGTTGTCGTCGGGCTTCTGGCCGCCATGTAGCAGGCCGCGGGTGTGTCCCTTCGATTTGAGGGGACGCATGTATCTGAAACTGGCAGCCCGGCGGCCGAAAGCTTCGCGGGCGATGTCGATGGCGAGTGATGGTATGACAAGGATAATGCCGGCCGGTCTCGTTTTCCTGGCGACCACCTCTGAGGCTTTTGCATCCGGCGGAGGAGCGGAACCGGGACTTTTCTCGGGTGACGTCGGGGTGGCGGTGTGGACGCTGCTCATCTTCGCTCTCGTTGTGCTCGTTTTGGGGAAGTTCGCCTGGGGCCCGATTCTGCAAGCTCTCCAGAAACGCGAGGATTTCATTCGCGGCTCGCTCGAAAAAGCGAAAGAAGACCGCGAGGCCGCGGAAGCCAGGCTCAAAGAGTATGACGAGAAGCTCAAGGCCGCTTCGACTGAGGCCAAGGACGTGCTCGACGAGGCGCGGCGCAATGCCGAAGCCGCCCGGTTAGCGATCGAGGAAGAGGCCAAGAACGAAGCTAAAGCCATGATCGATCGCGCCAAGCGCGAGATTGACTTGGCGACGGCGTCAGCGGTCAAGGAGATTTGTGACGTAGGCGGGAGGCTCGCAGTCGAAGTCGCTTCGCGTATCGTTCGCAAAGAGCTGAATGCCAAGGAACACGAGCGGTTGATTGCCGAGTCGATCGACGAGTTGAGCAAGATGAGTCGGAACTGACGCGGAAGCTCCGGCGGCGCTGTGGATGAAAGTCAATGGCTGAAGCAAGCGACAAGGAATTCGCTCTGGCGCGGGTGTATGGCGGGGCGATGTTCGAACTCGCCGAGGCGCAGGGTCAGGCCGACGCGCTGCTCGAGGAGTTGCTCGATCTGGTGACCGTCCTCGACGGTAACCCGGAGTTCGAGACCTTCCTCGCCAGCCCGATGGTAGATCCCGAAGTGCGCCGCGCGTCGATCCAGAAGATCTTTCGCGGGAGGGCCAGCGACTTACTCGTAGACTCACTGCAGGTGCTGAACCGTAAAGACCGTGCGGGTATTCTGCGCAGCGTCGTGGAAGCCTACCGCCTGGCCCATCAGGACCGGCGCGGCGTGGTGGACGTACATGTGCGCACGGCCACAGCACTGACTGATTCTCTGCGAGATAGACTGAAGACGGTTACCGGCGAGTTCGCCGGCAAAGAAGCCCGGCTGGTCGAGACCGTTGACGAATCGATCATCGCCGGGGTGGTCATTCGGATCGGTGACCGGCAACTTGACACGAGCGTGTCAACGCGATTGAGAAAACTGGCGGATTCCCTCGCCGAACGGGCGTCGGTCGAAGCTCACGAGGGCGGGGCATACGTTATCGAAGCGGGCTGACGCCGCCGTAACGCTTCCGCCAAGGATCGAGGGCTGACCACCCGGAATCACCGGCGTCTTGCCGGATAGGTGCCACAAGGCAAAGGTAGATATATGAAATTCAAAGTCGACGAGATCTCCTCGGTAATCAGTGAAGAGATTCGCCAATACCGCAGTGAGGTCGACGTGGCCGAGGTCGGCAAGGTGCTCGAGGTCGGCGACGGAATCGCGCGGATCTACGGGCTGCAGAACGCGATGGCGGGTGAACGGCTGGAATTCGCCAACCGGCAGTTCGGCCAGGTGTTCAACCTCGAAGAGAACTCCGTCGGCGCCGTGATTCTCGGGGACTACCTCGGCATCAAGGAGGGCGATGAAGTCCGGCGCACGGGTGAACTGCTCAGCGTCCCGTGCGGGGAAGCGATGATCGGCCGCGTGGTCGATCCGCTCGGACGCCCGCTGGACGGCAAGGGGCCCATCGAGACTCCGCACCGCGGGCCGCTCGAGCTCAAAGCCCCCGGTATCGCCGAGCGCCAGCCGGTCAACGAACCGCTGCAAACCGGCATCAAGGCTATCGACAGCATGATTCCCATCGGGCGCGGGCAGCGTGAGCTTATCATCGGCGACCGCAAGACCGGCAAGACCGCCATCGTGGTCGACACCATCATCAACCAAAAAGGCGGCGACGTCATCTGCATCTATGTGGCCGTGGGGCAGAAGGAATCTACGGTCGCCGGCGTGGTCGACAAGCTCACCCAGATGGGAGCGATGGACTACACGATTGTCGTTTCCTCCTCCGCCGCCGACCCCGCCCCGCTGCAGTACATCGCCCCGTACGCCGGGGCGGCGATGGCCGAGTACTTCATGTACCAGGAAGGCCGCGCCACGTTGTGCATCTATGACGACCTCTCCAAACAAGCCCACGCCTACCGGCAGCTTTCGCTGCTGCTGCGCCGGCCTCCAGGACGTGAGGCGTATCCCGGAGACGTTTTCTATCTGCATTCGCGTTTGCTGGAACGTAGCGTTAAGCTGCGTGACGAGTATGCAGTCGTTCCGGCGGGCACGGCCGAGGATTGCCGCGACCGCAGCGTAACGGTCAAGCACCCCGAGGGGCTCAAAGCTCCGAAGGAACATCGTCCGGACGACACAGACGGGCTTTTCCACCGGCCGTTAGGGCTCGAAAAAGCAACCGCGTGGCATAACTCCATGCCGGACAAGGACAAGTACCGCGTACACCACTTCCCCGATAGCGGGGGTTCACTTACCGCACTGCCGATCATCGAAACGCTGGAAGGCGAAGTGTCCGCGTATATTCCGACCAACGTGATCTCGATCACCGACGGCCAGATCTATCTGGAGCCGGATCTGTTCTTCGCCGGCGTGCGGCCGGCGATCAATGTGGGGATCAGCGTATCCCGCGTCGGGGGTAACGCCCAGCGGAAGGCCATGAAGAAGATCGCCGGCTCATTGCGGCTCGATCTGGCTTCGTTCCGCGAGTTGGAGGCGTTTGCCCAACTGGGTACGGACCTTGATGCGGCTACGCAGCGCCAACTCGACCGCGGCCAGCGCATGGTTGAGTTGTTGAAACAACCGCAGTACACGCCCTACCACATTAACGATCAGGTGATCAGCATATTCGCGGGAGCCCAGGGGTTCCTCGACAATCTACCGATCAACAAGGTCCAGGAATTCGAGGCGGCTCTGCTGCAGCACGTTCGCGATAGCCACGCGGATGTCGTTAAGGATTTGGAAGAGAAAGGCGAGATGACCGACGAGATCACGGAGAAGCTCCGCAAGCTCATCGGCGATTTCAAAACGCAGTTTACGGGCAAGTAACGACCGAGTCCGCCGGCGCAGATGATGCGGCGGCGGGGGAAGCGACGGATCGATGGCCAACAGACGAGTCCTGATCAAGCGACGCAGCGCGGTTCGCAACATCCGCAAGATCACGCGGACAATGCAACTGATCGCCACCGCCCGCTTCCAGGCGGCGGTCAACCGGGCCACCGCCACCAAGCCGTACACCGAGAAGCTGGCCGAGCTGGTCGCCGACCTTTCCGCTTCCGCAGAGAGTATCGATCATCCGCTCATGCAAACGCATGACGACGTCAAGCGTTCGGTACTGATTACCCTTACCAGCAACCGCGGTTTGTGCGGCGGATTCAACGGCGGGGTCTTACGGGCGGCGCTGGGCCACCTTGACGAAACCAACGCTCGGGGGATCGAGTCGGACCTTCATGTAGCCGGCAAGAAGGGCATCAGCTATTTCAAGTTCCTCCGCCGGCCGATTGCCGAGCAGATTAACGACGTCGGCGACGTACCCCGGTTCGACAAGGTCGAGCGGATCGCCAATTCCCTGATGGACCGGTTTACCAAGGGCGAAATCGCCTCCGTATACGTCGCGTACATGAAGTTCATCAGCGTCGGACGTCAGACGCCGGTCGTAATGCCGCTGCTCCCGCTCGCGGGTCAGACGAGTGACGCGGTAAAGACCAACGGCGCGAGCACTACCGCCGATTATGAATTCTCGCCGGAACCGAAGGAACTGCTGGATGAGCTGTTGCCGGCCACCGTGCGGGCCCGGCTCTTTCAGTGTTTTGTGGATGCTACCGTAAGCGAGCAGATCGCGCGGATGGTAGCCATGAAGGCGGCCACGGACGCCGCTTCGGATATGATCACTCTGTTGACCCGGCAGTACAACCGGGCTCGACAGACGCAGATTACGATGGAGCTCCTCGATATCGTCGGAGGGGCGAACGCTATCGCGTAAGGAACGAGACGTCGGGAGGCCGGGTGGCGGGTTTGCAGCCACCACGCGTACTCGGCTCGTTTACGCAAGACTCAAGGGTTTGGGATATGGAAAGCACCAACATCGGACGAGTAGCCCAGGTCATCGGTTCGACTCTCGACGCGGAGTTCGCCGACGATTGTCTCCCGGCCATCTACAACGCCCTTCAGGCCAACGTCGAGCGGACCGTGCTCGGCGAGACGGTCAAAGAGACCCTCTGGTGCGAGGTGGCTCAGCACCTGGGCGGCGGCAAGGTGCGGGCGGTCGCCTTGGGCTCCACCGACGGGCTGCAACGCGGCGCGGATATCGTAGACACGGGACAGCCTGTTACCGTTCCGGTCGGCGACGTGACTCTGGGACGCGTGTTCAATCTCGTGGGCGAGCCGGTCGACGGGTTGGGCCCGGTTAAGGCGGAAGAGCGACGCCCCATCCACCACAAGCCGCCGGAGTTCGCCGACCTGTCACCCAAGACGGAGCTGTTTGAAACCGGTATCAAGGTGATCGACCTGCTCTGTCCGTTGGTCCGCGGCGGTAAGGCCGGGCTGTTCGGCGGCGCGGGGGTCGGCAAGACGGTTATCATCCAGGAACTTATCGCGCGGCTGGCCCGCTTCCACAGCGGCTATTCCTGCTTCGCCGGCGTGGGTGAGCGGACCCGCGAGGGCAACGACCTGTGGCTCGAGATGCAGGAGGCCCAAATCGGCGATACCGGCAAGAGCGTCATCGACCAGACTGTCATGGTCTTCGGTCAGATGAACGAACCGCCCGGCGCCCGGCTCCGCGTGGCGCTTTCTGCCCTGACCATGGCCGAGTATTTCCGGGATCAGACCGGGGCGGACACATTGCTGTTCGTGGACAACATCTTCCGGTTCTCTCAGGCGGGCTCGGAGGTCTCCGCCCTGCTGGGCCGGATGCCGTCGGCCGTGGGCTACCAGCCGACGCTCGGAACGGAGATGGGCGAGCTGCAAGAGCGGGTAACTTCAACCGCTGAAGGGGCGGTCACCAGTATCCAGGCGATCTACGTCCCGGCCGACGACTACACGGACCCGGCCCCGGCCACCGCGTTCACCCACCTCGACAGCACGGTCAACCTGGAGCGCGGGATCGCCGAGAAGGGCATCTACCCGGCCGTCGACCCGCTGGCGTCCAGCAGCCGGATCATCGCCCCGGAGTACATCGGCGAGCGGCATTACAACGTCGCCCGGCAAGTGCAGCAGATTCTGCAGCGTTACAAGGACCTGCAGGATATCATTGCCATTCTCGGCGTGGACGAGCTGGCCGAAGAGGACAAGGTGATCGTGCCGCGGGCTCGTAAGATCGAGCGGTTCCTGTCGCAGCCGTTCTACGTGGCCGAGCAGTTCACCGGGTTCTCCGGGAACTACACCAAGCGGGAGGACACGATTCGCTCCTTTGAAGAGCTGTGCGAGGGGAAGTGGGATCACCTCCCGGAGCAGGCCTTCATGTACGTAGGGTCGATCGAGGAGGCCGCCGCCAAGGCCGAGAAACTGGCCGCAGAGTAGCCCTCTAAAAGGGTGTCAGGTTGATTTTTGCGAGTAACTGATGGCCAAGAGCGATACTTTTCAGTGCAGTGTGGTTACGCCGGAGCGGACCATGGTGGAGTGCGCGGCAACGTTCGTGGCCTTTCCCGCCCACGACGGCGAGATGGGCGTGCTGTTCAACCGGTCCCCCCTGCTCTGCAAGCTGGGCGTAGGCCGCCTCCGCATTGAGGCACCGACCGAGAACCACACGATGTATATCGACGGGGGCTTCGCGCAGGTAGTTGACAACCGTCTGACAATCTTGACCGAGCAAGCCGGCCGCCCAGAGGACATCGACCCCGCCGCGGCCGAAGAGGCCTTAATCGAAGCTCGCGCTATGAAGATCACCGACGAGAATTCTTACAAAGCCCGCACCCGCGCAATCCAGCGCAGCCAGATCCAAATTCGGCTGGCTACTAATAAGACGCCACGTTAGCCTGGCGCGGCCTCGCCGCAGGCGCTCGTAAACACACCACGGCCCGACTCACGCCGTGACCATCTTCCTGGCACGATTTCCAGCTCGCCATGTAGGCCGGGGCGCACGTACGTGGGACTGCCATCTTACGCGCCGCAAGAACGGTCAGGTTAATGCGACTCGCCCTCCAAACGCGCCTTCTGGCTTGCCGTAAGCAGTGCGCCCACGTATACTCATTTCCGTTCGCTTTGGCCGGCGACAAATCTCGTTTCGCAGAGACGATCGTGGAAGCAGGATCCGCTGCTTGCGATGTGTTGACCAGTTCGGCCCAATCCCTGCATCGACCATTTTCAGAACACGGCCCGATTGACCCATCAGCGTTTCCGCACCGACCGTGCAGAGCATGCGCGTTCTTACTAGGTCCGTACTCACATCTGAATGAAGACAAACACGATGAACATCACAAAACAAACTTGGCCCTTGGGCCTGCTGCTTGCAGGCACCGCATTGCTGGCCGGCACATCAACGCAGGCAGCTCAAGAATGGGTCGCCCGGTACGACGGCGGGCAAAGCGATTACGCACAGGACATTACCACGGACGCCGCCGGTAATGTCTATGTGACCGGCTACATTGGCGGCGACGGTTGGGAATGTGCCACGGCAAAGTATGACTCGGCCGGCAGCGAGTTGTGGGTGCGACGCTACAACTACAATCCGGGGAGTGACCTCGGCGACGTTGCCTTGGCCATCGCCGTTGACATCTCGGGGAATGTCTACATTACCGGCAACACCGCCACCGGCTCGGGGATGACGGGTTACGACATTCTGACCGTCAAATACAACACCACCGGAGTCTTCCAGTGGAGCGCCAAGTATGCCGGCGGCGCCCCCGATGATCGCTATGACGAAGGTTACGACATCACCGTAGGTAGCTCCGGGGATGTTTACGTCGTGGGCAGAAGCGGTGACAACTTCATCATGCTCAGGTATGACTCCGCCGGTACCCAGCAATACGTGCGAATATACGGTGGCGGATATGCTATGGGCGTGTCACTGGACAGCGCCGGCAACAATGTCTATGCGACCGGCACGAACGGCCCCGACTATTTCACGGTCAAGTGCGACCCGACGTTGGCGACCGAGTACTGGGCGGCCTATTACGACGGCCCGGTGACTGGAGACCTGAACGACACCGCCGAAGCCGTCGCGGTTGATTCCTCCGGCAACGCGTACGTCACCGGCTACAGTATGGGCTCGGGCACTGATTACGATATCGCCACGGTGAAGTTCGCCAACTCGAACGGTGCTCAACAATGGGCCCGCCGATATGACGGGACGGGCGGCTTCGATACTGCCCACGCAATAGTCGTGGACAGCGCGGCCAACTTGTATGTTACCGGCGAAAGCGCCGGGGCGGCAACCGGCAACGACTACGTAACGATCAAATACGATGCTTCCGGCACTCAGCAGTGGGCAAGCCGTTACGACGGCACCGGATATGACGACAACGCTTATGATATCGCCATCGACGATGAGAGCCCGTGCAATGTTTACGTGACCGGGGAAAGCCGCGGCACGGCCAACAACTGGGACTATGCCACCGTGATGTATGACTCTTCCGGCGCAGAACAATGGGCCATGCGTTACAACGGCGGGACTGATTACGCCGATCAGGCGATGGCAATCGATGTACCTGATTCTCTACCTCGCTCCGGTGGTTAACTCCTTTAATGTCAGTGGTTTGGCAGCTACGGCCGCGATAACAAGGCGATCGAAGAGTTTTGCTTCCATCCAGCGACGGTTGGCCCGATAGGTGAACGCGGCCAGGTAACGGTCGAGGTGTTTGGGCGAAACGCTGTGATATGTGCCCACAATCATCCGCTTCAGGTTGCCGATGAAGGTGTGAACCCAGGGGAAAATTTGAACCGCATTCTTCCCACCGCCCGTCACGATTGCCTCGTGCTCGTACCCGGCCTTGGCCACTGAAACGTAACTTCCCCATCCGTCCGTCCGGAGACATGAGCCCTTCGCTACGTGTCTCGTCGTGAAACCCCTCAGGCTTCGAGCGTCGACGCTTTTCAGTCCCTGAATGGCGATTCGCTTAGGCCGGTCGTTCTCGTCAAGCTCGACGGCCACTCCCACTGGGACCTTCTTCTCCACTCCACGCCCCGGCCGACCCGGTTCCCGGCCGCCAACGTATGTCTCGTCGACCTCCACAAGTCCCTGCAGGACATAACGTTGGCATCGTTGACGCATGGCCTCGCGGAGCTTCTGCAGCATCATCCAGGCAGTCTGGTAGCAGACCTGGATCTGCTTGGCCAACGCCGTGGCCGCGAGGCCTTTCTTCGAGTGAGCCTCTTGATACATAGCCCAGAACCACTTCCAGAGCGGCACGCGGGCACCGTGAAACACCGTGCCGGCCGTCGGTGAGGTCTGATGGTGACACTCCCGGCACTCGACGAGCCCTCGGGTCGGGAGCCACCATCCGCGGTTATGCCCACAGTCCGGGCAGACGAACCGTTCCAGGTTCGGTCCCCAGCGAGCCTTTCGCAGATACGCGGCACAGGCCGCATCATCTCCGAAGCGACGCATAAACGACGCTACATCCAAGATCTTGGGCACGGGATGCTTCGGGCGAATCTCGTCAGACATGGCCGACCTCCTCCATGAACCATGAAATCGTAAGCCCTAACAAATACCGTACTTAGCCGCCGGAGTCAAGTAGAGAATCAGGTCGATGTATATGACGCAGACAGCGTCTATGTCACCGGTTACAGCGGCGGCGACTACGCGACGATCAAATACAACCAGCAGGGCGGCGGACCGGAAATCGTCAAGTGGACCCAGTTTCCGGATCTGTTTGAGACCGGTATTGATATCAACGCCAATGCCATGATGGGGTACGTTCTGGCCGACGATTTTCTGTGTGAGGCCTCGGGCCCGCTAACCGAGATTCACGTGTGGGGTTCCTGGCTTGAGGATTACCTGCCGATGGGCGGTGATCCTATGATGGTGGAATTCACGCTCAGTATTCACTCGGACATTCCTGCGGGTCCCCAAGGCTGGAGCGTGCCGGGACCACTCCTGTGGATGCGGACGTTCGTGCCCGGCGAGTTCACAGTGGATGTTGATACACCCGGGATCATGGAGGGCTGGATGGACCCGCCGGATATGTACTTCTTCCCGGCCGATACGATCTGTTGGGAGTACACCTTCTATCTCGACCCGTCCGACTTCACCCAGCAGGGTACGGCGCAGGACCCGATCGTGTACTGGCTTGACGTGCAGGCCAACCCTTTGGATCCGGGGGCGCTGTTCGGATGGAAGACCTCGTTGGAACACTGGAATGATGACGCGGTCTGGAGTACAGAGCATGATCCGCCGCCGGACATGTGGCAAGAGTTGCGCTATCCGCCCGGACATCAGTTCATGGGCGAGTCCATCGATATGGCGTTTCAGATTATCGGAGAGGAGTCCGTCTGCCCGATCGCACTGCAACCACAGCCGGAGGTCTATTCAACACCCTGCATCCTGGATACTGATTGTACCAACGAGGCCGTGTGTATTAACAGTGTCTGTTACGCGCCGAAGAACCGGTACCTTTCGTTTGAACCGAACAATCCGGGGGCGACCGTGGCGCTGCGCGTGAAGCATCCTGCCAGCGGCCGGTATTGGTGGCTGGACACGCCGTTCCTCGCCGCCCCGGGGGTATGGGTGTCGTACTTGGTGAACGCACCGGTATATCGGGTGTGGACCGAGCCGGTTGTACATGCTGCCGGGTGCGCCGTATCTCCGAACGAGGTCTATGACGTCCAGGCCATCGAAGCCACCTGTGATATTGCCGACGAGGCCAGCTATTCGCCGGCGCTTGCCTTGCCTGCTACGCCGAGACCGACACCGAAATGGTGGGCTGATTGCGTCGGCGGTTTTGCGGTATCCGCCTGGACGCCCGCGGACGGCCTGGTCAATATGAGTGACCTTCAGGCAGTAGTGCAGTACTTCGGCGGCGCGGCGACCTCGCCGCATTTGACCTGGGTAGATGTCGATCCGCAGACACCCAACACGGTCGTGAATATGACGGATGTCCAGCGGGTGGTCAATGCGTTCTCGGGGCTGACCTATCCGTTCAGCGCCCCGGCGGCTTGTCCGTAGGAATCCGCAGAAGACCTATCGGGGTATGCCGTTCTCTGAGCGCCCGGCGGGCCACACTTGCGTGGCTACGCCCGGCGCGGGACCTGCACACATATGCTTTCTTTCGTCGGATGGCCCTTCTCTTCAGGGCCTGTCGATTTAATTGGCATGGTTCTTGATGGCAGGTGTTCGTGGCCGAGCGTCAGGAAGAGAGGCGTCGCAGGGAGGCAACGAGCATGAGCAGATGGAACCGAGCCCCGCTGCCCAGAGACCAAATACTCCTGATTCCCGAGACGTTGGGAGACCGCATCCCCGAGAATCACTCGGTGCGGCTCTTGATGGAAATCCTCGATGGACTGGATTGGGCAAGCTGGGAACAACATTACGTTCTGGTGGTGGGGCAGCCGCCGATTCACCCCAAGATCGTGGCCGGGGCGATTCTATACGGTCTGACCAACAAGATTCGATCGAGTCGGCGTCTGGAGTGGGCGTGTGGTAACGCTGTTGACTTCATGTGGCTGACGGAAGGACGGATCATCGACCATTCGACATTCTGTGATTTCCGCACGAGGTTCAAACGAGAACTGAAGGATCTGTTCCGACAGATCGGCCGCGTGGCTATGCAAATGGGATTGATACGCCTGAATCAGGTGGCGTTGGACGGGACTCGGGTTAAAGCGAATAGCAGTCCACACGCGACGGCCACTGCCAAGACGCTTGAAGAACGATTACGTGTTCTGGACGAACAGATCGATAAGTTGCTGGCCGAGGCGGATCAGATAGATCGTCGCGAGAAGGATCTGTTTGGCGACAGCGTTTCGGTCAACACCCTGCCGTCGGAGTTGGGCGATCTGAAGAAGCGTCAGAAACAACTTCATAAGGCCTTGGAGGCTGCGAAGAAGATCGACGCCAAGCATAGCAAGTCCCAAAACACTTCGAAACGTAAGGCCAAGGTTCCGGTGGCCGATCCGGATTCGACGATCATGCCCAATAAAGAGGGCGGCTATGGTCCGAATTACAATCCGGTAGCCGCTGCGGATGATGAGTGCGGGATGATCGTAGATGGGGACGTGCTCAACGAGATTAACGAAGCGGAGGCCGTAATCCCCACGGCCGAGCGTATTGAATCCGCTTTTGGTCAGAAACCCGAGCAGTTGGTGGCAGATTCGACGTTCGGCACAGGTGGCAACCTCTCGGCGTTGGTGGATCGCGGGATTGAACCTTTGATGCCTACGGGGACTTCGCGGTTGCCGGATGACAATCCGGCGGAACGTTCGGACCCGAGTACCCCGGTGCCGGAGGCGGACTGGGCTAAGCTTCCTCGTCGTCGTCAGACGGGAAAGCTGGACCGCGCCGCCTTCGTTTATCAGCGGGAAGAAGACTGCTATTACTGCCCACAGGGTCGCCGGCTGACGTTTGATCAAGTCAAGACGAAGGGTCGTGAGAACGGCGCCGATTCGGAATACCGGGTCTATCGGTGTTTGTCATGTGAGGGTTGCAGGCTGGCGGAAGATTGTCTATCCGGCAAGTGCAAGCGGCGAACGGTTTCACATGATCAACATGAACCGCTTCGCCAGAAGGTTGCGGCGTGGCTGAAGACGGCATCCGGTAAGAAGGACTACGCACGGCGGGCGCATCTGGCGGAGACTCCCAACGCAGTCATCAAGCATGCAATGGGGCTTCGGCAGTTTCTGCTACGTGGATTGGACAAGGTCCGAACCGAGTGGTTATGGGCATGCACAGCCTTCAACATAAAGAAACTGATAGCGATAGTGGGAGCTCTGCGCGCCGAGGGTCGGGTGAAAGCCATTTAAGAGGCCTAAAAGGGCTTGCGCGCAGGAAAAACCGTTCTATTAGGGAAGATAGGGAGTCTGATCTGCCAGGGACACCCACGATGACACGGATTGGATGAGGAGAACGTAGCCGTGCAACAGCGCGAGCCGCACGGAGATCGCTCACCCATACTCCGTCTGCTGCGACTAAACCGACAGGCCCTTCAGAGATGGGGGATGCAGACCACGGTTTCTGCCTCACAGTCGCAGTACTGATCCGCAGCGACTCTCCAAACAATGGGCCCCTTGCTCCCGAATTCAACTGAACAGCCTACATAACACTAGTTCTGTCCTACGAATAGAACATATCACATGTGGCGGTACGCCCCAGAGAAATTCCATAGAGGGACTTGACATGCCAGCGATGAACGCAGTAGGATTCGACGCACCCTCATGCGAAGGGTCACAGCGTTGGAGGCTGTAAGGCACTCCACGGAGCCGATCCTTCGCAATGGGCATTTCATCGGGTTCGGACGGATGTGCTGGGGCACGACGCAGCTCGCAGCGCGGAAAGGAGACGTGATCTGTGACATTTCACGGTCGTTATCTGTTTGCGCTTCTTCTATAGGTGCGCGACGCGTTTCGGGCCGGCGCCAACCTCATTCGGCGAGATGGGCGGCGTTGCTTCTGAATCGATAGCAGCGGCTGGCAGAAGGGACGATCCGGCCGTAGCGGGCGAGGTGCAGACGAGCATCGCCGCAATACGAAGAAGAGCGAGGTGTACCTGCCACAGCAGGTGAGAGCGTGTCGGTTCTGACACAGCGGACGGAGAAGGACTGCTCATGAGGCAACATCAAACTCGTTGTCGCGGGCCGCCGCGGCGAGGGCACGCGTTAAGACAAACCGGGCTGAATTAGCACCCACGACGGTGTTGCCGTTGCCGGCAGGCACCGCCGCAGGTGACCACAAAGCATTTCAAGTTTACCAGACTTCAAGTGAAGAGAGTAGGATTATGTTGAAGAAGAACACCATTCGTAAGGCAGTGTCCGTTCTGATGCTGCTCGTTATCACGGTCCCGATGAGCGGTTGCATACAGGGTTCTCACGCCAAAGCGTATATCAGAGATGCCCAAGGAAACGAAGCCGGGGTCGAGTTCGGCAGGGACTATCCTCCCAACACCGTGCCACCTGAGGATCCGGAGATGGGTCCGCCGATCCCTTGGGGCGACCTTCCTCCCCAGTGCGAGCCCGTCGCTCCGCCCTTGACGGGGTCGCTCAACCTCCTCTATCTAGATTTCGAGATGGCCGCCGAGGGCTTCACTTTAACCAACAAACTCGATGAGCTGGACCGCATCGGCTACGAGGCAACCCTCCCGTTCGAACTGGACGCTGAGACTGCCGCCGAGCTTCAGGAGACCGCGGGTGTCACCGTGGTTTGGACCAACGGCGAGGATACGGTGATCTCGTTCGACGGTCCGGCCATGGATGGACTCAAGGCCATGAAGATCGCCGGCGCTCTGGCGATCAACATCGATTTGGCCGACATGCCCGAGGGCGCCGTCGAGCTTGCGGGCGCCGCGGCGGACTTCGCGGGCGAGGTTGTCCGCGTAGGACTCGAGGGCGACTATCTGTCGCTGAACGGCGTGCCCGTCCAGCGGTTCAGCGAATCGGGTATCGAGTAGTTGCATAAGATGGCAATAACCCATGTCATCTGCGCGCGATGGACATGGTGGGCTTAACCAGCCGGAGCTGCGTGAGCGGAGGGGGCGATCGTGCTCCCCCCGCTCGCCGGCCCGCTACTCTCAGCCGCGGCCCCGCTTGGCTACCCGCCGCCAAGAGTGCTCGGGGCCGTTGGATAGGCTCCGGGAACGATGAAGATGCATAACGTTCGGTCTTGCTTTGGAGATTAGATGATGAAGATTGGTGCGAGCCTTCGCCCAAGCCTGAGGTTGTTCGTTGTAGCGGCATGGCCACTCTTCTTGATGGGGTGCGTTGCTCCATCCCGTGTCCAGACGCCTCGGGCGAGTGACTACTTCGGCAGGCAATTGGATTTCGGGTTTGTCACCGGGCACTTGGCTCGCGGTTTGACGCCCGGTTATAGCCGGTACTTCCCGGGGTTCCCCGTAGCACCCCACACCGTAGTAACGGCCGGTCACTGTTTCAGGCCGCCAACGGGAGTCGGCGAGAGTGTTGGTTTTGGGTTAGCGCCGGTGCCGACGCTCGTGCCCGGCACCGTTACGCGGATGGACTGTCGAGATGTCTGGATGGCCGGCAAACTGGAAGAACATGTTCCGATCGATCCGCAAGCGGGTGATTTCGCGCTGATTCGGCTTTACGACGGCTGCGCCGTGAGCAAGTGGGACAGGTATATCGATCCGACTCTTCGGCCGAAGCCCGGCGAGATTGTCCTTGTGGGGCCGGCGCCACCGGACACTGATCCATTGGTCTTTCGTGTTGTTGAACGACCCGAGTGGGGAGAGATCCGCGGCATCGACCTACCCGACGATATCGTGGTCGTTCACCCCTCGTCTCCCGATTTCGCATCCGGGAGCCCGGCGAAGATGATGGTCAGCACCACCGGCAAGGCGGAGGATGCGCGGTGGTACACGTTTGGATTGGCGTGCGCGGGTGTCACCAACGCCCGAACTGGTGAAGAGCACATGGTAATCGTGCCGCTGCCGGAGCACATCACCGAGATCATCGCGGCTGATACGCCGTAGGATCCCCTTTGGAGATTAGATGATGAAGATCAGTGCGAGCCTTCGCCCAAGTCTGAGGTTGTTCGTCGTGGCGGGATGGGGACTTTTCTCAATGGGGTGCGCTGCCCCATCCCATGTCTACGCGCCCAGGGCGAGTGACTACTTCGGTAAACCGCTGGATTTCGGATTCGTAGCGGGACAGGTGCTTGGCCCTCCAAAGTCCGGTGACAGCGAGATTTGCCCTGGATTCCCGGTGGCACCTCACGCCGTAGTAACAGCCGCGCATTGCTTCAAAACGCCCATTGTAGGCGCAAACGCTGGTTTTGGGTTTGCCCCGGTACCGTTGCCCGGCACCGTCGCCCGGATTAATTGTCGAGACGTCTGGATGGCCGGCAGACTGCAAGAACACATACCAATCGACCCGCAGGGCGGTGATTTTGCACTGATTCAGCTTTACGAAGGCTGCGCCGTCAGCGAGTGGGACAGATACGTCGACCCGACTCTTCGTCCAAAGCCCGGCGAGATTGTCCTTGTGGCGCCGGCGTTCCCGGCAACCGATCCGTTGGTCTTTCGTGTGGTTGAACGACCAAACTGGAAAGAAATCCGCGGCATCAACCTGCCCAATGATATCGTGGTCGTCCAGCCCTCGTCTCCCGATTTCGTATCCGGGAGCCCGGCCAAGATGATGGTCAGCCCAACCGGGAAGGCAGAGGATGCGCGATGGTACACGTTTGGGCTGGCGTGTGCGTCGGTCACCGACACGCGAACAGGCGAAGAATACCAGGTGATTATGCCATTGCCGCAGCACATAACCGAGATCATCGCGGCTGATACGCCGTAGGATCCCCCTCTGGAGATTGGAGGATGGACATTGGTGCGAAAACCGTCGCGCGGGTGCCGCGGTCCACACTTGCGTGATCATCCCCGGCGCCGTCACGCCACCTTAGAGCACACCTTCTTCGCCGCGTCGGTTAAGTCCTCGGCGGGGATCAGTTGCGGGATAGACGCCTTGGCCAGCAGTTCGCGGGCGCGTTCGACGTTGGTTCCCTCCAGGCGCACGACCACCGGGACGGTGAATCCGACCTCCTCGGCCGCGGCGATCAAGGCCTCGGCGATCGTGTCACATTTGGCGATCCCACCGAAGATGTTCACCAGAATGCCCTTGACCTTATCGTCTGACAGAATGATGCGGAACGCCTCGGTGGCCTCTTGGGCGGTCACCGATCCACCGACGTCGAGGAAGTTAGCCGGCTCACCACCATGCAGCTTGATCAGGTCCATGGTGGCCATCGCCAGCCCGGCCCCGTTGACCAAACAGCCGATGTTCCCGTCCAGCGCAATGTAAGACAGGTTGTGGTCCTTGGCCCGCAACTCCATCGGGTTCTCTTCCGTCGGGTCGAACATCTCCTGGAGCCGCTTGTGGCGGAAGACCGCGTTGTCGTCGAAGTTCATCTTGGCGTCGATCGCCAGAACCTCGCCGGTCGGTGTGCGCACCAGCGGGTTGATCTCGGCCAGCGAGCAGTCGTATTTCTGCGCTACATCCACGAGCCCGCGGATCACCCTCGCGGCCGCCTTGCCCTGCTCCTTGTTGGTAAAGCCCAGGGCGGTAACCAACTGTGTACACTGAAAGTCCAGCAGCCCCAGATGTGGATGGAGCCAGCGTTTGTGGATGGCCTCGGGACGTTCCTTGGCCACGACCTCGATCTCGACCCCGCCCTCTTGCGAGACCATCACGACCGGGGCTCGTTTCGCCCGGTCCACGACCACGGCTACGTAATATTCGCTGTCGATATCGACGGCGGAGGCAACCAGGATCTTCTTCACCGGGATACCCTCCGCCCCGGTCTGGACCGAGACCATCCGGTTGGAGAGCATGAACGTGGCGGCCTCGCGAACTGCGTCGGCGGAATCGCACAGCTTGACGAACCCGGCCTTACCGCGGCCCCCGGCAAACACCTGGGCCTTAACCACTACCTGCCCGCCGATCTCATTGAAAGCCGCGACGGCGTCGTCGGCCGTTTCGACAACCTTCGAGGGGGGAACGGGAACGCCGGCCTCGGCCAGCAACGCTCTTGCCTGATACTCGTGTACCTTCATCGTTGAGGATTCCGTTCGGTTGCGATGCACCGCGGAGCCCGCCACGCGCCGGCGCGGGGGAATCCGCTCTTCGATAACCGCCGTATTGTGCAAGAATCCGCCCGGGCAATCAAACTTGGATCCTCCCCCCTTAACAAGGGGGGATTGAGGGGGGTCTGCGGGGCGGCGCGAGACTTCGAACGGGTGAACGACTCCCCCGGACGAAATAACCTCCCCCGGCCCCTCCTTGGTAAGGAGGGGAGGCAGAAACGCGACTACCTTTCTGGAAACGGAGCTAGATTGCGGAAACGCCGGCAGAAACGCCGGAAGTAACGCCGACGGGCTCGGCGGAACGGTGTGGATCCGGCTGGCGGGGCGCTGCGATCGCGACGGCGGACCGGCGGGCGGTCTTGCGAACCGTGCCGGTTACCCTCCGGGCGGCGTGGAACCGCAGGAGATTGGCGGTGAGAACGGTAATCAGCATCTGCCCCAGGCTGAATGCGATAACTCCGGCCAGCACCACCCGAGACCAGTGCAGGTCGACGAATCCGTCTGTAATTCGGGTCCACACGCCCCGCCCGACCAGCCAGCCGAGCACCGGCAGGCTGACCACCGTGGTAACCGCGAACCCGCGAAAAGTATACACCTTGTCCAATACAGACGCGACAAAAGTGCGCGGGCTCGACTCTTCACTGAGGAACCGGCGCAGATGGTCGGCGACAACTCCGGCTGACAACATGGCGACACCGAACATCCCGAGCAACGCACAGAAGAGCAGGCGATAGATCATGTCCTCTTGAAGCCGTTGCACGCGGAGCCACATCTCGAACGGGTGGCTGGCCAGCAGAACCGTCAGCGCCAAACAGACCGCGGCGACAGCGGTGAACATGCGCGCCGGCCGCCACATGAGGGTCATTTCGAGAATAGTATTGAGGAACCGTACCCCGTCCCGAACCACGTGCAATTTCGACTCGCCGATCCGCTCTTCGTAGGGCATCGGTCGCTCGACGATCGTCAGGGAGTCATCCATCAGCACTCGAGCACTCATCGCCGGCGTAAAATGCAAGCCATCCGGCAGCGGATACAGACTCGGCAAAGCCTCGCGGCGGATCACCCGCATCCCGCTGGCCGTGTCGGTCACAACTCGGTTGCTCAGCGCGGACAGGATCAACGCGTAAACCCGATTACCGAGCCGGCGAAGCCGGGGCATGGAACTCTGCGGCCCCATCCGCGACCCGATAGCCACCGAGGCGTTCTCGTCGATAATTGCCCGACACAACGTGGCGAAGAAAGCCGGATCGCACGTGCCGTCCGCATCGAGAAACGCTACCAAGTCGCCCTCGCCCTCCTCGAACCCGCGTTTGATGGCCGCGCCGTAACCGCGGTTCTTCTCGAATACGATCAGCTTGGCCTGATCGTAACCGGAGGCGATTTCGACGGTGCGATCGGTCGAGCCGTCGCTGACCACGATGATCTCGACGTCGTCCACCGGCGACTCGGCCACGATCTGCGGGCGCGCCGCTTGGCAGCGCTCGATGATCGAGCCGATCGCGTCCTCTTCGTTGAAGGCCGGAATGACGATAGTCAGTTTCATGGCGCAGTTCCCATAATTACGTCGGTGACGGGGGCGCCCGGCTTGAAATGATTCCCCGTTGCGAGCTGCGGTCCTCTTAATCCGGCCGTCGAATCCGCCGATAGGACCGATAATGGACCGCTGAGGTCGCGGTCTGTGCGAAGCGACCGCCCGTTCGCCCCAGAGGATCTGCGTTGTCCGTCGCCGAAGCCGTGATTCCAAACCCGCGCACGCGGGTAGCAGCTATCCAGGCCGCGCTCCTGAGCCGGCCGACGACCGAAGTGCCGCTGGCCGCCTCGCGATGGTGGGCGGTGGGCGGTGCGTTTCTCGTAGTATTCGCCATTCTGGCCCTTCTTCCGTCTCGATCGGCTATTCCCCCGCTGGTTGAATCGGATTACTGCTATCAACTGATCGCCGCGGAACGGATGTCCGCCGGCTTGGGGCCGACCTCCCTGCAACCGGTCGCCCCGCTGCAACCGTGGGAGTGGCAATATGACTGGGGGTTCCTCACGCAGTGGCCGGTCGGCTATCCGCTGATGGTGTGGGCCGTGCGCCAAACGACCGGCGTGGGGACCATCGCCGCGTGTCAGTGGATAAGCGTGGCCATGTGTGCGCTCGCTCTGGTGGGTTGGTTCACTTGGGTCAAGCGCGCCGTGCCGCGTGGGATCTGCGGGACGTTACTGTCCGCGGTGGCGGCCGCGTGCTCGGTCTCGGCTGCAATGCTAATTAACCCGAGCACGGACGCGATCCTCGTTGCAGTCCTGCCGTTTACGCTGCTGGGGACCGTTCTCGCCGTTGAGAGAATCGCGCTTCTTCGAGGGGCGGACGCACTCGGCATCACCTCGTACCGGGCTGCCACCCACTCGGCGGTGGCCCCGATTGCCGTGATCCCCACGAGTATGCCGGGTCGAGGCTCAAACACGCCTGCTCCGCTCGAAGGGATGAGAGGCGTCGCCCGACCTTTGGAGGTTCCTCTGAGCGCCTCGGGAGCATTGAGAACCAGCCGCCCGAAACTGGAAGACATCTCTGAACTCGCGGAGGAACTCGAAACAAGCGTCGTTACGTCGCGGACCTCTGTACGGCCATCGGGCAGCCTTCGCGGAGGATCAGCGGTGGCAGAACACCTGTCTACCGCCACTGGCGAGCCGTGGGAGGAATCGTGGAGCACGTACACTACGGTTGCCCCTATCTCACCGGCTAAGACGAGCGTAAGGGGGGGATTCCCCGCGATGCAAACTGCACCCCCAAACCCCGACGACCTGTGCAGTAATTCCGCCGCTTCGAGCTTTCCCCCCCTTGAAAGGGGGGGGCTCGGGGGGGGGCTCGGGGGCGGGTTCCCCGTAATACCCGGCCATTCCGCCTGCACTAACGGGGGGCTGAGAGGCGTTCGCCCTACGTCGGAAATACACGCTCGCGCTCGAGGAGAACTACGCCGAGGTCGCGGCACGGAGGACGACTCCCTCGCCTACGTTGGTATCGCCGACCTCTCGCAGAAGCTGGACGCGGACGGGCGGTTGGCCGGCAGTGCCACTCTGTGGCTCATCCTCGCCGGGCTCCTGGCCGGGGGGTTGTTTTGGATTCGATATGCCGGCGTGTTCGTACCCCTGGGGATTGGCGTCTGGCTGCTTGTTCAATGGGCCGGGCGGCGGCGGATGACCTGGCGACCGTTCGCACTGTTCAGCGCAGCGGCGGCCGTGCCGATTCTCGGCTTGATAATCCTCAACTGCGTGATGGGCGCCGGTTCGACCCAGGCGCAACTGAACCTCGGGCACACGATCGGGTTCCATTTCGGGCCGGGCATGCTCGGCGAGGCTTGGTGGAATTTCACCGAGTTCGGCTTTTACGATTACCACTGGTACAGCCACTGGCTGTTCGCTCTCTGGCCGGCAGCGCTGCTGGCGATCGGGCTTTGTTTCGCGCGTACCCGGCGGGCATTGCGGGTGTTCGCGTCTTCCCCGGCCGTATCGTTGAGCGGTTGTTTGGCCCTCGCCTTGTTCGCGGTACTGATTGGGGCGACTTCCGTGTTCGGCGATAAGTTCGATTATGTCGCCCTTGGTCGCTATTACCAGCCGATCAAACCGCTGTATTTCTTGTTATTCGCGGCCCCGGTCTTACTGATCCCGCAGCGTACGATCCGGGTTGCGGCAGGGGCTGCAATGCTAGTGGCGTGCGCGTGGATCGTGCAACAGGATTGGCCGCGACCGTATCAGCGCTGGCTGGCCGCCGATCGCGAAACCGCGCCTTCCGGACGATGGGCGCGTTGTTTCGCACCAGACGCTTCAGGTTTGTATAGCTGGCTTCAGGAGCAGGCCGCACCGGAGCTGATCCTCGTAAGCAACTTCCACGAGCACATCACGTTCGAGACCGGCCTTGCGACCTTGCCGATCCCCGAGACCCCCGCCGCGCTCGATCGTTGGGTGCGGAACATCTCGACCAGCCGCAACGTGGACGACCCGCGGGTACTGTTCGTGCTCGCCCCCGACAACAAATGGCGGGATTACTGGATCGCCAAGCCGGAGGAGGTCGTGCGGATCTTCGGTCTATCGCGGCACGTTCCAACCACTTCCGCCAGCCCCGCCTGGGTGTTTCAGTACCGCCCCGGCCCGAAGCAACTTGCCGCCGTCTCGCCAAACATCGGATCGTGAATCCCACCACCGCTCCCCCGCCTATCTCGCCCCGAGGCGAACGAGTCTGATCCGACAGAAAGTCAGAAGAAGACGGCGGTACTGTCTGATGACCGAACTTGGTATGATCGCTCCGACGGTTCGGAGGAAGGACGAGCTTCGCCGGTATGTCAGGGTCGGCACCGGTCAGGAAGAGAACACCATAGATGCCACAAGAACCACATACGTCGGCGGCCACGTCGGGCTCTGCATGCCCGCCGGTGGAAGACACGGGCGATCGGTGCGTGGAGTGCGGATACAACCTGACGGGGCTCACTGCGGACGTCTGCCCCGAGTGCGGATGTCAGATCGACTGGGAATTGGCGCGAAGCGGCGTGGAAGGTCGGCGAGTGGGCACGCCCGCTCATAGAGCCCGCGGTCGGCGGAAGGTCGATCAGACGCTCATGACCGTTATGGTGATGCTATTCACTCCGTGGCGCTTCGCCCGGCAGGTGCGCACCGACGAAGCGATCTGGCCGAGTCTGATCGTGGCGGTGTTGTGTTGTCTGAGCGTGGCTCAGTGGTACCTAGATGCATGGGGGAATCTGCTTATAGAAGCTGCGACTGCAGTGCTGCCGGTATCCGCGGTAATACTGGCGCAGTCGCTGGTCTTCGCCACCTTGTGCTTCAGACAGTCTGCCGATTCGCCGCGCTGGTACGCCCGATTCCGCCTGTGGCTCATCGTATCCTTCTACTCGACCTGCTTCGTTGCAGGTTGGACGTTCGTTGAGGCCCCCCCCTTAGTCTCCTCGCTGTCCGATACGACCTTCGTCTGGCCGTTGAATCCGAGCAGCCTTATCCGGCCGGATTGGGGTGTCACGATCATCTTCTATTGGTGGTGGGCGGTTCTGGCAACGGTGTTGCTCATCCGCAATCGCCCCCGATGGTTGGCGGGTCTTTTGATCCCACTCGTCTTCCCGTTCACTTGGTTGGGCTCAGTCGTTGCCCAGGGCACGGTCCAGACCCTCTGGCCTTACCTTACATGAGTGCATCGCCGCCCTCACAGGGGAAGTTGAGTGCGGTCATCCGATCCCGCGGCTCACGCCCTCGTTGTTCTAACCATCATTCGACGCATCGACACCGTCTCTCTCACCCTGTCAGGGTGATTGGGGTTATTGGGACCTCACCCGGGGGCGGCGGCCGCTGCGCGGCCTTGCGCCCGGCTACTATATTGCAGGCTTTCAGCCTGAACACGTAGGCTGAATCACCCGATGACACGCAGGTGGCAGATGCGCGGGACGGCGCCGACGGCCGAGACGCGGAACCTGCCGCGATTGTCAACCACCGATCATCGGCTTCCCCACGTCCAGCCGGGCGGGATGTTGAACGACCCGCGAGGGAGCGGCAAATGCTCCAAATGCAGAAGGACGTGGGCCACCTTGCCTGCCGGCACCGGTCGATCATCGGCTCCCCCACGTCCGGCCGGGCTGGGTCTTGAACGATCCGCGAATAGTCGGAACATACGTCAGTTACAAAAGGACCTGGCTACCCGGCCAGCTGCAATAGGACGGGTCACCCTGCCCAACCGACCTGGCACCACGCCCCGGTCGACCTTACCCAGACCGCGCGAGGACCGCCTGAGATGGTCGCAGAACAGCGCTTGAATCCGCCCGGCATCCGGTCCAAGATAGGCCCGATGGGAGATGTCTGATGTCGACCTGTTTCTTCGTCTCAGATTTGCACGGCCGGGTGGACCGGTACGAGAAACTGCTCGAGCTGATCAGTATCGAGAGGCCGAAGGCAGTCTTTGCAGGAGGAGACTTGCTGCCCTCCGGGCTCTCGGCGGCCGAGTCACTGGATTTCGGCCACGAGGATTTCGTGAACGGCTTCCTCGCCCGCCGGCTCACGCGGCTTCGGGAGGATCTCGGCGAGGCTTATCCCCGCGTTTTCGTGATTCTCGGTAATGACGACAGCCGATCGGAAGAGGCGGCGGTAATCGCGGCGGCGACTACCGGCATCTGGGAGTACATCCATGACCGCCGAGTCTCATTCTCGGGCCGCGACGTGTACGGGTACGCCTATGTACCGCCGACGCCCTTCTTGCTGAAGGACTGGGAACGATACGACGTTTCGCGGTACGTGGATCCCGGGTGTGTATCGCCGGAGGACGGACATCGCTCGATTCCGGTGCCCGATAACCAAGTCAGGTACGCAACCATCGCCGATGACCTGACCGGCTTGGTTGGTGACCGAGCCGTCGACGAAGCCATCTTCCTGTTCCACTCCCCCCCGTACCAGACGGACCTGGATCGCGCGGCGCTGGACGGGAAGATGATAGACCACGCGCCGCTCGATGTGCATGTCGGAAGCGTTGCCGTCAAACGGTTCGTGGAACGGAGGCAGCCGCTGGTCACGTTGCACGGACACATCCATGAATCGGCGCAGATTACGGGGGCATGGTCACAACGTATCGGGCAAACGCATTGCTTCTCCGCCGCTCACGACGGTCCGGAACTGGCTCTGATTCGCTTCGACCCGGCGGACCCCACTACGGCAACGCGGACGCTTGTTTAGCCCACGGCAGAACACGCCGTTCCGAGCGGCAGCTCGCGGGCGGCGTCGGTCACCGCCCCGATCTTGACTGCATAGCTCGTACGTTTTGCGAGATCCTCATCGGTAACAATATGCACATCGAGTAGACCACTGTTACGATAGCCCGTTCTAAGATAGTTGATTTCGCTAAGTGAGAGGCTCCATCCTTCAAACCACCGATCCAAATCGCGCCGCTGTTCTTCATCTCCGACGAAGTGTACGAGCAGATCGATGTCACTGGCGGGTCCGGCTGTTGCGTTCTTCGTGCTGCCAAACACGTACAAAGCCTCTACGCCAAACCGCGCGGGATCGAGGTGCGCCGCAACGCTTTCAGCCATGCGGGCGCGCCAGCGCCAATCCTGCTCGTCCGGAGCCGCGGGTGCCTCCGCGGAGTCATCGTCGTAGTCCAAACGCTCGGCCGGATCGGAGAGCACGCCCACCGCCTGCTCGAGTTCGGCGTTCATCAACACATGAAGCACTTGGTCATCCGCCGCTCGGGGAACGTCAATCACCCGCACCGTTTCACGGAGGGACTCGAACTTGGGGGCAAGCTCCGCCAACAGGTTCGACGAGCGAGTCAGAAACGGCTCGTTGAAGGCGACGTCGGCATCATCCGGATAGAGCGGAAGATACCTGATATCGGCCTCGACAAGATCCTGGAAGAAATGCGTGCCGAATGAAACATCGGGCGTGTAGTCACCGGTCTTGCGGGCGATCTCGATCAACATCGCCGTGTTGTTGATGTCCGAGTATGTCACGGGCACGCCGAGCTTAATATCACCGCGACTGCCCCAGCGTCCGGGGCCCATCAGGATGAACTGCCGCTTGGGGAGCAGCTTGTTGAGCTTCCCGACCGCCCGTCCAACAGCAAGCAGCTCCTCGCGGCTTCCGAGCCGGCCATACTGCTCGGGATCGACATACACTATGTGCGTGATGTTCGGCACGGTTCCGTTAGAGATATGGCGATTTGCCGAGAAGATCATCCTGGATTGCGGGACATCTTGCGGGATGGGCGCCGGCTTCGCATGTTTCGCAGGTGCCTGCGCGCGGCACTGCAGCAAGTACAGGTCTTTCCCGTCTGACGCAAACTCTATATCCGCCGGGTAACCGCACTCGCGTTCGAGGAGTCTCAGCAGGGCATCGATCTGTTTGACAAACGGTGTTCGACTCAGAAGCCCTTCAAATGTGACTACCAGGTCATCCTGCTCGAAATCGACGCTGCCGGGCATAGGCTGTCGCAGATTCCCGTCGGAGAATACCGAAACCAACTGCTCCACGGCCGGAAACTCGTCGCCGACGTTGCGCAGAAACTGAGCGACGTCAACCGTTTCGAACTTGTTGGTAACCAGGTTGATGACGTCCAGGTAGCGAGGTGAATACCGGACGACCTCTTCGGGCGTCGAGTTTGCCCGTAAACCGGGCTGACCGGGCGAAACGAGGATCGGAAAATCATCGCCGACCCGGTCCACGG
Source organism: Phycisphaerae bacterium (assembly GCA_963666835.2). Classification (GTDB taxonomy): domain Bacteria; phylum Planctomycetota; class Phycisphaerae; order UBA1845; family UBA1845. The sequence continues at coordinate 773,109 of CAXXGO010000001.1, read as the reverse complement.
CGCGCGTGCCCAAACCGGGAACGAGACGCACCAGCCCGTCTTCCTGTCGGATGCGCGGTGACCAGCGGAATTCGTTGTGGCTAAAGGCAACACCCGCATACGCCGGAAGAAAGTAATCTCCAATCTGTGTTCCGATGACCTCCTGAATGAGCACGCCCATTCCTTCCTGGAAGTCAAGCAGGTTTCGCTCGGCCCGGTATTGAATCGGATCCGGGCCGAACGTCGATGCGTATACTTCGGCAATGGCATCCATCAGGGAATCAAGGCGTTCCTGCTTAGTCCCCCGGTTCGCCAGAAACAGACTCTTGTACTTCCCCGAGAACAACGCCCCGAAGCGGTCTTCCAGCAAGCTGGAGCTACGGACGATCAGCGGCTTGTTGCCCAGGTCATCCAACGCCAGCGACAGGCCCTTGACAATGGTCGCCGAGAACTGCGAGTTCTTGAAAACCTGCACGACATCGTCGTATTCCTGGCGGATCTCATCGATCTCTTTGTACTTCTGGGAAAATACATCTTCAAGGTGGTTGCAGTACACGAAATCGTGCATCCCATCGGACGTCAGATACCAGGTCTTCGGTGTCTTGATATCCGCAAGGAGCTTGTCCTCCTCGCGGTGCCGCCGGACGATCTGGTAGGCGAGAAAGAGCCCGGCCCCCTTGCCGCCGGTTTTTCCGTGCTCCCGGGCCGGGTAGATGAGCCGCCCGATCAACTCGTGAAAATCCTTGATTTCCACATAGTTCTTGGCAACGTTGATGTACTCGAGCTGATCGGAAAGAAACCGCCGCACGAGCGACACCAAAAGGCCTTTGCGCGTCGACGGCGAGAGTTCGACCTCGCCGTGACCGGCGTGCCGGTAACGCTGGATGGCGTCGCTGACCTCGGTAATCGTCGTGTGGTGGTTCTCGAGCGTGTTCACGAGGAAGCTGGCTCGATCTTGCTTGATCCAGTTATGGATGCACGAGATTATCTCATCGTCGCTGAGATGCGCCGCCGCCAGCTCGAAGACTCGGTCCGCCAGCGCTGTGGCCGACGGGGCGGCCGCCCGATCGCGCGGCCGGTTCGACTCGAAAAACACCTCCGGCTCGTGCGGTTCAACATGGGGGCGAAACTCCTGCAGAATCTCACCCGCGTCCTTCACTCCGCTCCAGCACAGGTGGTTGATCATCTTGCGGGCCACGCGCATCAGCAAGCCCTGATCCGTATGGTGCAGAAGATCGAGAATCGCCGCCCATTCCCGGCCCCTGCGCCGGGAGGCATTCTCGGAATCGCGCATGCCTTGCATGGTTTCCAAGAGACGGCGATGTGTCACACAACTGCCAATGCGTTCGGCGATCGTCTCGAGGAGCTTACGTTCCTCCTTGAAGAAGGGGCCTTCGTCGGCCGGGGGCATTTGCTGAAGATAAGCGACATCCAAGGTGCCGACCACCTCCCCGTACACACGAATAGGTGCTTCCTGAGACCATTCCGTCTCGCGATAACCCCTGGTGGCGTACACCTTGCCGTCGTAGCAAATACGGGCGACACAGACTTCCGGATACTGCCAGCCCGGAGGAATGGCGTCGATAACGCCTTCAAACACCTCCTCTAACGTCAGTAGATCGGTGTCGGTGATTTCCTCCACTCGATAGAGGCAGTTAAGTTCCTTAGCCCGCTCCTGCAGTGATCGGAGAATATCAGCTACCCGGCCATCTTGATCGGTCATAGGGAGTCCCCGTGAGCAGCAAGACTCAGTTGTGGAGAATGACACCGCGTCCATTGCGGCCGTCCACGCGGATTTCGAGTGGCACATCAAGCCGCACGTGCCGCAGGAACCGAGTCTCGCCCAAAGCCGGCCGGCGGTCAAGCCAATCCCAGGCAACCGCGTACGACCCGGAGTGCCGCACCGTAAAATACTGCACGTGGAAGCTAATCATGTTGTGGAAGAAGTGCGACCCTTGGCTGGCGTCCACGTTCATCTCCGGCAGCGTGGCCTCGACGATTACCCGCGCGCCGGAAATCTGCGGCCACGTGGCGGGAATCCCCAGCCACGGATCGCTGCTGCCCCAACGTCCGAACCCGATGAGCAAGTACGGCCGCTGCTCAGAAACGAGTCCTCTATTCAACACGTCCACTTCTGCGGCAATAACCGGAGTGTGTTTCGCCTCGAACACCCCGGGCTTCACATACACCACATCCGTAATCGTACGGCTCTGCCCATTGCCCAACACCATTTCGCTGGCGACCAGCGCGCGATCGCTTCTCAACTCAGCTTCATCCACGTACACCGACTCTTGCGCCACCATCATTGGACGCACCTGCAAGAACCCGAACCGGGCCGGTAGACCGTCTTGACGATCCAATGTCAAGGCGAACTCAATCTCCACGTCGGCCTGCAACGAGTCCTTGCAGTAGCTGGACAGTCGCTTCACCACATCGTTGAGCGGGACATCACCCAGTTCAAGTATGCGCCCGAACGTGAGAATGCGCGGGCCCGTCGTCGCGGTACCAAGGGTCACCCGGTCTGAAGCGGCGTCGTAGGTCGACGCCGTGAAACGCAAGACGTCGTCCCACTCCGCCGCATCGAGCCCCGATTGTGTAAGATGCTCGGCCTCGTTGATCGGATCGTACGGGGCCTGTTCCATACTGACCGCCCAGAACTGTGTCTGCGTGTTCTTGAGCAGCTCGCCGGTTGATCCAAACGGAGGGCGACGATTCGGAAACCGCGGGCTGTAAGTCCAGGTCACTCCACCATCGACGATTGTCTTGCCCAACCCCAGCGCGAGGTTCACCACGCCGTCCTCCGGCCGGGCGGGAGCGATTGGATAGTAGTTGTGCGTGCGAATAACCCCAGAGACAATGGGATAAAATCGGTCCCCGAAGCGCTCGCCCACAACTTCCTGAATAATCACCGCCATCCGCTCTTCTTCGATTGGATGATCGATCGTGCGCATATAGCTTTGGGCGTCACGGAAGAACGTCGAAGCCCAGACAAACTTGACGGCCTCAACGAGCCTCTTGAATCGGTCACCAACTGCGGCCTGGTTGTTCGGGATCATCTTGGTGGCGTACACACCTGCGAAAGGATGCTGCAGGGCGTCTTCCAACAAGCTGGATGAGCGCACGGCCAACGGTCGGTGAATCTGCGCGATCAAGGCCCGCAGATCGCCAACGAAAACCGGTGGAAGCTCCGCTTTGATGAACTCGTGGACAATCCGTTCATCCGGCAAGTCCGCCAAGGCGACCTTGTACAGGTCGTTCTGCGCCATGAACTGCTCGAAGACTTCCGTCCCCAATACAGCCAGGCGAGGGATGCCAATCTGCACTTCGGGGAAGCTGCCCGCCGGGCACGCTTCTTCAACGATACGTTTGGCCGAAGCAAGCCCCAGGGCCTTCCCCCCGAGTCCACCACCGCCGATGACGGTGAAATCTTCGTCCGCCCCGAAGAATCTGCGGTCGAAGCGCGGGTACATGCCTGAATTCGGCGTCCGGCTCATCGAGCTGTCCACCAACTAATGTACTTGTGCGACTATACCCAACCTCGGTCCTTGCATGCTTGCGCCACACGCGCGATAGCAATGGTATAGGCCGCGTCACGCATGTACAGCTTGCGCTTGCGGGCCATGCTACTTACGCCGATAAACGCCGAGGTCATCATCACATCGAGCTTGCCGAGCACCTCGTCCTTATCCCAGAAGTAGTTCATGTTGCTCTGAACCTGCTCCAGGTAGCTGCATGTGACACCACCGGCATTTGCCAAGAAGTCCGGGATGACAAAGATGCCGCGTTCGTGAAGAATGTGGTCCGCTTCCGGCGTTGTCGGGCCGTTGGCCCCCTCGGCGATCAATTTCACGCGCTTGGAGATGTTCGATACGTTGTCCACCGTGATCGAGTTCTCCAGCGCACAGGGAAACAGAATATCGACATCCTGTTCTATCCACGCCTCACCCGGCAACTGTTCATAGCCGAGTTCCGCGGCTTTCTGCTTATCGATACCTCCAAAACGATCGGTGATCTTGCGCAGTTCGGCGAGATCCACACCGCCTTTCTTCCGGAACGTATAGGGTTTCTGGTCCCCCTGGTCCCAGCAGGAAACGGCCACAACCGTACCCCCGATCTGGTTGAATAGTTCGATCGCGTATTGCGCGACATTACCGAATCCCTGCACGGCCGCAGTCGTGTCTTGCGGCCGAACATTGAGCTCCTTCAAAGCCTCCCGGACCGTAAACACGACGCCGTAGCCGGTGGCCTCGGTCCGCCCGAGGGACCCCCCCATGCCGACGGGTTTTCCGGTAATGACGCCGGGGAAGTGCCCGCCGTGAATCTGCTCGTACTCGTCGAGCATCCAGAGCATGTGCTGCCCGGAGGTCATGACGTCAGGAGCCGGGACATCGCGCAAGGGCCCCAAATCCCGAGAAATCTGCCGCACAAAGGCTCTGCAAATACTCTGTTGCTCGTTCATGCTCAGGTTGTGCGGCTCGCAGATCACCCCGCCCTTGCCACCACCCAGAGGCAGGTCCGCGACCGCGCATTTCCAGGTCATCCACATCGATAGGGCACGCACCGTATCGGCAGTCTCCTGGGGGTGGAACCGAATGCCCCCCTTTGCCGGACCCCGGGCGTCGTTGTGCTGCACGCGAAACCCGCGAAAGACCTTGGTGGACCCGTCGTCCATCCGCACGGGCAGGCTGAAGTGGTACTCACGCATCGGATGTCGTAGCAGGTCAATAGTACCTTGGTCCAGCCCGAGGGTCTCAGCGATCTTATCGAACTGGGCTTGAGCCATCGCGAATGCATTGAACGGCTTGGTGCTCATGGAAACTACCTCGCAACATGCGCCGATTACGGCGTTAGTCCGTGGAACATTCTCGTCAAGCGGTGACGCGCCGCCGCGTTGTATTCCCCACTTTCAGCCTGCATGGTGCGTGCCAAAGCAACCCGCTTCACACAAACAAACCACCCGCAACGACAGCCCATAATCGGGAAGCTCCCCCGAACCAAAACCGTGGACCCGGACAACCCGCTCCAAGACGCCGAACCGGAACTACCCCGACTACTTGACGGGTCTGGCGCGGTCGGCTACGGTCCGACTCTGCCGAACGTACATAGTGGCTTCTCGAACGATGGAGAGTGGTTTTGGGCTATCACTGTATCGTTTGTGTCAAACAGGTACCGGATACCGCTAACATCACCGGAGAGGCGATGAAGGCGGATGGGACGGTGAATCGCGAGGCCCTTCCCGCGGTTTTCAACCCAGAGGATCTCCACGCCTTGGAGGCTGCCCTGCGGGTCCGGGACCAGTACGGCGGAGAGGTCACGGCCGTGACGATGGGGCCCATGGGGGCGTCAGAAGTCTTGCGGGAGTGCCTGTACCGCGGGGCGGATCGGGCGATTCTGGTGAGCGACCGGCGGGCGGCGGGCAGCGATACGCTGGCGACCAGCTACATCCTCAGCCAAGCGGTTCGGAAGCTCGGAGACTACGATTTCGTATTCTGTGGCCGGCAGGCCATCGACGGCGATACCGCCCAAGTCGGCCCGCAAATGGCCGAGAAGCTCGGCTTACCTCAGGTAACGTACTTCGAAGAGGTGGTCGACTTGACCGACCGCACCGTGCGCATCCGCCGCAACGTCGGCAACGGCTGGGAAGTGCTGGAGGCCCAACTGCCGCTGTTGGTGACGGCGCTGGACACGGCTAACGAACCTCGCCCCCCGAGTGCCAAGCGCGTCATGCGCTACAAACGCGCCCGGGTAGAGGCGGAGGTCAGCCGCGAGGTAGCTTCGGCCATGCCTGACGCCGCCGCCGAGCAGCGCGAGGTAGAGTTAGGCAAGCGGCTCGAACATCTTCGGATGAAGGGCTTGCTGACCGAGCAGTGGAATCTGGACGACCTCGACGCGGATCTGCAATGGTGTGGAATTTCCGGCTCACCGACGAAGGTCCACCGCATTCAGTCGATCGTCCTGACGAAAGAAGGCTACACGGAAGTTCCTCCCACCGAGGAAGGCATTCGGGGACTGGTTCACGAGCTTATCGTCGACCATACGCTGGGATAATCCGCCGGCGTCCGCCCGACCGGGGCTTGAGTCGCGACAGAGCAGGCCGATCGCCGGACGCAAAACTCTGAAAGCTTGACCATGATCGAACCGAATCGAGATGGCGAAGTCTGGGTCTTCGCCGAGCAGGAAGACGGCAGTCTCAACGACGTGGCGCTGGAGCTCTGTGGCAAGGCCAGAGAACTCGCGGATCAGTTGGGGGTGTCGACCGGCGCCGTGCTGGCCGGGTCGAACGCCCGCAACCTCGCCGACCAGCTCATCGCCCAGGGGACCGACCGGGTCTATCACGTGGGTCATCCCGAGTTGGAGCATTACCGCACCTTGCCGTACGCGCGGGTGATGTGCCGGCTGGTTACCAAACACCGACCGCAGATCGTGCTTTTCGGAGCAACACCGCTCGGACGGGACTTGGCTCCGCGGGTGGCTTCCGAAATGCGCGCCGGGCTGACGGCGGATTGCACGGGCCTGGACATCGGCGACTATGTCGAGCCCAAGACGAAGGAAACCCATCGGAATCTACTCCTGCAGATCCGTCCGGCGTTCGGCGGCAATATCATCGCGACAATCATCAACTTCGATCGCTGGCCTCAGATGGCCACGGTGCGCGAAGGCGTCATGCGCCTGGCCGAAGGCAACCCAAAGCGCCGCGGGGAAGTGATCGAAGAACAGATGGAGTTCGATGACCTGGAGTTGGCCGTGCGGTTGATCGAACGTCACCGCGAAAAGCGTTTGGTCAACCTCAAAGCGGCGCGAACGATCGTTGCCGGCGGCGGCGGAGTCGGCAGCAAAGACGACTTCAAGTACATCCATGACTTGGCCGGCGCCATAGGCGGGGCCGTGGGCGCGTCGCGTGCCGCGGTCGACGGCGGTCTCATCGGCAAGGAACATCAAGTGGGACAGACCGGGACTACGGTCCGTCCGGCGTTGTATATCGCATGCGGCATCAGTGGAGCGGTCCAGCATCGGGCAGGGATGGAGGAATCCGCCAAGATCATCGCGATTAACTCGGACCCGAACGCACCGATTTTCTCTGTTGCCCATTACGGAATCGTCGGAGATCTGCGCAAAGTGATCCCGACCATGATAAAGGCCATCAAGGGACGGGAATAACGGGTATGGCTAACTTCTTCGAAGACAACGACGACATTCGCTTCCTTTTTGACCACTTCGACCTCAGCGAGGTGGCAACAGTTCAGGAAGACGGTTTCCAGAGCACGAACGGACCGGGGGCTGACTACGCCCCGCGCGACGCCGCGGATGCCATCGACAATTACCGTCGGGTCCTCGCCATCGTCGGAGACGTCGCTGCCAATTGTATAGCTCCCCGCGCCGAGCAGGTGGACCAAGAAGGCCACACGTTGAACCCGGACGGCACGGTCACACTTAGCCCCGCCGTGCAAGAGAATCTCAACGTACTCGGGCAGGCGGACTTAATGGCGTTTACCCTGCCGCGAGCCTACGGAGGTTTGAATTTCCCCTCGCTTGTTTACACCATGGCGGTCGAGATCGTCAGCCGGGCGGATGCCTCGTTGATGAACCTCTTCGGTCTTCAGGGAATCGGAGAGACCATTAATGCCTTCGCGGATGAAGAGACCAAGAAGGAGTATTTGCCGAAGTTCGCTCGGGGCGAAGTCACCGGAGCCATGGCTCTGACCGAGCCGGATGCCGGCAGTGACTTGCAGGTGGTCGGCCTGCGCGCGTGGCAGGACGATAACGGTCAGTGGCGTCTCACCGGGGTGAAGCGTTTCATCACAAACGGTTGTGGAGATGTCCTGCTGACTCTGGCGCGAAGCGAGCCGGAAATCAGCGACGGACGCGGGCTGAGCCTCTTTGTCCACCAACGTGATCCGCGTCTCCGCGTTCGCCGACTGGAAAACAAACTGGGAATCCACGGGTCGCCGACGTGCGAGCTGGTGTATGACGACGTCCCGGCCAAACTGGTCGGCGAACGCCAATTGGGGCTCATCCGCTATACGATGAGCTTGATGAACGGCGCCCGCCTCGGGGTCGCAGCCCAGGCCTTGGGAATCGCCGAAGCCGCCTACCGCTGCGCCCGTAATTACGCCCACACCCGTCAGCAGTTCGGAGTGCGCATCGAACGGCTTCCAGCCGTGGCCGAGATGGTCACCGGCATGAAGGTCGCCTTGGAAGCCGCTCGCACGTTGGTATACGAAACCGCCCGGATCGTAGACCTGGAAAATAACAACCTGCGCGTGCTGGAGACGAACCCCCCGGCCGACAAGGACGAGTTGAAGCGGCGAAAGAATGACGCCCGGATCCTCAAGCGGCTTGCCGGCATGTTGACGCCGATGAGCAAGTACCTGGCCTCGGAGACGAGCATCAGAATCGCCAACGACACGATCCAAGTGCTGGGCGGGTCGGGCTACATGAGGGATTACCCCGCGGAGCGACACCTGCGCGACGCTCGGATTACGTCAATCTACGAGGGCACCAGTCAGTTGCAGATCGTCGCCGCCGTGCGCGGCGTGTGCGGTGGCGCGTTTGCCAGACGGGTCGAGGAACTGGAGCGGCACGAGTTCACAGACGAGTCTCTACGCAAACTGCAGAACATGCTCGTAGAGGGCCGAAAACTCGTGCTTGAAGGTGTTGCCGCGGTTAAGGAGCGCGGGGGCGATAATATGGACCTCTTCGGGCGGCGGCTCGTCGACGCCGCCATGACCGTTCTTATCGGTCACCTCCTGTTGCGGCAGGCCAAAGTCGATGACCACAAGCGACTCGTCACCCGCCGTTACATCGAGACTGGCATCCCCACCGTACATCGTGATATCGAGCTCGTCCGCCAGGGCGATCGCACGGCACTCGAGCAATTCGAAGCTCTGGCCGGACCACCGCCGGAAATCGCCTGACTTGCTAAGGCAACAGGGTATTCCATCGGGTCTGCCCTGACGGCGGTTTTCCAGTATCTATCTACCCTTCTTGTAGCCCGCAGGCTATGGGACGTACCTGAATCTTGCCTGCGCCATTGATCTTGCCTGGCCATTCCAATAACATGTATATGTTCCCTGGCCACAGGGGCGTGCCGGAGCAACTCTGAGATGGAGGTCTAGTTATGAAGAGGGTTTTTTGCGTTGCGCTAATCATGGCGTTGGGGGTGGGGTCTGCGTCGGTCGGGTGGGCCGCCAGTACCCCATTGTTACTGAGTGCGGGGACTAACCAGATCGTCAACGGCGCGCAACAAGCGGCGGATCCGGTTTGCGAACCGCTGGACGACGGGTCCGGATGCACCGATGTTGTCTGCCCGGAGCTTTCCCAGGTCTGCGTGCCGAGAGTGATTCAGCGCATTGTGCCTGACATCGCTTTCCCGCCGGGCGGCCAGGACGTTCTGGAGGGGACGACCGGGCATGTTCTGATTCAGAATCTCGCCGGTGAAGTGGAAACCTACACGATCACCGGTGAGGATCCGAACGTAACCGTGGTGAACCGCAGCGATCCGGAGAGCAGCGGTGTTTTTCGGCTGGTTCAGACTGAGATTGTCGAGATGGAGTTGTGGGCGACCGGCCCAATTGGGCACCCGGCGATAATCCACCTGGACCCCAACGAGTCGAGCCTGGGGAGCGTCCTGGGTTTACCGTCCGCGGCCGGCGATTACCCGGCGGACAGCTTCTTCGATGTCTTTGTGACCATCGATCTTCCTGACAGCGGGGTAGTCGGGCTAAGGGCCGCCGATCGTATTCCGCTGTCGGCGATCGGCGTGGACGCGCTTCCACCATTGGGCAGCACGTTCGCAACTCCGGAGGCTTGGGACGGCGTTGATCTTCTGGATGTGGAGAATCAACCATCCGGGTTCCGGATCATCGAGGTCGCCCACACCCTACCACCGAAACGTCCGCCATGGCTGGTTATCGAGTGCGACTGCCTCAGCGAGAATGACTGCCATATCGAGTATTCCGACACTACGGAACCGTACTGCACCGGAAATTGTCCGAACAATGAAACCTGCGAGATGACCGTCACGGTCTTGCCCGATGCGGAGTACTATGAGTGCGTATGTGTGCCACTGCCGGAGCCGGAGGCGTGCTGCGTTCATGACGGTACGTGCCTGGATCTGCTCCCGGACGATTGCGCCGCCATCAGGGGTGTTTCGCAAGGCCCCGGAACGGTCTGCACGCAGCCGGAGGCCTGTTGCTTGGGCGACGGCGCTTGTATGGAACTCGACCCGCTGTGCTGTGACGATCTCGGCGGAGCACCGCAAGGGCCCAACACCGCGTGTGTTGATATGACAATCGCGTGCTGCCTGCCGGACGGTGCTTGTGTCGAGGTGGATCCTCTTTGCTGTGACGACCTGGGCGGGTACCCCTCTCCGTGGGGTTCGCCGTATTGCCTGGGCGATTTGAACATGAACGGGATAGAAGATGCGTGCGAGGATCTGCCGCCGGATTGCGAACCCAATCTGGAAGGTACGGCGTGCTTCCCGATCCAATGCCCCGAAGTGACGCAGGTCTGCCTGCCGAAGGTCATTAAGCACGACCCGTCCGATCCGACGTCCGCATCTTGGCGGGTCGTGGAATGCGAGTGCATCGACCGAGACTACTGCCACATCAACTACGTCGACGGTACGCTGCCGTACTGCACTGGCGACTGCCCACCTGAAGAGATCTGCGAGATGACCGTCTCAGACGTCGATGACGACGGTATCGACGACCTCTTTGAGTGCGTTTGTGTTCCGGAGCCGCGTCCGGAGGCTTGCTGTCTGGAGGACGGCACCTGTCTGGATCTGCTTCCGGATGATTGTATCGCCCGCAGGGGAATCCCGCAGGGTCTGAACACTCTCTGTACTCAGCCTGAGGCCTGCTGCATCGATGACGGCGTGTGCGTGGAAGTCGATCCGCTGTGCTGCGACGAGCTTGGCGGAACTCGGCAAGGGCCCAACACGGCCTGCGTCGACATGACGGTCGCGTGCTGCCTGGCGGAGGGCGAGTGCGTCGAGGTCGATCCACTCTGTTGTGACGATCTCGGCGGGATCCCATCTCCCTGGGGTTCGGAGCACTGCCTGGGCGATTGGAACGAGAACGGATGGGATGACGCGTGCGAAGATGTGCCGCCGGATTGCGAGCCCAATCTGGATGGAACTGCGTGTTTCAACATCCAATGTCCCGACCCAATGCAGATATGCCTGCCGAAGGTAATCAGGCATGATCTGCCCGAAACGGAGTTCCCACCGGCAGGAGAGGACGTTCTGTCCCCGACTACCGGAGTTGTCGTAATCCAGAGCCCTACCGGCGGGGTAGCAGCTTTCGAGATCACGGGAGAAGAGCCGAACTTGACCGTGGTACGCCGTAGCGATCCGGAGGATGTGGGTACTCACCGCGTCATCGATACCGAGATTGTCCAGATGGATCTGTCGGCACTCGGTCCGGCAAGCCAGCCGGCCATGATCCGCCTGGCCCCGAACGAGCGTCCGAGCGTAGGCAAGGTTGTCGGAGCCGACTTGCCGGGTACGGACTTCCCGGCGGAGAGTTTCTTCGATGTCTTCGTGGAGATCGACCTTCCGGATCAGGGTGTGAGCGGTTTGTGGAACCGTGAGCCGATTCCGCTGCTGGCCGGCGGCCTTTATGCGATTCCGCCGCTCGGCAGCTCTTTCGAGACCCCTGGTGATTGGAACGGCGTCGATCTTCTGGACGTGGAGAATCAGCCGACCGGATTCCGGATTATCCAGGTTGTCCACATTCTGCCGCCGCCCCCCTCGCCATGGGAGATCGTGGAATGTGAGTGCATCGACCGGGGCTACTGCCACGTTGAGCAAGCCCTTACTATAGAACCATATTGCACCGGAGATTGCCCGAATACCGCGGAAATCTGCGAAATGACCGTCACGGTCTTGCCCGAGGCGGAGTACTACGAGTGCGTGTGCATGGCGAAGGAAGCCTGCTGCCTGGATGACGGTACTTGCGTACAACTCACTCCGCAGGACTGTGAGGATCGCGGCGGAACTCCGCAGGGTCCGGGCACCGTTTGCACACGAGTCGAAGCGTGCTGCGTGGAGGACGGGGTCTGTCTGGATCTCGACCCGCTCTGCTGCGATGACCTCGGTGGCGTTCGGCAGGGACCCAACACGGCCTGCGTGGACTACACGATCGCGTGTTGCCTGCCGGACGGCGGCTGCACGGAAGTCGATCCGCTCTGCTGTGACGATCTCGGCGGAGTACCGTCCCCGTGGAATGCTCCGTATTGCCTGGGCGATTGGAACCAAAACGGAGTCGATGACGCCTGCGAGGATCTGCAACTGATCCAGGCGTGCTGTCTGCGTGACGGCAGTTGCGTCGAACTGACCCATACGGACTGCGTGTTGAGGCGTGGAGATCCGCAGGGGCCCGGGACGACCTGTGACGACCGGATTTGTCACCCGTTGAAATGGGCACAACCCCCGACCTTTAACCCCGACTCTCCTTCCGTATGTTTCTGGGGCTGGGATGAGCCGTCGGCATACGGAAAGGCCGTCGTGGCCGATGATTGGGCGTGCATGAACGATCACCCGATCACCGACATCCACTGGTGGGGCTCGTATGTCGGCTGGCGCGAAGACTTGCCTCCGCAGAACGCACCCATTGCGTTCCACATTGGTATATGGACCGACGAGCCGGCGTCCTCCACCCTGCCCTGGAGTCGTCCGCGAGAGATGATCTGGGAGTGGCGCGTTTCGCGCGATGTGCTCAACGAGCGTGCGGTCGGGTGCGACTCGGTGCCCGGTACGCCGGTCGATACGTGCTTCCGGTACGACTTCCTCATTCCCGAAGATCTGTGGTTCCGTCAGGGACCGGCTTGCGAGATCTTCTGGGTGAGCATCTCGGCCATCCAGGAGACCGACCCGGGTCCATACGTCTGGGGTTGGAAGACGCGCGAGCACTTCTTTAACGACAGTGCCGTGGTAGTCCAGGTCCCGAACGCTCCGCAGATCGGTAACACGTTCGAACAGGGTTACCCCCTGGGGGATCCGCCGACCGTGCGTTGGGACATGGCCTTCGTGTTGACCACGAAGCCGGCCGAGTGGATTCGGAGTAATCCGAAGCCCAACCACAGTTGGTGGCGGTCAGCACACAACATCGCACGCCTGGGCTTCGATCTGGACATCACCCCACCGGGCGCCGGACAGGTGATGATCCAGGAACTCCTTCCCGGTGGCGCGTTTGGTCCCGATCTGTCGGGCGCGTTCAGCATGACGGTGGAGGCGGACAGCAGTGGCAACCCGCGCACTTTGCGGATCTGGGATAACGGCTCCACTCTGCAGCACAAGAAGTGGTACGCCGTTCGTAACATCGGCGGCTGGCAGAATGTGTTGCCGTTCGAGATTCACTACGCGGTGGCCGTGGGTGATGCCAGTGACGACAACCGTGTTCTGGCGATCGATGCCGGTTTGGTTTACACGGGAGTCCCGACCTTGAATGCCGCTGATGACGAGCGGCGCGACATCAACGGGGATGGTCGGATCCTGGCGATCGATGCCGGTGTTGTCTACCCGAACGTCCCGTTCCTGATGGGGCCGAAACCTTCGGGGCACTGATCGGACACAGGCCCGCCCCCGGCACTTGCCGCTGCGAGCCTGAGTGAGTGACGAACCCGGGCCGTCCTCTTCGTTGAGGGCGGCCCGGTCTCTTTTTCGGGTCCAGCTTCCTGTTGCAGATGGCCGGCGGCCCGCCAGGCAATCGGCTCACAGAGCACCGGCAGCATTACGGGCTGCCGCGATGAAGGCCGCCATCTTGTCGACGTCCTTATGGCCCGGTGAAGACTCCACGCCCGAGGCGACGTCTACCCCGTCGGGAGCCAACATCCGCACGGCCTGAGCCACATTGAGAGGAGTAAGACCACCGGCCACGATGATCTTAGCCTGCCCGCCGAAGCCCTCCGAGCCTCGCGCATCCCGGATTGCCTCCCAATCGGCGCGCTGCCCGGTGCCTCCGAGCCGGTCTGGGTCGTGGGCATCAAGGAGGACATAAGACGGAGCTGCATCGCCACAAGATCTCAGAAGCGCGTCAAGATCGCGCAGAGACGCTCGGTCCGCCACGGGCCACGGAAGGACCACCTCAAACTGATCTTCTCTGAGGCGACGCAAATGGTCCGCAGACAGGTTTCCGTAGACCTGTAGATGTCGGACGCCGCTCTCTCGAAGCTCAGCAAGCACTGCCGGATAGCCCCCGTCGCCATCTATGCCCACCAGAGCGACCACAGGTGCAGGATCGTCCAGATGATCGATGATCTGCCGCAATCGGCGCATATCAATCCGTCGCGGCCCGGCAAAGAGGTTGAGACCAAGCCAATCAGCGCCTGCCTGCCGGGCCAGCTTCGCATCCTCAACGGTAGTCAGTCCACAGATCTTGATAAGCATAGTCCGAACACCTGATCCGAGGTCGACGTCTAATCCACCATCAAGATCACGTCCTTGCACCAACCTCGACACCCCCACCGAGCTCCCCTCACGGCACCGTCACGTTAGCCGGACCGGTCCGTCGTGTCTAATCACCCGGGCGACCGTGCAGTGCCGGCCGTCTCGTGGTAACCTGCCCCGGTGGACGAGCCACAGGAACAAGGTCAACGCGCTTCACGGATCAGCTTCGCGCTCAACGGCGGGCTTGCGCTCATCAAGCTCCTTACCGGAGTCGTCGGTCACTCCAACGCCTTGATTGCCGACGCCGTCGAGTCCTTCGGAGACATCTTCAGCTCCGTCATCGTGTGGAGCGGACTGGTAATCGCAGCTCGTCCGGCCGACCGCGATCACCCGTACGGCCACGGTAAGGCCGAGCCCCTCGCAGCCATGGCCGTAGCCCTCATGCTGGTCCTAGCCGCAGCGGGAATTGCCTGGCAGGCCCTCGATGAAATCGGCACGCCGCATCCGACCCCGGCACCGTACACGCTGGTCGTGTTGCTGGGCGTAATCGCCATCAAAGAGGCCATGTACCGCTACGAATCCCGGGTAGCCCGGAGTATCGGCAGTACCGCCATCCACGCCGACGCCTGGCATCATCGCAGTGACGCAATGACGTCGGCAGCCGCCGCAATTGGGATCCTGATTGCGCTGATCGGCGGCGAAGGATATGCCTCCGCGGACGACTGGGCGGCCTTGGCCGCGTGCGGAGTGATCGTAACCAACGCAGGGCTTTTCGTTCGCAGCGCTATAAGAGAGCTGATGGACACCGCCCCGCAAACGTCACTGGTCGATTCTATCGAGAAAGCGGCATCGGCCGTCGACAGCGTCCGTCTCGTTGAGAAGGTCCTCGCGCGTAAGATGGGCCCGAAGATCTACATCGACATGCACCTGCACGTCGACCCGGAAATGACCGTCCACAAAGCCCATGCCGTCGGGCACGAAGTTAAAGATCAGATCATGAAGAAATGGGCCGAGGTCGCCGACGTCCTCGTCCACATTGAGCCGTACGAAGATTCGTAGACACTCCGGCCGGGCGTCCTTCTGATCCTACCGGCCGGGCACCGCAGGCGGGTGTAGGGCAGCGTCGAGGCACGAGACCTGCCGCAACGGCGCGCGACGCAAGCCTTTGTCGCGGTTTGAGTCCCCCACCTCTAAAGAGGCGGACCACCCGGCCATTACGGGCAAGCGGTACGGGTTCGCACGATCAACGTTAGATCACCCCCGGGTAACGCGCGCCATCGCAGGCAAGCAAGGCTTGCCACCCGCGATGGCAGGTCTCGTTCCTCGACCTGCCCTACAGATAGTGCTACATGGGTGGCATGGGTCAACTTGTTGACCCGTGGCTTGATGACCATCTCATCCCCCACCTTCGAAGAAGGCGGGCCACGCAAATGGAGAAGGTGGGCCACCCACGGCCGTCGACCCTTGTCACGGGCAAGCGGAACGGGCTCGCACGATCAACGTTAGATCACCCCCGGGTAACGCGCGCCATCGCAGGCAAGCGAAGCTTGCCCATGCCAGCCGCGATGGCAGGTCTCGTTCCTCGACCTGCCCTACAGATAGTGCTACATGGGTGGCATGGGTCAACTTGTTGACCCGTGGCTTGATGACCATCTCATCCCCCACCTTCGAAGAGGGCGGGCCACGCACGACCATTAAGTTCCATCACGGGCAAGCGGAACGGGCTCGCACGATCAACGTTAGATCACCCCCGGGTAACGCGCGCCATCGCAGGCAAGCGAGGCTTGCCACCTCGATGGCAGGTCTCGTTCCTCGACCTGCCCTACAGATAGTGCTACATGGGTGGCATGGGTCAACTTGTTGACCCGTGGCGATCGGGCGCGGCCTGCTTCACCATCGCAACTGCTCGTATCGCCAACCCGGAAGCAATCATGGCCAGGACCGGGCCGGTGAGATCCGGCACGGCCACGGCGCTGGCACCCCGCAGATACTCTGCAAACACTGCCAGCAGAGTCACCACCACGCCGGCAACCACCCAAGCCCGGCTGACCCGAACCCGGCAAAGAACCGTCCCAACGGTAACCGTCAAGACTCCGAAAGTCACCAGGGCGGTCGCCGTTCCACACCCCGCTTGGATCATCGAACCATGCCACATCGCTTCGAAGGGCAGCCAACGAATCACGGCCGCGTCGAAACCCCCGGCAGACCACACCTGCATATCCACCGACCCGAGCAGCAGAACCCCGATCTGGAATACCGCGACAACCGGCAGCAGAATCGTGGGCAAAGCGTGTCCGATCTCTTCCCGCCAGCGTCCGTGCGTGGCCGGGTCAATCAGGAACACCGCAAGCCACGCTCCCAACAATGCCGCCGACAAGCCCAGCAGCATCGCAGCCAGGTCAAACGTCTGACTCACCGTGAAAAGACGCATGAACTCGAGGACCACGATGACAACCATAGTGTGCTTCATCGCCGAAGCCCACGCGATTATCGGGCGCCGTCTGCGCTGCAGGTTTGCAAAGGCATTAAGATAAGCCAGTAAGCTGAACCACGCCGCCCCGGCCGGCTTGCCACCCAGAACTTGATGCGACACGTTATCGACACCGGTCGTTCGCGGACTGGTCAGGTCCCAATCGGCCTGCAGAAACGAATCTTGAAGACCGGCCGTGGTTCGTACGAAATCAAACGGAGCCAGACCATGAACGACCAGCCCCATAGTCAAAACGGTTGCCCCGACCGCAAACGGCCGATCGCACAGCGCCAGCCGAGCCCACAACGCCGCGTGCGTCCCCCACCGCCTCACGCCAAGCGCCGCCAGCCCACCGGTAAGGGCGCCTGCGCAGTTGCAGCCGACGTCCGGCCACGAGGCCACCCGTTCGACAATCACCGTCTGAATACTTTCCACCAATATGCTGAGCGCCGCGCCGACCAGCAGCGATATCGCCAGAAGTGTGGCACTCCCTCGCCGCCGCGCGGGCCCGCAAAGTGCCGCGGCCAGCCCGACCGGAACATACACGACCCAGTTGGTGATAACATCGCTGACGGTTGTGAACGACCACGCCAACGTGGGAAAGCCGATCCCACCTGGCGCGGCAAGCGCGGCGCGGTCTATCTCGAAGGGAATGAGCGAGCCGTACAGAACCGCTCCGACAATCACCGCAACCCAGCCCCAAGACAAGCTGCGCCCGCGGTCTTCGCGGAGTTCGGCCGGCTTCTGTGATAATGCGGTAATCCCAACGTAGTCCGCCAACGCTCCGTTCCCCCTCGATTATCGGGGCGAGCGCAAACACCGGGCCGCCCGCGGTAACCGCGGTACTGTCCTGCAGGTTCGGGTGCCAGGGTGGCGGCGCGAGATGGCGAGGTTGGGCACGATCGCGACGAGCACGGCCGTCCGATAGTATCTACGAATGCGGTGTCAGCAGGCGGGTTAACCTGCTTTCTCCGGCAGGTGAGTGCGGCTTGGGCGGGGCAGGCCGGTCGTTCCGGTCGTTCCGTTTGTGCCGACCGCGCCGCGTCGGGGCTGCATACGCCGACCGTCACCAGGCGCGGTGGCCCATGTCCTTTTGATCGTAGCATCTGCTCCGATATGCGGCGGAACGTGCTACGCAACACACTCTGGACATAGGGGAGCTTCACAAACGCCAAACCGGCGTACGTAAGCGATGAGTACCGAAAGCCCGGCAGGGCGGAAGATCTGTCTAGCCCGTGGCGTCAGCCACGGGAATGCGGCGTTAACTAACCATAGCCCCGCCAGGGGCGGCACCGGATGACCATAACGCTGCCATTACCTTATGCGTGTCGTCGTCAGCCGTTCGCAACAGAGTGTACGGTGCTACCGGCGCGGCACACACTTCCGAATGGTGGGACACCACATTGATTCCGGTGTCGCCCCTGGCGGGGCTATGTTGATCATGCCGGCTCGGTCCCGCGGCTCACGCCGCGGGCTTGGAAGATCTATCGCCCCTGGCGGGGCTCGCGGCGCAACACTGGGTGTCGGAAAGAACCGCGAATTGCGGCGGAACTTCCCCACCTTCGGAGAAGATGGGCCACCCACGGCCGTCGACCCTTGTCACGGGCAAGCGGAACGGGCTCGCACGATCAACGTTAGATCACCTCCGGGTAACGCGCGTCATCGCAGGCAAGCGAAGCTCGCCCATGCCACCCTCGATGGCAGGTCTCGTTCCTCGACCTGCCCTACAGATAGTGCTACATGGGTGGCATGGGACAACTTGTTGACCCGTGGGTTGTTGATCATCGGCTCCCCCACCTTCAAAGAGGGTGGGCCACCCAGATGGAGAACGGGGGCCACCCGGACGTCACCCGATCGATTGCGCATTATGAATCCGGTTCGCGGCGGAGACTTCCGGCAACCAGAGCAACGCCCGCGCCCGTATCGGCGATCATCGACACATCGTCCACCGACATATCCTGCGTCGTGCTGTACGTCGAAATATACAGACATGCAAACTCGAGAGCGCCGGACCAGGTCGGCGTAACCGTACCGGACACCTCGGTCCACGATGTCTCCACCTTAACCCAGTCGGTCGAGTAAGCCTTAGCGGAACTTCCGCTGCCATCCACGTAGATGGTCACCCGAACGTACTCCGCCGAACTCAACTTGACCCACGCCGCAACCGAATACGGAACGTCAGCGGCAATGACGGCCGAGACATCCTGACTCGGACCGGACCAGGCGTTATTGCGGGAACTGACCTCGACAAACCGGGTCCCGCCGTGTGCGTCCTTCTTCTCCGACGCCAGCGCACAACCGGTACCTGAAACGCAACTTACTTCATCCCACCCGCCAAGCTTATGGTCCTCCATCCCTCCGTCTATCAGCAGGTTTGCATCCGGAAGCGGCGACCGCAACAGCGCCGAATACACGCGAACTGCATCGCCGACGGCACCGCGTCCGAACAACCGAACGGAACTGCAAGCGTCCGCGGCCAGGTCCGCGTTGTCAACATCAAAGAGCTTCCAGGCAAACTCCCCTCCACCCAACTCCGTCCGCATTTCCCACTCGTCATGCGTGAACGTCGTTCGCCAGTCAGCGTCGGCCGCAATGCTCTTGAACCCGGCCTCAATTGCCGACAGCGCCAGATAACGCGCCGCAATCACGTCGTTTTCACGCTCCCGAACGCGGAACTGGATTCTGCTCAACTCCAGCGCGGAGATGCCGATCACGGTCACGAGCATGGCCGTCATCAGCACCATTACATACATGGTGCCACGCCTTCTGCAGGATGATCGCTTCATTATTCGATCTCCTCCGTCCAGCGCGTGGCCGCAGCGCGAACGGCCGTCAGCGACGCTACCGGCGTCCCCGCGTAGGTCACGGTGACGACAATCTCCTTCGCCCGCGTGTCCGAAGAGGTAATGCTGCCGACGTCGGAGAGGAGGATCCATCGTACGGACGCACTCCGCGCCCACTGGTCGGAGATGGGTAGCTCAGTGCCGTCCTTCTGCTGGGGCGGACAGGCCGTCCAGCCGTCGTAATCGTCCACGTCCTCCCACAAGAGCCTGCTGCCGTCGCCGACCTCATCGGCCCCCAGACCGAACGAGCCCGGAGCCAAATCCGCGTCTTCATAGTCCTGCCGGCAGATCTCCGCCATAAGATCCTCGGCCAGCCGAGCGCCCAGGGCTCGATTGCTCGTCCTCATGCGCGTCATACTCATCGCCCCGGCGGTCTCGAGGGCGGATACGACGATAACACTCACGATCACCATAGACACCAGGGCCTCGACGATACTCAGCCCGCGTGCCCTGCGGCACCTGAGCGGTCGCGGCAAACCCATTAAGCAGAGCCGGCTCCGGGTCATTTCGCCTCCCCGGTCCGCAGCGAGAAGAAATCAAATTCGGCGGTCTTTGCCGCCGGCACCGCGATAGTCACCTGTCGATCGTCATGGCTGGGCGTATAAGTGTGATAGGCGAAGGTCCCCCGATGAATACCGTTAACCTGCAACCTCACGGTGTCGGCCTCCGCATCGATTACCAATCTAAGATCGATCAACCCGTCCGGCAGCCCGGCCAGCGTGGCCAACGTGGATGAGGTAACCGAATCGATCTTATCGCTGAGCAGCAGACTCTGGGTGGAGTCGGACTCCAAGGACAGTTGCGCGCTGATCGTCGCACACGTCCCGCCGGTCCAATCGACATTCGCCCCGATGGTGATAGGATCGCCAGCGGCCCGAATGTGGCGGAGCCGGGTGCTCAGGGTGGTCAGGCCGGTAAAATCGTGCGGGCCGGAGGTGTCGAGTTCGAATCTGGCGGGAGTCCAGAGTCCACTCACTAACCCACCTGCCGCGAAGACCGTCCCATCGCCGCTGACCCAATCGTCCACGCCGTCACCGTTGTGATCAAGCGTAGGATCGACATTAAACTCCGTCTCCCACAGCCCCGTGAGAATCTCCGGACGATTGAGCATCTGTGCCGTCGTGGTGACATAGGCTCCGGCGCTCGATCCGGCCTGCAACGAGATGCGCGTGGCAGTGACGTAATCCCGAACGGCCGTTTGCACCGGCCCGGGAGTGGTATACGTGCCGTACAAGTAGAAGGGTATGGACTTGTCGGTGGAGCACCACCAATACGACCCTGAATTGTACGTCCGGCAGCACTGCACGCCGCCGTTCTCGTCGCGGATAATCCTGGCCACGTGGTCCAGGTCCCCACTGAACATGATCGAGAGACTTTGGGCTGGATGGAGTCCGGTCAGCGTGCTGAAAGGTGCCCATATCCAGGACGCGCTGTCACTCAACGTAGCGGATAGAATCTCAACATCTTCCAGGGAGTCCCCGGTCGGCGTGTTGTCGTCGCCCAGCCGGTACGCGCTTACCAGTAGCGTTCCCGCCGATCCGTCAGCGTTGCGTCCGTAGACTGCTATTCTCGTAACCGCCCAGTCGAGCGCATCATCGGGTAGCGTCGGTACGAACGCCTGGGCCAGCCAGTCCTTTGGCCCGATTCCAACATAATCCAGGAGCCAGCCCACATCGTGGCTGGCCAGCACCTGCTCCGCGCTCTTGACGACCGGGCCGGGGTACTCTTCGGTCACCGTCTTGACGTCATAGGCCAGGTCAAACTGGTGTACGTCCTCCAGAATGGTCTTGCTATCGCCGTAGTTGTACGTTCTGGCGAGCGGATCGCCGGCGGTTCCGGACCATTCGTAGCGGATGACCTCTTCAACGTCGTCGCCGTCACGATCTGCCACGGTGAAGGCAATCGCGGTTGCGGTTCTTTCCAGCAAGTGCTCCGCGGTGCCCAGTTCATCCACCAAAGAACTGAGCGCTTCGGCACCCTCGCCGACCCGGGTCGCCATGGAAGAACCGTCCCCCATGGCCGTCGTGGCGATAAAAACGGCCATCGCCATGGACCCCATCAGCACCGTCATCACGGCCAGGCTGACCGCCAGCTCCGGCAAAGTGAAACCACCGCGCCGGCAGCAGCGTTTTGAGTAGATCCTGGGGGTTCTGCGCATGCCCATAGCACAACATCGCTGCCACATTAATGCCGGTGGATCGAATCCTCGCAACGCTACGACCGCCCTTGCCTTACGCGGCCGGCACTCGTTCGGCACTGCCACCGGCGGAGCACCTTGTACTCCGGGAGACTCCGTAGCGTATCTATCGGCAGGGCAAGCAGGCCTCTCGGAAGCGGCCCGGCGGGTCAATCTGCAACCGCACCCCTTACGCGCAAGCAAACCGCCACGGCCGGCGGCCGTCCCATAATCTCACCGTCTGGGCCTGTCACTAACGAAACCACCGGCAGCAACGGTTGGTCGGGCGGGTAATGTCGCAACCCCGGCAAGGGCGCCGTTCGCGCAAGCGTCGCCGCCCGATAATCGCGCTTCGACCTTGTGCGTTTCGCAACATCCGCCTCGTAGGGCACGGTCGAGGAACGAGACCTGCCGCAAACACTGTAGGGCACGGTGGAGGAACGAGACCTGCCGCAAACACTGTAGGGCACGGTCGAGGAACGAGACCTGCCGCAAGGACTGTAGGGCACGGTCGAGGAACGAGACCTGCCGCAAGGACCCTGTAGGGCACGGTCGAGGAACGAGACCTGCCGCAAAGACGGGCATCGCGCGAAGACTCATTGCGGAATGCGGTTGCCTATCGGGTCTCCATCCATCCCCCACCCATTCCGGCGGCGGGTCGCCACAACCATTCCAACGCCGCAAACGCCAGAATGGATGGGGCACCCGCGCAAACGCCGGAATGGATGGGGCACCCGCGCCGGAATGGATGGGGCACCCGCACTCGTAGGGCACGGTCGAGGAACGAGACCTGCCGCAAACACTGTAGGGCACGGTCGAGGAACGAGACCTGCCGCAAGGACCCTGTAGGGCACGGTCGAGGAACGAGACCTGCCGCAAAGACTGTAGGGCACGGTCGAGGAACGAGACCTGCCGCAAAGACTGTAGGGCACGGTCGAGGAACGAGACCTGCCGGGAAGACTGATTATCGTCACTTCCCGAGCGTTACCGTCTGCGTAAACTCCTCACCATCCGAGCCGAATACCGTGTCCAGCTCGATCACCTCGTGGGTGGCGTCGTTCCAATAGTGAAGATACATCGGCCCGATGCTCGCGCTGATTCCGTCGTTCGCGTCGACGGTAAACTCCACCGAAATGGTGTCGCCGGGATAAGCGGGATTCCAACCCGAGTACGTCAAGATCTCATCGTGGGAGATCAACTGTATCGGGGGGTATGTTTGCGTGACCCAGAGTTGGGTGAGGTTGATCGAGTTCGGGCTCAGCAACTCTCCGTTCTTCGAAACCCGAATTCGGTAGCCTTCGCAGTGGATACGATGCGGGTTCTCGAGGTCCTCCCGATCACCCCAGTCACCGCTGTCGTCGTCACTGCCGCTCAGAGTCACCGAGAGCTCCCTGGTGAACGAGGCCTCGATGTCGTTACCTCCGCTCTGCAGGGTAAGGGTCTCTTCGAACTCGGAAACCAGCGCGCCGGCGCTGTCCAACGCCTGCACAACAACGGTAACCTCCTGCCCAGGAATCAGGCCGTCGAAGGTAAAGGTCTCGTCAACGTCACCACTGAACGAACTGGGGTCCAGCACCGGGTTATCCGCACTGGTGTAATCCACCTCAACCGCGAGCGTGGCGGTGCCGTCGGGGATCGGATCGAGGGCGGTTATCTCGGCCCACGTCGGCAGATAGAGGAATGCGTCCTCGGTCTTGGAGTGCAAGGCGAGCTTGGCATAATACTCGCCACTCTCGTCGGCCGCGGTGCTCGTATCACGCAAGATCCCCTTGAAGCCGAAACCGTACGGATCAGACCCGTCCGCAGTCCCTGGGTCGGGCGGCGACACCCCCGAGCGACGCGGAACCCCGGCCTTCGCCGCGGCCCGCCGGATGTCGCCGCTGTTCCACACCTCGCGGTCAGATTCATTACGCCCGGCCATCAAGGCCATCAGCCACGCCGCATCCAAAGCCGCCTGGGTATCGACAGCGCCGGTCCAGGCCAGCACGGTGCCGGCATCCGTTCCCTCAAAGATGAGCCCGGCCCCGCTATCGGCCGTCTTGAAGCTACTGCGATCGATACGCTTGAACCCGAAGTTGAACGGGTCCGTATCATCGTCCGCCGAATCTGCGGCGTCATCGTCAGCGCCCACGTCGGGCCAGGTCTCGTCCGGATCCGCATAACCGCTCGGCGAAGCAAGGTAGATCAGGCTGTTCGGCAAGGTGCCGATGTTCTCCTTCCACAGATCGTCGCGCATATAGTAATACGGACGGATCGTGGCAGTGTCCGGGCTTGCATGTGAGACAATCAGCAGACGTCCCCCGGCCGTCTCCAGCTCGAGGTCGATTCCGTCGGTCTCCGCTGCCGCAACCATCCGTTTGAAACCGAAATCAAACGGATCACTCTTGTCATCGTCCGGCGGGGACGTCGGGGACGCAACCGCGCTGACCATCGGACCGGCCGCGGCGACCTGGATGAAGTAGTGCGGAGTTTGGCCATCATCCCCCGCCGTGGCGACCGTCTTGAACCCGAAGTTGAACGGATCGCTACTATCAGTCCCATCGCCGTCCGTTGTTCCGCCATCGTCCGAGCCGTCATCAGTCGAACTGCCCGTTCTGCGGGTCGTATCCATGTAGAGGCCGTGAGCGATGATGACAATCACGCCGTAGTCCTCAAGATCGAAGAAGTCGTCGAAACCCAGCGTCGCGTAACCATCCTCGGCCTGGTTCGTCTTGATCGTAATGTCGGAAGTACTCCAGTTGTTCTCGATGACCAACTTGGTTGTCAGACTCTCGAAGAGGTCCATGTCGGCCCCATTGAGATCCTCGGAGATTGCGCTCATGAAGAGTATCTTCCGGCTCGTCGGCGTGTGCTTCAGGTCTCCCGGTTCGGGGCCTTTCAATGCATCGGGGTCCGTCAATGACGTCGACGATCGCCCTGCGAGTTCGGGCTCTCGCAGCGCCGCCGCGATCTTCCCGGCCATCGCCTGCGAATCGTAGACGTCTCCATTGCCGAAGCCTTCAATCGTGTTCAAGGCAGCGTGTGATCCGTCCTCGAAGGCCAGCACGATGGTGTAATTGTCATTGGCCAAGCCGGCCGACGACACGCCGGTCGTTCCGGCGTTCAATGCGTCGACCAGCGTATTCCGCGCTTCTATAGCCGTTTGAGTCTCGCGCAGCGTGACGTATTCATCACTGGTTTCTTCCAGAATCTCGACATCAAAAGCCTGCGGAGCAGTTACGCCATCCGGTAATTCAACGTCGCTCGATCCGTTATCCCCCGAGTCGGCGACCGGCGTACATCCTGCAAGTGACCCGCCGACAAACACACTAATCAGAACGACGATAATACGCTTCTGTCGAATCATGGTTCCTGTCTCGTTCATGTTGGTCATTCCTGTCACGTTTGGCGCAAACGCCAAGGCCGGCAATCCCGCCGGCCCCGAAGAGTCGCGGCGCCGAGCCCGCAAAAGCCACCCCTGCCGGGCACCTCCCCGTTATCCGAACACCAGAAGAACGCCCTTTCTCCCTGGCAAGGCACCCACCCGTCACACCTTAAGCGGGAATCGTATTGCGGCGCTTCGGCCGATTCAACCGGATACGATCGCATTGTCTTGCCTGACGCCGGTTCGGTTGCTCCATGCACTCATCCAGCGGTTGAAAGGAGCCTTTTCAATGACGAGTCCGGGATCAGTGTCGTGGGGCGGCATCCGAAACCGAAACCACGCTCTGGTCGGAAGCCGCGGTGTAAGCGGCGCCGACGTGTCGGTATAGTCGCATTCGATAGTGCCTTTCCGCCAGGCGGCGGCGGCACCACGGGGGATAGGCTTCGTAGCTGATTGCCGGGAAAGCGGCCGGATGAACGCCCGTAGCAACGAGTTGATAGTCGTCCGGCACGGTAAAGCGGTGGTCACGCTCCCGGACGTTGAACAGCCAACTGAAGTTGACTCCGATGTACGGCTTATGGCCTGTTCGTGCCTCGTCGTGAGACGATACCATCACATAGCGGTCCACGCCTTCCGGGAGGGTATCGACCACCATCACGCATTCAGGGTCCACCTGCTGGATCGTGTCATCCGCGTTACCGTCAACGAAACCCCAGAGCATGTTGGCGGGATATTCAACGTGCCGACCTGACGCACGCATGGCATTCTGAAGTACGTCGGCCGGGTACGCAATCCGCGAGTAGTCCCATGCAAAGGTGGTAAACGATGCGATCGCGGCCGAGCCCAGGACCACCAAGCCGGCTTGCCTTATTCCGGCATTTCGCAGGGTCAGCAGCCCGATGACCGCACCAGCCACCAGCAAAGGAATAAACTGCAGAAGCAATCGGCCATAGAACACCATCTTCCCGAAATGCACCCCCAAGGCGCCGTGAAGCAGGCAGGCGGCAACTGCCGCCGGTAACGCCGCCTTGGCCGCAAGCGGCAGGCCGGGCTGTCGTCGTAGCAGGATCGACCCGATCGCGAGCAAGAAGAGCAACAGAAGAACGATCCCCGCCGGCCCCTCCACATCCCGAAGATACCGCCACGGGAAGACATAACCCTCGCCGGTGTACCCCATCGTGACCGTCCCGGACAGTTCACGCAGATTGTGCAGATACGACAGACCGACGCTTTGCGACAGAGCCTCGAACCCCGCCAACACCGCCAGGGCGGAAACGGCGAAGCCGAAAGACAAGCGTACTTTTCGACCGGCGACGACCAGAGCGACCACCCCGTTGATCAGAACGAAGGAATAATGCCCCGGATAACACGTATAGGCGAAGGCTGTCAGTAATCCGGCACCGACCATTGCACGCCCCGACGGCCCCGCCGCGTTACGTGCAGGAGACAGGACGATCAACGCGAGCATAAACAGCAGCAGCGACTCGTTGTACGGCACCGCATGACGGATCCAGACGTTGGAACTCGCCAGAAGAGAGTAGACCGCCGCTGCGAGCACACCATACCACGCAGATCCCGTCCATCGACGGGTAAGCACATACACGCCAGCCGTGACGGCCAGCGCGATCAGAACATTGAATGCCGATACGACGTCGTAGGCCTGCAACGATTGCGGGGCGATTTCCCAGTACCAGTTCGCCAGCCGCTGACCCAACGCCGGAACGATGCTCACGACGATGAACCCCGGACGCCCCACGCCTTCGAACAGCCGTTGCGTTGCCGCGATGAAGTCCCCGGCCGCCAGGTCGTCTACAAGCTGCACGGCCGGGAGGAAACACCGCTCGTCGCTCCAGAAGAAGTGCCCGGAGTCGATTAGGGTCAGGCGGTAACCGGTGAGAATCAACAACAGAACGACCAGCCCAACCGTCGGACTGGTCAGCCGTCGATAGAGGGGACCGGCTCCGAGGTGATTCCGGCTTGGAATGTCAGAACGCTCCTTCGGCAAGGGGTCGGCGCCGTTCTTCGACAGGTTGTTGGGGCAAACTGGGTCCACGATTAGATATCGGACGCTCGCCGATCGTGTTGAAGCCAAAGCCGCGATCCGGCGTTGTTTCCGATCAGGCCGGTTTGAGGATCGAGGCTTCCGGGGCGGACCGGAGCTGCGGTACGCGGGAGAAGCGATACCGAAGCATCGCGGCTATGTACTTGAAGAAGTCGAGCACTTGGATCTTCTTGCCCTCCGCGCTGGACCGAGGTTCGTAGTGGATAGGCCGTTCGATGATCCCGTAGCCCAACCGGGCGATCTTCGTGGTCATCTCCGGCTCGATGGCGAACCCGTTCTCTGTGATGGAGAGCCGGGACATCACCTCGGCAGTCATCATCTTGTAGCAGGTGTTGAAATCGGTAAGGCGGATGCCGTTCAGAACGTTGCTGACCGCATTGAGAAGGCGGTTGGCCCAATACGTCGGCAGCCGCCGAATCGCCGCGGGAACCGGTGCGGCGAAACGGGTGCCGAAACAGACCCGGGTCTCCCCGGCCAGGATCGGCTCCAGCAGGGTTGTCAGGTCGTTTGGCTCGAGTTCCAGGTCGGCGTCCTGGATAACCAGAATACTGCCGTTGGCTTGAGCGATAGCCGTACGAATCGCGGCGCCCTTACCGCGATTGACCCGGTGCTCGATCAGCCGGATGACGCCCTCTTGCTCCAGTAAGGCCAGCACGTCGGCCGAGCCGTCCTTCGAGCCGTCATCCACGGCGATGATCTCGCGATCGATCGGGAAACGCACGGCGGCCACCCGGCGGATGAGCTGCTCGACCGTCTTGGCCTCGTTGTAAACGGGTATGAGGATGCTGAGCGTATGCGGCACGGTTTTCCCTTTGTAGGCGGTCTGCGGAGCAGGCGCGTTTGCCGCTTGGTTATCGGAGCGCCGGCGGGGAGCCTTGAGATAGCTGCCCAGCGGAAATGCAGAAAAGGCAATCCCAGCGGGGTGAGGCGGTATCGCGATGTGGAGTGTGAGGCGAAGGGCCCCGTTTGTTGCGACACCTAAGTGATGGGACGGCGCCGCCGCGGGGGAACTTCCGTGATCCGGCGGATCTGCGATTCAGCTTTCTTGGAAACCGAGTGCCGCCGGCTTGTCCGTATCGGCCGGCGCGCAGACCTTCAGCGGTCTGGTTTGGACTGGGTGCGTTCCGCGGCTTCGTGCGTTACGACGTCGTAATCGACACGCCCAGGAGCGATTCGAAGAAGGTAGTCAGCAACGTCACGATCAGGGTGGCCAGCGTGCTCACAAACTCGGTCGACGTGAAAAAGCCATTTAGATCCAACATTTCCTACACGCTCCTCGCAACAGCTTCGAAAACAAACCGCGGTCCCCGGACCGCGCGAGTTCGAATTATAGCCGCCGCCCTCCTGACGCCAAGGACGGTTGAAGGTCGAGATATCATCGCAAGCAGCCGAGGCGATCTGCCAAAGAGACCCGAAGTCAACGCAGGTCTTTCGATGTCGAATCCCGAAGTGTTGCTCTGTCGATGAACGCGCGATTGTCCACGATTGACGGAGAATGGCGGGAGTAAAAAACACAACTCGCCGCTCTGTTATAATAGCGGCGAGCTGCTTCACCCATTATGGTGATGATGGCTTGATAGCCACGGAAAACGGCAAGACTTAGCTGAGCGGGTACATGTAGAAGTAACCGAACACGCCCACCAATGCCGCCGCCGCCGAAACCAGAAACTGCCAAAGCCAATTCATAACTCTTCTCCCGTTAAGCCTTACAACCAACTTCACACTCACGGCACCACTGAATTGCTTACAGGGTCCGCGCCAACATTCCAACTATATCGGTCCATGAGGTCCTGTCAAGCCAAGTTTTCCGGACCAAGCAGCAATCCCGGCGTGCCCCGGCTCAGCCCTTAGATTGAAAAACGCCAGCTTCACACGAATTCAAGCCGGGAAACGAGCCGAGTCACCCGGTCCGGTGGCCACGTGCGGGCCTCAATCGAACGGCGGCCACGCCGACCGTCTGCCAGCTCGGTAACACGTACAATGACCAATCGCATCGCCCGACCGTGAACGCCCCCCCCACCTACCCGCCCGGGTGCTTCCAGGTCTCGCTCGCCTGCTCCCGTTTCACCAGATGATGGGCGATGACATGCACATGGTCAGGCATAATCACCTATGCTATCAGGCAGACGCCGGATTGCCGCTGCAGCATTTCTGGTCCTCTCGCCACGACACGTTTCATGCCGCCGTCGTGAAAGAAGGTCAGACGGCGCCGGCAGGAGATTGTTTAGAAGTCGGTATCGCCCGGTTCGTCATACCTGCGAAGATGCGTCGGCATGAACGGAACGGTATATCATCGGCTCCCCCACGTCCAGAAAGCAGCTCATCGTACGACTCTCGGTTGATTGGAGCACACCTAAAAGCCACAAGGCCACCCGGCAGGCACGCCGAGCGTATTCGTCTGAGACGGTAGCGACTCCTTCCTTCATCTCAAACGCTGCAAGCCGGCTAATCCTCCAGCCCGAAAGACGCGGCTAATCCCCCAGCCCGAAAGACGCGGCTAATCCCCCAGCCCGAAAGACGCGGCTAATCCCCCAGCCCGAAAGACGCGGCTAGTCCTCCAGCCTGAAAGGCTGCAAGATAGTAGCCGGGGGCAAGGCCGCGCAGCGGCCGCCGCCCCCGGACGAGGCCCCAACAACCCCAATCACCCTGAAAGGGTGAAAGAGACGGCGGCGATGAACCACGCGTTTCTTTCGACTGCCCGGCCTCTCTCGGAATATACTGAAAGAGGGCTAAACCCCGCAATGACACACACGTGGCAGACACAAACCTAGTACCCAAAGTCAAGACGCGAGACTCGCTGCGATTAGTGCTCGTTGATCATCGGCTCCCCCACGTCCAGACAGAAGCCCATCGTATGCCCCTCGGTGTATTGGCGCACACCGAAAACCCAAAAGGACGTGGGCCACCCGGCAAAATCCAAAAGGACGCGGACCACCCACCCGGCCGCAGGTGACGGCTGGCATGGGATTGCCGATCCGGGTATCCTGCCGGGGCGGTCTATGACAACTCGAAAAGGCAGAATACACCAGGGTGGCCCATGGCTTTGGCCGTGGCGGACGCCGGCAAGGAAGGGACGGTAATGACGGGAGTATGGCCGACGGCCTCGAATCGATGTCCGTCCTGCAGGGCGATGTTGTCCGAAGCGGAGCGGCGGGTCGGGGTCTGTAATGACTGCGGGGCCGTGTTCCCGTGCGACGAAGCTCCTCCCCGGCGGGAAGACGCCGCCCGCAAGGACGCCGCCGATAGACGGGCGGTCTTGATGCAGCTATTCACGGGTGCAACTGGACTGGCCTTGATGGCCACAGGCCTCGTGTTTATCGCGTGCTCTTCGGCCGGGCCGGAGGCGATCTTCTCCCGTCCCTGCATGGGGATTGCCGCGATAACCGTCATTAGCATCGGGTACCGCTGGGTAATGGGAGAGTCGGTCCGCCACCTGCTCCTGGTCTTCGGCCTTGTTTGGCTTGTGATGGGCATCTTCCTTTGGAAACATCTGTGACTAACGCCCGCCGGGGCTGCTCCGCGGGCGGCCAGAAGAAGACACGAACGCCGCGCCAAAGGCGCCTTCCGGTACCGTTAGCGGCAATCGGCTCGCAGGCGCCCCCCATTCTCAACGGACTGCCGGCCGTTGTTGAAAGAAACTCAAAAACACCTTGTATTGAATGCGATCACCGCGTTACAATAGAGCGAGTAAAGTGCTCGTTTAGCGGATTCGCGGTTTGACCTTGGTTCAGCGCGGGGCAAGGTCCGGCCGCGAGTCCAGCGGGTGCTTGTGGACGAGTGTTTCGGTCCGGGTTGGTTCCGTGGGTACGTGCGCGGCGCTCGCGGAGAATCGGAGGTCAGGAAGATGAAGACGAGACATCGTGCTGGTCGGGTGGTTTTCGCAGCTATTGTGGTTCTGGCCGGAGTGACCGCGGCATCTGCCGACCCGGCGCCGGAGTTACGGTGGCAGCCGGTTGGGTCGTCGGAGGTCTTCCAGATCATCGACAACACGGGTACGCCCGGTACGCCGTCTGAGATCTTGATTCCGGCCGGCAGCGTTACGGTCACGCTCGAGTTGAAGGTTAGCGGCTGGGGCGCTGCTCCTGGAGACCCGGTGCTCGGAGCATATCAGGGCACGTTGAATAGTGCCGCGTCTTACGACAACGGTGTCGGGGCTACCATCGGTCCGCTGAATCCGTTTACGGAAGATGGCTGTTTCATTGACGTTACCCGGGCAGACTTCGTGTATTTTGGTTACCCCATACCGCTCTCGGATCCGTGGGTGGGTACGCTGGATTACGAGTTCGGTTGGACCGTCATGGGCGACTTCCCGCATGACGACGGTGAGATCAAGTACGGCGGCACGTTGATCCTGGATCTACCCGCCGGGGCGAAGGGGACTTACGAGATTCAGTTGTACCCGGACCCGGCGAAGACTTTCATGAACGATGGGGAGGCCAACCTGATTCCGGGTACGGTCATCACCCCGGCGTTGGTGACTGTTGTTACGGGGCAATGCTGCTACAACCTCGGTGACAGACCGCCTCCGTGCGCCGACAGTATTACCGAAGCCGAGTGCGATATGCTAACCGGAGTCGGAAGAGCGTACATGTTCTTCCCGGGCGACGATTGCACGACACGGGGTTGTGGCTTCGATTGCGTGGATGATCACGGTTGTAACGATTACAATGCCTGCACGGATGACTGGTGCGATGTGCGGACATCTCTCTGCTACAATGATGTGAACTACAATGTTGGCGTTGAGTGCTGCAATACGACATGGGGCACGATCACCATGCTCAACGACGGTTTGCCGTGTACGCGGGACTTCTGTGATCCGGATACGGGCGACGCTGTGCATGCCGTCATGGCGGTCGGGGCGGCTTGCGACGACGGCAACCCGTGCTCGATCGATGACGTCTGCGACGGCACGGCCGATCCGACGGCCTGCGCCGGTGGCTTCCCGGCGGACGAGATGATCGCATGCACCGAGCTCGCTCATTGTCCGACCGGTTGGTTCTGCGAAACCGAGGACACGTCCTCGCCCATGTACGGCTACTGCGACTGCAACCTCGAGACCCCGCTGTGCATTGAATTCGACGAGATCTGCTACGAAGAGGGTGACCCGGTCACGGCCGCCGTCCATATCGGGGTGGGGACCGAAACTGTAACGACCGGCCAGTTCCTGATGACGTACGATCCCGCGTGCCTCGAGTTCGTGGAAATCGGGCCGTGCGAAGGTGATGACAAGTTCCTGACGGTGGTTGACTACTGGGTCGACGAGATTGCCGGTAAGATCTGGTACGCGGTTTTGGCGGCTAACGACCCGATAACCCCGAACGAGGGCACGGTCGGTCCGTACGACCTGGCCTGCATCGAGTTCGTGAAGCTGGGCAACTGCGAGCCGTGTGACGTATGCTTGATCAGCGAGAACCCGTACAACACCCTGCTGGGTGACTATCACGGTGAGAACGTTCCGCTGGATAACTGTGGCTGCAGCGCTGGAATAGTTCTCGACGGCGAAGTCACGATCGTTTGCCCGTCGGGCGCCGACGTCAATGTGGACTGCGGGGTTGTTGATGCCGAGGTTCTGTGGGATCCGCCTTACGCCGAGGATGAGTGCCTGGGCGCTTTGGACGTTGTCTGCATTGCCGAGCACGATGGTGGCCTGCCGATTTCACAAGACATGATCATGCATGGGGGCAACTTCCCCCAGGGCACCACATTCTTCGAGTGCTCCGCCGAGAACGAGTGTGGGAGTTACGAACGGTGCCTGTGGTGGGTCACTGTTTCGGACAAGCAGACTCTGGACGTCGAGGTCGACCTTTCGCCGGCCGTCGTTCCGAATCTAACGCGTTGCATCATGTTCGACCTGATCTACAACTGCGCCGCTCCGCAGACGGTTTGCGCGGAAGTTACGTTCGGCCCGCCGTACAACTTCCCGAATCACGGCACGGCGACTCTGGATGTGGATAAGGGCAACTTCGAGTGCGTCGAGGCGCGTGATCCGCTCCATACGCTGCGTTCATTCAGCGACATCGAGTGCGACGAGGTTACAGGCAATTGGAAGGTCGTCTTCAAGGGCGATCCGCTGACCGGCGGCAACTGGTTGGTCCCGGGCAGCCTGGACTTCTATCAGGTTGGCGACAACGGCCCGAACCACGTGGACGCGCTTGATTTCGGGGTCTACATGTGGCAGCTCGGGGCTGATTACGGCACCGGTGACACCGCGTGCGGCGCGGACTGTGCGTTGGGCTCGTTCGCGAATGCAGACCTCAACGGTGACGGCATGGTGGACGCGATCGACTTCGGTATCATTGAGAACAACTTCATGGCCCAGAGCAAGCTCGGCTGCTGCGGTTACGCGACCGCGGGCGCTTTCGAGCCGGTGCTCGATATCAGCGTGAAGGAACTCATCCGCGACGGTCGCGGTGAGCTGGCCGCCGGTGATATCAACAACGACGGACGTCTGAATCTCGACGACATGGCCCTGTACGCGCAGGGTGGCGTCCAGATCACGAAGGCAAAGCGCATTCGCTAGCTATTGCGGCAGGTCTCGTTCCTCGACCTGCCCTACGCCGGGTGGCCCGCCTCTTTAGAGGTGGGGGACTCTGATGGTCACGCGAGTTTCGCGCGACGGGCGTTATTGCGGCAGGTCTCGTGCCTCGACCTGCCCTACGAAGGATGACACCGGGGTGGCATAGGGCAACTTGTTGACCCGTGGTAATGCGATACGCATCCCAGTTTGGGCCGTGGCCGCACGTTGGCGGCAGGTCGAGGTATGAGACCCTACGAAGCTGTATACGGAGAATCGGAGGTCAGGAAGATGAAGACGAGACATCGTGCCTGTCGAGTGGTTTTCGCGGCTATTGTGGTTCTGGCCGGAGTTACTGCGGCATCTGCCGATCCGGCGCCGGAGCTGCGGTTCGAGCCGATCAGCGCGGACGGACCCTATTCGATCATCGACAATCTCGGGACGGTGGGTACGCCGTCGGAGATTCTCCTGCCGGGCGGCGGGGTGACCGTTACGATCGAGCTCAAGGTCAGTGGCTGGGGCCTGGCTCCCGGCAATCCGGTTCTGGGCGCCTATCAGGGCACGTTGAATAGTGCGGCTTCGTACAACAACGGCGTCGGGGCGACCATCGGCCCACTGAATCCGCTGACGGAAGATGGTTGCTACATCGATTACGACCGGCCGGACTTCGTGTACTTTGGCCTGATGCCGCCTCCACCGTGGCCCAGCGGGACCCTGGATTACGAGTGGGGGGCGACCTGCATGGGCAGCTTCCCGCATGACCCGGGCACAATCCAATACGGAGGCACGTTGGTTCTGGATTTACCCGCCGGGGCGAAGGGTACCTACGAGATCCAATTGAACCCAAACCCGGCGAAGACGTTCATGAACAACGGTATCGCGGAGTTGATCCCTGGATTGGTCACTACCCCAGCGCTGGTGACGGTGCCGACCGGGAAATGCTGCTACGATGTTAGCTTGGGCGGTCCGTGCGCGGATGGTATCACGGAAGTCGAGTGTGATGCCCTGTGCACGCCGGGTATGCCGTATATCTTCACCCCAGGCGAGGTCTGCGATCCGAGCGATCCGAAGGACTGCTGCGAGTGTGACCATGATTCTGATTGTAACCGCGGCAGCGCGTGCGAGAGTCATTATTGTAACGCGTGTAAGTGTTTCTATACGCTGAACTACGATGATGCTGCCGATTGCTGTGATCCGTCCGATGGCGGCTTGACCGTGATCGACGACGGTTTGGCCTGCACGGATGATATCTGTGATCCGGATACGGGCAACGTGACCCACAACGTGTTGCCGGAGGGTGCAAGCTGCGATGACGGCAACCCGTGCTCGATCGATGACGTCTGCGACGGCACGGCCGATCCGACGGCCTGCGCCGGTGGCTTCCCGGCGGACGAGATGATCGCTTGCACCGAGCTCGCTGATTGCCCGGCCGGTTGGTTCTGCGAGACTGAGGATACGTCCTCACCAATGTACGGCTACTGCGACTGCCGCCTAGAGACCCCGCTGTGCATCGAATTCGACAGCGTCTGTTACGAAGAGGGCGACACCGTCACGGCTTCCGTTCATATCGAGGTGGGAACCGCGATTGTCACGACCGGCCAGTTCTTAATGACGTACGATCCCGAGTGCCTCGAGTTCGTGGAAATCGGACCGTGCGAAGATGACGACAAGTTCCTGACGGTGGTTGACTCCTGGGTCGACGAGGTTGCCGGTAAGATCTGGTATGCGGT
Source organism: Phycisphaerae bacterium (assembly GCA_963666835.2). Lineage (GTDB taxonomy): Bacteria > Planctomycetota > Phycisphaerae > UBA1845 > UBA1845. Next base: position 737,582 of record CAXXGO010000001.1, on the reverse strand, counting down.
TCTGGCCGCGGACGATCCTATAGCCCCGAACGAGGGCACGGTCGGTCCGTACGACTTGGCCTGCATCGAGTTCGTGAAGCTGGGTGGCTGCGACCCGTGCGAAGTATGCTTCATTAGCGAGAACCCGTACAACACCCTGCTGGGTGACTATCACGGTGAGAACGTTCCGCTGGATAACTGTGGCTGCAGCGCTGGAATAGTTCTCGACGGCGAAGTCACGATCGTTTGCCCGGCCGGTGCGAACGTTAATGTGGACTGCGGAGTTCTTGATGCCGAGGTTCTGTGGGATCCGCCGTACGCCGAGGATGAGTGCCTGGGCGCTTTGGACGTGGTCTGCGCGGCCCAGCACGATGGTGGCCTGCCGATTTCACAAGACATGATCATGCATGGGGGCAACTTCCCCCAGGGCACCACATTCTTCGAGTGCTCCGCCGAGAACGAGTGTGGGAGTTACGAACGGTGCCTGTGGTGGGTCACTGTTTCGGACAAGCAGACTCTGGACGTCGAGGTCGACCTTTCGCCAGCCGTCGTTCCGAATCTAACGCGTTGCATCATGTTCGACCTGATCTACAACTGCGCCGCTCCGCAGACGGTTTGCGCGGAAGTTACGTTCGGTCCGCCGTACAACTTCCCGAACCACGGCACGGCCACTTTGGACATAGACAAGGGCAACTTCGAATGCGTGGAGGCGCGCGATCCGCTCCATACGCTACGTTCGTTCAGCGATATCGAGTGCGATGAGGTCACCGGCAATTGGAAGGTCGTCTTCAAGGGCGATCCGCTGACCGGCGGCAACTGGTTGGTCCCGGGCAGCCTGGACTTCTATCAGGTTGGCGACAACGGCCCGAACCACGTGGACGCGCTTGATTTCGGTGTCTACATGTGGCAGCTCGGGGCTGATTACGGCACCGGTGACACCGCGTGCGGCGCGGACTGTGCGCGGGGTTCGTTCGCGAATGCCGACCTCAACGGTGACGGCGTGGTGGACGCGATCGACTTCGGGATCATTGAGAACAACTTCATGGCCCAGAGCAAGCTCGGCTGCTGCGGTTACGCGACCGCGGACGCTTTCGAGCCGGTGCTCGATATCAGCGTGAAGGAACTCATCCGCGACGGTCGCGGTGAGCTGGCCGCTGGTGATATCAACAACGACGGACGTCTGAATCTCGACGACATGGCCCTGTACGCGCAGGGTGGCGTCCAGATCACGAAGGCAAAGCGCATTCGCTAGCTATTGCGGCAGGTCTCGTACCTCGACCTGCCCTACGCCGGGTGGCCCGCCTCTTTAGAGGTGGGGGACTCTGATGGTCACGCGAGTTTCGCGCGACGGGCGTTATTGCGGCAGGTCTCGTGCCTCGACCTGCCCTACAAAGGATGCCACACGGGTGGCATGGGTCAACTTGTTGACCCGTGGTGGTGCGACACGTACCCCGATCCGAGCCGGGTGGCCCGCCTCTTCAGAGGTGGGGGACGCGAATCGCGACGCGAGTTTCGCGTAACGCGCGTTATTGCGGCAGGTCTCGTACCTCGACCTGCCCTACAGGGCAGCCCATTCCCCACCCTTCGCCCTTGGCGACGGACGGGGCATCCGCGCACTCGCTCGCCGTTGGCGAAAGACAAAGCACCCACACATTCCCCGCCCTTAGCGAAAAACGCCCCCCCGTCTCGGGGCACTGCCGCGTCCTTCGCAATCACCCGGACCGTTGGGTGTCTTCATCCGGGCACTGCACGGCGTACCAAACGTAGCCGCCGGACAGGTTGACGACATCTCGGCGTCCCAGACCCTGCAGGATTCGCGCGGCGTAGTAACCGCGCTGCCCCACCTCACATAGCACCAAAACCGGCCGGTCGGGATCCAGCTCGCCCACCCGGGCGCGCAGCTCGTCCACATCAATATTGACGGCCCCGGGGATCGACTCTTCGGCGAACTCCTCGGCATGCCGCACGTCGACCAGTTGGTACCCCTGGTCAATCAGATCGCCGACGGCAGCCGGCTCCACCTGGCGAAACAGCCCTCGCTCCTGGTTGTCGGCAACAAACGCCGCGATATGCACGGGGTCCTTCGCTGCTCCGAATTGCGGGGCATAGGCCAGGTCGAGATTACTCAGATCGTCCAACGTCCCACCGAAGTGGATCGCAGTAGCAATGACATCAATGCGCCGATCGACCCCGGCACCGCCGATGGCCTGCGCCCCCAGAACGCGCCGAGTCCCGGGTTCGTAAACCAGCTTGAGCAGCATCTCCTCGGCCCCCGGATAGTATCCGACGTGGTGCCTGCGACTGACCAAAGCGTGCTGCGCGGCGATTCCGGCGCGCTCGGCTTCTTTCCGGCTGAGCCCGGTAACTGCAACGGTAAGATCGAACACCTGCACTATGGCCGTGGCTGCCACCTTAGCGGCACTTGCCCCCTTACCCGCTACCGCAATCTCTCCAGCCAATCGCCCGTGCTTGTTGGCCGGCCCGGCCAGCGGCACCGTCACGCGGCGGCCCGTTACCGCGTGCACGACCTCCGCAGCATCCCCGGCCGCGAAGATGTTCGGATCCGTTGTTCGCAGGTGCTGATCAACTTGAATTCCCCCGCTCGATCCGACGGTCAAACCGGCCTCGCGGGCCAATCGGGTATTGGGGCGCACCCCGATCGAAAGAAGAACGGCGTCGGCCGGTAATGTCCGCCCGTCTTCCATAATCACCTCGGTCACTATGCCCTGCTCTGCTTTGAAGTTGCTTACCGCGCTACCCAGATACAACGATACCCCGTTCTCGCGAAGGTGTTCCGCCACCCGGCGGGCCATGTCTTCATCCAGCGGGGCTAAAACCTGGTCAAGCAGCTCGACCACCGAAACCTGCACACCCCGCCGTGTCAAGGCTTCGGCTGTTTCGAGCCCAATGAAACCGGCCCCCACAACGACCGCCCGCCGCACGGTCCCGGCGTCCACGCACGCCCGGAATGCGTCGGTGTCCTCCATTGTGCGAAGAAAAAAGACGTTTTGGCAATCGACCCCGTCAAACGGCGGAATGATCGGCGAGGCTCCGGGGGTGAGAATGAGCCTATCATACGGCTCCCATACGGTCTCCCCGGTGTCGAGGTTCCTGACGAGTATGCGCCGCCCGACCCGATCAATCGACTCCACCTCATGCCGCAGCCGCACGTCGACCGCAAAGCGATCTCGGAACCGCTCGGGACTCTGCAACAGCAGGGCCTCACGCTCTTGAATAACATCGCCCACGTAATACGGCAGTCCGCAGTTTGCGAACGACACATGCCCGCTCCGTTCGAAGATGATAATCTCCGCGTCGTAATCGAGCCGCCGGGCTCTGGTGGCGGCGCTGGCTCCGGCGGCCACCCCGCCGACGATCAGAACTCGCAATCCCATCGACAATCTCCCGTTGGACTCCAAGGCTCCGAGGCTACTTCCCCCGGTTCGCATGCTCGCGAATGCAGGTGAGCATATTGAGCGTTCGACTATCCGCCACCCGGTTCCGGCGCAAATCTCGGGGCAATCACCTGCGGACCGGCCGACAAAGCCGACCACTCCGCAAAAACCTTCAGCCCTACGTGCCGTGAACGGACGTAAAAACGCTGACAGTTGGGCGGTTTGTCGTTATAATAGGGTTCTCTGCGTAACGGGGGAGCGGGCCGGAATCTCGCCAGTATCGCCAGGCACTGTGGAGAGGGAATCCGATGCGATGCGGACGGGCCATCGTGGTATTGTCGTGGCTGGTTGCCGGCTCGATGTGTGCATTCTCGGCGGAACCTGCCCCGCAGCGTTCTGCGCCAGGGCGTCCGTACCCCCACATGAAGGCCCGGACCAAGTCGAGCATATCCCCGGCCAGGCGATTCGGCCCGTTGAGCGTAACGCCGCCCCCCGGCGTAAAGCTCCCTCCGCTCGCCCGACAGGTTCTCGAAAGCGAAGATGCAAGGGACCTCGAGAACGGCAAACGACTGCGTAATGGGGTAGTCCGCGACGTCCGCATAACGGCCGGAGACGGGGTCCGATGGATGGTCGACGCCGCTACCCGAGTTTGGACGACGGACATCACGTCGCAGGGCGCCGAAGCTCTGCGGTTGCGTTTCAGTGCCATGAACCTGCCTGCGGGATCTCGAATCTGGATCTGGTCGATCGACCGGCCCGACATCTTTGACGGTCCGTTCACCGGGCGCGGACCCACTGGTACCGGGCGTTTCTGGAGCACGGCCTTGCCCGGCGAGCGTGTTCGCATCGCATACGTCGCCCCGACCTCCTCAGCAGATGATGAACCGGCTTTTTCAGTAGACCGGTTGGCGCACATCTATCGGGATCTCTTCACCACCAAAGATCGCGCGGACGAATGCCACAACGATTCTACCTGCTATCCGGCTTGGGCCGGAATCAGAAACGCGGTCGCGCGCTTGACGTTCATAGACGGTGACGAAAGCTATTTCTGTACCGGGCAATTGATTGACACGATCACCGGCGATTTCACTCCGTATCTGCTGACCGCCGGAAGCTGCTGCAGCTCTCAAGAAACCGCCGAGACCACGGTGGCGCTTTGGCAATACCAATCGCAAGTCTGTGACGGAACCGTGCCACCGCCGGCAGTCCTGCATACTTCTTCCTCTGCGGACCTGATAAGCAGCTCGGAATCGGCGGATTTTGCCTTGCTGCTGATCCACGGCACCCTGCCCACCGGCACATACTTTGGCGGCTGGACAAGTGAGCCGATCCCCTGGAGCGAACCGGCCGCCGCAATCCACCATCCCCTCGGCAGCTTCAAACGGATCAGCTTCGGGGTGCGGGATGCCGATCTGGGAAACTTCTGGCGAATCAACTGGCTGGACGGACCTACCGAGCCCGGCTCCACCGGTGCCGGGATCTGGCAGGATTCCACCGGGCAGATCTTCGGACACTTCTCCGGCGGAGACAGCGCCTGCGGCCGAGAGACTTGGGACGACTTCACCAAGTTCTCAGCGGTTCTGGACAATATCGGATCCGCCCTGATCGAAGGAGAAGACGACGAATCGGAGGACAACGACACCTGCGCCGCGGCGACAAGCATCTCCGACGGCAAACTGCCGGGGCAGGTAGTGAAGATCCTCGATGAAGACTGGTACATCATAACCGTTCCGGCATGCGCCGCCGCGCAGATCAGTCTGACCTTCATCAACGCGCACGGAGACATCGACGCCGAGTTGTACGAGGAGTGCCCAGCGGCACCGGTAGCTTCTTCCACCGGCTCGGATAACGGCGAGACGATCTCAGTGGCCGCGACGGATGAAGCCCGGAATGTGTTATTACGGGTGTTTCTGGCCGACGACACACGCAACACGTATGATCTGACCGTGACGTTTTCCGGCGTGGGTTCCGACACCGCGCTGACGCGCTACGAAGCAACTTCCGGGCTCCCCGCAGCCATCCCGGACGGAGATTCAACCGGACTGCTCCGCCAACAAGCGATCGCCGATCGCGGGACGATTGTTGACTTGGGTTTGGAACTGCACCTCGAACATACCTGGAACGGTGATCTGACCGTCGAGCTGTCCCACCGTGACATTTCCGCGACACTTATCGACCGACCGGGGCGGACTGGCTCCGGCCATGGATATGATAACGACGGCTTTGATGTCGTGCTGGATGACGGAGCCGTAGCGGACATCGAAACCTCCGACAGTGGCGGACCGACCGTGACCGGAGCGTTTGCCCCCTCACCGGATCCTCTCAGCCGGTTTCACGGCCTGGATCAAGCGGGCACGTGGACTCTGCGGGTGGTCGATCATGAGCCGACCGACGACGGCGCACTGGTTGGTTGGGCTCTGCGCGTCACTACGCCCGCCGAGCCGCAATGTCGGCGCACTGATGGCGCGGCCAATGCCTGCCGCATTCTCGATAACACCATCGACCTTATCGACCTGGCGTATTTCCAGACCTGTTTCAGCGAAGCGGGTCCCGCCCGGCTCGGTTCCTGCTGCGGAACCTTCGATTCAGATTGCGACGACGATGTAGACCTTGAGGACTACGCCGTGTTTCAATACGGTCTGACCGGACCAACGGAGTGACAATCGTAATGAGCAGAAAGCCATTCCATCGACAATACCGGATAGCGCAGTCGGCCTCCGCCAAGCCACACACGATCGCGCTCCTCCTGGCAGGACTGGTCACAGGTTTCGCCGCTTTACCGGCGTGGGGTGGGCAGGTTTGTTGGCGCGGGTCGGGGGAGAGGGTTGGCCGCGCCGTTGATCTCGAATTCGGCGCTTCGGGTGAGGAGAAGAGCGCGGAAGCGGCGGCGGAGTTGTTGGTCGGGCCGGATTCCGAAGAAAGCCGGCGGCATGTCGTCGTGCAGTTCGATCGGGGGCTCACTGCCGCGGATCGGGCCGCGGTTTCCCTGGCGGGGCTGCAACTGCTGAGTCCGCTTGGTGACAACAGCTTCTTCGCCGTAGTCGAGCCCGGCAGGGTGGACCTCGCGGCACTGACCCGGGCGGTGCCGCTACGGCACGCGCAGGCCGTTCAACGAGCCTGGAAGCTCCACCCGGGTTTCACCGGAAAAGAACTCCCGCGGCGAGCGATAGTAACAACCGCTGAGTCCGACCGCGAAGATACTCCCCCTACCGTCGCGGCCTACCTGCTGTTCCACCAGGACATCCCGCTTATCCCCGACGGCGAGAACATCGCCAAGCGGCATGGTGCCACGGTTCGGTCATACTTACGCGCCGTCAACGGGCTCGTGATCGAACTGCCCGCGGATCGAATAACCCCACTGGCCGACGAGGACGCGGTGCAGTGGATCGAGCCGCCGCTGCCCGCTTTCGGCGAGGCCAACGACAGTAACCGATGGCTCACCCAAGCTGAAACGGTCCAGACGCACCCGGACTACGAACTGGACGGCACGGGAGTTACCGTACTGCTCTACGACGGCGGCGTCGCGGACGGATCTCATCCCGACTTCGGTGGCCGATTGACCGCTCGGGACGGAAGCGATGAAGACTCCCACCCAACACATGTGGCCGGGACCATCGGCGGCAGCGGCTTAGCCAGTAACGGCGTGTATCGCGGCATGGCTCCGGGGGTAATCATCGAAAGCTACGGCTTCGAAACGCAATACCACGAAGAAAACCCGCCACTCTACGCCGACCCGGGCGACCTGGAGAACGACTATAGCGACGCCATCGCGAACTTCGGCGTCGACGTGGCCAACAACTCGATCGGAACCAACACCTGCACGAACGGGTTCGACTGCGCAATCACCGGCGATTACGGGATCACCGCCCAGCTTATCGACGCAATCGTAACCGGCACGTTGGGAAATCCACTTACCGTGGTCTGGTCCAACGGCAATGAACGAAACTGCAGTCGCTGCCGAACGGAAGGCGTCCACACCCCGGAGGGCTATCATTCCACCGCCCCGCCGTCCTGCGCCAAAAACCACATCACCGTCGGGGCCGTCAACGCCAACGACGACTTCACCACCATCTTCTCCAGTTGGGGACCGACCGACGACGGGCGAATCAAGCCGGACGTAACGGCCCCCGGTTGCGAGATCGGAGACGACTTCGGCGTAACTTCCTGTGTAATCGGCGGCGGGTACATGAGCGCTTGCGGTACGTCCATGTCCGCCCCGACGGTGACCGGCCTGATCGCACTGTTACTGGAGGATTACCGAACCCTACTGCCCGCTGCGGCCGACCCCCGCAACGCCACGATCAAGGCGATCCTGACCCACAACGCCGCCGACCTGGGCAATCGCGGCCCGGACTATCAAAACGGATACGGCTCGGTACGCATCCGCGACAGCATTGACTTCCTGCGCACGGAGCAGTTCCGCGAAGGGCAACTGGATCAGGGTGAACGATATCCCCTGCTGGTGCAGGTCGACCCGGGCGACGGCGAGCTGAAGATAACCCTGGCCTGGGACGACTACCCCGCAGCGCCGAACGTAACCCGGGCTCTGGTCAACGATCTCGATCTTCGGGTCTTTGATCCGCAGGGCAATCGCCACTATCCCTGGACACTCGATCCGGCGGACCCGGCCGCCCCGGCTACGCGCGTTCGAGCCGACCATCTCAACAACATCGAGCAAGTTCTCGTGGACGATCCGGCGGAAGGCCTGTGGCTGGTCGAGGTCTTCGGCTATGGCGTACCGGCCGGTCCGCAGTCGTTCTCGTTATGCGTGTCGCCGCAGATTCCCACGGACTGCGATGGCAACGGCCAGGCGGACGACGCCGAGATCACCGCGAACCCGGACCTGGATTGCTCCGGGAACGGCCTGCTGGACGTTTGCGAGATAGACTGCGACGGCAACGGCATCCCCGATAGCTGCGACATCGAGTCTGGTTTGGCCGGCGACTGCAACGGTAATGACCTAGTTGATGCCTGCGAACCGGACTGCAACGGTAACGGGATTCCCGACGACTGCGACGTAATCGACCTTCTGGTGGCCGACTGCAACTACAACGGCGTCCCGGACGACTGCGAACCGGACTGCAACTCGAACAGCATTGCGGATAGCTGCGATATTGAATCCGGGACCGTCGCAGACTGTAACGCTGACGGAGTGCCCGACATCTGTCAGGACACATCCGCCGACTGCAACGACAACGGAGAGTGGGATGCCTGCGAGACTGCGGAGGGTCTTACCGAGGACTTCAACCACAACAGCGTTCCCGACGTTTGTGAGGACCGCGAGCGCATACTGTATGTTGATGCGAACTGCTCAGGTCCGGGGACCGGTACAATCGAGGACCCGTTCTGCGCCATCCAACCGGCGATCAACGCGGCCATCTCGGGTAATCGCGTAATCGTCGCCGAGGGCGTCTATCAAGGCCGCCATAACCGGGACCTGGACTTCGGCGGTCGGCTGATCACCCTACAGAGCACCGACCCGGCGAACGCGGCAGTCGTGGCCGGTACGGTCATCGACCCGCAGGGCGCAGGTCGGGGTTTCTTCTTCCACAGCAATGAAACCAGATCGGCGGTCCTGGACGGTTTGACGATCCGCAACGGCACGGCCGCAGTGGGCAGCACCTTCGGCTCGTATCGCGGCGGGGCGATCTACTGCGTGGACAGCAATCCGACGATAAGGCGTTGCGTGTTGCAGGATAACTCGATCGCGCCGACGATTCTCGTGGAATACGGCGGCGGTGGGATTTATTGTGAGCGGAGCAGCCCGGCGATCGACCGGTGTACGATTACCGGGAACGAGACGACCAACTCGGGCGGCGGGGTCTACTGTTTCGAGAACAGCCCGGCCGCCATCACCGACAGCGTGATTTCGGGGAACCAATCGTTCCTCGGCGGCGGAATCGCGTGCTATCTGAGCAACGCGTTGATTCGCAACTGCACTATCGTGGACAACCTCGCCGACGGCTACCGCGGCGGGGCGTTGCACTGCAACGACGCGATCCCGACGGTGACCAGCAGTATTCTATGGGGCAACCTCGGCGAGACCGGCCCGGACCAGATCTTCGGAGAGCCGACCGTTTCGTACAGTGACGTGGAAGGCGGCTGGGTGGGCACGGGCAACCTCGACGCCGACCCCGCCTTCATCGCCGGCGGCGATTACCACCTGACCGACAACTCCCCCTGCATCGACGCCGGCGACCCGGCCTTCTTCTCCGCCACCGCCACCGACCTCGACGGAGAACCGCGGGTGTTCTTAGGCCGCGTTGACATCGGCGCCGACGAGTACATCGATACGGACTGCAACAACAACGGGATTGACGACAGCGCGGACCTGGCGGGCGGCACCAGCGAGGACTGCAATGGCAATGGGATCCCGGACGAGTGCGAACCGGACTGCAACCACAACGGAGTAGCGGACGAATGTGATATCGCCTGGGGCTACAGCCAGGACCGCAACGGTAACCGCATCCCCGATGAGTGCGAGCCCGGAAGAGTGTTCTACGTAGATGACGACGGCCCCGGCGATGCCGGTCCGGGCGACCCGGCGCTGAGCGACCCTCTCGAAGACGGCACCCTCGAACATCCGTACGACGCCATCCAGGAAGCAATCGACGTCAGCCGCTCGGGAGATCTGATCATCATCGCTGACGGAATCTACCGGCGAAGCGGCAATCGAGATCTCGACTTCCACGGTCGGGCGATTACCGTACGCGGTGAGTCTCACCCGGGTGAGAGCATCATCGACGGCGAGCACGTCAGTCGCGGGTTCATCTTCCACACCGGTGAAAGCCGTTCGTCGCGGCTGGAGGGCGTAACCATCCGCAACTGCCGCGCGGATCTCGGGGCGGGAGTCTACTGCACTAACAGCAGCCCCACGATCTTCAACTGCCGGATCGTCGATTGCACGGCTGAGAACTCCGGCGGTGGCCTGTATTGCCGATCGGGACAGCCGACGATCACGCACTGCCTGCTCCGCAACAACACCGCCGGCGGAAGTACCGGAGGAGCAATCTACGCCCTGGAGAGCCGCCCGATCCTGCAGTATTGCAGCATCTCGGGCAACACGGCCGGATATGGCGGCGGCGGGGTGGGCGCGATGAACGGCAGCGACGTCATACTGACCAACTGCCTCATCTCGGACAACACGGCCCGCAACGGCGGGGCGGTCTATTGGTATCGGAGCAATTTAAACGCACAAAGGTGCACGATTGCCGGAAACCGAGCTACGGGCGGCTCCGGACATGCCCTCTACGCTACGTCGGCCGACGCGAATCTCCGCAACACCATCGTATGGCAGGGAGGATCGCTGAACTACGTCGGCCAGGTATACGCCGACACCCGAAGTGAACTCGATTTTGCCTACAGCGACGTTCAGGGCGGCACGGACGGGTTTGTCGGAGGCGGCCTTACCGCGTGGAGCGGCGAGAACCTGGCGGTCGACCCGCTGTTCCGCGATCCGGCTCATTCCGACTACCATCTTCTGCCGCGATCCCCGGCCATCGACGCCGGTGACCCTCACTTCGGGCCGGCGGGTTTCCGAGAGGTCGATCTCGATGGTAACGAGAGACTGATAGGCAGATTGGACCTCGGGGCCTTCGAGTTCTCCCCGGACTGCAACGGTAACGGCAAGCCGGACGACCAGGACATCGGAGAACACCGCAGTGCGGACTGCAACGGGAATGCCTTACCCGACGAGTGTGAGGCGGACTGCAACGAAAACGGGATAGCGGATGACTGCGATATCGCCGGCGGCACGAGCGATGACTGCAACGATAACGGGGTCGCCGACGAATGTGATCTGGCATACGGGGAATCCGAGGATCTGAACGCCAATCAAGTCCTGGACGAGTGCGAGCTTTGTGACGCGGATGCCGATTGCGATGACGGACTATTCTGCAACGGAGCCGAGTTCTGCGCAAACGGCTGGTGCCAAACCGGAGCCGACCCCTGCCCGGGACAATACTGCCGCGAGGACACGAATGACTGCGCGGATTGCCTGGGTGATTCGGATTGCGACGACCTCAACGCCTGCACGATAGAGGAGTGTGTTGCGGGCTCGTGTCGTTACACTGTCACCACGGGACCGTGCGACGACGGCGATCGCTGCACCGTGAACGACACCTGTGTGGGGGATACCTGTGTCGGGACTCCGGTGCCGAACTGCGGAGTGTACTTCGCGCTACGCGCCGGCGAGATCAACGGGCTCCCGATCGCGGGCGGCCCTGCCGGGTCCGCTACCATCGCCCCCGGCGACCGAGTGACCTGCGAGATATTCGTGGTGAATTGGTTCCCGCAGAATCTCCAGTTGTATCAGGCGACCATCGATGCGTCCGGTTACGTTAGTGGACGCTCAGGACGACTAAGTCCGCTGATCGATCCCGCTCCGTCCGCGGGAGCTTTCATAGATCATGCCCGCGCAGATTTCACATTCGCCGGGATTGACATCATCTCGGCCGTTGACTCGACTCAGCCCAACTATCGCTATGGCGCGTTGGGCCTGGTGGATTCAGTACCCGACCAGGGAATGCCCGGCTACTGCGGAACACTGATACTCGACGTTTCTGCTGACGCCACCGGTCGGTTCGAGGTCGGATTCATAACTCATCCACTGTATACCTATCTGAGCGACAAAACGAGCACGGAACTCCAACCGCTCGGCCTGGAACCGCTAACGCTCTTCGTCGACACGGACTGCAACGGCAACGGGGTGCCGGACGACCTCGACATCGCCGGCGGAACCAGCTCGGACTGCGGCGGCGAGGGGCTGCCGGACGAGTGCGAACCCGACTGCAACGCCAACGGCCGGGGCGATAGTTGCGACGTGCTCGATCTCTCCAGCGCCGACTGCAACAACAACGGTACCCCGGACGAGTGCGAACCGGACTGCAATAGCAACGGAACACCCGATGACTGCGATGTCACGAATGAAACAAGTGCCGACTGCAATGATAACGACTCGCCGGATGAGTGTGATGTGCTCGGCGTCAGCAAGGACTGCAACCAGAATGGCACTCCGGACGAGTGCGAGCCCGACTGCAACAGCAATGACTTCGCCGACGACTGTGATATCGACCTCGGCTTGAGTGCCGATGCCGATGACAATGGGGTCCCGGACGAATGCGAACCCGACTGTAACGCCAACGGGATGCCGGACGCCTGGGACATCACCACCGGCGCCAGTGCAGACGCCGAACCAAACGGTATACCCGACGAATGCCAGCGCGTGCTTCACGTACCCGGCGAATACCGGCACATCCAACACGCCATCGATCTCGCCCAGCCCGGAGACGTGATCCTCCTGGCCGAGGGCCTCTATCGCGGAGAGGGCAACACCTGGGTGGAGTTCAACGGCAAGGTGGTGACCCTGCGTTGCGCGGGCCCGCCGGCCACCTGTGTGGTTGACGGCGACGGCGTCGAGCAGGGTTTCCGCTTCCTCAACGGCGAGAGCGCTAAGACGCGAGTGGAAGGACTGACCATCACCAACTGTAGCGTAGGCGTACTAAGTTCCCATGGAAGCAGCCCGCTTATCGAAGGATGCCGGATCGTCGGCAATATCGGATCGGGCGTCTACACCCTCTACGGCAGCCGCCCGTTGTTCCGCCGGTGCGCTATAGCAGGCAACTACAGTCAGGGCGTCTACTGCTGGGAAGGACACCCGATCGTCGAGAGCTGCTTAATCGTCGACAATCGAGGATACGGCACCTACGCTCGGGAGGGCAGCAGCCCGATACTCGCACACAGCACGATTAGCGGCAACGGCAACGCCCTGCGCTTCGTCGGTGGCGCACCGATTGTCCACGATTCCATTATCTGGGGTAACGGCTCGGCCGCCTCGCCGAGAGTTGCGGTATCCGAAGAAGCAGTTCTTACCCTGCAATACTGCGATATCGAAGGCGGTCAGGCGGCAGTATACGCCGACGCGGGCAGCGCTATCGTGTGGGGAGCGGGCAATATAGACGCAAACCCGCGGTTCCTCGACGCCGACGGGCCCGACGACGACAACCTAGCGTGGGAGGACAACGATCACCACTTGAGCCCGACATCGATCTGCATCAACTCCGGTGATCCGGCGTACGTACCGGACACTGGCGAAGCGGACATCGACAGTGATCCTCGAGTGCTCTTCGGGGTGGCCGACATCGGGGCGGATGAGGCGAACGCGTTCGCCGACTGCGACAACAACGGAGTTCCCGACTCCCATGAAATCGCCGCGGGGATCGCCACGGACTGCAACGACAACGGGGTTCCGGACGCGTGCGACATCGCCGACACCCCCGCGCCCGGAGGCAGCGCCGACTGCAACAACAACGATCTGCCGGACGAGTGTGACATCGCCGTCCCGTTCGAAACCTCGTCGCCGTTGTTGTCTCCAATCGGTACCGGCTTCCCGCAGAGTTTCACAATCCTCGCGGCCCCCGCGGCAGTAAGTGACGTCATCATGACGCTCCAGGTTCGCGCCGACCTGAACGGTACTGGAGAGGAGATTGCCGTCCGCCTGAGTGGTACACCTGTCGGCACACTGTTCGGAGATGGTGCTAACGCTTGCCCGACCGGAGCGGATGTCGCAACGCTGATCGTACCCTATAGCGTATACAATGCGGCAATCGACGACGGATCCGTCACGGTCGAGCTGATCGCCAGCGAAACCGTAAACGCCTTCCGCTGTCGAACCGGGTCTTTCATCTCTGTGGCCTTGGCCTATTCCGCCGTCGGCACCAGCGCGGACAATAACCGCAACGGAGTGCCCGACGAGTGTGAGACCCCGGCCGGTTCAATAATCGACAGCGATCCTCCCACCGGCGCCATCGACGCCCGTCAACCGCTCGCCTTCGATCGAGCCGCCGACTTGTGGGGCTTCAGCTCGATCGACTTGACGTTCGACGGCGACGTATCCAATCTAACCGCGGCTGACTTCTGCGTGACCCAAGACGGAGGAGACGGCAACCCGCCTGGAATCTCGAGCGTCGAAACTCTGGCACCGGACTCGATCCGCCTGCACCTGAGCAAACCGATCGAGCCGGAAGCGTGGACGGTCATAGCGCACCTGGATAGCAGCAGCCGCGTTTGCCTGGGCTGTCTTCCGGGCGACGTAAGCGGCGACCGTATCAGCGAGGCAACGGACATCACCGCGCTGGTCCAGTCGCTCAACAACGGAGCGGGCGAAGCTTTGCCACTCCATTCCACGGATATCAACCGGAGCAGCACGACCACCGCCGGCGACATCCTCGCCCTGATCGACCTGCTCAACGGCGCCGGAGAGTACAGCCCCTGGCTGACGCGGACCCTGCCGCCCGACCCTTGTACTACGCCCGCAGGTTAGATATTAACGAAACAACTGCCGATCCGTCCCGGAGGGTCCGTCGAAACCGGTAAGGAGGATAAACAAGTGCACGGCGCAACCCCGGAGGGCATGGTGAATCCCATCTGGTTGCTGGTGGGCGCCGTCTTCGTGTTCGCCGTCCTGACCGGCTCGATCCGCAGGGGCAACCGGCGACAACGCCCCGTGTTATGGGTGGCCGCCATCACGGCCATCGCCATGATCCTCTTCCCCCCGTGGCTCGGCGAGGTAGGACAGTGGGTTAACGCAGCCGCAGAACCCGGGCAGTACGAATCCCGCTATGTAACCGAAACCGTCTCGACCGGCTATGCGTTAGTGGGGTTCCCCCCAAAACCAGGCCCCTCTGCCACCGCCAAGCCGATGAGTATCAACTGGACCCGCCTCGGCATCCAATTGGCAATCACCGCAGCCCTGGCCACCGTCCTGACTTGGCGGCTCAAGCTCGAACCGATACCGGAACCTCCGGAAGACCCCGCGTCAGCTTAAAACAGGGACATACCCTTCCCCTCTTCGGGCCGCATCCGCCCTGTTTCGCCCAGTACCGGGGGATAACGTAGCAAACTCCGACGCGTCTTACTTATGCAAGGTGCGGCCACCGTTCTGCAATGTAATAGGCACGGCTCGGCCGGGCGCCGGGTAGAAGAACCCAGGGAATACCGTAGATGACCCAAACCAATGGCAGCACCCGCCCCCGCTTCTCTCCGATGGTCAAGACGTTGATGGTCGTAGGGGCCATTACCGCGGTGGCGCTTATCACCCTTATCGCCCTCACGAGCATGTCGCGAGCAAGATGGGAACGATATGCCGCCGCGCTTCGCAACGACGGACCGCTCACCTTCGACGAAATCGAGGCCCAACGCACCAAGATCCCGGACGAGCGCAATAGTGCGCTAGTCATTGAAGGTCTTAACGACCTGCTGAACGGAGCCGGTCAAGACTGGTGGGCCGCCGACGAGTCGGTGTGGCCCATCAAGGGCAACGGGCCGGATTTCTTCAGCGGCATCGCCCGCCACCAGATCGAACCCACGCGCGCGTTCGTCAATCAGCATCGAAAGCTGTTGACCAAGCTCGCCGTACTCCGCGACATGCCGACAGGCCGTTTCCCGATACCCACCGAAGAAATCGTGAAACCCGATGAGCTCCTGTTTGGTTCTCTTGCAGGATTCCGACCGGCCGCCAAGTTGGAATACGTCGATTGCGCCCTGAGACTGACTGACGGCAACCTGGAGCAAGCGGCCGAGATTCTGCATCTGCAGTTCCACCTCGCGGCCACGCTGGACGAATATCCGTCGGTGATCGGACGGCTAGTCCAAATCGCTGTGGAAGCTATGTCGGTCAGAGGGATCGAGAACGTCCTGCGGGTTGGTGAACTTGAAGAACAGACGCTGGCCGAACTTGCGGACACCGTCGATTCGCGCCGTGCGGCAGGCACGATGAAGTGGGCTCTCCTCGGTGAACGGGCTTGGTTCATCGAGATAACCGAAAAAGTGGCAACAGGGACGCTATCGATGGCAGATGTCGCCGACATGAGCGGCCGCGGATTCGGCATACCATTAGCTCCCGAGATACTCGCGCGCCGCAGTCAAGTTTGCGGCACCGAAATGCTGACCTGGCTGGTGGAGGCCGCGGACAAGCCGAGTGAGATGATCGAGGCCGCAGCACGGATCAACCGGGAAACTCCCCTGTTGTCAGCGACACACTTCCTGGTAACCAGTCTTATGCCGACGATGTCCACCACCATCAACCTGCACCTTCGCGGAATAGCGCACCTGGACTGCGCCAGAGCCGCCGTCGCGGCCGAGCGTTTCCGGCTGGCTACCGGCCGGCTTCCCGAGACACTCGACGAGCTTGTGCCCGACTACCTGGATGCGGTCCCCACCGACCCGTTCGACGAAGCCCCGCTACGCCTGGCCACGACCGATACGGGGATTGTGATCTACTCAATCGCGGATAACCGGGTTGACGACGGGGGTATCGTTCAAAGCGCAGGCATCAAGGCCCGCCCCCTCGATGTCGGATTCCGCCTCCTCCGCCCCCAGCACCGCGGGCTCCTGCTGATCGACGCCCCGCCACCGAACGACGACCGGCCGGAGAACGATCAACCCGGCAAGGGTCTCGAGGCCAAGGGCAAACCCGAGATGGCCGGTCATCCCCGGAAGCGGAACACCTCACAGGCTTGGCGAGCCCCGATAAGAGCGCCGCTGAACGCACCCAACCGGGTCATTTGACAACGCTTCCGGATGGGGTATTGTTTAGTAATACTAGGGTGCTTCAGGTGCGGGCTTGGGGACGGTGGCGCACCGGTAGCCCGTTGAGAATGGGAGCCGAACCCTACGGAGCCCGGTACCGACAAACGTCGACGTGTCTTCAACTTCCCTTCTTGCCAAGATCGAAGAACTACGAACCCGGCGTCGCCGTACTCTTATTGAGCAGATAGCCCGGCGAAACTGCCGATGGATGATCGCGAAATGTCTCAAACAAAGGCTGCGACAAAGCAAACGGTCGTCACTTTCAAAGCTGACGAGTCCCTGGTGGAGGCCCTGCAGGGTATTCCGAATCGGTCTCTGTTCATCCGGTCGGCCGTGCTGGCCGCGCTGGAGAACACCTGCCCGCTCTGTCTCGGCACGGGCATCCTGACGCCGGAGCAGCGGGCGCACTGGGAGTCGTTCTCCGTAGATCATCAGATGAAGGAGTGCAAGATCTGCCACGAATGGCATCTGGTCTGTTCGCACGGTCAGAAGAAGAAACCGCACTCCCGAAAAAAGACCGCCTCCCGAAAGCCACGGGGAGGAAGATCATGATCTCGCCTGTTTACAGAACATGGCGCCCAGCCGCTGCCGCTATGTTGCTCCTGGCCGCCTTGCCGGCGTGCCGCCGCGACACCCGGCCGGCCGAATCCACGGTTGAGAACGGCTCGCTGCCGGTCTTCGTCAGCATTCCTCCGCAGAAGTACTTCGTGGAACGGTTGGGGGGCAATTACGTGAAAGTCTCGGTGATGCTGCCGCCGGGGCAGTCTCCGGCCACCTACGAGCCTACTCCGAAGCAGATGGTCGAGCTATCCGCGGCGCAGGCATACTTCAAAATCGGGCTACCGTTCGAACGCGCACTGCTCGACAAGATTGCCAAGACCATCGCCAATCTGGAAATAGTGGACACTTGCGCGAATATCGAGCTGCACAGAATGGCCGAACCGCACCACCATGGGCACAGCCACGATTGCGACCACGATCACACCGCCGGAGAGCTCGATCCGCACACTTGGATGGACCCACAAGCGGCGAAACTGCAAGTACAGACTATCTGCCGCACGTTGTGCCGGCTGGACCCGACGCACGCCCCGCAATACCGAGAGAACGGCGGGAAACTCGAGCAGGAACTGGACGCGGTGGACGCCCAGATTGCCGAACTGTTGGCACCCTGGCGCGGCCGGGACTTCTACGTATTTCACCCGGCGTTCGGTTACTTCGCGAAGCGGTACGGCCTGGTACAGGTAGCCGTGGAGGCCGGCGGGAAGGAGCCGACGGCCAAACAACTGGGCACGTTGATAGAACGAGCGAAAGCCGCCAACGTGAAGCTCATCTTCGTTCAGCCCCAGTTCTCGGACAGAAGTGCTCGCACCGTTGCAGAGTCGATCGGCGGAGCTGTCGTCGCGATGGACCCCATGGCGGAGAACTACCTCGACAATCTGCTCGAGATAGCCTCGCAGATCGAAGCGGTTGTCGGCAGCAGTGAGACCGACCGGCCATAGCAAACTTCGGACGGCAGTTGAGCCGGCCTGAATCTCTGGGGCTTGTATGGAACCTGAACCAGTCATAGCACTTCGAGACGTGACCTTCGCTTACGACGGCCCCCCCGTATTGCGCGACGTAAACGTGGAAGTGGCCGAGCGAGACTTCGTCTGCGTGATCGGCCCCAACGGCGGCGGCAAAACTACCCTGATCCGGCTGATGCTCGGTTTGATCCACCCGCGGTCGGGGAGCGTTACCGTGCTCGGGAGCCGCCCGGAGGCGGTCCGCCGGCGAATCGGATACATGCCGCAGCACGCTCAGCTTGATCCGCAATTCCCCGTCACCGCCATGGACGTCGTCCTCATGGGCCGGCTAGGACATGGCGCCGCGGTCGGCCCCTACCGCCCGGCGGATCGGGAGGTCGCCCACACCGCCCTGGACGAGGTCGGAGTGTTCGGTCTACGCAACCGGCCACTTTCCGCGCTGTCGGGAGGACAACGCCAGCGCGTGCTGATCGCGCGAGCCCTGGCTTGTGAGCCGGAACTGCTGCTTCTGGACGAGCCGACGGCCAGCCTGGACCCGGCCGTGCAAGAGAATCTCTACGAACTGTTACGTAAGCTGAACGAGCGGCTTACCGTCGTCATCGTATCCCACGATGTCGGGTTCGTGTCGGTGTTCTTCAAAACCGTCGTGTGCGTCAATAACACGGTACACACCCACGCCACCAGCGAGCTAACCGGCCAGCGCGTGGCCGACATGTACGGCCGCACGGTCCGACTGGTGCATCCTGCTCACGCGCGTGGGGAGACGTGCGGTGAGTGAGTTCTTTAATGCCCTCGTGAACAACTCTTTCCTGCAATACGCCCTGCTGGCCGGGATCATTGCCAGCATCGCATGCGGGGTGGTCGGCAGCTACGTGGTCGCCCGGAGAATCACGTACATTGCGGGAGGCGTCGCCCACTGCACCCTGGGCGGTATGGGCGCCGCGCGTTATTTGCACGAGGTCCACGGCTGGACCGCTTTGCATCCACTACACGGAGCGGTGGTAGCGGCCCTCGGTGCGGCCTTGGTAATCGGCGCGGTCAGTCTTCGCGCCCGGCAACGCGAGGACACCGTAATCAGTGCTCTGTGGGCGATCGGCATGGCCGTCGGCATCCTGTTCATCGCCAAGACCCCGGGATACTACGAGGATCTTATGAGCTACCTGTTTGGGAATATCCTCCTCGTCTCCCGGGAGAATCTCATCCTCATCGCCGCACTCGATGTAGTCGTCGTGGGGGTCGGCATCCTCTTCTACAACAAATTCCTGGCGGTCTGCTTCGACGAGGAGTTCGCCCGGCTGCGCGGGGTGTCGGTGGAGTTCTACTACCTCTTGCTGCTCTGTCTGACGGCCTTGACTGTGGTGTTATTGGTGACGGTCGTCGGATTGGTAATGGTAATCGCCCTGCTCACGCTCCCGGTGGCGATTGCGGGCAATTTCGTGGCCCGGCTCTGGCACGTGATGATCCTGGCGAGCCTTATCAGTATGGCCTTGACCACGGGCGGCTTGATGCTCAGCTACGGTCCGGAACTCCCGCCCGGAGCCACAACCATCACCCTGGCCGGGGCGCTCTATCTCCTGGTTGCGCTGGGGAAACGAATTCGCGGATCGACCTGATCATAAGCAGGGCAACCGGCAACACCGCAGGGCCGATACAGCCTGTATTATCCACGACGTTCGCATGAATTCGCGTAGCTTACCGGCAACCGCTTGTCGGTGGCGTCATGGCAACGCAGCTCGCTTCGACGCCCAGGATATGCCCCGGCGCCACATTGGTTTACGGCTTATACTCCGCGTGGATGAATAATCCGGGCTACGGGCGTAGAGCCTCGCTGTTCTACACATCATTCGACGCATCCGCCAACTGCAGCCGTCGTGCTCTTGATCTCGATTCTCCAGCCCGAAGGGCTTTGATGAAGTAGCCGGGGGCAAAGACGTGTAGAACAACGACGGCGAAAGCTCTTCCCCACAGAACGCCGGGAGGACCGGGCGTGTTAGGCCCGATCCTCCCTAGTCTACGTCGCACGTTCTACCGGCGTACTACGGACAGCTCGGCGGAGCGCTGAACGGGTATGGAAGACCTTTGAATCCGTTCACCAGTTGCTGAACATCCGTCATGTTCAAGACGGCGTTGGGCCGCTGACCATCCATGTCCACCCAAGTCAAAGGCGGAGCAGTCGGCAGCCCAGAGAACTTCTGCAGGGCAGCCTGGATGTCGCTGATGTTCACGATTCCGTTGGGCCCCGACCAGGTTCCGGTGAAAACGCCTACGCAGTCGCCCCAGTACTTGGGAGCCGGGCGATACACCGTGTCGATCGACAATGCCGCAGAGTAGTTCCCTTCATCAGAAGTGTCAGCCCCAATAGCAATCGCCTGAACCTCGTATTGCGCATCCGGAACGATACCGCAGTCCCCGACATGCACAACCAGAGGAGCCAGACTCCAGTCGGCATAGTACGGAGACGGCCCCATCCGGAAGATGTCTACCGGTTCTCCGGTGTTGTGGGCCTGCACCCACCACTGCGCGGCGGAACCGACGTGCGTCACCCGGAACGCCACGAGAGCACCGGCGTTACCCGGCACGAAGGAGATGTACCGGTTCTTCAAACCGCCTCCCGTGGCGGGTTCCGGCTGCGGCGGATCCGGGGTCGGATTCGCCCCGCAGATCGGGTCACCGGAACAATCCAGGTCATCGCAGTCGGTATCCCCGTCGCAGTCGTTATCGAGCCCGTCGCCGCACGTCAGGAACGGCTTCTCGATACTCGGCGGGTTTCCGCAGTCCGGCACGCAGGTGCACGGGTTCTCCACCGGCCAGTCGCAGATTCCGTTACCGCAGTCGGTCTGACATGCCGGGTCAGTAGCACAATCCGAATCCGCACAATCCGCGAAGCCGTCGCAGTCATTGTCCTCGCCGTCGGTGCAGGTTGATCCGGCCTGCTCGGTCGCCGGAGGTGTCCCGCAGTCGGCGGGGCAGTTGCACGGGTTCTCCATCGGCCATTCGCACGTCGAGTTACCGCAGTCGGCTTGACACGCCGGGTCCGTCGCGCAGGCGGAATCGCTGCAATCGATATCCCCGTCGCAGTCATTGTCGATCCCGTCCGTACAAGTGGAGTTCGGCACCTCGTCGGATTGCGGCGTGCCACAATCCGCCGGGCAATTGCACGGGTCTTCGATCGGCGACTCGCAGGTGGCGTTGCCGCAGAAGGTCTGACATGCCGGATCTGTGGCACAATCGGTATCGTCACAATCCGAATCGCCATCGCAATCGTTATCGATTCCGTCCGTACAACTGGTACCGGGCACTTCCGCGGCCGGCGGAGTACCGCAGTCGGCCGGACAATCACACTGATCCTCGTCGGGATCGCACGTGCCGTCCCCGCAGTAGGCCGTACACGTCGGGTCGGTGGCACAATCCCCGTCGTCACAGTCCGAGTTCCCATCGCAGTCGTTATCGATTCCGTCCGCGCAGGTCGATCCGGCTACTTCCGTCGCCGGCGGCGTGCCGCAGTCGGCCGGGCAGTTGCACTGATCCTCCATGGGCGGCTCGCAGGTACTGTTCCCACAGCTTGATTGACATGCCGGATCTGTGGCACAATCTGCGTCAACGCAATCGGCATCGCCATCACAATCGTTGTCGATTCCGTCATCGCACGTGGAGCCCACAACCTCCGTCGGCGGCGGAGTGCCGCAATCGGCCGGGCAACTGCACTGATCCTCCATGGGCGGCTCACAGATACCGTTGCCGCATACGAATTGACATGACGGATCTGAGGCACAATCCGAATCCAGACAGTCCACGTCGCCGTCGCAATCGTTGTCGACCCCGTCGTCGCAGGTCAGATTCGCTATCTCCGCCGGGGGCGGGCTACCGCAATCCGCCGGGCAATTGCACGGATCCTCCAGCGGAGGATCACAAGTGCCGTCACCGCAGGAAGGAGCACACGCCGGATCGGTGGAGCAGTCGGGGTCGTCGCAATCGCTCAAGCCATCACAGTCATTGTCCAGCCCGTCATCGCAGGTCGTTCCCGGAATTTCGGCCGGCGGATCGAACGCCGGCGGATCGACCGGCGGGCCGGTCCATACCAGCTTGAACATCTCCCAATCGTCGCAGTCGATGTCATCATCGTCGTCGAAATCACCCGGGAGACACTCCGGCGGCAACGGTCCACCACCCGGACCGGTGAAGCAGTCAATAAACTCGTCGAAGTCGTCCTCATCGACGTCTCCGTCAGGCTCGAAGTCACCGTGACAGGTGATGTCCAGGGCACAATCCGGATCTTCGCAATCGGTCAGCCCATCGCAGTCATTGTCCAGCCCGTCATCGCAGGTTGCTCCCGGAATCTCGGCCGGCGGATCGAACGCCGGCGGATCGACCGGCGGGCCGGTCCACACCATCTTGAACATTTCCCAATCATCGCAGTCGATGTCGTCGTCATCGTCAAAGTCACCGGGGAGACACTCCGGAGGCAACGGCCCGCCGCCGGGACCGGTGAAGCAATCGATAAACGCATCGTAGTCGTCCTGATCGACATCTCCGTCAGGTTCGAAGTCACCGCGAATCAACTCCGGCTCGCCGATCAAAGCAAACGCCAGATCGAGCGGGGCACCGGCCAGCGTATGCCCCGGCGGGAAGTACATCTCTTCCCAAGTCAGCCGCGAGTCTACGCCCACTCCCCACACAGCGTTGTCATTCCACTGACCCAAAGTGGTCTTCCAGCCGAAGTACGTCGTCGCATCCAAAGGCTCCGCCTGGACATCCAACCAGTAGACGATGGGAGAGGCCGTAGTACCTTCCTGGAAGAACGCCTCCTCACGCGGGATCAGGAACGTGTACTTCCAACACATCGTATCACCGGGGAATGTGTAAAGATCCGGCGGGTTCATCCATCCCTCCAGAATCCCGCCCGCGAAGAGCTCAACCATGAACTCGCCCTCGCTGAACGTCCGCATCCACACCGGCGGGCTGGCTGGCATGCTGTACTCCGGTCCCGAACCGTCCGGGTCGGGAATATCCTCGTGGATGCTCAACGTGAACCTGATCGCTGCGGGGTCACCGTCACCGGGGGTCCCCCCGAACGGCATCAGATCGTTATACCACGAACCCCACACTTGGATCTCCGTAAGCGGACCGCGCATCGTGCACTCGAAATCGTCCGCCAGAATGAAGGAGTACGTGGCGCTGACATCGATTCCGGTCGTATCCAGGTCCGGAGGCTGCTCCCACTTATAAACCGGCTGCTCCGGACACGTCGTCGTCGCACAATCCGTCCCCGAACCCTGAGGCGTCCCGCCGTTACCCGTACACGACGCCGCGGTCTCGTCCACGCAGCTCCCGTCGGGATAACAGCAGGCCTCCGTCGGCTCCGGACAGGTCGTCGTCGAGCAATCCGTACCCGAACCTTGGGGCGTACCGCCGTTACCCGTGCAGGACGCCGCGGTCTCGTCTACGCAACTTCCATCGGGATAGCAGCAGGCCTCCGTCGGCTCCGGACACGTCGTTGTCGCACAGTCCGTCCCGGAACCCTGAGGCGTCCCGCCGTTACCCGTGCAGGACGCCGCGGTCTCGTCTACGCAACTTCCATCGGGATAGCAGCAGGCCTCCGTCGGCTCCGGACACGTCGTTGTCGCACAGTCCGTCCCGGAACCCTGAGGCGTCCCGCCGTTACCCGTGCACGATGCCGCGGTTTCGTCCACGCAACTCCCGTCGGGATAACAGCAGGCCTCCGTCGGCTCCGGACACGTCGTTGTCGTACAGTCCGTCCCCGAACCCTGAGGCGTTCCGCCGTTACCCGTGCAGGAGGCCGCGGTCTCATCGACGCAACTTCCGTCGGGATAGCAGCAAGCTTCCGTCGGCTCCGGACATGTCGTAGTAGAGCAATCCGTCCCCGAACCCTGAGGAGTCCCGCCGTTGCCCGTACAGGAGGCCGCGGTCTCGTCTACGCAACTCCCGTCGGGATAACAGCAGGCCTCCGTCGGCTCCGGACATGTCGTAGTAGAGCAATCCGTGCCGGAACCCTGAGGAGTCCCGCCGTTGCCCGTACAGGAGGCCGCGGTCTCATCTACGCAGCTCCCGTCGGGGTAACAGCAAGCCTCCGTCGGCTCCGGACAGGTAGTTGTGGAGCAATCCGTCCCCGAACCCTGAGGCGTTCCACCGTTCGCCGTACAGGAAGCCGCGGTCTCGTCTACGCAGCTCCCGTCGGGGTAACAGCAAGCCTCCGTCGGCTGCGGGCACGTTGTCGTTGAGCAATCCGTGCCCGATCCCTGAGGCGTACCACCGTTCGCCGTACAGGATGCCGCGGTCTCATCTACGCAACTCCCGTCGGGATAGCAGCAGGCTTCCGGCTTCTCCTTCTCGAGCGTCTCAAACCAGATAGTCAAAGCGTCGATGTCATCCTCAAGCGGACCGGCAAACACGAAGTACGATCCGGTCAGGAAGGATCCGTAGATTATTCGCGGACTGAGCCCGCCGGACTCGTCGACCGGAGTCAACGGATCATCCTCATCAACACTGAACAACACCCCGAACACCAGCCCCTGGGTCTCATGGGTCAGCCACGCGAACTCGAACGCATCCACGTCCGTGTCAGGCAGCAGCCCCAGGTTGTTCACGTCATCGATCACGAGCCACGGAACACCACCGGCGGAAACTTCGTAAATATCTCCGGGGTCGAGACCGTAATCGGCCTCGTGGTCCGGGCTGAAGTACCAATAAGGACAAGTCAACTGATTACGTACGATGTCGAGAGAATCAACGTCGTCGTCGTCCGCTTCGCTCGCGTCCGGGTTCGGAATCATGCTCTGATGGACTGTAACCTCATCGGCAATGGCGTACCTATTGACAATGGGCGCGGGCGGGATTACCGACCCCAGTGTCACGCCGATGACCTCATCCTGCCCTGCAGTCGTACCGTAGCTACTGACGCCCGCCGGAGAAGGAACCATAACCGGAACATCGTTCGCCGGCCAACCGGGAGCTTGGTCGTCATCGAAAGAGACTGCCAGAAACTCCGGACTATAAATGCACGATGACGCCCATTGCGGGATCGGCGCCGCCAGCGGCAGCCCAACCAACTCGTATTCGGTACGTAGAGACACATCGATCTGATCGTGGCCGTCGAGGTCGAAGTAAGTGTGATAGTCATCAGGACTGCCGGTTCCGACAGGAACGCGGGTTGCCGGCGGTACGGCCCCATCCGGCGGATCCGGCCAAGGATCGAGAGCGAAGATCAGAATGTCATCTTTGAACCCATCCCGTCCGGGCGGAGCAATCACGGCACTCTGCCACCAGTAAACGTCCCCGGGGTCGGCCGCCTCGTCGCCATCAAAGAGCGGATCACTCAACTCGATATCCGAGCCGATATCCAGCGAAAACTCGAACGCATAATCCTCGCCCTCTTCACAGACGACCCCGTCGCAGTTCGGCACACCCATCGGCGTTCCGTTCTGGGCTAGACAATCGGCCGGCAGGAGCACAACGCAAGTGCCATCCGGCAGGCAACAGGCCTCCGGATCCGGTAGAGGGCAGTCGGTCGTCGCACAAACAGTGCCCACCCCTTGCGGAGTCCCGCCATTAGCAAGACACTGATTCGGGTCTTCATCCCGACAACTTCCATCCGCATAGCAGCACGCCTGATCCTCCACAGGACATACGGTTGTTGCACAATCCGAACCCGCTCCTTGCGGGAAACCGCCTTGCGCAGCGCAATCGATTGGAGTCAAATCCTGGCACGACCCATCGACAAAACAGCACGCCTCGATCCCCTGCGCTTCGTGAATGTGCCACTGCCACAGACCGTTGTCCGTATCTCCGCCGCCAGGATACGTCACCCCGTTATTGTTGATGAAGTTCCTCTTGGAGCGCACGAAGAGAAGCTCGTGCCCGGGCAAGTCAACCGGGGTGGCCGGCGTAACGTCACCCATGCCCGGCGTCCCCTCCAAGAACACATCAAAAAAGCTGTCCGCGGCCAGCGGAAACGGGTTCGTCGGGTCGATGTCGTTTCCGGCACCGTCGAGAACCGGAACCCATCCCCACGAATCCTGCGCCCCGCCGTCATACAGCTCCTCGAACCACGCCAACGGGACATCCGCCCGGTTCATCACAACCACGTCCAACTCGGTCACTTCAACGTCGATCGGGACCGGACCGGGTGGAGGTAGCGGCGGCGCCGGCGGATCGAACGGTGGAATAAACCCGTTACCGATCCTCACGCTGGGACCCGGCGTCGCGGTAACCGGATCCACGTAGAACCCCAAGGCCGGCACATAACCCTCATTGGGATAACCGCCGATGACGTCACCCACGCGAACACCGTCAAGCGTCCACCACCCCACCAGATCGATCATGGTATTCTCGTCTTCTACTGAGAAGAGCAAGCCGAGATGCACCACCGTACAGTACGGAATCCCGAGATCCCCGGCATTCAGCTCCCAGTCGGCCACGAACGTATACCAGCAATCCGCCGGATCACCCGGATTCAACTTCGTGATCGAGTAGTTGAAGATCGGAAATAACCCATCCAAGTGATTGCTCAAGACCGGTGCCACGCCGCTGGCCGTACATATCAGCCCCTCGATGTGAAAGTCATTGGGCAGTCGACCATCGGGCAGCGATCCGTCCGGGATGTCCTGATGGACATCCAACGTGATCCCCGCCCAAATATTGTACGCCGAAGCCGGCGCGGCAAACGCCAGGACTCCGAGTACTGCAATAGTAGCCCAGCCAAACAACCGTCGTGTACGCATTCTTGACCTCCCGCGGCGTAACGCCGCCACTGAAACCAGCCGTCAAAAGGCATTTGGTGGAGCGCGCGGCGACCGGCCCGAATCCGCCGCCGAGCGTGTTGTACCCCTCCGTCCTCCTCACTGTGCAAACGCCCGCAACACCTTCAACAGCGGTGTCCGGCCACGTTGCTCTCGTAAATAGACTGCTAGCGCCGTTTCTTGACACGAGATTGAACCGCCCGCGACCAACTTGCGGCGACGCACCGAATCCGGCACCTTGCGCCTCGCCGCATACTGATTGTGTTGCCGCTTGACGGGGGCGCGCCGCATGGGATTCCGAAACCCTAAAAGGCGTCCCGCGCTTGTCTTTTGGCACGACCTGAACGACAATAAGTTACTGATGCAACCGGATGACACTACGCGCATTACACTGCTTCTGCGACTTCGCAATCGTTCCGATAAACTCAGTTGGGATGAGTTTCATGAACGGTACGGCGAACTGCTGTACCGGTACGCCCGCCTTCGCGGGGCCACCCACGCCGACGCGGAAGATGTCGTGCAAGAGGTGGAGATGTACCTATTCAAGGCCATGGAGGGCTTTGAGTATGATGCGCGCCGAGGCCGCTTCCGCAGCTACCTTCGAGCCGCAGTCGTTCACGCCCTTACCCGCCGCGCCTCTAAGAACGCCGCGGAGCGGGCCGGATTGGACCCCACCGTACTAGACTTCATGGCTGCCAAGAAAGAATCCAGCACCGACGGTCAATGGGAGCGCGAATGGCGGCTCCACCGGCTGCGCTGGGCTCTGCGGACCGTGGCCGACGAGTTCGAAGAGAAGACCCTGCAGGCCTTTCAGATGCACGCCCTGGCCGGAGTATCGGTGGACGACACGGCCGACCGTCTCGGGCTGAACAAGGCCAGCGTGTACCAGGCCAAGAGCCGTGTGTTGAAACGGGTACGAGAACGGCTGGAGTCTCTGGATCCCGATCAGGACGTCTGACCGGCTCAACGGTCAGCCGGCCCCCGCAAAGCCGGCTCCGATAATCGCGTGTATTTGATGCGGGCGCAGACCGGCAACTTGGGTTGGATCGGTAAGAACCGTTAGAATCGGTTGTCAGATCGAACTGAATATGGTCTATGGAAAGGTAGCGTTCCATTCGCCGAAAAAGGGAATCTCGTGGTCGAGTTCATCTGTCCAGCATGCCATTCCCAGACTGTCGTAGCCTCTGCTGACGAACAGACTCGTTGCGGAAGCTGTGGTTGCGTTCTGGGACCTTCGGTGGAGGGCTCCAGTCTGGTCGCAGAAGATGACTTCCTGGTGGCCGAGCTACGCGAGGCGTTCGGGGTCGGTACCCACGGCCTGAAGAGCAGCGCCGCGACCCTTGCGGGAAGCGGACCGGCTCTGGGGTGGGCTGCTCCCGGCACAAACGCCGCGCCGAAGGTGGGAAGCCGAATAGGGGACTTCGAAATCCTCGGAGAACTGGGCCGCGGTGGAATGGGCGTAGTGTACCGCGCCCGGCAGACGTCGCTCGATCGGTTGGTGGCCCTCAAGGTTCTCCCCGGGGCCCTTTTGCGAGGTGGGGCTATGGTGCAGCGCTTCCACCGGGAAGCTCAAGCTGCCGCCCGGCTCAACCACGCCAACGTGGTTCCCGTATATGCCCAGGGTGAATACGAAGGTAGTTGCTACTACGCCATGAAGTTGATCGAAGGCGTCAGTCTCGGCACCGCCCTGAGCTCCCGTCCGGAACTGCTGACTTCCAGGTTCAATGCCGCGTCCGAGAGTTCCACGACGATCCCGGCCGCTCCGCCTTCGGATCAGCCGGCCGCCCCCACCGCACCCCGCTTAACTCCGGAACCGGTCCGGCGGACCGCGGAAGACTTCAGGTACATCGCCCGACTCATGGCCGGCGTGGCGGAAGGATTGGCCCACGCTCACGCCAACGGGGTCGTTCATCGAGACATCAAGCCGCACAACCTTATCCTGGGAGAAGGGCAGCGGCTCCACATAACCGACTTCGGCCTGGCCCGCCTCACGGAAACCTCTGACCTGACCGTAACCGGTGAGGTAATGGGCACGCCATCCTATCTATCTCCCGAACAGGTCCGCGGCAAACCGGACGAGGTGGATCACCGTACCGACATCTACTCGGTGGGCGTAACTCTCTACGAGGCTATTTCCGGGCACCGCCCATTCTCAGGCGAGACCCGCGATCAGATCCTCCACGCAATCGCCACCGATGACGCACAATCACCACGCCGGTTCGACCCGCGAATCCCCATCGACCTGGAGACCATCTGCCTTCGGGCATTGGAACGCGATCCCAATCGAAGATACCCAACGGCCGAAGCCCTTGCCGAGGATCTTCGTCGATTCGCGGAAGGTCGACCTATCAAGAGCCGACGCGTCGGCCCAATCGAAAGAGCCGCTAAGTGGGTCAATCGGCACCGAGCCTTGACCGCCGCCCTCGCCCTGGCCATTGCTTTGGCCGGCGCCGGCGCGGGTTGGGCCGCCAGCGTGTCAGCCGCCAGGCACCGCGAATCCCAAGACCTCATCCGCAGCGCCTACGCTGCCTTAGTCTACGACGACTACCGGAAACCGGGGCTGGTAATCGAGAACATCGCCCGCGCCGGATTGCTCGGGGCGGATTCGCCCAAGGCTCTGCTGACCGAGGCAATCGCATGCCTGGGCGGCTCCGACCAGGCCGCGGCGATTGCGATCCTCGATGAGCTTCTGCAGAACGAACCGGAGAACGTCGAAGCATGGTACGTTTTAGCCTGGGCCTATTGGCGGGATAATCAAGAAACGAAATCGCGCGACGCTTTCCAGCTTGCGGAGGATCTCGGCGGTCCCCAGACGGCCGAAGAGTGGTTCTTCCGCGGGTTAGCCGTTCATTTCGACGATCCGCTCGAGGCAATCGCATCCTATCGCAACGCCAACGCCGCGCGGGCTCTGGAGCACAAGTTCTTCCCCCAAGCCGTTCTCCATATAGCGCGAGCCCGCAACCAACAAATGTACGCAACCCGGACGATCACCGGCCTGGAGGAAGCCGAAGCCGGATTGCAGCAGCTTGTCGAAAGCCAACACTACGGCGCTTACCCGTACTACCTGCTCTCGATTGCCAATCGGTTGGCGGCGGAAGTGTACGAGGGTAGCGCGGGCACGCGCGGAAATCAGGCTTCCGAAGATCGTTTCGCCGCAGCCTTGCAGTGGGCGCGCCTGGGCCGAGAGGTCGATCCGTCGAGCGATCGACCCGTGACGGCCGAGGCCGAATGCCTCGAGCGCATGGGACGCTTCGAAGACGCGATTGCCACGCGCACCGAGGCGATCGAGCTGGCAAAGGCCGAGCGAGAGCGCTGCGAAGGATACCACTATCGCTGGCGGTTGCACTACTGGCTGGGCCACCTCAACGCCGCGTATGACGACGTTGAATACCACGCAGGGTGCATGCCGGAAAGCCCGTACTACGCTCATTTCTATCCGGCACTGATTCATGCCGAGCTGGGTGACATGAATTCGGCCCTCTCGCATGCTCGCGCCCTGGCCGGCGACGACGCCCAGTCCGTGCTCCGGGCGGCCACTTGCCTGCGGTTGCTCGGCAAACCGCAAGAAGCATTAGAGATAATGAACGACCGGATCGAGCAGCTTGATTTCACCTCCGCCATAAAGCCCCCGCAGTCGGAGGAATGGGTCCGGGCACTATTCGACTTCGCCGCCGATCGTGGGCAATTCGACCGACTGGAAGCACTGGCCGGGCAAGCCGAGACCCCCTGGAAGCTCCGCGGGGAAGCTCACTTCCATGCGGCCGCCATGGCGCTCGGAAACGGCAAGCGAAGTGAAGCGATTGACCATTTTTCGAAGGCTTATCGGTCCTACGACGGGGCGCTGAATTATTCCTTCCATGCCGGCGTCATTTTTGGGAAACTGGAGGCTGATAGTGGATGGCCTGCGTGGATTGCTCCGGACGCCTCCGCCAACTCGGAGAGTGCGATCGGTGCTCACGAAACGGATCTAGCTGTCCGTTCGACAAGCTTAGGGGGAGACGATTGATGATTACTCATATCCGAAGAAACAAGACCGGTCCGCGGGGCATTGCCCGTGTCGCAAAGGGGGGGAGCTTGCTGCTTTGCATGTTTGCGGCTGTGGCTACGGCAGCTCCGCCGCATGATGCGCTGCCGGTACCCTACTACACGTTTGACCGCCAGTCCCCCAAGGTGCTCGATGGGAGCCTGCACGCCGACTCCATCTTGGAGTTGGACTTCCCGCTGCCACGAGAGGTAGTCCTGGGCGATCAGATCGGGCTCGGGTCGATTGTCGAACCGTTCGACGAGATTGACGCGCTGTCATCCGCAGGCAGCGGACTGGGACCGGCCGACCAGTTCTCGCTTCTCTTTTCGGTTGATCGCGCCACGAACGGCGTAGCCAGCCCCGACTCGACGCTCTTCAACTTGGGCGTGCCCTACAACGCCTGGGACCAGGCTAATCGCGGACAAGGCGCCGGTGACCAGTATATGTCAACGGTGCTCTGCACTCGATCGACCGGCTGTGAACTCGAAGGGCGAGCCCTCACTTACAATAGCGCCTTGATTCGCAATAACTACGACGAAGGAGGAACCGACTTCAATGCCGATCCACCCGGCTCCGCCGAGGAGCAGATCCGCGCCCCTCAAGACAACGTCAACTCGACGGCATACCTGCAGGTCGAGGCGGTAAGCGGGGACATCTTGAACGTGTACTTCTCGGTAGCAGCGGACTCGCCTTCGCTGCCGGCCCTGTCGTTGCCGAACGCCCCGAGCGGAGCGAATATCTTCTTTAACGAGCACCCTGCCGGCACCGGGGTGGAGACCGTGGTCTTTGCTTCGCATACCCAATTGGGGCTTGCCGCCGCCAATGACATCGACGCGATGATCGTGGTGGACGCCGACGAGAATCGGATCTTCGACGGAGCGGATCAGGTCTTCTTCTCCCTCGCCCCAGGATCGAACTTGTTCACGCTGATTCCCGGAACCGGACCGGCGGACGTCTTCGTCGCCGCCCCGGGCGAGCCGGTGGAACTGTACCTCTCGGCCAGCGAACTGGGGCTGGGTGAGGCAACGGATAATCTTGATGCCCTCGACGTCTCACCTTGCGATGACGCCGCCGCGTGCGCGACGGCTCACGGTATACGCAGGCCGGAAATCCCCGCAGTCTCCGACGTAGGCATGGTGGTCATGCTGGCTCTGATCATCGGAGTCGGCGGGTACATCACCACCCGACGGTCACCAGCAACGGATTGATCAAACAACGAAACCCGCGCGGCTTCAGGAAGCCGCGCGGGTGGCATGGGTCAACTTGTTGACCCGTGGGGCGTAAGTACCAGACGTACACAGCAACTCGTTCGCGTGCCCAGTTGTTACCTAACGGCGGGCGGCATGGGGCAACCTGTTGCCCCGTGGGACATCACAGAGAATCCGCCCTGCTAAGGTCACCAATCCGCCTACGGCGACGGCACGGTCTCGTAAGCGACTCCGTTGAGTACCACGACCACGCGATCGCCCAAGGCGAAGCACTTGGCCAACTCGTTGTGATCCCGAATCAGTTTGAAGTACTCCGCAGAGAACAGCTCCACCTTCACCGTCTCCGACTTCTCGTCATAGTCGGTATCCACCCAGCGCTCCCCGATCCGGCGGAAGGTCCGTGTCCCCACGTGGCTGACCCGAGACTCTCCAGACTCCTCCTTGGCAGAATCCGAGAGCCCGTCGGCCGCGTCCGCTTCCTGCAGGCGGCTCGCCTGGACGGATCGCGCCACGTCCACCGCCGGTGACGTGACTCCGCTAACCTCTGCCCATCCCCCACCCGGGGCCGGCATCTCGGACCCTCTCGTCGCCATCTTGCTCCGGCGGAAGAGCCGGCCGTCATCAGCAAAGCCGCTCCGGTTAACCGCAACCTCACCCGGCTCAGTGACCAGATACGACGTGTACGGCGTGACAATCCCATACTTCGTGGCCAAAGCGACAACCGTAGCTCTCAACTCGGCGTTTTCGCCGTGTAAGCGAATCTGATCAAGCAGGTACCCCACCTTCCGCGTCGCCCACAGCCGCGGGAGAAACTCGTTCGTCTGATCCTCGCTGGGGAAGGTGGTCTCGTAAACAAACTGCTCCGCTACGCCGCGGCGGTTGCCGGTCAGTTCGATCGCGCGGGCTCCGGCGCCGTTGTATCGGCCGACCACAATCAACTCGCTGCCGCCAAACAAATCACCCAGCTTGGGCGGGAAACAATCGTGCGTACTCAGCCCGCCGTACGTGAGCACCAGATCGGCCAGAACCGGATCCGCCACCTTGCGATAGAAGCCCGACAGCTTCAGCTCCAGATTCTCGCCCGGCTCGACATAGTCACGAGCACCGCGGTTCTGCTCGGCCATAAGATCGAGCAGTCGAGTGTTCACGTCATGCCCAACCCCGAAAACAAAGAGCCGAACCCGCTTGGCATTACCGGCCGCGACGTTCTTCAAGATCTCCTCCGGATCGGTCACGCCGACAGTGGGCTGGCCGTCGGTCAGAAAGACGATCAGATACGGCCGACTCGCCACACCGCTCGGAGCAGCTCCCAACGCTGACAGAATGGCGTCATTGATGTTCGTCCCTCCGGTAGCATCGAGGCGGTTGACGAACTGCCGGGCCTTCTCCAGATTCTCCGGTACCGCCGGGGTCAAGCCCGTCTCGAACGGCACGGCCTCGTGCGAAAAGGCGATCACGTTGAACCGATCCTGCGGGTTGAGATTCGCCAGACAGAAGTTCAGAGCCTCTTGGGCCTGCCGGATCTTCTCGCCCGACATACTCCCGGACGTATCCACGACAAACGAAATATCCTTGGGTAACACGTCGGTCGCCTTCGCCGGCGGGGAGATTCGGGCCAGGAAGAACCCGTCTTGCCCGGCCTGACGATGCGTGAGCACGGTCAAACCGAACTCCTTGTCGCTGAGCCCGTAAACAAGCTCGAAGTCCTTATCGGCGTGCGCGTTTTGGGCTTCATAGCTGGCGCTCGCTCGGTAATCCGAGGCTCGACTCACCGAGACTTTGTGTGACGGACTGAAGACACTTTTGATCCCGACGGCACTCTTGAGATTGACCACTATGCTCAGGTCATCCACCGCGCCGGCCATGTGCTTTTCGACGTTCAGCGGATATCGATACCGCACGAGTCCACCGCTGGTTTCGAGCATCTGCGTGTACGCCAGCCGCACCCGAACCTCGCTCTTTGGATTGATGGGAAAAATGCGGGCCTGGAACATGCGGGTGCCGACGTATTCGAGCAAAGCCGGGTCGCGCATCTTCGCCACGATCGACTCGTACGTACGCCGGGCCTCTTCGACCCCCAGGAGCTTGCCCTCAATCTCCACCCCGTTCACGAACATCGTGAACTTGCTCAAAGCAACGTCGTCGTCCAACGGGAAGATGTACGTACCCTCCACCGTAGCGTTGTGCGGGTTGAAGAAAACCTGATCTACTCCGGTCACCGCCACCCCATCGACGATGGATACCTCGACATGCTGCTTCCGAACCTGCATCGCCATGTCCCGCGCCGGACGCGGCGGCCGCACCGGCCGGACACGTCGCGGCTGCGGCGAGTCCGGATCAGGAACCACGGGAGGAATGGGCTGCGGGTCAATAATGACCGTTTGAGCGCTCGCCGCAAACGTCAGTCCGACCGCCATAAGGAACGCCAGGTGTAGTGTTTTTCCGGACATAGCTGCCTCCTTCGCGTGTTACCCACCCCGTCGCCCCCGCCCCCAACACCGGAGAATCTCGCGACGACAGGGGGTTAGACGCGCGGAGCCGCCCCCGGTTCCTGGAAAAAGCAGCTCACCTGGTGGCATGGGCCAACTTGTTGGCCCGTGGTGTCTGAGTCAGCTCGCGCCCCTTCGTGCAGGCTGCGAACACACCTTGCCCGCGCGACCTAACCGCCGCTAATCGACGTCCACCTTCGGTGAGTCGATAAGGACGACTCCTCGCTCTGCACCGTCAAGAAGCCGAAAGCCCTGGTCGCGCGCCTCCCGCGCACCTTCGTCCGGCACGACACTGCCACTATTGTCGACTTCGTCACGCCCCACCGAGTAGACAACCAAACCAGCGTCGGTCCGGGCGATCTTCATGGGTAATCCGTCGAACGGATCCGTGGGGATCTCGGAGAGGTACTCCGGGACAAGTTCCTCGAGCAATTCCGGAAACTCGCCTTCCTTCAAACGGAACCGCTCCACAGCAACGACCACACGTGCCGCTCGGATCTCGGCAATGCCCCAAACGTGCGCGACAACCAACGACGGAGTGCGAATCACGGTCCAACTCGTCAAGGACTGCCATTCGCTTTGCTTCTGCAGCTCCGTTTCGACCCGCTTGGCGGCCGCAAGGAGTTCGGCAGGGTCTTCTCCGGCATCAAGAAGCCAGCCGAACATCTCCATCACGCGCTCCGGGTGATCTCCGTCTTGAAGGCGCAGGACCATCCCCGCAACACCGCCAATACTGTGATGCTGCTCCAAGACCGCTATGAACCCCGCTCGATCACCCCACAAAGCCCACCTTACCGAGTGCGAAGCGAGGCAGTCTGCGAACTCCGCATCCAGACGCCGGAGAGTCTCATCTTGCAGGACTCCCACTCGAAGCACGTCTTGGAGAACGCGGGTGGCCCTCACGACCGCCCCTGCCGAGGTCAAGCCTGCCATCCCGGTAGGTTCGTCTGCCTCCGGGGACAGAATCCGCAGTAGTAGGGGTATGTTGGATGCTGCTCCCTCCGTATCGCCGTCGACAAGTCTTAACGTTGCATCCAGGTAAAGCAACTGTGTCAGATGACGAATCGGAGGCCCTTCGTCTGTGAATCGCGTCAGGTCTGCCGGCGAGCCGTCATACGAGATGGCATAACGGCCGGGCCGAAGTCCCTCGATAATGCCCAGCCTCGTCAGGGCCGATCGACGAGCGGACACATAATCCCGCGTCATTCCAATAGCGCCAGCCGGAATGCCCGCGAAAAAGTCAATATCAGGGCCGCCGGGCATCCCGAGAACCCCTCTCGGCACCGGACCCCGTATGGCTTCTACCTCGTCCGCCGCGCGGGTGACCACGTCGGCAATAGTGTCGCCCTCGCCCGTCGCCGGCGCACGCAGGGCCTGAATGTCTTGGATGGTCAGAGGCTCACCCGCGGCCCGCAGCGCGGCAAGTTGCCCTTGCCAACGACGATTCGCAGAATGCGCACAGAGGGCGAGAACAAGGCCTACCACGAACAGCAGGCCAACAAGCCCCGCGACGAGCTTTGCCAGCATAGGCAACATCCCCCCTGCTCCCGGGGGTCAGACCATAGACCTCAACCGCTCGATCCGACCAACCCGGGACCAGAACCTCCGTATCCTCTGCTCGCGCCCTTTACTGCCGCGCCAGCGGCGAAGGCAGAATCGGCGGCTTGTCGAAGTCACGATCGATCTCCGTCAGGTCCAGTTCCTCGAACAGCAGTGCCGGAGCCGCAACCGTTCGGCGCTGCCGCCCCCCTTCGTTAATAACGTGCAGCGAGTCCCCCGCGGCCAGGACCCGCTTGAACGCCTTGGCGTCGATGTCGGCAAACTCGGCTCCGCGAATCGGCTCCTCCCGTCCGTCGGGATAGACTTTGTACATGACCAGCGGCAAGGTCCCTCCGCGACCGCGGCCGCCCCCGAAATCGAAATCGAAATCGAACGAATACCGGGAGAATCCGTTGGAATCTCCGGATCCGCCCAGTGCTGCCACCTTGATGCCGTACTCGAGATCCTCGTCCTCACAGGCTTCGAGCAACTCGGCCCGCAGCGCCGCCTCGTCGGCACCGCCGTCGGCCTTCAAGATCAAGACTCCCGGAGCGGCCCCGCGCCCCCGCCCATGCCCGTTGGACTGCTTGAACTCCTTGGACGGATTGCGCGACATCAGCATCGCTCGGAGCTTCCCGCTCTCCACCAGCTTCACCGGTTGGGCCGGCACCCCCTGCTCATCGTAGCGATAGTGCCCCACCACCGGCTCGCCCTCAAGCTCCTCCAACGTCGGGTCGTCAACGACATCGACGAAACGCGGCAAGATGCGCTTGCCCAGCTTCTTCGCCAAGTCGTCAGGATTGCCCCGACCGCCCAACGCTCGCTGCCCCCCCGTGAAACGACGGGCAAAGCGCTGAGCGAAGAGCCCGGCCGCGGCCGGAGCCTCGAACAGAACCGGACCGGCATAACTCTCGAGCTTCGGCGCGTCTTTCACCACGCGAAGTCGATCGATCATCTCACCGCAACGCTTGACCAACTCCGCCTTATCCGGCAACGCATCGAAGGTCCGCGCCGTAGCCGTAACCTTGTCGGAAAACTTCATTCCATCGTCCGCCTGCACCGTGGCCTGCACGGTCACCGAGCTCCCCGAACCGGCGACCCGCAGCCGCGTGCCTTCGGTGTTCACCAGATACTTATTCCACGCGGATGACGAAACGCTGACACTCGACTGTTGAACATCCGGATGCTCGCGGAACAGCCGGGAAAGCGCCACCGCCAGTTCCTCGACCTTGGCCTCATCCAGGCTCAGATCCGCCCGGGCGTCGAAATGAACGGTCGGCTTCTCTCGGGAGAAGTCATCGGGTTTGTCCTCGATAACCTTATCCTCCATGAAGGCCTTCTTCTTTTCAAACGCCTCGACCACGTCCTTGTACTTCCGATCCGTCGTCCACCAGACGGCCTGGCGGATCGCCATGTAGTCATCCTCGAGCGGGATCGACCCTCCAAAGTACCCCCACGATCCGCCCCACCAACCGCGGTCCCCCTGGAAGTTGGTGTTGTCCAACTCATACGACCCTACGCGCACGTCGTCTTGGAGACGCCGCGACCGGTTGATGTTCTTTCCGGTCACCGCCCCCAACGCCGCCTGCACTGACACCTGATTGGCATCGGTCAAACCGTATTCCACATAATACGGACTCTCCAGTCCTTCGAGCTTGAGACCCACCTTGCCGCGCTGAAGTTCATCAACCAGAGCGCGCAGGACAACGTCATCCCTCATCTCCCGCTGAAGGTCATCGGTTGCCTCGACTACGCCGACCGGCAGCGTCAGCATGAACATCGCAGTAATGATTCGTTTCACGGAATAATCTCCCTAATGGAGGTTGGCTTGTCACTAACTGTCATAGTAACGGCGGCTGTCGCCCTACTTACTCTCTGTCGCGATCGGAGCCTCGAGGATCGGCGGCCGGTCCTGCGACTTCTCCTTCTTCTCGATCTCGACCTGTTCCACGAGAATGCTCGGAGAGATAGACGATACCGGCACCGCTCCCGATTCCGCTCCGCAGATACCGTTGAACACCTCCGGATCGTCCGCGTTCGCCAGAATCTTCGAGAAACACGTCAAGGGCGTGCCCACGATGTCGACCCCGCGCACAAGCTCGTCCGGCCGGCCGTCCGGGTAGACCTTATAAACCAGGATCGGTTCGACCTTGAACGCCTGCGGCATCCAGCGCGTGGTCATCGTAAAACCACCCGAGATATCGTCGAACAACAAGCCGTATTCTTTCCCTTGCTTCTTGCACTCGTCTATCAGCATCCGCCGCAAGGTCGCCAACGGAACCTGTTTGCTCGAATTAACGTACAGATTACCCTGCCGGGCAACGACTCCCATCCCCGGCTGCCGCCGCCCGTGTCCGTTCGACTTCGTAAAACCCCGCGTCGGGGACCGCGACAACAGGAACGTCTCCAACACCCCGCTGACTACCACATGAGCCGCCTGAGCCGGAATGCACTCCTCGTCGAACTCGTAAAACCCGTTCAGCTCGACCCCGTTGAACACCCTCTTAGTCGGATCGTCCACTATGCTGAGAAACGGCGGCAGGATCTCCTTGCCGATCTTCTTGGCAAAGGTCTGACCTTCCTCCACGTCCTTCTGGCGATGGCCCTCGATACGGTGACCGAAGATCTCGTGGAAAAAGACTCCGCTGGCCCGGCCGCGCAGAATCGCCGGACCCGTATACGGGTCGACGATCGGCGCCTCGCGCAGTGCCATAACATCGGCAATCACCTTATCTACTGCGTCGATAATCGTCTGGTCGTCCGGCAGCCCGTCCGGAGAATGCGCGTCGAAGGCGTGATACTGTGACAGCTCCATGCCGTCGTCCGCGATCGTCGAGGCCTGGATTCCGATCCGCCACCAGCCCCGCCCGAACTGCAACCGGCTCCCTTCCGAATTGACGGCCAATCGGTTCGTGACGTTCCCGCTGAGGCTTACCCCGGAATTGTAGATGAGCGGATGGTCTCTAAACCGCCGCGAGAACTTCTTGATCCGCTCGGTCAACGACCGAACATCGGCCGGCTGGTCCAACCACTCGCCCTGGTGAACGCTGGGATCCTCCCGGGAGAAGTCGTCCGACAGATCCTCCTCTTCGACCATCACCTTCACGTTAGCCTTGACCTGCCCGAGCCGCTTCACCGCCGCCTTGAACTTCGTATCCGTCTCCAGCCAGATAGCATGCCGGGTCGCAACCGGGTCACCTTCGAGCGGTAGACTGACCGCCCCCTGCCAGTAGTCATACCCGCCCCAATACCCCCCTCGAATCTGATGTGTATTGTCCAGGGCGTAATCCCCGCACCGAACATCTACCTCCAGTTGCCGAGAGTGGCTATCGTGATCGCGGGTCACGGATCCGAGCGACGCCGAGATGGCAAGGTCCTTCTCATCCGTAACCGAGTACTGGATGAAATAGGGTTTCGTACCGTCCGGAGACACGAGCTTGTTCATCGACAGATCCAGCTCACTCCGCATGATCTCCAACAACCCGGTGTCCGGACCCGCCAGCGCCACACTGCCGCTGACCACAAGCAGAACCGGCAACGCCAATATGACCCACCTGCTATATCCGTTGAGATTCGATCTGTTCATAGCGAACTCCTATTGGGGTGAAATGCCTCCGCCGAAACCAGCACTATATCTATCAATAGGTACACACCTCCCGGAAGTAAAGACGCACAATAAGGGACATTGTTGGTAGCCAATCTCGAACCGCCCAACCACCCCCCCATCCATCCGCCTCTTGGAATACTGGGAAGACTCCAGAGGTGCCACTGCTTCTGAGCACTTCAAGAACGGAACACGGTACGTACCGAACTCAAACCTCTGCCTACGAGAGAGCACTGGCGATGCCTTGATGGTAATTGACTCCGCGTTTATGCTACGCAGCGCGCGGTGAGCGCTCGCATCACCTTCCGGCGAAGAAGCTGATCCGAACCGTGATTTCGCTCACAAACGCAAGAATTTCGCCCTGAGCGGTGTCCGCCCTCGTTATTGACACACCGCCTGAAACCGATATGGAGGAGTGGCCGAGCGGCTGAAGGCGACGGTCTTGAAAACCGTTAGGCGAGAAATCGTCTCGGGGGTTCGAATCCCTCCTCCTCCGTTTTTCGGGGGCAACGCCCCGCCCCCGCCGGGTCCATCTCATACAAGAGTCACATCGACTTTAGCGCCTCGACGTAGCGGTCATACGCCCCCCGGACTTCGCCCAACGAGTCGCCCCCGAACTTGGCCAGGACCGCACGAGCGATTTCAAAGGCCACAACGTTCTCAACCACCACACTGGCGGCGGGAACCGCACAAACGTCGCTGCGTTCATAGTCCGACCGTTCCGGTTGCCCGCTGGCGAGATTCACACTGTCCAGCCCCTTCGTCAGCGTGCTGATCGGCTTCATCGCCGCGCGAAGAACGATCCGCTCCCCGTTGGTCATCCCGCCTTCTAACCCGCCCGCGCGATTCGACCGCCGCGAGAAACCCATCTTCGGCGCATCGCGCCGTGTCGGATCGAACTCGATCTCGTCGTGTACCCGACTGCCGAGCTCCCCGGCCGCTGCGAACCCTAACCCGATCTCAACGCCCTTGATCGCCTGGATCGAACCAACCGCCCCCATCAAAGCACCGTCCAACCGATCCTGCCGGCACATGCAGCTTCCCAGACCCGGCGGGTGCCCCTCAACCTGCACCTCAATAACCCCGCCGACCGTATCTCCATCTGCCGCCGCCTGATCGATGGCTTCGATCATCCCCTGCACGACCCGGGCGTCCGGACAATACACTTCGTTGGTGTCACGTTCATGTCGCAAATCGGCAAGATTCACCTCGGCATCCACTTGCCCGGTAACCGAGCCGACGCGAACCACATAGCCAACGACGTCGATGCCGAACTCTCGCAGCAAACCCCGAGCCGTCGCCCCGGCCGCCACCCGGGCGGCCGTCTCCCGCGCAGACGCCCGCTCCAACACGTTGCGACAGTCCGTAGTCAGCCACTTAAGGCTGCCCGCAAGATCCGCGTGCCCCGGTCGGGGACGCTGAACCGCCGGAGCATCATCGATCCGAAAGTCGCAATTGCGGATCAACAACGTGATCGGAGAACCGATCGTCTTCCCCCGCCGAACACCGGATATGATTTCGACCGCATCCTGTTCGATCTCCATGCGCCCGCCCCGGCCGTGACCCCCCTGGCGCCGTAACAGCTCCGCGTTGACTACGCCCTCGTCGAAAGCCAGATCGGACGGCAGACCCTCAATGTAGGCTATCACCGCCCGACCATGCGATTCACCGGATGTTCTGTAATCGAGCATTGTCCCAACCTCGCGAGCTTGGTCTCGGACCCAACTTCAACAACGCCATCATATCAGGGATC
Organism: Phycisphaerae bacterium; assembly: GCA_963666835.2. Lineage (GTDB taxonomy): Bacteria > Planctomycetota > Phycisphaerae > UBA1845 > UBA1845. The sequence goes on along the minus strand of CAXXGO010000001.1, from coordinate 695,725 downwards.
TCGTACCCGTGCCTGCCATCACAGTCCTTCGTGTTGATCCCGACCAGCACCGGAGTACACTCCGGACATGGCCGTCGAACCCCACGAGTTCGAAGTATCCACCCATGGTAACAACCACGTTGTCAACATCACCGAGCAAGTCACCCGGTGCTTGGGCGAGGGCACTATCCGGACGGGCACGGTCACCGTCTTCGCCGTCGGCTCTACGGCCGGTATCACCACGACCGAGTTCGAGCCGGGCTTGGCGAATCACGATCTCAAGGCCGCGTTTGAGAAGATCGCTCCCGAGGACGGACGTTACCTGCACGAGGAAACCTGGCACGACGACAACGGGCACTCGCACGTCCGCGCCGCGTTGGTCGGCCCCAGCCTCACCGTACCGTTCATCAATGGGCAGATGCGGCTTGGAACGTGGCAGCAGATCGTCCTTCTCGATTTCGACACGCGGCGAAGATCCCGGCGTATTGTCGTGCAGGTACTCGGCGAGTGACCCGGCCCGCACGTACCGCGTTCTCGGCATAAAGACGGCAGTCCAGGACTATCTATGTGAGGTTAAAGCCTGCTGATAGGCCGCGGCCAGCTCCTTGGCCCTGTCCCCCTCGTACGAGCCGGCATTCCATCGGTAACCGAGCCCGTCACCGGTCTTCCGAGGTATCAGGTGGAAGTGCAGGTGCGGCACTACTTGCCCGGCCGCCGCACCATCGTTGACCAGCACATTGAACCCCTCGGCCTGCGTAACTTCCATCAAGGCCCGACCGAGCCGGGGCAATACCAGGGCTATCTGGGTCGCAATCTCTACCGGAAGGTCAACTAGACTGCTGTAGTGTGCTTGGGGAACCACCAGAACGTGACCGGCAGCCAGCGGGGAAACATCGAGAAACGCCAACAGGCTTTCGTCCTCATAGACGACCGCCGCAGGGATCTCGACCGCTACTATCTTGCAGAAAATACAATCGGCATCGCGCGACATGGGAACCTCCACAACCGGGGAGGTCGGCCGATCCGGCCACAGGATACGGGACTACCCGCACCAGACCGCACCCGGCCATCGACCAGAATCACCCTCCGGACCAACAGCACCGGAGGGATAACACGACCCGCGCGACGAGGTTTCGGCAGCACCGCACTCCGCGCTACCGGCCATCCCTATTCCTCAGTCTGCTCGTCGCCGGGCTCCACGGCATCGCCGGCAGGCGTTTCCGGCTCCTCGCTCTTCTTCACCGGTGCCGCGCCCTTACCTGACCATGCCTTAGCCACTCGAATCGCCATCGCGTACCTCGAATCGGTCCGCGTACGCCGCGCCGAGCGCGCCGGCTTAGTCAACGACAGCGGCGCCTCTTCATCACCGACCAGTTGAATCATCGCCAGGGCCGAGTTGTCGCCGATCCTCCGCTTGGCCAGCCGAATCAGGCGAGTATATCCGCCCGGTCGGTCCTCGAAACGCGGAGCGACTTTCTCGATGAGATAGTGCGAAACGGACTCCGCGGTGAACGCCAAACGACCGCGCGGCTCACCGGTCCGGTAGCGGCGACCACTGGCCATCCGCAACGTCCTCGCCCGCGCCGCGTCCGTCATGCCCTCGTATGCATCCTGATGCTCTTTCGGGATAATCGCACGATCGCCGAGCAAATGATGGATCGCCCGACGTGCCCGAAGCGATCCGGCTGCATCGTTCTGCGCCGCCCGCGTGCGGGCCTTCACCGCCAAGGTGACCAATCGCTCGAAAAAAGGCCTGATGTCCTTGGCTTTCGGCAAGGTCGTCGTCACCTGGCCGTGCTCGATGAGACTCTGCGCCATATTACGCCGCAGCGCCTTACGGTGTTCCGACGTGCGGTTCAGTTTTCGATGGTGAATACGATGTCGCATTTCGCTACCTTACATTCTCCCGACAGCATCTCTGTCCGGCTAATCGTCCATGGTGTATGCCGCCATCGGTCCCGAGTCCGAGGCCGCGGGCGGATCGTCGGCGCCTTCGGAGTCCTCCGGGGCACCGGTCTCGCCAGATTCCCGCGTCACCTCGCCATCCGGCCTGACCGGCGGCTCCGTGTTGCTTGCTTCAGATCGAGTGGCGCTATCGTCGGCTGGAAATACGTCCCCCATCGACATTCCATCGCTCGCCGTGCTATCGTCCGAGCTTCCACCCGTCCACGAAGGCACGCCCTTCGCAGGTGTCGCCGCATCGTCAACCGGCTCTACTCCGTCCCCGGCCTTCATTCCCAACCGCAAACCCAGTTCAGCCAGTTTTTGATGAACCTCGTTCAGTGAGGTCTTGCCAAAACTCCGCACCCGCAGCAAGTCGGCTTCCGTCCGCGCCACCAGATCGCCGATCGTGGCAACCCGCGCCGCATCCAGGCAGTTGCTCGCCCGTACCGACAAGGACAGCGCCGCAACGGGGCTGTTCAACAGCTCCTCCGTCTCGGTATCTACGCTGTAGAACTGCTCGGCCGTCGCCTGGGCGACCGGCGTCACCGACTCCTCGCCCATGTCGCAATACGACACGAACGGGTTCAGGTGCTTCCGCAGAATCAACCCGGCCTCCACGATAGCGTCTTCCGGTGCCACCGTTCCGTCAGTCCAAACTTCCAGAGTAAGGCGATCGTAGTTCGTTCGCTGCCCGACCCGCATATCCTCCGTGCGGAAACGCACTCGCTGAACCGGCGAGAAGACGGAGTCGATGGGAATAACCCCAACCTCCTGCTCTGCCGAGCGATTGTCACTCGCCGTCGCATAGCCCCGCCCCTTCCGAACCGTCATATCCACCCTAAACGGCACGTTGTCCGTCAAAGTCGCAATCAGATGGTCGGGGTTCGCAATGGAGACCCCGGCCTCACAAACCACATCCCCGGCGCGAACCTCCCCCGCCTCGTTGCGCTCAACGGACAGGGTCCTGGAGGTATCATCCTCCATGTTCACGATTATCCCCTTGATGTTGAGGAGGATGTCGGTGACATCCTCCAGAACACCCTCGATAGTCGCAAATTCATGGGCCACACCGCCGATCTTTACGGTCGTCACCGCTCCCCCTTCGAGACTGGAAAGCAGCACCCGTCGGAGAGAATTGCCGATTGTCGTCCCGAAACCCTGCTCAAACGGCTCAACCGTGAACCGTCCGTACGAGTCAGTACTTACAGTGTCGTCGCGAGTAACGCGACCGGGCAACTCCAATCCTCGCCACCTGATGCGCATCGGGATGACCTCCAACCGGCTCCAGCCGGGATGAAACTACGTTGCCGCCGACCCCCGCCGTCATGCCGGGGCCACAACCCTAACGACTACACATCTCGATGATCAACTGCTCTTCAACCGGGATCTGCACGTCCTCCCGCGTCGGCATCGCCATCACGGTCCCCTCCAACGTGCCGGCATCCAGTTGCAGCCATGCCTGTGGAGACACCCCCCCCTCTCCAAGGGCCTCCCGCACAAACTTCTTGCTGCGCTCCGACGGCTTAACCGAAATCCGGTCACCCTCCTGAACCAGATAACTCGGTCGGTTAACGCGACGCCCGTTCACATAAATGTGCCCGTGTGACACCGCAACCCGAGAAGCCCGGTGCGAGGGCGCAAACCCGAGTTTCCATACCGCGTTGTCCAGCCGCCTCTCAAGCAAACCAAGCAGCGCCTCGCCGGTATTGACCTTCATGCGCTCCGCAATCCGGAAGTAGATCATAAACTGGCGTTCAAACACGCCGTAATACCGCTTGACCTTCTGCTTCTCACGTAACCGAATCCCATAATCGCCCGTCTTGCGACGACGCCAGGCATGCATGCCCGGCGGGCGGTTACGCCATTGCTTCTCCATTGCGCACTTGGCGGTCTCGCAACGCGCGCCCTTCAGCATCAACTTGACGCTCTCGCGGCGACATAGACGACAGACCGGTCCGATGTAACGTCCCATGGCTTTGTCCGATGATCGTTTCTTATCCAGGGCCAACCGTTCCGGACCGGCCCACTACTATTCCGATACCCTCTGCGCGAGGACCGCCGCTATACTCGCCGCCTCTTCGCCGGCCGGCACCCATTGTGCGGAAGCGGAGTCACATCTTCGATCGAATAAATCCGAAGCCCCGCCGCCTGCAGCGCGGTAACCGCCGAATCCCGACCCGTACCCGGTCCCTTCACGCGGACCTCCACCTCCTGCATGCCAAACTTCCTGGCCGCATGCGCAACCTGCTCAACCGCGCGCTGCGCCGCAAACGGCGTGCTCTTACGCGTCCCCTTGAATCCCGCGGTGCCCGCGGAACCGGAACATAGCACATCGCCGTTAATATCCGTAATGGTAATCAGGGTATTGTTGAAGGTCGCCTTGATATGCGCAATACCCCGCGCCACATTTCGCCGAATCCTTCGTTTGCCACCTCGCTTCGCCACGCAACGCCTCCTTTAGCGCAATTCCTTCACACTCTTCTTGCCGGCGACAGTCTTCTTCGGACCCTTGCGCGTCCGCGCATTGGTCCGGGTCCGCTGCCCCCGAACCGGAAGGTGCGCCCGGTGCCGCAGCCCCCGATAGCATCGAATGTCCTTCAAACGCGCAATGTTCGACTGTACCGTCCGACGAAGGAGCCCCTCCACCTGACAGGTCCGGTCAATAACCCCACCTATGCGCGTGATCTCTTCTTCGGTGAGGTCCTTCGCTTTCACGTGGACCTCGATCTCCGCTTCCTTCAGTACGTCCAAAGCGATCTTCGGGCCGATCCCATAAATGTACCGAAGCGCGTACTCAATCCGCTTATTATTCGGGATGTCAACACCGGCGATACGCGGCATCTTGGCCCTCCTTATCCCTGACGCTGCTTGTGGCGAGGATTCGTACAGACGACCCGCACAACACCCTTACGCTTCACAATCCTGCAGTTCTCGCAGATGCGTCGAACGCTTGCTCTTACCTTCATCAGCCCACCGCCTTAGTCGATCCGCATCGGCGGAACCCGCCTTATCCAACTACCGTCCATCAGTAAGGACATCCGCGCCCGAATCCGTCACCGCGATCGTGTGCTCAAAATGCGCGGCATACTTCCGGTCGCGGGTCACAACGCCCCACCGATCTTCACTCGCATACTCGACCGCGTGCGTGCCCATGTTAACCATCGGCTCCACCGCGATCACCATACCGGTCTTCAACTCGAAGTCGCTGCTTCGCTGTCTACTATCCCAGTAGTTCGGCACCTTCGGTTCCTCATGCATCTCGCGACCAATCCCGTGGCCGACGAAATCGCGAACAACCGAGAAACCCGCCGCTTCTACATGCTGCTGCATCCGCGACGCTACCTTGCTCCATGACAAACCCGGCCGAATCAGCTCAACCGCCAAGTCCAACGCCCCGCGGGTCACGTCCAACAGCAACCGAACCTCTTGCGAAACCTCCCCAACCGCAATCGTCGTCGCCGCGTCACCGCAATACCCGGCCATCCGGACGCCGCAATCCACACTGACGACGTCACCGACACAAAGAGCCCGGTCCGCCGGGATCCCGTGAACCAGCTCTTCATTGACGCTGGTGCAAAGTGCCGCCGGAAACGGGAACTTCGCCTGCGGGTTCTCTACCCCCTTGAAAAGAGGGACCCCGCCGGACTCCGCAATCAGCTTTTCAGCAACCGCGTTCAGCTCGGCCGTCGTCACGCCCGCCTGAGCCAGCTCCGTCACTCGCTCCAGCACCCGGCGGACTACCCGACCCGCTTCGCGCATCAACTCGATCTCGCGAGCGCTCTTCAGGATGATCCCGCGGCGTTGCATCACCCGAAACACCTGTACTCTCCGGGTCGACTACTACACATCAACACGCCCAGCCGGGCCATCCACATTCCGCTCTGCAGGACCAATCTCGCGACAGACTCCTCACCACCCATTCGGGCCGCCGAAAACTCTTAACTATGCGACCCCTTGATCGGACCATCATCCCCGAGGAAACCCTTGTAATTACGCATAATCAGGTTCGCCTCGATGCGCTGGACCAAGTCAAGCGTAACGCTCACCACAATCAGCAAACCCGTTCCACCGAGGAATGCCGACACCATGAACGGAATGTTCAGCCATCCCGCCACGAGCGTGGGAATAATCGCAATAATCGCAAGGAAGCCGGCCCCGACGTACGTGATGCGCCCCATCACCCGCTCGAGATAGTCCGCCGTCCGCTTCCCCGGACGCAAGCCTGGAATGAAACTCCCGTAGTCCCGCAGATTGTTCGCCATCTCCTTCGGGCGGAACTGCACCGTCGTCCAGAAATACGCGAAGAAGTAAACCGCGACAATGTACGCTACCACGTACAAGTAACTGCCGTTCGAAAAGGAGCTACTCATAAACCCCCAGAACGCGTTGGGCCAATAAGTGTAGAGAGCACCGAAAATCATACTCGGGAAGATCAACATCGAACTAGCGAAGATGATCGGCATGACCCCGCCGTGGTTGACCCGCAACGGCAAGTAATGCCGCTGGCCGCCATATACTCGCCGACCGCGGGTCTGCTTCGCCTGCTGGATCGGTATCCGCCGTTGGCCTTGGGTAATCAAAATGGCCCCGGCAACCACTCCGGCAAACATGATGACCAGGAACAGAATCTTCGGAACGTCCATCTCACCCGGACCGGCCGAACCCTTCAGGGTCGTGTTCCTCGCAATCCAGACTACCGCCTCCGGCATCCGGCACACGATCCCGGCCATGATGATCAACGAGATCCCGTTGCCGATCCCATACTCGTCAATCTGCTCGCCCAGCCACATCAAAAAGACCGTCCCCGCCGTCAAAACCAGCAGCGACATGGACATATACGTGAAAGTCATGCCCAAGAAGCCACCCTGGAAATCCGGGAAGATCAGATCCTTCGACGACAGATACTTCATCCAGAAGGCCGCGTTAACCAGGCACAGCACGACCGTTGCGTAACGAGTATACTCTTGGATCTTCTTCCGCCCGGTCTCCCCCTCCTGGGAGAGCTTCTCCAGGGACGGAACGACCGTCACCAGAAGCTGGAAAATAATGGACGCGGAGATATACGGCATGATCCCCAATCCGAAAATCGTGCTCTGCCTGAGGTTACCTCCGGTGAAAAGCTGGAAATAATCCATCAGTTCACCAAGCGGGCTGCCGCCGCCACCGCCGCCGCTCATCTTCAACTGGTCAACCCCGGGAACCGGAACGCAGAACCCAATCCGATAAGCCGCCAACATCCCGATCGTAAACAGGATCTTGTTGCGCAGCTCCGGAATCTTGAAGATGTTTAGGAATGTCGCAAACATGTCTTCGTATTTCGTTCCGTTCTTAGCGCCTCACGCGCGCTACGAGATATTGGCCTCGCCGCCAGCCGCTTTGATCTTCTGCATCGCCGACTCGCTGAACTTGGCCGCGTCCACGACCAACTTCTTGGTCAACTCGCCGTCACCGAGAACCTTCACCGGAAAACGCAGGTTCCGGATAAGACCGGCTTCCAACAGAGACTGCGCGGTGACGTGCGCTCCCGCCTCGTATCGCTCCTCAAGAGAGGCTACGTTAACCACGTTGTATCGGGTCCTGAACTGGACGTTGCTGAAGCCGCGCTTCGGCATCCGCCGGAAAGTAGGCATTTGCCCACCTTCGCGCATCGCCCGGCGCGTTGCCCCAGCCCGCGACCCCGCGCCTTTGTGGCCTCGACCGGCCGTTTTACCGAGACCGGAGCCTCGACCACGCCCGACGCGCTTCCGCTGCTTCCTCGCTCCAGCCTGCTTAGTAACTTCGGTTATGTTCATCTTAAGGTGTTACCCAGTGAGCTTCACACCGCGCAAACGCTCGACATCCTCGCGGCTGACCAACTGCATCAACCCGTCAAACGTCGCCCGAACCAGATTCTTCGGACTGTTCGACCCGTAGCTCTTTGTTAGCACATCGTGGACGCCGGCAAGTTCTAACACCGCCCGGACGCTCCCGCCCGCGATTACGCCCGTTCCCGGACTGGCCGGGACCATCACAACCGAGCTTGCTCCGAACCGCCCGATCACCCGATGCGGAAGCGTGCGCCCGGCCAGCTTGATCGGTGTGATCGCTCTGGTGGCAATCTTCCTGGCCTTCTCTACCGAAGCCGGTACTTCCTTCGCCTTGCCGTAGCCGACCCCAACGTTCCCGTTGCGGTCGCCGACGACCACCAGCGACGCAAAACTGAACCGCCGACCGCCCCGAACCACCGCGGCACAACGGTAGATCTTAACCACGTTCTCATCAAAGGGCTGCTCTTCCGTCGAGTCAGCGAAATGCCCGGCGTCTGGAGGAACTCCCGTCATCGTCTGCTCTCACTCGGTCGGCCACACGGGCCGTGCCGCTTACGTTACAAACCTAGAACTCAAGTCCCGCCTCGCGGGCTCCATCGGCCAGGCCCTTAATGCGACCGTGAAACCGATACCCGTTTCGATCGAAACACACCTGCTTGATATCGTGCTCGGCCGCCCGCTTCCCAAGACATTCACCAACGATCTTAGCCGCGGCCACGTTGCCGCCGTACTTGATCTGGTCACTTAGACCCTTGTCCCGAGTGCTGGCGCCGCACAGCGTAACCCCGCGCTCATCATCGATAATCTGGGCATAAATGTGCTTCGCGCTGCGAAAGACCGTCAAGCGCGGACGCGCCCCGGTTCCGCAGACGCGCTTGCGAATCCCACGCCGACGGCGTGTTCTCCGCATTACCCTAATCCTGTTTCCTTCCATGATGCCCGTTCTTCTGAATGCTAATACGCTTGCCGCTACGCACTAACCGCCACCGGCAAGAGCCTTACCCTGCTTGCGTTTGACGTATTCGCCCGCATACCGGATACCCTTGCCCTTGTACGGTTCCGTCTTCCGCAACGCCCGAATCTCGGACGCAAACTGCCCTACGCTCTGCTTGTCACATCCCTGAATCGTCAGCTTCGCCGGGTCCGTGTCGCCCCGCGCCGCCTCTTTCTCAACGACTACCTCGACCCCGTCCGGAACCTGCAGCTCAAACTGCGACCCCAAGCCCCGCCGGCGCCCCATGTAGCCGATGTTCAGATGCAGAACCTTGCCCTGAAGCTTGCAGTTGTACCCGGTCCCGTAGATCTCCAGTTCCTTCTTGAAACCCTCGGAGACCCCCGTGACCATATTCGCGATCAACGCCCTGGTCAGACCGTGATTCGCCCGACTCTGCTTCGCGTCATTCACCCGAGTGACGTTGATGGACTTCGCCGCCTCGTCGAACACCACCTCAGCGGTTGCAGGATACTCAATCGACAACTCGCCCTTGGGGCCCTTGACCGAGATCTGCCGCCCGGAGGTCTTCACGCTGACCCCACCCGGTACGGCAATCGGTTGTTTCCCTACTCGTGACATCCAACGCTTCCCATCAAGCCGGCCGTCGCCGGGTCCACTTCACTCAATAAACCGTGCAGAGCAACTCGCCGCCGACGCCGCGCTCGCGGCAGACGCGGTCACTCATAATGCCCGAACTCGTCGAGACAATGGCGATTCCCAGCCCGTCAAGAACCCGCGGCAACTCCGCGGCCTTCTTGTATACTCGACACCCGCCCCGCGAACTCCGCTGGACGTTGTGAATCACGTCCTCGCCGCGCGGCCCGTATTTCAGATCGATCCGCAGCAGGCCTTGCTTGTTGTCCTCCACGACGTCGAACGCGCGGATATAGCCCTCGTCCTTCAAGACGCTCGCAATACCCACCTTCACCTTCGACGAAGGAATCACAACCTGCTTCCGCCGAACCCTGTTGGCATTCCGGATTCTTGTCAGCATATCCGCGATCGGATCAGACCACATCGTAAGTACCTTCCGCGATAGTCCCGAACCACCAGTCCATACCCCGCACTGCCTACCAGCTCGCCTTCCGCATCCCCGGAATCATCCCTTCCAAAGCAAGGGTCCGAAGACAAATTCGACAAACCTGAAACTTGCGATACACGGCGCGCGACCGGCCGCAAAGCTGACAACGCCGCACGTGCCGGGTCGAGAACTTAGGTTCCCTGCTAGCCTTAGCGATCCATGCTTTGGTCGCCATCAGTTACTCTGCTGTTCCGTTTTTCTGAACGGCATACCCAGTTTATCCAACAACGCCCGACCGTCCGAATCGCTCTTGGCCGACGTAACGAAGGTGATGTTCATACCTTGCGTATGGGCTATCTTCGTTACGTCAATCTCCGGAAAAACCGACTGGTCGGACACTCCCATAGAATAGTTGCCTCGCCCGTCAAAACTCCGGGGGTTCAACCCTCGAAAGTCACGTAAGCGCGGAATAGCTGCGTTCACCAGGCGATCTACAAACTCATACATCCGCTTGCCGCGCAACGTCACCCGGCAACCGACTTCCATATCTCGCCGCGTCTTGAAGTTGGACACCGCTTTCCGCGAACGGCGAATCTGCGCCCGCTGACCCGTGATCTTCCCCAGGTCTTCCGCCGCGGCCGCACATCGCGTCTTGTCGATCGCCGGCGACCCCGTCCCCATCGATACCACGACCTTGGTCAGGCGGGGGACCGCCATGGGGTTGGTAATGCCGAGATCTTCCCGCAAGGCGGGTTCAATCTCGTTCCTGTACTGCTCCAGCAATCTGCTCATCGAACCCGGCTCCGCAATCCGGCGACGGTGATCCGCCCAGCCTACTTCCGCTCCTCGCGACTCAGTACGTGCAGGACCGTCCCGGCACTCGTCACGCGGCGCTTCGACACCACACGGCCTCGATCGTCGCACTTGACCTCAAAGTGGGCATGCTGCCCTTTTCCGGCGCCCGAATCGAACGGCAGAACATTCGACAGATGGATGGGTGCTTCCTTCTGCACCCGCCCGCCCTGCGGATTGCGCCGCGTCGGACGAACGTGCCGATAAACCATGTTCACACCCTCGACGACCACCAGCCCGCGCCGCGGCTCAATACGCAAAACCTTCCCGCGCTCACCCCGGTGGTCCCCGGAGATCACTTCCACTAAATCATTCTTTCGAATGCGTAGCGCCATCACTACCGCCTATGCACAAAACTCAACCCGGCAAGCGGCCGTTTCGCAAAAAACCCGCCAGACCGCCCAAGCCCCTATACCACTTCTTCCGCCAGCGAGACGATCTTCATAAAGTTCTTCTCGCGAAGCTCACGGGCCACTGCTCCGAATATCCGCGTCCCGCGCGGTTCATTTCGCTCGTCAATCAGCACAACCGCGTTTGTATCGAACCGAACATAGCTACCGTCCCGTCGCCGAGTCGGCCCCTTCGTCCGAACCACCACCGCCCGCGCTTTGCGACGCTTCGCCCGGTCCTTCCGGTCGTTGCCGCCGGAAAAATCGCTGTTGGGCAAACATCGCTTCACGGTCACCAGGACGATATCACCGACCTTCGCCCTCTTCAGGCGTTTCTTGCCGCGCCGAGCGGTGCTCCCCTTGTAGACGTTGAACACCATAGCCGCTTTCGCGCCTGTGTTGTCACACACGTCCACCACGGTTTGCATCTGAATCATCGTTGCGTCCTAATCCTGTCGGGCCTATCCCCGCAACCCGCCGTCCGCCACTAAACCGAGCGGATAATCCGTGTCAGCCGCCAACATTTCGTCTTCGACAGCCGCCGGCAGGCAGTCACCTCGACGACATCACCCGTCTTCGCTTCGTTCTTCTCGTCGTGCGTGTGCAGGGTCGTCGACCGCTTGATGTACTTGCCGTACATCGGATGTTTGATCGAATACTCGAATCGGACCCTGATTGACTTGTCGCCGCTTCGCGACAACACCGTGCCAACCCGGCGATCCCGGCTTCCCCGAGCGGATCCCAACTTTTCCAATACGTCCGTCATCGATTCAAACATCCTTCAATGCGCCGCGTTCACCACATCGCCCCGCGGCCCCATTCTGCGATACTCAACGCTTGCGCGCTACCGCCTCCAGGTGCGTCTGCTTCTCTTCGATGCCCGTCTCACCCCGCTCCCCCATCACCGTCAGGATCCGCGCTACGCTCTTGCGTACCCCCGTAACCTGATGCGGGTTCTCCAGCTTTTCCGTTACCGCCTGGGCGCGAAGGTCGAAAAGATGCCGCCGCAAATGATCCAGCTCGGCATGCAGTTCCACCGTCTTCATCTCCCGGATTTCACTGATCTTCATCGCCTTTGTGATCCTCCGGAGTCAACTACAGACCGTGACGCCGCTTAACGAAACGACACCGACACGGCATTTTATGAGCAACTCGCATTAACGCATTACGCGCGACATCCTCTTCCACGCCGCCGATCTCGAACAGCAACGTGCCCTCGCGAACGCACGCAACCCAAAAAGATGGATCTCCCTTGCCCTTACCCATTCGCGTTTCGAGCGGCTTCGACGAAACCGGCTTGTGCGGGAAGATGCGAACGTAAACATTACCTTCACGATGCAAGTAGTGCGTCGCCGCAACCCGGCCGGCCTCGATCTGCCGCCCCGTGATCCAACCCGGCGCCAGGGCCTGCAACCCGAACTCACCGAACGACAACATGTTGCCGCTCGAAGCCTTGCCGCGGATCTTACCACGCTGGCTCTTGCGCCATCTGACTCGTTTCGGCATCAACGCCATAATGCATCCAACTCCCGGATCCCGAAATCCGGGGCTCCGCTAACTTAACCGCGCTTGCCCCGCCGCCGATCTCGTCCGCCGAATCGCGGAACATCAGCCAGGGTCGCCTCTTCCCCGTAACGCCCGAGGTTGAGCCACACCTTGATTCCGATCGTCCCATACGTCGTGCGACAGGTAGCCACTCCGTAATCCACGTGGGCCTGCAAAGTGTGCAACGGCACCGACCCGCGAAGCTGCGTCTCGCTCCGGGCCATTTCCGCACCGCCCAGGCGACCTTTGCACATGATCTTGACGCCCTTAGCTCCCGCCGCCATCGCCGAATCCGCCCGCATCTTCATCACCCGCCGGAACCCGGCGCGCTTCTTGAGCTGCTCCGAAACCGACTCGGCAATAAGCTTGGCGTTCCCGTCCGGAACCTTGATCTCAACAATGTTGATGCTGACCTTGCGATCGATGTAGTCCTCGACCGCCTCCTTCAGCTTGTCGACCTCGGCCCCCTTCGGGCCGATCACCAAGCCCGGACGACCCGTGTGCAGCATCACCCGGACATCATCGCGAGTGCGCTCGATTTCCACTTTCGCCACGGCCGCGTACGGCGGCTGACGGTTCAAACGCCGATCGACAAACTCGCGGATCTTCTGATCCTCGACCAGAAACTCGGCGAAGGCCGCCTTCGGCGCGAACCAGCGCGAACGCCACCCTTCGGTGACCCCTACGCGAAACCCAATCGGATGGACTTTCTGTCCCACGCTGAACTCCTGCCCCTTCTGTCGGGGCGCCGTTTAGCCTTCCGCTACCGTAATCACAATATGGCTCGTCTTCTTCGCAATCGGATGAACTCGACCACGATCCTTCGGACGCCACCTTCGGTAGTACGGTCCCCCGTCCACCCGCGCCTCACGAACCACCAGCCTCGCCATATCCGCTTCCTGCTCGTCCGCGTTGACCATCGCCGACTTCAACACGTCCGAGACAAGCTTAGAGCCCCGGCGATTGTTGAATCGCAACTGCTCCAACGCATAACTGCACGACTGCCCGCGAATCAAACCAATCACAAGACGCGCCTTGCGCGGCGCAATTCGAGCGAACCGATGTTTTGCCGTCCAAATTCGTTGGTTGTCCATCGCCGACTGCACCTGCTTGGCCTGCCCGCTAAACCGGCCGACCCCACGCAAAGCTATTTCTTCCTCTTGCCCCCGCCGTGCCCACGGAATGTCCGGGTCGGGCTGAATTCGCCCAACTTATGCCCGACCATGTCTTCCGTAACGTACACGGCATGGAACACCTTACCGTTATGAACCTCGAATCGTTGCCCCACAAACTCGGGGACGATAGTGCAACGCCGCGCCCAAGTACGCAAAACCGTACTCGCACCGGTGCTCTTAAGCTTCATCACCTTCGTGAAGAGCTTCTCATCAACGAACGGCCCCTTCTTCTGGGATCGCGCCATCTCGAAGCCTCGCTGCGTTACGCCGACCCAGTCCCGGTCCGCGTTGGCCGCCGTCCGATGCCTCGCATCGCGTACGGCCATACCATCGTTATCTACTTCTTCGGCCGGGGCAGGGTGCCGTAGCGCCTGCTCTTCCGCCGCCTCAGGATTCGCCGGTTCGACACCTTGTTGGGAGCTCGCGTGCGGCCCCCCTTGGCAAGCCGTCCCGACGGACTGCACGGATGCCGCCCGCCTCCGCTGCGCCCCTCACCGCCGCCCAGCGGGTGTGCTACCGGGTTCTTCGCCGTTCCACGCACTCGCGGACGCCGCCCGCGGTGCCGCATTCGGCCGGCCTTGCCCCACCTAAGATTCTGGTGGTCGATGTTGCCCACCTGACCGATCGTCGCCCGACATTCCGACCGAACCTCGCGCATCTCACCCGACGGCAGGACCACAATCGCCCAATCGCCGCTGCGCGACAACAACCGGGCCGAAGCGCCGGCCGCTCTGACCAGCTTGCCGCCCTGCCCGACATTCATCTCGATGTTGTGCACATCCATCCCCGGCGGGATGTTGCGAAGCGGCATCGCGTTGCCCACCTTCGGCTCGACGCGTTCCCCACACTCGACCACATCACCGGCCGTCAGCCCGACCGGGGCGAGCATGTAGCGCTTCTCCCCATCGTCGTACTGAACCAAAGCAATATGGCAGGACCTGTTCGGATCGTACTCAACCGCCGTCACGGTCCCGACCGATCCGTCCTTATTCCGCTTGAAGTCGATCCGCCGGTAAATCCGCCGAGCCCCTCCGCCGCGGTGTCGCGCCGTGATCTTCCCGTGATGGTTTCGCCCACCGCGGCGAACCAGGCGCTCGCACAATGACTTCTCCGGACGCTTACTCTTGTCGGTAAGCTCCGCAAAGTCGTTAACGGTGGATACCCGCCGCCCCGGTGACGTTGGCTTGTATTTCCTGACACCCATCGAAACTAGCCCCGCGACTACTCAACCGCCCACGCTCGCGACCCACCTGCAACCTGCTCTCCTAGAACAGGTCAATGTGGTAGTCGGCGTGCAAAACCACAACCGCCTTCTTCCAATCCGGGGTGCGCCCCATCTTATATCTCACGCGGCGGAACTTACCCTTTCGGTTCGACGTCCGAACCGACAAGACCTTGACATTGTAGATCTTCTCAACCGCCTGCCTGATCATCGCCTTAGACGCCTTACGGTGCACCTCGAAGGCGTAGGCCCCACCGCGCGCCTGCCGACTTCTCGTCGCTTCATGCGATTCCTGCGACTGGTGCGTACCCTTCTCGGTCACCAGCGGGCGCTTAACTACGTGGTAAATATCCATGAACCTTGCCCCACAGCCCTACTACTGAGCCGCCGGCCTCTGCAACCTAATCGGGTCGTTAACCAGACGGTCAAACGCCGCCTTCGTAAACACCACCTTCGGACGGCGAAGAACCTCATACGCGTTCAGATCATCCACGACCCGAATATCGGTATTCGGAATGTTACGCCCGGAGCGATAGACGTTCGCGTCCTGCCCGTCCATTGCCAACAGGCAACCGCGATCGATGCCCAGTGCCGAGAACATCGACGCCAGAACCTTCGTCTTCGGCTCGGTACACTTCAACTCGTCCAACAGCAGCACGTTTTCGGCTTGGATCTTCGCCAGAACCGCACTGCACCGCGCCGCCCGACGCATCTTCTTCGGGAACACCACCTCTGAGCCGGCACACCGCTTCGCAAACGTCCGCCCACCACCGCGGCGGACCGGAGTGCGAATGTTCCCGACCCGGGCGTTGCCCGTGCCCTTCTGGCGGTAGAGTTTCCGGGTCGATCCCGCAATGTGCTTCCGGCCTTTCGTCCGAGCACTCCACTGCCGAGCGTGGGCTCGGTGAGCAACAACCGCCTGCTTGAGCAAGTCGACCCGCACCTCACCACCAAAGACGGCGGGATCAACCTCGACTTCGCCGAGTCGCTCGCCCTGCATGTTGAAAAGCGGAACCGCCAACATCACTGGTTAGCCCTTCTTCTTCGATTGCTGAACCATCACCAAACCACCGACGGGACCGGGGACACTCCCCGAAATGATCAACAAATCATTGTCGGTATCAACGCCAACCAGCCTAAGGGCGCTCATCGTACACCGAACGTCACCCATCTGGCCGGCCATCCGCTTGCCCTTCTTCACGCCGCGCCCCAAGCCGGCATTGGCGCTTCCGCCGATTCCACCGGCCGACCGGTGCTTACGCTCCACACCGTGGGAAGCTTCCTTGCCACCGAACCCGTGCCGCTTCATCACCCCGGCGAAACCCTTGCCCTTGGTAGTGCCGACGACATCCACGTACCGAACGTCGCCCTCCGCAAACTGCGATACGGTCAGCACATCGCCGAGCGAAGCATCGGCCGCCTCCGACAGACGAATCTCGCGCGAGGCGCGCTTCGGACCGGTCTTCGCCGCGGCGGCGTGACCAATCAAAGGCATTGTCGAACGGTGCGGCCGAGCGTCCTCAAACCCGAGCTGCACAGCGTGGTAGCCGTCCGAGTCCTCGCTCTTAACCTGGGTGACAACACACGGTCCGGCTTTGACCACCGTAACGGCTTCAACCGCACCGTGATCGCCCACCACGCGAGTCATCCCTACTTTTCTTCCCAATAAAGCCGGCTTCATAGGGGAAAATCCCATCTCGCCCCAAAAACACCGAGCGAGTCGGCTGATCTAATTACCCGTGCGAAAACGGCAGCACGGCGGCTAATAAACAAAACAAGCAAGAACCCAACGCAAGGAGCGCCGCTGTCAACGGCCTGTCATCAGCCCCGCTCAGGTCTTGATCTTAACAAAAACACCTGCGGGCACCTGAATCCGATTGATCGCCTCAACCGTCCGTGCCGTGGGTTCGCTGATGTCGATAATGCGCTTATGCGTGCGCATTTCGAACTGCTCGCGCGACTTCTTGTCGATGTGGGGGCCACGAAGAACCGTATAGCGCTCGACACGAGTTGGCAACGGAATCGGTCCATGGACCCGCGCACTCGTGCGCTTGGCCTGTTCAACGATCTCCCGCGCCGACGCGTCCAGCGACCGGGCATCGTAGGCCTCCATCCGTATTCTAATCCTGTTCTTAGCGCTCACTTATAGTAAACCCTTATCACCGAACATCCTTCGTCACCGCGTCCCAAATCGCGGCAGACCGGATAGCATAGGCCATCCCGCAATGCTGTCAACTACGAATCTTCAACAATATTCCGGCATGGCGATCGGTTCCGGCGATCGCCGATATAACGCTACCCCACGAGGCTCTTCATCTCCTGAGGGGACATCGGAGCGTAGTGAGAGGGAGTCATAGATGACGTCGCTCGGCCCTGTGACAAACTGCGCAGCTTGGTCACGTATCCGAACATCTGCGACAGCGGCACGTCCGCCAGGATCACCCTATCAGACCCTCGGACGATAGTATCCCGAATCTCCGCGTTCCTCGCGCTCAGATCGCTCATTATCGCACCGAAATACTCGTCCGAAGTTACAGCCTCAACGGCCATAATCGGCTGAAGGAGCACCGCGGAACCAGCCTCCATCGCCGCATAGAACGCCATCCGCCCCGCGTTCTCGAACGCCAGCTCCGTGCTCTCACGGTCACGCTGCTCGACGCCGATAATCGTGGCCTTCCAGTCGATCACACGGTATCCGCCGAGGATGCCACTTTGGGCGGCCTCGGTAATGCCCGCTTCCACGGCCGCCAAGTGCTCCGGAAGTAGCTCCTCCTCGGAAACCTCGCTGACGATCTCGAAATTGACCGCCCCGGTAACTCGCTCGCGCGGCTGCAGCCGTAACCGCACGCTCGCGAAATGGTCCTTACCACCGATGTTTCGAGAGAAGGTCCCGGTCCCCTCACCAACCTCGGAAACCGCCTCCCGATATGAAACCCGCGGCTTGCCTACCGCCACATCCAAGTTCGATTCCGAGCGCATCCGCTGCACCATCACCTCGAGGTGCAGCTCCCCCATCCCCGAGATCAAAGTCTGCCCGGTCTCCGCGTCCACCTTGACGGCGATCGTCGGGTCCTGCCGCCCGAGAGCTTCGAGCGCCTCCAAGAGCTTATCGCGATCTCTCGAGGATCTGGCTTCCACCGATACACTGATTACCGTCTCCGGGAACTTGATCGCCTCTAAGATCACCGGATTGCGTTGATCGCACAACGTATGCCCGGTCAGGGTGCTCTTCGGGCCGACCACGGCCACGATATCACCTGCGGTGGCCTCGTCGAGCACGTCCCGACGTTTGGCGAACATACGGATGATCCTGGTCACGTTCTCCTTCTCGCCGGATGCGGAGTTGAGCAGCCGACTATTCCGCTTCAACGTCCCGGAATATACGCGAAGGTAATAGAGATCCACGGGCTTCTCTGCCACAACCTTGAAGACCAAGGCCGCCAAGTTCGCCGAGGGATCGCAATGCAACTCCAGCTCGCGGTCGGGGTGTTTGGCGTCGTGGGCAGTGACCGGGGGCACGTCCAACGGGCTCGGGAGGAAGTCGCATACGGCATCGAGCAGCGGCTGGACCCCCTTATAACGTAATGCAGTACCACACAGCACCGGAATCACCTCTCGCTTCAGTGTAGCGGCGCGGATGGCTTGGCGAATCTCCACCGGATCGGCGGGTTGATCTTGCAGGTACTTCTCCATCAAGCGTTCGTTGTGCTCGGCAACAGCTTCAACGAGGCGGTTTCGGTACTCCTCGGCCGTGGCAACCAGCTCTTCGGGGATGTCGGCCGTTCGCAGGGTCGCGCCGCGGTCCTCCATCGGGTAATACACCGCCCGCATCTCGATCAGGTCGACTGCCCCAACGAAGGTGTCGCTGGCCCCGATAGGCACTTGCAGAACGAGGGGGTTCGCGCCGAGCCGCTCCCTAATCGACGCCACGCTGGCGAAAAAGTCGGCGCCCACCCGGTCCATCTTGTTGATGAAGCAGATGCGGGGAATCTCATACTTGTCCGCCTGCCGCCAGACCGTCTCCGACTGCGCCTCCACGCCCTCCTTGGCATCGAAAACCGCAACCATCCCGTCCAACACACGCAAGGCGCGCTCAACCTCCGCCGTGAAATCCACATGCCCGGGAGTATCGATCAGGTTGATGGTGTGGCCGCGCCAAGGACAACTGACGGCCGCAGAGTAGATCGTGATACCACGTTGCTGCTCCTGCTCATCGAAGTCAGTGATCGTGGTCCCGTCGTCAACGTCCCCCATGCGGTGGGTACGGCCCGTGTAAAACAGGACGCGCTCGGTGGTCGTGGTCTTACCGGCGTCGATATGGGCGGCTATCCCTATATTGCGGACTGTGGTTAGATCAAGACCCATCATAGCCCCCGCCTGCCGACACCCGCTCGGATCGCCCCCAGTCGCGGCATCGACCGTACGCCGCCCCTACAAAAAAGAGCCCACCCGACCGGGGTGAGCTCGTGTATTGAACCAACGAACGCTGACCTACCACGCGAAGTGGGCAAATGCCTTGTTCGCCTCTGCCATTCGGTGGACGTTCTCACGAGTGGTAACGGCCGTGCCCTCGTTTTTGTATGCGTCCATAACCTCTTTGGCGAGCGATTCACACGTCGGACGCCCCTTGCGGTTGCGCGAGGCATCTCGAAGCCAACGGAACGCCAGCGCTTGCTGCCTCTTCCGGTTCACCGGCATCGGCACTTGGTAGTTGCTACCGCCGACGCGCTTGGAACGGACCTCAACGCCCGGCTTGGCGTTATTGACGGCCTGCTCAAAAACCTCGATAGGCGGCACATCCTTCACGCGTTTTGCGATGATATCCATAGCATCGTAGAACATCCGCGACGCAGTGCTCTTCTTGCCGTCAAGCATCATGCAATTGATGAACTTCGAAACCACTAGACTGTTGTAGCGCGTGTCCGGCTTGAGCTGCGCCGCCGACTGCGTCCACTTCTTGTATCCCATTCTTCGCCGTCTTTCTCTATCGCTTGGCCAACTACGCCCTTCATGGGGCGAGAACAGTCATTCTAACCGAACCGCGACAACTCACAACGGCCGAGCCCGACGAAAATCCCGGAACATCGCAACCGCCGATGCCGCCAACACAACCTCAAGAACCGCCTTGACCACAAACGGGACCAGTCCGGTAACCAAAGCGACGCCCAAGTCGCCGCCGAACCAGACCACCCGCCAGCCCACGCCGGCTCCGAACACAACCAGCATTCCGACCAATCCGGCAAACACCAGCCGCGCCCGGCCCGCCTCGCCGGTGCCGCTCACCGCTGACACAACCGCCGCCGCCCCGACGAACCCCACCAAATACCCACCAGTGGGTCCTAACACGCCGAGCGAACCGGCCGCGAAGACCGGCAAACCACACAGCCCAACCCCCAGATAGAGCCCCATCGCCGCCACAGCTCGCCCGGGCCGAAGCGTCAGACCCACCAGCAGAACGGCAAGCGATTGAAGCGTATACGGAACATCCGTGCCCGGGACGGGAACGCGCACCTGAGAGGCCAAGCCAACTGCCAAGCACGCTACCACCACACCCGCAACACTGCGCAACCAAGCCGGATAGGTGACGCTCGCACGGTTGCCACCGGCCAAGGCAATACTGATTTCACGCTGCTCCATAACAGAACTCGTCACGCGGCCTAAGCCGGTTAACCACGCAAAAGCCCGCAGGACGCATCACTTGCGGCGTTTCACACCGTACTTGCTTCGGCTGCGATTGCGCGGACGTCCCTCCTTGTCGCCCTCTACTCCCGAAGCATCCAGACTCCCTCGGACAATGTGGTACCGCACCCCAGGCAGATCCCGAACTCGCCCTCCGCGCACGAGTACAATAGAGTGCTCTTGGAGGTTGTGATCGACGCCCGGAATATAGGCGGACACTTCCTTGCCGTTTGTTAGCCGCACACGAGCCACCTTTCGCAGCGCCGAGTTCGGCTTCTTCGGCGTCTGCGTCTTGACCAGCAGGCACACGGCACGCCGCTGCGGGCACTGGTCCAAATCGCGGACCTTCGACTTCTTAATGACTTTCCTACGCCCTTGGCGTACCAGTTGGTTTATCGTTGGCATCAGCTTCCTCTACACGCTGCTCGCGGCAACAGAGCCGCACCCGGCCATTGTTCAAGAAATCAGCTTTCCTGGTTGGCCGTCTCCCCAATGCCGGCATCGGCCGGTGGGGTACTCGTATCTTCCGTAGCCATTGGCACGGCCAGTGGCTCATCTGACCCTCCCGCCATGAACGCTTCGGCAAACGGCGAGGAGCTCGGCACACCCGCCCCCACTCCAAACAACGTCTCGGCGGTCTCGACCGGAGGACGAATCGGCTCGCCGAGCTGCT
Organism: Phycisphaerae bacterium; assembly: GCA_963666835.2. Taxonomy (GTDB): domain Bacteria; phylum Planctomycetota; class Phycisphaerae; order UBA1845; family UBA1845. The sequence goes on along the minus strand of CAXXGO010000001.1, from coordinate 674,445 downwards.
TGACGCGCAACCCCTGGTAGCCGGGGAACGCCGAGCCGGCCGGGATCAAATGACCCAGTATGACGTTTTCCTTCAAACCCTGCAACTCATCGACCATACCGGCCAGAGCAGCCTCGGTTAGCACCTTGGTGGTCTCCTGGAACGAGGCGGACGAGATAAACGACTCGCTCGAGAGACTCGCCTTCGTAATCCCCAGCAAGGTGGCGGTCGCCGCGGCGGGTTTCGGCTTCTTGCCCTTGGCAGGCTCGCCGCCTTTCTCCTCCACCTCCTCGTTGGCGGCGGCCAAATCGGACTTATCCACAACCGCTCCGACTTGGAACTCGCTGTCCCCGGCGTTGTTGATAACCACACACCCGGAAAGACGCTCGTTCTCCGCCCGGAAGCGGAAACGATCCACCATCTCACCCGGCAGGAACGTGGTATCTCCGGGGTTCTCCACCTTCACCTTCCGCAGCATCTGCGAAACTATTATCTCGAGGTGCTTATCGTTGATACCGACGTTCTGGCTGCGATAGACCGCTTGGACTTCGCCCAACAGGTACACCTGCAAAGCCTCTTCGCCCTTGATCCGGAGAATATCGTGGGGGATCAGCGGTCCCTCGATCAACGGATCGCCGGCTTCGACATTGTCTCCGGCGTGAACCAGAAGGTGCCGGTCTTGTGGCACGTGGTGTTCCTTCTCCATCCCGCTGTCGCTGCGTACGACAATGGTCATCTTCCCACGCCGCTTGTCGGCGCGAATCTCCACGCTCCCGGAAATCTCGGCCATCACGGCCGGCTCCTTCGGTCGCCGAGCCTCAAAGACCTCGGTAACCCGGGGCAAACCACCCGTGATGTCCTGCGTACCTCCGACCGAACGCGGCTGACGCGCGAGCTCGACACCCGGGATGATCTCCTGCCCTTCAGACACCTCGATACGGGCCTTCGCCGGCAGATAGTGGTAGTCGAGGACGTTCCCTTCCTTGTCCTCGATCACAATCTGCGGGTGCTTCTCGCCCTTGTGCTCGATAACCAAGAACTTGGTGCTCCCGCCCTCCTGCTCGAGCCGGACGGTCTCGCCTTCGGCGACATCCTGGAACCGGACGAAACCACCAACCTCCGCCAGAATCGGCGTGAGGTGCGGATCCCACTCACAAAGAACGTCGCCCCGGGACACGGTCTGCCCGTTGTCCACCCGAAGAACCGCTCCGTACACCACCTTGTCGCGCGAGAGTTCGCGCCCCTTGTCGTCGACAATCAGGATCTCGCCGTTACGCTTCAGCACGACAAGCCGAGACTCACCCTCGTCGCCGGGCACTTCCACGGCCTGCAGGTCGTGATATTGCACCGTACCGCTTTGCGAAGCCTTGAGCCGGTCTTCCATAGCCGCCTTCTGCGCAACCCCGCCGGTGTGGAACGTCCGCATCGTAAGCTGCGTACCGGGCTCGCCGATGGACTGCGCCGCGATAATCCCGACCGCCATACCCTCTTCAACCAGCCGCCCGGTGGACATGTCCATACCATAGCAGTGGGCACAGACACCAACGGGACTCTCACACGTCAGGGGACTGCGGACTCGGATCTTGTCCAAGCCGAGTTCTTCGATCTGCGCGGCGATCTCGCGCGTGATGATCTGGTTCTCGGCCACAATCAACCGATCGGTAACCGGATTGCGAATTCCGTCACGGGCGACTCGCCCGATGATGCTCTCGCGTAGCGGAATGTCGACTTCCTCGCCTTTGAAAGTCGCCTCCTTCGTAATCCCATTGATCGTCCCGCATTCCAGACTGTTGACGATCACGTTCTGAGCCACGTCCGCCAGTTTGCGGGTCAGGTAACCGGAATCCGCCGTCTTCAGGGCGGTATCGGCCAGGCCTTTCCGGGCTCCGTGAGTCGAACTGAAATACTCCAACACCGACAGCCCTTCGCGGAAGTTGGCCTTAATGGGCGTCTCGATGATCTCCCCGGACGGCTTGGCCATCAAAGCACGCATGCCGGCAAGCTGACGGATTTGATCGACGCTACCGCGGGCTCCGGACTCGGTCATCAGGAAGATGGGATTGAGGTACGGTGCGGCATCCTCATCCCCCGGCCAACGGTACCCCCCTCGGTCATCGCGATAGTCGTTCTTGAGTTCCTTCATCATCGCCGCGGTTACCAACTCGCGGGCGTGGATCCACACGTCGATGACCTGGTTGTAGCGTTCCAGACCGGTGAGGCTCCCCTCTTTGAAAGCCCGTTCGATCCGGTCTACTGACTTCTGCGCAGCATCAATGATCTGCCGCTTGTCACGCGGCACCCGCATATCGGTGGCCCCGAACGACAGGCCGGCCAGGGTGCTGGACTTGAACCCGAGATCCTTGATGTCATCGAGCAGATCGATCGTCGCCGCCCGCCCCAACAGGTGGTGGCAGTCGTCCACTACGCGCACCAGCCCCTTCTGGGACAGGGGGCAGTTATAGTACGGCATCTCAGGAGGCAGGATGTCGTTGAAGATGATCCGACCAACCGTAGTCTTGATACGTCCGTTGGCCGGCATCGGCTCGTTCTCACCGCCGGACTTGGACACCAACCGCTTGCGGTCAACGCGCAGGATAATCCAATCATGAATCCCGATGCGTTTCAGATCGTAGGCCATCAACGCTTCGTACGCATTGGCGAACCGCGGTATGTCTTTCTCCTCGACTTTCGGGCTGACGTGATCCGCCGTCACGTAGAAGACTCCCATCACGATGTCCTGTGTGGGCGACATAATCGGACTGCCGTTGGCCGGGCTGAAGATGTTGTTCGTCGACATCATCAACACGTGCGCTTCCACCTGAGCCTCGATCGACAACGGCAAGTGTACCGCCATCTGGTCGCCGTCGAAGTCCGCATTGAACCCGCGACAGACCAGCGGGTGAATCTTGATCGCGTTACCTTCAACCAACACCGGCTCGAAGGCCTGGATACCCATCCGGTGCAGCGTCGGCGCACGGTTCAACAGCACCGGATGTTGGTAGATGACCTCCTCCAGGATGTCCCAAATGGCCTGATCGCGGCGCTCCAACATCTTCTTGGCCGACTTGATCGTGTCGGCTAGACCGCGCTCCTTCAACTTGCGGATGATAAACGGCTGGAAGAGCTCCAGAGCAATCTTCTTGGGCAGGCCGCACTGATGCAGCTTCAGCTCCGGTCCCACCACAACCACCGACCGGGCCGAGTAGTCCACCCGCTTGCCCAGCAGGTTCTCGCGGAAGCGCCCTTGCTTCCCCTTAATCATGTCCGTCATGGACTTCAGCGGACGATTGCTCGATCCCAGCACCGGCCGGCGGCAGCGGCCGTTGTCGAACAACGCATCGACCGCCTGCTGCAGCATCCGCTTCTCGTTCTGAATGATCACTTCCGGAGCATTCAGATCCACCAGTTTCTTCAACCGGCTGTTGCGGTTGATGATCCGGCGGTACAGATCGTTCAAATCGCTTGTGGCGAAATTCCCGCTGTCGAGCAGCACCAAAGGCCGCAAATCCGGCGGAATCACCGGAATCACATCGAGAACCATCCACGACGAGTCGTTCGGCGAGGAGCGCAGTGCTTCGACGATCTTGAGCCGCTTGGCGAGATCCTTTTCGCGTTGCTTGCTGCCGGTCTTGGAGAGTTCCTCTCGAAGCCCGGCCGACATCTGCTCCAGGTCCAGGCGTTCCAACAGGTCCTTGATCGCCTCGGCCCCCATCATCGCCGTGAAGGAGCTACCGTAGTCGCCTTGGGCCGCCCTGAACTCCTCCTCCGTCAGCAACTGCCGCTCTTTGAGCGGGGTATCGCCGGGATCCACCACAATGTAGTCCTGGAAGTAGACGACCTTTTCAAGGCTGGCGGTTTTGACGTCCAACAACGCCCCCAATCGCGAGGGCATCGACTTGAAGAACCAAATATGCACCACCGGGGCCGCCAGGTTGATGTGCCCCATTCGCTTGCGCCGCACGCGCGAGTGGGTGACCTTCACCCCGCAACGATCGCAGATGATCCCCTTGTGCTTGGTCCCTTTGAACTTACCGCATGCACACTCCCAGTCGCGCTCCGGACCGAAGATCCGTTCGCAGAAGAGGCCGTCCTTCTCCGGACGATACGTCCGGTAGTTGATGGTCTCCGGCTTCTTGACTTCACCGAAAGACCAGCTCCGTATGTCGTTGGGGGAAGCCAACGAGATATGGACGCGAGTGAAGTCGTTTACACGGTCGTAAATGCTATCCAACATATGCGATGCATCCCTTTACCGAACCGACAGACTGCCAGAATGTTCGTAGTGGCGACCGGAGCCGCAACGTCACGCGGGCGTCTCTGAATCCGCCGCTCCCTGATCGGGCAACGGCATCTCCGAGGCCAACTCCATCGCCACCACCCCATGAACCTTCTTGAAGCCCAGCTCTTCGCAAAAATCCTCTTCCGTACCGTACGCCAGAACCGCAACGCGTTCCACGCCGTAATCCCGCAAGGCCTTGATAACCAGAATCGCCATCTGCCGCGCAATGCCGGCCGAATCATGCTCGATCCTTCCGTCCGTGCGAGTGACACAGGCCGGACCCTGATAAGCCGGGTCCAGTTTGCACTCCGCCAGACGGCCCAACACTCCGTCCGTGACTCCGCGGGCCAGACCGATCAGCTCACCTTCCCGCCGCGCCGCCACGAAGCACAGCGTATTATCCAACATCCGCTGCAGCTTCCCGGCATCGTGCGTCGTCGGATGTCGCTGCCGTTCGTAGAACGCCAGCAACTCCGCCGGGTCCGGTTTCGTCATCGTCTCAAACTGTACGTCGTCGAACACTATCGCCGCCCTTGATCGCAATGCCACTCAAACGCCCACCGGGGTCCGCCATCCCCAAGCGGCGCCGCGGTCGGCTAGCCGACCCGCCGCTTCTCCAAGTGGATGTTCAGACAAAGCCCTCTAATCTCGTTGCAGAGCACATCGAAGGAGACCGGGGTGCCCGCCTCCAACGAGTTCTTGCCTTTGACCATCGTCTCATAGATCTTGGTCCGACCTTCCACATCGTCGCTCTTGACGGTCAGAAGCTCCTGAAGCACGTGGGCCGCACCGTAAGCCTCGAGCCCCCACACTTCCATCTCACCGAAACGTTGCCCACCGGTGCGGGCCTTACCGCCGAGCGGTTGCTGGGTGATCAGGCTGTACGGCCCCGTTGCCCGAGCGTGAATCTTGTCGTCCACAAGGTGGTGCAATTTCAGCATGTAGATACAGCCGACGGTAACCGGCTGATCGAAGTGCTCACCCGTCCGACCATCGCGCAACCGAACCTTGCCTCCCATGGGCAGCTCGGAAAGCCGCAGATCATCCAAGGCCGCCCGGGCAACAGCGTTCGGTTCCACCGAGCGCTCCCGCACACTCGCGTTTGCTTCGTCCAGCGCCGCATGAATCTCCCGCTCCGAAGCACCGTCGAAAACCGGGGTTACCGCCTGGAAGCCCAGCACCTTGGCGGCCCAGCCCAGATGCGTTTCGAGAATCTGCCCCACATTCATACGCGACGGCACGCCCAATGGGTTCAACAGGATGTCAACCGGGGTCCCGTCGTCCATGAAGGGCATATCTTCTTGCGGCATGATCTTGGAGATTACGCCCTTGTTCCCGTGCCGCCCGGCCATCTTGTCACCCACCGAGATCTGCCGCTTGGTGGCGACGTAAACCTTGACCATCTCGAGCACGCCCGAGGGAAGCTCATCCCCCCGTTTCATCTGAGCCGAACGTCGATCCCGTTCCTCGATCAGTTCCTCCACGCGCGGCCAGAAACGATCGGTCACTTCCAGGCAATCCTCGCGCTTCGCGGCCGGCTTGACCCACTTGAGGTCCCGAGCTCGCACATGCTCGGTGAAGTCGGCGATTTGCTCCAAGATCACCTCGTCCAGGCTGCTGTGCCCGACCATCTGCCGCGTCGTCGGGTCGATCATGGGAGATTCCATGATCGCCTCAATCTCCGCACACATCTGCTTGAAACAAGCGATGATCTTGGCATTCTCGCCGGCTTCGTACTCTTCAATCTCTCGTTCCAGCTCGAGCTTCTGCTCGTCAGTCATATGCACGCGCCGGCTGAAGTGCTTCGTGCCGATCACGATTCCTTCCTCGCCGGTGGGCAATTCCAGCGAGTCGTTCTTCACGTCCTCCCCGGCCCGGCCGAAGATCGCGTGCAGCAGCTTCTCTTCAGGACTCAGTTCGCTCTTGGATTTCGGGCTGACCTTACCTACCAGGATGTCACCCTGTTGCACCCGCGTCCCAACCCGTACGACCCCGGTCTCCGTCAGGTTGGCGAGGGCTCGTTCCGACACATTGGGGATGTCCGCGGTGAACTCCTCGCGTCCGAGCTTCGTGTCACGAACCTCGATGTCGTACTCATCAATGTGAATACTGGTCAGCCCATCCTCGCGAACGAGCCGTTCACTGAGGATAATCGCGTCCTCGAAGTTGTGTCCGTCGAAAGTCATAAAGGCGACGAGGAGGTTCTTGCCGAGCGCTAATTCCCCGTTCACCGTCGCGGGCCCATCCGCAATAATGTCGTCGGCCCGCACCCGCTGACCCGGCCGGACCAGCGGAGTCTGATTCATGCAGGTACGCTCGTTGAGGCCCTGGAACTTGCGGAGGATGTGCTCCTCCGTGTTGTCGATTACGATGCGCCCGGCATCAACATACGTCACTTTCCCCGACGTCTTGGCCCGAACGACCATTCCACTGCTGGCCGCTACGTTGCGTTCCATCCCCGTCGCGACCAGCGGCGGCTCCGCCTTCAGAAGCGGCACCGCCTGACGCTGCATGTTCGATCCCATCAAGGCGCGGTTGGCGTCATCATGCTCGAGGAACGGAATGAGGGCGGCCGACACCCCGATCGTCTGCTTGGGAGAGATGTCGACGTAGGTCACCTGGTCGCGATCCACTTGCCCCAACTCCCCATGTCGACGCACGATCAGCATCCCTTCGTGCAACCGGTTCCCCTCCGGATCCACGACCTCGGGAGGCCCAAGCACTTCGCGCATCTCCTCATCCGCCCGCAAGTAACGCGGGTTTCCGAGCACGCCGTCCTTGCCAACCTCGCGGTACGGCGTAATTAGAAAACCGTAGTCATCCACCTTGCTGTAGATGCTCAGCGAAGCAATCAGGCCGATGTTAGTACCTTCCGGCGTCTCAATCGGACAAATCCGCCCGTAGTGGCTGATATGCACGTCACGCACCTCGAACCCCGCCCGCTTGCGGTTCAGCCCGCCCGGTCCCAGAGCAGACAAGCGGCGTTCGTGCGTCAATTGCGACAGCGGGTTGGTCTGATCGACCACTTGAGAGAGCTCTCCGCGCCCGAAGAACAACTCGATCGCTGAACTGATGGACTTGCTGTTGATCAGCTCGGCAACCCGACCAAGCTGGTCCGGGTCGCGCATGCTCATCCGCTCCTGCACCGTGCGCCGGAGCTTGAGGAACCCCTTGCGCATTTCGTCGGCGCACAATTCGTCGAGCGTCCGCAACCGCCGGTTCCCCAGATGGTCAATGTCATCCACCACGAAGGCCGCCTCGCCGGTGCGCAGCTTCAGCAAGTACTTGAGGCAGTTGACCATGTCCTTGACAGTAAGTGTCATCTCGCCGTCATCGCCGCTAATCTCGAATTTGCGATTCAGGCGGAACCGACCGACTTTGCCCAGGCGGTAGCGGTTCTCATCGTAGAATTTCTCGTTGAAGAGCTTCTTCGCCTTTTCCAACTGCGGCGGGTTTCCGGGACGCAAGCGCCCGTAGATCTTCAGCAGAGCCTCCTCGTGGGTCCGGCTGGTATCTTCGGCCAGGGTGTTGAGGATCAGCGGGTCGGACGCTTCGCTGATGACCCGAAGACTCTTGAGCGACATGCTCTGAATCCGTTCCACGGCGTCACCGACCTGGCACCCGGCCTGCACCAGGACATCATCCGTATCCTCGTCGATCACCGAAGAAACCACGTACATCTCCGGCTTCAAACCGGAGGTCCGCACGCTCTTGGTCCGGTAGAATTCCCCGACCACGGCCTCATCGGTCGAGTACTTCGGGTCCATCGCCCGCAAGAACGTCGTCGCGGGAAGCTTGCTCGACTGGTCTATTCGAACCACCAAAACGTCCTTCTTGGTGACCTCGATCTCAATCCAGCTTCCGCGCTCGGGAATGATCCGGCACGAGTGCAGCGCCCGGTCCCCCTCGGTCTGGTCCTTGATGAAGTCCACGCCCGGGGAACGGTGCAATTGCGAGACAATCACTCGCTCCGCACCGTTGATGATGAACTCCCCGCCGCCGATCATGATCGGCATATCCCCGAGGAACACCAGGTCCTCGTACACCTCGTCCGCGTCCTTGCGGATCAGGCGCAAGCGAACTCGAAACGGCATTCCATAGGTCAGCCTCAGCTCCCGGCATTCGTCCGGCGTATAGCGCGGCTTGCCCAGTTCATAGTTGATGTAGTGCAGCGACAGGTTCCCGTCATAACTCTCGATCGGAAACATCTCCCGCAGCAGAGCTTCCAACCCGTGCGGGTCCCGCTCGTGCGGATTCACCGGTTGCTGCAAGAACCGCTCATACGCTACTTTCTGGACGCCGAGCAACTCCGGAACCGGCAGCGCATCGCCGAGTCTCGCAAAACTACGTATCGGGAGAGCAGCATTCATCGGCCAAAACCCTCTTATCCTGCAACACCTACACCAGCGCCCGGCGGCTAACGGCGCCGCCGCACGCGATAGACGGCTTGTTTATGGATACATCAGGGGACATATAATCGGCCGGCGGAGCATCCGGTAGGCCGGCCGTCCCATCGAACCGGTCGATCCCGCTCCACGGCGGACATGCACTGCTCAGGCTCTGGCCGGTTCACCCGACCAGAGCCTCATGATTGAACGGCGCAGGTCGGCGCCCAATGCACCATCCCGCCGACCAGCGCCCGCGCTAGCTGAAGACTCAGCGCCTACTGGATAGTAACGGCGCCACCCACTTCCTCAATGTCACTCTTGATCTTGTCCGCCTCTTCTTGCGTCAGGCCTTCCTTCAACGCCTTCGGACAAGACTCGACCAGTTCCTTCGCTTCCTTGAGACCCAAGCCCGTGATCGCCCGGACGACCTTAATCACCTGGATCTTCTTATCGCCGAATCCGGCCAGAATCACGTCGAACGACGTCTTCTCTTCCGCCGCCGCAGCATCGCCGCCACCACTGGCCGCCATTACCACACCACCGCCCGCAGGCTCGATCCCGTGAACCTGCTTGAGACAGTCCACGAGCGACTGGGCATCCTTTACGGAAAGGTTGACTAGTTTTTCAGCAAGATCAGTAATTTCCGCACTAAACTCCACGGCCGGTGCTTCTGCCATCGGATCCAACTCCTTCGCTTATTCAAAATCCCGCCACACCGATAGGCGACCCACTCCGATGCGAGCCATTTCATTCGCCGAAGCGAACCAGTCGGCATGAAACAGTGTGTAAATCTGTCTAAGAAGCGTAACGCCCCCAACCAACGCCGGGACCGCCCCGGCGGACAATCACGCCGCCTTCTCGATAATCGCCTTGAGGCATCCCGCGACCTTCGACTGCGGGGAGCTGAGACAACCCGCAATCGCCCGCGCCGGCGACGCGACCAGCATGGCCACTTCGCCCAGCAACTCGCCCTTTCCGGCCAATTTGGAAGCCTCATGGACGGTGAACAGGTCCGATTCCCCCTCGAGCATCGCATGCTTGAGTTCGAACTGATCGTACTCCTTGGCGGCCTCGACGAGCGTCTTGGCCATCTCGATGGCCGAGCTACCGCCGGTGACCAAGGCACACGGGCCCTCCATCGCGGCGGCAACAGGCTCCAGCGCCGTTCCGGCGAACGCCCGCCGCGCAAGGCTGTTCCTCACCACCTCGACCCTCGAGGACTTCTCGCGGAGCATCCCGCGGATTTTCTCTTGGGCAACGATGTCCAGGCCCGCCATACTGACGACGCAGACATCAATCACATCCGAGTATTTCTCGCGCAACTCGGCCGCAACCATCTCTTTTACGGGCTTGCTCATCGAACCATCCGGGTGTTACTGGCTTCGTAAATCAACTCAACAATGCGACGACGACCATCGACACAGCTCTACGCCGCAACCTCCACCGTGACCGACGGGGTCCGCGTGGCCGACAGGCACACGCGCTTAATGTACTGCCCTTTGGCGGCGGCCGGCTTCATCTTGATCATATGCTTGACCACCGCCGAGACATTCTCCGCCAGATCCTCTACAGAGAAGCTGACGCGGCCCACGGGCAGATGGATGTTCCCACCGTCGTCGTTGCGAAACTCCAGCCGACCGGCCGAGAACTCCTTCACGGCGCCGGCCACGTCCGGCGTGACCGTTCCCGCCTTCGGGCTCGGCATCTTGCCCTGCGGCCCGAGCACGCGCCCCAGCCTACCAACCTTCCCCATCATCGAGGGGTGGGCGATTGCAACGTCGAAGTCCATCCAGCCGTCTTGGATCTTCTTGACCAGCTCGTCGCCGCCCGCTTCCACTGCGCCGGCCTCTTTAGCGGCGTCAACAAGATCACCTTCGACGAACGCGACGATCGTGCGCGACTTGCCGATTCCCTTGGGCAGCGAAATCGCCCCGCGAATCATCTGATCAGCGTGCTTCGGATCAATCCCAAGATGCACGACGAGTTCAACGGTCTGGTCGACAGCCTTGCGCTTCTTGCCGTTCTTATAGGTGCGGTCCGCCTTGACCGCTGCCATCTCTTTGACCTTCTTGATGCCGTCTGCAAGCGCCACCGGCGTACGTAAGTCCCCCCCGGTCTCGACCTGCTTCCTGTATGCAACACTACGGTAAGCCATTACGGCTCCTCCAGAGATCGGTCGGGCCAATGCCCTCAATCTGCAATATCAACACCCATCGACCGGGCGGTACCGGCCACGATCTTCTCCGCGGCCTCAACGGTGAAAGCGTTCAGGTCAGGCAACTTGCGCTCCGCAATCGCCCTAAGCTGTTCCCGCGTCACCGTACCGACCTTATCCTTGTTCGGAACGCCACTTCCCTTGGCAATCTTCGCCGCGTCCTTGAGCAACACCGCCGCCGGCGGACTCTTAACCTCGTATTCGAAAGACCGATCGGAGAAAACACTGATTACCACCGAAACCGTCATTCCGTTCATAGCCGCCGTTGCGGCGTTGAACTGCTGAATGAACTGTCCGATGTTCACCCCGTGCTGCCCCAAAGCCGGACCGATCGGCGGAGCCGGCGTCGCCTGCCCACCCGGTGCCTGAAGCTTGATCGTCGCCGTGAGTTCCTTCTTTGCCACTTATCAACCGTCCTCGTCTGTTAGCGCCGGTATCTGCAGTCCGGCCGGGTTCGGGCGGGACTATTCCACCTTCTCCAACTGCCAGTAGCCGACCTCAACCGGGGTCGACCGCCCGAAAATAGCCACGATCACCGAGACCATTCCGCGGCGCTCATCCACCGCTTCAACTTCACCCTCGTAGCTCTCAAAGGCCCCATCGGTGATCTTGACCTGATCACCCTGGTGAATGTTTAACCCCGAGAGAGTCGGTTCCTCGTCCGCCTTCTCGCACACGGTCAACATCTGCACCACTTCGTGCTCCGGCATGCTCGTCGGCTTGCCGTCCGAACCGATGAAATCGCCGACCCCGGTGGTCTCCTTCACGATGAACCAGACGTTCTCGGCTATTGCCCCGTCCTCTTCGCATGCCATCTCCACGAAGACATAACCGGGGTAGAGCTTCCGATCCACTAAACGAACCACGCCACCCTTGACGCGCTTCTCCTTAACCGTCGGGACTAGAACTCGGCCGACCCGATCCTCCAGAGCTTCTATCGCGACCTTACGCGTCAGGGCCTCGCGCACCTGCTCCTCCTTGTTGGAGGCCACGCGAAGAACATACCACTTCATCCCAACAGTCGTAGTGGCCGGTGCTGCAGGCACCCCAGACGGTGTCGACTCCGCATCAGTCATTGTTTCAGCACGCCGATAGAAGTGAAGACCACCTTGAATACCGTATCTACCACAAACAACAGCAGCGCCAGCATGACCGTGAACATGATGACCACTTTGGTCGAACCGATCACCTCGCTCTTGGTGGACCAACTCACCTTCTTCATCTCGCCTTCAGTTGCGATCATGAAATCACCTATGCCGCGATGCCCGAAGATGAACCACCACGCCACGGCCCCGATCGCAACGGCAAAGAGCAGAGGGATTCCATTAGTAATCAGCAGACGCCAGGCATCGTCGCCCTCGTAGACCGCCAACTGGTCGTAGAGGAAGTACGCACCCCACGCAATCATCGCACCTACTCCAACGAAGGTGCCTACGCGGGTCGTCTTGCCTTGCTCCGGCTTGTACTGCTTGAGAAGGCCTGAGCCGCCTTCGCGCGCCACCGGACGCGTCCGTATGCCGACCTGCACCTGACCTTCATCAGGCGTCCCAGAAGTCGAATCAGTTCCGGTCATATTCCCGCCTCAACGCGATGAAAACCAATTACACGGCTCCCACTCGCCTCGTTCGCCTTGGGGCTCGCCAGACAGGAGCGGAGGGACTCGAACCCCCAACCGCCGGTTTTGGAAACCGGTGCTCTGCCAATTGAGCTACGCTCCTAGCAGATCTTCGCAGCCCCTGACGCGCAAACCCTACTTCCTCTTAATCTTGTGCGCCGTGTGTTTTCGCTCGCGTTTACAGAACTTCGACAACTCGAGCTTTGGCGTACCACCCATGACGTTTACGCTCGTACGATAATTCAGCCCCTTGCACTCAGTACACTGAAGCCACACGTACTCGCGTTTTGCTGCCTTAGCCATCTCAGATCACTTCCGCCTGACGCTTGAGCAGGACTTCCTGCCCAGCTTACTCAACAACCTTCGCCACAACACCGGAGCCGACCGTGCGGCCACCCTCGCGAACCGCGAAACGCACGCCCTGTTCCATAGCAATCGGCTTGCCCAGCGTTACCGTCAACTCCACGTTATCGCCCGGCATGCACATCTCGGCACCGCGCAGTTCCAAGCCTCCGGTCACGTCGGTCGTCCGGAAGTAGAACTGAGGACGATACCCGCTGAAGAACGGCGTGTGGCGACCACCCTCTTCCTGGGTCAACACATAGACCTGCCCTTCAAACTTGGTATGCGGAGTAATCGAACCCGGGGCGGCCAACACCTGACCACGCTCGATCTCGTCCTTCTTGATCCCGCGAAGCAGGCAACCGACGTTGTCCCCGGCAAGACCCTCCTCGAGAATCTTGTTGAACATCTCGACGCCCGTACACGTGGTCTTCTGGGTCTCGCCCAGGCCGACAATCTCCACCTCGTCGCCCATCGCAACCCGCCCGCGCTCGACTCTTCCGGTGGCTACCGTACCACGCCCCTTGATGCTGAAAACGTCCTCAATGGACATGAGGAACGGCTTGTCCACTTCACGCTCCGGCTCAGCAATGTTGGAATCCAAGGCATCCATTAACTCGTCGATGCACTTGGTGGCTTCGGGATTGTCCACGTTCTCAATAGCACCTATGGCCGACCCGCGAATCACCGGAATGTCATCGCCGGGGAAGTCGTACTTGCTCATCAGCTCCCGAACTTCCATCTCCACCAGGTCCAGCAGCTCCTCGTCGTCGACAAGATCGACCTTATTGAGGAACACTACCAGGGCGGGAACGTTAACCTGACGAGCCAGCAGGATATGCTCCCGCGTCTGCGGCATCGGGCCGTCAGCAGCCGACACCACGAGAATGGCACCGTCCATCTGGGCCGCACCGGTGATCATGTTCTTGACGTAGTCGGCGTGCCCCGGACAGTCGATATGGGCATAATGCCGCTTTTCAGATTCGTACTCCACGTGCGAAGTCGCAATGGTGAGAATCTTGGTCGAGTCTCGCCGACCCTGCGATTCAGAGGCCTTGGCCACGTCGTCATACGACTTGTACTTGGCCAAGTTCTTGCGTTCCTGCACCAGAGTGATGGCCGCCGTCAACGTCGTCTTACCATGGTCGACGTGGCCGATCGTCCCTACGTTAACATGCGGTTTTGTACGTTCAAATGATTCCTTGGCCATCCGACAATTACCTCCACCCGCTAGTCGCCGTGTTCAGCGAGCATTGTTTCCATCCCACCGCCAGTCGGACCCACCAGCCCGGCCAACAATGAGCGATATTGTTTCTTCCACCGACAATCTATCGCAAAGCAGCGCCTTCGACGTGAAACACGCCCCCGGGCGACCATGACACCAGACCACCACAGGCTCTGCAAAAAAGCTGCTGACGGGACTCGAACCCGTGACCTCGTCCTTACCAAGGACGCACTCTACCAACTGAGCTACAGCAGCAACGCGGATCAACCGTCGCCAGGCGAACGATCGAACAATACCGTAGGCGCCGCGCCAAGCCGCCAGCGCTCCGAACAAACGCCCGTTGGCGCTGCTCAGAATCAGCCTCAACAACGGAAGTCCAAGGCGCACCGCCACTTACGGCGGCGAGCCCCGATGCACCCGTAGCCAGAGCCAGGTGAGTATAAGGGTCCACGTCGACTTGTCAAACGCCAAAACACAATGTAATCCGCGAACCTCGAGATCGGGCTGGCCAGAAGTCTCCGAGGCACCCTCGAAGCCCCCTTTATCTATACCCCTACACCCCCTCGATAATATCGAGAGTGGCGAAGCGGTAACGGTCGCCGCCACAACTCAAATAGCCAGTGCCACTGAAAGGATAATGCGGCGAACGGTGGCGCATGTGGGAGATCAGCCCGGCCTGCCACTTGCCAAAAACAACGTTCGCAATTAACCTACGGGATTCTAATGCTCGACGGAGCAGAACGTCCGGGACCCTCCTTCCAAGAGAATCGCTCGACCGTGAAAAGACGTCCCCTTGGCGAGAGCGGTATCGAAGTCTCGGTCATCGCCCTTGGTACCTGGGCAATGGGTGCAGATGTTGCCGCGTGGGGTCACGTCGATGATCGCGAGTCAATCGCGGCAATCCACCTGGGGCTCGATTCCGGCGTGAATCTCATCGACACCGCCCCGATCTATGGGCTCGGGCATGCCGAAGAGATTCTGGGAAAGGCCCTACAGGGGAGGCGGCACGAGGCTGTCGTGGCCACGAAGTGCGGGCTGGTCCCTGGCGAGCACAAGGGGCGTCCCCCAAGCCGGAGCTTAACCCCAGAGGGGATAATGGCCGAGTGCGAGGCCAGCCTGCGCCGCCTTCAGACCGACTTCATCGACCTCTACCAGTGTCACTGGCCCGACCCCCAGACGCCGATAGAACGGACCATGGAGGCTCTGCTGCTCCTGCAAGAGCAAGGGAAGATCCGAGCGATCGGCCTGTCGAACTTTGGGATAGAGCGAATCGAGGCGGCTAGGGCGGTCGGACCGATCTCCAGCCTGCAACCTCAGTTCTCGATGATTGAACCGCGGGCTGCGGACGATCTGATCCCTTATTGCGTTGAGCATAGAATCAGCGTGCTGCCGTATAGTCCGTTGGGCAAGGGGCTCTTGACGGGGAAGTTCGATCGCGACACCCCAATCACCGGCGCCAGGGCGTCCGATCCCGCGTTTGTCGGGGCTCGGTTCGAACAGAACCTCGCCATTGTCCGCGCGCTGACGGAGCTAGCGCAATCGTACGAACGGACCGTCGGCCAGCTCGTTCTCAACTGGACGGTGAATTATCCGGGGGTAACCGCTCCAATCGTGGGGGTCAAGCGACCATCGCACGTGGCGGACAGCGTCGGAAGTCTAGGGTGGTCAATCACGGAGGAAGACCAACGCCGGATCGATGAAATCTTGCGAGGCTCCACCGGTGCCGTCTGACTCGAAATCTACCGACCCTGTCGTTCCACCGTCACCGCGCCCGAGCCGTCGTGCGGACCGGCCATACGGCGTCCCCCGCTCACCGTCAGACCTGGAAGCCCTATCGGCGGCATCCCGGCGGTTTTCGAACGACCCGGCAACTTCGTACCGGAACGGGCCTCGGCGGACGGGGCGAATCGCAATCGCAATTGCCTCCGTCGGGATCGGAGCAGCAGTAAGCACGGCCGTGCCCCTTCAGTACATTTGCGGCGCGACGTTCCGCTACGCGGGCAAGGACCACGAGGCCTCGTTCAACGCTGTGCGCGATCAACTGCTGCTCTTCTGTTGGAATCAAACGGAGGAAGCAAAGCCAGTGGACCGGCCTAGCCGAGACTGGTTCGTAGACTGCCCCGCCAACGGCTTGGCCCGCCTCTGCCTTGAGTCGAACAGCCGGATTAGCGGTCTTGAACGCGTTCGCACGCTGGCCAATGAGTACTTGGCCAAACACGCCGCCGAGCTGTCCGAGTCGCGAGCGACCCCGTCGGAAAGCGAGCGACTGCTGTCCGGCTTTGCCTCGGACCTCGAAGCTCGTTTGGATAGTGCCCAGGCGGAGCTGGAGAACTCTCTTCCGGACTTGCAAACCAATGATCCAATAACGCAACGTCAGGAGCTCATGAACACGTGGCGGGAGCGGCGGGAGCGGTTCGCCACTGTCCGGCGAGATCTCGGCGGCGCTTACGCCGAGCTGGACCGGCTCCGCACGGAACCGGAGCCCACGCATGGGGTCGTCCCCACCGAATCCCGGCACAAAGCTCTCGAGGCGGACCTTGCCCTGCAGCAAGACCTCCGCGAACTCGAGGTCAACCTCAGCGAACTCAAACACCACCTCCTGAACGTTTGGGACAGGTCGACCCCGCCTTTGAATCAACTCCTGACCGCGGCGCGGTCGCTGTCCGAAGAGTCACCGCCGGACAGGAACTCCGACGGACCTGGCGGCCGGAGTGTATCTGCGATGTACGACTCCGCCGGGCTGTTCTATCAGGCCCTTCTCGCCTTCGCGGAGAAATGGGAGCACGAGCGGGAATCGCTCAAAGGCATGGCGATCGACCCAACGTCCGGCGAGCTCATCGATCTGCAGCAGCGGGCACGCAACGACTTGAACGATTTCCTCTACGAAGCCGGGAAGCACCTCACGGCCATGCGGCAGGCGGTGCAGGCCATCGAGGACGGCTCCGACGATTCGGCCCAGCACCACGTCTTCCGGTCCCAGGTAGCTCGGGGATTCCGCATCGTCCAATCGGCCCATCACCGGTTTGAGTTTGCCGCCGGGGGGATCGACACGCGGGATAACTTCCAACTGGACACGGCCATGAGAAGCGCACGCGGCTTACGCCGGCGCACGCAGCAGCGCATCCGGCTGATTGACGAGCGGCTGCAGGAAGCGGCTGCCGAACAAGCTCGCGCTCAACACCGAGAGGACCTTGCGCGGGCCGAGGACAACGTCGGTCGGTTGCGAATTGTAGCCGATGAAGCTGTCGGTGGTCTTGTGGACCTGCAGGACCGATTGAACCTCAGCGCTGATCTGACTGAAGAGTATCTCCGAGCCTCTCTGCCGGCGGAACTGGTGAAGGGGCGCATCGAGCTCACTCAGTCGGACCTTGCCCGCACTCAAGACCAGCTTGCGGGACTCGCCGCGAAGCGGGCCGCCGCGATCGACGGCCTGCGGGTCGAACTCGTGGAATGCGCCGTGGTGGCCGGGCCGCTGAACCGCGGTACCCGCTTCGGGGTCGGTGCTTTCGGCACGGTAGCGGCATTTGCAGGGCTGTCGATGGCGAGAGGACGGCTCACCCGCCGCCGCACAAAGACCGGGTGAGGCCCGGACGCCGCCCGCTCCGGAACGTGCCGCCCTTGACTTCCCCGATTATTCCTGGCTGAATTGTCCATGGCGTCAGTTGGGAACCGCACCCGGTGCCGCGTGCCACCTGGGTCTTCTGGTGTGCTACTGCTCTTGAGCAGTGCGGGGAAGACGGGGACCGGCACCGAGCCGATTCCCACCCACGGAATCGAGAAACGCCCGGCGCGACGTGCCTGCACGCTTTTTCGACGGACCGTCAGGAAGTTTGACATCATGGGTATAAGTCAACGTGCGGAACAGATGCCGCCGTTTCTGGTGATGGAAGTGCTGGAACGAGCCGCGGCTCTGCAGCGCGCCGGTCGGTCGATCATCCATCTTGAAGTGGGTGAGCCCGACTTCGACACGCCGGTCGTCGCCCGCGAGGCCGCCGTCGAAGCCTTAAGCGCGGGTCGGACTCATTACACCCATTCCCTCGGACACCCGGAGCTTCGTCAGGCGATCTCGGGCTGGTACGCCCGGCAATACGAGGTCGAGGTCTCGCCCGAACAGATCGTGGTCGCAACCGGCAGCTCCGCCGCGATATTACTGGTGTTTGCCGCTCTGCTGGATCCGGGCACGGAGGTCCTTCTTACCGATCCGCACTACGCCTGCTATCCGAATTTCATCTCCGCGTTCGGCGGGATCCCCGCTCGGATCCCGGTGCGCGAAGAGGACGGCTTTCAGTTCGACCCTGAGACCGTCCGCAACCGCATCGGGCCGAAGACCCGAGCCTTGATGTTAAATTCGCCGGCCAACCCAACGGGAACCCTCACTGAGCCGCAGCGTATTAAGCAACTGGTTGAACTGGCCGAGCAACGGATCACGATCGTATCGGACGAGATCTACCATGGCCTGGTCTATGGCGAACGGGCTCATTCGGTCCTCGAGTACTCCTCTGATGCCGTGGTGATCAACGGGTTCTCTAAACTGTTCGCAATGACGGGCTGGCGACTCGGTTACGCCGTCCTTCCGGAGTGGTTGGTGCGCCCGGTGCAGAAGCTCCAGCAGAATCTGTTCATCTCTCCGCCGGACTTCCCGCAGTTTGCGGCCATTGCCGCCTTGCAGAAGGCAGACGCGGACGTCGAACGGATGCGCTGCTGTTACGACGAACGGCGCCGGTTGGTCTTGCGGCGTTTGAAGGGAATGGGCCTGGAAGTGCTCACCGAGCCGCTCGGGGCGTTCTATGTGTTCGTCAACGTGCGGCGCTTCACTACCGACGTCTACGAATTCGCCTTCCAGATCCTCGAAGAAGCGGGGGTGGCCGTGACTCCCGGAGTGGACTTCGGCCCCGGCGGACAAGGCTACATCCGCATCTCGTACGCCAACTCGCTGGAGAACATCGACGAAGGTATGGACCGGCTGCAGGCCTTCCTGGCCGAGCGGGCATAGGAGGCCGTCGGGCGGGGCCTGGCTCCGAGCGGGTTCCGGAGCGCGAGGATTGTCGGATCATCGGGAGTTGCGCCGGGCGGATGTGAGGTCATTTGTCCACGAACAAGCAACCCAACTTATAGCCGCCGACGGTCTGGGTGCAGTGCATTACCCTCGCGCGGATTGACTCGGTAAGGCCCTGGTCCGGCCCGATCTCGATGGTTATCCCCTCTTCGATCGGTTGCCGAACCACGATCCCGATGCCACCCCGGCTGACGTTGAACGTCTTGGCCGTGAAGGACTTGGCCTCGGGGTCATCAACCGTTCGACCGCAGGCGAACGACACCCAGACGTGGCGGACGTTGTCCCGCTTGTTCAACAGGCTGTCAGTAGGTTCGCCCTCGAATCCCTCGCTCAACCACTCCGGAATACTGCGCGTGGGCTGATCCACTCTGATTCACTCCGTCTCCCGGCTGATCACCAAAACCGGGCAGTGCCGTCAACGAAAGGTGACGCGCGTATCACCCACCGGCAACAACGCTCCACCTGATTCGGGCCGTGCCCCCGCCCCCTACGGACGACCCCGCCGAGATCGTACCGCGTTCCGATCGGACCGGATGTTCCGAACAACTCGCAGAGATGTCAACTCGGATCCGCGAAACCCGGAGCGCACTCGGTCGCGCATAACGCATGTACGGCTTTCACCTTCGAGTGTATGTCATCATGCCGGAACACGTTCACATCCCGCTGCATCTGCGCTCATCTCGATGCACAGTGGCCGCAACCCTGAAGAGCGTCGAATCGTCCGCGCCTTGGCGGACCATTCGGCATCTCAGTGAAAACGATCCAGTTTAGCTCGAACACCGGAGCGTAATCCGAACCACGGGTCGCACAGAACACCGTTTCCGGCAACAGGGCGGCAGTTACGATCGGAACTTCGCCAACACGGATGCGGCGCGGGCTCTTGTCGAGTACATTCATCGCAGCCCGGCAGCATTGCGGCAGGCCTCGTTCCTCGACCTGCCCTGCAGATTGGCCTTGGTCAAGCGCCGGGTGGTACGCAGGCTTGGACGACGTCCTGCTGGAAACGGATGCCTGCCCACCAACGGAGTGTGTTCGATGAAACGAGACCGGCATCGACATGATCTCACGGGCCAACAAGTTGGCCCATGCCACCCAGTCGGCACGTCTTGTAGGGCACGGTCGAGGAACGAGACCTGCCGCAACGTTGCCCGTCGCGCGAAGACCTCTCGACAGCGTGGCACCTCACGGGCCAACGAGTTGGCCCATGCCACCCGGGCCGTGCCCCGGTCGGCAACACCGGTACGGAGCTCCCACGGCAGGCGAAAGCAATGACTGCGAAGGACGCTGACATTATCAAACGGGCGATGCGCTTGCGGCGCATGACGGCGGAGTACCTGCGCGCCATGACACCGCAGGAACGCGATCGGATGATGCAGATCCACCTCGCCCAAGCCCGTGGACCGCTGGCGAACATGATGCTCCTTCGCCGAATGACCGCCACGATGGTGCGAATCAAGAAAGCGCAGCAAGACGCGGAGTCTGAACATGCCGGATGATCCCCTGATTGATGTAATCCACGCAACGGTGGACGTGCTCGACCGGGCGGCCGTACCCTACGCCATCACCGGATCGGTGGCCAGCACGCTACATGGGGAGCCGTTCCAGAGCCAGGACGTGGACATCGTGCTTCGTATGACCGTGCCACAAGCTCGTCAGATCGCCGAGGAGCTTCCTCAGAGGTTCTACCGCAGCGCCGAGCGTCTCGAACACGTCGCCGAGAGCGGCGGCATCGCCAACCTGATCGATACCGACTCCGGCCTGAAGGTAGACCTATCGGTGTTGGAAGCGGGCGCGTTCTACGATTCGATCGTAGCGCGGCGCGAGCTGCTCAAGTACGGTCCCGACGGGCCGGCCTTCTACACAGTCACCGCCGAAGATATCATCCTGATGAAGCTGTTGTGGCGAAAGGACACCCGTTCCGCCAAGCAATGGGAGAACGCCTTGGGGGTCGCACGCGTACAAGGTGCGGGCATGGACTGGGACTATCTGTTCGAACAGGCCCGGATGCTCGGGCTCGAGGAGGATCTCCGCCAACTGCGCGATGAGGCCCGGGTCTGACCGGGGGGCGGGCATCGCACGTGCTAAGAGGATAAGACTGAATCGAAACCGGCGCGAGCCGGTACGGAGAGGAACGATGAATGAACCGCGAGTATCAGAGAACTTGGTAGCTCGCGTTCTGGCGGAGGTCGAAAACGTACTCGCGAGAGACGTTGGCGCGCCGGTTTCCTTTCTGCCTGCTGACCGAATCGACAACGTCCTCAGAACAGTTGATTGCTGGGACGA
This sequence comes from Phycisphaerae bacterium, assembly GCA_963666835.2. Lineage (GTDB taxonomy): Bacteria > Planctomycetota > Phycisphaerae > UBA1845 > UBA1845. The sequence continues at coordinate 653,063 of CAXXGO010000001.1, read as the reverse complement.
GATCGACTTCGCGGACGTCATCGAGTGCATCGAGCGGCGTTTCGGCTTCCACTGCGCGGATTCAGAATGGGACGAGCTGCTCGGAACCTCGCTTACCCCGGCCGGATGGGAAGCGCACGCCGAGAACAACTTCACGTTCCGATCTCTCGCGGTGTTCATCGCAGAACGACTGGAGACCGTCACCATCGAACCGGTGTCGATCCTGGGAAGCCGATGCGCGCAGGTCGGAGCATTTCGGGCAGTTGAGGCAGTTGCTCGGGAACTGGCCCCAGACACGCGCCGATTCGCCCCGAGCACGCGCCTGCGGAAGCGGTTTCACGGCGAGCGGCTCGAGACGCTCTGGGCTCGGATTCGCTGGATCACCGGCGGACGAATCCCGGAACTTCAAGTGACGCTACTTACAACAATGACGATGCTCACAGGCATGATCGGGATGCTGGCTTGTATGGTCTCTCCTTTGGCTCTTTGCACGTGTTACGAGTATATAGACGGCGTGTGGTTGGACATTGCTTTCGGGGCCATCCCGGCCGGGATTGCGCTGCTCCTGGTTTCGCTAATCCTGCACAAACTCGACAATCGTCTGCCGATCGGGATCGCCACGTTTCGCGATCTGGCAGAACGGATGGTGGCCGGGCCGTCGGAGATGAGCGCCGGTTCGGCATCGGAGCATGTTCGATGAAACGAAACCGGCATCGACATCAGTCCACGGGCCAACAAGTTGGCCCATGCCACCCAGCCGGCACGTTTCGTAGGGCACGGTCGAGGAACGAGACCTGCCGCAACGTCGCCCGTCGCGCTAAGAGATGTCGACATCATGCCACCTCACGGGCCAACAAGTTGGCCCATGCCACCCGGCTAGCACGTTTCGTAGGGCACGGTCGAGGAACGAGACCTGCCGTAACGTTGCCCGTCGCGCGAAGAGAAGAGATGTCGACATCATGCCACCTCACGGGCCAACAAGTTGGCCCATGCCACCCGGCTAGCACGTTTCGTAGGGCACGGTCGAGGAACGAGACCTGCCGTAACGTTGCCCGTCGCGCGAAAACATGTCGATATCGTGTCACCTCACGGGCCAACAAGTTGGCCCATGCCACCCGGCGCAGCGAGTATTGTGGCAGGTCTCGTACCTCGACCTGCCCTACGGGCTTTCCGCAGCCTGGGATGGCCAAGCTCCATGCCCACCCGAGAGGTGCCCAACAACCGGACGTGATGGAGTGCCATTAACGCGAGCATGAAAGGGAAGAAGAGACAACATCGCGAAGCTCCATCGCGTCGCAAAGCGCCGCCGCCAACACAAGACCAACATAACGGCGAGGTCGACTGGCTCACGGTGGTCGGAGCGAGGCAGAACAACCTACGCGATATCACCGTCGACTTCCCATTGGGCCGCTTCGTTTGTGTCACGGGAGTGTCAGGATCCGGCAAGAGCTCACTCGTCAACGACATCGTCCGCGAGACGCTCGCCCGTGATCTAAACGGCGCCACGAAAGTTAACCCGGGCGACCACGAACGCATCGAGGGTATCGAACACCTCGACAAAGTCATCGACATCGACCAGTCACCCATCGGCCGTACGCCGCGCTCCAACCCCGCCACTTATATCAAGGTATTCGACGAGATCCGCACCCTTTTCGCCAAACTCCCGGACTCCAAAGTCCGCGGCTACAAGCCCGGCCGGTTCAGCTTCAACGTGCCCGCCGGCCCGCGCGGCGGCGGCCGGTGCGAAGCCTGCGAGGGCAACGGCAGCAACCGCATGGAGATGGACTTCCTCGCCGACATCTGGGTCACCTGCCCCGTCTGCGACGGACGCCGCTTCAATCGCGAAACGCTGCAGATCCTCTACAAAGGCAAGAGCATCGCCGACGTGCTCGAAATGGACGTCCCCCAGGCCTTGGAGCACTTCGAGCCGGTGCCGAAAGTCGCGGGCATGCTCCGCACCCTCCACGACGTCGGCCTCGATTACATGAAACTCGGGCAATCCTCCACCACCCTCTCCGGCGGCGAGGCCCAGCGGATAAAACTCGCGCGCGAACTGGTCAAAAGATCTACGGGCCGCACGTTGTATCTGCTCGACGAACCGACCACCGGCCTGCACTTTCACGACATCAAACGCCTGCTGAGCGTGCTGCACGGCTTTGTCGACGCCGGTAACTCGGTCGTGGTCATCGAGCACAATCTCGACGTTATCAAGACCGCCGATTGGGTTATCGATCTCGGACCGGAGGGCGGAGCCGGCGGCGGACGGATCGTGGCCGCGGGCACTCCGGAAGAAGTCGCTCAAGCCAAACGCTCTGCTACCGGTGCCGTTCTTCGTGCCGCCCTGGCCGGGAGCGCCTTTCTCGAACTCTCGCGCACCAACGGAAAGCGTCAACCAGCCGGCACAGTAAAGCCCGCGCGGCGAGGCCAAAACGCCGTCACCGTCGCCGGCGCGAAGCAGCACAATCTCAGAGACATCACCGTCGACGTCCCGCGGGGTAAGATGACGGTCTGCTGCGGACCCAGCGGCAGCGGCAAGACCAGCTTCGCCATCGACACCGTGTACAGCGAAGGGCAACGGCGTTACGTCGAGTCGCTCAGCGCTTACGCCCGCCAGTTCCTCAGTCGCATGCAACCGCCGCGCGTGGACCACATCCAAGGCCTCTCCCCGGCCGTGTGCATCGAACAAAAGTCCGCGGGCAAGTCCCCGCGCTCCACGGTCGGCACGGTTACGGAGATTTACGACTACCTGCGCGTGCTCTGGCCCCGCCTCGGCAAGCCCTATTGCCCGAAGTGCCGAATCCCGATTGGCTCCCAGACCAGCGACGAGATTGTGGAGAAGATCCTGGCGTTCGGTGAAGGCCGCCGCGTCATCTTGCTGGCACCCATTGAACCGACCGGCCAGGAGTCATACGACCATCTCCTGCAGAGGGAGCACGCCAACGGCTTCGCCCGGGCGCGCATCGACGGGAGAATGTACCGGCTGGACGAACCGATCACCATCGACCGGCGGCGGCACCATCAGGTGGAACTGGTGGTCGATCGAATCGTCGTCCGCCGTCGGCAGACTTCGCGAATCACCGACAGCGTGGAGCAAGCCCTCTCGATCGGCAACGGACTTCTGCTCGCTCTGGTCCAATCCGACAAGGGCGAGACGGAAGGCGAGAACGGATCCACCGAACAGCGCTTCTCTCTGCACTGCTCGTGCGAACAATGCGGAACCAGCTACGAAGAACTCAGTCCGCACCACTTCTCGTTCAATAGCCGCATGGGATGGTGCGAGGCGTGCGAGGGGCTCGGAGTACAACGCGGGGCCAGCCCCGCCGCGATCGTCGTCCACCCGACCCAATCCCTGGCCGACGGCGCCATCGCCGGCTGGGGCCCGCTTGCGCCGGGCTCGAAACTCTGCGCCATCGCGTCGGCCCTCGCCGCTCATTTCGGCTTCGACATAGCCACACCCTGGAACGAGCTATCCGAAACTCAACAACTGTCCTTCCTGCATGGCGGCGACGACGACTGGATAGAGATCGCCCCGTCAAACAAGAAACGCCGCAAGGCCGGAAGCGCCTCCGGCCTGCGGTTCCGATGGCACGGCTTCTTCCCCGCTATCAACCGCGCGACGCGTTCCAGTTGGCAATACCGCAAACGCCTGGAAGAGCTGGTCACCGAGGTCCCGTGCGATGCCTGCCGGGGCGGACGCCTCCGCCCCGATGCGGCCGCCGTACGCGTAAACGGAGCCACGATCCACGAAGTATGCCTCTGGCCGCTCGGCAAGACGCTGGCCTGGTTCGATAATCTAAAACCAGACGCCCGCGGTCGCCGCATCGCCGGCGAGCTGCTCCACGAAATTACCTCCCGGCTGCGCTTCCTCGTCGACGTCGGGCTGGACTACGTATCCCTCCATCGAACCGCGTCGACGCTATCCGGGGGAGAATCGCAGCGTATCCAGTTGGCCTCGCAGATCGGCACCGGACTGACCGGAGTGCTGTACGTGCTGGACGAGCCGACGATCGGCTTGCATCCCCGCGACAACGGCCGGCTGATCGAAGCCCTGCGCCGCCTGCGCGACTTGGGCAACACCCTGCTGGTCGTGGAGCACGATCGCGACGTCATCGACTCGGCGGACCACGTGCTCGACTTCGGACCCGGGGCCGGCGCCTTCGGTGGCGAGGTCACCGCGGCTGCCGCCCCACAGAGAATACGCACGAAGCGGGCGTCGCTGACCGGGCAGTACTTATCCGGCAAACAGGCTATCCCCGTGCCGACCAATCGCCGGCTCGTCGACGAATCCTATAACAAATGGTTGACAGTTCACGGAGCCCGGGCGAATAACCTAAAAGAGATCGATGTCGCGTTCCCTCTGAGCCGCTTCACCTGCGTAACCGGAGTATCGGGCAGCGGCAAGAGCACCCTGGTAACCGAGATCCTCCACAGAGCGTTAGCCGCGAGGATCCACCGCGCCCGAGTCGTTCCCGGCGGACACGAACGGATTACTGGGGTCGAACACGTCGATAAGGTCATCAACGCCGACCAATCGCCGATCGGCAACAGTCCGACCAGCAACCCGGCCACGTACACCGGCCTGTTCGACGCGGTCCGCGAGCTGTTCGCCAAACTCCCACTCAGTCGCGTCCGCGGGTACTCCGCTAACCGCTTCAGCTTCAACCGTCCGGGTGGGCGCTGTGAGGCCTGCGAGGGGATGGGCCGGCGGTGCATCGAAATGCACTTCCTCCCGGACGTGTGGATCGAGTGCGAGAACTGCAAGGGAACCCGATACGTACCCGAGACCCTCGAAGTGGGGTACCGCGGGAAGAGTATCGCCGATGTGCTGGGCATGCGCGTCAGCGAGGCCCTCGGTCTGTTCGACAGCGTGCCGAAGGTCCGGCGAATGCTCCAGACCCTCGACGACGTCGGATTGGGGTACGTACAACTGGGCCAGCCGGCTCCGACCTTATCCGGCGGGGAGGCCCAGCGGGTGAAACTCGCGGCCGAGCTGGGACGACCGTCGACTGGTAAGACTCTGTATATTCTGGACGAACCGACGACCGGATTGCACTTCGACGACCTGAAGAAGCTCCTCGTCGTGCTCCATCGGCTGGTTGATCTGGGCAACTCGTGCGTCTGCATCGAGCACAACCTCGATGTGATAAAGACCGCCGACTGGGTGATAGATCTGGGGCCGGAGGCCAGCGACGCCGGTGGCACCGTGGTGTCATCCGGTCCGCCCGAAATTCTGACCCGAACCGCGGAATCCCACACCGGCGCGGCGCTGAAGCCGGTTCTGCAAGCCGGACCTCGCGAGGAACGGGAGGTCTTCGATCGCGCCAAGCAAATGGACATGGAAGCCACCTTAGCCGGTCCCATCGATCTTGGCGGCGACGTGCAGATGCCCTGGGACAGCGACGGTCAAGCCTGGCACACCGTGGACCACGTCGACCACCAAGGCGTCCCCGTCGAGTGGGATCCGCAACTGATCGTCTGGCTGGTCGAGACCATGGAGTCCGTCGGCTCGTTCGCACCGGCGGATTGGAATCACCGCTCGCGGATCGAACTGAAGGCCCCCGGGCAGAAGTCATGGTTCTGTCACATCCTTACCGGAAGCAAGGACCTTATCGAGGTGGCGTTGCGTGTGGCTGAAGATACGTTCACCGGGCCCGACTTACGCCGCAGATTGAAAGTCAAGACGCTGGACCAACGCTCCGATCTGCCGATCTATGGCCAATGGAATCGCGTGCGCCTGCGATCTCCGGACACCGGCTGGCAGGAGGTCAGGCTGTTTCTCCGCGACTTCGTCGACGTGGACAAGCGGACGTTCCGCACCTTCCTAAAGGACGCGGCCGGGGCGTACGCGGAGCAGATCCGGGAAGCGGAGGAGGCCCCGGAGAAGATCGCTCCTTGGAAGACGCTGGGGCAAGATTGGCATCTGTCGCAGAAGTCCATTCACAAGCGGCATGTGGTTCGCTGGCAGCCGGCGTTGCTCATGGCCATGGTCGGGCGGCTCAAGTCTCTGGAGCCGAACTTGAGTTTCACGTGGTCTCTCCGCACTGCGGGCCGGTTTACGGTCCCCGGCGAGAAGAACTCCGCGGGCAAGATCGTCACTAACATGGGGCGGGGCTTGCGCCTCGAGTTTCGCGTTCCGCGGAATACGGTCACACCCGCCCAGATCGACCGGCTCGGCGAGGATCCGGAGATCAGGCGGCACCGCGATCACGACCGCGTCCGCTTCTGGCTGCGCTCTTTGCCCCAGAACGACCCGAAACAACTGCGCGAGCTTTGGCGCACCTGCCGAGCTTTGGACCTTGACGGGAGCACGCAACCAACATGACGGAGCTGATTCCCAACCGGCTGTTGTTCGACTTCGAGTTCCCGCTCCGTCATCGGAGCAGAATGCCCGCGATCGACGGGACCCTTTCCGGGTGGACGGATGCCGAGCTGCTCCCCAAGCTCGGGGAACTGGATCACCGCCCGGATTTCGCCGACGTGTGGGCCTGCTGGAATAAGACCGGCCTGGCCATCGCCTGCCGGGTGACCGGAAAGCGCCGCCCGTTGAAGTGTGATCCGGCGTCGTTCTGGACCGGGGACAACCTGCGGCTCTGCACCGATATGCGCGACGCGCGTTCCAACAAGAGAGCCACGCGCTTCTGCCAGCAGTTCTACTTCCTTCCCACCGGCAAGGGTCCGCGAAAGCGCGAGGCCGCCGCCGGGGTCAATAAGATCAAACGCGCCCGCGAGGATGCGCCGCACGTGCCCGCCGAGCAGATCGTCGTCGCATCACAGGTTGCCAAGTCGGAATACGGGCTCGAGGCATTCATCCCGGCCGGGTGCCTCAGCGGCTTCGACCCCGTCGAGCACTCGCGAATCGGCTTTTACTACATTCTCGAAGACCAGGACCACGGCCAGCAGTATCTGACGGTAGGCGACGACCTCTACTGGCACATCGACCCGTCCACCTGGGCCACCGCCGTATTGGAGAAGGACTAGCGTTTCTTGAGTGACACGCCCACACCCACGTAGGGCATGGTCGAGGTACGAGACCTGCCGCAACTTCACCCGCCGCGCAGGAACTGTAGGGCACGGTCGAGGAACGAGACCTGCCACAAAGGCACGCATCCCCCGAAGACCCGCCACAATAGCAACCTTCGCGCGAACACGCACCTGCATACCCGGCATCATGCGACGCCACGGGCCAACAAGTTGGTCACCCACGTAGGGCACGGTCGAGGAACGAGACCTGCAACAAAGGCACGCATCCCCCGAAGACCCGCCACAATAGCAACCTTCGCGCGAACACGCACCTGCATACCCGGCATCATGCGACGCCACGGGCCAACAAGTTGGTCACCCACGTAGGGCACGGTCGAGGAACGAGACCTGCCACAAAGGCGCGCGTCCCCCGAAGACCCGCCACAATAGCAACCTTCGCGCGAACACGCACCTGCATACCCGGCATCATGCGACGCCACGAGCCAACAAGTTGGCCCATGCCACCCACGTAGGGCACGGTCGAGGAACGAGACCTGCCACAAAGGCACGCGTCGCGCAGGGACCGCGGCAGGTCTCGTGCCTCGACGCTGCCCTACAAGCGCGGCGTAACATTACTACGAACGCGCGTGAAACGCTTAGCGTTTCTTGAGTGACACGCCCACACCGGCGGCATCCATGTTCAGGAATATCGTCTCCAATCCCGGGTTCGTCGTGATCGCTTCGACAAACGCCGGATCCGGGGCAGGGCTGACCATGTTGTGCGCAACGATGAGCCCGCCGGGTCTCACCAGGGGCAGAAGCTTATTCAGATAGTCGAGATAGCCCGGCTTATCCGCGTCCAGGAAAACCAGATCAATCGGCTCGGTCAGCTTCGTAACCTCGACGTGGGCGTCACCCTCGACCAGGGTAACCAGCCCCTCGACACCGGCGCGTTTGAAGTTCTGCCGGGCTAAGCCTGCGCGATGAGCGTCATACTCGAACGTGGTCACCTTCCCCCCGGTACTCCGCAGAGCCAGGCAAAGCCAGATCGTCGAGTATCCGTTGGACGTCCCCACTTCGACCACTTGTTGTGCCCCGATCGACTCGGCCAATACCCGCAGTAACCGGCCGTCCTCCTTAGGGACGTTCATCATCCCCCGGCGCTCGTTACGGTCCATCTCATCGAGAACGTTCAAGATCCGCTTCTCCTCATCGCTGCCGGGCAAAGGGCCTCGCTTTAAAGGCGACTCGTCCTGCCCGGGTTCTACATTCCCAACGATCGGTCCGGCCCCATTCTGAAACGGCCGCACCTTCTTCTGATCGCCGGATCCCTCCTTATTCTGCCCAGCATCGTATAGCGAACGCGGCGCGGCCGCCACGCTTATCGCGAACACCAACCCCAAGCCTATTACTGCAACTACACCGGTTTTCATGTGTTCCTCCCATCAAGTGATTGCGGTCCTTCTTCCGCCCACGCCGAGGCCACAGAACCCGGCCGCTCCGTCGCGCCGGGACAGAGTGCCGGCGCAGCAAAGAACAGAGTCCATTCAGACCCAACAAGACCTCCGGCACCTAAAAAGGCGAAACTCTGAAGATGCGCCGGACCACACCTGCTTGGACGCCGGCCGGGAGAAGAAGTTCCCGCGCTCAACCCGCACCTCGGCTATCCGAGCACGACATGCGTTGGCTCCGCGGACTTTCCACACGCGCTCAGATTACGACGACGAGTTTTGTCAACGTCTACCACTGGGGCGATTTCCGCGGAGATCCGATTGAACTCATGGAACGATGTTTCGACGCATTCGTCTACGTAACGAACTGGGGCTATCGCCAGTTCATGGTTCGCCTGCCGCGTGACTCGTTTGTCCGCCACGACCATCTACTCGTTGTCCTGCCCGTCACTGTGCGAACTGCCGCCGCAACTGGACGAACTCGGCAAGGTCTATCTCTGGGGAACGCAGGTTTTCGGCGCGGACACCGGCGATTACCATGCCGCCGTCGCCGGATTCGGCCCAGACGGAGACCGCTGGGGATGGCTGGATTTCCTGGGGCGACCCGGGCTACACAATGGACAAGTTGTCATACTACCGGACGCTGGCTGAAGACGCCAAGTGAAAACAGTACTACTTTAGCGGAATTCGGTTCGTTCTGGCGTGGGGCCAGGGACCGACCGGCCATGAGGGGCTCTGGCGGCTTACGGGGGGCGTGGGCGGGCCAGCTACCTGCGCATGCCCCGCCTCAGGCCCGTAAGATTGGCGATCCTGCGACTTCGTCGCCGCGGTTGACCTCCAGCCCCGCAATGCCGTGACGCGCGCCCCGCTCGCACTTGGCCCGCACGGCATACGTGAACCGCAGATGCCCGCGAGGCCGCGACAAGCCGCTCTGGCGAGCGCGCCGACAGACCCAGGCTCCTGCAGGGTCTCACAACAGGCGGAGCTCCCGCCCGCCGAACGGCGACCGCTCCGATCGCCTCCCTCGGCACGGTGAAGATCGCCCGGTCGGGCGGCCGCGAGCCGCGAGGTCCCTAGCCCGCCCGTTTGCACGACTTCTTGCCGTCCTACGCCACGGCCTTGGCATTGGATCCGGCTCGCGTGGTTTCGACGGTATCCCGCAGGGGCAGTATCTTCGCATCATCTGCGGCGGCTTCGTCGCTTTTCGCCGCGGCCAGTCGTGCCGGTTGTGGCGACGCCTGGGCTTGCCTGAGCAATTGAACGCCCAGGCGGTCGACGACAAGCTTGGTGGTCGTTATGGCGAAGTCCAATTCCATCTTTTGGATATGCAGACGTTCCCGGTTCAGAAGGGCCATCTCCCGCAGCCCCCTACTCACGATCCCCGGATCGTCCGAGGTCATGAGCGACATCAGGGCTTCATCCCGCGCTCTTATCAGCTCAGGAGTCACCGTGATCGTCGGGTGATCGTCCGCCTCGGCGAGAATGGCCCTAGCGGCATCGCGAGCGACAGAGAGGATCTCCCTCGTAATATGCGCCGCGGCGTTCTCCAATCTACTCTCCATGGGTGTCGCTCCTACTATCTGCGTTGACCATTGTCCGCCCGTACGGCGCGACAATCAACAAGATCCTTCAGTCTGAAAACAACGCCCTCTCCTCGGCCGCGTCCGCCATTACCATGGCCGCCTCGGCTCGTTGCTTGGCAATAGCCAGCTCACGTTCCTTGAAATCCTGCAAGTCGAGCAACTGCGGATCAGGCGTGTGACCGAGGGTGCGGTCGAACAGCAACTTGATCGCGGCCAGGTCGCCGTCGCGGGCTTTGTCGACATCCCATGCTTCTGGGACCCTCTCTGAGCAGGTTACTCCGGCATGCGTTGACCTCCCAAGGTTGATGGATAGAATTACCGTTACATATGGGCAAGTGACGGGATTTATGTCCACATGGGCACGAGCATTCGAGAAAACCAGCGGGAAGCCGTTCGCAGGCTATGCCAAGGGCAAGGCGGCGTGATCCGAACGGCCGAGGCGATCCGCGCCGGTGTTCACCCGCGGACTCTCTACGCGCTGAGAGATTCGGGGTTCCTCGAACGTCTGGAGCGCGGGCTGTACCGGCTGGCCGAGCTGCCGGAAATCGGTGATCCCGATCTCGTCACGGTTGCACTCAAAGTGCGCGCCGGCGTCATCTGCCTGATTTCGGCGCTTGCCCACCACGAACTTACGACCCAGATCCCGCACGAGGTATCCGTGGCACTTCCGCATCACACGGAGCTTCCCCGTCTCGAGTTTCCACCGATTCGCGTGTACTGGTTTTCGGCCAAGGCCATGGAAGCAGGCGCCAAAGAGCATACGATTGACGATGTGACCGTCCGCATCTTCTGTCCCGAGAAAACCATCGCGGACTGCTTCAAGTACCGAAACAAGCTCGGCCTCGACGTCGCGATGGAGGCGCTGCGGTTCTACTGCAAGCGCCGACGTCCCGACCTTGATGAACTGATGCGTTACGCACGGATCGACCGGGTGCAGAATGTCATGCGGCCTTATCTGGAAGCGATGCTTTGACCGCTCGGCATATTATGAACACCGCGGCCTCAGTTCGCCAGCGACTTCTCAACAAGGCGCGAGGAAGCAACCGTCCGTTCAATGAACTGCTCCAGCACTTTGCGATGGAGCGTTTCCTCTACCGCCTGTCGGAATCGGAGTACGGCGATCGGTTTGTCTTGAAAGGTGCGCTGCTGCTGCAAGTTTGGGAAGCGCCCTTCGTACGCCCGACGATGGACATCGACGTGCTCGGTCGTACGAGCAATGCGCCCGAAGCACTTGTGGCCATCGTTCGCGCAATCTGTCGGCAAGCCGTAGAGGACGACGGCTTGCAGTTTGACGATGAAAGCGTGTCAGGTGCCGCCATCACGGAAGAGGCTGATTATGCAGGCGTTCGACTACGGTTCCACGGCAAGCTCGGCACGGCACGAGTCAAGATGCAGGTCGATGTCGGCTTTGGCGACGTCATCACGCCGGAACCATCGCTGGTAGACTACCCCACACTCCTTGGCTTCCCCGCTCCGAGACTACTGGCGTACCCGCGAGAGGCGGTCGTCGCTGAGAAGTTCCAGGTCATGCTGCACCGCGGCATGTTCAACAGCCGCCTGCGTGATTACTTCGACATCTGGCTGCTCTCGCGGAGCTTCTCATTCGACGGGGCGCGCCTTGCGGAAGCCATCAAGAAGACGTGCACGCATCGTGACACTCCGATCCTTGAACGGCCGGTGGGGCTGAGTGCAGGATTCGCGGCGGAGGTCGCGCGGCGAACGCAGTGGCGGGCTTTTCTGCGAAAAAGCAAGCTCGAGGATGCGCCCAGCGAACTGGCGACCTTGGTGGAGGAGGTCGGGAAGTTCCTCGGGCCCATCGCGCAAGCGCTCAGCCAAGACAGCGATTTCCAGTACGTCTGGGATCCGCGTGGGCCATGGATGCTCGCTTAGAGGACGGCCAACACTCGATTCGGGATGAACGAGGCAAGGAGAGGGCGAATGCCCGCAAGGCGGAAGAAAACGACGCGGCCGTCGTTGAGCAAGAGACGACTGGCTACGCTTGTCGAGGAAGCGACGGTGGACTGCCACGACGAGTCGGAGGCCGTCACCGGCTTCGTCACGATGATCGAGGAGCACTTGGCGCTGCCCTTCTCCACATCGGTTCTGGGCGTCGAAGTCTCGGTGACGGACGTCGGGCTGACGGAACGGGAGGAGATCGTCGCGATCTGTATCCGCGGCAAGCATCGACAGCGGATCCCGATCTGCGAAGTACGTCCGTGTCCCTCGCCAGGTTGCGCTGGGCAACTCGTTCCGCGCAACGGACCGTATGGCCAGTTTCTCGGTTGCAGCAAGTTTCCTCGGTGCAGATATACGGAGAACCTGCCGGAGTAGCAGAGTCAATGCCTCATACGCGCCACCAGAGCTGATCCGGCGCCGCACCGCGCCTGCTCCCAACCTCTCGTTTCGCGTGCGGCCCCATGCACGCGGCAAGCCACCGGTTCGGCAGACCCAGCTTACCACGCCGCCGACAGACGCGTTGGTTGCGACGCCAACGCTGGGCCGATGCCGGCCGCCAAGGCGGCGCCTCCGAGGAGCACCGCCTGGATAACACGTCTCCTACCTGGTTTCCGTATTCCCATGTCTCTTCTCCAGTGAGGACCTTCCGTTTCATCTCGCTTGCTCGCGACGCCGGACTTCCCTGCCCGGTGACAATATTGCTCTCACCGAGATTGCGGGTGGGCCACTCAGACCTTCCCGATGCCCCGGGCGTTACGTTCCCAGACCCCCGAAGGTTCGGGCCGCCCGATTCTATTCACCGCCACCGTCGAAGCTCCCAATGAACACCGCGAAGTCCCCCAAGTCGACATCGAAGTCGCGATCCACATCCGCGTGTCCGAAGTCTGTCGGGCTACACCCAACGGGCGGCGAGGCCGTGCCGCACCCTGCGAAGCAGCCGGCGAAGATCGCGAAATCGGCGCCATCCACGTGTCCGTCCTGGTTGAGATCTCCAGGGCGTTCACATTCATCTGGAACTCCATTGAGATTCTCGTCCGCCGAATTCCCGGCCAGAAGATCGGCATTATCTGGAATTCCGTTTTTGTTGCAGTCATTTGGACCAATAGGAACACACGGTTCCGCAGCACAGCCCGGGCAGCTTGCCTGTATTGCCCCACGGTTACATTCGTCGCTCGCAGTGCAGATAGCCGGTGAGCCGTCCAGTACACTGTAAGCCATCCAGGGGTCAGCCGGGCCGCAACCCGGCGAGAACAAGAGCGGATCCTCCACAGTACAATACGGACCGGGTTCCGACTCGGGAGAGAAAATGTGCTCGGGATCACTTGCGTCAAACCCAATGTTCCAATCGATGGGCATATCGAGCGGGCCCGCCAGCGAGAGGTTGGAATAAACCTCCCACCCGTCGTTCTCGGATAAGATATTATCCCAGAATAAGGGGTCTCCCGTAGCCAAGTCGTTGCAGTGTAATCCTCCACCTTGAATCATCCTCATGGACGGATCACCGCCCGTGTTCCCATGAATCACGTTGCGTGTTACCGTCGGTGAGGCATCGTCGATATAAACGCCGGGCGCATACCAGGGCGGGTTGTATAAGAGGTCACAATCCCGCAACACCGAGCGATTGCAGTAAACAAGGTTCTGGAACATATTCACCGGGTTCTTCTTCAGAATGACAATACCACCACCGAAATGCGCCTCGTTATTATGCACCCAGTTATTGCAGAAATCGAACGCGTTGCGGTTGAATTCATTGATGAGGACACCTCCACCGTGCGAATGCTCAGTAAGGCCCCGATTCGCTGCGATTTCATTCCCCGCAATAGTCGGGGCGACATCAGTATCCAGGAAGAGGCCGACACCTTGGCCCTTATAATTGGTATTCTCAACGATCCGGTTCCGAAGAAGCACGCCCATTCCGGGCTTGTCTTCTTCTCCGGTCCAATACACGCCTCCACCGTCGTAGTCCTCTTCTATCTGGGGTGAAGATAGTGCCGGACAAGCAAAGGCGCTTTGGTTTCCATGTATAACATTGTCCGCAATGACAAGCTCGGCGAACGTACTCGACAAGTACATGCCGGCACCGTCACTTTCTTTAGGGACCTTGTTGCCCTGAATGGTATTGCCCACCAGGACGCCGCCGGCCTCATCGATCCGGACACCTCCTCCACCCTTGGTACTTTCGTTCGTATTCACCGCAATCACGTTTCCGACAAGCACCGGCGTAGCGCCGTCACGAATAGTGACGCCACCCCCTCGCTCGGCACTGTTCGATATGTTGTCATCGATCAAACACCCGGACACAATGCACGTTGCCGAGTTCTTGATCTCAACTCCGCCGTTACCCAGGATGATATTCAACCCACTCAGGCACACGCTGTCATCGCACCCGTCGAGCGTGACTGTAGGATCCGACACGTGCGGTGACGGGGGCGGCGTGTACCCGCCGTCGAGTTGCGTGCGCCCCGGTGTATCGGGATAGGCGCTGGTTAACGACACCTGCCGCTTCGGTGCCGAGATACGCACCGGGCCGAGGTGATTCGCGTCCGCTGCGAGCACGATACAGGTACCCTCGCTGGCCCCAGCGATGGCCGCCTGGACATCCTCACCCGGGTTGACCAGCCTCCTGAACACGGTGTACGCGAACCGCTCAGCAATACGATTCAAGTCATCCGCAGCACACCCGTTATCGAACTCAATGTTCACCGGCAAGCGCTGGTCGCTCCCGCACCTGCAACCCGGCGCAAAGGACGGGACCAGCACCTCCAGACGCTCGCCGCCATCGGAGGCAATCACCCCGCCCTCCGGCGGCGGCTCAACGCGATGATGGCCATCGGTAAAGACGACCTTCATTCCCGACTGGAAACCCCAACCGGTAAAGGCAATCACGTCGCCGCCCAGCGTGCTGCCTTCTTGTGCCGAATCCGACGCGAAACCGTCGACTCGAAGGAGAGCGGTCTCACACTCGTCCGGCATGCCGTTACTGTTACAGTCGCTACTGAAGCCCGACCTTATATCGCGGTAGTCGGGAATCCCGTTTCCGTTACAATCTACGAGCACGCATTCATCGATTATTCCGTCCCCGTCGGCATCCCATTCAGGATGCTCCGCAAGATCGCAGTCGTCCGGCCTATCATTGTCGTTGCAGTCACCCCCGGCAGTTAGATTCAGAAGAGGTATAATCTCCTTACTCCGGCCCGGAGGTTGCCAACTTAGGCGCGCAAATGCCGGTCCGTCGCTATGGTAATACTTCATCTCTATGGTATGTTCCTCGGACAGATCCAGATCGATAGTAGCAGAGTATTCGGCATCATCGTCATCGAACCACGCGTCGATGAGCAACTGTCCGTCGATCCAAAGACGTTCGCCGGCGTCAGTCTCCGTATAGAACGTATACGTGCCCGATGCCGGCAGATTCCGCAGTCCTCCAACCCATTTAATACTGAATGTATCCGGACCGTACCCATACCACGGAGCCGAATCTCCCCAATAGAAGTCGACAGAAGCGTCGTTTCGGCCGCGCGCCTTACCCGCGAAGTTTATGGCATCGTAGTAGGTACCTATCAGACCTTCTTGCGGAACTAACTCGCACATATCGAGATATCGGTTCGTGTTGCAGTCCCGTTCCGGCTCATCCGGGTTTTCCGGGTCCGGCACACGGTCTATCTCACATTCATCCGGAATCCCGTTGTTATTGCAGTCCTCGGCATAACCGAGGCCTCCCTCACATTCATCGGGTACACCGTTCGCGTTGCAGTCTTCGCTGGTACCCTCGGCAACATCGCACGAGTCTTCAAACCCATTATCGTTACAGTCGTTTTCACATTCATCCGGAATTAGGCTAAAGTCGCAATCGTGCGAATAGCCGCTTTCGATGTCGCACTTATCTGGAAGCCCGTTATTATTGCAGTCACCGCCGGTGAGAAGATGGCTCGAGGGAATAACAACCTTCGTCTCTCCTGGAGGCTGCCAGCTAAGCACCGCCGTAGCGGGGCCTGCGCTGTCGTAGTACTCGAAGCTGATTAGGTACTCAGTGTAAGCGTCGAGCCAGATGGCGCCGGAATACTCAGTAACTTCCGCGTGGTCGGCCCATTCGCCGATAACAAGAAACCCTCCAACCGTCAGCCAAACACCATCCTGCGCCAAAGTGAAGAAGTTATAAGAGCCGGCGTTGTCCCCGGTGAGGAGCCTTCCCTCCCATTGTACGCCCAACTCATCGGCAGCGAAGGCCGGCCAGGGTCTTCCGTCCCACTCCCAATCGACGGTTTCATCCAGCCGGGCTCGCCGTTCACCAATGAACTCTCCGGTACCATGGTTGTAACCGTCAAAGTAAGTCCCAATCAACCCATTCCGCACCTCGACCTCACAATCGTCCGGCATTCCGTTGCCATTGCAGTCCGATTTGAACTCCGAGTCAACATCGCAGTCGTCCGGACGCCCGTTCGCATTGCAGTCGAGAGAGCGGCCCCGTGCGATGTCGAGCTGATTCGTCACGCCGTCCCCATTGCAGTCTGGGAACGGGCGCAAGTTATCCTCTGGGATGATCTCCTTTTCGTGGCCCGGCGGCTGCCAAGACAAACGCGCGAACGCATTGTCCGAGACCGAGTAATACTCCATGACAACGCTATATTCGGTATCTTCCCGAAGTTGGATCGCTTGCTGATGCTCAATCGCCGACTGATCCTCCGACTCATCGATCAGAAGTTGACCGTCGATCCACAGGCTCTCGCCGCCATCCGTCATGGTGTAGAACGTGTAGGATCCCCTTTCAGCAGTGGTCTTAACCGTACCCTCCCAGCGCACACTGAACGACTCGGGGCTGAAGGTCGGCCAGGGTGCCTCGGAGCCCCAAGCGTGGTTTACGTAGGGATCGATTCGGGCCATGGCCAGGCCGGTGGAATCTACGTCGTCGTAATACGTCCCGATGAGCCCCTTCTCCTCTCCTGGGATTTCACACTCATCGGGCATGTAGTTCAGGTCGTCATCACGGCTGCCTGCCGTTGCGATCTCTACGTTGTCCGAGATTCCGTCTCCATCACAGTCTTGTCCTTCGCATTCATCCGGGATGCCGTTCGTGTTGTAGTCGGGTGACACCGCGTCACGGATGTCCCATGAGTCGAGTCTGTCGTTAAGGTTGCAATCAGGGTCGTAGTAGACAACCGCGCTGAATTCCAGTCCGGTTGGCTCAAGCCATTGGGCGTCACCCGCCACAGCAAACACGAGCTCGTTCTGCCCGGGCCGAAAGTGCGCCCTTTCTGACGTGCTGAAACGGCCGGCCACCGGCCAGGTGAGAATAGACGTTCCACGGGCGCCCACCGGATCATCGTCCTCTCGATCGCCAGGCCACGAGTCCTGAGACGAATAACAAGCGTCGCGAAAACTACAGTTCGGATCCGGATCGCAGGCCATGCATCCTGGATCACCCATGCCGGTTATACACGGTTTGCAGCTCCTAAGATCATGGCATTGGGCATCCGGTGCACAGTTCTTGAACCCCGGAATAGTCATCGCCCCGGTCAGGCGATGGCCGTTGAGGAAGACCACACCTTGGTCATCGACGTTGGCCCAGCCACTAATCGCGACTTGGAAGAGGTCCTCAGGCAGGTCGAAGACCCAGCGATAGAAGGCCGACGAGCAGTTGTCGTACGTGACCTCGTCGACATCGTACATGTACTCGATCGCCGAGACGTAGCTCTGATCGTATGGCTCGCGCAGGAATGTCTCGCATTCCGCGAGGGTGTCTTCATCGATAATCCCGTCGCAGGAACATCGGAACCCCTCATTGAGGACGTCACCGTTCCAGTTCTTGCGCACGCCTGGTGGACTCTCATCGATTACGACCCACGACGACTCGTCAAACGGCGGCGGGCCGCTGTTGAGGGCGGCGAGCTGCGTCGGCAGCGACCCCGAGAGTGCCGAACTTCCGCCGTAGGCCCACCCCGGATCACTCGAGGAGACTCTGATGGTCCTGGGGACGTTACATTCTCCGGGCTGGCACTCGCGCGGCCAGAAGCCGCCCGTCAGAGCAAGCGTGCGGCTTCCTCCCGTGCTGGACGCCCTGACCGCGTCCCACTGGCCAATCGTGCCACGAAGGAGCAAAGCCGCCGCACTACTCGTTCCGCCCCCGCCTGCAATCGTATGCCGTTCGATACGCAGTCGCGGTTCGCCTATGGCTAGGCTCGGTGCAAGCAGAACACCCGCTATGAGCGCGCTGACCCTCGGGTCAAGCGATAACAATCGCGCGTCTCCGAACATCGTCATTCTCCTCTGACGCAGTTTGACGGTTATTTGACTCGTATGATCCACACCACAGACATGTTGACCGGCCTCGTCTCCGTACCGCCGCAAGATCCGGACACGCCCGTGTAGTTAGGCAGGTCCACGGTATGATGGTGGTTGGCGCTTACGTCCCCGGTACTCCCGGCGCTACTCGCCCCCGAGGTAAAGGGGGCGATGTTCACACTATGCGAGTGATTAGTGCTTTGCGTACTTGAGACCTTGTTCGGTAGGTCTACCGTATGCTTGTGTGCGTCCGCAGACTGCCATGTCTTTCCTATAAACCCGTTCATAACAGCAGTCATGTTATATACATTGGGAAGATTCTGCACAGAAGCCGCGTTTCCAGCGCCACTAGTCTGCACCGGCCCGTGGTTATGGCTATGCGTATGATCCTTGTTGTTGGCACCGGACGCCGTGTTAGGCGGATCAATCGCATGGGTATGCGCCATAGCGTGCGTATGCCCGACGTTGTTGTTTCCGGTATCAACAGCGCCGTGGTCATGGTCTATGGTATGGTTGTGGGAACGTATTGCATCGGATTCGAATAGGCCGGAGTCCGCCCCGCCTCTCAGAAACCGGGCTTCACCGTTCAAATTCGGCAGCGTCTTTCCGTGAAACGGGCTTTCCGAATCGTCCACCTCCTGTCCGTTGCACTCTAACCACCCGTCCGGAAGAACGGGAGTGTCGAAAAGGTCCTTATGCCAAGCCTGAATCGAGCCGATCGGGACCATGCCGAACGCGCGGATGGCGAACGGCGATCCCGTAAGCTGCTGGCGAGGCCTTAGAGTATCGGTTGCTCCAGTACAATCGGCCTTAATCTCCAACCAGAGCGGGTCTATCCGCATGGCGGCCATGCCAAAGTCGAGCATGACCGTGAAGACCCCGTCCTCAACCGGGAGGGCAGGCTCTTCAATACACCCAATCTCGTTGCCGCCGACCGGATCATCAAACAGGCAGAACTCGAAGTCGCACGGCTGGTTGATTTTCTGCCCGTCCAACGTGAGTTGCCCCTGATACGTGAACTTGGACCTCGACACGGGCCCGCCCAGCGCCGACGGCACTGCATTGACAGACACGACAAGAACAAGGACTCCGCAACTGATCAGCCTCATCGTCTCGCACTCCTTACGTAGCCAATATGACCGCTCTGCCGACGTTGTCGCGGTGCTGCAGACACCGACGACGTCGCCCCACGTGATACTCTTGCGCAGACCCCGCCCGGGTTGCCGCTACTCCACGCACGGCAACAACGGAGCATAGGTGCGCTACACTCAGAATCCCAGTCGTTAGGCCGGAAGCGCCAGACGCCGCCGGGCGACCTGTTTTACTATGCGGTGTGCCCGCACCCCTCAAGACCGAGTGCGGTCCGCAATACTCCATAACACAGATGTTCCACAACCAAACGCGCTCAACACAGACCATTTGGCCGACACCGAATCTGACGGAGGGCCATACGCAGATGCCACCGCCGGTCGGTTGTCGAACTGACCAAGAGAATCGACAATGCCCAGATCATGATCGCAGTTATACTACCAAACTAAGGCGAAACTGTCAACCCACATTTGTAGTGTCGTTCATTTCGTTTCGCGCTGTTTCTTAAGCTCTTCATCCATAGTGGGTTAGTAGCCATAATAGGGAAGATGGGGTTCGTGCCCCTCCCTGGAGCGGCGGCCAATCAATAGGGATCGCACCCCAACGGCGTCTCAGGCGCACTGCTGCAATACCACCATGTATTGGAACAGCCGCGTTCTCTAAACACCCGTTACCTATGTGAACCCAGAGAGAGCCCCGAGTAAGATCCTCGCTAACGTCTGCAATGATCGCCGCGGGATCGGATCCGCTTGGTTGCACCAAGATGTCGCCAGCCCATCCTGGTGTGAAGGGGCACGAGTCTCGACTACGTGTCCCGTCGTGGAATCCAGCCGATTCCGGGCGCAGACGCCTTTCAGCCCGGTGATCGCCGGACGTATTCGACACGGCTGGTGGAGCGCTGTTATGGTTCATGGATGCGGGACTCCGGTTCCTAATCCACGGTTTTCGCCTGAAGAGTGGCCCAGGCACTCTGTCCAAACGGCACCCACCTATACACCAGCGTCCCCGCGACCAGCATGAGTAGCGTCATCGTAAGCAATCCCCACGTCGAAACGGCCGGAACTGACCCCGCCTCTCCGGTTATGGTCACGGTCATGGCGTGAGTCCCGGTGCTGAAACCCGGCTGGCCTGAGACCAGACCGTGCGGCTGCCCGGGATCATCCGGAAGAACGAACCACGCACTCGGGTACCCCGCACGATGACCTGCGGCGGCCACGCGAACCGAAGTGGATTCAGGGACGGCGAAACGTTCTTCATCGGGAGACAGGTCGAATTGACCGACAACCCCGATGTTAAGCTCCTTCCCTGCGGGCACAGCGATCCCAGTGAATCCGAGCAAGAGCCTCTTATACGTTTCCGGATCCTCAGAGGCGTCGGTGAGCATATGATCCTGTATTACGATCTCCCGGTCCGGGATCTCCGGAACGGTGCCGTCTGGGACGAATCCGGTCTCCTCCGTGTAATGACCAAGAAGGAACTCCACGGTGATAGTCCGGCCGATATACTCTTCTCTTGTGAGCGGTCGACTCTCGCCCTCTTCCATGATCGTGGCCGATAGGATCACGGCAAGCTGCGAGATTGAACACTCTTGGGGATTGATCGGCATTGGTTGATAGACACGTCGGTGCAGCCCAAGCCCTTGCTGCGAAGACAAGCCGCTGTTGCCAATGTAGCCGGCTTGCGTGTCATGTAGTGGGCGACCGTTGGATTCCATGCTCACGGTGACGGCCGTGTCCGTGTATGAAACGCCGCAGTCGTAGCCTCCCGCACACTGGATATTGGAGAACACTCCAAGTCGCGAGGGACAGGTCATGACGTTAAACACGTCGTCGTCCGCGGGAACGAAGTAGTCCGCCAGTGCAACAATCAGGGTGCCGTCGAGCCAGCTTGTCCCCGCAATGGCAAGCTGACCATAATCGATCCCAACCTCTCGACCTCCGATCTCTACGCCGTAGGCCGCGGCACCGTCCTGTGTGTAGGATCCGCTGTTCGAGAATACGCCTGATCCGCGCAATGCAACCACGGTTCCGTGGTTGTCTATATCGCCAACGACGGCTCCGCCGCCGCCGTACAGGTAGCCGTCAGGGCGGACAAGTACTGCGCTACTCTCCGGCGTCTCTGTTCCGGAACCAACCGTTACGTACCCGGCTCCGGATACGTCCAAAGTGTCATCGCCTGTACCGACCCACAGCCAGTCGCCAACCTCGACCGCGGCACCGTTGGCAACTGTCAGCGTTCCGGATCCTCCGGGACCGATGCGAAGCGTCGTGGCTGCGCTCCAGAGTGACCCGACACCGGTCACTACGACATCTCCAACAGCCCCGGGATGATCACCAACAATGCCGTAATCGCTCTCAACGGTGGCACCGTCTGCGATGTGTAGTGTGCCGTTCCCATCCAAGCCGACATTCAGGCGTCCCGACAACAGCCACGCCGATCCGTCGCCCGAAACTAGAACGTCGCCAACGCCGCTAATGGCTTCGCCAACGTGAGAGAACGTGCATGATGCCGTGGCGCCGTCATCGACAGACAGTGAGCCTTGTCCGTACCTACCGACGATGACATGGGCTGAGCTGCTCCAGTTGGAACCGGAATCGGATACGGTAACACTTCCCTGGGAATCGGGTTGATTGCCGATGTCAGTGCGTGTATTGGTAACTTGTCCACCAGCGGTTATTTCCAACGTGCCGTCGCCTTCGTAGCCAACTTGCAGGTATTCCGTGAGGTCGAAGGTCGCATCCGTGCCGGCAACAGATACGCGACCGACGGAACTGCCATCCCAACTGCCGATATCACAGAATCTATCGGTTGTGACGTGTCCTCCATCGTGAATGTCGAGGCTCCCCTCACCCCCCAGATAGCCAACGTAGATCCACCCCACGGAGTGCAATGTCCCGTTGGTCACGTGCAGTTGAGCGACCTCGCCCGTTGAGGTACCCACCGTGACCGCCAGGCCGTCGGGATCATCACTTTCACGCAGGAGGTTGTACGTAGCATTGCCAAGGTCGAAAGTGATGCGGTCCGTGAGGATAAGCAGGCGATCGTTGTCAATGGCGGAGTAGAAGTTCACTGTGTACCCGGGAACGCTGGCCAGATCGAAGATAGCCGTATCATCCCATTGGGGTGGAGTGCCTTCCTCCCAGTTTGCCGGCGCTGCGAAGGCACCACCTATGGGGCTGATCCAATGAAAGCTGTCGCCCGAACGAGCGCTGCCCGTATTCGCTGCGAACCCAACGCTGGAAAAGAAGAGCAGGCTCAGAATGACGGTAAGTGCCGTTAACGTTGCTGGATTGACCCTCATGACTTGCTCCTTCCCTATGTTACCGCGCGGCCCGCCCACAGCTCCAATGCAAGCGGCCGTGATCTTGGCGACTCACGCATACATCAAAGATATCACCGGAAAGCCGTCGTGAAGTCGCGGCCTGCATCCTTATGTATGTCCAAGCGACGGCCGGAACCGCCATTAACGCCTTGATCCGAGCTTTTTTCGGAGTTCCCTGCTATAATGGCGCAGCGTCGACGTGGCGGAACGGAATACAGCGGTCGGGGACCCCATCATGCTGGTTTCCCAGGACGAACTCACTACCGCGGCGGTGTCGGGTGATGTGGAGGCGCTCACCCAGCTTCTTCACCATCATGACCCGGATCTGCGGGGATGGCTCCGCGGGCGGATTGGTGTTCGGTATCGGTCGATTCTGGATGCTGAGGACGTGCTTCAGGTAACCTATGTCGAGGCCTACCTGCGTATTGGGCAGTTCGAGCCGCGCGGGTCGGGTTCCTTCAAGGCCTGGCTGCGCCGGATCGCCGCGAACAACATCGCAGACGCCATCAAGACGCTCAACCGGCAGAAGCGTCCGTCACCGGCCCGTCGCGTCGGCGACGCAGTGACCGACGAGTCGTACGTCACCTTGTTGGCCTCATTGCCGGGGCACGGCACCTCTCCTACCAGCGGCGCCGCGCGAAGCGAAGCGAGTGATCTGATCGAGAAGGCGTTACGCAAGCTCCCCCCCGACTACGAGAAGGTGATTCGCCTGTGCGATCTGGAAGGGCGCCCGGCCGACAACGTTGCCGATCAGATGGAGCGTTCTCGGGGCGCTATCCACATGCTGAAAGCCCGAGCCCATGACCGCCTGGCCGAGCTACTCGGCGGGAGCACAAACTTCTTCTCTAAGGGCACGTGAACCGCTAACCGCCCTGTCGCTTGGTGACTGTTGAGGTACCCGGACCATGCCTCAAGATGGAACAGAGCAGGACATTTCCGTGGACGCCGCGCCGCGGTCACCCATAGAGTACGCCCGCCGCCAGGTCGCCCTCGCAGAGCTGGTATCACCGCCCCGCGAGGTGCCCGCGGTCCCCTCCGATACGTTCCCCGGCTACACCCTGACGGAGCTGATTCACCGGGGCGGGCAGGGCGTCGTGTACAAGGCCGTGCAGGCCTCGACCGAGCGGACCGTGGCAATCAAAGTGCTTCGAACCGGGCGGTTCTGCGATGCGGTGGAACGCCTGCGCTTCCGGCGAGAGCTGGATGTCCTGGGGAAACTCAAGCATCCCCACATCGTTACGCTATACGACGGCGGAACGGTGGACGAACTGCCCTACCTGGTGATGGACTTCATCGAGGGCCGGCCGCTCGACGTCTACATCCGGAGCCGCAATCTCACCGTCCGGGACGCGCTGCAGTTGTTCATGAAGATCTGTGCGGGCGTCAACGCCGCTCATGTCCGCGGTATCATCCATCGCGACCTCAAACCCGCTAACATCCTGGTCGACGGTCACGGCGACCCGCACATCCTCGACTTCGGACTGGCGAAGCTCATTTCGGCCGATGATGACGCCGGAGGGGACAGAGCCACGATAACCGGGCAGTTTCTCGGTTCATTGCACTGGGCGAGTCCGGAGCAGGCCCGAGGTTTGCCGGACGAGATCGACATCCGCACGGACGTTCATGCGTTGGGGTTGATCCTGTTCTTCCTGCTCACTGGGAGACTGCCGTTTGATCCGACGACGCCGGCGCATACGGCGCTGCGGAACATTATAGAGTCCGAGCCGCCGCAACCCGGTGCCGCTCGGCGTGGTCTTGACGACGACCTGAACATCGTAACGCAAAAGTGCCTCGCCAAGGACCGCGATGATCGGTACCAGCACGTGACCGACCTGATGGCCGACATACAACGGTTCATGGCCGGCGAGCCAATCGAGGCCAGGCGCGAGAGTACGTGGTATGTGCTCGCCAAAACCGTGCGTCGGCATCGAAAAGCCGCAATCGCGCTATGCCTGGCCGTGGCGGCTACGCTGGTCTACGCAGTCACGATAACGGCGATGTACGGCCGGGCGGTCACGGCGGAGTTGGAGGCGGACCGCAGCGCGACGGAAGCACATAATGCGAAACGTGATTCCCAGAAGACCATCGAGGTTCTTGTGGGTGATGTCGCTCAGCGACTCAAGCGGATCGACGGGGCGGAGGAGGCTCGCAGGATCATCCTCGAGAATGCATATGAGAATCTCCAGAAGCTCCTTGAGCAACGCGCGGATGACCCGGCCTTGCAGGCCGATTACGCTTGTACGCTTCGGGATCTTGGGGGAATCGATCAGGCACTCGGGCGCCACCGGCAGGCGTTCGAGCGCTTCTCTGAAGCGCTGGAGATTCGCCGGGCCTTGGCGTCCGCAGCTCTGGAAGTGCCCGATCGTCAGGCTGCTCTTTCGCTCGCGATGGTCCGGGTTGGCGACGTTGCTAAGGAATTGGGTGACGTCGACGTAACTCGCGAGTATTACGCCGAAGCACTGGCTATCGACGAAGCGTTAGTCGAGGAGTTCCCGGCCAACCCGTACTACCTCGATAATCTGGTATGGAGCCACGAGCGTATGGGGGCTTTCGTTCTGAAGGAAGGGCGGATTGGTCCGGCAATGGCGCATTTCAATCTTCAACTCGAGTCGGCCCGCGCGCTACTGGACCTGGAACCGGGGAGAAGCGGGATTCGGAAAGCGATACGCAGAGCTCATGCGCACCGGGCCGATATAGCCGTCGAGATCGAAGACTGGCCCATGGCCGCGGAGAGTATTCGCGAAACACTCGCAATGACCGAGCAAGTGTTTAAGGAGAATCCGGGCGATGTTGAAGCCCGGAAGTCCCTGGCTCGGGCCTGCCTGGCTACGGCACGTCCGCTCTCCCTTACGGGATGCGCGCAGGAGGCGCTGGACAACTGCGCCAGAGCGGAGGCGTTGTTCCGCCCGCTGGTTGAGCTTGCCCCGAATGACGCCGATAGCCTGCGGCTGTTGTTGCAGTACCACGGTGCCATGACCGCGATCAATTCGGACATGAGGAACGCGGACGCGTGTGACGAGCACATTCGCGCCACGCAGCGAATTCTCGAGCAGTTGGCCGAATTCGAACCCGATCGCGTGGAGACCCGGGAGCGGATCCTGGTAGGCTTGGGAGTTCTCGCGCGACGTGCGGCGCAACGGGGAGACGAAACCGAGGCCCGTGCCCTCAGCCTACGAGCCCTCACGCTGGCCGAAGAGCTGATGGAGAGCGGTCCGGCGACGATCGGGTTGCTGCGCACTTGCGCCCGCCTGTTGAACGAAGTCTATCCGGAGGATCTGCGCGACACGGCCGAGGCCGTGCGGCTGTGCAAACTGGCGGCCGAGAGAACGAACTACCAGCACCCGGCAATCCTATGGCAACTTGGAGACCTATACGCGGCTAACGGCGAGCCACAACTTGCGATCGCAACCTATCAGCAGAGCCTACTGCTCCCCGGGCTGGAGGGCCTGCCGGTCGTCGATGATATCCGGAGCAGGATTCACGCACTGGAGACTGCCGCTTCGGAAGGCGGGTAGCCGCATCCCACGCCGAGCGTCACTGAACCGCCTCACCTTTCATAAGACGGACGATTGCCGTCGGCCCAACGACGTCAACCAGAGCCAGCAGTCCCACTATACCGCGGAGCCCATGCCTCCCAGCCACCGGGAAAACGCGCCCGGATGCAAACCTCGGTCCATTATAGACGCAGGTACACTGCCACGACCAGCCTGGGACAAGCCCGAAACGCCCCTAAACACTCATCGGAACCGCTCTCAACGGGCCGGCTATCCTGGCCCCGCGTGCGATCGCCCTCATGCACCCCACTCGGCGTGTCCGATCCCATCCGGATGGGATTCTCCCGAACGACAGTCATTCTCACCCCTTGCAACACGTTCGTCGCCTGCCCCCGACAAAGCGTAAGCCGAACCACCCGAATAGAGCCACTAGCATACCCGCGCAGGCACCGTTGCCACAAATGGAAGGCGTCGGCGGGCAGCCGTTGGCGCAACTGCCACTCGAATTACGACACGCGTCGCATGCATCGCCTATCCCATCTCCATCGGTGTCATCTTGGCCGGGATTCCAATCATCCAGGCAGTTGTCTTCGTCGAACAACAGGCCATCATTATCTGGGTCGCCAGATCCTATCTGTGTTATGCACCGCCCGCTCAAGCATCGTAAGCTGATGCTACAGTCGCTGGTAGTGCTGCATTCCGCGCGGAAGCTACTGTTCGCGTCGCTGTATGGGCTCTCCCCGTCGTCG
The DNA here is from genome assembly GCA_963666835.2 of Phycisphaerae bacterium. Lineage (GTDB taxonomy): Bacteria > Planctomycetota > Phycisphaerae > UBA1845 > UBA1845. The sequence continues at coordinate 626,201 of CAXXGO010000001.1, read as the reverse complement.
TTCCTCGCCTTCACACGATACCAATAGGTCGTCCCAGGCACAACAGAGGTGTCATCGTATATTCTCGCGCTCTGCCACGCGCTCTGGCCCGAGCAGGACGAGGTACTGCTGGAGTTTGTGCAGCGATAGACACGATACTCATCAGCCGCTTGAACACTCCCCCAGGTGACACGGACCTTGTCCGCATACGTTCCGTCCGAGGCGCTTACACTAATCGGAGCATTCGGTGTGTCAACGCTTTCGGCTCGTTCACCACTGCTCGCGCTGCTGTAGGAACTCTCGCCGGCATCATTCCTCGCCTTGACCCGATACCGGTATTCCAGCAATCCCAGCGGCTGCGAACGGCATCGTTCCCGCGAACCTGCACAACCTTGCGTATCCCCAACCTTCCCGGATTCCGCCAGCTGGCGAAGCTCGCCCAGGCGACGACTTGCGTGCGGCGGCGCTTGCCAAGGCGTGTCTTGCGGGCGGCACTATAGAGGTTTTCCCAGCTCGTCAGCTTTTCGAAGAGGTCCACTTGCGCTGCCGGTTCAGCCATGCCCCGACCATCCGGAGTACCTTCGTAGTTACCATGCCACGCATCCCGGCACCACTCCCAGACATTGCCGGCCAGATCCAACGCGCCCTCCGGCGTGGCCCCACGGGCGTAGACGCCTACTGGTGTGGGACACGACACTCCGCTCTCGTCGTAGTTGGCAACCACCGGACTCGGCTCGTCGTTGCCCCAGGGATACCAGCAAAGGCCATCGCAGACTGATGGCCACAAACTTGGCTAACTGTTCCATGCAGATGTGCGGCACCTGCCGAGTGCCGGCAGTTTGTGTACAGACTTCGTCCCAGATGCGTGCTCGCAGGCGGAACAGGTTCATGAATTGCTTCATGGTCCGCGGGTTGTAACCGAAGGCCGGAGCGACCATCAGTACAAGCTCGCGGAGCTTCTCCTTCGGGTCATCGAAGAATGCATCCCAGGCTTCCCGTTCGTCGTGCGGACATTGCGGTGGCGTGGACGTCGCCAACTGTGAGTCAACATCGACGGGGACGCCTTCCCCGCCCGCCCTCGCATCAGTTTGCGTGTCGGGGCCGTCAACACGTTCTGCCGGCTCGGCACCCCCGCGATCCGCCACGCGCGAAGCGTCGCCGACGTCCTTCTGTTCCAGTTTGCCCGGCTTCTCCGCGGCCGGGGTCGTCGGCTTGTCGTCTAGAAAGAGATCCTCAACAAACCTGTCCAAGTCCTCCGTTCTGGGCCGCGGGACCAAGAATGGGAGCTGAATGAACTTCTCGATGAAGGAGTGCCCGAAGCGTACGCCGGCGGCCCTTTCCTGCCGGGATAGCGCTGCACTTTTCGAGGCGGTCGCGGCCGTATTCTCCGTCCGGTTGTTCTCCGGCTCGGTCTCATTCTCGTCAGCGGGCGCGGGGCTGCCGAGATAAGGCAGAAGATCCTTGAACTTGACCGCCAGACCGGCGGAGACTTTCTCGCGATCCAGGCCGAGGATAAAGACAAGTCGCAGGTGCGCCGGATCGCTGTCATCCGGGATCATCAGATTCAAGGCTTGCATCAGATCGGCCGCCTTGGGCACGTCGCAACGGTCGAGATCGTCGATGAAAACGTAGATCTTCCGTTCGCCGGCCATGACCGAGACGACCTTGCTGAAGTCCGCGTGGAACCGCTCAATGAACGCGACCTTGTCTTGATAGTTCGGTCCGCGAGCGTACTTGCGCAAGTCGTATCGCAGAGGGTTGCCAGTGAATTTGTAGGCCAATGTGAGGAGGATACCGACGGCGCCCAGGATGGAGGACCGGACGGGAAGGAAGACCTCCGCCAGCTTAGGCCAATTGGAGGCATCGACGTCGCCCGGCACGGCCTGCGTCGCCGCTTGCGCGACATTCTCAACCTTGTCCCCCGATCCGACGCACCACGCCCACAGGCCGTAGGCTAATAGCGCAAGCCAGGGCAGGAAAAGAAACGCCGTCTTCAGGACGTCCTGGAGGCCCTTGTCCCAGTCGAACCTCTGCAGTGACAGCCTAGTGGCGATCCGCAGTCTCGACCAGCCCCAGAATGTCACTGAGATCAGATTGAGCGGGTTGACGGCCTCGATCGCCCAGCCTACGAACTTGACCAGCAGCCTGCGGCGCAACCACTTCACCAGCCCGCATTTTGCGAGACGCTTGACCAACGACCGGTTCCGGATCCAGGATCTGAGCCACGGAAAGAACCACCGGTTCCGCCAGTTGCATCTTCGCCAGATTTCGTGATTCAACTGCCTCACAAACTCCACGGCGAACGCCGCCCAGACCGACTCGTCCTTGTCGTGCCGCCAGGCGTTAAACCACACGACGTAGTCTTCGGGGTTCTCTTCCCTGATCTTGTCGCGAAGTTGGAGCATGAACGAGGACTTGCCACTGCCCCAATCACCTTCGACGGACAGAGTTAGCGGGGGTTTGGAGTGAGGATCGGCGAGGTGCTTATGGACCGCGGTCACGAACGGGGCGAATCCCAGCGCATCCGCGGTGGCGGCCTGATCTTGCCCGGGCATTCCTCGTTTGGACGCCACAGATGTTCTCCTGCGCAATGGCGGCAGTTGATCCTATGCTTCAAGTCTGCGAAAGGCGACCGAGTAGTAAGTATGACAGAGCGACGTATGTGGAGCAAGGCCGCGGGCGGGATTAACGATCGCCGGGGATAGAAACGACGGTCCGGCGATCGACTCCGCCGCTCCAGTCGTTCCAATGGGGGGGGCGTATGAGACTTCTTCCTCTCCCGGGCTCCGGGGTGTGGAATTGAGGTGATCTGCGGACGATTCGTCGCGTATTGGGTGAGTAACCCGACCGGCGTGGATTGCAGTGCAATGGCGTAGAACCGTGTCTCGATCCGCTGGCCCAGGCCGTAGCGGTGGGAGCGGGTGGCGTCTCGAAAAGCACAGAATCACGGTTCGCGAGCGTTCTCGTGCGACCGACTGTCGGCAGTCGATCCTGTGTCGTTACGGCGCGCTGTCAGGCACGTGCGTCGCAAAGAAAAACGACGAAGCGGAAGCGGACGCGTCTCCGTATTCGCGTGGGGCGCTTCTTGAAGAGCAGCGCGATCCCGGCCTGCGCCCGCACCAGGGGCGCGCGGATGGGTGCTGTCTATTACCAGGAGGGAGTTCGTAGCACTCCGCGACCGGCGGGCACTGCTACGGACTTACACACAAGGAGGCACAATGGCAAATCCCCAGCGGTCCGCTCCAATATTCACGTGACCTGCTTGGCATGGATCTTGCATGGTTAATATCAGCCGGCTACAGCAATGGAGCCTTGGTTATGTCGAAGATTCTCGTATTGGAAGACCAGCCGGGATGGGACGCACTCGTCACCTCCGCAGTGCGGAACGGGCAGCTTCCTGACTGTAGTATTCGCCACGCCACGACGTACGGTGAGGCACTCCGCCTGATAAGGGAAGAGAGTTTCACTATCGCCTTGCTCGATTACTCGCTCGAGCAGACGGGATCAGACGAGGACCTCAAGACGGGCCTCGACGTGGCGGAGGAGCTGCGGCGGATGGGGTCATGTGCCGCCATTCTTCTTATCACGCTGGTTGAACCCGACCGCTTGTGGTCACGATGTGAAAAGCTCGGCGTGAGGTTCGTGGAAAAGGGCCGTCCTGATCTCGAAGATGAGATTGTCCGCGAGATTCGTGAGGCTTTGCAGGATCACCGGGATTAGCAGTAGGTGATCCGCTGGACGTATTCCGCCACAACCGCACCGCGCCGTACTATGAGGGGAGTACAACCATGCCGTGGGACGATGGCGCAATGGCGTCGTTACTTTATCATGCTCTTCGGGAACTCAAGAAGCAAGACCTCTCGGCGACTGCTGAGGGGAAAGCGCAGCGGTTCGACGACCGTATGGCCGATCTGCTGCAGGAAATGCAGGACAAGATCCCCGGTGTTACCGGCACGATCCTGCTGTCTTCGCAGGCTTGCGCGAAACCGAAACTCCCCGTGTGTTCGAAGGCTTGGAACCGTAAGTTGCTGAGCGAAGACGATGGCCTAGCGCGCCTCGCAAGCTACTTGAAAGAGCACTTCGATCTCGCAGGGGATGCCGCAGTTACCTACCATAAGCACACGGCGGACGACCCCCCGGAGTTTAGATGGCTTGCGAGAGCGCTCAAGGCTGGCCGACCGGATACGCTTGCCATCATTCCTCTGAAGAGTTTCGTTCCGCCAGAGTATGTTGCCGCGCGTACGGCACGGTCTTTGTTGGTAGTGGCGCTGAACGAGTCCCGGGTGACACAAGGCGGCGACGTTGAAAGACCATACGCCAAGGAACTTGAGTTTCTCGCGTGGATCGTCACTCACGTGAGCATCAACTGGGAATCAGCGGGGCTAGCGCGGCGCTATGATCATCTTGCTGATGCCATACACTCGGGCGTTGTAGACCTTCTCGCCCAGAGGCAGCCAATGGCGGGCGCCGCGACAGAGTTTGGCGGTTTGGTGGAGCGTGTCCGCGAGCACATGAACTGTGACAGCTGCCAGCTTTACCTGACCCCCGAGTATGCTCCGGATACGAACGACAAAACACGAGACCGTGTTCGGCTAGTAAACGAGGCGATCGCTCCATTCAAGCCCCTCAGGCATGGGTGGGGTGATCAATCTTTGGTATCCCACATCTGGCAGGCTGGCAGTAGTGAGCCGTTGAATATACCTGACCTCCTCCGGGATGAGAAGTTCGGGCGATATGCTCTGGGGCCTCTTGGGCTCACGCGCTGCGTTCTAGGTCTGCTTCTCTGGAACACTGACCGTACAAAGCCGATCGGCGTGCTTATCCTGCGCGATAATCACTCACGAGACGTCCAGGGCCGGGTGTGCATTCAAGATGGCGGATTCAAGGCCGAAACTGAGGGACAGCTGTTAGCGCGAGCAAAGGACCTCCTCGGTATGCTCGAGGGATGTGGTGGTCTGTCGGGCGACACCCCGTTGGATGACGTACTGAACGAATTGGAGAGGATCCGCGGTGATTTCAAGGCCGATCGATCCGAACTCTACCTTACCCCCGAGTTCAGAGGTAAGAGCGAGGAAGAAGCCGATTGTCAGCACATGGAGCTGTATTGTCGATGCCGCCGATCGTGGTGCGGAGACGCCTACTATGTTGCTGATGAAGGAACAACCGGACAGGTGTTCGCGAGTGGGAAACCGATCCGGATCGATGACGGGTTTCTGCACTGGACGGATGCCTTTGAGAAGGAAGAGGAGTCAGGGAGCGTGCAAGCGGGAAAATACCGCTTGTCGCAGCATGTTATCGCCGTGCCGGTTTTCGAGCCTGTCCAGTTACGGGCCGCCGGGAAGCCGATCCGCACGATCGGTGTACTGAAGATCCGCGATCGGCTGAATCGCAACGAAGACGCGTTAGCGGCGGACGGGTTCTCGAGAGGGGACATGCGTCTGCTGCAGGCGTTTGCCCAGATGATCTCCTTTCGGATCGGAAACCAGGAGAGCATGAAGTGGCGCGAGGCACAGGAGAGGGAGCGGGCTAGGGAGATTGCGGGAACGTACCGACATGAGGTAGGCAACTTTGCGTGTGCAATCAAGTTTCTTCTCGGAGGGAGTCCGGGCGACACGAACGAGGCGTACGTCGTCGGTGCGGACCGGATCGTTCAGATGTTGAACCGCTCCTTGGCAGCAGCACGAGTCGCCGCGGATCAGAATGCGCACTCGGAAGACGACTGGTGTGATCTCCAAGCCGTATGGAGAAATCTGTTTCACAATGGGAGCATATCCACGGATGCCACATACAGTATTCGCGCCACGGTGCAGTCGGATGTCGAGTCTCTAGCCGAAGGGACACTCGTTAAATGTGGACAGACGCTGCTGGAAGTGGCCATACTGGTTTTGCCCGCATGGTTATACGAGCACACACCGAACACACTGTTGGATGGAAAGAAAGAGGCACTTACGGTCAAGGTTGTGAGCAAGGAGACGTCCGGATGGTTGCACATCGGTTTGGTGACGTCTGTTGCGATTGCCTCGCTTGACGAAAGTGGGAGCACGACGACGGGCCTCGAACGCCCCATCGTCTACCCGAAGTGCCTTATCTCTCCGCCCGTGCCGTGGAATACGCTTGCGAACCAACTAGGGCATTACGGAGTGATCTTGAGGAAGGAGTCCCACGACGAGGGCACACAGGTTTGGATTGACCTTCCGCGATTACTAGAGAATGCCGATCGCGTTGCGTAGCCAATAAACCAGCCGTGGACAGAGATCAACGCCATCGCCCACGCACACGCATTTCTGAAATACGGTGCAGGTGGCTCGGTGACGAATATCAGCGATGTCTGCGACCGCCGTTAACATCGCCATCGGAATACTACGAAACCGCAGGCCGAAGGGGGGCAACCCGGCGGCTGCGGTTTGCTGCAACTCGATGCTACGCTCCAATGGACTGGAATGGAGGTGGCAGTCAAGGAGACACGCGAGGATTGTGTCTGTGCGCTGCGCCAGAAAACGTTCCATGGAATCGATGGTTGCAAGCGCTGCGTCCATAGCCCTTTCGTGGTCAGGAAGGACGTGTGCCGCCGAGATGCCAGAAAGGTCGCAGACGCAGTGCTGCTCGATCCTCCTAAGCGCCTCCTTAACAAGGTAGCCCATATGCAGTCCATCATCAATCAGAAGAACGGTGCCTCGCACTGGCTCTGGGGTCCTGCCTATGCAGTACATGGTGAACGCTCCGAGGGAATATGCTGCCTAACACTCGTGTTGCTGCAAGTTGCGTACCAGCGCGAGCGCGATAGATGCGGCCGCTCGCGCGCTTATGGTGCAGGGTGTCGCTGGCGCGTCTCGGCTTCGGCGGGGCATTCGCGCGTGGCGGCGTTTAGCAACGGGTCCGCGCAGGCGCCGAGCGCCAAGCGGATATACTGGGATACCACGGTTGAAGAAGCCGCACCGACCCGGATCAACACGTCGAACATTTCCGAACCGCGCGTGGATCCATGCCACCAAGGGGTCCGACCTCATCTGTCGTACCCTCGTGATACAATCGTGAGCAACGCATTAGCTCCGGGCGACACCGGCGGGCCTTCAGCGTCGGAATCTCGTTTGCAGCGCGATGTCCGGGGTTGAACACGACCCCCGAAACTCGCATAATGGTTAAGCGGGAGTGGACCTCGCGTGAGCAGGGAAGACGGCTGTGCAACAGGCGGTTTCGCCGCAAGGCGCGCCGTGACTCGCCGGTAACCAGGAGTTTCGGAGCCCGAGACTCGCTTGACAGGGAAAGAAACGCGTGGTACACTTGTTTGCGAAAAGGGATATTTGTAAGCCCTTTAAGCAAACGACGTTACGAGGTGGCAATGTCAGCTCCGACTCTGGAAGCCTGGGTCGACGCCCTGCAGGCGCGCGGGCGGTACACCTTCCTCCGGGCGGAGGCTGTGAACAGCAGCGGCCTCTCGGCCGAGGCAGTGAAGAAGGCCCTACAGAGACTTGCCCGCCGCCAGCGTGTGGCGAAGGTCAAGAGCTACTTCTACGTAATCGTCCCGCTCGAGTATCTGCACGCCGGCGCCCCGCCGCCGTCCTGGTTTATTGAGGACCTGATGAAGGCGATGGAGCGACCCTACTATGTTGGGCTCCTCAGCGCGGCGGCCCTCCACGGAGCTTCGCACCAGCAGCCTCAGGAGTTCCAGGTCCTCACCGACCGGCCGATCAGGCCCATACAGGTCGGCCGTGCGAGGATTCGGTTCTTAGTGAACAAGCGCATTGCGAACACCGCGGTCCAGAATCTGAAGACCCCGACGGGTGCAATGCGCGTGTCCACTCCGGAGTCGACGGCCGTCGATTTGGTGCGCTTCGCGAAATCCGCCGGCCACCTGGATAACGTCGCGACCGTCCTGATGGATCTGGTTCCGCTGCTCGATCCAAAGCGATTGCTCAAGGTCGTGCGCGCCAGTGGGGACCTTCCCAACGCGCAGCGGCTTGGCTACTTGCTTGAGCAGGTTCGAGGTCGCTCACAGGCGAAGGCCCTTCACGAATGGATTGGGCGCCAGTCTCCGCGGATCGTCCCGCTGCGACCAGGCCGAAACGCAAACGGCTCGATGGAGGATTGGCGGTGGCACGTGCGCGTTGTTGAGCCGATCGAGATCGAAACATGATACCACAGGCGCATATAACCGCGTGGCGTGCGACGGCACCCTGGGCCGATGACGCTCAAGTCGAACAGGACCTTGTACTCTCGCGGGCGGTGGTCGAGATATTCGCCGATTCCGACCTGGCCGGTGCGCTTGTCCTGCGAGGGGGGACCGCCCTGAACAAGCTGTTCATCCAACCACCGAGCCGGTACTCGCAGGACATAGACCTGGTCCAGGCGAAGGCAGGCGCCATTGGTGATGTGCTGAATGCGATCCGCGGTCGCCTGGATCCCTGGCTAGGGCGACCCAAGAGGTCACGTAGTGACGCAAGCGTGACACTTATGTATCGGTTCGAATCGGAGGTTCCGCCTGTCCGCACCCTGCGTCTGAAGATCGAAATCAACACGCGCGAGCACTTCGTGGTTCTGGACTACCACCGGCATCCGCTCGCGGTGGCCAACCCGTGGTTCACCGGCGAGGCCAGCGTGACTACCTATCAGCTGGACGAACTGATGGGCACGAAACTGCGAGCCCTCTACCAGCGTCGCAAAGGTCGCGATCTATTCGATCTGTGGCTGTGCCTGAGCCGTGGCCTGCTGGACCCGGATCAGGTGGTTGCGTGCTTCACCGCGTACATGAAGCACGAGAAGCATAGGATCTCACGCGGCGAGTTTGAGCGTAACCTATTCGAGAAAGAGGATGACCGGGCGTTCTTGGAGGACATCAGGCCGCTTCTCGCCGCGGGGATCGACTATGACGCGGAGGTGGCAATGACGCTCGTCCGTGAGAACCTCATCAGCCGGTTGAGTGGAGAGCCGTGGCGGGGGACGCAGTCGTCCGGTGACGCGAAGAAACGTGGCCGACCAAGGCCAGGTAAGAGACGCAAGTAGTAAAGTGCTTGGCCACTTACAGCCTTGCGCCGGGGAGGCAGACCATGCAGACGGGCAACGCATCGCTGACCCCGATCACACTCCATCCGATTGGTGTCATTCGGAGCCCACACACGGTGGCCGAGGATACGCCCATTCAGCCGGTATTCGCCGCGAATGCCCGCGGGACGGCAGAACTGCAACATGAGTACGAGCAGGGGCTGGTCGATCTGGAGGGCTTCTCCCATCTGTGGCTCATCTATGTGTTCCACCGGGCCGGCGAGCCGTGCCTGACCGTCAAGCCGTTTCTTGACGACGTGTCGCGCGGCGTCTTCGCTACGCGCGCGCCGTGCCGACCGAACCCGATTGGCATGAGCCTGGTTCGCCTAGTGCGCCGAGAAGGGCCGATTCTGCACTTGGAGGATGTTGACGTTCTCGACGGGACGCCGCTGTTGGACATTAAGCCGTACGTCACGCGCTTTGACGTTCGCGATGGCGCGTGTTGCGGGTGGCAGGAGCATGTGGACGATGAGACCGCCCAGCGGCGGGGACGTCGCGGGGTCGAAGGCTGAGAGGCTGAGCCGGCGGCGGAAAGGCCGGGCTCAGCTGGTTGGCGTTCCATGCGAGACTCGGTACCCTGCCAGGCAGCCGGTGGTTTAGGCCGGTGAAAGGAGTTGAGCGAATCGCGGCGCTGAACCGCCGCATGGAAAACTCGAAAGACGCGTGAGCGTCCGGCTGTCTCCCGAAATACCGCCAACGCGGGTCCCTGACCCGTGCAACACGATGGCAGCACTGACGCCGCGCTCCCGAAAGGGAGCGTCGGCCATGTGCTACATCGTGGCCCCTTGGCGGGGGTTCGGGAGTGGCCTTGGTTCGGCGCTCCTCTTGTTTGGGAGACCATCCGATCATCCACGTCCGCACCGCACATACGCCCAGCCACAACTTCCGGGCCGACTGGAAAGGCCATGCGCCGCCCCGTGCCCCGCTCTAACGAACCCGTGGCCCTTGTCTTGAAGGCCCAACGGGGTAGACCCCCGCATAACGTGACGCACCTGAACCCGCCGGGCCAGTTCAGGCATGGTGGTCCCGCCATCTGCGGCCGACAGGTGGAGACCGTCATGATCCTAGAACAAGCCAAGCGACTTGTGAACCTCACGGAGCGACTCTCAGAGGCGCTCATGGCCGCCGCGATCTGTGCCGACGACATTCGTTCCATTCTCCTGATCGAATTCGACGGCCGTAATCCCGTTTCCGGGGGAGAATCGCAGAATACGAAGCCGCGCAATCCTGCACGCCGGCGCCCCTTGGTCGATAGCTCGACATTCTCGGTGCTCTGGGCGGGGAAAACTTGCCTGCTACGCCGCACAGTCCTGTTCCGACTGGCCGAGCGCCTGGCGCGCCATCCCAATCAGTATATCACGGCGGACCAGCTACTGCGCGACGTTTGGGAGGGTGGCATCAAGTCACCCGAGACGATTCGGAGTGCGGTACGGCACCTCCGGCAACGTTTGAGCAGTGCCGGAATGAAGGACCTTGCGGCTGCGATACACGGCACCGGTGGTCGCTACGGTCTGATTCTCGACGGTAACCTACCGTAATTTTGCACGAAAATTGCACGTAGATGCACCCTGGATTTGCACGGTCATGCTGTACGCTGCCCGGGTTGGATCGAGTTGCCGACGTGTTCGCCTTTGCGTTGCCGCTGCGGCCAAGCGGGGTCGGATACCAACGACGTGACAGCGATCACACTCGTGCAGGGTGACGCCCTGGCACAGGTGAGAGTCAAAGTTGTGACACTAGGACCAGAAACGAGCGAGGCAGAATTGCCCGGGCAATCAGAGGAAAAGCAACATCAGTGGTGGGTACGAGGCAGTCCCTCGACCGAGCCCGCAACGCCGGAGTTTCGGGCGGTTGCGTACTACCGCCACTCGGCACAGGACCGACAGGAGAACTCCGTCGCCATACAGCAGGAGCAAGTTCAGCAATGGGCTCGTGAGAACGGCGTCGACATCATCCATGAGTTCGCCGATCGCGGTAAATCAGGGCTTACCGCCGAGGGCAGGGATGGCTTCAACAACATGATGGAAGACTGGGTCAAGGGACGCAATGACTTTGACTTCGTTCTTTGCCTGGATGTCAGCCGATGGGGTCGATTCCAGGACATCGACCTGTCGGCGACTTACAGTGCCGAGTGCAAGCGCTACGGCAAACAGGTGATCTACACCACGCTCGGCAAGCCCAAGCCCGGCGATCAGCTTTACCAGGTGTACGTCCAGTTTGAACGCTTCCGCGCCGCGCAGTACAGCAAGGAACTGAGTGATAAGGTCTTCCGTGGATGCGTGAAGATCTCCCAGCAAGGCTACTGGGCCGGCGGAAAGCCTCCGTACGGCCTGCAACGGCTCCTGCTCGACGAGGCCCGGAGGCCTGTCCAGGCGTTGGCCCCCGGACAGAGGAAGAGCATCCAGAACCAGCGTGTGACCTTGGCGCCGGGAGACGAACTTCAGGTCGCAACCATACAGCGCATCTTCCGCGAGTTCACCGAGACACTCCGTAGCATGCAAGAGATCGCAGAGGCTCTCAACCGCGACGGCATCAGTTCGCCGGGTGGGGGCACATGGGATCGTTCGAAGGTACGTCGCATCCTGCTCAACGAGTTGTACGTCGGCACGCTCGTCTATAACAGGACAACGCAGAAACTGAAGACGCCCACGCGGTACAACCCAAGGGAGGAGTGGATCAAAACAGCTGGTGCTTTTGACCCGCTCGTGGATCGAGCTCTTTTCGATGAGGCGCAGCGCATTCTGACTCAAGCGGCGCTCAAGTATACGCCGGAGTTTATGCTGGAGCAGTTGCGCCGCGTGCTGGATGCGCATAACTTCTTCCGGCCCGCGCTTTTGCGAGCCGACGCGGAAGCGCCTTCGCCATCCACGTACGCCAAGCACTTCGCCTCCCTGGATGCCGCCTACCAGCAAGTGTTCCAATTCGCGCTACGGCAGGTGACCCAAGAGGTTGAATCTCAACTGCGGAAGCTTGTCGAGGAGGTCGAGAATTACGAAGACTTCCTCGTGCTCAACGGCAGGTTCACGGTTCTGATCCAACCCTCCGTTCCCGTTCCGTACGGCTACAACCAGTACTGGTACTTTCGGCCCGACATGCGCGGCGTCGTCGACATCACGCTGGGCGTGCCGGTTTCCGGTCCACGGGGTCCGCAGATCCTTGGATATCTGGCCCTTCCGCGTTTGCTGGTCGCGGATCGCGGAATCCGGTTGTTCGGTACGTCGGAGTCGCGAATCGACCTCTACGGTCACCGCGGCTTGGACATGATTTTCCAGCTTGCGAGGTCATGATGGATACTGCACCGATTCTGCTGATGAAGGACCGCCGCAGAGAGATGATCCCCGTCGACAAGATCAAGGTGATCAACTCGCGCAACCGCGACGAACAGCAGTTCACCCTCAATGTTCAGAGCATCGAGACGAACGGCCAACTCAAGGACATCCGGGTCAACGACAAGTTCCTTGCCAGGAGCGGCCTATACGAGCTGATCTGCGGCGAAGGCCGGCTGATTGCCCAGAAGAGGCTCGGCCAAACGCACATTCGTGCTGAGGTTGTTACATGCACCCGTAAGCAGGCTTATCTTGAGTCGTTGGTGGAGAACCTGGCCCGCAGCCGACCCGGGACAATGGAGTTTGCTCGGGAGCTCAAGAGCCTGCGTGACGAAGGCTGGACGTATGAGCAGATCGCACCGGTTGCTTGTCGGAGTCTCGAGTACGTTAGGCACTACATAGAGCTGGTCGAGAAAGGCGAGGAGCGACTCATCCAAGGCGTAGAGCAGGGGGTGTTTCCAATATCGTTCGCCGTGCTGGTTGCAAGCACCGAGGATGGGGCGATTCAGAACGTTCTGATGGACGCGTTCGACCGTGGGATTGTCAACTGCGAAAACTTTTCCAAGGCCCGAGCGATCATCAGGTCGCGGATGGATCCGCGTAATCGCAAGAACGGTCGCGATCGAGCCAAGAGCTACACGGTGAACACACTGAAGAGTGACATCGCCCAGGCGACGCAAACGAAAGAGTCCTATGTGCGTGAAGCACAGGAGAAGGAAACGCGCCTGTTTGCGCTGCTCGACGGACTCGCCGAGCTGTGGAACGACACGACCTTGTTGGAACTGCTTCGGGCCGAGGGACTCGCCGATCGGCCGGAGTTGGCCGGCACCTACGACGGCGCGATGTCCAAGTAACGGGTGGAAGGACGGTTACGATGGATGAATCAGAGGCACGCGACATTCCCATCATTCAGCTTCGGCCGCTGCGTGAACGTAAGGTCATTCGCAGCAGTACCGCCCACGCCTCAGCATCAGACAGCTACACACCCGGCACCGCCGAACATGAAGCGCGACGGCCGCGCCTGACGGCAACAGGATCAGCATCACAGCGACGACAGTAAGGGTCGGGCCCGGAAGATACTCTTCGCGGATGCACTGTGCCCATGGAATGATGCCGATCTCTTCAAGCCAATGAGCGATCACGGCGAAGTTTGCCATCGCCAGAACACCCAGAACAAACCCCGCGACTCCTATTTTGCGAATCGCCATATTCATCGCACACACTCCTTAACTGATGGATTCCATCCAGAGCATAGCGCACGAAAGGCGCCCGCGCAAGTGAGCAACTCACTTTTTCTCGTGTCTAGCGCGAATAGGTGGACAGAGCTGACGCTAGCTCCGGGGAGGAATCGCGGCCAGAAAGCCCGACCGCGAAGAAAGAAAGGAAGAAGAAACGGTGTACGGCGAGCGGGTATTTGGGTCAGTCCTCCATGCCTTTGGCCGTCCGCTTGATCATCGATGCGTCCACCGTTACCGGCTCAAATGAGCGCGATGACTTCGGATCACCTGCGCGCTCGTCATCGTAGTCCACGATCATCACTTCCACGCCTGCGGTGTCGCTCAATACATCCTGAACGATCCCGCCGTCTACGTAGACCACAATCCGGATTGCTTCTATTGCTTGATTCTTCATGATTCTCACCTTGTTTTGCCGGAAGCACACGCTCCGCAGCGCAGCGTGTGCTTCTCTCCGTGTGTCAGGCCCTCGGCTGCCAGAACAGCCATCCGTTGGTGACGCCGCCGCCGCGACCTAAGCTATTGGCCTGTCGATAGGCTTCCGTCGCTTCGAGCGCGGCGCGCGTCGGTGTTATACACAACCGTCCGTTCGCTACGCCGGACGTGAGCAGGATGCTTCGTCCACTCTTGACCTGCGAATTCTCAACGACTCTCGCCGTGAATTCCTCATTTCCAATTCTGCCCACCAGCTCCGTCCCGACTGACCACCAGGCGTGCTTAACACGCTCGGTGCCTACACAGGCCGTGGAGATCTTGGACTCGCGAGTACGGCCCCGTTCATACTCACCTGCGGACATAATCGAGGACGTCTGCCTCGAGGTACTCGCAGCCTGACCGCGTGCTTGCCTCTCCGTAGTAGATCGGGGAATCGCACGAGGCGGTGACTGTGCGAGCACGCCAGCCCTCAAGAACTCTATGTCGGCCGCTGTCAGTTCGTTCGCGACATCCAACATTAGCTTCGTCCGTTCATCCAACATGGCGAAGTCCCTTCATAAGCGTCCGGCTCAGCAGCTTGCACAGCTCAGCCGGAAGTTCTTCGATTCGATGAACCACAATCGTGTCCGCCACGATCGCGCGCAAGCTTTCATCAATAATCCCTACGCCAACCAGCTCAATGCCGGTCTTGATCGCCTGCTCGGCCACAAACTGTGCGTGCCGAACGGCGGCGTCATCACAGGCCTCGCAGCCGGCGCGGCCGTCGGTCAACACAACGAGAATTCGCCGACTCTCCGGTCGTTGAATCAGACGGCGTGCGGCTATTTGCATGCCTTCGCCAAGTGGCGTCAGGCCGGTGCCGCTGATTGTCGGCAAGCGGCGCAGGCCAGTCTTGACCGGCTCGTTGAACTGCTTGACCAGGCCAATCTCCAGATTCGCGAAGCGGCTGTACCGGGTGCGCATCTCGGTCGGATCTTGGCCAGTCTCTTGTGCGACCCTAAACAAGTCGAAGTCCCGGCCCGTCGTGAAAGTGAGTGCCTCCGTGGCGACCTTCAAGTCCGCAAGTGCCTCCAGCAGGACTCGCAGCGCGTCACGGGCGACTTCCATCTTGTTACGGGTCATGCTGCCCGATGCATCGAGCAATATCGAAACAGCGGTCGAGCGGCCCTGCACCATAGCGCGCGTTCGAAACACATCAACGCGCGGCCTGTCCATGCAGAGCCGGTGCAAGGTCTTGGGTGATAACTGCCCTCGGGCTTGCTCATCACGCCACCAACGTTTCTCCTGCGACCGAAGCGCGTTGGCGAGGCCTCGGCGCAGCCGGCGGATCACATCTGTATGATGGTTCCGTAACGTGGCCACCTCATGCTCGCTGGCGAAAGCAATCGACTGAATGCGATCCAGCTCCTTGGTGTAGGCGCGATACTCGGAGTTTGTGTTGAGTTGAGCGACATGCTCCGCGATTGCCTCGGCTACGATCTCGCCGATTAAACTGCCGTGGTTGACCTCGCGTGGCCCTCCGTCGCCAGCAACCGATTCGACGTCATTTTCTTGTGCCGCACCCGATTCGGGCGCGTCTGCGCCGAGCGCATCCATTACCGCGGACTCATCTTCCGAAGCGTTATCGCTATTCGGATCGGAATCATCCCGGGTCGATTCACCCGTCGTGCCGTCGGCCTCTTCCTGAGCTCCGACTTCGGCTGACGACTCGGCCTTGCTATCGATTGATTCACCGGAATCGCTCGGGCCTGCGCTTCCGCCATCCTCCGTTCCGGACGTTTCACGATTGTCGCTATCCGACGAACCCGGTGCGCCTGCTTCCTCCGGCGGCTGTTGCTTCAACCAACGATCGAGGATCTGCTCCGCCAGGTCGGCGGCGCCACCGGTGTCGTGGATTGCTGGAAACCACGCGAACAAGTCGTCGTAGCCTGCGACAAGGTCCTCGAGACCGAGCATGTCTTGGTGGTGCGAGAACTTCAAATATACTGCTGTGCAAAACTTGCCGAACGCGTCGCGCTGTCCGACGAGTCGCACGATTCGATCGCGGATCTGTCGAAACATCGCATCCAGGTTGGCACGTACGCCGGGCCAGCGTTCCATGGCGCGTCGTTCAATCAGTGCATCCTCGACCACGTTAAGCATGGCCTCGTATCCAGGATGCCGCTGCGAAAATCGCTTCACGGCCTCGAAATCCGAGAACGCCACATGGGCCATCTCATGATCCAAGAAACCTACGACCATACGATCTAGTGCCGCGTCCATCGGTTCCGGAAGCGACGGAAGGACGATCTGCTTCCCGTCCGTCCAGGCCTCCTCGCCGCGGCAAATCACACGAACGCCGAACTGATCAGTCAACGTCCGTGCCAGCCGCTCAAGCTGACTTTCAAAGGGATTGAGGTTCATTTCCTCTAACTCCTTGCGATGCGCATAGAAAAAGGGCCGCGCCAGCCGCATCGCCATTGCGGGCGCAACCCTCTGTGATTCAGACTCTTCGATTGGCGCCTAAGAAGCGGTGACCTTTTGCGCCAGGGGGCCGACGTGATGATCAAAGGTCTCGCGGATGACCTTGACGTCCTCCGGCGGGACCTTGTTGAGCACGCAAACCGCAAGGGCCCGATCGAAGTCGTTTCCGCGATCCAGCCGAGCGCAGAGCGCCAGCAAACGTCGCGTGCTCAGCACCGTGGTTAGCTGCTCTTCGGCGTGCGCCCTCCTCAGATCCCCGGCCGATTTGACCATGCACTTGATCAGGTCCTTGTTCAGTCCGGGGTGGCGGGCGCGCAGCAGTTCAGTTTCCCGCTTGGCCGGCAGATGATCCATGTGGACCACCACGTCCCAGCGATCAAGCCAGCTGAAGTTGAGCACGTGCGTTCCACTGGAATAGAGCCCCGAGTCGGATCCGAAGCCCAACGTGTTGGCTGTAGCCACCAGCCGGAAATCCGGATGCGGTGCGATGTCCTCGCCGGTGTCAGTGAGCAAAAGATGCCCGCCGGGCTCGAGCACCTGCTGAAGGACGAAACCCACCTCCGGCTGCATGGCGTCGACTTCGTCCAACTGAAGGATCTGGCCCTGTTCCAACGCCTGAGGGAGAATGCCCTTGACGAAGACGGTCTCCTTCTCTTCGTTGACAGTCCAGTGTCCGACGAAGTCACCCACGCTGGTCTCGCCGTTGAGCGAGACCCGCCGAACCGGTCGTAGCGTGAGCGCGCCGATTTGCCGAACCAGCGAGCTCTTGCCTGTGCCGCTCGGACCGTAGATGAACACGCGTTCGTTGTGCTCGACCGCCTCGGCCACGTCCCGGCAGGGCTCCGTCCAAACGAACGTTGGATCTTCCCGCGGAACAAGATGGTGCTCGATGCCGAAGCTCGCGGTCATTGCAGCGCCGGCTACATCAATCTGGTACCGCAAGACTCCCGCGTACCGATTGACGTTGCGATCTTGCAAGATCGCTCAGCGGCACAAGGTGCTTGATTACCTGTCCACCGTGCGTATTGTGGATCTTGGCTTCACACATTCGCACCCGGAAGGCGGGGGAGTCCTTGCCTGGCTGAGTCCCACCCTTGCCGGTTGCACGCCGTCGCCGGTTGCGTCTCTTCTTGCTCTTGTCCCGCCTGCTCATCCTTCCTCTCCTTCGCTAACCGGCAGCCTGGATGCGGCTCGTCTCCAGGCGTCGTTGCACGTCAAACACGTTGCCCTGCTCCAGTGAGCCGCTGCCTCATATTGAGCGTAGGATACAAAACGTGCGAGGGCAAAGAGAATGAGTGGCTCAGGCTATTATTTCGCATGAGTTATAGGACGAATATGGGCAAAGAGACACACGAGCCGGGTAGCTGCAAGGTTTTACCGCTCCTATGCAAGCCAATTCTTACATAATCGGAACAGGGCCTCCCGGGAATTGACGCGGGGATTAGTGAATCGTGCGTTGGAAGGCCATGGAAACGCTCAAAACCGGTAGAAAGCCCAACCTCATGGCATAGGCTCGTGCACTTTCTAGGATTAGACCCCTGTTATTCGCGGTGTATGATCGATAGTTCGTATAATGAACGGTTGCCGAGCGATGCACCGCCGAAAAAACGCGAACCGGCAAGCGAGAAACCGAACAGTTGCGGGAGGCTAAGAATGACAACCAGCGAGACTGGCAACCTCGTCCCGGATGCCCTGTACGGAATAGGGCGAGTTGCGAAAGAACTGCAATGCTCGACCGATACGGTGCGTCGCACCGCTGCGAAGGCTGGCATCGAACCTGTGCTAACCGGCGGGGGCCGGAAGTTCACGGGTGAACAGATTAAGCAGTTGATCTACTTCCGGACCGACTACAGGAGATACGCGGATCGGCCGAAGGGAACGCTCATGGTCCCCGAGATCGCCAAGGAACTCGGTGTGCACGCCGATACGGTTCGCAAGGCCATCGCTCGCCTCGAAAACCGCGAAGGGGCGAAGGTCCTGCAGATAGCAACGGTGATGGATGCAAGCGGGTGCGAACGGGAGGTCGGCTTTGTAGACGCTGGCGACGTGCGTCAAATCGAATACATGCTGAGGAGTCCACGGCCCAAGACAGTGCGAGAACTCAAATTGGAGTCGAGGAAGAAGGCGGCCGCAAAGAAAGAGGCCGCAAGGAGAGAGGCCGAAAGGAGAAAGACCGCGAGGAAAGCGGGGGCGAAGATCAAGAGGAAGAAGAAGAAGAAAGGTCGCCTTGAAGCGGACCATTGGATTCCGGAGTCTTCTACTGCTCTGTCACGCGATGACACACTGAATCTGCTTCAGCGGCTGATTCGATGCAATGTCGCATATCATCGCTCCGATCCTCGAACTGTAGACCCCACAATACTCGATAAACTCCATCGAGTGATGAGGAAAGTAAACGCAGAGGCATTCAAGGCGTTGAGTGGGTGCGACGCAACGACCGAAGAGAAGAACCACCTTGACCTGAAAGATCTGGCAGATCGGCGTAAAACCCGCAAGTCCGACGAGCCTGGGGAAGAACTCTTCGCGTGAGGATAATGTCGATGTGATGACGGATTCTGGAGTGCTACGATTACCCGTAAGCCCGGATGGCGAGCCTATCACCCGAAATACCGCTCCTCGATAGCCCGGCAGGCGTCGGCCACCATACTGGGATTCCGCTTGAGATAGTGATCGCTGATTCCAACACGGTGGCCAGCCAACATTTTGGCTTGGTTCACATCGGCCCCTCCTTCCACAGCGGCGGTATAGGCTCCATCGCGGATGTTGTCGAACTTCACCTCATCCGGAAGTTCGGCCTCGGTTCGCCGACGCCTGAAATTCCGGCTGGCGTGGTTGGCGTTGTATGGAGCACCCGTCGCTGAGACGAACAAGTACTCCGACTCGTTTCGGCTTCCGTCCAAGTATTCCCTGATCGCCTCGACCGTGCGGTTCCAGAGAACCGCGATCCGGGGAACGCCTGTCTTGCTCCGATCCATGACAAGCGTTGCGGCATCAAGATCAACATGCGACTTCTTCACCGCAGCAACCTCCGACGGATAGAACGCAGCGTTCAAAGCAAGCAGAAACATGGCCGTCCACTTGGCGTCCGAAACCGCCAACAGGGCGTCGAAATGTTCACGCGATATCGGGTGAGGATCGGTCCCGGTCTTGTCGGGAGTCGTAAACATGGCACACAGATCGATGACGCGACGAATATGCTTGTGGTCCTTGCCCTGTTTCATCGCATGGTTCAACATCGTCTTGATGCACTGGAAGCGGTGGGCGACGTAGGTGGGTGACCTGTCGTTCTTCTCGTAGTCGTCCCACACGATATTGTGGTAGCGGCTGATGTCGTCTGCCGAAATCTCGGCCACGGTCTCCACGCCAACTGCGTCGACAAACTCGCTCCAGAACCGCTTGACTTTCCTCCGCCAGGTATCGCTGATCTTCTTGCGCTTGCTGCGGTAGGCCTCACCGATGTCTTCAAGGCGTACCGATAGGCCAGGCGATCTGAACTCGTCGAACCACTTCAGCTCCTCGATGTCGAGTTCGATGGCCGCCTGGTGGGGATTGGTGAGGATAAGGTTGCGGATGAACTTCCTATACTCGGCGACATAGGCGAGGGCCATCTTCTCCAAGCGTCGTCCGGCGGCAGTAGTTGACTTGCCGGGACCAGTGAACCGCATCCCGTACCAGATCGAATCGACCTTGAGATCGTCCCCGACGTGCTTCTCCCAAGCGGTGCCATCCCGCTCAGCTTCCCACTTGCGGAACCGAGCGATGGCCGTGGCTTCGTCACTGCCGAACGCAACGCCAGCCACACCAACCGGCCCGAAACGACCGTCGGCTCGCTTGGTCAGACCAACGATGGTTTCGCCGTCCGAGGTGACGTAATGCTTGGGTTTTCTGCCTCGTTTCGCCATGTCAGAATCCTCGATTTCAGGGCCAAGAACGCGTATAATTTTATACGGAATTCTTTACAAATCAAGGATTCTAGCTCAGAAATTCAATGGAGGCGGGGGGAATCGATTCTTCCTAGAAGCCCTCTTAAACGTCCTTAACACCACATCTTGACCGCATCGCCATTCGATGCGGGACACATAGTGACACCAAGGTACACCAGAGGACACAGAAGGACAAGGAATTCAGGCGGAGTACCCGTAAAAGTACCCGTACTCATCGCATTCCGAGCGCGTCGACGTTCGCGGGTTACATGAGGTGTTTGGAGGCGTACTCGGAACGCGTGCTCCGCTACTTGACTGCCTCTTCAACTGGCCGTCGCATGTTGGCAGGACGCGGTTCTCCGCTCCGAGGTATGATGGCGAGCCACGTCGGATCGGACGACCTACCGGCCTGGTGCACGGTCTTTCACCGTGCACCGGCGCAAGAAGAAACGGAGTGGATTTCATGATCGACATGAGCGAGGAGACGCTGATACCGATTGGCCAGGTTCCGCAGAAGCTGCCCCCGCGCCCAAGCGGTAAGAGCGTACACGTCACTTCGGTGTACCGCTGGATCAACCATGGCGTACGTGGTGTCAAGCTCGAGAGTCTTAAGGTTGGCGGCACGACGTATACGTCGACAGAGGCGCTGCAGCGCTTCGCAGAAGGGCTCAGCCATCCAGGAAACGTGAGTACACCACCTTACTCGCTTGCGCGCCTGCGCGAGATCGAGCGAGCTGCGCGCGAAGTCAACAAGATCTATGGCCATCGGAGTTGAATGTGCCCCTCGCAAGGCGGTACGACCATCATCCTGTGCACGGTGCTGCAATCTCTCGCACCGTATAGTGGTAACTGCCACGTGTTGAGATGCGCATTCGTTTGCGCAAGCGTCTGTCACGGAGGACCTTATGGCGGCCATCAAGTGGATGATTGCCAGTCGACCAGGCTGGACATCGTTGACACTGTCTCGCGGGACCGAGGTCAACTTCCCCGATCCGAAGGAGGTCTCCCATGGACCGGTGGGCAGGTTCCAAACGCGCTGGCAGCTATGGTTGGCACGCACCCGGACTACCTCCGGGGTCGGTACCCGGAGAAACTATGCAAGCCGGGCCTCCCTGTGGCCTTGGCGGGATGGATAATCCCAGGCCACTGACGGGCCCGCCGTGGTGGCGGCCCACAGATGTTAACAGCATCAAAAAGGGAGACCCAGCAATGACGATTCTCGCACTCGACCTGGCCAAGAGCAAGTCCATCTTCTGCGAGTTCCACACGAACACTGGCAAGGCAGCCTTTGGCGAGGTTGCCACGAGA
This sequence comes from Phycisphaerae bacterium, assembly GCA_963666835.2. GTDB lineage: Bacteria > Planctomycetota > Phycisphaerae > UBA1845 > UBA1845. The sequence goes on along the minus strand of CAXXGO010000001.1, from coordinate 604,493 downwards.
CGGGCGAACTTGCGAGATCTGCTTGAACGACTTCGCCCTGACCTGGTCGTCATCGAGATCTGCCCACTGGCGGGGTGGGTGTACGACTTGGTGAGCGAGATGGACATCACAATCCAGGTGGCCGACCCGACTCAGGATCCCTGGAAGTGGAAGAACGTCAATCGCAAGACCGACGAAGATGACGCATTGAAGCTTGCGCGGCATACCGGGGTTCGCCGCTGCCTACAGCGTTGAAAGCCGGCCAACCCCGGCTCCGATTCTCCGCTGCCGGCTTTTCGCGGGACGAATCCATCAGTGCTTCTCGGCCGGTTCTTCGGTCGCTATCAGTGTGGCGCTATCTCCGGTGATCGGAAGCGCCTGACGGATCGAGCGCACATGAATGTCACGTTGCGGGAATGCAATCTCGATGCGCTCCTCGCGGAACTTGCGATCGATTGCCTTAAGCAGGTCGTGTTTGACTTTCAAGTAGTAGTCGATGCTCGGAACAAAAACCCGCAGTTCAAAAGTCAGCGAGCTTTCGCCAAAAGCCAGAAACAGGACCTTGGGTTCCGGGTCAGGAAGGACGTGTTCCGTCGCTCCCGCGACTCTATGAAGGATTCATTCGGCCAGATCCGTGTCGGAGCCGTCAGCGATTCCGACTGCGACCTTAACCCTGAGTATGACCCGCCCCCATGGGTGACACCACTTGTTATGTTAGTCCGAGGGCTTCGTGAACCGCAAGCGGCGGGCGGAGCGAAGCCCTGCGCAGCGTAGCGCAGCCCGCCGTTTGCACCGGAAACGAGTACGCCTCCGGAGCCGGCGGACGGTATCCCAATGAACTGTGCGGACGCACCCGGTTGTAGTGCTCACGCCAACGCTCGATCAAGACCCTCGCCTCCAACAGCGTGGGTCGCCGCCGACAGAGCCTGATTCAGAGCAGGCGGAGTAGTTGGGATGCTTATTTCGAAGCCGGCGGGTGCTGGAAGTGTGTAGCCGGCGGCTGACCGAACGAGTAATCTCATTTGGAGGATCGGACATGGGTCGGGATAGAACTCGGGCGCGCGCGCTTTTAGGTGGAGGGTTTCCAGATCCGCCCTTTCGGTTGCGGAGTGGGTTCACAGTTCCACCATGAGCCACGTTTCCCGAGGCCCCCCTACGATCCCGGACGGTCGGATTTCCCGAGTCCGGTTCTGACCTTGGCTTGTCCCGCCACTGCCTGCCCACAACCAAGGAAACTCAAACGCTGGCTCGTATACGCCCCTCTTGGCTGTGGTTTGCATGCGACGCTCGTCCACTCTTTAAGGGTACGCTCGATCCCGGCTCAATGTCCGGGAGCGCCCCAGGACCGCCTAGTATCCAGGGTCCCTTTGCACGCTTCGGGCGTTACCCGTCACGTCGCAGCCTCGCGGGCTACGTCAGCGGGCATTACCCCGCCTTCATCGCTCATACGGGCCCATGCGCCGGACCAAATCCCTCTCGCCGCCTACGGTCGTTGCCTTGGTCGGCGAGTCTTCGCAGGTTGTCGCCAGTCCCTGCTGGGAGATGGCCCTTCCCGACGTTATCTCTGCAGATCTTTCCTTGGATGCCTGGGCCCCTACCGCGGCGGGTCGTCGAGGTGCACATTCCCGTTTCTTCCCTCGATGACGTCGGCCTTCCCCGCATGGCAATCGGGTCGGCTTTCCCGCAATAATCCGCTCCAGCGATTTCCCGAGCGGGCGTACTTTCGCAGCTGCAGCCATTCACTAATGTTCAGGCCTCCAAGTTTGCTTGCCACCCCGATCGCTCCCACCGCTGCAGTTCTGAGCCTGCAGGGCAGCCGTGGCGTTTTCGTTCGAGCAGAACACGTGCTGTTACCAGACACGTGCATCGAATAAGCTAGCCGTCCGAACCGGGAAACTGACGGCGAGGGGACTCTCACCCCATAAGATCCGCAGCCTTGTCGGCTGCTCCTGCCACGAATACGCATCGTCATTGCGATCGTAGTCGCAATCCTAGCTGTCATAGTCGCCTTGCAGAATACACAGGCCGTGGAAACGAAGTTGCTTCTTGTCACGATCACGATGCCCCGGGCCGTGCTGCTCTTTGTCACGCTCTTGGTGGGCTTTGCCTTGGGCCTGATCACCGCCACGTGGCTCAGCCGTAGGCCGCCGAAGAAGAAGGAGGAGTGATTCAACCGCAGTAGCGTTGGACAGGGGAAGGCAAGATCAGGTTTCGCGGACTGTTCCGCACGGCGTCACCAGGTGCCAAGCCGCCGAGTGCCGTCAACGCCATACTCGGGATTGGACCTACTCAAAGTACGCTTTGGCCACGTAGTTCTGCATCATGCGCCGCGTGTTGAAGAACGAGCCGTTGATGGCAATCGCAAGACGCATCACGTCGACGTACCCAGTCCGATTGCTGTAGAACAACGGCAAGATGACTTCCTCCAGCTTGCGATAGAGCAAGTCGGCATCGCGCCGGCGAGCCTCGTCTGACGGTGGAACTGATGGGCGTGCGTCTGGATCGCGTGTCACGGGGTCATCGCCGATGGCCCAACCGGTTACTCCTTCGATGCAGCCCTCCAGCCACCATCCATCAAGAACGCTGAGCGACGGCACAGCGTTGACGGCGGCTTTCATACCACTCGTACCGGAAGCCTCCAACGGCGGCTGCGGCGTGTTCAACCAGAGGTCCACGCCGGCCACCATCAGTTGGCACCTCTCCATGTCATAATTGGGAAGGTACGTAGCGCGAATCTCTGGGTGGAGCGCGCGGCAGGCGCCGACAATGGCTCGAATGGTCTCCTTGCCCTGACCGTCGTTCGGGTGAGCTTTGCCCGCGTACACCAACTGCAAGGCGCCGACGTCCCGCGCAACGCGTTTGAGACGATCCATGTCCGTCAGAATCAGATCGGGGCGTTTGTAGGCTGTCGCCCGTCGTGCGAAGCCGATGGTGAAGACATCCTGATCGAACCCCGCGTTCGTATCTCGATTCACCTCTTCAATCAAGCGACGTTTGGCCGCAGAGTGTGCATTCCACAGCACGTCGCGATCTATTGACATCGCGTATCGGAGACTGGCGGTGTCCTCACGCCAACCCGGGATGTACTTATCGAACATCTCCGCAACCGGCGGTACCGTCCAGGTCGCTGAGTGGATGCCGTTGGTGATCGCATCGATCGGATATTGCCCGAACATCTGCCGGGAGACCTCGCCGTGTCGTTTGGCCACTCCATTGATGTAGTGGCTGAGGGCGAACCCCAAGAAGGTCATGTTCAAGAGTTTGTCACAGCAAAGCGCGTCCTGCCCCTCGGTGGACGTTAGTATCTGGATGAGTTCCGGCTCCAGAACATCGCGAGCGAGATCGATCGGGAACTTGTCGTGCCCGGCCTCGACCGGCGTGTGTGTGGTGAAGACGCACAGGCGCCGGACCGCATCCACGACAGGCTGCTCGGCCGGGCCAACCTGCCGAACGCTGGACTCCTCCTTAAGCAGTTCCAGCACCAACAGGGCTGCGTGGCCTTCATTCATGTGGTACCGTTCGAGCTCGCGAAGGCCCAACGCCCGGAGCATGCGTACGCCGCCGATTCCCAGGACAGCCTCCTGCCGCAGTCGATAGCGCGAGTCTCCTCCGTAAAGATGATGCGTGATCGACCGGTCATCCTCGGCATTCTCGGGCACATCGGTGTCAAGGAGGACCACCGGAACGGTGAAACCACCTACCCCCACGACATCGAACTGCCAGGCGGCGATCTGCACCTGACGCCCTTCGAGCGTCACCGTCGTTCGAAGCTCAAGCGGCTTCAGATAGTCGTCGAGCGGCCAATCCACGGGTTCCTCGGTCTGGTTCCCCTGAGCGTCGAGGCGTTGATAGAAGTAGCCTCGCCGGTGAACCAGTGTCACCGCGACCATGGGCAACTTGAGATCGGCGGCCGCACGCAGGGAGTCCCCTGCAAGCACGCCGAGGCCACCGCTGTACGTCGGCACGGCCGGATCCAGGCCGATCTCCATCGAAAAATAGGCCACGGTTGGCTTTGGCTCCATCGCGCAACTCCACAGCACAAATTGAACATACGCTCTGCCGGCGATCACCCGGCGCTACTTCCAGCGGCAGCATGGTAGCCAATCAGCCTGTCGAACGGGTGACCGTTCGCCGCTCAAACGCTACACTTTCCATTATTAGCGCACCTCGGTGCGCTCCCTGTCGGTTCTTGGTCCCGCAGCAACGACCTCATCCGCCGTACCACCAGCAGACTGCTCGAAGTTCTTCCTGAACATACCGGCGAGTTTCTTCGCTTGCTCGTCATATGCTCTCGGATCGCGCCAAGTCTTGCGTGGATTGAGTATGTCAGTCGGCACGCCGGGCGCCTCACGCGGGACCTGGAACCCGAAGTGAGGATCCTCCTCCGTCTCGGCGTCGGCCAATGTCCCGGCCAACGCAGCGTTTAGCACGGCCCGCGTGACCTCGATCTTCATGCGCGAACCGACGCCGTAAGGCCCGCCTGTCCATCCCGTGTTGACCAGCCAACAATCGGCCTTGTGCTTAACCAGCTTCGCGGCGAGCAGCGCGGCGTAAACTGAAGGATGTCTCGCCAAGAATGGGGCGCCGAAACAAGCGCTGAACACGGCACTGGGTTCTGTCACGCCTGCCTCGGTACCGGCCAGTTTTGCCGTGTAACCACTGATGAAATGATACATCGCCTGCTCCGGCGTCAGTCGGGCGATCGGCGGCAACACACCGAAGGCGTCGGCCGTTAGCATCACCACGTTGCGCGGGTGGCCTGCCCTTCCCGAGGGCACGATGTCACTCAAGTGCTTGAGCGGGTATGCCGCCCGCGTGTTCTCGGTAATGGCCACATCGTCCAGATCGATGTAACGCGTCGCGGGGTCCATGGCCACGTTCTCCAGGATGGTGCCAAACCGCCGTGTACACTCGTAGATCTCCGGCTCCGATTCCTTGGAAAGCCTGACCACTTTGGCATAGCAACCGCCCTCGAAATTGAAGACCCCGTCGTCCGACCAACCGTGCTCATCATCGCCGATCAGAAGGCGATTGGGATCGGTTGATAAAGTCGTCTTGCCCGTTCCCGAAAGGCCAAAGAAAATGGCCACGTCATCCGGATCGCTCTTACTGACGTTTGCCGAGCAATGCATCGAGAGTATGCCGCGACCGGGCAGTAGGTAGTTCAAGACCGTAAAGATCGACTTCTTGATCTCGCCGGCGTAGGCCGTGCCGCCAATCAGAATCAGCTTCCGTGCGAAGTCCAGGGCGACGAAGGTACCGCTGCGCGTTCCGTCGTCGTCGGGATCAGCGTGGAAGTCCGGACAGTGCAGGATAGTGAACTCGGGCTTGAAGGACCGGATCGCCTCCCGCTCGCGCGGCTGCTGGATGAACATGTTCCGTGCGAACAAACTGTGCCAGGCGAACTCGGTGATGACGCGAACCGCGATCCTGTAACGCTCGTCGGCGCCAGCGTAGCAATCCTGGACAAACACCTTCTTGCCGCGAAGGTAGGCGCACATGCGGCGCTGCAATCCCGCAAAACGCTCGTCTTGGTATCTGATGTTGATCTTGCCCCACCAGATGTTGCCAGAAGTGCTCGGCTCATCCACAACGTACTTGTCCCGTGCCGCCCGTCCGGTATGCTGCCCCATGCGCACGAGCAAAGGTCCGAGGTGCGAGATCTGCGCCTCGCCCTGACGGATCGTGCTTTCGTAGAGTGCTGGTGTCGACCGGTTCCAGTAAATGTTTCCAAGCTTCGTCAGACCGATCTGTTCCAATCCGTAGTCGCACACTAGGTTCGACATTTCCATGGCGCGCCTCGCTTACATCTTAGTGCGCACGTCCCGGTTTAGACGTGTGCCGATATCCAACACGAGATTTCCATCAACAACTCCTCCCTCGTCATTCTAGTGACGCAGCAGACGATCGCAACGAAGAACGCGCGTTCGCCGGAGACCTCTGCCCACTTTGTTGTAGTCCTTGTCACAATGCTCATGTCGTCCGCCCGAGGGCTCATTTCACGGACCCGACACTGCCTGCGACATGGCGATGATCTCCGCGGCAATCTCTTCGCGCAGTCTCCGCGAGAGTCCAGCTCTCAGCAGCCACAGTAGCCTCGCAGCTTTGTGATGCCGCATCCCCTGCGGATAGCTGATTGCCGCGTCATAGGCTTGTGTTGCTCGTCTCTTGCCAGGATGCTCCAGCGGGCGGCTAATACGGCAGTACCAGCGGCCGTACTGAGATTGAACACGACCAGTGCGATGTTCACGTACCTCAACTGGACCAGGAAGTACCCTCCCGTTGGGTCTACTTGCGCCATCGAGCCGATTCCCACGGACACCGCGACCCCCACGAACAGGGCGGCGGCGGATATAGTCCGTGGAGGCCCAACTGAACGCCACTTTCGATTCCTCTGACCCTTCATCCGTCGAGCCCGACACGGTTCGGATCTCCCGGCCTTTCTTCCGGCAGCTTCATCGTCACGCACACAACGCCATCCTCCGTTGTCGTCTCTACAACGAGCCCGGAGCCATGAAAGATCTTGAGCATCCCGCTGTTCTGGACCAGCACGTAGGCGTGGAAGGTCTGGATGCCCTGCAGGCGGGCGATGTAGACGAGGCGTCCCAAGAAATACGTTCCGAGCCCCTTGCGCTGCCAAGCGTCGCTAACCGTAAACGCTACCTCGGCCGACCGCTTCTCGGCGTCGGTCATATAGCGCGCGACGCCCACGACCTCCTCGCCTCCCGGCGGGCCGTGCAGGCCAATCAGCGCCATGTCGTTGTCGTAGTCGACCGTGCAGAAGACCTGCAGCTTGTTGTGCGGCATGGACTTCGTCGCCGCGTGATAACGCAAGTACTTCGTGTTCTCGCTGAAGTCATAGAACATCTCGCGCATGCGCGGTTCGTCGTCCGAACGTATCGGCCGGACGAAGATCTTCTCGCCGCTGTCCAGGGTGAGCGTCTCCTCGTATTGAGCGGGATAAGGGGTTTGAGAGGGCGGCATGATCTGGTTCGAGTACACGATCCGTCGCTGCTTGGCCGCGTGCAGCAGTTCCGCTCGGAAGTCCGGGTGCGCCACGCTCAGGAGCGACATGGCTCGCTCGCGCATCGTCTTGCCGTGGAGGAACGCCACTCCGTACTCGGTGACGATGTAGTGCGTGTCGCCGCGCGTCGTGATCACGCCGGCACCTTCCTGAAGCGTCGCGACGATGCGCGACTTGACCCCCGCCGGCGTGTCGGCGGTGCTGGGCATAGCGATGATCGGCTTGCCGTTCTTGGCCAGCGCCGCGGCGCGAATGAAGTCCGCGTGCCCGCCGATGCCGCTGTACAGCAATTGCCCGAGCGAGTCGGCGACCACTTGCCCGGTCAGGTCCACCTCCAGGGCCGCATTGATGGCGACCATGTTCTCCTGCCCGCTGATCACGCCCGGATGGTTAGTGTACTCCGACGGGTGCATCTCGATCTGCGGGTTGTCGTTCATGTATTCGAACAACTCGCGGCTGCCGGCCGCGAAGCTGCCGACGATCTTGCCCGGATTGAGCGTCTTGTACTTGCCGGTGATGACTCCCTGCCGGGCCAGCTTGAGCACGCCGTCAGAGAACATCTCCGTGTGGATTCCCAGGTCGTGCTTCTCGGTCAATAGGGATAGAACCGCGTCGGGAATCCGCCCGATGCCAAGTTGCAGCGTCGCCCGGTCGGGCACCAGTCGGGCCAGATGGGTCGCGATCTGCCGGGTGACCTCATCCGGCTCGCCGACCTCAGGCCACTCGAGCAGCGGCTCGTCGTGCTCGACCAGGTAGTGCATCTGCCGAACATTGAGGAAGCAATCACCGTGCGCGCGCGGCATGTGCCGGTTCACTTGCGCGACGACCCGCTTCGCAGACTCGACCGCCGCCTTCGTGATATCGACCGAAACGCCCAGGCTGCAGTTGCCGTAGTCGTCCGGCGGACTGACCATAACCAGGGCCACGTCGATCGCGATGCGTTGGGAACGGAATAGCCCCGGCAACTGCGAGAGGAAAACCGGTGTGTAGTCGGCCCGCGCCTCGTTGACGGCTTCGCGCACGCTGCTGCCGACGAAGAACGCGTTAGGCCGGAAGTTCGGAGCGTACTTCGGCTCCGCATAGGGCGCGACGCCGAGGGTGAGCACATGGATGACTTCGGTGTCTTCCAGGCGGTCGCCGAATTCGGTCATGGCCCGGACGAGTTCCTGTGGCTCGCCGCACGCCGAGCCGACGAACACGCGGTTGCCGGGCCGGATGGCCTTGAGCGCCTCGGCGGCGGTCACGAGCTTGGTACTGCAAAGATCACGCCATTTGTCAGGCATTGTGAAAGCCTCCAGACTGCGCTCCGAGTGCGCGAAATCAGGTGAACCGCAGATGTTCGCGCGGCTTCAAGGTTTTCTCGGCGCTTCGTGCGAGAACTAGGTGCCGGTCCCGGACACCGCCCGGATGGTCCATGCTCATCCGCACGCGTCCTATTGCTCGGTTTTGCTGTGCTGGCGCTCCTTTCGTCGTTTGATTTGGCGTTCCGACACGTCTTCGCGAGCCGCGCGGCGAACCGCTTTCACTTTCGCCGCCGCCTTTGCCTTCCTGCCACCCATCCGCAAACGGCTGCGAGCCGCCGCCATTTTCTTCGTATCTTTTGGCATTTTGCGATCCTTTCCTTCCGCATTGCAGACAAACCTGTCCAGGCGTGAGCATCCTCGCGCGCGCCCATCCGCCTCCGCCGCGCACACCTCAACAGAATGGACTGAAGGAGCCCCTCGCCCCAGCCAGCCCCGCTACCCAAACGGTCTGACCGTTATCATCGGCTTCATCATCGGCCCGTGTACTCGATACGTCACCAGCGTATCCGTGATTTGTCCGAAGAATTCGCCCACGCGTCCCAGCACGGCCTGTAGCTTTTCCAAAGGCCCGGCGTTGACGTCTAGATCAATCTGCCCGTCAAAACCGATTTCCCCGCGCACGCGCGCGGCCATCCAATCCGTCTCGATCTCCATCTGCTCGATCCGTATCGCATGCGGCTGAATCACGTAGTCCCCCCCGGCCTTATGGGCGAATGACGGCTGGGCGAACGAGGCGTTCAGCGCGACCTTACGGACAAGATCCGTGAATCCGGGCAGGAAAGTCAGATTGCCCTGTGTGATGCTGAAGTTGCCCGACCCGCTCAGTGACGCGGGCATGTCTTTCGACCGCGCCTTTGCGCTGCCGCTGATGAACACCTTGCCCGCGTATTGCGGCACTCCTTCCTGCACCGCTTCGCGTAGCATCTCGCGGATCTCGATGGATTTGACTTGCCAGGAAGCGTTGACCGGCATGGCTCCAGCCAATTCGATCTCCGCCCGACCGTCGATGTCACCGTCGAGCAGCTCCGCCGCAAGCGTCGCGTCCAATTTCCGGTCAGCGGTTTCCGCCGACACCTCGATGCGGTCAACCGGCAACTGGTATTCGCCGACCGCGGCGTAAGCGTCGTCCAACACGGCGCGCACCGACAATTCCGCGCCGAAGAGATCTTTCAGCGGCGCCCGTCCCGACACGCTGAGCGTCAGTGACCCGCGCACCTCGTGCTTGCGAAGCAGCTCCTGCACCGGCGGCGGCATGATTGAATACTTCTCCTTGTCCAGTGTCAGCGCCCCTTTGATTCGCTTGATCTCGATAACAGCCGTGTCAAGATTCAATCGCGCCTCCGCATTGAACTCGCTCAGACCTTCGCGCCCGAACGCACAGTTCAGCGCATACCAGCCGGGATCGTCCGCCTCTGGAACGGTGTCCATGGTGAAGCCAAGCCCGGTCATCTTCATCGCTGCGTTGCCGTCCGTCGGCTCGTAGACCAACCGCCCGTTCTTGACCTCGACGTGCCGCAGCACGAGCACGTCGCTCAGTCGTTTGCCGGCTTCGACACTGTCGGGATTCTCAACAACCTCCGAACGAACCAGATTGTTCCATCCGACGAACCCGCCGCCAGGGGCGGCTTTGAACATCATGTGCGGATCGTCCACCTCGATCAGTTGAATCTGAATCGGCTCGGATAATCGCGGCCTTTCGCCGAGCTCGATCAGCATGCGCGACGCGCCGACAATTTCGTTCCCGTCGCGCGAGAGCGACAAACCTGTGACCTCAACCGTCTTAGGCGCTTGATAGTCCAACGTCTCGAACCCTGCAGTGCAGTTGAGATGCCCCTGCACGACGCCGACAATCTGTTGGCCGATCCACTGCTCCAGGCGCGACGTCCCGCGTTTGCCGAGATGAACGTACAACCACGCCGCTCCCCCAACGACAACGACCGCGCACACCACGCCGATCACTGTAAGTTTTAGCGATTTGCCCATCGTTAATGATCAGATCTGTCCCAGGAGCACCAGGATGACCACCACGGCCAAAACCAATCCAAGTCCGCCGCTTGAGTAATAACCCCAGTTTTTGCTGTGAGACCACCTGGGTAGCGCACCCAAGACCGTGAAAATCAAGATAACGATCAAAACTGTGGAAAGCATCTCAGTTTCCTCTCAGAAAAGCGCCGAACGCAGGGAGTAGCATCGTGTGTCGTTTCAGGGCTAACTTCTCTTCGCGTCCCCTATTTATCATCCGAGTTCGCATTGCCTGTTGCCTGACCACCGAGCTCTTTGGCTTGCGCCGCGGCCTCGTCGGTCAGCTCTGCAGTCTTTTCCTCCACCTTCTCGGCATCCTCCTTCATTTTGTCGGGGTCGACCGTCAAACTGACTTCGACCTTATTGCTATCGGCGTCGCGTCCGCTGCCCGACAGGGAGAACCAGCCTCTGTAAAACCCCAGCCCGGCTACGCAGATCGCCAGCACGACCAGCACCTTAATCAATGTCTTCATCGCACACTCCCATTTTTGTGACACGTTGTCCACTTCAACCGTCTAAGGTTTGTCTTTGCCCTTGCGTTTGTCAGTCTTCGCCTTTCGCTGCTTCGCAGGAGACTCGCGTTCTTCCTGCGACCTCGCCTTCGACGATTCGGCCGGGCCACGGGCCTTTCTCGGCTTGGCCTCGACTCTCGGATCCGGCTCCGGCGCCTTGTGCCTCGTCGGGGGCCTTCGGTCCTTGGCGAATTCATTGGGGCGCCTCGCCATAATCGGGGACCTGGGAATGATCGCTCTGGCCGGTGCGAATTGACGGTTACGGTCATTGGCCGACCGATCCGCCGCATGGGTTTCCAGCTTTTGCCGTTCCTCGCGGAATTTCCGGACTTCCCTCCCACGCTGAACGAAAGTCTGTCTTTCCGCACCGTCCACCGCGCGGAATCGCACCGAACTGTCTTTGCTTCGCACGAAGTTATCGAAGGTGGCGGCGATCACGAGGCCGCCCTCCCTCGTGCCTCCGCCGGTGTTTAGGGCTATCTGGGCGCGAAAAGTGCGCGGCGGTCGCGCCTCGATGTGCTCGCGGCGGTGGCGGAAATCCGTGTCGAGGCGGACCTCCCAGGCGGGGTCTTGCCGATGCCTCCAGCGCTGATGGACGTAAATCGGATCGTAGCCGCGACGGCTCGACTGGAACGCAAGCCGAGAGTAGAACCCCGCGCCTTGGTAGCTGGCATCATAGTAATCACCGAAGTAATAGTGGTTGTATCGCGGACGCACGAAAAGATGGTCGGAGAATACGTCCAGGCTGATCACGGTTGAAGGCGAGTAATAGTAACCGCTGCGCCTGTAGACACCTGCGTCGAAATAAATCGGGGCGAACAATACGCCGCGCCGTCCGACGTCGTAATCCCAGTAGCCATCGACAAAGACGTAGCCGCGGGGCGTCCACGTGTAATGGGCAGGAATCCAATCCCAATCCGACTGCACAGTTACCCAGTAACCCGGACGCCAGGCGTAGCGCCCCTGGTGCCAAATCCAGGAGCCTGGGATCCAACTCTGGTCCGACGAAAAGGCGGGCATGCCGGGCCCGACTTCCACGGTCTCCGGCGGCTCGGGCAGATATTCAACCTCATTCATCTCCGCATCGGCCCAGTACCCGGAAGTCCACTGAAAGCCTTGTTGCGTCCTCCCCCAATACCCGGACATCCATTGACGACCGGGCGGGGGGGCGCGCCACACGCCGCTGACCCAAAGGTAGTCATTTCGCTCGTCGTCCCAGGCGGTGTAGCCGGGAATCCAGGTGACGTCGGCGCCTTCCGGCCTCTGATCCGGCGGCACTTCGTCGATTGGATTCGGGGGGGCCATGGTCACAACGATGCCCGGCTCGGGGTCAAAAGTGACCGTCTCGGCAAATGCCTCATGCACCGGCCCACGCGTGAGCACCAGCACGCCGTCCTCGCCCTCAGGCCGCGGCGGCGGCGGCTGTAATGCCCGAGCTGTGCTTGGACTCAGTCCTGTACAGGCGACTGCCAGAATCGCCGCAAGAAAGCCGATGGACTTCATTTGTGTCGCTCCTTTTGTTTGATATAAGATCCAAATATTCATAAGAAAAGCCGACTACGGCCCCAAATGCCGGTTAATCATGCCTCATGCGTGGCCTGCACCAGTTCGCGGATCATCGGATGTTCCGCCAATTGACCGACGCGCAGCCGCATCAGATTGCCCTCGAGTTCCTTAAGGTGTCCCGGTAGCAGTCGGGAGGAAGCCTTCCGGAGTTCGCCGAGCATGCGAGCGGGCGCGAAGATGACCAGGCAATCGATCTCGTGCTTCTTGGCGTTCTCCTGCAACCTTTCCACGATCTTCCCCGTGAAACGTCGCTCCTTCTCCTCGACATCATGGGTCATGCCGTCCCCGGTCTGCGGCCGCAGGTGTTCACGTTCTGGAAACTTGTTCTCGATCGCTTCATACTCGTCAACGTGTGGCGTGCCTTGTTCAGTCAAGCGGCAGCACAAGAGCCGACAATGCTCTGCGTCTGCCAGGGCAAACCACGCGTGGTTTCGTCGTTCGACGTTCGTCTTACCCATCGGTGTTCTCCTTGTCAGTCAACCTGCTTCCAGCCCGACACCGGCGCGAATCCGTTCGCACACCTCCCAACGATGGACAGGGAAACCGTCACCGGCTTCAAAGCCCGGACTTGCGGTCCCGTCATAAAACACGAGCACCATGATCCGCAGAAGGCGCCCGACGCAGTTGGAACATCCGGCAACCACGGATTTACGGTTCTTCCTCGACAAAAGGAACGTGGTAGAACCCCCGATCTCATGATTGGTCGCCTCGTTCACTCCCGTTCCAGGTGTCCGTGGGTACGCCATGCGCGAGCTGGTATACCTGTACCGTCGTGCCGCTTGTGAACACGCCTACCACGGTGCCGGTAGCCGGCTCGACTTCCGCGGTAGCCTCACGCACCTCCACGCCAGTAATCCTCTTGATCTCCTGTCGCAACGACTCGGAGGCGTTGGCGAACAGCTGTCGGTGAAAGTCTTGTATCTGAGCGGCACCCTCGGGACTTCTCGCCAGGGCCTTCTCGGCCTCCGACAAGGCCCCGTGCAGCGTGATCACCAGCGTGGTGTCGCTCAGCACCACGGTCACGGACTTGGGTGTGTTGCCCGTCCTCTGCTGCTCGAAAACACTGGCCGCCTGGGCAATCTGGCGCGCCATTGTTGAATTGGGTTTGTCCATGGCGTTCCTCCCTGGCCGCTACGGCCGTCCACTACCACTGCAAGCGAGAAAAAGCCGGCGCGGTGGGACACCATAAGGTGTCTGACCACGCCGGCTTACTCTTCAACGAGCCCCCCGGCACGGCCGGGTTGCCATTCGTCTAGTCATCCGACTCAAACTGTGATCGGAGCCGAATCAAACGTCACCGGTGGCTCCGTACATCCTCTACTGACCGCATGAATGCCGACCAGCATCTACAGCGCAGGCTGCGAGCGGACCTCCTCCCTCATAACAGAAGGCTTGACCACCCGCTGGGCCGCCCGCGCCAACTCCGCGGACCCGTGTTTTCCGTCTTCGCTTCGGCGTCGTCCGTTTCCGCCCGCCAGCGGCAAAACGCCGGCCATCTCTCCGATGACATTGACCAGTTCACAGCCTGACGGAATGACGATCTTGGCATTGTGGCTCAATGAGCTCTCGAGGGCCTCCAGCTTCCTCAGAAGCTGTGCGTTTCCAATGAAGTATGTGTTCGCCGCCTCATTCACGAGCTTTATTGCCTGAGCCTCGCCCTCCGCCGCAAGAATCTTGGCCTGCCTGATGCCTTCGGCCTTCTTGATCTCCGCCCTCTTTTCCCCATCCGCCTGTCTCTCGACCGCGTTGGCGAAATCCAAGGCGGCTACCTTCTCGTTCTCCGCTTTGACAACCTTGTTCATCGTCTCCTGGACATCCTTGGGAGGGTCGATTTCCTTCAGTTCGGTCCTGACAATCGCCATTCCCCAGCTCATGGTTTCCTTGCTCAACGTAGTCAGAAGCGCACCGTTGATGTTGTCTCGTTCGCTGTTGGCGGATTTCAGGGTTAACGTGCCGATGATATTGCGGAGTGTCGTCCGAGCCAGGCTGACAATCTGACTCTGGTAGTTGTTGACGTGGTACTGGGAACTCTTGACGCTTTCCTCGTCGTCCTTCACTTTGAAGTAGACTTGGGCATCCACCCTGGCGTTGAGATTGTCGTTGGTGATGATCTCTTGCGGCTGGGCATCAACCATCTGCTCCGTCGTGTTGACCTTGATCATTCTGTCAATGACAGGGATGATCCAGTTGAAACCCGGATTCGCGAAGCGCCGGTACCTGCCGAGCCTCTCGACGAGTCCCTTGTGTGTTGGACGAACAAGCCTGATGCCCGAGAAAAAGACCACTAAAGGAACGACAACGGCGAAGATCACTGCATACACGATAGGATCCATGAAGATTCTCCTTTTAGATCAATCAGTCATCCAAGCGAATCGAGTCATAACCAGACCTCCTTCTTGAGCGCAGACGATCTCGCTGCGCTGGTGATCACGTGCGTCCCGTAGGCAGCAGGATGATCAGAATGGAGCAACTGGAAGACCTTTCATTGTGGTGACACGAGGAGGGCTCAGCGCAGCGTCCTTTGCCTTCGGCGCCAGCGGCTCCGATTTCGAACCAGATACGATTCCTCAGAGGTCTTTGCATCAGCGGCATTTGACCTCGATCTCACGCGGTTTCACCTTCTCGTCCTTCGGCAAATGCACGGTCAGGACACCGTTCTTGAATTCGGCGGAGATCCTCTCCGTGTCGATCGCTTCGCCGATGGTGAACGTACGGTGAAAATCGCCGATTCCGTATTCGCCGTGCAGGAACTTGATGTCATCGTGGCGCGGACTGACTTTGCCGTGAATCGTCAGCACGGGCTTTTCGAAGCTAACATCCAAATCCCTCGGCATGACACCGGGTAGATCGCCGTACAGAATCGTCTCGTCGTCGTTCTCCCAGATGTCGAACCGGGGACTGAAAGTAATCCCACCGAGTGTACGTTCCACGGGGGCAACGTCGCTGTGGGTTTCTTCCGTCGTTAAGGTTGGTGTCATGGTTTGCACCTCCACTTTGTCAAGAAAATACGTTCCAAAACGTTGTTTCGCGCTCGCATTGACCGCCGATTTCGTGTCGAGGCCCACCTCCCGTGACATGGCCACTTTCGACCCAACCTGCCGACGTGGAAGGCGGGCGAGACGCGGCCGGTGTCGGAATTAGGTGGCTTTGGCCTCGATTCGCCGCGCCTGGGCCTCCTTTCGCTTCGGCAACGTGATGGTCAACACACCGTGCCTGAATTTGGCCGTGACCTTGTCGCTGTCCACGTAGTGAGGCAACACGCCCACCCGCGAGAACTCACCATGGCCTCGCTCCCGACGATGCCACTTGCCCTCTCCCAGTTCGGGTTGCTTGCGCTCGCCTTTGATCGACAGCTCGTTGTCGCCTTTGACAAAGATCTCCAGGTCGGTCACCTCAAGCTCGGGAAGTTCCGCTTCGACGTACAGGTTGTTGTCGTCCTCCCAGAGGTTGAGCGGCGGATAGGCGCTGTGGGCAAGCCGCCTCGGGTCGTTCATCACAAAACGGCCTAACCTATGCTCCATTTCCGCCGGCAGACGGTTCATCTCCGGCCACACCACGCCCAAAGGATGCCATCGGGTTCTTAACATGTCTCTGCACCTTTCTGCGAAAGGATCGTTCGTCCGCACCACCGCGGCCGCCAAGAACAAAAAAAGCCGACGCGGCCAGACACCCGAAGGTGCGCGACCACGTCGGCTTACTCTTCAACGAGCCCCCCGGCCAGGCCGGGTTGCCCTTCATCTAGTCATCCGACTCAAACCATGATTGGAGCCGAACGAAACGTCACCGTTGGCTCCGTACATCTTCTACCGCTGCCTCGACGAGAGAGGACTCACGCCGCTACATGAGGCGGTCCTTTCACGTCGATATCGTGAAGTTCATGCGCGCCGGGCCGAGCGTCGGATGGCGTGCCAGACTACCAGCACTACCACCGCTCCGACCACGGCCACCAGAAGGCTCCAGGCATTGAAGCCCGTCACGCCGGTAGCCCCGGCCGCGTTGAAGATCCAGCCGCCAATCACCGCGCCGACCATGCCGAGCAGAATATCAAAGGCGAGTCCTTTGCCACGCTTGTTTACCAGCGTGCTGGCAATGTAGCCGGCGATGAGCCCCAACACGATCCAGCCGATTACTCCGATAACCATGGTTGAACTCCTCAAAAAAAAGCCGACGTGGCCAAACACCCGAAGGTGCGCAACCACGTCGGCTTACTCTGCAACGGACGCCCCGGCAGCGCCGGGTTGCCCTTTATTAAGTCATCCGAAAACCTCGACCGGAGCCGCCGTTAGGCGTACGGCAACCCCGCTCACTACTATAGTATACTCCATCGGCGCGCCGATGCTTGCAGTTTCTGAGAAACAAAGCAGAATTATTACCCGGTCGGCGATTCCCTGCTACTACGCAGGTTTCCGACGCCAGACGGTTTCGCTTTTGGCCGAGTAAACGTTTCGCCTCTGCCAGACTTTGACCGGTACGTGGGACAGGTTGGAGGTCACGATGAAAACACAGGGAGAAATCGAGGCTGCCGTTTCCGAGGGCATCAGGCGTTTTGAACAGGAGTTCATGGGCCGCGGGCCGAAGAATATCCAGTCCCACTTGATTAGCGACCTCCTCGTGGTCCGTCTTCAGGGCGTTCTGACCGCGGCCGAGCAGCATCTCGTCCAGTCGCAACCAACCGAGAAGGGCCGGGACTTGCTCAAGCAAGTGAGGATCCAACTCATCGAAACGGCCCGGCCGGTCCTGGAATCGACGGTCCAGGAGGTCACCGGCATCAAGGTCGTGAGCCTGCACCACGACATCAGCACCACCACCGGAGAAGAGATCGTGGTCTTCACCTTGGCCGAGTCGCCACTCTTCCGCGAGAAAAAGAAAGTCTAGGCCCCCCCTCAAGCAGCCTACAGCGCATCGTAGCACGCCCGTGGACAGGACGAATGGAGCTCGCTTCCGGGGATCCTCTCTCAGCGCCACGTTCCCGGCGAGTTCTGGGACATCATTGGTGCCGGCGAGGCCGCCAGAGCCTCGGCGAAAACCTTGTGAGCGCGAAGATCCGTGCTAGGCTGCCGTGCCTTCGGAGAAGGGTGATGTTGTGCTGGACACGGGCCACGTGGGCGCTTTTCGCGAGCATGGAGGACTCTTCTGATGAATCAACGCCCGGGCGGCTTTCGAAAGGAACGTGAACATGAAGCTGGTTATAAGGATGTTTCTCACAGGGCTGGCCGCCGTTCTGCCGGTCACGGTGACGCTCTATGTGCTGTACTGGCTGGGCAGCGCGGCAGAGTCTTTCCTGGGACGAGGACTGAAGATGCTTGTCCCGAGCAGCCTGTACTGGCCGGGGATGGGCGTCGTGGCCGGGCTGGCTTTGGTCTTCGTGATTGGCGTTTTGATGAAGGCGTGGCTCTTTCGAAAGGTGTTTCGATGGGGCGAGAGGTTCGTGGAGCGAATTCCCCTGGTGAAGGCGCTGTATGGGTCCGTGCGCGACCTGATGGGCTTCTTCTCAGGCTCCGACAAGAAAACGATTCGCAAGGCCGTCGTGGTTTCCGTCGGGAACACCCCGCTACGTTTCATCGGGTTTATCACGCGAGAGGATTTCGGCGACCTGCCGGCCGGGATCGGTGGCGATGGTAACGTGGCGGTCTATCTGCCGATGAGCTACCAGATCGGCGGGTTCACGACAATGGTCCCGCGCTCGGCTGTCCAACCAATCGACATGTCCATCGAGCAGGCGATGCGGTTCGCCGTAACCGCGGGAATGAGCGAGATGAGGGGAGGATAGTCCCGGCATCATGCAGGGTTTTGCTGTGTCACGGGCCGGGGGTGCTGTTCCCCGTGCCCCGGGCGATTAGCATAAATCAGCCAGTAGGCGATTGGGATAACAAAAAGCGTAAACACGGTGGAAGCGAAAAGGCCGAAGATCAGCGACCATGCCAGGCCCGAGAAGATCGGGTCGATCGTAATCGGCACCGCGGACAGCATGGCCGTCGCCACGGTCAGCAGGATGGGGCGCAGTCGCACGACGCGGCTTTCCATGATAGCATCAAAGAGTGATCGTCCCCGTTTAAGAGAAAGATGGATGAAATCCACAAGGATGATCGAGTCCCGGGTCACAATCCCGGCCAAGGCAATCATGCCAATCATGCCGGTGGCGGTGAAGAAGATCGGATCAGCGTAGGAGCCGACCGTGTCGCCGGCAATAACATTGAGCAGCCAAAAGCCCGGCATGATGCCCAGTATGTTTAACGGAATGGCGAGCATGACCACCACCGGGACCACGAATGAACGTGTCTGTCCGACAAGAAGAATGTAAATGCCCGCCAAGGCCGCCGCAAACGCCAGACCCAGATCGCGAAAGACGTCCAGCGTGATCTTCCACTCACCCTCACCGGCAAAGTCGACTTCAATCCCCTCGGGAACGTACCACGGGACTCCGCTGCCGTTGTTGAAGAAAGTACGTCCAGCCGTCGGCCTCGGGCTTGCCGTACTGATCCATCCGTTGCCCAGCACCGATGCGCCAATCGGCATGCTGAGCGTCTCAACCACACGGTCGGCTTGAATGTCGACGACGGTATCAGCTGCAGCGCGCCCGGCGGTCTCGGCAAACACATACGCCACCCGACGCAGGTTCTTGTGGTAGATGGTTTTGTCTAAGCGTGAGTTCTCCCATCGTCCGAGTTCTGCCAGTGGCACCACGTTCCCATTTCGCCCCTTGACACGCACTTCGGCAAGATCGGCGACACTGGAACGGATGGCCCTTTGCAGCCGCAACTCGATGAGGAGCGGATGGCGCTCGGAACGCACATGCACGGTGCCGCCAGACACGCCGTCCAGGCAGATTTCGAGCGTCTCGACGATCTCGGCCACCGTGACACCGTTCAGCGCCGCCTTCTCCTTGTCGGTGCGGAAGACCACCTTAGTCTCATCGGCCTCGACGGAGTCGTCGACATCCACAATACCAGGCTCGGCCTCGAGCCGGGCCCGCAATACCTTGGCGGCTTCAATAAGGGCATCGTAGGAGTGATACGGCCGGCCGTAGATTTCGCCCACAACAGTCGCAATGACCGGCGGGCCGGGTGGGATCTCAACGATCTTCAGGCTTGCATCATGCCTCCGGGCGATCTGCGTCAGGTCGTCGCGGATACGCAGTCCGATGGCGTGGCTCTGCTGGCTGCGGCTCTTCTTACCCACCAGGTTGACTCGAATCTCGGCAACGTTGTCTCCGCGGCGCAGGTAGTAGTGCCGCACCATGCCATTGAAGTCCATCGGAGAGGAGAGACCGACAAAGGAAGTAAAATCGGTCACCTCCACCACGCCATACAGGTACTCCTCAACCTCGCGAACGCACGCGTCCGTACGTTCCAGCGTTGTCCCCTCGTCAAGATCGAGCACGAACAGCAATTCGTTCTTGTTGTCGAACGGCAGCGTTTTCAAGGGAACGTGCCGGGTCACAGCCAGCCCGGCCGCCAGCAGGGTGAGGCTACCCATGATCACCAAAAATACCCAAGCCTTCATGCGCGAATGGAGAAGCGGGGCCATCAGTGGATAGAAGAACCGATAGAGCATCGACTTCTTCACTTTGCTGGTATCATGCACATCGGCGACTTGGTCAGGCACCGGATCGCCAGATGAGTACTTCCTCTTGAGCAGGTGGAACGAAAGCCAAGGAGTGATGGTGAAGGCCACCACCATCGACATGAGCATCGCTATCGGGACGTTTAGGGCCATCGGGCGCATGTACGGCCCCATCATGCCCGTGATAAAGAACATTGGTAGAAACGAGACAATGACGGCCAACGTGGCGGTGATCAGCGGGGGGCGGATCTCGGCAACAGCCTCGAGAACAATGTCCCGTGAGGCTCGACGGTGGAGCCCAAAGTGTCGCGAGATGTTCTCGACATCCACGATCGGGTCGTCCACGAGCAGGCCGAGGGAGAGGATTAGCGCAAAGAGCGTCACACGGTTGATGGTGAAGCCGAAGAGCAGGTTGACCGTCAGGGTCAAGCCGAACACGACCGGGATTGCCAGGACAACGATCAGCGACTCGCGCCATCCCAGCCCCAGCGTCAGCAAGGCGATCACGATGAAGATAGCCACGCCTAAGGCTTCGACCAGTTCGTTCACTTTTTCGTCGGCGGTTAGACCGTAGTTGCGCGTGATGACCATGTCGACGTCATCCGGAACGACCTCACGCTTGAGCAACTCCGCTTTCAAGAGAATCTCTTCAGCGACCTTGACGGCATTCGTGCCCTTCTTCTTGGCGAGCGCGATCGTGACCGCTGGCACACTTGCAGCATCGGGGCCATCGGCAGCGCCGTCGCCGTCCGCGAGTGTGCCGGTGAATGACTTGCGATGCTCGAAACCCCGTGCCGGCCCCCAGCCATGACGAACGTAGTCCGTCACCTCCCACGCCCCGTCAACAACGCGGGCGACATCCTTCAGGAAGACGGGTCGATCACCGGATACGCCGACCACCAGATCGCGAAGCTCATCAGGATGGGCGAACGCCGTCCCGACCTCGACACGTTGCGACCTGTCTTCGCGGGCGAAGCTCCCTACAATGGCTGTCACATTGGCAGACTCGATCGCCTGTTTGACGTCGAGCGGAGAGATTCGATAACCCTCCATGCGGCGGGGATCAAGATAGACATGGACGACGCGCGGCTGGCCACCCACGACGTACGCCCGCGAGAGGTTCTCGACGGTGGAGAGCCGCTGCACCAGTTCCTCGGCAACACGACGCAAGACGTGCCCGTCCGATGTGGCACTGGAGAGCGTTAGCGTGATGATGGGGACATCGTCGATCTCGACCGGCTTAATCACCCAGCCGGCCACTCCGGGCGGTACGATGTCGAGATGCTCGTCAATGCGTTTGTAGAGCTTCACCAGACTGCGTTCGCGGTCTTCCCCCACGAAGTAGCGAACCGTGATGATGGCCGATCCTTCGCGGGACATCGAGTAGACGTACTCAACGCCGTCGATTTCGTAGAGCAGCTTCTCCAGCGGGGTGGTCACGAGTTGTTCGACTTCCTCGGCCGAGTGCCCGGGAAAGTCCACGTACACGTCGGCCATGGGCACCACGATTTGTGGGTCTTCCTCGCGCGGTGTGACTGCGAGCGCGGTCATCCCAAGCGCTGCGGCCAGCAGAATCAGGACTAGCGACAGATTCGACTCCAAGAAAGCCCGTACAATGGCATTGGTGAAGCCGTGCTTGGAGTCGACAGCGGGTGGAGTTGCACCTGACGTCATCACTTGGGCTCCTCCTGAGTTTGCTGGACGGTGACCCGCTCGCCTTCGCGCAGGCCTGAAAGAACCTCGACGTCGTCACCAAAGGATCGGCCAAGCTTGACCGCACGCCGCCGCAGCCGGTCGTCTTCAACGACCTTTACAAGCTCCAGCTGCCCGACCTGCTCCACGGCTGACCGTGGGATGACGAGAACGAACTCGTCGTCGAGAGGAATCAGCAATCGGCCAAACATACCCGTGTAAACGCCCGGTGGACATGGACCGGTCACCTTCACGAGAAACGTCCTGCTCGCCGCTTCGGCCTCAGGAACGATCTCGCTCACACGCCCCTCGCAGGTATGTCCGATCGTCTCGATGCTCACGCCGATCGTCTGCCCAACCTGCAGCCTTCGCGTGAGTGACTCGCGGACGCTCGCAACCAGCTGCATGCGCGTCGGATCGTAAAGCGTCAGCAAGATCTGACCGGGTGTCGCGGTGTCGCCAACCTCAACGCGTTTATCGATAACCACACCGTCAATGGGAGCCCGAATCGTTGCGTAGCCCAATACGGTTTTGGATTCATTGACCGCCTGCTCGGCACGTTGTAGCTCGGCTTCAGCGGTTTTGAGCGCACTCTGCACCCGGTCCCATTCAATCTTCGAGGCAGCTGCCTGCTCTATCAGCTGTTTGATGCGGTCGTACTCGATCTTGGCCTGATCACGGGCGAAGCGGGCTCCACTGGCGCTCGATTGCGCCTGCTCAACCCGAGCGGCCAAATCCTCGTCGTCCAAGCGCACCAGAACGTCCCCCTTGCTGACCGCCTGCCCTGCCGTAATGTTGACTTCCATGATCTTCGCAAGCAGCTTCGCTGCGACAGCGCTTTCATGCACGGCCCGGACAGTCCCCACCGCTTGCTCGACCCGGGGCACCTGCATCAACCGGACTTGCGCCGTCGCCGCATCGGTAGGCAGTTCAATTGTAGGACTGGATGCGGCGTGGGATTGAGACGAAGATCGGTCGATCTTGCGGTGGAACCCACCGGCCAGCCAGACCATCAGCAGCACGACCACAACCAGGAAGACCAACCCTGTGAGTATGCCGCGGACCACCTTTGTCGATAGAAACGTGTGTTTTCTGCGTGCCATCGGAGCAACTCCAAATGCGAGTAACGCGACTCAGCCACGCATCGGGACGCCAGGCGTGACACTAAGGCACGCGGCGGCGAGATGCCAGTCGCGTGCGACGGAGTTCAGATCTTGCCGAAGATATTCTCGATGGCGCTTCGTGGCCGACATTTCCGAAGCGCGCAGTTCACCATCATCCATTCCCCGAGGTTCTCAAGCGTCAGCATTCCGACCAGCTCACCCTGTCGATTAACGGGGACGGCTCTCAGGCCTGCCGCGCGCATCGGTTCGAATACCTGATCGAGCATCTCGGTATCGCTCACCGTTTGGAAGTCTCGCCGCATCACGTCGGCCACGCTGCCGGTTGGCCCGGTTGACGCGAGGGCCTTGATCAACGCGTCCCGGGGGAGGATTCCTACTACACGGGAGCCGCTCTTGACTGGAAAATCCTGCTGGTCGCCGGAGAGCAACTCCTCGACCACCTTCGAGAGGCTGTCAGCCTCTGCCAGCGACCGAAACCGCGTGACCATCGCCTCGCGCACCGGCACACCGCGTGTGAGCGAACGCAATTCGGTGTGATGAGCTTCGGCCTGCGCCCCGAGATATACAAAGAGCGCAATGAACAGTAAGAACGGATTGAAGAAGAAGCCTAAGACGCCGAAGACGATGGCCAGACCTTGCCCTATTGTGGCCGCGATCTGCGTCGCGCGCACGTACTCGATGCGTGTCGCGAGGAGCGCCCGCAAGACGCGACCTCCATCCATGGGAAACGCCGGAATGAGATTGAACACGACCAGTGCGATGTTCACGTACGTCAACTGGACCAAGAAGTGCCCTCCCGCTGGGTCGACTTGCCCCATCGAGCCGATTCCCACGGACACCGCGACGCCTACAAGGAGGGCAGCGGCAATCACCATGTTGACGGCAGGACCGGCTACCGCGACAACCAGCTCCTCGATAGGATTCTCTGGCATCCGCTCAAGCCGGGCGACACCGCCGATTGGCAGCAGCGTAATATCCCGCGTCGCGATTCCATAGCGTCTAGCTGCGAGGGCATGGCCAAGTTCATGCAGCACAACACAACCGAAGATCGCCAAGATGAAGCCGAGCCCCACCATAGCGTCAGCGATCGTCTCACCACGCGTCAGATGGGCAGCAAGAATCCAGCCGATCAGAAGCACGAACGTCCAATGAATATGGATGGCGACTCCCGAGATCGCACCCGCCTTCCAAGACCATTTCATAATGCGGAACTCCTACTCAGTGCGGATCAGCAAAGCGGTTCATCTGCCTAGCTTTGATCACCAGCTCCGTTTCCCATCTGGCTGCCACGGATCGCATCCCGCAGCGTTTGCCAAAACGTAGTCCCTGTCTTCCTCATCTTTCCGAGCAGCTGCCGGGCCCACAAGAACTCGGTTCCAAGTATCGCGAGCCCGGCAGGGATAACCAAAATTGCCGGACCGGGAAGAACGATCATCGCAATCCCGACGATCAGTATGGTGGCGCCAATAAGAACAATCACGATACGGCGAGTCTGCTTCCATGAGTATTCAGCCAGGTCTTCGAGCTCATCAGCAATCGGTGAGACAAGGGCGGCGTTGTCCCGGTGCCCCGCCAGGATGGAAGCCAAGACCCCCACGGACAGGATCCCACTGATAATCCCCAGGGAAACGAGCGTGGGTATCGGAAAACGGTGGGCGAGGAGCATCTTCACCCCGACGAAGGCCAGAAGGAATACGAGACTGATCTTGAGGTAGCGAAACTTGTCCATTACGCCGGCGAGCACAAAGTAAAGCGAGCGCAAGCCTAAGATCGCAAATACGTTTGAGGTGAACACGATGAACGGATCCCGAGTCACGGCGAAGATGGCGGGGATCGAGTCCATCGCAAACAGAACGTCGGTGCTTTCTACGACCAGCAGTACTAACAGCAATGGTGTGACCGCACGCCGCCCGTCGATTTGCGTGAAGAACTTCTGTCCGTCCAGCTCAGTGCTGACTGGGTAGATTCTCCGTGCCAATCTGACGAGTGGATTTCGATCGGGCTTGAGGTTGTCATGCCGGACCACGAGCAGCTTGATCGCCGTCGCGATCAGCAAAGCACCGAAGAGGTAGGTAACCCATGCAAAACGGTGAATAAGGACGGTGCCAGCGGCGATCATGGCGCCGCGCATGACCAGCGCCCCGAGAATGCCCCAAAAGAGCACGCGGTGCTGGAACATAGCCGGAATCCGAAAGTAGGCGAAGATCAGGGCGATGACGAAGATGTTGTCGAGACTGAGTGACTTTTCGATCACATAGCCGGTGAAGAACTGAAGGGCGGCTTGCCCGCCAGTGAGCTCATGGCCGATCGCCAGACCGATTCCGAGGAAGTGGTGCTCGTACATCCAATACACGCTGGCGGTGAACAACATCGCGAGGATCACCCACATCGTTGTCCACACCGCTGCCTCGGAGACGGTCAGCGCATGGGTCTTGCGGTGAAACACGCCCAGGTCCAGGGCCAGTAGCGCCAGCACCAACGCGACAAAACCGATCCACAGCCAAATGGTCAACGGTCTTTCCTCCTTTGCGGCTGCCGGTCATTAACGGCCGGCAAACACGCACCGTGCCTCATCGGCTTTTGGCTTGGTTCTGCGCTGTTGCCCGCTAACGCGCGTCGCCCGCGGCGTGCCGCTCTGTGCTGACGGTACGTCTTAACCGCCCCAAGGGTGAGGACGTACATGACGCTGCCAAGGATGATCCCCACGACTATGCCGCCAATTAACAATGGGATCAGGACATCGCGGCCGATCCCGACAAACGCGTTGAACTGACCGTGCATCTCCCAGAAATCGTGTCGACCGGCGATCGCTATGGCGTTCCGAATCTCTCGCGACACCGTCGCAGGTGATGGCCCGGGCCAGACCAGGGATCCCACGCAGTAAGTTAGGAGGAAGCACGGGGGGATGGTCAGCGGATTCGTGATCCAAACCAGAGCCATGGCTGCCGGTCGGTTGGCATTCAGAAGCGTGGCCAAGATCAGGGCGATTACTGTCTGAAACCCGATACTGGGCGTGAAGGCGACGAATACGCCAATCGCGGCACCCAAGGCGATGGCCCGCGGGGCTCCGCGGAGCTTTATGAGCCACCGCACCAGATGACGCCATTCTGGACGTGCTCGCGCAGGCTTCATGAGCGACCTCTCAGCCCGCACGACCTGCTCTTCATCCATAATGACGGTTCCATGTGAAGGCCTGCTTACCAGTCGTTACTCACCCCATTCGATGCAGCTGTTGATGCCCCCCGCCGGGCGCCACGCGAGCTGCCGCTTGGTCCGATCAAGCTGCACGCAGGCCCGGCCGATAGCGGCGTTTAGACGCTCGAACTCGAAGGCCGCCGGGGCGCATTCGGAGCGCCGCCGCCAGGACTGGTGCCGAATCCGACAGGATGGCAGGGCCTCGCGCGACTCCGCGACTAATACATCTGCCTTTGAAGATCATGTTGTTATCCTGAAGTGTTGTCTGGAATCACCTTGGCCTTCGCGTGTATTCGCCAGTTCCAGGGCAGATAAGTCCGTGGGAACGCCCAACCAGAACGAGTGCCCTAATCTTCATGCGTAAAGCCTCTAACGATATACCCGCCGGATTTGTCGTCGTGCTCCAGCTCCAGCAGCTTGCGCGCCTGGGCCTCTTCAAGCAATTGGCCGAAGTTCTTGAAGCCATGCCAGGACTCGCTAAATCCCGGGTTCCGCCGCTTGAGCGTCTGCTTGACCATCGAGCCCCATACTTTCTCCTCTTCGCCACGTTCCTTAAACAGGTCTTCAACTGTCTCCAGAACCAGATCGAGCGCCTTCTGCTTCCTGCTTTCGTCGCTTGCGGGCGCCGCCTTGGGTGCTGACTTTTCGATCGGGGTCCTGGGTTTTGTCCTGCGCGGCTTCTTCGCCTCTCGTACCAGATCATCGTAAAGGATGAACTCGTCGCAGTTTGACATCAACAGGTCGGAGGTGGAGGATTTGACCCCGACGCCGATGACCATCTTGTTGTTCTCCCGCAGCTTGCTCGCCAGCGGCGAAAAATCCGAATCGCCGCTGATGATTACGAAGGTGTCGACGTGTGACTTGGTGTAGCAGAGGTCCAAGGCGTCTACGACCATGCGGACATCCGCCGAGTTCTTGCCCGACTGGCGCAGATGGGGGATCTCGATCAACTCAAATGCCGCCTCGTGCATCGCCGCCTTGAACTCCTTGTACCGATCCCAGTCGCAGTAGGCTTTCTTGACAACGATGTTTCCCTTGAGCAACAGACGCTCCAGCACCTTCTTGACGTCGAATGCCTCAAGCTGGGCGTCCCGCACTCCCAGGGCGATATTCTCGAAATCGCAGAACAATGCCATGTTCTGCGTCTTGGGCTTGCCGTTCATTGAATTCCCCGTTGTTCTTTCACTACCGTTCCATACCGTTGTCGGAACTGATGAGGTGTCATTCGGGCTTCGGATGCCAACGCCGCGAGCGAGACCGGCGATTCAAAATCCTCCGGTTCCAGGCGGATCATATACGCCCGGGCAACGTCGTACGAGTAGCTGTTGATGTCCACAGACCGGATCTTCGTTCGGTTTGTCGTGGGGTCAATCATGTCTTCGAAGGACACCGGATTGAGATTGCCTTCGCGCAGCGTGACCATGACCCCGGTCGGAAGCTCCTGTGTCGAGTCAACAAGGAGCCGGACACCGCCGTGTCCCAAGTCGCGGGCATATCCCATGTCCGACGTCGTGGGAGCGGCGCAGCGCAGCTCGTACCCCAGGGTGTGCGCGACAAGCGTCATACGTTCGCTCCTAGTCGCAAAACGGCGCTCCAGCTCCAGTTGGAGAATACGGGCCAGTGGTACCTCGGAAAGGCGAGGATGACCGGCGGCGTCGAGAGGTACTGGAGATCCCAGGGCTCTCGACAACTCGTCGGGATCCCGCAGGATCGACGCGAAACCTTCGGCAAGTATGGCCACGCCGTCACGTCGGCCTGACGCTCGACGCTTAAGCATGGCGCCCTCCAGAATATCCGCGATCTCGGAGATCGTGGTTTGCCGTGGGAATTCCTCGGGAACGACGGTAAGCGTTGCGCCGGCCGCCTTTCCGATGCCCAAGGCCAGATGGCCCGTGTTTCGCCCCATGGTCACGATGATATACCACCGGCTGGTGGTGCGCGAATCCTCCATCAGGTTGGCCACGATCGCTGCCCCGAAGTGCCGTGCGGTTGCAAACCCAACCGTAGGGGCACCACCGGGCAAGGGTAGATCATTGTCAATCGTACATGGAACATGGACGACCCGAACTCCTCCGGCAGCCTGGGTCGCGACTAGGCGCGCATTCAGGGCGGTGTCATCACCGCCGATGGTCAACAGGCGCGTCACGCCGAGCGACTGAAGCCGCTGGCAGATGCGTGTTGTTGCCTCAGCATCAGGTTCGACAACCGGAGATGCCGCGAGTTTCGGCTGGTCCAGTAGACTGGTGCGCGAGGTCCGCAGAATCGAACCGCCGTCGAAGTGAATCCGGCCAACGTCCTTGATTGTGAGGGCCCGGACGTGTTGCTCTGTGGCAGACAACTCACTGGCCAGATGACGGAATCCGTCGTATATGCCTAGCACGCAGAGCCCGTTGTTAACTGCTTCGATCGTAGCTGCACCGATTACGCCGTTGATGCCGGGTGCCGGCCTGCCGCCGACAACAATGCCCATGGCTGCGGGCTTTGTTGTCGAATCGTCATCGCCCATTGCCGATCCCGTCATTTGCTGCCATTGACCACGCTCCTGCCCGGTGGCTCCTCAAGCGAAACTGAGTTGGCTGCGGCGAGCCTGCCCCGTTCCGGCATCCGCCCTAATCCGATCATGCCCAGTTCCATGCAGTTTCCTTTCTCTTACAAGACCGTAATGCCCGCTTCACGCAAGCGTCGGGGCCACGCCCATGGCAGCGGCAGTCAAAACCGCGCGATCACCGATCACTCTCGGCTTTGAGTCTTGGCGCGCCGCCGCCATTTCGCTCGTACGTCTGCCGGGAACAATTCCGCTAGCCGCTGGTAAGCGGCACGCTGCTCATCCGTCTCTGCTTGCGGAACACTGGCCACGAGGCGCACGAGCAAGTCGCCTCGCGTTCCATCTCGCTTGGGCCAGCCTTGCCTCCGTAAACGCAGCGTTCTCTCGTTTGCCGTACCGGGAGGGATTCTCAGGCTTACGGACCCGGTCAGAACTGGTACGTCGACGTCGGCGCCTAGAGTCAATTCCCACGGGGTGACCGGCAGGTCGAGTTCAACGTTATCACCGGCGATGCGGAACACTGGGTGTGGCTCGACTTGTATCGTGATCAAGAGATCTCCGGGAGGTTCCCCCCGCTGCCCCGCGACTCCCTGACCGGCCAGCCGAATGACCGAGCCATCGCGGACCCCGGGAGGCACTCGCACGTCAATCTCCCGTGCACGCTTCTGGGCTCCCGCACCACCGCACCCTTCACATGGGCGTCCCTTGAGATGGCCCGCCCCGTGGCAGGTTTGGCAGGGCTCTGGCACCTCCAGCCGCAAGCCCCTGCGACAGCCATTGAATGCCTCTCCGAGGGAAACTCTGAGCTTGCCGGTAACGTTTCTCAGCTCGACAGAGCTCGTTCGGGCGCGCTGCCTGAAGGCCTGCTCAAAGAGCTCGCGGACATCAGCGAAGGCACCTACCTCATTCGGATCATCGTGAGCATAGTAAACGCGATAAGTACGTTCGTCCTGACTGCCAGCCCGCGGATCAAAGCCGGCCGCTTCGTACGCCTCGGCATGCTCCCAGTCATGTCCGTACTTGTCGTACTGCGCCCGCTTTTTGAGATCCGACAGGACCCGGTATGCCTGCGTGACCTCCTTGAAACGCTCGCTTGCCTCCGGAGCCTTATTGCGGTCCGGATGCCACTTGTGGGCCAGCTTTCGATACGCGCGCTTGATCCCCTTGGCGTCCGTCGTCCGCGAGACACCGAGCACTTCATAATAATCTCGCACTGGCGGTGTCATCGTGCTGTCCTATACCATGGGTTCAGGGCCGCAGCCATGCCAACGCGCATCACTTCTCCTCTTCGCTCAGCGCTTCGAAACCGGAGATGACGTCGAACAGCTCTTCGTCGATGCCACTCTGCCGCAAACGATGGAATGTCCCGTTGAGGTCCTCCACCAATTCGTCGATGTTTTTCTCGGCGCGTTGCATTGCCGCCAGGCGGCTCGCGTTCTCGCTCGCCAGGGATTCGGCGCACGCCCGGAAGAGCGAGACGAAAAGATATTCGCGGATAAGCGCCCGCAAGGTCGCGGTGCCGCCACCCATGACCTCGGGCAAGTTCGCCGTCGGCCAGGGAAGTTCGGCCAGCTTGCGTCGCCAGGTGTCGTCCAACGGCAGCAGTCGCTGACTGACGGGCGCATACACCGCCCCGGACGTGGGGCGGTTGTAGAAGAGGTGCAGTTCGGTGACTTCACCCTGGCTGTGGCGCGTCTCGCTGTCCACGAGAATCTGCCCGACGAGCGGAGTGATGGCCTTGACGGAATTCGGAACGGTGAAGAGCCCTATCATCGGGAGGCCCGCGTCCGCCAGGCGCGCATGAACGCGCTCACCGACGGCCCAGACCTCGGGTTTAGCTGCCAGAGCCGCCAGTGTCTTGACCGCATGATCGGCCACGACATCATTAAACTGGCCCACCAATCCCTGGTCGGAGCCAAACACGACCGCACCAATCGCAGTTGCATCGGTTTGACTTGCCCCTCCAGTCATCAACGCCTCTGAACCGGTGCCCCGGAAGCAGACACCCAACCCCAGCTCCACGTTGCGATAGTAGTCACCCAACGCACGCACCGATTGCTCGTATTGGCCGATACTCGAAGCGGCCAGGGCCTTCATGGTGCGGACGACGGATTGGAGATCTCCGGCGCTACTGATCTTTCGGCGCAGACCTGCTGTGGTGTCGCTCATGGCTCCTCCTCGAGTTCCGGTTCAGGTGGGGATGGGTCAGGGTCTGTCCGGTGACTCTGCTGCTCGCGCAGCCGCCCGAGGGAGTGTTCAATCAATCTGGTCAACTTACCTGCAGCGTCGTCGACGGCTTGGTCCAAGGTCGCGGCCTGGTGCGTGACCGCGATGGGCTGGCGGCCTTCGAGACGGGCTTCCATCATGCAACGCATGGCGTCATGGCCGCACTTTTTGTCACTGTTTTCGTCGCTCAGGTGGACCTCCACTCGTGTGATGTGATCGGCGAATCGACCCAGGGCACCTTCCACTACGCCACTGATCTCAGCGGCGAGCGTCTCGTGAACTTCGATGTTGTGACCGGTGTTTATTTGGATCTGCATGGTGTTTTCCTTTTGTAAATGCGATTGGTTCAATAGCGATAAACAGTGGTCAGTCCCGCCCGCACCGGCATCTGCTCGGCTGGAATGACCAGGGTCCGCCCGCCCAGATCGTCGAGCAATCGTCGACCTGTGGGTTTTTCAGATCAGCAGCTTCAATCCACCCCATCAAGCCGTCCAACTGACCCGCAATTCGGCCGTCGAGCTCGATCGGCAGAGCAGAGTGGAGTAGTGACGTTTCGTGTCACCTTTTGCCTCCTGTTTCGTGGTTCATTCAGACCCAGATTCATGCGCGGGCTCCGTCTTTGGTTTAGCCTTGGATTCGGATTTCGGTTGCTCCTTGGCCATATGTTCAGGCTCGTTTTTCGATCCCTCCTTGGGCCGGAACTCTGCGAGCGATTTGCGGGCGATTTGGATAATCGTCTCACGATCCTCATCGCTCAATTCTTCGGCGGTATCCAATCGTTCGCGCACCTTCGCCGGGATAGTCGCCGCTACCTCGCGCACGGCGTGCTCGGCGTCCGTCATCTGGTCAAGCGGCACGGCGTCGAAGAGTTCTGCGGTCAACGTCAGCAGCACGGCGATTTGCCCGGGCACCGACACCGGAGCGAATTCCGGCTGTTTGAGGCAGGCGCGAATTCGCCTTCCGTGCTCAATGATCTTGCGAGTGTCTTCATCCAGGCGTGCGCCGAACCGGGAAAAGGTTTCGAGCTCCTCAAACTGCGCGTAGGCCAGCTTGAGGTCTCCGGCCACCGCGCGGTAGGCCGCCCGCTGCGCCTTGCCGCCAACGCGCGAAACGGATTTCCCGACATCGACCGCGGGCAGCACGCCCAATTCGAACAGCGACGGCGAGAGGTAGATCTGCCCATCGGTGATGGAAATCAAGTTCGTCGGTATGTAGGCGGAAATGTCCTGCGCTTCGGTTTGGATGATGGGCAGCGCGGTGAGGGAGCCGCCACCGAGTTCCTTGCGCAAGTGCGTCGCACGTTCGAGCAGCCGCGAGTGAATATAGAAGATGTCGCCGGGAAACGCTTCGCGACCGGGCGGACGGCGCAACAAGAGAGAGAGTTCGCGGTAGGCACGGGCGTGATGGGTGAGGTCATCATAAACGATCAGCACATCTCTGCCCGCTTCCATGAAAGACTCCGCGATGCTGGTCGCGGCATAAGGGGCGATGTAGGCAAGGCCCGGCGGGTCGTTGCCCTCGGTGACAACGACCACGGTGTAATCCATCGCATCCTTTTCCCGGAAGGTGGCCACGGCCTTCGCGATGGCGGACGCCCGCTGGCCAATGGCGCAATACACACACTGAACATCCTTGCCACGCTGGTTAAGGATGGTGTCGATCGCAATGGCAGTTTTGCCCGTCTGGCGGTCACCGAGAATCAGCTCACGCTGGCCGCGTCCGATGGGAATGAGCGCGTCAATGACTTTGATCCCGGTCTGGAGCGGCACGGTGACGGGCGCACGGTCCATGATGGGCGCGGCGGGGCGTTCGACGGGCAGGCGCTCGCTGGCGGCGACCGGGCCCGCGCCAT
This sequence comes from Phycisphaerae bacterium, assembly GCA_963666835.2. Taxonomy (GTDB): domain Bacteria; phylum Planctomycetota; class Phycisphaerae; order UBA1845; family UBA1845. Next base: position 571,889 of record CAXXGO010000001.1, on the reverse strand, counting down.
CGAGTGGCCGACCGAGCGGGTCGATGACGCGGCCCAGCAGTCCATCGCCCACGGCCACGTCCATGACCCGGCCCGTACGCTGAACTTCATCTCCCGCATGGAGATGCCAGTATTCGCCGAGCAGAACGACGCCGATTTCGTTCGTGTCTACGTTGAACGCAATGCCGAGCACATCGCCGGGAAACCTCACCAGTTCATCAAAGCCCACGCCGGGGAGGCCCGACACCTTGGCAATGCCGGTGGCGACGCTGGTGACCGTGCCCACCTCCCGGGACGTCAGTTGCGGCGTGAAGGTTTCGCGCCCCTGGCTTAGGCCCGCGAACGCGCGGTCGAAGACACTCTGCAAAGAATCGGGCGGCGCGCTCATTTGGCCTCCTCGCGAGCAACAGGTCCAGCCCCGGACTTTGGTTTAGGCTCGGCTTTGGGCTTGTCCTTCTCCTTCAGCAGCTCGCCGATGCTCTTTTCCAGTGATGCGAGATACTCCGTGATGCTCCACGCCACCTTTCGCCCGTTCGCGGTGAGTTCGATGCCGCTGATCACGCCTGGCGCAGCCTCGAAACGGACTTGCATTTCCGCCGAGAAGGTTTCGCTGAGTGCACGTTGTATCGCGACTCGTTGCTCCGCCGGCAGCTCGAAGGCGCTGCGCACGAGCACCGGGTCGGTCGATGTTTGCAGGGCTCGGGCGAGGCCTTCCTTCGCCTCATCGTTCAGCCCTCGCAAGCGGCGCGTGAACACCTCGCTCATGCGTTCTTCCAGACTTGTTCCGGCGAGATCCGTCAGCGTCTTTCGCGCGATGGCAAAAACTTCCTCCCGGGTCCGGCGGGTGATTTCGTCGTTGAGGCTCTGCTGTTCGCGTTTCAACGCGTCCTCTTTTTTGGCACGCAGGGCGTTCGCCGCCAGCCGCGATTCCTCGAGGAGGCGATGACTTTCGGATCTTGCCTCGCCCTTCGCTTTGCTCAGGAGCTCCTCGCGCTGCTTGTCGAACTCGTCGTTCTTCTTCTGGAACCTTTCGCGCTCCTTTTCGGCTTCGGTTCTCTTCGTGTCGGCGTCCGCGAGTTCCTGGGCGATACGCCTCTCCCGCTCATCGATGGCGTGGAGGATGGGCTTGTAGAGAAGGCGCTTCAGCAGCCACACCAGGATCAGGAAGTTGACCAACTGGGCACTGACTGTGAACCAGTCGATGAGCATGGCTTACTTACCCCCGGCCTGGGCGATGACGTGGTTCCAGAACGGGTTGGCGAAGATCAGAATCATCGAGACCACGAAACAGTAGATGGCCGTGGACTCGATCATCGCCAGCCCTACGAACAAGGTCCGGGTAATGGTAGCGGAGGCATCAGGCTGCTGAGCCAGTGAACTCAGCGCACTCGAGACCGCGCGCCCTTCGCCCAGTGCCGGCCCCATGGTACCGAAACCGGTGGTGATGCCGGCGATAACAATCGATGCCGCACCGATGATTGTCACGTCATCCATAGTACTATCTCCTTTAGCTGTTTGCTTTGTTGTTTCAATGGTCGGGCTCTCCTTGGGGTTCAGGGTTGCGGACGCGCGTGGCGGCTGCGATGTAAACCGCTGCCAGGATGCTGAAGATGTAGGCCTGCACCATGCCGGTGAGCAGACCGAGGGCCGTCATGATGATCGGGAAGATGAAGGGCGTAATAGTGAGCAGGATACCGATGATCATTGCCCCGCTCATCATGTTGCCGAACAAACGGACGGCCAGGGCCAGCGTGCGGGAAAGTTCGCTGACGATGTTAAAAGGCAGCATGATGAACGTCGGTTTCACATAGGACTTGAGGTAGTTGCCCAGCCCTTGCTCCTCGATACCGAAGAACGGCACGGCCACAAACACGCACAGCGCGAGTGCCGCCGTGGTCGAGAGAGAGCCGGTCGGCGGCTCGTACCCGGGAATGACGGTGCAGAGGCTGGCTGCGGCGAGAAACAAAAAGAGCGTGCCCAGAAAGCCGAGGTACTTCCGCGGCCGACTCAGACCTATCTCTTCAATCTGTTGCTCGATGCCGGTGACGACGATTTCCAGAAGGTTCTGCCAGCGGGAACGTTGCAGGCCGATGGAAAGTCTGCGCGTGATGAGTTTAGAACCGACGGCCAGCACGAGCATCAGCCCCCAAGTGAATAGGATCGTGGCGTTGAGCTTGAAGTAACCGTGTTGCCAGAAGATGATCTCGTCGGGACTAAGGTGCATGACCGGCCTCTTTCGCTCGGGAGTTGTGGTGTTCGACCGGCGGGCCAGTGAGCCGCGTCACGAGGAAACGGGCGATGACGAATCCGAGGAGACACGCCAGCAGCCGGTCCCAATGACCGCCGGAGACAACGTAGAATCCGCCCAGAATGATGCTCGTTCGCAGCAGGAGGCTGCCGAGAAACAAAGACGCCGGCCGTTTCGACGAAAGGCCCCTTCGCACTGTCCACCAAAGACCGCCGAAGAAAAACACGCCGAGCAAGACACCCGCGCTCCCCGCGAGCACCAGAATCACAGTCTCATTCATCGCCGTCCTCCTGTTCCTCCCGCATGGCCTTGTCTTCCTTGGCCACCCAATGCCAGGCATTCAAACAGCCGATGATCAGGCCGATGACCAGCAGCATCAGCGTCCAGGAATGACTTCCTTGATGGCGACTGTCCAGCCACAGACCAAGCGCCGCGCCGAGCACCGTCGGGATCGCGACCGACCAGCCGATCAGCCCCATCATGCCCAGGCCGAACCAGACCGTGCGTGTGACATGCCGCCGGGCGCGAAGCTTGCGCGCCGCCTTCGAACCGACCTCCTGACTGAGCGGCGGCTTTGGCTTCAAGGGCCTATTCTGGGATTCGTCAGCCATTGTGAAGATTCACCATACGGCGGATGAAACCGCTCTCCATTTTCGCCAGGACCGAGCGCACGCCCTGTTCACGTTCGTCCTGGTTTAGAAACTCCCGCTCCACCGCCCCACGCAGTTGGTGGAGATCCGTTCCGGCTATGGCGTTCCGCACGGAGACGAACACGTCCGGGCCGGTCTTGATCAACACCCCTTCATCCACGGCGATGTAAACCTCGCCTTCGGCTGCGTTTTCGTAGATCAGAATGCCGGGCGCAAGCGCGGCCACGCAGTCGAGCCGATGTGGCAGAAGCCCGAACGAGCCCTCGCGGGTCTCCGCAACGATGCGGGTAACACCGGTCTTCTCGGCAAAGATCCGGAACGGCAATAGAATCTTAAGATTCATGAGTGTCGGCGGCGGCATGGGCGGAGGAAGAATCCCCCGCCCATGGCGATCATGTTGAGGGCTGTGTTCTACCGTTTCCGCCCCCGTCCTTTCCCTTGTCCTTTCCCTTGTCCTTTCCCTTGGCCTTTCCCTTCGCCTGTCTCTTCGCCTGTCCCATCCTTTGGTTTACATTTTGGCTTTGCTCCTGAGCATTCGCCCTCTTGCTTTCCGCTTTTTGCCCCTTTGCCTGCTGGTCCTGTGCCATCTCTGTTAGGCATCTTCAATCTCCTTTACTTGTGCGGCAGTTGTTTCTTCAATCCGGCGCCCCAACAAGGCGCTGGACTTTATGGTGTGTCCACCGCACTCCCACACCACAAATCAGCTTTTTTGTTCGGCCTCCGGTTTCGCTTTCCCTTTGGCTTCACCAATCGTCCCGATCATGTAGAGCGCACTCTCCGGGTAGTCTGTGAATTCATCACGTAGGATGCGCTCACAGCCGTCCAGCGCGTCTTGAAGACTGACGAGCTTGCCATTGAGCCCGGTGAACTGCTCGGTCGTGAAGAACGGCTGCGTAAGAAAACGCTCCAAACGCCGGGCGCGGGCTACCACGTTGCGATCCTCCGGCGACAGTTGCTCCAGGCCGAGCATGGCGATGATGTCCTTGAGTTCCGCGTATTGGGCGAGCGTCCGCCGGATTTCCTGCGCGAGGCGATAATGCCGTTCACCGACGATGCCCGGCGTGGTCATCTTGGAACTGGACTGCAAGGGGTCGATGGCCGGATAGAGCCCTTCGCTCGCCCGTTTGCGCGAGAGCACGATGGAAGCCGAAAGGTGGGAGAAGGTATGTACCGCCGCCGGATCGGTGAAATCATCCGCCGGCACATATACGGCCTGGATGGACGTGATGGCCCCGGTATCGGTGTTGGCGATACGCTCCTCCAGCCGCGACAACTCTGTGCCCATCGTGGGCTGATAACCGAGGCGAGATGGCATCTGCCCCATCAAGCCGGATACCTCGGAGCCGGCTTGAATGAAACGGAAGATATTGTCGATGAGCAGCAGCACATCGCGGTGCTCGTCGTCCCGGTAATACTCGGCCATCGTCAACGCGGCGTGGCCCACGCGGAACCGGCTGCCCGGTGGCTCGTTCATCTGGCCGAAGACCATCACCATGTTCGGCAACACGCCGGCTTCCTTCATGTCGCGGTAAAGCTCCTCGCCTTCGCGACAACGTTCGCCGATGCCGCAAAAAATGCTTACACCCTCTTGGTGCCCGATCATGTTGTGGATCATTTCGGTGAGCAACACCGTCTTGCCCACGCCCGCCCCGCCGAAGAGTCCCGCCTTGCCGCCGCGCTCCAGCGGCACGAGCACATCAATAACCTTGATGCCCGTTTCGAAGACCTCGGATTTGGTGGAGCGCCGGGCCAGCGGCGGAGGAGCCCGATGCACGGTGCGCCACTCCACGTTCGAGACTTCCCCTTCGCGGTCGAGCGCGTTCCCGAAAACGTCGAACATTCGTGAGAGAATCCCCTTGCCGACCGGTGTCTTCAGCGGCCCGCCCGTATCTTCCACCACAGTACCGCGGGTGAGGCCTTGGGTGGGGGTCAGCGCGATTCCCCGCACGCGATGCGCGTCGAGCTGCGCTAGAACCTCGATGGCGATTTTCCCCTCCTTCGCATGCAGCAGCGAGTAGATGGGCGGCAAATGTGCATCGAATCGTGTATCTACGACGCTGCCGCGTACCGAGACGACCACGCCGAGATTCGATATGTTGGTTGTGTGTTCCACACCTTCTCCCGCTGATCCACCCTCAGTTGAACGCAGGCACATAGATTTTATCCAGCCAGCGTTTTCTCTTCCTGCGTTCTGTCACCCCATGCTTCGACGCAAATCCGCAGACTGCGGCTCATCCGGAGAGATCCACCTGTCTCGCTCACGAGGAGCACACTGTCGCACTAGCTCATCTCTCCTTGAGCGCACTGAGTATCTCTTCGTTAGCAGGCGTTCCACGGCGGGAAAAGACAATAGTACCTTCCATATTGATGCCGTAGACAGTCCTCTTCGTCATCAGCAGTCCCCTGCAGCCGTAGGCCGCAATGACCTTCTTGTCACCGTCCACGAGCAGAGGAAACGGGAGGCTGCGTTTGCTGATGAACTCCTTGTGCGACGCAGGGTCTTGTGGATTGATTCCGAAAACGACCGTGTCGTTCTCGTCAAAAAGCTCGAACTGATCACGGATCGCGCAAAGCTGCTTGGTGCATCCCGGCGTGTTGTCGCCGGGATAGAAGACAAGAACGACATTCCTCTTCGCTTTGAACTCCTCCAGGGTGACCAGATTACCGTTCTGATCCCTGAGGGAGAAAGCAGGCGCCTTGTCGCCGACGCTTAGCAAATGTGACGCCCCAGATCGTTTCTTTTCCATTTCACCACCCTAATGTCGTACAAGCACGCACTGAGTGCGTTGAATGCGAGCTACACGCCCATCTCCTGATGGGCGGTGGCTATCGTCACTCTGCACGACCTCAGCCGCGAGGCCGAATCAGTGCTTCTGCTATCGAGCCTCAAGCTGGCCATCGCTCGTGAACCTAATGGCCTCATCGTCAGTCCATGCCCTGCCGCGTGATAGCCCCATGATCGCTCATTGCGCATCCGCCGTTTTGTTGGGCACCAATCAATCTCCCGCTCGGCGAGCTCATGCTACGCGCCATTCCGGCTTCCCCTGGCCTCAAGCAGGCGCCGTAGCTCGCGGCAAGTCGTTTCGACAGCACGGCCAAGGGCAAGTCTTGCACTTACAGCTCTTCTCTCAACGCCTACTTCACCGCCGGACGCCAAGCTAAGCGCGAGGCGACACTGCTGCTCCGCCCCGTACGGGCCGCTCAGGTCTAAGAACGAAACCGTGGTTTTAACAATGCGATTCTCAAACCGTAGAAGCCCATTGTGGAGTCGTTGCTCAACGTATTGGCGGAAATCCTCGTTTACTCGCCCATTAGACGTAACGATCTCAAGGTTCATGGCACGTACGCTTTCTACGATCGTATTGGCCAGGGTAAACAGGCAAACGGGCCGTGCCTCCGGCGGGGCATGAACCGCGCGCCCGTTGCCCGCGGAACCACCGCAGAGGCGAACGGATGCGCCTCTGCTCAAGCATGGAGACTCTCGCCAGTCGGTCGGTCGCCGATAGATCAGCCGAACTCAGCATGGCGATCCCGTTAGTCAACGCTGTACTCGAAGTCGTCGGGTTTTATGGCCAGGACGCCGCACGGGGCGTCACGGACAATTCGCTCCGCCACCGTTCCCATCAGAAAGGCCCGCAAGCCGGTTCTTCCGTGGGTGCCCACAACCACCAAGTCCGCTTGATGTTGGCGGGCGAACTGGATGATTCCTGATGCATCTCGACTGTGCTCGAGCGCGTGCAAGTCGATCTTAAGTTCGCCCGTTTCGACGTCAGAGGTCCTCAAAACGTCCTCCAGCCGATTCCGAAGGGCCCGCTCGTGTATGTCTGAGTCATACGATGATAGTTCAAGATAGTGCCACGCCTCCCACGGCTTTGAGAACACGTGAAGGATGTGGAGCGCCGCGCGGTCCTGCTGAGCCAAGCGGACGGCTTGATCCACAACCAGCTGCGACATGGTCGAGAAGTCGACGCACGCAACGATAGTCTTGAAGGGCTCCTGCAGGCCCTCCGGAACCAGCAGGACCTTACTGGCCGCCTTGCGCACGCACTTAGCTGCGAGGACGCCTGCGCCCGGACCGGGGCCGGACTGGCCCTTCGCCCCCAGCAAGAGCACGTCGGCCGTTACATCGTTTACTCGCCGCAGGATCTCTCGAAAGGGATTGCCCAGTATCGCATCGTGTTTCAGAGAAATATCCTGTGCCTCGGACCCAGCCACCAGATCCTCGAGACTGCGCTGCGCGGCTTCGCACACGTCATTTGTCGTCTGTCGTTGATGGCTAGGGATCTTCAGAGAATCCATTGTCTCCTGCACACGCGTAACAAGGTCCTCGTCGATCACGTGAACGACGTGAAGTGTCGCCTGGTTCCAATGAGCCATGCGTACTGCTTGCGCGAGGGCGGCACGCGATCCGGCCGAGAAATCGACTCCAACCACAATGTTCTTGAGACTGTCCATCGCATTCACTCTTTCCGGGGGAGGCGATCTTGCCTTTCTCTTTTATTCTGATTCAGATCCACCGACGCGAGCGGAAGTACGCCAACAACGCTGCGGCGATTCCGCCCATGGCACCGAGCACTACCCAGAAACTCCACGCCTCACCGGACGGTGGCCAGCTCGGCAGATTCATGCCATATATCCCTGCCACCAAGGACACGGGCAGGATGACCGAGGCGAAGACGGTAAGCGTCTTGACGGTATCCGCCAGACGATCCGCAATAAGAGCGTGATAGTTGTCGCGCGCCCCATTGAGCAACTCTCGCAGCAGCTCGATATGCTCGACCACTTGAGTCAAGTGGTCGCGCACGTGCGAGAAACGTGTTTCGAGGTCAGTGTTGACGTAATCACATTCACCCTTGGCTATTGGAGCAACAACGTCGCGCTGGGATGCAGCGATATGGCGCACCTCCAGGAGATCTCGGCGAAGCTGCGAAAGCTCGGTGAGAAAGTTGTCAGCGAGAGCGGACGTGAACGATCGGTCCTCCAGTTGATCGAGACGCGTTTCGAGCTCCTCAACGAGCATGGCGTATCTGTCGGCCATACCATCAACAACGCTGTACAGTAGGAGATCGACGCCCCGGCCGAACCACTGCTGCGGGTGGCGGTTGCAGCGCGTGCGGACATCCTCGATTGTCTGGAGGCGGTCCTGGTGCACTGACAGGAGGAAACGCGATCCACAGAAGACGGCGAGCTTCTTGGGCTCAAAGTGTCCCTCTGCAATGCCCGCAGGGAACCCGTACAGCATGAGAAGAACGTGATCCTCATATTCGTCGATGCGCGGCATTTGCTCACCGTGGATACAGTCTTCCAGTGCTTCAGGCGTTACATTGAAGAGACCTCCAACCCTCTGCAGAAGGTCCCCGTCGGGGGCCTCAAGGTCGATCCATAACGAGGAATCGCACTCGGTGGCAAGTCTACAAACGGCGTCGAGAGAGTCGTGGTGCTCAAACGACCCATCCGGCATTCGTGCGAAGCAAGTTAACATACTCTGCATTGCCTCTTATGCTGCTTTGATGGCCTTTCGTGAGCCTTGCACCATGTTAGAGTATCCGGCAACCCAAGCGCTCACCCACTGGCGGCAGGTTTCACGTGGGGCGCAGCTCACGCTCAGCCTGAAGCCAGTCGGAGGTGTGGTCGCCTGATTGAGGACCCCGGGCCAGATAGATCTCGTACGCCCGGACTCGAACCTGCTCATCCGAGATCTCGGAGACTGACGATGGCTTCGATGTTCGCCTCTCGGTGCTCCGCGGCGTGGTTTTCCTCGCTTGTGCAGTCATGTCGTTTTGCTCCTGTCGAATACTCCATTGGAAGCGCTTAATCAGCCGATCTAGCGCTGTAGAACACTCTGGTAGACCTCCTCGGTCTGACCTGCGATCACTTCCCAAGTGAACCGTGACTCCGCCTCGCGTCGACCGTTGCGCCCGAGGCGGCGCCCGTATGTCCTATCCGAAAGGACCACATCGACCCCTTCGCCGATTGACGCATGATATGCGGCCACGGTCACGCCGGTGTCTTCGTTCCGGATGAATTCCGCCGGGCCGCCGTTCCGTGTCGCCACCACCGGCTTGCGGGCGCTCCAGGCCTCGAGGATCACAATGCCAAAGGGTTCATTGCGACTGGGAACGCATACCATATCCGCAGTCTTGAACAGGCCCAGAAGGTCGCGGCCTGTTTGATGTCCAAGGAACCGCACGGCTGCAGTAACCCCGAGTTTACGGGCGCGCTGCTCAAGTCCATCCCGCATGTCTCCGTCGCCGGCAAACAGGAATCTGGCCCGCCGGTGTTGCTTGCGCAGCTTAGGCAGCGCATCCAGCAGCAGGTCGGGGCCTTTCTGTGAGGTCAAACGGCCGGCGAAAAGGATCGTGGGATCGTCGACGCCCACTTCACACCGGCGACGAGTGGCCTGGCCGTTGACCCGGTTGTCGAAGCGATCCACGTCGACGCCGTTGTAAACCACATCCATCTTGTCCAGCGGTACGTTGTAGAGCTGGTGGATTTCCTTTCGCAACACGCCCGAGACGCAGATCACACGGTCCGCCAGGTATATTCCCTCCCATTCGATCTCTCGGATTCGCCGGGAAGGGCCGTCGAACAGCCGGTTTCCGCACCGGCCGAACTCTGTGGCATGAACGGTCATAACCACCGGCCGATGGTGTCGGTTCTTCGCCTGCGCCACTGCTCGAACACTGAGCCAGTCGTGTCCATGCACGACGTCAAACGGCCTGTTCAGAAAGGCTTCGGTCTCAGCCAGATGCCAGACAAAGCTGTTGCACATCCGCTCGTTCTCGGTAAGGAAATCATCGTGTGTCTGGTACGGGCATCGGTGGTAGTGGACACCCAAGATGTTCTCATACCCAAGCTGCCTGGGCCCGATGCGCGTGAATACGTGGACTTCGTGTCCGCGTCGCTGCAGGGCCGCCGCCAGTTCCGACACGTGCGGTGCCAGCCCGCCGACAGCAATAGAGTGCAGCGATTCCCAGGACAACAATGCGATTTTCATTGACATCGTCCATTCCTCCTGTTGTGCCGTCTCGACTAAGAGGAGTTGCGCGACGGATCTTGGCTCTCTCCCTTCTTGATCTCGCATATCACGGCGTCTGTCGTCAGCAGGAGCGCCGCAACTGAGGAGGCATTCTGCAACGCTACCCGCTCCACCTTGGTCGGCACGATCACACCCATCGCCACGAGGTCGCCGTACTTGTCGGTGAGCGCGTTGTATCCGAAGCTTGCGCTATCAGACGAGAGCACCTTGTTGAGGACGATTGAACCGTCCTGCCCGGCATTCTTGGCGATTTGCTTGATCGGGCTTCGAAGGGCTCGGCTGACGATATCGGAGCCGATTCTCTGATCTCCGATCAACGTCTTGCGCATCTTGTCCAACGCGGGAAGGCAGCGCAGCACCGCGACGCCTCCTCCCGGGAGTACACCCTCCTCGAGCGCGGCGCGGCAGGCCTGAAGCGCGTCCTCAATCAACTCCTTACGGTGGTTGACCTCAAGTTCGGTGGCGCCGCCGACCTTGATCCGCGCGATTCCTCCGGTCAGCTTGGCCAAACGCTTTTCGAGCTGCTCGCGGTCATAGTCGGACGTGGTTAGGTCCATCTCCTTCTTGGTTTGAGCAATCCGCGCGTCGACGCTGTCCTTCGAGCCGGAGCCGCCTATGATCGTGGTTTGCTCCTTCTCGATGATCACCTTCTCGGCTTGCCCGAGGTCCGCGAGGGAAACGTTCTCCAGCTTGGTGCCCAGACTTTCCAACAAAGCCCGGGCACCGGTCATAATCGCGATGTCCTCCATCATCGCCCCTCGCCGATCGCCGAAGCCGGGAGCCTTGACTGCGGCAGACTGCAAGGTCCCTCGAAGCTGATTGACGACCAGCGTTGTGAGGGCCTCCCCGTCGACATCCTCCGCGATCACCAACAATGGCCTCCCACTCTGTGCTATTTCTTCCAACAGGGGGAGGAAGTCCTTTGCCGAGGAGATCTTCTTCTCGTGGACCAAGATGTACGGCTTCTCCAGGCAGCACTGCCCCTTAGCGGCCTCGTTGATGAAGTAGGGCGATAGGAAACCCTTATCGAATTGGAGGCCGTCGACACGCTCGACAGTAATGTCGAGACTTTGACCCTCCTCGATCGTAGGAACACCTATGCGGCCGATTGACTCCATGGCTTCGGCGACGATACGCCCGACGTTCTCATCGTGGTTGGCCGCACAGGTCGCGACCCGCACCATCTGGTCGGTGCTCTTAATATCCACCGACATGTTCTTGAGAGCCTCTACCACCGCAGCGACGGCGCGCTCGATACCCCGCCGCACTTCCATGGCCTCTGCTCCGGCGGTGATGTTCTTCAGCCCTTCCTCGAAGATCGCTTCAGCGTAGATCGTGGCGGTGGTTGTTCCGTCGCCTGCGTCTTTGGCTGTCTTCCTGGCCACCTCCTTGATCATCTGGGCCCCGATGTTCTCCATGGGGTCGGGCAGATCGATCTGCTTGGCGACGGTCGCGCCGTCGCGCGTGATCAGCGGTGGGCCGAAGCCCTTATTGAACATGACGTTTCGTCCGCGCGGGCCCAGGGTTCCTTTCACTGCGCGGGCAAGTTGCCTCACGCCGCGCCGGATCACCTCTCGGCCTCGGTCAGCATATGCAATCGTCTTTGGCGGCATGTAGTTCTCTCCGCAGTGCGTTCGTCTCCGGCGGTGGCGGCCATCTCACGCCCCACCGCAGGCGAAAAAAAAGCCGACGCGGCCAAGCACCCGTAAGTGCTCAACCACGTCGGCTTACTCTTCAACGGGCCACCCGGCAGCGCCGGGTTGCCCTTCATTAAGTCATCCGAGAACAGCGGTCGGACCCGCCGCATGGTACGCCGCGACCCCGCTCACTGCTATATTATACGTCCTCGCCTCGCCAGCGGTAGCCAGATTCTTGGAAAGGTAGGTAGATTCTGCGTCCATGGTTCGACGTCCTGTCGTGCAAGGAGCCGACAGGCGAGGGTTTCGGGTGTGGCGGAGTCGCCGTCTCGGCCTGGCAACGCGTCAACCGCTGGGCAGGACACGTGCGGGGTCACAATGAAAACACAGGGAGAGATCGAGGCCGCCGTATGCGAGGGCATCAGGCGTTTTGAACACAAGTTTATGTGCCAGAGCACGAGAATATCCAGGTATACTTGATTCCCCACCTCGTCATGGTTTCCGTCCTGGGCGTTCTGACCGCGGCTGAACAGCAACTGGTCCTGTCGCTGCCGACCGAAAAGGGACCGGGACCTGCTCAAGCAAGCGAGGACCCAGCTGGTCGAGACGAGGCTCAACCCAAGGGCTTGGCTCATCGCTTACGGCGCTCGAAGAACTGAGGGTTGGCTTGCACAAATTTGGCGATCCAGCGCGATACGAAGGACTCCGTGCCGCTCCTTATCCAGACATAGCCCAGCAGCGCGACGATTAGCGCGCCGGCAGCATCGACAATCAGGTCCCACATCGTGTCGACGAGACCGCTCTTTTGCATGTTCAGGCCGAAGATGCCATCCATTCCGAACTCGAAGATCTCCCACAAAGGGCGCCGACCCCCAGGGAAAACGTGAATGAGAAGAACGCCACAAACCCCGGTCTCATGTGAAGCTGGATTCGGCGCTCCTCGTTCAGCACATACACCAGCATGAAGCCGAGCATGCCGAGAAGCAGGGCAGAGCCGGCGTGCAGTACCAAGTCCCACCACCAGAAGCGCAGGTAGTAGCCCCGGACTTCACCGAGGAACAGCGAAGCGAAGACAAAAATGATGACCAGCAACTCGAACTCCGGCGGGATCAAGACGTGGAATCGTCGTTGGAGGAGAGCCGGCAAGAGAGTCAACAACATGATGCAGGCCACCGCGAATGCGTCGAGCCAGTGCCGCTCGACAATGGCCAGCACAAACCCAGCCAAGATCGCCAGTTGGATGGCAACGAACAACGACAAGTGTGCAACGCGGAACTTCGACATATGGGCCTCCCAACGCACTGAACCTGCGACGCGGTCACGTGGCCAACCGATCGCAGCCGCCCTAATGTGCGTCTATGCTCGAAAACGAGCAACGCCGGCTGCCCCCAATCGCGCCTGATTACGGGCCCCGCTGGCTGACGGCTTTCTCATCCGACTCCCCGCCGCGTCGAACCGTGCGAGTCATAGTGGGGCTGTCCCGAATCTCAAGCCCTGGATCTTGAGCCTGACCCGATTGTACAGAGGCCCCGACGCCTGGGGCAGGGCGGGCTCCTGGATCCAGGGATGCCCATGCTTTGAGCACGATCCTCCTCACGCGCGGCATCTCGAGCCTCTGACGTAGCCCGCGATCAGCCTGAGAGCCCGCCAATACGCAATCGACGCTGCCTCATAAGGTAATCGGCAATCAGAGCGCGGAGACCGTCACCTGCAGCGGCCGGAGGGACCCCACGAGCCGCGAATCGGGACGACCCACGTTGCCAGCCGCCCCCCTCACGGGTCTAATCCAGGGCTCCCGGAGCGTCAGCCAGGTTCAGCTCTGGGCGGCCGGAACGGTGTCTTTGCGATGATGGGCGGCATGCAACCCGAAGATCGGATTCTGGAAGGTCGAGGTGAGGTCGGGTCCCGATCCTTGCTGTACGACCGGGCGTGCCGCCAGATCATGGGCGCGCCAACCTGGGGCGTGTTCGTCGCGGCCCAGGCCCCCGCGGGTGCCTCGAACACGATCGCCGGTCTGGTGGCGGCGGTTGCCCCCACGACCCGCCATCTGCCAACCCCGGCTGTCTACCTCACCGATCGCACGATGTTAGATCGGACGCTGACTCGCGGTCTTACGACCCGCAAGAAGAACAACGGAATGATCCGGAGTCGTGGAGGAGAAGGACGGTGACAATTCTCATCACCTCAATCATTGTTGTCTTGGTCGTCTCCGCCCTGTGTTCGCTGAGCGAGGCCGCATTGTACGCGGTCAGAATGCCGTATGTTCGCCAGCTCGTCGAAGGCGGACATGCCGCGGGCACGCTGCTCGAGAAGTTCAAGAAGAACATGGAGCGGCCAATCACGGCCATCCTCATACTCAACACCGTCGCGAATACGGCGGGCGCGGCGGTCGCAGGGGCGCAGGCGAGGTACCTCTTCGGTGACGCATCCGTGATCTGGTTCGCAGCGAGTTTCACGATCGCCGTGTTGTTTCTTTCCGAGATTATTCCCAAGGTGGCCGGCGTCGCGTTCAGTCGACCGATTGCACGAGCGCTCAGCCACCCCCTTGACGCGGTGATAAAGGGGCTGTTTCCGCTCGTTTGGCTGAGTCAGCGCGTAGCGCGCGTCTTTCAACCCAACGAGGCACCGCAGATCGCGTCGGAGGAGGAAGTGTGGCATTTCGCGGCAATAAGTGCGGAGGAGGGCAGCATACTGCCGTCCGAGGCGGAACTGATCAACAATGTCCTGCAACTCAACGACGTTACCGCCAAAGACATCATGACACCCCGCACGGTGGTCACCCGTACTTCTTCACGGACGACCGTCGGAGAGCTGAGAGATATTGCCCCCGCCTGGCAACATACGCGTGTCCCTGTTTTTGACAGCGATGATCCCGAGAAGTGGATCGGCTTTGTGCTCAAGGACGACGTCGTCGGGCAGCTTGCCGCAGATCAATTCGACGCGGCGGCGGAGACTCTGTGCAAGCCGCTTCATTTCGTTCCGGAAAGCGCACCAGGACACCTCTTACTCAACGAGTTCATAAAGCAGCGGCAACACATTTTCGGCGTAGTCGACGAGTACGGCGGCCTCGCCGGCATTGTCACCCTGGAGGATGTAATCGAGTCGCTCATCGGCAGAGAGATCGTCGATGAAACGGATTTGGCAGAAGACATGCAGGCACTCGCGCGTCGAGGCGCAGCCGGACGGATTCACCGAACGAAAGAGCAGGGCAAGGACCAGTGACGAACCTCGGAGCTGTATCGACAGTCTGCTTGACGCCGATGGGCTGCCCGCCGACACCAGGCATTCCAGGTTCGGTTGCAGATGAGGTCAGAACATGATGTCGATCCTTGAGCAATTGCAGCGAACATTCCGGCTCGCCGATGCGGCGGACATCGCGCTGGTTTCGTTGTTAATCTACGCCTTCTTCATGTGGTTCAAGTCGACCGCATCCCGACAGATTTTGGTCGGCATCGGCGTGCTCACCATCGTGTACCTTTTGGCGCGGGCGTTTGATCTCTACATGACTACCGCCATATTCCAGGCGGGCCTGGCCTTCGCCGCGATCGCCGCAATTGTGGTGTTCCAGCAAGATCTGCGCAGGTCCTTTGCGCGCCTTGCATTGCTGGGAAATCTCCACCGATTCCGCACTCAAACAGTGGATGAAAATCTAGACGTTCTTGTTGAGATCGCGTTCGATTTGGCGAAGAAGAAGACTGGAGCTCTTCTCGTCGTTCGAGGCACGGAAGCCCTCGATCGACACGTGCGAGGCAGCGTTGCCGTCGATGCACAAATCAGTAAGGCGCTGCTCGACAGCATCTTCGACCCGCACTCCATGGGCCATGATGGCGCGGTGATCATCGACCAGGATCGTATATCTCAGTTCGCAGCACACTTGCCGCTATCCGAGAACATAAGGGAGATTAACGTCCGAGGAACGCGACACAGCGCGGCGGTGGGCCTGTCCGAACTTTGTGACGCGATGGTTGTCGTGGTGTCGGAAGAACGTGGGGAAGTTAGCATCGCAGAGGCCGGAAAACTCAGGAAAGTCGACTCGCCCGTAGAACTCAAGCAGCGCCTGGATCGTTTTTTGCAGCGTGTGCGGCCTCGTGAAGCGACCGATGGTCGGCAGCGGTTACCTATCCAGAATCTCGGACTGAAGCTAGCAGCTGTTCTTGTGGCTTGCGTCGCCTGGTGTCTCATCAGCTTCGATGCCGAAACCGTTCAGAAGACGTTTGTCGTACCCGTTGAATACCGCAACCTGCCGGACACGATGGACATCGACGATTCCGCCCCAACGGAGGCCCGGATTACACTAGCCGGCTTTGAGCGTGCCTTCAACTTGCTGGCGCCCAGCACACTCAAGGTGTCCCTTGACCTAAATAACGTCCAGGAGGGGCCACAGCAGATCGTCATCGACGAGTCGCATGTCAAGCTCCCCTCGAATCTGGCGCTGTTTCGGTCTGCACCTCGGATCGTCCAATTCGGGGTCCACACCTGGGTGCGAGCACGTGTGGTTGTCGAACTACGAACCGAGGGGCGCCTCCCAAAGGAGCTGAGGCAACGGGAAATCAAGGTGATACCCGATACGGTGCAGGTGCTCATCTGGCGTTCGTACAAGTCGTCGACAACAAAGATCTACACGGAGACGATCGATCTCAGCCGACTCACTGCTGCCTCGGAGCTCAAAGCCAAGCTGGTCGTGCCGCAGCACATGCGGCTAGAGGGCGATCAGCCTACGGAGGTAAATGTGAAATTGGACATCATAAGTGAAAGCGCCGAGGGAGGCGTTTTACCGCCGGACGGGCAATAGCGATGCTTCGGGCGCTCGTCCAGGTTAGTTTTGCGTAGCCGACGTGCGGATAGCATCGGTCTTTGGGAACCAAGGTGATTGTGATGGCAAGCCAGAAACGGAAACGTTCCGATCGTCTGCTGAGCGTCCTCGATGAATACGACGACACGATGGTGATTATGCACAACAACCCGGATCCGGATGCCATCGCCACGGGCTGGGCCCTTCTTCTGCTCGTGGGCAGCCGGCTGCATAAACCTGTACGCCTGCTCGGGCGCGGACCTGTCCTCCGAGCCGAGAACGTCCAGCTCCTCAAGTTACTTCAGCCGCCCATCGAGCTTGTCGAGGAGATTGACCCGGGCGTGCGCACGGCAACCGTGTTGGTTGACTGTTCACCCGCATCTGTCAATCATTTGCTTGGCGGGGATAAAGCGCCCGTTGCCGTCATTGATCATCATGAATCAAAGAGCGACGGCTTTCGACTTCCGTTCCGCGACATGCGCCCCAAGGTCACGGCTTCGGCGAGTATCGCGACGGAATACATGCGCGAACAACGGATCGAGCCTCCTCCTGCTGTCGCTACTGCCCTTCTGTATGCCATTCGTACGGAGATGATCGGCGCCCGTAAAGCACTGTCCCGAGTGGATCATACCGCCTTGCGGTGGCTTTCCGGATTCGTGGAGTATGGCGTCCTCTCCGAGATCGAAAATCCGCCGCTTCCTAGGTATTACTACGAGGAATTGCTGCTCGGCCTGGACAGCGTTCTGGTCTACGCGGACTCGGCGGTGTGTTTCCTGCCTCGAATTACAGCCCCGGAGATTGTTGGAGAAATGGCTGACCTTCTCATCCGGTGCGATGGCCTCCAGTACGTCCTTTGTGGGGCCAGGATTGGCGATGACTTCCTCTTCTCGGCAAGATCAAAAGGCGATAAGCACACCTCGCTAACCCTACTGAATCCTGTCCTGCGTGGATTAGGGCACTTTGGCGGGCATCTACATCGCGCCGGCGGGAAGATATCGGTACCGATGTCCGAGATGGATTCGGACGAGCTCGAGCAGGAAGTCCGCACGAGATGGCTTGATGCCTGCGGCAGCAAAGTACGCCGGGGACAACGGCTTGTGGGACGCAAGGAGATCAGGTGATGAGTTCAGCGTATATGGCAAGAGCTGATGGTTGGTTCGCGTCTGGGACAAGTCACTCGCGATCTTGAGCACAGTAGGATTACGGAGCGTTGTTCCAATGGCCTCAGTCAACCCACTGACGCCGCTCGTTGAGAAGTACGTTACCGCAGATGCAGCCACCGCTGCTCGCACGCTGGAGGCTTTGCCGGAGGAGGAAGCCGTGGAGGTATTCAAGGCGCTGCCGCATACTATGAATGCCCTGATTCTGCCGCACCTCCAGCTGAGTTTCGCGGCCGCCCTCATCAAAGACATGGATCCCGCGGGTTTCAAGGCCGTCGTGCGCGCCATGGAGCCGAAGCGGGGTGCATTCCTTCTAATGAGACTCCCCCGGGATGCTCTTGAACGGCTTCTGCCGCACGCCCCCAAGAGGCTGAAGGATGAAGCCCGGGATTTGCTGGTGTACCCCGAGGGAAGCGTGGGCCGCATCATGCACACCGACTATCTGTCGCTCCACGAGGGTGAGCTGGTACGGGATGCCGTGAAGAAAATACGCAAGCTCGCATCGCAGCGATACCCCGCATCGTACGCCTACGTGGTCGACCTCGAGGAGCGTCTAACCGGGGTGATCAACATGCGCGATCTCCTGCTGGCCGCGGAGGACGCGCCGCTTGGATCGGTGGTCAAACGCGACGTTTTCACGCTGGACTGCTTCCTCGACAGTGCTGAGGCCGCGCAAGAGCTTGCGAAGCGACGATATTTCGCCGCGCCGGTGGTGGATGCCGAGAAACGAATGCTCGGTATCGTGAAGGCGGAGCAGCTTATTCAGGGCGCTCAGGCGAACGTCGTCGAGAGCATTCAGCGCATGTTCGGTGGAAGCCCGGACGAACGAGCGTTTTCACCGATTCGTTTCTCGCTGCGCAAGCGCCTGCCATGGCTTCACGTTAATCTGGCGACCGCGTTCTTGGCCGCTTTCGTAGTCTCGCTGTTCGAGGACACGATTGCCAGAATTACGGTTCTGGCAGTCTTCTTGCCGGTCGTCGCCGGCCAAGGCGGCAACGCCGGAGCACAATCTCTGGCAATCGTGATGCGCGGACTCGTGATGCGCGAGATACCTCGCAACCGTGTGCTGGCTCTCGTGATGAAGGAAGGGTTGTTGGGAATTACGACCGGGACGGTCACCGGGATTGTGACAGGATTGGTCGCATGGTTCTGGCAAGGCAACGCGATACTCGGGCTCGTCATCGGCCTGGGAATGGTGGTCAATCTGTTCTTCGCCGGGCTTTCCGGCGCCGCGATCCCGGTCATCATGAAGTCTCTTGGATGGGACCCAGCCCAGTGTTCGAGCATTATTCTCACGACTGTCACGGACGTCGTGGGGTTTGTGGCGTTCCTCGGCTTTGCCGTCTTGTTCCAGAGCTTCCTGGTTTAGATGGAGTGCGTGACCGCTGAGCGTTAGACATTAGGATCAACCGAGATCGCATCAGCGAGCCTAACCGTAGCTGAGGAGAGCCTTCGCATGGCAACTGCAAAGATCGAGATAGTCGGGCCCGCCGAGTATGAGCTGATCAGCGACCTGTACAATGAAGTCTTCAAACCACACGTGGATGCCAAGTTCTTCAAGCAGCGTCTGCAGCATCACAATTCACTCGTTATGGTGGCAGAGTTGGATAAGCGGCCAGTGGGGTTCTCGTGCGGATACGAGCTCAGGCCGTCAACGTTCTACAGCTGGCTGTACGGCGTGCTGCCCGATGCCCGCCGGTTGGGTGTCGCAACGCAACTTATGGATGCGGAGTATGCCTGGGTCTGCGATCGGGGTTACGAGATGATCCGCCTGGAGTGCTATAACAACCATCGTGCGATGCTGATACTGGCGATACACCGAGGCTACAACATCGTCGGGACCCGCTGGGATTCACGTACCGCGGAGAACTTGGTCGTGTTTGAGAAGTACGCCTCAGCCGAAGCAACCTGAACATCGCTCGCGCCGAGTGGCACTGTTGAACTCGTGTTCCGGTCATGGCCGGCGAATCCGCGAAGTTCGATCGTAAGGCAATAGGCGACGGTGCCCGCCAAGGCCTGCCGACAATCGACGAAGATGCTTGCGCCAGAGGGTTCGAGGAGCAATACGATGAACCCGTGCACGAGAAGCTGAGATGAGCATTCCACTGGTCCATCATCCGGATTATTACTCGGACATAGGTGTGCACGTCTTCCCCACGCAGAAGTTTGCCCTCGTAGTCGAGGGAATACGTTGCCAAGTCGATGATTTCGACAGTCGCATGCACGTGCCCTCGCCGGCGACACGTGAGCAACTGCTCCGCGTGCATACGGCTGAGTACTTGGCCGATCTCGATGCTTGTTGCCGAACGTCGCGAACGATCCTGTCGGAACTGCCGCTTCGGCACCGGCGCCCCGGTGATCCTGCCCGATGGCAAACGCAAACGCCCGCACCTGTTTCGCATCGTCCTGAGCCACTCGCGGAAGGCGTACAGCGAAGTGGTGTACCGGCAGACGGCGGAGGCATACATCCGATGCCTGGAGAACGCCTTCTGGCATTTTGGGCGCGTTCCCAAGCTCGTGTCGTGTCCCTAGGGTACTGTGTTTCCAGTAACTTACGCGTTTGCAGGTACTTACGGCTCGTGACCTGATTGGGCTCATAACCCGGAGGCCAGGTATGACCGGAGAATTCGCGTGAGATGTCGTTCGTTAATAACGATGACACGTGAAAGGCACTCTCGCCGAATCGAGCCAACCAGACGTTCGCAATACGGATTCTGCCATGGATGTGACGCGCCGCTGTGACGACTCCCTCGATGCCCATGTGCTTCACACGCTGCTGAAAGGGTTTCTCGAAGGCCGATCAGTCATGGCCCTCCTCAGCCGTCCTACGTCAGTGCCTGCTGAAAGGGATCGCATAGTTCAGAATCGAAATGCCATCGTCAGTAGCAGCGATCGACGGCCCAAAAGCCCGGCCTCGACCATCAGGTCGAAGTTCTTGGCAATCTCCAGGCGACCCCCGATGATCAGGTTCCACGGGTCGCGGGCCTCCGGTTCCACCTTGAAGTCCAAACCCAGGGTGTCGATGCGACCGGGCAAGACACTCTGGAGATCCTGCCACATAACGCCGCCCCACAGCGAAAGGTGCGAGTTTCCACGCGATGAATCCGTCGCCATTTTGTCCCTCAGACCGAGTCGGATGCTGAACACTGTGGTGTCGATCCCTGCATCCATGGTTATGCCCAGTTTGTTGAAGTTGAGGAAGGTCTTCGTGTGGTTCAAGTCCACTTGGCCAAAAAGTATGGTATGTCGGCCCTCAAATGGTCTGAAACCTCCGGCCAGGGTGCATCCGCCGCCGAACGTAGGTCCTTCATACCTCAGGTCAAGGTCATATAGTGGCACACCCAGGGGACCCAACTCGATTTCAGCCCTGCCGTCCATGTAACCGAGGATCCCGTACACGTTTAGGAACGGCAGTAACCAGACGTCAGACCGGACGTTCCAGACGGTTTGTTTCGTCTTGACATCACTGGCCACAATCAGATTGTCGATCTTCAAGAGCCCGTCGCCGAACCCGACTTTCAAATCCGCAACCTGATTCTCTACTTGACTCCGGCGGCTAAGTACGGTATTTGTTAGGGCTTACGATTTCATGGTTCATGGAGGAGGTCGGCCATGTCTGACGAGATTCGCCCGAAGCATCCCGTGCCCAAGATCTTGGATGTAGCGTCGTTTATGCGTCGCTTCGGAGATGATGCGGCCTGTGCCGCGTATCTGCGTAAAGCTCGCTGGGGACCGAAGCTGGAACGGTTCGTCTGCCCGGACTGTGGGCATAACCGCGGATGGTGGCTCCCGACCCGAGGGCTCGTCGAGTGCCGGGAGTGTCACCATCAGACCTCACCGACGGCCGGCACGGTGTTTCACGGTGCCCGCGTGCCGCTCTGGAAGTGGTTCTGGGCTATGTATCAAGAGGCTCACTCGAAGAAAGGCCTCGCGGCCACGGCGTTGGCCAAGCAGATCCAGGTCTGCTACCAGACTGCCTGGATGATGCTGCAGAAGCTCCGCGAGGCCATGCGTCAACGATGCCAACGTTATGTCCTGCAGGGACTTGTGGAGGTCGACGAGACATACGTTGGCGGCCGGGAACCGGGTCGGCCGGGGCGTGGGGTGGAGAAGAAGGTCCCAGTGTGTCCGCGGCGGTTTGAAAGCGCGTGATTCCGGCGGTGTAGCTCGCCGCGGCGTTTGTGGTTTTCGTTGCGCGTAGGCGCTGGATATGGTTCTTTCCCCCGGCGCATGCCTGGTGGATCTGGTTTTCCTCTGGATCTGACTCTCTTCTTCTTCCTTCGCCCTCGTGAGCGTTGATTGGGGCTGGCCGCAGGTGCCATCTGGGGGATCTGGTTTCCACCGGTGGCTTTGGTGTGTCGGCGCGGTCGATGCTGATGTGACCACCGACCGATTCCTTCGGTACGACAACATCCCTGCCGAAAAACGTGAAGCCCAGGCCGTTGAGCGACGGTCTGGGCTTCCGGGTTATCGCCCGGGCCAAAGCCGCAGCGACACCACACAAATCATCAGGTGTGTCGGCGGTAGCGGCCTTGGCGTCCAGTTATTTCTGGCGGGAGTTTGGGCCGTCGACAAGAGCTACCGGCTATTCAACTGCGTATGGTGCCATCAGCAGGTCGCGATCTGCTCCTGGTGCGACCGGGGCCAGCGCTACTGCTCGCCCCATTGCCGCCAAGCCCTGCGGCGGCGAAGCCTCCGAGAAGCGGCCAGGCGCTACCAGAAAACGCCCCCCGGCGCCCGCAATAACGCTGCTCGCCAGAAACGATGGCGCATGCGATCGGCCGCGCGGATTGTAACAACCGTAACGCATCACCCTTCCACAACTCACAGCCACTTGCGAGAAGAGGTTCCGTTAAGAAGTGCCCCGAAGGAGGCCTGTGATGCGACATCAAGCCGTACGCCTGTCATCGCCCACCGCATACCGGTCTCGCTGTCGACCGGTCAGGCCGGTCAGACCGTCCGGCGCTGCGATTTCTGCGGCCGGCCGTGCGGGTTGTATGCCCGATGGGAGACGCTCAGCGCGTATCGCCGCCGCGTGGAGCACTCCGCTGGTCGATGGTGAGGGCCGAACCCGATGATTTCACCCCAAACCGAAGCGGAAATCCTGCGGCTCTACCACGCGGAGAAGTGGCGGGTCGGCACCATCGCCGGCCAGCTGGGTGTCCACCATAGCGCGGTCCGGCGGGTGCTCGCCCAAGACGGCACCGCGGCATCCAAACGATCTCGCACCACCCAGCTGGATCCCTTTATCCCGCTGATTGTCGCGACGTGGAAGCAGTATCCCAAGCTCCCGGCCAGTCGACTCTACGAGATGTGCCACGAGCGCGGGTACCGCGGCAGCCCGGATCACTTCCGCCACATGGTCGCCACCTACCGTCCCCGCGCGACAGCCGAGGCGTATCTTCGGGTCAGAACACTGCCCGGCGAGCAGGCCCAGGTCGACTGGGGCCACTTCGGCAAGCTGACCGTCGGCCGGGCACAACGCCATCTGTCGGCCTTCGTGATGGTGCTCTCCTACTCGCGCCGGATCTTCCTGCGCTTCTACCTCGGGCAACAAACCGAGAACTTCCTGCGCGGGCATGAGGCCGCGTTTGCCGATTGGGGCGGGGTGACACGCGTCGCACTGTATGACAACCTGAAAAGCGCCGTACTCGAACGTCGAGGCGATGCCATCCGCTTCAATCCCCTCCTGCTCGACTTCGCTCGACACTATCGCTTCGCCCCACGGCCGGTCGCGGTGGCCCGAGGGAACGAAAAAGGTCGCGTGGAGCGGGCTATTCAGTACATACGCCGCGCCTTCTTCTTGGCCCGCCGCTTCAAGGATGTGGATGATCTCAACGACCAGGCACAAGCGTGGTGTGATGGGCCGGCCTGCAATCGCCGCTGGGTCGAGGATGACCGCCTGACGGTTGCGGAAGCCTTCGAGAAGGAACGAGCCCTGCTTCTGCCGCTGCCGCACACCCCGTTTGTCACCGACGAACGGCGCGAACTCAACGTGGGCAAGACGCCGTACATCCGCTTCGACCACAACGACTACTCGGTACCGCACGAACTGGTACGCCAGACCGTCGTGGTGGTAGCGAGCCTCCAGACGGTGCGCATCATGCACCGGGGCATCGTCGTAGCCGAACATGACCGCAGCTTCGACCGCCACCGGCAGATCGAAAATCCCGAGCACATCGAACGGCTCGTCGGGCATAAGCAACAAGCCCGATCGCACCGCGGCATGGACCGACTCACCGCATCCGCACCGGCCAGCCGGGATCTGCTGACCTGCCTGGCCCAGCGCGGCGCCAATCTCGGCACGGCCACCGCACGCCTGTTGCGCTTGCTCGAGGAGTTCGGGGGCACCCGTCTGGAGCAGGCGATCCGCGAAGCGATAGAGAAGGACATCCCGCACCATCACGCGGTTCGGCAGATCTTGGAACGACAGCATCGCGCGGAAGGACGAAGCCCTACGCTGCCGGTCGCACTTCCGGATGATCCCCGGGTACGCGATCTCACCATCCAACCGCATACGCTGGAAAGCTATGACGAACTGAGCCAAGGCATCGTCGACGCGCGGGAACCGTTCGAACAGCGTGCTCAAGGCACAGATAACGACGACCGCCAGGAGGAATATGACCATGACGAGCAAAGCAACCGCGACGAGTAGTCCGTCACCTGATCCACTCATGGACCGCGCCCGGCGCCTCGGGCTGTACGGCCTGCTGGCCCGCTGGCAGGAACTGGGCGATCAGCCCTGGGTGCTCACGCTGATCGAGTGCGAGGAGGCGGAACGTAGTCGGCGGAGCTTGGAGCGACGCATCCGTACGTCGAAGGTCGGCCGGTTCAAGCCGATCGCCGACTTCGACTGGTCCTGGCCGAAGACCATCGATCGGCCACTGATCGAGGAACTGATGCAACTGGGCTTCGTCGGTGAGGCGACCAACATCATCCTGGCCGGTCCCAACGGCGTGGGCAAGTCGACGATCGCTCAGAACATCGTCCACCAGGCGTTGTTACGAGGTCACACCGTCTTGTGTGCGACAGCCAGCGCGATGCTCAACGACTTGGCTGCGCAGGATACGTCCACTGCGTTGGCGCGTACGCTGCGGCGCTACGTCAATCCTATAGTCCTGCTGATCGATGAGGTCGGATATCTCTCTTATGACCGCCGGGCGGCGGATCTGCTGTTCGAGGTCGTCAGCCGTCGTCATGAGCAGCGGCCGATCATCCTGACCACCAACAAGCCGTTTGCCGAGTGGAACGAGGTCTTCCCCAACGCCAGCTCGGTGACAGCGCTGGTCGACCGCCTGCTGCATCACGCCGAGATCGTCAAGATCGAGGGCGACTCGTATCGCGCCAAGGAGGCCAAGCAGCACGCTGCCGAGAAAGCGCGCAAGCGAGCGACCAAAAGCAAGAAGGGAAGGACGCAACCCACGCGTACGCCGAAGCAGGGATGACGTGAAGTGTGCGACGGAATATGAAGCTTGCGACGCTCGCATCACGCATACGGGGCCGTGTGAGCGTGCCGCCGGAGTGCAATAGTCCATGAGCAAGAAGCCGAACCTCATCCCACCCGTACCTGATCTTGTCCGTCAGCCCACCGGCCGGTTCGGCTGGCTGGAGGACCGCCTGCTCCACGACGATTGGCTGGCCCGCCTCGGGCCCGAGGGGACCTCCGTGATGGTCTTACTGGCCCTGGCCTCGGATCGCCACGGAGCGTCCTTCTTCAGCCGGGAGCGCATGGCCGCCAAACTCGGTATCAGTCGACACGATGTCGACCAGGCGCTGGCACGAATGCTCGAGTGGCGGCTGGTCGCCCACCGGCCATGGCGACAAGGCCACCCCGACGGCATCTGGCAACTGCTGCCACTGCCACGATCCGAAAAACGTGAGCGCGGCGGCGAAGCCATCTCCATCGGCGACCTCTGCCGATCCCTCGGCCTCGACCTGCCGGACCAACCCACGCCACACCCAAACCCGCCTAAACCGCCGGAATCACGCGCTTCCTGACCGCCGGCAACACAGTGGGAGTGGCCGTCGAGCTTGATGAGAACGACCGGCCTAAGCGAATCGCCATTCAGGGACTGAAAAGCGTCGACGCTCGGAGCCTGAAGGGCTTCACGACGAAGCACATAGCAAAGGGCTCATGTCTCCGGACGGACGGATGGGGAAGTTACGTTTCAGTGGCCAAGGCCGGGTACGAGCACGAGGCAATCGTGACGGGCGGTGGGAAGAATGCGGTTCAAATTTTCCCCTGGGTTCACACCTTCATCGGCAACCTGAAGCGGATGATTGTGGGCACATATCACAGCGTTTCGCCCAAACACCTCGACCGTTACCTGGCCGCGTTCACCTATCGGGCCAACCGTCGCTGGATGGAAGCAAAACTCTTCGATCGCCTTGTTATCGCGGCCGTAGCTGCCAAACCACTGACATTAAAGGAGTTAACCACCGGAGCGAGGTAGAGAATCAGGATCCGCAATTTCGAAGTCCTGCCGCTCCAGGTAGAAGCTGCCCGCGACACCCAGCGGGTTCGGCAATTCGAAGCCGTGCTCGCGGGCCTTATCTCCCAGCATCGGCAACTTTGTCCAATGTGTGACTTCTCGACCACCGATCGCGTTTGACCTCGTGGTGGACCGCTGGTCAGGCGATTGAGCAATAACCTCACCTGATGCCAGCCAGGCACCAGGAAGAGAAACCTGAGGATGGTATGGAACCAGCTCATTCGACATTTCCAGTTCGTCACACGTCAAGCCGACATCATTTATATGTTCCCTGGTGGGTCAACATCTCGCGGGTCCACGGGCAGCGGCCCAAAATGTCGGGGGCCCGCCGTATCACCGGCGAGGTGTGGTCCCGGGCAATTCGTCGCGTCGACGTGTCGATGCTCGGGCACGCGGTAAGATCACCCAGATGTTGAGGCGCACTCGTGTTGTGCTGGCCTACCTTCGAACATACAAGAGCATACGCATAAGTCCGGGTGTGGCAGTAGGTTACGATTTTCGCCATCGTCACTCTCATAACCCGGAGGCCGGTGTCGACGAGAAACCCCAGCCATTTTGCGCCGATGAAGAACTGGAGCGGATGATCGTTCAAGTGTCGCGCTCTGGGCCTGTACACCGGCGTACCGTTCAGCTTTTCTGCGTTGCAGGTCCGGGACCCGGCCGGTCGTCTGCCGCTCAAAAGTCGCAGCCACCCGACCGATCTGCTTTGCCATGGCCGAATCGATTTCATGCATCAGGTTCGTCCTTGTGGACCGAATGATCCTGACGTCAGGCAAAATCAATAAAAAAGCCGACGCGGCCAAGCACCCGAAGGTGCGCAACCACGTCGGCTTACTCTTCAACGAGCCACCCGGCGCCGCCGGGTTGCCCTTCATCAAGTCATCCGAAAACCTCAACCGGGGCCGCGGCAAGATGTACGGCAACCCCGCTTACTACTACCATTATACCACATCGGCGCTACGATAGTCTCCCCGATTCCTGAAATATGCGCTGATTCCTCGCATCAAAACGGCTCGTTTGGGCCGAAAAGCGACTCGCCCGGGCGTGACAAACGAAGTGTTGTCGTCCCACCAATCAGCGGTTTCTGAAAGCCTCGGTTGCACCAATGATGTCCATCAACTCGGTTGTAATGTGGTCTTGGCGTGCGCGGTTGTACCGCAGCGATAACGATCTGCTCAATCTGTCAGCGCTGGCGGTGGCACGCGTCATGGCGACCCTCCGTGCAGCGCTCTCGCTCGTCGCTGCGTTGAGAAGACACTGACGCAGGTCGCTTTGTACAGCGAGTGGCAGCAACTCGCCCAGCAGATCGCTTGGATCAGGTGAGAATTCATACCCGACGGCGCTTTTGAACTGCCCAGTCAACGTCGACGCTTGGCTAGCGTTAGCTGCTGTTTCGCGCTTGGCTCTCGTGGGCAACAAAGTAATCAATGCTGGCCGACAGTCGCCGGTACTCATAAACTTCGTGTAGGCCACCTTGAGCATGTCGGTTTTGCCGGAGCTGAAGCGATCTATGAACCACGTCGCGGCCTCAGCCACGTCCGCGTTTGTCGGCATTTCGCCGAGCGAGTCAAATCGTCGGGCCATCGGGCGTTTGCGGAAGGCGAAGTACGAAGCGCCTTTCTTGCCTTTGACGTACAATTCGACGGAGTGGCCGCCGGATTCCCACTCGCGGATAGAATCCGATGCCATCCGAAGCACGTTGCTGTTGTACGCTCCAGCCAGTCCGCGTGTACTGGTAATCACAAAAAAGGCGGCGCAACCGGCGGAATCCTCAACCGAGGCCTGTCGAAGGAGGGGGTGGTCGAGGTCACGTACATTTTCGGCAAGTGCCTCGACCATCTCGTGCAGCTTATTTACGTAAGGCTCGGCCGCTAGCAAACGCTTGCGCAGCCTCTGCAGTCTTCCACTTGCGATTATGGCCATCGCGTTGGTGATCTTCCGGATCTTCTGCGTGGCTTTCTTCTTGTTGAGAATCGCGCGCCTCTGAGCCATTCATCACCTTCGCAATGTATTGCATTATGCAGGATGTTGCGTATTTAGCCGCCGTATTCGGCCACCGGACGTACCCCTACATTCTTGTTGGGCTACCGGGTCGGTCATACTCGTCCGCTCGCAGCCCCGTCAGTATTAGATGAGCGTCTCCACGGCTATACAAGCATCGGTCGCGGAGGTCGTTTGCTGGTTCTGTAGCGGTGCCGGTCCGTACTTCCTGCTCCTCAAATTCGGATGGAGGAAACGTCGATGGCCAGCCGGTGTGCCGAAGCGCGGAATGGCCGAACCCCAGCTGACTCTGTACAATTCCGCGCATGGCTGACCAATTGATTGTCACGAGCGTTCTGGTGTGACGCTCGTCCTGTTCATCTGCAATTACTGGCGATACGACCTGGTGGCGCTGGGGGCGCTGCTGACTCTCTGCATCGCGGGCGTCGTGCCAATAGTGTCCGGGATTCTCGGGGGAGTTCGGGGCGGTGGGCGCGGGCCCTCAGAAGGCGTGCAGCCAACCTAACATAAACCAAACTTGCGCCCAGCCTCACTTTGTGCTCTACTCTGGGCACGATGACGCGCAGGCGAAAGAAAGCCCAGAAAGCAGAGGAGAAGCGCAAAAGGCGTGCGCGCCGGGCCAAGTTGCCGCCCGATTTGATCGGAATCCGCTACACACGATTGATCGAAGACTACCTCGAACACCTCCATGACCAGCCGGCCCACGCCAACCGGGACGTGTTCTACGATCAACTGGTGGTGGCTCACCTGTTGGCCTTCTTCAACCCGTCGGTTACAGGCCTGCGCAGCATCGAGGATCTCTTCGAACATCCTCGGATTCGAAAGCGGTATGGAATCCCTCGGATGCCCAAGAGCACAGTCTCCGACGCCCAGAAGGTCTTCGACCCGGCCCTACTGCTGCCGTTGATCGACTCGCTTGTGGAGCGTGCCGACATCCAACCACATGACAACCGCCTGGATAGCCTGACACAGAAGCTCCTGGCCGTCGACGGCACCTTCTTCGCGGTGGCTCCGCGAATCGCCTGGGCGTTGTACAACCAATCCGAGAAGAAGGGGGTCCGTAAGGGCCAGATCCGCGTGCACGTCGATTTCGATGTCCTCAAGGGCGTTCCCGAATGTTGCACGGTCACGGATGGACAGATGCGTGAAGCCAAGGTGCTCGGAACGCATCTTGAGCCCGATTGCCTGTACGTCATGGACCGCGGTTTTCAATCGTATGGCCTCCTCGAGGAAATCATTAAGGTCAAGAGTTCCTTCGTCGTGCGTTTGCGTAAGAACGTGCATACCAATTCCGTAAGGGTCAAACCGCTCAGCGATGAGGATGTGGCCGCAGGTGTTGCGATCGACACCGAGGTTACCTTGGGCGTTGATCCCGAGGCGCACGACTTACCGCGTTTACGTGAGGTAGTGGTCGAGTTCACCGACCGCGAAGGTAAACAGAAGCGGATGCGTTTGCTTACGGACTTGTTGGACATCCCGGCCTGGATGATCGCGCTGATCTACCAGCACCGGTGGCAAGTAGAGCTGTTCTTCCGATGGCTGAAGAGTTCTGCGAGTTTCCAGCATTTCTTCTCGGAAGACGAATCCGGGATGACCGTGCAGGTCTACGTGATGATGGTGGCGTTGCTGCTGATCGCGGTCGAGACTGGCTCGCGGCCATCGAAATACGACTTTGTGATTGTCTCAGCCGTAGTTTCCGGGTTAATGCCGCGGCAAGGATCGTTCGAGATTGCTGAGCGACGGCGTCGTGAACGCCGCCGCGCCGCCGAACGGCAACGCGAAAAAAACAGGAAGTAGCGTTCCGCGCCGGTCCGCAGCCCGACCAGCGCGGCTATCGGTATGCGCCGAGTAAGGCAGCTTGCGCCCGTCGCTCCACGGGGCCTGCGCCGCCCGCGCACCGCCTCAGCTCGCGGCTCACGCCAGCGAGCCCGGATCCGCCGTGAAATCAACGGGTTCCGGACATTATTGGCGTCGTGCCCGCCGACGAAGCGTTTCTTGGATTCGGACACCCGGCCGTCATCACCGTCGCTGCCGTCCTCGTCGTCAGTCGCGCACTTCAGAACTCCGGTGCCGTGGACCGGATCGCCGCGGCCATGACGGTGCTGGGCGATCGCCCCACGCTCCAGATCGCCGGGCTGACCCTGCTGGTGACTTTCTGCTCGGCGTTTATGAACAACGTGGGGGCGCTGGCGATTCTGATGCCGGTGGCCGTTCACATGGCACGTTCGTCCGGTCGGCCGCCGTCGATGCTGCTGATGCCGCTGGCGTTCGGATCGCTGCTGGGCGGACTGATCACGCTGATCGGCACTCCGCCGAACATTATCATCGCCACCTTCCGCGGTGACAACGGCGGCGAGCCGTTCCGTATGTTTGACTTCGCGCCGGTGGGCGGAGGCGTGGCTGCCGCGGGCATCCTGTTCATCGTCCTGGGCGGCTGGCGGCTGATTCCCCACCGCAAGGGTCAGGCATCCCGCGAGGAACTGTTCCACATCGAGGAGTACATCGCCGAGCTTCGCGTCAATGAGGACTCAAAGGTCATCAACCAGGCCATCGCCGACGTCGACAGGATCGTCGACGAAGACGTTTTGGTCGCGGCTCTGGTCCGCGGGAAGCGGCGTATGCCCGCGCCCGCACGATGGGAAACGATCCGGCAGGATGACATTCTGATCGTCCAGGCCGATCCCGACGGATTGCAATCCCTCTCCGAAGCCGCGGGACTCGAAGTCGTCGGAAGCTACGAATACAGCGACAAGGACCTTCGCTCGAAGGAGGTCAGCATCCTCGAGGCCGTGGTCACGCCGAACTCGCGCGCTGTAGGCCGGACCATCCGCAGCCTGGGGCTCGGACGGCGCTACGGGCTCAACGTGCTGGCGGTGGCGCGTCAGGGTTCGTCCATTCGCAAACGCCTCAGTGATCTGAAGCCACGCGCCGGCGACGTCGTGCTGATCCAGGTTCACGATGAGAGCTTGCAGGAGGCCCTCGATTCGCTCGGATGGCTTCCGCTGGCGCAGCGCGACCTGCGCATCGGGCAGCCCAAACGGATTTTGCTGGCGGTGGGGATTTTCGCGGCCGCGCTGCTGGTAACCGCCGTTGGTTGGCTGCCCGTGCAGATTGCCCTCGGATCGGCGGCGCTTGTCCTCGTTCTCGTCGGGCTGGTGTCCGTCAAGGACCTCTACGAACAAGTAGACTGGCCCATCATCGTCCTGATCGGAGCCATGCTGCCCGTGGGAGAATCGCTGGAAACCAGTGGGGCGGCCACGGCCGTGGCGGATGGACTCCTCCGCCTGTCTGCGGACGGCTCCCCCGTGCTGATCCTGACGCTGACCCTGATCTGCACCATGTTCCTGTCCGACGTCGTGAACAACGCCGCGGCTGTGGTGCTGATGGCCCCAATCGCCGTCAAGATCGCGCACGGGTTTCAGGTCTCGAGCGATCCGTTCCTGATGGCCGTGGCGCTGGGCGGCTCGTGCGCGTTTCTCACGCCGATCGGCCATCAATCGAACACACTCGTGATGGGACCGGGCGGGTATCAGTTCGGCGATTACTGGCGGCTGGGCCTGCCGCTGGAGGCGATCATCGTGGCCGTCGGGGTTCCGCTGATTCTGGTCGTGTGGCCACTGTGACTTGATCGGCGGATGCCCCTGTCGTCCGGCTTCGTCAGTCCTGAAGTGTCGACGACTTAGCTCACAAGTGTTGGCAGATGTTTGCGTTACAACAAGATTCGTTCATCTGGACCGTGCAGCCGGTTTTGGGCAGCATATGCAGCACACTGACTGGGCACACATCTCGCCCGGGCGCCGGTCATGCTCCGA
The DNA here is from genome assembly GCA_963666835.2 of Phycisphaerae bacterium. Taxonomy (GTDB): domain Bacteria; phylum Planctomycetota; class Phycisphaerae; order UBA1845; family UBA1845. The sequence continues at coordinate 540,079 of CAXXGO010000001.1, read as the reverse complement.
TCATCGCCTCTCCGACAGCGCGTACAGATTGGTTGGCTTGGCCAGCTTGCCGAGTGGGGTCACGTGGCGGCACCTGTTAGGCGCAGGTTGTCTAGGGGGTATCGGTTTCACCATGTCACTCTTTATCGCCCATCTGGCATTCGAGAGCCCGGTGTACATGCATCAAGCGAAGATGGGAGTCCTCGCCGCGTCTGTGATCGCCGGGCTGATTGGGTGGATGGTACTTGCATGGCAAACGCCGGGCGGCTCAGTGAGTTCTGAGGAGAGTCTGTCGACTTGACTCCGGTGTTGCTGGCGGACCGCCTGCTTGCCCGAATCAGTCCAACCCAGCCACTTCGTGCTTCGCTTGGCCGCCGGCACACGGCTCCCGGTGCACGCGAGCCTCACTCACAGGCTCTTGTTACCATCGGTCTCGCGGTATACCGTGCTCGCTGAGCGCAGAAGCAGATCGCGGGTCTAAGGTTGCCGGTTCTACGGTGCCTCCGAGACAATAGACGCGTCGGCTATGTTGAAACTGATGAAGAGCTGAGTCCTTTACCATGGAACGAACGACGGAACGTACTGAACAGCTAGCCCGGTTACTGGCCGACGGTCAAAACGAGCGCGTGGCTGAAGAGCTGGGCTGCATCCACCCCGGTGAGGCGGCGGTCCTGCTCCGCGAACTTCCTCGGGATTCGCGCGTTGACACGCTGCTCGCTCTGCCTCCGGAGCAGGCCGCCGATATCCTGGAGGAACTTCCGGACGACATGGCGGCCGCGGCTGTCATGGGCATGGAGCCGGACGCCGCCGCACCGATTGTCCAGGAGATGCAGACGGACGAGGAGGTGGACCTTCTCCAGGACGTAGCGGCTGACCATGCCGCAGCGATCCTCGAGCATGTCGATCAGGCAGACGCCGCCATCGCGCGCACACTGCTGTCGTATGACGAGGACACGGCCGGTGGATTGATGCAGGCTGAGTTCATTGCCGTCCCGCGGGGCATGGCCGCGGGGGACGCCGTTCGCCAGCTGCGCTCGCGGGCGGTGGAATACGCCGACTATCCCGCTTCATACTTGTACATTGTTGACGATGACGGGCGCCTTGACGGAGTAGTGACCCTGCGGTCCTTGCTGCTGTGCGAGGCCGATACGGTCGTCGACCGCATCAAGTTCTCAGACCCAGTCTCGGTTCCGGCCGACATGCCCGCTGAAGACTTGGTCAAAGTGTTCCGACGCTACCATTACCTGGCGGTTCCGGTGATCGGCGAGGATGGGAGACTGCTTGGTGTGATCACGCAAGACGATGCCCTGCGGGTCGCTGAAAAGCAGGCCGACGAAGAGATGCTTCGGTTCACCGGCATCGCCGGTGGCGACGAGTTCCGCGTCATGCCGCTGCGCCGACGATCCGGGCGCAGACTGTCATGGCTGAGCATCAACATCCTGCTGAACGTCGTCGCGGCGAGCGTGATCGCACTGTATCAAGAGACTCTGCAGGCCGTCATCGCGCTGGCCGTCTTTCTGCCGATAATCTCCGACATGAGCGGTTGTTCGGGCAACCAGTCGGTCGCCGTCAGCATCCGGGAGCTGTCGCTCGACCGGATCCGGCCGCGGGACTTCCTCTGGGTGGTGGGTAAGGAGCTTTCCGTTGGCTTATTCAACGGGCTGGCTCTCGGACTGATCATCGGACTCGTGGCCTGGGGCTGGAAAGGAAACGGATGGCTGGGCGCCATTGTGGGGGTGGCCCTGTGGATCAACACACTTGTGGCCGTGATGATCGGCGGTCTGATTCCGCTGATACTACGCCGCTTCCGGCAGGACCCGGCGATCGCCTCGGGAGCGATCCTCACCACTCTGACCGACATGTGCGGGTTTTTCATGGTACTGGGCCTCGCCAGCAGGTATCTTCATCTCCTGGAATAGTCTGGAAGAACTGCAAAGCGACATTCTGTGACCGGCGTCGACGAGAGACCCCAGCCATTTTGCACCGATGAGGAATTGGAGTGGATGACCGTTCACGTATCGCGTTCCGTCCATGTTCACCCGCGTATTGCTCAGCCGTACTGCGACGCAGGTCCAGGAGCGCCAGCGTCCAGGGCCATAGTCTGGCTCCAACTGACCGGGTGGACACGGTCGAACGGTATCTTTGGTGGGCAGAGAATGCCGCCCGACATTAACACCTTGACCGCGTCTTCCACCGTCCAGCCGGTCTCCGATACTTCCTGAAGTGGAAGGATCTGCATGTACCCAGTCGTGGGATTGGGTGTGGTGGAGATAAACACGGTGGCCATCTTTCTTCCCGTGTCCGTGTCCTCGGCCACCGACGTGAGAAACCCGATGCATTTCATTCCCGGCCGAGGGAACTCAACGAGCACGACCTTCTGGAACTGCATCGAGCCACTTCCCCCAGCCAACGCAACAATGATACGTTTCGTTGATCCATAGATCGTCTTCACCAGGGGCAGACCTTCAAACAGACGTTCGAGAAGCAGAACAACGCGCCGCCCCAGCACGTTGGCGGTCACCAGACCCAGCAGGTACAACGAAAACAGCGTCAGCAGAACTGCGACTACCGGCACGGCCCAATCCAGATAGGCGGGTATGTCTTCCGGCTGACTCCCCGTCGACCGGGCAACCCATTGGATGCTGTACTCGATGATCGGCTGTGTGGCCGACCGCATCGTATTGAATACGAACTTCACCACAACCCACGTTACCCACAGTGGTATAACGGTGGCCAAGCCCGCAAAAACACGAGTACGCATTAGAGCGCGCATCGCCGGCCATAGGCGGCGAGGCTGCAAACTGCGCCCGGGGTCGGGTGGCTGTGGTTGCCGAGAGCTATCCGTTGTGACCATCGTGCGGGTTTCCTTCAAACACTCCAAGCCTGGGATATCCACTTCAACCAGCGATTGGGAAGCACCCTGTTTTCAAGCAGTCTCTTCAGGCTCCTTCTGTGGTGTTTACGTACGTGTTGTTCCAGGCGACCGGGTCAATCACATACCCACCGTTCCAATCTGCAACCAGGAGGCCTTGACTGAAGACCATCATTGCGCGGCGGGCTCGTTCCCGTTACCCTCGTCCGAATCTTGTTCACTGTCAATCTCGCGCATCTCCGCGCGAATACGATCCAGGCCCGCGTCTATGCTATCCAAGAAGCGGTCGATCTGGCCTTCCGCTCCCAGAGGTGGAACGGACCATTCTGCCAGCAGGTCGGCTAGCTCGAGAACGACCCCCGAGAACCATCCCACGTCGTAGGTACGAACCTTCTGGATCGTCCGAAGGTATGTCGCTTCCGCTTCGCGAAACTCCTCGGCTGTATCCGAAACCTCGGATGCCACTCGATGAAACACGTGAACGGCGGCAGCGAGCACCTTGATCTCGGCGGTAATGGCCCGTTCACGCTCAAGGAGCTTCTTCGTTGTGAGGTTGTGTTCACAGCGCTCATCGGCAGCATCGGCAACGTCGCGACGAACATCTTCCAATCCGGCCTCATCGAGTAACCGTGGGTGGGCCGCGTGGATCGCCGTGAGTCGGCGCATCGATCGCGCCAAGTCCTGCTCCTTCCCATTGCGGGACGCCAAAACAGCTCGCTCTGCCAGCGCCACGATCTCGTCCGTAAGCTGCTTGATGTGGACCCGCAGCTTCTCAACCCGTTGTGCATAGTCCTCGATGACGGGGGCTGGAATCACTTCCGGCCTTCGCTCTTGAAGGGCTTGCATCTTTGCGAAGATGGCCCGGGTTTCCTTTTCGTCGCCACGTTCCAATGACGTGGAGAGAGTCCGAACCAGCCGGTTGAAATTCTCTACATCCTGCTCCGGCGTTGTTGTGGGAACCGGCTTCGGTGGTTCCGATCGCGAAGTTATTCGGGGTTCCGCTTGAGCAGCTGGGGGCTCTTTGTCTTTCAAGTACTGCTCGAGTTGAGCCCGGCGGTTCTGGAGCTCAGTCTCGATCATACCCTCCAGTGTCGAAGCGCCGCGCACGTCGGGGTCGGCCAGGGCACGTCTGCCAACCTCTTGCAGTGAAGGAAGATCCCGAGTCTCACGGCGGATCACTCCACCCCAGCGTTGAAAAGTGGTATTACGTTGTTTGGTGTTCATGCTGCGTTCCGATGAGTTCCCAAGCGCGGATGCGTAGAAGGGACTTGCCTTGGGGCCGGAGCGTCATCCTTGACGAAGGTCCGAACGATTGTCCCTTTCAACCCTCTCCTCCTTCTTCTTGGGTGAAGGAGCGCTGGAGCAACTCCCTTTCTTTCTGGCCATGCGTTCTCAGGTCGTCAAGAAAGCGCTCAAGATCCGCACAGGTCTTCCCGAATCCAGCGGCATCGTCCGTGGATACATGATCCAGCCGTATTATGATTCTTCCTAGATCGGAATGTAGCTCTTCGCGTTCGTTCCTTAACGCCTCTACTTCGCCGGCCAAATGTGGATGGGCGTCAGTGATCAAGTGCATGTAACCACCGTGGTCTGCAAGAACCTGTATGCGGGTCAGGTGGCGTTCAAAGGACCACGTGTGGAAACGCAACGTGGAGAGCTTGTGGCTGTTTCCGCGCCCCCGCGTCATCCACTGAAGCGCGATCCGGAGTGACTCTTCGATGCCCAGAAGGATCGCAAGCTCGACCTCCGCCTGCCGAACGATCTCCTGTGTTTCAGTTGCGTTAGATGCTGTCGGCTCAGAATGTTGCATCAGGTTCTCTTTCGTTTTGTACACGCTGACAGCGCCATCCGATCATGGCCCTATGCTGACGTTCTCGCAGGCACAGCAACTCACCCGATCTCAGCAGTTCTTTGCTAGCTGTGCGAGTAAGAAGCTCCATATCCTAATCCTCCCTGCTCGTGACTCTGCGCAACCTCAGCCGTGGGCGCGAATCCGTGTTTCTGATCCGGCTGTACAGGCTGCGAAGCTGAATGTGAAGGCGGGGGTCGGTGCAGAACAGGCGGTACGCCTCATCCGGTGGAATGTCGGCCACTTTGATCAGCATCGTAATCGTCTTTCGACTCGCGGCGTAGGGCCGCGGGCGGTCTCCGTTGGAAGAGCGGCAAAGTCGTGATCGAGCGTAAAACTCGCCACCGCTCGGGATACCGGTCTGTCCAGAATGCCTTCCTCCAGATCCGCCTTTGTCGCTGGAAGAAGCAGTCCTGATCCCGCTCCCCTTCCTTCTTTCTCTACGTCCGAGCACCCTTAAGCACCGGGCGCTCGCGCCTGTTGCTTCATCAGGGAGTCTCTTTTGGCTGCGCAAGGGTCGCTTCATTGCCGCCCACCGTCGGACCCCGAAGATGCCGGAGCAACTCATTGTCCGTGGAGAGCACGAGGCGGGTGCCGGTGCCCAACGTTTTCTTGTAGGTCTCCAGATGCCGGAGGAACCCGTAGAACTCGGGCGACTCCGCATAAGCCTCGGCCGCAATCCGAATCACCTCCGCCTTCGCCCTCCCGCGGATCTCGGCCGCCCGCTGCTCTTGTTCGCCTTTGATTCCGTCGAGCTCCTTGGTGGTCAGTCCTAGAATGCGGTTCTTCTCCTCCTCGGCCTCGGATTCGAAGAGCTTGGCGATCCTTATGCGCTCGGACTTCATCCGGTCGTACACGGTCGTGCGTACCGACTCGATGTAGTTGACCCGCTTGATGTGAACGACACTTAGTTCCATGCCGTATTGTTCTTTGAGGCCGACGCTGGCAACGGTGAGTATCTCGGCTTCCATCTTGGCCCGCCCCACGGTGATACGATCTTGGCTGGATGCGGCATCGCGCGCCAGTTCGTCGCTCTCATAGAGGAGCTCCCGGTTGCTGCTGCGTACCACCTCGATCAGGTTGTTTCGCGCGACCACGTCACGGACGGCCGAGTCGACAAGGTCGTCAAGGATCTTGTAGCCGCGGTTTTCCGTGCGGACGGCCTGGAAGAACTTCATGGGGTCCACAATCCGCCATCGGGCCCACACGTCAATGAAGATCCTCTTCTTGTCGAGCGTCTGCATGTTCTCGGGATCGCCATCCCACGGCAGCAGACGCTTCTCCAGACGGTGGATCTCCTGAATGAATGGCGGCTTGAAGTAGAGCCCGGCCTCGGTTCGGACCCGAACCGGATCTCCAAACTGCGTGATTACCGCCTGCCATCCTTCTGGCACCGTGTACGTCGATGCTGGAATGACAACAACTGCAGCCAGGATCACGATCACCAGAGCGACGATGGTCTTCATCGTCCACCCCCTTCCTGGCCTTTGGCCGGTGGGTCGGCGGGACTTAGATTCAACATCGGAAGTACCCCGCGAACCGACTCGTCGATCACGGTGATGCCGTCTACCTGGGCCAGCGTCTCCTCCATCGCTTCCAGGTAGAGGCGCGTGCGAGTGACCTCCGGCGCCTTCTCGTACTCCGCCAACTGGGCGAGAAACGCGTTTGCACGCCCGGTCATTTCAGGTACCACGCGCTCCCGGTATCCCTCCGCTTCCGAGATCACACGATCACGTTGTCCCCGGGCGGCAGGAATGACGCGGTTGCGTTCCCCGCGGGCCTCGTTGACCACCCGCTCCTTGTTCTGCCGGGCGCGGTTGACCGCATCGAACGCATCTTTGACTGCCTCGGGCGGCGTAGCTGACTGGAGCTTGACGGTGACGACCTCAACGCCGGCTTCGAAGTTGTCAATCATCTCCTGAATCTCCCGTTTGGCTTCGCTGGCGATCTCCTCGCGCCCCCTCGTGATGACTTCGTCGACACTCCGGTCGCCGACCAGTTTTCGCAGGACTGCTTCGGCGGCGTTCCGGATCGTGTTCTCCACCGCGACCTTGTTGCTGTGGTCTCCTCCGATCCTGAACAAGTAGTGTTGTGCATCCTTGATGCGGTACTGGACGATCCATTCCACGTGGGCCAAGTTCAGATCGCCGGTTAGCATGCGGGCGATCGTTTCGTGTTCCGGCGTTTGCAGGGCGTACCGGGTGACCTGGCCCGGATCAATTGTCCCGAACCCAAACTCCAGCGTCTGAATCTGCTGTACCGGCACGACCATCACCGCATCGATCGGCCAGGGCCACTTCGTGTGCAGCCCCGGAAGCGTCGTCTTGGAGTACTTTCCGAAGCGAAGAACCACTCCTTCGCTGTCCGCCTCCACCGAGTAGAACACACTGACCCCGCCCCATACTGCCAGAAAGAAAACCAGGCCGAATATAATCCATCCTCGATAACGGGTTGCGTAGTGCCGTAAGACCAACTCGACAGGACTCGACGTATGCTCCATCTTCAGATCCTTATGCAATGCCGCGGGACACGTGAGCCCGGGTGGAACTCCGCGTCCTTGGCTTCCATGAATTCGGCCTGCCGGGCTGCGAGATAACACATCCATCGCGCCGCGGCCTGACTCTCGATTCTGCTCGCTCAACCGAGAATCTCGAGCAACCTCTCGACGATCCCGTCCATGCGTTCTGGCGTCAGAAACGTCCCGGCTCTGATCTCGGCGCGGATCTCACTTATCCGCGCGGCCGTCGGGCGAGATTGAACCTCAGCCTGCGAAAGCGCTATTCCTACCGGGGATAGCTCCACTGTATCTTGGACGGGCGAGCCCGTCGGAGGCTTTGCAGTGATCGCCTTCTCCGTGTTGAGACCGACGCGGCCCGAGGCTTCGCCGCTACCGATTCCTGACACGGTGTTTATTGGTGTCGCGTCCATGCTAGTCTCCTGTCGTCCTTTTCACGGGTGCTACCCCGTGGGTTGCTGACTACCCTGATTCCGGGGCACCGACTACCGGTCGATCTCCCGTTTCCTCCGACCGCTCACCGGCAGCGGCAGAACGCAAATCCGCTAGATCGGCCGTCACTCTCCCGTGGCCCACCCAGCGATCGTGAATGGCCCTCCATTGGAGGGCCAGAAACAGACCGGCGACGCCCACGACGACGTAGACCAATCGACTCAGCAGCGTCGCGTCGCCCAGCAGTGCCGCCACAAGATCGAATTGGAACAGACCGACAAGTCCCCAGTTCAGTGCGCCAACGAGAACGACAACCACAGCCAAAACGTCGATGAACTTCATTTTCTTGCTCCTATTGCCTAATCCGAATCGTGTCGGGATGAGCGATGAGTATTTCTCCAACGCCACTCGCGTACGTCACTCGCTCATCCGTCCGCCGAACAGCACTCACCCGCCCGTTGCGGGCGCTTGTGTGTTCTATGGCCGTAACAGCCATCTGCAAAAGCCCACGCGCATGCCACGTGATAGCTTCGTGATCGCGCCTTCGATGATTCGTTATCCACTACAACGCTCGGTTCCAACATGCGCGTCAGCCTCCGATTCGCTGTCCTCCGGTAGCAAAAGGCATGCATCCCGGTCATCGGACCGTTGGACGTCCGCCTCTGTGCCCCGGACAGCATCGGGTGTCAGTGGCTTCGTGGCACACTTGTTGCTCTCACGGCGCTGGCGTTTAAGCGCGGCCTTGTCGCGTTTCACTTGCTCACGCTCGTTCTTCCTGAACGCGCAATCGCGCTGGGTGCTGGGACTTCTTGGCTTTGACATATGACTCTGTTCTCTTCTCTAGAATCGTCAGACGCGTCACGCCGGGATTGAACGGCGAGCTGATCACATATGACACCAGCATCGGCGTCACGGTCGGGTTCTACGACTGGCGATGAAACAGTATTTCGTAACGATTGTCTGACACGATGTGCTTCCAGGTCTGAGGGTGACGCACTGGCAGCCGACTCTGCATCGCAGGGCAGAACGCTCGCTTGGTCGGCGAGCCGCATTTCCGCCAAGGCCACGAGATACGCCAGTGTCGACTCGGAACCCTGATTGGCGTTTACCTGATCTGGACACAGGCCGTCATAGCACGCGCCTGTTCGGAGGTCGCATAGCGGCAACCCCAGATCGTTTCGGCCCAGGAACCATTCGAAAGCTCGCTCCGCCTCCCGCCGCCAATGCAAGTCGCCGGTGATTCGCTGGGCTGTCAGACAGGCAGAAACCGAGACGCAGGCCTCGATGGGCTGCTGATCGAAGCAGGCGCGTGTGCCTCCGCGCTTGTAGAATCCATTTGAGCCAACGGGCACGAAGTGTCCTCCCACTGCACGCTGCACGCTCATCAGCCAGTCGAGCGTTGCCAAGCCGATTTCTGTGCTTTGGCTCTCGCCCAGGGATTCGCCTGCGACTAGCAGCGCCTCGGGCAGACACGCGTTGGCATAGGTCAGAGAGTCTTCAAACCAGGTCCAACCCTTCTGACTTGTTTCGTGGTAAAGGGTTACGAGTCGGCTGGTGAGCCGTTGGCCAGCTTCCTCCGCGGCGCGGTCGCCCGAGAGCCAACGCAGGTAATCGTGTATCCCGAGCAGAGTGAAAGCCAAGGCACGCGGCGACTCTAGCTCTAGCGCGGCGGGCAGCGCCGCGCTAAACAGGTTGACGGCTGCGCCTCGCAACCCAGGTCGGTTGGTACGCCGCACCAACGCCCCCAGTCCCCGCAGGGCGCGCCCGTGACAGTCTTCCGAGCCGACTCCTTCGGGCGAGCGCCGTGGCCCGTATGCCAGAAAGTTCCGAAAGCGTCCGGTGTCAGCGGCAAAAGCATAGTCGAGGAAGGCCAGATAGCGCGTGGTCAGATCTTCGATCTCGTCGGACGGCAGCTCGCCCAGTTGCTCCAGGAGGGCCATCAGGAGCAGCGCCCGGGCATTGTCGTCGGTGGTATGCCCCTCTCGATAACTGGGGACCGAGAAACGCGCATGCTGGAGTACCCCAGTGCCATCCGTGAGGCGTTTTAGGTGCTGCAACCGTATTTCGGGCAGCACGTCCCCCATGAGCGGCTGCGGGGCAAAGGCGCGGAGTACGTGGAGGTGGTGCGCACTCTGCTCACGGGCACGCGCAAAGGAGTCCAAGTACGCACGGGCGACATTGGGCCAAGTCATCTCGCGCCCGAACAGGTACGCCCGTTTTCGCATCGCGTTTCGTTCCTCGTCGTCTTCCAATAGACGATTCACTGCCTCGGCGGTTGCTGCCGGGTCTTTGAACGGCACGAGCACGCCACGCTTGTCCGACAGCAGTTCCTGGGCATACCAGTAAGGGGTAGAGACTACGGCCTTGCCAGCACCGACCGCCCACGCGAGGGTCCCCGACGTAATCTGGGCTTCGTGCTCGTAGGGCGAGATGTAGATGTCGGCGGCACCCATAAATTCCGTCAGTTCCTGGTGATCGACGAAACGATTGTGGAAGACTACGTGCTGCTCGACGCCGAGTTCCCGGGCCAGCCGATGCAGGCTCATACGGTAGATATCACCCTGCTGACTCAACACGTGGGGGTGCGTAGCACCTACGACGAGGTACACCACGTTCGGAAAGCGAGCGATGATCGCCGGCAACGCGCGAATGACGCTCTCCAGGCCTTTGCCTGGGCCGAGCAGGCCGAAGGTCATCAGCACCGATTTGCCCGGCACCCCGAATTGCTCCTTATGGAAGCTTGGATCGACGAAGGCGAAGTCGGGCACACCGTGGGGGATGAAGTCGATCTTCTCTGTGGGGATACGGTAGATTTCGTGGAGGAACTCCGCGCCTCGGCGACTCATCACAACCACGCGGTCGGAGAGGCCACCCACTCGTTCGAGCACCTCTCGCTGTTCGGTCGTCGGCTCGCGCAGCACCGTGTGCAGCGTGGTCACGACGCGGGCGCGCAGCTCGGCCAGGACCGTCAGGATGTGACTGCCGGCCGGACCTCCATAGATGCCGTACTCATGTTGAAGGCTGATGGCATCGGCGCGATTGTTGAGAAACTGGGCGGCACGGCGATAGCATGCCAAGTCATTCTGTTCGATGGTGAAGCGCACCGGGGATGGATAGTCGTAGCGCTCCAGGCGATCATTCATCGCGACCGCCAGACACTCGGTCCCATTGCCGCTCAACGCGGCACATAGATCAGTTGTGAAGGTGGCGATACCGCAGCACCGCGGCACGTAGTTGCCGACGAAAGCGATGCGGTTGCGGTCACCTTTGCCGTTGTTTCCGGCAGAACGTGCAACGCCGGCCGGTTCCGGACCCGTGGTCAACTCGTTCATCAAAGGCACTCCATGTGATGTCGCAGCTCCGCTCCAATTCCAGATTTTCGTTGTTGCATGAGCTGGTCTCCGTGTCTGTTCAAGCCCTCAACGTCCTCACAATGCGGATTGCATACGGCCACCGGTTCGCCCCGCAGAGCGTGCTCATGATTACGGCTCCGAACATCATGGCTCTTGCGTGGTCCGCACCAGGTCGCGGACCATCGGATGTTCTGCCAACTGGCCGGCATCGAGGCGCATCAGATTGCCTTCGAGTTCCTTAAGGTGTCCCGGTAGCAGTCGGGAGGAAGCCTTCCGGAGTTCGCCGAGCATGCGAGCGGGCGCGAAGATGACCAGGCAATCGATCTCGTGCTTCTTGGCGTTCTCCTGCAACCTTTCCACGATCTTCCCCGTGAAACGTCGCTCCTTCTCCTCGACATCATGGGTCATGCCGTCCCCGGTCTGCGGCCGCAGGTGTTCACGTTCTGGAAACTTGTTCTCGATCGCTTCATACTCGTCAACGTGTGGCGTGCCTTGTTCAGTCAAGCGGCAGCACAAGAGCCGACAATGCTCTGCGTCTGCCAGGGCAAACCACGCGTGGTTTCGTCGTTCGACGTTCGTCTTACCCATCGGTGTTCTCCTTGTCAGTCAACCTGCTTCCAGCCCGACACCGGCGCGAATCCGTTCGCACACCTCCCAACGATGGACAGGGAAACCGTCACCGGCTTCAAAGCCCGGACTTGCGGTCCCGTCATAAAACACGAGCACCATGATCCGCAGAAGGCGCCCGACGCAGTTGGAACATCCGGCAACCACGGATTTACGGTTCTTCCTCGACAAAAGGAACGTGGTAGAACCCCCGATCTCATGATTGGTCGCCTCGTTCACTCCCGTTCCAGGTGTCCGTGGGTACGCCATGCGCGAGCTGGTATACCTGTACCGTCGTGCCGCTTGTGAACACGCCTACCACGGTGCCGGTAGCCGGCTCGACTTCCGCGGTAGCCTCACGCACCTCCACGCCAGTAATCCTCTTGATCTCCTGTCGCAACGACTCGGAGGCGTTGGCGAACAGCTGTCGGTGAAAGTCTTGTATCTGAGCGGCACCCTCGGGACTTCTCGCCAGGGCCTTCTCGGCCTCCGACAAGGCCCCGTGCAGCGTGATCACCAGCGTGGTGTCGCTCAGCACCACGGTCACGGACTTGGGTGTGTTGCCCGTCCTCTGCTGCTCGAAAACACTGGCCGCCTGGGCAATCTGGCGCGCCATTGTTGAATTGGGTTTGTCCATGGCGTTCCTCCCTGGCCGCTACGGCCGTCCACTACCACTGCAAGCGAGAAAAAGCCGGCGCGGTGGGACACCATAAGGTGTCTGACCACGCCGGCTTACTCTTCAACGAGCCCCCCGGCACGGCCAGGTTGCCCTTCATTAAGTCATCCGACTCAGACTGTGATCGGAGCCGAATCAAACGTCACCGGTGGCTCCGTACATCCTCTACTGACCGCATGAATGCCGACCAGCATCTACAGCGCAGGCTGCGAGCGGACCTCCTCCCTCATAACAGAAGGCTTGACCACCCGCTGGGCCGCCCGCGCCAACTCCGCGGACCCGTGTTTTCCGTCTTCGCTTCGGCGTCGTCCGTTTCCGCCCGCCAGCGGCAAAACGCCGGCCATCTCTCCGATGACATTGACCAGTTCACAGCCTGACGGAATGACGATCTTGGCATTGTGGCTCAATGAGCTCTCGAGGGCCTCCAGCTTCCTCAGAAGCTGTGCGTTTCCAATGAAGTATGTGTTCGCCGCCTCATTCACGAGCTTTATTGCCTGGGCCTCGCCCTCCGCCGCAAGAATCTTGGCCTGCCTGATGCCTTCGGCCTTCTTGATCTCCGCCCTCTTTTCCCCATCCGCCTGTCTCTCGACCGCGTTGGCGAAATCCAAGGCGGCTACCTTCTCGTTCTCCGCTTTGACAACCTTGTTCATCGTCTCCTGGACATCCTTGGGAGGGTCGATTTCCTTCAGTTCGGTCCTGACAATCGCCATTCCCCAGCTCATGGTTTCCTTGCTCAACGTAGTCAGAAGCGCACCGTTGATGTTGTCTCGTTCGCTGTTGGCGGATTTCAGGGTTAACGTGCCGATGATATTGCGGAGTGTCGTCCGAGCCAGGCTGACAATCTGACTCTGGTAGTTGTTGACGTGGTACTGGGAACTCTTGACGCTTTCCTCGTCGTCCTTCACTTTGAAGTAGACTTGGGCATCCACCCTGGCGTTGAGATTGTCGTTGGTGATGATCTCTTGCGGCTGGGCATCAACCATCTGCTCCGTCGTGTTGACCTTGATCATTCTGTCAATGACAGGGATGATCCAGTTGAAACCCGGATTCGCGAAGCGCCGGTACCTGCCGAGCCTCTCGACGAGTCCCTTGTGTGTTGGACGAACAAGCCTGATGCCCGAGAAAAAGACCACTAAAGGAACGACAACGGCGAAGATCACTGCATACACGATAGGATCCATGAAGATTCTCCTTTTAGATCAATCAGTCATCCAAGCGAATCGAGTCATAACCAGACCTCCTTCTTGAGCGCAGACGATCTCGCTGCGCTGGTGATCACGTGCGTCCCGTAGGCAGCAGGATGATCAGAATGGAGCAACTGGAAGACCTTTCATTGTGGTGACACGAGGAGGGCTCAGCGCAGCGTCCTTTGCCTTCGGCGCCAGCGGCTCCGATTTCGAACCAGATACGATTCCTCAGAGGTCTTTGCATCAGCGGCATTTGACCTCGATCTCACGCGGTTTCACCTTCTCGTCCTTCGGCAAATGCACGGTCAGGACACCGTTCTTGAATTCGGCGGAGATCCTCTCCGTGTCGATCGCTTCGCCGATGGTGAACGTACGGTGAAAATCGCCGATTCCGTATTCGCCGTGCAGGAACTTGATGTCATCGTGGCGCGGACTGACTTTGCCGTGAATCGTCAGCACGGGCTTTTCGAAGCTAACATCCAAATCCCTCGGCATGACACCGGGTAGATCGCCGTACAGAATCGTCTCGTCGTCGTTCTCCCAGATGTCGAACCGGGGACTGAAAGTAATCCCACCGAGTGTACGTTCCACGGGGGCAACGTCGCTGTGGGTTTCTTCCGTCGTTAAGGTTGGTGTCATGGTTTGCACCTCCACTTTGTCAAGAAAATACGTTCCAAAACGTTGTTTCGCGCTCGCATTGACCGCCGATTTCGTGTCGAGGCCCACCTCCCGTGACATGGCCACTTTCGACCCAACCTGCCGACGTGGAAGGCGGGCGAGACGCGGCCGGTGTCGGAATTAGGTGGCTTTGGCCTCGATTCGCCGCGCCTGGGCCTCCTTTCGCTTCGGCAACGTGATGGTCAACACACCGTGCCTGAATTTGGCCGTGACCTTGTCGCTGTCCACGTAGTGAGGCAACACGCCCACCCGCGAGAACTCACCATGGCCTCGCTCCCGACGATGCCACTTGCCCTCTCCCAGTTCGGGTTGCTTGCGCTCGCCTTTGATCGACAGCTCGTTGTCGCCTTTGACAAAGATCTCCAGGTCGGTCACCTCAAGCTCGGGAAGTTCCGCTTCGACGTACAGGTTGTTGTCGTCCTCCCAGAGGTTGAGCGGCGGATAGGCGCTGTGGGCAAGCCGCCTCGGGTCGTTCATCACAAAACGGCCTAACCTATGCTCCATTTCCGCCGGCAGACGGTTCATCTCCGGCCACACCACGCCCAAAGGATGCCATCGGGTTCTTAACATGTCTCTGCACCTTTCTGCGAAAGGATCGTTCGTCCGCACCACCGCGGCCGCCAAGAACAAAAAAAGCCGACGCGGCCAAGCACCCAAAGGTGCTCAACCACGTCGGCTTACTCTTCAACGGACGCCCCGGCAGCGCCGGGTTGCCCTTCATTAAGTCATCCGAAAACCTCGACCGGAGCCGCCGTAGAGCGCACAGCGACCTCGCTCACTACTATAGTATACTACATCGGCGCGCCGATGGTTGCCGGATTCCTCAAGAATGAGTAGGTTTATTGCCCGGTGGTCGATATCGTGTTCTGCAGGTTACGGGATCAGAGGGTCGCGCTAGTGGCCGAGTGAACATCTCAGCTGTGCCAGAACCGACCGCTACGCGGGGCAGGCTGGAGGTCACGATGAAAACACAGGGAGAGATCGAGGCTGCCATTGGCGAGGGCATCAGGCGTTTTGAACAGGAGTTCATGGGCCGCGGGCCGAAGAATATCCAGTCCCACCTGATTGGCGATCTCGTCGTGATCCGTCTCGTGGGCGTTCTGACCGCGGCCGAGCAGCACCTCGTCCAGTCTCTCTCGAGCGAAAGAGGTAGGGCCCTGCTCAAAGAAGTGCGGATCCAGCTGATCGAGGCAGCCCGGGCGGTCTTGGAATCGATGGTCTTGGAGGTCACGGGCGTCAACGTAGTGAGCCTCCACCACGACATCAGCACCACCACCGGAGAAGAGATCGTGGTCTTCACCCTGGCCGAGTCGCCCCTCGTGCGCGAGAAGAAGAAGCCGTAGCCGCTGCCTTCATGGCCCCCATTTCCGAGTGAACCCGGTTCGCTCTACAACGCCGACGCGACGCGCCGAAAGTGATATCCGATGATCGCGAGCGTCATAGCCTCCGGGAAAGCGCGGCGGTGGAAGAGCAACGCCTGCGTGAAGAACTTCCAGTACTCCCGTCGCCCGCGGCTCAGGACACCCATGACCAAGAGCGACTTGAAGAACGCCTTCGCGTCGCACCAGGATAGGTGGAAGCGTCGCCCCTGCGGACGATACTCGCGCAGGAACGTCAGGATGCGCCGATAGTACATCTTCGGCGTGTATAGGCGTTTCACGAGCGCGCGGTAGCCTTCGATCAACACTTCGCGATCGAGCTTGGGGACGAAATTCAGGCTTGCGTCGACGTTGTTTCCGCTCGCGTCGTGAAGGATGCGACCTTCCTGGCTGAGCCGCGAAAAGAGCCGCGTCCCCGGCAGCGCCTGGAGCAGACCGACCATGGCCGTCACGACGCCGGCCTCCTGGATAAACCTGATCTGTCGCTCGAAGATGTTGGGCTTGTCGCTGTCGAATCCGACGATGAAGCCACCCATCACCTCGAGACCGGACTTCTGGATCGCCTTGACGGCGCTGAGCATGTCGCGCTTGGCGTTCTGGACTTTTCCACATTCGAGCAGGCTGTCCTCCTGCGGCGTTTCGATCCCGACGAAGACCTTCTTGAAGCCCGCACGAACCATCAGGTCTAGCAGTTCCGGATCGTCCGCTAGGTTCAACGAGGCCTCAGTCGTGAACTGCAGCCGGATGCTGCGTTGCTGCTGCCACACGATGAGTTCACGAAGGAACGCCTTTACCTTTGTCCTATTTCCAATGAAGTTGTCGTCCACAATGAATATCGGGTCGGTCCAGCCTGCGTCCACAAGGCTCTCCAGTTCGCGGATCATCTGCTCGTTGCTTTTCAGGCGCGGTACTCGGCCGTTCATCACGATGATGTCGCAGAACTCGCAATCAAACGGGCAGCCGCGCGAAAACTGAAGCGGCATCAGGACGTAGTGCTTGAGGTTGATCAAGTCCCACCGGGGTACCGGCGTCTTCCAAATATCGGGCCGTTCTTCACAACGGTAGTACTTCCTGAGCTTTCCGGAGACCATGTCAGCCACGAGTTCGGGCATAATGTCTTCTGCCTCGCCGAGGACGAAGTGCTTCACCTCGGGGAATCCCGCGTGGCCGGTGGTGAACAGGGGGCCGCCGGCAACGACGGTCTTGCCCAGCTCGCTGCACCGGGCGATGACTTCCCGCGCGGAATCGGCCTGCACGAGCATGGCCGAGACAAACACGTAATCCGCCCACGCGAGTTGTGCGTCGGTGAGCGATGTAACGTTGAGATCGACGAGCTTGAGGTCCCAGCGCTTTGGGAGCATCGCCGCGACGGTCAACAAACCCAGCGGCGGAAAACACGACTTCTTTGAGATGAACGACAGGACGTGCTTGTAGCTCCAGAAGGTGTTCGGCGTAGCCGTTGAGACCATCAACACTCTCATCGCATTATACCTCACCATGCGGGGACAGGCTGACACCACCTGTCCGCCAAACTGGTTCAGACTTCCATGATGTCTTGACGCGTTCGCTCGCCTCAACACGGGCTGGTTGTCGCAGGCGCATCAGAGTCTTCACTGTAGCGCAGATCTGCGACGACCACCGAGACTTCACGCTCCGGACACGCGCCGTGATACCGTTCCGGACAGATCTTCGCTAACATGGCGCGTACTTGTCGGCTCGCCGATCCACAAGGGATCGACGATAGGAGAGCAGCACCCACATTATTAGTCGTTCCTTTCCCGTTACCTGAGCAACCGGCAGTAATGACAGCGAGCCGCTCGATCTGGCTTGCCTCCATAACCAAGGCATGGGCATCGGTGTCTGTCTCTGCCGCGCATCCTAGGCCTCGGCAGGTGGGAGGAAGCTCGAACCACTGACTGTCCTCTGTCTGCAGAAACGGCCGGCAGTCGCCAGCTCTGCAGTACTCAAACGTTTCCCGCCTCCTGTCGATCAATACGGTGAACATGGAGCAGACGACCGGGAGGCGCGGCGCATTTTTGTTGAACTCGCACAAAAGAGAACTGACCTTCTGAACGAGGACGCTTGGTGGAGACGCTCGACGCGCTTGCATATGGATGAGAGCAGCAATCAACGCTTTGCACAGCGTCGGCAACAACCCACTGCCCTTGACGGTTCCGACTGCGAGTGACACCTCGTTGTGCGGACCGAGCGCAGCTATATAGAAATCTCCACCGGGTCGGCCGCTAATGAACCCGGCCGCGTCAATCTGTACCCCGGGGCACCTCCACTTTGCACCTGGGCGAAACACCGATTGCACGTGTTGGGTGACATAAAGCTCGTAGCTGTCTGCAACGCGTGATACGGCGGCATCGCGTGACACTGAAGTGTCCTTCCGCCTGTGTTGTGTCGTCGTAGACTTGGGAATCAACTGTACCATGGTCATTCTCGTATCGGTGCACCTCGCTTCGTGCCTGCCCAGCCCCGTCCCCAGCTGCACGGACCAGCACTCACTTCGCTCCTCACGGTTCTCGGTGGTTGCAACCTCCTCAAGTCACTGCAAGCCCAAAAAAAAGCCGACGTGGTCAAACACCCGAAGGTGCTCAACCACGTCGGCTTACTCTGCAACGAGCCACCCGGCGCGGCCGGGTTGCCCTTTATCAAGTCATCCGAGAACAGCTGTCGGGCCGGCCGCTTGGTACGCAGCGGCTCCAGCCACTAATAGTAGTATACATGATCGGCTCGCTGATAGTAGCTGGATTCGCGCAAATCCGCACTTGATTTCGTGCTCCTTGGCTTGTTGTGCGGCATTTCAGCACGCGACCGTGGTAAAAAGGCGGCTTGCCAAGCTGGACGTTCGGACGCGTCCGTGACTGATCCTCAGCGCTTCCGCCGACGAGACGACCACCAGCCATGCGCTACGCTGGCAGTTGTTGCCACGCATCGGGACGGACACCTTGTCCGTCTGGCTTCCGCGTCAGACTGGTGTTGGGAGTGCGCGCACCTGTTGAACCCGACTGCCGGAAGCCGGGGAGACGGGCATGGCCGCCACGTCCAAAACCGCGTGAGACAACTGGATGCACTGGCACGCATACTCGGCGGATGCGACCGTACCTCTGCGGTCGGGTTGACTCGCGCGCAGGGGGTGACCAGAATGAGGCCCAAAATGGTGCTCTACATGGTGAACATGTTGCACATGTAGAGTTGGGAAAACGACATGCAACCTCTTGAAAACGCTGTAGGTTACGTGCTGACAATGGTTTAGGCGCCAAGTAGCATGTAAGGCTCATAACCCGGAGGTTGCTGGCCGAATCACACCGCGCGGGCCGATGTCTGATCTCAGGTTTCGAGCCGTGGGGACGACCGACACCAGACGTCAGTCGATCTCTTCTTGAGAGGTCAGCCACTGTTCAACGTCGCGCCAGTAGAACCGGATCGCACCGTTCCGCCCGTGGCCAAGCGCTACCGGGTGAATATCGGCCTGGGCGAGCCAGCGACGCACGGTGGAACGGTTGGCATCGACAAGCTCTGAGATGGTCTTCAGGCTGGCCAGCCTGAGCTCCTTCATACTCTTAGATTTCTCTCGTTGGCGACGCATGTTCGTTGCTCCGCGGACATTATCCGGCAATTCGTGAAATGCGTTTTCGCTCCCTGCATCCCTTACTCGACAGCGCGCCCGCGTTCTTCCGCATGGTCGGAACGAGGAGGCCATCGGCGCAGCAGTACCTTATCTTCACGAACGCGCGTCGCGAATCAGGTGTCCAGCCAACAGCCGGGCTGCCTGTCGTCTTGGCAGGCACGGGGCGCTCAGGACCAGCACTCGGCCAGGATCGGTCCCCTGTGATGTCCGTTCGTGTCCCTCGCAGAAGGATGGGGGGGATGCGTCGTAACGGCCGGCTTCGCGGGGCGTTAATTGAGTTCGGTTCCGTGCCCTGCGTGGGTCTTCTGGCTGGGAGAGCCGCGAAGCGTTGCTCAGTGCCAGATAGATGGCACAGAAGTGGTAGTACTACCACAAAACGCGCCAAAATGCGTCAGAATGCGACGATTTGCGAAAACCGGAGAACACGCTAAGCTACTGCTGCCAAAGGCTTTAAGAGCCAGTCGGTTAGATCGGGAACGAGCTTCCCAAGCTGGACGTCGGCCGACATACAAGGCTCCGTGCACCCGCCACGCCCGATAGCAGAGGTTACGTCGTATTCGATGATCGGACGCACGACGGCGGGGCGCGGGCACGCTGGAGCGATCCATTGCTGTAACAGCACTGGGGGCCCGCTCGTGAAACTGGCTCACATCTAGCTCGTCGGGGGTTTGACCCCAACGAGCTGGCCGGCACCGGCGCTCACAATCGCTGGGTCGCGGGGCTTCGGCCGCGCGTAGCTTGATGCTGATGTGTCAGCAGCGTCGATTCCAGCCGTCGCTTCCAACGGCGATTTGTCGGCGCGGGGCCTGGCGGCTGCCATTTACCTGGGAACGACCGAGTCGCGACATGGATCCCGCCAAGCCGTCTACAGCCGCCTGTCGCGTCGAGCCTTAGTGTTCAGCGCGCGCAGAGCCTGGATCATGTCGTGATAGGTTGCGCGTGGCCAGAGATCGTCTGGCTCCAGGTGGCTCACTTCTTCGCAGACAGATAGGACTCGTTGATTGTGTTCCTCGACATCAATGTCGTCCGTCGGGCGACCGGTCTCCAGAAGGATCACAGGCATTGCCACGATGTGATGCGCCTCGTTGCGAATCTGGACGGCCGGCCGAATCCCCGGAACTGCCTGCCTTGCCGTATCTCCGAGAAGAATGGTGCCTACCTCTTGCACCGACGCTCGCGATATCCACCAAGGGCTTTCGATCCTGGCGGGAAGCGCCCCCGCGGACACGCGCTTCCGCCTGACTTCCTTGTATGCGGCAGTAAGCGTCTGGGGGGTTAGCGTCCCGGCGTCGTATTTCAGCTGCGCGGACACCGCCAAAACCCATCTCCCGCGAAACGGCGTTCCGATGATCGTCGCCGCCTCGATCAAGGCGGGCAACGGCGCGTCTGGCTCTGCGATCCAATTGTCCGCCGCGATGACCCTGGCAGCCTCATCGAGCCAGTGGGAAACCGCCTGTCCGACGCCAGCTTCTCGCTGGGCTGCACGAGCCTCTTCAAGGCACCAGAGCGACTCGAGTACTTGGGCGTAACGGTGAAGCCACGAGGATCGCGTTTTCTCTTCGTGCGGCAGGCCAGTCACCAGTGCGTGGATGGCTCCAAGTGTGCCAAGATCATCGTGTTCCTTTGCGGCCTGCCGGGCGCGAAGGGCAAGCGCGACCAGCTCAAAGCCAAGCGTGATCAACTCCTGGTAGAACTCCTCGAGAGCCTCGCATTCGCCAGCGTCTATCTTGGCTCGAATCTGCTCTTGAAGCTGCTCCCCCCTCGTAACTCGCCATCTCTGTTCGAAGGCTCTCCGTGCTTCTTGGGAGCTGCAATACACGCTTCGATAGCTGTCACCTGCAAACCGGCGCAGCACTCGCAGCGAGTTCGCGTTGATCTCGTAAATGGCTGCTTGTCCTTCGTCGTTGACGAGGAGCATCTTGTCAGTGTGATCCGGGAGGATGTCTCCAGCGGCAACGCCCTTCGGCGCGCCGATCTGCCGGCAACAGTTCGTGGCGGTTGGATCCCATACCTTCAGCAACCCATCGTTCCTGCCTATCGTGTACAGCCGGTCGCCAGCCGCCATGATGACGTAGAACTCGCCAGAGTGGGCGGGGAGAAGGTTTGCTTGCTGCGAGTCGATTTCCCAGACTACAAGGTCGCCCTCGCTAGACGCGTATACGATAGCGTTGCGGGCGGCCCAGTGGCGCAGCCGGACCAGCGCATGCTTCTTGCAGGGTTTGTGTGCGTCGACGACGCGCGTGAGAGTGCCGGTCCGCACGTCCCAGATCAACAGCTTGCCATCGGTCGAAAGACCAATGACCGACTCCTGCGTGAGCGGCAAGACCGAACAGACGGTACCTCCCTTGACTTCAAGGGGCGTTGCACCATTGCTGCGATCAAGGGGGTTCCACAGCAAACATCGGCCGGCAGCGTCAGCGCCGACAACACGGTCCTTGCCGGCGAAACATACTGCCAGAAGGGGGGCGTTCTGGGATAGGGTGACGTGTTCCTGTTGGCCCGGCCCCGCGGATTCCTCCCGCACGGGCAGGACCTTTATGCTTCCACTTCGTGTGCCAAGTACGATCAATCCAGCGTCCGCGTCCACGTCGATTGCGTAGACACTCTGGCCAAGTTCGAGATTGGCAATCCGTGTGGGCTCGCCGTCGCCAGGACGTAGGATCCACAAGCCCGGTCGCGATCGACCGCCGCCCAACAATGCACACGAGATAAGCTCAGTTTCGATCATCGACCTCGTCAGGATTGGCCTGACTGCTTCGTCGTGGCCTTCTTCACCGTCTCGGGGTCCAGGCCGAGCACGCTCGCCGCATGGCGCTGGAGGTCAATTTTGGACAGGGCCTCGAGCTCCTCGTCCTTGCCGGGCGGCTTACCGTGCGGCTTGGGCGCCGTAGGCTTCGCAGCCGTGGGCTGGTTAACCGGCTTCCCACTCGATGGCCGGTCTCGTCCCGGCTTCACACCAACACCTAATTCACTCATCACATGGTCCAGGGCGTCGTTCATGTTCGCGGCGAACCGGTCACCGATACGTGATCCCGCGTGTGGTCTCCCTGCCCGGTTACTCACTCCAGGATCTCGTGCCAGCCGGTGACGCAGGCGTTCCCTGCTACAGCCGGCGCGACGTCTGGAACATGATCGTCAATAACGCTCACGCGACGGGTGAACCCGGTGTCTGCTTCATCGACCGTGTTAACGAGGACAACCCAACGCCCGGGCTTGGCCGGATCGAAGCGACCAATCCCTGTGGTGAGATGCCTCTGCTCCCGAACGAGGCCTGCAATCTCGGTTCGATCAATCTCGCCACGTTCGTCGACGAGGACGCCGGGGACCTGGATTGGGATTCTCTCGGCAAGGCTGTGAAGCTCTCTATCCGGTTCCTCGATGACGTCGTTGACTTGACCCACTATCCGACCAAAGAGATCCGATCGCGATCTCTCGGCAACCGCAAGATCGGGTTGGGCGTCATGGGCTTAGCCGACACGCTGATCCTGCTGGGAATGCGTTATGACAGTGACGCGGCGCTCGGGTTCGCTTCGGGGGTCAGCCGCTTCATCCAGGATCACGCCCACGGCGCAAGCTCACAATTGGCCGAGGAGCGCGGCAGTTTCCCGAACTGGGCAGGGAGCATTTGGGATTCGGAGCATGGCTCGCCCATGCGCAACGCTTCCTGCACGACCATCGCACCGACGGGCAGCATCAGCATCATTGCCGGCTGCAGCAGCGGGATCGAACCGATCTACAGCCTGGCCTATCGCCGAAACGCCCTGGAGGGTCAGGAGTTCATTCAGGTACACCCGCTCCTCGAGAGAATCGGCCTGCGCGACGGCTGGATAGACGACCGCGTCCGCGAGGCCCTGCTGGAGGGCGTTCCTGCAACCGACGTGTCCGGCATCCCCAAGGGCATCGCCGAGCTTCTTGTGACCGCCCATGAGGTCACTCCGGACTGGCATGTGCTCATGCAATCGGCGTTTCAGGAGAACGTCGATAACGCCGTCTCCAAGACGGTCAATCTGCCGAATAGCGCTGGCGCTACCGAGGTCGACAAGGTGTTTCGGATGGCCTTCGAACTTGGCTGCAAAGGGATCACCGTGTACCGCGATGGTTCACGGCGTGGTCAGACGCTTTCGACCCTGAACGACAAGGGCGTTACCGCGTCAGGTAGCGGGCCGACCCCCAGGACTCGTAGCCGTGTCACGAGTGGGCAGACTTTCAAGTTCCGCATGGGCTGTGGAACGCTCTTCGTTACGGTCAACCGAGATGAGGCCGGGCTGTGCGAAGTGTTCGCTAATCTCGGCAAGGCCGGCGGTTGCCCGTCGCAGTCGGAGGCAACGTGTCGGGCGGTTTCCACGGCCTTGCGATCTGGCGTAAGCCCGAAGGAGCTGATCGAGCAGCTGCGCGGCATCCGGTGCCCGTCGACGGCGGCGGCACGGAAGAGCCATAACGGCATCGACGTTTTGTCCTGCCCGGACGCGATTGCCCGGGCGATCGAAGAGGCATTGGGCGGATCTACCTGCCCGGACGGGGCCGCCGAACGGGCCGCAGGTCGATCGTGCCCATTCTGCAACCGGCGCATGCGCCGCGAAGCCGGCTGCTTCGTGTGCGACAGCTGCCTGCATAATTCGTGCGGTTGAGCATCCAATGCCACACAAACGAGCGAAGTCGAATAGGAACAGCCGGCTTCACAGTACGGTGGAGCGAGGCCACCTACCCGGAGGCGATGACCGAAGACGGCAATCTACCGTGGAGGCCGGTGTGCCCGGCCACGGTTCAACTTCCGGTCGCACAACCACGCCGCTGACGATGGCTGATGGCCACGATGAATTCGTGGATCAAGTGCAACTCGCACAGAGGCTCGGTGTTCACCCTCGTACAGTTCGCCGCTTGGTTGCGCGCGGCGAACTGCCTGGGCCCTGCATGGGGATCTCCGGCAAACCACGGTGGTTATGGAGCTACGTCATCGAGCATTGCCGCAAGCGCCACAACCAGCAAGCCCATCTCGATAAGCGAGCACAACGCAAACTGGCATAATCATCCTGTCCACGCAAGTCGAGGCGCCAACCGTCGGACATCCGCCCCGGGCTGCTCCCCCGCATCAGACGACGCGTCGCCCGGGAAACGGGATGACCTTGAACGTGTCTAGCCCGCGAGATCGGTGTGCACCGTTCTCCTTGGGCTTACCCCTCAAGCTTGCCGTGGCGCCGGCCAGCTCGTAGTCGGCCGTGTGCACGTAGTACCTGAACGTCGTGTTCACGTCTTCGTGGCCGAGGATCTTCTGGACCAACGAAACGTTCGACGTGGATCGTGCCAGCCAGGTGGCGAAAGTGTGGCGCAGGTTGTGCGGATTGACGTTGATCTCCTCGGCGTAGCACCGGCCCATATCGGCAAACTCCGAGGCAAGCTGCCGGACGTTGTATCGCTCTCCTGCACACGTAACGAACAACGGGCCGCGAGTCGGATTGCCACGACTTTGGAGATGGCATCGAACTGCCGCGAGCGCGGCACCGTTTAATGGAACCCAACGCTGCTTGAGCCCCTTACCCATGACGTAGAGAAGCTGCTCATCGTCATCGACGCGGAGATCCTCGATGCTTAACGCGCACAGCTCGCCGTTGCGGACGCCGGTATTGAGCAGGAATACCGCGAGCTGGCGTTTGCGCCGTACTTCATCCCAGCTGCGCGGCCCTCGCCCGCTTCGCGTGCGCCGCGCTTTGATGGACCAAAGCCAGCGGCCGGCCTGCTCACGCGTAAGCGGCGTTCCCTCCTTCTTGGTTACAAAGCGAGGGCGTGTCACCCGGTGGATCGGATTCTCGCTGAGGTACCTCTCATGAACGCACCACTCGAACAGAGATGAGAGTGTCGCGAGGTCGTTCGCTACCGTCTTGCGCCCGGCCTCACGGTCAAGTCGATAGTCGCGCCAACGTAGCAGGTCTTGTCGGCAGGCAAGTTCTTCGATGTGCGAGCATGGCAAACGCTTCCGTTCTCGCCAACGCACGTAGATCGAGATGACGCGCTGGGCTCGCTCCAACGATTGCGGCGCGTAGCTGAGTTCCTTCTCCCGCAGCCACAGCTTGTAGATCTCCTGCCACTGGCCGTCGGGCAGGTGGCGGCCGGTCTTGACCGCTTCCTCCCAGATCTCCACTTCACGAAGCCGGATCCTCGCTGCAGCCCGCGTGCACCGGCCGAGGTAGAGGCTGCCCTCGATCGTCTGGCCGGCTTGGGGACCGGCGCCGACCACGAACTTCCAGTGGATCCGGTAGTACTTGCCCTTCTCTTTCGCGAGGCTCGCCATCGGACGCGCCCTTTCCGCGGGGCATCCCCGCCTGCAAAAGGTGCTCGGCGTCTTGGCCGCAAATCGAGCTTCCCGCTAGAAGAGCGGAAGGGAAGAGCTGTGAATTTCAGCCCGGATGGGCTGTGATTTGTCCCGCGCCCGGAAACAGAGTACCCGATATAGTACCCGTATTGCCGTTTTCCGGCGCGCAAGTGCTTGTGAAATAAGTACTTACGAACTGGAGGCGGGGGGAATCGAACCCCCGTCCCCGGGGGCGCAAGCTCTGGCCGGGGCGGCAGTTACGGGTAGTGCGGAATCGCGCATGGCGCCATGCATGGCGCCGCCTGGGGCCGCGGATCCGGAGCTCGTGTTCGTAATCGAGTCGTGGGGCCAGCTCCCGCCGTCCGTCCGAGCTGGGCTGCGGGCCATGATCGAGGGCGTGCTGGGGCAACATCCGGGCTCGTAAAGGTCTCGCCACGTACGCTACGAACAACGCCGCACCCGCCTCACGGCCCCGTAAGATTCACCTGAAGCACGGCGAAGTCCGCGAGGTCAACGTGATCGTCGCCGTTTACGTCGAAGCACTCGCACCCGGCCGGGGTCTGGTCCACGGGACCCAACAGACAGCTCTCCCACCCTGCGTAGTCGGACATGTCCACAGCACCGTCATGGCCGCAGTCCCCCGGGCGGAACTCGTAGGCGCCCATATCGACAACGGGCGGCCCCTGCCCGCCGGGATTGCCCGCATCCACCGTCCGCGGGTCATCCACGAAGCGGGTGTAACCATCGAGGTCGAACGGGATCGGTTCGGTCACGTCGCCATCACCGTCAATGTCGAGCATGTCGTTGAGGACGGCATCGTTGTCGGCGGCGTCGATGCACGGCGAGCCGGGCAGATGGCGGAGGTTGCCGTAGTCGTCGTTGGCGCTTTCGTCGATGGCCAGCGTGTCGGGATCATCACCCCAGCCGTCGCCACCATCGTCGGGATCTCGCACAAACAACGGGTCTTGCGAGATGTTGCCGTCGGTCCCGGTGGGGTCCGAGAGGCCGTCATAGTTGTACTCGGTGTTGCCGTGGACGCAGTTGTACCTGAGAATCGGCGTAGTTACGTCGCGGTATGTGCAGCCGTAGACCCCGGACGAGTTGAACGCGATAATCGTGTTCGTGATCGTCGGGGAGGAATCCTCAAGGCACAATCCGCCACCGGGTTGGGCATTGTTCCCCATGATTGTGTTGTTCGCAATCATCGGGGAGGATCCAAACAGGTGCATCCCACCGCCGAAGCCGCCAGCCGTGTTGCTCGTGATCGTGTTGTTCGCAATCGTCGGGGAGGAATTGTAAAGATACAGCCCGCCGCCGTGTTCGGATCCACCGTTTCCCGTAATGGTGTTGTTCGCGATCGTCGGCGAGGAATACACGAGACACAGCCCGCCGCCACCGCAGTTGGCACTGTTTCTCATGATCGTGTTGTTCGCGATCGTCGGCGAGGAGTTCTCAAGGTACAACCCGCCGCCGCAACTGGCGATACCTGCCGTAATCGTGAAACCGTCGATGGCGCTGACAACGCCATTGCCCACTTTTGCGGTCACCACCGAGCCTTGCTGCCGGCCGTCGAGAATCGTAACGTTGCCAACCCAGTCCCGCTCGTCCCGAACTTCTTCGTCGCCGGCGAAGCCTCCATAGAGGTACGCATAGGGATGTAGGATGATGTTCTCTTCGTAAGAACCGGACTGCACCCACACCTCGCCACCCAGCGCCGATGCCGCGTCGACTCCCGCCTGAACCGTACACTTGGCCTGGGCCCAGGACGAGCCATCGTTGATATCGTCCCCCAGGGGGCTCACCCGTATGACGGCATACGGCCCGGGTGGCCACAACGTACCGTTTGACTCGTCGGCTCCGATGTCCACGATTCCGTCCACCGGATGGATGCGGGGCTCTCCATCCACGTCGAAATCACCGTAGGAATCCGGGTTGCTTCCGGCGTTGACACAAGGCGAATCCGGCTGGATGTGTACGTTGTCATACCGTGCGTCGGCAAACAACGGGTCTTGCGAGATGTTGCCGTTGGTCCCGGTGGGGTCCAGACCATACCAGTCGTACGCGGTGTTGCCGTAGACGCAGTTGTGCCGAAGGACCGGCGGGCTTACGTCGGCGTACCCGCAAACGCCAGAAGAGTTGAACGCGATGATCGTGTTCGTGATCGTCGGGGAGCTACACCCGAGGTGTAACCCGCCACCGTATTGGGCACTGTTGCCCGTGATCGTGTTGTTTGCAATCGTTGGGGAGGAAGACACGAGAAACAGCCCGCCGCCGGAGTGGCTAGCCGTGTTGCTCGTGATCGTGTTGTTCGCGATCGTCGGGGAGGAATTGCCAAGGTACAGTCCGCCGCCGTGGTCGGATCCGCCGTTTCTCGTAATCGTATTGTTCACAATTGTCGGGGAGGAATACCACAGATACAATCCGCCGCCGCCGGCGAGGGTGTTAGCCGTGTTTCCCGTAATCGTGTTGTTCGCAATCGTCGGAGAGGAATACCGCAGATACAGTCCGCCACCGCCGCCGTAACGGGCGTTACCTCCCGTGATCGTGAAACCGTCGATGGCGCCGACAACGCCATTGCCCACTGTTGCCGTCACAACCGAACCTCGCTGCCGGCCGTCGAGAACCGTAACATTGTTGACCCAGTTCCGATCGTCCCGAACCTCTTCGTCGCCAGCGAATCCTCCATAGAGATAGGCATAGGGGCGTAGGGTAATGTTCTCCTCGTAAGAGCCAGACTGCACCCACACCTCGCCACCCAGCACCGATGCCGCGTCGACTCCCGCCTGGACCGTGCATTTGGCCTGGGCCCAGGACAAGCCGTCGTTGAAATCGTCCCCCAGCGGGCTCACTCGTACAACGGCGTACGGACCCGGTGGCCACACCGTACCATCCGACTCGTCGGCTCCGATGTCCACGATTCCGTCCACCGGATGGATGCGGGGCTCTCCGTCCAGATCGGATTCACCATAAGCACCCGAGTTGCTTCCGACATCGACACAAGGCGAATCCGGCTGGATGTGTACGTTGCCATACTGGGCATCGGCAAGCAACGGATCTTGGGAGATGTTGCCGTCGGTCCCGGTGGGGTCCGAGAGGCCATCGTAGTCGTACTCGGTGTTGCCGTAGACGCAGTTATACCGATGGGTCGGCGCGCTTTCGTCGTCCTCCAGGTGCATCCCGGACGAGTTGAACGCGATGATCGTGTTTGCGATCATCGGGGAGGAATCCTCGACGTACAGCCCGCCGCCGCTGTAGGCGCTGTTGCTCGTGATCGTGTCGTTCGCAATCGTCGCATCGGAATACGACAGATACAGCCCACCACCGTAGTTGCTAGCCGTGTTGCCCGTGATCGTGTTGTTCGCAATCGTCGCATCCGAATACGACAGATACAGCCCACCACCGTACTTACTAGCCGTGTTGCCCGTGATCGTGTTGTTCGCAATCGTCGCATCGGAGTACGACAAATAGACCCCACCGCCAGAGTAGGATGCCCTGTTTCCCGTGATCGTGTTGTTCGCGATAGTCGGCGAGGAACTCCCAAGGTGCAGCCCGCCGCCGTGGTAGGCATTACCTCCCGTAATCGTGAAGCCGTCTATTCGAGTTGTCTCGGTTGCTCTGGTTGGCGATGTGACCACGCTGCCGTTTTGGTCGCCATCTAGGATCGTCTTGTTGATCGTCCAGTCGCGCTGATCGAGCTCAGTCTCCGTGCCTGCGAAGCCGCCGTAGAGCTGCACGCCACGCGCAAGCGTGAAGTTGCCCACATACCGTCCGGCCGCCACCCAGATCTGATCGCCCGGTTGTGCGGCCGCCAGAGCTGCGGACAGTGAGTCGTAGGCCGTCGTCCAGGACGTCCCACCTCCGCCAGGTGGAGCATCAATGTCAACATGGACCACAGTCTGGGCGCTTACCGAAGACAGGATAGCCAGCGAGATCATCAATCCGGATGTGCCAGGACGCGACATTTTCGTTCTCCTCCAAGAGACCAGAACTCCGACGCTTGGACCAGATTAGTTGATTCTATGGCCGTTCACAGGGTAAAGTGCCGTTGCCTGTCGAGCAACCCGTACACCGGAAGGAGAGACGGGCCGAGCATCGCGTCCCGCCGACCAACCGCGCCGATGCGCGGACGGAACGAGCGCCCCGAGACGCAGCGGAACAGGCAACAGACAATGGGGGAGCGCCGCTGCCGCACTCCGACACCCGTTGTTCGGCCCCACGAGGCCTCCTCGCTCTTCGTGATCGCGATGAACAACCTCCACAAACGCGCGGCCACGAGCGGTTCGCCTTGTTCATCCGCCTATCGCCGACCTGGCGAGATCTCGCCTCCTGCCCTGCTGCAGGCGCCCCAGAACGCCCGTCCTGCGACGATCTCGGCCCGGTGGGTCATCCATGCCCCCGAAACCGCCATATGTCTCTCTGGCGTGCGTATGGCATCCTCGATCGGAGCTTACCCGAGAGACCACGGACAGCCGTGAGACAATCCACCCTAACGTTGCATAAACCTGAGGCTTCGATTCGTTAGAATGGCAGAATCTCCCGGCGAATCGCATTCGTTTGCTGACCGCCAGCTGGTGTTGGCAAACCTCGCCTTGCGTGAAGTTGGCTGGCCGGGCGATCGGATTGCGGAAACACCGGTTTTCAAGGCTCCGAACCAGACGAATCGACTCGAATTATGCAACGTTAGGGTCCACTTGGCCGCGATCGACCGATCTTGACGATAAGGAACCCGTTGCCGCCCCGTCCACGAGGGCAACAGTTAGCTTCGTGCGGTCGTGGCGCGATTTTGGGAGAAAAAGCAATGCGCACTTCCTGCACAGCGATCGTCTCGTTTGTCTTGGCAAGCAACCTGGCCTCGGCGGTGCCGATCTTGGGGCCGATCACCAACCCGGCAAACGGGCACGACTACTACTTGCTGGAGGCGTCCACGTGGACCGCTGCAGAGGCGGAAGCGGTAAGCCTCGGCGGCCACTTGGTCACAATCAACGACGCCGCAGAGGACGACTGGCTTTATACCACCGAACTCGGTTCTGCAGCACACAGGTGGATCGGGTTTACGGATGCAGGCCACGAGGGCAACTGGGTTTGGATAAGTGGCGAATCGGTAACGTACACAGATTGGTTGCCCGGTGAGCCGAGTGGCGGTGGAACGGAAAACTACGCGGAATGGGATCATAACGGGTGGAACGACGTGCCGAACGACGGCTGGGGCGTTCCCCACCAGGGCATCGTTGAAGTCGTTCCCGGGGGTGGCGCTTTGGTCACGGTCTGCTGGGATGGGAACGGAGACTACCTCACCATCCAGGGCGGGATCGATGCCGCGTCACATGGTGACGAGGTGGTCCTGTGCGAAGGCACGTATACTGGAGACGGCAACCGCGACCTAGACTTCGGCGGGAAGGCAATCACCGTCCGCAGCACCGACCCGAGCGATCCGATAGTGGTCGCCGCGACGGTAATAGACTGCCAGGGCAGCTCGTCGAGCAGGCACAGGGGCTTCGACTTCCACTCGGGCGAGGGGGCGGACTCGGTGCTCGCCGGGATCACCATCGAGAACGGGTACGCCCCGGATACGGGCGTGTCGGACCCCGGCGGTGGCGGCATATATTGCCGCAACGGCAGTAGCCCGACCATCGATAGGTGTGTGGTTAGCCGTTGCCAGGGCGACTTTGGTGGTGGAGTTCATTGTCGTAACGCAGGCACGCTGCCAACAATCGTCGGCTGTACTATTAGCGGAAATGGGGCCGCGTGGAATGGTGGTGGAATCTACAGTCACTGGAGCGATCTGACCGTCACCGATTCTACGATTACTGGGAATACGGCACGGTTTGCTGGCGGAATCCGGTTGCTGTACGGACATCACGCCGTTACAGATTGCATTATCACCGGCAACAGTGCTTCCATGTCGGGCGGTGGCATGAGTATTGACCAAGTAAGAGAAGCGGTCGTCCTGAATTGCCGTATTTCCGGGAATACCGCGAGCGAATGGGGCGGTGGCGTGCTAATGTACAACCAAAGTCCGTATGATGGAATAGTAACGCTGGTAAACTGCGAGATCACGGGCAACAATGTTACCGGCGTGGGTACCAACGGCGGTGGCGGTGGCATCAGGACATACGCGATGGATAACGCGACAATCGTCAACTGCACCATCGCCGGAAACACCGTTGCAGGGAGTGGTTCGGATGGCGGGGGTGGCATCTATTCGTGGGGCGGCCACCCGAAGGTCAGGAACTGTGTTGTTTGGGGCAATAGCGCCGGACTTGGTGACCAGATATCCATGAAAGGGCTCTTAGGTCAGGCAAATACGCTGACTGTGAGTTATAGTGACGTACAAGATGGGCAGGCGGCAGCAGAAGTGCGTTCAACCTGCACATTGGATTGGAATGCCGGCAACATCGACGCGAATCCGTCCTTCGCGGGCAGCTCCGACTACCATGTCCAGTCCGGCTCCCCGTGCATCGACGCAGCCGACAACACCGCTGTGCCTACCGATACGCTCGATCTCGACGACGACGGTGATACGGACGAACCGATTCCATTCGACCTGGATGGGAGCCCTCGTTTCATTGACGATCCTATCACTGCGGATACCGGCAACGGCACACCACCGATCGTTGATATGGGGGCCTACGAGTACGTCAACTCCTGCGATATCGATGATGAGTGCCAGGACGGCCTGTTCTGCACCGGTGTTGAAAGATGCACCGCTGGTGTTTGCGTGGCAGATGTTGCTCCGTGCCTTCCCGAGCAGATGTGCCGTGAATCGGATGATCAGTGCGTTGACTGTCTGGACGACATCGATTGCGATGATATTGACCCGTGCACTGGGACAGAGGCGTGCAACCCCGACGGAACATGCACGCATCAGCTGGTCGCAGACTGTAATGCAAACGCTGTCGAGGATTCCTGCGATATTGGCGGCGGAACGAGTGCCGACTGCAACGACAATCTGATCCCCGACGAATGCGACATTGCCATGGGCGCCAGCCAGGATTGCGATACCAACGGCACCCCGGATGAATGCGAGTTAGACACGGACAGTGATGAATTAATCGATGCCTGCGATCCGTGTACCGACGTTGACGGCGACGGTTGGGGGCAGGATGCCGGCAACGGAATCGACTGCCCCAACGGCGGCACGCCGGATTGTGACGACGAAGGCATGAACGCTACCGATCCGGATATTGATAATGCGTGTGATCCGGACGATAACTGCCACCTGTACAATCCCGGCCAGCTCGACTGCCAGCCGAACGACGTCGGTGACGTGTGTGATATTGACGACGGTACAAGCCAGGACTGGAACGGGAACGATGTGCCCGACGAGTGCGAACTCGAGGCGCCGGATGAAGCCGACTCACCGTTGAACGCCCGAAAGAACCGGTATATCTCGTTTCGGCCGAACACTCTGGACCTCCGGGCGGCCTACCAAGTGGAGATGACCAGCGGTCCCGGTGTAACAGGGATCATAGGCTGGGTCGGTGATCCAGAAGAGCTGGCCACCGACACGTTCATATCTCGAGTCGTGGCCAGCCCGACCTTCCGTGAGTGGCCGGATGTTCTGGTCAACGTTGGGGACTGCGAGATCGTTCCGGTTGCTACCTACGAAATCCGCGGTGCCGTGGATGACGGCTTCCCGCATGAGACGTGTACGGATGCCCTGGAGCTTCACACGATCGAGCACCCATTCCCGAAGTACTGGTGCGATGTTGTCGGCGACTTCGTCGAGGGCGCGTGGACTGGACCAAACGGCGTGGGCAATATGGGCGACATCATGGCGATGCTTCAGGGGTTCTCATCAGCTCCGGGTGCTCCACCGGTGACTTGGCTGGACCTCGAACCTGAAGTGCCGAACGCAATCGTGAACATGACCGACGTTCAGCGTTGCGTGGACGCCTTCAAGGGCGGAGAGTATCCGTTTCCCGACCCAGCGGACTGCCCGTAGAGTCTGGGAAGGGCGCTGTCCGACCGGGCAATGTCATGGGCGCCGGGAACTCTGGGAGACCGGGGTTTCCGCCGGCCATCCTCGGCGCGTCGGGGTGGCCGATCGGAACGGGCGCCGTTAGGCGCCAGGAGCTTCGCCTGTTCCGACACTCTCGCAACCACCCCGCCCCGAAAACGACACGGCCACGATTGGGCAGCGTATATGTTCGCCAACCTCGCCGTCGGGCGGATCGTGCGGCCGCTTGTGGAAGTCGCACGGCAAGCTCGGCCCTCTGGTGGCGGAGTCTGCTCGCCGTAGTCTGCCGCCCTTTATTCGACCCCACACTCTGTCTTCTGTCCCGCCTCAGACGCGTCAGGACGCCCGTCCTGCGACTATCTCGGCCCGGAGGACCATCGACGCTCTCAAAGGCCGCAATGGGCCGGCAGGGCACGTGCAGCGGTCCGCCTGGAGCCCGAGGATGTGGCCGTGGACCGAACCCGAGAATCCAATGAGGCCACGACCTGGGGGTCGTGGAGATAGCATTATCGATTACGCACCGATACAACTCGCCCACGCTTCAATGGGGCCACGACCTGGGGGTCGTGGAGATGCCGACACCACAAGCATAACACATGACGCGACTCTGTGCTTCAATGGGGCCACGACCTGGGGGTCGTGGAGATGCGATCTGGTCGTCACTAAGTCGCCACTTGTTGCACGCTTCAATGGGGCCACGACCTGGGGGTCGTGGAGATGTGAATAGGAATGGCTTTGAAACCGGATAGAGAGTAGCTTCAATGGGGCCACGACCTGGGGGTCGTGGAGATGGCGCGCGTATTGCTGAATAAGATGTTCGTGCGAATGCTTCAATGGGGCCACGACCTGGGGGTCGTGGAGATGAGCCGGGGCGAACGAAACGAATCTACAGGGGATATGTGCTTCAATGGGGCCACGACCTGGGGGTCGTGGAGATGTTGCTCGGCGTATTGGCCAGCTCTCGGCACAGCTCGGCTTCAATGGGGCCACGACCTGGGGGTCGTGGAGATCTTTGCACACCGATGCCAATGCTCATCTGGTGACCAGCTTCAATGGGGCCACGACCTGGGGGTCGTGGAGATCGCCCGCAACTCGTCTACCGTTGTGCCGTAGACCGTGCTTCAATGGGGCCACGACCTGGGGGTCGTGGAGATCGCCCTTCACGCTTTTCGATGTCCCGCCGGGTATCGGCTTCAATGGGGCCACGACCTGGGGGTCGTGGAGATGCCGAGTGGGTCGAGGGACATCGCAACGGCATAGCGCTTCAATGGGGCCACGACCTGGGGGTCGTGGAGATACAGGGCTGTGTCACGTGTTATGCTTAGGGTGTCGGGCTTCAATGGGGCCACGACCTGGGGGTCGTGGAGATTCGTTACCGATCATAATTCTCTCGCCTTCCCTTCGTGGCTTCAATGGGGCCACGACCTGGGGGTCGTGGAGATCTGTACATGTCGGAGTCCGCTTTCCATCGAGCGTAGCTTCAATGGGGCCACGACCTGGGGGTCGTGGAGATGGCCGAGTCTCCGGCGCTCATGACTTGGACACCCAGGCTTCAATGGGGCCACGACCTGGGGGTCGTGGAGATCCGCGTATCTCCCCTGTACGTGTACCACAGCCAGCATGCTTCAATGGGGCCACGACCTGGGGGTCGTGGAGATACGGGCGATCCCCGCGCCGTCGCTATCGCTCGTGCTGCTTCAATGGGGCCACGACCTGGGGGTCGTGGAGATCCCTTTGCTCAGCTCTATCGGGCTGACGATGTCGTGCTTCAATGGGGCCACGACCTGGGGGTCGTGGAGATCCAGGGCCCGGGCGATGGTTCGGGCGGCTGCTGAGCTTCAATGGGGCCACGACCTGGGGGTCGTGGAGATAGCTCGCCGGGCCGGACGACGGTCGGGCATGTGAGCTGCTTCAATGGGGCCACGACCTGGGGGTCGTGGAGATCTGGCGGGGGGAGGTCATTGACGGGCGTGGTAGGCGCTTCAATGGGGCCACGACCTGGGGGTCGTGGAGATCGTACCCGACCACTCCGTGAAACTCAGCCCCTCGCTGGCTTCAATGGGGCCACGACCTGGGGGTCGTGGAGATCCGCAGTGTGGTGGCTGGAAGCTGGCGGAGAAATCGCTTCAATGGGGCCACGACCTGGGGGTCGTGGAGATAACGCACTGAGCGCTAGCAGGGCAATCCGAAGGCACGCTTCAATGGGGCCACGACCTGGGGGTCGTGGAGATCCGTCAGCGGCGCCCGTTCCGTAGTTGGCCGTGGCGCTTCAATGGGGCCACGACCTGGGGGTCGTGGAGATCGCGGCACCCACAAGCCGTTGTGGTACCGCGGTTTACGGGGCACTTTTCGAGCGACTGGTCCGAATGAGGGTATGGATCCTCCGAGTTTCCAGGGTGCTGTTGTAACATATTGCCAATCACCAACTTACACATTCGAGCGGGTCCGGGGTCTGTCGCATCACCTACCCGCTCGAATACCATGAACGGCGAAACCTATCAACGCCGACCATAAACAACGGATCGAGTGCCATCGGTCACACCACGATCGCTCGCTGCCGCTCCCACGGGGCCAGCGGCTTACCCATGAATTCTACCGCCTTGCTCGACGAATCGTCAACGGGGCCGATCCGGATGATCATAATACGGTCGTCCCGAGCGTTAATAACGTCCTGAATCGTGCCCCGCATCAGGGCGTGTTCCGCTGCGGATAGATCACACTTGAAGACGGAGTACTGGATCGGGTCTCCGAACCCCAGCATCTTCTTGTGGATCTGCCTCAGCCGTTTGGCGTTGGCAACATCATAACACACGAGGTATCGGTGGCGCATGCGATTCACCGGGTCATAAAGGGGGTGTAGTCTGAGAACTCGCCCGCCAAGCACGCCGCCAGCAGCCGGGCCTGGACCTCGACGATTCGGCGATAGCTGATCGTGTACCCGAACAACGGGTGGGTTACGAGGCTGTCCAACCGACGCTCGAAGGCGTCGATGAACTTCTTGCGTCCACCGGCCGTGAGGTTGCAAGCCGGGCCGCGATGCACGAAGTCGCCGGTCTGCACTTCACCCGTGTTGATTACCTGGAGTACGACGCTGTCCGCAATGAGCGGGCGGAACTCCTCCGTCAAGTCGAGCGCCAGGGCAGGACGCCCGTACTTCGGTCGATGGTAGAAACCCAGGAACGGATCGAAGCCTACCCGTAGTGCCGCGACCGTGACCTCCCGAGCGAGCATGCTGTACGCCAGCGATAGTAACGCGTTGACCGGGTCTCGCGGCGGGCGCCGGTTGCGCGAGGCGAAGTCGAAGCCGGGGATGTTGTCGGCCGGGGTCTTCAGCATCGCCGCGAAGTTCTGGAAGTAGATCCGCGCCGCGTTACCCTCCAGGCCGAGCAACGTGGCCGCGCTGCCGGCGGTAGCTACGCGCTTACGCAGGTCCCGAAGGTCTCGCAGGGCATCGCGCGGCGATTTGATGCAGTTTCTTCGGAGCATGGTACGGCAATTGCGGATCTTGCCGAGAATGAACGACCGCGCCAGAGCCAGAGACTTGTGCTCGTTGCGGGCGGTCTCGAACTGACGGATGCGAAGCTCCACGTTCTTGTGGGTAAGCCCGGTAGTGATTGCCTGGAAGTAGCCGCCGAAGCTGAAGTAACAGATGGGAATCCCCCGCTGGGCCAGCTCGCGGATCGCTTGGGTCGACACCTGGATGTTGCCGAACAGGTTGAGCTGGGCGACGTCCAGCAAACGCACGGTCCTGCGCGGTTGCCCCTTGGCCGTGATGTAGAGCTGGTCGCCACTCTTGCCCACAGAACCCCCGGGCGCCTGAACGTAGACCGGGGTGGGGTCGTCGCGGGCGGGGGTGAGGCGGCGGACCTCGCCCGGCTGCCGGCCGGAGTCCAACGCGGCCAGGGCGTGGACTTCATCGGGAAGGCATATGCCAACAAGCGAGCAGCCGGGGCACTTGGGGCTGTCGACAAGGGGAGGCGGGATTTGCCCGCCGGTAGCTACGGCCCGGGCTTCGTCACGTGCTGACCGCGTCCAGGCTATGGTCTGCTCGTCGATCGGCACGGCCACGCGGGTCTTACTCGCACAGTAGTAGAGCACGCCCTCGTCACAGGCGTAGCCGTTGTCACGGAGAATTAGGGCCTGGGCGGCGACCTGGACCCGATCAGCGTCCCAGGCTTGCTCGGGCAGATGATCCGGAACGGCCCCGCGCTTGTAGTCAACGGGAGTGGCACGAGGGCCATCGGCTTCGACGAGATCGATTCGCGCGATCAGGCCCGCATCGGAAGACGATAGCAGGACGGATCTGGCGTGCTGCGTGCTATCGCCGTCCCCGTCCGTTGTGGGAGTCTCGCCTTCGCGGTTCGGACCGGGCGGTGGGAGTTCGCCGGTTTCGCGGTCCACGCGTTTGTGACGCCGGCGGCCTTCGATCGTGTCGGCGGAGTCCGCCCACTGCCCTTGCACGAATTCGAGGTAGAACAAGCGCGGGCAGTAGACGTACTCGTTGAGCATGCGGACGGGTAGAAGATCAGGCAGGTCCGCACTATCGCTGGTGTTCGCCGGGCTGGCTGGATTGGCCGACACCGGGTCGCGTGCGTTAGGTTCTTGGCCTGGGCCGTTTGCATTGGTCATTCCGATCCTCCGGTCGGAGCCGTCGTTGACCCACGGCCCCGGTACACGCCTATTCGGTTGTCAAAGAGCACTGACATGGAAAAGTCGGTTCATCCGTTGTTCCAGCGAGTTCACGCGGTGGCCATCAGCCAATACACTGCGCCGGCGTGAAGTTCGGCGTCTTCCCCACGAGGATGCGACGAGACCGGAATACGGACATCACGCCTCGCTGTCTAAGATTCCGCCAGCACCTTTCGTCTACTACCTCTGCCTGCAGGTCAGGAAGAGTCAGAAGAGACTGCACCGCTCGAAGGCCAAGCGGCACCGACCAGACCGGCCATGTCCACCGCGTGTTAGCCGCACGAGTACCGGTGAAGCCGATTGTGCGGAGCTTCTCGCCCTCCGGTATGGAGGTGAATACGGGAATGGCCTCGATTGCCATTCGGTTCGCGCCCAACATTCCGCCGGAACGGTTGCGTTCCGGGTCCCCGGACGGTTGGTTCCATTGGTGGGCGTGCCTTCGATCTTCACTGGGGTCGAGGTGCAACGACTGATTCTGCAGTGGGTCACCGTAGTCCCATTGGCGGAAGATCGCGCGGTGGAGGTGCTCCCGCGTGCAAGCCGCCATCACCGAGGTCAGGTTGCCGTAGAAGTAGTCTCGGCGGGAAGTCTGAAGCTGGTTGGTGGCATCCGGGGAGGCCGCGTCACTCGCGATGGCAGCAAGCCAGTCGATCGAGACACGATTCGCGGCATCTGCGTCTTTGAGAAGATTCGAGAAGACCTGGAGATGTCCCCTGTCGCCGTCTTTGGCATCGTCGGCCAGGGCGGCGAGGAGCCTCGCGGGATGCTCAGCTATATCTGTCGTTAGATTGTCTTCCAGGATGTCCAAGAGAGCTGTTTCGTCGAGCGTCGCAGGCGAGGCGGAGATGGCCGGCACCCAAACGCCTCCGTGAGGCGTCCAGCTAATCCGTGCATGCTGAGTACCAGGTGCCCCAGCTATGACACGAAGTACGCCGAGGGCAGCGAGGAAGCCCAGCGGGTTGCTGCCGTCGAGGCCCGGCAAGAGCAGGCCGGCAGGTGAGGATGGTGAACTTGTATAGTCGGTCATCATACTAAGGCCTCCGTGTTCTGATGTTTGCTGGGATCGATCTCTTCGCCTGCGCTGGCCTGTTGGTCGGCGAGCCGAACGACGGCTTCGAGATATGCCAAGCCCCACCAACCGAAGCGGCGGGTGAGTGACCAGAATCGTTCCGCAACGCCGGAGTCAAGCCTATGGGCCGGTCGACATCGGCGATCGTCGGCTGAGATAGCAAGCGGACCGACGTCGGCGGCTGTGGCTGAACCACCCGAGTTTCGGTCGAGCAACACTTCGACGTCGGGCGGGTCGTCGTCAATAACGACCGGGGCGAAGGGTCGGGCGTGACCGTGATGTGCGGCAATCACGTGTAACGCTAGTTCCCGCAGCACGGGATCGGACGACAGCAGGTCGTGCCGTTCGGCGAGCTGCACGGAGAGCATTTCGTGTCGAAAGCCGTTCGGCAGGCTGGCTCGACGGCGAGCTGCCGCCGACGCACCGGCACCCAGCGGGAAACCGCCGGACTTGGCGAGCATGATGGTGGACGTGCCGGTGTGAAGCCAAGCGTCGGTGCGGTCGGACCGTCGGAGCATGGCCTGGAAACGCTCGTCGGCCTTCCCGGCGTCGTGCAGGACGGCCGCCAGGCGCAGAGCCGGGCGAAGTTCATCGGCAGGTAATCGTTGAAGTGCGTTGTCCAGCTCGGCCAGCACGTTGCGTGTGTGTTCGGACAACGAAACCGAAGACCGCTGTATCGTACGCGAGGGGCAGTCATCACCATCGTCGAGCGCCGGCAAGCCACGAAGACCGGACTCGATGCGTCGCCTCCGGCTTGTTAGCACAACGCCGCCGTTGTCCGGGTACCGTTCGACGAGAAGGCCACTGTGCTCATCGGACAGGGTTTCGAGCGCGGTGCGAAATCTGTTATCCACTTCGGGGAAGTCGGCTGCGGCACGAAGGATGGTACGCCACTCGGCAAGAGTCGGCCGGTCGTCAGGATCGCGTGCTCGCGTCAGCAACTCGCGGCCGGCGTCGGTATCGGGGACCCTGTCGGTCAACGTGGCGTACAGACGCAGAACCGTACGGTTGCGTGCCTGCTCGAAGGCCTGCTCGGCGATGTCGATTCCTGCTGCGCCCTCGTCGCCTATAGCGGGGATGTGACCTAGCTCATTCCAGCCGCCGGCCGAGGTTGGCAGAACCAGCGTATCTCCGGGGCGGAGATCCTGAAGCGAATCGAGGAGAACACTATGCTCGGGGCCACGCCAAAGGACAGCCGGCGGCATTGCCTTATTCGGACGGCTTACGTCAGTTGTCTGCTCATGCTCTGTCTCACCAAGCACGTCGCTGCTGCTGTCCGGCTGTTTGTGGAACGAGTCGATCAACCCGGCCAGCCAATTCCGGACGCGCGCGAGGGGGACAGTCATGCATTCGGCCGCAGTGGGCGGCAACAACGCCACCACCTCGCACCAGTGGTCAGGCTCGGACGGCCCTTCCTCGACAACCAGGTCTGCTCGCCAGCATACCTGCATGTCCGGCGGGGCGGTCTGCGGGCCGTGGATGAACAGCGAGACCTCAGGCTCGGGCTCGGGCTTGGGAGCGGTCTGGCCCCACA
The DNA here is from genome assembly GCA_963666835.2 of Phycisphaerae bacterium. Taxonomy (GTDB): domain Bacteria; phylum Planctomycetota; class Phycisphaerae; order UBA1845; family UBA1845. The sequence goes on along the minus strand of CAXXGO010000001.1, from coordinate 499,357 downwards.
GGTCCACGTAAGCGGGCAGCATGACCGGTGCGTCGAGCATGGCGGAAGGCGCCAGTAGCTCCAGCGGAATTCGGCCGTCCATGCCCGCTTGGGCGAGCAATTGGCTGAAGGTGTCGATGCCGAAATCGATCGTCCTTTCGTCTGTACCATCGACGGTGGCAGCGTTTTCCCAGAGCCAGTTCCAGGTGCGGACAAGGGCGTTGCCGTAGATTGGGTCCAACGGTTTATCGTCGTGGAGTTTGTCTTCGGGTTTTACAGCTTTGGCATCGATAAGAACGAGGGCCCAGGCCGTAATCCCTCGTCCGGCACGATTGAGCCGTCCGAAACGCTGTCGAAGAGCGTCCAGAGATGCACACTCCGTGATCAGCACATCGAAGTCGTAGTCGGCTCCGACCTCCAAACATTGGGTCGAGACGACGATGCTCGTCTGGGCGGTGGCCTCAGGTCGAGCACTTCCCAAGAGCGGGCGTAGCCGTTCGGTTTGCCGGTCACGATCCAGCGGACGCATGGACCCGATGACGAGTTCGATCTGTGCTGAGGGGGCGATCTTCGGACGGCTGCGTCCTTGTGGCCTTTGTGCCTCAAGCAGCTTTCTGTGAATCGTCCGGGCGGTGGTGATGCGGTTCACGATAATGCCAATGGTGACGGGGGTGTCGGCAGCGGCCTCTCCGGCGGCCTCAACGGCGGAGCTGGCTACGTTCTTGACCTGGCGAAGCTCAGCCGGCTTGCTCGCGGACAGACGCCGGCGCAACGACTCGTTCTTTCGGTCGGCTGGGCTCATTCGGAAGACCTCGTTGAGGTCAGCGGGCGGGGTGGCCGTCATCGGCACGACAGTGGTCGGCCGGATGCCGAGGTCTTGTTCGGCCCACTTGGCGGGGTCGAGGAAGCGACGGACGCGCTCGAGGGTCTGAAGGAAAGGCCGGCTGATATGGGCCTCGTCGAGCAGAATCAGGCTGTCGTACGCAACAAGCGCGGCCTGAATCGGGGCGGCGTTGGGCGAGACTCCGTAGCCGCGGAACAAGAGCCGGGAGCCGAGCTGATCGACCGTCGTGCAGACGATGGTCGGCTGGGTGAGCGAGCGGGCCCAACGATTGTCGCGGTAGATGCCGCCGCGCAACTCGAGCACGTCAAGCGGTGGGCTTAGGTTTTGGGGGGTCGTGCCGGCGACGGCGCGCAGGGCGGTCGCAACATCCCGGAGTATGTCGGGTGCCGAAGAGTCTCTTTCTTCGGAGTCACTGATCCGGCGGGCGATGCGCGCGGCACGGTCGTGCGCCTCGTCGACGATTACGCGGCGGTTGACGCAGAAGAAGATCCGGCGCGGGGCTGTCCAGTCGCTCGCGGAGCGACCGGCTTGGCAGGCTAGCGCGAAAACTGCGATATCGATGCACGCAGTCTTGCCGCTGCCGGTTGGTAGATCGATTACGCTGGGCCACGTGCCGCTTACGGCTTGTGCGGCGAGTGCCTGCTGCCATGGATAAGGGGCATGGCTATGCAGAGCGCGGAAGTAATCGTCGAAACGGTCGATGGTCAAGGGTGTCATCGGTCAGCCTCCTTCCAGGGCATGCATAGCCCATAGCCACGATAACGACCGGCGCCCAGCAGGATCGGGCCAACAACGGGTTCAGGAAAGCGCAACCAGACGTGTACTTGCAGTCGCGGGACATTTGTTCCCTTCGGGGGATAGGGTGGGAATCCATCACCGCATCCCGTGCCTTGCTGCCCGTCTGAGCCGGCTCCACTGCGAAGTTGTCGCTGCTTCCGAACCGCGCGCGAGCTGCCGTGGACCCAACTCGTGGTGTCGAGGTCTATGGCATCCGGCAGCGGCAAGCCGATTCGTTCGCACGAGGATGCCACTATCCGGGCAACTTCGTCAGTCCATGCTGCGCGATCGTCGCGACGGGAAGACTTGGGGAACTTGTCCAATACTACAGGTGTTACAGACGCCCAGGTTTGCGAGCCGCGGGAGTGTGCGGTCCAAGTTTCCGGCTGGAGGGCACGTCGTGACTCCGTCCAGTCGCGCTTCGTCAGGGTCCATGCGCCGAGTCGACCGAGGTGGAGCGCGACGGGTTTGGGCTTGCCGTGTTCGTTCAAGAGCAACGCCCCAAGCACGCGACCACGTTCCTTGAGGTTTGTACTGCGGGGGAATGCCAGGCCCATGCCGAGCAGATGGCCGTCAGCGTGACTACGACCCACAAAGGGCAACGGAGTCAATGCCAAGTGTGCGTCGCTGTCGTGATGAAGCGGTGTGCCGTTGGGATCGTGCCCGCTGACCCACGATGGCACCGGCTGCTCTCCGCTGTGCTTCATGATCGTATTGCGCAGGGCCTGGGAGGCAGCCAACGTCGAAACAAGTGGCAATTGCGGACCGTCGGTGTGCGACAGGATCAGCAGATCGGTATCGAAGTTGCTGTGGGCGACATCCGGATCGGGCCGATGAGCTCCGGCCGAACGATAGCCTCGCCAGATGCCCAGGTTCGGCCGAAGCAACGGTGGCGGGGCGATACCGCGTTTCCACTTTTTGCCGAATCGTCCCTCGAACTCGGTTTTTACGAGTTTCTGTTCGGCACGCTTGCTCGAAGCAACGCGTTGGGCAAGGTGAGCGAAATCGTTAATGAGTGGGATCTGCGTCTGCTCCGGCAGGCTGCCAAGCGTGTTCTTCGAGACGACTCGGCAGTGGACGGTGGCGTTCAGGTCGTCGGGCTGCCAGTGTTCCCCGGCCCGGGGATCGACCTCATCCGCCACCCACATTCGTACGAGCGACGAGGAGTGGCCGATTCGGGTGACCTTGGTGCATACCTGCTCGAGCGCGGCCCGGTGTTTGTCTAGGTCGCCGGCGTCCTGCCAGGTCATATAGCACGGCGACGAACCGACCCACACGCGTGGGAAGGTCCGAGCCTGTCTGCTCCGCGTCGTTGTCGGAGCGGATTGCAGCATTGCTGCGGACGGCCCGGCTTTGTCATTGACCGGCACATAGACCGTCACGTTCGTACGTTCGAACACTGCGTTGCTCGGCGGCAGGTGTAGCTCTGGATCACCCAGGGCCTCCAGCCAGCGCAGGGCATCTCTTTCGGCAGGGTCCTCGCCCGTCTCGAAGTGCGCTGCCGCCAGCGCAAGGAACACGCGTCCGGGATGCGGTGGCCATTCGGCTCGGTCGCGGTTGGTCCAATCGGTCGCGACCGCGTACCCCGTGAGGTACTCCCATCCGACTGCCAGTGATGGCATGGGCTATTCCTCCTCACTTTGCTGCACGGCGAGTCTCTGGCTCTTCACAACGAGTTTGACCAGCTGATCAGAAGGGGTGAGCGAGAGCGGCTGGGTTTGCCAAGGTAGGCCGAGCTTGGTCGCTTCCTCGACCGCATCGTTGAGCAAAGCCACGGCGGCCTCCGCTTCGATTGAAAGCTCGCTGGGCTCTTCGCCCGCCCGGCCGAGTAGTTCCCAGGTTAGAGGTTCGGTCGGCCAGAGAAGGCAACGAGAGCGAAGATCCAGGCCGGCCTCGGCGGCGAGTGCGGCGGAGCATATGCCCAGGGCTGCAAGAACCGTTTGTGCGGCGGTATCCCGGTCCTTGATGCACTCCCCGTCGACTGGGAACCGCAACCGGCGAAGACACGGAAACGACAGCACGATCGTCTGCTCGGCATGGTCAATAGTCACACCACCAGCGAGGTACTGCTGTGTCTTTCGATCGGTCTCCGATAGCGAAGGTACAATATTGCCGTGGTTGGCCTCAGAGGGTCTTCCATCTTTGCCCATCATCATAGGCTTCTTCTTCTCATGCCGAGCCTGCGCCTCATCGAGCGTCCAGCCACCTCCCTCAGCGTGAAACAGCGGACCGGCTTTTAACTGGATGGCGAGCGGGTCAATCCGGCTGCTGGTCTTCACGCCGTATGCGGCATTGATTCCCACGATCTCGCTGACCATCGCCCGTTCGAACTTTGCGCCAAGGCCCCCCTTGGGCCCCGTTGAGTCCCACATACCGAATAGCAGGGCAGTCGGGCAAAGCTCGAAGAGTGCAGTAGCGTCTCCGCTCCGCACTTGGCCAAGACGCTGGCCAACTTCCGAGTCTCGAAAGGGTTTGTCGCCAAGCAGGCTGTCTCGCAGGATCGCGTCGGCGATACGGTGCGGTGCCTGCAACGAACTGATCTTGCCGACCGGATCCAGAAGCCGCATGTCCTCAGGTTGATCGTCGCCTTCGTACGACGTGAAGTCGACTTCGATAATGGGAATCTTCACCCGCCCATTGTCGACCGCCTGCTGCAAGGCGTCCTCCATGCGGTTGGCCTGCGACTGAACCGAATCGAGCAAAACGCACTCGACCGGTTCATCAGAGCCGGGAAGCCGCCGCTTCTCCGTGGCGTAGACGGCGCCGCTGTAGGTCGGAGGAAAGACCTTCGTCCCCGGCCCACCGGCCGGCTGCAAGGTAGTCCGGCAACGCAACGCGGCGCCGTGGCGAACGGCATCCTGGAGAGTGTTCAAGTTCAGTGATTCAGCCATGCGAAATCCCCTTTCTTGGGTTTGGAGTACGTCGTTCAATCGGCCTCGATTCTGGTCTGTGCGTTCGTCCTGCTGTGCGGAAAAGCGGTTGCGCCGTTCTCCGCACGGACATGCTGGCAGGACCGCCAGCTGTAGCGCGCGCTGTTCGTATGCAACACGAGCATCGTTTGGGAGTCCGCCAGCTCCTCGAGGATTGGCCGGCGTACAGCCGGCAACGGCAACACCGCGCAACCAATGGCCCCAAAGCGACCTCACGAGACATCAGTCTCGCGTCCGACGGAGGACCCATCCGCGATTGGGCCCGCACGCCCGTCAAGCTGTCATAATACCGGACGCCAGCCAGCGATGCAAAGCGAAAACAGTGCTACTTTACCAGAATCTTGATTTCCGTGGCGCTGGCCCAATGATGTGGGAGTCGCTCGGCGCGTCCGTGTGGGATCCTCAACCGACGTCTCTCCGATTGAATACGGGCAATCCCCCGGATCGCTGAACGAATACGGCTCGCCCTTGAAAGCGCTCACGGCCCGTTGAACGTCGGTCATGTTGATGATCGTATTCGGCACCTCGGGGTCGAGGTCCAACCAGGCAATCGGCCGGGCAGTCGGAGCCGACGAGAATCCCTGAAGTACCGCCATGATGTCATTCATATTGACGATCCCGTTCGGGGGCGTCCACGCACCCGCGACGAATTCGCCGACAACGTCGCACCAGTATTTCGGAGACGGTTGTGCGATTGTGTCCACGATCAGAGCGTCGGAGCGGATCTCCGGCGTCGGACCGACCACGGCCGTGATTTCGTATGTAACCGTCGGAGCGATCATGCAATCGCCCACGTTGACCAGCGGCTCCGGCCATACGCGATACACGGGGTATACGACGATCCGGGAAACACCGTCTTCATCCGGTGTGCCGACCCATCCAGCAGTGCCCACGGAGTCCGGGAACAACTCGCTGGCTGTGATCTCCACGTGAAGGGCCGTGGGCACATCGGCATGGTCGGGGACGAAAGAGATGTAGCGGTTCTTACATACGGGCTCGGGCTCGGGCTCGGGCTGCGGCGGGCCGAACTCGCACTCGTCGGGGGTTCCGTCGTCGTCCTGGTCCGGCGAGGTCCCCGCGTCAATATCGCACACGTCCCCGATGCTATTCGGCTGACAGTCAAGCTGGTCCGGGTTGTACAGGTTGCAGTTGTCGATTGGCTCACAGACGTTGTCGACATCCGGATCGGTAGCGTTCGACCCCTCGTCGTCGCAATCTGGAGTCGCACCGTTGGGGCAGTCAATCCCGTTGCCGACATCCTGACCCCAGCCGTCGCCGTCGACGTCCGTACATGGATCGCCAACATCGCACAGCCCGTCGGCATCGGTATCTACACCGTCATCGGCGGGCCTGTTGTCGCATAAGGCCCCGAAGCCGTCGACCCCGACCGAACAATCGTCGCAACCGTCCCCATCCATATCCTCGCATTGCAGCGGATCCAATGAGTTGCTGTCACTGCCATCGCTAACACAATCGTTGTCGTCATCAGTATCGCAGGCATCAATCACGGTGTCGCCATCCGTATCCAACTCGCAATCGTCGGGGATGCTGTTGGAGTTGCAGTCGGAACTGGTCCCCTCAGAGATATCCTCTGCGTCCTCGATGTTGTTACCGTTACAGTCCGGAAACGCTCTGACGATAAGAAGCCCACCGTAGCCGTCTGCGAGCAGTATGTTGTCGCCGGCAACGGCAACGCCTTGTGTGGATGGTCCGGGCGTCTCATGCTCGGCTACGAGAACGGGAGCTTCCGGATCGGCCACATCAATGACCGCCAAACCGGAATGGTGGTTCGCAACGAAGACGAGATCTCCGGATGTCGCCACATCATACGTCGTGTCGCCGGTGGCGACATGGCCGACCTGGACAGGATTCGCAACATCGGAAACATCTACCACTACAAGCCCATTGGACGCATCGGCCACATAAGCGTGGTCGCCGTCGACAGCCACAGCTACCGATGACCCGCTTGTGTCGCATACACCGATGGATACTGCAGCGCCGCCGCTACAAACGTCGTGGACGTCATAGATCTCCAGGCCGACGCCTCCCTCGGCAACGTACGCATGGTCCCCTTGCACTTCGGTGTCGAGGGGATGGTCACCCGGCGCGACAACATCGCAGAGAGACGGGGCGCTGCCGCAATCCCCGCTTAGATCTACAATGTACAGCTCTGAGGGGTTTACGTTGCCTACGTATGCGATACTGTTCTCCAAAGTGACCGCCTGGTTGTTGCCGCCCGTATCGTAGTGCGTGCACTCTACGGGCGCTGTCGGGCTTGTAAGATCTACGGGATAGGCGTTGCCGTTCCAGGTCGCCAGGCATGCCACGTTGCCCTCTACGTCGACATCATATGTCTGCCACCTTGAGTGGGTGTGAATGCGCGTTGGAGAAGTCGGATCGGAGATGTCGACGATCTGGACACCGGCATACCAATCCGCAACGTACGCAAGGTCGCCCTGCACGACTACCTTGAGAGCCGCATTGCTGGCTTCATAACCGCCTACGCGTTGGGGAGCCACGCCGGAGCAAGCACCTGCAACATCCACGATGTGCAGCCCGAGTCGGTAGTCAGAGAGGTAGACAAGATCGGCAATCGTAAGCACCTGTGCCGCCAAGCCGCCCGGATTGTAACCACCGCATCGAATCGGATTGCAGGGGTCCGTAACGTCAAACACATGAAGGCCTTGACTGCGGGCGCCAAGGTAGGCTGTATTACCAACCAGGTCGATACCGTTCGCCGCGCCGTTCACGGCGTATTCGCTGCAGAACTGAGGATCAGTTGGGTCAGAAACATCCACAATCAAGAGACTCGCCGGGTAGTCGGCGATGTAGGCGTATCCCGCTGACACGACCACATCCACCACCTCGTGGTCGCTGTCGTATGCACCGAGTAGCGTCGGGGCATCAGGATCAGAAACGTCGAACAACCGAAGGCCACCATCGTTTCCATCGGCAACGTAGGCCACATTGCCGACTACAGTTACGTCGTACGTAGAGCCCACTGTGGCGATGTCACTCCGGTACAGTAGTGTGGTGGGCCCAACGATCTGCGCGATCTCAAGGAGGTTCTGTTCGGCAATGTAGATCATGCCGGACACGATGTCGATTCCGTCGACTCGGGCGATGGTCTCGTACTCAGCAACCAGAGTCGGCGAACTCGAGTCGCTTACGTCCACAACCAGGAGTCCGGGCCGGTGCCACGTGCTCAGATAGGCATGACTGCCCTCAATCATGATATCGTCCACGACACCAGGCAGAACATCGGTTCTGCCCAACTCGATAGGATCACTGGGGCCTGACACGTCGAGTATCACAAGACGCGGTCCGACGCCGATGTAGGCGGTGTTCCCGACAACGGCGCTGCGCCAGTTGACGCCTCCCCACTGTCCGACGACCTCCACGCCCATCTGCCCCACGTCAGCGCTCGCTGACCCGGCCACAAGAAGGAACGCTGGAACTACTAAGACTCGCAGCCGATTCCATCGGTTGTTCTGCAGACATCCTCTCTCGAGTGCTGCCGCCCCGCGCTTCGCCCGACCCCGAAACGCGATTGTCCCCGCCGTCATCGTCAACAACACCATCGCGAGCATCCCCCAGGTGGAGACTGCGGGGACGGGCGCTTCACATTCATCCATCACGCCATCGCCGTCGGAATCGGTGCTTCCCCCGCAGGCAGGAAAGAGCAGGCTGCACAATTCACCCGTCACGTCTACGGTCGCTGCGCAGTCGAGGTCGCATTCGTCGGGGATGCCGTTGCCGTTGCAGTCCGTCATGGGGATGCCCAAGAAGATCTCGTAGTCACCCTCAACTTCATCCTGCTGCTGCCAGACGATCATGCCCAAGTTGTTGATCGCACAGAACCCAACGTCGACCGTGTCCTCGGTAACCTGCGTCCGCGTTACTCCGTCGTACACGAAAACCTCGTGATCCTCGCCATCGTAACCGTTCCATACAACCCAGCCGTTGTTGTTGATCTGCGGATTGTACTGGCTGGTCAAGCCTGGATCGGAGATGCGTTTGGTAACAACGCCATCAAAGAGCATGATCTCCTGGACACTCCAGTACCCACCGACCCATGCCACCTGCCCGCTCGCGTTGATCTGGGCCGACAGGTCTGCTCGCTCATCATCGGTCAGCTGGTCGGTAACGCCATCAGTGTAGAGGAACACCTCGAGGGCGTCGTTACTGTCCTCGTATCCGGCGATCCACACAACCTGCCCACTGTCGTTGAATCGAGCACCGCCGTTCAAATGCGGAATCGTGTTGATGTTGATGTCGTTCAGAACAACCTGGTCTATCTGCACGAGATCACTCGCAGCCATCCAAACCGTGTCGCCGTTGTCGTTGATCCAAGGATGGTTGCCGTTCGTTGCGGGATAGTTTGTCAACGGGGTGATCCCGCTTCCATCATACCAATAGACGTCTGAGGCATCATCAACGCGCTGATTCCAAATGATGTGGTTGGAGTTGTTCAGATGGACGTCCATGTTCGTATGGCCGCTAGTCGTGAATTGTGTGATCGTCGTGCCATCAAAGAAGTAGACCTCTTTGTCGGGCCAGGCAACAGCCCCGACCTCGTTCAGGTCGTACATACTAACGCGTCCTCGATCACTTGGCAGTATGGTGTCCGGAGCTTCCGGGGAGTCACGAAACACTAGGTTGTCGCCTAGCCCGGGATCAAGCCCGGTACGATTCTCAATCCAAGCCATCTGCCCGGTATCGTTAATCTGCGGCTTGTAGTCGTCGTAGGCGTTATAGGTGATCTGGATGATCCGGTACTCGGCTGCCGTTGCATTCAAGGCCGTAAGGCCAAGGGCCAACGAAGCAAGAATACGAGGTCTCATGGTTTCTCCCTCCGGGTCATTGCTGTCAATCTGCGGTTTCGCATCGTGAAGACCAAGGTTCCTGCGGTAAGGGTAACTAGTGCCATCGCAACCACACTCCACTTGGAGACGGCTATGGACAACCCCCCGGATCGCTGAACGGGTACGGCTCGCCCTGGAACCCGGCCACGGCTTGCTGCACGTCGGTCATGTTGACGATCGCGTTCGGTGTCTGGCCGTCGAGGTCGCACCACGTCAGCGGTGGAGCACCCGGAGCTGACGAGAACCTCTGCAGGATCGCCTGGAGGTCGCTCATGTTGACGACGCCGTTCGGGGCCGTCCATGCATCGTCGACGAAACCGCCCACAACGTCGGCCCAATACTTTACTCCCGGCTGCGGGATCGTGGTCACCGTCAGCGGGTTGGTGAGTGTCTCACCATTACAGGTCGCGCTGACCTCGTACGTCGCGGCCGGCACCACGTGGCAATCGCCGACGTACACTAACGCCGGCCAGGCGTCGCTGTAGTAAGCCTCCGCTACCAACCGGCATACATCATCCAAGTCCGGCTCGCCGACCCAGCCGTCGAAACCAACCGAACCGGGGAAGTAGTCACTGGCCGTCAGCTCCACGTGGAACGCCACGGGCTCGCCCGCGTTGTTCGGTTGGAAGGACAGATACCGGTTCTTCGGAGTCGCCATGGCCTCCGCGGCCGGCGGTTCGACGGTCCAAACAGGGATCAGGGCGCCGCCCCCGACCGAATCGACCACGGTCACCCCGCTGCCCGTGCCGTACGGGTCCTCGGGCGTCATCGTCACGTAGTAGAGTTGGTGCCCGGCCAGATCCAGAGTCGTGTCTTCTTCAAGGACCAACTGTTCAACGTACACCGCCTCGGCCCCGGCACCGGGGGCATTGTCGTGGTCGTCTACGAGCTGGACAGTCGTGGCCGTTGGTCCGATGCGGATCCCGCCGAACGAGAAGAGAGCCGGATCGGGCAGGACCACGCACGCGCCCACGTCCTCTCCCAGAACCTCAATCAACTGCGGATCATCCTCCGGCAAAGCGACCAGCTGCAGCGTGCCGGTAGCCAAGTCGAACCGAGCCGGGTCGTTGATGGCGACGTCAAAGTCGCCCGCCAGCTTTAGCGTCCCGTTGGCGACCTGCAGCGAGCCCAAGGCGGCCGCCTGATAGTCTCCCAGGACCGTGAGGCCGTCGTTCCCGCTGCGGCCGAAGAAATCACCCACGATGGTCCCCGAGCCGGTCAGCGAGCCGAGAATCGTCAGGAGCCCGCTCTGGACCGTCACGAGGCCGTTGTTGGTCAGGTCGCCGACAATCTCCGTATCCGCCACGAAGGTCATCTCGCCGTCGTTCGTCGCGTCGGAGTCCACCGTGCCGAACCCGTAGATCAGCCCGGACGCGTCGTTGGTCAGGCTGGGGGCCCCGAGGGAGCCTCCGAGGATCGTGATGGCCCCGCCGGCCAAGTTGGTTAGCGCGGCGTCGAACAGCACCCCGGCCTGCGTATCAATCTCCAACTGACCGCCCTGCGTCACCCCCGCTGATGACACGTACACAAACGCCCGGAACGGCGCACGTATCAGACCGGATGCCTGGTTCTCGAAAGTGCTCCCGGAGAACAGCAGCATCCCCCCGGCCGCGCCGGTGATTTCGCCCTGGTTGACGAAGTCGGCGGACACCTCGCCGGATCCCGAAATGCCGCCGCCCGCATTGGTCACGGTCTCGCTTTCGAGTACACCGTCTTGCAGCTCGATCTCGCCGCCGGTGGAGATGGTGGTCGCGTCGTGCACGACGAGTTTTGCGGGGTCCTCAATCCGAAGGACTTGCCGGCCGGTGCTCGTGGCCCCGATCGACAGCGTGCAGATCTCCCGCGAGTCGAATCCGCCCAGAATGCTCCGGTTGTCCACCTCTGTATCGTTAGACAGCACCGCCTCGCCGCCGACCCCGGGCACCCCGGCCGGTTCCCAGTTCTCCGGATCCTCAAACATCCCCTCATCGAGCCCGACCCACTCGAAGGAGCCGTACCCCGCCTCACACTCGTCGGGCACGCCGCCGCCGTCACAATCCTGGCTCGTGCCCCCCGCTATATCCTGAGAGTCTGGGATTCCGTTGTCGTTGCAGTCCCTCGAGTCGAGCGTGAACGTCAGAGAATCACTGCAGACAACGAAAACGAAACTGCCTGAGTCCAGGAGCAACCGGACCCCGGTTGCGCTGCTCCGTTCGACGGGGCTGGCGTCGTTGCGGTCCGCACAACGCAAGTAATTAACGCCGCCAATGCCCCACGAACCGCCCCGGACGACCCGAGACCCTCCGCTTGCCGGTCCGCGTGGGTTATCGCATGGCGCTGGATCACAGTCAGCGTAGGCCCCGTACCAATCGTTGCACCACTCCCATACATTGCCCGCCATATCGTACAGCCCGTACCCGTTGGCCATATCTGCGCCCGGGGGCGTTTGCGCGCCGTCGTAGTAACCCACCGGCGTCGTCCGCGGGTAGTCACCGCTTTCGTACGGGTCATCGGACTGCCAATAGTTGGCCTTTGAGCCGTCGAGCGTATCGCCCCAGGGATACCGGTAGTACGGTGTGTATTCGCCCCCACGCGCCGCGTACTCCCACTCGGCCTCCGTAGGCAAGCGATACCCGGTCGCAGCGAAGTCGCATTCCCACGTAGACAGGTCGTAGGTAGGAGTTAGCCCATCCATCGCGCTGCGCCAGTTTGCATACGCCACCGAGCCGTACCAGCTCATCGTCACCATCGGATGGTCCTCCTTGCCCACCGTGACTGCGAAATTGCTCCCGTCCCAGGTGATCCGGCTATACGACCAGCTGGTGTTAGTATCGCAGTAGACAGTGCCGGTTGTGGTGTCCTGCACCACACCCCCGTGGATCGATGGGTCGTCGATAAGCGGTGGGTTATGGGCAAGCGCCCAGTTCAGACCCGCGGCGTACTGGGCGTTTGTCACCTCGTACACGCCCATGTAGAACGAATCAACGTAGACTGCGTGGACAGGAAGCGCGTCAGACGTCCCATCGTGATGATCGCCCATCTCAAACTCACCCCCGGGGACAAGGACCATCTCGTCATCGGCGCAGACCCGGACCACATAGTCCGTGCCGAACGCTCCCGGCAGGTCCGCCCCCCAATCCCACACGATCGCCTTGCCCATTCCGGGAGTGATCCCCACCCCGATATCGCCCGTGAACGACGTGGCTGGAACATCCCACGTGCTTCCCCCGTCGTCGCTGACGAGCACCGATACCACGTACGGGTCACCGTCGGCATCAACCAGGTCGTAGCCGATGTCCACGAGCATGGAGTCAGTCCTTTGGCTGGCTGTGACGTTGCTGACGGTGGGGGTGACTCTCGCGACACGGAACCCGCTGCTCAGGTCCTCGTTCGACGGTTCGCCGTCGCAGCTGCGGAACTCCGCATGCAGGCAGACGCCGCCGGCGTAGTAGAACGACCCGCCACGCAGACCGCGAGACGAACCGGAAATCACAGCTTCATTCCACTCCCAGACGTTCCCACCCTGGTCGAAGGTCGCGTACGGGCTGTCCGACGGCTTGGCGTCATATGCGCCCACCTCGGTACGGTAGTACGGAGCGCCTATTGCCCAGTTGCTGCCATAGTAGTTCGCCGAGCCGTTTGTCATGTCCGTGCCCGGCGGCGCCTCGCGAGTCGGGGCCGTGTTCGATTCCGTTGGGTAATCCCAGTAGCTCCCCGTCACGCCGTCGTTGTAGTGATACGCCGCCTTGTACCACTCGTCCTCCGACGGAATCACCCACGTCGCGTCCGCCTCACGCACGACAGCCATCAGCCCGGGGTCGCTCGTCGCACCGTCGAGGAAGTACGACCCGTCCTCGGTCAGGCCTGCGTCCTGGGCCGGGTCCCCGGTTAGCTGGCCCGTCGGTTGGCCGTTGTGCAGCCAGTTGGCGAACCGAGCGGCATCGCCCCACGAAACGTAGTTCACCGGGCGGTCGACCCAGTCAGCTTCCGTCCCGCTCGAACGCCCGCTGAAGTCGTAGGTCGAACTTCCCGCGTTCCATGTTATCTGGCAGCCGAACTGATCGGTATCCATGGAGCCGTTGTAGACCCCGTATGGATTCGATCCTGCCGGGTCCACCGAGTTGAGAAACTCGACGTATTGCCCGGCTGTGATCTCGTACTGGCCGATACTGTAGACGTAATCCACCGCTCCGCAGATGCGGTCCGGGCCGTAACCGCCGGCCCCTTCACCGGACAATTCTCCGGTGTTCCCTGCATTGCCCACGGTCACCGTTTCGATAACGACCTCGGCCTGACCCACTGACGCGCAAACTGCGGCCAGCAATAACGCGAACAGCACACAGAGACGCGACATACCATATCCTCCGGAAGATGAGACCCGCGCGGCCGCCAGGGCGGAAGAGCTCCGACCGGGGCTGCGCGATGAGCAAGCCCTCATACTACCGGACGCTGGCTGAAGACGCCAAGTGAAAACAGTACCACTTTAGCGGAATTCGGTTCGTTCTGGCGTGGGGCCAGGGACCGACCGGCCATGAGGGGCTCTGGCGGCTTACGGGGGGCGTGGGCGGGCCAGCTACCTGCGCATACCCCGCCTCAGGCCCGTAAGATTGGCGATCCTGCGACTTCGTCGACGCGGCGGACCATCCATGCCCCATCAGGCCGGCCTACCAAGTTCTGACGTACTGACGGTCGGTATAGGCTCTTTCGGCGTCTCAGAACAGGCAAAGCTCCTGATCGCTGAACGGGTACGGCTCGCCCTTGGACCCCGCCACGGCTTGCTGGACATCGGTCATGTTCACGATCGCGTTCGGCGATTGTCCGTCGAGATCGCACCAGGTCAACGGCGGTGCACTCGGCGTAGACGAGAACCCCTGAAGCACGGCCATGATATCACTCATATTGACCGTCCCCTGCGGCCCAGTCCACGCACCCTCGACGAAGTCGCCGACAACGTCTGCCCAGTACTTCGGGAACGGCTGCGCAATCGTATTCACCGCTAGCGAGTCGGAGAAACTGACCCCGTTCATCGTGGGTGTAAGGCTGTACTCGGCAACCGGTACGATTGGGCAGTCGCCCACGTGGACCACCGCCTCCGGCCAGATGCGGTAGACCGGCTCGTCCGCAATGCGGGAGATGAAGTTCCCCGCCGCGTGTTTCAGCCAGCCACCCACCATCCGACCGGTCTCGGCAAAGGCCGTGCAACTGTACAGGTACTGCTTCTGGGTGAACAGTTTCCGGTCTTTCGCCAGACGAACCAGCCAGCGCAGGACCTCGATCTCACGATTGGCTCGGGCGAGCAACTCCAGCTTGTCCGAGGTGTAGCTTGCTTCAACGAGCAGTTCCAGAACGTCGATCGCGTGGTCCGCGAGCCGCTGCCCGAAGATGAACCGCTGACTCTTCGGGAAGCTGTCGATTCGCTCCAGGAGCCACCGCGTCGTGTCATACCACTTCACCAGGACGACCGGTGGCTGGCCCTCTCGTCCCCTACCGCGATTCTCGCTTCTCAAAAAACTTCGATCCTCGCTGCGCTCGGATGGAAAAGGGTAAGAGGGAGAAAGAACAGAGCTTAACCCTCCCACCTCCCCTTGCCCGGCTACGCTATCGCCGCACCACGCCTCGTCCATACCAGCGTCCCAGCCGTCAGCACGAGTAAGGCCATCGTGACAACACCCCACTCCGAAACAGCCGGGATGTCGGGACCTAGCTCAGACACTTCGGCGACACGGAACCCGATGTAGTACTCCTCGCTCGTCGGGTAGTCGACGCTGCGGCCGGCCGCGTGCAGGCCGACGTAGCAGAACGCCCCGCCACGCAGGCCGCGAGACGAACCGTAAATTACCGCTTCATTCCACTCAAAGACGTTCCCGCCCTGGTCGAACGTGGCGTACGGGCTATCCGACGGCTTGGCGTCGTACGCGCCAACCTCGGTCCGGTAGTACGGGCTGCCTATCACATAACCGCCGTCATAGTAGTTCGCCGAGCCGTTCGTCATGTCGGTGCCCGCCGGCGCCTCGGAAGTCGGGGCCGTGTTCGATTCCGTTGGGTAATCCCAGTAGTTCCCCGTGACGCCGTCGTTGTAGTGATACGCCGCCTTGTACCACTCGTCCTCCGACGGGATTACCCACGTGGCATCGGGCTCGCGGACGATCGCGATGAGTGCGCCATCCGTTGTTGCTCCATTCAGGAAGTACGATCCGTCCTCAGTCAGGCCCGCATCCTGCGCCGGGTCCCCGGTTAGCTGCCCCGTCGGTTGGCCGTTGTGCAGCCAGTTGGCGAAACGCGCCGCATCGCCCCAGGAAACGTAGTTCACCGGGCGGTCGACCCAGTCAGCTTCCGTCCCGCTCGAACGCCCGCTGAAGTCGTAGGTCGAACTTCCCGCGTTCCATGTTATCTGGCAGCCGAACTGATCGGTATCCATGGAGCCGTTGTAGACCCCGTATGGATTCGATCCTGCCGAGTCCACCGAGTTGAGAAACTCGACGTATTGCCCGGCCGTGATCTCGTACTGGCCAATACTGTAGACGTAATCCACCGCTCCGCAGATGCGGTCCGGGCCGTAACCGCCGGCCCCTTCACCGGACAATTCTCCGGTGTTCCCTGCATTGCCCACGGTCACCGTTTCGATAACGACCTCGGCCTGACCCACTGACGCGCAAACTGCGGCCAGCAATAACGCGAACAGCACACAGAGACGCGACATACCATATCCTCCGGAAGATGAGACCCGCGCGGCCGCCAGGGCGGAAGAGCTCCGACCGGGGCTGCGCGATGAGCAAGCCCTCATAATACCGGACGCCAGGCGAAGACATCAAGTGAAAACAGTACTACTTCAGCGGAATTCCGTTTTTCCTGCCGTGTGGCGGCGGCTCAAACACCGACCGGCCATGAGGGGGTCCAACGGCTGCGAGGGTGGACCTGGGAAGACCAGCTCGCCGCGCGTGCCCCCACCGGGCCCATCAGATTGGCCGTCCTGCGACTTTCGCAACGCGGCGGGCCTCCGATTCCCGCGAGGCCGTGATACTCGGCTTTGACGTTCGTGACGGCCTGCTATGGTTATGCTCAGGGGGCCGTTGGCTGTTGCCGGCCCACCTTTGGACGGATCGGCTGATGACGGATCGCCAAGCGGGCAGCCGCGAGACGCATTGAAAAAGGGTACAGGGCACTCGCCGAAAGCGTCTGTTGGAGCCGTGAGCGGGAATCTGCTCGGCGTCAGCCCCCTTCTTTAACAGCCTCCTTGCCCACCCGTTTACGCGGCTTCTTGCCGTCCTACGCCACGGCCTTGGCATTGGATCCGGCTCGCGCGGTTTCGCCGGTATCCCGCAGGGGCAGTATCTTCGCATCATCTGCGGTGGCTTCGTCGCTTTTCGCCGCGGCCAGTCGTGCCGGTTGTGGCGACGCCTGGGCTTGCCTGAGCAATTGAACGCCTAGGCGGTCGACGACAAGCTTGGTAGCCGTTATGGCAAAGTCCAATTCCATCTTCTGGATGTGCACACGTTCCCGGTTCAGAAAGGCCATCTCCCGCAGCCCCCTACTCACGATCCCCGGATTGTCCGAGGCCATGAGCGACATCAGGGCTTCATCCCGCGCTCTTATCAGCTCAGGAGTCACCATGATCGTCGGGTGATCGTCCGCCTCGGCGAGAATGGCCCTAGCGGCATCGCGAGCGACAGAGAGGATCTCCCTCGTAATATGCGCCGCAGCGTTCTCTAATTGACTCTCCATGAGTGTCGCTCCTGCTATCTGCCTTGACCTTGACCATTGTCCGACCGTACGGTGCGACAATTGTCAAGATCTTCCAGTCTTAGAATGACGCCCTCTCCTCGGCCGCGTCCGCCATTACCATGGCCGCCTCGGCTCGTTGCTTGGCAATAGCCAGCTCACGTTCCTTGAAATCCTGCAAGTCGAGCAACTGCGGATCAGGCGTGTGGCCGAGGGTGCGGTCGAACAGCAACTTGATCGCGGCCAGGTCGCCGTCGCGGGCTTTGTCGACGAGGGTCGAGACGATCGCACGGTAGTCCTCGTCCGTCACGGCCTCGAGGATCATCGCCCGGATCCTCCCGACCTGCTGACCGTGCGGATTCCCGGGCCCGCCCTTGTTCCCCTTGACAAATCGCCCTCCCGCATCCCGCTGACCGTTAGAACCGTTTGGTGACGGTGGTTTGTTCATGATGGCTCCTCCGACTCGCACCGATGCGGCGCGACAATCGAATCCACGCTCGGGACGCGGCTGCTCGCGCACGACCGCGTCGCAAGACCCCGTAGGCTGCAGACGAGTTCACACTTAACACACGAATCACCTCCCCGCAATGGGCCAAACGTGCTAATGCTTCGCGGTGCGACGCTTGGCAACACTGTGAGAAACCGGTAGCATCCTCGGACCTGGTGACCGCGCTAACATACGGCTAACGGAGTATCCGCTCGCCTTTGAAGGCGGCGCGATAATCGACAAGAAGCAGCAACACCTGCTGCCGTGTTGCGACAGCCGAGCCTATTCGTCACTTCGACGAGTCGCCCCGGTGTTCCCGCCGCGGCGTGGCCGAGGGGAGACTATCAATGGACCGCGTTCCAACGCATCACTACTGCTGCTGCAATGGTCTCACCAGACTGATCGTTCACATGACTGTGGCCAAGTTGCGCAGTAACGCGGATTCTGACGCGGTCCGTCGGAAAGAAATCTTCGAGGATTGCGAGGCCGAGGCCAGAAGACGTGGCAACCCGCAAATCGAACCTCCGCTAATGGAAGAGGCGCTGCGACATGCAGTCGATCAGGGGTGGTTGGAGCGTCGCAAAGACCAACTCACGGTAACGCCGGATGGCTGGTATGCCTATGGCCAAGATCGGATCGGGAACGCTCTCTGTCCAGGCCTGAGCCAAACGTCGCGACGTCCGCCAGCTCTGGCAGCCTCGGGCAGCTCACTCGCGGTGGACTGCGCTCCCTCGATCCTCGCGGCCCTGGGCGACGCGTTGGCCATGTCCAAGGGAGCCAACCCACAAGCACCTTCTGTCCAACCCGCATTCGATCCGCGCGTCAACATCCACGGCGAGGTCACGCGACGAGAGCTTCTCAACATGTACGCGTGGAGCAACGGTGGTGAAGAACCCGCTGTCTTCTCGGTGGGGATGCAGTTGTTGGCCCTGCTGGGCCATATTTCCATAGCAAGCACCGGCCCCCTGGAAGGCGCCGGGCTCATCTCCCTCACGCGACGCGGTTTGACCGCATACAAGACCTATTGGACGGAGATCGATAGCAACGCCCGCAGTCTCAACGGATTCTACCCGCCAGACGAAAGGCACGTCGCAACGCGCGTACGTAGGGCAGTACTCAGCTACCTCGCAAACTGCAGAATCCCCCTTGCGCAACGCATCGAACGAATCCCGGACAACGAAACCACGCAGGCGGCGCGCGATCACGCCGAGCTCGTGGCGTGGCCTCCAACGGGTGCGAGGTTCGACGAGCTCGTCAGACTACTGGTTGCAGGATCCGCTGAACGGTACGGTGCACACAGCGATGATCGCTTCCAGTCGCTGTTGAGGCACTTAGCTGCGAGCCTCAGACATTCGGCCCGGCACGAGGTCGCGAACATCGTGTTGGGCCGATTGGCCTCTCCCACGCCCGCAGACGTTGTCGACACGATCTGGCAACAGTTGGAGGAACAGGAAGTCCACGTATCGGGAACTCACATGCTGCCAGGAACCAGCCCGGTAATCGACAACGTCGTGATTGAGCATGGCCCGCCCAAGGACAGGTTTGCAGAAACTACTCCGTGGAGGAAGCCGCGAATGATCATCTACACCAAGCGTAGGAAGATCATGCTCGACGGACAAGAGCACAGAGTCACGAAACGTCAGATGGAGATCCTCCAGGTGCTCGCACAGTGTCCCGGAGAGTATGTACCAACCGACCAACTGAAGAGGGGTGGACCGACCTCAAAAGAAAGGCCCGATCTGATCGTCAAGAAGACGCCGAAGCCAATCCTGGATCTCGTACAGAGGAGGCCCGGGCAGGGCGTGAGCCTTGACTTGTCACCAGAGGAGATTCGGATCGAAGAGTAGTAGCCCTCGCCAGATTCTGACAAACCCACGCCCCACGCCATACCTCATCCACTCGACGACGCCGATGGTCCACGTTCATGCCCTTGCCAGTGAACGCCATGGTTGAACCACGCGTTCATTCGGGTTGTGCGTGAGCCGGCCCGTTTTTTGCCTCCCGGCCTCACCTTGTGCGTTTCTCAGCAAGACTCGCGAATCTTCGGCACATCCTGTGTCTTCCGCGCCAGCACACGTGCGTTTCGGGCCCGTTTTGTGCGGAGATGAGCGGAAAAAGACACGTAGGCCGCACATGGATCGGTGATGCACACTTCCTACAGAAGGCTTGGCAGCCTGACCGTGCGAGGAAAAAACATGATCGACCTGAAGACCGAAACCGTAATGTCGCTGACCGAGGCCACGAAGCACCTGCCCACCCGGCGGGGGAAGAAGCCGCACGTATCCACACTCTACCGCTGGGCCCAGCGCGGTGTTCGCGGGGAGGTGCTCGAGACCATCCAGGTCGGCGGGGTTCTCTGCACCAGCCTCGAGGCCCTGCAGCGGTTCTGCGACGGCCTGACCAAGCCGCAACCGACACCAGCTGGACGGGCGAGCGCCGAACGGCGCCGCGCGATCGACAGAGCGGACAAGCAACTGGAAAAAATGGGACTTTAGATACTACGACGGCCGCTGCCCAGGCAAAGCGTGCGGCCGTCGTAAGGAGAATCAAGATGGATACATCATACCGAACAGACGGTATCTCCGCAAACCTCGTTGCGAACGCGTTCACGAAGAACGGGCAAGACCGGCAGGCTTCGGCATCGTGCTCGACCTCCATCCGCCCTGACTCCGGTTCCCGCGGTCGAAGTCCACCTCGCGGCCCAGTCGGGACTCACGGCTGTCGGGAACAAACTCCAACGCAACAGGTTTCACACGACGTGCGACAAGACAAGGAGATCAGGGATGGGTGAGAACGAACAGACCCTCGCCATGGACGCGAGCCAGTTAGCCGACGCCATGGGCATCAGTCTACGACACCTTCGCCGGATGCAGAGCAACGGAAAGCTCGGCCCGCAGGCTCTGCGTTTCGGCAGGTCGGTGCGGTTCTCGGTTCAAGAGGTGAAAGACTGGATCCGGGCCGGTGCGCCGGATCGGGCAACATGGGACAGAATTCGAAAGGACCAAGAAGATGTTGAATGACACAAAAAACGGCCCTGTCGCCGGTGGCACGGCGGGTCAGGGCCTTGGCAATACCAATCAACCGAACTGTACCAGAAGCCCTTGGAGCGTGCTACTCCTAGCCCGGCAGCATCTGGAAGATTCGGATGGCTGGGCAGGCAGTGATGAACGTCTCGCAGGTATGCTCATCGACCGCTTGTCCCGCGCCCTGGAGCATGGCGATGACCTGCGTATTTCGTTCTTCGGGAGGTCCCTGCAAAGGCTGCTCGACCGCCTCTTGGCGGCACAGCAGTGCCAGGAAGATGCCACAGAGTGTCTCCATATGCGCCCCGCCAGCTCCAAAACGGTTCCGCCCAGGCATTGGGCCCACAAGTCGCCGCTTCCCCGAGCCTCCGCAAGCAAGCACTCGCCGTTCCCGCGCGGCGGCGTTGATCGCGGGAAGTCGAGCTGGGGTGCCGGGTGGTTTGATGGCCGACCGGCGGCGCGGCGGTCCAGGAATGACAGAGAGGCCAAGTATGAGTAGTGCCGTGGACAACGTGCTGGCCGCGATCGAGCAGGTGACCGGCCGTAAGCCGAAGGCGTGCGGTGATGGGTGGCAGTCGTGTTGCCCGGCTCACGACGACAATCACCCGAGCCTCTCGATTGCAGCCGGTGACGATGGGCGGGTGCTGGTTCGCTGCCACGCCGGCTGCCCGGCGGAAAAGGTCGTAAAGGCCCTCGGTTTGGAGATGTCCGACCTGATGCCCGACGATCCCAGTGACGCACACGGTAGGGCGGCCCGGGCCGTGCGATCCGCACGTGCGTACGAGACCGCTGAGGCAGTGGTCGAGACGCTTGAAGGCCAGCTCGGCCCCAGGTCACGGACGTGGACCTATACGAATAGCCAAGGTAAGCCGGTGGGCGTAGTGGTTCGCTGGGATCGCGACGGCGGGAAGGAGATTCGCCCCGTCGCCCGGAACGGCAAGGGCTGGGGCATCGGCGCAATGCCGGTGCCCCGCCCGCTGTACGCTCTGTCGGAGCTGGCAGATGCGGATCTGGTGTTCGTGACCGAGGGCGAGAAGGCGGCCGATGCGTTGCGCGAGTTGGGCCTGGTGGCGACCACGTGTGCGGGTGGTAGCCAGGCGGCAGGCAAAACGGACTGGTCACCGCTACGTGGCAAAGAGGTCGTGCTCTCGCCAGACAACGACAGCTCGGGCGAACGGTATGCTGACGACGTTTTCCGGCTGTTGAACGAGCTGGAACCTCGCCCCGTGATCAAGGAGATCACGTTGCCCGGTCTGCCCGAGAAAGGGGACGCCGTGGAGTTCATCGCGGCCCGCCGCGAGGCCGGCCTCGATAACGAGGCGATCCGTGCTGAGCTGTTGAAGTTAGTCGACGAGGTGGAGGCGGAGGTCGTAGGGCCAATTTCGTGGGAACCTCCCGTTCCACTTGGCCATTTCGATCTCCCGGAGTTTCCGCTTGAGGAGTTCCCTTCTAAGTTGGAGTGGCTGCGGGATTACTGCGCGGCCGTTGCCGAATCATATCAGGTCCCACCCGATCTTCCGGGAATGCTGGTGCTGGCAGTCGGCGCCGCGGCGTTGGCGAAGCGGGTAGAGATCGTTGTAGTGGGCGATTGGCATGAGCCCGTGAATCTGTTTGTTGCCGTGGCCATGGAACCCGGTGAACGAAAGAGTGCCGTGTTCGGCGCCATCACTAGGCCATTGTCGGAGTTTGAGCGAGAAGAGGCTGAACGTCTTGCGCCGGACATCGCAAGGAACGAATCCGAACGGGTGATTCTCGCCAATAGGCTCAAGGACGCCGAGACGAAGGCGGCCAAGGCGAGTAAGCCGGAGGAACAGGAAGAAGCCAAGAAAAAGGCCTTCGAACTGAAGGAAGAACTCCGTAATCTGGAGGTCTTGCGGGCACCGCGGTACTGTGCCGATGACGCGACGCCGGAAGCGGTCTCCCGCCTTCTTCACGAGCAGGCTGGCCGCATAGCCCTGCTCTCGCCCGAGGGCGATACGTTCGACCTGATGGCTGGAAGGTACGGCACGAGCGGGCAGCCGAATCTCGGTGTATACCTCAAGGGCCATGCAGGTGACGACATTCGCGTCGACCGCGTCAGCAAGGACCGCCCCCCCGAGTACGTCCAACATCCGGCCCTGACTGTTGGCCTGGCAGTACAGCCGGAAGTGCTCCGGGGCCTGATGGAGAAGAAGGGCTTTCGAGGTCGTGGCGTTCTGGGTCGGTTCCTGTACTCGATGCCACGATCACGGGTAGGGCATCGGAGCCTTCGCGCCATGCCCGTACCACCGAGCGTTGCTCGGCGGTACGCTGACGGGATTCGCACAGCGCTGAGACTCCAGCCTGCTACCGACAACTCTGGCAGACCATGTGCCCATATAATCCGCCTCAGCGCGGACGCGATCGAGGAGTTGGATGACTTCCGGCAACGAGTCGAGAATGAGCTGCGTGAGGGACAAGCGATGTCCGCGATACGCGACTGGGGCACTAAACTACCCGGGGCGGTCTGCCGTATCGCCGGTATCTTCCACGGCCTTATCCATGCGTCGACGGGGAGTCCCTCCAGCTTCGAAATCGACGCGGAGACGATGCGCAGCGCCATAGCCATCGGGGAGTACGCCGTCGAGCATGCCCGAGCGGCCTACTTCGAGATGGGGACGGACCCGGCAATCTCGCTCGCGCGTCGCATCCTTGACTGGCTTGTCAAGGAAGGCGTAACCGAGTTCACGAAACGCGACGCCTTCCTTCGCTTGCGGGGCACTGTGCGTCAGGCCAAGGAAACCGACGCCCCGTTGGCAATACTTGAGGAACACCTCTACATCCGCGAGCGACCGCGAGAGAGTGCTGGTCCTGGCAGGAAGCCCAGTCCGACGTACGAGGTGAATCCGGTGGCCCATGCGCACAATACTCAGAATGCGCACAATCCGGTTTCGGTGGGCGATTCTGCGCATTGTGCGCATTCTGCGCAGGGAGACTGTTGATGAATGACTCGCTACGAAGATTGCGGATGTTGCGGGCTGGGCGCGAAGGAGCCGTAGCTACGTCACGGGCTTCCTGTTCCGAGTCGGCTGATGATCCGGGCCGCATGACCCGCGACGATCCCCCCAGCGATTCGAAGACTCGGGGGCATGCCGGAGCTTCCGGCCGAAACGCGACGGTGGACGCGGGTTGCGGGGGAGACCGTACGGCTGCGATAGCCGCAGGCCGTGTCCGTGCGTCAGGCCGGACTACCCCATCCCGGGCCGAGGTGGTGGCGAAGGGGGACATCCCGCAAGGCATCGAGGCCGAGAGCCTTCGGCTCGTTCCGCTACGCTCGCCCAGCCCAGCGAGAACGCTCCGGCAGCAAGCGGTACAGCTCATGGACATCGACGAGGTGGAGTCTGCACGGCTGTTCGCAGAGGCCGATCGGTTGGAGGGTGCGGAGACGAATGCCCGGCGCCAACCGCCCGAATGGGTCGGGGAAGCGGCGGCTCCGCCACCGTGTGCCGGATGCTCGACCGAGCATGAGTCGATTCGGGACGCGGATGATGACTCTGATCCCAGCCTCTCCCCGGACCGGCCCTCGTCGGTTGCCCGGGCGGAAGGGGCTTGATTTGTATGCTAAAGGCGATATCATGAAGGACATGAGCAAAAAGAAACGACACGTCGGGATTGGGGATCGGATCCGCAGGGCGTTTGTCGAGAGTGGCTTGACGCGGTACGAACTCGCGAAGCGGACCGGGATTCCCTACAGCACCATCCACCGCTTCATGGCGACGGACCGGGACATCGCCCTGTCGAACGTCGAGCGGCTGTGCGAGGTCCTCGAACTCGAGCTGCGCCCAATCGGATCCAAGAGGAAGTAGAACATGAGCAGGATCTTCAAGGCCAAGTACCCGAAGATGCGGGTCGTTAGGGACGCCAAGGGCCGGCCCGTCATGGTCGAGCGAACGGCCACCAAGGGTAAGAACGCCGGTACCCGGATCAAGACGCCCCAACGCGAACCTCTGCTCGATGCGCACAGCAACCCCGTCTACCGGGAATCGTCCCGCTGGACGATTGAGTACAAGGACGCCCAGGGGCGAACTCGGCGGACGGCCGGCTACACGGATAAGCGGGCGACGATGCAGCGTCTCGCGGAGATCGAGCGGCAAGTTGATCGGCAGCGGGCGGGGATCATCGATGTGTCGGTGGATCACACGAATGCCCCGGTTGAAGAGCACATCGCGGCGTGGATCGCGGACCTGGAGCGGGTGAATCGTTCCCCCGACTACATCCGCAAGGTCAGCAGCCGCATCAAACGCCTCTGCAAGGAGCTCCGGTGGGTCTCCCTGGGCAGCATTACGCCGGACGGGCTGACCCGATGGATGGGGCTCGACATCCGCCGCGGGTTGGGCGAGCGGACCGCCAATCACTATCTGGAGACAACGATCGCGTTCTGCAACTGGTGTGTGGCGCAGCGACGGCTTGAGCGGAATCCGGTGGCCACGGTGGCCAAGGCGAATGTCATAGAGCCGCGATGCGTACGGCGGGCGGCCACAATCGAGGAACTGCAGCGGTTACTGCAGATGTCCGGGAAACGCTCCATAGTCTACCTTACGGCCGTGCTTACCGGCCTTCGCCGCAAGGAACTTCGGCTCCTCGAATGGCGCGACGTGCTCCTCGACAGCTCGCCTCCGCGGATCGCCCTGCGGGCTGCGACGACGAAATCCAAGCGAGCGGACACGCTTCCGATCAACCCGGAGCTCGCCGAGGCCTTGGAGGCGCACCGGCCTGGCGATTTCCGGCCGACTGACCGGGTGTTCTCGTCGATCCCAAAGTCCAGCACGTTCAAGAACGACCTCAAGCGGGCTGGCATCGAGTGCGTGGTGGACGGTGGCAAGCTCGACCTTCACGCTCTGCGGACGACCTTCGGCACGTTGCTGGCCACAAGCAAGGTCGACATTCGCGAAGCCATGGAGCTGATGCGGCACACGGATATGCGGCTGACGACAAGAGTGTACACCGACCCGCGTCTGATCAACACCCACGGCGCATCGGCGAAGCTGCCGCGAATTCAGCCGAACGATCGCAAGAGCGAAAGGGCACGCGCAACCGGTACCGACGGCGCGCCGGCCTTCACGGACGATGCCGCCGACCCCCGTTTGCGCATGGCGCCATGCATGGCGCGATCCGGTTCATCTCAGGGTATTAAGCAGTCATCTCAGGACATTTCGCCGAGAAAAGCGGCCAAAGAAAAAGACCCCGAAAGGTCCGTTCTGGACCTCTCAGGGCCGTTTTCGGCATCGTGTGACAGTGACTCGTCACTGTCACAAAACATGGAGGCGGGGGGAATCGACTCCCCTAAGTAACTCCATTTGCAGGCCGACACGGCGTATTTCGCCCCAATCGCCGATCGACTGGGGGCATTGAACGTCAATAGGGTACCTAATGGGACATAAAAAGACAAGAGTACCCGCCATAGTACCCGCATATGTACCCGCATTGCCTCGGCCGACCGGCTTGGTGAGTGGGCATATCGAAGTGTGAGACCGACGCGGCGTGGGGACCGCGTGATGACAGTCGAGCGGGGAAGGTGAGACGATCGGGTGGAGCTGGGGGAGTGAGTTCTCGGAGGTGTCCGCGAGGAGCGTCGGGCCGCCCCAGATTCAACAAGACACACTACTCGGGTCCGCGAGCCGCCGTCGCCGGCTCTGAAGCTGTGACGATGGAACTCGACCCTGCCGAGGCCAGCAACGAAGCCGGCAGGTCCAGCGCTATGGAGGGGAAGCACCGACAGCTTGATCCTCGGCCAGCCCAACCGACGGGAGCACCGGCGAGAATCTCAAGCCGTCCCGGGGCGTGTGCGCTGCGAAATCTATGCACGATCGACGTAACTCCCGCTACCACAGGCGATTGAGCGTGCACGCGGGGTATGCATGGGCGCGCACGCTGCAAACGCAAGGATGTTCCGCCTCGTCCACGGACCAACTCCCGGTCGGCGTAGCTCCCGTCACGGCCGTATCGGCGGGGCATCGCCGGTTGGCGAACTACTGCCCGTAGCTCCTGCGGGGTGTGGGCGTGCTCGGCTAGAAGATCTCCACCGTACGCTCGCCGACGGCGTACCCCAACCAGGCGAACAGGAAAACGAGCGGGATCAAGAGTCCGGCCAGCCATCGGGGGCGGTTGCGGATGATCAATACCGCCGCCAGGATGATCCACCACCAATAGAAGATGACCGTCACGCCCAGCTCCCGCCAAACCAGACCGGTCGAGTCCAACGGCCAAGCGAAGTTCGTCGAGAACGGCGAAGAGACCAAGGGGGGCTCGCCGACGGACCTCCAGCTCGCCACGAAGCAGGTCGAGTAGAACGAAACGATCAGCCAAAGGCGGAACCGGGCATACCAACGAGGCCAATCCGCCGAGGGTCTAGAGCACATGGTCGCGAAGACCAACGACTGCCCCAGGATGACTGCGGATATCGGCGGCAGGTAGTTCAGAATCTCGGGAAGCAGGTCCTTCCAACCGCTCACGTCCGGGAGGATCATGCTCAGGTAACACAGCGTCGCCACGATCAGGCTTGGCCAGATCGCCTCGTCGCTGCGCACTTGCCGGGCGAAGCGCCACGGAGTGAACAGCATCTCCAGAACCGTCAGCAGTGTCTGGTCGACCTTTCGCCAGCCGCGGGCCCGATGGGCGAGCGTGCCTACTCGCCGACCGTCCACTCCCCCCTGGGCCAACTTCCAGTCGATCTGCCAACCGCATTCGGGGCAGGTGTCCGTGGTGAGGCCGGTCAGGTTGTATCCGCACTGCACGCAACGGTTGCCCGTGTCTTCCACCGGTAGACAAGCGGAGCCCGTGGGTGCGGTTGGCGGCGTGGTGGGTTTCTCTGGCATCTACCTACTCGCTCTCTCGCTATTCTGCTCCACCATCGGCGGACCAGCGTATCTCCACCGCCCCCAGCTTGATCGACGCGATGATACCAACCGTATCCAGGAGGCCATACCAACCACCTGTTCGTCCGACGCTGCCCATCGACGACCATCAATGACCCCGCACGTCCAGTACTTCGGTTTACATTGGCAGCGGAATCTGCCATGATTGGGCATGATCGGGTGGCGTTGCCCAGCTTCATGGCGGGCGGGACCACCGGACTGCCGGATCGCAAGACCCGGCGGAGCGTGATCGCAGCATTCGTCCTCGCACCATCGTTAAGATAGAGAGTTCCGGATGGGAACGTTCATCGACAGACAACTCGGCGACTATCGGATCGTGGAGCCTATCGGCGCGGGTGGGATGGGCGAGGTTTATCTGGCCGAGCACGTCCACCTACGCAAGAAGTATGCGCTGAAGATCCTGCCGGCCGGGCTGGCGCAGAATAAGGGGTTCGTGGCCCGTTTCTACGACGAGGCCCGGGTGATGGCCGACCTGCATCACCCGCACATCGTCCAGGTCCACCAAATGAGCCAGGCCGAGGGGGTCTATTTTCTGGTCATGGACTACGTGACCGGTCCGGAGGGCAAGCCGCTGAGCCTGCACGAATACCTCAAGCAGCAACCGGACGGCCGCCTGCCGGAGGCGAAGGTCCGCAAGTGGTCTATCCAGATCGCCGAGGCGTTGCAGTACGCCCACGAGCGGGGCGTGATCCATCGCGACCTCAAGCCGGCCAACATCCTGATCGACTCCACCGGCGATGCGAAGCTGACCGACTTCGGCTTAGCCAAGGCCATCGGCAGCGAGTTTATCCTATCGCAGATTCACTCGACGATGCAGCACTCCCTGGGCAGCCGGCCGACGCTCGGTTCGCCGTCACCGGACGGCGCGTTGGACACCCTGGACGCCGCGGCCACCATCCCCGAGGGTGGGAGCGGCAACCGCCGCACGAGCAGCGCGTCGAGCATCCTGGGTACATACGACTACATGTCTCCGGAGCAGCGTGGCGAGGGCACGGGCGAAATCGACCAACGGACGGACATCTACTCGTTTGGAGTGGTCGCGTACCGACTCGTGACGGGGGAAAGACCTGCCGGGATGGCCAAACCTCCGTCGCAGCTTGTCCGGGGGGTATCGAAGCAATGGGACACGGTCGTGGCACGATGCCTGGACCGACAGCCGTCCAGCCGTTACGCCTCGGCAGCGGCACTGCTGCAAGATCTCCGCGCGGTCGGCCGTAGCGGCCGCCGCCGGATGCTGGCTCTTGCGGTGGTGATCGTACTGGCCGCCGTCGGGGTCTGGGCGATCTCGGGTGTTGGGTCGAGTACTCCTGCGCCACCATCGAATGCCCGAGTTGTCCAACAGCAGGATCCACCGCGTAGCACACCGGATCGTCAATCGACGGTACGACCACCGGATATCCAAGACAAACCTCCCGCCACCGAGGAAACCACCACGGCCACGGCGGATCAAGCCAGCCGTGCGCGGATCGCTGCTCTTGCCGCTCGGCAAGCGGCGCGAGCTGCCGATGCGCAGGTTCACACACCCGATGTGCTCTCCAACGCCGAAAAACTCCTGGCCGAGGGCGAAGCCCACGACACTCTGACTTCCTTTGGCGATGCCGTCGCCAAGTACGATGAGGCGAGCCGGGTCTTCGGCGAAGCCGAGCAGGCCGCACGGAGGATCAAGTCGGAGATAGAGGCGTTTCGGCAGGCTCAAGAGGAGCTTGAGTCGGCCAAGGGGGAGGCCGCTGCATTGGACGTCGAAACGTGGGCACACGTTCGTTTCGCGCAGGCCAGGAAGCTCGAAGAACAGGCGATGGAAACGTCCGATCGAGTGGAGGCCACGAGTTTGCTCCGGCGGGCGATCGAGCGATTCACTCTCGCGATTGAGGAGACCCGGCAACAGGGTGAAGCCATCATAGCTGCGGCGCGCAGGGAAGCCCTGGCCGCCCAGGATCGAGCGAATACTGGCGATGGCTGGAAGTTCGCCTCGACCGCTCTGGACGATGCCCAGGAGCTGATGCGCCGGGCTCAGGGCGCTGGAACGGACTTCGTTGGAGCTCGAAAGTTGTACGGGCAGGCGGCCGGCAAGTACGAGGAAGCTCTCAGGATCACCGAAACCGCGGTTGGCAAGATCGAGGGGCACCTGTCCGCCTCGCGGAAGATCATTGCCGATGTCGGGTTGAATCTCGATGCTGGGCCGACGGCCCGACGCTCGGAGAGCGAGAAGGCTGCGGCGAACCGCGCGGTTGCAGAGATCGACGCAGCTCTGGCACTCGACAGTGAGAATCGAATAGCGGGTGACCTGCGCCGAAAACTGGAACCCTGGCTCGCCCTCCGTGAGCAAACGATCGATCTTGGCGGCGGGGTGACGATGGATCTGGTTTTGATCGAGTCGGGCGAGTTTTTGATGGGTTCGCCGTCGTCAGAGGCGAAACGCGACGACGATGAAGGCCCGCAACACCGGGTACGGATCAGCAAACCGTTTTACATGGGCAAGCATGAGGTAACGCAGGCGCAGTGGCGTGCGGTGATGGGGAGTAATCCGTCGCATTTCAAGGGCGACGATCTTCCGGTGGAGCAGGTATCGTGGGACGGTATTCAGGAGTTCTGCCGGAAGCTGTCTGAGAGAGCTGGTCGAACGATCCGTTTACCTACGGAGGCTGAGTGGGAGTACTCGTGCCGGGCGGGGACGACGACCCCGTTCCATTTTGGCAGCACGATCTCGCCGGATCAGGTGAACTATGACGGGAATCACCCGTACGGTGAAGGAAGAAAGGGTGTGTACCGCGAGAAGACCACGTCTGTTGGCAGTTTCCCAGCCAACGCGTGGGGCTTGTATGACATGCACGGGAACGTCTGGGAGTGGTGCGGTGATTGGTGCGGAGAGGACTATTATGCGGATTCCCCGGGCGCTGATCCGACCGGACCTGGTAGTGGCAAATACCGTGTTCTCCGGGGCGGCTCGTGGCTCAGCCTCGCCCGCTACTGCCGTTGTGCGAATCGCCGCTGGTGCAGGCCGGGCCTCCGCAACGACTACGTCGGGTTCCGGGTTGTGGCGGGGACTTTACCGTTTTCCCCTTAACTCTTTTCCCTTTTCCCGGGGTCCAGGGGCGGAGCCCCTGGTCGCCGCTGAAGGCGGCGTGCGGCGGAGAAAAGTCGAGTGGAAAGCATGACTGACCCGCAACAGATCGGTCCGTACAAGGTCCTGTGGCGATTGGGTCGCGGCGGGATGGGATGTGTCGCCCGCTCGACATCTTGCGGTCCCAGAGGCGATTTGCGACTGTCGTGCCAAAGACCAGAAGGCAGAAACTACCCATGACGTTCATCGACAGACAACTCGGCGACTATCGGATCGTGGAGCCTATCGGCGCGGGTGGGATGGGTGAGGTGTACCTGGCCGAGCATGTCCACCTGCGTAAGAAGTACGCGCTGAAGATCCTGCCGGCCGGGCTGGCACAAGATAAGGGGTTCGTCGCCCGTTTCTACGACGAAGCCCGGGTGATGGCCGACCTGCATCATCCACACATCGTCCAGGTTCACGCCATGAGTTGTGCCGAGGGGGTGTACTTCCTGGTCATGGACTACGTGACCGGTCCGGAGGGCAAGCCGCTGAGCCTGCACGAGCACCTCAAGCAGCAGCCGGACGGCCGCCTGCCCGAGACGAAGGTTCGTAAGTGGTCTATCCAGATCGCCGAGGCGCTGCAGTATGCCCACGAGCGGGGCGTGGTCCATCGCGACCTCAAGCCGGCCAACATCCTGATCGACGCCGATGGCGATGCGAAGCTGACCGACTTCGGCTTAGCCAAGGCGATCGGGAGCGAGTTCATCCTCTCGCAGATCCACTCGACGATGCAGCACTCCCTGGGCAGCCGGCCGACGCTCGGTTCGCCGTCACCGGACGGCGCGTTGGACACCCTGGACGCCGCGGCCACGATCCCCGCGGAAGGAAGCGGCAACCGCCGCACGAGCAGCGCGTCGAGCATCCTGGGTACATACGACTACATGTCCCCGGAGCAGCGTGGCGAGGGGGGCGGCCAGATCGACCAACGTACCGATATCTACTCGTTCGGGGTGGTGTTGTACCGACTGCTCACGGGCAAGCGCCCGACGGGTTTCGCCAAAGCTCCGTCACAGAGTGTCGCAGGACTTTCGAGGCAATGGGACGGGGTTCTTCCGCGTTGCATAGCAGATGATCCGAGTGAGCGCTACGCCTCGGCAGCCGGACTACTGAGCGACCTCCGCGCGACCGGCCGTGGCGGCCGTCGTCGGATGCTGGCCCTTGCGGCCGTGGTGGTCCTTGCCGCCGTCGGGTTGTGGGCGATTACGGGGGTTGGGTCGCGTCCGCCCGATACAGAGCCGGCCGCGTCCCCGGTATCGGGTCCAGTGGTGGCAGTTCCTGCGGAAGAACAGGAAGCTGAGTCTCCCCGGGAGGTGGTTGATCCCGGCCAACAGAAGCTCGCGCGGTTTGATGAACTGCTCGCCATGGCGGAGGCGTGTACGATTTACTCGGATCGTGACAAGGGTTTCTCCGCGGTGCGGGAGGCGTTGCTTCTGTTTCCCGATGACCCACAGGCTATCGCGGAGCGGGAGCGTATCGGGCGGATCGAGGACCCGGTTGTCGTTGCCGAGCGCGAGAAGCGGCAGCAGTACGAGCGGCTGATTGCTACGGCCAACGGTTGTACCGCGTATGCCTGCCGCGATCGGGGTCTGACGGCCGCGCGTGAGGCTCTGGCTCTGTACCCTGACGACGCGGCGGCATTGGCGGAGCGAAACCGTATTGCCGGAATCGAGGATCCGGCGGTGGTTGCCGAGCGTGAGAAGCGTGGGAGGTTCTCGGAGTTACTGGCTTCCGCGCAACGTTGCACGACGTACTCGGATCGTGACAGGGGGTTGTCGGCGATTCGACAGGCCCTGGAGCTGTACCCCGCCGATTCGGTGGCACTGGCTGAGCGTGGGCGTCTGGAGTCACTCGAGTCTCCGCAGCAGCGTGCGGCGCGGGAGCGGCGTGCGCGGATCTCCGGGCTGTTGCGGGAGGCGAAGGCGAACGACAGCGAGGCGAACGGGAAGACAGCGTTACGGGCGTTGGAGGCGTTGCTGGTCCTTGAGCCAAGTCACTCCGAGGCGCTTAGGCTGAAGGAGAAGATCGAAGGTTATTATGGTCCGGAGCCGACGCTGACCGTCGCCTTGGGCGGCGGGGTGACGATGGAGCTGGTCTTGATCGATTCCGGCGAGTTCACGATGGGTTCGCCGTCGTCAGAGGCGAAGCGCGGGGGTGACGAAGGCCCACAACATCGCGTTCGGATCAGCGAGTCGTTCTACCTGGGCAAGTACGAGGTGACGCAGGCGCAGTGGCGTGCGGTGATGGGGAGTAACCCGTCGCATTTCCAGGGCGACGATCTTCCGGTGGAGGAGGTGTCGTGGAACGATTGCCAGGCGTTCTGCCGCAAGCTGTCGGAGCGTACTGGTCGAACGATCCGTTTACCTACGGAGGCGGAGTGGGAGTACTCGTGCCGAGCGGGGACGACGACCCCGTTCCATTTTGGCAGCACGATTTCGACGGATCAGGTGAATTATGACTACCGTTACGGCGCAGGAAGAAAAGGCGTGTACCGCGAGAAGACCACGCCTGTTGGCAGTTTCCCGGCCAACGCGTGGGGCTTGTACGACATGCACGGGAACGTTTGGGAGTGGTGTGGTGACTGGTACGGAGAGGACTATTATGCGAGCTCTCCGGGCACGGACCCGGCCGGTCCTGGTGGCGGCGAGTTTCGTGTCCTCCGGGGCGGCTCGTGGTACTTCCACGCGCACCACTGCCGTTGTGCGTTTCGCATCTGGCGCGGGCCGGTCTACCGCCACTTCAGCCTCGGGTTCCGGGTTGTGGCGGGGACTTTACCCTTTTCCCCTTAACTCTTTTTTCTTTTTCCGGGGTCCAGAGGCGGAGCCCCTGGCCGCCGCTGAAAGCGGCGTGCAGCGGAGAAGAAGATGGCTAAACACAAGGAGCTGGTCGTCATCGACCGTGCATACGAGCTTGTTCGCTGGTATATCGATCGGTTGGCGAAGTTCCCGCGATGTCATCGCTACGGAATCGGAACGCGGCTCGAGCAGGGTCTATACACCGTCTTGGAGGATCTGATTCGCGCCAAGTATAGCCCGAGGGAGACTCGGGCGGCGTTACTGACGGGAACGAATCTCGATCTCCAGGTTGTTCGGATGCTGACCCGGCTGGCCAACGAGCTGAGGATTCACCTGTGCTATGATGCACAAGAGACGAACGCACATTGCGATCCCGCCCGGCTCATGCAGTCATTGCCCCGGGCGGGGCATTGGGAAAACCGGGCAAGGTGCCTGAGATACAGGGGAGATATGCGGTGGTGAAGTGCCCGAAATGCGGAGCGGCGGCGGAAGATGACACCGCCAGCTTCTGCGCGGAATGCGGCGCGCAACTTGTGGCGGTCGAGAGCGGTGGACTGGTCGCGGCCGAAGACGAGTCGGGTTTGCATCACCCGAGGGCCGGGGTCAAGACTCCCCCGATCGAGCTCGCGATCAACGACAATCACTTCTACATGGAGATGTACGCGTGCGTGCTGGAGTTCCGTCTTTTGAATCGCAGCGGTGCCAACATCGAGGACGTGTCCTTCTTGGTGTCCAGCAAGCTGTTGGGCATCACGCACGAAAGCCGATTCCCGGTAATCCGGCTGAAGGAACACCGTGATGGGCACGACCGGATTGCGATTGTCCCCGATCTAGCCGGGGAGCACGTGGTCGACATTACGCTGCGCTACCGGATCGGCGGCGAGCTCCACGTCTGGACCGCGCAGCCGTTCCTGAAGGTGTGGGCCAGAAACGAGAACCCCTCGACGATCATCTTTGATGCGAGCATGATCGCCGGGGGCAGCATCGGTTACGGACACAAGATCAGTGACCAGGTATCCAGAGATGTCGCTGCTGGCCAGATCCGCGACGTCAACGACCTGATCAATCGGGTCTACCCCGCGCAGTGGAGCCGCGTGAGCCTGCTGCGTCGCCATGCGGGAGGCCGGGAGGCTGGAACGAGGACGTGTCCCACGTGTGGTGAAGAGAATCGGATGGGCCATGCTTACTGTGGAAGCTGTGGTGCAGACATTGCCCAGTACACGAAGCGCATCCAGGAAGCGATTGTCGACCCTGAGCCCACTAAGCTGGATCTTGGCAGCGGTCTGGCGATGGATTTGGTTCTGATTCCGGCGGGCGGGTTCGTCATGGGTTCGAACAACGGAGACCGTGACGAGAAGCCTCCCCATCGCATCCGGATAAGCCAGCCGTTCTACCTGGGCAAATACGAGGTGACGCAGGCTCAGTGGCAGGCAGTGATGGGCGACAATCCGTCACATTTCAGGGGCGACGATCGTCCGGTAGAGAACGTATCGTGGGAGGACTGCCGAGAATTCTGCCAGAGATTGTCTGATCATAGTGGACGTGTGATACGGCTTCCCTCGGAGGCGGAGTGGGAGTACTCGTGCCGGGCGGGGACGACGACGCCGTATTCGTTCGTAGAATCGACGGGACGTTTGGGCGACCATGCTTGGTATCACAAGCACTCCGGGCAGAAGACGCACGCGGTGGGCATGAAACAGCCTAACCCGTGGGGCCTGTACGATATGCACGGCAACGTCTGGGAGTGGTGCGGTGACTGGTATGGAGAGGCCTACTATGCGGATTCTCCAGGCACGGACCCGACCGGTCCGGGTAGTGGGCAGTGCCGTGTTCTCCGGGGCGGCTCGTGGAGCATCGATGCGCACAACTGCCGTTGTGCGAATCGCGGCAGGAACTGGCCGGACGGCCGCCTCTCCAGCAGCGGGTTTCGTGTTGTGGCGGGGAGTTCACCCTCTTCTCTTTTTCCGGGGTCCAGAGGCGGAGCCCCTGGCCGCCGCTGAAGGCGGCGCACAGCGGAGAAGAAAATGGCTAAATACGAGGAGCTGGTCGTCATTGACCGTATGTGCGAGCTTGTTCGATGGTACATCGATCGGCTGGCGAAGTTCCCGCGATGTCGCCGTTACGGGATCGGAGCGCGGCTCAAGCAGGGTCTGTACACCGTCTTGGAGGATCTGATTCGCGCCAAGTACAGCCCGAGGGAGACTCGGGCGGCGTTACTGACGGGAACGAATCTCGATCTCCAGGTTGTCCGGATGCTTACCCGGCTGGCCAACGAGCTGAGGATTCATTCGTGCTATAATGCACAAGAGACGAATGCACATTGTGATCCCGCCCGGCTCATGCAGTCATTGCCCCGGGCGGGGCATTGGGAGAACCGGGCAACATGCCCGAGATACAGGGGAGATACGCGGTGGTGAAGTGTCCGAGATGCGGAGCGGCGGCGGAAGACGACACCGCGAGCTTCTGCACGGAATGCGGCGAGAAGCTGATGGCGGCCGAGGACGACGGAATCGATAGTACCGCACCAGGCGGTGGACCCGCAACGGCCGAGGACCGGACGGACCCGGCCCCACCGGAGGCAGCGGGCGTCCGGCCGGACCCCGGAGACGCGCCGGCAGCGTCGCGAAAGCCCGGGGACCCGTGCTGCGGGGTAGAGGCGACTCCCGGAGCTGGCGTCGAGACTCCCCCTATCGAGCTGGAGATCAACGACAACCACTTCTACATGGAGAAGTACGCCTGCGCGCTGGAGTTTCGTCTTCTGAACCGCAGCGGGGGGAACATCGAGGACGTGTCTTTCTCGGTATCCAGCCAGTTGCTGGGCACGACGCACGAGCGCCGGTTCCCGGTGGTTCGCGTGAACGAGTATCGTGACGGGCACGACCGGATTCAGATCGTCCCCGAGCTGGCCGGGGAGCACGTGGTCGACATCACCCTGCGCTTCCGAATCGGCGGCGAGATTCACGTCTGGACCGCCCAGCCGTTCCTGAAGGTCTGGGCCAGAAACGAGAACCCCTCGACGATCAACATCGACGCGAGCATGCACGCCGGGGGCAACATCGGCTATGGGCTCAGCGTCCGCGACCAGGTGACCAAAGATGTCGCCGCTGGCCAGATCCGCGATGTCAACGACTTGATCAAGCAGGTCTACCCCGCGCAGTGGAACGGCGTGAGCCTGCTGCGCCGCGACGCGGGAATCCGGCTGGTCGACGAGCTGGCCAGGACTCAGCGGCAGCTCGACAAGGCCTCGATCATTCTGCGGGACGGCGCCGGCGGCGAGACGCGAACGTTGCTGCTGGGGCAGTCCAAGATCCGGATGGGCCGCAAACGCGAGCAGAACGACGTAATCCTCCGGCTCGTTCCGCGTTCGAAAGAACACGATCACTCGACTCGGATGATCGGCCAATCGCACCTCGTGATCGCGTTGCGGCGCGACGGTCTGTACCTGGCCGACCGCAAGACCGTGAACGGGACGCGGGTGGACGGGCAACCCGTTACCGGCGAAGTGAAGCTGCCGTTGGATAGACCGGCGGAGGTGGACGTGGCCTCGACCTTGCGGCTGCGGATGACTCCCTACCGCGATGCCGCGGGCGAGGCGGCCGTGACCGCCGAGCGGTACGCCCGGCTGGGCCCGCCCGACTCTCTGTGGCAGATTTCCGAGAGCCTCGGCTTGCGTTCCCTGCTCATCGAGCGGGTGGACAACCTCACCAACGAGGAACGTTACGTAGTGGTGTACCGTTGGGCCGGCTGTGGGGCGGGTGTCGACAACGAGATCCGCGTATCCGGGACCGGTGCGGATCGCCGGCAGTTGCGGGTCCTGCGACTCGGCGAGCGTCTCTGGGTAGAGAGCCAAGCCGACGAGAACAACCTCGTGGCCGACGGTGTCCCGATCGCGGCCGGCAGCGCGTTTCCGCTGTCGCCCGGTCTTCAGCTCGGCGGCGGGCTGCAAGGGAGCGTTGAGGAACTTGCCCAAGTCGGGATGTGACGGCCCACGCTGCCCGACAGGGCGGAACCACGCTCTTGCACCTCTGGTGCCAAGTCGTCGGCACTTCATAGGATTGGGGATCCCGGGAGTGCCTTGCCGGGGTCGGCCGCGGGGTCCGGTCCGAGCTGTCCCCACGTGACGCGGTCGCGCCCGCCGGGCGGCCCCCAACCGGCCGGTTTGCCCCCAGCCCCACCGGAATCCGGCCACCAAACCTCAAAAAAACGCTGAAACTCGAGGATTCGTAAGTCCGGGTCTTATAACGACTTACGGAGTCATCTGGGAACATGGAAGGTAATAGGGGGTAATTGTGGTACAAAAAAGTATTGTAGGGTGCCCGGGAATCCGTTATGATTCAGGAGCGTTGGGAGCCAGGATGCTCCGATGCTGGACCACTTTCCGAGCGATGCTGATGGGCAAATTTCTCACGGTTGAAGAAGCTGCTGACCGGCTGGGGGTTGAGTACAAGACCATCTACCGCCTGGTTCGCGCCGGCGATATCCCGGCCGGCAAAGTCGGTCGGATCTACCGGATTCGCGAAGAGGATCTCGACGAGTACTTCGAACGGCAGAAAGAGCAGCTCGCCGTCCAGACCAGACGGACCGGGCTCACCTCCGGTGAAGGGCGGCGGTGTGGGGCTTGCGGCGCCAGTCTCGTGAGCGAGTTTTCCATCGCGGGCAAGTGCGAGTTATGCGAGTTGAGTATCTGCCAGGCTTGCTGGGCCGTCCGCAAGATCCGGCGGTGTGCCGCGCACGGGGCGGGTAAGACCACCGCGGCCGTCACCCGATCGGATGCCGACGATGGCGTAGATGGTGTTCCGGTCGAGCCGAGCCGCCCTCATCTCGGGTCGATGGTCGAGCGACTTCGCCGGGAGGGTCGGCCGGTGGTTACGGCGGACGAGGCCAAGCTGGCGGAAGAGGCGTTCGTTCGAGCGTTCGCCCAGCGGCTGGAGCACGTGAATGAGCTGCCGGATCCCCTCGCCGGGCTCGCAGTACCCCTGCGCCTCGCGCGGGTAAAGCACGTGATGGAGGCCGGCACTCGCGGGGCGGTGCACGGCCCGGCGAATACGATCAGCCGGTTCACGCTCCGGATCGGCGGATGGGGCAAGCCCAAGGGCGGGCTCGTGTTGGAGGCGAGGTTCCTGGCACGGACCGACGTACTCGAGACTCAAGGCTACGACGGAGAGCCGCTGGGGGAAGTCGAGCTGAACCCGGTATTGGACGACCTGCGCAAGCGCGCGGGGAAGGAGGATCGGTTCCACGTCGTGTCGATCGGATCGCCGACCGGTTGGAGCGAGCCCGCCGTCAAGATCATCACCCAAGCAGACCACGGCTCGGCGTTCAGGGATAAGCGGCTGGGTATCGGCCTGTGGGATCTGCACGCCGACCACGTACACCTTGACGAGAATGACGATCGGCTCCTGGCGTTTTGGCCACTATTGGCTCCGGCGCGGCTGGCCCGCGAGTTGACCCGGATCCGAGAGCAGCTCACGGAGCTGGTGAGTCGCTATGATTGTGTTTCGCTCGATTACGCCGCGCAGGAGTGCGGCGGCCACGTTAGTTGGCTACGGGCCGCGTTCGACGAGTTGCACCGAACGGGCCAATACGATGTTCGGGAGCGGGCCGGTAAGGGCCTGATGCTGTCGCGTCCGTTGGCGTGATTCGATGCAGCTCCCGAACGAATACGAATGACCACGTAGAGCTCTTGGAAGGGTCAAGATCATGAACGTCATTGCCCGGCTTGGCAGACTTGCCGTCGTGTTTGTGACTACGCTCGCGGTTTCCGGGTGCTGCACGCACCAGCGGTGTGAGAAGGTGGATTATGATCCGCCCCGCGATGGACCGGTTCACCCGGGCCCGAACGAGCCCGTAACTCCCCCGGCGGAAGACAAGTAGACCGCCACCGGAAAGACCTGTTCTCGGTAATGACTCGCGGGTGGCAGCCGCCCCCGCTAATCAATAAGAGACGAACCAGCCATGTTGATTGGAGATAGCCAGACATGAAGTGCTCACTACGATGGCCGGCTTGGGGCGTGATCGTCGTTCTCGCCTTCGCCCTGCCCGGATGCAGCGGAAAACAGATCGGATACGGTGACGACTACCAGAAGAACCAGGGGCGAACCCCTGAACCGGAGCCCAACCCCGCACCTGAGCCCGACCCGACGCCCGAGCCCGACCGGGACGAACCGAGGCCGGATGATCGTATCGCGGATGACGACGATGCCCCGATCCGCCCGACCTATACGAATGCCCAGAAGCATGACATCGTGCACAAGGCACTGCTGAATCTGCAGCGGATGATGATCAGCAGCCGCGAGCGGATCGCCCTGCCCGACGGAGTCGAGACGACCACCGTCGCGCGAGATGTCCTGGCCAACAAGATGGCCGAGCTGAGCTTCAACGTGATCGAGATGACAGACCGGTTGCCCTTCGAGCCGTCCGAAGCGCAGCAGGACCGGTTCCGGACGGAGAACGACTGCAACCTCGCGTTCCTGATGGACGGCGAGGCGGAGCAGTTCGACAAACACGGCAACTACTACCTGTTCAAGTGCAAGCTCCGGGGCAAGGTGCTCAACCTCACGACGCACCAGCAGATTGCCACGAAGACCGTCCGCCGCAAGGGCCAGCGGGATCTCGACGAGGCCGAAGCCGGCGAGGACGCCCTGGAGAAGGCGGCCGAAGACCTAGCCGCGTACCTGACGGACGAAGTCACCCGCAAGTGGGAGGCAACGAGCCTCGTCCGGATGAGGCTCGCGGTTTCGGGGTTGAGGCACTTTCGAGAGGCGGACGACTTACGGGTCGGGTTGCAGCGACGCGTGGGGATCTACTATGTCTCGCTGGAGCGTTGGGACGACAGATCGGATACGGCGGAGTACGACGTGCTCTGCCGCTTCGATGTCGAGCGATTCCTGGCGCCGTACGTCGATGAGCTGCGCCGTGATCGCGTACGCATCGAAAGCGTCGAGCGACACGGCAAGGTGATCAAAGCAGATCAGGACTTCTTTGACTAGGCCCCGGTGAGGGCGCGCCCTCGTCCGGCAGTACACAAGGACATAACGATGAGCAGATTCCAAACTATGAGACTTCGGCGACCGGGAACCCTCGCGGCGCTGGGCTTGATACTCCTGGCCGGCCCGGCGTTGGCAAACGAGAACGACATTCTCCAACGGGCCACCGACAAAGTCGTCGAGCAGATCGCCGCGGACCTGGACAAGGCCAGTTTAGAGGGTGTCGTGAACGTGGCGGTCGTCACCGTGCGCGGGGACGAGGACGGCTACGTAACGGCGGCCTTGGAGGCGGCGGTGACGCGCAGCCCGTTCAAGCTGTACGTCCGCGACGCCAGGCTCGACCTGCTGGCCGGAGAGATCGAGTTCGGCGATCGTAAGGGTGACATCATGAAGCCCGAAACGGTCCAGCGTTTCGGAGAGCTGGAAGGCGTAGACGCGATTATCTACGGCGATATCTGGGACCACACGACCAACTTGTGGGGTACGCGGGGGCACGTCAAAGCCATCGTGAACATGGGCGTTGTCGAAACCGGCGAGAACATCTGGACCAGCGGAATGCAGGCCGCCGAGGCGCTCATCCATTGGAGCGACGCAGTCGCCCGGTTCTGGCAATTCCCGATGTTGGTGTTGGCCCTCTTCTTCCTTCTCATGATCCTCTTGATCTTCCTGGCGAAACTCAGGCGCGCTTTCCGGCCGGCCGGAACCGCGAATCGGAGCTAATGTGATGGGTTTTCGAACGAACAAATGTATCAATCCGAACTGCGACCAGCGCGTCCGCAAGGGCGCCACTTATTGCCCGAAGTGCGGCGCTGGCGCCCCGAAAGGAACGGTCCCCTGCGGTAGCTGTAACGCCAACGTCCGCAGCAGCGCCAAGTTCTGCCCGCAGTGCGGGGCGGACATGGCCGTGTCGGTCAAGCCGAAGTTCGACCACAACCGCTGGGCCCGCCAGCCCGAGGATTTCGCCATCCGGATCGATGTGGACGACGTCAAGGGGTGGCTGGTCAAGCCGCTCATCGTGGAGCACGGAACGACCGGGCTTGTGTTCCAGTCCGGCAAGTTCGCCGGCGAACTGCAGGAATCACGCTACGACGTCGGCGGGTTCGCCCAGCGGCTTACCAACTTCATGATCGATAACCCCGCCAGTATCGTCATCATGGACGCCGGCGACACCACCTGCGATCTGGAGAACGGCCGGCTGTGGACTTCGGACAAGTTCGAGGTGGGCGTGTCTTTGCGTCTGGTGATCCAGGTGCAGGATCCCGAGAGCCTGTTCAAGAACCTCATCAAAGGCCGCGGCCAGGTTACCCTCGACCAGCTCGAGTGCCTCCTTGCCGAAGAGGTCCAGATGTTGCTCGAGGGCATCGTGCTCAAGTACAAGGCCGATCAACTGTTCGGCAGTATCGACGCCCGGTATGAGATCGAGGCCCAGCTTCGCGAGCATTTGCGCACGACGTTCTCGCGGTTCGGGTTGAGTCTGATCCAGTTGCGTTTCGTCGACTTCTGCGGGGAGGCATACGAAGGACTACGGGCCAAAGAGGGCGAGCTGCAGACCTTCGGTAAGGACATCGACCTGCAGGACCAGCGAGCCCAGCTCACCCGCCGCCTCCGCGACGTGCTCACCACCGACAAGATGGACGAGTTCACCAGCGAGAAGGACCTCGAGGACTTCATCCGCCAGACCGAACACGAGCTGGGTCTCAAGGACGTCATCCGCGACGACGAGATGATCCGCTTGAAGTCGCGATTCGAGCACGAGCGCGACCGCGAGCAGACCCTGCGGCGTATCGAGATTGAAGGTATCTCTCAAGACGCCCTACGCGACGAGGCGCGCAAGCAACAACTGGCCGATGAGGACGCGCTCGACGAGGCCCACCGGCGCCAGAGAGCGCGGCGCGTGGAAGAGGCCGCGACCGATGGGAAGATCGACGACATCCAGCGCGAGACCCGGGCGAAGGACCACGAGCAGGACATGACCGAGGCGCTCGCCGGTCAGGATCTGTTGGATCGCATGGACGATCGCGATCGCAAACGCGAAGAGTGGACCCAGCAGGTCGAGGCCAAGCGGCTCGCCGAGCGAAGTAATGCGACGGTCGAGGCGCTTCTCTCTATTGTAGACGGTCCCGCGGGTGACCGGATCGCGGATCTGACCAAGCTCGAGCGTCAGAAGAACCTCACCCCGGAGCAGATCCTTGCGATCACGGCCGAGGCTTCCCCGGCCGCCGCCCAGGCCCTCGCCGAGAAGTACAAGGCCGACGGCCGTCTCTCCGACGAGATGCGCGAGCTGCTCGAGAAGCGCGTCGCCGAGCAGAAGGAGGCGTCCGCGGATACCGCCGATCGGATGGAGCGGATTATGCAGACCGCCCTGCAGCAGATGGGGCACGTGGCCGGTACCCGCGCCCGGCCGGTGGAGCCGCCGGATACCATCGTGACCCCGGGCGGTGGTGGCGGCGGAGCCCACGTGATGGTCAACTCCCAATCGGGCGGAAAGGCGGGTGCGTGCTGTGCGCACTGCAACGCCCCGCTAGAATCGGGCGGCAACTTCTGCACCGCGTGCGGGAAGAAACAGTAGCCCGGCTCTTGGGAGGAGATCCCTGATGAAGACCTGCCCGTTCTGCGCCGAGGAGATCCAGGACCAAGCCGTCAAGTGCAAGCACTGCGGCTCGGTGTTGGATGATCTCGCCGCGCCGGGTGCCGGCGATACGCTCGACGGGGCGAGGACCGTGCATGCCGGTGAGCTGTGCGAGGGTCGCGTGCTGGCCGGGCGGTATCGCGTGGGGAATCGGCTTGGTTCGGGCGGCATGGGC
The DNA here is from genome assembly GCA_963666835.2 of Phycisphaerae bacterium. GTDB lineage: Bacteria > Planctomycetota > Phycisphaerae > UBA1845 > UBA1845. The sequence continues at coordinate 456,176 of CAXXGO010000001.1, read as the reverse complement.
GAAGTGTGGCAGGCCGTGGATACCGAGCTGGATGACATGCCGGTCGCCATCAAGGTCCTGCCGCCGATGTTGGCTCGTAACCCCCGCAGCATCAAGAGCCTCAAGCGCGAGGCGGCCATCGCCCTGCGGCTCACTCATCCGCGGATCTGCCGGCTGCACACGTTCAACGCCGACGGTGACGTCAAGTTCCTCGTGATGGAGTACATTCAGGGGCAGACGCTGGAGGAGCTGCTGGACGGCAAAGCCGATCGCCTGATGCCCCTTGGCGAGCTGCTGCCGATCGCCAGGGACGTGGCCGAAGCGTTGGACCATGCCCATAGCAGCTCCCCGCCGGTGCTGCACCGCGACATCAAGCCGTCGAACATCATGGTGACACCCGACGGGCACGCGCTGGTGCTGGATTTCGGAATCGCCCGGGAACTGAAGGACTCGATGACCCGGGTCACCGGCCAGGAGACGTCGGGGACCCTGCTGTACATGTCGCCGGAGCAGTTCAGTGGCAAACCGCCGACGGAGGCATCGGACGTGTACTCTTTCGCCGCGACGCTGTACGAATGCCTAGCCGGCCACCCGCCGTTCTATCAGGGCTCGATCGGGCATCAACTCCTGCACCTTGAGCCCCCGGAGATCGAGGACGTCTCGCCGCACGTTAATGCCGCGATTCGACGAGGGCTAGCCAAGGATCAACAGGATCGCCCAACCAGCGCGCAGGGGCTTGTCGAACTGTTCGAGTCGCCGGCGAAGTTCGCGAGGCCCGTCCAGTTACCTTCGAAGACCGGTGAAGAGCCGAGACCGCCTGCGGTCGACGCCACGGCGCCCACTGGGCAGAAAGAGCCGGCTTTAGCGGCGGAAGCGGTCGTGCGAGAGCCGGTACGGTCTGGCGCGAAGAAAGGACGCCGTAGGACTCTTGAATTTGGGGACATTCTGGTGCTGGTCGCGTCGTTTGTCATCCCGTTGCTGGTTTGGCATTCCGGAGGACTCTCCAAGCAGTACTCATCGAACGCACCAAGGACTCGCGAGACCCCTTCTCCGGGAATGACGCAATCATCGCAGGGCAAGAAGCCAAGAGCAACGGACTCTCCTCCCGAGCAATCGACGCAGGCTTCTCGACCCGCCACGCATGAGAATGCGGCCGCGGCAAGCGATCTCTCGAACACACTGTCCATCGACTTGGGCAGCGGGTCGACGATGGAGCTGGTTTTGATCGAGTCGGGCGAATTTTCGACCAAGGCGTACGACTACTCCTCGGTCTCGCGCGCGGTGGAGCTGGTGTTTACGGACTGGCACAACGAAGATTTCGACGGAAAGCCACGCCAACGCGTTCGGATCAGCAAGCCGTTCTACATGGCGACACGTGAGGTCACGGTGGGCCAGTTTCGGTGTTTCGTGGAGTCCACGGGGCACGTAACGGACGCGGAGAAATACGGCGACGCAAGGGCGGGGAAGGACGGGAAGTGGCAGTTGGTTGCTGGGCTGAGCTGGCGGGATCCGGGTTACAGCCAGACCGATGAACACCCGGTGGCATGCGTCAGTTGGACCGACGCGACGGCGTTTTGCGAGTGGTTGGCTCGTCGTGCGGGTCGAACAATGCGGTTACCTACGGAGGCAGAGTGGGAGTACGCGTGCCGAGCGGGCACGGAGACGGCGTATTCGTTCGGAGACTGGGCGGGGGGCTTGGGCGACCATGCTTGGTACTGGGATAACTCCGGGCGGAATACGCATGCGGTGGGTACGAAACAGCCTAACGGGTGGGGTCTGTATGACATGCACGGAAACGTCTGGGAGTGGTGCGGTGATTGGCATGACTGGGACTACTATGCGAACTCTCTGGACACGGCCCCGGCCGGTCCTGGTAGAGGAACGTCCCGTGTTCTCCGGGGAGGCTCGTGGGCCAACTATGCGCTCTACTGCAGTTGTGCGTTTCGCGCCATGGCCGGGCCGGACATCCGCAGCAACTACATCGGGTTCCGCGTTGTGGCTAATGTCCAATCTCGTGATCCGCACCGCGTTTCAGGGAGCGGCCAGTCTGCAACCCCTGTGGCTTTCCCTCGTGCCGGTCATGGTGCCGTCGTGACCGTGGCGCGCGAGTCGGAGGAAGCGCGCATCGATACGGCCAAAGCTGCTGTGCACCGAAGTGGTCGAATCGCCAAGGCCCTGTCCGCCTACAGATGGGATATGATGGTGTTCCCGGACACTAATCAGGGCCTCGCAGCGTTGTTTCCTCCGGTGAATCTCGCCTCTGACGAGCGGTACCGAGGGCCCTATCTCGAGGGGAAGTCGGATGAGCTTGTTGATCCATGGAAAAATCCGTACGAGTATCGCTGCCCAGGCGAAGTGAATGAGCACGCATTCGACCTGTGGAGTTGTGGACCTGACGGGAAGGACGACGGTGGCAAGGAAGGCAGCGACGACATCAAGAACTGGGTAGAGGAGTAGATCAGCCCCGAGGTCTCCATCTGCTTCGCGTGATGTTTGGAGTCTCTTCGTACTTGGAAGATCTTCCGGCGGACCTTGCGAAGAAGCCGCTACGTGGTGATGCTGTCGGAGTTCTATTGAGCAACAACTACCGAGGTGGATGACGTCGTTGAACACGGTAGGTGCCGCTTTGACGTCGCAAAGTAAGCATGACTAACCCGCAACAGATCGGTCCGTACAAGGTCCTGTGGCGATTGGGGCGCGGCGGGATGGGCGCGGTGTATCTATGCCAGCATCGTGACCTCGGCTTTCGCCGGGCGATCAAGGTTCTCCACACCGACGGCAGCGAGTCGGCCCTCGACCGGTTCAAGAAGGAGGCCCAGGTCCAGGCCGAGTTGGATCATCCCCACCTGCTCAAGATCGAGCACAGCGATCTGGACCAGGACGGCCGGGCGTACGTCGTCATGGCCTACATCGGAGACGAAGCCGGCCCGATGGACCTCGACCGCTACCTGAAGGACCACGGCGGCAAGCTCGACAGCCGCACGACCGCTCGGCTGGTCGGGCAGATCCTCGACGGGCTCAGCTACGCCCACGGCGAGGGGATCGTCCACCGCGACCTCAAACCGGCCAACGTGCTGATAGAGCAAACCCCGTCCGGACCCATGGCCCGGATCGCCGATTTCGGCCTGGTGCGAATCGTCGGCGAGGCGATGTTTCGCGACCGGATCTTCACCAGTATCAGCGAATCCCTCTCGCTGGGGTCCGCTCCGACCATTCCGGGTGTGGCCGGCGCTATGGATGTCAAGAGCGGGCGAGACCCTTCGATCGGCTCGGCGCCGACCATCGACGGCCAAGCCGGGTCGGATATGCCCGACGAGGGCGGTTCTCCGGCCGGTACGAGCACGCAGGCGCTGATCGGCACGTGGTCCTACATGGCCCCCGAACAGAAGAAGCCCGGGACCGCCGTGGACCACCGCACGGACCTCTACGCCGTCGGTCTGATGGCCTATCGCATGCTGATGGGCAGATTGCCGGAGGGCATCACTCGCCTGCCGGGGCAAGAGGACGCCGAGCTTTCCCCGTGGGATGCTTGGATCAGCCGGGCTCTGGAAGCCGATCCGTCTCGGCGGTTCCAAGAAGCTGCCGAGGCCCGCTCCGGTTTGAATGCCATGGCTGGCCGCTCGCCCTCCCGCGCGGGCCGGTGGGTTGGCGCTCTGGCGGTGGTGGTGGTACTTGCCGCCGTCGGTTTGTGGGCGATTACGGGGTCTTGGTCGGGTACTCAAGACTCACTACCGCCAACGCCGGTAGTGTCGATCGATGCCGAGGCACCCAACGAAGAGCAGGATGAGCAGCCGGCAGCCGCTCACAAGTATTCAAGCGCTTCCGACTTGATCGAGCCGGCTGCGAGGATCAAGTCGCTGCAACAGACCGAGCTGTCCTTCCCTGAGCACGCGGCCATCAAGGAGAAATGGCGGGAAGCGGCGTCGTACGTAGAGATTGCGACCGAGAACCGGAGCATTGCTGAGTGGAACGCCGCCGGCGTGGCGTTCGAGAATGCCAGGAGGATGTTTGAGGATACGATCGCGTTAGACCAAGAAGCTGCTTCTGCTGACGTAGCCCGGACACGATTCGCTGAACGCACGGCCGACGTGGATTGGTTCGAACACCCGATAGTGAACGCGGGATACGCGGAGGCCGATGACCGCGCGGCACAAGCCCGCCAGGCATGGGAGGCCGGCAGTTTCGATGACGCTGACGCAGCCTGGGGCCAGGCGGAGGATCTTGCCCGCAGCGCGATTGAAAAGAGCGACGCTGCACGGGCTGCCGACGTCGTCCGCCGGGAGTGGAACCGTCGAGTCTCCTCCCTTCCCGAGCCCTTGTACGACGAGGTGCGGCCGGCGGTACACAAGCTGGTGGCATCCTCGGCGCAGATGGAGGCGGATTTCGCGGCCGGCCGGTTCGTGGAGGCCGAATCGGCTTGGGTAAAGAGTACGTCGCAGCTGGGTGAGTTGCTTTCTAACCACGAGGGTGCGCAGGGGCAAGCGGCGGCGGCCCGGGACTCTGCTGACGAGGCTCGTATGACGGCGTTGGCCGCAGATGTGGAGAAGGACGCCGCGTCGGAGTGGTCCGCGGCGGAAGCTGATCGTCGCGAAGCTGAGGGGCACTTCGAAACTGGCGATTTTCCCGGTTCGGCAGAGCTATGGGGTTCGGCGAAGCGTGGTTATGCCACATCCGTGACTACTGCTTACGACAACCGTTTCGCCGCCCACCTGGCCTCCGCCGCAGCTTGCCGGGATTGGGACTGCAGCGCAGCGGCGTTGTCGCGTATCGCTGCGGCTCTTGTAATCAAACCCGGCAACACCCAAGCGTTGGCCGAGCGTGGGCGTCTGGAGTCGCTGGAGTCTCCTCAGCAGCGTGCGGCGCGTGAACGGCGCGAGCGGATTGCCGGGTTGTTGCGGGATGCGAGGGCGAATGACAGCAAGGCCAACGGCAAGGTCGCGTTGCGGGCTCTTGAGGCGTTGCTGGCGCTCGAGCCAAGTCACGCCGAGGCGCTTCGACTGAAGGAGAAGATCGAAGGTTATTACGGTCCCGATCCGACCCTGACCCTCGATCTTGGCGGCGGGGTGACGATGGAGCTGGTGTTGATCGAGTCGGGCGAGTTTTTGATGGGTTCGCCGTCGTCAGAGGCGAAACGCGACGACGATGAAGGCCCGCAACACCGGGTACGGATCAGCAAACCGTTTTACATGGGCAAGCATGAGGTAACGCAGGCGCAGTGGCGTGCGGTGATGGGGAGTAATCCGTCGCATTTCAAGGGCGACAGCCGGCCGGTCGAGAGCGTGTCGTGGAACGAGATTCAGGAGTTCTGCCGGAAGTTGTCGGCGCGTACTGGTCGAACGATCCGTTTACCTACGGAGGCTGAGTGGGAGTATTCGTGCCGGGCGGGAACGACGTCGTCGTACTCGTTCGGAGACTCTTCGGGGGGCTTGGGCGACCATGCTTGGTACACGGGCAACTCCGGGAAGCAGACGCATTCGGTGGGAGCGAAACAGCCTAACGGGTGGGGTTTGCATGATATGCACGGGAACGTTTGGGAATGGTGCGGTGACTGGTACGGAGAGGACTATTATGCGAGCTCTCCGGGTACGAACCCGACCGGACCTGGTAGTGGCAAATACCGTGTTCTCCGGGGCGGCTCGTGGTACCTCGACGCGCGCAACTGCCGTTGTGCGTATCGCCTCAGGGTCAGGCCGGACCTCCGCTACAACGACTACGGGTTCCGGGTTGTGGCGGGGACTTTACCCTTTTCCCCTTAACTCTTTTCTCTTTTCCCGGGGTCCAGGGGCGGAGCCCCTGGTCGCCGCTGATAGCGGCGTGCGAAGTTGAGTGGCAAGCATGACTGACCCGCAACAGATCGGTCCGTACAAGGTCCTGTGGCGATTGGGTCGCGGCGGGATGGGATGTGTCGCCCGCTCGACATCTTGCGGTCCCAGAGGCGATTTGCGACTGTCGTGCCAAAGACCAAAAGGCAGAAACTGCCCATGACGTTCATCGACAGACAACTCGGCGACTATCGGGTCGTGGAATCTATCGGCGCGGGTGGGATGGGCGAGGTTTATCTGGCCGAGCACGTTCACCTGCGTAAGAAGTACGCGCTGAAGATCCTGCCGGCCGGGCTGGCCCAGGATAAGGGGTTCGTCGCCCGATTCTACGACGAGGCCCGGGTGATGGCCGACCTGCATCACCCGCACATCGTCCAGGTTCACGCCATGAGTTGTGCCGAGGGGGTGTACTTCCTGGTCATGGACTACGTGACCGGTCCGGAGGGCAAGCCGCTGAGCCTGCACGAGCACCTCAAGCAGCAGCCGGACGGCCGCTTGCCCGAGGCCAAAGTGCGGAAGTGGTCCATTCAGATCGCCGAGGCGTTGCAGTACGCCCACGAGCGGGGCGTGATCCATCGCGACCTCAAGCCGGCCAACATCCTGATCGACGCCGATGGCGATGCGAAGCTGACCGACTTCGGCCTGGCCAAGGCGATCGGGAGCGAGTTCATCCTTTCGCAGATCCACTCGACGATGCAACATTCCTTGGGCAGCCGGCCGACGCTTCGCTCGCCGTCCCCGGACGGCGCGTTGGACACGCTCGACGCCGCGGCCACCATCCCCGAGGGTGGGAGCGGCAACCGCCGCACGAGCAGCGCGTCGAGCATCCTGGGTACATACGACTACATGTCTCCGGAGCAGCGTGGCGAGGGCACGGGCGAAATCGACCAACGGACGGACATCTACTCGTTCGGAGTGGTCGCGTACCGACTCGTGACGGGGGAAAGACCTGCCGGGATGGCCAAACCTCCGTCGCAGCTTGTCCGTGGGTTATCGAAGCAATGGGACACGGTCGTGGCACGATGCCTGGACCGACAGCCGTCCAGCCGTTACGCCTCGGCAGCGGGGCTGCTGCAAGATCTCCGCGCGGTCGGCCGTAACGGCCATCGTCGGACGCTGGCCGTCGCGGGCGTGGTCGTACTGGCCGCCGTTGGTTTGTGGGCGGTTCTGGGGGCTGGGTCGCGTCCGCCCGATACAGAGCCGGCCGTGTCCCCGGTATCGGGTCCAGTGGTGGCAGTTCCTGCGGAAGAACAGGAAGCTGAGTCTCCCCCGGAGGTGGTTGATCCCGGCCAGCAGAAGCTTGCGCGATTCGATGAACTGATGGCTACGGCGAAGGGCTGCACAGCGTACTCGGATCGTGACAGGGGCTTTTCTGCGGTACGGGCGGCGTTGCTTCTGTTCCCCGATGACCCTCAAGCGATCGCGGAGCGGGAGCGTATCGGGCGGATCGAGGACCCGGTTGTCGTTGCCGAGCGCGAGAAGCGGCAGCAGTACGAGCGGCTGATTGCCACGGCCAACGGTTGTACCGCGTATGCCTGCCGCGATCGGGGTTTGACGGCCGCGCGTGAGGCTCTGGCTCTGTACCCTGACGACGCGGCGGCGTTGGCGGAGCGAGCCCGTATTGCCGAAATCGAGGATCCGGCTGTGGTTGCCGAACGGGAGAAACGGGGCAGGTTCTCTCAGCTAGTCACTACCGCCAGAGGTTGCACGACGTACTCCGAGCGTGACCGCGGATTGTCGGCGATTCGTCGGGCTCTGGAATTGTACCCCGGCGATTCGGCGGCGTTGGCGGAGCGTGGGCGTTTGGAGTCGCTGGAGTCCCCTCAGGAGCGTGCGGCCCGGGACCGGCGTGAGCGGATAGCCGGGTTGTTGCGGGATGCGAGGGCGAATGACAGCAAGGCCAACGGCAAGGTCGCTTTGCGGGCTCTCGAGGCGCTGCTGACGCTCGAACCCGATCACTCTGAGGCGCTTCGACTGAAGGAGAAGATCGAAGGTTATTACGGTCCGGAGCCGTCGCTGACCGTGGACGTGGGCGGCGGGGTGACGATGGATCTGGTTTTGATCGAGTCGGGCGAGTTTTTGATGGGTTCGCCGTCGTCAGAGGCGAAACGCGACGACGATGAAGGCCCGCAACACCGGGTACGGATCAGCAAACCGTTTTACATGGGCAAGCATGAGGTAACGCAGGCGCAGTGGCGTGCGGTGATGGGGAGTAATCCGTCGCATTTCAAGGGCGACAGCCGGCCGGTCGAGAGCGTGTCGTGGAACGAGATTCAGGAGTTCTGCCGGAAGTTGTCGGCGCGTACTGGTCGAACGATCCGTTTACCTACGGAGGCTGAGTGGGAGTATTCGTGCCGGGCGGGAACGACGTCGTCGTACTCGTTCGGAGACTCTTCGGGGGGCTTGGGCGACCATGCTTGGTACACGGGCAACTCCGGGAAGCAGACGCATTCGGTGGGAGCGAAACAGCCTAACGGGTGGGGTTTGCATGATATGCACGGGAACGTTTGGGAATGGTGCGGTGACTGGTACGGAGAGGACTATTATGCGAGCTCTCCGGGTACGAACCCGACCGGACCTGGTAGTGGCAAATACCGTGTTCTCCGGGGCGGCTCGTGGATCTACCTCGCTCACTACTGCCGTTGTGCGGATCGCATCAGGAGCAGGCCGGGCCTCCGCAGCAGCAGCCTCGGGTTCCGGGTTGTGGCGGGGACTTTACCCTTTTCCCCTTAACTCTTTTCTCTTTTCCCGGGGTCCAGGGGCGGAGCCCCTGGTCGCCGCTGATAGCGGCGTGCGAAGTTGAGTGGCAAGCATGACTGACCCGCAACAGATCGGTCCGTACAAGGTCCTGTGGCGATTGGGTCGCGGCGGGATGGGATGTGTCGCCCGCTCGACATCTTGCGGTCCCAGAGGCGATTTGCGACTGTCGTGCCAAAGACCAAAAGGCAGAAACTGCCCATGACGTTCATCGACAGACAACTCGGCGACTATCGGGTCGTGGAATCTATCGGCGCGGGTGGGATGGGCGAGGTTTATCTGGCCGAGCACGTTCACCTGCGTAAGAAGTACGCGCTGAAGATCCTGCCGGCCGGGCTGGCGCAGGATAAGGGGTTCGTCGCCCGATTCTACGACGAGGCCCGGGTGATGGCCGATCTGCATCATCCGAACATCGTGCAGGTTCACCAGATGAGCCAGGCCGAGGGGGTGTACTTCCTGGTCATGGACTACGTGACCGGACCGGAGGGCAAGCCGCTGAGCCTGCACGAGCACCTCAAGCAGCAGCCGGACGGCCGCTTGCCCGAGGCCAAAGTGCGGAAGTGGTCCATCCAGATCGCCGAGGCGCTGCAGTACGCCCACGAGCGGGGCGTGATCCACCGTGATCTCAAGCCGGCCAACATCCTGATCGACGCCGATGGCGATGCGAAGCTGACCGACTTCGGCCTGGCCAAGGCGATCGGGAGCGAGTTCATTCTCTCGCAGATCCACTCGACGATGCAGCACTCGCTGGGCAGCGGTCCGACGCTGCACTCGCCATCCCCGGACGGCGCGTTAGATTCCCTCGACGCCGCGGCCACGATCCCCGCGGAAGGAAGCGGCAGCCGCCGCACGAGCAGCGCCTCTAGCATTCTGGGCACCTACGACTATATGTCCCCGGAGCAGCGCGGCGAAGGCACCGGCCAGATTGACGAGCGCACGGACATCTACTCTTTCGGGGTAGTGGTGTACCGACTGCTCACGGGCAAGCGGCCCACGGCGAGGGCGAAGCCCCCGTCCCGGGTCGTTCGCGCCCTGCCGACGCGATGGGACGCTGTCGTCGACAGATGTCTCCCCGAGGACCCCAGGGAACGCTACGCCTCGGCAGCCGGACTACTGAGCGACCTCCGCGCGACCGGCCGCGGCGGCCGTCGTCGGATACTGGCCCTTGCGGCCGTGGTGGTCCTTGCGGCCGTTTGGTTGTGGGCGATTTCGGGCGTTGGGTCGGGCACTTCCGAGAAGCTAGCGGATTCGCCACCGGTATCTAGTAAGATGGCGGTGGTTCCTCCTGACGACGGGCGAGAAGCTGAATCTCCCCCGGAGGTGGTTGATCTCGGCCAACAGAAGCTTGCGCGATTCGATGAACTGCTGGCCATTGCGGAGGCGTGTACGACCTACTCGGATCGTGACAGGGGTTTCTCCGCGGTGCGGGAGGCGTTGCTTCTGTTCCCCGATGACCCTCAAGCGATCGCGGAGCGGGAGCGTATCGGGCGGATCGAGGATCCGGTTGTCGTTGCCGAGCGCGAGAAGCGGCAGCAGTACGAGCAGCTAATTGCCACGGCCAAGGGTTGCACGGCGTATTCCTCCCGCGATCGGGGTCTGACGGCCTTGCGTGAGGCTCTGGCTCTGTACCCTGACGACGCGGCGGCGTTGGCGGAGCGAACCCGTATCGCCGGAATCGAGGATCCGGCGGTGGTTGCCGAACGGGAGAAACGGGGCAGGTTCTCCCAGCTACTCACCACTGCCAGAGGCTGCACGACGTACCCGGATCGTGACAGGGGATTGTCGGCGATTCGTCGGGCCCTGGAACTGTACCCTTCCAATTCGGCGGCGTTGGCTGAGCGTGGGCGTTTGGAGTCGCTAGAGTCCCCTCAGGAGCGTGCGGCCCGGGATCGGCGTGAGCGGGTCTCCGGGTTGTTGCGGGAGGCGAAGGCGAACGATAGCGAAGCCACCGGGAGGGCGGCGTTGCAGGCTCTCAAGGAGTTGTTAGTGCTCGATCCCGGCCACTCCGAGGCCCTTCGGTTGAAGGAGAAGATCCAAGGGTACTATGGTCCCGATCCGACGTTGACGATCGACCTCGGTGGCGGAGTGACAATGGAGCTGGTGTTGATCCCGGCGGGTGAGTTCATGATGGGTTCGCCGTCGTCGGAAGCAGGCCGTCAGGATGATGAAGGCCCGCAACATCGGGTGAGGATTAGCCGGCCGTTTTACATGGGTAAGTACGAAGTGACGCAGGCGCAATGGGAGGCCGTTACAGGCACGACCTTGCGTCAGCAACGTGCCAAGAAGAAAGGGGCTTGGGGGTTGAGGGGATACGGTGATCGCCACCCGATGCGCGCCGTTTCGTGGGAAGACGCAACGGCTTTCTGTCGAGAGCTTTCGCGGCGGGTTGGACGTGAGTTTCGTCTTCCAACGGAAGCGGAGTGGGAGTACGCCTGCCGGGCCGGCACGACGACAGCCTACTCGTTTGGCGACACCCCCGATCGGATTGACTCATTCGAATGGTGCGACAGCAACAGCGGCAACCAGGCTCACCCAGTTGGTGAGAAGCAACCGAATCCTTGGGGTCTGTATGACATGCACGGGAACGTGTGCGAGTGGTGCGCGGATATCTACGGCCGGTACCCGTCCGATTCACAAATCGACCCGCGCGGACCGCAGTATGGCGAGGGCCGCTTTGTGGCGCGTGGCGGCCAATTCGCGGGCCGAATCCACACTTCCCGTTCTGCGGACCGCGTGGGGGTCCCGCCCGACTTCTGCCGCTTCGATGTCGGGTTCCGTGTTGTAGCCGGGGCCCCCTAGCCCGGTTTCCTTCACCGCTCGCCAATGAGTGCGGCATGCGAGGTTGAGTGAGTAGCATGACTGACCCGCAACAGATTGGTCCGTACAAGGTCCTGCGGCGGCTGGGGTGTGGGGGGATGGGCGCGGTGTATCTGTGCCAGCACCGTGACCTCGGATTTCGCCGGGCGATCAAGGTACTGCACACCGACGGCAGCGAGTCGGCCCTCGACCGGTTCAAGAAAGAGGCCCAAGTACAGGCCGAGCTGGACCACCCCCATCTGCTCAAGATCGAGCACAGCGATCTCGACCAGGACGGTCGGCCGTATGTCGTCATGGCCTACGTCGGCGACGACGACGGCCCGATGGACCTCCACCGCTACCTGAAGGACCACGGCGCCAAACTCGACAGTCGCACGACCGCTCGGCTGGTCGGGCAAATCCTCGACGGGCTCAGCTACGCCCACGACGAGGGTGTTGTCCACCGCGATCTCAAGCCGGCCAACGTGCTGATAGAGCAGACCCCGTCCGGCCCCATGGCCCGGATCGCGGATTTCGGCCTGGTGCGGATCGTCGGCGAGGCGATGTTTCGCGACCGGATCTTCACCAGTATCAGCGAGTCCCTCTCGCTGGGTTCCGCTCCGACCATTCCGGGTGCGGCGGGCGATATGGATGTCAAGAGCGGGCGAGATACTTCGATCGGCTCGGCGCCGACCATCGACGGCCAAGCCGGGTCGGATATGCCCGACGAGGGCGGTTCTCCGGCCGGTACGAGCACGCAGGCGCTGATCGGCACGTGGTCGTACATGGCCCCCGAACAGAAGAAGCCCGGGACCACCGTGGACCACCGCACGGATCTCTACGCCGTCGGTCTGATGGCCTATCGCATGCTGATGGGTAGATTGCCGGAGGGCATCACTCGTCTGCCGGGACAAGAAGATGCCGAGCTTTCCCCGTGGGATGCTTGGATCAGCCGGGCTCTGGAAGCCGATCCGTCTCGTCGGTACCAAGAAGCCGCCGAGGCCCGCGCGAGTCTGAGCGCCATAGCCGGCCACTCGCCGTCCCGCGCGGCCTGGTGGATCGGCCTGGCGGCGGTGGTCGTCCTGGCCGCCGTCGGGATCTGGGCGATTACGGGGGGCGGGTCAGGTACTCCCGGCTCGCAGGTGAGTCCTGCCCCGGTAACAAGCCCGGTGGCGACGCTTCCTGACGAAGGGCAAGAAGCTGACCAGCTACCGGCGGCCGTTGATCCCGGCCAACAGAAGCTCGCCCGGTTTGATGAGCTGCTGGCTGTGGCGAAAGGGTGCACATCGTATGCGGATCGCACGGCGGGTCTTGCGGCGGTGCGGGAGGCCTTGCTCTTGATCCCGGACGACCCGGAGGCGCTGGCCGAGCGCGAGCGTATCGGGAATATGGTCGACCCCGCGATTGCTGCCGACCGCGAGAAGCAACGGACCTACGAGCAACTGATGGGCAGGGCCCGCGGTTGCACGACGTACGCCCGCCGTGAACTGGGTCTGGCGGCCGTACGGGATGCTCTAGCTCTATACCCCGACGACCCGGAGGCGTTGCTCCAGCGCGATCGGATCGAGGCTATCGAAGATCCGGCGGTCGTTAAGCAACGGAAGAGGCGCGAGAGATACGAGCGGAACATGGTCACGGCCAGGGATTGCACAACGTATGCCCAGCGCGACCGGGGACTGAGGGCTGTCCGCGTGGCACTGGCATTATTCCCTGATGACCCGGAGGCGCTAGACGAGCATGATCGTATCACCGCTATCGAGGATCCGGCGGTAGTCTCCGATGGTGCCGGGACCGTGGATTATGACGAAGCGAAGGAGGAACCGCCGGTCCCCGAGGTCGGGGCTACGAAGGCGGTTCGACTGGAGGATGGGATCGGAGGTCGCCAGGATCTAGCCCCAACGCGCACCATCGACCTGGGCGGCGGGGTGACGATGGAGTTGGTGTTGATACCTGCGGGCGAGTTCACCATGGGCTCGAACAACGGAGGCAGTGGCGAGAGGCCGCCCCATCCCGTCAGGATTAGCAGCCCGTTCTACATCGGCAAGTACGAGGTAACGCAGGCCCAGTGGCGCGCGGTGATGGGGAGTGATCCGTCGAAGTTCAAGGGCGACAACCGTCCGGTCGAGAGGGTGTCGTGGAATGACATTCAGGAGTTCTGCCGGCGGCTGTCCAGGCACGCGGGGCATCCGATTCGGCTTCCGACAGAGGCGGAGTGGGAGTACTCGTGCCGGGCCGGGACGACGACGGCGTATTCGTTCGGAGACTCGACGGCTCGCCTGAGCGATTACGCGTGGCATAAAGGTAACTCCGGGGGGGTGACGCACGCGGTGGGTACGAAGCAGCCCAACCCGTGGGGTCTGCATGATATGCACGGCAATGTCTACGAGTGGTGTGCAGACTGGCTGGGCGCTTACCCGTCCGGTGTCCAGGTGGATCCGGTGGGGTCGAGAAACACCGGAGGAAGCGCTTTTAGGGGCGGGGCCTTGGACATCCACGGTGTGAGCCTGCGCTCGGCGTATCGTGTCATAGGCACGCCGGACAAACGGAACTGCAGCGTCGGGTTTCGGGTTGCGGCGGGGGTACCTGAGAAGGCTGTGAGCACACCGGAGGTGTCCGATCGGCTGAGGGAGGAGAGTGGACGCCAGTATGATCCCGCCTCGACGCTCACCCTCGATTTGGGCAGCGGGGTGACGATGGAGCTGGTATTGATTCCGGCGGGCGAGTTCCTGATGGGGTCGAGCAACAGCGATAGTGACGAGGACCCGCTGCATCGCGTCCGAATCAGCCAGCCGTTCTACCTGGGCAAGTACGAGGTAACGCAGGCGCAGTGGCGGGCGGTTATGGGAGGCGTTCCGTCCGGGTTCACGGGCGCCGATCATCCGGTACAGAAGGTATCGTGGAGTGACTGCCAGGAATTCTGCCGGAAGCTGTCGGCGCGGACTGGTCGAACGACCCGGCTACCTACGGAGGCGGAGTGGGAGTACTCGTGCCGAGCGGGCACTACGACGGCGTACTCATTCGGCGACTCGAAGGGCCGTCTGGACGACCACGCCTGGTGTCGGGGTATTTCCGCGTCTGAGATTCATTCAGTGGGCGTGAATCAGCCCAACCCGTGGGGCCTATATGACCTGCACGACAACGTCTGGGAGTGGTGCGGTGATTGGTACGGAGAGGACTATTATGCCGATTCTCCAGACCGGGATCCGACCGGTCCTGACAGCGGTATGTACCGTGTTCACCGGGGCGGCTCGGGGTTCGACCTTGCGAGCTTCTGCCGTTGTGCGTATCGAAGCAGGGGCAGGCCGGGCTTCCGCGGCTACACCTACGGGCTCCGGGTTGTGGCGGAGACGGATGTCGCGGCCGACGTGACATCGACGGAAGAGGCCGGCGCGGGCGAGCCGGTCGCGACCGGTGAGCCTGCGGTCGAGTCCGAAGAAGCGGTGGATTACACAGCGCAGACCTGCGCGTTGTTCTCCGTCAACAACGACGCCGGGGTGCCACCATCCGGGCACCTCGGGACGCTTGTCGATCAAGCACTCTACCTGGGATTGCGGGATGCAGACCTTTGTACGGTGGTCGAGCGGGCGACTGTCGCTGGGGCTCTGGAGACGGCCGGAGGGAACAAGGCGGACGCTGCTCGCCACGTCGGCGCCGAGCTGTTGATCGATGGCGAGTTCCGATTCGATGAGGGCATGGTCTCGATCCTCGTCCGGATTGTCGATGCTTCCACCGGGAACATGGTGCGGCAAGCCCGGTGGTCCGGCCACGTCTCCGGGATTCCCGATCACATGGCGAGCGACATTGCGGCTGGGCTGCGGGGAGATACTCCACCGGCCGAATCCCGTCCGCAGAACGAGCGGGATCTGTTCGCCAGAGCGTGTCGCGACCTCGAGGACGGGAAGATCGATGCGGCCATCGAGGCCTGCACGGAGATTCTGGACGCCCATCCGCGCGACGCGGAGACTCTCGTTCTTCGCGGCTACGCCGAGCTGCGGAAGAAGGGCTGGACGCGTTCCGCCCGGAAAGACTTCGAGCGGGCCCTTGAGGTCGACGAAGACCACACCGCGGCCCGGCTAGGCCTGGCTCGGACAATGCTCGCCGGGGACCGCCGTTCGGCGGAGAAGGCCCTTCCATGGCTGGAGGATGTTCTCGAGGACAATCCGGACAACGGCGAGGCCCTCGTCCTTGCCGCTCTGGTCCACGAGCGGGCCCAGAGGCTTGACCGGGCCGGGGATTACGCGAAGCGGGCGACGGACGTGTTCCCGGGGTACGGACACGCCTGGTTTGTGAGGGGCCGGGTGCAGCTCGCCCAGGGTGAATTCGCCGCCGCGGTGGTTTCTGCAAGTTCGGCCACGAGGTACGAGCCGCGGAATGCCGAAGCGTGGCTACTGCTCGGCGACGCCCAGCTCGCCTGCGAGCAGGTCGCGGCTGCAATCCGTTCGTTCCGCCAGGGGCGTCAGTGCGATCCGCCGCCGGCCGTCAAGCGCAAGCTCGAGTCCAGACTGCGTTATTCGGAGTAGTCACCCACTTACCGGGCTAACGGTAATCTTCCGGTTCCAGAGCAGGAACCTCGGATTTGTGGGTGACCGTGGGCGGTTTTATCTTGGGCGGGGTGACGGTGCGGACCATCACCTTCCCCTTGCCGGTGATCTCCACGAATCGATAGCGCACGCTTACCAGGTTGTCGACGTTGTACCAGACGTGCGTGTCGACTTCCTCGGCGGAGCGGATGATCAGGTGCACCTGGTCGAGCTTCCCGGAGGCATCCAGAATCAGCTCCAGGCGATAGACCTCGTCGCCGAAGACCTCGATCCTCCCTCCGACATGCTCCAGCGTAACCAGAAGATCCGAGCGAGCCTGTTCGGCGCCGGCGTGCGCGGGTTCGCCGGGCCGGGTTGGTTCGCTTTGGCCGAGGGCAATCAACCCCAACAATCCGAGTCCAAGAGTCTTCCACAACATCGCAGGGGAACTCCTATTTGAACACGACCTTGTCACCGACCTTGATCTGCGGGATTCGCTTGTTGACGTTCCGCACGAGCCGAGCGTCGCACGTGGCCGGGTTGATGGCCACCACATAGACTTCACCAACGTAGATGTCGCTGCCGAGGAACTCGCCCGTCTGGGGATCTCTGACGATATCTCCGCGGGAAGCGACGAGCATCCACATCCCCACCTGTACTCCGCTATCGGTGCCGAGGTTCACCGTAATCCGGTCGGAGGAGCGTGAGATGACTTCGCCCGTGGCAAGCTTCGGGAACGATCTCTCGATCCACTCGGCGATGCGGTCGATATCGTCGCGGTCGGCGTCGACGTTGATGTTTCCGCTGTATTTGACCACGAAGTGCTTGGCGGCCATGGTCGTGCCGTACGGATTCATCACGTTGACGTTCAACGCCACGGTTTTCTTGACGGTGTCGAAGTGGGTGATGCTCCCCACAACGAGGGCGTCGAGCCGGTCGCGGTACTGTTCCTGAATACGCTTCGTGTCGCCCGGGTCAATCCCGCGAAGTTCGGCGCGCTGCATCAGCTCGAACCGATTCGTCTCGAAGAGCGAAATGTGCAGAACCTCAGCGACGCTCTCCGACAGCTTACCACCGGACCCGGTCGGATCCTGCAGGTTGAACACGGCGAGTTTCATCTTGTACGACCGCGGCGTAATCCCGCGTCGGGGCATGAGGGGTTCGACGCTGGGTGGAGGGCCCATAGTGGCACAACCGATCGTCCCCAGGGTCGCCAGAGCAATCAACCAGAATCCGTAGGTGCGCGGCAATCTCATCTTAGCGTTCCGCCCTTCTTCTGTTGTCCCGGCACCAGCGTGCCGACTCGGAGGGGTCATCCAACTCAATAGCCCGGGCGATGTGTTTCTGGGCTTCCTTCTTGCGGTTCGTCTTGATCAGCACGTACGCCATCCACGAGTGCGTTTCCGACTCGGCGATGTCGGAGTTGAGGATGAGCTCGAGGTTCTTCTCGGCCTTGGTGTACTCCTGGCGAAGGGCCTGGACCTGGGCCATGTACAGATAGGCCCGGCCATAACCCGGGCGTTTCTCCAGAGCCTCGCGGAATCGAGCCATGGCCGCCGAAAAGTAGCTGTCCCGGTCGCTTGTGGTGCGTGCGGCGCGCCCGAGGATCAGATCGACGTACCCGATCGAGACGCTCGCGTAGGCATTGCCGGGCTCCCGGTCCAGGGCCGCGCGATACCAGTTCTTGGACTCGCGGCCATTGTGCTCCGCGATACCGAACGAGTTCTGGACGTAGCATGCGTTGAGGCAGAGGCGGCGGTACTTGTCGCCGATGGCGAGTAACTCCACTACGTACTCGATCGACTTGCCCTGTACCTCGGCCTTGCCGAACGGATAGGGGTTTGCTATCGGCTTGCCGGCCCGGGCGGGTGAAGCGCCAAGGACGAGAACCGCCAGAACAGCAGCTGCCGCGACTTTCCACTTCATCGTCTGCTCCTCCGTCGAGGGAATGAATTGCGCCGATGTCAGCTAGATTGAATCTTTAGCGGATTCGACTCGGGGAGTCAACCGGAGTCTAGCAGGTCCTCCGGGGGCATCTGCTCAACTCGGAGGCGTTTTGAGGACATCGGGACGCTCGCTTCGCGGCCGGATCTCACCAAGAACGGCGTCGCCTCCTACATGCGTTAGACGCGTCAGAACACGCGTCCTTCAACGATCTCGGCTGGGTGGGCCATCCATGCCCCCGAAGCCGGCATGCGCCGTCTAGGCGTACGTGGCGATGGGATGCAGCGACACCAAGCCCGACAACCACTTCGGTGCCTCCGGCGTTTCCGGGATAGGCGGTTTGCGGCTTGGTCTTTGACCGCCCGGGTTTGCAGGAACGCGCCTCGTGCTTCCAAACTCGCCGGAGCCGCTTATTCTTCGAGACCCATGCACGATTGATGTAACTCTCGCACATACAGGCACTTGAGCGTGCATTCGGTGCGTGCACGGTCATGCACACTAATCACGCACCGCCGCTGTGCGTAAGTCCCGGCTCGGCGCGTGGCGAGCTTTGGTCCCGCCGCGTCCATGCCGGCGGCGATGTCGTCCTGTGGAGAGTAATCGCCGGCCGCGCTCGCGGCTTATTGCTTGCGTCCGGGGTAGCTGGGATAACATGCCCTTGGATCACGCGAACGCGGGCCACGGACAGCACGCGTCATCGCGCCGCAAGCTGGCCGGGCGAAGGGACTCGCATATGGCACACGTCGAAACAACGAAACCAAGCAGCTCCGAGACGATCGAGGAGTTCATGGCTGCGGTTCCGTGGGGGGAGTGGCGGACGGTGCTCGTCTATCGTCGTCAGTACCAGGGACGTACCTTCATCCGCCTTCGAACGTGGAACAAGCACCGCAAGCTCCTGGTATGGTATCCGTCCGACCGGTTCTTCGTGATCCCGATCGACAACGCCGCGGCCCTCGCAGACGCGATTCGGGCTGCAGCCGAAGGCGTGACGAATCCCAGCCCCGATAGGCTCTACGCCTGGGAGGAAGAGTGGTTCGATCTGTCGGAGGATGATGAGGACGCGGCAGACGATGTTGACGACATGGATTCGTGGCCGTTTACGTAAGTGACGGAGGTTTGGGTGATGTCCGAGGAGAACGAGCACCTGCACGCGCGTTTGCGATTGCTCTGCCAGACCATGCCCAAAGCTGCCCGCCGGCGTACGGCCAGGGGCCGTCTGAAGACATGCGGGGAGCTGACCGAACACCTGCGTCGCGCCCGCCAGCTTGGAGCGTCCGCGACCGACGAGGCGGACCGAGAGGCGGTTGAGCAGCTTATCGAGGACATCGAACACCGACGTGCTGAACTGTCCGACGGCGGCAACCTTGCTGCAAGGGTCCGCGCCGACCGGCAATCGCGCGGGGCTCTTCGATCCATCCCGCAGGTCGAGCAGTTGTTGGGGCCGTTGGATTTCGAGAGGCCCACGGGGGGCTAATCTCCGCGGCCCGGCCGGGTGGTATGCCTCTGGGTTGGGGAGAATACCCCATACGGTTGCGCCCTGGGGTATGAGGGTGCCTGCCGCCTGCGTCCACACTCACGCCACATCCAGCAACGAATTCCAGTGATGTCATTAGGAAGGTCGGGATAATGGGTTCTGGGCGTCGCGACGTTCGCGCGCAGAAATACCCTTTGGGGTATGGGGGACACATTGCGAGATCGCCCGGGCTGCGTACACTTGGGCGAATAGGAGGTGGCTATCCGAGGCATGGACGCCAGCATGCACATTCCCGAACGAATGACTATGCCGAGCATCCTCGACACGATCGACCGGCTGGTGGATGTGGTGCCTTGGGACGATCGACATGCGGTTCTTGTGCATCGGCGAGAGCATGGCGGGCGCGCCTATGTACGCCTTCAAAGCTGCTCTAAGTATCGCCGACCGAAGCGACGGTCTCGCCCGGGGCGTTTCTTCGTCATCCCGCTGAAGAATGCCAAACCGCTGGCGGATGCGATCTATGCCGCCGTCGAAGGCCGGGCAAGCCCGAAGCCCCCGTGGCTGGAAGCTCGAGAGGAGGAAGAGAAGCGGCTTGATGAGGTGTAGGAACGCGGAAACTCGCCGACGCTCCGCCGGCTCGGAAGGAGACGGCTTCGGGTTCGTCTAGCCGCCGGGATCGCCCTGCGGCGATTACTACTACGAGGGTCGCCCGGCGATCTAGTTTCGTGAGAGGGGCACCGGGATTGTGTTGTCCGGTTCGACGTGTCCTCCGGCCGACCAGTTAATCGTGATGTGGCTTCGTTCCAACGCTGTGGCCCAGTTGTTAAGACGATCGGTTTTCGTGTTCTTCACGGGGACGAGTGGATCGGCAGGTTAGAAACACCATGTTCCCGGCCGACAAGACCGAGTTTGCAGATCTCCCCACAGTGTATGAGGTGCCCAACATAATCCCGCATGACCGTCGGGAGACGTTTTTCGCGGTAATGAACCAATCGCGGACCGAGCTGTCCGAGCTTTTTCATCCCACGAAACCGCCCTATCTTGCGGACCTTGGCATCGACCGTTTGTTCGTCCAGATCAACCGCTGGGTTCTGGATACTATACCAGACCTTCACCGCTGGTTTGCCAAGTTCCTGGAGGAGTACGATTCGCCGATGGACGCCGATGCCATCGAAAACACGGTTCGGCAGATCGAGGGGATCGGCGCGTTTCTGGCCAGAGAGGCCTGGGACCAACTTCGGGTCAAGGCAGCGAGGCCCCTCGACGCGAACGAAGAAGATGTCGCCGTGTATGGGCGACGTATCCTCTCGGAAACCAACAACCTGTTGATCCTGATAGTACAGACCGTCCGAGACTGGGGGGAGAAGAAGCGTCTGGAGGCAGCCCAAGACGCCAAGACCCCGCGCAAACGCAGGGCAGCATCCAAAGGGAAGAAGCGAGCTGGACGGCCGCAGACAACGGATCCCGTCAAAGATACGAAGCTCTACAATGACTGGAAGTCGAGCGGGATGTCACAGAAAGATTTCGCCCGAGAGCGGAATATTGATCACCGCGAGATCGCCAAAGCCAAGAACCGGATGCGAAAACGCGAGGTGAAGCCTGCTGAATAATTCCCTGTCAAGGGGTTGGGATTATTCAGCAAGAAATACCCATCGACGACTTCTTCCGGCGTTTTACGCCATTCCATGCCTGCCCACTGCAGATAGCCGATCCTGAATAACTGCCCGTAATTATTCAGTACAGAAAGCGCCGTAGACTTCACTCAGACAAGCGAGAGAGACCGCGACCCGTAATTCGACGGGGCGTGTTGGATCGCCCAGGGCTAGCGGCTCTCCTTGTGCGGAGTCTACTATGAGCCAATGGAAAGCAGTCTGTCGGACGGAGCCCTGCGAGATCTGTGGGTACACCAAATGGTGCAGCCGATCGGGTGATGTGGTTCGATGCATGAAGGTCAGCGAACCGCCGCCCGGCTGGCGGATTGTCAAGCGATGCCGCGATCGTGGCGTCGTGTTTGGCCCGCTCGACCGTAACCGGCGCCCTCCCCATAGCGCCCGGCCCAAAGAACGCCCTCGAATCACCCCACCGGATTGGGCGGCTATGTATTCGAGGTTCACCAAGAACCTGCGACCGGGCCGCCTGGCGATGCTTGCGGGACAGCTTGGAGTCTGTGAATCCTCTCTACTTGATCTTGGCGTCGGCTGGGACGGACACGCCTACACCTTCCCCATGAGAGCCGCCGGCGGTGCCATCATTGGCATTCGTCGACGTTTCCCGGATGGCCGGAAGCGAGCGGTCAAGGGTTCGCGCAACGGCCTGTTCCTGCCGAACAACAGACCCGACGAGGGGATGCTGTTCATCGCCGAGGGTGAGTCGGACACCGCCGCCTTGCTCGACTTGGGTGTGACGGTAATCGGCCGACCGGGATGCGGGCAATGCATCGATTTCTGCCTGGACTTGGTCAGCGGCCGCGACGTCGTCATCGTCGCCGACAACGACCGACCCGGCCGCGAGGGCGCCGAGTCGTTACGCGATGCGCTCCTCTCCAAAGCCGGCACCGTGAAGATCATTTTCCCCGGCCCGCCGTTCAATGACATTCGCGAGGAAGTCCGATCTGGGCTGACCCGGGACGTACTGCTGCAACGCGTCGCGGAGGCTCCATGCCAACGACCGCCGAGCATCGTTTCTCCACCCCTGTCACTACGCCACCGTTGGTATGCACCGGAAAGGACCCGTAAGAGATGAGCACCCCCACTATCACGCCGGAGGTCCTCAGCCTCAACGGTAGTCTCAAGATCCGGCTGACTGCCGAGCGCGAGGGAAAGGTCGTCGATATTGACGAGTTGAACGTGGGAAGCGCTAGAGCTCGCGCGCAGTACGTGAACCGCGTCGCGCCGATTATCGATTGCCCACCAGCCGACGTGGACGCGGTCGTCCTGGAGAAAGCCGCCGAGGCGATGGACGCGGCCACGGAGGCCGCCAAGAAGCCCGACGATTCCGCCGATCCACGAGAGGCCGCTCTTGCCGAGACGCCGCCGGAGGTACTCGAGGAAGCGGAGGCGATGCTTCGCGCGCCTGACCTGATGGACCGTATCGCGGCTGACGTCGCACTTCTCGGAGTCGCGGGTGAACCTCGGCTCGCTCTGGCAATCTACATAATCGGCACCAGCCGATTCCTCCGGAATCCGTTGGCTGCTCACGTCCACGGCGCGTCCAGCGGGGGCAAGAGCTTCATCGTCAACACTATCGCTTCGATGATGCCGGAGGAAGGCGTCCTCAAGGCTCACGATATTACCGATCAGTCCTTCTACTACCTTCCGGCGGGCTCGCTCCGGCACAAGTTCGTAGCGTGCGGGGAGCGTGAGCGCGAGCACCCCACCCACGACCGGGCGAGATTCGGATCGAAAGCGTTCCGGGAGATGATCGCCGACGGCGAGCTGAAGAAATGCGTAACGATCAAAGGCGAGGACGGACGACCCGCGACTGTCCTGATTACACAAGAGGGCCCGATCGCGTTCGTCGAAACCTCCACGGCCGGCACGGTGCACGAGGAAGACCGTACTCGGCTCTTGATGCTGACCGTCAACGAGGCACAACGACAAACAGAGCAGGTCATCCGTGCGGAGCAGGACCGCCTTGCCGGGCGCGGCCCTGACGTCGCCGCACAGCAACGGATCCGGCTCGTGCACCAAACGGCCCAGCGCCTTCTGGATCCGGAGGTCGAGGTGATCATCCCCTGGGCTCACATGCTCAAACTGCCATGCGACAAAGTGGCGGCGCGCCGGGCGATGGGCCACGTCGGCAGCTTCATCCAGGCTGTGGCCTTCCTTCGGCAGAAACAGAAACGAATCCGGTGTTCTAATGGCCGTAAGACGGTCCTTGCCGACCGGACCGACTATCAGATCTTCCTGGATCTGATGCGCGAACCGCTGGCGGATGCGTTCCAACTCATCGACGGGCAGATGCGTGCCACGTTGGAAACTATTGACCAGAAGTTCCCTGCCA
Organism: Phycisphaerae bacterium; assembly: GCA_963666835.2. Taxonomy (GTDB): domain Bacteria; phylum Planctomycetota; class Phycisphaerae; order UBA1845; family UBA1845. The sequence continues at coordinate 432,882 of CAXXGO010000001.1, read as the reverse complement.
AACTGTTCACGCGCGACAACTTGGCCCTGGCGTTAGGGGTCGGCCCAGAGCAAGCCGGTCGCCGCGTGAAGCCCTTGGTGGCGTGCGGGTTGGTGGATAAGGACGAAAGCCGTCGACCCCACCGGTACAGCCGGACCGAGACGCAGATCGCTGAGGTGACCGTCCTCACGCTACCCGACCCGGAAGACATACCCGAAGCCCCTGAATGCCCGGGGGAGGACGGCGAAGACGGGGCGTCGCCAGCCCGGTCGCCCGGCTTAGACCCGGTCGCCAACCCGGAAACAGACGTGGACCCCAGCGCGCGCCTGGGTGTTGAGGACGGCACAGATGCACGTCCGGCGGAGGGTGATCAGGCATGAACGGGATTACGTACTCAAACCTCCGGAATAATGCGCGGCCACTCCGGAGCAGCGATCGGGCGGATCGGCCATCCTTCGGATACTGCACGTTCGGCGCGATCCAGTCGGCATCCGGGCGTTGTTACGGGAAGGGGATCGATCCGACTGCTGGTCGTCTATCGCGCTATTTCGCCTGGTCGGCCACGCACACCGAACGTAACCCTCGCGTTGGGTGCGGTTTGAGCGTGCATGGTGTCAATGCACGATCGAGATACGGGTTTGGGTCCTTGCGGCACTCGTATCACCCGCGTTGGCCGCGTTGTCCATGGTGCGGTTTCACGTTCGTGCAAACCGTGCATATGGCGATGCACGCGCAAGTAGCTGGGCCCACTCGAGTTATGGCGAACGTGCGTCCGTCCGCGCAAACATCAGCCTGCCGCGCTGTTTGGCGCGGTCTGTGGCGGCTAAACGCCTCACGGGGTCGTGAGTCGAGGGAATATTTCAATCACGGCCAAGCCGTGGAAGAGGAGTTGTACGGATGAATAGCAGCAAAGTTCAGAATGCGGCGTTGGCCACGGATCAGCAGACTTCAGACTTGATCGGCCGGCACGAACTTGCCCGCCGACTGGACGTGGATGTTCGCACGGTCTCCCGGATGGTCGATCGCGGCGAGCTTCCCCGGCCATGCATCGGGCAAGGGGGACGTCCCCGATGGCAATGGCAGTACGTCTCGGAGTTCCTCAGGAAGCGGCACGAGCAGAATGCCAGGCTCGACGCTCGGGTGAAGGAGAAACTCCGGAAGGGGTGAGGCAAACGAAGCACCACCGCCTACGAGACCGCTCCCGCGAGGGCGGGAGGGTAGTGACAATATAGAGACATTAATAAGGAGCACAGAATATTGCCTGACAAGAAATCACCCATACGCCCCAAGCCCAAAAGGCGTCGGAAGAAACGGCATCCGAATCGGACGGTCCGCAACGTGAACCCCGGGTTCGTGTTACCCGCGTACCTTACCGATCCGGACATCTCGATCGACCGGCTTTCACGCTGGGTGGTCCGAGACGCCGACGCGCGCAGTCCTGCCGAGGCTAACCACCTGTTGCGGATAGCTATCGAGAGGATCGAGCCTCGTCTCGTCAAGATGTTTGAGGATGAAGATCTCGCGCTCGTCAGTCGAGCCTGTCGGATCTACGAACGGCTCCAAAGGGCGATCAGCAGGTTGGCTGCAAGAACTGCCTTTGGCCACGCCACGATCTCCGACGCCTCATCCCGAGGCAACGGCGCCAGAGGCCCGGACTGTCGGGGAGCCAGTCCGGGATCCAGCAACGAGTAACCAGCGGCTGTGTTGGCCGCAAACCGAGGGCAGCGCCGGCGGTTGCGTTCCGCCGGCGCTGTTTTGCTGCGCATCAACTCACGCGGCGCTCGGGAAAGGGGATGATCCGGAACGCATCTCTATCGGGGTCCTGCCTAGTCTCGCTCTCTCGGCGTCGACCGCGAAGGCTGGCCGTCGCTTGTGCCAGCTCGTGGTCACCCGTGTGGACGTAGTACTTCAGCGTCGTGTTGACGTTCTCGTGGCCTAGGATCTTCTGGACAATCGAGACGTCGGGTACGGACCTCGCCAGCCAAGTAGCGAAGGAGTGCCGCAGATTGTGCGGGTTTGCTTCGATCGGTTCGTCGTAACCCCGGGCGGTCTTGACGATCTCACTAGCCAGCTGCCGAACGTTGTACCGGGTGCCGGCCCGCGTGTGGAACAGCGGACCCCGTTTCGGGCATCCTCGGGTGCGCAGGTGAAGGCGGGCGGCGGCGAGGGCCGACTTGTTGAGTGGAACCCAGCGTTCCTTGAGCCCCTTGCCCATCACGTAGACGAGCTGCTCTTCATCGTCGATCCGCAAGTCCTCGATACTCAGAGCGCAGAGCTCCCCGTTCCGCAGGCCGGTGTTCAGAAGAAACACGATTAGCTGACGCTTGCGCCGGACTTCCTCCCATGATCGCGGGCCGTGACCATTCCGGCCGATTCTCGGCTTGATGGACCGCAGCCACGCTCCGGCTTGCTGTCGGGTCAGTGGCGTACCTTCTTTGTGGGTTATGAACCGGGGCCGGGCGATCCGCTCGACCGGGTTGTCCGGCAGGTACTTCTCGCGAACGCACCATTCGAACAACGCGGAGAGGGTCGAGAGGTCGTTGGCGACGGTCTTACGGCCGGCCTCGGAGTCGAGGCGATGATCGCGCCAGGCGATCAGGTCGGTCTGATTGGCCACGTCGACCACGGTGCCGCAGGGGAGACCGCCTTCCAGCCGCCAGCGTTTGTACAGGTTAAGGACTCGCTCGGTCCGTTCCAACGTCTGGGCCGTGCAGATCAGCTCCCGTTCACGTAGCCAGGCGGTGCAGACCTCGCCGAAATCCCGGCCGGGTACGAGCCGTCCGGTCTTGACTCGTTCCTCCCATTCTTCGACGTCGCGGAGCTGGGACTTGGCGGCCGCTTTGGTGCAGCGGCCGAGCTGGTGGCTGCCCTCGATCGTCTCGCCGGCCCGGGGGCCGACGCGGACCTTGAACTTCCAGTGGATGCGGTAGATCGCGCCTTTTTCTTTGGCGAGTGAGGCCATCACACCTGTCCTTTCGGGTTGATTCAGGTGTGTCGGCCGCAAACCGAGTGTGCCGATTGTACTCGATCGAGGCGCCGGAACAAGCGGCAGAAAAGCGGGAAGAAGTACCCGCGAGAGTACCCGCCGTTCCGGCGATCGATCGTAAGTCGTCTGTTTACAGAGACTTACGTACTGGAGGCGGGGGGAATCGAACCCCCGTCCCGCGACGGATCCGGGGACGCTTCTACGTGCGTAGGCGGTCTTTTGGGTCTCGGGGCGGCGGACGCCGGCCGACAGGCTTCCGCGTTCCCCAGCCAGGTTATTGGTTCGCTCCGGCGCGACTTGGCCGCACGCCGGAACTAGCCCACTAGCGTCGTTGCACGGAGTAGTGGGCGTCCTCCGCGCAACGGGCTACCTTCTTTTAGGCAGCCATGGCATACGAATTGTTGCCATGTAAAGTTAGCGCCAGGTTTTTTACGAGGCCACCTGACAACCTCGGCACGCAACGTTCCTTTCTTCTCGCCCGGTCGAATCCAATCGCCCCCGGGGTACCTAACACATCGACCTTATGCAGACTTCACTGCACAGGCCGGGCCTTTACAACATCGTCAGATCGCAGCTTCGCAACGCTCTAAAGGCGTTCTAATACGACAATGCCACCTCAGCAACAGACGCCTTCCGGCAGCATCCAAAACGCCGGTGGCAAGCAGCGCTAGATTCTCAAGGACGCCGGAAAGCACCGATTCAGCGCTGTTGGACTCTAAGACTCGGCACAGCTTGCCAGCGGCATTGTCGTCATCGCCCAGCGTTCTCAGCCGCCCTGGCACGGCTGCCAACCTAGCGCCCTTTACAGCAGGGTCATTCAAGCCCGCCGCCCTTGCCGAAGTCCGGTCCGCTGTGGCAGGCCCAAAGCCTGCGCCATCTGGCCCCTATCCGAAACTTCAGGATCTCCAGCCCTTGCAGGCGGAGGATGGCCAAACACGAACACCCTCCCAAAAACAGCAACAGTCACCTGATCCTAGCCCGCCTCCACCGATAGTCAAACGCCGGTCCGGTTTATGCCGAAACAGGCTTCGGCCGGCATCGCTCCCTTCAAAACCCCAGGGTAACGCGCAGAGCTAGGGAGATCGCCAACACCAGCCCTGCAATGATCTGAGCTGCAAAGGCCACGTACCACGCGTGACTCATCCTGAGGTACAGCCGGTAACCGAGAGCGATCGACATGAAAACCCAGAGGAATGTCGAGAGCACGACGGCGAGCATTACGCAGCTTAGAACGATACTCAGCCACATCGGCCATCGCCAGCCGAAAATCGTCCCACCTAGATCGATCGTGAACATAAGGAGGATTAGCAGCGTTTCCCCCACTGGCACTGCCAGCAGAGCGTACACGCACACGCGAAACACGTGGGCCGTCCGCACCCTGCAATGGGCCATGGACTGCTGAAAAACAAGAAGAGCTGCGAAGCTGGCCGCTATCCATACTCCAAAGTGCGCTACGATGGCAGCGTGCTCCTCCGTGAAACACACCCACGGAAGCGCAAGCGTAAGCTCGGGCGCCCAGAGACTTCCGGGGGAAATCCCGCCACTTGCCGCTATCAACTCGGATAACCTGGCGAGCCCCGACGCGGTGGCAAGGGCAATTCCGGGGACGATCAACGCAAACACCACCGCGGCGATTGCCGCGAGAGCTGCCAGCGGTTTGACCGCCGGGGGATCGTGCAGGTCCACCTTGCGCCAAAGCGTCCACGGACGCAGAGCCAGCCCCCAAGACGCCCCGAGCGAACGGATCGGCTGGCTGCGCCAGCGATACTCGAACAGAGGCTTGCGACGTCGATGGTAATCAACGAGCACCTCCGACCAGGTGAACTCCGTACCACATTCCGGGCATCGAGCGTCCTTCAAACCGAACAGATGATAGTCGCACTCTCTACACGTGAGTTCCTCTATCGGAACCGCGGTCGCCCAGTCGAACTCAAGCTCACAGGCCGGGCAGACCGGTTCGGTAAGCCCGCGAAGATCCTGACCACACCGGGCACAGCCGACGTCGAACGGCACCAGATCCCAATCCGGGGCCGGACTGCCCGGCGCATCGTCTGACTTTACGACCCCGCTCGAAGGTGCGTCCACTACCAGATCCTCACCAGTTCCAACGCCTCGCGGACCAGCATACCTACGTACGACACGTCCCCCATTATGGTCAGTATCCCCAGCATCGCCAGAATCGCGACGATCTGGGACACAATCGCCACGGCGGCCGCATGAGGCATGTGCAGATAGTCGGCGTATCCCTGCCGTACGGACCAGCTTGCGAACCCGAACAGAACAACCGGCAGGACGTTACAGATTTCCCGAACCAAGTCTCCGGTAATGAGAAGATCGACGAGACCCGCGGCCGCAAACATGATAGCCACTGTTGGCACGATGAACGAATGCGAATAGGCCCACACCCTCACAACATGAACGGTGCGCACCTTATACTTGCGCATAGACTGCCGGAAGACCAATAGCGACGCTAAACCGAAGGCCACCCAGAGCATATACGTCTTGGCGAAGTCGCATCCCGGCAGATACGCCAGCACTCTCCCGATTCGGATGACAAGATCGCTCGGAAGATAAATGCGCAAGGGCACAGGAGTATTCGAAGCAACCGCCAGCCAGGACCTAATGCCCAGCCCCATGCTTAGGATCAACCAAGTAGCGATGGACCCCGCAACGACCATCAGAAGCAATGCCCCCACCGCCGGCGGCTGGTGGATGTCGATACGCCGCCAGAAGCTCCGCGGCCGCAGCGCCAACAGCCACGTCCGCGCAAAAGACCTCAGCGGCGTGCGGCGCCAACGATACTCGAAAAGCGGCTGGCGGCGGCGGCTGACCTCCTCGAGGATCTCCGGCCAGGTGAAGCGTTCCCCACATTCCGGACATCGCGGCTCCTGCAAACCACGAAGTTGATACCCACACTGCAGGCATTGCAGCTCGTCGAGCGGGACAACGTCCGTCCATTCGAACTCCAGATTGCAGGCCGGGCAGGCCGGGTCGGTAAGCCCGCGCAGATCCTGTCCACAACGGGCGCAGCCCACTTCGAACGGAACCAGATCCCATTCAGGAGCCGAGGACGTCATCTGCTTTCTTTCCCCCGCGCTGAAGTGTCGGCAGTCGCGGTCACTACGAGATTGTTGACCTCTTGTGCCGCACGGTCAACTCACAGACCTTGCAGGCGATGCGCCCAGCCTCTTCGGCACCGGCGTCTTAGCGGTCAGGACGGCAGATCGGGCGTTTGGAGGCGGAATTGAGGCCGGCGCTCGGTTGTGCGCGGTGTCATACCGCGGATTTCGAGCCGAAATAGCGCTTCAAAACGGCCGGCGGATCCGGTAAACTGGGTGGTGTTCATGCCGAGAGGTTTCGGGTTTGGAGGGCCTTGTCATGTTGCGCTTTCGTGCTCTGGGCGGGGGACTCGTGTTGCTAGGCGCGGTGTTTGCCGAATCTGCGCCGGCCGATCCCATGATCAGGTGGCAGCCGATCAGTTCGACCGGCTCCTACACTATCGACGGCACGACGATTCACCTGCCGGGCGGTCCGGCGGAGGTCACTTTCGAGATTGTCCTTAGCGGGTGGGGTAGCGCTGCCGGTGCGCCGGAACTCGGAGCTTACCAAGGAACGCTGGTTTCGGCGGGATACGAAAACGGCGTGGGCGATCCACTGGTGCCAAAGGGCTGGCCGGGCACGCCGGAAGACGGGGCCTTTATCGACCATACTCGGGCCGACTTTCCGTTTAGAGACCTCACTCCTCTCGCCGGCGTAATGACCACTACGCTTGATTACGAATGGGGAGGCAGCGGCGTCGCCGGTACGTTTCCAGACGGCGGCGGCGATTATTACGGCGGAGTTCTGATCGTCGAGGTCCCGGCGGGCGCGGGCGGCACGTATGTGGTCGATTGGAACCCGTCCGAGATTAAGACGTTTCTCAACGATCAGACTGCGCAGGCGATCCCCGGGCTGGTGCGACAGGCAGCGACTATAGAGATCCCGATCGGGCGTTGTTGCGCTTCAATCGGCTTGGTGACCGCTACTTGTCGAAACAACTACTCGCAGACAATGTGCGACGCTATGCCCGCTCCCCGAGACTTGCTGTTCGATGAGACCTGCGCCAACTGCGGATGCCCCGATTGCGAAACGGATCCGGATTGCAACGATTTCGACGTATGCACGAGCGAAACGTGCGACCTGGTCTGCGGATGCCAGTACACCCTGCTATACAATTCTGCGGTAGACTGCTGCAATGCCGCGGACGGAACTACGGCTCCCTTCGATGACGGCAATGACTGCACGTTCGACTACTGCCTGAAGAGATGCACACTCACGGGCGGCACCTGCTATCTCGACTCGGAGTGCCCCGGGGGCAGCGGGGATCTGTGTCAGACGACCGGCGAGGCCGAGCATTGGCTATACCCAGAGGAGCAAGTCTGCAGTAATGCCAACGAGTGCATTATCAACGATCACTGCGACGGCGCCGGAACCTGCATCGGAACCCTGCCGGCGGATCTGGATATCTCATGCACGGAAGACGGCGACTGCCCCGGACAGACCTGGTTCTGCAATCCGCTCAGCAGTAAGTGCGATTGCCACCAGGCGAGCATTCACGACATCCGCAAGAACCGGTACATCTCTTTCTACCCGGCACCGAGTGGCATTCTGGTGTCATTCCACGTGACGATAGCCGACTGCGGTCTGTTTACCGGATCCACCGGACCGGTCGGGTGGGTGGGGGCTCCCGACGGCGACGGCATCGCCCGTATTGTCGATACCGCCCGTTTCAGTAACTCCTGGCCCGAGGTGGTTCATGTCGGCGACTGCGCAATCCTGCCCGACACCGTCTATGAGATTCGCGCCAGCCTGGACGGAATCGGGTTCAGCGATCCGGTGTTGGTCGAAACGGCCGCGCAGCCCGACCCGAAGTTCTGGGCCGACGTGGTCGGACCGGTGATGGACAACACGTGGACCGAGCCTAATGGCATCGTGAACATGGACGACATCTTCGCAGCTATCCAGCGCTTCAACGGAGGCGCCATAGCGCCGCCTCTGATCTGGGTGGACGTAGATCCCGAGACCCCCAACATCGTGGTCAACATGACCGATGTTCAGCAGATCGTAGGCGGGTTTAAGGGGAACGCCTATCCCTTCAGCGCCCCGGTGGATTGCCCGTAACGGTAGTTGATCTCCGCTCGTGTGGATTGGCGAGATACGTTGAGTGGTTCCGGCACGAACCGGACGTACGTCAGCTCATTTCGCCTGCCCGAGGGGCTTGAGCAGAGTGAAGACCCGTTACAGGCCTGAGGGTGACGACGGGCACGTCTGATTCTGGACCAACCCGATCTCCCGGAGCTTACGATCCAGCACTTCCGTCCTCACCGGTTTGACCAAATACCCATCACAATGTGATTCGGCCGCCATGCGTACCATGTCAGAGCTGCTCGTGGCCGACACGATGATCTTCTTGGCAGGTACTATATCCAAGTCCGCGTCCACGTCACGCAGCGCTTTGAGGAGCCTGATGCCGCTCATCTCCGGCATGTCAATGTCGATAGTAACCAGACTGTAGTAGAAGCCCTCTTTGACCGCAGCCCGGTACATCTCAACCGCTTGGGAACCATGAGTCGCCGCGTCGCACCTGCCGTACCGTCCCAGCATGGCCGACATTCTGGTAAGGGCCACAAACTCGTCATCGACTACGAGGCTACGCATCAGCCACCCCCGCGGGCACCCCGGTCTAAACACTGAACAGCGTACTGCTTGAAATGATCGTATTCTGCGGCCAGTTTGTCAAGCCCAAAAGGAAGCCCCTCGCCATTCTCCTGCCTGCAAAGTTCCTCCAACGCCCTGGCGGCGTCCGCGAGCATGGGCGCCTCGAGCGTGCCGGCCGCTCCTTTGATAGAGTGGGCTTCACGCCGGAGGGCGTCTGAATCTCCATCGGCCAATGCCCGGCGTAAGATCTCCATCTGCTCGTCAGCCTTATCCAGAAAAACCCGCAAGGCCTGCTCCACAAGCGCGGCGTCCTCGAATTCCTCCAGAAGTCGCGCGTAGTCCATCGGACAGTGCAGAGCCGTGGCGTCCTCCGATGATCCTCCGGCAATACCCTCGCTCTTTGGCGCACGTGACAAGGCCGCCTCCACGGCCGCCAGCAGGGCTTCTCTCCGAATCGGTTTGGTGATTACATCATCCATTCCCGCCTCGTGGCACTTGTCCCGCGCATCCGCCCCGGCGTGGGCGGTGACTCCGACAATGGGCGCATTTCGGCAAGGAGAATTGCCGGCGCGAATCCGGCGAGTTGCTTCGTAGCCGTCCATATCGGGCATCTGCACATCGGTGAGGATGACGTCGTAGGCCCGTTCGGCGCAGGTCTCGACCGCCTCGCGTCCGTTCTCGGCGAGGTCCACCTGGTACCCGGCTCGTTCCAGGTGCATGCGCAGAACCTCGCGATTAGGCGCATAGTCTTCGACGAGAAGAACACGTCCGCAGTAACGTCTTCGCTCGACGCCGGTCGGCTGTGCCATACTTGTGGCAACCTGCGTGAGCGCCTCCGGCTGCTCTGCGCAGAGTTTGAGTGGAACGGTGAACCAGAAGGTGCTACCCTCGCCGGGAGCGCTAGTCACGCCGATCTCGCCGCCCATCAACCCGACGAGTCGATGGGAGATCGTCGTCCCCAATCCGGTCCCGCCGTATTTGCGCGTAGTGCTGCCATCCACCTGCGTGAAACTCTCGAAGATGGAATCCTGCCTTTCCAGCGGAATCCCTATCCCGGTGTCGATTACCGAGAAACGGATACTCGCGTGCTCTCCGGTAGACTTGACGAGAGCTGCGCCAATCTTGACGGACCCCTGTTCCGTGAACTTGATAGCGTTGCCGACCAGGTTTATGAGAATCTGCCGCAACCGGAGCGAGTCACCTATCACGAAGCGCGGGACATCCGCCCCGACGGAAGTCGCCAACCGGAGGCCCTTCGCTTCGGCGCCGGCTCGGACGCTACCTTCGACCTGCAGCACCACTTGGGGAAGGTCGAAGACGCGCTGCTCCAGTTCCAACCGGCCAGCCTCGATCTTGGCGTGGTCCAATACCTCGTTGATAAGACTCAGCAGGTGCTCGGATTCGCGAATAATGCCATGGTTGTGCCCGTGCACGGCTTCAATGGAATCGGATCCGAGAGCAACCTCGGCGTATCCGATGATGCAATTCAGCGGAGTCCGAATCTCGTGACTCATATTGGCCAGAAACTCACTCTTGGCAAGGTTGGCCGCTTCGGCCTGAGTCTTGGCCTCGGCCAGAACGCTGTTCATCGCTACCAATTCGCTCTGTTTCTTCTCCAGTTGTTGCCTCTGGTCCTTGAGCTTCTGGTTCTTACTCTTCAGCAGGTCGGCCTGTTCGCGCAGAGCCTGATCGGCCTGGCGGCGATCCAGGTAAGCACCGATCATCTCTGCCGCAGTCTGCAGCACTCGGACGCTCTCGCGATCCCATTCCCGGGCGGCAGCGGTGTCATCGATTCCAACAAAACCATGCCATCGCTCCGCCCCCCAGGTCGGCAGCACCAACAGGGACTTGATATCGAAGGACTCGAGAACCCGTCTCTCACTTTCCGGAAAGGACTCTACGACACCCTCGATCGGGAGTCCTTTGGACAGAGCCACTCGCCACCGGTCAAACCCTGCGCGGTACGCCATGGGCAACAGGGCGGAGTTGCCGATCTTGGTCGCTACCCCCGGCGCGCAGACTTCACACGTGGGGCGCGTACACAATCCATCTGTAGGATCTTCGAAGTTCTCAAACATACAGACTCGACCGGCGCCGGACGCCGAACACAAGTGTCCCAGCGCGGTAGCCAGGGCATCGTCGTGCCCGGCGAGCAGAGCTTGAGAACATTCCGCCAGGGCTTCTTCGTAAGCCAACCGGTCAGCGAGAGCGTCCGCCGTACGCCGGCGCTCACCGCTGACCAGCGCACGGACGACCTCGTCGGCCATGTTCCCGGCGAAGGCACGTTCATCGGTTTCCCACCTGCGCGATTCCCCGGTCTGCTCGAAGACAATGAAGCCCACCAACACACCCGAGTCACGAATAGTGGCGGCTAATATCGAAACCGCCCGAGGCTCCATGAAGAAGCCGTCCACAAACTCGCGGATCCTCGCGTCATCGCTGACATCGGCGGCCTCTACCACGCGTTCTTCCCGAAGAGCTTTCAGAAAGGTAGGGATACGACTCGCCTGCAGAATCGTCCCATCCGCAGGAGTATTGTCGCCGCACGTGTGCAGGTGTGCGCAGCGGAAGACTCTGCCGGACTCACCCGTCAGCCAGATACTCGCCCGTTGCACTCCGAGAGCGTGCGCCGCCGCCTCCGTAATCGCCCGCATAGCCGGACGTACGTCTCCCAGAATGAGAGACTGCTCAGTTGTAAGTTGCAGAATCGCACACTGTTGTTGCCGGACTCGCTGAAGCCGAGCGCGCCGCTCCTGCTCGACTCGTCGCCGTTCGGAGATGTTCTCGAACGATGCAATCACGTGCTGTTCACCGTCGATCATAACCGGCGCAGTGCTTACGCTGAGCCAAGTCTCGGCGCCCGTTCCGCCTCGCGGTTCCAGCAAGCGAATCTCCCGCCCCCGGATAACCTCTTGGGTGCTAACGGTGGTATCGAGCATTTCGCGCCAACAGCAATCCGCACATTCGGCTGATTGGCCACAGGACCCGTCCTTGCCCCTTCCGCACAGGCAGTTGATTCCCGGCCTGGCATTCCGATCCACGATTTCCGAAACCGGATCGCCAATCAGTTCAACTGCGCAGGCGTTGGCGTGCCGAACGGTCAGATCGGCGTCGAGAAGAAGCATGGCAACCGGCGCCGCATCAAACACAGCTTGCAGATTGCCCTCCACCACGCGCGGGGCGTTTTCGGCGCGGCGCGCCGCGCCAAGTCCCGCAGCTTCCTTGACAACCTGAAGTTGACGGTCCTTCTCAGCGTAACCCGCACGGGCCAGTGATTTCCTGATGGAATCGCGCAGTTCGCTCATGTCGCCGAGAGGCTTAAGAACACAGTCCGCCGCCCCCCACCGCAAGGCCGCCAGCGCCTCATCGGCATGCTCGGCCCCAGCAACCACAATGACCGGAACGCCCGGAGCCTCGCGCGCGAGTCGCTGCACAACGCGCAATCCGGTTATTCCCGGTAATACCAGGTCGACTACCACGGCGTCGGGACGGTTCTCGTGAAACAGGCGGACGCCCTCGTGCCCATCGCGCGCTTCGAGGACATCGAAGCCATAGTGACTCAGTAAGGTCACCATGCGCTCGCGAACTTCAGCGTCGCCCTCCATTACCAGAATAGTGGCAGACGGAGTATGAGAGTGAGAATCCAACGAGACCTCCGTACGCATCCGAACCGGCGCCGCCCCGCAGCAGTACCGGAGTACGCCCGTATCCGGGGCGGTCTTCGAGCTATCCCGCTCGTCCGATATCCACCGTGGTCAACGCCTGCGGGATCTACCACCCATCAAGATGTCGTATCGGATGTGCATGCGGCCTTGTCCAACACGTCTCGAACGCGATTGAGCAGAGTCCGCCGATTGAACGGTTTCTCGAGGAACTCGACGCCCGCATCGAGCACCCCGTGATGAGCGATAACATCAGCCGTATACCCGGAAACGAACAGGACCATCAAGTCCGGGTGCTCCGCGGCCAAGGCCTGAGCCAGTTCCCGGCCATCCATGTCGGGCATGACAACGTCTGTTATCAGCAGGTCAATCTTCCGAGATCGATCCTCGGCTAATGCCACAGCGCGCCGCCCACTGGCGGCCGTGAGGACCGTATACCCTGCGTCAACGAGGAGAAGCTCGGTAAGCTCCCGCACGGCAATGTCATCTTCGCACAAGAGAATCGTCTCGTCGCCGGTCGGCGCATCGTCCGAGAACCGCGTCTCGGCGCGGCGGGAAACCGGAGCATCCACGGCCGGTAAGTAGACCCGAAACGTCGTTCCCGCCTGCGGCCGGCTTTCAACGGCAACATGCCCGCCCGCTTGCTTGACGATTCCATAGACGGTGGACAAGCCGAGCCCGGTTCCCTGGCCCAAGGCCTTAGTCGTGAAGAACGGCTCGAAAATCCGCTCCACAATATCGGGCGTCATCCCGACTCCGGTATCTCGCACAGAGAGCATCGCGTAGGCGCCGGGCTGGACTTCCGGATGGGCTGCGATATCACCGTCATCGAACGCGGTTTCCGAGGTTTCGATGGTAAGTCGTCCACCATCCCGCATGGCATCTCGAGCGTTAACTGCCAAGTTGATGACAATCTGCTCCATCTGCCCCGCATCGATGCGGATACGAGGGATCACGGGGGACAGGTTCATGGTTACGTGAATGTTCTCTTCCAACAACTGGCCGAGCATCTTCGACACATCGTTGAGCGTGGCATTCAGGTCGACTATCTCGGGTTTGCAGACCTGTCGCCGGCTGAATGCCAGAAGCCGCCGAGTCAGCGCCGACGCCCGCTGGGCACCTTGCTCAATCTGACGGGCCTGCTCCAGGATCGTCGCGATAGGAGGACGTTCCTTGCCCAGAGCACTGATCGTCAGTTCAATATTGCCGAAGATGGTCGTGAGGATGTTGTTGAAGTCGTGGGCAACGCCACCGGCTAGTTGCCCGACCGCCTCCAGCTTCTGCGAGTGCCGTAGCTGGGCCTCGAGGCTCCGACGTTCTTCCTCGGCGCGCTGATGATCCTCGATTTCCCGAGTGAGGGCATCGTTGGTCGCCTCGAGTTGAGCCGTCCGTTCCTTCACCTGGTCTTCGAGGCGTTCCTGATACCGCCGGTTCTCCCGCAGAAGATGAGTGCGCTCCAGACCGTTGCGGATGGCATGATGGAGCACCGCCATCTCCATAATCGGCTTGAGCACAAAGTCCCAGGCTCCCGCGCGAAGGGCCTCAACAGCATCAGCCAGCACTCCCGTACCCGAGACCACAATAATCGGCGTATCGGGCGACTCTCGAACGATAGTCTTGAGAACTTCGAGCCCATCTACCTCAGGCATGCGCAGATCAACCAAGACCGCGTCGGGTAGCTCCCTTCGAAAGACTTCTAACCCAACACGACCGTCGGCCGCTTCGAGAACCATGTAACCCTGATCTTGGAGGTAAGCGACGATGCTCTGACGAACCACCGCCTCGTCCTCAATCGTCAGCACGGTCGCGTGGGAGTCCCTGGGCATACGCTGTCCACTCCTCTGATTGCCGGGTCGCCTATACAGCAAGCCGATACAAGCACTCCGGTTCCGCTCGGCTCAACCCTGGGCTCCTTCACCGCGAACATGTGATCCACGCGGCGAAGGAGTGCCTCTGCAATGGTGGGCTCGAACTGGTTTCCCACCGATACCCTGATGATCCGGTTCCGAGGCTCTGATGTAAAGGGCTTTCTGCTCGACTCCCGGTTGTTCGCGGTCCCGTACGCGCGTACTGCTGCGACAATCCCCATGTAGACCGGAATTCCGTTCTATTCCGGTCTTCTTTCGGGTAGCCCGCAATGTCTTCGCGCCGCCCGGCTTGAACGCGACGACCAGTCCCTTGCACTGTCGAACGCAGAGCGGATCCGCCGGCCAGGTCGCCCCACCGTTCGGGCTGAAGCGTCGCATCAATCCGCCGATTCCCGATCCTCACCCACAGCCGCCTTCGACGCGATCCTGCGGTCGAGAATGCGCTGGGCCGCTACGGCCAGCGCCGTCATGTCTTTTATCGGCTTCCTGAACACGTCCGATGCGGCGATCCCCAGCTCCTTGAGATTGGGCGGAAGCTGGTAGCTGGCAGATCCCGTGTGAATTAGGAATCGCATGTCCGGCTGTATCTCGTGGGATTCCAGGATCACGGCATTACCATCGATACCGGGCAACCGCATGTCGATGACGCCGAAATCAAATCGGCGATCCGCAACAAGGCGCAACGCCTCCTCCCCGTCGGCGGCCATCGCCACCTCGAAACCCTCATCCTCGAAGAAAGCCGCGAGGCTCTGACGGACTACCGCTTCGTCATCCACGATGAGGACCTTGAGGGCTTGGCTAGTCATCAGCGCTTCTCCGTTACGGGCAAACGAACAATGAATCGGGCACCGTTACCGGGCGCCGATTCCACGCTCATTGTCCCGCCGTGGTTGTTGGTGACTATCATGTATGATACCGAAAGACCCAGCCCCGTACCTACCCCTACTTCCTTCGTCGTGAAAAACGGCTCAAACACCCGCTTTCTCACGTCTTCCGGCATACCAGGGCCGTTATCTTCCACTTCGATCCGAGCCATGTCCCCGTCATTCCTGGCACGCAGAATCAACTTCGGACTCTCGCCGGCTTCCCGGTTTTGCACGGCTTGCGCGGCGTTCTTCAGAAGATTCAGAAGGACCTGCTCGATTTCGGTCGCTACAACGGGAACCGGCGGAAGCTCGTCATCGTACTCGCGAACGATTTCGATGTGCCGGAAGTCGTACCTCTTCTTGAGGTCGTAGTCGTTTTCTGCCAGATCTACGGCACGGTCGATCAGTTCCGCCAAGTTCGACGGTACCAATCGGGAATCGCTCTGCCGACTGAACTGGAGCATGTTGGCCACGATCTTCGCGGCCCGCCCGCCCGATTCCCGAATGCCCGTAAGGAACTTCAGGATATCGCGCCTCTCCAGGTAGGCTCGAACCGTCTCAACTGAAGTACCGCAGGCCTGAGCGGCTTCAACATTGCCGGGCAGGTCCGGCAATACCCGGCGCTCGATGTTCTGCGCTCCCTGGAGAATACCGGCCAAGGGGTTGTTGATCTCATGGGCCATGCCGGCCGCAAGCCCCCCAACCGACATCATCTTCTCGGTCTGCACCATCATCTCTTCGATGCGGACCCGGTTGGTGACGTCATCCACACGGACAACGGCGCCTTCCACGCCGTTGGCAATGAGCGGAAAGACCGTAACCTCGGAGAAGCGGTTCTCGCCGTTCACCTTATGGGCGGTCTTGACGCTCTGACGGACCTTACGTGTTGCGATAGCCTGGAAGACATTGTCCAACTGTCCCTCCAATTGCGGGAACACGTCGCCCAGCGGACGTCCGTGGGCCTGCGACGGGGTCACACCGGTAATGTTCTCGGCCTCACGATTCCACTGCATGACACAGCCTTCATGGTCCACGCCGACGATCGCAGAGGGCATCGAGTCTATAATGTCCTTCAAGAGGTTGCGGAGGCGTTGCATCTCCTGGGCGGCGCGCTTGCTCTCGGTGATATCGCGTCCCTCGGGAATAAGGAAGACAACCTCGCCGTCCTCGTCCTTCACCGGGGTGAGGGAGAAATCCACATACGCAAGATTGCCATCCGTGCGCGGATGGGTCGTTTCGAACCGCGCGGACCCTCCGTGGGACGCATCCTGAATTGCGGCACGCAATTGCTCCTGATACTCTACCGCGTGTGCCCACCACGGCGTTTCCCAGAAGGGATTTCCGACCAGTTCCGGCTCATCACGTCCGATGAACTCCCGAGCCGCCCTATTGATATTAATGACGGTTCCGTCCGGAGTGAGCACGCCCATAAACTGAGCCGCCTGATCGAACACGGCCCGGAAGAGGCGCTCACTCTCGACTAGTCTCTCCTCCGCTTGCTTACGCTCGGAGATGTCGATGGAGGTAGACATCATGGCCACCGGCTCGCCTTCGCCGTCGTAAACGGTTGCGGCAGAGACTTGCACATCAAACAGAGAGTCGTCCTTCCGCTTCGCCTTGATCTCACCGAACCACTTCCCCCCCCCTCTGCCGAGCAACGCCTCGCGGATCTCGGTCAGTTGATCGCCGACCATCCAGAATTCTGGGAACGGCCGACCCCGTACTTCGTCAAAGTCATCATAGCCCCAGGATGCGAGGAAGGCCGGGTTGGCGTATATCATGTTGCCGTTCAAGTCGGCCGTGGCAATCGTGCTCGCCGCCGACTCGATCATGAAGGCCTTCTCCCAAAGCACTTGCTCCACTCGTTTACGCTCGGTGATGTCGGTGGTGGTTCCGATCATTCTCACCGCCCGACCGGAATCGTCCCGCGCGACGGCCTTTCCCCGTCCGAGCACCCAGCGCCACTCGCCGTTCTTGGCTCGCATTCGGAACTCCACGCCAAAATCCTGGCGGTGATTATCGACGCAGTCCATGATCGCGTTGAGGGCAGCGTCCTTGTCTTCGGGGTGAAGGAGGTCCTTCCAGGAACCGACGTGCGCGGGGATCTCGCCGGGCGAGTACCCGAGCATGGCGGTATATCCCGGGCTGAAGTAGACCTCGTCAGTGCTGACGTTCCAATCCCAGAGTCCGTCCCGGTTAGCTTCCATCGCCAGAGAGAAACGCTCTTCACTCTCGCGGAGATCCCGGAGGATGAGAAGGGTGGAAAGTGCATCGGAGATGCGCCGCCCGATCTCGTTGAACAGGCGCCTCTCTTCCTCCGTCCAGGCCCGCTGATGCGAGCATTGGTGTATACCGAACATCCACGGCTTGCCGATCCTGGGCGAAACAGACATAACCATCTGGCCTAGAACCTGAAAAGTCTGCGCCGCCTTATGGTCACTAATGGGGTGATCGTTACCGGGTCCGAAGGTAACCGGGCCCGGCGCGGCGAGTGCCGTCGCGCAGATCGCCTCGGTACCGTCATCCATGGCAAGGTCGCCTTCCTCACCCCCTCCTCCGCGATATCCCGGTCCGGCAACTTCCATTGGTATGCGATATGTGCGCGACGCGGGATCGCAGGGGTACAGCAGCCAGGCTCGGTCGCACTCAAATACCTGGAACGTCGTGTTCAGCACATCCCAGAGCATCTGTTCGACATCATCGGTCTGCTGAATGATCCGGTCGACTTGGGCCAGACTCTCCAAGAACTTAACATGAGCGCGGCGTTCTTCCTGGGCCTTCTTGCGATCAGCAATGTCAGTAATTATGTTGCCGATCATCCGAGGTATCCCATTCTCGTCGCGAATCAGAAAAATGTTCTGTTCGGTAGTAACCGGGTTGCCCTTTCCAGACAGGAGCGGAAGTTCCCCTACCCATTGCCCTTCCTTCAAAACGGTCGGCAAGATCTCCTGCCTAAGATGCTCGGCGTCCTCCGGTGTGTAGTACTGATAGAACGTCCGGCTGGTAAAGGCCTCCTCAGTTTCCTCTTCAAGAATCCGGAGAGCAGCCGCGTTGGCGAAGACCAGTTGCCCGTTAAGCTCGCCCATCGCCAGGCCGTAACTCGAAGCTGCGGCAAACCCGCGGAAACGCTCCTCACTCGCTCGCAATTCCAGTTCCGCCTGCTTCCGCTCAGTGACATCTCTCCCTTCGGGGATCAAAAGGGCAACATCATCGTTCTCATCCCTGAGCGGCCTGATAGAGAAGTCGATATAGCGAGTCTTACCATCGACGGATAGACTGTCGACCTCACCGCGAACCGTCTCGCCGGCTGCGGCTTTACGCACAACAACGCGCAACCAATCTTGAATCTCCGGGGAGTGCCGCCACCACGGGGTCTCCCAGAACGGCTTTCCCCGCACATCGGATTCCTGCAGACCGCCGAAGTCGAGTGCAGTCTGGTTTGCCTCGACCATGCCGCCGTCCACGGTGAGCACACCCATGAACTCGAAAGTATTGTTGAACACCGCCCGGAACTTGCGTTCGCTCTCCTTGAGCAGCACTTCCGCCTGTTTGCGCTCGGTTATGTCCCGGCTGACGGCTATTACGCGGTCCCTGCCTCCAACGGTCACCCTACTTAAATGAACCTCTACCCAGAACAGCTCCCCGCCTTTCCTGCGGCTCCACCACTCGAAAGCTTGAGGGCCTTCCTCGACCGCCTTCTTGATCCACTGCCCGGCCTCCGCCTGGGAGTACGGCGGCTCCCCCTGGCTGATATCCTGGATAGTCACACGTAAGGCCTCTTCGTGTGGGTATCCGAACATCCGGCACATCGTCCGGTTGACGTCGACGATCTCCCCGGTCGCCATCTCGTGAACGAATATGGCATCGTTCGAGGAATTGAATATCTCACGGTAGTTCTGCTCGGAGTTCCGCAGAGCTTGCTCGGCGCGCCGCCGGTCAGTCAAGGATCGTCTCAAGGCGATCGCCCATCCGATGGCCACCAGCAAGGCCGCTCCGCACAAACCTCCTACGACATATAGAGAATGCCTTTCTGCCCGGGCCATTCGCGCGCGAGTTCCGGCCTCCAGTTCCGCGCGCTTGCCGGCCAAGACTTCCCTCAAGGCGTCATGCTCGACTCTTGATCTACCGCTCATCAGAGTCCGAGCCGTATTAGCCGAGAAATCGTACTGCAAGCCGATGATCGTATCGTAGGTCTCCCGGCAACGCAGAAACGGCGCGGAATCCATACCCAAGCCCGACATTGCCTCATTCACCTGCCTGACACCTCGCTCATACTCCGCCCGAAAGGCGTCCATTTCAGCAGGGGCCATGGTCTCCAACAGCTTGAACACGGCCAGGCGGACGTTGTCGATATCCTCGGCCAACGCACTTACGGCCAGCTCCTGGTGAAGAGCCTGGCTTTGCACTTGAGAAACCGTGCGCGTATTGTGGATCGAGAATACCCCTTGCGCAATCAGAAAAACAACAACGCTGGCGAAGGCCAGAATCAGTCGAGTACTGATCGAACGCATCCGGTCAACCTCTCCATCGCCGCTTATCCGAATACGCCAAGGAGGCGTGCCCGGTCAACATGCTGTTCACCCATAACCGTAACGCATCTCGAATCACTCTGAGTCCTCCCGGATCACCCGTGCCTCGCGAAGTTCAGCCTCCAGTACTTCCATGACGAGACGATTATCGAGCAGCTCTACGACAGTATAGTCCTTCTTCAGCATATCGTTGCGATCCAGAAACGCGCGGAGGGAAACTAGGTACTCGCTCATCCCGCCGAAGCTCTTATTCCGTTCGTACATCTGCGGTACTGAGTGGATCTTCACCGCCCCCAGCAGTTCTCTCAACTCGACTTCGGTATAGGGTCCAAAGTTCGCAAAAGTGCGGTCGTTCAGAATACGCATATATTCTGGCCAGTTCTTCGGGTCCTTTGTCCACCGGACCGCTCTGATCCAACCTCGGAGGATTCTCCTTAGATCCTCGTCCGGCACTCGCTGAACACGGGCGCGATACCCCCACAGGCACTCGGGAACACAGCCCTCATACATGGCAGAATTCGCAAGGACCCGCCCATCCCCCTCCTTCACCGCTCGTACAGCATGCGGGTCGTAGTCCAGAATTACCGGGATCCGTCCGGCGATGAACTGGGCGGCCAGATCGTCCGGCTCGAGCTCCACTATTCGAAAATCCGCCACGCGGAGCCCCACAGTCGTCAGGTATTTATCGAGAAAATAGAGACATGACGGCTTTTTCAAAAACACCCCGATCGGCTCACCCCGGTATTCCGAGACGTCATGACCGGCCTTGACTATGATCTTATCGCCGCCGTGGGACCAGTTAGTCTCGGCCAGGATGACGGCCGGTACTCCGTCCATATACAGACCAACCAATGAGCCGGCCATGTCCATGGCGAAGTCGATTCGCTCGGCTTTAATTGCCTCGAGAATAATAACGGGGTCATCGTAGCTGACGACGGTTACGGCAACCCCTTCGTCCCGCCAGAAACCCTCAGCCTCCGCCACGTGCAGAGGTGACCAGCCGGCCCACGGCACCGTTCCGATACGGTAGGCGGGCGGTTTCTGGGCACGTGCTTCGCCCGTAAGAGTAAGCGTGATCGTTGCGAGCAAGACAATATGTACCAGTAGTCGCGCCATCGTCGGTTTCTCCCGGCAGATTCGGAGGTGAAAGGGGGAGAGCTGGAATCATCGCAGAACGGACGATTCGCTGCTCGGCAGATAAGTGAAGCATCAATTGGCCGCCGAGACGAACGTGATGAAAGGACGATCATGACGGGATCACTCCTCCGCCTCAGCGGGCGGCCTCGGCATCTTCGGATGCATGTTGCCGAATTGTCGCGATCAAACCCGCCCGGTCAACCGGCTTGGTCGCGTAGGCGTCGCAGCCGGCCAGGAGGCATTCTTCACAATCGCCCGCCATCGCATGAGCCGTCAAGGCTACGATCGGGCGGTCGTATCCCCGTTTGCGAAGCAGGCGCGTGGCCGCGTAGCCGTCCATCACCGGCATCTGCATATCCATGATGATAACGGTGAAGGGATTGCCCTCATCGCGAGCCCTCAAGGCGGCATCAACGGCCAAGGCGCCGTTTTCCACCGCCGTGACCTGCGCCCCGACCTTGCGAAGCAAACCGCAGATCAAAACGCGGTTCGTGGTGTTGTCCTCGGCAACAAGCACCCGGCAGTTGACGAGGTCACACCGACCGAACGCAGCTTTGCGATCCTCGGTTTCCGGCGCAACGACCGTGGCGCGGATCGGGTCCGCGACCATCTTAACGCCGTCCAACGGACCGGTCGCCACCGTAACTCGAAAACGCGTGCCGACTCCGGGAGTGGTCTCGACTACGGTAACGTCGCCGTCCAGCAGGCCGGCCAGCCGTTTGCTGATCGTCAGTCCCAGTCCCGTACCTCCGAACTTGCGGGTGGTGGACGTGTCCGCCTGAGTGAACGGGAGGAAGAGCTGGGCAACCTGTTCTTCGGTCATCCCCACGCCGGTATCAACGACATCAAACTGCATCTTCGGCACACCACCGCTTTCGACCAGCCCGGCAAGAAGGCGCACTCGGCCGGACACGGTGAACTTGACCGCATTACCAACCAAGTTAATGAGAATCTGCCGAAGACGGGTCGGATCGGTCTGAATCGTCTCTGGAACGGGCCACGGGTACTCGACGGAGAACGGCAGGTCTTTAGCATCAGCCCGCACCCGTCCGAGCGACGCCACTTCAGCCAGAAGACGGCATGGTGAACAGGCGATCTTCTCGACCGCCATTTTCCCTGCCTCGATCTTCGAGAGATCAAGGATATCGTTGATGATGCCCAGCAGGTACTCTCCGTTCTGCCTGATCATCTTCACGGCATCCATTCTCTCGTGCTGATCTTCCAGAGCTTGGCCGTCTTCGAGCAGAACGTCGGAAAACCCGAGAATAGCCGTCATCGGAGTCCGAATCTCGTGGCTCATATTGGCGAGGAACTCGCTTTTGGCCATGCTGGCCGCCTCGGCCGCATCTTTCGCCCGATGCAGCTCGTTCTCCGCACGTTTGCGCTCGGTGATATCTCGAATGATGCCCACCGCGTGCCATTGATCACGTAGACGAACGGGAGCGACCGAAAGTTCCACGGGGAACTCGGTGCCATCTCTACGCAAAGCCGTCAGCTCCAGAGTCTTGCCGATTGCCGCTCCTTGTCCGGTTCTCTGAAAGGTGGGAAACGCCCGGAGGTGGGTCGGCAGGTACCGCTTCGGAACGAGTAGCTCGTGGAGGTTTCGCCCGACCGCCTCGTCCGCGGTATAGCCGAACGGACCCTCCGCCGCGGTATTCCAGTAGGAGATGCGGCCTTGCGAGTCCATCATGACAATCGGGTCAAGGGCGCACTGGCTGATGGTGCGGAACTTCTCCTCGCTGTCCCGCAGGGCCTCTTCCATCCGCTTGCGGTCGGTTATATCAACGACAACACCCTGGAAATGAGTGACTTGCCCCGAAGCGTCCCGCTCTAACGCGGTTCGCTCATCGACCCATCGGATTGCACCGCCTTTCGTGAGGATGCGGTATTCTTGTTCGTAACGATCACCGCCGTCGCGGACCAGCGCGGCGACGTCTTCTTCCATCGTTTTCAGATCATCAGGATGCATGATGGAACTGTAGAGCAGGCCTGAGTCGAGAAACTCCTCGGGAGCGTATCCGAACTGCACCACGTTCTGCGAGACGAACTCGACCGGCCAACCGGGGGCAGCCTTCCACCGGAAGAGTACGGCCGGACTGTTCTCAACCACGAGGTTCGCCCTTTGCAGCGCCTCCTCGGCCCGGCACTTGGAGACTACCTGGGCGGCGGTGTGGCTGAGGCTGTCGAGAAGCGCGTCTTCCTCGGCCGCTAAAGGGCGTTGGGCGAACAGCACCAGCACTCCGACAATACCCTCGTCGGGAGGCCGGAGCCGGTAACCCGCGAACGAAACGAGTCCCAGATCCTCGGCCCATTCATGATCGAGGAGCCAGGAGCCCTGGCTCACGTCATTGATCACGAGCTTGCGTTCTTCTCCCGTGGCAATCCGACCGATCTTGCAGCGTCCGAGCGGCACCCGCCGGTGCTCTATCCCATCAATGTGAGTGTATCTACCGGAGCTGGCAACCAGGTGCAAACAGCGCTCCCGGTCACTGCACGCGCGCGACCCTTCGGCCGCGGAAGCGTACACACACCCGGAATCACACAAATCCCCAGGCGCGGTCAACCAGATACGGCAGAAATCACCGCCGAAGATGTCAACCACGCCGTCAGTGACCATCTTCAACTTACATTCAAGACTACCCGGTCCCAACAACGCCTGCTGGAGTTGATTGACTCGGACCTGGTATTGCAGAGTCCGCTCGCGCGCCGCCTGCGAGAGCCGGCGTTCCTCTACTTCCTGAAGAAGCTGCGCGTTGGAAGCTTCCAGCTCGGCCGTCCGGTCCTTGATCTGCCGCTCCAGATTACCTTGGTATTCCCGATTCTGCCGAAGAAGTCGAGCCCGCTCGAGAGCCTTGTCCACCGCGTGCGATAATACCGCCATATCTTCAATAGGCTTGAGCACGTAGTCCCACGCTCCGCGATGCAGAGCCTCGACGGCGTCAGCGAGGACCCCCACCCCGGATATCACTACCATCGGCGTGCCCGGCGACTCTCGCAGAATCGTGTCGATCACTTCAAACCCGCTGACTTTCGGCATCCTCAGATCCACCAGCACCAGATCCGGCCGGATCTGATGGAAGAGCTCCAGACCCTCGCGACCGTCTTCGGCCTCGCGCACCTGGAATCCGTGATCCACCAGGAAAGCAGCTATGCTGTGCCGGACGTGGGTATCGTCATCGATGGTCAGGATTGTGACGGTGGACTCTGACATTAGCAGCTCATCCTTCGGCGTCTACGAACTGTATCCCAGTCGGCCGTTCCTCCGGCAGTTCGGGGCGGTGGCACGACTTGGGACCGCAAACGAACAATACCGTGCCCTGCGCCGACCGCAGGTAACGAAAATGGGGTTTCACCGCAACCAACCGGGTCGAACGAGACCCTTCCCCCGTCTGTCCACAGTGACGCACGTGCGTCCCCCACCGCCAAAGCAATGGGCCACCCTCGCGGGAACACGTGAGTCCCCCACCACTAAAGTGATGGAGCACCCGCGCGGGAAAGGTGGAGAATCCCGTGAAGACCCCGGGCGAATCTCCCCGATACGACCCCTCGGCCGGTGGCGCAGTATCTTCCATGATGATCGGCGTATTCGAGGGGCGGCTGGGCCTTACCCACGCCGGCAGAGGATGCGCACGAACGCCCGATATTATCCAACGGGGTGAGGCGTTACGGCGAGAGGTGGATCTGAATGTTGACGAACTCGAAGTCGTCGATATCGGACCCGGTGGAGCTGGAAAGGATCTCGAAGGTGTTGTCACCCGCGCGCAGTAAGTCCGGATTGAGGGAAGCGGTGAACTCACCGAAGCTGCCATCGCGCGGCGACCAGTCCAGCCGGGTCGGGATAGTCCGCCCGTTAACCCTGATCCGACTCGAAAGCTGTACCCCTTTGACCAATATGGTGATCTCCGCCGTGTTGTAGTGCGGCGGAAGCTGCCTGGCCGAGAGCGTGAAAGAACCCGTATATCGAGAGCCTTCGGCCTTTCGTTGGAACTGGCTGTTGATCCGGCCGTCAAACTGGTCGTCACCGAGGTGATGAACCTCGGGCTCGGACTCCAACGCCACGATGCTCTGGGTCTCTTCTTCCAAGGAGAAGTCAAGAGCCAACTCGGCACCTTTCACCATGGCGGTGGCTACGTTTTTCGAATCCGGCAGATAGCCTTCGGCCGACGCCGACAGCGCAAAGAACGTTGGCACTTCCGGCGGGAAGAGGGAATACCGCCCGAGCGTATCGGTTACGACCTCGATCGGAGCACTGTCGGGCAGATCCAGTCGGACCCGCGCGCCGGCAATCGGAGCGTCGGTCTCGGCGTGGGTCACCCGCCCCGTTATCGTCCCGATCGCCTCTAACGGTCGCTCTTGTAGGAAGAGGGGTAAGTAGCGATAGTACACCTCCAACATCAGCGTGCAGAGGGTCGTCTGGTATATGCGCCCACCGAGCTTGGCCCACTTGCCCTCCGGATTCCAGCTTCCCGCCGCCGAACCGTCCCGGCGTTGCCGCGTGAGAAGCTGTTCGGTAAGGGCCTCGTTCCAGGTCCGCCAGGCCTCGCCCTGATGATGAAACAGAGCCAACGTACCGTAGTACCAAAAATACGTGTTGAAATCGTCGTCCGAACCCGGCAGGTGATCCAGGACAACCGCAACCGACTCTTGCATACGCGGCTCGCTACGCCGCCGGCCGAGCAATTGTTGTATGAACAAACCTTCGGCCGTCATCGTAACCGTGACGCGCTGTCCCGGTTGATATGCATACAGCCCGGGATGTGACGACGGGCTGACATCATCCAGCCAATCGCGCGCGGCAACGAACGGATCCATCGGCACCTCGAGGCCGGCTTCGCGGGCACTCTTGAACGCCATGATCTGCCATCCCAACACGGAGGTGTCACCGGGCTGACCGGGCTCGTAGCGCCACACACCGCTGGATGGATCGCGCGCCTGGTCGATGAAACGAACGGCTTTGCGGAGCGGTTCCGCCAGACGAGAATCACGGGTCATGCCGTACGCTTCCGCCAGCGCGATCGTGGCGATGCCCTGGCTGTACATGGTCTCCTCACCGCGGAAGTCGCCGTTGGGCGCTTGTCGCCGGAGTAGCCACTGTAAACCGCGCTCGACGTTCGCGCGGTATGGACCCTCCTTGACATTCGTATGATCCGCCGCCAGGAAACAAAGCAGAGCCAGTCCGGTAAGAGCCGTATCGATTTCGATATCCGTCTGGCCGCCGCACTCTCCGCAATTATCGTCGAAGTCGCGGCCGTCCCACCGCCCGTCATCGCTCTGGTGTGCCGCCAGCCACTTCAGAGCCAAACGCACCGCCTCTTCGGTGGCCTCGCTACCGCCCATTCCCTTAACCACAGCCAACCGCTGGGCCCGGGCCCGCTGGGCGTACGTATCGTCCGGCAGAACCACCTCGCCGGGGAGACGCAGATTCGGAATCGCCTGACTCGGCGTCAGGGAATCGTGATCGCGGGGAGCTGAAACAGCAAGACCCGGCACGGCCACCGCCGCCCCTTCCGTTCGCGGCTTCCGTAGCGGCAGTCCGTGCTGCGCCAGTTGCGCCGAAAACGGCAGGTGCGGGATCGGATCGAATAACCGTGGTGACTCGGGTGTGTCAACATCCATGATCAGCGGCAGCGTCTTGCGGAGCCCGTCAACGACCGTCCCTTGGGGAAGGACCGCGGGCTCATTCCGCACATCCGCGGGAATCTCCTCGACCGTCGGCAGAGCCAGATCGGCATTCGGAACGTAGGGGGTATCAAGACCGTCGGCTCTGATCGGCGCGGTCATATTCGCGGCTCCAGGCAAATCGCTCTCCCGTGGACGGCTTGCATCGGCCAGGCTGGTCGCGTTTCCCGCAGTCGCCGGGCTTGCGGGTTTCATAGTAGAAACAACGGGGACGTCCGGACTGGTCACCGTACGCGGGGACAACTTCGACCGAACCGATTCGGGCATCTCGGCCGCGGGCAGTTGGCTGTGCTCCTGATCGACCCCGGGTTGCTGAGCCTGCGGCAGCGCCAGATCCAACTCGAAGGTCGGCGGTGATGATACCGTTGTGGCATCGGCCAATAGAGTCGGAGAAGAAACCTCGACGTTGGAGGCTCGGTTCGGCGTACGCGCAGCCAAGCTACGCGGTGGCATGCGAAGATCGTCAACCACCCGGTCTGGAACAAGTTCTACCGGGTAATCGGACACCTCCGAAACGCCATCTACGGAATCCACCGCCAAGCGCGCGCTCGTCGCGTCGGCAACAGGAACGGGCCGGGTTATGGAGGCATCTTCCGCCTCCTGAACCCTGCGCTCGTCGTGCGGGAGGGCCAATCCAAGCTGCGCTTCCGGGGCTTGCCAAGCCGCCGCCTCGTCGACCGACGGATTCGGCGACGGTACGTCGACCACAACAGGACGATTCGGCGCGAACTCCGCGAGGCTATGCCGCGGCAAACGCGTATCTTCCGAAAGCCGATCCGGTGGAAGCTCGATGGGTTGGTCCGCCACGGCCGGAACTCGCTCGATCCGGTCGATGGCCAGGCGCTCGCTCAGCACCTCGGCCACCGGAGCCGGCGCGGGTGCCGAACCGTTCTCCGAATCACTGATCCGGCGGTCATCCTTCGGCAAAGCTAATCCAAACTCAGCTTCCGAAACCTGACAAACCGCCGTTCCACCAACCGAAGGAACCGGCGAGGGAACGTCAACGCGTGGAGGTCGATTCGGCGCAAACTCGGCCAGACTGCGTCGCGGCAAACGGGTGTATTCCGAAAGCCGATCCGGCGGAAGCTCGATCGGTTGGTCCGCCGCGGTCGTATCCCGCTCGACCCGGTCGATCGCCATGCGAGCGCCGGCAGAATCGGCAACGGGATCCGGGGAAAACGAAGAAGCTTCCTCCGCCGCATCTACCCGGCGTTCCTCGAACGGCACCGCCAAGTCCAAAGCCTCTTTGCGTTCGGTGCGCGTCGAATCCGGGGTGGAATCCGGAACATCCGGGCGGGACTCGGGTTCAGCCTCTACAACTCGCCTGTCGACCAGCAAACGATGCTCGAACCGCACGGGTTGATGGTCAAAGCCGGGATTCGCCGGTTCGGCAACAGGTTCTACAGCAATCTCGCTCGCCGCTCGCTCACTTTCCAGTTGAACGGGAGGCGGAGTGTCAACCTCGGTGAACTCCCCGCGGATCTGGGTGGAAATGTCATTGCCTTTCACCGGGGCAGCGAGCGCAATCTGAATGCGCCCGCGGCCTTTCAACTCTCGGGCAAGCGAGACGGTCACGCCCCACACGTTGAACAGCAACATTAACAGCAGATGGGCCGCAATGGAGGCGAGCAAACACCGGGCCAACAAGCTGAGCCGGCGACGCTGAAGGTCTCTGAAGACCACTAGCAGGAGCAGAAGCAACAGCAACGCCAACAACGCCCACAGCAGGTTCGGCCCCACTTCGGACCACAGTGCCGCCCAGTCGATGGACACCTGCCGGGTTTCGGTCTCCGTGAAGACCTCGCGGGAGGTCGTCTGAAACACATGATACGGGTTGGGCTTTTCCGGATCGCTGCGCTGCGCCGGCCGGTCGGAACTGAAATAGAGAGCGAATCCTCCGAGAGTCATGCCCGGGTCCAGCTCGTTGGCCGCCGTGTTGACGACGTCGCCCAAGTTGTCCGCCGGCTGGTGGACGCCGCGGAGCCGGCGGGATCGATAGACATCAAAAGCCCCTTCGCCGCCGGGGCGATCGGAGGCAAAGTACACGAAGTCCCCCACCGGGCTGACCGCGGGGGCGCCCTCGTTGTACGGCGTGTTCAACGCCGCCAAAGGTCGCGCGTCTCCCGGGCCCTGCTCGGTCAGCGGTGCCATGAACAAGTCATAGGTGCGGTGGTACAGGTCCTCGCGAATTGTCCCCGGCCAGGCGTCCGGATCGGGCTGGTCGGCGTCGCGCGGCTGCGGTCGGTTCGAAGCGAAGTACAGTGTTTTGCCGTCGGCCGTAAGCGCCGGACCGTAGTCGTTGTACTCCGAGTTGACTCTCGGCCCCAGGTTCACCGGAGCTGAGAATCCCGACTCTCCGTCGAGCCCGCGATGGATCGCCCAGAGATCGTAGCCGCCTTGCCCCCCGGGGCGATTACTGTAGAAGTAAATGGACCGCCCGTCCGCCGAAGGCTCCGCCCCCAGCTCGTCATACTCCGTGTTCAATTCCACCACGGGAACGGGCTCGGTCCAACCGTCCGGCGTGCGGGTGCAACGGTACACGTCGGCATTATCGCCGGCCTTACCGCGCACGAAGTATAGTGTCATTCCATCGGCACTTAGCCGGGGCTCGTAATCGTCGGATTCGGTATTGATCAGATCAGGAAGCTGCACGGGCGGCTGCCAGAGAACCTCGCGTAGCGCCGCGACCTGCGCCGGTACGCGAATCGTGTCGGCATCCGTATAGAACACCATGGTCCGCGGCCAAAGCACCGCCGCCACCGTAGCCGCGTCGATCCCCACGAGTATCGCCGCGCCTATCATCAAGCGGCGACACCAGGACCGCTTCGGAGCGGCCTTCTCACCGGGCGGCGGGCTTGCGGAAGACGCACCACTCATTCGGGCAACACCGTGTCGAGGTAGGGTTCTTGAATACCACCGACCTTGCAGACATCCAGCACTCGAACCACATTGGCATAAGCCGTTCCGCGATCTCCGCGCACGGTGACCTTCTGCTCCGGGTTACCGGCTACGGCATCGGTGATGATCTTCTGCAGGGCGTCCTCATCGATCCGCCGGCCGCCGACGATAATCGCCCCGTCGGCATCAACGTTGACGATCAGCTCGCGCAGCATCGTACTGATCGGAGCCGTCGAACTGGCAAAGGGCAGAGCGATCTGCATCTCCCTTTCTTCCTGGCGAAACGTCGTGGCCACCAGGAAGAAGATCAGCAGCAAAAAGACCATGTCGATCATCGGCGTCAGCTCGATCGAGACCGTCGGCTTCTGTTCTTCTGCAGATATCAACATGCCTCAGCGCCGTTTCCGGAAAAGTCCATTAGATGGGCGGCCCTCTTCAGATGCGTGCTGCTCTCCAAATGAGTGGCCCGCCCCAGATGAGTGGCCCGCCTCGTCAAATGGGTGGCCCGCCTCGTCAAATGGGTGGCCCACCTCTTTAGAGGTGGGGGACTCGAACCACCGGCGGATTCAGCCCACCCACGTCCAAGACCGGCCCCCTCCGGTTTATCGTTCAAACGGGTGGCCCATCGCTTTAGCGTTGGGGGACTCGAACTCTCATAACCAAAGCCGCACCCCCGTGGTTCATCCTGCAAGACGTATCGCGACACACATTATCCCCTCAAGCCGAAGCCGCGTTGGCCCTGGCGTCATCCGCCACTGCCTCAGCGGTGCCGACCGACTCGCTGACCGGGCGCAAACGTGACGCTCGCGACTGCGAAGCAGGTTCGGTTCCCGCATACTCCTCGATGAACTCGCACGTCATCTGGTCCATCTCCGTCACAAGCCGTTCGATCTTGGCGGAAATCCAGTGATAGGCAATCAGAGTCGGGATGGCCACCAACAGCCCCGCGGCCGTCGTGATCATCGCTTCGTAGATCCCTTTGGCGAGCAGTTCCGCTTTGCCCAGCGCTTCGCCCGAAGTTGCCACGGTCTGAAACGCTTTGATCATCCCGAAGATCGTACCCAATAGCCCCATCAACGGGGCGATGGACGCCACCACGGCCAGCGAGCGCAGAAACTTACGGAGTTTGCGAACCTCGCGCTCTCCGGCTTCCTGAACGTGCTTCTCGAGCAGCTCCACCGGCTCGCCGAGTCTCTTGATCCCCACGGCGAAGATACTCGCAACCGGACTGCCATCGTTCTGACAATACTCAAGGGCGGCGGTGCGGTCGTCCAGACCATCTTCCAGCACCGCCTGCAGGCCGGGCAAGAAGCCGTCGGGTACCACCTGGCGGCGGCGCAGGCTCACCATCCGCTCAATGATCACGGTCAGCGCCACGAGCGACAGGATCCCAATCGGGATCATCATCGGCCCGCCCTTGACGACGAAATCCCAGACCGATTGAATCTGCCCGGTCACGGACGCCCCCGCGCCCTCGACCGGTCCCCCAGTAACCTGCCCCAAGACCACTACCCCCGACACTGCCATCAACACACTCACGTATCCAAGCTCCTGTCGTATTCGGATCGGTTGCCCGCCCGCAATTCGTCTAATGCCCCGGCAGTGACACCGGCGGCACTTCCTTCAGCTTGCTGACCGCCATTGCCGCCCAGCGCGTTTCCGAGTGTTTCTCCGCCACGGTCTTGAACTGCACTCGCGCCTCGGCCGGCTTGGAAAGCTGTTCGAAACACCGGCCCGCTTCGTACAGAGCCGCCGCGCTCCACTCCGGATAGGCATAGAGAATGTCCACCTTCAAAAGAGCACGCACCGCCTCGTCGTACTGCTTCTTGGCGAAGAGGCACTCACCGATCTGGAATTGGGCGCGCGCGGCCGTCGGGCCCTGATGGCGGGCCACCACCGCTTCATAGGCCTGGATCGCTTCATCGTACCGGCCCTGGTTCTCCCGAGCCCAGCCCACGCCGAACTGAGCCTGGAACCAGCGCTCGGCGTCACCGAAACGGCTGAGATACTCGCTGAAGACCTGCTCACAGCGGGGCCAGCGCTGCAAGGCCGCCAATCCCTCGCCGAGACGCAAAATACTCGCCGGATATACCGGATCCGACGGAAAGCCCTCCACTACTCTGCTCAAGTGCGGAACGGCCGCGTTGAAGTCGCCGAGGGCACTGTAGGCCTCACCGCAGAAGAAGCTCGCCGAAGCCAGCAAACGACTCGCGGGAAAGAGCCCGACGAACTCCTCGAACAGCTTGGCCGCCTCTGAATATCGCTTGAGTTCGAACTCGCATACCGCCAACTGGTACGTGCGCTGTTCCCGCATGTCCGCCGGCTCGGTAAACGAAGCCCCGGTGATCGCCTCATCAAGCTGCCGAAGGAGGCCGGCCGCCACCTCGTACCGCACCGCCTCGAACTCAATACCGGCCAAATCGAGCAGCGCGTGACGGCGCTCGTCGTCGCTGCCTTTGCCCTCCAGCAGCGCTCGGTACGTATCCGCCGCCTCATCCGAGCGACCGACCTTACGGAGGCACCAGGCCTTTTCGTATTGAACCGCTCTGCGCAGGGTATTGCTGAGCTTAGCTCCGGACTCACCCTCGATACGGGCGATACTCTCCAGGGCGGCGGGGCAGCGGTCTTGCCGGGAACGCGCTATCGCCAGTTGAGCGGTCGCGGACCCCGCTCGGGCGTGCTTGGGAAACCGTTCGAGCAATTCCCCGAAAACGCTCTCCGCCTCCTTGAAGCTCCCGCCGGCCAACAACGCCTGCCCACGATTAAACAGAGACTCACCCTCGTCCACGGGTGTTCCCGCCGATTCGTTCACCTTCTCGAAGAACCCCGCCGCGGCCGTGAAATCGCCGTCCCGCATCGCCACCGAACCCAAGTGGTTCAGAGCATACGGCTTGAACCGCGACTCGCCGCCCTCGGCCAGTACCTGTTCGAACGCTTTGCGGGCCTCATCAAAGCGCTTCAGAGCAGCCAACGCCTGCCCACGCTCGAACACCGCTTGCAGGCGGTGCGGCCCGTCCGGACTGCCGTCGATCAGGCGGCTGAAGACCGCGATCGCCTCGGAGTGCTTTTCCTGCCTCTGCAGGGCTAAACCCAGCTTCAGTAATGCGTCATCTGCGGAACCGCCCACCGTCTCACCAGAGAGATAATCGCTCAGAAGTCGCTCAGCTTGCTCCCACTCGCTGCGCTGAAAATGAATATCCCCCAATGCCAACAGGCCGGGACGAAACGCCTCATCGGCCCCCGTGTTTTGAACGACCTTTCTAAGCCGGGCCTCGGCCTCGTCAAAGCGTTGCAGGTTATACAAGGCCATACCGAGCCGGTATTCCGCCTTGACGACCTGGGCATCCCCGGGATAACGCTTCAAGAACTCATCGAAGCCTCGCGCGGCTTCCGTGAAACGGCCGGCGAGCATGTCGTTCTCCGCGGCGAGGAAAACGACCTCCGCAACCAGTTCGTGCTTCGGGTATTGCTCGATGAACGCGCGACAGTATGCCGCACTGTCGTCATATCGCCCCTGCTCATGCCGAGTCGCGCCCAAAAGGTGCAGAGCATCCGGGTCCATGGAATGGTCGGCATAGCGTCTTCGGTACTCCTCCAAGGCCTCCACCCCGGCTTCGGGCTCACCGGCTTGGACCAGTGCGATCGCTCGATCGTAATACATCTCAGGGAGTAGATCGCTCTGGGGATGAGCGGCAATCGCGGCAGTCAATCGCTCGGCGGCATCGGGAAACGCCCCTTGCCTAAGCCGACACTTCGCCATCCAATACGCCACATCGTCCGCCAGAGTCGCGTCTTTGACACCCTCGGCGCACTTCTCCAACGAGCTGAGTGCTTTATCGAATTCGCCCTGTTCATACCACGCCCGCCCGCGATAGAACCGCGCCGACGAGGCGTGAACGCTGTCCGCGTGCCGATTAAGCAACTCGTCGAACAGAACCCCGGCCTCCTTCGCCCGGTCCTGCTGCAACGCCAGGACCCCAAGCCCGTACAAGGCCTCCGCAAAAAACCGAGTACCGGAGCGAGACAGCACTTGTCGGTACTGGCGCAAGGCGTTTTCGACTGCGTTGTTGTGATGATGGCACTGCGCCAACAGAAGTGAAGCCTGATCCATAAAGGGACCGTCGGGGAATTCCGAGATCAGGCCCTCGAAACACTCGGCCCCCGCGGCGAAGTCCCCGTTGCCCATCGCGGCCAGACCTCGGAAAAACTCCGTCCGCTCCCGCAAGGGGCTGTCAGGCCAGCGCGAAGTCAGCAGTCGGCATTTGGAGATTGCCTCATCAAAGCGGCCGCTCAGGTAGAGTGCTTCGGCCGCGCCGGCCACCGCATCATCCACCAGATCGTGCTTAAGATGGTCGCGGATGACTTGCTCGAACGCCTCCACCGCAGCCGCATGCCGCCCTGTGGCGAGTCGGCACTGCCCCAACATGGTCAGCACTTCCGCGGCAAACGGCGGCTCCGGCAGCGCGATCAGACGCTCCAGCTCGACCGTGGCATCTTCATGCCGGCCAAGCCGATAGAGACACACCGATAGGCCGTACCGCGCCGTGGCGGCCTTGTCGTGGTCTTCATGCTCGCTGAGAAACCGCCGATACTCCGTCTCGGCCAGGTCATAGAGCCCGCGATTCAGCAGCCCGTTAGCACTGTAGTAGTCCCGCGGAACCGCCGCGCGGTCCTGATCCGGACCCGACGCGGCTACCGTCGATCCGACCCCCACCGCGACTGCCAATCCTAATAACCAAGGCCCGGTGCGTAACACGTTGAACACTCCCTCCTGATGGAACGTGACTGTGGAATGGCACTACGGCCTTTCCACGAAGGTGACCGTGCCTGCCCCCCTGCCGACCTCGCAGATTCCGGTGGCAGAAAAGGCCCTTACGAGCCGTTATGAAATCGGCCCGCCGGTCAGTGCAGGCAAAGCGCGGGAATTCGTTCGGGGAAGCCCGGCGACGGCACGGCCGTTACCGCCGCCCGCCGCCAAGCTCCCTCGCTGAAACTCCCGATTGTGCTACAGACTCTCGAGCGAGACCCGCGCGGCATCCTCGGCCAACTGGCGCACCGCATCGCGGATCGTATCTGCGGCATCCTCAAACGCCTCGGCCTGGGCTTCCAGACTGTCGGCAAGATCCTCGATCTCCTCGGCTTTCGTCTCGAGTTCGCCGGCCTTCCGTTCCATCTCCTTCGCCTGGGCCATCAGGGCTTCGGCCTCGGTGACAAGAGCAATGCGCTCTGATGCCGCCACGTCGTCGGCCTTGCCCCTCAGATCGTCGGCCTTGTCTTCGATGCGGTCGGCCCGGTCTTCGAGCTGGTCGGCCCGGGCTTCCACCGTCTCGGCCTTCTGCACGAGTTTGCGAGCCTTGGCCATAAACGCCATTGCCTGGGCTTCCAGCATCTGCGCCTGGGTCTCGAGGGCTTTCCTCTGAACTTTGAGCTCCCCGTGGAACGCTCCGTCACTTAACTTGGAAGTGACCTTAAGCAGCTCGTCGAGATTCGCGCTGCTCGCCAGATCCGCAAGGCTCTGCTTTCCGGCCTCATAATGCTCGAGGGCAACAGCGTGCGAGGAGCTACAAGCGCCGTGCTTCTTGTGATCGCAACCGTCGCATCCGGCATGGTCGACAACCACACGCTCGGATCTTCGGGCTTTCTTAGTTCCCTTGGCCTTCTCAGCTTTCTTAGCTTTCTTAGCCTTCTTGGCTTTCTTGGCCGCTTTGGCTTTCTTCTTGCCACTGCAGTCGCTCTTTGCCTGGTACTCTCCGGTCGACGACTCACCGTGTACGAAGAACTCGCCCAACTGGATCGGAACCGTCGACGCAACCGAGATACTCCCCGGCTCCTCGATCAAGTCTACGAAGTCCTGGAAGATTAACTGGTTCAGACTATCGGTGTGAACCATGATATGGTCTTCGCCGGCCCGAACCGGAACCGGAACGTCATCGAGGATCATCAACTCGGCCAAGGCCTCCAGCTTGCCCGGCGCCACCTTGACATTCCGCTTCTCCTTCTCCGGGTGGATCATCTCCACAAACCGCTTGAAGATCGCATGTTGCTCCGCGGTCGCATGGACTTCCAGGCCGTCCTCGGTCGGGTTGACGAGGATCGGCACATCCGGGCGCACCATAAGCGCCGTCAGTTTCTCGAGTTTCTCGCCCGGAAGAGAGTAGGCTTGGACAATTGTCTCGCCTCCAAGGAAGGCGGTCCCCAAAGCGGTAGGCGGAACCGCGGGAACGGCCGGAACCGCGGGAACGGCCGGAACGACCGGCACTCGCGGGATTTCCGGAAGATCACCCACCAGGCGATCGAGCTGATTCGCCAACCGATCCAGTTTCGCTTCCAGGGCGTTCATCCGCCTGTTGAGCTTCTTCTGGTCGGAATCCCCGACAAGAACGGTTTGCAGTGCAGGCACGTCCTCGCCTTTGTCCGCCAGTTCGATCGCCAGAGTCTCCAAAGCCACCGCGGTCGCCGACGGCTCCTCGGTCGGCGGGCCGGATCGCGCCGGCACGGCAATCCAACCGACCATCGCCAATGCTGCCACAATCGCGACACCCGAGAACGAGAGCCCCGGCCTTGTCGTCTGAGTCATCACCATCGTAAGTCTCCTACCAAAACGCTCCGCTCGCCCGGTCGTCACCCCAATACCCCCAACGGGCAGGGGACTTCTATTCGTTCCCACAAACTGCTTCGTGGCCAGCAACGCCTCGGCATAGGCCCGTCGCCCGTTCGGCAAGGACCAGATGACCCAGGCATCGCACGCCAGCTCGGCCTCTGCCCGTAGATGACGGCGCACCCACCACACCAGGGGATGCCACCAGTACAATCCGCCGACCAGAGTTTCTATCCAGCAAACCAAATGGTCCCGGCGGCGCAGATGAGCCAGCTCGTGGCACACGATCGCCGCGCGGCCCGCATCGTCGAACTGCGCCCACAACGCCCGCGGTAGCAGCAAACGCCGCCGGCGCCCGCACCACACCATCGGGGAGATCTGCTCGTCAGTCATGAACGTATCCGGAGCGGACTGCAGACCCAGCTTGTCCGCCGCCGCAGATACGGTCATTCGCACTGACGCCGGAGCGACGGTCGCCCGACCAAACAGACGGCGCGCCCGAATGACGCCGGCAACCTTCGCCAACCCGAAGAGCACGATCCCCGCCAACCATATCTTCACCGGTATCGGTGGCAGATTACCGACACTGTCACGAATCGCCGCCAAGCCCGCGAGCCACGTCGCCCATTCAAGACACGCGCCGCCGGGTTCAGCCTCCGCAGCGTTCTCCGACACTGCCGGCAAACTCAACGCAACCTTCGGCGGCGCCCCCGCGCTCTGGGCTGATTCGCTTTCCAGGAACGCACCATCCGGCATCATCAACAAACAGAAGGCCTGCTCGGGCTCAACTTCGGGGCCCACCTCGAATGGGCAGACTCCTTCGGGTTCGCCGAACTCGGTCCCGTCCCGCGCCGTGGCGGCCGCTGCCGGCACCTCCAAAGAAGCCGCCGCTGGATTGTCGAACAAACCGACGCTCGACCGTTCGTCGACCCGATCGTGCTGCGACCTGATGCCGCGACGGCGTTCCGCAAGCTGAACTTGTTCAAGAAGCCCCCCGCCAAAGCCGGTCGCCCGGGCGAGCTCAAAGGGCGAGCACGGCTCTGGGCGGGAGGCTGCGCTATGCGATTCCGTCGTCAACCCGTTTCGAGGCACCAAAGTGCGATGTGGCCCGGTCCTCGCCGGTTCGACGGTCCTCAACTTAACACCAGTTACGTTCGCCGCGGATCCCGAACCCCCGAACGCTGCCGGCGGGACCGGTCTTGGCTCTTCAAGAGGCGTCACCGCGGCAACCCGCTCGGTTCCCCCCGGATCCGGCAATACCTGCGCGGCTAACTCGCCGGGAACGTCCAGACTTGGCAAAACAGGGGCCATCAGCGGCCAGAGCAACACCATGAACCAGAGGCTATGACGCAACGCCGGCCGGCCCGGCAGGCGACGGCAGACAAGGGCGACAATCACGGCCAGCGGTATCACCGCCAACGCGCTTCGCCACAATACGTCTGTTGGAAATACTTCCCACATGACCTGTTGATCCCCGCCTTAGCCTGCTACGTGTTACGATCGAG
This sequence comes from Phycisphaerae bacterium, assembly GCA_963666835.2. Classification (GTDB taxonomy): domain Bacteria; phylum Planctomycetota; class Phycisphaerae; order UBA1845; family UBA1845. The sequence goes on along the minus strand of CAXXGO010000001.1, from coordinate 395,478 downwards.
TATCGAGTTCTTCGATCAGTTTCTGCAGTTCTTCGATCTCATCCGGTTTTAGTCGTTCGGTACGAATAAGTTGCAGCACCAACGGGCCCGCAGCGCCGTCGTACAACTGAGTCAGCAGCGAACTCAGCCGCGACCGGCTGATGCGTTCGCGTGAGACCTTCGAACGATAGACGAACGCCAGACCGGACTTGTCGCTCGCGACGTAACGCTTCTGTTCCAGCCGCGTCAGCAAAGTCTGCACCGTAGTGTACGCCACCCGCCGCCCACGTTCGTGCAGGTGTTCAAGTACGTCGCGCACCGTGGCCGGCCCCACATCCCACAACGCTCGGAGAACCCCGAGCTCCGCGTCTCCAAGATCGTATTGACGTTTCGCCATCGAATATTCACCAACTCGCAAACCTACTACATCAGTCGTAGGCAACCTACTACATCTGTCGGAGATCGTCAACGCTTTTCTCCAGCTCCGACAACTTTCCACAAGGCCTGCGGAATGATGCTACCGCCGGAAACGGCTCGGACCCGGCCGACACAGATAGTGGGTCGGCCCCATCCGCCATCGACATGTTGGGGTGCGGTGAGCCGCGCCGAAGAGCGGGCGCAAAAGGACAGCCCTCCCGTCTCCGCAGAGAGACGGAAGGGCTGCCGGGGAGACTGTCAATCATGCGGGTATCAAGCCCGCGAGCACTACCGAACGACTACTGGTTCGCAATGAGCTTGTCGAGCTGCCCCTTCAACAGGGTCTCCAGATCGGGCTTGGCTCCGATGTTCACGGCCGCGACCTTCCCGTCTTTGCCCACAACGACCATCGTGGGGAAACTAGTGGCTTTGAACTTCTTGCCTACTTCGTTCTTGGGGTCGTAAGACAGCTCCAGGTTCGAGCCGGCTTCCGTGAAGATCTTGACCACTTCGTCTGCCGGATACTCCTTACGCATGGACTGGGCCATGTTGACGAAACGCACGCCCTTCTGCTCGTACGATGCCCGCACCTTCTCAACATTGGGAAGCGCTTTCTTGCAGTAGCCACAATTCGGAGCAACGAAGTTCAACACGGTCGCCGGGTGGTTCGCGAAGTCCGCATCACCCACGGCCTTTCCGTCCATAGTCGTGGCCGAGAAAGCCGGCGCCGTCTTACCTATTAACTCCATAGCCGGGCGCTGCCTGCTGCCCCTTGTTCGCGGTTTTCCGACGAACTTCTCCGGAATCGGCTGGCCGGCGATCAAGGCATCAAGCTGAGCCTCCAGTTTGGTTTCGAGATCCGCGATATTACCGACGTTCACCGAACCAAGCTTCCCGTCCTTGCCGATCACGGCCATAGTCGGGAACCCGGTGGCGCCGAATGCCCGACCGACCGAGTTGGTATGATTGATTGCAGCCTCGCCCTTGAAACCGAACTCGTCGAGCTTGGCCTTGACTTCGTCAACGGTGGACTCCGTGCGCATCTTCTGGCTGACCGCCACAAACCGCACGCCCTTGTCCGCATACTTCTGCCGTATTGCCTCGACCCGCGGAATCTGCTTCTTGCAGTAGCCGCAGTTGGTAGCGAAGAAATCCAGCACGACGACCGTCCCAGCCACCGTCTCGTTGTTGAGCTTCTCGCCCTCGAGAGTGGTCAGGTCGAACTTGGGCGCCGGGTTTCCGACCAACTCCGTTGTGGGAGCCTTGGTCGGTTCCTTGGTGGGCGGGGACGGGGGCGGGGTATTCTCCGCCACCTGGGGGACGGGCTTGCCGGCCAGCATGGCATCCAACTGCTTCGTCATGCGGTCTTCCAGATCCCGGAGGTTCCCGACGTTGACGGCTTCGACCTTGCCGCTCTTGCCGACGATCGCCATGGAGGGAACACCGCGAACCCCAAAGAGCGGACTGATCTTCCGGGAAACATCCGCCACCAGGTCGCCCTCGAAGCCCAGCTCCGCAATTTTAGCTTTGATTTCGTCTTCGGTACCACCCGCACCGACCGCCACAAACCGGACGCCCTTAGCCGCGTACTTCTTCCGCATCGCCTCGACCCGGGGGATCTGCTTCATGCAGTGCCCGCAGCGCTTCGAGAAGAAGTCGAGCACCGTGACCTTGCCCACGAATGACTTGGACGAAATCTTCTCTCCTGTCACTGTCGTGGCATCGAAATCCGGCACGACCTTTCCAACCATCTCCTCGGCTGGACGCGGCTTGTTCGCGCCCCGATCAGGAGCTTTCGGCGGCGTCTCGGCAATCTGCGGAACCGGCTTGCCGGCCAACATCGCGTCGATCTGCGAGGTCATCCGATCTTCGAGATCCCGGAGGTTCCCGACGTTGACGGCTTCGACCTTGCCGGTCTTGCCGACGATAGCCATTGAAGGAACTCCGCGAACGCCGAAGAGTGGGCTGATCTTCTGAGAGATATCCGCAATCAAATCGCCCTTGAAGCCAAGCTCGGCGACCTTAGCCTTCAGTTCGTCTTCCGTACCGCCGCCGCCAATCGCCACAAAGCGGACCGCCTTGTCGGCGTACTTCTGTCGCATCGCCTCGACCCGGGGGATCTGCTTCATGCAGTGCCCGCAACGCTTCGAGAAGAAGTCGAGCACCGTGACCTGGCCCGTAAACGACTTGGAAGAGATCTTCTCTCCTGTCACTGTCGTGGCATCAAAGTCCGGTACGACCTTCCCGACCATCTCCTCGGCCGGACGCGGCTGGTTCTTACCCTTCTCCTGAGCCTTCGATGGTGCGCGATCGATCTCCGGAACCGGCTTGCCCGCCAGCATCGCATCGAGCTGCTTGGCCATACGCTCCTCGAGATCACCAACGTTTCCGACGTTGACGGCCTCAACTATGCCGGCCTTGCCCACGATCGCCATGGAAGGCACCCCGCTCACCTTGAACAGCGGGCTGATCTTCTTGGCGGAATCGATGACCAACTCGCCCTTGAAACCGAGCGAAGCGGTCTTGGCCTTCAATTCCTCGTCGGTTCCGCCGGCGCCGATCGCCACGAACCGAACTCCCTTGGCCGCGTACTTCTGCCGCACCGTCTCAAGCCGCGGGATCTGCTTCATGCAGTGACCGCAACGCTTGGAGAAGAAATCCAGAACCGTCACCTTGCCGATAAAGGACTCGGCGTTCAACTTCTCCCCGACAACCGTGGTGGCTTCGAACGACGGAACCTGCTGGCCAACCATCTCCTCGGCCGGGCGCCCCCTCCGGGCCCTCTTTGGTTCCGTGCGTTTCTTCTCGGACGGCTTGGCCTTGTCCTTATTGGCCACCGTGGCCTTGGGTTTCTCGGCGTCATTGCCCTTCTCGGCGGCCTTGGCCTTCTCGGCGGCCTTAGCCTGGAGGCTCTCTGCCGCACGGGCCGCCACCTGCGTCACCGGAAGAACGATGGCAGGCTGCTTGGTATCGTCGGTCTTGATCACGATTTCCCGCCCGCCTTCGGGAGGCGAGTAACCGGCCGGGATATCAACCTGGATCGTGTACGCCTTGCCGGGCGTACGCTCTTTGAACGCCAAGTTGATGTGGTCCGGGTCGTCCGTGGTTACGTCGACCACCTGGACGGGCTCGTTTCCGTAGTTGACAAACCGAACCGAGCGTGAGAAGCCCCTATCCTTGAACTTGTTCGGGTCATAGGTAATCTGAGAAGGCTGCAGTTCGAGCCGTTCGGGCACCCGCGCCGTCGCCCGAACCGTAATCTCCTTCTGGGATTCAATGTTGCTCAATACGGTCGTGGTGCCGCGGAAAGTCCCCGGGGTGTACGGAGGCTTCATGGACACATGCACGTCAAAGTCCTTACCCGCCGTCTTCTCGACGAGTTCAAACGCAAACGGCCCGTCTTCCGTCTTGGTCAACGTCAGCTTCAGCGGATCATCGGTGTTGTTCTTAATCCCGATGTCCTTACGTTTAGGCTCGTTGTCCACGACCTTCCCGAAATTGGCGGCGGTCGGCAGCACGTCAATGTAACGCTTGCATTCCCCACGAAGCTTGAGCTTCAATTCCGGAGTCACCGGGTCGTTCGTAGTGACCGTAATCGACTTCTCGTACTTCCCGCGGAGCTTCTTGCTGTTGAGCGTGAACGGGAACTTGCCGGACTCGCCCGGGGCGATGCTCTTGGGGTACTCCCCGGCCACCGTGCAGCCGCAGGCCGGCCGCACCTTGATGATCTCGAGAGCCTCGGTGCCCTCATTCTTGATCGTGTAGGTATGGTCCAGCATCGGACCGATCCACTTAGTCCCGAAGTCGTGGATCGGGTTGTCGATCTTGATAACCGGCACCGCATCCGGAGCCTTCTTCTCAGTCTGGCTCGGAGCCGCAACTACCGAAGCCGCAACGATCCCGACCACGGCAAGCACAATCGGCAAGGCACAAAACGCCCTGGATTCTCTCGACCATCGTACCCGCGCCGCGGCGACAAAGGATTTCGTTTTCATCAGTCAGATTCCCTCTACCTCTTATTCACAGATTACGGCAATCACTCAACGGATCACCCGGCTTCGCCCACTATGGACCCGGGTCGGAAGGCTCGTAGCAGCCAATCTTGGCCACATCATCCGAGCCGGCCCCCTTATAGTTGGGTCGACGGTTATACTGCATATCGTCGGCTGACATCAACTTGCTGACCGCCATGTTACTGGAGCGTTACGCGTTCCAAACCGGCTCAGCTAACAGTATTAGCGTCACCACCCGGCAAGCCCGGACCACTCTTGAACCGCTGAGTTTGCAGCAACGGCTCGACTCTGCCAGAATTGAGACCATGTCGACTGAACGCACCCCCGGAGAGTGGACCATTCTGTTGGCAGGCTCTATCGGTCCGCTCGGCTACGCTCCCGCCTCGGGAACCGTCACCGTAGCCGTCATCGGCGTCCCGCTGTATTGGGTGATGCATGACTTGTCGCCAATCACTTACGTCACGGTAACGGTGCTGTTCTCGCTCGCATCCGTAGCCGTACACCAGGCCGGAGACCGCATCCTGGGCGAAAAGGACAGCCGCCGCCTGGTCTGGGACGAACTGGTCGGGTTCATGTTCGCGGTCGCGTTCGTTCCCTTTACCTGGCAACTGACCGCCGTCGCCTTCTTCGTTGAGCGGGCAATCGACGTCGCCAAGATCCCCCCCGCCCGGCAGATCGAAGACCACTGGCCCGGAGGGTGGGGCGTGGTGGGTGATGACATCGCGGCCGGACTGTACACCTGCGGCCTGCTGCACTTGCTCATCTATCTTAGCCCAACCATGGTCGGTCTGTCCGGGTAAGCGCGCGTCTTCGGGCGCTATTCGCCCAGCTCTGAGAATGGCATTATTCCAGAGCTTTCAACCGTTGCGTCTCAATCGCCAACGGGCCGTACAAGGGCGAAGAGGACGAGGTGGGCAGCCCCATAATCCCCTCGACCGCACGGCGAGAACGGGACCACCCGGGGCACTAAACGCCTCGACCGCGCCGCGCATCTGTAAGGGCGGATGACGGAATCGAGACGGTGTTTCCGGCGAAGACGGGCATGGCAGACAAGACTGCAGACATACAACGCCAATCACGCCGAAATGCACCGGCAGCCGACACCTCGACGCCTCCCGCAGGAATGGGAGCCGTTCGAGATCGGCTGGTTCGCCTCGCTTACCGGTTCGTTTGGAACCAAGAGGACGCAGAAGATGCGGTTCAGGATGCTCTGGTCGCAGCCCACGAGAAAGCCGGCAGTTTGCGAGAGGCCGACAAGTGGTGGTCCTGGGTTTCCCGGATTGTCGTTCAACGATGTCGGCTGCTCGGGCGGCGGACCCAACTTGGCCGGCGCCACATCGAACCCTACGCAATGGAATCGTCGCGTAGAGAACCCGAGAACCCTCCGGCGATACCGTCCGACCGAGGCGAGTCCTTACGGAGCCTGCTGATGGAGCTACCGCAAAGGCAACACGAGGTGATGGTCCTGAGGCATCTTCAAGGTATGCCGTTTGAGGAAATCGCCAGAGTGCTCGACATCGCCCCGGCCACGGCCCGCGTACATGCTCGGGCCGGACGGGAGACCCTGCGAAGCTTGATCCTGAAAAGAGACCCGGACTGGTTCGACCGAACCGGAAGACCAGGTGGAGAGCTGTGATGAACTGCGAAGAAGCCCAAAACCGATGGCACGAACAACTCGACGCCGGACGCCCCGATGCCGAACTCGAGGAACACCTTCGCGGATGCGTCTCCTGCCGAGAGTACGCCGCGCAGATGGCTCTGATCGCCGACGGTTTGGATAAACTCCGCTTGGAGACCGAGGCTATCACCTCGCAAACATCCGGGCCGGCTCTGCGAGAACAGACTCAGTCGTGGCTGAGAATCACACCTCGGCGGGTCCATCGCCTGGTAAGAGTAGCCGCTGCCGTCGTCGTGCTGATCGGAGGAGGAATCCTCTATCAGAACGTGCAGCGTTCGAACCATACACAACAAAACAACGGGGGGTCTTCCGCAGTAATCGGAATGCCCCAAACGAACCCACGTGTCGGGATCACGCTTCGTGGAGGGGCGGCCGAGAAGTTCATGGCCGTCGCCCGCCATTCGTCTGAGCCCGACGTTCAGTTGTATTGGCTCTACTCGACGCCGACCGCGGCGGCGGACGAGTGATCCAAACGGAAACAGCCGGGAGACGTTAGCGTCACCCACTTGACAGGAAATGAAACAAGCAATCTCAATAAGGAGTGATCACAATGAACGCATGGAAATGTACTATAGCTCTGGCCGTGTTCGTAACCGTGGGCGTGCCGCTTTGCGTAGCCCAGACTCCGCCCCAGGAAACCGTTATCACGAAGCTCGCTCACGTAGAATGCGAGACGCTCGCCTCCTCGTTGAACAACTTGGGCTATCCGGTAATGACCGCCTGCGTGGGACCGTCGAGCATAATCGTGCAGGGGCCAAGCGATCAGGTGAAATTGATCTGCGACCAGCTCATCCCCGCCTGGGATGTCGCCGAAGTAGCCGAAGATTCGGAAGACGTCTCGATCATCCGGTTGACCCATCAACCATCCCGCATGTTGATGGAACTCATCCGCGCGGCCGTGAGTGGACCCAAAACCCGCATCGCAATCGATGACGCCAACCGGTTACTGGTGATCCGCGCCGGCGAAGCGGAGACCGAGGCAGTCCGGCAGCTTCTCAAGGAAGTCGACCGACCGTCTCAGTCCTTCAATATCCACCTCTTCGTCATTCGCGCCTCGGTCGGAAACCACAATGGGAAGGAGGCTTCGCTGCCCGCCGGACTCAAATCCGTAGCCCACACGCTTACCGAAAACGGTTTCGGAGACTTGGACCTTCTGGCACCCGTCATGTTAACGGCCGACGAAGGGCAGAGTTTCTCTCAAGAGTCGGCCCTGTCGAGCCGGGACCCGGTCGGATACGGCGACAGCCTGAAGATCTCGGTCGCAGGCACAGCTCGGCTCGATTCCGACGAGGATCTCGTTCAACTGAAGTTGAGGACGGAGGTAACCGGTGAGTTCCGCACGGAGGAGGACCATCTCGGGGAAACCAACTTCGCAATCGATACGACCCTTGTGGCCAAGATCGGTAGTTATGTCGTCTTGGCCGCCGCCCCCGCTTCGACGGCCGACGGCGAAGCTATCGCCGTGGCGGTTAAGGTCACCCGCAACTGATCACCGCCCGGAGCGATCGGATCGGACACACGGGTCCGGTCCGGCGGCGCAGCCTCTGCCGGCACCTGCAGAGGTCGCAACGCCGGGCCGGACCCGCTTACGTTTCCGGCAAGCAAGCCTATAATCCGCTTCATGAGCAACTCAGACGAAACGACCGCCGTGCCGGTGCGAATCGATGGCGCAGGATGCGCCCACCTGACCCTGGACGGTCGCCCGCTAAGCTTGGCAGGGCTGGACACCGCCCTGGGTTGTCCGATCCGCGTCGAGATCGCCGAGCCGATCTGGCAGCGCATCGAGACCTGCTGCGCGGCGGTAGCCCGCATCGCTAACGGAAGGGCGGCCGCCTACGGGATCAACACCGGCTTCGGACATCTGTGCGAAAAGAGAATTCCGCCCGACCAGGTCCGCGCCCTGCAAACCAACTTGATCATGTCGCACGCCGTGGGCGTGGGCACTCCGGTGCCGCCGCAGATCGTCCGCTGGATCATGCTCTTCAAGATCCATGCGCTGACCCACGGAGTCAGCGGAGCGTCACGCCCGACCGTCGATTGCCTGCGACGGATGCTGGCCGCCGACTTGCTCCCCACCATCCCGACCCAGGGTTCACTCGGAGCCAGCGGAGATCTGGCCCCTCTGGCTCACATGGTCTTGCCCATGATCGGGCGGGGGACCGTTTCCCGAAACGGCCGAACTCAACCGGCCGCGGAAGCTCTGGCCGAGCACGGCATCGAACCGGCTACGCTCGGTCCGAAGGAAGGTCTCGCTCTGATCAACGGCACGCAGTTGATGGCAGCCTATGGGGCAAATGCCGTAATAAGGGCACTACGCCTGGCGAAGCACGCCGACATCATCGCCGCCATGTCGCTGGAAGCCGCGCGGGGCAGTGTCAAACCCTGTGATCCGCGGCTGCATCGGCTCCGTCCGCACCACGGCGCCATCCGGGTAGCCGGAAACATCCTGCGAATGATGGCGGACAGCGAAATTCTCGAATCCCACATCGAATGCCCGCGCGTGCAGGATCCGTATTCCCTGCGCTGCGTACCCCAGGTCCACGGCGCATCCCGTGACGCCATCGACCACGTCGCCCGCACAATCGAAACCGAAGTCAACTCCGTTACCGACAACCCGTTGATCTTCGACGATGGAGACGTGATCAGCGGCGGGCTGTTCCATGGACAACCCCTGGCGCTGACCCTCGATTACCTGGCCATGGCGCTCGCCGAACTGGCGTCGATCAGCGAACGACGGATCTACCTGCTGCTCAGCGGGGTGGACGACCTGCCGAAACTGCTGATGAAGGACACCGGCCTCAACAGCGGGTTCATGCTTCCGCAATACACGGCCGCGGCGCTGGTCAGCGAGAACAAGGGACTGTGCACCCCGGCCGTGGTCGATTCGATCCCCACTTCGCTGGGTCAGGAAGACCACGTGAGTATGGGCGCCCGGGCGGCCGTCAAGTGCCTGCAGGTTCTGGAGAACGCCGAAACGGTCCTGGCCATCGAACAGATGTGCGCCGCCCAGGCGATGGACTACCGTGCCCCACTCCGCGCCGGTATCGGCCCACGCCTCGCCCAAGCCGCGGTCCGCCGCAAGATCCCCCACGCGGAGGAAGATCGCCTCTTCGGTAATGACATCAACGCGTCCCTCGATCTGCTGCGCTCTCAACAGGTCCTCAAGGACGTAGAAAACGAACTCGGCCCGCTGGAATAGAACGCAACCAGCCGTTTACGGTCGGGTGGCATGGGCCAGCGTAGCTCGCGCGTAGAGTACTCCGCCGCACGGCAAGAGATTACGCAATGGAGGTATGGACGCTTGCCGCTTGCCCGTGGATGCCCGCGCTAAAAGCCACGGGTCAACAAGTTGACCCATGCCACCCACGTGGCAGCGGTCGTAGGGCAGCGTCGAGGTACGAGACCTGCCACAACAGCGCGCGTCGCGCGAAGACCTTGTAGGGCACGGTCGAGGAACGAGACCTGCCACAACAGCGCGCGTCGCGCGAAGACCTTGTAGGGCACGGTCGAGGAACGAGACCTGCCACAACGGCGCGCGTCGCGCGAAGACCTTGTAGGGCATGGTCGAGGAACGAGACCTGCCACAACAGCGCGCGTCGCGCGAAGACCTTGTGGGGCATGGTCGAGGAACGAGACCTGCCATTAGGGCCGCGATGGTTCGAGTCGCACGAATATGTGCCACCCGTGTGTCTCGCGGGACCAACCCGTCAGGGCGACAGCTCCGCCCAGCCCGCAACGTAAGCCGCGGGGGTCGCGGCGCACGAAGACCAACGGCAGGTCTCGTACCTCGACCATGCCCTACGCGCTAACGGAACGGCGTACCTCTTCTCAACATACGCCGAAGGCGTTGAACAGCAGAGCCCAGGGTAAACGAAGCGGCGCAGCCGCGTTCGTGCCACCCTGGGCTATAGGACGCTACGCCTTTCGCGTATTCGTGAGCCGGTAGGGTTCGCTCCGCAGGGCGGGTAGAGTCCGCTTGGCAGACCGCATTTGCCCCACGGGTCAACAGGTCGACCCATGACACCCGTGTGGCACCCCCGCTCGTAGGGCAGGTCGAGGTACGAGACCTGCCGCGATGGTGCACATCGCGCGAGCTCGGCGGCAGGTCTCGTACCTCGACCGTGCCCTACACACTGCCGCGGTCTTCGCGCGATGTGCGTCCTTTTGAACCTACGCCGAGGCGTTGCGCAACAAAGCCCAGATGGCGATCATCGCGCGAGCTCGGCGGCAGGTCTCGGGCCTCGACCTGCCCTACTAATCCGCTGCCCGGTCCGGAGGATCACGGCGACATCAACCGCTCATGCTCCGTGCGGCAGAAGCGGTCGGTCATGCCGGCCACATAATCGCAAACCACGCGGTCGATGCCCTGTTCATCCAGACGTCTGTAGAACCGCGGCGGGAGATTGGCGGGGGTTCGGCGATAGGCCTCCACAACGTCTGTGACCATGCGCCGGCCGCGTGCGTCTGCGGCGGCTATCTCTTCGCACCGGTAGAGCCGCGTGGCCAGGAACCGCTCCAGCTCGGCCAGGAGCCCATCGATTCGGGCGGACAGGGTCACGAGCGAATGACCGGCCGAGCGGGCCTGATCCGGTGATTGAATCGGCGCCAACAGCGCCCCCGAAATCTCGATCGCGTCGTTCAGAAGCCGGTTCAGCTCGTAGGGCAGGTCGAGGTACGAGACCTGCCGCGATGGTGCACATCGCGCGAGCTCGGCGGCAGGTCTCGTACCTCGACCGTGCCCTACACACTGCCGCGGTCTTCGCGCGATGTGCGTCCTTTTGAACCTACGCCGAGGCGTTGCGCAACAAAGCCCAGATGGCGATCATCGCGCGAGCTCGGCGGCAGGTCTCGGGCCTCGACCTGCCCTACAAACCCGCTGCCCGGTCCGGAGGATCACGGCGACATCAACCGCTCATGCTCCGTGCGGCAGAAGCGGTCGGTCATGCCGGCCACATAATCGCAAACCACGCGGTCGATGCCCTGTTCATCCAGACGTCTGTAGAACCGCGGCGGGAGATTGGCGGGGGTTCGGCGATAGGCCTCCACAACGTCTGTGACCATGCGCCGGCCGCGATCGTCGGCAGCGGCTATCTCTTCGCACCGGTAGAGCCGCGTGGCCAGGAATCGCTCCAGCTCGGTCAATAGCCGATCGCTTTGGGCGGACAGGGTCACGAGCGAATGACCGGCCGAGCGGGCCTGATCCGGTGATTGAATCGGCGCCAACAGCGCCCCCGAAGTCACGATCACATCATTCAGAAGCCCGTTCAAGATCGCGTCGAGTACCGGGCGCCGAACGGCAAAGATGCTCTCGGATTCGCCTCTACCCGTACGTTGCAGCACGGGACCGGCTCCGAGCCGTTTCCCGCTCACGGTACCCAGAGATGCTCTTGGCGAGGTTCCTGTACCCTGTTTTAACGGATTGCTTCCGGTAGCCGCGTTAAAGGAGATGTCCCACAGATCAATCCCGGCCAGTTCGTCCAGCGTTACCAACCCGGCCCCGATTCCGTCTTCGAGGTCATGGCAGTCATACGCGATCCGGTCGGCAATCGAGGCGATCTGCGCTTCGACCGACGGACCGGAGGCCATAACCGTGGCACCATCATCCGACATCGACCCAGCGGAACTCGGGCAATCGTACTGCGTCTCGTGCGCCGCGAGCCCGAGCCGCGTCTCCGCCGTCAGGTTCAGCCCGCGAAACGGCGGGAACGGGTGCTCCAGATACTCCACCACCCGTAGCGAGTGCGCGTTGTGGTTGAAGCCGCCGCTGCCTGCCATGGCCTCGTCCAGAGCGGCCTCGCCCGCATGTCCGAACGGCGGATGCCCCAAATCGTGAGCAAGCGTAATCGCCTCGGCGAGCGACTCATTCGCACGAAGCCGCCGGGCGAGGCACCGGGCAATCTGGGCGACCTCCAAAGTGTGGGTCAGCCGCGTGCGGAAGTGATCGTGGTGCGATGGGGCAAAGACCTGGGTCTTGCCCTCCAGCCTGCGGAAGGCGGTGCTACCGATGATCCGATGCCGGTCCAGCTCAAACGGCTCGCGCGGCTCCGCCGAGCCCAGCTCCGGCTCTTGATGAGCTCGCTCCGCGGCCGCATCCGCAGGAACCGCGTAGGGTGCCAGTGCATTCTGAAGGGTCCGAGTCATGGACTCCCTAACAGGCCGGTGAAAGATGGTGCAGGCACCTCGCCGATGGCGTCTCTTGGCACCGTAAGCTGTAATCTGCTCGTAGCCAGTCCCCTTTTTCAACGGCCTCCCAAGCCAATCACGACGGGACGACGAAGCCGCCGCGAAGTCCTGGCCTAAAAAAAGGGCTCCTCGGTACCAGACCGGGGAGCCCTTGAATAGTCGCTGTGGGTCTCAGCAAATCGACGTTCTAACGTTTCGAGAACTGGAACCGACGACGAGCACCCCGCTGCCCATACTTCTTCCGCTCGACCTTACGCGGGTCACGCGAAAGCAGGTTGTACTCTCGCAGCTTCGGCTCGTAGTCCGCGCTGGCGTTCCGCAAAGCCCTCGCCAGGCCCAACACAACGGCACCGGTCTGACCCGTGATGCCGCCGCCTTTAACGTTAACGAACACGTCATAGATCTTGCCCGTGTCCGTAACCTCCAACGGCTTGCGGACCATGGCGCGGTCCCGATCGATGCAGAAGAAGGTATCCACATCCTTGTTGTTGACGATGAACTTGCCCTCGCCCCGCCGCACTCGCACGCGAGCTACGGCCGTCTTGCGCCGCCCGGTTCCCCAGATGTACTGCTTACCGGCTATCGGCGGCGTCTTGACCGGCTCCGGGGCCGGCCCTGGCGCGGCCGGAGGCTCGGGAGCAGGAATCTGCGGTTCACTCTCGGGAATCGGTGTTGGCTCGTCCGTCACGTCTTAAGGCCTCCGCCTGCAAGTCTGTTCTTAAAACTCCCACGGTGCCGGATTCTGGGCGCCGTGCGGATGGGTGTCAGTGGTGTAAATCTTCAATTTATCCAGCATGTGCCGTCCCAAGGCGTTCTTGGGGAGCATGCGTCGGACCGACTCGCGCAGGATTCGCTCCGGATGCCGTTCGAGCACCTGTCTGAACGAGACCTCCTTGTATCCGCCGGGATAGTACGAATACCGCGGGTAGATCATCGTATTGGCTTTGTTGCCGCTGACGCGGATCTTGTGGGCGTTGGTGACCACAACGTAATCACCCGTGTCCACATGCGGCGTGTAAATCGCCTTATGCTTACCCATCAGAACCGTGGCGAGTTTCGTGGCCACGCGCCCTAGCACTCGATCCGTGGCGTCAAGGTGATACCACTTCTGATCCACTTCGCCGGTCTTGGCCACAAAACTTCGTATCTTACACTGAGACATAACGTTACCGCACCTAGCTGCTGCATTTCAACAAAGTCGAGCCGCTCAATGTAGCGAAAACCGTCTGCCCGTCAACCCCCCCTGAGAACCCTTGCGAGCGGTTATTCGCCGCCCTGGCCCAGGAGCTCTCGTGCCACCGTCAGGCCGATGGTCTTCACGTCGGCGCGTTCCAGATTCGTCAGCACCGCCACGGCCACATCGTCGCCCGGTACGATCAGCAGGAAAGCCGAGGCCTGAGCGGTAGTTCCGGCGTGGCCGATGATCTTGCGCCCGTCCAGGTCTCGCACGAAACACCCCAACCCACCCCCGACGGGCTCACCGGCCGCGTTTCGGTGCTCGGTGGTCATTACCTGCCTGACCGACTGTTCGAGGATCTTGCCCGCGTTGAACGCCGCGGCGAAGCGGGCAAGGTCTTCAGCCGTAGAGACGATCCCGTCGCCCGGGTAGCGCACGCTGAGATCAATGTAAGGGGAATTGAGCAGCACTTCCTCCGGAGTACGCGCGTACCCGCGGGCTCGATGCGGGATCACCGCCCGGACGTCGTCCAGACCCGTAGCGGTCATCCCGACCGGCTCGAACACCTGCTTGGCAAGGTAATCACCGTAAGGCTCACCGCTGACGCGCTCGACAACCAACCCGAGCAAGTTATAGGCCCACGTGCTGTACACATAGCGCTCCCCGGGACGGGCGACCAGCGGATCGTCTTTGAAAACCGCCAGCGTATCGACGAGGCGAGCGTAGGGCTCTCGATTCAGAAACTCGCCTGCAGTGCGAAAGTGCCTGATTCCCGATAGGTGCGCCAGAACGTGTCGGACGGTGATGGTCTCCCCCTTGTCCGGCAGCTCGGGGACGTAATCACGGACGGAAGCACGCAAGGAGATTCGCCCGGATTGCACGAGCTGCATGACCGCCGTCGCCGTGATCATCTTGGACACCGATCCGATGCGATAGACGGTTTGGGGCGTGGCCGGAACGTCGTTCTCGACGTCCGCGAGACCGAAACCTCTGGACCAGACGAGCTTGTTGTCCTCCACAATCGCAACGGACATGCCCGGAATACCCTGGCGGGCTTGCTCGGCCGCCAGGTACTTCGTAACGGATGCGAAACGCTCTTCGGCGGGATCCGGCTCCGCCGCGCGTAGACCTGATGCCGCGAAGACCGTCACGACCAGAGCAACACCAAGACTCCGCCTTGGGAAGGACCTGATGTCGACCTGATCCGCGAAAGTGACCGCGTCCGCCGTCCTGCTCTCATCACTCGCTAGCTCACGGACCGGGTAGACCGGCATCGGAAACTCCTCAAACCTCGGGTGGCGCGGCGTCTGGCCCGCCTGCCAGAGCCACGGCCGCACATACTGTAACCGCGGCGGTCTCCGTTCGCAGGATCGTCGGCGCAAGCAAAACCACCGTCGCGCCGGCTTCGATTGCCTGCTCCCGCTCCGGTTCGGACCAACCTCCCTCCGGACCGATCCAAGCCAGGATCGAAGCCGGCAACACGTGCGAAGCCAAGATCCGGCAAAGGGGAACCGCCGAGTCCGAACGGTGTGCCAGGAAGCTCCGTTCCACCTCCTTCGAATCCGCCAACGATTCCGCAAACGACCGCGGCGGCGAGATTTCCGGGATCCAGCAGCGGCGCGACTGCTTAGCCGCCTCGACCGCGCGCCTCCGCCACTTCTCGACGGCTGCCTTGGCGGGCTTAGTCACGCTATGTTCCGCGATAATCGGCCAGATCGCGGCGACCCCCAGCTCCGTGCATTTCTCGATCAAGTAACCCTGCCGCGGAGTTTTGGGCATGGCTACGGCCAGGGTAAGCCGGCAAGGTAGCTCGAAGGGGTGCCGTGTTATCTCAGACACGTCAACGGTGAGTTGTCGCTGCTCGAAGTCCGTAATACGGGCGGCGCCTTCGTTGCCCCGACCGTCGAAGAGGACAACCTCTGCCCCTCGCCGGAGGCGCAGAGCGGCCGCGGCGTGTTGGGTCTCCTCCCTGGACAACCGGATCGTCCCGGCCGCCAGTTCCGGGCAGAATAAGCGCGGGATAGGCATGCGGGTCGATTATCAGCGCTCTTCGGGGCTCGGCAACCTCACGCCTCCGGGTCGATGGACCGATAAAACGAATGTAAGAACCGGCTGCGGTGGGTCTACGCCTACCGTCGCCACGGCGTGTGAGCGTCCCTGAGGATTCTACTGAACATGACTGACGACCCCACGCAAGATCCATCTTCTTTTCCACCGGAGGGCGTTGACGGCCTGGGCGTTTCGGAAGACGACCTCGATGCGCTGCTCTCAGAAGCGGCTGCGCTCGCCAAGGAGGTCTCCACCGAAATCGGCGCGATGGAGGAGGATACGGAGGAAGAGAGCCAAACCGCCATTGCTGAGGCCGCAACCGCCCCCGCGCGGGCGGACAACGTGAGCGCTCAGTTGGATGCCGAGCTGGCTACGATTGACGAACTACTCAACCAAGCCGGCTCGGACCTTGGGGCATTTCCTGAGGAGCCCATTCAAGGAGCTGCGGAAGTCGAGGAACCCGCTGGGGCAGTTGAGCCCGCCGGGGCAGCCGCGGAGCCGCCTCCGAGTGTAAGTCAGGACATCCCCGACTTCATGGCCGAATTCACCCAACCGGACGGTGAGCCTGCCGCTGAAACTCCCCACCCGCATCCGAGTTCCGGCTCGGACGTTCCGGACTTCATGGCCGAATTCACTCAGCCGGACGGCGAATTGGTCGCACCCGCTGAATGGGAGAACGACAGCTCGATACCCGATCTGAGCGAACCGGGCGCGGAACCGGAGCCGCCCGCTCCTAAGAAAGCGGCCGTGAAGAAAGCAGCGCCAACCGCCCCCGAACCGGCCGTCGCCGCTGAGAACGTCGCCGTAGCGGAAAGCCCGGCCGCGACTGCTTCTCCGTCATCTTCGGCACGGGTTCGAGAGTCTCTGCGCCGGGTCACGACCCGTGTTTCCCCGCTGGCGTTGAAGGTATGTGAAGGCGTCGCGACGGCGCTCGAGGTGATGGACAAACCCACGCGACCGCTGGGCCCGGGTCCTCGCCAGCTTCTGGGCTGGGTGGCTATCGCCACGGTCGGCACGTCCTTGATTGTGTTTGTGGTCTCTCTGTTCTAGAGTGCCACGCTCATGCGTGGTCCCGTGCCAGTCGTAGAGTCTCTCCCCAAACGGATCCGGCGCGCCGCTGAGGCTTGGCTGGTATTCGCGGTGGTCCTTACCATCCGATGCTATCAGGCCATGGTTCGGCCGTTCCTGCTGGGAAGCTGTAAGTTCTGCCCAAGCTGCAGCGAATACGGAATCGAGGCCCTGCAGACCCATGGGCTCTGGCGAGGTCTGGGGCTGACCCTGCGCCGCGTTGTCCGCTGCCATCCCTTCGGCCGCGGCGGGATCGACCCGGTTCCCGCCCCGCAGAAGGCAAAGGACCGCCCCAAACCGGAATAACCTCAGACCAACCGGTGGAAGGTTCGATAACACCAACGAGGTGCGCCGACGCACCAGGCCGGCCGGGTTCGTCCCCACCGGCGGGGAATCCACGGACATATTCGGCGATGCAATGGGTGTGATGGCCGGCAGTCCTGTCAATATCGAAAACGCAGCGGAAGCTTTGCCACCTTCTTCTGCACCGGATCGGCGTAGCGAGGTACCGTCGCCTCTCAGCGCGATGCCGGCCGCAGTGTATGGAACGGTCGCCCGATCTTGTCTGCCCCGGCTCTGCCATATCCTCGGTTCGGCACCGTGGCTGGATGATGAGTCTTACCGGCGGGCGGGCTTGCGCAACGACAGTGAGTTATGGTGTCGTCGGCCGGCGGCGACCCAAGCAATTGGGATGCTTGTCGACAATGATCCCGAACTGGCTGACAACGCCTATCTGCGGGAGTGCGTGCGCGCTTCGCTGGTTCGCTGGCAGATGTCGTTGACGCGCGACGGTCGACCACGGCGTCGAGCAGCGCGGCGAGCCCCGCTGTATCCGGCCGGCTCGGCTCATGTAATCCACCTGTTGGCCGACTCCTCCGAATTCCAGACGGAACTGCTGTTGCGGGATCTGATCGGACACACGCGGTGGCTGGCTCGTCAGCCCCAGCAGACCCCCTGGCTTGAAGCCACGACGGTCGGCGCCTTGGTTGATGGTGCGGTAGTCATCCGGGACACAACCGTACTAAAGACGGCGCGAGATCGGCTCGGCAGACTGCTGGCTCGCCAGGATGAAGAAGGTTGGTTCCCCGAACACGGTGGAGCGGACCTCGGGCGTTTGTCGCTGGCGGTGGACGCCCTCGCCCGCCTCTTTCGCCGAACCGGCTGGGAAGAGTTGCTGCCGGCAATTAAACAAGCTATGGCCTTCATGACTCACTTCGCCCACCCCGACGGCAGCTTCGGCGGGTGTTACGGCTCCGAAGGCACCGCGTTTATAAGTCCATACGGCCCGGAGCTGATGGCGACCACGTTGCGCGAGGCGGCGTCTCTGGCCGCGCTTACCAGACAACGATATGCGCGATACGGCGCCGGCCATTTACCCCCGTGGCATGACGACCTGCTGTCACTGATGGCTCCGCGTCTGATCCTCGCCGCACTCGCTGCTCCCCAAAGTCTCCCCGCGCAGGATGTGCTCCCTTTCGAGAAGGACGGGCAGGTCTTCTTCCCAAACGCCGGACTGGTAATCCGAACGACGCGCGACTATCACGCGGTGGTCGGATTGAAAAGCGGAGGGGCGTTGCACGCCACCTGGCGTAATGGCAAAAGCGCGCTGGAGGAACCGGGGGTCAAGGTGGTGTTTCCTTTTGCGGTGCGCACGGCCAATCGCTGGGATCGGCGGGTCGACGTCCGGGTCGGCGGCGACTCTGTCACCGCGCACGGAATACTGAGACGTCCGCTCCGTGAGCCGCGGAAGCGATGGGCTCCGTTACGGAGCTTCCTGCGGCAACACGACAGCGCATCTCGCGAAATCCGCGGTGAATACCCCACGTGGGAGAAACGCTGGCAACCGGCGGACTACCTCCGGCTGACTCACGATTGGTATCGCCGCGAGATCACCTTCACAGCAGACACCATCTGCCTGCGCGATGCGGTGCGCTGCCGGCTGCCCTGCCAAGCCGTTATCTGTCGAACGCCGCTATCGGGCGACATAAGCCGGCTGGCGGATCGCGACCCAGCGCCTTCTGCACCCGCCCCGATATTCACCGACGGCGGCCGATTCGTCGAGGTGATTCGATCATACCGCAACGGGCAAGTGGTCGACTGACGGCAACGGACGAACCGGCCAACCGGACTAACCCGGATTACTCATGACGTTCGCATAAACGGGCGTGACTTACTGTAGCGTCACCCCTTGTGGGTGACGCCCTTGTGGGTGACGTGATAGAGACACAGCGCCTTTACGCCAGGGACAAGCTCCTCCTTGTTCTACACATCTTTGCCGGGCAAGCCGAGCGTATCCGTCCGACTCGCCGGCGCCCCATTCCCCAGCGTGGCAAGCTAAAGGCCGCGGCTTCTTTCTCAGTGAAAGGCGTCAAGCCGGCTACGTGTTCAGGCTGAAAGCCTGCAAGATAGTAGCCGGGGGCAAGGCCCAGCGTAACAAGCTGCAGACCCGCTCGGTGTTCAGGCTGAAAGCCTATAAGATAGTAGCCGGGGGCAAGGCCGCGCAGCGGCCGCCGCCCCCGGGTGCGAGCCCAACACCCCCAATCACCCTGAAGGGTGAAAGAGACGGCGTCGATGAACCGCGCGTCTGTTTCCGCTATCCGGCCTTGTTGAGAATGCGTCGACAGACATGGCGGACTCGCGAAACGCATTCGCCCAAGGCATTTGACCCCTACCGGGGTGACGCTGGTTGCGGGGATCGGGTCCGGGGGCGGCGTCCGCCAATGGCGGACTTGCCCCCGGCTACTTCATCTGAGCCCTTCGGGCTGGAGAATCGAGATCGACAGCCGGCTACAGTTGGCGGGTGTAGGGCACGGTCGAGGTACGAGACCTGCCGGGGTCGGGATAGAACTCGGGCGCGCGCGCTTTTAGGTGGAGGGTTTCCAGATCCGCCCTTTCGGTTGCCGGGTGCCATGGCCCACGCTTGCGTGGCCATGAACGATGGGGGGCGACTACGGCTCGGTTGCGTGGAAGCCCGCGGCGCGGCGCGCTCCACGGGTCAACAGCTCGTCGTATGACACCTTGGTGGCACCCGACGTAGGGCGTCGTCGGCGGGTGTAGGGCACGGTCGAGGTACGAGACCTGCCATTAGGGCTGCAGTGGCTTGAGTTGCGCGAAGATGTGCCACCCGCGTGGCTCGCGGGGCCAGCCCGTCAGGACGGCAGCTCTGCCTAGCCCGCGGCGTCAGCCGCGGGATCGCGTCGTAAGTCAACCCGAGCCCCGCCAGGAGCGACACTTCGATGCTCCAAGAAGTTCCGGTGGTTGCCCTCAATAAATAGGTGACTGTCCCGGGTTTTCCCCCCGGGTTTTCCCCTGCGGCATCCATCGCCATACGCAATCTGAGTGCCGAACACTATTGTGACTGTCCCGGGTTTTAGTCCCGGGTTTTCCCCCATAAATAGGTGACTGTCCCGGGTTTTCCCCGGGTTTTCCCGTCGCTGGGTTTTCCCCCCGGGTTTTCCCCAGAAAGGGGCGAGCCGAGGGAACAACACCTTTCTGACCTTGGCGGTTACGGCTTCCCAAGGGAAGCGGCCCGACGACGGCGGGCGGTGAGCTTGGCGACGGTGAGCAGTACGAGGGCCAGAACAACCAGACTCCAGGTCGACAGCGTTGGGATTTCCGGGATTTCCGGAATAGGACACGTACAGTCATCGTGGCACCAACCGGGGCAGGCGGCGTCATCGGTGCCGTCACACTCCTCGTCAGGTCGGTTCACGATGTCGTCCCCGCAGAAACCCGGCGCAGCGTAGCTGTACTCCACAACGTTGACATTCGCACCGTCGTCAAAAGTGAACGTCGTTACGGCGTCCACCGCCAACGGCCGGTCGAGCACAATCTCAACCGTTTCCGGGGCCCCGCCGTCGAGGCGACGGGTCTGCACGACTACCGGGGCGTCGCCCACGCTCACCTCCACGGTGATATCGTCCACGTACACATAATTGGCGATCGGCTCCCCGTGGGCATCAACAAAGGTGACGGTGAACCGATCCAGGTCCGCGTGCAGGTAGCGATCCAGCTCGCCGCAAGGCGGATCGGACGCGCCGATCTCCTCGCCCGAGGCCAGGCTGCCGTAGCGAATGAAATCCCATTCGTTGGCTATGCTGGTAACCGGACACCCGAGACACCCGCCGGTTCCGCCGAACTGAACGAAGTCAACATCGTTTCCCTGATCCTCGGCCCACTCCTTGATCACGAATCCGTCGACGGAAAAGCGGTAGTTGGTGCCGTCCAGGCTTTCGAAGCGATACGTGTGGAACTCGTCCAAGGCGAGCCCGGTTACGTAGTGGTCCCCGCTGTGCGAAATAACTCCATCGCCGTACAAGAAAAGCATGTCGTGGATGTCAGCGTAATCGACCGTGAAACTCCCGTCACAGAACCCCCACCCGAACGGATGATTGGATCGGAACTGCCACTCGACCCACAGCGTGGGGGGGGGGGCCTCGGGCGCTCGCGCAATCCAGTGGTGGTAGTAGAAGTTATCGCCGGTGGCCATATCGAACCACCGCGCGACGTAGCGTCCGTCCTCGAGGGCGTCGGTGCAGGCCCCCTCACAGGCGTTCGGGACGATCCACCCGGCGGACTCGTCGTAAGGCAGCACGTCGCCTTCGTAACGGTGGAGAACATCGTCCGCCTGGACGGTCGAGACCGCCAGCATCAACCAAGCCGCTACCGCCACACATCGCCGGGACATGATCCGCCTCCAGGTCCTTATCACTCTACAGGCCTCTATTGTATCAAACGCCGCTTTCTCCGGAATTGACTGTACTGCCCTTTCCCCCTAAACTTGGCAGAAAAGGGAAAGGTGCGCGTGCATCTCGGGGGTTATTGGGCGTGAGGCGTATCGTGTCCAGAACAGTGGTCGGTTCATCGTTTGAAGTTCTCCACATTCGCGGCGAATCCGCAGCCGAATCGGCGGCGGGGGTCGATTCTCTGCTCACCACGACTACTTTGAAGGTGAAGGTGTGCGGCGACGTTTACGCGGGGTTGGCCGAGCTTTGCAGGACGAGGCCCGCTCCTCGCCTGGTGGTGGTTTGCGTCGACGATCTCGGAACCGCCGAGCTGGAGTTCTTCGCCATCGCGGCCCGCCTGGAGCCGGAAGCTCCCGTTTACGTCTACGGCGCCCCGCAGAATGAACCGCGGGTTGTTCGGGCAATCGAATCCGGAGCTACAGGCCGGGTGAGTCCGGACATCCTGCAGCCGGGGTCTTTGACGACCGAAACGCCGGCGGAGGCCCTTGCCGATCCGATCCCATCGGTGCCGATCGCCTTCGAACGACCTGCCGTCGAACCGGTCGCGGAGGACCCTGCGATCACGCCTGCGACGGTAACACCGGAGGAGGAGGACGTCCTTCCCGAAACCGAGGGCGACTCCACCGACGCATTCGGATTGAACATAACAGATGAGTCGGATGCCGACGAAGCGACTGAGGCAGACGCCGCCGGGCTCCCTCCGGAGTCGCCCGAGGTTGCATCTGGTCCGGCGCGGGTCCCCTGGCTGCGTTATGCAGACCGTCCGGTGCGAACCGGCCCGAAGCGCAGTGCTCCGGGGCCATCGAACAAACCGGCGGATAGGGTGCGTCCTGACTCCGACTCCGACTCTGACGGGCATCAGCCGCTGCTCAGTGAGGCGGAGCTGCAAGCTCTGATCGGCGACGACGTCGCGGCAATTGCTCCGGAGCGTGCCACAAGGCCCGGAAACGAAGACGACGCTGATGAGGAGGATTCAGCGTGATCAATCGCACGAGCAAGAGCGAGGATACGCTGAGCCGTGACCGCATGGTCGTAATCGCCCCGCCGGCGCAACAAGGGGCGCTGGTCAACAGATTACGCGAGTTCTACCCGGATTGGTCCTTTTCAACCGCTGACACATATCTGTCAGCTATCGCCGATGTGGCCCGCCGTCCGGTTCGGGCGGTTCTGGCGTGTGCGGACCCGGCGATCGGTCGCCCCGAGCAAGCCGTCGCCGGACTTCGTTCGGCTGCCGGGGAGGAGGCCAAGCTCATTCTCTGCTGCACTCCGGAGTCGGAATCGGTCACACGCCGGGCGCTGACCGGAGGGGCGGATGATTACTTGCTCTTACCGTTGGATGGGGACGAAATGGACGCGGCCGTGGGGTATGTTCGCCCGGCGGCTCTGACTGAGCAGACCTTTGCTCCCGCCCCGGCTGTCTCTACGGCGGAACTGACTCAGCTCGCGGCGACGCTCGCCCAGCTTGATGCCAGGCCGATGGCTCTGGTCGAGGAGTTGGCCAAGTTAATCCACCTGGCCATGGGCACGCGCGGGGCGACTGTGATCGTCGAGGGAGCGGTGGCTACCTCGGGAGACGTTGTGACCAAACCGGTCCTCAGCGCCCCGATCGAAGGTACCGACGGAATTATTGGTCAGCTTACGTTGACCGAGCGAATTGATGGCCCTTTCACCCCCGGCGACACCGAGAAGCTCGAGCATTACGCCACGTTGGCGGGGCACCTGCTGCAAGCCGCGGTCGGGCAGCGCGAATGGCGCCGGCTGGCGTTGACGGATGAGTGTACGGGTTTGCCCAATCGCCGGTATCTCCAGCGCGAACTCGACCGGATCCTGGCCCGCGCCGCCCAGGAGCGGTTCCAGGTGACCATCCTGCTTTTCGACGTTGACGACTTCAAGCAATACAACGACGAGTACGGACACGATGCCGGTGACGAGGTTCTCCGTGAAACCGGCAAGCTGTTCCGCGAGCACTGCCGGGAGCAGGACATCGTTACCCGATACGGCGGGGACGAGTTCGCGGTAGTCTTCTGGGATCCGCAAGGCCCGCGCTCAGTAGGTTCAAAGCACCCTGCCGGTGTCCTGGCCGTGTTGGACCGGTTCAAAAGCGCCCTGCAATCCCACCGTTTCCCCAAGCTGGGTCCGTCCGGAGTCGGGCTGTTGACCATCAGTGGTGGTCTGGCCACATACCCGTGGAACGCATCGACCGGCGCCGACCTGGTGACCCAGGCCGACCAAGCGCTCCTGACCGCCAAACGCAACGGAAAGAACCGTATCCTGCTCGTCGGCGAGTAGCGTCGCATTCCCCGCGCCGGGCCGATGGACAACGGGTTGCCGTCCCGACACTCGCCTATCTCGGATTATTCACTCGAGCGAAGTACAGGCCGCGAATCAATGTAGCGCCAGGGCTTGTCCCTGGCGTGGAAGCGCGCTGGGTCACCATGACGCCATCCACAAGGGATGGCGCTACCGTAAGTTACGCGCGTTCATGCGAACGATGTGGACAACCCCGGGCATCGCGAGGCTGGACGAAACGGCTGCTGGGACCGATACTGGAGGAAGGGTGATCGCCGCGCAGAGGCCGACGGGGCGGTAATCCGGCAGGTGCGGAGATCGCAGCGTGAACCTGAACTCAATAACCTGGCATGCCTTCGCTGTGGGACTGGTCGTGGCGCTCAACGCCTGGGCCGACTCGCCCAACGAAGGCGGACCCGGCTTGGAAACCCCGCAAACCGATCCCGTGGTCGAGGGTGATCCCGCCGACGCTACCGCCGAGGATGTGCTGCGGGCTCTGCAAAGGCTGCGGCCGTTCAACGAGGTAATCAAACCGGCCGGGTCCGCGGAAAGTGCCAGGGGACCTGTCGTCCCGCTGTGGCCGGAGGGAGCCTCAATGGTAAGCCGCCTCGGTCGCCTGACCGAGGCCGGAGGCTGGTGGGTGTTCTCGCCCCAGGACGATGACGGCACCCCGCCGTTGCGTTTGCTCCCCAACAGCACGTTGGACGGAATGGTCCGCTCGACCGTCGGCGCCCCGGTGCAATACCCCTTCGTCGTGTCCGGAGAGTTAACGGTCTTCGAGGGATTGAATTACCTCCTGCCGCGGTTCGCGACCCGATCAATGGGCGGTCCCGGCGATTCGGGTCCACCTGTCGAGCCCGAGCAACCCGGCCCGGCCGCAGCGGGCTCTTCGGCCGAAACCGAAGCCCTGGCGGCGGACGCCCCGACGACCGCCGTGATCGACCAGCTCGATCAACAACGACCGACGCAAGAGGTCATCCCGATACAGGGCGGTCCGGCAACTCCGCTTACCACTCGCTCACCGGCCGCGGGCCGATCCCTCAGGCCGGACGGGTCTCCCCTAGTGGAGAGGCCGGGGCGGTTGATTAGGGATGGCGATTGGTGGACCTTGGTGTTCGAATCTGACCACCCGGACTACCCGGAGCCACCTATCAAGCTTCTTCCTAACAAGAACGTCGAGCTAATGGTACAGACTTCCGTGCGAGGCACGGCCGGACTGGTGTTCGTGGTCTCCGGAGAGGTAACGGTCTTCCGGGGGGAGAATTACCTGCTGACCCGGGCCGCTCGCCGACGGGTCGATTCGGGCAATTTAACGAAGTAGCTACGCGGTGGCCGTCGCCGAGGGGAGCGAGCCCCGAGCAGGCGGATCCGCGGTTTGGATGACGAACATGGAACTTAAGATCGACGAGGGCGGGCCGGTATCCGTAGTGCAGGTATCGGGCGAACTGGACGCCGAGCAGTTCATGGACGCTCTGCACGACCTGGTTTCGCAGGAGGCGCCGAAGCTGGCCATCGACCTTTCGGCCATGGCGACCATCGACTCTCAAGGCCTTTCGTCCCTGGTCGGGCTGGTCAACAGTGCCCGCCTGCGCGAAGGGGACGTCGTCCTGGTCGCCCCGACTTCGTTCGTGGCGGGGGTCCTCAACGTGACCCGGCTCGACGCTTGGGTGACCATCTGCCCCACGCTGGAAGAGGCCATCCAACACCTGTCCTGACGAACGTCACGAGGGGGCTCCGGGGACGTTGCGGTCAGACCGCCGAACGCCCTGTTCGGGCACCATTCTGAGTAGGTCGGGCTCAGCCCAATGGTACTAACCTTGGCAGACGAAACGAGAGAGGGTCCGCTGTGCGGACCGTTTGCTTCAGTACCCGGCCGCAAACCGGTCCGCGGAGCGAACCCTCCGAAGCCGATTGCCGTCCGCGGTCTGTGGCTATTCGGGCGATCCCTGAAACCGTCCGCCGGCCCTTCGGGGCGGGACCACGTGGGGAGCGATCTCACCCACGGGTTCCGCTTCGCTCCACCCGTGGCTACACGCCTCCGTCCCTTCGGGACGGTTGCCCGCATGGCAACCTGACGAGGTTAGTACCATTGGGCAGAACCCGACCCACTTGGCCCATAAGCGGTGTCAATAAATAGGTGGCTGTCCCCGATTTTAATAGGTGGCTGTCCCAATAGTGTTCGGCACTCAGATTGCGTATGGCGATGGATGTCGCAGAGGAGGGGCGCGGCCTTGTTTCGGTAGTGGGCGTCTTTTGGAGGAGCGTACCGAGAGAAATCCGCGCATGCGCAGCGGCCGGTTCCGTGCGGGCGCCACGACGCGGCTATGCTTGTGGTTTCAGTTTTTCGATGTGGGCGAGCAACTCCTCATCGTCCGCCAGGCCGCTCATGTGGAAGCAGAGCATTTCGTACGTGCGAAGAGTCGGCTTTCGCCCCGTCCATAGCGCGATCAACAAGCATGCGATGATCGCGACATAAGTCTGTATCTCGATTCCATTCTCGCAGTGGCTCAACAGATGTCGACAGCCCAGTATGTGCTTGAAAAAACGAAAAAACGTCTCGACTGCCCAGCGGTTCTTGTAGATCAGAGCGATGACTTCCGGCTCGACGTCCATGATGTCGGTAGCCACCAGAAGCACTTCGCCCTGTTCGGGGCCGCCTCGCCCGTTCTTGTGGGTGTGCCGGTGGGGGTTGCACACGATCTTGACCAGACGCAGGGGCTGATTCAGCCCAGCTCTGGCGGCCTGGCCGCCAGTGAATCGAACAGTTAGATCGCTTTGAACTTCGCCGGCCTTGGCCACGTGGTCCGCTGAGGACGGGGTCCTGTCCTCAAGAACCTCGTACACGCTGTTGTCACGGACGCGGCACACGAAAGAGGACTTCACCTTAAGAATGTCGGCGAACAGCTCGAACTTGGCGTACCCTCGATCCATCACGTACACCCGATCGGGCAGTAGGCTTCTTTGGAGCGCAGCCCGTTCGTTGCCATCGCCGTCCGTGAGGTCCATGCGGGTTGGCACCCCCTTGAGCAACTCGAAGTGCGTGTGCAGTTTGAGGCCATGCGCACCCTTCACATCGCTCCACATCGCTTGCACGAGCTTGGGAAGGGCGGATAACACAGTTCCGTCGATCAGCGTGATAATGCCACGGATGTCCTTGAATTCCCGGTTACCCGCAAGGGCCGGCAGTTCGTCGACCACCTCTTGGATGATGCCGCGAAGCAGGTCGGCGTCAAACACGCGAGCCGCTTCGGAGAGTGAACCGAGTGAGGCTCTCGAGCACCCGAGATTCTTTTGAACTTTCTTGAGTTCGCTGGTCTGCTGGATCCCGCGCAGGCTCGTCACGATCGGGTTGAAGAAATACAGCAGGATGAGTGCGGCGTACTGGTCGTAGTGCAAATCGCGGTTGCCGGCCCGATCCCGTTCACACGCCGTATCGTGCAGCCGCTCCAGAATCCTGTTGAGGAACTTGAAGTGCTTGAAGCCCCTCAAGTCAGGCTCCTCGATCTTCTTCTTGCGCCTTCCCGCCATGGACCCGATTATGCGCGACCGGCGGCGCGAGCGCAAGCAAAGCCTGGCGCGAATTTGTCGTGCCGAAGCGGGGCTTGACGGTATCGTCAATCAAACGCAATCTGAGTGCCGAACACTATTGGTGGCTGTCCCCGATTTTAATGCCTCCTCAGCAGAATTTGTGGTGGATTTTCGGTTCGGGTAGTTTGCCAAGTGCGTGATATAGGGCGACTTCCGCGGCCTTTAGCTCTCGAAAGCCGTAGGCTCTTCTGATGGTCAGTTTGACCTTGTTGTTGAGTCCCTCCACGATCCCGGACGAATACTGCTTTCTCGCCGCAAACCAATTCAAGATCAGGTTCTCATGAGCACGCAGACTGCGCGCGACTTTCTTAATCGGTTCAAGCCGGCTGCGCATGGCCCGTTGAATCCACCCCTTCAGAAATCGTCCTGCCCAGTGGTATGACTCGTAATCCCAGAGCGCCTGGAAGCTGTCCTTGAGCAGGTAGGCCCGGATGCTCTTGAGGTTGTATCGCATCAGTTCGCTGAGCTTGGCTCCCTGTTTGTTCGTCAGGTTCGCGGGACGCTTCAGCAGGCACCACCGGCTGTGCTTCAGCACCGGGTCGAAACCTTCGCGTGCCAGTTCCTTCGCCTCGGCCGCCCGGACCTCGTCAACCGCCTTGTTCAGCCTGGCCACGATGTGGAACCGATCCAGAATGTGAATCGCGTCGGGGATCTTCTTCCGGATCACGCGCAGGTAGGGCTGCCACATATCGCTGCAGACGTAACGGATTCCGGCTGATCGCGGCTTGCCCATCATGCGAAAGAAACGCAGGAAGCTCTTGGCGGTGCGATCCTGCCCGATCCACAGCAGACGCCGGCACGAGTTCTCAACCTGGTAGACCAACGTCAGATACCGATGTCCTTTTTGGAACTGAATCTCATCGACGCCGATGGCGGCGACGTTGTCCAAATCCCGGTGTTTCAGGCCGTATTCGACGACCCAGGCAACCGAGCGGTAGACCGTGTCCCAGCTGGTCTTGAACACCGTGGCCACCTCTTTCCAACTCAGGCGGCGCGCCCACCGAGCGAGGAACAGCGCGTGAGCGTTGGTGATTCGCTTCTTACCGTCCGCCCAAGGCAACAGTTCGACCTTCACGCCGCAATCCTCGCACTTGACGCGGCGGGGTGCGTAGAGCATCACAACCGGCAAGGCCCACAGCGGAATGAACGAGAACGATCGTCTCGGCATTCGGTCGTAGGCCTTGCCTCGGCGGCCGCAACCCGAGCAGAACGGACGGCTGCCGCGTCGCGGCCGGATTTCGACTTCCAGCGTCATGGGATCCGAATCACGGAATCGAACGTCTCCGTAGACGAAGCCCTTGACTTTGTGGACGCGATTGAGGATGGTCTTCACTTGCATCGTTCGTTTTCTCCGGGTTGATGTCTTCGCAAACACCAATTTACCGGATTCTCGAACGATGCACTTCTTTTGTCCCGGACACAAGCCGGCCTCTGCCCGTTCCATCACGTAAACCAAACGCTGCCTCCAGGCCCCTGTAGCTCCGTCACCCTCGGCGTCGGTCTCACCCGACTAGGGCCGACGCCGAGGGGGACGGTGCGGAAGGGGCCGCCCCGGACAGCTCCCGAGCCGGAGGCCGAGGATTACCTCAACCTATGAAATCCTTCCACAGATTCGGCGGAAGAACCATTTTAATAGGTGGCTGTCCCCGATTTTAGTCGATTTTAGATTTTATAGATTTTGATAAATAGGTGGCTGTCCACGATTTTAGTCCCGATTTTGCCTATTTTGCGATTTTGCCTTAAGTCGTCCGGACAACTGGGATCACCTGGACCATTCGGAAACTGGTCTGCGTCTACGTTAACCGCGACAGACAGGCAGACGATAGACGCTACAACTGACTTACCTAACATAATGCGGCTCCTTTCATTCCGACATCCGCAAAACAACCTCGAGCAGTTGCCGCGACAAAAACAGGACAGCAGAACCAAACATGACTAACGACCAGATACTCCGAAACGACGAGATTCGGGCAGACGACACCGCCCACCGCCCCTCTTAGGAACACCACGAAGGGCACCCGGAGGCCGCGGTCCGACCGCCGAGTGCCCCAGTGGTCAAGGACCGGCTTCTCTACAGACACGGAATAGCTGGAGTACCCGGATTGTACGGGTAGGGGTCGCCCTTGAACGCATTCACCAGCAACAGGACGTCCGACATAGTAACGATGTTGTTCGGCCCCGCATCGTGAATGTCTGCCCAGTGAACCGGCGGAGCGGTCGGTGCAGTCGCAAACAGCTGCAGAGCGGCCATGATATCGGAGACGCTCGTGACTCCGTCCGGGCACGACCAGGTCCCGATGAAAGGACCGACGCAATCTCCGAAGAACTTCGCGCCCGGCTTTGGTATCGTGGCGATCACGAGAGGCGGCGAGAAGACGCCCATCCCGTCGGTCGCCCGCACGTCGAAAGTCGCCGCCGGATGGATCATACAGTCGAAAACGTGCAGCGGGCTGTTGGGCCAGACCTGCACGTTCGGCGTAGCAACCAACGGATAGTAGCCGGCAGCGTTAATGGCGCCGACGTATTTGGTCTCGCCCACCGAACCCGGGAAATACAAACTGGAAGCGACCATGACCTCCAATCCCACTGCGACTCCAGGATTGCCTGACATAATCGAGATATACCGGTTCTTCACGCAGTCCTCCGGCGGGGGCGCCTGAACCGGCGCCAGAAGGGGGGGACCGGGCGCAAGAGACACACTAACCGTACCGTGTCCCCCTGGGCGTCCGCGGTCGCTTCGACCGCCCACCCGGATCTTGTAGCAGCCCCCGGCCTCGACGGGAATGTCCGCCAGCGTACCACCGCACATCGCGGAACCGCTGCAACACCCGTCGTCATCGCATCCGAGGATAATGTCATCATCAACGAGCGGGCATCCGGGTTCCACAGTAAGGCACGCGTCATCGCAGTCCCCGAACGGGCCATACACGGCCAGCATGCCGTCGTAATCGGCGTCGCACTGTGACACCGTGAGTAATCCACTGTCCGGGACGTAACAATTGAACCAGACATCGCCGGTGAAGTTGACGCCCGACTCCGGGCAACTTCCTTCCGCCCCGTCGCGAGTTGCGCACCGGTTGTCGAAGGCGATACTGACTCCGGATTCCAGATCTCCCACAACGTCAATCGCGTCGAGGCAGTCATCGTTGGCCGCCGCGGTCGGACAGCTCGCCCCGCCACAGTCGTTCGCCGGATCCCACTGCCCGCCGTAAGTCAACGTGCATTCAATCAGAGTCGTGTTCTCCTGACAGGCCGAACAAGTACAACAATGGCCGAGAAAGTCACCGCAGCCCAGACTGTCCAGCCCGCAGTCGATACAGAAGGCCAAGTCGTGCGCGACCGCGTCCTCGGCTTCCCAGGAACCGTCGGCGTCACGAAGGCTGAATTTGTTGGCGGCCGAGGCGGAACTTGCCCACACCCAGACACACTCCGTACCGACCTGCAGATCATTCGTGATCTCCATCCAATAACAGTTCCCCGGATCCACACTAAGCGGAACATCGAGTGATGCGTTGTACAACCAGTCGCCCATCAGACTCGGCACCGCCGCCTTTTTGGCAACGGTAACCGCCTGGCCGCCGGGAGGGCCGATCTCCGCTCCCGGCATACCGCCGGCGTCGTCATAGAATCGTATGACGAAGTCATCCACCGCGTCTTCCCCGCAGTCGTGAACGCCATCGAGGTCTTCGTAGCGGCCCACCCAACATAGTGCACTGATCGTGGAACCCGCCGGCTGGAGATCATCGGCCGCCCGCAGGTTGACACTTCGGTCACTGGGCGAAACCAGCGGGCCGGTTCGGAGGTTTCCATCACAATAATCGCAGCTCGCTGTGGTAGTGCATACATCATCGGCGCACGTGCCATACCCGACAAACACCCCACCACAGACCGTCTCGCACTCCGCTAACGTGTCGCACGCCGGTCCATCGTCGCAGGTGTCACCAATGCAACAGGCGCCGATGACACACGGGTCGGCGGCACATGTCACAACGGGCACGTCACCGCCGCCAAGCCAATACCCGTACTCCTCACACGTTGCTCGGTCTGTAACCGTGCACGTGTCGCTCCCGATCTCACAACACGCCGCGTAAAACGGATGTGCTACCAAGATATGCATTTGATACGGATGCCCGAAGATCTCATCATTCTCGTCCCGGTCCACCAGCACCGGAACGTAGTATGTCCCGGCCGGCACGGTGAACTTCACAGACCCGTTGCCGTCGCCACAGCCGACCAAGTCCGGCGCCTCATCCGCCTCAATCAGATTCGCGCAGGGGCAGCCCTCGGCCAAGTAGATTGACACATCATTGGCCGGCGGATCACTGCAGCAGAAGTCGACGGTGACCTCCGCATTTGCGTCCACAGAGAACGCCTCCCACCACACCTCGCCGAGGGCAGGACAAGTCTCGGGAGCCAATCCCGCATTCGTGGTGTCACCAGACACAGTAACGCTCATCGGAGGATCACCCAGCGGCGGAACCGCTATCGCGTGAACCACCGCGCCTCCGCAGTCATCCGCTCCCGTGCTGGACTGCAGACAGCAGTTCGGGTCACAGGTTGTACCGAAGCCCAGAAACTCGTCCATGCAGCTTCCGGGGTCCATAGGCGAGCAGGAGCCGTCCCCAAAACAGCACGCCCCGACGTCGCAGACCCCGGCGCTGCAATCGACACCAGAATGGAACACGCCTGCGCAATTCCACGAGAATACGTCTGCGCAATCCCCCGTATCCGGATCGCAGCACGCCCCCGGCGCCGGGGCATCGACGCATATCGCACACGTGGAATCAAGTCCGCCGTATGCCCCGCCCGCTTCCAGGCAATGCCACCCCGAGGGTTCGATGGTACAGCTCCCATCCGCATGGCAGCAAGCACTGGCGCATTCATCCGGAACGCCATCCGTGTCTGCATCAGCGCTGCCTCCGCAGGTCGGGGCGTCTGCGCATAGCCCTCCCAACCCAGCGCAGTCGATATCGCACTCGTCCGGAACACCGTTCTGATTGCAGTCCGGTCCGCACATATCGCAAGGCTCGGGCAGATAGCCGGGCGAATCCGCGGCGAACGGATGAGCGGTCTTCAGGTTTCTGATGACATTGAACTTCCCGCGCGTGATCCGCACTCCTTCGTTGTATTTCCGCCATCTGAACCATCGCCAGATCGTGGCCCAGCCGCGGTGAACTGCCCGGATGTAACGCCCCAGGGTGGTCCCCGTGTATCGCCAGACGGGTGAGCCGCTCTGCCCGCCGGCCGTGTCGATTCGGTAACGCAACAGGTATGTTGTCCGATGGTGGATCTTCCCGGCGTGCCACCATTGTGTTCCCCAAGGCTTATCGCCCGGATATCCGGAGATGTTGCGGATCCGCCCCACATCGCTCGCCCCGCCGGTGCTGTAGCCAAACCAGCCAACCGCGGCGCCGGGACGGTCCCATGCCGGGAACACCAATATCGCCATGTCGTGGTTGCGGGATCGCCGATCCGTCCACCCCCGAAATGTGACCAGAAGCGATGCGAAGTGTGTCCCGAAGGGCATGGCCGCGCCGTTTTGCCCCGGCGAGAAACTCACCGATGTCGCCCACGAACCTCCCTTTCCCCCAGTGTGAACGCAGTGCCCGGCCGTCAGCACATGGCGGGGACCAACGAGCGCCCCGGTGCAGCTAGCAGTGCTACCCCCGGGAAACGTCATTACCATTCGTCCTATTGTCCGCCAGGGGTAAGCCAGGGTGTTCCAAACGCGCACGCGGTCGTCGCGACCGAATACCATTCGTGACGGCTCCCCGCAGGCATCCGGCAGACACCCCGCTTCGTCCATGTCGTCATCGAAGAACGTCTCATCGATCTCGTCCACCTCCGGCGGGATGTCACCCTCTTCCTGCGTAGCGATATCGTACCACCTCAGAGTCGCAGGATCCGGATCCTCCGGGTCTAGCGGCAACTGAAGATCCGCCAGCTGCGGTTCGAGGTCCATAAGGTAGAACGGCAGCGCGCTTCGCAGACACATCTCCGCATCCGGCGGTGGCGGCTCGACCGCGCAGACAATCGACACATCGTCTTCCGTGCAGGGCTGCGGAGCACGTTGTTCGTCGGCCGCCGCCGGTGATGCAATAAGCGCCACCACAACAAGAAACGCCATCCCTCGCAACAAGACTTCCACTCTCCGGTGTGGAACCCCATACCACGGACACCGCCCACCCATTCTCGCCATAATAATCCCGCCCATTACTCTCTCCTTTTATGCAGATCCTGAAATGAACTTCATGTGCCGGCATGAATGCCACCCGTATCGTGGTTTGTCCGGCGAGGTTGGCGCGCTCAAGATTGGACATACCCCTGGGCCCACGTGCG
Source organism: Phycisphaerae bacterium (assembly GCA_963666835.2). GTDB lineage: Bacteria > Planctomycetota > Phycisphaerae > UBA1845 > UBA1845. Next base: position 361,953 of record CAXXGO010000001.1, on the reverse strand, counting down.
CGGTCCTCAAACGGATACCCGCTTATACCACCATCATAATCCGCACGTCAAGAGAAAACTACGATGAATATAACCGAAGTGTCGGATATGTGGCATTAGAGGGGCATCTTGGTGATCAACGGGCGCTTGCGGCTTTCAAAACCGCGCGCCTTGTAGGCTGATGAGTCTACAGATAATCCCTTTGGGATGGCATGCCGAACGAGTGCGCTCGCTAGAAGTTATTAGGAAACCTCAGATATGACAGTTGTGCAATCCCCAAAGGTCGGCAGCCATACCGCGCACGCCTGAGCATTTAGGCATTCGTCCTTCAACCGCACACCGAGTCGACCGTTGCCTGATCAACTCAGCGGTCTGCCGCGCGAACGATGACAGCCCGCCTTCGCTGACCAACTCGTCAGAGAACGTCGCATCCATTGCGCAAACATGTATCAACCCAGCACAGATGATGGAGCCGGAAAGTGGCTCGATGATGCTCGGAGAACATCAGCGCCGTTTCTCTGACTAGCCCGCGAACCGAGAATCGCATTCGACATCGCTCACGAAACCCAGGGCGGGTGATCGGCGTTCCGGGCTAACGGGTACTGCGCATTTTCGCCTGCAGAGACACTTTAGCTGAGGCAATTCGTCTTCGGTCCGAAGAACCGTGAAACGGGCGGGCTTTTCCCGTATGATGGTTCTGAAAGTTTCTGCGGAGGAGGTTTCGGTTGAGCGATTTCGGACAACTGTACGACCAAGGCGCACTTGGGCGAGTCCGGGTATCCATCATGAGCTCGCGCGACCGACGTCGTCCGCGCCGAGCATCGGCCCATGGAGTCGTTTTCTCTCGCCCAACCGGGGCAAGGCATTCGCTTCTGCCGCTCCTTCGAGGCCCCGCAGTCACCCCAGAGCCAATCCGCCACCGTTCGACTTGCGGGCGGGTTGTGGAGACTCCGAGATGAACATTACCTTCGCGGACACCTGCCGCCTGTTTCAGAGGAGCTTCGACTACCTCTTGATCCTGACCGAAGCCGGGGAAGTCGCCCACATGAGCGAGGCGTTAGCGGAGGAGACCGTCGGCGATGGAAAGCCGGATTGGTCCGGGCGGCGTGCCGAGGAGGTCTTCGAAAAAGCCGCTCTTGATGTCATCCGCACCACGAAAGAGAGACTTGCGGATAATGACGGGCCGGAGTTGATCATCTGGAAGACGCGTCCCGGCCGGCCTTCCATCCCGCTGAGGGCCGTCATGGAAGACACGGAGAACGGCCGGCTCTTTTTGCTGTGGGGAAGCCGGTTCACAACTCTGGAGAATCTGACGTACAAAGATGACTGGAAGAGGCTGGAGCGGGCGAAGGAACTGGCGTGCATCTACGCCGTTGCGGAATGGGTCGAGGTGTCGAAATCCATCGACGAATTTCTGACCCACCTGCCCCGATACTTGCGTGACGGCATGCACTACCCGGAGCATGTGCTCGTTTACAGCGTCTACGAGGGTCGCGAGTACGGCGTAAAGCCCGATGCGGTCGAGTACATCACGACTGATCTTGTAGTTGGAGGACAGGTCCGCGGCAGCATTTGGTTGGCGTATGATTCGAATGACGTAGAGTTCCTGCCTGAAGAACAACGAATGATGGACGAGATTGCCCGGATGCTGGTCGGGGCTCTGGAGAGGAAGGATCTGCGGGAGGACATCGATAGGCGCCAAGACGAACTGAAAAAGGAACGCGAGGAACTCGAGCGGGTCAACTCGTATATGGACCGAATCAATCGGGGGTTCCAGGAATCGAAGACCCGGCTCGAGACGATTTTCCAGGCCATCCCGGATACGGTGGCGATCATCGACCGCGATCGCAAAGTGTTGATGACCAACACCGACAAGTACGTCGCCGGGGACAAGTGCTATAAGACCTTCTTCGACGGCGACCGTCCTTGCCTCGACTGCCGGTTGGCGAGAATCCTGAAACAAAAGACGCCGATCAGCCTGGAGATCAGGCACGACGATCGTTTCTTCGAGGTCCACGCTCTGCCCATTTTCAGCAAGAACCACGAGGTCGACGGGATCATCGAATTCTATCGGGACATCTCCGATCAGAAGAACTACGAGCAACAGCTCCAGCAGGCTGACAAGCTGGCGTCACTTGGGCAACTTGTCAGCGGAATCGGCCACGAGATCAACAACCCCAACCAGTTCATCCGCGGCAACGTCAAGATAATCAGGCAGGCGATGGACGACATTCTGCCCCTGATCGACGCCTATTACGAAGACCATCCCGACCTGAAGATCGCCCGGCTCGATTACAGCTTCTTCCGCCAGCACATCACCACCCTCATCGATGACATGGCCAATGGTTCCGAACGCATCAAGGGTATTGTCGAAGGGTTGAAACGTTTTGCCCGCCGGGACGAAGGGCTGCTGATCGACAGAGTCGATCTTAACGCGGTAATCAGAGAGAGCGTTCGCCTGGCTCATAACCAGATCCACAAAACCGCGGACGTCGAGGTGGAGCTGGCGGAGGATTTGCCGGAGTTCCAGGGGAACGTGCAGAAGATCGAGCAGATCCTGATCAACCTGATAATCAACGCGGGACAGGCTATCCCCGAGGATCGCCGGGGCTTGATCGAGGTGATCACCAGTCGCGATGATGCCGGGGTAGTCGTGCGAGTCCGCGACAACGGATCCGGGATGAGCGAGCGGACGATCAAGCAGGTCTTCGACCCCTTCTTCACCACCAAGCGAGCCCGCGGCGGAACGGGGTTGGGGTTGGCAATCGTATATCGGATCGTTGAAGAACACGGCGGGAGCATTTCGGTCTCGAGCAAAATCGGAGAAGGGACGACTTTCACCATCAAATTCCCCTGTAAGAAGGCAGAGGGGAACGTCAGCCCGGCGCTGTCCGGGGTCGCCAACGGAGAACAACGATGAAAAAACTCCTTCTGGTTGACGATGACGTAGCCGTGACGAACCACCTGATGGTCTTCCTCATGCAGACCGGGGAATTCGAGCCGACGATTCTGAACGACCCGCGCGGCGTCCCCGACCTGCTGGCCAAGGACGAGTTCGACGCGATGCTCCTGGATATGGACATGCCCCACCTCAGCGGGATGGACATCATCAAGCACATCAACGAAAAAGGTATCAGCCTCCCGGTGGTGGTGCTCAGCGGCGTGAACGACGCGGAGTTGGCGGTCAAGTCGCTCAAGAGAGGCGCCTTCGACTACCTGACCAAACCCGTCGATGACGAGCTGCTTATCGAGGTGCTCGGCAAGGCTATAACACACGGCGCTACGAAGGACCATATCAAGGACCTGCCGACGCAGCTCAAGCGGGAAGATCTGGACTATCGGGAGGCCTTCGACCACCTGCGGTCACAGTCTCCGCTGATGATCCGGCTCTTCCACCAAGCGGAGAAGATGGCCTCGGGCGATCTGTGCGTTTTCATCTTCGGCGAACGAGGAACGGGGAAGATGTCCCTGGCCAAGGCCATCCACGGAGCAAGCCCGCGCCGCGACGGGCCCTTCGTCGCCGTCGACGCCGCCGCCCACAACATGGACGAATTCCCCCGGGAGTTCTTCGGCGCCAACCCAGAAGATCAGGAGAAACCAAACCGTCCGGGCTTTCTTGAAGAGGCCGACGGCGGGACGCTGTTCATCAACAACATCGAGCTTCTTCCGATCCCCGTCCAGTTGAGACTAAACCGGGTCATTCAACAAAAGGAGTTCTACCGGGAGTCTTCACCGCGCATCAACCGGATTGACGTGCGGATTATTGTCGCTTCGCTCCACGACTTAACTGTGGAGAAGTACCAAGATACCTTCTCACGGGACCTGCTCTATCACCTGATGGTTAACTCGCTGCGCTTGCCGCCGTTGCGGGAGCGCAGGAAGGACATTCCCATTCTGGCCAACGACATCCTGCAAAGGGAGGCCAAGAGAGTAAACCGCAAGGTGGACGGCTTCACCGACGAACTGATGGACCTGCTGCTGAGCTACGACTTCCCCGGCAATGTTCAGGAGCTAAGCGACGTCGTGGCCACCAGCGTCATCAACACCGAGAGCAAACTGGTCGGGATAGACTCGCTGGCCCATTACATGCGCGACATTTTAACCTCCGGCCGCCGGAGTCTGATCAGCTTTCGTCCGCGGAGCCTGAAGGACGTGATGCGGGACCACGTCGATGACACCGTCCGCTTCATGGGCGGCAACAAAGCCAAAGCCGCCGTCGAACTCGGTATCACCGTCGATAAGCTGAACGAGATTCTCGAAAATGCCTGACGTCTGCGGGGCTGTCCGTGGGCGATGCCCACGGCTACTGTCTTTCAGCCCTTCGGGCTGATCCCGCGATCCGCCCGCCGGCTGGTTGTTTACGCGATCCCTGGACCCGGCAACGAAGGGTGGCCCACCTCTTTAGGGCCTGTCGATTTAATTGGCATGGTTCTTGATGGCAGGTGTTCGTGGCCGAGCGTCAGGAAGAGAGGCGTCGCAGGGAGGCAACGAGCATGAGCAGATGGAACCGAGCCCCGCTGCCCAGAGACCAAATACTCCTGATTCCCGAGACGTTGGGAGACCGCATCCCCGAGAATCACTCGGTGCGGCTCTTGATGGAAATCCTCGATGGACTGGATTGGGCAAGCTGGGAGCAACATTATGTTCTGGTGGCGGGGCAGCCGCCGATTCATCCTAAGATCATGGCCGGGGCGATTCTGTACGGTCTGACCAACGGGATCCGATCGAGTCGGCGTCTGGAGTGGGCGTGCGGTCACGCTGTCGACTTCAGGTGGCTGACGGAAGGACGGAGCATTGACCATTCCACGTTCTGTGATTTCCGCACGAGGTTCAAATGAGAACTGAAGGATCTGTTCCGACAGATCGGCCGCGTGGCTATGCAAATGGGATTGATACGCCTGAATCAGGTGGCGTTGGACGGGACTCGCGTCAAAGCGAATAGCAGTCCACATGCGACGGCCACTGTCAAGACGCTTGAAGAACGATTACGTGTTTGGGACGAGCAGATCGAGAGAGTGTTGGTCGAGGCGGATCAGGTAGATCGTAGCGAGAGGGATCTGTTCGGCGATAGCGTTTCGGTCAACACCCTGCCGTCTGAATTGGGCGACCTGAAGAAGCGTCAGAAACAACTTCATAAGGCTTTGGAGGCTGCGAAGAAGATCGACGCCAAGCATAGCAAGCCCCAAAGCACTTCGAGACGTAAGGCCAAAGTTCCGGTGGCTGACCCGGATTCGACGATCATGCCCAACAAAGAGGGCGGCTGTGGTCCGAATTACAATCCAGTGGCCGCTGCGGATGATGAGTGCGGGATGATCGTGGATGGGGACGTGCTCAACGAGATTAACGAAGCGGAGGCCGTAATCCCCACGGCCGAGCGTATTGAATCCGCTTTTGGTCAGAAACCCGGGCAGTTGGTGGCAGATTCAACGTTTGGCACGGGTGGCAACCTCTCGGCGTTGGTGGATCGGGGAATGAACCTTTGATGCCTACGGGGACTTCGCGGTTGCCGGATGACAATCCGGCGGAACGTTCGGACCCGAGTACCCCGGTGCCGGAGGCGGACTGGGCTAAGCTTCCTCGTCGTCGTCAGACGGGAAAGCTGGACCGCGCCGCCTTCGTTTATCAGCGGGAAGAAGACTGCTATTACTGCCCACAGGGTCGCCGGCTGACGTTTGATCAAGTCAAGACGAAGGGTCGTGAGAACGGCGCCGATTCGGAATACCGGGTCTATCGGTGTTTGTCATGTGAGGGTTGCAGGCTGGCGGAAGATTGTCTATCCGGCAAGTGCAAGCGGCGAACGGTTTCACATGATCAACATGAACCGCTTCGCCAGAAGGTTGCGGCGCGGCTGAAGACGGCATCCGGTAAGAAGGACTACGCACGGCGGGCGCATCTGGCGGAGACTCCCAACGCAGTCATCAAGCATGCAATGGGGCTTCGGCAGTTTCTGCTACGTGGATTGGACAAGGTCCGAACCGAGTGGTTATGGGCATGCACAGCCTTCAACATAAAGAAACTGATAGCGATAGTGGGAGCTCTGCGCGCCGACGGTCGGGTCAAAGCCATGTAAGAGGCCTAAAAAGGCTTGCGCGCAGGAAAAACCGTTCTATTAGGGAAGATAGGGAGTCTGATCTGCCAGGGACGCCCACGATGACACGGATTGGATGAGGAGAACGTAGCCGTGCAACAGCGCGAGCCGCACGGAGATCGCTCACCCATACTCCGTCTGCTGCGACTAAACCGACAGGCCCTTTAGCGGTGGGGGACGCCATCACGTAACGCAGGCATCCTGCCTGCAGCACGTCGCACAACGCACAAAACAACGCGCGGCAGAACCCGGAACCAAACGGTCCGCACAGCGGACTCTACCGTTCTTGCGGCAGGTCTCGTACCGTGCCCTACAAAGCTAAACACATTCCGAGTCCACCACCTCTAACGAGGTGGGCCACCCGTCCATGGCTTTGGACAATGCACGCCGTTGCGGCAGGTCTCGTGCCTCGACCTGCCCTACAAAGCTAGACACATTTCGAGTCCCCCACCTCTGAAGAGGCGGGCCACCTGTTGCGATACTGTCTGTCATACAAGGGCCGCGGCAGGTCTCGTACCTCGACCATGCCCTACAAATGGCGCCGCTTGCGTAACACGGGTCAACAAGTTGACCCATGCTACCAGACTCATAGTGACACCATACCGTCATAGAAGACGCCCGTCTCAATGCCGGCGCCGCAGGATGATAGGCGGTCGTCGCCGTGCTCCTTCTATGGCACGTCAAACGACCGTTGCAGCTTCGCCGTATCCGGCAGGTCGACGTCGCCGTCGTTATCATAGTCGAACGCGGCGCAGGCCTGGTTGCCCGGAGTCTCCAGCGGGCCGACCAGGCATTCGGGAAACGCCGCACAGTCGTCAAGATCCACGTCGCCGTCACCGTCGAAGTCGCCTTTCAACGATCCGCAGCGTATCGCCCATACCGCAAACTCGTCAATCGCCGCTTCGGTCAGTGATGGATCCCCAGCGTCGGCCACGGACCATCGGACCCGTAGCTCGTCACTGGTCACCCCGGGAAGATCACCGAGACGAAAGCTGTGAAACTCCCAGCCGGCGGTCGGTTCGACCACGTCCGCAACCTGCCATGACACGCCGTTGTCACAGGAGAACTCCACGACCATCTCGTCCACATCGTCACCGGATGAATGGAACCACTGCGCATAACGCACCTCGATGTCATACTCCCCGGCAATCGCCACCGGCGGGCTGAGTAGCCGAACCGGACCGCCGTCGACATCGTTCGTTCCGTCATGCCCGCCGTGGTGTTGACCGGTGATATAGCAAGACGTTCCGGCATTCGGAGTGCGGTCGAAGCCGGGCTGGGCCGTCGTACCCACCGGAACGGCGCGCTCCCACAAACCCGTCGGGTTCACCCCTTCCGCAACGGCGGTCCACCCCGGCTGCGCCGTTTCGAAGTCGTCGGCGAACAGCAATACGCGCTCGGCCGCGTGGGCGGTATACGGCTCCGCAGACCCGCCCGGCGGATCGAAAACCGTCGTGCCGCCGTCGCCGGCGGCCGCGAGGTAGAACTCGACAACTTCATCGCACAACACCGGCGGCAACTCCACGGTATACATTCCGCCGGCCGCCGCCGGGACCCGGGCACGAAACGCCCCGCCCGGTGTGCGATACCATAAACGCACCGAGCCGAGCACCACTGCCTGCGACCCATCTGAAACACGCACGAAGAAGATCGCCGGCGTATCGGCCTCAATAGTGCTCGGAACCGCGCCCACATGCTCAAACCGCACGGCCGGTGCCGGGGCCAGCGTCAAAGCCGCGGCGATATTCAAACGCCCATGCCCGAAGAAGCTTGGGTCTCCGAGGTCGTCCGCCGAGTCCAACAAGACCTGCCCGGCCTCGATCGGGCTTAACCCCGGCGAGTGCGACAGGACCATCGCCGCAGCCCCGGCCACCATGGCAGCGGCCGAGTTCCACGCCACCTCCAGACTTGCATAAGTATCTGGCCGCCAGGTGGAAAGAACATTCCAACCCGGTGCGGCTAAGTCCACCCCGACGCCGTAGTTCGAGAAGTCCGCCCGCTCGTCGCGGTTAGTCGTGGCCGCTATCGCCAGACACCCGTCGAACGCCGCCGGGTAGGCCAGCGACGAATACCCCTGTTTGCCGGTCGGAGCAATGACCAGCACTCCTTGGGCATACGCGTATGCGACGGCATCCTGAAGAGCCTGCGAGCCACCATAGTATTGCAGAGGAACCAGGACCACATCGGCGTCGTTATCAACCGCCCAGACAATGCCCGCGGCCACCGCAATCTCACTGCCGGTGCCCTCCGCGAACACCCGGACCGGCAGCAGTCGGACCGTGTCATCCACCCCGGCGATTCCCACCGCATTACCCCGCGAGGCCGCCACCACCCCGGCCACGTATGTCCCGAGCGGATCGGACACGCCGATGTCCAGACTGTTGTAGGGATCGCCGACGATCGCGTAGCCCTCGAGGAGCCGATCGGCGAACTCCGGATGCGGGTCGACCCCCGTGCCGACAATCGCCACAGTCACCGGGCGAGTCGGGTAGTAATCGGCCCAGGCCTTGAGGGCTGCGACGTCAGCTCCGGGCGTCCCGGCTATCCCGGCCACCTCCTGCCCGACGTTGTGTAGCCCCCACTGCTCTGCTAAGAGCGGATCGTCGGGGACGGAGAGTTCCGCTCCCAATGTGGCCGCCGTCGTTAGAACCACACCAATCAAACCGCACCGTAGTCGCAGACTTCCCGCCATGATTGCTCCTTCCTCTGATTGGGATTCCGGATTTGTAAGCGCACACTCACCCTGTGCCGGGGATTGAGCGGTCCACTATATCAAGTGGCAGAGAGCATGGAAAGGCCTAAGCGGCAGATTCCTGGAGGCGACCGATTGGGGGACACTCTCCACTGCCTTGTGGTTATCCGAAGTCACGCCGGCTGCGATCCTAAGAACCGCAAGGCCGCGCGACCGTTGGAGGAAGACCGGCAGCTTGAACGGATGCGCGGCTCTTCTGGCTCGGAATCCGCAAGCTGCGTCACCTTCCGCGTGATGTTGCCGCAGTCCCGTAGGGCACGGTCGAGGCACGAGACCTGGAAAGCGCCGGGATAAACCGGCATGGAGTAGCGGATGAAGGAGCCGTACAGGAAAGGGTTAGCGTCCCATCCTGACCCCGAGTCATGCGCCGGCCGTGGTTTCCGCGCGACGTGCACCTTCCGGACTTACGCCGAAGGAGTTTAACAGCAAAGCCGAGGGTAAACGAAGCGGCGCAGCCGCGAAGTGCGACCCTGGGGCACAAAGTCCCTTTAAACACCGACCCCGAAGCGGGTTGAACAATGGCCTTCGGTTTGTGGAACCCTTGCAGGGCTCGATCGGATTTGACGTTCCGATACGCAGGGTGGCGTCCCGGCAAGCCGGGACCGACCCTGGGCTATGTTGTTAAGCCTCTTCGGGCCACGCATCGACCCGCGCCGGCGTCCTTCGCGTAGCGCAGGCATCCTGCCTGCAGTATGCCGCGTAACGAACAGAATGACGCAAAACCTATGCCTTCAAGCAAAGTCACCGGGGTTAGCCCCGCGGGGGCTGGCCCCGCCATTTGGTCTCTGAGATTGAGCGGTCCCGCGCCTGAGTGGCTATGCCTGGCATGGGAATCACGCGATTACGGCCGATTATACCGTGGCGGGTCCGCATCAATTGGCCGCGAGACTGGAGGCGTCACAATTCTCCGCTGGCGTTTTTGGTCGTCCGTCGTCTGCTCCTCCGGTGGCAGCGCGCGTGGAGTTCTGTTAGAGTACCCTGGTGGAATGCGATTGATGTCAGCGTACGCATGTACACGAAGGCATGGTGATGCACAGCTTTGCTCGGTGTTTCGCAGGTGGCTTGGCGGTTTTGTTCATGTGCATTGCAGGTGCGTCTCTCTATTGCACAATACAATATGAGCAGCGGATCCGTCATTTGCAGCAGGCCGTCCCGATGAGGCTGGCGGTCGATCTTTCAGAACGCGGTACATACGCCGGTGATTTCACACAAATGTACATACCGCCAATGGACGTATACCTCCATGTGGAGGTGCCGTCCGATGCAACGAAGTCGGTGGCAGACGGCGCGTTGTTGTCCGGGTTGATCGCCAGGTTTATCGTTACCGACAGACTCGGGAACACGGTGTACGAAAGCACGCTTGAGGGTGATTCTCTCATCGAACACGCGCTTCCATCGGGACGTCGGGAGCGGGCCTTTCGGATGCGCTCGCCGTCCTTTCCGGTCGGCGCCTACGACGCCCGCCTACAGGTCGAAGAGCCCGCGCCGGCTCTCGCCGCCATACCGCACGAGCTGGTGGCGCGGTACAGCGTCTCGTTGCTACCGACGGTCAAGTTCTACACGCTGCCGATAATGGTGATCGCTCTTTTCGGTGCGATCGGAGCCATTGCATGGTGGTGGCGGTTCTCCCGCGTCGAGGCGAGGCAGTTTATGAAAGAGGTGGAATGATGCATAAGGTCAGTATTGTCGCATTAGCTGTTGGCGCATGCGGGTTTCTCTGCTCGGTCATAGCGATGGCGCAGCCCGAAGGTCCGCAGGACGTGAGCATCCGCAGCGAAAGAGACAGCGTCACATTCGTCATGGCGCTCTGGGCGGAGTATCTTCATGAACGCGTCTCAATCGGCGACAAGCTGAACAATCTCGATACTATCCTCGCCGGGAAGTACCAGGATAGAGCGGCGATCCACTGGGGAGGGACCGGTCGCCGAGACGTTCTGTATCTTATCGACGACTACATACAGATTCGCGTCATCGTGGACGGCAAAGACCGGCTGGAGCGTACCCCGGTTGCAGAGCACCGGCGGCTGTGGCTGAAGCATCCAGACGGGAGCTTGTTCGACTTGCCGATCAAGGCCCCGGACAAACCGTGACTACGTCCACCGCGGTCGCGGGTCCTTAGTTTTCACGCAAGTGCGATGAGGATGGATCGCTCAGGTCCTCGGCGTCCGCCGCGTATCGCCTGCCCGTCCCCGCCGCCGCCCGCCAACCTCGCAACATGGCTGATATCAGCCCTGAGCACCGGGATATCCCGCAGAAGAAAGGGCGTCTCCGCCGCCTGATTACCTCTGCCCGATAACTTCAGCCCATAAAAACCGACGCCGATGTTTCTTTTAGGACGTTGAGACGCGCGCGCTCCCTCGGGGTGGGCTGTGCGTTGATGCGCTCGACGAGGAGCGGGCCGCCGGCTCGCCGGTTTGGACGTCGTCCTTTAGGTGCACAAACGATGTACTGCAACTTCTTTGGACTTCGCAACTCACCATTCGAGGATCGGCCCGACGCCCAGTTCTTCTGCGCCATCCCGGCGCACGAGGACATCCTGCGAACGATGGAATACGAAGCGCAACACGGTCGCGGCGTCTCCGTTCTGGTGGGAGAGGTCGGCGCGGGCAAGACGCTCCTCGTGCGCACGTTGCTCCCGCGCCTTAATGCCACCGATCAGGTCACCGTCCTGACGGCCCCGGCCAACGGAGCGTTGGACGTTCTGCGCGAAGCCTGCAAGGGGCTGGGAATCACCCTGCCCTCCTCCGGCAGCCGCGTCCGCTGCCTCGCCCGGCTCCGCCGCCACCTTACCAGAACGGCGAAGGCCGACGGCCGGGTAATACTCATTATCGACCAGGCCGAAAACCTCTCCGCCGAGGCGCTAACGGACGTCAGTACGCTGGCCGATCTGCAAGCCAACGAGGACGTGCGATTCATGGTCATGCTGGTAGGGCAGCCCCAATTGCGCGCCCGGCTGGATCAGCCCGAGTGCATGCGGCTCGGTCAGCAAGTCCACGGGGACCACACCGTGCCTTCGCTGTCACCGGCCGAGACTGAGCAATACATCCAAGACCGCCTGCGGGTTGCCGGGGCGGGCGAAACGAGCCTATTCGACACCGAGGCCGTCGCCCTGATCCACCAGGGGACCGGCGGTATTCCTCGCGCGATCAACCGTATGTGCCATGCGGCCATGTTAGCCGCATACCGCGCCGAGCAGGCGCGCGTCACCGAGGCTGTCGCGTCAACCGTCTCCGAGAAGGCTGAACGGTCCGCAAGTGCCCGCGAAGTAGGCGCTTCGCTAACCGCGCTGCTCGGAGAACCCGTTGCTTCGACAAGCTGGGTCGGGCCGGCCCAAGCGGATTATGCAGGCAACGCACAGGGAGCCGGATCGATCGGCAGCGACGCCGTACGCTATGCCGCCAGTGGCCCTCCAAGCGGTTGCTCCACTTTGTCGCGCAACGGCCGAGGTGAAGAGCTGGCCGGCACAATCGAGAGCCTACTGGTTCAGGGAGAGATGTTCCTGGAGCGGCTGGAACGTGGGGTGGCCATGGCGGATCATGCCGCGGCCGTGGTGGAGGCGTCGTCCGCGGAACAAGCCGGCTGGGAGAGCCGACTCACCGCGCTCATCGAGAACGCCGAGAAGGCGTGCGAACGCTCCGACCGCGTTGAGGAACGCCTCACCGCGTTTGCCGAGGAACTGGCCGATCGCGGCGACCGGGTTCAGCAGAGCATCGCCCAACTGATGACCGGGCTCGATGCGAGTGACGAACTGAAGGGCAAACTCCAGACCATCCTTGCACAGATCTCGGCGGAATCCACCGGGGCTCAGGAGGCCGCCGCAGCACAATGCCGGAAACTCCAGGAGGGCATCGAGGAAGGCGAACGCACACACGAAAGACTTACCGAAACCGCGTGGCGCGAGTGCCGAGCTCGGATCGATGACTACTTCAGCGGATTAGCTCGCGACCACGACGAGACCGCCAAAGAAACCAGAACGACGATCCAGGCCGCCGTCGATGAAGCTTTGTGCCGTACAAGTGACGCCGAGCGCCGACTTCAGCAGCTTCTCGAGCAGACGACCCAAACCTCGAAAGATGCCGAACAACGCATCTGCGCAATGATCGACCGGGCCGCCGACTCCGTCTCTCATGTAGACGTAGCCGTCGCCGCGCAACAGGCCGCCGCCGAAGAGGCGCTCAGGGAAGTGGAACAGGTGCGCAAGACCTTTGTCGATTCAACTCTGCATGATGCGCGGATGAGACTGGCTGAGGCGCTCGCGGCGCAGCAGAGCAGCATGCGCGAAGAGGTCCAGGCCGCGCAGGAGGAGTTGCAAAGCCTACTGCAGCAAACGAGCACCGCCGTGGCCGAGGCCGAGCGAACTGTCAAAGGATGCGCGACGGATCTGAATGAACGTGCAGAGGCTGTGGACGGCATGCATAAACAACTTGCTTCCGCCGCCCTGGCTCGGTTCCGCCAGCAACTGCAAACGGCATCCGAGACGGCCAGCCAAGACCTCGAGACGATTCGCAATGAAATAACCTCCGCCACCACTGACGGGCGGGAGACTCTGAAGGAGTGCGAGCACCTGCGCACCCGAATCGCCGAAGACCTACGCCGCGAGATTACAGAACTAACCTCCGCCGCGCAAGACCGGTTCCAACAGCAACTGCAAGAGGCCTACGAGGCCGCGTGCGACGATCTTGAAACCATTCGCGCCGAGATGAAGTCCGTTTCCGACGAAGGGCGGGACGCCTTGAAGGATTGCCAACATCTTCGCGCAGGAATCGTCGAGGACGTGCGTCGGGATGTCTCGGAGATCAACAGCCGACTGGAGACCGTCCGCAGCCGCCAAGCCGAAGTGGATTCGACCTTCACTACCCTGGCCAACGGTGTCGAAGCCACGGATCAACGGCTTTCTGAAATGAGCGGCGTCGTCAAACGGATGCAGATCGTAATCACCGACGAGAGCGCCCGGGCCGACACCGCCGCCGGCAGTCTGGCCGAGGTTCTGGAGCGCGGCGAGGACATGCTCCGCAGCGCCGACAAGTGCTACGGGCAGATTGAGACGATGCAGCGTAACGTCGCGGGGGTGCTCGTCGAGATAGGCACCGCTCACGAGCGACTCGTCGAGATACACGAGCAGAACCAATACGGGCAGCAGGTGATCGCTCGCCTCGAGTCGGCCCGGACCGATGCCGAACAAGTGGACCGTCGACTACGCGACATGGTTATGGATGCCAACAACGTCCGCGATGCCGTGCAACGCATCGCCACAGACGCCGAGAGTAAGATCGGACCGCTTGCCTCTCACACCGCTGCCGCGGGGCATCTCCTGGGCGAACTGGGAGAGGCTAACAAGAACGGACACGAACTCATCCAAAAGGCGGGTGAAGCTCAGAAGAAGCTTGCCGCCGTCAACATCGAAGTGGCTTCGCTGGCGGAACTATCGGAGAACGCCGCCCACGAACTCACTGAAGGTAATACCCGCGCCGAACAACTGATAAGTCAAATGCAGGAAGGCACGGTATCCGCGTCCAACATCTCCAGCGAGCTGGCCGGCCGGATCGACATCGCCGACCGCGAAATCAAGAGGGTCAAGACCGAAGCGGATAAGGCCGGCGGTCTCGTCGATCGCCTGCAGCGGATCTCGCGCATTCTCGCCACCGCCAAGGAAGTGGACGGTTGCGTGAGGAAGGCAGTCGACGAAGCTCGGGCGGCCCATGGTGAGCTGGCTATCGCGGTCGACAACGCGATTCAGCAGACCGCCAAGCTCCAGGACGCCAGCGCGACCGCCGGGGAGCTGGTCGAAACCCAAGCCCGGCTCAATCACGAATCCGAGGTGTCCACCATTCAATTGTCCGAGTACGTCGAGTCGGCCGAGAGCACGGCCGAAGCCGGTGAACGCCTCCTCAACGAGTTTGCGACCCAATGTGAGACCCTTCGTGACGAACTGCAAGCTCTTGAGCGGAAGGCGAGCCAGATCGATGAATCGGTGCAGCAGATGTCTGCCAAACCTTCCGAAATCGTCGCCAGCGCCCAAGCCCAAGCCGCCCAGTTGGAACGAGTGTGCGCCGCCGTGCGAAAGGTCTTCGCCGGACTCTGGCAGGCCAGCCAGGAAGCCAAAAAGAGCGCGGACGAATCCAAGGATCTTAATCGCCGGGCCGTCGAACGCCTGTCGTTGCTCTCCGCAGAAACGGATCAGGCCAGCAACGCCCTGCGCGAGTGGGTCGAAGAGGCCATGCGTGTGCAGACACGCCTGGAAAACACTCTCAAAGAGTGCCCCTCACTCAGCGAGACCCATTCCGTCAACAGCCTGCGGAGAATGTCCCAGCTCAGTTCGCCACTTACTCGCGACGGCGAAGCCGGACCGGCCAGCCGGCTGAGGATGCTCAGCGAACCGAAAGTACGTGAAGCGTCCAAGCCGAAGGCCGAGGTCGAAATGCCCGAGCCCGTCGAGCTCCGGGAAGAGGAACGGCCGCAGCCCGGACCGACCCGCCTCGAAGAAGTAAGCCGTATCATTGAAGGTGCCAAGAGGCATACCCTCAGCGAGGTCGCGCCGTAGCCCGGATTATTCACAAAGTCCGCGCAAATGCGCGTAACTCACTGTAGCGTCATCCGTTGTGGATGGTGTCAAAGTAACACATCACGCTTCCACGCCAGGGACAAGCCCTGGCGCTACATTGACTTACCGCCTGCACTTCGCTTGCGTGGATAGCCCGGACCTTCACGACCCCAGCAGGCGCGCCAGAGCGTAGTACGCGGCGGCGAGTGCGATAAGGTATGCTACAACTCGGAACACGACTGCCGAAGTAGTGTCGGCGGGCATCATCCGAGCCGCAGTGACCTCAGCCAGATAGTCCGCGCCAACATACAGCAAGTACCCCGGAAGACAGATCAAGATCGAGCAGGCGAACAACGCGGGCCAGTTGTCGGGATGGAGCAGTGAGGCCACACCATTAGTGATCAAATTCGGCACCGGCGACGGGACGTACGGTGTTGCGGTCGTTCCGCCGGCCAGAAGGAGAATGCCCGGCAAGGCAAAGATGAAGATCCGGAGTATTGGTGATCGCAACAAACCGCAGCGCTCTACTCTCGGCGTCCGCAGATGCTCGGGGATGTGGTTTAGATCCGTCATGGCATCCATATCATAAATCAAGAAACCGCGAGTGGCGATGAGAAATCCACGCCTCTTCTATAACTGTTGACGTTTCGGGGCTTGAGGCGTTATTGCTTTTTCGGGACGGGTGGTCGAATTTCAGCTTGCTTCAACCGACCGCGTAACGCAGGCTTCCAGCCTGCCCCCCTGGAACAAGCCCTTTGATGAAGCAAGTAGGTCAGGCTCTGCCCAATGGTACTAACCTTCGTCGGGCCGCCATGTGGGTAATCGTCCCGAAGGGACTTTGGGCGTGTAGCCACTTCGCGCCAAGCTCCTTGCGGGCTGATTGCGCGAGACACGCGGGTGTAGGGCATGGTCGAGGAACGAGACCTGCCGTTGCTCTTGCGTAGCGCAGGCATCCTTGCCTGCAGCCCTTGCGCGACGTGGGTCTTCCGAACATACGCCGAAGGCCGGCAGCCCGTTGGGGCGACAGATCCTGAAGCCCCACGGCGCAAGCCTGGGGAAACCGTGTGGCCGCTTCGCGCCAAGCTCCTTGCGGGCTGATTGCGCGAGACACGCGGGTGTAGGGCATGGTCGAGGAACGAGACCTGCCGTTGCTCTTGCGTAGCGCAGGCATCCTTGCCTGCAGCCCTTGCGCGACGTGGGTCTTCCGAACATACGCCGAAGGCCGGCAGCCCGTTGGGGCGACAGATCCTGAAGCCCCACGGCGCAAGCCTGGGGAAACCGTGTGGCCGCTTCGCGCCAAGCTCCTTGCGGGCTGATTGCGCGAGACACGCGGGTGTAGGGCATGGTCGAGGAACGAGACCTGCCGTGGTCTTCGCGCGACGTGCGCCATCGTGGCAGGTCTCGTACCTCGACCGTGCCCTACAGGCGATGACACCCGGGTGGAATGGGTCAACTTGTTGACCCGTAGAGCTTGGAGAGCCGCAGGCACCCACGGGCAAGCTGGAACGGTCCATGCCCCTAACGCGAGATCGAGTGACGAACGGGACCGCACTACGTAAATCGGCTACGCTTGCCCATGCCACCCGCGACGACAGGTCTCGTTCCGCGACCGTGCCCTAAAATCTGACAGGGTTTTTGCCAAATGACCGGGCGGGGAGATAGGGTCAGCTTGCTTCAATCGGTCGTAGCGGGGGGTGCCCCGCCATATTGCCCGGCACTGCGGTCGGCGGCACCCGAAGCTCGCGGCGGGTGTCCAGCCAGTCGCGCAGGCGAGCTACGTCGACGGGATGATTGCCTAGCATGGAGATCTCCATAACGGCCGCAGCGTTGCCGAGGTAGGCGGCCTGCATCAGCCCATCTCCGGCGGCCAGCGAAAGAGTCGCCGCGGCCAGCAGGGCATCACCACAGCCGAGGCGATCGACGGCGTGCTCGGCGAACGAGGGCAGTTGCGCACTTTTCAATCTACCGTTCCAATCCCGCGAGCCGCGGTCCTGGCTGGCCCGTTCGAACACGACTAAGCCGCGTTTTTCGAGCGTAACGATCAGATGCCGGGCTTGGGTTTCTTGAAGGACCTTCCAGGCAACGTTGGACAGCCCGGAGTCGAAATCGTTCAGCATGGCGCGAGCTTCGCGCTCGGTCGGGCAGAGCAGATCCACATGGCGGAAGTCGAGCAGGTTGGCCCTTCCGCCGCTGACATCGGCCGTGAGAATCGGCACGTTTTGGCGCAGAGTGGGCAGCACACGAGCCAGGAGGCTGCCGGTGATCATTCCGTAGCCGAAGTCGCAGAAGATGACCGCGTCGACCGTCTTGGCCTGTTGTTCCAGGATTACTGCGGCGCGCTTCTCGGCAAGCGAGTCCAGCGGAAGACGCTGGGCCCGGTCGACCTTGAAAAGCTTGCTGTCATCGGAGAGGAAGCGGGTCTTCTCTACCAAGGCCGGCCGCGACCCGAGGAACTCGGTCTCGACCCCTTCGCCGGTAAGCACATCGAAGGCCATGGAGGTCGACTCGTCCGTCCCTCCGGCAGCCAGCAAGAAGGCCTGGGCTCCCAACGCCGCAACATGCCGGGCGACGATTCCCGCGCCGCCGACGTAGCTTCGCTCGTCGCGCTGGACCAGGCTGATCATGGGCGATTCGCTTGCCACGCCGATGGCATCGCAGAGCACATACCGGTCGATAACCAGGTCCCCCACAACCAGGACTCTCAGGTTGCGGAATCGATCGAGTGACACCTCAATGGCAGAAGAGTCTATGTCGTACCGTCGGCATAACAGGTCGACGCGGTGTAGTTCCGTTTCGCGACTTCGGGGAATTCGTTCGATCAGCTCGGTCGAGCTGAACACGATCTCGCCGCTCGAGAAGATGATCCGCCCGCCGTACTCCTCGACGACCGCCTTCTCCGCCAGAAACCGCGGGTCGCCGGACCGCTCGTACTCGCGCCCTTTCACGTAGACATCGGGTTTAACCTGGGCGAGGACGGTCACCGCTGTCGGCGAAGACGTGATACAGACGTAATCCACGAACATCAGCGCGGCGAGGTTCTCCGCCCGAAGCTCCTGGGGGATGTACGGACGCTCCGCTCCCTTGGAGATGTCGGAGTCGCCGGTAAGCGTGACCACCAGCACGTCGCCCTGCTGCCGGGCGAATTCCAGATAGCGAATGTGCCCGGGGTGCACAATGTCGAAGCACCCGTGGCATTGGACAATGCTATGCCCGGCTCGACGCGCCGCATCAACGGCCGTCAGCAGCTCGTTGAGAGGGACGATTTTCCGTTGGAAGCTGGGCTCCACCGAGCGGACTCCCGTTAGTTCGTAGGTCAAATGCGCACTACTACCACTGATATCAGGGTTGTTATCGGCTTTTCTGCGGTATCCGGCACACGGTTTTCCACGGGTAGGGGCGGCTTTTCCGCCGTTTCGGTTGCAATGTCGACCGCAGAGTCTACGATTTCGCGTCAACCTGCAACCCGGCGGCTAGGCGGCGGGGGCAGTGGTGTCCGTACGGCTGAAGCGGGGTGGGTTCCACGGTTGGAGCAGACCTCGGCGCGGCCAACAGGTATCCCTCATGGCGTTTCCCTGGACGCTGCAACGTTACATCTTCCGCGAACTCGGCAAGACCTTCCTGCTGACGGTCGTGGCCCTCACCGGTGTGCTCGGACTGGGCGGGGGCGTACTCAACATGATCAAGTTGGGGGACGCCACGCCGGAACAGCTCCTGCGAATGATGCTGCTGGTATTGCCGATCTCCGCGGCGCTGACCCTCCCGATTGCCGCGTTGTTCAGCTCCGCGGCCACGTACGGAAGATTCAGTGCCGACAATGAGTTCGTCGCCTGCCGCAGCAGCGGGATCAACATGCACGTGCTCTTTCTACCGTCGGTGGCGCTCAGCCTGTTCTCCGCGGCCGTTACGTTCGTTCTGATCAACTTCGCGATTCCCGGCATGGTGCGGAATCTGAACGAGTTCATCGGGGCGGATCTGGGGACTATGATCCAGCGGCGGCTGAACCGGCCGCGCGGACTTACGTTGCCCGGCGGGTACCGGGTCTATGCCGACGAAACCACGGTGGACTTAGGCGACGCCAATCGAATCAGTCTGCACCGGGTGGCTTACGTCAAGGTCGACGACGGAGAATGGGTCGGATTCGGAACCGCCCGCCGTGTTGATCTCAATGTCCGCCGGACGGAGAGTCGGATCGGGGTGTCGGCCGTGATGAGCGGTCTGAGTTATTACGATCGCCGCACCCACCAGTTTCTCGAGGAGCAGCAGCAGACCTTTCCCGAGAACGAAATCCCCAGCTTAGTCCCCCAGAAGATCAAGTTCCTCAATCTCGCCGAACTACTCGCACGCTGGCGCGACCCGCATGACTGGCTGGATGTCCGCAAGGAAGTCAGACAGCTTCGGATCGGGGTCGGGCAGTGGATGGTCTACGGAGCCCTGCTCGATGATTGGCTGGATGGACAGGAACTGACCCTCGCAGGCGACGGTGTGCAGTATGTGGTCCGTTCGGCACGAGCGTTCGAGCCGCAGGAGACCGGCTTCAAACTCGAGGACGTTGTGGTTCGTGAGGACCGCGGAGGGCGAAGACGGTCCTTCTCGGCTAAAGAGGCCTACCTCCGCGTAGTCGGCGGAAGGATCCTGGCGGAGTCCGGCGTGCAGATTGAGCTGCGCGACGTGCGCGTGACCGAAGGGAACCGCGATACACAGCGTGTCAAGGAGAAGCTGGGGCCCGTTCCGATCGACGAGCAGGTCGCCGCCAACGTGGCAGAGATGAGCCCGGCGGAGTTGATGGCTCCGACCGAAGGGGCCGGCGGGGTCGATCCGCTCGCTAAGAAACGCGCGGAAGTCCAGGACGCCCTGGGGGACACAATCCGTGAGATCAAAGCCACCGTCAGCGAGCGTTTTGCCTTCAGCGCCAGCGCGTTCGTGCTGGTTATTCTCGGAGCGGTGCTGGGGATCATCTTTCGCGGCGCCCACACGGTAACGGCCTTTGGGATCAGCTTTGTGCCCTCCCTGTTCGTGATAATCACGATCGTCATGGGCAAACAGATGTCCCAGAATGCGCCAACCCATTTGCCGGGCTTGCTGTTGATGTGGAGCGGAATCCTGATTGTTGCAGGGGTAGACTTCTGGACCCTGACCCGCGTGCTGCGGCGCTGATACGGAAAACGCTGGCAATGCTCACGATTCTCGATCGTTACATTCTTCGCTCGCTGATGATCAACTACGTCATCGCTCTCGCGGTCATGATCAGCCTGTACGTGGTGCTCGACATGTTCGTGAACATGGACGAGTTCACGGAACAGGGCTATCCGCTCGCGACGGTCATTAAGAACATCGTCGGGTACTACGGGCCTAACGTCTTCCTCTACTTCGCCCAGTTATCCGGGGTGATTTCGTTATTCGCGTGCATGGCCAGCCTCGCTCGCCTGCGCAAACTCAACGAAATGACCGCAATCCTGGCGTCCGGCGTGAGCCTGTACCGGGCGGCCGCCCCGGTGATTCTCTTTGGCCTGGCCACAACCGCGCTGTTGGTCATCGACACGGAGCTGTTGATCCCGGCTGTGGCCCACCAGTTGTCGCGCGACCACGACGACTCCGACGGACGCAAGGCCTACGAAGTGCTGTTTCTCCATGATCGAGGGGATGCTTTGCTGTCGGCGGCGCAGTTCCATCCGACCAATCACGACCTGCGGAACTTGCTGGTGATGACCCGTAACGAGAATGGAGCGGTGACCAGCACCATCGAGGCGGACCGCGCCGTGTGGGAGGCGCCTTCTCTGACCCGTCCCCACGGTCGATGGCGGTTGGAGCGCGGGCGTGAGCGGGTCCGGACTCGCTGTGCCGATTCCGGATTGGGTCCGGAGGAGTGTGAGGAGGAGTCGTACCCGCTGTACTACGAGAGCGATCTGAGCCCGGAGGCTATCCAACTTCGGCAATCGGAGGGTTGGATCCGGTTTCTTAGCCTCCGTCAGCTTCGGGAGCTGCAGGACGACGCCTCGGCGGACCGGGCGAGCATCATCCATACCCGACACGGACGGATCGCCACTCCGATCGTGAGCCTGATTATGCTGCTGCTCGGGTTGCCTTGCTTCCTCGATCGTTCGCCGGCCAACGTGCTGAACGATACCGGTAAGTGCATGTTGATCTGCGGGCTGTGCTACGTGGTGTCGTTCGTAGCCCAGAGTGTCCGGCCGGAGTCCGCTTCGGCGCTGCCGGCCTGGATTCCCATCTTCATCTTCGCCACCGTTGCCGTCGTGATGATTGACCGGATCAGAACGTGATGAGTCGCGGTGTGCGTCAGGAAGAGGTACCCCGCTGAGAGATCTTGCTATGCTGTAGCTTCGCCCGGAACATATTCCGTCGGAGAATCCGCTGTCGACGACGTTCCCGGTAGCCAATTACCCCGCGGTGGGTTATTACGTAAGAGATAATCCCAAGCACCGCACCAACAATCAGGCAGCCGATCCAGAGCTCCTTGCCTAGGTCCATCAGGATCTTGAACTTCTCTTCCCAGAATGCGACATCGTAGAACGGTGTTGTCGGAGACTGTTCCAGTTGAGCTAGCGGCGCCGGCACGCCGTGCGGAGGTGCGGAAGAGACGATCCAATGCCCAAGTTTCCAGCATCCGCCATAGATGAACCACATCGTGGCCGGGTTCGTGATCCAGACAATCGGGAAGCACACGGCCTTGTTCGCCCGCAGGAGTGCAGCCAAGCCCACGGCAATCGCGGTCTGCAGCCCCACAAGCGGCAGGAACGCGATCAGCACGGACAGCCCCACCCCCAGGGCGATAGCGTGCGGAGTATCGTCCGCGTGCAAGATCTTGTTTAATAAGAACTTGCGCAGCTTATACCGAAATCTCGCCACGGACCGGAGATCCTTCCTGTACTCTTTGGCAAACACCCCCAAGTGGGCCAGGTCGCTGCGCAGTGTAATCCGTTCCGGCTTTCCCGTCTCCCCCAAGGAAGGAAGAACCGGGTCGCCAAGCCGGGACGTCGCGGACGCATGCCCTATATCGACCGATTGTCTTCAAGGTCTGGGCATCACCCGCAATTAGGTCACTTGCCGCACGATTCGAGGGACCGGACAACGGCTGTGAGCACCCTCTGAGCGTCGAGATCGCGCATGCACCGGTGCTCGTGCCGGCATTGCGAGAGCCGGCGGAGGTAACACGGGGAACAATCCAAGTCCAATTGCTGAACATCGTCCGGACGACCCCAGGGACCGGTCCGGCGCGGATTCGTAGGCCCACACAGGCACACCAGGGGCCGGTTGAGCGCCACGGCCAGGTGCGAAGCTGCGGAATCGTGGCACAGAACTGCGTCAGAGAGGCTAATCGCCGCCGCCAACTGGGGGATTGAAGTTTCACCCGCCAGGTTGATCGGCTTCGACTTGCATCGCTCGGCAATGCCGGCACACAGCGATACTTCATCCGGGCCGCCCAGCAGGACGCATCTTGCCGGCTTCCGAGCGTGCAGCTCGTCAATAACGTCCGAGAAGCGTTCCGCGGGCCACATCTTTGTCGGCCACCTCGTGCCGGGGACGACGGCGACAATCCGCTCGCCCTCCGCCACACCAGAGGACCTGAGACGGTCGGTCGTCTCGGTTCGGGTGGCCTCCTTCAAAGGCAGACCGAACTCCGGGGGGACGTGGTCGAAACCGAGCAACTTGCCGGTGAGGTAGTACCGGTCAACGGCGTGGATGTTCGGATCGTCGATCGGGACGAAGTGCGTATAGAAGATCCAGGCACCTTCCCGCGCTTGGCGAAAACCGATTCGGACGCCGGCACCAGACGCACGGGTCAGGAAGCCGGTTCGGAAGAGCCCCTGCAGGTCTACCACGAGATCGTAACGCCGCGCCCGAAGGCCCTGCACGAAGGACGCAAACTCCCGCAGCGCCCGGGGGCTCTGTGCCATTTGACCATATCGGCGCCGGTCGAAACGGATGGCCCCATCGAGCTCCGGATGCTCTTCGATGAGCGGGGCGAAAGGCTCGGCGATCAGCCAATCGATCGTCGCGCTGGGGTACCGCGTTCGCAATCCGTGAAGAACCGGCAAGGCGTGTACTACATCGCCGAGCGAACTGGGCTTGACGAGGAGGATACGCTCGAAGGACCGGCCGGCGAGATCAGAAGTAGCAGCAAGATCGGAGGCGGACACGTTCGGTATTCTACTCCCGGAGAGTCATCCAGTGCTCGCTACCAACCAGAACCTCGTTCGGGCGAAAGCGCGCTTTGTATTCCATTGCCGCTCCGCCTGGAACGAAGAAACCCAGGTAGTAGTACGACAACCCCTCGCGGCGACAGTAATCGATCTCCCAGAGAACGGACATCGTACCGAGGCTTCGGTCGCTGAAGTCGGGCTCGAAGTACATATAAACGCTGCTTAGTCCGTCCGGGCACCAGTCCGCGATGCTTACCCCGGCCAACCGGCGGCCCACATGATACCGGATTTCGCGAGTGTCGATCGGAGACCCATAGAGAAAGTCGACGAAGGACTCGTACGTCCGAGCCATAGTCTCGTCATGCCGGGCGTTGAGGTATCGCAGGTACATCTCGAACTTATCGGGCGTTGGCGTGGCCTCGGCGATTTCGACGTGAAGGTCGGCGTTGCGGCGTTGGATCCGCCGCATGGAGCGCGTCGGGCGGAAGCGCCACACCGGTACGCGAAGTTGCCGGCACTCGCGGCACCCGTTGCACCGCGGGCGGTAGATGAATTGCCCGCAACGCCTGAACCCGTGTCCGATCAGCAGCTCGTAGGTCTCGGAGTCTATCCCCTCGACCGTGTAAGCCTCGCCCCGGAACTTGCGATCCGGCAGGTAAGGGCAAGGAGTCTCGGGCGGCATCCCCGGGGGACCGTCCGCTTCATCCTGCGCGCTTGAGATTGACTCACTACCGTCAAGCGACTCGTTCATCGTCCCTCGGTGCGCTGCCGGAACCGTCACCCAACCGGCAACAGGGTCCCCGGAGAAACCAGCTCAACAATCCACACGACCAGCGGCGGCAGAAACACTCCCGGTAGCAGGTTTGCGGCCGGAATCTTCTTGATCTCCAGAATCATCAGCGCGGTGGCCAGCAGTACCACGCCGCCGACCGCAGTCATCAGACCGATAGACAAATCATCCAGAGGCTCGGCCGCCCACCAGGCGAGCATCGCCAAAGCCGCCTGAAACCCGAATACGGTCAGAATGCTCGCGAACACTCCCCACCCGAACGCCGAAGCCAGAGCGATCGAGCAAAAGCCGTCCAGCAGCGCCTTGATATAGAGGTAACTTGGGTCGCCGTAAGCGCCATTCTGAAGACAACCAACCAGCGTGAGGGGGCCTACACAGAAGATAACACTGGCCGTGAGGAAGCCCTCGGCAAACGTCGCTCCGTTCTGTCCGGAGAAGCGCCCGTGGATCCACGCGCCCAGTGACTCGATTCCCTCATGGATCCGCAGGGCGGTCCCGATGATCGCGCCGATGATCAGCGAGCCGATCATCACCATCGCCACTCGGGCTCCGTACGTCTTCCCGTCCGGGACGAGAGGGGCGAACATCTCGACCGTATCGGCGAACCGCAGCACGGCCGCATCGATGCCCAGGGCGATCGTTACCAACCCCAACGAGTTGAGGACGATCAGGCGGTATCGCTCGGGAAGCTTGGCCGATACTGCCAAGCCAACCAGGCTGCCTATCAGCACCGTAAACGTATTAACAACCGTCCCGTTGAGAATCGGCCACACGTCGGGCTCTCCAAGTCCATCAGACCCCGGATCCCTGACAGTCCGTTGACAAAGGGTACAGGCACCTCGCCGAGGGCGTCGCTTGACACCGTAAGTGGGAATCAACTCGGAGCCAGTCCCCTTTTTCAAATACCGGATCCCTGAGGAGGACATCGCCGCGAGAGCGAGCCCTGCACGGTATTTTCGCAGTTTTCTCGCCGGCAGGCCAGTGTTTGGCAACTCGAAGCCCGGCAGATCATCGGGTCCTCGAAACGGTGGGCGAAACCTCCGTTTGATCTTGATCCCGGGTTGGCGCGACCACGATGCGCACGATCGCCGCCAAACCCAGCTTGTCGTCGAGAGGGATCACGCTGAGTCCCTGCTTGGCGAAGTGGGCGAAGAGCTGCCGATCGACCTCCCAACGGGCCCCGGCCGGTTTGCCGTGGGCGAGGAGCCAAACGTCCCGCCCGGCGGCCAAAGCCTCGTCCACCCGGGCGGTCACGGCGACGGCATCTCGATGGAGCGTCTCCGGGTCGGCCAACTCGGCGTCGGCGTCGTCCCAGCAGAGCTGGCGGTCGTGGCAGGTGGGGAACGAAATCACCTCCGCCGAGAACCCGATACGGTGCCATTCGTACGTCACAAAGAGTTTGTATTTGCCCAGGCTGATTACCAGATCCTTCGGTGCCACGAACCCGGCAATCTGTCGAGCTCGATCGGTCAGGGGGTTGGAGACCGGGGCTAATTGCGCCCCGTATAACGTGATCGCCCCACAGCCGCCCAGCAACGCGGTAAAGGCAACGCCGATCGAGCAGCGTCCGAGACGCGATCGGGCGATGCGCGCTGAAGTTGCCTCGATCAGCAAAGCCACGGCTAGGACCAATGACGGCCACGCCGCCAGATCGTACCGCCCGACCACGTAAGTCGGTTCAAACAGACATGAGTGCAGCAGCGACGCCAGCAAGTACACAACCGACAGACTAATCATAACCGCGAGCAATCCGCGG
Organism: Phycisphaerae bacterium; assembly: GCA_963666835.2. Classification (GTDB taxonomy): domain Bacteria; phylum Planctomycetota; class Phycisphaerae; order UBA1845; family UBA1845. Next base: position 335,888 of record CAXXGO010000001.1, on the reverse strand, counting down.
CGACTCAAAGAGGCGTCGGAGTCGCTCGCGTCGGTATTCGAGCTGTGACGGTCGCGGGTGGATGCCACCATCAGAGCCATCGCGGCGACAACGATGACCGAGCCCCAAAGTGCGGCGAACTTCCAGCCCGGGCCGAGTCGGGCCGCGGCGGCGTCGGCGCCTGTGGCAACGGCACCCAGGTAATCCGGATAGCCGCCCGACGGCAGCATCGCCCACAGGGACTTCAACACGGCCAGCGCCGGTGGGTATCCGGCCCAAACCTCACGAAACCAGGGCTTCGAGCCTCCGTCGGCTAGGGGTAAGACCAACAGCAAGACCACCGGGGCAAGGGCGATACCCAGCACGACGTGAGTAACGACCCACTGCCGCAGGAACCGCCGGCGATCGCAGGCAAGCCATGCTCCCGCCAGCGTTCCTATGGGCCAGAGGATTGCGAAGTAGTGCGTGAGCACCGTAACCCAAACGCATCCGGCGTAGGCTGTCCACCAGCGCGCCCGCATGGTCTGAGCCGCCCGGCAGATGAGATACACGCCCACCGTCACGAGCAGCAGCCAGAACGTGTACCCGCGGGCTTCTTGACTGTAGTGGACGTGGATCGGACTGCATGCAGCCAAGGCGGCGACGGCAAGCCCCACGCCCGTTCCGGCAATCCGGCGCCCGACCAGGCCCAGAGCAGCCACACCGATGCAGCCGACCAGCGCCGAGAAGCTCCGCATCCCCCAGATGGTCTCACCGGCCAGGCGGGTCCAGGCGTGCAGGGCTGCGAAGTAGGGGAGGTGGGCGACCTCGCGCCATTGATCCGGCCCGTCGGCGGGCCAATCGTACAGATTGTGGACGATGTAGAAGGTGCAGTTCTCGTCGAACCAGAGTTCACGAGCGTTGAGCCCCGGGAAGCGGACGGCCGCCGCGCCCGCAAGGACCAGGACAAGGACGATCCAGAACAACGTATCTCCCGATCCGCGGCGTTTGGCGGCGGTCTTGATCTGCCCGATTGCCATGTTGGACCCTTCCCTGGTCGCCCTTGCATCCCCGGCCGGCGTGCCCGCTCGGGGTAGCGTATCTCAGGGGGCCGGGCAGCACTAGCGCCCCGCCGGCCATCGGTACGGCGAGCGTAAGCGACCCGTCCATGACCGATACGCGACCGAATGGCCCACGTCCTTTTGTCTTTGCCGTGTGCTGCGAACCTCCGCGGCCCGTTCAAGGCCGTTCCCGCCGGACGTGGGGGAGCCGATGATCAGGCATCGACAATCGCGGCAGGTCTCGTACCTCGACGCTGCCCTACACCTGCCTGCGGTGCCCTATCAGCGCGGCGATCACGCGTCGACAATCGCGGCAGGTCTCGTACCTCGACCATGCCCTACACCCGCGTGCGGTGCCCTATCGGTACGGCGCGCGTAAGCGACCCGGCCCAATCGGTACGGCGAGCGTAAGCGACCCGCCGAATTTGGCCAAGGGTTCGCTGTGCGGACCGTCAGGCTTTCGATACGCAAGCGATTCAGGCCGGGCGTCCTTTTGTCCTTGCCGTATGCTGCGAACCTCCGCGGCCCGTTCAGGGTCGTTCCCGCCGGACATGGGCGAGCCGATGATCAGGCATCGTGCGAAGACCACGTAGGGCACGGTCGAGGAACGAGACCTGCCGCAATGGCGCACGTCGCGCGAAGACCACGTAGGGCACGGTCGAGGAACGAGACCTGCCATCAAGGCCGCAGTAGTTCGAGTCGTACAAATATGTGCCACCCGGGTGTTTCGCAGGATTAGCCCGTCAGGGCGACAGCTCTGCCAAGCCCGCGGCGTGAGCCGCGGGATCGAATCGCACGTCAACCCCAGCCCCGCCAGGGGCGGCACTTTGATGATCGAAGAGGTCCGCGCGCTCACCAACGTGCTTCCCTTGCGATGTTGAATCATCGGCATCCGATCCAAACCTCGATGTCTTCTGCCGTCCGCAAGGGGCTTGGCGCGAAGTAACCGCACGGTTTCCCCAGGCTTACGCCGTGGGGCTACAGGACCTGTCGCCCCAAGGGGCTTGACTCACGGCACAGTCGAGCCACGAGATCTGCAACGATGACGCACATCGCGCGAAGACCTCGTAGGGCACGGTCGAGGCACGAGACCTGCCGTCCTGGGTGGCATGGGCAAGCGTCGCCGATTTGCGCAGCGAAGTACCGGTCGTCACTCAATCTCGCGTTAGGGTCATGGACCGTTCCAGCTTGCCCGTGATGCCTGCGGCTCGCCAAGCTGCACGGGTCAACAAGTTGACCCATGCCACCCGGTTGTCACCCCCTGTAGGGCACGGTCGAGGAACGAGACCTGCCACGATGGCGCACGTCGCGCGGGACGCGAAGACCACGGCAGGTCTCGTACCTCGACCATGCCCTACACCTGCCTGCGGTGCCCTATCAGCGCGGCGATCACGCATCGACAATCACGGCAGGTCTCGTACCTCGACCATGCCCTACGGGACTGCGGACCTTCATGGCCACGCAAGCGTGGGCCATGGCACCCGGCGGCAGGTCTCGTACCTCGACCATGCCCTACACTCTGCCGCCCGTCACCCCGCGTGATGAGGTTGATGCGCTTGTGCGAAGCCGACCCTACAGGGCCTCATGGCCACGCAAGCGTGGGCCATGGCACCCGGCGGTTGTAACGTCCGATAAATAACCCGCTTCGTCGGGCGCGGGCTCGGGCGAAGGAACGGGCAAAACGTCGAGCGGTGCGGTTGCATGTGATCGAGCCGGCCATATAATGCAGGGCTCTTGTGATTCCGTGATGTGAGGGAAGGCGGTTTAGTTATGCCGAAGATGAAGACGCACAAAGGCCTCAAGAAGCGCGTGAAGGTCACCGCCACGGGCAAAGTGCGGTATAAGCGGGCCAATTCCGGCCATCTAATGAGCTGGAAGACCGGTGATCATTGCCGGGCGATGCGCCGACCGGCGATCCTGAAGGGCGCGGTGCAGAAGTACATGAAGATCTTGCTTGGCGAAGGCTAGAGCAGTGGCAAGCATGGGCTCGGGCGGCGGGCGATCCGCGGCCGGGTTCGATTCGAGGAGTCGACAGCTATGGGAAGAGTGAGCTACGGCGCTGCTCGAAACCGTAAGAAGAAGCGTGTTCGCAAGCTGGTGAAGGGCTATCGGGGCGCGCCGGGAAGACGTTGGCGGCTGATGAAGGAAGAGGTCGTCCGGGCGGCTTCAATGGCTTTTCGTGATCGGCGCAGGCGTAAACGCGATTTCCGGGCGCTGTGGGTTACGCGTCTGACGGCCGCGTGCCGGGCTCGCGGAATCAGCTACAGCCGGTTCATCTTCGGGTTGAATGCCGCCAACGTGGAGCTCAACCGCAAGGTGCTGAGCGAGATGGCGATCTCGGCTCCGGCGGACTTTGACGTGGTGGTCGAGCTGGCCAAGCAGAACCTGCCGAAGCAGCAGGCTGCGGCGTAAGACGAAGTACCGCGCACAAAAGGTGCGCCTATCAGTTGGGCGGGGAAAGACGACGGGAAGTAAGTGGATAGGGCCGGCCGGGAAGGGCCGGCCCTTGTCATGCGCCGGGCATTCGTATTTTCCCGCAGGTATGGTCCGCGGCTTGCCCGCGTCCGGTTCGATCCCGCCGGAGCGCGTAGGCAAAGTACGGTAGGCCGGGCTCTGCCCGATGGCACTAGCCTTGTCCGGCGGTCGTGCGGTAATCCACCCGAAGGGACGAGGCCACGGGTGGGGCGAAGCGGAGCCGTGGGTGCGATTCGCTCCCCACGCGCCCCCGTTCCGCCCGAAGGGCCGGCGGACGTTTTTTAGGAATTGCCCGAAGGCTACAGACCGCGGACGGCAATCGGCTTCGGAGGTCTCGCCAGCACGCCGCAACCCCGTTGATCTGCGATCTAACCATGATCCCTGGGTAGCCGCTGCGTGGCAACCCTGGGCTGGAGGACGAAACGCCGTTGGCGTACTCAGACGGCACGCAGTCCGCATATCAGAGAGGACGCGCTCTTCTCGTCTGCCAAGGTGAGTACCATCGGGCTGAGCCGGACCTACTTGTCTGCGCCAGCATTACGGCACCTATGGGTGGGGACGCTATGGTAAGTTACGCGCATTTGGGCGGACGTCGCGAATAACCCGAGCTAGGTCTTGGCGGTTACGCTTCGCCGTCTTCCGGATAGCAGAGCCCTAAAGCTGATTCGACCGGAGAATTCAAACGCTAGAGCCCGCAAAGCCAAACGCGCCTTGGCGAACACGCCGGCGCGTATCGGCCAGATGTACTTGGCCGATACGTAGTTCTTCATCAGATACCACGCTGCGAAGAAGACCTGGTTCGGTTTCCAGAAGATCAGGCGTTTCAGGATCAGATTTCGAAGAATGGGGAATCGTACTGCGAAGATGCCGAGGTGAACCAGGTTGACCTGAACGTCTTTTTCCTTCTCGCTAAAACAGTTGAGGATCGATCGGTCCGTGGTACGTTCGGGATACTCGCCGTCGATCAGTCCGCGCTCGGCGCACTGTTCGCCAAGCAGAGTACCGCGAAAAGGAGTCAGCACGGTGAAACTCGGGTACGCGGGCCGGTAGCGGGCGGCCAGCTCTACGGTCCGGATGTCGTCGTCAATCGTACCTCCCGGCAAACCGAACATGGCGTTGGCGTAAACGTGGATGCCGGCTCGGTGGATGTTCTCGAAGGCCTCCGTGATGGCTTCGTCGCTCATTCGTCGTTGGAGGACCTCCCGGCGCAATTGCGGGTTGCCGGCCTCTATGGACAGTGCCAGCGAATGGCACCCAGCTCGACGCAAGACCGCGACCAGTTCCGGTTTAAGCACGTCCGGCCGGATCAGGCAATAGAACGGCAGCCCGATTCGGCGCGGGTACTTCTCCGCAAACTCCAACAGCCAGTCGTCGGCGCGATACGCGAACATGTCATCGCCGAACCGCACAAACGTCAGCCGGTAGTCGGCGCGAACTTGCTCGATTTCCTCGATAACGTAGTCCACACTGAAACGCCGCACGGTCGTACCGTTCCCGTGGTACAGTTCGTTGTACTTGCTGTTGAAGCAATAGGCACACCGAAACGCGCACCCTCGGCTGGCCATGAACGATTTCACGTTCAAGTCGGCTAAATGCCCCCCGGGCAGATACGCCAACGCTCGATCGGGGTGCGGCAAGTCATCCAGAGGTTCAATCAACCGCCGCATAGAATTGGCCGTATCGATCGTGCTGATGTTGTCGAGGTGATCGAACGGCTCGTCGGCATCGATTGCGCGGATCAGGTCGCGAAAGGCCCAATCGGCCTCCCCCTGCACTACCGCGTCGACCGGCCAGGTTCTCATGGCCTCGCGCTCAAAAGTCGCGTGGGGTCCGCCGGCCACAATACGGATATCGGGAAACCTCGCCCGGAGTTCGCCGGCGAGTTTCCCAAAGACCTTGGCGTCCACGGACATCACACTGAGGCAGACGAGATCCGGTCTCGATCGTTCGATCTTGGCGATTACGTCTTGCTCGTTGATGATTCCCAGAGCACTCTTGTGGCCGTCGGCGCGGGAGATCGCGGATAACGACATCACTCCGAGGGGCTCGATGAATGACATGTCTCGGATGACATAGAGGATGTTCATGCCGAGGCCTCCACCGGGTTGATTGCGGAAGGCGAACAAGCCGGCTCGTGCTGTCCGGCTTTTGCCGCTGCGGACAAGCCGCGGCGCGACCGCCACCATTCCTTGAACGCACGCCAGAAAAGTCGCGGGTAGCTGGGCCAATGGTAGATAATACTGGTGGCCAAGGCGCATTCGAACGTGCAATGACACTTCGTCCGGCGAATCCAGTCGACGGTCTTTCGGGAGCGCGCGGTGCGCAGCAGGGTCGGCACGTGATGGTCGCACTCTTTGAGATTACCCAGGGACCGGTTGAGAATCTCGCACGGCAGTACCTCGGCCTTCTCCGTTACGACGAGCATCTTTCGCCCGGCGACGCACGGCACCTGCATCCGGTCGGTGGCGAGAGTCCGCTGGATGATATCTCGTTGATAATCCATTACCGCGCGGAGCAGACTGGAGAACGGGCGCGATTCACGAGGCGCCCGCCGGCGCCGAATGTCGTCCACCAACCGCATATACCCGCTAACCGTAACGTCCTTGGTTGTGTCAGAGGCGTTTCCCCGGACATACGTAACCGTGTGATTGTCTACGTTGAAGCGATCGGCTACGAAATCGACCAGCCCATCGACGTTGCCGTCGTTCAGCGAGGAATAGCACGTGTTGACGTCGATGACGAGGTTATCCACTCGGCTGCGGATTCCCTCCAGAACTGTCAGAGTTGCCTCGATCTTCTCGAAGCTGTTTCCGCCGCGGATCTTGTCGTGGTCTTCCGGAAAACCGTCTAAGGACAGAGCGATTCGGAAGCTGATCTCGGGATGGTCGCGGGTCACGCGCTCTACCGTAGCGGCGATTCGTTCCGTGAGGGAACCGTTGGTTGGGATCGTTACGTATTGGACCCGGTTGTTGCGGGCAAAGATATCGACAATCTCGGGAATGTCGGTTCGAAGAAAAGGTTCACCCCCGGTCAGCGAGAGCTGGATGAGACGTCCCAGACTCCGGGACATTTTCTCCATTTCCGGAAGCGCCATCTCCTCCTTCTCGGGATCGGCGATTTCGTCCAGATAGAAACACATCGGGCAACGGAAGTTGCATCGCGACGTAAGATATAGAATCACGTAGACCGGCGTTCGAGACGTGTACAGCGTCCACAGAGTTCGAGCCTGTCGTCTTAGCGTTGCCGGCATCATGCCTGCTCCATCGCCGGTTGGACTAACGGTGCTTTGTCTCGCCGCAATCGAGACCACGCAATCGTCAGATGAGCCCACGCGGCGGAAGCCGATATTACTACGGAGAAAAAGGCGCTCGCCCCGGCCGCAGCCAATGCGAAACCCCACCCACGCCGCTTCCGACACAGTCGCCAGAGACCCCAGTATCCCCAAGCGAAAACAGCCAACCCCAGCCCGGCTAAGGCCATCAGAAGCGCGCGCGCCGGATCAGCGGGTAGCACTAACATCAATAGCAGTGCCAACCCCGCGGCCGGAAACGCCGCCGTAGCCGTCCCCAGTCCCCGGGTCATCAAGACCGTTTCCGCCTTACGGCACTGATGAATGAACAGTATGTACCAGTAGACGCGACCGGTGAAAACGCGGAGCAGCTTGCGGAACTCGGGGAAGTTGTGGCCCACCCTGAACTTGCGTGCCAGAACGACCGGGCCGTGGCGGTTGATCCGAAAGCCCAATTCGTCATTTTCGATGTCCACCCCCCAGGGGAACGGCCGGAACCCACCGACTTGCTCGAACGTGCTCTTGCGAATCGCTGCGCATTGGGCACCAAACGCCTGGATACGGCGAACGGGGTTGGCCGTGAAGGCGTGGTACTTAAGATACGAGTAATATGCGGGGAAGAACCCGGAGTTTAGCGGCTCCGGCTCATACATGCCGGTTACCGCGTGGACCCCGTCTTCGTACAACGCCTCGACCGCCTCGTGAATGGCGTCAGGGCGCATCTCGGTATCGGAGTCGATGAAGATCAACACTTCGCCGCTCGCCGCTTTCGCTCCAGCGTTACGTGCGACGGCCGGACCGTGGTTCTGTTCTTTACGAATAAGACGGCAATCCAGAGACTCGACGATGGCACAAGTAGAGTCCGTAGAGGCGTCGTCCACCACGATAATCTCGCGCGGCCCGTCATATTCGGCGGATAGCGCCGAACGGATACAAGCGGCAACGGTGGTCGCCGCGTTGTGGGTCGGAATAATAACCGTGACGGACGGCGATGGCATGTAAACGCTTCCTGTCGGCAAAACGGTCAGACTACCTCGCAATTCGGTTTCGAGCGAACGCCGTTCTGAGGGTCATCCGGTCGTGAGCGAACGCTTGATCCGAATCTCGGACGCAAACGGCGCGCAAAGATCCTGTCGTCGTTTGACACCCCGCACTTGCGGCATCCCTTTGCGTCGGACTACGGCGCGTACACCCCGCAGCAGAGTTCGGCAGACAGCGACGATCAACAACGCGGCGCAGAGGTTCAACAATGGCTGCACCGGAATGGCGTAACGCGGAACGGTTCCGGCAAGAAGCGCCGACGCTATCACCTGCCCGAAGGCTATTCCGCTAACCAAGAGCCAGGTCCACCGTTCGCGAAGACCCAACGCGAGCAAGGCCCCCGCCGCACAAAGGAAAGCAAATTCTTCATACGGAGAGTCGCCCATTCCTATGATGGGCGGACCTGCTTCGATATGGTCATACGCCCAGACGGCTATAGTCGTCCACAACGGCGTGGTCGCCGCGACGTCGTAGTGCAGCGGCAGGTACTTCTCCAGAATCTCCGAGGCCATGTATCTGCGTACATTCGGTTCGAACATGGAGATGTCGAGAATCGCATCGTCCGCTGCAGCTACACCGGCGCGAACGGAATCCGGCCTGGGCTGGTACCGATAGGTCGGGTCCGGCATCAAGAGAGTCCGCCCCGCATAAGTGATCGTATCTTGTGCGAACTGCGACCAGTCTTCGGCGGCGAGGTCGAGAGCCGCTCGGGTGACCGCGGTGCTGGTCTCGGCCAGTGACTCTCCGCGGACGTTTCGGTAAGCGCACCAGACGTCCCACCAACGACGAGCTGAGCCCGAAGCGCCCAGATGGCCTGCTTGTTTAGCCTCCTCGACGACGTTGCGGATCTCCGACCATGTTGCGCTATCTTCTGAGTCGCGACGTTCTACATGAGCAACACGATGAAAAAGGGAGATTCCCATCGTACATCCGGCCTGTTGACCACTTCCGTTGACCGCATTGTGAATCACGAACGGCAACGAGATCAACATCGCCGGGGCAATCGCCGAGCTCAGGACCGCCGCAACTTGGCGCATCTTCAGGTTACGACGTTCGGCCGTACGGTACTCGACCCACAGCCGGTGAAGGGCGGCCATCGCGCAGAACGCAATGATGATCATCCCGACCGGTCTGAACAGGCATGCCAATCCGCCCACCAGCGATGCGAGGCCCAGCGACCACGTTCCCCCGAAGCGGTGGTATTTCACCAGAAAGCACACCGAGACCACCAACGCCAGCGTGTACGGTACTTCGGTCATCACGACGTTCGCAAAGCCGATCAGCGGCAAGCTGCACGCCGTCAGGATGCCGGCCAACAAGGCAATGCTGCGGGATGAGGTCAAATACCAGCCCGTCAGAGTCGCCACCACGGCGATTGCCACAACCATGGCATGTTGGATTACCAGAATGGCCGTCGGGCTGGTTCGCCCGAAGATTGAGAATATGGAGGCCAGCATCAGCGGATAACCCGGGGTCCGAATGAGGAAGCGTTCGTCGGCCAGGTCCAGCCGCTCCGCGATGCCGACCGCCAGTTCGATGTACCACCTCGAATCGGGGTAGAGCCAGAGCTGCGAGGCGCTGAAGGCCAGCACATGGACGAACAACGCCAGCCCCGCGACGCCCCACAGAATCGGCGCGATTCGAGCGCCGCTTCGCGGTTCGGGCTGTGGTTGTCCAATGTCCATGCGTATCTCGCTTCGCACCTCGGGCGTAAGCGCTTCGACCGCGCAGACGCCCTGCTTTCTGTTTTTCGGACGTTGGCCGCGCAAGCTGGAGCTAGCAGGCCTGCAACACGTTAATATCGGTCGCGCACCGGGTTCGTCGCGCTGCCGAGCCCGGGTTCTCCCGGTTGCGGTCTCAAATCGGCACGCCGAACGCCCGATATTACCCACACGTACGAGGTTTCTCGAAGGGCTGGCGCCGAGGTGGCATCACCGCGGACCACTCCCCGCGAGGACCATGTGCCGTGTTCCCGCAACTACGCGACTGCCTGGAGGCAGCCGTTGGTTGAGGACCGGGCGGCGTTTCAGAGCTTGTTGAACGCAGTAGCCAGTAGTTCACAGAGCGTGCCCGGGACGATTGAGGTTCAACGTGTCACCGGCAAGACCGTCAACATCCAAGACGAAGCCCTCCTCAGCGGATCCGCACGCTGAATCGCCTAAGTGCGCGGCGGGCGAAGCTGCGCCTCCACTCAACCGGTCTTGCTGCCGTGGCCGCAGGTGGTTCGTACCTGCCGCATTGCTGGCTATTCTGGTGATCGCGGCCGTCCTGCGGTTTTGGGGCTTGGGACGCGAGGGCCGCTGGGAGGATGAGTACCTTCAGACCCGATCGTACGCGCTGCCGCCGCACTATGTGGCGCGGACCGCGTTGTCCCAATGGCAGCCGCCGCTGGACTACGTCCTGGGGTGGGCCGTCAGTAAGATCGAAGCCTCCGACTACCTCCGCCGGACGCCCGCGGCTTTCTTCGGCGTCACCGGGGTCGCGGCCTGTTTCCTGCTGGGGCGACGGTTGGCGTCCTGGCGTGAGGGCCTGATTGCGGCCACGATCTTGACTTTCTCGCCAATGCATTGGCGGGCCAGCCAGGACGCTCGACCCTATACCATCTTCATTGCCGCACTTTTGGTCACGCTCTGGGCACTGGCTTGCGTACTGGAGCGGGCGGATCGACGCCGGGTGATCGTCTTCGCAGCGGCCGCCTATGTGATGACTCTGACGCGAAGCGTGGGCCCGATGGTGGTACTGCTTTCCTGCGGAATCGTCCTCACCTCCGCGCTGATCGCGTTGCGGTTGAGCGCACCGACACCGGTGGCAGCGCGATCGGGGACGTTGCGGCGCGCGTGGTGGGTTACGCTCCTTATCGGGTTGGCTACGATCCCCATGGTACTGGCCTACATCCACTTCGCCCCTCGGGCGGTTTCGATTGTCAGCCTGTCTCGCGCGGGAACCGGACCGTCCGCCCGTTTGGCGGAGCCGTTCTTCAACAGAATCGTCGAGCACCTAAGCGTTTGGCGGCAGGCGACTCTCGTGATGTTCGGTGACTACCATCCGGCATTCCTAGTACTGGCTGTAATCGGTGTCGTTGTCTGTTGGCGGCGTCGCCGAGTGCTTCCGTTTGCCAACGCGCTCGTTTGCACGGTTATGGTGATCCTCGCGCCGGTGTACCTGTCGGTGTTTACGGTCTTCGCCCCGCACGAACCGATCCGCGGTCGTTATGCGTTGTTTCTGGTGCCGGTGGTGGCGTTCTTTGCGGCCGTGGCCCTGGTGGCCGCTCTTCGTGCGACCTGGCATGTTCGGCGGCCGGTTTTCGCAGTCCGTGGGCTGGCGACAATCGGAACGATCGCGTTACTGGCGACCCCTGCAATGGGAACCGTCCGGCTGATGGGGCGGTATACGCGTCCTGATTGGCGCGGTTGCGCGGAGTACCTGGCGGGGCAGGCCCGCGAGGAGGACGTTGTTATTGTATTCCGAGATGAGCCGTTCGGAGGATCGCAGCCGACGTTTTGGGGCAAGTACGATTGGCCGGCCGATCAGAATCGCCCGTTGGCCGAGCCGGCCTGGTCTCTGGCAATTGATAAAGCCCATTGGCAACGTCTCGTTGGCCAGACCGGGCGTTGCTTTCTCGTGGTTCCGTACCGCCATCCCGAGTCGGACCGGGTTGCCTACGAGCGCTCGGAGCGTAAGCCCGAGTTCCTCGACCAGGGCTTGCAGCACGCTCCGCCGGGAATGTCACTACTGAAGTTCCGCGGCTTGGATGTTCTGAGCCGACCGGATTCGGCCGGTACTGCCAATGAGCGGATGCTAACAGCTTGTCGCGACCTGATCGCTTTGCCCAAGCAACATCCGGACTCCAATGCTATTCTCTACACGTTGATGTCGCGCTTACAGTATGAGGCCGGAGACGCTACTGCCGCTGCCGAGGCACTCGACACGGCCCGCAAGCTCGTCCCTTCTTCCATGCGAGGCTGGTTCTCGAGCGCCCTGGCGGAGCATTCCGGACGAATCGCCGGAACAGTCGCCCGCTCTGAATAGACATCCTGGCCTCCAGCAAAGAATGGGCGGCCTTCCCCAACGGCTGGCGCCACCCGATTATCCGAACATCGAAGATCTTCCCCCACGGCTAAAGCCATGGGCCACCCGACTAAAGCCATGGGGCACCCAGCCGACGCTTACTGGGCCAGCTTGTCGCGCAGATACTCGAGGCAGCGCGACTTGTCGATGCGGTCCTGGCTCGCGTCGTCGCGGCTGCGCACGGTGACCGTGCCGTCCTCCTTGCTTTGTCCGTCGATCGTGAAGCAGTACGGGGTGCCGGCCTCGTCCATGCGGGCGTAACGCTTCCCAATCGACTGCTTGGAATCGTATTGACACGGGTACTGTTTCTTCAGCTCGCGGAAAATGGGCTCGGCGATGTCCGGCATGCCGTCCTTGGCCACGAGGGGGAACACGGCCGCCTTGATCGGGGCGAGCCGCGGGTGGAACTTCATAAACTCAGGGCTGGCCCGGTTCTCGTCAACGGTATATGCCTCGGTAATAAACGCCAGCACGCTCCGATCGATACCGCCGGACGGCTCGATGACGTACGGGACGAACCGCTCCTTACGCTCGGCGTCGAAATATGACAAGTCCTTGCCACTCTTATCGATGTGGGCCTTCAGATCGTAGTCCGTGCGGTTGGCGATGCCCTCCAACTCACTGAGCCCGAAGGGGAAGTCGAATTCGACGTCGGCGCACGCCTCGGCATAGTGGGCCAGCTCGTTCCCCACGTGCTCGCGCAGACGGAGCTTCTCGCTCTTAAGGCCCAGCCCCGTGTACCACTGATGGCGCGTGTCGCGCCAGAACTCGTACCACATCCCCGCCTCCGACGGGTGGCAGAAGAACTCTATTTCGTATTGCTCGAACTCGCGCGAACGGAACGTGTAGTTACGCGGGTTGATTTCGTTGCGGAAGCTCTTGCCCATCTGAGCGATACCCAGGGGCAGTTTGACCCGCGACGTATCGATCACATTCTTGAAGTTGGCGAAGATCCCCTGCGCCGTCTCCGGCCTAAGGTACGCAATACTGGTCGCGTCCTGCAGAGCTCCGACGTACGTCTGGAACATCAGGTTGAATTCACGAGGCTCGGTCAGGGCGTTTGCCTGGCACGCGGGGCATTTTCGTTCAGCGGATTCCGGCAGCTCGCCCACGACTGTAGCAGCCGTGCGAACCTCCTGCGCTCCAACACCGACGGCTTTCTTCTGCTTCGAGCTCAAACCGCCAATCGCCAAAGAGGCCGCCTCCTCGTCGGTATCCGCTTCCACACCGACCGTCAGGACTGGCGTTTCCGCATCGCCCTTGAAGAGGTTAACCACCCACGCCTTATCCGCCCGGAAGCGCTTCTTGCACTCAGTGCAGTCCACCATCGGATCGCTGAACCCGCCCACATGCCCGGAGGCTTCCCAGACCTTGGGGTTCATAATGATCGAGCAATCCACCCCGACCATCTGGAACGTCGTTCCGTTCGGACCGGGCGGCGGGTTGCGGACCATGTCATTCCACCAGGCCTCTTTGATGTTGCGCTTGAGCTCCGTCCCTAACGGGCCGTAATCCCAGAAGCCGCCGATGCCCCCGTAGATCTCGCTACTGCCGAAGATGAACCCGCGACGGCGACAAAGTGCGACGATCTTCTCCATGGTTTCCGCTGTGCTGGACATTCAATGGCTCCGTGTCAGTTTCTCAAAAAGCGGGGTCCGGTTCCGCAGTTCTCTGCCTCCCGGCCCCTTGTTTGCAGTCTCTTTTCCCCATACGCCGGGGTGGATAAACAAGTCGGATGCTATCTACAGAATCCCGGCACCGAATGCGTCGGGGTCTTCCTGGGTTGTCTCCACCGGCCGGTGCTGCTCAGTCGGCTTCTGTGACGACAATTTGTTACTAACGCTACCGGCTCCGACCGGTAGGACCTCCTCGTCCTTCGGGCCGGTCTTCTGCGAAAACGCCGGTTTACCGGATTTCGCGTCACGACGTCCGACGACCTTCTCCGTCGTCGCCGTCTTGGGGCCTTGCACCTGTTCCGTTCGGTCGCCCGAGGACCTCTGAGACGGACGCTTCCGGCGCCGTCCGCGACCTTTGGCATCCTGGGCTGAGCCTTGCCTTTGGCGATGGTCGCCACCGCGGGTTTCGGTCCGACCCCTTTGGCGGGAACGCTCTCCCGGGTTCAGGTTAGCAATGAGCGAACTGTATTCGCTCGGTTCGTCGGTCTCGTCCTCGTCAATGGCGTCGGAACGGACGTCAGTCTCCTCCTCCGTTGCGTCCTCTGCCGAATCTTCCGCGGAGAATCCGCACTCTTCGAGGGCGTCCTCATCCACTTCCTCGCATTCCAGTTCGTAGGCCTGGGCGATTCGGTCCTGAAGCGTCTGCCGAAAATCCGGAGTAATCGGATGAGCAATATCGCGATAGAGCTTCATCCGGCCCAGGTCGTCGGTAGGCATGCGCTGCTTGGGCAACTCCGCTCCGCAGTCGTTGCAGTAATGGGCCTGCAAGGGATTCTTATGGCGGCACTCGGGGCAGGACGAGGACAACTTCCGCGACGGCATCGCCACGAACAACCCGTTGGTGCCCTCCACCAGCTTGATGTCTCGAATCACGAACTCGTCGTCGAGCGTAATACTGCAAAACGCCTTGAGTCGGTCGGTGTTGTCGTTGACGAGCTTAATGCGTACGTCGGTGATATCCAATTTAGTTCTCCTTGCTCACCATGTTGTGTTTTCCGACGGGCACGGCCACCACTGTTGTCTCCACTCTCGGGTCCTCCGCCTCTATCCTCGACGCGGCTTCACAAGCCTCGGCTCTTTCGTCAAACAGGCGGTACAGCGCCGATCCGGCGCCGCTGATTCGCATCGGACCGATGCCCAATCGGTTGAGTTCATCGTACACGTGGGCGACCGTTGGGGAAACGCGAAACACGGCCGCCTCCAAATCGTTGATTAACATCGCGCTTAGCTCTTGGGCGCTTGAAGCCTCGGCGAGCCGTTCGACCTGATCGTCGGAGTGAGGCGCAACGTCCGAAGGGCGCCAAGCTCTGTAAACGCTGGCGGTTGGCACGAGAGGACCGGCAAAAGCCAACAGAGCCCAACCGCTCCAGCAAAGCAGCATAGGCGTTACCCGCTCACCGCGACCGGTCATCAGCACGCTCGGCAGGCCGAAAAAGAGCGGTATGTCCGAGCCCAGATCCGCGCCGAGAGACGCCAGCTCGGTATCGTCGAGTCCCGTCATCCAAAGCTGATTGCAGATGCGGAGCGTGGCCGCCGCGTCGCTGCTCCCGCCCCCTAAGCCCGCACCAACTGGAATCTTCTTATCGAGCTTGATCCGCAGGGCGGGATCCAGCCCGCGCCGCTTGGCCAAGTGAGCGGCCGCACGGCAGACGAGATTGTCCGGCTGCGCCAGGGCGGGGTCGTTGCAGGCCAGGGATATCCCGGGTTCGCTATCGATAGTGCATTCCACCCGGTCGCACAGATCTGCACCGACCACCAGAGACTCAAGCTCATGGAAGCCATCCGCGCGTTTCCCCAAAACGCGCAGAGTCAGGTTGATCTTTGCGCACGCCTGGGCGGCGGCTGAGGAGACATTCGTCGAAGAACGCAAAGCTGTAATACTCACTAGTGGCCGAATGCGTCACACCAGCTATATATCGGTTCTCGCGTGCCCGTCGCCCATTTTCAGCCTCAGAGCCAACAGGTTATCGGAGCTGGGCCAGGCACCGCATCGCCATCCTAGCAAATCAGGCCCTTGGAGCACAACGGCCTATATCGACGTGCGGTCACATGAACCCCTCGAGAGAGTTGTCGGGCAGAGCCCGACGTTTTGCCTTGTGAAATACCCTCGCCGCGGGCAGCTCGGCGTTGTTGTTCTGATGCATCATTGCCCGGCCCGCAACGTTGCCCTGGCAAGACAAGCCGCATAACCGTCACGGCGAGCTGGCGGGGCCGATAGGCGTAACCTCTTTGCCAGAAATAAGTTATGCCGGGCTCGCGTTAATCGAGATGAACGGACATAGGTTTGTAGAAGGACGAGGGAGGTGATCCGCGCGGAGAGCGCGACCGGGAGTTGTGAGGGGATAGAACCATGGATCCGATTTCACCGATTAGTGCCGGCTACACGAGCCAGGCGGCGAGCGTCCAGCCGAACGCTAACATCGCACAGTCCACCGCAGGGGCGGCAACCGCCGGTTCCGCGTCGCTTACGACGACGGCAACGTCGATTGAAAGCTCGCAGACCATTTCGCAGCTTTCTTCAACGGTGCAGCAGTTCATGCAGTCAATCGGCGGCAACAGCGAGGCCGATAAGCTGCTGCAGTTTCTGATCGCGGCGATGATCCTCATGGCCCTGTTGGACAGCCAACAGGACTCCGGGGAGCAGACCATGAACCAGCTTGCCGGCGGGGCGGGAGATCGGTCGCAGTATATCGGCATCTTCAGCTCCTCGACGACTATCTCGATCCAGCAGACAACAACGTCGATTGTGGCCGGTACGGGAGCCGGGGCGTTCGATACCGGAGGTAACACCCCATCCGGCACGGGCGGCGAGCTCGATATGACCGTCTAGCGAGTCGCACGCTGAGGCGAACTACGACGTACCAGGCGGCGCCGCTTCCGAATCGTCGAGGTTGGGAGGAGGCGTCCGCGTTCTCGATTTCCCACCCCGTTCGATGGGGGCTATTGAGCCCGGACTATTAATCCAAGCGAAGACCAGGCCGTGAGTCAATGTAGCGCCAGGGCTTGTCCCTGGCGTGGAAGCTCGCTGTGTTTCCATGACGTCAACCACGGGGCGCCGTTACAGTAAGTTGTGCGCATTCGTGCAAACGTCGCGAATAACCCGGCTTAGCGTTGACTGGACTGTTGCGCTTCACCATTCACGGGCGGCGACACCCTTGCCGGCGGCTGCTATCTTGCCACCTTTCCGGCTGAGCCTGTTTTGGAGTCACAGGGCAACGCTCGCTTGCTCCGGTCCGCGCTTGACCGCACCTACGCTTGAGGTAACCATCTCATTGGCTCGCTGGACTATGAGGGCTTCGCAGAGGGTTTACCGGTATGGCGTCCCCATTGGATGAAACTACCGTTCGGCACATTGCCCATCTCGCCCGGCTGGCCATTAGCGACACAGAGTTGTCACAATATGCGGGCCAGTTGGCCCAGGTGTTGGCCTACATGGAGCGGCTCAAGGAGTTGGACACCTCCGACGTTCTGCCCCTGGATCATCCGGCAATCTCCGCAGATGCCCTGCGCGAAGACCAGGTTGTGCCGTCGCTCTCAACGGAACATGCTCTACGCAACGCCCCGGATCGACAAGGAACGCTCTTTCGGTGCCCCGGGTTCTCGAACAGGACGACACTTAAGCCGTGACTCTCCCCGAGACCATTACCGACATTGCGGCCCGGGTTCGAGCGGGAGATTGCTCCGCGGAAGAAGTTGTCCGTCGCTCTCTCGACCGTTTGGAAGAACAGGATTCTCGGCTCGGGGCGTTTCTGGACTGCACCGGCGAACGAGCGTTATCGCGTGCCCGTCAGATTGACAAGGCCCGGGCGCGCGGTGCGGAGGTGGGACCTTTGGCGGGCGTGCCCCTGGCGGTCAAGGATAACATCTGCACGGATTTCGGGAGCACATCGTGCGGCTCGAAGATGCTGGCGGGGTATCGCTCGGCCTACAACGCCGCGGTTGTGGAGCGGCTGGAGCAGGCCGGGGCGATCATCGTCGGAAAGACCAACCTCGACGAGTTCGCGATGGGGTCCAGCACCGAGCACGGTTTTCGCGGTGCCACACGCAACCCCTGGAACCTGCAGCGCGTGGCCGGCGGGTCGTCGGGTGGGTCAGCCGCAGCGGTGGCGGCCCGCGTAGTGCCTGGGGCTCTGGGGAGCGATACCGGCGGGTCGATCCGGCAGCCTAGCGCTCATTGCGGGGTCGTGGGGCTCAAGCCTACGTATGGGCGGGTCTCGCGTTATGGACTCGTGGCGTTTGCGAGCAGTCTCGATCAGATCGGCCCGATCACTACGAATGTGCGCGATGCGGCGCTGCTGTTGGGAGTTATTGCCGGCCACGATTCACGGGACGCAACGAGCGTGGATTCACTGGCAGCGGACTACGTCGCCGGTTTGGACCGCCCGTTGAAAGGGCTGCGGATTGGAGTGTGCGCGGGCGGCGACGACGTTGCCGAGGCGAGCGATGCCGTCGCCCAGTGCGTAGCGGCCGCGGTCGAGGAAATGCGTGGTGCGGGTGCGGAGGTTGTTCCGGTTCGGCTACCGCACTCGCGCTATGCCGTGGCGTGCTACTACATAATCGCCTCGGCGGAAGCTTCCAGCAATCTAGCCCGGTTTGACGGCGTGCATTACGGGCACCGTACGGACCAACCGGAGAACGTCGCTGATCTTTATGCCCGGTCGCGGGGTGAAGGCTTCGGGGCGGAGGCGAAGCGGCGGATAATGCTGGGCACATTCGTGCTCTCGAGCGGATACTATGACGCCTACTATGCGAAAGCACTCAAGGTACGAACGCTGATCAAGCGGGATTATGAACAGGCGTTCTCGGAGGTTGATTTGATTGCCGGTCCGGTGTCACCGACGGCGGCGTTTAGCCTGGGGGAAAAAACGGGCGTTCCGATGGACATGTACGTGACGGACGTCCATACGATTGCCGCCAACCTCGGGGGCTTCTGTGCGATGAGCGTACCCTGCGGGTTTGATTCGGACGGAATGCCCGTCGGGCTGCAGTTGGCCGGCCCCGCCTTTGCCGAAGGGCGTTTGCTCGCTGCGGCGCACCAGTATCAACTCCGCACGGATTATCATAAGATGATGCCGGACACAGCGGGCGGGACGGCTTGCGCGTGACGCGTTATGCCGGTGAAGTGTCGTGTATGTGTCATTTAGAAAGAAGCGCGTTGCGTTTGCGGGAGTTCGGGCGAAGCCCATGATGCTCAAGAGCAGGTTCCTGGTGCCGGTTGACGCCCCGGTGATTGAAGGCGGCGCGGTCGTAATCCGTGATGGACGGATTGCCCAAGTGGGGCGCGCCCGCGATCTGGCGAGCGATGCGGTGGTGAATTTCGGTGACGCGGTGATCTGCCCGGGGTTGGTTAACGCCCACACTCACCTGGAGCTAAGCGGGCCGGCCGGGCAAGTGCCCCCCGGTGACGGTTTCGTGGCATGGCTGCGGCAGGTCGCAGAGCGCTCCATCAGAGAGGAGCCGCTTCGAGGACAGGTGCAGGCGGCGGTAGCGGCGGGGATCGACCAGTCGGTGTCGGCCGGGGTGACCCTTGTCGGTGACATCACGCGGCATCCGGATTGGACGCGCGAGATCCTGGGCACTTCCATGCTGCGCGGTGTGTCTTTCGGAGAAGTGGCGGCTATCGGCAACCGCCGTGATCTGCTGGCCACGCGGCTGGATGCCGTGTGCCGCGCGTTGCGTCCAAACTCGCGGGTCCGGATCGGCATATCACCCCATGCCCCGTACACGGTGGAGCCGGATGCGTTGCGAGCCTGTGCCCGGCGGGCAGCAGAGGGCGCGTTGCCCTTGGCAATCCATCTAGCGGAAAGCGCCGACGAGGCGGAGTTTACACAATACGCCACCGGGCCGCTGGCGGATCACCTGCGCGAGCTGGGCGTCTGGGACGAGCAGATTCCACAATCCGGCTGTGGTCCGGTCGAACTCGCCGATCGGACCGGCGTCCTGGGCCCGGCGACGGTGATCGCGCATGCCAACTATGTGACAGACGCGGATATCGAACTTATTGCCGCTCGGGGCGCGAGTGTTGCCTATTGCCCGCGCACCCATGATGCTTTTATGCACGATCCACACCGCTTTCGCGAGATGATGCGCCGTGGGGTGAACGTGTGTATCGGGACGGACAGCCTGGCCTCCAACCCGAGCTTGTCGATTCTGGACGAGCTGCGTTCTCTGCACCGCGCATATCCGGATCTTTCGCCCGAAGACCTTATTACTCTGGGTACGTTGTGTGGGGCGCGGGCTTTGGGTTTCGCCGAGACGGCCGGTTCGATAACCGTTGGCAAGGTCGCGGACTTGGCGGTATTGCCCGTTTCTTCGTGGAAGCGTAAGGCCGATTGGGGTCATGTTTTCGACGCGGATGATCCGCCGATTGCCGTGTATGCTTCCGGGGTCCGGCAAGGCCAAGTTGCCGGCCGTAAGCCCGCTTGAACCGCGCGCAATCACAGTGGAAATCGCTGGAGCATCGCAGATTAGTCTGCGACGCCGTCGGACTGCCGGGGGCTGCCGAAACGTCTCTCCTGGCGGGCCATCGATGCGAAGATTGCCAAACTGGCCAAGGACAGGCTGATTGCCAGAGCCCACACCAACCACACCGGCCAGCCGATTGCCTGGAACGTCTGCCAGAGCCACATGCCTGCCAGCGGGGCGATCAGTCCGCGCATGCCCGTGAGAGATACGTGGATCCCCATGTAGATTTCGGCTTCCTGGGCGCGGGCAAAATGGAGATGGCCGAGGTTCCACGCCAGGGCTCCACCGCTGAAGGCCAGCCCCTGGACGAGCGCCCGCATGGTGAAGAAGAACACCGCCAGAAGAAACTGCGTATCGCCAAACTCATCGCTGGCAACGGTTATCAACGTGGCGACCATACCGAACAGCAGGGACATAATCCAACAGCAGACATTAACCACGCGGAAACGAACGACACCCAAGCGATCGAAGAGCACCCCCCAGCGGTGTAGCCCACCTAGCATCGTCAGCCGCGGCAGAGCTTGGATCAGCACCAGGGTGACCCAGAATTCGGAGTGGTATCCCAACTGCAGATCTCGCGAGACGACCAGAACGATGATCGAAATCGTCATCAGGTTGGCGATACCGATCAACAACTGCGCGGCGCAGTAGTTCCGAAAACGCCGATCCTGGCGCAATACACGATACATCTGCCCGAGCACGTGCCCGGGCGACAGCAGCGTGGTTATATTGAACGGCTCGACGATCTCCCTTTGGAAACTCCCATCGCCGCTTCGCCGGATGTGCCCCCGCAGCTCGCTACGCTCGCCGCGAATGTGGATTCGGCGGAGCATCCCCACCCCCCACAAGCCGCACAACGCAGCGCCGGGGAACAGATAGCGGTACGAGGCCGGATCCCGGTCGCACAAGACGGCCGCGACCAGAACAACGAGAATGCTGACGATGAACCGCACTACCTGAAGACGGGCCGTGATCTGCCCCCTTGCCGAATGCGGGAAGTTGGATTTCCAGAACGCCGAGCGCACGGTGACTACCCCGGCCAGCAGAATCTGGGCGGCGGCCATCTGGGCGATGAACCAGATTGCTCCGTACGGCATGGCGGGAATGGCGGCGGTGGTCCCCGCGCAAAGGGCCGCCCCAGCCCCGAAGATCATCGCCAACCGGATCTTGGGACGCCCCACGCACAACATCCCCCACACCAGACTGAACAAGAAAGCTGCCATTGGTGTGGCACTTGCGACTGCAATCAGCAGCGCGCTGCCGTTGAAGGTCTTCGAGACCACCACACTGGCGAACTGCCCCTCCACCAGGCCGGCCAGAACGCTCCATGGGATCAATTGCCGGAACTCGCAGTAGTAGTTCCGACGAGCCATGAAGGGCACGTTTCTCACACCCAGCAGATCCAACGGCGCAACCTCTCAGTAAGAAGAGTAAGAGCCGCCCAAGCTAGTGCGGGCAGACGGTCCCGGCAAGCACCCGGCGAAAACGCCGTGCGAGGATGCGTTCTCGGACCTTCCTGGTGGGTCGAAGAGGGACCGGCCGTCGGCGAGAAACAAGTCCCACGCGAAAGCCGGCTAATAGCGCCGAATCACGCCGATGACGACCCCCTGAATCTGAACGTCGCGGCTGTAGATCGGTTTGTATGCGGCGTTGGCGGGCTGCAGGCGGATACGCTTCTTCTCTTTATAGAACTTCTTCAAAGTGGCTTCCTCGCCGTCGACCAGGGCGACCACCGTATCACCGTTGCGCGCATTGGACCGCTCTTCGTAAACGACCAAGTCGCCGTCGCTGATGTGCTCGTCGATCATGCTGTCGCCGGTAACGGTGAGAGCGCGGACCGGGTACCGGCTGCTGAACACCTGCTCGAGGTCGACGGTATCCGGCATTTCGATTGCTTCGATGGGAGCCCCGGCCGCAATTCGCCCGACCAGCGGCAGAATCGTCGGACGGTCATCCGGCAATCGGACCGAGGACGTCAGCTCCAAAGAGCGTGCCTTGTTCGACCGCCTGGTGAGCAGCTTTTTTTCCTGCAAGGCCTCGACATGCCCGAATACGGTGATTTTTCCGATTCCGAGATGATCGGCGATCTCCTGCAATGTCGGGGAACAGCCCTCGCTGTGGCGGTAGTCCCGGATGTACGTCAGGATCTCGATCCGCCTTGGGGTAAGGCAGTGGGCTTCGTCCGTCTCGGTTCGTTTCTTTCGAGCCATCGTCCGTCTCCGCATGGGGGTGCAAGCCACCGGGCCCAGTTACCACCAATGGTAGAAGACCGCGCTGCAAGCGAGAACGCAAAGACAACAGTCGCCTCGCCTCACTTCGCGCCGCCGACAAAGTGTCGCCCAATCGGGCCCACCACGCCACGATTGCCGGCGGCGCTGCAGCAGGCCGCGACAGAATCGGCGCCGACCGCAATACCAGACGATTACACCCGTCGGCCTTGGACGTCTCCGGGATCCAGGCCGTGCGGTAATCACCCCCCGGGCCAAACACGCAGAGAGGCAAATCCGCGTCGGCCTGCCGCAAGTCGCGACTGCGGCCGGAAGGTTGAGTGTTCTCTCTGGTCATAAGCCGAAGCACTACCATCCTTGGTCGCCCGTGCATCCTTTGTTCGGTATTTATTATGACCTAACAAACCCCCAACGTCAAGTGATTTCTCGGACGTTTCTTCGTCGGAGCCGCCCGCGCCCCGAGGCGGCACATATAGCCCCGCGAGGTGAGTGGACCACAAGACCTTGTGCTATCGACCGTCAGCTACGTCCGTGGACAGGCAATAAATGCCGAGTAAGGCGCAGCTTTCGCCGACGGCAATTGTGGAGGTGAACCGGCACTTTTCGACCAAGCCGAAATACTTGCCTCTTTCGATCGAATTCGGGATATATGGGACGCGGGGGGCGACCGTAGGTGCCCGTTACGATGTCAAGGAGTGGAAAATGACAACTTGTTTCAGATTCGTCGGGATCGCGATCTTGTTGATGGGGCTAGCCCTGGCCGGGTGCAGGGGCGGGCCGTCCGCGTGGGTCGTGCAGACCGAAACCAGATCGCTGGACGTTGCGCGAACGGTAACCGATGAGGCTCGGGAAGCAGTTGAACTCGGGGAGGTCACCGCCCTTGAAGTGCGTACCCACAACGGTTCCATAACATGTACCGGCGCGCCGGTCGGGGAGGTGGGAACGGTCAGGGTGATCAAGAAGGCGGGGGGATGCACCCACCAGGACGCCGAAGCGGCCATGGCCGCAATAGAGACGTTCGTCGAGCCGGCCAAAGGAGGAAGCTACCGGGTCGGCTGGCGGTGGGCGCGTCCCAGAGCGCGTACTTGGAGCGCGAAGGTCAGTTTCGAGATTACGGTGGCAGAGGATGTTCGGTTGGATCTCACTACGCACAACGGGTATATCGACGCGAGGGGGATGGCGGCCGCCGTTACGGCGACTAGCCACAACGGGCGCCTCATCCTGGAGACCAAAGGCGATCGCCTGCACGCCGAGACTCACAACGGCGAAATCGAGGCGACTTTCAGTGGTCAAGATGTCAAGTTAGTGACACACAACGGGTCGGTGCAGGCCGATCTCCGTGACTGTCTGGCACCGCACGGGGCGATCGACACCCGCAATGGAGCGGTTCACCTTATTGTCGGCGACGACGCGTCGACCCGGCTGCGCGCGAATACCGCGAACGGCCGAATTACGTGCCAACTGCCGCTGACCGACAAGTCGGCGTCACGCCGGATGCTGGTCGGTACCCTCGGTGCCGGAACCGGGCTCCTGACGGTCGAGACCCACAACGGGACAATCAGAATCTGGTAAGGGATCGGCGCTCATCGATAGTAACCGAACGCCGCCGGTATGGGTAGGGCTGCACAGGCGGGTGTAGGGCAGCGTCGAGGCGCGAGACCTGCCGTAACTGCTGCGCGACGCGCGTCTTCTGATTACGCAAACGCCCTCGCAGAGAAGCGTCGGCGGGTGTAGGTCATGGTCGAGGGACGAGACCTGCCGTTGGTTTTCGCGTAGCGTAGCGGGTGTAGGGCATGGTCGAGGCACGAGACCTGCCGTGGTCTTCGGGTAGCGTAGGCATCCTGCCTGCACTCGGTTTTCGCGCGATTCCGCTAATCGTCCTCCGGCCCTTCGGGACGGTTTGTCGCGCGGCCGCGCGACGACGTTGACACCCTCGCACTCGGCCTACCCAAAGAACCTTCATGGCCACGCAAGCGTGGACCACGGCACCCGTCAGTATGACAGATAACGCCGCCGGTATGGGTAGGGCTGCATAGGCAGGTGTAGGGCATGGTCGAGGCACGAGACCTGCCGTGGTCTTCGCACGATGTGCGCCTTTCGAACTTACGCCGAAGGCGTTGAACAACAAAGCCCAGGGTAAACGAAGCGGCGTAGCCGCTTTAGTGCCACCCTGGGTCACAAGCCCCCTTCCGCACCAACCCCGAAGTGGGTTGCACAACAGCGTTCGGCTTGCGGAGCCCGCCTGAGCATCCTGTAGGGCAGCGTCGAGGGACGAGACCTACCGTAACTGCTGGGCGACGCGCGCCTTCGTGGCAGGTCTCGTACCTCGACCATGCCCTACTTGGTCTTGGGAATGCGAGTCTCCTTACGATCCCAATCCGTCGCCCACCCGTCCCGGCGGTGAGGCGGTGTGGCTGCTCCAGCCTGGCAAACGTCGGGATGGATGGCACCCGCGCGCCTCCGCGGCAGGTCTCGTACCTCGACCATGCCCTACAAATGATGCTAACATCATGTCATGGGGCAACCTGTTGGCCCATGTCGGTCAGCCGGCGTCGGCCGCGCGTTGGGGGCGGGTTCCGAAGTAGACCTTTCCGGCCGCCAGGAGCAGCAGAGCGAGAACGATCAAGCCCCATTGCGAAGTCGTCGGAATGCTCTGGAGACAATCGGGGATGCCGTCATGATTAGCGTCGACGCTATCGTCGTCCCCGGGACACTGATCGAGGCAATCGGGCACGGTGTCACCGTCCGCGTCGGCAAAATCGTCCAGGCCCGGGCAGACGTCGTCGGAATCACACGCTCCGTCCCCGTCCGTATCGTCGGGATTATCCAACGGGCAAGGGTCGCACGGATCCAGCACCCCATCGCCGTCGTAATCAAGCTCCGGCTGGCATTCGTCGGGAATCAAATCGCCGTTGCAGTCCACGCTCGTCCCGCCGGCAATGTCATCGACGTCGGCAATGCCGTTAGCCTGGCAGTCCCCGACGGAGATGATGGCCGCTGTTCGCAACCAGAAGGGCCCGGGCGGGTCTTCCAACGGGAAAAACATGAACGTCTTGTTCCAATCTGCCAGCAGGGTAACCGTGTAGTCACCGGCCGCGCCAGCGGGGACCTCGAGGATGACCGTCCCACCGTAGGTTCTGGTTCCGTCATCCGCGGGAAACCCGCCGAGGGACGTGGAGCCCAATTCGTAGTTGAGGGTGGTCACGTCAACGGCGGCCACCGGCGTCAGATCGAAAAACACGAAGTCCGGCCGGTCGACGTCGATGTAGCAGCCATCCTCGGGGCTACCGGGCCAGCCAAGCGGGACAAGAGGATCTCCGGCACCGGTCGAGTAGCTTGTCGAGTCAACGGTACCCTGATAGGCACCGAGTGGCGGTGTTCCGGGATAGTAGCGCCAGCCGCTCACCTGTAACTCGAGCTCCACCGTTACCCCGCCTTCAGGCAGGCCGATCACCGACGGCGTGCCGGGATCGCCGGTATTGTCAACAATCGTATGGAAACCCGAAGCGCCCACCGGCTGCCAGCGGAGTTCGCACGCGTTCGCTTCAGGCGCAATCGCAACCAGACCGACTACCGCGGCCAGTACGACCAACCCACATTCTGCAGAAGTTGAGATTCGCATGACTGCCCTCCTTCGTTTCTTCGCCCGCTTGTCGCGACCTGCGTGGCGGACCAGTGCGTGACCCTGCTTGAAGACTCGGGTCCAATCCACCCCGTGTTCCGTTCCTGCCCTGCTGAAGAGCAGTGGCACATCCGAAGACCCAAGCCAAGTAGCCGGGGCTCACCCTATGTTGCCTAACCAGCGTCGACCGCGCGTTGGCGGCGGGTCCCGAAGCAGACCTTCCCGGCCGCCAGGAGCAGCAGAGCCAGAACCACCAGGCCCCATTGCGAAGTCGTCGGGATGGCCTGGAGGCAATCGGGGGTACCGTCATTGTCGAAATCGATACTGTCGTCGTCCCCCGGACATTGGTCGAGACAATCGGGCACGGTGTCGCCGTCCGCATCGGCGAAATCGTCCAAGCCGGGGCAGACGTCGTCGGAATCGCACGCCCCGTCACCGTCCGTGTCGTCGGGGTTATCCAGTGGGCAGGGGTCGCACGCATCCAGCACGCCGTCGCCGTCACCATCAAGCTCCGGCTGGCACTCATCGGGGATCGAATCGCCGTTACAGTCCACGCTCGTCCCGCCGGCAATGTCGTCCACGTCGGCAATGCCGTTGGCTTGACAGTCGCCGATGGAGATGACGGCCGACGTAATCCACGCCGGCAAGAGTTCGCCACCCGTATTCGCGAAAGTCCTTGCATAGTCGTGCACGAGAGCAATCTCATAGTCACCCGCCGCACCGGCGGGGATCTCGACGATGAGGGTTCCGGCGTAACGGTCAGTTCCGTCGTCTTCGGGCGGCGACCCCATGCACGAAGAGCCCCATATATAGTCCAGGGTGCTGGTGTCCACGGTCGTCAACGGCGCCTCGCCGAAATACACAAAGTCCGGGCGGTCCGTGTCGATGTAGCAGCCGTCCTCGGGGCTGCCAGGCCAGCCGAGCGGGACAACCGGATCGCCAGCACCGGTCGAGTAGCTCGTCGAGTCTATGGTACCCTGGTAGTCAACGAGTGTGGGAGCTCCCGGTTCATCATCCCACCTTACGCGTAGCTCCAACTCCACCGTCACCCCGCCTTCAGGCAATCCGATTACTGATGGCGTCCCCAGATCGCCGGAATGATCGACCATCGTGTGGAAGCCCGATGCGCTGACCGGTTGCCAGCGCAGTTCCCACGCCTCCGCGTCAGAAGCGCTAGCAACCAAACAAACCACCATGGCCAGTACGACCAACCCACGTTCTGCAGACGTTGAGATTCGCATGACTGCCCTCCTTCGTTTCTGCGCCGGCGCGGCGCGACCTGCTTGGCCGACCAATTTGCCCGGATCCCCCGGCGGCGATCGCGCGGGACTGTGCCGTAGCTTTCTGCAGCCACCGAGGCTCAAGCTCACCCGCGGCCAAGCTGCAATGTTCCGCGGGCAACAAAGCCCCAAGCAACCACAGCAAGCTTCAATTTAACACGGGTAAATACCCCAATGCAAGGATTTTTCGTCCTATATTGGGGAATCTGGTCGAGACATACACCCACGCCCCCGGGATTTTGCCGTCAGGGGCACAAATCCAGGGTTCCGACGTAACTTCCGCCTCGTACAAGGACACGGGGCAGCATCGGCGGTTGTTGGGCACGGTCGAGGCACGAGACCTGCCGTGGTCTTCGCACGATGTGCGCCTTTCGAACTTACGCCGAAGGCGTTGAACAACAAAGCCCAGGGTAAACGAAGCGGCGTAGCCGCTTTAGTGCCACCCTGGGTCACAAAGCCCCTTTCCGCACCAACCCCGAAGTGGGTTGCACAACAGCGTTCGGCTTGCGGAGCCCGCCTGAGCATCCTGTGGGGCAGCGTCGAGGCACGAGACCTGCCGTAACTGCTGGGCGACGCGCGCCTTCGTGGCAGGTCTCGTGCCTCGACCGTGCCCTACTTGGTCTTGGGAATGCGAGTCTCCTTACGATCCCAATCCGTCCCCCACCCAGTCGGGGCACTCTCCCTACAGCCGGTAGATCTGTGAGAACTTCGCGGTTACGTATTCCATGAACGGTTCGATTGTCACGGGCTTACCGGTGATGCGCTCGATCAGCTCGTTTGCGCGATAGCGCCGGCCGTGGCGGTGGATGTGCTTCCGCAGCCAATCCAGGAGCGGCCGGTGATCGTTGGCGGCAATGCGGGCGTCGAGGTCGGGAAGGTCTTTGCGCACCTGTTCCAGCAACTGCGCGGCGTACAAGTTCCCCAACGCGTATGATTGGAAGTACCCGAAGATGCCCATCGACCAGTGGATGTCCTGCAGGCATCCTTCGCGGTCGTTCGGCGGGGTCACGCCGAGAAGCTGCTTCATCTTCTCGTTCCACACGTCGGGGAGGTCATTCACGCTCAGTTTGTCGGTGAACAGCGCCCTTTCGATCTCGAACCGCAGGATGATGTGCAGGTTGTATGTCAGCTCGTCGGCACTTACGCGGTTGAGTGAAGGAGTTACCCGGTTGATCGCGGCATAGAACTCATCCTGCGACACATCGGAAAGCGCCTCGGGGAACAACCGGCGGACCGGATCCCAATAGTAGTCCCAAAACGGGCGGCTGTGCCCGATTTGGTTCTCCCAGAGACGAGATTGCGACTCATGCATCCCCAGGGAGATGTACTCCGCCGAGGGGGTGAGCCGGTGCTCCCGAGGCAGCCCTTGTTCGTAGAGCCCGTGCCCGACCTCGTGGATCGTGCCGAACAAGGCCTCGGCGATGTTGTTCTCCGAGTATCTTGTAGTGATCCGAACGTCCCCGCTGTCGCCGATCGTAGTGGTGAACGGGTGGACCGAAACATCGGACCGCCCGGACTCGAAATCGAAGTGAAGTGCCTCGGCCACCTGCCGGGAGAGCTGTTTCTGCTGGTCCAACGGGAACCGGCGGGTCAGGATCGAACCGTCCGGTTGATGTGGGGACTCCATGACTTTCCTTAACAGCGGAACGATGGCCTCCCGAAGCCGGGCGAACAGCGTCTCGATCTCGGCGGCCTTCTCCCCCGGGTCGGATTCGTCAATCAAGACATCCAGCGGCTCGGTGTCGTAGCCGATGTGCTCGGCAACCCGCTTCTTGAGCTGAATGAGCTTCTCCAGAAGCGGGGCAAACTCCGGAAAGTCGGATTGCGCTCGAGCCTTCGCCCAGGCGGTCTTGGCCAGAGCGCTGGTGTGGGCTATCTCCTTAACCAGGTCCGTGGGGAGTTTCGCAGCCCGGTCGAACGTACGCCGCGTCTCCCGGAGGTTGGTATCGATGACGAAGTCCCCACGGTCCGCGGTGTCCTCCGCCTTCGCCAACAGGTCGCGGGTCTCATCGGCGACCAGCCGCTCGTGAGCCAGACCACTAACGAGAGCTGCGGCCTCGGCGCGAGTCGTCATCCCGTTAGCCGGCATGTAGGTCTCTTGGTCCCACTCGAGTAGGAACTCGATCGATCTGAAACGCCCGAGGTCCCGGACTCTCTCCATCAACTTGGTGTAGGCATCTGACACGAAAGCACCTCTTTCAAAACACCGCGAACGGGCGGGCTCGGCCATAAGATTGCGAATGAACTCAGTCAGGCACCACGGTAGCGAGGGCGAGGCCGGCCGTCCACCGAGTCGCCGGCAGATTGCGATGATACGCACCTTTCGGTGCGTCTGGGGTATAACATCCGGACTCGCGTCCCGTCTTACTGATGCGGGGATCCGACAAGACGTTACCTGCAGGGGATGGTGAATGGCATCACGCGAGAGCCGGGGGGAACGAACCGATCGAACCGGAGAGTCCTCCAGGCTGCTCCGCTATCTGACGCACCGGCGTCTGCCGCTGATGCTGGCCACGGTGGGCGTGCTTCTCGCCCTGCCCTCGTTGTGGGGCGGATGGGTCGCAGACGATCATTTCCACCGTCTCAAGCTGGTCGGTTCACCGGCGCTTGCCGCCTCGGCAACTCCCTCGTTGGACCTGTTCACTTTCGCCAGCGGCGATCCGGAGCAGAACCACCGACTGATCGACAAGGGGTTCTGGCCCTGGTGGTCGCTTCAGGATCTGCGGGCGGCGTTCTGGCGGCCGATTACGGCGCTGACGCACTGGGTGGATTACCGCTTCTGGCCAGAAAGCCCCGCGTGGATGCACGCTCAGAGCATCGCGTGGTTTGCGCTGCTGATCGTTGTGGCGACGATGCTCTTTCGGCGGATCATGGGAGCGACCTGGATCGCCGGGTTGGCGGCTTTGTTCTATGCCATTGACGATGCCCGGGGGATGCCGGTCGGGTTCCTGGCCAACCGCAACGCGCTTATCGCAGGTGTTTTCGGGATGCTGGCGATCCTGGCCCACGACCGCTGGCGGCGAGATGGATGGAAGAGCGGGGCGGTTCTCGGTCCGGGGCTGCTTCTGGCGAGCCTGCTCTCCGCCGAAGCCGGGGTGGGGGCGCTGGCCTATCTCGTGGCCCATGCCTTGTTCCTGGATCGAGCTCGCGGGCGGAGGCGCGTGGCGGCGCTGCTGCCGTATGCTGCAGTGGTGACCGGCTGGCGGATGGTCTGGAGTCATCTCGGGTATGGCGTAATGGGGATCGGGTTGTATGTCGACCCGCTCCGGGAGCCGTTGAAGTATCTGGCATCTGCGGCGAAGCAGGTGCCGGTGTTGTTGTTGGGGCAGTGGGCCTTGCCTCCGTCGGAGACCTACGTCGTGGCCGCGGAGTTCGGCGCGGCGTTGGTTCTTTCGTTCGTTGCGCTCGGGCTGGTCGGAGCAATGGCGGCGGTGGTAATCCCGATGTTACGGCGAAACCGGCAGACCGGGTTCTGGGGGAGTGGCATGATACTGTCACTGCTCCCGATCTGCGCTACGTTCCCGGCGGATCGGATGACGCTGTTCGTCGGGCTCGGAGCGTTTGCGCTGCTGGCGCAGTGGCTGGCGGACGTGTACGCTGGGCACGGAGCATTGGAAGCCGACGGGGCTCGTCCGCGGCGCCGATTCGGCGCGCGGGCGCTGGCGGCGTTCTTTGTGGTCGTACACGGCGGGTTGGCGCCGATAGGGCTGGCGATGCGGTCCGCTATGCCGGCCGGCCCGAGGAGCTGGCTGGAGAGCATCAGTATCCACGTGCCGTTGGACGTGGAGGTCGAGGAGCAATCCCTGGTGGTGGTGACCGCTCCGCTGGTTATGGGGGCGGGGTACCTGCCGATTCGCAATGCGCTCGATGGTCTGCCGGTCCCGGCCCACACTCGGATCCTGGCTCCGCATCAGGCTCCGGTATTGGTCCAGCGGCCGGACGCGCACACATTGACGATTCGTCCGACCGGCGGTTTTCTGAAATCCCCGTGGGATCAACTGGCTCGGTCGTTGGACTATCCCATGTCGCTGGGGCAACGCGTGCACCTGACGGACGTGGTTATCGAGATAACCGGTTTGACCGCCGACAATCGCCCCGCCGAAGCCACCTTCCACTTCGCTGCGCCCCTGGAGGACCCCTCTCTGCGCTGGTTGTATTGGGATGGAGATACCTATGCCCCTTTCCCACTCCCCGCGATCGGCGAAACGGTAGTGCTCACAAACAACGGGCTCGAGCCGATGGACTGATAGCTTGTTGGCCGGCAACCCGGCGGTTAACTTGGCTATCATCGCGGATTGAGACTTGAGAATCGGACGGGGTCGGGATAGAACTCGGGCGCGCGCGCTTTTAGGTGGAGGGTTTCCAGATCCGCCCTTTCGGTTGCGGAGTGGGTTCCCCGTACGAGACGACGATGAGATGACACGTAAACTCTGCATGTTGCTGGAAGGCGAATGCGAAGGCCTCGGCCCCACCAAGGCTGCACAGAAGTTCGGCTTCAGCAAGCAACGCTACTTTCAGTTGCGCGCCGCGTTCCGCGAATCCGGTAGCAGCGCACTGCAAAGCCGCAAACGCGGACCGAAAACCCAATACCGTCGCACAGCCGAAGTCGTTCGCCAAGTCATCCGGCACCGCTTCCTCGACCCTCAAGCCTCCGCCGAAGTCATTGCCCAGAAGCTCACGCAGAGTGGCTGGACCATCAGCATACGGAGCGTGCAACGTGTCATCGAAGAGTTCGGCCTTCAAAAAAAAACTTCACCGATGTCGTCCAAAAAGAGATAAGCAGAAGATTCAAACGCAACGGACCCTCAAGCGCGTCCGCGTCGAGTCCTGCGATCCGATCGATCTACAGCGGGGTGTGCGGCAGCTCCTGGCCGACAAGGTCTCCGGCAACCTGGTTGGCCTGTGGCTGCTGATCCCTGAGCATCTGCGTTTGGGTACGTGGGATCTGCTTTGTGGTTGGAGCGGTCAACCCACTGAGCGAGTGGAACCCCGTTTGGCGCTTCAAATGGTCCATGAGGCGGCCTTGTGCGCCGCGGGCCTACGTCAAAGTCGATCGCTCAGCCAACGCGGCTTCGAATCGGCGGCTGCCCCACCACCAGAACGTAATGTTGTTCCCAGCTTGCCCAATCCAGTCCATCGAGGATTTCCATCAAGAGCCGCACCGAGTGATTCTCGGGGATGCGGTCTCCCAACGTCTCGGGAATCAGGAGTATTTGGTCTCTGGGCAGCGGGGCTCGGTTCCATCTGCTCATGCTCGTTGCCTCCCTGCGACGCCTCTCTTCCTGACGCTCGGCCACGAACACCTGCCATCAAGAACCATGCCAATTAAATCGACAGGCCCTAAAGCCATGGGCCACCCGTCCATGGTTCGAGTTGCACGAATATGTGCCACCTAGGTGGCTCGCGGGACCAGCCCGTTGGGGCGACAGCTATGTTTAGCCCGCGGCGTCAGCCGCGGGATCGCGTCGCAAGTCGGCCCCAGCCCCGCCAGGGGCGGAACTTCGATGCTCCAAGAGGTTCCGGTGGTCGCCAACGTGCTTCCCGTATAATGTTGAATCACCGGTGTCCGATCCAAACCTCGATGGTCTCTGCCGCCCCCGAGGGGGCTTGACGCGAAACGGACGATTAATCCCCCAGGCTTACGCCTTGGGGCTAAGAAGACCTGTCGCCCTATCGGGCTGGTTTCGCGAGCTAGACGACGGTGACGTCTTCGCGCGATGCGCGCTTTTGCGGCAGGTCTCGTGCCTCGACCGTGCCCTACGGATCGGTCCGGACGGGTGGCCCTCTTCAGAAGTGGGGACTCCCGGGATTCAGGGTCCGCGAGCATGATTGCGGCTTCAGCGGCTTGCTATTGATCTTCCGTGATCGCGCGCGTGCGGCCGGCCGAGATAAGCCGTTCGGCGTTGGCATCCAGCCAGGTGACTTTCCGACGCACCATCTGCAAGATGCGGAACCCGGCCCAGCGACCTACCGTGCCCGTGCGGGCGATCGGCGGAACGCACTCGCTGATCAGGCTCTCGATCATCAGGTGCGGAAGGCAAAGCCGCTCTTCTTCAGATAGCGGGTGAACCGACTCGTAACCGTCAAGAAAGGCGTAGAACCGCTCTTCGTCCAGCTCGTCGGGCCAGGCGGCCGGATCGCCGCCGGCCAGGATCGAAAACTGCAGCGCCCCGTTGGCCGTGTCCAAGGCAGTCCGCGACTGCCGCACCGAGTCGTAGTCTATCACCGCGACAACGCGCTGTTTGCGAAACAGCAAATTGCCGGGGTGCCAGTCCATGTGCACGATCCGATCCGGCTGAGCGGATAGACCGAGACGGTTGGCAGCGTCCGCCGCCCGGTTATAACCGTGGAGAAGGAACTGCAGCAGATCCGTCAGCTCGCCCTCGTTACCCGCCAGGCTCTCATGAGAGCTGAGCATTGAACCGATGCTGCACAGCCCGGTCCGCACCCCGGAAGCATCGTGATAACCGCCGTGCGGAACTTCCATCCGCTCGGGCACGACGAACCCCTCGGCCGCGTTGTGGAACTTGGCGAGCACCTCACCTCCGTCCAACGCCTCTTCCGCCGACCGCTGATAGGGCTCGCCGGCCACGAAGGCAAACAGCTCGTAGATGTGCTCCTTGAGCTGCACCAGCGTCTCCGATTCCCGCCGGGTGGGGATCAGGCGTGCCAACGGAAAACCAGCCGCGGCCAGATGAGTTTGCACCCAATGCGAGAACCGGACCCGCCCCGGATGGGCCCGCTCGGCGGCGCGGCGTTTGAGAAGGAACTTCCCGCGCTCACTGACTATCCCAACCTTTGGACTCCGACTGGAACCCCGGGCGAACCGCGTGATCGACTCGATCACGCCCAGATCGTAGTAGCTCAACACCACCGCTAGCTCGGCGGGATCGAACGTTGCTGGTTGGTGCTTCTGTGGGAGCGGCATAGACCCTGATCGGTTCAGTAGACAGCGGCTTCGGTAAGGCTACGATAATACCGGACCATCCGCCGAGGTCAAAAGGAAAAGTTCGTATCGCCGCGACGGCACGGGCGGGGTCGCAGATTCGTGAGAAAAGGGGGCCGGCTCCGAGCTGATTCCGCCCCACAGTATCAAGGAAAGCCGCCGGCCTGATATCTGCACCCTGGATCCAAAGACGGGTGAGCCGCAAAAAAGAGAGCGGAGATCAACATGAATCGCGACAAAGCCTGGGAGATCCTCAACGAATACACCAAGAACCAGGCCTTGATCCGCCATGCCTTGTGCGTGGAAGCCGCCATGCGCGAATGCGCCCGTCTCACCGGGGCGGACGAGGAACAGTGGGGGTTGGCCGGCCTGCTCCACGATTTTGACTATGAACGCTGGCCCGATCCACCCGCCCACACCCGCGAAGGAGCCAAGATCCTCCGCGAAGCCGGGTTCGATGAAGAGGTCGTCGAGGCCATGCTCTCCCACGTGCCGTGGAATCTCGACGAATGCCCCCGCGACCGCCCCATCCGCAAGTATCTTTTCGCCTCGGACGAGCTGTGCGGGCTGATCTACGCGGCCGCTTTGGTCCGCCCCGAACGACTCAATGGGCTCCAGCCCAAGAGCATCATCAAGAAGATGAAACAGAAGGCGTTCGCCGCGGCCGTCTCTCGTGAGGACATCCGCGACGGGGCGGAACTGATCGAGACTCCGCTCGCCGAGCACATCGGGCACTGCATCACGGCTTTGCAGTCGATAGCCGCGGAGCTGGGCCTGGCGGACCCCACGGAGTAGCCGGTTGCCCGCGATCTCCACACGGGGGGTTTCCCTCGCACCGCGGGCTTATTCCCAGTGCTCTGATAACTAACCGAGCATATCGCACCGTTCCGATAGTAACATGGTTGGTTGATCGAATTGGCGGGACCAAGCGTGAGCCCGCCCCCGAGGAGATCACGTCCATGAACACCGACGTCAAGAGCGAAGTTCCGGATAAACCGCCCGCGGTTTGCGTCTACCTGATCTGTCCGATTGGAGGCGAGCTGTTCGCCATCGAGGCCGGTAAGGTCCGGCACGTAGCTGCTCTCGAGAAAGTCTGGCGCGTTCCGGGTACCGTCGATTACGTCAAAGGGGTTACGAAGGTCAACGGCAAGCTGAACACCGTCGTCGACTTGCGTCTGCGGCTCGGCCTGCCCGAAGTCCCCTACACCTCGCAGACCTGCGTGGTGGTTTTGGATACTCCGGAGCCGATTGCCTTGGTGGTCGACTCCGTGCACCGCGCTTCGCAACTTGATCGATCTCAGATGGTTCCGGCGAGCCGGCTCGGTGCCGGCATGGTCAGACCGGCCGTTTCCGGAGTTCTCTTCCGTGGCGACGTATCCTATGTAATCCTGGACCCTGATAAGCTCCTGCCGGATGAGTCCTTCAGTGCCGCCGCGGAGGAGCGGAAGCACGCCGTGCCGGATACTGACATCTCTTCGGCACCAAATGCTACTGCTCAACTGCTGTCCCAGCAAACCAAGCCTGTCGCAGAGATTCACGGAGCCGCCAGGCAATCACCGTCGGCTCCGGTATGCCGCAATAGTGTCACATCAGACGACAGCCGGCCCACCCTCCGCCTGCCTCGGTCAGCCTGCGTCTCAACCGAGGAGCACCTGCGGAGCATGATGAGTCGACCGGCCTTTACGCGCGGTCGCCGGGTCCCCGGGTTCCGCATGAGAGACTCCCGGCTGCCGGCGGTAGCCATTGCTCTTCTGCAAGCGCCGGAGACGTTCCGCACCTGCGAAGTCGCCCCAATAGTCGCCGGTCTTCTCGGGCCTACGCAGATAGCCTACCGGGTCGCCCAGTTCCGGTATGACCTCGCCAAATTCCGCGCCAGGAACCTGGCCGTACGGCTCGGCAACTCACTCCGTTACTGTCTTACGGGGATCGGGCGCAAAGTGTGCGAGTCGCTGGCCCGCAGCCCCGCCGCCGCCCAACTGCCGGGGGCGAAGCCGACCGAGGTCCGCCTGCAACGGCCCGCCCTTTCGGCGTAACGCGAAAAAGGAGCTCCGTAGGGCATGGTCGAGGCACGAGCCCTGTTATCGTCGTTGTGTAATGCGCGCATTGTGACAGATCGTGTCGTTAGCTCGTAGGGCACGGTCGAGGTACGAGACCTGCCATGATCCTTGCGCAATGCGCGCATTGTGACAGATCGTGTCGTTAGCTCATAGGGCACGGTCGAGGTACGAGACCTGCCATGGCGCTTGCGCGATGCGCGCCGTCGTGGCAAACCACGTCGTGCGCGATACGCACCCAACGTCTCTGGTTACGCGAAGGGATCTTGCACGATCGGTTGGCTGCAGTAAATGCATCGCGGCAGCCGCGTGCTGATCGTCCGCTTGCAGGAAGGGCAGGAAGCCGCCGACTTGCGGACCTTCCCGTCCAGGACCCCGTCGGACAGGTCGATGTCGTTTATCCGCTCAACGAGTTCGACGTCGGTTACGTCGAGCTTCTCGCGCATGATGGTCCACATCGCCTCGCAGGCCAAAAGAGCTCGGTCAAGCCGCACTTCGAGTTCCTTTGCGCTGCTCTGGGCCCGCCGCCCGGTCCCCTCCGCCTGGGCGGTGTCTATGGAACCTGTCGGGCTCTGCAAACGGTAGAAGTACATACTCATAGCGCCGTCCTCCCGGGCTCTGGATCCACACGCCTCCTCGCAATCCGGAACATGTCGAGCCGCGCATCGCAGGAAGCACCACACCGCCCCACGCGCTTACGCCGAGCAGCTTAGACAAGTCTACCCCCGGTCGACCGCGATTGTCTATTCCAATCCGCACCCGCGTTTTGAAGGGAAGAGGATTCTCCATGAGATAGTCCCCGTACTGCAGCACTACGTACTTCTGCCGCGACCGCGTCGAACAACGGCAAGTGGGCCCAATTGCGCGGATCCTGCACCGGCGTGAAACGAATTCCGAGGAACCCCCACTCCGAGGTCGCATGGTCGAATGATCAGACCTCGCCCGAAAAGCACCCCCGGTCTTTTCGAGCCCGCATTCACGTCTAACAAGAAAACCTCAGCGCACACAGCACGCCCGGCGCTCGCGTACCAAAATAGCAGTGATTGTCGCGAAGACGCTGCGGGCGCGGTTGGCGCTTCCACCTAACGGGGGTACTACGCACGCGCACGTAGCGCGGAGTCCGGGCAAGACCAGCGACGATCGGAAAAGAACAGCGTCCGCATGGTTGACAAGCCCTGCCGAATGGTAATAGTTACCGTCCGGTGCTCGTATGCATTCCAAAGCCAGGCGAGATCGAGTCCGGGAGTTCGAGGAGCTTTGCCGCCGGCAAGGCCTCCCGTTGACCGTCCAACGGCGGACCATCCTGGAGGCCGTCCTCGCCCGCGAGGACCATCCGACGGCAGAACAGATATTCAACGCCGTCCGGGGTCGATTGGCGGGGGTGTCGCGGACGACCGTATACCGCGTGCTCGATACGCTGTTTCGCGTGGGGGTCATCAACCGGATCTGCCATCCCGGCGCGGCTGCCCGGTTTGACGCCAAGGTCCACCAACATCACCACCTCGTTTGCTTACACTGCGACAAGATCCTTGATCTCGAGAATGCTAAGCTGAATGACCTCGCGCTACCCGTTATCGATACGGCGGGTTTCGATATCGATGAGTACCACATCCACTTTCGCGGGACGTGTCCCGACTGCCTGCGGAAGCTGAAGCGAAGCACTGGCCAAGGACGAACCAAGAGTGCGAAACGCAAAGTCTCCAAGACGGGCACGAGTAGGGTGCGTTTATCCGAGGACAGGAGGCGAAAACCATGAGAGATGGAGTATGAACACCTCAATCCGGCAAGATGGTCACGGTAACCCTTTCGCCGGCGCGGGTTGGATTGCCGGTTAGTGGAACAGCCCTGACCGGCACAGAGGAGATGATCATGGATGCTCAGAAAAGCGTAGACCTGCTGAATAATGCAGTTGCCGATGAACTGCAGGCGGTGCATCAGTACATGCACTGGCATTTCCATTTGGACGATCAGGGCTTCGGGCCGCTCAGCGCCCCGTTTAAACGAATCGCCGTTATGGAGATGACACATATTGAAACACTTTCGGAGAGAATCCTGTTTCTGAAGGGCGACGTTCAGATGGTTCCAGCCGGTAGAGTGGAGACCGAGCCCGAGGCAATCCTCACCAAGGCGGCAGCGCTGGAGCGTGGACCTGTGAAGAAATATAACAAGTTCGCCTTGGAATGCAGTGCGAACGCCGACGCCGCTTCCAAACACGTATTCGAGCCCCTGATGAATGAAGAGGAAAGCCACTTCGACGAGTTTGACAAGCAACTGCACAACATCAAGAGGTTCGGCCTTAGCTACATGGCGCTCCAGTCGTTTGGGACAGCCCGCCCGCAAGAGGGGCAGCCTGCCTGACGACGGACAGAGGAACTTAGATAACCCCCAGGAGTAACAGACATGAGTGACTCAAAGAAGCTCACTAACAACGCCGGGGCCCCCGTCCCCGACAACCAGAACGTAATGACCGCCGGGCCGCGCGGCCCGCAACTACTACAGGATGTCTGGTTTCTCGAGAAGCTGGCCCACTTCGACAGGGAAGTGATCCCCGAGCGGCGGATGCACGCCAAAGGCTCGGGAGCGTACGGGACATTCACGGTTACCCACGACATTACCAAGTACACCAAGGCCAAGATCTTCTCCGAGATCGGTAAGAAGACCGACGTCTTCGTCCGCTTCTCTACCGTGGCCGGTGAGCGTGGGGCGGCCGATGCCGAGCGAGACATTCGAGGCTTCGCGATCAAGTTCTATACCGAAGAGGGTAACTGGGATCTGGTGGGCAACAACACGCCGGTGTTCTTCCTGCGCGATCCGCTGAAGTTTCCCGATCTCAACCACGCGGTGAAGCGAGATCCGCGCACCAACCTGCGCAGCGCCCGCAACAACTGGGACTTCTGGACCAACCTGCCGGAAGCTCTGCACCAGGTCACGATCACGATGAGTGACCGCGGGATCCCGTTCTCTTACCGCCATATGAACGGGTACGGCAGCCATACGTTCAGTCTGATTAGCGTAAAGAACGAGCGAGTCTGGGTAAAGTTCCACCTAAAGACGCAGCAAGGGATCAAGAACCTGACCGACCAGGAAGCAGAGGCCATCGTCGGAAAATGCCGGGAAAGCAACCAACGTGATCTGTATGGCAGTATCGAGGACGGCGATTTTCCCAAGTGGAACATGAAGATCCAGGTGATGACGGAGCAAGATGCCGCGAAATATCCGGTCAACCCGTTCGATCTAACCAAGGTCTGGCCGCATAAGGACTATCCGCTGATCGACGTCGGCGTTCTCGAGTTGAACAAGAACCCCGAGAACTACTTCGCGGAGGTTGAGCAATCTGCGTTCAACCCGGCCAGTGTGGTGCCCGGTATAGGTTTTTCACCCGACAAGATGCTGCAGGGGCGTCTTTTCTCATACGCAGACGCACAGCGGTATCGCCTTGGCGTGAATCACCATCTGATCCCGGTGAATAAACCTCGCTGTCCGTTCCACAGTTACCACCGCGACGGCGCGATGCGGGTGGACGGCAATCATGGCAGTACGCTCGGTTACGAACCCAACAGTTACGGTCAGTGGCAGGAGCAACCGGATTTCCGCGAGCCGCCGTTGGGCTTGGAGGGCGCCGCCACCCAATGGAGCCATCGCGAGGACGATGACGATTACTATTCCCAGCCTCGAGCTCTGTTCAAAATGATGAGTCCCGCGCAGCAGAAAGTGCTATTCGAAAACACCGCCCGGGCCCTGGGCGATGCGCCTGATGAAGTGAAGATCCGCCACGTCGGCAATTGCCTGAAGGCCGATCCGGCATACGGGAAGGGCGTGGCGAATGCGCTGGGCATTCCCGAGCGCGAACTGCCGGAGTAGGCGTGCGCCGCCGGGGTAGTGGGTAGTGCATATGGCTGAACGTAACCCTTAAACGCAAGCGTGGTGCGAAGGACATGGGGTGCTGGACGACTGGGCGGTCTCCAGCACCCGCCTTCCCCCTACTGACGTCGACGAGCTCATCGATGAGCACCCGGTAATCCGACGACAAACAACGGGCCGGGAGTCTTTATGCTACGATCCGTCGATTGTAAGTAGCATGTGCTCATGCTGAAACCGCGCCGAACGGTTATATGTGGGTTTGATCGACCGGATCCTGAAGCGGCATGGAAAGACTCGCGATCGACGCCGACTCTGAGATTGCGTGGTCGTATGATAAGACCGCACGCAACAAAAGACTCCCGACCCCTTTCTAGGGGATGACAGGAGAGCTTTAGCATGCACAGCATGTCAGGCATGGGTGCGGGGAAGTAGCAGTAATTCATGCCAGCGCCATGTGCTTACGGTTGGCGCCTCTGCTCGGCAGGGGTACTAAACATGCGAACGTAGCGTGGAGCCC
The DNA here is from genome assembly GCA_963666835.2 of Phycisphaerae bacterium. Classification (GTDB taxonomy): domain Bacteria; phylum Planctomycetota; class Phycisphaerae; order UBA1845; family UBA1845. Next base: position 295,347 of record CAXXGO010000001.1, on the reverse strand, counting down.
AGGCAAGACAGCTAGAACAAGGACGCCGTCACCTAGAAAAGGGAGCCAATAGTCAGGAGGAACACAATACGCAGATGTAGTACCGGTATGGTGTCGCCGGCTGTGGCGATTGCCGTGTCGGTGGGTACTGGAATCCCGGACAAGCGCGTTGCCGGAAGACCTCATCGAGTTCTTCAGCCTGGTCGCCGGGATCCTACTTGCGAAGCAACAGACGCGGGATCTCGTTGCGTTCCTGCGGTGTTCATAGTGAATAGACGGATCGGTCAATCCAATGTATGAGGGCTGTTATTATGAGTGAACGACAGGAAGGGTGTGTGCAGTCGGCGAAGGGAGTACTTGGCCGCCCTGAAACCGACGAGGCCTCCGGTGGTCGGCCAACAGCGGACAAGGAGAAGCTTCAAATGACCGCACGTGTGGGCAACTCTGCGCCGGACTTCGAGGCGGCGGCTTATCTCGATGGGGTCTTCAAGAACATCAGACTATCTGATTACAAGGGGCATTGGGTGATACTGTGCTTCTATCCCGGTGATTTCACATTCGTGTGACCAACAGAACTGGCGGCAGTTGCCGTCAGGCATGAGGAATTCAAGAAGCTCGACGTTCAAGTTCTTTCCGTCAGTACGGACAGTCGTTTCACACACAAGATTTGGCAAGAACAAGAGCTATCCAAAATGGTCCCCGGCGGGGTTCCGTTCCCGATGCTCTCCGATCCGGGCGGACAGATTGGTAAGGTCTATGGTATCTATGATGAAAACGCCGGTGTTGATATCAGGGGCCGGTTCTTGATTGATCCGGACGGCATTATTCAGGCGATGGAGATTCTGACTCCACCGGTGGGGCGTAGCGTGGCGGAGTTGCTGCGACAGGTGGAAGCGTTCAAGTGTGTTCGCGAAACGGGTGAGGCAACCCCGGCCGGTTGGACCCCAGGGTGTACCACGCTGAAGCCGGACCCCGGCTTGGTCGGCCAAGTTTGGAAAACCTGGAAGCCTGCCCCTGCATCCTGAGAAGGGACGGGAGAAACGGCACTCGTCTGGGTATTTGGGGGGATTCATGGGCAGAATGCCAACTTAGTGGCAGTCGAGGCTGAGTTCTCGTGATGGACTCTACGGATTAGTCATGTAATTGTCGTGCTATTCAGAAGGAGGAAACGAAATGGGTACGAAAGGTCGAGCAATCGTAGGTATGGATGTGCAGGAGGTGATCAATCTCCTAAACAGAGCATTTGCAGATGAATGGCTTGCATACTACCAGTACTGGCTCGGGGCAAAAGTTGCTAAAGGTCCGATGAAAGAGGCGATTACCGCGGAGTTGCTGGAACATGCTGCGGATGAGCTTCGCCACGCCGATATGATTGCTAATCGTATTCTTCAATTAGGCGGGACGCCCGTCAGCACACCGGAGAAGTGGTATGAGGCGACGAATTGCGGATATGATGCCCCGGACGACCCCAACGTGACGGCGTTGCTGAAACAGAATATCAAGGGTGAACAGTGCGCCATCAGCGTTTACCAGAAAATGATGGGAATCACAAAAGACGCAGACCCCGTAACCTACAACATGGCTCTTGAAATCCTCCAGGACGAGGTCGAACACGAAGAAGATCTGGAAGCTCTCGAGGAGGACATCGGCATGATGGTCAAGACCGGCTGATGCCGCATAACCCCCAGGTTCTCGGATGTGCTATTATTGGGACGAGGCCAGAGCACGCATAGGAGTCTAAAGCCAAGGAGCAATACGAAGTAGAATTTCCGGGGATTACTTCGCCGAGGTTGAGTAATAGGCGTTGAATCTGCGGAGCACGGTGCCCGGAATCCGTCTCTTGGAGGACAAGATGTTGCAGGGGGCGGGTGTTTGCTGCGCGGATGGGCAGCGGTATCGCCATGGTGTGAATCGCCATCTGATTTCGTTCAATGGCGCGCTGTCCGTTCCACGGCCAGTCACGTGCTCTCCATCATCTTCCGCGAGAGACAGTGACCAGACGCATCAAGCTGTGGGACTGGTGCCGCACGAAGGTGATGGTCGGTCGATTGACACTGTTGTCTTCGATGGCCAGGTGCACGAGGTTGCTGCGCGCCCGATTGGCATCATCCGCAGCGGTGTCGACAAGCGGGAAGACCCTGAGATTACCGGACGGCGAGGTAGACCCGCCCATCCGTCGCACAAAACGAGTCGGCGCTTGGGTTCGGATCGCAAGTGCGGTACAATGAGATTGTGACCAGTCTTGTTTGAGGGGGCATGTCGTGGCGTCGTCACCGCGCGCAGAGACAACGCGGATACTCGCGGACCTCGAGAGTGGAGACCGTTCCGCCGCCGCAAAACTGCTGCCCCTCGTCTACGACCAACTCCACGCCGTAGCCGACAGTTTCTTCAGACGCCAGCCTCGCAACCACACACTCCAGCCCACTGCGCTGGTCCATGAGGCCTACCTGCGCCTGGTAGATCAGTCGGATGAGAAATGGAAGAGCCGAGCTCACTTCTTCGCCGTCGCGGCCAAGGCCATGCGACAGATCCTGATCAACCACGCCGAACGCCGTGGCGCCGCCAAGCGCGGCGGAGATCGCCACAAACTGACCCTCAACGAAGAGCTGACCCCGGCCCCAAGGCACGATATCGACCTGCTGGTGCTGGATGAGGCCTTGAGCCGACTCTCCAACCTCAGCGAACGCATGGGCCGGGTCGTCGAGCTGCGCTTCTTCGGCGGCCTGACTGTGGCTGAGGTAGCCCACGTGCTGGATGTGTCGAAACGAACCGTCGAGGGGGACTGGGAGACGGCCCGGGCGTGGCTGTCACGGGAATTGAGCGAGGTCGACTCACCGTGACCCCCGAGGATTTCGAACGCGTTCGCGAACTGTTCCTGGCTGCACGCGAGCTGAACGTGGCCGGGCGATCCGAATATCTCGATCAAGCCTGCCCGAACGACCCGGCGATTCGCAAAGAAGTAGAGGCTCTGCTCAACCAAGCCGGAGAGGCAAAGAACCTGCTCGAGGCGCCTTCTCAATTCGCCGGCCTGCGCTCTGAAATCGAGAGGGTCTTCCAGAGCACCGACGCGAGCCCGGTTCCGGAGCGGATCGGACGGTACTCAATCCTCGGCACCTTGGGCGACGGAGGAATGGGGGTGGTGTACCTGGCAGAACAGGAGCACCCCCGGCGAAAGGTCGCCCTCAAGGTCGTCCGGTTCGGAGAGGCCTCCCGGGCAATGCTGCGACGCTTCGAGCACGAAGCGAGCATCTTAGGACAGCTCGACCATCCCGGTATCGCTCGTATCTACGATGCCGGCATCGCGGACATGCGGACCAAAGATGGATTAACCGCCCGGTGCCCCTATTTCGCGATGGAGTACGTTCAAGGAGAAGGAATCCGCGATTACGTCAAGCATCGAAAGCTGGGCTTCCGCGAACAGTTCGCTTTGATTGCGGACATCTGCGACGCGGTACACCATGCACACCTCAAAGGCGTGGTTCATCGCGACCTTAAGCCCGGCAACATCCTGGTTACCGAAGACGGCCGGATCAAGGTCCTCGACTTCGGCGTCGCCCGCGCGACCGACGCCGATATGCAAACCGTCACCATGCAGACGGAGGTCGGGCAACTGCTCGGAACCGTTCCTTACATGAGCCCGGAGCAGTTCAGCGGCATCTCCGCGAACATCGATACCCGAACGGACATCTACGCCCTGGGTGTGATCTGCTACGAGCTGCTGGCCGACCGCCTGCCCCACGATGTCACCCACGTGCCCATTCCTCAGGCGGCCCGGATAATCACCGACCAGGATCCCACCGCGCTCACCGTCGTCGACAAGATCTACCGCGGCGATGTCGACACAATCGTCTCTAAGGCTCTCGAAAAAGACAAGAACCGGCGTTACCAGTCGGCTTCGGAACTGGCGGATGACATCCGGCGATACCTGGCCGACGAACCGATTGCGGCCAGGCGCGCCTCGACGGTTTACCAGCTTCGCAAGTTCGCTCGGCGAAACAAAGCTCTGGTCGGCGGGGTCGTGGCAACGCTCTTAGCCTTGCTGGTCGGAGTCGTCGGAATCTCCGTGCAGGCCGTGCGTATTGCGCACGAGCGGGATCTCGCCCGGGAGGCCAGACGGATTGCCGAGACCCAACGCGCCGAAGCCGAGCGTCAGGCGGCGATCTCCCGAGCAACGGTCGACTTCCTGAATGAGGATCTGCTCGCCGCGGCGGATCCCTATGACCTCGGTCGCGACGTCACCGTTCGCGAGGCCTTGGATGAGGCCGCCGGAGCTCTTGACGGGAGATTCCCCGACGCGCCTGCAGTGGAAGCTGCCATCCGCGTGACCTTGGGCGCAACTTATTCCAATCTGGGCGAACACGAGCCGGCCAGACCGCTATTGGAGGAGGGGCTGCGTCTCATTCAAGCGGAGTTAGGCGAAGATCATCCGGAGACCCTCGACGCCGCAGGCTATCTCGGACTGCTGTACTCCAGACTGGGCATGATCGAAGAGGCAGAGCAGCTCGATATCAAGACTCTGGAGGGCCGGCGCCGGGTCCTGGGTGAAGAGAACCTCAGAACGCTTGTGGCGATGAACAACCTCGCGGTGGTGTATCAGATTCAAGGACGCTATGACGAGGCGGAGGCCTTACTCACCAAGTGCCTGGAAACCCATCGCAGAGTCTGGGGCGCGGACCACCCGCAGACTCTGGATATGTTGACCTCTCTCATTACCCTGTACGGCGATCAAGGCCGATTCGAGGACGCCGAGGAACTGGCCATCGAGATGCTCGATGCCCGGCGGCGCACCTTGGGAGCCGACCACCCCAAGACCCTCACGGCCATGCAGAACCTCGCCAGCTTCTACGCGGAGCGCGGACGGTTCGAAGAGGCCGAACCGCTGTTCACAACATGCCTGGAATCCCGCCGCCGGGTCCTGGGAGAAGAGCACCCGGCAACCCTGGTCACTCTGAGCTGTCTGGCGGGCATGTTTGACGACCTCGGAGAATACGAAAAAGCCGTCACTTGGAGTACGGAGGCTCTGGAAGCGAACCGCCGGGTGCTGGGCGAGGAACATCCGCAAACGCTCACGGCCATGACTCGCCTCGCGTATTTGCACGCGCGCAATTCGCGGTATGACCTGGCAGAACCGCTCTTCGTACGGGTCCTTGAACTTCGCCGGCAGGTGCTTGGGGAAGAACACCCGCGGACCCTGCAGGCCTTGGGGCACCTCGCTTTCATATACTCCGCACAGGGCCGACTGGACGAAGCCGAGTCGCTCAACACGAAGTGTCTTGAACTTCAGCGCCGAGTTCTGGGCGACGAGAATCCCGCCACGATCTCCACCATGATCACCATGGGCCTTCTCTACAAAAGGCAGGGGCGCTATGACCAAGCCGAGTCGATGAACCTCGAAGCACTGCCGCTCGCACGGAACGTTCTCGGTAAGGACCACCCCGATACGCTGAGCATCATCAACAACCTGGCCGTGCTGTACAGGAGGCAGGGCCGGTATGAAGAGGCCGAGCCGCTCTACATCGAAGCCCTCAAGGCCCACCGCCGCGTATTCGGCGAAACGCACCGGCGCACACTTAATACCATGATTAGCCTGGCCGTGCTCTACCGCAATAGGGAGCGCTACGACGAGGCCGAGTCATTATACATTCAGGCTCTGGATATCAGCCGACAAACCCTGGGCGAAGAGCACCAGACCACGTTGAACGCCATGAATGGCCTGGGCAAGCTCTATCGAGCCAAGGGCGAACCCGACAAGGCGGAGCCCTTGTTCGTTGCCGCTTGCGCGGGTGCGCGACGTACCCTGGGCGATGAGCACGATCTTGCCTTGGTATTCATGAACAACTTGGGCGCCCTCTATACAGAGCAACGCCGCTTCGACGACGCGGAGCGCCTCCTGACCGAGGTGACGAACGTCCGTCGCCGCACCCTGGGCGATGAACATCCGGACACCCTCACCAGCATCAGTACGCTGGCCGACCTCCACTTTTCGGCGAACCGCCTCGAAAAGGCCGCATCGCTATTCGCCGAGGCCCTCGCCGGCCGCCGCCGGGCGCTGGGGGAACAACACGTCTATACGCTCGACTCGATGTACGAACTGGGCACGACCTACCGGAAACTGGGCCGGCTTGATGAGGCCCGGTCTCTGCTCGAAGAGACGTTGTCCATGCAGCAACAGTCTCTGGGACCCAACGATGACCTGACTCTGGCATCGTCGTATGAGCTAGCGATGACCCTTATTGACCTTAAGAAGTTCGAGGAAGCCGAGCAGCTCGCCGACGAATTGCACACGCACATCATCGCCGCCCACGGATCCGACGATACCCACACTCAGAAGGCAATCGAACTGCTGGTTCGACTCTATGACGCCTGGGGGAATCCCGAGAAAGCCGCCGAGTTCCGGGCGCAGCTTTCGGCGGAATCGAGCAGGTAAGGATTTCGGACGACGTTTGAGGGTCGGAATGTCGGCACCGTGACGCAACCCCACGGGGTCGGTCTGTAGAACCCTGTCAGGGTTCGATGAGCTTGATCGACCGGACACCCAGGGTGGCGCTTCGCGGCTGCGCCGCTGCGCTTACCCTGGGCTTTGTTGTATAACGCCTGCGGCGTTGGTTTCGCCGGTGGTTCAACTGAACGGCGGACCGGAATACTGAAACGGGCAAACGGTTGGCCCTGCGTTTTCTAAAGGGTAGAACGGTGGTCGGTCGGAAAGGAATACCAACGCGATCTCCCCCGGAGAGCCAAGCGGTGGATCGCAGCGTTGCGATGTGTGAGAGAGCTTCATTCTGCCTGCCCCAAAGGGGCTGAACAGCAAAGCCCAGGGTCGCGCAGCGCACCCTGGGTTGGCGTCCACCCGAATGCCACAAACCCCGAAGGGGCTTTACACGGCTGAATTATGCCACAATCGTTAGTTCAGATCTACATCCACATCGTATTCTCGACAAATCACCGCAAGGCCTTCTTGGCGAACAACGAGTTCTACCGGCGTACTCATCGATATCTTGCGGGAATCTGCCGGAACCTGGCTTGGCCGGCATTGACCGTGGGCGGCACAGAGGATCATGTTCACATTCTGTACAGACTCGGAAAGACCAGTGATGTCGTGGGTGTGATCCGCGACCTGAAACGCGACTCCTCGAAATGGGTCAAGGCCGAGGCGTCGAGCCTCAGCGAGTTCCACTGGCAACAAGGTTACTCCCACTCGATCGTAGCAGGAGGTTTCGAGGAGACGTCGTAGACCACCCGGTTGATTCCGGAGACTTCGTTGTTGATGCGGGTGGCGATCCGGCCGAGAACGTCATAGTCGACATGGACCCAGTCGGCCGTCATGAAATCGGTGGTCTCCACGAAACGCACCGCTAACACCTGTTGCCCCGAATAGCTCCGACCGTCGCCCATTACGCCCACGGCACTGACCGGCAGCAGAACGCCGAAGGCCTGGGCGATCTTATTGTACCAGCCGGCCGTGCGGATCTCCTCGATGATGATCTCGTCCGCGTCGCGGAGCACGGCCAGCCGCTCCCGCGTAACCGGTCCGAGGATTCGCACGGCCAAGCCCGGCCCGGGGAACGGATGTCGCCAGACAATCTCCTCGGGCAAGCCGAGATGCTCACCCACGCGGCGAACCTCGTCCTTGAAGAGGTCGCGTAACGGTTCGACCAGTTCGAAGCCCAGCTCCGCGGGCAAACCTCCGACGTTGTGGTGCAGTTTTATGTTGGCCGCCTCCCCGGCCGCACTGTGTCCCGACTCGATCACGTCGGGGTAGAGAGTCCCTTGAGCCAGGAATCTGGCATTCGGGATGTCTTGCGCTTCGCTCTTGAAAACGTCGATGAACTCGTGACCGATGATGATCCGCTTTTGCTGGGGATCGTCCACTCCTTCAAGCTTGTCGAGGAACCGGTCGACGGCGTCGGCCACGCGTAGATCGATCTTGAAATGTTCGCAGAAAGTGGCCTCCACCAGATCGACCTCGCCGTTGCGCATCAAGCCGTTATCGACGAAGATACAGGTGAGTCGATCGCCGATCGCCTCGTGCAGTAGCTTGGCCGTGACACTACTGTCCACCCCGCCGGACAAACCGCAGATCACTCGGGCAGATCCGCCGACCTGCGCCCGAATCGCCGCGATCGACGTATCGATGACGTGTCCGACCTGCCAGTCGCCCGTGCAACCGCAAATGTCGTAGAGGAAATTGCGGATGATCTGGTTACCGTACGGTGTATGTGAAACTTCGGGGTGAAACTGCACCCCGTAGACCGGTTTGGACCGGTGATGCACCGCCGCATACGGACAACTCTCCGTCGTAGCGAGCGGAACGAAGTCATCAGATAACCGGTCAACGACGTCCCCGTGGCTCATCCACACCGAAGTCTGCGGCGGAACATGGGCCAGCAGACGGCTCGTACCGATGGTCTCGATCGGGGTACGCCCGTACTCTTTCGACGATGTCTCGCCGACATTGCCGCCGAGAATATTGCACGCCACGTGCATGCCGTAACAGATCCCCAGCACGGGAAGGCCCATCGCCAGAAGCTCCTCTCGGCAACGCGGCGCCCCCGCGCCGTAGACGCTGGACGGTCCCCCGGAGAAGATCAGACCGACCGTGTTCATCTCCTCGAGTTCCTTCGATGAGATGTCCGGCTGGACGATCACGCTGTGTACGTGATTCTCGCGCACGCGGCGCGCGATGAGTTGTACGTATTGACTGCCGAAATCCAGAATGGCGATTGTCGAAGGATGCATGGAATCTCTCGGAGATCTAGAACATCAGCTTCATCCTCTCGAAGAGGAAGCTAAATAGCACCGGAATACCGAACCACCAGCCGACTCCGGTGGCGATCACTATCAGAGGGGTGGTGACCGTGAAGAAGACCACCACCGATCGGCGAGTCTTCGCCGGGGCGGTCGCTCCCAACCGGATCAGCCAGAACCACCACATCATCACCCCGAACCCGGCCACGACCGCCGCCGAGAGCAGAAACCCCTCGTCCGGCGGATACCAGGGCCACCGCTGCATCGCTCCGATGAACCCGACCGGTCGAAACGCCGCGATCAACCCGGCGATAGACAACAGTATGCCCCACGCAGTGCTGTAATGCACGGCGGCCGTCATCCGTTCGTCGCCGGCGTATGGCGGCCGGTGAGCTTGCATTACCCCGACACGCAGCAACCTGACGACCAGGCAGCAGACCACAAACCCCAGCAACAAGGCCACTGCCAGAGTTACCGCCGTCTGAATCGGGTTCCACCACAGGTCCACGACGGCACCCGGCTCCGAATCTGTCGGGGGGATGCCGGCCACGTGCAGCCAACCCACGCCGCGCGGTTCGGTCGACTTGCTCGGTTCAATCTCCGCCATAGCCGAGACCCACCGCCATCCGGTCCGGCTTGTCTCCAGCAACGCCACCCCCACCGACACCAGGAGCAGACTCAGCCGGGCGAAGCGTCGCGACGCCGCCGAGCTACGCATCAACGCCAGGTGCTTTTGCCGCTCGCGGCCGGAATACCACACCCATTGGGCCATGCGCTTCCAGCCGGGTTCAGCACGAGCGTGCGCCCGAGCGTACGGAGTGACGTCCACGCCGGTATTGGATCCCTGACAGAAAGAGAAGCCGCACAACAGGCAAGCGGGCGGCGACGGCAGATTGACGGGTTCGCCGCAAGCCGGGCAACGCGGAGTCAAGGGCTGTGACGGTGCCGGTATGATCGCTTCTGCTCCGCTATTGAGTTCTCCAGCTTTGATTTCGGCATCACCCCGACCCGCCAATCCGCCAAGTAGACTGCGCCTCAACGGCCGAGGCGGGCCGGAGCACGATCCCCCGGCCGCAAACCGGCCTACTTGCGGGCCGCCCGCACCGGATCACGATCCCTTTCGCCGATTATGCCGTCACTGTTCATGGTCACCCAGGGAGGCGTTACCACGGCGCTGACCGGCGCAAACAAGCCGTTAACCAGGAAACGACTGGGACCGTACACCAGACACAGATACTCCTCAGCCGTCCAGGCAAACCGGTCGTCTTCGCTCCCCATCCCCTCGAACGGATCCTCGAAGAACAGAGGCAAATGATCAACTCCAACATCGTAACCGGGTGGCATTTCGATCGGATCGAACCTCCTAGCGGATTCGCGAGGTGCCGCGTTCGCCGCGCGAATACCGTCGGCGGACAACGTGGTAACCGCCGGCTGATCCGCGAGCTCGTCGGCATAGGGGCTGACTGCGAGTTGGCATCCCCCGCCGAGGATCATCATCCAGACGCTCAGCGCCATCCCGAAGCCCAAACGGCGCAGGTAAGCCCGCCCGTGCAATCCACCCGTTCCCCGGCCGTCCTTAGCCCGTCTGCTACTGTTCATTGCGGTACTCCATCGCATAGTTCGGCGACTCTCGTGTGATCGTAACATCGTGTGGATGCGATTCTGTAATCCCGGCGGCGGTAATCCGGTAAAAACTTGTCTCGGTGCGGAGCTCGTCGATGGTTCGGGCGCCGCAATAGCCCATTCCCGATCGCACCCCGCCGACCAGTTGGTACACATAGTCGGAAAGCGGCCCCCGGTACGGCACCCGTCCTTCGATACCTTCGGGAACGAGCTTCTGAACACCCTGGGACGCCTGCTGCCCGTAACGATCGGCCGAGCCTCTGACCATAGCGCCTAGAGAGCCCATACCCCGGTACTCCTTGAACCGCCGCCCCTGCCACGTGACCGTTTCGCCCGGTGCCTCTTCGAGTCCGGCAAAGAGCGAGCCCAACATCACGGTATGCGCTCCGGCCGCCAGTGCCTTGGCAATGTCGCCGGACTGGCGAATGCCCCCATCGGCGATAACGGGAATGCCCTCGGCCGACGCCGCCCGGCAGACGTTCATGATCGCCGTCAACTGGGGTACGCCCACCCCGGATACGACCCGCGTCGTGCAGATGCTCCCCGGACCGATCCCCACTTTCAGAGCGTTCGCTCCGGCGTCGATCAGATCCCGGGCGGCCTGCTCCGTGGCGATATTGCCGGCGATGATCTCAATGTCATAGCGTTTGCGGATCTCTTTGACCGTGTTGATCACGTTGTCGCTGTGACCGTGAGCCGTATCCACCACAACGACGTCCACGTCGGCCGCAATCAAACCCTCGACCCGTTCGTAATCATGGACCCCAACGGCAGCGCCCACCCGCAAGCGTCCCCGCGCGTCTTTGCAGCTTCCGCGGTACTTGCGAGAGCGCTCGATGTCGCGCATCGAGATCAGCCCCGCCAGCCGGCGGTCCTTATCCACGAGAAGCAGCTTCTCCACCTTCGCGTGATTTAGGATCTTGGAAGCGTCTTCCAGACTGGTATCCGGCGGACCCGTGACCAGGTTATCTGAGGTCATCACGTCGCGGATTCTAAGCTCTTCGTTCTCGAGGAACTTCATGTCGCGGCGAGTGATGATCCCAACCAGCCGGCCATCGCTCCCGACGATCGGCACCCCCGAGATGTTCTGCAGCGACATGACCTCTTTGGCCAGCGAGACGGGATCGTCGGGCCCCATCGTTACCGGGTCTAAGATCACTCCACTCTCCGACCGTTTGACCTTATGGACGTCTCGACATTGGGCTTCCACGCTGAGGTTCTTGTGGATAATGCCGATACCGCCCTCCTGCGCAAGGGCGATGGCGAGGCGCGATTCCGTAACCGTGTCCATCGCCGCGGACACGAGAGGGATATTCAGCCGGATGTTCGAGGTCAGCAGGGTGCTCGTGTTGATTTCGGACGGCAGAATCGCCGACCGGCGAGGAATCAGCAGAACGTCGTCGAACGTCAGGCCGCTGGAAACGATGCGATCTTCGACACGTTGCGAGGAACCGGGGTCCTTAGCCATAAACAGGGTACCTTTCGTTGAAGCACCTGGAACCCTGTAGTATGGCAGACGCGGGAATCAGTCAAGACCCGTGCCGGATGGACGCGGAATCTCCCCGCAGTCAGAGTGGTTGACTCCAGACCCCTGGAAACTCCTCCGCCCAGGCGTTACCACCTCCGGAGCGCCGTCCGGGTGGCGCCAAGCCCCAGGAACATGAAGGTAAGACTGATCATCCCGAAGGCTCCGCACGGACTGCTCGGAGTGGATCCATCGTCAGCGGGCACCTCCTGAGTGGCCGGGGATTCGCCCGGTTCGCCCTGCGGTCCCTCCGCGCCATCGGCCCCGGTCACCCCCTGGGGACCTTCCGGACCTACAGGTCCCTGCTCCCCGTCCTCGCCGTCTTCACCGTCCTCGCCGTCTTGGCCATCCTCGCCGTCGGTGCCACGACAATCCTCGACGTCAACGACTCCGTCCTCATTGACGTCCTCCTCAGCGTCGGCCTCGCCATTTTCGTTCAGATCCCAGCAAGAGATCCCTGCGTCGCCCGCTTGCCCGTCAACGCCCTGCGCCCCGCTGGGACCCGAGGGTCCTATCGGGCCTTGGCAGTCCATCGGGGTGTACTTCCCGTCACCGTCGATGTCCTCTTCGGGGTCACCCACGCCGTTTTCATTCAAATCCCAGCACGCCAACGGCACGGCCGGAACCACAATCAGCGTCGCGTCGCAACGGGCAACGTTCCCCGCCTCGTCCTCGGCCGAGAAAGTCACGGTCGTGGCACCTAGTGGAAGGTCCGTTGCGAAGTCGAACGAGTTCTCGACCGCGGTCACTCCGCAGTTGTCCGTAGCATCGACCCCGGTCAGGAACGTCTCGAGTACCGTCAAGTCCGCCAGGTCTTCTGCCGGGATACCGTACGGGATCGTACTGTTGACAAAGACCATCGCCGGGCAGTCAATCTCCGGGGCAATCGCGTCCTCGCCCTGGAATTCGAACGTTGCCCCCAGCGCCGGCGTACCCGTCAGATCGGCCAGCAAGTTACTGATTCGCACCGAATACCCCGGTGCACATCCCAGATCGTCGAACAGACATTCAAGGGTCCTGTCACCGATTATCTCGGGGACCGCCGACGTATTCACCAGGGTTCCGTCGCTACCGATCGCGTAAACTACCCCGCTCGTTACGGTGTCGGGATCAATCGGTTCGTCAAAGACTATCGTCAACTTGTCGCTGGGAAGCGACAGCGGCCCCGGTGGGGCAGGCACCATCGTATCGACCATGGGGGCGATGCCGTCGGTTACCGGAAGCGTATCCTCCCAACCGGCATTCAAAGCATCGGAATCGGCCGCATCAACACAACCGCTGTGATCGAGGTCGGCTAGAGCATCGTAACGGGGGTCCAGCCCGTCGCAGGCGTTAAGAGCCTGAGCGATGGCCGTGGCATCAACCATATCGACCTTTCCATCACGATTCGCGTCGCCGAAGAGTACCGAGAACTGCAAGACGGCCGGTCCGCCCGGCTGACCGTCGCCGCTTCCCGCGGAAAGATCAGGGTCGGCCGGTTCGCCGATCTCACCATCAAGGGCTACCCCCTCGCCGTCGACGATGGAGTGATTCAAGACGACGGTGACGGTATTGCCACTTTCCACATCGAACCCCAACGTAAGCGAGGTTGTCGGCGTGAACAACGGGGACGCGGAAACGGGTACGGTCCCCTCCGTCGTACGTCCTATCACGGCTCCGGCCTCGACGGTAACCGGGTTATCGAAGGTGATGGTGATGCTCTGGGGCGTATCCGGGCTGACCAGCCAATCACTGGGATGCGGGTCGACATCCACAATCCGCGGCGCATCGGCATACGCCGATGACCCAGTAACGAATGTACCCGTGAACAGCGCGAGTGCGAGGACCACCCCAATCAGTCGCTTTCGCTCCATCCCTCATCGCTCCTAAGAGAAGGCCAGTGCCCCAGTCCTTGCGATTAACGGTTGTTGAGCCCCAATCCATGGGCGTTATTCCCGAGACGGTCAATCGTCCGGCAGATTCCGCAGCAGAAAAGCCGCTACCGGCATCTCCTACCTGCGGGGCAGGCTCGTCCGTTTTGCCGTCGGCGATGTCTCTGGCCCCGCGGCGGTGCCGTCGTCGATGTTGACGACCGCATCATTGTTGCGGTCCGCAGCCCCGTAATGGCCCAGTCCACGTCTGCGAAGTTCCTTAACCGAGATCTCGTCCACGGGCGGATCCACCGAGGACGTGCCGCCCGTCGGGCAACAACTATCCATGGATACCTCTCCCCAATTCTGCACGATGATCCCTTGATCGACGGCGCCGACGATGCCGTCACCGTCTATGTCCGGATGGACCACCTCCGATTGGCAAACGGGGTTTTCCGCGAGTTCTCCCTGCGGATGGGCGAAGAAAGCGCCCAAGTCAAGAGCGTCGATCCGGCCGTCGTTGGTCAGATCCCCGCCGACCAGCCAGTTGCCCCCATAGATCGGGTCGCCGGCAAACTTGACCTTCCACACCCCGTCCTCGGCCACCATCCTGGTCGTAGACCGCAGCGTGTGAAGTGGATCTCGGGCCGTGGCGCACTCGTACAAATTGGCCGGAATCGACAGAATCACATCCTCGCTGACTCCCGGAAGACTATACGGTCCGCCGAAGACCACCAGCTCCTGGACCACCGTCGGAGGCGAGACACAGTTTGCGAAGAACTCGAACTCAATACACCGCTCAGTCATCCCCGCACTCACCGGGGGAGAGAGTTGGATGGAAGCTTCCACAGTATTAACCGCGTTGACTTCGATCGTCCAGGAACATTCATCCTCGTCGTAACACACCGAGGAGTCCTTCCCCATGCAGTAGAACGTTGCTACTCCGGCGGGAAACGTCCCTCCGTTCTGAATCAGATGGTCAATAGAGATCCCCAGACTGTGCGTCGCCATACATTCCAGCTCCACCGCCTCGCCGCAATTCGAGGAAGTCTGGATATCATCCCAGGTGACCACTGCGGACAACTGTCCCGCATCGGTATCGACGGACATGCTCTCCGGGCAGACGATCTCGGTATCGCGAATAACCGTGATGTCCTCGCTACACACACAGTTCTCCAGCCAGACGCTCTGCCCGTGATTATCTGTCAGTAGCGTATTCTGGGGGTTCTGGCTCAGCAAACAAATGTTGCACGAATCACAACCCGGCAGCTTGTTGAACGTCATACACGCAATATCGTGCGGGCCTTGCGTAGACCAGGCGGTCTGCGTAACTGGGTCGTAGGCAAGAGCGGCATACCAGATTCGCCCGGCGGTCTCGTCCACGCCTTCCGCGATAACCGTTACGAAGATCGAGTCGTCACAAGGCTCAATCGAGACAAACTCGACGCAGCTCGGGTCATACTCCATCAGAAACTGCCCGCCGGCCACTTCCGCGGTGCCGTATCCCATGACGATCCGCGCGTCCACCACGCCCCCCTCCTCGTAACATGCCCTGTCAAACTCAACGCAGAGCGGGGTGGGCGATTCGCAGTTGCAGTAACCGGCCAACTTGTCAAAACGCGATTCCTCGCAGAACCAGCCGAACTTGCTTGCGTACGGCTCGCAGTCCGAATCTTCGTCGCAGGGGATCAGCAGATCGTCGGGGGTATCGCCCAGACACACCCCGTCGATGCAGCGGTCATTGACCGTGCAATCATTGCCGTCGTCGCAGGGAGCGGGCTCACAAAGGTCCAGAACAATCGCATGAACCGCGCCGGCCAAGTCCAGGCCGGGGTCCTTTGACTGGAACGTGACGCCGCCGGTGCCGGCAGCGAGGTTCTCTGCCAACGTCGTAACACAACTGTCCGAACCCGTGCCGGTAATCGGCGAGACCGTTACTCCGTTGTCGGTTGCCACTGTGATGGCATTGGCTATCGAAGCACCGTCGTCACCCGTAGCGTTACATCCGTCCGGCAGGCTGCCGTTGCACGGCCCCTCGTCGCTGAGCGGAACCACCACCCGTACCGCGTCAGCCGCCCAGGGAAACCGCTCGGCGATGATGGCCGTCGCCGGCCCCCACGACTCGTGATCCGCAAACGTCCCCGGGAAGGGACAGCCGGCAGCATCGCCCGGAACGTTCCCGCCGAGCATAGTCACCACATCTGAAGTCAGGCAATCGAACACCCCGCCCGGAGTCTCCGTTATACCCAGAAGGTGAGAACTCACCGAAACACCGACCGCCTCGAGCTCGGCCGTGATCTGGCCGATATTGTTGCACAACGCTGCAGCTTCATCGCCCATCGATCCGGAAGTGTCCATCACGAAGACCAACTCGACCGGCGGGCATACGGGGGGATCATCGCAGGGCACGCACGGCACGATCGCTTCGTTCACGCACACGTCCGCTTCGCACGAGTCTACGGTACACGCGTTGCCGTCGTTGCAGTCTTCGTCTGTAGTGCAGCTTTGCGGCGAGACCGGAACGTCGGCCAAGACGCCCACCTCCTCTGCCGCCCGCGAAGCAGCCGAGTTGACGACCGCACCCAACAGAGCTGCGATCACTAACAGCCCGGGAATGATGAGACGATACTTCGTTACGTTCATCGCGTTACCTCGTGTTCCGTCTCCGGCCTCTTCAGGCCGCGCAACCTCTGACTTACAAATGCCCTCAGGCGCCCCCATAGATCACGAACCTCCGGAGATTCTCGCTGCCGCCTTCTTGAACATTGACCAAGCGCCCTTCTTGACACCAGGCCTCGCCCAAAGACCCTACAACTCCGCGTCTCAGCGTCAGGGTATGACCAACGCGCGCTTACGGAATGCGATCCGCGCGTCTTCGGTTGGGGGGGATGCTCCCATCCCTCCTGCCAAGGCTGCTCAGGCACCCCCTTGGACCCATGCCCCCTAACTCCCCTATTCAGTGGACTCTAGCAGTTCCATCCGCAATCTTCAAGCGTTGTGTCTCACTGTATGACAACTCGGACTCGGAATTCAGCGGGATTGCGTCCAAGTTCGCTCATAGAATTCAGTGTTCATGGAATATGGCTATCGCAGCACTATGTGTGGCGGATTGCGTGGCTGGATCCTCGAGAACCCGCGGTCCCAGTGTTGGCAGCCAACAACATGTGACGGGATAATTCCCGGACGTTCTTGTTGTGATACTGGAGGGCCTGGGAAGGGCATTTTGGGAATGCATTCGATACCGGTTTTGTCGGCATTTCGGGCGGTTTTTTGCTGGATTATGGGCGATGATCCCGTTAGAGTGGTAGCTATGAATGATCTCGTTCTGGCGGACGCGGTGTGGCCGCAGAAAGAACGTTCACAGGAGGTCTGGTAGGACAGAGGAGCTGGAAGTAGCCCTTGCTACGGCTGGGAGGAAGCGCGGTTGATCGCGGAGCGATGGTTTACCCGGGGCGCGCCGGGCGAATCGCTTCCCACCGGGTCGAGCCGTAGTAGCGAGCGGGGCAAACGCTTACGGAGGTGAAAACGAGTCATGCGGAAATGTACTACGCTTTGCACGTACGGTTTGGTCGGCATGTTGTTTGTTGTGGTGTCGGCAATGCCGGCACTCGCCGCGAACACCCCGATCGTCGGGGGGAGCCCGACGCTGAACAGCATTCTCGTTCAGTTGTACCCCAACGGGGAAACGCTGACTCGGGTCGACGACTTTCCGGACGGCGCTTCGCCGGCCGACGAAGGGCTGGTGATTGACCTGCTCCAAGGGCCGGGGATAACCGGCCGAACGGATCAGTCCTGGACCGACGGAGTCGTCTTCGTCGATGTGCGTGTGAAGTACGCCGGCTTCAACCACGCCTTCGGTTGGGAACGCGACGGCATCCACGACATTTTGTTCAACGTCGTCGGGTCCGATTTCAACGTTAGCGGCTCCGCGGACGCAGTTGATGTCAGCGGAGGTGTCTTCCGTTGGATCGACCAGACCAATCCCGGTGTGTGGTCGTCCGATGTGTCCGCCAACAGCGACGGCAAGGACCACATGATCACCTATCTCGTGTCCGGAGGGAACACGACAAGCACCACCTGGGTGCTTTGCTGGGACGATCAGGCCGGCGGCGGCGACCGCGACTTCAACGATATGATCATCGAGGTCATCATCGACGATTGCCCGGATGACCCCAACAAGACCTCACCAGGACAGTGCGGCTGTGGTGTGCCCGATGATGACAGCGACGGAGATACCGTCGCCGACTGCCTGGATACGTGTCCGAATGACCCGAACAAGACCGCCCCGGGGCAGTGCGGCTGCGGAGTCGCAGACACTGACTCGGATGAGGACGGCACCGCCGATTGCGTGGATGGTTGTCCCAGTGATCCCGACAAAACCGCTCCGGGTGCGTGCGGTTGCGGGGTGGCCGATACCCCGACAGACGGCACCGCCGACTGCGACGCGGATAATTCCGATACCGCTCCGGGACTGCAACGACGGCTGCCCGGACGATCCATATAAGCGGGGTGGCCGGGATATACCGATTCCGACAGTGACGGCACCGCCGACTGCAACGACGGCTGCCCGGCTGATCCCGACAAGATCGCTCCGGGCATCTGCGGTTGCGGCGTTGCCGATACCGATTCCGACAGCGACGGCACTGCCGACTGCAACGACGGCTGCCCGGCTGATCCTGACAAGACCGCTCCGGGCGTCTGCGGATGCGGGGTGGCGGATACCGATTCCGACAGCGATGGCACCGCCGACTGCAACGACGGCTGCCCGGACGATCCGGATAAGATCGAGCCCGGCATCTGCGGATGCGGAATCGCAGACACCGACACCGATACCGATGGCACCGCGGACTGCAACGACGGTTGCCCGAATGATCCCAACAAAACCGAACCGGGTATCTGCGGATGCGGAATTGCGGATACCGATTCCGACACCGACGGTACTGCCGACTGCAACGACGGCTGCCCGGACGATCCATATAAAATCGCACCGGGTGTCTGCGGATGCGGGGTGGCGGATACCGATTCCGATAGCGACGGCACCGCCGACTGTAACGACGGTTGCCCGGCTGACCCCGACAAGATCGCACCGGGTGTCTGCGGGTGTGGAGTGGCGGACACTGATTCCGACAGCGACGGCACTGCCGACTGCAACGACGGCTGCCCGGCCGATCCTGACAAGACCGCTCCGGGCGTCTGCGGATGTGGCGTAGCCGATACCGATTCCGACGACGACGGCGTCGCCGACTGCAACGACGGCTGCCCGGCCGATCCTGACAAGACCGCTCCGGGCGTCTGCGGATGTGGCGTAGCCGATACCGATTCCGACGACGACGGCGTCGCCGACTGCAACGACGGCTGCCCGGCCGATCCTGACAAGACCGCTCCGGGCGTCTGCGGATGTGGCGTAGCCGATACCGATTCCGACAGCGACGGCACCGCCGACTGCAACGACAACTGCCCGACCGACCCGGACAAGACGGAGCCGGGAATCTGCGGGTGTGGTGTAGCTGACACCGACACCGACAGCGACGGCACCGCCGACTGCAACGACGGCTGCCCGAGCGATCCGGCCAAGACCGCGCCGGGCATCTGCGGATGCGGGACCCCCGACACTGATACAGACAACGATGGCACTGCCGACTGCAACGACAACTGCCCGACCGATCCGGACAAGACGGAACCGGGCGTCTGTGGCTGTGGCGTCGCCGACACCGACACGGACAGCGATGGCACCGCCGACTGCAACGACGGCTGCGTGAACGACCCGGACAAGACGGAACCAGGCATCTGCGGCTGCGGTGTGGCTGATACCGACACCGACAGCGACGGTACTGCCGACTGTAACGACAACTGCCCGACCGATCCGGACAAGACCGAGCCGGGTGTTTGCGGTTGCGGGGTGGCCGATGTGGATACGGATGCCGACACCGTGCTCGACTGCAATGACGGGTGCCCCACCGATCCGTACAAGACCGAGCCGGGCATCTGCGGATGCGGCGTGGCCGACGACGACTCCGATGGGGACGGTACCGCCGACTGCAATGACAACTGCCCCGGCGATCCGGCCAAGACCGAGCCGGGCATCTGTGGCTGCGGGGTGGCCGATACTGACTCCGACAGCGACGGCACGGCCGACTGCAACGACGGCTGCCCGAGCGATCCGGCCAAGACCGAGCCGGGCATCTGCGGCTGCGGCGTGGCCGATACCGACTCCGACAGCGACGGTACGGCCGACTGCGACGACAACTGCCCGAACGATCCGGACAAGACTGAGCCGGGAGTCTGCGGCTGCGGTGTGGCCGATGTGGATACGGATGCCGACACCGTGCTCGACTGCAATGACGGGTGCCCCACCGATCCGGACAAGACCGAACCGGGACAGTGCGGTTGTGGTGTGCCCGACACTGACACCGACAGCGACGGTACGGCCGACTGCAACGACAACTGCCCGAGCGATCCGGACAAGACCGAGCCGGGCATCTGCGGCTGTGGTGTAGCGGATACGGATACGGATGCTGACGGCACTCCGGACTGCAATGACAACTGCCCGAACGATCCGAACAAGACCGAACCGGGAATCTGCGGGTGTGGCACCCTGGATACCGACACGGATAACGACGGCGTGCCTAACTGCAACGACCTGTGCCCTAACGATCCGAACAAGATCGCCCCGGGCGTCTGCGGTTGCGGCGTGGCGGACGAAGACGATGACGGTGACGGCACACCGGACTGTGTCGACGAGTGCCCGACCGATCCGAACAAGACCGCCCCGGGCGTCTGCGGTTGCGGAACTCCCGACACTGATACGGATAACGACGGCACTGCCGACTGTAACGACAACTGCCCGAACGATCCGAACAAGACCGAGCCGGGCGTCTGCGGTTGCGGAACTCCGGACACTGACACGGACAACGACGGGACGCTGGACTGCAACGACAACTGCCCGAACGATCCGAACAAGACCGAGCCGGGTGTCTGCGGTTGCGGAACTCCGGACGACGACACGGACAACGACGGGACGCTGGACTGCAACGACAACTGCCCGACCGATCCGAACAAGATCGAGCCGGGTGTCTGCGGTTGCGGAACTCCGGACGACGACACGGACAACGACGGGACCTTGGACTGCAATGACAACTGCCCGAACGATCCGAACAAGATCGAGCCGGGTGTCTGCGGTTGCGGAACTCCCGACGACGATACGGACAACGACGGAACGTTGGACTGCAACGACAACTGCCCAGAAGATCCGGACAAGATTGAGCCGGGCATCTGCGGTTGTGGCGTAGCGGATACGGATACGGACAACGACGGCACTCCGGACTGCAACGACAACTGCCCGAACGATCCCAATAAGATCGAGCCGGGCCTGTGCGGCTGCGGCGTCGCCGACACCGATACGGATAACGATGGTACGCCGGACTGCGACGACAATTGCCCGGACGACCCGAACAAGATCGAGCCGGGTGTCTGCGGTTGCGGAACTCCGGACGACGATACGGACAACGACGGCACGTTGGACTGCAACGACAACTGCCCGACCGATCCGGACAAAACCGAACCGGGACAGTGCGGCTGTGGGATCGCCGATACGGATTCGGATAACGACGGCACGGCCGACTGCAACGACAACTGCCCGACCGACCCGAATAAGACCGAGCCGGGCGTCTGCGGTTGCGGGACTCCGGACGACGATACGGACAACGACGGCACGTTGGACTGCAACGACGATTGCCCGACCGACCCGAATAAGACCGAGCCGGGCGTCTGCGGTTGCGGGACTCCCGACGTCGACACAGACAACGACGGCACACTCGACTGTAATGACGGTTGCCCGACCGATCCGTACAAGACTGAGCCGGGCGTCTGTGGCTGCGGGGTCGCCGATACCGATTCCGACAACGACGGCGTCGCCGACTGCAACGACAACTGCCCGGCCGATCCGAACAAGACCGAGCCGGGTATTTGCGGGTGCGGAGTTGCCGACACCGACTCTGACAACGACGGCGTCGCCGACTGCAACGACGACTGCCCGGACGATCCAAACAAGACCGAACCGGGGATCTGTGATTGCGGGGTCGCCGATACCGACACCGACAACGACGGTGTCGCCGATTGCCACGATGGCTGCCCGGACGACCCAGACAAGACCGAACCGGGAATCTGTGGTTGCGGGGTTGCCGATACCGACTCTGACAACGATGGCACCGCCGATTGCCACGATGGCTGCCCGGACGACGTGAACAAGACGGAACCGGGAATCTGTGGTTGCGGGGTTGCCGACACCGACTCGGACAACGACGGCACCGCCGACTGCAACGACGGCTGCCCGGATGACCCGGACAAGATCGCGCCGGGAATCTGTGGTTGCGGAGTTGCCGACACCGACTCGGACAACGACGGAACTGCCGACTGCAACGACGGCTGCCCGGATGACCCGTACAAGATCGCGCCGGGAATCTGCGGCTGCGGAGTCGCCGATACCGACTCGGACAACGACGGAACTGCCGACTGCAACGACGGCTGCCCGGACGACCCGTACAAGATCGCACCGGGAATCTGCGGGTGCGGAGTTGCCGATACCGACTCGGACAACGACGGAACTGCCGACTGCAACGACGGCTGCCCGGACGACCCGTACAAGATCGCACCGGGAATCTGCGGGTGCGGAGTCGCCGACACGGACACCGACAACGACGGTGTTGCCGACTGCAACGACGGCTGCCCGGAGGATCCGGATAAGATCGAGCCGGGTATCTGTGGCTGCGGGGTTGCTGATACCGACACCGACAACGACGGTGTTGCCGACTGCAACGACGCCTGCCCGGAGGATCCGGATAAGATCGAGCCGGGGCAGTGTGGCTGCGGAGTTGCCGACACGGATACCGACAATGACGGCGTTGCCGACTGCAACGACAACTGCCCGGAGGATCCGGACAAGGTCGAGCCGGGGCAGTGCGGCTGCGGGACTCCCGACACCGATACCGATAGCGATGGCGTCGCCGACTGCAATGACGGCTGTCCGGAGGATCCTGACAAGATCGCGCCGGGAATCTGTGGCTGCGGGGTTGCCGACACTGATACCGACGAGGACGGCGTTGCCGACTGCAACGACGGTTGCCCGGATGACCCCTACAAGACCGCGCCGGGAATCTGCGGCTGCGGAGTCGCCGACACTGATACCGACGAGGACGGCGTTGCCGACTGCAACGACAATTGCCTGGAAGACCCGGACAAGGTCGATCCCGGCATCTGCGGCTGTGGTGTGGCGGATACCGATACGGACGAGGACGGCGTTGCCGACTGCAACGACGGCTGCCCGAGCGATCCCGCCAAGACTGAACCGGGAATCTGCGGATGCGGTGTGCTGGACACGGACACCGACAACGATGGCGTCGCCGACTGCAATGACAACTGCCCGAACGACCCGGACAAGGTTGAGCCAGGGCAGTGCGGCTGTGGGAACCTGGATACCGATTCCGACGGTGACGGAAGGGCTGACTGCAATGACGGTTGCCCGGACGATCCCGACAAGACCTCACCGGGGTACTGCGGGTGCGGCCAGCCTGATACGAACACCGACGGCGATGCACTGCCCGACTGTGCGGAACTGTGCATCTTCGATCCGCACAAGACGAGTCCGGGTATCTGCGGCTGCGGCGTCTCGGATGCCGATTCCGACGGTGATGGTATTCCAAACTGTCAGGAGCTCTGCCCGAACGATGAGAACAAGATCGTGGCGGG
The DNA here is from genome assembly GCA_963666835.2 of Phycisphaerae bacterium. Classification (GTDB taxonomy): domain Bacteria; phylum Planctomycetota; class Phycisphaerae; order UBA1845; family UBA1845. The sequence continues at coordinate 271,881 of CAXXGO010000001.1, read as the reverse complement.
AATCTGCGGATGTGGGGTCTGGGACATCGACCGCGACTTCGACGGGATGGCCGACTGCCTGGAGGAGTGCCCGCTCGACCGCCACAAGGTCGTGCCGGGGATTTGCGGATGCGGGCATCGCGATCCTGAATCGGACTTCAACGAGGACGGAGTCATCGACGAAGAGGATTGCGTGTATGCGATTCCCACGACGTCAGAGTGGGGGTTGGCGGTCCTGGCATTGCTGCTGCTGACGGCCGGCAAGATCCTCTTCAGCCGGCAGCGGGTCTCGCAGTTGATCGCGCAGAAAGCGCGTTAAGCCCACATAGCCTCGTCCGGTTCTTGGGGACTGGGCATTAAAATAGGAGGGGGGCGGCGTCCCGCGTTGCGGGGAGTCGCTCCCCTCTCTCTTTCTGCCCCGGCTGGACACGAACGCCCTCGCCGCTTAGGCTCCAGGGACTATGCCACTCTTCGTTCGGCGAGATCTCGACGGGTTCTTCGGCCTCTTCGTTGACAACCTCGTTCAGCTCCTGCTCATCGTGGCTCTCTGTGGCGCGCTGTGCGGGATGAGCGGGGATGCCGCATATCTGTTGTACGCCCGGATTCTGCCCGGAGCGGCCGTCTCGATCCTGGTAGGAAACGTCTTCTACACTTGGCAGGCTCGGCGCATGGCGGCACGCAACGGCCGGACCGACGTTACCGCCTTGCCTTACGGGATCAACACGCCGTCGTTGCTCGTGTACGTCTTTTTCGTAATCGCGCCGGTGTATCGCGAGAGCGGTGACGCCGAGCTGGCATGGCGAATGGGATTGCTCGCCTGCTTGGGAAGCGGAGTGATCGAATTCCTCGGGGCCTTCGCCGCCGAGAGCATCCGACGCCGCACCCCGCGGGCGGCCCTGCTGTCGACCCTGGCCGGGATCGCTATCGGGTTCATCTCGATGGTCTTCGTGGTCAAGATCTGGTCCGGACCACTTATCGCCCTGGTCCCCATGGCCGTGGTCCTGGTTACGTACTTCGCGGGTGTACGTTTTCCTCTCGGGATTCCCGGCGGTTTCCTGGCAATCCTGCTCGGTACCCTGCTGGCGTGGCTGCTTCCGCAGGAATGGACGGGGCGCGGCATGGCCTGGGCTAGCGTCGGCCAAGCCTGGAGTGAAGCCGGATGGCACTGGCCTGTCTGGTCCGGCCACGCTCTTTTTTCCGTTTTTCGGCTCCCGGCCGAGCAGTGGCTGCGTTTCGTCTCGGTGATTGTGCCAATGGGCCTCTTCAACGTCATCGGCAGCCTGCAGAACATCGAATCCGCCGAGGCGGCCGGCGATAGCTATGACGCAAGATCGTCACTATCCGCCAACGGAATCGGTACGATAGTCGCCGCTCTGTTCGGAAGCTGCTTCCCCACCACTATCTACATCGGGCATCCCGGATGGAAAGGGCTCGGGGCTCGGACCGGGTACTCCGCACTGAACGGCATGGTCGTAGCGGGGATCTGCCTGACCGGCGCGGTCGCCCTGGTAGACACCATGGTTCCCATCGAAGCAGGCATGGCCATCGTCCTGTGGATCGGCATCATCATCACCGCGCAGGCGTTCCAGGCCTCTCCGCTCAAGCACGCTCCCGCCGTTGCTCTGGGTCTGTTCCCCGCAATCGCGGCATGGGGGGCAACGGTGGTGATGGGCGCGTTCGACGCCGCGAAGGGAGAGACGATCCAGGCCCTTCTGGAGTCGGGAGCCGGAGCCGAAGTGAACGGGTTCCTGCTGCACGGACTGATCGTGCTCGAACGGGGGTACATCTTCACCTGTATGGTGCTGGCGGCCGTCTGCGCATGCCTGATCGATCGGCGGTTCATTGGCGCCGCGGTTTGGTCTCTCGTCGGTGCCGCGGTCACAGTGCTGGGCCTGTGTCACTCATATCAGTTGGTCGGCAACAACGCGGATTATCTGCTCGTTTGGGTCGCCGCGGCTCCGGACGCAGTGGCGTACCGGGCGTATGATATCGCTATCGGCTATGTGCTGGTGGCAGTCGTGTTTGCCGGGCTCGGGCTCTGGGGGTCCGGCCGGCGCGAAACACCGACGGAATTCACCGGCCCGCATTGACTTGTGTGCAATCCGCCGCCCTTGACCCGCTACGACTGTTGCATCAACACAACCGCCGCAAATGCCGTGCCGGCGGTGGCCAGGTGGAGAATCAGCGGCGTCAGCCAACTGTTTGTGCGGTAGGCCATGTATGCCAAAGCGAACCCGCCCGGCAAAGAAAGCAACATCTCGCGCGGGTCCTTCCCGATGTGGATCACGCCGAACAGAATCGCAGACGTACAGATCGCCGGCAGGCAACCCGGCGCCAAGCCAAGCCAATTGACGATGCGCGGCAACCCCCGCGCTTGACCCGTCGGTTGAGCAAGCCCAACCCATTGCAGAATCCGGCCCATCCGTCCGGAGGCACCGCATGCAATCGGCACCGGCGCAGGCCAGCGACGTCCATACCGGCAAGCCGCCAACAACACCCCGTGGAAAAGGAAATGCTCCCCGAGCATGTTCGACGCATAAAACGAAAAGAACGCCGCCGGTGTCGTCTGCCGGAATGGGTCCAGGTAGTATTCCGCAAACCCCGGGCTTTGCACCATCCACCACAGAAGCGGCAGCGATAGCAAATAGCCGACGCAAACCACTCTCCAGCCCACACGGTTGGGGCAACGCAGACCCAGTTCCGACAAACGCCACCGCCCCTGCAGCGCCATCACCACGAACGGTATGACCCCGGTAACCAGAACGAGAAAAGCCCCTGCCTCCCACTCGTGCCGGGCTTCCGTGACCCCGACCGCATCCAAGACGGCCCTGATGTGCTCATAGATCCACCTGACCACTTTGAGGTTGACGTGCCGCAAACCGGCAGGCCACCAGCTCACCGGCCTCGCCACGAACACCACCGCGTAGATGCTCGCCAGGGCAATCGCAACGGCTATCTGGACTCGGGCGCCCCACGTCGATCGATTGCTGAGAAGATCACCTGCCTGGTTACTCACCGAACACCTTTCGGTTGGGGGATGGCCCCCGTCACTGTGATTGACCGCCAACGCTGAGACGACCGAAAGACCGCCCGTGAATATCGAAGTTCATCCTGCGACGCGGAGCATAGGCGAACATCGTCGCCAGTCCAACCGGACCTCCGCCCCCCGGCCCACGCCGATCGCCCGTCGCACCCGACTCCGGCGCCAACGCCCTAATAATGATGACGTAGCCATACCGCTCGCGATTAAGGTGTCCAGCGAAAACATCCGTTAGAAATCGCTATCGGGCCGCTCCAAGCAGGCGATTCTTGCCTAATTTGATGGGCGGTTGCCCGTTTTATATACTGGTTACATGCTGGGTGTGATGTGGTCTGCGCAAATGCGCAACCTATTATCAACCCAGACGGTTTCGGAGGGGCTGTCATGGGGGCAGCGGGGTCGCGAAGGGGCGTTCATCTGGCACCAAGGGGAGAATCTGCGCCGGTAGTGCGGAATCCACGGCAACCGTCCCCCCTTACACAGTGAGGTGATAAACATGTTCTCAGGTTATAGGTGGTTCTGCGGCGTGTTGGTGCTTACCGTCAGCGTGCCGGCCGTGTGGTCCGCCGAAGACGGCAGCCGGGATTCCGAAGTAGTCGCCGGACGTACTGTAGACTTCCCGGCCTCAAAGAGGAGCATCGTCCAACGCGGCGTGGCGCCGACCACGAAGAGCACCGTCGCGACCGGGCAGAAGACCAGCCCGGCCGGCAGCGGCGCAATTGCGGCAACCCGCGGGATAACCGAAGCACCGGTCAACGATGATTGCGCGAACGCGACGCCGATCGCTGGTCTCGGAGCGTTTCCGTTCAATAACATAGGTGCCACGGAAGACGGCCCGGAGCACGCCCGTTGCCAAGTGGACTACGACACAAGCGGGGCGATCGCTAACGACGTTTGGTTCTGCTGGGATTCCGATCATACGGGGGCGGTCCAGGTATCGACTTGCGGCGGAACCACAATCGACACGAAGATCGCCGTCTATAACGGCTGCACCTGCCCACCCACGGACGGAAGGCTCTTTCCACTCGGTTGCGATGACGACGACCTCGCTTGCGTGAGCGATAACGACGCCCAATCCACCGTCGTGTTCTTGGCCCAGGAAGGTCGAAGCTATCTTCTGCGCATCGGTACGTACGCAGGGAGTCCCCCGGCCAGCCCGGGTTCCGGGACCTTCTCTATTTCTGCGTGGGACGCATTGGGCGAACAGTACCCCGCCGCGCCACAGTGCCAAGTGCCTTACTTCTACAATGGAAACGGCAGCGATTTTGCGAACTTGATCGCGGCAGACGACTTCAGTCCGTCGGACGACGGTGAGATCGTGAACCTCTGCTGGTGGGGCGGCTACCACCTCGACACGCCCAGTGACGACGCGTTCGAAGTGCGCTACTACAAAGACAACAACGGTTTGCCCGGCGATCTGCTCGCGGGTCCGTTTATCCAGGAGGCGACCACCCCGACCCTGTTGGTCGACGGCCCGGTTAACACCGGAACCGGAATCACGTTTCCAATCTTCGAGTATTGCGCCACGCACGCGGCCGTTCCCGTAGTGGCCGGACAATGCTACTGGCTCGAGATTGTCAACAACAACGGCATTAATCTGAACGCCTGGTATTGGTGGTGGGGTTTGGGCGGTGACGTCTCGTCGCTGCAGGACGGGACTATCGGCGATCCAGAAGCCACTCCACCGATCCCGTCAACTCCGCCGGATGGCTATGATACGGACGACGTCGAAGTCAACGACCTGGCATTCTGTCTTGGCATGGCGTTCGATTCTTGTGGAACACCCCCGTCTGACGCGGCGGATTGGTCCTGCTGTGAGCCGGATTCGGGCTCGGGACGCGACTATCGCCCGGCCTGCGGAGACGACGAGTGTTGCGCGAAGGTGTGCTCGTGCGATCCGGCATGCTGTGACCCCGGCTACGGATGGGACGAGTATTGTGCCGGAACGGGCTACAACGATAGCGGTTGCGGAGCAGCGGTGCTCTGCACGAATATCTGCGGAGATTGCCTCGATGGTTCCGTCACCTGGGTGAGCCCGGAAGACGGCACCGTAGACCCGGGTCAACCGCACCCGATCTTCGACGCTACAACCCCTCAGGGCATCGCGACCGTTCTGGTCGACGCCCCCTCCGGCGCACGCGATGTCTGTTGGTCACTCTGCGAGACGGATAACACTGGCATGGAGAACGACTTCGCCCGGATCATCGACCACGGCGTGGACGCCTACACCATCCAACTGGACCGGCCGATTACCCCCGGCGCTCTGACCCGCGTTACCTACACAAGCGACCTTCCGGCCACCTATTCTGATTACTTGTTCGCGCTTCCCGGCGACGCCGATGGGAGTATGGTCACCGATTCGTCCGATATCGGTCACCTTGTCGATTGCCTGAACGGAGCCGCATGCACGTTGCGCGAGGCCGACATCAACCGTAGCGGATCGGCCGACTCGCAGGACCTGCTCCGGCTGATCGACCTGCTGAACGGAGCCCACGATTACGACGTCTGGAGCGGGGCAACCGTGCCTCAGAACTGCCCATAACCGCACGCGATCCGGCCGCGGCCGGAATCGGAGAACGACACAACGACCCCGCCTGGCCTGCGGCTGAGCGGGGTCGTTTCTGCATGCCGAAAACGCGATCAGCGTGCCGCAGCTTGCCTCAGAGGCGGGCTTCTCGTCCTCAAGGACACTCGCCACCGCCTGGGCGCACCGATACCCCGAAGGCGAACCGGTTTACGAACCGTACGACGTGATACCGCCAACTGGAGCCAGCGAGACTCGAACTCGCGACCTTCTGCATGCCATGCAGACGCGCTCCCAACTGCGCCATGGCCCCGCGACTTGAATTATGCGGAGAAACGGGCGTTGATGCAACTCCTCTGCTGAAAAACCTTCATCCACCCAAAGCCCGCTGCGCATAAGTTGCACAACGCTGCCGGGAGCCCCGCCGCGCTCGTCCTATATTGCGCGTGTTCAAAAAACGCCGCTCTGGCCGATAACTAGACAGTAGCACTTGGAATAAGTCGGCCGGGCGGATACAATGAGTCCGAGCGGTTCGGGGTTGGGTGCGCACCAGCGTGGCACTCGCGGCGTGGGTAGCGTCCTTCATTGCGGCGACAGGTCTTCATGAATACGGCGACTCTTGTAGCGAAACGGTCGGTTAGGCATGACCCCCGGCCGGCACCGGTAGTCAAACGTTTCCTCGACTACATCTTCCTCGAGTGCGGCTTAGCCGGTGAGACGGTTACCGCGTACCAGCGCGACCTGCGGGAATTCTGGGACGATCTCGTCGCGGCCGACGTTGAGCCCGAGGAGATTTCCGTCGAGGACGTGCAACGTCACCTGATCGGACTGCAACGCCGCGGGCTGGCAATATCCTCGATCGCGCGTCATTTCGCGTGCATCAAGGTGTTCCTGCGGCATCTGCACGCCGAGCGCGTGCTGCGGCGGGATGTGACGGCCCTGCTGGAGTCGCCGCGGCGCTGGCGAACGATTCCCGATACCATCCACTACGATCAGGTCGAGAACTTGCTCCGCGCTCCGGACCCTGCGGAGGAGTTCTATCTTCGCGACGTCGCCTTGCTGGAGCTGCTCTATGCGACCGGCATGCGCGTGAGTGAAGTGGCCGGTTTGACGCTCGACCAGATCAACCTGAAGCTCGGCTACGTCCGGTGCATCGGCAAAGGGCGGAAGGAGCGGATCATCCCGGTGGGGCGCATGGCCATCGAGGCCGTATCCGACTACGTCGATACGCTTCGTTCGCGCCTCCTCGGCACCGGCCACTCCGCGGTGATCTTCCTTTCCCGAACAGGGCGTCCGCTGGACCGCACGAACATCTGGCGTTTGGTCCGCAAGTATGCCCGGCGGGCGGGGATCGAGGGTCGACTATCCCCGCATACTCTCCGGCATTGCTTCGCCACGCATCTGCTCGGCGGCGGAGCCGATCTGCGTGTCGTGCAGGAGTTACTGGGCCACGCCGATGTCACCACCACCCAGATATACACCCACGTCGACGAAGAGCAACTCAAGCACATCCACACCAAGTTCCACCCCAGACCGTAGGGCAGGTCGAGTCGGGTGGCTCATTGCTCTAGCGTCGGGTGGCCCATCGCTTTAGCGGTGGGGGACATTAAGCCCTATGCCACGTTCGTGTCTCTGTAGGGCAGGTCGAGGCACGAGACCTGCCGCAAAGGCGCGGCACCGCAAGCGTCAGCGACCGGCCACCATCGGTACGGCGAGCGTAAGCGACCCGCCCTTGGCGAGTACAGTGCCGGCCCACTCCCTGACGGTCGTGGTACTGAACGGGTGGCCCACTGCTTCAGCGGTGGGCAACACGCGTTGTTATGCCACGTTCGTGTCCCCGTAGGGCACGGTCGAGGTACGAGACCTGCCGCAAAGGCGCGGAACGCAATCAGTACCGCAAGCGTCAGCGACCGGCCTTTACGCGCTTCGTGCCAACTATATGCCACGATACGGCCACTCCCTGACGGTCGTGGTACTGAACGGGTGGCCCATCGCTTTAGCGGCGAGGCACACGAAGTCCTATGCCACGTTCGTGTCTCTGTAGGGCACGGTCGAGGTACGAGACCTGCCGCAAAGGCGCATATCGCGCGAAGAGGCGATCATCGTGTGCTTCGCGAAACCAGCCCGCAAGGGCGGCACCGATTCCAGCCCAGGGCGTCAGCCCTGGGGACGTGCGGCTCAGGCGTCTTCAGCCCGGCAGGGCGGCACTTCGAATAGGCTTATGCACCCGGCCGGCGCCAACATCTCCCTGTGTGATGTCGAATCACCGGTGACGCACTTGAACACCGAGGCGATCTGCCGCCCACAAGGGCTTGATGCGAAACGCCCGGACGGTCCCCCAGGCTCACGCCTGGGGCTAGAAGGGCGTGTCGCCCCAAGGGGCTTGATGCCACCCTACGATCTGCCAACCACACCTACGTCGGCGAGCGAGTTGGTCCGCAGAGCGGCCCCTACCTGTTTTCTTGCCTCACCGGTCGGGGGCACTACCATTGGCACATGCCGACCAATCCTCGGAACCGACGAATCCTCATACGGGCGGGGCTTGTGGGGTGCGGGCTACTCGCGGCGATGATCGTTCTGTCCGCACGGTGGGGCTTTCTTTGGTGCTGCGGACACTACTATGGTGACGTTCATGGCGGTGGGGTTCTGGTCGCCAAAGATCAGCAACTGAACGAGTTCAGTTGGATGATTCGAAAGGACGGACCTGCTCTATACCGTTGGCTTCCCCGCTACACCTGTAACAAACCTGCCGATCCGACCCTCGTCATACCGCTCTGGCTGCCGCTGGCGATCATCGGCATCCCAACCTTCCTGGCGTGGCGGCGCGATTATCCGCTTCCAGCGAACCACCCCCTGATGCGCGGCTACAACCGGGTCGTCGCCACGTTTCGCAGAACGGCCCAAGTAGTGTGGATCCGCAGAACCGTCAGGACAATCCACGTGGCCGTCATCGTCGTCTTAACGCTGGGGGCGATCGTAACGGGTAGCCTCGCTGCGACAATAACCGTCGGGCCGCTGCGGTCTAACCCATGGAGAATTCGGGGAATCAGTGGATATCGTCTCCCTTCTGGCCACGTCGTAAGTGTCTCTGTCGGTCGCGGGCATCTATACTTCTCCGCCTTCAAATACGGAGAGCAGTCCGGACGGCGACGGACGAAGACCCACCCCAAGTGGATCGGGCACGTCCAATCACGTCGTGAGCGTCTCATCGGTCTAGCTGTCCGGTCGACGACAAACGACCTGGGCAACGAACGTGTCCGCGGCCTGATCGGTGCGCGGTTCGTTTGGGGCGTTGCGATTCTCCTGGCAATCTACCCCACTCTCGCCTTCATCCGCGGCCCGCTTCGTCATCGACGTCGACGCCGTCTCCGCAAACACGGACTATGTCTCGGTTGCGGCTACGACCTCACCGGCAACGAGTCCGGAGTTTGCCCGGAATGCGGTACGGAGGTCGCGCCGTGATTCGCAAGATCATCTTGTTCGGATGCACGTTCGGGGCGATTGCTTATGTGGCCGCATGGGTGGTCCTGGCCTTCCCGGAGGAAATGACCGACTGGGAGTCCCAAGGCCGCAGAGTGTATTTCTGGAGCCGGGCGAGCGCTGGAAGCATGCTCACACTGGGCGTTGGCGATGCGCAGTGGATCCCCGGCGAACCGCGAAGGAAGAAACAATGGAACTACGAGCTGTGGTTTCGTGTTCTGCCACATCGCGTCTCCGCGTCCCTGTATGATTTCACGGAGGGCCCCAGCAGCGTCATTTCGAAGTGGATAGGCTGGGGGGGCTTCAGTTGGGGGCAAGATAAGGGCTGCGACCGTATCGGCGAGAAGGAGTGGCGGACGATCAGGGTGCCAAGCTGGTTTCCGTTTGTCCTTCTGGCCGCGTACCCGGCACTGGCCTTCGCCCGAGGTCCGCTTCGTCGCTGGCGCCGGCGGATGCGTCGCTTCTGTATCGCCTGCGGCTACGACCTGATGGGCAACGTCTCCGGCGTTTGCCCCGATTGCGGGCGGGCGAATTACTCGGTGATTCGCAAAGTCACTCTGCTCGGATGCATGCTCGGAGCTGTTGTATACGGCGCCGCGTGGGCGGTGTTGGCCTTCCCCGGGGAGACAGCCCACTGGACGTCTTGGGCCCAGAGAGTGAGTTTCTCCCGGCGGGCGAGCGAAGGTAGTCGGTTCACCCTAAGATTCGGGGAGCCATACCCGCGTTGCGACCACGCCCTGGAGTTCGAGTGTCTGCCGAGTCAAGTGCGCGTGTCCTATCGGGACTACGTAGCGGATCCAAGTGGTATCATACCCCGGACGATTCAACTCGGACCCTTCGGGTGGTCGCAAGACAAGAAGGGCGGACGCCGTAGTCGGCAATACGTGCATCAGACTATTGAGGTGCCAAGCTGGTTTCCGTTTGTCATATTGGCGGCCTACCCCGCTCTCGCCTTCATCCGCGGCCCGCTTCGTCACCGACGTCGGCGCCGTCGCCGCAAGCGCGGGTTGTGTCTCGGCTGTGGTTACGACCTCACCAGCAACGAGTCCGGTGTTTGCCCCGAATGTGGGAGGGCGATCGCGCCGTGATTCGCAAGATGCTTAGAATGCTCCGCGTGGCCATCATCGTCGGGTTGACGTTGGGAGCGCTGGCGATGGCCGCCGTCGAAGTGTGGGGCGTTTCCGGAGTCTGTCCGGTGCGAAAACCATGTCCTGCACGCTTGTATCTCGGACGGTCGGATAGCGGGCCGGATAGGTTCCTCTTTTCCGTGTCCCATTCTTGGCACTCTACCATCGGCTACCTACGCCTGTTTGCCGGGCAGGCGGATAGCGATGCTTGGGATGAGGAGTCCGAGGCCTGGTTTCACGCGATCTGTGTCGGCACATTATACCTCGACAAAGGGAAAATAGTGAACTTCGCTAGCATGGATGATGTCTTCCCGAGCCACGTCTTCCTGCGGGCGCTTGTTGTGCCCCGAGGGTTCTTCTTCGTCCTCTTTGCCGCCTACCCGACCATAGTGTTCATCCGCGGCCCGCTTCGTCGGCGATGTCGCCGTAAGCGCGGGCTTTGTGGTGGCTGCGGCTACGACCTCACCGGCAACGAGTCCGGCGTTTGCCCGGAATGTGGGAGGGAGATCGCGCCGTGATTCGCAGGACGATCTCGCCTCTCGAACAGGTCGCGGAATGGACTCAAACCTTCGTAGGGCACGGTCGAGGCACGACATCTGCCGTAAAGGCGTGTATCGCAATCAGTACCGCAAGCGTCAGCGACCGGCCTTTACGCGCTTCGTGCCAACTATATGCCACGATACGGCCACTCCCTGACGGTCGTGGTACTGAACGGGTGGCCCATCGCTTTAGCGGCGAGGCACACGAAGTCCTATGCCACGTTCGTGTCTCTGTAGGGCACGGTCGAGGTACGAGACCTGCCGCAAAGGCGCATATCGCGCGAAGAGGCGATCATCGTGTGCTTCGCGAAACCAGCCCGCAAGGGCGGCACCGATTCCAGCCCAGGGCGTCAGCCCTGGGGACGTGCGGCTCAGGCGTCTTCAGCCCGGCAGGGCGGCACTTCGAATAGGCTTATGCACCCGGCCGGCGCCAACATCTCCCTGTGTGATGTCGAATCACCGGCGGCGCACTCGAACACCGAGGCGATCTGCCGCCCACAAGGGGCTTGGCGCGGAACGCCCGAATGGTTCCCCAGGCTTACGCCGTGGGGCTAGAAGGATCTGTCGCCCCAAGGGGCTCGCTGCCGCCCTACGATCTGCCAACCGCACCTGGATCGACGGGCGTCCCATGGCTTTTGGGCCTGTCGGTTTGATCGAAACCGAGCGTACGAGTTGGCTGTCAAGAATGAAACCCCATGCTCTGGCTCCGAGCCAGCAAGCTGAACCTCGCGAGATTGATTAAATCGACGCCCCATCTAGCGGTGGAAGATACGCATCACTGCGAGTGCCTCGCGCCTGTCACTCCACGGGCTAACAGGTTAGCCTATGCCATCCGATTCAGGCGTCCCATCGCTTCAGCCGTTGAAAACACGACCTGCTATCGCGGCAAACTGCGACCCTCGTACGTATTGTCGTCTCTCTCGCGTATCATCGGCTCCCCCACCTCCGGAGGAGGTGGGCCACCCACCTATCACGAAGACGCGCGTCTCTCGTGCGTATAATCGCCCCCGCCCGTCCAAGCGGAGCCTGCCCCTGTTACCTCCCTCGCTTGCCAAGACGGAATCCACCTACTACATTGCTCCGGCTCACCGATAGCAGGGGTTGTTACGGGTCGATGGCGTGCGTGGGCCGCGTCCGGCAGGCTATGAGGTTACGCGATGGCTGATCGAACTGTCCTGGAGGTGTTCCCCAACCCGAAACCGGCGCGCAACTTCGTGATCGAGCACACTGTTCAGGAGTTCACGAGCGTTTGCCCGAAAACCGGACAGCCGGACTTCGGCACTATCCGAATCACGTATGTCGCCGACGCCGATTGCGTGGAACTCAAGAGTCTCAAGCTATATCTTCAAGGCTATCGCGCCGAGGGGATCTTCTACGAAGACGTTACCAATGCGATCCTCGATGACCTGCTGGCCTGCTGCAGTCCCCGGTGGATGCAGGTCGAGTCGAGCTGGACCGTACGCGGCGGTATCTGCAGCGTCATTCGCGCCGAGCACGGCAATCGTCCGGCGGCGACCGACTAGCATCACTAGCGCATCACCACTTGTAGAGGCTCGTGTTCATTCCCCACCGCGTCTGTTCCTGCACTGCTCAAGAGCAGTGGCACACCCGAAAACCTGGGGCCGTTTCCAGGGAGGTCGTTCAAGATCCTCCCCCCGTGCTTAGGGGGATCGAGGGTGGGCTGTTCCGACGGAGAAGAACCTCCCCCGGCCCCTCCTTGGTGAGGAGGGGATGAAGAAACCCCACTACTTCGCGGAAGCGACACTGGGTGTGACGCACCATTGGCTCCCGTTACGCGGAGGGGTCCACAACGCGGCCCATGAACAGAATACTCCCGCTGAGCCGGTCACGGATTACGAACACGAACGGGTGATCCGCGAGGAAAGCCGCAGGTTGAGGTCCCTTAGTCATCACCACGGCCGTGGCGGCGGTGGCCTCGGCGCCTTCTTCATTCGCTTCCATGCGAGCTTCGTGAAACACGTTGGAAATGAACAGCTTGTGAGCCGTGGTCATGCCGGAGAAGTCGGCCTCGGCGCCGAAGGCGTCCGGCATCCCCATACCGGCCAGCTCGTCGGCAAGATCCACCCTCGTCGCCACGGTGAAGCGCGGGATCGTCACCCGAACCGGCTGCCGCCGAAGGCTGCCGACCCATCGATTCAGAGCTTCCGGACAGAGGCCCGCTTCCAGGCTCGACAGTCCGTCGATGTCTTTCGGCAGTACGACGACCATGGCCAGGCCGCCACCGTCGAACGGCAGTTCCAGGATATCGACGTCCGGCTCACTCGCGAAGGCAAACTGCCCGAGTTGATGCATCAGCGGCACATTCAGCTCGCGAAGATGGCCGAAATGAAAGGGCTCGCTCCTCGTGTCGCCGCGGTCGAACTGCTTGGCCCACGCGCCTTTGAAGTAGACCGCGTTGGTGAGCACGAGAGCGGTGGCGGCGTCCACATCGCCGGCCTGCAGCAGCTCTTGGATCTTCTGCTGAGTTTGCCCGGCCACCCAGCGGTTGATTTCGTCTCGAGCCTGTTCTGACGCGCGTCGGAAATCCACCTCGCGAAACCCCGCACCGTAGCTCAGGCGAGTCTGCGCGAGAAACTCGTCAAGGAACCCGTAACCCCGCTGTCCCCATAACGCATTGACAATATTGAGCTGCTGCGCAGCGTCACCCGACTCCGTCCCGAGCTGGGCAAGCAAGGCCGCAAACGCCCGGTTAAGTTGATCCCGCTCCGACGGAAAGTGCATGACGGCCGCCATCTGGTCGGCGGTATCGCCGTGGGCTCCGGCATACGTCATACCCAGCGCGATCGAGACGCTCTGGGGGGCGATAAAGAGGTTACCTTCCTTCGAAGCCAGTTGTTCATAAAGGTCGAAGGCAAAAGCGTTGTTTCCCGCTACGAGATCACGGACCCCAACGTCGACCGGTGCCGTTGGGTCGGCATTGTGGAGCAGGAAGACCCCTGTGGCGAGGTGAAGCAGGGCAATCTGAAATGCGATCATGACGAACATCCTCCCTAGTGAACGAGTGCGGGAGAGACCTCCCGATCCTAATTCGGGAGGCGCCCCGCGAGCCAATCTCCCTGTTGGACGCCGGACGGCAGGCCTCGGTTCCAGGGTTCTCGTTCTTTTTCCCAGCGGTCGAATGGCTCATCGCTTTGGCGGTGGGGGACCCGACATCAGTACGGTGAGCGTGAGCGACCCGCCCCAGGCGAATACATCGTACAGCCAATCCCTGCCGGTCAAGGTACTGATGCTCGGTCGGGTGGCTCATCGCTTTGGCGATGGGGGATTGAACCGCTGCCAGAGCTTGGTAGGGCATGGTCGAGGAACGAGGCCTGTCTCGTTGTTGATGCCTCTAATCTGTCACTGCACGGGCTAACAAGTGGGCCCATGCCGTCCGTCCTGGTTCGATCCACGCCTGGCGCCGTTCCTGCACTGCTCAAGAGCAGTGGCGCACCGGAGAACCCAGGTGTGACGTAGGCGGATCAGGTCTTTATGACAACCAGGTGTCGCTATGCCGGCGGAGGGGGCGGCAGACTATCGGCTGCCAACGGGGGCAAACACGAGCTTTTCGAGTTGGTCCATAAGCTCGCTAAGCTCAAACGGTTTGCTCAGGTACCCGTCGAACCCGTCCTGTAGCAGGGCGTGCCCCTGCGCCTCGGTCAAGCCGGTCGCAATGGCGATCAACCGGGTCTCCTGCAGGTCGGCCAGGGAGCGGACCGAACGCACAAGCCCTTTCGTTTCGACATCGGGCAGCGTGACATCGACGATCACCACGCCGGGCTTCATCTCATTCGCGGCCGCCCCCGCCTCGAAGGCGGTCGTTGCGACCGAAATATCGCAGGCGGGCTCCGCGGGCATGGCCTGGCGAACCGTATCCCACAACTCCATGTCCCGGTCGAGTACAAGTACACGGACCCCGGTCTCGCCCAGCCCGTTCAGCGGAAGTCCGTGAGCACGCATGAAGTGGATCAGTTGATCCAGCGGGATCCGCCGGTCTTTGCTCCCGGGAATGCGGTATCCCCGCAGGTGGCCGGAGTCAAACCACTTGGAGACCGTGCGCGGAGCCACGTTACAGATCTTGGCCACTTCGCCCGTTGTGAAGACTGTCTTACGAGGAGTCATCTTTGTCACTCAGCCTGGCGGGCATCCGGATAAACCCGCAGTTTCAGGTGGATGGGGAGGAAACCGGCAGACACGGCAAATACCCCAATCCTCGGTTACGGGTTCATCGGCAACTGGGCAGGGAGACTGTGCTTTCGTGACCCGCTTCCGCGCGCCACTCGAACGCGAAAACTGCCGATTCCGAGTTTGAAGATCGTCGAGCACGGGGGATCGAGAGAGTGCTCGCGCGCCCGCACGTGTTGGGATCCGCAGTCTCGTAGGGCATGGTCGAGGCATGAGACCTGCCACGGAGTCGCACATCGCTCAACGACCACGGCAGGTCTCGTGCCTCGACCATGCCCTACGGAATAGCGGGGACACTATCGGGTGGCCCGGTTGACGTTCACGCGATCGGAGCCGGCGACGCCTGACGGTGCCGGAGCAGCCTGTTGGGCATCTCGTTATCAGTATGTCAGTTGGGCAGAACCAAGACCTGGCCGATCTGCAGGCGTTTGGGGTTCCCGCGGACCAGATCACTGTTCAGATCGAACAGCTCTTTCCAGCGGGTCGAGTCTCCCAGAACCTTGCCGGCGATCGAGTAGAAGCTATCCCCCGATTCAACCGTGTAGGTTCTCTGCTGGTGCGGGCGGGTGGCGGCCGCCAGCCTCGTCCCCGGGCTTGTTGTCGTGGTAAGATCGCCATCCGCCGGGGCGGGTGGGATCCTCACAACGGAACCTACCGACAGCCTTCCCGGATCCGCCAGTTGCGGGTTGGCCTTCGCGAGGAAATCAATGTACTTCTCGTGTCCGTAGTATGCCTTGGCCAGCCCTGAGATCGTATCACCCGGCTGCACCTTATGAGTGTCAACCGCATCCGATGGTGGTTGCTTGGTCCTTGAGGTCGACCGATTGGCCTGCCGCCCGGCCGTGCTCGGCGCCCCGCTGTTGGCGGTGGGCCTGTTATTCGATCCACCCACCCCGGGTTTGGGCGACAGTGAGTTCGTCTCCGGCCGGGTCGCGGCTACCCTTGGATTCTTCGCCGCCGGCGGACTGGTCTCCTTGTTTGCGCCGACTCCTTCGCCAGCTTCAAGCGGGTCATTCTTCGGAGCGGCAGCGGTACGACGAGACCTCGGATGCTTGTCCGCTGCTGGCTTGTTCGCCCCGGTCTGGCCGGCTTTCCCGGATTGCCGCGCCCTCCGTGGCGTGACCACCGGCTCGTCCGCCGGCTTCTCCGCCACTCGTTCTGACGCCGGATTCACCTGCCTTTCGGGCGATTCCGTCGATTTCGGCTTGGCATTCGGAGCCGGATTGCCCCGCCCTGGGCTCTTTCGCGATTTTGCGCTACCGGGCGTGGTCTTCGGACGACCGGCCGCACTCTTACGGGAGTCTGCTGATGCAATCTTGGTCGACCCCGGCGGGCTCGAATCGGCCTGAGAACCGGATCCGGCGGACGGGTTTCCAGCCACCGGAATCGAGGCCTCATCCGTTCCGCGATAGAGATAGTAGCCGCCCGCTACCAGAACGATGACCAGCGAAATGACAACCCCGAGCTTGACGTCTGGGCGCATGACAAACTCCCTTTTGTAGCACCAACCGACAGGTAGGAATCACCCTTGCTCCGGTGCGTCTCTAATCCACAGGTAACATCATCCAGCCAGCCACCGTGTGGAACAGGACACCGCGCCGACTAAGACACACCGGCACTTACGTGCGCAGTATACGCACCGTCTGCAGCGCGGTCAACGCCGTAGATTGGGTAGCAAAGGCAAAAAAAACGGCTACGCCGACACAAAAAACAACAAGGGTCGGCGGCTCATCGAACCGCCGACCCTTGCCTGGTCGCATTCAATCAATACTCGCTCCGGATGCCGAGCAATCGCGCGGCAGGCCGGAGCGATCCGGCTAGCCGCGCCCCGCAGAACGCGGGTTCGCGTACTTATTTGTGGCCGCGTTTCGGATTAGATAGGCGATAGCGCCCACCGCCACGATAGCCGTCAACACCAACCGTGCCGTCATGTCATCCGTCTCGACAACAACGATGCCGATCAGCACGCTCGCGGCGATTACGGCCACCACCGCCCGGAGCAACACCGGGCGGTACAGCAGCGGGGTCGCGATCCCCAGCGAGCTGTATGTTCCGACTACAACTCCGATGAGCAAGGCGAAGCTGAACCCATGTACGCCCTTACCCCCGAAGATATAGAGAATGATCACGACCAGGAAGGTCGTGATCGACGTCAGCAACGTCCTCGACAGGGTTTGATTGAGGCTGTCGTTGATTAGCGCCGGAGTCAGCGAGCCCATCCGACCGCGATTCTCCCTGATCCGGTCGAACACGACGATCGTATCGTTGAGGCTGTATCCAATGACCGTCAGAATCGCTGCGATCATCGGCAAGTCGATCTTGAAATCGGTGATGGCCAGCGCCTTCCCGATGAAGCTCGCGTATACGAAGTGGCCCACGGTGACCAGCCCCAGCGTGATTCCAACGTCATGCACCAGAGCCACGATGGCGGCCAAGCCGTATTCCTTCGTTCCGAACCGCAGCCACAGGTACGAGACGATCGCACCCAAGGCCAGAACTACTGCGAAGATCGCTCGGTTCTTTGTCTGCCCGGCAATCTGCGGGGCGAATTTCACGACCTTCGATAGCGATTTCTCGCTACCCAACGCTGCTTCCACTTGTTCGAGCTGCTTCGTCGCCAGTCCATCGGTCCATTGGGCAGCGTCGTCCTCGTAGAGAAGAGTCTCGTCAACCGCTAACACCGCAAAGTGCTTGTAGAAGTCCTCGCCGCCCTTTCGGGTCACAACTTCCCCGGCCGGGAACACGGATGAATCGCGCGTGCGGTATTGCTCGAACTCCGGCTGGAGCCCGATCTCGCGTAGGCGGGTTTCCAGCTCGGCCACGGTTACCGGCTCCTCCCGTTCGTCCAGGACGACTTCGATCGCAACCCCGCCGCGGAACCGGCGGATGTCGAAGTTAGCGTCGCCCCCGATCACGTCGGAGAGATAATGGTCCGCCTCTTCGACAACGAAGAAAGGCTCCCTCGTCAGGTTGTCGTCGACAACCGTCGCGAAGTTCAGAGCCCGCTGGACAACCAGGCGATCTCCCAGCACCGCCAGGAGGGCCGCCTGCACCAGAGCCGTGTTGGTCTCGACGGTGACGACTTCGTAGGACGGGCCGACCTCGGTATCCGGCTCCGCCTCCCCGACGCTCTGCACCCGCGCGCCGCGCAGGCGGTTCGCCGCCTCCCGCGCCGCCTCGGCCGCGACCACGATCTTGTCCTTGAACTTCTCCAAAGTGAGTTCACCGGACTTGCCTACAAACGTCGCCACGCCACCGGTCGCGTAAATGCCGTTGCGCTCCACGAGATCCTCGATAGTCGCCCGCATCAGCACGCCGGTCTGCTCTCCGGTCAATCCGGCAGCCGTCAAGGTGAATTCCCCGGGGGTCTCCCCAATGGACGCCTCGGCTTCTTCCAGGCGATCGGCTGCCTGCCTGAGCCACGCTCCCGCCGAATCCTCATGATTGGACGCGACGATATCGTGGGCTTGCTCGTCCGTCATCTCCACGCCCGGTTTGAAATCGATCTGCACACTGGTGCCGCCGAGGAACTCAATGTCGTAGACCGCCTCGGGATCCACCGAACTCATAGTGACGAAAATCCCCATGCCCAGCACGACCGCAATCAACGAAACCGGCCAGAATGTCTTCCGCAACGACAGCCAGTCGATTGACGGCCGGCTAATGATGCGGCGCATCGAGAAGTCCTTGAGCACTCCCTGCGCAATCCCGGTGTTGAACACCAAACGAGTCACGAACAGCGCCGTGAACATACTGGTGACAATGCCGATGCCGAGCACGATGGCAAAGCCCTTGACTTCCTCACTGCCGACGAACCCGAGAATCACACAGGTGATCAACGTGGTCAGGTTGGCGTCCATGATGGTCGAGAAGGCCTTGTCGTAACCCGTATTCAGCGCTTTTTTGAAAACGATACCGCGGTCTCGTTCCTCGCGAATTCGCTCGAAGATCAGGACGTTCGCATCGATTGCCATACCCACGGTCAAGATCAACGCCGCAATACCCGGTAGCGTGAAGGTCGCCTGCATCAACGCCATCGCACTGAGTACGAACAGCAGGTTCAACGCCAAGGCAACATCCGCCATGCCCCCGGCAGCAAGCCCGTAGTAGAGCAACACAAAGACTGCCACTGCGATGCCACCCAGAACCGCGGCTTGGACGCCGTGTCGCCGGTTGGTCTCACCCAGGCTCGGCCCTACGGTCTTCTCGGACAGAGGAGTCTCTTTCAACCGGGCGGGCAGCGAACCCGCTTCCAGGGTCTTCACCAGTTCCTGCATGCGCTCGAACGTAAAGCCGCCACTAATCTGGCACCGATCGGTGATTCGAGTCCGGATGTTGGCGTGCGACATGGCCGTGCCGTCGAGAAAAATGCACAGTTGCCGCCCCACATTCGGACCGGTGAGGTTGCCGAACATCTGCCCGCCCCGCGGATCCAACTGGAAAATGACCGCATTCTCTCCGGTCAACGGATCCCGATCCGGGCGTGCGTACCGCAGCTTCCACTTGCCTTCGCCCTTCCCGGACGAACGCAGCAGACCATACTGAGAGCCCGAGTGTGCCAGCACGTAATAGCGCCCGGCGTATTCCTCCACAACCGGGCGACCCGGCAGGTCCTTAATCTCATCAACCGAAGCCAGGTCATCGGCGTGCAGGAAACGAACTACGTTCTCAATCGGGAACCACTCGAAAACGTCGCCCGCCCGAGGACGGGCTCCATACTTGGCAAGCTGCTCGGTGTACTTGCTGATCTCCTGCGCATTCGGGCCAATCGTATGCGTCGGGCTGGCGGCGTCACGCTCCGCTAGAATCCTGAACTCCAACACGCCGGCGCCGCGGATGAGTCGCTTCAGGTCCGATGGATCTTCGAGATCGGCCTTATCCTGCGCCCACGCGTCATAGGCGTATACGGCCTTGGTCAAAAGCTTGCCGTTTTCCTGGCCCATCTCGCCGGCATCGCAGGAACGGAACTCGTCGCGGAGCTTGTCGATCTCTTCTCTGCGCTTGTCGCCCTGCGGCAAGGCCAGCACGTCCGTCAGCCGGTTGATGGGCATCGAGGTGGCAAGCACCGCGGCCATAGCTTCTTCATACGCCGCCCCCGCCGCTTCCGCGACTGCCAGGTCATCAGAGCCCTGAGCCGCTTGGTACTCATCGAAGGCCGCAACCAGCGTCTCGAACAGCGGCGTTCGCTCGGGCGCGTTCCGGACCAATCCTGCCAGGACATTGGGCCGGTCGGCCGGCGGCGCATTCAACGCCGACTCGACCTCAAACCGAGAGAGGTTTCTTGCTTTCAGTCGGTCGACCGCGG
This sequence comes from Phycisphaerae bacterium, assembly GCA_963666835.2. Classification (GTDB taxonomy): domain Bacteria; phylum Planctomycetota; class Phycisphaerae; order UBA1845; family UBA1845. The sequence goes on along the minus strand of CAXXGO010000001.1, from coordinate 251,702 downwards.
CGTTGTAAGCTGCGCGACGCTCCAAAGCCGCCTTCGGCGGACGCGGCATGCGAATTTCCAGTCGGGTGTTGCCGGCCGGTCGCCATTCGAGGTTCAATTGGCCTTTAGGGTCAACCCGGTTCTTCAAGATATCCATCACTCTTGAGGAAAGACCGCGCTGGCCCGCCTTCTCCAACCCCGTCGTATCGATCTCAAACATGAGACTGGTTCCTCCGACGAGATCGATTCCGCCCTTGAGCTTCTGACTGGGCGGATAGAGGATCACCAGTGATAACACGACGAGGCCGATGACCAGAAGCCACTTCATCATCCGGTTCGGATCATGCATAAGTTGTATCTCCTTTGAGGCGGCATGCCGCCTTAGTTCGTGGTTGTATGTCGGTTTCTAGTGGGAGCGCCCCCTGCAATCCCATCAAAAGCCCAGCGCTCTTGCGCTGCGGCGATCAGCAATACAGGATCGAAGCAAGCAGGGGTGGTGCATGAGAGCGGATGCTCGTAGCGACGGCCGTGAACGACACTGTGTCGCACCGCGATTCGGTAACCACGCGATCAATGCGCGTGGGCCCGGGAACCGCCCACAAGACCCTAAAGGCATGCCGACGAACCGGACGAACGACGGTCTTGAAGGCGGGTGAGATACGCACGGACCGCTGAAACTGCTCCAACGGGGCCGGCTGCGGGGCAATCTGGCCAAGCGGATTGGGCTTCTCCTCGCCATCCTCTTGCTCCTTATCACCGGGCGGGGTCCTATCTGGCAGATCGTCGCCAGGGATTTTCTGCCGCACCGCGGCATCCGTCATCGGCTCGTAAACCAACCTCAGGCCGGAGTCGGGCATAACCAACGCCGAGAGGAGGAGCACTATGAACAGAATGCCTGGTCGTTCACCGGTCATAACAAGGGGCATTGTAGATGGAACCTGCCATTGGAACAAACCGAACCGACGGGCAGCCGCAGGCAGTCCGGCAACTTGCCAATCTTCAGCCCTAAAAATACACCCTTAGTCGATGCATGTCTCGAAATCCGGAGTATTATGCTGGTCTTGCGATTGTAACAGAACTGCAACTTCAACCGGAGGATGGTGGGAATTAGTTGCCTTTGCAGGATAAATTCATGGATTTACTATTGACCGACCGTATAATTCTGAAGATGGCTTTGGCTAGGGCTCTCTCTCGTTTGAGGATGCTTCGTGGAACAAGGACAGACAAAACCGCAGCAGCAACACGTCGACGACCTACATTTCTGCCTCTACCAGCGAGCGATTCACCCGGAGTTGTTTCATATTCAGAGGGTGAAGCGGATCGAGCAGTCTCGCTATCATGCGGAGATCTGGGTCGTTGGTCTGACTCACGTGGTCACGGTGCAGACCGGGGATCAGGTGATGACCGAGCTGATAACCGAAAACACGGATATGTTGCCCAAGACGGGCTTGGCTACGTCGTTTAGGTTCCGAGGAGAGCGGGATCACTCCCAGTCGTTTAGCGATGACCTGAAGTACATCCTCTCCACACAAGTGGAGCGGATGACGCCTCAACTATTCCCCGCCACGCACCGCGACTATGTGCATTATGCGCAAAACCGGGGGCTCTATGTTCCGTTCGCGGAGTGGAGCTACGAAGGGCTGGCCCCGTTCACGTTCATTGACTTCGACGCCCGTGATCACGAGTTTCATGTGCATGCCTTTCACGCGTTCCCCGAGGAACTCACCCTGCTCAAGACGCAATCGATCTTCGAGGTCGGCAAGCCGATCCTGACACCTCGCTGGTAGAGCGTTGCCGGGCTCCTGGAACACCGCGTCCGCGGACGATCCACATCCGGAAAACCTGAGCAGACCCAAAGGCTAAGGCCGATAATCACCGCGGTGAGGATTGCTCGTTACTAGTGAGACCCCCGCACTATGTCCGACCGAAGAACCGATTCAGACCCTGACGGGGAGCTGTCGCGGAGGAAGTTCCTCGAGATCACGGCCGCTGCCGGGCTGTCAGTCCTAGGGCGCGTCCGGGCGGCGGAACCGAGCTCTGAACTCCTGATGCCTCCGGGAGTGCCGAATTCGAGAGTCATTCACGTGCAATCCCCGTACGTGGTAGACGGACCTGTAGTGCATCGCGTCCTGTTGCGCGAGATGCTCGACAAGGCCGTGGCCGGGCTTGTTCCCGACGTGGCGGATGCCTCCCTGGCGTGGAAGAGAGTACTAAAACCGGACGATGTCATCGGGATCAAGTTCAACCGCTCCGCGCAGGAAGTTATCTCTACCACGGATGCGATTGCGGGGGCGATTGTCGAGTCTTTGGTAGCGGCGGGTTGGGCTAGTAAGCGAATCGTCCTCATTGAGGCCCCACCTGAGACAACCGCGAAGCACTCGACCACCGCCGCCGTCGGCGGTTTCTCTACAACCGTTACTGATTTCGGCAGCGGGGCGGACCAATTCGCGGCGGTGCTCGGGCAGGTTTCCGCGCTGATCGATGTACCTTACTTGAAAACTCACAATATCGCAGGAATAACGTGCGCTCTTAAGAACTTGTCGCACGGTTTGGTTAAGCACCCGGCGCGGTATCACGGAAATAGGTGCAGCCCGTTCATTCCTGACATAGTGTCCGCGCCTCCGATCCGGACGCGGCTCCGCTTGTGCATCGTGGATGCCCTCCGCGTTGTGTATGCAGGCGGTCCGGAGGCGTCGGTGGAGACAATCAGCGACGAAGGCGCTCTTTTGGTCTCTGCGGATCCCGTGGCCATCGACTCAGTTGGCCTGGCGTTGCTGAACGATGTACGGAAGCGGCGTTCGCTCCCGATGATCGCGTCCGCGCCCGCTAATTTGGGTTATTTGGCGGAAGCTCACCGATCGAATCTCGGTATTGCGATTCCCCACGGAATCGACGTGATCCGGCTTATGCCGTGACGATCGGGGTGGCGGCTGGGTGAATAACCCCAAACTTGCGAAAAACACTTCGCGCGATGTTGACAGTGCAGTTAGGCTCGGGTAGACTCCTTATAGGTTGTAGTGGCAGGGAGATACGCACCGGGTTTTATTCCCGGTTGGGGTTATCTGTTTCATCCGCTCGGGTTTCGAGCGTGTATTTGCTATCTTACATAAGAATTACTACTCCTTCCGTCCCAGCCCACCACTGCCACCGAAAGTGTTTTGCGCCGTGAGTTTCCTGTTCTGTTAGGATCCAACCGGCGCGGTTTTCTTTGCTGGTGGTATCTAGATTGCAGGCCGTGCGTTAACGCGTAGGTTCTCTCGGGGCGTTCTCGAGGGCCGTGGCTTTTGTGTCTGCTGTTTTTAAGTGCGTAATGCTCGTCAGCAGGCTGCAGCGTGCTTTTTCCGTGCAGTTTTGGTGGCTGGGTTTGGTCGGCGTGTCGCATGGGGGATGTGTGTGGCGGCGCCGCCCGGTTGACCCGATGCCGGTTCCGGTGGATAGGTCTTAGACGTCATTCGCGGGACAAGCGGCTGGGCAAGCGGGGTGTTAGTTCAGAAGTTTGGAGAAGGTGCCATGATAAGAAGAATTCGAGGTTTTACACTGATTGAGCTGTTGGTCGTGATCGCGATCATCGCATTGCTGATCTCGATCTTGCTGCCGAGTTTGTCCCGTGCTCGGGAGCTGAGTAAGAGGCTGGTCTGCCAGTCGAACTTGAAGGGTATCGGTACTTCGTGCAAGATCTACGCCAACGACAATAACGACCGTTGGCCGATCCCGCCGTACGACAAGGAAATGATGTCGGATGGCGAGTCCGCCACGTACGCGATCAGCTCGGGCGACGGTATCGTGGGCGAGGACCGGGACAAGCCGAGTTACTCGATCGACCCGAACGCCAGTACGCAGGTATCCACGACGCGGGCTTATTGGATGCTGGTCCGGGCCGGTAACGTCACCGCGAAGGGGTTTGTATGCCCGAGTGGAAGTGACGATCAGGACCCGACCGAGAACCTTGAGCTGTACTACGACTTCACGGGGTACGAGAACATCAGCTACGGTTATCAGGTTCCGTTCGGTCCCCGCGACACTCAGCCGCGCGAGGGCATGGATAACCGCCAGGTCGTCGCAGCGGATAAGGGCCCGTTCTATATGGTAGAGAGCGCTCCTGAGTGGAAGAATCCGGAAGACGAGGAACTGACCATCGAGGATTCGCCCAAGGCCTGGAGGATGTACAACTCCCCGAACCACGGTGGTCGCAATAATGGTGAAGGCCAGAACATCCTCGTTGCCGACGGCCACGCCGAGTTCGCTCGGACCCCGTGTGCCGGTATCGACAACGATAACATCTACACGCTCATGACCGACGACTGGACTTCACAGGATCACACGAACCTGATTCACGGCGACCTCCCGCTCGAGTGGGATCCACCGCCATATCCGGGGCAAGAGGCTTTCGGCTCCGAGAACACTGACTACGCAGGAACGGACTCGCTCATCTATCCGTAGTCCAACTGCTCGATAGTAGAGAACAGCGGCGGGTGGGTTTCGATCCCACCCGCCGTTTTCTTTTTCGGGAATCGCGCTATGCTACGCCCTGCAGGACCGTGGCCGACCACGCCGCCCGGCATTCATGCCCATGAACAACGGCTCATCTGAAGCGCCTCCGGACGGTCACCGGATCGGAGCGATTGGAGTGCTCCAGGACAACGAACGGTATCTCCTCATTCGCCGCGCGGCCGGGCTTGCCCGGGCCGGTTGTTGGTGTTTTCCGGGCGGGCACGTTGAAGCGGGAGAGACCTCTCGCCAGGCTATCCAGCGTGAACTTGCCGAGGAGCTTGGTATTGACGTGCCGGCCAACAAGTTGCTCGGGAGAATACCCGTGCCCGGCACCGATTACCTGCTGGACGTGTGGACGGTGAAGTACGACCGGCAGCCCATCCGGCCGACCGAGGCGGAGGTCGCTGAAGCCCGCTGGCTCACTCCCGAGCAAATCCGAGCAATCACCCCGGCCATCGAGACAAACGACCGGGTCATGGAGCTTCTTGCCCGCCGGTAGATTCTCGCGTGAAACCGTGGACCCTGAGCGAGGCAACGTGAGCACCGTTGGCATTCAGCCCGGCAGGCCGGGCTCTGCCCGAGGTCAGACTACCGTGAAGTAGGACGCACCGTCCTCGCGCCATCGACCATGATTCAGCATACAGGAAGCGTATTCCGCCTGTGAAGGCTAACGCACCCTGTGCGGTGTCTTGGCTCGACCGGTAAGTGGTGTCAAGAAAACGGTGGCTGTCCCCGGTTTTGTTGAAGAAGAAACCTGCAACTGCCCAACGGAAGAGACCGAGGAGTGCGTAAGAAGGTAACGCGGCAGCGCAGGCGCGGTCGGGGTAGGTCAGAAACACCTGCGCTGCCGCTATTATAATATACTACATTTGCCGGACTGCGGCCGTAGGGAATATCCCCCATTTTCGGGCGAAATTCTGGTCGTTAACCGTACGGGATACCCCCAGGACTACCACTCAGGGCGTCCCCATCTGCCCACCACTCCCATCCGACCGGCCCGGTGCGGTGCCCCGGATATTTCACTGTGGCAACCCGGTTCAAATCCTTGCCGATTGCGGTTATCATGCCGCCGCGCGGCGTCTCTTCGAGTGCGCTTTGCGCAACAAGCGAGCAGCGCGGCCGTCGTTGACGGCCAGGTCCCATGCAGTGGCTGAATCAGGCAACGGGTCAGGCTGGAGACAGAGCAGCCCATCTGGTTCATTCAGGTGCCGTGGTCAACCTGGCCGTCAGCGACGGCCGACGCCCCGCTTGGAGGGGATTCCTGCAACCGCAGAACCTGCCGGGCGATTGCCCGGACGAACAGGAAGGCCGGGGAGGAATTTATCCCCCCCCCAGACCTCCGGGAGGCGCCTTTTGGGGGCGAGAGGCTGTGCCAGGCGCGCGGAGATTGCGTTGTTTGGCCTCGACCCGCCCCAGGAGAACAGGATTCGGATGTCGTACCGCGTTCTTGCCCGCACCTACCGTAGCCGCACGTTTGACGAGGTTGTGGGTCAAGAGGCCATCGCGACCACGTTAACGAACGCGATCAACACCGGTCGGGTCCACCACGGGTATCTAATGACGGGAACGCGCGGGGTCGGGAAGACCTCGATGGCTCGGATTCTCGCCAAGGCGCTGAATTGCCTGTCGGCTGAGGCCGCCACTCCTACTCCGTGCGGAACCTGCGAGTCATGCCGGGCGATTGCCGAAGGCGAAGACGTGGACGTGGTTGAGATCGACGCGGCCAGCAATACCGGGGTCGACAACATCCGCGAGCTGCGTAACAACGCCACTCTGCGGCCGGCGCGCTCCCGGTTCAAAGTCTACATCATCGACGAAGTTCACATGTTGAGCACGGGTGCGTTCAATGCTTTGCTCAAGACCCTGGAGGAGCCCCCCGCCCATGTGAAGTTCATCTTGGCAACGACGGAGGCCGAGAAGGTCCCGGCCACAATCCAAAGCCGGTGTCAGAGGTTTGACTTTAGGGCGATCGATGCCGAAGCGATCGCCCAACATCTGCGGAAGATCGTCGACACCGAGGGGATTGAGGCGGAGGATTCGGTTCTCAAGCGGCTTGCCCGGCTGGCCAACGGTTCGATGCGCGATGCCCTGTCTCTATTGGACAAGGTCCTGTCGTACGAGTCTAAGAACATAACCAGCGCGGTGGCGGATGAGGTGATCCCGCCTCCGCACGACGAACTGGCGGCCGCTGTGGTGGAGTGCATCGCCGGGCAAGACGCGGCCGGCGCCCTGCGAGCGCTGGACACCGCGTTGCAGACCGGGCGGACCGTGGAGCGATTCTGCGATCATCTGATCGAGCACATTCGGGCGTTGCTGTTGTTGCAGGTATGCGGGGAGGATACGGACTTGGTGGATGTGTCCGCGCAGCTTCGTCCGCTTCTCGCAGCCCAGGCTCAGCGGTTTGACGCTCCGACTTACGTGTACATGATCACGCTGCTCGAGGAACTGCGGCGCAACGTCAAGTTCAGCGGGGCGGCGCGACCGCTGGCGGATGCGGCGGTTGTCCGTCTGGCGATGAGTCGGCAGTTCACCGACATCAACGAGCTGCTCCGACAACTTGATGATCCGGAGGGCGAGGTAAGCGCGCCGCCGGCGCCCAAGGCCACCGGTGAACCCGCCGCCACGGGTGCCGTGAAGAACCTCGAGGCCGCAACGACTCTCGCGAAGGAGACCCCGGCGGCGAAGACCAAGGCTACGAAGAAGCCGACGACGTCCAAGGCTCCGGCGGCCGGCGTCAGTTCAAAAGACTGGCAACGGGCAGCGCGGGACCCTACGGTCGAGCGAGTCCGCGAGGCGGTCGATGGAACTCTGTTCGATGTTCGACCGGTGAAGTCGGCGGATCAGCCTGCTCCGGACCAAAGTGACGGGCAAGAGGAAGACGACTAGGAACTAATCTGACCGCGGGAGCTTGGTTCCCGGCGAAAGAGACCGCCGAGAGTAAGGACCCGCAAATGGAGAAGAACTCATGCTGGGCGGTTTGGGCAACTTGGCAGGGCTTATGAAATCGGCGAAGGAGCTGCAGGGCAACATGGCGAAGCTCCAGGCGGAGTTGGCCGAGCGGCGTTATGAAGGCGACGCCGGCGGCGGGATGGTCCTCGCAACGGTGGATGGCAAAGGAACGCTGGTGGATGTCAAGATCGCCCCCGAGGCCGTGAAGGACGTCGAGCTGTTGGAAGATCTGGTCAAGGCGTCCGTCGGCGCCGCGACCGCGAAATCGCAGGAAGCAATGAAGCAGGAGATGGCTGCACTGACCGGGGGGATGAACATCCCCGGGCTGACTGACATGATGGGCGGGGGACAGTGAGCCGGTAACGGAGTTTAGTGGATTCGAAGACGATGAGCGGCGAACCGATCGAATCACTGGGACGTCTCAAGGCGCAGTTCCAGAAACTGCCGGGGATCGGTCCCCGTAGTGCCGAACGTCTGGCATTCCACGTCATGCGCGAGCCGCGAGATTATGCGGCCGGCTTGGCCCAGGCCATCCTCGACGTCAAAGACAAGATCGTTCATTGTCGCACCTGTTTCAACCTGACGGAGACGAATCCGTGCGAGATCTGCGCCGACCCGCGCCGCGACCACGGAGAGATCTGGGTGGTCGAACAGCCCAAGGACGTAATCGCCCTGGAAGCAACCGGTCTTATCCGTGGAGTGTATCACGTGCTGATGGGGCACATCGCCCCGCTGGACGGGGTGGAGCCGGAGGACCTGACTATTGACGCGCTGATCGCTCGGGTTCGGGAAGGGGAAGTTCGCGAGGTTGTGCTGGCGCTCAATCCGACCCTGGACGGCGACGGCACCGCCCTGCATTTGCACAGCATGCTGGGGGAAGTCGGAGTCACTGTTACTCGACCGGCGCGCGGACTCGCCGTCGGCTCGCAGCTCGAGTACGCCACCGTAGCGATGCTCGAGTCGGCCATTCGCGGCCGGTCCGCCCTGTAACGCACGGCCCACCTGCAGCAAACACACCTGCCCGTAATATGGGGTATTGCGCTTTCCGCAGGGTGACATCACCGGCGTAATGCTATAATGGAACGGAGGCCAAGGTGGTTCTGGGCCCTATAACCATCGTCGTGAAGGTGGCTGCGCCGGCAGCCGGGGTGAGGTTTCCCGGACTAGCGCGGCGGATTAGTTGTTCGACCCGGTAGGGGAAGATCGGATTCGATGTCCCAGTTTCTGTCACAATCGCTGATGCAGGGTATGCGGATGGAGCAGAGGCTCACTCCGCAGCTCATCCAGTCCATGGCGATTCTGCAGAAACCGGTGGCGGATCTTGAGGCGTGCATCAACGAGGCCTTAGAGGGCAACGCGGCTTTGGAGATCGTAGAACCGCAGCCGGTCGAGAGCGAAGCCCACGAGGAGCAACGCCCCCCCAACGAAGTTGAGGACAGTTTTGCCCGTCTGGATCGGTTCTCCGGTGACTACGATCTGGACATGAACGACGCCCGGCCGTTTCCCGCGCGCCGCGCGGTCTCGAGCGATGAGCGTGACCCGAAGATGGCCGCAATCGCCAACACGCCCGGACGGGAGACGAATCTCCACGATCACCTCTTGGCGCAATGGGCTCTGCTCGACTTGGACGAAGAGACCCAGCGAGCCGGAGAGACGATAATCGCGAACATCGATCCGGACGGCTATCTGCGAGTATCGATGCAGGATCTCGCAGAGCGCGTCCGTCCGCCGCTCACGCTGGAGAGCCTGGACCGCGCTTTGGCCGAGGTGCATCGGTTGGAGCCCCGCGGTATCGGTGCGCGTGACGTGGTCGAGTCACTGCTTTTGCAGTTGGACGCCCAACCGGGAGATAACGAAGTCGAACGCGTATTGATCGAGCATCATCTAAGCGACATCACGCACAACCGGCTACCGGCTGTGGCGAGAGCTACGGGATATACCGTAGAGGAGATCAGCGAAGCGATCCGGGCGATGCGTTCCATGTTGTGCCTCCATCCGGGGTTCTTGGTGGGCGACCGCACCGTGCCCACGATTCGACCCGACGTGGTGATCGACTATGCCGAGACGGGCGGCGGGCTTACCGTGCGTTTGACGCGTGGGAACATGCCGGAACTGTGCATTCGCAAGGACGTAATGACGATCGCGAAATCGAAAGCCAACGGGAAGGAAGCTCGTGATTTCGCCCGCAAGCAGGTCGAAGATGCTACGGCGCTTATCGATGCGGTCAACTTCCGCCGAAGCCGGCTGCTCGAGGTGTCCAAGGCGATTGTCGAGCGGCAGCGGGCCTTCTTCGACGTCGGACCGCGGGGGCTGAAGGTGTTTCGCATGAGTGACCTGGCCGTGGAACTCGGGTGCGATCCCTCCACCGTAAGCCGGACGGTCGCCGAGAAATACATGCAGACTCCGCGCGGGATCTTCCCGCTGCGTTACTTCTTCACCGGCGGTACGGAAAACGAAGAAGGCGAGAGCATGGGTTGGGATCGAGTCAAGGTGCGCGTGCGGGAGTTGGTCGACGGCGAGGACCCCAAGAGCCCGTTCAATGACGATCAGATTGCCGCGCTGTTGAAAAAAGAGGGCATCGAGATCTCCCGCCGCACGGTTGCGAAGTATCGCCAGCAATTAGGAATTTTGAACGCCCGCCAGCGGCGCTCTTTCTAACCGGAATACACGGTCGAGGTCATGCTGCGGATCGGCCCGATCCAGCTCGAAGTACCCTTTGTCCAGGCGGCTCTAAGCGGCTATAGCGATTTGCCCATGCGCCGTCTTGCCCGGAGGTTCGGGGCGGCGCTCACCCTGAGCGAAGTCGTACTCGATAAGCTCGTTCTGCAACGCGGTAAGACCCGGCGCAAGATCTTAGAAGTAGCCGACGACGATCATCCCATCGGCGTGCAGTTGATGGGTGCCCACCCCGAAGACTTCGGACCGGCCGCCCGTGACCTCGCCCAAGCCGGGTACGATCTGCTCGACCTGAACTTCGGCTGCCCGGTGCGCAAAGTGCTCGGGCGCTGCCGCGGCGGGTTCCTTCTGTCTCAACCGAACACGGCCTTGGAGATCGTTCGCCGGGTAATCGATGCGGTGGGTACCACACACCCGGTTACCGTGAAGATGCGCCGCGGACTCGACGACACGGCCGAGAGCGAACGGGCGTTTTTTCAGATTCTCGACGGGGCTTTTGAACTCGGCATCGCGGCCGCGACGGTACACGGGCGTACGGTTCGCCAGCGCTACGTCGGGCCGAGCGAGTGGTTGTTCTTGTCGAAGGTGAAGCGGCATGTCGGCGATCGGGTCATCCTCGGGAGTGGGGATCTGTTCAGTGCGACGGCCTGCCTGCGAATGATGCAAGAGACGGGGGTGGACGGGGTCAGTATCGCCCGCGGGTGTATCGGTAACCCGTGGATTTTTCAAGAATGCCGGGCACTTCTCAAGGGTGATCCGTTGCCGGCGCCGCCGTCGATTGCGCAGCAGCGCGAGGCTCTCACGATGCATTGGGCGGCTGCGGTCGAGGCCTACGGCGGCCGGCACGCGGCTCGGATGATGCGTAAGTTTGGAATCAAATACGCCGAGCACCACCCCTGCGCTCTGCAGGTTCGCGACGCCTTCGTGGCCGCGGTCGGTCCCGAGGGGTTCGAGGCGGTGGTGGACAAGTGGTACGACCCCAACGTCGCCTGGCCTGACGTCACCCGCCGCCCGGACCACGGCAACCTGATCGCCGCCGGCGCGACACCGTAACGGCACGTCGTTGCGTGCAGTGTCGCGCTCATGTCGTCACTCGTGGCAGGTCTGCCGGTATCGCCTCAGGGGGACCAAGGCATGTAGCCGCGGGTGGAGCGCATTGGAACCCGTGGGCATCGCCCACTCCACGGTGTGACAACGAGTCGCCTCGCATCAGTACCGCGACCGTCAGGGAGTGGCTGTAGTGTGCCGGATCTTCGGCACTCCGCTGGCGAAAGCCGGGCGCTGACGCTTGCGGTACTGATTGCGCGCTCCGCCGTTGCCGGCGTATCGTCCCGAAGGGACGCAGGCATGTAGCCCCACGGCGTAAGCCTGGGGGATTGATCATGCGGTTCGCGCCAAGCCCCCTCGGGGGCGGCAGAGAGCGTCGAGGTTTGGATCGGACACCGGTGATTCAACATCATACGGGAAGCACGTTGGCGACCACCGGGACCTCTTGGGGCATTTGAGTTTCGCCCGACGGGGCTGGGGCCGACGTGCAACGCGAGCCACAGGGGTGGCACATATTCGTGCAACTCGAACCACTGCTGCCTTGACGGACGGGTGGCCCAAGGCTTCAGCCGTGGAGGCCGCCTTCACGTAGCGCAGGCATCTTGCAGCAGCTGGCGCAACGCACGGAACGACGTTGCTCCCTTGACATGGCTTTGGACAATGCGCGCCGTTGCGGCAGGTCTCGTTCCTCGACCGTGCCTTACAAAGCTGTGCCCTACGGAGGGGCGGGTTGGGCAGAAGTCGTGGCGGGTCTCGTTCCTCCATGCTGGTCAACACACGCCGGCACTACTCTGCGCTGCGACCGTTACGAAGTCAGGCTGGTGCCCAGTGGCTTCGCGCGCGGGGCGTTGGGCTGCGCCGGGGCGAATGATGGCGGGATTGCGTCTTTCTTCCGAGGTCTGGAGGTCGGTCGAGGCACGAGTCGGCACGGCAGGCTTGCAGACGGAGTGGAAGATCGTACAGTGTCAGAGCAGAGGCGGCATTCGGGGTGCGGCCTCATCCGACAATCGGTCGGCATTTAGCATCTTATCGACGCGTAGACCGCCAGAGCACGGCGTATGAACCGGTCCCGTTTCCCCGTAGACGAATGTGACCATCGGAGGATTACTATGCACCCGTATGTAAGCAGGTTGTTCTTGTTGGTATTGTCGGTAGCCGTGGCGGCCGCGGTGATGACCGGTTGCGCTGTCGATCCCGGTACGGGGGGCACGGATGGTGGTGCGGGCCTGACGGAGGCGGAGTACGCGGTTTTGGTTGACGCCCGCACGGAGTACAACTCCCTGAAGGAAACGCTATCTGCCGAGGAAGCGCGAACCACGCTGGTCAACGCTTTGAACGACGACACGCCCGGCATCGCGGCCGCGAGGCTCTTTGAGGATGGCTCGACCATCTTCATCCAGTTCGAGCGGGGCACCTTCGGCGCGCTGGTGACGGCGGATTTCGGCGCTCTGGCGGAAGGGGCGGGTGACATCGACCTGGAAGGGCTGCTCGAATCGGCCTCGGCCAAGAGCGTCGCCGATCCGTCACCAGCGAAGACAATGCCGAGATCCCATACCATTAGCTCGGCGAGGATTCCGGACGAGACGCGGATTCTGTTGCTCAATCCTGCCTCCTCGCTGGCCGCGGACACGATTGGTCATATGACTGCGGCAGAGATACTCTTTGCCCGCAGGGGTTGGGACACGGACACCAAACTCGACGAGGTGATGCGTCACAACTCCATGTACAATCCTCCTGCGCTGTTCGAAGGCGACGATCCGATAGCGATATTTACCGGCAATGATACTTCGTCGAAGCAATCGGCGGTCCTTGCCGGGCAAGCGCTGCAGGCCAAGGTCACGAGTTGGGAACCGGAGCCGAACCACCTGCTGGACTTGGAGGAGTACGGCATCATCATCATCCTGGCTCATGGCCTGTACGGTGTTCCTCTTGGGGATGTTTCCGACCTGCCGCCGGTGATCCCCCCACCGGTCCTCAACTCTGATGCGAGATGGAAGACGAGTTCGGATACCCGACAGGCGACGACAACTGATGAGTATTACTACATCCTGTGTGGCTCGGACATCCTGTCGCATGCTTATGAGGGGCCTCCCCCTCCGCTTTCCGGCGATGCGTTTTGGAAGGCCGGCGTCGGTGAGGAGAAGATACAGACCCAGCTGGCGGACGCAGTCGACTACGACCCCATTTACGATCACTGGTACTATCAGGGCAAGCTCATCTCCGTCATATACACGCAGGAGGATCTGCAAGATCGCTCCGATCTGTACATGCGGCAGGACCTGCTCGCCGAGGAGATGAGCAGCGTCAAAGATGGCATTGTCTATGTGGGCGGCGCCTATAGCTGGGCCGCGAGATACGCGTTCGTGCAGAATAACAGCGGCGATTTCTTCGGCTGGGAAGGACAGCCCACCTGGGCCCAGGTCGATACGGCGTTGCTCGAGGTGCTACAGCTTATGCTGGCCTCCGACCCGGCACATTCCGATTCCGATGCCTTCGCCGCGCTGCCGTCCTGCCCCGACGGTACCTGCGGTTTGGACCTATATCCCCGCAGGCCGCTGTACATGCCGGCGTGGGCGGAGGTTACTGTGGACACCTCTGGGGCTCCGGAAGGTACGGCCGAGATTACCCTCGAACTGAGCTACACCGCAGATAGCTACGATTCGAATGACAGTCATAGCGAAACCGTCTCGTCGTCCGGTGGAACCGTGCAGTTCGACGATCTGGTGCCCGACGAGGTTCAGTTCGATCTGATCGCCGTTAACGAAGCGGGCGATACCTTGGCCACCGGGCGGGAGACCGTGCAACTGCTGGCGGGCCTGAACGAGGTCTCGATGGAGTTTTGCCAGGCTTCGGCGAGTGTGACGGTCGACGAGTATCCGCAGACCGGCGTAACCGTGAGTGAGGTTCTTGTCGACCTGGAGTATTCCGATGCAATCAGCGGTGCCGTCGCGCCGGAGCCCTTCACTACGGCTCCCGACCAGACGGTGGTTCTTGATGATCTGCCGGCTTCCGACTTGACGTTCACGGCCCGAGCCCAGGATGCGGATGGTGAGATCATCGGTTTGTCCGAGCAGACTGCATCCCTGGATTGCGGCGACAACGATGTGGCTCTGTGCTTCGGCTGGGTGACGGTGCACTCCGATGAGGTTCCGGTCGACAGTACCAACGTACTGGTGGAGACGGAGTTTGAGGATTCGGACCTCACCGTACCGGCTGTTGTGGAGTATGCTCCGGGCTCGACGGCGACGATTGTGGGCTTCCGCGTCGGGACTGAAGTTACGTTTACCGCCACGGCCGAGAACGGCGTGGGGCAGGAACAGGGCACAAAGACGGTAGTACGCACGATCGAGTGCGGCGAGAACGATGTAGCCCTCGACTTCTTCGACTACGGGATTATCCTCGAGGTCAGCCCTTCCATTGTGCTGGCCGACGGCACATCCACTGCCGTCGTGACGGCAACGCTTAAGAGGCTCACGGCGGACGATCTGCTGGAGCCGACGGGCGATCCGGTGCCCGACAAGCGGGTTGATTTCGACACAAGCCTGGGCGCGTTTGTTGGTTTCAGCCGGGCAGTAAGCGACGCTGATGGTATTGCCACGGTCGAGCTAGCCAGCACGGCTGAGGGCGTTGCCGGTTTGATGGCTTTCGTGAGTGAAGACTTGGTCGAGTCGAACGCTGCGAGTGTTCGTTTCGGCGTGCCCCCGGTCGGTGTAGTCGTCGAAGCGAGTGCCGAAACGGTTTCTCTCGACGCGGGTCAAGAGGGCAGTGCGGAGATCACGGCTACCGTGAGATACTGGCAGGACGACGACGAGACCGAGCCTACCGGCGATGTCGTCGCCGACCGAGAGATCCAGTTCGCGACAACCATGGGAACGCTGGGGAGTACGGATCCGGTCACCACGGATTCATCGGGCACGGCTAGCGTTACCGTAACGGTGTCCGAAGGCGGCGTGGCCACGGTCACTGCGACCGAGATCGAGAGCGGCGAGAGTGGCAGTGCCTCCGTGACGTTCAGAGAACGCGACGCCTCCACCTACTTCGGCACCCTCGTTTGTGAGGTGATAGCACGCGACTACGACACGTATCACTACCGTTACCGAGTGTACGTGGAGTTTGATAAGGTCACGACGGAGCCGGCGCCAACGCAATACCAACTGGAAGGGTACGGATTTAATGACACTCTCTGGTACGGGACGTCACATTCCGACACCGGACCTCCTTGGGCGGAAGACGCCTCCTGCGAGGAAACGGAGAGCGTCTTTAAGGTCGCTCTTACCGGTGGATCAGCTTCGGGCAACCCTGAGAATAACGACAAGAGTGACGA
The DNA here is from genome assembly GCA_963666835.2 of Phycisphaerae bacterium. Classification (GTDB taxonomy): domain Bacteria; phylum Planctomycetota; class Phycisphaerae; order UBA1845; family UBA1845. The sequence continues at coordinate 236,236 of CAXXGO010000001.1, read as the reverse complement.
GGAGATCTGCGCCCAGCCGACCTCCCGGTTCGAGGGCTCTATCTGGGAGATCACGCCGATCTACTAACGGGGCGCTATGTGACAACGCAACTGCACCGACGGGTGGCACGCTTGCGTGGCCATGGTGTGCCCACAAGGGCGCGGGTCGTGCGAAGAACCGGGCTCGCGGGCAGTTCGTGGCAGGTCTCGTTCCTCGACCGTGCCCTACGCTTTTCGGCGGCGCAGTCGCAGGGTGGACAGACCCGCAAGGGTGGCTAAAAAACAGCCCAGCATGCCCGCGGCGCATGGGGGCGTGACGACGCTGACGGTATCATCAACATCGGCGTTGTCGCCGATGCCGTCCCTGTCGGAGTCCACGGTCTCGGTGGAGTCTTCCGGGAAGGCGTCCGCGTTATCGCCCACTCCGTCGCCGTCGGTGTCGGTGGTCTCGGCCGGGTCGAGCGGGAAGTCGTCGTCGACATCCAAGGCCTCGTCGTTGTCGTCGTTGTCGTCGGCATTATCGCCGATGCCGTCGTCGTCCGTGTCGGTATCCTCCGAGGCGTCTTCGGGGAACGCGTCGCTGTTATCGCCGATCGAATCGCCGTCGGTGTCCGTCGTCTCCGAGGCATCTTCGGGGAAGGCATCGTTGATGTCCTCAACTCCGTCACCGTCCGTGTCCAAGACCGTTCCTGTAATCACCAGACCGGCAGTGCCGGCGAGTTGTTCCGTGGTTTCGGTCGTGCCGGCGCTGATCTGGCTGACGGCGCCCCCCAAGGCGGTCTCCTCGGCGTCCGGCCGGGCTCCGATTACGTCATCGTAGGTACCCGAAGCCAACCCGGTGGTGTCGATACGTAATACTCCGACGATCGCGCCGGTCTGCCAGGAATCGGGATTCACTCCTCCGACATAGAGGTCGCTCGCGAAAGTCCCCAGCGAAACCGGATCGGGAAGGGTGAGGCCGTCGGCGAAATCGTCGTTGTACGTGAAGGACAGGACCAAGTCCGCCCGATCGGAGCTAAAGAGCAAGTCCAGGGTGGTAAACTCGGCCTGTTCGGCAGCGGTCACCGTAACCGTATACTCGGCCGGCTGTCCCGGGTCCACGGTGACGACCGCAGGTTCAAGCGTTACGGTCCCGGCGTTCGCCAGGGAGGCCGCCAGAATCAGCACGAGCAACAGGCTTGTAGTTCTTGCCATTATTCACGCCTCCTTGCACTTGGCCACATGGAGTTGTCTTCACGAGCCCTGGGGGCGAACCACCCTCCCGCGAGGGGCTATCGGTCAATCCGCACACCCGAGCCCCATTCAGAATAATCGGCTCTTGGCCGGTGGATTCTCCACCGGCAGGGCCTTGAGGATTTGGACGAGCGTTATGAAACCCCGGTGGCCGCCGGTCTCGGTTGACCATCGGCGTTTTTTGCATCCACTAGCGCGCGGATTTTGCCGAGGAGTTGCCGGCGTTTGATGGGTTTGGTCGCGTGGTCATCGCACCCGGCGTCGAGGCACGCTTTCCGGTCCATTTCCATGGCATGAGCCGTCAACGCGATGATTGGTCCGGCGTATCCTCTTTGGCGTAAGCGCGTGGTGGCCTCGTACCCATCCATCACGGGCATCTGAATGTCCATTAGGACGACATCGAAGGGCGGCGTTTCGGAGTTGGGCGGCATAGCTGCGAGCACCGTCTCTACCGCGAGTTTGCCGTTTCCCACCACGGCGACATCCGCCCCGGCCTTCTCCAGAATCCCTTTTACGACAATCTGGTTCGTGGGGTTGTCCTCGGCGACCAGGATCCGGCAGCCGGTTAGGCTGTCTTCTGTCGGTTTGGGCGCCGGGGAGAAGTCGACCGGGGCCATTGTCACTGAAAGGGGGTCTTGTACGAACTTGATTCCGTCCAGCGGTCCTGTGGTTACGGTGGCGCGGAAGCGCGTTCCCAGCCCCGGTTTGGTATCGATGATTTCGATGTCTCCACCCAACGCCTCAGCCATTCGTTTGCTGATGGTAAGCCCGAGCCCGGTCCCACCGTACTGCCGGGTCGTCGAGCTATCAGCCTGGGAGAACGGCTTGAAGAGCCGGGCGGTTTCAGCGCCGGTCAGCCCGATTCCCGTGTCCACCACATCGAACTGCATGCGAGGCTTTCGCTCGTTGAGCAGGCGAACCAGCAAGCGCACGCCGCCGTGCGTCGTGAACTTGATGGCATTGCCGATCAGGTTGATCAGAATCTGGCGGAGGCGGGTCGGGTCCGTCCGGATGGTCTCGGGGATTCCGCCTTCCCCGAACTCGATATTAAATGCCAAGTTCTTGGCATCAGCGCGGACCTGCATTAAGGACACGACCTCGGCAATGAGGCGACACGGTGAGCAACTAATCCGCTCGATCGGCATCTCGCCGGCTTCGATTCTCGAAAGGTCGAGGATGTCGTCGATAATGCGCAGCAGGTGGGCTCCGTTGAGCTTGATGGTGCTCACGGCCTGGATGTGATCCGGCGGGGCTTTCGTGGATTCCGCCTGATCCATGAGCACATCCGCGAAGCCCAGGATCGCGGTCATGGGCGTGCGGATTTCGTGACTCATATTGGCCAGGAACTCCGTTTTCGCTCGGCTGGCGGCCTCGGCGGCTTCTTTGGCCTGCTGCAGCTCGCGCTCCTGGCGCTTACGTTTAGTGATGTCCACGAAACTCTCGAGCAGCATAGCCCGCCCGCCCAAAGTAACCGGGATAATGGTCTTGAGGATCGGCACCGACTGTCCCACGCTGGTGAGCAAGACTCGCTCGGAGTTGTCTACTTCCGCGTGCAGATCGGTAATCGGGCAGCTTCCCCGTTCAGCCGGGCAGATGTGTTTGTGACAGATGTTGCCGATGACTTGCTCGGAGTCGGCCTCGAACATCCGCAGAGCGGCCTGGTTGGCGTCGACTATCCGGTGCGTTTCCGCATCGATCAGCACGACCCCGGCGTGGATGGAGTCGAGAATAATCCGCTGATGCTCCTCGATCTCCCGGAGTTTCTGCTCTTCCCTTTGAAGGCGTTCGCTCTGTGATTCCAGCTCCGCATTCTTGCTTTCGAGCAACTCAGCATGTTGCCGCAGTTCGGCGTCTATTCGCTTTCGCTGTTCAATCTCTTGGAGCATCTGCCGGTTCGCCGAGGCCAGTTCGGCGGTGCGTTCGCGCACACGGGCTTCGAGAGCTGAATTGGCTTTGCGCAGGTTCCGCTCCAGGTGCCATTTGGCGCTGAGCGCGTATGCACACTGGCGGATTTCGTGATCGCTGAACGGCTTTTGGAGGTACAGGAGTCGATCCACCGGCGGGATCCGTTCGGCGATTTCCATTGGATCGAGGTCGGAGTATCCCGTAACGATGACGATATGCAGATCTTCGTCCATGCTCCGCAGATGTTCCGCGGCCCACACCCCGTCAGGTCCCGGCGGCATCCGAATGTCGAGAAAAGCGACGGCAAAGGGTCGGCCCTCCGCTATCGCCGCCCGCGCCGCGTCCACCGCTTCATCCCCCTGAGAACAGGCGACCACGTCAAACAAAGAGGGTCTCGGTGACGGCGTCGGCGTGTCCCCGAACAACTTGCCGGCAAGGTCCGCCATTTCCGATTCGGATGGCGAAGTCTGTGGTTCGCCCAGCACTTGCTCATACATGCGCAGAATGCTCGGTTCGTCTTCGGCGACGAGAATCCGAGTCGGGCCGTATTCGTTGATGTTCGTCCTACCCGTCAACCGTGCAGTCCTCTCATCCTGATAGCGTCCGGGGGATCAGAAGGTGCAGACAAGTTCCTTTTCCCAGTCCGTCACTTTCCGCGAAGATCCGTCCGCCCATTGCGTTTACTGTGTTGGCACACCAATGCAGCCCGAGAGTCCGAGTGCTCTTCTCCGGTGCGTGGTCGCGTTCGAAGATGCGGTTGAGTTGCTCCCGGGTGGCGCCGTCGCCGTTGTCCCGTACCTGCAGATGCACCATGTCTACCCCGTCGATCGTTTCTGGAGCTGCTTCGATGCCAACGCATCCGTGTGGCTTCTCGCTTCGAAGCGCCGATTCCGCGGCGTTGGTGAGTAGACCGGCGACGACTTGAGCGAAAACCACGCGATGCGTGCGGATCGAGCCGGTCTCCGCCACGGATGCGCTGGCTTTCACCTCGATAACCTCCCGCAGGTCGGCGGGGAATGACGCTGCCGCTTGTTCTACCAAGCGGTCCAATTGCACTGTTTCCAAAGGGCGCTCGGCGCGACTGACGGACTCTTGCTCGGCGAGGATCTTCTCCACGTCACGCGCCCGTCCCGTTGCGTCCGCAAGGTCCTGCTGGGTGCGGCGGGCCACGGAGACCAACTGGTTCCCGGCTAAGTCCAGGAAACGCGACAGATCGCCCCGACGTTCCGGAGAAAGAGTCTCGTCGGCCAGCTCCTGTTTGGCCCTCTCAATCTGGTCCAGTGGGGTCTTCTTGAACTCCAGACGGAGTTTCTCGAGATCGCCGAGCATCGGTGTCAGGGCGTTGCGTACGTGGTGCAGGGTCCCGGAGGCCATCTCCGCGAGCCCGGAACGATACGACTGTTCCGAGAGTCGCTGCCGCGCATCCGCCAACCGGTCCACCATCCGGTTGAACTCGGTTGCCAGTGTCCCGATTTCGTCACCCGTATGCAGCGGCAGCTTTGTGGTCAGATCGTCGTTTTGCCCGATACGGATGGCGTGATCGGTCAGCCTGATGATCGGTCCGACCACGATTCGCTGCAGCAGCCAAACCAAGGTCAACAGGATCGCCAAACCGATCACGGAAACGGAGATCATCGCGAACCACACGGCCGCGCGCCCTCGGGCGGTTATTTCCTTGGGAATCTGCGCCCGCAGAAGCAACGCGGGGACCCCGAGGATGTCCGCCTGGGCGGCGTAGACGAAAAGTGTATCGTCGCCCGCCTCGCGAAGCTGCGGAAAGCCCGCTGACGATGCTCTTCCAAGGACCTCATGTTCGGCCGGCGTCAGCGAGGTATCTGCAATCCTTAGAACCTCCAGGTCCACGCGAGTCTGCTCGGCCAACGCGGCGATACGCGGCTCGTCCAGGAACCGCCCCATTACTAAATGCCCGCGGACAGGTCCGGTGTTTTCCGAGGTGAGGATCGGCCGGGAAGAGACCAGCATCGGCGCTCGCTCGGTGAGCAATATGCCGGCGATGTTCGTGTCTGCAAGGGAATCTTCAGCGAAATCACGGAGCAGCAGGGGGTGGTTCTCCGGCCAGTGATCCGGCGGGAAGCCCCCAAGATCGATATGCTGCTCGGTGTCCAGATCGAGAGTCTGCCCCCACACGACCTTTCGGTCCGAATTCACCAGAAAGATGAGATTGATGGAGTTGTCGACGAACGCTGACTGGATCAAGTTTCCCTGCTGGTATTCCTCGTTCGGCTCCACGATGAATTCGTACGTCGCATCCCACGCGGCCCAATCGTGGACGAAGGCGTCGAGGTGATGGACCTCACGATCCAGGGCTTCCACGCAGCGCATCATGTCTTTTTCCGCCTCCGCCTTTTCCAGGGCGACGAAGCTGGGATAGACAATCAACCGTTGGATCGCGAGGCTCATGCCGCCGTATAAGACAACGACGACCATGACGATCGCAAGCACCTTCGATCTTAGCGACATCGAATCACCTTGCCGGAACGGACCATCTTGGCATTCGCGCGGACCGCCCCGATTCGGTGTGTGCGCGTTCTTCGACGCCCAAGCGCACCTTAGATGCCCACCAGCCTGACGAGGCGGAACTGACGGTCTGCACGTACCGCTACATCGACAACTAAGTAGATTAACTAGGCTTGAGGCCGGTGGCCCCTTTGCTGCCAGGGCTTCCCCGGGTTTTATCGCTACCGCGCCGCGCCCCCGGGTGTGAAGGTCCCATATTGCGGGAGCGGATCGCGGGTCCATTCATTGCTCTTGCGGAAGAGCGGCTTTCTGAGCTTCCGCGCTATCCGGCGGCTACCCGGCATTTGACGGAGCAGGGTCGGGCGGGTACACGGACAATCTGAACAGTCGCAGCCGGTAGCGCTTGCGCCGACTGTGCGGTCTGGTACGAGAGTAGCCTTGACTGAAATGGTCATGCCTGAATCTGATGTCATGGAAATGTCTGCCGCTGCAATCCGGGCGTGCCCGTGCTGCGGGCTGACCCAGAAGGTCCCGCCGGTACCGCAGCGGATGCGGGCGTGCTGTGCCCGGTGCGGCACGAGCCTGCACAAACGGTCGACCGCTCTTCGCAGCAACAACCGTACCGCGGCGATCGCGTTGGCGGCACTGATCCTCTATCCGCTGGCCGTGGCGCTTCCGATGATCCGCGTTGAGAGGTTCGGGCACCATAACGATGCGAGTATTATCGAGGGCACGGCCACCTTGCTGGGGTCCGGGCACATCGTTGTTGGAGTAGTAGTATTACTCTGCTCGATTGTGCTGCCGCTTGGGAAGTTGATTGCGCTGTTTGTTCTGTCGGCCGGGGGACTGCGGTTGAGACATGCGCACCGCGCAATGACCTACCACGTTGTCGAGTGGGCCGGACGCTGGGGCATGTTGGATGTGCTGTTGGTAGCTATTCTCGTGGCCGTTTTGAAGATCGGCGACTTGGTGGAAGTGGGCGCGGGCCCGGCCGCGTTGGCGTTTACGTGCTGCGTAGTATTGAGCCTGCTGGCGACGGCGACGTTCGACCCGCACAGTCTTTGGGAGGTGGCAGCTTTCGCTTCGCCGCAAGTTTCCGACTCAGGTGGAGAACAGAATAAGAGGGTGTAGAGATACACTGACCGACGGCGTATCCGGGCCGTTGGAGTGGGGCGCGGCGGGGCCGAGTCCGTTGCGGCGCAGAAGGGATGAATTCTGGATATAGGCCCATCAGGTGAGACCTATGGAACCGACCGCAGAAACCGAGAGCATGCCGCAGGCCGTGCTTCGGCCGGAGCGGCGTCTGTCGCGCGCCTGGCTGATACCGTTATTAGCGGTGATTCTCGCTGGGTGGCTGGGTTATCATTCGTGGCTGTTGCGCGGGGTGCTGATTACCGTTCAGTTTGAGCAGGGGCATGGGCTTGGTCCGGGTGACGAGGTGCGCTATCGCGGGATCGTGGTAGGGCAGGTGCGCGCGATCGAACTGACTGAAGACTCTGCGGGGATTGTCGTGACGGCCGCGCTGCAAGGGCAGGCCGACCGGCTCGCCCGGGCGGGCACTCGAATCTGGGTCGTCCGCCCGCAGTTCGACATCACCGGAGTTGCCGGTCTGGAGACTCTCATCGGTCCGCGGTACTTGGCTTTGCTTCCGGGGGAGGGTTCGCCGCGCCGGCATTTCATCGGATTGGATTGTGCTCCGATTGTCGAGCCTGTTGATCCCGGAGATCTGGAGGTTGTTTTGGAGACGGCGCAACGCGGTAGCGTGCGTCCCGGAGTGCCAGTGTTATACCGGCAAGTGCCGGTCGGAACGGTTCTATCTGTCGGCTTGACGGGAGACGGCAGTGGGGTGGAATCTCGGGTGCATATCAAGAAGGCTTATTCCCAGCTGATTCGTTCCGATACGCAGTTCTGGAGTGTTGGAGGGCTCGAAGCACGCTTAGGGATCGGTGGAGTCTCGCTGGGGTTTGAATCACTCGAAGCGCTTCTGGCCGGGGGCATTGCCCTGGCGACCCCGGGCGCCGCGGGAGAAGTGGTTCGTACCGGGCATCGCTTTCGTTTAGCGGAGGATCCTCCGGAGGATTGGTTGGAGTGGGAGCCGCTGGCGGCAATCGGCAGTTCCTTCCTTCCGGCCGGGGCGGTCATGCCGGCGCCGATGCGGGCGGTAATCGGCTGGGAGCAAGGTCGTTGGATAAAATCCGAGCAATCTCGCCGGGGCTGGGTGCTGCAAACGGAGGGGGGCTTGCTCGGTCCGGCGGATCTGTTGAATCCGTCAGACAAGGTCGATCCCGATTCCGTAGTGCTTGAAGTTGCCGGCCGTGCGGTCCCGCTGACGTCCGGTCCGGCTTGGACCGACGGCAGGCTAGCGCTGCTGGACGTGCGGGTGACGCCGGTTTCGTGGCCGGCTTCGTCGCGGCGGTTTCCCATCGAGCCGGAGGATTGCCTCGCCGTAGCCGACCCGGCGGGGGCCGTGTTGCCTTTGACTGACACAAGATTGACACCTGAAGGCCAATGGTGGCAGATCGATTCGGCCATATCGATAGACCCCGCGTGGCACGGGGCGAGTGTGCTGGCGCGCCGCGATGGCATGCTGGTCGGGATGATCCTCGTGGAAAAGGACGCTGCCCGCGTTGCCGTCCTACCGAACAATGCCGCCGGGCAGAGGTTTGGCGGCGGTTCCGGTGATTGAGACGCTGGCGATAGCGCCGTACTCGCCGCGTAGTCCTATAATCTCGCGGATCATAGACCCAACCGGCGTTGTTCCCGGGTGGGCGATTGTGCGGCCACCCTTCCTGGCCAGGGCTCGAGGTTCCGGCTGGAGTTAAGGGTGGCACCTCGGGTATAATCCGGGTTTCGCACTTGGGTGGTGGGCAATCTCTGAGGAAGGTGAAGATGCGGGGCGTGTTCAGGGCGAGATCGGCCGCGATTGTACGTGAAAGTCGTCTGTCAGCGGTGCTCGCGGCTCTGCTAATTACGGTGGTGGTGCGTTCCGGGCGGGGCGATCGTCTGCCAGGCGGGAGTGAGGAGCCCTCGCCGGGCACTGCGATTCCACACATTGCGAGTCCTGCCGCGCGGATCGCCGAGGGGGGTGGCAAGAGCGACACCGACGAAGATGGCATTCCCGACCTCGACGATACCTGCCCGACGGTGATCTACGATCCGGGATTCGACTGGAGTGCCTGTGATCCGATGGATCAAGACCCGGACAACGACGCGCGACCGGAATGTAAGGCGCGGGAGAGAGTTGTGCAGGTGCTCCTGGATCCTAACGACGGGGTGTTCGTCGTCCACGTGGCGTTTGCGGTGGTCAAGTCCGGTGTCGTGCATTTTGCCGATGCGTTTACGTACACGGGGCAAGGTCAATACGAACATGATCCGGACGGAGTCAACCGGCTCTATCGTGTGGGTTCGACCAGTAAATCCGTTGCGGCCCTCGCCGCGAAGGTCTTGGAAGAGAGCGGCGAGCTCTCCTTTGGGGATTATGTTAATGACGACGACGCGACTCAGGTCGTCGTTGATGGCGAGGTGACCCTGGGCCAGCTTCTCAGTCACCGGGGGGCGTTCAGTCTGGATGACAGCGCTCTGCATTTGTTCTGCTATCCGCATGACTTGGCGGCCTTCTGGCTTGAACCCGACGATCTTGTCTCCCCTCACTACGATAGTCCGACGTACGGCAACCTGGGAGGCGGCTTTGCGTACTCGGCGTTCAACTACTCGCTCGCCGGCGCCTACCTGGCCAGTCGAACCGGCCAGAGCTTCGAGCACATTCTCCAGACTCGCGTCTTCGACGCTGCGGGTATGTGCACCGCGACTCTTGATGGGGCTCGGGCGCGAAATACGCCGATCGGCGATGGTGCCGCGGTCGCGCAGGCGTCCTCCATGCACGTTGGTCCGTACATCAACCAGGTAAGCCCCGTGGATGAACGGTGCGAAGACAACTTCTACAGTAGTGACGACATGCCCGGCGACCCGTATTCGTATCAATACTACCATCTGGATGAGGCGGATGCCGAAGCCCGCGACCCGGCAGGCGGCGTGATCGCCTCGGTTGTCGACCTGGCCCATTTCGCCGAGGCTCTGCTGGCCGCGTATCACGGCCCTGGGGGGTTGGTTTCGCAAGAGGGGATCCGAGACCTCTGGGAGCGGACGAGCGATCTGGGCTGTGCCCCCGGTTGTCCGTACGAGCCCTATTACGGTATTGGCTTCTTCACCGATACCTTGCCCGGTGAACCTGTTGCTCAGGTGGGGCATGGAGGAAGTCGACCGGGGTTTGCCAGCGGTTTCGTCCTCCGGCCGCAAGCCAACTTGGCCGTCAGTGTATTCGCCGACGCAGACGTGAGCACGGTCACCCTGTCCAACTTGGCGAAGGCCATTCTGGACGACTTCGAAATGGCGGATCCCGGCGATGACGCGGTCCCGGCAGTTTCTGAATGGGGTGTCTTAAATATGTCATTACTTGTCTTCGTTGTGGGTTCGTTAATTCTGATCAGGCCCCGAACCGGCTGATTGGCGCGGTCAGGCAAGTAGGTCGGGCTTTGCCCGACGCCTTGTGGGCTCGGTTTGTTTCCACGGGCGGAGTATGCTTCTTGTATACCGAATCATTTTCGATGGCGTGAGGTCGGCGCGGCTTACTTGTTCACGCTGGTTTGGTGTTGGGCAGAGCCCAACCTACTTGGGTGAATAACCCGGGTCAGGTGGACGATTGTCTATCGATCAGATCGCGGGCTCGGGCGGCGAGGTGCTCGGCGGAGAGCCCGAACGCCCGAATAAGTTCCCAGGGTTTGCCCGAGCAGCCAAACTTGTCGGGGATGCCGATCATATCGAAGATCGGTGACGGAGTGTCGGCACCGCGATCGAGCCCCGCCCGAAGAATCGCCCCGGCCACGATGTTGCCCAAGCCGCCGGTCTGATGCTCTTCCGCAGTGAGCACCACCGGGCATTCGCGCGCGGCGCGTACGACCGCTTGCTCATCGAACGGCTTCATAGTATGGGCGTTGATCACCCGCGTTTCGAGCCTGAATTCCTGTTTGAGGATCCAGGCCGCCCGCATGGCTTCCGCCAGCTCCGGACCGTTGGAAATGATGGCGACATCCTCATTTTCACAAGTGTATTGGTCGGCCGGGACGGTCTCGAACGCGTCTGCGAACCGGGGTTGTACTCCGCGGAACCGAATCACGTTGGCTTTGCCGAACACCAGGGGGGTATCCACCGTGGTGACGGTCGGGGTAGCCTCGCGGGCGAAGCGGACGTAGCAGGGTCCGTCAATGTCGAACAGGCAGGTTCTGGTCAGTCGTTCGGTTTCAATGTCGTCGGCTCCGGCGACGACGTGCATGTTCGGCAGCCCGCAGACCTGAAAGAACTCCTCCAGGGCTTGGTGGGTAGCCCCGTCCGGGCCGACGGACACGCCGCCGTGGGCCCCGGCGATCTTGACGTTCAGGTTGTTGTAGCACACCGTGGTGCGGAGCTGGTCGAGGGCTCGCCCGGCCGCGAACACGCCGTACGTTCCAAAGACCGGGATCTTACCCTCCAGGGCGAGCCCGGCGGCCACGCACGTTCCGGACTGTTCCGCGATTCCCATGGAGAGCCAGCGGTTCCGCCGCTCGGGGTGGTTCTTATAGAAGCCGCTCATGGCTATGGAGTCGGAGATGTCGGCGCCCAAGCAGCAAACTCGCGGATCGTCCCCATGTTCTTGCAGGCATCTGCCGAACCCGAGCCGGGTGGGCTCCAGATCGACCTGCATTTCGCCTCCGGCGTTCCACCAATAGTCGTTTTTGAAAGACGGGGTCGCAGCGCGCAGTTCAGCGCTGATCCGCTTTTGGTCTTCAAGCGTTTGTGACAGCTCAGTGTCAATATCCCACGAGCATTGCAGCTCCGCCAGCGCGGTTTCCAACTCTGCGCGGTTCGGGGCCTTTCCGTGCCACCCGGCAACGTCCTCCATGAATGACACGCCTTTGCCTTTGATCGTTTGGGCGATGACAAGGGTCGGTTTGCCCACTTCGGCGGCGGCACTTTCGAACGCGGACAGCAGCTCATCCGGGTCGTGCCCGTCCGTTTCGATCACGTTCCAGCCGAAGGCCGCGTATTTTTCGGCTAAGGGGAAGACGTTCATTACCTGCTCGACCCGTCCGTCGATCTGCAGGTGGTTCTGGTCGATAATGGCGGTCAGGTTGTCGAGTTTGTAGTGGGCGGCGGCCATGGCGGCTTCCCAAACCTGCCCCTCCTGCTGTTCACCGTCGCCCATGATGCAATAGACGCGGTACGCCTGCCCGTTCAGTCGGGCGCTAAGCGCCGAGCCCACGGATATGCTCAGACCCTGCCCGAGCGATCCGGATGACACTTCGACACCCGGTAGCTCGAAACGGTTGGGATGGCCCTCGAGTCCGCTGCCGTATTGACGGAGTTTCAGACAATCGGCCCGGTCGAAGTACCCGGCGAAGGCCAGGGCTACGTACAGAGCCGGAGCCTTGTGTCCGACCGACCAGTACACCCGATCGCGGTCGCTCCACTGCGGGTTCTGTGGGTCGTGACGGATGACCTGCAGGTAAAGAGCGGCCGCAACGTCCATGATCGAAAGCGTGCCCCCGGAGTGCCCCGAACTCGCCGCGTGCAGGCTGAGCAACGCCCAGCCGCGCATTCGGCGGGCGGTTTCCCGCAGCTCGGCGGTTGAATACTCGCGTGTCGCCTTTCCTGTCCGTGAATCAACAATCGGCATTCCCATCACTCCGCGAACGTGCCGTCAGCTACCTTCGACGCGGTACACCCGTCCCCGGCGAAGGGTCGGAGAGTACCGATCGGCTCCATTTGTCGGAGCACCCACAACCGACCAAACACCTTGCCCGATTTCGCCCGGGTACGCAAGTGGATCGTGTTTCAAGTGGACGTCGCCGGCGAAGCGGCTTCGTGCCCGACGGGTAACGGTTTCAGCAGGTGGTCAGGGGCAATCGGCGGGTGCGCTAAAGGGGTAGGGGAGCCCTTTGAAGCCGCTGACGGCCTGCTGGACGTCGGTCATGTTCAGGATCATGTTCGGTACCTCGCCGTCCAGGTCGACCCAGGTTCTATGGGGGGCGGATGGTGACCCGGTGAAGCACTGCAGAACCGCTTGGATGTCGCTCATGTTGACGATGCCGTCGGGGGCGGACCATCCTTGGATGCCGAAGCTGCCGACCACGTCCGCCCAGCTTTTCGGCAATGGTCGGGTGATAGTGTCCAGTTCGAGCGAGTCGGTAAAGCCGGTGCCGTTGACCGAGACTCGAAGCGCGTATGTGGCCGCAGGGGCAATCTCGCAATCGCCGACGTGGACCACGTCGGGCCAGGCGGTGTTGAAGTACGGTTCTGCGACTATGCGAGAAACGTGCTCGGCGGTCGGCTCGGTTAGCCAGCCGGCTCGCCCAATTGACTCGGGATACACCCCGCTGGCGATAAGTTCGATATGAAGTGCCGTGCTGAAGCCCTCGTTCCCCGGTGAGAAGGACACGTAGCGATTCTTGCGAACGTCGTGCTCCGGCGGGGCGGCAACCGGTGGGACGATCTCGCATTCGTCGGGAATTCCGCCGCCGTTTATGTCGGGGCTGGTGCCCTCGGCAACGTCGCACTCGTCGGGAACGGAATTGTCGTTACAGTCTTCGCTGGTTCCCTCGGCGATATCGCGACCATCGGGTACGTCGTTCTCGTTGCAGTCGAGCACCGTGATAAGAGCGGACGTTTTCACCAGGCCGGGGATCAGTTGGGCATCGCTATCGACCAGAAACGTCTTCGCATCCGACGGGTTCCAGTCGATAGTGAACGTGCCGCGCGATCCCTCAGGGATCTCGATAATCAACGTGCCGCCGTAGTAGATGCCACCGTCGTCCACGGTGGGGCCGGACATGCTCATGGCGCCCCATTCGTAGTCAAGCGTTACCACCGCAACGGCCTGCAGGGGTTGCTCGGGGAAGACGAAATCAAGGTGCTGCGTGTCAATGAAAGCCCCCAGCTCGGGATCGGGAGTCGGCCAGCCGAAGGGGTTCAAGGCAGCCCCCAGGCCGTTGTCATAGCCGGTCGAGTCTATCGTGCCTTGGTATGAGATGAGATCCGGTGTCCCCGGGGCGCTGCCCCAGCCGCTGAGGTGCAACTCTAACGTCACCACAACGTCATTGCCGCTGAGGTTCAGTCGGATTTCGGTCGGAGTGCCCTCGAGGGCTGCGTGATCGACAATGTCGAACACCAACCCGGTACCGCTTGCGCTAACCGGTTGCCATCTGATCTCCTGGCCAAAAGCGCTCGTGCCGACCACGAAAACAACGCTCAATACGGTTTGACGCAACATGATCGTTCTCTCCCGGTGCCCGTGGTATGGGCGCGGATCAGCGAACCTGTTACGTGCCAGCATAGCGTTCCCGCTTGCCGTATTCAATTGAATTCCCGGCTGCCCCCACGGGTTGCGCTTCGCTCCAGTTGTGGACGGGTGGCCCATGGCTTTCGCCGTGGGGGACGCCTGCGCCGTAACACTGCTATCCTCCGCCCCGTAGCGTAGGCTTCCAGCCTGCTTCGAGAACTGCCGTCCTTGGGGACGGCATCTTTGTGGGCTCGATCGTCCCCAGGTCGTCGCGCGACACGCGCCATTGCGGCAGGTCTCGTTCCTCGACCTGCCCTACAGACTGCCATCCTCCGGCCCTTCGGGACGGCATGTCGAGAGAATCGACCGTCCCCACGGGTTGCGCTTCGCTCCACTCGTGGCTACGCGCCCTGGCCCCTTCGGGGCCATTGCGCGCTGGTGTACGCCTGTGGGGGCGATGGAGATACTCCCGCGCCGGCGCCCGGCTCGTTCGGGATCAATGCCAAACACGTTTGATACATATTCCGCCTCGTCGCGAGCGAGAAGCGCAACTGCACCCGTTATGGGCAATCCGCCGGATCGCTGAACGGATAGGGCTCGCCTTTGAACCCGCCCACGGCCTGTTGCACGTCGGTCATGTTCACGATTGCGTTTGGCACTTCGCCGTCCAGGTCGGCCCAGGTCAGCGGTGGTGCGGTAGCCGCCCCGGAGAAACTCTGCAAAACCGCCTGGAGGTCGCTCATATTGACGATACCGTTGGGCGCAGTCCATGTTTCGGAGAAATCCCCCACCACGTCGGCCCAGTACTTCACGCCCGGTTGCGAGATGGTGGTCACGGTCAGCGGGTCGGAGAAGTTGACCGCGTCGGTGGTGGCCGTGACTGCGTAGGTGGCCGCCGGTCCGATCAGACAGTCGCCCACATGAACCACCGCCGGCCAAGCGTCGCTGAAGTATGCGGTGTCAACCACGCGCGAAATGGCATCACCGTCCGGCTCACCGACCCAGCCTCCGGTGCCGACCGAGCCGGGGAAGTAATCGCCGGCGGTCAGCTCTATTCGGAATGCGACGTTAGTTCCCGGATGGTTCGGATCGAAGGAGACATAGCGGTTCTTGGGGCTATCGTGCGGTGAAGGTGCCGCCGCGGGTGGGTTGGCGCCGCATTCGTCCGGAACCCCGTCGGCGTTGTTGTCGGTGGACGTGCCGGCGGCGATGTCACAACCGTCGGGTACGTTGTTTTCGTTGCAGTCGTTGCACCAGGCTTCGACGGTGCAATAGGCGATATCGCAGACGTCGCCGATGCCGTTAGGTTGACAGTCGAGTTGGTCGGGATTGTAAAGGTTGCAGTTGTCCCCGACGTTGCACAGCCCGTCACCGTCGCCGTCCGCCCCGTCCGCGGTCGGGTCGTTATCCGGCATGGGCCCGAAGTCGTCCGTTCCGATAGCACAGTCATCGCATCCGTCGCCGTCGACGTCTTCGCAAACGTCGGGGTTGAGCGGCAACGTATCATCTTCGTCGAGCACGCCGTCGTTGTCGTCGTCCGTCTCGCAGTCGTTGATTAGCCCGTCGCCGTCCGTGTCGGGCTCACATTCATCGGGAACCAGATTGCCGTTGCAGTCTGCGCCGGATAGGTCGATCGGGGGCACTTCGCACTCATCGGGCGTGTTATTGCCGTTGCAGTCGGAACTGGTCAGACCGGCGATGTCCTCGGCATCGGCGATGCCGTTGTCGTTGCAGTCTTCGCACTCGTCGGGCGTTCCGTTCCCGTTCAGGTCCACTCCGGTTGTGGCGTAGAAGGCCAGATCATCGTAGTAGTGCCCGCTGGAGTCGGGGCTCCAGAGGTCGATCGCGGAAAGGCTCAGCGACCCGCCGCCGTTGGTCCAGGTGTGGCGGGCGAGGAAGACGTCGTTGTAGTAGATTGCCACAGAGTCGTGAGCGAAGTCGATCTCGAGGAGAATCTCGGCCCAGGCATCGGTAGCCAAAGGCAGGGATGCGAAGGCCTCGTTACTGTTAATGGTCCCCGCGGCCGTGTTCATTTCGAGGTTCATCGCCCAGGTGGTTCCCGCCCCGCCGTCGACGTAATCGGGGTTTAGAATGAAATGCGCCGTGCCGGTCATGCTCGAAGGGATGTAAACCCAGAAGCTCAGAATCCAGGCGGACGATTCGCTCAGGTCATAGCCCTGAAAGAGCCGCACCGTGTCATGTTCCGCGATTTCGAGCGACTTGGACCCGCCGGGCGTGTGGTTCTGGTCATCGGTGACGGTCCCCATGGCGCCGGGGTCTTCACCCCAGCCGGCCCAGTTGTTTCCGAAGATCGTGCCGAGCGCGTAGCTCTCCAGGTCATCACACCAGGCCTCGCCGTCGTCGCCGGCGTCACAAGCGGGAACCGTTTCCGGAACGACGAGATCCGCGATATCACACTCGTCCGGGATGCCGTTAGGTTGGCAGTCGGCACTCGCAGCGTCCGCGATATCGCACTCGTCGGGAATGGCGTTGGTATTGCAGTCCAGGCTCGTGCCGTCCCAGATGTCCTGGTAGTCGGGAATGGTGTTGGCGTTGCAGTCCGGATCGGCCGGCTGCCAGGGTTCGATGTATCGAGCCAGTTTCTCGACCATCGGGTCGCAGCCCTCCCACGTGCAGTGGAGATCGTCAATCGCGAACCAGGCAGTCTGTGATCCGCCCCAGCCGTAGTTCATGTGATACTCGTCCTGCCCGCCGGTGTCGCGCCATCCGTCGCAGACGATGGCGTGCCTGGAGATGCCGTAGAGCATGGGCCGGCCCGCGTTGATTTCATCCTGGATGGTTGTAAACCACGTAGCGGCCGTGTGATCGGAGCGGTTTTCCACGTCGATTCCGGGAGCGTAGCGGAAGTACCTCGGGAAGATCACCGCCGCTTGCATCGTAAAGGCGCCGGAGGCGCACGCGCCGTAGTCCATCTCGTAGGCCACGCCGACTTCGTAGCACAGCTCGGCCAGGGCGTCTTCCTCGGTGGCGGTGCAGCCGCCGGAACAGTCGTCGGGCATGTTGGCCCAATCGTAGTCGTCGGAGAAGTCTGCGGAGACGATACCGGCTCCCGGGTACGGCGCCGACGCCCCGCAGGAATCGTCTCCGTCCCAGTAATAGCTGTGGTTGCCTACGCCGTTAGGGGGCCATTCGTGATATCGCAATAACTGTGAGGCCGCCGTGGCCACGCAGCCGACGATGGTCTGGTCTCCGTCGCCGTATGGGCACGAATTGTAGTACGGGCTGCTCTGATGCCAATTGCTTGTCAGCATAGGACCTGCTTGAGCGAAGGTGCCTTCAGATTCGCGACCGAGGTTGGGATCGAACTGATCCGAGCTGACCAGAAGCTGTTCCCATCTTTGGCGGTGCCGTTGCCCGAAGAGCGCCTCCGCGCGGGCCGGTTGGACGGCGGCTAAGCTGCCGTATCGCTCTTTGAAGAGGCGCACGCGGTCTTCGAGGAGCTCGCGGACGAGTTGAGCGATGCCCCCCGTTTGGGTGACGTCCAGATTGCACCGGTCGGAATACGCCTTGACCGGTGGCAGTTCCTTCAAGATAGGCACAATTACGAACCCGCTTGGGGCGATCGAAAAGCACCGGCCCAGGACGGTGCTCCCGTCGTTGGCGATGATATCTTGAATACCGGTGATTTCCGGCTGTGATGCCTTGGCCCAGCCCCCGTTTTGAGCGGTCGCGTAAGTTAACCAGTTCTGACAAACCTGAGTTGCTTCCTGCTGCGTGGCGACTTCCCCACGGGCTGCGGCAACGGTAAGAGCGGTCAACACAAGAACCACCGGAACCTTCGAGTGGGATACTCTACGCACAGTTTAATCCTCCAAAGTGGTTCGAGGTTGCTGCTGCCCCGGCCTGATGTCTTCTCATCCGTCGATTGTGGGTTGGGGGGCTCCCTTACAGTCCGATACCCGGGGTGCCCCGCTTGCTCCCTCCAGACCCGCGAGTTGCCCAGTTTACCAGATGCGCCAGGCGGATACAACGGTATTGGTGGCAAGGCCGGGGCAGGCAGGCGAAGCGCGCCCGGGCCGGTAGGCCGACGGGTAGAGCAGGTGATTCACCTGCCTTTACTTACCGGCCGGGTGGCCCACGTCCTCTTGAGGTTGACGTATGTCCGGCCCGGTCGAGAACCGCCCGAGCTATTGTTGGCCGGACGTGGGGGAGCCGATGATGGATGGTTGTCATCCGCTCCGATTTGTCGTTGTCTGGTGAATGATCATCGGGTCTCGCGCCTCCCTGCAGGGCCTCGCACGCGGGTGTAGGGCATGGTCGAGGTACGAGACCTGCCGTTGGTCTTCGCGCGTGGAGAGGAACAGTACCCCGACCGTCAGGGAGTGGCCATCCCGTGTGGCTAGATCGCTACGTGCCGGCCAAGGGCGGGGCGCTCACGCTCGCCGTACCGATTGCGGCGGGTCGCTGACGCTCGCCGTACCGATAGGGCACCGCACGCGGGTGTAGGGCATGGTCGAGGTACGAGACCTGCCGTTGGTCTTCGCGCCACGCGATCCCGCGGCTGACGCCGCGGGCTGGGCAGAGCTGCCGCCCTGACGGGCTGGTTCCGCGAGACATACGTGTGGCACGTATGCGTGCGACTCGAGCCATCGCGGCCTCGATGGCAGGTCTCGTGCCTCGACCGTGCCCTACAAGGTCTTCGCGCGCCGTTGTGGCAGGTCTCGTACCTCGACCGTGCCCTACAAGGTCTTCGCGCGGCGTTGTGGCAGGTCTCGTGCCTCGACCGTGTCGTAAGCGAAGCCCCTTGGGGCGACAGGTTCTTTAGCCCCACGGCGTAAGCCTGGGGAAACTGTGCGGTCGCTTCGCGCCAAGCCCCCTCGGGGGCGGCAGAGGGCATCGAGGTTCGAATCGTACATCGGTTATTCAACATCATACGCGAAGCACGTTGCCGACCACCGGGAGCTTTTCGATCATCGAAGTGCCGCCCCTGGGGGCTTGGGTTGACGTGCGACGCGATCCCGCGGCTGACGCCGCGGGCTGGGCAGAGCTGCCGCCCTGACGGGCTGGTTCCGCGAGACATACGTGTGGCACGTATGCGTGCGACTCGAGCCATCGCGGCCTCGATGGCAGGTCTCGTGCCTCGACCGTGCCCTACAAGGTCTTCGCGCGCCGTTGTGGCAGGTCTCGTACCTCGACCGTGCCCTACAAGGTCTTCGCGCGCCGTTGTGGCAGGTCTCGTGCCTCGACCGTGTCGTAAGCGAAGCCCCTTGGGGCGACAGGTTCTTTAGCCCCAGGGCGTAAGCCTGGGGAAACTGTGCGGTCACTTCGCGCCAAGCCCCCTCGGGGGCGGCAGAGGGCATCGAGGTTCGAATCGGACATCGGTTATTCAACATCATACGCGAAGCACGTTGCCGACCACCGGGAGCTTTTCGATCATCGAAGTGCCGCCCCTGGGGGCTTGGGTTGACGTGCGATGCGATCCCGCGGCTGACGCCGCGGGCTGCGCAGAGCTGCCGCCCTGACGGGCTGGTTCCGCGAGACATACGTGTGGCACGTATGCGTGCGACTCGAACCATCGCGGCCTCGATGGCAGGTCTCGTGCCTCGACCGTGCCCTACAAGGTCTTCGCGCGCCGTTGTGGCAGGTCTCGTGCCTCGACCGTGCCCTACAAGGTCTTCGCGCGCCGTTGTGGCAGGTCTCGTGCCTCGACCGTGCCCTACAAGGTCTTCGCGCGCCGTTGTGGCAGGTCTCGTGCCTCGACCGTGCCCTACAAGGTCTTCGCGCGCCGTTGTGGCAGGTCTCGTGCCTCGACCGTGCCCTACGGCGGTGCCACGCTTGGTGCCAGGTCTTGCGACTCGACTCGACGCGGCCTAAGCGGTACGGTGTCCTCCTAATAGCGAATGAGGCCGAATGAGTTCGGGTATGAATGGCCCCGGATTGAGCTGTTTAGGGCATAGGCGAGATTCCAATGTCGCGGTGTATTGTATGTCGGTACGATCTGACCGGTCTTCCTGCGAGCCATGCTTGTCCGGAGTGCGGTTTCGAGTACGACGAGACCATGATGGTCTGGTCCACCCCGCGGGCCCTGGAGGGACATGCCAATCAGCACGATACGCGCCAGGCACGCTATGGAGCGATGTTGGGTTACTTGGGGATCGGTTTGTCGGTTCTCGGCATGACTATGTCCACGTTCAGGCCGACGTTTCCGCCGACTAGTACGAGCCAGCGATACATGCCACTGTTGTTCTGCGGAGTGCTCCTTCTGGCGGCACTGGGTATGAGGTACTTGACCCGCCACCGGCCGTCGTTTGTGGCCGTAAGTAACGGTGCGGTGGCGTATCGGCGGTTGTTGAGGCCGGCGCGGTGCGTTCGTTTCGCCGACATTGTGAATGTGAAGGCGTTGCCGCCGGTGGCGGAATACGACTTCCAGGGCGAGAGACGCTCCGTCACCCTCGCCCGCCAGTGGGCCACAACCGAGGAGTCCACGGAAATCGGGCGCCAGCTTGCGGCTAGGTGGCGCGAGTGGCGTAAGACGCACACCTCACAAGGTCGGTGAGTGATCGAAACCGGCGCGGCGTAGTCGTTGTGGCAGGTCTCGTTCCTCGACCGTGCCCTACGAGGCTGTCACCCTCGCCCGCCAGTGGGCCACGCCCGAGGAGTCCACGGAAATCGGGAGGCAGCTTGCGGCTAGGTGGCGCGAGTGGCGTAAGACGCACACCTCACAAGGTCGGTGAGTGATCGAAACCGGCGCGGCGTAGTCGTTGTGGCAGGTCTCGTTCCTCGACCGTGCCCTACGAGGCTGTCACCCTCGCCCGCCAGTGGGCCACAACCGAGGAGTCCACGGAAATCGGGCGCCAGCTTGCGGCCAGGTGGCACAGATGGCGCGAGGTGCGCCGTTCGCACAGGCGGTGAGTCGCCCGTCACCGCCGCCCTTGACATTACCCACCCCATCGTCGAAATACGGCTTTGCGACAGGAGTCTATCGCGGAGAGGCACGGCATCTATGCTGGACATCAAGTTCATTCGAGACAACGTCGAACTGGTCAAACAAGCCGCGGTCGATAAGCACATTACGTGCGATGTAGATCGGCTTGTCGAGGTCGATCAGCGGCGGCGGGAGCTGCAGCAGCAGCTTGACGAAATGCGGACCACCGTCAAAGAGAGCGGGCAGAAGGTCGGCATGCTGCGGAACGCGAAGTCTCCGGCCTACCGGAAGGAAATGGAGGCCGGGAAGTCCGCCGAAGACATCAAGGCCGAGGCGGATCGGATCCAGGCGGAGCTGGGCGAGCTGAAGCCGAAGATGAAGGAGCTGGAAGACGCCGAGGGGCCGATCCTCGAAGAGTTCGAGCAGCTTATGCTCACCATCCCCCAGCCGGCCGATCCGGACGTACCGATCGGCAAGGACGATACCGAGAACACCGAGCTGCGCACGGTGGGCGAAATCCGCAAGTTCGACTTCGAGCCGCTGGATCACGTCGCTTTGGGGCAGGAGTTGGGGATTATCGATATCGAGCGCGGGGTGAAGCTGGCCGGAGCGCGGAACTACATCCTCCGGGGCGACGGTGCCCTTCTCCATCAGGCCGTGCTGCGTCTGGCCCAAGACATGATGGTGCAACGCGGCTACGTGCCCATGACCGTGCCCGTGCTCGTAAAGGAGGACGTCATGTACGGCACGGGGTACTTCCCGACCGGGCGGGACCAGGCCTACCTTTGCGAGCGGGATACGAAGTCTCTGGTCGGTACGGCCGAGGTCCCGTTGACCGCCTATCGAACCGACGAGATCGTGGACGAGGAGGAGCTACCGCTCAAGACGTGCGCGATGAGTACGTGTTTCCGCCGGGAGGCGGGGGCGGCCGGGAAGGACACTCACGGACTGTACCGTATCCACCTGTTCGACAAGGTAGAGCAGGTGGTCGTGTGCCGCAACGATGTAGAGCAGAGCAAGAAGTTCCATGAGGAGATCCTGCGAAACGCCGAAGATGTGATGCAGGCTCTGGGGCTACCTTATCGGGTGGTGAATGTCTGCACGGGCGACCTGGGCATGGGGCAGGTGCAGAAGTTTGATATCGAGACCTGGATGCCTTCGCGGAATAGCTACGGCGAGACCCACTCGGCGTCACGTTTCTACGAATTCCAGGCCCGCCGGCTGAAGTTGCGCTATCGTGACGATGGCAAGAAGGTGCGTTTCTGCCATACGCTCAATAATACGGTCATCGCCTCGCCGCGGGTGTTGATTCCGGTTTTGGAGCTGTACCAGAACGCGGACGGGACCGTGACGATCCCCGAGGCTCTGCGATCGTACATGGGCGGGCGCGAGCGGATCGAGAAGCAGTAGGACGGTTGCCGGAATGGTCGGTGAGGATCTTGTCCCCTTAGCATGGGAGGCAGGCTGGAAGCCTGCGTTACTAGGCTGGAAGCTTGCGCTGCAGGCCGTCCGACTAAGTGGAGAAAACGTCGGGATCTTAGGAACCGCGGCGTTTCCGACGTGTCAAAGAAGACATATCCCGCCCGCGATTCTCGTTGCGGGTGGTACGAAGTCACCACAGAAGCAAGGAGCAGGATCATGATTCTCGGATCTTCCCGAAGATGCGGCGTGCGGTTTGTTTTGGCTCTGGCGATCGCGGCGGCCACGGCGGCGGATGCCCGGGCGACGGACGAAGCCACTAATCTAACCATCTACAGCACCGCCAGGCCGGGAGCGATTCCCGCGGAGGTCTATCAGCCGGGCCTGCTCGCGGGGTATTCTCCCTCGCAGTATCGACAGGTGATTCCCGGATACGCCGTCGTCAAGCAGGAGCGGGACATCGAGCTTGCCGGCAAGCGTAACCAAGTCCGTTTTGTCGATGTCGCCTCGCAGATTGACCCGACGACCGTTTCGTTCGAGTCGCTGACCGACCTGGAAACGACCCGGGTGTTGGAGCAGAACTACGAGTTCGATCTGGTCAGCAGCGAGAAGCTGATGGAGCGTTTTCTTGATCGGGTTATCACGGTCGAGCAGGCGCAAGGTGACAGGATCTCGACATTCACCGGGAAGCTGTTGAGCGCGGCCGGCGGGTTGATTCTGCAAGGCGACGACGGGGCCGTGCAGGTGATCAACGGCTATTCGAACGTGCAGTTTCCGGAGCTGCCGGGCGGTCTGATCACGCGTCCGACCCTGGTTTGGGATGTGGCCACCAACCGGCCGGGCACGCATCGCGCCCGGGTGACGTATGAGACGAAGGCCGTTACGTGGTGGGCGGACTACAACATCGTGTTTACCGAGGGAAAGGACGCCAACAGCGGCCTGCTCGATTTCGGCGCTTGGGTGAGTATCGTCAATCAATCCGGGGCGACGTACCGCGATGCGAAGTTGAAGCTGATCGCGGGTGATGTAAATCGGGCTCCGCAGCCGAGCCGCCGGCACCCTGCGGGGAAGGCCAGGTTTGCGATGGCCGAGGCGGACATGGACGGCGGGTTCGAGGAGAAGTCCTTCTTTGAGTACCACATGTACACTCTCGGCCGGCCGACGAGCCTGCCGGACAACTCCACTAAGCAGCTCGAGCTGTTCCCCACCGCCCGCGAGGTTCCGTGCGAGAAGGTACTGGTTTACTACGGCTTAGAGTCGCGCTACGGCTACTACGGGCAGCCAATGACGGATCGCAACTTCGGCGTCCAGTGTAACAAGAAGGTGGACGTCTATCTGCGGCTCAAGAACGAGAAGAAGATCGGGATGGGGATGCCCTTGCCGTCCGGGCGCATTCGCGTGAGCAAGCTCGACCCGGCCGACGAGACCCTCGAGTTCATCGGCGAGGACACCATCGACCACACGCCCAAGGACGAAGAGGTTCTGATCAAGCTCGGCAGTGCCTTTGATGTGGTGGGCGAGCGGCAGCAGGTGGATTTCAGCGTTGACAATCAACGGGACTGGATGGAGGAGACCATCAGGATCAAGGTCCGCAACCACAAAGAGGAGGCGGTCAAGGTGATCGTCAAGGAGAACCTCTATCGCTGGACGAACTGGAAAATCACGAGGAATACGCAGGATTTTGAGAAGATCGACTCCCGCACCATTCACTTCCCCATCACGGTGAAAGCGGACGGCGAGGTGGTCATCAACTATACGGTTCATTACTCCTGGTAGCTTCCGTCGGGGAGAGTCCGACCTACTCAGTGTCCATTCAGGCTGGCGGGCGATCCCTGAGACTGCCCGCCGGCCCTTCGGGACACCCCGTAGCGTAGGCTTCCAGCCTGCCTCGAGGTCCACCCTCCGCCGGCCCTTGGGGACGGGAGCATGCAGGGGCGAATCTCACCAACGGGTTCCGCTTCGCTCCACCCGTAGCTGCACGCCTACGCCCCTTCGGAACGATTGCCCGCATGGCGACCCGCCGAGGTTAGTTCGTAGGGCATGGTCGAGGTACGAGACCTGCCGCGATTGTCGACCGCTGGTCATCGGCTCCCCCACGTCCGGCGGGAGTGCCATTGAACGGCCCGCAAAAGTCCGGACCGTACGGCAAAGACAAAAGGACGGGCCACCCGGCCAGAATGACTCTTCGGATGGCTGGAAGATCATCCTGACACCTTCCCTATCCGCCTCTCTTGCAATGGTACTCACCGATCGCGATCGAGAACGTGCCCTTTTCGGCGTCGATCTTGTCGGCGATTGAACCACGCCCGTTTTCCCGCAGATCGGCGGTGATCAAGGTGAAGATCTCCCCGAGATAGGCGTCCGCGTCGAACTTGTGCCCGGAGTCCTTTACGATGTCCAGGGCTTTGTTGAAGGCCTGCTCGTGATAACGGCTTATCAAGATGCGGACTTCGGCTCGTTCCGGCTCGAAAAGTGCCATGTCGTCGGCGATTCCCAAGGTCGCATTCTTAACTTGGCTGCTGGCGGCGTCGTGCCGGTAGACGTAGACCCCGATGGCAACCGCCGCGATCAGAACAACGGCAAGCACGTATCGCATATAACCTCCTCCAAGGTGGTCTCGGATGACCGGGAAGTTCCGTTGCTGGTTGATACTACCTGCCGAACGCCCGATGGCAAAACGGTCATGTAGCTGCCCCGGAACGTCGAGACCGGTTGGGGGAACGGTTTGTCGACAGACCGCGCGGTCGGCGGTCTTGCCAGGCATGGGACGGCGTACAACAATAGCCGGGACGGTCGGATGAGTAGGCGCGGTTTGTTCGACCGGCAAACCGCCGGGGCGAGTGGCGGAATGGCAGACGCAAGGGATTTAAAATCCCTTGTCCGAAAGGACGTGCGGGTTCGAGTCCCGCCTCGCCCAGTTGCCGGATCGGGCCGGCAGACCGGTCAGCCCACAAACCGACCCCGGACCGAGATTCCCCGGTCGACCGCGTGCAGGATAACAATACCTCGGGGTGCCCTTACTTCCGGACGAAATACCCGGCGAGTTCCTCGTGGACCTCGACAGTGTTGAGGACAATAAGAACCCGGTTGTCGAAGACGCGGATGCGGCCCAGCCCGCCACCGCCGGCCTGTCCTTCTTCGCCGGCCCAGGACTCGGGCGCGATTGTGTCCCGGATCAGGGTCTGAAGAGCGGCGATCCGATCCTCAAGCGCCTGTTCTTCCTGCTCGAGTTCCTCTGAGCCACCGCTGCTGCTTCCGCTGAAAATACTCTGACCACTGCTGCCACCACCACTACCGCCGGCTCGGGCTGCGGCCTCCAGGTCAACGGTCGGGGCATCACGGCCGAAGTCGGGAATCTCAAAGAGGAGATCGGATACCTCATAGACGCGCGATTCCAGCTTGCGATCAAAATCAGACCTCGTGGATATCTTCAAGGTGTTGCCGTATGCATGATACGTAAGCTGACCGTCCTCGCTCAACTGATCCAACACTTCGTCAAGCACAACCGCCACGGTGACGTTTTTGAGCGTAAGAGTCACGGCGACATCACGATCGGCGCCCTCGACGTCAAGGGCATTCCACCTAGGAATGACATTGACTTTGTCGTCGCCCATATCGTCGCGCAGCCACATGATTACTTCTTCGAAGGGCTTCTCGTCCCACTCGATGACATCAACCTTCTGACGAAGCAACATCCTCGCGACATCCTGCGGAGCCTTCGTGTGCGCTGCCGAGCCGAGGGGGCTGGAGCTCTTGGTAAACGTCTGGGCCGAAGCCGCCGCCGCGAACCATACCGCCGCCAATACCGCCACCGCAAAGACACGTCTGGACATAACCTGCGTACCTCCATTCACTAGTTAATCGTCCGCCGGGCGGCTTTGTGTGAAATGCCCCGCGGGTTAACTATCTTGCACCACGCGCTGCCCCCCACGACAGCGCTGCCGATAAGTATAGGATCACCGAAGGCAAGACGCCAGTCACCAATTGCGGACAATCGACTTTCTTTGCAGACCTCCGCAAGCGTCACCATGTAATGCGTGCTGCTAATCATACTGTCCAAATGGAATCGAATGGGCGATGTTCGTTGTGAAAACGGCGGGGCGGCGAGTCGGTCACGGCACGCTCGGCGAGCCCTCGTGCTCACGGAACGGTCAGTTCCAAGGTATGCGTGCGGGGGCCGTCGTTCATTTCCCGCAGGCCGACGCGGACTGTGCTCCCGGCCAGGTTCTGAGCGTTGGCGAATCGATAGACCGCGGTCTGCGTGTCGCCCGGCTGGAGGTTGGAGAACGGGCGATACTGCCGTTGCCGACCCGAGACTTGGGCGGCGCCCCGAAAGTGAATGACCTCGTCTGAACGGTTGGTAAGCGTGTGTCGGACGACCAGGTCGGTTCCTTCGATCACCGCCAGCCCCGAGACCTCGACGGCTTCCAGGCCGATCTCAATCGACAACGGCACCTCCAGGTAGTAGTCGTCGCTGCTCAAAGACAGCTTGGCAACCACGTCCCTGACTCCCGCAACCTCATTGTGGGGATAGCGGACTTGTATGGGCAGAGTCTCGGTTCGCTGGGGCATGATGGCGAAGCTAAGCGCCCGCGGGCTGACCTCCCAGGGTTCCGGGGCATCGAGAAAAACGTCTCCGGAGACGGGTTTGGAACCGTAGTAAGCGAACTCGACCTGGTGATGGGCGAGTTCCGTCCCGGATTCGATTTTGTCGGGTCGGATGTTGAGGGAGGTGCGCAGATCGATGAGCCACCGTTCGATGCCGTCGACGAAAATCGGTGCGGAGGACAGGTGCAGAATCTGCCGACCGTGCTCGTCGTGGTGCAAGCGGGTCGAGCGTCCCCACAGATCGATCTGGCGTTGAGCCTGTCCCAGTTGCACCGGGAACTTGCGACCTTCGGGGGGAGCCTGAGCGTCCCAGACGGCCAGGATGACCGAGTCGCCCTCGCGGAACGCGAAGCACTCGATTCCGGAGCCGAGCCGAACGTGCTGGGCGGGAATCGTATCGGCGATCACATCGGCGATCGTGCGGAGGACGATGAACTCTTCGGTGGGTTCGGTCACCCGACCGAAGGCCGTGTCCCGTACATGCCAGGTTTGTGGCACAAAGATCGTATCCACCCCGGCGAATCTCGCGGTGAGGATTCTCCGAGCCCAATCCGCCAGTCGGGGTACACGGCGATACTCCTGGGCGGAAAGCGGCTCAATATACAACGATACTCGGTCATAGCCCTGTTCGGCGAACCTGGCGAGTTGGGAAGCCAGCCAGCCTGGGGGGATCTCCGCACCGGCGGCCAGTGTGATCTGCTCAACCGGCAGTTTCTCCGACGCCGGCTCGACCGACATGGCCGCCGAAGTCGACAGTTGGGGCACGGTGATAAACCGGCTCATCGCCTCGCGCAACCGGCCCACCGCAGTTGAGAGCTTCTCCGTGTTCACCGGCCCATCGGGACCATCCGGGCCTACCTGCCACCAACGAAACGTTCCGGCGTTGGGAGCCACGACGGCAGCCATGTGCTCTTGCCATAAGCTGGGTTTGTCGCTGAGAAGGTCGAGCAGCGGGCGCGGGTAGGGGCCGGCGTTGCGCATGATTGCGCTCGGGGATCCGTAGAACACCCCGGTCAGAGCGAACCCCTCCCGGACGAGTTCCTGGATAAGATGGTCCGCGGCGCGGCGCTGGGCCGGCGTCGGCGGGTCTTGCGCCAGACCCGTCCACACGGGCAACTTAACCGAACGGACCGTTTGACGCTGCAGCAGATTCAACTCGGTCTCGCTGTCACTCCGGGAGCCCGGCTCGACTACCACTCCGAACGGGCGGGCATTACCGTCCCCGACGCGATACGACGGGGCCAGCCGGGCGAAGGCTAAGCTACGCGAGATCACTTCCGTATCGCCTGAGAGTACTTGAAGTTGAGCCACGTAGAGCCCCGGATCGAGATGGTCCACCGGAATAACCGTGGGCTCGACATGTTCTTCGGTGACGACGACCAACGAACGGCGCTCGACGAGGTCGCCATCCGCGGCTCGGATCTTGAGAAGCCCCGTCAGTCCCTCCGATTCATTGTCTGCCAGGACGATCCGAAGCTCTTGGGGACCATCGGCCGTAAGGACATTGCCGGGGGCACTGGTGCCCAATTCCACTTGAGGCAAGGCGTGAATCGTGATGTCGTCGAACCAGGCCCCGGCCTGCACGTCGACCCGGGGGATATGCCACTTAGGAAGCGCCGCGGTGTCCCATAGCGGCTCCTGGAGGATCCAGGCGACCAACCCCACCCTTGCAGCCTCCTTGGGGGCAGCCGGAAGATACAGTTCCAATCGAGACCATCCACTCGGCCCCGAGGCACCCCCGACGTGTTGGGATCGCACCATCGTATCCAGGAGGATTCGTCCGTGTTTGTCCAGAAAATGGGCACTGAGACACGCTCGGGCGCTGACCAGGCGATCCGGTCGAACGAATGCCTCGATCCGGTATGCGCTGTTGGCCCGCACGCGTGTTTCGGGGCCGTTGTATTGATATGCGACTTGTCGCCCGTTACATCCCAAGTAGAACGACGGGGGCGCCGCCCGCCCCACTTCGAAGTCAAACTCCCCGACGGCGAACCTGGGAAACCCCGGCGGGCGCAGCGGGAGCCAGTATCTTGGAATGTCCTCCAGGTTCCCGGCGGCGCGCTCATCGAAATCGAACCGGTGAACGACGCGCGCCGAGGCCGGCTCGGTTTCATCAGATGTTCCACCGAGCGTGCCCGGGCAGATACTCATCGCCCAGGCTAGACAGACAATCGTGCGCACGGTCGTGGTCATGAGTTCGCATCCGGATCGCTTATCGCCGGACCGCCGGTACGGGGATTCCCCACGCCCATAATATCGGTCATTGGGTAAGACGGTCTTAGAGGTGGTGTGCCCGATTCGGTGCCCCCGAACGTCAGCAGGCGTGCACAAGTGCCCGGTGGGGTGGGATTGCGGTGGAATCCCCCCCTGCCTACCATGAGCCGCGCCATGGCCGAGCTACTGGATATCCGACGGTACCTGACAGACTTCGATTCGACCCGCACGGGCAATGCCCTTACCGATGTCCTGGTTATCGGAAGCGGGGTCGCCGGAGCGCGCGCGGCGCTCGAGGCCGCAGAATCCGGTCCGGTGGTGATGCTCACCAAAGGGGATCTGCAGGATTCCACGACCCGTCACGCTCAGGGCGGGGTCGCGGCGGCGCTGGACTCCGGCGACTCTGCGGAGCGGCACGCGGCCGATACGATACGCGCCGGTTGCGGGCTGAACGACCCCCTGGCGGTCGAGATCCTCGTCACCAACGGGCCGAGCTGTATCAAGGAACTGGCGGATTGGGGGCTGCCGATCGACCGTTGCGGATCGGTACCGGCGTTGACACGCGAGGGCGGGCATTCGCTTAACCGGGTAGTGCACGCCCACGGCGACCGGACGGGGGAAGCTCTGGTGGGCACCCTCACCGAGCGGATCGCCGCCAGCGCCAATATTCGCGTTTTTGAGCATTGCTTCCTTATCGATCTGGTCACCACTGAGGGGGTATGCCGGGGTGCGGTCACCTTTCATCGCAGCCACGGACATCAGTTGATTTGGGCGAAGCAAACCATCCTGGCGTCCGGGGGGTGCGGGCAGCTCTGGCGGGAGACGACCAACCCGCCGATGGCCACTGGCGACGGGCTGGCTGCGGCGTACCGGGCGGGAGCCGCCCTCCGCAATATGGACTTAATGCAGTTTCATCCGACCACGCTTTACGTAGCGGGTGCGGGGCGGGCGTTGATCTCCGAGGCGGTACGAGGTGAAGGCGCGTATCTGGTTGACCGAGCCGGGGACCGGTTCATGCCCGGATATCATCCGGAGGCGGAGCTGGCTTCGCGCGACGTGGTCAGCCAGGCAATTGTCGAGCACATCAGAGTCACGAACTCGAACTGCGTCTTCCTCGATGTCCGGCACATGTCCGGTTTCGCCGATCGTTTCCCTCAGATTGCCAAGCTCTGCGCCGACTTCGATATTGACGTAACTCGTGACCTGATCCCGGTCCGTCCCAGCGCGCACTACATGATCGGCGGGGTAGAGGCCGGCGTGGACGGGACTACTTCCGTAGAAGGTCTGCTTTGCTGCGGAGAAGCGGCATCCACCGGGGTACACGGGGCGAACCGTTTGGCGAGCAACTCGCTTCTGGAAGGGCTGGTCTTCGGCAAGCTGGCGGGGCAAACCGCGGTTCGCCGCGGGGCCGAGCTACCCCAGGCGGCGCCGGTGCGCGATGCGGTCAGCAAGAACCCCGAATCCGCCCGCACGGAATTGGACCTGGCAGATATCTGTCACTCTCTTCGCAGCGTGATGTGGCGTAACGTCGGGATCGTCCGGAGCGGCGAACGGCTGGCGGAGACGTGTGATATCCTCAAGTTCTGGGAGCGCTTCACGCTGGATAAGACCTTCGACGACCGGACCGGCTGGGAGACGCAGAACAAACTCGCCGTTGCCCGATTGGTGGCGATGTCCGCGCTGGAGCGGACCGAGTCGCTGGGGGTGCATTGCCGGTCCGACTCGTCCGACGGCCCGGTTGCTCCGTACAACGTTCGAGTCGCTCGACAAGCCCGCGGTACGGTCCCCGAACGGGTCCCCGCGGCACCTACAACCGCGTAGCGGCTAATAGCAGATCCACGGAACGCTCCGGATCGAACGGACTTCGCGCGTAGTCTCCCCAGACGTAGTCGACCCGCATGCCCGCCTGTTCGCAGAACGCTCGGAACTCGCCAAGTTCCATCGGGTAGAGATACGCACAGTGGGCGCGTTTCTGCCAATCGCCGTCATGCCACAAAGTGACATTGGTAACCTCGGCCTGATCCTCACGGAAGTGGAAGAGCCGCACGGAGACATACTCCCGATTCTCGACGACCGCTCGGCGCGGACCGCGTACGCAAGGCTGCTCTCTCCGCATTCTGGCGAAGTTCAGTATTTGGCAGAACAGACGTCCGCCCGGGCGTAAGCAAAGGCCGAATTCCGCGAGCGCCCGGCGGACCGCTTCGCGGGTTCCGGCGGCGGCGAGTGCGTTGCCCAGACAATACAGCCCGTCGAACTCGCGTTGGACAACATCCTGCATGCCCTCGAAGGCAGCGATGACAAACTCCGGCGACGGCGCTGCGGTGGCCGAGTCACGCCGGGCAATGCGGATCATGTCTGCGCTGAGGTCCGCCCCGACGACGGTGTAGCCGAGACCGGCAAGGGCGCGGGCATGTCGCCCCGTACCGCAACCGGCATCCAGCAGGCCTTGCGCACGCGGGGGGCCGAGCACCTTTTGCAGCATGGGTAGCTCACGGCCAAAGCGGGCCTCCCAATTGATCGACTTATCGTAGCGTTCTGCCGAATCGAACAGGTCCGGCACGTCTTTCATTGGAGGTTCAGTTGCCATGAGCCCCAATCTGCGCCGAGTTTGCGGGAAACGCAATCAGAACGGTCTTGCGGAGCCCCCTTGCCAGTGAAGTGAGGCCGACTATAGTAATTGGGTATGGCTCTGCTACGCTACATCGACGAATCGCACCAGCTTGTCACGCGTACTCTTGATACCGAAGGGTTCGTGATTGGCAGAGCCCCGACCTGTCAGATTGTCTTCGATGGTGAGTTGATCTCGCGCGAGCACGTGCGCATCGATATGGAATCGGACGGGCGATTCCGAATCCGCGATCTGGGCAGCCGGAACAAGACGTACGTCAACGGTGAACTCATCGCCGAGACGCTGCTAATCGGGGGCGACGTGATCCGGGTCGGGGAACACGTACTGGAGTTCCTCGACGATTCCGGCACCGAGAAACTCGATCCCGATTTCGTCAGTACCGACCAAACCGACCCGCCGGATTGTGACTGGGCCAAGGTCCGGCACCCGATCTCCATGACTAATGCGCAAATGGAGCAATTGGCGCTGTTGTGGAGCGATCAGGCGTTGATGGCCCGCCCGGAAGACATCGCGGAAGCGGCGTTAGGGCAGATCGTTCTGGACGTCCAGGCGGATCGGGCGATCATCGCTTTGCGCGGAGAGAAGAAGACGGACATGCGCCCGCTGGCCCAGCGAGCCATGCGCCGACCGGTGGATGGCTCGGCCAAATCGGTGAGTCAATCCTTCTTGATGGCTCCCGTGCTGCAGCAGGTGGCCGGTAGGTATCCGCAGTCGGCGTCGAAGATCAATCCGAAGCTGGGCTTTGCGGCGACGGCCGTCGTCGCACCGCTGACGTTCCGGGGTGAGGTGGTCGGGGTGTTGTATGTCGACCGACCGACGGCGAAGAAGCCGTTCCAAGCCTCCGCGCTGCAATATTGCATGGCGGCCGGGGCGCAACTGGGGGCAATGCTCGGGGAAGCTTCTCGGCGGCTAGTGCGGTCGGCGGCGCGCGAGGGCGTGGCGTGGATGACCATGCTGCGGCGCGTGCAGGCGTCACTAAGCTATCCGGCCGCGTCCAACGACTCGTTCGACACGGCGTTGAAGTGCTATCCGGGCCGGGCGCGCTGTGGCGATTTCGGTGATGTGTTGCACCTCGATGAACAGCGGGCGTGTTGTCTCGTAGTCGACGGCGGCGGGCAGGGCATAAACGGTATCGTGCAATCTACTACGATTCGCGCGGGGATTCGGGCGGCGTTGGCCGTCGCGGAAGAGTCCTTAATGGACCCTGCCCCGGTTTTCAACGAGCTGAACCACATGGTGGCTTCCTCGCGAGCCCGGCAGGTGATTCCGTGTGCGTACGTCGGGATTGACATGGCATCCGGGAAGCTGGTGTACATCAACGCCGGGTGCATGGCGCCGCTGTTGATGATAGCGCCGGGGCGGTTGATAACTCTGGACCAGCCCTCGCTGGTTCTGGGGATCGATCGGGATTACCTCTATGAGGGCACCCGGGTGGATCTGCCGGACTCATTCCGGCTGGTGTGTCATACCAACGGCCTGGTGGAGGCGACTAACTCCGCCGGAGAGACGCTCGGCGATAACCGCTTGCACGATACGTTTCTGGATCGCGCCGCCTGGGGGACGGCCATGGACGTTCTGTCGCGCATTGGGCTGACGTGGTCGAACCATCTGGCCGGGGCTCAGCCTGACGACGACGCTTTGGTTCTCGTACTCGGCTTCGGATAGGGGATCGCCCTGCGTAAGGTGAGGGCTCCCGCTTATGGTCAGTTGTTGCCATGATTGCCGCAGAGTCTGCCGAGCAGCGAATTGTCTCGAGTTTGCTGGACGAGGGCACGTTGACCCCCGTCGGCCTGGCCGCGATGCGCCGAGAATCGGAGTTAATGGGCCTGCCGATCGTCGAGATTCTGCAAGCCCATGACGTGATAAGCGA
This sequence comes from Phycisphaerae bacterium, assembly GCA_963666835.2. Classification (GTDB taxonomy): domain Bacteria; phylum Planctomycetota; class Phycisphaerae; order UBA1845; family UBA1845. The sequence goes on along the minus strand of CAXXGO010000001.1, from coordinate 202,704 downwards.
GATAGACGTCGCCCGGGTCTATGCGGACTTGAGCGGCGTTCGTTACTTGGATCTAACGCGGCGCCGCCCATCGCGGGCGTGGGCACTTACCTTCCCCGAAAATATCGCCCGGCAGAAGATCTGCCTGCTCTTCGGTGAGGTGGCCGGACAGCTTGTTGCTACGGTAGCGGATCCGGTGGACCCTTCGGTCCAGGCGGCGGTAGCCTCTCGCTTCGACCGTCCGGTGCAACTGGTGGTGAGCCCGCGTTATCAGATCGTTGAGACCCTCGACGAAGTTTATGGGGGGGCTCGCGCTCAGGGGGCGCGAATGCGCCCCACGGCTCCCACTTCGGCCAGTGTGGCCACCACCTCGGCGACCGGGCTCAGCATGGTCGAGCAGTTGGACAGCATTCTGGATGAGGCCGTGGACCGCCGGGCGAGTGACATCCATCTGGAGCCGGAGGACGACCGGCTGCGTGTTCGTCTGCGAATCGACGGGCGGATGGTGGAAGTGCGGGCCTATCCGCTGGATGTTTCGGCGGCGTTATTGTCGCGTTTAAAGGTCTTGTGCTCGTTGGACATTACGGAGCGGCGCAAGCCGCTGGACGGGCGTTTCAGCCACCGCAGTTTCGATCAGCAGGTGGACGTTAGGGTCGCCATCATTCCGGTAGCCCGGGGTGAGCGGGCGACTCTGCGGCTGTTATCCTCCGATCGTTCACGCCTCACGTTGGAGAACCTCGGGATGGGGGTGGAGCTCCGGCAGGCGTTCGAGCGGCTGATCCGCCGGCCCTACGGGATTATCCTGCTCACCGGGCCGACCGGGAGTGGCAAGAGCACGACACTATACGCGGCGCTGCAGTGCATTAACGTTGTGGACAAACACATCATTACGGTGGAGGACCCGGTCGAGTACCACATCCCGGGAGTAAATCAGGTTTCCGTGGATGCCGAGTACGGCGTTTCCTTCGCCCGCGCGCTGCGCAGTATTCTCCGGCACGATCCGGACGTGGTTATGGTCGGCGAGATTCGCGACGAGGAGACGGCACACCTTGCCTTAGAAGCGTCTCTGACCGGGCACCTGGTGTTTGCCACGTTGCACACGAACTCGGCCGTCGGGTCGGTTACCCGGCTGCTTGAAATGGGATGTGAGCCGTACCTGGTGGCGAGCGGTTTGATCGGGGTCATGGCCCAGCGACTGGTCCGAAAGATCTGTACGAACTGCCGGAAGCCGTACACTCCGAACCGCACCGAACGACAGATTATGAACATCCCGCTGGATCGAACGGGTGTTGAGATTTACCGCGGGGCAGGCTGTTCACGGTGCATGCGGACCGGATACTTCGATCGGGTCGGGGTCTTCGAATTCGTACCCTTCGACGCCGGGCTGTCCGCCCTGGTCATGGAGATGGCCTCGATGGAGCGACTTCAGGAGTATGCCATCAAAAACGGCGCCATCACCCTGCGGGATGACGCCATCGAGAAGATCCGTGAGGGTCTGACCACCGTTGAGGAAGCCCTGCGCGTCACCCGCCAGGAATAGACGGTCCACGCGCCGGAGGCCGCGGCTCCCTCCGGAGCGGGAGCCAGTCAATAAGGATTGAGACATGTGCGGGCGGTTCTCGTTGACTTCGTCGGGTGAGGTGCTGGCGGAGTTCTTTGAGCTGGCCGACGCGCCCGACGTGGTCCCCCGGTACAATATCGCACCCACCCAGCCGGCACCGGTAGTGCGGATACCTCCGCATGGTTCCCGTCGGCGGTTCGATTTGCTGTTCTGGGGGCTGGTGCCCTCCTGGGCTCAGGATCCGGGCAGCGGGGCGCGGATGATCAACGCCCGCGCCGAGACCATTGCGGACAAGCCGTCATTCCGGGCGGCCTTCGAACGTCGCCGGTGTCTCGTCGTCGCCGACGGTTTCTACGAATGGCAAGCGGTGCCCGGGATGAAGGGCAAGCAGCCGTATTACATCCGGATGAGCGACGGCGGCCCGCTGGGGTTCGCCGGGCTGTGGGAACACTGGGCGGGCGCGGATGGCTCCGAGCTGGATTCGTGTACCATAATAACAACGGAGCCGAACAAGCTGCTACGCCCGCTGCACAACCGCATGCCGGTGATCTTGCGGCGAAGAGACTTCGAAACCTGGCTCGACCCTAAGGTGAGCCCGGGTGCCGGATTGCGCGAGTTGCTGGTACCTTATTCAGCCGAGGAGATGACGGCCTATCCAGTGGGCCGGGCGGTCGGCAATCCGGCCAACGATACTCCCGAATGTGTCAAGCCTCGGTCAGCGTGACCCCGGCGAAACGTGAGAGCAACCGCCTCGCGCGGATCGAGTAGGTGAGCCCGAGGGATGCCGATCGACGAAGCCGACAAGAGAGCTTCCGTGAATCGACTCCTGGCGGAGGCCCGCCGGCGGTGCGCGGCTTGCGGTCATAATCTCCCTAACCCGGAGGGTCCGCCCGATTGCCCCGAGTGCGGCCTGCGCGGGGTCCCGGCCGACTACCGCCGTCAGGTCTGGCAGGCCGTCGACTCCGGAAAGTGGTTCTTTTCGAGCCTGTGGGCTCCGCTCCGCAAGCGTGCTCCGGGGTGGTGGTGGGCTTTGGACCGGGAGCGCGACTTTCGTCGCTCTCTCAACCGCGCGGGCCTTTGCGCCCTTATCGCAACTGCGATGATTCTGGGGTGCGGCGCGGTTTGTGATGGACTGGTCGTGCAAACCTCGACCCAGTACTTCCACACGGATGTCTCCGGAGCCCGGATCGACAGTGGAGTGTTCATCTACGTTACCGGATTCGGCGGACGGTTCTGCCGGTACGAAGACCATATCGACGAGGATGTGTATTCCAAAGGCCTGCGTGCCCCGACGACCGTAACCACCAACCGGTTGCGTTTCGAGCCGTCGTGGACTTTTCTGTCGTTTTGTTGCCCCATTGTGGCTTGGGCTTTAGCCGCCTGGGCCGGTCCCGGCCTGATCGGACTTCGCTTTCGGATGCGCCGCCGCTTGCCGGACTTCGCCCGAGTTCCGCGGACGATTATCGCCGCGGCAAACTACGAAGCCCATCGCCTTATCCACATGGCGATCCTGGTCGGAATCGGTATGGGGATCGAGGTTTTCCTCCGATACGAGTTCCTGACGGACAGCTTCCGTTCCAGCCTTCCGCCGGAGTATCGGCTGGGACGCGACCTGGCCGTGGTGGGTGTAGCGGTGCTCACGGCCGCCGGGTGGATTGGGTCTTTGTTGAGCGACCGCACCCGGCAATTGGTCCGCTCGCCGTGGCACGCCACCGGCATTATCGTCGTGTATGGTGTCGTGCTCCCTCTTCTAACCGGTGCCGCGGCAGTGGCAATGGTCATAGCCGTTCGCGGTGAACCGGTAATGACCCCGTTTTAGGTTCGCCCTGCTCAGCCGGCGTAACTCAGGCATCCCGCCTGCACCAGCGTCTTTCGCTTAGCACAGGCATCCTGCCTGCAGTATGGCAGATAACCCCGCCGTTATGGGTAGGGCTGCACGGGCAGGTGTAGAGCACGGTCGAGGAACGAGACCTGCCGTGAGTCTTCGCGTAACGCAGGGATCCTGCCTACAGTATGACAGATAACGCCGCCGGTATGGGTAGGGCTGCATCAGCGGGTGTAGGGCACGGTCGAGGAACGAGACCTGCCGTGAGTCTTCGCGTAACGCAGGGATCCTGCCTACAGTATGACAGATAACGCCGCCGGTATGGGTAGGGCTGCATCAGCGGGTGTAGGGCACGGTCGAGGAACGAGACCTGCCGTGAGTCTTCGCGCAACGCAGGCATCCTGCCTACAGTATGACAGATAACGCCGCCGGTATGGGTAGGGCTGCATCAGCGGGTGTAGGGCACGGTCGAGGAACGAGACCTGCCGTGAGTCTTCGCGCAACGCAGGCATCCTGCCTACAGTATGACAGATAACGCCGCCGGTATGGGTAGGGCTGCATCGGCGGGTGTAGGGCACGGTCGAGGAACGAGACCTGCCGTGAGTCTTCGCGCGATCTGCGCCTTTTGAACCTACGCCAAGGCGTTGAACAGCAAAGCCCAGGGTAAACGAAGCGGCGCAGCCGCTCTAGTGCCACCCTGGGGCACACAAAGCCCCCTTCCGCACCAACCCCGAAGTGGGTCGTACAACAGCGTTCGGCTTGGACAGCATGCGTTTTTGCGGCAGGTCTCGTGCCTCGACCGTGCCCTACGAGGTCTTCACGCATCGCGGGCCTTCGTGGCAGGTCTCGTACCTCGACCGTGCCCTACCCAATCCGTCCCCCACCCATGCCGACGGCGGGGCGATGCGGCATTTCAGCGCAACAAACGCCGGCATGGACGGGGCACCCGCGTGCCTCGACCGTGCCCTACGAGGGGGTTGCGCGCTGTTGACTGTAGGCGTAGGGCCTCGATCGTGCCGTACGGAACTGCCATTGTGCGGCAGAAGGACATCGTCTTGCAGAGGCGCGATCTCGTGAACTGTTATAATCTGCCAACTCCGTCGCCCGACGTGCGAACGGGGCGAAAAATGTTGAACCAAGAATCACCCAAGATCGGCGTGACGTTCCAGCACCGGCGCCGTGGGTAAGTGCGGAGAGGACGATCCGGAATTGGCAAAGAGCGGAGTAAAAATCAAGGAGCTGGCCAGGGAGCTTGGCGTAACATCTCGACAGCTCATCGACCGCTGCCGCGAGCGGGGTCTGTGGGTGCAGAACAGCCTGACGAAGATCCCGCCGGCGACGGCGGATGACGTCCGCAGATGGTTCGCCGAAGGCGGCAGTTCGCCGGCATCAACGGATGGCGGGGCCGATGCGTCCAGCGGCTGATCTACGTCCGTATTTCTGCGCCGGCGCGCGTCCAGCCGTGGTTGCGAGGAGGGCGGCGAGGGTCCCCCCGTTGACCTTCCCAGCGAAACCACCCCCGCTGGCGCTAGCGCCAGGCCCGTTTGGCGCACGGAAGAATGCCTTTACAACAGAATCAACCGTTGCGACAGGTGTGCCGCTTTGTTACAATGGGGACTTGTTTCTTGGAAGGGCTGGTATAGTTGGGGGGAGCGCGAATTCGATTCGTCGGCGGAGGATCAGCCCAACCGCCCGATCACTCCTGACGCCCGTAGATGGGCCCCCGGAAAGGCAAACTGAACCGTGCATATTCGTCATTCCCTAGATCTTGCACAAACGAGTAAGCGGTGCCCGCTGGGCATACGCGTTCTGGCGGGCTTGGCGGTAATGGCCTGCGGGACCGCGCCGGTAACGGCGCAGACCTACCGCAGCCACACCGAGATAGGCCAGTTCCTCTCCGACACGGTGGCGGATCACGGGTCAATCTGCCAGCTTTACGATTTGGGCTCGAGTGTGCAAGGCCGGGAGCTTTGGGCTTTGCGCATCAGCGACAACGTGCCGGCAGAAGAGGATGAGCCGGAGTTCAAGTACATCTCGACCATGCACGGCAACGAAATCGTCGGTAACGAGATGTGCTTGTATCTGATTGACCATCTCACAGACAACTACGGCGTCGATCCGGACATCACCCACCTGGTCGATGAGATGGACATCTGGATCATGCCGCTGATGAACCCCGACGGGTACATGGCCGGCACCCGCACGAGGCGAAACGCCAACGGCGTAGATTTGAACCGCGATTTCCCCGATCCCTACACCAGCCCGAACAACACTCCGGCCGGCCGGGCAGCCGAGACGGGAGTCGTGATGAACTGGTGTTTCGGCGAATCGTTCACGCTTTCGGCCAACATCCACACGGGAGCTCTGGTGGTCAATTATCCGCTTGACAACAACCCTGAAGGGGCGAGTGTGTTCACGCCGTCCCCGGACGAAGACTTGTTCGTTTACATCAGCGAAGAATACTCTCAACACAACTCGCCGATGTGGAATGGGTCGTGGTATCACGGGATTACGAACGGGGCGGCATGGTACCGAATCGATCAGGGAATGCAGGATTGGAACTACCACTACTTGGGCTGCAACGAGGTAACGCTGGAGATAAGCAACGATCAGTCGCCGTACCCCGCGGCCTCTCAGTTGCCGACCTATTGGAATAACAACCGCGATTCCATGTTGGCTTACATGGCGACGGCGCTCATCGGTGTACGGGGTATCGTTACGGACGCTGCCACCGGCCTGCCGCGTCAGGCAACTGTCACGATAGAAGGACGGGATCACGCGGTATACACCGACCCGGACGTGGGCGATTATCACCGCATGCTGCTCCCGGGCACGTACACCGTGTCGGTCGAGGCGAAGGGCTACGACACGGCGGTGTTTCCGGATCTGGTAGTACACGCGGGTGACGCCACGCGGTGGGATGTCGCGTTGGCGAAGCCGGCTACGACCGTAGTATCGCCGAACGGCGGTGAGACCTTGGAGGCTGGCGTCTCGTCAACCGTATCTTGGACGGGCAACTCCAGTACGGCGTTCCAGGTGCAGTATTCGTCCAACTACGGGGAGAACACGGTAACCACCGAGGGCTTCGAGAGCGGTAGCCTCGCGGCGGAGTTCGTAACCGGCGGAGATGTACCCTGGTTTGTGGCATCGGGTACCGCTCACGGGGGTACATACGCTGCCCGCTCGGGTGCTATCGACGACGATGAGGTGAGCTGGATGACGCGCTCCGCCGATGGCGGCGAGGTGAGTTTCTGGTATCGGGTCGGTACCGAGGACGGCTACGACGATTTCAACTTCTACATCGACGACATTCTGCAGTTCTCGGAGTCCGGCTCGGTCGCGTGGACCTACTATTCGACGACTTTGGGCGCAGGTCCGCACACGCTGAAATGGGAATACGACAAGGACTTCAACACGACTACGCAACCGGACACGGTCTGGATCGACGATCTTACCTTGACGCAAGATAATACGACGTGGTTCGACATTACGGTCGAGTCCCCCACCGGGGCCACGTCAACGGTCTGGGTTCCGACTACTGACGGTGCGAACCACAAGGTACGGTGCCGGACGGTGTACGGCGGCGGCGCCTTCGGGGGCTGGGACGAGAGTGACGCGGTCTTTACGGTTCTCCCGAACTCCGGCGAGGCCGTTCCAACGGTTTCCGAGTGGGGAGCGGCGGCAATGGCCCTGCTGATTATGACCTTGGGCACTTTGATCTTCCGGCACCGGTTCCCGATGATAGCCAGCGCAACGGCATCTTCGCCGCGGACTACCGACCGGTTACGCAGGCGGAACAAGATGAATAAGGCGGAACTCCTCATTGTAGCTGTGGTCTTCACGATAGTCGGGGGTCCTTCGGCATTCGCCGATAGTGCGGGCGATTTGTTCGCCGCGGTGCGGGCGGAAGATGCGCCGGCTATCAACGCCTTGCTGGTCGATAATCCGGACCTGGTATCTGCCAGGGATCAGCGCGGTAATACCCCGCTGCACATCGCCGCTGCGGAGATACGTACGGCGGCGGTCGAGAGTCTGTTGGCCGCGGATGCTTCACCGAACACGTCGAATAAGCGTGGCGAGCGGCCGCTGCACCTGCTGGCCGCGGCCCACCGGACAGGAGCAGCACGCCAAGCCCGCGCGGCAACTGCCCGGATGTTGATTGCCGGCGGGGCTGAGGTGAATGCACGCGACGACCAGCGCTTCACCCCGCTTCATGTTGTGGCCGTGAAAGGGTGTTCTGAGCTGCTCGCGCCGCTGATGGAAGCCGGGGCTGACATCATGGCCGCGGATCACGCGGGGCGCACTCCGCTTCATCATGCCGCGATGAACAACCACAAGAAGCTCGTTGGAGAGCTAGTGAAGCTCGGGGCCAAGGTGAACGCAACCGATGCGATGGGCGAAACGCCGCTGCACGCTGCGGCCCGACGGTTCAAGGTGGATACTGCCAGGCAGCTTATCGCCGATGGAGCGAAGGCGGACGCCCGGAGTGAGACGGGAGCAACGCCGCTTATCATTGCGGCTTCTCAGGGGCCCTCGGAGCCGGAAGTGGATACTCTGCTGACCGCGCTGGCTGAGGTCCTTCTGGACAACGGCGCTGCGGTCAATGCAACGGACCAGGCCGGTTTTACACCGCTGCATTACGCGAAGCTGAAAGGCCGCACAAAGCTTGCCGCCCTGTTAGAGCAGCGCGGCGGCAAGTAAGCGTGGGCGGGGATGTGCGGCCCATTATCGTGGGCGGCGCCGGACCCGAGTCACTTATGACGTTTGCATGAACGCGCGTAACTCACTGTGGCGCCATCCCTCGCGGATGGCGTAACGGTAACACAGCGGCTTCCACGCCAGGAACAAGCTCTGGCGCCACATTGGTTTGCGGCTCATACTTCGCTGGGATGAATGATCCGGGCCAACTTATTCGGGGCTTCGTTATTGAGCCCCTTTGATCACGCCTTCTATGATGGGGTTCATTGGGGAAGACGCGGCAGGGCAATCCGTCGCTGCTTCCGCAACGGCGTGGGGTCCGGTTGCGCATAAGTAAAGGCCCCGGTCGCCGCTTGCGGCGACCGGAGCCTGGGCAGGTTGCGAGTCTAACCGCGAGATCGTCTTGCCGCGCCGTGCCGGTGGCACTTGCCCTTACCGCCGCAGTGGCATTTCGCCGCTGAGCTGGCGCAATCGTCGTGGCAATTACCCTTGCAGGGGCGTATGCCTTCTGAGCAGCGGCAGTCTCCTTCACAGGAACACTTGCCCTTCGAGTACGGACAGTCGCTATCGCAGGAGCTTCCGCCCTTCGCGAATCGGCAGTCGCCGCCGCATTGACACTTCGCCGCTGAGCAGGTGCAGTCGCCGTGGCAATCGCCTTTGCAGGGACGTTTGCCTTCTGAGCAACGGCAGTCTTCTTCACAAGAGCACTTGCCCTTCGAGTACGGACAGTCGCTATCGCAGGAGCTTCCGCCTTTCGCGGATCGGCAGTCACCGCCGCAGTGACAGTTCGCCGCCGAGCAGGTGCAACCGCCGGGGCAGTTGCCGTCGCACGGGCGTTCAGCCTTCGCGCATTGGCTTGGGCAGCGGTCGCATCCGCCCCGGCACGAGGGGTTCGCGCGTACATCGTCGACCGAGCTGCGACGCGGGGTCTTCGCACACGGACCTTTGCCGAAACCGCAGGATTCGCCGCACTCGGGGTGGCCTTTCCCGGGTTTTACCTTCAACCGGGCGGCGGCCAGGACGCCGTCTTTGGTTGTTCCGATCGCCACGATGGTCTGACCGACGCGGATATCGACCAGATCCGCTTTGTTCTGGGTGCCGTGGATCTTCGTCTCGTCCGAGATCTGAATTATCGCATCGTCCACTACCAGCCGCTGGGCTACCAGGTCTACCGCAGAGACCACACCTTCGATTCGCTCGTGACCGCACGGCGTCACATCCGTGGCACGAGTCGGCTGCCCGACCGTCAGGAGTATTGAGGCCGCCAGCGCCGCACAGGTTAACGAAATACCTTTCATGATCTTCCTCCAACAAAGCTGCCAACCGCTCGCCGCCATCGCGAGAGCTCCTTGCGTTTCCGAGGGTTGAACGACCGAGCCCGATCCGCCCTGCGGTCGATGCCGGGTTTTTTCATGGTTGCGGTGACTCGGCAGCCCGAAAATCAAAGGGCGACCGGCCCGTGAGGGTGCCCCGTCCTTCGCCTTGCGGGATATCGCAGTAGACAAAAGAGCCCCGTAAACAGGTGAACATGCGGCATGCGCGCCACGCCCGAGGCGAAGGGTGGGGAATCGAGCAGAACGCGAGTGCCTGCCGGAGGCTGGTCTCTCCCCCACCCATTCCGGCGGGGAATCGGCGCGGCTGTTCCTGGCCAACAAACGCCGGAATGGATGGGGCACCCGCGCCCGACAAACGCCGGGGTGGGCACCCGCGCCGCGCGTGGTTTCGGGTTCTTTCTCCCTGTTTGTATAACGAGTGACCTTTGCGGTATCCTGCGGATGCGTTCGAGAGACTCCGGTTTCTGGCGATGCGATAATGTCAGATGTGCTGACCGACGGTCCGAGTGACGAGGCGCTGATGGCCTTAGTGGCTGCGGGGGAGCGGTCTGCACTTGCCGAACTCGTCAAGCGGCATCAGCACCGGGTCTTGGAGATCGCCTGCCGGACGACGGGTGACATGACTCTGGCGGAGGATATCGGCCAGGAGGTCTTTCTTCGCGTGTGGAGGTCGGCGGAGCGTTATCGCCCTACCGCTCGGTTCACCACTTGGCTGTACCGCATTGTCGTGAACCTCTGCCTGGACGCCTTCAAGAAGCAAAGGCCCTTCTCGGGAGACCCGCCCGACGTCGCGGAGCCGGTGGCGGCGTGCCCGAGCACGACGGTGGAACAGGAAGATCGCGCTGCGGCTGTCCGCGCCGCGGTGGCCGCATTACCGGAACGACAGCGGCTCGCCGTTGTTCTGCACCGTTTCTCGGGTTTGCCCCAAAGGACGGTCGTGGAGGCCACCGGTTGGTCCGAATCGGCGGTGGAATCGCTGCTCACCCGAGGTTACGCGAACCTCAGGAAAGCCCTTAAGGAGTACAAAAAACCGTGAGAATGAACCGCAGGATACGGGAAAGCGGCTCGTTTCAGTCTTGGAGATCGTTCTGATGACTTGTCCACAGACATGTCTGGTACTTCGGCTGGTCTCGGGAGACCTGTCGCCTTCCGAGCAGCGGGACTTCCGCAGCCACCTCGAAGGCTGTGCGACCTGTGCCGCCGCTTATGCTGAAATGTCAGAAACGTGGAACGCCCTGAATAGCTGGCAACCGGACGTTTCGGGTTGCGACCTGACCGCGCGCGTTCTGGCTTCCGTTGAGGACGAGCGGCAACCGTCGGCGAAACCGCCGGGCTGGGCGATGTTCCGCATGGTACCGGTTCGGTTGGCCGCATCGATCGCCCTGGCCATCGGACTGGGGGTGGTTGCCGGATATCTCGTCCCGGCCGGTAGGACTTCGGCGAACGGCGGGCGCCCCGCAACACTACACGGCATGGCCGGAGCATTGGAGTGGATCGAGCTCGGTGCCGGATCCGCCACCGGTTTATCCGGCGGACTGGAGCCTGAGGAGTCGGTCGTGGGAGGCGAGCCGTCATGATTGCGAAGACCACAATCGGAATCGTCCTGGTGGCGGCGCTTTGCTTTGGGGGCAGCCTGGTGGGTACGGTGGCCATGCGCTCGCAAGGTCCGGCGGGCAATGACGTAGTTCTGTCACCTATTGCCGATCGTCTGGGTTTGAATCCGGAGCAGGCCGAATCGATCAAGGAGCAGGATCCGGTTTTTGCGGAAGAGTTGGGTTTGCTGCAAGGGGAACTTCACGACGCGCGTTCACAGTTGGCGGCCACCTTCGAGAAAGAAGATGCCGGCGACGACGAGATTCGCCAGCGCGTAGAGGCGGTTATTGAAGCCCACAATCGGGTCGAACGGCGCGTGGCCGAGTATCTGATAACCGTGCGGGGGCATCTGACTGCCCAGCAACAGAAGCAACTGTACGGCCTGTGCGCCGCGAAGGTGCGCGAGTGCAGCAGGAAGTGCTGTCGCGACTGTAGCAGGTGGGGCAAGTCGGGCTCGGAAGGGTGCCGGCGCGGTGGCGCCGGGCACGGACCCGGAAGGCGGCACGGCGGCGACGGTCAGAGCGGCGGTTGATCCCTCACGCGACGGCAACAAACCGGCGTATACTGCTGACCAGCTTCTCGAGATTAGTGGGTTTGTTGAGATCCACCGGCAGGAATACCCCGTGGTTATGCTCGCTCGCCAGGATAATCAGGCGATCGTGGACGACGTCATAGCCCATCTCCTGGGGCTGATGACCGCAGATGAAGTAATCCACGTCCAATAGGTCGGCCAGAGCTTCCAGAGTCGCATCCGTCTGGTAGCGCCCCCAGACCAGCATGTGTCCGGAGCCGCGATCGGCCAGATCGGCGTCCGTGGGAACTCGCGATAGTACCTGGGCGTCGAAGCAGGGCAGGTTGCGCGGGCTCGGGAGCGAATGCGAAAGGAAGACGCGGTTCCGCGTGCGGCCGGCTAGAGGATACGAGCGCAAGAACGCATCGATTGCTTCGATCACCAGATCCGTCTGCTTGGGGTAGCTCTTGGCGATACCTTCCTCGAAATCGACCGTCACGATCCGGCCGTTCTTCGTGATCTCGTGCCGGCCAAGCTGGGCCAGCTCGTGGTTGCTCTGAAGAAAATGGACTTGGTCCGGGTAATCGCGTTTCCACATCGCCGCGGCGCAGAGCACCTCATGCGACATATCGTGGGCGGCGGCCGCTGTGACGTCCTCATGAATGATCTCGTGCAACATGACATGACGGGCACCGGCGCGCTCAAGATCACAGTATTTCTGGAGCTTGTCGAAATTGCGGCGGTTACCGTGGAGGTCGCCGGTCATCACGACCTGGCCGTAATTGGGGAACTCCAGCAAGGAGCCTTGCCGGAGAGGATCATCGTAGTTGAGCTGAGCCACCTCGTGGAACAACTCAGCGACCTGAGGGGCGTCGTTCATCATTCACTCTGGGGAGCGAAGTCCCCCTCACTTTCGGGTCCCGCCGCCCGCTCACCGCGCAGTCCTTCCAGGTGTTTCCGCCACAACTTCTGCACGACCGCCAACCGGGCGCCAACCTGCTTCATGTCATTCGGCCGCTCCGTCGGGTTATCGCGGCAGCACTCCATAACCAACTTCGAAAGCCCCAGCGGGATCTTATCGTTGAGTTCAATCGGGGCAATCGGTCGATCGGAAGTCACGAGGCTGATCCCGCCGCGAGAATCGGTGCCGCGAATGGCCGTCGGATATTTTTCCGACGTCAACACCCAGTACATGGTGGCGCCGAGGTTGAAGACATCGGTGCGTTGATCCAGCGGCATGCGTCGAACCTGCTCCGGGGCGATGTAGTCGGGCGTACCCTGAATACGCTCTTTCCGGTGATGAATGGGGCAGGATTGGCCGAAATCGATGAGTTTCACGATCCCCCCGGACGCCAGCATGATATTCGTCGGCTTAATGTCGGTGTGGACGTAGCCGGCATCGTTCATCGCCTGGAGCCCCGCCGCCACCTTCCTGAAGACATTGAGAAAGGTGTTCAGCCGGTTCGGGCGGGCGTCCTCGAGGTTCAGCCCGTCGATGTACTCCATAACCAGCCAGATCTCTCTTGTCTGCAAGAGCTTACGGACGCGACTGATGTAATAGCTGTGCCTAAGGGCCGGGTGGCTGATGTTGCTGCTAACCTCGTATTCAGTTTCGACCTGCGCAATGAAGGGGTCGTCGTCCGCCGAATTGCGAACGACGTGTTTGATCGCCACCTGTCGCCCTGTCTTGAGTTCCGTGCCGAGGCTTATCTTCGACCTGGCACCGACCCCAATCTGCTTAATGATGCGATAACCGGATAACTCAGTAGCCACAGACCCTTCCTGATGCCCACTGTCGCATTATCGGACATTGCCGCGGTCACGGACCCCGGCATTAGTCCCGTCCCCGCCTCTGGGCGGCCGGGGTGTTTCCACAGGCCGCCCGCAGCCCCAAGGCAAAGCGGTCGGCGAGTCGACACCCGCGCCCACCGACGGTTCGAGTGAGCAGGTTATCATCCGTCGGGTCCGAGACCAAGAGCCTCGAGGTCGTATCTGTTCTTCGGCTTTGCCTGAGCCTGGGTTGCGGGTCTCGAGCTGGGGATCCTTGCTCAGTTGCCAACGCCCGAGAACTTGCCCTGTTCGATGCCTGCTCGGGACCGACTTGGCGATAGCGACCGAGAAGAGAGAACGGCGAGCTACGGTACCAGCGTCCGAGCCGCAGAGTCCGGATCCAGCGCCACCGCCTGCCGGGCGAGATCCTGTGCCGTTCTTTCGTCACCAATCTTGGCCGCCGCGAAAGCGGCTTTCTCGAAGTGCCCGGCCTTCTTCGGCTCGATCCGAGTCAACATCACGTACTCGCGGAGAGCAGCTTGGGTATTACCCAACTGCATCTCCGTGTCGCCGAGTCCGTCGTGGACCTTCACCGAGAACGGATTGACTCGAAGCGCCCGGACATACCAGTATCGCGACTCGCGCAGGTCAGCCCGCCGCCGGTAGATACCTGCGATGTGTGCCGGGATTTCAGGATCGGCCTCGCCCAACCGAACCAGTTCCAGCAACTGCGAAAGAGCCAGGTCATCCTCTCCACGTTCTAAGTATATCCCGGCCAGGCCTTGCCAACTCGCCGGGTTCATCGGGCGAATGCGCTGAAGACGCTCGAAAGAGACAATAGCCTCTTCCCAATCCCGGCTGCTCAACGCCAAAGTACCGAGAACCTCCGCAGCCAGCGCACTGTCCGGATCGACTGCTGTAAGCCGTGTGGCGGCCAGCCGCGCCTCTTTCTCGTAACCGCGGCGGACCGGTTCCGATAGATTCTCGAGGAAATAGCCGGACAGCACGGTCAACAGCACTTCGAGCCCCGCGCGTTCATTCTCGTTGAGTTCCAGCGCGCGGCGCGCCGCCGCCAACGCTCGCTCGGGATCCCCGTCATCCAACTCCGCCCGCGCTAAGCGTCCCTGAACCACTGAATCGTCCGGCTCCTTCTCGGCCAGAGTTCGCAGGGCGCTCGCATCCTCGGGCGGTTCCATATCGAACCCCCAAGGCGTAGCCCTTTGCCTGGCCCACTGGGCAAAGTCGCGGTCGAACTCGGTCGGGGTGACGGCCATCTGCTCTTTGAAGACCTGTTCGCTGGTCTGCCCGAGCCGATAGCGGCGTAACATCGCGTTGATCGTGTCATAGCCGAAGCGCTCGACGATGTATTCGTACATCCACTCACTTTGGGCATAGGCTACCGTTCGGTCGTGGGGACGTCTGGGCCTGATGAAGCCCCAGTCAATCGACTCCAAGGTGAACAGCTCGTTCCGGCGAATCGCCCGGGCCAGCAGAGCACACCATTCATAGCTTCGGGGGCTCTCTTCCTGCGATACGGCCAGTGCTTCGGTAAACCAGTGGGGAATCCGGTTCTGCGTCGCCGCCAGCGTGACGGTGTGGGTGAATTCGTGGCGGAGGACGCGAGCATAATCGTAGGGGCCGAAAAGCTGCGTCGACCCTCGCGGAGAGGACATGGCGATCACCCGGCCCGTGCAGGCACCCACGGTGTGGATCCACGGCTTGCCGGTGATGCGTACTCCGAAATCCGACTGGGTCGGGAATACTTCGATAATGGTCTTGTCCGACAGAGTCGTTTCGTAATCGCCGGTGATGGTTGCGTAGATGCTCTCGAGATACTCGGCCATGTACTCGGCTAAGCCCGGGTCGCGCTGCGGATCGGACCGGATCGTGAAGTGGGGCGTCTCCAGGCGGGCGAAGCTCTCGAGAGACTCCAGCAGCTTGACCGTATTGAGCGTGCGATCGTTGAACGGGTCGAGCTCCCAAGCTCGGTCCAGCACTTTATGGGCCTTGTCTTCGAGGCCCCATTGCATGTACGTTAACCCGAGCTCGGTGTGGGCGTTGGCATCGGTGGGTTCGTATTCAATTGCCTTTTGGTACTCCGCTTCCGCGGCGGCGTACTGCCGGATCCCCGCCAGGGCATCGCCGAGAATGCGGTGGTATACGGCAGACCGCGGGTTGATCTTTGCTACCCGAGCGCGGGCGCGGGCGACTTCGGCGTCATCATACCGACAAGCGGCGGCCGCTGCGGACAGTGACAGCGCAACGACATCTCGCGTATTAAATGACAGGGCTCGGTCACAAACCTGCGCGGCTTCGGCATAGCGTCGCTCGAGCAGCCGCTCTTTCGCCAGCAGGTGAATGGCCGGCGGGTAGTGGGGGTTGACCTCGAGGGCAAGTTCCGCACGACGCTCGGCCTCGTCGAAATCCCATCGGTGTAAGGCGACCTCTCCGAGTCCGACGTGGGCTTCGGGCAAGTTGCTGCTGACCAGCAAAGCCGCTTCGTAGTCCGCTACGCTGCCGTCCAGCGGATCGTTATTAAATCGTTCGCGGAGCAGATCGGCGGCGGCGATTCGGGCGGGCCACCACGTGCGGTCCACCCGTTCATAGACCATCTGCAACATCTCGTGCAGGACGTGCCTGGTGCGCGGCACCAACTGATCTGATTCCGTAAGCACCGTGTAGCGCAAGAAGCCGACGGCGGTGTCGGTCACCCACTCCGCATCGCGGGGCAGCCCGGACCGCTTCCGCAGTTGTTGGTCGAACCACCGGTAGGATTCGATGGCGTCGTCGCGCCGCCCCAGCGCTTCCAACATGCTCCCGACCAGCAAGCGCGAACCGGGATGTCCTGGGTCGAGTCGAACGGCCGCGCGGACGTGTTCCAAACCTTCGTCGTAACGCCCCACCAGCCGGAGCAGCTTGGCCAGCACCAAGTGCCATTCGGCGGAATCCGGGGCGGGTTCCGCTTCCAGCCCGGCGATACCCTCTTCGTAATCGCCGATACGCATCCGGCAGCGGGCCACACCGATAGCGGCGGCCGGCGCGGTTTCCGGGTCGTCCATCAGTTTGCTGTAGACTTCGATCGCCCGCTCGTATTCACCACCCATCAGGGCGTCTTGCGCAACTGCAAGGTTCGGCACCTGCTGATCCGGCAGTTGGCCCGGCTCGTCCCCTAGGATCGAGGCTCCTTCTGCCAGGAACATCACCAGTAGCAGCCCGCTTATCTGTCGGCTGTGACTGGGTTTACGTAGGCTTCCCATTGACCGGACCTCTCGATAGGGTGCTTCTTCAGTAACACTGCCCCCGGCGCACAATCCGGGTTATCGTGCTCCGATTCTATGTCGGCTTAATCCGCGGCGGTACTGACGCGCACGGCCTTCATACGGGTGAGGATCCGGGCCGGCTAAGTTAGTAGGTTCTTAACCCAGGCAGTTTCCGGAACTTGCGTGGCTCTCGGCTGCTCTGCCGAGCCCGAGGTGAACCAATCCGTTCGGACTCGCATTAACAAACGGGAAGCAGCGGCGGGACCTAAGGTGGAAAGACAAAGCGACTTTGAGTTGCCTGATTTCGCCGACCTCTCAGCTCGGGTCTACCGGCTGTGCCTGGCCCTTTTGGGCAGCGCGGATCGAGCGAGTGATGCCGCCCAGGAGTCGTTAACACGAGCGTGGGCTCGCCGAGCGGACCGCCGGAGCGGAGTATCGTGGTGGACTTGGGCGGCGGGTTTCGCGGTGCGAGTCTGCCGGGAGACCGGTCGGCACAGGCCCGTCGAGTGGACCGGTGAACTTGCCGCCGTTGAACCGCAGATCCGATCGCACGGACCGCCGGAGCTGCCGCAGTTGCTTCTTCATGCAGCCATAAACGCGCTGCCCGACCGGCAACGCGAAGTGACGGTGCTGCGTTTTTTGGTGGGGATGTCGACGCGGGATACCGCGGAGACCCTCGGATGTCCGCAGGGAACCGTCAAGAGCAACCTGCACAAGGCGATCGCCAACCTGCAGGCCAACGTAACGTCAAGGGAGGCTTCCGATGGACTGCGCTGAATGTACCACACTCCTGGCCGAGAGACTCGGTCAAAAACTCGATGAGCGTGACGAACAGCGCGTGGCCGACCATCTGCAACACTGCCCCTCGTGCGCGAATCAAGCCGTCGAACTGGAACGACTCGGACTGGGGCTTCAGGCCCTTCGCCGAACCTACGACAGCGTTGTTCCGCCGTTTGTCTTTTCGCCGACCGAAGCGGCGGCCCCACCGCGCCGGCGGCGGAGCAGTTTCTGGGCACGGACCGGGTTAGCAACGGCGGCCGGCTTGGCTTTGCTGATAGCGGTGTGGCGACCTGCCCCGGAAACGCCTGAGGCGATTCCTCCGGTACTCGGTGGACCTCAGACAGTGGCGGGTGCCTTTAGTTTCGTCGGTTATTCGAAAACGCCGCTAATCTGCCCCGGAAACGCCGCGAGGAACCGAGCGTCCGGGGTGGCCGCCGCTCGCGTACCATCGCTACCCTCTTTCGCCCATCCATCCGGGACGAAAACCTCCCGGCTACGTTACCGAACCCCGAGTCTTGTGATTGAACATAGGAGAGAAACGCATGATCCCGACCCTCAGAGCTATTACCGTTACGATGATGTTGTGCCTGGTTGCGGTGCCTGTGGCGTCGAGTTGGGCTGACCAACCCGACAGGGCAGACCCCCGCGAACGGGAGATTCGTAGAGCCCGCGAACATCGTGAGCAGGAGATGCAGCAAGCCACTCGTGAGCGTTATGAAGACCAGATCCGCACGGAACTGGAAGAGAAAGTCGCTCAAGAGGAGCTTGAGAAGAAGCTCGAACGCCTGCAGGACGAGCTGTACGATTTGCGTTCCGAACAGCTCGAGCTTCGCGTTATCAGGCAGGCTATAGTCTCAGACGGGCGCTTGGACGAAATAGAAGGCGTGTCCCGGAAGTTGACCCAGTTGGAGAATGGGATCGAACGCCATGAATTCGAAATAGAACGTCTGATTATGGAGCGAGAGCGCCAAATGGAACGGCGAGAGCTGGTGCGAATGACTGACCGGCTCGAGTATGTTACGAACTGGCGGGATGTGGCTTTCGGATCACAGGAGGCGGTCATGATGGCCACCCAGGCTATCGTGGAGCTGTACTTGATGAACGACGACCCGGAAGGTGCCGCCGAAGCTCTGGAGAAGCTCCTCGGGCAAGTGGACGAACTGGGGTCGCGTACCGCAATTCGTTTCGCTCTTAAGGACGTGTATATGGAGATGGACCAGCGCCGCCGGGCTGTGGGGCATATGACCCAGATAATCCTCGAGAACGCACGAGCCCTGGCCGGGGCGGCGCAGGATGCATCGCCCAATTGACAGTCACCCGGTGTTACCAAGGCAGAAACCGACCGAGCTTTTCGCAGGTCGGGAGTGGAAAAGAAAACGCCCGGCTACGGTGGACCCCGAATCGCAATTCGGCGTCCACCGCAGACCGGCCGTTGGCTATTGTCGCATTAGTCAGTCGGCGCTGGTCGTCAGCAGGTTCTCGACCGATTCTACGAGGCGTTCCATTCGGAACGGCTTGGTGAGATATCCGTCCACGCCGAGGCTTTGGGCCCAGACCTGATGGCGCTTCCCGGCATTGCCTGTTATCATCACGACCAAAGGCCTCTCACCCTTCTTCTTCCGCGGTCCCTTAAGCTTCTCGAGTACCAGGAACCCGCTCCTTTTGGGGAGCATGGCGTCCAGCACGACCAGATCAGGGTCACATTCCGAAGCCTTCTCGATAGCCGCATTACCGTCCATGGCCGTCTCGAGAGTAGCGCCGGTATCACCGAGCACCGCGCGAATCGCCGTGACCATGTCCGGATCGTCATCGACAATCAGAATACTCTTTCCATCAAGTGCCGTCGACAAGATGTTGTCTCCTAGATCCCCATACTTGGGGTGCTTCCTGGGGATGTCAGCGTCCCAGTTGCCTGAGTATAGAGAGGTCCACTTGGGCAATCAAGAGCCCGGCGGTTGCCCCGAACGCAACGACCACGCCGAACTCAACAATCGACGAAATCCGACAACCGCTTTACCACCGATCAGTTCAACTGTAGACTCCGCTGGTCGTCGTCGCCACGATCGACGGACCCGCGCACGAAGGGACAACATGGGGAAGCACTGGCTGATTTCCACGCGATCGCCGCAGCAAGAGGCGTCCGCCCGTCGGTGGGGAGTACCCTCGATCGTCGCCCAACTGTTGCTTAACCGCGGGATATCCGCGGATGAACAATGCCGGGAATTCCTTACGCCGCAGATGAAGGACCTGTATCCGCCGAATCTCCTGCCGGGGACCGCTCAGGCGGCGGCGGCCATCGTCGAGGCTGTCCGGGCCAACGACAAGATAGTCATTTATGGCGACTATGACGTAGACGGCATTACCGGGCTTGCGATTATCTGGCATACCCTTCGCCTCGCCGGAGCCGAGGTTTCCTTTTACGTGCCCCACCGGATCGACGAAGGGTACGGCCTGAACCGCGAGGCAGTCGAGCGGATCGCGGACGACGGCGCCGGGATGATCATCACCGTCGATTGCGGGATCACAGCCGTGGACGAGGCTCGGATTCTGCGCCGGCGCGGCGTCAAGCTCATTATCACGGACCATCACCTGCCGCAGGAGCGCGTGCCCGAAGCCGACGGGATCGTCCACCCGGCGCTTGACGGCTCTTACCCCAATCCGGACCTATGCGGTGCGGGGGTCGCCTTTAAACTGTCGTGGGCAATAGCCCAACTGCTCAGCGGCGCCGAACGAGTGACGCCGGAGCTGCGCGTTCTCATGCTCGATATGTTGCCGCTGGTCGCCCTCGGGACGATTGCGGATGTGGTCCCCCTGCGCGGCGAGAACCGCATTATCGCGCGGCACGGTCTGGAGGCGTTGACCGAACCGAGGCTACCGGGGCTGGTTGCGCTGATGGATGCCGTCGGGCTGACCGGCGAGAAGGTCAGCGGGTATGACGTCGGCTTCAAGCTGGCCCCGCGCATCAACGCGGCCGGGCGGATGGGCCACGCCCGCTTAGCCGTCGAGCTGTTCACCCGCGCCGATCCGGACCGCGCCCGCGAAATCGCCCTGTACCTCGAAGAGCATAATCGATCACGCCAGGCAACGGAGCGGAAGATCGCCCGGCAGGTTCACGAGATAGTGGAACGCGACGGTTTGGCCAGTGATGCTCGCCGTGCCATTGTTCTGGCATCTGAATCCTGGCACGCCGGAGTCATCGGAATCGTTGCCGCCCGGGTTGTCGATCGATATCAGCGTCCGACAATCCTCATTTCGTTGAACAACGGCGAAGGGCAGGGCTCCGGGCGTAGTATCAGGCACTTCGACTTGGCTTCCGCCCTGGAGGCCTGCAGCGAACATCTCGTTTCCCACGGCGGACATGCGATGGCGGCCGGTTTGCGAATCGATGCGAACCGCATCAAGGCTTTCACGGAAGCGTTCGTCGACGTAGCCAACAACCGGCTCACCGGGGCTGATCTGGTTCCGAAGCTGCGAATCGATGCGGAGGTGGACCTGCCGGAAATGACGCTCCCGACCGCCGAAGCGATCCTCGGGCTGGGCCCGTTCGGCCAGGGCAACCCCAAACCCAGACTCGCCACCGGCTGGGTCGACCTTGCCGCCGAGCCGCGCTGCGTCGGCCGTCAGCAGAACCACCTCCAGACCACGTTCCGCCAGGACGGGGCGGTATTGAAGGGCATCGGCTTTGGTCTGGGCGAGCATGCCGAAGACCTCAAGCAACACCGCCGCTGCCGCGTGGCGTTTGAGCCGATCATCAACGATTTCAACAACCGCCGGACCGTCGAACTCCAGATCCTCGACCTGCAATTCCCGGGTTGAGGGAAGAGGATGGTCTTCCAGCCATTCCAGAAACCGCACTAACGGCTTCCCTCAGGGATTGACATGATGATTCGCAGTCGTCAAGCTCGCGGAGTGTTTCTTGCGCGGCCGCGTCCTCCGAGTTCGGGTGAACCGGAAGGCATTGTGGGTCGGTCAGCTTGAACGCGGAGGAACTGTCCATGCGTGGAAGACGGAAAGGCGGCGCGGCGCTTGCGATGCTGCTGGGAACGGGGTCGATTATGTTCCAAGGGTGCCCGTTGGGCGAGCTGGTCGGTCCGATTGTGTCCGACTGTTTCGGAGAGGAAACGATCTCGCAGTCGGCCTACGATGACCTCAACGTGCTGGAGCAACTGTTATACGAGGAGAACGACTGCGGCCGCTATGAGCCGGTGTCCAACGTTCTCGATGATATCCTGTAGGTCGGATCGGCGAGGATTGTCCAACGGAATGCAGCCTTTACATGAGTCGCCGATGACTCGCACGCCATACCATGAGTGACCGGTAAGTGTCACGACGGCGGCGGAATCATACCACGGGTCAACAAGTCGATCGACACCCACAGAGGCCCGCTCTACGGACCGGCGCCGGACCCCGAAATCGGGCTTTTCTTCCCGGGTGAGCCGCTCTAAACTGGGGCCTTCTGTGCGGCGGGTGCTCGGTGCGAAGATGTTCTCGCCGGGCGGGCGGCGGCGCACGATTGCCGCGGCATGGATTGACGACAGGAAGGGAGATTCACCGGTGAGTAACGATCAGCCTGTTCGGGATACCGATGTACTCGTAATCGGGGGCGGTCCCGGTGGTTATCATGCCGCCTTTCACGCGGCCGAGCATGGGCTCCGGACGACCATCGCCGAAGAATCGCCGTTCCTGGGCGGCACGTGCCTTCATCACGGGTGTATTCCGTCGAAGACGTATCTGTCCTTGATCCATACGATCCGGGCCGCGTCCGAGAGCGAGGAACACGGGGTAGTTTTCGCGACGCCTCGGATCGACGTCGACCGAGTCCGCGAATGGAAGAAACAAGTCGTCGCGAAGCTGGCCGGCGGGTTGGACGCGCTGTGCAAAAAGCACAAAGTTCAACGCGTGCGAGGTCGGGCACGGTTCGAGGACAATCGAACGGTGATAGTCGACGGTGACGAACCCGGCCCGGTTCGGTTCCAGCGTGCGATCATCGCTACCGGCTCGCGCCCGTTCGTCCTCAAGGGGATCCAGCCGGAATCACCTCGGGTGCTTTCATCGTACGGGGCGCTGCAGCTCGAGGACGTTCCGGAGACGTTGCTGGTAGTCGGAGGCGGGTACATCGGGCTGGAGCTTGGCCAGGCTTACGCCGGGTTGGGTTCGCGCGTAACGGTAGTGGAGATGCTGCCGGCGCTACTTACCGGCGTGGACGGTGATCTCGCCCGCCCGCTGGTGAAGCGGCTGAAGGAGGATTTCGCCCAGATTTGCCTCGAAACCCGGGTCACGAAGATGACGGATGCGGGAGCTCGGGTGGAGGTGGAGTTCGACGGCAAGAACCCGCCGGACGCTTTGTCGTTTGACAAGGTGCTTGTGGCCGTTGGTCGTTCGCCTAATTCTCAAGACCTCGGGTTGGACAAGGCCGGGGTCGAGGTGGGCGACCGGGGGTTCATCAGCGTGGATGCGCAGTTCGCTACCACCGCGCCGGGGATCTATGCGATCGGCGATGTTGTCGGTGATCCCATGCTGGCTCACAAAGCGCAGCACGAGGGTGCGATTGTCGCGAGTGTTCTCGCCGGTGCCGACCCGTGTCCGGCGCCGCAGGCCATCCCCGCAGTGGTCTTTACCGATCCGGAAATAGCCTGGGTGGGCTGCACCGAGACGGAGGCGAAGGCTGAAGGTTTGGAGATTACGATCAAGAAGATCCCCTGGTCCGCGTGCGGAAGAGCCGTCGCACTGGGACGTACCGACGGGGTGACCAAGCTGATCTTCGAGAAGTCTTCGCAGCGCCTTATCGGGATGGGGCTGGCGGGCGTCCACGCGGGCGAGATGATCGCCGAAGGCGCGATGGCGCTGAGCCTCGGGGCCACGATGGAACACCTCAAGTGGCTTATCCATCCGCATCCGACCCTCTCAGAGACAGTCGGCGACGCGGCCAGGATGCGCTCGCGCTAGCAGTTTGTCATGTAAGGGTCGATCGGGTCGAAGTGCAAGACCTGCTGCAACGTTGCCCGTCGTGCCGGGCATCTATGTCACCTTATTGTCACTTCTTGTAGGGCACGGTCGAGGTACGAGACCTGCCGCCGTCTTCGCGCCCTGTCGGTAGCCGTCCTCCGGCCCTTCAGGACGGGAGCAGGCGCGGGGAGAATCGCCCCACGGGTCCCGCTGCGCTCCACCCGTGGCTACATGCCTGCGTCCCTGACGAGACGGTTCACCACGTGTCAGAGCCCCATCACTCTCGGGTCGGGCGGCCCGCCTCTTTAGAGGCGGGGGACTCGGTCGGGTGGCTCATCGCTTTAGCGGTGGGAAACTGCCGACTCACAGTGACATTGTAACGTCACAAAAGTCTGCGACCGATGTTTACGGCGTGGTGTGCCGGGCCAACTCGCTCAAGGCGGAGGCCGATTCGGAGAGGTGCGCCTGCAGGACCCCAATTACGACGAAAAACCCGATCCAACCGGCCAGCGCCGCGGCACTGCTGATAAGCCCGGTCATCGTCCATCCCATCCCGGACAGTTGGACGCCATGCTTCTTCGCCCGGCGGATTCGCCCGAGACTGACCACGCCGAGCACCAGACCGACGACCTGCGATACGATCGGAATCACGGCCGTGAGCCCGCAAACTGCTGAAAACACCGCCAACGGCTCCGTGGGCCCTCGGACCGGCTGCGGGGGTCCTGCCTGAATACCGTTTACAGGCCGCGCCACGGGAACCGCTTCGACGGGAAACGGGGGCGGCGGCGGCGACATCGGAGCAAACGGCGGTGGCGGCGGCGGCACTATCCGATCCGGCATGGGTGACGTTCCCAATAACAGGCAAGAAGTCATCGCTACTTCTGTCAACGTACGATACGCGGGATGGAAAACCGGGCGGACCGCGCCGCGCACCGGATCAATGGCGCCCGCTACAGATGCACGTGAAGCCCACCCTATCGTTCGGCAGGCATTCGCGTGGGAGCGTCACGGTTCGCCCATTCGCGATACATACTCTCGGGACTCGATCCGTCCTGATTGTTGACCGATAACCATGGCATGGGCGGGCGCTCGGTATTCTCACGAGAGCCCTGCAAGAGCCAAGGGTACTTTTCACTCGACAGTATGCCATCAACGTGACGCTCGTTGGCAGGCTGGACGACCTTCCGACGAGTCCACGAGGGCAGCGGACCCCTGTTGGTTTACAGTCTGAAATCGGCGCGTTATAGTATGAGCAGCAACGAAACTCGGCGAACGATACCGGTTGGTAAGGTATGCGGCACGAACCCTTCCGATGACCCGCTTGGTGGTCTCAACTCGAAAGTTCCACCGCGCCTGGCGAAGGGTGAAGCTTCAGCAAGGAGGTCCGACGTGGCAAGCAGACAGCGGATTATGATGATCTCCACACACGGATACGTGGGAGCGGATCCGGAACTGGGCAAGCCGGACACCGGCGGTCAAGTGGTATACGTCCTGGAGCTGAGCAAGTGTCTCGGACGGATGGGCTACCACGTGGACATTCTGACACGTCGGTTCGAAGGCCAGCCTGAAAGCGAAAAAGTGGCGGAGCGGGTCAGGGTGCTGCGGTTCCCCTGCGGGGGAGACGAGTTCATCCCGAAAGAGACCCTGTGCGAGAGCATCCCGGAATGGGTCGCCAACGTGCAGCAGTTTGTCAAGAAACGGCGATTGCGCTACGCGTTTATCAACAGTCACTACTGGGACGCCGGACTAGCCGGTCGCAGCCTGGCTCATAGCCTGGGCATCCCCCACGTCCACACCCCGCACTCCATCGGTTCGTGGAAGCGGGACAACATGGATGAAGACCCCGAAGTACTCGAGCGCAAGTACAATTTCCGCAAGAGGATTCGCGAGGAGATTGTCATCTTCGACGAAGCCGACGGCATAATCGCCACCACTTCGCAGCAGCGCGACATTCTCTGCGGAAACGAGTACGACGTTCCCCGACAGAAGATCTACGTGATCCCGCCCGGTTACGATGACACTCGTTTCTTCCCCGTGTCTCGGGCGTCCCGGCTGGCCCTCAAGCAGGAGTACGGCTTCGAAGGACCTATCGTTATGGCGCTTGGTCGCATGGCCCACAACAAAGGCTATGACCTGCTCATCAAGGCCATGCCGGCCGTGTTCGACCGGGTGAAAGATGCCCGGCTGGTCCTGGCCATCGGCTCAACTGATCCGAGCGAGCGCGAACGCGAGCAGATCGGCGAACTGAAAGACCTGACCAAACAACTCGGAATCGCCGATCGCATCATCTTCCGTGACTTCATAACCGAAGCCGAGTTGCCCGATTACTACCGGATTGCCGATGTCTTTGCCCTGAGCAGTCGATACGAGCCGTTCGGAATGACGGCCGTCGAAGCCATGGCCTGCGGTACGCCCACGGTGGTAACCACCGAAGGCGGACTCTGGGAACAGGTGGCCTGGGGGTTGGAGGCCATCTACGCCAACCCATTTGATCCGGAGGCGTTTGGCCACGCGATCTGTTCGGTGCTCCAGCATTCTCGGGTAACCAGTCAGCTCTCCAAGTACGGTTCCCAGAAGGCCCGAGCGTGCTTCACCTGGACAGGCGTTGCTCAGCAAGTCCTGGCGCGCATCGAGCGCTTGCCGTCCCGCGTGAGTGTCCCGCACCGCAATGGTTTGAGCGAATCAGAAACCGAGCACGACCTGGAAGAGGCCTGCCTGCTATCGACGTAGCTCCGCTTCGATAATCGCGCAGCGCAGGCATCCTGCCCGCAGTATGTCGGATAACGCCGGTGGCATAGCCAGGGCGGCGCATGCGCGTGTAGGGCACGGTCGAGGTACGAGACCTGCCGCTGCCTTCGCGCAGCCCGGGCATCTTCCCTGCAGGCAGACCTTCATGGCCACGCAGCGTGAGCCATGGCACCCGGCACCCCGGGTGTAGGGCACGGTCGAGGTACGAGACCTGCCGCTGCCTTCGCGCAGCCCGGGCATCTTCCCTACAGACAGACCTTAATGGCCACGCAAGCGTGGGCCATGGCACCCGGCACCCGGCCATATAGCCTGGATTCCCGAACACCGCCGGTCCGATATTGCATGTAATCCGGCGCTCGCGGGGCAGCCGGTTCGGCGGCAAAAAAACGCCCGGACGATTAGTACGCCGACGCCGCGAGGTGCCGATATACCAGAGTGTCGTGCATTGAAACGCGCGGTCTGGGATGATAATTCGCGTCAGGAGCACTCGGAAGAATGCCTGATATGTCAATGAAACGCCTGCTGGCGACAGATTTGGACGGGACCTTCATTGGCGACGACGAGGCCATGAGCGTCCTGTGGGATGCCCTGGAGGCTCGCGACATCCTGGTGGCCTTTTCCACCGGCCGACACCTCAAATCAATCGAAGACTTCTACGCCGAGAAACAACTCACCCGGCGGGCCGACGTTTGCATCTGCATGGTCGGTACGGACACGTATTATCGCCAGGACGGGGAATACCGCCTCGACGAATCCTGGCATCAGGTCATTGCCGAAGACTGGGACAAGCAGACCGTCGAGGGGATCCTGCGCGAGATCCCCGAGGCGCGAATGCAGGATGCCCAATGGCAGTCGCCGTTCAAGAGCAGCTACTACCTCGAGGAAAACGTCGAGCAACGCCTGGACGAGCTCCACAAGCGGCTCGACGACGCCGGACTTCGGGCGAAAGTCGTGTACTCGGCGAGCAGATTCCTTGACCTGCTGCCGATCCGTTCCGGAAAGGGTGAGGCCGTCCGGTATGTGGCGCAACATTTCGGCATTCCCCCGGAAAACGTCATCACCAGCGGCGACACGGGGAACGACCTTGACATGATGCGTACCGAACTCGGTTTCAAGGGCATCGCCGTCGGCAACTCCGCCGACGAACTGAAACAGTTCAAAGCCCCTCATGTCTATCACGCGACGGCGTCGTTCGCCGCGGGGATTCATGAGGGCTTAAAAGCCCACGGGTGGCTCGAGGCCGGATGCTGCTGAGCCCCCTGCGGACGGGGCCACTCGTTCGCTGTTGTTGAGTTTTTCAGAACTACTTCTTGCGATAAGGGACTCCACCTATGGGGACTACAGGAAATCCGCACGCCGGCGAGGGCCACGATACGTTCACCCAGAGCGGTCGTACCCACATCCTCATGATTACCAACCACGGCGTGCACGAGTGGCAGGTTGTTCCCGGCATGCCTGACACCGGGGGGCAGAACGTCTACGTCAATCAGTTCACCGAGGCCATGATCGCCCAGGGCTACCGCGTAACCATCGCCAACCGCGGCGGGTACCCGCACCCCAAGACGGGTAAGATGCAGACCGGTACCGTCTACCATCCGTCGGGCCACGCCCGCATCATGTACGTCGAAGACGGCACTCCCAAGTTCATCCGCAAGGAGGACATGAACGAACAGCTCCCGGCCCTCGCCGAAGATCTGACCCGCCGGCTGACCCAAGACGGCGATACATACGAGGTCATCATCTCCCATTACTGGGATGCCGGAAAGTTGGGCGTGTTGATTAACAAAGCCAACGAGCCGCGCCTGCCGCACGTGTGGGTTCCGCACTCGCTCGGAGCGTTGAAGAAACGCAACATGGACCCTTCCACGTGGGAGAATCTCCGCATAGACGAACGGATCGCCGAAGAGCACGAACTGCTCAAGTCGATCGACGGCGGCGTAGCCACCTCGAGTGCGATCCGCGACACGTTCAAGGACGACTACGGCTACGACGCCCGCTATTTCCTGCCGCCGTGCATCGATGAACAGCGTTATCGCCCGCGGTCGGCGGAGGAGATCGAGCCGGTCTGGACGTTCCTCGCCGAGCAGTCCGGACGAGCCATTGACGACCTCAAGAGCCGCAAGTTTGTCACTGAGGTCAGTCGCACGGACAAGACCAAACGCAAGGACGTCCTAATCAAAGCCTTCGCCCAGGCCAAGAAGCAGATTCCCGAGGCGCTGCTGATGGTCTCGATCGATCCGCACGCCGAAGCTCTGCACGACTCGCTGCTCAAACTGATCGACGAACTGGATCTGAAGGACGACGTCATCGTCCTCGGCTCGGTCTGGGATATCTTGCCGCTGCTCTACAACGTCACGGACGTTTTCTGCACGCCCTCGGTAATGGAGGGCTTCGGCATGAGCGCCCAAGAGGCCGCCGCCACCGGCAAGCCGGTAATCGCGTCGAACCTCGTGCCTTTTGTGTGTGAGTACCTTCTCGGCCCTAACCCCGAACATGTGTCCCTGCCGGATCACGACGCGACCAGGCATTTGCTCGTCGGGGAGGGCGGGACCGTAGTGCCGGCCGACTTCATCGAGGGGTTCTCCGCTGCGCTGATCCGCATGCTTCAAGACGACGACGAGCGGGCTCGCCGGGGAGCCAGGGCGCGGGAAATCACGGTACCCTACTTTACCTGGCGTCACCTGACGGAGAAACTGTTGAGCGACTTGGGCGTGTCGGCTGAGGGGAAGGTGGTACATGGGTAGCGGATTCGCAGCCCCTAAAACCAAACTCTCGAAGAGACTCACGGACACCTGGGCGAAGCAGGGAATGGACGGTTTCCTGCTGATCGATCCGGATTGTCCGGACATGCCCGTGCGCGAAGACATCGACCACCGCTGCGGGGTCAACTATCGCTTCCGCTGGATGCCCCACCGTGAGATCCGCGGCGACGTGGGCGAGCTGGAAAGCCGCGGCATCCTCAACCCGGAGCGCGACGAGAGCAAGCTGTTCCGCGATGAGCGCGACCCGTACGGGCGGCACTGCTTCCTGTGCGCCGAGAACATCGCCGAGTGTCATCCCCGGGAGATCCTGCTGCCGTTGGAACTGGCCGGGCGTGACTACCTTGCCGGGGCCAATTTCGCTTGGATCGAGCCGAACCACTTCACGATTATGTCCGCCGAGCACACCGACCAGCATTACACCCGACATGCTCTCGAAGCGATGCTTGACCTGCACATGCAGACCGCCGGGCAGTTTCGCGTGCTGTTCAACGGGCCGGGAGCCGGGGCGAGTATCCCCTGGCACCTGCACTATCAGATAACGACCGCACCGATGCCGATCGAGCATCTCCACGCCGATCGGCAGGATTTCTATCCGACGGGGGTCTGCCGATTCACTCTGGAAGATGACGGCCTGAACCGCGCCCACACCGCCGCCCAGCGATGGCTCGACGGCGACGCCCAACACCGCAGTATCAACCTGCTGATCGCTACCCCGGAGGACGAAGTCTGCCTGTTTGTCTTCCCCCGCGACCGGCGGCACTCTACGGCTGCGGCCAAGGGCTTAGTCGGCGGCTTCGAAGTGGCCGGGGACTTCGTGCTCAGTGCCCCGCGCGAAGAGGAGGTCTTCAACCAAGCCTCCGCCGCCACCGCCCACGACATCCTCGGGGAAATCTGTCCGCCCGACTGGCTGTCCTCAGCCGCTGCCTGAAAACCTCGTGATCACTTGTCCGTTCATAGCGGTCCCGTAGGGCTTCGCAGTCTGCAATCACCGCCGGTGTCGTGGTATCCGCAGGATGGTGGTGATTCTCGAAAGCGCGTATCGTATAAGCGATAAAGACCGCCGAAGGACAAGTGCTCATGCCCAATACATGGGTAACGAGTTGAATATCGACCTCGAACATGCGTCAGGACGCGAATAGACCATGCGAGCGCTGATGTGGTTCAGATCCGATCTGCGGGTTCAGGACAACACCGCGCTGCACCATGCCTGCAAGGCCGCGGACGAGGGTGTCGTTGCCGTGTTCGTGGTTTGTTCCAGGCAATGGGCCGATCACGACTGGGGGAGCATGAAGGTGGATTTCGTGCTTCGCAATGTCCGCGCGTTGTCTGAAGCCTTGGCGAGATTGAACATACCACTCAAGATGGTTCGCACGGGGCGGTTCACGTCTGTTCCCACCAAGCTCTTGCAGGTTGCCAGGCAGAACCGGTGCAGCGCCTTGTTCTTCAACCGCGAGTACGAAGTCAACGAAATCGAGCGAGATCGGGTGGTCAAGAGTCGCTTCGAGAAGGAGGGCATGCAGGTCCGGTCATTCACGGATCAGACGATCCTCGATGTTGAGGGAATCGAGACCGGTTCAGGCGGTTGGTATACCGTGTTCACGCCGTTCAAGCGTAAGTGGTGTGCAGCGCTGGAAGAACACGGTCCGCCCCGCATCTGGTCGAAGCCGCGGCGTCAGGCCGTGTTGAACATCGACCCAGATCCGGTGCCCGATGAGCTGCGGGGCTTCACCGCAGGGGCTAGGCCCGATCTTTGGCCTGCAGGAGAGAAGGAGGCGGCCAGGCGTTTGAAGAAGTTCGCCGGCGAGCGCATCGAAAGCTATCACAAGAACCGAGACTTCCCGGCTCTCGATGGCACCAGTACCTTATCACCTTATCTGAGTGCCGGCGTGATTTCACCACGACAATGCCTGGAAACCGCAGTCGCCGCCAACGATGGCCGAGTCGACTCCGGTAAGCCGGGCATCTCGACATGGATCGCCGAGCTGATTTGGCGCGAGTTCTATCGTCATATCCTGATCGGGTTCCCGCGGGTGTGCAAGCACCGCCCTTTCAAACCTGAAACAGATAAGTTGCCTTGGCGATACGAACACAAGCAGTTCGACTCGTGGTGCGCCGGCAGGACTGGGTTCCCACTCGTCGATGCCGGCATGCGCCAGCTTGTTCAAACGGGGTGGATGCATAACCGCTTGCGAATGGTAGCTGCCATGTTCCTGACCAAGGACCTGTTCATCGATTGGCGATGGGGCGAGCGTTACTTCATGCAGCATCTTGTGGATGGCGATCTCGCCAGCAACAACGGCGGTTGGCAGTGGTCGGCCTCGACCGGTACTGACGCAGCACCCTACTTCCGCGTTTTCAATCCGTTCAACCAGAGCAGCCGTTATGATCCCGATGGTGACTTCATCCGTCGCTTCGTCCCTGAACTGTCAGGACTGCGCGCCCCACGAATCCACCGTCCCCAGGAGCCGCCGTCAGCAAACCTCGATTATCCCAAGCCTATTGTGGACCGGCAGCAAGCGCGCCAGCTCGTAATGCAGGCCTTCCGCCGGCTTCCCAAGAAACCGCGCGCGACGCGGAAAGGGTAGCCATGTCCGGCGCGTGGCCACTACCGCGCTCCTCGGAAAGAACGCACCCTCGCGAGAAGCACCGGCACGGACCCATAGGATGGGCGCCGCCCCCGATGGACGGCGCCCATTATCCGCATGAAAGCCAACACCTGATCTACCTGTCAAACCTCGTGGAAATAATCTCCACCGACGTTATCAATGAACACATTCGCGTCTTCGACGTCCTCGTTCAGGGTCGTATCGGTATCAGCATAAATACCCCACTCGGCGCTGCCCCGGAACGTGCTGTTGGTCACGTCCAACGTCACCGGTGAGCTGGATGAGCCGTCAAGATAGAGGTTCGCCCGGTGATACCCCCCGCCGTACTCTATTGTCACGTAGTCGAGTTGGTTCAAGGCCGAGTTCGATTGATAGAAGCGCAACCCACCCCAGTATCCCGACGTCTTTCCTTCACCGGTGAAGACAATCGGCTGATCCGCGGTGCCGACGGCCGCTAGCGAGCCGTCCGAGTACACACTCATCTCCTGGCCCCCTTCGAAAACCAGTTGCGCTCCCGGCGACACCGTCAGCGGCGCGGAAACGGCCACGCTACCGCTGATAAGATAATCCCCATCGATACCCGCCCACGTCTTCTCCGTCTTCACCGTTCCGCCCCTGATTTCGACGACGTCCTTGTCGTTGCCGGTGTAGGTACTGGTGTCGTCCAAGTATCCGACCACTTCAGCCGAGGCGTATCCGGCACCCAGGGTGTTGCCCGTAATGGTGTTCCCGCTGAACTCCTCGATGATCGTGTTGTCGTCGAAGTCGAAGCCGTAGGTGTCACTGCCCTGGAGCAGGCAGTTTGTCATGCTCAGGCGGACGGGAGAGCTGGAAGTCCCATCGAGATACAAGTTGGCGTTGTGGTATCCACCGCCGTACTCGATTGTCACGTAGTCGAGCTGGTTCGCTGTGGAATTCGATTGATAGAAACGCAGCCCGCCCCAGTATCCCCGGGTCTCCTCTTCTCCGGTAAGCACGATCGGCCGATCCGCGGTGCCGACGGCCGCCAGCGAGCCGTCCGAGTACACACTCATCTCCTCGCCCGCTTCGAATACCAGTTGCGCTCCCGGAGACACCGTCAGCGCCGCGGAAACGGACAGGCTGCCGCTAACGAGATAATCCCCATCGATGCCTGCCCACGTCTTCTCCGTCTTCACCGTACCGCCCCAAATCTCAACAACATCATTGTCGTTTCCGGTGTAAGTGCTGGTGTCGTCCAAATAGCCGGCCACCTCGGCCGAGACGTATCCAGCGCCCAAGGTGTTCCCGGTGATGGTGTTACCGTTGAACTCCTCAATGACCGTGTCGTCGTCGAAGTCGAAGCCGTAGCTCTCGCTGTTCTGCAACAGACAATTGGTGATGCTCAGGCGGACGGGAGAGCTGGAGGTGCCATCGAGATACAGATTGGCGTTATGATATCCACCGCCGTACTCGATTGTCACGTAGTCGAGTTGGTTCACGGTGGAATTCGATTGATAGAAGCGCAAACCACCCCAGTATCCCCGAATCTCCTCTTCCCCAGTTAACACGATCGGCTCGGCGGCGGTACCAACCGCTGACAACTTCCCGCCGGCGCTGACCGTCATTTCCACGTTCTGCTGGAATTTGATCGTGACTCCCGGATCGAGAGTAAGGGTAGCCCCGTCATTAACGGAAACGGACGACTCTGCGATATAACAACCGGCAGGGAGGGTCGTATCCGTATCGAAGCTCGTCGTAGATAACGCAACGCAGGTTACCACCGGGGTGTCTCCGCCGCCGTTATCGCCGTTGTCATCGGTTGGGGGTGCTGTCGGACAGCCCGCCAAGCCGGCAAGCAGCACGATCGTGATAGCCGCGCAGGCTGGACCACGGAAACACTGTTTCATCTTCGAAACGGCCATCTCATAATCCTCCATGTTAACAAGAATAGGTCATACGTACGTTCGGGCCACGTCAGGCAGTCAAGAAAACGCTATCCCGCGCCGTGCGCCCGGATGCAATTGATCAGGTTGGTGGCGTTGGGGTTGATCACTTCATAGTAAACCTGCTTGCCCTCGCGGTGTGGGGTCACAATCCGATTGGCTCGCATCTGGGCGAGATGCTGGCTGACCACGGGGGGCTCGAGCTTGAGCATCGAAGCCAGCTTCGCCACCGAGACCGACTCGAGCATCAGAATCTCTACGATTCGAAGGCGGTGCGGATGGGCCGGCACGCGGAGTACCGGAGCTACTTCCTGAAGAACCCGGGAGGGAATACGTTCTGTTGGTCGGCCTTTGCCCATCAAAACCCCTTTGGTTGAGCGTAGCGGCGTATTCTCGCACTCCAGGCCGCAGGAATCAACATTCCACGCCAGGTACGGCGGCGGCGCCTGCCGCGGCTCGCCGGGGGGCCGCCCGACGAAGTCCACACCTATTGACCTCTTGATCGGTTTAGCTGATGATTCTAGTAGTCGATTCGTCGATCGCGCCCGGGAGGAGTTCTCGCCCCGGCTCGGATGCCTGGGCACCGATGGGCTCAAGACAAGAAACCGGGCCGCAGCCCTTGGAAGCGGACATCAGGGAGGTGGTCCTGCAAGACGAATGACCTTTCAATCTACTACGCCGGAAACGGAGATTGTATGCTCCGACTTGGTCAGACGGATCCGGCCGGTCGCAGAGTGATACACGGCTAATCAAGGCAAACAGGGAGAACATGGCATGTTAAGAAGACGAGCAGTTTTCAGATTGGTGGCGTTGGGTCTCGCGCCACTTGTGTGCGTTCTGTTGACGGTGGGCTGCCCTACGACGCCGACCCCCGAGTGTACGACCGACGCGGATTGCGCAGAAGGCCAAGTGTGTGATGATGGTGTTTGTACCGCCGCACCGGAGCCTGAGTGTACTACCGACGCCGATTGTGCAGAAGGCGAAGTATGCGACGATGGAGTGTGCACGGCCGCGCCGGAGCCTGAGTGCGAAACGGATGCGGATTGCGCGGAAGGCGAAGAGTGTGACGACGGCGTATGCGTAGAGGCCGTGATTGGCCCGGAGGACACTTTCCCAACAAGTCTGCATGACGACAACTTCCGCGGCATGGAGACGTTTTACAGCG
Organism: Phycisphaerae bacterium; assembly: GCA_963666835.2. Lineage (GTDB taxonomy): Bacteria > Planctomycetota > Phycisphaerae > UBA1845 > UBA1845. Next base: position 168,262 of record CAXXGO010000001.1, on the reverse strand, counting down.
CGGCCAACGGTGGGTTCGAGACGGTAACCAATGTCCCATACGACGAATTGGCATGCGACCAATGCCACGATAAGTCGCGGTTTGAGAACGCAGACCCGCCGGTTGAGTGGCCTGGGAGCGAAAGCTGCGAGAACTGCCACGTTAACCTCGATGATCCTTCCGAAGGCATCGACGATGCCCTCTGCTCGGGGTGTCACAGCCGCCAGACATCTGAGGCCGCCTTGTTCACCGATGTACACCGCGACGCGGGCATGGCATGCACGGCATGTCACGGCTTAGTGGACATGCATGGCGACGGTAACGAGTACACGTCTTTCTTGGACCCGGATTACCCACACGCGGCGTGCCAGGATTGCCACGTCGAGGGTGGCAGCGCGACCGCCCCCCCCACCACTGTAACAGAACACGCCACGCACCTGGCGACTCTCGACTGCTCCGCCTGTCACATGCAGTCGGTGCTCAGTTGCTACAACTGTCACTTCGACAGTGAACTCGCCATGGATAACAACAAACGTGCCTTCTCCAAGGTCAGCGACTTCGTGTTCCTGGTCAACAGAGAGGGTAAAGACAAGGTGTACGGAGCTACCTTCCAGAGCGTCGTGAACGAACAACAGAAGTTCGTTGCGATTGCTCCATACTACGCGCACTCGATTGCTCACCAGGGTCGGGTCTGCGCTGACTGCCATGCCAACTTCGGCGGTGACATTGAGGCTATTACTGAGTACAATGAAGCTGGAACGGTTACGATTGCCTCCTGGGATGACACCGAGGAAGGGGCTGCAAGACTCACGTCAGTAAGTGGCATTGTGCCCGTGCCGGAGAACTGGGCGACAGCCTTTTTGTTCGCTTGGCTCGACTACACCGGTGATCCGACAACGCCCGCAGCAGAAAGCGATCCGACCTTGTGGATGAATTATGACACCGGTCCGACCGAGGGGAATCAGATGCTGTTTGCTACACCGCTTACCGAGTCGCAAATGAGTGCCATTGGGGCTACGGGACCGGAGCCGGAATAGAGGCAAGTGCCGAGAGGTACTCGACTGCGCGACAGTCGATATAGGTGAACTATCTCCTACGGGGCAGGCATGATCCTCCGGGTTCGTGCCTGCCCCGCCTACTTCAATGCCTGGACGCAAAGGTCCGCGCTAATGTGGACCGTGGCGCCGCACCCAGCACTCTCGTACGAGCGAACAGTGGGGCGGCAACCAGGGCACGTCCAACCCTACTTGGCGCGATGCCAATCCGCACTATGCCCAGGAAACGTGGGGCATGCAATCTGCCCGAGGAGTTCCTGTGTCGCTCGCCGGTCTTCCTTCCGGTGTTATTCTAATCCCGCGAGGGGTCCTTATCATAGCCCAACGCCTTGAAGAACCCCTCGTCCCCGTGGCAGTCGTTACAGCGCAACGCAGCTTCCTTTGGTGCGACCTCGTGATTGATGCTGAAGTAGGCGACAGTGTTCGCAAAGCCGTATTGGCCGCTATAGGGCTGGCCGGAGTAGGCCGTACCTTCGGCAATCGACCGATCCCATTCAAACTCCGCCCAATACGGGTTCGGTCCTGGCCCGTCGCCGAATAGGTGCGGTACAAGCAGCCGCTTGTTGACGGTGTCGGCCGGCTGTCGGCCGGCCAGCTTCTTAAACGGGGAGATCTTCGCATCCTCATTGTCGATTGAAGCCGTTGGCGCGGCGACGACAACCGGGTCGGCAACCGTGCCGGCCTGGCTGTATGTGTCTAGAGCATTCACAACCATGCGCTTCCATTTACCGTCGAACCACAAGTACGTAGGCTTGACGTTCTTCGCCCAGACGAAGCGCCCCTTCCCTTTGCTGTAAGTCGGCTTACCGAATTGCGTCGGGCTATCGGCGCGGTCCTCGCCGGCTTCATCCCAATACCACTCGACTTTCGTCGCCTGGCTGCGTGAAAACCTCGGTATATGGCAGGTTTGGCAAGCCACGCGCTCCGTATGCCGGTTCAGCACGGCGGCGATTTGCTCATCGCCTTCCGTGTGCGATTCGTTATCGTCGTGGCAGTCCGTACATGATACTTCTCCTTCGTGGCCATACATGGCAGTAGTGCCGGCAATCCTGTGGTTGGATTCTGTGTGGCATTCCTGGCAGGAGAAGTTCTCCCCGCCCATGTGAACGTCGTCTGCCGCCGCCGGCGCAATCAGGTCCGATGAGAGATCGCCATGCTTCACATTGTCACCGCCGCCCGCATAGAAATGGCACAATCCGCAATTGGCCCGCGTGGGTTTCCCGACATTGTACGCAATCTCAGTGAGGTCTGCGGGCTCAACCGGAACCACCGTATTGTCCACCAGCAAAGCCGCCATTCCGCCTCCGCCGCCGGCCGTCGGGTGCTTACGGTACTTGCCGGTGGTGTCATGGCATACAAGACAGTCGATGTTGGCCGGGTCGGTGAAGAACGACTCGTCAGTGCCGGACTTCCACCCGTAACTCGGGTGACACGCGGTGCAGCGGCCTTCGTTCGAGGAGACCCCTATGCAACAGTTGTTAATCAGGTCTCGCTTGCCGTGGACTTGGCCCGCGAGCCCCTCGATGTCAGTAACGGCGCCCTTCCAATTCCAGTGCACCGTTTTGATAAGATCGTCGGCGTGACCGGAGTGACAGATGAGGCAGTTCTCGGCGATTCCTTCATACTCGTCCACAAGGAGAGCGTCGGCGAGAAGCCTCTCATGGAGCGGTTTCTTGCTGAGGGAATGAGCGGAGCCGTCGGATGGTTTTGAAGAAGCTGCCTGGGTTGAAGCCTCTGAGTGATCTTCCGCCGGCTTTGTCGTTACCGCCAACTGCCGTGTTCGGTCTGGTCTATGGCAGCCGTGGACGCCGCCGACAATAAGGGCGGCGACACCGATGGACAATGAACAGAATGGGCGACGCAACATGATTGCACCTACTTTGCGAAAAGAGAACGCTGTGATTGGCCCTCGTTCGCGGTCTCCACAACGAACGACTATACTTGTACGTATTATATCAAGCCCTAACGATGGACGGTGGTTGATCTGACATAAGCGCAAGAATCGCAGGCCTTGAGAATGCCATAATGGAACGCATACCACACGAGCGGGCAGATGACTGACCAGTATGGCAGTCACCTGCCCGCCAAGGCAAACTTCGCCGGCGGCCCAGCCACGGCCTGTCGAAGCCGCGCCGGAATCAGTCGCGCACCTCCTCGCTCCACACGTATTCCTCATGGGGCTCCACGGCCTTGCGAATCGCCCGCTCGAGTTCGTCTATCTCAGTCAGTTTGCCGCTGGCAACGATGTCGCTGTAGGAATCGAAAACAAAGAACTTCCCGATAACGTCCGTCCCGAACAGTTCGCGGATTCGTGTTTCATCGTCACACAGCGCCAAGAGCTGGGAGTATCCCTTAATGCCGCATTCAGCAAACTCGGCTCGAACGTCTTCACATTGCTGCGGGGGAGTGACGATGCTCATGACCGTTACCGGAGTCCTCGATCTGGCGACCCGGCTCGCAAGCTCTTCGAGCCTCTGACATCGCGTGCATTCGGGCCAGGATGAGGATTCCGGAAAGACGACGGCAGTAACGACACCGCGCGCCTCTGAGAACGTCCGCTTGTGCCCACTACTATCGGTGAACGTGAAGTCCAGCGTGGAGCCCCCGCGGGGCATCTCGCTTTCGCTGACCAGGCGGGGCTTGTCATTCCCGTTGATCAGCCCGAAACGCGCAGATCGTTCCGTGGCGCAACCCGTGAGTATCCCCGCAAACACCAAAATAAATACCCCATAACTTCCTCGGCGTAGTGTACGTTTCATAATGTTTCTCCGGTTGAGTATGTCGCTGCCTCAGTGGGCAGCCAACCTGCCTCTTCGCTGTGGAAACACGCGTTCACTGGCTCAAGAGGCTCACCTGTTTATCCAAAACACCTGTCGGTACGTCTGGGCCTGATGCGTTACGCCCTGCCCCATGCGGGCAAGCGGTGTCAGCGGCCCTTCTCAATCATCTTGAGGAGCTTGTTCGGCGGGAGCATGCCGACCGCGCGGTCGAGCTCCTGCCCGTCCTTGAGCAAAACGAGCAGCGGAATGGACTGCACCCGAAACTCGGCGGCCAATTCCGGGCTCTCATCCACGTTGACTTTCGCGATAGTGACTTGCCCATCGAGCGAATCCGCCACTTGCTCGAGGACCGGCCCCATCGCTTTGCACGGAGCACACCATGGAGCCCAAAAATCCACGAGGGTGACGCCGCTCTCCACGGCCGCAGCAAAATCTGAGTTATCAAGTTGCTTGACGGTAGCGCTAGACATTGGTCTTCTCCTTCGTAATGGCGCCGAAACCGAACACTCTTCGGCGGCGCGTGGTCTACGAATCTCACACCGGGTATATGTCAACCACCGTGCCAGAACCGGCGCACAGCGGCCAAGGCGCATAACTACTGGATTGACAATAGGTTGCGGTCGCAACCGTTGGCCTTGACCTGTCCAGTTTGTCCGGCTATATTGGACAATACTGTTCAGTATGTCTATTCTGTCGAGTAGGTGAACAGTCGCCATGGATACGAACGAAGAACTGGGCACGGCCGCCCACAACGTCCAATCGATTCTCGACAGCCTGTCCGAGGGTATTCTCACCCTGGATGACCAAGGGCGCATTACGGGTATCAACCGAGTGGCTTGCGACACTTTGGGCGTAACCCGCGACAAAGCCCTGATGAAGGGGTGCCTTTGCGTGCTGGGCGAGAGGTTCTGTGGCCCCGAGTCCGTCCTGTTCGAGTCTATTCTGAAACGGGAGCCGATTCGGGATTACGAGGTCGAAATGAACCTCGTGTCGGGCGTACGCCGAGTGCTTGCCGTAAGCACATCTGTTCTTCGAGATGCTCAGGATCGCGAGGTTGGGGGGCTCGTGTCGTTTCGGGACGTTACGGAAATCGTATCACTCAAACGCGACCTGGGCCGCAAGTACAAGTTGCACAACATCGTCGGCAAGAGCAAACAGATGCAGGAGGTGTTCGGCCTGGTAGAGGAAGTTGCCGATTCCGATGCCACCGTCCTGATCGAGGGGGAGAGTGGAACCGGAAAGGAGCTTGTTGCCCGAGCGATTCACTACTATCACGGTACGCGATCCAAGAACCCGTTCGTTGCGGTCAACTGCTCGGCATTGGCTGAGAGCCTTCTCGAGAGCGAGTTGTTCGGTCACGTTCGCGGCGCCTTCACCGGCGCCGTCCGGGACAAGAAGGGGCGATTCGAAGCGGCGGCCGGCGGTACCATCTTCCTGGATGAGATCGGGGACATTTCATCTTTGATCCAGGTCAAGTTACTGCGCGTGCTCCAAGAACGCACGATCGAGCGCGTGGGTAGTGACAAGTCAATCCCCGTTGATTTCCGAGTCGTTTCCGCCACGAACCGCACGCTGGCCGACGTGGTGAGGTCCGGCTCGTTTCGGCAGGATTTGTATTATCGCCTGCGGGTGGTCCCGATCCGGTTGCCGGCTCTGCGAGAACGCCGAGACGACATTCCGTTGTTGGTCCAGCACTTCATGCAGGGATTCCGGCAAGAGACTAATCGCCCCATCGAAGGTGTCGATAAGGAGGCATTGTCGGCACTGGTGGACCACAGTTGGCCCGGCAACGTGCGGGAGCTGGAAAACGCGATTGAGTATGCCTTTGTCAAATGTCAAAGCGGGCTCATTGGCTTGCCGCATCTTCCTGCCGAAGTTGTTTCAGGCACTTCGCAAGAGACGTTGCCGGCCGGATCGCTTCTGCCAAAGCGGCGTCACAGGGCTAACGCACACCTGGTAAGAGAACGTACGGCGCAGGCGTTGCAGGCAACCGGTTGGAACATTACGAAGGCCGCCAAGCTCCTCAAGATCAGCCGCACCACGCTTTATAAGAGGATTGACGAGCTTGGGTTAGAAGAGCCGCTCTGACTCGGATCGGCACGGAGCTGCCAACATTATGGCCTTCTGGGTCCTGGTGTCTGGCAAATGTCAAGTCGAGAAACAATGGGCTGATCCCCGTATCCCGCCGATAAGGCATTGTCTACGCGAAGGAGGTGCATTATGGAGGACATCGGATTCGCTCAAGATACGGTGGTAGAAGTGCATGAGCAGCTCATCAAGGGTTGGCAATCGGTCGTCGACATCATGGCGAAGCTCCTGGGCGTCCCCGCCGGCTTGATAATGCGAATCGATCATGAGGAAATCGAGGTCCTGGTCGCCAGTCAGACAGAGGGGAATCCCTACCACCCCGGCGACCGCGAGCACTTGCCCGGGTCGGGTTTGTACTGCGAACGAGTGATCAACACGCGGAGCCGCTTGCACGTACCCAACGCCCTCAAGGACCGCGAGTGGAGCCGGAATCCCGACATCAAGTTGAACATGATCTCATACCTTGGCTTTCCGATCACCCTTCCTGGCGGCGGGGTTTTCGGTACGCTGTGTGTACTCAGCGAACGCGAGTCGTATCACTCGGCTCTGCACGAGGAGCTTATGACCAAGTTGCAGGGCTTCATTGAACGCGACCTGGCGCTTCACCAGCAGAACGTCGCCCTCGATAACGCCAACAGCGAGTTACAGCGCTCCCTCAACGAGATCAAGACTCTTCGGGGGATTATCCCCATCTGTGCTAGCTGCAAGCAGATTCGAGACGATGACGGTTTCTGGAAGCAGGTTGAGGTGTACATGAAGGAGCACTCCGAAGCGGAGTTCAGTCATAGCGTGTGCCCCAAATGCGCAGATAAACTCTATGGTGACGAGGAATGGTATAGGTGCATGCGGGAGCGAGACGAAGCCTTCAAAACCGAGCCTGTGCGGGACGCACCTTGTTAGCCCGGCACCCTGCCGGGGGCCATGGCCCACGCTTGCCTGGCCATACCTGGCGCTGCAATCGCACGCATGTTACACTTCATCCAATGTCCGACGACCCTCAATCGTCCTGGGTGTCGACCCGAAAGACCTGAAGGTCGCCACCCGCCTGCGAGGCAGGTCTACCTCTTATCACCAACCGGTCGGAGCGCCATCGGTGAAGAACGTGACTGGCCACGCTGACTGCAACGATGGGAAACAAGACGAAAACGCATCCCGGAAGCGCCATGGCGAATACAGAACAAACCACATGGCGTAGAGAACCAGGAGTAAGCACACTTCAGCCGCGCGGTTGCGACGCGAGGCGGGTCCATACCCAAGACGGCGGAGACTCAGTATCGAGAAGCAAATCGCCGCAAGTGACACGATACGCCCGTAGACACCATACCCCGAGATTGGGCGTGTTGTCGTCAGCACGCGAAACCACAGCAGAACCGTCGCCAGAATCAGCGAGCCCTGGATGGCGATATCAAACCAGCATCGGCTCGACGCAGCCTTTTGCACGCGGTATGTGGTCGCATCGTTCCAACTGAACGAACGCCCACATTCCGGGCATCGCTCCTCCGGCAGCCCTCTGAGGGAGTAACCGCAACCGAGGCAAACCGCTGTGTCTGGTATCTTCGGTTCCATGCGTCTCACCTCATCACACGAGAGGTGCCATGTGCGGGCGCTATCGTCCGCGCCAGCGTCGGCCACCCATCGGCTCTCTACATGCCCACGCAAGCGTGGGGCATGGCACCCGGCACCCGGCCACCCGGCAGATTGACCGTTCCAATGCACACCCCCGGCGCCTATAATAGATCAACGATGCCGCCGCTACCAATGTTTGTCGAATTCGGACAGCCCGGCTACTTCGCTCTTGTGGCGATTCTGCCGGTCATTGTCTTGCTCACTCGTCGCTCTCTCGCCGCTCTGGGAACGGTTAGGAGAAAGCTCGCCGTTGGTTTGCGGTGCCTCGTAGTTGTCGTGCTTATTGTCGCGCTGGCAGACCCACAATGGGTCCGTACCACCGACGACCAAACAGTAGTCTTCGCCCTCGACACATCCGGCAGTATCCCCGGTTGGTTGGAAAACGAGGCCTTGGGTTTCATAAACGCCGCCACCAAGACAATGCGGCCGGGCAAGGACCTCGTTGCGGGCGTCGGATTCGCCGGACGGCCATCCGTGTGGCAGCTTCCGAAGTCGGGACTCACCACCGACCGGCTTCCCCCGGCTACCCGGCGTCATGAAACCAACATCGCTTCCGTGTTAAAGCTCGGTCTAGGGCTCTTCCCGGCGCAGACTTCCAAGCGGCTGGTTCTGATCTCCGACGGCAACGAAAACCGCGCGGTCTCCTCCGAGGTCGCGCAAACCTATGCGGCGCTTGGGATCCCAATCGACGTGCTGCCCCTCCAGTACGAACATCAGTCGGAAATCATTGTGGAACGGCTGTCCGCGCCCGCAACTGCCAACCGCGACGAGGTCATTGACCTTCAACTGTTCATACGCTCGCAGCTCCCGACGGCCGCTCACCTGCGCCTCTACCATAACGACCGACTCGTTGATCTGGACGAGTCTTCAGAAGCGTCATCGTTGCCAATCCACCTTGACGCCGGGGCAAACCGATATGCCATTCCGGTGCAACTGCCGACCTCCGGCGTCCATCGATTCACGGCGGTCATCAGCCCGGACGATAAGCTTGCGGACACCATGGCCATCAACAACCAGGGCAGCGCGTTTACGATCGTCGGACAGGCGGAACGCGTGCTAATCGTAGCGGGTTCTTCGTCTCAAAGCGATCGAGAGGGCGCGCGGGTCCTGGCCGAGGCGCTGCGCAAGGGCGGCATCGAGGTCGAACAGATCTCGCTCCATAGACTGCCGGCCGATCCGGCATCTCTGGCGGACTGCTCGACGCTGATTCTCTGCAATGTGTCGGCCTTTGCGCTGGGGGAGAACCTCCAGAAGATGATCGCCTCGTTCGTTCGCGATCAGGGCGGTGGATTAGTCGTCATCGGCGGCGATCAGTCCTTTAGCGTCGGTGGCTACGCTCATACTACGCTCGAGGAAGTCCTGCCGGTCGAGACCGATCGCGACAAGCTCAAGCTGCTCAGTCTGGCCATGGTGATTGTCATCGACCGGTCCGGATCGATGAGCGGAGAGAAGCTGGCAATGGCCCGACAGGCAGCGATGGGAGCCGTTCAACTGCTTGGTCCGCTGGATCGCATTGGTGTGATCGCGTTCGACAGCATGCCGGAGTGCGTGGTTCCGATTCGCACCGCTGCCGATCGAACTGCGATTGCGCGCATGATCTCCACGATTGCCGGCGGCGGCGGGACGAACATGTTCCCGGCACTGGAGCAGGCATATGCCGCCCTGCTCCCTCTGGACGCTAACCTGAAGCACGTAATCGTGCTCACGGACGGTAAGTCCGTTCACGGAGATTTCGAAGCGCTCGCCGGAAAGTGCTGTGATGCGGGCATCACCGTTTCGACGATTGCCGTTGGGCCGGACGCCGATCGGGCACTTCTTGCCCGGATTGCAACGCTGAGTCAGGGCAGAATGTACACCGCCCGAAGTGCACAGCCGCTGCCGCAGATCTTCGTTCACGAGACGGTATTAGCCAGTACGTCCGGACTATACGAGAGACCGTTCACGCCACGGCTCGATGAAAGCGACAACGAGCGGATTATGGTGGGGTTCTCGCAGTCGGACATTCCGGCGCTGCGCGGCCACGTCGTGGCTTCTGCCAAGCCGGCGGCATCGGTTCCGTTGTTCCGCCCCACCGACGAGGGCTCCGATCCGATTCTCGCCTATTGGCAGGAGGGCCTTGGCCGAGCGGTGGCCTTCACCAGCGGCCTGTGGAATCATTGGGCGCCGCAGTGGGTGGCGTGGCCGAGCTTCAGCAAGCTCTGGACGCAGGTCGTCCGGTACGCCGGGAGGTCGTCGAATGCGTCGGACCTCGAAGTCGAATCGTCGGTCAAAAACGGGGTCGGCCACGTGGTTGTATCGGCCGAGTACCTGCCGAGGGAACTGCAAACGTCGCTGGAGCTGACCGGCCGCCTGATTCAGCCGGACTATTCGTCGAAACCGCTCCACTTCGAGCGTACGGCGTCCGGGCGGTTGGAGGCGGATTTCTCAGCGGACCTCCCGGGGACGTACCTGGTCAACATGGCCTATTCGCAGGGAGAAGGACGCCGGCGGCACTCGGGTACGCTCAGGACCGGCATTGTCGTCAGCTTCTCGAAGGAGTACGCGACAATGACGCATGATGACACAACGCTCGCCGGCCTCGCTCGCAAGACGGGCGGTCGGGTGCTCAGTGCCCAGTACCCGGACATGGTCTTCGAGCGGTCGAGCATCCGTCCGGTGCAGATTCGTCGCTCCGTCTGGGAACTGCTGGTTAAGTTCGCATTGGGGTTGTTCTTGTTGGATGTGGCCGTGCGTCGCCTTGCGGTCACACCCGCCGAGCTTTTCCAGAAACTCACCGGATGGACGGACGGACTCGGCGCCAGAGAGGTTGCCGCCAAAAGCGTGGCAACGCTCGCCGCCCTCCGCGAATCGCATAGCCAGACGCGTGAGTCCGGCAAGCCGCCAACGGACCAGCCGCAACGCCGCGACGAACAAGTAAACCCCGATTGCCGCGCCAACCGGCCCGCGCGGCAATCGGGATACAGTATTCCGCAGACACATCGCCCGACTACAAGCACCCCATCCGAACGCGGGCCGGCATCCGCTTCCGATGAAAGCCACACATCGCGCCTGTTGAAAGTTAAAAAGCGCCTCGACAACGAATCGGATGCAGGCTCGCAGTCATAGCCGCGGCCTATCCGGCCGGGTGGCGTCGATCGGGTGGCCCATGTTCTATTGGGTTTCTCTAATGCCACGCTTCTGTCAGGCTCGTGCAGAGTAGAACAATCTGAACATGGGGGAGCCGATGACACCACTCGTAGGGCACGGTCGAGGCACGAGACCTGCCATCAAGGCCGTAATCGTCCGAGCCGCACGCAGATGTGCCACGCGTGTGGCTCGCGGAACCAGCCCGTCAGGGCGACAGCTCTGCCTAGCCCACGGCGTGAGCCGCGGGATCCAGCTTACGCCGAAGATAGTGACATATGTCCACCGCGACCGTGTGGCGATCACCGGGGGCTTTGCCCCCAGACCCCCAAGGTTTGTCGCTTGGGAGCCAGAACAGGCCAGGGAGAGCGAGAGCCCGCCGTGCATGCAGACTCCCGCGCCTGTCCCGGCACTGGTACGAGCGCTCGGGGTGCTCCTCAGCAGAGCCCTGTCCTCTCGACCAGCACACACAAGTCTGACGTGCTGTGCCATCGAGTCAAGCATGCTGGCCCTCCAACTCATGATCGATCTCCAGGTACTCCTGAACCAGGAAGATGCTGCAACCTAAAGCATGGGCTGTCTCCTTTGCCGTCAGCCCCTGAAGATGGCAGTGGCGGACGCGATCGTACTGGCCCAGGTAACGATCCACAGCCTCAAGGCTGTGGTACGTTTCCCGAGCCACTTCGTTAGCCGCTTTGCCTTCTGCGTAATGTTTGAAACAGATGATCCGTTTGTGCGTAAGCCCTGTGCCGACATCGTGGACAGTAGCGCGACGTGGGACGATCTGACCGGTCTCGCGTTCGTACGCCGCCAACAATCGCGAGACGTCCGACGCATTGACTGCTAACAACTCCGAGAGATCAGAGTTGGACAGAACGCCCCCTTGTTCGTACGCCTGCCGGCATAACCTCAAGCTCTTTTGTAAGAGCAACTCTCCACGTCCCTTCTTCTGCAAACGCATCTCGATATCCTCGAAGGTACTCACGTCCAAGACCACCGGAAGCAGATCGGTATCCTCAATCCGTCGACGCTGACTCGGGGGATCTGCGCTGCTGATCGCCATCCAGAGTATCTGACCATGTTGGATATGCTCCTTCGGGAGAACGTGGGCACCGATGACCTCAAGGATCATCTCTGCGCACAGGTTGCGAATCCGTGGGCCGCCTATGCGTGGAAACTCCGTTTCGATGCGGTGAGCCAACACGTTTCTCAGCGTTTTCGCCTGCAGGGGACTGTATCTTCTGCTGTTGGTGTCTCGCGGCTTACCCATCGGATCTTCCCTCTTCACCGTGTCCCTTTTTCCCCCCGCCACAACAACCCAGGCGCATCAGTTCTTCCAGGTGATAGCCCATGTTCTTGTCGACCGCGCATTCGTCGAGGAGATCAAGGTACTGTTGTACCAACCGCTTGCCTCTCCGCAGAAGGAAGGCGATTTGCCCGACCTGCATACCTTTCTTTGCCAACTGCGCACAACGGGTGAATGTCGAGACGTAGTTCGCTACAGCCGCCGGTGAATGGCGAAGCATGGTGCAGATCTGTGAGGTCGTCTTTCCCTCCAGAGCCAAACGCACGATTTGGCTGCGATGAGTCAACACGGGACCAAGATCGTGTACGATTCCTCGCAGAGGAATAAGCACCCCGGGATACGCACTCCGGAGAGCGTTCAAATCGCGCGTAATGGTTCGTGGCGTAACAAAGAACATCCGGTAGGCCAGATCTTCGCGCGTGAGCAGCCCACCTTGACTCAGGGCTTCTTGGCAAAGCGGTGGGATGCGGGCTTGTCGAAAGCCGACCGGCCCCTCCTCCTCCAGAAGTCGATCATCCTCTGCACCTCGGTGGATTGTCAGGCACACGTTCTGCTTCTGGCATTCGCAGACGGGTTTCCCGGCAGGCTCGTCGGCGTCGACGACGACCAAGCCAATCTTGCCAGGTGGGGCCTTGCCGGCGTGTTCATCGAGGTACGGGAAGTAAACTTCCTTGACCACATCGAGAACCGCCTCGGCCTCGAATGGCGAACAATGGAGTCCGTGCTTGATTTCGTGCAAAAACTTGGCATCCAGTGTCTTCGAGTCAAGACGCTCAAGCCTCTCCTTCTTCTTGTTCCGCAGCCCCATGCGTAGTCCTCCCAAGTCCCGAAGTCCGTTACCAAGGTACCCGGGTGGACATATGTCAGGAAGGTAGGCGTTTCACAACAAAGCCCAGGGTAAACGACGCGCCGCAGCCGCTTCACTGCCACCCTGCGTCACAAACCCCCTTCTCAGACCAACCCCGAAACGGGTTGAACAACACCCCAACCCCGTCAAGGTTAGTCTTTGCTGTGACCGTGATCAACAAGCGGGGAGCGTTCACCCCCGCGGACCGCGTTTGCTCCACGGGTCAACAAGTTGATCCATACCACCCCCCGTAGGGCAAGCGCGGCCCCGCCCCGCCGATCGTTCTGAACCGTTACCCCGCCGCCGGCACTCCCTTTGAGCCCACGCGGTAGTGCTTCAAACCGATCTCCTGGACCTCGTTCTTGTGCTGGGCACACGGAGTAAGGGCCGGTGCCCCGGGGAACGAAACGGTCGCAACGTCCGCCACCGTAAGCTCGCCCTTGCCGTCCCACGCCCGGGCCTGCCCGGTATTCCAATAGAACGGCAGGCGGTCGGCCAGGTTCGCCCTCACGGTCTTGGCAAGGTTCGCGGAAATCGATGAGAACACTCCGGGGACCTTTACCCCAAGATGGTCGGCGAGGTTCTTAAGCACGTGCCAAGTCTTGATCCCGTTGGGCGCCCCAACGGCCGCGTTGAACTCGATCACCTCACCCTGGAAGCTGACGCGCGTCCCCTCGCTCTCCAAATACGTCGTCAAAGGAATCGCCACATTCGCGAACAGCGTGGTCTCCGTCTCCGCCCAATCACACGCGGCAAGAAACTCCACGGAGTTGAACAACGCCGCCGTCCGATCGTGGCGGATCGGATCTTCGCCGATAACGAGAGCGGCCTTGATAGCCCCGCTGGAGAAGGCGGCCAGCAGCTCACTCCGGTTGCGAGTCCCCGGAATGCCCGTGACCGGCTTTCTTCCCGGCATAAACGCCGGATCCGCCCCGCAGACTTCAACTCCGGCCGCGTTGCCGGCCTGATAAGCCAAAACCAACTCGGCCTCGATCCCCGCGGCCGAACGCAGCAGCAGAGCAAGGTTGGCCATCGCATGAAGATCGCCCGGCGCATGGTCTCGCGGTCGATCGGGAGAATGAACGAACACGACCTTCTTGGCAGCCTTGATTAGCTCAGCGGCTTGGCGAATCCGGTCTTCGATAACCCCCGACTGCGCGGCCGTCACCGCCAGCGAATAATCGTGCGTATCCTCAAGGAAGACCTCACCGCCCGGGATAGTCTCGATCCTGCCCCGATCAAGGAAACCCTCTTCGATAAGCAATTGGATAATACCGTTAATCAGCGCGGTACCTCGCCCGCGAATCGGGTCAAGCTTCAGATCGGCCATTACGTCAAGCGGATCCTCGGAAGACTTCGAAAGAACGAGCTTGGCCCCGGCCTTGGCGGCCTCTTGAATCTCCACGCTCAAAACAAGCTGATCCGCCTGCGTGCCGGTGTTGTTGCAGAATATCAGGTCGCAATCCCGCAACGCCTCCACCCCGGCCGTAGAAGCCGTGAACCCGAGTGACTGATCCATGGCACCGGAAGGCATCCCCGAGGCCATCAGCGAAAGCGAAGCGATGTTGTTCGTGCCCAATCCCTCCCGGGCGATGCGCGAGGCCAGGTACATCTCCTCGTTGGACAGCTCCGGCGAGACCAGCACCGCCACCGCCGCCGGTCCGTATTCCGCAGCGGCGTTCTTGAGACCCTCCACCGCCTTCTCGTACGCATCGCGGTAAGTAGTCTCGGCGTGGGTCAGTCCCTCTCGAGCCATCGGCTTCAACAGGCGCTTGCGGTTGATGAATAAATCGTTCACAAACCGCCCCTGGAAGCAGAGGTACGCCCCCGGCTTGCCGGAAGGCTCGATGAAGTAACGGTCTTCGCCGAAGTTCTTGACCTTGATCTCGCAGCCAACCGAACAGAGGGCACAGCGGGTCGCAGTCTCTTCGAAGGCCAGGCACGCCCGGCCGGGGAAGGGGAACTTCACCGTAAGTGCCCCGGTCGGACAGGCATCAACGCAGTTGCCGCACGCGATGCAGCTCGTGTCGATGAGCGCGTCCTCCATGGCCGGCCGCGCTTCCGCCTGGAAACCGCGATTGACCAGCCCGAGGGCTCCCACCGGAAGGACCCGCTCGCACGTGCGGATACACCGCGCGCAAAGAACACACTTGTTGGGGTCGTAGACCAGGTATGGATGCCGGTCATCTACCTTGTGCTTGCGGACGTACCCCTTGTACTTCTCCATATCGACGTCGTACTGCTCCGCGTAGCGGCGGAGCTTGCACCAGTCGTAAGCAACGCACCCGCACGAGAGGCACCTTTCGGCCTCGTGCATGGTATCTTCATGTTCAAACCCGGTGGCTACTTCCCGGAAGCTACCGGCCCGCTCCTCGACGGGGATCTCGTGCATGTGCCGGCGCGGGCTTTGCTTAATCTCGCCAAGCTCCTGCTTACCCGGCTTCGCCCAAAACTCTTTATTCACCACAAAGGGCTTCTTAGGCGGCTCTTCACCGGAAAGGTAGGCGTGGATAGCCTTGGCGGCGCGCTGTCCGTCGCGAATGGCGTCGATCACCACGGTCGGGCCGTCGTCGGCCGCGTCACCGCCCGCGAACAGGCCTTCGACTTTCGTCTTCATCGTCTCGGTATCGACATCGAGAGTCGACCACCGCGACACCTCCGGCGGGCTCTTCATCCCTTCGAGCATGCCCTCAACCAGAGGCGTTTGCCCGATGGCGGAGATGGCAAGGTCACAAGGCAGGTCGAATTCACTTCCCTCTTTGGGCACCGGACGACGTCGTCCGGACGAATCCGGCTCGCCGAGCTGCATCCGTATACACCGCAGCGCTTTCAGCTTCTTCCCGTCCCGAACGACCCCCACCGGAGCGACCAGCTCCATAATCTCGATGCCCTCTTTCAGGCAGTCTTCGATCTCCAGCTCATCCGCCGGCATCTCCGCCTTGGTTCGGCGATAGACGATGATGACCTTATACGCTCCCAGACGCCACGAGGTCCGCGCCGCGTCCATGGCCGTGTTGCCACCACCGACCACCACGACCGTTCCGGACACCGGCTCCGGCTTCTGGGCCTTCTCGATCAGATACTCGACCCCGGAGACTACCCCCTCCGTATCGAACTCACCCTCGACGCGCATCGCCTTGCCGCCCCAAGCCCCCGGCGAGAGGAACACGGCCGCGTGCCTTTTCATTAGCTCGTCAACCGTAGCTTCCTTGGCAATGTTCGTCCCGCATTTGATCTCGACCCCGGCCCGGGTGATGTACTCGATCTCGCGATCGAGGTCGGCCTTGGGCAATCGGTACTCCGGAATACCGTAACGAAGCATCCCGCCGGCCGCCGGCATGTTCTCATACACAACCGCGTCGTAGCCCTTCAGCCCCAGGAACCAGCCGGCCGTCAGCCCCGCCGGTCCGGCGCCGACGATGCCGACGGTCTTGCCCTTCGGCTCTTCACGTTCGGGAGTCCCGGTGTAGGCGTCCGGCATGTCGGTAATGAAGCGCTTGATGTGGTTGATCGCCACCGGTTCTTCAACATCCTGTCGCCGACAGACCACCTCGCACTTGCGCACGCAGATTCGCCCGCACACGGCCGGCAGAGGGTTGGCCCGGCGAACCAAATCCACAGCCTTGCGGTGTTCACCCATCGCCGCCAAGGCAATGTAACCCTGAGCATCGACCCCGGCCGGGCACCCCTGATTGCACGGTGACACGCAATCGGCATAGTGGTTGGATAGCAGGAACTCGAACGCCGTCTTGCGCGACTCGCGCACACGGGGCGTATTGGTCTTGATCTTCATTCCTTCGGCTATCTTGGTAGCGCACGATGGCACTAGCGTCGGCCGGCCTTCCACTTCCACCACGCACACAAAGCACGAACCGTACGGCTTGAGCTCCGGCGAATGGCACAGCGTTGGAATATCATCCAACTTCTGTTCTTCGACTACTTCGAGGATCGTCTGGCCCGGTCTTGCCTTAACCGACTTTCCGTTTACTTCTATTGCTACGGTATTCATCTTCGGGTCCTAAGCCTTAAAGACGGCATCGAAGTTACACGAGGTAATGCACTTTCCGCACTTGACGCACTTGTCGTCATCAATGACGTGCACCTGCTTCCGTTCCCCGGTAATAGCACCCACCGGGCAGGCCTTCGCACAGAGCGTGCAGCCCGTGCATTTCTCCGGGTCGATATTGAAAGAGACAAGCGCGGCACAGTTGCCGGCCGGACACTTCCGGTCGTTTATGTGGGACTCATACTCATCCCGATAGTAGTTTATGGTCGTCAGTACCGGGTTCGGCGCGGTCTGGCCCAGTCCGCACAAGGTCGCCTGCTTGATCTGGTGAGCAACGTGCTGCAGATTCTCGATATCCTCCGGCCGACCCTCGCCGCTGGTAATCCGCTCGAGCGTCTCCAACATTCTCTTGGTACCGATCCGGCAGAACGTACACTTTCCGCAAGATTCCTTCTGGGTGAAATCAAGGAAGAAGCGGGCGATGTCCACCATGCACGTGCTGTCGTCCAGAACCACCATTCCGCCGGAGCCCATAATGGCCCCGGTCTGGGGAATATGCTCGAAGTCGACCGGGGTCTCCTTGAGATGCTCGGGGATGCACCCGCCGGACGGCCCGCCCATCTGCACGGCCTTGAACTTCCGCCCGCCCTTGATCCCCCCGCCAATCCGGAACACCAGTTCCTCGATCGAAGTCCCCATCGGCACCTCGGCCAGACCACCGTTGGCGACCTTGCCGGCCAGGGCGAACACCTTCGTGCCGGGCGACTTCTCCGTTCCGTACTTACGGTACGCGGCAGCCCCGTTGACGATAATCCACGGGATATTCGCATAGGTCTCGACGTTGTTGTTATTGGTCGGCTTACCCCAGACCCCTTTTTCCGCCGGGAAGGGCGGCCTGATCCGCGGCATACCGCGTTCGCCTTCAATAGAGGCGAAAAGAGCAGTCTCTTCGCCACAGACGAAGGCTCCGGCACCTTGCTTGATTGTGATCTCGAAATCGAAACCAGTGCCGAGGATGTTCTTGCCCAAATAGCCCTTCTCGCGGATAGCCTCTATTGCTATCTGCAGCCTCTTAATCGCCAGGGGATACTCAGCTCGGCAGTAGATGTAACCGAAATTCGCCCCGATGGCCCTGCCGCAGATCAGCATCCCCTCGATAACCGCGTGCGGATCACCTTCCAGAACGGACCGATCCATGAACGCCCCCGGGTCACCCTCGTCGGCGTTACAGACCACGTATTTACGGTCAGCCTTGTTGCCGGCCGCGAAGGACCATTTGATGCCGGTCGGGAAACCCGCCCCCCCGCGACCCCGCAGCCCGGACTCCTTGACCTCCTCGATAATCTGCTCGGGAGTCATTGACGTAAGGGCTTTGCGGATGGCCTGGTAGCCGCCCGATGCAATATATTCGTCCAGCGACTCCGGGTTGATTACCCCGCAGTTGCGCAGCACGATGCGGCTTTGCTGGGCCAGGAATGCCTCTTCCGCTCCGCCCTTCGCACCCGAGTCCTCCTCGGTGTAGACCACGTAGTCCTCAATAACCTTGCCGGCTTTGACGTGCTGATCGACGATCTCTCGCGCCCGGGCTCGATCGACATCACCGTAGATTGTCCGTCTGCCGTCTTCCCGCACCTCGGCCAGCGGCTCGCGGTAGCACATTCCTATGCACCCGGTGAACGTCAACTCGTGGGCAGCATCGTCCGCAAGAAGCTTCTGGAACTCCGCGTACGTGTCACGCGCTCCGGCGGAAAGACCGCAGGTGCTCATGCCGACCAATATCTTCGCCATTGGTTTCTCCGTTCTATTGAAGGCTCGGTGTGGCCTTCCGCTGCAACCGACGAGGCCCCGGCTCGACAACGGCGGCTTACTCTGTCCGTGGTTCTGCTACAGAACCAAAGAGAAGCGCCCGTCGTGAGACCGTTGATCGACAACATCCGGTCAACTTCGTCGGCACAATACTCCGCTTGGCCACGGGTGACTCTCCAGAATGCTCCCCCCGAGGGGCAAATCAAGCTCGAGCCCCTTTTGACACCCGCAGAAACGCAAAGACGCCGCTGCGTATGACTCTCTAGGCGGCGGTTCCTTCTTTCGTGGCCTTCTTGTTCTCTTCGCGGCGGATCTTACGGATGATCTTCCGGACTTCCGCCGGCGTCAGCTTGCCGTAGGTCTCGTCGTTTATCATCATGGCCGGGGCGAGGGAACAGCAGCCCAGACAAGCCACCGTAAAGAGCGTGAACAGGCCGTCCTCGGTGGTTCCGTTCTCTTCGACACCGAGTTCGTCGCGCAACGTGTCGAGGAGCATGGGCGCGTTAGCCACATGGCAGGCCGTCCCGCAACAGAGCCGGAGTTGATACTTGCCCATCGGTTGCAGGCGAAACTGGCTGTAGAAGGTGACGACGCCGTAGATCGTCGACTCGGGAGTGTTCGTTACCCCCGAGATGTACTTGATAGCGCGCCGGGGGATGTAGCCGAAATGCTCTTGCGCCGATTGCAAAAGCGGAATCAGCTCTCCGGGAGCGCCGTCATGGCGCCAGAGACGGTAGGCAAAATCGGCTTCCTTCATAGTAGTCACCATTCCCCCATACAGCCCGCTTCAGCCGACAGAAAACCCGACCGGCTGAACTCGTAACGACGAAGCGACCGCATTCCCCGCAAGCCACGATCTTCGGACCGCAATCCTACGTATCCAACAGGTTGATTATCTTGGCGTCCTTGACGCGGAGCACCCCGTCTATCAAGGACAGTTTCTCGACGATCTTGGGCGTCTTGCCGAAGGCGCCGCTCTCGGAAATGATCCCGATGAGCTTCGTCCCGTCGTCCACCACGTCGCAGAAGAAAATCTCGTCCAGGAAGAAGAGCGTCGTGAATACCTGCTGAATCGAGTTTCGATCGATATCCACGATCACATAGCTCTTCGTACCGCGAATCCGCGGGAGGTTGCTCTGAGCCTTCTCTTTCACAACCTTCTTATAAACATCGATGAACTGTTCAACGTCGCGGTCGAGCTTCGGACGCTCAACGGCCGACAAGGACACAATCTCGACGCCGTCCACCGCCCGAACCTTGTCGTAGACCTTCTGGAGAGCCTCTACCGACTCCGCACCGGCCAGCAGAATGATGTCAACATCACCGTTGACCGCATCACACGAGGTGATGCCCTCCATGTCGTAAAGCGTCCGATACGCTTCCATGTCCTTCGCGGTGTCCGTGACCCGGAGAGTGATGTACGAGCTGACCGACTCGCGGATCTTGCCCGCTTCCGCGGCGCCTTCCATAACCGGAGCATCTGCAGTCGTCCCCGAGGGCGCCAGCTTCTCCAGGGCCTCCACGAGTTCGGGCATCTCGAACGGCTTGTCCAGAAAGCCGGTGTTCTGCTCGGCCAGAGCCGTCTGCTCGAGAAGCTCGTTTCCGAACCCGGTAATCACCAGCACGGGAAGCTGCGGGAACTCGCTCTTGATAACCTTGAGGATCTTCAGCCCGTCAATGTCGGGCATGAAAATATCGGTAATCAGATAGTCGTACCCGACCCCCTTCTCGCGCGAGCTGTGCAGCTCGTGGATTGCCGAGATCCCGTCCGGGCAAGCGGTGCAGGTGAACCCCTCCTGCGCGAGTCCCACCGTCAGGTTCCTGCGGATTTCGGGCTCGTCATCGATGATTAGGACTCGTTTCGTCACTAGCGCGCTCCTTTAATCAGGGCTTCTATGTCGAGAATAAACGAGCAATTGTGGCCCGTGAAACACCGGGGTCAAGCCGCCTTGCCTCGCAACCGTGGCGAACTCCATCCGGCACTGCGCACTTCACCGAACACCGTTACTGCACAACATAACGGGGTGCCGCAACAAGCTAGCGAGACTGAAGACGTCGCGGTACGCCACACGGCCGACCTCTGGCAAATGGCGTACCGTCGTTCGGATTGAGGCGGACCATAGCTCGCCCTGCGTTTGACCCATAACCTGGGAGGGTACCACCCGAACCTATGGTGGCGCTGCGCGGCTGCTTCGGTGAGCCTGGTCTGCGAAGCGCGTTTGGCGCCGGCCGGGGCATGCAAGAGTGAATCCACCGCTCCGCGGGACGCCCCCGCGCCCCCGGCAATCTGGTCGCCATCCGCCGGTGTGCGGCAATGCCCTGCTTGGCCACAGGTGGCCGTTACCGGTTCCCCTTCTCGCGAACGAGGGGCGACTGGGCCAAGGTGAAGACCACGATCTCCTCTCCGGTAGCGGTGCTGATGTCGTGGTGAAGGCTCACAACCTTCGCGCCCGTAACCTCCAAGACCATCGATTCCAGGACCGGACGGGCCGTTTCGATTAGTTGGATCCTGACCTGTTTGAGCAGGCCCCTGCCCTTTTCGGTCGGAAGAGACTGAACCAACTGCTGTTCGGCCGCAGTCAGAACGCCGTGGAGGCGAATCACGATCAGGTCACCAATCAAGTGCGAGTGGATCGCCTTGGGTCCGCGTCCCATGAACTCTTGTTCGAAACGCCTAACCCCCTCGCAGATGGCAGCCTCAATCTCTCCTTGTGTCTTCATCGGAACCTCAAGCGTGTTTCACTGGCGGTCCGAGCTCTGCTCGGCAGATATACTCAATCCGCCACGCATGACACCTACGCATGCCGGAATTCTCTGCGTGTTGAACATTGAACTATTAATCTACTCGGTTTTTGTGAATCTGGCTACCATTGTCCTTCCGGTGACGTACAATAACGGTAGCGAGTGGAGCCGCGGCGCGCGACGCGGCGGGTCCGACCGCTGTTCTCGGATGACTTGGTGAAGGGCAACCCGACGATGTCGGGGGGCTCGTTGAAGAGTAAGCCGACGTTGCTGAACATCTGCGGGTGTTTGGCCGCGTCGGCTTTTTTGTTTTGGCGCGATGCGGAACCGCTGCGACCTACAGGGGTTGACCCGATGGACAAGTCCGATTCGAGCAAGGCCCGGCGAATCGCCCAGGCCGTCAGGGTCTTCGAGCAGAAAACGAGGGGGCGACTTCCCAGCTCGGTCACCGTGGTCTTGAGCGAGGACACGCTCGTGGTCACGCTACGGGGGACCTTGTCTCCAGCCGAGACGGCCCTGGGGCAAAGCAGCGAAGGTTCCGCCCAGATCCGGGAGCTTCAACGACAGCTCTTCGCTACAACCTCCGAGCCGCTATGCCGGAAGATCAGCCGAATCACGGGAACCGAGGTGTCTGAGGCAACCACGGAAGTCGACACGTCGACCGGCACGGTGGTGCAGGTGTTCTCGCTCGCCCATGCCGTGCCAGCGTCCACCTGGAGTGGGAGTGACCCGGGCCCCGAGGAACCGGAAAAGGAATCGAATGATGGAACGATGCCGGAAATAGAACGAAGCGGCAAAACACCCAAACAGGCCGGATGAGTCATGCTGATTACTGTCGAAGCGGCCCGGGCCGTTCCGCCGGGACTACGAGGAATCAACGGGAGGATCGCCGGAGTCGGTGCATCACTGAGTACGACCACCCTAAAGAAGAAAAAGGAGTCAGATGGCAAAGCCAAGAAGTTCGAGTAGCAAGCGTAGTCGCGAGTTCAAGAAGCGCGAGCGCGCCCAACTTAAACAAGATAGGACCGCGTTGAAACGCCTACGCCGTGATAACAACGAAGGTGCCCCGACACCGTTGGCGTCCGATGGTGCTCGAGGCACGGAAGGAAACACCCAACAGGCCGTTGACCATGACGCACACTTGTCGTTCGCGGAGGACAGGGCGCCGGAATCTGACGCGGGCGGCGAAAGTGGAAAATGCGCCTGCTAGAGAATCAGCGTTGGCGCAATCATGAGACTGGCACGCGGCCACCGCGCGGTACTCCGTAGATCGCCTTTGCGGCCATCGAACGCACGATCACCCGCCAGGAACAGCTGAGTGCAGCGCGGCGGGAGGCTTCGACACTACGAATGGATGGTAAACCATGTTAACCGTAACAGCAGACGCGCTGGATTGCTTGTCGCGAAAGTTGGCTCGAAAGAAACTCACAGACGGGGTCGCTCTGAGATTCACCCGGCGGACAGGTGGCTGGAGACTGCGCCCGTCCTGCGCCCGTCCTGCGGACACGGAATTCACCCACGACGGCCGGAGCGTCCTGCTCTTGGACGGCGTGGTGGCGCAGGCGATGGCGAACATGACCCTCGATGTCAGAAGCACAGAATCGGGCCCTCGGCTGAGGTTGCGCACCGCGGCAGACGGCAGGGATTAGAATATGGAACTCCCTCCTCGCGCTGCGGGCGATGAACTGCTAAGACCCGGCGAGTTGCTCGATCTGCGCCGCCGCATGCGGAACCTCGCCGGGCAGCACGACCTTACCAGCGTAATCGCGTGCGCCTTCGATCACCGAACGCGCATGCTGCCCTTTGTCCACGCCGACTTGCGTATGGCGCCGGCCGGCGTTCGTGCGATCGGCTCGGCGATGGTGGACGCGGGGTTCGAGAAGACCCGCATCGTGCTCCAACAATGGAACCGGAACTTCCAGCCGTCCCAGATGCGTCTGGACGGGCGCATTCCCGATCTGTTCATGGTCTCAAGCATGCAGATCCACTCCGCCGCGAGCGATATGTTGGTCCGCAACGCCTGCCGAATCGACCAGGAACACCGGCCGCTGATAATTGCCGGGGGGCCAAAGAGCATCTACGAGCCCTGGGGCGTCTTCAACGTGGACCCAGGTGATCCGTGGACCGCGGATGTGGCGGTTACCGGCGAGGAATACGTCCTGTTGAGCCTGCTGGAGGTTCTGCTCTCGGTTCGAGGAAGAGACGAGCCACTTCGTAAAACCTTCATGCGGGCGTGCCACGACGGCATTCTCGACGACGTTCCCGGCTTGGTATATGCGCGAACCGACGGCGCCGGTGCGGCCGAGGAACTTATCGACACAGGCGTTCAGCGTCTGCTCGGCGATCTCGATGAACTCCCGCATCCCGTGCTGGGATACGAGTTGCTCGAACCGCCCAGCGCGAGGGCTACGTTGGCGAGACACGCTCTGCCGCCCGACCGGGTCGGCCGGTACAGTCCGATCAGCTCTCTGGTGCTGACGCTTGGGTGCCGATTCACGTGCCCCTATTGCCCGATTCCCGCGTATAACCAGCGCCGGCACCGCGCCAAGAGCGGGGCGCGCATCGCCGACGAGTTTGCCAGATTGCACAAGGCGTATGGCATTCGCCGTTTCTTCGGCGCCGACGACAACTTCTTCAACGACAAGAGCCGGACACTCGATATCGTCGAGACCCTCGCCCAAACCAAAATCAGCGGTAAGCCCCTTCGCAAGTGTCTTCGATGGGGAACTGAGGTGACGGTACATGATGCTCTGCAGCTCAAGGACCATTTGTCGACCGTGCGCAAGGCCGGAGTGCGGGCGTTGTGGCTCGGAGTCGAGGATTTGACCGGCACGTTGGTGAAGAAGGGCCAGGGCGCCGACAGGACAACCGAGACCTTTCGTTTGCTGCATAAGCATGGCATCTGTCCGATGCCCATGCTGATGCACCACGACGAACAGCCTCTACTCAGCCGCGGCCCGGAACCCTCCGGCCTGCTCAACCAGGTCAGGCTATTGCGTAAGGCCGGTGCGGTCAGCATGCAAGCCCTGATGCTAACGCCGGCAACCGGCTCGAAGCTGTACGGTGAAGCGTACACTTCCGGAATGGTCTTTGAGAGCGCGGGAGCGCGGCGGGTCGAAGAGCACATGTTCAGCGGAAGCTACGTCGTGGCCTCGCATCACCGAAAACCCTGGCGGAAACAGCTCAACATCCTGGTCGCCTACATGTATTTCTATAACCCGGTGCGTTTCTTGCTGGCGCTGGTTCGGCCGAAGAGCAAACTCTATCTGGCTGACGCAATCTGCCAGTGGCTCGGCATGTGGGGGCTGATGCGTACGATTCGTCGGACTTTTGGCTGGGCGGTGCGCCTCCGCTGGGGGAACATCCGGCGCAGAACGACCTTGCCCACCAGCCGCATCCCCATGCGTGGTGCTTCCGGCGCGCCTGCCGACCACGCGTTGCCGGTGAAAGCGCGCGGCGAGTTGGAGCCGGCGGTCGGCAGCGGGCCGGTGCCACAGTTGTCCAATTCACCTCCGGATTCCCGGCTAGCGATCCGTGGAACATGACAATGAATAACATGAGTCTGCTTGACGCAATGGCCCTGGCCCAGGCACCGGGATGGTCCGGTTGGTGGATTATCGCCTGCTTTGTCGGCGTAATCGGCTTCTTCATTCTCCTCGTCGCCGCGCAATTCTTCCGGTTGTGGCTCCAGGCCTTCATGAGCAACGCCGAGGTGAGGATGACCGACCTGATCGGTATGCGCCTACGCAAGGTCAACATGAGCGCCATCGTGTTTGCCAGGATCCAGCTCGTCAAAGCCGGAATCCACGACACGACGGTTAACGACCTGGAAAGCCACTTCCTCGCCGGTGGCCGCGTCGACAAAGTTACCCGCGCCATGATTGCCGCCAACCGAGCGGCTCTGGCCTTGGATTGGAACGAGGCGTGTGCCATCGATCTGGCCGGGCGGGACCTCACTGACGCTATTAACACCAGCGTGAATCCCAAAGTCATCGATATACCCGACCTGGAGCAGGGGAGATCGTCCGTCGACGCCGTGGCGAGGGACGGAATCCAGCTCAAAGCCAAAGCCCGCATCACCGTCCGCACCAACATCCGGCAGCTAATCGGCGGTGCCACCGAACAAACCATTATTGCCCGCGTAGGCGAAGGCATCGTCAGCGCAATAGGATCTTCCCAGACATACAAGGCCGTGCTCGAGAATCCCAATCAGATCAGCAAGGCCGTCCTGCAGAAGGGCCTCGATTCCGGAACCGCATACGAGATACTGTCGATCGATATTGCCGACCTGGACGTCGGCGAGAATATCGGCGCCAAGCTACAGGTCGATCAGGCCCAAGCCGACACCCGCCGCTTCCAGGCAGAAGCAGAGAAACGCCGGGCCATGGCGGTCGCCCAAACCGCCGAGAACAGGGCCAAGGTCGAAGAGAACCGCGCCAGGGTCGTGCTCGCCGAAGCCGAAATACCCAATGCCATCGCCGGGTCGTTCCGCACCGGAAACCTCGGAATTATCTGACACCAACCGCCGAACAGCATGAGGGAGATTGAATGATCATTGCCCAGATATCCGACTTGTTGGTTGCAGTCATCTTGCTCGTGGCCCTGGCCGTTGTCGTGTGGTTCGGTTTCCTATCGAAACGCAGATAGCGCCTTGCGGAGCCGGCCGATGCTGCCGGACGGTTGAGCGTTCTCCGGAGCCGGTCACGGCCCAAGAACCCAGAAAAACGAGTATTTTTGCGGAATTCCGGGTTTTATTGAGGAAATGCGAAGCCTCGGAGACGGTCAATTCACCGCGTCAAAACCGCCGTCCCAGGTGTATCGTGGCCGATTCTGCCACCTAGAGCGGTCATGGTAGACGTTCTTCTCGGTCCCCTGCCAGATTGACGCGGCGCCCGCCAGCGTATATAGTTTAGATACTGCCCGTGGAGTAACTGCCATTGGAGCATGACCAGGCACCGATGGCTTTGGTAGACGCGGCGCGCGTCCGACACATCTTCGCTTGGGGTTTTTTAGAGTATTACAGAATGAGATTTGAAGATCTGCGGCTCGCTGAGCCGCTCCTGCGTGCCGTACGCTCGGCACATTACGTTCATCCTACACCTATCCAGGCCCAGGCCATTCCGCTGGTCCTTTCCGGTCACGATGTGCTCGGCTGCGCCCAAACGGGCACCGGTAAGACGGCCGCGTTTGCGTTACCCATCCTCCACCGGCTGAGCAGACGTTCGGAGGGGGCGAGAACCCCGGTCGGCCGGATCCGAGCCTTGGTGTTGTGCCCGACTCGCGAGCTGGCGCAGCAGATCCATGAGAGTTTCCGTACGTACGGTCGACATACCGGTGTACGACAAACCGTAGTGCACGGCGGAGTGAAACAGGGTCCGCAAGTCCGCGCGTTGCGCGCGGGGGTGGATGTTCTGATTGCCACTCCCGGACGTCTGCTTGACCTTATGGGTCAAGGTCTGGTCAGCGTCGCCGGGATCGAGATTCTGGTACTGGATGAGGCCGACCGCATGCTCGATATGGGCTTCATGCCCGACATCCGCCGGATTCTCGCCGAGGTACCTCGCCGGCGGCAGACGCTGCTGTTCTCGGCGACTATGCCGCCCCCGATCCGCAAACTCGCGGGCGACATCCTTAACAAGCCGGTCCCCGTACAGGTGGACCGCGTGTCATCGCCCGCACCGCTGGTCGAACACTGGGTCCATCACGTGGAGAAAGCAGGAAAGGCAGCATGCCTGGTGCAACTGCTGATCGAGACCCCTTATACGCGAGCCCTGGTCTTCACGCGCACCAAGCACGGGGCGGACAACGTGGCTCGGAGGCTCGGCAAGGCCGGCGTGCCCGCCGCGGCGCTGCACGGCAACAAGAGCCAAAACGCGCGGACTCGCGCGTTGGCGGAGTTCCGATCAGCCAAGACGCCCGTGCTCGTCGCGACCGACATTGCCGCTCGCGGCTTGGACGTCGAGGACATCTCCCACGTCTTCAACTTCGACCTGACGCCTGAGCCGGAGACTTACGTGCATCGCATCGGCCGAACCGGGCGGGCCGGGGCCACCGGCACCGCGGTGTCCTTCTGCACCGCAGACCAGCGCCAGGACCTCCGGGCAATCGAACGACTGATCTGCGAGCCCCTGCAGTGCGTAGGCGATCCGCCGGTAGACAACGATCCGACCCCGGCGCCGCGCCGTATGGCCCCCGGGCGTCCTTCACGCCCACGCCGCCCACGTACAGAAAGATCGCCGAGCAGAGGATCGCGCCGACAAAAGCCCGCGCCAGCACCCGCGACCTCGTA
Organism: Phycisphaerae bacterium; assembly: GCA_963666835.2. Classification (GTDB taxonomy): domain Bacteria; phylum Planctomycetota; class Phycisphaerae; order UBA1845; family UBA1845. Next base: position 140,615 of record CAXXGO010000001.1, on the reverse strand, counting down.
GAGATTAGCGAAGCCCCCGCGCGGGCGCCCCATACCCGCGGCGGTGGCGCATCGCACATCTGCCGACCCTATTTGCCCCCTACCGGGGTCAGGCTGGATCTGTCGGCACCACCGGGGGCGACGTCCGCCGATGGCGGCCTTGCCCCCGGCTACTTCATCTGAGCCCTTCGGGCTGGAGAATCGAGATCGAAGATGGAACGGTTGCAGTTGGTGAATACGTCGAATGATGTGTAGAACAACGAGGGCGTGAGCCCGTGGGTGCGGTTCGCGCCGGCCTGTCAGGAGATCCAAACGCTGGCCTAACACGCGTTGCCCCGGTTGGGACGAACTGTCGGCGCCTTTTTCAACCCGGCTGTTTTATGAACTTACCCACGCCGACCGCCTTCAATTGCCCGCCCTGAACGATCTCGGATTTCAGCACGTACAAAGGCGGTGAGGACCGATCGACCCACGCGCGTACGGTCGCCGGCTCGTTCACCACAACGGGATGCCTGAACCGCACATTGAGCTCCGCCGTTATGGCCGGGACGCCCTTTGCGAACATGCAGTTGGTCATCGCGCCGTCCAACAGTGACGCGATTATGCCACCGTGCAACATCCCGGCGTATCCCTCGAACGCCTTATCGCACCCGAAGGACGCGTGTACGACGCCGTCCTCACCGGCCACGAACTTCAGGCCCAAGCTCCGGCGGTTCGCCGCGCCGCAGACCACACAGGTCGAATGGGCCGTCGCCCGGGTCTCACGCAGCTCCGCCTGAAGCGGCTCAGTGATCACAGATGTTCTCCCCGGATTGAAGCGTCCCCTCCAGGTATGCCGCAGCAAGCTGATCCGGCGGCTCTGACGCGGCGCCTACCACAACGGAGATGTCGTTCTGGGCAAAAAGCTGCTGGGCGCGCTGCCCCATACCGCCGGCGATGATCACGTTCGCCCCCATCTCATGGAGCCACGCCGGAAGAACACCCGGCTCATGGGCGGGAGGTTTGTGCATCTGGGTGCCGACGATAGTTTTGGCCTCTTCATCGACCTCGACTATGGCAAACTCCTCGCAATGACCGAAGTGCATACTCAGTCGCCCGTTCGCCACGGGAATGGCAATCTTCATACCTTGGTTCTCCCTATGCTCCTTCGCTTTCTCGGTATCCGGACGGCCTGATTCCTGCAAAGCCAGAACGGCCTGCACGATACCGCCGAAAGCCCGCCCTGCAGCGGTCTTCTCGGGCTCATCGACGAACGGACGGCCGGTGTCGCCGGCAATCACAATGTCCGGATCAATCGGCACGCTTCCCAGAAACGGCACTTGCGTTTCCTCGGCCAGGGCCTTCCCGCCGCCGGATTTGAACAGATCGATCCGCTCCCCGCACTTCGGGCAGGCATAACCGCTCATGTTCTCCACGATCCCAATGACCGGCAATGACAGCATGCCGCAGAAGGACACACAACGCCGCACATCTGTTACGGCCACCTTCTGCGGGGTCGTCACAATCACGGCCCCGGCCGGCGAACCAACCAGTTGGGCTATTGACATCGGCTCGTCACCGGTACCGGGCGGCGAGTCCACGACAAGATAGTCCAACGCACCCCAAGCCACGTCTTTCAGAAACTGGCGAATGACGCCGTGTTTCATCGGGCCGCGCCAAACCACGGCCGTGCTCTCGTCTCCCACCATGAACCCAATAGACATAACGGCGAGGTTGTCGTTCAGCCTGACCGGAACCATCCCCTCCTCGGATCCCATGATCTGGCGGTCCTGCAGACCCAGCAGCCCCGGAACGCTCGGGCCGTGTACGTCGATATCCAACAGGCCGACCTTCTTACCCGCCCGGGCCAGCGCGGCCGCCAGATTCACGGCCACGGTGCTCTTGCCGACCCCGCCCTTGCCCGACAGGACAAGAATCCGGTGCTGAATCAGGCTCAGCCTCCGCTCGAGCTCTTGTCTTTCGATGAAGTCCTTGTCCGATTCTTCGGGACGTCGCGGCGGTGTTGCGCAGGAGCCGCCGGTGCAGCTTCCGCACGCCCCGGTCGAGGCGGTTTCGTTTCGGTTTTCCGGCTGACCGTTATTCATATAATCCTCACAAGTCGTATTCAGCGTATCCGAGGCCAATCCTGCACAATACCCTGGATTCCTCGGTTCATCCCTCAAAATAGGGTCCGCTCCGCGGACCACAGCGGCAACGCACAAAACCAAATGGTCCGCACAGCGGACCCTCAGACCCGGATGCTATCGAAATCCCCGACGTCTCTCAACCGCGCCCACAGTCTGCGAATATCGTTAGCGGCCCCGCATTCGCGTTCCGTGATAGTCTGGGCATGCACTTGCGCCTCGGTAACCGCTCGATCATAGCGCACCCTCCCGGCGACATGACCACCGCGCCGATGGGTTTGCTCTTCTATCTCAGACGCAAGCCCTTCATTAAGATCCCACTTGTTAATGCACACGTACATCTCTATATCGAAGTGCGTGGTCAGATCCGCAACTCGTTGCAGGTCGTGAAGACCGCTCAGCGTCGGCTCGGTCACCACCAGCACTTGATCCGCCCCGGTAATCGACGCTATTACCGGACATCCGATACCCGGCGATCCGTCGATCAGCACTAAGTCCAAACCCTGCTCTTGGGCAATCGCCTTGGCGCGCTGGCGTACCAGGCTGACCAGCTTCCCGGAGTTCTCTTCGGCAATGCCGAGCTTGGCGTGGACCATCGGACCGCAACGAGTCTCGGAAACAAACAACTGTCCATTCACAACCGGCGAAAAATCGATGGCCTCGGCCGGGCAGAAGTACGCACAGACCCCGCACCCCTCACAGGCAATGGGGTCCACCCGGTACGTCCGGTCCGCTTGGCCGTTGACCGAATCTTCCGCAATAATCGCTTCGAAGCGGCAGATCTCCGCACACTTACCGCAGGCGGTACAATCCTCCGCAATCACCCTCGCCCGCGAACCCCCGGAGAAGTCCTCTTGCTGAACAACCGTCGGATTAAGAACCAGGTGAAGATCGGCCGCGTCCACATCGGCGTCAGCCACCACGCACCTGCCGGCCAGGTCGGCAAACGAAGCCACGAGGGACGTCTTCCCGGTTCCACCCTTGCCGCTGATTACGACCATTTCCTTCATGAGGTAAGATCCCTCAACAGCTCTTTGAAAACCGAGCGATATTCCGGAAGAGCCTCACAGATCATCTCGCCCCTCGAATACGCTTCCGCAATCCTACGGTCGTCCGGAATCTCCGCCAGCAGCTTGATACGCTCCGCGGCGCAATACTCGTGTACGCCCCGATCGCCAACATCTGCTCGATTGAGCACGACCGCAAAGGGCAGCTCCAGAACGCGTACCATCTCTACCGCTAGTTTCAGATCATTGAGCCCGAACGGGGTCGGCTCCGTCACCAACAAAACGAAATCGCACTCGCGAATACTCTCGATCACCGGGCAGGAGGTACCCGGCGGCGCGTCGGTAATGAGCAGGTCCACCTTGGGAGCGGCCGCCTTGACCGCCTTGATTACCGGAGGGCTCATGGCCTCCCCGACCGTCAGGCATCCGTGGACGAAGCGGATCGAGTCGGCCCAGCCGGTTCCCACTAAGCCCATGTCACGACGGACCTCGGTAATGGCACCGGTCGGACAGACCATCCGGCACCCCCCGCAAGCATGACAAAGTTCCGGGTAGACCAGGACCTTCTTGCCCACGCACACAATTGCACTGTATTGACAGATCTCTCCGCACTTTCCACAGAGGTTGCAGTCGGCTTCGGACACGTGCGGAACCAGAATGCCGACCGGCTCGCTGTGTTTGATCTCCGGTTTAAGGAATATATGGCCGTTGGGTTCCTCTACGTCGCAGTCCAGATACGCCACCGTCTGACCATTGCGCGAGGCCACGTACGCTAGATTCGCGGCGACTGTCGTCTTACCGGTCCCGCCTTTACCACTGGCCACCGCTATCTTGGTCATACGTTATACCCTTATCGAAGATGCCCTATCTGCATACGTTGCCCGCCACCGAGAGCTGGATTCGAATCACGTCACGACCCGCTGCGCTTGCGTGGTGTTTCGGCGGACAACCATCTCTCCAACCTTGCATCCGATGTCCCTGGCGATCACCGGGCATTTCACTTTGAGCAGAAAGAAGACGCGCGGATCGCCTCCCCCCAAAGTCTCATAGTTGCCCTGGCCTTTGGCGATTACGAGATCGCACTGTTCAAACCGCGCCTTGAAGGCCGGCGAACACGACTCGATGATCGTACCGGGCGTGTCATCACCGTTGTCCATTACCGCAACGAGCGAGTCCAACCCGATCGATTTCACGTCCGCCCACGTCGCATCGTTGATCACGGGACCGCCGCGCACCACCAGGGTGACACGGTCCTTAGGCAGTTGCTCTAACAGTAAACGGTCGAAGACGATCTCGCCCGCGTTGTCGGCCAGGTACAGGATGTCCCCGGCGTCTTCAACCGCCTGCCGCAGTTCATCGCAGGCAACCTCGTTAACGGGATCGTTCAACGCATCTTCGATCGCCCGGTGGACGTCTTCGCTGTCCAACCGGTTGCGACAGCCGAAGTCGATCACGTTTCCGGCAATCGCCAGACTCACGGCCGTAACGAACAGGTCGGCGGAACCGCGGACATGCCCCTGCAAGGTGTCATACAATGCCAAGGCGAGGTCGTTTGAACGCCGCTTCACCTCGGCGTACGGGTCGCCGTTTCCCGTCGCCTCCCGCAGAAGCCGGTGAATCTGCTGTCCCATCCAGGGCGGCGACCGATCAAACGGCATCGTCACAGTGAGCCGGAGAGTCTCGCGGACAACCTCCTCATGCACCGCCGGGTCGTCGGTAACCATTCGAGCGGCAGACAGCGCTTGGCGCAAAAAGCACGGCACACATTCTAGATACGTTCGCATTCGTTCAGACCGTCTTCCCGCGGCCCTATTAGACCACAACCCGCCGTTTCACGCGAGCCGGATCGCGTCACTCGGACACGCATTCGCACACGCCCCACAACCGCGGCAGAGGGCCTGGTCAACGTGAACAGTCGTGTCTCCTAACGTAATCGCGTTAGCCGGGCATACCGTCTGACAAGCGCCACAAAGGCAACACGCATCCGCATCAACGGTCGCCACCGGAGCCGCCCGACCCTGCGGCGCCGTCCTTTTCGTATCGGGCGGGGTGGTCCTTTGCCGACCTGACCCCGCCGGGGCTACCTGCCCAACGCCTCCGCCGCGTCCGCAGCCTCTTCCGCGGCCACAACCACGTCCGCCACCGCCACCACGTCCTCCGCGGCCGCCACCGCCTCCACCCGGTCCCGTTCCATCGCCTCGCGGCATATTCAACTCTCTTTCGTTTGGGCTGTTTCCAGCTCAGCAAGCTTCCTGCGAATCTCGTTGAGCGCCCCTTCCAGACGCTGCGCCTGGCTCTTGAGCATCCCCACATCCGGTTCGCCCGCAAAGGGTACCCCGTAGTTCACCGTAGCGGGGTAAACGCCCATCGCAAAGTTCGCGCGGCCCCAACCGCGACCCATACCCCAACGCCCACCACGTCCGCCTCGACCACGGCCCCAGCCCATTCCGCGCCCCATCCCGGGCATCGGGTTCATGAAGCCTGGTGTCGTCGAGCCTGAACAATACCCCAATCCTCTTCCAGTCATTTCTCCGAGACCCATCGGTCCGGTTCCGTCACCTCCCGGCATTTGTTTTACCTACCTTTCTTCATTTCATTGTCCACAGGGTCGTACCTCACCCCTAAATTATCGAGGAGCATTTGTGAGAGGATCGCCCGTCTTGGGAGACCCCCCACTCTCCCTTCAATACAATTGAAGGACCCTGAGTAATCTACTCGTAAACGACACTGGCGAATCCGCTACACGGGGGTGGAACCCCCACTTTCGAACTTCCTATCACCAGTGTCCACTCACGTTGGCGTTAGCCGCTACCTCAAGCTGCCCGGCTTTGTATTTCTCGAGCGTATCACGCACGGAGCCGGCGGCCCCGATGTACTGTTTGACGTTGCCCGCCTCAAGAGCGGTAAACGCCTTAGGTCCGACATTCCCGGTGATGACCGCTTCCACTCCGAGGTTCACCACGTTCTGCGCGGCCTGGATGCCCGCACCTTGAGCCGCGTTGAGATTCTGAGTGTTGTCATGTGCCGAGAAATCACCGGTATCGAGATCAACCACAATAAAGAACTTCGCCCGGCCGAAGCGGGGATCAACTTCGGCGTCCATGTCCGCACCTTGTGCCGTGATTGCCACTTTCATACCGTTCCTCCCGGCGTGCCCGGCCTGCACCGGCCACCGCGATGCCGACGTCGTGCCCCACGCTGCCGACCACAGCAACCCGGCATCAAGAACGCCGTGTCTGTCAACTGTCCTGTCACGAACGCCTCGAGCACTTCTTTGACCGGCCCGCAGACATGCCCGACGACCCGCACGCCGGCCGATACCAACATGCATTCCAGCGGCGCGGATATCGCCCCGCAAATCAGCACGTCCACGCCGAGTTCGGCCACACGACCGGCTCGCCGTGGCAAATCCATCTCGTCAAGCCCCTGATCCTCCCGGCTAACCTCGACGCCGCCCTCAACAACCACGACCAGCAACTGCTTCGCGACGTCGAACACCGGTGAGACCCGCCCGTGCCAAGTTGGAATCGCTACTTTCATCGCCGAACATACGTGCATACAGCGTACCACCGACAGGCCGAGCCGCCAATATGGTGGTAAGTGCTTATATAACAAGCTGTTACGTAGCTCAAGACCTATAGGCGGCCCGGGCCTTGTCCGGCAAGATGCAACGCAATGTCGGGATTGAGAGTTGCAGAATGCAACACCTCTATTCGGCCTGTTCCGGGTGTCCGAGCCCGGGAAGCTCTATTCCCAGCAACTTGATTTTGCGGAACAGGGTGCTGGGGTTGATCCCCAGTTCCTTGGCGGCGGCCGTGCGGTTGCCACCGTTTCTTCGAATGGAATCGACGATGTGGATGGCCTCAAGGGCTTTAAGCGTTCGGGCACCCTGAGGGCGCAGAGGCTTGACATCGTCATCGCCGCGCAGCGACGGCGGAAGGTGGCACGGTTCGATCATACCGGACTGGCGCAGCACAAACGCATGTTCGACGATGTTCTCCAATTCGCGGACGTTTCCCGGATAGTCGTGCTCCATGAGGATCGCCAGGGTCTCGTCCGAGACTCCGGCGACGTCTTTGTTCTGCAGGCGATTGAACTTGCCGATGAAGCGCTCCACCAGAAGCGGCACATCCTCGCGTCGATCACGTAGCGGCGGCAACTTCAGCCGAATGACGTTGATCCGGTAGTACAGATCCTGGCGGAATGTGCCCTTGCGAACCAATCGCGCGAGGTCCTTGTTTGTGGCCGCGATGACGCGAACATCCGTCTCGACCGGCTCAACCGAGCCCAGCGGCTCATAGACGCGCTCCTGCAGAACCCGCAGCAAACGCGACTGCATGGCCGGGGATACGTCCCCGATCTCGTCGAGCAGGATAGTCCCGCCGGACGCGGCCGCGAACCGACCCGGCTTGTCGCGCCGGGCATCGGTAAACGCCCCGGCCTTGTAGCCGAACAGCTCCGATTCCAGCAGCGTATCCGGCAAAGCCCCGCAGTTGATTGCCACGAAGCGCTTGCCGCGGCGTTGTGACAGGTTGTGGATTGCCCGGGCGACTAGTTCCTTGCCGGTTCCGCTGGCACCTTCGATCAGCACGGTACTGCCGCTGTCGGAGACTCTAGGCAGCAGGTCGAAGAGCTGCCGCATGGCCGGCCCGCGACCAACGATGTCCGCGAAGGTGTAGGTACCCTCGAGTTCCTTGCGGAGCTCTTCGACCATGCTCAGATCGCGGAAGGTCTCGACCCCTCCGATGACGTTGCCGTCGGGGTCCTTCAGAGCGGCCGCCGAGATGCTGATCGGCACCCGCCGACCTTCTGCATCGAGGATGTAGATCGCTTTGTTAACGATGGGGCGGCTACCACCCCGCGTTTCTCTGAGCGCGCACTCGTTTTCGCAGATGCTCGCCCGGAAGACGTCGCAGCACTTCTGTCCGATGGCGTCCTGGCGCAACACCCCGGTAATCCGCTCTGCCGCCCCGTTGAACGACGTAATCCGCCAGTCCAAGTCGACGGTAAAGACCCCATCGGCGATGGACTCCAAGATAACATCTCTCGCTTGTCGGTCGGGCGTTTTAATGGGCGTTTTAATGGGGGACAGTCACCTATTTTTTCCGCCACATGACTCAAGGCGAAACAGCCACCAATTCGTTCAGGTACGCCAAGCCGCCGCACGCTCCGCGCGTCTCCCCCGTGCGCCTCCACCGACTACGCTACGGGCGGAGATCCAACGCCCACCCACCACGGCAGCGGACACCCGCTCGGTATCGGTCCACTCCGGAGTTCTCCATTGCATTTTGCATGCCGGACCCCGCTCATATCATCTCGATTTGCGCCTGCAAGCTCATGTTGCCATATCGGACATTCCGCTATAAAACCTTTCTAGAAAGCTGTTTATGAGCGTCCCGCTCTTCGCAGGCTGGATTGGCGTACGTTTTGCAGGGTTCCTTCCAGGTAGGACCCGGGTTGTTCGATTCGCAGCGCAGGCTTCCAGCCTGCCACCCGAACCCAGGCCGGTCCGGAACAGCCGGGCGAGGAGGCCGCCAACGGCTTCCGTTGCCGTTTGAGAGCCCCGGGGGTTCATAGAACGATTGGGAGGGTTAAGATCGAATTGTCGCGAGCGGGGACATGTTGAGTTTCTCTGCCGCTTACAGATAACCGTGGTCTGGCCGTCGTTCATGAGGACGTTGCCCAAACGGAAGGATTCGAGAGATGGTAAGGATGATACGACAGACGATCGTTCCAGCGGCGTTTGTTCTGCTTGTTACGGGGTGTGTCAATTGGCCGTTCATGGTGGATGAGCCCGACGAGCAGAAACCGGTGGGGCTCATTCAGTTGATAGAGTTCGAGCACATGGACGGGCTGAGGAATTGGGCCTACGAGTTGGATCAGCGTGGTCTGAAGTCCCTGGTCTTCGTGACCGCGAACATCCTGGAGGAGTACCCCGAGGACATCAAGTGGCTCGCCGACGAAGGCCATGAGATTGCCGGCGGCTACTCGCAGGAGCCCTTATGGGATGTGGATTACGAAACCCAGTTAGCCGTGATCGAGGAAGCGCAGGAACTGGTCGAAACCGTTACCGAGAAACCCATGCGAGTGTTCGGAAGTCGCTACTTCGCGTACGACGAGAACACCCTGAAAGCCGCCGAGGCTCTTGGCGTAGAATATGTCCTGGCCCGCGGCACCAGTGACGTCGAAGCCATCATCTACCAGCCGGATGAATATGACTGCAAGATCATCTCGGTCAGTAACGTGACCTTCGAGGATATGGGGCGCGGGAGTCTGTGCGATTACTCTCTGTGGGCACGCGGCTCGACGGCCGCCGAGTTCGCCGACGTGGTGGACGAAGCCGTGGCCAAGCAGCCTGAGCGAATCATGGTGGCATCGCATGCCTACCTGGGCGGTGTCAAGAAGGACTGGTGGGACACATACGAGAACCTCCTTGACGGTGCTACGGTTGAATGGGCGGCTAATTTTGATGTCTGGGTGACCGCCAACAGCGGGGTCAATCTCGAAGTACCGTTGGCCTTGATCCCTGAGAACCGCGAAGTCCTCTACACCACCCCGACGCCTTCTACTCCGCTCGACGAGCTGGAGGACTTGGACCAATTACAGAACCCGTGTGCGGCGCCATGAGATCACTCCTAACCGTTTTTTTATTCGTGGGGTTGCTGTGGGGCGGTTGCGCCGTAGCGCCGGATCCCGGCAGCGAAGTGGATCCTGGTGGTCAAGTCGACCCCGGTGGCGAAGTTGCCCCCGACGGCGAGAGCGATCCCGGTAACGAGGTCGACCCCGGCGGCGAAACCGACCCCGGTGACGAGGTCGATCCGAACGGTGAAACTGATCCCGATGATGAGACCGACCCCGGCGGTGAAACCGATCCCGATGACGAGACCGATCTGGGTACGTTACTTATGTTCCATAACAACGCCGGTTCGATGTGTTTGGAAGCACTGGATTGGTTCAACAGCATAGTTGAGGATTACCCGACGTTGAAGGTCGAGGAGCACCTCACTACCGAAGATGGGGAAGTAGCCTTGATGTACGAGCTTGAAGCGGAGTTCTCCGCCAGTCAGGGCGTCTCGACCACTTTTGGGTACCTGCCTATCATGTTCTATCAGGATCAGGCATTTTCGGGGTTCAACGACGAGGTTCGTGATGCGCTCCTGCGGCTGCTTACAGAAGGAGAGCAGAATCCGCCGTAATCCAGGACCCAAAGGTCAGGTTCCGGTTACCGGACCGTCTTCCGGTCAAGGCGTCGTGGTTGGTGCCCCCCTTCGGAGGGAGGGGTAGCCAACGCCAGGTTATGGGAGAGAGGCAATGTTCGACTATACACGCGGTGCGCTAATTCTGGCCGCGACCCTGGCTGTATGTACGGCCGGGAGTTCAGCGTTGTTTGCCTCCGTAGATGTTAGTGGTGACGGATATATAGGACTGGACGATTACGCGTTTTTCGCCGAGTGCGTTTCGCCCCTCGAGCCAACCGCGGCACCGATCTCATCAGATTGCCTCGGGGCCTTCGACTTCAACGGAGACCAACGGATCGACCTGGCCGACTTCTCCGTTTTCCAGCAGTCTCTGGGGCACTTACCCATGCCTCTCAAGGACGACCTCGGCAACGTGATAACAATTGACTCCACCCGACCATACAGCGGACGACAAACATGCGGCGGCTGCCATAATGCCTCCGTCGTAACCAACGGGTTCCTGTTCCAGCAGGGTCGCACGGACACCGCAGGCGACCTCGACATGAAGGACGACTACTACACCGACGGGCGCTGGTGGATCAAGAGTTCCGGCCGCTACGGCAAGTGGGGTCAGACCTTTAAGTACCTTTTGGCCGCCAAGGACAATACGAGCGAATCCGCCATGGAGCAGACGGCCTTTGCCTGGATTCGTGACTGTGGCAGTTGCCATCCGGGCGGCGGACCGGGCGAGTTCGATCGCAACGGTCGACCATTCTATGACTTAGCCACCGGACAGTTCGGCTACGAGGTGCTCGGCCAGACCGCGGACGACGTAACTCTGGATGGTGACTACAGCGTCCTGGACTATGTCACCGGCTTGTCACGGCTTGCCCCGTGGAATGTGACCGGCCTATCCGGTCCGGACTGTCTGCGCTGCCATCGGGCGGACCGCACTGTTGTGGACGGCGTCGATCTGAACTTCGTATGGCGCAAGAATACGCTGGCGACGGCTGAAACTCTGCAAGACGCGCACGGTCAACCGGTCCCGGCCTTCGCAGCGGCGAGCACCGCCGGTCAGGGCTGGTTCTCGCAAATGGAGTACGCCGCCTCGGCCGCCAAGGGGCCGGCAGGCGAATCGTATACGACTGCAGACGCCGCGTTCCTCGAAGACGGCACGGCAACTTCACAAAGAACTGATACCAACCCGACGCTGCAAATCGATTACGCGGTAGGCGTCGCCGACGGGAGCCTTCTCGCCGGCCCGGACGGCGGCCTCGCCCTGGCGCCGGCTTCGGTAACGTGGCCTCCGAAAGACCAAGCCTGTTGGGCGTGCCATCCTTACGGCACCATTACCGGCACGGTCTGGTTTGACGACAGCAACGTAATGTACCGCAAGTTCAACAACCTGTCGGACGACGACCCGACGAATGACATCCCGCCGGAGGAAAGTCGAGCGTGTACCGTCTGTCACATTGGAGATCTGCACCACAACTTCGGGCGGGGCAACAGCTTTCAGATCCAATACCGTAACGACCTCGATTGGAATACCCTGCGCGATTGCCGAAGTTGCCATTTGGGGCAACTGCCGGGCGGCGCGCCGAATCCGGGGAAACATCCCGAAGCTCCGGAGGTCCCCGGAGAGCCCATCATTCACTATACTGAACCGTTCGAACTGATGTCATGCCAGAGCTGCCACATCCCCTATTCGCTGGCGCCGGCGGTGCTGTTCAGGGACATTACGATCCCCGGCGCGGTCGGGATGACCACGCAATACTACTCGGCCGATCCGCTGGATCCGACCAACCCGGACAAAAGCCGCTGGTATCCGGCACTTAAGTGGAAGAAAGACGTAGACGGGGTGGATCGGCTGTTCCCGGTCAACATCTGGGTCATGGTCTATTGGGGCGATTGGGACCAGAACGGTACGCCCGAAGATTTGAGCGATGACATCGTCTCGCCCATATATACGTGGCGGGTCAGCCAGGTAATACCCGAGCCGCTGCCCATAGTCGAAGACAACAACGGCGACGGACAATTGGAGATTAACCGACCTGAGGAAATCCTCGCCTGCATCAACGCCCTGAAAGGTAATGATGCGCACGGCGTACCCGTGGCTAACCGACCCGTGCTGGTTAAGGGGCAGCGGGTATGGTATGAGGATCCGCAAGCGGACGAGGGAGTGAGCTACTTCGAACCGGAGGGAACCGGAATCCCCATGACCTGGTGGCCTTATTTGTGGGGTAAGGACCACAACGTGCGGCCTAAGGAGGAATCATGGGGCTACACTCCGCAGTTTCCGCCCACCGACGGCTGCCGCGACTGCCATCAGTCGTCAACGTTCGTATCTCCCGTCTTCGACCGCAAGATCCTGATCGATCCGTACGGGCCCGACGGCCGGCCGGTATACACAACGGTTCGGAAGATGACGGGGATGAACCCACCGTAACTGCCGCTGCTTACGGAAAGGCCGACACAGATTTGCGGGCGATACTGCTCTGCACGCAGTGTCTAACGTGCCGGTCGCAGGACTAACGAGGTGTCAGAATGAGCTATGTCTTCGGTCCAGTGCCCTCGCGCCGGCTGGGCCGGTCGCTGGGCGTGGATGTCGTACCGTTCAAAACCTGCACGTACGACTGCGTCTACTGCCAGCTTGGTCGCACCAACTGCCACACCGTGGAACGGAAGCCATGGGCGCCGTTGGAAGAGCTTCTTAACGAGGTCGAAGCAAAGCTCTCCACCGAACCTGACTACATCACCCTCAGCGGCTCCGGAGAACCGACTCTCTTTTCGCAACTCGGCGCTCTGATAGACGGAATCAAGAGCATGACCGACATTCCCGTGGCGCTCTTGACGAACGGATCGCTGCTGTGGCGGCCCGACGTGCGCGAGGATGTTGCGAACGTCGATCTTCTTATTCCCTCGTTGGACGCCGGTGACGAGAAGACCTTTCAACTCGTCAATCGGCCCCACGCGGCCGTCTCGTTTGACAGGATGATCGATGGTCTGGTAGCGTCGCGCCAGACGTGCCGGGGAGAGTACTGGTTGGAGGTTCTTCTGCTCGCCGGGATGACGGATACCGAAGCCCAGGTCATGAAGATCGTCGAACACACTAACGCCATCAAGCCGGATCGGGTCCAGCTTAACACCGTAGTCCGGCCCCCGGCGGACAGCTCGGCGGCCGGCGTGTCACCCGAGCGCTTAACCGAGCTGGCGAGGCTGTTCAGCGCGCCGACCGACGTCGTCGCCGATTACCCCCATGATCCGCGGCAAACTCAGTTCTCCGTCAGCCGGGACGAAGTGCTGGGCCTGCTTCGAAGACGGCCGTGCTCTATCGACGGCGTCGCCCAAGGGCTCAGGATGCACCCGAACGAAGCCATCAAGTACTTGGATCGACTTCTGGCGGAGAAACGTATCGAGACCACTTGGGTGGCCGGTACGTGTTACTACAGAGCGGTCATTCACGGTTCGGAGATGGATGCGAAATCTCCAGCAGACCAATAGCGAGAGACACTAATGACTGAGAAGATCGGAATTATCATCTGCGACCGTTATCGAATGTGCGCCGGAGGCAAATGCCTCCGATCGCTCCGCAATAGGGAAGGGGCCTTCAGTATCTACCGTGGAAAGGACGTGGAGATCGCCGGGTTCACCACTTGCGGCGGCTGCCCCGGCGGCAATATCGAGTACACCCCGGAAGAGATGAAAAAGAACGGCGTACAAACCGTCCACCTGGCTACCGGGCTGGTTGTCGGATACCCGCCGTGCCCGCGTATCAACCACTTTCGCGATTTCATTACGACAAGGTACGGCCTGAAGGTGGTCGTGGGCACTCATCCGATACCACAGAAATACTACGACGTGCATACCAAGCTGGGAACCTGGGACTCACCGCAATGGGCGGAGCTGATTCAACCTACTTTGGCCGACGAAAGCACCCGCGTATCGTATGATTGAGATAGTGCCGCAGCCACGACGCTCCGGGCGGCATGGCAACGGCACTCAAGGGAGGCAGACAGAATGCCGGTGTACGTTTATCAATGTCAGGTTTGCGGAGCCCAGCAGGAGCTGCAGCACGGGATCATGGACAAGCCCAAGCGCCGGCTTCCGTGCGAGACCTGCGGGAAGACCACGCCCGTTGTTCGACTGATCACCACGATCAGCGGTGGTTCGACGGGCAAGGGTGAACCACCCATACGGTGAGGCGTTGGCCGGGGTTGCTAGTTTAGCAACACAACCGCCTGACGCGCACCGAACAGCGGTCCTGCCACTTCTACCGATGGTCCTATAACCTCGCCACCCTGCGGCCGCACATCCTCAGAAGTTGACCGGACGGGCCGTTGGAGCTAGCCTAGTTCCGCGGGAGCGTACCGCGATACTACAGTGAAAACGCAAGGAGTTGGCGATGGTACTTATCCGCCGGCGTGGTTGTCTTTGGTGTGTCCTGGCCCTCGTCGCAGCCGCGGGCTGTCGAGACGTCGCTCCGCCTGCCGCTTACAGCGAGAATCTCGGCGATGAGGACACCGTGTTGATTCCCGTACACGGCACAAGCGTGGCCTATAACGCCGGCGAGGGGTCGGCCACCTGGCAGCCGTTCCGCGAGCTCGATGCCGAGGCTGAAGTCGAGGATGAGGACGAGGACGCAGCCGAAGAGGGCAAGGCCGGCGGGCTGGAGGCCGAAATCCGCGAGCTAATCGCCGAGTACAACGAGATCGCCGCCGATGGTGAAATCGACGAGTTGGTCGTGTACTACGTCGATGAGCAACAAGAAACGCTCGAGGCACTTCTGCAAACCCTAACGGCCATGGACGAGAAACTCGAGGCGGCCAAGACCGCCCTTGAAGAGAAACTCCCGGATGCCAGCGAGCGTATCACCACAATCTTCACCGAACTGGAGCGGATGACGGATTTCACGCTCGACGTCGGAGCGCTCACCGTGGTGAGTGAGGGGGAGGTGACGGGAGAAATCAAGGACGGCGGGAGTTTGCCCACATGCCGTTTCGTTCTGATAGACGAAGAGTGGTTCATCGAAGTACCCGGGCTCCCAAGTTTCGCGACGTTGGAGCAGGGGCTCACCGCGATTAGCACCACCTTCGACACCGTCGCCCAGGGTGTACGGTCGGAGCAGGTTCCGGCGGAAGCCGCTCTGGCGCAGTTGGAGATCATAGCCCAGGCGGCAGCCGCGCAACGCGGCGGCGATGCCGAGAGCAGCGACGAGTCTGACTGAGCGAAGCGCATAGTCTCCACCCGCCGGATGGCGGGCACCGACCGCACTCGGCGGTTATAGCCAGGGCAGGCTCGCGCCGGCCGGTCGGTCCGGTCAAGGATACCGGCGGCTAAACGGCGCGCAACGACAGGGATTGTCTGAACCGTTCACGATCGGATTGCCGTTCGACCATGCTTCGTGCCCATAGTCTTCCGGAGGCTTACCTCTACCTGCGAGTCGTCCGCTGCGCATCTTGTGGGCGCGGACCGCTGATCGGGGCGGATCCGCTGAATGAAGATGACCCGGCCGGCACAGTCACTATCGAAACGGAATGTGCGGCCTGTCATGCTGACACCACGATGTCATTCGAGCGACTCAACCACTCAGCCGCAGATAACGATGATCGAATCAACCCGGGGGAGGAACCGTCTCGGATTATCGACGTGGCGCAGTGGATCACGTTGTCGCGGGTCCTCATCAGCGCCGCTGAAGAAGAGCCCGACAAGGTCCGAAGACGTCACCTGAACCTCGGCGCGGGGCAGTGCCTTGAAGAAGCTCTCAAGTTTTACGACGACGACAACGACCTCCCCCCGGCAGAGGCGTTTTTCAGCGACGAAACGCGCCGACGGCTTAGAGAAAGCCCGGCCGGGTTCTCTAGACAACGTCTGATCGACGCCCGGGCGAACCTCCCGTATCCTACCGCCGGTTCGCAGGGCGCCTCGGTCGGACAGACTAACCCCGAATACTGCTGGTGGAGAATACCGCGATGAACACTTCCGAATTACGCCGCCTGACGGCGGTATGGCTGTCGGTTCTGGGAATCATGGCCGGGGCGGGGCTTCCTTCGGCGCTTGCCGCCGTTTCCGACGACTCGGTCGATATGGCCACCCTGCGCACGCGCGTGGACCGGCTCACCGACCAGGTCGCCGGGTTGGTGGATCTCAACAACCTGCTGGATACGCTGCATTTCGAGTGGTTTGACCGCCCCTACGCCCGAGCCACCCTCGCCACTTTGGTGAAGACGACGCAGACCCTCGAGCGCGAGATGCGCCTGCGACAACACCAAAACGGGGCCATCGCCGATCCCGTCTTGATCGAAATGCTCGAATGGGCGGACGACGCAACCCAACGGGTCACCGCTTCCGACAGTTACCCCGGATTCCGTCCGCACCGCCGTCGTATAACCGGCGCCGAACTGGCCGAGGCGTCACCTACCCCGGCCCTGCTCGGGATTGTCGACCGGACGACCGCCACCCGATCCCATCCGTCTTTCGGAGATCTGGACTTGGCGGCCGCCATGGGCTTTCGCGTGTACCCCCGAATCGCAGGCGAGATCCCTCGCGATGGATCCGGCTCGGCTCTGCTCGATCGCGCCGCCGCCCTGGGCATGGCCTCGGTTGTGCTATCTGACGCCAACAGCACCGACACGGGGCTTCCCCAGCATGCGTTAACCGTCGAACCGGTCACTCTGCAAAACCTGCTGGGTGGCGAACGTATTGTCGGAAGTCGGCCGGGCCGGTCGGCGGCAATCGTTGACCCGGCGTTCGGAGAATCGTGGGCGTCGTCGCTGGCGCGCCGGGCAGCCGCCCGCGGGGTCTTCGAGCGTCTCCGATACGTCGCGGACGGCTGGGGCACCCTGCAGAACCGTAGCGATCCCCCTGATGCCACATCTGCGGCACTTTGGGTGCATGCTCTGGATGGACAGTCGCTTGGTCTTGTGCGCGGATGGCGCGATCTGCGGGACGGGTCCGGGAGCATGTATGCCAGCCTGCTGACCACCCCGAGCCACACCGAGGCGCTCTCGCACACCGCACTCGATCTCATCCGGTTGGGCGAGTACTTGGCACCGTTCAGGACGAAACCGGTGGTGGCCGTCGCCGTGGGCGCAGAAGCCGTTGACCCGAGCCGAAGTAACGAGTGGGCCGCGTGGATCGAGCCCATCTGGGCCAAACTCCTTGATCGTCAGCTCAGGTTCGACGTGGTTCGCCGGGGATCCGTGGACGATCGGTTGCGCCGGCAGTACCAGGTCGTAGTGCCGCTTGATCCGGAAAAAGCGGCCGACCCCGAGACGTTCCTCCTCACAATCGGACGAGAGCTGGCCGGGCACACCGAACACACCGGCAGAGCAACCGTGAAGGAAACCGGCCCGGGCTTGGCGGAAGACGTAATCATTCGGGAGGGCGTAACGCCGGCCGGAAGGTGCTGTGTCTTCGTGGCCAATATCTCCGACCGCCCGCGAGAACTAGTGCTCCAACGCGGCAAGCCGCTCGGCGCGGTCCGTGACCTGATCGCTGAAGAGAAGATCAACGAGCCCCACAGTCCGCTGCCCTACGAGCCCTGGCAGGTTCGATTGCTCTGGCCGACCGGCTGACGTTTGTCGAGTCACGGCGTCCCCGAGGATCTTGACAATCGGCGACCCGTGCCCGGGTATGTCTTGCGGGCGTTCCCCGCTTTCCCCGCGGCGGGCTCAGGTCTATACTGCACAGGACGGTGCGGGAGTAATTCCCGTCGATAAAGCCGGTACGGGGGCTGTGGTTGGTTCATGACCGGTATGTCTGATTACTACCAAATCCTGGGTGTTGAACGATCCGCAACACAGGACGAGATCAAGCGCGCCTACCGGCGGCTCGCCAAGAAACACCACCCGGACCGAAATCAGGCTGATGCCGCGGCGGCAGAGGACAAATTCAAAGAAGTCCAAGAGGCTTACAGTGTCCTCAAAGATCCGAAGAAGCGCCGAGAATACGATCAATACGGCAAGGCCGGCGTCGGGCAGTGGACGACCAACCCCAACGGACAACGCGTGTATCAGTGGGGCGGGGGCGGATCGTCAGTTCGCGTCGATGATCTGGAAGACCTGTTCTCGGCGTTCGGCGGCGGCGGACAGCGGGCCAGCGTGTTCGATGACCTGTTCGGAAGGGGCGGACCGCGCCGCCGGGCTCGATCGCCTCAGAAAGGAGACGATGTTCAGCAACAACTCAGACTGAGCTTCGAGCAGGCGATTCACGGATGCACCGTGACAGTGCGCCTATCCGCACCGGGGCGCAAGACCGAGAACCTCGATGTCAAGATCCCGCCCGGCGTTGAGGAACAACAGAAGATTCGATTGCGGGGCAAAGGCTCACCCGGCATCAACGGCGGACCGCCGGGCGATCTGCTGCTGGTGGTGGGCATCAACGCGCACCCCTACTTCTCCAGACAAGGCGCGGACGTCTACGTCGACGTGCCGATCAGTACGATCGAGGCCGCCCTCGGGGCCAAGGTGGACGTCCCCACAACTGACGGCACGGCCACCGTGACGATCGCACCCGGAACCCGGAGCGGCAGCAAACTGCGACTTCGCGGGCGCGGCGCACCTCGCAGCAACGGCGCGGCGCGCGGAGACCAGTATGTAATCGTTCAGATTATGCCGCCCAAGAACCTGACGGACGAGCAGCGAAGACTATACGAGCAACTCCGCGAATTGGGTGACGTTGATCCGCGAGTGAATTGCCCCTGGCACACAGACTCCTCACATGCCCGATGACGTTGACAATTCGGAAGCGAGGCGGACCCGCGTGGCGCTCGTGTTCTTAATAGCCGGAGTATCCTTGCTCCTTTGGGCTTGGGGAAGCTGGGTCTACCGTACGCACGCGCCGCCCGCAATCCCACTGGACCCTGCTATCAACGGCGTACCGGCGGGGGCCGAACCACCGGCGCCGATCGGCGCGATTCCGATAATCGTGGTGACTACGGCGCTGATGGTGGCCGTTATCGCCCTGGCGTATCGGGCAATGAAGACACGCAAACACCCCCCAAGCCCCCTCGACCGGAATCCCGATTCGCCGTTTGACGATTGGTAGACCGCAAACGCGGGCAACCTCGGATACTGGGACCACAGCAGGCTTTACCAGGGCAGCATCCATGAACCTCAAGGGCAATGTCGTGCTGGTAACCGGAGGGGCTAAGCGCGTCGGCAGGGCAATCGCACTGGAACTAGCCCGGGCCGGGTGTGACGTCGCCGTACATTACAGAAACTCACCAAAGCAGGCAGAAGAGGTCGTCAATCAGATAGTCTCGATGGGACAAAAGGCCGCCGCGATTCCCGGCGACCTGAACGCCTCGGCAGATTGGCCGAAAGTCATCGACCAGACCATCGACCAGCTCGGCCGCCTCGACGTTCTGATCAACAACGCCGCAGCATTCACGGCTGATGGCGAGGAATTCGCCCCCGAGTGCTGGGAAGAGACACTCCGGACGAACCTCATTGCCCCAATGGCTCTGGCCGAGCACAGTCGACGCCATCTTGCAGCACACGGTCAAGGCGCGATTGTTAATCTCTGCGATATCTCGGGGGAGCGGCCCTGGCCGGGCCATCTGGCGTACTGCTGCTCCAAAGCCGCTCTAGCCGCGCTTACAAAGGGGCTGGCCCGGAAGTACGCCCCTTCGATCCACGTGAACGGGGTAGCTCCGGGGATTGCTGAGTTTTCTGACGCGTACGACGAGGATCTCCGGCAGACTCTGGTCGACCGCGTCCCCCTGGGACGCGCGGGAACGCCGGGCGAACTGGCCAAGGTGGTGCGATTCCTGGTCGAGTCCGCTGAGTACGTGACCGGGGAGATAATCTCCGTCGACGGCGGACGAAACCTGGTCTGACTCCGCCACCTTGACAAGGTTACACCTTGAAGCCGGCACACGAGTTTCTACAATGTCGAAATTGTGGGGGCCTCGCAGTTCTTTGACGCGGTGGGATCCCGACGAGTTTCCAGCGGTCATTATTCGCGGCAGGCACCGGGCGGAGCCTTGCGTGTCGGGTCTGCGAACCGAGCCCGGTACCTGACTCGGAGGAACGCGCAGTCGTGATGGATACTACTCCCGACCACGAGGACTCGTGCGAACTCCCCCCCGCCGATATTGCCCGGAACCAGCCCAAGAAGATTGACATCTTCTTCCGGGCAATGTGCCGACACAAGGCCTCCGATCTCCACCTGAAGGCCGACACCCCCGCGAAACTTCGAATAAAGGGAGAGATCCGCAATATCGACTCTCACGGACTTAGTGCGGCCGAGATCGAGTCGATGGCGTTCGAGATCATGGACGAACGGCAGATTGCTCAGTATCGCCGGAAGGGGTCCACGGATTTTGCCTACCAGCTCGGCACTACGGACCGTTTTCGCCTGAATGCGTTTCGCCAGCGGGGGAAGATGTCGGTTGCAGCCCGCCGGGTCCCGGGCGAGATTCACAGCTACGAAGAGCTGCACCTGCCTCCGGTGCTTGGCGATTTCGCGAAGATCCAACAAGGCTTGATCTTGTTCGCCGGGATATCGCGGAGCGGCAAGAGCACCGCCATCTCGGCCGTTCTGGAAGATATTAACACCACTCGCCCGTGCCACATCGTAACGGTCGAGGATCCGATCGAGTTTCTCTACGAAGACAAGATGTCGTTCGTAAACCAGCGGGAGATCGGGCTCGACGTGGAGAACTACGCTGACGCCCTCAAGTACGTTATGCGGGAAGACCCGGACGTGATTCTGATCGGTGAGCTGCGGGATCAGGAGACCTTCAGCGCCGCTCTCGCCGCCGCTGAAACCGGGCATCTGGTGTTCAGCACGATCCACTCATCCAGCACCTGGGGTACAATCGGACGGATTCTGGAGCTGTTTCCGGATGAGAGCCGGGCAATGGTCCGTTCGGCCTTGGTCTTCAATTTGCAGGCAGTCGTTTGTCTGAAGCTGCTGCCGGGTTTGCAGCCGGAGATCCCGCGTGTGCCTTGCTGCGAAATCATGCGGTGTAACGCGACGGTCCGGAAGCTGATCGCGGAGGAACGGGACAGCGAGATTGGCGCGGTGATGCGTAACTCCTACCATGAGGGTATGATTGATTTTACAGAATCGCTTCGCCAACTTTCGGAGAAGGAGCTGATCTCAGTAAAGACGGCCTACGCCGCCGCCCCTAATCCGGAGGAGCTGGGCATGCGGTTAAAGGGAATATCAGTTACCGGCGGGGGCATTATCGGTTAGCCTCCCGCTTAGTCGGCCCACCGCAGAGGCGGTGGGCCTGTGTAGATGGACCACCGATGGATGTAGATATGACATCCCCGATATTAGCAACAGTGCTCGATACCGTGATGTACGTCAATCCGATCAAAATCGGCGCCGTGGCCGCGCTGTTAATAGCGTGGGCCGCCGGCGCCCAGTGGATCGATCGCGATACCGACGTGGTGAAGACCAAGCGCGAGCAGTGGAATCTGATCGTAGTCTCCGGGGCGATGGTGGGATACTTGGTCCTCTTTCTCGTGCCCTGGCCGGGAGTGCTGTTTTACATCGGCCTTGCCGCCTGGATGCTCATCGCTGGTGGGGCGATGGTTGCCTACCTCCTCCACCGAAACAGTCGAGTCGTCGTGGCCAAGCAGATTCTCACAGTTGCTCATGTGCGCCGGAAGCTCTTCGGGGATCCGGACAAGAAGAACGCCGTGGAAGACAAGGGCCAGCGCGTCCACCTTGAAGACCACAAGGGGGAGCCGGTGAAGTTCCCGGGCGAGCCGGAAGAAGCGCTGGACTACCAGGCCGTTCAGGATCTTCTGCACGATCTGCTTTCACACCGGGCATCCGATGCGGACATTCTCGTCGGCAAAGAGAACTATCGGCTGGTGTATCGGGTCGACGGGGTGGCCACGGAGCGCGAGGGCGGTATCCCTACGGAGGAAGGCGAACGGATCTTCCGGTTCCTGAAGCGAATCGCAGGCTTGAACGCCGAAGAGATCCGGCGCCCGCAGACCGGGAGCATCAAGACCGCATTGCTCAGCCACACCGGCCACATCGGTGATACCGAGATTCGCACGTCGGGTACGACGGCCGGCGAGCGGATGCGGGTGCGCTTCCAGACCGGACCGGTGCTGCTCCGTCTCCATGAGCTGGGAATAGCCACCCCCCGTTTGGAGGCGCTGACCAAAGAAATCCTCGGTAAGCCGACCGGCATAATGCTGATCGCCTCACCACCGCAGAACGGCATGACCACGACTCAGTATGCGATTCTGCGCAGTCACGATGCTTACATGCATAACATTCACGCGCTCGAGCGGCGCTCGCAGATCGACCTAGACAATATCACCCAGCAGGTATACGAGGGGGGCAGCTCCGACGTGGACTTCGCCCGAGCCCTCCAGACCGTGCTGAGGCGCGAGCCCGACATCGTCATGGTCAGTGAGTGCGAAGACCGCGAGACCGCTCAGGTCGCCACCCGCGTGGCCGCCGATGATCGAAAAATCTACATGGGCATACAAGCCAACGACTCGTTCGACGCCTTGGCGAAGTATCTCGCGTTCCTGGAAGACCCGGAACTCGCCTCCCGGGCTCTGCTCGGGATCCTCAGCCAACGTCTGGTCCGCCTGCTGTGCGAGGAGTGCCGCGAGGCATTCGCTCCGGACGAGGCTACACTCAAGAAGCTGAACCTCCCCGCGAGCAAGATCGAGAAGTTCTATCGCCCCCCGACAGACGTCAAACGAGACCGCAAGGGTCGGGAGATCGCGTGCCAGGCCTGTCAGGGATCGGGATATGTGGGCCGTCTGGCTATCTTCGAGTTATTGGTCGTGGACGAAGAGATTTCGAAACTCATCGCCACCGGGGCGCCAATGAACCGTATCAAGGCCCAGTGTCGCAAGAACAAGATGTACTACCTACAGGAAGAAGGGCTGCTCAAGGTCATCGACGGCAGCACGAGTATGAATGAAATCCTGCGCTGCCTGCGCAGTGACCGCAAGTAGAAGGCTGAAAGGCTATGTGGATACCGCTCCTTTTCGTAATCCTGATTTTTGCGATTGCCGTGCTTCAGAGCTCACAGGGGGCGTTTAGTGCCCTGATCATGACAGTGCTCACGATCTGCTGTGCCGCGGCTTCGATAGGCACTTACGAGTGGATCGCCGTCAAGTACCTGATGGCGTGGAAGCCCGATTATGCTCACGCGATCGCTATAGCAGTGGTGTTCGGAATCCCCCTGCTGATCCTGCGGCTGGTCACGGATAAGCTCATCCGTCGAACGTGCCTGCTACCGGGCTGGTTCGATCGGGCCGGAGCCGGGCTCTGCGGATTGATCACCGGTTTTGTGGTTACGGGAATGTTGGAGTTCGCGTTGACGAACGTGCCCATGGGGGTCTCCTTCCTCGGTTATCAGCGCGTTCTCGTCACTCCGGATCCCGAAGCAAGGAAGACCAGCAGCGAAGAACCACCGGATCCCCGTGCGCCCATTAAAGAGTACTATCTGACCCCGGATCGTTTCGCCGTCGGACTGGCCACCCTGCTCTCGCACGGCATCTTTGCCGGAGAGCACGGCTTGGCTGAGGGGAATCCGGACATCGTCGAGGCCACCGCTTGGCTGAACGCCGTCCCCGCAACGGTGTCACGGTACGCCGCGGCCGGTTCGATCTCTGTCAAGGAGGTCAGCAAGGTTCCGTTCGTCTATAAGCACAAGATACCCCCACCAAGATCGCACGATCCTCCCCAATTCGACCCGGTATCCCCGGGAAGCGGCAACGAGTTCTGGGCGGTCCGGGTCGCCCTGGGCAACGCGGCCCGGGATACCCGCAAGAGTCACCTGTTCACCATCCGCCAGTTCCGCCTCGTGGGACGTGAGCGCAATGACGGACCCTTCGGCCAATACTATCCGATCGCGATCCAGCAACAGGATGATACCCAGGCCGTAAACCGGCATATCAGCCATGTTCACGCCGGGGGCAAGTACTGGTCGATCGTCGATGATCTGTTCAAACCGCGCGACGGTAAGATCAACGAGGTGGAAGTCGTCTTCGAGCTTCCTAAGGGCTTTGCGGCCGACTTTCTTGAGTATAAACGCAGCGGCAGAGCCAAGATTACTCTCAAAGAAACTCCCGGGACTACTTCGGCTCCGGCGACCCCGTCGAGCGCTACAGTCACCTCGACGCCGCCGACTCCCCCTCCGACAGAGCCCGAAACTCGACGCGGTCGCTCACGGCGGAATCGTCGCGAGCGATCCGAGGATGAAACCGTCGCAGACTCCGGCCGGGGCGGAAACGTCCGCGGGATAACGACTGTTGCAGCGTCCTCCTTCTTCGGAGATCAGACCCCGATCGAACTCAAAGCGTATCAGGCTGATCGAGATCCTCAGGTTCGCCGCGGTCGGATCAGGAACGGGCATTTCGTCGGAAACATGGACGAACAGGACAACGGCCAGGATCGCCCCGCCAGCCACTTCGACGTTCCCCGCGACAAGCGCTTGCTCCAACTTAACACCGCCCGTTTGCACTCGCGAAGCGGGTTGGGCAGAATACTCGACCAAGCCCTGCAGACCGTCCAGAACTTCTACGTCGAAGACGCCACCGGGAATCGGTATAGCATCGTCGGGAAATACGCGATCGCCTCAGTCAACGGTCGCGAGGTCATCGAGGTTCAGTACTTCCCGGAGCAAGCCGGTACGATCGGCGGGCTGGGAGCGTTTACCAGGATCAAGGACGAGCACCTCAAAGGCAACTACCAGTTGGTGCTGCTCTTCCTCGTCGACCCGGGTGCCGAGATAACGTCCTTCAGCACGGGCGGGGATGCGACCCGCAAAGACGATCTGTCCGGCGAAAACCTCGTCGCCCCGCGATAGGGTCGACATCGCCATCTAACGCAGGCTTCCAGCCTGCCGGCGTAACGGCACAAGGCGCACATCGCGCGAAGATCGCCGTGTCACTCGGTGCGCTGAGCTCCACCGGTCAACAAATCGCCGCCCTCGTAGGGCACGGTCGAGGAACGAGACCTGCCACGGTCTTTGCGCGATGCGCAAGGACGGCAATCCTGCGCCGGTGCCGACCAAGCAACGTCGGCGTCTGGGCTCCGACCATACGCCGTTACGTCCAGCGACCGCGCCTCGGCCTCAGTCGCGCACACTGCCAACAGCGCGGCAGAAACCCTCCGCAACGTAACTGTGGGCAGTGCGCAGAAGGCGGTCGTACTCGCCCTCCGCTCCGTCGAGAGCTTCCTGCGCCACGAGCCCGCGTTCCAGTAGCCCGGCACGAGATTGCCGGATGATCTCGCGGGCGCCGTCCACGAGTACCCGGAGCTTGTCCGGCTCGCCGCCGGTGACCGTCCATACCCGCGCCTCGGCCGTCACGTTCGCCAGCCCGGCCTCCATAAACACCCGCCGAAGCTGTCGAGCCATCCACGGATCCCCGCCCTGCAACTCCTGCAGCCGGTAGATACCCGCCCAGACCGCCCGGTGGTGCGGCGAATCCGGATAGATCGACTCCATCGCGTTGTCCCACTCGTAAACGCAGATCCAACCGCCCGGTTTCACTACCCGGGCCATCTCCCGCACCACCGCCACCGGGTCGGCCACGTGCTCCAAGATGAACCGCCCATACGCCGCGTCGCAGGACGAGGACGGAAGATCAAGCGCGTCGGCCGCTCCCAGCACGAACCGGATGTTCTCCACGCCGTCCCCGTCGGCCAGTCGCCGGGCGGTCTCCAACTGTGCCTCTTGCCGATCGACACCGATCACTTCACCGGAGCCGAGCTTGCGGGCCACCCGCCGCGCAATCGCCCCCGTCCCACAGCCGACCTCGACCACGTGCATTTCGGGCTTCAGCGGCGGCAGGAACTCCGCCCCGCCGAGCATCTCCGCCTGCGCCTCCAACCGCGCCTGCTCCGACGCCTCGGCCCCGTGCAGATACTCTGTGTTACCCTCGCCGGCGCCGTTGTCGCTCATGTTATCCGCTCCCCTACTGAAGGCCCTACCCCGACAGCGGCCGGCGGACCCATCCGCGAGGCCGCGCCCCTTGCATGGTAACCCCCTGGCGTGGGGCCGCATAGAATCGGCGGGTGCGTGAGGGGCGCCGTGCTGCTTCACACCGGCTGGGGCTTTCGTGTAGGCGGAACGAAGTGAATCTCGACGGCCAAGTCGCGTCTTTTCGCCAAATGCGCTTCTGTTCTACGATTTCCCGCGACACGATGGTTGCCGCGTAGCCGTGGTAGAACTGGAGCATCCGCTGTTTGGTGCCCTGCATACCAACGTGAAGCTAACAGACGCACAGTCTGCTCGCCAGGCTCAATTCCCGCTTTACTGCAAGCCATGGTGCCTTGCTTCGGTGACGGGGTTGCGGCCTGCACGTCTTAGTAAGTTGCGAACGACGTGTGGGCATCCATTGGGATACGTAGTATATATACTACGTATCCCGTCGGTGTTCACGGTGCGAAGGCGCCCCTGGCGCTCTAAAAACAGCGTTCTTTCCGGGTTCTCGGGCCCGTTTTGCCTGTTCCTCCATGCCACCCGAGACAGAAACCCGCTTTTTTGCAGGGCCTCGACCCCGTGAACGGTTTGTATCACCCATTCCGCGTGAGTGACCATCCGAGATTGTCTCTTGCGTGCCCGGCCAGTATGAAGTATATATACTACATACTGTCCGGTGTACCTCTGAAAGCGTGTTCGCTGCATAGCGCCGCGGGAGAGTTGTTCAGAACCGCTACGAGATATGTGCTAGTGGTCAGAGGTGTTTGAAGTATATATACTTCAAACACCAGTGAGGAAGAAGATGCCGACGCGCCTTCAATTAGCAAGAGCGGAGATTCTCAAGTCTTTCGAAAGTCGAGAGACGCGGGTTTACCGGCAGCGCGAGTTGGAGCGCATT
This sequence comes from Phycisphaerae bacterium, assembly GCA_963666835.2. Taxonomy (GTDB): domain Bacteria; phylum Planctomycetota; class Phycisphaerae; order UBA1845; family UBA1845. The sequence goes on along the minus strand of CAXXGO010000001.1, from coordinate 113,508 downwards.
CTCGCAGAAAACCGTGAACGGTGGCGGCTGGCGCAAAGCATGGCGTTCGGGGAGTTTCTGGAGTACCTCATCAAGAGCCGGAAGCTGCGAAGGATGGAGTTTGGATTCCCGCAACGGAAGGAGGTCCGGTATTGCTGGGGCGGGGTTCCGTTAGAGGCGGTCCTTCTTACGCTGAAACCTGGTTGCCACTTCTCGCATTTCACGGCCGTTCAGATGCACGATCTGACCGAGCAGGATCCGCGAACCGTGTACATCAATCACGAGCAAAGACCAAAGCCGGCATCAGCGGCAGGGTTGAGTCAGGATCGCATCGACCTGGCCTTTCGTCGGAATCCGCGAATGACGAAGAACGTGGCCAATGTCAAGGGCATGGCGCGGCAAGGGCTACGCGTCTGTCTGCTCAACGGAAAGCACACGGGCTATCTTGGGGTCGAGGAGCGTAAGACTGTCTTGCCGGAAGAGGGCGGGAAGGTAGTGCTGCGGCTGACGGACATTGAGCGAACGTTGATCGATATTGCCGTGCGTCCTTTCTATTCAGGAGGCGTTGCCGAGGTACGGAAGGCCTATGAGCGGGCCGCAGGGCGGGTATCGGTGAATCGATTGGCGGGATTGCTCCGAAAGCTCGGCCACGTCTATCCGTATCACCAGGCGATCGGTTTCTATCTCGAAGCGGCCGGTGTATATGATCGCAGCGCGGTTGAGCTGTTTCGTGATGGATTCGAGTACGAGTTCGACTTCTACTTGGCCTACGGGATGGAGGAAACCGAGTACGTGCCGGAGTGGCGAATCTACGTGCCGAAAGGGTTGAGACGCATCACCTGAGCGAGTTCACGGCAAATGTCCTGGACGTAATCGAAGTAGTAGTCGTAGTCGCACAGGTTTACGCGTGGATCAACGGTGTCCTTGAGGGCATCCCAACCTTGCCGGTGAAACTCACGTTGCTCCTCGATTCGAGGGAGCAGTTCGAGCGACACGTGTTTGGCAGCGAACATGTTCCTGAGAAGCTCTTGGTTCTCCGGGGTGGCCGGGCGGATTCCGAAGTGCGTAACCGTCTCGTGGATATCGAAGAAGTCACGCGTACGGACGGCGCGATGCTTCTCCATCTTCGCAGTGTACTCAGGTGCCTGCTGACAGATGGCGCGGATCTTCTCGCACACCACCATGGTCGGCGTGTACACGTAGACGGTGAACTCATCGATTTTGACGGTTTGTTTTCCCGTGCAGTACTCGTGCTTGCTGATGTCTATCTCGAAGCGAGCTTTGCCACCGGGACGGGGGGGCACGGCTTCGCGGCGAATGGCGTGCAGATCGCCCCCCAGCTCCTCATAGCGCGTCCGTGGGATGAGCTTGAATTGCAGATCATAGCCGCCCCAGAAGGACTCTGCTTCAGGTGAAATGTCTTCCGGCTTGGCTTCGATCGTCACATCAAAGGCAACATATCCTTCCGGGTCGAAAGTCTGCTTGAGGCGGTGGTCAACTGTCGACCTGATCTTCTCCAGGTCGGAGAGATCGAACTGTCCTTCCATCGAGAAATCGAGGTCGAAGGACGCGCGTGCTGTCATGCCGTACGCCAAGCTGAGCGCGTTTCCGCCTTTCAACACGAGTGTCTGCACCAGTTCGTCATCAGAGAAGAGCGCAACAAGTGTCAGTTGTTTAAGGCGGTCAATAGAGTGTGCGGCCATGGCAGTCGCGCTCCGACGTCAGGATGAGTGTTGGAGCAACCTGACCCGTGCCGGCCGGTTGCAGCGGTGCAGGCCCGCGAACCCATCCGCGCGGCCGTACCACTTGCATGGTAACCCCCTGGCGTGAGCTCGCATACCGCGAAGTGGGCCGGCATACCTGGCCGAGCGTCAAGAGCCCGCATCGACGGGGAAGAGCACCAGGTCATACCCTTTCTTGCAATCGCCCCCGTCCCACAGCCGACCTCGACCACGTGCATTTCGGGCTTCAGCGGCGGCAGGAACTCCGCCCCGCCGAGCATCTCCGCCTGCGCCTCCAACCGCGCCTGCTCCGACGCCTCGGCCCCGTGCAGATACTCCGTGTTACCCTCGCCGGCGCTGCTCATGTTCAAGTCTTCCCTGCGTTCACACCCTCATCGGCAGCCTGAAGCGAACGACTGCGGGCACACATCACAGCGTTTCGCCGAAGGGGACGGTAACATGCGCGTCGAGGTCTAGCTAGCCTTCACGCGCGCGGATAGGAAGCACCACCGTGACACGCGTACCGTCGCCCGGCTCGCTTGAAACGCTGATCTTCCCGTCATGGGCTTCAGCGATCATGCGGCAGATAGCAAGACCCAGCCCGGCACCTCGGCTCTTCCCAGAACGGGCACGGTCGACTCGGTAGAATCGGTCGAACACCCGCGGCAGATGCTCAGCGGGAATTCCCACTCCGGTGTCACGAACCGTGAGCCGGGCCACGCTGTCAGCCTGAGCCAGAGAGACCGTCACTTGACCGCCCGCCTCGGTGTACTTGATGGCGTTATCGAGCACGTTCCCGATAAGCTGGCGCAGGCGTGTGCCGTCGGCCTCGAGTTCGATCTCCGCCGGGTGGCTTGGCACCAAATCGATCCCGCACTCCTGCGCAAGTGGCGCGTACAGATCGACCACGTTTTGCACTGCAGTATCAAGCCGGACAGACTCGTAGTGGAGTATCTGATCGCCGGCATCCGCACGGGTGAGGAGAAGTAGGTCTTCTGCGACTCTTGCCAGACGATCGTAGTGTTCAATGCTCTCTTCGATCACATTGCGGAGTTCCTCGGCGGTGCGCGGGCGCGTCAGGGCCAACTCGGCGCTGCCGCGCAACGCGGCCAGCGGTGAGCGCAGTTCGTGTGACGCATCTGCGGTGAACTGCTGCACTTGCTGGACGTGATGCTCAATCCGGTCCAGCATGTTGTTGAGAGTCTTCGCCAACTGGTCCAGTTCGTCACCCGTTCCGGCCAGGGGAATCCGCTCGGTCAGACTGTCGCCGCCGATCCGCCGCGCCGTTTCAACGACTGCTTGTACCGGCCGCAGACTGCGCCTCGCAAGGAACCTCCCGGCTGCCGCCGCGGCGAGAACTGCAACCACCATGACAACAGCGCATACTCGACGGAATAGAGCTAGCGAGGTGGCCATACGGTCAAGCATGTAGCCGGCCTGGGCTATACAGGCTCGTCCGTCGAGCGTCTCCACGCGAAGGCTGCAGAGGCGAAACGCATGTGGATGAACGGCTACTCGAACGCTTTCGTAGTGCAGGGAATGGCTTTCCCAATCTGCGCTTGCCGGTGGGGTCCACACGCCTTCCAACGGGTCTGCCGGTTCACTCGTGACGATCAGGTGCCCATCCCGGTCGAAAAGTCGAAACGCCAGATCCCTTCGGGTCCGCCCTCCGAGTTCCCGTTGGATCGCCTGCTCGAGGCCGACGTCGTCGCTCGGATGCGCATTCACCGTGACCATGAACTCGTGCACCTCGCCTTCGAGGAACCTGTCCACCTCGCCGCGCAGCGCATAGAACATGCCCGCATACAACGTGCCGCACAGCAGTATGCAGGCGCACAGCATGACGCCCACGCTCCAGAGCGTCAGTCGTGCTCCGATGGTTCTGAATACTCTGTTAGGGCTCGTCGTTCCGGAGGACATACCCTACTCCACGAATGGTGTGGATCAACGAAGGGTGAAACCCGGCATCGACCTTCTTCCGCAGGCGGTTGATGTGGACATCGACCACGTTAGTCATCGGATCCTGGTTCATATCCCACACATGCTCAAGGATCATCGTCCGCGAGAGAACCTGGCCGGCGTTGCGCGCCAGGTACTCCAGCAATGCGAACTCATTGGGAGACAGGTCGATTCGCCGCCGGCCACGATGCACACTTCGGGCGAGCACATCGACCGCCAAATCTGCAACGACAATCGGGTTCGTGGTGACTTCGTGCCCCCGGCGCAGCAGAGCGCGGATTCGGGCGTGCAACTCTGTAAAGCTGAATGGCTTGGTGAGATAGTCATCGGCGCCAAGGTCCAGACCTTTAACGCGATCGTCCACGGCATCCCGGGCGGTCAAACAGATCACGGGGGTCCGCACGTCCTGGGAACGAAGCTCCTGCAGAACCGTGAAACCGTCCTTCCCCGGGAGCATCAGGTCGAGCACGATAGCATCGTATTGGTTTGAGCAGGCTAAGTTGAGCCCGTCAATACCGTCGTCCGAAACGTCAACAGCGTAGGAAGCTTCGCACAGACCCTTCCTTACGAAGCCGGCCACACCCGGCTCGTCCTCGATCACCAAGACGCGCATCCTGCAGACTCCAGCTAAAGCAACCCCGAGGCGGTCCCAGGACAGCCACTGCAGACGGGCAGTCTAGCTCGGCGACCTCCGACTGGCAAGCGGTAAACGCTCGTTGTCAACGAACACCATAGCCGGCCGGCGGGCGAAGTTCAGGACGCGGCCCGAAGATTACAGGATTGTAATCTGTCTGTCACGGTGCTGTTGCAGTCCGTCAGTATGATCCTGGGCATCGTGGCACAGTCGCCGCATCCTTGACAAGGCGTGATCAAGGGCAGCATAAGTGCAGGCCACCCGATTCGAAGCGGTATCGATCGCGGAGCAGAGTGCCAAGGGACGGCACTGACCCCGTCGAGCGCGTAACTGATGGTAGAAGGACATAATGCCGAACTCACCCTCCGAAGAGATTGAGACCACCAAACGGGCTGCCCGTGCCGAGAGACAACACGCTGTTGTTGAGACCGACACAACAAGTGTGAAGCTTGTTGGCATAGTTAGCGACCGGCCTTGGGCCATTGCGGTTGTTCGTCTCATCAAGAAAGCGCGCACGAAAGTCGGGTTTCTCGTGGCGGCTTGGTGCTTGCTCGAGGGGGTGTACTTCCGCGAGCGTCCTTTCGCCTTGGATCGCCCCAACGCGTACGTCGTGATCGGCTTGATCCTGATCGCCTCCGGGCTGGCTTTCCGCCTCGCTGCTCTCGGGTGCATCCACAAGAAAGAGTGCCTGGCGACCGATGGCGTGTATTCACTTTGCAGGCATCCTCTGTACTTCGGATCGATCCTTCTTGCGTATGGCTTCTGCATTCTGCTGGCAGACTCGGAAAACTACGTGTTGGTATCAGTGTACTTCGCCGTGTTCTATCCAATCACGATTCTGTGGGAAGAGATGCGCCTGGAAGTGCTGTATGGTGAAGCCCACCGCCGCTACCGCGCGGGTACTCCCCTGCTACTTCCGCTAGGGGCTTTTCGAAAGGGCACGTTCACCTGGCAAACCGCCATGTTGCAGGGAGGTTCCTTGCTTCTGGCCACCGTGACGATGCTCCTCGGCAGCGTGCAAATGATGGCCGTAATTCTGTAGCGTGTGAGGCGGACCGTGAGACAAGTGCAACTTAGCTCGACGCAAGAGACCGCAGACCCGGCGAGGAGAAGCGTGAAAAAGCTGAACATATCGAAACGCGTCATAATCACCATCGCAATCGTCATGGCGTGTGCGGGTATCGGCCGGGTCCTCTATGCCAACCGTTGGAAGGTATGGCCCAAGCGGTTCGCTGTCGTTGAGCCGGGCTGGCTATACCGCTCCGGTCAGGTGGACGCGGGCCTGATTGAGGGGCTTGTCGACGATTACCACATCGAAGGGATCCTAGCTCTGACATGGCTCAGGCCCGGCAAGCCGGACGAGGCCGCCGAGCTCCGGGTGATCCGAGCACACAACCTGGAGTTTGGGCTAATCCCCATGCCGGGTGACGGGGTGGCGGACTATGACAAGCTGGACCAGGCCGCCGACTGGATTGAGGCCCGCCGCGGGCATCCCGTCATTGTCCACTGCGCGGCTGGTGTAAATCGCACGGGGGCGGCCATTGTCGCATACCGCGTGAAACACTGCGGATGGTCGCTTCATGAAGCGATAGCGGAGGCGAAGCGTTGCGGCCTGCGTGATCGCAGCGGCAAGTTGACGGAACATCTGATCGGGTACTACAAGGAACACCTGCCCGCAGCCGTCCGCCTGGGTCGCACTGCCGGCAGGGGATGAACCGAACTATGGTTGTGACACCAACGTGCGATTCAACCCGACACAGTGACGACTCCGAAGGTCAGCGGTGCGCAACTTCTTCGGATCGCCCCGAAGACACCGGCTCTACCCCTACGGGCCGAAGAACTGCGGGTTTGGTAGCCTTGATCGCCCTTTCCGCCGTGACCTGTTTCTATGGGCTGGGCTCCGGTCCGCCGCTCGGCGACCATGAGTCTATCAACGCCCTGGCCGCGCGCTCCTCAATCCAGTCCGGCGAGTGGATTATTCCGACACTTGGCGATGCTCCGCGCGTTCGTAAGACGCCGCTCGGGATCTGGCTGATTGGTGCGGCATCCACGCTCACGGGGGCGCCGGACGGCGCGCCGCCGGTGACGAGCTTATCGGCGAGACTTCCATCGGCCGTCGCGGGCTTCGCCACTGTGATGGTCGTCTTCTGGCTTGGGTCGATGTTGTACGGGTACCGGGGCGGGCTTGTTGGGGGCTTCATCTGTGCGGGATGTACGGCCACAGTCTTCTACTCGCACAACGCCCAGGTGGATATGGTGTTGACCCTATTCACAACGCTGTCGTTCGCATGCTTCTGGCGCGGGGCGATGCACGAACGGCCAAGCAGATGGGCCATGGCCGCGTTCTATCCGGCGTTCGCCCTGGCCATGTTGGCCAAAGCACCGCTTCCACTGGCCATTGTCGGCTTGTCCTTAGGCGTATACTGGTTTGTCACCGTTCCTGCTCTTGCGGCGGGGCGGCAGGGAGATGGGCCTCGCTTGCCACTTGCGCACCGCTGGGCTTGGGCGTTTAAGACCCAGCTTTCGCGACTACGGACGCTATGGCTGGTGCCCGGAACTCTTCTCTTCGCGGTTCTGGCCGGCGCGTGGCCCGTGTACGTTTATACGCACGTTGACAATGCGCTCGACCTGTGGCGAATCGAGTACCTCGGCCGATATGCGGGAGAACTCAGCAGCAGGACGCACCCGGCATGGTACTACATCCCGTTGGTTTTTGCATTGACCGTGCCTTTCATGGCCTCCGTGCCCGAGGCTGTTGCGTCGCCGTTTGTGGCGCGCTACAAGCCGCTGCGACAGGAGTTGTCGTTCTTGTTCACCTGGGCGATCGTTGGAACCTGTTTCCTCAGCACGGCCGTGTTCAAGCGCCCTCATTACCTGCTCTCGGTGATGCCGGCGTACTGCCTGCTTTTGGCGCCGGTGATTGACCGGTTCTTCTTCGGCGCAGTTCCGGCGTTAGCCCGTTTGGGGCGGGCGACGTGCTACAGCTTGCCGGTGTTGTTAGCCGCCGCCGGGGTTGCCGGTGGCGCGGCGCTTGAGCGCCAGTACCCCGAACTACTCAAACCCTATGCGATTGCCTACTCCGGAGCGTTTCTAGTGTGGACCGCCGCGTGCTTCGCCTACGCTCAGAACCGGCGGCTGGTGTCGTTCGTGTTTGTGAACCTTGGCGTTCCGATTCTCCTGCTGGTGATGTGGCCGGCGGCCGCAAAGGGTTTGACCGTAAACGCGGAGGCCCAGGCTCTCATCAAGGGGCTGAGCGAGCACGGTATCAGTCCGGAAGATGAACTCATCTGGGCCGACAAGCGGCCGAACGCCTCGGTCGAATTCTATTCCGGATTGAAGATCCGGCGCCTCATAGATGCCAACGAAATGGCCGGGCTTCGGCGTCAGCGGCAATCCGTGTCCGGGGCCGTGTTTCAGGAGACTGCCAAACGTGTCCGGGAACGACTCCGCGAAGACAGACCCGTCTACTTGATCCTACGAGCCAAGCACTATGAACTGCTGTCGCGGCACAACGATGCGCACACGCGAGTCCTGTTTCAGCTCGATGGTTTTCAGGCAGATGAAGAAGACAATCTGGTCGTATTCACACAGGTGTAAGATTGTTCTGTTCTACCGGACTGAGCGAACTGTGTAGAGGGTGGGCGATATGTTGACTGCGACGACATCCAAAGAGCGCACAAACGACGCCAAAGAACGGCCGGGACTTCGCGGGGGCAAGTGCGACCTGTCGATTGTCGTCCCGGTTCTCAATGAGAAGGACAACCTTCAACCTCTCTGCGCCGAGTTGAACGAGGTTCTTGAAAAGGCCGGACTCGACTACGAGATCATCCTCGTAGATGACGGGAGCACTGACGGGAGTCTGGAACGTCTTGTGGATCTCGCCAACAGCGATCCCAGGATCACGGTCCTGGAGTTGCGGCGCAATTTTGGCCAAACGGCAGCCATGGCCGCGGGCATTGATCACAGCCGTGGCAGCGTGATCGTACCGATCGATGCCGACCTTCAAAACGACCCGCGTGATATTCCCATGCTGCTTGCGAAACTCGAGGGCCCTCCGGCCTGCGACATTGTCAGCGGGTGGAGAAAGAGCAGAAAGGACAAGTGGCTCACCCGTCGCATTCCATCCCAGATTGCCAACGGCGTGATACGACTCGTCACCCACGTCCCGATACACGACTTCGGGTGTACTTTGAAGGCTTACCGGCGGGAGGTCATTGAGGACGTCAGCCTGTCGAGTGACATGCACCGCTTCCTTCCCGCATTGGCCGCCTGGCAGGGAGCTGAAATAACCGAAGCGGTGGTCAATCATCGCCCTCGAATACGCGGCACGGCGAAGTATGGCCTGTGGCGCACCATACGAGTCGTGCTGGACTTGGTCACGGTGAAGTTCTTCGGAACCTACATGACCAAGCCTCTCTACTTCTTCGGGAAGATAGGCCTCGCGACTTCTTCGATGTCGCTGGCGCTGCTGGCTATTGCCATAGGCCAGAAGTACGGGTACTTCGGCCAGACAGGAGGGCTCAATCTTAATCGCAATATCCTCGTTACGCTCAGCGCCCTGCTGGCGTTCTTCACGGTGCAATGCGTTCTGTTTGGAGTTCTGTCGGAGCTGCTGGTGCGAATCTACCACGACATCCGCGAACGCCCGATCTACCGAGTGCGCCGGCTCTACGGAGGTAACTCACCTGCTCCGCACCCAGACGATCAGATGCTCCATGAAGCATCTTGTCCGATAGAAGATGTCGCGGGCATTGGTGCTGGTGAACAACCCGGCGCTTTCGCTGATTCCCAATAACGTCGTAACGCTCATCGCAACAGACCGTCACACCCTACCGGTGCCGCACGGCCGGACGGATTTCGGCCGTCCAGCCCCCGCCTCTGCCGGCTCGCCCGTCCCTTCTCTCGCACCACGGCCATGGGGTCGGCCACGTGCTCCAAGATGAACCGGCCATACGCCGCGTCGCAGGACGAGGACGGAAGATCAAGCGCGTCGGCCGCTCCCAGCACGAACCGGATGTTCTCCACGCCGTCCCCGTCGGCCAGTCGCCGGGCGGTCTCCAACTGTGCCTCTTGCCGATCGACACCGATCACTTCACCGGAGCCGAGCTTGCGGGCCACCCGCCGCGCAATCGCCCCCGTCCCACAGCCGACCTCGACCACGTGCATTTCGGGCTTCAGCGGCGGCAGGAACTCCGCCCCGCCGAGCATCTCCGCCTGCGCCTCCAACCGCGCCTGCTCCGACGCCTCGGCCCCGTGCAGATACTCCGGGTTGCCTTCGCCAGTGTTGTTCATGTTCGTCCACTCCCCCCCCTTTGAGTTCCCTGCCCGGCTCCATAAACGCGGCCGCACCACTCGCATGGTAACCCCCCAGCGTGACGTCGCATACGGCGGAGTGGACGGGTGCCCTTGGCTGGGGATCAAGAACCCGCAGGAACGGGGAAGAGCACCAGGTCATGCCCTTTCTTGCGATCGCTCCCGGCGGCCCGCGGGTCGTGATTGCCTCCGTCGTCTACGCCGTCGAGCCCTACGCTGTACAGCCAGGGCCGGTCGTCACGCAGCTCGTATCCGAATGCGCGTCCCGAGAAGGGGTCGACTCTCATTGTGGGCGACAGCGTTTCCAGTTGATCCAGAGATGTCGGCCAGCGATCGTGTTCGTATCTGTAGGCATGCAGCGCAGCAATGACGATCGTGCCTCTTCTCTCGGTCTCGATGGTCATTCCGAACAGGTAGGTTCGACCCAGGCTGGGCAGGTTAATGTTCAGGAACAAATCGCCGCCCGCCTTGTCGGCTCTCTTTCGCGCTAGCTGATCTACCTGGCGATACGTCTCGACAGACCAGGGCCGTTCGGCCGCCTCAACGAACGGACGGAACCAGTTGTCGATTCCGGTCGCGGTTCTCTTCGGCGATCGCAGCATCATCCCGCCCGCGGGGAGGTACTCATTCTGCTTGAGCTCCTTCGCCACCCTATTCGAGAACTCCCCCCCCGGATGCAGTTGCTGGAGAAGGTCCAGCAGACTGAGCCATTCGCAACGGTAGGTCTCCGCGATCCCGCGCGGCTCGTCCTCCGAATGCAGCAGCTCAAGGACGGCGGCCGCATCCTTGCCTGACAGTAGCTGAGTGCTGAGTGCCCGCCGGATAGCCTCGTAGTTCATGTGCCGGATGATCGAGTTCGCAAAGAACGCCGTGAGGCCACCGGCATGCCGAAGGTGTCCGGCGTGCCGGAAGTTCGTCGCGAGCGCCTCCAAGAGACTCGCCGCCCCGTGATCTGCGGGTGGAGCATCCATCCATGCAGCCGCAAGAAGCGCCTTGCCCAGGACTCTCGAGAACTTGGTGTAGTCCGGATGCGGCTCCGGCCACCACGTATCTGCGCCGCAAAACCAACGAACGTTGTCCGAGGTCGCGCCGTGCGTGTAGGCTTCGAGATAGGGGCGGAGCTCCCTCAGATACTCGGCCAGCCCCGGCAGCTCGGACGACGCCCACGGCGATTTGCTGGCGGCGTTCAACGCATCCGCCAGTTCTTCCTCGGCTCGGAGCGCCGACTCGACATCTTCGTCGAACATAAACGGGTACACGTCCCTGCCGCAGGGCCAATCGCCCTGGAAATGACGGGCGGAGTACCACGCTACGTAGTCAACGCGCTGCACGCAGTCCGGAGCCGGTGGCCGGTCGACGACACCCCCTGCTTCCGCCGACCGGTTGTCGCCTTCGTCGCTCCGCCGACATCCGCTCGTGGTCGCCAGACCAGCAACCAGCCCGGCAATGACAACTCCCCCAACAATCCCCTGCCGGATCTTCGCAGCCATACCGTTCACCTTTCACAGTCTGAGCACGCTCGGGCGTAGGCGTGGAATCCCGCTAACGCCCGGTCTTGGCGCAAGCAAAAGGCCCGCACCGGTTAGACCGGCACGGGCCTTTGTTGTTCTTTGGCACCTGAAGAAACGGACGCACCTGACGTCGGTGTTATGCAAACCAACCGCGTTGGAAATCGACTTGACAGCCACTCATGAGAGCGGCCAAGCTCTCGGCCATTAGTACGGGTCAGCTCAACACATCTCTGTGCTTACACCTCCCGCCTATCGACCTGGTAGTCTTCCAGGGGCCTTCATCCCCAAAGGGGAACCGAGACCTAATCTCAAGGGGGGCTTCCCGCTTAGATGCATTCAGCGGTTATCCTTTCCGTGCTTAGCTACCCAGCGGTGCCCCGAGCGGGACAGCTGGTACACCAGCGGCACGTACCTCCTAATCCTCTCGTACTAAGGAGATCTCCTTTCAAGTCTCGTACGCCCACGGCAGATAGGGACCGACCTGGCTCACGCCGGTCTGAACCCAGCTCGCGTACCACTTTAATCGGCGAACAGCCGAACCCTTGGGAGCGCCTTCACCCCCAGGATGTGATGGGCCGACATCGAGGTGCCAAACGACTCCGCCGCTATGAACGCTCGGGAGTCATCAGCCTGTTATCCCCGGAGTACCTTTTATCCGATGAGCGATAACCCTTCCACACGGGATTACCGGATCACTAAGGCCTACTTTCGTACCTGCTTGATGAGTTTATCTCGCAGTTAAGCCGGCTTATGCCTTTGCACTCGAAACGCGATTGCCAACCGCGCTGAGCCGACCTTTGCACTCCTCCGTTACTCTTTGGGAGGAGACCGCCCCAGTCAAACTGCCCACCTAACACTGTCCCCCGCCCGGATTCACGGGTCGGAGTGAGGGAACAAACAGCACAAGGGTGGTATTTCAAGGATGGCTCCCCGACTGCCGGAACAGCCGGATCATCGCCTCCCACCTATCCTACGCATGTGATGCCTGCGACCAATATCAGGCTACAGTAAAGGTTCACGGGGTCTTTCCGTCTTGCCGCGGGTATGTGGTATCTTCACCACAAGTCCAATTTCACCGAGTCCGTCCTTGAGACAGTGCAGCAGTCGTTACGCCATTCATGCGCGTCGGAACTTACCCGACAAGGAATTTCGCTACCTTAGGACCCTCATAGTTAGGGCCGCCGTTTACGGGTGCTTCGGTTGCCAGCTTCTCCCCGAAGGGATAACCGCCTTCCTTAACATTCCCGCACCGAGCAGGCGTCAGTCTCTATACGTCCACTGTACGTGTTAGCAGAGACCTGTGTTTTTGATAAACAGTCGCCGCTGCCGATTCTCTGCGCCCGCCCACCGAAGTGGGACGGGACCCCTTATCCCGAAGTTACGGGGTAAATTTGCCTAGTTCCTTAAGGACGGTTCTCTCGAGCGCCTGAGGCTTCGCGCCTCACCTACCTGTGTCAGTTTTAGTACGGATCCGCTGATTGCCACCGCAGCTTTTCTCGGTCCCCTTGCCTCGCACTTCGGCAACAAATCGGCCTCGACCTCTCGGCAACCCTCACATCTTATCGTGGGCTGCGATTTCAGGGCACGCACTACGGATTGATCGCACAACGGAGGGCAGGAATATTAACCTGCTGTCCATCGACTACGCCTTTCAGCCTCGCCTTAGGGCCCGCCTAACCCTGGGCGGATTTACCTTCCCCAGGAAACCTTAGGTTTACGGCGAGAAGGATTTTCACCTTCTTTATCGTTACTCATACCGGCATAATCACTTGATAGGCCCGCTACCACTCCTTACGGTATGGCCTGTATCTGCCTATCAACGCTCCCCTACCGCTCACGCAAAGCGTGAACCCGTGGCTTCGGTACCATGCTTGAGTCCCGTTCATTATCGGCGCCCAACTTCTCGACGAGTAAGCTATTACGCACTTTTTAAATGGTGGCTGCTTCTAAGCCAACATCCTCGCTGTCACAGAAAAAGGACTTCCTTACGCACTTAGCATGGATTGGGGACCTTAGCCGACGGTCCGGGCTGTTTCCCTTTTGACCGCGGAGATTATCCCCCACAGTCTGACTCCCAGGATAGTCGTTACGGTATTCGGAGTTTGGTTGAGGGAGGTACCCGGGCAGGGCCCTCGTCTCATTCAGTAGCTCTACCCCCGCAACGTAGTGACCTGAGGCTAGCCCTAAAGCTATTTCGGGGAGAACGAGATATCTCCAGGTTTGATTAGACTTTTACTCCTCCCCACAGCTCATCGGATAACTTTTCAACGTTAACCCGTTCGATCCTCCGCGACCTTTTACGGTCACTTCAATCTGGCCATGGGTAGATCACCTGGTTTCGCGTCTACGGCCTGCAACTTAATCGCCCTATTCAGACTCGCTTTCGCTTCGGCTCCTCCGCGGAACGGATTAACCTAGCTGCAAACCGTAACTCGCCGGATCATTATGCAAAAGGCACGCGGTCGCACGCTGGGGTCAAGCCCCAAATCGTGCTTCCACAGCTTGTAGACACATGGTTTCAGGTTCTTTTGACTCCCCTTAAAGGGGTTCTTTTCACCATTCAGTCGCCCTACTTGTACACTATCGGTCGTCGAGTAGTACTTAGCCTTGGAGGGTGGGCCCCCCGGCTTCACGCAGAGTTCCACGAGCTCTACGCTACTCTGGGACACCTCTCAACGGAGGGCTGTCGCTTTCGAGTACGGGAGTGTCACCCTCTGTGCTCGGCCTTTCCAGACCGTTCCTCTAACGACGCCTTTGTAACTCCTCGAGGGCCCGCAACCCCGCAGTGCATGCACCACGGTTTGGGCTATGTCCGCTTTCGCTCGCCGCTACTTACGGAGTCTCGGTTGATTTCCTTTCCTCCAGGTACTGAGATGTTTCAGTTCCCTGGGTTAGCCTCTACGGACTATGCATTCACCCGCAGATGACGCCATCTGGTTGCCCAGTGACGCCCGGTTTCCCGATTCGGAGATCCCCGGATCAAAGCTCGTTTGACAACTCCCCGGGGCTTATCGCAGCCTGCCACGTCCTTCATCGCCTCTCGACGCCTAGGCATCCACCATGTGCCCTTAATAGCTTGACCACACTCATGAGAGGCTGTCACCCGATCGCACGGGCTTATCACCCGCCGCTCGCGAGGCAGCATCGCTGATAGCCAAGCCGACTTTCCAGCGCTTGAGTTTCCTCGGCAGTCGCACCAATTTCCGACCCCAAAAAACAGGCCGGACAAGGCCACGACCACCTGGAACCAGTGGTTCGTTTCCACATTACCTTCGTCAGTTGCCGGATTCGGGCCGCCCCCCTGGTAGGGTCCGACTCGTCTCCGGCAGACTTGCGTCCGCTTCTTCAGTTGTCAAAGAACCAAACCCCGACGCCACCGAACACCGAAGGGTGCTCACTGCGTCGGAGCCCCGTAAGTTAGCAGAACCGACCTGCCCGTCAAGCCACCGGCCGGATTTTTTTAGATTCTTTCACCTACCTGCCACCGCTCCCACCATCAACCCTGTGAACGCGCCTCAATCCACCGTGTGGATCGCGCCCTGATCGCTTTCGGAACGTACGTCAGAAAACTGGGAATGCAGGTTTCTCCCATGTGAGCTCACGCCCGCCTACCCAAACGGCACGGGCGGGTGATCTGGCGCCCAGCCCAGAATGGCCGCCCGCTACCAGCCTTGCCACGGACCTCTGCGAAGCACACCGGCCCAGGGGGCATAGCCCGGACGCCGCGGGCCGCACGGCGGCAATCACGTATCCCGCCCGTACTCGGCATCGTGGCCCCGTGCAGCGCCGCGATGCCCCCGACGCCCGTCACCATCCCTTGACGACCAAGCTGCTTTTCCGCATTGGCCGGCAAGCCGCGCGAAGAGCGGGCAGCGTCTCGCCGAAAAGCGAGCCGCTGCCCGTCTATCAGTCAATTCTACGGTCCAATCAACCGGGCGAACATCGTGCGGTCCGCCCCAAGCCGACGGTTACGGGCACGGGACATCGCAATCTGCCGAGCCACCCAAGACGCCCGGGTTATAACTCGCCGCATCTCGCCACGCGGCCAGGACCCGCATCACGTCAGTGAACGAAACGATCAGATCGGGCACGCACACCCGGGCCCCCACAACGTCCACCGCAGCTCTCGTCCTAGGCGGGTCAGCCACATTGTAGCGCCCCTGGAAGCCGAACAAGGCCAACTGAACGTCGGTGACATTGACGATACCGCTGTCGTCGCTGTCGCCCCAGCGCCTCATAGTCGCCTCTACCGCACCGGTCAGGCCGCCACAATCGGCCTGCACGTGATACCGCGTAACCGTCCCTGCTTCACTGGGGATGATATCCGGTCCGCTCAGGTATATCCGTCCCGGCTCGCAGGTCTCAAAGTCCTCACAGGTCTGCAGAACCGTGCAAGTATCACCAGCGCCACCAATACACTGCCCGTCATTCTCGCACTCGTAACCGGACAGGCTGCAGACGTTCCTACAGTCTTCCGCCGCAATACTGCACATTCCCTCCGAGATGCTGCATTTTCCGACGTCACAGTCCCCGTCTACCACGCAGGGGTCGAACGAGACGGAGCAGCGCAAGTACTGCGTACCCCACTCCTGGGGGGTCAATGAGGCCGCATCCGCCGGGTCGGAAACCAAGCCGGCGACTACGCCGTCTACGAGACCATCCCCGTCGATATCGACGGTATCGAGCGGTGAGGTCGGTTCGCACGTATCGCCGGTGATTACACACAACTCGTTCTGTTCGCACACGTAACCACCCGCGGGGCAATCCAAGCTATCCTCGCACGGCGTGTTCCCCGGATCGCCACAGGTCTTACAATCCGCGTCGCTCGTACAAGGTCCGCCGTAAGGCCCGTCACAGTAGTTGCACTCCGCATCGGAGAAGCACCGGTTTCCGCCGGCCGCGCAGCGGGTCACCCCACCGACGTACTTATCCAGGCACGCCCAGTCGGGCGACGTCACCCGGAAACTGACTTCCGCCGCGCTGATCCTCGGCTGTGCGGTAATGGCGAGATATCGCGACCCGACCGATTCGACCAGCGGCGGCTCGCAGGTCACGTCGCAAGTATCGGTCACCTCGTCACAGTCGAACGGAGCGCACGGATCCCCCGAACTCACGCAGCTATTGCTGCCGACATCACACAGCTCCACCCCGTCGCAGAACAGACCATTGTCAGTACACAGGTCTTCATAGGCGCAGTGATCGTACGGTGTGCCGGGCACACAGGTATCCGCGGTGCAATCCGCGCTATCATCACAGTCGCCGGCGTCGTGGCAGCATCCCGGAATCGGATCATATACACACGCACCTGCAACACACGAATCCTCTGTGCAGACCTCGGTGTCGTCACAATCACCAGCGTTATAACATTCGACCACCGACACCTCAACCGACGGCAGTTCTCCCACCGAATGCGTGGAGTTTGCGAGTATTTGACTTTCCGTCGGCCAGTCCCCCGTACAGGAAATCAACTCTACATCCGTATCCCCATAGCCGACCGCCTGGAACACAAACGTCGTCAGCCAAAGGGGTGGTTCCCCGTCAAACACCGGCGGATCCTCGTACAGAAGCTGCCCCAGTGCCAAGTAATACGCGTCGCCATCCGACCAATCGTCATTGAGGCCGTCCGGATCGGACGGGCCCGTCGCCAATCCCTCCGAGAACCACTCGTACAGGCCGTTCAGGCAGATCCCGCTCGGCTGCGGTACCTCGCCGCCGCTGAGGCACGGCGGGCCACCTTCGCACTGGCACAGCGTGCCATCGCAATCCGCGTGGGTCTCGCACCTCGTACAGCCCGCCGGAATAGGCGCTGTCGTGCACGGGTCATTGACCCCCAGTAATTCGAGGACGGTCGGATCCCACGCCAGCACGGCCTCAAACACCGACGGCTGATAGTCGCCGCCGTCATTCGGAGCAGCTTTTAGCTCAAGGTACACGTAGTCATCAACGGATACCTCGGTATCGTCTGCGTACCAGACGTAGTCGATCGGCCCATAGTCACGCAAGAAGCCGATACAGGCACCTTCGTGCGTACACGTGTCCAGGAACGTACACGGATCGCCATCCTCGCAGGCATTGGCCGGCCCCCAGCAGTAGTGCGTATCGAGGTTGCACGTAGTGTGCGGGTAAGACGCGCAATCGGTGTCGTTGTCGCACGGGGTGGTGAACATGTCCCACACTCTCGCCCAGCAACAGTCCGTTCCCGAACAGCCGGGGATATCCGGATCGCACACACCCTCATAGCAGTCATCCGTCCATGCCGAGCAGTCGACCGGCGTTCCCGGCAGACAGGACAGACTCCCCGGATCGCAGGTTTCCACTCCTGTACAAGGGTCGCCGTCGTCACAGTCCTCGTCCTCATCACACTCGAAGCACTCACAGTAGTCTTTGCTGCAGTCCTCGCCTATGCAACACGTTTCTTCCACGCACACAGGGAAATCCGGATCGCTGCAAGGCGGGTAATTATCAGAAACGCATTGCCAATCTTGGGCCGGCGGAGTCGCCTGATTCTGGCAGAACTCCTCGCCGTTGCACCAGACGTCGTCCAAACAGCGTTCGTGAACGATATGTCCTATGCACTCCCCAGCGTAACACACCGGTGCATAACAGCTCCCGTCGTCAGGGCAATGAGCCGTCACTAGGCACTCCCGACATTCGAACGCCCTCTGACAAACACAAGTGGTATCACCGGACGGACATTCATCCCCGTTGGGATAGAAGCAGTAAAACTCTTTCGCCGTGTCGCAATCGCCGTCGCCACCAGTGCAGGCGTCTGCCGTCACCTCGGCCTCATAACAATAGGGCGTGTCCGGTTCGATGGCCGGACACGGATCCGTTCCCGTACCGACGCAGACGCCGTCCAGGCACTCATCCTGTCCCGGAGTACAGTTGTCCTGCCCGTCGTCACAGAAAGTTCCGTTAGCCAACGTGGAGATTGTCACGCAGATACCGGACTGGCATCGATCGGTTGTACACTCATCGCCATCCAGATTGCACCACGTATTATCGGTGGCATGGTGCGGGTCGCAGTATCCCGCCCCGTCACAGGTATCCGGATCGGTGCAGAAATCGTCCGTCGGATCCCCGCACGGCGTACCGAACGCCGTAGGGTCGTGGCTGACCGTCCCGGTAGCGGGATCGCATTCATCGTCGGTGCAGTCGTCCCCATCATCGATAACGGTCAGCGTTCCTGACGTCGGATTGCAGCATTGTGTTTCATCATCGTAGTTGATGGTATTTACACATACGCCGCCATCACACGTATCGTCAGTACATGCATCCGCGTCGTTGCACTGCACCGCGACATTACACGCTGAAATAGTGACGTTCACGGCTGAGCCGAGAGTCACCGAGGAATACATTACGCCTCCGCAAAGGCCGACAAGATTATCGTAGACTTGGGTTTCGTAAGTGTCCTGGCTGGCGAGGATATTCACGAAAGTCGTATCGAAGTTACCCAACGCTTCGAACAGCAACGTCGTGACAAACTGCCCTTCCGGTGGTGCGTCTATCGGCACACAACTCAAACTGACGTGAGAAAGGTACATGGCCCTTCCATCACTCCAATCAGCGTTCAGTCCGCCGGTCGGAAAACCCGAAGAAGCCCACGCGGGCTCCCCGGTTCGATCGTTGCCGACCAATTCGAGATACGCCGGATCCCACGCCAAAACGGCGCGCACCAACCCCACCGGCTCCGATGGGGATGCCCCGGTGACGTACAAATCAATCTCGACAGTCTGCCCAGCCAAGATCCCCTGCGAGGCCGGCCGAAGTTCCAGACCGATTCCCGCCTCCACACTTGTCGACGCGGCTGAGAGCAGCGCGGCCGTCAAGAGCGCCAACGTTGTTAGCCTATACCTCATGATCTCCTCTCCTCCATGCATCCGGGGTGAATAGAATGATGCGGACGAGTGTGCCCAGACTAGCCCGCCAAATTGCTTCTCCAGAGAAGATACTTCCATACCTTCACAGCTCTCGGCATCGCACAACCCCCGCTGGACCACACCGCCCACCGCGGATACCGAGATCCGGCACCGTTGACCCAAACGCCTATAATCCACTATCAATCTAGCACAAACGGCCACGAAAAACAACAAAATCCTTCTGCCGGGAGGATGTCCGTAGCCTCGGCTTGCTTGTCGGCAGCGTCCGCCCAATGAGTGAAGCAAATCCGCAAGAGCACCTCATGCAGCGACACTCTAATGCCGCGACTGGGTCGTGCCTCATTAGGGCGGCGCTAAGACGGGGGGGAGCGTTATCGGCCTTATACCGAGGGCTCAGCCCGAAAAGGCGTAAGGCGAAGATTGACAGTGAGCCATACTCTCATCCGCTTGACGCCGGGGTGGTTGTTATCGGTGCCAGGGCCGCCGCCTTTCCATAGCCGTTGTACTCGCCCCGACGCCTTGTCCCTGAGATCAACACTTGATATCGAGTCTCAGCGAGGATAGGATACTGACGGAGAGGTCGATTCGGAGAGAAGCGCCAAGCAGTTGTGTCAATCCCAACAGCAGCGTTATCGGGCATCGCCTCACTAGTGCACTGGTTGTCGTGGTACCTCACCGAGCGTGGAGAAAGCCGCGTCGCAGGAGAGGTATAATCGGATGGCGGTGATATTGACCTGCGCCGGGCAATCGTCGGGGCAGCGTTTCGCCGGCGGTGGCCGGCAATGGAGGGGTGTTCGAGATGAAGCTACGAACGATCATCGTCTGTTTGGTGGCGATCGCGTTCGGATCCGCAAGCCAAGCGGCAACAATGGACTTTGACTCGCTTCCACTTGGCACGGTATTCGGAAACAGCGTCGGACACACCCCCAACCAAGTCGTTTTGACGAACGACGGTATCGAAATGTCGGTGGAGGATTTCGTCTACGGATCCTTTGTTGGGTTCTTCGAAGCGGAGATTGGCGGGCGTTATCACAGCTTCTTCCCGACCCCATCGTTGGCCTTGAACAACATCAATGTGCAGTTCGATTTCACGAAAGTACAGCCCGACGTAGACCTCGTAACCATCGAATACATGGCGTTTGGTGGGACCAACAACTTCGCCGTAAACGGCGGGACAATCTTAGAGCTTGCGGATCTTTCGGCCATTCCCGTCGCAGTAGCCCCGGGGGTCACAGCAACGGTCGTCGCCAATGTCATCACGCTCAGCGGGGACGTTGACTACGTGAAGATCGGAGGACAGGAGTTGGCCATTGATACGATAGTCGCTATCCCTGAGCCGCTTACAGCAACACTTCTGGGCATCGGATGCGCTCTCGCGTTGCGAAGGCGACGCAAGCCGACGGTGTAAGACCGCGACGCGGTCCCGCGTCTTTGGGTGGAGAGCCCGGCGGGAATCGCCACTTCGGCCGCATTAGCACACGCAGCGGACGCCCCATTGCGTTCTGTGCCTCCCGTTAGCCCCTCAGTTCGCTCCGGGCTTCTCGATCCTCAATCCGCGGTGGTTATCGGGCCTTACTTGCGTGCTTCGGAGTGCCAAGCGTGCGAGAGAGGATCGACGCCGACCGCCGGGCACGATGAATCTGAACGTTGCCGGTCCCTGCGACAGGATTCCGGAAGAAAGTGTACGTAATGCGAGGAATCATGTCGGCCAAGCTCGGTTCTGCCCCGTCTGGTTAGACGAGCGGATGTGAACAGCGTTTCACCAACTAGCAAAGGAGAGCTGAATCATGATCTTGTCAAGAAGGACGGCTTGCCTGGCTCTCGCGACGGCCTGTCTCGGGGCGAGCACGGGTTGCCTGGAGCGGACGGAGACCATTACGATCGCGGCCGATGGAGCGATCAACATCGAGCTGCACTACAAGTTCGCCGGTGATGATATAGATCGACACGGAGCGCTGCCCACTCCGGAGGGTGGCTGGAAGGTCGTGCGGTCGGAACAGGGACCCCGAGACGACAGGAAACAGATACTCGATGCGCAACGGTCTTTTCGGCCGGGGGAGACCCTGCCGGAGACATTCGCAGCGCCCGCTGATCCGAACCCCGACGTCTATCTCCATTTCCCAACGATTGTCCGCCGGGAAGAGCGCGAAGACGGCACGTACTACTACTTCCACCGCCGATATGTTCGGCGAGATTGGGCCTACGCGCATTACTGGCAGGAGTATATCATCGACGAGCACCATCACGATTTAGCCGGCAAGCCCGTCGAAGAGATGACACGCGAGGAGCGTCAGGCTCTGCTCGAAGCCCTGGCCGCCGTCGAAGCACTCAAACAATCCGAGTTCGCCCTGGCAGCTCTTGCGGAATGCGACCCGGAATTGGCGCCGGAATACCGCTTATTGGCGCGCGAGGCGATGTTTGCGGCTTTCTCGGCGGAGTTGGACTGCGATAACCTCTCGAAACTCTGCCCGCAAGATGACGCAGACGAACGCAACGCCTGCTTCGAAGCAGAGTCCGAACGAATTCTGGAGAATGGGCGAAATGCCTTCGCCGAGAGCCTGGTGGATCGAGCCGGCTACGACCGACAGGCCGTGGCTCGTTGGCAACGTAGCTTCGATCGGGTGGCCCACTACCATGCTGTTACGGACGAACTCGGAGGCGATTCGTTCAAAATGCGGGTGTCCATGCCGGGTACCGTCGTTGCCCATAACGCCGACGACGTCGACGAGGAAGGTGGGGTCAGCTCCGCCGCATGGGATTTCAACGGCAAGATTTTCCGTGACCGCGACTTCGAGCTGTGGTTCATCACCCGGCTGGACAGCCCCTCAGACACTGAAGAGACTGACGCAACGGCGTCCGGCAGCAACGCTTCCTGACGATGACGCATTTGTGACACTTTTGTTGGCAAAGACCAGAACCGCTCGAGGAGCCTGCGATAATGGCAACCACGGCTAGCCCGGGATTAGATGCCTTCGAGCCGCATACTCTCGCAGTATATGGCTGGGCCTATCGCCTTCTCGGGCAACACGAAGACGCCCAGGATGTGGTCCAGGACGTTTTCCTCCGGTGGGCCGCCCAATGCCGGAAGGGCCCTCCGGATCACCCGCGCGGCTGGCTACGCCGGGTAACGCTGAATCGGGCGGTCGACTACGCCCGGCAAAGACGGGTTACACCGCCGGTTCCGGAATCCGCCGCGCAGCCGCCGGCCACGGAAGAAGCGCCCGGCGATTCCGTCGACGGCGCGGCGCTCCGAGCGGACATCGCGGCCGCGATGGATCGTCTGACCGATCTCCAGCGTGCGGTGCTGGTCGCCAAGGTATATGACGAAATGACGTTCTCCCGGATCGCGTCCGAGCTGGGGCTGGCATTGTCGACGGTCAAGACGCACTACCTGCGATCCACGCGAGCGGTTCGAGATCAGCTCGAGCCACGCTGGGCCGAGGAGGAATCACCATGAACTGTGAAGACTTTGAGGTCTTTCTGGCCGACGCCCTCGGTGGAGAGCTGTCTTCAACCGAGCGATCGGCCTTCGACGCTCATCTTGCAGAGTGCTCCCATTGTCGTCTCGAGTACGAATCTCTCGCCCGGGCGATCCGCGCTATGTGGAAGGTACCGGGCCCGCCGCAGGTTACACTGTACCCGAGAGACAACGAATCACCCGGTGAAGGAAGGCCGCCGCTTGGTCGCTGTTTTCGCGGGCGACGTTTCGCGCGTCAAGCCGCCGGCATTGTGCTGGCGTTTGCAGCCGGATACGCCATGCATGCTGGAGTCGGCCGGCTGTCTCCGCAAACGAAACCGCCCGCCGTCGCAGACTCTTACCCGGCAGACAAGAGCGTCTCTCTTCGCACTGAGCTCGTCAACGCGCGCCGGGAGAATCCCGGTCGATCGGATCTCGCTCAGTTCATGATTACGGTCCTTCAGTAGCCGCAGACCACCGCAGGCTCGGCGGCTTGGCTGTTCGGTGGGGAATACGCCGTGACAGACTTCTGTCAAACACTCTTGCTTGGGACTTCGGGGGGGCAAGGGGCAAACTGCGAAGGTCAGGACTTCATGAGTCGGCGGACAACGCGTTTCGCATCGTCGCGGCGTTGTCGATGGTCCGCTTCGGTCCGCAAGACGGCCCGGACTCTGGCTCGGAGTTCGGCCGCGCCCACCGGCTTGACCAGGTACTCACACGCGCCCAGATCCAATCCGTGGATTGTCTCCTCGGTGGACTTACAGACCGCCGTCAGGAAGATAATCGGGACAGGATCGTGGGCATAGTGGGCACGTAGGCGTCGGCACACTTCGAATCCATTGAGTCCGGGCATGTGAACATCAAGAATCGCCAGATCCGGACGCCTCTGCTCGAAAACCGCAATCGCCGATTCGGCGTCGCCGGCAGGCATTAGTTCATACCGTTCCTCCTCAAGAACCTGGCATACCAGGCTGAGGTGGTCTTCTTGGTCATCCACTACCAGGATTACCGGTCTTTCGGCCGGGTTTGCTTCGAAATCACCACCGACGTCGTCCATTCACATCCCCTTCAACCGGTTTAACCTGCGGCCCCAACACACTCTTCAATCCGACGCGACCGCGAAGCGGGCAACTGCGGGATCATGAATGAGAAGACCGCTCCACCGTGCTCACCAGACTCCACCCAGATTCGTCCGCCATGACGCTCAACGTTCGTACGGCACACCGCCAGGCCGATCCCCGACCCCGGATATTCACCCCGACCGTGAAGCCGTTTGAACGGCGCAAATATCTCCTCGGCGAACTCCGGTTTGATTCCGATACCGTTATCCTGCACTTGCATCACCCACGCGCCGCCGACATTCTTGGCGGTGAGGCGTACGGACGGCTTGCGGCCGGGGACGGTGAATTTCAGCGCGTTGTCGATCAGGTTTTGATAAAGCTGCGTGAGGAGTGCGGCATCTCCGGTCACTTCGGGTAATGACTCACAGATGATCTCGGCTCCGGTCTGTCCGATGCTCTGAGTCAGCACGTCGACGGCCTGGGCCACACAATCCGCCAAAGCGACCGGTCCGCACCTCATGGTAGATTGCCCCGCGCGCTGCAGGGCGAGCAGGTCCTTGACCAGGATCCGCATTCTCTCGGCCTCTTCGGTAATGAAATCGAGATCCTTGGCGGCTCTCTCCGGCAGGTTCTCGCCCAGATCCCGGCGGAGCAGTTTGCTGAAGGAGATGAGCTTGCGGACCGGTTCCTGCAGATCGCGGCTTGCCACGTGAGTGAACTCGCTCAGCTCTGTGTTTCTTCTACGGAGGTTGGTGTTCGCACGGCTGAGAAGTTCGCGGGAGGACTCTGCCTGAACGAGATTTCGCTGGAGAGCCCGCTGCAGATTCCCCATCTCGAGGTGGACCCGGACGCGCGCCATTAGCTCTTCCGGGGCGGCGGACTTGGCAATGTAATCAACGCCGCCGTGGGCAAACCCGCGGAGTATCTGGCCGGTACTCTCATCCGAGGAAATGAACACTACCGGCGTATCGCCGGCGAAGGGGCTCTCTTTCAGCTTTCGGCACGCCGCAAACCCATCCATAACCGGCATGTCCACATCCAGAATAATCAGATCAGGGAGTAGCGTCTCGGCCATCCGCAACGCCTCTTCTCCATCCGCAGCGGCATGCACGTGATAACCCTCATCCGTCAACCGTCGGACCGCCAGTTTTCGAAAGGACGGACAGTCCTCGACCACGAGGATCCTCTGCCCCTCCTTCAAGACCTTCGATCTTTGAGAGAGTCGCACATCCGGCGTTGATGTCGGCGTTGCGCCCGCGCTTTCGTATTGATCTGCCTTTGACATTGCCAGTCCTCCGGTGGTCCGAGTACTCGGACGCGAGATCGCCGACATCCGGCCCGTAGCGGCATCACCGCCCGTCGACCAGTCCGCGCCCCACAACCCGGAACAACCCTCGTTGCCAAGCCCCGCCCGGGATTCCCGGTAGCGGGCTCACGGCATCGTCCGGAGTCAGGGTAATCACCATCTTCGCTGTGACATGGTGCTGACTGTCGGACCGATGACGTGAGAATCGCATAAGCCACCCCATGATCGGTGGACTCGATCCAAGTCTTGAACAAACGGAGAACCCGGGGCTGCACTGCCTATACGCCGGACAGTTATGCCTCCTCGGGGACACCGTGCGGCGCCCACCTCGCACAATCCTCAAGACCGCAAGCTATGGCTGTACGGTCTTGCACCCACCTGCACGACAGCGGGATTACCCGACGCTGCTTTCCCGCGCAAAAACGGAGCCCCCGACATGGGTGCGATGAAGCAACCACCCCGAGGGCGCACTCTGGAAAACGGATTTCGTTACGAACCTTAGCGACCCGCCGGGCGGGCAAGTGCCGGCAGGGACACAAGACACCGCCTGGCGTAATCGCGAAGGCTGTTGGATACTTACCTCAGATCGCGCGGGGCGATCTTCTTCGATTGACCTTGCAGCGTAGATCGCCGCACCTGATGCACGTCGTCGACGATCAGACCGCGCTGCTGCAAGCGGCCCACGTTGAAGCCGCGTTGGCGTGCGTATTCCGGAGTAAGGGCGATTCCCACCTCGCTGCGCAGCGTATGCGTCTTGCGCCCGTGATGGACCTCGAACTCCGTTATAGTCGGCAACAGATCGCTACCGACCTCGGTAATAGTGAACTGCAACGCCTCGGTCTCGGTGTTGACCTCCTCCGACAGCTCATCGTAATCCGCCACGAACCCGTCCGGAGGAGTGACACTAACTGTCACACCCCAATCACCTTCGGAATCGAAGACGAACGGATAAAGCTGCTCCGTGCCGTCCCAGACGACTTCTTCCGGCTCGATCACCAGAAGCTCCGATCCGGTGAACCGATGGAACTTGCAGCCGAACCGCCGGCCGTTGTTCAGATGGATCATGAAAAGATGCGTCCAGGCAGTCTCCCCGCAGGAGACGTTACTGACGTACTGCCCCAGGTACTGGTCCAGGTCGCCGTCGTCGTCGGAATCAAAATGGGTCGCCACTACGTAGTCTCCCGGCGGCACATCGATTACCACAACCCCGGCCGCGTTGGTCACCCCGGAGTTAACAGGAGTGCAATTGGCAACGATATCCGGCAGAGACCACCACAGCACTCCCCAGTTCTGCGCGATCTGATTCGCCGCACAGCTTCCCGGAGACTCGTCGTACGCCCCGATGGCAATACCGGAAAGGGCCCCCCGCGTTACGCACGGGCGGTGCCCCCAACCGACTACGAACTTGCGCGCGCTAACCAGGATACCGGCCCCGTAATCAACCGTCACCTCTCGCTGCGTTTCCGCGGTATTGGCACAATCGTCTATAGCGGTATAGGTGACCGTCGTAGTCGCTCCGGCCGGGAAGAGTGCCGGAGCATCGGCACTTACCGTCACCTCACTGTCGCAATCGTCTTCCGCAACGACGGCCGAAAGCGTGATCGCCTCGTCGCCCGAGCAGTCGATGTCAAGCGCGAAGACCGGGTCCGGTACTACCGGGAAGGTCGGCGGAGTCGTGTCAACCGTCTCGATAGTCTGAACGCACGAAGCCGGGTTCCCGCAGTCATCATAAGCCGTGAAGGTACGGGTCACCGTCTCCGCGTCACCGCAGGTTTCCGTAGTGACGTCGCTCGACTCAATCGTCACCGCCCCGCAGTTATCGCTCGCCGTAGCCGTCCCGTGCGCCGTAACTGATGTGTCGGCCGGGCACTCCAACCCAAAAACGTCCGCGGGGCACGTGAGCGCCGGAGCAGTAACATCAGCCACCGACACGATTTGCGCCTCGTTCACCTCATTACCGCATTCATCAACGGCCGACCAGGTTCGCGTAAGAACAAATTCCGCCGGACACGTCCCATCCGTGCGAACTTCGTCAAACACCACCACCGGAGCGGCGTCGCACGCATCCGTTGCCGTCACCGTGGCCGCCGCAGGTACTGCATCACAGTTAACCGTCACATCGGCCGGGACCCCAGATAGCACCGGAGCAGACGTGTCGACCACCGTAATTGTCTGCGACTCGCTTGCCACATTCCCGCAGGAGTCCGTTGCGGTCCACGTGCGGGTCAGTACGTAGTCATCGGCGCACGCGCCGTCTGTGCGGACCTCGTCAAACACGAGCGTCGGAGCGGCGTCGCACGCGTCCGTTGCCGTCACCGTGGCCGCCGCAGGTACGGCGTCACAATCGACCGTTACATCGGCCGGGACGCCAGACAGCACCGGAGCAGTCGTATCGACTACCGTGATGGTCTGCGACGCGCTTGCCACATTCCCGCAGGCATCCGTTGCGGTCCACGTGCGGGTCAGTACGTAGTCATCGGCGCACGTTCCGTCCGTGCGGACTTCGTCAAACACCACCACCGGAGCGGCGTCGCAGGCGTCCGTTGCCGTCACCGTGGCCGCCGCAGGTACTGCATCACAGTTAACCGTCACATCGGCCGGGACCCCAGATAGCACCGGAGCAGACGTGTCGACCACCGTAATCGTCTGGACGCACGACACCGGATCGTCTGACCCCACGACCGCCGACCAGGTTCGAGTAATGGTCTCGGCGCCGCCGCAGGTGGTTACCGACTCGTCAGCGTACGTGACGGTTATGGTCCCGCACCCTTCGGCCGTCGCCTCGCCGGTAACATCCGGGAGGGTGCCGGCCGGGCATTCGGCCGTCACATCCGCCGGGCACGTGATGGTCAACGGCCCGCCGCCCGCTTCGATGTGGGCTACATATACGCCGAAATCGAAGTTGTTGAACCGGGCCGCGAAGACAACGTCGTTGCTGTTGTTGATCGTGCGGTAATGGCCGTTGCGCACCTCGCCGCTCTGATAGAGAACGAACTCGCCCTTCTGGCTGCCGCTGGTCGTGAACGCGCTTCCCAGATCGGCCAACGCCGTGGTCGTATCGGCGATTCTGACAGCCTCTTTAGTGCAAGCATCGTAGAAGTACAGGCCGAACAGCACCGTCCCCAGGTCATTGAGACCGGTGCCCCAGAAGGCCAGGTGGCCGTCATCGTTGATGGCGGCGCTGCGGCCTTTGAAGTTCGTGAGATGGGCCGGAGACGGCAGACCCGGCGCGATGCCGTCCTCGTCCAGAGCCAATTCGATGGGGTCGCCGTCGAGACCGGCAACGTAGATTCCCTGGTTGTTGGATGTTCCGCTGTCACGAATGAACGAGAAGAAACCGGCATTCCCGGATTCGTTGATTGCCGCGAAGGCCAGAGTGTCGAACTCCGCCCCGGGAGTCTCCGGCACGGTCATGCCGCCTACTCGCGTATCGACCAGGCGGGTCAACGGCCCTCCGCTGACGTCTCCCGCGAACATCCCGCTCTCGCCGTCCGACAACCCGACCAGGAACGTGATCACGCCCGCGTCGTTGATGTCGACGTCCTGGAACGTATCGTTGAAGCTGACGACATGATCGGGCGGCGCACTCTGAACACGAAACGCTACCGTCGTCGGGGCAACTCCCCCGGTAACCGGAATCGCGAACACCCCGGCCGGGCTCACCGACGCAGGCGCCAGCCGACCGTGGAACACGACGATCCCGCTGCTGTTAATCCCGATTTCCGGGCGAATCTCATTGAAACCGTTGGTCTTGCCGGTGGGAATCACGGTCTCGGTGCTGTCGGCCAACAGTACCGCCGTGCCGCCGGACACCCTTGTTCCGAAGATACCGTTGGACAGCGTGGAACTGGTGCAAGACGCCAACGTACAGAACTGAGCCCAGAAGACCACTTGCCCGGCGTCATTCAGAGAGATGGGAAGCCTCGCCGGGTTCGGGGAGATGAAACTGAAGTTGTCGAACAGCGTCCCCGCCGGATGACCCGGAACGGAATCGCTTGTGTCGACAATCTTGACGATCGGTGATCCGGCTGACGTGTTCGTGGCATATAAACCCTCGCCAGTTCCAGACGTCGGCCCGGAAAACGTCGCGAAGAACACGACATCGCCGGCGTTGTTCAGCAGCGGAGCAAGAAACCCGCCGGCGACAAACTGAGTGTCGGCCGGCTGACCAGGAACCGCAAACGTCGCCGCTCCCGTTCCATCCACGGTCGTGTCGACCAGAACATCCAGCCCGGTTCCCGGCCGGTTCACATAGATCCCCACGGCCGGGTCCACGGCGGTGCTGGACGCCGCGGAGCTGTTTGCCAGGAAGACCACTTCTCCGGAATCGTTGACCACCGGAGCCTGGATCTGGGATTGCCCCCGAAAGACGAACCCATCGCCGCGACCCGGAACCGTGTCGCGAACCGTCCCGGTGCTCCGAGCGATAGGCTCGACCGTCACCGTTGCGGCCGACGCTGCTCCGACCGCCATCAAAACAACTAACCACGCACTGCGATTGACACTCATTGTGTCTCTCCCTTCCGTAATCCTGAGACCAACAAACCCTTTCCCTAGCCCTATAAACGAAGAAACGAGCGCGCGCGCTCATCGAAGCAGATGTTCTTTATCGGGCAGACGTCCGTTTTTGTTACAGGGAAATCCCCACTACAACAACGTCATCCTGACGGACAACAACAGCGAGATAGTGTTCCGTTTTGCGGCGCGGACCAGGCGGCGAAGGATTGGCGTGCTCACCATCGGGGGAAGGAGGCTCCGCCACGTGTTTGCCCTTCTTGCCGCTCGAAGACGAAGCGTCTGCGTGGTATTGCATAGCGGCCAACCGCGCGAGAGACTGCTCGCCCTCGATTGCGGGAACCGTGTGCATCCGGCTGCCGGAGCAGGTCACAACAGGAGGCCTGAAACAGGCGCGACTTCCGGGGATCACGGGCAGGAACGGGTGAAATTGGCACGGGACGTGCCATTCCGTCTATCCCGGGATGGTAACGAGGCGACTGACGGAGATGCATTGTGTTTGAAAGCAACAGTGAAGCACTGCAATACATAATTGACAACGACATTGCGATGGTCGACCTGAAGATGGTCTCCATTAGCGGGCAATGGCTCCACGTTACGATCCCGGCCAGCAGCTTCGGTGACAAGCACTTCGAAGAGGGCGTCGGATACGACGGCTCGTCGGGTGCCGGGTTTGGAAAGGTCGAAAGCGGCGATGTGGCCGCTTTGCCCAAGGCCAACACCGCCTTCGTGGACCCGTTCTGGGATCGGCCAACGCTTAGCTTCCTTTGCGATACGGTCACGGCCGACACTAGAGAACCGTTCACCAGCGACCCGCGGACCATCGCCCAGCGGGCAATTGACTACATGCGGTCTTGCGGGATTGCCGACGAGGCGTTGATGGGTCCGGAGTTCGAGTTCCATGTGCTCGACTCGGTCGATGTAGTCAACGAGCCGTACGAGGCCGGGGCTCGCGTCGAGTGCTCCGAAGTCCACACGGACGGAACGTCGTCCACGATCGGAGCGAAGCAGGGCTACATGGGCGTGCCGCCGACCGAGCAGCTTCATAACCTTCGTTCAGAGATCGCCCTGACCCTCGAGGAACTGGGCATCCCGGTTCGGTATCATCATCATGAGGTTGGAGCTCCCGGACAGTGTGAAATCGAGATCGATCTCGGGCCGCTGGTGCAGATCGCCGACCGGACCATGCTCATCAAGTACGTGATCAAGAACATCGCCCGCCGGCACGGCAAGCTGGCCACGTTCATGCCGAAGCCCGTCTTCGGAGAAGCCGGAAACGGGATGCACGTGCATCAGAAACTCGACCGCGGCGGGCAGCCGTTGTTCTTCGACGATACCAAGCACAACTACGCGGATTTGAGTGACACGGCCTTGCACTACATCGCCGGGCTGTTGAACCACGGGCGAGCTCTGACCGGCTTGACCAACCCGTCGTGCAACTCCTTCAAGCGGCTGGTTGAAGGTTACGAGGCGCCGGTCAACCTGTTCTTCTCGCTGGCGAACCGGTCCGCGGCGATTCGCGTTCCCCGCTATGCGACGTCACCGGCCGACAAGCGGATCGAATACCGCCCGCCCGATTTTACGAGCAACATCTACTTGGCGCTGGCGGCGATGCTCATGGCCGGGATCGACGGGATCCAGTCGAAGACCGAGCTGGACAAGAACAACTTCGGACCGTTCGACGTCGACATCGCGAAGCAAGACGAGGCGTTCCGTTCGAAGATCACCCCGGTCCCGCGCACCCTGTACGACGCTCTCGAGGCTCTGGGTCGCGATCGGGAGTTTTTGACCCGCGGCAACGTGTTCCCCGAGTCGCTAATCAACGGCTGGATTGCCACGAAGATGGAGCGGGAGTGCGTCGCGGTCGGCGCGCGTCCGCACCCGTACGAGTATCAGCTAAGCCTGGACGTGTAAGCCGCGGCGCCAGCAATTCTCAGGCTGAAATCCTGCAAGATAGTAGCCGGGGGCAAGGCCGCGGAGCGGCCGCCGCCCCCGGAAGCGTTTCCGACAATCCCAATGACCTCGGTAGGGGTCACATTCCTGGCATGAAGACCCCGTGGTTCTCTTTCGGCTGCCCGGCCTCTGTCATCATGCGTCGAAAGCTATGGCGGCCTCGCAAGGCACATTCGCCGAGACCATTTGCCCCTTGCAGGGTCAGGCAGTTTGCTTCGGCAGGTCCGGGAACGGCGTCCGCCGTCGGCGGACTGGCCCCTTATCCTGTGCGCCTCTGGACGGCTGCACTAGGGAAACTCAATCCAGCTTCTCGAGAACTGCTGCCAACTTCTCGGCCAGATCCCGCCAGTCAAGCGTGGGCGTGAACTGAACATCCGGTTCGAAGTGAGCACACAGGCCTTTGACAAGATCGTTTACACGGTGTGCACTGGTTGGGGCTTTCGACTTGTTCCTCAGTGGAAAGGACGTCCATCGTCGGAAGGCAATCCGGGCAATTTCCTCGCCGGGCCAGCCCCACGAATAACGTGCGTCAAACGCATCAACGACGGCAGCCAGTTCTCGGAGTATTTCGTCTTCAGGCATTCGGATCTTCTTGCTCAATGCCATCCGCTTCTCAGGTCGTTGGGGCAGGTGAAGGTCGAAGTGGCCCAGCCACTCATTCTCGACACTTTCGCCCAAAGTCGTACGGTGCGACCCGGTCGCACCTGGTCTCTTCATGGCCACGCAAGCGTGGACCATGGCACCCGGCACCCGGCGAGGTCAATGACTGACCGCACCGGATGGAACTTCGGCGACGCACAGGCATCGGCCGTGCGATCGGAATGTACGGTCCGCCGCCGTTTGTAGAACCCTGGCAGGGTTCGATCAGGTTAGTCGACCGGACACCCAGGGTGGCGCTTCGCGGCTGCGCCGCTGCGCTTACCCTGGGCTTTGCTGTATAACGCCTTCGGCGTTGGTTTCGCGGGTGGTTCAGCGAAGGAAAGAAAGGTACCCCGGGCATGGTCCTGCAAGCCGCGGGTCACGCGCTTGGGGTTATGGGGGCATCATGCGGTCGAGCACTTCGTAGACTGGAATAGTAGCAACGCGGGTCGCGGAGTCGGACATCGCATAGGGCATGACCAGCAGCTCGTTGTGGATCAGCGCGCCGCAGGTGTAAACCACATTAGGCACGTAGCCCTCCCGTTCTTCGTCGTTGGGAACAAGCAACGGATCCGGCAACTGACCGAGGACGCGCGAGGGGTCCTGAAGGTCCAGAAGGATCGCGCCGATGCAATACTGCCGCATCGGCCCCACACCATGCGTCAGCAGTAGCCAGCCCGCCTCCGTTTCCATGGGAGAACCGCAGTTGCCGATCTGCATGAACTCCCACGGGTGCTTAGGTACCCGCAGCCGGTCCCCGGTGTTCCAGAAGCGGTTGCTGTCCGACGACATGATGTACAGGTTCTCGCCGTCGACGCGCGAGATCATCATATACGAGCCGTTGACCTTGCGCGGAAACAGCGCGATGCCCTTGTTCTGGGCAAACTTGCCATTCAGAGTGGTGATTCGGAAATCCACGAAGTTCGCCGTTTCCAACAACTGCGGCAGAATTCGGAACCCGTTGTAGGCCGTGTACGTGCCGTAGTACATCACGGTCCCGTCGTCATCGGTGAAGCGGACGAAACGGGCGTCTTCGATACCACGGCTCTCGTTCTCGGTAACCGGAAAGATTACGACCTCAGACACCTCACGATTGGCTGGAAAGGTCAGATGATAGTTGGAGCGGGCCAGCCAGCGAATGTCCTTGGCGGTCTGAAAGAACAGTCCCGAATCGAATCCCGAGCGATCGGTCTCGTTGATCGCACGGACTAAGTCGTCGAAAACGAATTGGGCGCCGAGTCGGCTCAGCACCGCTTCGGCCACCGCGTTGTACGCCCCCATCTCGGTCAGTTTCAGCGTGAAGGTGTGCCTGTGGTATAGTCGGTCTTTGACCTTCCGGGCGGGCTCAACAAACGGGCTCACCGGGTCGAAGCTGATTCCACCCATAGAGTCCAGAAGGCCGGTGCGAAAGACCACTGAAGACACGTGCCCTTCCCCAGTGGCGCGCAAGCTCATGACAAAACGCAGCGCGCCGGCCGGCACGCCGCTCTGATCCGGGTGCGGCACAATTGACGGGTTGAAGAGAGCCGCAGCCTCGATCGCGTACTCCATCGTGAAGTACGCTCCGATCAGCAATCGGCGATCATCCGTAATGTCGAGCGGTTCGTCCAGATACTCGGACACTGCGAGGAAATGCTCGTTGAACCTGGAGCCCATATTCCGGTGCCGCCCGGCGAAATCCTGTACTATCCGGGCCAACAGACCCTCGACGTCTTGCTCGTCCATGCGGAGCACGCGATTCAGAACCGAGCGGATACGCTTCTCTCCACCGGGGGTGAACAGACGGGTAATCACACGGCGGCGGTCAGGGACCAGTTGCACCGGCAACCGGGTAACGGGCAGCGAAGAGGGCCACATCCAGCCGCGACCCTCACGCTGCGCGGCGGGTGCCGCGCGGCTCAAAGTGAATTCTCTTGCAGCCATTCGAGTACTCGGCGGACGCTGCCCGTGGCGAGCGCGATGCAACTGTCGGCTCCACCATAATAGAGGTTCAGCGTATCACCATCCGGAGCAAGCGTGTATCCACCGGGAAACACGACGTTCCCAACGTCGCCGAACAACTCATAAGGTTCCTCGGGCCCGAAGATCCAGGACGCACCGCGGCGCAGGCAACGCTCGGGCACGTCCAGGTCAAGCAAAGCCACCCCGACTCGGTAGATCGATCCTGCCGCCGTCTTTCGCACGCCGTGAAAGAGCATCAGCCACCCCTGCTCCGTCTCAACCAACGGAGGGGACAGGCCGATCTTGCTCGAGTCCCACCATCCGCCGGGATGGGCCTCGAGGATCAGCTTGTGATTACCCCAGTGCCGCAGGTCGGGCGAGTAGGAGATCCAGATGTGCCCCCCGGCGGGACCGGACGGACGGTGGATCATCGCCCAGTTCCCACCAATCCGGTGGGGCAGCAGGGCGGCATCCTTGTCTTCAGGCGGCAGGACGTCTCCGCAGCGCTCGAACGTCTTGAAATCCTCGGTCAGAGCCAGCGACACCCCGGGACCGCCACGAGAATATGCACAGTACACCACCGCGTACTTGCCCAGCTCCGGCACGTACGTAATCCGGGGGTCCTCGATCCCCCAGAGTTCCTCGGGGTACCGCTCCGGATCGGGCACCAGGGTCGGTTCAGAATCGATCCTCCAATCACCAACCCCATCCGCCGAGCGGGCCGCCGTCAGGTGCGACTGCCCGCGACGATCCTCAACGCGGCACAACAACAGAGTCGTGCCATCCGACAGAAGAGTGGCACCCGGGTTGAAGACCGTGTTGGTAGGATACGGCCAATCCGCGGCCGTCAAGATAGGATTGGTGGGATTGCGCTGGAACAGCTCCTCCTGGCGCCTGTTCTTCGTCACCATAACGTGAGGTATCCTCCTTTTGGAGCTGCTTTCGTCCATCGGTTCTATCGTCCGTCATCGGACTATCGGCGTCCGGGGCAGTAGCAAAGCACCCGAGGTGTACTCTCAGCTTGTCCGCGGATGCTCCACGAAGCGTTCAGGTGTAGATCGGTCGAATACCTCGAGAGCGTGCCCTGGAGGAAGGACCCCGGAACTGCGCAAGGCCGAGTGGGCCGCACCCATAACCGCCACCTCGCCCACAGCCTGTTCGCTCTGGTTCAACGTCGGTTCGATAGTGCGCATTTGCACCAGCGACAGGAGGAAAGAGACGGTCGCTTCCGCACCCTGGTTTGCACTCGTCCGGTCGGGATGCAGCGCGTCGCGGCATCCTCCGGACGACGGATCGTAAACCGGGAGCTTAACATCATTCTGACCGAGAAACCAGTCAAACGCCCGGCGCGCTTCCGCACGCCAGTGCTCTTCCGAGGTGAGACGATAGGCCTCCAAGCACGCCGAGACCATCGCCGCAGCCTCGACCGGCTGTTGGTCGAACCGCGCCCGGTTACCACCGCGGGCGTAGAAGTCATGGCTGCCAATGGGAGAGAAACAGCCGTCCTCGGCCCGTTGGAGGTCCGCCAGCCAGCCCAAAGCGTGCAGACCCATCTCCACCATCTCTTTGGATTCGATCCAGCGGCCGGTGAGGATCATGGCCTGGGGCAGTCTGGCGTTTGCATAAGTCAAGGTGTCCTCGAACCAAGGCCAGTCAGGCGAGCTATTGCGGCGGTACATCTCCGTCAGTCGATGCGCGAGAGTCCGCCGGATGGTCCGGGCGGTGTGATCGCCGTGGAACCGCCGCATGTACTCGTAGATTCCAATCAGCGTGAACGCCCACCCGCGGGGCGAAGTCGCCTCCACCGCAGCGGGCAGTGCCATGCTGAACAGCCCCGCCGCCACTCCGCGTAGCGAGGTGTTGTCGGACCGCCCCGCCACCATACCCAACGCCCACAAAGCCCGCCCGTGGGAATCCTCTGACTCGGCGTCTTCCACCCAGCGGCGATCGTACGCCATCCGGGTGCGGAAGCGACCGGTGTCCCTGCTGAACGCGTGCCCGAGGAACGCCAGGTACGTCTCAGTCAAGAACCGTGCCGCCTCGATAATCGGCACCTTTTCCAGCTCCTCCAGGAGGACGGCCAGAACTAGTGCCCTGGCATTGTCATCCGTCGAATAGCCGTCATCGCGATTGGGAACGGTGAATACGGCGTGTCGGGCGATCCCGGTATCGTCCGTCAAACGCCACAGGTGATCGAGTTTCACCTCCGGCAGCGCAATCGGCCTGAGCAGCGAAGCGGAAGTCTGCAGAACCGCTCTGGGCTGCTTCATGCGGTCTTCGCGCGCCCGGGAGAACGAACGCATGTATCGCCGCGCCACTTTCGCCCAGGTCATCTCCCGCCCGTACATGTATGCGCGTTTGCGCATCGCGTGCATGTTCGTAGGATTGTCGAGCAGATCAATGACCGCCTGCGAAACCGCGGACGCGTCCTTGAACGGCACCATGCAACCGCGACCGTCTGCCAGCAACTCCTCGGCATAACAGTACGGCGTTGACACAATGGCCTTGCCGGCCCCCAAGGCGTAGGCCAGCGTCCCGGAGGAGATCTGCTGTGGCTCCAAAGACGGCGTGGCGTAGATATCCGCCGCGCCGATGAACTCGAGTAACTCGTCGATACCCACGAAGCGGTTGTGGAAGATCACGTGATCCTCGACGCCCAGATCGCGGGCCAGCTTCTGCAACGACTCGCGATAGGCCTCGCCCTCGACCTTTCGCCAATACGGATGGGTTGCCCCAAGAACGATGTACACGACGTTCGGGTGACGCTCGACAATTGCCGGCAGAGCCTTGATCACATACTCCAGGCCCTTGGCAGGGCCCAGCAGCCCGAAGGTGAGGATTACGAACTTGCCCTCGACGTCGAATCTGTCCTTATGGAAGTTGGGGTCCACAAACGGCACATCGTGGATGCCGTGGGGGATCACATCGATCTTCTCTCGTGGGATCTTGTAGACGTCCTGCAGAATATCCACCGCTCGCCGGCTGATTACCACGATCCGATCGGAAAGCTGCACCAGCTCCGCAAAGACTTCCCCGAACTCGGGCGCCGGCATCTCCTGCAAAACCGTGTGCAGGGTCGTAACGACCGGCATGCGCAGTCCTTGCAGCAGCTCGAGAACGTGACCGCCTGCTTCCCCGCCGAAGATGCCGAACTCGTGCTGAAGGCAGACCAGGTCGACATTCCCGATCCCCAGGAAGCTGGCCGCCTGCTGATACGACGACAGGTCCTGCTCCGCCAGCTCATAACGGACGCGCGCCGGATACTCGTACCCGGCTTCGATGTCGTTTACGGCCAGTACCGAGCACTGCAGCCCCTCGTACTCGGTAACCAGCGCATCACACAGGTCGGTCGTGAAAGTCGCGATACCGCACTGGCGGGGTAGGTAGTTGCCCACGACCGCGACGCGCCGCACGTCCATGTCTCGTTCCGGCTCACTGAGCCGGCCGAGCGTTCCGTCAGCTTGAAGTCGTCTTGTATCCATTCTCGTTGTTCCCAAACCGGGCTCGAGGGGAGATCCACCCGATCTTGTGTATGATCTTCCACCGAACAACTTATCGGCTCATGGGAGCACCCGCCACAAGCGGGCATCCGCTGACCCGTAACCGAGCGCTGGCGGTCTGTTCCAACCTGCCCGGTGCCAGCGTACATGCCCGGGCATCGTCGTTCCCTCCGTAGGGCGCGACCGAGGAACGAGACCTGCCGTGGTCTTCCGTAGGGCATGGTCGAGGGACGAGACCTGCCGTGGTTCTTGCGTTGGGCACGGTCGAGGCACGAGACCTGCCGTTGTTATTGCGCGATCTCGGCAACCGTCCGCCGGCCCTTCGGGACGGGGAGCACGTGGGAGCGAATTCTCCCACGGGTTCCGCTGCGCTCCACCCGTGGCTACGTGCCTTCGTCCCTTCGGGACGGTTTACCACATGGGAGTCTCACGAACTCGTAGGGCACGGTCGAGGAACGAGACCTGCCATGGTTCTTGCGTAGGGCATGGTCGAGGAGCGAGCCCTGCCATCTGGGTCGCAATGGTCTGCGTTACACGAAAATGTGACATCCGCGTGTCTCGCGAGCCCGGTCCTTTGTTGCGTGCCGAACTACGCCGAAGGCGTTGCGCCCTACAGCCCAGGGTTGCCGCGCAGCGGCTACCCTGGGATCACGATTACATCAAAGATCAACCCCAACGGGGTTCCGGCGTTGTTCAACCCACTTCGGGGTTGGTGTTCGAGAAGGCCCGGTGCCCCAGGGTGGCACTGAAGCGGCTACGCCGCTTCGTCTACCCTGGGCTTTGCTGTTAAACGCCTTCGGCGTGCTTTCGCTCTTGTAGGGCACGGTCGAGGAGCGAGACCTGCCGCAACGGCGCGCATTGTCCAAAGCTATGTCCGGGGAACGCCGTCGCTCGGCGCGTCGCGCGAGATGCTGCAGGCAGGATGCCTGCGCTACGTGATGCCGTCCGCCATGGCTAAAGCCATGGGCCACCCGGCTGAACCGAGGTCGTTAGTATTCAGCATCTGGC
The DNA here is from genome assembly GCA_963666835.2 of Phycisphaerae bacterium. Classification (GTDB taxonomy): domain Bacteria; phylum Planctomycetota; class Phycisphaerae; order UBA1845; family UBA1845. Next base: position 75,131 of record CAXXGO010000001.1, on the reverse strand, counting down.
ACAATCACTTCTCCAACAACGACGACGCCGTGCCTCGCACTACGATCCGCGGTCAGCAGGGGCTTTTTCGCTCGTCGTCGGAGTATACCGCCAACATCCGGTTGATGTCGCGGACACAGCTCCGCACCGCACGCGGTTCACCTAGCCGTTGCCCGGGGCGACTCAGAAGGCGGGTTCCGTCGTGACCTACCAGGTAGAGCTTGCCCGATAGCCAACCGTATTTGGCCTTCGCGATCTTCGGCCAGGGAATCGAATCACAGTCAGCCAGCGTATCTTCGAACCGCACGCCCTCCCGGTTCAGGATCAGCAGGTGCGGCAGGCCCTTTCTCCTTAAAAGGCGGAAACACGCCGCCGACATCCCCACCGCAATCATCGCGATAAGCAGGGAGTGATCTTGACCAATCCCCGCACTGCGCGTGCCGAAGTATATCATTGCAAGCAATAAGCAACCATACGTTAACTGGCGCTGATCCCTGCCGCCCTGCTGCAACCTGATTACCATTGCATGGGGATCGCAGGCCATTCCACATTCCGGACACGTATGCTCCTCAGGAAGCCCCCGCAATGAGTAGTCACACTTGGGACAACAACGCTCCGCACCGCAGACCCGACCGCCATTCGACCGTTCATTCATAACATTGCGCCGCGTGCCCACCGGCAATCGGTCTACTTCACCGAGCTTAATCTGCGTACGTTTCGTCGCTATTCACGATTGCCCGATCATATCCACGAAGCCGGCACCGGGCCAGCACGCGCGCGATTATCGCGAGTCCGGTCCGATTCGAACAGCCGCTTCGTTTACCCTGGGCTCTGTTGTTGGACGCCCTCAACGTGCGTGTGATCTCGTAGGGCACGGTCGAGCAACGAGACCTGCCGTGGTGTTCCGTAGGGCACGGTCGAGGTACGAGACCTGCCGTTGTTATTGCGCGATCTCGGCAACCGTCCGCCGGCCCTTCGGGACGGGGAGCACGTGGGAGCGAATTCTCCCACGGGTTCCGCTGCGCTCCACCCGTGGCTACTTGCCTACGTCCCATCGGGACGGTCTACCCCATGGGCGCCTCGCGAAGTTAGCGCACGTTCGATAGCACATGAGTGCCTCGCCCCTGAAGAAGCGTTCCACCTCAACGCGATATCAGCTCTTCTCATGGCCACGCAAGCGTGGACCATGGCACCCGCACCCGACCGGTCACTCAGCAGCTTTCCCGTCTCGATGTGCTTGCCCACGGCGCTGTGCCGCGTTAAGAGTCTGATCATGGATAAGCTCCTTATCATCGGTGCGGGCGGATTCGTGGGGGCGATTGCGCGGTATTGGCTGTCCGGGGCGGTACACCGGATGCACGACGGCGTCCTGCCAATGGGCACGCTGGTAGTGAACCTGCTCGGGTGCCTGGTCATCGGAGCCGCGATGACTCTGCTCGAGGACCGGCCGCTGATGAGTCCGAACGCCCGGCTGTTTCTGACTATCGGATTCCTCGGGTCGTTCACCACGTTTTCGACCTTCGGATACGAAACGGTGGAGCTTCTCAAAGACGGCGAGCTGCGTTGGGCTCTGTTGAATATAGCCGGTAATGTCGTGCTCGGGCTGGCCGCAGTGCTCGCAGGACGGGCGGCGGTTCGCGCAGTCGGAATCTGAAACAGGTGCGTTATGAAAATCGAAGGCGACGGACAGCTTCTTCGCATCTTCATCGGCGAAAGCGATCATTGGCACGGCAAACCACTCTACGAGGCCATCGTTCTGAAAGCCCGTGAAGAGGGCCTGGCCGGGGCTACCGTAGTTCGCGCGATTATGGGCTTCGGGGCCGACAGCCGCATGCACACTGCCAAGGTGCTGCGGCTTTCCGAGGATCTGCCGATCGTAGTGGAGATCGTGGACATGCCCGAGCGGATCGGGAAGTTCCTGCCCGGTTTGGACGAGATGGTGACCGAAGGAATGATCACTCTGGAGGACGTGCGAATCATCGCCTATCGGCGGAGCGATAAGGGCACGCTTGGTTCGGCGTGACTTTCTCGCGGCATCCCCCACCTCCAAAGAGGCGGACCGCCTAAACGTGCGCTGCCACTAACCCGTCATTTTCGTAGGGCACGGTCGAGGAACGAGACCTGCCGCGGTTCTTTCGTAGGGCATGGTCGAGGAACGAGACCTGCCGTTGTTCTTGCGCGATCTCGGCAACCGTCCGCCAGCCCTTCGGGACGGGAGCGTGTGGGAGCGAATCTACCCACGGGTTCCGCTGCGCTCCACCCGTGGCTACTTGCCTTATATCCCTACCGGGACGGTTTACCGCATGGGGGCCTCATGAAGTCGTAGGGCATGGTCGAGGAACGAGACCTGCCGCGACGGCGCGCATTGTCCAAGGCCATGTCCGGAAAGCGGTGTCGTTCAGCGCGTTGTGCGAGATGCTGCAGGTAGGATGCCTGCGTTACATGATGGCGTCCGCCACGGCTGAAGCCATGGGCCGCCCAGCATTCGATGCGACACCTTTCAGGGTCGAACGGAAGGTAGCAAACCGCGGTCCGTGGGCGGCGCTGCGCTTGCCCACGGCTACTGTCTTTCAGCCTTTTAGGCTGGGTATTCCGTACAGGGTATGCCGCATGCCTGGCACCTTACATCTACGCCAGTCTCTGAAGAGGCGGGCCACCCGGACTCTTCATGGCCACGCAAACGCGGGCCATGGCACCCGCCCACTCCCCACTCACAGTATCAAGAGACGCCTTCGGCGAGGTGCCTGCCCCCTTCTTCAATGGACTGTCAGAGCCGACATCCCCGGTCAGCTCTTGATTCCGAGATCCGCCTTGGTGAACAGAGAATCGAAAACGAAGCCGGCCCCTTCGATGTTCTCGCGGGCACCCTCCTGGCGATCGATCACACAGACTATTCGTTCGACCTTGGCCCCAAACTCGGTCATGAACTTCGCGGCTTCAAGAACCTGCCCGCCCGTCGTAGCGATATCCTCGACCAACAACACCGAGTCGGTCTTGGCCAGCTTGCCCTCGAAGGGTTTCTGGGTTCCATAGTCCTTCTTGGCGTTGCGGACGATTACGAACGGCTTGTTCGCGCTCATCGCCGCCGCCGCGGCCAAGGCCACTCCGCCAAGCTCCGCGCCCGCAATCAACGTTGTCGAACCCTGGGCATACTCGGCGAACATGTCACCAAGCGCCCGCAGGATGTCCGGCTGGGTCTCGAACAGGTACTTATCGAGATAGTAATTGCTCTTGCGCCCGGAACGCAGAGTGAAATCGCCCTCCAAGTAAGCGGACTCCCGAACCCGTGCGGCCACCTCATTCCTATCCACGAATCAAACCTCCTGACACTTGTTTCCTGACATAACTGTCCCGATACTCGGGTCGACCTGGGGAAGGCGCTCGCACCTTCTGCCCCCGCTTCGTATTAAGGGCGGGATTGGTGGAGGCCCGTCCTGACGACTCGATCGTCTGGTCGGAGTCTCTCCCGCCGACAACCCCCCTCAATCCCCCTTGGCAAGGGGGGAAGGACACCGCGTGTCCCTTTCGGGAGCGGCCCTCGCCAAACACCGGATCCTCGCCTAGACGGTCAGCTCACTGTCACGCGACAGTACGCGGCGGTATCGCCGGCGGATCGGGGTTACGAACTCCTTAACGAACTCATCCACCTGCTGCGGGGCACGTCCCACGTACCGCCGCGGGTTCATCACGTCCTTCAGACTCAGGTCGGCAAACGCCGGATCCTGCCGGAGCCGATCCAGCAGGTCATTCTCCTTGCCTTCCAACTTCACCCGCGCGGCCGCGGCGTGGGAATGCTGCCGGATCTTCTCGTGCAGTTCCTGGCGATCGCCCCCGGCCCCGGCGGCCGCCATGAGAATGTCCTCGGTAGCCATAAACGGCAGTTCCGCCCGCAACCGCTTCGCGATGACCTTGGGGTATACGACCAAACCGGACGCAACATTGCTGACAATGCGGAGGATTCCATCCGTGGCCAGGAACGCCTCGGGGACCGCGATCCGCTTGTTGGCCGAGTCGTCCAGCGTTCGCTCGAACCACTGCTCGGCCGCGGTCTGCAGAGGCGACTGGACCAACGACAACACGAACCGGGCCAAAGCCGTCGCCCGTTCGCAGCGCATCGGGTTGCGTTTATACGCCATAGCGCTCGACCCGACCTGGGTCTTTTCGAACGGCTCCTCGATCTCCTTCAAGTTAGCTGACAAGCGGATGTCATTCGCGAACTTGTGGACGCTCGTCGCGATCTGGGCCAGCGTGGATATCATCTGGGCATCCACCTTGCGGGAATAGGTCTGGCCAGTGATCGGCTCCACCTGGCGGAAGTCGAGCTGGCGGGCTACATCCGCCTCCAGCCGGTGCACCTTGGCGTGGTTACCTCCGAGCAGTTCCAGAAAGCTGGCCTGGGTACCGGTCGTACCCTTGACGCCTCGGAAACGAAGCTGATCGAGGCGGTACTCAACCTCGTCGAGATCACGAACGAAGTCGTAGCACCAAAGCGCCGCCCGCTTCCCCACCGTGGTCACCTGGGCGGGTTGATAATGGGTCAGCCCCAGCACCGGCAACGCGCGGTGCTTCTTGGCGAAAAGCGCCAGAGCATGAATCACCCCGGCCAGCCAGTTCGCGATCAACCGCAAGGCGTCTCGCTGGATAATCAAATCGGCATTGTCAACAACGAAGGCGCTGGTCGCCCCCAGATGAAGAATCCCCCGGGCAGCGGGGGCCTTGTCACCCCACGCGTGGAGGTGGGCCATCACGTCGTGACGGGTACGTTTCTCGTAGCGGGCCGCGGCCGCGAAGTCGATGTCCTCAAGCGTGGCTCTGAGCTGACTGATCTGCCGCGCGGAGATCTTGAGCCCGGCGCGGCGCTGCGCCTCGGCCAGGGCAAGCCACAGACGCCGCCACGTCAGAATTCGCATGCGAGCACTGAAAAGCTCGCTCATCTCCCGCGAGGCGTAGCGAGTCACTAACGGCGTTTCGTACTTGTCGTAGTCCGGCATAAGACCCTTCAATCGCGCGAACCCGGCAACGGCGCCACCCCGGACGCCATCCCTCCGCGCGGGGCGGCAGGAACGACTGCCGGGCGCACGCAAGCTCCTGGAAGCCTGCGGAATCACTCAGCACGGGCAAACAAGTTTGCCCGTGCAACCCTGGACGCAACGCCAGTCCTATATTCTACCAATCCGCCGATCCACGGCTACGCTTCGGCAGGCCTGTCGCACCGGGGAACCACACAATAACGTGAAGGCGGCCGAGAGACGCTATTCCAATATGCGCCCTGATGGTCTTCGGACGGCCCAACGATTCCCGCTTTCGCGTTTTGACTTTGGGTATAGCCCGTGCTATACTTATTATAGAGTGACACCTTCTGATCCCGGTTCAGAATAAGATGGTGAGTACAATCCATGTCAACAAGATCGAGAGAATCCTCCGAGCGGAAGACGAAGACGAAAAAGAGCCTTGACCGACCTTTTGACCGCGCAGTCCTCAGGAAGGCTGCGAAGATAGCTTCCGCTTATCGGCTTATTCTGGAGAAGGATGAGCAAGCCGGCTACGTGGGAAGTGCCGTGGAAATGCCCACCGTCTTCGCCGACGGACTCACTCCGGATTCGTGCGTCGAGGCGACGCGGCAGGCGCTTTCCTTCGCCATCGCCACCATGTTCGAGAACGGACTCACCCCCCCCGCGCCGGCGTCATCCGAGAGAAGAAACGTCCAGGTCAACATCAGATTGACTGCGCACGAGAAATTCCTGTTGCAGGAGGCCGCGCGACGTCTGGGGTTCAAAGGTGTATCCGACTTCGTGCGGATTGCGGCGCTGGAACGAACTAACGCGGCCTGAGTGCGACAGGCGTGACTTCAACATTGGGACACCCAATTAAGGGAGCAGGTCGTAAAGAGCCTGCTGTTCGGGGTCCATTCTGAGTAGGTTGGGCTTGCCCAATGGTACTAACCTTGGCAAACGAGACGAGAGAGTTCTCTCTGATGTGCGGACTGCGTCCCGCCCGAATACGCCAACGGCGCTGCGTCCTTCAGCCCGAAGGGCTCAGATGAAGTAGCCGGGGGCAAGTCCGCGCAGCGGACGCCGCCCCCGGACCCGGTCCCCACAACCTGCCTGACCCTGCACGGGTCAAACAGCCCCGGCAAATGTGCTTCGCCATTGACTTTTGACGCACTCTCAAAGAAGCCGGGCAGCCGAAACGGACACAGGGTTTATCGACGCCGTCTCTTGCACCCTTTCAGGGTGCTTGGGATTGTTGCCCCCACCCGGGGGCGGCGGCCGCTGCGCGGCCTTGCCCCCGGCTATTGTCTTGTAGGCTTTCAGCCTGAATACCGAGCCGGCTTGACGCCTTTCGCTGAAAAGGAAGCCGCGCCTTGCGGCCTTTCAGGCTGGGGATTGGGCCACCGCGGAGTCGGACGGATACGCTTCGCTCGCCCAGCAAAGATGTGTAGAACAACGAGGCGCTCCACCCGTGGCTACTTGCCCACAGTCCCTTCGGGACGGTTGCCCGCATGGCGTCCTGACAAAGGTCAGTACCATTGGGCGGAGCCCGACCTACTTGGCTTGCCGGCCCCAGGCGTATCCATCGCCGATCACAGAACTGCGGTCGAGACGCCTTCAATCCCGATAATAGGAGAGTGTATTGCGGAAGAAGCTGCGCCCCGCGACACTGGCCGCGCCCCGGCCACCAGCGGCCAACGGGCGGTTCTTCGACCTTATCAGTACTGGGAACGAGGTTCAGCATGCTATCAAACGGGATCAACCGAGTATTCCGCACGGCGGGTTTCCTTGTCTTGGTCGCGATCACATCGTGCGTTCCGGTAGAAAACGGAACCGTAGTGCTCGGTCCGCAGGAGCCGAGTGATCTGACCGTAGCCGCCGAGACCGACACGCCGACCATCGCCCCGGATTCGGCCTTCACGCTCACGGCCACCGCTGCCGACGGCACCCCGCCCTACGCTTACCGTTGGGAGCAGAACGACGGGCCGGCGGAGCTGGACCTGAGCGAGGTCGAGTTGACCGCGGCCACGTTGACCATTGACGCGATAGAAGAGACCGGGCGATACGTCTTCCGCGTGCTGGTTACGGATTCGGACGGGTTCACCGAGACCGCCTTCGTTGTGGTAGAGGTGCAACCCACCATGACCATCGAGGCCGCAGTGGACACGGGCGAGCTGTTTGAGGGCATGTCCGCGACGTTCACGGCCACAACCGACGGCGGCACCGAGCCGATTGAGTTCGCGTGGGTGCAAGCCGAGGACGACGAGGAGGTTGCGCTCGAAGGGGAAACGACCGCGACGCTCACGGCCGGCCCGTTCCCGGCGGAGGGCGTCTACACGTTCAGCGTCACCGCCAGGGACGACAATGAGGTCAGCGCAACCACGCAGACGGCGGTTGAGGTGCTCTCGGCCGTTAGTATCGACGTTCCCGAGCTGGCGGTGGCCGGCGAGCCGGTCGAAATGTTCGTAACCATCGAGACGCCGACTGAGGGACTGACTTTCCTCTGGGAGGTTACCAGCGGAACCGCCTCCTTTGACGACGAAACCGCGGAGGAGCCGCTTTTAACCACGACCGCCGACGAGACTGTAACGGTGCAGTTGACGGCGACCATCCCCACGGACGACGGCGGGTCGATAACCGTCACGCGCGAGGCCGAGATTGTCTCGGTGGTCGAAGAGTTCCCGCGCGTATCAGTAACCACAAGCCTCGGGTCGTTCACGGTGGAGTTGGACCGCGAAGCCGCCCCGCTGCACACGGCGAACTTCCTCTACTATGCCGACTCCGGTTTCTACGAGAACACCCTTATCCACCGGGTCGCGTGCGCGGAGAACGAGGATACGGGTGAATGTGATCCGTTTGTGATCCAGGGCGGCGGCATCGAGCGGATCGACGGCGAACTGGAACTTAAGGAGGCCACGCGGGACGCGGTGACGTCGGAGGCGGCTGAGGGGCAGACGAGTATGGCATTGTACGACGTGTCCCTGGCTCTCAGCGGAAGCGACGCGGATTCCGGAGCGACCCAGTTCTTCGTCAACATGAAAGACGAGAACGACTTCTCCAGTGTGGAGATATTCACCGTGTTCGGCCGGGTGGTCGACGGAACGGAGGTTCTCGACGTAATCGCGGCCGTGGAGACGGAGGAGAACCCGTTCGCCCCGAGCGATGAGCTATCGTTGCCCATGGAAGATGTTATCATAGAAGCAGTAACCCGCATCGCGCCGTAGGTAACGGCGGGCGGCGTTACCCAGGAACGCAGCACAGCATGACGCACTACGAGGACCCTACCGGTACGTTGCACGACCTCTCGGCCCGGATCATCGCCATCCGGGACTCTCTTTGACCTGCCCGCCAAAACCGAGGCTCTCGCCGTAGTCGAGCGCGAGATGGCCGCCCCCGATCTGTGGGACAATCCCGAGAACGCCCAGGAAACCGTGCAGAAACTCAAAGCGCTCAAGGCGGTTGTGGACCCGGTGCGCGAGCTGCTGAGCCAGGCGGAAGAGCTGGAGGCGATGCTGGAGCTGCTGGCCGAGGGTGATGACTCGGACGTGCGGAATGAACTGAGCGAAGGGCTCGACGCTTTGGCCCGGCAGGTCGACCGGGTGGAGATGCTGACCCTGCTGTCGGGGCAGAACGACCACTGCAACTGCTATTTCAACATCCAGGCGGGGACCGGCGGGGCGGACGCCTGCGACTGGGCCGAGATGCTACTGCGCTTATACCTGCGTTACTTCGAGCAGAACAAGTATGCGGTCGAAGAACTGTCCATGCGTTACGGTGAGGAGGCCGGGATCCAATCGTGCAGCCTGCTGGTCAAGGGGATGTACGCCTACGGGTACCTCTCGTGCGAAACGGGGGTCCATCGTCTGGTCCGCATCTCGCCGTTCAGCGCTCAGGGCAAGCGCGAGACGAGCTTTGCCTCGGTAGACGTGCAACCGGAGTTCGACGAGATTGCCATCGAGATCGACTGGGACCAGGACGTGCGCGAAGACACCTATCGAGCCAGCGGTAAGGGCGGACAGCACGTCAACAAGACCTCGTCGGCCGTGCGCCTCACTCACCTCGAAAGCGGGCTGGTGGCGCAATGCCAGAGCGAACGTTCGCAGCACAAAAACCGGGCAACCGCTCGGAAGATGCTGGCCTCGCGGATCTATCAGATGGAGCAGGCCAAGCGCGACTCCGAGCTGGCGAAGATCTATAGCGAGAAAGGGCAAATCGGCTGGGGTAACGCGATTCGCAGTTACTTCCTGTACCCCGAGCAGAGGGTGAAGGACTCGCGCACCAACGAGACGACGTCGAACACGGAAGGCGTGCTCGACGGGGAGATTCAGGCGTTCATCGACGCCGAACTCCGCCGCCGGGCGGCCGCGCGGCATAAGTAGGTTCACGTTCCAACCCAGGCATGGCCACGCAAGCGTGGACCATGGCACCCGGCAGGAACGCGCGTCAGTACCGCGACCGTCAGGGAGCGGGCATCACGCATCAGAGGATCGCCGCTTATCGGGCAAAGGCGGGTCGCTCACGCTCGCCGCACTGACTGCAGCCGGTCGCTGATGCTCGCCGGTGCCGTCGTCGAGTGCCGCAGCGTTGTCCTTCTCTTCACGGGCAAGCTGCAAATGCCCACATCGTTAACGCGGGATCCGTGCAGCGGCGGCTGCGTACCTCGCGAGTCGGCTATGCTCGCCCATGCCACCCGACTCTGCATGCCACGCGGGTGGCATGGGCCAACTTGTTGGCCCGTGGTGCATCGGCAAGCTCCGTCGCGGCAGGTCTCGTGCCTCGACCATGCCCTACGAGATCGGACGTACGCCGAAGGCGTTTAACAGCAAAGCCCAGGGTAAACGAAGCGGCGCAGCCGCGAAGTGCCACCCTGGGGCACCGATCCTCTCCAACACCAACCCCGAAGCGGGTTGAACAACGGCGGGACCCCGTTGGGGTCCATCTTTGATGTAACCGTGACCCCAGGGTAGCCGCTGCGCGGCAACCCTGGGCTGCAAGGCGCAATGCCTACCTTCCTGACATATGTCCACCCGGGTACCTTGGTAACGGACTTCGGGACTTGGGAGGACTACGCATGGGGCTGCGGAACAAGAAGAAGGAGAGGCTTGAGCGTCTTGACTCGAAGACACTGGATGCCAAGTTTTTGCACGAAATCAAGCACGGACTCCATTGTTCGCCATTCGAGGCCGAGGCGGTTCTCGATGTGGTCAAGGAAGTTTACTTCCCGTACCTCGATGAACACGCCGGCAAGGCCCCACCTGGCAAGATTGGCTTGGTCGTCGTCGACGCCGACGAGCCTGCCGGGAAACCCGTCTGCGAATGCCAGAAGCAGAACGTGTGCCTGACAATCCACCGAGGTGCAGAGGATGATCGACTTCTGGAGGAGGAGGGGCCGGTCGGCTTTCGACAAGCCCGCATCCCACCGCTTTGCCAAGAAGCCCTGAGTCAAGGTGGGCTGCTCACGCGCGAAGATCTGGCCTACCGGATGTTCTTTGTTACGCCACGAACCATTACGCGCGATTTGAACGCTCTCCGGAGTGCGTATCCCGGGGTGCTTATTCCTCTGCGAGGAATCGTACACGATCTTGGTCCCGTGTTGACTCATCGCAGCCAAATCGTGCGTTTGGCTCTGGAGGGAAAGACGACCTCACAGATCTGCACCATGCTTCGCCATTCACCGGCGGCTGTAGCGAACTACGTCTCGACATTCACCCGTTGTGCGCAGTTGGCAAAGAAAGGTATGCAGGTCGGGCAAATCGCCTTCCTTCTGCGGAGAGGCAAGCGGTTGGTACAACAGTACCTTGATCTCCTCGACGAATGCGCGGTCGACAAGAACATGGGCTATCACCTGGAAGAACTGATGCGCCTGGGTTGTTGTGGCGGGGGGAAAAAGGAGCTCGGTGAAGAGGGAAGATCCGATGGGTAAGCCGCGAGACACCAACAGCAGAAGATACAGTCCCCTGCAGGCGAAAACGCTGAGAAACGTGTTGGCTCACCGCATCGAAACGGAGTTTCCACGCATAGGCGGCCCACGGATTCGCAACCTGTGCGCAGAGATGATCCTTGAGGTCATCGGTGCCCACGTTCTCCCGAAGGAGCATATCCAACATGGTCAGATACTCTGGATGGCGATCAGCAGCGCAGATCCCCCGAGTCAGCGTCGACGGATTGAGGATACCGATCTGCTTCCGGTGGTCTTGGACGTGAGTACCTTCGAGGATATCGAGATGCGTTTGCAGAAGAAGGGACGTGGAGAGTTGCTCTTACAAAAGAGCTTGAGGTTATGCCGACAGGCGTACGAACAAGGGGGCGTTCTGTCCAACTCTGATCTCTCGGAGTTGTTAGCAGTCAATGCGTCGGACGTCTCGCGATTGTTGGCGGCGTACGAACGCGAGACCGGTCAGATCGTCCCACGTCGCGCTACTGTCCACGATGTCGGCACAGGGCTTACGCACAAACGGATCATCTGTTTCAAACATTACGCAGAAGGCAAAGCGGCTAACGAAGTGGCTCGGGAAACGTACCACAGCCTTGAGGCTGTGGATCGTTACCTGGGCCAGTACGATCGCGTCCGCCACTGCCATCTTCAGGGGCTGACGGCAAAGGAGACAGCCCATGCTTTAGGTTGCAGCATCTTCCTGGTTCAGGAGTACCTGGAGATCGATCATGAGTTGGAGGGCCAGCATGCTTGACTCGATGGCACAGCACGTCAGACTTGTGTGTGCTGGTCGAGAGGACAGGGCTCTGCTGAGGAGCACCCCGAGCGCTCGTACCAGTGCCGGGACAGGCGCGGGAGTCTGCATGCACGGCGGGCTCTCGCTCTCCCTGGCCTGTTCTGGCTCCCAAGCGACAAACCTTGGGGGTCTGGGGGCAAAGCCCCCGGTGATCGCCACACGGTCGCGGTGGACATATGTCACTATCTTCGGCGTAGTTCGGTACCCAACTAAGGACTGTGGAATTCGTACGAATCGTGGAGCAACAAACCCTCACGGCAGGTCTCGTGCCTCGACCGTGCCCTACGCAAGAACCACGGCCGGTCTCGTACGTCTACAGTGCCCTGCGATACGGTCAGGGTGTCGTATCGGCAGCGGTCAGGGCCTTGAGTTTCCGCCCGATGGAAGCTTCGCGCAACGCCAGTTCGCGTTGCAGATCGACGGCGGATACGGCCGGGTCATCCATCAGGCGCGCAGAGGCGGTCAAAACGTCGGCCAGCTCGCGGAGAACCCCGGCCACTCCCGCAACGGGTGCGTCCGTACTCATCAGCCAACGCCCGTTACGACGCACCAACGTCACCTCCTCCAGCGGCAGGCGCCCGGCCACCTGAAACGACACTACAGCCGAGTCCCCATCAATGCGTTCGCCAAACAGCTCGACATCCTGCGACAGCACGCCGATCGCATCGGCCGCGGCCGAACGATCGAACACCCGCGCGGTCGCCGGGCCGAAACGGTCGGTCACCGCGGCCTGCAGCACCCCGTTGGCCCATATCAGCCGATCCATCGACTGAACCAGCTCGACCACGTAAGCCCTCTGGTCGGGAAGAAGGTGCTCTTGAAGCGCGGCAAACCGTCCGGCCGCGCGGTGCTCCCGGATCCGGCGAACGGTATCGATTGGTGAAAGCGGAGTATCAGAAGGGTCGGTCGCTCCGCGAGTGAGTTCGCTTCTGACCGATCCGTCCGGCGGGGCGGACCGTTCGCAGCTTAGTGACACTACTCCGACAGTAAGAGCCAGTGCTTTGACCGCCGTACGCCGGACGATTCCCCACGTCATGGCCGGCGTCCTCTCAGGCCGGTTTCGGCGCCGTTACGAAGTATACTTGGGCACGCGGAAGGACTTGGTCTCCGAGCGGGCGATGTTGCCTTGCGAGTCTTCGAAGAACACGATCATCTCGACGTTTTTGCCGGCAATGTCCTTGCTGGCCCAGACTAATTGCAGGTAATACCCGCGCCCCAGCATCCCCGGCTTGGCAATGGTCGCCACTCGGCTGGTGGGATAATGCCAATCGCTGACCAGCCGGCGGGACTTCTTCCCCTGTTGACTGCGTTCAACTTGATACATCTCTACGTGGAAAGTCCCATCGTGCAGAACGCCCGTCCCGGTTCCACGGTCAAGAAACACCCGAAACCGTACTCCCTCCGGGTCGCGGTCGCCGAGTCGATCCACATTGATCCAGGGGTTCTGATCGTAAACGCACCGTACCCGGCGAACCAGGTCACGGGCGGGTGTGTTCCGGCCGGCCGTCGCCCTGCCCCCGGCACCCGGTGACTGACACCCTCCTATCACAACCACCGCAGCCAGCGTCAGTACGGAAACGGCCTGACGCCTACATCGGAACCTGTCCGTCGACATCGTCCTTACTCCAGCGGAGCGTCCATTACGGGCTTTACCGTTCTGCTTCGCAGGGTCGAACCGTAGACCGGCTCGACTTCCGCGTTAGATTCCGGAGGTTGCAGACAAGCCGGACCGAAAACCGGCACCAGCGCCGTATCCGCCAACGCCAGAGGTTGCTTGACGGGCGCCGGTGAGTCCGACCGCGGAGTCGCATCCGGACCGCGCGTCGAACGTTTGACCGCAGGTCCGTAGACCGGACCGTTCGCCGTACTCGTCTTGGCGGCCGGACTCTTGATGGTCGGGCCGTAGACCCGCGGCTTCGGACCGTAAAGTTGGCGTTCATCCGGCCGAGTGCGTAAGCGCGGCTCGGTTTTCGACGGGGAATCCTCGGTCGGGCCGAGCTTCGTGTCTTCCGGGAGGATCCGGAGTCCTTCCATAAGCCGGCTCTGGCTCATCCACGGACTGAAATCGTACATTTCGCGCTGCTCGGTGGAGATCCGGTGCATATCCTCATCGGTCCGCAGAATGTCGACCGTCAGGACGACCATCAACTCCGACCGGTCGTCTGACGTACTGGTCGAACGGAACAGAGGGCCCAACAGCGGCAGATCACCGAGAATCGGGATCTTGTTCTCCCCATCCGACTTGCGGTGCTGAATCAACCCACCAATGATCACCGTTTCACCATCTCGGACCGTCACGTCGGTCTCGACCTCGCGCGACTGGAAGATCGGCGAACTTACACCCTCGGTAAGTTGCACATCTTCACCGGCAATGTTCGAAATCTCCTGCTTGATCTGGATCGAAACGTAGCCGTCCGGACTGATGTGCGGGGTGGCCGTCAGGACGATACCAACGTCTTCCCGCCCGATCGTCGACTGAGTCTGCCCCGTGTCACTCAATCGCGAGGATTCCACAATCGGCACTTCGTCGGCGACCTTGATCATACCCTCCTCACCGTTGCGGACGACGAGCAGCGGCCGCGACAGAATCTCCGTCCGGTTGTTCTGCTGCAGAGCGTGGAACAGAAAACTGAAGTCCTCGCCGGTCAGGGTGAAGTTGAAGCCACCCAAACCGAGCCCGGCCGAGCCCAAGTCCGTACCCGCAACCCAATCGAAGTCCGGTCCTTGCACGATCCCGTTGGGACCGAGCACGGCGCTGTCGGAGAAGTTCAAATCCTGCCCTGCGATCTCGACTCCCAGCTCGGCACTGTCGTTCAAAGTCACTTCGGCGATCAACACGCGAATCATAACCTGCGGTTCCGGCCTATCGAGCTGGGCGATCATCTCCATCGTGCGTTGGTGCTCGCGGCGGCTCATTCCGACAATAAGGCTGCTGCTGCCGTCCTCCTCGTTGCCGAGACTCTCGACCGAAACCTGCCGCTCCATGCGGCGCATCCGGGCCTCTTCGTCGTCTAGCTCGCCCAGCACGTCCTGCTCTTGCTGAACGAACCCCTGGATGGCGTTGGAAAGATCCTGACCATCGCGGAACTTCGCGTGGTAGACCTCCACCACCCGGTCCTCCGCCTCCTGCGCATCGAGGGCATACACCAAGTCCTCGACCATGCGCAGGTCGACCTCCGCACCGGCGGCGATAAGCGTGTTGGTTCTTTGATCCGCCGCCAGGCGCAGCTCCTGCCCGACGCTGGCGAAGTCCAGATCCTCCATTCCCGCCCCGAACAGCAACTGGGTCCTGGTCTCCCCATCCTCGCCGCCCTCCGAGCTGAAAATGTCGGTGAGCTGATCGACCATACTCTCGGCGTCGCTGTTGAGCAGCGGGAAGAGGCGAATCTCCGACCGAATCGGATTCACCCGGTCGAAGTCTTTTATCATCTCCTCGAGCATGGCCAGGCTGTCCGCCGGCGCGGTAACCAGCAGTGAGTTGGTCCGCGGGTCCGCCTTGACCGAGATGTCCTGTCGAAGCAGCGTGCGTTCGGCCTGGTTGCCGTGCTTGTCAGTGTACTTCTGCTTCAGAATCACGGCCGGCTCATCGTCTTCGCCGGCGTTCTCCCCGATGATGGACTCTTCGAGCAGCGTGGCGAAATCTTCGGCGAGCGCCTGCTTGAGCTGGATAAGTCTGACGGCCATCTCCCGGACCGGCTTTGCCTTATCCAACCGCCCGATGACCTCCCCGACGTTCTCCATCTCCGCCGGCGAGGCCCACACGATGATCGAGTTCGTACGCTCGTCCGCCTCTGCGGCGATCGCCACGGCGCTGCCCTCGGTCCCTTCCGCTTGCGCCTCGAACAGGGTATCGAGACGTTCCTTGACCGACGTAGCCCTGGCCAGCTTCAGCGGGAAGATCTCGAACTGCCGGGCGATACTGGACGGGCGATCCAGCAGACTGAGCAGGTCCGCCATCACCCGGTGATCGTCGCGCGAAGCGCTGGTCACCAGGCTGTTCGACGACTCATCCGCCAGGACGACGATCGGCGTGCGGTTCAACTCCTGCCCTTCGGCGCGAGAGTCGAACAGCTCCTGCATGCGCATAGCCAGCTTGTTCGCCGAGCCGTGCTTGAGCGGATACACCTTGAAGATCGCGGTCATGGGCCCGGCTTCGACGTCGAGCCGGGCGACGATCTCCTCCACCCGCTCCATACTGTCCCGGGTCGCTGCGACCACCAGAGCGTTGGAGCGTGCGTCGGGGATAATGGTCGGAGCTTTGAACGCCTCCGTAGTGCCTTCCATGCCCTGGAACAGTTCATCGAGCATCTCTGCCAGAACAATGGCATCGGTGTGCTCGAGGTTGAACAGGCGGGTATCGTCGATCAAGGGCCGCTTCTCGAGCGTCTCGACCAGCTTCTTGATCTCTTCGAAATCCTCCCGGTTCGACGCCACCACCAGCGAGTTACTCCGCTCGTCCGCAACGACGATCGGCGAATCTTCCGGCAATTCCGCGTCCTGACGCAAACTCGACTTGCGCTGCCAGAGTTCCTCGATCTTCTCTTTCAGGTCCAATGCGGCCAGCCGCTGGCACTCGATTATCCGAATCTGGTCGAACACCTGGTCCGGTCGGGTATCGAGGCGCCGGGCGATCTCAACCACCTCCTGGTAGTTCTCTTCCGACGCCGCGACGATCAGCGAATTGCTCCGCAGATCGACGTTGAGGAACACGCGCTCGAGTTCCGTTGCGGATTTCCCGCCCCCCGTAGCCTCCAGCGCCTCGAACCGCTGGTCGAGCAGATCCCGGATAAGCTGGCTGATCTGCGACACGTCGACGTGTTCCAGATGGATGAGCCGGAGCGGGAACTTCAACGCCGTTACGGGGCGATCCAGGTCCTTGACGATTCGCTCGGCCAGTTGAACCTGCTCCGGCCGGCCGGTCACCAGCAGCGTGTTCGTCCGCGTATCCGCGGCCGTTCCCAGGTTGTAGACTAAAGCCCTACCAACCTCTCCGGGCGGCACGGCGTTCTCTCCGCTGCCGTCGGGGTCCTCGGTCAGCTCAGTGGCGTTCTCGAACATATCCTGCAGCAGATCCCGCACCGTCTCGGCATCCGCGAATCGGAGCGGAAACAGCTTGACTTCCACGTCCTCGGCAATCGCCACGTTATCGAGCAAGCGGATCAGCTCGCCCATCGGTCCGACGTTCTCTTCCACCGTGGCTACGATCAGACTGTTCGTCCCCTCGTCGGGAATCACCCGGGTCGGCTTTTGCAGGTCGATCGGGGGAAGCTCGATGCGTTGCCCGTCGGGCATGGCCTTGCTGATGAGCAGGCGATAGACCGTCTCCTCGGCCGCCTCGCGATCCTGCTGAGACTCCAGGAGATCCTCGATCACTTGGCTCAACTCGTTGGACTTCGAGTGCAACAGCGGGAAGAACGTCAGTTTGACCTCGCCCCAGCCGCTGACCGGCTCTACGTCGATCCCGTCCAGCAAGGTCTGGATCTTCTTACGCTCCGACTCGGGAGCCAGAACGACAATGGTGTTGTTGGCGTTGTTCGGGACGATCTGGAACTCGTCCTCGGCGCCGCTGGAACCCTGCTTTTGACGCAGTTTCGTGATCATCTCCCGCAGTTGATCCGCCACGTCGCTGGCCTTGCGGTGCTTGACCGCGAACACGAGCTGCTCGACCTTACCGATGTCGTCCGGTACGGCGTCGGCGCTCTCCACCACGCTTATCACGAAGTCGATCTGATCGGGCAGTGCCGCGACCAATAAGATGTTCGACGACAGGGCCGTGACCGAAAGCTGATCCTCCGTGCGCTGGTTAGGCTCGTAGAAGATGTCGCGCAGAGGCTGCTCCACCGTCCGGGCGATCTCATTGGCATCCTTGGCCTTTACGGTGACGATCCGCAGGACCTTCTGCTCTCGGGCACCTTCCAACGTGCCGATCAACGCTTCCAACAAGTCCAGGTCCTGCTGGGCGCCCTTGAGGATGATCTGGTCTCCGACCATCTCATAGTCCAGCTCCGCCCCGGACAGTGTCACGTCGTCGATGCCCTGCACGGCCGGCAGCTCGCCCATATCGACGGCATCCGGTTCGCGCTGTTCGTCCGACTCCGCCGCAGGGGCGGCCGGCTTCTTCGGTGGGTTGGTCCCGTTCTCAGCTCTAACGACCGGAGGGGCGGCGATGAGACCCACCGCCAGAACGACAACACTCCACCAGACCGACGGCCTTGAAACGTGTGCCCGCATAGTCAACACCTTATTGCTCGCGCGCATGATCTATAACCTCTCTACGGTCCGGCATCCTCGCCCTGACCGCTTGCTTCCACTCATCAGGCTTTCCGGCAGACCGGTCGGCTCCATCCGTGCTTCTGCCTCCCGGGCGGCTCTGATGAGCCGGATCCGCTCGACGCGGGTGCCCGCCGCTCGGCGGACTCTGAGAACTCGGCCATCCAACATGCCTTACCTCACTCTGCGAAACCGGGTTAGCGCCCCCGGCTGCCGCCACTTCGCGAACCGCCGCTACTACTCCGCCGACGCGACGATCCGGACTTCTTGCTGCTTCCGCTCTCCTCGCCCTTCAACTGCTCGATCAATCGGATCACCTCGTCCGAAGGCGTGCCGCGCAGTTTGATGATCCGCATTTGCGAACCGCCCGCGGGGCCCATTTCTTCCATCGCCCGAGCCAGTTGCTCTGCTTCGTCGAAGAGCGTCGGCGTCCCGGCCACCATCAACGAGTTAGTCCGTCGATCCGAAGTCACCGTGATTCCGGCCATCTGCCTTCCGCTGCGCCCGCCGGAGGAACCTTGCTGGGCGGCCACGCCTTCGTTGATTGTCGTTTCGATCTTCTCGGCTAAGTCCTCGACATTGATCCCGGTAGCGACCCGGATCACGCGGTAGTTGGGCTTGTCCCCGGCCTCTTCCGTATCGAGCTTCGCGACAATCGCCTCAATCGCTCGCACATCCGTAGGACTGCCGCGGACAACCAGGGCATTGAGGTTCTCGTTCGCCACAATCACCGGCGGCTGCTGCCCCGAGCGTCCGCCGCCCCGACGTTCCTCGAACATCTCTTCGAGGCTGGGCAGAACCCGCCCGACGTTCAGGTATTGCAGAACAATGATCTGCGGAATCGAGCCCTTCTCGCCCGCGATGTCCATCTCGGTGATCAGCTTCTCGATGTGCTCGACCCGGGTCAGATCCCCGCTGACGACCACAGCGTTGGTCTGGTCCAGTACGGCCAGCCGGACATCCCCGGCCAACTCGGCGGTGCCGCGTCCCGCGCTGCCACCGGGCTTGCGCAGATACTCCTGCACGGCCGTCTTGACTTCCTCCGCGTTGCTGTACAGCAAGGTCACTACGCGGACCTCTTCGCCAATGACCGCGTCTTCGCGATCCAACTCGGCCACAGCGGCCTGGATTCGGGCGAAGTCATCATCTTTGCACTTAACCACGACCGCCTTCGAGCCGCGCAGCGCCGCGATCGAGATCGGCACCTCTTGATTGCCCTGCTGCCGCGGGGCCGACTTCACGAAAATCTCGTTGAGGGTCTGCGACACCGACTCGGCATCGGTGCTCTCCAGGGCGATCACGTGGACGGCCTGCTCGGCCGCTCCTTCAACATCGAACTGGGCCACCAGCTCTTCGATGCGGACCATGTTCTCGGGCGAGGCCGATACGATCACCGACTGCGAACCCCATTCGGCTACCGCGGTGACCTGATCGCGCTCGTTTCTCCCGCTTCCGCGGAACAGCTTGTTGATTGCTTCCTGCACGCTCCATGGGTCGGCGTCGGCGAGAGGGAAGCTGCGAACCTGTCGCTGGCGCTCGGCCATCGGCTCGACATCCAGCGATTTGATCAACCCGGACAGCTCGTCCATTTCGGTCTGGTTCGCCAGAATCAGCAGCGAGTTCGTGGCCGCCTCGGGCGTGATCTGCACCGGAGTATCGCCCCGGATGTTCGAGCGCCGCGCGCGATAGACTTCCTGCAAGGCAGTAGCAACTTCCTCGGCATTAGCCTTCTGAAGCTGGTACGTGTGCATGACCTTGGTGAACGTGGACTCCTTGTCCAACGCCTCGATCATCGCGGCCACCACTTCCTGGTTCTTGGTCGAAGCGGTTACCACCACCGCCCGCGTCGCCGTTTCGGGTGAAGAGGCGACCTGGTCCAGCGGGCCGGTCTGCGCCCGCCCCGTGGAGCGGAACATATTCACCACAACCGTGTTGACGCTTGCCGGATCGGCATAGATCAGCGGGTAGACCTTCGTAATGCGCTGGGTATCAATCCCCGGCTCCTGGTCGAGCGCGGTGACGAGCTGTTCAACCTCGGCATACTCCTCGGCGTTGACACTCACAACGACGGTATTGCCGATAGTGTCGGCCACGAATGCCGGGCCCGTATCTCCGCGTCGCCGGGTCACGTTCCTGAACACTTGGGTCAACTGGTTGGCGACCTCGCCGGCCGCGGCAAACCGCAACGGCATGACATGGCGCTGGCGCTCCCGCGCTGCGACGGTTTCGTTGTCCAATCCGTCGATGACGTCCTGAATCAGCCGGTGGTTCATCTCACTGGCGGTCACCACCACGGACTGCGTGGTCGGTTCGGCCACTGCCACGATGGTGTCCCGCGCTGTCGGGGTCTGGTTGCGCCCGGCCCGCTGCTGCTGGGTGCGGGTCCACTCCCGGATCATGTTCACCACGGCGTTCGGATCGGCGGTATCGAGAGTGTAAACCTTGGTCGAGGTCGCCGACCGGCTGGCGATGTCCTCGCGATCCAGCTCGGCGATGCGGGCCTTGATCTTGCCCATGTTCGTTTCGCTCGCCTGCACGATGACCTGGTTCGTGGCGGCGTCGGGCGTAATCGCTACGGTCATTTCCAGCGCCGGGGGCTGCTTGCCACCGCCGCCGGCCATGGTTCGGTACGCCTCGCGCGTATCTTCGAAGACCCGGCTGATCGCGTCCGCCACCTCTTCGGCTTGGGCATACTTAAGCGTAATCGTCTCGGCGAGCAGCGCCGGAGGCGTGTAGCTATCCAGCGGGTCGATGATATCGCGTCGAATCTCGTCAATCTGATCTTGCGTACCCCGGACAATCAGAACGTTCAAGAGCCGGTTCGCCTCCGCCTGTGGAGGAAGCTCTCCCGGCGGCATGGTCTTCTGGTTCCAGAGCCGGGTGATGCTCTGGGCGACCTCGGTAGCGTCCGCGGTCTTCAGCGGCACCATCAAGAAGCCCGGCGGGCTCGCCGCGTTCGCCGGGGTGTCGATGTTGACCAAAGCATTCTCGACGAAGTCGAAGACCACCTGCCCACCCAGCACGACCAGAGCGTTGGCCTTGTCGTCGACCTCGACGGCAAAAGCTTCGATCTGCCCGCCTTCGCGCCCTTTAGCCCGCACGAAATCCGTAACCAGCTTGTTCAGGGTCTCGTAGACTATTCTGGCGCTGGCGTACTCAAGTTTGTAGATTCGGAAGTCGAACCCGATCTCCGGCGGCACGTCGAGCATCTCGGCCAGCGACTTGATCTCGCCGAAGGTCGTGTCGTCGGCCATGACGAAGATCCGCTTCGAATCGTCCGACGGCGTTACCGTAAAACCCGTCGTGGTCGCCTGGTGGCCCCTGCCGCCCCGGCCACCTCGCCCGCCGCTGGTTCCGCCGTAGGCCTCTTGGATAGCCTCGGCGACCACGCTGGGCTTGGCGTGAGCCAGTATGATGGTGCGGACCGTCTTGCTGCCTTTGGATTGCTCCTCGAGTTCCCGGATGACCTCGTGAATCCGCTCGTGCATGCGCTCCGGCGCGGCGAAGAAAACAATCTTGGTGCCCTCTTCTCCGATGAAGGTCGGCCCGGCAGCGGCTGTCGCGGTGTTTGCGCTGCGGTTCCTTCCGCCGGTCTTACGCCCCCCGCCCGCGGAGCCCGTGCTGCCAAACATCGCCGTAAGCGTGTCGGCCACCAAGGCGGCATCGGCATACGTTAGAGCGACCGACTGGAACACCTCGCCCGCGTTGGGCACATCGAGCTGAGCGATCAGCTCATCAATCTCCGCAATCTGCTCTTCTACCGCTTGTGCCGAAATCAGATTGAGCGTGGGAAAAGCTACGAAGCTGGCCGTATTCAGCAGCCCGCCCGTAGCAGTTGTCGCGGTCGTCGTACTTCCGCGTCCTTTGGAGTTCTTCTTGCCGGTGCTGGAGCCGGTGGAATCCCCGAAACGGCTCGACAGATACTCGACCACTTCGTCCACCGCGGCGTATTCGAGTTCGTAAGTCTTCCAAATACGCTCCTCGATCTCTTGGCTCTCCAGATCCTCGATCAGGTCGGCGATGTACTCGATCGCCACCTTCGGAGCCATTGCCAAAACGGTGTTCGTTTCCGGATTGCTGCTGATCTTGATGTCGCGCGGGTCGACGCCGAGCTCCCCGGCCGTCGGCGAGTGTTGCATCAAAGTCTTGGGCAGCCGCCCGGCGGCGCCCGTGCTTCGGGTCTGCCGTGTTTGAGCAGCACCGCTACGTGCGTTTCTCGCCCGGTTTGAGCTCGATGAAGTCCGCCGCTGCGATGTCTGCTGCTCATCAAGCCCGAGCCAGTCTCGCAACAGTTCCTCGACTTCGGTGGCGTTAAGCTTCTTTAACTGGAACACCCGGTGGATGCTCTCGATCGGTTGCGGTCGATCGATCGTGGCCAGCAGCTTCTTGATCACCGCAAACTGGGTCGACTCCGCTCGGACGATCAGGGTCCGATCGCGCGGGTTCGGGAAGATGCGCACCGACTCGGCCGGGAGCTGTGGGACCTGTTGTTGCTGGGTCTGCTGTCCGCGCCGGGATTGCCGTCCGTCCTTATCCTGCTCCTCTTCCTGTCCTTTCGCCGTTCTCTGCTGTTGCGCCCGCCGTTGGGCCGCCTGCTGTTGCTGCTGGGCGCGGCGTTGCGCTGCGGTAACCGCCTGCCGCTGCGATTGCGTCGCGTTGAACATCTCGTTGAGGACTTCCTGGGCTGCGTATACGTCAATGTGCTTGACCTGGAAGACCCGGATGTCGGGCATGGTCGGGAGGGTCTCTATTTCCTTCTTGAGTTTGTCCATCCACTCGTCGGCGTCTTTGAGAATCCCCGCCTTGCCTTCTAAAAAGACCCCACCCGAGGACTCGTCAATGAAGACCTTGATCTTCTCGCCGGTCGGCTTCGCGGTGCGCCGTTTCTCCTTCTCATCGAGGAGCGCTCGAATCCTGCTCCGCTCCTCGGCTTCCGTCATGCCGGCCGGCCTGGCACCTTCAGGCGCGCCGGCTTCTCCGCCAACCGGTTCCTCGTAGGATTCCTCATAGTCGTCCGAATCTTCATACCCGCCGTCGTCATCCTCGGGGGCCGGCTCGTCCTCGGCCTCCTCACGATCGCTCGGGGGATCCTCCTGTGGATCATCCTGGGGCTGGTCCGGCTCGGTTTGCCCGGTAGCAATCGCCAGCGCGGCATCGGCCATCTGCTTGAATGCCAAAGGCAGGACACACGGGTTAGCCTGCGCCTGCCGTGTCGCCGGCTGGACTTCCGTGATCGGATAGTCACTTTCTTTGATCGTCGAGATGTCGATCAGCTCGAACTCGTAATCCGGGTAGTTCATCTTCAGCCACAGGTACGTATCACGCGGACTCATCCCCGTGGGCGGTGTGAACGCCTCGCGGTCCAATACGAGATCTTCCGGCGGCACCTTATCGACGTACTTGACGATCAGAGCCTCGATCTCCGGGAAACGCCGCTCGTCGGGGTACTTGATGATCAGAGTCTCGCCAAAGGGGGCGTAATCGACCTTCGGCAGATCGGTGGACGGCTCCCACATGACATCCAGAACCGCCTCCAAATCGAAGAGGGCGTCGATAGCATCTACGTGCTTGAGCTCGTAGAAGAACTTCGGAACTTCTTTCCCCGTTATGCCCGACTCTTCTTCAGTGTCCATCTGGGCGACGATCTCGTCGATCCGGGCCAGCTTGATCGGCGGAGCGGAAACCACCATCGTTCGCGCGATCAGATCCGCCTGGATGTAGAGATCCGCCCCCGATCGGGTGATCGTCGTCTCAAACTCGTCCTCCACCGGGGCTTCGGCAACACCGCGCGACTTACCCCTGGGCGCCGCGCGTTTCTTTCCGGCAGGCTTGGACCCGCCGGAGTCCACGTCGTACATAACCAGATCCACCAGCCTCCGCAGGTCCGCCCGGCGGATCTCATAAGTCTTGATCTCCCGCCCGCTGGCCGACATGTTGTCCAGGTGCTCGATCCACTCGGTGGCCGTTTCAACATCCTCCGTCGGACCACGTAGGATCAGCGCGCTTCCGCCCGGAGCAGCCGCGACGGTGAGCTTATCCGTATCGGTCGAGCCGGCCGTCGCAGCAGCCTTCGCCCCTTTAGCCCGGCGAGTCCCGGCTCGCCCGCCGCTGCCGAGCATCTCCTTGATAGCCTTGACCATTTCGTCCGGATCAGCGTTCTGCAGTTCTACGGTCACGAACGTGATGTCCGTTTCGGCATCGGGGCGATCGAATTCCCCTATGAGCCGGGTAGCCTCCTCAATCACGATCTGCGGCGCGGCGACTACAATTCGGTTATTCCGCTCGTCCGGAGCCAGGTGATAGCGCTTGTCGTCGCCACTCTTGCTTCTCGGAGTGGTGCCGCGTTTGGGTCCCTTAACGCCCCTTTTCGGCGTCGTCGCGGAAGGATCTTCCACCGTACCGGCACTCAGTGACCCCGCCGCAACCAACTCGTCTACCCGCATACTCAGGAAAGGCTCGACCATCTCGACCAGCTCTTCCGGGTCGCCGTGCTCCACCGGAACGAAGGCAATGTCCACGGCGTCCGGGGTATCGCCCGGTACGTCGAATTGACGTACCAGATCCCGCACGGCCGCTACGATCGGACCGGGTCCGAAAACGACAATCCGGCTCATCCGCTCATCGGCCGCGAGGTGATAATCGCCTCCTCCGCTCGCCGCCGCCGCCGGCGCCGGCACGTTCTTGCCCCGGTGTCTACTGATCTTGGGAGTCGCCTCCCCGCCGCCGCCATAGGCGGCCGAGAGTTCTCCGGTGCGGATCATCTGCTCGATCCGTAGGTCCAACAGCGGCTCTATCGCCTCCACCACTTCGGCGGGATCGGCGTACTCGACGTTAACGAAGTCCATCTCGGTCGGCCCGAGCTGATCCTCACTGCGGAGCACATCGAGGAGTTTCTCGACTTCCACAAACTCCTCCGGCGTGGCGATCACGATAAGCTTGCCCAGCGCCGGGCGCGGCACGATCCGCAAACCGCCGGCTCCAGTGGTCGTCGCACGCGAGGCCCGACCCTTAGGCTTAGCCGTCTCCGGGGCATCGCCCGGCATAAGTGACGTTAATGTGTCAGTCAGATCTTCGAGATCCGTCCCGATCGGGAAGTCGTCATACACCCGGATCGTTCGCTTATCTTCCTCAATGTCGAACTCGGTAATGAACTCGGCGACGCGTTCCATCTTCTCCGGGGTAGTCCGCACAATCAGGAACTTACCGAGCTCCACAATCGTCAGTTCGGACGAGCTTGCCCGAGAAGCTACCGGACGCGTCGCCCTTGCGCCCTTACGCGGCGGGCCCGGCTTGGCGGCGGAGTTGCCGCCTGCTTCATCGCTGACCAGCGTGTTCAACGCCGAGACCAGCTCCGCAGGATCCGCATAGAGGATCTCAAAGGTGCGTTGCACGATGTCCAGCGGGCGATCCAGTTCCGCCAGCAGGCTCCGAATCGAGGCCAAGTCCAATTCGCTCGCCCCCATGACGATAATCTCGGCTTCGGTCGTCTCGAAGCGCATTTTGGCAAGCTGTTGATCGCTCAAGAGCGTCCCCAGCTTGTTGATCGCCTCGTCCGGAGTCAGGTTCTCCACCGTGATCAGCACCGGCACCTCGCTGATCGTCTCACTCTCGAGCTGCTCGATTATGACCAGGTACTCCTCCCACTCCTGCTCAGTACAAAGCACGAAGAGCTGCCCCTGCTCATCGTCCGCAGTGAACTTGCTGCCCGGCGTCGCTTGCGGCGTCGCCTTGGGGGCCTTTCTGCTTCCCCGCCGACGGGTCGGCCTATTGGCCTTGCCCCCTGTCGCCGTCGCTCCGGTGTTCTCCATCTGCTCGAGGATCCCGACCACGAACGACGGGGTCCGGTTGACCAGATGGTGGATGTGCAGCGTCACGACGTCGTCAGCCGTGTCGACCGCCGCCACGATCTCCTCAATCTGGGCCAGAAGGTGCTCGCTGCCGCTGAACCACATGTTCCGCCCTTTCGGGTCCGGCACCAGCGTGAAAGTGTCCGTCCCGGCCGTCCCGGCCGCCATCAGCTCGGTGATGGTCGCAACCACCTCTTCGGCGTCGATGTACTCCAGAGCAATGGAGTGGTTGTGGACGCCGTCCTCGACGTCAAACATCTCCACAAAATGGCGAACCCGGACGACATCGTCCTGCGAAGCCATGACAATAATCGCTCGGGCACTGGGATGCGGCATTAGCGTTATCTCGTCCAGCACTACCGAGGAAGCCCCGGACGATCCCCGTCGGCTACCCTTCGACTTCCGGTCGCGTCTCCGCGTTGTCGTCTTGCTCGTCGGCGTCCCCGGCTGGGCAGCCGGCTCCGCCGCGCTTAGCAACTGCTGAATCGTCGCGACCAGCTCGGTCGGCTCTGTGTGTACGACCTTAATCACTACCGGGTCGTAGCTTCGCGTCGTATCCACATCCAAGTATGGCAACAGCTGTTTGATTTCGCGGATCTTGTCCGGCATGGCCCGAACGATAATCACCCCGCGGGCATCATCCGGAACGACGCTGACTTCCGGCGCTTCCGCTCCGGTAAGAGGGCTCGCCCCGCGTGCCTTGGGCCGAGGCGCGGGCCGCGCCGCGCCGCTCGCCTCCAGGTCCATCAACGTGCGCAGCTTCTCCAACGCCTCGCTGGCGAGGATGTGCTCAACGTCAATCAGCTCCAACGTCCGCGGATCGTCGTTGTCCCCTACAAAGATGGGGATCAGGTCCATGTACTTTTCAATATCGCGCGACAACGCAAAGATGCTGACCGTATTGCGCTCTTCAAGCGGAGTCACCCGAACGTAGTCGGGCATGAAGTCGCGAATCACGGTCAGATCCGCGATGGAACCGGCCTGGGGAGTGTAGAGCACCAGGGCCAGTTCGTCCTTGGGTAGATTCGCCGCCCGATACTCTTCAATGCTGGGATACATCCGCTCCCGTGGGAGCCGCCGGTAGTAGTCAGTAATCCGAATGACTTCCAAATGAGTGTCTTCGCGCAGGAGCCAGTAAGGATCGTGCGGCTTGTAGTTGAACAGCACCATCTGAACGCGCTTGATCAACTGGTCGAACGTAAGCTCCTCTTCGGTCACGAAGGTGACCTTCCCGTCCTTGGGGCTCTCCCCCATTACGCCCAACCCGGTCTCACGGGCGATTCCCTCCACCAACTGCTCGTAACTGCCGTCCTTGATGCTGAACCAGTAGGTGCGCTCTTCGGCCGGCACACTCGCCTCGCGTGCCGGAATGTCCAGCGTCGTGGTCGGACCCTTCGGTTCCGGCCCTTCCGTACCGGGTCTAGGGCCTGTAGTGGTCGTACCCATACCCGGCTTGACCAGACCCACCTCGGAGGGACTCACCCGCTTCGACCCGCGACTCCGCGGTTCAGGCTTCTCGGAATCCTCGGCATCCTCCGGTGGAGAGTCTATCAAGGCATCGACCTGTCGCCGCAGGTCGGCGTCTATCTCCGGCTTCTCCTCGACCTTCTTCGGGCCGGTCGGGCTCGGCTCTTTCGGATCAGACTCTTTGGTGTCTTCTTTCTCCTCACCGGCGGGACGACGGTGGGTCCGCTGCGCCGGTCGGCTACTCTTGGAGTCTTCTTCCTCGGCGGATTTCGAACCGTCCGCGGCTTTTTCGTCGGAATCGCTCGTCTTCTTGTCACTCGGAGGCTTCGTACGTCGAGACGGTTTCTTATCGCCGGCGTCCTCCTTGGCTTTCGGAGCCCGCCTGGGGCTCGAAGCCCTCTTGCTGCTCGGAGTCTTGTCGCCCGGAGTCTCTTTAGCCCCTGGCGCCTTCTTGTTGGTCTTTTCGTTTCCGCTCGGCGGCGGAGACTGCGCATAACCGACCGCGGCCGACAAGCCAAACACGACAACCGCCAGCCCCACGCCGAGACGACGTAGCGTTTGCTGGATTGAGTCATTCGGCCGTGCGTTCATGGCAACCTCTCCTCTTACTACACCCCACATCAGGGGTGGTCTTACTGTGGCTCAATGGCCCTCGCCTGCTATTGTCAACGGCGCCAACATACGACGCCGGCAGTCTCGTCCTCGCTGCCTGCGAGACTAACGCCCCTTCTTTCGCCCGCCCCGACGGCGGCTGCTCTTCTTCTTCTTTTTGGGCTTGTCGGCTACTCGCTCAGTACGGTCTTCGTTAGGATCGCGGGACGCCGGCGCCGCCGCAGGGGCAACTTTGGGCCCAGGCGCGCTCGGAGTCTCGGTTGTGGCACTGCCCTGCTCCTCGACCACGGGCGTTTCTTCCTCTTCCGGGCCGCCACCCGACGGGGTCGAAGCAGGTTGCCCCAAAACCGCCCCGGTTTCCGGGGTCGTCTCCAGGACTATGCCACTCAATCTGTAGGCGGCAGCCTGGAGCACAGGATAGTCGCCGGCCTCCTCCATACGGATGTCCTGATTGAGCGTGCAGCCCAGCGGGTAGATGAAGTAGTCGTCCTTCCGGCGGCTGATCGCGCCGCGCGGATGCACAAAGACCAACTCGCCGCCGTCGAACTCGGCCCCCAACTCGTGATAAGTCGTCTCCTTCGACTTCAGGTGGAAGACCATCACCTCGTCGAGGCGAACGTCACCCTCCCTATGCATCAGCGCCATAAGCAGCTTCATCCGGTTGTTTTCCGCCCAGCGCTGCGGTCCGACCGGCTTGGGCGGTTCCGTCGGACGCGTCTCGGTGACCGCCGGAGCCTTCTCGCGAATCGTCACCGTGACGGTCGAGGTCGACTTCTCCTCCAGCCCGTCGGTGACCGTCAAGGTATAGTCCCGCTTCCACGTCGTAGACGTGTCGAGCTTCGGGCGCGCGGTATTCGGATCACTCAACCCCTCCTCCGGAGACCAGAGGTAAGTGTAGTTGCCGTCCCCCCCGGTCGCAGAACCCTGCATGGACGTCGGCGTGTTCAACTCCACATTGATGGTCCGCCCGGCGTTGGCGACCAACGGTTCGGGCGGCACGAACTCGGTAAAGGGAGTCCGCTCCCAGATCTCCGAGTAATTGCGCCCTTCGTGCCGTACGTATGACTCGGGTTGTTTGAGATCCTCGTCCTTCAGCAGATTCCCGAGAATCCTCTGCTGCGGAAGCACGGCCACTTCGAGCGGCACCCGCAGTTGAATCTGTGTACCCGCCCGTCCCTTGCGCGAAGACCGGGACGGAAACATCGCCACATTACCCAGCCGGAGCACGTGCGGCAGTTCCGAAAGGTCCTTCAGGAACCCGATCACCCCACGCAGAGTGCCGGTGGCACTGAGCGAGAGGTTCATTGTCTCGAAGTCGGTCTTCTTGTACCGGCTGACCCGACCGCCGCCCGATGTGGTCACTTCCTCCAGTCCGTGCTTTCCCACTAACTGGTTCAGCCGCTCGCGCAGGTCGTTCTCCGCTTTGGCCGCGTCAAACGAACTCATCCGATCGAGTAACTCGCCGTATTCCAGCTTCGCCATCTGGACTTCAGCTTCCCCGGCCTCCAGTTTGTCGAGTTCTTCCTGCTGCTCGGCGACGCGCTCACCGGTCTCGAGGAGTGGTTTGATCCAGCTCGGATAGGCCACGTTGGCAATCAACGCGTAGCAGACGATCGCGAGAAACACGCCGCCTAGAATCTTAGTACGCCGATCCATCGATCACCTCAAACTCGATCGCCTCGCGTCCGACCCTACCGCGAACGACTGGCCAACCCCTCTTGCACCAAACCGTCCGCCAGAATCATAATCTGCAGATCCTGCGAATACGGATACTTCTCTCCGTCCTTCTCCGATTGCGACCGCATGGTCACCTTGAACCGCGGTAGCGTACTGCCGGGTCTGCGAAACTCCTCCTCCAGCATCCGTATCACCTCGCTGGCAATCTCGCGCCGCTTCGTCTGCGTCTTGAGGACCAGGCGGCCCTCCTCCTGGTTGAACGACGCGTGGTTGATGACCAGCTCTTCATTCGACGGCAACACGCTCAGGGCATCCGCCAGAACATCCACCCAGATATACTGCTCGTTGAAGTCCCGAAGGTCGTCCACCAACTTGAGGAACTTCTTGTTACTTCCGGAATTGCTCTTCAACTCGGCGATTCGCTTCTCAATGCTCGCCAGCGCCTCGCGATCATCCTTGGTTATCCCATAAAGAAAGACCGGACCCGCCGCGGCCAGCAACAGCACGGCCGCCGCCAACACCGGCGCCTTCTTGAGTCGCTTCTTCGCCGCCGATTCCACTTTCTTGGGGTGAAGGAAATCGAAGTGGAGCGTAGCCGGATCCGCCTGGGCCAACACCATGCCCAACGTGGCCGCATACGCCGAAGCCGCCGCACCCTGGTCAGGTTCCCACCCGAACGTCGAGGCCGGGTTGAACACCTCGGCCGTCATCTGCAGCTCGCGCTGGATTGCCTCGGCCAAAGGCTCTTCAATGCCGAGATCGCCGCCGATCACCGCATGATCGATTCTCGCCCCGGGATCGCTGGCCCGATAAGCCTCGATCGACCGGCGGACCTCGATAACCAGAGATCGAATCACCTCGGCGAGCGCCCCGCCGGACACACGAGGCTCGTCAATCGCCGGAGATTCGTCGTCGCCGACCTCCCCCGAACTCGCCGGCCGCACCAGCGAAAGACGCGATCCGTCATCAAGGTTCTCGGGGATGACTACGGGGGCGGCACGGGAGAACTCCAACGCTCCATGCCGCAGGAAATCGATCTCGGAAAGGGTCGGCCGAACATCGATGAACAGAACCCGCTCCGGCATCGCGTGCTTTAGCAGCGCGCAAACCGCGATCTTGTCCGCAAAGGGCCGGAACCCGATCCGTAGCGGCCTCAGACCGGCCGTTACCAGCGTCGCCTCGTACTGGGCCAAAACCTCGCGGCGAATCGCCGCTACCAGCACCTCGGCCGTCGGCGAACCATCAACCGGCTCTCCGACCGCATAATCGATCACCGCGTCGCTGATCGGAAAGGGCAGCTCCTTGGCGACCTGGATCTCCACCATTCCGGGGAGTCCCTCGGGAACGGCTACCGGGAGGTTCAACGTGTTGAGAATCGCCTGATCGCGGGGAACATCGACCATCGCATGACGCGTGCGGATACCTTCCTGATCCAGCGCCCGGCGGATGTGCCGGCCCATCTGTTCCGGATCGCCGGGGTCGACATCCTTGCCCAGCGGGACCGCCAACACCTGTTCCACGGTCGCCCCGCGTTTGCCGAGCTGCGCATGGACGATCCGCAACGTACGCACATCCCAGTCAATAGCCAGGATCTTCTTTGAGCGAGCATTAACGGACACGGATATTCTCTTCATCTTCCTGGCGTATTGGGAAATGGCCGCCGATGTTCGTCACGTCGCGGCAGTACACCGTCTGTGCGATCGGTCCGACCATATCCACAATCACCTGCAGCCTCGACACCATCCCCACATGGTCCGCATAACCAAGCGATTCAATCGTGAACTGCTGGCCGCGAGCCGTAATCTGCGGGGCAATCGCCACGTATGTCTCCAGATCAACGACGTCTTCGGTAACCAACCATGCGGTCGTCGCCTTCTCCTCGGCTTCCAGGCTCCCCCGCGCTTCGAGGATTGCCTGAATCTGCGCTCCCGACAGTTCCTCAATACACTTCAGAACCGGCGCGGGTGCAGTGTTAACGTTAATGAGACCCGCAATCTCGTTCTTTTCCGGCGACACCGTTGTCGTCTGGTCCATCAGCCGAGCCAGATGCTCCGGTCCTACGGGACTGGAACGAGCCTCGCCGCTTATCGAGCGTGCCAGAAGCAATGCCGCTGGAGTTCGGATCGGTCCCGACCCGCCTTGAACATCATCCGTTTCTCCCCCGTCTTCGGGATTTGTTTCGCCCTCTTCCTCTTCGCCCGAGTCATCCTCGGCTTCCTCTTCTGCCGCGTCTTCCTCGTCCTTCTCCTCTTCCTCCGAACCCGATTCCCTGTACTGCTGCCGCGGTCCGGACTTGGACGTTTCGAGCGAACCCTCCTTGCCAGTACTGCCCTCGCCCGCCTCCTCCAGCGATCCGTCGGCTTCGCCCTCACTACCAGTACTGCCGGACTTGCCGCCCTCCTCGCCGCCCTCACCTTCGCCGGCTTCCTTCTTGCCACTTTGCCCGCGCGTGACCTGAACGATGTAATCTACAACATCGGGTTCATCCTCAAACACCGGCGTCAACTGCTCGCGCAAGGTGTTCTCCTCGCCGAACAGGTAGATCCGCGAACGACCCGTGTTGCTGACGTTGCTCTCATAGGAGTGAACCGTCAGATACGGATACAGACCCTGATTAAGCTCCCCGTCTTCGTTGTCCGGCGGGAACGAGTCGTCGCCGTCGTCTTCGTTGTCAGTGAGTAGCCCGTTGCGGTCATAGTCCTCACCAAAGAGGATCTGACCGGTTACCCCTTTGACCAGGAGCAGTTCCTCCACCGTTTCAAACGGGGCGTTCTTGACCAGGTATGCCGGCACCAACTGCTCGTAATAGTCGCCCTCCGTATCACCCGCTTCACTTAGAGCAACGGAGTCCTCATCGCGCCAGTCAATGATGGCCGCGACGATCTCACTCGGAATGATCTCCTCGTCATCGCCGACCGCGCGCGTTACCAACTTCAGTAATTGCGATTCGGTCGCCTCGTTGAGGTTGAGCTTCGCGGCCTCGTCGGTGATACCGAACCGGATGTACTTCTCATCGTCGCTGGGGTCATCCGCCACGATGCTGAACCGAAAGGCCATCTCGCCTTCGTCCAGTTCCTCGTTCGTACCCAGGATTGTGGCATCGACATCGTGCGCCCAGACGATAATCCGGTGCAGTTCGTCCGGGTTGTTGTACCATTGCGTCGAATCAAAACGCATGTCACGAAGGAGCAGCTTCACCCGTTCGACCCCGGCCTCCGCCGCCAGGCGGGTCTGCAAGCGCAACGCCACCGCCCGGGTGGCCGCGTGATCCGCATTCACCCGGAACGCGAACATTGCCCCCAGCAGCCCCAATAACAGCAGCATAAACAGAATCGCCGGCAGGATGACCCCACGACGCGCCACGATCAATCGCCCTCCTCTTCGCCCTCGGTTTTCCCAGAAGACGCCCCCAGCGTCTGGGCAAGCTCCTGCCCCTCACGCGTAACCCGCGACCGAAACAGCGGGTCCGCCTGGGTCACCCGCACGACCCGGGTGTACTGATCCAACGGCAGCCGTTCACAGTCCATCGGGTCACGGTTGAGGCACTCACAGAACTCCTCGTTGGGCGTCTGTCCGAACTCCTCACCACAGGGCGGCTGACCCGAGAACCCCAACGTCACCATTACCATCTGCGGAAGAGCGTTCTCCCCGGGGACATCCCATTCGTCCCACCAGGTATTGCCGTCGAAGTAGCAGAACCGCAGATAACGAACATCCGTCGAGTACAGCTCCTGCCAGTTGATGTCTTCCACCGCCTCGATACCGCCGCTCTCGTCGTCGGTCAGCAGCGCTTCCTCGAACGCATCCCAAGACGACTCTTCTCCATCCGTCGTTTGGCCCGACTCCCCCTCGAACGCTTCGCCCGTCTCGGCGCTGTCGGGACGCGGAACGGTAATCTCCACCCGCGCCAGCCCCAGCGGCTTGTCGTAACCGTCCTCGTCCTGGATGTCCGGATGGCGAACGATGTGGTAGGCCACCTTGGCCAGGTCGTACTCGCCGGGCGGCGGCTCTTCCCGCGAGCGGCGTTCCTTCGATAGCTCCTTGCTCGGCACCCGCATGGTCGTCAGCCAGATTCGTTCGGCTTCGCCGCGAATCCCCGCGCGCTGTCCAATACCGATGGCACTCGCCTGGCGAATCTCCGCCGCGATTCGGTCCAGAATCACCCGGACCAACCGCTGACGCTGCGCCGCCTTCATCCCGCGCTCACGCGTCTCCAGCGACGAGGAGTAAAACCAGTACGTCATCGTAGACAGCACGACGAGCAAACTCATCGCCAGCACGACTTCCAGCAACGTCAGGCCGCGGCGGCGGCGTTCAATGTACCAACGCCCGGTCATGAGCCTTCACCGGCGCCTTCCTCCCCCTCCTCACCTTCGAGCACTCCGCTTTCCTCGAGCGTTTCCAGCAACCCCGGCGGTAGCAGCGCGGCCATGCTCTGCAGGTCGATCCCAAAGACCTCCTCGAGAATCGGCAGCGCCGCCAGCACGTCCTCCAGATCACTCTGGGCCAGGAAAGTCAGGTTCAGGGCCGATGCGTTGTCGAGGCCGGGGATCCCCAAGTCGGCCAACTTGTCGCTGATCTCAATGAACTCGTCCTCGTCGAGTCCGAACTCCTCTTCGAGGTTGAGCGGGCGCGGCGTGGCCCGCATTGCCCGAATCGTGAAGATGTTCTCCGCGAGGTCGTGGTCGAAGTCGCCCTCTTCATACTCCCCGAAATCCGCCGATGACTGAGGCAGGTATAGAATCTCGAGCGTCAGAAGGTACATCTCGTCCAGGCCGGTCTCTTCGGTAATGAGCCGCCAGCCGAAGTCGGGGAAGCGCGGGCCGAATTCCTCTTCCTGCTCCTCGTCGACGCTGTCCAGCTCCACGAGCCCCAGGTCCAGCTCCGCCATTTTCATCTCTGCCAGACGCATGGCACATAGTTCCAGCTCCATCCGGCGGATCGAGGCATCGGCGTCCTGCACCTGCGCTCCGATCACCGCGAGCCCGAGAATCAACAGACCGGTTGCCATGACCGTCTCGAGCAGGACCCAGCCCGGCCGGAGCCTCATCCACCGGTTGCCGCGAACCGCGGCGCTGATGCGCTTACTGGAATAACCTGAGCGTCTACCGTTCATCAGTCGAGCAACGCCTCGCGAAGTTCCAGTACATCGTCTTCGGTTAGCTCGCGTAAGCTGAGCAGGTCCTGCCGGAGCACGACCGGCCAGTTCTTCTCTTCGAACAGATCCAATTCCTCTTCATAAAGCGGGCGCTGCAGCCAGGAGAGCCCGGTACTGCCTTCGAGGATCACCTCGATGCACGGGTAGTCCTCCAAATCGTCGAGGTTGATGTCCCGCGGAGCATCGGTCAGAACGAAAGTGGCCCACTCACACGTGGAATCCGGATCAAACAGAAGCGGAGGGCGTTCCGGCTCGAAATCCTCGAACGCCTCCTCGATAGTGTCTTCGACCTCGCTGCGCGTCCGCCGCAATGAGTCCACCGTCGGACGCCCCAGACGCACCTCGGCACACCACACGTTCCCCAACAAGGTGTTGCCAATCGCCCACGGCGCCGTAACCAGATAGAACTCCTCCGGCTCTTCAATCGGAAAGTCTTCGCGCTCGATCAACGGCTGAGTATCACCGCCCAGCGGGTCCTCCTCGTCCTCCTGAGGGAACCGCACCCGATACCGCACGCCGTCCAGCGCAGCGTTAGCGCCCACCATCGTAAGCAGAGAACGCATCTGCCGAGCCGAGCCTTCCAACTCGTTTCGTTGAATTTCGTTTACGAAAGTCGGAATCGCCATCGCAGTGATGGCCACCAGAATGCCGACTACCAGGACAATCTCCATCAATGTGAACGCGCGGCTGGATCTGATGCCGTTTCCAGAAAGGTGGCCGCTTCTTCTCCCCTCCTTCCCAGGAGAGGAAGCAGTGCCCCGCCGTAACGCAGGCTTCCAGCCTGCCCCCCCCGTGATAACGAGAGGCCGGGGGAGGTTCTTCTCCGTCCGAATACACCCCCCTCGATCCCCCCTTGCTAAGGGGGGAAAACCCAGACCAACCTCACTGGAAATGGCACTAGTATGCCTCATGATATTGCGCGTCGGAGCCGCCCCCCTCTTCAGACGATCCGAACGTAACGAGTCGAGCTTACTTCTCTACCCAGTTCTTGATGTCGTCGCTGCCTTCTTTGCCGCTGTCGTCGTTGCCGTCGGGACCGATGCTCCACAGGTCGAATCCGTCCTCGTTGACCTCGCCCGGGCTGCGATACTCGAAGGGCTTACCCCACGGATCAGTCAGTTCCTCAAACGTCCCCTCGAGATAGGGGCCCTTGTACCGCTCGTCATCGACGCTGTCCTTCGCCTGAAACAGCGCCGCGAGCCCCTCGTCGGTGTCCGGATACGCCCCCATGTGCCACTTGTAACTGCCCAGGGCCTTACCAATCGGACCGTTTCGCCCCACCGCCGCCTGGGCCAGCTTGATCCGAGCCTCTTCCGCCTGGCTGAACAACCGCGGAATCGCAAACGCCGCCAACAGCGCGAGAATCCCCGCGACCAACAGCACCTCGATCAGGGTAAACGCCGACCGGTTCCGTCTCTTCGTACGCCGCATCACATCTCTCCTTCGTAGTCCATTGCCGTTTCGCAGACTTAACCACCGCGATACGGCCTCATTCCTTTCGCCGGTCGGCACCTTGACCTTCGCCCGACGTCCGGGTTCTTATGTCATCCCGAAAGCAGTCCCGCCCGCCTCCGGGGGAATCAACCTCTCATGCAGACCGGCCCGCAAGCGCCGCCCTACAACGCCTACATCGCCGCCGAACCCATCGTCAGAATCGGCAACAGAATCGCCACGAGCACGCAGAACACCAGCGACGCCATAATCACCAGCAGAACCGGCTCGAGGATTCGCACCCCCAAATCGATCTGCCGCGCCGTGCGCACTTCGTTAGTTTCGGCAATCTGAACCAGCACGGTCTCCAGATTGTTGCTCTCCTCCGCCACGGCGATCATGTCCACCACCGTTGGGGGAAAGAGTCCACTCTTTCCCAGCGGATCCGAGAGCGCAGCGCCCTTCTTCACGCTGTCGCCGGCCTCTTCGATCACTTTGGCCAGAATCTCGTTTCCGGCCGAGTCCTTCGAGATCTTCAGAGCCTGCAGGATCGGCACCCCATTGTGCAACATAGTGCCAAGAATACGGCAGAACCGGCAAATCGCCACCATCGTGAGGATGTTCCCCATGATCGGCGCCCGCAGTTTAACCCGCTCGAACAACGCCTTGCCGTATTCCGTCCTGGCAAAAGTCGACAAGGCCAGCAAGACCCCGACGAATGCGCCTATGACCACCAGGTAGTGGTCCTTGAGCAGATCACACACCCAAAAGACCGCCACCGTCATGGGGTTGAAGGTCTCTTCCCGCAAATACGGACGGATCTTCGGGACCACCACGAACATCACCAGCGACATCACGAGCGACCCGGCCAACACCAAAATCACCGGGTAGATCATCGAGCCGACGACCTTGTTGCGCAGCTCGTCCTGCTTCTCCGAGAAAATCGCGATCCGGGCCAGTACGTCCTCCAAAAAGCCACCCTGTTCCCCCGCCCGGACCATCGAAGCGTGCAGCGGCGAGAACGCGTACGGGTGCTTCCCCATCGCATCGCCCAGCGAAGTACCACCGGCCACGTCCTCGCGTAATTCTCTTATCAACTGGCCCAACGTCCCCTGCGACGCCTGCCGCGAGAGGACGTCGAGCGATCGCAGCATGGGAACGCCAGCTTTGAGAAGATCCGCAAGCTGCGTGTAGAACGTCGTAAGGTGGTGCGCCTTGACCTTGCGGCCCCTTGAGAACGGGGTATCGATCTGCCCCACGCCCTCGGACACGTTTACCGGGTAGAGCGCCTGCTCATCCAACATCCGCAGCGCTACTTGGTAGTTCTCGGCCGTCAGAACCCCGGCGACCTGCTCACCGCCCTCATTGACCGCTCTATACGTGAAACTCGGCATCAAACCGCCTCACTCAAACCACCGGTTATCGCACGGTCGTCCAACCACCCGCCGCGCAAGCCGTACCATCGCCCCGGCAACCTGAACCACAACGGACGCAAACCCGGCCACCGGATCGTAACTGCTTCGCAGCAGCCGACTTACGTCCATCAGCGCTGGAGGCGAATCGACTGCGACATCGGCGCACAACCGACCCGGTCCACCTCTCTTCTACACCAAGGCGATCCGCCTGATTGCATCCTACGCGCCGCGCCGGGAACGCCCGGCCTTCTGTGACATGTCGGTTACATACTTGTTGCGGCGCCACCTAAGGATGAGCTCACTTGCACGATTTTTCAAGGCCTGCAATGCGGAGAAAAGCGGGCTGCGGTCTCCCGCCACGAACTACCATTCCCCAAGTGCTTAACCCCGAGCAGGTTACCAATACTGGCGGAGAGGTTATCGGGCCTGACCCGCTTCGCCCCAATGCTGGTATCGCCGGGGACCACCCGCGCGAGTACCCCGTTCCAGCGCGCGTGCCGGCGTCTGCCGCGTCGGAACAGCCGCGACGACTCACCGCCGGAATGGGTGGGGGACGGACGAAAACCCGAAAGACATCCGCGCGGGTGCCCCATACCGGCGTTTGGCGAGCTGGAACAGCCGCATCGACTCGTCGCCGGAATCGGTGGGAAACGGATTGGGATTGTAAGGAGACTCGCATTCCCAAGGCCAAGTAGGGCACGGTCGAGGTACGAGACCTGCCTCGAAGGCGCGCGTCGCGCAGCAGTTACGGCAGGTCTCGTACCTCGACGCTGCCCTACGAGGGCGTGGGTGGGGGCGGATGAGGGCCCTAGAGAGACTCGCGGCCAAAAGCGCGGACGAGAGCCCGAAAAACGACGAGCCCGTAAAAAGGCACGGAGCCCGGCGAGGTTGTTCCCGCCGAGCTCCGTGTTTCGTACTGCCGTTCAGATGAGCCTGACCCGCACTTAGCGAGCCGTTCTTATCCGAGTTTAGTCAGCAACGTAGAAGTCGGTGTACGCGAAGTTCGACAGCGCAGCCAACGTCGTGATATTGGTGAAGTTCGCCATGATCTGGTCGGTGTTTCCATCAATATTCACATCGGTACCCAGCGTCGTCGTAAAGTACATCCGAGCATAACCCTGCGTCGAATCGTAGTAGATCACGACCGCGTCATTGCCGGAGGTCGAGCCCGCGACAACCGCGTCCTCGGCCGCTCCCGCCGTCGCGTACGACGCACTCGTAACCACCACTACCTCGTACGTCGTCGCACCCAGGCTGGCCGGAGCACCCTCATAGTAGTTCGTGCTGGTAACCGCAACGCCACCGCCAGTGGCCGAGGAGAAGTAGTTACTCTTGTCGAACCGCAGGTAATCCGTACCGGCCGTGAAGTCGGTGATCGTGTTCGTACCACCGGCATACACGATGTTGTCCGTCGTATCCAGGAAGTGGAAGTAGTCCTGGCCACCCTCACCGGTCAGGATGTCATTACCCTCGCCACCACTGAGCACGTCGCCACCGTCGCCACCGGTGATGGTGTCGGCATTGCCGGAACCTACCAGGGTGTCGTCGCCGCTACCACCGACGATGCTTCCGCTACCACTCGCCACCATCGGAGCAGTCAGCGTCATCGTCAGGTTATGCGTGAAGTCCGACGCATCGATCTTGTCGGCCGTAACCGCGCCGGTGATCGTGAGAGCCTCGGTACCGGTGACAACGACGGTCTCGACCGCGGCGGTGTTCGTCATGGTCAGCGCCCCGCCGATCACGTTGATACCGCCACCGTCGGCCGCCGCACCCGAGATGTTCAGGTTCGACACCAAGTTGAGCGTCTCAACACCCGTGAAGGTCAACGCCGCCGCCCCGAAGTCGTGGTCGGCCAGGGTCAGCGTCATCGTATCCGTGGTTCCGCTGCCCGAGACGATGAACGACCGGGCGTTGGCGGTACTGTCGGTACCGTCCTCGCAGACGACGTTCGTGCCGCTGGCGACCGTCAGGCTGGTGTTGTTGCCGAAGCCGTCCTCGGTGGTGAACGTACCGATCGTGCCCCACCAGGTGGTGTTGATCGCACCGGCTACCGCATCCGTGATCCGCAGCGCCTCGATGCTCGTGGCGACGTTGGTACCCGGAACGGTTACCGTGGCATTGTCCGCATCGGCCGTGGCCAGACGCAACGTGTCAGTACCTTCGCCACCGTTGACGGTATCGCGGGTGGCGGTCGGCGTGATCAGGAACTCGCCGGTGCTGAAGGTGAACTGGTCATCGCCGGCACCACCGGTCACCGCCATAACGCCGTTACCGGTTCCGACCTTCAGGTTTCCGGCCGTCATCGCACTTCCGTCGATCGTCGTGACCTGATCAGGCAGATCCGCGGTGATCGTCAGGTTCTGGTCACCGGTCACCGTCAGAGACGTCCAGGTGGTTCCGGTCGTCATCGTGATGGCATCAATAACACTCGCCGAGCCCGTCGAATCAATCGACATCGACTCGATACCATTGGCCGCACCGGTGGTGATACCCAGCGTGGTGCCCGCCTTCGCTCCGCTGACCGTAACGGCCATCGCATCGACCGAGCCGGTCGTGGCGGCGGTATCGAAGGTGAACAGCAAGTCCCCGGTCGTCCCCTGCAGGCCGCAATCCACCAACATCGGCATCGCCGTGATGGTGACGTTCGACGAACTGTTAACGCTGTTGATCGTGGTCACGCCGGAGAAGTTCGTACCGGCCAGGGTGGTGACCGCAGTACCGGTATCCGTAATGCTGATCGTCTCGATGTCCGTGACGGTCGGCGTTACGGTCTTGACCGCGGAGTGCTCGAACTCGACATTGAGAATGTCGTCGCCGGTGCCGCCGTCAAGCGAATCCTGCGACTGCAGAGTCGCCACGAACGCGCCGGTGTTGAACTCAACATAGGCGTTGAAGATGTCGTCACCGCAGCCGGTGGTGAGCTCATCGCGATTCAGCGTGAGATCTACACTCTCGGTCTCGCAGGTCGGATCGTTGCACTCGTTGTTCTCGTCGCAGACTTCGCCTTCGACGGTGCAGTCGTCGTCAGTCAGACACTCGACGCACTCACCGCTATCCTCATCGCACAGCGTGCCCTCGGCACAGTTGTCGGTGAAATCGCAGAAGCCGTCCTCACCACAGGTGTCGTCGGTGCAGTCGACTTCGTCGTCGCAATCGGCGTCCTCTTCGCAGGCGATCTCCTCGATCTCGACGCACTCACCGGTCTCCGCGTCACACTCGTAGCCGTCCTCGCACTCGACGTCCGCGTATACGCAACCGGTATCCGGATCGCAGGTATCGGTCGTGCACAGATCCTCGTCATCACACGTAACGTCCTCGTAAACGCAGATCCCGTCCGTGCAGGTGTCGGTCGTGCAGGCATCCTCGTCGTCGCAGTCCGCATCCTCGGTGCAGGCGAGCTCGCAAACACCCTCGACGCAGATCTCGCCCTCTTCGCACTCGACATCCGTGTTCTCACACACACCGTCGGTGCAGGCGTCATCGGTGCAGGCATCTCCATCATCGCAATCCGTGTCGGCCAGACACTCGACGCACTCGCCGTCGGCCGGATCACAGAAGTTGTCGCCGCAGTCTACGTCTGCGTAATCGCAAACGTTGTCTACGCACGTGTCATCCGTGCAGAGATCGCCGTCGTCGCAGTCGGCGTCAGCGATGCACTCATAGCAGACGTCATTCTCTTCATCGCAGTACTCGGCGGTGCAGGGCGCTTCCCCGGCCACACAAGCCCCGTCCTCACCGCACGTCTCGGCCCCGTTGCAGAAGACCGCGTCATCGCAGTCCGCGTCGGTTGTGCATACCACCGGCTGCACTCCCGGACACCCCGCTACGAGTACGAGCATGGCGAACGCGCCACAGAGCGCTCCCAGGCGATACAGCGTACCAAACTTGATACCTAACATTCTCGTGAACCTCCAGATAAGAGACTGTGGCGTGCTCCGTCACACACGCTCATCGTTTCGTCCAAAATACCGTTACGCAGAAAACTGCCTAATACTTGTCACACTCCGAAACGGAGTGACACTTGCCCGCATGCTCGCAGAAAATCACGAGCCGGAGGGCAAACGCCCCAAACCGTCCCAGAGCCAACGTTCCTTCCGCCAATTATACGCCGCCTTCTAAACGGCCCACTGACTGTCAAACCCGAACTCACCAACGCCCTTTGAATTGGGGGCAACACCGTTCCGCCAACGCGCCACAACAGAAACGGCCGCCTCCATCTGCGTCGGAAGACCCGCGCACCACCTTAAACGGGCGGGGCACGGAAAGCCAAGTCTACAGCGGGCGAATTGTAGGTTTCGACCTTGGCAAGTCAATATCGAATCCAAAACATTTCCACCCACAACAGCTCCATCAGCGAACCACGCAAGACCGCCAAACACGCCTCGCGCGCGATCGATAATGTTCACTGCTCATCGGTCCATGCTCCGTTACATCTTGAGCATTTGATTCAAGAAACGAACACTATAATCCCAGCACAGCACAACCCATGACGCCCAGTTCACCATGCCAATCTTCCATAAGGCGCCTAAGCTATTATCGACACGTACGTTAACAGCCTTTACCGATTGTTCTCACAGGCAGCGGCCGTAGCGGCAAGAGACTGCCGTTCGAAAGAACGCGGAAAACAACCCACGACACCGGGAATAACCCGAAAGAGCGCCAACTCGTGTAACACCGCCACATGCCAAGCCAACCGCACCACTATGTAAAAAACAACCCACTTACGCCATTTCACCCAGACCTACGACAACTCGACACCAAGTGTCCCCAAGGCGTACAGACACTTGCCGACAAACCGCCTCAAGAGGCCGAACGAGGCCACGACCATCACCAACAGTCCACGCGCAACCCTCCCTTTACACTGTCGTTGCTCGGGTTTCGTCCAATCGGCGTTGTTGGCATGCCCTGAAATCTACAGGCAGAACGTCGGGATGAGCCCGACACCTCCCGGGGTTGGTTTGCCTTTACAGGTGGAGCACGCTTCTTGTATGCCGAATCACGTTC
Organism: Phycisphaerae bacterium; assembly: GCA_963666835.2. Taxonomy (GTDB): domain Bacteria; phylum Planctomycetota; class Phycisphaerae; order UBA1845; family UBA1845. The sequence continues at coordinate 32,546 of CAXXGO010000001.1, read as the reverse complement.
GATGGGTGAGGGCACCGCGAGTCGCGCATCTGGCGGCAGAACGTCGGGATGAGCCCGACCTACGGGAATCTACGGTTGATGCCCGGCTAAGCTCTCGACCAGATCCACTATCGTCCCGGCCAGGGTCTCCTTCGACCCGGCCTTGGGCGGTGACCAGCCGGAATCGGCTCGGAGGATCTCAATCTCAGCGTCGTCCCCGGCCACGTTGCTTATACCGTTGAGTACGATGGCATCGCAGCACTTGCGGGCGAGCTTATCCGCGGCGTGTGAATGATGGTCGTGGTCCTCCATCGCGAAACCCACGACGACCCGATCTCCTTTGATCCGGCCCAGATGGGCGCAGATGTCCTTGGTCGGCTGGAGCTGGATCGGGCGGACTTCGTTGCGTTTCTTCAGTTTGTGCTCGAGCCGCCGCGTGGGACGGTAATCGCAGACGGCCGCCGTCATCACGGCCGCCTGGCATTTATCGAACAAGGACGTGGAAGCCAGGAACATCTCCTCGGCGCTGACCACCCGGACGACCTCGACGCCGGCGGGGTCCGCCAGCTCGACGGGACCGGCCACCAGGACGACTTCATGCCCCCGCCCGGCCGCTGCCCGGGCGATGGCGAAACCCATCTTCCCGCTCGAGGGGTTCGAGATGAACCGTACGGAATCGAAGAACTCTCTGGTCGGTCCGGCCGTTACGAGGATTCGCATGGTTCGAAGACATCCAACTAGCCCGGATTATTCACCCAAGCGAAGAAGAGGCCGTAAACCAATGTAGCGCCAGGGCTTGTCCCTGGCGGGTGGCATGGGCCAACTTGTTGGCCCGTGTTGTGCCACACCCTTAGCAGTACACAAACTAGATACCACGCCACGTAGCCGGATCACCCTGAAACCGCTGAACGCCGCCGCCCCCGGCAACATCCGCCACGGGCAAGCGGCAACCACCTCTACCATTCGTGTGTGATCGCCAATCAACGGCACTATCCACTGCTAGCCGGCAACGCTTGCCCATGCCACCCATCATGCCCCTGCACTGCTCAAGAGCAGTGGCACACCCGCCTCTCATGAGTTTTTCCATGCCATCCTCACGTCATCACCGCCGGATGGGTGGCATGGGCCAACTTGTTGACGGGTGGCAAGGGCCAACGTGTCGGCCCGTGTTGTGCCATAATTCCGGCACTATAATGCATCAGGGCAATGTTGCTTTGGGTGGAGCCGATTTCAACCGGGGGACGATCGCGTCGACAATCTCGCGCGGTTCGACCATTCGCCCCGCTCCGACGCTCCCGCAGGCCAGCCGCCCTTCGCCCGGACCCACGAAAACGTAACCCTGTTCCCGCAGAAAGGCGACGTTGCGCGCCACGATCGGATTGCCCCACATCCGCTCGTTCATTGCCGGAGCCAATATCACCGGCGAAGCGGCACTCATCACCATGGTCGAGACGAGGTCGTCAGCGATCCCGGCAGCGATCTTCCCGATCAGATTGGCCGTAGCGGGCGCGATCAACATCAGGTCCGCCGCTTCGGTACGCTCGATATGCTGAACGGACTCCTCTGCGCGGCGCGCCCACAAACTGGTCAGCACCGCCCGCCCGGTTAACGCCTGAAAGGTAACCGGCCCGACGAACCGGCGCGCCGCTCGGGTCATCGCCACGGTCACGTCCGCACCGCGCTGATTAAGCTCAGAGACAACCTGGCAGACCTTATACGCAGCGATCCCGCCGCACACACCGACCAGAACATTGTAGCCGGACAGATCCACCGAATGGGAAGAGGCGTCAGACTTCGAGGTCATCCTCGACCTCCGGCGAATCTTCCAGGGACATGTCGATCTTGCCTTCGACAATCTCCCTCACAACGACTTCCATGTCGGTCAAGCCCTTGGTCTCGATCATCGGCGGGGCGCCCTGCATGAGCTGGAGCCAACGGCGCTGAATCAGAGCGACCAGTTTGAAACGCCCGCCCATCTTCTTGATAATGTCATCGTCACGAAGTGCTTCGATCATGCCTGCATTCTCTCCTTCAGGATGATATCCCTGACGTCCTCGATCGCCGTCTCCAGGACGTCGTTGGTGACAAAATACTGATAGCACCCACTCTCGCGGGCAACGGAAATCTCTCGATCGGCCTCGGCGACCCGCTTGGCGAGCTGATCCTCGCCTTCGGTCTTGCGACCCTCCAGCCGAGCCCGCAACGCCGCTCGCTGCGGCGGCAGCACGAAGATCCGAACCGAATCAGGCATCGCCGCGGCCACCTGCCGACCGCCTTGCACATCTATATCCAGCAAAACGTTGCTTCCGCGCGACAGGGCCTCCTCCACCGGCTTGCGCAGAGTGCCGTACCAGTGTCCGACGTATTCGGCGCTCTCCAGAAAATCTCCCGCAGCGCGGCGGCGCTCAAACTCGGCAGGCGTCAGAAACTCGTAGCTCTCCCCCGCCGTCTCCCCCGGACGTTGCGGCCGAGTTGTGGCCGACACGCTCCACACCGCATCGTCCAGCCGCTCCAACAGCGCCCGACAGATCGAAGTCTTGCCCGCTCCGGACGGCCCGCTTATCACGATCAGGCGTCCCGGAACCGGCGAGGCACCCCTGAGCGACTCACTCGACATTCTGCACTTGTTCCTTCAACCGGTCGATGATCGCTTTGGTCTCCACGATATCCCGGGCGATTGCCGCGTCGTTGCTCTTCGAGGCGATCGTGTTGGCCTCCCGGAGAAGCTCCTGCGCCAGAAAGTCCATCGTCCGCCCCACCGGCTCACCCTTGTCGCACAGTTCAACAAACTGATCGAGATGGGAGGCTAAACGGGTCAGTTCCTCGCTGATGTCACATCGCTCCGCAAAGACCGCCACCTCCCGAGCCAGACCGTCCACTTGCAGCTCGAAGCCCCCGGCCTCCATCAATGTAGCAACTCGCGACTTCAGCCGTTCGTGATACTCGTTGATCACGACCGGAGCCCGCTCGGTGATCCGTTCCAACCGTTCCCGAATCACCGCCGTGCAGGACAGCAGAGCCTCGCGCAGCGCCCGACCCTCCTCACGCCGCATCTCGATCAAAGCGTCCACCGCCCGACCGGCCAGCCCCGCAACCAGTTCCGTCTGCCGGCGCCGGGCCTCGTCGTCGAGCTCGGGCGAGTGAATCACGCCCGGCAGCGTCACCATCGCACTGAGATCGACAGTGACCTCGAGGCCGTCAGGCACCCGAACGTCTTTGAGCTGCTCCAGATACGCTTGCAGCACCCTCGCATTGATCGGGCACAAATCACCGCCGTCTTCACCCTGGACCCTGAGAGTACAGCTCGCACTGCCTCGGACAATCCGTTTGCGCACCGCCTTCTCGACGGTGCTCTCGGTGAACTGCAGATACTCCGGAAGCTTGATCAGAAGCTTCTGGTAGCGGTGATTGACACTCCGGACCTCCAGCGCGTAACGCACGCCACCCTCAACGTGCTCCGCCGCACCGTAGCCCGTCATGGACTGAATCATGGGCTGGGCGATTCCTCACCCCCAACCGTACCCGGTTCCGTAGTCTCGCCCTCATCAGAAGCGGCCTCACCGGATTCGGTCGGCGCTTCAGTCGGAGCCTCGGTCTCTTCCTCGGCTGGCGGCGTAGTATCAATCGGCGCCGCCCCCTCCACCGGAACGGTCACCGGTTGGACATCAACCGGGGCAGTCGACTCGGTCGTAGACTTCGGCTTCTCCTCCGAAGCGACGTCCGAGGCCGGAACGCGCCGGTCGGGCGACTGATCCAGCGCGAAGTTGGCCGCCACCGTCAGTAGGAGGAACACGACCGCCACGCCCACCGTAACCCAGGTGAAAACGTCGCCGGTCTTGGCTCCGAACGCACTGCTACCCCCCGCACCACCGAACGCGCCGGCCAATCCGCCGCCGCGACCGCGCTGCAGAAGAATAACCAGCATCAAGAACAGGCAGACCGCGATGATCGCCATAATGAGGAACCACTGTAGCCAACTCACTTCAGCAAGCGAATGCATGAAAACGCCCTTGCGAAAAACACCCGTGTCGCGATCCGGCGGGCCGCCGCCTCGATCGCCATACTCGCCCCCCGCCTACCACCGGCGGGCAGGTTCAACGAGTACCCGTCAATACCGTTGCCGCGGCGGCTATGATAGCCACAAAATCGGCCGCGACCAAACAAGCTCCGCCGACCAGAGCCCCGTCAATGTCCGGCCGGGAGGCCAGATCCGCCGCATTACCCGGCTTAACACTGCCACCGTAGAGAATCCGGACCGTGTCAGCCGTCGTTTGCCCATAGATTGAGGCCAGTTTCGCCCGGATCATCGCGTGAACATCCTGAGCCTGCTCCGGAGAGGCCGTCTTGCCCGTTCCGATCGCCCAGACCGGCTCGTACGCGATTATGAGACGTTCAGCCGGGATGTCGGCCGTGACCACCTCGTCCATCTGGTTTTCTACCACCGCATGCGTCCGATCCGCCTCGCGCTCCTTAAGAGTCTCGCCGACGCAATAGACTGCGGTGAGCCCGTGCCCCACTACCGCCTGCACCTTCTTGGCCAGCCGGTCGCCCGGCTCACCGAAAACGTGCCTGCGTTCGCTGTGACCGATAATCACGTGCGAGCAGCCCGCGTCCTTGAGCATCGGCACCGAGACCTCACCCGTAAACGCCCCCTGGTCCGCCTCGTGCGCGTTCTGGGCGCCCAGCATGACCTTCGTGCCGGCCAGCGCCTCGGCCATGGGAACCAGAAGCTGGAACGGCGGGCAGATCAGAACATCAACGCCCGGCACGCCCTTCGCACCGTCGAGAATGCCCGAGACCAGCTCGTGGGCCTGGGCCAAGTTCTTGTGCATCTTCCAATTGCCGGCGATCAGTGGTGTTCTCATAGGTTGCTCCATCGTTTAAGAACCACGAACCAGTCTTTAAGCCGCGGATGCCAGACCGCAACGGTCCTGCGTATCAATTCCCCATCTCAACTAACGAGCAGGTTGATCACGTCGCCCAGCCGCCAACCGAGCGACGGGGAGCGGGCGATTCCTCGCGCCCCCACATGGTCACGCGATGCCCGACGACTTCGGCGATATCGCGAATCTGCTCCATCAGAGTCACAAACCTCTTCGGCAACACCGCCTGCGGACCGTCACAAAGAGCCCGGTCCGGACAGGTGTGCACCTCTACAATCGCTCCGGCCGCCCCGGCCGCAATCCCCGCCAGCGCCAGCGCCGGTACCAGATCACGCTTGCCGGCCGCATGCGACGGGTCAATGTACACCGGCAAGTGCGACCGCTCCTGAATCACCGGCACGGCCGACACATCCAGGGTGAAACGGGTGTCGCTGGAAAATGTTCGGATACCGCGCTCGCACACGATGACCCGGTGGTTACCCTGGCTCAGCACATACTCGGCTGACATGAGCAGGTCGGTCACCGACGCGGCCAGCCCGCGTTTGATGAACACCGGCTTGTCAGTCTTGCCAACCTCCAACAGGAGGTTGAAGTTCTGCATGTTCCGAGCCCCGATCTGGAAAATGTCCGCGAACTCGTAAACCGTTTCCACATCGCGCGGATCGACGACTTCCGTGATCGTCGGCATACCCAGCTCTTCCCCGGCCTCCTTGAGCAGTTCCAACCCTTCCCGCCCCATTCCGCTGAACGAGTACGGTGACGTCCGCGGCTTGTAAGCCCCACCCCGCAGGATGGCCGCCCCGGCCTCGCGGGCAACCGTACCGACGCTGAACAGGATCTCCCGGCTCTCGATCGCACACGGGCCGGCGATGATATTCACGTGCGGCCCGCCCACCCGGATGCCCTTAATATCCAGGATGGTGTCAGCCTCTTGAAACTCGCGCGAGGCGAGTTTGTACGGCTGAGCGACCGCCACGACCTCATCGACCCCGGACAACTGGGCGAGCTGTTGCTCGACCTGAGGCGTTCGCTCCCCAATCGCTCCGACAATGGCACGAAACTCACCCTTGGACGGATGCGCGATGAGGCCAAGCTCTTCGACGCGCTCGACCACCCGCTCCACATCGTGGGCGGTGGCCGTCGTCCGCATGATGACGATCATGTCCATGGGGAGGATGTCACCTGTGAAGTTCCGCACGGACTCTCGGCTCGGACCCCGCGCCGGCCCGTCACCGGAATCGCGCAAACTTCGTTAAAATAAGGCGTTACGTCCCTCGAAGCGCGAGCCAAGTAGGTTACCATGCGGTGAGCCTCCTGTCAACGAGGCCCGGAGAGTCGAGCGAATCCGCGAATCCGTCCGACTCCGTAGCGGTTCCCTTCACAGGCTGAAAGGCCGCATGGCGCGGCTTCTTCTTCAGCAAGGGGCGTTAAGCCGGCCCCGTGTTCAGGCTGAAAGCCTGCAAGATAGTAGACGGGGGCAAGGCCGCGCAGCGGCCGCCGCCCCCGGGTGGGGGCCCAACGACCCCAATCACCCTGACAGAGTGAAAGAAACGGCGTCGATTCGCCAGCGTTGACGCAGGCGAGACGGCTCCTAAGCCACAGGTCCGTACCCCCCCCTACGTGTTGCGGCTCAGCAGTCCGCGGTCGGCCAGGAGTTCGACCATCCGGTCGACCACTTCCTTGATCCCCAGGTTAGAGGTGTCGACGATCAGAACCTTCCCGGAAGTCCGCAGGGGCTCCCAGTGTTTCGAATCGGCCTGGTCACGCGCTCGGAGGTTGTCCGCGACTTCCTTACGGGTGACCTGTTCGCCGCCGCGGGTCAGCTCCAGATGTCGGCGCGCGGCCCGTTCCTCAAGAGATGCCTCAAGAAGAAAACGCGCGTCCGCGTCCGGGAAGACCGCAGTGCCTTGATCGCGTCCCTCGGTCACGAAGGATCCCAGCGTCTGCCCGATTCTCTTTTGTTCTTCGACAAGCACCGCCCGGACCGCGGCGTGCGAGGCGACTTGCGACGTGACCCGGCTTACCGCCATCGTGCGGATGGCGTCGCTGACGTCGCGCCCGTCGGCCAGCACCCGCGTATGGCTCGGTCCGCAGTCCAGTTCGATCCGCAGCGATTTGGTCAGCGCCGCCAAGGCCTCCCCGTCCGCCGGATCGCCCCCCCCGCGTCAGCATGGCATGGGCCGCGGCGCGGTACATCGCCCCGGTGTCCAGGTATGCGATTCCCAACCTTGCGGCCAGCCCTCGCGCCGCCGTCGATTTCCCCGAGCCGGCCGGCCCGTCAACCGTGATGATCATGCTCCGAATACTACTGTTGACGGCAACACATTGGAATCCGCGACGTCCAACCTGAGCGTATGGCGCATGTAGGGCAGCGTCGAGGAACGAGACCTGCCGTAAAGGCTGATTGCGGAAGGCGAATCCCTCTCGGGTTTCAATCCGTGTCGGAGTAGGAATCCCGGTTACCCGGGACCCCCTCCACAGATCCCAGCGTGCGGGACTACCGCACTGGGCTCCTGCCTTGGGTCATAACGGCCTGGTGTCGGTCGGGGTAAGGATGTAGGATTTTGGGAGCAGGTATCCACTGCTTGGCCAAACGGTTCATGCGGGCCCAGGTAATCCGAGTCTTCTCGCTGCGACGCCGGAGCGTCCAGCGCCAAAGACGGACAACCTCATCCCGAAATGCCGTTAAGGCCGGGTAGTTCCGCGGTACCGCATAATACTGATAGTACCCCGCGAACCACCGCCCGCAAATACGCGCCCACCTCTCGGACGGGGGCATGCATACGTCGCCGAAGCTCTTGCTTAATCGCTTTGAGCTTCGCACGCCGTCGTTTCGCGACAGTCTGCCGTAGTACCGTGAACCTCCCACGCCGGGTCTTGCCACAGATGTGGCGAAAACCCAGAAACTCGAAGGTCGCCGGTTTGCCGCGGCCTTCTCGCTTGCGATTGGTCGACGCAAAACGGCCGAACTCAATCAGACGAGTCTTGTCCGCATGTAGCTCCAGCTTGAACTTCCGGAGGCGATCCGTCAGCTCATCCCGAAACCGCTCGGCATCCTCTCGCTGTTGAAATCCCACCACGAAGTCGTCCGCATATCTCACGATAATCACATCTCCGTGAGCTTGCGTCCGTCGCCATTGGCGGGCCCACAAGTCGAAGGCGTAATGGAGATAGATGTTCGCCAATAGCGGGCTGATACTGCCCCCCTGCGGCGTCCCCGTCTCCGTGTCCCTTCGACACCCGTCCTCCAGCACGCCGGCGTTCAGCCACTTCTTCACGTGACGCACGACACGCTGGTCTGCGATCCGGTGCTCGACGAACTTGATCAGCCAATCGTGGTCTATGGCATCGAAGAATCCACGAATGTCTGCATCCAGCACCCAATTCACCTTCTTCCTCTCGATGCCGACAGTCAGGGCACTTAACGCCTGATGGGCGTCCCGTCCTGGTCGAAATCCGTAGGAGAACCCGAGGAAGTCTGCCTCGTAGACAGCCGAGAGCACATCGGTCATCGCCCGTTGGACGATCTTGTCTTCCAACACGGGAATCCCTATTGGTCTCTGCCGTCCATCGGGTTTCGGAATGTAGACCCGCTTGACCGGCCTCGCTCGGTACGCTCCGCGCTGTAGACGTGCCGACAGATCCAAGAGGTGTTCTTCTAGGTCCCTGCCGTACGCCTCCCATGTCATGCCGTCCATCCCCGGTGCCGAAGCATGCTTGAGGCTCAAGTACGCCTCCCGGAGGCGAGCGACATCATAGACATGGTGCCAAAGCGTGGTGAACTGTAAATCCTTATCCTTTACCGCTGCCTGTCGTACCCGATCCAACCCGCTTTGCAGACGATCCCGGCTCTGCGTACGGTGCCTGTCGTGTCGAATCGAGTTGCCCTTGGCCAGGCCCCTTTCCTCCAACTGCTCCGCGGACGACCTCCCCGCCGGGGGATCACCGTTGTTCGCAGTCTTCTTCGGTACTATGGGCCTGTCCGACTTCCCGCGCCCGTGCATCAGTGTCGTGCTCCTATGGATTCACACTGCGGACCTCGATGCCATGTTCGAGGCCGAACGCGGGATCTCCCGGGTTCCGCGTGAGGAGTTTCCGTGCGTGCTCGGGTTCTAAGACCGCGCGGAGTCCGAAAGGCGTCTCGCGTTAACGACGCCCTCCGGTGTTGCCTTCCGCCTTGGGGGACGGCGTCGGCACTCCGGAGTAAAAGGCTTTCACGGCTCAATGGCCGGCCCGCACGTGCCCCTGTCAACGCTCCCGCCATGCCCTTGCGGACACCACAGTATGACTCGGGGTCGGTGTGGTTCGCTATTCCTTCACCGTATGGCTCTCTCATCCACTACTCCTCACCGGCTTACCGGCGCTTTCCCCCCACCCACTCCGGCGATAAGTCGGCGCGGCTGTTCCGGCCCAACAGACGCCGGAGTGAATGGGCACCCGCGCGTACGGCGCGGGTAGGGCAGCGTAATCAGTACGGCGAGCGTGAGCGACCCGCCCTTGACCGATACGCCGCGACTCGCTCGCGCCCCGCCACGCCGGAATGCGGCACCGCGCGGGAATGTCTCCCCCTACGAAAACGCCGCGCAATGTGCGAATGCTCCGCAGCACCGGAATGCCTCACGGCGCAGGAGTGCTTCACTACACGGGAACGCGCCACCGCGCGAGAATGTCCGGCGTACCGAAACACGCCGCCGCGCGAGCATGCCTCACCCGGCGAGAGTACTCCTCCGTACCGAAATACGCCGGCGTTACGTCCTACAGCCCAGGGTTGCCGCGCAGCGGCTACCCTGGGTTCACGATCGCATCAAGAATGGACCCCAACGGGGTCCCGCCGTTGTTCAACCCACTTCGGGGTTGGTCTGGGAAGGGGCTTTGTGACCCAGGGTGGCACTGAAGCGGCTGCGCCGCTTCGTTTACCCTGGGCTTTGCTGTTGAACGCCTTCGGCGTACGTTCACAAAACGCACGTCGCGCGAAAGACAACGGCAGGTCTCGTGCCACGATGCTGCCCTACGCCCTGATTGCGGAAGGCGAATCCCTCTCGGGTTTCAATCCGTCCCCCACCCACTCCGGCGATAAGTCGGCGCGGCTATTCCAGCCCAACAGACACCGGAGTGAATGGGGCACCCACGCCACGGGTGGAGTGCAACGGAACCCGTGGGTGCCGTTCGCCCCACGTGCTCCCGTCCCGAAGGGCCGGCGGACGGTCACCGGAATCACGCGCAAAACGACGGCAGGTCTCGTTCCTCGACGCTGCCCTACACCAGCCAATGCCGGCGCAGAGGGGGCTTACCGCCCCAGCTCGACGCTTCTTCGCCAGGCGGAGAGGATGGCGTTCTCCAGATGGGTGGCCACGCCGTCTTTGGCCATGGATTCCAGCGCGGCCTGGGTCGTGCCGCCGGGTGAGGTCACCTTCTCCCGAAGCACGCTCGGTGAATCGCCCGATTCGAGCATCATCCGAGCCGCCCCGAGGCAGGCTTGCTTGGCCAGGGCTTCCGCCTGCTGGCGACTCAGCCCGGCCTGGGCTCCGGCGTTGGTCATCGCTTCGACGAAAAAGTAGAAGTACGCCGGTCCGGACCCGGAGATCGCCGTTACGGCGTCCATATTGGCTTCGTCTTGCACGACGATGGAGCGACCACCGGCGTCAAACACCCGTTGGGCACGGAGCAGATCAACTTCCTTGGCGTGCTGCCCTCGACAGACCGCGGCCATCCCGGCTCCCACGTGAACGGGCAGGTTCGGCATTGCCCGCACCACCCGCGTTTTGACGTTGGGGAACTGCGCCTCGATGGCGGCCGTGGACACCCCGGCCATGATCGACACGATCAGATGATCTTCGCGGATCAGATCGGCGAAACCCCGGCAGACCTCGACGAATTGCTGAGGTTTCACGGCCAGGATCAGCACGTAGCTTTCTTTGACCACGTGGCGATTGTCCTCGGTCACGGCGATGTTGAATCGGTCGGCGAAGAGCTGTCGCCTGGCCGCGATCGGATCACTGGCAATCAGGCGGTCGTCAAACAACATGGCGTTGCGGAGGATCCCGTGGACGATTCCTTCGGCCGCATTCCCGGCTCCGATTACCCCGATTTCGTATTGCGTTGCGGTCATTTCCCGTCTCGTCTATTGAACTCGGCTAGCCCGATGCTGCATGGCGGTCGATGGCGCGGGATGCGGTGTTTACCCCTCCCGGTCGTGTACAATATCGACATGCTGGACATAGCCAGTGAGAAAAACGGTGCGCTTTTGCCGGATGAGATCGTGCCGAGGGACTGATTGCACGCGATCCCAGGGTCCGCGTACTTCGACGCTGGTCTACAAGATAGAGTCCGCTTCGCGGGCCGCGGTGCTTAGTCCGCACGGCGATGGCCGAACAGGTCTAATCCGGCGGGCCTCGAGTACCAGAGCAAGGAGACATGCGATGGAAACGGACATGACTGCTTTTTTGACGCTCCACCGCGGTATTCCCCGCGAGGGACCCGGTTCCGATGAATGCACTCGAAAGGCCCTGCAGAAGCTGCCGCCGCTGCCGGAGTCTCCGCGGGTCTTGGATCTCGGTTGCGGGCCGGGTCGGCAGACGCTGGTGTTGGCCCGGGAGTTGGGCGTGCCGATTGTTGCGGTCGACATCTTCGAGCAGTTCCTCGATCAACTGCGCGATTCGGCAAAGGCCGAGGAGCTGGGCGAGCTTATCAAGATCCGGCAAGCGGACATGGGAAGTCTCGACGATGACCCGGGCTCCATAGATCTGATCTGGTCGGAAGCTGCCATCTACCTCCTCGGTTTCGAGGAGGGGCTGCGGCGCTGGCGGCCTCTGCTGCGCGATCGGGGGTTTCTGGTCGCGAGTGAAGTGAGTTGGCTTACGGATGACCGTCCCGTTGAAGCGGTGAGCTTCTGGGAGAAGGAGTACCCGGCCATGACGGACGTGTCGGGTAATATAGCTACAGCCCGCCGCGCGGGCTTCGACGTTCTCGATCACTTCGCCGTGCCGCGGTCGGCATGGTGGGACGAGTATTACGAACCGCTCAGCAAACGGGCCGAGAGCTTGCGTGCCCAAGCCGCCGGTGATCCGGACCTGGCCCGCGTGCTCGACGAAAACGACCGAGAGATGGACTTCGTCGACCGGTACGGCGAGTACTTCGGGTATGTGTTCTATCTGATGCAGCGGGCGGACTGAAGTACACGGCGACCGGATTCATCAGCCGGAAATCCGCGACAGGTGCTGCAGGGCAGGTCGTAGACCTGCCTTCACCATCCGGGTTGGCGCAAGAGTCGTCACCGAATCAAGATCGCACCGAAGGCAGGTGAATCACCTGGTCTACCGTCTGAAATACGCCGACGGCGTTACGTCCTACAGCCCAGGGTTGCCGCGCAGCGGCTACCCTGGGGTCACGGTTGCATCAAGGATGAACCCCGACGGGGTTCCGCCGTTGTTCAACCCACTTCGGGGTTGGTGCAGAAGGGGGCTCTGTGACCCAGGGTGGCACTGACGCGGCTGCGCCGCTCTGTTTACCCTGGGCTTTGCTGTTGAACGCCTTCGGCGTACGTTCACAAGATGCACATCGCGCGAAGACCAACGGCAGGTCTCGTACCTCGAACGTGCCGTACACCTGGCACCGCAGTTCTACCCATGCCGTCGGCGTTATCTGACATACTGCAGGCAGGATGCCTGCGCTGCGACACCTACCGCTGCTTCGGATACGTGCCTTATCTGATGCAGCGGGCGGACTGAAGTACACGGTGACCGGATTCATCAGCCGGAAATCCGCGACAGGTGCAGGGTCCGGAGCAAATCGCGCTGCTCGACCACGCCAACGATGTGTCGGCATTCCGGGCTCTCGACGACGGGCAGTACCCCGACATTCTGCTTGCCGAACACCTCAAGTAGTTCATCGAGCGTCATGTCCATCGGAACGGTCTTAGCCGACGGGTCGGCCAGGTCTATGGCGGTTACGAGCTCTCTCATCGCCGGATCGTAGATAACGTCGCGAACGTCGCTGAAGTGAATCACTCCGACAAACTCATCGTCATCGTCCACCACGGTGAAATGGTTGTATGTCGATCTCTCGATGAACTGGAGCACGTCGTCCAGGCCGTCGGAAGCATGAACGAATTGAACGTTCGTGCGCATGATCTTGCTGACGTTCATGGCCTCGCTGCCGGGGGCGGCTCGATGGATCTGGATCCCGAACAGCCGCAGCAGCGATCGAAGCGTCAGCCGGACGATCCCGCCACCCTCGGCCGCCCGCCCCGTCCGACGCAACAGGGACGTCAGCTTGACCTCTCCCCCGAGGACTACGCAGCGCTTGATCAGCAACGGGCCGACCAGCTCGAAAACCACCACGCTGCCCAGGATGATCGTATTGAACTGCCGAGCCAGTTCGCTATGCCAATTAACTGTCACGAACGAAGCCAAGCCTATGACCACCGCCGCCTGGCAGAGCAAAGTCGTCCCCAGGCGGTCTCCGGCCCTTTGCGGAGATTTGGCCCAACGCACGCCGATCCGGCCTCCGAGAATCTTGCCCGCCGACCGGGCGAGAACATACGCCCCCCCGAGCCAGCCCATGTGGGCCAGCTCGGACAGGTGCAGATCGTAACCGGCCATCACGAAGAACCCGGCGAAAATCGGCCCCCCCACGGTCTTGAGCGATGATTCGAGCTTCTGCGAGTTGATCGCCAGGTTGGCGAACACTCCCCCAATCACCAGAGCGGTCAGCAGAAAATTGAAGGACGTGCCGTAATGCTCCAGCAGCCAGCCCTCGCCCGCACCCAGCACGATGAACAGGGCGAAGAAAATCAAGAGCGTTTCCGAAAGCGGCAGCTTTGCGTGGATAATGCTGATTAGCGTTCCGCAGATGATCCCTAACGCCGCACTGCCCAGCGTTGTCGAAGCCAGCGCCAGCCACAGATGCTCGCTCAACGCCTCAGAAGTGCTTACTACTCCGCATGAAGCCAGAACCAGAAACGTGGAATAGAAGACCCCGATGCAAACAACATTGTTCAGCCCGGTGACGCCGAGCACCGTGTTGGTGATCGGGCCTTTGGCTTCGTATTCGTGCAGGACGAATAGCGTGGCGGCCGGGGCGGTCGCGATACCGGCCGCGGCGAGCAGTGCTGCCAAAACCAGGTTCTGCGAGAACCCGTAATGAGATTGCGTGATCAGGGCGACTACGCCGCACACCACAAACACAAGCAGGACGACCAGCCCGATCTCCAGAACGCCGATCTTTAGCACCCGCGCGCCCACCGTACGCAGCCGCGAGCGCTCGAAGACACTGCCAATGGTGAACAGGATCAAACCCAGGGCGAGGTCCTTGATGGCCTTCAGCGGAGCGGCCGCGGATTGCAGGGCATTGGCCACGGATCCGTCGCCATCGTCCGGCACCAGCAGGCCGTGCAACATCGCTCGAAGCGCCAAACCGCCCAACAGAAACCCGACGACCCGCGGAACATGCACGAGCCGGGCCGAGTACCCGCCCACGATTGCCGCGACCAGCATCAGCCCGAACAACAAGCCTGAGCTGGGGACCATTCCCAGAACAGGCCACAAGTTGGAGGCAGCCGTTTCCAACGTCGGTTCCTTCTATCCGTAACGCGCCGCGGCGCGCGTCCCGGATCCCGCGCCGAGACCGCCAACATTGGACGCCCTGACGCCCAAAGATGCAAGCCGGACAATCCGCGCCCGGGTGACACCCGAAGGAGCGGACAACGGCCGCTACGATTCCCGTTGAAAGAGAAGCCGGCGACCCCCTTCAACGAACCCGAGGAGGAAGGCGGGCCCCGACGCGCCTGGTTTGTCGAGCCGCGCGCGTCGATTTCGGTGCCGCGACAGGGAAAGCGGGCAATGGAACCTGCCAATTGGGTCGGGCGCTCACCCGAGCGACTCCAAGTGGCTTTCTTGCCGCAACCTGCGGGAAGGCGTACGCTGGCCGGCCGCGTTGAAACCGCGCAGGGCCAAGGAGAACGAAGATGTCCATCGTGTTATCCGTATTCTTGTCCGACGATGCCGTGCCCGAGTCTGTCGAGTGGCAGAACGCGATAACCCGGTGCGGTTTCGATTTGCAGTTGGATAAGGATTTCGATGTACGCGCCTTCAGCGGGTTCCTGCCCGCAGTGTATTGTGGCAGGAAGGCCGGCTTCGAGTTTTCTCTTTTTGACGTCAACCTCGACGAGTTCGACGGAGCAAAACGCGAGGCGGCCCGCAAATGGACGAAAGGCGTCGAGCTAACCACGCACTCCGACGTCGCGGAGGCGGTCTCTGCGGCCATTGCGGGAGGGGTGCTGGCCGAGTTGGCGGGCGGAGTTCTGCACGACGATCAGTCCGGCGAGACTTTTCAGCCCAACGAGGCGGCCGAATGGTCCAAAGCGATTGAAACTGAGTGCCGTCCGCACCTGTGATTGTCAAGGCTTCCCCCGGCGGTTGGTTGCGGTCGCGGGTATCGCAGATGAACGTCGAGGGTGTTCCCACCCGTAACCCTTCGGCATGAAGAAGATGTCCGTTGTCGGCATAGCCGGTAGGTTGGGCTCTGCCCAATGGTACTAACCTCATGAGGCCGCCATGCGGGTAACCGTCCCGAAGGGACTTTGGGCGTGGAGCCACGAGTGGAGCGAAGCGGAACTCGTGGGTGAGATTCGCTCCCCACGCGCTCCCGTCCCGAAGGGCCGGCGGAGAGGGGATCTCGAGGCAGGCTGGAAGCCTACGCTACGGGGTGTCCCGAAGGGCCGGAGGGCGGTTTCAGAGATCGCCCGAATGGCCACACACCGACGACGACAATCAGCTTCGGAGCTCTCGCCACCACGCCGTAACCCCGTCGAACTTGATTCGTGATCTAACCATGCTCCCAGGGGCGCCGCTGCGCGGCAACCCTGGGCTGGAGGACGGAACGCCGTTGACGTGCACGGACGGAACGCAGTCCCGTAGGGCATGGTCGAGGAACGAGACCTGCCATCAAGGCCGCAATCGCCCGAGTCGTACACATATGTGCCACCCGCGTGGCTCGAGGAACCAGCCCGTCAGGGCGGCAGCTCCGCCAGCCCGCGGCGCAAGCCGCGGGACCGCGTCGCCATGGCGACCCCAGCCCTAACTACCTTGACCATTGTTAATCGGCACGGCGCGACAATTGTCAAGATCGCCAGGGGCGGCACTTCGATACTCGAACAGGTCCCGGTGGTCGCCAATGTGCGTTCCGTATGATGTTGAATCACCGGCGTCCGATCGAAACCTCGAGGTCCTCTGCCGCTTACAGGGGGCTTGGCGCGAAGCGGCCGCACGGTTCCCCCAGGCTTACGCCGTGGGGCTAGCGGATCTATCGCCCCAAGGGGCTACCCGCCGGCGGCGTACGTTCGGAAGATGCACGTCGCGCAAGGGGCTGCAGGCAAGGATGCCTGCGCTACACGAAAGCAAGTGCAGGCAAACATGCCTGCGCTACGCGAAAGCAAAGGCAGGTCTCGTGCCTCGACCGTGCCCTACCCCTGACACCGTGGCTCGTCAGGAAAGTGTGCGTTCGACGAAGCCGGTGTCGATCTTCCCGGCCGTGAAGTCGGGATGGGCGAGTACCCGGCGCAAAAACGGCAGAGTGGTGTGGATCGGCTCGATGATGAACTCCCGCAGACACCGCCGCATACTCTGGATGGCTTCTTCGCGCGTGGGTTGGTGCACGATCACCTTCGCCAGCAGTGAATCATACCTTGGCGAGATCCGGCAGTTATCGTGTCCGTACGTATCCACGCGGACTCCGGGCCCACCGGGGGTGCGGAACTTGGTCACCACTCCCGGGCAGGGGCGGAAGTCCTCGCTGGGATCCTCGGCATTGATCCGGCATTCGATGGCATGCCCGCGAGGCTTGATGGCCCTCTGGGAGAAACCCAGGTGCTCACCGGCGGCAACTCTGATTTGCGTCTTGATCAGATCGATGCCGGTGGTCATCTCGGAAACCGGGTGCTCCACCTGAATCCGGGTGTTGACCTCGATGAAGTAGAACTTCCCCTTGCCGTCCACGAGGAACTCGACGGTCCCGGCCCCGGCATAATCGGCCGCTTTGGTCAACTTGACGGCCGCCGCGCACAGATTGTTGCGCGTGCGCGAGTCAATCGCCGGAGACGGGGATTCCTCGATGAGCTTCTGATACCGGCGCTGCACAGTGCAATCACGCTCGCCCAGGTGGACGACGTTGCCGTGGGTATCGGCGATCATCTGCACTTCCACGTGCTTGGGCTTCTCGATGTACTTCTCCATGTACAGATCGGTACTGTCGAAGGCGCCCTTGGCCTCCTGTTCGGCCTGTTTGAAGGTCGTCACCAACTCGGACTTCTTGCGGACGATTCGCATTCCGCGACCGCCCCCGCCGGCCGACGCCTTGATGATCACCGGATATCCGATCTTCTCGGCAATCTCAACCAGCTCGGACTCGTCCGTGATTATCCCTTCACTGCCGGGTGTGGTCGGAACCTTGGCTTTCTTGGCGACCGAGCGGGCGGTGGCTTTGTCACCCAACAGGCGCATGGCCTCGGCGCTGGGTCCGATGAACTCGATATTGGACGCGCGGCATTTCTCGGCGAAGGCGGCGCTTTCGGCCAGGAACCCATAACCGGGATGAAGGGCATCAGCGCCGGTGACCTCCGCCGCGGCGACAATCCGATCGCTCTTGAGATAGCTGTCTCTCGGTTCCGGCCCGCCGATACAAATGGTCCGGTCCGCCAGATCCAAGTAGGCCGCCCCGCGGTCTTCTTCCGAGATTACGCAAATGGCTTCTATGTCCAACTCGTGGCACGCGCGGATTATCCGCAGCGCGATCTCACCTCGGTTGGCAATCAAAATACGTCGGAACATTGTTCGTAGGTCTCAATCCTGCGGCGGCTACCGCCGCACCCCGGCAAAGCGGCCGGAACGGATGGATCACTCGGGGCGAACGAGAAACAGCGGCTGTCCGTACTCCACCGACTGGGCGTTCTTTACTAGAATGCGCTCAATCGTACCGGCCACCTCGGTCTTGATCTCGTTGAAGACCTTCATTGCTTCGAGGATGCAGACAACCATCCCGGACTGCACCCTTTGGCCGACGGTGACGAACGGGTCGGAATCCGGATCGGACGCCGAGTAGAACGTCCCGACCATGGGCGAGCAGATCTCCTCCAAGCCGGCGTCCTCTTCCTCGACCACCGGAAACAGGGGCGCCTCCGGGGCGGTTGGCACCGGGCTTCCGGGGTTCGGCGATGCCGGGCGGACGAGAAGCTCCGGAGGCAGCCCGGCCATCTCGGTGTTGGGCCGGCGCAGGTTCACCTCCTCATTACCGTCGCGCAGGGAGATCTCTACCAGGTCATTCGTGACCATCATCTCGACCAGTTCGCGGATCTTCTTAATGTCGAGCAACGTTCAGACTCCGATCGACCGGCGCCGCTTCGCAGACGCGCTTCCGGTTATCCTGCTAGATCACCGCGTCCTCGATTCTCTTGCTGAGTCGAGTCAGCACGCGGCTTCCGGTCGGTGTCACTATAATGTCATCTTCTATTCGGACACCGCCGATGCCCGGAAGGTAAATCCCCGGCTCGACGGTAACCACCATTCCGGCGGCGAGCTTCGCGTCCGAACGCCAGCTCAGAGAAGGCGCCTCGTGAATATCGAGCCCCATCCCGTGACCGAGCCCGTGACCGAACGCCTCCCCGTAACCGGCGTCCCTGATGTATCCGCGGGCCACCTCGTCAATATCGCACATCCGCTTCCCCGGGCGGATCGCCGCAATGGCGCGTAGCTGTGCTTCAAGTACGATCGGATAAATCTCACCGATCTTCCGCGGGATGCTACCGACGAACACCATACGGGTCAAATCACTGCAGTAATTGCCCAGCCGAGCGCCCCAATCGATCAGAATCGCGCTGCCGCGCTTCACCTTGCGGTTGCCCGGCTCCGCGTGTGGCAAGGCCCCGCGGGCGCCCACGGCACAGATCGTCGGGAACGACGGACCCGACGCCCCGCGCCGCTTCATCTCGTATTCGATCCGTGCGGCAATCTCAGACTCCGTCTGTCCGACTTTTATCGCCGCCCGCGCGATCTTGAAGGCCTCTTCGGCATTCCGGATGGACTTGCAGATCTGGGCTAGCTCGGTCTCGTCTTTCTTGAGCCGCATCTCGCCGAGAATATCAGGGGCCTCAACCAGTTTCGTCCCCCGGTTCGCCTTGCGCAGTTCGGTCTGGTCCGCTACGGTCAGCCGGTCTCCCTGGATAGCCAGGGACTTGATCTTCAACTCCTTGCACGCTTTGGCGATCTCGGCGTTGAGCGTGCCGCGCCTCATCCAGCGCGTGACCCAAGGGCATTCCAGGTTAATGGTCTCGTCGAACCGGCCGTCACTGAGAACGTGGACCACCTTCGGCGTGACCATAATCGCCGAGTCCTCTCCGGTGAAACCAAGCAGATAGAAGTAGTCTCTTTCCTTAGAGATCAGAAACGCGCCGATCTTGTGCTTCTTCATCTGCCGACGACACCGCGCGAGCCGACCCGCGAACAACGGCGCCGGGCCACCTTTCTTTGACTTGGCCATCCCTGTCTCCATCTGCCCGAAGGACAATAGCAAGAACCCCGACTAACCAACGACGCTTCCTCACCCAAGCCGGAGATATCATGCGGGGTCAGGTTGCACCTGTCAAAACAAAACCGCCTAGCGTCAATCCGCTTGCGCGCTCGGGGTATCCTCTCTTCGTCACCGCAGCATCACTTCGGGCCGGAAGGTCTGACTCCTGTCCGCCTGTTTAGTACGAACAACACGCCCGAGAGGTTGCACGACATCAGATCAATCGACCCACCGGCCATGGTCCGGCTGTGCCGGGAAGACTGACACGAACCCCTCCCGCCACGCCGCGATTCAACCCACGCTTGATAGCCACAATCCAGATAGGGCGAGCTCTGCATCGCCAGGTCGAAACCGCGGCGCCGGTCTCCGGGGCCATTGGATCCGCCCGGTTCCCGGGAAGACGGCTGACGGTCATACTCGGTTTGACGCCCCTTCAACCACGACATACCGTCTCCCATCGGGTCGGGAACAGTTGCGAAGCCGGGCTCGCCGCGTCACCGGTTGAGCCTGTTCCACCGCCGGTCTGCCTTAGGAAGTCGACACCCTAGCCGGCGGGACGCGGCCTCGCGTAACATGTTGCGGGTCTTGGTCGAAGCCGGCCCCCGCCCAGAGCGAACCGGCAGGAGGCGACTACCTTGAAATACGAACTTGCGAAGATCGGGCCTGTTGAGATCGGGAAGGCGCGGCCTCTGGCGTTACTGGCCGGGCCCTGTGTGATCGAGTCTCGAGATCACTCCCTTCGGCTGGCGGAGGAAATCAAGAAAATCTGCGCGCGGCATGAGATTCCGTTCGTCTTCAAGGCCAGTTTCGATAAGGCGAACCGGTCCAGCATTCACAGTTTTCGCGGGCCGGGGCTCGAGGAGGGGCTATCCATTCTCGCGAATGTGCGCAACGCGATCGGCGTCCCGGTCGTAACGGACATTCACATCCCGGAACAAGCCGCTCCGGTCGGCGAAGCCGTGGACTGCGTGCAAATCCCGGCATTCCTGTGCCGGCAGACCGATCTGCTGGCGGCCGCAGCGCAAACCGGGCGGTGCGTGAACGTCAAGAAGGGGCAGTTCATGTCGCCGGAGGAGATGGACAACGTTGTCATCAAGCTGGCCGAGTCCGGGAGTGACAACTTCATGCTGACCGAGCGGGGCACGTTCTTCGGGTACAACCGGCTGGTCAATGATCTGACGGCCCTTAAACGTATGCGCGCTTGCGCCCCGGTCGTATTCGACGCTACGCATAGCTGCCAACTCCCCGGAGGAAGCGGGACGTTGAGCGGCGGTAGGCGCGAATACGTCGGCACTCTGGCAACTGCGGCCGTCGCCGTGGGAACGGACGCCCTCTTCATGGAGGTCCACGACGATCCGGACCACGCCAAGAGCGACCCGGCAACGGTCTATCCGTTAGACAAACTGGACGAGCTGCTGGGTCGACTCGCGAAACTGGCGCAGCTCGTCCGCTCGTGGTAGGCAGCGCCGGGCGGTTATAGGCCCTTCCCCTCTCGCCGAGCCGCTGAAGACAACACCGAAGATGCCGCACGGGGCGCTTCAATAATGCCGCAGGACCGACCGCAAACGGCCCGCGCGGTCCTTGATGGTCCGAGAACCCACGGTAGGCGCAACCGGTCAGAACTCGCCTTCGCAATGTGACGATAAGCACTTCAGACGCCATCGGGGGTGGGTACATGCATCACTCGGGGGGCGTCTGCGCCGGGTGATGCGGACGGCTTTGGCGGCGGGCTTGCCGTACGCTCAACCGGGGGCGTAGGTCAAGTTGCGTTCAGGGGAATCGTATTCGGGCGAACAGCGTGCGGCCCGCCGGCATTATGTCCGAATTTCTGGAGTTGGCGAAATGGGCGATCGAACAACCTCGGCCAAGGCCGTCAAGACAATTCGCCTGGACGAAGACGAGGTTGCCAAGATCCTCGATGAACTGGACGCCGCCGAGGAGTCCGCCACCGGCTCCCGAAACGCCCAATCCTTCAGGTATCGCAACAAGGCGATGGTCGTTCGAATGCACCAGCCCGGCTCGGGAGATCCGATCTCCTTCCTGGTGCCCACTCGCCGGCTGAGCAAGACCGGGATGGCTTTCCTGCACGGTGGTTTCGTACACGCGGGAACGAACGTGGTCGTTCAGTTGATTACGTCACACGGGACTTGGAACCACGTCCCGGGGAAAGTCGCCCGCTGCCAATACGTGGAAAACAACATCCACGACGTCGACATCGCCTTCACCAAGTTGATTGACCCGGTGGAGTATTGCGCCGAGGCCACTACCCCTCGAGTACTCCTGGCAGAAGACGATCCATCGAGTGTCCGCCTGGCCACGTTCCATCTCGAACAGCTCAACGCCGATGTCGATCATGCTCCCAACGGGCAGGTGGCCGTCGATCTGGCCCTTAAGAACACCTACGACATCATCCTCATGGACATCGAGATGCCGGTGATGGACGGTATCGAGGCCATCAAGAAGCTCCGCGCCGAGGGGTATTCCGGGATGATCGTGGCCGCGACCGCCAGGACTTCGGAGAAGGACCACAACGAGTGCATTGCGGCCGGAGCGACCCGCTACCTGAAGAAGCCGATCGTCCGGGCCGACCTTGCCGCTTTGATCGAAGCGTTACGCGAGGAGCCGGTGTTCAGCACCTATAGCGACGATCCGTCCATGTCGGAGCTGATTAACGCCTTTGTCGACGAACTGCCGAGCCGAGTTCGCGAGATCGAGCAGGCTACCGTGAAAGACGATTCAAACCTGCTCAAGAGCATAGCCCGGAACATGAAAGGGCAGGGCACCAGCTACGGGTTCGACGTAATCACGGAAATCTCCGCCAAGATTGAAGACGCGCTAATCGGGGGGGCCGAGGTCAACGCAGTTCGGGCCTATGTCGACGAACTCGTCAAACTCTGTCGGCAGGTTCGGCCCTCGTCCAAGGTCAAAGCAAGCGAGTAACAGGCCGGCGGGATCACGGCTTGGGCAAAACCCCGTCCACGATTGCCGGGGCCGATACCACCGGATGGACCTTGTCGAAGGGCACACGGGCCGGACTGAGAATCCCCCCGGACATCAGCAGCTTGACCGCTTCCTCCACCGACCACCCGGTCTCCGAGACCTCCTCCAACGGGATGATCTGCATGTAACCGGTAGTGGGGTTCGGGGTGGTGGAGATGAACACGGTCGCCATCTTCCGACCGGTATCCACATCCTCCATCACCGAGGTCAGGAACCCGATGCACTTCATCCCCGGCCTGGGAAACTCCACCAACACCACCTTCTGAAACTGCATCGAGTCCCCCCCGCCGGCGAGGGTCAGGACGATACGCTTCGTCGAGCTATAGATGGTCTTGACCAGCGGAAGACTCTCAAAGAGCCGCTCCACGAGCAGAACCACCCGGCGACCGATCACGTTGGCCGTGAGCAAACCCAACAGGTACAGCAGGAACAGTGTCAGCATTACGGCCACAATCGGTACGATCCACGGCACGTACGACGGCACGACTTGTGAAACGACCTCCTGAGTCTCGGCCGTCATCTCGACCGCCGCGTTGGATACGGCCTCCGCTCCTTCCGCCGCCGCCTCCGACCGGCTGACTATCCAATCTACGATGGGCTGAGTGGCGGATCGCGTGGTATCAAACACAAACTTGAGGATTACCCACGTCACCCACAGGGGAACAACCGTAGCCAATCCCGCCATGATCCGCGTGCGCAGGAGGGCTCTGATCGCCGGCCAGATGCGCCGGCCCGGTTGGATACTCTTAGACGCCGGCGGAGGATTCTCCGGCTCGTTCTTGGTGTTCATAGGCGTCGTTCCTCTACGATGGCTCAAACCCGCCGCAACGTCACCATACCCGGTTAAGCGCCAGCCGCAACGCCGGCCCGGTTGCCGTCAATCGCTACCGCGGTCGCCTCCCTTTCGCCCGCTCAACGAAACGCCGTAATCCCGTCGGGGTCCTTGGCGAACCGGCGAGCGGTCTGAACGGTTATTCGCCCCTCGTTCAACACGCGTTGCAGGTCATCATCGAATGACATCATTCCGTCACGTTTGCCGGTTTGAATCGCCGAGTCGATGGATTCGATCTTGCCCTGCTTGATCGCAGCGCGTACCGGGTTGTTTGTGTGCAGGATCTCCAAGGCCAGCACCCGCTTCTCGCCGGCGACCACCGGGGGCAACAGATGCTGGCTGATCACCGACCGAAGACTGAGGCTGAGCTGCGTACGGACGTCGTCCTGGACGACGTGCGGGAACAGGTCGACCAGGCGGGTTACCGCCCCTTTGGCGTCTTTGGTATGTAAGGTCGCCATAATCAGATGACCCGTCTCGGCCGCGCTGAGGGCCATCTGCGCCGTATCTCGATCGCGAATCTCGCCCACCAGTACCACGTCGGGGTCCTGCCGCAACCCGGATTTCAGACCGTCGTAGAAGGACTCCACATCACGCCCGACCTCGCGCTGCGTGATGATGCTCGTCCCGACCGGCTTGTGTACATACTCGATCGGCTCCTCCACCGTAATAATGCGGCTTCCCCCGCGCCGATTGAGCAGGTCGATCAAAGCCGCCAGAGTGGTCGATTTTCCCGAACCGGTCACCCCGGTGATGATGACGAGCCCGTTGTGATACCCGACCAGCCGCTCGGCCAGACCCGCCGGGAACCCCATCCACTCGAACGAGGGGATGTCATTGGCCACGTGCCGCAAACACGCACACCACCGCTCTTGTGCCAGGTACACATTGGCGCGGAACCGGCACGGAACCCCCTGATGTTCCACGGCCACGGAGCAGTCGTAGCTCTTGTGCTCCGCCAGACGCCCGCGCACCGATTCGGGCAGAATAGACTCGACCATCCGGCGGATGTCTTCCTCCGTAAGGGCTACTTCATCATCCGCCTCCAGCCGGCCGTGGACCCGATAAGAAACCGGGTAGCCCGGCACCAGGTGTACATCTGAGGCCCCTCGATCCGCCGCCGCATGCAGCAGGGCGAGCATATCGGGATCCACCGTGTTCTTCGTCTGCGTCGTTTCTATCGCCATGTTGCCCATTATACGCCTTGCCCGGGCTCCCGGCTGCACGTGCCCCGGCACCATGTTGATATCCCGCCTCGGACATGCCCTCCGCCCACCTGCGCCGCCCTACACCCGCTGGCGCTGCCCTATCAGATGGCGAGCGTAAGCGACCCGCCAGCCGTCGGTACGGCGAGCGTGAGCGACCAGCTCTTACGCGCATAGCGCGAAGACCTCGTAGGGCACGGTCGAGGCACAAGACCTGCCGCAATGCCGCGCGGCGCGCCCGGACCTCGTAGGGCACGGTCGAGGCACGAGACCTGCCACAATGGCGCGCGTCGTGCGAAGACCTCGTTGGTCACGGTCGAGGCACGAGACCTGCCACAGAAGCCGCACGTCGCGCGAGGACTACGGCAGGTCTCGTTCCTCGACCATGCCCTACACCTGCCGGCGCTGCCTTATAGGTACGGCAAGCGTGAGCGACCCGCCCAATTCAGCACGGCGAGCGTGAGCGACCCGCCCATGAGCGATACGTAGCGACCTGGCCACGCATCGTGCCCACTCTCTCACCAGTCGCGATACCGATCGAGCGGCGGTCCGCCCACTGACATATTGTTAATTCACCTTGACATGGGCGTCGAGATTGGATATCGTAGTGGGCGGTCTTCTATGGAGGGAGGTAGGTCATGCCCAGGCAACTGTCGTTATTGGTTGTTCTTCTTGCGGTTTCACCCGTTTCCGTTCTCGCCGACGACGTCCTGTACCGCTACGAGGGCGATGTCATGCCAACCGACCCGGCCGAGGGTTGGCACGTTGCCCACGCATGTGAGAGTCCGTGCACCGAACGGGTGGAGGACGGCCATTTCATCTACCAATGGTCCGATTGTGGCGGGCGCGCCCGCTATCACCGTGACATCACCGAATTCGGCGAGCAGCAGCCTCCGAGCCTCTGGGTCGAGGGACGCTTCCGCTCCAATGTTGCGGTCGGGACGATTTGGTGGACATGTGATGCTTCCTTCTCCGTGATCTATGGCGAGATAGTGGATTGGATATACATGTACGGGGATTCGGCCTTTTCACCGGGGAGCGGGTGGATTACGGGCCTCGACATCAACAAGTTCCACACATATCGGTTTGAGAGCCTCGACGGGGTCGACTACCGTTTCTCGGTCGATGGTACTGTCTTTGTCACCGGCTCCCAACATCAAGTGACGAACAGAGCCTATGTACAGTTCGCCGCGAAGAACTCCTGCGCGGATTGCACGACTGACAAGACCCATGAGTGGGATGCGATACGGTGCGGGACCGTTTCTCACGGGGAGCAGATCATCGCAACCGATCCACCCGCCGGGCAAATCGACACCGCTTCGTACCCAGGTCTCGATCGGTTCAGCGTGACCTTCGATTCGGCCAACAACGTGTACACGGACCAGATTACCGTAGAGGTTACCGGCGGCCCCGTGCCCGTGGTTACCCAAGTGCTGCGGCTGGAGGAATACGATGTCGATACGGTGCAGATCGTCCTGGACCGCGCCCTGACAACGGGCGAGACCACCACGTTTACCTTCGACGACGGCGCCGCCGTCAATGTGGTCCAATACGTCTACGGAGCCGTGGAGGCCTGCTGCCAGGCGGACGGTAGCTGCACAAACCTCCCGGCAGAAGACTGCACGACGGCTGGCGGCATCCCGCAGGGTGAACTGACCGCGTGCGAAGGCGATGCCGACGGCGACGGCCTGGACGGGAGCTGCGGTGATGGGTGCCCCGACAACGGTGACAAGCTCGAACCGGGCGTATGCGGATGCAGCAGCCCGGATATTGACTCTGACAACGACGGCACCATGGATTGCCTCGACGCCTGCAAGAACGACCCGGAGAAGATCGAACCGGGGATCTGCGGCTGCGGAGTGAGTGACAACGATGCCGACCAAGATACCTTTCCGGACTGCATCGACCAATGCGAAGGTCTGGACGACCGCTACGACCACGACAACAACGGGATCCCGGACTGCACCCAGTACATCCCCACCGTCTCAACCTGGGGCTTGGTCGTACTAACCCTTCTGCTAATGACCCTAAGCAAACTGGCTTTCTCGACCCGCAGGACCTCGTAATGCGTGGCCCACTTGTAGGGCAGGTCGAGGAACGAGACCTGCCGAGAGGGGTGGCATCACCTGTAGGGCATGGTCGAGGCACGAGATCTGCCATCAGACGGCGAGCGTAAGCGACCCGCCCTATGTCCCTGACGCGTCACGGTTCAACAAGTTGCCCCATGACACCCAGGTGGCACCCCTGTTGGGCACGGTCGACGCACGAGACCTGCCATCAAGGCCGCGCGTCGTGCGAAGACCTCGTTGGTCACGGTCGAGGCACGAGACCTGCCACAGAAGCCGCACGTCGCGCGAAGACCTCGTAGGGCACGGTCGAGGCACGAGACCTGCCACAATGCCGCGCGGCGCGCCCGGACCTCGTAGGGCACGGTCGAGGCACGAGACCTGCCACAATGGCGCGCGTCGTGCGAAGACCTCGTTGGTCACGGTCGAGGCACGAGACCTGCCACAGAAGCCGCACGTCGCGCGAGGACTACGGCAGGTCTCGTTCCTCGACCATGCCCTACACCTGCCGGCGCTGCCTTATAGGTACGGCAAGCGTGAGCGACCCGCCCAATTCAGCACGGCGAGCGTGAGCGACCCGCCCATGAGCGATACGTAGCGACCTGGCCACGCATCGTGCCCACTCTCTCACCAGTCGCGATACCGATCGAGCGGCGGTCCGCCCACTGACATATTGTTAATTCACCTTGACATGGGCGTCGAGATTGGATATCGTAGTGGGCGGTCTTCTATGGAGGGAGGTAGGTCATGCCCAGGCAACTGTCGTTATTGGTTGTTCTTCTTGCGGTTTCACCCGTTTCCGTTCTCGCCGACGACGTCCTGTACCGCTACGAGGGCGATGTCATGCCAACCGACCCGGCCGAGGGTTGGCACGTTGCCCACGCATGTGAGAGTCCGTGCACCGAACGGGTGGAGGACGGCCATTTCATCTACCAATGGTCCGATTGTGGCGGGCGCGCCATCTATCACCGCGACATCACCGAGTTTGGCGAGGAGCAGCCTCCGAGCCTCTGGGTCGAGGGACGCTTCCGCTCCAATGTTGCGGTCGGGACGATTTGGTGGACATGCGATGCGACACTAGCCGTCACCTACGGTGAGATAGTGGATTGGATATACATGTACGGGGATTCGGCCTTTTCGCCGGGGAGCGGGTGGATTACGGGCCTCGACATCAACAAGTTCCACACATATCGGTTTGAGAGCCTCGACGGGGTCGACTACCGTTTCTCGGTCGATGGTACTGTCTTTGTCACCGGCTCCCAACATCAAGTGACGAACAGAGCCTATGTACAGTTCGCCGCGAAGAACTCCTGCGCGGATTGCACGACTGACAAGACCCA
This sequence comes from Phycisphaerae bacterium, assembly GCA_963666835.2. GTDB lineage: Bacteria > Planctomycetota > Phycisphaerae > UBA1845 > UBA1845. The sequence continues at coordinate 4,682 of CAXXGO010000001.1, read as the reverse complement.
TGAGTGGGATGCGATACGGTGCGGGACCGTTTCTCACGGGGAGCAGATCATCGCAACCGATCCACCCGCCGGGCAAATCGACACCGCCTCGTACCCAGGCCTCGATCGGTTCAGCATAACCTTCGATTCGGCCAATAGCGTGAATGTCGACGAAATAACGGTAGAGGCTACCGGCGGTCCCGTGCCCGTGGTCACCCAAGTGCTGCGGCTGGAGGAATACGACGTCGATACCGTGCAGGTCGTCCTGGACCGTGCCCTGACGACGGGCGAGACCACGACGTTTACCTTTGACGACGGCGCCGCCGTCAATGTGGTGCAATACACCTACGGAGCCGTGGAGGCCTGCTGCCAGGCGGACGGTAGCTGCACAAACCTCCCGGCAGAAGACTGCACGACGGCTGGCGGCATCCCGCAGGGTGAACTGACCGCGTGCGAAGGCGATGCCGACGGCGACGGCCTGGACGGGAGCTGCGGTGATGGGTGCCCCGACAACGGTGACAAGCTCGAACCGGGCGTATGCGGATGCAGCAGCCCGGATATTGACTCTGACAACGACGGCACCATGGATTGCCTCGACGCCTGCAAGAACGACCCGGAGAAGATCGAACCGGGGATCTGCGGCTGCGGAGTGAGTGACAACGATGCCGACCAAGATACCTTTCCGGACTGCATCGACCAATGCGAAGGTCTGGACGACCGCTACGACCACGACAACAACGGGATCCCGGACTGCACCCAGTACATCCCCACCGTCTCAACCTGGGGCTTGGTCGTACTAACCCTTCTGCTAATGACCCTAAGCAAACTGGCTTTCTCGACCCGCAGGACCTCGTAATGCGTGGCCCACTTGTAGGGCAGGTCGAGGAACGAGACCTGCCGAGAGGGGTGGCATCACCTGTAGGGCATGGTCGAGGCACGAGATCTGCCATCAGACGGCGAGCGTAAGCGACCCGCCCTATGTCCCTGACGCGTCACGGTTCAACAAGTTGCCCCATGACACCCAGGTGGCACCCCTGTTGGGCACGGTCGACGCACGAGACCTGCCATCAAGGCCGCGCGTCGTGCGAAGACCTCGTTGGTCACGGTCGAGGCACGAGACCTGCCACAATGGCGAGCGGCGCGCCCGGACCTCGTAGGGCACGGTCGAGGCACGAGACCTGCCACAGAAGCTGCACATCGTGCGAAGACCTCGTTGGTCACGGTCGAGGTACGAGACCTGCCACAGAAGCTGCACATCGCGCGAGGACCTCGTAGGGCACGGTCGAGGCACGAGACCTGCCACAGAAGCCGCACGTCGCGCGAGGACTACGGCAGGTCTCGTTCCTCGACCATGCCCTACACCTGCCGGGTGCCATGGAGGCCCGCGGCGCGCCAAGCTCCACGGGTCAACAAGTTGACCCATGACACCCTGTTGTCACTCCTGTAGGGCACGGTCGAGGTACGAGACCTGCCACAATGGCGCGCGTCGTGCGAAGACCTCGTAGGGCACGGTCGAGGTACGAGACCTGCCGCAAAAACGCCTATCGCGCGAAGACTGCCTATGATCCCCCCAAACCTGCCACCCGGATCAGCCGGTAGGCGGCAAAGGGCAGCCGAGTGTACTCGTCCCCTTCGAACTGGATCGGCTGAATCTCGCGCCCGGCCGCGGTGAGTGTGGCGCGAGGATCACCGCGAAAGACCACCAGATTCAGCGGCCGGGGGTCGAACAGCACACTGCCCGGCTCCGGCGGGGTCGCCGGATCGAAGCGGACCACGTGAATCGTACGATCGTCCGGCGGATAGTACGCAAAGGCCAGCCGCTCGGTCTCGGTCCAACGGGGGTCGACCGTGCCGTCGGCGGCCAGCACGGTCAGCTCGTCCACCGGGTCCGCATTCTCTCGCAGATAGGCGGACAGTTCGCGGAACCCCGATTCGTACTCGGTGGCCTGCAATACCCATTCAGGAGCCGCGGCCACTATAATCAACAGCGCAACGATCGGCGGGGCATATTTGTGCCAATATCGTGCCACAAGCAGGGGGATGAGTAACGCCGGAGCCGCGGCCGGCAGAGCATATCGCTCGACCAACGCCGGTTGCCCCAGCCACGAAATCACCACCAATCCGAGCCAGGCCACGCCCAGCCACAGGCCAAGCAGAAGTAGCGTGCTGCGCTCGTTCCGTGACAGCCCACCCCGGTCGCCGCCATAGCGCCGCGAGATGCGCCGAGTAAACCCCGCGAGCACCAAGGACGCGGCCAAGACAACCAGCCACTCGACCCCGAAGGTCAGGTCCGTCAGCACGGCAAACGTCCGCCGAAAAGTCGCCGGATCCACCCAAGTCAGCCCGTGGATCACATTGCGGGCGGAGAGGCGTTGGATCAATAGCGGCACGCAAAGCAGCCCGGCGAAGCTCAGCGCGAGAAGCGGTCGACCGGCTCGGGTCCGGTGCCGCAGCCACCAGAACACCGCCCAGAGAATCTCGGCGATGATCGTCAAGCCGCACAGATAATGCGCGTGCAAGGTCGCCGCGGTAGCGACGGAATAGGCCGCTATGTACTTCCACCGCCCGCCCTCCACGACGCGACGCCAAAGCACCACGGACAATACCGTGCCCAACATGAGCATCGTGTACGAGCGTGCCTCCTGACTGTATTCGATCTGAGACGGGCAGCAGGCCACCAGTGCCGCCAGGGAAAGCCCAATCGACCAGCCGCCCGCCTGCCGCCCGAGCCACCCGGCCGCGAGGATCGTCAAAACCCCGCAAACCGCGGCCGGGAATCGCAAGACCCATTCCGACGGATGGGCGTCGTTGGTCACAAGCCGCACGCTGAATTGGTAAAGCGGCGGGATGATCTCCGGAGCCCAACGTAGGCTCTCCCCTAAAGGCATTTGCGATACATGCCAGGTGCAGAACTCATCATGCCACAGGGATCGCACCCCCAACCCGGCGAATCGCAAATAGGCCCCGAAAGCGGTGATAATCACCAGCAGAACGGCAACGGTCGCCAAGCGACGACGTCGGTCGATGACGGGCGGCGCAGACTCAGGATTCATGGCGATCATCATCCGTAATCGCCGAAATGACGCAAACGGTGGATTACTCACCGTGCTCGCCGAATACAGGATTGAAGGCAGGTGAATCACCTGCTCTGCCGCTGCTGAATCGCACAGGACCTGAGCCACTCGCCCCGGGTCTGCAGGGCAGCGCGGGCGAGTGTAGGGCACGGTCGAGGAACGAGACCTGCCACGGAGCGCTGCATCACGCGTCACGGCGGCGGGTCTTTTGTCGACACGCCAAGAGAGGCCAAACGTGCACCGAAAGCGATCAACGACTTAGCCCGGGGCAAACGAGGCGGCGAAGCAGCAGAGTGCCACCCCGGGTCAGCTAGACAATGATGTCGAGCAGGCGATCTACCGTGCCATTGATACGTTCGGGAGTCTCGAATGTGCCGTTTTGAATCTGCTCGCGGATGGCCCTGGTTCGCGCAATCCGCATGCTCGACTCTTCCATGGCCTTGGCGAGGTCGGTCCCCCTCCTGGAGAACTCGACGGTATCCACCGTCGGCGTAGATGTCTGAGGCCGATAAATCGTCGAAGCCGACGATTCCCGGCTTAGGGGAGGCAAGGCATACAAGCTGCCAATATTGGTAATCTCACTCATTGCGCCACGTCCTTGAGCGACCCGCCTTGGCTGATCGTCCTTTACAGGCCAGGCAGTCGATTATCGGCGCGCACCGCCACAACCGGCGCCGATAGACTCTCCTTCCGGAGTCCACCACCTTCGCCCACTGCCCCGCTCAGGCATTCATCCATGAATTGCCAGTGAGGAATCAGGGGTGTCACCACAACGAAGAGCCCGATCCATCGGCCAACCCCCGGACGGCATCGCCGCCGTTTGTAGTATCGTCAGAGCCGTTTTCCGATCTTGAGGGAAAATGAACCCACCGTCCGAGAAACTCACAGGGTAATACAACATCTTGCAAGCAACCGATCGGCAGCTTCCACATCTTGCACAGAGTCGCAATATAGGACGATCGGAAAGCGAACCTTCCGGATGTGACGATAACCCTGAAATCGCTTTCAGTAACTATCGAGGATTTCCCGATAGCGCCCCGATCAGGACACATCCGCCGACGCCCGCCCCATACCACCCTGCGGCTGTGAAGACGTCCCGATTCCGAAACTCAGCGAGCGTACGCGCTGCTCCTGTTTCCCATAACGAGCACGAGGTTAGCGCAGCGATTGCAGGGTTACGTCGACCGTGTGCATCCGCTCGTCTCGAATGAACGTGACCGGAACGGCGTCCCCGGCCTTGTACAGGTCCAACGCATCTCTCAGGTCGATCGAGGTCTGAACGTTTGCATCGCCCACTTTCACGATGACGTCCCCCATACGGAGGATTCGACCCCGACCATCAAGCCGTGTTCCGCGCAGACCGGCTTTGGCGGCCCCGCTGCCGTCGGCCACTTCGTCGATCAGCGGGCCGCGGAGACGGAGTCGGCGGGTCTGCCAGTCCTGAAACAGGACAACACCCAGGGCAGGCCGGATCACCCGCCCGTACCTGATTAAATCCGGGACGACCTCACTCACGATGTCGATCGGAACCGCAAAGCCGATACCGGCGCTGGCCCCCGACGGGCTGGCAATCTGAGTATTAACCCCGATGAGGCGGCCGGAGCTATCCAGGAGCGGCCCCCCGGAGTT